>CAWIPK010000010.1:0-461114 GCA_963837925.1 uncultured Chloroflexia bacterium | reverse complement strand
TTGTTAAAGTGCCGCCACTTGTTCCGACAGGAGCCACATCTTACTTAGCAAACGTCGTCCTGTCAAACTGCGAACCCGTGCTTTTCAAGGGGATAAAAATGCCGACGTTTCCGCCGGCAGCCCAAGCCTCACCTCACTCAATTCAGGCAACGTCCTCTGGGCTTGCTCTATCTCCTTGTGTCCCGAAACTCACCACTCGAACGACTGTGGCAAATTGTATTATACCACGCTGACAAATTTTGTCAAGTCCGAATTTTGAACTCCGTGCCGGCCCACCTGCACGCCGGCGCACCGCTTCAGAAGCACTTATCCGCAGTATGGCTCTTTTCAAGTGCTCGTGCGGCCAGGTGGTTTGCCCGGTCGCACGCACGAGGGCAGAATTTACCACACCCCCTGGAGGCTGTCAAATCGGAGCAGTGAGTTTTGCACGCAGGGCAACATCTGCCCCAAAAGCCCTCTGCCGAGGCTTTGCGCTCGCCCGGTTCCGACTAACGCATCGTCCCGCGCCCCTCGAGCGCGCGCGCCAGTGTTACCTCATCCGTATACTCCAGATCGCCACCTACCGGTAAGCCGCGCGCGAGCCGGGTGACATTCACGTCCAGCGGGATGAGTTGCTGGTAGATGTATGCGGCGGTGTTCTCCCCTTCGAGGCTGGGGTTAGTCGCCAGAATGACCTCGCGTGGCCGTGTGGCCTCGGCGCGCGCCACCAACTCGGCGATGCGCAGCTTCTCTGGGTAGACGCCGTCGATCGGCGACAGCGCACCGTGCAGCACGTGGTAAACACCGCGAAACTCGCCGGTGCGTTCGACCGCTAACACGTCCAGCGGCTCTTCGACCACGCAGATCACAGCCTGATCCCGGTCCGGGTCGGAACAGATGGCACACGGGCTGTGTTCGGCGATGTTGTAGCAGCGCTCGCAGAGCACGGTGCCGCTGCGCAGTGCCTGCAGCGCCTCCGCCAGCGCCTCGGCCAGACCATCCTGGTTGCGCAGCAAGTAGAAGGTGAGCCGGGACGCTGTCTTGGGGCCGATGCCGGGCAGTCGCGAGAGGACCTCGATCAGGTCGCCCACCGGGCGGGCCAGCATTTGAGGCATAGATCGCACTCCATAAGGACGGTGCCGGCGAGCCGGTTACGTCAATCCAGGTATGTTCAGGCCGCCGGTGAGGGCACTCATCCGGTCGGCTGCCAAGCCCTGCGAACGTTCGATCGCTTCGTTGATGGCCGCCACAACCAGGTCCTGCAACATCTCCACGTCTTCCGGGTCCACGGCTTCCTTGGCGATCTTGATCGACATAAGCTTTTGATGGCCGTTCATGGTCGCAGTGATCATCCCCCCGCCGACGGTGACCTCGACGGTCTCGTCGCCCAGTTTCTCCTGGGTCTTGGCCATTTCTTCCTGCAACTTCTGAAGCTGTGACATCATGCCGCCACCCTGGCCGGCTCCACTGGCTGCCACGCGGTATCCCTGTCCTGGCCGCGCCTTTCCCTTACTCATCGCCAAACCTCCTTATTGGTCCAGTCGCTTGATGACTGCCCCCAGGCTGCGCGCCTCGCGCAGAAAACTCTCGTCGTCGCCCCCGCCCTTCTCGGTCCCGACCCGGCCGGCCGAACGGCTCGCCCGCCCGCTCTTGGCTTCGGCAAGCGTACAGCGAATATGTATCGGCCGGCCGGTCACTTCTTCCATGAGGCTCTCGACTTTTTGTTTGTTCTCCGCTCGGTCGATCTGGCCGCGCGCCGTCTCGTGCTCGAACTGCAGCACAAGGGTGCCGCCGGAAGCCTCCAATTGGCGCACGGTCTGTAGTGCGGCCTTCAGGAGCGGGCTCGTACGTTGTTTCGTCAGCTCGAGAATGCGTTCCCAATTGTCGCGCACGGCCGCCAACATTTCGGCATCGGAGGGCGCGTTCTGCACCGGTTCGGCGCGCGCCTTCTCCGCCGCCGGAGCCGCCTCTTCCGCCTGCCGCGCCTGCGTCCCCGCCGTGCTTCCCGCCGGTTGACTGGCCGGTGCGGGCCTCTGGGTCGCCTCGGGCCGCGCTGTGGCTGTCCCGCCGGCCGGGAAGCCGGCCGGAGCTTGCCGGCCCGGGGCATCCGGCGCCACGGCACCGCGGCTCACAGCGGCACCATCGCCGAGCGCCAGCGCCGTCCGCAGAAAGGCCATCTCGATCGGCAACTGAGGCGCGCCTGGCACCTGGTCGCGCAGCTGCCCGCGCGCCTCGCTGAACTCGCGTCAGCGCGCCCAGGGTCATGGCTGGGGCCAGCGCTTCGGCCTGGCGCATGACCGCCGCCGCTGCCTCTTCGGGCAAATCCAGGCCATCCGTGGCGTGCACCAGTTGAGCGAACAGGACCGCGCGCAGGTATCCCAGGATCTGGTCGACCAGCTCACCCAGCTCGACACCATCGGCGACCAGTTGGTTGATCAACTGGAGTCCGGCCGCGGCATCATGGGCGCCCATATGATCGACCAGGCGCCCGACTGTGCCGGCGTCGACCAATCCTAGCACGCTCTCGACCCGCGCCAGGCCGATCATTTCGTCGCCGTAGGCCAACAACTGATCCACCAGGCTGATGGCGTCACGCATGCTGCCCGTCGACCGGCGGGCGATGGCTTGCAGTGCTTCCGGGGCGGCGCGCGCTCCTTCCGCCTCAAGGATCTCCTTCAGGTGTCCGGCGATCTTGACCGTCGGCACACGGCGAAAATCGAAGCGCTGGCAGCGCGAGCGCACGGTTTCGGGTACCCGATCCGGTTCAGTGGTCGCGAGGACGAAGATCGCGTGCGGCGGCGGCTCTTCAAGCGTTTTCAACAGGGCGTTGAAGGCTTCTTTGGTCAGCATGTGCACTTCATCGATGATGTACACTTTGTAGCGCGCTTCGTTCGGCCGGAAGCCGATCTTTTCACGCAGATCACGGATCTCGTCGATCCCTCGGTTCGAGGCCGCGTCGATCTCGATCAAGTCGAGTTGGCGCCCCTCGGTTATGCCGACGCAGATCCGGCAGTGATTGCACGGACGGGCGGCCGGATCTTCGTCCAGGCAGTTGATCGCTTTGGCGAGGATGCGCGCCGTGCTTGTCTTGCCCGTGCCGCGCGGACCGGTGAAGAGGTACGCGTGCGACAGGCGCCCGTCGCGCAGCGCGTTTCGCAGCGTAAGGGCCACGTGTTCCTGGCCGACCACCTCTTCGAATGTCTGTGAGCGCCACTTGCGGTACAGGGCCTGTCCGGCCATTGAGCCCCCTCGACTGATGGATCGTGTAAGGCTCAGTTTACCACACCCGGCATAGGCGGGGCAACTAAATCGGGCAAAAAAGCCGCCTCACCGGCCCGCGCTTCCGCCGTGCACCCCATCATTTGATGCCGTGCATTAAGTTTGTGATGGCTTTCGACGTGTGCTATAATCCAACTTCATGACCAGTAGTGCAAGGGTTCTCACCGGGTTGATGGAACGCAGGGCGCTTGAGACTGAGTTCGCGGCCCTGGGTGAGACCGTGGGGCTCGACCAGTTGGTTGAGCGGGCTGAGGCGATCGCCCAGCACGGCAGCGCAGCCATACCGGTTTTGCTTTCGCTGCTCGATACTGCCGATCCTCAACTGCGCGGCGGTCTCGGACACGTGGCCGCCCGCCTCGATTCGGAACAAATCGTGCCAGCCTTGCGCGCGGCCGCTCGTGCCCGCGAGCGCACCGATCAGGCGCGCCTGACTGCGCTGATGATCCTGGACCGCTTTCTGCACCAGCCCGTGGAAGAGGCCCTGCTGGCCGGCCTGCAGGATCCAGATACGGTGGCCGCTCAGTCGCTGCGCGAACTGGTTCATGAAATGGGGCGCAACCAGTTTGTGGTCATTGAATATCTGAACCAACTGGCGGAGCAGCCCCCCGATGTGGCTCGTACGGTTATTGATGCTGTCCCGGACCAACCGGCCAGCCCGCACCTGATCACCCTCCTACGCATGTTCGCCCAAGGAGAGAACAAGGTGCTGGCGCAAGCCGCCCTGGAACAGTTGAGCCGCACCCGTTCGCCCGAAGCGGTACAGGCGTTGTTGAGCCTGAGCGTCAATTTGCCGCCCGCGCAGGCTGCGCTCCGCCAGCGCAGCCTGCGCAAGCTGCGTATGAGCGGGGTGCCTGACTCCGGGGACCAGACAAGCCGAGCACCGGGTAACTGGCGGACTCTGCTCTCGCCCATAGATGGGGCGGGTGCGCAGGTGGTCTGGTTTGTTGGCGCGCGCAGCGCAGAGGACGATAGGGCCGGGGCCGGCCCTGGCAGCGGCGTACACGGCATTCTGTTCAGCATTCTTTGCAAGGACCCCGAAGGGATCGTTGCCAGCTTCGGGTCGCTGGACGTGCCCGTCGAAGAACTGCCGCCGGTGCAAGCGCTTGGCGGGACCTACATGATGCGGCAGTCCGAGGACGCTCCGCCGATCATCTTGCTCGAGGTGCCTTTCGACGCAGGACGGCGGGTGGTGCGTGAAGCGCTGGAACTCAACTGGGCCAGTGGACACCTCCCGCCCATGGAGTATCGGCTGCTGAACCCGCTGATTTGGGAAGTGCCGGCGGGCGCGCTGAACGGCGATGACGTCGAGGCGGGGCCGCATGGCGAGGCGGCAGCGCCGGCTGCCGATGCCCACAGTGCGGCGCTGCTAGACCATCCCGCCTTTGCGACCTGGTTCTGGCAGGCTCCTGAGCTGTATGACGCTGCCCAGCGGCTCGGTCGCCGGCACAGCCTTTCGGCACGGAGTGCGCAGGTGAAAGCGCTGGCCGCAATGCATTTTGGGCCGGAGCTGGTCGACCTGTACCGGCGACGGTTGGTGGGGATGGCCCGCTGGTTCGAGCTGGCATCCCAGCCCGAGGCAGTTGCTCTGGCACGTGCGGCGGTCCGGCGGTTTGCCGACGGGGCGCCGGACGAGAATTTGTTCGTGAACAGACTAATAGGGCAGGGCCTGGATGTGGCGATCGCTAATCTGCGCAGTGGTTATGACCCACGCCGGCCTTCGTCGCCGTCAGACTGAGCCCTTGTCCTCCGATACTTGTCAGCCGGGCGACGTCCAACCCGAGCGGCCGCGTGGCGCTGCCATGCTTGGGGCGCCGCGCGTGTGTTCACATAGCTGCCCGGGCGCTCGGCGTCCTGAGGCATATTTTCCGTGAGGAGTTAGGAAATGTTCAACCTGGGTCCGACCGAACTGATCATCATCCTGGTGATCGTACTGATTGTGTTCGGCGTGGGGCGTCTGCCGGAGATCGGAGGCGCGCTGGGTAAGAGTATCCGCGAATTCCGCCAGAACTCGGGAGACGATGCAAAGAAGGCGAAAGCTGCCGAAGAAGCGGATGTCGCGCCCACGGACAAGCCCGCATAATAGACAGAAAGCCGAGCGCAACCTAAGCTGTAATTCGTAAAACGCAAGCTTCAGGGACGGCGTGGCCGTCCCTGATGGTTGCGTTTTACGTTTATGCTTCCTTAGCTGCATGGCCAGCAGCCGACTGGAGGACTCTTGCCCCACGCAGGTGACCCGCAAATGGGGGAAGAAGGGCGTCACGCTCAGGAGTTAGCGGCCCTCTACGCCGTTTCGGCGGCCATGAACCAGGCGTTGAATGAGGAGCAGGCGCTGACCCAGGCTCTCAGCCGCGTCCTGCAGGTAATGGATCTCGAATGCGGTCAGATCTACTTGCTTGACGACAAAACACAGCAGTTGGCCCTGGTCGCCTCAGCCGGAAATCCTCTCTTCCTGGCTCCCGCCGAGGCAGTGGTTCATCCGGGCGAGTGCTTATGCGGCGTCGCCGCGGACGGCGCCGACTGGGCGGCGCCTGTCGATGCCGGCGATGACCGGCGCGCCATCCGCTCGGACTGCCTGCGCTTCCCGCGGCGTAGCTGTGCCTCAGTCCCTCTCTTGGCCAAAGATCGCGTGTTAGGGGTCCTGCATGTCGTCACACACTCGGACACGCCCTTCAGCGCGGCGGAGGTAGCGCTCTTGCGCTCCGCTGCGGCGCAGATCGGCTTCGCTACTGAGAACATGCGTCTGCGTGAGGAGGCGCGCCGGGCCGAAGCCCTGTCGGCTCTGATCGCGGAGATGCAGCACCGCATCAAGAACAATCTTCAGACCGTGGCCGACCTTCTCAGCCTTGAGATGCTCAATAGTACCAGCCCGGAAGCCCGCCGCAGCCTGCACGACAGCATCAATCGCATAAAGAGCATCGCTGCAGTCCATCGCTTGCTGTCATCCGAGCAACTGAGGTTGACCGATATCACCGAGCTGGCCCGCCAGGTCAGCGAAATCGCGCTCGGCCATCTGACGCGGCCGGGCCAGGAAGTCCAGGCCGAAGTGACCGGGCCGCCCATTTACCTGCCTTCAAAGCAAGCGACCGCGCTCGCGCTCGTGATGAACGAATTGATCGCCAACGCGCTTGAACACGGCTTCTCGGGCGGGTTGTCTGGTTTGATCCTCGTCGGGTTGCAGCAAGATGGCGCGCGCATCTCTCTGACCATCGTAGACGGCGGACACGGCTTGCCGGCAGGGTTTGACCTGGCAGAGGACAGCGGTCTCGGCCTGCAGATCGTCCGCACGCTGGTCGAGAAAGACCTGGACGGGACCTTGCGCCTCGAGCGACTGCCGGCCGGATGCTGCGCGACGGTTATCTTCTATCGGTAGAGAGTATGGAATCCCTGCGTATCTTGATTGCGGACGACGAAAGCATACGCCTCCTGAGCCTGCGCGCGCAACTGACCGCGCTCGGCCATAATGTGGTCGCCGAGGCCTCGAACGGCGAGGAGGCGGTGGCGTTGGCGGCCAGCGCCCTGCCGGACCTGGCCATCATCGACATTCGGATGCCCGTCGTCGACGGCATCGAGGCCGCCCAGCGGATCACCGAGGCCCGGCCCATCCCCATCATCTTGCTCACTGCTTACAGCGAGGCACAGTTGGTCGAGCGCGCTGCCCAGGCCAACATCGCGGCCTACCTGATGAAGCCGGTTTCCGAAGAGGACCTTCTGCCGGCCATCACGCTCGCCCTGATTCGTTTTCGTCAGTTCCAGGCACTGCACCGGGAAGTGGCTGACCTTCGTGAGGCGCTTGAGGCACGTAAGCTGATCGAGCGTGCCAAGGGGATCCTGATGCGCCGGCTGAACCTGACCGAGGAGGAAGCCTTCCAGCGTCTGCAGCGGCAGAGTCAAAACACCAATCGCCGCCTGGCCCAAGTGGCTGAGGCAATCGTCACGGCCGATCAGATGCTTTAGGCGAGAGTCTTCATCCGCCGCCCTTTGCCCCTCAGTATATGACGCGCATCATGGTCTGTGTCTCGCTCGTGTGCTAAATGTTAACTAAGCCCTCAGGCTGAAGCAGGCTTGAGCACCAAACAGGTGGCGATCGCCTGTCCGTCTCGTCTCGTGCGACGGATAGGTATTTTTTTTAATCGCCGCCTTTGACCCGTCCTGATGTCCGGCACCGAGGCGGCGTGACCTTTCGGCAGGTCGCGAACCCCGAGACCCGGGGGTCGCGAAGGATCCGTACAGTGCGAAGTTGCTGGCAGATCAGGACAGGATATCCGGATGGACCGGCCGGCGGTCAGGGCTCCGACGAGGCCGGCCGCGCCAACCAGGGGCAGGCTGCACCAGGCGCGCCGGGCGACAGGCGTCGCCGGGCGGACGGGTGGCGCGTTCAGTGCGCCGACTGCCCCGTCTATGCGAGCGAATCCTCGTGTTGGGAGCAGCGGGATGGCTGTCCTACTTGTTGCGCACCAGTCCACATTACCTGCGATTTCTGCATCCTTTATATAGAGCACCGGCGCGAGATTGCCAACCTGACACGAAACGGACGCGCGGAAGCGAATTCCAAGATTGAGGGAGGACCGCCAGTAATGGAAAAGCTGCAACTGAGCATTCCCAGTCTGTGGGCGGATCATCACGTGCTCAACGTGCGTGATGTGCTGGTTCACCTGGAAGGCGTGGAAAGTGTCTACGCCAGTTCAGCCTGGAAGCAGGCCCTGGTAGTGTTTGACCCGGACAAGACGGATCGGGCGGCGATCGAGCTCGCGCTCGCCCAGCATGGCTACCCGGTCGCGGATGGGCAGCTTCCAGTGTTGACTGCGCCCGGCGATCATCTCCGCGATCCCAAGTGGGAGGTGCTAGGCGCACGCGTGACCCGGACCAATCGGGCTGATGTCGAAATGTCAGGCGAGTTCCGACGGTATTAGGAGAGAGTGACACAAATGGCAAAGAAGGTACGCACTTCCGAAGAGAGCAGCGCGGACCCGGCTGCGGTCCAGATGCTCGACCGCTCGGTCTTTCTGGACATCGAGACCGCCTTCCGCCGCGCGGACAACATTATTCCCTGCAATATTGGCGCCCAGGGCCTGTGCTGCAAGAACTGCGCAGCCGGCCCCTGCCGTCTGGTAGGCACTACCTTACGCGGCGTCTGTGGCGCGACCGCTGATACGATCGTTGCCCGCAACTTCACGCGCTCGGTTGCCGCCGGCAGCGCAGCCCACTCCGACCACGCGCGCGGTCTGGCCTACACTCTTCTCGCGGCAAGTGAAGGCGATGCCCCGGATTTTCGCATCCGTGATCCCTACAAACTGAAGGAGGTTGCGGGCTACCTCGGCGTCAAGGCCGACGGGCGCCCGACTGTCGACGTCGCCAAGGATGTGGCGCTGGCCGCCCTGGGTGAGTTCGGCAAGTTGCGCGGTGAGTTGAGTTACGTCGAGCGCGCCCCGGCCAAGCGACAGCAGATTTGGAAGGACCTGCACATCACCCCGCGCAGCATCGATCGGGAAGTGGTCGAGACCATGCATCGGACCCACATCGGGAACGATCAAGACCCGGAGCACATCCTCGACCAGGCCATGCGCTGCGCTCTGGCCGACGGTTGGGGCGGTTCCATGCTCGGCACCGATCTTACCGACGTGCTTTTCGGCACCCCGGCGCCGGTGTTGGCAGAAGCCAACCTGGGTGTGTTGGAAGAGGACATGGTCAACCTCGTGGTCCATGGGCATGAGCCGACCCTGTCGGAGATGATCGTGGCCGCGGTGCAAGATCCCGAATTGATCGCCTACGCTCAGAGTAAGGGTGCCAAGGGCATCAACCTGGCGGGGCTATGCTGCACGGCGAACGAGGCGCTGCTGCGCCAGGGCGTCAAGCTGGCCGGCAATTTCCTGCAGCAGGAACTTGCCCTGATCACCGGTGCAGTCGATGCGATGGTCGTCGACGTGCAGTGCATCATGGAGGGCCTCAATCCCGTCGCGGATCGCTTCCACACGGCTCTGATCAGTACCTCGCCGAAGGCCGCCATCCCCGGCTCGATGCGTATCGAATTCGACGAGCATCACGCCCTCAAGACGGCCAAAGAGATCGTGCGGGTAGCGATCGATCGCTTCGCCATGCGCGGCGAGACGTCCATCCCCCACATCAAGAGCCCGGTCGTCCCCGGCTTCTCGCACGAGTACATCGACTATGCCCTGGGTGGCATCTATCGGGCTTCTTTCCGCCCGCTGAACGATGCGATCATGCAGGGCCGAATCCGCGGTGTGGTGGCCAACATCGGCTGCAACAACCCGCGCGTATCACACGACTCGCTTCATCGCTACGTGGTGACAGAGTTCCTCAAGAACGATGTGTTGGTGGTTGAGACCGGCTGCGGCGCCATTGCCAGCGCCAAGCAGGGCTACATGACCCCACAGGCGGCGCTCGAAGTGGCGGGACCGGGGTTGCGCGAGGTTTGCGAAGCTGTTGGGATGCCGCCGGTGCTGCACATGGGTTCGTGCGTCGACAATTCTCGCATCCTGACCGTTCTGACACAGATGGCCAGCGAGGGCGGCCTCGGGAACGATATCAGCGATATCCCCGCGGTCGGCCTCGCGCCCGAGTGGATGAGCGAGAAGGCCCTGGCGATCGCAGTCTACGCCGTCGCCTCGGGCTGCTACGTCATCATGGGTGGCAGTGATGGCCCGGTCGCCGGCAGCGAGAATGTCCTGCGCCTGATGAGCGAGACCTGGGAGAAGAAGGTCGGTGGCAAGCTCGAGTTTGTCGCCGAGGGAGCGGAGATCGTGCACCGCACCCTGCAGCACATCGACAAGAAGCGGGCGGCCCTGAACCTGCCGAAGTATGACGCAAGCAAGTGGGGCAAGAGCGGCGATGCGCGCATGCCGGAACTGATTGCGCTATCGTTCGAAGAACGCATCGAAGCGGTCTACGGGACCCCGGCCAGATAGGAGAGGTATAGCCATATGTCTCGATACATTGCGACACGCGCTGCCCGTGGGGCGAATGCCCTGGTGGCTGAAGCCGAGGTTCTGCTTACGAAGACGATCGCCGAGCGGGGCGCGGACGCGCCGGTGGCATTTCCTAACACCGCCTACTATCTGCCGGTGGCGCTCGGAATGCTGGGCCATGAGGTGAAGACGCTCGGCGATCTTCGCCCCGTCGTTGAACACGCCAATAAGCTCCTGCACCCGATGCCCGATGAAAACCTGTGGGTGCCATATCTCGGCGAAACGCTGGACGGCGGCATGGCGACGCTGCTGGCGGCGGAGACCATCGAAGGGGTGCGTTTCACGCTTGGGCAGCAGCCGGAGCCGTATCCCGGCTTCCACCTTGCCGGTGGAACGTCGTTCACCAGTCCCGAGTTCGAGACCGAGAACGGCGGCGGCCATTTGAACGGGCCGATCGACGATATCCAGCTTCGATCCTGGGGCATCCAGTTGGTTGACGGGCGCATGCCCGGCTTCGCCGCCATCGTCGGCGCCGCGCGCACTAACGCGGCGGCGGTCGCGATCGTGCGCGAGCTGCAACGCCGCAACATCCTGACCTTCCTCTCGGGCAATGTCAACGGTCGCTCGATCATCGACCAGTTGCACGAGGAAGGGGTAGAGATGGGCTACGACACCTTCATCGTGCCTTTCGGCCGGGACACGATTTCCGCCATCTATGCCCTGGGCTTCGCCACTCGTTCGGCCCTGACCTTCGGCGGTCTGAAGGGCGGCCAGTGGCGCGATATCCTGCTCTACAACAAGTTCCGCGTCTTCGCCTTCGTGCTCGCCCTCGGCGAGGTGGACGACTTGAAGTACGCGGCTGCCGCCGGTGCAATCTCCTACGGTTTTCCGACCATTGCCGATACCGTCATCCCGCAGATCTTGCCCAGCGGCGTCACCCGCTATGAGCACGTGATCTCCATGCCCTGGAATGAGATCGGGGCGGCCACCGACGAGGAGAAGGCCGCCCGCCTGGTGCAGAGGGCGATCGAGGTGCGCGGCGTCAAGATCAAGATGACCGAGGTGCCGATCCCAGTGCCGTACGGCTCGGCCTTCGAAGGCGAAGTCGTCCGCAAGAAGGATATGCGCGTCGAGTTCGGTGGCAAGTATAGCCGGGCCTTCGAATACCTGCGCATGGTAGACATGGACGAGGTCGAGGACGGCAAGATCGAGGTCGTCGGACCGCCGATCGAGGACGTGGCAGCCGGCGCCGCGATGGATCTGGGTATCGTGATCGAGGTCGCCGGCCGCAAGATGCAGACCGACTTTGAGCCGGTGCTCGAGCGCCAGATCCACTACTTCGTCAACGGTGCGAGCGGTATCCAGCACATTGGCCAGCGCGATATCGCCTGGATCCGCATCAGCCAGAACGCCTACGACAAGGGCTTCAATCTGCGGCACTTCGGCGACATTCTGCACGCCCGCTTCCACGCCGACTTTGGCGCGATCGTGGACAAGGTGCAGGTGACGATCTATACCGATCCGGCTCTGGTGGCGGAGTGGCTGGACAAGGCCCGTGCGGCTTACGACTTCCGCAACCGGCGCCTGGCCGACCTGACCGACGAGACGGTCGAGGAGTTCTACACCTGCACGCTCTGCCAGAGCTTCGCACCCACCCACGTCTGCCTGGTCAGCCCGCAGCGCCTGGGGCTGTGTGGCGCCTATAACTGGCTCGATTGCAAGGCCAGCTACGAGATCAACCCGACCGGGCCGAACCAGCCGGTACGCAAAGGAGCCGAGCTGGACCCGGTTAAGGGCTTCTACGCCGGGCTGAACGAGGTCGCGGTCAAAAACTCGCAGGGCACAGTGCAGGAGGTGGCCATGTACTCGATCATGACCAAACCGATGACGGCCTGTGGCTGCTTCGAGTGCATCGTAATGCTCGTGCCCGAGGCGAACGGCGTGATGGTGGTCAGCCGGGAGGACCCCAGCATGACGCCCGCCGGCATGACCTTCAGCACCCTGGCCGGCATGGCTGGTGGCGGTCTGCAGACCGAAGGTGTGATGGGTGTGGGCAAGTTCTATTTGACCAGCCCCAAATTCATCTCCGGTGACGGCGGCTTCAAGCGGGTGGTTTGGATGTCGAGCATTCTCAAGCAGACCATGGCGGCGGAGCTGCAGGTCGTGGCGGAGCGCGAGGGTGATCCCGACCTCATCAACAAGATCGCCGACGAGACGATTTGCACCGATCCCATGGAGTTGGTGGCCTACCTGGAAAGCAGCGGCCACCCGGCGCTGATGATGGATCCAATCTTCTGATGCTAACTTGGCAGCCGGCGCCGACCGGGCGCCGGCTGCCAAGGGGAGATTCATGGCCGAAACACTCTTGGTTCGCGACGTGATGCGCATCGGGGTGCCGACGTGCAAGCAGGACGTTCCCGTTCAGGCGGTGGCCGTGCAGATGTTGGAGCAAGGCTGCACGGCGCTCATAGTGATAGATGAAGAGGGGGATAGTCGGGGTTGGATCGGCGAGCGTCAGTTGGCCGGCGCTTTCGCGCGTCTCCGGAACGCGCAGGGGACCGCAGCGGAGAGCAGCCTGTCCGCCAATTTGACCGCCGCAGATATAATGGACGAAGATATTCCTGAAGTCAGCGGCCGATATCCCTTTGGCGCTGGCCGTGCAGATCATGGCGGGTGCAGGAGTGGATCATCTTTTCTATTTGCACCGAGCGGCCGGGCTGGCCTGGCCATCGGCGGTCCTGGAACTACGCGACGTGGTCCGGGCCCTGGCCGGCCCTGAGTTCATCCGAGACCAGGGTGCCGGCGCACCACGGCCCACGCCCTTGGACCTGTTCCGACAACGTTACGGCTTGAGTAAGGGTTAGCCGGTGGTTAACGACGGATTAATCATGGGTCGAAAAGTAACATGCAAGACACAACGATCACTGAGTGAGGAGTAATCACTTAGTGACGCACTATTCGTCGTGTCTTAAGGAGTTCTGCTTTGTCTGAACCGAGTCTCAATGCCGTCGTTACCCAACGGATCGAAATCACTCCCTGGCTGATCATCCTGCGCGTCAGTCCGGATGGTTGGACGCTGCCCGAATTCAGGCCCGGCCAATTCGCCGTGCTCGGCCTTCCGGCCTCGGCCAAACGTCACTCGTTGTCCGAGCCCGAGGAAGAGCCTCCGAAGACGGATAAGCTCATCCGTCGCGCCTATTCGATCGCATCGTCATCCCTGGCGCGCGAGTACATGGACTTCTACCTGAATCTGGTTGGCTCGGGCTCGCTCACGCCACGGTTGTTCGCGCTCGGCATGGGAGACCGCGTGTGGCTCGGGCCCAAGATCGCAGGCATGTTTACCATGGATCAGGTTCCGGACGAAGCGAATATCGTCATGATCGCCACCGGCACCGGACTCGCACCCTATATGAGCATGCTCACCACCCACCTGAGCTGTGGCCCGCAGCGGCGGCACGTCGCCGTTGTGCACGGCGCACGTCACTCCTGGGAGTTGGGCTATCGTGCCGAGCTGGTGAACCTGATGCACCTGTGCAGCAACTTCGCCTATGTGCCGATCATCAGCCGGCCAAACGATGAGCCGGTACGATGGACCGGGTTTGGTGGCCATGTGCAGGATCTGTGGCGCAGCGGAGTGATCGCGGACGCCTGGGGTTTTCCGCCGAGCCCGGCCAACACGCACATTTTCCTGTGCGGCAGCCCGGCCATGATCGACCAGACCGAAGAAATGCTCTGTGCCGAAGGCTATCGGGAGCACACCCGTAAGGAGCCAGGACAGATACACGTGGAACGCTATTGGTAGTTACCTAATCCAGCGATTTATCGCCAGCGCAAAGGAGGGTTATATGCCCGCAAATGTCGAGATTCCGATTGAGAAGTGGTCCGGCAGCGTCCGCCCGATCACGCTGGGCGCAATTGCTGCCGAGGGAGGCACGCGCAGCCACACCGTCACGGTTGGCGGCGAGACTGCCCTGCCCTTCCTTGGCTTCGAGGGCAAGATGCCGCACCGTCCGCAGATCGCGGTTGAAGTGCGCACCGGCAACCCGTCGGAGGAGTGGCCCGAACCCCTCCTGCGTGCCTGGGGCGACGCCGTGCACGATCCTGCAGCCTGGGCCCGGGCGGCCGAGGCGGCCGGCGCTGATCTCATCCTGCTGCAGTTGGCCCCAACTGACCATGCTGGTCAGCGGTTGACGGGTAGCGAGGCGCGTAAGATCGCACGCGCGGTGCTCGGCGCGACCGGACTGCCGCTGATTGTCATCGGGCCCGGCCAGGCCGAGCTTGATAACGAGTTGTTAGTGGCGGTGGCCGAAGAATGCGTCGGCGAGCGACTGGTGCTCGGGCCTTGCGAGGACAAGAACTACCGCACGATCGTGGCAGCAGCGTTAGCGCACGGCCATCTGGTCACCAGCAAGACGCCCATGGACGTCAACCTCGCCAAGCAGTTGATCATTCTGATCCGAGACATGGGGCTGCCCCTCGAACGCATCCTGATGGATCCGACCACCGGCGCGTTGGGTTATGGTATGGAATATGGTTATAGTGTCATGGAGCGTCTCCGCCTGGCGGCTCTCCAGGGCGACGGCATGACCCAGCAACCGATGATCGTGACCCCGGGCGAAGAGGCCTGGCGGACTAAGGAGGCGCGCGCCGGCGAAGGCGTGCCGGCTGCCTGGGGCAGTTGGGACGAGCGATCGGTCAATTGGGAAGTCGTCACGGCCGCTCCGTTGGTCGAAGCCGGCGCCGACATCATCGTCCTGCGCCACCCGGCCGCCATCGAGCGCATCAAGAAGATGATTGCTGAGTTGATGCCGGCGTAACGGCGTAAAGGAGGATCCCATGGCAATTTCCGGTCTGGAAGTCTATAAGCTTCTTCCGAAAACTAACTGCAAGGAATGCGGCTTTCCAACCTGCTTGGCGTTTGCGATGAAACTCGCCGCCAAGCAGGCCGAGCTGTCAGCCTGTCCCTACGTAAGCGAAGAATCGAAGTCCAAACTCTCGGCCGCCTCGGCGCCGCCCATTCGCCTGGTGACATTCGCCGCAGATGGGCACAAAGTTGAGGCGGGCAACGAGACTGTGCTGTTCCGGCATGAGAAGACGTTCTACCATCCGGCCGGCATTCTTGTGCGGGTTGAAGACACCCTGCCGGCCGAGCAGGTGACTGCGGCCGCCAAAGCAGTGGCCGACTATAAAGTGGACTACGTCGGCATCAGCCTGCACCTGGACGGCGTCGCAGTCGAGGCCACCTCCGGCGACGCGGCGCAGTTCGTGGCTGCGGTGGCTGCTGTCCGCCAGGCGGGCAATATGCCGTTGGTCTTAATGACCGAAGATCCGACACTGATGGCGGCGGGTCTGGCCAAGACGACCGGCAGCACCCCGCTTATCTGCGCCGCGACCCCGGCCAACTGGGAAGGGATGGCGAAACTCGCCAAGGAGCATAAGGCGCCCCTGGTCGTGCGCGCCGAGACGATCGCCGATCTGGCGGAACTGACTCAGAAGCTTGTCGCGGCCGGAGTCGAGGACCTGGTTCTCGATCCGGCAGCGCGCAGCTTCAACGCTTCGCTGGCAGTCTTGACGCAGATTCGCCGGTTGGCCTTGAAGAAGGGCCTGCGGGCGGTCGGGTACCCGACGATCGCTTTCCCATATTTGGGCCAGTCCGACCCCTGCATGGAGACGATCTTGGCGGCCCAGCAGATCGCGAAATATGCCGGCCTGGTCGTGCTCAGCCGGTTTGATCCGGCCGTCGTCTACCCGCTCCTGGTATTGCGGCAAAACATTTTCACCGATCCCCAGAAGCCGATCCAGGTGGAACCCGGCATCTACCCCATCAATAAGCCGGGCGCCGATTCGCCGGTGCTGATCACGACCAACTTTTCCATCACCTACTTTGCAGTCGCAAATGAGGTCGAGAGCAGCGGCCTGCCCGTGTGGCTGCTGGTGGCTGACGCCGAAGGCATGAGCGTTCTGACTGCCTGGGCAGCCGGCAAGTTCGATGCCGACCGGATCGCCAAGACCGTGAAGAACACCGGCATTGCCGATAAGGTTGCGCACCATAAGGTTGTCATCCCCGGCCATGTCGCGGTCTTGATGGGCGAGCTGGAAGAGGAATTGCCCGGCTGGGAGATCAAGGTCGGGCCGCGCGAGGCAGTTGACCTGCCGCGGTATCTGAAGACCAACTGGTAGAGCCCGCATTCCGAGGGCCGCCTGACCTGATCAGACGGTCCTCGCGGGCCGTGGTTGCAGGGTTTCTCGAGACCTGGCATGATGACGCGCGTCATGGCATCTGAAGGCCAAAAGAAGTGATAATGTGGGATGATAGGATGCCAACCATAAAGCTTTGTGCCCGGTGCTGACGGACACGACGAGTATGCAGGTAGGAAGTGCGCAGAATGTACAGGATTCTTGAAAAACAGGACTTGAGCGAAGCCGTCAAACTCTTTGTGGTTGAGGCTCCGCAAGTTGCACGCAAGGCCAAGGCCGGCCAGTTCGTGATAGTTCGCAACGACGATCATGGTGAGCGCATACCGTTGACGATCGCCGATTACGATCGCGGCGCGGGAACGATCACTTTGGTGGTGCAAGAAGTGGGGAAGTCGACCATGCAGATGGGACGGCTCAAGGCGAGCGATGCGTTCGCGACAGTAGCCGGGCCGTTGGGCCACCCCACCGAGATCGAAAACTATGGGACTGTAGTCTGCGTCGGCGGGGGGGTCGGCATCGCGCCTATTTTCCCCATCGCGAGGGCCCTCAAGGAGGCCGGTAACACAGTCATATCGATCATCGGCGCGCGCAACCGCAGCTTGCTCTTCTGGGAAGACCGGATGCGCGCCGTTTCGGATGAGTTGGTGGTGTGCACCGACGACGGCTCGTATGGCCGCAAGTCGTTGGTGACCGTGCCGCTCAAGGAACTTCTGGAAGCGCGCCCGGGCGGCATCGACCGGCTTTGGGCTATCGGGCCGGCGATCATGATGAAGTTCGTGGCCCAGACCAGCCAGCCATACGCCGTGCCGACCATCGTGAGCCTCAACACGATCATGATAGACGGCACCGGCATGTGTGGCGGCTGCCGCGTGGTGTTGACAGATGGTGCGAAATTCGTGTGCGTCGACGGACCCGAGTTTGACGGTCATTTGGTAGATTGGAATAGCCTGATGTCTCGCCTGGCCTTCTATCGGGACGAAGAGAGGCAGGCCGTGGAGCACTGGCAGCACGTCTGCAATCTCGAACAGGCTGCCGCCGGGGAGGTGGCATGATGGCCCCGCTTGCGGCTAAAGAACGGATGAAGATCGCCCGTCAGGATATGCCGGTTCAGGAAGCTGACGCGCGCGCGGGCAATTTCGAGGAAGTTGCCCTGGGGTTCACGCTGGAACTGGCCCGCATGGAGGCGGAGCGCTGCTTGCAGTGCGCCCGGCCGCAGTGCGTCGACGGCTGCCCGGTTGGCGTACAGATCCCCGAGTTCATCAAGGCGCTGCGCGACGGCGATATGGTGGCGGCGGTGCAGGCGATGAAGGCCAAGAACAACCTGCCGGCTATCTGTGGACGCGTTTGCCCCCAGGAAGTGCAGTGTGAGTCGCGTTGCCTGGTCGGCCGCAAGAATCAGCCGGTGGCCATCGGCCGCCTCGAGCGCTTCGTCGGCGACTATGAATTGCGCGAGCGTACCTGTCCTCCCAGCCGTGGACCGAGCACCGGCAAGAAGGTGGCCGTGGTGGGCTCGGGTCCATCCGGGCTGACCTGTGCAGTAGACCTCGCTCGGCTGGGTCACCAAGTGACCATCTTCGAATCCTTGCAGAACCCGGGCGGCGTCCTGGTGTATGGCATCCCGGAGTTCCGCTTGCCCAAGGCGGTGATCAACGCCGAGATCGAGTTTGCGGCAGGTTGCCTGGGCATCGACATCCGCACCGACTACGTGATCGGGCGCACTCTGACCATCGACGAGCTGCTGCAGGAGTACGATGCCGTATTCATGGGCACCGGAGCAGGCCTGCCTTCGTTCATGCGTATCCCGGGCATCAACTTCAACGGCGTCATGTCGGCCAATGAATTTCTGACCCGGGTCAACCTGATGAAGGGCTACCAGTTCCCTCAGTACGACACCCCGGTCAAGATCGGGCACAAGGTGGCGGTGGTCGGGGCAGGCAACGTCGCGATGGATGCGGCCCGCTGTAGCTTGCGCCTGCAGACTCAGTATGCCCGGCTGCATGATCAGCCGGCCGGCGAGGTGCACGTCGTCTACCGCCGCTCACGCGACGAGGTCCCGGCTCGGCTCGAAGAAGTCCATCATGCCGAAGAGGAGGGCATCCTTTTCGACTTCCTGACCAACCCCGTCGAGATCTTTGGTGACGAGCGCGGAAATGTGCGCGGTATGCGTTGCATCCGCCAGCAACTGGGCGAGCCTGATGCCTCCGGCCGCCGTTCGCCGCTGCCGATCCCCGGCTCGGAATTCGACCTGGACGTCGATACGGTCATTATGGCTCTGGGCACGAGCCCGAATCCGCTGGTATTCGTCGACGCGGACGGTCTGCAGCGGACGCGCCACGGGACTGTAGTGGCAGACCAGGATACCGGCCGCACGACAATGCCGAAGGTCTGGGCGGGCGGGGACGTCGTGACAGGTGCGGCGACTGTCATCAGCGCCATGGGGGCGGGCAAACGCGCCGCTGCCGATATCGATCACTTCTTGAAGGCCGATTCAGCCTGGTAATGGCGTGATCGACTGAATTTGACATAATTGTGGAGGCCAACTCTGGCCAGTCATACGGTCCATTTTAGCCCCGGCGATGTCAGCGTGCAGGTCCCCAGCGGGACCCTCCTGGCTGATGCTGCACTGCAGGCCGGCTTTTCTCTGAACCAACCGTGCGGCGGACAGGGTCGCTGCGGCCGCTGCGCCGTCCGCATCGACGACGCGCGTAGCTCTATCCGTCGGCGTTCCACCCTGCGCCTGTCCAAGGAGGATGTGGCTGCCGGCTACGCCCTTGCCTGCCAGACGGTTATCGAGGGCGATGCCTGGATCGAGGTTCCCGAGCAGGAGGCCATCGAACGCCGGCTCGTCACCCAAAAAGTGGCGCGGCGCATCGAGTTGCCCTTTGACTACGACGTCGTGCGACATCAATCGCTGCGACGTTATTTTCTCTGGCTCGAACCTCCCAGCCTGGCCGACCAGACCGACGACTGGTCGCGCGTTTCTCGCGCCCTCGCTGGCGAAGGCGTCCCGGAAGTTACGGCCGCTTTGCCCGTACTTCAAGGCATTGGCCGGACGCTGCGGGAGGCCGACTGGCACGTGACTGCGGTGCTATCATTAGATAGTTGGGATCACGCTCAGGGTCCTGCTCGACTGCTCGCCCTGCTGCCCGGCGACCAATCGGATTGCAGCTATGGCGCGGCAATCGATATCGGCACGACTACCGTCACCGTTTGGGTTGTGGATCTGCTCCGGGGAGAGGTGGTCGGCCAGGCGGCCGATTACAATAGCCAGATCGTCCGCGGTGAGGACGTTATCTCGCGCATCATCTACGCCAGCAAGGGCAATAACCTGGCTGAAATGCAGGAGCTGGTTGTTGGCACAATCAATCGATTGCTCGAGGCCGCCTGCAAGCAAGCCGGCACAACCCCGGACCAAGTCTTCAAGATCACTGTTGCCGGCAACACGACCATGATCCACCTGTTGCTGGCCATCCCTCCCGAGCCGATCCGTCTCACGCCGTACGTGCCGGTGATCAACCATGTGCCGGCGCTGACGGCTGCGGACTTGGGCCTGGTCGCCCATCCGCAGGCAGAGGTAGACTGTCTGCCCGGCGTCGCCAGCTACGTGGGCGCCGACATCAGCGCCGGTGTGTTGAGCACCCAGATGGACGAGGCCGAGGATCTGACCTTGTTCATCGACGTCGGCACGAATGGCGAGACCGTTCTGGGCACGCACGACTGGCTCATCACCTGTGCCTGCTCCGCCGGCCCTGCCTTCGAGGGAGCGGGCGTCGAGCACGGCATGCGTGCGACCACCGGCGCGATCGAGGAGGTCTGGGTCAATTCCGGCGATGGCGAGCCGACCTATCGGGTCATCGGGCGGCCGGGCGAGCAGCCGCGCGGCATCTGCGGGTCGGGCTTGCTGTCCCTGCTGGCCGAATTGTTCATCACGGGCGTGATGGACAAGCGCGGCAACCTCAACCTGGATCTGCCCGCGCGTCCGGACGGCCGCCGGCGTGTGCGGGAAGGCGAGCACGGCCCGGAGTACGTCGTCGCTTGGGCCGAAGAAAGCGCGCATGGGCGTGACATCGTGCTATCCAAGATTGACATCGACAACCTGATGCGGGCCAAGGCGGCCATCTTCGCCGGCTTCAGCATGATGGCCCAAAGCGTGGGAGTCGATCTCGCCGACGTCTCACGGATGTTGATCGGCGGCTCTTTTGGCCAGTACATCAACGTCGAGAAGGCGGTGCAGATCGGTCTGCTGCCCGACTTGCCTGCCCCACCCGGCAGCGCCTCGCCTTGGGATCGCTTTCAGTTCATGGGCAACACTGCCATCCGCGGTGCCTACATGGCCCTCTTGCGCCGCGATGCGCGGGCACGCCTGACGGATATCGCCGGCAAGATGACGTATCTCGAGCTTTCGGCAGATAACAGCTTTTACGATGCTTTCACCTCGGCTCTATTCCTGCCTCACACCGACATGGACCGTTTTCCCTCGGTGCAGGCGACGTTGGCCGCGCGCGCTGATGCGCTGCAGGCTGCAGCTACGTAGGCTGGTACGCAGGAGGAAGAAATATGACCTTGGAAACCGCCGAACAACTGGCCCTTTATCGCCATCTGATCACTTTGCAGAACGGGATGCGCGTGCTGCTCCGGCCCCTCGTTCCCAAAGACCGGGACGCCCTGGTGGGCTTGTTTGCGAGCCTGCCGCTGGAGGAGATATCGTACTTCCGCAGTGCGGTGGCTAACCCAAGCCTCGTGTCTGACTGGGCCGAGAATGTAGACTACGGGCGCGTTTTCCCCTTGGTCGCGGTGGTCGGCGATCGTATCGTCGGTAACTCGACGCTTCATCTCGGTGGGAGCCATACCCGTCACGTGGCCGAGATCCGCATTTTCCTTGCCAGAGAGTTCCGACGCTGCGGCATTGGCAAATCCATGCTTAAGTCGCAGATTGAGATCGCGCGCCGTATGGGACTGCGCCAGCTAATCGCCGAAATAGTCGAGAATCAGCCCCAGGTGATCCACGCTTTTGAGGACGTGGGTTTTGAACGGGTGGCAGCGCTCAAGGACATGTTCATGACCCCAGACGGAGACACGCTGGACATGATCATGCTGGTTAATTACCTTAAGCGTTCTGCGGATGAATTCTAAGGAGCTTGAATGACAGTTACTATCGCCGTAGCCGGTAAGGGCGGGACCGGCAAGACGACCCTTTCCGGTCTTCTGGTGCGCTACCTGGTTCAGCGTGAGGCAGGCAAGATCCTGGCGATCGACGCCGATCCGAGCAGCAATCTGCACATGGTGCTTGGCCTGCCCTTGACCCAGACGGTCGGTGACATCCGCGAGGAAGCGCGCGAGGGCGTGACGGCCGGGATGTCGCGCCAGGACTGGCTGAGCTATGCCGTGAGGATGGCGGTCGAAGAAGGCGATGACTGCGACCTGCTGGCGATGGGGCGTCCCGAGGGACAGGGATGTTATTGTGCGGCCAATCACATGCTTCGGTCGGTTGTCGACGGCATCGGCTCAGGCTACGACTTCATTGTGATGGACAATGAGGCCGGCATGGAGCACCTGAGTCGGCGCACCACACGCGACGTGGATCACCTGCTGCTGGTGACGGATGCCAGCCAGCGGGGCCTGGCCGCGGCCGAGGCGATGCTCGTTCTCAGCAAGGAGTTGGACATCAACGTCAGGCAGCGCTACCTGATTGTCAATCGGGTGCTCGGCACCTTGCCCGACAGCTTTAGGAGCCGCATCGAGGCGATGGGCGTCCCGCTGCTGGCTATCGTGCCCTATGACCCTCAGCTGGTCGAGTTTGACGGCGAAGGCCGCCCATTGGTTGACCTGCCCGCCGACGCGCCCATCAGCCGCGTGGTGGAAGTGATCGCTCAGACCTTGCTGGGCAGCCAAGTCTAGCCCAGTTTGGAGCATATCGGGAATAGTCCACAGGAGGAGAGCCTTATGAAGATCATCGGCGAGAACATTCACATCATGTCTCCGAAGGTAAAAGAAGCCGTTGCCGCGCGCGACAAGAAGTTCTTCCAGGAATCGGCCGTCCGGCAGGTGGAAGCCGGCGCCTGGGCGCTGGACCTGAACATCGGGCCGCAGAAGAAGGCGGGCACGGAGATCTTGCCCTGGTTGGTGCAGGCGGTGCAAGAAGTGGTAGACGTCCCGCTCAGCCTGGACACGACCAATCTGGCGGCAATCGAGGAAGCGTGTAAAATCTGCAAGCAGCAGCCCATCATCAACTCCACGTCGGCTGAGGCGGAGCGGCTGGAACGCGTGCCGTTGATCGCCAAAAAGTACAACACGCGTCTGATTGCCCTGACGATGGAGGCCGAAGGCATCCCGATCAGTGCCGAGGCGCGCGTTAACATCGCGCTGGAAAAACTGCTGCCGCGGGCCGAAGAACTCGGCCTTCCCGTGACCGACATCCTCATCGATCCGCTGGTACTGACGGTGAGTGGCTGCCAGCAGTACGTGCCTGAATGCATCGAGGCCGTGCGCATCCTCCAGGTTGCCGGCGATCCGCCGCCGGGAGTGCAGGTCGGCCTGAGCAACGTCTCCAATGCGGTACCGAACGAGATGCGCCCCCTCATTAATAGAGTCTATTGCGTCATGCTGATGGGCGCGGGCCTCAACACGATGATTGCCGATCCGTTGGATCGCGAGCAGAACGAGTTCATCCGCATTGTCGAGCAACGAGACGGCAGCACCGCGTTGGGGCAATTGCTCCTCAACTTGCACGATTCCGTCGCGGCCGCTGACGAACTAAGCCCTGACACCGTCGACTTCGCCGATCCTGAGCAACTGGCCATATGGAAGACGGTCCAGATCCTGCTGAACAAAGTGATATACGCCGATTCCTATCTGCGTGTCTAGGCTCGCTGCCGGCTGCTGAAAGCGGCTGCTGTCAGCAGAACCGGCCAGGAGATTTGGCATGGACGTCCCCAAGGGGCAAACTGACATTAAATCCCTGCTGGCCAAGGCACAGAAGCCGTCAGCAGATGCCATGAAGCTGCACCCGTTCTATCGGGGCAAAATCGAGACCGGGATCAAAGTTGCGGTCCGCTCCGTGGACGATTTTGCGATTTGGTATACTCCGGGGGTAGCGGCGCCGTGCCGCGCGATCCAGCAGGACCCGGCCCTCGTGTACGAGTATACGAGCAAGTGGAACACTGTCGCAGTGGTTTCGGACGGGACGCGTGTGCTGGGATTAGGGGATATCGGACCGAAGGCCGGTTTACCGGTCATGGAAGGCAAGGCGCTGCTGTTCAAGTACCTGGGTGGGGTAGATGCGGTGCCGATCATGCTGGACACGAAGGACCCGGCTGACATCATCCGCACCGTGCTGATGCTGCAGCCGGGGTTCGGCGGCGTGAACCTGGAGGACATCTCTCAGCCTAAGTGCTTCCGGGTGCTGGACACGTTGCGAGAACAGGCGGAGATCCCCATCTGGCACGACGATCAGCAGGGGACGGCCTGCGTGACGGTAGCCGGGCTGCTGAATGCTCTCAAGATCGTGAGCAAGCCGGTCGACGAAGTGCGGGTGGTGTTCATCGGATCAGGGGCCGCAAACGTGGCGATCAGCCGGCTGTGCTTCGCGGCCGGAATAGACCCGGCCAAGGCGCTGATGGTGGACTCGAAGGGCATCATGGGTCGGGACCGGGAGGACATCTATCAGCGGCGGGCCGAGTACGTTGACAAGTGGCGGCTGTGCGAGATCACCAACGCCGAAGGGCGAAAGGGTGGCATGGCGGATGCCCTGGTGGGGGCAGACGTTTGCCTGGCCGCCAGCCAGCCGGGACCGGGGACGATCAAGCCGGAGTGGGTCAGTGCGATGGCGCATGATGCGATCGTGTTCGCCTGCGCTAACCCGGTGCCCGAGATCTGGCCGTGGGAGGCGGAGGCGGCCGGGGCGGCGATCGTGGCAACTGGGCGCTCAGACTTTCCGAACCAGGTGAACAATTCGTTGGGGTTCCCAGGCATCTTCCGCGGCACGCTGGACGTGCGCGCGAAGACGATCACGGACGAGATGTGCATCGCGGCAGCGGAAGCGCTCGCAAGCTCGGCGCCAGACGGGGGTTTGGACCCGCACTGTATCCTGCCGGTGATGACGGAATGGGAAGTGTTCGCGCGCGAGGCGGTGGCGGTAGGCATGAAGGCGCAGGAGCAAGGGATCGCCGGGCTGACGATGTCGGCCGGCGACTTGTACCAGCGGGCTTCCGACATGATCCATCGTTCGCGGCGTATTACCGAGGCGATGTTGGAACAGGGGTTCATCGACCGGCCCCCGGCTGACTGAGAACGCACTGGTATTGCCAGTCTAGCGCCAGTCGTAATCACGAGGAAGTTGAGGTGCTAGTATGTATGATCTTATTATCGTTGGTGGTGGCCCGGCTGGATTGACCGCGGCAATCTATGCAATCCGTAAACGCCTGAACTGCTTGCTGATCAGCCCGGATTTGGGCGGCAAGGCCAATCTGCGCATGGTGATAGAGGGCGGCACGACCTACCAGGTCATTAACGGCGCCGACGTCGTGCGTCGCTTTCGGGGCGAGCTAGAGTACCTGGAATTCGCGCGAACTCCTGGAAAGAGTCACCCACCTGGAAAAGTCCGGCGACCATTTCGCTCTCGTGACGGACAGTGGCCGCCAATTCGAGGCCCGCTCGGTGATCCTGTCGATGGGCGCTGATCCGGTCCGCTTGAACGTGCCCGGGGCCGATAGTTACTTCATGCGCGGTGTGGCCTATTCGACCGTGAGCTACGCTCCCCTCTATATGGACAAGGAAGTGGCCCTGGTCGGTTCTAACGGCATGGGGCTGCGCGTGGCCGCGGAACTGGCCCAAATCGCGTCCAGAGTTCACCTGGTTGCCCTGGATCACGGAGAGCTCGACTCCGGGTTGGGCCGGCGTCTGCTTGCCTCGAAGCGTGTCACACTGCACGAGGGCTGGCAGCCCGCATCGGTGTCGGGCGACACGGAAGTACGCCAATTTGTGATCAGTTCGCCGTCTGGTGAGCAGTGCACACTGAATGTTGATGCTGTCTTTGTCGAGCTCGGCCTCATTCCGCGCACCGGCCTGGTCGAAGGTTGGGTAGAGCTCGACGACCAGAAGCGGATCGTCACCGGGTGTGGCACAGAGACCAGCGTGCCCGGTCTTTTTGCCGCCGGCGACATCACTCACCTCCCGGCCGAGCAGGTACTGATCGCCATCGGAGAAGGCGCCAAGGCAGCGCTTAATGCCTACGAGTATTTGCTGAACAACTGACCAGATGAGGTGACCTGCTATGACTGCCAAACTGATCGACGGCACCGCAATCAGCGCCGACGTGCGCCGCGAAGTGGCCGAGGAGGTGGCTGAACTGAAAGCGAAGTTGGGCCTGGTGCCCAACCTGACGGTGGTGCTGGTTGGCGACGACCCCGGCTCCCAGAGCTATGTGAGCTCGAAGGGCAAGGCCTGCCGGGAAGCCGGAATGGATTCCGTCACGCATCGCCTGCCCGCGACCGCCGGCCAGGCTGAGGTCGAGGAACTGGTGGCCTCGCTGAACGCCGATCCGCAGGTCAACGGTATCCTGGTGCAGTTGCCGCTTCCCAAGGGCTTGAACGAGGAAGCGGTCCTGAATGGGATCAGCCTCGAGAAGGATGTGGACGGCTTCCATCCAATCAATATCGGCCGGCTGGTCATGAAGGGCCGCGTGCCCCTGTTTGTACCGTGCACTCCTGCCGGCTGCATCGTATTGCTGGAGCGCAGCGGCGTGAAGATCGCCGGCGCCACGGCGGTCGTGCTCGGGCGCAGCAACATCGTCGGCGTTCCTGTTGCCGCCCTGCTCAACAACCGCGATGCGACCGTCACGATCTGTCACAGTCGCACGCCGGACATAGCCGAAGTCGTGCGCCGCGCCGACATCCTGGTAGCGGCGATCGGCAGGCCCGAGTACGTGCGCGGCGACTGGATCAAGCCAGGCGCGGCGATCATCGACGTCGGTATCAACCGCGTCGACGATCCATCCGCCAAGCGCGGCTACCGCCTGATCGGCGACGTTTGCTTTAGCGAAGCCGTCCAGGTCGCGGGCGCCATCACACCGGTTCCAGGCGGCGTCGGCCCGATGACGATCGCCATGCTGTTAGCAAACACCTTGCGCGCGTTCAAGTTGCAGCACGGACTCGTGTAAGCGCGAATCAAGAGGAGGAACGAAGCTCATGTCGATACGTACCTATTTGCAGGACCATCCCGCGCCTCTCGTTTGGGCCTGGCAAATCGCCGAGAAAGTTCTGCCCGGTATGCGGCCGCTGTTTGATCGCCTGGGGATGGAGCGCTCGTCCTCCATCGTGAAGGTGCCCGAGGTGATCTTCAAGGGCTCGATTTTCAACTGTCAGGATTGCGCCCAGTGCATCCTGCACTATAATGGCATGACCTGCCCGATGAACTGCCCCAAGAAGCTGCGCAATGGCCCCTGTGGCGGGGTGCGCTTGAACGGCAAGTGTGAGGTCAAACCGGAGATGGACTGCGTGTGGGTTAAGGGCTACGAGCGCTCGCGCAAGACCCCCTATGCCCACGAGTTCTACCGGCTGAACCCGCCGGTTGACTGGCGGCTGGAGGGCCAGGCTTCCTGGGTAACGTTCGCGATGGGTCGTGACCAGATTAAGACGGGCGTTGAGGAAGGTATCCGCTATGCCACCGAGGCCATCAGGACCGGCCAGAAACCGGCGGCTGCGGCTCCGAAGGAGGACAAATGAACGGCGTTGTCTCGACCCCCGTTCAGCCCGTTCCTTCCGCTCCAGCCATCAACACCGGCTTGACCGGGGCCAATGCTAACCTGGCCAAGGTGCTGGCCGCCGGGGAGTTCGCAGTCTGCGTCGAGGTGTCACCGCCCGTCGGCCCCAACCCGGATGCCGTGCAAAAACAGATCAAACTGCTCAAGGGCTACGGCGACGCCTACAACGTGACAGACAACCAGTCGGCGACCGTTCACATGTCCAGCCTGGCGGTCAGCATCATGCTCAAGCAGGCCGGGTTGGAGCCCATCGTGCAGTTCACCTGCCGAGACCGCAACCGCTTGGGCCTGCAGGCCGACATGCTCGGGGCAGCCGCCTTCGGCATCGACCATATCCTTTGCCTGAGCGGCGACCATCCCATCTGGGGAGATCACCCGCAGTGCAAGAGCGTCTATGACATGGATTCGGTCAACCTGATCCGTATGGCGCGCATGATGCGGGACTGCCGGGTTTTCGAGAACGGCAAGAACATCCCCAAGATCGCGCCCGACTTCTTTATCGGCGCGGTCGAGAATCCCTTTGCACCGCCGTTCGATTACCGGCCCATGCGGGTGGCCAAGAAGGTCGTGGCCGGGGCGCAGTTTATCCAGACGCAACTGATCTTCAATGTCGACCGCTTCCGCGAGTTCATGAAGCGCGTCGTGGACCTGGGTCTGGCCGAACAGGTGGCTATCCTCGCGGGTGTGGGGCCGGTCAAGTCGCTGAGGGTGGCCGAGTTCATGGCGAATGAGGTGGCAGGCGTGGAGATCCCGCAGGCCATCATCGACCGGCTTAGCCCGCTCTCGAAAGAAGACCAGTCCAAGGCCGGACTGGATCTGTGTTGCGAGATCGCCGAGCAGGTGCGCGAGATCGAAGGCGTGCGGGGTTTGCACGTCATGGCCGTAAACTGGCCGGATGCGGTCCCCCAGGTGGTAAAGAACCTCGGTCTCTTCCCGCGACCGGTTCTCTGAGGATTGCGGGGCAAAGGGCCGGCCGGCCGGCCCGAAGCGAAAAGCAGGCAGAATCGGACGGGCGTCGCCAATCGGGGACGCCCGTCCGATCTGCATTGGCCGGCCACCGCCGGCGACAGCGAAGTTGCGCGGAACCATTCAGTCCCCTCGAGCGTCTACTAATATAGTCCATTATATGCTATACTGGATTCGCTGCGGTTTCCTTTCATAGACCAGGAGGGAGAGCACCATGAAGCAACTGTGTGTCGGGCTTGTCGTCGGCATCCTGCTCATGACACTGAGCGCCATGCCGGCGAGCGCGTCCTTGATGGCCGCCGGCCCCCTTCCCGCTCCGTCAACGCTCGCATATGCAGCCCCTGCCACCTGTGGTCCGGTCTACACGATCAGATGGGGCGATACGCTGCGCACGATCGCGGCCCGCTGCGGCGTGACTATCTTCGACTTGCTGGACGCCAACCCGGGGATCAGGAACCCGGACCGCATCATCGCCGGCCAGCGGCTCAACATCCCGGGCGAGACGCCGCCGCCTTCCCCTCCCGAAACGGACACCTACGTCGTGAGGCGCGGGGATACTCTGGCAAACATTGCCTATCGGTTCCACACGACCGTCGGCGCGCTGCTCCGGGCCAACCCCTATATCGGCAATGCTAACCGCATTTACCCGGGGCAGGTCATCAAGTTGACCGGAGCTCCACAGCCGCCCACGCCCCCTGCGGCGCCGAGCTTCACCAGCGTGCAAATCCCACTGATCGCGCTGAGCACCAATGGACCCGTGGGCTGCGGCGACACATTGGTCTTGGTGACCCGCAATATCGCGGCGACGAGCGCGCCGTTGACCGCCGCAGTCGAGCAGTTGCTTTCGATCCACACTCAATTCTATGGCCAGTCGGGGCTCTATGATCCGCTTTACCAGGCCAACCTGGCGATCGAGAGCGTGACGGTCGAGGATGGCCTGGCGACGATCAAGCTGAGCGGCCAGCTTAGCCTTGGCGGGGTCTGCGACGACCCACGCGTGATCGCGCAGTTCGACGCGCTTGGTCACCAGTTCTCGACCGTGCAGCGGGTGCAGGTGTTCGTCAACGGCATAGCGCTTGAGGACTTGCTCAGCGGCAAGGGGCTCTGAGAGCCAGGCTGGCGCGCACCCTTGCAAGGCTGGTTGCGACAGACCCGAAGGGCGATCCATCCTCTTCGGGTCTCTGGCTTTCTGCCAGCATCTTTCCAGGATGATACCTGCAAACGGTGTTCCGGGCATGAATATCGGGGAGCTCCTGGCGCTGTTCGACAGGCAGCAACGGCGCGAAGTCGAGTATTTCGGCCTCCTGCGCGAGGTTGACGAACGTATAGTGCGTTTGGTGCCCGCGCCGGGACACGAAGGGGATGGCTGCATCATCTGGTCAGACCTGCGCGCTGCTGATGCAGACGCCGCCATCCGTCGTGAGCTGGCGCGAATTCAGGCGGCCGGCCGCGACTTCGAGTGGAAGGCGTATGCCCATGACGCGCCAGGTGATCTGGTCGAGCGCCTGGCGGCGCATGGCTTTGCGGTCGAGGAGCGCGAGGCGGTCATGCTGCTCGACCTCGAATCGGCGCCGGCCTGGCTCCGGCAACCTCATATCGACGAAGTGCGCCGTATCCTGGAGCCGAGCGGAATGGGCGATGTCATGGCAGTGCAGGCGCGGGTTTGGGGCGAGTCGTTTGATTGGTTGGGAACAAGCCTGCGTGACGAGTTGAGCGCAGTCCCCGAGCGCATCAGCATCTACGTGGCCTATGCCGATGGGCAGCCAGTCAGCTCCGCCTGGGTCCGTTTCCATGCGCCGGGTGACTTCGCGACCCTGTGGGGAGGCTCGACACTGCCCGAGTATCGAGGCCGCGGCTTTTATACCGCACTCCTGGCCGCCCGCGCCCTAGAGGCTGTCCGCCGCGGCTTCCGTCTGCTTACCGTCGACGCCGGCGAACAGAGCTCGCCGATCCTCGCCAAACTTGGCTTTCAGTTGGTCACCTATGCCCAGGCTTGCCGCTGGCATCCCGATCTAGTAGAATGAACTCCGGGCCGAGCTCACAGCTTGGCCGGTACATCGGGTCGGTTTTGCCCGTCGTAGCGGGAGCGTGACCTGTGGAAAGCCGTCGCATCTATTCTCTGCGGGCGCGCGACATTCCGAGACTACTTCAAGGAGGAAGTTCATGAACTTCGGCTGGAGCAAGGAAGAACAAATGTGGCGCCGCGCCGTGCGGGATTTCGCGCAGAAGAAGATCGCGCCCCGCTCGAGGGAGATCGACAGCACCGGTCACATCCCAGACGAGATGATTCACGACCTGGCCGAAATGGGGCTTCTTGCGCCCACGGTCGCCGAGGAGTACGGCGGCGCGGGGATGGGCGTGACGATGGCAGCCATCGCGGCCGAAGAACTGGGACGAGCCGAGATCAGCCTGGCCCTGCCCGTGCTATACCTGGTCGAGGCCGCCTGGGGCTCCATTTTCGATCGCTATGCCTCGCCAGAGCTCAAGAAGCAAGTACTGCCCGGTGTGACCGCTGGCAAGTCCTTCCTGGGGATCGCGGCCACGGAGCCGGGCGGCGGCTCCGACATCGCCGGTGCCACGCGCTGTAAAGCCGAGCAAAGGGACGGCGGCTGGCTGCTCAACGGCGAGAAGATGTACATAAGCGGCATCCGCGAGGAGCTCAAGATGGGCGGCTGCCACCTGACGCTGGTCCGCACGGATCCCGGCGCAGCGCATCGCGGCTTCACTTTCTTCGCCGTGCCGCTCAAAGACAATCCCTGTGTCACCACCACCCTGGTCGAAGATTGGGGACGGCAGGGTATCTCCACCGGTGGCTTCAACATGGACAACCTGGAGCTCTCCGACCAGAACCGGGTGGGAGAGGCCAACCGCGGCTTCTACTATGCTATGGAGGGCTTCACCCTTGCCCGCATCCTGATCGGCGCGACCTGCGTCGGGGCTGCCGAGGCCGGGCTGCAGATGGGCGTGGACTACATAAAACAACGCCGCGCTTTCGGCCACCCGCTGGCTTCTTTCCAGGGCATCTCATTCCCGGCGGCCGAGCGCTCCACCGACATCGAGACCGCCCGCCTGCTGACCTACAAAGCGGCCTGGATGGCGGACGAAATGTATGCCCACAACGGCTACAAGCACAAGGAGGTGGCCCTCGCTGCGGCGATGGCCAAGCTGAAGGCGCCGGTCATCGCCTTCGAGACCCTGAACGAAGTGGCCAACTGGCTGGGCGCGATGGGCTACACTAAGGAGTATCCCATCGAAATGGGCATCCGCGGGGTACGCTCCTATTCGATCGGCGCCGAGGGCGCCATGAACATCATGCGCATGATCATCGCGCGCGAGTTGATCGGCGAAGAGTACAAGCAGTAAGGCCGCGGCGACCCTTCGAGGGGTGGTTCCTGAAAATGGTACGATCCTACCATCGCTCGAGCCGCCCTTCTTGCGCCCGGCCACTCGATCTTGCCATGACACAATCCGATCCAAATCGTCGTTTCCAAATCGCTCTCGAACGGGCCCGCACTGGCTGGGCAACCGCCGACCCGGCGCTTTCGGCCGGGTTGGCGGGTTGTGCCCTCAGCCCTCAAGGCGTCGTCGTGCCTTTTTTTGGTGCCCGGCACCTGGTCACCTACCCGGCCGGTGACGTTCTTTTTCTGGGTCCAGACGCGCCCCCCGACCTGAGTGCCAGCCTGGCTGCCGCTAAGCCGGCCCATCCCTCGGTGGCGATCGCGCTCCTTCATTACTTAGTGATGGCCGACGGCACGCCGGCTGCCGATCGCTGGGTGAGCTTCCGCGGGCTGCCGGACGGTCTCTTCTATGCCCAGGCTTTTGCCGGCCACGAAGAAGCAATCGTCGCCCAGCGTTACGGCGCAGACCTGGCCGCGTTCCGCGCGGCCGCGGCCGGCCTGGGCGGCCAACCGCTCGATCTTGCCGATGCCAGTTTCCGTTTCCAGGCCCTCCCTCGCCTGGCGCTGGCCGCGCTGCTCTGGGAAGGGGACGAGGAGTTCCCGGCCCGCGCGCACATCCTCTTTGACGAACACGCCGGCCACTACTTGCCCACCGAGGACCTGTCGGGCCTGGGAGATTGGCTCGCCCACCGCCTGATCCGCAGCTAGACCTGCCCCTTTTTTTGCCCGTGTCGGCGGCTCTGCCCCACCGTGGCCATCGAAGCGCTATTTTCCTCCCGAGAAGTGAAACATTTGCCGGTTCAACTGCGTCTACAGCATGTCGGTCTGATTGAGCAAGGGGATTGTTCCTGAGGTGAACGATGCAACTGAAACACATTCTTCGACGCCGTACACTGCCGATTCTACTGATCGTGATCGTCCTGCTGGTTGGTTTTGCTGCTCGGGGTTTCTGGACCACGCGCGCGGCTCGGCCGTCTTTGCCAGCGGCGACGCGCGCCGCCATCGCCGGTCTTTCCAGCCCGAGCGCGCTCGACCGCGCAAACGCCGTCAAGACACTGCGTCTGCTGCGCGATCGCGCCGCCGTGCCGGCTTTGCTCGGCCAATTGGCCGACACAGATGAGGCAGTCGGGCTCTACGTCGCCCAGGCCCTCGGCGAAATGGCGGGCCCCAACGATCTGGCCAGCCTGCGCACCTCTCTGAATGATGCCAACCCGACCGTCCGCTGGCGGGCGGCGTTGGCCCTCGGCGAGGCGCGCGATGCCGCAGCCGTAAGCGACCTGGCTCGACTGCTGCGCGACCCGAACGTCTTGGTTCAGCGCAACGCCGCCGATGCCCTGGCTGCGATCCGCAATGCGGCCGCAGCCGGGGCTCTGGCCGGCTCCCTGGGGGCTCCGGAGGCCTCGGCGAGCCGGGTCGCGATGGCGGCCCTGGAAGACATCGGCGAGCCGGCGCTTCCCGCCCTGACCCTGGTCCTTGATTCCAGCGGCAGCGCACTTGCCCGCCAGAATGCGGCTACGGTCCTCGGCTTCATCGGCAGCCCCAAGGCCGCCCCGGCTCTGCAGCTGGCGGTGGTGGATGCCAATCCGGACGTGCGCAGCGAAGCGGAGTGGGCGCTGGCCGAGGTCAATCGAGCGAGCGCAAACTAGGGCCGCAGGCTATCGGGCACCTCATCTAGTCTGCTTCACCAACAAGGGGTGGGCCAGCGGCCCACCCCTTGCTATCCCAGGCGTTTGCTTTACAGGATCAACATCGCGTCGCCGAAGCTGTAGAACCGATAACGTTCGCGGATTGCCTCCGCGTAGGCCCGGTCAACCAGCTCTTTGCCGGCAAACGCGCTCACCAACATGAGCAGGGTGGAGCGGGGCAGGTGGAAGTTGGTGATCAGCGCGTCGACCGCCCGGAATTGGTGGCCGGGGCGAATGTACAGGTCTGTCTCGCCCGTAAACGCGACCACCGTCTGCCATCCGCACGCACTGTCAGGCGGCACCTCTTCTCCGGGCCGATAGCCGAGCGCGACCTTGGCCGCGCTTTCCAGCACGCGTACCACCGTTGTCCCGATGGCAATCACTCGTCCACCGGCCAGCCGGGTCTCGTTGACCAAACGCGCCGTATCGCCGGTCAACTGCAGCCACTCGCGGTGAATCTGGTGCTTCTCGATCTCCTCTTCTTGGACGGGTCGGAAGGTGTCCAGGCCGATGTGCAGGGTGACGGTGCCAAAACGGACGTTGAGCTCACGCAGCTCGAGCAACAGCTCCGGTGTGAAATGCAGACCGGCCGTGCTGGAAGCGACCGAACCCTCGATACGGCTGTAGATTGTCTGGTAGCGCTCGGGGTCGGAGAGCGCCGTATGAATGTAGGGCGGCAGCGGGACCTCGCCCACGTCCCACAGCCAGTCGGCCACCGGTGGCTGAAAGTCTACCAGGCGCCCGCCCGCCTCCGTCTCCGCCCGGATGGTGGCGATGATCGGCGGCTGCGACTGCCCCTGCCGATCCCTGGTGATCCGCACTCGTACGCCGGGCCGCAGCCCTTTGCCGCCGACCAGGCACTCCCACACATCTTCTGCATTCGCCGCCTGTGGCTGCCTCTCGAACAGAGCCGTCTGACCCTCGTTCTGACGGCTGGCCGGTCGCAACAGAAACAGCTCCACCTGCCCGCCGGTTGCCTTGACGCCGTGCAGGCGGGCCGGGATCACCCGGCTGTCGTTGCCGGTCAGCAGATCGCCGGGGCGCAGGTAGGACGGTAGGTCCCGAAAACGGCGGTGGCTGATCTCGCCGCTCCGGCGGTCCAACACCAGAAGCCGCGATTCGTCGCGCCGTTCACTGGGCGTTTGCGCGATCAGCTCAGGGGGCAGGTTGTAGTCGAAATCACTGGTTTTCACGATCGAAGAGCCCTGGTTGATCATCGCGCTCCGGGTAGGGCTGGCCCAGGTGCTCGTAGGCGCGACGGGTGGCCACCCGGCCGCGAGGAGTGCGGTCGAGGAAGCCCAACTGGAGAAGGTAGGGCTCTACGACGTCCATGATCGTATCCGGCTCCTCAGAGATGGCCGCGGCAATGGTTTCCAGGCCAACCGGTCCGCCCTCGAAGTTGCGGATAATGCGCCCCAACACCTGGCGATCCAGCGTGTCAAGGCCGAGCTCGTCCACTTCCATCAGCGTCAACGCCTCGCGCGCGACCTCGGCACTGATGGTCCCTTCGGCCTTGACCTGGGCGTAGTCGCGTACCCTGCGCAACAGCCGCAGCCCGACGCGCGGCGTGCCGCGCCCGCGCCTGGCGATCTCGGCCACCCCTTCGGGGGTGATCGGCACCTGCAGCAAGCCGGCCGCGCGGCGGACGATGTTCTCCATGGCCTCCGGGTCATAGAAGTCGAAACGGTAAACGGCGCCGAAGCGAGCGCGCAGCGGTGCGGTCATCAGGGCCAGGCGGGTGGTCGCGCCGATAATCGTGAAACGCGGCAGTTTGAGGCGGATGTTGCGCGCGCTGGGGCCCTTGCCGATCACGATATCCAGCGCGAAGTCTTCCATCGCCGGATACAGCACTTCCTCGACGGCCCGCCCCAGCCGGTGGACCTCGTCGACGAAAAGGATATCGCCCTGGTGCAGGTTGGTCAGGATCGCAGCCAGGTCGCCGGCCCGTTCTACGGCCGGACCGGCCGTCACTTTTAGCCCGGTACCCATTTCGTTACTGATGACGTGGGCCAGGGAAGTTTTGCCAAGCCCAGGTGGGCCGTAAAGTAGGACGTGGTCCAGCGCCTCGCCGCGCGCACGCGCCGCCTGGATGAGGATGCTCAGGTTCTCGCGCAGACGGTCCTGGCCGATCATCTCGGCCAAAGAGCGCGGGCGCAGCGCGGCATCCACCACCACTTCTTCGGGGCGACCGTGAGGCGAGATCGGACGTTCAGCCATGGTTTCCTTTCGACAAACGGGCACGTCTGTTATCACACGTCGAGCGTTTATTATACCAGAGAGTGCGACGTACCCGGAAAGACTGACCCGCGACACGAACATTTGGGCGAGCAAGAGTCTTCCCATTCATCGACGAGCGAAAAGGGCGATTAAACAAAGTGACTTTTAGCAACAGTGCCTTTTAGCAACAATTGACTTGCCAGCGGATATATGGTATAAGGGTGCAGCTTTTTTCCAGGATCGGTGGACACGCAATGGTGCGCAATCTAGGAGTTGAATGAAATGGCAACAAGAGATGAGATCGTCGCGCGCGAGCGGCGCAAGCTGATGGAGGAACGCTCGCGCATCACCGGCGCAATCGACCGCCTGCGCGAGGCGCTGAAAGTGGAGGTCGACGTCGACGCCGAAGAAGGCGACCCGGACCTGATCGAACGCGAGAAGAACGTTGCCCTGCTGACCCAGCTCGAACACAAGCTGGAGGGCGTACAGATGGCCCTGCGCTCGATCGAAAAGGGAAAGTATGGTAAGTGCGAGCGTTGCGGCACAGACATCAACCCCGAACGGCTCGAGGTGCGGCCGGATGCAACCTTGTGCATCAATTGTCAGGCTGAAGTTGAGAAGCTGATCCGGCGCGGCATCACCCCTCGCAGTGAAGAAGAACGACAGTAAGACTCTCCGGTAATCAGACTTCCAGGGCATGGCCAGCGCCCCCGGCGCGAGCTGTGCCCTGGCTTGCAGTTCCAGCCCGGTCAAAGCCCCCCATAAGCCTGTGCCCCTTCCGCGCTACCGGCCTTGACCGGCTTGCCGATTTGCTAGCCAGGCAGTAGAATATCGTCCGATGGCACACATAGGTTCCCCTTGGCCGGGTTAGATTCGCTCTTTGCGCAGCGCTCTGACCCGTTTTTTTGGCCCTGAACCAGACGAGGAGCTCGCATGCTACCCAACAACGTCCATGTCTCCGGGCATCCGCTGATTCAGCATAAGCTTGCCCGGCTACGCGACAGGCGCACCGAGCCCAAAAAGTTCCGCGAGTTGATCCGCGAGATCTCTATCCTGCTGGCCTACGAGGCGACTGCCGATCTGGGAGTCAGTCCGGTTACGGTCGAGACCCCCATGGGCCGCGCGCATTGCGCGGAGCTGACTGAGACCGTGGGGCTGATTCCCGTGCTGCGGGCGGGACTGGGGATGGTCGAGGGTATTTGGGAGATGATGCCGGGCGCCGAGGTCTGGCACATCGGCCTCTTTCGGGATGAGCGCACCCTGCGGCCGGTCCAGTACTACAACAAATTGCCCGTTGCCCCGACCGTACAGGTGTGCCTGATCCTTGATCCGATGCTGGCCACGGGCGGCACCGCCGTCGCAACCGTCGACGTGCTCAAGAAGTGGGGCGCGGCGCGAATCAAATACGTCGGCATCATCGGGGCTCCCGAAGGCGTCGCCCGCCTGCACGAGGCCCATCCCGACGTGCCGGTTTACCTGGCCGCCGTGGACGAGCGGCTGAACGAGATCGGTTACATCGTCCCCGGCTTGGGCGACGCAGGCGACCGCCAGTTTGGCACGGCCTGAAGATCCCCGATTTCGTCTGGCAAGCGCTGCCGGATCGCGTCACACGTTCGCGGCAGCGCGACTTGTCTGCTGGCTCAATGCCAGGCTTCAAACGTTGATGTGCCGGCCGCGCTTGCGCGGCCCATACGGCCCCGGACGCTCCAGCACCACAAACTGGCGCCGCCGGCCCGCGCGGCGTATAATGCCCGTCGCGGCGCGCCCTGGGGCGCGCCCCGGATCTCTCAGCAGGCGGTAATCACATGGCCGAAGAGCACTACCGGCGGCCTTCCTGGGACGATTACTTCATGGATATCGCCTTGCAGGTGGCGAAGCGCAGCACCTGCGGCCGTTTGCGCGTGGGCGCGATCATCGTCAAGGACCGTCGCATCCTGACCACGGGCTATAATGGGGCTCCCGCCGGCCTCCCTCACTGCGACGAGGTCGGCCACCTGATGGTCGATGGCCATTGCGTGCGCACGCTGCACGCCGAGCAGAATGCGATCATTCAGGCCGCACTGCACGGCGTGAGCGTAGCAGGGAGCACCCTGTACGTGACTCATCAACCGTGCCTGACCTGCGCCAAGATGATCATCAATGCTGGTATCCGCCGTGTGATCTACGCCGGGCAATATCCGGATGAGAACGCGATTGACTTCCTGACCCAGGCCGGCGTGGCCCTGGAGCGCTATGCCGCGCCTCCCGAAGGCGAGGTCCCGGCCGGACAGGCAGGCCCGGCCTGACGTATCACGTGGAGCGGCCTGCGACGGTCGCAATGGAAGGAAGAATCAATGCTGATCGAACGAGAAACGAGCTCGCGCCGTTGGCTCTACGCCTGCGCGATCGCCGCTGTCGTGGCCCTGCTGGCCTTACTCGCCCTCGGCGGCTGTGCGGCAGGCAAGCCCGGCCCAACTCCTACGCCGACCAAAACGCGCATGCCCACTTTCACGCCGGTAAAGGGGACGGCCTCTGCCCCGGCGCTGGCAGTCGCGGCGACCATCACCCCGGTGCCGGCGGCGACGGCTCTCCCGCCCGAACCCTCGCCCACGGCCGCCCCGCCCACGGCGGAGCCGACCGCCACCCCGCCGCCGTCAGCCCGGCTGACGGTCAGCAGCGCGACGGCCAATTTGCGGGGCGGCCCGGGCACCGGTTACGGCACCGTCGGCACGGCCAGGCAGGGGGACGGATTCGAGGTGATCGGCAGAAACGCGGCCGGCGACTGGTGGCAGATCAACGCCAACGGCGACGCCGCCTGGGTCGCAGCCAGCATCGTCAGCGTCGAGAACCCCGAGCTGGTTGCCGTGGCGCAGAACATTCCGGCGCCACCAGTCGCGGCGGTTGCCCCTCCGGCCAAGGCCCCGGCCCCGACTCAGGCGCCCGCGCCCCCTCCCGCAGCCGATCCGTGCGCCAATATCGGTGGCGATGGCTGCAAGTGGAAGGTCGTCGGCGGGCCGCAAACGGCCGAGAATGGCGGGCAGGAACTCAAGCTGCAGTTCCTGTTCATGCACAGCGGCATTGACGGCGGCCAGCCGCAAGGCAGCTATTTCGTCGTCATGGTCAAGGATGGCCAGCAACTCCCGGTGCCAGACAACGTGCGCAGCATTGCGCGCGTGGCGAGCGATGGCTCCATGGGCAAGTACAACTACGAATTGTCGATCGGCGTGGACAAGCTGCCGGGCCACACCGTAGCCGGCAATTACACGCTCTGGGTGCTCGACGGCAACGGCGAACGCGACAGCCGAAACCTCAACTTCACCATCTCAGGCAACCAGGGCCTGTTGTACATCAAGTTCGACCAGGCTTGATGTTTCCGAGGATATCCGATGACGAGACCCTCCGTGTTGAAAATGCCCGAGGGATTTGTCTGGGGTGTGGCGACCGCCGCACACCAGAATGAGGGCGATAACAATAACAACCAGTGGGCCACCTGGGAGGAGCAGCCCACTCGCATCCGGGATGGCGGGCGTTGCGGCCCGGCAACCCGCTGGTGGGACCTGGAGGTGGCGGCCGCCGATTTTGATCGCGCGGCCGAGCTGGGCTTGAACAGCCTGCGCCTATCGGTCGAATGGAGCCGCATTGAGCCCGAGCCGGGCGTCTTCAACGCCGGTGCGCTCTATCAGTACAAGCAGATGGTGGCCCTGCTGCGCGAGCGAGGCCTCCGTCCGCTGGTGACGCTTCACCACTTCACAGACCCGCTCTGGCTGACGGGCGAAGGGGGCTGGGAGAACCCGCATGTCGGCGACTACTTCGCTCGTTTCGTCACGCGCGTGCTGGAGGCGCTTGGTGACCAGGTCACGTTCTGGTGCACTATCAATGAGCCGATCGTCTATGCCTACAGCGGCTACCTGCTCGGCAACTTCCCGCCGGGCGTGAAGAATCCCGCCCGCGCCTTCAACGTGCTGCGGCGCATGCTGTTGGTGCACGGCCGCGTCTACCGTCTGATCCACCGTCTGCAAAACGACGCCGAGGTGGGCCTGGCTCACAATATGCAGGTGATGCTGCCGGCGAACCCGGACAGCAAAGCCGACCGGCGGGCGGCGGGGATCGTGGACCACGTCGCGAACGGCTCGATTTACACGGCGATGACCCGTGGGCGACTGCTGCCCCCACTCGGCTTTGGCCAGCAGGTACCGCAGTTGATCGACGCCTGCGATTACATCGGCCTCAACTATTACACCACCGCGCGTGTGGCCTTCGATCCGCTGCGGCCAAACCTGGTGCTGGCCCGCCTGGCGTTCGATCCCACCGTCGAGCTGAGCGACAATACCATCAGCGGCGAGCCGTATGGCGAGATCAACCCGCACGGCCTGTACCTGGCTCTCAAGCAGGTGGCAGCCTATGGCAAGCCAATCTACATCACTGAGAACGGTGTGCCCGACCATGACGACGACGTGCGCCCGCGTTTCATCGCCACACACCTGGCGGAAGCCTGGCGGGCGATCGAGGAAGGCGTCGACCTGCGTGGCTACTACCACTGGACGTTGGTCGACAACTTTGAGTGGTGCGATGCCTGGCAACTGAAATTCGGGCTCTTCGAGGTCGATCGCGAGACCGGTGCACGCACGCCGAAGGCCAGCGCGGGCGTGTATGGGCGGATTGTCCAGTCGAACGGGGTACCGCGCAGTCTGCTGGAGAAAATTGCCCCGCTCGCGGTCGCCGGGTACTTTCCGTCCTGATTTGGTTGCTCTTCACCCGCTATGCTATACTCGGAGGAGCGGGCCCGTAGCTCAATTGGAAGAGCAGCGGCCTTTTAAGCCGCGGGTTGAGAGTTCGAGCCTCTCCGGGCTCATGAGGGAGATCGCCGGCGCTCAGGCGCCGGCGGTTTTCGTTATCTGTGCCAGCCTGGCGCACCATGGGAGGTACTCATGCCCGAACGTTCGATCTTTACCACGGCGGTGCACGCCGGCGAACGGGCACCGCGCCCGCCCTTCACCCCCGTCGCGACCCCAATCTACCCCAGCGTGAGCTACGTCTACGAGGACTTCGACACCCTCGACGAGGTCTTCGCCGGCGACAAGCCAGGTCCCGTTTACCTTCGCTATGGTAATCCGACCAATGAAGCGCTGGAAAACGCGATGGCCGCGCTGGAAGGTGGTGAGGCCGCACTCAGTTTTGGCTCCGGCATGGCGGCGGTGTATGCGGCCTTGCTGGCCGCAGGCGCGCGTGAAGGTGCGAGCGTGGTCGCCGCCCAGGATGTGTACGGGGCGACCTACAACCTGCTGGATAAGTTGATGTCGCAGCAGGGAGTGAAGACCCATTTTGTCGATGTCACCGACCTGGATGGGCTGGCCCGTGTGATGGCCGAGGTCAAACCTGTGGCCTTGCTGGCCGAGATCGTTTCCAACCCGCTGCTCAAGGTCGCGGACGTGCCCCAGTTGGCGCGCCTGGCCTACGGAGCAGGCGCCGCGCTGATCATCGACAGCACTTTTGCGACCCCCTACTTGTGCCGCCCGCTGCTCCTGGGCGCTGATTACGTCGTGCACAGCGCCACCAAATACCTGGGTGGGCACGGAGACGTTCTGGGCGGGGTGATTGTCACCAACCGAGAGCGCCGGGCAGCACTCAACGAGCTGATCAAGCTGGTGGGCAGCAATTTGGGACCCCAGGAGGCCTGGTTGATTCTGCGCGGCCTCAAAACTCTACCCCTGCGCATGGAGCGGCAATGTGTCAATGCGGCGCAGGTTGCGCAGTGGCTGGTCTCCCAGCCGCAGGTGAGCGGCGTCAATTACCCCGGCTTACCGGAGCATCCGCAGCACGAGCTGGCGGCGCGCCTCTACGGGGAGCGTGGTTTCGGCGCGATGATCAGTTTTGACCTGCGGGAGGGCGATCTCGAGCACGTGGCGATCTTCATGGATGCGCTCGCGCTGGTGCAGCCGGCCACGACGCTGGGCGACGTGTACAGCCTGGCCCTTTACCCGGCCCGATCGTCACACCGTGCGCTCTCCGCGGAAACCCGCCGCCTGATTGGCATCGGCGATGGCCTGGTCAGGCTGTCGATCGGCATCGAGGACCCGGCCGATATCATGGCCGATCTCGGGCAGGCCCTGCAGGCGGTCGCTGCCTAACGCCGCCCAGCGCGCAGGATGGATATGACCAGCCAGGCGGAGAGGGTGGCGGAGAGCAGGAAACCAAGGATAGTCACGATGCGTGCCAATACGTTGCCGGTCGTGGAGGGAATCAGCACTGCCAGGCCCATCGTCAGGCCCGCCACCAGCACACTCAGCGAAAGCCGTGTCGCGAGCTGATCCAGCACGTGGAGGACGCGGTCCGTGTCTTTGACACGCACCGCGAAAAGGTCGCCGCGCTCGGCCTGCTGCAGCACGCGGCCGGCGGCGCGCGGTAGCAGGGTTGTGACGTCGGCCCAGTCGGTGCCAAGGCGGAGAAGCGTGCGGCTCTTGGGTGCGCCGGGGATCAGCAGCCGGCGGATCAGGTGTCGCACGATCGGCTCCGATACGGCGAACATGTCAAAGTCAGGGTCGAGGCAGCGGCCAACCCCCTCGATCATGCTCAATGTTTTGCCCAACAACCACAGGTCAGCCGGCAGGCGAATGTGGTGCCGGAAGGCGATGGGAACGATGTCTGCGAACATCTCGTCGGCACGCAGTTCCTCCAGGGTCACGCCGCGATAGCGGTCCAGGAAGCGGCGGACGTCCATGCTCAACCGTCGCCGGTTGATCTCCTCGTCGACGGCCCCCATGCGAATGAGTTGGTCGACGACGGCGCCGGCATCGACGTCCACCGCTGCCGCGTACAGCCGGATGAGATCCAGGCGCAGGGTCTCGTCGACGTGGCCAACCATGCCGAAGTCCATAGCGCCGATGATGTTGCCCGGCATCACCACGAAGTTGCCCGGATGAGGATCGGCATGAAAGAAACCGTCCTCCAGGATCTCTTTGACGATGATCTCGGCGCTGCGCTGTGCCACGACCTTACGATCGACCTGCGCCGCGTCCATCGCCGCAATGTCGTCAATCTTGATCCCTGAAAGGCGTTCCATGGTCAGCACGCGCTGGGTGGTGTACTCCCAATAGATCTGGGGGATGTAGAGGCTTGGCACGTCCTCGAAGTTTTCGCGGAAGCGGTCGGCGCTGCGCCCCTCACGCGCGTAATCCAGCTCGTTGCGCAGCGTGTAGGCGAATTCATCGACGATCGCCGGGAGATCGTAATAGCGTGCCAGGGGTGTGCGCTGCGCGCCGGCAGCCAGCTCCGCCAGGATCGACAGATCGGTTTCGATTTGTTCGCGCACCCGTGGCCGCTGAATTTTGACCACTACCGGGCAGTCATCGCCATTGCGCAAGGAGGCCGCGTGCACCTGCGATAGCGATGCTGCGGCAATGGGCAGCGGATCGATGCTGGCGAAGATCTCCTCGGGCGATTTGCCCAGCTCGCGGGTCAGCAGCGCGTGCATCTCTTCCCACGATTCCGGTGGCACGGCATCTTGCAGGCGCGACAACTCGGCAATGTAGGCGGGAGGCAGCAGATCGGGACGTGTGCTCAGGACCTGGCCGAACTTCACGAAGGTGGGACCGAGCTCCTCCAAGGCCAGGCGGAAGTGTTCGGCAAGCCCCTCGGATGGCACACGCAGGGGCATCGTCTTGGAGCGCCCGAGCCGATTGCGGACGGCCGGCTGGAGCCGATCAATCGCGAAGCCAAAGCCGTGCCGCACGAAGGTCGCGCCGATGCGCCGGTAGCGACGCAGGTGACGGACGGGATGCAGACCGATGGTCATGCGTTCATTTTCACTTAACGGAGAGGCAAAGTCAAGACTTGCCTCCGCGCCCCATCGACTGTACAATCGACATAATCCTAATTGGGCCTACCCAGGGGTCTAGATGCGCCACACCATTGCCCTCTTGACGATCGCGTTATTGTTGCTCAGCGGACTGGCCGCCTGCCTGCCTGGCGCCATGCCCGCTGCCACCCCGCTGCCGGCGGCAGCCGGTCCTACCAAAGACGTTCCGTCCGCAACCGTCTCAGCGGCCCCGTCTGCAACTGCTGTCCTCAGGCCGCCTGCGCCTGTCAGTCCTGATCCGGCCGGCACTCCGGTGGCAGATGCGGCCACCGTCGCCGTCACGCCGCCCACCGCGTCTGCCGAACCTGGGGCTCCGATTGCGGCGGCCGAGGCCGCCGGAGGGGTCGCCGTCCCCTGGAACGAGTGGCCCGTCTACGAGTCCGTTCTGCGCCCGGCGGCCGAGCTTCAACCTGCCGGTCTGCAGCCGATCAGCGCAACCCTGGAGACGATGAACCAGTATCACTTGACCCTTACCCTGCCGGCTGACCTGAGCCGTCTGGATGGCCAGGCGAGCATCTACTATACCAACCGCTCGACCGTGACGCTGGACAGCCTTTACCTGCACCTCTTTCCCAACCTGTGGGGCGATGGCATGACCGTCACGGACGTGCGCGTCGACGGCAATACTGTCCAGGCTGGCCTGGAATCTCAGGGCAGCTTGCTTAAGGTCTCCCTGCCAGCGCCCCTTGCGCCGTGGGCCCGCCTGCAACTGGACATGCGCTTCAGCGATCCAATCCCGGCAGGCAAGGACGTGGGGAACTACGGCGAGTTCGCCCTGAAGGATAACGTCCTGGCCCTCGCCGGTTTTTACCCGACCCTGGTGGTTTACGATGATCAGGGCTGGCACCTGGAGCGGCCCTCATTGCAGGGCGACGTGCTGTATGCCGATGCCAGCCTCTACGACGTCAGCCTGACGGCGCCGGCGGCTCTGACGGTGGTAGCCACCGGGGAAACCCGAGCGCGTACGGCAAACGCCGATGGCAGCGTGAGCTGGCGGCTGGTGGGCGGTCCGATGCGCGATTTCAACATTGTGGCCAGCGCCAATTACCGCAAAGTCAGCCAGCAGGTGGGTGACATCGTCGTCAACAGCTACGCGGTCGCGGCAGATGCCGAGGGTGGAAAGGAAGCGCTGGGCTGGGCGGCCGCCGCTCTGACAACCTACCAGGCCGCCTTTGGGCCATTCCCCTACCGGGAACTGGACGTCGCCGAAACCCCGACCAGTGCAGGCGGCATCGAGTATCCGGGGATGATCGTCGTTGCGGCCGGCCTGTACCGGGCTCCTACGCGGCGCGTGAACTTCGAGGCCGCCACGGCGCACGAAGTGTCGCACCAGTACTGGTACAACGTCGTGGGTGACGACCAACTGAACAACCCGTGGCTGGACGAAGCTATGGCTCAGTACAGCACTGAGCTTTACTTCGCCGGCCAGTACGGAGAGGCGGGAGCGAGCGCCTACGAAACCCAGGACTTCCAGGGACGCTGGGATCGTGTCAAGGACGAAGCCAAGCCCATAGGCCTGACGGTTAGCGCGTACACAGGCGACGAGTATAGCGGCATCGTCTATGGCAGAGGACCTTTGTTTCTGCTGGCCCTGGAAAAACGGATCGGCAAAGACAAAATGGCGACGTTCTTGCAGCGTTACTATCGGGAGTATGCGTGGCGGATCGCGACCCCGGCTGGGTTTCAGAAACTGGCCGAGGAAGTGTCCGGGCAGGACCTGAACGCCCTGTTCGATGCCTGGGTCTATCCGCCCAAGTGACATCCGACACAAAATCGAAGACCCGCACGCGTGCATGCCAGGCCTGTGCGCGGCGCACGGGCCGGGGAGGGTCGTCTCCATGAGGATGGGAGGTGGTGTCTTGCCGGGCGCTCGGCAGCCGCGCAAAGCCGGCCGGCTGGTCACGACACTGCTGATGCTGTTACCGGCACTCCTGCTGGCGGGCTGCCGGCAGCCCCGTTCTCTGCCGGCCTCGACTGTGCCTCCGGCTGCATCGACGCCCGTTCTGGCGCCGGCTAACACCGCCGCATCCACGCCACCCCGACCCACGCCGGTTCTTCTGCCCACGGTCATCCCAGCCCCTGCTACGGGGTCGCCGTCGGCGGTCACTTCAGCCGCGACCGCCGCTTGGGACCGCCTGGCACCCCCGTTCTTGCGCAGCAAGATCGAGATCGTCTGGCCGCACGATAACGCCTCCGTGCACGAGGCAACAAGGGCGAATATCACGGCGTACTTGTTGGCAGGCCCGGGCAACGACCCGCCACCATGTGATTGGGACCCTGTCGTCCGTCTGTGGGCCGCCCAGAACGGAGCACCAGCGCGCGTGGTCGCTACCGGCCAGAAGCGCATGCTCAGCCAGGGTGGAAGCACGTTTCCGGCCTGGGACTTCAACGACGTAGACGTGAGCGCGGCCCAAGACCCTACGGGGAAGCTGGCTTTCTTCGCGACTGTCGGCGGTGTGCCGACGTTTCATAATGTCTGGGTGCACGCCGGCGATCCGCGCACCATTTTCCCACAGGCTGACATGCCGCTGGGGACGACGGACAGACTACCCTCAGCCCTCGACGCACGCATCGAAATCGTCTGGCCGCACGGTGACGCACCGGTCGATCAGGCCGACCGCGCCAATATCACCGTCTACCTGTTCGAAAGCGGCTCAAAGATCGCTCTTGCACCCAGTATGTCCGAGTTGCCGGTGGTCAGGCTGCATCGCTCGCAAAACGTTGACCCCGAGCAGCCGGGAACGGCAGTCCCCGGCCGGCCACGTGCGGTGACGGTGAACGGGATCACGTTCGAGGCCTGGGACTTCAACGACGTGGATGTCAGCGCAGCGCGCGACCCCCTGAATCGGCTCTATTTCTGGGCGAGCGTGGACGGCGTGACTGCCTACTCCAACATCTGGGCGCACGGTACAGATGCCCGCACATTCTTCCCCGAGCCGGAAACTCTCAGTTCTTGCCACTAGGTCCCCGGGCTTCTAGAAACGGCGGGCTCGCCACAGGATGACGCCTATGCCGAGCAGGGCGGCCAGGGCGAGCGAGGCGGTGCTGATCCAGAGCACGAGTTCGCGACACTGGCGGAGCCGGATTAGCCGGATCGACGGCCGGCTCGTCCGCCGGGGGGGGCGTGGGCTTGCCCTCAGCAACCGGACCGAAGATCGCCGGCTGAAGAGTCGCCGATGGCAGAGGCGGCGGAGTGGCTGCCTCGGTCGGGGTGCTGGTCGAGGAAGGTGCCGGTGTTGCCGTTTCTGGCACTGTGGCTACGGCCGGCGGTTCGGCAGGCGTGGCGATCGTCGATTGAAAACTCCCCGCCCCTGGCAGTGGGTTGACCGGAACCCGACCTGTAGGTGTGGCCACGACGGCTGGCGGCAGCGGGCTCGGAGTTGCACTGGGAGGAGGCGGCACCGGAGTGCTGCTCGGCGGCAGGGGCGTCTTGGTTGGCACGGGCGTGTTGGTGTACTGGCGCGTGGCTGTAGGATGCGTAGGAATGACGGTGATGGTTGGCCAGGGGGTACGGGTCGGGATCAGTGTGCGGGTTGGGCTCGCAGTCCTGGTTGCCGTCGCCGTCGCGCCCGCGGCCGTCGCCGTCGAGGTTGCTGTTGCCGTCTCAGTCGCAGTAGCAGTGGCCGTGAACGTGTCGGCCTGCAACGCCCGCACGTCGACGCCGGTCGCCTGCAAAACGGTGCCCCCGGCGGCTTGCGACGCAGAGAACCACATCAACAGCACGAAGCAGGCCAAAACCAGTCTACCCGTCAAACGCATCCTCGACACTCTTCGAGATTTGGCTACGCCGCGCAGTATATCACAGCGGGCGACCAGGACCAATGCTTGCCGCCCGTGCCGCGGCTGCCAGCCATTACTTTCCCTGGCGCGGTCAGACGGGCGACTCGAGGTATTGCCAGCCGAGCGGCCATGCGCTAGAATGTGCCAGAGCTCAAGATTCTTTCACTGCTCGGTCTAAGGAAAAAGCCAAGCCATGAACGACGATCTCTTTGCCCGGATTCAGGCGCACAGCGCGACTGTGGCGATTGTTGGCCTGGGTTACGTGGGCTTGCCGCTGGCGGTTGCATTTGCAGAGCGAGGCTTCCCAGTTCTCGGCATCGATGTCGATGAGAACAAGATCGATTCGCTGAACTGCGGGCATTCGTACGTGCAGGACGTCTCGTCTGAACGTCTGGCCCCCTTGTTGGCCAGTGTCGTCTCCGACGGCAGGTGCGACGGCAGCCATCCGGTGGATCTTCGGCCTGGCACGTTCACTGCCACCACAGACTACGCTGCCCTCGAGCGGTGCGACGCCGTGATCATCTGCGTGCCGACACCGCTGAACAAGACACGCGATCCTGACGTTCGCTATTTGATCTCGGCCGGCGAATCGGTGGCCGAGTTCATCCACCCAGGTATGCTGGTCTCTCTCGAATCGACGACGTATCCCGGCACTACCGAGGAACTGCTGCTGCCCATGTTCTCGCAGCAGGCAACGCTGGAGCGCCTCAATGTGAGGCGCTTCGAGGTGGGCACCGACTTCTTTCTGGCTTTCTCGCCGGAACGTATCGATCCAGGCCGCCAGGATTGGACGGTCGAGAACACGCCGAAGGTGGTCGGCGGAGTGACCGACGCCTGCCGCTCGATGGCGGTGGCGCTGTACTCACAAATCGTTCAGACAGTCGTGCCGGTCTCTTCAACCCAGACCGCGGAGATGGTCAAGCTGCTCGAGAACACCTTTCGGGCAGTGAACATCGCCTTGGTCAACGAGACGGCCATCATGTGCGACAAGTTAGGGATCGACGTCTGGGAGGTGATTGACGCGGCCGCGACCAAGCCGTACGGCTTCATGAAGTTCACGCCCGGGCCCGGAGTCGGTGGCCACTGCATCCCCCTCGATCCACACTATCTGTCCTGGAAGCTCAAGACGCTGAACTACAACGCCCGTTTCATTCAGTTAGCCGGCGAAATCAACAGCGAAATGCCCCGATACTGGGTTGACAAGGTGCAGGACGCGCTCAACCAGGTGGGCAAGCCGCTCAAGGGCAGTGCCGTTCTGGTGCTGGGCGTGGCCTACAAGAAGGATATCGACGACCTGCGCGAGTCTCCGGCTCTGGACGTGATCGAGTTGTTGCGGGTCAAGGGGGCCCGGCTGAGCTACCACGACCCCTACGTCGCGACCATCCAGCACCAGGGGCACCTGCTGGCATGTGTGCCTGACCTCGATCAGGCGATCGCGGCGGCCGATTGCGTGGTCATCGTCACCGATCACTCGGTTTACGATTGGGCAGCGATCCGGCGCCAGGCGCAGTTGGTGGTCGATACCAGGCACGTGGCCAACTGACCGAACGTTCAGCGCTCGACCGGCGTCAGCCAGCGATCAGTACCATCGCCTTCCGCGGCCCAGCCTTTCACCTGCTCGCCCTCCACCTGCCACCAGGTGAGCCCGTCCTGCTCTTCCGGACCGCCGGTCACCGTAAACTGTGTGCCGCTCAGGATGTGCGCCAAGGCAGCGGCATTTGTGTTGGCCGCTTCCCGCACGGTCAACACACGCCCTTCCTGCGTCGTTACTTGCACCAGGTCCCCGGCTTTTACCGGTCGGTCGACCAGTCCACCACCACCTGCCGCCGGGGTCACGGCCGCGTCCTGCTCCGGCTGAAGCCACGGATCGTCGGCGGGGCCGGAAGTGACCCAACCGGTGAGGCCCGAGCCCGTATCCACCTGCCACCAAGTGAAGTTGTCGGCCTCGACGGGACCGCCCTTTATGGTCACTGTCTGGTTAGGCCCGAGCTTGCCTACTTGTTTGCCCGTCGTGCCCGCCTGATCGCGGACGTTGAGGCCGCCCAGCGCCAGCACGCGCGCCGCCCGGCCGATGGTCAGCCCCCCAGTGGCGATTGCCGGGGTTGGGGTAGCGGTCGGTGCGCTGGTCGGCGAGACGGTCGGGCTGTCCGCGGGGAGAGTGGAAGTGGCCGGCGCCGCCCTGGTGGTTTCCGTTGGGACGCTCGCAGCGCCTCCTCGGGTCGCCGGGGTTGCAGTCGGCCGTAACTGGAAGCCCCCGCATGCCAGGGCGGCGAGGAAAAGCAAGCCGCACGGCAGCAGGGCGCGCCATCGCCCTGAGTTCCTTGGCATTATCTTCCTCCTCGACGTTCTACCGTTACATGCTTTCCGGCGCGGTCATGCCCATCAGGCCGAGGACCCGGGCAAAAACAGCCTTGGTGGCCGCGACGAGCCGCAGCCGGGCGTTGCTCAGCTCCACCTCGGACGGTTCGGCGGAAATCACCCGGCAGTCGCGATAGAAGGCATGGAAGGTGCTTGCGAGTTCGCTCGCATAGAAGGCCAGGTGATGGGGCGCCAGTTGGAGCACCCCTTTCTCGATCACTTCAGGCAGCTCGAGTATCTTGCGCAAGAGCGTCAACTCGCCCGGATGAACGAGCAACGCCAGGTCTCCTTCGGCCCAGTTCTCCGGACTGAACCCGCGTTCGGTGGCCGTGCGCAGGATACTGGCCATTCGAGCGTGGGCGTACTGGACATAATAGACCGGGTTCTCGTCGCTCTGCTGCCTGACCAGGTTCAGGTCAAAATCCATCACGGACTGGTTCGAGCGCGTGAGCAATGTGTAGCGCACGGCGTCTGCACCGACCTCTTCGACCACCTCGTCGATAGTCACGATGTCGCCTGAGCGTTTCGATAACTTGACCTCTTGGCCGTCACGGTAGAGACGGACCAGATCGTATAGCATGATCGTCAGGCGCGCGGGGTCCAACCCCATCGCTTTCATCAGGTGCGGCATGCGGCGGGCCTGGTTCTGGTGGTCGACGGCCCAAACGTCCAGCACCCGGTCAAAGCCCCGCAGCACGAACTTGTTGTAGTGATAGGCTACGTCGGAAGCGTAGTAGCCAGGCCGTCCGTCTGAGCGGATCAGGACTTCGTCGCGGTCGGAGCCAAGGGTGCTGGTACGCAGCCAGACGGCCCCGTCGCGGAATTCGGTCAGACCCGCCGCGCGCAAGGCGGACATCACTTTCTCAAAGGTACCATCCGCGTACAGGCTCTGCTCGGAAAACCAGCAGTCGAAGTGGATGCGCAACAGATCCACCGAGTGGCGGATGCTGGCCAGCACTTTTTCCAGCCCGATCTTGCTCAGAGCATCGATGGCTTTTTCCTCAGGCAATTGCAGAAAGCGCTCTCCGTACTCGGTCACGATCTGGCTGGCCATGTCGATCATATAGCGGCCCTGGTAGTGCTGGGTTTGCAGTGGGGCATCTTGCCCGAGTGCCTGCCGATAGCGGAGGTAGAGAGTCTCGGCGAAGATCTGCATCTGATTGCCGGAATCGTTCAGATAGTACTCGCGCTGCACGTCGTAGCCCGCCGCAGCCAGCAGATTGGCGTAAGTGTCGCCGAGGACCGCATTGCGCGCCGAGCCCATGTGCAGCGGCCCGGTGGGGTTGGCGCTGATGAACTCGACCTGGTAGCGCTCGCCATGGCCGAGGTCGATACTGGCGAACTGTCCCTCAGCCGTCTCGACGGCGATCACCTGTTGTGCCAGCCAGGCGTCGCTCAGGCGGAAGTTAATGAAGCCGGGTGGCACTGCCTCTACGCCGCCCAGGAACTCGGCCGGCGGAAGGCGTTTGACGATGGCCTGAGCGATCTTGATCGGCGCCATGCGCGCCAGGCGGGCAGATTGCATGGCAATCGCCGTCGTGTAGTCGCCGTGGGCGGCTTCTTTTGGCCGGCCGATGTCAGGCGCAGGCGGCTCGAACGACGGCAGATCGTCGTGTTTTTGCGCTTTCTTGACGGCCTGATTGACCAGCTGGGCGATTTGGTCTCGTAGTAGCACTAAACTGGCTCCTTCCTAAATCCCGACCTTCTCCATATCGCACCAGTTCTGCCCGGCTTCCATATCTACCCGCAGCGGGGCTTTCAACTCATAGGCCCCTTCCATGATCTCTTTTGTCAACCTGGCGACCTCGGTCAGCTCGGCATCCGGCACTTCAAGCACTAACTCATCATGGACCTGCAGTTGGAGGCGTGCCCGGTAGCCCCGGTCCTGGAGGGCATGATAGAGCTGCGTCATGGCGATTTTGATGATATCGGCGGCAGTGCCCTGCACCGGATGGTTGATCGCAGCCCGCTCGGCGGCCTGGCGCGCGACGTAGGCGCGCTGGCCTCTCCCGGTGGTCTTCAGCACGGGGAAGTAGCGCCGGCGGTGCAGGAGCGTTTCCACGTAACCATGCTCGTAGGCCAGGGCAATCGTATCGTCCAGATAGCGCCGGATGCCCGGGTAGGTCGCGAAATAGCGCGCCATGAAGGCTTCGGCGTCACTCCGGCTCAGGCCACTTTGCTGCGACAGCCCATAGGCGCTGACGCCGTAGGCCGTCGCGAAGTTCATCATCTTGGCCACACTGCGCTGCTGCTTGGTGACCTTGTCCAGCGGTACGCCGTACACAGCCGCAGCGGCGCTCGAATGTATGTCTTCTCCACGTGCAAAGGCGGCCAGCAGGTTCTCGTCACCCGAAACGTGGGCCAGGATGCGCAACTCGACTTGGGAGTAGTCGACTGACAGCAACCGGCAGCTATCCTCCGCTACAAACGCCCGCCGGATCTCTCGCCCGACGTCCGAACGGATGGGAATGTTCTGCAGGTTCGGCGTGTTCGAGCTGATGCGGCCGGTCTCGGCCCCTGTTTGGTTAAACGAGGTGTGGATGCGTCCGGTACGGGGATTGACCAATGCCGGCAGCGCGTCGACGTAGGTGCCCAAGAGCTTGCTGAGCATACGCTGTTCCAGGATCAGATCGACGATCTCGTGCTTGCCGCGCAGACCCTCAAGGACATCCGCCGCCGTCGAGTAGTTGCCCGCCTGGGTTTTCTTCAGGCCTTCGGCCGGCAGCGCCAGCTTGCCAAACAAGACGTCGGCCAGTTGCTGGGTCGAGTTGATGTTGAAGACGTAGCCGGCAAGCTCGCAGATGCCGCGTTCGAGCTCGTGCAGGCGCGCCGTCAGCTCACGCGACATCTTCTGCAGGTACGGCACGTCGACTTTGATGCCGGCGGACTCCATAGCCGCCAGTACCGGGACCAGCGGCATCTCGACCCGTTCGAACAGATCCGTCAGGTTCCGTTCCGCCAACTCGGGCAGAACCAGGTCGGCCAGTCGCAACGTCATGGCGGCATCGGCGGCCGCATAGGGCGCGGCCTGCGCCAGCGGCACCTGGTCCATGGTGAGCTGGTTCTTGCCTTTGCCGATCAGCTCGGTGATCGGCGTCATCTCGACGTGCAGGCGGGTCCAGGCCAGGTCCTTTAAGCCGAGGCCGCGATTGGATGGATCGACCAGCCACTCGGCGATCATCGTGTCGATCAGCTTGCCCGCCATCACCAGTCCGTGACGCGACAGCATGGCGATGTCGTAACTGGCGTTGTGCGCCACTTTGGTGATCCGTTCGTCGGCGAACACCGGCTGCAGCAGCTCACGGATCGTCTGCCAGGACAACTGTCCGGCCTCGGGATGCCGCACGGGGATATACGCCGCTGCGTCTGGCGCTCGGTCCCAGGCCACGGAAAGGCCCACGAGATCGGCGGAGTGTGGGTCGATGCCTGTGCTTTCCGTGTCGAAGGCCACCATCGGGGCCGCCGCCAATTTGGCGGCCACGTCCCGCAGCGCCCCTTCGTCCAGGACGACCAGGTATGGGCCAGGCGGCGGCGTGCTGGGCTGAGGTGTGGCTGAGGGCATCTGCGCGGTTTTGGTCGGGAAGAGAGCCATTTGCTCAGCTCGCGGCTCGCTGCCTGCCGTCTTGGCCGGCTCGCTCCCCGCCTCAGCTTGCACGAGCTCGTCAGATGCTTGGCCGCCCTGTTCGTCGGACGGAGGCAGCCGGTCCACCAATGAACGGAATGACAGATCCTGGAAAATGGCGATCACCCGGTTCCGATCGTAGCCACGCAGGCGACAGGCATCCAGATCCAGCTGGATGGGGACCTCGGTGACGATCTGGCCCAGGCGCTTGCTCAAGGCGGCTTCCTCACGTCCGTCTTCCAGCGCCTTGCGCGAGCGCTCCGGAGACACTTCGTCCAGGTGAGCATAGATCTCTTCCAGCGTCCCGTACTTCTGCAGCAGGGTGGCCGCGCCTTTCTCGCCCACTCCCCGCACGCCGGGGATGTTGTCTGACTTATCGCCGATCAGCGCTTTGTAGTCGACGAGTTGGTCAGGGCGCAGCCCGTAACGCTCCTCCACTGCAGTAGGCGTGTAAAGGATAACGTCTGAGAAACGGCGGCCGGAGGTGAGGACGGTAATGTGTTCGTCGACGATCTGCAGGATATCCCGATCACCCGTGACGATCAGGCTGTCGACCGCGGACGCCTCTGCCTGGCAGGCGAGGGTGCTCAGCACGTCATCGGCCTCGAAGCCCTCCTTCGTGACGATCGGGATATTCAACGCCTGCAGCACTTCCTGAATGCGCTCCACCTGTGTTTCCAGCTCGCGCGGCGTGCGCTCCCGATGGCCCTTATAGGCGGAGTAGAGGTCGTCGCGAAATGTACGGCCGACGTCGAAGGCGACGACCATGTAGTCGGGCCGCCGGTCGCGCAGCACGTTCAGCAGCATCGAGACAAAGCCAAACACCGCGTTGGTCAGCTCCCCGCTCGGCGCGGCCATATCCATTGGCAGCGCATGATAGGCGCGGAAAGCCAGGCTATGACCGTCAATTAACACCAGTTTGGGGTTCGCCATGCTCGTTCTCGCTCAGTTCTTGATGGGTCGCGCCGTGATCTTGCCTTCCTCGAGCAGCGCCTTGATGGCAGGCTGTTGCAACGCCGAGGCAACCAGGCGCAGCGAGCGACCTCTGTCTAAACGCAGCGGGCCGCTGTTCAGTTCCAAGAGCAGGTTCTCGCTGCCGGCATTCGTGACTTCGACGACGTCGGCAGGCTGCCAGGTTATGGGATCGTGTTTCGCCATCAGGTGATACCTCTTCTTCCTCGTTTTGGGCTCGTGTTCGAGCCATTTTACCTTGCCGACCCCTTAAAGTCAACGCGTCGCTTGACATAGCCGTCGTCGGCGGCTATATTATACCCGAACGGATGTTCTTTCTTGGGCATCCTGGAAGCGAGGCACGCTGATTCCGCTGCTACGGCAAGGCTCTGGTATAATCAGCGACCAGGGGTGACTGAGCATGACTGACGGTAAGGCCGACGATTTCGTCCATCTGCACGTGCACAGCGAGTATTCTCTGCTCGACGGCCTGGGCCGGATCGGCCAGTTGACGGCGCGCGCCGCGGACTTGGGCCAGCCGGCGCTCGCGCTGACCGACCACGGGACCATGCACGGCGCGATCGAGTTCGTGAGAGCCGCCCACAAAGCAGGGATCAAGCCGCTCCTTGGCGTGGAAGCCTATCTCACGCAGTACGGACGGCCGATGGGGGGCCGCGACCCCGAACAGGACAGGCATCGCCACCACTTGCTGCTGCTGGCCGAGAACATGACCGGCTACCGCAACCTGCTCCAGATCTGCTCTTCCGCACAAATTGACGGTTACTACTACCGGCCGCGCATCGACGCCGACTACCTGGCCGCGCACAGTCAGGGCTTGATCTGCACGTCTGGCTGCCTGGCCGCCGAGCTGCCCACGCTGCTCAAGAACGGTCAGGATGCGAAGGCCGTCGAGCGGCTGCAGTGGTACCGAGACGTCTTTGGCCCCGAACGCTGGTACATCGAGTTCCAGGAGCACGATATCCCGGAGCTGACCGACGTCAACAAGCGGCTCTTCCAGTTCGCTCGCCAATACGACATTCCGATCGTCGTCACCAATGACGTGCACTACGTGCGGGAAGAGGAGTCCGTTCCACACGACATGCTGTTGTGCGTGCAGACCTCTGCCCTGGTGAGCCAGCAGGATCGCATGCGGATGTCGAGCCCGAGCTACTTCCTAAAGAGCGGCGCGCAGATGCGCCAGACATTTCTCCGCCTGGCCGATCTCCCGGATTCCGCTTACACCAACACGCTGCGGATCGCGGAGATGTGCGAGGTGGATCCGGAAGACAACACCTACCACTTGCCCGACATCGCGATCCCGGAGGGATTCAGCTATCAGACCTACCTGCGCAGCCTGGCCGAGGAAGGACTGCGGGAGCGCTACAGCAGCCACGCCGACGACCCCGCGGTGCAAGCACGCACCGAGCACGAGCTGAAGATCATCCACGAGATGGGCTTCGACGTCTACTATCTGATCGTGTGGGATCTCACGCGTTATGCACGCCAGCGCAACATATGGTACAACGTGCGCGGCTCGGGCGCGGGCTCGATCGTCGCCTACGCGATCGGTATCACCAACCTCGACCCCCTGCGCAACAAGCTCATCTTCGAGCGCTTTCTCAATCCGGGCCGCGTCACTATGCCCGATTTCGACCTGGACTTCCCGGATGATCAGCGTGAAGAGCTGATCCGCTACACCGTGGACAAGTTCGGTTCCGAGCAGGTGGCTCAGATCGTCACTTTTGGCCGCATGAAAGCCCGCGCGGCCGTCCGCGATGTCGGTCGGGCGATGGACGTGCCCCTGCCCGAGGTGGATCGTATCGCCAAGATGATCCCCGCCATCCCCGGCAAGCCGGTCACCATCCGGGAAGTGCTGACCGAGGGCCACGAGTTCTATTCGGCCGAACTGCACGACCTGTACGAGGGCCAGGATTACGCGAAGAGCCTGCTCGATACGGCCAGCCAACTCGAGGGGGTCGCCCGGCATTCGTCGATCCATGCCGCGGCCGTCGTGGTGGCCGACCGGCCGCTCGTCAACTATACGCCGCTCATGCGTCCGCCGAAGTCGGCAGTGACCGAGAAGATCACCCAGTACGAGTACCCGATCCTCGAATCGATCGGGCTGCTCAAGATCGACTTTCTGGGTCTGGCGACCTTGAGCTTGATGCGGGAAACGGTGCGCCTGATCAAGGAGCGCCACGGGGTTGAGTTCACGCTGACGAACCTGCCCATCGACGATCCAAAGATCTACGAGCTGCTGACGAGCGGCGATGTGCTAGGGGTCTTCCAGGTCGAGGGTCAGGGCATGCGGCGTCTCTGCATGGATCTACGGCCCGACCAGTTCGAACACATTGTGGCGATCATTGCGCTGTACCGGCCCGGCCCGATGGAGTTCATCCCCGACTACATTGCGGTGCTCCACGGCGAAAAGAAAGCCCAGTACGTGCACAAGGTGCTGGCGCCCATCCTGGAAGAATCGATGGGGGTGTGCATCTATCAGGAACAAGTGATTCAGATCCTGACCGACGTGGCGGGGTACACGGCGGGCGAGGCAGACCTGGTGCGGCGCGGCATCAGCAAGAAGTCCAAGAAAACCCTGGACGAGCATCGGGAGATCTTCGCGCGCGGCGCGGCACGGGTGTCGGGGCTCACGCGTGCGGAGGCAGATGAGGTTTGGGACGCTCTGATGGGCTTCGCGCGTTATGGCTTCAACCGCGCCCATGCTGCGGACTACGCGGTCATCGTCGCCCAGACCGCTTTCCTCAAGGCCCATTACCCCGCCGAGTACATGGCGGCCTTGCTGACCGTTGAGCGTCACGACACCGAGAAGGTGGGCGTGCTGATCGCGGAATGCCGGCGCATGGGGATCGAGGTCCTCCCGCCGAGCGTGAACGTGAGCTCGAACGGCTTCACCATCGAGCAGTTGCCGCCCGGCCGGCCGGCGCCAAAGAAGCTGAGTGCCTTTCCGTTCCCCGTGCCAGAGCACACCGCCATCCGCATGGGCTTGGACGCAATCAAGAACGTGGGCGAAGGGCCGGTCGAAGCCGTCTTGCGCGGGCGTGGGGACAAGCGCTTCGATTCCCTGGCCGACTTCGCCGACCGGGTGGACCTGCGACAAATCAACCGGCGCGGCCTCGAATGCCTCGTCAAGGTCGGAGCGCTGAGCGAATATGCCGAGCGCGGGACGCTGCTGGCGGCTCTCGATCGCATCATGGGCGCGAGCACGCGCGCGCACGAGGCTCGCGAGGCGGGCCAGTTCGAACTGTTCAGCGACTTGCCGGCTGCCGACGAGGAGGACTTGCTGCGCTCCCTGAGCAACGTGACCAAGGTCAGCCCAAAAGAAGCCCTCGAGTGGGAGAAGGAACTGGTAGGCGTGTACGTATCGAGCCATCCGCTGCAGACAATGACTGCGGAGTTAATCAACGTGGTCACCCATAGCACGGCCGAGCTGACGGAGGAACTGGGGCCGGCTGTGGTGGTGATCGCGGGCATGATCACGGATGTGCGCCAGATCACTACCAAGAAGGGTGATCCGATGGCCTTCGTGCGCCTGGAAGACCTGCAGGGCACCATCGAGGTGACTGTTTTTCCGAGGCTTTTCCAGGCTACCCACCAATTGTGGGCCACGGACAAGATCGTCATCGTCAACGGCAAGACCGACGTACGCAACGGACGGGTGAGCGTGCTGGCCGATTCGGTGCGCGACTACGTGGAAGGTGCGACGGTCGTCGAGGACACCAGCTCGGTCGCCTATCGCCATCGCAATGGCGAGTTGCCGGGACCGCCCCGCGTGCGCGAGACCGGCGCTTCGCTGCGGGGAGGATCGAGCGGAGGCCAACCCGCTGCTGCCGCTCAGGCCGTGCTTCGCGGGCGTGCTCCCTTTGGCGCGCCTGCGGGTGATGTAGGAGCCGAAGATGATGACGGCGCCTACTCGGACGACGACAATCCCTTTACCGCCGAGGAACCAGATTGGATCGGCGGCGAGCCCGGAACCGGCCAGGCGGCTCCGGACGCGCCGGCCCTGGACTCAATGGCGCCGGCATCGTCTCGGCAGCCCTCGAGGACCGGCCCGGCTGCGCCTGAACCGGGCGTGATCCGCCAGGAGTCGCCGGCTCTCTCAGCCGGCGAGCCCGCTCCTGTACGCGCGACACTTCAGCCCACCATCGCGACCGCCGCCGACCCGTCGGGAGCGGATCACGCGGCGAGCAGCGAAGTGCCGGAGGTAGCGGCCAATACCGGGCTTTCTTCTCCGGACGGCCAGGCAGTGGAAAACGCGCAGGGCAGCTTCGCGCTGCGCGCCACTTGTCTCGGGGCAACTCCTGCCACAGCCGGCCCGCGTACCCTGCGCATTACTCTCCGGCGCAGCCAGAGCCTCGAGGGTGACCGCCGTCGTTTGGCCGAACTTGTTGAGCTACTCGCGCGCTTTCAGGGTGAGGACCGTTTCGTGATCGTGGTGGAAGCGGCTGGGATTGCCCGTTATCAGTTGGACTTCCCCAACAATTACACTCGCGTTTGCCGCGAGCTTCAGCAGGAGCTGGTGACGCGGCTGGGGACTGGCAGTTGGTCCGTAAGCTGAGGAAGCGGCCCTATTCGCCGCGCCCCGTGCCCCTGAGTGCCTCGATCCCCGTCAACCGGGCCAGCAGGATCTCCGTCACGTTCATCACGTAGTGCGCAGCCAGCGGAACCCAGATGCTGCCGCTGGCCAGAAAGAGCAGCGAGAGCGCGACGCCCGCCAGAGCGGTGCCGCAGATGCCCCACCAGCCTTGCGGCCAGTGCAGCAGGCCGAACAACAGCGAAAGCGGCCATAGGAGCCACCAGGGATCGAGCACCCAGGTGAGGCCGCCCAACGGCAAAGAGCGAAATAGAAGTTCCTCAAGAGCGGCAGCCGGCAGCAACGCCAGGACCACGCCCGCCCACTCCCGTGCGTCGACGGGCAGAATGCACTGCACCATCTTGTTCGAGTAGACCTCTTCACCCCACCCCCGGGCTGCCAGCCAACCGCCGGCGCTCAAGGTGAGGGCGAGCGCCAGGCCCGCTCCCGCGCCCCAGGCGAGCTGCGCCGGCAACCGGGCACTGTCCCAGCCGAGGGCAGCCGGCCCAGGGCCAAGCCACCGGCCAAGCGCGATACATGACGCGATCAGAACCAGGCGGAGCACGTTGTCCGGCCACGTGAGTAGCAAGTTGAACGGCGGGGTCCAGCGGCGGAGCAGCAGTCCCGAGTGGACGGTGCCCGCGCCGATTGCGCCCGTCATCAGCAGCAGGATCAGCAGAAAGGAGACTCTTAGCAAGCTAGGAGGCCCGCCGCCATGGTCAATCTGACCTCCTCGAAAAGCTGCGGCGGGACGGCCGACCGGCCGTCCCGCCGCAGAACGCTGCCAACGTCTGCCGCAACCTGCACCGCCTCCGCTCCGCCGTGCAGGCCGCGCGCAATGCTAGCGGTTTGTGATCGTGTAGCTGTACGAGGCCGGTTCCGTGGTCACCGGCGCCAGCGCGCTGACGATCAGCATAACATGGCTGTAGTTCTCCGCATTGGCCAATGTTAGTTGTCCCCTGCCGTCCGCGCCCACCGGCATGCGCTGCAGCTTCACCGTGCTGCCGTCCGAGGCAATGAGTTGGACCAGCCAGCGTTGAGCCAGGGTGTTATCGTCCCGCACCCAGCCGGCGGCCTGCCAGCCACCGTCGCCCTGCTCTGCGTCATCGCTGTAATTCAACTCCGGGATGGCAAGGTTATCCAGCAGGAACCCCGGTTTATTGACCGCGCCGTCGGTCACGTACTCGAAGCGTAGCAGGATTTGCTTGCCGGCATAGGCGGAAAGGTCGGCCCGTTCCGAGATCCACTGCGCCGTCGTACCTCCGCCACTCAACCCCGTGTAGCCGGGTCCGAAGGCGTTGCCTGATTTGTCCTGGTTGGTGGTCTGACGGCCGGGCAGGATTTGCCACTGCTGGCCGCCGTCGGTGGAGGCTTCAAGGTAGACGTAGTCCCACCCTTCCTCGATGTCGTACCAGGCCGAGAATGTCAGCGTAGCGGCGGGGACCTGGCTCAAGTCGAACGCACGAGTTAGCGTCGTGTCGCTGTCGTCACCGCGGTTGGAGTACCAGGCGTAGTGGCCGCGCGGGTCCGTGTTCGCCAGTCTCACGGTTGTCTGACCGCTGAAATCGACCGTCAGATTGCCGCTGCCCCGAAGCTCGATGTAGTCGGCGCCGTATTGGCTGACTTCGGCCTTACCAGACGCCGGAAAGCGTGTGTACGTCTCCAGCACGGCCGGAGGCTCCGGTGTGATGTCGGCATAGCCGAACTGCCCCTTGGGCTGGGCGTTGGGGAGATTCAGATCGTTGGCCGCCAACCAGTCCGCGAACACGTCGTCGAAGCGTTCTGGGCGTCCGGCATTGGCCAGCGCATCGTTGAACCCGGCGACGCCCTGCTTCTTCGAGGCCACGACGTCCTTGGTCAATTGCTCGCCGAAGCGGCCCAAGAAGTAATCCATGAACAGGTACGAGGCGCCGTAGTGGTTCTGGTTACCGTTGCCGTCGTTAGGATCCGTCCAGGTGGTCAACTGCGTGTCCGGCTCCTGCGAGTAGGCCATGTCCGATCCGCCGACGTTGAAGCCGTTCAGGTGCATTGCCAGATCTGACATCCCTTCGTTGACCCAGGCATCTTCCTGCGGGTCCTGGTTCCAGTGGATCATGTGCTGAAACTCATGCGCCAATACCCCGTCGTCGAAGGAGGTGTTTGCCGGGGTTTGCCCCGCCACCGCTGCGACGTAAAACATCTCCTTCTCGTTGGAATAGCGATTGACGAGGTGTGAAAACTCATCGGGCGAGGAGTAGTAGGCGGCGATGCCCTGGCCCAGACCGTTCGCATACAAAATGCTCAGGTGCACATCATCGTCCACGCCCGGCGTCCATTCGCTGCCGAAGAACTCGCGATCCGTGGGATAGGTCTTGCTCTCGAACAGGTCGGCCGAGCGCTTGATGTCGTTCAGGTTGGTCGCGATGCCGACCTCCACCCACTCGTAGACGTGAGGCGTGATGTACTGCAAAGTGGCGGAGATATGGCGGTGCTCCTGGGTTTGACCGTTCTCTACCCAGAAGCTGATCTTGTCTCCCACCTGGTAGGACGGGGGGGTGGCGTTCACCGTCACGGGGATGTTACCCACACCGGGCCTGAGCCGCTCGGCCAGGAGGCGCTCATTGGCGGCCGGGATCGTCGCCTGGGCAAGTGCCAGCTCCGCGGAAAGGCCGGTGGCCGCGGCCGCAGCGGTCGGTGGTGGCGCCATCGTCGGCGCGTTCTTCTCGACCGTCGGCGCGCCTGTCGGTGAAGTCTGCGGGGTGGAGGCGCCCTCGCCCGCCGGAGTGGCATTTGTGATCGGCGTCGCCGTATCCACCGCTGGCGCTTCGGTGGGCGCCGCCAGCGTCGCCGTCGCCTGCGGCATGGCCGGCGGCACGACCTCGACCACAACCGGGCTCAACTGCACCTGCCTGTTAGCAACACGCGGTACGAGCAGAGCGAACAGCGCGCCAGACCAGAGCGCACAGAAGCAACAGAGCAGGACGAGCCCGGCCAGTGCAATCAGCAGAATATTGCGGTTGCGTTTCTCCATGTGAAGCTCCTCACTCCCAACAGGTCTTGTCGAGCCCGATCACCCCACCGCCGTTACTGTGTACGCCCTCCGGGGTCATATCCAGGTACATATGGCCACTTGGGGCATAGAAGTATGTGTAGGTGCGCAAACAAACGCGCAGCCCCGGCTGCCCATCCAGTCGCGGCCGCACATCCTCGAGGGCCACCCGCAAGATGGGCAGCCGTGCGTTCTGGTCATACATGTATACTTCGCGTCGCGCATTGATCGCGACGCGTAATGAATCGCCGCGCACCTGGGCCTCTGGAGGTGGTAAGTAGAGCGGAGCCAGCCCAAGCGGCAGGACTACCAGCGCGCCGGCCATTAGCGCCCGAAACCCACCCTGGCGTCTTGCACGCCCCTGATTTATCCGGCGCAGGATGGAGCGCAGGATGGCTCCCCAGCCGAGCAGAACCACCAGGTACACCAGGCTGTTGAGGGCAAACCGCCAGGCCACAAAGCCATTCCCAGCGCTGTCCCCGGTCAGTGTGGCCACCGGCGCACCGCTGTAGCCGGGACAAAGCCCATCGCAGCCTGCCCGATAGGCCGCCACCTGAAACGCTTTGCCAGACCACCAACTCAGTAGCGGCGCCAGGGCCAGGAACATGACGAGCCATATCGGCCAGCGAAAGCTCTGCTGGCGCCACCAGACGATCAGCAGCAGCGCGAGCACCAGCATCGCGAGGATAAGAAAAGCGCCTTCCCAGCTAGGCAAGCCGTTCACCCCCGCCGGCCTTGTCGATCTTTCCTGGCTGGTCTTTGCTTCTACGCGTCACGGTGTGCATCCTTGGATCGGCTCATCTTGGGCCGGAAAGAAGGTGCGCGCATCCGCACCATGGGTCCAGATCGTCGGATAGGTGGCCACGCCCTGGACCATCACCCACAGGTACAGCTTGTTGGCCGGATTGGTTGCCGCGTCGACCGGGATGTTCTGGAATTCCCAGATTGGGTAGGTGATCGCGCCCGATTGCCGGACTTGCATCACGGATTGCGTCGCCAGAGGTTGGCCGATTTCCTGGTTCCAGGCGCCGTAGAGCGTCAAGCCGGCCGGCTCCCAGCCCACGGGCACCGAAAGCCGTGTGCCGTGCGCGAAGAGTTCCACCGCCACATTGGCAAGACTGCCTTCGCTGACCGGCCTGGCGTTACCGGCCTCATCGTGCGGCCAGACGATCTCGATCCGTGCGTCGAGGGCATCGACCGTCCCGGCGGTGATCCCGCTGGGCACATCTTGCTGCGGGAAGTATGTTCGTGGATCGGCGGCGTGCGCCCAGATACCCGTGCCGGCCGTCTCGATGCCCGACACCTGGATCATGAAATAAAGCTTGTGCTGCGGGTCGTTGGCAGCGCGCACGTCCACGTCGTTAAGCTCCCAGTAGGGAAAGGGCTGGCCCTCCACTGTGCGTTGGCTCGCCACTCCCAGCGGCTGAGCCGGCCCCGAGTCCAATGCCTGCCATACCTTTACGACCGGAGCCCAGGTACAGTCTGGCGGGACAAGGCTGTGCGGCAAGAAGAGGCGTATGCCCAGGTTGGCCTGTCTCGCCTCGGTGACCGGTGCCCAATCGTGTGGCCAGACAACCTCTATGCGCCCATCGACGCCGCCGGCCGGTCGGGCTCCACGCACCGCCGGCAAGAGCCCTTGCGAGCCCGGAAGAGTCCGCAGTGCCCAGACCCCGGCGTTCGCCGTTCCCATGAGCAAGCCACCGGGGCTGCTGTAGTCGATGGCCAGGCTTAGCGCCAGATTGTTGCCTACCTGCGCACCCGCATTGTTCCAGGATGCGCCGCCATCCGTGCTCCAGTACACGCCGCCGCCGTCGCGACCCGCCCACAGCGCGCCGGCTGTGCGTCCGTCTGCCGCGAACGATATCACCGTGCTATGTTCCGGCAGGCCTCCGGTCGAGGTGGTCCATCCATCGCCCCGGCTGGCCGTGTTGATCGCGCCCCGCACGGTCCGCCGGTAGATACCGTCCTCGCTCACGCCGGCATAGAGAGTGAGTGTGTCAGGCGATCGAGAGAGAAGGGAGCCGTTGTCGGCTGCCAACCAGTTGATCGGCTGGTCGGCCAGCCCGATTGCCAGCCACGAGCTGCCGCCGTCGTTTGATTCAAAGACCCCTTCGTCGCGCAGCGCGGCCCAGAGGTGATCGGAGTTGCCCGGATCGATCACCAGGCCCACCACGTCTTCTGCCTGGGCTGTTTCCTTCTCGCGCAGGACCGCCGTCACCTGCCAGCTCTGGCCTCCGTCGCTGCTTCGCTGCAGCGGGCGGCCACCGGCGTAGATGACCTTTGAATCCGAAGGAGCCACGGCGATCGCGCTGACCGCGTAAACGCCGGCTGAATCGAATGGGATCACCTGCCAGTTTGCCCCGGCGTCACTGCTCCTGTACAGGCGACCATAGGAGCCGATATATACGGTGTTGGCATTGGCCGGATCGAGAGCCCATGCCAACGGTTCGAGCGGCGGCAGCGCGTGCGCGGCAGGCGACCAGGTGCGCCCCTTATCAGTGCTGCGCAAGAGGAATCCGCCGTCGCCGCTAATGGCATAGGCCAGCTCGGGGTGCTGGCTATCGGTCAGCAGCCCGGCGATCATGCTGTTGGCCGGCAGCCCAGCGGCGGCAGGTTGCCACAAGGCCCCAGAATCGCGGCTGATGAAGAGCCCGTGAGCCGTGGCGGCGAGCACGCGAGGGGCCGGGGCCATCGTTGCGAGAGCGAATGACGTGACCTCTCCGCTGCTCAGCGGTCCTTCCAGCGCTTGCCAGGTAACCCCTTCGTCGGTGCTCCTATATGTGCCGGTGTTCAAATTAAGCAGCAAGATCCCACCCTGGAGGCCAACGAACGCGCTGACACTGGCTTGTCCCGGCAGGCCGCTGGTCAGTTGGCGGCTCCAATGAACGCCGTCGTCAGAGCTACGGTCGATCAGCAAGCTGGTCCCGCCATTGCCGCCGCGGGCCAAGAGCATCGTGCCTTGCCCATCGCCCGCGCTCGCCAGTCGGGTCGTATACGACCTGCCCGGCATCAGCGCTTCTGGCGGGGCGGCAGGCAAGCTCCAACTGTTTCCTCGATCCGAGCTCACATATAGCTCGCCACCCTGGGTAGTGATGTACAGCCGGGCCGGGTCCTGCGGATCGGCGATCAACCGATCGAGGACACTACCGGGGGCTTGTTCAAAGTGCAGGGCTTCCACCGCGGTCCACGAGGCGCCATCGTCATCGCTGCGGTAGACATAGCTGGTCGGGTACTTGGTCGCCAGCAGCGCTCCGAGATAAAGGCCCTCACCCCGCGCACCGCGGGTGATGCTCTGGATAACCAGGTCGTCTCGCCCGAGTGCGACCTGATCCCAGCTCGCGCCATGATCGCGACTGCGCCAGAGGCCGAAACGTCGTGTCGCAGAATCGCCGTTGCCCTGCAGTCCCGCGTACACCGCGTCTGTCACCGGATCCTGGTATACCGAGGAAATTGGACCAGGAGGCAGGTTATTGGTGGCCGGCTGGAAGGTTTCGCCACCATCGACACTGCGATATAGCGCGTAGGCGCTGAGCTGGTTGCCGGCGACCTCCCACTCCGTCTGATCGTCTTTGCGCTGTACCCTGGCTACGGAGACCGCGTATGCCTCGCCTGCGTCGTCAACCGTAATATGGCTGACCCGCCCGGCCGGGCCACCAAGTGCTTGCCAACGTAGGGGTTGCGTAGTGTCCTGAGCTGCAGCCGGCAGCGCCGCGCCAAGCATCAATCCACACAGCACCCACAGCACGGCTTTCGCCGGCCGGGCGCTCCACGGCCTCCTCCTCGAGGTGCCTAGGACAGACGCTGGCATCCGGCTCTCCTTTCAAGACGGTGGACGCACGAGGCGTGCTTCGCCCGGCGGTCGTCGTCCCGCGTGATCGTCTGTCGCGGGTCAGTTTGGCTGTAGCTGGTTCGCCTGGTCGCGATCGGGGCCCCGTTCGATCTCCCAGGGGTAAACGATAAAACGATCGGTGACGGCGGCGTAATAGTCCGGTCCGACGCTTTTGAAGAGGCTGGTTCCCGGCTTGTAATGCAATACTGCCGTTTCAGAGAGCGCCCCGGCAGCCTTCACGCGGCCGTTGACCGTCGTGATCGTCCGCCCGTTCTCCCAGATATCGTCGACGATCAGCAGGCGCTTGCCTTTCAGCAGATTGTCGCTCGGGAATTGTAGGAAGGTCGGCCAGGCCAGGCGCGTCTGTCCTCCGGTCGGGAACTCGACTGCAGCCGTCAAAATGTAACGAATGTCCAGCGCTTCCGCAATCAAGCCCCCGGGTACGATCCCCCCGCGCGTAATCATGAGCAACGCGTCGTAGGGGGCCCGAAGCTGCGGCAGAAGATGCTCTATCAAGTCATCGACGTCGGCCCACGTCAGGAACTCAGGCGCTCGGGGCAGGGTAGGTGCGTTCATGGCGCTCCTTAATTGCTCACTCGGGTCTGATCCACGCGGCTCACCCGCCATTGGGGCAACTTTTGGCCCAATATGGCCCGCAGCTCTGCGCGTTGTGCCGCCGACAGTTCGACCTGTGGCGGCCGGACGGCGGTTTCTGGAAGACCAGCGACTTCGATCAGGGCGGCCTTCGTCGCCGGTTGCAGAGGGTAGCGTTCGAACGTGCTTCGCACGTCGTCCAGGGTCGCTTGAGCCGTGGTCGGCGCGCTGCCCGGCGTCTCGCCGTCCCGTGGCGCCTTTTGCGCCGCCTTTTGTGCTGCCTTCACCAGGTCAGGGAAGACATTGGCAGCCGCGCTGATCGAGCCGGCTGCGCCGTCGGCGCAGGCAGGGCCGATCAGGTGGTCATTGCCGCAGAAATAGGCCAGACCGGGGAAGACCGAGCGAAGATGGTGGCCCTGCTCGGGGTCCCCCGTCGAGTCCTTGATGCCGTATATCCGGTCGCCGGGATTGCCGAGCAGGGTATACAACAGCGCGTCGCCGAAAGGCACCGCCGTCGCTTGCGGGATGTGATAAAGCAAAACGCGTCCCCCGGACGGCACCGCGGACTGGCACAGTTTCTGGAACCAGGCCGCGATGCCCGCGTCCGCTGGACGTTTGAAGAAGAATGGCGGCACTACCAGCACCCCGGCAGCGCCCGCGGCAAAGGCGTGCCGTGTTAGCTCGATCGCGTCAGGCAGCGCGGCGGCCCCGGTCCCGGCCAGCACGGGCATCCCGCCGGCGTGTGCCAGCGCCGTCTCGAGCACCGCCTTGCGCTCGGCGACGCTCAACGACGCGGCTTCGCCATTCGTTCCGCAGACCACCAGGCCATCGCACCCGTGGGCCTTCAGATAGGTGACGTGCTCGGCGATCCAGGGATGGTCGATTTCCCCGTCGCTGGGGCGAAACGGCGTGACAATCGGTGCGAACACTCCACGCAAATCAGTTGACAACAGTTATCTCCCATCTCTGGTCAAGATCACCCGCGCCGGTGCTCCGTCACCGTCTGTCAGTGGCAGGGGCAAGCACATCATTTGGCAGGCGCCGGTGGGAACACCGGCCAGGGTCAGCCCTTCGACGACGATCACTTCGGCGCCCAGCAAAGCCCGATGAACCGGCTCGCCCGGCGAGAGGAAAGGCTCGATCGATGGCGTGTCGATGCCGACCAACCTGACACCGTTTGCCAGGAGCCAGTCCGCGCCGTCGATCGTGAATCCCGCGAAGTCTTCATCGAAGCCGGCCGGCCCAGCGGGCGCTTGCGAGTTGGTCGTGCGCACCAGCAGCCGTTCGCTGCCCTCCGGGATGCCGGCGGCTCGCAGGGCGGCCGCGCTGATCGCGGCCTCACCACGCATGTCAGTTAGCCAGGCGGGCCCGATCAGCACCGACAGGGGTAGTCGATCTACCGTCAGGGCACCGCGATGGAAGTGCGCCGGCGCGTCGACGTGGGTGCCGGCGTGGCTGCTCATACTCACACGCGAAACCCTGGGTTCGTCGCTTCCGCTGATCGTCTCGATTATGAGCGGCGGATCGCCCGGCCATACTGCCAATGCGCTCGAAATCGGGCGTGTCGCATCGTAGATCGTCATATAAATCCATCACGCGCAGCCAATTTGACGGCTCATTATACTGCAGAGCAGGCGTCCCTCACAAACGGCCACTTCTGCCCACCCGGCAAAGAACCGCCTGCTGCACACCACCGGTAAAGGACGTTGCGCGTAGCGGGCGACGCGAGTATCATGTGCCTGGCGAGAGAGGTGGCATGCGGATTCACCTGGTTAAGCGGGCGCGGTTGGTCTTGCTGGGCGTGATTGTACTGTGCGTCGTCGCCGGGATGGCCCTTTCCTGGCAAAATGCGCGCGCCGGAAACGGACCGGCCTGGCTGCGCAGGCTGGCGGGCCCACCGCAAGTGCTCGCCGGTCGGCACGTCGGCATCGTGGCCGGTCACAGCGGTAATGATTCGGGCACGGTCTGTATCGACGGGCTGACGGAGGCATCGGTCAATCAGGCGATCGCCGATTTGGTAGTGCACGACTTGACCCTATACGGCGCGACCGCCGAGAGCCTGCTCGAGTATGACGAGCGATTGCCTGGCTACGAGGCCGACGCCTTTGTTTCCATCCATGCCGATTCGTGCCAGGCCAGCAAGGAAATGAGCGGGTTCAAGGTCGCCAGTCTCGAGGGTGGCAGCGATGAATCGGCCGCACTGGCTGCCTGCTTGTGGAAGAGCTATGCCGCCGCCACCGGTCTTCTGCCAGATCCCGACACCGTCACGCGCGACATGACTGACTATCACAGTTTCCGGGCGATCGCCCCCGGCACGCCCGCCGTGATCATCGAGACCGGCTTCATGAACGCGGACCGCGCCCTGTTGACCAAACATGCCGACCGGGCCGCCCAGGGCATTGTCGACGGCATCCGCTGCTTTTTGCCGCCGCCCGCGGAGGGACAGTAAGCGCTCAGTGGCCCAACACTTGCTCGAACACCAGCCGGTGAACCACCTGTTCGACAGGGGCCCGGTCGTCGGTGAAGATGGGGGTGCCGGGCGGAATGACGGCGGCCCGCGCGTTCGGGGCCGCCTCTTGGGCAATCTCGGCTACCAACGGCTCCGCGAAGGCCGCCAGGTTCGCTTGGAAGTCGGCGAGTGTTGACGGGCGGAGGGTGGCGACGACCATGCTGTTACCCAACGGACTGCCCAGATCAGGTTCGTCGACGATGTAGACGCTAGGGAAGACGACTCGCATGGTCGCCGCGATGGCGTTCACCAGGCTGTAGTCGGTGTGGGTGCGGCCAACATTGACGGCCACCACCCCGTTCGGCGAGAGCCGGGTGCGCACCAGGCTGAAGAATTCGACCGTAGTCAGGTGGAAGGGGATGTAGGGCGGACGATAGGTGTCGACCACAACCACATCGTAGCCGGCAGCGCTCGCCGGTACGTCGTCGGCTGTCCCGGGCAGTTCGGCCGGCGCACTGGCGCTCGGCGCCGGAGTGGTCCTGCCTGGGACGCTCACCTGGGTTTCAAGGAAGCGGCGGGCGTCGACGGCGACCGCGTGTAGATTCGGTTCGTTCATGGCAAAGAAGCGCCGTCCGGCGTCGATGATGGCGGGGTCCAGTTCTGCGCCGTCGATTGCAACTGGACCATAGGCTTCGGTGTAGAGGCGCGCGGCGGTGCCGGCGGCCAGGCCGGCGATGTATACCCGGGCCAGTTGAGCCGGGCGGTAGGGTGCGGGATTGAAGACCGGCGCCAGCAGGAAGTAGTCCCAGATGCCGTAGGCGCGGCCGCCTTCTGGACGGTAAACCGAGTGGATGCCCGTGCCTTCGTTGAGCCGCAATTGGCGCTCGGGGCCCGCCTGAACGACCTGGATGTAGTTGAACGCCGACTCCGTCTCGTAGATCAGGCCGGCGGATGCTTTGATGGGCCCTTCTGCTCGCCAGCCGAGCCAGATGATGACGCCGATGGCCAGGACGCTTGCCAGCGCCTCCCACGGGCGGCGGATGCGCAGCAGCCCCGCGAGGATAACGAGCAAGAGCACAGCCGCCAGCGTCGCAAAGGTGCGTCGGGTGCCTATGTTGGGGATCAGCAGCAGGACCGGCAGGAAACTGCCCAGGATACTGCCTGTCGTAGAGAGCGCGTAGATCCGTCCGGCGAATTCGCCGCTGCCTCTGATCTCGCACAGACCGAGCCGGATGGCGAAAGGGCTGACGCAACCCAACAGTGTGACCGGCAGAGCGAACAGCACCAGTATCCCCGCCATGCTGCCGGCCAGCAGCCCGGCGTCCAGGTCGCCCAGGCCCAGGCTGGCCAGGCGCAACACGGGCGCAGCCGCGAAGGGCACCAGCCCGACGCCCAAGGCCCCGAGCCCGGCCAGGCGCAGGAGCGTCAGAAGCTGCGGCGAGCGGTCGGCCAGTCGCCCTCCCAGCCAGTAGCCGACCGACAGGTAAAGCATGATCAGGCCGATCAGGCTGGCCCAGACGATCAGCGAATTCCCGAACCACGGGTCCAGCAGCCGCGATGCGCTGAGCTCGAGGCCCAGGGTGGTGAAACCGCCGGTGAATACCAGCAGATAGAGGTAGGCGCGACTGACTGGTTGAAACATGCGGGCATTGTAAAACGCATGACGCCAAAAGGTAAAAAGAGAGGCAGTGATGGGCCAGATCGTAGAGTTGACCCTGGACAACATCGCCCATGGGGGCGAGGCATTGGGCAGGCATGCGGGCAAAGTGATCTTCGTGCCTTACGCAATACCGGGCGAGCGGGTCCGGGTGGAGTTGGTTGAAGAGAAGGACCGCTGGGCGCGCGCCCGGCTGCTGGAGGTCCTCACGCCAAGCCCGGATCGAATACAGCCGCCCTGTCCCTATTTCGGCCCGGGCAAGTGTGGCGGCTGCCAGTGGCAGCACATTCGCTACGAACGGCAGGCGAACCTGAAGGGCGAAATTGTGGCGGACCAGCTGCGCCGCTTGGGACACATTGCTCAGCCGCCGGTGGCGGACACGATCGTGCTGGCCGACGACGAAGGGCTGCTGGACTACGGGTACCGCAACCACACCCGATTCGCGATCACGGAAGAGGGCCAGCTCGCTTACCGGCGGGCGTTAAGCCGCGAACTCATCGCCGTCGAGCACTGTCTGCTGCTGCACGAGCGGCTCGACGAACTGCACGCCGCGCTCGACGTGGTCTGGCCGGCGCTCCAGGGCGTTGGCCTGCGGGCAGGCACCAACACCGGCGATGCGCTTGTGACCTTCGAGGCGGCGGACGAAGAGGAGCCGGCACTGGAGATCGATCTCGCGGCCTCGGTCGTTCTGCTGACTCCCGCTGGTACCCGGCCGCTGATCGGCGAGCCGGCGATCAGCGAAGAGGTCGCCGGCCGGCGCTACCGCGTCTCCGCGGAGAGTTTTTTCCAGGTCAATACTACCGGGGCCGAAGTGTTGGTCGAGTTGGTGCAGCAGTACGTACAGCCTCGTCCGGGCGACGTGCTGCTCGACGCCTATTGCGGCGTAGGGCTGTTTGCCCTGTCGCTGGTCAGAGCGGTGGAAGAGGTCATCGGGATCGAGGCATCGCCGGCGGCGTGTGAAGACCTGGCCTACAATGCCGGCGAGATAGAGAATCTGACGATCCACGAGGGGGCCGTGGAGGAGGTGCTGCCGGCCTTGTTGGCGCAGGGGCAGCGGGCGGACGTGGTCGTCATGGACCCGCCACGTGCCGGGGCAGGGCCGGAAGTCATCAAGGCGTTGGCGGGCCTGGGGCCACGGCGCATCGTGTATGTTTCGTGTGATCCGGCGACACTCGCCCGCGACAGCCTGACCCTCGCGAGTGTAGGGTACGGGCTGTTCGAGGCGCAGCCGGTCGACATGTTCCCACAGACCTACCACATCGAGACGGTAGCCGTGTGGGACCGGACCTGAGCTCGGCGACTTTATCACTCTTCAACTTGCTCTGGCTCGCGCCTGTATGTTATACTCTCGTCAGGACCAAGTGACTGGGACATGCGCCCCGGTATTCCAGCGGTGGCCCGGTCCGATCTTCACAAGGAGTTCGTATGTCTCTCTCTAAGGACGCGAAGGAAAACATCATTCAGGAATACCATGTTCACCAGGGCGACACGGGCTCACCCGAGGTCCAGGTTGCGCTATTGACCACGCGCATCAATGCGCTGATCGAGCACCTGAAGACCCACAAGCACGATTCGCACTCGCGGCGTGGTTTGCTCAAAATGGTCGGTCAACGACGGCGGCACCTGGCGTATCTCAGCCAGAAGGATACGGCTCGCTATCGCGAGTTGATCGAACGGCTTGGACTACGCAAGTAAGTCCATTCTCAATGTCCGGCTGCTGGGGTCAGCAACAACTCACTGACAACGCCGACAACGAGTAGATGCACCAGTGGCGCATCTACTCGTTTGGCATTCGAAAAAGTTCCGGCCAGGCTTCCGGGGCTTCGCGGCATGGTAGCTCATGGCGAAACCGCGAGAGGCACGGCGGATTCGATTATGCGAGGACCTTGAGGCGCAGGAATTGGGGAGCGCACCCAAGCTTGCTTGGATACACTCCCCAGTCCCTGACCTCGAGTCATCGCCGTTCCAGCCAGTAAGAGAGGTCTAGGGGAAACACTATGCAAAAGTATTCGTTCACGGCGAAAGCAGGCGAGCAAGAGTTCGTCGTCGAAACCGGGACATTTGCCAAGTTGGCAGCCGGTGCAGTCACCGTCCGTACCGGTGACACGGTAGTGTTGGCCACTGCAACGGCCAGCCGCATCCCACGCGAGGGCATCGACTTCTTCCCGCTCAGCGTGGATTACGAGGAACGCCTCTACGCAGCGGGGCGCATCCCCGGCAGTTTCTTCCGGCGTGAGGGGCGCCCCAGCGAGCAGGCTATCCTCCTGAGCCGTCTTGTTGACCGCCCGCTGCGGCCACTGTTCCCGCACGGCATGCGCAACGACGTCCAGGTCATCATCACGGCCCTCGCCAGCGACAACGAGCACATGCTGGATATCCCGGCCATCATCGGCGCCAGCACGGCTGTGGCAATCTCTGACATCCCGTGGGACGGACCGATTGGCGCCGTCCGTATCGGCTACGTCGACGGCGAGTTCGTCGTCAATCCGACGGCCAGCCAGATCGCGGCCAGCACGCTCGACTTGCGCATGGCCGGCACGGCCGACGCGATCCTGATGGTCGAAGCGGGCGCGGATGAGATTCCCGAGGACATCATGCTCGAGGCGCTGCGCCTGGGGCATGAGTCCATGCAGCCTTTGATCGAGTTGCAGAACCGGATGCGGGAAGAGTGCGGCAAGCCCAAGTTCGAGCCCGTCGGCCAGCAAGTCGATCCGGCAGTCATGGAAGCCGCCCGGCAGTTTCTCGTCGAGCGCGTGCGCGACACCCTGATCCAGAACCCGACCAAGACCGAGCAGTATGGCGCCATGGACGCCCTCAAGGCCGAGCTGGTTGCCGGGCTAAGTGAAACCCACGACCCGAAGGCTCTGGCACTGGCGTTCGAGGATATCCTCAAGGAAGTCGTGCGGGACCGCATGTTGCGGGAGGGCATACGCCCGGACGGGCGAGGCTATGAGGACATCCGGCCGATCTCATGCGAGGTGGGAGTGCTTCCCCGCGTGCACGGCAGCGGGCTTTTCACGCGTGGCGAGACGCAGGTGCTGACCATTGCGACGTTGGGCACGCCCAGCGAGGCGCAAACGCTGGATACCCTCAACCCCGAGGAATCGAAGCGCTATATGCACCACTATAACTTCCCGCCCTATTCGACCGGGGAGGTCTCTCCAGTGCGCGGCCCCAAGCGTCGTGAGATCGGGCACGGTGCGCTGGCCGAGCGGGCCCTGGAACCGATGGTCCCGGCGCAGGAGAGTTTTCCTTACACGCTGCGCCTCGTTTCAGAAGTCTTGTCTTCGAACGGCTCAACGTCGATGGCTTCGGTCTGCGGCAGCACGCTGGCCCTGATGGACGCCGGCGTCCCTATCCAGGCGCCGGTTGCGGGCATTGCGATGGGCCTCGTGACCGACGGACAGTTGGGCAGTGAGGACTTCCGCTACGCGATCCTGAGCGACATTCAGGGCGTCGAGGATCACCTGGGTGATATGGACTTCAAGGTCGCCGGGACCGAGCATGGCATCACTGCCTTGCAGATGGACATAAAGATCCGCGGCTTGAGCTCAGACATCATGGAACAAGCCCTGGCGCAAGCGCGCGTCGGGCGGCAGTTCATCATGGGCAAGATGCTGGAAGTTATGCCTGCACCGCGCAAGGCCATGTCGCCATTCGCGCCGCGCATTATCACGATCCACATCGAACCGGACAAGATCGGCAAGATCATCGGCCCCGGCGGCAAGATGATCCGCAGCCTGCAGGAAACCTACGGCGTCAAGATCGATATCGACGACGACGGTTCCGTCTTCGTGTCATCTCCAGAGGGACCGGCTGCGGAAGCCGCCATCGGCGAGATCGAGAAGATGACCGAAGAGGTCAAGGTCGGGCGGATCTATACCGGAAAGGTCGTGCGGATCGAGCCATACGGGGCTTTTGTCGAGCTGGTGCCCGGCCAGGATGGCATGGTTCACATTTCGCAGTTGGCCGACTATCGCGTGCCGAGCGTCGAGGACGTGGTCCAACTGGGCGACGAGATCACCGTGATGGTCATCGACATCGATCCCAGTGGCAAGATTCGCCTGAGCCGTCAAGCTGTCATGGAAGGCTGGACGGCCGAAGAAGCGCGCGAGCACGATCGCGCGGGCAGCGGGCGTCCGGGTGGCGACCGCGGGCCGCGCTCCGGCGGTGACCGTGGACCGCGATCGGGTGGCGACCGGCGTTTTGACAACCGCGGCCCGCGCCGCTAAGCGGCCGCGCCGCAATCGCGTCTTCCGTCCTCACAAGACGGCAGTACTCTGACAACGCAGGGCTCGGGATCGCAGATCATACGCTACAGGTTGCTCCTTGCAGCGTATGACCTGCGGCCCGGCCGGCCCCCGGCCCCTCAGTTCTCGATGGACAAGCATATCTCTCAACCGCCCGTCTCACACGATATCCCTCCGCTGTCGGTGGCGAAGGCCCACCGGAGGCGCCGCGTTGCGGTCGCAGTGGCGCGCGACACACTTGGCACCGTCGTCCCGGCCGTGATCATCGCGCTGCTCATTCACCTGTTTTTAGCGCAGGCCACGCGGGTGTATGGCCAGAGCATGGAGCCCAACCTGCGCGAGAACCAGCGATTGGTCATCGAGAAGCTCAGCTATCACCTTCACGGCCCGCGCCGGGGCGATGTGATCGTCCTGCGCGACCCGGCCGGCAGCTCCGAGCTGCTGATCAAGCGCGTGGTCGGGCTGGCGGGCGAGCGGGTGACCGTCGGCCACGGCCGCGTCTACATCGACGGGGTCGCCCTGGATGAACCTTACCTAGCGCAAGAGACGGCGGATCCACCGCGAAGCTGGACGGTGCCGCCGTTGAGCGTCTTTGTCATGGGTGACAACCGCGGGGCAAGCCGCGATTCACGCTCGTTTGGTGCGGTGCTCATCCGCAATATCGTTGGCCACGCAGCGTTCCGTTATTGGCCTCTGAGCCACTTTGGGCCCGTGGGCTAAGCCGGCGCCTCAACCACGTTCATCCCGATCCGCCACGACAAAGACGTCGTGGCGGCCTTTAGTTTCATGCCAGCTTATGCTAAGATTAGAGTTGCCGATCGGGGAAGTAGTTAAGCCGTTTGCGGAGGCCTATGAACGCGCGCTGGAGTCCATTCATCAAACAAGTGGCTATCATCGGCCTGCTGATCATCAGCGCCTGGCTATTGGTGCGCGCTCGAGTGCTGCTGACGCCCCTCGTCCTGTCGCTATTGCTGGCCTACCTGTTGTCTTTCCCGGTGCACTGGATCGTTCGCCACACCGGCTGGCCGCGCACCATGGTCGTGCTGGTTACCTATTTGCTGACCATTGTCCTGGTGATTGTCGCCCCGGTCTTGATTGTCCCGCGCCTGGTGTCCTTGTTCGCATCGCTGGGCGGCACCTTGTTCAACATCGCCGAGGAACTGGCCGGTGCGACCCCCACGCCGATCAAGATTCTGCCAGGCCTGACGGTAAGCCTGGGCGAGTACTACGCGCCCGTCAGCGACTGGTTGCGCAGCGTCATCGCGCCGGACGTGACCACGCTGGACAAACTGCAGGCCTTTCTGTTCCCCTTTGCCTCCGGCGCGGCCTTTGTGGTACGCAGCGCAGTGACCAGCGTGCTCTGGGCCGTCTTCATTCTGGCCACCAGCTTTTATGTCGTCAAAGATGGACCGTCCATGGGACGCTGGATCGCCGCGCGGCTGCCCGACACCTTGCGGGCCGAGGTCGAGAGGTTGGCGAAGGATCTGGCAGCCGTATGGGACGCCTTTGTGCGCGGCCAGTTTACAATGGCAGTCATGGTCGGGCTGATTGTTTGGGTCATCACCATGATCCTAGGGGTTCGCAACTCGCCGGCGTTGGGTTTGTTGTCCGGTGTTGCCGAATTCGTGCCCGGCGTTGGGCCGGCAATCGCGGGCATGGTGGGCACTCTGATCGCCCTGATTTTCGGCTCTAGTTGGCTGCCTATCCCTAACCTGTGGTTTGCCGCGCTGCTTGGGCTGTTATACATCTTATTGTCGCAGTTCGAGAGCGTTTATTTAGCGCCGCGCGTGGTCGGACGTCGCATCTCGCTGCATCCAATTGTGGTGATCGTCGGGGCGGTCGCAGGCGCGGAAATGGTGGGGGTACTCGGCATTCTGCTCGCAGCCCCGGTCATCGCCTCGCTGCGCGTGATGTTTGGCTACGTAGTGCGCAAGCTGCTCGACGAGGAGCCGTTTCCTCCCCTGCAGCCGCTTCCTGACCGCAGCGTGCTGTGGGCCTCCTTGGCCGCCGAGCGCGCGCCCTGCGCGATCGTGTTCGACCTGGACGGCACGCTGGTCGAGGCCGACGATTCGGCCATCGAGGGCCTGGCGGGAGCGCTAAAGTTCCTGCGCCGAGTTTTCCCGAACGCCGACCTGATTCGGCTTGCGCGCCAGCTCTTCTTGATCAGCAATTTCTTGACCAATCAGTTTGTGAGCATAGTCGGGATGCTGCGCCTCAACCAGGTTCTGTATCGGTACAACGACCGGCTGCGCGGGCTGCGAGGGGTGTGCCCGCCTGAGGCTTTCGTGGCCGTGCCCGGCAGCACCGAGATGCTCCACTGGTTAGGGCGCCGTTATCGCCTCGGGATCGTCACCAGCCGCCCACGTGAGGAGGCTTTCTCGTTCCTCAATCAGTATGGCCTGGCGTCTTTATTCCGCAGCGTGATCACACGTGACGACGTACGTCGTCTGAAGCCAGACCCGGTGCCGATGCGCCTGGTAGCCCGCCAGCTGGGCGCGGAACCCGAGCAGTGCGTGATGGTCGGCGACACGGGCATGGATGTACGTGCGGCCAAGGCGGCCGGAATGTTGGCGATTGGGGTGCTGAGCGGCTTTGGACAGGAAAGGGACTTCTGCGACGCGGACCTGGTGATCAGCTCTACTGCCCAGTTGGGCGCGTGGCTCTAGCCTGCCTGGCGCCCGGCCAATTGCAGCGCTGCGAGGCGCGACATGCCTAAAGCCCCGCGGCACGGATCGACGTGCCAAACGCGTGTGCGCCCCGCCAGATGACCGGGGCGCGATCAACCGATCCGCAGCTCGTCACAGGGCATAAGGGCCATCGCCTCGCCCCGTTCGATACTCGACTGGCCGTTATCTTCATCCGTGATTTTGTGAATCTTGGACGGCTCACTCACCCGGTCGATGAAGAGGACGCCTTCCAGATGATCGATCTCATGCTGAAAGATGCGCGCCAGGTAGTCATAGGCCCGTACCCGCTGCGGCTTGCCGTGCGCATCCAGGCCGCGCACCACCACCATCGTGTGCCGCTCTACGTCCCCCAGGTAACCGGGGATCGAGAGGCAGCCCTCCTGCCCTTCTTCAACCTCGCTCGACACTTTGACGATCTCCGGGTTGACGAAGGCATATAGCTCGCCGGCCTTGCCTTCTTCCTCGTCGGCAGGCAGCTCGACGACGATCACGCGTTCGCCGACGTTCACCTGGGGAGCCGCCAAACCAACCCCCGGTGCTTCGCGCATGGTCTGGATCATGTCGTCGATGAGTTGCCTCAGTTCCGGGCCGAACTTGGTCACCTTGCGCGCCTTCTGTCGCAGGGTAGGGTGCCCGATCGTGATGATTTCCCGTGTTGCCATGGCCTCTCCATGTAATTAATTAACCTAATTGTAGAGAAATTATACAACCCCCCGCTGTCACTGTCAAAAATATAGCACACATCATTCAGGCTGTGTATAATGCAGCTTCTAGAGAGGAAAACTTTGACACATATTCGCAGAAGGCTCCCGGCCATCGGCGCCTTGGATGGGGTGCTGGCGCTGGTCGCACTGGCGGTGACGCTCGCTCTGCTGATTGGCTGGCCCGGCAGTCTGCTCGACAAAGCGGACCACGCAGCCTACGCCGTGTGCCATCGCATCGGCGATCGTAGTTTCTTCATCGCGGGCCGGCAACTGCCGCTTTGCGCCCGTTGCAGCGGCACCTACCTGGGCGCACTGGCCGGCTTCATTGTTCTCGCCGCTCGTGGACGAGGTCGAGCCCACGACCTGCCCGCACCACGTCACTTACTCGCGCTGAGCCTTTTCTTCGTAGCCTGGGGCTTCGACGGTGCTAACTCTTACCTGACCCTCTTTCCCGGCTTGCCGCACCTCTACGAACCGCACAACCTGCTCCGCCTTATAACCGGCACGCTCGAAGGCTTGGCGATCGCGGCACTGCTGCTACCTGTGTTCAACCTCACCCTCTGGAGCCCAGCGGGCCCCGGCCAGGACGCGGATGCGGGAGGGCCGTCAATCGCCGGCTGGCCCGACCTGGCCTGGCTGGTCGTCGGCGGCGCATTGGTGGTCTCGATCGTGAGCAGTGAGTGGCAGCCGCTCTTGTATCCCCTGGCGCTGGTCAGCGGCCTGATGATCGTAGGCCTGGTAGGGGCCATCAACGGCCTCTTGCTCGTCGTCCTCCGCCGGGCGGGCCCGGTGCGTCGCTGGTCTCAGGCGCTCGCGCCGCTCTTGGGCGGACTCGCACTGGCCGTTCTCGAGCTGACGGCGGTCGGTCTATTGCGCGCCGAGTTGACCGCCCGTCTGGGGCTGCCGTTCTGAAACTTTATCTGGCGCCCTGCGTTTAGAGAGTGTCAAACACAGCATCCCAGGAGGAACACATGGACATTGCGAAGTCGTTCACCTTCATGTTCGAGGACCCGGAGTGGCTGCGAAAGCTGGGGATCGGATTTCTAGTGGTGCTCGTGGGCGTCCTCTTCTCCGTCGTCCTGATCGGCCTGATCCCGCTCATCATGGTCTTGGGCTACACCCTTGACGTCACGCGGAACGTCATGGACGGGCAGGCCAACCCGCTGCCCGACTGGACCGATTGGCAAGGATTCCTGGTGCGCGGCTGGAAGCTGATCTGGGTTTTGATCATCTGGTCTCTGCCCTTGATCCTGATCTCGATTCCGCTGGGCTTCGGCGCCGCGTTGGCCGGCAACGGCAACCAGGGCGGTTTCGGAACGGCGATGGGCACGCTGTTCACGCTGTGCGGGGTTTGCCTGGGACTGGCGTGGGGAGTCGTCTTGCTGGTGTTCACGCCCGCAATTTATGCTCAACTGGCGCGCACCAACCGATTCTCGTCCGGCTTTGAATTCACAAAGCTGTGGGCTTTCACTCGCGATAACATCGGCAACGTGATCGTCGCGATTCTGCTCACCCTGGTCGCCAGCGTGGTCGGCGGTTTTGCCTCGATCTTGGTCGTGACCATCCCATTGGCCATCCTGTGGCAGATGCTCGTGCAGGCGCACCTGTACGGCCAGGTCGGCAGCCGCAGCGTAACCGCTGTAGTCTAGGCTCGGCGCGGCACACGCGCCTCCCAACCGTTCGCCCCTAACGGGATTCCCTCATCCCGAACGCCCGAAAGTCTGCGTTCGGGATGCTTGCCATTCCGGGGATCGGGCGCCTGCCGGTGTGGTTTGACGAGAAAACCCGGCGGTCCTATACTGCGAGCGATTCTGGCTGCTCGGCTGCAGAGGCGTAGGCTCCCACCGGGGAGGCTGCAGAAGGCCATCGTCGCCGAGAAAGCCGCGCGGAGAATTGGAGGACGGCTCTTCTGTGAGAGGGCGCAAACGCCGGTATCGTGAATTGTCTTGGGACCAGACGGATGATGACCTAAGCCCGTCTTTCCGCCGCCGGCGTCGCCGCTCAAAGTGGCCGCTCGTCGCGCTCGCGTTGGTCGTCGTGGCTCTGGTTCTGGCTCGCAGCCGCCTTTCACAGGGCTTCGGGCAATTATCCTTCGCCAGCGAGCGTTCCGGGCAGCCGGCCAAGAGCGCCGCGCAGGTCCTCCCCACGCAGCTCGCCCGCCCGCTGGCCGGCCCGCCCGGGTTGCCTCGGTTCGCGATCACCTATACCTTACCCTCGACGCACACAGGCGCCCCTGGCTTGCTCCTGCCTCTTGGCCCGATCACCGAGCCGGTCACGATCACTTATTGGGAACAGGAAACCGACCCGGGTGCTGCCCTGCTTGATGAATTGGCGGCGGCTTTCATGACTGCCAATCCCGCAGTGCGGGTCCGGCGCCTGCATTTCCTGAGCAGCGAGCAGATGCGCGAGCAGTTCGTCGCCCTTGCGCTCTCTGGCCAGGGGCCGGAGCTCGTGAGGGGCGCGAACGACTTGGTCGCGCCCTTGGTCGATGCGAGCGCACTGCTGCCTGCGGGCGCTCTCTATGACCGCGCCTTCCTCGGACAGTACTTTCCCGGCGCCTTAAGCGCAGCGGTGATCTCAAACACTGTTTGGGCCCTGCCGGATAACTATGGCAGCCATTTGATGCTGCTTTATAACCTGAAGCTGGTACAAGAAGTCCCGCCAGACACGCGCGCCTGGCTCGCGCAACTCAAGACCCTCAGCGATCCGGAGAACGGCCAATATGGGCTGGTCTACAACCTGAACGAGCCCTATTGGCTGATTCCCTGGATCGGGGGCTTCGGTGGCTGGCCTCTGGACGCCAATGATCGGCCCGACCTTTACAGCCAGGCGGTCATCGGGGCGCTGGGTTTCGTGCATGACCTGAAGTACGTGCATCACGTTGTTCCGGCGACTGCGAGCTACGATCGGGCGGCTGAGCTCTTCAAGGCCGGCAAGGCGGCTTACGTCATCGATGGGGAATGGAGCCTGGACGATTACCGCGGCGCAGGCATCGAGTTGGGGATCGCGCCCCTGCCCCGCGTTAGCGCAACCGGTTCGTATCCCACGCCGTTGACGGCCGGCAAATTCTGGCTTTTCAACACCAACTCGTCCGGCCCACGCCTGGCAGCGGCCCGCCGCTTGGTGGCGTTTATGACCTCCGCCGGATCACAGCAGAAGTGGCTCGAGGAGCTCGGGCGCCTGCCGAGCAGCCGGCTGGCCGCCCAAAGCGAGGCCGCCCAGAAGGACCGTCTGCTGGCCGCCGAGATTCTCCAGCTAAGCAAGGGACACGGCATCTCGCCCGCACCTGCCATGTTCTGCGTGCTCCAGGCGATGCGTCCTGGCCTGGAAAGTGTGATGGCGGACACGGCTTCGTCAACCGACGGAGCGCTCAAGATGCAACAGGACGCTGAGGCTTGCCTCTCCGTCACCCCATAGCCTCCGTCCCGCAGCTGCATCGCAACGGCTGCCGCAGACACTGTTTGCCAAACCCTGCCGCGCAGTGATAGAATCGCCCTACGATGCATATTTATCGTGCGGATCTCAAAGACCTCGCGGCGTGCTTGACTCTGGACGGGTCCTACGAGACCGACTATGTCTGGCAGGTGACACAACAGGAGGATGACAGCGAAGTCATCGCTCGATTCCGTCCGGCGCGCCTGCCGCGCACCATGCGCGTGCCGTACCCGTCATGGGGCGAAGGCCTGCTCGCACACCAGGAACGCGGTGACCTAATCCTGGTCGCGGCTGAAGCGTTCGAGGTACGCGGCTACATAAACCAGGAATGCCAGCCAGACGAAGATGTGGCCTGGATCCACCACCTGGTGGTCGGGCCGCCATTCCGGCAGCAGGGGATCGGCGAGACGTTGCTCGCACGCGCCATGCAGCACGCGCGCAAACAGGGTCTGAGCCACGTCGTGACGGCCGTGCAGAGCAAGAACTATCCGGCCATCAGCTTTCTTCAGCGCCGCGGGTTCACCTTTTGTGGTTACAACGAGCGCTATTATCGGAATCAGGATATTGCCCTGTATTTTGCCTGTGGATTGTAGTAACGTATGGGAACTGTACCGGGCCTGACCTGGCCCGTCATACTCGCCTTCGGCAATCTGATCCTCTCCTCGGCGATCGTGATCACGGCGTTCTCGCTGTTGGGGTACATGATTACCCACAACTTGCGCAGCGCCGTTGCCCAGACGTTCAGCGTCCTGCTGGCGTGCGTGCTGGTCGTGTTTGCCGGCGACATCGTGGTCCCGCGCGTCGAGAGCAGCCGGGCCGCCATTCTCTGGCTGCGCTTTCAGTGGATCGGGATCGCCCTCCTGCCGGCCGCGTATCTTCACTTTTCCGATGCCGTCCTTCGGACAACCCACAACGTTTCGGCCGCGCGCCGGCTGATCGTGGTTGGCAGCTACCTGGTCAGCAGCGTGCTGGTGTTTCTGGCCCTGTTCACAGACGCCCTCGTTTCCGACGGCCTCTACGCTCCCCCTGTCAGCCATCTGACAGCCGGCCCAGTCTTTCCGATCTTCATCGCTTACTTCTTCTTTACCGCGATCGTCGGCGCGATCAATATCTATCGCGCACGCCGGCGTTGCCTCACGCCCGTCGCGCGCCGCCGCATGACCTACCTGACCATCTCATTTGCCGCGCCTGGTCTCGGCGTCTTTCCCTACCTTGTCAGCCTCGGGTTCGCCGTGCGCTCCAGCTCCGCATACGTGTTGCTTCTCGCAATGGCCGCAAACATTGCCGTGGGCGCGATGTTGGTGCTGATGGCCTACAGCGTGGCCTATTACGGCGTGCTGACGCCGGACCGGGTCGTTAAGCACGATCTCTTCCACTATCTTCTGCGCGGCCCGATCGTGGGCATACTGGTGATCGTGGTGATGCTCGTCATCCCGCGCGTCGAGCTTGTCCTCGGGCTGCCACGCGATACCGTCTTGATCTTTGCTGTGGTCGGTGTTATTGTAATGGGCCAGTTGATCGTGAATCTTGCCAAGCCATGGATCGATCGTCTGCTGTTCAGCCAGGACCGGGAGGAAATCTCCTGGATTCAGGAACTGGAACGACGTATGCTGACCAGCAGCGACCTCGACCAGTTTCTTGGGAACGTCTTGACAGGCCTCTGCGAGTTGCTGCGCGTCGACACGGGGTTCGTGATGGTGCAGACCGGCGCGGGCCTGTCCCTGGAGACCGCGGTCGGCCAGGCCGAAGCCGTGCGGCAATTCGTGGCCGGCCCTGAAGCGCAGTCGGTCTGGCAAGCGTTGTCACACGTCGGTTCGCGTCACAATGGCCATCGCAATCCGGCATCCGCCCGACCGGCGTTCGGCGATGGCGCTGATAGCAGCGAGTTCTACGCGCACTCAGGCTTCTGGTTTTGGCCGCTGCACAGCCAGGACGGCGAGCAGCTCCTGGGCGCCCTCGCCGTACGCGAGCGCAGCCGTCGGGTGAATATGGACCTGGACGAACAGGCCGAGGCCGATGCCCTGTTGAGCCAGGCCGCGGCGGCCATTTCGGACCGCTACGTGCAAGAAGGCGTCTTTGTCACCCTGCAACGCATCCTGCCAGACCTTGAACGGATCCAGGAGTGGCGCAGCGCTTTGAGCTTCGCTCCGCCGCCGGCAGTCGCCGCAGAGGGGACAGAGGCCGGTCAGGAACCGCAGTTGGCCGGAGGCATGTGGCAGCAATGGGTCAAGGACGCCCTCAGTCACTACTGGGGCGGGCCCAAGCTGACCAACAGCCCCCTGTTGAGCTTGCGCGTCATGCGCCGGGCGCTCGAGCAGCAGGACGGGAATATCCCGCGCGCTCTTCGCGCGGTGCTGCAGCAGGCAATCGAGCGCCAGCGGCCGGAGGGGGAGCGCAAGCTCACCGCTTCTGAGTGGTTGCTCTATAACATCCTGGACCTGCGCTTCATCCAGGGCCAACGCGTGCGCGATATCGCGGGCCGGCTGGCCATCAGCGAGTCTGACCTGTATCGCAAACAGCGCGTCGCCGTCGCCGAAGTCGCTAAGACTCTGGCCGAAATGGAGGCCGAGGTCATCGACGAGGAGGGTGAAGATGGGCGAGCGGACCGACTGGAGCCGGGGCCAATCGGCCACTGAGCAGGTGTTGGGGTTTGGACATTCTGGTGGAGGGGGATGATCATGGACGATGGTTACTGGCAAGCCCTATTGCGGGATGTAGACGGCGAGGCCGGCGTCCCGGATGCGTCAGGACCCGACGACGACCTGGGTGCAGGAGATCTTATGTTGCCCGCGCACGAGTGGCGGGTGCGCCCCTCCGTCACCCCTCCAGGCGACGAGGAGGCGGATTGGGCACATGCGCAGGAGTTGTTGGAGAGTGGGGAGATGCTGGCCCTAGAGGTGACCAGCTACAACCGGGGCGGCTTGCTGGCCGATTTCGGCTGCATCCAGGGCTTCGCTCCCGCCTCCCACCTGATAGCGCCGCCGGCTGCGCAGGCGCCGGCGGCCCGAATGGCAGCCCTGGCCGCGCGCATCGGCGAAACTCTGAACCTGCGAGTGATCGAAATCGATCGTGAACGGCGGCGCCTGATCCTCTCCGAACGCTGCGCACAAAAAGGAAATGAGGTCGAGGGACTGCTGGGGGCCCTGCAGCCTGGACAGGTCTGCCACGGCACGGTCACCAACCTCTGTGCCTTCGGCGCTTTTGTCGACCTGGGTGGATTTGAGGGCTTGATTCACATTTCGGAGCTCTCGTGGGGCCGCATTAGCACGCCGGACGAGATCGTGCGGCCGGGCGAAGAAGTGGAGGTGTCGGTGCTGGATGTCAATCCCCAGGCCCAGAAAGTCGCTCTCAGCCTGAAGCGCCTGCGCCCCGATCCGTGGCGGGGTGTGGACGAGCGATACCACCCCGGGCAAGTGATCGATGCGGTGATCACTAACGTCGTCACGTTCGGTGCCTTTGCCCGGATTGAAGAGGGCCTCGAAGGCCTGATCCACATCTCTGAGCTGGCGGAAGGCAGTTTCATGCATCCGCGCAACATTGTCAATGAGGGCGACCGGGTCCGTGTTCGGGTGTTGCATGTGGACGGCGCCAAGCACCGCCTGGCCCTTACCATGCGCAGTTCGGACTCCGCCGGACGCGCTCGTCCCGCGGCTCTCCCCGCGACGGAGTTCTAGCTTGATGTATCGTGCCGCGTCCTAGCGATCGCTCGATCGGCATTGGCTTGTTTTTGGCCGGGCTCGCTGCTCTTCTGCTCTGCGTGCCCGGCTCGTTTCAGTTCACCTCCCCGCCACCGCTATTGATCGCGCTCGGTTGGAGTGGGCCGGTCGCCGTGGCCGCATTGCTGCTAGGCGGCTTGGCGCTGGCAGGCGCCGCAAGGTTCGGCTGGCGCGTGCGCTGGTGGGCGGTGGTGGCCGGCGAACTGTTAATGCTGGCAGTGCTCGGTCTTTTCGCCCTCTACACGTTTCTGCCCTTGCCGCTTGACGAGCGGCTGCCGTCCGCCTCCCTTGGCCACGGCGGCGGCGTCCTCGGCTGGGCCGTCTTCCGCCTGTTGATCCTGGCCGGCAATCCTGTCGCAGCCTGGACGATCGCGAGCGCTCTACTGTTGCTGGCCGGGTGGCTGCTCTGGCTTACCTTGCCCTGGGAGTGGACGACGCTCGTCGCCCACGTGGTGCGGCGGGTCCTTGCCGCCCTGGGCGCGCTGGTTCGCAGCCTGGGCCCCGGAACGGACGAACCAGAGGTGGGTCCACCGCCGCCGTTCCCTGACGAGCCCCGCGCTGTGGCGCGGCCCGGGCGCGCTCCCGGCACATCCGCCATTGGCAGCACTACATCTGCCATCGCGGCAGTCCGTCCCGTTCCGCTCCCAACCGGGACCGGGCTAGCAGCCCCAGCGCGTGCGGCCGGGCGGGCTGCAGTCCGGGAACCGGTCAAGAGCACGGCCCCCGATGCGGGCAAGGATGCGCAAGTCCTGGAAAAGGCACCGCGTCGCAGGGCCAGGCCGGATTACTTGCCGTCTTTTGACCTGCTGCGCCCGGATGAGGAAGGGCACGCCGGCGGCCCGGATGTGCTCCAGCGCGCGCAACTCATCAAGGAGACGTTGGCGGAGTTCGGCGTACCGGTGGAGGTCGTCAGCGTCAAGGAAGGGCCGACCGTGACCCAGTTCGGGCTGGAACCGGGAGAAGTGGTGCGCGAGCTGAGCAACGGCGAAGTCTTGCGCCGCCGGGTATCGGTCGCTACCATCCAGCGGCTTGGCAATGACCTCGCGTTGGCGCTCGCGGCGACCTCGATTCGCATCGAGGCCCCGGTGCCCGGCCGCCCTTACGTGGGTGTGGAGGTGCCGAACGCAGCCAAAACCATGGTGTCCTTGCGCTCGATCCTTGAAGAGCGCGATTTCAGGCGCGTTAGCAATGTCTCGCGGCTCGCCATCGCCCTGGGACGCGACGTCTCCGGTGATCCCGTGGTCGCTGACCTGGCGCGCATGCCCCATTTGCTCATAGCCGGTGCAACAGGCTCGGGCAAGTCCGTCTGCATCAACGCGATCGTGACGGCCCTGCTGATGAACAACGGTCCGGACACTGTCCGTTTCCTGATGGTCGACCCTAAAATGGTTGAGCTGCCGGGCTACAACGGCGTTCCGCACCTGCTTGGGCCTGTTATCACCGAGGCCGCGCAGGCGACCGGAGCACTGGCCTGGCTGGCCCTGCAGATGGACGAACGCTACCGGACATTTGCGGCGGCGGGGGTGCGCAATATCCTGGAATACAACCGGTCGGTGACGGGGGGCAAGCGCGGCAAGGGCGCGCGCAAGGACACGATGCCCTACATAGTGCTGGTCATCGACGAGCTGGCCGACCTGATGATGACTGCGGCCTACGACGTGGAGCGTCAGATCTGTCGCCTGGCGCAGATGTCGCGGGCCACCGGCATTCACCTGATCCTGGCCACGCAGCGCCCGAGCGTGGACGTCGTTACCGGGCTTATCAAGGCCAATTTCCCGGCGCGCGTTGCCTTTGCCGTCACTTCACAGATTGACAGCCGGGTCATTCTGGATAGTCCCGGCGCGGAAAAGCTGCTCGGTCGCGGAGACATGTTGCTGATGACGCCCGAGTCGGCGAAGCTGGCGCGCATCCAGGGGTGCTTTGTGTCGGACCAGGAGATCGATCGGGTGGTCGACTTCTGGCGTAACAGCCGCTCCGAAAAGGAACAGGTCGAAGATACGCGCTCGGTCGCACCGTGGAATGGTATCCTGGACCAGATGGAGGAGCGCGACGACCTCTTGGAGAAGGCGTTGAAGGTCCTGCGCAGCAAGAAAACCGTCTCTACGTCACTGCTGCAGCGCAGCCTGCGTATCGGTTACCCGCGTGCCGCGCGCATAATGGAACAACTCGAGGAGATGGGCGCGGTCGGTCCAGACGAAGGTGGTGGGCGCAGCCGTGAGGTGTTGCTCCAAGCGGAAGACGGCGCGCCGCCGTCCGGCGAATAACTTCCCCGGCGGTTTAGGGGCCTACCGGCAGCCTTTTTGACTCGGCCCGGCAGCCAAAGTATAATGCCGCCTGTTCGGGCGAATAGCTCAGTTGGTTAGAGCGCCTCGTTTACACCGAGGAGGTCGGGGGTTCGAGTCCCTTTTCGCCCACCATTCCAGCCTGGTCACAAGCCTCCCGCCCAGAGAATCTTCGATGCCTGGACTTCGGATCTTGAACTGCCACTTGCGCCCTGCCGGGCCATGATCTGAGAGCGCCGGTCGAGATTCCCACCGTGGCCGGGGCTTTTTGTCATTTTGGGCCACTTATCGGCCCGACTGAGAGCGTGTGCCGCATGCCGGATGACCCCGTGCCCGCCGACGATCCCCGCCGCCACTTGCCGAGTGTCGAGCGTCTGCTGGCCAGCCAGCGGTTGCAGGAGGCAGTGGCCGGTTACGGCCGTGCGCTGGCGACCGAGGTGGTGCGCGAAGTATTGGCGGATGCGCGAGCAGACGTGGTGAGGGGCGGGCGTGCACCGGAAGCAGCTGATCTGGCTTGTGAGGTGGCTCGACGCCTCGCCGCCCTGGGCCACGGCACGCTTCACCCGGTCATCAACGCTACCGGCGTGATCATCCACACCAACCTGGGCCGAGCCCCGCTCAGCGCCGCCGCGCGCCGGGCTATCGAGACCGTCGTTAGCGGTTACAGCAATCTTGAGTACGATCTGGCTGCCGGCGAGCGAGGTTCACGCTATCTGCACGCCGAGCGCTTGCTCTGTCGCCTGACCGGCGCCGAGGCCGCCCTGGTGGTCAACAACAATGCCGGCGCGCTCTTTCTGGCGCTCTCAGCGTTAGCCCGGGGGCGGGATGTGGTCATTTCCCGCGGCCAGTTGGTCGAGGTAGGCGGCGGCTTCCGCATCCCGGACGTGATGCTCGAGAGCGGAGCGCGCCTGGTCGAGGTCGGGACCACTAATCGGACACACCTCAGGGATTACCAGGCAGCGGCCGGCCCACAGACGGCGTTACTGTTGCGAGTGCACTACTCGAACTTCCGCCAGGTGGGCTTTACGGCAGATGTGCCTCTGGCCGAGATGGTCGGGCTGGGTAACTCACTTGGCATCCCCGTGCTGGACGACCTGGGGAGTGGCAGTCTGCTCGACACCACCCTCTATGGGCTCGCGCCCGAACCGATGGTCCAACAGAGCGTCGCGGCCGGAGCCGGCCTGATCACCTTCAGCGGGGACAAACTGCTGGGCGGCCCACAGGCGGGGCTGATCGTGGGGCGGGAGGAGTTGGTGGCCCAGCTGCGCCACCACCCGCTCGCGCGTGCTCTGCGCGTAGGGAAGGACACGCTGGCCGCCCTGCAGGCAACGTTGCTGCACTACCTGCACGGGGAAGCCGAACGCGAAGTGCCAGTCTGGCACATGATCGGCCTGCCGCTCGAGGGCCTGGCGGCACGGGCGACTGCCTGGGCTGAGGCCCTGAAGGAGCGCGGGCTGGGGGCGAGCGTCGTGCCGGCCTACTCGACGATCGGCGGCGGCTCGCTCCCCGGCGAAGTTCTGCCAACGCGTGCGCTTGCCCTTTCCCATCCCGTACCCGACGCGCTGACCGCCGCCTTGCGTGCCGGCGTGCCCCCGGTAGTCGCCCGTATCCTGGCCGATCGGGTGATCCTGGACCCGCGCACAGTGCCTGCCGAAGCAGATGCCACTTTGATCGACGCGGTCACGGCTGCCTGGCGGGCGACCGGCTAGGGCGGGGCCAGGGGCAGCGAGCGCCGCGAAAGCCAGGCCCGAGTGTCGGGCCTATGGCCTTGGCCGTGACCCGATCGGCGAGCGGCCCGCCCTCGAGGTCTTCCGAGCGCATCCCGTGCTCGCCTGCCGCGACCATCGGCCCGGGCGGCCGAGATGAGCGCCCCTTACACCCATCGGCAGGGGTATCCACAGGCGCAACCTCACGCGCCGTAGCGGCATCTAACTACGTAAGCTGGCTGCCATGCCCGGCGCCGGATCAGGAGTAGATTCAAGCATGTCCGATACGATTACCTTGCAGGGTCGCGTGATCCGCGCCGGCATGGCCGAGGGCCCGGCACTGGTTTCTCCGGTGCCGATCGGCTTTTTTGGCGGCGTAGATCCCGACAGCGGTACCGTGCTCGAGCCGGGCCATCCACTTCTCGGTCGAACCGTGGCCGGTCGCGTGCTCGTTTTTCCGACGGGCCGCGGCAGCACCGTCGGTTCTTACACGCTCTTGCGTTTGCAGCGCAGCGGTCATGCGCCGCTGGCCATCGTGAACGCCGAGAGCGAGGCGATCGTGGCCGTCGGCGCGATCATCGCAGATATCCCCATGGTCGACCAGGTGGATATCGCGGCCATCCGGGATGGCGACTGGGTGAAGGTCGATGATGGCAGGTTGGTGGTGCACAGGCAGGGTTGACAGAGAGTGCGGGTCCGAGCAAGCTGCGCTTCGATCCGGCACAGACTGGGAACGTGGATGGGAGAACTAGTTTTTCTGAAGCTCGGCGGCTCATTGCTGACCGACAAGACCCGGCTGAAGGCCCTGCGAGCGCCCGAACTCGAGCGATTGGCCGCCGAGGTGGCCGCGGCGTTGGCCGAGCAGCCGGGTCTGCGCTTGCTGATCGGTCATGGCAGTGGTTCGTATGGCCATGTCACGGCCAGCCAATATCGGACGCGGGCGGGTGTCCGCTCGCCGGAAGAGTGGCGCGGGTACGCCGATACGGCGTTGGTGGCCGGAGACCTGAATAGGTTGGTGCTCGATGCGCTGCGCAGTGCGGGGGTGCCGGTGCTGCCGGTGCAGCCGTCGGCGTCGGCGTGCTGCCGGGATGGGCAACTGCGTTGGCTCGACGACCGTCCCGTACGGGCTGCCCTCGACCACGGCCTGGTTCCCGTGGTCTACGGCGACGTTGCCCTTGACGAGGTGCGAGGCGGGACGATCATTTCCACCGAAGAGATACTGTCCTGGTTGGCTGCCCGCCTGTGTCCGGCGCGGGTGGTCCTGGCGGGCGAAATGCCCGGAGTATTGCGTTACGATCCGCGCGACACGCCGCCGGATGCTCCGCAACTTGCGGAAGCCGTGATCCCAGAGATCACCGCATCGGAACTGGGCGACCTGATCCGTCGCTTGGGCGACTCGCGTGGTGTGGACGTTACCGGTGGCATGCTGAGCAAGGTGCAGGCCATGCTTGCCCTGCTACAGAACGCGCCCGAATTGCGTTTCGTTCAGCTTATCTCTGGCCTCACACCGGACCTCGTACGGTCAGTGCTCGTCGACGCGGGCTTGCGCTCCGGAACAAGGATCCAACGGACCACAGAGCGCCGAGAGCCAGGCCGGCAGTGAGCACTGCGGGCCAACTGTGTTGCTTGTGAATGTGGCGTGCGGTATAATGTCAGTGAGAGGTGTTTTGAATGTTCTTAACAATTGTCCTGGGTGTTCTCGTCCTTGGCATCCTGGTGTTTGTTCACGAACTTGGTCACTTCATCGTCGCCAAGCGCAACCATATAGTTGTCGAGGAGTTCGGTTTCGGCTTTCCGCCCCGGCTGCTAAAGCTGGGTGAGCGTAATGGGACGGAGTACACGCTCAACGCGATCCCCTTCGGCGGTTTCTGCCGCATGCGGGGCGAGGACGACGCTTCACAGCCCGGCAGTTTTGCCTCCGCTTCCCGCGGTGCGCGCGCGGCCACCCTGTCTGCCGGCGCGGGGATGAACTTTCTGCTGGCGATCATCCTCTTCACAGCCGTGGCCTTGATGATCGGTGAGCCGGATCCTACTCATCCGGGCACGCTGATCCAGGCGGTCGCACCCGGTTCACCCGCCGAGCAGGCCGGTCTGCAACCCGGCGATCGGATCATAGCCGCTCACGGAACGCCCATCGTGACGCCGGAGGACCTGCAGAAAGACACGGCCAGCCACGCTGGCCAGCCGGTGACTTATCAGGTGGTGCGCACCGACCTGCAGAGCGGTGCAAGCCAGACGGTCGAGGTCACCCTGGTGCCGCGAGTCAACCCGCCCGCCGGTCAAGGTGCGCTCGGCATTGCCATCGGGACGGCGATGCGCCCGATAGCCCCGTGGACGGCGGTCTGGAGCGCCCTGCAGCAGACGGGCAGCGTGGTCTATCTGACCTTTCAGGTGCCGGCCATGTTGATCCAGCAGGGAAAGCCGCTGTCGGATGCCGGCTTCATGGGGCCGGTAGGTATTACCGTGGTCGCCGGAGAGTTCGTCCGCTCCGCGGCCAGTGTTTCGGCGCTTGCACCCATCCTACGCTTCATGGCTTTTCTCAGCGCAGCACTTGGGATCACCCAGTTGCTGCCGATACCTGCCCTGGACGGCGGCCGGTTGCTGTTCATCCTCGTCGAAGTTATCCGTCGCAAACGGGTGGAACCGGCCCAGGAAGGCATTGTTCATCTCGTCGGCTTCGGCATTTTGCTCGCGCTGATCGGCTTGATGACCATCCACGAGATCAGCTCCCTGGTGACCGGGACTTTCCCGTCCATAGGAATACGCTGACACACGGTTTGATCGGCAAGCGGTCGGACCGTCGAGCAACTGAGGAAGAGTCCAAATGTACTGTAGGCACTGTGGCGTACGCCTGCAACAGGGCATGATTATTTGCCCTGAGTGCGGAACGCGGCAGCGTCGCCGGGCGAGTTCGGTGCGTTGCGCACGCTGTCATTCCCGCGTCGCGGTCGAGCTGAGCGTGTGCCCGCGTTGCGGGCGCGACTTAAAGCCGGCCGGCCCGCGCTGGGCTCTCTGGGCGGGCGGGCTTGCGGCGCTGGTTCTGCTCGGTTTCTGGGGCATGGAACGCCTGCCGGTCCAGCCGCTGGGGAAGCAGGTCAGTGGCACCTGGGGTCAGTTGGCGGCCCTGGTGCAGATCCCTGAGCTGCCGCAGAGCACACCCAGCCGGGCCCAAACCAGCCAGCCGCTCGGGGTCGTGCCCAGCCGAACACCGGCCGAGTTCGTGCTCACCGTTACCGTGCAAGCGACCGCGGCAGTCACCAGTACTCCGGCCTTGACGCCGACTATTGCGGCAACCGCGACCCTGACCGAAGCGATCGCGACAGTGACGCCGGACCTCTCATATACCGTCCGTGCCGGAGATACGCTGAGTGGTATCGGCGAGACGACCGGCGTCGAATGGGAGGTGATCGCCCAGCTCAACGGCCTTACTAAATACTCATCCTTGCAAGTGGGGCAAAAGCTCTTATTGCCGGCGCCTACGCCGGCGCCAACCGAGACACCGCTGGCGCCCGCCGGGAGTCCGACGCCGCCGGCTTATGCCAGTGCAACTGCTTCGCCCACCGCGACGGCTATGGCGACGTCGACCTCGACGCCAACACTGACTCCGACGGCCAGTCCTGCGCCTACCGCTACGGCAGCCGGGGTGGGGACTGCGTTTACCTACCACGTCCAGCCGGGCGACAGCTTGGCGATCATCGGCACACGGTTCGGCGTTCCGTGGGAGACGATTGCCGCGGCTAATGGCTTGACTGCCAGATCGATGCTGCAAGTCGGCCAGTCTTTGATCATCCCTGGCGCCGATGCGACACCCGTCCCCTCCAGCACGCCCCGGCTGGCGGCGACGCGGGCGCCGAGCGCGACGGCGACGCAGCCGGCGCCCGTTTATCCGGCGCCCATACTGACGATGCCGGGCGACAATAATCCGTACTCGGGCGGTCGCGTACAGGTCGTGTTTCAATGGCAGCCCGTTCCAGGCTTGCCGGCGGATGCACAGTACCAGGTCGAATTCCGGTGGAGGAGCGGCGGCGCCCCCGATGGGACATACACGCGCGTGCCGGCCAGCAGCACAGGGACCGCGGTGCCGGGTTGGATCTACCTGAGAGCCGACCAGCCTGCACGCGAGTACACCTGGTGGGTGCACGTGGTGCGGGTGACGACGGACGGTAAGGGTGGTGAAAAAGTAATCGAGTTGAGCCCGCCGAGTGAGGTGCGGACCTTTTATTGGAATTGAAAGATGATGAGTGAGGATTTTGATTTTGTATTGCAGCGCTTGGGCGATGAAGAGAGGCCGGCGCGTAGCATTAGCCTGGCGCCCCTGTCTGACCTGACGCGCGAGCAAATGAACCTGTTCCGTTCGGCATGGGCGGATCTGAAGGCTGAGCGGCGCTTCGAGGTGACGGTCGAGTTGGTCGAACAGGCCGAGGCGAACGTTCATCTGAATTTCTCTACGGTTCTGCGAGACTGCCTGCGTGACACTGATGCGCGCGTGCGCAAGCTCGCAGTCGACGGTTTGTGGGAAGACTCCAAGCCGAACCTCGTCAGCCCGCTTGTGAACCTGCTCGAGAGTGATCCGTCGACCGAGGTACGAGCCGCGGCCGCGATTTCGTTGAGCCGGTTCGTGTTGATGGGCGAGCTAGGCGACATTTCCGAGCGCGTCGGCGCGCAAGCCGCCGAGGCGCTGCGCGCGGCCTGGTTCCGCACGCACGAGGTCAACGAAGTGCGGCGGCGTGCCCTGGAGGGCATGGCCTATACCGACGAGCCGGATGTGCAAGAATTCATTCTCAACGCTTACTATGACGAGGATGAACAGATGCGGCAGAGCGCCGTGTTTGCGATGGGACGCAGCGGCGAGCGCCGTTGGGCCAGGCCGGTGCTGACAGAGCTGGGCAGCCCGGACGCGCCGATGCGCTTTGAGGCCGCGTCGGCCGCCGGCGAGCTGGCGTTGAGCGGCGCAGTGCGCCCGTTAGTGCGGCTCCTGGATGACCCCGACAGCAACGTGCGCGAGTCTGCGGCGCTGGCGCTGGGTCAAATCGGCGGACCCCAAGCCCGTCGTGCCCTGCAAGCTGTTGCGGCTGGTGAGGATGAGCGCCTCGCTCAGGCTGCCGAGGACGCGTTGCAGGAGATCAGCTTCAACAGCGAGACCGCCGACCAGCCGCTGCTCGACTTTAGTAATGTTCTGGGGCCCAAGGCCGGCGCGGAAGCGGGCGGCGTCGACGCGGCCGATGAGGATGAGATCGGCTTCGATGAAACGCTGACCGGTTCCGGCCTATTTGGCGCCTACGCCGATGGCTTCGCAGTCGACGAAGATTCGCTCCTTGAAGAGGGCTTTGATGGCGAGGGGCTGGGTCTGTACGACGACGAAGACGGCGATGAGGACGATGAGGGCGCTTATGCAGACTGGGACGATGATGACGAGACCGGCGAGTATGACGAGGCCGACGGCTGGGACTGATATCGCGAGCGAGGGGAACTCGGATCGATGAGCAAGCCACTGAACAAAATCGATCGTGCTCGCCGCCTGGTCGGCGAGGGAGCACAGTTGCTTGCGGCGAAACGCCCCGGCGAGGCGATCGTCAAACTCAACGAAGCTCGCGCGCTCGATCCGAATGATGTGGCCGCCCTGATCAACCTCGGCGGAGCGTACGTCATGCAGGGCCGACCCGATTCTGCCGTGCCCGTTCTGGAGGCGGCGGCGCAACTGGAGCCGGAGAACGTGATGGTCTGGACCAACCTGGCTGCCGCCTATCTCGGCGTCTTGCACCTCGCGTCTCCCGAGCGCCAGGATAAGGCGATCCGGGCGTACGAACGGGCCCTGGCCCTCGACAGGACGGCACCCCACGTCAACTACAACCTCGCGCTGATTCACCTGCAGCGCGAGGACCTCGAGCAGGCCCGCGCCCAGTTCGTGGCGGCCCTTGAGGTCGATCCAGGCGACCGCGACGCTCGTCTTTACCTCGATAAACTGGACCGATTGCGAGGTAGCCAGGACGCCGGTCGGGGGCAGCAATAGCCCGCTCGATCAAGGTCGGCACGGGCGGATCAGTGTGGCGGGACGCCGCACCATTCCCTCACGGGCATGCAATGCTCGTGTGCTTGCGCGTACTCATGCGCGTACCATTCTTCGAACGCCGGAGTTCCCTTTGATGCGTTGGCGCCAGAATCCACAGCGGGTCGCCTGGATCATTCTGATCGCGAGTTTTACTGCCTGTTGCTTCCTGTCTGTCGCCGTCCCCGTGGGCGTGCGCAGCTTTTTGCTGCACGCGACTCGGCCATTGGCCGCCTACTTGACGACCACGCAAGGCACCGTCCAGCTAAGGACTCCGGGCTCCAGCGATCCAAGCGCCGTGCCGGGGGGTGTCGAGCGGCGTGAGGTACTGGAAGGAAGCCAGATTGCGACCGATAGTACCGCCCAGGCGCTGTTGGTGATCTCATCGGACAAGGCGGGCCAGCAGGTGCTGATGCAGTTACAGCTTTTCCCCAACTCGGCGCTCCGGCTTGCGCAATACCGGTCGCCGCGTTTTTCGCTTAGCCAGGATCTCTATGATCTGGATCTCGTGCTCGAGAAGGGCCGGGTGCGCGTGGCTGCGACCGACGGCGAGCGGGCCATCCAGGTTTCCCTGCAAACGCCCCAGGCCACGACCCACTTTGGCGATGGTACAATGGATATCCTCATCCGCGACGGCGAATCACAGATCACCACTCTCTCGGGTGTAGCCCAGGTCGTTGCGGCCGGCCGGGAAGCGACGGTGGGCGAAGGGCAGCGAGTTGCCGTCAGCGCTGACTCTGGGCCCGGCTTGCCCGTTTCCGCCGAGCAAAACCTTGTTCGCAATGGGGCGTTCTCGGCTGATCTGGCCTCCGATTGGGAGAAGGTGGTGGAGATTGACCCCGATCACCAGCCGGGTGACGTCAGTCTGACGATGGTAGGGGAGCGGCCTGCCGCTCGTTTCTGGCGCCGGGCGGAAGATGGCGCCCCGAACATGGTCGGCGTGCTCCAGTTTCTCAACCAGGATGTGTTGGGGCTGGATTCACTTGTGCTGCAGCTAGACGTGCAGATACTGAATCAAAGTGTGCCCGCCGGGGGCTGGCGAGCCTCCGAGTACCCGGTCATGGTCGATCTGGCCTATACCGATATCTACGGCAAGAGCCTGCATTGGCGGCACAACTTCTACTGGTACGATCTGCCGCCGGGGAGCAACTGGGATCGTCCGACCGGTGACAGCGAGAAGATCCCTTTGGGCGTCTGGTACACATTTGAGTCCAAGAACCTGATCGAGGAACTCAGAGACACCCGCCCCGCGCGCCTCAATTCCCTCACCATTTCCGCCCGCGGCCACGATTACGAGAGCCTGGTTTCAGATGTGGCGCTGGTCGCCAAATGAGGGCAGGTCCTCACGGTGAGCCGTTCTTCGCCCAACGCCCTTTCTCCCCGGCCGGAACTGGTCCTCAAAACGTCGTGGCGCCGTAACGCATCGCGTTGACAGCGTTTTCGACGGCATGTTATACTGGTTTCGATGTTTGTAGCATTTTGGGCAGTGCGGCCTTAGCCAATCCATGCGCATCTTGACGGTCAGCGACAAAGTCGAGCCGGTGCTCTACGGCCCTCACATTCGGGAACGAGTGGGTGCGATCGATCTGATTCTCGCCTGTGGGGATCTGCCCGATTACTACCTGGAGTTCATCGTTGGCGTACTGGACGCACCGCTGTTCTTCGTCCACGGAAACCACGATAAGGTGCCCCGTCAGCCCGACTTGTTCCAGGCCGGTCCGGGCCCAACCGGACTCGGTTGGGCCGCGAACCTGCACGGGCGGGCATGTTGCTATCGGGGATTGCTGATCGCCGGCCTCGAGGGCTGCCGGGTCTACAACCCGGGCGCACCTTTTCAGTACGAGGAAACCGACGTGCGTTGGCAGACGCTGATGCTGGCCAGATACCTGTTGCTGAACCGCCTGCGCTACGGGCGCTACCTGGACGTCTTTATTACGCATGCGCCGCCGCGCGGGATCCACGATGCACAGGATGTTCCGCACCAGGGCTTTGCATCCTATCTGGCACTGCTGCGCCGCTATCGACCGCTGCTGATGATTCACGGGCATCAGCACATCTATAATCGCAACGATGCCAGTGTAACCGACTACTATTCGACCCGCATCATCAACACTTACGGCTACCAGGTTCTGGAACTGAGCCATTCGCTATCCGGGCGGCGTTGGGAACTTAAGAGCGGCGGCCGATGACGACGGGTCCGGTCGCCGGCGAAGAAGGCAAACATTTTGCGCGAGCATAGAAAAACAATCGCGGTTTTTGGCAGTTCCCGACGGGAGGAGAACAGCCCACTCTACCGGGAGGCCTATGAGTTGGGTCGTTTGCTCGCGGAGGCGGGTTACCTGGTACTCTCTGGCGGCTACGCGGGGAGCATGGGCGCCGTCAGCCATGGCGCCGCCGAAGCCGGGGGCCAGGTGATTGGCGTCACCTGCGCGATTTTCGATCCTCTGACGGCCAACCCCTGGGTGAGCGAGGAGTTGAAGACTCCCGACATGCTGACGCGTTTGAGCTGTATGATGGAGCGCGCCGACGGTTTTGTGGCCGTGCGCGGTGGCATCGGCACGCTGAGCGAAGTGACGCTGGCCTGGAGCCTCTTGCAGACGGGCAGCCTGAAGTGCAAGCCGCTGGTGTTGCTCGGCCAGGACTGGCACGCGCTGCTCGACGCCTTCCGAGCGCACACCGACCTGGGGCTGTCGATCGCCTCCTTGGTGCGTGTTGTTGCCACGCCAACCGACGCCCTGACCGCGCTGGCGGCGCCTCCCCCTACACCTCTTGGTCCTCCGCCCCTGGGATAGCCGGCACCAGACTGGCCGACTATTCCCCGGTTCGCGGTTGTGAAGAGCGAGTGAGGGAATTGCGTTGGCTCGACGTCTGACCGAGATTTACGGTACCGGAGATCGGGTAGAGATCTTGTTCGCCGACGAGACCGGCGAGGAGTGGAGGCCTGCCCAGATCGTGGCCCTGGAGCATCCAGGTCTGTGGGCCCTGACGGAGGACGGGAACGTCTGGTTCGTCACCAACGGCCGGCATATTCGGCGTCTCGACGAGGAACAGCCCGCCGCCTGATCCCGCGGCACGCATATGGCGCGGCCGCCGGAGGCCGCGCCGCGACCGGACTCCCGCTCAACTGCCAGGCGAATCGTCCCGGACCCGTGCGCCCGTGACGGGCCTTCGTAAGCCGACCCGTCCCCAAACGGCTCCGCGTCCCGGCGCGAACAGGAAGGCCACCAGAAAAAGTGCTGAGGCCACCAGGACCACCGCCGGCCCCGAAGCAATGTTGATGTAGTATGAGAGGTAGAGCCCGGCGATGCCCGAAAAGGCTCCGATGGTCGACGAGATCACCATCATTACCGGCAGCCGACGCGTGAGCAGAGAGGCCGCGGTGGCGGGCGTGATCAACATGGCCACCATCAAGGAGATGCCGACGGTCTGCAGGGCGACGACGATGACTACGGCGATCATCACCAGCAGGAGATAGCGCAGGAACTGGGCCGGCAGTCGCAGAGTGGCCGCCAGGATCGGATCGAAGGAGATCACCAGGAACTCCTTGTAGAAGGCCAGCACCAGCAGCAGCACCAGTCCGGAGAACACCGCCGTGAGCCGGAGATCTGCGCTCGAAACGCCTAGCACGTTGCCAAACAGAAAGTGTGTCAGATCGACCGTGAAGTTGCGCGCGGTCGAGATCAGGGCTACGCCCAGGGCCAACATGCCGGCGAAGATAACGCCAATGGCCGTGTCTTCTTTGATCTGTCCGCCACGTGTGATCGCTCCAATGCCCATGGCGGTGCCGATGCCGGCGACCAATCCCCCCCAGAATAGCGGACCCTGCGCGCCGCCGCCGATCAGGTAAGCGATTGCCACCCCCGGCAGGATCGCGTGCGCCAGGGCGTCGCCGAAGAAAGCCATGCCACGCAGGACGACATAGGTGCCGACCAGGCCGCAGACCGCGCCGACGAGGCTGCCGGCCAACAGGCCGCGTACCATGAACTCGTACTGCAGGGGTCCGAGCAGCCACTCAAGCATGGTGGTGTTCTCCGAGCTCGTCCTGCCCATCGCAGCAAGTGTCCCCAAAAACCAGGCTGCCTTCGACGTTTGGCAGGACCGTCATTTGCGCGCCGTAGGCCAGGCTCAAGTTAGCCGGCGTCAGCACCTCTGCGGCGCTGCCGAAGCCGAGCAGCTTACGCCGCAACAGCATCAGGCGGTCAAAGCGGTCGGCTGCCAGGTGCAGGTCGTGGGTTGAGAGCAGGACCGTCAGGCCGCGCGCCCGCAGATCGTCCAGGATGGCGAAGATCGCTTCTTGCGCAGGCACGTCCAAGCCGGTGAGCGGCTCGTCCATCAGCAGCAGCTCGGCCTCCTGTGCCATCGCACGCGCGATGAATACCCGTTGTTGTTGCCCGCCGGAAAGCTCCCCGATCTGTCGCTCGGCCAGGTGAAGCATGCCCACCTGCTCCAGGCTCTCACGCACCAACTGCCGGTCTTTACGGCCGGCATGGCGGAACAGCCCCAGGCGCGCCACTCGTCCCATCAACACCACATCGCTCACCGTCACCGGGAAGCTCCAATCCACTTGAGTGCGCTGTGGCACGTAGCCTACGCAGATGTGCCCGCCTGCCCCGTACCCGTAGACGCGCACCTCCCCGGTGTTCGTATGCAAGATTCCGGCGATCACCTTGAGCAGTGTGCTCTTGCCGGCCCCGTTCGGGCCGACGATTGCCGTTCGCTCGCCACGCGCGATCGTGAACGAGACGTTGTCAAGCGCCGGCTCGCCGTTGTAGAGCACGCTCACGTGCGAGAATTCGACCACCGGCGCATCGGGCCGATGAGGCACCGATTTGTGAATCAGAGAGCGAAGTGCCATTAGCTGAGTCCTTTGACGATGCGCTCGACGTCCGTTCGCATCATCCCGAGATAGGTGTCGGCGCCGCTTCCCGGCGCGCCGAGAGACTCGGAGTAGAGGGGCACCACTTTGGCGCCCGTTTCCTGGGCGACAACATCCGCCACCTTGGGGTTTGCGGTCGCACCGATGAAGACGGCAGGCACCTTTTCGGCGCGGATTTTGTCGATCAGGTCCGTCAGGTTGGCGGCCGAAGGTTCGGCCAGCGTACTGTAGCCGGGGATGACTGTGCCCACGATTGTGAAACCGTAGCGTGCGGCGAAATACTCCAGCGCCTCATGATCGGTGACCAGCTTGCGGCGTTCAACCGGGATCTTCGCCACCTGGGACTGAATGTAGGAGTCAAGAGTCGTCAGTTTCTGGGCATAGGAGGCGCTGTTGGCCTGGTAGACCGCCGCGTTCTTGGGGTCGAGCGCGCTCAGCGTCGTCCGTATGTTATCCACCCAGCCGCCGACGTTGCTTGGGTCCATCCAGACGTGCGGGTTGCCGGCCGTCGCGGCTTCGCCGGCCGGCGGCGCGGCCGCGTGATCGCGGAGCACCTTCACGCCCGTCGAGACCTCGACCACCGGATGGCCGGGTGACGCCGCCGCGCGGATGGTCGGGTCTAAACCCGCCTCCAATCCGAGACCATTCTCGAACACAACTTGGGCTTTCTCGATCGCCGCCACGTCGCGCGGCGTAGGTTCGTAGGCATGGGGGTCCTGCCCTGGCCCGATCAGGACGGTCAGGTCCAGCGCTTCGCCGCCGACGTTGCGCACGACATCCCCCAGGATGGCCGTTGTTGCCACCACGCGCAGTTTCTCGCCGCCAGCCAGGGTGGCGGGCCGGAGGGCGAGGCCCCCTCCGGGCGCTCCGTCCGCGACACGACCGGCGCTGCCGGCCTGACTGCAGCTGCTCAGAGTGGCCACCAGCAACGCCGCGATCCAGGTTGTCTTCCAGAACATCTTGCTCGGCATTTGAAACCTCTTGTCGCCGCTGCCCTCAGCCACGGGACTTCGCCTGGCATTCCGGGCAGATACCGAACAGTTCCAGCCAGTGACCGCGAACCTGGAAGCCGGTCCTGGCCTCCACCGCAGCGACCACTGCCTCCAGATCGCAGCCCTCGAATTCGATGGCCCGTTCGCACTGCTGGCAAATTACGTGATGCCCGTGGTGATGCGCGGTGGGAGCGTAGCTGTGACAGCCGTCGTCCGTATGCAACTTGCGCACCAGGTCCAACTCGTGCAGTATTTCCAGCGTCCGGTAGACGGTGACCAGGCCCAGCGCCGGGTGGCGAACGCGTCCGGCCGCCAGGAGGGCGGCCGGGCTGGCCTGTCCACCGGTCTCGCAGAGGGCGGCGATGACCGCGCGCCGGGCACGTGTGTTGGAATGGCCGGCCTCCACCAGCGCGGCGAGCATCGCTTCCGCGTCCAGAGGTGTCCCGGACGAAGCAATTTGAAACTCGTTTTCATTTTCCATGCTCGGATTCTAGCATCGGCTCCGCGCCAGGTCAAATCGTCGCCCTGCGCGCGGACGGGAGTGGGCGGGCGGGTTTGACGCGGTGGCCGATTGCGCCTAGAATGCGTGCCATCGGACCATCTTTTATACATAGGATCAGCGCCATGTTCGATGTCATTGCCTGTGGAGAACTGCTGATCGACTTCGTTTCCATCGAATCCGGCGTCACGTTGGCTCAAGCCTCGGCCTTCAAGAAGGCAGCCGGGGGCGCGCCGGCCAACGTCGCGGTGGGCCTGGCCCGGCTCGGCTATCGGGCAGGTTTCCTGGGACAAGTGGGCGAAGACGATTTCGGGCATTTCCTGGCCGATACCCTGAGCGCGGCGGAAGTGGACACTGGGGGCTTGCGCTTCTCTGCCGAGGCGCGCACCGCGCTGGCCTTTGTCTCCTTGCGCTCCGATGGCGAGCGCAGCTTCATGTTCTACCGTCATCCGAGCGCGGACATGCTCTGGCGACCGCAGGACGTTGACGCGGGCTATGCGGGCGGCACGCGCATTTTCCACTACGGTTCGATCTCGCTGATCGGCGAACCCAGCCGCAGCGCCACATTGGCCGCCTTGGAGTATGGGCGCGCCGGCGGCGCGTTGGTTTCTTACGATCCGAACCTGCGCCTGGCACTCTGGCCCTCCGCCGAGGCGGCGCGCGCCGGGATGTTGAGCGGCTGGCAGCAGGCGGACATCGCTAAGATCAACGATGAGGAACTGCTCTTTCTGACGGGCGAAACCGACCTCGAGCGGGGCGCGCGCAAGTTATGGCATGACCGGCTGCGTCTGCTGACGGTGACGTGCGGCGCGCAGGGTTGCCACTACTTCACCGTCGACGGGCGAGGCGAACTGCCGGGCTTCGCGGTCCAGCCAGTCGATACCACAGGGGCCGGCGACGGCTTTGTGGCCGGGCTGCTGGCCGGGCTCTTGGATTGCGATTGTGACCTGAACTGGACGCGCGATCAGCTCGAGGCTGCCCTACGCCTCGGAAATGCCGTTGGCGCTCTGACGACCACACAACGCGGTGCGATCCCCTCCTTGCCCACGCGCGAGGCGGTCGAGGCGTTCATGGAGCGCAGGGCCTACCAGGAGATGCGCGACTGACCTCAGCCTAAGGCCCCGGGGGTGTCTTCGAGCCTGGCCTGTATGCTCAATTGGCTGCCGTCCCGGTATACCGTCAATGTAATCACCTGGCCGACCTCAGTGCGTTCCTGCAGGTACTCGCTGAGGTCGGTCCATTTGGCCAGCGGATGGCCGTCGATCGCGCTGATGATATCACCGCCCAACAGGTAGCGCCTGTTCCCGAGCACGACCTGTCGCTGAGCGCTCCGGATGCCTGCCTGGTCGGCGGGGCTGCCGTTGTAGAGCCGGGCGACGAGCAGGCCCTTGTCGATGGGCAAGCCCAGAGCCCGCGCCAGGGAAGGGGACAGCTCGTAACCAAGCTCCTCTATACCCAACCACGGATGCGGATACCGACCGCTTCGGATCAGGACCGGTACGACTTTGACGACCCTGTCGACCGGGATCGCCAGCCCCACACCTGCCGACGTGCCGGTCGGAGCTTAGATGGCGGTGTTCACGCCGATCAAGCGCCCGCCGGAATCCAGCAGCGGACCGCCTGAGTTGCCGCGGTTGATCGCAGCGTCAGTCTGGATGACCCCACGCAGCACGGTCGCGTCGGTCTGCAGAGTGCGGTTGATGGCGCTGATGATGCCGACGGTCATCGTGCGCTCGAACTGCCCGAACGGATTGCCGATCGCGATCGCCGTCTGGCCAACCTCCAAATTGGCCGAGCTGCCCGGCTGCACGGGCTGGACGCCTTCTGGGAGCGAATCGACCCTGATCACCGCCAGGTCGTTGATCGGGTCCGTGCCGACGACTGTGGCTGCGACCGAGGTATCTCCGCCGAAGCTGACGTCGATGCGCTGCGCACCCTGCACCACGTGGTAGTTGGTGACGATGTCGCCGTGCGTATCCCAGACGAAACCGGAACCACTGCCCTCTTGGGTCAAGTCGCCGAAGAAGAAATCCGTATTCAAAACCTGGGTGCTGATGTTGACCACCGCCGGAGCCACCCGGCGGTAGACGGCAACCCGTCGGGCTTCGACCGGGTCCTGGCCCTCCGGCGGCTGAACGGGGGTAGCCGTTACGACGACTGTGATCACCTGCGTTACCGTGCTCAGGTTCGCCTCGGCGACCGGCGTGACCGTCGCGTCGCCGATCGCGGCCAATGGGAAGCGCGCGCTGCGCGCCGGGCTGGTGGGCGACGTCACCTGAACCTGGCCGGGAGCCAATAGCACCCCTGGCGCGCTGCAGGCCAGGGCGGTCAGGATCAGGCCCAGGGCCGAGACAAGTGCGCCGATGTGCGGGAACTTTCGGGGAGATGGTCCTCGAGTCATGGAGACCTTCCATGAAAGGGATAGACTTGCCACGTTCCTCAGCACGCGGCGGGTCCGGCAACTGCTAGTTCTCAGCCTGGTCCTCAGACTGAGCCACCTCTGGCCCTAGCTCTCGCCCTGCTGCTGAGGACGTTCACCAAGCTTGACGCTCACCGTGTCCCGGCTGCCGTCGCTGTGCACCAACGACAGCTGGACGGTCTGGCCAGGTGAGGTGTAGCGTTCGAGGTAGATCAAGAGGTCATCCATTTTGCCAATAGTCTGGCCGTCTATCGCCACGATCACATCCCCGCCCCGTTGCAGATAGAGCGGCGTTCCCGTAATATCCACCCCCAATAGGAGATCCGTGTCCTGGTTCCCGGCCCTCAAGCCGGCTTGCTCCGCCGGGCCTCCGAGCACCACTTCCTCGACGTAGGCCCCGCGGATATCCGGTGGCAAGCCCAGCGCCTGGGACCAGGCTCGCGTGTAGTTGCCGCCGCGAATCCCCAGGTAGGCGTGGCGATACCGGCCGTCCTTGATGAGCGCCGGGGCGACCCGCTGGACGATATCGATGGGAATAGCGAAGCCGACGCCGCTGTTGCTCTGTGTCGACGATTGGATCTGAGCGTTGACGCCGATCACCTGGCCGAGATCATTGAGCAGTGGGCCGCCCGAATTGCCAGGGTTTATCGCGGCATCGGTTTGGATCGCTTCGGGGATGTTGAAGCTGTTGGTTCCCGGAATGCTGCGCCCGATCGCGCTGACGATACCCTGCGTCATCGTACCCTCGAAGCCGAACGGGTTGCCGATCGCGATCGCCCGCTGACCCACTCTGACCGTGTCGATGTTGCCTTGTTCGACGGGCACCAGCGTGACGAGGGAGGGATCGACCTTGACAACTGCCAGGTCGCTATACGGATCGGTTGCGACGAGGTCGCCGTCCAGCTGTGTGCCATCGGCAAAGAAGACCTGTAGCTGCTCGGCCCCCACCACCACGTGGTTGTTGGTGATGATGTGTCCCTGGGTATCCCAAACGAAACCCGAACCTTCGCCCTGCGGGACCGCATTACTATTGGACGGAAGCCTGGAGCTGTGAGCTAGGTTGAAGATCCTGACGACCGAGGGGTTCACTTTCTCGTAGATGCGCTCCAGGATCAGGCTTTCGTTATCAACATCAGGCGGAACGGTGACGGTGTTGCGGGGGGCAGCGGTCGGAACGGCGGCAGCCGTGCCGGTGGCAACGGTTCCGGGGGCGCCGGGGGGAACCGTCGCGACTGCCTCAGCACGCGGGGCGGAGGTCGGCAAGACGGTGGTGGCAGTGGCGGCGCGCTGAGGGCTCAGGACGCGTGGTCGAGGGGTGTTGGTCGGCACGAGCAGCCCGGCGGTGCCACTGATAGCACAACCCAGCGAGGCCAGCGCCAGGGCGACCAGAGCCACCAGAACGGGCAGTCCTCTGGGGTGGGACATGCTTCTTCCTCCGTTGAGACGGGAAGTCGAGACACGGTTCCCCGTCGTCTCGACTTCCGGATTGCTCATCCGAGCAGTCTGTCAGCGGCGGCGGCCAAAGCCACCCAGCAGTGATACGTAGTACAACAGCGTGGCGAGGGTCTGCGCCAGGGCGGCCACGTAGGTCAAGGCCGCAGCGCTCAGCACCGATTTGGCGCCTGCCAACTCGCGCCCATCCGCCAGGTTGTAGGTCTGCAGCAGATGCAGACCTCGCCGGCTGGCGTCCAGCTCGACCGGCAGGGTGATCAGCGCGAAAACCGCTCCCGCTGAGAACAGGATAATCCCCAACCAGGCCAGGCCGGCGAAGTTGAAGATCAGCCCGATGAAGAACATGAGCGGCGCGACCCAGGCGCTCACCTGAACCGCCGGAACGATCGCCCCGCGCAATCTGAGCGGCGCGAAGTTGGTATGGTCCTGCAGCGCATGGCCGATCTCGTGGGCAGTCACTGCCAACGCAGCCACGCTGGGCTGCTGCGCCACGCCCTGCGAGAGATGCAGGATCTTCGTGCGCGGGTCATAATTGTCAGTCAACTGGCCGGCGATCCCTTCCACCTGGACGTCCCCCAGCCCCTCAGGGCCGAGGATGATGCGCGCCGCATCCATTCCGGTCAAGTTGCGCTCATTGCGTACCTGGCCCCACTTTGCGTACGCACTCTTGACCTTGCTCTGGGCGTAGAATGCCAGCAGAAGGGCAGGCAGTAGGAATATGAAATAACTAGGATTGAAGTATCCGAAGCCGTACATATCCGCCTCCACACATCATTCTATCACAAGCGCCCAAATCTGCTTTAGCGCTTAGCTGACAATTGGCTGGCACTCACCCGACAAGCAAAGAGAGACAGGGCCAGCCGCCCTGTCTCTCTGGAATGGTCGTCGCCCTGGCCGGACCGGCCGGCCTGGCCAGGGCCCAGATTTGCTTTTTGTCAGACCTGGCGGAACTCGCCTTCGACGACGTCCTCGCCGCCCTGCTGCTCGCCAGTCGGTCCTCCCGCGCCGCCGTCCGGGCCCGGCTGCTGCGTCTGGTAGGCCGCCTGGCCCATCCGCTGGGCCGCATCCTGCAGCCGACTCATCGCGTCGCGCATTGCCCCTGCGTCCTCGCCCTGGGCCGTTCGGCGGACCTCGGCGATCAATTGCTCGAGCGCCCGGCGGTCCTCCGCGCTGATGCGGCCTTCCATGTCCCGCAGGCTCTTTTCGACCTGGTAAGCCATGTTATCGGCCTGATTGCGAGTCTCAACCAATTCCTTGCGCCGCTGGTCGGCGGCCTTGTTGATCTCCGCCTGGCGGACCATGCGGTCGATGTCTTCCTTGTTCAGGTTGGTCGAGGCCGTGATCTTGATTGTTTGCGCCTTGCCGGTCGCCTTGTCTTGGGCGCTCACGTTCAAGATGCCGTTAGCGTCGATGTCAAATGTAACCTCGACCTGCGGCATGCCGCGCGGGGCAGGCGGAATTCCTTCCAGGTTGAACTGCCCCAGCGACATGTTGTCGCCGGCCATCGGGCGCTCGCCCTGCAAGACGTGGATCGTTACCGCCGTCTGGTTGTCCTCGGCTGTGCTGAAGACCTGGCCCTTCTTGATCGGGATGGTCGTGTTGCGCTCGATGATTGGCGTCATCACGCTGCCCATGGTCTCCACACCCAGCGTCAGCGGGGTCACGTCCAGCAGCAGCACATCTTTCACATCCCCGCTCAGCACACCGGCCTGCAGAGCCGCGCCGATCGCGACCACCTCATCCGGGTTGACACCCTTGTGTGGCTCGCGGCCGTTGGTCAGCTTGCGCACCAGATCCTGCACCATTGGCATACGGGTCGACCCGCCGACCAGAACGACTTCCTTGATGTCCGCCGGCTGCATCTTGGCGTCGTCGATGGCCTTCTCGAACGGGCCCCGGCAGCGCTGCAGTAGGTCCTCGGTCAGTTGCTCGAACTTCGAGCGACTCAGCTTGACCTGGAGATGCTTCGGGCCGTTGGCGTCAGCAGTGACAAACGGCAGATTGATCTCCGTCTCCATCACGCTTGAGAGCTCGATTTTGGCCTTTTCGGCAGCTTCGCGCAGACGCTGGAGCGCCTGGCGGTCGTTGCGCAGGTCGATCCCGTTCTCGCGCTTGAACTCATCCGCCACATAATTCACGATGCGTTGGTCCCAATCGTCGCCGCCCAGGTGCGTGTCGCCGTTGGTAGCGCGCACCTCGATGACGCCGTCGCCGACCTCGAGCACGGAGACGTCAAACGTGCCGCCGCCCAGGTCAAAGACCAGGATCGTCTCATTTTCCTTTTTATCCAGCCCGTACGCCAGCGCAGCCGCCGTCGGCTCGTTGATGATGCGCTGAACGTCCAGCCCGGCGATCCGGCCGGCGTCCTTGGTCGCCTGGCGCTGCGAATCGTTAAAGTAGGCCGGGACCGTGATGACTGCCTGGGTAACGGGCTCACCCAGGTAAGCCTCCGCATCATTCTTCAGTTTGCCGAGGATCATCGCCGAGATTTCCTGCGGCGTGTATTCTTTGCCATTGACCGGGATAGAGACGCGTGCGTCGCCGGACTTGCCCGCCACGACCTTGTACGGTACCATCTCGCGCTCGCTCGCCGTCTCGTCGTAGTGCCGGCCCATGAACCGCTTGATCGAGTAAACCGTGTTCTCGGGGTTCACCACCGCCTGGCGCTTGGCCGTCTGGCCAACAAGCCGCTCACCGCTCTTGGTGAACGCGACCACCGACGGCAAGAGCCGGCTGCCTTCCGCGGTCGGGATAACAACCGGATCCCCACCTTCAACCACGGCCACCACGCTGTTCGTCGTTCCCAGGTCAATACCTACTGTCTTAGCCATTTCTACGTTACCTCCGCTCGGATGGGCTCAACTGCCCCCAATTGCTTGATAACAAGACAAAAAAACAACTTGCCGGCACCCTTCACCGACGCTGTCAGTGTATAGTAGGGACATTAGATTAGTGTATGGCGACTGTTAGTGTTTCGTTAGACGGCGGACGGCAGCCGGCGACGGAACGGCGCGGAAACCAGACGGGTTATCGCTTCCCGGCTGGAGCCTGGCGGTGCGGGTGGAATTTGCCGTTGCAGCCTGTGGACCGAGCGCGACTGCGGGACGCGGGTTTCACGTGAACAGCTCCCACCAGGTTCGGGGGCAAAAGGCCGCCCAGGGGGAAACGACCCCCAGGTTGATGCCGGCAATGGTGCGCGCCAGGCGTGGGTGTTGCGGCGCCTTGCGGATAAGGAGGTTGAGCGCACGCGGTCTGGTGGCCAGCCGTTCGATGAGGTGCGCACCGCGGAAAAATCTGCCGTAGGCGGCGGAGAGCGCACGGCTGTAAGCGATCGGGGCTTCGATCCCCGGCTCCGGGTTCCGTATGGCCGCAGCCGCCGTCGCGGCAGCGATTTCCCCGCTTTCCATCGCTAAGTCGATGCCCTCGCCCGTCACGGGGTGAACCAAGCCGAGGGCCTCGCCCGCCAGCAGGAATCCGGGACCTGCCGGACGATGGCGCGGGTAGTCTGTGCGCAGCGGATAGCCCTTGGCCGGACCGTCGGGGCGAGCCTGGGCCAGCCGCGGATGGCGTGCCATGAATTCGGCCAGGAGGCGGCGCACGTTCACCTCACCCGGACCGTGCCGGCGCCAATTGAACAAGCCCAGCCCCACATTCGCCCGCCCATCGGCCAGCGGGAAAATCCAGGCGTAACCCGTCTCCAACTCGCGCTCGAAGTAGAACTCGAACTCGTCGCTCAGGCCGGGCACGCCGGTGAAGTAGCCGCGTATCGCGCTCACCGCCGGCGGCATCTCTTTCAGCACGCCAAACGGGCGTAGCAGTCCAATGTTGGCGCCGGTGGCGATGATAGTCAGCGGCGCGCTGATCGTGACCGCTTGACCCCGGGCCTGGCCGGCCACGCCGACCACCTGCTCCCCGCGGTGCAGCGGCGCGGTCACGCGCAGGCCCGGCAGAAAACGAGCGCCAAGGGTCACGGCGTGCCGGCGCAGCCGCTCGTCGAGCTCAAAGCGTGGGACGACCAGGCCGTAATCGGGCAGACCCAAGCCGAAGTCGCCAAAACGGATGCGAAAGACGGACCCATTCGGCGCCACCGTGACTGCGCCGTTGATCCGCTGGTAGCCGTCGGCAGTGAGGGCCGGCAGCACCCCCAAACGATCGAGGACGGCGACCGCGCGTGGTGTCAGCCCGTCACCGCAGGTCTTGTCACGCGGGAACTCCGCCCGGTCGACCAGAACGACGTCCTGCCCCCCCTGCGCCAGCAGGGCCGCGGCAGTACTGCCCGCCGGCCCTGCGCCCACGATGACGACATCCGCCTGGTAGCTGTTGTCCGGCATGTGTCCTACTCACCCAGATCGATCCATTCGCCGCCAGTCGCCCGCGCCAACTCGCCGGGACCGATCCTTAATAATGTACGCTTGTCGCCCCCGCCGCCGTAGACTACATCCCATTTCTCTACGCCCCGGTCCAAGAGGACGCGCGCGTGGGTCAGGTGGCCGAAGGGCGGGACGCCCCCCACCGGGTACCCGGTCAGGCGGATTACGGTCTCCGCGTCCGCCAGCCGCACTCGTTTCTTGCCCGTCGCATACCGCTCGGCCAGCGCGCCGCGGTTGACGGGGGCCAAGCCGCTGGCAACGACGAGCAGCGGCTGCTCGCGCACCAGGAAGAGCAGCGACTTGATGATTTGCCGCTCGTCGACGCCCAATGCGGCCGCGGCTGCCGCGACCGTCGGCGTAGCGATGGGTGGGGTCAGCAGCGCGGCCTCGATGTCCTGCTCGGCAATGAAAGGGGCGAGATCCGCTGTGGTCAGCATGGAATCGTCCTGTCTGGCTTATTCATAGTGGTGGTCTCCATTATAACCCTGCCGCGAGGTACGGGCAATCGGTGGAACTTTAGCGTACCGCCACGCCTTTTTGGCCACATCACAACCCGACCCGCTTGGAGGCGCCCGACGGGAGTGGTAAAATGTATGTAAAGGCACAGGTCGCGTCGGGTGTGCAAGGAGGAAGAGCGATGGGGGAGAAGTATCTGGAGTTGCGCGCGGAGCAGTTGCGCCGTCGCTGCCGGACCGGCCGTTTTCCGTTCAGCTCGACGGCGGATGGGCTCAAGCTGGAAGGGATCATCGGCCAGGAGCGTGCCACACGAGCGATTGAGTTCGGCCTTGACGTGCCCTACACAGGCTACAACATCTACGCTCTGGGACCGGCGGGCGCCGGCAAGGGCAGCATAATCCGCTACTTCCTCGACTCCCAGGCGGCCACGCGTCCGGTCCCGCCAGACTGGGGCTACGTGCACAACTTCGAGGAACCCGATTGTCCTTCCGCCCTGCGTCTGCCACCGGCAGGGGGAGCCAGATTACGGAGCCAGGTGGAAGATCTGCTCAACGCGGCCGACGAGGCGCTGAGTCACGTCTTCGCCGACGATGAATACGCCGAGCGGCATAAGCTGCTGGAGCGGGAACTGAACGAGGTGCGGGACGCGCGGTTTGATGAGATGGAGCAGGCCGTGCGCGGGCAGGGTTTCGAGCCGGTACACACGTCTTCGGGCCTGCGAGCCGTGCCGGCCAAGGAAGGCCAGCCGCTGACCCGCGAGCAGTTTGACGCTCTGCCGCGAGAAGAGCGGGCCGACTTCAATCACCGCCGGCCGCCGGCCGATGAGGTAGTGGATCGCACGTTGCGCCGGGTGCATCAGCTTGAGGAAGAGGCGGCCGGCCGCGTGACCGGGCTGGACAGGCAGACGGCTGAGGCCGCGCTCTGCCCCTTGTTTGAGTCGCTGCTTGAGGAGTATGCGGGCTGGCCGGATGTCACCCGTTACCTGGCGTGCATTCAAGCCCAGATCGTCGAGCACGTCGGCAAATTCAAGCCCGCCATGACAGCCGACCAAGCGGACGGCGAGCGCGATTGCCACCACCGCCCGGTCGACGAGGCGAACGAATCCCCTTTCGATTGCTATCGTCTTAACGTACTGGTTGATAACCAGGGCCTGACGGGCGCACCGGTCATCGAGGAAACCAATCCGACCTACGCCAACCTGGTGGGGCGAGTCGAGCTTCGTCACGAGCTTGGCAACTGGGTCGGCAACTCACGCCAGATCAAGGCCGGTGCCCTGCATCGTGCGAACGGCGGCTACTTGGTCCTGGATGCCCGTGCCTTGTTGCGCCAGCCCCTCGCCTGGGACGCGTTAAAGCAGTCTCTGAGCCACGCACGTGTCCGTATGGAAGACATGGCCGCCCAACCCGGGATCTTTGTCCAGGCCAACCTGCACCCCGAAGCGATCCCGTTGGACGTCAAGGTGGTGCTGATCGGCGATGCCAACACCTATTATCTGCTGTATGCCTGCGACGATCAGTTCGAGAAGCTGTTCAAAGTGCGGGCGGACTTTGCGGTGGATATGGGCTGGACCGAGCAGAACGAGCTGCGCGTGGCAGAGTTCATCCACGAGCGCTGCGAAGAGGAGAGGCTGCCGCACTTTGAGATCGGCGCAGTGGCCGAGGTCATCGAGTACAGCGCGCGCCTGTGCCAGGACCAGCGCAAGCTAACGACACGCTTCGCGCAGGTCGGCGATATTGTGAGGGAGGCCGCCTTCTGGAGTCAGCGGGCCGGCCACAGCCTGGTGCAAGCTGAGGACGTGCGTCGAGCGGTCGAAGAGCGGGTCTTCCGTTCGAGCCAGTTCCAAGAGCGGGTGCGTGACATGATCGCCGACGGCACGCTCATGGTGGATACCGAAGGGGCCGTGATTGGCCAGGTGAACGGCCTGGCGATCCTTCAATTGGGCGACTATGACTTCGGCAAACCGACGCGCATCACCGCTCGCACTTTCCAGGGCCGGGCAGGCGTGATCAATGTGGAACGGGAAGCGCGTTTGAGCGGCAAGATCCACGACAAGGGCCTCTTGATCCTGGCCGGTTTCCTCGGCGGTCGTTATGCGCAAGACAAACCCCTCAGTCTCTCGGCCAGCATCGCCTTCGAGCAGTCGTACGATGGGATAGACGGCGATAGCGCCTCATCATCCGAACTCTACGCCCTTCTCTCCAGTCTGGCCAACCTACCGATCAAGCAAGGCATCGCAGTCACAGGCTCCGTCAACCAGCGAGGCGAAGTCCAGGCCATCGGCGGGGTGACCGCCAAGATCGAGGGCTATTTCGAGGCCTGCCGGGCCGCCCCGGCGGGGCTGACCGGCGAGCAGGGCGTGATTATTCCGGCGGTCAACGTGCACAACCTGATGTTGCGGGAGGAAGTCATCGAGGCGGTTGCCGAGGGCCGGTTTCACATCTATCCTGTACGGGACGTCGACGAAGGGATCGAAATCCTGACGGGGGTGCCGGCCGGACAGCCCGGGGCGGACGGCACTTATCCGCCCGATTCCGTCAACGGCCGCGTCGATCGGCAGTTGCGCGACCTGGCCGAAAGGTTCCAGCGCTTCGGCCAGGCGCCGGCGCGCGAGAAGGCCGAGGCAGGATCCGCCCGCGGCGAAAAGGAGATGCCACACGAGCCGGAGCTGCCAGGGGACCGGCCGGAGCCGTTGGAAGGCTAGCGCGCCCGGAGCGGTGGTGTTGGACTGGCTGCCAGAGCCGGATCATTGGCCTCCGCTCGTCCGCAGCCGCTCATACCGGATGCTGCTCAACCGGGGTGCCCGGGCGGTCCCCGGACAACTCGCTCTTGCTAGGAGGGGCGGCGGGCAGTCCCGCATTCACCGGTGTGACGCGCAGCTTGAAGCCTTCGCGGCCCGTGATCAGCACCCGTTCTCCCGCCGGCACCGGGCCCGCCTCTGACTCGGCGCGCCAGAGCTCGCCTTCCACCAGCACTAGCCCGGACGGCTCGAGCGCCTGGCGCGCCTGCCCGATCTGGCCAAGCAGTCCCTCCATGCCGGTGACCGGCTTGCGGCGCTGAACCGCGATCGCCTTGGCGATGGCAAAGACGAAGAAGGCGGCAGTGAGCAGCGCGACGACGATGATCGTGGCCCAGGGCACCAGCACGCCGGGGACGTTGAAGAGCAGGTAAGCGCCCACTATAAAACTCCCGACGCCGACGACGGATAGAATCCCGTGTGTCGGCGACTTGATGTCCAACACGAACAAGACGAAGGCAACCACCACGAACCCCAGGCCCACCCAGTTGGCATTGAGGGTCCCCAGAGCGTAGAGCGCCAGCAGCAGGCAGATGGCGCCGACGACGCCTGGCACTATCGCACCGGGGCTCGAGATCTCAAACAACAGCGCATTGAGGCCGATGGTGAGCAGGATAGTGGCGATTGCCGGATTGGTGATCGCGTTGAGGAAGTCCTCGAATGGACTGAGCGGGACCCGCTCGATCGGCTGATCGCTTAGCTGCAGCTTGATCGGCTGTCCGGCCACGATGACAGTCCGGCCGTCGAGCTGATGCAGGAGGTCCGGGACGTCGGTGGCGACCACGTCGATGACGCCTAACTGCAGCGCTTCGTCGGCGGAGGCGGCCGCGGCTTGCGAGACGGCCCTCGCCGCCCAATCGGCCGCCTTGGGTCCGCGCCGGGCGGCCAGGTTAGTGATATCGGCGACCATGATGTTGGTCAGCTTGGCCTTCTCGGTTGCCGGCAGGTCGCCGCCGCTGCTATCGACCGGACTGGCTGCTCCAATGCTGCTCCCCGGAGCCATGGCTGCCAGGTGGGCGGCCAGGGTGATAAACGTTCCGGCCGAGCCGGCATGTGCGCCGGTGGGTGCCACGTAGACGATCACCGGGACCCTGGCGCTGGTCATCCGTTGGGTGATCTCCTTGGTAAGGTTAATGTCTCCCCCGGGCGTGTCCAGCTCGATCACCAACGCAGCCGCCTGCTCGGCCTCGGCGCCGGAGATCGCGTTGTCGATATAGCGGGCCAGGATGGCGGTGACAGGGCCGTGGAATTCGGCGACCTTGACGGCTCCCGTCGGTTGCGCACCCACCTGGGCCCAGGCTTGCGCGAATAACACGCCCGTGACGATCAGCGCCATCATGCAGATGCTGAGCCACGGCCGTCCTCTTTGCTGTTTGAGTGTCACCGGCTTCACGCGGGCCTCCAGTCCCTCGGGCAATCTGACGTCATTATACCCCATACCTCCCAGGACAAACGACTATCAAGCCTATGATATAATACCTGATTGTGAGCGAGTTGAGTGGCTACGACGAAATCCGACTGGGCGACGTGGTGCGCATGCGCAAACCGCACCCTTGCGGAAGCTATGATTGGGAAGTCGTCCGGCTGGGCGCGGACATTGGGATCCGCTGCCGGCAGTGTGGCAGGCGCGTGCTCTTGCCTCGCAGCCGGTTCGCGCGCCGGGTCAAAGCCCTCGTCTCGCGGGGTGAATCGGCCGTTCCCTGACCGTCTGGGTGGGATCGCCTACACTTGACAATGCACGCCGTAAACCGGCCAACTGGCCCCTGATTTGACAGGGCTTGCCGCGCCCGGGTATAATGTCTCTACCCAACAGCGGGTGAGACCTGGGAAGACTTGTCTCGCCTGCTTTTTCTGTCTTGAGTCTTTGTCTAGGAGCTCGCCAAATGTCGACCAAACGAACTTACCAGCCCAAGGTCCGCCGCCGTTTTCGCGTGCACGGGTTCTTCGCACGCATGAGCACGACCGGCGGTCGCAATGTTCTTAAAGCCCGGCGCGCCAAGGGCCGCAAGCGCCTTACGGTTTAGGCTTTGAAGCGCCGGTATCGTCTGCGTGAGCCTGAGCGATTCCGGCAGGTGCGGCAAACAGGTACAAGTTACTCGCATCCGCTCATGGTGTTGTGTGTGCTGAGGAACGATGGGCCTGACAGCCGGTGTGGCTTCGTGACCAGCCGCCGCATCGGCAATGCAGTCGAGCGCAACCGGGCCCGCAGGCGGCTGAATGAAGCCGTAAGGTTGCTGTGGGACTTGGTGCTACCGGGGTGGGATATGGTTCTGATCGCCCGCCCGAGTGTCAAGGACGCCGAGTTCCTGGAGTTACAGGACGCCTGTGCCCGCCTCTTGCGGCGGGCACGATTGTTGAAACAAGTAGATCCGGTACTGTGAAGAAAGTGTTGCTGGGGCTGATCAGGTTTTACCAGAGGCAAATTTCACCCGCATTGCCGCCTTCGTGTCGCTTCACTCCGACTTGCTCACACTATACCTATGAGGCGATCGAGCGCTACGGCGTGGTTCGTGGTGGTTGGCTGGGCCTGCGTCGCGTTGCCCGGTGCCACCCCTGGAACCCTGGCGGGTATGATCCGGTTCCCTAGGAGTATTGATCCGCGTGAAGAATAAGAAAAGCAGTCGCATTCTCCTGGTGGTGGTGCTGCTCCTGGCGGTGGTAGTCCTCTCTGGCTGCGCGCCCACCAGCGGGACGATCGACCTGCACAAGCCCACCGGGGTCTGGCAGGCGGTTGTCTTCGGCGTCGCCATCGCCTTGCAGGACCTGAACGGGCTGATCCGGAACGTCCACATCCCGTTCATTTTCGATAATAGCTGGGGTTGGGCGATCATTGTCTTCACGCTCGGGATCAAGCTCGTTACCCTCCCGCTCACGCTCAAACAGCTTCAGTCGACAAAGGCCACCCAGGAGCTCCAGCCAAAGATAGCCGAGCTGCAGCAGAAGTACGGCAAAGATAAGGCGAAGCTCCAAGAAGAGCAGATGAAGCTGTACAAGGAAGCCGGCGTCAATCCCTTGGGCGGTTGTCTGCCGCTGATCATCCAGATGCCTATCCTGTTTGCGCTCTACCAGTCTATGTATGCGCTCGCCAATCGCAGCGTCGGTTCCCTGGAAGGCGCACGCTTCTTGTGGGTGCAGAACCTGGCTTTTCCCGACCTGGCAACGGGAATGAGTTGGCTGGGTAAGGCGTTCAATGGCGGAGATATCGGCATGCTGATCTCATTTGGCAGCCTGCCTCTGATCATGATCCTGACCCAGCTCATTCTGCAGAAGATGTCCACTCCGCTGCCGGCGACCACCAAGTCGGGGGAGGGCGATCAACAGAAGATGATGGGCCAGATGATGCTGTTCATGCCGATCTTCTTTGGCTACATCACCCTGGGTCTGCCTTCGGGCCTGACCCTCTATTGGACGGTTTCCAATATCCTGAGCATCATCCAGCAGTACTTCATCACCGGCTGGGGCAGCCTGGTCACCTGGCTACCGATGCTCGGCCCGAAGGGTGAGCCGCTCCTCAAGACCACTGAGACGTCGCCGTCCTCGTCCGGACTGAGCGCGGAGGAGCGTCCCGTCAAGCGGAACCGTCGCAGGAAGTAGGGATAACATGGCAGCAGAAAAAAGCGGAGAGTTCCGTGGTAAGAGCGTAGAAGCCGCCGTCAACGCGGGCCTCGTGGCATTGGGACTTGAGCGCGACGAGGTTGAGGTTGAGGTTGTGAAGCCGGGCAGCCGCGGGTTGCTGGGCATCGGGGCGGAGGATGCAGTCGTGCGCCTGACGGCCGTCGGGGCGGGAGGTGTCAAGCAACAGGCGGCGCCGCCGCAGCGCGCGGAGCAGGCGCCCAGAACGGAGTTCCCGCCGGCACGGACCGAACCGCCCGAGGCGCCGCGCGGCCAGTCACGAGGGGGCGGCCGCCAGGAGCAACCGGGCCGGTCTGAAGGCCGGCAAGGCGGACGAAGAACCGGCAAGCAGCGATCGGAGGCGCCCAGAGCAGGCAGCGCCTCGATGGTGTCGGCCGGGCAGCCCGCGCCCGACCTTGAAGCGATCACCGATCCCCAAGAGCGCGAGACACTGCAGATGGGGCGAGAGATCCTCCTCGGTTTGCTGCAGCGCATGGGCCTGGACGTTCAGGTCGAGGTGGTGCCGCAGAGCGAGGCCGAGCAGGATGAGGACGAAGAGTTGGCGATGGTGCTCAACATCCTGGGAGACGATCTGGGTATGCTGATCGGCCGCCAGAGCGAAACCCTGCAGTCTCTTCAGTTCATCACGCGCTTGATGGTCAATCAGCAGGCGCACAGCCGGACAGACGTGATCGTCGACGTCAACGGCTACAAGGCCAAGCGCGCCGAATCGCTGCGCAAGCTGGCGCTGCGGACCGCGGACCAGGTGGTGCAGACCGGCCGAACCATGGCCCTGGAGCCGATGCAGCCGGCCGAGCGGCGCATCATTCACCTGGCACTGCGCAATCATCCCGATGTTACGACCGAAAGTGTGGGCGAGGGAAGCAAGCGCAAGGTGACGGTGGTTCCCAAAAAGTGAATTCAACGGCCATCGACTTCCTGACCATCGGGCACATCACCCATGACCGCACGCAGACCGGCATACGGTTGGGCGGTACGGTTTCTTACGCGGCGGTTGCCGTGCAGCGCCTGGGGCGCCGGCCGGCGATCCTGACCAGAGGGTCATTGGAAGGCGTCAGCGAGCCGCTGCATCAGCCGGTCGCAGGCGAAGATCGCCGTGACGGCGAGCCGAATGCGATCGAGATGCTGGTCTTGCCCTCGCCGGTGAGCACGACCTTTACCAACATCTATCGCGACGGGCGGCGCATCCAGGTAATTGAGGCTGTGGCCGATCCCATTTATCCCGAAGATCTGCCCTTAGACTGGGCCGGCGCGCCGATCGTGTTGCTGGGACCGATCGCTCACGAGCTGCCCGATGCCTGGGCGACGGCCTTTCCGCACGCGCTGGTCGGCATCAGCGCCCAGGGCTGGCTCCGCACGTGGGATGATGCCGGGCATGTCTCTTCCAAGCGCTGGGATAGCGCACCCGAGTTCCTGCGGGGTGGCGACGCGCTGTTCCTAAGCCGCGACGACGTGGGCGGGGATGACGAATACCTGGCGACCCTGGCAGGCGAGTCCCGCCTGATGGTTGTTACCGATGGCTGGCGAGGCTCGACCGTCTACTGCCAGGGACAGGTGCGGACCATCCCGCCACGTCCAGCCCGAGAGGTCGATCCGACCGGGGCAGGCGACGTTTTTGCCGCCGCCTTTATGGTGCGGTTGGCAGAGACGGGCGATCCATATGAGGCAGCTCTATTTGCCAACATTGTGGCTTCTTTCTCTGTTGAAGCTGCCGGCATGGAAAACATTCCCCAGCGGGCGCAAGTCGAAGCCTGGCTGGCGCAAGCACGTTAGCGACCGGCGACCGGCGACGGGGCGTAGCCCTAGAAGCTCGATTGCTTGCCCCCAATCGCCAACTGCCGCGACGGTGCTTCGTAGAAACCCTCGAGGCCCTCGTGACGCGTATCTACGCTTTGGCTAACCAGAAGGGCGGGGTGGGCAAAACGACCACCACCGTCAATCTGGGCGCCTACCTGGCGGCTGCCGGGAGCAGGGTGCTGATCGTAGATGCCGACCCGCAAGCAAACGCCACCAGCACTCTCGGCGTCGTCCCCGGCGACCTTACCGGCTCCATCTATGATGCGCTCATTCGCGACGTGCCAATGTCCGATATCATCGTGCCGAGCTGCCAGCCGGGGGTCGATCTTGTGCCCAGCGCCCCGGCCCTGGCCGGTGCCGAAGTGGAGATGGTGTCCATCCTGGGGCGTGAGCATCTTCTCCGCAAGGCGCTGGAGCCAGTGCTCCCTCGCTACGACCACCTTCTGATCGACTGTCCTCCCAGCCTCGGCCTACTGACAATCAATGCACTGACCGCAGCCAGGGACGGCGTGCTGGTGCCGATCCAGTGTGAGTACCTGGCGCTAGAAGGTTTGGGCCGATTGTGGCAAACCGTCCAGCTCGTGCGCGAAAACCTCAATCCGCACCTATTCATCAGCGGCATGATCCTCACGATGTTCGACTCACGCACCAACCTGGCGGCCCAGGTTGTCGGCGAGGTCCGCAAGTACTTTCCGGATCAGACATTCCAGGCGGTTGTGCCGCGCAGCGTACGGTTAAGCGAAGCGCCCAGTCACGGTCAAACGATAATGACCTACGCGCCGCAATCTACGGGCGCAGGCGCGTATGCGGCGCTGGCGAAGGAGTTAATGGCGCGCGAGGACGGCCGAGCGACGCACGTCCAGGCGGGGCAAGGCCGAGAGGAGAAAGGGTGATGAGCACGCAGGCACGAGGTCTGGGCCGAGGTCTGGGGGCGCTGATCCCGTTAGCGGGCGGGTCAGTGTCAGGATTGGAAACGCACGAGCACCACGAGCCGGCGAACACGATTTTGACCGTGCCCGTCGGTGATATCGTTCCCAACCCGCAGCAGCCACGATCGTCGATCGCGGTGGAGACATTGGACGAGCTGGCGGCATCCATCCGCGAACACGGGATCATTCAGCCGCTGATCGTCATGCGTGCCCGTCCGACCGATGCCGCACCCTATCAGCTCATCGCCGGTGAGCGGCGTTGGCGGGCGGCGCAGTTGGCCGGGCTGAGTGACGTGCCGGTGCTGCTCAAAGAGGCCAGCTCGGAAGAAGCGCTCGAGTTGGCCCTCGTGGAGAACATCCAGCGGGCCGATCTGAACGCGCTGGAAGAGGCGGCCGCGTTCCAGGCGTTGGTTGGCGAGTTCGGGCTCACTCAGGCCCAGGTAGCCGAGCGTGTGGGCAAGAGCCGCGTGGCGGTCGCCAACATCTTGCGTCTGCTGCGCTTGCCCGAGACCGTCAAGAAGCTGCTGGCTGAAGGGGTGTTGAGCGAAGGCCACGCGCGCGCCCTGTTGGGCCTAGCCGACGATCAGCTTTGCGTCGAGACGGCGAGCCAGGTGGTGACCCGCCAGTTGAACGTGCGGCAAACTGAAGAGCTGGTGCGGCGGCTGGCCGAGGCGGCGGATACTCAACCAGAGGTGGAACCGGCGCCGGTGGACGATCCTGACAGCCTGCACACCCGTCGTCTGGAGGACGCCTTCCGGGCGGCCCTGGGCACCAAGGTGTCACTCAACCGGGGCCGGCGTGGCGGAAAATTGATCATCCACTTTTTTTCGGAAGAAGACCTGCAGTCCATTTACGAACGCATCGTTGGCGCCGAGAGCGCTTAGCGCAACACCCGTTCGTCCCCCACACGGCGCGTGATCTTGCGCTCATCCATGTGCTCCATCAGCGCCAGGGCATACTTGCGGCTGGTGTTGAACATATCCCGCACCTGTGCCACCGTGACGCTGCCGGTCTGCTTGACATGCTCGACGATCCGCTCGAGCATTTCGTCGTAGGTCTCCCGCAACAGCAGTACGTCGTCGCTCAAGCGGATCAGCGTCCCCTGATACACGAGAGCGCTGATGATCTCCGGATCGGTCTGTGCCACGCTGTCGGCCAGCGAAGGGGGTGCGTACGGCAGGCGGCGGAAAGCGGCCAGCAGCGCATCCACCCGCGCTTGCTGCCCCGGGCTGAAGGTAACCTGAAAGTCCGGCCGGGCCAACAACTCCCCACCGACCTCCACCAGCACCTGCTCTGCTGCGGCGCGAGCCAGCATCTCGGTGAACAGCCTGGCCGGCCATCGATCGCGACCTTGAGCGCGGCTTTTCAGTTCCTCACGCGCCATGCCGGCACGCAGTGGGTACTGATGGTGAAAGTCCTCAAGCGCCAGTTCCATGCGGGCCGCCAATTCGCGCCAGCCACCGCCTGACAGCGCCGGGGTGCTGCTGGCCACTAACGGAGGCACGATGGCGCCGAACGGCACGAGCTGGCCCTCTTCGATCATGGCCGGCAGCGCGTTCTCGGCCGTGGCTGCATCTAGCCCCGCTTTCTCGACGGCCGTTTTGAGGCTGATCGGCCCTGTGCCGGAGAAAGCGTGCAGGAGCCGGTCTTCCGGAGTGCCGCGCGCCAGGGCCGCCAATTGCGCGATGACGTCTGGTTGAAACCGGCGCCAGCGCCGTGAGGGATGCGGGTTGACCACTTGGCCGCCACCGAGGGTCCGGCTCGGCGACGCCTGGCGGATAATGAAACGGTCTCCTGTCACCAGCGCCACCGGCCGTGCCAGTCTCAGCTGCACCCAACCAGAGGAACCGGCAGTGATTTCTTCGGCGTCGAGGAGGCGCGTGCGCGCGGGCACCTCGGCCGCGCCGCAGTAGAAGTCCACCGGCTGATTGTGACGCAAGGGCGGGACGGCTTCGGCACCCGCGGCGAGGCCGGAGCCGACCAGGCGCAGGTGTACGTCGACGAGAGTTGTGGGCCGGATGCTGCCCGGGCGTGTCACCAGTTGCCCCCGCTGCAGTTGGTCCGTGTGCACTCCCGTCAGGTTGATCGCCAGCCTGCTGCCCGGCAGACCGACTTCGGCGGCTTTCTTGTGCGTCTGCAGACCGCGCACGCGCGCTCGCAAGGCGCCGGGCACGATCTCCACCTCGTCTCCAACGCGAAATCGCCCGTCGGTCAACGTGCCGGTGACGACGGTGCCGAACCCGGCGATGCTGAAGACCCGGTCGATCGGTAGGCGGGGCTGGCCCTTATCCAGGCGGGGTGAGGCGCCGGCCAGCACGTCGGCGAGGGCGTGCTTCAGCGCTTGCAGGCCCTCGCCCGTACGCGTGGACACCGGAATGATCGGCGCCTCGGCCAGGCAGGTCCCCACCAGGGTCTCCCGAAGATCGGCCTGGACGAGGTCCAGCCAACCTTCCTCGCTGACGGCATCGACCTTCGTCAACGCCACCACCCCATTGCGCACTTGAAGCAGGTCGAGGATGGCCAGGTGCTCGCTGGTCTGGGGCATTACCCCTTCATCGGCTGCGACGACGAAGAGGGCGGCGTCGATACCGCCGACCCCGGCCAACATGTTCTTGATGAAGTCGATATGCCCTGGGACGTCGATCACCCCGACCTGCTCGTCGCCGGGCAAGGTCAGCCAGGCGAAGCCCAGGTCGATGGTCATCTCACGTTCTTTTTCCTCTCGCAGCCGGTCGGGGTCAATGCCGGTCAAGGCGAGGACCAGCGTAGATTTCCCATGGTCGACGTGGCCGGCGGTGCCGATAACGCGCATGTGAGGCTACGACTCCATCCTCGGTCGTTCGTCGACGCCGTGACCGAGAACGTCCAGGAGCTTTTGCACCGACTGCATTTGCTGGCTGCCCAATATTTCCTGCAATTTCCACAAGGCTTCAAGGTCGCGCTGCAACAGCGCGACCACTCTTTCTATCGGCGGGAAGCGCTCGACGATCTTGGCCGTGGCCTTCTGCTGCTCCTGGGTGGCATACTCCCAGCGTAACAGCTCTTTCTTCCAGCGTCCTTCGTTTTCGGCTTGCCAGACGGTCAGCTCCTTGCGTTGGCGTTCCTCGGCCAGGCGTTGCAGTTCCGAGACTTGTTTCTGGTCACGCAAGATCTGCCCCTGGAATTCCTCCAGGCTCTTAAGCGCGCGCTGCGAAGCCTCGTACTGGGCGGCGAACTCGCGCATCCGAACCGTCTGGCTTTCAATCGCCTTTTTTTGCTCGATGAAAGCGACCTCCCACAGTTCCATTTGCCGGGCGCGCTCGACTTCGCCGAGCTTCTGGGCCTCGATAAAGGTCTGTTGCTCGCGCCGCAACACGTCGGGAACCGGGCGTACCTTCTCCAGATCGCGCTCCAGGCGCTGAATCCGTTCTTCGAGGATCGCCAGCTTGCCCGGCACGGTGTCAGTGCGCTTGAAGAGTTCCACCGTTTCCGCCTGAACCGCCGCAATACGCTTGTTATCCTGGGCGCGCTGTTCGATCACATAAGGCAGGGTGCGCGTGCGCTCGTCGAGGTCCTTGCCCACGGTGTTGACCGACTGGCGCAAGGCGAGGATCATCTCGCTCAACCGCTGATCCTCAGCCTGGCGGGTGACCAAGTCCTCCTCGATGCGCCCGAAGCGTGGCAATTCTTTGCGGATCTCGGCAATCGCTCGCGCCACTGTCTCGCGTTCGCCGGCTCGCGCCCGGTCGTTCTCGCGCTCGGTCTGGAGACGGGCTTCAGTCTCCCTGCTCATCAGCACCGTGACTTCACTCTTGAGTTGCTGTAGCGCCTGGTCCACCTGCGTGAAACGGCCAAGTTGTGCCTGCGTGTTGGCTAAGCGTCCCTCCAGGTCCTGGATGCGCCTTGCTTGCTCCTGGTTCTCGATCGCCATGCCCTGCTGCTGTTGGTCAAGCCTGGCTATCTCTTCGCGGTCCCGGCGGTGTTCCTCATCCAGCCATGTGACCATCTGGCTCAGTTGCGTCAGATCCATCCTTGCCCCCTCGTCGGCCCGCTGTCAGCGTCCGCTTGTGATCGTATCGTTGAATTCCACTATCCGACCGGTCATCAGGAAAATCACCCGTTCTCCGATGTTCGTCGTGCGGTCCGCGAAGCGTTCCAGATCATGCGCGACCCAGAGGAGATAAGTCGCCCGCGTGATGGTACGGGGGTCGCCCATCATAATCACCAGCAGCTCGCGGAAGACCTGGTCGTTGAGCTGATCCACTTCATCGTCGCGGGCGGCCAAAGCCTTCGCCGCGTCCACATCGCCGTTCATGAACGCGTCCAGTTGACCTGTAAGCATTTCGCGCCCAATTTCGGCCATGCGCGGCACGTCAATCAACGGCTTCAGCAGGGGCTGATCGGCCAGCCGGAGCGTCAACACTGCGATGCCCTTGGCGTGGTCGGCCATGCGTTCGAGATCCGTGCTGATAGCGGAAATGGACATGATGGTCCGCAGGTCGCGCGCCACCGGCTGCTGGCTGGCGATGAGGAACAAGCAATGCTCGTCAATGTCACGCCGGGCCTGATTGATCAAGTGGTCGCCGGCGATCACCTCACGCGCCAAGTCCTCGTCGCGCTCGGCAAGAGCCTGCACGGCGAGCTTCTGCGAGTTGGAGACCATCGCGCCGAGGCTGAGTAACTGTTCCTTGAGCGCGGCCAGTTGAGCGTCGAACGATTCTCGGGGCACCGATCTTCTCCCTACGGTGGATAGTGAGTTGCGGCATTATATCACCGTTTCGCGTATGCCGAAATTCGTGGTACACTGGCGCCCTGTGGGCATCCGCGCAGAGGAGATGACCACCTGAACGGACACTGGATTCATGCCGATCGTACCCGCCTGGAAGAAATATCTAACGGATTACAATGAAGGGCTCGGCCTGGTCTACGAGCGCTTCGTCCTGAACGATTTCCTGCTCCATCTCAAAGGCCGCTATGGATTTCAGCGTGTGCTCGAAGCGCCGCTGTACGGCATGGCGGGCGTCAGCGGGATCAACAGTGTCTCGTTGGCGCGCCTCAAGTGCCCGGTGACACTCGTCGACGACCAAGCAGACCGGTTGACCGGTGTGCAGCGTATCTGGGGAGAACTGGCCCTGAAGGCTGACTTCCACCTGGTGCAAGACTGGTCATGCCTGCCGTTCCCTGACCGCTCCTTCGATCTTGCCTGGGACTGGGCCGCGCTTTGGCACCTGGCCGACCCGGCGGCGTGTCTGCGCGAGCTCGTACGCTGCACCAACGATCTCATTTTCGTTGCCGTGCCCAATCCCGTGCAGGTGGGCTACTTGTTTCGCAAATACGTCGTCGAGCCAGAGTTCGTCCACGAAGTGAACGAACGCTGGACAGACATAGGCATGATCCGCCGGCAACTTCAGGGCCAGGGTGTGCAGATCCTTGCGCAAGGTGTATTGGACGTGCCACCCTGGCCAGATACCGTCATGCCGGCCAGTGAGTTGCTGGGCAGGTTGGGCCTGCGGTCCAAGAAGCTACAAGGTCGATTCCAGGGGCAGGGGTGGCAATGGTCGACGATGGCCTATTACCTGGGGCAGCAGCCCCACCTCTACGAACGTGTGATGAAGTACGCCTGGCTGGAGCGCGCCCGGCTGCCCTGGCGGATCAAGCAGGTCTGGGCGCATCATCGTTGGGTGCTGGGCCGCAAACTGATGACCTAGCACACAGGGCAGGACAGTGGGTGGCACTCCGAGTGGCCCACCGAGTGGCACGCAGAGTAGCATGCGAGGTATTTCACATTGGACAGTGAACACCGCCCCTGGTATCTCAATCCATGGCTGCACCTGGCGCTGATCCTGGTGGTTGCCGGGTTCTTCAGACTCTGGCAGATCGGCAGCCTGCCGCCAGGCCTCTTCGGAGATGAAGCGACCGACGGGCTGGACGCTCTGGATGTGCTTGCGGGCCGCGGAGCGGTCTTCTTTCCCGCCAACTTTGGCCGGGAGGGCCTGCACATCTGGCTGGTTGCCGCGGCCTTTCGCTGGCTGGGCGTCACGACGCTCGCGCTCCGTTTGCCGTCGGTGCTCGCCGGCATATTGACCGCACTGGCTACCTATTGGCTGGGCTACGAGTTGCTGACCGCCTGGAAGCGCAGGATGGCCGAGAACCAGGCGTGGCGGAGGGCACTGTTGTCCTTCGTGCCCTTGATTGCTGCCTTGTATGTCAGCACTTCCTACTGGCACATCCATTTCAGCCGTTTTGGCATCCGGGGTGTCTTCACGCCCTTGTGCGCGGCCCTGGCTTTCGCAGCCTTCTGGCGAGCGATCAACGTGGGCGACCGCACGGCGGCTTACCCCCCCTCTCGACCTGAACGGGGGACGGCCATGCGCTCCGGCGCCTTCCCGGTCGCCAGGACGAGCCGATCTTCCACCCCCGCGTCGTTCGCCTGGTTTGCCGTCAGTGGCCTGTTCCTGGGCCTGTCCCTGCACTTCTACACCGCCAGTCGCTTCCTGCCGTTTTTCCTGGCCGGCTTCCTCGCGCTCGAGTGGCTGAGCGCGCGGCTGCAAGGGCGGACGGACGAATCGCTTTGGTCACGCTACTGGCATCCGATCATCCTGCTGTACGTCGTGGCCGGCCTGGTGTTCGCTCCCCTGGCTATGTATTTCCTGCAACACCCGGGCAGTTTCAGCCAGCGCGCGAACGCGGTCACTGCGCTGGGTAGCAGCAATCCGTTGGCGCGAGTGGTCCAGGCGACGGTCGCCAACACCCTGCAGTTCTTCGTGCCCGGCAGCGGCGACATGGCCCAGTTCTACAACCTTCCCGGCCGGGCCGTCTTCGACCCGCTCAGTGCCGTCCTCGCCGTTCTCGGCATCCTGGCGCTGCTCGCTTTCTGGCGCCGGCCGGTGGCCTTGTTCTTGCTGGCTTGGTGGCCCGCACTGCTCTTGCCCTCATTCTTGGCCACCGACCGCTTCCCCACGCTGCCGCGCGTCCTCGGCACGATCCCCGGCGTGTTCTTCTTTCCGGCGGTCGGTCTGGCTCTCCTGGGTGGCGCGATCGTCTGGGCGATCAACCGATTTCTGGCGATCGAGGGGCCGCGCGATAGGGTGCACCGGGGACCGGTCCCCCGCCCAATCGGCCCCGCCCCGCGGCGGGAAGGGATCCTGGGCTTGTGGGTGTCGTCGCGGCTGGTCGCGTCCGCTCCTTTGTTGGCCATCGCCTTCCTGGCACTGGTGATCCAGGCTGATCTGGCCTATCGCGACTATTTTACGGTCTGGGCCACATCGCCGGCGACTTTCGACGCCTTTGAGGGCGATATCGTGGCCGCCTCGACCTGGATGACGGATAATAATCCTCCCGGACATGTCTACCTTTCGTCCGACATCTATCGGCACCCGACCTTCATGCTCCTTCACGAGCACTCGACCGTCACGGACTATTTTCAGCGGCAAGATTCTCAGTTGAGCTGGTTCGACGCGCGAGCCAGCTTGCCGCTTCCTGCGCCCGGTCAGCCGGCGACCTACCTGATCGCAGCCAGCGCCCCCGCCGGGGAATTCGCCGCCGAGACCCTGGCAAGAGACGGCACCGAGCGCGATCGCGTGCTGGGCCCGGACGGCAAGCTCCTGCTGACGGTCTTCCAACTCCCGCCCGGCCCGGCCACGGTCGATACAGAGGGAGCGATCAGCTTTACGGAGCAACTGCGACTGACGGGTGCCGCCTGGGCAGCCGGATCGGATGCACAACCGGAACTGCGGCTGCGCTGGCGCACGAGCGGCGCCCAGCCCGCCGATTGGGCCGGCTACCGGCTGGAACTGGCCGCCCAGACTGCCACCTCTGCCAATTGGCAGGTCTCGGTGCCGTTCGATGGCTTTAGGGCGCCGGAGTGGGTCGCGGGCGGGGGATTTGTTACCGCTCACGTCCTCGACCTCGCCGGTGCCCAGATGCCGCGCAGCTTGCGCTTGCGCCTGGTACACGCCGATAGTGGCGCTCCGCTGACGACCGGCGGGGCCGCCGATGGTTGGCACCAGGTCCGGGTTCAGTGAGACGGCCCTAGCCTCGGTCCAGTTTTGTTTGCGCGCGCATGCGCCCTATGATACTATCTGGCCATGACAGTGCTTGACTCCGGCCACGAGAGCCGGCCGGCGCCGCGTTTGCGCGTCTCCTGGGCCGTGCTGGCCATCTGCACGCTGTTGGCCGGTGCTCTTAGCTGGCCGCTGGTGGCCCACCTCAGTGACCGTGTGCCCGGGACCGCTACCTGGGCTTTTGACGAATCCACTTTCCTCTGGAACATCTGGTACTTTAAGCACGCGCTGCTCGACCTGCACACGTCTCCCCTGCATACCGAGCTGATCTGGTTCCCCCTGGGAACGAACCTGATCCTCTACACCTTCAACTTCTTCAATGCCTTGATCGCCCTGCCGCTCGACCTGGCCGCCACTCTGCCGCTGGCCAGCAATCTCACCTTACTGTTGAGCACCGTCCTGAGCGGTTTCGGGACCTACCTGTTGGCGCTGTATGTCTTGCACCGGGCCCTGGCGATCAAGGAACATCCGCCGAGCCTGGCGGTCGTGCGCCTCGCAGCATGCCTGGCCGGCCTGGTCTACGCCTTCGGCTCCAACCGGGCGGTCTACGCCGCCCTGGGACACTATAACTTCGTCACCAGCCAATGGGTGCCGTTCTACGCGCTGTATTTGCTCAAGACTCTGCGCGAGACGCGCTACCGAAATGCGGTGCTGGCGGGCCTCCTTTTTGCGATGGCGGCCCTAAGCGACATGACCTACGCCTCATTCCTGGCGCTGTTCTCGCTAGTGGTCCTGTTGGCTTCGAGGCATAATCTGCGGGTGCGAGGGGCCACCTGGCTGCGGGTTGCCCTGGCAGCCGCGGTTGCGGTGTTGATCTGGTCACCCGTGCTGCTGCCGATCGCCGGCGAGTTGGCCAGGAGCGACTACGCGCTGAACGGCTGGGGAGAGACCCTGCAACTAAGCGCCGACCTCGCCGGCCTCGTCTCGCCGACCGATCTTAACCCGTTGCTGGCTCCTGCCTCCGATGGCCCGGCCGCTGCCCTTGCCGCCCCGGCGAGCGCCGCGCAGGGGACGGGCTGGGGAAATGACGGCTTCTTGCCGCCCCGCTGGCAGGCCGCCTTGCGCGCCGTCGTGGAGGGCAAGGGGCGCTTCAGCGACGTCAACACGGTCTTCTTGGGCTGGGTCACGCTGGCACTGGCGCTGGCCGGTGCATGGTGGGCGCGCCGTCGCGCTCGGCTGCCGGACGTTGCCCCGTGGATTTGGGGCACGCTCGTTTTTGGGATCCTCGCGCTCGGACCGTTACTGCAGATCGCGGGCCGCTACCGCTTCAACCTGGACAACTTGCTGCCCGAGGGCGTGAGCGTGCCGCTGCCGTTCACATTGCTGCACTTCATCCCGATCCTGAACGCCAATCGAGCCCCCAATCGCGACAGCTTGATCCTGATGTTGACCCTGGCCGTGTTGGTCGCCTTCGGCGCCGCCTGGCTGCTCGGCTGGGTGGACGCCGCACGAGGTAGGGGTCGAGGCGGAGCCGGCCAGGCGTCGGGTCGCTCGGCCCTCGCGATTGCGGCTTTCCCGGGCGGCCGGCCGGCTGAATTTGCCAGGCCGGGCGCCTGGGCGATGCCGGCCGTGGCCGTCGTCGTGGCCCTGGCCTTGCTGGTCGAGCACCTGGCCGTGCCGCTGCCGACCACAGATGCGCGCGTGCCGGAGATTTACTCGCAGATCGCCGCCGAACCGGACGACTTTTCGCTGCTGCAGCTGCCGCTGGGCTGGCGCAACAGCTTCGGCGTGCTGGGCAGCGAGCGAACGCAGCTCCAGTACTACCAGAGCGTACACGGCAAGGCGATCATCGGTGGTAATATCAGCCGGGCGCCGGCTTTTCAGATGGACTACTTCCGCCGCATCCCGCTCTTTCAGGCGCTGACGGACCTCGAGATGTACCAGGAGGTCCCGCCCGAGGTGGACGCGGCGGCCCGCGCACAGGCGTCCGCCCTGATGGGGCTGTATGACGTGCGCTACTTCATCACTTTCCCGCCCATCGCCGGCGGCTATCCTTATCAGGACACCTGGCAGAAGACGCAGGATTACGCGCTTCAGGTCTTGCCGCTCGAGCAACCGCCATTTTGGGACAAAGACGGTATCCGGGCCTACCGCGTTCAACAGCCGGCTGTGCCGTTCCCCTTCCGGCTGGATCTCGGCGCCCCCAACCTCGAGCCCTATCTCGGGCAGGGCTGGGCTGTGCAGGCCGGCGAGCAAGTCTATGGTGCCGAAGCTCTGTGGGCTACCGCGCTCGACGACGATCTTTACCTGCCCTTGGACGCGGCCAAGGACGCTATCTTGCGCCTGGCGGCCGCGCCGCTCGGTTACCCTGGCGCCCGTCCGCAGGTGCTGTCCATCAGCGTCAACGACGTACCCGTGCTCGAGGACCGCGTTCTGGCCCCCGGTTGGCAAACTCTGAGCGTCACAATCCCCGCGTCGGCCACGAGGCGCGGCGCGAATCGGGTCCGCTTGCACTTTGCCTGGGCGCTCAGTCCCCGGCAGGTTTTTCTCGACCCGCCCAGTCGGGCTGAGATCGGCACCTCCGGCGCCATCAGCCCGGTTAACCTGGACGTACACAGCTTTGACGAAGCCTATATCAGTGCTTTCAGCGCCGACGGTCGCGAGACCAAAGCTTCGCCTGACCGGCGGGGCTACAACGTGGTCGTCCTCGATCAGGAGAGCGGTCGCGTTCTGGACGCACAGGGCTTCGACAGCGCCGCTAATAGCTACGAGGCGGATCGGCTGGCGCAGTACCTGGCCGCGCTGCCGCCAGGTCGCGTCGTCGTGCTTGCCACCAAGGGGGACGCTTCCGCCCACCTGACCCCGGCTGCAATCGCGGCCCTGCGCGGCGTGGGCTCGCGCGTGGCTTCTACCGGTGATCTGGCCGGCCAGGCGCACGCTCTCGTCGGCATCCAGGGAGCTGCCCCGGGGAGCGCCGAGGAAGTGATCGCTCCGGCCAGCGCTTTCTTGCGCATCTCCGGCGACTTTCGCACGCTGGCTGCGGCAGTAGATTGGGTGGAGCTGGGACCGTGAGCGGCAACCCGCCATCGGGCGCGGCGCCACTGGCTCGGCGGCAGCCCACGCGCCCGCTGCTGGCTCTGTTGTGTGGGCTGTTCGCGTTCCTGCTCTACGTCCGCACTCTCGCCCCCGGCGTGCTCGGCGGCGACAGCGGTGAGTTCCAGTTCGCGGCCTGGCTGGGCGGCTTCGTTCACCCAACCGGTTATCCGCTTTACCTGATGCTCGGCTTCCTGTGGAGCCACGTCCTGCCCCTTCACGACCCAGCCTGGCGTATCAACCTATTCTCGGCCGTTTGCGGCGCCTTCGCCGTGGCCCTGATCGTCCCACTGGCCGGTGGGATCGTCGACCGCGCGGTCGCGCGGCCGGGAGCGCCGCGCGCCGGGCAACTCGCCAACTGGCTCGGCTTGCTGGCAGCCCTGACCTTCGCCTTTACCGCCACCTTCTGGTCGCAGGCGGTCGTCGCCGAGGTTTACACGCTGAATGCCCTCTTCGTGGTGGCCGTCTTGCTCGGGGCGCTCGGGTGGTCGGGCCGGGTAGCGGAGGGACGCCCGGCTAAGGCGCCGTTGGTATCCACCGCCCTGGTCTGCGGCCTCAGCCTGGCTCACCACCGGACGATGATCCTGCTGGCGCCGGCCCTGCTGGTCTTCGGTTGGTACGTGGCGCGCAAGAGTGGGGACGCGCGCGCGAGTCGGGCCGGCCTTGGCTGGGCGGCCACCTGCCTGTTGCTACCCCTCTTGCTCTATCTCTACATTCCCTGGCGCGCGCCGCTCGCGCCCTACGTCAACTTGACCATCAGTCCTGCCCTGACATTGCATCTTTATCAGCCAGGATGGCAGGGTTTCCTGGCCCAGGTGACGGGCCAGGCGTTTGGCGGCGACTTTCGTGCGCCGGCCGTGGCGCTGGCGCAGGCCGGCGTCGCCGTCATGGCACTGGTCAGAGAGATGACCTGGCCCGGCGCGTTGCTGGGTCTGTTCGGGCTGGCCTGGCTGGTGCGTCGTTCCCCGGCGGTCCTTCTGTTGACCGGGGTCACCTTTCTCACGCTGCTCGTGTTCAACCTGTTCTATGGCATCGGCGATATCTATGTCTACTACATCCCTCTCTACTTGATCTGGGCGTTGTACGCCGCGTTAGGCGTGGCTGCGCTCTGGGAGGGCGCGGGCGCGCTGTGGGCCAGGTTCGTGCTGCCACGAAGAGCTTCTGGCGATGCCCGAAGCCCGCTCGGGCGGGGCACTCGGTTGATGTACGCCCTGGCCTTGCCGCTCGTGCTGCCGCTCTATTTGCTGGCCACGAACTACGCCCAGGCCGATCAGAGCGAGAACACCCGGATGATCGCCGGCTGGCAGGATTTGCTGGCTGCGGCCCTGCCACAGGGAAGCATTTTGGTGAGCAACGATCGCGACGAGATGACCCCCTTGTGGTATTACCAGTACGTCGACGGCGTGCGTCCCGACCTGGCCGGTCTCTTCCCGCTGATCGATCCGTCGCCGGCTTTTGCCGACCTCGGCGCCCTGCTCGATTCTGCCCTGGCCACTGGTCGGCCCGTCTGGCTGGTCAAGCCCATGCCGGGGCTGGAGGTGAAATACCGCTTGCAACCTTCCGGGTCGCAGGTGCGTGTTCTCGGTCTCTCCGCGGCCCTGGCGCCCGAGCGGCCCATCAGCGTCAGTTATGGTCCGGCGGTGCGCCTGACCGGCTACGACGCGACGGCCGGCTCGCCCGCGGGTGCGGCGGCTGACTCCCTGCCGGCGAACGGCCAAATCACGGTCACCTGCTTCTGGCGGGTGCTGCAGCCGTTGGGCGATGACTACACGAGCTTCGTTCATCTCGTCAACGGCGCCGGCGAGCTCGTCGCTCAGGATGATCATCAACCTGGGGGCGCTTACTACCCCTCACATCTCTGGAAACCGGGCGACGTGCTGGTGGACACTCATACGCTCACGCTGCAGTCCGAGCCCGTACATGGTCCCTATCGGATCGTTGCCGGCCTTTACAGAAGAGGGTCTGACGGCGAGCTGACGCATCTGGGCGGGCCGGCGGAGATCGGCAGCCTGCGCTGAGCCGTGGCCGACTGTAATGGCTCACACTGCGCTTCGACGTGCGAAAATGAACAATGGCGCGGCGAGCGTCGCGCCTGTTGGTTTGTGAGAGAAGCCTGCTGTGGTATACTGGGCCTGCCTTCCTTTCGCGTATTCTTTCACATTTCTACACTGCCCGCGCGGTTTTCCGCCGCCAACGTACTGTTGACCCGCGACCTTCAGGAGGTATGCGCATGAAATTCATAGCTTGCGTCAAGTTGACACCTGACACCGAGCAGTTGGCTGAAGTGCGTCCTGAGAAAGTAAACACCGGTGACCTTGGGGTCACGATGGTCTTGAACCCGTGGGACGAGTATGCCGTCGAGGAAGTGCTGCAACTGGCCGAGCGCTATGACGGCGATGCCGTCGCCATGACGGTCGGCGACGAAGAGTCCGTGGAGGCCCTGAAGCGCGCGGTGGCCATGGGTGTGGGCGAAGGCGTCCTGCTGTCCGATCCTGCCTTTGAAGGCAGCGACGCCTGGGGTACCGCGAACATCCTGGCGCAGGCCATCAAAGCGCAGGACGACTACGCGCTGGTGCTGACCGGAAAACAGTCGGTCGATGGCAACAGCGGGATCGTGGGGGCGGGAGTGGCCTGTAAACTGGACGTCGCGTACGTATCCAACGTAATCAAGATCGAGGACGTTTCTGACGGTCATGCCGTTGTGCGGCGCATGCTCGACGCAGGCGTGCAGACAGTCAAGGTCAGCTTGCCGGCCGTCCTTTCGGTCAGTATCGAGATCAATGAGCCGCGCTACCCGAACTTCATGGGCATCCGCAAGGCCTCCCGCATGCAGTATCCGCCCCAAGGGGTAGGGGACATCCCCGGCCTGGAGAGCGACGAGGTTGGCGCTACGGCGGCCCTGGTCAAGTGGACCGATCTGCGCAAGCCGCCGAAACGGGGCGGGGAGTGCGAGTTCATCCGGGGCGCGAGCGCGGTCGAGCAGGCCACCATCCTGGTCGACAAACTGATTGCCGACAAGGTGATCTAGCCGGGTTGCTTCAAGGGATGAAAGGACAGTGACGATGAGTATCCTGGTATACGTCGAGCACGTGGGTGGCACAGCCAGCCAGATATCCTGGGAGATCATGGGTAGGGCGCGCGTCTTCGCCGACCAGCTCGGGCAGCCGTTGGCGGCCCTCGTCATCGGCGACCAGATCGGGGGCCTGGCGGACGAGGCGATTTGTTATGGCGCCGACCGGGTGTTGGTGGCTGAGGACCCGGAATTCGCGCAGTTCAGGGCCGGCGTTTACGCGGCTGCCATGCGGGCGGCCGTCGAGCAGTCGAAGGCCGAGATCGTGCTCCTGAGCAACAGTTTCAGCATGCGCGATATGGCCGCGCTGGTCGCCTGCCAGATGGGGATCGGGCTGGCGGCCGACTGCCAGGAGCTGGAGCTGGACGCCGCCGGAAACCTGCAGGCGGTGCGTCCCGTCTACTCGGGGAACATCCTGGCCAACATGACCTTCGCCGCCAAGCCGCAGATGGCTACCATCCGCAACCGCAGTTTTCCCATGCCCGAACGGGATGCCTCCCGCACTAGCGAGACGGTGAAGCTGGATGTCCCGCTGGGTGACAGCACTCAGCGCGAACAGGTGGTGAGCTTCGAAGCAGCCCAGCAAGCGGATGTGCCGCTCGAGAACGCCGGGATCGTGGTCTCGGGGGGGCGTGGGGTGAAGGGGCCGGAGGGTTTCGAGCCGATCCGTGAGCTGGCCAAGGTGTTGGGTGGCGCCGTCGGTGCCTCGCGCGCGGCCGTCGACGCCGGCTGGATCCCTTACAACACCCAGGTCGGCCAGACGGGCAAGACGGTCCGTCCCGACGTGTACATTGCCTGCGGCATCTCGGGCGCCATTCAGCACCTGGCCGGCATAGGCAATTCCAAGATAATCGTGGCCATCAACAAGGACAAGGACGCGCCCATCTTTGGCGTCGCGCGTTATGGGATTGTGGGCGACCTGTTTGACGTCGTGCCGGCCTTAACGGACGCCTTTCGCCAGCGGCTGCAGAAATAGAGCTGCCGGCCGGCCATTGGGCAAGCTATTGTCTCGCATATATCGCGCACAAATGCGTTGACAAACGTGGGGGGGTGCGTTATAATGCAGCCCTGACTGGGCAGACGGTTGCATTCGCGCGTGTAGCACTCACCGCGCGCTCTTGTTACATTTCCAGTAGCGTATCGCAGGCAGATAATCAGTGCGATAATCGTGACCGTGGAAGACCCGGCTGATAGCCAGCAAAATGCCAGGTAAGACAGCCGGGCCTTTGCTTTTCGGCTACGGGGCTAATAGCCCTGTCGTGTTTCAATCTTGTCGTTCGGAGGTTCCTTTTTCATGACTACCAACTTACCACCCAGCAAGCCCCCTGCCGAGGTTCATCCCATGCAAGCCCTGCTCGAGCAGGGGGGCTATGACATGCCTCAGCGCGGGGATATCCGTGAGGGCACCGTTCTTTCCGTTGGTCCCCAGGAAGTGATCATCGACCTGGGCCTGAAACGTGAAGGGATCGTGCCGGCCAATGATCTGGCCCGCCTCGATAAAGATACCCTGGCGGAGGTGCAGGAGGGGACTACCTGGCCGGTATATATCCTCCAGACGTCAGATCGAGAAGGGAACCTCATTGTTTCGCTGGCGCGCGCGCAGCAGGAGAAGGACTGGCTCGACGCCCAGAAGATGATGGACTCGAATGAGATCTTCGAGGCGCAAGTCACTGGCTTCAACAGCGGCGGCCTGGAGGTGGCGTTCGGCAAGCTGCGAGGTTTTGTCCCGGCTTCCCACATCTCTACCCTGCCACGCAACGCGTCTGAGGACGAGCGTAAGGAACGGCTGACGGGCTACGTGGGTAAGACCATCCCGGTGAAGGTGGTAGAGGTTGATCGCCGCCGGCGCCGCTTGATTATGTCGGAGCGTGCCGCGCATCGCCGTTGGCAGCGTGAGCATCGCAAGCAGTTGCTGGACGAAATTCAGGTCGGCGACGTGCGCACGGGGATCGTGCGCAGCCTGGCCGAATTCGGTGCCTTCATCGATCTGGGCGGAGCCGATGGCCTGGTGCACATCTCCGAGCTGGCCTGGTTCCCGGTTGCTCATCCGAGCGAGGTGCTCAAGGTCGGTCAGGAAGTTGAAGCCAAGGTGCTGCGGGTCGATAAGGCGCGCGAGCGCATTGGCCTGAGCATTAAGCGCACCCTGCCGGACCCGTGGTCCAAGGCGGACGAAGACTACCGTGTCGACGAACTGGTCGAGGCGGTGGTGACCCGCGTCGTGGACTTCGGGGCTTTCGTGCGCTTGCGCACGGGGGTCGAAGGCCTCTTGCACGTGACCGAGATGGCGGACATCACGCCCGATCATCCACAGAGCCTGGTTTCCCCGGGCGATTTGCTCTTGTTGCGCGTGCTGCGCATCGAGCCCGATCGCCGGCGCATCGGACTGAGTCTGCGTCAGGTCTCGGAAACCGAGTGGGCTGACTGGGCCGCGCAGTATTACCAGAAGCACCCGTCGACGGCAGAAGAGGCGCCGGCGGCCGCCGAAGAATCCTCGCTGGAGGCTGACCTCGCGATGGCGCCTGAGGCCGCGCCGGAGATCGAGGCAGAGGAAGCCGAGCAGGGTGAGCCGGGCGGCGAGGTGAGCCGGCCGGTGGCGCCTGAGGTCGTCGAGGGTGAACCGGTGGCCGAGGCAACCGAGGCCCAGCGCGTCGACGAGACGGCCGTGGTTGAAGAGAACGAAGCCACCGAAGCTCAGCCCGTCGACGAGACGGCCGTGGCTGAAGAGTACGAGGCCACCGAAGCTCAGCCGGTCGACGGGACGGCCGTGGCTGAAGAGTACGAGGCCACCGAAGCCTCGACGCCGTGCGAAGAGTGGGAGAAGCTCGTCACAGAGGAAGAGAACCAGCCAGTAGATGTGGCTGCCGAGGCCGACCAAGAAGATGCTGCCGTCGCTGAAGAGAATCACACAGCGGACGCGGCAGCCGAAGCCGATCAAGGGACTGAGGACGGGCCAGCCACCGATCCTGCAACTGAACAATCGGAAGAGCCGGTAGCATAGCGGTCTTCAGTGTTCGATACCGGCGCCAATGTTCGCAACGGTTGGATCAAAGATGATGACACCGAATGACACAGTAGCCGAAGCCCGTGCCCGGCTGCAAGCCGAACGGGCCGAGGTCATGGATGAACTAGAGGCCCTGCGCGCCCGCCTCGAAACCAAGGGTGACTACGGATTGGGCGAGGGAGATCCCATGATTTATCAGTGGGAGTTCAACCTCGCGCTCTGCAAGCGGGCCGAGCAGCACTTGGCCGAGATCGACGAAGCCCTGGGGCAGCTTGATTCGGGAGTCTATGGGCGTTGCGAGCACTGCGGCCAGATCATCGAACCCGAACGCCTGGCCGTTCTGCCTCACACGCGGTTGTGCAGCCAGTGTGCGCAACGTCGCCGTTGATCCAGTCGCAGTGACAGAAGTCCCGACCTGAGCACCGACTGACGTAAGCATTGAGCGCCCGGCACCTGCCGGGCGCTCGTCTATCAGCCCGAGTAGTACCGATCAGGCGTCGCGCTTTAGCCTTGGCGACCTGGCCCAGCAAGCAGCAATCAGATGACTGTACCCGCTCCTGGCCCCCTAACCATTATTCTGACCCACGAACACGCCGATTTCGACGCGTTGGCCAGCCTTTTGGCTGCCTTCAGGCTGTATCCCCACGCCCTGCCCGTGCTCCCGAGACAGATGAACCGCAACCTGGAGGAGTTCCTGACGCTCTACCGGGATGTGATGCCCTTCGTCTCCCTGGATGATCTTCAGCGACGGCGCGTAGATCATGCGATCGTGGTCGATACGCAGAGCGTCCAGCCGGTGCGCGGCATGCACCCCGAGACTACGGTCCAGATCTTCGATCATCATCCGCTTGCCCGTGAACTGCAATCGGATTGGGCCTTCACCGGCGACGAGACCGGTGCGACCACCACTCTGCTGGTGGAGAAGATGGTCGACCAAGGGATCACCGTCGGCGTGACAGAGGCCACGCTCATGCTGCTTGGCATTTACGAGGATACAGGTGGCTTGAGTTTCGAGACTACCACGCCGCGCGACTTGCGGGCCGCCGCCTGGCTGCTCCAGCACGGCGGCAGCCTGCTGGTTGTCAACAAGTTCCTGCATCATCCATTGACTGACGAGCAGCGCGCGCTGTACCAGCAACTCGCCGAGAACAGCCAGCCCTTCCAGTTCAGCGGCCACTCGGTCATCATCGCCAGCACGACGGTGAGTGAGCCGGTAGCGGAGATTTCCACGCTGGCTCACAAGCTGCACGAGCTTTACGAGCCCGACGCCCTTTTCATGCTGGTCGCCATGGGCGAGGTGATCCAGGTGGTAGCGCGCAGCACCAGTGATGCCATCCACGTGGGTGAGATTGCCCAGGCACTGGGCGGTGGAGGTCACAGCAAGGCAGCCGCCGCAGTCATCCGCTCGGGTTCCCTGGCCGGCGTCTTTGAAACTCTGGTCTATCTGCTCGAGACCAACGTCCGTCCTACAGTCTCCGTGGGCCAGATCATGTCCTACGGCGTGCCACAGACGCTGAAGCCCGACGTGACGATCGCCGAGGCGGCCGAGCGTATGCGCCGCTATGGGTTCGAGGGTTTCCCGGTCTTGGAGGATGGGCGCATCGTCGGCATGCTGACGCGCCGTGAGATCGATCGCGCCGTCCATCATGGCCTGGGGCGCCATCCGGTTGGACGCTACATGCGGGCGGGCGAGGTATTCGTCACACCAGGCGATTCCATCGAAACTCTGCAGCGCGTGATGACCGACCATGATTGGGGCCAGGTCCCCGTCCTGGATCCGGACACTGGGGAACTGTTGGGCATCGTCACCCGCACCGACCTGATCAAGCAGTGGACCGGCGCTTCGCCGCGCAGCGGGGAGACACTGGAACAGCGCATGGCGGCCGAACTGCCGCCCCGCCTGCTCGACTGGCTGCGACAGGCCGGCAGTTCGGCCGACGACCTCGGCTATCGACTTTACGCCGTGGGCGGCTTCGTGCGCGATCTGATTTTGGGCGTTCCCAACGCTGACATCGATCTGGTGGTGGAAGGTGACGCCATCCAGTTGGCTCAGCGCCTGGCCGAGCGGCTGGGCGGGCACGTGCGGAGCCACCGGCGCTTTGGCAGCGCCAAGTGGATCGTGCCCGAGGAACTGCGCGCGGGCGCGACCGAGAAGGGCTTGCTGCCCGCCTCGCTCGATTTTGTCAGTGCCCGGACCGAGTTCTACGAGCACCCGACCGCGCTGCCCACGGTCGAGCGTAGCACAATCAAGCAAGATTTGCACCGTCGCGATTTCACGATCAATACCCTTGCCATTCGCCTGGACCCCCAACACTGGGGGGAGTTGCTCGACTTCTACGGCGCCAAGAAGGACCTGGACGACGGCATCATCCGAGTGCTGCATAGCCTCAGCTTTGTCGAGGATCCGACGCGTATCCTGCGCGCTGCGCGCTTCGAGCAACGCTTCGGTTTCACCATCGAACCCCGCACGGAAAAGCTCATTGCCGATGCGCGCGATCTGCTGGCGCGCGTGAGCGGTGAACGTGTGCGCCACGAGATATTGTTGGCCATGGATGAGGCAGAGCCGGAGCGAGTGCTGTGCCGCCTGGCGGACCTGGGGGTGCTCCAGGTCCTGCAACCCGAGCTGCAGTGCGACGCGTGGTTACGGGAAAAGGCACGCGATCTGCGCCTGCAGTTCGGGCAGGTCCGGGACGCAGACAGCCAGGTCCCGCCGCACATGATGATTTCCGCCAATGCCGGGCCGCGACTACATCTCGCGCTCGCCACTTACCGCCTCTCTCGCGAGGCGTTGGAGCAGTTCATCGAGCGTTTTCGCCTGCTCAGGGGCGACCGAGAGCTGTTGCTCGAAGTCGCACGTCTGCGCGAGCGGCTGCCGCGACTGATGGAGAATGGTCTTCTGCCGAGCGGCATCGTGGACTTGCTGGACGAGTTCAAGTGACGAGGCCCGTTTGCTGTTGCGCGTCGTGTCCGATTCATGGTTAGTGCGCCAGCGTCTGGACCAGTACCAGCGGCGGCTGCGCCATGTCCGCTCCGTCCTGCAGGGTGATGCACTGCGGCGAATGGGCATTCAGCCCGGCCCGATCTATGGCGACATCTTGCGCCGGCTGCGCGCCGGCCGCCTCGACGGCCTGATCAGCTCGCGGGCCGAAGAAGAAGCTATCGTTAAGGAAATGCTCGTCTTGTAGCAGATTAGTAACTCTGCGAACAATTGGCGTATCTCCCCCTGCTGCTGCGGCGTTTAAGCGTGTGAGGACATCAGGGTGTCGCGGCGGGAAACCGGGCGGCGGCCTGATTGGAGGCTGCCAGGCATTCTTGCGCGAACTGCCCTCGACGGTGTATGATACCTGTCGCTTTCTTAGTCCCTTGCCTTCGTAACCTCTATTGGCCGAACTTCCGCCGGTCCGCTTAGGTGCCAAACCTTACAGGCATTTGTAAGGTTTGGACGGGCGTTTTGTAAGCTTGCAGTCCGTATCCGGTCGGGAGTTCATTCGTTCATACCATTGAGCCTGATTATGCAGGCCCCAATAACAGACACACAAATATTAGCGGTAATCCCGGCTTGTCAATGCGGTGACTGCGCAGCGATAGAGAGCCTGTACGATCTCTATGCTGACCGGCTGTACCGCTATCTGCTCGCGCGCATTGGCGACCCGGAAGTGGCGGCAGACCTGACCGCTGAGTTGTTCGTGCGGGTGATCAAGAAGGTCCCCGGCTTCCGTCTGAACAGCCAGCGGCCGGCAGCATCGTTCAGTGCCTGGCTCTACCGCATCGCAGCCAATCTGGCGGCCGATCATGGGCGCCAGCAGGCTCGCCGGCGGGAAACCAGCCTGGACGAGCAACTGTCTCTGCTGGCCAAGGAGCCTTGTCCTGAGTACAGCGCCGAGCAGCACGAAGTCGGGCGGCGATTGGCCCGGGCGCTCGAGACCCTCAGCGAAGATCAGCGTCTCGTTATTGTTGGCAAGTTTGGCGAAGAGATGAGCAATATGCAGATCGCTGAATGGCTAGGCAAGACGGAGGGTGCCGTGAAAGCGCTGCAACATCGAGCCCTGCGGGCCCTTGGCAAGTTGTTGAGGGCGGAGGAGGTCTGAGAGATGGACCTGGCCACTATCCTGGACGATTGCGTGCACCGCATGCGAGCTGGAGAGACCGTCGAGGATTGCCTGGCCGCTTATCCAGACCATGCCGCAGAACTGGCCCCAATGCTACGTGCGGCAAGCATACTGCAATTGCTTGCCGGATGGCGCCTGCCCGATGCCTACCGTCAGGAAACGCGAGGCGTGCTGCGCCGGGAAGCCGCGGCCAGTCGAGCGAGGCCCAAACGTTCTCGCTGGACGGCGTTCTGGCTGGGGCCCGCCGCGCGGGCCTTTGCCGGCGGTGCCGCCGCCGTGGTGTTTCTCACGTTTGCGATCAGTACCGTGACGGCCAGCCAGCCGGGTGATCTGACCTATCCCGCGCGTGTGATTGCCGAGCATACAACCGTGCTCCTTCAACGCACACCCGACGGGCGCGCTCGCACGTCGTTAAGGCTCGCCGACTCTCGCCTTTCTGACCTGGAAGCCGGCTTAGCCCTGCCTGGTCCTGCCTATGATCGTGCTCTCGACGCCCTGTTGCAGGAAGACAAGGCTCTGGCCGATCTGACCCCCCGCCTGTCGGGGGCCGAACGCGAGCGGATCGCCGCACGGCTCGCGGCTCATGCCGGGCAACTAGCGGCTCTGGCAGGCGCTCATCAGGAACCGAAAGCCGCGAGTGCTCTGCGGCGTGCCGCCGACGAGACCAAGGTGCTGGCCGATCGCATGCTCGCGGACGCTGAAATGGTGGCGCCGGCACCCGGAGGTGCGAATCCCGTGCCCGGGATCACAGAGACGGTGCCTACACCAGTCGTTCGCACTCCGGCAGCCAAGGCGCCGGGCAACGGCTTGTCTCGAGCCGGCGTTCCTACGAAACCAGTTTCTGCCGGCCGCGGGCGCCTCACCGGCGTTCGCTTCATGGGAGTTTTTCGGCGGCCGGGAGACGGCGCCGGACAGGTCGTCGCCGGGCTGAGGGCGACGAACACCCCCTCGGCTGGGCTGCTTGACGGCCCAAAGCCAGGCAAGGGGATGATCGTGGCGGCCTCTCCGGAGCATGAGACGACCGACCGTCCGGTACGTGCCGGATTCCAGGGCGGGACGGTAGAGAAATCGCGGCCGCCCGCGAGGCCCAAGCCTTCGGCCGCTGAGGCACTGAAGGCGGAGACGCTCCCCGTTGCGACCCCAGTCGTGACGGCCGTACCGGCTTCCCACGCACAGGGCGATGGGCGAATCGTCTCCCCCTCGGCGATCGCTCCCGCGCGGCTCGCACCCGGCGCAAGCGGACCGGGCGCGCGCGGCCTGGCGGCCGGTAAAGCCGCCCATCCGATTGGCATGGCGCTGGCGGCCGAGCCGGGCGCGGCGGAGGGCAGCCATGGCCTGGCAGCCGGTAAGGACGGCGTTGCCGGCCAGCCGGCGCCGGCCTCCGACAAGACTCGATCCCGCCCCTGAACGAATGACGTGAAGCGAGATCTTCGGGGCGAACCGCGAGCGAAGCCTCCGAGCCTGCATTCAGGTCCGGAGGCTTCGCCGCGTGTGGCGCCGGCTTGGGGAGCCCGGGCCGGACACGCCCTTTGCTTGATCCCCACCTGTGGATATGCTATACTCGAAGCTGCCTTACCGTTCAGCTTTCGACCAGCAGGAGGGAGTGATGGGCAACAGGACTCTGTCTTTGAGCCTGGTGCTGCGAGCCTTGTTCCTTGACACCAGCGCCTACACCGCGATGCGCGACGACGACAATCCCTTTGTCGAAGGCGCCTTCCTGGTGGTCATGGTCGGCGCATTGACCGCCCTCCTGAGTTTGGTTGGGCAACTGATCGCCTGGGCAAGCACGCCGTCTTTGGCTGCCATCCGTGACATCATCCTGGATGTTTACCGGCACCAGCCATTTTGGGCCGCGATCACCGCCAACCCACAGGCGCAGGCCATCTTCAACTTCTCGTGGGATCTCCTCTGGCGCGTGATACCACCGCTATTTGGCGCGCCGAACCCGGCCACGGCAGCCCTGAACATCCTCGCCTGGCCGGTGCTGGGCTTGCTCGGGTGGCTCATCTACGGCCTGTTGGCCTTCGGGTTCGCACGCTGGCTGCGCGGCACCGGCACGCTCAATCAGACCCTCGGCACGACGGCACTGGCCGTTTCCCCTCTGCTCCTGCGCGGGCTGGGTGTCATCCCGTTTCTGGCCGTTGGCGCCGTTTTGAACACCTGGCAATTGGTTTGCCGCTATAAGGCCCTGCGCGCAGTTCACCGCCTCTCCTGGCAGCGCACCGTCTGGGCGACCATCTTGCCCTTCGCGGTGTATTTGTTGTTCTGGTTGTTGATCGCCGTCGCCGGCGCGGCTGTCATCGCCGCCGTCGTAGGGAGGTGAGTCATGGTTGACAGACTGGTCGCCACCGCGCGCGGCGTTCTCGCCTTCAACACGGACTGCTACCGCCATTTTCACAGTCGCCATGACGTCTTTCTGCGGGGGGTGGTGCTGATTGCCCTGGTGGCACTGATCGCATCCTTGCCCCTCTTTGTCATCGACCTGGTTAACGACGCCAGCAACCGGGGCGCCCGGGTCAGCGGATTCACTCAGCAGTATCAGCAAGCCGTGCAAAGCATGCTGCCATTCATGCAGAACCTGCCACCCGAGGCCCTCGCCCAGGTCAACCGGGGTTTCGAGGTCGGCAGTGAGATCGCCGCTAGGATCGAGGCCGTCCCCACCCCCATCCCGCGGCCGATTGGGCGCGCTCTGGAGGCACTGGGCAACTGGCTGTCGAAGCCGTTTGCCGGCGACGCGTTCCCACTGGCGGTCGCCGGTCTCGGCACTTGGCTGGGCTATGGCATCTTTGTGATGTTGTTTGCCCGGTTGTTGGGCGGCCGCAGCGATATGGCCGGCTTCTTCGGCGCCACCAGCCTGTACGCTCTTCCGCACCTGCTGAACGTCTTCGGCCCCGTCCCTTACCTGGGACCGTTGCTCGGCGTCGTCGCTTTCGTCTGGGGTGTTGCCGTCTACGTCAAAGCCACCGCAGTCAGCCAGGAGCTTACGCTCGGGCGGGCGGCGTGGGCCGCATTCTTGCCACTTCTGCTGGCATTGGCGATCCTGATGCTGTTGGCCATCGCTTTGATCGTCTTTATCGCCCTCGCGACGGTAGGACGTTGAAACCCGGCCGGCGATCGTGAAATGAGATGACTGAGTTCTTGAAGCTACGCACCGCTGAAGAAGGCTGGACCGTCTTCCTCGACCACTTCAAGCCCTTGGTCAGGAGCGAGGAGTGCCGCGTGGCCGACGCGCTGGACCGGACACTGGCAGAAGATGTACGCGCGCCGCACGATCTCCCGACCTTTGTGCGCAGCACCGTCGACGGCTATGCCGTGCGGGCCGCAGACACCTTTGGGGCAACGGCAGGCGTGCCTGCCTACCTGGACGTGATCGGCGAGGCGCCGATGGGCGCGCGCACGGAGATCAGCCTCGACGTGGGCCAGGCCGTGCTGGTTCATACCGGGGGCATGGTGCCGGCAGGCGCCGATGCGGTGGTGATGCTAGAGTATACTAACCGAGCCGGCGGGCCATTGATGAGCCCCCGCGCGCCGGCCGCCCCTGCCGGTGGCTTTTCGGCGTTCAGCATCGAGGTGTCGCGTCCGGTAGCCGGCGGCGAGAACTGCATCCAGGTCGGCGAGGATGTGCGGGCAGGGGAGTTGATCATCGAGGCAGGGCGGATCCTGCGCCCGCAGGACCTGGGGGCGCTGTTGGCGGTGGGTGTCGTCGACATCGTCGCCGCCCGACAACCGCGCGTGGCCATCTTGAGCCAGGGCGACGAGGTGGTCTCGCCCGAGCAGGAACCCGGCCCGGGCCAGGTGCGCGATATCAACAGCTATACACTCTCGGCGCTCGTGCGACGGGCGGGCGGTATCCCCTTGACCTACCCGATCGCGCCCGACCGGCAAGACGCCCTGGACGCCCTCGCGCGCAAAGCATTCGATAACGCCGACGTGGTTGTGCTGACGGCCGGGAGCTCGGTCAGTTATCGCGATTTGACCGCCAACACCATCAATAGCCTCGGCAAGCCCGGCGTGCTCGTACACGGGGTAGCTGTGCGGCCGGGCAAACCAACGATCCTCGCGCTGTGCGATGGCAAGCCCGTCTTCGGTCTCCCGGGCAACCCGGTCTCATGCATGAACATATTCCAGCTTTTCGTCAGGCCGGCCATCTGGCTGCTGCAAGGCACCCGTCCGCTTCGCCCGCACACCGTGCAGGCCCGGTTGGCACGAAACGTTGCGGCGGCGTCTGGCCGAGCGGATTTCGTGCGCGTGAGGCTCGAGGAGCGAGACGGCGAGATGTGGGCCGTACCCGTCTTCGGCAAGTCAAACCTGATAAACGTTCTCGTCCGTTCAGAGGGGACTTTCCCGGTGCCGCTAGACAGCAATGGCATCCCGAGCGGGAGCGTCGTGACCGTTACGTTGGACTGAGAGTGACGGCTGAGTCCAAAGGCGCAAGCCGATGCCGGCCTGACTCCCCTGTCAGGCACCAGGAGCAAGCAAAAAGCGGCGCAGGCGACAGCGCCTGCACCGCTTTTTTCGTGCGGCAGATCGTTTCAGATGGCGAAGCGCTAAAAACCGTATCGCTTACTCTTCGCTTCGGCCTTTTCTGTGATGAGCGAGGGTGCGGCGAATGATGTCTTCCTCGTCATCGTCTTCAAATTCCCACGGGCGGGATTTCTTGCGCTCGCGGCGCTTTTCGGAGCGTTCTCGGCGAGAGTTCGCTTCCTGCAGGGCCGACTCAAAGGGTGACACGAACGCGTCTTCCATCGCGAAAACAGGTTCCTCAGACACCCCGGCCTGCTGAGCGACTGGTTGCGAGGCTGCCTCAGCCTCGGGCAGCAACTCCTTCATGCTCAAATCGATGCGACCGCGCCGGCGATCGATCCCGACCACCTGAACCTGGATCTCATCACCCACATTCACTACGTCTTCGGGCTTCTCGACGTAGCCGCGGCCCATCTCTTTGACATGCAGCATGCCATCGCGCCCCACGCCGATATCGACGAAGGCCCCGTAACGTTCCATGCGCGTGACTGTGCCCGTCACGATGTCTCCCTCTTGCAGGTCGCGCACGGTACGAGTTCCTGGTGCGATCATGCTAAGGCTGATCCGGTTCTTCTCCCGATCCAGCTCCTTGATCCAGACGGTGACGTTATCGCCTTGTTTGACGATGTCCGTCGCCTTTCCTACTCGACCAGGGGCCATCTCGGAGATGTGGACCAGGCCATCCCGGCCGACGCCTATGTCCACAAATGCACCAAACTCGGTTACGCGCTTGATAGTGCCTTGCACCTCCTGGCCCACATGAAGGGTTTTGACCACCTTGCGGGGTGGCACGGTCACGGTGGATTCGTCTTGCCGCACGACTTCTAGCTCCTTAAATGCTCCATCCCTGAATTGGCGTGCGTACGCACGCTGACAACAGACCATTATACTGACAAACGACCTGCTGTCAAAACGGACACACTCGCTCATCGGGGACAATCCGCAGCCTTCAACTGCCATACTAGTGGCAGTTGTGCCCCATTTCAGCAGGCCAACATACACTTGTCCGGCCGGGTTCGGAACGTCTTCTTGCCGGCGGACGTCCGAACCCGGCCCCACTGGTTCACTCTTCCAAGGTCGACAGGTCGCCTTCGGGCAGACCTTGCGCGCGGGCTTTCAGGACCCGGCGCATGATCTTGCCGCTGCGCGTCTTCGGTAGCTGGGTTACGAAGCTGATCTTCTCGGGCTTGGCGATCGGGCCCATCTCGTGACCCACGTGTGCCTTCAACTCTTCAGCCAGGGCCTCAGAGGGCTCGTACCCCGCCTTGAGGATCACGTAGGCATAGATCGCGTTGCCCTTTACTTCGTGTGGCAGCCCGATCGCGCCGGCCTCGGCCACAGACGGGTGGCTCACCAGCGCGCTCTCGATCTCGGCCGTCCCCAGGCGGTAGCCCGAGACCTTGATGACGTCGTCGACCCGCCCGATTATCCAGAAGTAACCATCACTGTCCTTGCGGGCGCTGTCACCGGTGAAGTAAGCCCCCGGGTAGCGGCTCCAGTACTGCTTAACGTAGCGCTCGGGATCCCCATAGATCGTCCTCAGCATGGCCGGCCAGGGCTGCTTCAAGACCAGATAGCCTTCCTCGCCGGGCGCCACGGGCTTGCCCTGGTCGTCATAGACGTCGGCCTTGATGCCGGGGAAGGGACGGGTGGCACTGCCGGGCTTGAGCTCGGTGACGGGCAACGGCGTGATCATGAACATGCCCGTCTCGGTCTGCCACCAGGTGTCCATGATCGGGCAGCGTTCCTTGCCGATCACGCGGTAGTACCAGCGCCAGGCTTCGGGATTGATCGGTTCGCCGACGGTTCCGAGCAGGCGCAAGGAGGACAGATCGTGCCGGTTGGCCCAGGCCTCGCCGAAGCGCATCAGCCCGCGGATCGCGGTCGGCGCGCAATAGAGCACGTTGATGCCGTACTTCTCCACCATGCTCCACCAACGATTCGGATAGGGATAGGTCGGGGCGCCCTCGTACATGAAACTGGTGGCGCCGAGCAGCAGGGGTCCGTAGACGATGTAGCTGTGACCCGTCACCCAGCCGGGATCGGCCGCGCACCACCAGCGGTCCTCTTCCTTCAGGTCGAAGACCCACTTGAGGGTCGTTGCCACTCCCACCATGTAGCCGCCGTGGGTGTGTAGGATGGCCTTGGGCTTGCCCGTCGTGCCGGAGGTGTAGAGCATGTAGAGAGGATCCTCAGCGTCCATCACCTCGGTCTCGCAGCGATTCCCGCCCGCCGAAGCCCGGGCTACCGGCAGGGCCATCAGATCGTGCCACCAGTAGTCACGGCCGGCCTCCATCGCGACGTCATGCCCGGTCCGCTTGAAGACGATGACGTGCTCGACCGTGGGGCTGCGCTTGAGCGCTTCGTCCATGATCTTCTTCAACTCGACGGTCTTGCCGTTCATGTAGCTGCCATCGCAGGTGATGCAAACGTTCGACGCGCTGTCTTCGATCCGCTCGCGCAACGCCTCGACCGAAAACCCGCCATAGACCACCGAATGGATGGCGCCAATTTTGGCGCAAGCCAGCATGGCGATGGGCAGTTCCGGCACGCGCCCCATGTAGATGGTTACCCGGTCGCCCTTCTCTACCCCCATGCTGCGCAAGACGTTGGCGAAACGACACACCTCGCGGTTGAGGGCATGGTATGAGAGGGTCCGCACCTCGCCGTTCTCGCCTTCCCAAATCAGCGCCAGCTTGTTTCGGCGCCAGGTCTCTTGGTGGCGGTCGAGGCAGTTGTAGACGATATTGGTCTTGCCGCCCGTGAACCACTTGTAGAACGGAGGATCCGAGTCGTCAAGGACTTTGTCCCACTTTTGGAACCAGACGAACTGCTCGGCCTGTTCAGCCCAGAATGCCTGCAGATCCTTGTCGGCCGATGCGGCCAGCTCGGCGTAGCTCTTGACGTTAGCCCCCGCAACGATCTCCGGCGAAGGCTTGTAGATTTCCTGATGTCCCTGCTCGTTCGACATATGGCCTCCATCTTTTCAACGGTTCGCTGGACGCTTCGATAACGCTATTATTATACTCGGAACTTGACAAGATTGGAAGCCGATTTTGTGCGCTGATAGTTATCTTGTTGGCCGATTCAGCAAGCCCAGTGTCCACGACGCGAAAGCGGCGGTCGAGCCACTGCTCGACCGCCGCTTTCGCGTCGTCTGACAGTTGTCGCTTAGCTCTGGCTTGGCTTGTGGCAGCCCAGGCAGGTGTCGTTGGTCCGTCCTGCATGGTCGGCCGGAACGTTGGTTGCCGCCCCGCCGGCCGCGTGGCAGAGAAGACACTGGCTGCGCGCCTCCAGGCTGTGCGGCACGAGCGGTGGGGCGCTGGCGGCCGGGGCAGCTCCGGCAGGGGCCGCCGCGCCGGCCGGTTTGTGGCAGCTCTCGCACATGTCGTTGGTGCGCCCGGCGTGGTCGGCAGGCACGTTCGGGGCCGGGCCGCCTACGGCATGACAGAGCAGGCACTGGTCACGTCCGGCGAGATCATGCGGGATGGTGGGCACGCCGGTAGTGGCCGGCACCGTGGTCGCCGTAACCGTCATCGTTGCGGTCGCCGCAGCGGTCGCCGCAGCCGTGGCGGTAGCGGTGACGGTGGGACCGGCAGGGGCCGCCGCGCCGGCCGGTTTGTGGCAGCTCTGGCACATGTCGTTGGTGCGCCCGGCGTGGTCGGCAGGCACGTTCGGGGCCGGGCCGCCTACGGCATGACAGAGCAGGCACTGGTCACGTCCGGCGAGATCATGCGGGATCAGCGGGATACCACTGCCGGCACTCGTCGCGGTCGCGGCCGCCGTCGCCGTTGGCGTCACAGCCACCGTTGGTACCATGGCGCCGCCTGAAGTCGGGGCCTCGGTGGGAGTGGCGGCCGGAGCCGCCTCTTCCTTGACCGTCGGTTGATGGCACTGCTGGCACATCTCGATCGTGTAGGAGGCGTGGCTGGCCGGGAACGGGCGAACTTTGCCTGCAGCGTGGCAGAGCATGCAGTTGGTGCGCGCGGTCACCGGGTGAGGGATGGCCGGCGGGCTGCCGGTGCTGGCCGGCGACGTCTCGCGCACCTGTGGCGCGTTCAGTCCCACGTATTTCCAGTTGGTGCCGTGGCAGGCGCTATTGCTGCAGAAACTGCTGTTGTCGCTGCCACCCGGGTTTTCCACGTTGTGGCAGGTGGCACAGCTTGCATCGAACTGCGTGCGGTGCTCCGATAGCCAGCTAGTGCTCTGGTGGGAAGCGGGTTCCTTCCCCGGCGTCGTCAGCGGCAGCGCGGCGATGGTCTGCCCGGGTCCGCTGACCTGGGGGATGCCGTGACACAGGTTGCACTCCAGGCGGATCGTCTGGTTGTCGCTGCTGACGTGTTTGCCGTCATGGCAGCGGAAGCATCCAGGCGATTCACTATGACCGATGTTGTTGGGATGGGTATCCCAGTTGACGTCCATGAACGGGAACTGGGTCGTGTCGACGATGTTTTGCAGGCCGGCGACGGCCCGCTGTACCTCAGCCTCGCGCTGAGCATAAAGATCGGGGTATTGTGTCTTGTAGAAATCCCCAACCGTGGCCACGGCAGCAGTTGCCTCTTCCTCGGTGGCGTAGGTTTTCAGCAGGACCTTGTCGGCTTCGCGCTTGAGGAAAGGCAAATCGGGCGCGATGGTTCCGTTCGCCATCGCCTCGTCCAGGGCGTCACTTGGGTTCTGAAAGATGTGCGTCGCCCGGTTGTGGCAATCGATGCAGTCCATCTTGCGCTTGGGCGCGCTCGCGACCTGCTCGGAGGTCAGTTCGCTGTCGCTCGAAATGTAGGTGGTCGTCTGACCGTTGTAAGTTGCCTGAACCCAGGGAATGTCCTGGCGTTGCTCGTCAGTGGCGACGTAGTAGACGGGATTGTCGATGTGCCAGTGGATGCCGCGACCCAGTCCGGCGGCCGCCGAGCCACCACCGGTTTTCAACAGCAGCATCGTTTGAGTCTTGCTGTTGGCCTCGTCCTCCGCGTACGTAGAAACCGTCAGCAGGCGGTCCTCATAGAACTTCTGCGGCCAGTGACACTGCTCACAGACCACCTCGACCGGACGCATTCCCTTCACGGGCGACGGGATGGGCCGGGGAAACGAGTTCGTCGGCACTTCCCATAGGTAGCGTGCGTTGGCCAGTTTGGCCTGCACGGCCGGGAGCACGCCCGGCCCCACGTGACAGGTCCCACAGTCGACACGTGAATGGGGCGAGCTGTGATAGGCGGTGACTTCCGGTTTCATCACGTGGCAGGATGAACAGAATCCGGTGGATTCAGTCCAGTCGAAGACGGCGATCCCGCCAAGAAAAACGGCAAACATGATTAGCAACCCGATGGCTGCCGTTCCTGCCAACAACCATCGGCTGGAACGGACCCTTGACCAGAATCTCGACCACACAGATCGAGACTGCCGCGACGTCAGCGCGTCCACGGGCGAACCGGTTGACATTCCGACCTCCTCCTCGCGCTACTCACCTGCTGACTACCGCAAACCAGCCTGCCGCTAGGGCTGGATTGACTGTGAGAGGTTATTGCCTTGAGGGACACCGAAAGAATGTGATAAATACTGCAAAAGGAATTATATCCGGAAGCGGATGAATGTCAAAGCCCGAGCAGGGAGATGTAGCTTCGGTTACATAACATCCCTGCTTCCTGTCGCTGGGACGAACGCGCCCGTAGCCAGTCGCGCATTGGCGTTACTCGTCTGAGCGACCTGGCTCGCCGGCTTCGCCTGCTATGCGCGCCACCGCGCGTCGCCAGGAATCGCCTTCTGCCCCGATCGGCTCGTTTTTGAAGCGGTGGTCGTGCTTGCGGATGAGCTCCCCCAACTCGTCCCGTAGCCCGCGGTACAGGTCAAGCTGCCATTCAGCCAGGGAGCGCGCTTGAGCGTCGTTGGCTTGCTCCAGTGTCACTTGTAGGTGAGCCAGGCACAAGCCCCCGGCAGCGCGGTAACCGCTCTGAATGTCAGGGTCGTCCAGGTAGGTCAAGAGGGTCTTGATGGTGCGGGGCAGCGCGATTCGCTCCAGCCGGCAAGCCGGGCATTCCGCACTGGGGCCCAATCCCCTGGCCAGGCCCCGACGGTTGAAGCGCCGGGCGGGAACCTCCGCCTCAAGGATCTTGGTCAGGGTGTTGATCACGTCGTGGTAGATAATTGCCAGCCCCAACACGCTGCCATGCCGATTGGCCTGCCGCCAGGCGTGCCGATGGCAAAGCCCGCCGCGCGTTGCGTAACTCCTCGCGCAGCGGGGGATCGGTCACGCCTTCATAGATCAGGGCATGCAGGTAGCTATCGCCGGCCTGATCGCGCAATCGGCAGAGCGGGCAGCCGCCTGCTTCCAGCGCTTCTCGAAGCTCAAAGTACAGAGTGCTGCGCTCGGCCATCGGCTAGGCCCTCAGATGACAGGTGTCGTTGAGCGAGTGCAGGCAGAATTCGCCGTCGAGGGTCTCGAACACGTTGATGGCCGCCGTGTCCTGCCCCAATCTCCAGAAGCGCTCGTTGTCCAGGCCGAGCACGGCCAGCAGGACCACCCGGTTGACGACCGTGTGTCCCACCAGGACTATCGTTTGCCCGGCGTGGCGACCCGCCAACTCGACTATCATCCCGGCCGCGCGTGCCCGCACCTCCGACAGGCTCTCGCCGCCGGGTGGTCGGGCTGCCTGCGGAGCGCCGAACCAGGCGTCCGCCATCTCGGGCCAGCGTTCCCGGACCTCGGTTGTGGTCAAGCCCTGCCATTGCCCGAAGTCGATGTCGTTCAGGCCGGCGTGAGGCTGCACCGGGAGGGCCAACGGGGCTGCGATGGCCTGCGCCGTCAGCAAGGCGCGTCGCAGCGGGCTGGAGTAGACGGCCGCCGGCTGCCATTGCCCTGCGATGCGCTGCGCGGCCGCCGCTGCCTGGAGCAATCCGGCCTCGTTCAGCGCCAGATCCGCCCGTCCGCGGAATCGATCGGCCGTGTTCCAGTCCGTCTGGCCGTGCCTAACGAGTATGAAGAGAGTCAATCGGCCTCCGGCTCGCCCACCGCTCAGGCGAGACGCGAAACCCCTAGCCGGGTTTCACGTCTCACGACTCGCGCAGCGGTTGTTACTGCTTGAAGGCAGAGCGCCCCGCGTAATCAGACGCGTCCCCCAGTTCTTCTTCGATGCGCATGAGCTGATTGTATTTCTCGACACGCTCGCTGCGGGCCGGTGCGCCGGTCTTGAGCTGGCCGGTGCCCATCGCCACCGTCAGGTCGGAGATGGTCGTGTCGCCTGTTTCACCGCTCCGGTGTGAGATCATGGCGGTCCAGCCGGCACGCTGTGCCAGCTTGATGGCCGAGACGGTTTCGGTCAGCGTGCCGATCTGATTCAGCTTGATCAGCACAGAGTTGGCCGAGTGCTCGGCGATGCCGCGCGCGATGCGGTCGACGTTGGTGACGAAGAGATCATCGCCCACCAACTGGATCTTGTCGCCAAGGGTTTTGGTCAACAGCGCCCAGCCGGCCCAATCATCCTCCGCCAGTCCGTCTTCGATAGAGACGATCGGGTACTTCTGTACCCAGTCGGCATACATCTCCACCATTTGTTCGGACGTGACCTTGCGGCCTTCCGTCCGTAGGTTGTACAGACCATCCTCATAGAACCCGCTGGAGGCTGGATCGAGAGCGATGCCGATCTGTTCGCCCGGCTTGTAGCCGGCCTTCTGCATGGCCTCGATGATCAACTCCACGGCTTGTGCATTGGTCTTCAGCGTCGGTGCGAAACCACCCTCGTCGCCCACCGCGGTGGAGAAGCCCTTACCCTTCAACACGCTCTTCAGTGCCTGGTAAGTCTCGCCGCCCCAGCGAACGGCCTCGTGAAAATTGGGTGCGCCCAACGGCGCGATCATGAACTCCTGCAGATCGGTGCCCTGCCAGTTGGCGTGGGCACCGCCGTTGAGGATGTTCATCATCGGCACCGGGAGCAGGCGTGCTGAGATGCCGCCCAGGTAGCGATAGAGCGGAAGCCCAACCGCTTCTGCCGCGGCTCGTGCCACGGCGAGGCTGACGCCAAGGATCGCGTTGGCGCCGAACTTGCTCTTGTTCGGTGTCCCATCCAGATCGAGCATCTCCTGGTCGACGCCGGCCTGGTCGAGGGCGTCGAGGCCGACGACGGCCTCGGCCAGCTCGTTGTCGACGTGCCCGACAGCCTGGAGCACCCCCTTACCGCCATAGCGGCTCTTGTCATTGTCGCGCAGTTCGAGGGCTTCGTGTACGCCCGTCGAAGCGCCTGAGGGTACCGCCGCCCGGCCGTGGGCGCCGTCTTCGAGCCAGACTTCCACTTCCACAGTAGGATTGCCGCGGGAATCCAGGATCTCACGTCCCAGAACTTGAACAATTGTGGTATCCAATTCCATGCCTCCTGAAATCACTAGGCCGAAAACCGTAGACTTTGATTTTACCATCAGCCAGGCGCCGCACAAAATGGGCAGCGCGCTGCAAGAAAAATGCGCTAGGGATTGCGAGGCCTCATGTTCGGTTGTATACTGGATCAGGCGCCGGCGAAAATGCCGGTCGGTCTGATCAACGGCTTGACCGAATGCCCGACAGGAGGTCTGATGGCTGGATGGCGAGACATGATCCAATGGCAAACGTTCACCGGCGATCCGATCACGGCCGGCGACCGGATCCTGCGGCCGCAGTCGCAGGCGTTGATCGTCCAGGTGGGCAAGAACAGTGGCCTGGTCTGGAACCGGCCGCTGGCAGTGCTGGTCGAACACGGTGGGGAGACGGAACGCATCCCCATCCTTGACCTGACCCGGGTAGCTCAAATCGGCATGCTCGGGCTCGGTTCGGTCGTCACAATGCTGATGATCACCCTTGTGGCGGGACTCAGGAGGAAAACAGCATGAACGGAGACCTGGGGAAGAGCGTGGTAACGGCCGTGCAGAATCAGGAACAGGCTGGCGCGCTGATCACTAAGCTGCTGGCCGTCGCTCAGCCAAGTTCGGTGTTCAGCCAGCCGGTTACGGCCGGCGACTATACCCTCATCACTGCGTCGGAAGTATCGGCAGCCATGGGTATCGGCTTCGGCGTGGGCACCGGCAGTTCACCGACGAACGACGAGGCGCCAGAGGGCGCTTCGCGTGGCGAGGGCAGCGGCGGTGGTGGTGGCGGCGGAGGAGGTTCGATGGCGCGCCCGGTCGCGACCATCAGCGTGGGGCCTGATGGCGTGACGGTTGAGCCCATCGTCGACGCGACGAAGATTGCCATCGCCTTCTTCACGACCATCGGCACTATGGCCCTCATGTTCAGGCGCGCGCGCCGAGGGCGTTGAAGGGCCGCGCAGTCCAAGCCGCAGGAGCCCCAGCTCCTGCGGCTTGCTTATGCAGGTCGGGTTGAGCCCGACCTGCGGCACGCGGACGACGGCTCGAATGGCATGATGGAGGGCGCGGTGTTCCAGCAAGACTTGCTCAAAGACAAAGTCATCGTCGTGACGGGCGGTGGGACGGGACTGGGCCGTTCCATGGGCGAGCGGTTCCTGCAGCTAGGGGCGAGCTTGGCTATCTGCGGCCGGCGCGCCGACGTGCTGCGAGCGGCGGCTGACGAGATGATGGCTGCCTGGGGCGGTGAGGTGCTCGCCGTCCCCTGTGATATCCGCAACCCGGAGACTGTAGCGGGCGCCTTCGGCGCGATCTGGGAGCATTTTGGCACGATCGATGCACTCGTCAACAACGCCGCCGGCAACTTCGCCAGCCCCACCGAGCGTTTGTCTCATCGGGCGGTGGACGCGGTGCTCAACATTGTTCTGCACGGCACCTTCTACTGCACTCTGGAACTCGGCAAGCGCTGGATTGCGGCGGAACGCGGCGGGCGTATGCTGAACATCGTGACGACCTATGCCTGGACGGGCTCGGGCTACGTGGTCCCGTCGGCGGCCGCGAAGGCCGGGGTCCTGGCGATGACTCGTTCGTTGGCAGTCGAGTGGGCGCACTACGGTATCACCATGAACGCGATCGCCCCGGGGCCCTTTCCCACGCCCGGAGCGTGGGAGCGTTTGCTGCCCGACCCCCGGTTGAGCCAGGCCGCGCTCGAGCGCGTGCCGCTCAAGCGCGCCGGCGAGCACCTGGAACTTGCGAACCTGGCGGCTTATCTGTTAGCAGATGGATCGAGCTACATCAACGGCGAATGCGTGACGATTGACGGGGGCGAGTGGTTGCAAGGAGCCGGAGAGTTCAGTTTCCTCCAGAACCTGAGCGCCGAACAATGGGACGCCTTCGCCGCTCGCTCCCGGCAGGCGGGCAAGTAGCGTGCTGGTGGTCCGAGACGCGACCTATCTCGATCTGTCTGCGCTCGAGCAGGTGCGTGAGGCGCGCGTCCAGTTTGTGGACTATCTCGAGCGCGCCGACGGCCGGGCGATGCGCTTCCTGGTTTGCGAACGCGAGCACGTCCTCCTGGCATTCGCCGTGCTCTACTTGCGTCAGCCGCCGAGCGGACGGCTGGCGGCCCACTTACCACGCATCAGCGATCTGTACGTGGCCGAGGACGCCCGTTCGACCGGGATCGGCACGGCTTTCATCCGCCGTATGGAAAAGATGGCGGCTGCCGAGGGCTTCCCGGCCATCTACCTCAGCGTGGATCCGGTGAGCAACCCGCGCGCGGCTGCCCTCTATCGGCGCCTGGGCTACGCGCCCGTGGATGAAGGGCCGTTCCGCAAGGTGGCGTTTTGGGAGGACGAGGAGGGCCGCGTGACGGAAATCGAATACTGGCGGATGGACCTGGTGAAGCCGTTGAATAAGCGTCGCGTGCGGGGTGGCTGAACGGTCTATGGTCGGCATGACGCTTGCGGCCGCCGGGTGTTGACAACAAAAAGTGGCGAAGCACGCCGAGCTTACGAAATCCGAGCTTGTTTACGGCAATAGTCGCTCCTCCGTTCGGTTTTGCAGGATGCTCGATCTTGCGCTAGAATCAGGCCGTGCTTCCAGTCATCCGGGCGGGCGGTTAACAGGCATGGTCGCAGAGTTGGCGCCGCACGACAACTTGTGGGTCGAGCGCAACGGTCTCGTGGTCCTCAGCCGCTGGCGCATTCGCCTCCTACAGGCGATCGAGGAAACAGGATCGATCAGCGCTGCGGCGCGGCGCATGGATGTGGGGTACCATCGGGCCTGGGCGAAGCTGGCCGAGATGGAACGAGGGCTGGACGTTCAGTTGGTCGACCGCCAGGTGGGTGGTCCGTCCGGTGGCGGTGCCCGCCTGACCGCGGCGGGACATGACTACGTTGCGCGGTTCGTTGCCTTCCAGCAAGGCATTGACGAGTTGATTGAGCTGCGCTTCCGGCAGTCTTTTCCGGAAGCTTAGCCCAGTCGCAGACGGAGCGCGGTTGATACCGGCATTTTTTGCGCCGAAGCGTCGCCGAAGCCGGGGCTGGGTTGCCAAAGGCGCCCCCGGGAGCGTCGCAAACACAGGCCGCTATGTTCCAAGGACATAGCGGCCTGGCCATTTAAGACGAGCATTTCCAAGGGAGGTTATAGCTCATGAAACTAGGTGGATACACGGATCGCGTGGCCTGGATCGACCTGAGCGCAGGCCAGGTGGTATACAAGCCGATCGCCGAAGAAGATGCGCGCAAGTACGTTGGCGCGCGCGGCCTGGGCGTAAAGTACGTCTTCGAGAACGGCCCGCTGGTCGACCCGCTCTCGCCGGAGAACATCCTCTGCTTCATGAACGGTCCGTTGACCGGCACCGATGTCAATCTGAGCGGACGCATGGCCGTCGTTACCAAATCGCCGCTCACCGGCACCGTCACCGATTCACACCATGGTGGCTGGTCAGCAGCGCGTCTCAAGTGGGCCGGCTTTGACGGGCTGGTTTTCCAGGGCAAGGCCGAGCGTCCCATCTATGCCTACGTTGAGAATGGCCAGGTCGAGCTGCGTGATGCATCCGATCTGTGGGGCAAGAACGTCCACGAGACGGTCAAGACGCTGCAGCAGCGGCTTGGCGCGCAGGACCTGAGCATCATCACGATCGGCCAGGCAGGCGAACACCTGGTGAAGTTTGCTTGCTGGATCAACGAGGACGATCGCGCCTCGGGGCGTGGCGGCACGGGCTGCGTGGGTGGCAGCAAAAACCTGAAGGCCGTGGTGATCCGTGGCCATCACGCCGATCGCCCGCGCCCGGCAGACAAGGCGGGCTTCAAGGCTGCGCAGAAGGCCGCGCTGGCCCTGTTAATGGACGAGAAGTACATCACTTCGCCTCGCAAGGGCGCGCTGTCCGTGCACGGGACGAACGTTCTGATGAACATGTCCAATGCGATTGGCGCGATGCCCACCCGCAACTCCCAAACCACCTTCTTCGCCGAGCACGAGGCCATCAGCGGGGAGCGGGTCAAGGAAACCATCCTGGTGGAAGATCCTACCTGCCATGCTTGCCCGGTGGCCTGCAAGAAAGAGGTCGAGATCACCGAGGGCCCATACAAGGGCCTGCGCATGGAAAGTATCGAGTACGAGCCGGCCTGGGCTTTGGGCGCGAACTGTGATAACGCCGACCTGGGGTCAGTTGCTAAGCTGATCGACCAGGCCAATGACTTCGGCATGGACAACATCGAGATGGGCGACGTCTTGGGGATGTTCATGGAAGCGACGCAGCGCGGCTATATCGACGGCTACGGGTCGGGACTTCAGTGGGGCGATCAGGCGGCAATGGTCGCGCTGGTGCCGCGCATCGCCTTGCGCGAGGGCGTCGGCGATCTGCTGGCCGAGGGAACCGAGGGCGCAGCCAGGAAGCTGGGGCACGTCGAGATCTCCATGAGCGTCAAGGGGATGGCCATCCCGGCCTACGACCCGCGCGGCATCAAAGGCATGGGGTTGGGTTACGCTACTTCGAACCGTGGCGCTTGCCATCTGCGCGCCTACACTCCTGCCGCCGAGCTGATCGGTAATGTGCTCGGTCAGACCGGCGTGACCGATCCCCTCGAGTGGAAGGGCAAGGGCGAGTTGACGATGATCTTCCAGAACGTCCATACGATGACTGACTGCCTGGACGTCTGCAAGTTCACAACATTTGCCGAATCACTCGACGTCTTTGCGGCGCAGGTTGCCGCCATCACCGGCGCACCCTGCTCGGTGGCGGATCTGCTCAAGCTTGGCGAACGCGTCTACAACCTGGAACGCCACTACAACAACCTGGCCGGGTTCCGCGAGGGTTCCGACACCCTGCCCGAACGCTTCCTGAAAGAACCGGCCACCGGGCCCGGCTCGACCGGGCAGGTCTGTGAGCTGGATCAGATGTTGGAGGAGTACTACCAGGCGCGCGGCTGGGTGAACGGCGTCGTGCCGGAAGCAAAACTGAAGGAACTGGAGATCATCTAGACCTGCGGCCGGCCCCGTCGACTGACGCCTGGCCGGGCCTTGTCCTGACGGCACGGACTTTCGCGGTCTGCGAGACTGCGGAAGTCCGTGTTGTGTTTATCCCCCGCCGATGGGCGGAAAGAGTTTCAGATCGTCGCCCGGATGGATCAAGGCGTCCGGTCCGCCCACGAATCGCAGCGGCCGCCCGTTCACTAGGATGGTCACCTGGCCGGTGAACCGCTCTTCGTGGTCCCAGAGCTTGCCGGCCAGCGACGGATAGGTGTCGGCCAGCCGGCGCAAGACCTCGCGCACGGTCTCACCCTCATTCACTTCCACGTCCAGTTCTCTGCGGTGCAGCAGGTCTCTCAGCGTCGCGTATACCTTTACCTGCATCCTGCCAGCCATCCTTTCCGGGAGGCCGGCCGAGGTCAGAACCGGCCTCAGACCGGCGGTCTGCGCGCCATTATATCACATGCGTGACCTGCCACAAGCCCTTGAAGCGCTTCAAGCGGCAAGGGTCTCGCTCCTGGACCGGCCATACATGATTGCTGTCATACATCACGATAACGCAAGGGAATACAATACGTAGCTGGGCCTTATACCGGCATTGAGTCGACCGGCGGAGGTTCGGCGCTTGAAGGGTGGAGGAGAGGTAGCACATGCTCAACATGCACGAACTGAACGTGTTCGTGGAGGCGGCGCAGACCGAGAATTTCTCGGTAGCTGCGCATCGTCTCTACCTGAGCCAGCCGGCGGTCAGTCTACAGGTACGTAACCTGGAAAAGCAGTTGGGCGTGGAGCTCTTCCGGCGCCACGGCCGCAACGTGGTGCTCAGCGACGCAGGGAAAGTCTTGTTGCCGTTGGCCCAGCAGCTTCTGCAGCAGGCCAAACATATCGAAGAGTCGATGTGGGGCCTACAGGGCATGATCATCGGCCAGCTCGCCGTGGCCTGCAGCACGACTGTAGGCAAGTATGTGCTGCCGCAGCTTATTGCCGGCTTCCGCTCGCAATACGCGGAAGTGCAGGTGTCAGTGCGCGTTACCGGGCGCCGCGATGCCATGGACTCGCTGCTCGAAGGCAGCACCGACATTGCCGTGGTTTCGGCGCACGTGGTGCACCGAGATCTCGAGTACCAGCCTTTCATCGAAGATCAGGTCGTCCTGGTGGTCCCTTGCGATCATCCCTGGGCCGATGGGCGCACGGTTAAGCCGGAAAACCTGCTGGAGTATGAGCACATCCTGCGCGAGCCGACTGCGGGCTCATACGAGGTGCTCGCCCAGGGCCTGGCCGATCACGGGCTGAATATCGCGGACCTGCGAGTGGCGATGACACTGGGCAACGCAGAGGCGATCGAGATGGCGGTCGAGGCCGGCCTGGGCGTGGCGTTTGTCTCACGTTTCGTGGCTCGCAGGGGGGTAATGCTTGGCCGCATCGCCGAGGTGCCGGTCGAGGAAATGACGCTGACGCGCCTGATCTACATGGTGCGGCACGTACGCCGAGCGGCGGCCCCGCCACAGCAGGCTTTCTGGGATTACGCCTTCGACCCGGCTAACGAAGTCATGCGCCGGCTCCCGGTTATAATAGGTCGCAGTGGTCGCGAGCCAGACCTGGCACGCTAGACCGTGGCGCGGCATTCTGCGAACACGCCGTTGGCAGGGCGGCGGTCGGAGCTGCGGGCAGGATCATCCAGGGGGACGGGTCGTCTCGGGGCGCGCTCGCGAGACCGCCGGCCCGGTCACTGCGCCGTACGGACAGGCGGGCAGGCAAACCAGGCAGCCCCGACAGCGCTCTTCCTCGATGATCGGCAGATCCGCCGGCTCCAACTGGCGTATCGCGCGCGTTCTGCAGACCGAACGGGCCTGACAGCGCTCGCACGTGCGGCAGAGGGCGGGATCAATAAACAGGTTTGGGCGCATCCTCAGACCCTCCTGGGGCGGTGACGGCAGACGATGGTCCGTCCGGCGAACGCGTGGTCTCTGCGCAACCCAAGGCCTTGCGGCTGAGCGGAGGCGTGGTCCGCGTCTCACGCGCCGGGCAGTCGGTCGGGGTCGCCACAGTGCTTCTGCTCCAACTCCACCACCTTGCGCTTCAGGCGCCGCAGGTAGTCCAGCGCCCCTGCTTCATCTTCGTCTTGCACCAGCATCTTCAATTCGATGATTTCTTCGCGAGACAAGGGCAGGCCAACGCCCTGGGGTTTGGAAAGAGTAAGATTCATCTGGATCCTCCACTTGACAGGCTTGACACCACCAGTATACTGTACGGGAGTATAGTAAGCAAATACAAAAAAGGTCAGCGTGAGGTGCCGATTATGCCGTTGGCGTCGCCCCAAACAAAGACGGAACTGACCACTCGCCTGCGGCGGGTCGAAGGACAGGTGAGGGGTGTCGAGCGCATGGTGGAGGAAGATCGCGAGTGCGCGGAGATCTTGCAGCAGATGACGGCCATCCGCTCGGCCGTGCGTCAGGCAAGCGTAGTTCTGGCGCGCGCTCACCTGGCCTGCATCTTCGAAGAGGCGGGCCAGGACCCGGCCGATGAGTTATTGGATCGTTTGATGGCGACCCTGGGCAAGCTAGACTGAGGCCCAGCGCGAGTCGTTGCGGGAGCCGAAATATGGACTTCTTGAAGCGCTTTCGAGGCGAAAAGAACGAACAAACGGAGACCTCTCAGGGCCAGGTCGCGCTGCGTCACCTGACCGGCGAGGAGTTCGACCGGGTCGTGCTGACGTCAGAAATGCCGGCGGTGGTGGACTTCTGGGCCGAGTGGTGTGGCCCCTGTCACATGATCACGGCGGCCGTGCAGCAGTTGGCGAGTGAGTTCGAAGGCCGGGCCGTGGTGGTCAAGCTGAATGCCGATGACTACCCGGATATCCTCGGTCGTTACGGCATCATGGGGATCCCGACGCTGATTTACTTCAAGGGTGGCAAGGAGGTCGATCGGGTGATCGGTCTGACGGGCTATGCCACGCTCAAGAACAAGCTGGAGCGGGTGCTGGGATGAATTGTGGTATAATCTGTAACCGCCTCGAGGCGATCTCATCAAAGGAGTGACAAACGAACACGTTTCAAAAGAGCGACGCCGAGTTACTGAAGGCGTTAAAAACCGGTGACCAGCGCGCTTTTGCCGAGTTGGTGGAACGCCACTCCTCGACGGTCTACAATCTCGCACTGCGCATGATGGGTAGTCCTCAGGAGGCCGAAGAGGTGCTCCAGGAGACCTTCATCAGCGCTTTTCGTTCCCTGGACCGGTTTGAGGGTCGCAGCCAACTGGGGACCTGGCTGTATCGGATTGCTTACAACGCCTCGCTGATGCGTTTGCGCAAGCGGCAGATTCCCACCTCTTCGATTGACGAACCGATGGTCGGCGAAGAGGGTGAGGAGCTGCCGCGCCAGTTGGTTGATTGGAGTTCGCTGCCGGATAATATCGCGTTGAACAACGAGCTGCACCATGTGCTGGACAAGGCTGTCGAGGGCCTGTCGCCGACCCTGCGCAGCGTCTTCGTGCTAAGGGATATCGAAGGCCTGTCCACTGCTGAGGTGGCCGAAGCTTTGAGCCTGACCGAAACGAATGTCAAGGTGCGTTTGCACCGGGCGCGGTTGGCGCTGCGTGAGCAACTGACGGCTTACTTTGCGGCTGCTGCCGGCATGGCGGAGCGGCCCGCCGGCAACGACGAGCGGCAAGAGGAGGCATATGTCAGAGCACTGTAAAGATTGCAGCGAGACGCTAGGGATCCTGTCCGAGTATATCGACGGCGAGTTGGACGAGTGCCTGTGCGCCGAAATCGAGCATCACATGGCCGAATGCGGTAATTGCCGCATCATGGTGGACACTTTGCGCAAGACGGTGATCCTCTACCGGGACTATGGCCATGAGGAAGTTCCACCGGATGCGAAGGACCGGCTGTACGCTGTCCTGAATCTGCGGCCGATCAAGTCCGGCTAAGTACTTTGGCGGCCGCGATCTGACAGCGCTCCGACCGACCCGGTGGGGGCGCATGTATTTTTGAAGGCGGTGCCTGATTTGCAGGAACGACTGCCCGTGCGTATAATGCCAACACCGTTGGGCGGTTAGCTCAGTTGGCTAGAGCGCGTCGTTGACATCGACGAGGTCAGAGGTTCAAGTCCTCTACCGCCCACCTGCAAGGGCACAAACGAAATCTGTGAAAGCGTTGACCGGGACGAGTAGGCGGCGCGTAATCGTCAGAGAGGGCAGGCAGCGGCCAGTGGTGGCCGTTTGCTGCAAGCCTGCCTCGTGGAGCACAGCCGAAAACCACCCGGGAGTGGGCGCCTCAAATTGGGGGAGCGATACCCGCCCGGTGTGCCAGGCGGATGTCGATTGCCGAGAGTATGGCGCCACGGCCGGCCCCGTTATGGTCCGCAAGAGATGATCGCGCATTCGGCAGGTCTTGCCGGAGTGTGGTCGAATTGGGTGGAACCGCGAGCTCCTCGCCCCAACTGGGTGAGGAGTTTTTGTTTCGTATCCAGGAGGTGAGCTGTGGCTGACAGACATAATGGCGGTGAAGGAGAGGACGGCGAAGTATTGCACAGGCTGCGCCATTCCGCGGCGCACGTGATGGCCGAGGCGGTCTTGCAGCTCTATCCAGAGGCGAAGATCGCGATCGGACCGGCGATCGATACCGGGTTCTACTACGACTTCGACCTCGGCACCGACGAGGACGGGCGGCCGCGCACCTTCTCGCCCGAAGACTTGCAGGAGATCGAGCGCCGCATGCGCCAGATCATTGCCGGCCGGCATCCGTTCGTCTACCGCCAGGTGAACGCCGACGAGGCGCGCCAGATCTTCGAGGGCCAGCCGTATAAGCTGGAACTGATCGAGGGCTTGTCGAAAGGGGCGGTTGACGAGTACGGCAACGAGACGGAGGTCCCGGTGGTGATCAGTACCTATCGGCATGACACCTTCGAGGATCTTTGCCGCGGTCCGCACCTTGACAACACCGGCCAGATACCGCCGGATGCGTTCAAGCTGACGACGGTGGCCGGAGCTTACTGGCGCGGGGACGAGCACAATCCCATGTTACAGCGCATCTATGGCACGGCCTGGCGCAACAAGAAAGACCTGAACGAATATCTGCGGATGGTCGAGGAGGCCAAGAGGCGCGATCATCGCAAGCTGGGCAAGGATCTGGAGATCTTCATCTTCGACGACGAGGTCGGGCCCGGATTACCCCTCTGGCTACCGAACGGTGGCGTCATGATCGAGGCGCTGGAGGATCTGGCTAAGGAAATTGAGCTAAAGGCCGGCTACCAGCGCGTGCGCACGCCCCATCTGAGCAAAGAAGACCTGTTCCTGCGCAGCGGGCATCTGCCCTACTACGCCGAGAGCATGTACCCGCCCATGGAACTCGAAGGGGTGCGATACTACGTCAAGCCGATGAACTGCCCCTTCCATCACAAGATCTACGCCAGCACGCCGCGCAGCTACCGCGATCTGCCGCTGCGTCTCGCCGAGTACGGCACCTGCTACCGCTACGAGAAGAGCGGCGAGTTGTTCGGCCTGCTGCGCGTGCGCTCGATGCAGATGAACGATGCTCACATCTACTGCACCGAAGAGCAGTTCGAGCAGGAGTTCATGGCGGTGATCGGTCTCTACCTGGAGTACTTCCGCCTCTTTGACATCGAGAAGTATGTCATGCGTTTCAGCACGCACCATGCCAAGGGCCTGGGCAAGAAGTATGTGGACAACGAACGCCTGTGGCTCAAGACAGAGGACATGGTGCGCCGCGCGATGCAGAACGGCGGCATTCCTTTCGTGGAGGTGTCCGATGAGGCCGCCTTCTATGGCCCCAAGATCGACGTGCAGGTCTGGAGCGCGATCGGCAAGGAATTTACGTTGGCGACCAACCAGGTGGACTTTGCCCAGCCGGCTCGTTTCGATCTGTCTTATACGGGCCGGGATGGCCAACCGGAGGTGCCGCTGTGCATCCACCGGGCGCCGCTGAGCACTCACGAACGCATGATCGGCTTCCTAATCGAGCACTATGCCGGCAACTTCCCGCTCTGGCTGGCGCCGGAGCAAGTAAGGGCGATCCCGATCACCGATGCGCATAATGAGTATGCGGAGAGCATCGCCGCGCGCCTGCGCGCGCAGGGGGTGCGAGCCGCGGCCGATGTGGGCCAGGAGCGCATGAACGCGAAGATCCGCAGCGCCCAGTTGATGAAGGTCCCGTATATGCCGGTGGTGGGCGATCAGGAGGCGGCTAAGGGGACGATCTCTTTACGCAAGCGGGATGGTAGTCGCCAAAATGACCTGCCTGTGGACGAGTTCTTGGCCATGGTGCAGGAGCGGATCGCGCAGCGAGCGCGTGAACTTTAGCCGCCGCAATCGCCACCTGCCCGGTATCCGCTGCCAAAGCCAACAAGCGGTTTTGACAGCGGATACCGGCTATGTTATAGTCTGGGTCTAACGCAATCGGCCCACCAGGGGACCGATTCTTGTCGTTTACCCATCGGTTCGCCATCGGCGGACCCCTGAAAATCTGAGGTGAAGTAGAATCGTAACCAAACAGACCACACGCATTAATGAGATGATCCGGGTGCGAGAAGTTCGGGTCGTGGACGAGAACGGGAGCCAGCTCGGCGTCTTGCCGACCTTCGAGGCCCTGAGGCTGGCGCATGAGCGCAATTTGGACTTGGTGGAGGTCGCACCCAATGCTGCGCCGCCTGTCTGCCGCCTGCTGGATTACGGCAAGTTCCAGTACGAGCGCCAGAAGAAAGAGCGCGAGGCACGGAAGGCGCAGAAGATCATCGAAATCAAGCAGCTGCGCTTGAAGCCGAGGACAGGCGAGCACGACATCGACACCAAGGTGAAGCAAGCGCTCAGCTTCCTCGAAGAGGGGAGTAAGGTCAAGGTTTCGGTGCGCTTCCACGGTCGCGAGATCACTCATCCGGAAATTGCGCGCGAACAGTTGTCGCGCTTTGCCGAGAAGGTGGGCGACGCGGCGATCATCGAGTCGCAGCCGATGATGGAAGGCCCGAATCTTTTCATGCTGCTGAGCCCGAACGCCAGGAAACAGGGATAAAACCTGCGGACTGGTCCGCTCCGAGCCGAATAACTGAGTAGTCAAACGCAAGCGTAAAACGGGAAACGTGATGCGTAGTTCTGTCTTGCTCTGCGTCTCTACGTTTCACTATTTTGCGCTTTATTTTTGGGGAGGATACCGTGCCGAAGATCAAGACCCACAAGTCGACTGCCAAGCGGTTCCGCTTTACGGGCGGCGGCAAGCTGGTCCGCATGTACCAGGGGCGGGGCCACCTGCGCCGCCACAAAGACGCGCGGACCCTCAGGAAGTTCCGTCAGGTAGAGTTCGTCGAGCTGGCAGCGAGCAAGAAGCGCATCACCACGCTGGCGCCCTATCTGGACGATTAGTCAAATTCCCGGCCCGTACCTGCGCGTTCCGGTCGTCTGAGCGCCCAGTGGCCACCACGAAGTGCTGGCAAGACCCAGCCGCCATTGAGAGGAGATTCGTATGCCTAGAGCTAAGGGCGGAGTGGTCCTCCGCCGTCGTCACAACAAAATCCTAAAGATCACCAAGGGCCAGCGGATGTCGCGGCACTTGCTGTGGCGTCGCGCCAATGAAGCGATGCTCCATTCGCTATTCTATGCGACGCGCGACCGGCGACAGCGCAAGCGCGACATGCGCCAGCTTTGGATTGCGCGCATTAACGCCGCCGCCCGGCTGAACGGCATTACCTACAGTCGCTTGATGCACGCCCTCAAGGTGGCCAATATCGCGCTGGACCGAAAGGTCCTGGCCGACCTGGCCGTGCGCGACCCGCTTGCCTTTACCAGGGTGGTTGACGTCGCAAAGTCGGCGCTCTGATCTGGATTTTCGGAAACCGGGTTGTTCGACACAGTTTGCCGAAACCCGGTTTTGCATCAGCCGGCCGTGCATGATCACAAGTTTGGACAACCCGAAAGTAAGGCAGGCTCGGACCTTGTTGAGCCGGCGCGGGCGTGAACAGTCCGGCCAATGCCTCATAGAGGGCGTACGCCTGATCGAAGATGCCATGAGAGCGGGAGAGCTTCCCGCTCTCATTTTTTGCATTGCTGCGCCGGTCTCGCCACGCGTTGACCGGCTGCTGTCGAGCGCCGGTGCGGCCGGCGTGCCGGTCTACGCGATCAGCCCGGCGATCTTTGCCACCTTGAGCGATACGACAAACTCACAGGGCGTGGTGGCGGTGGTGCCTGTGCCATACTTGTCCCCCGTCTCCGGCGCCGAGCTGGCGTTGGTGCTGGATCAGATACGTGATCCGGGCAACCTGGGGACGATCCTGCGCAGCGCGGAAGCGGCCGGGGTGGAGCAGGTGCTCCTGACCAAGGGCTGCGCCGACCCGTGGAGCCCGAAGGTGCTGCGGGCGGGAATGGGGGCCCATTTTCGCCTGCCGGTACAGGTCGACCTCGAGTGGCCGGCCATCGCCGATCTTCTGACCGATCGTCCACTGTGGGCGGCTGATGCCAGTGGCGAGCTGGCCTATGATCGGGTTGATTGGACGCAGCCGGCTGCGCTCGTGGTCGGCGGCGAGACGGAGGGGATCAGCGCCGAGGCCGCTGGGCAGACACGCGGCAAGGTTTTCATTCCGATGCGCGGCGGGGCCGACTCCCTGAACGCGGCCATGGCGGCGACCGTCATCCTTTTCGAAGCGGCGCGCCAGAGACGACACCTGGCGAATGCGGCATAGGTGCTCGAACACGTACAGCGGTGCAGGCTTCGTTGCGCGATGCACTATTCGGGTGTATGATTTTCACAATTCCATTAACGTAATCACCAGCGCGATGCTGTTCTCTGCTGCCGCCAATTGGGCGGACCGCTGCCGCCCGGGAGGTGCGAGCCAATAGAAGCCAGTTGATTGTGCCAGGCGTTGCCGGGCTCAGGCAACCTAATTGAACAGGAGGTTTAGAGCCCATATGACAGTCGAGCGCATATTTCGTATCATTGGTCTCATTGTGTTCGGAATCATCGGTTGGACGGCAGGGCTCTTTTGGTATAACGCCGCCACTGGGCAGGATGTCAACTCGCTGACGGTCGCTTCCGCAAAATACATCTTGCCGTTGACCCTCGTCGGCGCCGCGATCGGCGCGCTGGCAGCCCCGTGGCTGACCATCCGTCCCGCCGCATGGAGCGTGCGCGTCATCCGAGAGCTGACGGCTGTGCAGTTATTAGCCGGCGGTCTTGGCTTGGTTCTCGGCCTGATCGTCAGCGCTCTGCTTTCCTTGCCGCTGTCCTACCTGCCGTCGCCGTTCCGCGCCATTTTGCCGACCATCGTGGCGATCATCTTCGGGTATGTTGGAATCATGGTCATGGTCATCCGGCAGAAGGACTTTGTTGCCCTGTTCGGGCGGCGGTCGGCCAGCGCGTCGGGTGCGGCTGACGATCCCGGCAACGATGGCACCCTCGGATCGGATGTCCTGCTGCTGGACACGAGCGTTATCATCGACGGGCGGATTGCAGATGTCGCCAAGACGGGGTTCATCCGTTCCCCGATGTTGGTACCCCGCTTTGTGCTGGCCGAGTTGCAGTACGTCGCGGATTCGGCGGATGCCTTGCGCAGGAACCGGGGCAGGCGCGGGCTGGAGATGCTGAACCGGATGCAGAAGGAATCGCCGGTGCCGGTGCGCATGGTGGACCTCGACGTCGAGGGCACCCGCCAGGTGGATGCTAAGCTGGTCGAGCTGGCACGGCAACTCTCGTGTCCGATCGTGACCAACGACTATAACCTCAACCGGGTGGCCGGGCTGCAAGGTATTACCGTGCTGAATGTCAACGAGCTCAGCAACGCGGTCAAGGCGGTGGTGCTGCCCGGCGAGACGATGCCGATCCGCGTTATTCAGGAAGGGAAGGAAGTCGGCCAGGGGATTGGCTACCTGGATGACGGCACCATGGTGGTGGTAGAGAACGGACGCCGTTTCATGGACAGTGAGATTGAGGTGTCGGTTACCAAGGTCTTGCAGACTAACGCCGGCCGCATGATCTTTGCGACTCCCGTTCACTGACGGCCCTGGATGGTGATCCTGATGCTGATGCTAGCGAGGATTATCGTGCCAAGCCGATATGGAGTGTTGTGATGACTCTCGTGATATATAACACGCTGACGCGTGATAAAGAACCCCTCGTACCTATCGAGCCCGGCAAAGTGCGCATGTACGTCTGCGGTCCTACTGTCTATCACGAGGCGCACGTTGGGCATGCTATGTCTTCGATCGTCTTCGATTTCGTGCGTCGCTATCTGGAGTATCGTGGATACGAGGTGCGCCACGTCATGAATTTCACAGACGTGGACGACAAGATCATCGCGCGCGCCCAGGAGACGGGCGAAGACCCGGCGGAAATCGCCGAGCGTTATGTGACACAGTATCAGGAGCAGTTGGATCAGCTAAACGTTCTGCGCCCAACCGTCTTCCCGCGCGTGTCGCAGACCATTCCCGATATTATCAAGATGGTACAGGGGCTGATCGAGGGAGGACACGCCTACCAGACGGCCAGCGGCGACGTCTACTTCCGCGTGCGCACAGATGCCGATTACGGGAAGCTGTCAAACCGGCGCCTGGACGAGGCCGTCTCCGGTACGCGCGTCACCAGCAGTGCGGAGAAGGAAGACGAGGGCGATTTTGCCCTCTGGAAAGCGGCTAAGCCAGGTGAGCCAAGCTGGGACAGTCCATGGGGCAAGGGACGGCCGGGCTGGCACATCGAGTGCTCGGCCATGAACTTGCGCTATCTCGGCGAGCAGATCGATATCCATGGCGGGGGCAACGATCTGATCTTTCCGCATCACGAGAATGAGATTGCGCAGACCGAGAGCTACACTTCCAAGACATTTGCCCGTTATTGGATGCATAACGGTATGCTCCAGTTGAAGGGCGAAAAGATGTCAAAGAGCCTGGGTAACCTGGTCACCGTCGATCAGTTCCTGAACGAGCATGACCCGGACGTGCTGCGTCTGATGATTGCCGGCAGTCAGTACCGCAAGCCACTCGCTTTCAACGACGACGTCATCGCCGATAACGAACGGGCTCTGTCTCGACTGTTAGGCGCGCTGCGCCCGGCTTCGGGCGACCTGACCTTGGGCCCCGCCGCAGACGAACTGGCGGCGCAAGTGACGCGCGCGCGTGAGGGTTTCGAAGTGGCGATGGACGACGACTTCAACACTGCCGGGGCCCTGGGATCACTGTTCGAGCTCGTGCGAGCAGTGAACGGTGCCCGTGCGGCAGGGGTGGGGGGCGAGCTCTTCAGCGCCGCTCAGAACGAAGTGCGTACCCTGGCTGACGTCCTGGGGCTGCGCCTGCAGCCCGCCAAGGCCGAGGGGCACTCGGCTTCGCCTTTTGTGGACCTCCTGCTCGAGATCCGAACGGACCTGCGCAAGGCTAAGCAGTGGGCCCTAGCCGACAAAGTCCGCGATCGACTGAAGGAGTTGGGAGTCGTCGTCGAGGACGGCCTGCAGGGCAGCACCTGGCACCTGGGTGAGTAGATGGAGTTGTTGTACGGCCGGCACGCGGTGCTCGAGACGTTGCGGGCCGGGCGGCGCACGGTGCACCGGGTATATGTCGCCGCGGGTGTGCGAGGCAGCGTCAGCGTCAGCGAGATCATCAGTGCAGCCGAGCAGCGGCACTGCCCGGTGGCCCGGGCCGGGCGGGAGTTATTGGTCCGGGCCGGACCGGTCAACCACCAGGGCGTGATCGCGGAGGCCGGCCCTTACCCATACGCGAAGCTTGACGACGTTCTGCCTGGCTCGGCGCCGGTGGCGACCGAGGCGAGCCCGCTGTACCTGGCCCTCGATCACCTGCAGGACGTCCAGAACCTGGGCACCTTGTTGCGCACGGCAGAAGCGATGGCCGTCTGCGCTGTCCTCTTACCCGATCGACGGGCCGCCGAGATAACGCCGGCGGTTGTGAACGCTTCCGCCGGGGCCGTCGAACACCTGCGAATTGCCCTGGTCGGTAACCTCGTGCAGGCGTTGGAACAACTGAAGCAGGCCGGAGTGTGGGTTGCCGGCCTGGATGCTGCGCCGGATGCGAGGCGGCTGGTAGAGGCCGATCTGACAGGGCCGCTGGCGTTGGTGGTCGGAGCCGAGGGTCCCGGGCTATCTCGCCTGGTACGTGAGCACTGTGACTGGCTGGTCGCCATTCCTATGCACGGCAAGGTTGAGTCCCTCAACGCGGCAGTGGCCGGTTCGAGCGTCCTGATCGCCGCCCGCCAGGCGCGAGGGGCACCCGCTTGAGAGGCACAATCACCGGCTCCAGCCTGTAATCTGCCCTACACTGCGCGCGCAAGGGGGTGGCTTCATTTGACTTTTGTCTCCGGCGCCGGTATACTGTCCCTTCGTTACACGATGCGCCTGCAGTGGGAGCAGTCTGCGCTCTGCGCCGGTGTAGCTGGTGCCGACGTAGCTCAATCGGCAGAGCATCGACCTTGTAAGTCGAGGGTTGCCGGTTCGATTCCGGCCGTCGGCTTGTAAGGTGGGCAGTTGTGAGTGCTTAGGTGGTTGGTGGCGGCTGCCTGGTTTACAAACTCATACGCGGGCAGGTACCCAAGCGGCCAAAGGGGGCTGACTGTAAATCAGCTGGCAACGCCTTCGGAGGTTCGAATCCTTCCCTGCCCACCTAGGTGCCCACGTAGCTCAGTCGGTAGAGCACGTTCTTGGTAAGAACGGGGTCATCGGTTCAAGTCCGATCGTGGGCTCCAGCAGACGTTATTCACGACAACGCCGCCTCGGAGAGTAGGCGGCGACTTAATGCCTGAGCCGTTTTTTTGGGGGAGGCAGGAGGTTCTAGAGCCATGGCGAAAGCAGTATTCGAGCGCACGAAGCCGCATGTGAATGTGGGGACGATTGGGCATATTGACCACGGGAAGACGACGTTGACGGCGGCGATCACGAAGGTCCTGGCGATGAAGGGCTGGTCGGATTTCCGGGCGTTTGATTCGATCGACAATGCGCCGGAAGAGAAGGCGCGCGGGATCACGATCGCGATTGCGCACGTGGAGTACCAGACGGCGACGCGGCACTATGCGCACGTGGATTGTCCGGGGCATGCGGACTACATCAAGAACATGATCACCGGGGCGGCGCAGATGGACGGGGCGATCCTGGTGGTGGCGGCGCCGGACGGGCCGATGCCACAGACGCGGGAGCACGTGTTGTTGGCGCGGCAGGTCGAAGTGCCGGCGATGGTGGTGTTTTTGAACAAAGTGGACATGATGGAGGACGAGGAGCTGTTGGAGCTGGTGGAGCTGGAGCTGCGCGAGCTACTGACGAGCTACAAGTTTCCTGGGGACGAGATCCCGGTGATCCGGGGGAGTGCGCTGATCGCGTTGCAGTCGACGTCGAAGGATCCGGATGCGCCGGAGTACAAGTGCATCTGGGAGTTGATGGATGCGGTGGACAGCTACATACCGACGCCGGTGCGGCAGACGGACAAGCCATTTCTGATGCCGATCGAGGACGTGTTTGGGATCAAGGGACGGGGGACGGTGGTGACGGGGCGGATCGAGCGTGGGATGGTGAAGGTGGGCGAGGAAGTGGAGATTGTCGGGCTGAAGGACACGCGCAAGACGGTGGTGACGGGGGTGGAGATGTTTCGCAAGATCCTGAAGGAAGGGATCGCGGGGGACAACGTGGGGTGTCTGCTGCGGGGGATCGAGCGGGAGGACGTGGAGCGGGGGCAGGTGCTGGCGAAGCCGGGGTCGATCAAGCCACACACGACGTTTGAGAGTGCGGTGTACGTGTTGAAGAAGGAAGAGGGGGGGCGGCACACGCCGTTCTTCAACGGGTACCGGCCGCAGTTCTACATGCGGACGATGGACGTGACCGGGGAAGCGGAACTGCCGAGCGGGGTGGAGATGGTGATGCCGGGCGACAACGTGAACCTGACGGTCAAGCTGATCGTGCCGGTGGCGCTGGAGATCGGTTCACACTTCGCCATTCGCGAGGGTGGGCGGACCGTGGGCGCCGGCGTCATCAGCAAGATCATCGAGTAAGTGAAGCATGGCTACCGCAAAGAAAGCTAACCGGATCGTCGTGACGTTGCAGTGTACCGAGTGCAAGGAACGCACGTACACGACTGAGAAGAACCGTAAAAACACGCAAGCGCGCCTGGAGTTGGAGAAGTACTGCCCGCGCTGCCACAAGCACGTGTTGCACCGGGAGACGCGCTGACTTCAACCGGGCAGAGGGCCGGCTGATGCCGGGAAGCCGCCAGAACGAACCGCAGGCTTCGTGTCTCGAGCTTTCCGATGCATCTCCGGAGCTTCTGTCCTATCACGTAGGCGTGTAGCTCAATTGGTAGAGCACCGCTCTCCAAAAGCGGGGGTTGCGGGTTCAAGTCCTGCCACGCCTGTCTGACAGAACGGACCGTTCTTTCGGCAAGACACCGTCTTGGCGCGGCTCAGTGCCTTCGGAGGTGGAGCAGCTGTCTGAGTACGGTGTCTTGAATCGTAGAGACCAGTGCGCGGAGGAACGCTTGAGTAAAACGACTACAGGACAGCAGGTATCTGCGAACAAACCAGATAACGCCATTGTGCGCTACTTCAAGGAAACCCGCGCGGAGATCCGCAAGGTTAGCTGGCCCACGCGTGAAGAAGCGACCAACCTGACGTTAATCGTGCTGGGTGTCACCGTGGCGATGGCCGTCTTTCTGGGCGCTGTCGATTTCGTCTTCGCCACCCTGATCCGGCTGATACTCGGTTGAGACCGAACGGGCGCGTTCGCGCGGCAAGTGGGTGGTGGAATGACCATGGATGAATGGCAGGACCCTGAGGGCCAGAACAGCAGCCAACCCGACGAGGACATTGTAGTCCCCGAGGTGGCCATGCCCGAAGAGCCTGTGGAGGACTCCGCTCCGGAGGAACCGCAGGGCGACGACAACGACGAGGCCAATCCTCAGTGGTACGTTGTGCATTGCTATTCGGGCTATGAGAACAAAGTAAAGAAAAACCTCGAGCACCGTATTGCATCCATGGGCATGCAAAGCCGGATCTTTGAGACCATCGTGCCCACCGAAGAGCAGGTCGAGCTTAAAGAGGGTCAGCGTCGAGTCGTCGAACGACGCATTTACCCCGGCTATGTCCTGGTCAAGATGGTCCTCGACGAGGAGTCCTGGTACGTCGTGCGCAACACGCCGGGCGTCACCGGATTTGTGGGCATCGGTACCAAGCCAACCCCTTTGCGCCAGGAGGAAGTCGATCGGATCATGCGCCGTATGGAGGCCGAAGAGCCGGTCGCTCAAGTCAAGGTGAAGGCGGGTGACCGTGTGCGCATCGTCGAGGGCTCTTTCGTGGACTTCAACGGCGTCGTTGACGAAGTGTACCCTGACAAGGGCAAAGCCCGCGTCCTGGTGTCTTTCTTCAACCGGGAAACGCCGATCGAAGTGGACTTGTTACAAGTCGAGCGTCTCTAGACGCCGGGAGTGTTTGAAGCATGGCGAAGAAGGTAAAGGCGATCGTAAAGCTGCAGATCATGGCCGGCAAGGCCAATCCTGCCCCCCCGGTCGGCCCGGCGTTGGGCCAGCACGGCGTGAATATCATGGCCTTCTGCAAGGAGTACAACGCGCGCACGGCCACCATGGCCGGCACCGTCGTCCCGGTAGAGATCACGATCTTCACCGACCAGTCTTTCACTTTTGTGACCAAGACCCCGCCGGCCGCGGACCTGCTTAAGCAGGCGGCAGGCGTCAGCAAGGGTTCGGGCACGCCGACTCGCTCTTTGGGTGGCAGCATCACGCGCAAGCAACTGCGTGACATCGCCGAGACCAAGCTGAAAGATCTGAATGCTTATGATGTCGAGCACGCGATGCTTATGATCGAGGGCTCGGCTCGCAGCATGGGCATCACCGTCACCGATTGACGCAGTCGATCGGCGGCGACCGTTTGTGTCGCCGGTGGGAGGGGACTTGCGCCGACCAGCATCGGCCAGGTGACCGTCATGACCACACCCCGCCAGTCGTGTGGGGTAGGAAGGCAGGGCTATAGAAATGGCAAAGCACGGTAAGAAGTATCTCGCGGCCGCCGAAATGGTCGACGCCAACAAGGATTATGCGCCGCAGGAAGCGGCTGACTTGATCAAGAAGATCTCGTACCCGAAGTTCGACGGCACGCTGGAAGTCCACGTCCGCCTTGGCGTCGACCCGCGCCACGCCGACCAACAGGTGCGCAGCACTTGCCTGCTGCCGGCCGGCCTGGGCAAGTCGGTCCGTATCCTGGTCTTCGCCGAAGGCGACGGCGCTCGCCTGGCCGAGGAAGCCGGAGCCGATTTTGTCGGCCTCGACGACCTTATCGCCAAGATCCAGGGCGGGTGGGTCGACTTTGACGTGGCGGTCGCGACGCCGCAGGTGATGGGCAAGGTCGGCCGGCTCGGCCGCATCCTGGGCACGCGTGGCCTGATGCCCAATCCCAAGGCCGGCACGATCGTTCAGCCGGACGACCTGCCCCGGGTGATTCGTGAGGCGCGCTTGGGGCGTGTTGAGTTCAAGGTTGACAAGACCGGCAACCTGCACGTGCCGATCGGCAAGGCCAGCTTCACGCCCGAGCAGATCATGGACAACTTCGGTGCCCTGATGGACGCGGTCAATCGTGCCAAACCATCGGGTGCCAAGGGCATTTACATCCGGCGCGTTACGTTGACCTCGACCATGGCGCCTGGCATCCGCGTGGATGTTCTTCAGGCCTCGTCAATGAAGGCGGCGGCGTAAGGTCTCTTTGTCGGTACAAACGAGAATATGCGGTAGGCGTAGCAGACGTGAGCAGAAGCAATACCGTAGGCCACGCATACCGAGCGCTGTAGACAGCAGGCGTCCTCTGAGGACTTAATCTGCAGGACCTGCCGAGGCGAGGCGATCACCTTCTAGGTTATCCTGATTTAGGTGTCAAGCCTCTGTGCCTGTGGTCTGCGGCATAGAGGCTTTTTTGTTGTCGGAGTGGCACTTCCGGTAGGGGACAGGCGCGGACCGAGTGGCCGGCGGCTCTCAGTCCACGGAGGTCGTGAGAATACGACGAGAGGAGGCATTTCGTTTGGCTATTCCACGTGAGAAGAAGGGCGAACTGGTCTCGGAGTACACTGAAAAGCTGCGGCGCAGCCAGGCGGTGATCGTTGCCGAGTATCGCGGCCTGACAACCAAGCAGTTGCAGGATCTGCGCCGAGAGCTGCGGTCGAGCGGAAGCGAGATCGTGGTGGCCAAGAACACGCTCATGTCGCGGGCCCTGGCCGAGGTGGGCATGCCCGCTCCTGAGGCACTGTTCAAGGGGCCGACTGCTTTCACGTTCTGCTACACGGACGTAACTGCTCCGGCGAAGTCCCTGAACAAGGTGGCCAGGGACAGCAAAGTGCTGACCGTCAAGGGCGGTTTGCTCGGCAACGCGGTCCTTGACCAGAGCGGAATTGACCAACTGGCTGAACTACCCAGCCGGGAACAACTGCTCAGCCAGGTGGTCGGTGTGCTTCAGGCGCCGATCAGCGGTCTTGTCAATGTGCTGGCGGGCACGCTGCGCGGCCTGGTCAACGTGCTGAATGCACGCATGGACCAAATGGAAAACGCAGCCTAAGCCGGCTGCCGCTCAACTGACCAGGTGACTGGCAAATCAAATTGGAGGAACTTTTCATGACTCAGGAAGAGCTGATTGCGTCGATCGAGACGATGAGCGTGCTGGAACTTTCGCAGTTGATCAAGGCCCTCGAGAACCGGTTCGGCGTCAGCGCCGCGGCTCCGGCCATGATGATGGCCGGCCCGGCGGGCGGCGCGGCCGCGCCCGCTGCCCCGGTTGAGGAGCAGACCGAGTTCGACGTCGTGTTGAAGGGCGTCGGCGAGAAGAAGATCAACGTCATCAAGGTCGTGCGTTCCCTGACCAACCTGGGCCTCAAGGAGGCCAAGGACCTGGTCGAGAGCGCTCCGGCCCCAGTGCTCCAGGCTGTTGCGAAGGACGCCGCGGCGGATGCCAAGGCCAAGCTCGAAGCCGAGGGTGCAACAGTCGAGGTCAAGTAACTCCCTCGCCGCTCGCTAACCCACCAAGAGCCACCTGTCATGCGCAGGTGGCTCTTTTGGCTTGGGCCGGCTGGACCGGCATTCGCGCCTGTCAGGCACGTGTGCTAGAATACTCGGCATCGAATTGGAGTGAGAGTGCCTGGTCTTGCTTTTGGTTCACTGATCCCGCTGCTCGCACGCGCGATCACGTTCTTTTTTGCCATCGGCTTCCACGAGGCGGCGCACGCCTGGACGGCTTACCGCCTGGGCGACGATACGGCAAAGCGTTTGGGCCGCCTGACGCTCAACCCCATCGTGCATCTCGACCCGTTGGGGTACATACTGGCCGTGGTCGCTTTCATCGGCTGGGGAAAGCCTACGCCCGTCAGCCCCTCGCGGCTGCGCTACGGCCCGCGCGTCGGGAACGCCCTGGTGGCTGTCGCCGGCCCGGTGACCAATCTCCTGTTGGCGGCCGTGGTGGCGATCCCCTGGCGGCTGGGCTTTTTCAGCCATGCGCCGGGCTGGAGCCTGCAGGTCCTGGAGACGTTCCTGTTCGTCAATGTGGCGCTCTTCGTGTTCAATCTGATCCCGTTGGCCCCATTGGATGGCGCGAGCGTGCTGGCCGGATTAGTCGGCGCGCGCGGCGCGCAGGCGCTGGCTCCTCTGCAGACCTACGGCCCCATGATCCTGCTCGGTCTGATCTTGCTCAGCTACATTCCGGGCATCAGGCTGGACATCTTGGGCGGCGTTCTTTACCCGGCCATGAGCGGCGTCGCCCGCCTGCTCTTGGGCTAGCCATGCCTGCGGCTTGGTCCAGGCGGGGCGCACCGAAGCGCGGCGCACCGAAGCGGGGCGCTCAGAAGCGCGGCGCTCGGAAGCGCGGCGCTGTAATATTGGCCGCTGCGGTGCGGGCCCTCTACCGAGTGCGCCAGGGCCTCGAGGCCTTGTTAGCTTCGGCAAGGCCGCTGGACGAACTGGAGCAGGCGGAAGTGCGTTCGGTCCTGGGCGCCGGTGCCTTGCCTTTGTTCGCAGACATGCCGCGCGCCGACCAGCGCCACAGCCTGAATGTGCTGCACGCGCTCGAGCATAACGGGCGGGTCGAGGCTGGCAGCCGGGCAACGCTTTTGCAGGCTGCCCTGTTGCACGATTGCGGCAAGTACGCCGGCGAAGTGCACCTGTGGCATCGGGTAGCGGCCGTACTTCTGAAGGCCGCCTGGCCCAGCGCCTTGGCCCGTTGGGGCGCCGGCCCGGCGCCCGCCGCGATAGCTGGCGTTACCCGTTCTGGGCCTACCTGAACCACCCGTCGTTGGGGGCCGGCATGGCCGCTCGGGTTGGCTGCCCGCCCCTGGTGGTGTGGCTCATTCGCCATCACCAGGGCAGACTCGATCCGGCGGCCGATCGGTCCGCGCGAGATGACGGGCGGTTGGTTCTGCTGGCCGCCCTGCAGGCGGCCGACGACGACAATTGAACGAGCAGAGTGAAGCGGGCGACTGAGGTCGTCGGTCTGACGGCTTCGATACGGCGCCGTCCGCTGCAAAGCCGTTGACACTGGAAGGTAGAGACATGGCGGAAAAACTGCAAATCTCAATCATCGGTCTGGGGCTCGTCGGCGCCTCCGCCGGACTGGCCCTGCGCCGTTATCCTGATAAGGTACGCGTCGTCGGCCACGACAAAGACTCGGCTGCGGCGGGCCAGGCTCGCTCGATGGGCGCGGTGGAAAAGACTGAGTGGAACCTCATCAATGCGGTCGGCAGCGCCGACCGCATCCTGCTGGCAACGCCGTTGTCAGAGGTGGAGGAAACGCTCAAGGTGATCGCGCAGGACCTGAAGCCGGGTTGCCTGATCTTCAACATGTCAGGATTGAACACGGCAGCCTCGGGCTGGGCCGCAGAGTATCTCCCGGCGAACATTGGCTTCGTCGGTGCCTATCCGGTTCTCGTCAGCCAGGATCTCGAAACGGCCAGCGCGACCGCCGACCTCTTCCAGGGCAAGATGATGTGCCTGACGCCTGACGCACGGACGGCCGATTCGGCGGCGACCTTGGCTGCAGACCTGGCAGAAGCGTTGGGAGCCAAGCCGTTCTTCCTCGATCCGGCGGAGTTCGACGGTCTGGTGGCCGCGGTCGAACAGCTGCCACTGATCATCGCCGGGGCCCTCCTCCAGGCTACGACCGGTAGCCGTGTTTGGGGCGACATGCGCAAGCTGGCGGGCAGCCAGTTCTACACGACGACGCAGGTTCTGTCGGAAGACGCAGCAGCCGCTGCGTCCGCCTGCCTGGGCAACCGCGACAATCTGGTGCGCTGGATCGACGCCCTGGCGGGCAGACTCGGCGAGTGGCGGCAGGCGGTGATCGACGGCAACAATGAAGCGCTGGTTGGGGGCTTCGAGGAAGGCCTGAAGGCCCGGCGCAAGTGGCTGCAGACCCTGGCGAGCGGCAACTGGAGCGAAGAGGCCGCGCCGGAGCTTCCTGGGGCCGGGGATTATTTGCGCGGGTTGATCGGCCTGCGCGGGATGGGCCGCGCCGGGAAGAAGACGAAGTAGCCAGGACCACCGGGCCGCGGGCGGGTACCTGGGCCCGCCCATCATTTCGCCACCAGCGGCATAAACTGGCGCGTGGGAATTAGTTGAGGCCAGGTGCGCCACTCCCAGGCGCCTCCCTCGCCATCCCAGGCCAACATCTCGAACGGCAGCCTTCCCGCTGCGCGCGCATCCAGCGCGATGTCGAGTTGATAGGTGACCGTCACGGCTTCGCCGCTGTCGAGCATCCCATGCCAGGCCACGCCCCCCGGCCACAACTGCGCCGTGCCGGTCCCTTCCAGGTGGAGCGAGCCTGTTAGCACCTGGTACCCGATCGGCAACAAGCTCGTTACCACCGCCGATGAGGCCACGGTCTGGCCGGTATTGCGGATGACCATGGCCAGCGTCGGCGGCCACGGCGGGCTGGCCGGAACCAGGCCCAGCTTGCTGCTGCTCAGGTCTGGCCCACCGGGCACCAGACGCAGTGGCTGGTCGTAATCCAATCCCAGCGTCTGATCATGGTAAACCACCTTACCGGTCGAGGCTTGCGGCGTCGCAGTTTGAGCCGTTCCTGTGAGCGTGAAGGTACGCGTCGCGCCGCGCTCCAGCGGACCGTGCCAGACCCATGCCGAGGCGACAGGATCGTAAACCAGCTCCTGGTGGGGCGCGAATGAAGCGGGCACAAAAGTGCCCGGCAGGGTCGCCGTCATCGCGGCCGTCGTCGCGGCCAGGCTGTTTCGCAGCTCGATCGTCAACGTGACCGCGGCTCCGGGCAGCGGCACCTGGGGTTGTAGCTTGGCCGTCGAGTCCCCCAGCGGGCCGAGCCAACCGAGGGTCCGCCCGAGGACAGCCTCGCGGACGGAACCGGGCAACGCTTCGAGGGGGATCCCCCAGAAGACGAGGCGATCCCCGGGCCGGTCGCTGGCGATCGCCACGGCCCGATTGTGATCGCTGCGCCAGGCGGTGCTCGAGAGGCTGGAAGGGACCAATGCGACGTCCAGAACGGAGAAGCCGGCGCCCGGAAACGGGTTGGTGAGCGCCGCCGGAGAGAAGCCTGCCCCCAGGCGATGCCCGGGCGAGCCGTAAGCCAAACTCGCTGTCATATCGTAGCTGTAATCCATGATGCCAAGGCGGTTGAGGGCAAAATCGCTGTTGCTGTTCCCATCCAGATAAAACGGGGACGAGAGGAGGAGCCGGCCACCGCCGTCCAGGTAGGTCGCGAGCCCGCTCTCGTCGGCCGTCGTCATCGGCCGATACCAGTCATAGCCGGTGTACCAAAGGACAAGCGGATACCAACTGAGTTGCCGTGCCGAGGGCCCGTCACGGGACGGTGCGGCATTAGTCAGCTCCCAGATGTCATAGCTGACGCCGAGCTGGTCAAGAACGCGGGTATAGTCGCTTTGCCGGTCATAGAACCGGTCATGCGCAACCAGCAGCAGGGCCGACGGCGTCTTGGCGGTCAGGCTAACGGACTGGGCCGGAAGCGAGCCGGTCGCCGGATGGACGGTCAACGTGAGGGTGGCGCGTGTGTTTTGCGGCAAGCCGCTTGGGACGGCGACGCTGACAGTGAGAACTGTCGAACTACAGGGCGTGAGCGTGAATTGCGCGGGAGTCACGCTGGCAGCCCAAGATGAGCCTGCCAGCGTAGCCTCGAAGGGCTGGGGAGCGCCAGTCTCGCCGGTGTTTCGCACTCGCACCGTGAAGGTCACCACGCTTCCTGGCGCTCCCACTCGAACGGTCGGCGAGGTGACGTTGAGGCTGAGGCCTTCGGCTTGCCGGGGGCTGAATAGGAAGTCCAGCGAGCGTTGCATCACATCCAAACGCGTGCTCGCGGCGTTGATCGCCTCGTAGCCGAAGCTCATAAAAACCGCGCGGTAGGGCAGGCAAAGCCCGACCGCATTCGCGCCGGCCCCCTCAGCGTCATAGGCCAGGATCTCGGCAGCGGAGTTCTGAGTCGCCGACGGCGACCTCGTCGGGCGAGCGCTGATTGTTTGCGCCGTCCCCGCCGGCAATGTTCAGCTCGAGCCCGGCCATGATGTCACCCGGCACGCCAGACAGAGATCGGGATCCGCCGTCGTCGTTCACGTATAGCGTTTTGAGACTGTGCGTCAGATACGGGGCCAGCATGAAGGCGCCCCCGCCGTCCCAGAAGGCCACGTCCTGTCCGGAGAGGATGAGGGTCCGGCCGGCGTCCAGGTACTGTCCCAGCGCCTCGCCGGCGCTGACATAACCAGGGGAATCTTCCGGGGATGACCAGATGACCAGATCGTACTTAAGCAGCTCAGAGAGCGTCGGCACGTCGTCCGGCAGGGTTCGAATCTGGCGCTGGTCGTAACTGTAGCGCTGGCCGTCGAGGACGGCGCGGAAATACGCGCTGTAGTCACGGCCGTACCAGGCGCCCGAATTGACCAGCAGGGTGCGGGGTGCGGGGACGAGGCCGAAATTCTGACCGGTGATCTGGTCCGCCTGGATGCTGACGGTGGCCGTAACCAACCTGTAGCCGAGGCCGCGGGCCTCTATGACATACTCGCCGGCCGGCAGCTCCAATCGGTACGTGCCATAAGCATTCTCGGTCACTGGAGTGCCCAGAGCGCTGACAGTCACACTGACCGGTTTGCCGGTGCTCGTGTCGGTGACGGCGCCCCGCGCGATGCCGATCGGCAGCGGGATGGGCAAGAAGTCGCGCAGTGCAGCCTGACCGGTGATGACGGTCACGACTGGTGCGCCGTCCGAAAGGTAGCCGAAGGCGCTTGCGGTGACGCGGTATTGGCCGGCGGTCAGGCCGGCCAGGTAGCGCCCGGCCGTGTCCGCCAGCACGCTGAACGTGATGCCGGTCGTGTAGTTATAGGCCCTGACCTGGGCGCCCGCCAGTGGCAGGTGGCTGACCGCGTTTGCCACGGCTCCCGACAGTGTGCCTGCCCCGACTGCGGCCTGTACGGCACGGTAGGCGTCGACGCGGCCCCAGCCGCTGTCGTCATTGGGTATCACCTGGCCCAGGGGCGCGGCAGTGCTGGTGATCGCGTACAGCGTGGCGGCCCGGCTCAAGCCCGGGCTGCCCGCGCGCACCAGCGCCGCAACGCCGGACACATGCGGGGCCGCCATGGAAGTGCCGTCGCCCAAGGCATAGGCGCCGCCCGGGGCAGACGAACGAACGTTCACGCCCGGCGCGACGACCTGGGGCTTGGCCTCGCCCCATGGCGACGGCCCGCGGCTGGAGAAAACGGCCACCTGGTCCTGGTCGTCGCTGGCACCGACGGCGAAGACGCCCGGCAGCGAGGCGGGCGAACCCAGCGTGCCGCTTCCCGGACCGCTGTTGCCGGCCGAAAACACGACCACGATCCCGGCATCTTGCAGGAGGGCGATATCTTCGCCGAAGACGGTCTCAGCCGAAGCTGCGCTGCCCCAAGAGTTGTTGACTACGTCAGGTGCCAGCTGCGCGTCGCCATTGGGTGCCAGCAGCCACTGGAAACCGGCGTGGATCCAACTGTCGTAGCCGTAGCCGTCGCTGTTGAGGACGCGTCCGGCAATCCAGCGCGCGCCCGGTGCGACGCCGATCCCGCCCTGTCCGGCCAGCGTACCCATCGTGTGCGTGCCGTGGCCGTTGCCGTCGGCTGGGTAAACCGCGCCGGCGTCGGTCGCGTCAAACCAGTTGCCGGCATGCTGGTAGAGCGTCTTCCCTAGGTTGCCTCTATAGTTGGCCATCAAGGCGGGATGTTGGAAGTCGACCCCGGTGTCCAGGTTAGCGACCACGACGCCTGTGCCCGTGATGTTGAGGGCAGCCCACACCTGGTCCGCGCCTATCTGCCGCAAGCCCCATTCGAGCGCCTGGGGCCCAGCGCTTGTGACTGCCGAGATTTCGCCATCGCCCGGGCCGGTGGCTTCAGAGATCGCGCCCTGTGGCAGCCATTGGCGGTAATTGTCCAGTTGCAGCAGGGCGACGTCGGAGCGGGCGGCCAGGGCAAGGGCGGTCTGCGGGCTGGCATCCAGCGCCAGCCCGTCGAAGATCCAGAAGGAGCGCACGCTCGCGGCCCGGCCTGTCGTGGCCTCCTGCTCCAGGAACGCGCGCACATTTGCCTGGCGGGCCTGGGCCGTCTCTTGCCGGCCGCGAACGAAGGCGGCGGGGTCGGCCTGGATCTGGGCCTGATTCGGTGCTATCTGACCGGACTCGCGCATCGTGACGATCACTGGCACGCGCGTGCCAGGCTCGGCCGCCAGCAAGGCCTTTAGCAGAGCCGGCTCGATACGTGCCCGTTCGTCGGCTGCGGGCCATGAGCCGGTGACGACCGCCCCTGCCTTGACCAGGCGCCCGCCCGAAGGGGGAGTCGTCGGCCGTTGCTCAGAGGGTAGGGCTTCTTGGCGAGCGGAACTGGCCTGGATGCTGAACGCCATGAGCGCGCCCAGCACCAGAACTCAGTCCGAGGGCAATGAGAATGCGTTTCGTGCTAGCCTCCCGCGGGCGTCGGATCTTTTTTCAGTTAGCAGGGATGATGGGCGATGGAGCCAGGGTCAAGCCAGGATGATAGCACGAATGGGGGAAACTGCCTAAGCCGGGGTCGGCGCCAATCGAAGGGGCGGTTCGCGAGCTGGGGGCGACGCTCGGGTTGCGCAGGCGAACGGCTGCAAGCGGGCAGTAGGCTTTGCATCTGTCTGCAACCTAGGGTACAATGCGGCCGTGAAGCTCATCATCCAGATCCCCTGCTATAACGAGGAAGCCACCCTGCCTTCTACCTTGCTTGATCTGCCCCGCCATCTGCCCGGCTTGGACGAGATCGAGTACCTCGTGGTCGACGATGGGTGCCAGGATCGCACGGTTGAGGTTGCGCGCGCCTTCGGGGTGCAGCACATTGTGCGACACACGCAGAATCTGGGGCTGGCTGCGGCTTTTGTATCTGGACTGGACGGTGCGTTGGCGGCTGGAGCCGACATCATCGTCAACACCGATGCCGATAACCAGTACTGTGGCGCGGACATCGCCTGCCTCGTGCAGCCGATCCTGGAAGGCCGAGCCGACATCGTGATCGGCGACCGGGGGGTGAGCGACCTGGAGTATTTCTCGCCGTTCAAGCGTTGGTTGCAGCGCCTGGGTAGCTGGGTCGTCGAGCAAAGTGCGGGAATCCCCGTGCCGGACGCCACCAGCGGCTTTCGGGCCTTTTCGCGCAAGGCGGCCCTGCACCTGACCGTGCTCAGCGACTACACCTACACTCTGGAGATGCTCATCCAGGCAGGCGTTCGGCGCATGGCGGTCGCATATGTGCCGATACACACCAACCCGCAGACTCGCCGCTCGCGCCTAGTCCGCAATGTCCCCAGTTACCTGCTCCGTTCGTCGACCACGATCATTCGCTCGTACACGATGTACCGCCCGCTGCGGGTGTTTCTCAGCATAGGCGGCGTATTCGCGTTTCTGGGCGTGCTGCTGGGGCTTCGCTTCGTCTATTCTTACCTGATAGACATGGGCCACGGCCTGCCGGTGGGCCACGTCCAATCCCTGATCCTGGCAGCTATTCTGGTGATCGTGGGCGTGCAGGTGGGGCTGATCGGCCTGGTGGCGGACCTGATTGCCTTCAATCGCAAGCTTATGGAGGAGGTGCTCTTCCGGGCCAAGGGGCTCAGCCACGACGCCGAACGCTTCCCACCGCAGCCGGGTGGCTGAGGGGAGTTCGCCTGGCTCACCCAGGAATGCCCTCTCGCTAGCCCCCCTGAGAAGCGAGCACGTCGTCAGGGCAGCGCCAGCTGGAGCGTGCCTGCATCGACAGTCTTGCCCGGTAAGACCGAGTAGATCTTAACTTTTTTGTTGGGCTGCCTGACCACAACGTTGTTGCTCATGAGGTCCCCAACAGCAATCACGTAGTCGCCCGGCTCGACTTGCGCAAACACGAAGGTTCCATCCGCCTTCGTTATCGTGCTTGGGCTCGTCCCGCCTTCGAACACGTACGCTCCGTCGGTTTTGTCCGCGTTCCAGAACACCCGGCCTAGCCTGACCGGCGTCTGGCTCAAGGGTTTGTTTCCCAAAGTGCTGGAGACGACCCGGCCCACCAGGCTGGCTCCTGATTGATCCGCTGCCGCAGAGCCACTGCCGGTCGCAGCCGCTTCGGTTGGCGCTAAGGTGGGAATCGCGAGCGGGCTGAGGCCATCGCCGGCCGGAGTCGACTGGTCCACAGAGACGGGGCCGGCGGGCATGGGCACGCAAGCGGCCAGGATTGCCACGGCCAAGAGAATCACGACGATTCGCATGTTCGAGTGAGCTCCTGATGAGTGGCGGTAGGACGTCGAATGGCGCTCATCCCGCCGCCGTATTCTGACGTAGATTATACCGGCAATGAGAAGTTTGACCAATTACGCGCCCGAAACGGGACATCGGGCCTAATAATCCTAAGGTGTTATTGACTCTGGCGGGAGCGGCCACTAGAATGGCAGGCAGAAGTCGAACGTGCCCGCCGCACCCCAAGCGCGAGCATATTCTTACCCATAAGGAGAAGCCATGAAAGCCACCGTACGTATTGTCTCAATTGCCACTGTCCTGGCCCTAATGTTGGGTGTCCTCGGGGCAGGGGCGGCCTTTGCCCAGGCCCGAGACGCGAGCTGGGTCGTATCTGTGACCTACCAGAATGTGGGCACCGCGGCGGCGACCGTCATCTTCGATTTTTACGCTGAAGGAAGCGGGACGCCGATCAGCATCAACCCGCTCGGGACAGGCAACACCCTGGCTGCCGGCGCCGGCGCATCGTTTTTCATCGGCGGCGTCAACGAGTTGCCAGCCGGGTTCCGCGGCTCTGCCGTTGTGTCGTCCGACCAACCGTTGGTGGCGACGGCGGTGCAGTTCTCCCAGGCCGCTGGCTTCAAGGTTCGCCTCCTGTCCAACAGTTTCCAGTCAACCGATGCGTCGAATCAGTTCCTGATCCCGTCGGTGCTGGAGAAGCGGTTCAATGAGACCACGATCTTCTCGATCCAGAACACCGAGAACCAGGATATCCTGGCTACCGTCAAGCTGTACGATGCCGACAACGCCGGCGCTCAGGCAGCCAGCAAGGACTGGCTCATCCATGGCGGGTCGTCCAAGTACATCGAGATGGACAACCCGGCGCTCACGGGCCTGCCGGCCAGCACGACGACCTTCAATGGATCGGCCATCCTCACCGCGGTGATGAACAGCGATAAGACGACGCCGGCCAAAGTGGTTGCCGCGTCCAGTGGGTTGTACACTAACAAGAACATCGGCGCGAACGTCGAGGGTGTGCCGCTCAGTCGTGCCGCCAACACCCTCTACATGGCCACGGCGCTCTGCCGGGCGTTCGGGCTGGACGTGTACTATGCGGTTCAGAATGCCAGCCTGACCAGCTCTGGATCTGTCACTGTCAACTACTTCAACCTGAATGGCTCGCCGGCCGGCACCGACGGCCCATATACCATTGGTCATGGGCAGAAGAAGAGCATCGCGGTCTGCGACCACACCGCGGCAGGGTTTAGCGGCTCGGCGACGATTACGAGCGTAGGTGCGCCCATCGTGGCCTTGGGGAAGGCTAGTGTTTCTCTACTGTCTCCGAGGGCCGATACGGCGGATACTTACACCGCTTTCCTAGGTGAACCTGGGGGTAGCTCCAAGTCGGCGCTGCCTTACATACGCTGGGCCTCTGATGCCGATTATCTCAGCTCCAGCAACGTGGGCGGCGCGCAGCGAGCGACTCTCGCCATTCAGAACTTGGAGCAGACGGCGACGATCAAAGTCAACGTCAAGTACTATGGTAACAGCGGTGGAAGTCCTATCGCCACGGAGCAGCTGACGATCGCGCCGAAGTCAAAGGGGAATTCCAGCCCAGTGACTGCCAGTGCCCTTGGTAAGCAAGGGATGAAGGCGGGCTCCTTCGGTTACTACACTGACGGCAAGTTCGGCGGGGCCGTGGTCATCGAGGCGGACCCGTCTAACCCGAATGCCAAGTTCATCGCCATTGCTCGTGTACAAGCCCCTGGGGTTGCTGAAGACTACAACGCAGTGGCGGTTCCCTGACCCGACACCTTAGCCGGCTCTTCATGAAGGTGTAGAGCAATTGAGTGGAGCCATGGTTTGCATAGCTCCACTCGTTTGCGTGCGGCAGACATCACGTGAACCATGAAAATCCTCACGGTCAATCTACATTGCGCCTACAACCTTGGCGATGCAGCGATTGTAGGTGAGACCATCCGCGGACTGGGTAGGGCTTTTCCCGGCGCCTGGGTCAAAGTGGCGGCGACTGTTCCCGATAGCTGGCAGCGGTATGCCACTGAGCAGGTCACGGTCGTCGGCTCGTTCGCCTACTGGCTCGTGCGCCCTCAGAATGGGCGCTGGCGCGCGCGGCGCTGGTTGGCGCCGCTTGTGATTGCCGGGCTCGTCTGCTCCGCGGCGCTCTACCGGCTGTTCGGCTACCGGCTCTACTTCGGCTCGGTCGATCAGCGTGAATTGCTCGACGCGTACTACAGTGCCGATCTCGTTCTCGGCATAGGGGGCGGCAACTTCTATGCGAACTGGCCTTTCAGCCCTTTTTTGGTCTGGTCACTCCTGTCGATCGCTTTTGCCTCGGGTTTAGGGAAACGGACACTCCTGCTGCCGCAGTCGATTGGTCCGATTGAGGGCGGGTTCCAGCGCTTTCTGGCAGCCCGCGTTCTGGAAAGCACGAGCCTGATTATGGTACGTGAGCATCTATCTGCCGATTTCCTGAGACAAGTCCTTGGAGTGAGGAAGACGCCAATTCTGCTGCCAGATTTGGCTTTCAACCTTCCAGCAGTTGAGTCATTGAATCGAGATCAACTGGAGTCAATCGGCGCGCAGCTGCGCATCGGTGTGACTTTGATCGATCGTGGCATGCAGACCAGAGGTCGCGTTAACCAGAAGGTCTATGAGACGGCTCTTGAGGTCGCACTGACGGAACTCCTAGGACAATACGACGCTGAAATTTACCTGATTGTGCAGTGTTCAGGCCCTGACGTCAGCCAAGACGACCGTGACGTGACCCGGCGCTTCTATCAGCGGATGCGCGCATGTTCCGACCGCGTGCACTTGATGGATTCCTTTGGCACTCCGCTCGAAATAAAGGCTGCCTACAAGTCCATGGATCTGGTGATTGCTTCAAGGATGCACGCGGCAATCCTGACACTCAGCAGTCTGACCCCAGTCATAATGATTGCATACCAGCCGAAGGCGGTCGGCACCATGGCAAATATGGGGCTATCACCGTTTTGTTTCGACATTAGCGAGGTAACCGGAGTGCAATTGACCAGGGCAGCGAGAACGATCCTGGAACAGAAGAATGATATCCAGCGACAGATAGCCGATCGTTATCACGCCATCCTCTCTGAACTAGATGATTGGCCCCGGTACTTGCGCGAGGTTGCGGCATGCGACCGATCCGTGTAATCCAGTTGGTGGCCGGGCTGGCCATTGGCGACCAGTCTGGAGGGGCCGAGTATTTCGGAGCGCAGTTGGCTCGTCACCTTGATCGGCAAGAGTTCGAAGTCGCTGTGTTCGCAATGTGGCGCTACGGCTCAGCGCCTGAGAAACGATGGTTGAGCCAGTTGGCAGGTGAGGGTATACTTGTGGGCGGCCTGATCGAGCCCACAGGTGCGATTGCTCTCCAACTGGGAGCGATTGCCCGCGAAATGTGGTCCTTTGTCGGTGACTTCAAGCCCGACATTATCAACAGCCATTCACAGCGCGGGGACCTGCTCAACCTATCTATGCGTTGGCTGCATCCTTTTCATCCCCGCTCAATGCGCACGGTACATATCGACCAACCCTGGCTCAATCGGCGATACATGGATATTGTCTTCAATCGCTGTCTGTTTCCCGTTGCTTTTGACAGGGAAGTTGCTATCTCTGAGGAGGTCCGCCGCAAGCTGAATAGCAGGATGGTGGCACGGCTATTGGGGCGGCGCTCAGATCTCTGTTACAACGGCATAAGCGCGGAGACCTTTCACACGGGGCAGCAACGGGACCCGTCCTGCATCCCGTCCTGGCCACCACCGGAAATGAGGCCATGTATTGCCGTTATTGGCAGGCTCGCGAAACAGAAGGGCCATGCGGACCTTCTACGCGCCATGCAATTCGTGTGGCAGCGGCGTCACGTCCATCTCATGGTTATCGGCTCAGGACCGCTAGAGGCCGATCTGCAGAGACAGACCGCAGAAATGAATCTTGAGGACTGCGTTCATTTTCTCGGTAGCCGGGATGACGTGCTGGCGTTACTGCCCCGTCTGGATCTGGTTGTTTCATCGTCGCTATGGGAAGGGTTGCCAACTGTTCTTTTGGAAGCCATGGCGCTACGAGTTCCCGTGGTCGCTACCGACATATCGGGTACCCGGGAACTGCTAGAAACGGGAATAACCGGGGTGCTCGTACCACCAGGCAAGCCTCAGCACTTAGCCGAGGCCATTCTTGATGCGTTGGCTCAATCAGATGTGGCCCGTGCCATGGCAGAGAATGCATACCAATTCGCGGCGCAATTCACCATAGAGAGAGTTGCGCAACGCTACGCCCAAACATATCGTGCGCTAATTGGTGACATGATTAGCCGGCAGAACGCAGATCATTGAGTCAGGCGCGCCTGTCTCCTTGTGGCTGTCCCAAGCGCCGTGGCTCCGAACACGCGCAACACCGATGCTCTGAGCAACCAGGGCCCACGACCAGCATTTTCACCACGGCCTAGACCGGTCAACTCGTTGTGCCGGTTCGCGGGCTAAGCTTCCTACGGACTTGCAGCGAATACCCCAGCAGCAGAAGCAGCTCGCTGAGGATGTAGACCACCGCCACTCCTGGGACCCCCCAGCGACCGAGCACCGCGAGGTTGGCCGACACGTTGAAGACGGCGACCAGCACCTGTACCTGCGTGCGTTGCGCCTGCAGGCCTGCTGCGGTGAGCGGCGCGGCAAGGGCAAAGTTGATGGATTTCACGAACGGGATTGGGCTAAGCAGCCGAAGAACGAAAACCGAGCTGCCGTACCCGGGTCCCAGCGCGAGGTTCACGATCGGTCCCGCGAGCGCAAACACTGCCAGCGATAGCAGCGCCCCGACCAGCACTTGAACTGCCAGTTGTGCCCGCCCCAGGCGTGGGAAGGTGAGCCGGGCGGCGGCATGGGCGTGGGCCATGACCGGCAGCACCACCAGATAGAGTGCGCTGGGCACCATAAAAGACAGATTGATCAGGTTGAGGGCGGGACCGTAGATGCTTGCCGCGACCGATCCAAGGAACAGGGTCACCAGCGTCAGGTCCACCTTGAGATAGGTGGCGACGGCGAGATCGGCCAGCACAAACGGGCGGGCGGCGCGTTCCAGCACTCGCCTGGCGATCAGCGAGGACGACGGCCCGAGCGCTTTGCGGGCGAGTGCGACGGCCAGCACCGCCATCACACCTGAGACGGCCGCCCGTCCCATGCTGAAGAGGACCACGCGCCCGGGGCCCAGCGGCAGCAGCAAGACCGTGGCCAGGGTCGTGGCCGCCGCCGCCAGTTGTGCAGCGCTGACCCACTGATGACGGTTTATGCCGCGCAGGGCGGAATAGGCCAGCAATCCCACGCTGTCGCAGGCGGCGCCAAGAGCCGTGGGCAGCATGATGCCGGGGGGGAACTTGTCGGCGGGCAGCAACTGGGCCAGCAAGCCCATGAGCAGGGCCCACAGCAGCAGCAGTTGAGCGCGCAACCGCAGCGTGCTGCGCCAGATGCGCGGGGCTTCTGGCCGGGCACGGCCGCTCTCGGCAAGTAACCAGCTATCCAGCCCATAGCTCGGAAAGACGATCAGGAGCGTGATCAGCCCGTAGCAGGCCAGGTACTGGCCGTACTCGACGGGCAGCAGCCGGTGGGCGGCGACGATCAGTGTCAGGGCAGTCAGGGCCTGAGCCCCGACCAGGCCAATCAGCACCGTGCTCCAGCTCGCGGCTGCCGCCCGGGCCTGCTGCCAGGCGCTCAAGCCGGAGATGCCTAACACTCCAGCGGGCGAGGCGCGAGCGCCTTCTGGCTCACCGCCCTTCAACTGTGGCCCGCATTAAAGGGATTGGTTGGCGTGGCCCGTTCCGGAACGACTGACGCGTCACCTCGCGCTCGCCTCCGCTACCGAGAGTAGGTGTTGCTTGAACAGCAGGCCCAGTTGTTCTATCGTGAAGTGATCCCGATACCAGCTAAACCCGTTCTGGCCCAGTCTGGCGCACAGATCCCCGTCCACGCGTAGCGTGCGGATCGCGTCTGCCAGAGCACCGGGATCAGCGCGCCGGCACAGGTAGATGTGCTCGCAGTGCCGCAGCGTTCGGCGTACGGCGGCAGACTCTCCGCTGATCACGGGCTTGGCCATCGCAAGCCCTTCGTAGATCTTGTTCTGCACGGTCATGACCGACTGTGGGGTCGTCCCAAAAGCACCCAGGCAGACGTTGGAGTGCTGAGCGTGGCGCACGAGGTGAGCCTGGTCCATCCAGTCCAGGAAGGTGACGTTGGTCAACCCGTACTGCCTCGCCAGCGCCTGCGCTTTGTCGCGCTCGGGACCACATCCCACCAGCTCGAAGCGAATGGACTGATCATCCATCAGCAGGCGGGCGGCCTCGACGATGTAGGCAACACCGTGGTTCGGGATGAACGTGCCGTAGTAGAGCACGTTGAATGCGCTCGCATCGGGCGAGCCATCCGGGACGAAGATGCGGTCATCGGCGCCAGTGGGAACCAGGCGGAACCGGCGACGGGCCACGCCGTGAACGGAGCCAAACCAGGAAGCGTAATCCTCGGTGTCGAGTATCAGCCGGTCGGGCAGGCGACAAGCCATTCGTTCCAGGCGCCGGATCAAGCGCAGCGTGACCGGGCTGCGCCGATCCAGCCCCCGTTCGAGGGCGATCAGGTAGATGGACATAAAGACGTCCCATACCAGCGGCTTGCGCGCGAGCCAGCTCAGCGCGCGTGCCGGGAAGATGTCTAGTTGCCCGGGATAGCCTACCACCAGCACGTCGTAGGGGCCGACCCGATGATAGCGGCGAAGTAGTCCGGCGTAAGCACGCAGGAGCCGCCACCAGAAGCGAGGGCTGATCCAGCCGCCGCTGGCTACCTGAAAGCGGTCTTCGACACTATGCCACAGCTCGACGTGGCACTCCACCACCTCGAAGCCTGCGCTGCGCAGCCCGTCGATCATTATGCGATTGCGTGAGTAGTCGGCCCGGTAGGTTCCGAAATAGCAGACGCGCAAGCACCGATCTCCTGCGACAGATCACTTGACCTTGAGTTCGGACAGCGCGTTGTTCACGCTATCCTCCGGGCTCACTCCGTACTGCACATCGGCGATCTTGCCCTCTTCGTCGATCAGAAAGTGCGAGCGGATAATGCCCCAGTACTTCTTGCCGTAGTTGTTCTTCTCGCCCCACACGCCATACAGCTCGGCCACCTTGTGATCTTCATCCGCCAGCAGCCGGAAGGGCAGGTTGTACTTTGACTTGAACTGCACGTGGCTGTGGACGGGATCGGGACTGACGCCGAGCACCACGGCATTGTTCTCCGTGATCTCGATGTAATGGTCGCGGAAGCCGCAAGCCTGGGTCGTGCAGCCGCTGGTCATGTCTTTCGGATAGAAGTACAGCACCACCCGCTGCCCGCGATAGTCGCTCAGGTGGACGGTCTGCCCATCGTCGGCGGGAACCGCGAAGTCAGGCGCCATTGTGCCCACCGCGGGCACGTTCTCAGGGACTTTCTTCCGGGTAGCCATATCACTCTCACTCCTTCTCGAAGATAGTACCGAGTGCGGCCGGCGGCGATGTCTGCAGCGCTCTGAGCGAACGGACGACAAATAGCCGCGCGCGATCGGGTAAGCGGGTCAGCGCGCGGTTCAGCCACTCGGCGTTGCCGAGGGTGACAAGCACCAGCGTCAGGATCATGAGCGGGAAAGGCAAAGTCGGGAAAAGCTGCGTAGGCACACCCGGCATCAGGCTCTGCAGAGTCCCGGCCAGGGTCTGCAGCAGCACGAAGAAGTAGGCGCCGACGGCGGCGCGGATCGGCCGCCAACCGCCGAAGATCACGATCGCGAGCGCGATCCAGCCCGTGCCTTCGATCCCGTAGGGCCGGGCCCAGCCTGGTTTGACCAGCAGCGAGAACGCAGCTCCGGCCATCCCCACCATCGCGCCCCCCACTAACGCATAGACGTAGCGCATGAAGTTGACATTGACGCCACGCACGTAGGCCGCCGCCGGGCGCTCTCCCAGGCCCTGCAACTTGAGCCCGGACTGCGTCTTATACATATAGGCCCAGAGCACGATGATCACGGCGATACTCAGGTAGACGACTGGGTCCTGGTTGAACAGGATCGGCCCGACAAACGGGATGCGATCCAGGCCGGGGATGGGCGTGTGCGGGACCTGTGGACCGGGCACGTGGGAGTAAGCATTGCCCAGCACGTAGGACAGGTCACGACAGAGCAGGGTGAGCACGAAGCCGGTGGCCACCTGCGGTTGATGCAGGGTCAGGCTGGCGAAGGCGACCACGCCGGCGACTGCAGCGCCGACCGCCATCCCGGCCGCGAACCCCGCCAGAATGCTACCCGTCTTGAGGGCCGCGACGAAGGCCACCATCGCCGTCAGGAGGATCGAGCCGTCCAGCGAAAGGTTGATCACGCCCGATTTTTCCGTGATGGTTTCGCCCAGAACGGCGAAGATCATGGGCGGGGAAGCGGCCAGAACCGTGGCCAGGATGATGGCGATACTCATGCTATCTCCTCCGCCCGAGCAGGCGAGTCTGCACACCCTGGGTGATCAGAATGGAGAGCACCAGCAATCCCTGGATCACACCCCCCAGCGACGAATCGAGCTGGCGCTGGATTGCCAGTTGCAGGCTGCCCATGGCGATGGCGGCGAAGGCAAACGAGATCGGTATGCTCCAGAGCGCGTCCAGATTGGCGAGCAGCACAACCAGGATCGCCAGGAACCCATAACCGCTCGAGACGAGCGGGAAGAGGTTGTGGCGGGCGCTGGTGCCGACGACGAGCACCCAGCCCGCCAGGCCCGCCAGGGCGCCGCAAAAAGCGAACGCCAGCAAGAAGTAGCGGCCGGTGGGTACGCCGGCGATGAAGGCGGAGCGCATGTTCTTGCCGATGGCTTTGAGGCGCAGCCCGAAGAAAGTGCCGCGCAAGGCCAGAAAAACGATGATCATTGCCAGCAGCCCCAGCGCTATCTCGGGCAGGCTGACGTTGAAACCCTTGGCCAGGGGCGGCAGCCACAGCGCAGGGGCGAAGGGTTGCGTGCCGCTGGTCGAGCCGATACCCGGCCTCTTCCACGGACCGAGCACCAGGTAGACCGTCAGGCTGCTGGCGATGAAGTTCAATCCCAAGCCGCCGAAAATCTCGTTCACGTTGCCGTACAACTTGAGCACGCCGGCCAGGACCGCCCAGAGGCCCCCGCCGAGCATCCCCGCCAGGGCGGCGAGCACGAGCGCCAGGGCCGGAGGCACGGAACCTTGCACTGCGCGCAGCATCCCCGTGGCGCAAATCGCGCCCAAGACAATCTGCCCTTCAATGCCTATATTCCAGAGGCCGGCCGAGAACGTCAGCAGAACCCCGGCCGAGCACAAGAGCACTGGCGCCCAGGCGGTCAGGACGTACGCGAGCTTGGCGGGGGACCAGGGTACGATTCCGGAGCCCGAAACGATCAGGCGGAAGGCATCCACCGGCGAGGCGCCGATGATCACGAGCACCAAAGCGCTCAAAGCGAACGCGGCCACGATGCCGGCCGCGCGCAGGAGCCCATTGACCGCGGTCACGCTCAGTCTGACTGTCTTCGTAGCCGTCGTGGTCGTCATCTTGCTCAAAGGCCCTTGCCCCCGATGCACTCACCCAACTGCTCGACCGATGTGTCGCGCGCTTCGAGCGCGGCAGTGACCCGCCCGCCAAAGAAGACCAGGATGCGGTCGCTGCGGTCGAGCAACTCGTCCAGGTCGGCCGATGCGAAGACGATCGCCGTTCCATAGTGGGTTCGTCCCAGCAGCAGGCCCCAGATGTACTCGCTGGACTCGATGTCCAGGCCATGGGTCGGGTGCTGCATCAGGAGTAGCTTCAAGTCGGGCGGAAGGAGCCCGAGCAGCGCGCGCTGCTGATTGCCACCCGATAATGCCTCGACGCGCGTCGAGGGCTGACCCTTGATGTTGAACTTCTTTATGCGTTCCGCGGCAGTACGCTCCGAGGCGTTCCAGTCAACCAGGAACGCGTGGCTTCGCTCCGCCAGGGCGCACTGTTCGGTCACCGTCATCCCCGCGACCAGGCCCTCGCCGAGGCGGTCGGCCGGCAGGTAAGCCGCGCCGGCGTCCAGGAAGCCTATGTAGGGCCGGCCGGTCATATCCGCGCCGCAGATACGGATCTTGCCCCCGGTGGGATGACGCAAGCCTGCGCAAGCCTGCAGCACCAGACGCTGACCACTGCCCTCCAGGCCGGCCAGGCCGATCACCTCGCCGGCGCGCACTTCCAGGCTCAGGTTTTTCACCTCTACCCGCCAGTCGCTGACTGTCAGGCCGTCGAGCTCAAGGACTGGGGCGCCGAGCGGCACGGGCGTGCGTTTGCCGAGCGTAACGCTGCGGCCGAACATCAGCCGCACCAGCTTGTCCGTCGAGTATGGCTGTTGGGAATGACCGGTCACCCGGCCGCGTGCCAGCACCGTCACCTCGTGGCAAACCTCCTCGACCTCTTCCAGCTTGTGCGACACGAAGACAATCGACTTGCCCTGCTCGCACAGCTTGCGTAGGGCCGCGAACAGCTTCGCCCTCTGTTGGGCTGAGATGGCCGTGGTGGGCTCATCCAAAATCAGCACGCGTACGCCGAGCCAAAGCAGGCGCACGATCTCGAGCTGCTGTCGCTCGCCCAAGCCCAAGCTGTCGATCGTGGCGTCCGGATCGAGCCTGAAATCAAACTGCGTGGCTAGCGCCAGCAGGTCGCGGCGAGCGGCTGCTCGGTCCGGGACGAACGTGGCCGAACTGCCCAGCAGGAAATTGTCCAGCACGCGTAAAGCCGGGAAGTCCAGTGGATCCTGGTGCAGCATGCCCACGCCCAGCGCCACTGCTTCAGCCGGTGAACTCATCTTGACGGGCTTTCCATCCAGTAGGATTTGGCCGCTGTCAGCCGAGATGAACCCGGTCAGCACCTTCATTAGGGTGCTTTTGCCGGCGCCGTTCTCGCCCAGCAACCCGTGGATGGTACCTGCCTCGGCGCAGAACGTGATGTCGTCGTTCGCCTTGACTGCGCCGTAGTATTTGCGTATGTTCTTTAGTTCAACTTTCATAAATGGGTACTTTCGCAACCGGGTGGACGGCAGAGCCGCCCACCCGGGAGTCGTTCGCGCTTGAACTAATTTGGGCGGGCCGCCGGCCCCGCCCGAGTCCCACCCCGAGTTATTTGCTCGAGCCTTCCATGCCCTCGAGCAACTGGGGCAAATACCAGATCTGAAGCTCGGTTGCCTTTTCACCGTCCTTCAAGAACACCGAGCCGTCCTGGTAGTTGAGCGGTCCCGTGTACAGGCTGATGGAGCCGTCCCCCAGGCCCTTGATGAAGGTGTCGATGGTGGCCGCATTGTCTGCCGAGAGGCCCTTGCCTTTGTTGAACCAGACGATCGAGTTGTCGGAGTTGCTCCAGTCAGGGGGGACCCAGTCCCAGAACTGAGTCCACGTGCCATCCTGGACCATTTTGAGGGTCTTGACGTACTCGGGACCCCAGTTGAAGTATGGCACGCCCAGGCAGACGTCGGGGGCTTCGGCGCATCCGTCCTTGTAGTCGTACGAGACAGCCCAGACCTTCTTGCCCGCGTTGGCGGCCTTGCCGGCCTCGACCAGCGCCTCCGTGGTGTCGATGCCCGAGATGACCACATCGTAGCCGCTGTTGTAGAAGTTGTCCGCTTCTTTGCTCGGATCGAGGGTCTGGCCGGGGATGTTGAACCAGAAACCGATCCAGGTGACCTTGAACTTCAGGGCGGCTGGGTCCTTCTTGGCGTAGTTTGTCCAGCAGTACTTGGCGCCAAGGTAGGCCGAGGAAGCCAGGCGGCGCGTCTCGTCGTTGATCAAGGGTCCGAGGAAGCCGATCTGGCCGGTTTGCGTGGTCAGCGCGGCCGCACAGCCGGCAACCATCTTCATGTAGATCATCTGGCCCATGAAGTTGCTTTCGTTCGGAGGTGCTTGGTAGTCTTTGCCCTGTTTCCACGCCATGTCGCCGGAGATGTTGACGATCGGCAAGTCTGGGTGCTTCAGGGCCGCTTCGAGAGTGCCATCTTTGAAATCATCCGAGGTCGTCAGGACGATCTTTGCGCCCTTGGAGACCAGGTCGTCGACCACTTGCGGCACCGTCACGCCAGGTTTGGCGGCTGAATTCAGGTTGTCGACGTAGATCATCTTTGCGCCGGGCAGGTTCGCTTCGGCGTACTGGCCGGCCTGGTAGTTCGCCTCGCTCCAGCCATGATCATTGTATGGACCGACCAGGATCACGCCGAAAATCAACGGCTCGGCCGCCGCGCCGGTGGCGCTGGTCGCAGCAGGAGCAGCAGTCGCAGTGATAACTTCGGCGGCCGCGGGTGCCGCGGTCTCAACAGGGGCAGTTGTCGGTGCAGGCGCGCTGGTGGGCGCGGGCGCTTGAGTCGCCGCAGGTTGTGCGGGCGCTGGAGCGGGAGTGGCAGCCGGCGCGCATGCGCCGAGCAAAACGGAGACGATGAGCAGTAGGGCAAACGCGCCCCCTAGTCTGGTGCGGAACATGCGTTACTCCTCCCTGAATTGAATGCGAAACTGGAACGCTGCCGGCAGAACACGTGCGTGCTGGACCACCGCCTTTCTGATTGCATCCGATATGCAGGACTTATAAGCGCATTTGTATGTCCGTAGTTGATTTTAGCCGATTGAGCAGCCGTTTGCAAATGACTGCGATCATGTCTGCCCCTGGGGACCGTGTGGTATAATCGTCAGAAAACCTTAAGAGAAAGGCAAACCGATGGAGCTGAACGAGCTGCTGCGGGTCGCACGCGGGGATGCTCCTGCCGACCTTGTCTTGCGCAACGCCCGCCTGGTCAACGTTTACTCGGGTGAGATCTACCCGGCTGACGTTGCCGTGCAGGGTTCGCTGATCGCCGGCGTGGGTCCCGGCTATGAGGGCCGCAAGGAGATCGACCTGAAGGGTTCCTACCTGGCCCCGGGCCTGATCGACGCTCACGTGCACATCGAGAGCGCGATGGTGGGCGTGCGCCAGTTTGCCCAGGCGGTGGTGCCGCGCGGCGTGACCTCGGTGATCGCCGATCCGCACGAGATCGCCAACGTGCTCGGCCTGGACGGCATCCGCTACATGTTCGACCAGGCCAAGTACGGCCGCTTGAGCATGTTCGTCATGGTGCCCTCCTGTGTGCCGGCCACGCATATGGCCACCGCCGGTGCTTATCTGGAAGCAAAGGACATCGCCGCGCTGCAGAACGATCCCTGGGTGCTCGGCCTGGCCGAGATGATGAACTACCCGGGGGTGGTTCACGAAAACCCGGGCGTGATCGAGAAGATTGAGGCTTTCAGCACACGCGTCCTGGACGGACATGCACCGGGCATGACCGGCCAGGCGCTGAATGCCTACGTGGCCGCCGGGATTGGCTCGGATCACGAGTGCACGAGCCTCGAGGAGGCGCGAGAGAAGTTGCGCTTGGGTATGTACATCCTCATCCGCGAGGCCACCAACGCCCACAACCTGGCTGCTTTGCTGCCCCTGATCAGCGCAGAAAACGCTCGCCGCATCTGTTTCTGCACCGATGATCGGCACCCACCCGATCTACTGGACCTGGGAGGCGTGGATTTCCTGGTGCGTTCCGCCATTCGCGCTGGAGTGGACCTGGTGACGGCGGTGCGCATGGCAACCCTGAACACGGCCGAGTGGTTCCGGCTGCACGACCGCGGCGGCATCCGGCCGGGTCACAAGGCGGACATGATCGTTTTCGATGACCCGCAGGAATTCGAGGTCCGGCTGGTGGTGCGCGGCGGCCAGGTGGTTGCCGAAGACCGCAACTTGCTGCCTTTTGACCTGCCAGAACGTCCGGCTTACCTGCGCGGTTCGATGAACGTGAACTGGCACACGGTCGACTTCACCATTCCCGCCGACGGCCGGCGCGCACACGTGATTGGCATTGAGCCCGACTCCCTCATTACCGCCGACCGCGTGCTGGAGATCCCTTGCGTTTCCGGCTACGCCACGCCCGATTTCGAACAGGATATCGTCAAGATGGTGGTCATCGAGCGGCATATGGCCAGCGGCCGCATCGGCAAGGGATTGGTACAGGGGTTGGGACTGCGACGCGGCGCGATCGCCTCGACGATCGCACATGACCACCATAACCTGATCGTCGCCGGCACGGACAATATCTCGCTCACTACCGCAGCCGCCGCGGTAGCCGACATGGGTGGAGGGCTGGCCGTAACGGATGGCATCCGGGTGCTCGCCCGTCTCCCGTTGCCGATCGCCGGCCTGATGTCGAACAAGCCTATCACGCAGGTGCGGCGCGGGCTGGACGAGGTGATTCAGGCCGCGGCAGGGTTGGGCTCGCCCCTCCACGACCCATTCATGACGCTCAGTTTCCTGGCCCTTGAAGTGATCCCACACCTCAAATTGACCGACCACGGTCTGGTGGACGTGGACCAGTTCAAGATCGTGCCGCTTTGGGTCGAATGACCGGACGGAGACGGCCCTCATCCCTCCACGTGGCCCGGCAGGAACTGCCCCCAGCCGGGAGCCGGGAGGAACCCTCCATCACGGACCAATATGCGTCCCCGGCTGAACACCGTGCGCACGGCACCGGAAACCGGCTGGCCTTCGTAGGGTGTGTAGCCGGCCAGGTTGTGCAGGTTCTGCGCCTGGATCGTGCCGCTCACGGCCGGGTCGTAGATCACCACGTCCGCGTCGTAGCCCGGCGCGAGCCCGCCCTTGCCCCTCAGTCCGAAGATGCGTGCGGGATTCGCGCTGGTCAGTTGGACCAGGTGGCTCCAGGTGATGCGGCCCTGCGCCACGCCGTAAGTCGCCAGCAGGGGCAGCATGGTTTCCAGGCCGGGAATTCCGCCGGCAGTCTCGATGAAGCGCGGCGATAGACGTTTCTGAGCAATCGTGTAGTCGCAGTGGTCTGTGCCGATGGTCGAGATCCCTCCCGACTGGACCTGCGACCAAAGATCGGCCTTCTCCTGCGGGGCCCGCAGCGGTGGTTGCATGATACCCCACTCCGGACGCGCTCCTGAGTAAACGCTATCGTCAAGCAACAGGTACTGGGGCGTGGTCTCGGCGATCGCCTCTTGTCCCGCTGCGCACGCCCGGCTGACCTCGTCCACCGTTCCGCCCGCCGAACAGTGCACCACGTACACGACCGGCGAGGGAGCGAGCGCGCGTGCCAGGAAGAGGACGCGGTGGGCGGCTTCGACCTCGGCCACCGCAGGGCGCGCCTCGCCATGGTGCGCCAGGCTTGTTTCCCCGCTGTCCACCAATCGCTCGGTGGCCGCACTGACCAGGGCATCATTCTCGCAGTGCACCATCACCACCAGGCCCTGGCGCCCTGCCGCAGCCAGGACACGCAGGAGAGCCGCGTCGTCCTGGTAGTAGTTCGGGCGATAGGTGGTATAGACCTTGACCGACGGGACTCCTGCTGCCACCAGCTCGACCATCCAGCGCTCCAGTTCCGGGTCCGTGGGGAGCGCTGTCAGCATCATGTGCAGGCCGTAGTCGACCTGCGCCAGCTCGCCGATCTCGGCCCGGCGGCCGGCCAGGGCCGTGCTTACATCCTGGCCGGGAAACTGGGTTGCGAAGTCTATGACCGTGGTCACCCCGCCGCAGGCGGCCGTGCGCGTCCCGATCTCCCAATTGTCGGGCGTCTGGTAGATGCCGGTGTCGAGCTGAATGTGCGTATGCGGGTCGACCAGCCCCGGCAAGACGATGCAGCGCGTGGCGTCGACGATGCGCTCGGCTTCCTCTGTTGCGAGATCGCGACCGATGGCCGCGATCTGCCGGCCGGCGATCAACAGGTCTCCTTCGATTTCGCCATCGGGGGTTACCAACCTGCCACCCCGGATCAGTGTCGTTTCAGCCATTCGTCCCTCGCAGATTCTCGATTGCCTGGACCAGTTCAGGCAGAACGCTCCCGCCGGCGCCCGGCAGATAGATGTCCGCGATCGATGCAATGTTGTCCCGCTCGGGGTTGACGTCGATGACCATCGCGCCATGGCGGGCGCTTTCGAACGGCAGCGAGGCGGCCGGCTGCACCTCGCCAGACGTGCCCACCACCAGCATGACGTCGCAGCTTTCGGCCAGGTCAAAGGCTCGCTGCAAGGCATCGGGCGGCAACAACTCGCCAAACCAGACGACCTCGGGCCGCAGCAGGGCGCCACAGCGCGGGCACTGGGGTGGCAGCGCCGGCTGATCGGCGAAGTCGGCGCGGGTGAAGCCGGTGTGCTTGCCCGTCAAACAGCGGTAGCGGCGGATACTGCCGTGCAGCTCGATCACATCCGTCGAGCCGGCGGCCTGATGCAAACCGTCGATGTTTTGCGTGATGACGGTCACTTGCGGCAAGAGCGACTCGAGCTGGGCGATGGCCAGGTGTCCGGCATTCGGCGCAGCCTTTTCAACCATCCCGAAGCGGTGCTCGTACCACTGCCAGACCAAGGGCGGATTTCGTAAGTAGCCCTCCTGGGTCGCCAGATCCATCGGATCGTAGCGCGCCCAGAGCCCTTCCTCGGGGTCCCGGAAGGTGGCTATTCCCGACTCACGTGAGATGCCCGAGCCGGTCAGGACCGCCAGGGTGTGGGCGCCGGCCAGACCTTGCGCCGCTCGGCGAGTCAAGTCCTCCATCCCTGCCTCTTTTCCGTGGCTCCGCGACCGGCGGCGGTCGCTCATGGGATCAACAGCAGCTTACCCTTGGTTTCTCGGGCCGCCAGCGCGCGATGGGCCTCCCCAGCCTCCGAAAGACGATAGCTGTGATGGATGTGCAGGCGCAGCTTACCGTCAGCCACCCAGCGCAGAACCTCTTCAGAGTGCTGCAGCAGCAGCGCCCGCGTGCGCGTATAGGTATAGACGGTCGCCCGGGTCAGAAACAACGACTTCTCGGCCAGGCGCCGGACGTCGAACGGGGCTACGAAGCCGCTGGATTGCCCGAAGAGCACCATATAGCCCAACGGACCCAGGCAGGCCAGGCTCTTGTCGAAGGTGTCCTTACCGACCGAATCATAGACCACCGCCAGGCCCTGGCTCTCTGTGATGCGCTCAACCTCGGCCGCGAAGTCCACCTGCGTGTAGAGGATGACTGCCTCCGCGCCGGCCTGGCGGGCCATCTCCGCCTTTTCCTGCGTCGACGTGGTGCCGATCACATAGCCGCCGGCCATTTTGATCATCTGGCAGAGCAACAGTCCGACCCCGCCTGCAGCGGCGTGGACCAGGCAACGGTCGCCCGGCTTGACGGGGTAGGTGGTGTGAGACAGGACGTGCGCGGTCGTGCCCTGGAGAATCACAGCGGCTGCTTGCTCCAGGCTCAGGCCCTCCGGCACCGGTACCAGCTTTTCGACCGGGGCGACGACATCCGTTGCATACGACCCCGAACCCTGGAACCAGGCGACGCGGTCCCCGGCTTTCACTTCGGTAACGCCTGGCCCCACCGCCTGCACTGTGCCGGCCCCTTCGCCACCGATCGTCAGGGGCAGGGGGACCTGGTACATGCCCGAACGCTGATAGATATCCACGAAGTTGACGCCCGCCGCGGCGACTTTGATCAGCGCCTGGCCTGGTCCGGGCTCGGGCGTGGGCGCTTGCTCCAGCTTCAGTACCTCTGGACCGCCATATTCATGGACAACAATGTGCTGCATTGATCGGGCTCCTTCACTGGTTCAGGGTTTACCCAGCCTATCAGATTTCAGGGCAGGCATAAGTAATACAGCCGCAATATCTGTAATTCATCGAATGGGATCGTTCCCTCGAGGGCATCGTAGATCGGGCGCAGGGCATCGGTGCCTAGCTCTGCCATGCACGAGAGCGCGCGCCTCCGGTCGGCTTCAGAGGCCGTCGAGACTTCCAGAATGGGCTCGGCGGGGAATCTGCGCCCGGCACGGACGCAGCGGGAGAGGTGATTGATGATCGTAGCCAGCGTCACGCCGAACATCGCCTGCAGGTCCGGAATCGAACGGCCGGCAGCGAACAGATCCCCTACCTCGGCCGACCGGCCCAGCCCCTGGCCGCGTGATGCCGGGGATGCGGGTGCGCCCGCGGCCGCTGGACGCGGGCGCTCGGCGAGGCCATGCTCGGCTGCATAAACGGCGATCTCCGCCAGGAATCGCTGCCCGTACTGCGCTAGTTTGCGCTCGCCGGCGCCGTGGATGGCGAGAAAGCTGCCCGGGGAAGCAGGGAGATAGGTGGCCATTTCAATCAGCGAGCGATCGGAGAAGATGACGAACGGCGGCAGGTTGCTCGCGTCCGCGATCTCCCGTCGCACAGCCCGCAGCCGCTCGAATAATGCCGCGTCATAGGCCAGCTCTGGTCGGGGCGTGATCGCCGGTTGCCTGCCCCGGTCGGCGGCGACGAACACCTGGCCACCTTGCAGCGCCGCGCTCCCCCGTTCGGTCAGTTGTAGGCTGCCGTGCTCCATGTCTTGCTTGAGCAGGCCCTGGCGGATGAACTGCTCCGCCAGCCGCTTCCACTCGGCGCTCGAATAATCCCGGCCCGTACCGTAGACGTTCAGGCGGTCGTGGTGGCGGCTGAGCACGCGTGCCGCCTGCGAGCCGCGCAGCACGTCGATGATGTGGCTGGAACCGAACACCTGGCCGGTGAGTTTAACGCAGCTAAGGAACCGCCGGGCGGCGTCGCCCACCTCGATCTTCTCCCCTTCTTCCTCTCCGGCCGCCAGGCAATTGTCGCAGAAGGCGCAGTTTGCTCCCGCCGGCTCGTCCCCGAAGTACGGCAGCAGCACTGCCCGCCGGCAGCCCTCGGCCTCGGCATAGCGCGCCATCGCTTCCAGGCGGGCATGCCGTCCGGCGCGTTCGCGCTCGGCCCCGTCCTCGATGAACCCGTAGATCGTCTGGCGGTCGGCCCGGCTGTAGAGCAGCAGGCAGTCGGCGCGTAAACCGTCTCGCCCGGCCCGGCCGATCTCCTGATAGTAGCTTTCGATGCTCTGCGGCAGGTTGTGGTGCAGAACAAAGCGCACGTTCGATTTGTTGATGCCCATGCCAAAGGCAATCGTGGCGACGATAATGGGCACCTTATCGCGCGAGAAGGCGTCCTGGTTGCGGCGGCGAGCGTCGTCGCTCATACCCGCGTGGTAGGGTAGAACGTCCCAGCCCTTGGCCGCCAGCCTGGCCGTAAGCCGATCGACGCCGCTGCGCGTGCTGCAGTAGATGATGCCAGAGGTATGCCGGTGGGCGTCCAGAAAGGCCAGGGTCTGGAACAGCCCGTTGCTGCGCGGCTGGACGGCTAAGTAAAGGTTCGGCCGATCGAAGCTCGCGACGAACTCGTTTTCCTCGCGAAAGCCCAGCATGTCTGCGATGTCGCGCCGCACGCGTTGAGTCGCCGTGGCGGTGAACGCGACACAGACCGCTCCCGGATAGCGCTGGCGCACGGGCAGCAGTTGCCGGTATTCCGGACGGAAGTCGTGTCCCCAGGCCGAGATGCAGTGCGCCTCGTCGATTGCCAGGCAGGCGACGAAGCACTTATCGAGCATCACCAGTGTTTCGGGGCGCAAGAGCGTCTCTGGCGAAGTGTAGAGCAGTTTCGCTTCGCCGCGCTTGACGCGTTCGGCGGTCGCCCGGTACGCGCCGTAGTCCAGGGTGCTGTTCAGAAAGACTGCCGGCACCCCCAGCTCGAGCAACTGGTTCACCTGGTCTTGCATCAGCGAGATCAGCGGAGAAACCACGACGGTCAAGCCATCGAAAAGCAGCGCCGGCAGTTGGTAGCACAGCGATTTTCCGGAGCCGGTTGGCATGACGGCCAAGGTGTCCCGTCTGGCCAGCAAGTTGGCGACGATCTCAGGTTGGAGCGAGCGAAAGCTATCGTAACCGAAAACCGTCCTGAGGATGTGCCGGGCGTCGGCCAGAGCGGGGCCTTCCAAGGCCGGCCGGCCGGAGCCGGGCGCTTCGTGCACGCTTGGTCCGTCCCTCGCTTCCCCGGCCCCGGTGGCGAGGGCGGCGGCGGGCAGCGGCGACACCCCGGAGGCTGCCGGCGTCGCATCCGCGGAAGACGCCGGGTTGCCCTCAGCCCCTGCGCGGGTTGGCGGTTGGCCGCCAGCGGGGTGGGCAGGCATGAACCAGCCGGACAACTGCACGTAGCAGCGTAGCTCGCCGGCCTCGTCCTCTTCGGGTCGCCACCAGTGTGCCAGGGAGACACGCAACAACGTGCCCGCCGGGAGGGTCTCGACCGGCTCCTGAAAGCCCACGAAAACCAGGGTCCGATCGCCGCCGGCCGCCGGGTAGCGGTAGCGGATGCGTTTGCCTTCGTCGCAGCGCTGCAGTGGCTGATCCGGCCGCCAGAACAGGGTGCTGCATGCGGGGACGCCCGCACGTTCGGCGATGTAGAGCGCACCGGTGCTCCCGGCCAGGGTCAATCCTGAAAAGAGGGTTTCGATGCCGCCGGTGACGGGAGGCATACGCTGTTCGATGGAGGAGATTGGGTCGGCCGCGACGCCCAGCCGGCGCCGAGACCAGACGACGACGTTTTCCACGTGGGGCGGGACGAGCGTTTCCGCCGGCCTGAGATCGAGCTCCCATACCTCGCCCACGGCGTAGTCCATACCCGCATGCTCGTTTACCGCCGCATCGGCAGCCACCAGGCGCACGCTCTGGCCCTCGGCGGTGATGCCTCCGATGCACGCCCGGGTGCCCTGGCGCGTCTTCGCGACGATGAGCACTTTGGTCAGCATGTCATTTTCTCAGCCCTATTCCGTAGTACGTCTCGCGTCGATACCGCCGATGCGATCATGGCGTGATATGCTTCACCGGGGCGCCCAAATCCCCGGCCAGGCGCTCGGTCAGCAGGGAGCGGTGGCAGGCCTGCGCGTCTCGCTCCACGCAGAACAGGGCGACTACCCGCACATCCGTGCCCAGGCTGGCGAGGAACTGGGCACTATCGAAGGCGGCCAGTCGCTCGCGCCGGTAGGCTTCGACGAAGGCCGGACTGAGCCCGGTCCGCAGTCGCTTTGACGTGCGCGCGGCCTTGTCGGCCGCATACTGCTCGATGCGCGTGCTCTGGCTGGGGGCAAGCTCCCTGCAGTACAGGTAACGGATGCCCAACTCTGCCAGCCGGGCCTGCAAGCGGCGGCTGTTGGCAAAGACGTAGTCTGGGCCGCGCACGCCGCGGCGCTGCCGGATGTCGCAGAAGGTGTCTACTCCCGCCTCGACCAGCGCCGAGAAGAAGCGCTCGGCATCCCAGCCGTAGGCGCCGATTGTGATGAACTCAGGAGCCGGCATCGTCATCCTCGCAGTCTGCTTCGTAGCCCACCTGGTCATCGTCATTCGCTGCGCCGGCCGGCAAAGCCCCGCCCGACGGCTTGGGCTTGTAGCGCTTCCGCGATGTGAAGCTGCGCTCGTCGTCGTCGAACAGACTGAGCTGGCCGTCATCCAGCCTGAGCAGGACGTCATCCTGCGTCAGCAAGTCACCGTTTTCGTCGATATGCCGCACCCGGATCCCCAACTCCATCAGCTTCTTGCCGATCAGTTTGCTGCGATGGCAGGCCTCCGGCCGGCCCTCGCTGCACATCAGAGCGACACACAGATGCTTGTCGTAGGCGGTCTGGATCCGTCCGACGCCCTCTTTGAAGAAGCCTCGCTGGCCGAGCAAGTCGTAACTCACCTTGTCGTTGACGTAACAGGAACGGTCGGCCGGCTGCCCTCCGAGCTGTTCGCCCATGTAGAGATAGCGGATGCCCTGCGCGGTCAGGGCGGCCTCCAGCGCCTCGCGTGAGAATTCCGGCTTGTAGCGGGAGTAAGGCGCGGAGCGTATGTCGATCAGGTAGCCGATCGCGTTGCTTTGCAGGAGCGCGATGAATTCGTCAAGGGTGCGGCCGCCGTAGCCGACGGTGTAGATGGGCGTATGTTCGGATTGGCCGTTCTCTGTCGTGTCGGGCAATTGTCGCTCTCCGTCCCTCAGCCACCCTTCAAGGCGGCGACGAACTCGCACAACACCATCGCCGTCGCCCCCCATACCTTGTGGTCGCCAATGCGGTAGAAGGGCACGCGCACCGCTTGCCCGCGCAGTTGCCGCACTTCTTCGGCACAGGCAGCGTCGTCGAGCAAATGATCGAGGGGTTCCTCGATTACTTCGGCGACCTCGACGTCGAATGGCACAAAAGCCGGGCGCCGGGCGGCGTAACCCACCACAGGGTAGATGCAGAAGCCGCTGGGGGGGATGTAAAGCGGCGAAAGCGATCCCAGGATCGTTAGCGCGCCCGGGTCTACCGCCAATTCTTCGTTTGCTTCCCGCACGGCCGCTTCGACCGCTGTCTCGCCTGGTTCCAGGCTGCCACCCGGGAGGGAGATCTGGCCCTGGTGGCTTTGCACCGATTCCGTGCGCCGGGTGAGCACCAGGCATAGCCCGTCAACGCCGGGATATAGCAGGAGCAGGACGCCGGCGCGCCGGCAATCCAGGAACGGATCGGCGATCCGTTCGCTGCCGGGGCGCGGCTGCGGCGACATGCGCATCTGCGCACTCAGTCCTGGCAGCGGCCTGTGCAGCGCCGAGCGCACCTGCTCGACCGTGGGCGGAAGTCTTTTTGACGGCATGCGCAGAATTTTAGCACAGCCGGCCCGGCGTCGCAATCGAGAAAGACTGGGCACCCCGCGCGCGAAATTGACAGCCCAGCATACCCTCGGCTATACTCCAGACATGCTAGTCCTGCGTCAGCAGTGTTCCACGCTCTTCCTGCCCCGCATCGCTTCTTGGGTGGCGACGCTCTAGTTCAGCGCGCCCATCGTTCGGTATTGTCCGTTAGCCAGTCAGCCGTGGGCGCACGTTCCACGGCTTTCTTGTGTTCCGAATCAATGGTGTACACCCATGGCGACTATCCTGATCAATCTGGTGGATGTTTCTTACAGCTATATCACGCGTCCGATCCTACAGGGGCTGAACTGGGAAATCCAGGCGGGGCAGAAGATCGGCCTGGTAGGCGCGAACGGCAGCGGCAAGTCGACCTTGCTCAAACTCATCCTGGCCCCGCTGGCGCCCGGGAGCGGCAGCGTGTTCCGAGCCAAGGATCTGACCATCGGTTACCTGCCGCAAGACCCGGAACTCGATCTGAGCCAGAGCGTGCTCGAGGCCGCGCTTTCGGGCTCACCCGACATCGTGCGCTTACGCCGGGAGTTGAGCGAGCGCGAAGCCCAGATGGGCGACCCTGTTGTCTATGGCGACGCGGCGCGCCTGACCCGGGTCATGGATGCCCACGAGCGGCTTCTGCAGGCGTATGAGGCGGCCGGCGGGCTGACTTACGAGGGCCGGGTGACTGCTACCCTGCGAGAGCTGGGCCTGGGGGAAGACACCTTCAAGCAGCCCTTGGGCGTCCTCAGCGGAGGACAGGTCAAGCTGGTGGGGCTGGCGCGGCTCCTCATATGGCGGCCCGAGGTGCTCCTGCTCGATGAGCCGGACAATCATCTGGACCTGGCAGGCAAGGAGACGATCGAGAGGCTGGTCCGAAATTATGCCGGCACGGTGGTCATTGTCTCCCACGACCGCTACCTGCTCGATCAGGTGGTGGACCAGATCGCCGAGCTCGAGCGCGGCCAGATCAAGGTCTGGCCGGGGAGCTACTCGGACTTCGCGGTCAACAAGCAACTGGCCATGCTGCGCCAGGAACAGATGTACCGGGCTCAACAGAAGCGCATCGCACAGATCGAGGCGGCCATCGCACGTTTCGAGCTCTGGGCCAGCATCGTCGTCGACGAGCGTCACGCCCGGCAGGCGCGCGCCCGCTACAAGATGTTGGAGCGGATGGAGCGCATCGAACGGCCGGGTGACCGGCGGCGCATGCGCCTGGAGTTTGGGGGCTGGCGAGGCAGCAACAAAGTGTTGGAGATCCGCCGGCTCACGAAGCGCTTCCCGGATCCGGCCACAAATAGCGAGCGGACGGTGCTGGACGGCGTTGACCTTTTGATCTGGCACAGCGAGCGGGTTGGGTTGGTAGGCCCCAACGGCGCGGGCAAATCGGTCCTCTTCCGCTGCATTCTGGCGGCAGCTGGCATCGGCGCGGAGCGGCCGGACGGCGGCGAGATCCGTCTCGGTCCCAGCGTGAGCGTCGGCTATTATGCCCAGCAGCACGAAACATTGCACCCGGAATGGAGCGTGGTGCAAGAGATCCGCGACCTCAAGCCGATGTACGAGTTGGACGCGTACGGCTTTCTGGGCCGTTTCCTGTTTGATTACGACGCGGCCCAGAAAAAAGTGGGGGAGCTGAGCGGCGGGGAGCGAAGCCGGCTGCAACTGGCCAAGCTAATGCTCTCGGATGCCAACTTCCTGTTGCTTGACGAACCGACGAACAACCTGGATATCCCGTCGGCCGAGGTGCTGGAGGCGGCGCTCGAAGAATTCAATGGCACCGTGCTGGTCATCTCGCACGACCGCTACTTCCTGGACCGCATTGTCGACCGGGTGGCCGGGCTGGAGGACGGCGCGGTGGCCGAAGTGGGGGGTGGCTACAGCGATTATCTGCTGGAGCGTCAGTAGGCCGTGGTCAGTGTGCGGTGGTAAGGTTGCTTGAGCGCGCCCTGCTGCTGGCCGGCGCTCCACAGCCAGTAGTCAATGTGCATCGCGGTGACGTCGGGCAGCCGCGGCAGCAAGGCCCGGCGCATCAGCTCGCCCGCCCAAACAGTCGCCACGCGAATCTCAACTTCGCGCGGGTCGCCGGCGCGGAGTGGCACCTCGTTGTCAACGCTGGCGGCCAGCCCGGCCGAATAAACCAGGATGCCCAGGCTGCGCAGCACCTGCGGCAGCTTGTAATCGGCAAAGACGGTCAGGCGCTCGGTGCGTGACAACTCGCCCCACTGCTGGTCTCCAAACGCCTCGTAGAGCATTGCGACCGCCAACTGCGCTCGCTTGTAGAAGCGCACGCGCTGTCCGTAAAGCGGCCAGGCGTCGTCGAAGGCCGGGAAGTAATCGACCAGCGTTTCGACCATCACCAGGGCGTCGCCGCGACCGGCCGCGATCAGGTCGGTGAACCGGCCGTTGAAGCGCTCGGACAGCACCAGACCCAGTTGCCGCCAGTTGGCGAGCCGTTCGGGCAGCAAGTGCAGTTGGCCCGGACCGCGCAGGACGTGGTCGAACTCGTCTTGTGGCAGTCGCGCGAGCTGAGCTGCGTCGAGCAGCGGCACATTCTCATTGAAGGCGCGATTGATGGCGGCCAGCATCGCCAGCGAGCCGTGCCACATCTCGCCGCCGAACTGGACCTGCCACTTCGGGCTGCCCCAATAGCAGAAGTTGACTGCATTGAACAGCAGGATCTGAGCCGCCAAGGCGTCGGGTGAAGTCCGCGACAGGACCGGTTCTTCCCAACTGGGCAGCCTCATCTCCACTGGCTCGATGCCTCCACAGACCTCTGCCAGCCGGGGCTCGTCGATTGACACGTACCGGCATTCAGGCAGCACGGCCTGCACCGATTCGAGCACTCCCAGACTTTCGAGGATTTGTGGTCCGTACATAGCAGGGATTATCGACCCTCACAGCCTTCCTGTCCGTGACCTCGCGTCCTTCTCAGTCCTCAGCGCGCAGCAAGGCCCGGCTGAGCGCATTGTGGCGCCTGACCAGAGGCGGAAGATCGAGGCCCTGGATCTGGCCGTCGCGCACGCGCACTTGCCCGTTGATGACGCTCAGATCGACGATAGGAGGAGTGCAGAAGACCAACGCAGCCAGCGGGTCGTGCAGGGCGCCCGTGAAATCTATGCGCTGCAGCCGGTAGCCAATGAAATCCGCCGCCATGCCCGGCGCGAGCGCCCCGATGTCGTCACGACCCAACACAGCAGCACCGCCCAAGGTGGCGATCTCGAGCGCTTCCTGGGCGCCCAGCGCGGCCGGATTGCCTTTAACACGCTGCAACAACATAGCTTGCCGCACCTCGGCCAGCAAATGGCTGCTGTCGTTGCTGGCCGACCCGTCGACGCCCAGTCCCACTTTGGCTCCGGCGTCACGCAGGGCCCGCACAGGGGCGATTCCGGAGGCCAGGCGCATATTGCTGGACGGGCAATGGGCGACACCGCTGCCGGTGCGCGCGAACAGGGCAACTTCGGCAGGCTTGAGATGCACGCAGTGGGCATGCCAGACGTCTGGCCCCATCCAGCCCAAGGATTCCACGTACTCGACCGGGCGGGCGTCGTACCTCTCGAGGCAAAACTGTTCTTCGTTTTTGGTCTCGGCGAGGTGAGTGTGCAGGCGTACGCCATAGGCGCGCGCGAGCGCCGCGCTCTCGCGCATTAGCGTCGCGGTCACACTGAACGGCGAGCATGGCGCCAGCCCGATGCGCAACATCGCGAAGCGTTCGGGTTGATGGAACTCCTCGATGGCTCGACGGCTCTCGCGCAGGATGAGCGCTTCGTCCTCGACCACGCTGTCGGGCGGCAGGCCTCCCTGCGACTGGCCCAGGCTCATGCTTCCGCGCGTGGCATGAAAGCGGATCCCCAGCTCGGTGGCCGCCTGAATCTCATCGTCGATGCGCACTCCGTTCGGATAAATGTAAAGGTGGTCGCTGGAGGTCGTGCAGCCGCTCAACATCAACTCGGCCAGCCCGATCTTTGCCGAGACGTAGGCCCCTTCCGGGGTCAGCCGCGCCCAGACTGGATAGAGCGCAGTGAGCCAGTCGAACAGCAGCGCATTCTGTGCCACGCAGCGCGTCAGTGTCTGGTACAGATGGTGATGGGTGTTGACCAGGCCGGGAAGGATCACCATGCCCCGCGCCTCGATCACCTGATCGGCCACCTGGGGCAGTTCTGCGCTGGGACCGGCCTGCTCGATCGCGCGGTCACGGATGAACAGCCCGCCATCGGAGATCTGCCGGCGCGCCGCATCCATGGTAATGAGCAGATCCGCATGCTTGACGAGAAGCGTGCTCATGTCAGGTGCCTGCTAGACGTCATTGGTTCCCACCGGTTCCACATGGATGGTGATGCGCGCCAGTTCGGGTAAACGGCTGCGCAGCGCCTGTTCGATCTGTTCCGTCTGCGAATGCGCATCGGTGATCGATTGCCCGGCATCCAGTCGCACGTGGAATGACAACATTAGTTGTCCGTTGAGGCGGTCGACCCGCACGTCGTGCGGGCTGGACTCGACGCCCATATCCCAGGGGAGTGAGCGCAGCACTTCGATCACTCGGCTCGCATCGGCTGGACTCGCCGCCCGAACGCCCGGCGTCTCGCCCGCCGGCTCGATGTGAGTTGTAATGCGGATAATGCCGGGCAGCGTCTGACGCAGCGCCTGCTCGAATGCGCTCGCAACGCCATGCGCTTCCTGCACACTGAGCTTGTCGTTGACTTCGAGATGCAGATCCATCGAGTGGTGGCCCAGGACGTCATACAGGCGTATCCCGTGCACGCCGACCCCGTGGCGCGCCGCCAAGAAACGCACCGTCGACAACACGTTCTCGTTGGACGCGCGCACCGGCACCACGTGGACCATCACATCTGCTCCGGGCAGCACCGCGCGCACGGCTTCCTCGGCCGACCCGGCTACCTCATCCGCCTCTTCAAAGGTGGTGTCCCGGCTGACCGTCAGTTCCACATCGGCGAAGGCTTCCGGGCCGCTGCGTCGCACCCGTACCTTCTTCACATCCAACACGCCCGGCACGCGCACCGCACGGGCGACGTCATCGCGCAAGCGCGGCGGGACCGCGTCGAGCAGACCGGCGATCGTCCGGCTGCCAAGCTGGATGCTGATGTACGTGACAATTCCCGCCACGCCCATCGCCGCAACGGCATCCGCTTTCGCCAGCCAGCCGGCGCCCAGCCTGCCCGCCAGGGCCACCAGGGCGAGTCCAACGATCACCACCGACGACGACCAGATATCGGTCGAAAAGTGGATGGCGTCCGCTTCCAAGGCCTGGCTGTCGTACTTCTTGGCCGCCTTCATCAGCACGCGCGAACGCGAGAAATCGACCACAATCGAGATGGCCATGATGGCGAAGGACCAGACGGTCGCCTGGACCTCGACCTCGGCCCCGAAGAAGAGCCGCCGGCTGGCCTCGTAGATGATCCAGATACAGGTGACCAGCAAGAGGACCGTTTCGAAGAGCGCCGATAGATTCTCTATCTTGCCGTGGCCGTAGGTGTGTTCGCGGTCCGGCGGGCGTCCTGAGACGCGCACCGCGAAAAACGTGACCGCGGCCGCCACCAGATCGAGGCCAGAATGGGCCGCTTCGGACAGAATGCCCAGGCTGCCGGTTGCCAGCCCAACCACCAGCTTCATGCCGGTCAGGAATATGGCAGCCAGGACAGAACTCAGGGCCACCAGCCGCTTCTCGCGATCGGCATGCGCTCTCAAAACGGATGCGTCAGTGCTCACGTGTTTGTCAATCCTCGGAGCTGCCCCGGCTATGCGGGCAGCAGTTTGTCGCCCACAAGGCTGGCCGCGAAGATGCGCTCGCCGGCCTCGACGAACAAGACCGTCACGCGCGTGTCGCCCCTGTCCGGTGTCAGTGCCGTCACGCGGCCTGGGCCAAAGCGGACGTGCTCCACTTCCATGCCGACTTTGTACTTGCGGGCCGGGGCAGCCGGCCTTACGGCGGGCGCCTCGGCCGACAGGGCGGCCTGGCGCTCCCACCACATTTCGGCGTACATGTTGAGCTTTTGGGGTGTGGTGAGCCGCGCGGTGAATTCGCCGGCCACCCGGCGTGCCTGGCCGAGCAATGGCATGTACTTCTGTTTATAGTCCTGCGGCGCGGGGCTGAGCGCCAGCTGCGCGGCCGCGCGCGCCAGCCCCATCTCCAGGCCGCGCAGCGCCTCGCGCGGCTCGCCGTCCGGATCGATGCTGATCAAGATCACCCCATGCTCGCGGCAGACTGCCGCGCGGGCATCTTCGCGTGCCCCGTCGTCGGCGACCTCTTCGTCGCTCTTGCGTCGCTTACGGGCCGTCCCCTCCAGTCCGACGAAGCGTACGGCCACCCCGACCTCGGGATACAGGTAATCCAGCTTGAGTCGTCGCCCGGTGTCGGGGTTGACCAGCCACTCGGGGATCACGCCGAGGTTGGCGTCCAGTCCCGTAAAGATGCGGGCCAGCACTTCTCGCCAGCCGTTAACCAGATTAGCGCCCATACCACCTCGATCGTTGCGAAATGGACAAACTCCGTCGATCATAGCACGCCCGATGGTGGGTGTCAAAGGAAGTTCGCGGCTCTCAGATTACGGGAAATGGCAGTGCGCAGGTATAATCCGTGGCGATATGCCCGACCTCGACTTTTCGCCTGCCGATCTTGCCTGGGATCGTTTCGTTGCTGCTCATCCGCACGGCCACGTCCTCCAGACGACCCGTTGGGCAAGGCTCAAAGGCGCGTTCGGCTGGACGAATGCACGGGCGGAACTGCCCGCCGAATCGGGATCGGCGGCCGAGCCGCTTGCCACGCTGGCGGGCGCCAGCCTGCTGTTCCGGCGTTTGCCCTGGGGCCAAACGCTGGCCTATGCGCCCAAGGGACCGCTGATCGATTGGGACGACGGCCTTCAGCTCTCCGCCTGGCTGGCCGGGGCGAGATTGGTTTGCCGCAGGCGGAGAGCTGCACTGCTCAAGATCGAGCCCGATCTCCCGGCCTCTCCAGAGTTGGCAGCGCGCCTGACTGCTACGGGTTTCCGCCCGGGCGCCCAGCGGGTGCAGCCGTTGAGTACCATCGAGATCGACCTGCGGCCCGATCTCGAAGCGATCCTGGGCTGTATGAAGCCTAAGTGGCGCTACAACATCCGCCTCGCGGAGCGTAAGGGCGTGAGCGTGCGGTCCGGCACGCGCGCCGATCTCCCGGTTATCCAACGCTTGCTGGACGTCACGGGCAAGCGCGACGGCTTCGGCGTCCATCACCAGGACTACTACGCGATCGCCACCGAGCTATTCGAACCGCCCGGCGTCCTCAACTGGCTGGTCGCCGAGCACGAGGGCGAAATGTTGGCGGCGATCGCCGTCTTTGCCTTTGGCCGCTCCGCCTGGTACATGTGGGGCGCGTCAGGCGAGCAGGGTCGCAACCTGATGCCCAACCACGCGCTGCAGTGGGCGGCGATCCGTTGGGCTAAGGAGCGCGGTTGCTGGCTGTACGATCTCTGGGGCATCCCAGACGAAGTGGGGGCCGACCCGGCCGCGTATGCCGAGCCTGAGAGTTGGGGGGAAGGCGGCTTGTGGGGCGTCTATCGTTTCAAGCAGGGATTCGGAGGGCACGTGGTGCGTTTCAGCGGAGCCTGGGACTTGCCGCTCTCGCCCGCCGGTTATTGGCTCTATCGCCTGGCGCTCCGGTGGCGGGGCGCGGGTTCAACGGAGTAGTGTGATGCTCGGCGTGCGCGAAATCAAGGACCCGGCGTCGTGGGATGCCGCCTTACTGCAGTTGCCCGACCCGCACGTCCTGCAGACCTGGGCATGGGGCGAATCGAAGGTGCAGACGGGTTGGCGAGCGAGGCGCTTGCTGTGGTCTGAGAATGGGCGGCCGGTGGCGGCGGCCGGGCTGCTGGTGCGACGGCTGCGGTTGGGCGGAGCCGGCTTGCCGCTGGCGGTGGCGTACGTGCCCAAGGGGCCGGCGTTGGACTGGGCCGACGAGGGCCTGCGCGAGGCCGTTCTGCAGTCTCTGGAGCGGGAGGCGCGCCGCGCAGGTGCCATTTTCCTGAAGATCGACCCCGACGTTGGTCCTTCGACGCCGCCCGGCGAAGCACTGCTATCGGCCCTGCGGCGGCATGGCTGGCGTGCCTCGAACCAGCAGATCCAGTTTCGCAACACGGTCGTCAACGATCTGTCGCCGAGCGAAGAGCGCCTGCTGGCGGCCATGAAACCTAAGTGGCGTTACAACATTCGCCTTGCGGAGAAGCGCGGCGTTTGCTTGCGCCCCGGCAGCCCGGCCGATCTTCCGCTCTTCTATACCATGTACGTCGAGACAGGCCGGCGCGATCACTTTCTGGTGCGCCCTTATGCCTATTACAGACAGGTCTGGGAGCCGTTCATGGCCCAGGGCCTGGCTCAGTTGCTCCTCGCCGAGGTCGAAGGGGCGCCGGTGGCCGGCGTGGTCCTCTTCCGCTTTGGCCCTACGGCCTGGTATTTCTACGGTGCATCGACCGCCCAATCGCGTCCCCTCATGCCGAACTATGCCCTGCAGTGGGCTGCCATGCGCTGGGCGAAGGCCGTCGGCTGTGCCCGTTACAATTGGTGGGGCGCACCGGACGTGTTGGCCGAGACCGATCCGATGTGGGGCGTCTTCCGCTTCAAGGCCGGGTTTGGCGGCGAATTCGTACAGAGCATCGGAGCCTATGACTACCCGGCCCGGCGCATGTTGTATTGGCTGTATTGCGTCGGCATGCCACAGTTGTCGGAGGCGGCCCGGCGGCGACATAGGGTGACTCCGCCGGCAAGGATGGGCGCGGAAGAACCCTCTGGCTGAGCGAGGCACGCCACTCCCGGATTGGGCGGCCGCCGCGCAAAATCGAAAGCGCCTGACACCCGTAAACAAAAGCGCCCGGTCCGAAGGCCCGGCGCCTCTTGTCCTCAATCGCCTGCTTCTGCTCGACCTCAACGCCCCAGTTCGCGCGCGATGATGACACGCTGGATCTGGCTGGTGCCTTCGTAGAGCTGGTAGATCTTGGCATCGCGCATCAGCTTTTCGACCGGGTACTCGCGACTGTAGCCATAGCCGCCGAAGACTTGTACGGCATCGGTGGTCACCTTCATCACCGTGTCGGCAGCGAAGGCCTTGGCAAAGGCGGAGTTCGCGGTGTTCGATTCGCCGCAATCGACCAGCCAGGCGGCCTTATGGGTCAGCAGACGGGCAGCTTCGATCTGCATAGCCATATCGGCCAGCATGAAGCTGACCCCCTGGTTCACGATAATTGGCTTCCCGAAGGCCTTACGTTCCTTGGCATATTTGGTCGCCTCTTCCATCGCTCGCCGGGCAACGCCGACAGCAGCAGCCGCGACCGGGGGCCGGGAGCGGTCGAAGACCTTCATGGCGATCAGGAAGCCCTCGCCCTCGCGGCCGAGCATGTTCTCGGCCGGAACGTGCGCATCCTCGAAGACAATCTCGCCGGTCCAACTGGCATGCTGGCCCATCTTGGGGATTGGCTTGCTCACGCTGACCCCGGGCGTATCGCTCTCGACGACGAAGACGCTCATGCCCTCATGGCGTGCCTGGGGGTTGGTTTTTGTGAACACACAGAAGAAGTCGGCGACCGGCGCATTGGTGATCCAGGTTTTAGAGCCGTTAAGGATGTATTCGTCGCCCTTGCGGACCGCGCTGGTCGCGATGCCTGCCACGTCCGAGCCCGCGCCCGGCTCGGTCAGCGCGTAAGCGGCCATTTGGTCCTTCTCGGTCAGCCGGGGTAAGTAATAGCGCTTCTGTTCCCTGCTGCCCGCCAGCAGGATCGGCCAGGCCGCGAGGCTGTTGAGCATGAGGGCGGTCTGAATTCCCGAGCAGCCCCAGGCCAGTTCCTCGTTGATCAGGCATTCCTCCAGGACATTCAAGCCCGGGCCCCCATACTCTTCGGGGATATTGGCCCCCACCAGACCGGCCTCCTGCGCCTTGTGCACGACCGGCCACGGGTACTCGTCTGACTGATCGTATTGCGCAGCGACCGGCGCGATCTCGTTGGTCGCGAAATCCCGGGCCAAGTCGCGGATCATTCGTTGTTCGTCAGACAACTCGAAACTGAGCATGGGGAACCTCCCTGTGCCGAAAAAGAGTGCGAGGCTCTGCGTCCCAAGAGCAACAAAACCGACTATAACACAGCGCGTCATGAATCATCTGTAATCGCGGCGACCAGATCACGCCCGGATTACGCCGGCCAAATAGAAAGGCCTGCCCGATCTAGCAGATCGGGCAGGCCCAGGGGGGGTCGCTGCACAGGCGGCCGGCTTTCGCGCGGCCTAGCGGCCTAGTAGTTCTTTTTGAAGATTACGTTGAACGAGTTGTGGCCCATTTCGTTGCCGTAACTATCGTTGCAGCGCTCCGCGGGCCAGATGTTGCCGTCAGGATCGCGCACGGTCGCCGAAGGGGGCGTCACATCGGTGTTGGCCGGGTTCTTTCCGTCTTCTGTCACGAAAGCCGCGTAGGCCCCGCCCTTGTAAAGCACGAACTCGAGCAGGCCCGGTCCCTTCGCTCCGCTCACCTGCAGATCCAGCAGGTCGCCCGTCATGTCGCCGGCTTTCAGCCCCACCTTGACGCCGTCCAGCGGGTTGCCGCCCGCGTCCACCACCTTGACAAACATATTGTGGTTGAAGTGGTTCTCGCAGCCGGACAGGTGGCGCCACTCGACCAACTGGTACTGCCGAGAGGGCTTAGCCGTGGGCGCCGGCGCGGCAGCGGCAGCGGCGACGGCCGCTGCTGCCGGTTGCTGCACGACGGGCCGCGGGGTCGGTGGCACGGGAGTTGCGGTCGGCGGGACTGGCGTCGCCGTCGGCAACGGCGTGTCGGTCGGCGGAGGCGTGTTGGTCGGCGTGTCCGTGGGTGTGAATGTCGGCGACGGAATGGCGGTCTCCGTCGGCCACGGGGTATAGGTGGCCGGCACGTCGGTCGGCATGTCAGCCGCGTAAGCCACCAGGGCGGAGGAATTCAGCAGGCTGCTCTGTACGCTCCGCGCGGTCTGGTGGCTGCCACTGCTGAGAGCGGTGTAGATCACTGCCACCAGCAGCCAGAGGGCCAGCAAGACTACCGCGGCGAAGCGGAGCTTGGCGCCTGTGCTGCGCCCGGCAAACCACTCGCTGGCGGCGTTGGCGGCCTTGTTCAGTCCAAGCAGCGCTCCTGTCGGTACGGGGGCGCCCTCCGGCGCGCGACCGGCGCGCGTGCGGTTTCGGCATAGGGGAGGGGCGCCGGGACGACGCGAGACGTGACTGCGCTCGCCTGTTCGTCGCTCTCCCGCAGACGCCGGCTGAGCACGCGGCTGAGGCTGAGGGCGATGCTCGGGTAACGCACGATCAGCGCTTCGAAGTCCTCGCGTGTCAGCGACCACAGGATGAGCGGGCTGCCCGCGATCGCGTCGGCTGAGTGCGGCTCGTCGGTCAGCAGCGCAGTCTCGCCGAAGAATTCGCCGGGGCCCAGCGAACCAAGAACGCGCACGCGACCCTCCGGCGTGCGTGTCTGCACGGTCACCTGCCCTTGCTCGATCAGGTACAACGCCGTTGGCAGCCCGCCTCGCCGATAGACCGCTTCGCCGGGTTTGTACCTTTGCTCGTGCAGCTCCTCCGCAACTTCACGGATTTGCTCGCCGCCCAGTCTGTCGAAAAGCGGCATATGGCGCAGATAACGCTCGGCGAAGTGCTCCTCGTCCGCACCCTTGTCCCCACCCAGTTCGGTCATCAGGGCCGCGCGGATGGCCGGATAGCGCTGAGCAGCCCGCTCCACATCCTCGAACGCCAGTACCCACAGGTTGGTGGCGATCCGTGCCTGAGCGGCGATGCTGTAGCGGGCGTCCGCCATCAGGCCCTCTTCGCCGAAGTAGCCGCCCGCCGGGATGTGAATCATCGGCTGGTTGCGAGCGTTCAGTAGCTCGACCTGACCGCTTTCGACCAGGAACATGGCATTGGCGGGCGCGTTAGCCTCGAAGATGCGCTTGCCGGCCGGGATGACTTCCCAGTTCACACGCCTGGCCAACTCGTTGAGGGCGGCCGCCGGCAGCGACTGGAATATGGGCGTAGCCTGTAGCAAGGCTGCCGCGCGTACCTGGTCCGCGTTGCTCAGGCCGGCCCGCAGCGCGCCGCCGAGAAGAGTGCGCAGGTCGGGGTATGCTGTGCAGAGCTTCTCCATATCGCCGACGGACAGCTCCCATAGCCAGCAGGCAGCGAGGGCCGTCGCGGTCAGCGAGTGAGCGCGTCCGGCAAACACGTTCGGCTCGCCGACCAAGTCCCCCGCTTCAAACTCGAGGACCGTCCTTTTCCCGTCGCGCAAGGCCACCCGGCCTTGTTCGAGGAGATACAGCCCCACAGGAGCTTGGCCCGCGGCGAAGAGTGCTTCGCCGGCGCTGAGCGTGTGTATACACAGTCGATTGGCGATGGCTGCCAGGGCGTCGTCGGGAAGGCTCTCAAAGCCGGGCAGTGGGCGCAGGCGTCGTTCGATCATGTAGCTCAGCAAGGGCGCGGCTGTGGCGCCGGCAGCCTTGCTGAGCTCCATACCGATCTGCAGATCCTGGCATACTACGTCGGCCATATCGTCGGCATGGAGCACCCAGGCCTCGACCGGCGTCGCTGTCTTCGCAGTCGTGCTGTAGCTCTGGCCGAGCAAAAGCTCGCCATCTCCCAGCAGGCTGCCCTGGCTGACATTTGCCAGGACCATCCGTTGTTCGCTGATCAGGCGCACCCAGCCGGATTTGATCAGGAACATCCTGGTGGCCGGTTCCCCGCAGGTATAGAGCAGTTCGCCCGCTCGCCGGGTCTCCAGCACCATGCGATCCCCGATCAATGCCCGCTGCGCCTCGGTGAGACCGCCAAACAGGGGCACGTTCTCGAGCATGGATACATTCACAGTAGATTGCTCCTCGTCCTGGGATATTTGCTCAGCACATCACACAGTCACGGACAAAACGTTACGCGTGAAGCCAGCCTTCAGAAAGCGCACTCCTCAGTAAGTGCGCTGGAAAACGACCTCGTAGGTGTAGTGACCCGCCGCGAAGGCGTAAGTATGGTTCTGCAGGGCCGCTTGGCATTCCGCATCGTTGAACGGATGGCAGTCGCAGTACCCAGCCGCTTTCATCAGATCAAAGTCCGGCCAATCGTCGCTCATACCTCGAGTAACGTCGCTCCTGACGTTGCCCGCATCGTCGACAATTACCATTTGCCCGCCACCACCGCGATAGATTGGCCAGTGCGCCGCGCCCGGCCCCTTTTGGTCCGAGCCGCTCACTTGAACGATGCCCGTGAAGATCTCCTTGATCCTCACGCCATCCAGGCGGTTGCCGCCTGGATCCTCCACGTACACCCAGATGCCGTTGTCGCCGCCGCCGCCGCATTTCTGCGCGTCCTGGCCGACCGGCCGTAGGCGCAAGCTCTTGACGATGTAGTCGACGGATGGCCGTGGCGGTGTGGTTGCAGTGGGCGGGACGGTCGGCTCAGTGGTGGGCGACGGACGCGGGGTGGGGATGCTCGGGGCGACGGCGACAGTGTCAATTGGACCGAGCACATTGACGATCGTACCGGCGACCCAGGCCTGTCCCTGCCCGTCCCACGTCACCTGCCACCAGTCGCCGCTGGCATTACGCCCGACGATATCCGACGCCTGGCCGGCCCTCAATTGGCCGACGACGGGATAAACTGTGCCCGGCCCGCCGCGCAGGTTGACCGTACTATCTGCTACCACATGCGCCTTTGCCACTGTCGGCGACGGGGCGAGCGTGGGCGTGATCGTCGCGGTCGGCGCCAGGGTGGGCGTGTCGGCAGGCGTTGGGAGGGTGATAGCGGGCGGCGCGGCGGCCGGTTCCGTCGGCTGCTCCGGCGGGACGCCGGTAGACGAAGGTCCGGGGATCGGAGTGGCATCCGGCGGCAGGTAGGCTTCCAGCAGCCGGCTACGTGCTCCCAGGGCATCGGCCAGGACCGCCAGTTCCTGCGTGTCCTGTGAGGGGCGGTTGTCTTGCAGGCTCTGTTCGGCAGCCACAAGGAGCAACTGCCCCGGATTGGCGAAGTCGAGCTTGGCTAACTCGTCCTGCGCCTGGGTCAGGTCACCGCTTCGGGCATAGTCGGCGGCGATCTGCCCGAGCCTGGCGTCTCTTTCGGCCGGCGTAAGTTTGGACGTCGAACGCCCACAACTGGCGCTGGTGACAACGATCACGAACAGTATTCCTAGCAGAACCAGCCTGTAGAGATGCGAGCCGTCTCCTGCCCGGTCCGCGCACTGAGCACGGCGATGAGTTGTATGCATTTGTCTGTCGTAGCCATTGGGGAAGGGTAGGGGCTCGCTCGGGCTTTTCCTCTGCAGATGCCCCTTGCACGGTCTTCAGCCGAGGCTGAGACACAGTCGAAAGAGATCGGCGGTGCTGCCAGGACACAAGCCTGGCTTATGTCGTCTTTGGCCGGAATTCCAAATGCTGCTATACTCTGACGGTACGTTGCGGGCCGCAGGTCGAAGATCCAGGCTTGACTGCCATCCGTTTGCAGTCAAACTTTGCGCAGGCAAGCGCTCTCTTCAACCTCAGGCTGCCAACCGGGTGAAAGTGCCGAAGGTGGGAGTCGAACCCACATGGGGCATCCCCCAACGGTGTTTGAGACCGTCGCGTCTACCATTCCGCCACTTCGGCAAGCGTGGGTGTTAGTGCGTTGTGCCAACTGTCTCAGCTTAGCAAGGTTCGAGTATACCTGAAGATGCGACCAGCGTCAAATTCAACCGTTCTGCAGACCTGGCGAGACCTGGTGAGTCGATAATGTCTGTTTCCTGGACACTCAAAACCCTCTGGTGGCGACTCCTGAGCTTTGCGGTATCCGCGCGCGATGACTGGGAGGCCCGCTCGACGCGCCCAACCCCCCCACGCCGGCCCGAGTTTGACGAGGTGGCTTTGATTGAGGCGGCCCAGCGCGGCGAGCTCCCTGCCTTCAACCAGCTGATCCTCCACTATCAGGGGTTGTCCTACAACGTCGCGTACCGTATCGTGGCCGACGCGGATCTTGCGGCCGATGCCACTCAGGACGGATTCGTCAAGGCGTTTTCGAGGATCGGCCAGTACCGGGGCGGCTCGTTTAAGGCCTGGTTGCTTCGCATCGTCACGAACACCTGTTACGACGCCCTGCGCAGCCGCAAGCGGCGCCCGACCACTGCGCTCGAGACGGAGGACGAGGATCCGGAGCACGACTCTACGTTAATCGACAGGACTGAGCGCCCCGACGATTACGTGATGCGTCAGGAACTAGCCGGGACGATCCAGGCGGCCATCGGCCAACTGCCCCCCGATCAGCGCACCGTGCTGATTCTCTGCGACGTCGAAGGATTGGACTACCAGGAGATCGCCGATGCGACTGGCGCCGCGCTTGGCACCGTCAAATCCAGGCTGAGCCGCGCCCGGGCGCGTGTGCGAGATATTCTACTGTCACAAAAGGAACTTTTGCCCGCTCGGTATCGTTTAACAGACGGTTAGGTCGACGCGAGGTCATCAATCCACGGGCTAATCCTGAACACCATGATTGTGAGGCTATGAAACTACCCACCCGACATATGCAGGGTGCGCACGTAAATGCGGACTTGCTTTCGAGCTACCTGGACGACCAGGTTACGCCCGAGGAGCGAGCCTACATCGAACGACACGTGAGCACTTGCATGAGCTGCCAGCTCGAGCTGCAGAGTTTGCGCCAGACGGTGGCCATACTGCAAGCCCTGCCCCGCGTTCCCGTTCCGCGCGCGTTCACGCTGTCGGAGGTACAGGTCGGGCGCGGTGCACGCGCCACGCGCCCGTCGCCCTGGTTTGGCGGTCTGGCGCGTGTCGCCGGCGTGCTGGCGGCGGTGGCCGTGATCGCCGTCAGCGTGGCCCTCCTGCGACAATCTGCACTCGCACCCGCGGCCCAGGTGGCGCGCGCGCCTCTGCCTGCCGCAGCGCCGAGCGCGGCGCTGGAAGCACCGGCTGCGCCTACTGCAGTGGCCGCGGCCCCAGCGGCGCCCGCCGCGTCAGGAGCGCCGGTGGAGGAATCGCCGAGTGCGGCGCCACAGGCCAAACAGGCTCCCTCCCAGCCATCGCCTACCGGCCAGGCGGAAGCGGCCGCAGCGACGGGTCTCCCCGCCCCTGCGGAGAGCGCACCCTCGGCAACCGCAAATACCGTCGCCCCAGCGCCTACCGGGCAGTCGTTCTCTGCTCAGGCCGCCGAGAGCCCGCAGCCCTTGGCAGCCGCCGATATGGCAGCGCCCACTGCATCGCCGGCCGCGACCGCCGAGCCGTTGATGGCCCTGTCCGAACCTCCTCCTGCGGCCGCTACGGCGGTCGAATCGCCGACCGCGGCCCCTTCGCTGGCCGCGCCCTCGCTCGCCGTTCCGTCGGCGGCTACCGGGTCCGGGGGCGCGCCTTCGGCCGCTGCCGCTGCCGCTGCCGCGCCGCGGGGCTTGGGCGCCGGGAATCCTGCGAGCGCGGGCAGTCGCCTGGCCGTCGAGCCCCCGCCGCCCTTTGCGCCGATCAGCACGACCTTGCCCGCCGGAGCCGCCCTGGTCTATGCGGACGATCAAGGTGTGTGGGCATTGGATCGCTCGGGCCAGCCGCGCCAACTGGTTGATCTGCCAGGCGCGACCATACCCGTTATCTCGCCCGACAAAACCCGGGTGGCATTTTGGGTCATGCAAGACGCTGCGCCTGAGCTGTGGGTTGTCGGCTGGGGCGGAAGTGCGCCGCACCGCTTGCTGGCCCAGCAAGATTTGCCCCAGGATGGCGCGGGTGCGGGCTACGGCGCGCCGCAGTTCGTCTTGCACGACCTGCGCTGGGTCCCGGGGACGCACGCGCTGGCTTTTCAGACCTACGCGCCGCCTGCCGGCTCGCAGACCGAGGGCCGTGACGTTCTCTGGAACCTGGACAGCGACAGCGGCGCCTTGCGCCAGGTGGTGGTCGTTGGGTTGAACAGTGCCCTGGCATACTCCCCCGACGGTAAGCAAATTGCGCTTATGCAGCGGGGCACCGGCGAGCAACCGGTAGGCAACCTGACGTTGTACCAGGCCGATGGCGGCGGCAAGCGCAAAGTCTTCGACCTGCCTGCCAACCCCACCGGCGCCGGTTACGATGCTCAGTTGTCATGGCTGCCTGACAGCCACAGCCTTTGGGTGGGCGTGGTAAACCCGTCGGCGGACGTGCCGGGCCAGATCACCAGCGTCACCCTTTACCGGGTGCCACTCAACGGCTCGCCCCTCAAGGCCGGGCAGGTGCAAGCGCCGAATGCCTACTGGTCGCCCGATGGCAAGCACCTTATCTACACTCGCCCCGTCACCGAGACCTTCGAGAACCAGCAGCTCGTCCTGGCCAACGCCGATGGTTCGAACGCCAGGGTCTACCAGACGCTCAAGTTCGGCATGTTCGCCGGTTGGGCGCCAGACAGCTCGCACTTTCTGTATCAAAGCGAGGGCAGTACTTTTGCCGGCGTTGCGGACCAGCAGCCGCAGTCGATCAGCGGGCCGATGAACCCGATGGCCGCGCGCTGGGTCGCGCCAGCGCAACTCGTGTACCTGCTCGATCAACCGGATTCGACGGTGTTGGTCTGGCAACCCCTGGATGGGCCGGCCGCCAGCCTGAGCGCTCTCCCTGCCGGGGTGACCTTCGACGCTTTGCCGCCAAAGTAGTCTGGCTTGACAGCTCAACTATAATTGCTGCATGCCTGAGCTACCCGAAGTCGAAACGACCGCCAGTGAGCTGCGCCCCCAGTTGGTCGGAGCACAGATCACTGGCGTTCACGTTCTGTGGCCTCGCACCATCGCGTCCCCGGATGCACCGCTGTTCAGTGCCCTGGTTGCCGGGCAGCGCATTGCCGCGGTGGGACGACGCGGTAAATTCCTCATTCTGGAGCTGGTATCCGGCTACTCGCTGATCTTCCATTTGCGCATGACCGGTGGCCTTTTCGTCGAGTCCTGTGCCATACCGGCACCCGAGGACCGCTACGCGCGCGCCTGGTTGGACCTGGACGACGGCCGGCGCCTGGTATTCAGCGACTTGCGCAAGTTCGGGCGGATCTGGCTGGTCGAGAGCGCCGCTGAGCTGCTGGGCGGGCTGGGGCCGGAGCCCCTGAGCGCGGAGTTCACGCCGCAGGTCCTGGCGGACGGATTGCGGCGGCGGCGCGTGGCCATCAAGCCCTTGTTGCTGAACCAAGCCTTGATAGCCGGCCTGGGAAACATTTATGCCGACGAGGCCTTATTTCTTGCCGGTCTCCATCCCTTGCGACCGGCAGCCGAACTGACGGATGACGAGGTGAATCGCTTGCACGCTGCGATCCGCCAGGTATTGCAGGAGGCCATCGGCGAACGTGGTACCACGCTAAGGGATTTTCGGCCACCGAACGGCGGCAGGGGCAACTACCAGGAAAAGCGGCGCGTCTATGGCTTGGAGGGCCAACCCTGTGCCATCTGCGGCACGCCGATCCAGCGTCGCGTGATCAGCCAACGCAGCGCGCACTTCTGCCCACACTGTCAGCCACCGGATGGCGTGCGCCCGGCCGCAGACATGGGCTGAGCTCCCCGAATCCGCTGGCCGGTGCTGCAGCCCAATATGATGTAGGTCTCGCCGGTCGCGATCTGGCCGGCGGCGGGCAATATGCCTCCGGAGCCATGGCCCACTAGTTCGTGTCTGCCGGCGTAGCCGCCGTATCGGATCTACTGCCGATCCGACGCCTTGATCCTGGACGTAATGAGGAAGCAGTGGCTGACCTGCGGATCCTGATAGTGGCCGACGACCCGCTTGCGCGGGCTGGTCTGGCCGCGCTGCTCGGCGCCCAACCGGGCTGCGGGATCGCCGGCCAGGTACCATCCGGAGCGGCGGAAGAACTCGCGGCGAGCATCGCGACCTATCAGCCTGATCTCGTGCTGTGGGACCTGGGCTGGAATCCGCAGCCGGCGATCGAGCGTCTCAGCGCATTCGGGCCCGCTCGCGTGCCCGTCGCAGCCCTGCTTCCCCCGTCTGCCCCGGCCGGTTCCTCCGGCGCAGCCTGGTCGGCCGGCGCACGTGCCCTGCTGTCGCGCAGCTTGGATGGCTCCCACCTGGCGGCGGCGCTGCAGGCTCTGGCCCAGGGTTTTGCCGTCCTGGACCCCGACGTGGCCCCCTTCGGGCCGGGCGGGCAGTCGCCGGCTCCCCCGGGCGGCTGGCAAAGCGGCGAGGCCCCGCCGCTTGCCGAGGAGTTGACGCCGCGCGAGCTCGAGGTCCTGCGTCTGCTGGCGGAGGGCCTGCCCAACAAAGCGATCGCGCAGCGTCTGAACATAAGCGAACATACAGCCAAGTTCCACGTCAACGCGATCCTGGGCAAGCTCGGCGTGCAGAGCCGGACCGAGGCCGTGGTCCGCGCGACCCGCCTGGGCCTCATCCTACTCTGAGCGGACTCCTTCCTGTTCTCTTCGCACCCAGCCGGCCTCCCCGTTGATGGCCACCTGATCCTTTTACCAGTCGCGCCCCTGCCCGAATGGGTGATTTCCCGCGGCCGATCCTGTCGTATGCTTGGGTCCGGTTGAGTCAGCGAGCTGCGAGGCAGCCTATGTCAGTCGGAGGTGAGCATGTCTGAGGTACTTCCTGATCTATCGAACGCCCTGGCCGCAGCAGTCGAGGCAGCCGGAGCCAGTGTGGTGCGCGTTGAGGGACGTGAGCGTGTGCCGGCGACCGGCATTGTCTGGTCGGCGGATGGCGTGATCGTGACGGCCCACCACGTGGTCGAGCAAGATGAGAATATCACCGTCGGCCTGGCCGATGGTCACAGCGTAAAGGCGAGCCTGGCCGGTCGCGATCCGACGACCGATCTGGCCGTGCTGCGCGCCGAGGCCAGCGGACTGCCGCTGCCGGGCTGGGCCGCCGCCGATAGCCTGCACGTCGGCCATCTCGTGCTGGCCTTGGGCCGTCCGGGTCACAGCATGATGGCGACGTTGGGTGTGCTGAGCGCCTTGGGAGGCAGTTGGCGGACGCCGGCGGGTGGGCAGGTCGACCGCTACGTACAGACCGATGTCCTGATGTATCCGGGATTCTCCGGCGGTCCTTTGGTGGACAGTGGCGGCCAGTTCGTCGGCCTTAACACCTCGGCTCTACTGCGCGGGATCAGCATGACCGTTCCGGCGTCGACCCTGCGCCAGGTCACCGAGACTTTGCTCGCCCACGGGCGGGTACGACGAGGATACCTGGGCGTGGGGGCTCAGCCCGTGCGGCTGCCGCCGGCGCTCGCTCAGCAGGCCGGGCAGGAGACAGGGTTGCTGCTCGTATCGGTCGACGAGGGTGGTCCCGCCGGACGCGCCGGGCTGCTCCTGGGAGACACTATCGTTGGCCTCGACGGGCAGCCGACCAGGCACCTGGATGACCTGCTGGCTCTCCTGGGCAGCGACCGGGCCGGCAAGGCAGTGCCGGTGCGCGTGGTGCGCGGTGGGCAGATGCAAACTGTGCAGGTGACGGTGGGCGAGCAGGGGTAAGGGACGAAGGACGGAAGGTGGGGAATCCCATCCTCCGTCGGGGGCTCTCCAGATGATAGAAGTGACACAAGAAGTCGTGCGCCAGGTCGATGCCGATCTCGCGTCCGTAGTCGACGCTGCCCGGCGCAGTTTGGTTCAGGTCCGGAATGGACATCGGGGCGGCGGAGCCGGGACGATCTGGCATCCGAAGGGGCTGATCATCACGAACGCGCACGTGGTCGGGCGCGGCGGCCCGGTCCGGGTGATACTGCCCGACGGCCGGGAGTTTCAGGCGCGCGTGCTGGCGAGGGACGATCAGCGTGATTTGGCTGCCCTGGCGGTTGACGCCGGCGACTTACCCGCCGTGCAACTGGGCTCTTCGAAATCGTTGCAGGCTGGCCAGTGGGTGGTAGCCGTGGGACATCCGTGGGGTGTACAGGGCGCCATCTCCGCTGGGGTCGTCATCGGTTTCGGTCCGGCCGGCCCGGAAATACGGGCGCCTGGGCGTGATTACGTGCTGGTCAGCCTGCACTTGCGCCCCGGCCACTCGGGCGGCCCATTGGTCGACTCGATGGGCCGACTGGTGGGCATCAATACGATGATCGACGGGCCCGACGTCGGGGTGGCCGTGCCGGTCGACGAAGCAAAGGCCTTCCTGCGCGAAGCCTTGCGCGCATAGGCTTAGCGCGGTAGGCGGGGAAGCAGAGAAGACGAAGGACGGAGGGTCGAGCGCAACGCGCCCGGCTCCCGTCTTTCGTGTTCGGTGCACGTCAGCTGCGCAGTCGCTTCCGTACCTGCTCGACGATGTATTCGTTGGTAGTGTGCTTGTGCGTCTCGGCCTTGGAATAGACCAGTTCGCCGTCGATGGTCACTTCATAGCGTCCACCGGCGGAGGGGATCAGGACGATTTCCTGAATAGGATGGGTTTGGCCGACGGCGGGCTTGAAGTTAGAGACCAGGCTTTCCGCCATACTGGCGGCACGTGGTGTGTAGTTTCAAGCGACACAGAATTCAATCGTAATACGCATCGGATGCTCCCTCTCGGTCTTGGGCCCATTGAGCGTCAGGCGGGACGCGGGGTCCGCTTGGCTTCGGCGAATTGCGCTTCGAGTTCGGCTCGTCGTTCGGCGGCTGCCCGCCGTCCCTCGTCCATCACTTCGTTGTAGCGCTCGCGGACCTTGTTCTGCAACACATCCCCGGGCTCCGGAGCGAGCAAGATGCCCGCCACGGCTCCGGCCAGAGCGCCCATTACCAACCCCTGCAGAAAGATCAAAAACTTCATAATTTCCCTCCCCGTGGACATGCAGCTTGAGCGAGCTTCGAGGTAGGCTTCGAGTATAGCATAGGGCAGGCCGGCGCACAAGGTAACGAACCGCCTGCCCTTTTGCCGCGTCGTTTGGCACCGCAATGTGTTAAACTGGGTAGTCCTGGCAGAGCCATGCCCGCGGCAGGGTCGGCATGCCCATAATCAGGAGGAATTTGTGACACGCACCGATTCGCAGCGCGTGGTTGTGACCGGCCTTGGCGCCGTGACGCCTATCGGCAACGACGTACCCAGCGCCTGGGCAGCATTGCTGGCCGGGCGCTCCGGGATCGGCCCGGTTACCCGTTTCGACGCCAGCGATCTGAAGACTCGTATCGCGGCCGAGGTGAAGGATTTTGACCCGACGTTGTATGTCGACCGGAAAGAGGCGCGGCGCATGGACCGTTTCCTCCATTTTGCGGCCGGCGCCGCCCTACAGGCGCTCGCCGATGCCAGGTTCGACATGGCCGACTTTGACCCTCGGCGGGTGGGCGTTCTGATCGGCTCCGGAATCGGCGGAGCCGAGACGCTGCTGGAGCAGTACGACATCCTGCGCGAACGAGGCCCGCGGCGCATGAGTCCCTTTACGGTGCCCGCCCTGATGCTCAACAGCGCCTCGGCGCACATCAGCATCATGCTGGGCGCGCGTGGCCCCAACATGGGGATCGCGTCGGCCTGTGCCACTGGGGCCCATTCAGTGGGCGAAGCCGCCGCAATGATCAGGCGCAACGATGCCGATGCGATGATCGCCGGTGGCTCTGAGGCGGCCATCTTGCGCTTGACCATGGCCGGCTTTGATTGCATGGGCGCAATGAGCACCTGCAACGAATATCCCGAGCAGGCCAGCCGTCCTTTCGACGCTCGCAGGGATGGGTTTGTGATTGCCGAGGGCGCCGGCGTCCTCGTGCTCGAGCGCCTCGACCTGGCCCGTGCCCGGGGCGCCCATATCTATGGAGAACTGGCCGGCTACGGAGCCAGCGCCGATGCCTTCCACATCACTGCTCCGGCCGAGAACGGCTACGGCGCAGTAGAGTCGATGCAGATGGCTCTGCGCTCGGCTGACATCCAGCCCGCCGAAGTCGACTACATTAACGCGCATGGCACCAGCACCCCACTCAACGACGCCGTCGAAACTGCAGCCATCAAGACCGTCTTCGGGGAAGACGCTTATCGGGTGGCCATCAGCTCGAGCAAGAGCATGACCGGACATCTGATGGGGGCGGCCGGCGCCATAGAATCCGCCTTTTGCCTTCTGGCGATGCGCGACCAGATCCTGCCGCCGACCATCAACCAGGAGATGAAAGACCCGGCCTGCGACCTGGACTACGTGCCAAACCAGGCTCGGCCCGCGCGGGTGAGGGTGGCAATGAGCAATTCTTTCGGTTTCGGCGGCCACAACGCGACAGTGATCTTCAGGCAAGTCCTATGAGCGCACAGCGCTATGCTCAGGTTGCTGGTTGGGGCATGTGTGTGCCCGAACGTGTGTTGACCAATCAGGACCTGGAAAAGGTCGTGGATACCAGCGATGAGTGGATCGTGTCACGCACTGGGATCCGCGCCCGACACGTCGTGGCAAGCGAGCGCGAGACCACTTCGACTATGGCCACGCGTGCCGCACGCGCGGCACTCATGGTCGCCGATCTGGCGCCCAATCAGCTGGACCTGGTCATCGTTGCCACGGTAACGCCGGATCATTCGTTTCCGTCGACGGCGAGCATGGTGCAGGACGCCCTGGGTGCGGCCAGGGCCGGCGCCTTCGACCTGAGCGCCGGTTGTTCGGGCTTCATCTACGGATTGGTGGTGGCCAGTGGCTACATCAGCGCCAGGTGCGCCGAGCACGTGCTGGTGATTGGCGCCGAAACCCTCTCGCGTATCGTCGACTGGACCGATCGCAACACCTGCGTTCTCTTTGGCGACGGCGCCGGGGCAGTCGTTCTGAGTGCCGCCGACCGGCCCTGCGGCGTCGTTTCGTCCGTGCTGGGCAGCGACGGATCGGGTGCGGGACTGCTGATTATGCCGGGTGGCGGGAGCCGCTGCCCCACCTCGCACGAGACAGTGAGCAACGGCGATCACTTCGTCAAGATGAACGGCAGCGAGGTCTTCCGTTTCGCGACCCAGATCGTGCCGAAGGCCACCGAGCAAGTTGTCCAGAAGGCCGGTTGGGGATTGTCAGATATCTCACTGCTCATTCCACACCAAGCCAACAGTCGCATCATCGCCTCGGCGGCCAAACGGCTCGCCATTCCGCCCGAGCGTCTCTTCGTTAACGTCGATCGCTACGGCAACACCTCTTCGGCGTCCATTCCGATCGCCCTCTGCGAAGCCATCGCCGCCGGGCGCGTAAAAGCCGGCGATAAGCTGGTTCTGGTAGGCTTTGGGGCCGGCTTGACCTGGGCCGCCGCGGCGATAGAGTGGGGCTTGCCGGTGCCTACGAAACCGCAGCCCTGGCTGCGGCGTACCCTCGCCAGCTTGCGCTTCGCCTGGGCAGCCTTCCGCTCGCCTGGTTTGCGTTTCGCCCGCCACGGTTATAACCTGGCCCTTGGCCCCGAGGGGCGCGAAGACTGGCGCGGCCGTCTGCGCAAGCGTCTGGACGCCTGGCGCCGCAAGCGTGACTAGAGAGGTGTTAGGGCGAAAGCGCGAAAATTCTCGAGCCCGACTTTACGTATTTTAGTTTGACTTTTTTAGATTTATCAGGTAAAATGTCGCGCGTAGGTAGGATAGGCTAGACAGGTCAGGTCACTGCCCTCCGGTTGGTCGCCGCCAATGAGGTCTTGCGGCTCTTGCCCGGCAGTCCGATCCAATGCGACTTCCCCTACATGTATGTCGCCAGCCCCTGCTCTGGCACACCCTTCACCGGGCGGGGCATAGTTGGACCAATCAGGAGGACAAGTGGGTAACAGACTCTACGTAGGCAATTTGTCGTATGACACGAACGAGCAGGAACTGCAGGATCTCTTCGGGCAAGCCGGGAAAGTTTCCTCGGTGACCTTGCCGACAGATCGCGACACCGGTCGCATGCGCGGCTTCGCTTTTGTCGAAATGTCGACTGACGCGGAGGCGCAGGAAGCGATCCGGAAGTTCAACGGCACCACCCTGCGTGATCGCCAAATCAATGTCAACGAAGCTCGCCCGCGAAGAGCGTGGTGGCGGCGGCGGTGGCTACGGTGGCGGCGGCCGCAGCGGCGGTTACGGCGGTGGCGGCCGCAGTGGCGGCGGTGGTGGTTACGGTGGCGGTGGCTACGGCGGTGGTGGTGGTGGTCGCAGCTCCGGCGGCCGCAGCTCGGGCGGCGGTGGCCGGCGTGGCGGCGGTGGCCGCGATTACGGCGATTACTGAGCCGCTTGACTAGGTAACGGCAAATGACCTGCGCCCACCGGATATCCCGGCGGGCGCTGTGACTTTAAGCGGCGGGGGCTGCCTGACGTTTCGCGTTTTCGCCCAGGCAGTTTATAATCGCCATATGAACTGCCGTCCGGGCGCGCCGCGTAGCGCACGTTCCGTCGTCGTCATGCTGTGCCTCGCATGGCTGGGCCTGACCGCGCTGAGCGCTTGCAGTACTTCGTCTGCCACGCCGCCCGGCCCTGCTTCCGGCGCGCCGGCCCCGCAGCCTTCCACTTCTGCGCCGCTCGCAACCCGCCCCAGCGCACCCGTTCTGCCGCTGACTGTCACGACCACTAGCGATGTCGTCGTTCTGACCTGGTGGACGCCCGAGTTCATCAGCCCGAAAGCCGGCCAGGCCGGCGGTGGGCTCATGGCTGAGTACCTGTCTCAGTTCGAGGAAGCGCAGGGGGGTAAGGTCAAGGTCAATCCTGTCTTGAAGGCCAAGTACGGCAAGGGCGGCCTTCTCGACTATTTGCGCACCGCCCAGCCTGCGGCGCCCGGCATTTTGCCGGATGTAGTGGTTCTCGATACCGCCGAGCTGGAAAAAGCCGCCGGCCTCGGCCTGCTGCAGCCGCTCGACCAACTGCTCCCCTCCCAGCTGCTGGCCGACCTGTATCCCTTTGCCCGCGAGGTGGGCCGGTTCGATGGCCACCAACTGGCGGTGCAGTATCTGGCCGATCTGGATCACCTGGCCTTTCGCCGGACCCGGGTGCCTGCTCCGCCGCCTAACTGGAACACACTGTTGGCCAGCAAGACTGCGTTCTTATTTCCGATCGGTAATCCGCAGCCGGCGACGGCGGGCACGATCTCCGATGACGTTCAGGCCATATTCATCGGCCAGTACGTGTCAGCCGGGGGTGTCGTGAAAGCCGAGAATCGGCAGTTGGTGCTGCAGGAAGAGCCCTTGCTGAGAGTGCTGACTTTCTACAGTGAGGGACAAACCGCCGGTGTGCTGCCCCCCGAGGCCCTCGATTTGGTCAACCCCGACGATGCCTTCAATGCCTATACGGCCGGTGACGCCGACATGACGAGCGTCAGCGCCTTTCACTTCCTGGTCAGTCAGGATAGCCTGCCGAATACCGGTTTTGCGCCGATGCCGGGTTGGGACGGCCCGGCGCCTGCCATAGCGCGCGGCTGGGCCCTGGCGATCACGACCTCGGATCCGCTGCGCCAAAAGGCAGCCGCCGACTTCATCGCCTGGCTGCTCGATGCTGAACGATCCGGGACGTGGGCGGAAGCTGCCGGTTGGCTGCCCGTCATGCCGGCGGGCTGGGAGCCATGGGGCTCGGCGCCTTATTACGATTTTCTTCAACAGCAGCTAGCAGTGGCCATCGCCCACCCTGCCGGCCCCGGATATGCACAGACGGCCGGCCAATTGCGCAGGGCGATCCTTTCCGTGCTGAAGGACCGGGCGAGCCCCGCAACGGCGGTTCAGACGGCGCTCGCTTCCTTGGTGCCAAACAAGTAAGTTTGCTCTTGATCGCATCGCGCTGATCGGTTACAATGAAGCGCGACAGTATAAGGTGTCCTTATCAATACGCCGGCCGCAAGTGCCCTGCCGATTGCGGCCGGCGTCCGCCGCCGAGGCGGCCATCAGAAATGTGACGGGTTCTCATGCCGCGACGTGTCCTCGACCTCAGCACCCTGGCCTGGCGGTTTGGCCGGGCACCTCGGCAGCCGTGGAGCAGCGCTCCCGTCGACGACCGGTCTCGGGTGGACGAGTGGCTGCCGGCCACGGTGCCCGGCGACGTGCGCGCCGACCTGATGGCCGCCGGCCGGATACCTGCTGTAGCAACACCCGAAGGCATCAGCGCAGGGGCGTGGGTGGACGACTGGGATTGGTGGTATCGGGTCGCGGTCGAGGCCTTGGCGCTACCGTCAGAGGCGGTGGTGCTGCAGGCGGACGGGATTGACTTTTATTGCGCTATTTGGCTGGACGGACGACTGATTGCCACCCATGCAGGCATGTTCGCTCGCCAGTCGGTCATGCTTTCGCCGTACGTCAATGAGCCCGGTCCCCATGAGCTGGCGGTTCGGATCTGGGGTGGTGGTGTGTTCGGTGATCTCCCGCTGGCGCCTGCCCAGCGTGCCCTCCGTCTGGCAGCCCGCCTCGTCCGCGCCGATCTCGATCTCGTTTCCCGGCGTCTTGCCACTCCAAAGGCCCAGTTCAGCTTCGGCTGGGACTTTGCGCCTCGTCTGCTGAGCACAGGGATCTGGGATGATGTGCGCCTGATCACCTCGCGCGCCGTCTACATCGAGGACATGTGGGCATACGGCGAGCCGCTGACCGGCCTCGACGATCCCACCCCCGCGCATTGGCACGTCGTGCTGCGCTTGCACGGCTGGGAGCCCGGTCCGGTTCAGGTCGAGATTACTTTGCGACCGGAAAACTTCGCGGAGGCGGGCTACCACCGCTTGGTGCGCACCATCGAGCTGTGTACGGACCCTGGTGCCAGCCTGACGTCTGAGTGCGAGTTTGGCCTCGACACTGCGGCCGCCCGCCGCTGGTGGCCGTGGGACCAGGGCGACCCGTGCCTCTACCGTGTGACGGTGCGGTTGTCCGACAACGCCGGGATCCTGGATGAGATCAGCCAGACCGCCGCGGTCCGGTCGGTACGCCGGGGGCCACTGCCCACCCAACGGCGGCGCAGCGGGAGCCCGGAGAGTGACCTGCAGGCTGACCAGCGCGTGCAGGAGGGCCCCTGGCAGTTCGTGATCAACGGACGGCCCGTATTCTTGCGCGGCGCCAACTGGGTACCGGCCGATGTTCTGCCCGGACGGCTGCGCGAGACCGACTACGCCCGCTTACTGGCGCAGGTCCGGGCCGCCGGTGTCAACTTCCTGCGGGTGTGGGGTGGTGGCTTGCGCGAGAAGCAGGCCTTCTGGGACATCTGCGATCGGTCGGGCGTCCTGGCCTGGCAGGAATTCCCGCTGGCTTGCGACTTCCTGGCCGGTTACTCGCGCGACCCGGAATACCTTGCCCTTCTGTCGGCAGAGGCTTGGGGAATGGTGGAGGCGCTGCGTAACCACCCCAGCTTGATCGCCTGGTGCGGCGGCAACGAGATCAACCCCGAGCGTGAGCGCTGGCAGTTGCGGCAGATCACCGAGGTGTTGCGGCAGCGCGATCCCACGCGCCCGTGGATTCCGAGCTCGCCCGGCGAGGGAGACGTCCATCAATGGGACGTCTGGCATGGGTCAGCGCCATGGACCGACCTGGCGGTTGAGCAGCCGCCGTTCATGAGTGAATTCGGATTGCAGGCGCTCCCGGCCGCGGAGACTCTGGCTGAGATGTTCCCGCTTGACCCCCCGGCTTCGCTCGCAGACCGGCGCTGGAGCGAGCGCAAGGCGCAGGTCGAAAGACTGTGCCATTATGCCGGTTTGAGCCGGAACGAGCCCCTGGCCACCGCCGTCGCCACTAGCCAGCGCGTTCAGGCAAGCGCGCTGCAGATTGGGCTGGAGGCGGCACGCCTGCGCCGCCCTTCCTACGGCGTCGAGCGCACGGATGGTGTCAAAGCCCTGAGCGGCGGAGTGGCTTTCTGGCAGTTCAACGAGCCGTGGCCGGCCGTAAGCTGGTCGGTGGTAGACCACGCCGGGAGACCCAAGGCGGCCTACCACATGCTGTCTCGCAGCTATCAACCCATCCTGCTGGCCGCGGTATTCCCGTGGCGGGTTTACGCGGCGGGTGAGACTTTCCAGGCCGAGCTGTGGTTGGTCAACGACGCCCTCGATGGCTGGGAGAACTGCTGTGCCGAGGCCGAGTTGGACGGCCAACTCGTCTGGGGCCGTGATAGCCTCGCCGTCTATCCGGCCAGCGTGCAGCAGATCGGGCAATTCAAGTGCCGGCTTAGTGCCTCGCCGGCGACCCTGGCACTCAGGCTGACCGAGGCCGATAAGCTCCTGGTCGGCAATCGGTATGACCTGGCCGTGCCGTTGCCGCCCAAACGTCCGCTCAGCGCCCGGCTCAGCCGTTGGCTTGCCGGTCGTTTACGGGAGTTATGAGGTGACGAGTTGGCACGCTTCGAACCTCGTGCCTTCCCGCCTTCCGGTTCGTCTACGTGCTTGATCCGCCGCCGGCGGCACGATCCGGTAACAGGCGGCCAGGCAAGCCGGCCCCTTATCGCCCAGGCTCGCGCGCCGGCGCTACCCGACGCAGTTTGACGGGGGTTGACGAGGGCTATCGCATGCGCATTGTCGTCAACGGCTGGTTCTGGGACCAGCTTGCCACCGGCAGCGGCCAGTATCTGGCCGCGTTGGCGGACTGGCTGCCCGCTCCTGCCGTCGAGCACGAGCTAGTCCTGGTCAGGCATGAACGGCGCAGCGCAGGCAATAACGGGGAGCAGCGAGCTGCTCCCCACTTACCACTGCAGTCTGCTGCTGCGCCCCCCTCACGCTGGACCTTTGTGGACGCCTCCACTCCCTTTGACTCCTTCAGTTCAAGGGTGGCGAAAGTCTGGTTCGAGCAGGTTACCTTCCCCGGCATCTGCCGGCGCCTCGGAGCGAGCATCGCGCTGGTGCCCTACTGGGGCTCCCCGTGGTGGCGGCCCTGTTCCGTCGCAGTCACCATTCACGATCTGATACCGCTGCTGCTGCCGGCGTACCGCGCGGGGTGGGGTCAGCGGTTGTACACCCGCCTGGTCACGGCCAGCGCGCGCCGCGCCTCAGCGGTGCTCGCCGACTCCGAGGCCGGACGGCGCGACATCATCAACCGGCTAGGGATCCCGGCCGCGCGTGTGCACGCCGTCCACCTGGCCGCCGGGCCCGAATACCGACCTGTGGTGGACACCCAGGAACTGGACCGCGTGAGCGCCCGCTACAGCCTGCCCAGCGGGCCCTTCTTCATTTACCTCGGTGGCTTCGACGTGCGCAAGAACGTGGTGCGAGTGCTCGAGGCCTACGGCAAGCTGGTGGCGAGCGCAGGGCCCGCCGACGCGCTACCGAAGTTGGTGTTGGCGGGCAGGCTTCCGGCCTACGACAGCGTATTTGCGCCCGATCCGCGACCCGTGGTCGCGCGGCTGGGCCTCGGCGCTCGCGTGCAACTGACCGGCTGCGTCGACGAGCGCGACAAACCCGCCCTGTACTCGCTGGCCCGTGGGGCGCTGTTTGCCAGCGAGTACGAGGGGTTCGGCCTGCCGGTCATCGAAGCGCAGGCGTGTGGCTGTCCGGTCATCACCAGCGCGGGCTGATGTGGCCCCCGCAGGCCTCTGTCAGGCGAAGCGCACCTCAACGCGTGTAAACATCCCGGCCGCAAGCCGCGGCGCCGCCCAATTCGCATCGGTCGTCCACTCGACCGGGGCACCGTCGACCAGGACGGCGCCGGTCGCAAGCGGCTGTCCCTCGGCCCGGCCGACCAGGCCGCGCAGCAAGACGTCATACCCGCGGTAGCCGGGGTCATACGCACCCTGGCCGGTACGCGTAAGCGAAAGACCGGCGCTATCCACTTCCAGCCTGAACTGCGTGACGCGCCGCTCACCGTCTCGGTAGGCTTGCGTATGCCCGTCGTCTTCGTACAAGCTGCTCTCTCCGTTCCCGGCGAACACGTGCAGCTCCAGCGTTTCGGGCACGAACTCCTCGCTGTGCTGCATGACCGGCCCCATCGGCACCACACTCCCAGCCCGGACGTAAAGGGGCAAGGCCTCAAGCGGGGCGCGCACGGCCAGGTCAACCGGACCGGCCACGTGGCTGCCGGTCCAAAAATCGTACCAATCTCCGGCCGGTAAATAGACGCCGCGGGCAGTCGAGCCTTCGTCGAGCACGGGGGCGACCAACAGGGCATCGCCGCAAAGGAACTCATCGTCCAGGCTGGCGAGGCGCGGATCGGAGGGGAAGTTCAGCGCCAACGGACGGACCATGGGCAGACCGGTCTCCGCGGCTTGCCAGGCGGTCGTGTAGAGGTACGGAAGCAGGCAGTAGCGCAGCTCGATGTAGCGCCGGCAGACTGATTCGTAGGGATCGCCGTAGACATAGGGTTCTTGCGGCGCACTGCCCAGCGCGCTGTGGTTGCGGAAAAGGGGCAGAAACGCTCCCATGGCCGTCCAACGTGCCAATAGCTCGCCGCTGGCGTCGCCACTGAAGCCTGCCACGTCCGGCCCTGTGAAAGCTTGCCCGCTGAGCCCCATGTTGAGGACCAATGGAATGCTGAGACGCAGTTGCTCCCAGGTACTGCGGTTATCTCCCGTCCAGGAGGTGCTGTAGCGTTGCAAGCCGGCGTAGCCAGAACGGCTGATCAGCAGGACGCGCTCGTCCGGGCGGAGGCGAGCCATCGCATCGGCGGCTGCGCGCATCATGCACTGGCCGTAAACGTTGTGCAGCGCCCGATGATCGGCGGGCCCATTGTCGGCATTGTGCTGGACCGCCTCCGGGAAAGTGCTGCCGAAAAACACTGCCGGCTCATTCATGTCATTCCAGAAGCCGGCCACGCCCAGATCCAGGAATGCTTGATAGTGCGCACCCCACCACTCGCGAACGCGGGCATTCGGGAAGTCGGGGAAGTAGCAGTCGCCTGGCCAGACTGGGCCGACGTATAGCTGGCCGTCCGGCAGGCGGCAAAATGCGTTGCGCAGCAGCCCGTCGGCGCACAGGGCAAAGTTCGCGTCGGCCTTGACTCCCGGATCGACACTGGTGACAGTGCGGAGCCCCTCGGCTCGCAAGTCGGCGATCAGCCGGGCGGGGTCCGGGAATCGTTCCCGGTCGAAAGTGAAGACCCGGTAGCCGTCCATGTAATCGATGTCGAGGTAAAGGACGTCGCAAGGGATGCGGTGCGCGCGTAGCTGCGCGGCGACGTGCCGCACCTCATCGTCGCTGCCGTAGCTCCAGCGGCTCTGCTGGTAACCGAGCGTCCAGCGGGCAGGCAGCGGCATTCGTCCGGTCAGATCGGAGAAGCGGCGCAGCACGTCGGCCATGCTCGGGCCGGCCAGCACATAGTAACAGAGCTCGCCGCCGTCAGCGCAGTAGAACAGGGTATCACGCTCGGTTTGGCCCAGGTCGAACTCCGCGCGGTAGGTGTTGTCGAAGAAGATCCCGCAGGCCAAGCCATCGCGCTGACTGAGCAGGAAGGGCGTGCTCTGGTATATTGGTTCATCGCCCGGGTCATAGCTGGCAGGGTCGGTGTTCCACATCGTCAAGCGCAGGCCGCGGCGATTGAGGCCGAAAGCCTTCTCGCCGAGCCCGTAGAGCGCCTGACCGGGGAAGAGCTGTTGCGCGCACGCCACACCCATCCCCTGCCAGCCGGCGCCCAGCGCGTCTGCGCACAGCACGTGCCCATCCGCGTCCTTGAAAGTCAGGCGGCATGGATGCGGGCTGACTTCGAGGATCAGCCCGCGCCCTTCGATAACCAGCGGTGCGGATGGTCCTTGCAACGGCGTAGAGTAGCGCCAGGGAAGGGGGGTCGGCCGCGGAAATGTCCCTGCCCCCGCAGCGCTCCGGCTTTGTGTGCCTCCCTCGCCCGTGTCCTCGCCCGGTTCGAGCCCCACCACGGCATACGAAGAGGGACGTGGGAAGTGGCCGGACCGGCTCAGCCGCACGCGCGCCACTCCGTTGGCCAGGAATTCCACCCGCAGGACCCCGTCCGCGCAATACAGGTCGACGCCAGCCGCCCGCCTGAGGTGCTCGGGCCCCGCTATGCCCTCGGAGTGCAAGGCTTCGTAGCGCTCCAGATCAGCGAGGAACTGGGGCTCGCGCGGTCCGATCCGTCGGGGCGTGTAGAACTTTTGCCAGTAAGCGTAGCGGGCCGCATGGCGCACGGCCTGGCGGACCAGATCGACGCCCATCGTCCTGAGGATCGATATGTACGATGGTATATCGCGTAATGTGGCCATCACTCCCTCTCATCGGATGGAAGCCGCGGCCAGGGTGGGCCGGGCAGCGCATCTCATCGGCCTGGCCGTCGCAGCAATTTGCTCAGGGCGCCGAGATCCGTGCGCGAGGTGAGGTCGACACTCAGAGGAGTGATCGACACCTCGTGGTCGGCGAACGCGCGCACGTCGGAGTCGGGCTCGGTGGCCTGCCAATCGACGCCCAGGCGATAGTCGAGGCGGGCTTGCAGCGGATCCGTACCCTGGTCGGTACGGAACGTCTCGAAATAAGGCTGCCGCGACTGCCGGGTGATGCGCCACGGCGTCGCCAGTGTGGCCAATTCGGGTATGTTGACGTTTAGCACGTCCACGTCGAAGGGCAATGCGCCTGCGAGCACGACTTCGGCCAGGCGGCGAGTGACATCGGCTGCCGTGTCCCAGTTGAGGCCTTCGACATGCTCGTAATGGTACTCCTTGACCGTCTCGAGCGAGACGGCCAACGCGGGAATGCCGGCGGCGGCGGCTTCGATTGCAGCCCCGACAGTTCCCGAGCCGGTCACAATCGAGCCGATATTCTCGCCGTAGTTTATGCCGGCGATCGCCAGCGCAGGGCGGCGGGTGGCAAGCGCGGCGATGGCGAACACCACCGCTTGCGCCGGAGTGCCGGGCACCGCGTAGGCCGGCAGGTCGCGACCGCGAACGCGCAGCGCCTGGCGAGTCACCGGGCCCCGCATGCCGTTGGGTGTGCTGCGACCCATGCCCGTTTGCTGAGTGGTCGGAGCGACGATAAGCAATTCGCCCAGGCCGGCGATCGCCTCGGCGGCGGCCAGCAGGCCTGGCGAACGGATGCCGTCGTCGTTTGTGAGCAGTATGAGTGGTAGGTCGGCGGACAAAGACTGGCTCCTGAAAAAAGTACAGAGCGAACAGCGGACCCGCGCGGGTCCGCCCTGCCCTGGCGACACGTCACTAGGGATCTTACAGGTCGAAGCTCTCACCCAGCCGGGGCACGTCGACCCGGGCAATGCCACTGGCACGCAGCTTCTCTGCCATGGCAGTGGCAGCGGGCCCCTCGCCGTGAACGACGAAGGTGTGCTGCAAGCGAGCGCAATCGAAATTACCCGCCCAGCCTAACAGTTCCGCCTGATCGGCATGGGCGCTGTAGCCATCGATCGAAGTGACCTGCGCGCGTACCCGGTGCGGTTCGCCAAAGATGTTGACCGGGTTCTGACCTTCGACGATCTTGCGTCCGAGGGTGTTCTCGGCCTGATAGCCGACAAACAGGATGGTAGCATTCGGATCGCTGATGTTGTTGCGCAAGTGGTGCAGGATGCGGCCGTGTTCACACATGCCGCTGGCACTCACGATGATCACGGACTCTGTCAGGTAGTTGAGGCGCTTACTCTCGTTCACATTCTGAGTATAGTGCAGCTGGCCGAAGTCAAACGGTCGTCTCCCTGCCCCTTCGAGCAGGAAAGAGCGCACTTCCTGGTCCCAGTCCTCCGGATGCATGCGGAACACCTCGGTCGCGCTGACCGCCAGTGGGCTGTCCACGTAGACTGGTAGTCCCGGGATATCGCCGTCGCTCTCGAGCTCATTCAGAGCGTAGACCAACTCTTGGGTGCGACCCACGGCGAAGGCGGGAACGATGATCTTGCCGCGCCGGGACACCGTGTTCCGGACCACCTCTTTCAGCTTGCCCTTCGCGTCCTGGTAGTCTCCGTGCAGACGGTCGCCGTACGTGCTCTCCATGATCAGGACATCGGCGTCGCCGAGCGCATCGGGATCGCACAAGATCGGCGCGCCCTTGCGGCCGATGTCCCCGCTGAAGACCAGTCGCCAATGCTTGCCGGTGGCATGTTCCGTGATGTCCAGCGCCACGCAGGCTGAGCCAAGGATGTGCCCGGCGTTGAAGAGAGTCAGCTCGACCCCGTCGGCGACCGAGACTCGTCGGTGGAGCCCGATGCCGACGAACTGGCGTAGGGCGACCTGCGCGTCGGCTCGGGTGTAGAGCGGCTCCACGGGTGGCTGGGTGTGCTTTCGCTTCTTGTTCAGAAAGGCGACGTTCTCTTCCTGGATGTGCCCACTGTCCGGCAGCATATACGAACACAGATCGCGCGTGGCCGCAGTGCACCAGATATGTCCGTCAAAACCTTGCTTTACCAGGTTAGGGATGTTCCCGGAATGGTCGATATGGGCGTGGCTCAGGACCAGCGTCGTGAGCGTCTTTGGATCGAAGGGGAAGTTGGTGTTGCGCTGGCGGCTCTCGTCGCGACGGCCCTGATAAAGGCCGCAGTCGAGCAGGATGCGCTGGTCATTGACCTCGATCAGGTGCATCGAGCCGGTCACTTGCTGAGCGGCGCCATCGAAAGTAATGCGCATGTTCGTGTTACCTCACCAGTGTTCGTACCTTACCAGGTCTCCCAGCGGTTTCCGTTCCTTGGGCCGGAGACCGTCAGCTGGGTAACCCAGCGGCGTAAAGGCGATTGGCTCGACTGCGGCCGGCAGGCACAGGACCTCGCGCGCGGCGGCAGGGTCGAAAGCCGCCACCCAGCAGGTGCCCAGCCCCAGTTCTGTGGCCGCCAGGACCAGGTGATCCAGGGCGATGGCCACGTCGACGTCCGCGTAGTTCTTGCCGTCGCGTCTCACCCAGGCCGCAGACGGCCAAGCGCAGGCGGAGATGATCAGCGGCGCGCTCACGAACCAATCTCGGTTGTAGAAACGCTTGAGCTCGGTCTGCCGCCCGGCGGTGCGCAGCACGATCAGCGTGAAAGGCTGGCGGTTGGCGGCGGTTGGTGCGAGACGGGCCGCTTCCAGCACACGCGCCAGCAGCGCGTCAGGCACCGGATCGGGCTCATAGGCACGGACGCTGTAGCGCGCGCCAATCAGATCGAAGAAGTCCATCTTTGTCCTCCCTACACATGACGAGCCGGGCGGATGAAGGAACCCCGGTTGAACCGGAATTATAGCATAGAGACGCCGGCGGACTGCTTTTGAGGGACCGTTCCATGCTCGTCGGGGACCTGCTGTGGCAAAGAGAGGAGACCCGATCGGCGCTTGATCTGGGTCCGGAATGCAAAAGGCCGGCCGGCTCGAGCCAGCCAGCCTCGCCTTTGTCTTGCGCGAGCGGGCGGCTTCAGCGCCCGCCCAGCATTGCTACCGCTTGGGTGATGCTTTCCATCCAGGGAGATTGCCAGAGGCCCAGGCCGACTGTGCCGATGGCGGTGATCACCAATGCGACCCAGATCGGCAATGGGTTGGCCGCGGCGGAGCCAGGCCGGGCCCGGGTTGGGGCGGGGGATGTCGCCGCCAGGGTTGCGGGCACGACGACAACCGGCGCCGGAACTTCGGCGACCATGACCGGCGTGCGCGGGGCGTGTGCCGGCGTGGCTGAGGGCCTGGGCGCGCGGACGGTTGCGCCCTTGATCTGTACGACCGTGATTGGCCCGGGCTCGGCGGCCGGTTCTTGCATGTACATGCTGACGATCACGCGCAGGTAGTAGTAGGCCGAGACGGCGCTGTTGAGGCCGCCGATGACGACCAGCCAGACCAGGCCTCCGTTGACCGCGGCGCCGAAGACGTATAGCTTGGCGAAGAAGCCGGCGAGTGGCGGGACGCCGGTCAGCGAGAACATGAAGATGGTCATCAGCAGCGCCAGTCCGGGCCGGCGGCTCGCCAGGCCTGCGAGCTTATCCAGTGCCACGTCGTTCTCGTTATGCTGTTGCAACGCCAGCACGACGGTAAAGGCACCGATGTTCATAAAAGTGTAAGCCAGCAGGTAATACATTGCCCCCTGCGCCCCCTGGGCAGTGCCCGAAGCCAATCCGCTGAGCACGTAGCCGGCGTGGGCGATACTGGAGTAGGCGAGCATTCGCTTGAGGCTGGTCTGGCGCAGCGCGGCCAGGTTGCCCAGGGTCATGGTCAGTGCGGCCAGCACGGCCAGAGCCAGCAACCAGGGCTTGTCGTGGGTGGTCAGTGCCGCCAGGACCCGGATCAGCGCAGCGAAGGCCGCGGTCTTGGTGGCGACGGACATGAAGGCAGTCACAGGCGTCGGTGCGCCCTGGTAGGCATCGGGCGTCCACATGTGGAAGGGGACCAGGGCCAGCTTGAAGCCAAAGCCGACGATGAGCAGCCCGACGCCGATGGGCAACAGGGGTGCGCCCGGCAAGGGCGCGGGGGAGGGCAGGATGCCCTTGGCGATCTCACTCAGGTTGGTGCTGCCGGTGGCCGCATAGATCAGGGCTATCCCATAAAGCAAGAACCCGCTGGCGAAGGCGCCGAGCAAGAAGTACTTGAGAGCCGCCTCGGCCGAGCGCGGGTCCTTGCGGTCGAAACCTACCAGGATATACAGGGCCAGCGAGAGGATCTCCAGGGCGATGAAGAGGGTCATGAAGTCGTTGGCGATCGTCATGACGCGCATGCCGGCCGTGGCGAGCAGGAGCACCGCGAAGAAAGCGCCGCCCCGGCGTGTGAAGTCCTCGACGCGCTCGATCGAGATCAGGCAGGCCAACCCCGCCGCGATCAGCACTGCTGCGCCCAGGATGCGTCCCAGGCCGTCGGCGAGGGCCATGCTCTGCAGGGCAGGGTCTTCCGGAGCGAGGGCGAGCCCTGCCACCAGGGAGGCCAGCACCGCCACCAGGCTGAGCCAGCCCAGCCCGCGTTTGCCGGCTCCCAGCAGGTCCAGCACCACGACCAGTAGGGCGGCGGCGACGAGGATCAGTTCGGGCAAAATGACGATCAGGTTAACGGTCGGTAAAGTCATAGTCGTTGCCTTCGGTGCATCGTTCGTGTGGCTGTGTCATTTTCATGGCTGCCGATCCAGCGTCATCGTGACGGCCGGTCTATTCTCCATCGCGTTGGCCACCGCCTGCGCCGACGGGCTGATTTTGTCCAGGAACAGGTTCGGGAACAGGCCGATGACGAAGAACAGGACCACCAGGGGCGCAATGGTCAGCACTTCACGCCAGTTGAGGTCGCGCAGGCTGCCGTTCTCGGCTTTCGTGACCGGGCCTTGGAGCATCTGGCGCACGGCGTGCAGCAGGTACCAGGCGGCCAGGATGATGCCCAGCGTGCCAAAGACTGCAAAGGCGACGTTGGCCTGGAAGGCACCCAGCAGTATGCTGAATTCGCCCACAAACCCGTTCAAGCCGGGCAGCCCGGCGGACGAGAGTGCGACGATCAGGAACAGGAACCCGAAAACGGGTATGGACTTCCAGAGGCCGCCGAAGTCGGCCAGCAGACGCGTGTGGCGCCGATTGTAGAGCATGCCGACCAACAAGAACAAGGCGCCGGTGCTCAACCCGTGGTTCACCATCTGGAGCGTCGCGCCGGCAATACCCTGCGGGTTGAGGGCGAAGATGCCGAGAACCACAAAGCCCAGGTGCGCGACGGAGGAGTAGGCGACCAGGGACTTGACGTCTTTCTGCACGAGCGCGACCAGGGCGCCATAAAGGATGCCGACGATCGCCAGGGCCGCCATGTAGGGCACGAACGTGCGAGTGGCCTGTGGGAAGAGGGGCAGGCAGAAGCGCAGAAAGCCGTAGGTGCCCATCTTCAGCAAGACGCCGGCCAGGATGACGGAGCCGCCGGTGGGAGCTTCGACGTGGGCATCGGGCAGCCAGGTATGGAACGGGAAGAGCGGCACCTTGATGGCGAAGGCCACGGCGAAGGCGGCAAAAAGCCAGATCTGCAGGTTGGGCGCCAGGTTGAGCTTCTGCAACTGAAGCAAGTCGAACGTGCCGCCCTGGAAGTAGAGCACCAGGATACCGGCCAGCATGAGCATGCTCCCGGCCATGGTATAGATGAAGAACTTGAGCGCGGCGTAGATCCGCCGCGGCCCGCCCCACTCGCCGATCAGGAAGTACATCGGAACCAGGGTCAGTTCCCAGAAGACAAAGAAGAGCACGAGGTCCAGCGAGACGAAGACGCCGACCATGCCGCTCTCGAGTGCCAACAGCAAGAACAGGTAGGAACTCAGGCGCTTGTTGATCCCTTCCCAGGAGAAAAGCAGCACCAACACCGTCAGCAGCGTGGTCAGCAGGACCAGGAAGAGGCTGAGCCCGTCGACGCCGAGGTAGTACTGGATCTTGAACTGTGGCACCCAGTCGAGGCGCTCGACGAACTGCATACCCGCCTGGCCGGTTCCCCACCAGGCAAAAAGCAGGCAGGAGACGGCGAAGGTGACGAGGCTGACTACCAGCGCCCACCATTTCTGCAGCCGTTCGCCGGGCAAGGCCAGCAGGATGAAGGCCCCGACCAGTGGTAGGAAGGTGATGATCGAGAGCAACGGAATGTTTGGGCTCATAATAACTGCCTACTTGATGACGAACCAGACGACCAGCGCGACGGCGCCGAACAGGATCGAGAGCGCATACAAGCCGAGGAGGCCGGTCTGCAAGCGGCGGATCTGGCCGCCGGCCCAGCCGGTCAGGCCTGCCACACCATTGACCGCGCCGTCGATGCCGCGCTGGTCGATCACGCTGGCCAGCCAGCGGCCCAAGTCCCAGATGTAGCCGACCAGCGAGTTATAGGCGTCGTCGACGAAGTATTTCCTCTCGACCAGCGTGAAGACCCAGCCCAGCGAAGCGCGCACTCGCTGGGGAACGTCGGTCTTGACCACGAAGGCCCAGTAGGCGACGGCGAGGCCACCCAGCGCGATCAGGGCCGAGACGGCCAGGAGCGCCCACTGCAGGGGGCCACCGGATGCGTTGGCGGCAGCAGCCGGGGCCGCACCGGCAAGCGACTCGCTGCCTGCGGTAAAGACCGGCTCCAGCCAGCCTTCGATGGCCGACAGGTGCGGCAACCCGAGGTAACCGGCCAGGACCGCGCCGGCGGCCAACAGGATCAGCGGCAGCGTCATGCTGCGTGGCGATTCATGCGCGTGGTGGAAAAGCTTGTGGTCGCGCTCCTGGCCCCAGAAGGGCACGAAGACGGCGCGGAATGCGTAGATCGCGGTGCAGGCCGCGGTGACGGCGCCGACTAGCCAGAGCAGCGGCGATTTCTGCCAGGCGAACCAGAGGATCTCATCCTTGCTGAAGAAGCCCGACAGCAGCGGGATGCCGGCCAATGCCGCAGCGCCGATCAGGAAGGTCCAGTAAGTGACCGGCATTTTGGCCCGCAGGTTGCCCATTTTGCGGATGTCGATCTCACCCGCCAGCGCATGCATCACGCTGCCGGCGGCCAGGAACAGGAGCGCCTTGAAAAAGGCATGCGTCACGAGATGGAAGATGCCCGAGGCATAGGCGCCGACGCCGACGGCCAGGAACATGTAGCCAAGCTGCGAGATAGTCGAATAGGCCAGGATGCGTTTGAGGTCGGTCTGTGCCAGGGCGATGGTGGCCGCGAAGAGCGCCGTGACCGCGCCAACCCAGGCAACCCAGGCGGCGCTGCTCGGCGCGAGGGCGAACAGGATGTGCGAACGGGCGATCATGTAGACGCCCGCGGTCACCATGGTGGCGGCATGGATCAGCGCCGAGACCGGCGTCGGGCCTTCCATGGCGTCGGGCAGCCAGACGAAAAGTGGCAATTGCGCGCTCTTGCCGGTCGCCGCCAACAGCAGCAGCATGGTGATCGTGGTCGCCACGCCCGTCGCCGCCAGCCTCGCCGGCGCGACCGTCAGCACCTCGCTGAAGCGCAGCGTGCCCAGGCTGGTCCAGATGAAGAAGATGGCCAGCGCCAGGCCAAAATCGCCAATGCGGTTGACGATGAAGGCTTTTTTGCCGGCGTTGGCAGCCGAGGGCTTCTCGAACCAGAAGCCGATCAGCAGGTACGAGGCCAGACCAACGCCTTCCCAGCCGACGTAGAGGAGCAGGTAATTATTGGCCAGCACCAGCGTCAGCATCATGAGGATGAACAGGTTCAGGTAGGTGAAGAAGCGCGGATAACGCGGATCGTCGTGCATGTAGCCGGTCGAATAGACGTGGATCAAGAAGCCGATGCCGGTCACCACCAGGGCCATTGTGATCGAAAGCTGATCGACCAGCAGGGCCACGTCGACGTGGAAAGTGCCGCTGGTGATCCACGACCAGAGCACGACCTCGTGACTGCGCTCGTCGACGGGAAGGCCCAGCATAGTCACGAACATCCACACCGCCGCCCCGAAGCTCAGCAACACCATCCCCGGCGCCAGCCAACTGATCGCGCGCCGGCCCAGCCGCGTGCCGAACAGGGCCATGACCAGAGCGCCGAGGGCGGGGAAGACGAGCATTAACCAGGCATAATTCAGCATGCTTACCCCTTCAACAGGTTCAGGTCGTCAATGTTCGTCGTGTCGCGATGCCGGATGACTTCCATCACGATTGCCAGCCCCACCGCGACCTCGGCGGCCGCGACGGTCATCGCGATGAGCACGAACACCTGGCCGTCCAGTTTCATGAAGTGATAGGCCAGCGCGGCGAAAGTAAGGTTTACCGAGTTGAGCATCATTTCCACCGACATGAAGATAATCAGCACGTTGCGTCGCAGGGCCACTCCGGCGACCCCGATCACAAACAAGAGCGCGCTGAGGATCAGATAGTAAGAGGTGGGCACCATGTCACTGCTCCTTGCGGGCCAGGACGACCGCGCCGATGATCCCTACCAACAGCAGCACCGATGTGAGCTCGAAGGGGAACAGGTAGGTTGTATACAACGCCTGGCCGATCGCCTGCACGCTGCCCTGGCCGAATGCCTCGACGCTGCCGTGGGCACCGTTCAGGGTGCCCGTCACGATGCCATAGCCCAGGCCGGCGACGAGGACGCCCGCCAACACCAGGGCTGCGATGCGCGTCCAGGAGGGCTCACGCTTGCCGGTTGTGGCTGCGCTGCTTGCATCACGGATCTCTCCGCCGCCGACCAACATCATGACGAAGAGGAACAAGACGACGATGGCGCCCGCATACACGATCACCTGCACTGCGGCCAGGAACTGAGCCTGCAGCATGATGTAGAGTGCGGCCAGGCTGCCAAAGTTCAGCAGCAAGAAGAGGGCGCTGTAGACCGGCTTGCGGCTGAGGATCACACCCAAGCCCGCGGCGATGGCGATCGCACCGAAGATGACGAATAGCAACATGCGACGGCTCCCTCTACTCTGCCCTGACGATCACGTTCGGCGCAGGCGGGTTAAGCAGCGCTTCCTTGGAGAGCAAGAAGCCCTTGCGGTCGTAAACTGCCAACTCGAAGTTGTGTCCGAGGACGATGGCTTCCACCGGGCAGGCCAGTTCACAGTCGCCGCAAAAGATGCAGCGTTGCAGGTTGACTTCGTAGACCCTGGCGTAGCGCTCGCCTGGGCTGACCGGGTTGGCCGGGTCGTTCTCGGCCGCCTCGACGTGGATCGCATTGGTTGGGCAGGCGGCTTCGCACAGCATGCAGCCAATGCAGCGTTCCATGCCGTTCTCGTAGCGACGCAGTTCGTGCCGCGCGCGGAAACGCGGGTAGACCGCGATCGGCTCTTCGGGATACTGCACCGTGATCGGCTTGACAAACAGGTATCGCAGGGTCAGGGCCATCGCCTTGGCGACCTCTCCCGCCCCCTTGATTGTGTTACCTAGATACGACATCGCTTACCTCACTACCCTGCTGCCCTCATCCCAACAGTACGACTCCGACCGCCGTGATCACGAGATAGATCAGTGACAGCGGGAAGAGGAATGTCCAGCAAAACGCCAGCAGTTTGTCATAACGGATACGGGGCAGACTGGCGCGCACCCAGACGAACAGAAAGATCATCGCCAGGACCTTGAGCGCGAAGTACACCAGGCCCAGGGCCGGCAGGGCCGCCACGCCTGGTCCCCGCCAGCCGCCGAAGAACAGGGTGACTGCGACGGCACTGGCCGAGATCATGTGCAAGTACTCGGCCATGTAGTAGAGGGCGAACTTGATGCCGCCGTACTCGGTCTGGTAGCCGCCGACCAACTCATTCTCTGCCTCTGGCAGATCGAATGGGCTGCGATTGGTTTCGGCCAACATCGTGATGAAGAAGAACGGGAAGATCAGCAGCACCCAGACCTGGTAGTACCACGGCAGCGGCTTGTTGACCAGCTCCACCAGGTCCAGACTGCGGGTCATGAGCAGGATCGACACCAGGATGAAGCCCATCGGCAGCTCGTAGGACAACATCTGCGCGCTGGTGCGCATAGCGCCCAGCATTGACCATTTGTTGTTGCTGGCCCAGCCGCCCAGGATGATGCCGTAGGTGCCCAGGCCGGCGACTGCCACGGCGTAGAGTAAGCCGATGTTGACGTCAGCCACCGCCATCGAAATCTTGCGGCCAAAGAGCATCAGGTCCGGCGCGACCGGGACGACGGCAAAGATCGCCAGCGCAGGTACGATCGCCAACACCGGGCCGAGGACAAACACCAGCTTGTCCACGTGACCGGGAATGATCTCTTCCTTGAAAACCATCTTCAGTGCATCGGCGATGGGCTGGCCCAGGCCGAATTTCCAGGCCCGATTGGGGCCGTAGCGGATGTGGAAGCGGCCGACCAGCTTGCGCTCGAACAACGTCAGGTAGGCAAAGCCGGTCAGCAGCACCACGATCAGCAGGATGGACTTGATGGCCGGGATAACGATCAAGTTTAACCAGTCCATGGCTTTTATCCTATCTTCACGGCCACAGGTTCGCCTCTGCCGGCGCCCAAGGTCTCGGCGGGCGCACCTGCCAGCCCTAACGGCAGCCAGGCTGTGCCAGGTTGGACGGACGGATCGGCTCGCAGCAGCAGACGTACGCTGCCGCGCGGCGACGTAACACGCACCTGACCACCCTCACTCAGCTTGCTGGTCGCAAGGTCGGCCGGGTTGAGCGCCACGAAGGGCGGCGGGATCAGCTTGAGCACCTGTGGATGGCTATGCGCAGTGATGGTACCCCCGTCCCACAGGAGCGGACCGGCGGCAAGCCAATAATTACCGGCCGGAGCGCTGGATACCGGCTCGACCTGGACCGGCTCGACGCGACGCGCGGAGCGCGGGGCCGCCGCGGCGGACCACTGCAGGCCGCCTGGTCCGAGCGCCTCCCAGCGCAAGCCGGCGTAGGCAGGCACAACCCGTCCGATCTCGTCGCTGACCGCGGTCAGGTTGCTGTAGTTCCACGGCTTGGCGGCCGCAGCCTGGCGCCCGTCCCGCACCGGCTTCGTCTTGCGCTTGCGCTTCCACTCGCTCGCGACGGCAGCCTCCGCGCCTTCTGTCTGGGCGCCTTGCCCGCTCTGCCAGCGCTGTCCGAGCGCCGCCAGGATCTCCCAGTCCGCCCGGCTCTCGCCCGCGGCACGGATGCCCTTGGGCGCACGCTGCACCCGGCGTTCCAGGTTGGTGTAGGTCCCGTCGGCCTCGGCGAAGCTCGCTGCGGGCAGGACCACTTCGGCCAACTGCGCGGTCTCGGTGAGGAACAGGTCCTGCACGACCAGGAAGTCCAGCCGGCTCAGTACCTGGGCGGCGGCAGGGTCGAGCGCGGGGTTGGCTCCCATTACGAACAGCGCTCGGACGGCGCCGTTGATCATCTGTTCGTAGCTCAGGCCCGGCTCAGCCGGCGGCTGCACGCCCCAAAGCTTGGCGAGCCGCTCACGCAGGCCAGCGTCCGCAAGCGAGCCGTGGCCGGGCAGGGCATTGGGCAGCAGGCCCATGTCGCGCGCGCCCTGGCTGTTGGCTTCGGATGGCAGGTAGGCCACACATTCCGGCCGCCCCAGCAGGCCGGCCAGGTTGTTCAGCGCGCTGACGGTCGCCGCGCCGCGCTGGCCGGCGCCCGCCTCAGGCCCGTAGAGGAACAGCGCATTGCGCGAGGCGGCCAGCAGTTCGCCAGCGGCCGCAAGCGCCGCAGCCGGCACGCCGGAGCCGGCCTCGACCTGTTCGGGCGTCAATCCTTGCAGCCAGCCCCATTCGCCCTGGCCGGCCGGCCCGGCGGGGCCGGAGGCCTGCGCCGTCGCCCGGGCCGGGCCGCGCTGGCGGGCGTCCGCGCTGCGCTTCGCCAAGAGCCAGGCGGCGAGTCCGTTGAGAGCCAGCGCCTCACTGCCGGGACGCGCCGGCAGGTAGGCGCCCGCGTAACGGGCCGCTTCGATCCGGCGCGGGTTGACGATCAGCAGTTTGGCGCGATCCCGCTTGACCGCCCGTTTGATCATCAGGTCCAGCACCGGCGCCGACTCGGCGACATCCAGGCCGACGAGCACGATCAGGTCACTCTGCTTGAGATCGCCGATCGCCGCCAGGCCGGCCGGCGTGGCCCGCACCGCCGAGCCGGTTGGAAAGTCGAGATTGTTGTTGCCGAGCAGGACGCGGAAGAATTTCTGACAAAGGAAAGCGGCCTCGTTGCTGACGTGCGCGGCCGCCACGGCCCCTGCGGATCTGGCGCCGTGCTCACGGACGACTGCGCCCAGGCCGTCGACCACACGCTGTAAGGCTTCGTCCCAGTTGGCGGGGCGCAGGGCGCCGTTCTCGCGCACCAGCGGTGTCTTGAGCCGTTCAGGATGATCGACGTAATCCCGCACGAAGCGGCCCTTGTCGCAGATCCAGTCCTCGTTCAGGGCGGCGTTCTCGCGCGCCACGATCCGGCGCAGCTCGTGCGAACGCTCGTCCAGGCGCAAGTTGCAGCCAACCGGGCACAGGGTGCAGATGCTGGCCGTCTTCTTGAGCTCCCAGGGACGGTAGTCGAAACGGGCCGTGCGATCGGTCAGGGCGCCCACCGGACAGATGTCGATCACGCTGCCCGAGGTCTTGGCATCCAGCGCCTGGCCAGGGAAGACGTCGATGAAGGTGCGATCGCCGCGTTTGTGCAGGCTCAATTGGGGCTTGTCTTCCCATTCTTCCAGGTAGCGCACGCAGCGCCAGCAGAGCACGCAGCGTTCCTGGTCGAGGATGACCAATTCGCTGAGCGGGTAGTGCTTGGCCTTGTGGTTCTTCTCTTCTACGAACTGGCTCGCGCCGGGTCCATACTGCAGCGTCTGGTCCTGGAGTGGACACTCCCCACCTTTATCGCAGATCGGGCAATCCAGGGGATGGTTGACCAGCAGGAAACCCAGAACGCCCTCGCGCGCCGCTCGGACCGCCGGGGTATTCGTGCGCACCACCATGCCCTCGGTCACCGGCACAGTGCACGAGACATCCACGCGGTTGCCGCGGGGGGTGACGTACTCGACCATGCACATGCGGCAGACGCCGACGGGCTCGAGCTTCGGGTGCGAGCAGAAGACTGGGATCTGGATTCCCGCCGTGCGGGCCGCATCAACTACCAGGGTGCCGGCGGGCACACTTATTTGCTTGTCGTCAATGGTCAGAGAGACCGTATCTGCCATCAGAACCTCGAATCACCTGTTAGCTTGCGTTGCATGCCTTCAAATTGGACGCCAGGCCCGGCGCGCCTACCTCTGAGCATCAACGCCTGCGCGAAGGCCGGTTATACTTCTCTTCCGCCGGCAGGCTCGGCGTGGTCATGCTCGTTGGTGCACCGGTGTCCGGGCGGTAGGTCGGGCGCACGGGCAGCACCGGCCGTTCTTTGGCTGCGGCGATCGCGGCGTCGAACTCGGGCCCGAACTTGGCCAGGTTGCTTTGCAGACCCCAGATAGCGGCATACGAGAAGGGGCAGAAGCTCTTTCCGCCGATCATGTCGGCGATGTAGAGCATCAGTGCAACGTCTTCCGTGCGGCCCTCGCCCCTCTCAACTCGCTCGAGGATCTTTTCCAGCCAGCCGGTGCCCTCACGGCAGGGCGTGCACTTGCCACAGCTCTCCTCGTGGAAGAAGGCCAGGGTGCGTTGGGCGACCTCTACCATACTCTGGTTCTGGCCGATCACGATCACACCTGCCGAGCCAAGGCCGCTGCCCACCTGCTGCAGGCTCTCGTTGTCCAGGCAAACGTCAAGCTGCGAGGCGTCCACCATCTGGAAGGACAAGCCGCCCGGGATGATTGCTTTCAGCTCGCCCGCCTCTTCGTTCGGCCCGCCGCCGTAGCTGTAGATCAGCTCGCGCAGGCTGGTGCCGTGCGGCAGTTCGTAGAGACCGGGATACTTCACCTGCCCGCTCAGGCAGTAGATGCGGAAGCCCGGGCTGGCGACGCTGCCCCAGGCCTTATACCAATCCGCGCCGTGACGGAGGATATGCGGCACGTTGGCGATCGTCTCGACGTTGTTGACGATGGTCGGTTTGGCGTACAGGCCGGCGACCGCCGGGAAGGGTGGCTTTAGGCGCGGGTGCCCGCGGTTGCCTTCCAGCGAGCTGAGCAGGGCCGTTTCCTCGCCGCACTCATAGGCGCCCGCGCCGCGGTGAACCATGATGTCCAGCTTGTTGCCGCTGCCAAAGATCTTTTCGCCCAGAAAGCCGCAGGCGCGTGCTTCGGCGATCGCCGCATTGAGCCGTTCGGCCGCGAAATAGTATTCGCCGCGCACGTAGATGAACGCCCGCTCGGCGCCGATCGCGTAGGCCACCAGGATGATACCTTCGATGAGTTGGTGCGGGTCGTACTCCATGATCATGCGGTCTTTGAAGGTGCCCGGCTCCGATTCGTCGGCGTTGACGACCAGGTAGCGGGGATAAACGCCCGCCGGCAAGAAGCCCCACTTGACGCCCGCGGGAAAGCCCGCCCCGCCTCGCCCGCGCAGGGTGGCGGCCTTGACCTCATCGATCACCTGTTGGGGAGTGCGCCGCACCACGCCCTCGACGTCGCCGAGTATCGTGCCGCGGGCCAGTTGGTAGCCGCCACCGGCCAGGTAACTCTCGATCTTGTGCGACTCCGGACGGTCGACGTTGGCCAGCAGATGGTTGGTGTCGGGGTGGCCGGCGTGGCGGCCCGGCCCGAGCGGCCAACGCTCCGTGGTCGCGAAACCCTGGCCTGACTCGATCAAGGCGAGCGCTTCCTCCACCTTGTCGGGCGTTTCGAGCCCCTCGAAGTAACGGATCTTGCCAGTCGTCTTTTCGGTGCACATGAACATGGGTGCGGTGGCGCAGGAGCCGAGGCACTCGCTCGCTGCCAGGCTGAACCTGCCATCGGCCGTCGTCTGCCCCAACTTCACCTGCAAGCGCGCCTCGAGCGCGCTCACCAGCCGGGCCGAGCCGCGCAGCATGCACGGCACGTTGGTGCAGATCTTGATCTCATACTGCCCTGGCTCGTCGTCGTCGTGCAGCATGTCATAGAAGCTGGCGAAAGCCCGCACCTCGGCCGGCTCGATGCCGAAGATCCCGGCCACCTCATCCATCACCTCGGGCGGCAACCAGCCTGCTTCTCGCTGGGCCACGTAAAGCGCCATGCCCAGGGCCGAACGGGGTTCGGGATAGCGGGCCATCAGCGCCCGGATTTCAGCTTTCGCCTGTTCAGAAAGGTCGCAAAGCATATGCATTTACCTATCTATGTCGCCCAGGACGATATCGATGGAACCGATCACCGTCACCACGTCCGTCACCATATGGCCGCGGCACATCGTGTCGGTGGCCTGTAGATTGGCGAAGGACGGGGTCCGCACGTGCAGGCGGTATGGGTTGGCGCTGCCGTCGCTCACCAGGTAATAGCCCAGCTCGCCGCGCGGCCCTTCCACGCACTCGTAAACCTCGCCGAGGGGAGGCGTGAAACCCTGCGTCATGAGCTTGAAGTGGTGGATCATCGCCTCCATGCTGGTGTCCAGTTCCTGGCGGGGAGGGATGGCCATCTTGCGATCGGCCGTCTGCACCGGCCCTTCAGGCAGGCTCTTAAGCGCCTGGTCGATGATGCGCAAGCTTTGACGCATCTCTTCCAGCCGCACCACGTAGCGGGCGAAGCAGTCGCAGCCCGTAGCGGTCGGGATCTCGAAGTCATACTTGTCATAACCGCTGTACGGCCGGGCTTTGCGATAGTCGAACTTCACACCCGCCGCGCGCAGCAGCGGCCCCGTCACGCCCAGCCCTTGGGCCTGCTCGGCCGTCAGCCGGCCGACACCTTCCAGGCGCTGGCGCCAGATGGGATTGTCGGTCAACATGCGCTCGTATTCGCGAATGCGTCCCGGGAAGTAATCCAGCACATCTTGCACCCGGTCGCGAAAGCTGGCCGGGACATCATGAAAAACACCGCCGGGCCGGATGTATGAAAGGGTGATGCGCGCGCCGCAGACAAGCTCGAAGATATCGAGGATCTGCTCGCGTTCACGTAGGGCGTACATCAGCAGGGAATGGATCGTGCCCGCGACGTCCATGGCGTGTGTACCGAGCCACATCAGGTGGGACGACAGGCGGGTCAGCTCGCACATCAGCACACGCAGGGCCTGTGCCCGTGCGGGGATTTCGACGCCCATCAGTTTCTCGACGGCCAGGCAGTATCCCAGGTTGTTGCTGTTCGCTGACAAATAGTCCATCCGGTCGGTGTAGTAACTGAAATCCTTGTAGCGGACCGACTCGCCCTGCTTCTCGAAGCCGGAGTGCAGATAGCCCAGGTCAGGATAGATCGCCACGATGCGTTCGCCGTCGAGCTCGACCAGCAGACGCAGCACCCCATGCGTCGCGGGATGCTGAGGGCCCATGTTGACCAGCATATGCCGGTTGGCGTCGGCCTGCTTGGGCGGCGCCCAGGGGAAGGACCGTGCTTCGATGATCTGTTTGCCGAAGGAGGCAAACTCCTCGTCCTCCCAGGTCATAGAGTAGGGCACTTCCTCGCCTCCGCGCGGCACGTCTTTGCGCAGCGGGTGATTGGGCCAGTCGTTCGGCAGCAGCAAGTGCCGCAGATCCGGGTGGCCGTCGAAGTGTATCCCCAGCATCTCATTGACTTCGCGCTCGTACCAGTTGGCAGCTGGCCAGTGGCCGGTCAGGCTCGGCACGGATGGGTTGTCGCCGCCGGTCAAGGGCACCTTGAGGCGTAGGCGCTGATTGCGAGCCATTGAGTACAGATGGTAGACAGTGGCGAAACGCGCTGCGCCCGCCAGGCCCGGGTACCGGCTCCGGTCGAGCCCGGTCAGGTCGGCCAGGTGGATGAAGCTTAGCTCGGGATCGTCCCGCAAGAAGCCGGCCAGCGGCAGCAGGTCCTGCGGCCGGATGGTGACCGTGTAGTCGCCGCGGAATTCGCTGACCTCCTGCAGCGCCTGGGGGAAGCGCTCGCGCAACCTGCGAACGGCCGGGATCGCTTCGCCGGTCGCCGGCACCAGCCTTACCACGGACGATGCGGCCAGGCCCGAAGGCACCTGCGCGGTGTGTAAGACCTCACTCATGTGCGCCCCCTCGGTTCATTGCAGGGCGCGCGCCCGCTGTCTCGGCCGGGCGATAGACGCGATCGCGGAACTTATCGTTGGCGATTTTCTTTTGCAGGATTATCAGTGCATAGAGCAATGCTTCGGGACGGGGCGGGCAACCGGGCACGTAGACGTCGACGGGAATGATCTTGTCGACACCCTGGACGATCGCGTAATTGTTGAACGGCCCCCCGCTGCTGGCGCAGATGCCCATGGCGATCACCCATTTTGGCTCTTGCATCTGGTCGTAGAGGCGCTTGATGACGGGTCCCATTTTCTGGCTGACGCGTCCGGAAACGATCAGGAGATCTGCCTGGCGCGGTGAGCCGCGGAACACCTCCGAGCCGAACCGGCTGATGTCGTGGCGGCTCACGCCGGCGCCGATCTGCTCCATGGCACAGCAGGCAAGGCCGGCCAGGAGTGGCCACACGGAGTACTTGCGCGCCCAGTTCACCGCCTGTTCCAGGCTGATCGTGACGGCCGAATCTTCGTTAAGACGTTCTTCTAGACCCATGGATCACTCCAAATGCTCGCAGGCAAAAAGCGTGACACGCAGAACGTAACGCGTGGCCGGCATGCCCTGACGCCTTACGCCCTGGGTGTTCGCTTACTCCCACTTGAACGCGTCATTCTTCCATGCGTAGACGAAACCAACCAGGAGGATGACCAGGAAGACTGCCATTTCGAGCAGGCCAAAGACACCCAGTTGATGGGCGATGGCCGCCCAGGGATAGAGCAGGATGGTTTCGACGTCGAAGAGGATGAACAATACTGCCACTACGTAGAACTGCACCGGGAAGCGGCGGTGCACGTCCCCGTACGCGATCATCCCTGATTCGTACGGCTCGTTCTTGGTCTGATTTGGCCGGCGAGGGCCCAAGAGGGCGGGTACGCCAAGCGCGATGCCCGCGAAACCGGTGGCAATCGCGAGCATGACGAGGATCGGCACGTAGCCTTCGGGCATGACGAATCTCCCAATGAATGATGAAGCGCATCCCGCCGAGCGCCATTATGGCAGAGCATGCAATCTACTGAGTGACTAAGGTCATGCATGACAAGACCGTGCGTGACTAAGGTCACTTATTCGCGCAGTCTATCACGACCGCCCAGGCTTGTCAAAACGATTAGTCCGGGGTGTGGCGTGATAAGTTCAGTGATGACGCATGCACTTTTTTGTTTTCAGTCTTTGCGTTCCCAAAATCCCTGTGTTACAATCAGCACGCAATGCCAGCCAATGTTGCTTCGAACCCATAGGAGGGGAGCTTGCTCTCGCAGTATGCCCTAATCGCCGTCTTGGCGTTCATAGCGGTCGCCCTGCCTGTTATCGGTCTCCTGCTAGCCTGGCTTCTCCGGCCTCACAAACCCAACCCGATGAAGAACTCGACCTACGAATGTGGTATGGAGACCATCGGTGAAACATGGGTACAGTTCAAGGCCCAGTATTATGTGTTCGCCCTGATCTTCGTCGCCTTTGACGTTGAGGCGGTGTTCGTATTTCCTTGGGCGGTCGCGTATGGGAAGCTGGCTCTGTATGGACTGACCGAAATGGTTCTTTTCGTCGCCATCCTGCTGGGCGGTCTCATGTACGCCTGGCGCAAGGGCGCGCTGGAGTGGCAGTAACCCATGAACTACATTCGCGACTTCTTCGTTAATCTCGCCCAGACATGGACGGTTTGGCTGAGCGGGTTTTTGCCCGGTTGGGCAGTCAGCCTGATCGATGACATTATCGTGGGCGTGATCCTGGTGATGATGCCGGTCATCGCGACTTTGACCCTGACCTGGATGGAGCGCAAGGTGATTGGCCGGATCCAAAACCGGATCGGGCCGAACCGCGTCGGTCCCTGGGGCATTTTCCAGGCGATCGCGGACGCGGTCAAGATGCTCGTCAAGGAAGACATCATCCCCGATCGGGCCGACAAGCCGGTTTTCAATATCGCCCCGGTGCTCATCGCAGCCTCCGCCATGATGTTGTGGGCGGTGATCCCGTTCGGGCGGCGCATGATTGGCGCCGACCTCAACATCGGCGCGCTCTATGTCGTGGCCATCGGCTCGCTCAGCACGGTGGCCATCATCATGGCCGGCTGGTCCTCGAATAACAAATTCGCGCTGATCGGCGCTTTCCGCATTGTCGCCCAGCTCCTCAGCTACGAGGTGCCGATGATCTTGTCCATCGCCACCGTCGTGTTGCTGGTCGGCTCCATGCGCATGGGCCAGATCGTCGAAGCGCAGACCGTGCCCTTCATCTTTGTTCTGCCCATGGTCTTCATTGTATATACGCTCTGTGGCATCGCAGAGACTGGGCGCTCGCCGTTTGACCTGCTCGAGGCTGAGTCTGAGATCGTGGCCGGGTACTTTACCGAATACAGCGGCCTCAAGTTCGGCTGGTTCTACATCGCCGAGTACGGCAACTTGATGGCAATCTCGGCGATCGTCACGACCCTCTTCCTGGGGGGCTGGCGCGGCCCCGGGGCGGCTTTTGCGCCCGTGCTCGGCCCAATCTATTTCGCCGTCAAAGTCGTGCTGGTCGTTTTCGTGCTCATGTGGATCCGCGGCACCTGGCCGCGCTTCCGCATCGACCAGATGCTGCAATTCGCCTGGAAGGTACTGGTGCCGTCGGCCCTGGCCAACTTGCTCTGGGTGGCCATCCTGCTGAAGCTGCCGGTGCCCACTGCAGTGCAATACGTTTTGATGCTTGCCGGCAACCTGGCGATCCTGTTCACTGCCTTGACTTTGTTAGGGCGGGCCGCCAAACAGGTGGTGGCGCAGCAAGAGGCGAAGCAGCAGGTGGAGCAAAGCCTACTGGCGGCGTGACAGCGATCAAGTAGCGATTTTGCGAAGGCAAGGGAGAAGGGATGGAAGTAGTCGCGTTCGCGATCCTCGCGGTCGTCACCCTCGGCTCGGCCCTGATGGTGGTGCTGTCGCATAACCTGATGCGCAGCGCCCTCTGGCTGATCCTGGCATTTTTCGGCATCGCCGGTTTATTCGTGCTGTTGCAGGCCGAATTCTTGGCCGTGACGCAGATCCTGGTCTACATTGGCGCCATTTCCACTCTGATCATCTTCGCGATCATGCTTAGCCGTAATTTCATGGACCCGAATGAGCCGCGCTTCAACGAACAGTGGGGCCTGGTGGGCGGTTTCAGCGCGCTTCTGTTCGTCGGCCTGGCGACGGTGGTCACCCGCGTGGCCTGGCCGGTTTCCGCCGGCCAGCCGCCGGCCGACGCTATCCAACGGCTGGGGATAGACTTCGTGACCGCCTACGCCGTCCCCTTCGAGGTGGCATCGGTGCTGCTGGTCGTTTCGATGATTGGGGCGATCATTATCGCGCGTGATCGGGAGTGATGCAGCCAGCCATCGCCCCGCGGGGAGTGAAGTGATGTCCGTACAGTTGTCCTGGTACCTTCTGCTTGCCGCCGGCCTGTTCTGCATCGGTGGGTTCGGCGTGCTGACGCGGCGCAACGCGGTCGCCGTGCTGATGGGCATCGAGCTGATGCTCAATGCGGTCAACGTCAACCTGGTGGCCTTCTGGCGCTATACCGCCGTATCCCAGATGACCGGTCAGGTGTTTGCCGTCTTCGTGATCACAGTCGCTGCCGCCGAGGCCGCCGTTGGCCTGGCCTTGATCATCGCCATTTACCGGCAGCGGAGAACGGTGAACGTCGAAGAGATCAACTCGCTGAAGGGATAGGACGTAAAACAAGGGGTCTGCATGTCCATTTTTAACTTGACCGCCATCTTGCCCTTTCTGCCCTTCCTGGCCTTTTTGCTGATCGTGCTGTGGACGAACCACGACAAGAAGCTCAGCGCGGGGCTGGCCTTGGGCGGCATTGGGCTGGCCTGGATACTCGGCTGGGCCATTGCCTTCACCACGTTTGGCATCGAAGACTTCGGCAGCAAGCCCTTCCGTTTGGCCTGGGACTGGCTGCCGACCGGCCGTACCTGGCAGGCGTTCGGTTTTGCCCTGGACCCATTGGCTGCAGCGATGCTGATCATGGTGCCCTTTGTCTGCTTCCTGATCTTCGTCTACTCGGTGGGCTACATGGGTGTGGGCAAGCCCGAGAACCCGCACGACGAGCGTGGCAAGCCGGCGACGGCGGGCTTCGTGGATCCGTTGGCCAGCCGTTTCTTTGCCTACATCGCCCTGTTCGCGACCGGCATGGTTGGATTGATCCTGTCCGACAACCTGATCATGCTGCTGGTCTTCTGGGAGATCATGGGCCTGTGCTCGTACTTGTTGATCGGCTTCTGGTTCGCGCGCAAATACCCGGATGCCAGGCAGATCACGCCGAAAGAGGCGGGGCTGAAGGCTTTCCTGACCACGCGCATCGGCGACACCTTCATGCTGGCCGGGATCCTCTTGCTGTGGAACCGCACCGGCTCCTTGAGCTTCGCCGATATCTTCAAGCCGGACATGCTGCATTCACTCGCCACCAGCACGGCCAACCTGCCGCTGGTCGGACCCACTCCGTGGGCAACGTTGATCGCCATCCTGATCTTCATGGGTGCCGTCGGCAAGAGCGCCCAGTTCCCGTTGCACGTCTGGCTGCCCGACGCCATGGAAGGCCCGACACCAGTCTCGGCGCTGATTCATGCCGCAACCATGGTCTCGGCCGGCGTCTACCTGGTCATTCGCACTTATCCATTGATGGCGGCAGTCGAACACGGTCCGGCCTTGCAGTTCATCGCTTTCATCGGGACTTTCACGGCCTTCTTCGCGGCCACGATCGCCCTGACACAAAACGACATCAAGAAGGTGCTGGCCTTTTCCACCATTTCGCAACTGGGCTTTATGTTCGCGGCCCTGGGCATCGGCGCCTACGTGGCCGCGGTCTTTCATCTGCTGACGCACGCTTTCTTCAAGGCGCTTCTGTTCCTTGGGTCCGGCAGCGTCATCCACGGCATGGAACACGGTGAGCACCAGGCCCACGCCGCAGTGACCGGCGATGGTGGCAAGCTGGCGGCCGCTAACGGGCACGCGCCGGCCCATGGGGCGGCCCACGCCCCCGCATCCGATTTCAACCCACAGGATATGCGCAACATGGGCGGCCTGTTGACGAAGATGCCGCGCACTGCCTGGACCTTCATCGTCGGCGGGCTGGCGTTGAGCGGCTTTCCCATCCTCACCGCCGGTTTCTGGAGCAAAGACGAGATCCTGGCCGATGCATACGCCAATAACCATCAAATTGTGTTCGTGGTCTTGGCGCTCGCGGCTTTGCTCACGGCCTTTTATACTGCCCGCCAGATCAGCATGGTGTTCCTGGGCCAACCTCGCACCGAGGCCGCCCGGCACTCCAGCGAGCACGACTCGATCTTCGCCTGGATGACCTACCCGTTGATGGCCCTGGCCTGCTTCGCCGTCGTCGGCGGCTGGATCGGCATCCCACACGACTTCCCGCTGCTGGGCGCCATCTCCAGCAATCCGTTCCACGCCTTCATCGGCGGGTTAGCCGAGGCGCTGCACATCGATGCCCCCGAACTGCCCTTCAGCGCGGTACCCCTCTTGACCTCACTGGTGGTCGCCTTGGGTGGCCTGGCCGCCGGGTGGGCGGTTTACCGCAGCTTTAGCCGTGGCGCAAATCGAGCACGGGTTGACCCGCTGGTGCCGATGTTGGGCCGGCTTTACGCCGTCGTGCAGAACAAGTACTACTTTGACGAATTCTATTACAGCGTGTTCGTCAAGAGCGCCCAACGCCTGGCAGGTTGGCTCTACCGCTTCGATGATCTTTGGATCATCGATCCGATCGTGGACGGCGTCGGCAAGTTGGGGCGGCAGGTTTCAGAGGTCGGACGCTGGATCGATAGCCACATCGTGGACGCCTTCGTCGATGGAGTGGCTGGCGTGGTGGGTGCTGCCGGCGGCGCGGTGCGAGTTATTCAGACCGGTCGGGTACAGAACTACCTGCTGGTTGGCCTGGTGGCAATATCGATGCTCCTGGGCGTATTCCTTCTGATGCCGAAATAAGCGGAGGAATTTTTACATGAATAGTTGGATTCTATCTGTTATCACCTTCCTGCCCTTACTGACCTCGGTCCTGGTGCTGCTGCCGTGGGCGAGGCTGTTCGGCTGGGAGAAAGCGAGTGAGGAGCGCCTGATCAAGCGGGGCTCGACGCTGTTGAGCGTGGTGCCACTGGTGTTGGCGGCGGTGTTGTGGATGACGTATAACAAGACCACCGGTGGCTTCCAGTTCGAACTCGACGTGCCCTGGATCTCTGCGCTGGGGATCAACTACCACATCGCCGTGGACGGTCTGAGCATCCCCATGATCTTCCTCACCACCTTGCTGACCACGCTCGGCTTGTGGTACTCGTCGAACACCATCAAATACCGGGTGCGCGAATTCTTCTTCCTCTTCTCGCTGCTCGAAATGGGCATGCTCGGCGTTTTCATGTCGTTGGACCTGGTCCTTTTTTACTTTTTCTGGGAAGTAGGCCTGGTGCCGATGTACTTCTTGATCGGCATCTGGGGCCAGCCAAAGGACCGTCCACAGTACTCGGCCATCAAGTTCTTCCTCTACACCCTGGCCGGGTCGGTCTTCATGCTCCTGGCCATCCTGGGTATCTACTTCAACGTTGGCACCTTCGACATGATCAAGGCAGCCGAGCTGCATCCGTTCGCCGGCAACCTGCTGCTCTCGAGCCTCGCGTTTTTCGCCTTCTTCATCGCGTTTGCCATCAAGGTCCCAAGCTGGCCGTTCCATACCTGGCTGCCTGACGCGCACACGGCTGCCCCCACTGCCGGCTCGGTCATTCTGGCGGGTGTGCTGCTCAAGCTGGGCGCTTATGGGATCATCCGCATAATCCTGCCCATCTTTCCCGAGGCATTCAAGCGCTACGCCTTGATCGTGGTCGCCCTGGGCGTCATCTCCATCGTCTACGGCGCCTTCGTCTCGATGGCCCAGTGGGACCTGAAGAGGCTGATCGCCTACTCGTCGGTGAGCCACATGGGCTACGTCATGCTGGGCATAGGCGCAGCAGCCTTTGCTATTGGCACGCCTGCCTGGGTAGATGCAAGTGCCATGGCGCTGAACGGCGCGGCCCTGCAGATGTTCAACCACGGCATCATCACCGGCGGCTTGTTCTTCCTGGTCGGCGTGATCTACGAACGGGCGCACCTGCGTGATCTGAAGATGTTCGGCGGATTCAGCTCGAAGCTGCCGTACTACTACGGCCTGTTCGCGGTGACTGCATTCGCCTCGCTGGGTCTGCCCGGTCTGGCCGGCTTCTGGAGCGAGTTCTTCGTCTTCCGGGGAGCTTTCGCCATCGTCAGCATCTGGGCCGCAGTGGGCATTCTGGGTGTGGTGTTGACCGCGGCTTACATTCTCTGGAAGATCGTCCAGTTTGTGTTTTTGGGCGAATACGACCCGCACAAGATCGGTCACTGGACCAACGTGGTGACCGGTGTCGAATCGCACGAGCCCAGTGACGTTGCCATGTTCGAGAAAGTCACGCTCTGGCCATTGGTGGCTATCATGGTCTTCTTCGGCGTTTACCCGACACCCATCCTCAGCTTCTTCAACAAGGCCTTTGTGGACTTGATGACCAAGCTGGCAGGCGGGTGAGCGTGATGCGGCCCGGAGGCGCAACTTGAGTTTATCTGACCTCACGTATTTGCTACCCGAGCTCATCCTGCTCGTGTCTGCGGCGCTGGTGTTTTTGCTTGACGTCGTCTGGATACGGAGCGCGCCGGTCGGGGCGAGCGGCGCCTATCCGCAAGCGCGCTTTCTGCCCTACATCGCATTGGCCGGATTGGCGGCCGCGCTGCTCGGCGTCATCCCAAGCCTGGGCGGCAGCCATCGGGTGGCGACTCTGCTGGCCATCGATCCGTTCTCGGTGTTCTTCACGGCCTTTGCGATCTGTGCCGTAGCCATCGTGATCCTGACCGCCGTCTCGTACATGCCTGGCCGCACCCGCTACGGCGGCGAGTTCTATGCGTTGCTGCTGGTGACCGGCCTGGCCATATGCCTCGCAGTGAGCGCAAGCAACCTGGTGATGATCTACTTGAGCATGGAGTTCCTGAGTATCACCAGTTACGTCTTGGCCGGCTATTTTCGCGAGGATCGCAAGTCGGGCGAGGCCGCCATTAAGTATTTCCTGTTCGGCGCAACCGCGTCGGCTGTCATGCTCTACGGCATGTCGCTGCTATATGGGGCCACCGGCACCACCGACCTGGGCGAGTTGGCCGCCGCGTTCTCCACCAAGGCATCCGCCGACCTGGTCTGGTTGGGGGTACCGGCCATCATTCTCCTGCTGGCCGGTTTTGGCTTCAAGGCTAGCCTGGTGCCGTTCCACCAGTGGGCGCCTGACACCTACGAAGGCGCACCGACCCCGGTGACGACTTTCCTGTCGACGGCTTCCAAGGCGACCGGCTTTGCCATCTTGATCCGGGTCTTCGTTGTCGCCATGAGTCAGATGCAGACTGAGTGGGCCTTCCTGCTGATCGCGGTGTCGATGCTTACCATGACCATCGGCAACCTGACTGCGCTGCGCCAGACCAACATCAAGCGCCTCCTGGCGTACTCTTCGATCGCCCAGGCCGGCTACATTCTGATGGGCGTGGCCGCCATCAGCCTGGTGCCGGGCCTGACCTTCAGCGGTATCAATGGCGTCCTGATCTACCTGTTCGCCTACTTGTTCACCAATGCCGGCGCTTTTGCAGTGGTCATTGCCATCGAGCAGGCTACGGGCAAGACCGAGGTCAAGGACTATGCCGGTCTGGCGCAGCGCGCGCCCTGGCTGGCCGGGTTGCTTTTCGTCTTCCTGGCTTCGCTGGCCGGAATACCACCGACCGGCGGCTTCATGGGCAAGTTCTTCGTCTTCGGTGCCGTCGTCCAGCGACAGCTGTGGGTCCTCGCCGCCGTGGGCGCCGTCAACAGTGTCGTGGCGGCCTTCTACTACCTGAACGTGGTTCGCTTGATGTTCTTCACGCCTGCCGAGGATGGTGGGGCGGTGCGGGTAGCTCCATCCTTGCGGACGGCGCTGATCGTCACTGCCGTCATCACTCTCGTTCTCGGCCTGGCGCCGGGGCCCTTGATCGCCTGGGCTACCCAGTCGGTCCAGTTGTTAGCCCTCAAGTAGGCGGTGCTGGCAACAGCCAGCCGCCCAAGCGCCGCGCCTGGCACGATCCAGCGCCGCGCCTGGAAGGCAGTGGGTCAGAGGAGGATTCCGGTGATCGAGCAATCCGTGCAACCGCCTGTCGTTGCCCCGGAGCCGCCTGCCGTGCAGGAACCGACGGCTCTCAGGCGTCATCGTCACAAGCCGCCCGAGAGCCGTCTTCGCCGGTTCCTGCACAGGTTCAACTTCGAGATCGCCTGGCTCTTGGCGGTGACTTTGGGCGTCGTCCTGGTGGTAGTCGATCCCGGAAACCTGAAGGCCACGCTCTGGCGCTGGACCAACCAGTTGGTCGATCACTCGCTGGCCGCGGTTGACGGCTTGCTCGGCCTGGCCGGCCGGCTTGGTGCAGCAGACATGATCGGCGGGCTGCTGATCTTGCTCGCGTTTGCTGCGCTGTTGATCCGCATCCGTTGGCAATTGATGCAAGCTGCGTCTCTGAGCGCCGTCGCCTGCCCTGCTTGTGGGGGTGAGATACGCCGTATTCATCGGCGTCCGACCGACCGCTGGATCAGCCTCTACGTGCCTGTCCGTCGCTATCGCTGCTCGGCCCGCCAATGTGCGTGGAGTGGTCTGCGCGTGGTGGCCGGACGGCAGAGCGGGCGCAGCCACTAGCTGCGTCCGCGGGCACGCAGGTGCCGCGGCACACTCGAGAAGGAACCCATGCAGCTTGCCCAATTGCTGGCCGAGTTGCCGCACGTTCTGGCAGTCAGCGCCCTGACGGCAACTGATATCACGTGCATCGTCTCCGATTCGCGCCAGGTGGTCCCTGGCGCGCTGTTTGTTGCCTACCAGGGCGTGGGCCTCGACGGCCACCGCTATATCCCGGATGCCATCCGCCGGGGCGCGGCCGCGATCGTCGGTGAGCTGGAGCAGGGGTGTCCTTCGGTGCCCTACGTTCAGGTGGCCGACGGCCGGGAAGCCCTGGCCTGGCTAATGGCTGCCTGGTACGGCCATCCGAGCCGGGGTATGGCCCTGGTGGGCGTGACAGGTACCGACGGCAAGACCACCACGGCGAACTTGTTGTTCAGCATTTTGCGCGCCGCGGGGTGCCGCGCCGGACTGGTCAGCACGATCAATGCCGTGATCGGCGACGAGGCGATCGACACCGGGTTGCACACGACCACCCCCGACGCCCCTGACGTTCAGCGCTACCTGGCAAGGATGCGCGCCGCAGCGACGGACGTGGCCGTCCTGGAGGTCACTTCTCACGGGCTGGCTCAACACCGGGTAACGGGCTGTGCTTTCGACATCGCAGTGGTCACGAACATCACGCACGAGCACCTGGACTTTCACGGTTCGTATGAGGAGTACCGTGACGCCAAGTCTATGCTGTTTCGTTCGCTGGGCGCGCGACGCCAGACCGCAGCTTTCTCGGCCTCCCCCGAGCGCAAAGCCGGTTTCCCGGGGCTGGCAAAGACGGCCGTGCTCAACCGGGACGATAGTTCCTACGGTTTCCTGGAGGGAATTCAGGTCGAACGCTCCATCACCTATGGCCTGCAGGCTCCCGAGGCGGACGGGCACGCGCTGCAGTTGACAGCCACCAACATCCAGCACTTGCCCGGCGGCAGCACCTTTGGGGTCCAGATCGCGAACGAAGGCGATGGGTCCGCAATGCCGCATCTGCAGTTCGCGACCTCGTTGCTGGGCGACTTCAATGTCTCGAACATCCTGGCGGCAACTGGTGCGGCGCTGGCGCTGGGGGTTGGCGCGGACGAGATCCGCGCCGGTGTGCAGGCCGTGCGGGGGATCCCTGGGCGGATGGAGCGCATCGACCAGGGCCAGGCCTTCACGGCTATCGTAGACTTCGCGCATACCCCCAATGGCCTCGAGCGCGCTTTGGAGACTTTGCGGCGACTGGCCAGCAGTACACGGCTGATCGTGGTTTTTGGTTGTGCCGGATTGCGCGACTGTGAGAAGCGTCACCTCATGGGTGCGGTTGCGGCTCGCCTGGCCGATTACACGGTGATCACCGCCGAGGACCCACGCACTGAGGATCTGAGTTCCATCATGGCGGAGACGGCGGCGGCCTGCCAAGCGGCTGGGCGCGTCGAGGGCACGGACTTCCTGCGGGTGCCCGACCGCCAGCGAGCCATCCTACACGCGGTGCAGCAGGCGACGGCCGGTGACGTCGTGGTAGTCTGCGGCAAAGGCCATGAGCAGTCAATGTGTTTTGGCCATACCGAGTATCCGTGGCGCGATCAGGATGCGCTGCGCTGGGCGCTGGCCAGGCTGCCGATGACACCTGTCAGTTCTCCCGTCGAACCGCCCTTCCTCCTTCCCACCTGGGGCAACACCCTCCCGGACTGAACTTGCAGGGCCTGCTGCTCACCGCGGGCGGTGGATGGAGCCTTGTGTTCCGAAGGGTGCGATCAATTTGACACTGCCGGCCGGCGGAGTAGAATTCGAGCATCACAGCGACCCGCCGTTCCCTGTCTCGGGCGAGGTCCGCCCGGTCGCAGAACGCTGGGGTATTTGAACCAAAGTAAGCCGATGTCAACTGAAACTGGACCTGGTAGTACCTTCCCGGCCGGGTGCCGGGCAACCAAAAACTGCAGAAGCTGGCTCATGGCCGGCTCGACTGCTTAGCTCCCTCCTCAGAACCCTCCGGTAGTCACCTGCCGCCGGGTCAACTGAAGCGGTGGCGCCCGTCCTCGAGGACCGGCACCGCGGAGGCTGAGCCGGCAACCCGAGCCCCTTTTGCCGTCATAACATGTCATTGTGATTCGTGAGGGGGTGATCTATGCCTTACGTCAGCGACCTGCTGGGCAAACCCGTGGCAGACCTGGACGGCGAGCGCCTGGGCACGGTTCAGGACGTTGTGGCCTCCGCTTCCGGGGAGGTGGCCCATCCCCGCCTCGTGGCGCTGCTGGTGAAACGCGCGCGCGGCACCCTGCTGGTTCCTTACGCGGATGTGGCCGTGCTCATCGCGCCGGCGATCCCGCTGACGCATCGCCTGGGGGATCTTACCCCCTATGAGGCGCAAGAGCACGATCTGTTCCTGGTGCGCGACGTGCTCGACAAGCAGATCATCGACACCGACGGCGTGCGGGTGGTGCGCGTCAACGACCTGGAACTGGCGCGGGTCGACGGACACGTGTACGTGGCCAACGTCGACATCGGTGGACTGGGCCTGTTACGCCGCCTGGGCTGGGCCAAGGCCGCCCAACGAGTGGCTGAGCGCCTGAGGCGTCCTCTACCGGCCAGCACCATCTCCTGGGATGATGTCGAGCTGCTGCCCGGCGGCCAGCCGATGCGTCTGAAGGTGCCCGGGCAGGCACTTGCCGAGCTGCACCCTGCCGATCTGGCCGAGATTATCAGCGACCTGAGTCGGGCCGAAAGCGACCGGGTGCTGGCATCGCTGGACGTGCAAACGGTGGCCGACACACTGGAGGAAGTCGAGCCGGACTTCCAGGCGAGCCTGGTCGAGTCCATGTCCGACGAGCGTGTCGCCGATCTGCTGGAGGAAATGGCGCCCGACGAAGCCGCCGACCTGCTGGCCGAACTGCCGGAGCAGCGCAGCCATGACCTGCTGGCCTTGATGGAAAGCGACGAGGCGGAGGACGTCCGCAAGCTGTTGGCCTACCCTGAAGACTCGGCGGGTGGCATCATGACGACCGAGTACGTCGCGGTCGGTCCGGACCTGAGCGCCGAAGAAGTCATGGCGCATCTGCGGGAAAACGCCGAGGACGCAGAGACGATTTTTTACATGTACGTCGTCGATGCCGCGAACCGCCTGGTGGGCGTTTTCTCCCTGCGCGAGCTGGTGCTGACCCAGCCGGGCACCCCCGTCGCCGACTTCATGGAGCGACGCGTGGTGACGGTAAACCTGACCGACAGCCAGGACGAGGTGGCTCAGGCGATCTCCAAGTACAACCTGTTGGCGGTGCCGGTGGTCGACGACGAGCAACATCTGCACGGCATCGTCACGGCCGACGACGCGCTGGACAAGATAATTCCCACCGCCTGGAAGCGACGCTTGCCAAAGCTCTACCGTTGAATCGGGCATGAGGAGTGAGGACCGTGACTGTGGTGCGACGCTTCAGATCGTTTCGCGTGCGCTTACTGATCATGCTGGCCGTGGTCGGACCGGGGATTATCACTGCTAATGTAGACAACGACGCCGGCGGCATTACCACATATTCGGTGGCCGGCGCGGACTACGGCTACACCTTGCTCTGGCTGTTACCGCTGGTGGCCCTGGCGTTGATAGTCGTCCAAGAAATGAGCGCCCGTCTGGGAGTGGTGACCGGCAAGGGCTTGGCCGACCTGATCCGCGAGTCGATGGGTGTCAGGATCACCGCGCTCATCATCGGTATCATGCTGATCGCCAACCTGGCCAATACGGTCAGCGAGTTCGCGGGCGTGGCGGCCAGTATGGAGATATTCGGCGTCTCAAAATTCGTCTCGGTCCCCGTGGTGGCTGTGCTTGTATGGCTGCTCATCGTCAAGGCCAGTTATGGGCGAGTCGAGAAAGTCTTCCTGATCGCCAGTGCCATCTATCTCTCATACGTCGCCTCTGGCATCATTGCCCACCCCGACTGGGGCGAGGTGGCAAGGGCGACCGTGACTCCGTCTTTCCACTTCGAGGCGGGTTACGTGACGATCTTTGTGACCGCCATCGGCACCACGATCGCCCCGTGGATGCAGTTCTACCAGCAGGCGTCAATCGTCGATAAGGGCCTCAAGGTCGCCGACTACGCTTACGAGCGCCTGGACGTCATCGTCGGTTCGCTGTTCGCGGTTTTCGTGGCGGGTTTCATCATCGTCGCCTGCGCCGCGACCCTGCACGCCTCCGGGACCCACATCGAGACGGCCCAGGAAGCGGCTGCGGCCCTGCGGCCGCTGGCTGGGGCCTATGCCTCAACCCTCTTTGCGCTCGGCCTGCTGAATGCCTCGGTGTTCTCGGCTGCGATCTTGCCCCTCTCGACCGCCTACGTGGTCTGCGAGGCATTTGGCTGGGAGTTGGGGGTGGACCGGAGCCTGAAAGAAGCGCCGGCGTTCTTCCTCATCTATACCTTGCTCATCGTCCTGGGCGCGGCCATCATTCTCCTGCCCATCAAATCCCTGGTGCAGGCGATGTTGTCCAGCCAGACGCTAAACGGGGTGCTGCTGCCGGTGGTCCTCGTCGTTATGTTGCGCTTGATCAATGACAAACGTTGGATGGGGAAGTATGTCAATGGGCCGGTCTTCAACGTGGTCGCCTGGGGGATCGTGGGTCTGTTGATCCTCCTGACGGTGATCCTGATTGTGGTGAGCGTATTCCCCGGCTTGCTGACCTGAAAATGCCGGTTACTGTGTGACCCGCTCGTCCAGGGCGGCCAGTCGACGGCGAATCAGTGCCTGGCCCTGCTGAGCGGCTTGCTGCACCGCGGGACGGCCGCTGTCAAGATGCAAGGTGTAGGCCTTCTCGGCCCATGCCAGCGTGCGACGCCACTCGTCCAGCATGTGCGGCTCGGCCAGCCGCCAGTCCTCCTCGAAAAGCATGCTCGATTCGATCGAACCCGCGAACATGGCCAGACGCGCGTCGTCGCCGCTGGCGTCCAGCACAGTGTGGGCAGTCGTGCGCGGTGCCAGCGTGTAGATGATTCCATTGGAGGCGTGCGTGTAGAGGAGCGGTGCGGCAAAGCTGATGTCATTGGGATGCATGACGCCCAGCATATTGCGCGCATAGGTGATGGCCACGTCGACCTGGCCAGCATTTTCACCCATGCAGAGCTGGCGGTAGAAGGCGCGCGCGAATGTCAGGGCCGCGGCATCGGTCAACGAGTACTGCATGGCGGCCACCGCCGGGACGCCGGAGCGCACGATCTGCGGGGCCAGTCCACGAAAAGCGGCGCCGGCGTCTACCCGTCCGGTGCTGCAGGAGTTGAGCAGGAGGAGCTTGATCGAGCGCTGAGAGCCGAGCAGTCGGACGAGCGCACGCGCATCCACCCAATCCAGGCCGCCATCGGGCAGGTTCAGTCCGACGTAACCCACCCCGTCTTCGAAGGCGCCGTGACCGGTCAAGTGAACGATATCGTACGGCACTGCCAGGAGCGCATCCGAGAGCATGCTGCGACTGACGGGTCCCTCGAGGACGTGCAGCCGGACGACATCCTGAAGCGGACGAATTGCTTCCTCGATCAGGGCACGTTCGCGCGCCAGATCGAGCTCCGGCACCTGGGGCAGCACGAGCAGCATGTGCAGTGGCAGTTCAGCAAGCTGCTCCGCCAGGCCGCCGAAGAAGCCGGTCTGATCCAAAAAGCGCACCAGCAACGTGGAAGCCGAGGTCGCGAAACAGTGATCGCGCTCTGGGTCGTTCAGCAACTCCCAGGGCAGGGCGGCGATCTCCGGGGGATCGATGCTGAGCCGTAGGCGCAGTCCATGGCCGGCGTGCGCAGCGCGATCCCAGGCCAGGCGCAGGTGCGTTTCGAGAGGGCCGGCCATCAACCAGCGGAAGAGCGCGCTGCCGGCGTTTGTCGCCAGGTTCGCGCCGCCGCCTGTTTCGGCCTGGGTGGCGATTTGGGCCAGGCAGCCGGCCAAGGAGCTGTCGATCGGCCGTAAGGTAGAAGAGACCCGGCCCAGGGTCTGGGCGATCGCGGAGACCGGATAGCCTGCACCTTGTGGATCGGCGATTGTCAGCGCAAAATCGTTGTACAGCACCGCAGCCTCCTGCTCTGCAATTATTCGCTATAATATTATCACACTTTGGTCAAGTGGTGCCATTCGCTAGTGCCTGCTTTGACAAAGGCCCAGGACGCCGCTAGAATGGCGACATTCTGTCTGCTGCGGAGCAATTTTGATGACCCTGGTCGACTACCGTGATCGGGCCAGTGTGTTGGTGTGGGTGGTGCTGGTTGGGTTGGTGGCCCAAAAACTGCTGATTCTGCCCGTCCGTACCTTCTCGACCACGGTGCTGGGTTCCCCGATTAGCCTTACACTGACCGGAACGACACTTCTCGGTGCAGTCTTGACCGGCCTGATCGCCAGCGGCACTGAAGCGATCATACGCGCCCATCCCCGCAGCCGGTATTCTGTGGTCGATTGGGCGTTCACTGCCGGACCTCCCCTAGAGAACCACTGGGTATACTGGTCGATCCCGATTGCACTGGTGATCGTCGCGGTCCTTCTGCTGCCGCTCGCGCCCTCGCGCCTCTACTGGTTTGCCGGCCTCGTGTTGACGGGGATGCTGTTGGGTCTCAGCCTGGCCGGCATCTACCATACCGTCGATCCCTTTGCCACCGGCTACCGGCGGGCTCGACTGGGCCTCAACGCGCTGACTTATGCCATCACGCTGGTGCTCTTCCTCGTCGTCTATCGCACCCGTGTGCGCAGCATCGTCTCGGCAACTGAGGTCACCTTGTTGAGCTCATTGCTTGCCCTGGAGCTTCTGCGCGGCAGCGACCGCCCGGTAGCGCTGGTCACGCTATATGCGGCGATCACCGGCCTGGTGCTCGGCGAAGCAACCTGGGCTCTGAACTATTGGCGCCTGGGCAGCCTGACCGGCGGATTGCTGCTGCTCTTGCTTTTCTATAATGTCGTGGGGTTGGCGCAGCACGCCCTGCAAGAGCACATCGGGCGTCGCGTGCTCCTCGAGTTCGGCCTGATCACGCTCTCAACCCTGGCGCTCATCTGGGAGTACAGGCTGTAACTCACTCAACTTTCCACTCCACCGAAGATAGACTCTGCCTGCATCTCAGGCCATTACCGGCCAGTCGATCTCGATTCTGCAAAGGAGTTCAGGATGTCCGGGCACAAAATCCTTTACCTGTCGCGTGCTGACGTCGAAGCTACCGACGTCAGCATGGCCGATATCATCACTGCCCTCGAGAGCGCGTTCCGCGAGTTGGGCGAAGGACGCGTCGAGATGCCTCCGAAGCCCGGCGTGCATTCGCAGCCGGATGCTTTTATTCACGCCATGCCGGCGTACATCCCCTCCTTGGGGGCGATAGGCGTCAAATGGGTGGGCGGCTACCCGGAGAACTCCAAGCGCGGCCTTCCCTACATCACGGGATTGCTGATTCTGAACGACGCGCAAACCGGTATGCCCCTGTCGGTGATGGACTGTACCTGGATCACCGCCAAGCGGACCGGAGCGGCGACCGCGGTCGCTGCCCGTTACCTGGCAATGACAGAGTCGCAGTCGGTGGGCATTTTGGGCTGTGGCGTGCAAGGCCGCAGCAACCTCGAGGCCCTCAGGGTTCTGTTCCCCATCCGCCGTGTAGTCGCCTATGACACCTCCGAGGAGGCCCGCGATGCCTTTGTCACCGAGATAAGCTCCAGGGGCGATCTGGAAGTGATCAAGGCCGCGCAGCCGCGGGAGGCCGTCGAGGGCTGCGATATCGTCGTCACGGCTGGACCGATCCTGCGCGTGCCCCATGCGACGATCAAGGCCGGCTGGCTGGCCGAAGGCGCGTTCGCCTCACTGGTCGATTTCGATTCGTTCTGGGCCGGCGCGGCGATGCGCGAGGCCGACAAGTTCTGCACTGACGACGTGCCTCAGCTCGAGCATTACCGCGAAGTGGGCTATTTCCAGGACATACCGCCGCTCTATGCAAGCCTCGGGGAACTGGTGGCAGGCAAGAAGGTCGGGCGCGAGTCCACGCACGAGCGCACCATGACCTGTAACCTGGGCCTCGCCCTCGACGATATGGCGACTGCGCCCATCATCTACCGCAAGGCGTTGGCCTGTGGCATCGGTACCTGGTTGCCTCTCTAGATAAGCCCGTCTACGCCTCGGCTAGGGAAGCTGAGGGCGCCCGGCTAGGCCACCGCTTGCGAGGGGGGCGGGTGTTGCACGGATGACCGAGCGCTCCGCTCCGGGGTGGCAACCGACCCTACGGCTTCCCTTCGGCCTTCAGTCCGCGCCGCAGTCCGCGCCGCAGCACCCTGCCGACCATGGTCTTCGAGGGCGTCGCCCGAAATTTCGACGTAGCGCGGATAGGGAGGAGCCCCTGAAGATGAGCAGTCGCTGTTCCGTACGCATGCGCACGGTCTCGTCGACCGCGTCGAGCGGAGTGATAGAATTGGAACCAGGGCAGGTCTTCCAGGAAGCCGTACCTTTCCTGACGGACGACGCCCGCTACTGCTCTCCCAGGTAGGCTTTGCGGACTCGTTGATCGGCGAGCAGTTCGCCGGCGGGTCCGGCGAGGACGATGCTCCCGGTCTCAAGCACGTAGCCCTTGTGCGCCAGGCGCAGCGCCGCGCGCGCGTTCTGTTCGACGAGCAGGATCGCCACTCCCGAAGCGTTGATCTGCTTCACGGTATCGAAAATCGCCCGCACCAACAGCGGCGCCAGGCCCAGGGACGGCTCGTCGAGCAACAGCACCTTCGGATTGGCCATCAGCGCGCGGCCGATGGCCAACATCTGTTGTTCGCCGCCGGAGAGCGTGCCGGCCAACTGATTGCGGCGCTCGCGCAGGCGCGGGAAGAGGGCAAAGACCTGCTCGCGATGAGCCTCGATTTGTGAGCGCTGCGCACCGAGGCTGTAGGCACCCATGTTCAGGTTCTCGTTAACCGAGAGGGTGGAGAAGATCTTGCGTCCCTCCGGCGCGTGCGACACGCCCATGTAGACGACCTGATGGGCCGGCATCCCGCGGATCGACTGTCCCCCAATACGGACTTCGCCCAGGCGCGGCCGCAGCAGTCCACTCACCGTACGCAGCACCGTCGTCTTGCCGGCGCCGTTTGCTCCGATGAGCGCGACTATCTCGCCCCGGTCCACCTTGAGCGAGATGCCCTTGAGGGCGTGGACGTGGCCGTAATAGGCCTGTACATCCTGTACTTCCAGGATCGCGTCAGGCATCGGCCCGTACCTCCTCTTCCTCGTCGCGGCCCAGGTAGGCCTCGATCACCTCCGGATTGGCCTGTACTGCCTGCGGCGTCCCCTCGGCGATTTTCATCCCGTTATCCAGCACCACAACCCGGTCAGAGACGCCCATCACCACCTTCATGTCGTGCTCGATCAGCCAGATGGTGATGCCAAAATCCCGGATCTGGCGGATGAGGGCCATCAGCTCGCCGCCTTCGTATTCGTTCAGCCCGGCAGCCGGCTCGTCGAGGATGAGCAGCTTGGGATCGGTGGCTAGGGCGCGCGCCACCTCGACCCGCCGTTGGTCGCCATACGGCAAGTTCTTGGCCAACTCGTGCCTGAACTGCCAGATGTTCATGAAACGCAGGTGACGCTCGGCCTGCGCGCGGATCTCGCGTTCCTCGCGCCGTTGGCTGGGCAAGTGGAAAATCGCGCCTGCGATCCCTGCCTGACTGCGGCAATCGCGTCCGGACATCACGTTTTCCAGTACGGTCAGGTTTGGGAAGAGACGGATGGTCTGAAATGTGCGAGCCACCCCGGCCGCGGCGATCGCGTGCGGACTCATGCCCACCAGGCTGCGACCGTCGAAGCGCACCGTGCCCCGGTCCGGTGCGTAGATGCCGGTCACCAGGTTGAAGACTGTCGTCTTGCCCGCACCATTCGGGCCGATCATGCCCAAGATGGTGCCCGGGTCGATGTCGACGTCCACGTCCTTGACTGCCATCAGGCCGCCAAAGGTTTTGGTTAGCCCGGAGATACTCAGTAAAGGCATAGCTTGTTTCCTGTCAGGTCGGCGATACCAGTTCCGGAACCGCCGCAGCCGTTTCCTTGCCTGTGATTTCCAGCGCGACCCGCCGGCTGGGCCAGAGACCGGTGGGGCGGAAGATCATCATTAAGACCATCGCCAGCCCGACGAAGCCGTCGCGCCAGTCTCTGACGAAGCGGAGGATTTCAGGCAGGACGATCATGCCGAGAGTGCCCACTAGAACGCCGGGAATCGAGCCTGTGCCACCCAGCACGACGATGCAGAACATGATCACCGATTCGAGGAAGGCGCCCAGGTCGGGCGAGATGACGCTGATCTTGCCCGCGTAGAGGACGCCCGCCAGCGCGGCGCCGGCCGAGCCGAGGAAAAAGGCCAGGGCCTTGACCTGCACGGTGTTGACGCCCATTGCCTCGGCCGCTAGCTCGTCCTCACGTACGTACATCCAGGCTCGCCCCAGGCGTGAATCCTCCAGCCGGCGTGAGGCGAAAATGTACAGGGCGGCAAAGAACAGCACCAGGTAGTAGTTGCGCAGGGTGGAATTGAACACGAAGCCGAACAACGCCGGCGCATCGATGCCGAAGAGCCCGTTGGCGCCGCCCGTGATGCCGCCGAGGTTGTTGACCAGCAGCATGCGCACAACCTCGCCAAAAGCGATGGTCACGATCGCCAGGTAGTCGCCACGCAAATGCAGGATCGGGCGGCTGATCATGTAGCCGACGGCTCCGGCAAAGAGGACCGCAATGGGCAGGCCCAGCAGGATGGGCACGTGTAGACGCAGGTTGAGCAGGGCAACGACGTATGCTCCCAGGGCGTAAAAGGCTGCGTGGCCGAGCTGGAATAAGCCGGCGTATCCGACGATAATGTTCAGGCTCAAACCCAAGAGGAAGTAGATGCCGACCAGCCACAGCACGCTGCGAATGTAGTCATTGAGTGGCAGCGGCAGAAGAATGGCAACTGCCAGAGCGAGGAACCACCAATAGGCAGTTGGGGCCCGGCGGACTCGCATTAGAATATGGGTCATGCTGCCTCCGGCAGACGAACCGGCTTGCGCTCTACAACTTTTCCGCGACGCGCTCGCCCAGCAAACCAGTCGGCCGGACGATCAGGATCAGCGCCAACAATAGGTATGCGACCACGTCTTTCCACTGTGACCCGAGGTATACGGCACTCAGGCTCTCGACAATGCCCAGAATGATGCCGCCAAGCATGGCGCCCGGCAAATTGCCGATGCCACCCAAGATCGCGGCGATAAAGGCCTTGAGGCCGAAGGTCCAACCGAGCGTAAAGTCAAACGACCCATAATGCAGAGCCACCAGGCTGCCTGCCGCGCCGCCCAGGGCAGGGCCGATCAGAAAGACAATCGCGATGATGCGGTTGACGTCAATGCCCATCAGGCGTGAGGTATCATGATCGAGCGAAACGGCTCGCATGGCGGTGCCCACCCGTGTGTAGTTTACAAACAGGTAGAGCGCAGCCATCAGAACCAATGCCGCCACCAGGGCTACGATCTGAGTGACGCTGACCGTCACCGAGCCGGCAAGGTTGAATCGGCCGGAGACGGCGACGCTCTTGGGAAAAATCTGGTAGCTGGCGCCATACAGGTTGCGGGCTCCGCTCTCGAGAATGAAGGCGACGCCCAGGGCGGAGATGATCGGCGGCAGGCGGCCGGTTCCCCGCAGCGGGCGGTAGGCGATTCGCTCGATGAGTACGCCCAGCAGAGCGCAGGTCACCATTACCAGTATGATCGTCGGCACCATGGCCCAGGCACTGAGCCGAAGACCCACGAAGGCAAAGAAAGTGACTGCGGTCCAGCCCAGATAGGCGCCCCACATAAAAATATCGCCGTGCGCAAAGTTGATCAGTTTGAGTACGCCGTAAACCATGGTGTAACCCAGCGCAACCAGGGCGTAAAAGGCCCCGATGGTCAGGCCGTTGAGCAGGTTCTGAGCCAATAGTTCCATGAATGCCTCGCATGGGCGCGGGGTGAGCGGTCGGGTGCGCCACCCCCGGCAGGAGTGAGTCCGGGCCTACGCCGGGCCACCAAGAACGCTTCCCATTCCAAAAGCCCCTGCTGGGGCAGGTTGCGTCCTCGGAAGCCCACCGTAGGCCCGTACCTTCACGCGCCGAATATACGTTACTCCAGCGCCGGCTGCTGGGGATTCGGCACAATCTCTCCTGTGTCAGAGATAACATAGGCTTTGTAGACGGCGCCAATGCGGTCGCCCTTAGCGTCAAAGCCTTTGATCGGTCCTGTGATGCCCGGGAAGTCCTTGAAGCTGTTGTGGAGGTACTCCGCTACCACCTGGGGATCGCTCGATTTCGACTGTTTCATGCCTTCGGCGATCACGCGGTATGCATCCGCCGCCATGACCCACCAGACGCTCTCGGGCGGCGAGCCGTATTTGGCCGTGTAGTCGGTCACAAACTGCTTCGCCTCAGGGAACTCCAGGTCCTTTGGCAGCGGCTCGGTCGTGAACATCGCACCCTTGGCCGCGTCCACACCGGCGATCTTGATCAGCTCGGGGTTGTTGGAGGCGTTGCCCATCACCCACTGGATCTTCATGCCCATGTCATGGGCCTGTTTGAGCAGCAGACCGGCCTGGGGATGGTACCCGGTGAAGTAGACGCTCTCCGCTCCCGCAGTGTTCAATTTGGTCAACACGGGAGTGAAGTCCTGATCCTTGGGGTTGATGGCATCGTAGAAGACGACCTGCATGCCGAGCGCCTCAGCCGATTTCTTGGTTTCTTCGGCAAGCCCCTGGGCATAGGTTGAGTTATCGTGCAGAATGGCGATCTTGCTGTTTCCCAGCACCTCTTTCATCAGTCTGGCGGCAAAGGGCGCCTGCATGTTGTCGAGATAGCAGACGCGGAAGAAACGCTGGTAGCCCTGATCGCTCAGATCGACGCGTGTGGACGAAGGCGTGATCTGAAGGACGCCGGCCTTGTTGTAGATGGCCGATGCCGGGGCGGTGGCGCCTGAGTTATAGGCGCCGACGACGGCCTTCACGCCGTTCGAGACCATGCGATCGGCCACCAACGATGCTTCCTTGGGGTCACCCTTGTCGTCTTCGACGATCAATTGGACCTGCTGGCCGTTGATGCCGCCCGCCGCGTTGGTCTGGTCGACCAGCAGCTGGACGGAGTTTTGGAAGCCCTTGCCTTCATAGGCGTAGTCACCGGTGAGCGGGGCTTCAAGACCGATCTTGATGGTACTGCTCTGGGGCGCGGCGGGTACACAGCCGGCGATGACCGTTAGAACAATGACGAGGAATAGCGGGGCGAAAACGCGCTTGACCACGGGATTCTCCTCCTGATGTGGATGGTCCTATGCCTGGGACCGAAGACGGCAGAGACCGGGATCGTTGGTTGCGCTGGCAGTCGCGAAGAATGGAAGCAGTGCTTTTGGCTTCACCTCCTTCTGCGTTTTTACAAAGCCCGTGTAGCGGGCGGCAAGAGACGCCAGGATTATACATTAGGAGAGAATGGCCGTCAAAGCCAAAAAATCTACCTGCCAGCCCCTGCAGCCAGGACCTCTGGCCGGCCCCGGTAGTCTGCCCGAGAGGCGTCCCCGCGCGCGAGCGCGGTGAGCATCTCGGTGAGGGCGCCGTTGACGGGTGCCGGCACCTGCAACTGTCGGGCATGCCGCACGACTGCACCATTCAGCCAGTTCACTTCGCTGGGTTTGCCGGCTCTCAGCGCGATCTGCAGCGAGGGCATTTTGCTGCCCCGCCCCCCCGATACGAACCCGCTCAGCGCCTTTGCTAGCCAGGAGACGGGCAGGCGTCGCGCGACGGGCAGCAGCACCGGGAAGGGATAGCCGGCCAGCGCGACCGGCCGCACGCCCAGGGCCGCGATGACGGCTGACGCCTCTTGCCAGGCACGCGCTTCCAGCCGGGCTGCCAGCGGATCCGCCATCACCTGTGCCGGGGTCCAGTCCAGGATGGCACAGGAGGCGTTGGCGAGAATGTTCATCAGCAGCTTGGTCCACTTCAGACCGCGGTGATCGGGGAAGAGGTCCACCTGGAAGCCCGCGCCGGCCAGCAGCCCCTGCAGATCGATGAGCGATATGGCGGGTGCCTGCCCGACGACCGGCGCCAGCCCGACCTTGTAGCGGGCTCGGTGCACGCGCACGTGACCGGGCGATGGCAGAGAAACGGGGGTATCGATCGCGCCGGAAAGCACGCGCGACCCGCCGAAGCGCTCGGCGAAGATCTCTTCGTTGCCGACGCCATTCTGCAGCGTCAAGAGCGGGGGGACGACCGCGTGTTCGGCTAACTCTGCCGCGACTGCCTCGCTGTCGTAGGCTTTGACGGTCACCAGCGCCAGGTCGTAGGCAGTGTTGTCATGCAGGGCCGAGGCAATGCTTTGGGCGGCGGCGACGTCGAGCGCTTGGCGGGTCCTATCCGGTTCTTCGAGTGTCAACCCTCCGGCTTGCACCGCCCGCACCAGGCGCTCCCGTCCGACCAGCGTCACCGCCTGCCCGGCCAGCGCCAGGCGTGCACCCAGGAAGCAGCCGATCGCCCCGGCGCCGACCACCAGAATCCTCAAAGTGGTCTCAGACCGTAGGCATCCGCTAGCACTTGCAACGTGTGTACGACCCGTTTGCCGGTGCTCGCGGCGATGTTCCAGCGGCAGGTTTCGTTATCGCATATGGCCAGGTCGGCGCCGCTGCCCCGGATCCGCTCGAAGAGTGGGCGTCCGACCGCCTGGGAGATTTGATACTTCTCGTGCTTGAAGCCGTAAGTGCCCGTTATGCCGCAACAGTCGAAGCCCAGTTCCTCGACCTGGAGGCCGGGCACCAGTGCCAGTAGATCGAGAGCCGGCCTGCCGATACGGTGCAGCTTCTGATGGCAAGATGTGTGACAGGGAATGTAGCGTTGCCGGGCCGAAAAGTCAGTCTTCAGGCGCCCGGCCTCGTGTTCCAGCCATAGGAACTCGTTGATGTCGTAGACGTTCTCTGCCAGCGTGCGCGCTTCCTCGCTGCGGATGCCCAGTATCTCGCCGTAGTCCGCCTTGAGCTCCTGGCCGCAACTGCTGCCGCCGACGACGATCGGGATGCCCTGTTCGGCGTAGGGCAGGAGTTTCCGTATGTTGTCCTCTGCGCAGACGCGCGCGGCTGCGAAGTCACCGTTGGACTGCATCGGCAAGCCGCAGCAATTCTGTGGAGGCGCCAGCACCTCAAAGCCGTTGTGCTCCAGGACGGCGACGATCGCTTTGCCCACCTCGGGTTCGTAGTAATTTGCAGCGCAGCCATGGAAGTAGACCACCGGACGCACTGTAGCGGCAGCCACCGTCGTCTGGCGTACGAGCGCCCTTTCTTTGCGGTGTGGGCCATAGAACCACTGGCGGAAGGTTCTGAATTGAAACTCCGGATAGGGCGCGTGGCGGTCGATACCGAGCGTCTTTTCCATCAGCACACGCACGGGCGCCAGTGACAAAACGAGATTGGCCAGCGGGGCGACCGGACCGCCGATCTTGCCCAAGAGCTCGTTGCGTCCCAGCAACCAATTGCGCGCCAGATGTGGGTCGAGGGGGTGCTCCTGCAATTCGCGCTCGCGCAATTCGGCCTTGGCGACGGTATTGATTTCCATCACCCGCACGCCATGTGGGCAGACCAGGGTGCAGATGCCGCAGCCGGAACAATAGTCTAGCGAATGGTCCGGCGACGGAACATCCGGATCTCGGAAACGCTGCGCCTGGGGGCCGACGTACTTCGGGCCCGGAAACAGGTCGGTGACCGGAACAACCGGGCAGGCGCTGGTGCAGATATTGCATTTCACGCACAGATCGGCCGTGCGCCTGACGTCTTGGAGCAGTTCAGGAGTGTAGGACGTAGATCGCGTAGACATAATATGTACCCTAACTGGCGGCCCGGTAGGCGGTAGCCAGCCACACGCCCTCGCTTGATCCCTCGGCGAGCGGGCTGTAGCCACCGAGAGACCGGCCGGCAATGCGCACGTTTTCTAGTAGGACCTGTCCGGCCGCGTCGACGGGCTGGAGAGCCTGGTTGGCGCGCAGACCGGCCCGGTGAATGGCGTGGTCGGCCCCACCGATAAAGCGGTCGTCGAACCACTGGCTCATGTTATCGGGCGCCATGACCGGCAGATCGAAGATGGTTTCGCGCAAGCAGCCCTGGTAGTCGGCGACGATCCCGCCGCCGTACAGGCCGCCCGTGGCCAGGATGACCTTTCCGGCTCGGAACAGCATCTCGCGTACCGCTCCCGGCACGGCTGCACCGCGTGCCTGGCGGTCTTCAACCAATCCGCGGGCGACAGGCATGTCGAGTAGGATCTCAACGCCGGCCCTCCCGAGCGCGACCTTGAAAGCATTGTAGAGCCGCATGCCCGGCACGCTCGGCGGCAGTGTCGGGATCTCGAACACCGGTACGCCGAGCCGGTCCTGCAGGTCGAGCCAGGCATCGCGGCTGTGCTCGAGGCCGAGGATAGCCGGCAAGCCGACGCGTTTGGCGCCGGCCAGTTGCGGCCCGATCAGAGCTGCGCTGCGTTCACGCACTCCTGGCCGGTCAAACAGGCGTGCTAAGCCGGTCGCCGTCGGGTCGAACTGTCCGGCGCGCATCTCCGGTAGATCGAACGACAGAGCGCGCGCTGGAATGCCCTGGCGAGCCAGGTTGCCGGCGCACAAGGCCGGGTAGAAGTCGCGCCAGCCGGCAGGACCGGCAATCAGCATCTCGCCCGGTAGGCGCAGGTCGCCGGCGGCCAAAGTCTCGGGGACCAGCGCCGCCTGTTTGACGGCTCCCAGCGTGGTCGGCAGCTGGAAATTGGACTGCAGATCGCCAAGATAGTTGATCCCTGCCGCAGAGCATACCTCACGCAAGGCGGCAATGCCGTCCCGCAGGGCGCCGGCACCGGCCAGAGCATATGGATGCGCGGGGTAGCGCCGGATCCACCCTTCAAGTGCGGTCTGCAGATCGCCATCCGTGTCCAGGATGCCCAACCAGCCGGGCGAGATATGAGTGGTGCCGATCCCGTTCGCCAACATCCGCACCCGCAGATGGCTCCGCCGTGCTACATAGGCTGCCAGCAGCCCCGCCGGGCCCGCACCGATGACCAGAACATCGTCCATCTAGACCTCAGGCACCGTTGTTTGCGCTTCGGCGCCGGGTGGGCGGTCACGCAAGCTGTCACCCACGGCGTCGTCGTTCGTAACCGGACGCGAGGGCGTGCCGCGCAAGGGCACGTCGAGCTCCGCCAGTCCGAGCACGGCTCGATAGATCTGCTCGTCCAGCAAGGCCTGGCGCAAATTCTGGCCCCACAAGAGCGGACGTTGGCCCTTCCAGCGCCGTTGGGCAAAGTCGGCCAGCGCCTGGGTTGCTTCGCTCGCGCTGCTGGCTCCCATTCCGGCCAGGAGGCCGGCGGCGCGGTAGTTGCAGAAACCGGCCTGGCACGGGCCCATGCCGAGCCTCAGGTCGCGGCGCAAATCATCCAAGATCCAGTGCGCCCGCGCATCGTCGTGCTCGCGCACCGCTTGCTCGATCTGGCCCCGCGTGACGAGCTCGCATTCGCAGATCAACGCATCGGCTGCCCGGCTCTCTTCAACTACGGCCAGCCGATGGGGCAGCAAGTGATAGCCGTCGTCGCTCGTCTTCGAGCCCGCGAGCGGCGGGACGGGATTGGGCAGAATGAATTCCTTCGTCTGGCAGGGCTCGTCGACCCCCAGGTCCCGGCAGACGATATCGGCGGTCCTTTCGGCCATCAGCCGGTAGGTGGTGAGTTTGCCGCCTACCACGGTGACCAGCCCGGCCACGCCATCACGACTGGCGTGGTCCAGGACGGCGAAAGTGCGCTTGGCCTCGCGCCCCACGGCCGCTCCGCCCTCCTGGTACAACGGGCGCACGCCCGCCCAGGCGCGCAAGGGGCGCGCCTGGGCGAAACCGGGCACCATCTTCTCGCCTTCTTCCAGCAGTTTCTGCACTTCCCAGGCCTGCACTCCCGTCTCATTGGGGTCTTCAACCGGCACGGAGGTGGTGCCTATGATGGCGACCGTACCGACGGGAACGAGAATGTCGCCGTCCGCGGGGCGGTGGCAGCGATTGAGGACCGTGTTGACAAAGCGATAGCCCATCGCCACCAGGCTACCCTTGCTCGGCCGCACGACGACCGGGCACCCGGCCATCTGCGCGATCTGGCCCGCCCAGGCTCCGGCCGCATTCACGACCGTGGTCGCGCTCAGCCAGCGGGCCTCGCCCGTGCGTACGTTGCGTAGGTTCGCGGCTCGCACCCGCCCAGCCTTGACGTCCAGCCCGGTCACCTCATGATAGGTCAGAACGCTTCCGCCCAGCTCCTGAAGGGCGAGCGCCAGGGCGTCGACGAGATCAAAGGAATCGCAGGCGCCGTCAGGAACTCGGAAGGCACGCCGGGTGCGCGGGTTGAGGGCCGGTTCGCTCTGCAGGGCTTGCGCGATCGAGATCTCTTCGGCGGCGATGCCGCACGCCTGGCAGGCCGCGCGCCACTGGTCGGCATAGGCAGGATCGTCGTCGGGCGTGCTCAGGAACAAGCCGCCCGTGTCCTCGATCGCCGACGGCGCAATGCGGCGCAGGATCTGGTTTTCGGCGATGCACTCGCGCGCCGATTCCGGGTCGGAGACGGCATAGCGCCCGCCCGAATGCAGCAAGCCATGGTAACGGCCGGAGGTACCGTCACAGAGGTCCGCGCGCTCGACGAGGGCCACGTGCAGCCCGCGCAAGGCCAGGTCAAGCGCGACTCCTGCGCCGGTAGCCCCTCCGCCGATGACGATTGTATCGAATTCTTGTGCCATATAACCTTTCCAGCGTTCCAGTCGCGAACGGTCGCCTCCGGCTCTGCGGCCCGTGCTCTTTCTGCCTGATCCTATTTTACAACAAAACCCCGTCTCGCTAAAGAAGACGGGGTTTTTTTGGCAGGAGTTCCCTTGCCCGGCCAGGGGCCGGTCTGAAGTTGGGTTGGCTAGCTCGGGACTGACTGGAACCGAGGCTCAGAACGGCCTAGAACTGGTGGAAGCGGCTGCGGGCTGCGCCGCAGATCGGACAGCGGTCGGGCGCTTCGCCTTCCATGGTGTAGCCGCAATGATCGCACACGTAGATCGCGGGCAATTCTACGTCCTTGCTCTCGGCGACTGCTTCTTTGGCCAGGCCGTACAACGCGGCGTGTACCTTCTCGGCCTCCAGGGCACGGTCCATGCTGGTGCGCGCTCGCTTCTCTTCCTGGCACTCGGCAACGGCCATGTAGGCCGGATACATCTCCTGGATCTCGAATGTCTCGCCCTCGAAGGCGGCGGCCAGGTTGGCCGCGCTGTTGCCGACGCCGCTGAGGGCGCGCAGGTGATTGGCGGCGTGGATTTGTTCCGAATACGACGCGGCGCGGAACAGGCGCGCGACGTTCGCCAAGCCTTCCTTCTCGGCGGTGTCGGCGAAGACCATGTACTTCAGGTGGGCTTGGCTCTCGCCGGCCAGCGCGTCGTGCAGGTTGCTGTCGGTCATTTGCTTCATTGGTGGACTCTCCTCTGGTCGTAGTGGCGTAACACCCTTATGTGGCGTCTACGCCTTTCATTACATGCTAGAAGCTGATACGCCGTTCTGTACCCTGGATGAGGCGTTTGATGTTGGGACGCAGGGCCCAGAGGATACCGGCGGCGGCCATGATTCCGAAGATGACGTGGGGCCACGGGTTGGCGTTGCCTGCTACCACGGACAACAGGCCGAGCACGATCAGGCTGCCCAGGCCGACGGTCAGGGTTGCGACTGAAGCGTAGTGCGTGATCAGTAGCAGGGTAACCGCGATCACGACGACGACCAGCCCCGCGGTCGGCGACAGCATCACGAGTGCTGCCCCGGCCGTCATGCCGCCGGCCCCACCGCGCAGTCCAAGCATGAAGGACCAGTTGTGCCCGGCGACGGCGGCTGCGCCGGCCAGGGCGGCAGTCAACTCGGGCCAGGCCGCATAGGGACCGAGTAGGTAGCGGCCAATCAAGACCGCCGCCATGCCCTTGATGACATCACCGCTGACCGTTAGCACCGGCGGCCAGATCTGTCTGGTGGCTCGCCAGACGTTCGTGCCGCCCGTTCGCCCGCTGCCGTGCTCCCGAACGTCCACCCCCCAGGCCTTGCCGATCAGATAACCGGTCGGGATTGACCCGAGTACATAGCCGATCACGATCGCCGCAACGGATAGGAGTATACGTGTCGACAACACCTTCTAGCACCTCGCAGTTTTGGATGGGTGGTACAGAACCCGGTGGTGACCCTGCACTGCGGCAGACCCACACCGGCGTAACTGTATGAACACCCGCGAGGCCGAAACGACGCGCCTCCCCCCCTCGCGCTCCAATTATATACCCTAAGGCACATGGCGCGCAATACTGGTTCGCCACGATCACGAGGTGGTTTGGCAGCCGGAAGCAGCCGACCCACCGTCAGTGAGTCAGGATCTTGCTGAGGAAGAGCTTGGTGCGCTCGTGCTTGGGCGCGGTGAAGAGCTGCTCCGGCGTCGTCTCTTCGATCACCTTGCCCTCGTCCATGAAAACGATCCGCCGGGCGGCTGCACGCGCGAAACCCATCTCGTGCGTGACCACAACCATTGTCATACCACTCTTGGCCAGGTCCAGCATCACCTCCAGCACCTCCTGGATCATCTCCGGGTCCAGGGCGCTGGTCGGCTCGTCGAAGAGCATGATCTTGGGGTTCATGGCCAGAGCACGGGCGATTGCCACCCGCTGCTGCTGCCCGCCCGAGAGCTGTGAGGGGTAGTTGCCGGCCTTGTCGGGGATGCCCACGCGCTCGAGCAAGCCGAGCGCGACCCGTTCGGCCTCCGCATCATTCCGTTTACGCACCACTCGCTGCGCCAGGGTCAGGTTCTGCAGGGCGGTCAGGTGCGGGAAGAGATTGAACTGCTGGAACACCATCCCAACGTCGGCGCGCACCGCGTTGATGTTCGTCGACTTGTTGGTCAGCTCAATGCCGTTGACCATGATCTCGCCTGAGTTGACGGTCTCGAGGTGGTTGATGCTGCGCAGCATAGTGGATTTGCCCGAGCCGCTGGGACCGATCACCACCATCACCTCGCCGGCCTCGACGTCCACACTCACGTCGTTCAGGGCGTGAACCCGACCGAACCACTTGTTGACATGCCTGATCTCGATGATCTTGTCTGCCACGCTGCCTCCTACTTGGCACCTCGCCGTTCGACCGCCAACTGTCGCTCGAGCGCCGAGGAGATGCGCGTGAAGAAAACAGTCAGAATCAGATAGACCAGGGCGACCATGGTGAAGGTGTCGAAGCTCAGGAACGTACGGGCCACATATTCTCGTCCGCGCCGTGTCAGGTCCGAGACGGCCAGCACAGATACGAGCGAGGAGTCTTTGAGCAAGGTCACGAACTCGTTGCTGACAGGCGGGACGATCACCCTCACTGCCTGCGGCAAGATGATGTAGCGCATGGACTGCAGGTAGTTCATCCCCAACGAGCGGGCGGCTTCCATTTGGCCTTTATGAATCGATTGGATGCCGGCCCGAAAGACCTCGGTCATGTAGGCGCCGTAGGCAAAACTAAAGCCGGCGACGGCGGCCGCGTAGGCATCCAGGCGGATCCCCAACAACCAATCGCCAATACCGGGCGCGAAGCCCGTGACGGCCTTGCCGGAGTACTGCAGAAGCTGCGGCAGGGCGAACCAGATCCAGAGCAGCCAGACCAACACCGGGATGCCGCGCACGATTTCCACGTAGAGTGAGGCAATGCCGCTGATGAGCTTGTTGCCCGACACCCGGCCCAGCCCACCGAGCATGCCGACGATCAGGATGAAGAAGAACGAGACAATCGTCAGCTTCAAGGTGACGACGACGCCGTCGAGAAGGAACGGCAGGATGTCGGCGAAAGGATCGGGGACCGCCAGATACAGAAAGGCCACCAGCACGAGGGCAGCCAACAACAGCAGCCACCAACGGTCGACGCGTGCCCAGCGACTGCGCTCGCGTGGCTGAGCACCGGGACGCTTCAACTCGACGGCGGCGCGTTCTTCCCTGCGGCCAAGCATGATAAGGGGTCCTCCTGAGGGTAGGTTACATTTTGCGGGTGCGCGGATCAAGGGCATCGCGCAGGCCGTCTCCCAACAGGTTGAAGGCCAGTACGGTGACCATGATGGCCAGTCCGGGATAGAAGACCAGGTGCGGGGCAGTGAAGACCTGGTTGCGTTCGGCGCCGAGCATTGAACCCCATTCGGCCTGCGGCGGCTGAGCGCCCAGGCCCAGAAAGGACAAAGCGGCCGCGTCGAGGATGGCGCTGGCGATCCCCAGCGTGCCCTGCACGATCAGCGGGGTCAGGGTATGGGGGAGGATGCTGTGGAACAGGATGCGCTTGCCCGGCGAGCCGATGGCGTGTGCTGCCATGACGAAATCCTGTTCCTTGGTAGCCAGCACGCTGGCGCGCGCGACGCGTGCAAAGGCCGGGATCTCGCACGATACCGATGGCGAGCAGCGCATTGATCAGCCCCGGCCCCAGCACGGTGACGATGGCGATGGCCAGCACGAGCGATGGAAAGGCCAGCAGCACGTCCATGAAGCGCATGATGATATTGTCGCCCCAGCCTCCCAGGTAGCCGGCGATGGCCCGAGCAGCGTCCCCAGGATGATCGCGAAGCCGACCGTAGCGAAGCCGATTACCAGCGAGACCCTGGCCCCGTAGAGGATGCGGCTGAACTGGTCGCGCACGTTGCCGTCGGTGCCCATCAGGTGCTGCGGCTGCGAAGCCGGGCAGCCCAACAAGTGAATGCACGGCGCCGCGCGCTTGCTGACGTTCTCCATGCCCGATAAGCACTTCATTGGGCGGTAAGGGTGCGACAATCGGCGCCGTCAGGGCCACCAAGACCAGGATGCCCAGCATGACCATGCCCAGATCGCCGAGCGGTTATGGAAGAGCGAGCGAACGGCATCCTGGAGCGGACTACGCGGTGGGCGGCGATGATCTCCAGATCGACCGATTGTGTAAATCTCAGCAGTAGTCATTATTCGAAAACCTGACCCTAGCTTAGGCGAATACGTGGATCAAGGAACGCGTACAGAATATCGACCATCAGGTTGATGACCACAAAGCCGACGGCGACGACCAACGTCACTCCTTGCACGATCGAATAATCCCGGGCGGTGATCGCATCGTACATGAGGCGGCCGACGCCGGAGAAGTTAAAGATCGTCTCCGTCAGTACGGCGCCTCCCAGAAGGCCGCCCAATGATAGACCGATGATGGTCACCACCGGGATCATGGCGTTGCGCATGGCGTGGCGCGAAACCACCACTCCGTTCATGCAGACCCTTGGCCCGGGCAGTGCGGATGAAGTCCAGGCTCAGCACTTCGAGCAAGCTGGATCGTGTCATGCGGGCGATCAGTGCCATCGGAATGGTGCTGAGGGCCACGGCCGGCAGGATCAAATGCCTGACGGTGTCCCAGAAGGCCGGCCAATTGCCGGTTAGCAGGGAATTGACGAGATTCATGTTTGAAACGAACATCAACAAATGGTATGGCCACGCCATGGGTCCAGGGCAAATGCCAGGCCTGGACCAGAGGCGTGAGCACGAGACCCGGCGTGTTGCGCCCCGAAGAGGGCAGGGCCAGCGGCGTACCCTTGAGCACCAACGCGAAGAGGTAGGCCAGCATCAGGCCGAGCCAGAACACCGGCATGGAAACGCCGACGTTCGCGAGCAGCATGGTACCGACGTCGACCGGCGAATTGCGCCGCACGGCCGAGATGGTGCCGAGCAGGATACCGACGATGGTGGCGATGGTCAGGGCAGACAACGAGAGCTCGAGGGTCACCGGCAGTCGTTCGACGAGCAGCGTCGTCACGGGCCGCCCGAAACGAAACGACGTGCCCAGGTCGCCATGTGCCACATCGCGTAGGTAGATCGCAGAACTGCGTCGTTATAGGCCTGTTGAGCCCGTAACGTTGCTTGAAAGCATTACAGATGACGTCCGTGGCTCTCTCACCCAGAGCGGCATGGCACGGATCGCCGGGCAACAGAGCGCGCCATTGCGAATGTCACGAAGAGGATGCCGAACAGCACCGGAATAGCGGCCAGCACTCGCTGGCCTATGAAACGATACATCCAGCCTCCAAGCCAATAAAGTGGGGCGCAGCCTGGCCGCTACTGACGCTGTCCGGCTGCGCCCCACCCATGTCACTTACCAGGGGCAGCACGACCACCCCAAACCATCAGCCTGGTCATCCATGCCCAGACGTAAGCGCAGTTGGCGTGCCGCCCGATCCGCCTGTTACTTCGCCGTCGGCGCATTCAGGAATGCTCCGAACAAGCTGGAGAAATAGGTGAAGTCGCCGGTCCGCCCCTTGTGCAAGGGGTTGCCAGCATCCCACTGCACCGCGTAGGTCATCACCACGTCCTTGGCCGTCAGCGGTGTGCCGTCGTGGAACGTCACGCCCTGGCGCAGATGGAACGTCCACTCGGTCTGGTCAGCGTTCGGCTCGTAGGACTCGGCCAGCGACGGAATGATGTCGGTGCCGCCGGGCTTGAAGGCCAGCAGCGACTCGTTGATCTGCAGGCAAACCCGGAAGTCCTCGCCATCGGTCTCGTCGGGGCAGTAAAGCCCCCTGGCTCGGCGTTCTCTTCGAAGACCATCTGCTCACGGCCGCCGGGATCCATCAGCGAGAAGTATTCGTCGGCCAGGGCGTTGGTGTTCGCGCCCTTGACGTCGGCCTTGAATGCCACAGCCGAGCCGCCGTGCGCCAGCGGGATCATGGGCAAGTCTTTCTTGACCAGGTCATTGGCCTGCGCGTAGAGTTGCTTGCGCTGCCGTCGGGTCGGCTTTCGAGCCGGCCTTCGTCAGCACGTCCCAGATTTCCGGGAAGCCGTCGCCGAACTGCTTCGAGGCGCCCCTGCCCGAAGTGGTAATCCAGGAAGTCGGTCTGGTCCGGGATAGTCGGCGATCCAGCCCAACAGGTGCATGCCCAACTGGCCCGCCGAGGCCGCGTCGAGGAAGGCCGTCGACTCCATCACGTTCAGCGTGGCGTTGATGTTCAGGTTCTGTTTGAGTTGGGCCTGGATGTCCTGCGCCACCAGGGCCGGCTCGGGCAGGTACGGGCGCGAGACGTCGCGGTAGCTCAGATCGGTGTCGAAGCCGTTCGGGAAGCCGGCGTCGGCCAGCATCTGTTTGGCCGCGGCCGGGTCGAACTTGTACCAGGGATCCCCCTCACAGCCGCCGAGGATGGCGCAGGGCGTGAAGTATTCGGCCACAGACGAGCCCTTGGGGAAGAAGTTGTCGACGATTCGCTGGCGATCGATGCCCATCGCGATCGCCTGGCGCACTTTCTCGTTGTCAAAGGGCTTCTTGGTGTTGTTGAAGCCGAGATAGGCGACGTTCAGCGCTTCGCGAGGCAGCAACTGCAACGTGTTGTCGGCCTGGATCTTGGCGTAATCGTCCGGGGAGGGGTTGTCGATCCCGTCGATGGCGCCGGACTGGAGATCCAACAGGCGGGCCGCCGGTTCCTTGTTCCACTTGAAGACCAGGGTCGGGGCGATCGCCTTGGTGCCCCAGTAGTTCGGGTTAGCCTTCAGGATGACGCTATCTCCCTTGACCCACTGGCTGAACATGTAGGGCCGGTGCCGATCGGATTCTCCGTCAGGGCTGGCCCCCCGCCACCGGTGGCCTGCAACTGCTTCTCGGAGATAGATAGCCTCTGAACCGAAGGCAACCTTCGACGGGAACGCCACGTCTGGCTGGCACAGCGTGAACTTGACTGTGTTGTCGTCCACGCGCTTCGATCGACTTGATCTCGCCGCCGTAGCTGCAGTCCACGGCCGCGTAATTGGTGTCAGTCGCCGAAGCGGTCTGCGTCATCGTACCACTGGCCGCCGGCGCAGTCGTCGCCGCAGGGGCTTCGGTTGCAGCCGGAGCGGCGGTAGGAACCGCTGCCTCGGTCGGCGCCGGAGCCGTCGTAGCTGCCGGAGCCGGCGCAGGTGCGGGCGCCGCAGCCGGTTGGGCACAACCGGCCACCACGCCGAGCAGCATCACGGTTACAGCCAGGACACTGAGCAACTTGAACCGTTTCATCTGGTGTCTCCTCCAAGAGTGAATGGAAGGTCGGTCATTCAACGAACAGACCGGCGGTGGGGTGGCCATCCCCTGCTGCTAAGATAGGGTTCGCGGGCCGAACGCCACACCTCCTTCGCCAGAGCGCATCGTGGCACTGCGTCGTGCGACCAAACGTGGGATAAACGAAAGACAAAAACAATTATAGAGCCCACGCGCGGCAGTGTCAAATGACTAAAACTTGGGGGAGGTTTCTTTAATAATGAACAACCGGGCTGGGGTTCGGATTCCCGAAGTCTTGCGCAGCCGAGACCGGCTCCGCGCTTCAGAACTCTCAACACGACAGCCCGGTTGGTTCGTCGGGCGACTTACGGCGTCGGTGAGGCCGGGGGTTCCCCGCCAATCCACTTGGCATAGATCTGGTTGTAAGTGCCGTTGGCCTTCAGATCCTTCAGACCCTGATTGAAAAGCGGCAGCAGTCCCTTGGGATCGCCCTTCTGCACGGTCAGGCCGTAAGGCTCGTTAGTAAAGCGGTCGCCCACGATCTGCAACTTGCCCTTGAACTGAGGCGACACCAGGGCATAGTTGCTGGCGACAGGGTAATCGACGATGACCGCGTCTATCTGCTTGTTTGAAAGGTCGAGCATCGCGAGGTCGATCGTGTCATAGCTCTTGGCGGTCACATTCGGAATCTTTGCCACTTCATCGGCGCCCGTGGTGCCGAGCTGGGCCCCCACCTTCTTGCCGTCCAGGTCGGCCAGGCTCTTGATCCCGGTTTCGTCCGTGCGGACGATGATTGCCTGGCCGGACAGGAGATACGGATCAGAGAAGTCGTACGTCTTTTTGCGCTCGTCGGTAATGCTTACCGAAGAGAGGATGGCGTCGTATGCGCCACCTTCCAGACCGGCGAAGATGCCGTCCCAGGCCGTATTCTTGAGCTCGACCTGGAAGCCCTGGTCTTTGGCGATGGCCATGATCAGGTCGGGGTCGAAACCAACCATAGCCTTGCTCTGGTCCACGAGCTCCATGGGCGGAAAAGTCGCGTCCATGGCGATCACGTAGGTCTTGGCGGCGGCAGTGGTTGCGACAGGTGCAGCAGGCGCCGCACTAGTCGCAGCAGGAGCAGCAGGCGCAGCAGGCGCAGCGGGCGCAGCGGGCGCAGCGGGCGCAGCGGGCGCACAAGCGGCCAACAGCGCCAGCAGGGTGACGGATACCAGCAAGGCGCTGACAAATCGGAAGTGCTTCATCAGATCTTCTCCTCTTGTTACACGTTGTAGCGAAAGACGCGCAGCAAAATCGTGCCCGGTTTGGTAGGTACCAGCTCGCAAAGCTAATCTGTATTAAAACGCGCGAATTATAGTGCGCGCGTACGCAAGTGTCAAATAAGTCCGAACGTCCGAGCGTCGGGGCGTCAGGCTCCGGACGGCTGCCAAACCAGCCGATTTGCGCGGACCGCCACGCTTGCCTGGCCGGCAGCTCGCAGGGAGCTCAAACAGGCAAGCACGGTCGTCTGCGTCAGCCAGTAGATCACGGGATCCGGGATGCCGACGCCCATCGACGCCGCGCTCAGTTCCACGATGCGGCTCACGTCGCCGCTTTCGGCCAGGGCTTTGGCCACGGCGGTACGGATCTTCTCCAGGTGCGCCAGGTTTTGCTCTACCCACGGTCTGATGTGCGCCACTGCTTCACCGTGACCTGGCACGAAATCTGCGTATCCGCCATCCAGGCCGGCCAGCGCTCGCAGGCTGGCCGCAGTCTGGTCGACGTCGGTGTAGAAAGGGATACCGTGCTTGAGCATGATCGGCGGCGCGAAACAGGCATCGCCTATGAAGCATGTCCCACCCCCGGCGATCATTACCTGCTCAGGCGCGTGTCCCGGCGCCGGAATGACCCGCAAGGGTATCCCTTCGATCGATGCATCGCCGGGCACGAGAAGGCGGTCAACAGAACAGGCCGCGGCCAGGGTGAACTTGTGACGCAGCTCCTCCACGGGAGCGGCGCCTGAGAACAGGTAGAGAGGCTCGAGCAGTGGATTGGCGATCACTGCCGCCTCGAGCGCCGTGGCATACACCGGCACGCGCGCACGCGCCCGAATCGTAGCTGCGCCGCCAGAATGATCCGCATGAGCGTGGGTGATCACGACCGCGACCAGTGCCAGCCCCAACTCGTCCACTGCCCGCAGGATCTTGCGCGCGTTGTCTTTGTCCAAACCCGTGTCGATCAGAATCGCCCTGGCGCCGGCGGCGATCAGGCCTGAGTTCGAGCCGCCGCGCAAATGGTAGGCGGACGGCGTTAGTCGTATCACCTCCACGCTCGAGCCCTCCCGCCGAATGCTTTCGGCCCAGGAAATTCAGAACGCAAATCGTAATCCCAATGCTCGGGCTCGACTTGCGTTCTGTTTTTTTGCGTTTCGGGCGCTTCGCTCAGTGCCCACCCAGGTATGCCTGCTCGACCTGTTTGTTATGCAGCAGTTCTTCGCCGGTGCCAGACAGAACGATGCGGCCGGTCTCGAGCACGTAGCCGCGCTGAGCGATCGACAGCGCCATCAAAGCATTTTGCTCCACGAGCAGGATCGCGGTGCCCTGTGAGTTGATCTCGCGAATGATGGAGAAGATCTCGTCGACCAGCACAGGCGCCAGGCCCATCGACGGTTCGTCGAGCAGCAGGATCTTTGGGTGGGCCATCATGCCTCGCCCGATGGCCAGCATCTGCTGCTCACCGCCCGAGAGAGTGCCGCCCAACTGGGTCAGGCGCTCTTTCAGGCGCGGAAAACTCCTGAAGACCCGCTCCATGCTCTGACGGATCTCGGCCCCGTCGCTGCGGGTGAAAGCGCCCATCTCCAGGTTTTCCTGCACAGTCAACGGCGCGAAGATCTTGCGCCCTTCCGGCACGTGGATGATGCCGCGCCGCACAATATCCTGGGCCGCGACCGACGTCAGCTCATGGCCGTTCAAGCGGATGCTGCCGGTGCGCGGGTGCAGCAGCGCCGAGACAGTCTTGAGGGTCGTGCTCTTGCCGGCACCGTTGGCGCCGATCAAGCTAACGATCTCGCCTTCTTCCACGTTGAAGCTGATACCCTGCAGGGCATGGATCGCGCCGTAGTAGACGTTGAGGTTCTGGACTTCTAGCAGCATCGTTATTACTTCCCCCCTCGCCCGGCTGCGCCGCGTCCCAGGTACGCCTCGACGACTCGCTTGTCACCCTGGATATCCGCCGGATTGCCGCGTGCGATCACCTCGCCGAAGTCCATCACTGTAATGCGCTCGCAGATATTCATCACCAGGCGCATCTGGTGCTCGATGAGCAGGATGGTCAGGTCGAAGCGATCGCGCACAAAGTGGATCAGCTCCATGAGCTTCTCGATCTCGCCGGGGTTCATGCCCGCGGCCGGCTCATCGAGCAGCAGTAGCTTGGGTTCAGAGGCCAAGGCACGCGCGATCTCGACCCGGCGCTGCTCGCCATAGGGCAAGTTCTTGGCCTGCTCGTTCACGTAGCGTTCCAGACCGAAGATGCTCAGGAAGTCCTCGGCCCGTTCTGTCAACTCGCGTTCCTTGGCCTCAAACTTCGCGTTGCGCCAAAGGCCGTCGAACACCCCGTAGCCGGCGTGCGTATGGTAGGCGATGCGCACGTTATCGAGCACGGTCAAGGTTGGGAACAGCCGGATGTTCTGGAACGTCCGTCCGATCCCGCACTGAGTGATCTCGAATGGCTCCATACCTACCAGGTTGTCGCCGTCGAGGTAAATGTCGCCGGTGGTCGGTACATACAAGCCGGTGATCATGTTAAAGACCGTCGTCTTGCCTGCGCCGTTGGGGCCGATCAGCCCGTCCAGCGCCCCTCGCTGAACGGTCAAGTCGAAGTTGTTGACCGCCTTGAGACCGCCGAAGAGTTTGGTCAGGTTTTGAATCTCGAGTGTGGGCACGCCCGTCCCGGCTCGAGCGGTCAGCGGCGCGTTAGTCGTTGATGACTGCACCATGTTTCGCCTCCTACTCGCCCGCCGGCGCAGGGATGCCCGGCACCGGTGGAGTGGTGCGCACCGCCACCTTCGGACGACGCAAGAAGCCCCATTCAACCCCGCCCAGCAGGCCCTGGGGCCGCAAGAGCATCAACAGCAGCAGGCTGATCGGGTAGAGCACGTAGCGCCAGGTTGGCGCCTCGGTCCCCATCTGGCCCAGGATCACGCGCAACAACCCTTCCAGGAAGAAGATCCAGCCGAAGGAAGCTGCGATGGTGCCCGTCATGCTGCCCAGTCCACCGAACACGATGATGATCAGTGGGTTGAAGCCGACCAGGAAGCTGAAAGTTGCCGGGCTGAGGAAGCCGATGTAGTGAGCATAAATGCCACCGCCGATGCCGGCAAACAGGCTGCCGACGACGAAGGCCAACAGCTTGTAACGCGCAATGTCGATGCCCATGGCCTTGGCAGCCGTTTCGTCCTCTCGCACGGAAATGATGGCCCGACCCGTGCTGGAATAGATCAGGTTGCGCATGATGACGATAACCGCCAACATGAACAGGAAAGCCCAGAACCAGGTGGTCAGCTTCGGAATGCCGATCATCCCTCGCCCGCCCTTCATCTCGGGGAAGGGCAGTAAGGTATCCGTGTTGACTAACAACGTCTGCACCACAATGGTGAAGCCCAGCGTGGCGATGCCGAAATAGTCGCTGCCAAGGCTCAACACAGGCAGGCCGAACAGGAAGCTTACCTCCGCCGCAAAGGCACCACCGATGAGCACCGCCAGGAGCAGGACCACATTCTGGCCCACGTCGCCGAGCAAGACGGAACCGCTGGTACCGGCTGCACCGAAGCCCGGGGCGACCGCACCGGCCAGGGCGTTGCCGGCGAAGACGGCCACCAGCGCGGCAACGGCAGCACCGATCAGGTACAGCGTGAACTGTGACAGTACCGGCATGCCCTTGTAGCGCGCAATCAGGCGACCGACGACGAGGATCATCAGGGCGACCAGGATCACCAGCAGACCGCCGACAAAAAGACCGCTCGCATCACGGTTCACCCAGCGGTACGTGACATCTGCTGCAGTATAGGCGCCGATGCCGTAGAAGCCCCATTGGCCGAGGCTGAACTGCCCGTTGAAGCCGTAGATCAAGTTCAGGCCCAACGCGACCATGGTCATGCCGCAGGCCTGGAACAGCAGGCCGCGATCGAAATCATTAAAGACCTGTGTGCCGCCGATAGGAGTCAGGGCCAGCTGAACGATGCCGAAGGCGACCACGATGCCCAGCGCCTTGGCCCACCAGGGTTTGCGGCCGAGGGCCCAGATCAAGCCGTAAACCCAGGCCAGGATGGCGATGATCTTGATGAGTGAAATGGCTAACTGGTTGAGATCCATCGTCGTCTCCTAAGCCTTTTCCTTCTCCGGTTCGCCGAAGATACCGGTCGGACGAACCAAGAGAACGATAATCAGGATTGTGAACGCCACCGCATCACGCATGGGCGTGGAGATAAAGCCCATCGTCAGCGCCTCGGCCTGCCCCATTATCAGGGCGCCGACGAACGCACCCGGGACACTGCCGATGCCACCCAGTACGGCGGCCACGAATGCCTTCAGGCCGGGTAAGATGCCCAGCTGCGTCCAGATGGAAGGGTACGCGATGGCGTAGAGCATGCCACCCAGACCGGCGAAGGCAGCGCCAACCGCAAAGGTGAACGAGATCACCTGGTCGACGTTGATGCCCATCAGGCGCGCGGTGGGCTTGTCGAACGAAGTGGCACGCATCGCTTTGCCCAATTTCGTACGGCGAACCAGGTATTGGAGCAGCAATTGGACGGCGATAGAAGCGGCGACGATGATCAGAAAGATGTTCGAAATAATCGGCGCCCCACTGGGTGGCGTCTGCCCGGGCTGGAGCTTGTGAACGCCACTGGTCGTGATGAACCAGGTGACCACCTCGAACGGTCGTTTGTAGGGAATAAAGCGACCGGAGAAGACAAAGTATAGCGCGCCGAAGAACTCCAGGAAGAACGAGACGCCGATGGAAGTGATCAACGCCGCGATGCGCGGGGCCTCGCGTAAGGGCTTGTAGGCGACCCGCTCGATGACCACGGCCATGACCACGCATACGGCCATGGCCACCAGCATCACACTGAATGTTCCGATCAGCAGCGCCAACCCGGGCGAGAATCCGGGCCAGATCAGCGCCGGCCAGAGGTGCAACTGGAACTGGGCCACCAGGTAGTAGCTGACGAAAGCTCCCACCATGAAAACGTCGCCGTGCGCGAAGTTGATCAGTTTGACAATGCCGTAGACCATCGTATAGCCCAGGGCGATCATCGCATAGACAAATCCCAGTTGCAGGCCACTAAGCACGATCTGTAGAAAGAGTGACGGGTCTTTGATCAAGTGGGGGACCAGGATCCACAGGACTGCCAATGCGAGCAATCCGAGAAAAGCCTGGCCGATCCATGCCAGCTTGGCCCCTGGTCTACGCGCGGCATAAGTGGACTGCTGGGTAACTGTCGCCTGTGCCATCCGCGTGTACCTCCCAATCTGTGCCTGTTATGCAAGTGGAGGGCGGACGGAGCCGCCCTCCACCGTGTCTCACTTCAGCGCAGCGCCCGCTGGTACGCACTGCGCAATGCTGATCGACTGCCTGGACAGACCTTACGGCTCGACCACGGAGTTGAACTTGACGCCGTCGGTGGTCACTTCCAGGATGGTCGCGGACTTGATCGGGTTGTGCTGTGCGTCGTAGGTGATCTTGCCCGAGATGCCATTGAAGGTGATGCCGGCCAGCGCGTCCTTGACCTTGGTCGGGTCGTCGACGCCGGCGTTGGTGATCGCCGTCAACAGCAGGCCAGTGGCGTCGTAGGCCAGTGCGGCCAGCGCGTCCGGGGTGGTGCCGTTGAACTTGGCCTTGTAGTTCGCGACGAAGTTCTGCACTTCAGGCCGAGGGTCTTCGGGCGAGTAGTGGTTGGTGAAGTAACCACCGGCCGCGGAGGCCAGGTCCAGGTCGGGCGAGTCCCAGCCGTCGCCACCCATGAACGGCACGTTGATGCCCTTATCCTTGGCCTGCTTAGTCACGAGGTTGACGGTGTTGTAGTAGTCGGGCAGGTAGACCATGTCGGGTTTGGCGTCCGCGACCTTAGCCAGGATGGCCGAAAAGTCGGTATCGGTCTTGCCGTTGTAGGTCTCTTTGCCTACGATCGTGCCGCCACCGGCGGTGAAGGCCTTCTCAAAGTACTCGGCCAGACCCTTCACGTAATCGTTCGACTGATCGTAGAGGATGAAGGCGCTCTTGAGCTTGAGGGTGTTGAGAGCGAAGTTGGCGCCAACGGTGCCCTGGAACGGGTCGATGAAGCACGCCCGGAAGACGTAATCCTTGGTGCTGCCGTCCGCGTTCACGGTGACGGCTGGGTTAGTCGAGGTCGGGCTGATTTGCAGCACGTGCTTGGCGTTGGCGATCTCCGAAACGGGGATCGAAGCCGAAGAACACACTTCGCCGATAATGTAGTGAATCTTGTCCTGATCGATGACCTTGTTCGCCGCGTTGACGGCCGGGTCGGCGCTGCACTGGCTGTCTTCGACAGTTGTCTTGATGTTCATGCCGATCACGCCGCCGTCGTGCGCCTTGGACCAATCTTCGATGGCCAGCAGGGCGCCGTCGCGCGTCGAGGTGCCGAAGGTCGGCTGGCTGCCGGAGAGCGGCGCCAAAATGGCGATCTTCAGATCGCCGGAAGTCGCCGCAGCCGGTGCGGCCGGGGCAGAAGTCGCCTCCGGGGCGGCCGGCGCCGCAGCAGGGGCAGCGGGGGCGGCAGGTGCCGCGCCGCCACACGCCGACAGGATGAGGGCGAGCAACATCAGGATGCTAATTGCCTTGAACGCACGCATGAGATTTCTCCTCCGAAGCAGTTACTGTTGACCGTGGATCAAAGGTTGTGTCTGGGATGTGGGGCCATCAGGCAGACTGGCAGTCCCAGCCTTGGCCGACGCGCAGTATCAATGGCTCGAGCAGTGATCACCTCCTCCCTTCCGTTGCCGGCCCACTGCCGGATCCCACCCAGGCGCGACCGCGGCCCGGCGGAGATAATGAGGCAAAGACAAAGTCCCGGGCTCCTGAAAGAGCGCCATCCGAGATTATAAAGCAACGGGAAACGAAATGTCAAACGGCTTGACACGGCAGACCGTCAACACCTATAATGGGTCCGGGCCGTTTTTTTTGGCCCTACCCGTGGCAAAGCGCGAAGGAGAATTCACTCAATGGAACGTCGAGCCGTTGCCAATCCCGTGCTTATCGTAGCTGTATTGATCGTGCAATTGATCCCCCTGGTGCTGTTTCCGGCGCAGTCGTTCGCGCCTACGACTCAGGAGTGGTGGCTGCCGGTCTTACTGGCGGTGATGGTCGTAGTTGCCGACGTTTACTTGATCGTCCTCCGGTCACCGGCGCCCTGGCCCTGGCACTTGCTTTCTTTTGCCCAGGGGTTCAATATCATCAGCCGCTTGATGATGGTCTGGCCGCATTCGGCTACCTTGGTCGGCAAGGTCTGGGTCTTCAACCCGCTTTACGTCGCCCTTTCCTTGATTTCCATCGTCATGTCGGCAGTGATCTTGTGGTACACCGAGCTGCCGGACGTGCGCATGGGACTGCTGAGGGCCTGAAGGGCGGCAACAAGTCACACGAGCGCCAAAAGAAACCGGGTTCGTGCCCGCATGACCGTAGTCAGCGCCCCGAATCCCGGTTTCGCGTTAATCGGCCAATTCCGCAGATCGCGCCTTCGTCGCGCGCTATCTTCCTCCGCCCAGATCTTCCACCCGGATCTGCTCTCCGGCCGGCGGACGCGGCACCAGCAGCGGCTCCTCGGGCTGTTCGTCCTGCATGATCAACTCGCCCTGAAAATGGGCGCCTTCGTCGAGCAGGAACGAACGGACGTTGATCGTGCCCCACAGCCGGCCGCCTTCCAGAAGCTCGACCCGGTCGGCCCTGATCGTGCCTTTATATGCGCCCGCAATCGAGACCGTGCGCGCCTCTATATCACAGATCACCCGGCCACTCTCCGTGATCAAGACGTTGCCCGGCGTCTCGATGATACCCCCCTCCACCGTTCCATCCAGGCGGATGCTGGCATCACAGCGCAGCTGGCCGCTGAAGGTGGCTCGCGGCCCGATGATGACTTCAATCTGGTCGGGTGCGGACCGGGATTCGCGTTTGAACATGATCCTTCCTCTCTCAAAAGGTCGTTGGTCGGCGGGCCGCGTAATGAACTCAGGGGTAAGCGACGACAAACCCGTCGCTCAGCAATAGCGAGGGCCCGGCCCCAGTTGTCAGGAGTTGCGGGCTTGCTCGATGGCCGCCTGCTCTTCCTCGGTCAACTGATAACTCGACTGCCAGGCCTTCAACGGCTTGGCATACACGCGCGTCAGGTCGCGACTGTGCAGCGTGCTGATCACCGTGCCATTTCCCTGGCCATCGGCGAGGGCCAGCGAAAAGCTCTGATCGCCACCGGTCTCGCGGAAGGGATTGAAGCGCAGGATGCCCAGGTGCTGGACGTTGTGGCAGGCGTCCGCTTGCAGCGTGTGCACCGCCTCGTCGAGCGCCTGCACCCGATCGCCGGCCAGGTGAACCTGGCTCATGTGCTCCTCGAGCACTTCCAGCAGATTTCCGCCGTCCGTCCCTGTGGTTAGTACAGAATAGTGCTGCTCGAGCCTGGCCACGCGAAGAGCGAGCCAGATGGTCATACCTGCCAGGACGAGCACGAGCGTCAGCAGAACGATGATAGCCGGCCCGCCGTAGGATGTCAGCCACGCGTTCAGATTGCCACCGTCCCTCTTCTTCGATTAGGCCTTGTCAATTAAGGCGCTGATGGATGCGCCCGTGTGGATACACCAGATAGCTTGCGCCAGCAGATCGGCGACCGAGCGGACTACGATCTTGGGGTGATTCAGCACTTCCGGCGGCTGCTGGATGGTGTCGGAGATGACCAACGCCTTGATCATCGGGTTTTCGAGCCGTTCGAGCGCCGAAGGCAGGAGCACTCCGTGGGTGATCGCGAAGTATACCTCCGGCTTAGCCCCGGCATCCAGCAGGGCATCGAGCTGCGTCAACACGCTGCCGCCCGCGATCACATCGTCGATGACGATCGGAATCTTGCCTTCGATATCGCCGACCACGTGGCTGACTTCGGCCTCGGAAAAACTCTGGCGGCGCTTGTGCATCAACGCCAGCGGCAGCCCGAGCGTTTCGGCATATTTCCCGGCGAACTTGGCCCGCCCGACGTCCGGCGATACGATCACTCCGTTCTCGAACTGGCGCGTCCGAAAGTGCGACGCCAGGACGGCCAGGGCGGAGAGTGGATCTACCGGCACGTTGAAGAAACCCTGCGTGGCCGGGGCATGGACGTCAAAGTATATCACCCGGCCGACGCGCAGGGTCTCCAGCATGGTAGCGACGACCCTGGCACTGATGGCCTCGCGTCCCTTCGCCATTCGTTCCTGCCGACCGTAGGGATAGTACGGCACTACCGCTGTGATCTCGTGCGCGGAGGCGCGGCGGAACGCGTCGATGTAGAGCAGCAGCTCCATCAGGTTGTCGTTGACGGGTGCGGAACAAGGTTGGATAATGAAAACGTCCTGATCGCGCACCACTTCGTCGATGCTAACGTGGATCTCGGTGTCTTTGAGGCGCGTGGTAGTGCACTTGCCGAGCGGTGTGTCCAGTATCTGCGCCACCGCGGTGGCCAACGGGCAATTGGCCGTGCCCGCGAAGATCCGCAGCGGATGGTGGCTTCCCACGTGTCCCTCCAGGCTGGCCGGTCTCATGCGACTATGATAACATCGGTGCGGCACGCATGGCAAGACAAGACGGCAATGTGACGCGAGTGACATAACGGCCAGGCCCGTTCCGGCAAAATGGGACTGAAACAGGAAGCTGAGGATGTTCGCGCGCCTGCCAGACGGGATGAAAGGTAGATGAAAGCTAAGTTGCTGATCGCCACTCGCAATCCGGGCAAAGTCCGTGAGTACCGCGAGATACTGGCCTCACTGGATCTGACTTACCTCGAGCCCGAGGGCATCACCCTGGAGGTAGAAGAGACGGCTGGTACTTTCGCCGGTAATGCCGTGCTCAAGGCCACGACCTATGCCGAGGCCAGCGGCTTGCTCACGTGGGCCGACGACTCGGGGCTGGAGGTAGATGCGCTGGGCGGAGCGCCGGGCGTGTTGTCGGCCCGCTACGCGGGACCTGGCGCCAGCGACGCGGACCGTTACCGCAAACTCCTGGACGCCCTGGCCGGCGTGCCTTGGGAGCGACGCACTGCCCGTTTCCGCTGCGTGGTCGCGCTTGCCCGGCCGGGCGGAGAGGTCCGGACCGCGACGGGCGTCTGCGAAGGGATCATTGCCTTCGGGCCGGCCGGCGAGAACGGTTTCGGTTATGACCCGGTCTTCTATTTCCCCGCTCGCGGTCTCACCATGGCGCAGCTGCCTCCCGAGCTCAAAAACCAGATCAGCCATCGGGCACGTGCCGCCCAGGCTGCTGCGCAGATTTTGCGCCAGATGGTTGGCGACCCTACGCCTACCGTCGAGGAGTGACGCTGCCATGGCTCGAGAGAAGGCTAAGGCATCAAATACCTGGGAACTGGCCGGCCGCTCGGTCGCCGTGTCGCACCTGGATAAGGTGTATTGGCCACAGGACGGGCTGACCAAAGGTGATATGCTGGACTACTACCGGCGGATGTCGCCGGTGCTGCGGCTACTGCGCCGGACGACCGGTCACCTTGAAAGTTTATCCGGATGGCATCGACGGCTTCTCGTACTATCGACGTGATCGGCCCAGCAGCGCACCCGACTGGCTGGCCAGCGTCACTTACGAATTGCAGACTAGCGAGGACGCCAGCAAACTCGTGGTGATCGACGACGCGGCCGGCTTGATCTGGGCTGCCAACCAGGGCGCGATCGAGTTTCATCCCTGGGCTGCGACGGCCGATGAGGTGACGCAGCCGGACCAGGTGATCTTTGACCTTGACCCCGGCGAGCAGGCGGATTTTGCCCGCGTGCTCCAGGCGGGCCTGCATGTGCGCGCCGCGCTGGACAAGGCTGGGCTGAAGGGCTATCCGAAGACCAGCGGCGCACGCGGCCTGCACATCTACCTGCCCCTCGCGCCCGGTTACTCTTTCGACGAAGTGCGCGATTGGGTGCGCGCTCTCGCCGAGGCCCTGGCGGCAGCGCACCCGGAGCTGATCGAGGTGGCGCACGGCGCGACCCACCGCGGCCGCCTGGTGACGATCGACCACGCCCAGAACAGCATCGGCCGCAATACGGCGGCGGCCTACACGCTGCGTGCCCGCCCTGGGGCTCCTGTGTCCGCCCCTCTCAGTTGGCAAGAGGTGGAAACCGGGCGTGTCCGCCCTGAAGAGCTCAACCTGCGCACCATCGCCGGGCGTCTTGATCGGCTGGGCGACCTGTTCGAGCCGGTGGTGAGCAAGGGGCAACGGCTCCCTCAATCGTAGCGCCGTCTCTTCGATGACCCCGGCTGGAACGACCGTCCTGCAACGACAGGGGTTGGGACGACCGTAGCAAGCGCAATGACCAGGATGGACATCGCACATGGCAGCTCTCGGCAATCCGTGGCAAATGCTGAACGATGAGATCATCCACTGCCGTCTCTGCCCTCGGCTGGTTGCTTATCGCGAGGAGGTCGCACGCGTCAAGCGGCGGGCCTATCGGGAGGAAGTGTACTGGGGCCGGCCGGTGCCGGGCTTTGGCGATCCCGCGGCGCGCGTGCTTGTCGTCGGGCTGGCGCCGGGCGCGCACGGCGCCAATCGGACCGGGCGCATGTTCACCGGCGACGGCTCGGGGCAGTTCCTATACGCCGCGCTCTACCGGGCCGGCTTCGCCAATAAGCCCACCTCGATCTCGGCGGATGACGGCCTGAAGTTGTGCGATCTGTATATCGGCGCGACCTGTCGCTGCGCCCCGCCTGATAACAAGCCCACGCCCCAGGAACAGGCCAACTGCCTGCCCTATCTGTCACGGGAGATGGCCTTGCTGCGGCGCCTGCAGGTCGTGGTGGCGCTGGGTAAGATTGGTTTTGATTCCGTGCTGCGCGCTTACGGGTTAGCAGGCAAGGGGAAACGAGCGGCCTTCTCCGGGGCCTTTGCTCACGCTGCCAGTTACCGGCTCGGCGATGGCTTGCCCTGGCTCGTGTGCTCCTACCATCCGAGCCGCCAGAACACCCAGACCGGCCGGCTGACCCCCGCCATGTTCGACGATGTGTGGCGCAAGGTGCGAGGATTGCTGCACGACGAAGAATGAGCGGGGGTTAGTTCGATGCCCCGCCCATAAGGTCGACAAGCTCGCCTACGTCGGGCGATTCCTCGAGCGCGCCAACCGTCTCGATGATCCTTTGCGCTGCGCTTTCGCCGACGATTCGGCTGGCATAACCCAGGAACTTGGCCTCGATCTCCGACTGGCTCATCGGATTGGCGCTCCGCCCCCGCGCGTCGTCCACTCGGCGCCGGAACTGCCTGCCGTCCGTTGTGGTCACCTCGACGATCGCCGGGGCAGCAGACGGCGAACCGTCGAGTTCCTCACTGCCGGCCAGGCGAGTCCTGGCGAAAAGCGCCCCGATCGCCGGCTCGGCTCGCCGGTCGCGTAGGAAGTCGTCCCAACGGATCTCTCGCTGAACAGCCGCCACAGCCATGATGTACTGGGCGCAGTGCGAACGCAATGGATTGTTGTCGATCACCGGGCGGCGGTAGTTCTTCACCAGGTGAACGATGCCGGCGACCTCGTGCGGCTCGATGTGCTCCTCTTCGAGCAAGGCCAGCAGCGCATCGAGGCCTGAGTGAATGTCGCCACAGCACGGATAGCGCTTGAACCCATCGGCCTGCTCGATGTAGAACTCGCTCCCCAGCGCGCGGGTCAGTTCTTCGGCGTGCATCTCCCCGGAGAACGCGTCGTAGATGTTGTACTTCATCTCATCGAAAATGCCGCGCGGTCCGCCAAATCCCCGCTGGGCCAGCAGGGCAGCCGTTATCCCGTTGCGGGCGGCCACGCCGATGCCGTATGAGCGTGAGTGTTCGGTAGGGTCGTCCACCCAGGCAATTAGTCCCGAGGCGATGTTGCCGGCCAGCCCATAGGCGTTCACAAAGCAGGAGGGATCCAGGCCAACGGCCAGCCCCGCGATCGCGGCCGCGCCGAAGGTCCCGAACACCGCCGAAGGATGGTAAGAGTGGGGATAGGACTTTTCGGTGTTCGCCGCGTTGCTTACGCGCCCCGCCACGTCGTAGGCCAATGCCAGTCCCGCGATGAAGCGCTTCCCGTTCAGGTGTTGACGTTCCCCCATCGCGAGTGCCGACGGCACGAAGACTGCAGCCGCGTGCATCCGTGCGCAACCAGCCCCTTCGATATCGGCTGCGTAGCCCATCGTGCCGTTCACCAAGGCAGCATTCGCCACGGGAGCCTTGAACCCGCGACCCAACACGGTGCACTCGGGCTTGCCTCCCATCTCCTCGGCGAAGTCACCGAGGATGCGCACCCCTTGATGCCTGTCCGGCCAGGCCGCGAAGAGCGCGCCGAGCGTATCCAGCACGACTGTGCGGGCTATCGCCACCGCCTTGTCCGGAAGCTGCCCGTAGTCGAAGCCGGCGCTGTACTCGGCCAGGCGCTCGGTATTCGACCACCGTCCGTCCATCATCCATCCCTCCCCTGCAACTGCGGCGATTCGCTCAGCCCAGCTCCTGCCGGGCGTTCAGGTCTTTCAGCCATCCGTCGAGGTTGGCCAGAATATCGGAGCGCACGGAGCTCTGATGCCGCGTCATGGCTTCGCCCGCGCGCTGTGGGTCGCGCGTTCGCAGCGCCTCGAGGATCTCGATATGCTGGGCGTGCGAAAGCTCGTACCTGCCCGGCAGCGTGCTGGCAAAGCGGCGGATGCGCGTGTAGTGCACCGTCAGGTTATCCAGGTAGTAGGCGCTGAGGCGGGGGTTGTTGACCTTAGCGACGATCAGATCATGCAGCCGGCGTCCCAGGTCGGATGCCTCGACGTGGTCACCCCGCTCGTGGGCCGCTCGCCCGGCGTCCAGGCTCGCAGCGGCCAGCGCATCGTCTTCGGCGGTGAAGCAGCAGGCGGCTGCCCTGGCCGCGTAGCCTTCCAGCAGGATCAGCAACTCATAGATGTCTTGCACGTCCTTGCGTGAGATGTCCGCGACGCAGGCGCCCTTTTGGGGGAGCACGATGACCAGCCCCTCTTTCTCCAGACGCAGCAGGGCATCACGTACCGGCGTACGGCTCACGCCGAGCCAATCCGCCAGTCGCCCGATCGCGACCACTTCGCCCGGCCCGATCTTGAGTGAAAGGATCGCCTCTTTGATCACCTCGTGGGCCCGGTCGCTGAGCGACGGCACCGTCGCGAGTGGCGCGAGAGCATCCATGGTCAGCCTCACCTGAACCTGTCTCACTTCACTTCTCTGCTTGCCCGATGATCACCCCGGCGCTGTCCTGGTAGAGGGTCACGACCACGGTGAAGTCGCTGTCGCCCATTTTCCGGTTCTCCATCAGGTCCAGCACCTGCCCGGCAACGGACCCGACGAAGGTTGGCACCTGCATAGCATTGGCCGCGTCGAGCGCCAACCCCATGTCTTTGCACATCAGCTTGAGCATGAATCCCGGCTTGTACTGGTTCTTGAGAATGGTCTTCGGGAAGTAGCGCTCGATGACCGCGCTGCCGCCAGAGCTGGCCTGGATGACTTCGGCCAATGTGGCCGGATCCACGCCCGCCTTGGCGCCAAAGGTGAAGGCCTCGCAAACGCCAATCAGGTTGATGCCCAACATCATGTTGTTACACAGCTTGGTAACCTCGCCCATGCCGGCCTTGCCCACGTGATAGATCTTCTTGCCCATCGCGCTCAGCACCTCGCGCAGTGACTCGAGGGCCGCGGCATCACCGCCTACCATGAAGGTGAGCGTCCCGGCAATCGCGCCGGATTCTCCGCCGCTCATCGGCGCATCCAGGAAGATGCCGCCGTGCTCGCACACGCGCGCCGCGAAACCCTGGCTGGCGATGGGATCGATCGTGCTGGTGTCGACCACGGTCAGACCGGGATGCGCGCCTGCCATCACCCCATCCGGCCCGAAGAGAGCTTCTTCGACCTGCGGCGTGTTCGGCAGGCATAGCACGACCACGTCGGCAGAGGCTGCCACGTCCTTGGGCGTTGCCATGACCTGGGCCCCCTGGGCTTTCAAGTCATTGACGGGTGCCTGGTTCACGTGAGCGCAGGTGATAACCGGATAGCCGGCCTTGAGCAGGTTGCTGGCCATGGGTTTGCCCATGGTGCCGAGGCCGATAAAACCAATTCGCTTTGTCATCTCGTTTCCTCCAATTGTTGGATCGACTTTCAGGCGGTGATCGTCAGGCCCACGCCGATCAGTATGTCGCGTAGTTCGTCACGCACTGGCCTCGTTAGCGGCAGCACCGGTGAGCGCGGGTCCCCAACCGGCTGGCCCACCATCGACATGGCGGCTTTGAGCACTGCCGGGAAGGTGGCCAGGGAGAGCGCGTGGCGTAAGCGGGTTACCTTCTCCTGGGCAGCCTCTGCTTGCTCGAGCCTACCCGCACGGAACGCTTGGTAGATTTCGACTACTACTTCCGGGCAGACGTTTCCGATGGCCGCCACCGCGCCCACCGCGCCCAGCTTGAAGGACTCGTAGAATGCGTCGTCGCGCCCTTGCATCACGGCAAAGCCGGGCGTCGCCAGGCGAACGAACTCCGCGAACTGCTGCATGTCGCCGGCCGAATCCTTGATACCCACCAAATTCGGTATCTCCGCCAGTCGCTCTACGGTCGCAGGGGTCAGGTTAACGCCTCCCGTGCGCGAAGGGTTGTTGTACGGGATGACGGGCAGGCGGGTGCTTTTTGCGATCGTCGCATAGTGCTCGTAAAGCTCGTGTTGGCTGGGCGCAATATAGAACGGCGTGATCACCACCACGGCATCCGCCCCCAGTGTCTCGGCCTGGCGGGTGAACTCGATCACCTGCCGCGTGCCGACCGCTCCGGTGCCGGCATAGACGGGCAGGCGCCCGGCGCACTCTTGTACGACCACCTCAATGACGCGCAGCCGTTCGGCCTCGCTCAAGGCAAAGAATTCGCCCGTGCTCCCCGCCGGAAACAACCCATCCACGCCCCCCTCGAGCAGGTGCTGCGTGATACGGCGCAAGGCCTCTTCGTCCAACGCGCCGTCGTTCTGGAACGGGGTGACCATCGGCACGATTACGCCGCAAGGTTCGAAAGCCGTCATTTTTCGCATTCTCCTTTCCACGTGCCGGATCTGTTTCCAGTCATCTTCGGAGCCGTCACTGGCAGACAGCTTCCTGGGAGAACTGCAGCAGACCGGTCAGCCCGTCCACGTTTGGCGCCGCTGCGATCTCACGCACCGCGATCAGCAGCCGCTCGACGCGTTCCTCATCCGCCACGGTTCCGGCCAGCCAGCGGAACTTCCGTTCTATCTCGGCGCTGGTCACCGGGTTCTCCGGGCACCCTTTGGCATAGGGCACCCGCCGGCGGAACATCGAGCCGCCCGCTTCCACCTCGATGATGGACGTGTAGCGCTCCGGGAACTCAGAATCCAGCCCGTCGTCTGCCAGCACGTGCGTTCTCTCGCTGAGGGCCGCGATCGCTGGCTCGCTGCGCCGGTCGTGAAGGATGTCGTCGATGATGATCTTTCGCTCGAGGGCGTAGACCGGCAGCACGTACTGTCCGCAATGAGAACGCAGCCGGTTGTTGTCGATCAACTGCACCCCCGAGCGTGGGAAGCGCAGCCGGATGCTTTGGATCTGGCTTGCCTGCAGCCCCTCCGCCGCCAGGATGTCCTCAAGTCCGTCCAAACCGGGATGCAGGAAGGCACAGCAGGCATAGAGCTTGATCGCCAATTCATCGATCATGTAACGTGTGCCGAGCCCTGACGTGAGCTGGCCCGAGTCGCCGGGGTCGCCCAGGGCGTTGAGGATATTGAACTTGCCCTCGAAGATGTCGGGCGGCCCCCCAAACCCGCAGGCAGCCAATACCGCGGCAGTCGTCCCATTGCGGGAGGCGATGCCCGGATTGAACGGACGCGAGTTCTCGGTATCGTCCGTTTCCCAAGCCAGCAGTCCGGACGCTTGGGTGCCGGTCAATCCCCAGGCTCGACACATGGCCGCTTCGTCAAGGCCAAGCAGGAAGCCCGCCGCTGCCGCCGAGCCGAAGCCGCCGGCGATACAGGTCGGATGTTGCCCACGCGCGTACAAGGTGGTCGGTCCGATCGCGTTGCTCACCCGGCAAGCAAGATCGACACCCAGCACGATCGCCGTCAGCAGGTCCGCCCCGCTGCGTCTCTGCCGCTCCGCCACTGCCAGCGCGGCCGGCACCACGATCGCCGCCGCATGCATGATGGCCCCAGGATGATGGCTCTCAATGTCCGAATAATACCCAAGAGTGCTGTTCAGCAGCGCGGCATTGACGCACGAAGTGCGGTTCAGGCTGCCGATCACCGCGCTTTCCGGCGTGCCTCCCAACGCGCGCGTGTATTCACCAAGGATGCGTCCTGCCGAGTACCGAGGCGACGAGGCGGAAAGCATGGCGCCCAGCGTATCCAGCAGGATATCGTTGGCCCGTGCTGCCACGCGCGCCGGCAACTGCTCGTAGCGCGCGGATGTCACGAACTCGCTCAATAAAGTAATCGCTTCTCCAGAGCGCCGGACGTTCCGGACCGGCGCATGACTCGTTACCACGATCGCTTCCTCCCCCTCAGCTTCTTCTGACCCTCATGCGCTTTCCACTGCAGGGATCCTGCGTCTCCCCAGCAGCAGCAGGAACCCCATTGCGCAGACCGCCATCACGGCCGACATCTGGTAGACGGGCGGGCCGCCGAAGAGCTGGTACAGCGGCCCGCCGATCAGCGAGCCCGTGATGGAGCCCAGCCCGCGGATCACGCCGCCAAAGGTTCCCTGTGTCAGTCCTTCGTGCCCCGTCGGCGCCACCTCTCCGGCGTACACGACTGGTGACACGATGAACAGCCCGCTCCACACCCCGAAGAGCAGCGCCAGGGGCGCAGCATATTCCGGGCGCCTGATCAGGCTGTAGCCGACGAAGACCAGCATGAAGCCGGCATACGCCAGCGCCATTGCCCGCTGTGCCCCCAACTTGCGCAGCCACCAGGACGAGGTCGCCATGACCGGGATCTCGACGAGTGAGCCCAGGGCCAGCACCGTGCCGAGCAGCCTGGCATCGCTGCCCAGCGTCGTCAGGTACAGAGATAAGGTGCCCCACCACATCATGTAAGCAACGCTCATCAGGAAGGCACTGAACAGGAAAGTCGAAACCTGCCGTGAGATGAGCGTCGTGCGCAGGGCCTGCGCTAACGAGACCCGGGAGCGCGGCGCTGCGGGCGGGAGTGAAGCGGCCACCAGGCCGCAGCCGATCAGCAGCGCCGCGTAGACGTAGAACAAGACGTCGACCCCGAACCGGCCTGAGAGCTGTCCCACTGTCAGGCTCGCGATCACCTGCCCGATGGATCCCCACACCCGCACCCGGCCATACGTGTTCTGCTTCTTGCCCAGCATGGCCAGGGTGCTGGCGTCGGCCTGGGGCACGATCGCGCTCGAGAATGCGGACCACAGCACCACCGCCAGCAGCGTGGGTACCAGTCCCCGCACCGCCTGCAGTACCAGGATGGAGGGCACGGTGCCGAAGCAAGCAATCGCTAGCATCGGCACCCGGCTTCGCTGGCGTAGGCTATCGCTGAGGGCGCCCCACATTGGTCCGGCCAGGAAGGCCACCAGGTGGGCCGCCGCGATCGCCAGGCCAATCTGCGTTGCGTCCAACCCGTGCTGGCTATAGGCCAGGTAAAGGAACGGACCGACCGTCCCATTGCTGGCCAGCAGACAGAAGTAGAACGCGCTCGCCTTGAACCTGGGCGACCGTCTCAGTGCCTCAACCACCCGCAAAACCGTCCCTCTTCGTCGCTCGCTATCGTGTGGCCGTCTATCAGAAAGTCGTCTCTAGTTCCTGCACCCGGCCGGTTCGTGCCGACAGGTAAGCCTTCTCGATGATCTCGATACAGTGCCGCGCGTGCTCGCCGCTTGCGATCGGCTTCTGGCCATCGAGAATGCAGTCGATGGCGTGTACCACGCCGCAGATGGCGATGCTCGCGTCGGGCTTGAGCGGCGGGATCGGGCTCACCTGTTGCCAGCCACGAATGCCGAGGCCGGGCTCGTCGCGGAACAGACGCACGTCGAAATCACGCTGCCCGGGCTCGCGGCTCGCGCCCCCCACCTCGGTGATGACGCCCTTTTGCCCATACACTTCGAGCGGGGGCGTCATGATAGCCTTCTGGTTGATCCACGCATTATCCAGCATCGCGTAAATGTTGTCGCCGAAGTCCAGCGTGATCAGCGTCACGTCGTCCGCGGTCACCTCGATGCGCGTCCCCATCTTCGGCCCGCCTCGCACAATCACTTCGGGTTGGTTGATCCCTGACATTGCCGACACGCGTTTGGCCGGTCCCAGCAGCGTGGTCAGCAGGTGCAGCCGCTCCACACCCACATCGCGCAGCGGCCCGCCACCCTCCTTGTAGAACCAGGTCGGGTCTGTCGGCCAATTATCGATACAGGCCGGTCCCCAGTGAGTGCAAGTCGCGCGCGCCCACACGACCTTGCCGATCACGTCGCAGTCGATCAGGTGCCGCATCGTGCGCGGTGCCAGCATGATGCCGGTTGCCTCTTCGGCCACCAGCACCAGGTTTCGCCTGGCGGCTTCCTCGATCAGCATGTCGGCCTGCTCCACGGTCGTGGTCATCGGCTTCTGGGTGTAGACATGTTTGCCGGCCCGCAGACCCTTGAGGATAACCTCGAAGTGCCGCTGGTCGTTGGTCAGGTTGACCAGCAGGTCGAAGTCGGCCTCAGCCAGCATCTGGTCCAGGTCCAGGAAGTAGGGGACCTGGTGCATGTCGGCGGGGCGCTTGGCCCGGTCTTCGAAGGCATCGCAGACTGCCACGAGTTGCCCGCGCGTGATCTGGTCGATGCGGGTGAAATAGCGGTTCCACGACACCGAACCGCAGCCGACAATTGCATACTTGACTTTTTCCATGTGTCCTCCGCTAATCAAGTCAGGTCGTACTTGGCCCATAGTTGCCGCATGTAGTCCAGCGCCAGATCGACGCGTCGCTCCATCACCTCGATCGGGATCAGACGGCCGTTCGACAGATACGTGGGACTGCAGCCCTCGTAGCATACGTAACCGTTGAACCCGGCTTCACGCATGCCTTGCGCCCAGGCCTGGTCGTTCCAGTCCAGGCCACCATCGCGCGGCGACATGCCCCGGCCCATCGGCACCCGTACCACGCTGCCGTCCGGCTGTCGTGCGAAGTCGCCGCCGTAGTGGCTGTGCACCCACAGATCCTTCAGGCAGCGCGCGCGTTCGAGCACCCAGTCGGTGCCCTGCCAGGCTCGCTCCCCCGAGATGTCGAAGCTCACCTTGAAATTGGGCGAGCCGACCTCGTGCACCATAGCCTCGACGTCGGCGCTGTTGCGCACGACCGGCGGATGGTTCTGCAGGGCAAGGGTGACGCCGTCTTCTTCGGCGAATTTCGAGACCACCCCGAACGCATCCAGGCAGTACTGCCAGCGCTCGCTCCAGACGGTATCCGGGAAGGCACGCTCGTAACCGGGGCGCGCGACCTCGTAAGTGCCCATCCCATTGCGCCGGCTGCTGCCCATCCAGGCCGTGAACACGCGCACCACCGGCGCGCCCAGGTCCTTCGCCAGGTGGATCAGCTCGACCACCATCTGGATGTTGGCTTCACGGTGCTCCGTGACGGGGCTCGAGAAGTCGTTGTTCGCCGCGATGGCGCAGATCTCCATGCCCTGCCCGGCCGCGTGCTCTACGATCTCCTTGCGCTCGCGCTGCGAGAGCGCGTACGGAACGGCGTGCGGTGCCCTGCAGTCCAGCTCAACGCCCTGTACGCCGTGGGCCTTGGCCCGGTCGATGAACTGCGTGATGCTGAGCGCCGGGCCGTCGTACCACATGCCCGCATAGGTGATACTGTACAATCCGAGTTTCGGTGCCATGCTTAAAAAAACCTCCTGAATTTGGTTGACCGGTTATAGGTTGAGCGGGTAACGACCGAACTCGCGGGCTGCCTCGTAGAATGCCCTGATATTCTCGACGCTCGTCTCCCAGAAGAAGCAGTCGCTGTCGCCGAGGATGAAGCCGCTGCCGGGCGCCGCCACGCGGATCGCTTCCCGCACTGCCTCGCGAATCTGTTCCTTCGTGCCCTGTTGCACGACGTAGATACCGTCCACGTTGCCGTTCAGGCACACTTTGTCGCCCACGAGTTGCTTCACTTTCGCCAGGTCGACATCGGCCACGGGCGGCGGGCACAGGGTCGAGATAATGTCCGGCCCGCACTCGGCGATGTCCTCGATGATCGGCATCATCTTGCCGTTGTCGAAGTAGTTGTAGATCAGCCCGTAACCGTGCACCAGGTCGACATTGGCCTTGACCCATGGCTTGAAGGCCGCACGAAAGATGCGTGGCGACCATCCTCCGCTGAACCCGAAGTTGTGCCAGCTCATGAAGACGATCTCGGCTCCGAGCTCGCAGATGGCCTTGGTGATCTCCTGGGCGTACTCGCCGTAGAGCTGTAGTAGGCAGTCGAACAGCGAGCGGTCTTCGTAGTAGGCCACCATCGTCTCTGCCATGCCCATCGCCGCCGTCATGCCCGACATCATCATCTTCGGGTGCACCTGGATCAGTCCTCGCTCCCCCACCACGTCCCGGATCTCCCGGTAATTGGTCTCGATGATCTGCCGTGGGTCCGCCAGCAGGTAGCGCAGCTTGTCCACGTCCGCGACGCTCTTCACCAGCGGTTTGCGCAGCGTGGGACTGGGGCTCTGACCATACTTGCTCCGCCGGTGACCCATGGCGATCTCGTCGCTCATGTCCCCGGCTGGCGTGTGCACCTGCCGCCGGATGATCTGCAGCTCATCCTCGTTCTCTACCGAGATCTCCACCCGTACCTGGTCGAGGTCCCGGTAATCTCCCGAGAACGGGCGCGCCACGTAGTCGGGCAACTCGAAATTGAGGTCCACCAGCAGGTCGTCGCCAAACTCGGCTTGCGTGCTCAGTTGCTGCAGCCAGGTATAGACGCCATGCCGCCCGGCTCCCCAGTGCATCATGCGCGGCGCCACCGGAACCCGGTCCAGATCCTGGTGTCTGATGGCCGCCAGCAGCCTCTCCCTCGACGTCATTTCCGCCATTGTTGCTCCTGCTATTCCTTGCTCGCCGATAAGGCGATCCCTTGCACCAGGTAGCGCTGGCAAAAGAAGAAGATGATCAGCACCGGGATCGCCATCAACAGGGCGTAGGAGGCCATCCACGGTTCTTTGCTGCCGCCGGTCGTCCCCTGCAGTTGGAACCAACGTAGTCCCACGCCCAGCACGAACAGGTCTGAGCGCGACAGGAAGATCAGCGGCTCCAGGAAACGGTTCCAGTTGCTCAGGAAGGCCAGTATGCCGGCCGTGGCGAAGATCGGCCGCGAGAGCGGCAGGATGATGCGGAAGAAGATGCCCATCGAGCTTGCCCCGTCGATCTTTGCCGCATCGTCCAGGTGCTTCGGGATCGTCGTGAAGTATTGCCGGAACAGGAAGGTGAACGTTACCCCACCAAAGAAATAAGGCACTGTCAGCGGGTAGTAAGTGTCGATCCACTTCAGCTTGCTGAACATCATGTACAACGGGACGATGCGCACTACCCAGGGGAGCAGCGTGGAAGCCATCATCAACATGAACAGCGGTTCACGACCCTTGAAGCGGAAGCGGGCAAAGCCGTAACCGGCCGCCGCGCAGCTCAACACCTCGCCCAGCGTCGCCACCACGCTAACGAACACGGTGTTCCCGAACCAACGGATGAAGAGCTTTTGTCCGGGCATGAACTCCATGCGAATCACGTCGAGGAAATGCTGCGGGTAGGCCGGGTTGGGGATCCACTTGGGCGGATACGAGATCACCTGCAGTCCGTCCTTCAACGCCGTGGATATCGTCCACAGGAACGGGGCCACCGAAGTGACCGCGATGGCAACGGCGAGCGTGTACAAGACGATGCGTCCGACGATTTGCGCCGTCCGGTAGCTCGCCGTTTGGCCTCGCAGGGCCCCCTCGTTGCGTGCCTTCAACGGTTGAGTTGCGGTAGCCATGCTCAGTCATCCTCCGACGCAGCGAAAACCCACTTCCCGGACAGCTTGAAGTAGATGAAAATGGTTGCCAGGACGATGATGAACAAGTACCACGAGAGGGCGGAGGCGTATCCCATCTGGAAATGGGTGAAGGCGTAGGTGTAGATGTGCAAACCGAAGAACCAGGTGGCCCACTGCGGCCCGCCTTCGGTGGTCAGGTACGCGTACAAAAAGTTCTGGAAGGTGTAGATGGTGCTCATGGTCAGGTTGTACTGCAGCGCGGGCGAAATCATCGGCAGAGTCACATGTCGGAAGCGCTGCCAGGCACTCGCTCCGTCGAGCGCTGCCACTTCATACAGATCTACGGGCACACTCTGCAGCGTCGCGAGGAATACGAGCATACTCGAGCCGCCGAAACTGCCCCAGATGCCCATGAGCAACAGGCCCGGCACCGCCCACTTCGGGTCAAACAGCCAGCCCGGGCCCTGGATGCCCACGGCGGCCAAGAGACCGTTCAGTAGCCCATAGCGGGGGTTGAGGATGAAGGTCCACATCACTGCCAGGGCCACGCTCGGCACCAGGGACGGCAGGTAGAAGACGGTCCGGAAGGTTGTCCGCAGCTTGATCTTCGAGTTGAGCAGCATCGCGGCCCCAAGTGAAGCGGCCAGCGTCAGCGGTACCATCGTAAATGTGTAATAGCCGGTCCTGAGCAGAGAGGGCCAGAACTGGGGGTCGGCGGTCAATGCACGTATGTAGTTGGCCGCGCCAACGAAGTGGGGCGTCCCGATCATGCGGAAGTCGGTCAGGCTGTAGTAGAGAGAGGCCAGCATGGGGTAGAGTGAGAAGATCAGAAATCCCAACCACCAGGGAGCTGTCCACAGCCACCCCGAGATATTCTCCCGCTGTTGCAGCGTCAGCGACCGGCGTTGCGGCTTCTGGTCCGCGCTTGCCCTGCCCGGCAAAGCGGAAGTGCCCTTGAGTTTGGCGAGCATCGTAACCCCCGGCAGGAATGCGTAAAGTCGACGTGCCTGCCAGCTGGCAGGCAGCAGGCTCACGGCCAATCGCTCGTGAGCCTGCTGGGATGTGCTGTTTACAGTGGTTCTGCGTCGAGTATGGCCTGGACCTTCTGGTTGAGACTGTCGAAGAACGCCTGGTCCGGCTTCGGCGTGCCGCGGTCGATCACTCCGCTCAACTCTTGCTTGAGCAGTGTGTCGATCTCACTGTCCCGCCCGTTGGCCGCGTAGTACGGCAGCTCGGCGTTCGCTGCCGCCTTAATGTTCATCGCCACAAGGGGATCCGCCAGCAGATCCGGGTCCTCGCGGGTCGCCAGCAGCGCCGGCGGCACCAGGGTGCCCAGGGCGCGGTACTTGTTGGACTCGTTGTCGCAGACCATCTTCAGTACCTGCCAGGCCGCGTCGGGGTTCTTGCTCCCCGCCGCGACGCCCCACCACTCGCCACTGGCAAACGCCCCGCGCTTGCCGTTCTTGCCCACCGGCGCACCTACCCCGCTGGCCTCTACGTGGCCTTCCTCGCCCGCCGGCGGGATGAGGCGGAAGTGCATGCCGCCCCATGGCCCGTTGCGGTACAGCGCGAGCTGCGAGTTCATGTGCATCCCTTTGTAGCTGCCCAGCGCGTCCACCACTTCTTTCGGCGGCGCGACTTTGTGCGTCCACGTCAGATCCCACAACCACTGATAGGCGGCGACCGTTTCAGGGGTGTTCAGCTTGGCGGTGGTGCCCTCGAAGTCGAAGACCTCGCCACCAAGAGGCACGAGCAACGTCGTTTCCCACCATACCGTGTGCGACCAGCCGCAGTCGGGCAAGTAGCCGAATACGCTCGATTGGGCATCCGACCCGGGCTTGGCTATCTTCTTGGCCATGGTCAGGATGTCGTCGTAGGTTGTCTTCTCCGTCGGCAGATCCACACCGGCCGCCTTAAAGACGTCCGCGTTCCAGTAGAGCATCTGCGATCCGGCGCGGTAGCTGTTAGAAAGGCCCCAGAGCTGTCCCGTATACCACTTCGTGGCCTGCGGGTCATAGGTGCACATCTTGAGGGCCTGGGGATCGTACTGGTTGAGGTCGAAATTGTCTGCTTTCGCCAGCGGATCAAGCGGTGCCAGCACGTTGCTCTTGGACCAAAGCGGGATGCTTCCGGTACCCCAGAGCACGTCGCTGATGTCACCCGACGCCGCCTGCATGAGCACCTTGGGAGTGTACTCGGCCTTGGAGACCGGGTTCAGGACGACTTGGATGTCGCTGCGTGACTTGTTGAACTCGGGTACGTGGACGGTCCAGACCTGCGCCTCGGTGAAGGAATCGGGTTCGATGAAGAAATTGGCGTTGACGTCAACCTTGACGATCTTCGCGGAGGGCGCGATCACCGTCTCTTTGACGATCTGGGCGACCGGCACCGTTTCCTTGACGATCTTTTCGACGACCTTTTCTTCCGGCGGCGCTGTGATGACCTTCTCTATGACCTGCGGTGTGGGTTGAGCGCAGGCGGCCATCACCCCGACCGCGCCGGCGCCGGCGGCCATGCGCAGGAAAAGACGACGCGATATTCGCTTGGTGGACATTCTTGCCCCTCCTGACTTTGAGCTTCTGAATGCTTTTTACATAACCGAGATGCGAGAGAAAAGCTTCGGCTGACAGTTCCGGACCTACTGTCGCTCTTTCCCTCCTTTCCCGCGCCACCCAGGGGCACCGGCCGCTCAGTGCGTGCTGCCCGGTCACCTGTGCTCTCTATGCGGAGGCCGTTGGGGCGGCAGCAGGGCGGCCGGTCGGAATTCTGGCGGGACCGGTTGCTGCCGCGCTGCTCGCTGGACGATGCTTACTTCATGGGTTGTACGAGCATGACATCTGCGACCAGCCACTTGCTGTTGACAGTTTTCATGCGGACGGCGATCATCCCGGTCCCAAACGCTTGACCGGTCTGGCCCCTGGGTCGGAAATCGAAGCGCATTTCCAGTCGCTTGTCACCCTGACCGGTATATGACCACTCGCGCAGCGACCCCGTCACGAGGTTCTCAGTCTCATACTGCCCAAGGACAGTCGCCGCGGTCTCGAAGTGTTGGTCGACCGTGGCGTTTCCCGCCTGCCAGTATGTCTTGGCCTTAGCCGTGTCGCCGCTAAGGAGTGCCTTGCCGAAGTCGAGGCCGACCTGCTCGGGATTTACACCCTCGCCGACGCCGCCTGAGCAGGCTGATAGGAGCGACATTGTGAGAACGAGGAGCATAGCCACGAAAAGGGAGATCCTCGGGACGAACCGGAGCAGCAGGCCCCCCCCAGGGGCCTCGTGAAGATTCTTCATGTTGCCGCCCTCCTTGTGCGTGGCAGTCGACCGCTCGGCAAAGGAAGAGTCGCGAGAAGCGAGGGTCACAGGGCTGATGTATGACATACCGTATTCCGTATACCACGCTTCTGGCTAATTGTCAAGCAGCTTACAAAACTCGCCTGCCCATTCGCGCCGCTTGACAACCCCAACGCTCGGCACTATCATGGAGCTTGCCTGATGCATCATACATTAGACACGGAACGCTGCCCGTTACTCAGGCAAGGAAGTGCTCGATGCTCTCATTACAGCCACTGCAGGACGTGCCAAAACTGAGCGATCGCGCGTATGCGGTGATCAAGGATGCGATCCTTTCGCTCCAGATCCGGCCTGGTGCCACCGTTGCCATTGGCATTCTGGCCGAGCAACTCGGCGTCAGCCGTACCCCCGTGCGTGATGCCCTGCTTCAACTCGAGAAGGAGGGGCTCGTCTCGGTGATCCCCCAGAAGGGTGCCCTGATCACGCCCATTTCCGGGCAGGACGTCCGAGAGATCTACGAGCTGCGCATCTTGCTTGAGAGTTATGCGGCCCGGGTCGCCGCGAGCAAGCTCACTGCCGAGGACCACGCGCGGCTTAGCGCGAGCCTGGCCGAGGCTGAACAGGCGTTCGCGCAGGGCAAACCGCCGCGTGCCGCCGACCTTGACCGCCAGCTCCACGAATTGCTGGTGGAGAAAGTCGATAACGAGCGCCTCGCCGGTTTTCTGCGCTCGCTAGATACCCATTACGTGCGCATCCGGCGCATCGCCAGCGCCTTGCCGGGCCGATTCGAGAAGTCTCACCAACAGCACATCGAGATCGTCGCTGCGCTCAGGGCCGCCGATGGAGAAGGGGCGGCCGTCTTCATGGAGCGCCACCTCTCTTCCGTGCGTGACGAAGTGGTGGCCTACATCGAACAGTGGGTCAGTGAGAATGGCGAGGAGCGGCCATTCCTCGCCGGCATGCGCGAAGAAGCGTGACCAGAGGCGGGCACTCGTCCGCGGACGCCGTGGATATGGCGCACAAGCATCGGGGGCCTGCGCAGGGACCTCCGGCGACGAAGAATGAGCGGGGGTTAGCTTGACGGTGTTCACAACCTGTCCGCTCGATCCGGCCGGCCGAGCGCGTCAGGTCCCGCAGATGTTGCAGCTCTGTCCGGTGGTCTCCACGGTCACCTTCGCCTGCGTGAACAGCAAAAGGTAGTCGCTGCCGCCGGCCTTCGAATCAGTGCCGCTCATGTTGAAGCCGCCGAACGGCGCCAGGCCGACCGGTGCCCCGGTGCACTTGCGGTTGAAGTACAGATTGCCTACGTGAAATTCCTGCCGGGCGCGTTCCAAATGGTCGCGCCGCCGCGAGTAGACGGAACCGGTCAGGCCGTACTCGGTATTGTTGGCGATGTCCAGCCCTTCGTCGAAGTCCGCCGCTTTGATCGCGGCCAACACGGGGCCGAAGATCTCTTCCTGGGCCAGGCGGGCGCGTGGTGACACATCCGCAAACACTGTCGGCTGCAGGAAATAGCCGCCGCTCGCGCTCGGCGCCTGCTCGCCGCCGATAAGCAGCCGGCCTTCGCTCCTGCCCACCTCGATGTAGGACAGGTGCTTGTCGAGGGCAGACCGGTCGATCACCGGGCCGAGGTCGACCTGCGGATCCGTGGCCGGGTTGGCGACCCTCAGCCGCCGGGTGCCTTCGACGATTCTCGCCAGCAGCGCCTCGTAGACCGGCTCGACGATGATCGCGCGCGAGCAGGCCGAGCACTTTTGACCCTGGAAGCCAAAGGCAGAGGCGATGATCCCGGCCGCGGCCGCATCCAGGTCGGCCGTTTCGTCGACCAGGATCGCATCCTTGCCACCCATCTCCAGTATCGTGCGCTTGAGCCAGATCTGTCCCTGCTGGACCTGGGCCGCACGCTGGAAGATGCGGATCCCCACTTCCTTGCTGCCCGTGAAGGCGATGAAGCGAGTCTTGGGGTGGTCCACCAGCACATCGCCGATCGCGCCACCCGGTCCCGGCAAAAAGTTGAGCACACCCGGCGGCAGGTACAACTGGTCGTTGAAGATGTCGGCCAGCCAGGCCGCGATCACAGGGGATGTGCTGGCCGGCTTCAGGACCGCGCAATTGCCGGCGACGATGCTGGCCGCGGTCATGCCGGTCATGATCGCGCCCGGGAAGTTCCAAGGCGGGATGACGGCGCCGGCACCCAGCGGGATGTAGGCGAGTTCGGCGTCCAGGCGCGGGTCCAGGGACGTCGGCTGAGGCGGGCCGAGGCGCAGCATCTCACGCCCGTACCACTCCAGAAAGTCGATCGCCTCGGCCGTGTCGGCATCGGCTTCGATCCAGGTCTTGCCGACCTCGAACACCTGCAGGGCGCTGAAATCGTGCTTGCGGGCGCGCATGATCTTGGCGGCATCCAGCACGTAGCGCGCCCGCTCGTCGTACGGGACGCGTTTCCAATCCTCGAAAGCCCGCGCCGCCGCTTCCACGGCGCGCGCGGCCAGTTCCGGCGTTGCCTTGGACATCCGCCCCACCAACTGGCTGGGATTGGCCGGGTTGATGGAATCGAATGTCTGCTCGGTGTAAATCTTCTCGCCGCCAATCACCAGCGGATAAGTGCGGCCCAATTCCTCGCGCACCCGCTCCACGCTGGTTCGAAAGGCGGACACGTTCTCGGCGCAGGCGAAATCAGTGAGCGGCTCGTTGCTGAATGGATATCTCATCGTGTTCACCTCCACCGCGCGGAAGGATAGGTGGCCCTGTCGTAAAAGTCCGTAAGGCTTCTATCCTTGCCTCTCCGAACGACCTAAAAGAGAGAGACCTGCTGGGGCAGGTCTCTTCGCGAGCGATATCGATGGTGGGCGGTGCCGGTCAGTCGCAGTCCGATTCGAGGCAGTGCCCCTGGTACTCCAGCAGTCCCGCGGCGTGCTCGGCGTAATGGCTGGCCGCCCAATAGATGAAGTCGATCAGCGGCATCTCCTCGCCCCAGGGCGCCAGACCGAACTGGGCCAGCGCCTCGTCGTCTGCCTGATCCAACTGATGCACTAACCGGCGATGAGTGCCGGTGACGCCGTCGACCACGTTGATCAGCGGCAAGACCCGCCGTGCTGCCACCTGGGTTTCGTTCCACGCATCATCGTAAGCCACGCCCGCCTGCCAGGGCCGCGGCTTCTGCCAGAACCTGATGGTCTGCAGCGCTTCGTCGCCCCACGTCCAAACGTGCGCGATCACATCTTTGACCGTCCAGCTACCGACGCTGGGGGCGTCCGTGAGCTCTTCCTCAGTCAACTGTCCCAGGCAATCCATGAGTTGCTTGAAATTGCCATCGAGTGCGACCTGCACTTCGTCACGCGTTCGCATATCGCGGCTCCTCCTCGTCCAGCATGATGCGTTCCCGCCCGGCATACACGTTGAGGCTTTCCCGTCTCACGTAACCGGCGAGGGTCACGTTCCAGGCGCCGGCCAGGGCCACCGAAAGGCTCGTCGGTGATGTCCGGCTGGCAACCACCGGAACGCGCATGCGGGCTGCCTTGTGCAGCATCTCAGAGCTGATCCGCCCGGTGCTGAGTAGGATACGATCTTGGGTCGGAATGCGCTCCACCAGACAGCGTCCCCACAGCTTGTCGATCGTGTTATGCCTTCCTACATCCTCCGTGACTGCCAACAGGTTCGCGCCATCGGCAAGCGCCGCGGCGTGGACTCCGCCCGTCTCGCGATGCTGGCTGGCCGCATCGATGAGCGCCTGCATCAGACCGCCCAGTTGCCTCGGCGTTACCTCCACCTCCGAGCGCAGTGGCTCCTGGACGCCGGCGAGGTCGGCAAAGGTCACACCTCCGCCGCAGCCGCTGGTGATAATTCTGCGGGTCGGCGGCTCGAAGTCCGCCCGCCGCAGCCAAACGTCGACGCAGGTCTTGCTGGGACAGACCTTCAACAACCGGACCTCTTCGGGTCCCTGGATAAGCCCTTCCCCGCACAGGAAGCCCAGCGCCAACAGGTCGAGATCGGCCGGCGAGCACATGATAGTCGCGAGCTCGCCGCCATTAACGAACAGCCTGACCGGCGCCTCGTCGACGACCCCGCCCTCCATAGACATTCGACGCCCGTGTTCGAAGCGCTCGTAACTGGTTCTCACAATGGCCCATTATAATCCAAGAGAGGAACATTGCAAACAGGTCGTGGCCCGGCATCGAGACGTGTGGATTTGACAGTCGCTAATATCTGGTTATTCTAGACGATTACCAACAGTAAGGAGTTCTGGCATGATCCGTAAGAAAGCAGCGGCTAACAGCAAGAAAGTGGCTGTCACCTTCGAGATGCCGGCGGAAACCGCTTCCAGCAGTCTCTGCGTGGTAGGCGATTTCAACAACTGGGATCAGCATGCTACGGCCATGAAGCGCCTAAAGGGGGGCGGTTGGTCGACGACGCTGCGCTTGGACGCAGGGACCTACCGTTTTCGCTATCTGGCCGACGGAGCCAATTGGCAGAACGACCCGGCTGCGGATGCCTACGAGCCGTCGGGGCTGGGCGCCGACAATAGCGTGGTCGTCGTCGGCTGACAGAGACTCCGGCGCAAGTGCAAACAAAAACAGGCCGCCTATCTGGCAGGCCTGTTTTTGTTTGCACCGGAATGCCCGGTCACGTCCCCGCCGAATCAGGACTTCTTCTGCGCTTGGGCCGCAACCGCCGCGGCCGCCTGGGCAACGGCGTCCGGATCGCCCAGATAATAATGGCGGATCGGCTGTAGGTCGTCGTCCAACTCGTAGACCAGCGGAATGCCGGTTGGAATGTTCAGCTCGGGTATCTCTTGCTCCGAGATATTATCCAGGTACATGACCAGGGCGCGCAAGCTGTTGCCGTGCGCGGCGATCAGCACCCGCTGGCCCGACTTGAGGGCCGGCTCGATCGTTTCGTGCCAATAGGGCAGGAAGCGTGCGACCGTGTCTTTGAGACACTCGGTAAGTGGGATATCGTTCGGGTCGAGATGTGCGTAGCGCGGATCGTGCCCCGGCCAGCGTGGGTCGTCCTTGGTCAGCGCAGGCGGGCGCACGTCGTAGGAGCGGCGCCAGAGCTTGACCTGCTTGTCGCCATACTGCTCGGCCGTCTGGGCCTTATTCAGCCCTTGCAGCGCGCCGTACATCCGTTCGTTCAAGCGCCAGCTCTTGGGGACCCGGATCCACATCTGGTCGAGCTCGTCAAGGGCGATCCAGAGCGTGCGGATCGCGCGCTTGAGGACCGAGGTATAGGCGATGTCAAAAACGTAGCCACCCTCGCGCAGCAGGCGGCCGCTCTCATGGGCTTCGACGACGCCTTTTTCGGACAGGTCGACGTCAGTCCAGCCGGTGTACAGGTTTTCCTTGTTCCAGGTGCTTTCCCCGTGCCGCAGGAGCACAAGCTTGATCATCAAGAATTCCTCCAGGCTGAGATACGGATCCCAGATAAACTGAAGGGCCGGCAAGGCCCTTCAGCAAGAAGCATCGAAACATACCCCCGGTGCGATTCGAACGCACGGCCTAGGCGTTAGGAGTGCCTCGCTCTATCCACTGAGCTACGGGGGCTCCTGAGTACTACCTGCAGTGTTCTCAGACCGAGACACCCTGTATGTCGTGTCCCGCCGTCGCTTCTGCAATGCCGAAACCTGGCGAATTCCCTGCCCTACTTCTGGCAGCCGAATTATAGCAGGGGGGCCGGTTTCTGCCAAGAATTCTCTATGCGCTGCCTTTTCGTCGGAAGCCAGCGCAGGTACAATGAGCGACAGGTGATGGGGCTCACCGTCACTATCGCAGTGGAACGGCCGGATTACCCGGCTAACCGTCCCTACCATCCCGACGTGCGATCTGTTCGGCTGGTAGGGACTTCTCTTTGGTGGGTCCCCACTGGGGTGGGCTCCCTCGGATGGGCTCCCCACCGGAGGGGCAGCGGCTTCCCATACGGCACGCTGATCGCCAACGTCAGCGGTAGCTTCATCCTGGCTTTCTTTATCACTCTGGCGACGCAGCGATTCTCCGTTGCCCCCGAATGGCGGCTGTTGATTGCCATCGGCTTCGTAGGCGGCTACACCACATTTTCTTCGTTCAGCGTCGAAAGCATCGGCCTGGCGCAGGCGGGTAGCTGGCTGCTGAGGCGCACAGCCGTATCCATTCGGCCAGCATCGTGCGTCTGTCGGAGGATCTGCCGCTCGTGATCGAGTGGGTTGATCTGCCCGAGCGGGTGGCGCGGGTCATGCCAAAGGTGGTCCAGATGGTGGTGGAGGGACTGATCACCGTCCACACCGTGGACGTCATCACATACGGCCACCGGCGTCTGCGCGAGCTGCGGGCGCAAGCCCCGGTGCGCGACATCATGCGCCGGGAGGTCAGGACCGTGCGGCCTGATACACCCCTGGCCGAAGCCGTGGAAATGCTGTTGGGCAAGGCATACCGAGCGCTGCCGGTAGTGGATGCGGCGGGGCGGGTGGTGGGCATCCTCACCGATGGCGACCTGATGAACCGGGCCGGCCTGATGGCGACCACGGTGCAGGAGGTATTGAGCGGCAGCGAACTGGCGGGCATGTTGACGAGCCTGCGCCAGCGGGGCCGCACGGTGGCGGAGGTGATGACGGCTAACCCAACGACGAACACGGACGACACGGCCATTGGCGACGCCCTGCGGACAATGGCGGACAAAGACATTAAGCGCCTGCCGGTTGTCGACGTCCAGGGGCGCTTGACGGGCATCGTCAGCCGCGTCGATGTCCTGAGGGCTTTGTCCCAGCCGCCTGTGCGCGAAGCCCCCCGCCAAGTTCCAGAGCCGGGGGAACACACGCTGGTGGGCGAGATCATGCTCACGAGCGTGCCTGCCGTGCGTCCGGATGCCCCGCTGAACGCAGTCGTCGACCTGCTGGTCACCACGGCGCAGCGCCGGGTGGTCGTGACGGACGCGCAGCGCAAGGTGGTGGGCATCATCGCCGATGCCGACGTGCTGAAACGGGCAACCGGGCCGGAACGGGGAGGGCTGCTGCGGGCGTTGAGCGAACGGGTGCCGGTGGCACTGCCTACGGTTCGCATCGTCAAGGGCAGCGCTGCCGACGTGATGACGCGCAACCCGGTGCTGGTATCTCCGAACACCTCGCTCTTGGCAGCCCTGCGGCTGCTGTTGACGCACAAGGTGAAGCGCCTGCCGGTCGTGGATGAGGGCGGCGTTCTGGTTGGGTTGGTTGGGCGCGGCGGCATCCTGGACGCGCTCTCCCAGGATCTGCCCGCTGCCCAGGCAGAATAGCAGAACAGAAGGTGGGGTGGGAGAGTGGGAGGAAGCGACGGGCATTGGACCTCGCCCGTTTGTTCAACCCGGGCACGGTAGATGGACGACCCCGATACACTGCCGGATCGACGCCACCGCTCGTCTCAGCCGCCGCTGCGCCACAGCCCTTCGCGCAGGCCATTGCCGTGCCCCCGGTATAGTTCCGGATGCGCCAGGCGGTGCTTCACTTCCTGTACGGCCACGTCGGTTGCGGCCTCCAGCGTTTCACGGCCGAAGCCAGCCGTTGCGTCCTGCGGCGCCATCCGGCCCATAACGCCGATCAGCTTCTCGCCTTTGGCTGGCAGCAGGCTGAGATCGACGGCCTCTGGGTGCAGGGCCATCACGTGCGAGGTTTCCCATCCTGCCGCATGGTCTCCGGCATTCTCGTAACGATCGCGCACGAGCAGGTGATCGACAAACGCCCAGGCCAGCATGTGCCGGTGCGTTTCTGCGCCCCGCTGATTGAATTGCTGCACCGCTGCCCGGGCATGGTCGATGAGCGGGTAATGTCCGGCCACCAGCACCCCCACGTCAAAGCCCAGCGTGTCGGCCTCGGCCAGGATGTGCAGCAGCAAGCGGTTGTAGTTGAGCGTTTGCTCCGTCACCGTGAAGGGCTGGCGCTCAGCCCCGAAGTTCTCGACCGGGAGGCCCATTCTATCGGCGATCAGGTGGTTGTCGGCGGCGTTGGCCTCCATGAGCGCTTCAAGGCGGTTCTCGCCGTAATACAGCGGCGGAAAGACCAGCCCACCGCCGCGTTGTGCGCACAGGATCGCCAGCCCTTCAGCCTGAAGGGCGTCGGCGCCAACCGGGTTGTGCTCGCCGTGCCACTCTAGCGTTCCAATCGGTATAAAGACCACGGGGCACTCGCGGCGTCGGGCGACGATCTGATTGGGACGCAGCAGATGATAACGAACTTCGTCGGACATAGGTTGTTCACTCCCTCCACTATCACGGGGAACGCCGCTGCCAGTATGGGATGGCGTCGGCGCAGTGTGCGACGGTGTGCCAGGATATGCTCTGGCTTGGCATAACTGCCCGGCCGGAGCCAAACGTTGGACCCGGCAGGGCGCTCCGCCCCGGCGAGGTCAGCGTCCCTGGGCAGGGGCTGCCTCGGCGGATAGCAGACCGTGGGCGATCAACCAGGCCCGCAACTGCGCGCGCGAGGGTTCGGTCAACATGCTGCCGCGGTCAATTCCGTGCGGGCTGGCCCCGCGCGCCAGGGGTGCCGGAGCTTGGCAGGGTTCCAGGCTGCCTTCTTCGGCGATCAACAGCGTCGGGACGCTGCGATAGCCCGTCCAGGCGAGCACCCGGCCGGCCGCGGCAGCGTCCTTGTCGATACTGACGAACTCTGCTGGCACGCCCCATGCTTTAAGGGCCTCTTGCGTGTCGCGGCAGTTCAAGCACCAGGCTGACATGTAGACGACGAGCCGTCTTGCCATCGTTTCTCCTCCTTACCAATAGATGATATAATATTACTGTCGCTTTGCGCAAGAACCGTCGCGCGTCTAGAGTATATCTTGCTCCACCATCCTGCCTTTCAGGAGAGTCCTATGTCACCACATCTTCCTCGCTGGCTGACGGTGCTGGCCGTATTCGCTCTCGGCTTCAGTTGGGCCGTTTTGCCCGCCGGCGTCTCGGCTCAGGGCGTTGATCAACAAGACACGGGTTACTACTACGTCGTGAAAAATGCCGAGTCTTGGGCCACCGTGTCCGCGCTGACGGGTGTGCCCATCGACGTCTTGATGGCGGCCAATCCCCGGGCGAACCATCCGAATAACTGGCTTTGGACCGGGGACAGATTGTGGATTCCGGGAAAAGCCGCCACCCCGACGCCGGAGCCGGTTTCTGCTCAGGCGGCCGCGACCACGGCGACCCCGGCACCCACCGAAGCCCCGCAGCCGGCGACCGTAGACGGTGGCTACTGGTATGATGCCAAGGAAGGCGACAACTGGCTGACCATCTCGGTTGCAACCGGCGTGTCCGTCCTTGATCTCTGGCACGCCAACCCCGATCTTGTGCGCACGACCGGTTGGCTGCTGGTTGGCGACCACATCTGGGTCCCGCCGGCCGCTGACGCCGTGATCGAACCCAGTGCGGCGGTCACGACCACAGGGGTTCTGACGACCTCTCAACTGTTGACCGAGACGCTCATCACTCCGGCGGCGACGGCGACCGGCCCGGCGACGGCGACTCCTACCGCGACGGCAACTCCTACCGAGGTGCCCGCGACGGCGACGCCCACCCTCCTGCCGGCAAGCGCCACCCCCTCCGGGACACCGGCCCCGGCTGAGGCTATCGCCACGCGCTCCTGCCCGGAGACCTTCGCCGCCTACCCAGGCGTCATCGCCTCAGTCCTGAAGACACCCGGGGTCTCGATCCCCGCTCTGACTGCCTGGTTGACCGGCTGTGGTGCCCTCACTGACAAGCAAGGGTCTGTGACCCAGGCCGCGATCGATACGAAGACCAGCAGCGACCTGGTGATCGTGCTCACCGACCCGGCCAGCGAGCAGGTGATCCCTAAGGGGATGTTGCTGGTGTATTTCGGCGGCGCCGATGGCTACGTCCTGGCCGGCGAGGCCGATGGGGCGGGACAGATTGCGCTTCTGAAGGCCGGCGATCTCAACCAGGATGGCAAAGCCGACCTGGTCTACACCGACACCTCCTGTGGCGCGCACACCTGTTTCTCGACCCTGTTCGTTGATAGCTGGGATGGCTCGTCTTTCCGGGATTGGATTGAAGGCCAGCCAACGATGGCCACCGCCACCTACAGCTTTGAGCCGGCCGGTGCCGGCGGCGAGGGACAGGCGATTCTGGCGCATGGTGGCGAGATCGGCTCGGTTGGCGCCGGACCCCAGCGGGCCTGGACCGAAACCTACGTCTCGTCAGATGGGGCTCCGTACAAACTGGTCAGCCAGGTGTTCGACCCGTCGCCCTGTCTGTATTTTGCGATCCTGGACGCGAACCGGAAGTTTGACGCCTGGCCTCAGGACGGCTTCGGGCCGGCCATAGAGGCGTATCAGGCCGCGATCGACAACACGAGCCTGACGGTCTGCGGCACGATCACGGATGAGCTGGCCACCCTCCGCGACTATGTCCGCTTCCGTTTGATGGTCTCGGACGTCGGTAACGGCAAACCGGTGGCTGCCAGCAAGGTCCAGCCGACCATCACCACCCCGGCCATCGCCGGCGCGGCCAAGGCCTTTATGGACGGCTACAATTCGACCCACAGCGCCATTCAGGCCTGCCGCGACACGACCGACTACGCCGCCGCTCATCCGGATTCCTGGGACTATCTGGCTGATTGGGGTTACTCGAATCCGACGTTCTCGGCCAGCGAGCTCTGTCCGTTAGCCAACTAAACCACAACCGGGCATAAGAAACGGGTCTTGCCGGCCGGCAAGACCCGTTGCGCTGTGCCTGTACCCTCACTCCGAGGGTTTGTCGGGCCCTGACTTCTGCGGGGGCGGCGTTTCCGCCGGTTGCTGCTTCAGCAGCTCGTAGATATCGACCGGCTGCTCCTCGACCGGCGGGCTGGAGAGCGGTACCAGCGGCGGCTCCGGGCCGGCAGGTGGTTTGGGCTGAGGCGCTTTCTGCATCGGCCCCTTGCCCTTGGGGGGCACCGCCTTGCCTGGCGGCGGTACCGGCGTGGTCGTGGTCGGCGACGGGGCAGTAGGTCGCTGCAGGGTGCCGATTAGCAGACCCAGCCCGCCGACTATGAGCAGAATGGGCCAAAAACGGATCGCTACTTGCAGGTTGGCGGCCACGCTCGTGGCCAATATCGTGATCGCCACCAGGATCAGGGCGACGGCCGGGATCGCCGCCCAGCGCGTGTCGCGCTCCCGCAGCAAATACATGAGCGCAAACACAAGACCCAGTCCGCCCAGGAACGCTGCCAGCCAGAGGGTGGGGTCGAGCCGATTTTCGAGTCCCAGCAAGACACCCAGTTCGGTCAGGACGCCGGCTGGAATAGCGGCCCACCAGTTCTCGCTGTGGGCGAGCAAGACCGACCAGAAGCCGAGGGCGATGCCGAACAGCACGATCGAGGCGCGCCAGTTTCCGAGGTTGATCTTCTGCCATTGGAGCAGGATGAGAGCGCCGATGCTGGCCAGGACGAAGCCGGGTATGGAACGCCACCATTGGCGCGGGTCGATGATGAAGGCGCCCAGGAAGACCAGTCCGACCGCCGCGAACAGCCCGCCCCAGATCGCCTCGCCCCAGGGATCGAACACCGCTAGATTCTTCAGTAGTAGAAACAGTCCGGCCAAAAGCAAGAAGATTGCCCAGATTGTGCCCTGGTTCCGTATATGCATATTGCCTCCTCGTCCTTGATACCTGGGGGAAATGCCTACGGCAGATAGCCGCGAGCTTTCAGCCAATCCACCGCCCCGCTCAAGTCCGGCTCGAACACCGCATCGGCCTCTTCGCGCAGAGCAGGGTGCGTGGGGTTGACGGCGATGCGAACCCCCGCGCATTCAAATAATTCCAGGTCGCCCCGCGTGTCGCCGGCGGCCAGGGTCAACTCGGGCGGGATTTCGAGGCGCGCCATTAGCTCGCGGGCGAAGAGGGCTTTGCCACCCTCGGGCACGCGGTTGAGCGCGGCACCGGTTAGAACGCCGTCCACAACCGTGAGCTCGTTGGCCAGCGAGTAGTCGAGGCGAAACTCCTCCATGATCGGATCGGTGTTCAGCGTGAAACCCGCGCTGACCAAGGCGACGATCACGCCGGCCTGTTTCAGGGCGCGCAGCAGTTCGGGCGCGCCGGGGACGTAGGGATTTTGGTCCAGTAGCCGGCGCAAATGGGCGACCGGTTGTCCGGCCCACAGCATTACGTCACGCCGTAACCATTCCCCGTAACCGATCCGGCCGGCCATGGCGAGCGCCCGATTTTCCTCTGCGAGCTGCGCGACACCCAGGTGTGCGTGTATATACTGATAAGGGGACTCGGCTTCCTTGAGCGTGCCATCCACGTCAAGGATCGCCAGGCGCAGTTCAGGCAACGGTCCTCCTATTTAGGCCAGGCGATTATACCAGAACATTCCGGCGTTGACACGTTTGCGTCCCTGCGCTATCGTACGGTATGTCGCGTGGGACGGAGAAATGGCGAGTCGCCACGAACCGGAGGAGCTGAGAATTGGCGCGTAATGCCGGCCGCTGCATGGCGGCATGTGACATCGGCGGAACCAAGGTATTGATCGGCTTGGTGGATGAGAACGGTGCGATTTTGGCGCGCGAGCGGTACCCCGTGCAGGCGCCGCGTCTGCCCGATCAGGTCGTCGGCGACCTGGTTGTACGGCTGCATGCACTGGCCGAGCGTGCGGGGGTAGCCTGGGAGCAGGTCAGCGGGCTGGGCTACAGCACGCCTGGTCCCCTCGACCGGGCGCGAGACGTGGTCATTTCGAGTCTCAACCTTGGGCCGTGGTCGCGCGTGCCCCTGCGCGCCATGCTGGAGGAGTCGCTTGACCTGCCAGTCTGGCTGGAGATGGATGCGCTGGCCGCGACGTTCGCCGAGGGCTGGTTGGGGGCCGGCCAGGGTGTGGCCGACTTCATTTATGTCGTCGTGGGCACCGGCATCGGTTGCGGGATACTGCTCGATGGGCGACCCGTGCGCGGTTGGGCCGGCTCGGCGGGCGAGGTCGGTCACATGACGGTCCTGCCCGGCGGGCCGATCTGCAACTGCGGGAATTACGGCTGCCTGGAAGCCTTGGCCGCGGGGCCGGCGATCGCGCAGCGGGCCCAGGCGGCGCTTTGCCAGGGTCGGGCAACCGTCATCGGGCAACAGACTGCCGGCCGCGACATCACGGCCGAGGACGTCTTTGCGGCTGCCCGGTCGGGGGATTTGGTGGCGCGCGAAATCGTCGAAGAGACGGCCGAGTACCTCGGGATCGCCCTGGCCGGACTGGCCAACTTGCTTAACCCCCAGGTGATCGCCCTGGGCAGCGGCGTGGGCCAGGGCGGCGGTGAGGTGCTGCTGCAAGCCGTCCGGCGCGCGACGGCACGCCACAGTCCGAGCTGGATCACCGGCCAGGGGTTGGAGATCCGCACGGCCCGGCTCGGCGCCGAGGCAGGTCTGCTTGGCGCTGCCCGAGTTGGCTGGCGGGGCCTGAACGGTGAATAGTGGCCCGGGTCGACGCAAAGCCGAAGAATCCCCAGGACAAGGAAGGGACACATGACCATCACACCCTGCCGGCCGAAGTGGCGCGGGACCATGACAGATCGCGAGCGCTTCAACCGCCAGATGCATTACGCGCCGGTTGATCGCTGCTTCAACATGGAATTCGGCTACTGGGACGACAACTTCCGCGTGTGGCCAATATTCAGCGAGGCTGGGATCACCAACAACGCCGATGCCGACGTCTTTTTCAACTTCGACCGTATCGAGGTGATCAGCGGCAAGGTCTGGTTGCAGCCAAACTTCGGCAAGCGGGTGATCGAGGAACGGGAAACCACGACCGTCCTGATGAACGAGGATGGGTTATTGGCTGAGGTGCCCAAGGACCGCCACGACACGATCCCACATTACATTCGGGCGACCGTGGTCACACCCGACGATTGGCATCGGGTCAAGGCGGAGCGCTTCCGGCGCGATGATCCGCTCCGCCGGGTAGACGTCGCCGCGCTCGAACGGCGCCATCCGGCCGACCGGGACTATCCTCTTGGCGTCGACTGCGGTTCGATGATCGGCAAGATCCGTGACCTGCTGACCTTTCAGGGCCTGGCGTACGCCACCTACGACTATCCGGACATGCTGGAGGATATGGTCGAGACCTGCTGCCTTCTGGTGGAGGACTTCCTGGACCAGATCCTACCGCACTTCGACTTCGACTTCGCCTCGGGCTGGGAAGACATTTGCTATAAGGGCGGCCCGATAGTCTCGGTAAAGTTCTTCAGGAACGTCGTCATGCCGCGCTACAAGCGCATAAGCCAGAAGCTTCACAGCCACGGCATCGACCTGTGGTACATCGACTGCGACGGGGACGTGCGCCCGATCCTGCCGTACTTCCTGGAAGGCGGCGTCAACTGTCTGTTCCCCTACGAGGTCAACGGCTGCACTCACCCGGCCAAACTGCTGGCGGACTGGGGCAAGGACCTGCGCATCATGGGCGGGGTCGACAAGATGGCGCTCGGCGCCGGCCGGGACGCCATCAGGGCTTACCTGGAAACCCTTGCGCCGCTGGTCGAGCGAGGGGGCTATATCCCATTTTGCGACCATCGCTGCCCGCCGAACGTCGACTGGCGGGACTACCTCTACTACCTGGATTTGAAGGAGGCGATGTTCGGGTTGCGCTGACCGCGCCTGCTGCGCGGCAGCGATAGGGCACCCGCGTCGCGTCGGCGCTCCTTCGCTCCGGGCCGCTGGCGCTCGACGACATGCGTCTCCGCCAGGCAGCCGGTCCGATCTACGCGGCCGACCGGCCCGATCAGGTGCTCGTGGCCCACTCATGCCCAGTCCAGTCTCTGGCTCGATCCCTGCCCTCCTGGACTGCTGCAGCTCGTCGCCGTTAGGCAGGTTCCGCAATGCGGCAGAGAAGATCAGGAAACCCAAAAAAACTAAGGAGGAGCGCCATGCGTATTTACAAGGACGGTGGGCATCGGCTCTTCGAGACAGACCCGGAGACAATGCGCATAGTTTCCGATATGTTGCTCGACCTGGAACTGAATGGCTTGTCGGCGGTGCGCAAGTACAGCGCGCACTTTGACGCGTGGGAGCCCGATGACTTCGAGCTGAGCGAAGCCCAGGTCACCGAGGCGATCTCGCGGCTCGAGCCGCAGGTGATCGCAGACACGGACTTCTGCCAGTCGAATGTGCGCTTGTTCGCGCAGGCGCAGATGGGCACTTTGCAGCCATTGGAGGTCGAGATTCGGCCAGGAGTGATCTTGGGACACAAGCACATTCCCGTACAATCGGTCGGCAGCTACATCCCCGGTGGCCGGTATCCGATGTTCGGCTCGGCCCAGATGAGCATCATCCCGGCTAAGGTGGCCGGAGTTGATCACGTGTACGCCTTCACTCCGCCGGTAAAAGGCGAGGGCTACTACCCGGCGACAATCAATGCAATGAGGAAGGCCGGAGCCGATCGCATTTTCGTATTGGGGGGAGTGCCAGCCATCGCCATGATGGCCTTCGGCATGAGTGTGTTTGACCCCGTGGACATCCTCTGCGGTGCCGGGAATAAGTACGTTGCCGAAGCCAAGCGCCAGTTGTTTGGCCGCTGCGGCATCGACCTGCTCGCCGGCCCTACCGAGATCCTGGTCATCGCCGACGACGGCGCCGATCCTGGCCTGGTTGCTTGCGATCTGTTGGGACAGGCCGAGCATGACCCCAACAGCGGCGTGGCGCTCATTTGCCTCAGCGAAGGTTTCGCCGCGCGCTGCGTTGCCGAGCTAACCCGTCAGCTCGCTGTTCTGCCCACACGCGACGTCGCCAGCCTGTCGTGGGGCAACAACGGGCGCGTCTATATCGCCGGCGACCGCGATGAAGCCGTCGCCCTGAGCGACGACTACGCTCCGGAGCACCTCGAGCTGCACGTTCAGGACCCCGATTACTACCTGGACCGTCTGCGCAACTACGGTTCGCTGTTCATGGGCGAAGAGACGACAGTGGCCTATGGCGACAAGACCATCGGCACGAATCACATCCTGCCCACGAGCCGGGCAGCGCGCTACACCGGTGGCTTATGGGTAGGCAAGTTTGTCAAGACCGTGACCTACCAGAAGATGACGCCTTCTGCCAGCAGGATCGTTGGCGAGGTCACCGAGCGCCAGTGCAACGTCGAGCGCATGATTGCCCACGCATACACGGCCAGGGCGAGGATTGAGCGCTACGCCAGTCAGACGGAGGAATAGAGCGATGGACGGAGCCATGTTTCGCCTGGATGGGAAGGTTGCCCTGATTACCGGCGCCGCCACCGGTCTGGGCCAGGGAATAGCCAACGCTCTGGGGCGTCAGGGCGCCGCGGTTGCCATCTCCGACATGCCCGGCGTCAGCCTGGATGAGACAGCCTCGCTGGTAGGCGAGTTCGGCGGTCGGGTCTTCGCGTTCTCAATGGACGTGCGCGACTTGCAGCAGCAGTCCGCCGGGATCGAAGCTGTCAGGGCCGCCTTCGGCGGCGTGGATATCCTTGTAAACAACGCGGGTATCAATCACCCTGCGCCCGGGCTCGAGGTCACCGAAGCCGAATGGGACGACCATTATGCCACGAACGTCAAGGGCGGATTTTTCCTGGCCCAACGCGTGGCGCCGATGATGATCGAGCGTGCTTGGGGCAGGATCATCTGGGTTTCGAGCCAGTCGGGCCTGGTAGCGATCCCGGGCCAACCCGTCTATTGCTCGAGCAAAGGGGCTGTCGTACAGGCCGTCCGTACCCTGGGAGTGGAATGGGCAAAGTACGGCATCACTGTCAACTCGATCGCGCCGACTTTCGTCGAGACAAACCTGACCCGCAAGCGTCTGCAGAACGATGAGTTCCGCAAGTTCGTTCTGAATAAGATCCCGGCCGGCAAGCTGGCTACCAAGGTAGACATCGGTGCAGCGGCCGTCTTCCTGGCCAGCGACGAGGCGGGCATGGTGAATTGCCACATCCTTAGCGTCGACGGCGGCTGGACAGCCTGGTGATCGCACAGCCGCGCAGCAGGAGCGTGCCATTTTCTGGCTGCTAATTGGCAGTGACGCCCGGGAAGACGCTGTCTCAGTTGGCGGGCGCACTCAGCGCGGCCTGCCTGTCAAAACGGTAGATGGTGACGCTCCGCTGCCCGTTGCTGTAGTCGACGGCGAATCCTCCATCGGGGTACAGATAAGGCCACGCTTTGGGGTCGATCAGGAACTGGTCCCGCTGTAGAACGAGCACCCAGACAGGCTGCTGGGCAGCCAGCTTTTCCAGGAAAGCCAGGCTGACGTTGTCCAGGTTGGGCACGGCGTGCAGCGAACCCGAGAGGGCGAGGGTGCCGGCCAGACGGCCGGTGATGACGGCGTCGGGCGGTAACCGGCTGGCCATCGCTGCATTGGCCCGCGCCAGGTCGGGCCGGCTCAGGGCGATCCCACGATAGTAGAGCGAGCCCTGCGTGGCGAGCTGGAGCAGGAGCAGCGTGCCCACGAGGAAGGCGGCGAATCGTGAGCCGGGCCGGCGCTTGCCCCCAAGCGTGACGAACAGGGCCAGGATGAGCGCGATGCCGGTCAGCACCATCCAGATGGCCGGCCGGCCGAACAGCTTTACGGGCGCGATCGCCTGGTAGATCAAAAACCAGCCGGCGATGACGGCTGCCACCACCTGCACCTCTTCGTGACTCTCCGGGAACGGAATGGCGGCCCAGATCCGCCGGGCCCCGCCGATGGCCAGGAGAAGGAGAGCCGGCGATGCGATGTGGAAGTAGCGAGGCGGCAGGTAGCGGAACAGGCTGTCGCCTGCCATGATCGTCACCAGCCAGACAAGCGCCACGATCTGCACGTCTTTGACCCTGTGCAGCCAGCGGCGGGGAGACAGCAGAAAGGCGAGTCCCTCGACGCTGGCCAGGATCAGCAGTGGGATCTGATAGGTGAGAAAGTAAGCGGGCAAGCCGGCGTCGAAGAACTGCAGCACCGCAGTCATTGGGCTCACCAGGCCGAGGCGTTGGCTGTTCAAGCGCTGGTCGAAGTAGGCCGGGTAGCTCGGCGCGGCTTGGGTGACAAAGAGCAGCCGCCAGGCCAGCAGGGGAACAACACAACCTGCGAGTAGTGGCAGCAGAAGCTGCCTGCGGCGCAAGAGATAGACGAGCCCCAGGGCCGGCAAGAGGGCGATCGCGTGCAGCTTGAAACCCACGGTCAACAACGCGATCCCGGCGCCGGCTGCCAGGGCGGCCGGCCGCGAACGGGCGCGCAGCGCGGCCAGGGTCAGCAGGGCCATCAGCGCGATCAGTGGGCCTTCCGTCAACAGCAGGCGGTCGTAAGCGACGAAGTAAAAGCCGGTCGCGCCCACCAAGAGCGCCAGCAGGGGACCCCAAACCGGCCAGATCGTCGCGCTGAGGGCCGCCAGCGCCGCTAGCCCAAGCAGTCCAAAGAAGACGGATACCAGGCGGCCTTGGGCCTTGCCTGGGCCGAGGAGCTCGAAGGCCCCGTACAGTATCAGCCGCTGAACAGGACGCGTCCCGTCGGCCAGCGCCGTGCCCAGGGGAACCTCCCCGCTCGCCGCTTCCACGGCCGGCAGCCCGATCGTGCCTTCGTCGGTCCATGGAGCAGCATCGGGTAGCACGTTGTAGGGTGGGGGGTCGCGGTCGAGCCCCCACAGCCGCAGCGTGGCGGCCAACAAGAGCAAACCGATCAACACGAGACGATACAGTCTAGGATTCACCAGGCCAACACCCACACACACTTCACCCGGCAACATACCGCAGGAACAGTAGATACCAGCGCGAGCACGGGGTATGTCGCGCCGCTTCCGTTGAAGGCTCCCCGGAAAAAGCAATGGCCCTCCGACCGGCTTCTTCGTGAAACCGGCCGCAGGGCCCCTGCTCCTGCAGTGGATGTAAGCCTTACTCGATCGGCGCCACGATCTCGACCGGCTGGTTGATCTTGTCGAAGACCATCAGCACATCCAGGTCCACCTTGAGCTGGGCCTTGACGCCCATGGCTCCCGGCAGCTGCATCACCCACCCGATGGTCATCTTTTCCTGCCGGGGCAGCAGGTCGCCGGCTCCCAGCCAGGCTTCGGCGTCGATCGTCATTTGTTGCATGATCGCCTGCACCTCTTCAGGAGTGGCCTGGCCATTCTGGCTGTTGTCGAGCACCCCGGCCAGGTTCAGCTTGGCCGGGTCGATGCGGAAGCTCAGGTGATGGACAGGCTGGTCGTTCACCGGGTTGTCGTCCAGCCATCTCACGTCCGTTGCGCCGGCAAATGCCAGGAGCATGTTGCCAGGGTCGACGAAGGGCTCCGTTTTCGCGGTGGCGGTTTCCGTCGCCGCGTCCGCCTTCTGCCAGGCGCTACCCGTGCCGACGCGTGTCCAGGTCGTGCCGGAGACCGTGACGGTCTGGATCAGCAACGTCTGCCCCATGGCCTCAGCGTTGATCTCCATACTCAGGTTAGCCACGCCCTTGGCCGCATCGACCACTTGCAGGGCACCAGACCCGCTTGCCTTGACGGCCAAATTGCTCAGGATGGCAGCGGCCGGCCCCAATGCCTTGGTCGACGCGTCGTCGGCTGGCGCCATGGCCATGTTCATGTCGTAGGTGAAGTTCGCGCTGCGCATGCCCTTAGCCGAGGCGCTATAGAGCAAGGCCGACTGGGGATCAGACCGGGCATCAGGCATCGCTGCCTGAGGCCCCTCAGTGGGCGCGAAGGTCGGCGATGGCAGGACCGCTGGTGCTGGGGTCGGCGAGGGCGCACTGGTGGCAGTCGGGACGGCGGTGGCCGTGGCGGTCGCCGGCAGCGCGGTGGCGGAGGGCGCTGCAGCGGGCGCGGCAGCGGGCGCGGCAGAGGGCGCGGCAGCGGACGCCACCGTCGGCACGGCCTGTGCGGCCGGCTTGGCCCGACCGCCGCAGGCCGCCAAGAGCAAGGCGATCGGCAAAATTACCGTGAGGACGGCCATACGCTGCATTCGGGTGTACATCGGACCTCCTGGTCAAAGGTGCCCGGCTGCCTCGACGTGCAGGCGCGGAGCGCTCACGAGGAAGGGGCACCGGTGGGGTAAAATCGTGCCCAAAAAGGTGCGGCGCGACAGCCGCGAGTATAGCACGGGGGCGCGCGATCGTGGAATTGCGCTGGTCAGGCGGCCGGCAGGATTGCCTTGTCTTGCGGCGCCTGGCGCGACTAACGCACTCAGAGCGGCATCAGCGCACCCCCGACCGGGGCAACGCAAGCCGCGACCATGAAGCTGCCCGGGTGACCGGCCACCTGGGCCGGTCACCGGCCGGCGGGTCGGGCCAGCATCGCCACCGGGCCAGCACGATGTTGGCCCGGCCTCCGCTACTTGTATTCGGCCCAGGTGCCATCGGCGAACAAGACGAAATACGCCGTCAGGTAATCCGGGCGGCTGAACCAGGTCGCCTGTCCCCGCTCGAATGCCTGAGCCTGGCCCTGAATGACACTGGCCTCATCGCGTGTGGCCCAACCGAGCCGGGCGCGTACTGCAGGTTGTTCCCAGACCCGGTCGAAACCCTTGATCGGTTGTTTCAGCCCGTCCGGCGGGTTGAATTGCTGCGCCTGGAAGGGCTCTCCCTCCACGTAGGTATCGTGGAAGGCGTCCCACGTGCCGTCCAGATACAGGACGTAGATGGTGCGCAGATCATGCCGGTAGAGCATCTGGCCGGACTCGAACCCCTGGTGCGCGAAGTCCGTCGCCGTCAGGCCGCCGATCGGGCAGCCGAGTTGATCCCGGCCGCTCGGCAGCGCCGCGAACGGGCCGGCCGGCGCCGTCGGGCAGCCGCCGAGGACGGCGGAAGCCGTTGCGGGCGGCAGGGTTGCCGGTGGCGGAGCGCCGGGCGTGGGTGTGCCGGTCGGGGGCTGCGCAACCGGCGGAATGGCGGGAGTGGAGGTCGCCGGCGCGTGTGGCGGTGCCACCGTGCTCGGCGCCGAGACGATCGGAACCTGCTCCACCTGGCCCTGGACGGTCACCAGGCTGGTGAAAACCCAGCCCGACAGCCCGCTGGAAGTGCGCACCTGCCACCAGTTTTGGTCCGCGCTCTGGCCGGTGATGGCCGCCTGGTCACCCGGCTGGAGCACCGTCAGAACGGTATAGTTCGTACCTGGTCCCTGACGCAGATTGGCCGGCGCCCCTATCAGGACGTAAGCGCTCGCCGGCGTCGGCACGGGCGGCTGAGTGGGGGCTACCGTAGCCGGGAAAGGCGAGGCAGTTATCGCCAGCACCGGGGTCGCGGGCACGACGGATGCTGGTGTGACCGCTGGGGTGTGAGTGGGGCTCGGGCTGGACGCGGCGCTGGCGCTCGCGGCCGGCAGGAGCGCCAGCCCGGGCACGTCCGTGGCCGGCGGCGTCGCCGAGGCCGAGAGTGTGCTCGTCGCGGTGGCCAGGCCGAGGACGCCGGGCGCCGTCTGTGCGTCCGGGTTCCCCGCGAAGGTGTCCGGACCACGCAAAAAAGCGGCAATCGCCAAGCCGACCACCAGCGCTGTCAGCAGCAGGACCGCGATGGTGCCAGGCGATGGCCTGCGCCAGACGGCAAGCCGGCTTGACAGGTCTTCTCTCCGATCACCTGTCGCGAGCGGGCGGCTGGCGACCCGGCTCGTCTTTCCTCTTTGTGGGCGGAGCTGCTCTGAACCGGGCCCCTGCGGACCACTAACCGCTGACGCGGCCTGTTCTGGCCCGGCGACTGGCGGCTCCGGAGCCGGGGCGTGCCCGGTGCTGCCTGTTCCTGATGTGGCGCTCCCAGTGGCTCGCGCAGCCGGTGCCTTGTTCTCGAGCGATCCGGCAATCGCGGCCTCAGGCAGCCCCGCGCTGGCGGCGGGACCCTCTGCCGCCTGTTCGTTCGGGCCCGAAGCCGGCGCTCTGTCCCATGAACGCATGAAATAGCCGCTCACTGGCCAGCGCTCTTCCAGTTCCTGCATTTCCATCCCCGGCTCGTAGCTCACAACGACATACGCGCCCCGGTCCCCCTCGACCACTTCTTCGGGCCTGAGCTTTCCGGGCTGCGGGTTCTGGTTGAGGATCTCAGTCTCGTGACGCAGCCCCCAGATGAAAGCAGGATTGGCGGCCAGATCGGGCCGCAGTTCCTTGACGGCCACTTGTCTGCCCTGCTCGAGATCCTCGGCTATGTAAATGTTACCCAGTGGGCTGCGCCCCAGCCAGGATTCGACGCGGTAACGCTTGGCGAGCTCGGTTCCAATGTCCAGCACGGTCGCTCCCCTGATAGTTGATCGGCCATATTCTACCCAATAGCATTCGATGTTTCATAATAACATCTGCTTGGTCGAGGACGCGTAATCGCCGCACCGGCTCGCGTCGGATAAGACCTCGGATGGGGTGTTTTTTGGTAGGGGAAGGGCCTGAATTATGGCTGCTGCAACGCCAGCCAGACCAGCTGCCGGTCGCCGAGCTGCATCCGGCCAAGCCGTCGACAGGCGGGGCGGCCAAGCGCGTGACGCCAGGGCACGCGCAAACATCTCGCTAGCCAGACGACCGGCAGGGCCGGCAACCCGGGCAAACCATAAGACGTCCGGCCACCGGCATAGTCGGAGAAATCGCGCCGCCCGGTTGCGAAACGGTAGGGTACAGGCCGGCCCTAGCGCCTCAGCCCGGCCGGCTGACCGCCGGCCAGCGGCGGCGGAGCTGCGGGTCGTGGCAGCCGGCCCGCCAGTTGGCCCGTCAGTTCCTCCGCCCGGCGCGCCCGGTCTTTGAGGAACACGAACCGCGCCACGCGCTCCCGACGTTTGTCGTCCACGTAGCGCACCTCGATCACCTCCATCAGCGCCCGCCGTCGCAGGCGAACGGCAGTTATCTGTGCCTGCCGTACTGACCACACCTCTTGGCCGGAGTGGGTGTCGTAGGTGAAGGCGATGCCGTCATCCAGCAGGGACAGATAGCCCGTCCGCCCGCCGGCCCGGCGGATATTCTGCGCTTTGCCGCGCACCGACAGGCTTGGGTTTCGGTGGTTAACGAGTGCGGCTTGCATCGGCGGCAGCGTGTCGGCGGACAGAGGCTGCCCGAGCGCGGACTGCGCACCCCCGCGCAGCCAGGCCGCCACCGCACTCAGCACGAACCAGGCCCAGCGCAGCAGGCGGGGTACGAGCAGGATCATAACTAACAGGATCAGCAAGCTTCCGACCCCGGCCAACAGCGGGTACTTGAGGGCCGCGACGGTCAGCGCCCCGGCCGCGAGATCCTCACCCAAGCTGACCCCGATATTGCTGATGTTCTCCGCGGGACTCACGACGTTGAGCGCCACCCGGCTGCCTGCCTTCCCCGCGTGCGACACCAGCGCAACGCTGCCCATTGCCAGGCCGGCGAGCACGACGACCAGCGGCTCCGCCTTGCCCACCGCCGCCATGCCAATCAACGCCGCGCCCAGGGGCCGAATGACAGTGTGGATGACGTCCCACAGGTTGTCGACGAACGGGATCTTGTCGGCCAGGAATTCCAGCACGTAACAGACGCCGGCCACGACGATAACCGGCCAGGCGGCCAACACATCGAGCCCGGCTGGCGTGTTTTGGACCCAGCCGAAGCGGATACAAAGACCGGCGATCAGTACCGTGGCATAAAGGTTGATGCCCGAACTGACCGCCAATGGCAGCAGCGTGAAAACGGTCCGCAGTCCGTCCATCTTCGCCTTACTCCGAGTGCTGGCGGGACTTGCTATGCGGACAGGATATAAGTTTTTCGGCCGGTTGTCAACGGGCGCCGGCGGGCAGGACCGGACCGTCCCGGCAGACCAGCAGGCCCCCGTGTTGGCACGATCCGCAGATGCCGATCCCGCAGCGCATGTGAGCCTCCCATCCCAGTTGGGCCGGAATACCGCTGGTCAGGCTCAGCTGCTCCAGCGCCTCCAGCATTCCGTTGGGCCCGCAGGCGTAGAGCGTGTCTATGCCCCCTTGACGCAGTAACCGCTCGACCAGCGGCGTGATCCGTCCCTGGATCCCTGCGCTGCCATCCTCAGTGGCTACCTGAGCTTCGAGCCCTAGCTCCCGGAAGCGCCCGGTTAGCAGGTCGCCTGCCGTGTGCGCGCCGAGCGCCACAGTCACGCCTACGCCAGCCTCGAGCAGGACCCTGGCCAGAAAGCCCAGCGGCGCCGCACCATAGCCGCCACCGGCCAACAAAGCGTGGCGGCCTCGCACGCTGAAGCCGTGCCCGAAGGGCCCGCGGATGCCCAGGCGTTGACCCGGCCTGAGTTCGTGTAGCGCGCTGCTGAATGGGCCGACGCGCGCGACGACCAGGGTGACCGGATTGGCTTCGGCCAGGGAGAACGGTTTCTCGTCCAGGCCGGGCAGCCAGGCCATTACGAACTGGCCCGGTCCTGCTGCCAGGCCGAGGTCCAGCACCAGCCTGCGCGTCCGTCCGTTTTCCAATCCGGCTTCGACGAGGCGGACCTGGCGCGGCAGCGTCGCCGGCCAGGTATTCCAGGTGCCGGACCCGTCCTGGGCAGGACGAGCGGCGGCCGGCGCGCCAGGGTATCTATTCATGCGCGATCCCTCGCATCTCGCCCAGGTTCCGATAACCCTGCTCGAGCATAAATTCGCGCAACTCGGCCTCAATCTGCCCGAAGACCTCGGTCCCCCGGTAATAGACCGCGCTCCCCAGGCCAACCGCCGTGGCCCCGGCCATGATCATCTCAGCCGCATCCAGGCCGCACATCACGCCGCCCGTCCCGATCACGGGCAAGTCCACCGCCTGCGTGATCTCGTAGACCGCCCGCACGGCGATGGCCTTCAGCGGGGGGCCGGAGACGCCGCCGCTGCGGTTGGCCAGGATCGGCCGGCCGGAGTACACGTCGATGGCCATTCCGGGCATTGTGTTGACCGCGCAGATCGCATCTGCGCCGGCGTCCCGAACAGCGCGCGCGATCTCGCCGATGTTTGGCACGTTCGGAGCGAGCTTGACGACGATCGGGCAGGTCGCAACCCGCTTGACTGCCTCGGTCACGGCGGCCGCATCGCTCGCGCTGGCGGCGAACGGCCGGCCAAACTCGTGGCCTACGTTCGGACATGAGACGTTGAGCTCGAGCAGGTCCGGGCCCGCCTCACAGATGATGTCCGCCACTTCGGCGAAGTTGGCGACCGTGTCTGCAAAGATGCTCGCCACGAGGGCGCTGTCGAGGGGCCGCAGGCGAGCACGAGCGTTGCGCAACATCTCGGCCTGGGCATGCGCGCCCGGGTTGGGCAGGCCCACCGCGTTCAGCAGGCCCGGTCCCCAGTCGATCACCGTTGGGTTAGGGTGGCCGCCGCGCGGCGAAGGTCCGCAGGACTTGCTGGTGACCGCTGCGGCTCCGGCGAGGCCGCAGCGTTCCAGCAGAGCCGCCTCGTTGCCCAAAATCCCGGACGCCAGCACAAACGGATTGCGCAAGTTCACCCCGGCAATGCTGCAAGTCAGATCGGGTTGCGGGCTCGTTTGCGCCGGGTCGGCGGTCACCCAGACTACGCCGGCCTGTTCCATGGCCTCGCGGGTCCGCACGTCGAGGGTGGATTCCGGATCGTAGTAACTGTGCCCTGCTTCGTTGACTGCTATGCGACGGTCCATACTAATTGCCTCTCCAGGAACGCGAGCACTTCTGCCTGTCGTATGGGAGTGATCCGCCCGTGACGGCAGAGGATGTCCAGCAACTGTCGGATTCCCAGCACGGAGTGCAGCCTGTAGCCTAGGTGAGCCAGTTGTTGCGCCCCGCCCTGTTCGCGATCGATCAGGACGACAATGTCTTGCACCTGCAGGCCGGCCGCTTCGAGCGGAGCGATGGCCGTCACTTTGCTATCACCCGTGGTCACCAGGTCGTCAAGCACGATCACCGTTTCGCCGGCCAGGTAGTGACCTTCGATGGAACGTCCGGTGCCGTAGCCCTTGACGTCTTTGCGCGGATAGAGGACCGGCACTTCGAGCGCCAGGCCGACCGCGGTGGCGATGGGCAGCGCGGCATAGGGTATGCCGGCTACGCGGTCGAAAGCCAGCGGCTTCAGTAGCGCGCAGTAAGCTGTGGCGGCCAGCCGCAAAGTGGCGGGATCGGAGACCAGGAGCCGCAGGTCGATGTAGATTGGCGAGTGCTGGCCCGAGTGCAGCGTGAAGTCTCCAAACTGCACACAGCCGGTGCTGTGGAGCGCCAGGGCTAGCGTCTCGACCTCGGAGGGAGCGGGAAGGGCCGGGGAAGGGGCGGTAGCGCCGCCCCAATCAGCAGGCCACTCCAGCGCGCACTGCGCCTGTGCCTGCCGAGCAGCCCGGATGGCAGTGACGAGCTCGCCGGCCGCGGCCGGGATGTCATCAGCCTGCGCCAGGCCACGCGAGACGCTTATCAGCAAACCATCCCCGGCGCTGGTCAGCCCGGCAGCCAGGGTTGCTTCCAGGTTCCCGCCCTGGGCCCCGACCCCCGGCGCCAGGATCCACACGTCGGGCGCGATAGAGCGCACGCTGTGCAGCGGCTCCGGATAGGTTGCGCCGACTACCAGCCCCGCGTTGCCGTTCGGCGCCCAGGAGGTCACTTGTTCGGCCACCACCTGGTAGAGGGGACGCCTGGTCCCCCCGTCCGCCGCGCTCACCTGCAGCCCTTGCAGTTCCCCGGCCCCGGGATTCGACGTATGGCAAAGCACAAACACGCCCTTATCCGGCCGGCGCAGGAACGGTTCCAGGCTGTCTCGCCCCAGGTATGGGCTGACGGTGACGGCATCGGCGCGCCAGATCTCGTAGATCGTCTCGGCGTATGCTTCGGCCGTCGAGCCGATGTCGCCGCGCTTCGCGTCCAGGATGACCGGCGTCTCGCGCGGGACGGCCGCCAGCGTGGCTTGCAGTAGATCGTAACCGCGCCTGCCCAGGGCCTCATAAAAGGCGATGTTGGGCTTGTAGGCGCAGGCGAAGTCAAGCGTGCCTTCGATGATCGCCAGGTTCCAGGCTAGGAGCGGGTCGGCGGCGCCGTGAAAGCGCTCAGGCACCCGGCGCGCTTCGGGATCCAAACCCACGCAGAGGAGACTGTCCGTGCGCATGACCGCTTGCTGCAGTTTCTCAGTAAAGGTATTCAATTCTCACAACCTCCATTGATTCAAAAAAGAACCCGGCCGGTGCCGGGCTCTGCGTCGAGCTTTCCGTTCAGGAACACATCTCTGCCGCGCAGGCAGACCCTCACCACCCGGCCCCGCACCGGTGTTCCTGCGAAGGGGCTCCAGCCCGCCCGTGTGTGCCAGCCGCTCTCTGGCAAGCGCCAGGTCTCATCCGGATCTACCTCGACAAAGGTATCGGCTTCGACGACGGGCAGGCCGAAGATGCGCCGAGGCCTGCTGCTCATCAACTCGGTCAGGCGCGCCAGTGTAATCCGGCCGGCGTTGACGGCCGTCATCATGAGCGGGAGGGCGGTTTCCAGGCCCGGGACACCGGGCGGAGGATTCGCCCCGGCCTTTTCGGCTCGCGTATGCGGTGCATGATCGGTGGCGATGCAGTCTACGTACCCCAGCATCTTCCACAGCCCCTCGCGATCGGCCTCGGTTTGCAGGGGCGGCCGCATTTGGCCGTGGGTGCCCAGCCGGGCAGCATCCTCATCGGTCAGGAACAGGTGATGCGGGGTCACCTCGCAGGTCACCGGCAGACCACGCTCCTTGGCCCGGGCGATCAGCTCGAGCTCCACCCTGCGGCTCACGTGGCAGAAATGGACGCGTTGGCCGCTGACCGCGACCATCCCCAGCACCAGGGGCACGCTGTTCCCCTCTGCGTGCACCGCGATTGGGCCTGGTCCCGGCCAGGCCTCGAAGTGCGCCAGCAGCGTGGGCAGATCGTCCACGCGCAGGGGGCCGAACGTCGCATCCAGGTAGATCTTCAAGCCGCAGGTGTGGGCGGCCAGGGCCGGCAGGAGCGGCACGTTATGCGCGCTTGCACCGGCGAAGATACCCACGTCGCAACGGGTGCTCGCTTGGGCCGCCTGCCGCGCCATGTCCAGCACCTGCGGCGTCGTGATCGGCGGCTGCGTGTTTGGCATGGCCAAAACGGTCGTGAAGCCGCCCGCAAGCGCGGCCGCCGTCCCGCTGCCAAAGTCTTCTTTGTTTGTCTGCCCGGGCTCCCGCAGGTGCACGTGCACGTCTACCAGCCCGGGTAACCTGATCGGAGCTGCCATCAGAGTCGCCTCATCCCGAGGATCGTCTTCATGTCAGGCATCGAGACGATGCCCTCCTCCCAACACCCTGTCCATGCCGGCTCGGGAAGTGGGCAAAAAAAGAGAGCCGTGATAGGCTCTCATTGCCAGCCGCCTGGCGAAAGGCAAAAAAAAGAGGGTGCCGGGGCCAAAAAAAGGGAATAGCCCCAGCACCCTCCACAGATCGAATTAGAGGCGAGATCAGCACTCGTTTCTGTCGTAGTTTCACCATACTAAAGTCTTAGTTTATACCACGAGATGCACAGGCATGCAAATCTGCGAGTGCTGCTCGACAGGCCATCGGCTCGCCCGTGCGCGGGCCGCCGCTAGCTCGACGCGACGAGACCGGCGCTCCTTTCACGTCCCGCGCCCGCCGTGCCGTCGCGCTTGGGATAACCTAGTCTTCGGCCGGCTCGCCGTCCTCGGACTCGATTTCCTCTTCCCACTCGCTGACAACCCAGGCACCGGCAGCGATCACAAGCTGAACTTTCTCATCACCGCCAAAGGCCAAAGCCAGCCCGCCTTCCTCATCCGCCTGGTCGAAGTCGAGCAGAACCAGGTTCTGGTCCGCCAGGCGTTCCAGGGCGGCCGTGATCTCGTCCATGCCTTTGAGCGGTTCGCCTTCCGGATCGGAATAGGCCGCTGCCGCGTAAAGCTCCAGCGCCACACCATCCTGCAGCATCAGATCCGTATCGAAGAACACGCGCTCCTCCGGCTTGACCGGCGGCTCGTTTTCGTCGTCGCTCAAAGATTCTTCCCAAACGTCCAGCCCTACTACCTGCAGGCCGACCAGCGAGTTCTAGCTCCTCGCGCGCCGCATCGTCCAGGACCGTGTTTAGCTCGTCGTCCAGGACCTCGTCCGTCTCGTCGAAGGGGCCCTCGCCTTCGAACTCTTCATCCAACCCATTGCCCTTCATGTATGTACTCCTCTCTTGGTGAGACCGGCTCGCTTTGCACAGCCAGTCTGGCCGCCTACTATGGGGGTACAAGCCTGGAGACAGCGGGGCCGCGTTGCCCGACCCGCCAGGTCTGTTTCCGCCTATTCCCGGACAGACCTTGCCGGGATCGACGACCGGCAGCAAGGTACTTTCCGCATTACTATGCCGCTGCCGGGGCGTCTGTACCGGCGCGTGCCGTTGACGAGAAGCGCCTGGACAGTTCTACCAGGAATGCGATGTGCCGGAAGTAATCGGCAAGCCGGTTATTCTCATTGTGCTCATGACGGTCGATTATAGCATGGCTGAGAGGCGAGTGCGAATGAGGCGCAGGCGCCAAAAACGTTTCTTACTTTATGGTAAAATATGTGGATGGTTTTCGATCCAAAAGCTTTTCTGGCCGAATTACAGCATCAACGCGGCTACGACAACCAGTTGGTCTACGCCCACCTGATGCCCGCGCGCGCCCCGCGCTACGCGCCGCTTAGGCAGCGCCTCAGCCGCCCGGTGGCGGCTGCCTTGCGAGCCGGTGGGGTCGAACGTCTGTACACTCACCAGGCCGAAGCGATCAGCGCGGCGCTGGCGGGCGAAAACGTGGTGGTGGCCACCTCGACGGCCAGCGGCAAGACGCTTTGCTTCAACGTCCCGGTCATGGAGGCGTTGGCGCGCGATCCTCAGGCGCGGGCCCTCTATCTCTATCCGACCAAGGCGTTGGCCCAGGATCAACTGGGCAAGTGGCAGTCGCTGCTCGGCGCGGCTCAGGCTGCCGGTCAGGCGGATAACGTCCTCGCGCACGCCGAGGCGGCCACTTACGACGGCGATACTCCTCAGGCGGCTCGTGCCCGCATCCGCCGGCGAGCGCGCGTGCTGATCACCAATCCGGACATGCTGCACGTGGGTATCCTGCCCAATCATCCGCTGTGGGCCGAGTTCTTCCGCAATCTGAAGTATGTGGTTATCGACGAGGCACACTCCTACCGGGGTGTTTTCGGCTCGCAGGTTGCCTGTGTGTTGCGCCGTTTGCGCCGCGTGTGCGCTCTCTACCAGGGAGCGGACGGCGCGAGCGGAGGCCCTGGCACTCGTCCGCTGAGCAGCCTGCTGCCGGGCCGCCGGCGCTCACGGGCCGCGTCTGGCCGCGCACGCCGAGGCGGGTCTGCCAGCTATGCCATGCGCCTCCCCGGGCGGTTGCGGCGCGACGCCGTCCCTTCCCCGGCGGACGGCGGAGAGGATGGCGGCTCGTCCGGCCGGAACGGCGCGTCCGAGCAACCCGCGCGCTCGGGGCAGGGGTCAGAGGCGCGCGCGGGGGCTGCCACACGCATGCCCGGCCCGCAGTTCATCGCCACCTCGGCGACTATCGCCAACCCTGGCGAGCACTTCGCGTTGCTGACCGGCCTACCGGTGGTGGTGGTCACTGATGACGGCTCACCCCACGGAGCGCGCATCTTCGCGCTCTGGAACCCGCCGTTCCTCGATCGGGCCCTTGCGGCGCGCCGCAGTGCCAACCGCGAGGCGGCCGACCTCTTCACCGCACTGGTAATATCGGGGGTCCGCACCATCGCCTTCACGCGTGCGAGGGTGGTCGCCGAACTGTTGCTGCGCTACACGCGCGACACGTTGAAGCGCTCCGCGCCCGAGCTGATCGACAAGGTCGCCGCCTATCGGGCCGGCTACATGCCCGCCGAGCGGCGCCGCATCGAGCGAGAGTTGTTTCAGGGGCGGCTGCGCGGGGTGACGGCGACCAATGCGCTGGAATTGGGCATCGACGTGGGGGACCTGGACGCCTCCCTGCTGGTCGGTTTCCCCAGCACGATCGCCAGTCTCTGGCAGCAAGCCGGCCGGGCGGGACGCGGTGAGGCGCCATCGTTGGCCATGCTGATCGGCCTGGATAATCCGCTCGACCAATATTATATGCGCCACCCCGCGGATCTGTTTGGCCGTCCGCACGAACATGCCCTGATCGATCCCGACAATGTCTACGTCCTCCAACGCCACCTGCCCTGCGCCGCGCTCGAGGCGCCGCTGACCGTACCCGTTGGGGATGACGTTCAGCAGACAGACGGCGAGGCCGGCGCGCGCTCGGAGGTTACCGATCCCGTGGCGGGAGGATGGAACGACGAGGCTCTGTTTGGCCCCGGCTTTGTCGAGGCAATGGTCGCGCTGGAGGAAGATGAAGTCCTGCGCTACCTGGCTCCGATCGGCGATGAAGGCGAGCAGCGCTGGGTCTACACCCGCAGCGATTACCCGGCCCAGGACGTCAGCCTGCGCGACGCCGAGGGAGAACGCTTCGCGGTCCTCAACGCGGCCGACGGCTACAAAATGCTCGAGGAGCTGGATGCGAGCAGTGCACCGTTCCGCGTCCATCCGGGCGCCGTCTACTTGCACCAGGGCGAGTCTTTCGTGGTCACTGAATACAACCACGACATGCGTCACGCGATCGTGACCCCGGCCGAGGCGGACTATTACACCCAGCCGCGCGAGCTCAGCGACGTGCGCATCATCCGCTCCCTGCGCCACCGGCAGATGGCGAACACGTCGGCATATCTGGGCCAGGTACGAGCCCGCAGCCAGGTGATCGGCTACCGCCGCATCCAGCAGTTCAGCGAAGCCGTGTTGGGCGACGAGCCGCTGGATATGCCCGGCAGCGAATTCACCACCGTCGCCTTGTGGTGGGACCTGCCGGCGGAAATGCCGGCCGATTTGGCCGAGCGCGGGCTCGACTTCCTCGGTGGCATCCACGCCGCCGAACATGCCTGCATCGGCATCCTGCCGCTGTTTGCCATGTGCGATCGTTGGGACATCGGCGGTTTGAGCACGCCCCGCCATCCGGACACCGACAGCGCGCAGGTCTTCATTTACGATGGTTTCCCGGGTGGGGTGGGTATCGCCGAAAAAGGGTTCGAATTGCTGCCGGAGCTCTGGTCGGCAACCCTCGATCTCGTTCAGGGCTGCCCTTGTGCGGATGGTTGCCCGAGTTGCGTGCAGAGCCCCAAGTGCGGCAACTTCAACCACCCTCTCGACAAGCAAGCCGCGATCCTGATCCTGCGTTGGCTGCTGGGCCGCTGATCGCACGCCGGGAAGCAACTCCGGGCCCGCTCGTGCGTACTGGAAGTAGCGTTCGGAAGTAGCGTTCGGATGTGAGGCTGCATGCGCAAGCTCATTACGGTTCTGGCGATGTCCTTTGGTGGGCTTGCCGCGCTCGCCGGCGCCGGCTTCGCCGCCCTTCTGGCCGTCGCCGGCCGGCAAGGCGCGCGAACCGGCCTACCGGGCGGCCCGGGAAGCGGCCTGCAGATCGAGCTGCTGATCGGCAGCGTGCTCGTGTTCGGCCTCGGTTTTGGCGGGGCCCTGATCTGGGCCGGCTGGCGCGCCTTCAGCGACGCCCGCTCGCGGCCGCTGCGGCTGACCGGCTGGGGTTGGCTGGTTATTGCCCTGGGGATCGTTCTCGTCGTGGGACAGGTCTCCTTCGCTGACCGCGTCGGGAGCGCTCGCGTGGCCCCGTTGCTGCCGCTCTTGCACGTGGCGGCCGCCGTGCTGCCGGCGTTGGTTTTTATCTCGCTGGCCGCCTGGGCCGGCGGTCGTCGTGGCGGCTGGGTTGGAGGGCGCGCCGTCGTGGCCAGCCTGGCCTGGGGCGGCCTCGGCGCGACGTTGTTGGCCCTGGTCTTCGAGACGCTGTTGGCAGTGGTACTGATCGTGCTGGTGTTCCTCTGGCTCCGGGCCACCGACGCGAGCGCGATCACGCGCTTGGCCGAGATCGTGCGCACTGCGCAGTTCAGCGGGCAACCGCCAGACCTGACGGCTCTGATGCCGCTCCTCCGCTCGCCGGTAGTGATCCTGGCAGTCCTGGCCATGCTCGGGCTGGGAGCTCCCTTGATCGAGGAATCGGCCAAGGCCTTGGCTGCGCCCCTGGTCGCGCTGGGCGAGCGCCGCCTCTCGCGGCTGGACGGTTTCATGTACGGCGTGGCAGCCGGGGCCGGATTCGCCGTCCTGGAAGGCAGCCTGTACGGCGCGCTGGGGCTGAGCAGTGGCGACGCCTGGGCCCCGGTCATGTTGCTGCGAGCCGGCACAACCGCCATTCACTGCTTCGCCGCAGGCCTGGGCGGGCTTGGCTGGCAAGCGATCCTGAGCGAGCGCCGTTGGCCGCGTGGGCTGGCCTTTGGGGCGCTGGCGGTGGCCGTTCACGGCACGTGGAACCTCTTGGCGGTCGGCCAGAGCCTGGTCCCGCTGGCAGGAAGCACCGCCCTCGGCGGTGGCATGGCTGCGGCGTTGACAGTGGTGGTGCTCGGCCTGATGGGCCTGCTCTGGCTGGCTGCCGTCGGCGGCTTGCCGGCGGTCGCCGGTAGCCTGGCAGGGTCTGCGCTCGGGTCCGCCGCTGCCCTGGGCGAAGCGCCTCTGGCCCCGGGCGGGCCGGCGGGCGATGAAGAGCGGCGGGCGCCGTCCAGTTCCGACCTCGATCCTGAAGTGCCGCCCGAGCGCGATATTCTGGACCAATGAGCCGTCCTCAGGCAAGGGGGTGTCAAATGTCAACTCGTCGCTTCTCGATGTCGATCTACCTGTTGCTGGCGCTGCTGCTCGCGAGCTGCACGCTGACATCCGGGGCTCCGCCAGGCGGACTGGAATACAACGGGCCGTCAGAGCAGACCTTGCAGGCCGGCGAGACACTGCCGGGGACGGATATCGAGTTCGTCGGCCAAACCGCGGATGGCGCGCGCGTGCTGATCGGTGGCCAATCGGCCATCAAGCGGACGGGGGATTCTCTGAACTGGAGCGGCACACCCGTACCGGGAGCAAAGGTTGCCCTGGCCCTGCGCGTTGTGACCAGCAACGACCAGCGTCTGATCGCGGCCGGCACGGTTCAAATCACGCTGGATAACGTCTCCCCGGTGGAGACGGCCTTCCCGGACAAGCCGCTCTACACCTACAGCGCCGTGCCTGTCGTCTACCACGTCGGCAAGGGCTCTGCTATCCCCGGCACGACTCTCACCTATGACGGCAAGACGAATGACGGCGCGCATTTGCTCGGGGTGAACGGCTATGCTTATTTCCGGCTCGGGGACTCGGTCACCTGGCGCGGCCGGCTGCGCCCCGACGTGTACGCGGACCAGACCCTGCGCGTGCTGGCCTACACTGATAGCTTTCTCGACGTGACCGGGTTAGCGACCATCGGCCTGACCGAAGAGTAGGTCCGGGCCGGCAGGCACTGCGATGCGAGCGGCACGGTGAGGCGCCTCACCGTGCCGCTCGCATCGCCAGGCTCTGCCGGCTCTCGACTTAACTGTCAGCCCGGGCGCGACGGCCGAGCCAGTCGCGCTCAGTTCTCAGGGTTCGGGGTCTCCGGCGCGCGATCGACGGGCGGCGCGGTGGCTTGCTGCTTGGCCTGCTGCCAGTCCCGCTCGATCTGCTGCAGGTTGAACTGCTGCTTCAGGCCGGCCGGCTGGCTCCCGCGGACTTGTAGGTAGAGGATGCCAAAGGCCGCCAGGAGCTGGTCGGTCGTAAAGTTGCAGTGGCCGTACGTGAAGATCGGGATCTGCGTCAGGTGCCCGCCGTCGTGCGGATTCGCCTTGAGTAGGTAAAGTATCTCATGCCAGAACGGGACGATCTGATCGCCTTTGGTATGGATGGTCACCAGCGGTTTTTGCAGGTTGCCGGAGGTCTGATAAGCGTTCATGGCATCGAGGGCGGCCGGATCGGCGGTAAAGCGTTCCACCAGCGTGTTCAGCAGGAAGTCGTGGCCGGAGCCGCTGTACCAGCGCAAGCGATTGCCAAACGGGTTGCCTCCCAGCTTAGCGGTCGCATCGTTGGTCGCGAAGACGTTATACCAGAGCAAATCGACAGTTGTCCCCGGCACGGTCGAAGGATCGTTCTTATCGACGGCTGCGCGTGAGGTCTTGATCAACTGCCGGCCAGGGTCGGATGCGCGGCCAGCGCGTCGCGCACCTTCGGCACGTAAACGCTCTGCTAGTTCGACATCGGATCGTCCGGGATCGAAATAGGGCTGTCGGGCAGCGAAAGGCGAAGCCCAGGCTTTGGACGACGTCGGGCAGGTAGGTGCCGTGTGGAGCCGTCAGGTTCTGGAAGTCAAGAGCCCGTCAATCATCTCGTCAATTGGCAACGGGCGCGAAATGTGCGACAATGGCCCGCGTTTTCTGTTTGCCCGAGGCTTGCCTGATGCCAGATGGATCCCGGCCGGATCACGCGCTGCTTCAGCGTGTGCCGTATTTCGCGAAGCTGCCTGCGGATGTGTTGGCTGCCCTGGCCGGCGCGGCCCACCAGCGGCGCTACGTGCGAGGGCAAATGATCTTTCTGGAAGGCGAGCCTTGTGCTGGCTTATTCATCGTCGGCTCGGGCGCGGTCAAGATTCTGAAGCTTTCTCCCCAGGGCCGCGAGCAGATCCTCGCTAAGCTAGGGCCGGGCCAGACCTTTAACGAGGTGGCGGTGCTCGACGGTGGACCGAACCCGGCCAGCGTCGAAGCCATGGCCGATACCGTGACCTGGGTCATTTCGCACTCGGATATGCGGCGGCTGGCGCAGCAGTATCCCGCCCTGTCCTGGGCGCTCATCGAGAGCATGGCCGCGCGCGCTCGCCACCTGGTCGAGATAGTGGAGGACCTGTCGCTGCGCTCCGTCAAATCCCGCCTGGCCAAGCTGCTGCTCCAGGAGGCCGGAGGGACCACCGGCCAGTCTGAGATCGACCGCAGCCAGATGATGACACAGACCGAGATGGCGGCCCGGCTGGGTACCGTGCGCGAGATGGTGGGCCGCGCCCTGCGTGAGTTGGCCGACGAAGGCGTCATCGCCCTCGATCGGCATCGGATCGTCATCGCCGACCGCCAGGCATTGCGCGACATTGCCGGCGGCTTCTGAGACAAAAGTCCCTGACTTTGCCGTGACTTACCGCTAATATGACTCCATCAAATAGGGGCGCCTGGCGCCCGGCAGGGGTGGCGCGGATGGAACCGAAGGTTTTGCCGGAGATCGACCTGGCAGCGTGCGACGGCTGTGGCAGGTGCCTGGCTGCCTGCCAACACGGAGCACTTGGCGTACGATCTGGCAAGGCCATGCTGCTCGAGCCCGACCTGTGCCGCTATGACGGCAACTGCGAGCTGGCTTGCCCGACCAATGCCATCCGGGTGCCCTACTCGATCGTCTTCGGAGAGGACCTGCCGGGCTACGTCCAACCCCGCCACATCTCCTGACCTCCGCCGGTCCTGCATCCGCTGCCCTGGCGGCTGCTCCGCCGCCTTCCCCCTACTGCGCCGAACGTCCACTGTAGATCCGGCTTCCAGCCGGACGCCGCTTGCCCCCCGCGCCGCGCCGAACGTCCGTCGCCTCGCCTCCGCCTGATTTGACACTTCCCGCCTCTTTGACTATAGTTGCACTTGCAAGGAGTTGCAACTGATATGACTTGCCATAAAGCGATGCTCCAAGACTTGCAGAACCAGGGGCTGCGCCTGACCGCCCAGCGGGCCCTGATCCTCGAAGACCTCTACCATAATCCCGGCCACCGCACCGCCGAGGACATCTTCGAGCACGTCAGCGAGCGCCTGCCGGGGCTGAATCGCGCCACCGTCTACCGCACGCTCGACACCCTGCACCATGCCGACGTGTTGGCCACCTTTCCGGGCCCGCAAGGGGTGACCGAGTTCGAGCTGGTGCGCACGTCGCATGACCTGCACCACCACCTGGTCTGCCGCAAATGCGGCTCGGAAGAGCCGCTGGACGCCGGGCCGGTGGATGACCTGCGAGCCGAGATCCGCGCCCGGCACGGTTTCGAGGCTGATCTGCAGCACCTGGTCATCTCGGGGCTGTGCGCTCGCTGCCGGCAAGAACAAGCCGTTCACGAAGCGCCGTCGGGCGCAGCGAGCTGAGCGCGAGGGGCCGCATGTTCTCCGTGCTCGCGATCGATTTGCTGCCGGCGCGCCAGTTTATGCACATCCCGGACGGCTACCTCAGCCCCAGTACGGCGGCGGTGTTGTTCTTGCTCACCTTGCCGTTCTTGGCGCTTGGCACGCGCCGGTTGCGTACGAAGATCGCTTCCCAGAACGAGGCGGCTCGCGAGATCCCCCTGATCGCCCTCATCGCCGCATTCTCCTTCGTGATCATGATGTTCAACCTGCCCTTACCGGGAGGGACCACCGGCCATGCCGTGGGTGGCGCGCTGGCCGCGGTCGTGCTGGGGCCGGAGATCGCCTCGGTGGCGATCTCGATCGCCTTGATCATTCAGGCTTTCTTCTTTGGCGATGGCGGCATCCTCACCATCGGCGCCAACTGCTTCAACATGGCCGTCGTCCTGCCCTACGTCAGCTACGCCGTCTATCGATCGATCGGCGGAGGCAGCGCCATCACTGCGCGCCGGCGCACGTGGGGCGCCGCCGTGGGGGGCTATCTCGGGCTGACGGCCGCGGCGCTCTTCGCCGCGATCGAGTTCGGCCTCCAGCCGGCCTTGTTCCGGGCAGCGGACGGCGCGCCGCTCTACGCGCCGTATCCACTTTCGGTCGCCATTCCGGCGATGGTGTTGCCACATCTGGCCGTGGCCTCCGTGGTCGAGGGATTGCTGACGGCCCTCGTGGTGCGCTACCTGCAGCGTGCCGATCCGGCCGTGCTGGAGCGGGGCGCCGGGCTGGCGGCCGGCTCGCGCCGCCTGCCCCTGCGACGGCTCAGGCGGCTCGGGCTCGTGCTCGTCGCGCTTGCACTGGCCAGCCCGTTGGGCCTGTTGGCGCCGGGTACGGCCTGGGGCGAGTGGAGTGGGGCCCAGTTGGCGCGTATGGGGGAGGGCTTTGTGCCGCGCGGGCTGGCCGCGCTCGAGGGCCTGTGGGGCGCGCCACTGCCGGACTACGGCCTGCCAGCGCTCGGCACCGCGGACCCCCGCGCCGCGGGCCTCGGCGCCGCCGGGCTCGGGTACGTCCTCTCGGCCCTCGTGGGCATCGCCTTGATCGCCTTGTTAGCCGGGCTGATCGCCCTGGCCGCGCGCGCTCTGCATCCCAGGCAAGCGGAGCCGCAGGACCTCGAGACGGACGCCCATATGCCCCGTGACGGCGTCGTCGGGACAGGGGCCCACACTTCTGCATCCTCGCCGGACGGCAAGCGCCCGCGCGTGGTGCAGCGCACGCTCGCCCAGATCGCCGGCGCGCTCGATCAGTCACTTTTTGCCGAGCGTATCGCCGCAGCGCCGGGTCTCCTGCAGTCGCTCGACCCACGCGTCAAGCTCATCTCGACCCTGCTGCTGCTCATTGCGGCCAGCCTGTCGCGCTCGCTGGCGGTCATTTCTGGCCTGTACGTCCTGACGCTCATCCTGGCCTGGCGCTCGGCCGTCCCCCTGGCCTTCTTTGTCAAGCGGGTCTGGTTGTTACTGCCCTTCTTCACCGCCATGATCGCCCTGCCGGCGCTCTTCGTCATCCCCGGGCCGGCGCTGGTCCGCCTGCCGCTCGGCCTGGCCATCACGCGGCCCGGCCTCACCTCGGCCCTCTTCTTGCTGCTGCGGGTCGGCACCTCGGTTTCCGCGGCAGTGCTGTTGATGCTCACGACGCCCTGGAACAGCGTGCTCAAGGCGTTCGGCACGCTGCGAGTGCCCGAGGCTTTCGTCGTCATGCTGGGCATGACTCACCGCTACATTTACTTGCTTCTGCGCACGGCCGGCGACATGCTGCTGGCGCGCGCGAGCCGCGTCGTCGGCCGGCTGCGACCCGCCGACGAGCGACGCCTGATGGCCGCCGGCGCGGGGGTGCTTCTCTCACGTTCGCTTCAGTTGAGCGGCGACGTCTACCTGGCCATGCAGTCGCGTGGCCTGCGCGGCGTCCCGCGCACCATGGACACGTTTCAGATGCGCCGCCGAGACTGGTCGTGTACGGCCGCGAGCATTTTGCTGTTCGTGCTTGCAGTCTGGCTTGGAAGGTAGGGACCTGTCGATGATCCATCCCAGCTTCGATCTTGGCTCAGCAGTGGCATTTGACGTGCGGGACATCCTTTTCGCCTACAATCGGGGAGCAGTATCCCTGAACGGGATCACCTTCACTGTCCGGGCCGGCGAACGGGTCGCCATTTTGGGCGCCAACGGTTCTGGCAAGAGCACGCTGCTGAAGGTCCTCGACGGGCTGTACTTCCCGGGCCGGGGGTCGATCACCGCTTTCGGCCGGCCCCTGACAGAGACCGCCCTGCGGGACGATGCCTTCAACTTCGCCTTCCGCCGGGCCGTCGGGCTGGTATTCCAGGACAGCGACGTGCAGCTCTTCTCGCCGACGGTCTGGGACGAAGTCGCGTTCGCGCCTCTGCAGCTCGGGCTGAGCCGGACTGCCGTCAGCGAGCGCGTCGAGGCTGCGCTCGACGCGCTGCGCATCGGCCACCTGCGCGCGCGGGCGCCCCACCGGCTGTCGGGCGGGGAGAAGAAACGGGTCGCCATCGCCTCGGTCCTGAGCCTGGATCCCAGCGTCTGGCTGCTCGACGAGCCGACCGCTGGGCTGGACCCGCGCAGCCAGGGCTGGTTGGTGGACTTCCTGGGAGAGCAGAGCCGCGCGGGCAAGACGATCGTCGCGGCCACCCACGACCTCGAGATCGTCGAGACCATCGCCGATCGGGTCTGCGTGCTGGACGAGACCCATCGGCTGGTGGCCGACCGTACTACGGCTGAGGCCCTGTCCGATCGCGCTTTGTTGGCGGCTTGCAACCTGATTCAGGACAGCGCCGTCTACTCGCTGGATTGGCCTCTGGCGCAAAACCTGAGCCTGGAAGGATCATGAGCCGGCCTCCCGAAGGGGCGGCGGATTTTTACGACGCGCTGGCCCCGCTATTTGACGTCATGACCGATTGGGAAGCCCGCCTGGCCGGCGAAGGCCCCTTCCTGCGCGCCACGCTCGAGGCCGGAGGCGCTCGACGGGTGCTGGACGCCGCCTGCGGCAGCGGCGGGCACGCCCTGGCCTTGGCGAAGTGGGGTTATCAAGCACTGGGGATCGACGTGAGCGCGCGCATGATCGATCTTGCGCGGGCCAAGGCCACCGCAGCAGGCCTGGATGTGCCCTTCCTCGTCTCGGGACTGGCCGAGTTACCCGAGAGGATCCAGGTCGGTGCGCCGGGCACCGGAGAGCCTGGGTCGATCCTCGGCGGATCGTTCGACGCCGCGCTGTGTCTCGGCAACTCGCTGCCCCACCTGCTGTCGCAGGCGGAACTGGTGGCCGCCCTGAGTGGCATGGCCGCCGTGCTGCGCCCGGGTGGGTTGCTCGTCACGCAGAACCTGAACTACGATCTGCGCTGGCGCAGACAGCCCCGCTTCTTCGCCGCCCAGGGTGGCGTTTATGAGGGCGAGGAGGTTCTGGTGTGGCGCTTCGCCGACTACGACCGCCCGCCCGGCCGAATCGGCTTCAACGTCGCCCTGTTCCGCAAGAGCGCCACTGGCTGGAGCGTCCAGGTGCACACCACGCCCCAGCGGCCGCTGTTCGCGGCCGCCCTCACCGCCGCCCTGGAGGAGGCCGGCTTTGGCGACATTCAAACCTTCGGCGCCATCGCCCTGCCGTCACAGCCGTTCGACGCCGCCGGCTCGCCCGATCTGGTGGTTGTGGCGGTCAAGCCCTCTGCCTCTGGCTGAGCTCGATCCGCTGATCCTGTCAATCCTGTTCATCCTGTCTGTCCGGAGGGCCGTAGACGCTCTTTGACAGGATTTACAGGATGTACAGGATGCAGAAGATCGGCGATCCCGGTATCCGATCCGTTCATCCTGTCAATCCTGTTCATCCCGTCTGTCTGTCTGTCTGTCCGTCTGTCTTTTCGTAGGTTCGGAACTTCCTTTTGAACTGCAAACGCGTAGCCCCGAAGTTGAACAGCAGCCCGATGTCGATCCCGGTAGCCGTGAGATAGTTGACAAGTTGTACCTCATGCGCAAGGGCCAGATTCAGCACTGCTTTGTTCTCGATCAGCACCCGGCTCTCGACGCACATGTCTGCCATAAAATCGCCAACCACGATCCCGTCATAGCGCACCTGAATAGGCGTCTGGCATCCGACCCGCAGGCCGGCCTTTCTCATCTCGTGGGCGAAAGAGTTCTCGTACACCGACTCCAGGAAACCGGCGCCCAAAGTCCGATGTACTGTCATCGCACAGCCAATGATCGTCTTCGTCAGCTCTGTGTCTTCCACTTTGGCCTCGTCTCGCACGCGGCAGCAGTTGCAGAACGGTCAGACCGCGAACGCTTCCGCTGATCCCGTCAATCCGGAGGGCCGGAGACGTTTTTAGACAGGATTTACAGGGTGTACAGGATGCAGAAGATCGACGATGAAGGAATCCGATCCGTTCATCCTGTCAATCCTGTTCATCCTGTCAATCCGGATCCGATCCGTTGATCCTGTCCATCCATCTGTCTTTCCGCGGGCTCGGAACTTCCTTGCTATCTTCGGCCAGATGGACGAATCCTGGCAAAGCACACGAGTCCCCGGCCGCGCGCGGCCGGGGACTCGTTGTGCAACCAGCTACAGAAACTAGGCTATGGCCTGGCCGTTGCGGGCGTCAGCCAGCGGGCACGACGCGATCAGGCGATCAGCGAACAACTATCGTCACCTGGCAGGGCGGTGGGTAGTTGCTGGTCTTGTCGACAACCGTCAGGCGGATGGTATAGGTGCCCGACGCCAGGGTACTGGTGTTGAGCGCTCCCAGGGTGCCGTGCCAGACCGGCATGTCGCCGCCGAAGAACCACGACCAGGTGCTGGGGTTCGAGCCTGCGCCGTATTCCAGCTTGTAGAACGAGAAGTTGTCCACCGTTGCGTTGCCGCTGATCGTCACCATGCCGGACACCGACTGGCCCTGGTACGGGTAGGTGATCGACGAGCGCTGATCCGGGCAGGCCGCGCTCTGCTGGCATACCGCACTCACGCAGACGGGCACAGGAGGCGGAGCACAAGCAGGCGCGACGCAGGGGGACGGAAGACAGGCAGGCGCGACGCACGGCGGCGGAACACAGGCAGGTGCCACGCAGGGCGGCGGAGGCTGGTATACGGGCTGCGGCGGGACATAGACCACGGGCGGCGGAGAATAGCGCGGAGCAGGCGGAGCGCAGCGGTTGGGGTAGATCGTCAGCACGAAGCCCCAATAGATCCGGTCCGGGTTAACGATGTCATTCCAATTCATGACTTGCCGGACCGTCACGCCGTAGCGGGCCGCAATTTCAGATAGGTTTTCGCCGCGCACGATGCGATGGTAAACAGTAGGACAGTCTGACCAGGCCAGTCCGGAAGCAGATGCAGCCGGGACCAACAGGGCACACAACATGAGGACGAAGACCGCGAGGACCCCGAACTTCCGCAACCAGGTTGCACGCATAGGAACCTCCTAACCAGGGTGAGGGACCGCGCCGTCGACCGCTGATCGGCGGCTTGATACGGAGTTAACCAGCGGCAACATTGTAGCACAGATTCCAAATATTGTCTATATCCAATTTTGGGAGAATCAGCAAGAAAATCGTACTATGCGTGCATTGCTACGTGGGCCGCTTCGCTGTAGGCCTCCGTCGTCCGCTGTGCCCGGTCTTCCAGGGGACTCCGGCCCGAGCCGGGACGCAGCGGGCCCTCAGGCTGCTCCGAGCCGTAACCGGCCCGATCCGGCCTCTGAATCCTCTACACCCTGTGGAAAATCGTCGCTGCCGGCGGGTGGAAGTTGCAGTCCTGTGGGATGACTGCGATCTTGAGGAAGTCGGCCGGCGTCAGCCCGATCGGCAGCACCACTTCCAGGTCGGCCGGGGGGTGCGGCATGTACTTGTGGTGTTACCGGTGGTCGGCCCAGAAGCAGCTGGTTTTGGTTACTCTATGAAGTGTAATGCTAACCCTCATGTCTCGCAAGGTGCTGGCCAGATGGCGTGACCAGCCAGCTTGACAAAAACACATACTTGGCAGACCGCAATAGGAAGGCGAGAAGGATCCGGTCCGCCGAATCCGTCTCGTCTTTCATTTCGAGGCCCCGCCACGCGCTTGCTAAGGCGCGAGTGGCCCTCCTTTCGATGATCGCGCTGGACCTGTCTCATGATGATAAACACCCGCAATCCTGGACTTCTGGCTTGTGGATATTGGGTACTCCGTCAACGGTCAGTCTGCACACCGAGCTGGACCGGTGCTCGCGGCGGATCAGCGCTATGTGTTGCCTTCGGTTAAGGTAACCGGGCCGGAGGCAAATGACCTGCGGAGGTAAGGCCCGATGAGCGTGCGGGCGAGGCCAACCAGGGTTGGAGCCGGAGTACTTACCGAGCTCTACCTGCACTCGATCTCGGGCGAACTGATTAGCATTCACCGCCGCCGGGGATTCGGGCCGTCAGCCTTGCCCAAGGAGATTGGGAAATTGGGCGTATTCTTCCATCACGGCGACGGGCCGGGACTAGCGTGGCAGCGGCACCTTCTGCCAGAGCGTCCACTGCTCCAACGTGCGCCCGATCGAGGAAGTGCTGGAGACGTTGGTGAGTGGCCGACTGATCGTTACGGAAGGCTCCAACTGCTAGGGCAGCCAGAACGCCTACGCCGAGCTGTGCCGCTTTCCACGGCAGGCGACCGGGCGTGAGGCCGTGAAGCTGGCCGGGCTGCTCAAAGATCCGCAGGGGCGGCGGTTTCGCTACGGTCCGACGTTAAGCTGGCAGATGAGCTGCCCGGAGTTGGATTCCCAAACGGAATGTGCTGGTTGTATGCTCCTAAATGCCCCTGGTCACTCTATGAGCGCACGCTCGCAACATATGAGTTTGGCGCCAAGCAGAAGGCTATTAGGTGGCTTGCGCCGATATCGGACCGCTGGGCGTGAGCCTTCGGCCGAGGCCGCTGTCTGGGTCTTGCTCGGATTCTTCTGGCCGTCGGATCGTTCACGTCTGAGGTTTTCCTCCGAAAGAACAGGGTGCCGGACGGATATCACCCCGAGATGCGGGGGCGTCGAGCGCCTTGCCCTCGTGACGATATCCGGTCAGGAGAAGGGCACACCGCCAAGGCAAAGCGTCTCGCTGGGCAATGTCGGCTGTCCACAGGCGCGCCGCTCAGTGCAGGATGTTGGGCCGCGACATAGAAACGCCGACCATCATCCCGAGGATGAAGCCGATCAACAAAAGTAGGATGGCGAGTAGCAACTGGCTGTCCATGGATCGGGCTCCTTTCCTCCCGACTGTACCCGCGGTTTCAAGGAACAGTAGGTAAGTGTTCAAGCACAGCGGCCAGATACTGCGCGGCGCCGCCGGCGACCATGATGATGACAATGGCCACGAACGCCGTCATGAGAATCAGGAAACGCAATGTGACCTCCTCAGGCGGCGTCGATTTGGATTCTGCCCGCCGACGATTTCCCCCCACTTCACGGTCATTCGCCGTCCACCGAAGCTTCGGGCGCCGAGGCGGGCGAACCCACACGCCTTCGTGCTTCATCAGCTGTCTCGATCGTCTCCGCCGCGAGCTAGAATTCGGCATGACCACCTCCATTCCTTCAGCTACCTGGTACCACTCAGCGTGAGCAATTAGAGATAACCTTGCTGCGATTATAAGTGGTCTATGCTCGTCCAGCATGGGATATGATTCACGCATGAATTCACTGCAACTCTTGCCTGCGTTGCAAGCCATGCATGACATTCAACGAGTTCTCTTGAAAGCCGCGCAGCTTGGTGCTACAATCGGCTTATGAACCTCGGGGCGGAGGGCTGTATGAAACATGAAGATGGATTCGCCGCATTGCTCAAGCAATCCCGCCTAAGCGCAGGACTCTCCCAGCGGAAGCTTGCCGACCTGCTCGCCGTGGACTCTTCTCTCATATCTAAGTATGAACGCGCGGTAAATGCGGTCAGGCCAGATGCCGACCGCGTAAGAGCTTTGATCGACGCTTTGGGGGGAACGGGCAAGGTGATACGCGCGGATATCGAGAGCGGGCTGTGGGCAGCTTGGGGCGTGCCCGTGCCGCCAACCTTGGCCGGTCCCGAGGAGGAACTGGTACAGAGCATTCTCGACACATTTCGGCTCTTGGGCGAAGACAATCGGAAGGGACGCGACGTGTTAAGCAAGATTTGCAGGCTGCTGTGGAGATCCACCGCAAGGGCTATGCGGCCAGCAGGGCCGAGGAGCTGGCTCACTGGAAAGCGGCGAGCGAGTCCATTACCGAAGGCGCCGTCAAAGAGAGTGGGCGGCATGAACGGCTTAGTCTGATGACCCGTGAACGCCTTGGAAAGTACTACGCCAAGCTGGGTAGGTACGAGGAAGCAGTGTTCGAGCTCCAGGCGGCGCTGGTCCTGGCGCAGCGCCTCAATGACGACCTCGAACGGGGAGAAATCCTTCTTCTGCTCGGTGACGAGTTGCGACGGACGGCCCCGTATTGGGATGAGGCGCTGGCCCAGTACCAGGCAGCCATGCAAGTGTTCGAGAAAGACCCGGCCCGGGTCGCCGACTGCCTCCGCAAGATGGCCTCTGTGTTTCTTTACAAAGGAATGCCCCGGCAAGCCCTCGATCTGTGTGAGAAGAGCCTGGCCGTTTGCCACCAGCTTGGTAGCACCGCACGCCGAGGCATCTACAAAGGGCTGCAACATGAAGTCTGGGCCTACGACTTGCTGGGCCAATGGGCCAAAGCCGTGCAGCTGGCCGAAGAGGCCCGCGCTCTAGTCGAAGAAGTGGCGAGTGGTGATTGGCTTGAGGAAGCCAGGTCACTGCTCTACATGGGGAACGCTTACCGCTTGGCCCGCCGTTCCGGTGAGGCCGAATGGGCTTACGATCAGGCGATCAAATTGCTCTCGCCCTTCCTGAGCGAAGAGGACGTCCAAGCCCAATTGATTTTTGCACGGGCAGAACTGGGTCTAGCCAAGGTCTACCTGAAGCAAACTGGCCGCGAAGCAGAGGCCCAGCAATGCCTGGACGCGACCCTGAGCCTGCGGTACGCCCGCTCGGTCGATTTCCGGTTCGCCGAGATTTTGGGTGAGCAGGGCGAGTTGCTTCTGAAACAGGGAACCTTTGCCGAGGCAGAGATATATTTACAGCAAGCCAGCGACCATTTCAGGCGGTCGGGCAACATCTTCTACCGGGCCATTGTTCTTGCCACGCTCTGCGAACTCTACTATCGCACGGGCGACTTCGACCGTTTGTTTGAGACAGCTCAGATGGCCAGGGAAGCTGACGCCAGCCTGGCGCAGCGAGGTGATCCAGGGCTGATTGATTATCATCTCGCACGCATCGAGCTGTTTCTGGGAAAGGCCCAGGTCGATCAAGGTCACAATCTTGCAGCCTTTGACGCTTTCATCTCAGCCAGCCAGAAAGCACTGGCCTTCAATGCACTGACCTTCAATGAGGTCTGCGAAGAACTGATAGCCGAGCTTGACCGCCAGTTGGAGTCGCTGGGGATCATTCAGTTCTGTACGGCGTTCATCGAATTCTGGAGAAAGGAAAAGGCGTCGCTGCAACCTGGCGATGATGAGGCAGTGACAGGGTGGTTGCGTAGGATTCAGGAGAAAAGCGACGAGGTGAGGATAGTCCTCCCGGTCGACGATAAAAGCGTTCACTCGCCGGCAGTGGTTGACAGTGCAGGGGTATGACGGTGGCCCATAACCTGTATCTGACAGAGTTCGGGTTATTGCAGGACCAAGCCGAAGCAACCTGGGCGGAGTTCCGGCGCAAGTTCGGCTTTCCTAATGACCCGCCGTTACCGATCGAGATGCTGGCCCGACAAGGGTTCGGGCTGAACAGTGCCGCTCGCAGGCTGCGGTCTTCAGGCCCGCGAGAAGCGGGACGGCTCTCTGTCGCCGACAAGGCCATCTACGTAGACGAGAGATGTAGTATGGCCCAGCGGTCTTTTGTGCTTGCCCACGAACTGGCTCACTGGATCCTTCACGAGAAGCATGGCCTATCCCATTTCCAGGACAACCTGTCCCTGCACGCCATGCTGCGCAGCAGTTGCACAGCGACCAAGAAAGAGCAGGCTCGCCTGCGCGAAGTGGAAGCCAATGACCTCGCAGCCGCCCTGCTCATCCCCGGCTCCATGTTGCAGGCGTCCGCTGAAGGCTACGCGATCATCAACGACCAGGTCCTTGTTAAGCTGGCAGGAGCTTTTAACGTCTCTATAACGGCTATGCTACTACGAGTTCAAGGGTTTGTCCGAGCATCTCGCCTGGACCGGCCCTCGCATTGACTGGGACTCGCTTGATCGCCTCGATATTCCTGCCTACCGGCCCAGTGTCGGCTCCGACGTGCTAGGAGAGTACCTGCGGCAGTCCAGCAAAGACTGGGTGCCCACGTCCGCTGTCAAAAAACCGCTTATCGTTGAGCTTTGCGGCACCGCCAACGCCGGCAAGAACACCCTGCTCTCGGTGCTAGCCGACTACTTCCAGGATCACGGAGGCGTCAAGGTGAGGGTCATCGATGAAGCCGTCAGAGCGATCCACGTAGGCCATGGGCTCAACGCCGATCTGGTTTACCGTACTGTGGCACTTACCGTGGCGCAGCTCTATGAAGCGCGACTCGAGAATCCGGGTGCCTATGACCTCATATTGGTCAACCGAGGGCTTTTCGATCGGCTGGCCTTCATTGATGCGGCCTGCCAGTCAGGCAATATTTCCAAGCGGCAGGCCGAGATCCACTCTGATTACTTACTCTCATATACCCATCTGGAGGACGTGGTTGGGCTACTAGTCATACCTCCAGAGGACTCCCTGCGCCGGGAATGGAGCGGCGGCAGAGCGATCGTTGCTGAGTTGGCAGCGGACGACGGTAAGCTGCTCTACGATCAACGCATGGTTAACGGCGACACGTTACGGTTGCTCAACAGTGCCTACCAACGTGTTCGGTCAGACTGTGCCGGTCGCTTCGCGGAGGTGCATGAGCTGTACCCTGAGCCGGGAGGAACCAAGGACGTCGCCCGGCGCCTGATCGAGCTAATCAGGCGCCGACTAAGCCGGTCCGTCCGCCAGGCCCGCCGCCAAGGCCCAGGGCCATCGGATGGGCAGGATCAACTGACCTTATTCGGCGAAACGCAGGCTTGATTGGGGTGTATAGGGTGCATTATGACTGTTGAACGGTATCCCGAAGGCTCTGGAAGGATTGAGGTGATCACCGGCCCGATGTTCAGCCGCAAGACGGAAACCCTGATTCGGCGTGTCCAACACCTGCAGGGCCAGGGGCTGGCCGTCACCGTTTTCAAGCCGGATCTCGATGCCCGCTCACCGATGAACCGCCTGCGCTCGCACAGCGGTTGGGAGTTGGCTGCCGTCAGCGTTCAGAACGCCTTAGGCTTGTTGCACCGCGTCAACGATGCCGATCGCGTCGTCGCCATCGACGAAGCTCAGTTCTTCGATGCCCTGATCGTCGATGTGTGCCTGGAACTCGCCGATTCAGGGAAACGTGTCCTCATCTCCGGACTGGATCTCGATTTTCGTGGTCTGCCGTTCGGGCCGATGCCTCAACTGCTTGCCCACGCCGAGCGAGTGTATAAGCTCAGCGGCCGGTGCTCGGTCTGCGGCCGACGTGCTTCGTTGTCGCAACGTCTCATCGATGGCCATTCGGCACCGTATCACGACCAGACAGTACTTCTGGGCGGTGCCGAGTTATACGAGCAGCGATGTCGCAGACACCATGAGGTCCCGGGAAAGCCTGGACGCAGCTTGATCTTCCCGGCTGACGCCCCAGAGTTCTCCACGGTCCTCTACCCTTGCTAGCGCCTCAGTAGCTCACAGCACTCCCGTGTCGCAAGCGTTATACTCACTGACATCCACTCATAAATGGCTTTGGCCGTGAGAAGCACCGTCAGGGCGGGCCTCAACGCCCGCCAAATGCGGGCGACGCCGGGGTTCTGTGCGCGTCGAAAGGGCCAGCAGCGATAGAACATTAGTTTATGAGTGGATGTCAGTTATACTCACCCTTGACACTTCAACTAGATCCGCTACAATATAACCGCACGTGTAGAACAACGAGCATTGATGAAGGCGGGGCCAGATGCCTTATCGCTTCGAATGGGACGGTCATAAGGCAGCCCTCAATCTCAGAAACCATGACGTCAGCTTCGATGAGGCAAGCACCGTATTCGATGATCCACTGGCAGTCATATTCGATGACGAGATGCACTCGACTGCTGAAGTGCGGGAACTGATAATTGGGCACTCCGGCTATGCAGAACGCCTCAACTCCTAGCTCCGAAGGACACCCAGGGGACGACATGCAGCCTGAGTATGACTTCGATTACAGTAAGGGGCATCCGAACCGGTTTGCCGGACAGACAGACCAGAGCCGGGTGGTCGTCGTGCTTGATCCGGACATTTCCCAGGTATTCACGACGGCCGAGTTTGTCAATGAAGTCCTGCGCGCCCTGATCGAACACATGCCCTCTGTTCGACCCGAAGCCTCCGATTCGTAGCCAGTCGGCATCTCACTGCGGGCAGGCTGGGCCAGTTCTCCGGCTCATCATCGCCCGTTCATGATTTGCGCCGCCGCCGCCCCCTCCGCACCCCCTCATCCCCCCGCGCCCGGCAGCCTGGCCACGTACTGGTACCCCGGCTCGATCTCCTGCCGCCGCAGGATGGGGATGATCTCTTGCCAGGCCCCCGCCACTCCCTTTGCCGAGGGCGGCAGGTCCCGCTGGATGGCGGCGTGGAGCTTGCCCAGGTTGTAGCAGGGCACGGCCGCATACATGTGGTGCTCGATGTGGTAGTTCATGTGCCAATAGAGGAAGCGCAGGAACGGGCTCAGGAGGATCGTGCGCGTGCAGAGCCGGAAATCGGCCACGTTGTCCTGCAGGCCGATGTGCTGCGTGTTGTTGCAAAGCCACTCCAGCGCGTTGCCATAATACGCGCCGAGCGTGATCAGCACCGGCAGCAGCCAGACGCCGAAGTAGAGCGAGACCGCCGTCAGCAGCAGGTGGCCGCCCAGCAGGACGCGCGACCAGGTGAACAGGCGGCGCCGTTTGCCGGGGTCGGAGGGCGGGAAAAGGTGGTTCTCCCACTGGCCCTCGAGCCGGCCGGCGCTTAGCCGGACGACCTCCCTCATCCGCTTCACGAAAAGCCAGGGGCTGATCAGCGCGATCTTCAGGAAGTCGGCGCGCCTCAGCCTGATCGGCAGCACCACCTCCAGGTCGGCGGGCGGATGGAGCGTGTACTTGTGGTGCTCCTGGTGGCTCGCCCAGAAAAAGATCGGGTCGTGCCAGGCCAGGAAGCTGAAGAGGTAGAGGAAGACGGTGTTCAGGCCCTTGGACTTGAAGACGGTCTTGTGGACCAGCTCGTGGAACCCGTTGAGTATGAACGTGTAGAAGGTGCCGTGCACGTAAAGCACCAGCAGCAGCACCGGCCAGGCCCAGTGTGCCGCCGCATAGAAGGCGGCGGCGGCCGTCAGCGCCAGCAGTCCGAGGAAGCCGAGCGTCTGCGCGAGCCCCAGCCAGTCGCTGCGCTGGTTCAGCCGGTCCAGCGTCTGGCGATCGACCGGCGACCGATACCAGGGGATGCGGGGCCTTTTTTGCTCAGTTTCCATACCCGTTGCCTGCCAGAGACGCGTTTTGGGGATGTACGTGCGCCAGGCCACTCGGTCTGTCCCTACTCCGACCTCTGTGCCATGCGCCGTTTGCCCTTCTGTATGTGGTGATACACGTAGTACGCCAGCGCGGCCAGGATGACGAGGGCCACGGGGATGTCGAACGGGCGCATCGCCGCCCGCAGCTGCTCCCAGTTGGCGCCGAAGACGTAGCCACCCCAGGCCAGCAGGCCGCACCAGATGAACGAGCCGGCGAAGGTGAAGGCCAGGAAGCGTGGGAGGTTCATTTTCACGACCCCGGCCGGGAACGAGATGAAGGTGCGGACGATCGGCAGCAGGCGGGAGATGAAGGCGGCCCAGTCGCCCCAGCGTGCGAACCAGCGATCGGCTTGCTCCAGGTCTTCCTCGGCCACCATGATCCAGCGGCCGTAGCGCTGGATCAGCGGCCTGCCCCCCCAGGCGCCCAAGCCATAACTGAGCGCCGAGCCGAGCGTGCAGCCCAGCGCGCCCAGCAGCCCGCCGACCACAAATGCCTGCCAGGCCGGCAGCCCGCGCGCCTGCACCAGCATCCAGCCCGCCAGCGGCATCGTCACTTCGCTCGGGATGGGGATGTTGCAGCTTTCGACCGTCATGATCGCGACCACGCCCGGCCAGCCGATGGTCTGCAGCAGATGGGTGAGAAATGCCACAATCTGTTGTTCGAGATGGACCAACCTGTTCCTCCGCTAACCTGGAATTCTGCTCGAGTGGTCGCACAATCACGCACTTGCCCGGCAATCCGAGCCCCAGAACGCGTAATTGCGCGATTATATCATCCCCTCCGCTGCGCTCAAAACACCAAGCATCCCAGGCCGCCACACTCCGGCTCCCCGCCGCGTTAGGCCCCACCCTGATCTGCCTCCCCTTCCCTTCAGGGGAGGGGCTTGGGGGAGAGGCCCCCGGCGGGAGAGGTCACCGGGTTGCTGCGGAAGTCACACTACGGAGTTCCGCGCCCCGCAGCGCGATAATCGCGCCGTGAGCAGGGGGGAAGAACGTCCGCAGTGCTTTGACGCCCGCCTGTTTCCTGTGTTACACTTGGCATGTTAATCTGTAATGGGAAAGAGCCTGAATGAAAAACTCGCGTTCAGTTCGCAATACTCTGATCTACGCGCTGCTGCTGGTCGCCCTGGCCGTCTTCTTCGTCACGTCCTTCACGCGCAATAGCGACACCGTGCCGCCATTGGACATCAGCCAGGTGGCCGAGCGGGCGCGCGCCGGCGAGGTGAGGGCCATCACCGTCAACGGCACCGATCTGACCGTCGAGCTGACGAACGCACAGAACGTCCACGCCCGCAACGAAGACAACAGCAGCGTGGTCGAGACGCTGACCAATCTAGGCGTGCCGGCGAGCGCTTTCGGCAGTGGAGCGGACCAGATACAGATTCAGGTCAAGCCGCCAAGCGCCTGGGCGACCATCGCGCCGCTCCTCGGAACGATCTTGCCGGTCGTTCTGCTGGCCGGTTTCTTCATCTTCATCCTGCGGCAGGCCCAGGGGGCCGGCAACCAGGCCTTTTCCTTTGGCAAGAGCCGGGCGCGCATGTTCACGGGTGACAAGCCGACGGTGACCTTTGCTGACGTGGCCGGGGCCGAGGAATCGAAGCAAGAGCTGCAAGAGGTGGTCGAGTTCCTCAAGGAGCCGCAGAAGTTCGCCTCGCTAGGGGCGCGTATCCCGAAGGGCGTGCTGCTGGTCGGCCCGCCTGGCACCGGCAAGACGCTGATGGCCAAGGCCATCTCCGGGGAGGCCGGCGTGCCGTTCTTCTCCGTCTCCGGCTCGGAGTTTGTGGAGATGTTCGTCGGCGTCGGCGCCAGCCGGGTGCGCGACCTGTTCGAGCAGGCCAAGCGCAACTCGCCGTGCATCATCTTCATCGACGAGATCGATGCGGTGGGCCGGCAGCGCGGGGCGGGGCTGGGGGGCAGCCACGACGAGCGGGAGCAGACGCTGAACCAGATCCTGGTGGAGATGGACGGTTTCGACACCGACACCAACGTGATCCTGATCGCGGCCACCAACCGGCCGGACATCCTGGACCCGGCGCTGCTGCGGCCGGGGCGTTTCGACCGGCAGGTGGTGATGGACCGGCCGGACAAGAAGGGTCGCGAGGAGATCCTCAAGGTGCACGTGCGGGGCAAGCCGCTGGAGCCGAACATCAGCCTGGAGACGATCGCGCGGGGCACACCGGGCTTCGTCGGGGCAGACCTGGAGAACCTGGTCAACGAGGCGGCGATCCTGGCGGCGCGGCGCAACAAGCGCAGCATCGGGTTGGCCGAGTTCCAGGAAGCCGTCGAGCGGGTGATCGCCGGCCCCGAGCGCAAGAGCCGCATCATCGGCCAGCGCGAGAAGCAGGTGATCGCCTACCACGAAGCCGGACATGCGCTGGTCATGCACAAGCTGCCGCACTCCGACCCGGTCCACAAGATCAGCGTCATCAGCCGCGGCATGGCGCTGGGTTACACGATGCCTTTGCCCGAGGAAGACCGTCTGCTGTCCAGCCGCGACAAGCTGCGTGACGAGCTGGCCGGGTTGTTGGGCGGGCGAGTGGCGGAGGAGCTCATCTTCGGCGACGTGACCACGGGCGCGAGCAATGACCTGGAGCGGGTTACCGCGGTCGCACGGCGCATGGTCATGCAGTACGGCATGAGCGACGTGTTGGGGCCGCAGACCTTTGGCGAAAAGGAAGAGCTGGTCTTCTTGGGCCGCGAGATCGGCGAACAACGCAACTATAGCGAGGAAGTCGCCGAGGCGATCGATGCCGAGGTGCGCCGCCTGGTCGAAGAGGCGCATAACCGGGCCAGGGAGATCCTCTCCACCTATCGCGAAAAGCTCGACCTGGTGGCCAGCGCGCTGATGGAGAAGGAAACCATCGACGCCGGTGAGTTTCAGGCGATGTTCGCGTGATCCAGGCGGATGGCCACCTGCTGCGGCGAGTGGCGCCTTCAGCCGTGCGTGAGCCGTGGCGAGCAGCGGCTCACGCACGGCATCCCATATCCTAGCGGAGCCCCCTTTGCTCGAACCCTCCTCTCCCGCTCGTCCGCGCGCCCGCTTCAGCAGCACAGACTTGCTGATGCTGTCTGCCGTGTTCATCTGGGGTGTCAATTTCACGATCATCAAGATCGCCCTGCGCAGTTTTTCACCGCTGGCCTTCAATGCCCTACGCTTCGGCCTGGCGACCCTCGTGCTGCTGGTGATCATGCGCTGGCGCGGCGAATCGCTTCACCTATCGCGGCGCGACCTCCTGGGCATGCTCTTGTTGGGGCTCGCCGGGCATACGATCTACCAGATGATTTTCATTCGCGGGATTGCAATCACGACGCCGGGCAACAGCTCGCTCCTGATGGCCACTTCTCCGGTCTTCGTCGCACTCTGCGGTCACTTGATAGGGACCGAGCGCGGCAACCGGACGGTCTGGGCCGGAATCGTTCTATCGTTTGCCGGCGTCGCCTTGCTGATCCTCGGGGGCGCCAACGGTCTCGCCCTCGATCGCGCCTCGACGACGGGTGACCTGCTTGTTCTCGGCGCTTCGATGCTCTGGGCGGTCTACACCGTCGGCAGCAAGCCCCTCTTGGCCCGCCACTCGCCGCTCAAGCTGACTGCGATGGCCATGTTGGCCGGCGTTCCGCCACTCGTGCTCCTGAGCTTGCCCGATCTCCTGCGGCAGGACTGGGGTGTCATCCCGCCGCTGCATTGGTTTGGACTGGTCTACTCCGCCTTGCTTTCGGTTGTCGTGGGCTACATCATCTGGGGCACAGGCGTACAGCGCGTGGGAAGCGCTCGTACCGCGATCTATTCCAACGTAACACCAATCTTCGCCATTCTCGTTGCCTGGGCAGTCTTGGGGGACAGCCTGGCCGTACTGCAGTGGATCGGCGCGGCGGTAGTTATCAGTGGCTTGTTGTTGACCCGTCGCGGGCGCGTTCGAGGCAGCCTATCCGATGAACGCCGCGCGAGCGCAGCGCTGAACGACGGGCCCCGCCGGGCGCAGGTCTGAGTCCGGGGCGGGGCACCAACCCGCATCCGCCCATCACCAGGAGAGGAACGTGAGCCGGCTGCTGCGGATCGCATACCAGCTTCGCTATCACTCGTTTGCCGGCTGGGCGCTGGATCGCTGGCTGGCCACTTTGCTGGTCGTCGCAGCCTTGCTGGTGTGGTTGGCCGGCCGGCAGCGCACGGAGTGGCCGGACTGGTCACTCGCCGGCCTGCTGCTGCTCGCCGGAGCTGCCGTCCTCGCACTGCGGCGTTGGGCGGCCGGCCGCATGTACGTGGTGTTCCTGCCCGACGCCGGTTCGCCGGTGCCGGGCGGACAGGCGCTCGACCCTGCGCAGAAGATAGCATTACGCGCCAGCGGCGAGTTCGAGGTGGAAGGCAAGCAGCGTTTCTTCGCCGACCTGTTCGCCTATTGGCGCACCTTCGCGACGCGCGAACACGCGGTCATGGCCATCCGGCCCCGCTCGCGTTATCTGCTCCTCGGCCGCGCGGCGGCGGAAGATCTCGGCATGTGGTACATATTCATCCAGCCGCCGATGCTTACCGCGGTCAGCGCCGGCGAGCTGGCCTGGGGGGGCCGGTGCCGGCCGGCTCTCGAGGTCCGCTACCGGCTTCCCTCAGCCGGCAGGCAGGCGGCCTGGCGCCGCTTGCTCGGCCGTCCCGCACCCGACGGCGAGCGCCGGCTGCTCTACCTGGCCTTCAACGATCAGCCGGCCCGGCTGCGCGTTTGGGCCGACTTGCTCGCGGACTGACTGCGGCCGGGGCAGACGCCAGACAGGCAGGCGGGCTGCCGTCGCAGCCGTCGATCGCTCAGGCACGGCGCCGGGCGACGTAGACGTTCCATTCCCCGGCGTCTTTCAGCGCCAACCCGTCCCAGGCTCGGTGCACGGTCACCTGCCCGAAACCGGCACCCGCCAGCATCTTCTTCATCTGCTGCACCGTGTACGCCTGATCCGCCAGTCCATAGGTCTGCATCTCCCCGGTTTCCAGGTTCAAGACGTAATAGCGTTCGACCGAGGCTTGCTGCTCCGCGTCGAAGACACGTTCGCCTAGGCTCAAGTACGGCCGGTCTCCCCACAGGCCGGTGTTGTCGGCGTACCACCAGTTGCTGTTCTTCTTGTCGAAGTGGCTGTAGTCGAGCACTTCGAGCAGGATCGGCGCGCCCGGTTTGAGGGCTTTCTGGATGCTCTGCAAGACGGAGCGTGACTCGGCGGGCCGAAGCACCGTAAATTGCCCATAGATGTAGATGGCGGCGTCGAACGTTCCCCGATCCGCTGCCTCCGTCCTCGACCCGTCCGGTCCCCGTGCACCCGCACTCAATGCGCCGGAGTGCTGCTCCCTGTTGTCTGATGCCGTCCGGGCAGCGGGCAGTTGGCCGAAATCCAGCGCGCGCACGTCGGCCTGGACGAATTCACATGCCAGGCCCGCACAGTGCTCGCGCGCATAGCTTATCGAGGCCGGACTGAAGTCCACGCCCGTCACAGTCAGCCCGGCTCGAGCGAACTCCGCCGCGTAGAGGCCGGGCCCGCAGGTGACGTCGAGCAGGTGGGCGCCCGGCGCCAGGTCAAGCCATTCGAGCACCCTCTGCACCTGGGCGCGTATCTCGGGGAAGCGCCGGCTGGCGGCCCCGTGGCTCTGATCGAGGTGCTCCCTGAGCATTCGCTCGCTAAAGGCCGCATCGTCCCAGGGAAGATTGTCGCGCTCCTGCCACGGCACCGGCGGTGGCCGCCGGTAGATCTGCCACAGAGCCTCGGCCAGGCGAGCAGCATTGTCGGTGCTGTCACTCATCGATCGTGATCCTCAAAACTTTTTCCTTAGCGGAATAGCCTGACAGGATTATTGCTTCTCTGCGTGGGGTAGTGTATCATGCGGTTCACCACGTAATAAAGACGGAGCAGCCGGACCACATGTCTTCACGCGCTCGGATCTGCTTGCTGATCCTCGTCCTGGCCATCGGCCTGGCCTGGTCCAGCCTGGTCGCTTCGGGCCAGGAAGGCCAACCCGTTATCACCACGCCTACCCCTAGCCCAGAGCCCTACGTGCCGCCCTGGGTCGCCGCGCTGCGGTCAGGGGACCCGGGCCGGGTGGCGTTTCTCCCCTTGCTGATGGCCAGCTCAGACGGGCAGGAGCTGAATCCCGCCAGCTTCCGCTACACCGTCCAGCCTGGCGATACTCTCTGGTCCCTGGCCCTCGATTTCGGGCGCGATCTGGACACCATGTCCTGCGCCACGCGGCCCACAGGTGACGACGCCGAGAGCCTGCTTCCTGGCAGCACCATCACCGTGCCTGGCCTGACCGACCTGTGCTACACCGTTACCCCGGGGGATACGCTGGCGGGGATTGCAGCGCACAACGGGCTGTCGGCGGATGCGATTGTAGCCGTCGACTGGAACGGCTTCACATCGCCGCCGTACCTGGTCGTGCCCCGGCAGCGCGTCCTGTTGCCGGGCGTGCGCACGGCGCCAAGGCCGCGCGCCGACCGGTACGTGGTCAGTCAGGCCAAAGATCAGTGGGCCGGTTCGGCCTGGCCGGATTGGCGTTACGGTGACGGACAATTCATCTGGCCTGTCGACGGCCCCATCTCGCAGTACGCGCATGCCGGCCACTGGGCGCTCGATATTGCCGTTCCGGCCGGTACCCCGGTAAAAGCCGCCGATCGGGGCAGCGTGATTTATGCCGGCTGGAACTCGACCGGCTACGGTTTCCGCGTGGTGATTGACCACGGCAATGACTACGTCACGCTCTACGCCCACCTGAGCGACATCTATGTTGAGACCGGGGAGGTGGTGGGCAAGGGCCAGGTGGTCGGCGCCAGCGGGGCCAACGGCAACGTCACCGGTCCCCATCTGCACTTCGAGATCCGTGACTTCGGCTACCTCACCGATCCGTTGAGATTGCTCCCCGAACGTTAGACAGGCGCCTGCGAGTATTGTTCGGCCTGTCCCTCAGGCTGTCGAGGCCGCCAGCCGGCCTTTGGCGGTCAGCGCGAGCAGGCGAGCCGCAGGTGAATCAGACTGCGTGACGTCGCAAGCATCGGCCGCAGCACAGCCGCTGCAGGCAAGACCGCAGCTGCCTTGCATGCCCACCAGGTAGCCCGCGCGCTCCAGGTTGTCGACCATTGCGTTGACCAGCGACTCGCTGACATTCAGCCGGCGAGCCGCCTCGCCAACCGTGTGTAGACCGCCGCCGCTCATCAGGTGCAGCAGTTGCTGCAGCATAGTTCCTTCACTCACGCTCTGTTCCTCACAGTTGCGGATTCATGCTCCGGCTAGCCGGCCCTCGGGTTAGCCGATCAGGCGCCCGAGTTGGTAAACGAGGATCCCTGCGCCGACCGAGATCACCAGCAAGAGCCCGATGGCGAAGGCAGCCCAGCGCCAGGTGCCGGTCTCTTGCTTGATGGCGGCCGTGGTCGCCAAGCAGGGGACAAAAAGCATGGTCACCACCAGGAAGGCCAGCCGCGCTGCCGGAACCAGCGCGAGGGAGACCTGCTGAGCCAGCAAATTCGTGCCCTGTCCGCCGAACAGCACGCCGAGCGTCGCAACCACGTTCTCTTTGGCGAAGAAGCTGGTCAGCAAGGCAACGATCAGGCGCCAGTCACCCAGGCCCATCAGCCGCCCGACCGGCTCCAACCCTCGCCCGAAATAACTCAGCAGGCTGTGCTCGATCCCTCCGCCAGGCAAACTTGACAGCGCCCAGACTGCGACGGAGGCGATGAGGATCAGCGATCCGGCCCGGCGGACGAAACTCAGGGTGTTGTTCCAAACGTAATGCCCCACAGTGCGTGCGTTGGGCAGGTGGTAGAGCGGCATTTCCATAATGAAGGCCGTGTGTGCGTTGTGAAAAGCGAGCCGGTTGGTGGCGATCCCGACCGCCGCCAGGACGAGCACGTTCGCGACCACCAGTCCCCAGGAGACCAATGCCGCCGTCGGTCCAAAGAACGCGGGCGCCAGGAAGACGATCACTGCCAGGCGGGCGGTGCAGGGAACCAGCGGCGCCATCAAGATTGTGAGCAACCGGGCCCGCCGTTCTTCGATAATCCGTGAACCGAGCACTGCCGGCACGTTGCAGCCGAAACCCAGGAACAGCGGCATGAATGACTTGCCGTGCAGACCCATCAGATGCATGAAGCGATCGGTCACGTATGCGGCGCGTGCCAGGTAACCGATATCCTCGAGCACCGCCAGCATGGCGAAGAAGATCACCAGGATGGGCAAGAAGGTGAAGACGGTGCCGACCCCGTGAATCAGGCCCTCAGACACGAAGGCAAACAGCCAGGCCGGGGCACCTCCGAGGGTCATGGTCGCCAGGGAATCCAGAGCGCCGAGCACGACTGTCGAAAGCCAGTTAGCCAGGGGGGTCGCGGCAGCGTAGGTCAACCAGAAAACCAGGCCGAACATTGCCAATAGCGCGGCCAATCCCCCGACAGGATGCGTCGCCAGGCGATCGAGGCGATCGGTGACCGAGATCGCGCCTGCTCGCGGCTGGTTGACCGCCGCCCGGACCATCCGCTCGATCCACTCGTAGCGGCCACCGGCGATGTCCAGGTAGGCATCCTCGTGTTGGGCCAGCAGGTCGTGAACGGGTTGCCACGCTTCTGGGGTGAGCGTTGCCTGCATCAAGGCGGTGATCTCGCTGTCGCCCTCCAGCAGCTTCAGCGCGATCCAGTCCGCAGGGTAGTCTGACGGCGTGTGGCCGGCAATCATGGTCTGCAGAGCCTGTAGGATGGGGGCGTGGTCGGGGCGGATCGCGGGACGGTGCGGGTCCCACGCGCCGGGGGCCTCGCTCAGGGCAACGGCCTTGTCCATCAACTGCTTGACGCCCTGGTTCTTGGTCGCCACCAGCGGGACTACTGGAATGCCCAGCGCCGCTTCGAGCACGTGCGGCTCCACGTGGGTTCCCGCTTGTTCGGCGACATCGAGCATATTGAGGCCGAGCACCACCGGCTGGGGCAGGCTGAGAAGTTCGGCCACCAGGTACAGGTTCCGCTCCAGCTGAGCGGCATTGACGACCGCGATCACGGCGTCTGGGCGCTCCCGGATGAGGAAGTCGCGCGCGATGCGCTCCTCTTCGGAATTGGCGGTGAGGCTGTACGTGCCCGGCAGATCGACCAGGTTGATGACGAAGCCTTCGTGGCGATAGGCGCCCACCTTTTGCTCGACGGTCTTGCCGGGCCAGTTTCCCACGTGTTGGCTGAGCCCGGTCAACAGGTTGAACACCGTCGACTTGCCCACGTTCGGCTGGCCGATCAGCGCAACGGTCAGGCAGCCGGCCTCCTTTTCAGAAAGTGTCGCCGCGCTGGCCCGGGGTGCTCCGGCGGAGCTATGACACGATGCTGTCATCTTCACCTTCGATCAGGACTTGCGCCGCCTCGTTTCGGCCCAGGGCGACGCGCGTGCCGCGTACGGCGACGATGATCGGACCGCGCCCGAAGTTCTGTACCACCGTCACTCTGACGCCCGCCGTAAAGCCAAGATTGGCGGCCCGGCTGCAGAAGAGGCGGCCGCCGTCAAGCGCATGCACGATACCGCTTTCACCCTTGCCAAGCGTGCTCAGGGCACGAGAAGAGGTTTGCCCCACGATTCATTCCTTCTTGTTTTGGCAGGCGGCGCAGAGACCGTAGAGCGTCAAAGACGCCCGTTCGACAGCCGCGCCCTGTGCGCGCGAAAACTCTTGCTTCGCTCGTTCGATCTGGGGTGAGGTGAATTCGACCACCTTCCCACACACCCTACACACGAAATGGTGATGCTCAGGCGGAAAAGTCGGGTCGAACTGCTCTCGGCGACCACTGCTCCGTCCGGGGCCCAGGTGGCGGGCGTCGACCAAGCCGGCTTCCGCCAACCAACCCAGCGTACGGTAGACAGTGGATGGATTGATGGAGGGGTCCTGGCTACGGACAATTCGGCAGATCTGCTCCGCCGTGGGGTGCCCACCCATCCCGTCCAGGGTCTCCAGGATCAGGCGTCGCTGCACCGTCATGCGGCCACCGCGGCGACGCAGTATCCCTGACGCCTGCGTAACTAACCTGCTCACAATCTTCTCCTTATTGCGACTCACTTGCAGTAACTATACTGCAGGTTACGGGGAACAAGTATGATCTATGTCACATGCCTGCGGCGAAGCGCGTCATTTGGTCGTTCCTTACCCTTGCAGATGGCGCGAAATATCCTTGACCTGGTATCTCTTTCGTGTTACAAAGGGTGCAGACACGGGTCCAGGCACGAACACAACCGCTGTCCTCTGATTCTGCCGTTACTAAAGGAGCCTGTCCATGCGCGTGGTAGCTATGATCCTGGCCGGCGGCGCCGGGACGCGGCTGGGTGTCCTCTCTGATATGCGGGCCAAACCGGCCGTGCCGTTCGCCGGCAAGTATCGTATCGTGGATTTCCCAATTTCTAACTGCGTCAATTCCGGGATCTACGATGTGGCAGTGCTGACCCAGTATCAGCCCCGCTCGCTCAATGAGCACGTCGGTATCGGCAAGCCCTGGGACCTGGACCGGTCGCGCGGCGGGCTGCGCCTGCTGCATCCCTATCAGGCGCGCGAGGGCCAGATGTGGTTTGGCGGGACCGCGCACGCGGTCTTGCAGAACCTCGAGTATTTGCGAGAGCAACGTGCCGACATGGTCTTGATCCTATCGGGCGACCATATTTACAAGATGGATTACCGGCCGATGCTTGATCAGCACCAGGCGCGGCGGGCCGACGCGACCATTGCCGTCATGAACGTGCGGCCCGACGAGACCAATCGTTTCGGTATCGTGCTGACTGACCAGCAGGGCCGGGTGACCGACTTCCTGGAGAAGCCGAAAGAGGCGCCGAGCACGCTGGCTAACATGGGGGTTTACGTCTTCGATGCCCACGCGTTGATCGAGCGGCTCGAGGCGCTCAGCAATGACCACGCCGACCTGGATTTTGGTAAGCACGTGTTGCCAAGCATGGTGGATGACGAGCGGCTGTACATCTATCCATTTGAGGGCTACTGGGTGGACGTCGGGACCGTGGATGCGTACTGGCAGACGAGCATGGATCTGGTTTCCGGTAACTCGGCTCTCAAGCTCTATGACCTTAGCTGGACGATCCGCACGCGCAGCCAGGAACGGCCGCCGGTCAAGGCCGGGCCGCAAGCAGCGATCCATGAGAGCATGGTGTGTAATGGCTGTATCGTGCGCGGGCAGGTGGTCCGGTCCGTGCTTTCACCCGGCGTTTATGTGTCGCCGGGCGCGGTCGTGCGTGAGAGCGTGGTCATGCAGGACACCTGGATCGGGCCGGGCGCAGTGGTCGATCATGCGATCGTGGACAAGAAAGTGATCATTGGCGGAGGTACGCAACTGGGGTGCGGCGAAGACTTTAGCACGCCGAATGCCCTCGCCCCAGACCGGTTCAACACGGGCATATCTGTGGTAGGCATGAACGCCCATGTGCCGGCCAGCCTGCGCGTTGGTCGCAATGTGGTGATCCACTCCAAAGTCGACGAGGAAGCCTTCGCGTCCTTCGGCGGTGAAGTGCCCAGCGGGGCGACGGTACAGTGAGGTGAGACATGACGGTGATGGCGATCATTCTGGCGGGAGGCGAAAGCCCGGCATTGAGCATACTCACTGCGCTGCGTTCCGAGGCAGCTGTCCCGTTTGGCGGCAAGTACCGGATAATTGATTTCGCCCTCTCCAACTGTGTCAACTCTGGCATCTTCAACGTGGCCGTGCTAACCCAGTACCAGCCGCGTTCGCTGAACGAACATATCGGGGTTGGCAAGCCGTGGGACCTCGACCGTTCGACCGGTGGGGTACGCCTGCTCCAACCGTTTCAGCGCACGAAAGGCGAGCGCGGCGTCTGGCAAGAGGGCACGGCCGATGCGCTGCGCTTCAATCTGGACGTCATCCCGGCCTGGGTTGACGATGTGTTGATCCTGGCAGGCGACCACATCTACAAGATGGACTACGGCCGGCTGCTAAAGTTCCATCACGAGCGGCGAGCCGACGCTACTCTGGCAGTCCGCGGCGCCCCCGGTTTCGAGGCCTACCGTTTCGGCATGCTCGCAACCGACGCCGACGGGCGCGTGGTGGCCTACGAAGAGAAGCCGCGCCGGACCCAGAGCACGCTGGCCAGCATGGGGATTTACGTCTTCCGTCGTGAGGCACTGGTCGACTGTCTGACGAACGAAGCCGGGCGCAACGAGCACAACTTGGGCGGGGACGTCCTGCCGGCGATCGTGGAGTCGCAGGCCGTGTACGGCTATCCGTTTCAGGGTTACTGGGCGGATGTGGGCACGATACAGGCGTACTGGGAAGCGAATATGGCCCTCCTGGCGGAAACCCCGGCCCTGGATCTGTACGATCCTGAATGGGTGATCCATACGCGTAGCGAGGAGCGGCCCCCGGCTATGATCGGTCCCGACGCGCGCGTCGAAGGCAATCTGCTTTGTGACGGCTGCCAGGTCGAGGGGACAGTCGTCCGCTCCATCATTTCGCCCGGAGCCTACGTCGCTGCCGGCGCAGTCGTGCGCGATGCCATCGTGATGAACGACACGGTCGTCGAGGCCGGCGCCGAGGTGGACCGGGTGATCCTCGACAAACGAGTGCGCGTCGGTCATGGGACGAAACTGGGCTTTGGCGAGGACAACGCGCCGAGTCGCCGCTGGCCGGCACGTCTCAATACCGGGCTGACGCTGGTGGGCAAAGGCGCAGTGATCCCGCCCGACATGAAGATCGGCCGCAATGTGGTGATCTGTCCGCATGCCGTGGCGAGGTGTTTCGCTGACCGGGAGATCCCCAGCGGAGAGACCATCGACGAGTGAGCGCCGGTTGGGCCGGCGCCATGATTTGACCTCTGCCGGTACCGAGAACCAGGCCTCCGCCCGAAACCTGGCTCTCGGCTTGCCAGATTCACGTTCGGCCCCCGCCGTCCCTACTTTCCCTGACGCCGATGCCCCGGCGCTCGCGCTGAAACATTTTGCCAACAGAAGGCGTCTTAGGGTTGTTGCAGTCGTGCGGGTCTGGTATCATACCAGACTTGGATTTTCATCCGAAGGGATTCATCATAAATGGGGTACTATCAGCCACAGGGGCGGGCGCCGGGGCCGGCCTCATTCGCCAGGGCCTCGACCGGCGCACCCGGCGCGGGGCCCTACGGCCGGCCGGATAGGCCGGGGTTCGGTCGAAGGGACCCCGCGCCGCCGGCCGTTCGCCGGCTGAGGCCCAACCCGCCACGCCGCGGCTGCGGGGGCGTGCTTGGCGCCGGCATCGTCGTCCTCCTGCTCGCCTGCATGACTTTCGGCGGCCTGCTCTTCGGCTACGCCGGGATCGCCGCCGCGCTGCCAAACCCGGACGAGCTGGAAGCCCGCGCCAATACCTTTGCCTCGACCCAGATCTTTGACCGGGAAGGTAACCTCCTCAACGAGATCGCCGATCCTTCTCACGGCCGTCGCACCACTGTGCCGGTGGATGGGATCGCCAAGAACCTCAGGGACGCCACGATCGCGACCGAGGATCCAAACTTCTATCAGCATCCGGGAGTGGACCCTGCGGGCATGGCGCGCGCCCTTTACTATGCCGTGCGCGATCAGGACGTGCTTTCTGGGCCAGGCGGCAGCACGATCTCACAGCAGTTGGTCAAGCTCACTTTCTTGTCTTCCGAAAAGACGCTCTCGCGCAAGCTGAAGGAAGCCATCCTGGCCGCCGAGATCACGCGCCGCTATTCCAAAGACACGGTGCTGCAGCTCTATCTGAATGAAATTTACTACGGCAACTTGGCCTATGGCATCGAAGCCGGTTCGGAGACCTATTTCGGCAAACACGCCAAGGACCTCGACCTGGCCGAGGCGGCCATGCTCGCCGGGTTGCCTCAGGCGCCTGCCTATTACGACCCCTATACGAAGCTGTGGAATGCCGATGGAAGCCCCGGCGCTGTAAAGAAGCGCCAGGGAGTGGTTCTTGGGTTGATGGTCAAGCACGGCTATATCTCGTCGGATCAGGCCGATGCGGCGTACAAAGAGCCCCTCGAGCTGCGACCGCTCCAGCAAAGCTACACGATGGAGCATCCCCACTTCGTGCTGTTCGTGCGCGACGAAGTCGAAAAAGAGATCGGTCCCGAGCTTATGGCTAAGGGAGGTCTGAGGGTGTACACCACGCTCGACCCGATAGTTCAGGCGGCGGCCGAAGAGGAGGTGTCCAAGCAGGTGGCGAAGCTGCAGTCCCAGGGCCAGAACGCCGCCGACGCCGCGCTGGTGGCGGTTCGCCCGGCAACCGGTGAGATCCTCGCCATGGTGGGCAGCACCGACTTTTATGATGACAAGATCAGCGGCCAGATCAACATGGCCATCACCCCGCGCCAGCCCGGCTCTTCGATAAAGCCCCTGACTTACCTGGCGGCCTTTGAGATGCCGGCGGTCGCGGCCCCGCAAGACGCGAACCCGGCGTCGGATACTTTCAGTGCCGTGGAGACTCCGGGCGGCTGGACTCCGTCGACCGTCCTGATGGACATTAAGACGCAGTTCCCGGATGGTGCCAACCCGGCGTATGTGCCGGTCAACTACGACGGCAAGGAACATGGGCTGGTGACAGTCCGTTCGGCGCTGGCCAACTCGTACAACATCCCGGCGGTCAAGGCCCTAGAACACGTCGGGCTGGACCGATTGAAGGACGTGGCCGGCCGGCTCGGCATCACCACCCTCACCCGCCCCGATTACGGTCTTTCGCTGACCCTGGGCGGCGGGGAAGTGACGCTTCTGGAAATGACGGGCGCCTACGCGACGCTGGCCAACGGCGGCGTCCGTGCCCCCTTGACCCCCATCGCCTGTATCCTCGGGCCGGACGGGGAACTGGTGTGGGGTGGAGCCACTGCGGGCAGCGTCCACGGCTGCCAGACGGCCTCCGGGCGGCCGGGCACCAGGCCTCTGGTCACGCCAGCCCCGGCCTCGCCGGTGGTGGACGCGCAGTACGCCTACGAGATAACGTCCATCCTCTCCGACAAGGAGGCTCGCCGCCCGGCCTTCGGCGCGGCCGCGGAGACGTTGAGCCTGCCTGACCGGCCGTCTGCGGCCAAGACGGGCACCACCAATGATTACCGCGATGCCTGGACCTTGGGATACACTCCTGATCTGGCGGTCGGCGTGTGGGTGGGCAATGCCGACTACACGCCGATGAAGCAAACCGCCGGGTCGGTGGGAGCGGCGCCTATCTGGCAAAGCGTCATGAGCCGCGGCCTCCAGGAGACGCCCGCGCACCCCTTTCCCGAACCGCCCGGCATGCAGCACGCCGAGGTCTGCGCCGACACAGGTACCCTGCCCAGCGAGGCTTGCCCGAACCGGCGGCAAGATGTGTTTGCCTCCGGTCACGCACCCCTGCCGGCCCGTTTCGATCTTCATCAGCGCCTGCGCATCGACAGGGTGACGGGCCTTTTGGCGAGCGAATTGACACCACCCGATCGCGTTGAAACGCGCGATGCGATGGTTTTCCCCTTGCACTATCAAGCCTGGGCCGAAGCGCATGCTATGCCGCAGATGAACCTGGAGCAGCCTCGGTATGCGTTCCAGCCGGAGTTGGATCTCAGGGGACCGGCCGACGGCAGCCAGGTCGGCGGGATAGTGCAGCTGACGGGGCGTGCTCATCTGCCCGAACCCTTGACGTGGCGGGTGGAATACGGTGTCGGACCAGACCCGATCGGCTGGGGAACGCTCACCGAGCAGAAAGCGGGTGATGTGGACGGTTGGTTGGTTGACTGGGACGTGCCGGCTTATGTGCAAAGGCACGATGGCGCCGGCGTCTTCAGCTTGCGCATGGCGGCCTATGATCCGCAGCGTCCCGAGAGCCCGGTGGCGGTCTCGAACGCAGTCCGCGTGAGCGTGGAACCACCCACTCCCGAACCCACGCCGACCCTTGAGCCGTCTCCCACGGCCGTGGACACCGCGACGCCCACGTCGGAAGCGACCGCCACCGATACGCCCACAGCTGCTGCTACGCCGACGCAGCTTCCACCCGAGCCGACCGCGACCGCGACTGCGCTGCCAGATCAGCCGCCTGCCACGCCGGTGGACTCGGTGAGCACTGCTGTCCCCACGCCCGTAGTGCAAGCCGCGGTCCCCATCGAGGCCGCGATCACTCAGCCGCTGCCTGACATGCTTCTCTCCGGCGCCATACCGGTTAAAGGCATTGCCGCCGGCCGGCAGTTCCATAGCTACTGGCTGCAGTACGCACCCGGGCTCAGCCCGGCGCCCGCTGCCTGGCAGCCGGTCGCGCTTCGCCAGTTCCAGGCCGTGCCGGCGCCGGCCGAAATGCTCGGGGTGTGGGATACGACCGCCCTCGCGCCCGGCCCCTACAGCCTGCGTTTGACGGTCTATGGCACGAATGGCGAGACAGTGATCGCGCAGGTGAGCGTGGAAGTGGGCGCGCCTTAGCCACGCGTGGCGAGGGGAGTATAGCACGAACGGGCGAAAAGGATTCCTCCGTTCGTGCTTCTGAGCGTCTCGTTTAGGGCAGATAGTTGAATGGATTGCGGGCAACCCCGCCGTAGATGACCTCGAAGTGGAGATGAGGGCCCGTTGAGTTGCCCGTGCTGCCCATCAACCCGATCTGTTGACCTTGCTTGACCACCTGCCCAACCCGTACGGAAATCTTGCTAAGGTGGCCGTAGCGGGTCACAAAACCGTTCCCATGGTTGATGAGGATCATGTTGCCGTAGCCGGTGTTGTTCCACCCCGCTGAAATGACCGTACCACCATCGGCAGCCCTGACCGGGTTGCCGATCCAGGCGGCAATGTCGATGGCGCGATGGTAGGCCCAAAAGAACTGCGTGACGCTCCCCGACGTGGGCCACACGAAATGCCCGCGTACGATGGGCGCCTGGCTGGCGGTGCTGGCCAACTGGCTGGCCGTCAAGGGCTTAGTGCCGTTCGGGACAATTATCCTTGTCCCGACTGCCAAGACTGGGTTCTCGGCATCAAGGTGGTTGATCTGGGAGCCGAGGATATCCTCGGGCTTGGCCTTATACTTCTTGGCGACGCTCTCCACCGTGTCGCCCTTCACGACCGTATGCAGAACGCCGTTGACGGGGAGCACCGTCAGATCCTGGCCCAGACGCAGCAGGTCGGGGTTGTCCTCCATGCCATTCGCCCAGATAAGCGTCTCGGCGGCCAGGTTCAGTTTGGAGGCGATGCCCCACAACGTGTCGCCGGCCTGGACCGTGTAGGTGGTAATGCTGGTGGTACGGGGACGTTCGGCCGCGAGGGTGTGGGGGACGGCTGAACGGACCAAGGAGCCGAAAGCCGAGATCTGTGTCTGGGGCGGAATGGGCAATTCCTGGGCGCCTGGCGATTCCTGGACCGGGCTGTCGACTACTCCAATGTCCCAACTTGGCAACTGGAAGCGGCTGAACGCGATGACCAGGACGGCAACCACCAAGATCACCAGATGTGAGGCCATGCGAACTAGCGAGGTGGTCCCGTCTGGTCCGCGTTGTGAGAGCAGCGAGACCATACCCTGCCACAAGCGATAGCCGGGGCCCCAGTCATCTGGCGGCAGGGTCAGAGAGGCTATCGATTCTTCCTCGCGCATGAGCGCAATTACTCCAGTGCATGAGAGCAGGGAGTTGGGGGCGCGCTGTAGCCCGTCCCCGTCCCCATGCTCCCCTTAGATATTCTGCGAAAGTGTGTCGAGGAACACCCTGTTGTTGCGCGTGCGGCGCATTCGCTCCAGCACGGGCTCCAGCGGATCCTCACCGCTCTGCCGCAGCATGTCGATCATGCGGCGCAGAGTCCACACCCGTTGCAGGGTTTCCGGTTCCAGGAGCAGTTCCTCACGACGGGTGCCGGAGCGGACCACGTCGAAGGCCGGGAAGACACGGCGCTCGGACAGCCGCCTATCCAGATGCAGTTCCATGTTGCCAGTGCCCTTGAACTCTTCGTAGATGACATCATCCATGCGGCTGCCGGTATCTACCAGGCAGGTCGCGATGATGGTCAGGCTGCCGCCTTCCTCGATCTTGCGCGCGGCGCCGAAGAAGTGCTTGGGCGGATAGAGTGCGGCCGGATCGATACCGCCAGACAGAGTTCGGCCGGAGGCCGGCACGGTCAGGTTGTATGCGCGGGTCAGGCGAGTGATTGAGTCGAGCAAGATCACGACATCGCGTTGCGCCTCGACCAGGCGTTTGGCGCGTTCCAGCCCCATCTCGGCCACGCGCACGTGCGACTGCACCGGCTCGTCGAAGGTCGAGCTAAGGACCTCCGCTTCCACCGACCGGTCCATGTCGGTGACCTCCTCCGGCCGCTCGCCGATCAGCAATACCATCAGATAGACGTCCTGATAGTTGGTGCTCACGCCGTTTGCGATCTGCTTGAGAACGGTGGTCTTGCCGGCCTTGGGCGGCGAGACGATCAGACCGCGCTGGCCGCGACCGATGGGGGCGACCAGGTCGATGAGGCGGGTGGCCAGGATCGAAGGCTGAGTCTCAAGCAGCAACTGCTGGTTCGGGAAGATCGGCGTCAGCTCTTCAAACTTCGGCCGTTTCTTGGCTTCCTCAGGATCGAGCCCATTCACGGCCTCGACCTTGAGCAGGCCGAAGTACTTCTCTGACTCTTTTGGCGGTCGCACCTGGCCGACGACGAAGTCGCCGGTGCGAAGGCCGAAGCGGCGGATCTGGCTTTGCGAGATGTAGACATCGTCTGGGCCGGGCAGCATATGTTTGTCTGCCCGCAAAAAGCCGATGCCATCCTGAACAACCTCGAGCGTGCCGCCGCCGAAGATCAGCCCCTGTTGTTCAGTGTTCTCGCGTAACAGGCGCATGATCAGGTCGTACTTCTTCAAACGGGTATAGCCCGTAACGCCCATCGTCCGGGCTTGGTCTTGCAGCTCGGTCAGGGTCTTGGTCTCAAGTTCGGCGATATTCATATTCTCACTCCAAACACGCACATCCTACTGCAACCCGATCCCATTGCAGGAATTGTGCTACGAAAAACGCTAGATACCCTAAAAGAAACAGGAAAAGTACTACAGGGGATAAGTCCCGTACGTGGTCAAAGCCTACCAGCATCCCAGCCCCTCGATTTAGGCTAACGCGGCGGTCTTGAGTTGAAACGCGTGTTCTGCCGAGAACAGATGGGATGAGAAACAGGGAAGACGGCAGCAGGTTAACGTCTGGGCGCTGAATTACAGTTTAGCATGCCTGCCAATTTACGTCAAGTACGACGGTGCCGCAAATGCATTCCGGTGTGGTTACCGGGCCTGAGATTCAGGTGTTGGGAGTCGAGCGGCCAGGTGCTTCCCTCGTACAGGCTACCTCCTCTTCTCAACCGAAATCGATCTGGCTGAAGCGCATCAGTTTGTCCCAACGATGGGTAGCTTTGATCACCCGGATTGTACCCGACTTCGAACGCATGACCATACTTGAGGTGCGCGCGCCGCCGCCGAAGTACTTTACCCCTTCCAGGTGATCGCCATCGGTGATGCCCGTTGCCGCAAAAAAGATGTTATCGCCCTTGACCAGGTCATCATTGCGCAGCACTTGATCGAGGTCGAGTTCGTGCTCCAGCGCGTAGACCCGCTCCGATTCATCCCGCGGCCATAGCTTGCACTGGATCTCGCCCCCCATGCACTTGAGGGCGGCAGCGGTGATGACCGCCTCCGGTGAGCCTCCTACGCCAAGCAAGGCATCTATGCCGGTCTCAGGCAAGCAAGTGCTGATCGCTGCCGAAACATCGCCGTCGGCGATGAGATGGATGCGCGCACCCAACTGGCGCACGCGGTCGATCAGCCCGGCATGCCTGGGCCGGTCCAGGATGATCACGGTGAGGTCGGCCAACTCGCGTCCCTTGGCGCGCGCGATGGCTTTGAGGTTGACTTCAACCGGGGCATTGATGTCGATGTGGCCGCAGGCGTCGGGGCCGACGGCGATCTTATCCATATATACGAGGCTGCCCGGAGCGTACATGCTGCCGCGCTCAGCCAGGGCCACCACGGCCACCGCGCCCGGCCCGCCGGTGCTGGTCAACCGCGTGCCATCGATCGGATCCACCGCGATGTCGACCCGCGGGGGGTCGCCTGTGCCCAGGATCTCGCCGTTGTAGAGCATCGGGGCCTCGTCTTTTTCACCCTCGCCTATGACGATCATCCCGTCCATCTCGATGGTGTTCAGTACCAGGCGCATGGCATCAACTGCCGCTTGATCAGCCGCGATCTTGTTCCCGCGGCCCACCCAACGGCCAGCCGCCAGGGCCGCGACTTCAGTCACGCGCACTAAGTCCAGCGCGAGATTTCGCTCGGGTTGTTCGCTCATGAGCAGCTCCCGTGATCGTAACACTCAAATTGAGACAGGTAGTTCGTCGAGAGGCGAGACCTGTCCCATGATATGACCTTGATGTCACGATGTATGTGTTTGGGGTACCAATGGCGTCCAACTCGTGTCTCGCTAGATGGCTGCGCCTGCCGGAGGGGCGAGAACCGAGCGGGGGCTCTAGTTGTCGGGGACGTTTCCGAAGCGGCGCTGGCGCTGGCTGTAGGTTTCCAAGGCCTTGGCCAGTTCCACTTCATCGAAATCGGGCCAGTAGGTCGGGGTCGCGTAGTATTCGGCATACGCGGCCTGCCAGATCAGAAAGTTGCTCAGGCGGTACTCCCCGCCCGTGCGCACGATCAGATCCGGATCGGGCAGATCGCCCGTGTAAAGATAGTGCGAGATTGTTTCCTCGCTGACCGCTTCAGCAGACATGCCGTCACGCATTATGCGTTGCACCGCATCCACGATCTCCGCCCGGCCGCCGTAGTTGAAGGCCACGTTCAGGGTGATGGCCTTGTTGTCTCGGGTCAAAGCCACTGCGTTCTGGATCTGGGCCTGGAGGCGCGGGTGGATGCCTTCCAGCCGGCCACTATGGCGGATGCAGACACCATGGGCGTGCAGGTTGCGCAATTCGCGCTGGATGAACTCGCCGAGCAGAGTCATCAAGCCTCTGACTTCTTCGAGCGGCCGCGACCAGTTTTCGGTCGAGAAAGCATAGATGGTCAGCACCGAGATGCCGAAGTCTGTCGCGGCGGGAAGCACGCGACGGAGGTTATCGGTGCCCGCGCGGTGGCCGGCCACCCTCGGCAATCCCCGTGCGCGCGCCCAGCGCCCGTTGCCGTCCATGATGATGGCTAGGTGACTGGGAATGCGCGTCACATGGGGATACCGCTCCGCGATCGGCCGCTGCTCGTCTGACATCACACTTCCATGATTTCGACTTCTTTGGACTTGCCGATCTCATCCATCTGTTTGATGTACTTGTCTGTCAGTTCCTGCGTCTCATCGCGGCCCTCGTACATCTCGTCTTCGCTGATCAGCTTCTCTTTTTCCAGGTCGCGTAGCATGTCGATCGCATCGCGCCGGATGTTGCGCACGGCTACGCGGGCCTCTTCGACTCGTTTGGCCACCAGCTTGCTCAGATCGCGGCGACGTTCCTCGGTCAACTGTGGGATCACGAGACGGATCACCTGACCGTCGTTGCTCGGGGTCAACCCCAGGTCCGACTTGAGGATCGACTTCTCGATGATCCCCATCGTGCTGCGGTCCCAGGGACGAATGATGAGCAAGCGAGGCTCGGGCACCGTGATGCCGGCCAGCTGGTTCAACGGGGTCGGAGAGCCGTAGTAGTCGACAGTCAGCTTGTCGACCAGCGCCGGCGAGGCCCGGCCTGTTCGAATCGAGCGCAAGTCGGCCTGCAGCGAGTCGACGGCCTTGTCCATCCGTTCACGGGCGTCCTTGAGCACATCTTTGAGCATGACAACCCTCCTTAATCTCGATAGGCGAGGTGGTCAAACCGTACGGCACCGGAGCCAGAACTGAGGACACCCAGCATGCGGCAAGAATGCTGGCGCTCGAGCCGGCGCGGCCGGTGGATCGTGAGGATGACGCATTTGTTCTAGCAAGGGGCCGCGCTGCCGTTGTTGGCTTCCCCGGCCTGTGTTACGCCATCCTGTGCGGTCACAATCCGCCGGCCGTGCACTCTAGGCCTCGGTATCAGGCCCCAGCCGCATTGGGACCTCAGCCGCCCACTTCCAGGCGGGCAAAGCGCCGGACGACGATGTTTTCGCCCAGCTTGGCGATCGACTGGCTGATCAGGTCTCGCACCTTGACACTCTGGTCTCTGATGAACGGCTGCTCGAGCAGGACGTTCTCCTCATAGAACTTGGCCAGCTTGCCGTCGACAATCCGATCGATCATCGCTTCCGGCTTATTAGCCGCGACTGCCTCTTCCAGGTAGTTCGCCTTTTGTTGCTTAACGACCTCATCCGGGACGTCCTCACGGCGCACCCAACCCGGGCGAGCGGCGACGACTTGCATGGCCAGATCCTTGGCCAGCGCCTGAAAGTCGGCTGTGCGGGCCACGAAGTCGCTCTCGCAGTCGACCTCGACGAGCGCAGCCACCTTGCTGCCCATGTGGATGTAGCTGCCGATCATCCCCTCATTGGCCTCGCGAGTCGCTTTCTTGGCGGCTGCAGCCAGGCCCTTCTCGCGCAGCAGCGCGGCCGCCTGCTCAGGGTTACCACCCGCCGTCTCCAACGCCTTGCGGCAATCCAGAACACCGGCGCCTGTCGCGGCGCGCAGGTCCTTTACCATCGTCGCAGTGATTTCCACCAGCAACTCCTCTTATGCTTCTTCGTTTGCGGATTCGGTCTCGTCCTGTTCAGCGGAAGCCAGGTGCGCCATGATGGAAGGCCCCAACAGATCGTCTCCCATCGCTTCCTGGCGGGCTTGTTCCTCTTCCGCTTCTTCCTCAGTCTGGACCTCGGGCTTGTTAGCCGCTTCGGCTGCCCGATCGGCCTCGTCTACGGCACGCAACTGCATGCCCTCGACGACGGCATCGGCGATCTTCGCGGCCATCAGCTTGATGGCGCGGATGGCATCGTCGTTCGATGGGACCGGGTAGTCAATCGGATCGGGGTCGCAGTTGGTATCCACCATTGCTACGATGGGAATGTTAAGCTTGTTGGCCTCAGTGACGGCCAGCGATTCCCGCTGGACGTCCACAATGAACAGAATGTCTGGCAGATGCGTCATCGAACGCAAGCCGCCCAGCCGGTTGTTCAGGCGCTGGAGCTCGTTGGTCAGGATCTGGGCTTCTTTTTTGGGCAGACGATCCAGTTCGCCGCGCTCCTTGCGCCGTTCCAGGTCGGCCATGAACTCAACCCGCTGGCGAATGGTGCGGAAGTTGGTCAATGTGCCGCCCAACCAGCGTTCGACGACGAAGGGCATCCCGCAGCGATCTGCCTCGGTGCGGATCGTTTCCTGAGCCTGCTTCTTCGTGCCAACAAATAGGACCAGCCCGCCGTTGCGCACCGTGTCGCGTATGACACCATACGCCGTGTTCACCTGCCGCATCGTTTGCTGCAGATCGATGATGTGGATGCCGTTGCGCTCCGTAAAGATGAACGTGCGCATCTTCGGATGCCAACGGCGCGTGCGGTGGCCGAAATGGACCCCCGCTTCCAAGAGCGACTTCATTGAGACAACAGACACTGTTTCCCCCTTCATCCGTTAGGACGTCCGCCTGCCAGGAACTGCTCTGGAACCCTGATGGGCACGGCCAGCTTGCACGGCAGGCGTGTGAGATGTGGGCACAAGGCCCGAACACTTAGTATATCATACGGGAGGAAGCGAAGCAAATTGTGAGGATAATCGCAGTATGCTATACTGGCTTATCTTCACCGTTAGCCTGACCTGGAGGAAAATCGTGGTTTCTCAAGAACTGCTCGCGATCCTTCGCTGTCCACACTGCGTATCTGGCGCTACCCGCCATCCGGGTGAGGATCCGGGTCGCTTGCTGCTGGTGCGCGATGCCTGGTTAGTCTGCCAGGAGGCGGACTGCGGGCGCAAATACCCCATCGTCGACGACATCCCCGTCATGCTCGTCGACACCGGGGACAAGTGGGTCAACACTGCCGTCGAGGATTTGCCCGTTCCGCCGCCAGGCGTCTGAGGGCTCGAGGATCGGTGCGTGATCATCTCCAGTCGCCCGCAGGCGACGCGAGCGACTGGAGTTCAGGCCTGGGCCGGTGACGATTCCTCCGCTCCCCGCTGTCGCACATCCTCGCGTTCGATCGGCTTTTGTTTGACCACCCGGAACAAATCGAAATCTTTGGCTACCGCCGTATCTGGAAAGACGCGCGCTGCTTCCTCGAGAATCTGCCTGCCGCTGTAGCGGCGGGAGATGTGATGCAGCACCAGATACTTGACGCCCGCCTCGCGCGCCAGCCAGGCCGCCTGGGCAGCCGTCAGATGGCCGAAATCGGCCGCCACCTCGCGTTCCTCGTCGACGTATGTCGACTCGATGGCCAGCAAGTCGGCTCCGGCCGCGTACGGCACCAGGTCATCCACCCGGCCGGCATCGCCGACGAAAACCAGGCGCGCTCCCTGCACAGCCGGTCCCAGTACTGCGTCCGGCTGAACTGTGCGCCCGTCGGCCAGTCTCACCGCTGTGCCGTTTACCAGCTCGCGCCGGATCGGTCCCTCCGGCACTCCCAGAGATTCAGCCTTCTCGGCCAGGAACGGACGCCTGGCCTTCTCCTCGAAACTGAAGCCGAAGGATTCGGCGCCGCGATGTTCGACCGGAAAGACGCTCGTCCGGAACAGATCGTCTTCGAGGAGCACGCCGGGCGCGATCGGATGATAGCCAATACGGATACGCGTCTCACCCGGGCCAAAGACGATCCGCATGAGATCCCGCACGCGCTGCAACGCCCACGCGCCGCCGTAGATTTCCATGTTGTCCATGGTTTCCCAGCGTCCGAAGGTGCTCGCCAGTCCGCCCAGGCCGAGGATATGGTCGAGATGCCCATGCGTCAACAGCACACGGTCCAGCCGCTTAAAGCCAATACCGCTGCGCAGAAGCTGGCGCTGGGTGCCCTCGCCACAATCGATCAGGAACCGGTATTCGCGATGAATCAAGACAGTAGCCGGCAGCCCCCGCTGGGCTGAGGGAGCGGAAGCGGAGGTGCCGAGAAAGATCAGTTCGAACATGGAAGGATGCTCTCAATCGTGATGCGTGATGTGTGAGAGTACCACGTGAAGCGTGATACGCGAGGCAGGAGGGGGCGAGGCAGGACGCCCTTTCCCAACTCACATTCACGTACCCACGCCTCACGCGGGCCGGTAGGCGCCGTTCAGCTTGGCGTAGTCGTGATCGTGATCTTGTCGATGTAGTCGCCTTGCTCGATCTTGTCGACCACATCCTGGCCCTGGATCACCTGCCCGAAGACACTGTGCTTGCCGTTCAGGTGCGGGGTGGGGACATGGGTGATAAAGAATTGACTCCCGTTAGTGTTGGGCCCGGCGTTGGCCATCGACAGCACGCCCGGCTTATCATGCTTCAGCGCCGGAACGAACTCGTCCCTGAAGCTGTAACCGGGGCCGCCGCGGCCTGTCCCGGTCGGATCGCCGCTTTGGATCATGAAGTCCTTTATCACGCGATGGAACGTCACGCCATCGTAGAAACCGTCTTCCGCCAGGGAAACGAAGTTATTGACCGTGGACGGTACCTGCTGCGCAAAGAGCTTTACCACAATGTCGCCCTTGTTGGTCTTGATTGTCGCCTGGTACTCCTTCTTCAGGTCGAGCTTGAGATCGAACGGTTTGGCATAGCGCTTGGGCATGATGGATGTATCCTTTCTAATAGGTGATGCGTGGTACGTGGACGCGCCCGGCCAACTTGGCCGGGCGCGCCTGGGCACCACGCATCAAATTGTAAGCTGCGGCCGGACTACTTTTCAGTGATCGTGATGCTCTTCACTACGTCGCCCGTGGCCAACTTGCTCACCACGTCCTGCCCACTGGCGACCTTGCCGAAGACGTTCATGGGCGAGGCCAGTTGTGACACGGCGGTCATCGAGATCAAGAACTGGCTGCCGCTTGCCAGAACCTGCTGCGTAGCATTGTCTGCCACCGGGTAGTAGGCAACGGTCCCCGTGATGACCTGGGCTGCGGCTGCGTTCTGGTCGAGGGGCAGCTTGTAGCCCGCGTCGCTGTCCGGCTGGCTCTGCGGCGAGCCGAGGATCACGGCCGAGTCAGGCTCGACGTAGGCGACGGGCATGCCGTCATAGAAGCCCAGGTTGGCCAGCAGAACGAAGTTGTTTACGCTGGCGGTGGCGTTGGCTGCGTCAAGATCGAGCACGATGTCGCCCTTATCGGTGCTGATAGTTGCCTGGTAAGTCTTCGCCGGGTCGATGACCGTTGCCGTCGGCGGCATGTTGTAGATTTTGTCCCGCTTGTCCAAGGGTTCACTGGCCAGCGGCCGGCCGTCGGCCGGAGCCGGAGCATTAGGCGCGGCGGTAGGCGTCGGCGTCGGCAGATGCGACACATCGGCGGTGCTGACGTCGATGCGCTCGATCTTGTCGCCCATCTCGATCTTGTCTACCACATCCATGCCCTGCACCACGTAGCCGAAGGAGCTGTAGGCGCCATCCAGGAACGGGGCGTCTGCCAGGGTGATGTAGAACTGGCTGCCGCTGGACGCGCGTGACGGATTGACCTGATCGCTGGTGCGGGCCCAGGCCAGTGCGCCGCGCGGATGGTTGTGCCTGATCTCGGCCGGGATCGTGTAACCCGGTCCACCGCTGCCATCGCCCAAGGGATCCCCGCCCTGGACGACGAAGCCTGGCTCAACTCGGTGGAAGGTCAGCCCGTCATAGAAGCCGTCCTTTGCCAGAGTGATAAAGTTGTTGTCGCTCAGCGGAGTATCGGGATAGAGCTCGGCGACGATGTCGCCCTTGCTGGTGACGATAGTCACCACATACTGCGTGCCTGTCACGATGCTCATCGGCGCCGGGCCGCTGAAGCGGTCGGCGCGCTGGGCGGGCGGGATCTGCGTGAGCGGACGGCTGCCATCGGCCGGTGGAACGGGCACAGGCGTGCGCTGATCAGGCGGGATCGTGGGCGCTGCGGTCACGGCACTACTGCCCGGCAGCACCAACGTCGCCTGGGCAGCCGCCACGGGGGTGCCACCCGGTGCCTGGGTGGCGGCCGGCGCCTGACCAGACGGCGCTGCCGTGGACGCCGGAGCTTGATTGGCCGGCGCCGGAGCGGACACACAGGACGCTACTAGGGCAGTAGTGAGCAGCACGACTGCCAGGACCAGAGCGATTCGCTTGTTCAACAGAGAACTCCTTGTTTGGAATTGGGTTCGGACGTGACAGACCGAGCATTTACTTTCAGGCGACCCGGAATGGCGGTCGCTCTAAACGCCATATACCAATTGCACTGGCTATGGCGACCGCAATGCCGGCCCCGTAGCCTTCCGGGATACTGGCTTGCGTGACGAAGGTGGCGATGATGCCGGCGATTCCGGCTAAAAGGTAACAGATAAGCACGGCTTCACGCGGGCTGCCGGTCAGCCGCGCCAGACGATGGCTCAGGTGATCTTTGCCCGGCGTAGTGAGCGGGTTGAGCCCCCTGCGCAGCCGAGAAATGATGACCAGCGAAGTGTCGAAGATGGGCACCGCCAGCACTAGCGGGGGCACCATCCAGGTGACGAAGGCCGAATTGGTTGGGAAGCGCAGCTTGATTGCCAGGGCGGCCAGCGTAAAGCCGAGGAACAGGCTGCCGGTGTCGCCCATGAAAATGCTGGCCGGGTTGAAATTGTAGAAGAGGAAGCCCAGGCAGGCGCCGACGACGGCGGCGGCGAGCGCGCCCACGAAGTACTGTTTGCTCATCGCGGCAAATAACAGGAAGAACACCGCCGCGATGCAGGCGACGCCGCCGCTCAAGCCATCCATGTTGTCGAGCAAATTCATGGCGTTCGTGATCAGCACCACCCAGGCGAGCGTCAACGCCGTGTTGACCCACTCCCAGGGCAAGAAAGTGATGCGCAGACCGGTGATCACGAGGACGCCGGCGGCCAGGAACTGGCCGGCAAGCTTGACCCAGGGACTCAACCCGCGCCGGTCATCCCACAGCCCCATGAACGAGCAGAGGGTCGCGCCGATGGCGATGCCGACCACTTGATGGACGTAAAACCTGTCGCCGAGCAGCACCAGGGCGAGGATGCAGGCCAGGTAGATCGCCAGGCCTCCCAGTAGCGGGGTGGCCCTCACGTGCTGCTTGCGCGCACTCGGTTGATCTATGAAGCCAAAGCGATGTGCCGCCAACCTTACGATTGGGGTCGCGCCACCGGCCAACAGGAGAGCGCTCAACAGAATGAGGAGGTAAGCTGTCATCCGGAGCTCTTCTTCTGCAACTCGTCGATCAGTTGCTGAACGCTTGGTTTTTCGGCGTCTGTGGCGAACTGCAGCGCCGATGTGGCCGCTGCCAGCGCCTCTTCTGTGCGCCCCGCATCTCGCAGCACGAGTGCCTTGTTACGGTAGGCCACCTCGAGCTGCGCGGCGCGCGCACTGATGCTGGCCTGGAGCTGCTGTTGGCGCGTCGTTGCACTTGGGTCCAGCTTATCGTAGCCACCCGCCGTCTGCGCTTGCGCATCGAGCGCCGCCAGGGCCGCCTGGTCACTCGCGAGCGCCGGAGTTTCGAGGCTGATCACCTTGTCCAGAGCGGATACCGCCGTCTCGACGTCGCCGGCCTGGGCCGCGTAGACGCCCAGCGCCCCTTGGACGCCGACATCGTTGGGTGACAGCTCCGCTGCCTGCTTGTAGGCGGCGGCTGCGCCCGGGATGTCTCCCATTTGAACCAGTAGATCGCCTAGCAGCGGATAGGTTTGGGCGAATCGCTTGTCGAGGGCCAACGAGCGATCGAGCGAGACTTTGGCCCCTTGCAGATCGCCCATGATGAACTGCACGGAGGACATCTCGTTGAACAACTGAGCGTTTTGCGGGCTCAGCTCCGTTGCTTCCCGGTAATATTGCAGCGACTTCTGGAGCTTGCTCATGTCCACGCTGTCTGGATGATCGACCACCAGTTGGCGCAGTTGCTGGTTGCCCATTGTCTGTGCGGAATTGGGCGCATTTGAGAAGGCCCAGGCCCTGAAGAGGCGAGCCAGGTTCGCCGTGTGATCGGTGTTCAGTGGATTGAGCTCTTGCGCGGCCAGCAACGCAGCATAGGTGGCGCGCATCAGATCCTCGCGATCGGTCGATCGTAGGCCTGCGTCGATCGTCTGCTGCAGCTCAGGGATCGTGAAACCGGTCAAATTCGTGGGCAGCGTGGCAGTGCCCGGCTGGCCGGAACTTGCGTATTCGAGCAGGGCACGGCCCAGGAAGAGATAGTAGTAGTCCTCGTTGGGCTCGATCTTGACTGCCTCGTTGTAGAGAACGACGGCGCTCTCCCATTGCCCGCGGCCCTCATAAGCCAGCCCCGACTTATAGTAAGTGTCCGCTTGCACGATCTGGATGTTCAAGTCGGCGATCAGGAAGAAAGCCAACGGGGTCAAAGCCAGAGCGCCGATCAACGGCAGGGTGGGCCCGGTGCAGAAAGTCGCGCTCGGACGGGCCCGGCCATCGGCCAGCCATACCCCCGCGGCAAGGCCGAGCATGACCAGCAGGAGGATGACGTCAAATACCACGATGTTGCCGGCCTGCCGCCGGAACACGTCGAGAACCGCGAGCCCGGCGTACTGGAGACGACCGGCCTGGATAAGGCCGTAGACCACGAAAGTGCCCACGGCTGCGCTCGCGCAGATAACCCCGTTGCGCAGCCAGTTGTAGCCCTGCTTCGCGCCTTGGAGGCGATCGTTTTCGGCCAGGGCAGCGATAATTCCGATTAACCAGGTGAACAGTACCAGGACTAGCAACATGGGGGCAGCGACGACTGCGCCGGTGGACGTGATCACGCGAGTCGTAAACGCGTCCCACAGCATCGCCAGCGAATTCGTCGCCCCACTCTGGTTTATCAGGTAATCCCAGACCAGCACCAGCGTGATCAGCGTCATGACGCCGGCATAAGGGAGTATGGCGTAGGGTTCCACATCGCGCGCTGCCGGTTGCACCGTTCGCGCGCGCATCCTCGAAGAACTGCGCCCAACGGGCGTGTCCCGGCGGCCCAGGGACGCGGCTCTGGCGGATGTCTTGGCCCGGTTGCCGGTGCCAGACGCGCCCTTTGCGGCGGCAAATGCCGTGACGCGCTCGGGCTGGCCCGCAGCAGAGCGGAGGGCGGCCGGCACTGCGGCGGCCGCGTCCACCGTCTCAGTTTGATCTAGCCAGCCCATCCCGGCCACGACGAGCACGGCAGACAGGATCCAAAAGTGGGTCAGGGTCGCGGCGATGGCTATGCCAAAATGGATCTCCGCGAAATGGGCAACGATCGCGGCAAACAGGGCCAGGATGACCAGCTGATTCTCCGGGCTGAGCCGGGCCGGGGCAAGTGTTTGGAGCGCGTGCCCGTTATGGCCGTTCTCGGTCTCCGGCACGTTAGCAGGCGTGTCGCCTGCCGGACGCTCGGACAGCAGATCGATCGTGACGTAAACGATGAAGCCGACGATGAGCCCTGCCGGAAGCCCGATGCCCGCCAGGCGCAAGCTGTGGTCGGCCAGGACCGGCACCAAGACACCAAGGAGACCGCCGGCGGCCAACATCGCAATAAAGAGATTGCGCCGTGTGCGGCCCCGGATCAAGCCCAACCAGCGCAGCGCGTAGAAGAAAATGCTCCCGTACAGAAACAATTGCGCAGCAAAGCCGAGCGCGCCGGTGCGTACCAGTGTGTCGAAAGTTTCGTTGTGCGAACGGTCCGGGGAGGCGTTACGGGCTTCGTAATGCGCCAGATCGGGCGGATAAAAGCGATTGTAGGCGACCCACATCGACTCCGGACCGTACCCCACCAGCGGACGGATAGCATTGAGCTTGTCTGGGGTGCCATCTGGCGTGGCGATGGGGGGGTGTGGTTTCAGCATCATGTCGACGACGCCCTGCCAGATCAGCACACGCACCGCGTTGGTGCCCTGCGTCGTGCTGAAAAGGGTGCCCAGCCGCCCCACGTAGCGCACCTCGCGCAGGCTTTCGAGGGGGGTGTTCGGTAGGTTGAAGACGACGAGGAAGGCGACGCCGGCGATGGTCAGGCCAATCAGCGTTGTCCACACCGGCCGCACAGCCCGTGACAGCCAGGCCATCAGACGCGAGCGGCCTTCTGTCCAGCGGGCGAGCAGGAGAATGCCAAGCATGCCAAACACATAGAGGCCAACTACCAGGCCGATCCAGGGTCCGCGGCTCTGGGTGAACACGATGGCCACCAGTTGAACTATCAGCACGAAAACGTAGGAACCCGCCCGCAGAGCATCGCCTGTCGTGCCGGACTCGCTGTTCAGCACCGCCACGACGCTGCTGACCAGGCGTTCGAGGGTCAGGAACACGGCCATGATCAGATAGGCGGCGACGAAAATGGCGTTGCCCATGTTGGCGGCCACCCGATCCGTGACGTTTCCACCCCACGGCAGCGGGTCGATGCCAAAATGTTGGATCATGGCGTAGATGCTGATCGGCAGGCTGGTGAGAATGACCGTGTAGAAGATCCGATTGACCTGGGCGCGGGTGCGCAGGTGCGTCAGCGTCACGAAGAACATGACCACGTAGCTGACGTATGTGAAGGTGCCCTGCAGACGCACGTATGAGCCCAGCAGGCTGATACGCGGCACGACCGATAGAGCGGTGCTCAACAAGTAGCAGCCGACCAGGATCAGGGTGGGCAGCACCAGCGGGGTGCGGCGAATGCGCTGCCACAGGTCAGGGCCAACTGCCGGGCCTCGCCAGCCGTCGAGCAATTGCACCAGCCAGACCACCGCCATGAGCAGGGCGATCGAGCGCAGCAGATGTAGCTTGTCCGGTTCGAAGACGCGACTACTGGAGGTGTTAAAAAAAGGGGCGTCACCACCAGAGCGGCTAGCCAGCCGGCCTCGATTATGGCATCGCAGATGCGACTGAGTTTGCTCTGCATATAGATCCCGTTCTTTGACAGTCAGCCGGGCACACGCCCGGCTTAAGGGCATATTACCCTAGCCGCGGGCAAAACGCAAAACGTAACATAAGCGAGCTAGGCCGCGTACAGCGCCAGCACGCGGTCCACCATCACGTCCATCGCGAACTCGGCCATCGCCCGCTGGCGGGCCCCGGCCGCCAGTCGAGCGTGGAACACCCGGTCGGTCAGCAGCCGGTTGATCGCTTGCGCCAGGGCGTCTGGCTCGCGCGGGGGCACCACAAGCCCGGTCACTCCGCTCTGATTGACGTAGGATGTGCCTGTGCCCAACTCGGTGCAAACTACGGGGAGACCCGCGGCCATGGCTTCTACCTGCACGAGTCCGAAGGCCTCGCTCGGATGGCTGGCGGGCAACACGAACAGGTTTGCCAGGTGGTAGACCGCCGGCAGATCAGCGTCCGGCACCTCTCCCAGCCAGGCAATGCGCTCCGCAACCCCGATCGTTTCGGCCAGGGTGCGCCATTCGTTCTCCATCGGGCCGTTTCCGACCACCAGGAGGCGAGCCGCGATCTGCGGCAACGCGCGGATCAGGCTATCCAAACCCTTGTAGTAGCGCAGGCGGCCGACAAACAGCAGCACGGGCGCGGCCGGGGGCCAAGACCAATCGCCCAGGTAGCGCTCACAAATGCCCTTCAGGGCCGCCTCGTCCGGCAGGGCCGTGAAGCGGGCCAGCGGGATGCCATATGGGATGAGATGCACTCTGTCGGCCACATCTGCCAGGTATGCGCTCCGGCGCATGGGCGGGCTGCCGACGATGATGGCATCGACCGAGCGCAGGATCCGTTGCATCAGCGGGCGGTAGAAGCGCAGGATGTTCGCCTGCCGGACCACGTCGCTGTGGTAGGATAGCACGGTGCACGCTGAGCGGCGCGCCAACCACTGGCTGACTTCGCCGACCGGATAGGGGAAGTGGAGGTGCACTACATCCGGCCGGCGGCGCATGAGTTGCCAGGGCAGTGAAATGCTGAGAGGGGTCGAGGCGACCGTGGTCAGGCGACCGGCGCGGACGACGGTCACGCCACCCTCGCGCTCGACCGTCGTGCGTAGGCCCGCCGGATTGGTCACGAGCACGGTCACGCCGTGCCCGCGCGCCGCTTGCCCCTCGCTCAGTACCCGGACGTGGTTTTCGATCCCGCCGAGTATCGGCCAGTAATCCTTATAGACGTGCAGGATGTTCACGAGCCGTGCTACCCCCGATCCCAGCCGCTGTGGCTAGAATCGCCCAGTTGCCGATAGACCGCCAGCGTTTCCTCGGCCGTGCGCGACCAGGAAAAGCGCGCCGCCTGCGCTTCACCTCGCGCGCGCAGCTCCGCGTTCAACGCTCCGTCGGTCAGCACCCGGCTGATGGCTGCAGCCAGAGCGTCGACGTCAGTTGGGTCGACCAGCAGCGCCGCGTCTCCCGCCACCTCGGGCAGACTGGAGGTGTCTGAACAGATGACGGGCGTGTGGCAAGCCATCGCCTCCAGGACCGGCAGCCCGAAGCCCTCGGACAGACTAGGGAGGACCAACGCCTGCGCGCCGCCATAGACCGCCGGCAGGTCGGCGTCGGGCACGAATCCCGGAAAGATCACCTTCTCGCTCACGGGCGACCGGCGCAGGGCGGCGAAGAAGTCGTCGGTCAGCCAGCCCTGCTTGCCGACGATCACCAGCGCGTCGCTCAGGCCCCCCCGCTGGATGCGTTCGAAGGCCGAGAGCAGCCGGGTCAGGTTCTTGCGCGGCTCGATCGTGCCCACGAAGAGCAAATAACGCGCCGGCAGATCGTAGCGCGCCAGCGCCGAGGCGACTGCCACCGCTGACTGCGGGCAGAAGCGAGGATCGGCTGCCTCGTAGACGACGGTGATCTTTTCCGCAGGCAGCCGATAGGCGGCCATCAAGTCGCGCCGGGCCGATTGCGAGACTGCGATAATGTGAGAGGCGCGCCGGCAGTACAACGGCATCGTCAGGTTCAGATACCAGCGGTTAAGCCGCTTGTGGTGCTGCGGCAGTTGGCGGAAGATCAGGTCATGGACGGTAAGGACGGTCGGGATCCCGCGCAAGGGCAGCAGCAGGTGTTCCGTCGCGTGAAACAAGCTGGCCCCCGGCACGAGGCCGTTGAAGCCCGCGCCGGCCAATTGGCCCAGCCAGACCAGCATACGCCAGGGTTTGTAACCCAGCGCAACGGTATGGACCGGCGCGCCTTCCAGGCCCTCGAGCGGCTCGATCCCGCCCTCCGCATTGTAGAAGAGGGTCAGCCGGTCAGGGACCCTATCCACCAGCGCACGCGCCAAGCTCTCCGCGTAACGACCGAGGCCCGCCCGGCGGTGCACTGCGGCGGAAACGTCCAGGTAAAGGGTCATGGCACCTCGGCTGAAGCCAGACGTTCGGCTTCAATCCGCTCAATCATAATGTCCTGCCTTTCAGACGTCAACGAGAGTGCTCGAGCGAGCCAAGCGATCGGTACGCGTCTGCCGTGAGGCGTGCCGTCTCGTCCCAGGAGAAGCGATCTGCTTGAGCCAGGCCGCGCTCGATCAGTTGCTGGCGGCGGGCGTCGTCGTCCAACACGTCCTGCAGCGCCTGTGCAAACGCCTCAATATTGAACGGGTCGATCAGAACGGCGCCGTCGCCGGCAACTTCCGGCAGACTGGAGGTATTCGAGCAAATGACCGGCGCGCCGCAAGCCATAGCCTCCAGCACCGGCAGGCCAAAGCCCTCGTAAAGCGAGGGGAAGACGAAAAGCCTCGCCCCGCTGTACAGTGCCGGCAGATCCGATTCGGACACCGGCCCGGCAAAGGTCAAGACCTCGCGCAGCCCGAGTTCTTCGCAGCGGCGCTTCGCCTGCGGATAGCGCTCGTCCCAGTGGCCGGCGATCACCAGGTGGACGGCTGAACCTGGGTTCCGGCGGCTGAAGAGCGACCAGGCCTCTAGCAGCCTGACCAGGTTCTTATGTGGTTTGTTGATGCCCAGGTACAGCACATATTGGTCGGGCAGGCGGTACTTCCGCCGCACCTGGCTGATTCGTTCCGGTGTGGCTGGGCGCATCGAATCCGCGGCCGCCAATGGGGTAACGGCAATACGCTGTGGATCGAGGTGAAAGTAGCGGATGAGATCCCCTCGCGTGGCTTCCGAGATGGCCAGGGTTAGCCTGGCGGTCTGCAAGGCCAACAAGCTGGCCAGGCGATAGATCAGCGGCTGCCAACGCCCATAGTAGTGCGGGTAGCGGATCGGGATCAAGTCGTAGTAGGTGAGGACTGCTGGGACGCCGGGCAGATAGGGCATCAGGTAATAGGCGCTGTGATAGACGTCAGCCCCGCACCGGCGCAGTACGCGTGGCACGGCCCATTGCTGCCCGAGCGCGAACGGCGAGACTGGACAGGAGATGCGCGGCAGTTCGGGCAGCGCGAGCCGGGAGGCTGCTGCACTGGGATCCTGGAGCAGCCACAGATCCAGATCGGGCGCGGCCTGGCTCAGAGCACGCGCCAGGTTGACCGTATAGCGCCCGATGCCGGGAAAATGATCTGTCGCGGTGCGAGCGTCCAAGACGATGCGCGCTGTCACGATCCCTCTTTCGTGCAGATTCCGATGCGGCAGGGCACCCGCGCTGCAGGCGCGGAACTCATCACCCTGCCCCGTTTCTCTCACTCTTCATGCAGCGGGCACCAGCCGGCTGTAGACCGGCAGCATCAGTTCCAGCGCCCAGCCGGCCGCCCGGCTATAGTGCTTACCGTAAAAATAGCGCAGGCTGTCCCGGTAGGCGCGCTGGGCTGCCGGATTGCGCCGTGCGCTCTGCCCGCCGAGATGAATAATGGACACCAGCGGATTGTAGTACACCTGCCAGCCGGCACACCGCAGGCGCAGGCACCATTCGTTGTCCTCGAAGTACATGAACATCTTTTCGTCCAGCAGGCCGACCTGCTCGATCGCCGCCCGGCGCAGGATCATGCAAGCGCCCGAAACCCAGTCCACCTCTTGTACTGCTTCTGTGGCCCAGTCGTGCAGGTAACGATGGAACAGCAGCCGATTGGCAGCCCGCGCGAGCAGATAACCCGGGCGCGGATCGCCGCCGAAAGCGTAAGGCTGCGGGCTACCGTCCGGGCGCAGCAGGCGGGGCCCGGCTGCCCCCGCTCGAGGCTGACCGTCCATAAAGCTCACCAGTCCCGCCAAGGCGCCGGGCCCGGCGATGGTGTCGCTATTGAGGAGCAGCACATACTCGCTCGCGCTGGCGCGGATCGCCTGGTTGTTGGCGCGGGCGAACCCCACGTTTTCGGTGTTGTCGATCAGCCGAACGGCGGGGAATTCCTGCCTGACCATTGCCGGGCTGCCGTCCGTCGAGCCGTTATCGACGACCAGGATCTCGTGCTCGACGCCCTCGGCCGCGGCGGGGAGCGCGTGCAGGCAAGCGCGCAGCAACTGCACCGTATTCCACGAAACCACGATCGCGGTCAGCTTCATCGCGGCGCCGCCGCGTCGTCAAACACGCCGGCGAGCTGCCCGGCCAGGTTGCGCCACTGGAAGCGCCGTTGCGCCTCGGCGAGGCCGAGCGCCGGACCTGCATCGCCGCTCGCCGGTGGTGGCGTCCACGCACCGTCCAGCAGTTGTTCCAGGGCGGTGGCGATGGCGTCCGGTTCGTTGGGGGGAACGGTAGGGCCGAGCCGATAGTCGTGCACGATCTCGGCCGCGGCATTGCCTTCGGCCAACGCCAGAATCGGCACGCCGGCTCCGATATAGTCGTACAGCTTCAGACTGGCCACGCTCCGTTGACCGGGTGCGGTGACCAGCAGCAGGGCGTCCGCATCGAGCTGATGTTGGTGGGCTTCTCGCCGCGAGACGGGCGGCAGGAATTCGACGATGTCGGCCACGCCGTGGGCCCTGGCAGCGCCGGCTTCAAACTCTCGAAGGACACCGATCATGCGCACGCGGACGTTTGCGGTCGGACGCCGGGCGCACAGAGCGGCCAGGCCGGCAAAGAGGCTGTCGGCAGATGTGCCCGATCGGCTGGCACCCAGCGAGCCGGTGTGCACCAGCAGGAAAGTGCCATCCGACTTCCGTTGGCGCGACAGTCCTGCAAACTCGGCCGGATCATAGCCGTTGGCGAGCGTCCGGACACGGGCAGCCGCCTCTGGATAGCGCTGCGCCAAATCCTCGCCGATCGGCGCGGTGGCAGTTGTCATGGCACTAGCCTCGTGAACTGCCCGCCTTTCCAGGCGTGATTCGAGCCAGCGCCGCGTGCGCGGCCGGCGCAGGGCCGCGTTGGGTGGCTCGAACAGCCAGCCGTCCCGCAGGTCCATCACCCATGGCAGGCGGGTGACGTCGTGCAAGCGGAGCGCGACCAGGTGGGCTGTCTCAGGCGGAGACGTGCTGAAGATCACGTCTGGGTGGTAACGGTCGATAAGCGCCCGGCCGAGCCTGACGGCGCCCGGCAGCCAGCCGAGCTTGGTATCAGGGATCAGTACCCGATCGCGCAGCCGTCCCAAGAAACTCTGGTTTGCAACCGTAGCCACGAGATACTGGCGGTCTTGCGGCACACCCTGAATTCTCCGCCGTCGCAGCGGCCTGAACAAAGTATGGAGGAGATCGCCCGCCCGGTACACGAGCTGCTCCTCGTCTGTCGGCAGGCCGCCATAGCGGTCAGTGGTCAGGACGACCGGCCGCCAATCGACTTCGGGCAGATGCTCGAGCAGCTTGGTGACACGGGTGATGCCCGTGCCAGATTGTGGCGGGAAATCGCACGTAACGATCAGGACCTTTCTCATGCCAAAACTTCACGGTAAACGCAGTCAAGCAACTGACCGACCACGTCCGGGGCAAAGCGCGACCGGGAGTATTCGGCCAGCTGGGCAGGTGGGTACTCACGAGAATGATCCAGCATATGAGCGATCGCGTCGGCAAGAGCCGTTACATCCCGCGGCGGCACGAGAAGGCCCACTTCGGGAGTCACGAAGTCAGCCGGTCCGCCGCTCTCCGTGGCGACCACCGGCTTACCGCAGGCCAGGGCTTCAGCCAGCACCACGCCAAAGGTCTCGAACAGGCTGGCGGATACCAGGAAGTCACAACGCTGCATGAACGCTGCCGTTTCTGCCTTCGTTCGCTGGCCGCGAAACTCCACCTGGCCGGCAATGTTAAGCTCGGCTGCCAGCTGTTCAAACTCCGCCTGCGCGGTCCCACCGCCGATCATGTCCAGGCGCCAGTCTCGCCGGTCCAGCCGGCCCAGCGCCCGGAACAGATACGAAATGCCCTTGAGGTCGCTCTCGCTGGCCATGCCCACGAACAGGAGGCGTTTTGTCGCTTCACTGTCCTCCGGCCGGGGCAGCGCTGGCCGGAACAACTCTGTATCAATCACGTTGGGCACTACTTGAAACGTCGCGTCGATCCCATACGCCCTGACGGCGTCTTCCAGCGGATGGCTGACCGGCATGACACGTGCAGCAGCCCGGTAACCCAGCCTGGCCAGCAGGAGGTCGAACGACGAGAGCTGATGCCGAAGGACAACGCTGGCATGCTCTGTGATCACCATCGGGCAGTGGAACCATCGGCTGACGATGGCGGCGGGCAGGCCGGCGACAAAGACATGCGCGTGCACAATATCGGGCCGGAATCCCGACTGCGCGATCCGCCGGCAGGCTTGCCATATCCCCCAAACCCGGCTCGGGTAGGCTGCGCGCAGGACCGGCAGGCGTCGATCCCAGACACGATAGGTCGGAATGCCTCGATGGATTTCTGCGTGGGTTTCCCGCTCCATCTGCCATAAGCCAGGCAAGCCCTGCTTCTTGCCCGCGGCATGCAGGATCACGACCTCGTCGTAGAGTTGGATGGCTCGAGCATGCTCTCGGACAAAAGTGCCGGCGACAGGCTGTCCGCGCGCTGGGTACCAGGGCGTTATGAAGAGAACGTTGAGCCGGCGCCTTGGCCCACCCTCTCCATCTCGCTCCACCGGCTTCCAGTCGCTGCACCGTCGATGATCTGGCAACATCAGCCGCGCTCGCCGGCGTATGCTTCCAGCGCGTGCGCGACGGTCTTTGCACGCGCCTGCCAGGTGTGGCGTGGTCGCACGTCGTCGATGATATGCCGGCGCACCTGCGCAATTTCCTGCCGGTTGTCCCTCAAGTGGGCGAGCAGGTTGCCGAATTCCTCCGCCGTGGACGCCAGCCAGCCGGCGCCTTCTCGAGCTATGAACCGGGCAGCCTCCGTGCCATCGCTTGCTAGCAGCGGTAGTCCGTAGCCGATCGATTCGAACAGCTTGACCGGCATCGCGAAATCCAGATATGGGTGGCGCCAATAGAGGCCGAACAGGTCCGATTGGGCGTAATATTGTGCAAGGGCTGAGCCGGATTTGTGAACGATCTCAATCTTGCTGCTCGCTGCGAGCGCGTAATGGGACCGGACCCGCTCCCATTCCTCAACGCGACAGCACAGCGTCATTTGCACACCCTCGACGGATTCGACTAGGTCCAGCATTGGCTTCAGGTCGTACAAGGGAGGCACCACACCACCAACATAGAGCAGGCGCAAAGGTTGGCCGGCAGACTCGGCAGCCCGAGACTCGCTGATGGGTACCAGGTTGCAGCCGGGAGGCAACGCACTCGTCCGCCCTTGTGGCCACCGGGTGGGCAGGAATGTTCGCATTCCGAGCGACGGCAGAAACAGATGCTGCATATAGCGCCGGTACACGAACCAATCATACCAGTAGAGCGGCAGCATGTTCATGCGCCGAGCCCAGGGGACCGAACGCCGGAAATGGTCGAACTTCCAGTGTACATCACCATAGAAAAGGCCCCTCGGTATCGACTGCCCTTTGCACCAGGCGAAGAACCGGCAGTCCAAAAAGGGGTGGAGCAGGTTGCGTTTGGGGTACAGGCTGGGACTGGTGGGCGACCAGACATAAAGAAAGTCGAAGTTGCGACCTCTGGCGGAGTCTGCCTGGATGCGCCGGATGGCACTCTGCCGTGCGATGGGCAGACCCGTCACCAACTCCACCCGATAGCCAAGCGCCTCAAACGCCCTCAGCATTTGGTGAAGGTGCACCTGGCTACCGGCGCTCTCTTCCACCATCTGAAAGGCAAAATGGTAGATGATGCTCTTCTGCACGACTCCCTCTTCTATGGCTCACTCCATCTGGATATTTCCGGACTGCCGCGTGCCTGACTTGGTGCTTTGCGTATGTCGTTTGCGATCACGTTCACGCCACACTTTCGGCAAAACGCTTGTTGAGCAGTTGTCTGACCTGCTTCACTGTCACTACCTTGAATGCAAACGCTGCAGGCACAAAAACGAACAGAACTGCCAGCTTTCCGGCGACACCGATCCATAGGCTCTGGGGATGCCAACCGTGCAGTGCGAGAAGCAACGCGAACGACAGTGCGAAGATCCCGCCGGCTGCGCCAAAGCGATATGGGACGCTGTAGATATGCCGGGATCGATAGAAAACGTAGACAGGCAAGATAGCATACGAGACCAGGGTGGAGATAGCGGCACCTTCCTTTCCCAGGCCCGGTATGAGCAGGAAATTCAGGCTGGTGTTCACCACGGCGGCGATGGCGAAGGCCGCCCCTACCAGGCGTGTCTCTTTGGCGATGGACGGACCGATAGCAGCGATATTGTACAGTCCGAGCATAATGTATCCGAAGACCAAGTACGGCACGGCGGAACTGGCACCGGCGTAACGCTGAGTGGCCAGGATCCGGATCAACTCGGGTGTCAGCAGTGACAAGCCCGTCCCGAGCAGCGAGAAGAACCAGACGCCGACCAAGAAGACGCGGGCATAAACGGCCGCGGCGTCCTTCTGTTTGTAGATCGACATCGCGAACGGGCTCCACGCTTGTTGAAAGGCAGTCGTCAACAGGCCCATTCCCATCGCAATTGAGCCGGCGATCTGATATAAGCCGACCTCGCCGGTTGTTCGATAGTACTGCACGAAGTACCGATCAGAGACGGAAATAACCCAGACTGCAATGCCGGTAGGTATCAGCGGTAGCGCGTAACGCAACATCGCCCCCAGTCGTTCCCGGCGGAAGTGCCGGGGATGGGCCCAGTCCTTCAGGATCAAGATCGCGCCTGCTGCTGAAAGTAGGGCTACGAGCACCTGAGACATGTATATCCCAAGCAAACCCCACTTGAGCCCCACGACGAAAAGGAGGGCCGTCGCAATGCCGGCCAGGTTGACGCCGAGCGAAAAGGCCACCGTCGTCCAGGCGCGGCGCTGCAACCGTAGCCAGTTGGTGACCACAATTCCCCACGTGTTGAATGGCAGGCTTACTGCTGCCAGGATATAGTAGAGCCTGGCGTCTGGCCGGTGAACGACCTCGTCGGCCAGCCAGCCCGACAGCGCGATCATCGCCAGTGCAAACAACAGCGACACTGCGATCTGGCACCAGATCCATGAGCTGACGGAGGACTTGCGGTCGCGCAAGTCCTCCGTGTCCCAGTACCAACGGATTGTTGCATTGTCGAGGCCCAGGACGACAAACGTCCCCACCAGGCTCATCGTTGTGGTTACCAAGCCGATAACGCCGTAGTCTGCAGGCGCGAACACGCGCGTGTACACTGGAACCAGAAACAAGCCAACGAAGCGCGTGACCACCCCTGAGAGACCATAGATCACGCTTTCGGACGCTAGCTGGCGCAAATACTTAAACATCAGCTGATCGCACTGCTAACGCTGCTCCAGTCCAGATCAGTGGCCTCGAAGTTGTCATTGCTCCTCGGTTGGCCATATGATCGCAAAGTCCACCCCGTCGCTGCGCAGCAACGGCACGCCAGAGCTGTCCATCACGACCGGCATGCCCTGTTCCAGGCAGGTCAGGCGCAGGATTTCGATCGCCTCGTCCTCGCCCTCGAGCGTGACCGCGTTGTAGCCCGCCTGGCGCACCCCGATCAACACTTGTCGGGCGCCATCCCGCAGTTCGCGGTACAGCCGCAGCGAAACATCCATGTAGCTGCGAGTAAGCTTAACTTTGAGCGCCAGTCCGGACGGGGTCAGGAAGTAGCGCAGTCTGCGCCGCTGGAGATGCGTGACCTTGACGTACCCTTTGCCGACCAGCCGCTTCAGGTACCAGTTCACGCTTCCCACGGCGACGCCCATCTGCACCGCCAGGCTCGCCTGCGTCAGATCGGGATTGCGCTCAATCTCCTCGAGGATCTGCAGCTCGTTTTCTAGCTCGGGCATTTGCTCGCTCCGCCAATATTCATGATCTGAATTTTAGCGGGCCGCGTCGGCGCTGTCAAGGAAGCTGGCGTACATGGAAAGGTCCGGTGACGTCCTGAATGGACGGCCGGCGCCGGGCATCACCGCCTCCGCGGGTTGCCCAGGCGTCGAAGAGCGGGGACGAGCTTTAGCGAGAAGAGGCTTTGCAGGTAGGTCTTGGCGCCGAGACTGTAGCCGTATTTGCCAGCCGTCCCCCTCCAGTCGTGATTGATGTAGTCCGCAACGGGGAAATCGCTGAAGGTGAAGCCCGCCCTGGCGGCCGCCCGCATATTCGCCAGGCAAGGCGCGCCATGGTGCTCGAACGGCAGCAGCGTCGCGTACTTTTCCTGATCCAACAGCATGGACGACGGGTGAATGTAACGGTTGCCGCCCTGGCTAGCCGCGGGCAAGGCGAACCCGAACCGATCGACCAGCATGAGCCGTCCGGCCGCGTATAGCGAGGGGTCCTTAAATGGACCGAGCATCAACTCGAGGAAGCCGCCCCTCGTGATTTCGCAGTCGGAATCGAGCGTCAAAACGAAGCGGGTCTGGCTTGCCCGCACACCCTGATCGAGGGCCGGCCCATGAAAGAGATTGGCCAGGTTGAAGATGGCCGAGACATTGGGCTGTTGCGCAGCGGTCTCCCGGATGTACTCGGTGGACTCATCCCCCGAACCGTTGTCGACGAGGATGAGTTTGACCTCAGGGTACTGAGCTAGAAACGACGACACGCACCGCCGCGTGAGGTCCGCCGTGCGATAGTTGACGGTCACCGCCGTAACATCCGCTAGTCCAGCCATCTGTTTCCTCCCGCGACCAGGCGCATCCATCTGCTGGCTTGTGGCGCCGCTGGCTACTGAGCCGTCGAGGGCACGGCCCGGGCTTCTCTGTAAGCGAAGATGTTCAGCTGAAGGGGCAGGCGAATGCCGCCCTGCGCTTCGACAAACGGGTGCTTGACCAGGTAAGCATCCTTGATGTGGTAGTGGAAGCCGGCGCTTTGAATCACTCCCAGAACGTCGCCCAGCCTCTGCTCTTCTCCCGCGGAGCCGTGATACTCGACCAAGAGATGATCCACGTTGCTCAGGCTGCCTGCGCAGTCCAGGAGGACATCTCTCTCGGCTCCTTCGATGTCGAGCTTGAGAAAGTCGACTGGCTCGCCCAGATAGTCCTTGAGCCGGGCTCCGGAAGCGCGGATCACCTGCGTGGCCTCCTCGTCCTGCAGGCCTCACGAACAGATAGCCGGCCGAATCCGGGAACTCAACCGTGTGGCCGAGCAGACGGGACCGCATCGGGGTGTGGCGCGGGGCGCGCTTCAGCCTGAGCAGCTCTCGCCAATTCATGGTGAAGTCGCTGGGTATCACCAAGAAGGGCAGCTGGTTGTAAACCGTACGAACAGCCCTGGCGACGGATGCTCGGATCATAGCAAGGCCTCTTCCATCGGGCGCGACTTCAGGCCGGGCGGCTCCATAACCCGTCCGACATCTCCACCGAGCAGCCGCGGCGGGCCGATTCGTACATGGCGAGGACGAGGGCCACCGACTTGCGCGCTTCCAGGCCGTTGGTGCGGGGCGGGCGGTCTCCCTGAATAGCGGCGATCATGTCGGCGATGACCGTCTTGTGGCTCTGTCCATAGATCGAGGGCGGATCAACCTGCTCGCGGGTCAGCAACTCGCGCTCGTGCTCGACCTCGCCCGCGATCTTCCAGAAGACCTTGCGATTGAGGGCGGTGCCGCCAACCTTCACGGAGCCGGTCTCGCCGAAGAGCGCAACCGAGCCCTCCAGGTTCTCGGGATAGGTGACGGTCGAGCCCTCGACGCTGCCGATCGCGCCATTCGCGAAACGTAACACCGCCACGCCGGTGTCCTCGGCTTCCATCCGGTGGCCGAGCGTGGCGGTGTACGCGAACACACTGTGGACCTCGCCCATCAGCCACTGGAGGGCGTCGATGTGATGGATGGATTGGTTCATCAGCGCTCCGCCGTCCATGGCCCAGGTGCCATGCCAGCCGTCCTCATAGTATTCCTGCGGGCGGTACCAGCGCACGGTCGCGTTGCCCAAGATCAGGCGGCCAAGGCGGCCCTCCTCCACGACCCGTCGCAGGTCTTGCATGGGAGGGTTATAACGATTCTGGAGTACGACGCACAGCTTGACCCCGGTCAGCTCTGCGGTCGCGATGATCCGGTCGGCATCCTCGAGCGAGAGCGCCATCGGCTTCTCGAGCACCACGTGCTTGCCGGCGTGCATGGCGGCGATAGCCATGTCAGCGTGCAGCCCGCTCGGCGTGCAGATGCTCACCACATCTATATCCGGTCGATCGAGCAGGCGACGGAAATCCGTATATGCCTGCGTGCCGTATTCGTGGGCGAAACGCTGCGCCCGTGCTTCGATCACGTCCGCGACGGCCACCAGGCGCGCTTGCGGCAATTCCCACAGCGATTGGGCGTGACGTGGCGCCACCCGCCCGCAGCCTATCAGACCGGCATTGACGACCGGTCCACCATGCACGGAGATCATCTTCACCTTCACATATCAGCCAGAAATTCGTCGCCTGGCACGGCGCGCAGAGGGTGGGCCGGGGCGCCCATCACGACGGTGGCCGGCGCGACGTTCCGGGTGACCACCGAGGCCGCCGCGATAAAAGCCTCGGCGCCGATCTCGACGTTCGGCAGCAGCGTCACGTTGGCGCCAACGCGTGCCCCATGGCGGATCGTGCACCCACCACGTTCCTTGAGGCGGCGCTCTGTGCGCCCCATGTAATTGTCGTTCGTGGTCACCACGCACGGTCCCAGAAAACAATGGTCCTCGACCGTGCACCAGCCGCAGAGGTAGACTCCCGTTTGCAGCTTGCTGTAGTCGCCCACCGTGACGTCATTCTCCAGGGTCGCATGGCTGCCGACGATGACGTGGCTCCCGATGCGGCAGCGGTCGCGTATCAGGGCCTGATCGCCGACCAGGGTGTTCGGGCCGAGCGTCGTCCCGGCATAGATAACGGCGCCCGCTCCGACGATGCAGCGGGCCCCAATCCTCAAGGGCGCCAGGTCCGACGGCACCTGAACGCTACTGGTGGCAGCGGGCCGGGGCGATCGCCCGAGCACGGCACCGTCGGCGACCCAGGCGCCGGCGCCGATTTCCGTGCCGTGATGCACCACCACGTGATGCCCCAACTCGACCTCGGCGCCGATCACTGCGCCGGCCTCGATGACGACGTAATGCCCCAGCCGCACGCCGGGGCCGAGCGAGGCACCTGAATCGATCGCGGCGTTCATGTTCGACTAATCCTCATTCGTTCTGTGTCTCCCCAAGCAGCGCGCGCAGGCGGGCTGTGACCATGTCGATGGCGACGTCGTTGAAGCCGCCTTCCGGAATGATAACGTCCGCATAGCGTTTGCTTGGCTCGACGAACTCGAGGTGCATGGGCCGTACGGTCCGTAGATACTGGTTGATCACGGAGTCGGGGGAGCGCCCCCGCTCGCTGAGGTCGCGCTGCAGACGACGGATGAAGCGCATGTCGGCGTCGGCGTCGACAAAGAGCTTGACGTCCATCAGTTCCCGCAGGCGCCTATCCGCGAAAATGAGGATGCCTTCGACCAGAATGACCGGCTGCGGATCGACGCGTCGTGTGGTGGCCGTGCGGCTGTCGGTCTTGAAATCGTAGACCGGGATCTCCACGGCTCGACCGTCCTGCAACTGACGGAGATGGGAGATCAGCAATTCGTTGTCCAGGGAATCCGGGTGATCGAAGTTGAGCTGCGCGCGTTCGGCCGGGGGCAGGTCGCTGGCATCCCGATAGTAGGCATCGTGTGGGACGTAAGCGATGCGGTCGAAGCCCACCCGCTCCAGGATCTTCAATGCCACTGTAGTTTTGCCAGAGCCGGTCCCGCCGGCCACGCCGATGGTAATTGGTTTCATGGTCTTCACCAGAAGAGCGAGCCGGACAGTCCGGCGGCGAGCAAGGCAGAGGCCAGTCCCGCGAGCGAGAGCGCCGCCGGCGGCCAGGCGCCCAGGCTTCTGGCCCAACGGGCATCTTCCAGTGCGAGGTAGGCGCCGCCGAGCAGCCAGGCGACGACCAGCCAAAGGTCGGCCGGCACAGCCCGCCAGGGCGCAGCAAAAGCGGCCATTTGCCAGGCGCCGGCAGCCAGCAGGGCCGCGGTCAGCCAGGGGTAGCCGGCACGAAGGACGCCCCGTGCGCTTGCCTGGCCTGCCTGGGACACTCTGGGCGACACGCGCCCTTGCCAAACGGCAGTCACGTTGGCGGCGCAGACAAACAGCCAGCCACCCAGTCCCAGGCTTGCCAGCGCGCTGCGCAGCCCGAACAGCCAGGAGTCAGCCTGCGGTGCCACTGGTTGCGTGAGCGCCCAACCCAACACGGCCCCGCCGAGGATGAGGACGCCGGTTGCCAGCAACCCTACCGCGTACGCGAGCCGGCCGCTGACCGACGGCAGCTCCTCTGCCACGCCTTCTGTGCCCGATTCGGGCCCGGCTGCTGCTGCGGGCGCATTTGCCGCGTTCGATGCGTTCACGGAGCGCGTGACCCGCCCGCTAAGCCACAAAGCGCCGGCGGCCACCAGCAGCAGCGCCTCGGCGGGAGACGCGCCCGGCCAGGCCCTGTTCGCCCAGCCACGCCAGGCCAGTCCGGCAACGAGCGCCGCGAGTCCGGCATAGGCACAAACGGCGGCCGCACGTGTCTCGGGCCCGCGATCGTTCTTAGGCATCCCGCCCGGCCCCGTTGCCGGTCGGGAAAAGGCGAGCGAAATCCCGCCGCCTATCAGGACGAGCAGCCCGGCGGCCAGCCAGAGGGCGAGTTCAGGGCGCACGGGTCTCCTCACTGCCTGTGACCAGGGCGATCAAGCGGTGCAGTTCAGCCTCGTTGCCGGCCGGCGAGGACGCGGTCAGGAGGGCGACCAGGGAGCCGTCTTCGGCGACCAGGTCGATCCAGGCCGCAGTTTGTCCCCACCAGAGGGCAAGGACGATGCCCACCAACAAGAGCAGACCGCCGGCGGCCAGCGGCGTCAGTCCGGGCACGGATGCGACCTTCAGGATGGCGTGTTGTTCGCGGCGCAAGACAAAGGTTGCGCCGTCAACGACGAGGCCGGCGTCGTTTTGGACCGTGCGCGATAGGATGGGTTTGCTCGGGTCATTGCCCCGGTAGGCCTCGATCAAGAAGACCGGGTCCGCATAGCCTTGGGCAGGCAGCGCGGGGTAGCTCACCACGCGGAAAATGACATTCAGCTCCGGCGCGGCAAAGGCCTGTTCGGTTGCCGAGGCCGTAAACGGCAGGTTGAGCGTCTCGCCGGTCTCCTGGCCGGTGGCGCGTTGCAGCAAGACCGGCTTGCCTGAGGCGTTGCGTGCCATCACCGCCAAGGCGGGACCGGTAGCCCGCTGCACAATCCAGAGACTGCCCCAGACAAACGGGCGTGCGTAGCCCGCCGTGCCGCTGCGCGCGCCTCCCGGCCCGCTGGCGACGACCGACGAGGCGGCCGTGCGGCCGTCCCCGGCGATCGCCTTCAGCCCGATGTCCAGGCTCGTGTGGGGCGCGCGGGCGCTGCCACCGGGCACGAGTGCCACGTCGCTCATCACCCAGCCGCTCGTGTTGTTGATCAGCAGGCCCAGGAGCAAGCACAGACTGCCGAGATGGGCGACCAGCGGGCCGGCAATCCGAGGACCCGGCCGCTCGGCATAGATGTGAGCCTCTTCGGGACTGCTCTCCAGCGAGAGCGCCGGGTAACGGCGCGCCATCATATCGGCCAGGCGCTCGACGGCCAGGTTGAGGGGTCCTGGCAGGCGTATCGCTTGAGACGGTAGACCACCGTGCGCCGGGGGGGGATCTTCGGCCTGCCGTCGCGCCAGCCAGGTCGTGCGCGCCTGGTTCACCAGGCGCAGCGAGAGATGATAGGCGATGACCGCCAGCAAAATGCGGCACCACGGACTGGCCAGCAGGTTGAAGATGCCCGCTTGGCGCAGGGCAGGCCCAAGGCCTGGGTAGGCCGCGGCCGTGGCCGAGAGCCAGGCTTCCTCGGCGGCGCCGTCAAGACCGGGCGGTTGCTGCGGGAAAAGCGCGGCCACCACCAAAGTCAGGGCAAGCACCACCGCCAGCAGGACAGTCGCGCTGCTGCCGCCGGCCGCGCGCCATAAGCTATCGAACAGGTCAGAGCCCGGCCTGCGCTCGCTGGTTCTGGCGGTCAACTGGGCTTCCAAGGTAGGGTTCTCGGGTGGCAGGCTAGGCATTAGTCGGCGTGAGTATACCATGGCGCAGAGTGACCGCCAAACCATACCGGTTTGCGGCATGCCGGGATGCGCCGGTTAAGCACAGTCGCCGATGCTCGAGCACCGGCGACGCTAAATGTTCTTTAGAGGAGCCATCCAAGAGACTTGAACTCTTAACCTGCTCATTACGAATGAGCTGCTCTACCGATTGAGCTAGGATGGCACCGGTTGCCGAACTTTGGTCATTATACCAAGCAACGAAGCTGTCTGCAAACTCTGCCAGCCTCGGCCGACTTAGCCGGCCCGGCTAGACGCGGGTCAGGTATTCGCCCGTGCGCGTGTCGACGCGAATCTTGTCGCCCACATTGACGAAGAGTGGCACCTGTACTTGTGCTCCCGTGCTGACCGTGGCGGCCTTGGTGGCGTTGGTAGCCGTATCGCCGGCGAAGCCCGGGCCGGTATCGGTCACTTCCAGGTCCACTGTGGTCGGAAGCTCGATAGTGATCGGCTCGCCTTCGTAGCTCTCCAGGTCCAGCATGGTGGCGTCGGCCAGCCAGTTCACGGAGTCGCCCAACTGAGCACCGTTGATCGGCGTTTGTTCGTACGTCTCGGTATTCATGAAGAAGTAGACATCCCCTTCATGGTAGAGATACTGAACCGTCGCGTGATCCAGGCGCACGTCATTCACCCGGCTGCCAGAGGGCCAGGTCTTCTCAACCATGCTGCCCTTACGCAGGTTGCGCGCCTTGACGCGGATCGTCGCGTTACCCCGTCCACCCTTGACGTGAGCATATTCGACGACCCGCCATAACTCGCCGTCTTCCAGAAAGATGGTACCCTTACGAAGGTCTTGTACGCCGATCATAGTGTCTCTGCGCTCCTGCACCTTAAACTAGGTAAAATGCTTGTGAACGATATCCTGTAGCAATCCTGGATGATAGCGCGCCCCGCGGCGACTGTCAAATAGACAGCAATATCTTGCCGAAGCCCTCGCCGTTCAGCATGCGCGCGAGTGCCTGCGGATATCCCGCAAGGGGGAAAACCTCGTCCACGACCGGACGCAGCTTGCCGGCCCAGACCTGGGCCATTACTGCTTCGAAGTCGGCCTGCGTCCCCATGGTCGAGCCGACGATGCTAAGATGACGGGCGAACAGCAGATTGATCGGCGTGGGCCCGTTGTAGCCTGTCGTGCCGCCGACAGTGAGCAGCCGTCCGCCGCGGGCCAGGCTGCGCAGGCTCGCCGTCCACGTGGCCTCGCCCACGTTGTCGACAACTACGTCCACGCCCTGGCGGCCAGTATGCGCCCAGACTGCCTTGCCCCAGTCGGGCGTTTGTTCGCGGTCCACGCTCCAGTCCGCGCCCAGTTCATGGGCGCTCTGGGCCTTCTCGGCGTTACCGGCGACCGTGAAAACGGTCGCCCCGGCCAGTTTGGCGATCTGGATGGCTGCGCTGTTCACCCCGCCGCCCGAGCCCACGATCAACACCGTTTCACCCGGCCGCACGTTTCCCCGCACGACCAGCATGTGCCAGGCGGTCACTCCCACCAGTGGCATGGCCGCGGCCTGATCCAGTGGAAAATTCTCGGGGACGGCGACCAGGTTCTTGGCCGGGACCCGCACGTACTCGGCGTAGGCACCGGGCACATGTTCGCCAAGGATGGCGAAATGCTCGCACTGATTCTGACGACCGCTGATGCAGTACGCGCAGCGTCCGCACCAGAGGGTAGGGTTGGCAACGACGGGCCGGCCGATCTCCCAACCGGTCACGTCTCGGCCCAGGACCGCGATCGTGCCGCTGAAATCCGAGCCGAGTATGTGGGGAAACACAAGGCTAAGCCCGCGCCAGCCGGTGCGCACGAAGTCGTCCAGCCGATTGAGCGCCGCGTATTTCACCCTGATGAGCACTTCGCCGGCATCTGGCTCGGGGACCGGGATGTCTTCCCTGTACTGGAGCACTTCAGGCCCGCCGTGCTCGAAAAACACCACTGCGCGCATGGATTTGCCTCCGCTAGTTTGGCGCGAGTTGAGGGCTTCGAGCGAAATTCTACAGGAGAGTACCGCGAATCACCAATCGCGTCCGCGGCGCGCACTTTGTCTGCCGGTGTGTGTTATAATTCACCCGAATCGTGGAGAAACAGGAGGGTACGATGCCAGCGATAGAGCGGGTAGGGGTGGTCGGCTGCGGGCTGATGGGCTCTGGGATCGCGGAGATCTGTGCCCGCGCGGGGTACACGACGATCGTGCGCGAGGCAACCGGAGATCTGCTCAAGGCCGGGCTGGCGCGCATCAACGGCTCGATGGACAAAGCCGTGGCCCGCGGCAAGATGCAGGTTCAAGAGCGCGACGGCTCCCGTGCGCGCATCATCGGCACGACTGATATGCACGCCTTCGACGAATGCGATCTGGTCATCGAAGCCGTGCCCGAAGACCTGGCGATCAAACGCGAGATCTTTCGCGAACTGGACGGCATCGCTCCGCCGCACGCGATCCTCGCCAGCAACACCTCTTCGCTGCCGGTTACGGACATGGCAGGCGCCACCCGGCGCCCGGCACAGGTGTTGGGGCTTCACTTCATGCAGCCGGTGCCCGTGATGCCGTTGCTGGAGATGGTGCGTACCTTCCTGACCAGCGAGCAGACCTTCCAGACGGCGCGGGAGTTCGGCCAGAACCTCGGCAAGACGATCATCGTCAGTAAGGACACGCCTGGCTTTATTGTCAACCTGTTGCTGGTCCCCTTCCTGCTGCACGCGGTCGAGGCATTGGAGAACGGCGTGGCGACCAGGGAGGACATCGACACTGGCGTCCACCTTGGCCTGAATCATCCGATGGGACCACTGACCCTGCTGGATTTTGTCGGCCTGGACACGACCCTCATGATCGCCGATGCCATGTTCGACGAGACGAAGGACGCCCGTTTCGCCGCGCCACCTTTGCTGCGGCGTATGGTCGCGGCTGGCTACTTTGGCCGCAAGAACGGCAAGGGCTTCTACGAGTACCCTGGCAAGTAACGGGGTGGCACGCGGGGCCAAGCAAAATCGGCCGGGCAGAAACCGGGCATTGACTGAAGCGGGCAGGGAAGACTTGCCCGCTTCGCTTATCTGCTATGCCTGCTCGCCGTCGGGCACGGCGTACGCCAGGCCGGTGGCGTAGCGTCGAAAGCCAATCCGTTCGTAGACCCGGCCCGCACAGGCGTCGGCAGCCGTCAAGAAGGCGATTCCCACGCCGGCTGCGAAGGCAGCCTCGGCCGCACGCGCACTCAGCGCGCTCGCAAGACCCCGGCGCCGGAACTCCGGCAAGGTGCCGATGCCGGCGATCTCAGTCAGCCCTCCGACAGGCGACATGTAGGCACCCACGCAGGCGGGGACGCCGTCCAGCCGAGCCAGATAGGCATGGCCCGCCTCCCGGCCGCGCTGCCTGAACTCCGCCACCCGCTCGTCGCTCACCGGCCCCGCGAGGTCGTCATCGTAAGCCCGGTGCTGGACCTCCACGTAGGCTCGAATGTCTTCGGCCGGCGAATCGCCGGCGAGCAGCGCGATCTGCAGTCCCGGCACGGCCGGGGCAGGGCGATAGCTGGCCGGAGTGCACACCATGAGCTGGTAACGCCCCTCTTCCTCGAAACCAGCCGTCCGCAGGGCGGCCGGCAGCTCGGGAGCGTACTCTTCGACAAACTCGAAGCGAGGCAAGCGCCCACGATCCAGGAACGTCGCCTTGAGCAGTGCCAGGGCTTCGCCCAGATCGCCGCCGACCGGCTCCAGTGGATGAGCGTAGTTGAAGAAGCGTAGTGGATCGCGCGGATGAAAGAAGAGCACGAAAGGCGGCTGCTCGACCACTTCGTAGGCCAGGGCGGCCGCCCGCCGTTGATAGTCCTCAAAACGGGCCGGTGAAAGCAAACCGTCTCCCTCCGCCGCGCTTCCCGTTCAGGCCGCGGCCGTGTCCAGCGCCGGTTCCCGCCGCTCAGGGTAGGGATGATCCTCCAGCTCTGCCAGGTATTTCTCGACCTCCATGGCCGCGGCCACGCCTTGGCCGGCGGAAGTCGCCACCTGACGAAAACGCGAGTCCTGGATCTCGCCGGCCGCGAAGATGCCCGGCACGCTGGTGCGCATCAGCTTATCGGTGATCAGATAGCCATGTTCATCCATGGCCAGCTTCCCGGCGAAAGGCGCGTTGTTGGGCAAGTGGCCAATATAGACGAAGACTCCATCGGTCGGAAAGCGTCGCTCCTCGCCGGTCTGCACGTTCTTCAACGTCACGGTCTCGACCTTGTCCTCGCCGTTGATTTCTGTTACGACCGTATTCCAGACGTACTCGATCTTCGGATTGGCATTCGCCCGGCGCTGGAGGGCCGGACCGGCCCGCAACTGATCTCGGCGGTGAACGATCGAGACTTTACTGGCGAATTTCGTCAGGAACAGGGCTTCTTGTAGGGAGCTGTCGCCACCGCCGACCACCACTAATTGCTTGGCACGGAAGAAAAAGCCGTCGCAGGTGGCACAGTAGCTAACGCCCCGGCCGATCAGCCGATCTTCACCCGGCACCTTCAGCTTGCGCGGCGATGCACCGGTCGAGATAATCAGGGCGTTGGCTCGATAAGATTTGCCATTGACCGTTTCCACGCGGAATGGCGGACCGTTCACGTCGACCGCCGTTACGAAATCGAACTCGACGGCGGCGCCAAACTTCTCCGCCTGGGCCTGCATGCGCTCGGACAATTCCGGCCCGGTCAAGCCGTCTGGAAAGCCCGGATAATTCTCGACCTCGGTGGTGGTCGCGATCTGGCCGCCGATCTCGTTACCGGTGATCAGCAAGGGGCGCAGGTTACTGCGCGCGGTGTAGATCGCGGCCGCCCAGCCCGCCGGTCCGCTGCCCAGGATGATGACGTTTTCCACGTCTGGGCGCTCTGCCCCGTCGCCGGTGTTTTCCAGTGCCGGTTCGGCGCCCGCGGCCAGGTTCATGTTCAGGTTCAGTTTTTCGCTCATCTTATATCTCTCCCACCTCGTACATGATCGTGGCTGCCGCCACCACCCCGGCCGTTTCAGAACGCAGAATGCGGGGCCCGAGGCTCACGGGCAATATCCCGTGATTTCGAGCCAGCTGGATTTCGGCGGCATCAAATCCGCCCTCTGGCCCTACGAAGACTTCGATGCGCATTCCTGCACGAATGTTACACCCGGCGAGGACTTCTCGCAGCGGACGGGGCGGCTGAGGGCACCGGCCACCGTCATCCCGCACACCCTCCCACGGGATGAGGCGAATGGCGCCGCTCTCGGCCGGCCGGCTCCCCGGGGTCCCGGCCGAGCGGGGGGCGAGCGCGGGAGCGGAGCGAACGGCGTCGCCAAAGCACAGGCAGGGCGCCAATTCCGGCAAGCGCCCTCGCCCGCTCTGCTCCGCGGCTTCCTGAATGATCCGCTGCCAGCGTTCCCGCTTGCCGTCGACGGCACGCCGGTCATCCACGACATTGCGGGCGCAGATCAGCGGTACGAAGCGGCTGGTGCCCAGCTCAGTACCTTTCTGCAGCACCCATTCGAACCGTTCGCCCTTGAGGGTGGACTGGAAAAGCGTCAAGTGTGTGGCCGGTTCGCCTCCGGCCACCTCCTGGCCCTCGATCAGGAAGTGGGCCTCTTGCGGGCCATAGCCAGACAGGACCGCCTCATAAACGGAGCCCAGGTTGTCCAGGAGCTGGACGCGCTCACCGGGCCGCAGGCGCAGTACGCGCCGCACCCGGTGCGCCTGTTCGCCCGTCAAGACGATGGCCCGGCTTCGCAGGAGGCCCGGGGAGACGAAGAAGCGATCCACCGATTACTCCATGGCCAGGCAAGCTTCAGCAGCGAGCGAGAAGAGCGCCTCGCGGGTCGAAACCCGGCTGATACAATCCCTGTGATCCCAGATCTCGCCGCTGACATCGTCGCCGCCGTACAGGATCTGCGCAAGGGCGACACCGCGAAATGCCGCGACGGCGAAGAAAGCCGCCGCTTCCATCTCGACGGTCAGGCAGCCTTCGGCTCGGCGGCGCAGTACCTTGCCCGGCGTCTCCCGGTAGACTGCGTCGGTCGTCCAGGTCTTGCCTTCGATATAGGGTACGGCGTGCCGCTGCAGCACGGTCCTAATGGCGGCCATCCCCTCGGCGCTGGGCACGGCCTCGCGGCCGGGAGGCAGGTAGTGGTAGGAGGTGCCTTCGTCCCGGATGGCTGCCGTCGGTAGGACCAGGTGGCCAACGAGGATCTCCCGGTTCAGCACGCCGGCGCCCCCGCAAGCGATGAACTTGCGACATCCCAGCGCGATCATCTCCTCCAGCAGCGCCGCGGCCAATGGTGCGCCGACGCCGGGGTGCAGCGCCGCAAGACGCCGTCCGTCGAACGCCAGCTCGTACACCAGGTGCGGACCGATCTCGCTTTGACGCGTGTCGATGACACGCGCTCGCCCACTCTCAACCAGGCCGGTGATGACGTCTTGAAAGAAGCATAGCACGCAGCACTCGGGCACGTCCTTGGGGCGGATGGTCCGGCGGGGTTCGATTATCGCTTCCGGGCTCGCGTCGAATTCCAGGATCGGGTAGGATTCGTTCATGCGCCCATCTGTCGCCCGACCACCAGCGCCAGCCAGTCGCCTTCTGCCAACCGGTCCATCACGCGCAGGTCCCGCTCGGCGAGGGCGTCCAACAGGTCCGGCTCGCGTTCCTCGATGATGCCGGCCAGGATCAGGCGTCCACCGGGAGCCAGGTGGCGGTGCAAGCCACGGCCCAGCAGCTCGAGGATGACGTGCGGCAGGATGTTGACCAGGATAACGTCCCACGTCCGGCGTGAGCCATCGTCCCTCACCCAGAAGGGACCCTCGTCGGGCCCGCTGGCGGCAAAAACGTCGATCGACACCGGAAGATCGTTAAGTGCGGCGTTGGCAGCCGTCGAGTCGACCGCCAGGGGATCGATGTCGAAGGCGTCCACCGAAGCCGCGCCCAGACGGGCAGCCGCGATGCTCAGTATGCCGGAACCGCACCCGGCGTCCAGCACGCGCTGCCCCGGCGCGACCGCGCCTTCCATCGCGCGTAAGCAAAGCTGGGTACTGGGGTGGAGGCCGGTGCCAAAGGCCATGCCGGGATCGAGAACGATCGCCAGTTCCCCGGACGCCGGTCCTATCTGCCCGGTTTGCCAGGCGGGCACAACCAGAAAGCGCCGGCCGATGCGCAGCGGGTGATAGTGTGCTTTCCAGGCATTGGCCCAGTCCTCTTCAGCCAAGCGGCGGACGACAGGTTCGCCAAGGGGATGTATCCGGCCCAGGAACCAGAGGCCCTCTTCGATCTGCCGCTGGCGCTCGGCGCTATCAACGGCGCCAGCCGGCAGGTAGGTGCGCACGTTGACGACCGGCTCGTGCGCTTCGCCAACCGGGTCGAAACCGCCGACCTCTGTCACCGCGCCCCCCTGGCCATCCGGACGGCTGTTGAGGCGATTGAACAACTCGCTTACCGCCTCGGCCGCCTCGCCGTCTGCCCGAACGCTGATCTCGATCCAGTCCGGGCTCACGTCAGCTAAACGCCTCTCCCACGGCGTCCAGGATCTTCTCCAGCACGCTGCGGGTGTCCTTGTTGAGCGACTCGACGCCCAACGAGTCGCCAAGTTCTTTGAGCAAGAGGCGTTGCTTTTCGTTGAGCTTGACCGGCACGACCACGCGTGCCGTGATCAGTTGATCGCCGCGCCGGTTGCTGCGCAGCACAGGCACTCCTTTGCTTCGTAAGCGAAAGACGGCCCCGTTCTGCGTGCCGGGCGGGATGGTCAGCTTGGTGGAGCCTTCCAGTGTCGGCACGTCCACGTCTGCGCCGAGCGACGCCTGCACGATGTTGATCGGCAGATCCAGCAGTATATCGTTTTCGTGGCGTTGGAAGAGGCTGTGCGGCTTCACGTGCAGCATCACGTACAGGCTGCCAGCCGGCCCGCCGCGATCGCCCGGTTCGCCCTCACCGGCCAGTCGAATGCGCATGTCGTCGTCGACCCCTGCCGGGATGCTGACCGCAAGCTTGCGCGTCACCCGCACGCGCTTCTGGCCCTTGCAGACCGTGCAAGGCGTCGTGACGATCTCACCTTCACCGTTGCAGCGGGGGCAAGCAGTCACGTTCACGAACTGACCCAAGATAGTCTGCTGGGCGCGCCGGATCTCGCCGCTGCCGTTGCACTGCGGACAACGGATGGGTGTGGTCCCTGGCTCGGCACCGCTCCCGCCGCAGTGGGGACACGTTTCCAGACGCGGTACTTCGAGCTCCTTCTCGGTGCCAAATACGGCCTCCTGGAAGGTAATCTCCAGGTCGTAGCGCAAGTCATTGCCCCGGGCCGGTCCACGCTGGCGATTGCTGCGTCCCCCAAAACCGCCGCCGAAGAACTCGTCGAATATGTCCGAGATGTCGCCAAAGCCGCCGAATCCCCCGAAGGGCGAAGCGCCCCCCTGGCCGAAGCCGCCCTGGGTCGCCGCGTGACCGTAGCGGTCGTACACCCCGCGCTTCTCGGGATCGCTCAACACCTCGTAGGCTTCGTTGATCTCCTTGAAACGCTCGCCCGCATCCGTCGCCTTGTTTACGTCCGGGTGATATTGCCGCGCCAGCTTGCGGTAGGCACTCTTGATCGCGTTGTCGTCCGCGCCACGTGGCACACCTAGCACTTCGTAATAATCGCGCTTGTCCATAGATAATTAACTTCTCTTACCTGACGATCCGCTCTCTCGCATGCTCGGAGCAGCCGGTTGGCGCTTCTCTGCCGGCGCAGCCTCGGCGCTCATCTTGGCGCCTGCTTCCATATCAATTTCCTCGTCGTTGTCTTCCCAACTCAAAATCCAGACGCACAGCCCTGCCAGGCCGATGGTTGCCGCGATCAAGGCCGCCCATTGCCCGGCCGTGAAGCCAACGCTGCGGGCAGCCAGTACCACGATGATCACCATGCCGGCAGCCAGCAGTGCCCATGATACCAGGTTGGGGTGACGCTCCCAAAGTCTGCGGATTACCTTCATCCGATCTCCTTTGCGGCCAAGCATTATCACAAGAATCGCTCGTACAGCAGTTCATCCACGTAATGGCCGTCGACGAAAGCCTGGCGAACCAGCCGCCCGCACGGGACGAAGCCGAGCGCTGAATAGAAGCTCTGCGCGTCCTCATTGTCGGCTCGCACGTTGATTACGAGCTTAAGGAAGCCGGCCGCCCCTGCAGTGGCAAAGTTGGCCTCGGCCAGCCGCCGGCCGAGGCCCTGGCCGCGCAAGCCGGCTGCCACAAAGGTTGCCATTGTGCCGACATGCCGCATGGCGTCCGTGTAGACGGCATACAGGTCGACCTCCACCAGCGCGACAACTTGCCCGGCCACCGTCGCCACCGTCAGCCGGGCGCGCGGGTCCAGGCCATTCAGGAACGCCCTTTCCTCTTCCACGCTGTAGGTGCGGTCGATCACCGTCAGACCGCCCTCGCGCACGATGCTGTTGACCACCGCCGCGATGCCCTCGGCGTCCTCGCCGGTGGCCGGGCGTATCTCGGCGGACGGAAACGACAACTCCAAATCGGCCCAGGCCTTGAACACCTGCAGCCCAGTGTCGGCCAGCGTACCACTGGTATCCAGGACGCGGTCGGCCATGCCGACCATCTCGGTCGGCGGCATCTGCGCGGCCAGCCGGAGCTCGACTTCCGAGGCCGACATGCCCCGACCGGCGATCAGACGGGCCACCTGTTGTTCGGGGCGGGCGACGGTCACCCACACCTCGTCGCACACGGCCCGGCTCAACCCCGACTCCAGCAGCTTGATCGCTTCAATTACCACCATCGGCGCCCGGGAAGACGCGACGCGCCCGCTCACCACCTCGCTCACTGCCGGGTGGGTGATGGCCTCGAGGCGCTTCAGTGCAGCGGCATCCGCGAAGACCCGTCGTGCGAGAGTCGCGCGGTCGACCTGACCGTCGACGGCCAGGATATCGGGGCCGAAGGCTGACACGACAGGCTGATAGGCCGGCCCGCCCCGCCTTATCACTTCGTGGGCTACCCGGTCGGCGTCTATGCCTTCTGCACCCAGCCTCACCAGGACCTTGAGTACCGCGCTCTTGCCGCTGCCTATGCCGCCCGTCAGACCGATCACAAGCGGCTTATGGGGGGATGGTTGCATGACACTCCTCCGGCTCCGCGCCTGGCACTCCCGGTCTTGGCCGCGCCCGGGCGGCCCCGCCGTCAGGCCAGTTCCGCCCAGGCCTCGAGAACCCGGTGCAACTCCTTTTCGGTGCCCTGGTAGCGCAGGCCCAGCTCATGGATCTGCTCGACGTTGCCGGCCAGACTGGCAGCCTCTAGCTGAGCGCTCAGAACGCGCAGCGTGGCTTCCAGCGCCTCGGCTTCGCTTTCGAGCGCGCTGACTTGCTCAGCCTGTTTCTCGGCCGCTTTTCGCTGGCGCCGCTCCTCGCGCGCCCGCTCGCGATCGTGCTGCACTTCGGGGCCCGGCTTTTGCCCCTGCGCCGGTTCCGCCGGCACCTTCTCGAGCTCGTTTTCCTGGGCCAGCAGCCGCTGGTACTCCGTATAGTTGCCCTTGTAAACGCGCAAGGCGTTGCCGTCGACCCGCCAGACGTGCGTGGCCAACGCCTCCACAAGGTAACGATCATGGCTGACCAGCAAGACAGTACCGGGAAAATTGCCCAGCACTTCCTGCAGGATTTCCTGCGAGGCCAGGTCCAGGTGATTGGTGGGCTCGTCGAGCAGTAGGAAGTTGGAGCCTTGCAGCGTCAGGCGCGCCAGGGCGACCCGGCTGCGTTGTCCCCCGCTGAGAGTGCCGATCTTGCGGAACACTTCATCTCCCACAAACAGGAACCCGCCCAGAAAACTGCGCGCCTGGGACAGAGGCAAGTTGGCGATCTCGAGGATCGAGTCCATCACGGTCTGTTCGGCATGCAGTCCGGCCTGGGCCTGGGCCAGGTAGCCGACATGAACGCTGGCACCGAAACGCACGCGCCCGGCCAGCGCCGGGATCTGCCCAAGGATAGTCTTGAGGAGCGTCGTCTTGCCGGCCCCGTTGGGCCCGATCAGCGCGACCCGCTCGCCGCGACGCACTTCTAAATCCGGGCAGCGAAAGAGCGGCCGGTCATAGCCCACCAGCAGGTCCTTGGTCAAGAGCACCAGGTCGCCGGACCGGATGTGCGTCGTCAGCCCCAGGTGGATCTGCTTGTGTTCGATGGGCCGGTCGATGGCCTCGTCCTTTAGAAAACGTTCGAGCCGGGTGCGCCGTCCCTGCGCCTCTTTGGTCCGCTGTCCGGCCAAATTGCGGCGGATGAACTCTTCCGTCTCGGCGACGTACTCCTGCTGCTCCTCATATTCGCGGCGCTGGCGCTCCAGACGGGCCTCGCGCTGCTGATGATAGTGCGTGTAGTTGCCGCGGTACGCTTCCAAGCGACCGAAGGCAAGGTCCCACACCCGCATGGCCACCTTGTCCAGGAAATAGCGATCGTGCGCCACCACCACGATGCCGCCCTTCCAGCGGGCCAGGGCGTCCTCGAGCCACTCGATCGCCTCCAGGTCAAGGTGATTGGTAGGCTCGTCCAGCAGCAAGAGATCCGGTTCCAGCAGCAGCAACTGGGCCAAGAGCGCGCGTGTGCGCTCGCCGCCGCTCAGGTGCGCCAGCAGCTTGTCGTGCTCGGCCTCGTTGAAGCCCAGGCCGCCGAGCACCTGCTTGATACGCACCTCGTATTCGTAGCCGCCCGCCGTCTCGAAGGCGACCTGGGCCTGGCCGTATTCCTCCAGCAGCGCATCGTATTGAGCCGACGCCTGTGCGGCGGCTGAGGCGATCCGGTGCTCCAGCTCGGCCAGTGAATCGCCCTGGGCGCGCAGCGCGCCGAACACTTCCATCATCGCGGCTTTGAGCGTCTTGTCGCCCGCTGGCGGCGGGTCCTGAGGCAAGTAGCCGACGCTGAGCCCGCGCCGGCGGAAAACCTCGCCGGTGGTCGGTGTCTCTACGCCGGCCAGGATGCGCAGGAGGGTCGTCTTGCCCTCGCCGTTCGGACCGACCAGTCCGATGCGGTCGCCTTCTTCAATTCTGACGTCGATATCTTGGAATACGTCCAGGGCGCCGAAGGCCTTGCCCAGGTTTTGGCCGACCAATAATGACATGGATTCGCTCTACTCCAGATTCAGCATTATACCATACGGAGGCAAAGCCAAACGTGATGCAGCTTATGCAACTTTGATTGGATTGCATCCTGCAGTATAATGGCCGGAATGGCCTTTGGAGAGCGATGGCTGACGCGATCTTGACAGGTGAGCTGAGGGGCCGGCCGGTGACCGTGCGACTGCGGCCCCAGGTCACTAACCTATTGGTGGGTAACGAGGCGCCCAGTTACTCGTTTGACCTGGCCGGACGGTTGATCGGCGCGTTCGTGGCCGGAAAGAACTATCGCCGCGGATTGGACAACCGGGTGATGCTGAAGTGTCGCGGCCCGGACGGCGCCCGTCAGCGGCGCTGGCTGACAGACGAGGAAGCCAGGACGTTTCTGGAAGCTGCGTACCGGCTGGCCGCTGAGGCAGCGCAGGTTTTCCTGGGCCAACCCTCAGGGCGCAATTATCCCCAGGTGGCGGCCCTCGCCGGCTGGGACTGGACCGCGCTGGAGGCGGATGCCTCTCGCTTTGCCCGGGTCTACCGGCCGGTCAGCATCCTGCCGCCCGACCAATACCTGGCGCTCGTCTTGCAGGCCAGCGAGGGGTGCTCCTACAATCGTTGTACGTTCTGCGATTTCTATCTTGACCGGCCGTTTCGCATCAAGAACGCCGCGCAGTTGCGGGATCACATCGCGGCAGTGCGCCAGTTCTTTGGCCCGGCGCTCGCCCTGCGCAAGTCTTTGTTCCTGGCCGACGCCAACGCCCTGGTCGCGTCCATGTCCCGGCTGCGGACCTGGCTTGACGTGATCGAAGACAGCTTCCCGGGAACGGGCATCTATTCGTTCATGGATGCTTTCGACGTACACCGCAAATCGGCCGCCGAGTGGGCCGAGCTCGCAGGCCACGGCCTGCGCCGGGTATACATTGGCCTGGAAAGTGGCGACGACACGTTGCTGCGTTTTCTGCGCAAGCCCGGCTGTGCGGCGGACGCGGTATCAGCGGTCACGACCCTCAAGAGGGCGGGGGTCGCCGCCAGCGTGATCGTCATGACAGGCGTCGGCGGGGAGCGTTACGCCGCGGTGCACATTGTCCGGACGGTCGCGGCATTGAACGCGATGCCTTTGGCCCACGGCGATATCATTTATTTTTCGCCTTTTGTCGAGCATGCCGGTTCGGAATACGGCCAGTTGAGCCGTCAGGCGGGAATTCGCCAGTTGAGTGACGCCGAGATCGCTCAACAGGAGGCAGCCATCAGGGCTGGGTTGAGGCCAGTCGACCCAGAACACCCGCCAAAGTGCTCGCGCTACGATGTTCGGGAGTTTGTGTACTAACCTTTGGAGGAGGGAGTTTAATGGACAAGCAGTTGTGTTCGCGTTCCTGGACGCACCCGCCCACGCGTCGGCTTGCGCTCGGGCTGGGTTTGGTCGTCGTGGCCCTCTTGGCCGCGGCCTGTGTCGCAGCACCGGTAGCTACCCCCGCCGCCGGATCTGCCCCGGCTGCCTCGACAGCCACCACCGCTCCCGCGGCTCCAACCGAGGGCGCGTCGGCGGCGAGTGCTCCGTCCGGCAGCCAGGCGGCCGCTACCACCGCCGCCCCGAGTGCCGCGATCGTCCCGTCGAGCAGCCTGCCGTCAGGTGTTGACGCCGATGGCAACTTCTATCTCGGCGATCCGAAGGCGACGGTCAAACTGCTCGAATATTCGGATTTCCAGTGCCCGTATTGCAGCCGGCACGCGCTGGAAACGGGACCGCAGATCGATCAGGCCTATGTAGCAACCGGCAAGGTAGTGCTTGTCTTCCGCAACTTCCCATTGGATATCCATCCGAACGCTATGCCGGCCGCCAAATCCGCCCTGTGCGCCGGCCAGCAGGAACCGAGCCTTTTCTGGGCGATGCACGATTGGCTCTTCACCAATCAGAGCACCTGGAGTTCGGTCCAGGATGCCGCGGTCGAGTTCCGCACGCAGGCGCTTGCCGCGGGCGCAGATGGCGCGGCGTATGACAAGTGCTTCGCGGCGGCTGAGACCGAATCGCATATCAAGAAGGACCTTGCCGACGGCTTGGCGCAGCGAGTGCAGGGCACCCCGGCGTTCTTTGTCAACGATTGGTTCATCAACGGTGCCGTGCCGTTTCAGCAGTTCCAGCAGACGATTGAGAAGGCGATTGCCGGGCAGCATCCTGCACCCACGCCCACGCCTTTGCCCGCGGGCACCAACTTCTTCGATCCCGACCCGAATCACGCGGGCCTGACGTACGACGGGAGCCCGACCCTCGGCGATGCTAAAGCTCCTCTGCTGCTGATGGCATTCGAGGATCTGAAGTGTGCCACCTGCGGCCAGTTTTTCAGCGACGTCCTGCCTGCCTTGCGCGATAAGTACGTTACGGATGGCAAACTGCGCATTGTGTACTTCTACTATCCGAGCGAGGCACCCAAGGCTGCCGTAGCCGCGGCGTGTGCGTCGCGTCAGGGCAAGTTCTGGGAATATGCCGATGCCTTGTACGCACACCAGGCCGATTGGAAAGACGGCGATAGCGCGGCGATGGCCAAGTATGCCAAAGACCTGGGGCTGGACGACGCGGCGTTCGGGCAGTGCCTGAACGATGCTTCTGCCCAGGCGCAGATCGACAGCGCATTGACCTTCGGCCAGGAGCAGGTGGGCGTGCCGCAAGTGCCGGCGTTCCTGCTGGTCAATCTCCAACAGAGCCAAGCGTTGGCTGCTATGGTCGGAGCGCAGGAGCTCTCTGCCTTCACCGAGAAGCTCGACGCGGCCTTGAGCCCGGCACCCCAGGCAACCCCGTCGCCCGCGCCGACCGCGACCAAGTAAGCAGCGGGCTGCGCCGGATCGGAAAAAAAGTGTAGGGCTCCGGTCTCTCGGGCCGGAGCCCTACACTTATGTTTTGCCGTCCGGGCCGCGGCTGACGCCCGCGCTTGGGGCATCGGCCATCGTCGATCATGTCTTCGTGGCAGCCTGTTCTCGCGCCGCGCGTTCCCTGGCCGCCCGCTCTTCGGCTGCTTTGGCCTCGCAGGCCGGGCAGCGCCGCGGGTCGCTCAACTCGTCGATGTGCTCGGTACATACGGCATAAACCGACACCCGATCCACGATTCCAAACTTGCGCTCGACGCTGCCTTCCAATGCCAGGTGGCGGCAGGTGGTACGCCTGAGAATCCCAGGCACGGGGCAAGAGTTGCACAGTGAGCGATGCCACGGCCGCTGATTCTCAGGGTTGCGCTCGATCAGCCGGCACTTCTCGACGTCTCTACCGCGGAAGTAGTCGGCAAAGTAATACGGACAATCTACTGGTTTGCTCACGTCTCACGTATCCTATTCGTGTCTTCCCTCATCGCCATTTTTACCAGGTCAATACCATAGCAATACCGGCCAGGGCAATCAGCCCCCCGACGATTTCGTTGAGAGCCGGGATCTGTCCCAGGAAAATGGCTCCCAATAGCACGCCCCCGGTGACTTCCTGTGTCGCGATCAGATTGATCGTCGTCGCATGCGTGCGACGGAGGGCCGCGTTGTATAATGTATGTCCCATCCCGAGGGGGATGAGGCCCGCGCCGAGCAACGATAGCAACGGCGCCGCCCGGTAGCCGGCCGGTGTGAAACTGAGTGCGGCAGCCGGTAAGGCCCAAAGTGCTGCCAGTCCATAGACCGTGCCGGCGTAGGTGAAAAGGCCGTAGCGCTCACGCTGTGAGCGTCCGGCGACCGAATAAAGTCCGAAGGTGATGGCCGAGATCAGCGCTAATAGATCGCCTACGAACATGCGGGCGTCCATGCGCGCTTCCAACCCTGCCAGCACCGCAATCCCGGCCACGGTCACAATCACCCCGAGCCACTTGCGGCGCGCGATCGGCTCTTTGAGCAGCCACGCCGAGAACAGTGCCACGAAGACCGGCGCCGTGTATACGATGGCCAGCGAGTGCGCGATGGTGGTGAAGTTCAGGGAGGCAATGTAGCTCAAAAAGTGCAGCGCCGTGATCAGGCCGAAGGCGGCAAACCGGGGGAGGTCGGCCCGCCGGGGCCAGAGGGGCTGCCGGCTGAACAACGCCAGGATCCACACCAACACGGCGGCGCTGGCCAGCCGCCCGACGGTGATCTCGGCCGGGCTTAATGGCCGAGCCCCAAGCACAAAGACCGGGCTGGTCGAGAAGCCGATAACGCCGATCAGCGCCAACCAGATGCCGCTCAGGCGACCAGTTTGGGGAGGCGTTAGCCCGACGCGCTGGGCCGAGCTTGCTACCAGGGCGCCCGCCTCGTGAGCGACAGCTTCAGGCTCCGGCAATTCGGCCTCTCGCCTTTGCCACGCACGTCACTTCGGCAGTATTGCCGGAGCGGAGGTCAGGAACATTGCCAGGATCATCGATAACACCATCACCAGCGACAGCACCAGGAAAAGCGTCTTGCGCCAGTCCACGTTGCGCCGGCCCTTGCGATTGCGCGCCATACGTTAATACTCCCCAAGGTTAACCGCGGTTAGCCTTGTCCTTTCTCGACCTGAGAGCGGCTATCCCATATGCGATCGCGATCTCAGGTCAGCCCTTGGAAACGCCGCCCAGTCATGGGCGGCGCGCCCTCATTATATCCCGCGGGAGGGGTAGATGTCAATTGGTCGGACGCCTCGAGGTCAGAGCCGGGCCCCGCAAGACCCTTTTGACCCCGATTTCGATGATACGAAGTGGACGGAGGCCTGGCTGCGCATTTCAGTTGCTTTGGCGCCGGTGGCCAAACACCAAAGCGGATATCGCATCGAGCGTCGACTGCTGGAGCAGGCGGAGATATTCGGCCGGCCCTACGGGTTCAGTGGCCCCTTCGATTGCCGGCTGCTGTTCGATCCCGCCGGACGGCTCTGGATGTCGAGCACGCCCCAGGAACACATGATGATGTACAACAACGCCAAGCGCTCCTGGGGACATGTATTGGTCGGCGGCCTGGGGCTTGGCCTCTATCCCCAATATGCGCAGGCGGGCGTAGCCGGGCAGGCGACCCGTTTCACCATCATCGAGCGCAGCCCGATCGTCCGCCAATTGGTTGAACCGGTGCTGAGTGCCGCCCTCGACCTTCCGCTCGAGGTGCGGACGGCCACCATCGAGGAATATCTTGCCGGCGGGCCCCGTCAGCGCTTCGATACGGTCTTCCTTGATACCTGGGATACGCTGGACGCAGCCATTCTGCCCGCGGTCAACCGCCTACGCGAGCTGGCCAAGCCCTGCGTCCGTCCCGGTGGCCGGCTGTTGCTCTGGGGCTACCGCTGGATGGTGCGCCTCTTCGAGGACGCCTGCCGCCAATTGCTGGAGGTGGAACCGGCGGCACGGCCGGGCTGGCTGGCCGCCTGGAAGGAACAAGCCGCCTCGGCCAGCTTGCTCGACCCGGTAGCCGAACACTTCGCCCGTCGTGCTTTCACGCGCGAAGGCATCGATGACGCGCTCGCCTGGTGCCGTCGCTACATCATTGCCGAGCGGGGAAACTAGCTCACAGACAGATGAGCAGACCGGATTGACCATTGGGCGCGAATTTCGTTCGGATTCTGCATGCAGCTGCGAGGTCGCCATGCCATCTGACGAGCATTACGACGCGATCATTGTCGGCGCCGGGCAGGCGGGGGTGCCCCTTTCCACAGCCCTGGCAAGCGCCGGTTGGAAAGTCGCGATCGTCGAACGCGACCAGATCGGCGGCACGTGCGTCAACCGCGGTTGTACCCCTACCAAGACGATGGTGGCCAGCGCCGAAGTCGCCCATCAGGCGCGGCGGGCCGAGGATTATGGCATTCACGCCGGAGCGGTGCAGGTGAACCTGGCCGAGGTGGTGCAGCGCAAGCGGAGGGTGGTAGAGGACTCCCGGCGCAGCAACGAGAAGCGTATCCAGCGCGCCGACGGTCTGGTACTGCTGCGCGGCGAAGCCGGCTTCAGCGGCCCGCATTCACTCGACGTCCACCCTGCGCCCCAGGCCGGCGCGGACGGTCTCATTCGGCACCTCGACGCCGATCGTATCCTCATCAACACCGGCGCCCGTCCCAGCGTTCCGCAGTTGCCCGGCCTGGATGGCGTGCCCAGCCTCGATTCCACGACCATCATGGAACTGGAGACCCTCCCCCAGCATTTGCTGGTGTTGGGCGGGGGCTACGTGGGGCTTGAGTTCGCCCAGATGTTCCGCCGGTTCGGGAGCCGGGTGACCATCGTGCAGCGCGGACCGCGCCTCTTGGACGACGAGGACGCCGACGTCTCCGACGAGGTGGCCAGGATCCTGCGCGAGGACGGTGTTGAAGTGCTGTTCGAAGCCCATGCGCAGCACGTGTCTGAGGCCGGCGGTCAGATCGAGCTTGCCGTCAAGTTAGCGTCGGGCGAGCGGCAGCTCACCGGCTCACATCTGCTCGTCGCCACGGGGCGCACGCCCAATACTGAGCATCTGAATCTCGCCGCGGCCGGTGTTCAGGTTGATCAGCAGGGCTTCATACAAGTCAACGAGCGGCTGGAAACCAGCGTTCCCGGAGTTTATGCCTTGGGGGACGTGAAAGGCGGTCCGGCCTTCACGCACATTTCGTACGACGATTTCCGCATCCTGCGGGACAATTTGCTGCACGACCGGCACGAGACCATCTCCGGCCGCCTGGTGCCCTACACGATTTTCATCGATCCGCAGTTGGGCAGGGTTGGTCTGAGCGAGGACGAAGCGCGCCGGCAGGGGCTCGACTTCCGTATCGCCAAGATTCCGATGGGCTATGTCGCCCGGGCGATTGAGACGGGCCAGACACGCGGGTTCATGAAGGCGTTGGTCGATACAGAGAGTGGGCAGATCCTGGGGGCGGCCGTCTTAGGTATGCAGGGCGGCGAGATCATGGCGATGCTCGAGATCGCCATGATGGGTCGCCTGCCCTACACGGCTCTCAGGGATGCTGTTTTCGCACACCCAACCCTGGCCGAGTCGCTCAATACCTTATTCAGCAGCCTTGACAACTGAGCCGGCCAGCACCGGCCGTGGCCCGGCACTGCCCTCATCGGTCAAGAAAGCCAATGCGGCCCGCGCGGCTGCCGTTCCTTGCCGGACGCAGTCAGGCACACCCACTCCGTCGTATGCTCCCCCGGCCACGAATAGACCGGGCTGCCCAGCGCAGGCGGCACGCAGCACTTGCACGTGTTCCAGGTGGCCGACGTCGTACTGCGGGTTCGCCCTGCGCCAGCGGAAGACACGCGCGATCAGCGGCTGCGCATCGATGCCCATGATCTGTTGCAGCTCCCGTCGCGCGAGCATCGTCAGTTCTTCGTCGCTGAGATCCACCAACGCCTCATGGCCGGGCCCCCCTACAAAGCAGCGCAACAGCACACCGTCTGCAGGAGCGCGGTGGTTGAACTTGGTCGAGCTCCACGTACAAGCCGATATTTGCCGGCCCTCGCTCTTTGGGATAACAAGCCCGAAGCCGTTCAGTGGGTGGTATACGTCGGCCGCGCGGTAACCGAGCGATACGGTCGCGGTCGAGACGTAACGGATCGCGGCCAACAGGCGGGCCAGGTCGGGTGCGAATGCGGAGACCAGCTCGCCCGAGACGTAAGCCGGCGTCGCCAAGACCACTGCCCGGGCGTGGAGCGTGCGGCCATCTTCGAGCTGGACTACGTAGCCGCCCTCGGTCGGGCTCGCTTCCTCGAATCCTGACGGGCCTTGGCCGGCGGTGCCAAGCGCCGTCTGCCGAATGACCGTGGCGCGCGCCCCTGTCAGCAGTTCCCCAGTCAGCGCCGTTGTCAGCGCCGCGGTTAGCTGGCCGAGCCCACCGGTCAAGGTGATGAAGGTCGTGGTTGGCGGCGGAGTTTGCCCGAGGCGGGCGGACGGCTGAACGGGTGCCCCCGACCGGCCGGCGCGCCTGGCGCTCCGACGTTTTTGGGCGAGCATCCCCAAGATCAAGCTGCGGTGCTGCACTTCCAGCGTCCGGAAGCGAGGGAAAGTGCCGAGCAGGCTCTGCAGCTCCGGATCGGAGACGTGAATGCCGCCCATCAGCGGTTCCGCGATCTTGTCGAGCGCCTCCCGACCGAGCCGCCGGCGCACGAAATCCGCGACGCTTTCGTCCGCGTCGCCTTTGCGGCGAGGGATGAACAGGTCCAGGCCCATGCGGATCTTGCCCGGCCACGAGATCAACGGTGAGGTCACGAACGGGGTGATGCGTGTCGGGATAATCAGCATCACGCCGTCGGGCAGGGGAGTCAGGCGACCGCGGGTCAGGACGTAGGTCTTGCGGCGCTCGTCGTTGGTGCCCATCAAGGCGTCGCCAAGGCCGAGCCGGCGTGCAAGATCGGCCGCCCAAGGTTTCTGGCTGATGACGCAGTCCGGTCCGCCTTCGATCGTGAACCCTTCGAGGTGCTCGGTCAGGATTTTGCCACCCAGCCGTCGCTCGCTTTCGACCAGGACATAGCGCAGCGGACGGCCGGCTGCCCTGGCTTCCTCCTGCAAAGTGTAGGCCGCGGCCAGCCCGGTAATACCGCCGCCTATGATAACGACGTCTTCGACTTGCATCAATCGCTTCCCACTAAATGTTCGTGTTCCAGCTCAATCAGGTGCGGTGAGCCAACAGGGCCTCGATGTCGCCCGCGAAGGCGAAGCTGCCGGGTTGGTAGGAGCAGAAAGGTTCTTCCGCCAGCACGTCGCCCGTGACTGCGTAAGCGCGCGAGCGCGACCCACCACAGATGGCGCGGAACTCACACTCGCCGCAACGGCCCTTGAGCTGGGCCTTGTCTCGTAGCGAGCGGAAGAGCGGGCTCTGGCGGTAGATCTCACCCAGGGGAGTCTCGCGCACGTTGCCGGCCGTGAGCGGCAGGTAGCCGCTGGGGAAGACGTCGCCGTGCAGGGAGATGAAGACGAAGCCCTCTGCCGAGTTGACGTGCATCGGGCTGCGGCGCATGCGATCGGGGTGGGCGGGCGGTTCGGTGCCGCGCGTAACCTCCGCCAGGCCGGCTCGGAGCTCCTGGTAAGTCTCGTTCAGTCCCATGTACTGCTCGGGCGGCAGCCCACGCGCCTCCAGTGCGGTGCGCTGCAGAACGACCCGCTTATAGTGATGGCCTTCGGTCGTCTTGAGGCCGATATACTTCGAGGCATCGTACAAGAAGTTCAAGACAGCTTCGTAGTCTTCAGCCGAAACCTCATCTTCCGAGAGCCCGCGTCCCGTCGGAACCAGGAAGAAAACGCTCCAGGTCATCGCGCCCAGTGCGCGCACCAGGGCGAACATGGCCGGTAGGTCGTGCAGGTTGTAACGCGTGACCGTGGTGTTGATCTGCAGCTTGAGACCGGCCTCGCGGGCCGCCTTCCAGCCGTTGATCGTCCAGTCGAAAGAGCCCGGCACGCGGCGGAACTCATCATGGATCGCGGCATTGGAAGCGTCCACGCTCAGCGAGATAGCTTTGGCGCCGGCCTCTTTCAGCCTCTGTAGATTTGCGGGTGTCAAGAGGGGCGTGCCGGAGGGAGAAACGGCGACCGGCAGACCCTGTGCGCTCGCGTAACTGACGAGATCGAAAATGTCCTGCCGCTTGAAGGGGTCGCCGCCGGTCATGATGAAGAGCGGGCGGGGCATGCCCAGCTCTTCCACCTGCCGGATGAGGTCGCAGCTTTGCTCGAACGAAAGCGCGGTCGGATCGTGCAGTGGCTGCGCCTCTGCGCGGCAGTGCCGGCAAGACAGATCGCAAGCGCGGGTAGTCTCCCAAATGACCAGGAACGGACGCTCCTTGAGGTCATAGGCAGGCTGGCGGATAAGTTGCATCAGGGTCGGGCCTCCAGACTTGGCGTAATAGGGGTAGCCGGCTGTCGGCAGTAGCTCTCGACCGTCGCCAGCAAGATTGCATCCAGGAAATCACTCATGCGCCGATACAGACGCAGCCCTTCGGCGTCGTGCGTACCGTTGACCGTGCCTGCCTGCTGGACAGCGCTGAGCATCGAGTGGCCGAAGAACAAGAAGGTGCGCACCGTTTCGGTGATGGACATGCCTGCCTCGCAGCAGGTCTGGCCATACTCGGCTGCCAGGCGTCGTCCCTCTTCCAGGAAGGCCTCCCCGGCATCGGCACGGCTGCCGAACTGGATCACCAGTCCCAGCAATTGCTGCCCCGTGTGCCGGAACTTCAGCCGCTGCTCCTCGCCGAAGTGGTGCTGCCACTGGGCATCGGACTCGGCGCGGGCCTGCAAATGTTGCCGCGCCACATCCAGGGTGCGGGTATCGAGCGGCGCGATTGCGGTCGCGGAACTGAGGGCCGGTCGCTGATTCTGCCGCAGTCCCTCCAGGAAGCTTTGGAGCTCGCGGACCGCGAAGCGGCGGCGTCCGCCCGGCGTGCGAATGCATGGTACCTGGCCGGCGTCCGCCCAGCGGCGTAACGTGGTAAAATGCACCCCGAGATAGCGGGCGGCTTCGGAGAGATCAAGCCAGAAACTGGCAGATGAGGATGGGTCAACAGCCGGCATTGTGCTTCCTATGTAACTCTCAGTCTTCCTTAGCGCTGCGCAGTATAGGTTATCATAGACCGTCTGTCAAGTTCGCCGGGGAGTCTCGGCTCCGCGGGACTTTTGGTTGCATATTCAACCGCGCCAGAATCCGCCGAGGCTCAGAAGGGATGCAGGAGTAAGCTCATGGCAGATCAGATTCACGTCGAGGACCTTCTCTTGCGCGCCATCGTTGGCATAAACGATGAAGAGCGCCGTGACCGCCAGGATGTGCTGATCAACCTGGATCTGGATGTAGACATGCGGGCCGCCGGTGAGAGCGACGACATCCAGGATGCGGTCAACTACCGAAGCCTCACCAAGCACATTATCCAGTTGGTCGAAGGCTCGGAATTTTACCTGGTAGAGAAGATGGCGGCCGATATCGCCAAGGTATGTCTTTCGGACCCACGCGTGGAGCGAGTCTCCGTGACGGTGGAGAAACCCGGCGCCCTGCGTTTCGCGCGCTCGGTAGGCGTCACCATCGAGCGGCGAAGGGAGCAGTCATGACGGCCGATGCGCCCGCCGATCAGCCGTCCGCCCGGCGGGAACAGGAGATAAACCGGGCCTATTTGTCGCTGGGTTCCAACATCGAACCGGAGCGCAACTTGCCCGCGGCAGTCGAGCGATTGAGAGCCTATGGGCGTGTAACCGCCGCCTCAACAGTCTGGGAAACGCGGCCGCTCGGGTCGGCCGGGCAAGCCAACTTCCTCAACGCCGTTGTGCTGCTCGAGACCGAATTGAGCGCGCGCGAGCTGCGGGAGCAAGCCATTCCGGCGATCGAGGCCGAGTTGGGGCGGGTGCGGACGGCCGATAAGAACGCCCCGCGCACCATAGACCTGGACATCGCGTTATTCAACGAGGCAATCCTGCAGTTGGGGCACCGTCATATCCCGGATCCCGAGATCTTGCAGCGACCTTTCGTCGCCATCCCACTGGCTGACATCGCGCCGGGATATGTCCATCCAGAGACGGGACAAACGCTGCGCGCGATCGCGGCCCGGTTCGACCCGGCAAGACAGGAGATGAAGCAGCGCGCAGATGTGGTGTTAAGGAGTGAACCCTCCTCCTACCATTGAAAACCGCCGCGAAAGCGGATGACGCGCTGCTGCAGGTTGGCCGTGTAATTGTTGAGCCTGCGCATCAGGGTCTGCCACTCCTGCTTGGCGCGCGCGGCCTGCATGGTTTCCATGTCCTCTGCGACGAAGGCTATCAGGCGCGAGGGATAGTTTCCGTAGGCCGTGTGCCAGGCATCGGTCGGCACCAGGCCCATTTCCTGGGCCTGGGGCAGGAAGTCCTCCAGCACGAAACGCCGATAGGCCTTCTCCTGCCCGGTACGGATGTCGAAGGACAGTACGAGTTTGACCTGATCGCTCATACTACATCATTTCTTTGGTTGAGAATCGCCAGTCAGCGACTATTCTAATCCCGGTCAGCAGATTCGGCAAGCTGCTGGGTTTACTTACGCCATGCCCCTCCCGCGCACGCCCAACTAATAAGGGGTGGAGACCGGCAGCCGAGCTGGGGCGCGAGTAGATGGATTTTGCGACCCGTGGTACCATGGGCGAACTACTAAAAATGCCGGCAACTGATGCTTAGGGCGAGAGATGCGTGCGGACAGCTGCCGGCAAAGAGAGTCGACAGCATGGCTTTGCAGCGTATCGCAATGTTGAGCATACACACCTGTCCCCTGGCTACTCTGGGCGGCAAGGAAACGGGGGGCATGAACGTATACGTCCGCGAGCTGACCCGCGCGCTCGGCGAGTGCGGGTTGGCGGTCGACGTCTTCACCCGCTCGCAGGACCCGACGCTGCCACGCGTGCGGGAGGGTGGCCCGTTGGGCCCAAGGGGGCGCGTGATCCACGTCCCGGCCGGGCCCGAGCACCCGTACAACAAGAATGCCGTCCACGGGCACCTGCCCGAGTTCATCGAGGGCGTCGAATCCTTTGCGGCGCGCGAGGGTATTCATTACGATCTCCTGCACAGCCACTACTGGCTTTCCGGGCTGGCGGCCCGACAGCTGCGCGCTGCGTGGCATATCCCGATCGTGCAGATGTTCCATACCCTGGCTTTGCTCAAGAACCAGGTCGCGGCATCGGCGGCTGAGGTGGAGAGCGCGCAGCGCATCGCGGCCGAGGGCGAGATCATGGGCTTTGCCGATCGCATCATTGCCGCGACTGGGCTGGAGCGCGAGCAGATGGCTGCGCTCTATGGGGCGGACCCGGCCCGGATCTCCGTCGTCCCGCCCGGCGTCGACCTGCAACGCTTTCGTCGGCTGCCGGCCGCCGAGGCCAAGGCGCATATTGGGATTCCTGCCGAACATCGGATGATCCTGTTCGTGGGACGGATACAGCCCATCAAAGGCATCGACACGTTGATCCGCTCGATAGCGTTGGTGCGCCAACGCGAGCCGGACCTGCGTTCGGATCTCTGTGTGGCCATCATCGGCGGCGACCCCGATGCCGATGCCGGTCAGGAGCAGAATGAGATGGCGCGCTTGAAGGTGCTGCGGGAGAGCCTGGGCGTTGGTGACCTGGTCACGTTCCTGGGCTCCAAAGATCAGGATACCCTGGTCGATTACTATTCCGCTGCGTCGACCGTCGTGGCGCCTTCACACTACGAGTCCTTCGGTATGGTAGCTCTTGAGGCCATGGCCTGCGGCACGCCGGTCGTCGCCTCCGACGTGGGCGGGCTCTCGGTGAATGTCGCCGACGGCTTCAATGGCTACCTGGTCCCCGCCGGCGATGCAGAAGCCCTGGCGGCCAAGCTCACGCTGCTCCTGAAGTATGACAGCCTGCGCAAGCAGTTAAGCTGGCAGGCCAGCCGCTGGGCGGAACGCTATAGCTGGGCCAATATCGCCGAGGAAGTGATGGTCGTCTACGAGAAGGCGTTGATGGCGGCGGGCAGGCCAGTGGATTGGTTTGCCAGAGGCGGGAGGGAGCAGAATTGGGCCTGAAGGCGGTGATTTTTGACTTCGGAGGCGTGCTGGTGCGCACCTTCGACCGCAGTCTGCGTACTTACTGGGAAGAGCAGTTGAACCTGCAAACCGGTCAAGCCGAGTACATCATATTCGGTGGCGAGACCGGTTGGGACGTGCAGCTCGGCACAATCAGCGATGCCGACCACTGGCGCCGGTTGGGTGGCCGTCTGGGGCTGGGTGACGAGGCGTTGGCGCGCTTGCACGAGGACTTCTTCGCGGGGGACGAGCTCGACCTGGCCCTCGTCGCGTATCTCGGCCGGCTGCGACCTCGCTATCACCTGGGGCTGCTGAGCAATGTCGGCGACAACGGCCGCCAGATGTTTGCCGAAAAATGGGGCATCCTTGGCTGTTTCGACAGCGTGACCCTCTCCGCCGAAGAGGGCCTGATGAAGCCCGATGCCCGCATCTTTCGCCTGGCCCTGGCCCGCGCTGGGGTCGCGCCGGCCGAGGCGTTGCTGGTCGACGACGTACTGGCAAACGTTGAGGGCGCGCGGCAGGTCGGCATGCAGGGGCTGCACTTCACGGATTCGCTGGCGGCCCGGCAGCAGTTGGCGCGGCTGACCGGGGTCACTTAGCTTGTCAGATTAGCTTCGCTGGCCGGTCGGTCACTCCGCATCAACCCGATTCTCCAGGTTCTGCCCGCGGGGGAGCGTCACCCCGCCCGTACTCTGCCGTAGGTCGTGGCTCGCAAGTGGCCGCCGCTTGCCCGGCAGGATCGGTTTCGATCGTCGCCGCCTCACCCGTTTGCGACCCATGCATCATGTGGTATGATGCCGCGGCAAAGCCTCCTCGGAGCAGCATGCCCATGGCACACCTCGTCGTCCGTCTGCTGGGCGGCTATAGGGTCGAGCTAGGCGGCGAAGCCGTCTACAGTTTCGAGACGGGCAAGGCGCGCGCTCTCCTGGCCTACCTGATCGTCGAGGCAGACCGCCCGCATCGTCGCGAAACGCTAGCGGCTCTTCTATGGCCAGACCGGCCAGAATCCGTCGCGCGCGCTAACCTCCGCCAGACACTCTCGCGTTTGCGGCGCGCACTCTCCGACCGCGAGCCGCCTTTTTTCCTGTTCGTGACCCCAACCGACGTGCAGTTCAATACGGCCAGTGACCATCGGCTTGACGTGGCGGAGCTGGAGGCGTTTGCCTCTTTGCCGGTGCGGCGCAGCGAGCTGTTGCCTGCTGCTCTCTGCAGTGATTTTCTGGCCGGTTTCGCAGTGCCGGACAGCGAGGTTTTTCAGTCGTGGGTGCTGAGCAAACAAGAGTACTACCACCGGCTGGGTATCGAAATCCTGGACGAGCAGATCTTGCACTTCGAGGGGATCGGTGCCCACGAGAAGGCGGCTGCGGCTGCTCGACTGCAGCTCGAACTCGAGCCCTGGCTGGAAGAGGCGCATCGGAGTTGCATGCGCGCGCTGGCGCTGGCTGGGCGCAGCGACGAGGCCCTACGCCAATACGAGTCGTGCCGCCGCGTCCTGGACAGCGAGCTCGGTGCTGAACCCGCGCTCGCCACGCAGGCCCTCTATGCGGACATACGCGCGGGGAAGTCCCTTGCCCGGGGGGCGGTTGCCCGCACGCACTCGTCGGGCCCGCTCAGTCCGCCAAGCCCAGCAGACCTGGGCCGCCCAGGTCTGCTGGGCGGACAGAGCGGGCCGCCGGGCGAGCCCGCCCCGCCGGCGGGCTCGCCCGGCGGTCTAGTCGGGCGCGAGGATGAGCTGGGGCAGCTCGTCCGTCACCTGGACGCGGCGCTGGCGGGTGAGACGCAGGTGGTCTTCATCGGCGGCGAGCGGGGCAGCGGCAAGACTGCGCTGCTCGAGGCCTTCGCCGGGGCCGCCATGGCGCAGAATCCTGACCTCCTGGTCGCCGGCGCTCGCTGCAGCCCTGGCGGCAGCCTTGACCCCCTGGCGCCCCTGCGCAGGCTCGCGGAGATGCTCTTCGGGGGCCCGGGAGCCGACGTCGCCTGGCGCATGCCCGACCGAGAGCAGGCGGACCGTCTCCGGAGCGCCACCAATCTCCTGTTATCATCGCTAGTGGAGCACGGCGGCGGTCTCGTCGACGCGCTCGTCAGCGCTGCCTCTGTCGCCCGCAGAGCCAGTCTGTCCCCAGGCGGAGCCGCCAGGGCCCGACCGGCCTGGTGGGACACCTGGCGGGCTGGGCTGGAAAAGGCAGCGAAACCTTCGGTGCCGCTCTCTCAGGGCGCGCTGTTCGACCAGTTGCTCCGCACTTTGGCCGCGATCGCGCACGGGCAACCCCTGCTCCTGCTCTTCGACGATCTGCAATGGGTGGATGGCGCCAGCGTGGCCTTTCTCCTGCGCCTTGGCCTCGAGCTCGCCGGCGGCCGCCTGCTCGTCCTCGGCGCCTACCGTTCGGCGACGGTCGCGATCGGTCGTCGCGAGCCAGGATCCGGCGAGGTCGTTCGCCACCCGCTGGCGGCGGCGATCAATGAGCTGCGCCGCCGCCGGGGTGAGATCACGGTTGACCTGGATCGCACGGACGGCCGTGCTTTCGTAGAGGCATATGTGGACGCGGAGCCCAACCGGCTCGGGGCACGTTTTCGGGACGCCCTCTACGCCCAAACGGGCGGACACGCGCTATTCACCGTGGAGACGCTGCGCAACTTGCAGGAGCGCGGGATGCTCTTCAGGGATGAGGTGGGGCGTTGGGCCCCCCATGAGTCACTCGACTGGGAGGCGCTGCCCGCACGGGTGGAAGCGGCGATAGCAGAACGGATCGAGCGCTTGCCGGAAGCCTTGCGCCGCACCCTCTCGTGCGCGAGCGTGGAAGGGGACGAGTTCAGCGCGGAGGTGCTGGCCGAGGTCACCAGGACGCCGATCCAGGACATTGTTGCCTCCCTGAGCGGGTCATTGACCCGACAGCACCGTTTGGTGCGGCCGGAGGCACTACGACGCCTGCCCTATGGCCAGCGGTCCGTCTATCGGTTCACCCATCACCTGTTTCAGAAGTACCTCTACGATCAGCTAGATCCGGTCGAGCGGGGCAAACTGCACGAGGCGGTCGGGCTCAGCCTCGAGGGGTTGCACGGGGCGCAGGCGGGCGAGCTGTCGGTCGAGCTGGCCCGGCACTTCGAGGCGGCAGGACGCTCGGACAAGGCCGCGCGCTGTTCGCTGCAGGCCGGCAAGCGCGCCATGGAGGTATCGGCTCATCCCGAGGCCGTGGAGTATTTCCGGCACGGCCTGACGCTGCTTGCGGACCTGGTGGATTCGCCAGAGCGGGATCGCGACGAGCTCGACCTGCAGCTGGCGCTGGGCTCGGCGCTGCTGACCACCGAAGGCATGGGTAGCCAGGGGCAGATCCTGGCTTACAGCCGGGCATACGAACTAAGCCGCCGGCTGGGTGAGCGGGCGGAGCTCTGGCCGGCGCTGCATGCCCTGGCGAGCTCCAGCACCGCCCGCGGCCAGTACCAAAAGGCACTCGAGCTGGGCGAGCAGCTTCTGGCGCTGGCTGAGCGCGCCAATGGCGCCGCAGTCCTGGCGCTAGCGCACTTCACGCTCGGGGCAACCTACTTCTCCTCAGGGATCTCACTGCCCGGCGCCCGAGAGCACCTTGAGCGGGCGATTCGCTGTTACGACGACCACAGCGACGCCGAGTTCGCGTCGTCTTCTCACCTCGCTCAATCTGTTCGACCTGGGTGTCAACGCCCGGGCCTGGCTGGCGGATGTGCTTTGGATCCTGGGTTATCCCGACCAAGCGCTCAGGCGCAGTCGGGAGGCGCTGGAGACGGCTGAGAGGCGCGATCACTTCATGAGCCGAGTGCTGGCGCTCTATGCGGCCGGCCAGGCCCACCAGTTCCGCGGCGACGATCAGGCCATGTGGAAGCCCGTCCAGGCGCTAGAGCGGCTGGTGAGCGGCAAGCACCTGTTGGTGGGCGATGTATGGGTCGCGGTGTTCGGTGGCTGGCTCCTCGTCCGGGCTGGGCAGGTAGAGGAAGGGCTGGCGCGGCTGCGCCAGGGCACAGAGGCCTGGCAGAAAACCGGGGCAGTCTTCGGCACCACTACGCAGCTCGTCTTGCAGGCGGAGGCGTGCCTGCTGGCCGGCAAGCTGCAGGAGGGGCTGGATGTGGTGAGCACAGCGCTGGCGCTGGTGGAGCGCACGGGCGCCCGTCCCAACGAAGCCGAGCTCCACCGCCTGCGGGGAGAACTGCTGCTGGCGCGCGGGGGCGAGACGGACGGCGTCCAGGCCGAACAGTGCTTCCTGCGGGCGTTGGAAGTGGCGCGCGCCGGGCAGCAGAAAGGTTGGGAACTGCGAGCGGCGACAAGTCTGGCCCGTCATCGGAGGCGGAAAGGCTGCCAGGGGGAGACCCTCCCGGGATGTGACGGGGCGCGCGCATCCCTGGCGGCGGCGTACGAATGGTTCACCGAAGGCTTCGGCACCCCGGACCTAAAGGCGGCGCGAATGCTGCTGGAGCAGTGGTAGCGAGCGTCTCCGCTCTTGGCGTGTCGATCATCGCACAGCCGGCATGCCCCTCTCGTCCCTGTTTTGCCGCAACTACAGTCGCAGCGCCCCATCCGCCTGCGGATACTACCTGCTCCTTTCGCGCTTTGCTTCGAACCACATTGGTGCTATACTTGTGCTATCACGCGACAGTGTTTGTCTTTCTACATGCCGTCCACGGCTTGTCGAGCACCGGACCTCAGCTTGGGCGCGTTGCGGCGTGCGCCCGGCCTTGAACCCGAGTGGCAGTCCAGGGACTCGCCGCACCGGCGGTACACCTGGCAGCGGGAGGGCACCATGAACTTGCGTCTGCGGAATGGTGATCGTGTCTGCATCATAGGCGGTGGACCGGCCGGCAGCTTCTCCGCGCTGCATCTGCTGCGCCTTGCCCGGCAGCAGGGACTCGACTGTGAAGTAGTGATTTATGAGGCGCACGATTTTTTTACCCCGGGCGCCGTGCGCAACTGCAAGGGCTGCGCAGGCATCCTTTCGGCCGGCGCGCTGGAGCGGATGGCTGACCTGGGCCTCTCCCTACCACCCCAAGTCGTGCAGTCCGAACTGCGGACTTATGAGGTCCACGTGCCGGGCCAGGTGACCATCATCGATCAGCCGGTCGCAGGACGCAAGATCCTGAGCGTGTACCGGGGCAGCGGTCCGCGCCGTCACCAGGGTGATCCGCTGGCCAGCTTCGATGGTTTTCTGCTCTCGCAGGCCATGGCTGCGGGCGCGCAACACATCCGAGCCCGGGTTCGCAAGGTGACCTGGGACGGCCGGCCGATCGTACACACCGACCAGGCAGACCAGCGGGCGGATTTCCTGGTCCTGGCAACGGGTGTCAACAGCCGCTCTCCGCTGGACCCGGTCTTCGGTTACCGGCCACCCAGCAGCGCGGTCATGATTCAGGATGAGATCTGGCGGCCCGACGACTGGCCTGACTACCGAGTGGCCGGGTTTTTCGGCGAGCCCCGCGGCCTGCTCTTCGGTGCCCTGGTGCCGAAGGGTGATTATCTCAACGTCTCACTGCTCTGGCGAGGGCCGGTCGCGCATGCCATTCAGCAGTTCTACATCTCCCAGGCAGCCAATCTGCAGCACTTCTTTCCCACGATGCCCCAGGGGCTGTGCGGTTGCAGTCCGCGCATCTTGACCGGGCCGGCGAGCGCATACTACGGGGATCGCTGGGTCGGTGTCGGCGATGCCGTCGTATCGCACCTGTACAAGGACGGAATTCACTCCGCCTTCCTCACTTCCCAGGCTGCGATGAGTGCGGCTTTGGAGTGCGGAATTGGCCGTGAACACTTTAGGCGCACCTACCAGCCCTTCTGCGATCATTTGGCGGCCGACAATCGCTATGGCACGCTGCTCTACGCAGCCTTTAGCCGCTTTCTCGGCGTGCCACGCTGCGCATCCGCTTTCGCGGACTCGGTACGTGCCGAGGCCGGGCTCGCGCTCGAACAGCAGCTCCACGCGCGTCTGCTGTGGGGTATGTTGACCGGCGCCGAGCCCTACGGCGACCTGTTGCGCCTGGTGCTTAAGCCAAGCGGCGTCTTGGCTTTTGGGCGCCGGATGCTGAGCCCTACTGCGGTGGCCGGCCAGCATCCCGCTTGAGCCGGTCGGCCGGGCCACTGGGATCTGTGCCCATTTCGGGCTGAGGAAGGGAACCATGAGCGGTCTGGGACCGCTATCAGACGGTGGCCGAGTGGTGATCATTGGTGGCGGGCCGGGCGGCGTTGCCTGCGCCCTGCTGCTTCAACGACGAGCCCAGGAGGCGGGACGCCGTCTTCAAATTACCATTCTCGAAGGTAAGCAGTTCGCGGGCGCGCACCACCATAACCTGTGCGTCGGCGTGCTGGCGCCGCCGTTGCCGGAATTGCTTGCCGGAAGCCTCGATGTGTGCTTCCCGGGGCCCCTTCCGCACCGGGAGATCGGCGGCTACATTCTGCACAGCCCGCGCGAGATGATCGCTCTAGACGATCCTCACGAACGTTCGTTGGCCTTGCGCCGCATCCAGTTCGACGAGTACATGCTGGGAATCGCGCGGCAACGCGGCCTTAGCGTGATCCGGGCCCGAGCAGTGGACATGGACTTCCACGCGGACCGGGTCACGGTGTATACGGAGAGCAGTCCTCTGCAGGCAGACGTGGTCGTGGGAGCCTTCGGCATGGATGAGGGCACCGCGGCGGTATTCGCGCGCGCGACCGGTTACCGGCCTCCCGAGACAATCAGTTCGGTCGTCACCCGCTTCCACCCCGGACCGCACGCCATGGCGAACTTCGGCAACCACATTCACGCCTTCCTGCGATTCTATCCGGGGATCGAGTTTGGCGCAGTCACGCCCAAGGACGACCATCTGACCATCAACATCGCCGGCAAGGCCGTCACGGACGAGATGATGAGCGTCTTCCTGGAGTGGCCCGAGGTGCGGGCGGTCTTGCCCGATCTCGACCAGGCCAGGACGGCGGACCCAGGCGATCTGCAGGTCTTCAAAGGCCGCTTCCCGTGTTCGCTGGCCGGCCGCTACTACGGCGACCGCTACGTCGTCATCGGCGACGCTGCGGGGTTGGTGCGGGCCTTCAAAGGCAAGGGCGTCACCTCAGCGGTGGTGACCGGCATGCGAGCCGCTGAAGCCATCCTGCAGGCGGGACTTTCCGCGCGCGCTTTCGCCGACGATTACGTGGTCGCCAACCGCGACATCACCGGCGACCTGGTCTACGGACAAGGGATGCGCTTGCTGGTGCGCCTCTCGACCCGCTTCGGCTTGCTCGACGATGTGCTGCGGGCCGCTGGGCGCAGCGCTGCGGTGCGAGAGGCGTTGTTTGGGGCTGTCTCGGCTCACTTGCCCTACCGGCAGGTCCTCGGCAATATGCTCCGTCCCGGCTCCGCGCTGGCCGTCCTCGCCGCAATGGCAGCCCGGTGATACTCGCTTCCTTTACCGGACCAACTGCCAACGCCCGGAACTCCCGTAGAGAACCAACGGAGCGCGGGCATAGTCCGGGATGAGGACCATGCTGCCGTTGTCAAAATCTTGCACCGGGTGTGTCCCGCTGATCTCGTCCGACAGCGCTTCCCCAAGCCGGCTGCGCACGCCGCGCTGGGTGCACCATACCTTGCCGAAACCCAGTTTCGGGGTCGGTGGCGTGGACGGCCGGCTGATGTCAGGACATGAGTACACGGGCTGGCCGTCGACGTAGCTGTCGGCGAACTCTTGCCAGGCGTTATCGGCTGCATAGAACGCATAGATGCGCCCGGTGTCCTGACGCCAAAACATGAACCCGTGTTCGAACCTCTCATATGAGGTGCTCGCGTTGTGTGCCTCAGACCTCGGGCATCCCAATTCCTGCTGAACCTTGGCCATGACGTATGCCGAGCTGAAGTCACCACCAACTTTGATGGTACTCGGACAGGGTGTCGCCGTCGGTGTCGGCGCAAGGACGACCAGAGTGGCCCTTACCTGGGCCAGTTGGGCCTGTTGAGCCACGACAATCTGGTCGAGAGTCGGTGAAGACGGCAGACGCGTGCTCGGCGCCGGGGTGCCGGTTGGCCTGCCCGTACCGAGGATGATCAGTGGGAGCGGGGTGCGGCTCGGCGCGGTCGGAGACGCAGTAACTGGCATCGCGGATAGTTGCAGCGCTGCGCTGGCCTGCGCCGTCAGGTTCTGCTCGAGGTTAGCGGCCAGAGCGTTCAATGCCATGACTTGCGCCGTCCCGGCGGCCTCCGCGGAGGCCCTTGCCGACACAGCCTCCGCTCGGGCGACCTGGGCCGTGTCCCGACCTGCCACGGCGGCCGTGCTTGCTGCTTGTGCCAGGGCCCGGTCAGCGAGGGCTGTGCTGGCGCTCGCTGCCAGGGCGGTGTTGGCGGTCTGGGCAGAAAATGCACTAAGCAGTGCCCAAGCGGTCAGGGCGAGCAGAACGATCAAGGCCGAGACCGCACCCATCAAAATACGGCGCTGCCGGCGCGCAGCCAAGGTTTGGACCATCGCCTGGCCGGCTTTGACGAACTCCTGCTCCTCAGGGCTGAAATCGTCGGGGTTAGCCTGAACTCGCGCACCGGCGTCTCGAAGTTGAGTGCCGTCGTAGAGCAGCCCGGGGTCCTTACTCGCTGCCAGCCACGCATCCGTGGCGAGGCTCAGGGGGCTGCCGTGCTGCGCCCTCCAATCGAGGTTGGCCGCCTTGATCGGCTCGACGAAGCGGTCGTGCACCAACTCGATGCGGGAATCGCCGCCGCGGGCATCGGCACGCAGCAGAAAACGTCTCTGTAGCTCGGCCACGGCCACGTTCGGCAGCCCGGCGGTCTCTTCCTCGCCCTGGCGCACCAGATCGCGACCACCCTCGTCGGTGATCAGGTCCTTGTCGAACCAGAGCCGTAACTGCCGCTCGCTGACCCCCGCCCGCTGCACTGCGGGCTCCGCCAGAACGGCCTTGATCGTGTCTTGATAGAACTGGATCAGGGCATGGTCCACATCTCCGGCCTCCCGAAGGTCGTCGCTGCTGATGGATCCCCGTGGACGATCCTTGATGCTTTCCCACAGTTGATAGCAGACCACCTGTAATTGCACCGGTTCCACATACTGGCCGGCAACCGTTCCCTTCTGTCCCGGCACGCGCACCTGGGACAGGTCGTTCAGGAGCGTCTCGGCGACGCCGGGCGCGAAGGGCCGGCCGAACCGAGCGGCGGGCTGCTTGATGGCCTCGAGCGCGGCCTCCCGGCCCATACGTTCCATGTAGAACCGGCCGCGCAAGTGGTCGGCCAGCAGCGGCGCATACGGATCCAGGGCGGCGACGAAGTCCTCCCTCAGGGTCAGCACCACCCAGAGATTGGGATCGGCTTCCATCGCCCGGTCGAGTTGTTGGAAGAAGTCTTCGCGCTCCCGCCAGGCGGCAGGATGGGCGGTGATGATCTCTTCGAACTGATCGATTAGCAAGGCATAGCGGCGCACGCCAGCGCCGGGCACCGTTTGGCCCGGTGACGGCGCCGCATCGTAGACCCAGCCCTTTCGTTCCCGGCCCGACGCGTCGGCAATGGTCCTGCGGGCCAGGCGGGCCAGGAACTCGGCCAGTGTCAAGTGGGCCAGCCGCGCCGGGTCGTTGCCGGCGTCAATGCTCAGCATTAAGTTGAAGGCGTAGACGTTGTCTACCTGCTCGACCCCGACCGGCAGCTCTCCGCCCACTCGCCCGAGGGGAAGCACGACAAAACCGCGTTCCTCCTGTAACTGGGGGATCAGCCGTGTGTTGAGGAGAGAACTCTTGCCGGCGCCCGACTGAGCGTAGAAAAGCAGCAGCCGCTCGGACAGCACGCGCGCCAGGAGATCGCGCGCCTCACGCTCCCGGCCAAAGAAGAGCTGACGTTCCGCGAAGCTGAAGGTGCGCGGCCCAACGTACGGGTTGGCGATAGGCGTCTCGCTCGTCATAGCTGCACCTCGTTTGCGGCCTCGGCATGAACGGTAATCAGCTGCCGGAGGCGTGGTCGGCCTTCACGCCTTGCTCAGTTCTGCCACGTACTGGTACAGGTCGCCCCAGAAGATGTCGAAATGGGCCTCGCGGTCGAGATACCCTTGCAGGTACCTTTCCTGCTTTTCGCGTTCGCCCGGTGGCAGTTGCACGCAACAAAGCCCGCGGCGGTCCTTTTCCTGGCCGGTCTGCCGGACCAGGCCGTAGTAGAGGGCGCGAAAGGCCCAACTCTCGAGGGTGAAGCCGAGCAACACCACGTCGTCGAAGAACGCGCCCCGCACTATGGCGGGCAGCCGGTCGGTGTTGTCCTTGCCTCGGTCCTGTGCCAGGTTCACCAACATCTCCAGGTGGTCGTCCTGCGTCAGAGCCAGGGAGTCTGGCAGAGGCGCTTTACTAACCGGGTCAGCGTCGAGCCCGCACAGGTGATAGACCAGCGGGCGGTCCTTGCTCGGCGAATACTGGTCGGGGATCAGCCACAGGTCCTTTTCAGGCGCCTCGACCGGGCCGCGCCATCGGCATATCCTGGTCACGGGCTCCTTTCCGGCGCGGCGCAAGGCATCTTCCAAGAAGGTGGTGATACTGACGGTCAGGTAGATCTTGAACGGGAGGTCGGCCAGCACCAGCAATGGCTGGACCTGGGGTTGATCGAAGCGCGGGTAGCCCAGCAGGTGGGCGAACGCCGATGCCCCAAGCCGGTCCGCTTGCTCCCGGGCTTCGGCAAGCAAGTCACGATCGGCACCGGCGGCCCCAGCTTCCCGGAAAATGTGGTTCTTGAGGCAATCGAGGTAGAACTCCTTGCAGTCCACGTCGCTGGCCCGGTTGGCATAGCGGTCGTAGCTGGCGAGCTGGCCAACATCAGGAACCCCCGCGTACGGGTAGCCGACCTTCTCGGCGTAGTAGCGGACGAAGACATCGTGCCCGAACAGCGCCAGGTCGAAAATGGCCGAGTGGCTGAGGATTGGCAGTGCGTTGCCGCTGCGCACCCGTTGGGTGATGCTTTGCGCCTGGCCGAGCGCCGGTGCTTCTTCGTCTTCCCAGATTGGCATAGCTCACTGCTCCTGCCCGAAGGCCAGGCCGACGAACGCGCCTGCAATTGTCCCGACCCGACGAACCCACTTCAAACTCACGCTTCGATCTGCATCGCCACGCGAAAGCCGCGCCAGGGAACCTTGCTGTCGGGCGCGGCGCCCCTGCGGGCCGTGCAGCGCAGCTCTGCCGGCCGCGATTTGTATGACCCGCCGCGATGGACCATGCGCGCCTGCACGGGTAGGTCCGCCGGGTCCAGGATCGATTCGCCGCCTCCGGGGCGGTCCTCGTAGCTTTGTTCGGGTTGAGCCGGCTGGGTGCCCCAAAGGCTGGCCGTCCACTCCTGGGCATTGCCGAGCATATCCTCACATCCGGACGGGCTGGCGCCGGCCGGGTGTGCGCTGACGGGCACGGTGCCAGCGCTGCCGCTATTGCAGCGCCCTTCGTCCCACTCGTCACCCCAAGGATAGCGTCGCTTGGCACCGCTGTTTCCCGCTCCTCCACGGGATGGGTCCCGGGCCCAAGACGCTGCCTTTTCCCATTCGGCTTCGGCGGGCAGGCGATAGGATCGACCGGTCGCCTGACTGAGCCAGCGGCAGTAGGCGACCGCATCGCGCCAACTCACACCTGTCACCGGATGGTCCAACCGGTCGGCAGGCGGCTCGCGCAGGAACCAGCCGCCCTCCTCGGGCACGTCCTGCGCCTTTTCCCGCCGGATGAACTCCGTGTATTCCCGGTTGGTCACCGGATACTGGCCGATGCGGTAGGCAGGCAGATTCACGCTGTGCTGCGGCGTTTCCCAGGCCGGCACTCCTCGATCATTCGTGCCCATCGGAAAGGGTCCGGCCGGGATCAAGAGCGTTTCCGGCTCGAACAGTTGCCTGGGGTTGGCCGGCGATGCATTCGCCTCGCTCAGCTCGATGAGTTCGTTGTCGGGCGAGCGGCTGAAGAGGACCGGGGTGCCCCATTCAATCTCGTCTCCGGCCAGGTAGAGGGACTTGCGCGCTTCCGCCAGTGCCGCGTCGACCGGGTAGCCGTCGGCCAGGGCGCGATAGAACTCGCCCGCCAGCCCGCTGGCTGCGCCGTCTGAGATCTCAAACTGCATCGCGATGACGGCCGGCACCCCCTGCCGGACGAGCGTCTGCGCGGTGCCGCCGAACGGGTCGGCGCCGGGCCGGTCACCGGTCAGGGCGCCTTCGCACACGTTGACGAAGGCCAGGTGAAGGGCCGGATGATCCCCTAACAGGGTGCCTAGCTTATCGGCGGATACCCATTGGCCGCAGCCGGCCGCATCTTCCAGCAGCAGGTAGCCCATACCCTGCTCGCCAACATAGGCGCCGTGGCCAACGAAATGCAGGACGTGCACGTCGCCTTCACGCAAGCGCGCCTGAAGCGCGGCTATTGCCGGCTGATCCAGGCGCTCGAGCACCAGCAGATCGCGCGCCGTCAGGGGCGCCAGCGCGTCCTGCAAGCGCTGCCACTCATCCTGCACGTTCAAGCGGGGCGCGACGTCCGTTGGATCGGAGAGCACGGCCAGGATGTGCAGCGGAAGGTCGACGCGCAGCGGATGCTCGGGCAGGCCAAGCGCCAGGTAGCGTACCACCGGTGTGATGGCGGACAGAGCCAGGAAACGGCCGCGCTCGGGATCGTAGAGGTATTCCCACGGCAAAGCGGCCAACTCGGGCACGTCGTCGAGGCGCAGATTGAGCCGCAAGCCGGTCCCCGCACTCTCGGCCGCGTCGCGGCTGCGGGATAGGCAGGTGCCAATTGGACCGGTGAACACCGCTCGGAAGAGGCGCTCGCCGAACTGGCGAGGAGAGAGCGCGACGCCGCTCTCCGGTCCCGACTGCGAATCGCGGCTCTGGAGCGCAAGGAAGAGGCTCAGCTCGGACTGAGCAAAGGGAAGTGTGAAGTCGGCACCGGCCTGGCCTGCAGGCGAGTAGAGGACCCGCGCCCGGTAGGCGTTTCCGGCGCGATCGATCTGCAGGTCGAAGTTCTGATAAAGCTGTCTCACATGTATTGCCTCCCGATACATGTCGTGAAGCAGCAACATTATACAACATCCGTGAGGGCTGTGGCAATGGCCTTTGCTCACCAACTGCACAATCTATGGACATGCACTCTTCAATTCGCTCCCTCCCTCGTCGTGGCTGCCAGCCGAAGCGCCGGAACTGGTGCCGGACAGGCTGGTCGCGCTCCTCCTGACTGATCCCAGCCTGGCTCTTTCTCGCCGGCGTGGCCGGAGCGGCGATCGTCCTGATAACCCCCCGGCCAATCAGGCTCGTGCAGCCAGCACCGGGGAAATTGGCCCCCCGCGGCGCTGGCTGCAAAAGCTAACGGTTCTCGAACACGGCGAAGCCGAAGGCCGGCATGTTGAATACCACGAAGCCGCCCGCTCCGGGGCGCGTGGCCTCCGCCACCGGGTTGCCGTTCACGTCGAAGACGCGCACCATGGCCGCACCAGAGAAGGGTATGCGAGCGGCTGCCGGATGGTCGACAAAGCTGCGGACCAGCGTGGCGGTGCTGCCGGCCGGGTTGCGCAGGATGCGATACTCGAACGCGGGCTGCAGCAGGATGCAGTCGACGCGCGCCTGGCCTTCCACGCCGGCGAGCGTTAGGGTGTGCGTGCCCGCCGACAGTTGGCCCGGCAGCGCAACATTATCCACCCACAGGTAACTGGAGTTAGGCGATGCGCCCGGGGCCGCTGCGCCGCCCTCGTCTTGCATGAGGGTGCGGCCCCCGTCGACTTGCACGGATATGGCGACCGAGGCCGGCGATCCCATCTGCTTGTCGTAGACCACGAACAGGTCGTACTGCCCCGCAACCGGCAGGCTGATCGACAGCTTGTCCTGGCCGCCCGCGTTCAGTTCGGCGTAAGCGCCCCCGCTCCACTGGGCTTCGCCTGTCCACGCCGACGCCGGCGTCACTGCCTGGGCCGCGCCCGATAGGTCACCGGACTCGGCCTCTACCTTCTGCCAGCCCATAACCGAGACGACCTGCCCATAATCCATGTAGCGGGCAGCCAGTGGGTCATTCAGGACGTTCATCAATCCCAGCAGCGCGCTGACCGTCGATTCGGCACCCGCGTTCATGTTCAGCGTACCATCGGAATTGATGGCGTCGTGCGGCCGGCCGGTGGTCGGGTCGTACATTGGCGCCTTGGCCGGATTGTCGCCGAACCACCAGGTGGCCTGCAGTCCCGCGAGGATACTGAAGGCCGGCTTGCCGGTGGCGCTAGCCAGTTCGACCAATCCATCGGTCAGGACGTCGTTGCCGTAATTGATCTGAGTCAGATCATCCGGTGCCGGCAGCATTCCGTTGATCGGCCCGATGGACACCAATTCATGCGTGATGAAGGTGTCGGCCTCGTGCTCCGCAGAGGTGACCCAAGCCGGGGTGTCGAAGGCGCGGCCGGCCAAGGCCAATGCCTCCATCATCCGCACCCCCCAGGCATGCCAATCACTGACCGAGCCGGCCCAAGGCATGTGGGCCTGCCAGGCCCAGTTGGCTGGATCGCCCAGTTGGAACTGAGAGATACCGTCGGCCAACTCAGTCCCTAGTTGTTTGGCCATCGCGTCTTGGCTCGCCTCATAGTAGCGCACCAGGCCGATCAGTTCCACCGACGAGGCGTCTGCTCCATCCCCGATGAACCAGGCCGGGATCTTGAAGCCGTGAAGGTCGGTGTATTTGCCGCGGTTGGGCGTCAACACTTCCTGGTCGAGCGCGGTCATTGCCAGGTGCAGCCTATCGGCCAGCACAGTCGCGAACTCCGGACGTTCGGTCTTGAACGCGGCGTAGCCCTCGGCCATCGCCCAGGTCGCCCGCGCGGCCCACCAGGAGTAGCCGGCGTCTGCCGGGTTCGGGTTGTCGGGCGGCGTCGGGGTCGGGTTCAGCGTCCCGTCCGGCTGCATCCAGAGCACGAAGTTGCCTGTATTAGGACCGCTGATCGTCTGCATGTAGAGGACGAAACGCAAGGCCCCGTAGCCTCGGTTCAGGCTGTCCTGGTCGTGATAGTAGCGATAGTGGGTCAGGTGCGTCACCGCCACGCGGGCGATGTCGTCCAGGTTGTACGCTCCCTGGCCGTAGGTATTGCTGCCGGCGTCGTACGTGCCGCCGCCGAGGCGTCGATGTGTGTTCGACGCCGAATCGTAATTGGCGTACGTCCACCAAGTATCGATGGGGGTGCCGGGGTCGACGGTTTGATGGCCTGCCAGCGGGCTGGTCGGGTAGGGAACGCTGTCGTGCAAGAACTCGAGGTGTGACAGGTTGACGATGCCCTGGGCTTGCACTACAGGCGCGTGGGCGGGACCGGTCAATACCCCGCTCAGAGCCAGCACTCCCAGGATCAGGGAGACTGCGAAGAAACGAATGCTGCGCCGCATGTCGGCCTCCTGTACTGCTATCGCTGACAGCACCTCCAACAAAAGCCGGTAACGCGCCACGAATCAGTGGTACAACACCCAGTTCGTCCGCTCGCCTCGCGTGCAAAGCGCTTGGGCAGCACTCTGGATGTCGGCGCCGCGACCCGTCAAATGAGCGGCTAGATGCCGAACCGTGACCTCTCGCCGATTCGCCAGTTAGCCCGGCATGCGGGCGTGCCGCAGGCGTGACAGGCGTTTGAGGTCGACGCCATAGCAGAAAACCGGCCCGCAGAGCCGGCTTTTGGTGAGATCTCTTTCGAAACCCTAAGCAAAACCCCTTACGTTAATGGCGAAATTGTAGTATGATTTTTTGGCGCCCCGAGTGGAGCAGGCCTCCCTTTGCTGGTTGAGAAGCGAATCTTTCGCCGAGTGGACCAGCTGGTCAACGGGCCTGGCATACACGTGCCGACTTCCGTCATGACGATCGCCAACACCGACAGCGCACCCGTGATGATCGTTGGGGCGGCGGTGACTGATAACAGCACGGCCAATGTCATCAGCATCGACCTGGTGAACGGCAGTCAGATCTGGAAATACCGTATCGACGAGGGGAAGGGCAAGGATGGCTGGACGTCGGGCCAGTTCCCGCTTTTGATCGGTCCCGACGGCCGGCCTGTCGTAGTGCTTACGACCTACCAGAACGGCGTCTGGGCTCTCACACAGTGAGTTCGTGCCCCATGGTTCAGTAGTTGGCGGCCGGTCGTGCCGATAGGCACGGACCGTCGGCGTGGCTGACCCCTAACGACTGAGGATGACCGGTGGTCTTGGGCGGACACTCAGCCATCCGGCACTAGCAGCTCGATGCCCACCGGGCAGTGGTCGCTGCCGGTCACCTCGGGCAGGATAAAGGCGCCCGTCACCCGGGAGAGCAAGTCCGGCGAGATGAAGAAATAGTCGATCCGCCAGCCGACGTTCCGCTCGCGGGCGCGCATCGGGACGGCCCACCAGGTGTACCGGCCGGCCAGGTCCGGGTAGAAGTGGCGGAACGTGTCGACATAACCCACTTGCACGACCTGGTCCAGCCAGGCGCGCTCCTCGGGCAGGAAGCCCGTGTGCTCCCGGTTCTCGCGCGGGTGCGCCAGATCGATCTCACGATGCGCGGTG
>CAWIPK010000009.1:0-179989 GCA_963837925.1 uncultured Chloroflexia bacterium | reverse complement strand
AGCGGCACGGCGACGGCTTCGGCCAGGGTGTCGATGCGCAGGCGGGCGATCAGCAGCACGGCCAGAAGCAGGGCGTCCAGACGAGGCCAGGTGGGCAGGGAGACTGAGCGGGAGGCGGTCATCAGCCGGTCTACGTCTTCTCCACCAAAGCGCGCTCCCGGCGGCGGTTGCTGTAGTAGTCGATGACCATGACCGCGATCAGCAGCGCACCCCAGGCGAACTCCTTCAGGAAGTTGCTCCCGCTATAGCGGATCAGCAGCATGCTCAGCCCGCTCGAGAGGAACTGTAGCGACAACAGGGCCATCACGAGCCCGGCGATCTTCCCGAAGCCGCCGCTCGGGTTGACCCCCCCCAGGACGGCGATCAGGATGGCCTGCAGGACGTAGGTGCTGCCATAGTCGGCCTTCGCCGAGTTGCTGCGGGCCAGGAAGATCAGGCCGGCGATCGAGGCCAACGCGCCGCTCAGCACGTACGTCTGCACGAGCATGCGCGCGTTGTTGATACCCGAGAAGCGCGCCGCCGTGGCATTCGTCCCCATCATATAGAGGCGGAAGCCGAAAGCGGTCCGATTGAGGATGAGCGCCACGACCATGGCCACGATCACGAAGAGGATCAGCGGCACCGGGACGACACCGAAGATCGTGCCACTGCCGAGCCAGAGGAACTGCGGCACGGCGAACATCGCCGTGCCCCTGGTAATGGCGATCGCGATCCCCATGTACAGCGTCATGGTACCCAGGGTGGCGAGGATAGGGGTTATGCCGACCTGGGAGATCAAATAACCGTTGAAAAGTCCGCAGGCCACGCCAATGGCGACGGCGACGATCAGGGCAACGGCGATGCCGACCACCACTTCTGGGCCGGCGGCGCCCACAGGGACCAGGGCAGTCAAGATGATCGCGGTCACGATACCGCACAGGTTGGCGGTGCTGGTCACCGAGAGATCGATGCCGCCAGTGAGCAAGCTGAGCATGATGGCGATGGCCAGGATGCCGATCTCCGGGAACTGGACTGACATGGAGTTGAAGTTTGACAGGGTCGGAAAGATGTCGGGCCGGGCCAGGCTCATCACCACGAAGATGGCCACCATGATCACGAACAGTCGCGTCAGGTTGCCGTCACTGGCAGCCAGGCTGAAGAGGGAAAGCCTGGCCGGCCGGCCCTGTCCCGTTGTACCCGCATTGTTGAGACTCATGAGTCCAGCGCTCCCTGCTCTGCCAGGTTCGCGCTCAGGCGCCCGGTCGCCTGGCGGTTCTGATAGGCCGGCAGACCTGTGCCGATGATAATGATCAGGCCGATGACCACCTTCTGCCAGATCGAGGGGATGCCCATCAGGATCAAGCTGTTGTTGACAATGGTGATCAGAAAGACACCCAGCAGCGTGCCGATCACGGAGCCTCGCCCGCCGGTGATGATCGCGCCTCCCAGCACGACGGCGGCGATCACATCCAGCTCGGAGCCAACCAACCGGGTCGGGTCGGCCTGGCGGTTCAGCGACCCGTAAGCCACGCCCGCGATCCCGGCCAAAAACCCGACGTACCCATAGATGAACATCTGGATCCCGTTGATGCTGAAGCCCGCTCGCTCAGCCGCCTCAGGGGCGCCGCCGAGGGCATAGATACCGCGCCCAAGCATCGTGTACTTGAGCAGGAACCAGGTGGCCAGTGCTGCAGCCACCAGCAGCAATATGGAAGAGTGCAGATGGGTGAGAGCACCTTCCGGCGTCGTCAGCGTGATCAGGTTGGCTTTCCAGAAAGACTCCATGCCGCCGGGAATGTCGCGGATCAGGTTGCTGCCGATGAAAAAGAGCAGGAAGCCGCGGAATAGGGTCTGCGTGCCGAGGGTGACGATCAGCGTGGGCAGCTTGAAGCGCGAGATAATGGCTGCGTTGATTAACCCCAAGCCGAGGCCGATCGGAGCCGAGATGAGGAAGGCGACCAGGACCGTGCCGTTGAAACCGATCCCATTCAGGATCTTGACCGTGACATACATACAGAAGGCGGTGATGGCAGTGAACGAGACGTCGATCTGACCGGAGATGATGACGATCAGGACACCCAGGGCCAGGATGCCGGTGACTGTGGCGCTGCGCAGCAGGTCGAACAGGTTGGCGACTGTGAAGTAGGCCGGACTGATCAGCCCGATCACGAGGGAAAGCACGATAATCGTTAGCGCCACCAGGAATTCGTTCGTCTTCAGCATCTGCTTCAACATTTACGCCTCGGTCTTCGGCTTCAGTTCTGCGCTTCGGTTCTAGCCTTCCGCCCGACGCTGCAATCCGAGCCTTCGGGCTCTAGGCTTCGGTCAGCTTGAGCGTCAGTTGAGACTCGCTGATGTCCTGGCGCCGGAACTCGTCGACGAATCGGCCGCGACGCATCAGCAGGATCCGGCTGCAGGTCTGCATCAGCTCGGGAATGTCGTCCGAGATTACGATCAGCCCCATCCCCTGCCGGGCCAGCCCGCGCAGGATCTCGTGCAACTCGCTCTTGGAGCCGATGTCCACGCCCACGGTCGGCCCGTTCAGGACCAGGATGCGCGGCGAGCTGGCCAGCCATTTGGCCAGCACCACCCGCTGTTGGTTGCCGCCGGAGAGGCTCTTGACGGGCAGGCTAGGTGAGCCGGCCTTGATACTCAACTGATCCACCCCGGTCTGGATGCCCTTCTCGACCCCCCGCCCATCCAGCAACCCGCCGCGGCCCACGTAGCGTTGGATCGTGCGCACCACGATGTTGCGGCCGATTGACTGGTCGAGGAAAAGCCCTTCCGTCAGTCTGTCCTCCGGGACGTAACCGATGCCATGTGCCATCGCATCCTGGATGCTGGCGATCTGGACCGGCTTACCCTCGACCGAGATCGTGCCGGAGTCGGCCGGCTGCACCCCGAACAAGGCCAGGGCCAGTTCCGTCCGCCCGGAGCCCAGCAGGCCGGTGATGCCAAGGATCTCGCCAGGCATAAGCTCAAAGGAAATGTCGCTGAAGTTGCCGTGCGAGGCGAGCTTCTCAACTTTTAGGAGGGGCAGCGCCCGCTCGGCCGGCCGATAGTCATACATGCTATCGTCGATCTGCCGTCCCGTCATGTAGTAAACAAGTTTGACCCGGTCGAATTCCCCGGCGTCAGCGTCGACCACTTTGCGACCGTTGCGCAAGATCATAGTCTTGTCGGAAATCTCCAGGACCTCGTTCAATTTGTGGCTTACGAACAGGATGGAAATGCCACGTGCCTGCAGGCTCTTGATCACGGCGAAAAGCGAGCGCACCTCACGCTGTGTCAAGGCGGTGGTAGGCTCGTCCATGATGATGAGCTGCGCGTTCTGCAGGAGCGCGCGTGAGATGGCGATCAACTGCTTATCCGCGACCGACATCTGCTCGACGCGTGCGTCCAGGTCGAGCTTGATACCGATTTGCTGCATCGCCGCGGTTGCCACCTGGCGCACCTGCCGCCAGTTCACGAGCCTCTGGCCGCGCGCCAGCTCGTAGTTCAGGGCGATGTTCTCGGCTACCGTCAAGTTCGGGAACAGGGAGAAGTCCTGGTAAATGATCTGGATCCCTTCCCGGATCGAGTCGATGGGCCGCAATCGCGGGTAATGCTTGCCATTGATGTGGATGTCACCGGCATCCGGTGTCACCACCCCGGCGATAATCTTGATGAGGGTCGACTTCCCGGACCCGTTTTCGCCCACCAGGCAGTGTATCTCGCCGCGGTTGATGTTCAAACTGACGTCTTCCAGCGCCTTGACGCCCGCATAGGACTTGGTGATTCGGTCGACGCACAGCAGTTCTTCAGGCATGTCTCATCTCGGTTCGCGGTGGGCGTTGGGCCGCCTGGTAAAGGCGATCAGGCGCCGGCCCCGCCGCCGGCGCCTGTGGTTCACGTCACCTGGAACTAGAAGTCGAACTGGTCCATATTGTCTTTGGTGATGTCGATCCAGGCGTTGCCATAGAGGACCTTATCCTTGGCGATCAGCGAGTTGTAGCCAGGGAGGCCCAGGTCCGTGCCTGCGCCGATCGACTGGCCTTGCAGCTTCATCAGGGCCAGTTTGTTGCAGGCGTAGCCGGCATCGGCGGGGTTCCACAGGCTGATCATGTCCACCGCGCCGGTCTTCAGGTAATTGCCGGCGATGGAGACAAGGCTGGTGCCGACCACAAAGGTCTTGTCCGCAAGGCCTGCTTCTTCGATGGCCTGGCCGATGCCGCCGACGTCGGTGGAGGCGCTGCCCTCGAAGCCCTTGACGTTCGGATGGGCCTTGAGCAGCTCCTTCGTCTTTTCGTAAGCCTTCTGCGAGTCATCGGCGGTCTCGATCTTGTCCACCACCAGCGTCATCTTTGGGTACTTTTCCTTCTGGCGGGCGATCGCGCCGTCGACCCATTCGTTGTGGCTCTTAGAAGTCAGCGCGCCGACGTAGACGGCGTACTCGCCTTCCTCGCCCATGCCCTTGGCCAGCGCGTCCATCAGGTGTGCGCCGTAGGCCGTGTTGTCGAAGGCTTCGATGTCCCAATCCATGTTCTGCTGGTTGGAGGCCTCGTGTGTGATCACGACGATATTATTGTCCATCGCCTTCTTCAGCACGGGTTCGAGGGACTCGGGCGACATGGGGATGACGCACAGCGAGTTGACCTTCTGCGCGATAAGATCCTCGATGATCGGGACCTGCAGCGCAGCATCGGCCTTCTCGGGGCCCTTCTGGAACGCCGTCACGTTGGGATTATCGGCGCCGAACTTCTTGACGCCCGTCTCCATGACGTTGAACCAGTTAATCCCGGTGATCTTGACGACCGTTGCCATCTGGTAATTCTGGCCGCTGGCGGCCGGCTGTGCAGCCGGTTGCTGGGCGGCGGGCTGCGCAGCAGGCGGAGCGGCGGGCGCGGCGGCGGGCGCGGCGACGGGCGCGGAAACACAGCCGGCGATCATCGCGATGCTGAGAAGGACGGCAAACAGGACAGACAGCTTCTTCATTGGATGCTCTCCTCGTTTGGGAATGGGGTAACAAGTGACGACGATTAGGGTGGGCGCGTTTGAACGGTGTTCACCTCCTGGCGCGCGGAGATCGGGGGCTCCTGGCTGGCTGAAGATGTGAGCAGTTTACATGAAGCGTACTGGGCTGTCAACCCAGCCGCGCCGCCGCGCTGCGGAAGACGTTCTCCGCGCGATCTGATTGACAACGGCCCTCGTTCGTGGTATAAAAACCGCCGCCTACCTCGTCAGGACCGCATGGTTTCTGATTCCGATCGACCAGTGAGATTGACATGCCACAGCGTAAATACTCCGTGATCATCAGCAACTTCGGTAACCGCGCCGACCGCTTCCTTTCCAGCTACGGTGAGGACCGCACGCTCGCCCAACTGTTCGATTCCGCCAGCAGGACGCCTGGCCTGGCCGGCGTCGAGATGGTGGGGACCTGGCACATCACCACGCGCAACGTGGAAGAAGTGCGTGGCCAGTTGCAGGACCACAACCTGAAACTGGTCTCCATCATCCCTGACCATTTTGCTTCGCCCGTGTACAGCCGCGGCGCCTTCACGGCCAAAGACCCTCAGGTGCGCGCGCGGGCTATCGGCGACACCAAGGCGATGCTTGACGTCGCCGCCGACCTGGGCTGTGACCTCGTCAACGTCTGGAATGGTCAGGACGGGTACGACTATTCTTTCCAGGCAGACTACGAGCGAGAACACGCCTGGCTGGTCGACGGCCTGCGCCAATGTGCCGCCTACCGGCCCGAAGTCCGGCTGTCGCTCGAGTACAAGCCGAAAGAGCCGCGCACCCACAGCTACCTCGGCTCGGCCGCCGGGGCCTTGCAGGTGGCGCAGGAGATCGGGCTGCCCAATGTGGGGGTGACGATCGATGTCGGCCACGCGCTGGTCGCTTATGAGAACGTCGCCGAGTCCGTCGTTATCCTCCACCGGGCAGGCGGCAAGCTGTTCCACATGCACCTCAATGACAACTACCGCCTGTGGGACGACGACATGATGGTCGGCTCGGTGCACACAGTCGAGTACCTGGAGCTGCTCTACTGGCTGGCCCGCGTCGGATACGCCGGCTACCTTTCGATGGACCAGTATCCCTACCGTGAGGACACTGAGGCTGCCATCGCCGAGAGCATCCGCTGGTTGGAGGCGATGAGCTGCATGCTGGAACGCGTGGGTGCCGAGCGCATCACGGACGTGATCCGCCGGGGCGATGCGACTGAAGCCTCGCGCATGGTGCGCGAGATGATGATGGGATCAGACGGTTGAACGTGTGTGCGTAAGGAGAAGATCACACATGGAGAAGATTGCCTTTCTGGGCCTGGGAATCATGGGTTACAACGTCTCGGCTAACTTGCTCAAAGCGGGCTACCCGCTAACTGTCTATAACCGCACGGCCGAGCGCGCGGCCGGCCTGGTCGAGATGGGAGCGCAGCGGGCCGGCACGCCTTGTGAAGCCGTGGCGGACGCCGACGTGATCATGATCATGCTCAGCGATGACAAGGCCATCGAGAGCGTCGTTTTTGGCCCCGGAGGCGTCCTCGAGGGCCTACGAGCCGGCCAGGTCGCGATTGACCTGACCACCTGCCTGCCCAAGACCTCTCTGCGCGAAGCAGCGGCCTTCAATGCAAAGGGGGTCGAGTTCCTTGACGCGCCCGTTTTCGGCAGCAAGGGCGAGTCACGCGATGCCGGCTTGTGGATCGTCGCCGGCGGCAAGCGCAAAGTCTTCGATCAGATGCTCCCGTTGCTCAAGGTTGTCAGCGCCACGCAGCACTACATGGGCGAGAACGGCAAGGGGACTTCGATGAAGCTGGTGGGGAACCTGGTCGTCGCCTCGCAGCTCGAGGCGCTCGGCGAGGCGATGACGCTGGCCACCAAGGCCGGGCTGAACGCCGAGGACGTGCTGGGCGTGCTGCACGTGACGGACTTCAAGTCGCCGATTTTCGACGGCGTCGGCGATGCACTGGCCCGGCGCGACTTCAGCCCATCCTTCTACCTTAAGCTGATGCTGAAGGACGCTAACCTGATCTCGTCTTTCGCCCAGGAGCTGAACGTGCCTCTACCCGCCTCGGCCGCCACGCGGGAAGTCATCAAGACCGCGGTCAACCGGGGCTGGGGCGACGAAAACGCATCGGCCATGATCAAGGTCATCGAGGGCATGGCCGGCGTGGAAGTCAAGTACTGACCCACTCAGCGGAGGAGACGGAGCATGAAGAAGATCCTCAATCGGCCGGCCGATTTCGTGCCTGAGATGCTTGACGGCCTGATCAAGGCCTACCCGGGCCAGTTGGCACGCGTCGATGATATGCAGTGCGTCGTGCGCGCCGATGCACCGGTGGTCGGCAAGGTTGGCCTGGCTACCGGCGGTGGCTCAGGGCACCTACCGGTGTTCCTTGGCTATGTCGGCAAAGGCATGCTGGACGGCTGCGCAGTGGGTGACGTCTTTGCCTCGCCTAGCGCCGACCAGATGCTGAGCGTGACCAAGCGCATCGATGGCGGCGCCGGGGTGGTTTACATCTACGGCAACTACGGCGGCGACGTCATGAACTTTGACATGGCAGCAGAGATGGCCGATATGGAAGGCATCACCGTGCGCACAGTGCTGGTGAAGGACGACGTCGCCTCCGCTCCGCAGGCTGAGGCCGGGCGCCGTCGCGGCGTGGCCGGCATGGTCTTCGCCTTCAAGATAGCGGGCGCCAGGGCCGACGCTGGCGGCTCGTTGGACGAGGTCGCCGCAGCCGCCGAGAAGGCGCTGGCCAACACCCGTACGATGGGTATGGCCCTTTCACCCTGCACCGTACCCATGGCCGGCAAGCCAACCTTCACGCTCGGCGAGGATGAGATGGAGATTGGCATGGGCATCCACGGTGAGCCCGGCATGAAGCGCGAGAAACTGCAGACGGCCGACCAGATCACCGCACGCATGACCGCGGCCATCCTCGAGGACTTGCAGGCAAAGTCCGGTGACCGGCTGGCGGTGATGGTCAATGGGCTGGGTGCGACGCCGCCGGAGGAACTCTACATCGTCTACCGCCGGGCACACGATCTGCTGGCCGCTCGGGGCATCCAGGTGCATCGCGCGTACGTGGGCGAATTCGCAACCTCGATGGAGATGGCCGGCATGTCGCTGACATTCTTGCGCCTGGACGGCGAACTGGCGGCGCTGCTGGACGCGCCGGCTCAGACACCTTTCTTCAAGCAAGTCTGATTGACAGGGGGCCGATGATGGCGATAACGGCAGCAGAGCGGATCGACGGCCAGGCGGTGGCGGACGCCATTCGGCGGGCCTGTCGCGCTCTTCAAGCGCAGTGTGAGTACCTGACCTCGCTGGACCAGGCCATGGGCGACGGCGATATGGGCATCAGCATGGAGAAACTGGCGACTGCCCTACTGGCTTACGCGGACGCGACGCCCGTGGCCGATATCGGCAAGTTCGTGGCCGGCGCCGGGATGGCGGCCAACCGCGCCGCGCCGTCCACCATGGGGACGCTCACGTCCATCGCGCTGATGCGCGCCGGCAAAGCCGTTGTGGGCAAGAGCGAGTTGGCGTCCGCCGATCTGGTGGCCATGTTCGCGGCGGGCGACGGCGGCATCCAGGAGAAGGGGAAGGCAGCGCTGGGCGACAAGACCGTCCTCGATGCCCTGCATCCCGCCAGCGAGGCCTTCGCGCTGGCCGTCGCCGCCGGAGACTCACTCTCTGCGGCGGGTGCCAAGGCCCTGCGGGCCGCGGAAGAGGGGCGCGAGCGAGTGACCCCCCTGCGGAGCCGCATTGGCCGGGCGAGCTGGGTAGGAGAGCGCACCGAAGGTAAGGTCGATCCGGGCTGTGCCGCCCTCGTGGTCGTGCTACAAGGCTTGGTTGGGTAAGCGCCCGGTTGCCCTTTATCGGCGGATTCCCAGCACGGTGCCTTCCCGGATCGCAAGGCTGTCCACCAACCTGGCTCGGCGCCTCCCTCTGAATGGGGGAGGCGCCCTTCGCGTTTGCCTCTTGTTTTTTATACATTTCAGTTCTATAATTAGCCCGGATCGAATGTGTCAGCCGTCACTTTCTAGTTGGCCCGCGCCGAGGGAGCGATAATGGAAGAGAAAGAGAAGTTGGGTTATCTGTCGGACATCGAGTTGTTCCGTGACCTATCCGATCGCGACATGTCTGAGCTGGACCGTGTGACGACCATGACCAGCGTGCCTCGTGGCCGGGTCTTCTATCGGCCGGAGGAGGTGGGTGAGGTCCTTTTCCTCGTGAAAGACGGCCGGGTGCAGCTCTATCGAATTTCTCCCGAAGGCAAGAAGCTGGTGATCGCCACGCTGGGGCCGGGGACTTTGTTCGGCGAAATGGCGCTTCTCGGGCAGCAGATGCACAACACGTTCGCCGAGGCTCTCGACGACTGCCTGATCTACGTCATGAGCCGCGCCGACCTGGAACGCTTGATCTTGAGCAAGCCCAGCGTGGGCCTGCGCGTATTGGAGATCACAGGGCGACGCCTGCGCGATGCCGAGGAGCGGCTCGAAGATATGGCCTTCAAGGGCATCCCCGCTCGCCTGGCCTCCCTGCTCCTTCGACTGGCTGCCGAGCGCGGTTCCAACGAGATCGTTGGCCTCACGCATCAAGACCTCGCAGAAACGGTCGGCACCTACCGGGAGACGGCGACGCAAGTGCTGAATGACATGAAGTCCGATGGCTTGATCGATATCGGCCGCAAACGGATTGATATTCTGAGTACGGAGCGTCTGCAAGAGCTCGCCGAGAGCTGAGGTGACTCCCGGGAGTCGCGAGGGCTGTTTTTCGCGGTTTGACAAACGCTGTCTCAACCTGTAGAATCCGGGCTAGTCTGGCGGCAGACACTGCCTGCCGGCGTGTCTTGTCGCCCGTAATCAACTCTCGCTATGTCACTCGAGGAGGAGCTACATGACTCACACTATCACCGGCTTGTGCATTCGCGACGGCGCGTGTGTCGAGGTCTGTCCGGTCGAATGCATCATACCGGGAGAGCCTCAAGACGAATGGCCGTTGTTCTATATCGACCCCGAGACCTGCATTGACTGCGGCGCGTGCGTGCCGGAGTGCCCGGTAGAGGCCATCTTCCCCGAGGAAGACGTGCCGTCGTCGTACGTGGCCAAGGGCGGGGAGGTTATGAGCGAGCGAGTTGGGACACCAGGGTTCGACGCCATCTTCGACGGCCACGACCACAACGGAGAACCGGTGCACCTGATCGCGACCCGCAAGCTGGCGCCGAAGGAAGTGATCGACCTGACCCCGTATACCGAGGAAAATGCCAAGTACTTCGAGGAAGGACCAGGCTACGGTCACTGAGACTCGATCGGTACGATAGCTCCTTGATCATGAAGTGGGCCTCTGCTTAGCGCGGGGGCCTGCTTTTTGGTGCGGTTCGGAGGCCTCCGGCCTGATGCCTCAGGGAGATGATTGACCAAGATGATTGACGAACCCGAACCACGCACCTATCCGCGCCGGCCGTTTGTCGGCGTCGGGGCGGTGGTCTGGGATGGCCGGCATGTGCTGTTGGAGCGCCGCGGCCGGCCCCCGGCCCAAGGCAGCTGGGCCTTGCCCGGCGGATTGGTCGAGTTGGGCGAGACCGCCGAGGTCGCGCTCCAGCGTGAGGTGTACGAGGAGTGTGGGCTGCGGGTTGAGGTGGGGCCGGTCCTTGGGCTCTTTGAACCGATCGAGCGCGATCCCGAAGGACGCATCCGCTATCATTTCCTGGTGGTAGATTTCCTGGCTTACTACGTTTCCGGGCAGCTGAGCGCGGGCGACGATGCGTCCGAGGTGCGCTGGGTGCTGCCAGATGACCTGAACGACTACGCGTTGGCTCCGGCCGCCCAGCAGATGATCGGGCGGGGGCTGGCATCCGTGCGAGGGTAGGGTAGGTCGATGGGCTTACGGATCGCGATCGATGGTGAGCAACTGACGCTGGAGGACGTCTGGACGGCTGCCTATGCAGCACCGGACGCGCTCGAGGTGGTCCTTAGCCCTGCAGCCGAGGCCAAGGTGGCGCTGGCGCGGGCGGCAGTCGAGCAGTTCGTGGCCGAAGGCCGGATCGTTTATGGGATCACGACCGGCTTTGGCGCGTTCAAGGATCGCCTCATCCCTCCCGACGAAGTTCGCCAGTTGCAGCGCAACATTCTGATGAGCCACGCGGTGGGGGTCGGCGCGCCGCTGGAAACTGCGGCCGTGCGTGCCATGATGATCATCAGGGCCAACACCCTGGCCAAGGGGCACTCCGGCATCCGCATCGAGACCCTGAACCTTTTGCTGCGCATGTTGGAGCGCGGCGTTCACCCTGTCGTTCCCTATCAGGGCTCGCTCGGCGCGTCAGGCGACCTGGCCCCTCTGGCGCACATAGGGTTGGTACTGATTGGGCTGGGCGAGGCTGAATATCAGGGTCAGGTGCTGGCCGGCGGCGAAGCATTGGCGCGCGCCGGTCTTCAGCCGATCGAGCTGGCGGCTAAGGAAGGGCTGGCACTCACCAATGGAACGGCTCTGATGGCCGGCCTGGGCGCGCTAGCGGTGATAGAGGCGGAAAATGCCGCTGCGGTGGCCGACATCGCCGGCGCGTTGAGCCTGGAGGCGCTATTCGGAACGCTTTGGGCGTTCGACGCGCGCGTGCACGCCGTCCGACCGCACCCGCGCCAGGTGGAGAACGCTGCCCGGATGCGCCAGCTGTTGGCCGGTTCCAGTTTTCTGCGTCCACCGGATCATCCCGACGTCCAGGACGCCTATACCCTGCGCTGTATCCCGCAGGTGCACGGTGCCTGCCAGGACGCGGTCAAGTACGCGCGCTGGGTGGTAGAGATCGAGCTGAACAGCGCGACCGACAACCCCCTGATATTTTGGGAGGAGGATGGCAGCCCGCTGGCAATCAGCGCAGGGAACTTCCACGGCGAGCCGCTGGCCATCGCCTTCGACTACCTGGCGCTGGGCATGGCCGAACTGGGCAATATCTCTGAGCGACGCCTGGCGCGCATGACGGACGGCTGCAGCAGCCGCGGCACGTTGCCCGATTTCCTCACGCGGGAGGGCGGCCTGAATTCGGGCTTCATGCTCACGCAGTACACCGCGGCCGCGCTGGCTTCTGAGAACAAGGCGCTGGTGCACCCGGCCAGCGCGGACACCATCCCGACCTCGGCCAACTGGGAGGACCACGTCAGCAACGGGCCGATCGCGGCTCGTCAGGCCCGGCAGGTGATCCGCAACGTCGAGCGCATCCTCGCGCTCGAATTGTTCGCCGCGACCCAAGGGGTGGACTATCGGGCCGAGCTCATGCCGCAGGCGCGCCAGGGTCAGGGCACGAAGGCCGCCCATGATCTGGTGCGCGAAACCGTGCCTTTCGTCGAAGAAGACCGGGTGATGTACCCGCTGATGGACGCCGTCCATGCGCTGGTGGTCAGTGGCGAGTTGGTGCGCGCGGTGAACGCGGCCCTGGCCTTCGCGCGGGGCCAGCAAGCGCCCGGCGTGATAGAATGAAGTTTGACGGCTGGCAGGTTATTCTCCGCGTGATCGATTGAGCATCCCGCCCGATCTCCGGTCTGGTAGCTCGACAGGGAGTGCGTGACGTCGGACGAGGAAAATGATCAAGGAGAACCGCGCTCTCTGCCTGGTGCTCTTGCTTCGCCAAGGTGAGCGTGGGGTTTCCGGTCAACGGTCGGGATAATCAGCGCGGCATCACAGGTCGTGAGTTGAGCGGCGATGTGGCCGGGCTCGACGGGCAGGCGCCGACCACAAAACTGTCGCTGCGCTTCGAGCGTGGGCGATATTTCGGTGGATCGGCGCTAGCTCCGGCTACTGGCGCGGGACCTCTCCCAACACCACAAAGCCCATTTGTTCGAGCTCCTGGCGATCGCGCACCGAGTCGTCCAGGTAATCCAGCAGAAAAGCCAAGCCGATCCCGGCCGCGAGCGCCAGCGCGAACTCGTAGCGGCAGATCCAGTTGCTTGCGCGCCGGGGATCCGACGGTACTGATCGCCGGCGGGTCGATCAAGCGGATGTCGGCCTCCGAAGCGCTGAACTGGGCGAAGAAATCCGCGCTGTGCTGGGTGAGCGTCGCGGCGATGGCGTCGGCGATGGCCTGCAACTGCTTTTCGTTGCCCCACCCCACATTCACCGTCAGGATGCGGTGTAACTTGCCCGGTTGAGTGCTGGCGCCGATGACCCCGGCCGGCACCTGGATGCCCTCTTGGGCCAATTGTTGGCTGACCGCGTTTGCAAAAACCTGGCTGCGCACGATCTCACCCAGGTCGTCGACGAGATATTCCGACGTGAGCATGCTGTAGTAGCGGTCGTAGGTGTAAACGCCGGGAATGCGCTCCGGCTGAATACCCACGTTGAAGCGCATGCTGGCGGAGTATGTGGGCGGAGTTGGCTGCCACGGCTTTTGCATGATTGACGTCAGCAGCCCGACCAGCACGGCCAGCCCGACCGGAAGCCACCAGCGGCGCCGGATGATCCATACGTAAGCACGCAGCTCCATAGACTCTCCCTCAAGCAGCGCTCAGCAAGAATGCCCCTAGCTCTCGCTCGAATCGCTCAGTCCCGAACCGCTCCGCATTCTCGCGGCACGCGGCCGGGTCGTACGACGCCGGCTCGAAGGCCAGCAGCGCCGCTTCGAGCGATTCCACGGTCTGGTCGGCGAAGAACTCGCCTGTCTTCCCCGGCAGCACAGTATCCAGCGCGCCGCCACCGGCGTAGGCGATCACCGGCCGGCCGGCGGCCTGGGCCTCCAGCGGCGCAATCCCGAAGTCCTCTCGACCCGGAAAGATGAAGGCCCTGGCGCCCTGGAAAAGGCAGGCCAGCTCATCCCAGGGTACGCGGCCGAGGAAAGTCACGCTCGGCCCGGCCATTTTCTCCAAGGCCGGCCGGTCGCGCCCGTCGCCATAGACCAGCAGCTTCAGACCAAGCTCGCTGCACGCCCGTACTGCCAGGTCAACCCGCTTGTAGGGAATGAGGCGGCCGCCTGCCAGGAAGTAGTCGCCGGCCGCTTCAGCCCTCGGCAAGAATCGGGTCAGGTCAACCGGGGGAAAGATGATCGTGCTATCGCGCCCGTAGTAGTCCCGGATCCTCTTTTGTACCTCGGTCGAAATGGCAACGAAGTGACTGACCCGCTGCGCGGCAGCGTAATCCCAGCGTCGCAGCGTCGACACGACCGGTCGTAGAGCCAAGTCGGCGGCCGGCGGCAAGGCCTCGCGTTCCCGGTAGGTCTCGTACTGCCACAGGAAGCGCGTAGGCGTCAGGCAGTAACAGACGTGCCTGGCGTTTGGCGGCGTGGCCACGAAGTGGCAAAAGCCGCTCTTGTTGCTCAGTATCAGGTCGTAGCCGGCCATCCGCAAGGCACGGAATGCCAGCGGGTAGACCGGCATGTAGACCTGGTGATGGCGCCTGATGTCAGGCAGCCGCTGCATGAAAGTGGTGCGGATATCCCAACTGCGGTAGTGCGCGGGCATGATCTCCGGCGCATAGATGCTGGTGTAGACCGGAGCGCCGGAGAACATGCCTACCAGTGTTTCCAGAACGCTCTCGGCGCCGCCGACCTGGTTGAGCCAGTCATGGACAAGGGCGACGCGCGGGGTAGCATGCGAGCCGAGCCGATTGGGGATCACGTTTGCTAAGCGCCCGCCTCGGAGTCCTGCTCCGCTGCCGGTTTGGGCGCCTCTTCGGGCTTTGCCCCGGCCGGCGTGAAGCGCATGAACTGTTGTAAGCGGTGAACATCGATCTTGTTATGGTAACCGCAGTGCGGGCACAGAACTTGCGCGTGTTTTTTGCCTTCGCTCTGCGCCAGGTAGGTCTCGATCTCTTCCGTGGTCGGCGTGAAGCGCCGGCCACATTTGGTACACGTCAAGCCAAGCATTGCATACCTCCGTACGCGCTCATTCTACCCTCGAGGAGGGCAATTGACAAGCGACTGCCGGCGTGGTGTAATGCCACTGGCATGGAGGGATGAGATAAGGACGCACGCGTGCCTTTTTGCCTGTGAGGTGAAGATGTCTGCTCCAATCCGCCTGGCCTTCATCGGCACCGGGTTGATCGTCAATAGCGATCACTGGCCGGCCGTGAACACGCTGCGCTCCGACTTCGAGATCGTGGCTCTATGCAATCGTACTCCGGCGAAGGCCGAAGCGTTGGCCGAGCGTGTGGCCCAGGCGACGGGCGCGCGTCCGGCAGTGTATGCCGACTACGCAGCGCTGCTGTCTCGAGAAAAGCTGGACGCGGTCTCGCTCGCCCTGCCCACGGTAACCAATCCTCAGGTCGCGGAGGCGGCGTTGGCCGCCGGTTGTCATGTGCTGATCGAAAAACCCATCGCCGCGAGTTTGGCGGACGGGGAACGCATGCTTGGCTGGCCCGAGAAGTATGGGCGCGTGCTGATGGTGGCCGAAAACTGCCGTTACTTGAGCAGTTACCGGCATGCAGCGCGACTGGTAGCCGAGGATGCCATCGGCCGGGTGGTCACGGCGCAGTGGCTGCTCTACCCTTACACCGCGCCCGACAACCAGTACGCCTTGACCCCCTGGCGGCAGGAGCCGGCGCATCCCGGCGGCTTCCTGAGCGATGGCGGAGTCCATCATATGGCGACGCTGAGGACCGTGCTGGGGGAGGCTGGCTCAGTGCAGGCCAGGGCGGCTTCCTTTCGTTCGGACCTGAAACCGCTCGATACCCTGCTCGCGGTCGTGAGTTTCGTGTCCGGTGCGCTCGCCAGCTACCAGGTGACATATGCCGTCAAAGGACCGCAATCGCCGTTGCAGGTCATCGGGCCGAAGGGAATGGTCGAGGCGACAAACGAATGGGTCGAGTTGCGTCCGAACGGCGAGGAGCCGCAGCATTGGGACGAGCCGAGCCCCTTCACCGGGATGGCTGAGATGTACGCGGACTTCGCGCACTCCATCCGCAGCGGACGACCGCCGCGCTCCACACCTGAAGAAGGCCTGGCTGACTTGCGCCTGATCGTGGCGATGCTGCAATCGAGCGAGTTTGGCAGCGCAGTGCGCTTGCCGCAATGACGCTGGTTCAGCCGTTCTTTGTCGTCTCAGGGAAGCTTTGGCAGAGAGTGATCAGATCTTCGGTTTGAGCCAGAACCTTCCAGTCCAGCGTACTCACGACCTCCGTGTCCGTCACGCCCGGGATGCTACGTATCCAGCTCATCACGTAGCCGCTGAGCGAGGCTGTCCGTTCGCCGATGAGCAGCACCATGGCGTCGCAGACGTGGCAGTGGAGCAGCTTGGCTACGTAACCGACCTCGACTTCGTTGTGCCGCGGCAGCGCGACGAGCGCCTCGTAAACCGCTCGTTCTTTGCCCGGCTCAATATCGATCATGACCGTCGCCGAGGCGCGGCGGCTCCACGGCGAGTCCTGCAGCGGGATATCCTCGATCACGTTGCCGTGAACGACGCCGTCAAAGGCCAGGAAGCTGCGGGTCGCGCGCACACCCGGTACGGAACGAAGATCGTCCATCAGGAAATTGTCGAAGTTTTCGAGCTCGTTGACCAGGCAGACCAGGCGCAGGTCGGCCCTCAGCCGCAACCAGTTCACCCAGAGCGGCGTCACAGCCGAGCCCGCATATGTGCGCAGCTTTTCTAACACTTGCTCACGCGCCGTCTCGTCCTGATTGGCATGAATGTCGATGTCGACGACGGCCAAATACGGTTTCATCAGGCAGTCTCCTCAGGGTCAATACCTGTAATGCTTCGCTCCCCGGAATTAGCCAACAAAGCGTAGCATAAATTAGCGCGAATCACAAAGACGGTGGGCAGCCTCATGCAACTTACGATAGTGCAGGGACCGAGATGCCGATAGAGGGACCGGTGTTCATCACCGGGGTGAATGGTTTCATTGCCGGGCACCTGGCGGAACGGTTGTGCGCCGCAGCCGTACCCGTTCGCGGCCTGGCGCGCCGTCCGGCGGCCGCCGCCTGGCTGGCCGATCGGGGCGTGGAGCTGCGTGCCGGCGACATCCTGGATGCCGCCGCTGTGGCCGCGGCCATAGCGGGCTGCCGGACCGTCGTGCATGCGGCCGCCTGGACCGGTGGGCCCGAACTGCCAGCGGAGCGTGCCTGGGCCACCAACGTCGCCGGCACGGCCAATGTGCTGGCGGCCGGTCGCGCAGCAAGTGTGGAGCGCTTCGTTTACATCAGCAGCGTCGCCGTCTACGGTCTTAACCGGGCCCCGCTGATCGACGAGAGCATGGCGACCCTCCCGGTGGGCCAACTTTATCCCGACAGCAAAATCACAGCCGAGGCCGAGGTGCGCTCCGCCGGCTTGCCGTATGTGATCGCCAGGCCGGCTTCCACCTACGGTCCGCGTGGCGCTGCCTGGACGCTGGGGCCGATCGAGGATATTCGCCGAGGCCGGCTGGTGCTGCTTGGGCACGATTACGGCCTGGTTACGCCGGGCTATGTTGACAACGTGGTCGACGGCCTGATGTTGGCGCTCGGCCATCCGGCCGCTCTCGGCGAGACTTTTAACCTCTGCGACGATCAGGCGGTCACCTACCGGACGTTCTACCTGGCCTACGCTCGCATGCTGGGGCGTGACCACTTGCCGGCAGTGCCGGCCTGGCTGGCCCGGCTGACCCGGACGGCGCCTGCTGACTGGGCGCGCCGCAGGCTCGGGCGTCAGCCCATCGGCCCCTGGACCCTGCACTTTCGTCTCAACCCCTCGCAGTTCGGCGTCGAACGCGCGCGCCGCCTGCTCGGTTACCGTCCGGGTGTGGACTTTGCCGAGGGCATGCGGCGCACCGAGGCGTGGTTGCGGGAGACGGGGTATCTGTGAACCCTGGGCGCCGATCGGGCCTGGGCTTTCGTCAAGCAGTGGTTTTTTGGCAATTGTCAGTTTCGAGGCTAGTATTACAGGATGCGTGTCTATCTCGAAAGCCTCGGCTGCCGGCTGAATTACGCTGAAATGGCCGGCTTGGGCCGCCAACTGGTAGAAGCGGGCCATGAACTTGCGGCTTCGGCGGTCGACGCCGACATCTGTGTGTTGAATACTTGCGCGGTGACGGGCGAGGCGGGACGCAAGAGCCGCCAGGTAGCCCGCCAGTTGGTCCAGGTAAACCCGGGCATCCGCCTGGTCGTCACCGGCTGTTACGCGACCCTCGAGGTCGAGGCAACCGCTGCTCTGCCCAACGTTGATCTGGTTGTGGGCAATTCGCGTAAGGACGAGCTGCTTGAGCTGGTCGCATCACGCGGCGTCGTGGAGCGGGCCGGCGAGAGGGCGCCGCTTCGGCCAAGCGGCGGAGAACACAGCCGCACGCGGGCTTTCGTGAAGGTTCAGGATGGCTGCCACAACCATTGTACGTTCTGTATCGTCACGGTCGCGCGCGGTGAAGAGCGAAGCCGCCCCCTGGTCGAGGTGGCGGCGGAGATCAACCGATTACATCGGGCCGGCTACCAGGAAGCGGTCCTGACAGGCGTCCACCTGGGTGGCTATGGACGAGATCTCGGGCAGGACCTGCGCGGCCTGGTGACAGCACTGCTGGAAGAGACGGCCATCCCTCGCCTGCGGCTTTCTTCACTCGAGCCGTTCGACCTTGACGCCGGTTTCTTTGCCCTATGGCAGCAGAGCGGAGGCCGCTTGATGCCGCATCTGCATCTCCCGGCTCAGTCCGGCAGTGACACGATCCTCCCTCGCATGGCGCGCCGTAACCGGGTGGCCGACTTCGAAGCCCTGGTGCGCGCGGCACGGGCGCACATCCCAGGCTTGACTGTGACCACGGACCTGATCGCCGGCTTCCCGGGCGAAGGCCAGGAGCAGTTCGGCGAAAGCCTGGCCTTTGCCCGGCGGGTGGGTTTCGCACACATGCACGTCTTCCCTTACTCGGCGCGGGCGGGCACTGCGGCCGCTCGGTTTGCCGGCCAGGTGCCGGACTTCGAGCGACGGCGTCGCAGCCGGCTGCTGAACGAGTTGGATCGGGAGCTGGGCCGTGCCGTGCGCGAGCACACCCTGGGGCAGGTGCGGCCGGTGCTGTGGGAGAATCGGTTGCCGAGGGCGGATTCGACCGCGCACCCGGGCGGGACGGAAGATTGGTCAGGACTGACGGACAACTACTTGCGTGTCCGCACGGCGGTGGCGCCGGGCACTGATTTGCACAACCAGATCACCCCGACCAGGCTCGTTAGCCTGGTGGGTGACGAACTGCAGGGGACGATCGATCCGCCGCAGGTCACCAGGCTGCAGAATTCGGCCGAAGCCGCTGCAGAAGAGGAAGCTACATGAGCCTCGAAGAACGTCTAGATGCTGACCTGAAGGACGCGATGCGGCGCGGCCAGGAGACTCGTAAACTGGCGATCCGATCGGCAAAGAGCGCGATCATGATGGCCAAGGTGGCCGGCGTCGAGGCACGCACTCTGAGCGATGAAGAGGTGCTTGCGATCATAGCCCGCCAGGTCAAGCAACGCCGCGACAGCATCGTCGAGTTCGCTAAAGGGGGGCGCCAGGATCTGATCGACCAGGAGCAAGCGGAGATCGACGTTCTGGCAGAGTATCTGCCTGCTCAGATGGACGAGTCAGCCGTGCGTGCGCGCGCCCGGGCTGTTATCGACGAGCTGGGCGTAACCGACCTCAAAGGCATTGGTCCGGTGATGCGGCGGCTGACGGCGGACCTGCGGGGTCAGGCGGATGGGCAGGTTATCAATCGAGTCGTGCGGGAACTGCTTGCCACGTCCGGTCAATGATGGCCGGCGCGCGCCGATGCGGCCAGCGATAGGGGCAGGCTAATGGGGGTTGACTCGTCTTTCGGGGGATCGCGCAAGAGGCGTCCGGGCCGCATCCTCGTGCCACAGGACATCCCATGGCGCGCCCGCGTGCGCTTTTTGGGCGGTTGGCTCTTAACGCTGGTCGTCTGTTCCCTGATTCTGGTAGCGCCGCTTCCGCTCAGCGGCCAGGTGTTGCTGCAGGTGGGTGACGTGGCGCGCAGTGACGTGATGGCGCCGCGCGGCGTTACCTACGTCAGCGACATACTCACCGAGCAGCGCCAGGATCTGGCGGCCAGCGCGGTGCCCGCCGTCTATGATACCCCACAGGCGCGCATCGGACGACAGCAGCTCACCCTCGCCGCGCAGTTGATCGATTTCGTCGGCAGCGTCCGCAGCGACAGCTACGCCGATACGGCGGCTAAAGCCGGGAGTCTGCGCGCTATTAGCAGCGCCAAGCTCTCCCCGGAAGCGATCAACCGCATTCTTAACATGAGCAACACGGCCTGGGACCGTGCCGCCGTCGAGATCCAAAATGTGCTCGGAACCGCCATGCGCGACGAGATCCGCGACAACAACCTGGCGGACGCCCGGCGCAAGGTAGCTTCGTTAGTCCGTCTGGACCTGCCGGACGAGGACGCAGCGGTGGTGCGCGAGATCGTCCAGGATCTGCTGGTGCCTAACAGCTTCTACAATGCGGAAAAGACCGACCAACTCCGGCAAGAGGCGCGCCTGCGCGTGGAGCCCGTGACGACGACGATCGCGCGCAACGAGGTGGTCCTGCGCACCGGCGATATCGTGACGGCGTCGGACGTCGAAACCCTCGACGCACTCGGCTTGCGGCAAGCCACCTGGGGCTGGCGCGAACTGCGCAGCGCCCTGGCCCTTCTGTTCCTGCTCGGCGTAGCCTTCGCCTACTACTTGTGGCACGAGAAACCGGTTCTCTGGCTGCCGCGGGCCGAATCGCTCTTGCTGGCCATGTCACTGATCATCTTCCTGCTGGTCGCGCGACTGGTCATCCCGGCGCACGCGCTGCTGCCCTACATATTTCCGTACGCCGCCCTGACAATGATTCTCGGCGTTATGGTCGGTCTTGATGTAGCCCTGGTGACGACGGGGTTCTTCGTGCTGCTGGTGGGCTGGTTGACAGGTGGCAACCTGGAACTGATGGTGTACGCCTTCTGCACGGCCCTGGTCGGCGCGCTCAAGCTGCGGCGGGGAGAACACCTGGGCGGCTATGCTTGGGCTGCCGCGTACGTGGCCGGGGCAGCCGTCCTCGTTGTCGGAGCCTTCCGCTTGATCAGCGGTGAGACGGATCCACGCGGCCTGGCCGAGTTGACCTCGGCGGCCTTTGTCAACGGCCTCGTTAGCATGACCGTGACCCTGCTGGGCGTTTACCTGGCCGGCATCGCCTTCGGCATCATCACGCCGCTGCAACTGCTCGACATTTCGCGCCCGACGCACCCTCTCTTGCGCCAACTGCTGCTGAAGGCGCCGGGCACCTACCATCACACCTTGCTGGTCAGCAATATGGCCGAGCGTGCGGCCGAAGCGATCGGGGCCGATGGCCAACTGGCGCGCGTCGGCGCCTATTACCATGATGTGGGCAAAACCATCCGCCCGTACTTTTTCATCGAGAACCGGGATGACAACCTGGACCCGCACGCCCGGCTTGATCCCTACACTAGCGCCCAGATAATCATCAGCCACGTAACGGATGGCATCGAGTTGGCGCGCAAGCACCGCCTGCCGCGCCGGATCATCGACTTCATCCCTGAGCATCAAGGCACATTGGTGGCGCATTATTTCTACCATCAAGCTGTCAAGGAGGCCGGGTCGGCGAGCGCGGTGGACAAGGCTCAATTCACGTATCCCGGGCCTCGCCCTCAAAGCCGCGAGACTGCGATCACCATGCTTGCCGACGGCGTCGAGGCGACTGTGCGAGCCAGGCACCCGGCCAGCGTCGAGGAGATGACGCAGATCGTGGCCGAGAGCGTGCAGGCACGAGTCGACGCCGGCCAACTCGATGAGTGTTCCCTGACGCTGAGCGACTTGCACGTGATCAAGCGCTCTTTCGCCGACGTCCTGCGTGGCCTCCATCATCCCCGGCTGACGTATCCCAGCGATGCAGTGGAAACGCCCGCGCCCGACGAGCAGGCGGTCGCCGCCGCGGGCATGCCCAGGGTCGGTCTCGTCGGAACAGAGGCGACCCATGCCCAAGAATAGCCTGCCGGAGGATCAGGAAGCCGCAATTCCGGATCAAGCGATCAGCATTCGGGTTGACGAGCGCTACGCAGACGATGTCGACGCGCTCGACCTGGCGCGTGTCATCGAGCTGGCCTTGCAGGCCGAAGGCCGGTCCCAGGGCGAGCTGACGTTGGTGGTGACCGGCGACGACGAAGTGCAGGCGCTCAACCGTCAGTTCCTGGGCGAGGATCACCCGACCGATGTGCTGTCGTTTCCGAGCGCCGAGGCGGCGACTGACCCCGCCCGGCCGGTCTTTGTCATGGCGCCTGATGCCGAGCCCGAGGCAGCCGCGTACCTGGGAGATGTTCTCATCGCGCTGCCCTTTGCCCGGCGGCAGGCTGCCGGGCTGGGGCGCACGCTCCAAGCTGAGCTGCGGTTGTTGGCCGTCCACGGCACCCTGCACTTGCTGGGTTACGATCATGCTGAGCCCGAAGAGGAAGCGGTAATGTGGGCGCGCCAGGACACGATCCTCGCTCAAGTAGCGGACTGAGAGCTTTCCTGCGTGGCTTCCACTTCGCCGCGGAGGGCCTTGCGTATGTGCTGCGCACGCAGCGCAACGCGCGCGTGCACCTGCTGATCACCGCCCTTGTCATCGGTGCCGGGCTCTACTTTCGCGTCAGCCCTGCCGAGTGGGCCGGCCTCATCGCGACGATCGGTTTGGTGCTCAGCGCCGAGGTCTTCAACAGCGTCGTCGAATTGGCGGTCGACTTGCTGGTGCAGCGCCGTGATGCGCGGGCCAAACTCGCCAAGGACGCCGGGGCCGGCGCAGTATTGATCACCGCGATTTGTGCGGTAGGTGTCGGGGTGGCTATTTTCGGCCCGCGCTTGTGGGCGCTGGCGTTTGGTAGTAGACCCTTTGGGCCCTGACCGCCATGGATGCTATAATCGCCCCATGACGAGAGATAGAGCTAGCATGCAGGCGGCCCTGGCCCAGGCGCTCGAGGATGTGCACGAGCGTCTCGCCGAAGCCGTGCTCGGCTTGGATCAGAAAGCTTTGTACTGGCAACCTGCGCCCGGGTTGCCCGCCGCGAGCGAGCTGCTGGCCCGGGTGGCTGCCGAGGAGCACCACTGGATCGCTGAGGCGTTGGCCGGCAGCCCGGCGCCGCCTGAAGAGGCGGACACGTTCGACCTGGTGGGGCAGGAAGCGCAACACCCCCTTTTTCGCCTCGGCAGCACGGGGCAAATGAGCCAGGTCATCCTCGGCAACCTTGCGCCAGCCGAATGGGGACTGGAGCGAAGCCTGGACGGCCGCCCGGTTACCGTGGCACACTGCATCCTGCACGTGCTCGAGGAACTGGCCCGCACCCTGGGGCAGGTCGAGACGGTGGCGGGCTTGTGGGCGGCGCGCTGCGGGTGAACCAGCCGGTGCGCGGCCAGGGGATCGAAACGATAAGGACGTCAGACGTAAGGCGCGTGGGTGAGGATCTGCGCCTTACGTCTTGCGTTTTTCTATTGGCCTAGCCTGCACGGAGGTGTTTGTGTCTGAGAGCATGAGCAAGCGGCAACGTTTGGAGGCTACTTTTGCCGGGCAGCCGGTCGACCGGGTCGCAGTTGCCCTATGGCGGCATTTCCCGGGCGACGATCAGCGCCCGGCCGATCTGGCGGCGGCGACCCTGGCCTGGCAGCGACAGTACGATTGGGACTTCATCAAGGTCTCGCCCAGCAGCAGCTTCTGCCTGGTGGATTGGGGGGCCGAAGATGTCTGGCGGGGCGGAGATGAGGGCACTCGAGAATACACCAAGCACGTGATCCGCCAACCTGACGATTGGACAAAACTGAGCCTGCTCGATCCAACACGGGGCTTCCTGGGTGGCCAACTGCGCTGCCTGGAGATGATCCACGACGGCGTCAGAGACGAAGTGCCTTTCATTCAGACGATCTTCAGCCCGCTGGCCCAGGCCAAGAACCTGGCCGGCGGCGACCGCCTGCTGGTACACTTGCGAGAAGCCCCGGATGCCGTGCACGCCGGCCTGCGCACGATCACCGAGAGCACGATCGCTTTCCTTGAAGCTTGCCAGGCGCGCGGCATCGCCGGGATCTACTACGCGCTCCAGTTTGCCACCTATCGGCTGCTGAACGCGGCTGAACACCAGCTCTTCGGCGCTCCCTATGACCTGCGCATCCTGGCCGCGGCCTCAGAAGGCTGGTTCAACATGTTGCACCTGCACGGGCTGGATGTTATGTTCGACCAGGCGGCCGCCTACCCGGCCTACCAGGCCATCAACTGGCATGACAGGGAGACCGGGCCCAGCCTGGCCGAGGGCCTTGAACGCTCGCGCGCAGCCGTCTGTGGCGGCCTGGCCCGCTGGGATGACCTTCTGCGCGGCACGCCCGACGGGGTGCGCGCGCAAGTCAGGGATGCAATCCGGCAAACGGGCGGACGGCGCCTGATCGTCGCGTCAGGCTGTGTCGCGCCGGTCAGCGCGCCCTTCAGCAACCTGCGAGCCGTCAGAGAGAGTGTCGAAGGCGCCTGATAACACGACGTGACCGCTTGATTGGATCAAAGAAAATGGCGCCCGATTTCGTCTACTGTCCCCATTGTGGTGCGCCACTCGGCGAACGTCTCGCCTTTGGGCGCCTGCGCAAGGCCTGCCGCTACTGTGGCTTCGTCCACTTCAAGGACCCAAAGGTGGCCGTTGCGGCCCTGGTCAGCGATGGCGCGCGCGTCTTGCTGGTGCGCCGGGCAGTCGTCCCGCGGATTGGCTTCTGGGCCCTGCCGGCCGGTTACATGGACCAGGACGAGTTACCTGAAGAGGCGGCTGTACGGGAGATCGCCGAAGAGACCGGCGTCAAAATCCGCCTGGACGGGCTCCAGGCCGTGGTTGCTCTGGGTGGCTGGGAAGAACGCCGTGGGATACTGCTGGTCTACCGGGCCGATCCACTGTCCGGACGGGCAGCGCCGGCCGACGACGTCAGCGATGCCCGCTGGTTCGGACGAGCCGAGGTGCCGTGGGACGAATTGGCCTTTGAGTCGACCGTCGACCTGCTCCGACAGTGGGCCGGGGGGGCACCAGACCGCCGTCCAACTGACCAGCCTATATCAGAGCACCGGCTGCCCGACCGGTAGACGGCCAAAGGGCTGCCCTTTATGCTGTCGACTGCAATGGCTGCCCGCAATGCTTGCAGAAGACGGCGTCTAGCTCGTTGGCCGTGCCGCAAGCCGGGCAAACGATACGCTCGGCCGGCGGAGTCAGTTCCTCGGTTTCGCGCCCCGAGCCCAGACGGGGAATGCTGAGCGAGGGAGTGCCCAATCGGGGCGCGCGGATCGCCGGCAGGTGGAACCTCGGAGCGCCCCGCACGAGGCGGCCGGCCAACTCCTTACCCTGCTGAAATCCTTGCCGATACATCCCCTGCATCTGCTGCGTCGAGACATGCCGGCCGGTAAGGTACCACTGGAGCACAACTTGTCCGACCACATAGGTCCCGGCGTAGGCGATCCCCACTTTAGGCACGATGCCCAGGCCCGGCACCAGGCCGATCAACGAGCGCGAGAGCTGCCTCCACAGGAAGCCGCCTCCCAACACGCCGCCAAACTCACCCAGGTAATACTGCCAATCGCGTGGCAGACCGAGGGCTAACCCCAGCTTGTAAACCAGCAGCGCCTGGCCCTTGGTCAGCACGAGCATGTCAGTCACGTTTAGGGGCAGATCGAGGACGGGCACGATCTCGGCGATGCCCGAACCGAGCGAATAGCTCGCGTTGGCCATGCAGCTCTCGCTGATCAGCCGGCGGGCAATCGGAAGGCGAAAGAGGGGGAAGTGCCGCCCAAGGGCTAGTTGGTCACCGGGCAGCATCTCCAGGACGAGCGGGACGAACGAGTTTTCCAGGAATTGGCGGTCGGTCGCCCGCCCACCGGCCGCGCGCATCGTCCCCCAGCCGGCCCACTCCGGGACCCGCTCGTTGGCGACGGCCTGGTCGAACTGGTTGTGAAACACCAGCACCTTTTTGCCGGCCGCTCCCCAGTCGCGCATCTGTGCCCGCTCGGCTGTGTCGTCACTTGCCGTGCTCGAGAGCATCAGGATGACGAGATCCGCGTTCGCGGCTTCTGCGGCGTTCTCGGGGGTTGTGATCAGGATTTGCGTCTGCGTAGCTGCCTGGGGCCGGGCGGGGTCGCTGCGCAACTGCTCGGCCAGCGTGTGCCGGCCGCTGCCTGTGTGGCCGACGATGGCAATGCGCACGTCGCGCTCGGCAGCCTCGCGAATCGGTCGCAGATCCAGTTCCTTCAGGTTCTTCCAAACACCAGCTAACACGTTCAATTTGCCCATGCGGGACCATTTCCTCACGAGAAAGACGCGCCCGGCGGCGAAAGGCGCGACGCCAAGGGCGGATAAGAAGAAGCCGGGTCTCGTGCTGTCGGGAACCCGGCTTTTGGATTCGGCTCGTGGGCCGTTCAGCTCCCTGCCGGCGGTTGGCTGGGTGGCTCACCGGGCGCTGTGGGCGTCGTGTTGGACGGCGCAGCAGGCGGTGTCCCTGCTTCGGAAGTGGCAGCAGGCGGCGCCATCTCGGACGTGGCAGCAGGCGCCGTGTCCGTTTCGCCAGGCGCAGCCGGTGCCTGAGGCGGCACTGAGCCCGTGGAGACGGGCGCGTCACTGGTCTGCAGCCGCTCCAGCAACTTACCCAGCTCACGGTTCAGCGTCTGCAAACCGACCAGCAGCCCCTGGCGCATGTCGTCGACCACGTCGGCCTCTCTGGCCTTGACGGCGACCTGCTCGGCCTGCTGCTTGACTTTCTTGGCAGTCTCGCTGGCGCTCGCCCGGCGCACGGCCTCGTCGACCTGCAGGCTGGCTTTCCTGACGCCCTCCGTGATCTCCGTCTGCATCCGTTTGCGCTCTTCACTCTCCCAGGCCAGTCGCGCGGCCTCGGTAACCTGGTTCACCAGGCGGTTAATTTCGTCGGACAGGTTTGTGCTCGGACGCGGTTCCTGTGTCATCTTTTCCTCCCCATAAAGGATCTCGTCGGCATATGCGGTTCTGCTTCGCTGATATACGCTATACGTAATGGCGGCGGAGAAGTTGCATGTCAACGCGCCGGCTCCCGGATCAGTAGCCTGTCGTCGAGCACGACCTGGTCCAAGCCGTCGGGTGTGGTCAGACGTAGCCCAGTGGCCGGGTCATACATGCCGGCCACCAGCCGGTACCTTCCAGGCGGCGCCCCGGCATCTATCGTGATCGTGTGTTCGTCGCGCAGGTACTCGTTCGGCAACCAGCCGGTCGTCGGCAACTTCCCGCCGCCTGGTTGGGCATCCCCGATGCCATAAATTGTCCCGTCTTCCGCCAACACGTGTGCGAACACAGCATATGGCCGTTCAGAACTATCGCGAGCCTGCCAATACAGCGTAAGGCCGAATGAGGCCCCGGGCTGGTATCCCCCTTCCGGTGCCGCCACATCGTAACCGAGCAGACGAGCGTTGTTGCCCAACAAAACATCGGTCGCGTGCATCGGAGCCGGTGGGCGAGTGTCGTGCATCCGGCCACGCACGCTGACTTCCCCAAGCGCCAGGTGGTCGGAGCCGCCGGCAGTCTGCAGGCGATCGCCATTGGAGGGACGGAAAAGTCCGGCTACCAGCGCATAGCTGCCATCGGCCAGGCCGGCACGCGGGCGGAAACTGGCCTGGGTGCGGATCAGTGTGCCGGGAGACCACCGGCTCGTGGCGTAGCCCGCGCCGGGCGGCTCTTCCCAATTGCTCGCCAGGCCCCCCCGCTCGTCCAGTAACTGGACGAAAGCCTTGTAATCCGCCTCGGGCGTCCCGGTGGCTTGCCAGAACAACGTGACCTTGCGTTCCTCGCCGGGCGCCACGGCAGCCGCGTCATAGGTGTAGCCGAGGAAGCGCAGACCGTCGCCCAGGTCGAGCGGCCGGTAGCTTGCGATCGGCAAGCGCTCCGGACCGACGGGGTGCCCCGCAGGGCCGACGACCAGGGGGAAAAGGCTGGACGCCTGGCCCAGCCGGCTGCCGTCTGTGGCGGTGATCTCCAGCGCTTCCTGGCTATCTGCCGGCCTGACCGCCACTTCGAGGTCGTATTGGCCTGGCGGAGTGCCGGCGGGAATCAACAGGCCAAGCACGTCTTGCGCCTGCCAGCCACTCGGGTCGTCGGCCGCGCGATCGATCTGCCTTGGTCCGGCCCGGTCGTTGGCGCCGAGCGGCTGATAATCGTTCTGCGCCCAAAGGCGGCCGAGGCTGTCGACCAGGCGCACGCTGACGGCCATGTTCGTGGGTGCCGCGGCCGCGCGCCAGGTCAGGGTCAGCCCGGCGACAGTGTTGGCTGCGGGGATCGGGCCTCCCTCCCCGGCGGCGCCGACCAGTGTCAGCGGATTGCCGGCCAGGGCGAAACGCAGGCTCGAGGACCTGACTACCTGCGCAGGGCCGGCGCCGGGGGCCGCCCAGGCGCTCAGGCGGGTGCCGGGACCGTACCACTCATTGCCGAAGAGGAGCGCTTTCTGTCCCAGGTAGTCCTCCACCCGGCTCTCAGTACCCGCGCCGGTCGACAGGTGCGCCGGAAACCAGAGATGCCCCCGGCTCAGCGCCGCATCCAGCGCGTCTTGCAGTTCTTGTCCCCACTCGGTCGAGGGAGCGAGCACGGCCGTCGGGCCGTCGGGCGAGCCATAGCTACGCCAATAGCCCACCTGCCAGGGATAGATGCACAGGACGGTGTCGTCGGCCGTCCCCTGTTGGACGGTGCGGGCGACGAGCCCGCGGTAGTCATCCCCTGAATAACGCGGTACGGTGTAGAAAGCGTAGAGGCTGACTGCGGCCAACAGTGCCATCAACCCCAGCCCGGCCGAAATCCAGGCTATGCCGCGCCGCCACAACCCCTCCAGGCCGGCGGCCAGAATGAGCAAGAAAGGCGGCAAGCCCAGGAGCAGTAAGCGTTCGCCGCGCTCGGGGAAGAACGGGTAACGCAGGCTGACGACGAAGCCGGCCAATAGGATGGTGAGGAGCACGACGACCAGCACTGTCAAGGCGGAAGCCTGGCCTCGACGATGTGTGCCCGAAAAGAGCGTCCGTCCCCTGTGATGCCGAGCGGGCCGACCACGCAACGCCGGTTGCGGCGGATCCTCGGGCCTGTCATGCTGAGCGGGCAGACTACTTAACGCCGGTTGCGCCGAGTCCCCAGTCCTGTCATGCTGAGCGGACAGACCAGGCAATGCTGGTCGCGGCGAGTCCCCAGCGAAGCATCTTCCGCTGCTCAGTTCTTTCCCGTCCGCAACGCGCGCGCGCCGCCCCTGGAGAGCACCGGCCGCTTCCGGCCCTGTAACCCCGTTCGTCCGCCTGCGGCCCCCTATCTGGGAGGCGACCAAGCATACGACCCAGAGGACGAGCGGTGCGAGTGCGAGGGGCCAGTAGGGCGCCAGCGGGCCTTCAAGGTGGCCGGCCGCGAAAGCTGCCAGGTGCTGTCCCAGATAGACGATCGGGCCAAGCGGCCGATCCGCGTCCTGTTGCACCTTGTTGCCGATGTAGGGTATGAGTTTCGGAGTGGCATAGAGCAGCCAGGGCAGGTAGAGGAGCGCTACGACCGCCTGTAAGCCCAGCCATCTGAGCAGAGCGCGCCGCTCGCTTTGCCAGCGCCAGCCGGCGTAGAGCGTCAGCCCTAACGGAAGAAAGGCCGCGTAGTACTGTGTGTAGAGCGCCGCCGAGGTGAACAGCACGTACAGGACGGCGGCAACCCAGGGCCGCGTGGGGCGGGGAGCGGCGGCCGCCTCGCCTACGGATTCATCCAGCAATCGCCAGGCCGCGAGCAGGGCGCCCAGGCCGAGCAGCGTCACCAGGCCGTACATGCGCACTTCCTGGCTATAGTAGACGTGCAGCGGATTGATGGCCAGCAAGAGCGCGGCCAGCCAGGCGCTGCGCAGTCCTAGCATCTCCCGCCCCGCAAGGTAGATGGCCGGGACCGCCAGCGTGCCGGCGACGACTGAGAACAGGCGCAGCGCCAGAGGGTCCGTGCCGGCCAGCAGCATCCAGCCGTGCAGCAGTGCATAATAGAGAGGAGGGTGGATATCGAGGGACGTCAGGGCCACCATCTGGCCCAACGTGTGGGTGGCAAACCAGACGGAGTAGCCTTCGTCCCACCACAGCGGCTGGAACTGGAGGCGCAGGACGCGCAGGGCCAGCGCCACCAGGATCAGCAGGAGCAGGGCCAGGAGGCTGGTACGCGGAGAGGGACCGGGTTTCTCAGAGGATCTTGATTTCTGACGCCCCGTTCCCTCTCCCGGAAGCTGTTCTCTTGGCGCTACTTCTGCTGCCATACGGTGGCGAATTCTCGGGTATCCCCTCCGACGGTCAAAGTGGCCGGATCGGAGATCGGCTGCCCGCCGGGCCCGGAGATGAGCCAGGCGGTGTATTGGCCGTCAACCGCGGGCGCAATCTCGATCTTGCACCCCGTGTTGTACTTGAACTCCATATTCCCGTAACCCGGATAAGCCCGGTCGGTTGTGTCCGCGAACGAGACCTCTTTTGTCTGGCCGCCGCCAGTTACCCTGAGCGTCCCGCCGACGATCCCATTCCGGCCCGCATTCCAAACCAGACACCAGACAGTGACCCGCGGGTTGGTATTGACGTGCGGGTTGGTGTCGTTGAGCATGAATTGCGTTGCCGGGGCCGGCGGTTGGGCCGGTTGGGCAGGCGCCGCCGGTGGCGCGGGCCGAGCGGTCGGGACGGGTGCGCGGGTCGGTGGAGATGGGATGTTCTCTGCCACTGCGACCGCGCTTGCCCCGGCGTTGGCCTGTACCAGGTCATTGATGACCCAGCCGATATCGCCATTGTAGTTGAACTGCCACCAACTTCCCGAAGGGTCCTTGCCGGTGATCGCCATTTGCTGGCCTTGCTTGACCTGACCGATGACCGGATAGGTGGTACCAGGACCCTGGCGCACGTTCACGGTTGCATTGTTCACCGTGAAGGCGGGGGACGCCACGGCCGGAGTATCCGTGGCCGCGACCGTCGGAGTGATCGTGGGCGCGGGCACGAGGGTAGCCTGAGGAGTCTCCGGGGTCGGAAGGGCGGTTGGCGCTGCCTCTTTTGTCGGGGTGGAGGTAAAGGTGGGACGTGGGGCGCGCGCGGCCCGAGCCGGCGTCGCGGTCGCGCGCGTTTGGGCCGCTCCACCGCACGCCGCTGCCGCGATCGCCAGAACCAGAAGGGTCACTAGAACCCATATACGAGAGTGCATATTGTGCGATCCTCCTTTGCATCTTCGCGGATGCGCGCCGCGCGTCAGCCGATCCTTTGCCTCAGATCGTATGGCTGCGCACCATCACGCGCTTCACGCGCTAACCGTCATCGAGCGAGCCAATAGGCGACATACACTACCAGGTTGCGATAAGAGTCGCCAAGGGTGGTGAATTCCGTGATCGGCGACACACGCTCGCCACTCGGGCGGGCCAGGTAAATCTTCCAGGCTGCCTCTCCCGCGCGATTCATTTCGAACTTGAGGTTGTACTGCATGTCGTTGACCGGGTCGTTCCAGCTTGTATAGTCGAAATCCGTATGCTTGTACGACTGGTCCGGCTTGCTGACGTCAACGCCATCCCGGAAGACTTTGAGCAAATAGCCTGCCAGTGGCTTCTGATTGTCGGGCGGCCCTTCGAACACCTTCACCCAGATGGTGATGATACCGTCATCACGCTGGATCGGGTAAAGCGGGCCCTCCGCGATATCGAAGGGCGGCAGTGGCGTGGGCGCGGGTGTAGGAGTGGCACTGGCGGTTGGTCTCACGGTGGGCGAAGGTGTGGGACCGGGCGTCAGTGGCGCAACGGCTTCGCTTGCGCCGTTGGCAGTCACGTTCTCCGCACTCACCCAGGCCCGCTGGTTCGAGATGCAGCACACCAGCCACCAATCGCTCGCCTCGCTGCGCCCCATCAGCATGAGCGCCTGGCCCTGCTTGGCCTGACCGATCAGCTCGAAGCTTGTGCCCGGTCCCCGCCGTCCATTGACCAGCGCCGAGCTAACGACGACGTAGGGAGTTGGCGACGGCGTCAGCGTTGGCGGGGAGGTCGGCGTAATGGTGGGAGGCCGCGTCGCCGTAGGCCGCTGGCTTGGCTGCGGGCCAGGCGTAGAGGTGGCGAAAAGGACCAAGTTCGTGCTGCCGCCGGGCTGCTCGCTCTGATCGGCTGGCGCTACTGCCGTCACTCCTGGCGGAAGTGCGCCGAGCACGCCTTGGCTGGGCCGCGGGAGCGTTGTTAATAAGGCATCACGGGCCGGCGTGAAGGTGGGCCGTGGGGTTCGGGTGATCGACGCGCCGCTTCGCTCGTTGCCGCTGCCGGCCAGAAACTGACCGAGCGAACAGCTCACGCTAGCGGCGGCGAGAAGAAACGCGATCATAAGCGCCGGCCACAAGTGCCGGGCGGGTGGTAGCCCGTGATGCAAGCAGTCTCTCACTTTGTGAAGATAAGGTAGTACCACTTTGCGGCGGCCACGCTGGTGTTAATGCGGACCGGGGCTGAGAGAGGGTTGCCCGCTCCGTCAGTCACCGTGACCTCCCATACGTCGTCGCCCATCGGCACTGAAACACCGTTGCTGTCCCACTTTACGTTGCGTTTTAGATCGACGTTCGGCGTCGGCGGCGGGTTCCACTCGACTGTGTCGTTCTTCCAGTACGATTCGGAGCCGTCGCTCAGCCATTCTTGGCCGGTTGAACCCTTGCGGATCTTGAGTTTATAGCCCCACAGGGGAGTCTGTCCGTCATAAATGATGGCCGATACCTGGAAGAAATTCTGGCCGAGCGGTAACGCCTGCGGTTCTTGCTGGAGATGAAAGCCCCACGCATAGGTCGGCGTCAGCGAAGGCGTCGGCACCGGGGTGGAGGTCGGCGGTGGTGGTGGCGCAGGCGGGATATTGGTCACTTCCGCCACCTCCCAGATCGGTCCGTCCACCGTCACCACCGAATCCGCGATCCAAACGTCGCTGCCATTTACGCAGCAGATCTTCCACCAGTTTCCAGCCCGGTTACGCCCCACGACCGTGACGGTCGTGCCGTTCTCCAACCGGGTGACGAGCGGATAGGTCTCGCCCGGGCCCTGGCGCACATTGGCTTGATCAATCTTCACGTGCACTAGGACGGGCGGAGCCGGCGTGTAGGTGACGGTCGGCGTGGCCGTCGGTGGACCGGGCGTGCTCGTCGGCCCAGCCGTATACGCCGGTCCGGATGGCTGATAAGTTGCGAGAGGGGCCGGCGTCGCGGTTACCAGGATCACCACCACGGTCTGCACACCCAGGGCTCCGCTGGACTGGGGGACCACGACCCCCTGCGCAGAACCGGCCACCAGAACCTGCGGAGTGGATGGCGCGCTTGTCGGCATCAGGTTGGGAAAGCGAGTGGCGTCGATGGTCGGCGAGGCCAGGAGCTCCCCCTGAAGCGCGGGCGTCCAGGTGGGGCGTGGCGTGCGAGTTGGCGTGGCCGGGGGCGTCGTCCTGCGAGCCAGAATCTGGCTGGCTGTCAGTGAGCATGCCAAGATGCCCACGGCCAGAACGGCGAGAGCCCCCAAGAGCGTTCCCGCCAGCCTGCGGCTAATGGTGATAATCCTTGCCTCCCCAACTCCCGTGAAAGTCACGCGTTGAGCGCGCGGCGAGTATATCACAGGACGGCGATTCGGAAAACTTGGGCTTTACCGGCATCTGGGGTATCATGCTGCAGGCTGAATCAGAACTAAGGTCGCACGATCGCGCGCTCCCTTCACGGTCGATGATTGGATCTGCCGGTCGGGTGATCCATTTTAAGGAGAGAGGCTATTATGCAGGTTCTGTTGTTGAAGGATGTGGCGGGGGTTGGAAACGCCGGCGATATCAAACAGGTGGCGGGTGGCTATGCGCTGAATTATCTTTTCCCTCGCAACCTGGCCATATGCGCCAGCGAGGGCGCTCTCAAGCAGGCTAAGACGATCCGCGAAGCGACCGAACGCCGCCAGCAGCGTAAGACCGACGAAGCAAAGGAATTGGCCGCCAGGCTGGATGGCCAGGTGGTGGTGTTCAAGGCCAAGGCAGGAGAGGGAGACCGTTTGTATGGGTCGATTACCGGTCGTGACGTGGCAGAGGAGTTGGCGAAGGTAGCTGGCACCGAGGTCGACCATCGCATCCTCGTCCTTGAGCACCCGATCAAGACCTTGGGCGAGCACGAGGTGCCGGTTAAGGTTGCTTCCGGCGCGACGGCCAAGATTCGGGTGCGTGTCGAGCGCCTAGGCGAAGAAGAGGAGCCGGCCCGTTGACGCGACCAGACCGGAGACGAAACTGAACTTGCAGTTGCCCCGCCAGCCGATTTGCTGGCGGGGTTCTTGTTTACCTCATGGCAAGGGAAAGTGTGCTTCTCCCAGGTTGGTGAAGCCGCCATCGTCGGCCCTCCGGTACAGGATGATCCTGACCCCATCCGGCTGGATGCCGGCCGGCAGCGCCAGGGCGTACGCATCGCCAACGATCTCTCCGGGCGACCAGCGGCCGGTCGGGTAGGCGCCGGCCACCGGGGTCTCCTGGTCGGCCTGTCCTATCTCCTGCTTCCCTTGCGTCAGTCGCACCGAAACCGACCAATTCTGGGCCGGGCGCGCGCGTGCCTGCCATGCTAACCATACTACTGTGTCGCCAGCGGGGTTACGGCTCACTCTGCCGCCTAGCAAGCTGAGCCCGTCCCCAAAGTCATGCTCCCAGCCCTGAAGCTGCATATCGCCCCTCGGCTGCCTCGTCGTCGGAGGGACGGTCCCCGCTGCAGCGGCGAAGCTCAGTGCCGGCCGGGCGGCGACGGCGACGAGGGTGCTGCCCAGGGCGCTATAGTGCCCTTCGGAGCTGACTTCCTGCGGCACGAGCGGCAGGGCCGCGACGGTGACCGCCAACGGGCGCGAGCCGCTGGCCAGCAGCCGGCGGGCCTCGTCGCTGCTGACCGCTTCGACATCGGGACGCACTCCCCAGATCTCAGTCAGGTAGTTCAGCGCCAGCTCTTCGCGCAGCGTTCCCAGGACTGCCGCGTTAGGAGGCGGATGGTCGGCCAGGATGGCCCAACCGGGCGCCAGAGCCGTGTCTGCGGCCCGGTTGTGCGAATCCGCCTGGGGGTACGAGACGACGGCCCGTTCCACGATCAGCCCGACGAACATGACCGCGACCAGCGCGCGGAGCACGGCCGAGCGGTGCGCCGCCGGAGGGGTAGGGAAGGTCTTCCACAGCCAGTCAGCGCCAACGCCGAGACCGAGCGCGACCAGCGCATAGGCGGGCATGATGACCTGGAACCAATTGCCCAGGCGATCGATCCAGCAGAAGATCATGTAGACGGCCAGGGTGCCGGCCACCGCGATCGCTCGTCTGCGGCCGAGCCAGCGCAGACCGGCCAAGCCGCCGAGGAGGCCAATGGGGGTCAGTTCCTGGGCGATCAGGGCCGGGAATTGAGCGGTCAGAAAGGGCCGCCAAGACCAGGTCAGCTCGCCGCGTCCTTGCTGGGTCGATACAAAACTCCAGAACCACTGCCAGGCCGTGGCCCATTGCCCGGCGCCGCGCCATTCCGGGTGCTGGAGGCCACGCAGGTAGACATAAGCGTAGGCCAACAACGGCAGCGCGGCCAATCCGACGGCGAGGGTGATCAGCCTGGGCCGTCGCAGCAGGCCCGGCTCTTCGCGCAGCACGAACCAGAGCAGCGGCGGGATGAGGATCAACACCGTGAGCATGTGCGCCAGAGCGATGCCAGCCAGTAAGGCGATGCCCAGGAGATAGCGATCGTGGTGGCCCGGTCCCGGACGTCGATCGCGCTGCCAGCGGAAGGCCAGCAGAAGCACGGCCAGCGTCCAGGCAACCGCGGAAGTGTATTGTTCGCTCGTCACGGCGTAGTACCAGAAGAAGTACGTGACGGCGTAGAACCCGCTGGCGAGGAGGGCGACCGGCCAATTGCCGCCGCTGCCCCGATCTGTCGCCTCCAAAATCAGGTGATAGAGGAGCCAAAGCGCCAGCAAGGCCCACAAAGTCGAGTAAGAGGACAGCAATTCGATGGGGTTGGCGGCGGGCCCGAGGAGCAGCCGGCCGCCGTGAAACCAGAGCCAGCCGCCCATCGTGTAGAGGGGATAACCCGGCGCGTTGCTGAAACGGGCTTGCGCCTGCGCATACTGATGCGTGATCAGGTCGCCGCCGGCCAGTTCGCCTGGCCGCAGGCCGTTGTCGAGGGTTGACCCGTAAAGGATGGCCGCCGCCAGGATGAGGAACACGCCCGCCAGCCGGGATGCGCTCAACGCCAGGCGCCGGTCGCGGGTCGCCACGGCAGCGCCGCCCCGCTTCCGGACAGGGGACAGGGTCTCCTCCCAACTCCCTTTGCTCTCTGCCTTTCTCAACGTCACCCCCGCGCGCGGCCAATATACCCGCACGGCCCCAGGCTGTCAAAACCGGCGTTTCGGCCGGGCGGTCCCCCCGCACGAGAGCCGCGGGTTTGCCAGACCTGCTCAACACCGCTATAATCAGCCGGTCGATTCTAGGTAGGAGCAGTTTTCGTTGTCACAAGACCCTCGCCGACCCCTGATCGGCATCCCATCCGGCAGCTACGAGCTTCCCGGCACTCCGGGCCGGCCGCTCTATCGCTTCAACGGCAACTACACGCACGCCCTCGCCGCCGCCGGCGCCGCCCCGATAGCCATCCCTCTGGACTTGCCGGAGGAGGCACTGCGCGCGATCTTCGAGCGCCTGGACGGCCTCTGCCTGGCCGGGGGTGACGATGTAGACCCGGAGTTCTACTCCGAGGCACGCCACCCTAGCCTGGGGCGGGTCGACCTGGCACGCGATGCCACTGAATTGGCGTTGGCGCGTTGGGCGCTCGCCTCACGTCTGCCGATCCTCGGCATTTGTCGTGGCATTCAACTCTTGAACGTCGCGGCCGGCGGCAGCCTGTATCAGGATATCGCCGCACAGGTGCCGGGCGCGCTGAAGCATGATTACCATCCGGCCAACTCACCCTGGGAGCGACCCACACACTCGACCTCCCTGGCCGAGGGGAGCCGGCTGGCCGAGATCTGCGGCAGGCGCGAGCTGCGCACGAACAGCTTTCATCACCAGGCGGTCAAGCAAGTCGCACCGGGCTTCGACGCCGTCGCCTGGGCAGAGGATGGGATCGTCGAAGGTATCGAGGCGTCGGACCAGCCCTTCGCCCTGGGCGTGCAGTGGCACCCGGAGGGCATGTACGATACGGACGAATACTCGCGGCGTCTGTTTGCCGCCTTCCTCGCCGGTGCCGGTGCGGGGACTTCGGGTTGGCGGCTGGCGGCGGGAGCAGCGAGAGCGCGGCAGACCGCCGGATGACCGGGTGAGCTGTTTGCGAGCTTGCCATGTCGCTATGCGGCCGGCATCGAAGCGCTCACCCAAGCCGGTCCCGAACTGGTGCCCCTGGTTGAAGAGGGCGAGTTGGACTCCCAGCGGACCCGAGCCGCCATTGAGCGCTACCTGCTCCGGGCAGAATGCTGTCGCGACCACCCGAACTTACTACACGACCGGCCACCGGGAGCTTTTCGGTCGGGCGCCGCGCGATCTGCCGGGTGAAACCGGACCTGTGTCCCAGGCACCTTGGTTGGCAGACGGCAGCTTGGTCGGGCTGCGGCTCGCATAACCCAAGGATATCCCAAAGCGGGCCTTTGGGATATCCCTTTGGATAACGGCGCCGGGAGCTCGTGCCCCTCTGTTTGGGATATCTTGGGATAGTCTTTGGGATATCGTGTCGCCGGGCCGCCCGCCGGTTGGGTTGGGCTGCTGCCCCCCGCCACGATGTCATCGCCCCACGTTCAGGAGGTTGCATTGCGCGTGATCGGCAAGGGAGTGACAGAATCATGAGCCAGGCATCGGACAGAAAACCGCCTGGGCGCCTCAACCGGAGGCGTTTCCTGCGCATCGCAGCCGGCGCGGGATTGGCGACGGCCCTTTCGGCCTGTCAGCCGCGTCGCCCAAGCCCGACTCCCACCCCCACGCGCACCCCGCGACCGTCGGCGACCCCGTCCGCTCCGCCGACCCCCAGCGCAAGGCCAGGTGAAGCACTGCTGTCCCAGACGCCCACGCCGGCCTCACAAGCCTTTGTGTCGCCATTGCTGCCTTCGGGGACGCCGACGGGCACACCGCAGCCCAGCGTTACCACCCCTCCGACCAGCACTCCTACGCCGACCGCGACGCCGTTCCCGCCCGGGCCGCCGACCAAACTGGGCCTGTTCATTACCCGCAACGAGCCGAAGATGCGCGATCTGCTGGACACGCACAACGTGGCCCTGGTCAAGACTCTGGAATATGACCCCAATTTCTTGAAAGAGATCAAGCAGCGAGCGCCGAACGCCCTCCTGATCGCACGCATCACCTTGCCCCAGGCAGATCTGAATGCGATGACCGATCCGATCGCGGCCGCCCGCGGCTTCGTCGATCAATTGCTCCCCATCGCCACTGACCCCCGACGCAGTGGACTGGTGGATGGCTGGGAATCGTTTAACGAGCCGGTGGCCGACAATACCGAGCACATGGGCCGCCTGGCCCAGTTCGAGGCCGAGCGCACGCGCCTGCTTGGCGAGGCCGGCGTCCGCTCCGTGATCGGGAATTTTGGTACCGGCAGCCCGGCCCTCGAGTTGTGGCCGGCCTTCCGCCCTGCCGTGGAAATGGCGATCCGTCACAAGGGCTACCTGGGCCTGCACGAATATTCGGCACCGACGATGCAATTCGGAACACCGCAGGACCCGCTAGGCTGGGTGGTCGATCCCGCGCAGGACGGCTGGCTGACCCTGCGCTATCGCAAGGTGTACCGGCAGTTCTTGCAGCCGAACGGGCTCGACATCCCGATCCTGATGACCGAGGCCGGGATCGACGGTACGGTGTCGAACCGCCCGGGTCCGAGCGGCAGGGGCTGGCGCGATTTTGCGAGTTACTGGGACGAGCTGGGCATGGGGTCAGACGCACCGGGCAACTATGTCGAGCAGTTGGCCTGGTATGATGCAGAGTTGCAGGCCGACAAGTATGTGCTGGGCGCAGCCATCTTTGCGGCCGGCGCCTCGCCTGGCTGGGAGTCGTTCGAGATCCTTGATGCTCCTGAGACGATCCTCAGGCAGTACATCGGCGTGCACCCGCTGCGCTAGCAGCGGCGCGTTTCTTCCCGGCAACGGACCCTAAAGATTGCCCGCGATGAAATCGCGTATTTGCTCTTCCATGTAGACACGATCTTCAAGCCGGCGCGGCATGTGCCGTTCGTCGGGGAAGACCAGAACCTGATAGGCCTTCCGAGCGTGAATCAAAGCGTTGATCAGCCGCGCGGTGTGGCGGAAGTGCACGTTCTCGTCGATCAAACCGTGGATTAGGAGCAGTTTGCCGCGCAGCCGATCGACGTGTGCCACGACGCTGCTGGCCGCGTAACCCTGCGGGTTAGCCAGCGGGGAGCCCATGTAGCGCTCTGTGTAATGAGTATCGTAGCCGTCCCAGGCGGTGACAGGGGCGCCGGCCACCGCGATCTTGAAGATATCAGGGGCGCGCGCCAGGCTGAGCGCCGCCATGTAGCCGCCAAAGCTCCAGCCGTAGATGCCGACCCGCGCCGGGTCGGCGAGGCCGCGGGACACCAACCAATGCACCCCGTCGACCTGGTCTTCGACCTCGAGCTCGCCCAAATGGCCCTGGACCGCCGCCTCGAAGGCCATCCCGCGCCGGGCGCTGCCGCGGTTATCCAGCACGAACACCAGGTAGCCGGCCTGGCGCAGATATTGCGCGCGCAGCAAGGCGGTTGGACCCCAGCCGTTGACCACCAGTTGCGCGTGCGGGCCACCGTAGACGTAGACCAACGTCGGGTAGGGACCTCGGCCGTAGACGGCCGGCGGTCGGTAGACGAGGCCATAGAGCGGCACTCCTGCCCGGTTGTGCAGCCTGATTAGCTCGGGCGGCTCCAGATGGAGCTGTTCGATGCGCGGGTCTTGCTCGTCGAAGACCGTGGCCAGGACCCGTCCGTCGACGAGGCTGCGCAAGGTCACCCGGGGCGGTTGCTGCAGGCTCTGATAGACGTCAAGGTAACGCCGGCAGCCGTGGTCCAGCACCACGGAGTGTATGCCTGGCTCGGCGCTGATCCGGCGTGGTTCTCCTCCTGAAAGCGGGACGCCGTAGAGGTGAGTCTCGGTGGGACCCTCGCGCGTCGCCGTGAAATAGACCTCTCCCGCAGCCTCGTCCACGCCTGCCAGCCGGTCCACCATCCACTCGCCGGAGGTCAAGCAGCGAATCATCTCGCCGTCCTTACTATAGAGAGAGAGGTGGCGGAATCCGCTCGTCTCGGAGGCCCAGATAAACGCGCCGTCGTGCCGAGGCGCTTCGAGTGGCGTGAAGAGGTCGTGTAGGTTGATCCAGGTGCCTGACGTCTCCCGCAGCAGTCGCCTGGACTGCCCACTCTGCGGGTCGAGGCGCACCAACTCCAAGGTAGTCTGGGCTCGGTTTTCGACTTGGGCCACCACCTGACCGCCGGGCAACCAGGCGACGCGTGCCAGATAGATGTCTTCGTCGTCACCCAGGTCCAGCCAGACCGGTTCGTCCCCCACGAGTGACAGCACGCCCAGCCGCACGTGGACGTTGAGCTGCCCGGCAAATGGATAATGGTGGTCTTCCTGTGCCCCTTCGCCGACCTGGGCTTTGCCCTGGTGCACAATCCGGTAGACCGGGATGTGGGTCTCGTCGACCTCCGTGAAGGCCAGGTGGCGGCTATCGCGCGACCACCAGAAGCCGTGACTGCGCCCCATCTCTTCCTGGGCAATGTACTCTGCCAGGCCGTGGGTCCTGCCACTGCCGCGCGCGCCGGTGGTCAACTGCCTGCCCGGCGCGCTGCCGGCGCGTTCGCCGCTCGCCGGCGCCAGGTATAGCTCGGCATCCTGGACGTAAGCCACCCATTGCCCGTCGGGCGACATCTGCGGGTCCAGCAGAGGGCCTCCGTCAGCCGGAACGATTTTGCGCAGTGGCGCGCCGGCTCCATCTTGCACGTACAGCCCGTCGGGCAAGGGCACCAGCAGACGCTCCGCCTGTTCCGCCCAGGCGTATTGGGTCACCCCCAGCCCGGCCTGACGCTGGCGTTCGCGGCGCAGCGCCTCCTCCAGCGAAACGTTCTCTTCGGTCGCGCCGCCACCGGGCGGCGTCACCAGCGGAGTGTGCCGGCTTGTCCCCGGGTCGAAGGCGAACAGTTGCTGCCTGAGATCGGCGTTCGGGCTGAACAAGTAGCTTACCAAGCGATCGTCTGGACTGAAAGCAAGGGCGCTGGGGACGTTCAGGCCTGGTGCGGGCCAGCGCGCCACGTCCTCCAGGGTGATGTGGGGCAGGCCTGCGGGCGAGGTCGCTTGTTCGCTAGTAACCACAGACTCACCTTCTCTCAGAAAAGTCGGAGCGAGTGTGGGAGCTCTCTCCTTGGCAGCGTTATCGTCGATGGCCCAGTGTAAGGGATTCGTTCGCCCGAGGCAAGGACGCGTTCGCCGCTCCCGTTGGCCGGTCCGCACTTCGCGCCGGCTCGTGGGTCTGGCTCGGTCTTCAAAGCGCGTCGGGGCGCACCTCCCGGCCAAGTCGGGCGGAATTCAGTGCGGCCAGGGCGAAGGCGAGCACCGCCCGGCCGGTCTGTCCGTCCAGCCGCGGCTGTCCGTCGCCCCGCAGGACACCTATCAGGTGCTGGGTGCAATCGATGAAGCTGTCGTGCCACTCGTAGCGCTCGACGCCCACCGTTGTGGTCTTGCCGTCCCGGAATAACATCAGCGGTGGCAGATCGACGGTGCGGGCCGTGCAGCGATTGACGAAGAGTGTTCCCTTGTCGCCGATGATCTCCACCCGGTCGTCGTCTGAGTAGTAGATCGAGTCCATCACCATGTTCGGCGTATGCTCGAAGTCGAGCACACCGTAGCGGCGCGGCGATTTGAACTGAAACATGATGGTAGCCGGGGCGTCGACGTACTTGGTCGGCACCACACGGCTGCGGTCCAACCAGGCATAGACGCGCGCCACCGGGCCCATCAGGTAGTGAGCCAAGGAAAACAGGTGGTAGCCGTGGTCGAAGACCAGGGGTCCGCCGCCACTCTGCGCCCGATTGAAGCGCCAGAACCAGGCCCGCAGAGGCACCTTCCAGCCGGTCGGGCTCTTGCCCGTGTTGACGTGCAGGCGGATCATCTGCGGCTCGCCGATCTCCCCCGCCTCTATCATCCCTTTCGCACGCACGTGTGGGGGATAAAAGACGAAGTTCTCGTAAATCCGCAGTGTCACCTTGGCCTCTTCGGCTGCCCGGATCATCGAATCGGCTTCCGCCAGGGTGAGGGCCATCGGCTTCTGCACAGATACGTGCTTGCCGGCCTGGCAAGCCGCGACCGTCATCGGGCAGTGCAGGTGATGCGGCACCAACAGCTCGACCAGGTCGATGGCGGGGTCGGCCAGCAGCCTCCGGTAGTCTTCGTACACCCTGGCCGCGCCCCAGGCACGGGCTGCCTTCTCCGCGATCGGCTGCCGGCTGTCGCATACGGCTTCGATACGCGCATCCTCGCGCCCGCGATAACCCAATGCGTGCAAGCCGGCGATACGCCCGCAGCCCACGATACCCACGCGCAGAGGGCGCATTCAGTTTGCCTCCCGGGCGGCCAGGCGTACCTGGGTGGCCCGCTGGCTGGAGCGCGTAATGGGGTACCAGATCAGCAATGGCAGCGCGGCCAGGATCAGCACAGCCGGTACCGGCCCGAAGAATAGTCGGATGCCGAAGAGCGTGTGCGGGGTTTGCGCGACGTTGGGGACATAGTGGAAGAGAGCGAGTATCCAGCCGGTGCCGGCAATGGCCAGCATTTCCGAGGCCTTGGTGGCCAGGCCCCAGACGCCGAAATACATGCCGTTGCGGTATTCCCCCGTCTCGAGCCGATCCTCATCTACCACGTCCGGGACCATCGACCAGGGAAAGACCCAATTGGCCGCAAAGCCGGCGCCGGCCAGGGCCGCCAGCACGTAGATCCACGGAGTGGGACGATGGGGCAGGAAGAAGGTGCCCGTCACTGCCGCAGCGCCGATGGCCATGCCCAGAGCGTAGGCCGGGCCCTTGTTCCAGCGTTCAGAGATCATCCGCCAGGGAAAGAGGGCCAACACGACGCAGATCAGCAAGAGACCCATTACCAGCGAGATCTGCGAGCCCATGCCGAGTTGGTAAGTCAGGAGATAGACCATCAGCGTTTTCACCAGCGCGAAGGAGACGTTGATGACGAGGTAGGCCAGGATCAACCGGACGAAGGGCCGGTTGCGGAAGGTGTGGGCGAGGGCGCGTAGCATCGGCGTCTCGTCGCGACGCGCGTTCGTCTGTGCTCGTTCCCGCAGACCCTTGGCCGCGATCAACAGGGCGGCAGCCGCGACAATCCCGTAAATGACCCCGAGCGCGCTGTAACCTGTGCGTCTGGTGGCGAAGAGGGCGACCAGGGCGGGGGTCAGCGCGGCGCCGACCAAATACGCGGGTACACTTACCACCATGCGGAAGGTGGTCAGGTTGGCACGCTCATCATAGTCGTCGGTCAACTCCCCGGTCAGCGCGTAATAGGGCACCGTGGTCAGGGTCCACAGGCTATCAAACAGGACAAAGGTCAAGACGATCCAGGCGAAGACGGCTGCAGGCGATAGGCCCCGGGGCACGAACCAGAGCAGCATGATGCTGATCGCCAGCGGCATGGCGCCGAAGATCATGAAGACCCGCCGCCGGCCAAAACGCGGGGAACATACGCGGTCGGTCACCCAGCCTGCGATCGGGTCGTTGATCGCGTCCCACAACTTACCTACAAATAGCGCGCTGCCCACCAGTGCCGGCGAGAGCAGGGCGGCATCAGTATAGAAGACCAGCAGAAAGAATTGGACCGCCGAGTTGACGAGCGCGTTGCCGACGTCGCCTACCCCATAGAACAGCTTAGTCTTGAGGGTCAGGCTCCCCTTGTGCGGATCAGCCACGCTATTTCCTCCTCGTTCGCCCCACCTATCGCTTGGGAAACACGGTTGCTACGATGGCCCCTCGCCGGCCTCGCCGGCCTCCCCATCGCCGCCCTCACCCGCCCGCTCGTTCTCCTCCGTTTCCTCTCTGAGCGCGTGTGGCGCCCGGCCATAGGTCTCGGTCAGGCCTCTGAGTCGCTCACGCACCTGGCCACTCAGCATGTCATCGGTGATGCGCCAGCTCCAGTTGTCTTGCATGCGGCCCGGCGTATTCATACGGCCTTCGCTGCCAATGCTCAACACGTCCTGAAGCGGGAAGAGGGCGCGCTCCGCAACGGACATCAGGGCCAGGCGTATGAGGTCCCAACTGATGTCGTCCCCATGCCGCCCGAGGTACACTTGCACCTGGGTGCGTGTCGCCTGGTCCAGGCCCCGCCACCAGCCGAGGGTGGTGTCGTTGTCGTGCGTGCCGGTGTAGACCACGCAATCGCGAGCGTAATTGTGTGGCAAATAGGCATCGTCGGGATGGCCGGTAAAGGCGAACTGGAGCACCTTCATGCCGGGAAAGCCAAGCTCGTCACGCAGGGCCTTGACCCGCCGGGTGATGAGGCCGAGATCCTCGACGATGATTGGCAGGCGGCCCAGCGCGCGCTCGAGGGCGTGGAACAGGTCGACGCCGGGGCCTTCGACCCAGCGGCCCTTAGCGGCTGTTTCTGCTGTCGCCGGGACGGCCCAGTAAGCCTCGAACCCGCGAAAGTGGTCCAGCCGGATGATATCGACCTGTTGCAGCGCAGACCGGAAGCGCTCGATCCACCAGGCGTAGCCGTTCCGCGCCATCACGTCCCAGCGGTAGAGCGGGTTACCCCAAAGCTGGCCGGTCGGGCTGAAAAAGTCAGGCGGGACACCCGCAACGACGGTCGGATGGCCGTCATTATCAAAGGAGAACAGTTCCGGGTGCGACCAGGCGTCCGCGCTGTCGTAGGCCACGAAGATCGGGATGTCGCCGATGATTTGGATGCCCTGCGCGTTGGCATAGCGCTTCAGAGCCGACCACTGCCGGTAGAACAGGAATTGAGTATAGCGGTGATATTGAATGGGATCGGCGAGGACTGTTTGCCAGTGCGCCAGCGCTGCCGGCCGGCGGGTTGCGATCTCTTTTTCCCAGTTGCTCCAGTTTGCCCCGTCGTGCTGTTCCTTCAGGGCCGCGAAGAGAGCATAGTCGTCCAGCCAGGGACTGTTGGCGGCGACAAACGAGGCGAACGCCGTCGCTTGCTGGCCGCCCTGCTGGCGCATGAAGTTTTCGAATGACAGCCGCAAGAGCCGTTGCTTGTACTCGATCACCGGTCCGTAATCTACCGACCGGGCCGGGAAGCCGGGCGCGTGCAGAAAGTCCCAGGGAGCGAGATACTGGTCGTCCACCAGGCGTTCGAGGCTGATCAGGCTTGGGTTGCCGGCGAAAGCCGAGGGGGTCTGGTAGGGCGAGTCACCATAGCTGGTGGGACCGAGTGGCATGATCTGCCACAACTGCTGGCCGCTGCCGGCCAGAAAATCGACAAAGCGGAACGCAGCGCTGCCCAGGTCGCCGATGCCGAAGCGCCCCGGCAGCGAGGTGGGGTGCAACAGGATGCCGCTGGCTCTCGTCGATTGCTCCATTGGACCATCCCCCAGAAATGAGTCTTTGTATCAGGCTCGTCAACAACCCATCAGTTGCCGTCGCTGAGGAACCAGTCGATCAGGCGACGAGCGATGGTCATCTTGGGTGGGATCTCTGGTAGGGCGTCGGGCGTGAACCAACCCGCATCGGCGATCTCGGCTTCTTCGAGCGTCAGTTCGCCTTCCGAGTAGTCGGCGGTGAAGCCGATCATCAGCGAGTTAGGGAACGGCCAGGGTTGGCTGCCGAAGTAGCGCACGTTGGCGATCTGGATGCCGACCTCTTCGAGCACCTCGCGCCGCGCGCACTCCTCAAGTGTCTCTCCTGGCTCGACATAACCCGCGAGCACGCTGTAGCGCCCCGTCGGGAAGCGGTGATTGCGGGCCAAAAGCAGGCGCCGTGCGTCATCGCTGCGCCGTACAACCGCGATAATGATCGCCGGGGAGAGCCGGGGATAGTGGATCAAGCCACAGCGCGGACACTGTTTGGCCCGCTCATGCGCGAGTGACTCGGTCGGTGAGCCGCATTGGCCGCAGTACTGGTGCGTGCGGTCCCAGGTGAGGATCTGGATTGCCCGTCCGGCGAGGGTCCAGAGCGTCTCGCCGAGACCCGTGTAGAGCTGCCTTAACCCGTCGCTCGTCATGCCTGCCGGCAGCGGGCTGTCGGGCGCGATCTCGGCCGCGTAGCAGTCGATCTTCTTATGCGGCGCATTCTGAAGGTAGCCGAGGTACAGCGTGCGCAGCGGCTGCACGCCGAGCTCCGCCGGGCTTGCGACCCGCGGTAAGCTGACGCGATCGCCATCCGATCGCACGAGCAGTCTGTCGTCCCGGAAAACGAACCAGTAAGCGGGCGCTCCTTCGTCGTCGGCTGGATTTGGTGCGGTACGCGAAATGAAATCCATAAGCTCCTCTATCCGGCCTATTATAGCTCCCGATCGCGGTCCGTGCATAACTGCATGGTTCGGCGTCGCACGCTCCCGATCTAGTGCTCAAATAATATTGACCATAATAGCGTAAATATCTTGACGCGCCCTGCAAAATCTGCTACAAGGATCTGAGAGTAGCCAGCAATGCTTCCAAGGGGGATTGACATGAAGAGAGCCCGAACACGCGCCCCACGCAGTCTGGCCTTATTCCTGCTGCTGACCTGGTCCCTTGCCGCTTGTATGCAGGCGACACCGCAGCCTGCTACCAACCGCGCCGCGGAGCCATCTGGTTCAGCCGCCGTCCAGAACCCGTCCCCGACGACTGTCGCTGCGCCGACCGGCCAGCCGGCCGCGACCACCTACCTCCCGGCGCCGACGGCGCTCGCCAACGGCCTCGTGGCCGCGGCACATACCACTTCTCCCGACGCTTCCGCCTCCGGCCCCGCGGCCACCGCCGCCCCGACGGCGAGCGGCGCTCTCTCGATCACCGCGACAACCTCGGCCAGCGTGGCAACCCCCCCAACTACCAGCGGTAGTCTCAGCGACCGGATTATTGCTGCTCAAAGCGCCCTGATGGCGACCCGGGCCTACCGAGGTCGCACAGTCACGACTCTGTCCGACGGTACCACCCTGACCACAACCGTCGAATTCGTCTCGCCTGACCGCTTCCACATCACCGCACCCGGCGGGCAGGACTTCGTTATCATCGGCAGGAACAGTTGGCAGAAAACGCCGGATGCCGGTTGGCAGAAGTCAGCCATCGATATGAGCAGCCTGGTTAACTCGTTCCGAGACCCGAAAGTGCTTGAAGAGCTGGCCAAGAGCATCGTCTCGAGCGACGTGCGTGAACTAAGTGATGACGCGCTGAACGGCAGCCCAATGCACGTCTACCAGTACAACACGGCAATCACGACCGGCGAGAAAACACTGAACGGCACGACCAAAATCTGGATCGGCGCCAGCGACGGGTTGCCGTATCGGATGGAGAGCGACCAGGATTCGCTGGTAAGCGCAGGGAGGACGCATAGCGTCATCACCTACGACTACGACAGCGCGGACATCAAAATTGATGCCCCGGCCGCACCCTGAGGCGATGTAGCTCGGGGCTGGGGAGGCGTTCGACATCGTGCGCGGCGGCTGGGCCTCGCCATTCATATGGTGGACGCTGGCCGGCCGTCGTCGTTCAAGGGCCGCCGGCAGGCTGCTGGGGCGGGCCACTCGCCCGGCGGTCGTCGTTGCCGAACTCTACCGATCGTGGTATAGTGCCTGTGCGCGCAAGGAGGAGGCCAAGGACATTACCCCTGAATTGCATGGAAAGCCATGCCGACCGCGAAAGGAGTGTTCAGATGGCCAGGGTCGCACGCGAAATGGTGGAGCGTACCGGAATCAATGTTGACGAGCTGCTGCAGTTGTTGGTGAACAATGCCGCTGCCGAGTTGACGACGTTTTACTACTACACGATTCTGCGCATTAACCTGATCGGGCTGGAAGGCGAAGGTCTCAAGGAGATCGCCGAAACGGCCCGCATCGAGGACCGCAATCACTTCGAAGCTCTTGTGCCGCGCATCTACGAGCTGGGCGGCCACCTGCCGGCAAACATGAACGAGTTTCACGACACGTCGGCGTGTCCGCCGGCCTCATTGCCGACCCTCAAACCGTCCGACCTCGACAACGTCCACTCGATCCTGCAGGTCTTGGTCGAAGCGGAACGCTGCGCGGTGCGCGGCTATACCCACATCTGCAACGTGACGGCAGGCAAGGACCACCGCACGTATGATCTTTCGCTCGCCATCCTCAACGAGGAAGTCGAGCATGAATCGTGGTTCTCCGAGTTCCTGGGAGAAGGTCCGTCGGGACACTTTCTACGCCGCGGCGACACCTCGCCCTTCGTCAGTAAGTTCTTGAGGTAGGACTGCAAACACAGGGGAGACCGGCCAGACGGCCGATCTCCCCTGTGTTCGTGCCCTGTGACGTTGGTCGTTCAGCCTGCAAACATGCCCTTGCAGACCTTCACGCTTCTCGAGCTGGCCCACTACGACGGTCGCGATGGCGCGCCGGCCTACATTGCTTATCTTGGCCTGGTGTACGACGTCTCGCGCAGCTATCACTGGCGCAAGGGCATTCACTGGGCGCGGCACCGGGCCGGCACCGACCTGACTCCAGAGCTGGCGCAGGCGCCTCATGGGCCGGAGAACCTGAATCGATTCCCGGTGGTGGGCACGTTGTCCGTCGGGTAGAGCCCAGCGACCCCGCGCGCCGTGCGCGCTTACTGGGGCCGCACCCGCACTCTACTTGGCGTGGCGACCAGGGCCAGGGCGCGGTAGGCAACAAAGACCGCCAGGGTGAACAGCACGAGTGCCAGCACGGGATGGAAGGCAGCCACGAACGGCAGAGAACCGCGGATCGCCGCAAAGCCCTCGGCGTGAACGAGGAACACCCCGAACTGCCAGCCTGCCAGAGCCTTGGCCCACCCTGGTAAGCGCCCCACGTAGGCCAGGATAAGCGACAGGAAGGGCAGGATGCCGATTATGTGCCCGAACCCGATGTGCGTCTCTCGAGTCGGCTCTCCGGCAAACAGGTTGAGCCCGATCAGCAGGACCTGGAACAAGATCGCCGCCACATACCCCCAGGCGACCACGACGTAAGCCAGGCGCATACCGGTAAAGAAACGACTGTTCATGGGTAACTCCTTTCTTGGAAGGACTGCAGCGCCAGCGCGGCCTCGATGGGTGGATTCATACGTGTCCCCGGACCAGCCGCGGGACGCGTATGTGAGATTGTTCATATCTCAATAGAAGAATACCCTAAGCGATTTATTTGTGTCAATACTTGTTTCAAGATCGGCCTAACGTTGTGCGCGATTTGACAGGTAGCCAGGTGCGAATGAAGCGGGCGCGCGCGGCGGCATTTGCCTAAGGACCATCGTCGTTGGCAGCAGGAGAGGACGCGGGCGGACAATTATGTCCCCACTGCAGTTCAGGCTCCTTGGCAGGGGACAGATCCTCTGCGATGCGTCCTTTGCCCTAAACCGGCCCGTCCGGCTAGAATGTACCGGCAGAATGCGGTAAAGAAGCTTCGGGCCGAGGATCTACATCAGTGCGCAGGAAAGGAGGGCACGCCGGTGGCAGAGTCCGTTTACCAACTGGTTGCCCAAATCGTGCGTCAAGCGGGACAGCCCCTGACCCTTGTCGAGATCAGCCAGGGAATCGGGAAGTTGCAGCCGCCGGGCGTACCAAATCCCACTGTCACGGTGCGCGGCGCGATTGGGAGCAACTACCTGATCGCCAGCCTGGGCGGCCGGCCCGCGCGCTACACCTGGTGGCCGCGTCACCTGAACGGATGTGTTTTTCGGCAGCCGCTGGCCGGCGCAGACACTGCGACGGGCGAGTTGCCGCTGACGGACGAGGTATGGGCAGCGCTCTGGCCCGACTTTTACCGCGCCAACAAGGTGGCACCCGAGGTGGTTCTGGAGTTTGCCAACGGGCCGCTGCTTGCCACCCGCGTAACGCACCTGGGCGAGCGCAGTCGTGCGTGGGGACTGGCGGCCGATGGCGTCTTCGCGGAGTGGTGTCACGTCCAGGGTGCCACAGCGCAGGATGCGCTGATCTTCACCGTTCTAGACAGCGCTGCCGGGCGGTTTGCAGTGCGCTTGGAAAAACGGACTGCACGCGACGAGGCAGCCGTGCAGGCCGCAAACCAGAATATCGCGGACAGGATCGAGGAAGTGCTGCGAGCAGGACGCTACCACCTGATGCTGCATCCCGACCTGATCCCGCGCTTGATCGCCCGCGACGCGTTCCGCGCTGCGACACCTCCCGACCCGTCGATCGAGGTCGTTCGCCAAGACCTGCGCTTTGTGATCTGGACGGGTGACGAGATTTACCTGGTCGAGCGCATGGTGGAAGACCTCGAGAGGAACGTCGAGGTTCAGGCTGATCCACACGCCTTACCGCGGCCAGGTGGCGACTGGCGGCGCGCGACCACGGAGGAAGAGCGGCGCGCCTGGGGCGAGTACCTGTTTGAGCGCGGCATGGATCACCTGTGGGTCAAGTGGGAAACGGCCGCTGAGTGTTATTACCGGACCGCCCTGCGCCTGGATCCGGGGCATGCCGATGCCTGGGCGCATCTCGGCAACCTGCGCTTCGTCGAGGGACGCGTCGCTGAGGCGCTGGCCGACTACGAGCGCGGCGAGTCCGCGGCGCTGGAACGGACCATCGGCGACCCCTGGCAATATCCGGGAACCTTCTGGGATGATCTGGACTCGCGTCCTTACATGCGCGCCCTGCATGGCAAGGGCATAGCGTTATGGCGCCTGGGGCGCGCGTCGGAGGCGCAACAAGTGTTCCGCCAGATGGTCGAGATGGACCCTGACGATAGCCAGGGCACGGGGCTGCTACTGCGTGATCTGAATGCCGGCCTGACGTGGGAAGAAAGCATTGCCAAAGAAGAAGCGATGTTCGGGGAGCTGAACCGCCGGCGCGGCGACTGACTCACACCCGGACCCTGCAGTAGCCGGCTGCGCTCGGCGGCATGATCACGGATTAAGTATGACGTATCTCCATTTCAATACGACGCCGACGAGATCATCCGGGAAGTAAGCCGTGGCTGAACGGTGAGTGCTGAATGCCTCGCCGTTAATTGTGCTGGCGCATATCGGACAGGAAACCCTTTTGCTGACGCTGCCTGATGAGGTCCTTGTGCCGCGGGCGGTAGCCAAAGAAATTGATGCCGAGAGCGCCGGCGATCCGGCCAGGCAGGTTCTCGCTTCTGGCCGTTTCACAATGCAGCTCAAGGGTACTTTGGCGGTCATCATTCAGGCGAAACAGTACGGTCTGATCCCCTCGGCGGCTGATGTATTGCATCGCTTGATCGCTGCCGGCTTTCGCCTCGATAATCAGGTCGTACGCCCTGGGGCGTACCTGGGAGAAGATTGGCCCGAGCATTAACCAATATCCCCAAAAGGATCGCGATTCCGTTCATCCTTGAGCCATTCGTCGGAAATCACCGCCGGTCTCGCGTGCAGAAATTATGGTCACTGCAGGATGTAGAAGTCACAACTTCATGATCGCGTTCAGGCTCGCCGTCAGCACACGGGATTTGAACGTTGCGGCGCGATGATGTATAATGTGATGTATAGATTGCGCTAGAGGTGTTATCATGGCTCGAAAGCTCCGCAAACAGATCTACCTCGATCCTCAGCAGGAGGTCGCGCTAAAGCGCCAGGCAGCCGCGACTGGGATGAGCGAGGCCGAGATCATCCGCCAGGCGATTGAAAACCAGACGAGGGTTCTGCGACACCCCATGGCTGCCCAGCAGGCGTGGGAACGAGAGCTCGAGTTCCTGCGGGCGAGGATGGCAAAGGGACGTGTAGACGGTCAGCGAGCGTGGCGGCGCGAGGATTTGCATGACCGGTAGGATCCTGGTCGACACAAATGTCGTGGTGTATGCATACGTTCGATCAGAACCAGCCAAGCAAGCGAAGGCCCTACAGGTCCTCAACGAGCTGGCAGCCAGTCGTAAGGGTGTGATAAGCACTCAGGTTCTTACGGAGTTCTACAATGCTGTTACTCGACGTATTCCCGATCCGTTGACAGCCGAAGATGCCTACGAGCGGATCAAGAACTTGGTCATGGCATGGCCGGTGCTCGATATCACTCCGCTGATCGTCATGGAAGCAGCGCGCGGCGCCTTTCAGCACCAGATGCGCATCTGGGACGCCCAGATCTGGGCCACTGCTCAACTCAATCAGATTACCGTGATCCTTAGTGAAGACTTTGGCGATGGCGCGGTAATCGAGGGGATCCAGACCGTGAATCCGTTCACGGAGCGCTTCGAACTTGACCAATGGATCTGAGCACGCGCGGCAGGACTGTCGCAGGTACCTTTGGCGTTTTGCCATATGCATAATGAGTCTACTCTGGCAAAGAAGCAAGCCGTGTCGCCACTACACGAGATCCGCCGCAAGTCTTCTGATCCAGTGAACCCCGAGCCTGAGGCAGTAATGCACTCTAGTGTTGAGGACGCCGAACTTCACAAGCTCCGCAACGCTTGCCAGCAACACAGGAACACTTACTCCCTGAACGCGCTGGCCGCCGCGCTGAGACGCCGCGGGCATCTGGATGATGCCAAGAGCCTTCACAGTGAGGCTTTGGCGTTGCAGGAGAATCATGCGTCGTGGGTGGGTCTAGCTGCGGTATATTGCGATGGCGGATTAGTTAGGAAAGCCAAGCAGATTCTCGACCGTGTGGTTAAGGAAAAGCCGCAGGACTCGCACGCGTGGCTGTGTTTAGCGCGAGTGTATTCGGAACTCGACGAGCAGGGCAAGGCCGATAGATGTAGGGCAACGGCAGAAGCTTGTGAGAGGAAAGCTTCGCCTAAGGCGCCCGGATCGGTCATTTGAGGATGTAGTACGTCCCCTTCTTGTCCCCGATCTTCATGATCAGGCCCTTGTCCGTCAGATCGCTCAGATCCAGCCGCAGGGTCTCGGGGGAGACGTCGGGACAGAGCTCGTGGTATTCGCGGTTGGTGATGCGGGCGTGCTGTTGGAGGTATTGGAGAGCCCGAAGCTGGCGCTCGTTCATGCCGCGTTCCCATTCAGGCACCGCGCGCCGCTGGGCCGGGCCTTTCCCGCGCCTGAGGATGACCGCGAACGAGTGCGGCGTGGCGATGAACTCCGGCTGCGGGTGGCCGGCCTGCACCATCTCTTCGATCATCCGGTCCACGCCCAGGCCCAACTCTTCGATGTACTGCCAGTAGAAGAGACCGTTGACGATGCGCGGGTTGCGCGAGAAGTGCTCGTCGACGATGTTGTCGAGCGTGATGTAGCCCGGCAAGCCGCCGGGACTGGACAGCTCCAGGCGGTCGTCGAACTGGCGCACTTCCACGCGCCGGCCCGTCAGACGGTAGTCGCGGTGGCAGACCGCGTTGACCAACGCCTCGCGCACCGCGCTCTTCGGGTAGATCAGGCGATCCTCACGCTGCAGACCCCGCACCACCGCCTCGCCCCGGATCTCCTGCAGCAGCAGCGTCCAGGTGCTCTCGATGACGCGCGCCAGCGCGCCGTTGAGGTCCTCGCGCCGAATGTACCCTGCCTGGCCGCCCGGCCCGTGCGGCTCGCTGCCGGAGAAGCGCACGTAGGTCAGCCCGCTCTGTGGCAGGAAGAACTGGGGCTCTTTGCCGAACAGCAGCACGCCCGCCACCGTCGGCTCGCCGTGCGCGCTCAGGGCACCGATGGACGTGAGCAGCTCGTCTTCGCCGCGCCCCAGATCGCGTCCCAGGCGCTCGGTCCGGTGCTTGATGTAATCCTGGATGACGTCTTCGTCGAGGTCGGCACGGGTAGCACCCGCCACGCCCTCACCCTCGAAATCGCCGCTGGTCTTGCTCGCCGCCAACTGGCCGATCTTGCCACCGTCCAGCGGCTGGTTACCGAGGCTGGTGCGAATGAGAACCCGACCGTCGGCGAGGGAGTGCAGCTCGCTGCTGCGTGGCACGCGGATGGCGACGGCGATGCCCGCTCGATCCTCGAACTTCTCCCAGTCCGTCTGCACCGGTGGCCGGCACTCGTTCTGCGCCGCGCGCAAGAGGCTGTCGATATCCTCCAGCAGCAGGCTACCGGTCACCTCGCCCTGCTGAGTCACGCCGATCAGTACCGTCCCGCCTTCGCTGTTGGCGAACGCGACCAGTGTCTCGGCCAGGTCGTGCGCGGCCGGTTCGGGCATGATCTCCAGCACGGCAGTCGTACCGTGACGCAGGACGCTGCTTAGCGGCATGGACGCAGTAGCCTCGCTCTCAAGCTATGCGGAACGGCCCCGGACCCGATAGTGCAGTCTACCCGTCCCCTGGTGACGGCCGGCTGAGCTATTCTTCCTCTCCGCTCGCCCCACCGTCGTCCATCGGGCCACCTGCGCCCTCGCCGACCGCTTCCTGCACCTTTACTTTCCCGTTCGGCGGTCGTTGCACCGAGGCTGCCGTAGCCGGGCTCGTCTCGGCCTGCGTTTCCACTTCGGCCGAAAGGCGAGCCATGGCCGCTACGGTATCGCCTTCGTCGATGTTGACGATGCGCACGCCCTGGGTGGCCCGCCCAACCTGGCTGATATTGGCGACCGGAGTGCGCAGCGCCACGCCGCCGCTGGTAATGATGGTCACCTGGTCGGCGGCCTGGACCACCCGAGCGGCGACGACTTTGCCCAGTCTATCCCGCTTCGTGTGATCGAGCGCCCAGAGCCCCTGGCCGTTGCGGCCGTGAACGGTGAACTCTTCGAGCGGCGTGCGCTTGCCGTAGCCGCTCTGCGTCAAGAGGAGCAGATCGCCGCCGGGCTCGACCACGTCGAAAGAGGCGACCGCATCCTCGTCGGCCAGGCGCATGCCCATCACTCCGGCGGCTGTGCGCCCCATGGCACGGACCTGGTCCTCGGCAAAACGCAGGGCTCTTCCGCCCGCGCTGACGATAATGAAGTCCTGGCGCCCGGTGGTCGCGCAGGCCCAGCCCAATTCGTCGCCCGGCTCCAGGTTCATGGCGATGATCCCACTGGGGCGCACCGCCTCGAACTCGTCCAGCTTGATCCGCTTGATGCGTGCCCGGCGCGTTAGCAGGGTCACATACTTGGCCTGGCTGAAATCGGGTACCACCAGCATCGCCGTCACCCGCTCGTCGGCCGACAGGTTAAGGAAGTTCACCAGCGGTAAGCCCCGCCCATCGCGCGCCGTGTCAGGCAGGGCAAACACGCGCTGCCCGTAAACGCGCCCACGGTTGGTAAAGAAGAGCATGTGGTCGAGGGTGCGCGCGAACAAGAGGTCCACTACCTCGTCTTCGGCACGCGTGCGCATCCCCTGCACCCCGCGCCCGCCCCGACGTTGAGAGCGGTAGAGGGCCGCCGGCGTCCGCTTGATGTAGCTGCTCTGTGTGACCGAGATGAGCACCCTCTCCTGACTGATCAGGTCTTCTTCAGAGAAGTCACCGGCCGCTTCAGGCACGATCTGGGTGCGCCGCTCGTCGCCGAAGCGTTCCTTGAGCGCCAACAGCTCCTGCTTCACCAGCGCCAACACGCGCGCCGGGTCGCTCAAAAGCGTCTCGTACTCGGCGATCTGCTTGAGCAGCGACTGGTACTCATCCTCGATCTTCTGCCGTTCCAGGGAAGCCAGGCGCCGCAGTTGCATATCTAGGATCGCCTGGGCCTGGCGATCGCTCAGCGAGAAACGCGTGATCAGCGAACCCTTGGCCTCTTCGGCGCTCGCCGCGGCGCGTATGATGCGGATCACCTCGTCGAGGTACTCGAGGGCGATCCGCAGCCCTTCCAAAATGTGCGCCCGATCGCGCGCCTGCCGCAAGAGGTACTCGGTCCGGCGCGTGATCACGGTCATCCGATGTTCGACGTAGTGCTGAATGGCGCGTTTCAAGCTGAGCAAGCGCGGCTCGCCGTCGACGAGCGCCAGCATATTGACGCCAAACGTCGTCTGCAGGGGCGTGTACTTGAAGAGCTGGTTGAGCACTTTTCTTGGCGCCGCGCCGCGCTTCAACTCGATCACAATCCGCATGCCCTTGCGATCGGACTCATCACGCAGGTCGCTGATGTCGGACAGGCGGCCGTCGCGCACCACTTCGGCGATGCGTTCCAGGATGGTCGTCTTGTTGATTTGGAAGGGGATCTCGGTGACGATGATGCGGTGGCGCCCGCCGGCCATCTCGTCGATGCGCGAGACCGCACGCACGATCAGGCGGCCCTTGCCGGTGCCGTAGGCCAGCTTGATCTCTTCCCGGCCCATCACCATCCCGCCGGTCGGGAAGTCGGGGCCCTGCACGAACTCCATCAGCTCGTCGACGGTGATCTCGTCCAGGTGCTCCCAGCGGTCGATGACGAAGGCAATGGCATCCACCAGCTCGTTCAGGTTGTGCGAGGGGATGTTGGTCGCCATCCCGACCGCAATGCCGTTGCTGCCGTTGAGCAGCAGGTTGGGCGGCAGGGCGGGCAGCACCGACGGTTCCTGGAGGCTGCCGTCGAAGTTATCGGTCCAGTCGACGGTCTCTTTTTCGATGTCCAGCAGCAGCGATTCGGCGATGCGCGACAGCCTGGCCTCGGTGTAACGCATGGCGGCGGGTGAATCGCCGTCGACCGAGCCGAAGTTGCCCTGGCCATCGACCATCGGGTAGCGCAGGCTGAAGTCCTGAGCCATACGGGCCATCGCATCGTAGACGGCGCTATCCCCGTGCGGGTGGTACTTGCCGAGGACTTCGCCGACGATACGGGCCGACTTCTTGTACGGTGTGCCGGCTCGGACGCCCATGTCATGCATCGCGTACAGGATGCGACGCTGCACCGGCTTGAGCCCGTCTCGCGCGTCCGGCAGAGCGCGCGAAATGATCACGCTCATGGCGTAATCGAGATACGATCCGCGCATCTCCTCGTCAATATTGATCGGGCGTATCGACCCAATGCCATCCCGGCTGATCAGGCTATCTTCGTTCATGCACTCTCCTGGAGCTGCCCTCGTAACCCATCCAGTATAGCACAAACGGGCGGGTTTGACCATTTTGGGAGGGGCCGAAGGGCGCGCCGGCAGGGGCGGCGCGCTGCAGGCGGGCTGAAATAAAACAAGGTGAGGCCGCCGCTCAGCGGCCTCACCGTCGGACAATTCTACGGAAATGCCCTATCCCGGCTCGAGAACGAGCCTCTGCCGCTGTCCGGTCGCAGTGGGCTCCGGGCGCGCCCCAGCGCGGCACTGCCCTCGGACTGCGAGCCGCGGCCGTCTCAGGCGGCGGGGTCGGCCGGTGGTCCCTCTGGAGCTGCCGGGGGAGTGTCTCCCGAAGGCGTACCCGATTCTGGTCTGGCGGCTGCCATCTCACGCGCGATGCGGGCGGCTTCGTCGGTACCGGGCAGCTTGACCGAACCGCGGTTGTTGCCGGCATCGGCATCCGCGGGTGCCTCGACGGGTTTTTCCGGCTCTACGTCTTCCGCCACGGCCGGCTGATCGCCGGGCGTTTCGCTCGCCGGTTCAACCGCGGGCTCGGCCGCCGACTCTGTGGCCGCAAGCGCCGTCCCGCTCGCCACCACCGCCGCTTCCAACGTTCTTTCCTCGACCGGCTCCGATGGGCCGCGGTCCAGCGTCGGAGCAGGCGGAGGCGTCACCACGCGCGCTCGTGGGCGTCCGGGTTTCCCTCTCTGGCGCAGCATCTCGAGGTTCATCTCGATCTTGGTCGAGAAGTAGAGAACGGCCCCAAACACTAGCAAGACGGCGGTGTTGAATAAGGTGATGATGACGATCGGCACCACGACCCAGGCCCTTGAGCCCGGACCCCATCCGCCCGACAGCCCAAGCGCGCTGGCAGCGACGATGCCCACGATCAAGGTGACGATAGCAGCGGCGACGATTAGACCTGCTACGAGCCTGGTGACCAAGTATTTGCGCATGGAGACCCCCTTTCTGATGGGTGTTTCCGAGGCTAAGCGACAGCGGCCAGGCGGCCTGCCTTAAAACCTCAAAACCTCATGCCGGCGCCGGACGCGCACCCCGTGGCGAACGAAGCTATTCTAGCACAAAACAGTTATTCTGTACAGCGAGTTTTATTTGTCGCGTATTATAACACCTGCTTGCCCTTTTCCCCCAGACTTATGCTATACTTTTTCCGGAATTGTACCACAATCTGGTCCCTGGGACGTTCACATGCCTGATGAGACAGGATCGCCGTATCTTGAAGATATCCCGCTCGACCAGGCGCTCGCCCGCTGGTGGGAAGCCCTGGCAGCCGTCGGCCTGGATGCCCCGCTCGCCGGCGAACCCGTGGCGTTGGAGGATGCCCTGGGCCGCATGACGGCCGAGCCAGTCTGGGCATTGACCAGCTCGCCGCATTACCACGCTTCGGCGATGGACGGCTATGCCGTGCGGGCGGACGACACGCGCGCGGCCAACGAGAGCAGCCCGCTTCGTCTTGCGATCGGCCGCCAGGCTTTTTACGTGGACACGGGCGATCCGCTGCCACCTGGCACAAATGCCGTGATCATGGTCGAAGAAGTGCAGCGTGCGAGCGAGACGGGTGCTGGGACAGCCGCAGCCGGCCGTGCCGCTTCCTCTCCCGTCGAAGGTGAGCACGCCGAGACGATCGAGATCCTCGCCCCCGTCGCGCCCTGGCAACACGTGCGCCCGATGGGCGAGGACATGGTCGCAACAGAGCTCGTCTTGCCGGCCAACCATCGCCTGCGCCCGCAGGATATTGGGGCCGCCGCCGGGGCGGGCCACGCCTTGCTCAGCTTGCGCCGCCGGCCGCGCGTCGCGATCCAACCGACGGGCACGGAGCTGGTCGCGCCGGGCAGCAATCTGCGCCCCGGCGACGTGGTGGAGTACAACTCGCTGGTGTTGGGTGCGATGGTGCAGGAGTGGGGCGGCGAGGCCCTACGCCTGCCGCCCCTGGCAGATGACTACGCGGCCATCCGGCAGGCCGTCCTCGAGGCGGCCGCCACCCACGACCTCGTGTTGATCAACGCCGGTTCTTCGGCCGGCTCCGAGGATTTCACTGCCCGCATCGTGGCCGAGCTCGGGCAAGTCTTGGTGCACGGGATCGCCGTCCGGCCCGGCCACCCGGTTATCCTGGGCATGATCCGTGTACCCGAAGGCGAGAACGGCGTACGCGTGGTGCCTGTCGTGGGCATCCCCGGTTACCCGGTCTCGGCCGCCATGGCCTGCGAATTGCTCGTCAAACCGTTGATCGCGCGCTGGTTGGGCCAGGCGCCGGCCTCCCGGCCGTCCCTGCTTGCCACGCTCACTCGCAAAGTAGCCAGTCCGATGGGCGAAGAGGAGTTCATGCGGGTGACGGTCGGCGAGGTCGGCGGGCGGGTCGTGGCGACGCCGCTGCCGCGCGGGGCGGGGGTGCTGATGTCACTGGTGCGCGCGGACGGGATCGTGCGCGTACCGCGTCACGAACAGGGCTACGAAGCCGGGGCGCAGGTCGAAGTCGAGCTCTACCGGAGTGAAGAGTCCATCCGGCGCGCGATCGTAGCGATTGGCAGCCATGACCTCACCCTCGACCTGCTGGCCGACGAGCTGGGTCGCCGCCACCCCGGGCTGGGCCTGAGCTCTGCCAACGTCGGCAGCGTGGGCGGCCTGCTGGCCCTGGCGCGCGGCGAGGCTCATCTGGCCGGCTCGCACCTGCTCGACGAAGCCAGCGGTGAGTACAATGTGTCGTACGTACGGCGTCTCTTGCCGGACGTGCCGGTGATCTTGCTCGGCTTTGTGCAGCGCGAGCAGGGCTTGATGGTGCCGCAGGGCAACCCGCAAGCTATCACGAGGTTGGACGACCTGGTCCGGCCGGACGTCAGCTTTGTCAACCGGCAGCGCGGTGCCGGAACGCGCGTACTGTTGGACTATCGGCTGCGCCAGGCCGGCATCGACGCCTGTGCCATCCAGGGTTACGAGCGACAGGAGTACACTCACCTGGCGGTGGCCGCGGCGGTCGCCTCCGGCGCTGCTACGGCCGGCATGGGGATCCGCGCGGCCGCGCGCGCTCTGGGTCTGGACTTCGTGCCCCTCGACCTGGAGCGTTACGACCTGGTGATTCCCCAGCAGTTCTTCGAGAGCCCGCGGCTGGCTCCCTTGTTGGCGATCATCCGCGACCCGGCGTTCGCCGCGCGCGTGCGGGCGCTTGGGGGCTATACCACGCCACAGATGGGCCAGGTGCTGGCGGAGATACACCGCTGATGGAGGGTCGGCGGCTCGGAACAGATAGCAGGCTCAGGTCTGCCAGGATAGCAGGAAAATGAAGGACGAGACGCAACGAGTGCAGGTTGAAAGTGGGGTGCTGCCTTTCCCGAGAGCGCGAAAGCCGGCGCCCAAGGTGTTCCTCTGGGAGGAACGGCGGCCGCCCGACGAGACCCAGTTGCGCGAGCAACTGGCGGCCGGTGGCTACCAGGCCGTAAAGTGGTCCAGCGAAGCGGGGCAGGCATACATGCCGCACGCTCACATCTACCCTGAGCTGCTCTGGCTGCTGACGGGCAACATCACGGTCATACTGATCGCGGAGCGGCGTCTGCTCGAGCTTGGCCCGGGTGACCGGCTCGAAATGCCCCCGGGCATGCTGCATGCGCTGCTGATCGGGCCGGACGGAGCGGACTACCTGATTGCCACGCACCTGGCGGACGACGCTTAGCCGCCGATGCTGGCCCCGATCAGGTGCCCGATGCCGAAGGTGATGCCCGAGGCGACCAGGCCAAACAAGACCTGCCGCAGGCCGGAGACGAGAGCGTTCTGGCCGGTCATCAAGGTGATGGCCGCGCCGATGCCGAACAGGCCCAGGGTGCTGACCACGGCGCTGGTGACGATGCCAGGCGTGCCGGTCAGGAAAACGTAAGGCAGCACCGGGAACAGGGCCCCCAAGGCGAACAGCAAAAACGAAGTGAAGGCCGCGACCCAGGCCGACCCGCCCAATTCCTCCGGGTCGATGGCCAGTTCCTCCCGGGCCAGCGTGTCCAAGGCGGTCGTCGGGTCGGAGAGCAGCCGGTCGGCGAGATCGCGTGCCTGCGCCTCCGGCAATCCCTTCGCCTGGTAGATCAGCGCCAATTCTTCTTTCTCTTCCTCCGGGATCAGCGCCAGTTCGCGCTTCTCAATATTCAACTGGTTCTGGTACAGCTCGCGTGAGCTCTGGACGGAAAGCCATTCGCCCAGAGCCATCGACAACGAGCCGGCCAGCAAGCCCGCGATGCCCGCCAAAAGTACCGGTTTGTTAGAGCCCCCGCGCTGGCGCCGGCCACGCCCATCGTCAGGCTGAAGGTTGAGAGCAGCCCGTCGTTTGCGCCCAGCACCCCGGCCCGTAGCTGGTTGCCTCCGGCGGCTTTGTGTCGCCCCTCGAAGCGCGCTACGGCGCTGCCTTCCATGCCGCGGGTCTCGCCCGCGATGTACTGGAACACGCGCGCGTGCGAGCGCTCTTCCTGTACCATGCCGGCCGCTTGCGCTTCGGGCTGATGCTCGTAGCCGGTGCTGGCACCGTTTTCGATCTCGGTGATGGTGGGTAGGACCAATGCCACGCCGAAACGCCGTGCCAGCCAGCCGAGGATGCGCGTGCGCCAGCTAGGACGCAGATCCGGCACGACTTCTCCGGCCTCCCGCAGCTTCGTTTCCCACACCTGGGCGTGCCTTGCTTCCGTCTCTGCCAGGCGGCGATACACGGAAGCCAGCTCGGTGTTCGGCTCCGCCTTCGCCAGATCCGTGTACAGGGCGATCGCATCGCGCTCCGCTTTCAGGTTGGCCAAATAGCGCGTCCCATCCGAATTGTCTGCCACACTCACCCTCCCCCTGCGATAGGGCCGTTCTGCCATTGTCCGTCAGTCAGCTTGCAGAAACCGGCCGGCTTTTTCCTGGCTGTTGGCTTCCCCGCACGAATGATGTCAGCGCCCCCAACAGGGCGACGGCGCAGGCTACCAGATAGGCGCTGCTGACTGCGTTGAAAATGGCCGTTGCCTGCCCCGCTGCCTGGTTGCGTGCCAGAACGGTCGTGTAAACCGCCCCGGCGAGACCCACACCCAACACCATGCCCACGTTGCGGGCCGTAGCCATGATGCCCGAGGCCACTCCCTGGCGATTGCGCGGCGCTGCGCCCATCAGCGCGCTGCTGTTCGGCGAGATGAAGATGCCGGTGCCCAGTCCGGTCACCGCCAGCCCGAGGGCGACGAAAGAGGTGGGCGACGACTGGGTCAGCCGGGACAGCAGCAGCAGCCCACCGGCCAGGATGAGCATCCCGAGGGTCCCAGGCGTGCGTGAGCCGATGCGGTCCGACAGCGTGCCGCTGATCGGCGCCGCGATCGCCATGATCAGTGGCTGGGCGGTCAGCAGCAGCCCGGCCTGGGCCGGGCTCAGCCCGCGACCCTGGATCAGGTAGAAGGGCATGATGAACAGGACGCTGTAGAGACAGATATAGTTCATCACGGCGCTGGCGGTGGCGGCCGAGAAGAGCCGGGTCTTGAAGAGGCTCAGATCGAGCATCGGCTCGGGGTTGCGCAACTCCAGGTTGACGAACGTCACCAGTGTCGCCACCGACAGGGCCACCAACAGCAGGGTGGGCGCCGAAAGCCAACCCCAGGCATCACCCTGGTTCAGGGCCAGCAACAGCGAGACGAGTCCGACGATGAAGGTGAGGGCCCCGGCCAGGTCGAAGCGCCTGGTGCGTTCGGGCGCGCGGTCGCGGGGCACGAAAGCCAGGCTGAGCGCGATGGCGATCAGGCCAACCGGCACATTGATATAGAACACCGCCCGCCAACTGAAGCGGGTGGCCAGCCAGCCGCCCAGCGAGGGTCCGGTAGTGAGGCCCAGGTAGGTCAGCGTGGCCTGCAGCCCCAGGGCCTGCCCGCGCTGCGCGGCGGGAAAGGCAGCGGTGAGGATGGCAGGTGAGTTGGCGAGCAGCATCGCGCCGCCGATGGCCTGCAGCCCTCGCGAGACGATCAGCATTTCCGCGCTCGGCGCCAACCCGCTCAGCGCAGAGCCGGCCACGAAGAGCACAAAACCGGCGATGTAAACCGGCTTGTGCCCGCGCATGTCACCCAGGCGGCCGAAGCTGAGCAGCAGGCCGCTGACGACCAACAGATAGACGGTGACGACCCATTCGATCGTCGTCAGGTTGGCGCCGAAGGCCCGGCTGACGATGGGCAAGATCGTGTTGACCACGCTGCCGTCCAGGGCGGTCATGAAGCTGCCCACCCCGACTGCGATGAGCACCCACCATTTCCGGTCCAGCCCGGCGACGATCCGGCCCGGTTCTCCTGCCGGCCCGGCTGTCTTCCTCTTTACGACGCTCTGATGTTTGCTATCCAAGCCGCCTCCGCTCAACGCCGCTGCCGGCCGCCCCGCTCCGTCAGGCCTGGAGCCACCGCTCGACCCAGGCACGGTCCATGCGGGCCAGCCGGTCCTTCTTCAGGTTTTCGCGCATGATCCGGCGGACGTCGTGGTCCTGGCTGGCCAGCCATTTCTCCATCGCCGCTTTGCCTTCTTCGGGCAAGGCCGCCACCGCCACACTCCAGCAGTAGCTCAGCCCCTTGCGCAGGGCCACGAACTCTGGGCTGCGACGGTCCTGGCGGGCCAGGACCGTCTCCGTGATCTGGTCGAGCATCGTCAGCACCTGCCGGGCGTGGGCGGGCGCGCCCAGGAGCCGCGGCTCGCAAACCGCCGCCGCGGCCGCTCTCTGTTCCAGCGCATTACCGGTACACCACGGGCCGACCGCTGGCCAGGAGCGCGTCCATATCGTGGTCGCCCAAGCGCTGCAGCGCCATCGCTGCCCCCTCGCGCAGCCGCCAGCGTGGATCGCTGGCCGCTTGCCTGATGATGGGCAGCAGATCGGACCGCCCTTCGGCCAGCAGGCGACCCAGGCCGACCACCCCGCAGACAGGCAGGAACTCGAGCGCGGTGCCGGTCGGCGCCTGCTCGGGGTCGTAGGCCAGGTAACGGCGGAAGAGGGCCTCGTCGCCCTCGTCGGCCGCCGCCTGCACCAGCTCCAGGTTGCCGCGCGGACCGGGCAGCCCGCTCTCGGCCAGCAGATACGCGTCCCACTCGCTCAGCCCGCGCAAGCGCAGGCGATATTCGTCAACCTTTTTCATCGCACGTCCTCGACCGCTGAGAAACCCGGGCTCGCGCCTCATCCTCAGACGCGTCGGCGGCACGGCCTGCCCGACCACTCACCGGGCATGCGACCGGCACGGTCCGTAGATGCAGGCACGGGCAGACCGTAGTTTACTCGGAATAAACTCGTACGCCAAAACCGTAGTCGGTACGGTGGTGCACGATCTGCCTTATGCTGTACAATCACGTGGCAATAGGAACCCTGACGAGCAGATCCTCTAGCTTAGTGGTGGAGTATTGACAGATCCCGACGCATCATCATCATCATCGATAGCCGCTTCGCGTGGAGCGATCTCCGAGCAAATGCCGAGAACACTCGGCAAGGATCTGACGTCTAGCACACGAGGGATCGTTCGCCGGTAAGACGCGAGCGCGCGAACGGCGCGCCGGACAGTGCGTCATTTGGCGTATTGATCGATCGACGATCTCTCGTATAATACCACCACCGAAGGGTTCTTCAGGCAGAGTCTTCGACACAACGTCCCGCATGCTGATGGTCCGATAGCCCGCGCCGGCGCGTAAATCACTCCGGCGGCCTGGGGAGGAACCGGCCAAAAGCTGCCAGGCGACCGGGCCCTCCGGTCGTTCACCGACAACCGATTTGGTCCAGAGAGCTCGCGAAGCGCTCCCGGGCAAGCCTTGCCGGAGAAGTGCGCTTGCCTCGTGGCTCTCATGGCTAGACCGTGCCCGCCGGTATCGTGTGCGGGCCCGTCCCCACTGCGGATACAACCGAGATCGCCGCCCGTCCGTTGTTGGCCCGGTCCTAGGAAACCGGGCCCGCCACACCCACCCTACCCACCCTCAATTGGAACGACAAAGGAGCAATCAAGTGGTCACTCGCAGAATCTTCAGTCTCCTGGTCCTGGCGTCGATGCTCGCCTCACTCCTGATGATCGGCGGAGTGAGCCCGGCGAGCGCCGCGAATGGAGCCAGCCCAGTTGCCAGCGGCAGCAGCAGCCCTGCGGCCGTGCCGATCAGCCCCGTCGACCAGACGAAGGTCCCGCACTACTTCGGCCCCTGGCCGAACTGGGCCCTCAGCCCGCTGACGATGGCTGACGTCAGCGTGACGATCGGCGGCGACGGTACAGGCGCCACGGCCACGGCCACGGTCGGGGCGCTCGGCGCCATCACCGGCGTCACGATCACCGACCCCGGCAGTGGCTACACGACCGCGACGGTTGACCTTCGTGTCCGCCAGCGGCACGGGTGCCGACGGCTGATGCGGTAGTCACCTTGTCGGGCTCCGTCACCAAGATCAACGTCGACGCCCCCGGCGGTGGCTACACGAACCTGTCGTCACGATCTCTGGCGGCGGCACGGGCGCAACGGCGACCGCTTATGGTGGTGTCGATCCGGTGGACGTCCTGCTTAGCAGCCCCAGTAGTGGCTTCTCGATGCCCACCGTCGTGTTCGACCTGCCCGACGATCCGAGTGCCCCTCCCGGTAGCCAGGCGGCGGGGCACGCACTGTGCGACGATGGGACTGGAACGAGCGTCGACTCCAGCACCCTCACAACGCCGCTAACGGCCACCGGCATACACGTCGATGCGGTCAGCGTTAGCAACCCGGCAGCCCCGATTACAAGATGCCCACCGTCGATTTCGACCTTCCGGATGACCCCAACGGCGTCATCGCCAGGGCGCACGTGGTGTGCGCTGACCCCTACCCCACCTGCCAGGCCCCCAATAATCCCGACGGCACGCCCGGTTTGGTAGCGGTCGCGAGCGTCGTCGTGGACGACCCCGGCTCCGGGTACTCAAGGGCGCCAAACGTGGTGATCCGCGACGGCACGCAATTCCAGCCGCTCAACGCGCGCGCATTCAAAGCAGCCCAGGCTGCGCGCCAGAAGGCCCTGAAGTCGCCGCAGGCGGGCCCACTCTCGCCCCAGGGCATTGCGCCCGCAGCGACCACCCCTGCGTTGGCGACTGCGACGCTGGCGATCCAGAGCGTAACGGTTAACACCTTCGGCGCGGGCTACACGTCAGTCCCGAGCGTCAGCCATCGATGGATCGGATCCCCAGGCATCGGCAGCGGTGCCATGGCCACCGCCGTCACCGACGTTGGGACCGTGACCGCGATCAACCTGACCGCAGGCGGCTCCGGCTACCTCAGCACTGGCGGCATCAAGAAGTTCCTGGACGGCCTGCCGGGGCTCTGCGATCCCTCGGTCGCGGGCTGCACCGCCGCAACAACCTGGGGCAGTACATCCCGCTCGCCGTGCCCGACATCGACCACCTTCCCGGACGCAGACTACTACGTGATCGCGCTCGTCCAGCATCGCGAGCAGATGAACTCCAGCCTGCCCGCCACGGGAACGCTTCTGCGCGAGTACGTGCAGCTTGAGACCGCAGACAACGCATCCTGGAGTAAGCACGTTGCACTTCAGAATGATCTTCTTACTGGCAGCACTCCAGCCTTGATGCCCGATGGAAGCCAGGCCGTACGCCGTCGACGACCCGCACTACCTGGGGCCAATCATTTCGGCAACCAAGGACAGGCCGGTGCGGGTCGTCTTCTACAACCTGCTGCCTACCGGCTCCGACGGCGACCTGTTCATCCCCGTGGATTCCACCTTCATGGGCGCCGGCATGGGTCCGATGGACATGATGGCCCCGGCCGATGACGGGCTCGTCACGGATGGCATCCGCAACCCCATGTGCGGTGAGTCGGATCAGGACACCGCGCGAACTGCTTTGCCGAGACACGCGCGACCCTCCACCTGCACGGCGGCATCACCCCCTGGATCAGCGATGGCTCGCCGCACCAGTGGATCACCCCGGCCGACGAGGATGACCGGCTGGCCCGAGGGCGTCGCCGTCAGATCGGTCCCGGACATGGTGGGCAGCGCGTCTGCCGCACGGGGTGCCGGACTGCTCGGCTGACAACGACGGCTGCATGACCTTCTACTATACCAACCAGCAGAGCGCCCGCTTCATGTTCTACCACGACCATGCCTGGGGCATCACCCGCCTCAACGTCTACTCCGGCGAGGCCGCGGGCTACCTGATCACCGACGATACCGAGAAGAAGCTGATCGCCGACGGGACCATCCCAGCCGACGAGATCCCGCTGGTCGTCCAGGACCGGACCTTCGTGCCGAACGCGGCCCAGATGGCCGCCCAGGACCCCACCTGGGACTACATCGCGCTGGGGCGGCGAAGGCGACCTGTGGTATGAGCACGTCTACATGCCGGCCCAGAACCCGAATGATCCCACCGGCCTGAGCACCGTGGGCCGCTGGTTCTACGGAGAGTGGTTCTGGCCACCCACGACCCCGACCTATCCTGCGATCGCCAACCCATACTACAACATGGACCCGGCCACGGGCTTCACCACGCAGCTGGCAAAGCCCTGCAGCCTGGACGACCCGACCACCTGGCAGTACCAGACCGACCCGTTCTGCGAGCCGCCCCAGATCCCGGGCACGCCGAACAACTCGGCCGGCATGGAGCAGTTCAACGACACGCCGATCGTGAACGGCACGGCCTATCCGACCACGACGGTGGAACCTAAGTCCTACCGCCTGCGCATCCTGAATGCGGCCAACGACCGCTTCTTCAACCTGCAGTGGTACGTGGCTGATCCGAACTCGCTGGCCGATCCAAACGACCCGACTTCGGGGACCGAAGTCGCTTTCAATCCGTCCGAATTGGCGGCGGCCCAGCTCGACCCCAACATCGTCCCCAATCCTGACACGAGCGTCAGCCCGGCCGGTCCGAGCTGGATCCAGATCGGCACCGAGGGCGGCTTCCTGCCGGCCCCGGTCGTGGTCCCCAACCAGCCGATCACCTGGATCATCGACCCGACCCGCTTCGACGTCGGCAACGTGGATAAGCACTCGCTGCTGCTCGGTCCGGCCGAGCGCGCCGACGTGATCGTCGACTTCTCCCAGTTCGCCGGCCAGACCCTGATCATGTACAACGACGCCCCGGCGGCCTTCCCGGGACGCATCGCCACCTACGACTACTACACCGGCGCCCCGGACCTGAGCCCGGCCGGCGCCCCGACCATCCTGCCCGGCTACGGGCCAAACACCCGCACCGTGATGCAGGTCAAGGTCAAGGCCGTTTCACCGGCCCCCGCCTTCGACCTGACGAAGCTGCAGAACGCCTTCAAGCACCACGCGGACGGCTCAGGCGTGTTCGAGTCCGGCCAGAACCCGATCATCGTCGGCCAGGCCGGCTACAACTCGGCCTATGCCAAGACCTTCTCGGCCGGAAGCTGGTGCAACGACCCCGCCGCCCCGGCTAACAAACCATGCGATGGGTTCGCCCGCATCTCGGAGCAGGGGCTCGACACGTTCAAGTTCAACACCGCTGGTTGGCCCCACCAGTCAGATCGGCGTCAGGATCGAGCCCAAGGCCATCCACGACGAGACGAACGCCACCAACTTCGAGCCCTACGGCCGCATGTCCGGCAACATCGGCGTCGAGGCCGTGCCGGCCACGCCGCTCGCCCAGACCATCGTCCTCTATCCGTTCGTGAACCCGCCGACGGAGCTCTTCGACGGCACGAACTTGCCGACGACCGACAAGATTACGCCGATCTCGGTCGGGACTGATGGCACAGAGATCTGGAAGCTCACGCACAACGGGGTGGACACGCACCCGCTGCACTTCCACCTGTACGACGTGCAGTTGCTGAACCGGGTCACCTGGGACAACATCATCATCCCGCCTGATCGCCAGCGAGCTCGGCTGGAAGGACACGGTGCGGGTGAGCCCGCTTGAGGACACCTACTTCGCCATCCGGCCGATCATCCCGACCTTCCCGTTTGAGATCCCGAACAGCATCCGGCCGCTCAACCCGATGATGCCGCTCGGCGACGGGTCGATGTTCAACAACACCGATCCCTCCGGCAACCCAACTACTAGCCCGATCCTGAACCAGCTCGTCAACTTCGGCTGGGAGTACATGCTGCACTGCCATATCCTCTCACACGAGGAGATGGACATGATGCGGCCGGTGGTGGTGGCGATGCCGCCCAACGCGCCGGACGGGCTCACGTTCTCGTTCGTCGGGACCGAAGAACAAGCAGCAGATCGTCGTGACCTTCAACGACAACTCGATCAACGAGACCGGGTTCCTGGTGCAACGCACGACAAACGGCACCACCTGGGTCGATGCGGGGACGGTTCAGCCGGCCCTGACCGTGGCGAATACCCACGGCGTTGTCAGCTTTACCGACCCCACCGCCAACGCTAACACGCGCGTACCTGTACCGGGTCGCGGCCCTGAACACTGTCGGCTACGGTGTAGAGTTCCCGAGCCTGACCGTGACATCCACCTTCTCCCTGAGCGCGGGGGTGAATGCGCCCGCGGCGCCCACGAACCTGGTGGCGACGCTGCAGACCGGCCCGCAGGTCAGCCTGACCTGGCGGGACAATGCCACCAACGAGACCGGCTTCGTCGTGGAGCGGTCAAGCGATAACGGCGTGACGTTCACCCCACTCCCGACGACGGTGACCCCGCGCAACAACACCGGCAACGTCACGTTCGTCGACACCACGGTTGTGCCGGGCACCGGCATACATGTACCGGGTGGCGGCGCTCAACGTCGCCGGCACATCTGCCTACTCGAACCTGGCCAACGTGTCCGTGCCGTTTGCGCCGGCTGCGCCGATGATCCTGAACCGTGACGGCCGCTCGCCAGGGCAACAGTGAACGCGTGACGGTGACCTGGGGCGACGTCAGCCGGCGAGACCTCCTACACGATCCAGTGGAGCAGCAACGCTGCCTTCACGACGATAGCCGGAACCGGCTCGGTAGGCGCCAACGTGACGACGTTCACCAGCGGCACCATCGCTCGCCAGGCCTGGTACTTCCGGGTCGGCGCGGCCAACCAGTCAGGGACGACCTGGTCGGCCCCGGCTACTGTAGCAGCGGCTCCGTAACTCCGATGCTGACCATCCGAATTGGGGGAGGGAGAGCCGTCCCTCCCCCAATCAGCAGGTATAGGCTTCCCGCCACGTCGCCGGAAGATGGCTACGCACTCGAGGGGAGGGACCACTCCCTCCCCGATTGCACAGCCAGTCATCCGCGGAGGAGCGAAATCCTCCGCGGATGACTGACGAAGCGCTGGCCTTCGATTTTTCGGCCTGGACTGCCGCCCGCTCGACCAGGGCTGCTTCGCTGCTCACCCGCTAGCGCTGCTGGCATGCTCAGGGACACCAACCGCAGGAGATGCATCGATCATGGTCTCAAAACGATTCAAATTCGTCATCCTATTGCTTGTCATCGCGGCGCTGTTGCCCGGACCGGCCTCGGCGGGTCGCGCCGCGGTGCCTCAGGCCGCGCCGCAGATCGGCCTGCTGGGCCAATTGGGTGGCGAAAGCTACTCGGTGGCTCTTCAGGGCAGCTACGCCTACCTGGGGCTCGGGCCGCGCTTGGCCGTGGTGAACCTCTCCGACCCTGCCAATCCTGTCCTTGCCGGGCGGAGTGTGCCGCTGCCGGATATCGTGCAGGGCATCGCCGTGTCCGGCAACACCGTCGTTCGTAGCGGATGGCGCGAGTGGCCTGCAGATCATCGACGTCACAAGCTCGTCGGCGCCGCAGTGGAAGGGCGCGCTCGACACGCCCGGACAGGCGCAGGGCGTCGCGGTCTCGGGGACCACTGCTTACGTGGCCGACGGTGACGGCGGCTTGCGCATCATCAACGTCTCGAATCCCCTGGCGCCCGGTGCAGTCTGCGGCCCTCACTGCCGCGGCCCTGGGAGGCGAGGCCGAGAGCGTCGCCGTAGCGGGGAACACCGTCTATGTCGGCGCAGGCGCCGGTGGGCTCGTGGCCGTGAACGTGGCCAACCCCGCGGCTCCCTCGATTCAAGGCCGCTATCAGGCCACAGGCGTGGTAGCGCAAAATGTGGCCGTGCTTGGCTCCATCGTCTACGTGACGGACATCGGCAACCTGAAGCTGCTGGTGCTCAGCGTATCGAACCCGTCGTCCCCTCAGCTCCTCAGTTCGCCCGTTATCGGTGGGGGCACACCTGACCATCTCAGCGCCGCCGGCGCCTACCTGTATCTCGCGATGGGCGAGAAGGGAGTGGACGTCTTCGCGATCGACTCGGGTACCGGTGCGCTCAGCTACCAGGTCAGCTTCAGCACGCCGGGCGAGGCCCATGACGTGGCGGCATCCGGCGTCTATGCTATGGTGGCAGATGGAGCGTCCGGCCTGCGTGTCGTCGACGTGCTGACCGACATTACCTCGCCTGCCGAGGTTGGCGCCTACCAGACGCTCGGCGATGCCTTGGGAATCGCGGCGAGCGGGGGCTTGGCCTACCTGGCAGCCGGGGAGGAGGGCCTGAGCGTCGTGGACGTGGCCGACCCCGCGAACCCGGTGCAGGTCGGCAGGGTGAATACGCCCGGTTATGCCCAGGCAGTTGCATTGAGCGACACGCGTGCGTACGTCGCCGACGGCGCGGGTGGCCTCGCGGTCGCAGACGTGGCCGACCCGGCCCACCCGACCCTGCTGGGCCAGTTGTCTGTGCCGGGCGGCTATGCGTGGAATGTTGCCTTGCAGGGCGCGTACGCCTACGTGGCGGCCGAAGCCGAAGGCCTGAAGATCGTCGACGTCTCGGTCCCCGCTGTTCCCTCGCTAGCGGGCACTTTCAAGCCGGCAGGCAATGCGAAGGTTTGGGACGTGGCGGTCGAGGGCAGCTACGCCTACCTTGCCACCGGTTCCAGCGGGGTGCGCGTCGTCGACATCTCTAACCCTGCGCTGCCCCACGAGGTGGCGACCATCCCGTCGGGCGACTTCGCCTGGGCAGTAACCCTCGCCGGCGGATACGCTTTCGTCGCCGACATTGACGGAGGGCTGCGCATTGCCGACATCTCGACGCCGACGGGGCCGACGGTGGTTACCTCATTCACCGGTCTGGGTGTCGCCGTCGTGGGTGTGACCATCAGCGACGACAAGGCCCTGGTCACGACAGAAGACTCCCTGTATGTCCTGGACATCTCGGATCCTGCCGCGCCTCGCCTGCGCGCGTCGCACAAGACGGCAGGGACTCCGCAGGACGTGGTGGTCGGGGGCGCCGTTCTGTTGACCGACCTTGACGGCGGACTGCGGGTGGTCAACCCGGCAATTCTCACAATCCGCCCTCTGCTCTACTTGCCGTTTCTCGCCAAATAGCCGTGCCCTGAGCCGCGATTGCATCGAGGAAGCTCTGTGTTTCAACGGGACAAGCCCATCAACCTGAAGGTACTCGCCCTCGTGGTGGCGGGGTTCTGGCTGCTGGTGGTCGATGTAGCGCTGGTGACGCTGGTGGTCGTGCCATCGCTAGGCTCGACGCGCGCCGTTCCTACGCGGCTGGCCGCTGCCGCCCCCCAAGACCAGGAGATCGCCCTGATCGTGCCGACCCACGATCCCCGTACGCCCTGGCCGACCAAAACGCCTGCCCCTACTGCCACACCCTGGCTGATCGTTACCCCGACGCCCGAGCCGTCTGCAACGCGGGCGCTCCCGGCGGGCCCCGCCGTGCACCCCGAGGGCGCCGTGCCACCGGCGGGACTCCTGCCGGCAGAGAACTCCCTACTGCCCGAGAGCGCTCCCGCGCGGGCTGCGCCTCAGCCGGAGGAGAGCGCTGGTCTGCCGGAGAGCGCCGGCGCGGAGGGGCCGGTCTTGCCTCCGGCCGAGGCTTCCTCTCCCTCGTTCGAGACGATTCCGTCTCCCACCTTGCACCCGGCCGGCACCGGACCGATCCCCCCGCCCAGCGGCGGCGACTTGCCTGCCGGTGCGCCTGAGCCCTCGGAGACGCCTTTTGACGCGCCAGGCGAGACGCCAGGGGGCGACCCGACCGCGACGCCCGATCCCACGCAAACGCCGCTCCCGCCGGGATCTCCGCTTGAGCTGGGCGACCTGCCGGATTTCGAAACCTACCTGCGCCTGCACCGCAACGCCATCGCGGGCCAGCCGCTGGCCATCGGGTCGCTTAACGTGGATTACACAAATGATGGCAGACCGCTGTTCCTGCTGGGAGTCGTGGGCAGCGAGACGGGCAACGCCGTCGCCGCCCAACCGGCCGCCGACCTGCTGGATTACGGCCGCGACTTGCTCGACGACGCCAAACGTTACCTCGGCGGCGTGCAATGCGGGATCGCAGTGGTCAGCAGCTACGCGACATCCACCACGGATGCATGCTCGGGCACTCCGGCCTGGTGCCAGGTCGGCACCTACGACCAGGCAACCAACAAGTGGAGCGTCACGTGGACCTACGTCCGCGGGAGCTTCACGGGTGGACCAGATACGCTCGAAGCCTGGAATACGGGACAGTAAGGCTCTGGCCCGGGCGCGAACCCGCGACCGCCGAGCTTCATCGATGTGGGGGTTCGGACGGTTGGGCCCTGCGGCCACGAGTGACCTGCCTGCCCCAATCGGTAACAGTAAATCGAACGTCGGCCATACAAGCCACCGAGGAGGTAGACCGTGAAACAAGCTGTCAGGATCGCCGTGCTTCTCTTGGCATTCGGCCTGCTTGCGCTGGGGTATCAGTCCTCAGCACGGGCCCAGGCTCCGATCGAGGACCCGCCCGGGGCCACTGCCCTCGGCAAAGAGCTGTTCTTCGACAAGAGCCTGTCGGCAAACGGGACACAGTCCTGCGCCGCCTGCCATGGCCCGGAGGCCGGCTACACGGGCCCGGACGAGCAGGTGAACGCCGCCGGCGCCGTCTATCCGGGCGCGATCCCCAAGCGCTTCGGCAATCGCAAGCCCCCCTCGGCTGCCTACGCCGGCGATAGCCCCCAGCTGCAAGTGACTGCGGACGCGTGGTTTGGCGGCATGTTCTGGGACGGCCGCGCCAGCGGCTGGGCCCTGCATGACCCGCTGGCCGAACAGGCGCAGGGGCCGTTCCTGAACCCGCTCGAACAGGGGGTGGCCAACGCCCAGGCGCTGTGCGTGAAGGTGAAGAATTCGCCGTACGCCGGCGACTTCGAGGAGGTGTGGGGCGCGGGCTCGCTCGACTGCGCGAAGGACGTGAACGGCGTTTACGAGAAGATTGGCCGTTCCATCGCGGCCTATGAGAGAAGCCCGGAGGTGAACCCCTTCAGCTCCAAGTTCGACCTCTTCTGGGACCACGCCAATGGCGCCAAAAAGGACGTCACGCTGATCAAGTGTGGCACGGGCGGCATGGGTGGTGGCGGCATGGGTGGTGGCGGCATGGGCGGGGGCGGCATGGGCGGCGGAGGTGGGATGGGCGGTGGCGGTATGGGCGATGGTGGCGGGATGGGCAGTGGAGGTGGGATGGGCGGTGGAGGCGGCATGGGCGGCGCTATGGGATGCCCGGGCGACGGCACCGACGGCTGGCAGTCCTACCGGGAGCTGGGGCTCAGCGATGCCGAGCTCCAGGGCCTGGCCGTTTTCAACGACCCCAGCCGCGCGAACTGTGCATCCTGCCACTCGCTGGCTCCGGGCTCGGCCGGTTACCCCCTGTTCACCGACTTTGGCTATGACAACCTTGGCATCCCCAAGAACCCGGCCAACCCGTTCTACGACATGCCGGCCGCCTGGAACCCAGACGGCAAGGCCTGGATCGATCCAGGGCTGGGCGGCTTCCTGAAGGACGCGGCTCAAGTTGGGAAGTTCAAGGTGCCGACCTTGCGTAACGTCGACCTGCGGCCCAGCGAGGACTTCGTGAAAGCCTATGGCCACAACGGCTACTTCAAGTCGTTGACCGAGATCGTGACTTTCTACCACTGGCGCGCGATGATGGACGGCGGCTGCATGGGTGGCGGCATGAGCGGTGGCATGAGCGGTGGCATGAGCGGTGGCATGGGCGGTGGCACGGGCGGTGGCACGGGCGGTGGTGGCTGTGGCGGCATGGCCGGCATGTTCCCGGCGCCGGAGGTGGAGCAGAACCGCACCACGTTGAGCATGTTCCCGGCCCCTCAGATAGATAACGTCGTGGCCTTCCTGAAGACGCTTTCGGACGGCTTTTTCGAGAGATAGCCAGTGGGCTCGTACTGAGGGGACAGCATACGCGCGAAGCCGTCCGGAGCTCTCGGTTCCGGACGGCTTCGCAGGTTTTCGATGCTAGCGCAGCATCCAGGACGGAACGTACTCGCGCGCCCCGCCGACGAACTTGGGGGCGCCGACTGCCCGGGTCTGGAAGGGCAGCAGCGCGCGCGGCTGTGGATTGGCCAGATAGGCGTCCGTCGTTTTCTTGCCGGCCACGAACATCTCTTCGATGTGATTGAAGTCGTTGTAGGGCAGGTCGGAAAAGTCCTGGATGTGAATGTGATGCAGGTCGACCTTCGGGTCGTCGTCGGCCCGCTTCAGGTCGGCATAGACCGATTGCACGATCATCGTATCCAGGGTGCGGAAAAAGATGTTGAGCATGCCGTGTACTGGGGCCAGGCTTTCTTCGCCCCGGCCCAGGTTGATGGCGTAGATCACGTCGGCGCCCTTATCCATCGCCACGCTGATCGGCGTCTCTGCGACCACGCCGCCGTCCACCAGCTCCAGCCCGTGATAGCGAACGGGGTCCTGGTAGACCGGGATCGAGCTGCTGGCCATCATTGCGTCGACCAGCGGCGCCGACGGCTCCTCACCGAAGAGATACAGCCGGCTGCTGAGGATATCGGCGGTCGTGAGGTAGGCCGGGCACTTGAGCTGGCCGAAGGTCGTCACTCCCGGCGGAAGATTATCCGCAATCAGCTTGCGCATGCCGTCACTTGGGAAGGCGCTGTCTTTGCCGGTGAGCAGACGCCAGGCAATCGTGAAGACGTTGCCCGGGTAGACGACGCCGGCGGTGCCCTTGCGCCAGGCGGCCTGCAGCGCCGGGATGCTGGAGAGATCAGTGCCCATCGCGGCCAGGAAGCCTGAGTTGAGGCTGCCGGCCGACGTGCCGACGAAAAAGTCTGGCTTGATGCCGTGTTCGAGGAGCGATTGCAGAGCCCCTACATGCAGAGGCCCACGGATTCCGCCACCACTGAGAACGAATGCCGTTGACATAGACCCCCCTTCGAGACTGTGACTGCACCGGTCCCGCCGGCTCATGCATGTGCATTCTACTACGGTCGAACGAAAAAGGACAGGCTCCTTCAATAATGCGACAATAATGCGACAATCGGGCAACCGCTTCCGCTCGGGGTTTGCATTACAGCCTTAAGTATTGGGGCGTGCTTTAGTCAACGGAGGCTGCCCGACGCGCTTCGTTGGCGGCCGGTTCGTCGTGCGCCGGGCCTCTGGCCGGGGCGGAGAAGCAGACTCTCGGATGAGGAGCTTGGGAATGCCGGAGCGAGTGCTGGCTTTCGTAATGTCTGGTGGCGGGGCACGCGGTGCCCTGGAGGCCGGGGCGTTGCGGGCTCTCCTCGAGGCCGGTATCAAGCCAGATATGCTGGTCGGGTCGTCGATCGGCGCCGTGAATGCGGCATGCCTGGCCCTGGGCGGTGGCTTGAACGAAGCCGGCCTGGCAGGCTTGGAAAGAGCCTGGCGTGACGCTGCCGCGGCGGATCTGCTGCCGGCCAATTACCTGTGGCAGACCGTGCGGGCAGTCGTCGGCCGGCCGGGCAACGCCACCCAGGCGCGCTTTCGTGACTTCTTCGTGAGCCACGGTCTGCGGCCGGACTTGCGTTTCGGCGATATCTCGGGAGTACGCCTGGTCTTGGTGGCCGCCGATCTCAGCACCGGCACCGCCGCGCTTTATGGGGCATTCCCCGAGCAGATCGTGCTCGAGGGCGTGCTTGCGTCTTCGGCCGTTCCGCCCTGGATCGCACCGCTGCGGTTCGGCGGCCGGGTGTTGATGGACGGCGGCGTGGTGAGCGCGTTGCCGATCGAGCCCGCCCTGGATCAGGGCGCGACGGATATCATCGCCCTGGACGTGTTCGATGGGCGCGCAGGCGCCGCCAGCAGCAGCCTGGCGCCGTTCCTCGTCAAGTACCTGAGCACGGTTCAGCGGCGCGAAACGGATATGGAGCTGGCCCTCGCCGCAGCGCGGGGTGTGCTTGTGCGGCATATCCGGCTGAGGCCCGTCGTGCCCGTGCCCATCTGGGACTTCAGGCGGACCGAGGAACTGATGCAGACCGGCTACGAGATCGCCTCAACAGCAATTGCCGGCTGGGCGGTTGGCGCGGGCATTTCGCAGCGCCGTTGGTGGACGCGCCGGGATTGGCTCGTGCGGCCGGTCACGCGTCTCAATCGTTGGCGCCGTGCGGCCTGAGGTTTTTCACTACTCTAGATTGGAGCATGCTCTTGACCCAATCCGAGGCCTTGAAGCGCCTGCCGTTGTACGGTAAGTGGCTTTGGGCGTCCCTGTTGGTCGTGCTCGGCGTGGCTCTGTTGATCCGGCTTGGCTTCTGGCAGTTGGATCGCCTCGCCGAACGACGCGCCAGCAACGCGCATCTCCTGGCGCAGCTTGAACTGCCTCCGCTCACGATCACCGGCCAGGCACTGGCGCCGAGCGGCGTCGACCTGCGTCGGGCCACGGTTCGCGGCCGCTACGATTTCGCACAGGAGATGGTCCTGCGCAACCGCGCCCTGAACGGCGCCCCGGGTGTGCACGTCATTACCCCCTTGCGGATCGCGGGGAGTGCGACGGCGGTGTTAGTTGACCGCGGTTGGATCCCCTACGACGAGGCTGCGCCCGAGCTTCGCCGGGTCTATGACCGGCCAACCGGCGAGGTCGAGGTGCGCGGCATCCTGCACGTCTCGCAGGCGCGCCTCAACTCCTTGTCACCCGCCGATCCGCCCCTGTCTCCGGACCGTCCACGCCTGGACGAGTGGTTCCGCGTCGACATCCCCCGCATTCAGCAGCAGCTTCCCTACCCGCTGCTGTCTGTCTACCTCGAAGAGGGCCAGCCCAGCGTGGCCGCGCTGCCACCCATCTCGACCCCTGACGCGCTCCCGCGCCCGGACGTCCAGATCGACCTCAGCGACGGCCCGCACCTCAGCTACGCCATCCAGTGGTTCTCCTTCGCCACGATCCTGTTAGTGGGCTATGTAACCTTGTTTGTAAAGCAATCATCGAAATAGGCTGTGCGATCTGTAACGTACCTTGCTGCGAATATGACGTGGCGCGTCATAATTAGCAAGGTTAAGAGATATTGAAGTAGCTTTATCCACTAATTCACAATCGCCCGGAAGGGGGAAACCTGGAGGAACTTTGACTCACAGCTCCCAATCAACACCTGCCAGCCGGCCGAGCGTCCCCGAGGACCCGCGGGATCAAAGCCGTACCGACCGGGTGGCGGCGCTTGGCATAGGCGTTCTGGCGGTCGTGCTGGGCTTCCTGGCCGGCCGCTTCAACCCGTTGTTGACCGGTTCAACCTCGACAGGCGGCGCGCGGGTGGACGCGCTCTTCGGCGTTCTTCTCGGCATCGGTACCGCGATCTTTGTGGTCGTGCAGGGTGGGCTGCTCTATTCGATCGTCCGCTTCCGGCAGCGATCCGACGACGATGACGACGCGCCCGCGGTGCGCGGCAACGTGGGTCTGGAGATCTTGTGGACCGCCGTCCCGGCGGCCCTCGTCACGGGCCTGGCCGTTTACAGCTACGCCACGTTGGCGAATATCGAAACCCCGGCACCCGACGCGATCACGGTGCAGGTCACCGGCCGTCAGTTCGCCTGGGACTTCTATTACCCGGATCGAGACGTGCATTCGCCTGAACTGCACGTCCCGTTGGGCTTGCAGGTCCACCTGTTGATGCACTCCGAGGATGTGATCCACGCTTTCTGGGTCCCCGATTTCCGGGTCAAGAAGGATGTGATGCCCGACCGGGTGACCGAACTGCGCTTCACGGCAGACAAGATCGGGACCTATCCCGTGGTTTGTTCCCGCTTGTGCGGCGCCGGCCACGCGTTCATGCGCTCGAATGTGGTGGTGCAGACAGAGAGCGACTACACGACCTGGCTATACGCCCAACAGACAGGGGCGACGGTGCAGGCCGGTGGTCAGCCGTCCACTCCGGCTGCGCTGGGGAAAGCGGTATTTCAGCAGAATAACTGCGCGGCATGCCACACCCTCAAGGACGCCAACGCGGCCGGCAAGGTCGGACCGGACCTGGACCACATCGGCACGAACGCGGCCCAGATCGTCAAGGACCCGGGCTACCATGGTAAGGCGACCGACGCGGCGAGCTACATCCGCGAATCGATCGTCGACCCCAATGCTTACGTCGTGCCGGGTTTCCCGTCGAACGTAATGCCGCAGAACTTCGGCCAGACGATTTCGGCCAAGGATCTGCAGGATCTCGTGCAGTACTTGCTGTCACAGAAGTAGGGGAGAGAGACAACTATGACTACGTCCCCCACACCGGAGGCCGGGCAGCGTCGCGGCTGGATGCGCCACGGCGCGACCGGCTGGCGTGACTACTTTACCTTCAACACCGACCACAAGGTGATCGGGATCCAGTACATCGTGATGGCTTTCACGTTCTTCCTGATCGGTGGGCTGATGGCGGAAGTGATCCGCGTTCAGTTGATCAAGCCCGGCAACACCTTGGTGGGTCCTAACCTGTACAACGAGCTCTTTTCGCTGCACGGCACGATCATGATTTTCCTGTGGGTTATCCCGGTGTTCACCGGGCTGGCGAATTACATCGTTCCGCTGCACATGGGCGCTAACGATATGGCTTTCCCAAAGCTGAACGCTTTCTCGTTCTGGTTGGCTCTCACCGGCGGCATCATCATGCTCCTGAGCTTTGTGCTCGGTGGCAACGCCTCTGGCTGGAGCGCTTATCCGCCCCTCAGCGAGCAGACAGGCATCGGCCAGACCGTCTGGGCCATCGCGCTGATCGCCATCGGCTTCTCGTCGATCTTCGCGGCGATCAACCTGTTGGTCACCATCATGAACATGCGGGCGCCCGGCATGACCCTGATGCGCATGCCGCTCTTCGCCTGGGCGATGATCGCCACTTCGATCATCATTCTGCTGGGGACGCCCGCCCTGGCCGGCGCGCTGGTGCTGCTGATCATGGATCGCGTGGCCGGCACGCAGTTCTTCAAAGCCACCGGCGATCCGCTGATGTGGCAGAACCTCTTCTGGTTCTACTCGCATCCGGCCGTGTACATCATGATCCTGCCCGGCTTCGGCATCATCTCCGAAACCGTGTCTGTCTTCTCGCGTAAGCCGATCTTCGGCTACAAGATGATCGCTTTTTCGAGCATGGCCATCGCGATCCTTGGCTTCCTCGTCTGGGCTCACCACATGTTTTCGAGCGGCATGAACCCGCTGCTGCGCATCCCGTTCATGGTTACTTCGATGATCATCGCCGTCCCGACCGGGATCAAGATCTTCTCCTGGTTGGGCACGATCTGGGGTGGGCACCTGCGCTTTACCACGTCCATGCTCTTCACCCTTGGTTTCATCTCGATGTTCGTCATCGGGGGCATCAGCGGGGTGTTCCTGGCCTCGATCCCGATCGACATTCACGTCAACGACACTTACTTCGTGGTCGCCCACCTGCATTACGTCCTCTTCGGCGGCAGCGTGATGTCGATCTTTGCCGGCCTCTACTTCTGGTATCCGAAGATCACCGGCCGGCTGCTGAACGAGACCTGGGGCAAGATCCATTTCTGGATGACCTTGATCGGCTTCAACATCACCTTCCTGCCGATGCACGCCCTCGGCCTGGAGGGCATGCCGCGCCGCGTGGTGACTTATGCGCCAGAGTTCGCCCTCGGCAACCTGATCGCCAGCCTGGGCGCATTTCTGCTGGCGGCCGGTACGCTGCCGTTCGTCTACAACGCGATCGTTAGCCTGGTGCGGGGCAAGGTCGCCGGTGAAAACCCGTGGGAGGCGAAAACGCTGGAGTGGACCTTGTCGTCCCCGCCACCCATTCACAATTTCCCCGAACTGCCCACTGTGGATAGCGATCCCTACGGTTACGGCAAGCCAGTGCCCCGTCACATCCCGCCGGCGCCACGTCGAGAGTCGCCCGTGCCGGGTGGCGAGTGAGAGGTGAATCCATGAGCCAGACAGTCATCGTACACGACGAGCCGCCGGTCGCCACCACCACGGGGATCGACAACCGCAAATTGGGCATGTGGCTCTACCTGGCCACCGAGGTCATGCTGTTCTCGGCGTTGATCGGTGGCTTCCTGACGATGCGCCAGCGCGCGCCGGCCGACGCCAACCAGATCCTGAACATACCCGTCACGGCTTTCAATACGTTCGTGCTGATCGTCAGCAGCACCGCGGTCGTGATGGCCCTCTCGGCGATCGAGGATGGCGACCGCAAGCGGATGCTGCGCTGGATGGTCGCCACCTTCGTCCTGGGCGGCACCTTTCTGGGCAGCCAGATCAACGAATACCGGATCCTGATCGGCGAGAAGCACCTGACGACGGCCAGCCTGTTCGGCAGCGGCTTCTTCACCGTGACGGGCTTCCACGGGTTTCACGTCTTTGTCGGCCTGTGCTGGCTGGCCGTGATCATCGTTCAGACCCTGCGCAACCGATTCACGGTCAATGAACGTGATCACATGCGCTTTGAGATCTTCGGCCTTTACTGGCACTTCGTCGACGTCGTTTGGATCGTGCTGTTCACGATCATCTACCTGATCTAGCGGAGAGAGAATGACAATGGCTACCAAGTCCAGGACGGGCACAGCGAAAACCCGCCGCCCGAACTACGTGCTGGTGTTCTTTATGCTGGCCGCCTTGACCGCACTCGAGGTCTTCGTCGCGAGCATGACCAATATACCCCGGGTGGAATTCCTGCTCTTCATGTCCTTCATTAAGGCGATGTTGGTCATCCTATATTTCATGCACCTGCGGTCTGACAGCCGTTGGTTCGGCCTGATCTTTTTCCTGCCGTTCCTGCTGGTCATCCCGCTGCTTGCCGTGCTGCCACACTGATGCTCAAGCGTTTCATGTGGCTGCTGTTAGTGCTGCCGTTCCTGGCCGGGTGCGCCCGGCCGGGAACGAACCTGAACACCTACTGGGACGCTCCGCAGTTTCAGCTGACCGACCAGGCGGGACAGCCCTTCGCCTCCAGTTCCCTGGCCGGCCAGGTGTGGCTGGTCGACTTCATCTACACACATTGTACTGATGTCTGCCCCACTTACCTCTCGCCGCGCATGATGCAGTTGCAGCAGCAGATCCTGGAGGGGAAGCTGCCCGGCAAGGTGGAACTGATCTCGATCAGCGTCGACCCGGTCCGCGATACACCGGCGGTGCTGCAGCAATACGGAGCCCGCTACGGGGCCGATCCTCGCGTCTGGCATTTCCTCACCGGCCCGGATGCCACGGTTCAGGCTCTGCTGCAAACCGGTTTCAAGGTCGGCTCGGTCGTCAAGGCTGAGACTGACGGCAACCTCACTCACTCCAGTTATTTCCTCCTGATCGATCGCCAGGGCAAGGTGCGAGCGATCTATGACGGCACCGAGGTCGACGCGGCCAAGATGTTTGCCGATATGCGACAGCTGGCATCATAAGCGCCGAGACTGTAAGATTGCTTGTAGAACGCTTGCCAGAAGCAGGCTAACATTGTTGTACAAATCACAAATTGTCGCCCGATCATTCCCGCAGTGTAATTATTGTTGGCGTAAATTGTGGGGACTGCGCCCAGGTTTGCGGTTCTCCCGAGTGCATGTATAATTGGGTCCAATTCTCCGTTTGTAATTCCCGTATTCGGCACTGTACTTTAAGCCTCGCACGTCAGGTGCCATACCTTCTCAAGCCCCCGTGATGGAAGGAGTTAGGGCGCGTGTACAGACCGCAGTTCTTCGTTTTGATGGTCTTGCTTCTGGCGCTGGCTGGCTGTGCCGGCGGCGGCCAGGGCGCTCCGGCAGGAGGTAGTCTACCGGCCGGCGATGCCGGCAGCGGCGAGAAGCTCTTCACATCGGCTGCTATAGGTCAGAACAACGCACCGGGCTGCAGCACCTGCCATGCAGTCGGAGGGCAGGGCGGCCAGGTAGGTCCCGATCTGTCACACGTCGCCTCGGATGCGGCCGCGGTCATCAAGAGCCCGGACTACAAGGGCCAGGCTGCGGATGTGCCTGGCTATCTGCGTGAATCGATTGTCAGTCCAAACGCCTACATAGTGAAAGGTTATGGTGCCGGCATTATGTACGAGGGCTTTGGCAAAGACCTCAGCGACCAGCAGGTCGGCGATCTGGTGGCTTACCTGATGACCCTCAGATAGGCACTCCATCAAGCGGCGCCGGACTTAATGCCGCGCTTTGCGGCGCTCGTGCGTGAAAGACTGCACAGAGCAAGTGTGGTCTCAAGAAGGAGGAGACATGCAGTTCATACGCAACATACCCTTTATGCTGCGCCTGGTGGGTGTTGTCGTGGTTGCCGTCGCGCTGACCGGCGTCCTCTACTTCTTCTGGGGTGCTCATGCCCAGGCTGCGCCAGTGCAGCCGATGCCTTTCCCGCACAGGTTGATGGTCGGCGCCGGCATTCAGTGCCTGTTCTGTCACACGACCGCCAACGAGGGGCCGGCAGCGGGCATCCCGAGCGTGGAAAAATGCGCCGGCTGCCACCAGGTGATCGCGACCAATACGCCGGCCATCCAGACCCTCTTGACGAGCTACTGGCAACCCAAACAGCCAATTCCTTGGGTGCGTGTCAATCAGTTGCCACGTTTCGTCAAGTTCGCCCACAACGTCCACGTCGATAGCGGCATCAACTGCGAGCGCTGCCACGGCAACGTCGGGCAGATGGACTGGGACTACCCGGTCTTGCGCATGGACATGGGCTGGTGCCTGAGCTGCCACGACCAGCAGCCGAACATCCGCCAGTTGCAGGACTGCTCCATCTGCCACTATTAGGCGGCAACACGCCGCTGGGAGGCAACATGCCACGTAGGCTCACCCGTCGCACATTTTTCAAGACAGGCGCCGCCTTGGCCGCGGCTACGGTCCTGGCCGGCTGCGAACAATACACGCGTTACGTGACCATCGAACCTTACGTGATCCCGCCCGAAGAGCAGTTAACCGGCATTCCCACTTATTATGCGAGCACCTGCCGGATGTGTCCCGCAGGCTGTGGCATCATCGTGCGCGTCATGAACGGCCGGGCGGTCAAGATCGAAGGCAACCCTGAGCACCCACTCAACCGCGGCAAGCTCTGTGCGCGCGGCCAGGCAGGGTTGCAGCTACTCTATAATCCTGACCGGACGCGTGGCCCTCTGGCGCAAGCCACGCGAGGCTCGGGCGCCTTGGGTGCCAACCCCTTGCCCTGGGACCAGGCCATCGACGAACTGGCGAGGCAGTTGGGGGCGGCGGGGAACAAGCTGGCCATCTGGCTGGCGCCTTCCACGTCGGGTCATCTGGTGGATCTGTTCGGCCGGATCGCCAAGGCAGCCGGTGCCCCTGCTCCTGTGATCTATGCCCCGGGCAGTGAAGCCCAGCCGATGCTGATCAGCGCAAGCCAGCGGGTCTTTGGTCAAAGCGCGATGCCGGGCTATGCATTCGGAGCTGCCGACGTCGTCCTCTCCTTCAGCTCAGACATCTTCGGCACGGAGCAATCCCCCACCCGCTACGGAATCGAGTACGGCGCTTTCCGTACGCAACCCAAAGGCCTGCGCGGGCGCCTGATCCAGTTTGAAACCCGCCAGACGATCACCGGCTCGAAGGCGGACGATTGGTACCCGATCCTTCCGGGCGCAGATGGGCTGGTCGCCCTGGCCATTGCACGCCTGATGGCCGATCAGCCGGGAGTCCCGCCCGACCGGGCGGCACGCGCACGGACGATGGCCGGCAGCTTCAACGTCGATGACGCGGTTAAGGCCGCCGACGTGCCTCTCGAGGCTCTCGTGAGTGTGGCCCGACTGTTCGCTACCGCCGAACACCCGGTGGCGATTCCCGGTGCCTTGTTAGCCCAGGCTCCCAATGGCTCCGATGCCGTGGCCGCGGTGCAGATGCTGAACGTGGTGGCCGGCACGGCCGGCCAGCCCGGTGGCATGCTGCTCGACGCCTCCCTGCCTTCGCAGGCTCCCGCGCCGGCTACCGTTTCACCCTTCGCCGAGGTGCAGAACCTGATCAACAATCTGCGCGGGGGTGGGGTGCAGCTGCTGATGATCCATGGCTTCAACCCCATCTACGAGCTGCCACCCAGCCTGGGTCTGGTGGATGCGCTCAAGAACGTGGGCTTCGTCGTCTCTTTTGCCACCGTGGAGGATGAGACGGCCCACCAGTCCAACCTCGTGTTGCCCGACCGCAGCTACCTCGAATCCTGGGGGTACTCCGTTGTTACCCCGAATTTTGGGCTGCCAATGGTGAGCAGCCAACAGCCCGTCGTGAGCGCGGTGGTCGTCGACCCTCCCGTCGACGCACGCGCGACCGGGGATGTCCTGTTGGCTGCCGCCAAGAAAGTGCCGGCGCTGGCCGGGGGCCTCACCTGGAACGACGAGGTGGCCTTCATCAAGGATACCATCACCCAACTACCGGCCGGAGCGGCCGGCGGTTCGGATGCCGACACTCTCTGGAGCCGCTTCCTGCAGCACGGCGGCTGGTGGCCGGCTTCTGCCCCAGCCTCGACGGTGAATGCAAGCGTGAGCGCCGCTCCGACCCTCAGTGCGCCGCAGTATCAGGGCAGCGAAAGCGACTACCCTTTCGTGCTGCAAGCCTATGAGACCACTCTGTTGGGGCGGAACATGGGAGCGGCTCTTCCCTGGCTGCAAGGATCGCCTGATCCGATGACCACCATCGCCTGGCAAAGCTGGGTCGAAATCAACCCGGAAACGGCCCAGATCCTGGGTGTGACCTATGGGGACGTAGTGCGGGTGACCTCACCTAACGGCTCGATCGAGGCCCCGGTCTATGTATTTCCCGTCATCCGGCCGGACGCGATCGGCGTCCCGCTCGGGCAGGGCCACGCGCAGTTCGGGCGTTACGCCCAAGGACGCGGGGTGAACGCCATGATTCTGCTGGGCGCCGCTCCCGACAATTGGGCCACCGTGCGAGTCAGGGTCGAGCGCACCGGGCGGCGCGTGAACCAGTCCAAGTTCGAATACACGGAAGGTGTCAACCGGGGATTCCCGACGGACGTGCTCCCCGGGTCGAATATCGGTGCGTGAGGAGTGATAACGATGGTCAACGACCAGAATAGCCAGATTCTGCCCGACCACAAGTGGACCATGGTGGTGGATTTGGACCGCTGTACGGGCTGCAGCGCCTGCGTGATCGCCTGCCATGCTGAGAACAACGTGCCGATTGTGAATGAGGACCAGGTGTGGAGAGGCCGCAGCATGCATTGGATCCATCTTCAGCGGTACTGGGAAGGCGCCTACCCGCTGCAAAGAGCCCGTTTCATTCCGACGATGTGCCAGCACTGCGCCAAGGCGCCCTGCGAGCCGGTCTGCCCGGTCTATGCGTCGCTGCACAGTCTTCGCCAGGGCCTCAACCTGCAGGTCTACAACCGCTGTGTAGGCACGCGCTACTGTCAGAACAATGACCCTTATAAGGTTCGTTTCTTCAACTTTTACCCGCCCCACTTTCAGCCACCCTTGGAGCAGCAGCTCAACCCTGATGTAACCGTGCGCAGTCTGGGCGTGATGGAGAAGTGCACCTTCTGCCTGCAGCGGATCAACCGGGCTGAACAGGCGGCCCTCTCGGAGGGTAGGACGCTTCGGACGGATGAAGTGATCCCGGCTTGCGTGCAGACCTGCCCGTCGAGCGCGCTGATGTTCGGCGACGTGAACGACCCGAACAGCCCGATCCGGCAGGTGATCAGCGGCAGCCGCTATCGCAGCTTCAGATTGCTCGAAGCCTTGGGCACCGAGCCCAACGTGGTCTATTTGAAAGGTGGTGAAGCTCATGGCGGCCAATGAAGGGCACGTCCCGGCGTGGAAGAGGCTCTTGCCGGAAGACCCACGTCTTGCCCGCCAGGCTCGGGCATTGCGCGAGGAGCACCTGAACCTCGACCCACGCCCGCCGTCCGAGATGATCGACATCGCGATGCGCCCCACCACGCGCGCACCCCTGCTCTTCTGGCTCATCTGGGGGCTGCTGGGCGCGGCCATTCTGACCCTGGGCGCTGTCTGGTTGACTCAGATGATCGGTGGCATCGGCATCGTCGGGTACTCCCGACCAAACATGTGGGCGGTCTACATCGCCAACTTCGTCTACTTCATCGGTATCGGCCATGCCGGAACCTTCATCTCGGCTGCCTTCCGCGCCCTCAGGATCTCTTGGCGCGGGCCAATCAGCCGGGCAGCCGAGCTGGTGACCGTTTTCGGCCTGTCGACGGCCGCCTTGTTCCCCCTGATGCACCTCGGGCGTACCTGGAAGGGCTATTACCTGATCCCCTATCCGAATGGCCGTGGCCTCTGGCCCAGCTTTCACTCGCCCCTCGTGTGGGACTTGATGGCCATTACGACCTACTTGACCTGCAGCACTTTGTTCGCATATCTATCGATCTTGCCTGATGTAGCCATGGCTCGCGATCGCGCGACCATCCCCTGGCGCAAGCGCTTCCTGGAGGTCTTCTCGCTGGGCTTCATGGGCACGGAACGGCAGTGGGCAACCTTGAACACGGCCCTGAACGTGTTCACCTACGCCATCATCCCGGTCATGTTCTCGGTACACACAATCGTCTCGTGGGACTTCGCCATGGCCCTGCAGCCCGGCTGGCACAGCACCGTCTTCGGCCCGTATTTCGTCGTCGGCGCCCTGTTCTCCGGCGCTGCAGCCGTGATCATCGTCCTGGCCGTCGTGCGCAAGTTCATGCACCTCGAGTATTTCATCCGTAAGGAGCATTTCAACGGGATGGGCATGTTCATGCTGATCCTGTCTCTCGCCTGGGGCTACTTCTTCTTCAACGACTATCTGGTCCCGTGGTACGGGCAATCCCCGGCCGACCTCGCGCTGGCTCTTCGAATGGAGCGTGGCCTGGGTGCCCCCTACTGGTACGCGATGCTGTTCTGCAATATCGTGGTGCCTTGGGGCATCCTGTGGAACCGCCGCTGGCGCAGGTCCCTGCCGATACTGCTGACCGTCGCGGTTGCCGTGAACGTAGGTATGTACCTGGAACGCATCAACATCGTAGCGATTTTCTTGGGCATCAACGAGCTGCCCTTTGACTGGGGCGTATACCGGCTGCAGCTGGCCGAGACGTTGGTCACGATCGGGGCTTTCTCGTTGCTGACATTCCTGTTCTTCCTGTTCAGCCGCTTCTTGCCAATCATCCCCGTCTGGGAGGTGCAGGAAGGCCAGAACGAGGAGGAGTTCCGTCACGAAGGTGCGGCCATTGTCGCCACGCGCGGGACTGGAGAATAGGAGGAGGATATGGCGAACTACCTCGTGCTTGGTCTGTTCGAAGAAGTGTCCTCCGCGGCCGCCGCGCTCGAGGGCGTCCGGCGCATCGGCGTGCCCGATAACCGTGTCACGGTCATGTCCGGCAGCATGATCCGTCCCAAGCTGCTGGGCCGCCGCCCGCACAGTCACGCGCTGGGTCTGGTGGCCTTGCTCGGTGCCATCCTGGGACTCTCAACCGCCCTTGCCTTGCTGATTGGCGCGCCTGTTCTCTATCCCATGTATCAAGGCGGACAGCCGCTCATTCCCATCCCGCCGTCCATCATCATCACCTTCGAACTGACGATGTTGGGCACGATGTGGGTGACTTTCGGTGGCTTCTGGCTGCTCAACCGTTTCCCGCGTTTTGGCCGCCCACTCTACGATCCGCGCATCAGCGGAGGCATGATCGGGGTGCTGGTTGAGGCTGACGAAGGGCGCGCCGGACGAGTCGCGGATCTGTTTGAGAACAGCCATGCGGCCGACGTGCAGCGCGCCGGGGCGCGCCCGCAGATGGATAATCCGGCCTGGAGGCGTTGGCTCGCAGTCGTGGCCATGCTGCTCGGCCTCGTGCTGATCATTACCCCACTGTTCGTCTACGATGTCATCCGCATCCCCTTTGGCACCCAGATGGATGACCAGGCGTCCGTGCCCTATGAGGGCGCGCCCCGACTGGCGGCTCCCGTCGATGCCGTACCCATCCAGGGGCCGGTCTTCGTATCCGGCCAACCGGCCACGCAACCCGTGCCGGCCAGCGCCAACTCGCTGCAGCGCGGCCAGGTGCTTTTCAGTCTCGACTGCGCCCTGTGCCACGGCCCGCGAGGCGATGGCAACGGCAGGCTGAGCGGCTTCTTCACGCCGAAACCCTTCGACCTGACCAGCGCCGCGGTCCAGGCGCTTTCCGATCAGCAAATCTTTACGGTTATCAGCAATGGCTTCGGGGTAATGCCACCGCTGCACGAGAACCTGACTGTGGAGCAGCGCTGGGACGTGATCAACCATGTGCGCACGCTCAAGCAGTAAGTCAAGGAGATGATGACCATGCCACGCACACTCAAGTTGATCATGGCGCTGGCGATCGCCATGCTCGTCCTCAGCGCCTGTTATCCGAACCCGGCCCCGCCGGGCCTCACGCCGATCCCGAGCCTCGCGCCGCCTGTGGGGCTAACGCCGGTCGGCACGGTCCTGTCAGGCGCAACAGTGCCGCCGCCTGCCGCGGCGTCCACCGCACCGGCGACTGCCGCCGCATCCTCCACGGCTCAGGCAACTACGTCTGCGGGACCAACCGTGCCGCCGTCGTCCACGACGCGGGCGGTTGCGCCCACCGCCCCGTCGAGCGCGCAGCCGACCGCTGCTGCCGCCGGTGCTGTGCCGGCCGGGAACGCCCAACAGGGTGCGGCGCTGTTCGCCACGAATTGCTCGCCCTGCCACGGCCAGGGTGGGCAGGGTGGTGGCATCGGGCCGAAGCTGGTGGGCGACAGCTTCGTCCAGACGAGCCCGGACCAGGCGATCTTCGCCACCATCGCCAACGGCCGCCCGGGCACGCCGATGCCGGCCTGGTCTACCGCGAAGGGCGGCTCGCTCTCTGATCCGCAGATCGCCAATCTCGTTGCCTACGTGAAGTCGTTGCAGAAGTAGTTGACCCGAAGGAGACCCATGACCAGGCGTAGCTGCGTCCTTACTTCTGTGCTGGCACTGGTTGTGCTGATACTGTTGATATCTATTCCGGCCTGGCTCCTCCAACGCGACCCGCCCGTGGTGCAAGAGCCGCCTTGGAACAGCCCGCAGACGCGCGCCCTAGCGGTGCGCGCCTGCTTCGACTGTCACAGCAATCAGACGGTCTGGCCGTGGTACGATCGCATCCCGCCCGCTTCCTGGCTGGCCGTGTTTGATACCATCCGCGGCCGGCGGCACCTGAACTTTTCGACCTGGGGTGTCCCGCAGCAGGGATTACTCGGCGGCGAGGGGGAGGAAAGCTCCGGGGGCCGAGGCGCCGCGCGAACGATAGAGAACGGTTCCATGCCCCCGAACATCTATTTGCTCCTGCATCCCGATGCCCGTCTCAGCCCGGCCGAGAAGCAGGAATTGATCCAGGGACTGCAAGCCACACTGCAGTAGCCAGCACCAATAAACGCGTTCCTCGCAGGCACTTCACGTTCCATTCTTCACCTTCAGGAGGTCCAGGTATGGACGGACTGATTCTATCGCGGTGGCAGTTCGGCATCACTACTATCTACCACTTCTTCTTCGTCCCTCTCACGCTCGGGCTCTCAATTCTGGTGGCCCTGATGGAGACTCTCTACGTCCGCCGGGGAGACGAGATCTACAAGCGCATGGCCCAGTTCTGGGGAAAACTGTTCCTGATCAACTTTGCCATGGGCGTGGTCACCGGTATCGTGCAGGAGTTCCAGTTCGGCATGAACTGGTCGGAGTACTCGCGCTTTGTCGGCGACATATTTGGTGCTCCGCTGGCCATCGAGGCGTTGATGGCCTTCTTCCTTGAGTCGACCTTCCTGGGAATCTGGATTTTTGGTTGGGATAAGCTCTCGAAGCGTCTGCACGCAGCGACGATCTGGTTGGTGGCTCTCGGCTCCAACCTGTCGGCACTATGGATCCTCATCGCCAACTCTTTCATGCAGCAGCCGGTGGGTTACACCTTGAACGCCGCCACCAACCGGGCCGAGATGACCGATTTTGGTGCTTTGTTGACTAATCCGAACCTGTGGGTCCAGTTTCCGCACGTGATCTTCTCAGGCCTTTGCACGGCGGGCTTCTTCATGCTCGGCATCTGCGCCTACAACCTGCTGCGGCGGCGCGGCGACGCCGTCCTGTTTCGCCGCTCCATGTCGGTCGCTCTGGTCGCGGCCGTTGCGGCGAGCCTGCTGGTGATCTTGAACGGCCACACGCAAGCGCAGCACATGGTGCAGACGCAACCGATGAAGATGGCCTCGGCCGAGGCGCTCTGGAACAGCCAGGACCCGGCCTCGTTCTCGCTCTTCACTTTCGGCAATGAGCCGGAACGCAGGGACGTGTTCGCCATCCGCATCCCGCGCCTGCTCAGCCTGTTGGCCTACAATCGCTTGAGCGGGGAAGTCAAGGGCATCAACCAGTTGGAGGCCGAGTATCAGGCGAAGTACGGGCCCGGCGACTACGCTCCGCCGATCGCCTTCACTTACTGGACCTTCCGGGCCATGGTCGGCAGCGGGTTCCTGATGGCCCTGCTGGCGCTCTACGGGTTGTACCTGCTGCTGCGCGGGCGGCAGTTCCCTGCCCGATACTTGCGCGCCCTACCCTTCGCCATCGCCTTGCCGTACCTGGCCAACAGCAGCGGCTGGCTGATGACCGAGTTGGGCCGCCAGCCCTGGATCGTCTTCGGACTGATGAAGACTGCGCAAGGAGTTTCAACTGCCGTGCCGGCCGGGCAAATGCTGGCCACGCTGATCGTGTTCACGCTCGTGTACGGCGCCCTCATGGTGGCCGATCTCTATCTGCTGATCAAGAATGCCAAGGGCGAAGCTCCAGCGGGCGAGAAGGCGCCCGTTCGCCGCAAAGTCGCCGTCCGGGCGGGAGGTGCGCGATGAGCCTCAATACTCTTTGGTTTATCCTGATCGGAGTGCTGTTCACCGGCTTCTTCTTCCTCGAGGGATTTGACTACGGGGTGGGGATTCTGCTACCCTTCCTGGGCAAGAACGACAGCGAGCGACGCACCATCCTCAACACGATCGGCCCATTCTGGGACGGCAACGAGGTGTGGCTGCTGACGGCGGGGGGAGCGATGTTCGCAGCCTTCCCCAACTGGTACGCAACCATGTTCAGCGGCTTCTACCTGGCCCTGGCGCTGATGCTGATCGCTCTGATTGTGCGTGGCGTAGCATTCGAGTTTCGCAGCAAGGTGGAAGACAGGCGTTGGCGAGCCTTGTGGGACTGGCTCGCCTTCGCCGGCAGCCTCATACCTGCGCTGCTGTGGGGTGTGGCCTTGGCCAATATCGTGCGCGGCGTGCCGATCAACGAGAAGATGCAGTTCGTTGGCAGCTTCTTTGACCTGCTGAACCCCTATGCTCTGCTGGGTGGCCTGGTCTCGCTGACCGTCTTCGTTCTGCACGGCGCCATCTTCTTGACGCTCCGCACGACCGACAAGGTCTTCGAGCGGGCGGAGCGGACGGCCAATCGGCTCTGGCTGCCGGTGGTGGTGTTGGTGTTCGCATTGGTCGCCGCGAGCTACTTCGCCACCGACATCTTCCAGCGTCTGGGTGTCAACCCGGGCATCTCGGCCATCGGCGCAGCTCTGTCTTTCCTGCTCGTCGGCTGGTTCGTGCGTAATAAGCGTCACGGCTGGGCCTTTGGGACCATGGGTCTCGGGATCGCGCTGACTATCATCACCACCTTCCACGGGCTGTATCCACGGGTGATGGTGTCCAGTCTCGACCCGAAGTTCAGCCTCGACATCTACAACGCGTCGTCGAGCCCTTATACCTTGAAAGTGATGAGTCTTGTTGCCCTGATCTTCGTCCCAATTGTGTTGATCTACCAGGCCTGGAACTACTGGGTCTACCGGGCCCGGGTGACCGGCCAGTCTTTGAAGTACTAGCTCTGGTTTAGGAGCAGATGGCCGGGTGAGCCGCAGACGGCAGGTTTCGGCAAACGCATGAGGCTTGGCCGGAATCCGATTTCTGCGTATGCCACCCGGCCCAAGCTATGACAAGTAGCCGAGCCCAATCAGTCGTCCATTCTCGCCTGGCCGGTCCGGTCAGGATCGACTTTCGCCTGCTCGTCCTGGCACTGGTCATCACACGCGTGCTGGTACTCATCGTTCGCGTCGTCCTGGTGCCCATTCCCGGCGATCCCAACGACCTGCGTTATTTCCTGGACCTGGCCCGTATGTCAGACCAGGGGCTGTACCCCTACATCCACTTCTGGGCCGAATACCCGCCGGTTTTCCCCTGGCTCATCGTGGGCACCCACAAGCTCAGTTTGCTGGTGGCCGGCGGCGTGACCGCCGAGCGGCTGTTCTATACGATCCTCATCGGTTTCCTGATCGCCTGCGAGTCCGGCGTGTTCTGGCTCCTTTACCGCCTGGCCTTGCTGTTGCAGCGCTCCGAGCTTACGATTCGCCGGCCGCATCTGATGCGACCACCCGTGCTTCGATCCGATTCCGGCTTGGCAGGCAGCCCCGCATCGGGAGCGTTAGCCAGCTCGGGTCCCGCCCTGACCAGCCCTTTTCTTTACCTGCTGCTCTTTGTGCCCGGCTACCTCTGGACCGGCTGGTTTGACGTCCTGCCGGTTTGCTTATATCTGGCCGCGCTGTATCTGTTGTTGACCCGCCGGGAGCGTTGGAGCGCGCTGGCGGTCGGGCTGGGCATCGTTAGCAAGCTTTTCCCGCTGATGGTACTGCCGATCGCGTTGTGCACCCTGCGGGGCTTTCGGCGCCAGTTGCGCTATGCGACGATCGCTGGCGGCACCGTCTTGCTGTTCACGCTGCCCTTTGTCCTGATCGACCCGTCGATGACCCTGGCTTCCGTCCGGACGGCGTTTGTGCGGCCCTCGTGGGAGACAATCTGGGCCCTGATGGATGGCTACTACGGCTACGGCAGGGTAGCGCCCTTGGCGGAGCACGTCAACGTCGCGAGCGCTCAATGGATCGCCCACAATTCGACGTTGCCATGGGGATTGATCGGCGGGGGTTTCGGGCTTGCCTTTGCGCTCTTTTATCTCCGGGCTTACGGCCACTACACCGTCAATCGCCCGCGCCGGGTGCTGGCCGGCGTGGCTTTCACCATGACCTTGTTGATCCTCTACTCCAGGGGCTACAGCCCACAGTACATCACCTGGATCGCGCCCTTGCTGGTCATCCTCAGTCCTAACCGCCAGGGCGCGTTCTGCCTCGGCTTGTGGGGCGCGCTGAACGTGCTCGAGGCCCTTCTGTATATTTCGTTGTTCCCTCAACAGCATTGGATGCTCGTACTGGCCGTCACGGTCCGAACGATTCTCCTCGTTTTCCTGGCGACAGCCTTCTTGAAGCAGGCACTTTCGCCCGGCACACGCGCGCTGGCGCTGACGCGCGCTCGCTCCCTGCTCAGGCAGGGGCGGCGTTCGGCGGCCTGAACCAGCAATGTTCCGCGGCTTCTTTGACACCCGGCTGTTGCGCTCGGCAGCCCGCGCCCGTCTTCCCTTGGCCCTGACCGTCGGACTGGGCTTCGCGGGAGGCATCCTGACCGTCCTGCAAGCCCGCTTTCTATCCCAGGCGGTCGCGCAGGTGTTCTTGTCTGGTGCGACCCTGCAGGTTTTGCGTCCGGGCCTCATCGCTCTCCTGCTTCTTGCCTTCGGCCGTGCCGGCGTCCTGTGGGGCGGCGAAAGCGCGGCAGCGCGTGTGGCAGCGGGCGTCAAGACCGACCTGCGGGCACGCCTTTTCGCCCATCTGCTGACCCTGGGACCGGCCTATACGCGCAGCGCGAGCAACGCCGAAGGCGAGCGCAGCGGGGAACTGACCAACACGCTGATCGAGGGCATCGAGGCCCTGGATGCCTATTTCAGCCAGTACCTGCCTCAACTGGCCCTGGCCGCCCTGGTACCCGTGACCGTTCTCGCCTTCGTGTTTCCCCTGGATGCCATCTCTGGCCTGGTGCTGCTCCTCACCGCCCCCCTGATCCCCATTTTCCTGGCACTGATCGGCACGCTCGCCGAGGGCCTGACCCGCCGGCAGTGGACGACCCTCAGCCGCCTGAGCGCGCACTTCCTCGACGTGCTGCAGGGCCTGACCACGCTCAAGCTGTTCGGGCGCAGCCGGGAGCAAGTGCAGGTCATCGCAGAGATGAGCGAGCGGTTTCGCGCGGCCACGATGGATGTGCTGCGGGTGAGCTTTCTGTCGGCCTTGGTGCTCGAAATGGTCGCCACGCTCAGCACCGCGGTTGTCGCGGTCGAGATCGGCCTTCGCCTGTTACACGGTCAGCTATCGTTCTCCCAGGCGTTCTTCGTCTTGATCCTGGCCCCCGAGTTCTACCTGCCGCTACGCTTGCTGGGCCTGCGCTTTCACGCCGCCACCGCCGGGGTCAGCGCCGCCCGGCGCATCTTCGCCATCCTGGACACGCCCTCCCCGTCGCCGGCGCAAGGTCTGCCGCCTGCGCCAGGCGGCGCTGCACAGGCTTTTCGCGAGAGTGCCGCCGGCATCCGGCCGTTGCGCTTCTCCACTGCCACGCTGCCGGCCATCCGCTTCGAGAACGTCTCCTATACCTATCCGGGCCGCTCGTCGCCTGCGCTGGACGGCTTGTCTTTCGAAATTGGCGCCGGCCAGAAAGTGGCGCTGGTGGGGCCCAGCGGCGCCGGAAAGAGCACGGTCGCCCAACTGCTGCTGCGCTTCGTCGAGCCCTCCTCCGGCTGTATCACCGCCGATGGCGCCCCGCTCGCCAGCTGGTCGCCGGCGGGCTGGCGGGAACTCGGTTGCTTGGGTGCCGCAGAATCCCTACCTCTTCTACGGGAGCGTTGACGAGAACATCCGGCTTGGCCGGCCTGATGCCGGGCCCGAGGCGGTGGCGGCGGCGGCGTGCCAGGCGCATGCCGACGAGTTCGTGCGGGCGCTGCCAGACGGGTACGCGACCCTGATTGGCGAACGCGGGGCCCGGTTGAGTGGCGGTGAGGCGCAACGGATCGCCCTGGCGCGCGCCTTTCTCAAGAATGCGCCGCTGGTCATCCTCGACGAAGCCACGGCGAACCTTGACCCGGGCCACGAAGCGCTGATCCGGGATTCGATCCAGCGTCTGCTTGTGGGGCGCTCCGCCCTCATCATCACCCATCGCTTGAGTACGATTGCCCAGGCTGACAAGATCCACGTTCTGGTTCAAGGACGTCTGCTCGAAAGTGGCAGCCACGTAGAGCTGCAAGCGGCCGGCGGTCTCTACCGGCGCATGCTGAACGTGAGCGCAGCCGGCCGGGCCGATGACGGAGAATGGACGCCGGTGGGATTGGCAGGAGAGGGGCCGGCGTCCCCAGCTCTGCCTGGCGATCCGTGGCCGATGATCAGGCCCGACGAGGGGATGCACGGGTTGCCGGCCAATCAGGCTCGCTACCCGGTGATTCGACGCTTGTTGGGCCTCGTTGCCCCCTTGTGGGCCTGGGTGGTGCTGTCAGTTTTGCTGGGGTTCGCGGCCGTCGCCAGCGGCGTCGGCCTGATGGCTACCTCGGCCTGGATCATCGCCAGCGCGGCGCTCGGGCCCTCGATCGCCGTGCTGCAGTTGGCGATTGTCGGGGTGCGTTTCTTCGGCATCGCACGCGGCGTCATGCGCTACCTGGAACGCCTGGTCTCGCACCAGGTGACGTTTCGCCTGCTGGCTCGTCTGCGTGTCTGGTTCTATGAGGCAATCGAGCCTCTCGCGCCGGCGGGGCTTGAGGGCTACCGGAGCGGGGATCTGTTGGCGCGCGCCGTTTCAGACATCGAGACCTTGCAGCACTTTTTCGTGCGCGTGATGGCTCCTCCCGCGGTAGCCGTCCTCGCTACCGCGGCGATGTGGTTCTTCCTGGCGAGCTTCGCACGGCCGTTGGCAGTAGTGTTTCTTGCCTTCTGGTTGGCGACCGGGCTGGCCGTCCCGCTCTGGAGCGGCTGGATCGGGCAGAACCTGGGGCGCGAGACGGTGCGGCTGCGCGCGGAGCTGGGTGCGTTCCTGGTCGATGCCATCCAGGGTTTGCCCGATCAACTGGCGTTCGGGCAGGAAGGGTCGCAGCTCCGGCGCGTTCGCGATCTCAGTGGCCGGCTGGCGGCTCGACAGGCCCGGCTGGCTTACTATAACGGGCTGGCGGGCGCGCTGGACAACCTGCTGGCTGGCCTGGCGGGCGTGGCGCTGCTGGCCATCGCCACGCCATTGGTGCGTGCCAGCCTGCTGGACGGCGTCAACCTGACCGTCGTGCTGCTGGCGGCGGCCGCCAGCTTCGAGGCGGTCGTGCCCCTCGCTCAGGCTGCCGAACGCCTGCAGGGCAGCCGCGAGGCCGGCCGAAGGCTGATCGAAATCCTCAATGCCGGGCAGACTGCCCTGGCCGGAGAGGAGGCGCAACGCGGGGAAGTCGGGCTCCGGCCGGCCACGAGACCGCAACCGGCCAGGGCGAGCCAGGCCGAAGGCCGGCCGGCAAGTGCCCAAATCATCGTTCAGGGTCTCTCGTTTCGCTATCCCACTGGCACGCGGCCGGCCCTGAGCGGGGTCGATTTCAGTATTGAGGACGGACAATGGGTAGCCGTCGTCGGGCCAAGCGGGGCAGGCAAGTCCACGCTGGCGAACCTGCTATTGGGATTCTGGCACTACGCGGAGGGTCATGTCTGGTTGGCCGGGCGCGAGCTGTCCGAGTACGGCGTAGAGGAGCTACGCGCGCGCATCGGCGTGGTCGGGCAGAACACGTTTCTGTTCAACGGCACCGTGCGGGACAATCTGCGCCTGGCCCGCTCCGCTGCCTCGCCGGCCGAAGTTGAGTTGGCTTCACGGCGGGCCGGGGTGCACGACTTCATCCTTTCGCTCCCCGATGGCTATGATACCTGGATCGGCGAAGGCGGTCTGCGCCTGAGTGGAGGCGAGCGCCAGCGCCTGGCGATTGCCCGCGCGCTGCTCAAGAATGCCCCCCTCCTGATCCTCGACGAGGCGACGGCGCACCTGGACCCGCTGGCCGAGCGCAGCGTGACGGCAGCCATACGGTCGCTGATGGCCGGCCGGACGACGCTGGCGATCACCCATCGGCTGTCCGGCCTCGAAACCGCTTCCGAAATCCTCGTCCTGCAGGACGGCTGCCTGGTTGAGCGCGGCCGCCATTACGAGCTGCTGCGCAGGCGAGCGGTCTACTACAGCCTCTGGCGCTGCCAGCAAGACATTTCGCCCTTCATTTTTGCTCCTCACTCTCGCCCGTGATATAATCTCAGCTTGACCAGTTGAACGTGATCGACTGAATCGGTGAGGAGGCACTAGTATCGGTGAAGACCTATCTCTATCTCGCGCAGATCGTCGTCGCGATCGCGCTCACCGTCCTGGTGCTGCTACAGGCCAAAGACGCGGGCTTGAGCAGCATGTTCGGCGGCGGTGACATCGGCGTCTACAAGACCCGTCGGGGTGTCGAAAAGACAATGTTCAACGCCACCATCGTCCTGGGCATCGTGTTCCTCGCGTTGGCGCTGGGCACGGCCATTGTGAGCTGAGTTGGGCAAGTATCTGCGTTGGCAGGCAGCCATTGCCTTGTTGGGCATCCTGCTCTTAGCTGCGCTGTTGAGCTACGCCGCTTACAATTTTACGACGGTCACTGTTCCGGAGCGGGGCGGCACCTATGTTGAAGGGGTCGCCGGCAGCCCCCAGTTTCTGAACCCTCTTCTGAGCCAGAACAACGACGTAGACAGCGATCTCTCAGCCCTGCTATTCAATGGCCTGACCCGCCTTGACGAGCAGGGCAATGTGGTTCCCGATCTTGCCGGGAAATGGCAGATCAGCGCCGACGGCCTGACGTACGACTTCAAGCTGCGGGATGGACTGCGTTGGCACGACGGCGCCCAAGTCACAGCCGCGGACGTGCTCTACACAGTCGGCGCCATGCAGAATCCCGACTTTCCCGGTCTGAAGTGGTTGAGCGTGCTCTGGCGTGCCGTCAAGGTGACGGCGCCGGATGGACCGGATGGCCTCAGCGTGCGGTTCGAGCTGGCGCAGCCCCTGGCTCCTTTTCTTGACTACACGACCGTCGGTCTGCTGCCGGCCCATCTCTGGGCGCGCGTGCCGATAACGCAGATGCTGACCTCGCAATTGAACACGCACCCGGTGGGAACCGGACCGTTCGAGATCGGCCAGATGACCGCCACGCGCGCGGAGTTCGTGCCCAACGCGCGCTACTACGCCGGCTTCAGTCCTTATCTGACCGGGCTGACCTTTCGCTTCTATCCGGACCACCAGAGCCTGTTGGCGGCCTTTGATCGCAAGGAAATCGATGGGGTGAGTTGGATCTGGCCCGAGGATATGCCTGCGGCCACGGAGCGCGAGGACTTGCAACTGTTCTCCGCCCCCACGTCGGGTTATACGCTCGTCTATCTCAACCAGCTGAACCCCAATCTGCCCTTCTTCAAAGATGTCGCCGTACGCCAGGCGCTGCTGTATGCGCTAGACCGCCAGAGCCTGATCGATGACGTGCTCCATGGGCAGGGTATCATCGCCGACAGTCCGATCCTGCCCGGCACCTGGGCCTACGACGAGGAAGTGCCCAAGTATGCCTACGATCAGGACAAAGCGCGTCAGTTGTTGGATGAGGCGGGCTGGAAGGATAGCGATGGCGATGGCGTACGCGAGAAGGACTCCGTCAAACTGGCCTTCGTGCTGGTCGGCAACAGCCAGCCGCTGCTCGAGGCCCTTGCCGCGGCTTGGGCGCGCGTCGGGGTGCAAGCGGCTGCACAGCCCGTGACGCTCGCCGGTCTCACCACCGACTTCCTGGAAACGCGGAGTTTTGATGCGGCTGTAGTCGACTGGGAGCAACGCGGCGATCCCGATCCCTATCCTCTTTGGCATTCGACGCAGATCAATGACGGGCAGAATTACGCCGGCTGGAGCGATCCGGCTGCGGACGAGGCGATCGAGAAGGCCCGTGCGATCACCGATCAAGCCGCGCGCCGGCGGTTCTACGTGGAATTTCAGCGCATCTTTGATCAGCAGGTGCCCGCGCTGCTCCTTTATCATCCCATCTACACCTATGGGGTGCGGGACGAGGTTAAGAATGTACAGATCGGCCCGCTCAACGCGCCGGCCGATCGCTTCCGAGATTTCGCCCACTGGTACATCGTCACCAAGCGCATTACCGTTGGCGGCGGAACACCTCAATTTGACACCTCGCCGCAGTAGTGGTATAAATTAGTCAATCTCATGACACTTGGTGACCGATACCGGCCGAAGTGGCGGAATGGCAGACGCGCTAGGTTCAGGACCTAGTGAGGGTTGACCTCGTGAGGGTTCAAATCCCTCCTTCGGCACACAGCACTGATCCCGCGATATAATAGTCGTGGGATCGTTTGCCTTAGGATCCGGATTCAGAGAAAGGAACGGGCGATGTCCCAGCCTCGTTGGCGACGTCTGTTGCCCGATACTTCGCAGCTCTGGATTCTGGCCGCCGTGCTCGCAGTTATCTTTTTCGGCGTAAGTTTCTTGAATTTGGCGGGCGAAAAGGCCCAGTTCGTGGCCAGGCAGCGGGCGGTTCAGCAGCAGCTGCAGACTCTGGAGGAGCAGAATCAGCGTTTGCGCGAAGCGTTGGCGGAGGCTGATACCACCGCCAATATCGAGCTGAAGGCGCGTTCCTACTACGCGTATAGCTATCCGGGAGAAACCCGGATCGTCGCCGTTTCGCCCAGCGCTCGGGCCGGAGCGCCCGCCCAGGTGAGCGAGGTTCCGCCGGCCAGCGAGCCGTTTTGGATGAGTTTGTGGAAACGCCTGGTTCACCTTGACAAATAGCACGATCTGCGTATAATAAGTTCTGCAGTGCGGGGTGGAGCAGTGGCAGCTCGTTGGGCTCATAACCCAAAGGTCGCAGGTTCGAATCCTGCCCCCGCTACCTGGATTCGATGGCCCGTGGGAAACACCACGGGCCATCCTCGTTTAAGCGGCGCTCCGCAGAAGGAGCCGACCATGACTGAGGAGGGTGTCTAGGATGGAGCAAACGCAACCCGCTGCCGGCGGGTGCACTGCCGGCGCCGGTACAAACGCCGCGGCCGGCGGCTCGGCAACCGGGCAACCGCTTCCGCGCCGGCAACTGCCGCACGCAGAGTTGCTGCAGCTCAAGCGCTGGAACACGCCGACCATTTACAACGGCTGGGAGCAGATCACGCGCCATGACGCCTCGCGTGATGGTTTCAACCTCGAGGAGACGCGCGATTTCATGCCGCAAATGGGCCCCATGGTGGGCTATGCCATCACCCTGGTCTGTGAGCCCAGCAATCGGGCGCACGCGGCCCGTGGCGCCGAGCAGTGGGATGCCTATCGGGCGTACGTTGCCTCGCTGCCCGGCCAAAAGATCGTGGTCGTTCAGGACCTCGACAAGCCGGCCGTGGTCGGCTCCTTTTGGGGCGAGGTGACCGCCAACTTCCACCGCGCCCTCGGCTGCATCGGCACGATCACCGACGGCGCCATCCGCGACCTGGACGAGATGACAAATGCCGGCTTCAAGGCGCTGGCGCGCCGGCTGGCGGTCGGCCACGCTTTCAGCACGCCCGTGCGTTGGGGCTGCGAGGTCGAAGTGTTCGGGCGTCGCGTCGGACCCGGCGACTTGATCCATGCCGACAAGCACGGCTTCCTGGTCGTGCCGCCGGAAGACGAGGCTGACTTGCTGGATGCGGCCCGTTTCATGGACACAAACGAGTGCGCGACGGTGATCGCCGCGGCACGCGCCGGCGCCGGCAAGAGCCTCGACCAGGTGGCGCGTGAGCTTAGCGAGTCGAGCGCGGCCTTCCGCGGCAACGCGCGCGCCCATTTCGGCCGCAAGGGCGAGTGGTGAGCCCCGCGCTGAAGCGGATGCCGGTCCGGGCGCGTACACAGCACATCCTCCCCCAATTTCGGCCAGGAAGCGGCCGGCAATCGGCCAGGAAGAGATCGGACCGGGGCAGGAAGATGGGATCAAGCACTAAGCTGAAAGGTTTATCCCGTGACACAGAATAGTCCGCGCGAGCGTGTTTGGCAGGCGATCCGTCACCGGCAGCCGGACCGGGTACCTTATCACATCAGCTATACGGAACCGGCCAGGAAGAAATTGGAGTCCTATTATGGAAGCCCCGACCTGGAGAGCTTGCTCGGCAACCACATGGCCAAGCAGCGCATCCGTCTGCCGTACGAGGAGGTGCGACCCGGATTCTGGCGCGACGAGTTTGGCGTGGTTTGGAACAAGACCATCGACCAGGACATCGGGATCGTCGACTTTTATCCGCTCCAGGACCGCTCTCTCGCGGGGTATCGCTTCCCCGACCCTCACGATCCCCGGCGCTCCGCCGGTCTGCCGGCCTTCATTGCTGCCAACCCCGACCGCTTTCGTTTCCTGAGCGTTAGCTACTCGCTATTCGAACGCGCCTGGACGTTGCGCAGCATGCCGGAACTAATGGTCGACATGATCGAGGCCCCGGCATTCGTCGACGAACTACTGGATCGCATCACGGCCTTCAACCTCGCCGTGCTGGAAGACGACCTGGTTTACGACGTCGACGCGGTGATCTTTGGCGACGATTGGGGCCAGCAGCGCGGCCTGCTCTTCAGCCCCCGGCTGTGGCGGCGCTTCATCAAGCCGCGCCTGGCGCTGATGTACGGGGCGGTCAAAAGGGCGGGCAAGGCGGTCATGATCCATTCCTGTGGCAAGGTGCAGGAACTCCTCCCCGAACTGATCGAGCTCGGGCTCGATGTCTTCAATCCTTTCCAGCCGGACGTGATGAATCCATACGAGATGAAGCAGCAATACGGGGACCGGCTCACCTTCTATGGCGGCATGAGCGTGCAACGTCTGCTGCCATTTGGCACCCCGCAGCAAATCAGAGACGAAGCACGGCGCATGGTGGATCAGGTCGGCCGCGCTGGCGGGTTCATCTATGCGCCGTCGCACGACTTGCCCGGAGATATTCCGATCGAAAACATGGTGGCGCTGATCGACGCCGTAAGGTGACGGGAGTCGGCGATCGACTGCGTCAGGCTTGACCCCTCCTCAACCGGGGCTACTTTGTGGATGAAGTCCGGCCGGTCGAGCAAAGGGAAGCATCAAAGCCGACCCACCTGGCCGGTGGTAAGGGTGAGGAACTCGGCCGGGCGCTCGCTCTCGGCGTTCCGGCACGCGCATTCAGCATCTTGGGCGGCCACTCCGGATAGCGAGACTTTCGTAAGAGGAAGATCCATGAACCGTTTGCAGCGAGTCTTGACTAGCCTCCGGCACGAGCAGCCGGACTACGTGCCGTACAACTTCCACGGCACGAGTTCGGTCTACGCGCGCGTTTGTGCCCACTACGACCTGCCCGGCCCGCACGCGGTGGCCGAGTTCGTGGGCAACCACCTGGTCAAAATTGGCAGCGACTTCAATGTCAACCCTTGGGCGGAGAACGTGCAGATGGAGCAGTTGCCGAGCGGGGGCCCGGTGGCCACCGCGCTCGACGCTGAGGGCGCCCTGCACACCGACGAGTTCGGATGTGTGTGGGATCGCACTCGGGGCCTGCCTCATCCGGTTCACTACCCGCTGGCCGATGACTACCGGCTGCTTGAGACCTACAACATGCCCGACCCGTACCGCGCCGGCCGGTTCGACGCGCAGAAGCGGGTGGTTGAACGCTATCGGGGTCAGGTGTTCCTGTTCGGCAAGTTGGGCATGGCCATGTTCGAGCGGGCATGGGCCATCCGCGGCATGGAGCAGCTCCTGGAAGACATGGCAGTGCGACCTGAGTTCGTGGAAGCCCTGCTAGACCGGGTGTTGTACGAATGGAACCTGCCCATCATCGACCAGCAGCTCGGTCTGGGGGTCAATGGCTTTTACTTTGCGGACGACTGGGGCTCTAAAACGGGGTTGATCTTCAGCCCGCGCATGTGGCGGCGGTTTATCAAGCCGCGTCTGGCCGTGTGCTATCGCCGTGTCAAAGAGGCGGGCGCGTACGTCGGCCAGCACTCCGACGGCCAGGTCTTGAGCGTCTTCCCCGACCTGATCGAGATGGGTCTGGACATCTTCAACCCGCTCCAGCCATCACTCTACGACATTAACGCGCTGAAGGAGCAATACGGGAAGCAAGTCACTTTCTACGGCGGCGTAGATGAGGACCAGGTGCTTGCCTTCGGCACCCCTGAGCAGGTTAGGGCTGAGGTGCATGAACGGGCCGAGCAGATGGGGCGCGGCGGCGGATACATCCTGCAGAGCTCGCACACGATCCTGGAGGACGTGCCGAACGCGAACGTCATCGCCTACATCGAAGCCTGTCACGAGCTGGCGGGCATCGATACCCGCCGCGCTGCCGAACAGGCGCGCGCGTTTCGGCCTTAAAGGCGAGTGATAGCCTGGAGTTACAGCCGGCGCCCATGCCGACAAGTCGCCACCGGCAGGCAAGCATTTGAACAATCGGTTGCCGTGGGGTTTCCAAATACTTCAATAGCAGCTAAAATCAGACCAGGTGCGCCGGATGCGGCGCAGGCAATGATGGGCATAAAAGCGAGTCAGAGAGGAGACCTGGATGTCACACGTAGCTCTTGAGCAAGGTGAAGGCGTGCTGCGGCTGGCCCCAACCTGGGTGCCCCGCGACTTTTGCATTCCGGGCAAACGGATCAAGCTGCACCCGGAGGACCTTTATGCTTTCGGTGCGAACCGAGGCGGGATCGACGAGCGTTGGTTCTCGTCTACGACGAAGGCCGACAACGGGCCCTTGACAACCCCGGATGAGGGTCTCAGCTACGTCGTGTACGGCGACGAAGCGAGGCCGCAGAAGGTCCTGTTCAAGGACTTGGTGAACGACCTGGGCGCCGGGCTCCTGGGTGATGCCTTGTGGCAGCAGTACCATGCCTGGCCGATGTACTCGAAATTCTTCGACAACAAGGGCGCGTTGCCCCATCACGTGCACCAGATGGAAGAACATGCGAAGAACGTCGGCCAGCAGCAGAAGCCCGAGCACTACTTCTTCCCGACCCAACTGAACAACTACGGCGCAGATGCTCCTTACACGTACTTCGGGCTCGAGCCGGGGACTAGCAGGGCTGACGTGCGCCACTGCCTCGAGATCTGGAACCAGGGCGATAACCACATCACCGACCTCTCCAAGGCCTACCGTCTGGAATTGGGGACCGGCTGGTACGTGCCGGCCGGCGTTCTCCATGCCCCGGGCAGCCTCTGCACCTATGAGCCACAATGGGCCAGCGACGTTTTCGCAATGTTCCAGTCGTTGGTCAACGAAGTGCCCATCGCGTGGGACCTGCTCGTCAAGAACGTCCCGCCAGAGAAGGCTCACGACCTCGACTACATCATCTCCATGCTCGATTGGGACAAGAACATCAACCCGTACTTCAAGCGTGATCACTTCCGCCCGCCCGTGCCCGTCAAGCCGGTCGAGCAAATGAAGAGCGACGGCTACGTCGAGAACTGGATCGCCTACGGCAACCCGTACGTCGCGGCCAAGGAGCTGACCGTCCTGCCCGGGCGTACCGCGATCGTCAAAGATGCCGGCCCGTACGGCTTGATCATGTTGCAGGGCCACGGCACGCTCGGCGTTCACCCGATCGAAACCCCGGCCCTCATTCGATTTGGCCAACTCACGCACGACGAGTTCTTCGTCTCCTGCGGTGCGGCCCAGGCCGGCGTCAAGATCACCAATCCCAGCGCTACCGATCCGATCGTCATGCTCAAGCACTTCGCCGTCAATCCCGAAGCGCCGCAGATGCGGTAAGAGCCCGCTGTTCTCCTGCGAGTAACGATCTGATCGAGCCGTGTCTGGTGACAGACAACAGGGGGCCGGACGGCCGGCCCCCTTCCCTACCGCCAGACAGAGTTCAGCGGACGTTCATTCCCTGCTGTTGCCAGTAACTGCGGATAGGGAGGTCCCAATCCGGGTTGCTCGTGTCCGTCGGCAGGTTGCCGGGATTGAAGCCAGGGACGTTGTCCAACACCTGGCGGGTGGTGTTCACCATGAAAACCTTTTCGTTCGGGTCATAGGTGAACCCGCTCCATGGCACCAGGACGCGCGTCTCCCCGATACCCAGGAAGCCGCCGTAGGCGACGATGCCGTAGACCACGCGGCCGCTAGTCGAGGGCCCGCCGGTCGCGGCTGTGGCGCCGGTCGCCGCAGTGGTGGTGGCAGTGATGGCCGACGTGCCGGTTATCGGCGCGCTCGCGCCCGCAAGGCCGGCCTCGCCCGGAGCGGGTGTGGCGAGGCCCATCGTGCCGGTCAGCGCGCCTGTCGCACCCGGAGCGCCGAGGATGGCCGAAGGCGTGGCGTTTGCCCCGGGAGCTCCCGTGACGACGCCCGTACCCAGGTCAATCAGCAGGTCGGCAATGTCCCCCAGGGTATCCCCGCTCGCGTTTTTGACCGCCGAGTCGACGATCTGATCCAGTGACAGAACGCTGCCAGTGGTCGCCGGCAAAGTCGCCCCGTTGCCCGTGGTCGTGGTCATGGCGATGGTGCCTGTGATCGGTGCGGACACGGTGGCTGTCATGCTTTGGCCGGCTGTGACCGATGCACCGGCCGTCGGCGTGCTGGTGCCGAGCGTGCCCGTCATTGGCGTGCTGGTGCCGAGCGTGCCCGTCATCGGCGTGGTCGTGCCCAGTGCGCCCACGCTGACGGTAGCCACAGGGCTGGGCTGGATGGAAGGCTGGGAAACCCCGCCTGTAGTGGATAGATATGTGGCCCAATAGGCGCGAATGTCGGCATCCCACGAGGGATTCGCGGTGCTTGTGGGCAGATCGTCGGGATTGAAGCCGGGGGCATTGTGCAAGGTCTCCCGGCTAAAGTTCACGAAGAAAACGTTCTCGTTCGCGTCATAGTGGAAGGCGCTCCAGGGTACCAGCACACGTGTCTGGCCGATCCCCAGGAAGCCTCCGAAGGCGACCACGCCGTAGGCTACGTGCCCGCCACCGGCCGAGGCAAGGCCCGTGGCAGCGCTAGTCGTGTTCGTGACGCCCGCTGTAGCGCCCAACCCGCCGGATTCCGGCGTGCTCGTGGCCATAGCCGCGGGAGCCGTCCCGGTGATGGGTGCCATGCCGGCCGCGGGCGTGCTGGTGCCGCTGGTGGTGGTGCCGGTCAAAGCGCTGGTGGCGGGCGTGCCGATGCCGGCCAGCGGCGTAGCGGTACCGGTCAAGGAGCTGCCGGTTGTGCCGGTGATTGCTGAGCTCAAGGGGCCGACGTCGATCAACAGGTTGGCGATGTCCCCCAGGTCGTCACCGTTCATAGAGCGGACGCCCTTGCCGACGATCCTGGTTGCCTGCATCACCAATCCGCTGGTCGTGGTGCTTCCGGTCGCCGGCACGGAAGTGCTCATTGGCTGGGCGGTAGTAATGGCAGTGGACGTGCCAATCGGGCCCAGGGTGGGGGTTGCGGTGACGGTCGAGGTGATCTGGACGCCAGTTGCACCGGCCGGTGCGGTCGTCGCTTCAGCCTGGCCGGTAAGCACGGCACCCGTTTGCGCCGAAGCGAGCTTCTCAGCCGAAGCTGGGGAACTCGCGAGCACAAGGGTAAACACTACGAGCAAGAACAACGAGGCGCGTCTCATTAGGCTTTATCCTCCGGTAAGTCTGAGTGACGATCCGTGAATCGTCCTATTCTGATGATTATTATCATTGAATAATGTGTACTGGATGTACGATTAGCTACAACCGTAGAGCGAAAGATCGGCCACTGCTATCCGGCTGTCGCGCTGCCGAGTTCTGCTAGCTGACGTGAGCGACGTGGACGTGGCGGAGGGTACGGTCACGATCAGGCAGGGGAAGGGCAAAAACTCGCGTTGCGCTCATGCGCAAGCGATCCCATAAAGCCTTGCTCAAGTACCTTGCGACGCGCGCCGGCAGGAAGCCTGAGGAGCCGCTGTGGATGACGGAAGCGGGCGACGGCGCGTTAGGCGATTGGGGCTTGCGGACCTTCCTCAAGCGCCTGGGCCGGCGCGCTGGCGTAGAGCATTGCAGCCCGCATACTTTTCGCCGCTCGTTTGCGCTCTGGAGCCTGGATGCTGGCATGGACATTGCGAGCCTCGCGCGCATCATGGGCCGTGCAGACTTGCAGGTATTGCTTCGCTGTTTGAATCAACAGAAAACGCATCTACAGAAGGCCCACCGCGAACACGGGCCAGACGATGCCATACCCATGAGGATCAGCGCGCACTGCGCGAAACTGTCACGGCCAGTGTTAAAATCCCCAAAAGGGCCAAGATAGAATTCCCCACTTTGGCCAAGTGGTCGTCTTTTCGGCACGATGATCCGGTCAATCGGAGTGCCGAGGAGGAGGCCACCTATGCTGAATGTGGAGAGCAGGTTCATGATCAAGGATCTACACCGCAAGGGCGTGACAATCAGCGAGATAGCCCGCCGCACGGGCTATGACCGCAAGACGATTCGAACCGTTCTGAAAGGGCCGGTCAGGCCGGCCTCTGGGAAGCGCAAAGCCAAGGGGTCCAAGCTGGACCCGTTCGCGGGGCACCTTTAAGAAACGCATAGATGACGGTGTCCTCAACTGCAACAAGCTGCTGGACGAGATCGAGAAACAGGGCTACCAGGGTGGCAAAAGCCTGGTCAAGAACTTCGTCCAACCCTACCGGGAAGCGCAGCGCCAGACAGCCACGGTGCGCTACGAGACCGACCCGGGCGAGCAAGCCCAGGTGGACTGGGGCCATTTCGGGTTCATCGAGCACAACGGCCGCCGGCACAGGCTCTACGCCTTCGTCATGACACTGGGCTGGTCGCGCGCTTCGTATCTCGAGTTCACGGTCTCGGCCGATGCTGCCTGGTGGCTGCGCTGCCATGTGCACGCTTTCGAGTACTTCGGTGGCCTGCCAAAGGTCGTGTTGCACGACAATCTCAAGACGGCAGTGCTGAGCCGGGATGCGGATGGCACGATCCACTGGAACGCGCGCTACCTGGACTTTGCTGGCTACTACGGCTTCAGCCCCAAGGCCTGCCAGCCCTACCGGGCTCAGACTAAGGGCAAGGTCGAATCAGGCGTCAGGTATGTCCGCATCAACTTCTGGCCGGGTCTGCGCTTCCTGGATCTGACCGATCTGAACCGCCAGGCCCGGGACTGGCTCGACCTGACGGCTAACGTCCGCATTCACGGCACGACGGGTGAAGTGCCTTTCGCTCGGCTGGCGCTGGAGCAACTGCAGCCCATGCTCGGCAAACCGGTCTACGACACCAGCCTGGTCAGCTTCCGACGTGCCAGCAAGGACTGCTTCGTCAGCTACGACGGCAACTATTACTCGGTGCCATCGGAGTACGTCCGCAAGACGCTCAAGCTCAAAGAGAGCGAAAGCGGCCAGTTGCTGGTCCTGAATGCGCAGGACGAGATCGTTGCCGAGCATCGCCTGGTGAGTGGCCACAACCAGCGCATCGCTGTGCCGGCGCACTACGCCAACATCGGCAAAGACAAGCGATCGCCCAAGCGACCAACTGCCGTGCAGCTCCCATCCTCCGACAGTCTGACTGGCCTGGCTGCTCCTGAGGTCGAGAGCCGGCCACTGAGCTGGTACGACCAGCTGACGGAGGTGGCGGCATGAGCGACGTCGCTTACCCTCGCGTGCAGGCCCACCTGGCCCGCCTCAATCTGGTCAGGATGGCCGAATGCCTGGATACGCTGGCCCAAGAAGCCGCCAAACACGACTGGACCTACATCGAGTTCCTGGACCAACTGTTGGACGCCGAAGTCTCGGCCCGTTACGAACGGGATGTGGCGATGAAGACCAAGCTGGCCCATTTCCCGTTCGTCAAGACCCTGGACCAGTTCGACTTTGCCTTCCAGCCTGCGATTAGCGAGCGCCAGATCCGGGAGTTGGCAAGCTTGAGCTTCATCGCTAATGGCGAAAACGTCCTGTTCCTGGGCCCGCCTGGTGTCGGCAAGACGCATCTGGCGATTGCCTTGGGCATGGCCGCCATCCAGCAGGCCACCAGCGTCTACTTCACGACCATGGTCGACCTGCTCGACACCCTGCACAAGGATGCCAAGGAGGACCGTCTCGACCATCGCTTGCACGTACTCTGCCGGCCCAAGTTGCTGATTGTCGACGAGATGGGCTACTTCCCGCTCGACCGCATGGTAGCTCAATTCTTGTTCCAGCTGATCAGCCGCCGCTACCAACGCGGTTCGATTATCCTATAAGTTAGTTGGAATATGGGTCTGTGCTAAAGTGCTCTCCCCAACGGTAGTCATGGCGCAAGATTGCCAAGGGGAGGAGGAATGATGAGCAAGACTCTGGAGCTAAGCGAGATTCGTTGGGAGCGTTACCCAGCGGTCTTTGAGGATCCGCTGGGTAAACAATGGCTGGAGCGGCAAGCGCTGTTGGGATTGGCCCGAAACACGGTGGACGCTTATGGGCGTGCCCTTCAGGATTTTCTGGCGTACTGCCAACGCAACAGTATCGAATCTGCTCAAGCCACCCGCGAACAGATCGCTCTGTATGTCGGGGATCTGCGCAGTCGTCCCAATCCACGCGGCAGCCATATTCTGAGGCTGGATTCCGGTGTCGGGCTTTCCAACGCCACGTTGCAGCAACGTCTGACGGCTGTCCGCCTGTTCTTTGACCATCTGATGGAAGACGGTCGCCGCGAAACCAACCCGGTGGGACGGGGCCGCTATACGCCCGGCAAGGCATTTGGGGCCGCTAAACGCGAACGCGGGCTCCTGCCGCGCTTCAAAAGGCTGCCCTGGATTCCGACCGAAGCGCAGTGGCAGCGCTTCTTGGCTGCTGCCAAAGAAGAGCCGATTCGCAACCGGTGTATGATCGGGTTGGCCTACGATGCCGGGTTGCGCCGTGAGGAGTTATGCCTCCTGCGTTCGGATGACCTGGATCCGGCCTTCCGCCTGATCCGCGTGCGCGCCGAGACCACCAAGAGCGGCCGCGAGCGCATTGTGCCGTATTCAGTCGCAACGGGGGAACTGCTGCGGGCCTACCTGGCGCATCGACATAGCCTCAGCCAGCAGCGTGGGCTCCTCTTCCTGTCGGAGTCGCGGCGCAATCGGGCGATGCCTATCACCCTATGGACCTGGTCGAAAGTGATTCGGGAAATCGCCAACCGGGCTGAACTGCCGCAGTTCTCGACCCATACCCTGCGCCATCTATGCCTGACGGATCTGGCGCGAGCGGGATGGGACATGCATGAAATCGCCAGCTTCGCCGGGCATCGCAACCTGGAGACGACGCAGCAATATATCCACCTGTCTGGCCGGGACCTGGCCGCGCGGTTGGCGCAGGGAATGGCAGAATTGCATGCCCAGCGAATACTGAGCCTGTCGCAAGCTTTTTTGGCGTCTCGGGAGGCCCAATGAGCCCGCAAGCCGCCCGAGTTGAGCTTGCTGCCGGAGGAATGGCGCCCTGGAAATCACCTCTGGCCCAGAATCGTTATGACCGGAGTGACGCCTTGACCGAGGCCGAGCAAACAGCGCTCCAAATCCTGGTCCACAGTCGTTACCGCTGGGGATATACCAAACGAGCGGAGATCATCTGTGTGCAGACGGCGCTTAACCGCTTGCTAGAACCTTTACGCGATGCGATGCAGCTGATTCCGGGAGACCGTGCCAGTCAGGACGTGGCAGCCGCCTACCTGTTGCGGGTGTGCCAACGCCAGCAAGCCGCCTACTGGGGCTGGCCGCCTGCCGTGTGGGGCCGGGTGCTAGGAAATAGCCAGGCTGCGTTCTTTCAGGAGCATGGCACCGGGGTGGATGGTGAAGTGCGGCAGCAAATGATGGCTGCAGCCTACCTCTTGGATTGCTTTCGGGACGTCAGCCTGCTCGGTGACTTCAAGCGCGAAGAACTGGCGGTCAAGGTCTTCGGCCAAGCCCTTGTGACGGCCGCTCTGGAGCCCATTCGCGCCTTACTGGCCACCTGGGGCTACGCCAGTGCGGAGGGTGTGGCAGTCGGTTCGGCTGTGTGCGAATTCATGCTGCGCCACCAGGATCCTGCGCTGCAAGCGATGACCGCCGAGCGGCTGGAGCAGTTTCGCCAGCAGACCACCGTTGTCCGGCGCTCGCACGTGCTCCAGATCAGCAAGGTCCTGGCCCACCTGGGCTTCTTGAACCAACCGCTGGGGATTGCCAACCACGACGTCGCGGCGAACACCCAGCGGCGGATCGCCCAGGAGCAGGATATCCATCCCGAATGGCTGGCCTGGGCCTATCGCTGGGAACAAACGTCGACCTTGACCGCCGGCACCCGGCGCGGCAATCGCATTGCGCTGTGTAAGGCCGGGCGTTGGTTGCAGGCGCAGCATCCCACGATCCACCATCCCGAGCAATGGGACCGCGACCTGGCAGCGCGCTATGTGGCGGCAGTGGACCGAATGCATGTACTCGATTACGCCAGCGCAGAGGGTAAGGGCAAAGGTCGCAAAGGGCAACCCCTGTCTGCTCGTACCAAGCATGCTTACATCGGCGCGCTGCGGGTTTTCTTCCGTGACTGCCAGGAATGGGGCTGGATCCCCAGGCGCTTCGATCCGGCGCGCGTCTTTGCCACCCCGCGTAGTATTAAAGCCCTGATTGGGCCCGCACCGCGGACGATTGCCTCGGATCTGTGGGCCAAGCTGCTGTGGGCCGGACTGAACCTGACCAGTGAGGACTTGGCCAGTGACGGTGTCGCGCCGAATTACTACCCGGTCGAGCTGGTGCGAGCCCTGGCGGTGGTCTGGCTCTTTGCCGGTCTGCGTAGCGATGAGATCGTGCGCTTGCGAGTGGGCTGTGTACGCTGGCCGGACGAGGCTGCTACCCCGGATGCGGCCCAAGGCGCACCGCCCGGCGTTTGCTCTCTGGACATCCCGGTCAACAAAACCGGCACCGCCTTCAGCAAACCGGTCGATCGCGCGGTGGGTGAGGCCATCCTGGCCTGGGAGCAGGTCCGGCCCATGCAGCCTGCGCTGGTAGACCGGAAGACCGGGGAACTGACGCACGTGCTGTTCTGCTATCGCGCTCGACCGGTGCGCCGTGAGTACATCAACCATGCGCTCATCCCAACCCTGTGCCGCAAAGCCGGCATCCCCACCAGCGACGCGCGCGGCACCCTAACCAGCCATCGGGCCCGCGCCACGATTGCCAGCCAGCTGTTCAACACGCGCAAGCCTTTGACGCTGAGCGAACTCCAGGCCTGGTTGGGGCACCGGTCGCCCCTCACGACGCAGAACTATCTGGCGCTGGCACCGACCCGCCTGGCGCGGGCTTACGCCGAAGCAGGCTACTTCGCCCGCAATCTGCGCGCCATCGCGGTGCTGATCGACCAGGATGCGGTCATGAGCGCAGCGGCCGCCGAGGGCGCGGCCTGGCGTTACTACGATCTGGGCCATGGCCTGTGCACCTATGAGTTTTTCGACCAGTGTCCGCATCGCATGGCCTGCCCACGTTGTGATTTCTACAATCCCAAAGACTCGGGCCAGGTCCAATTGCTGGAAGCCAAGTCGAACCTGCTGCGTTTGTTACAGGAGGTGCCACTAACCGAGGAGGAGCGGGCCTCTGTAGACGGCGACCTGGCCGCGCTCGACCGGCTGGCCGTGCGCCTGGCCGAACAGCCTACGCCGTCAGGACAAACACCCAAGGAACTGAACGCCGGCCCGCCGTGCCGATCTTGATCGGGCGCGGTCAGTCTTTTGCAGTGAGGACCTCTTGCCCCTGCTCCCATCGTCCGTCGCCATCGCTGACCTGGGGTTCAGCACTGGTCCTGTCCTCCTGTCAATGGCTGGTTTGGGCGACCGGTCATCTCTTCGACCGGTCGCCCAAACCGGTTCATCTCGACCATTGATAGGGTGGCAGCCTGTGCTACACTCAGCTTGCGATGGCGACGGTGGGAGCGGCGGGCAACCCCTGCTCTCGAGGTCCCGAGCTGGAGCCTTTCATGTTGTCTCTTATGGGAGCAATCTGGGAGTAGGCGACGCAGTAGTTGGGGTGTTAGGGGAGAGCCGACGCACGCACACTACGGAAAGCACAGATTTGCACTTCCGCCATATTCCACATAATGACCTCCAACAAGTCCTACGGCGACTGGGGCGATATCTTTGCCGATCAAGTCCTGGCTGCGGCCATCCTGGACCGGCTCTTGCACTTCTCGACGACGATTAACATCCGCGGCCAGAGTTACCGCCTGCGCGAAAAACGTAAGGCCGGCGTCTTCACCGAGCTCGCCGAGCCCAAAAAGGAGGCCTGACTTCGCCAACCGAACACTTGAGCTGGGGATTTTTATTCCGGCCGTTTTGGGGAATTTTCGGTTGGCCTTGACACAATCGGCAGACAACTGCGGTTTGACACATTCCCAACGCCAGCGCCTCCTATGTTACAGCAACGTGACACGAAGGTGGTGCCCCCCATTGTCCTGACCGACTTCCATCTTTTCGCGCCCAATCAGGCCGACTCGATCAATTGTGAACAGTTGGTCTTGCTTCGTGGCCGGACTTGGCAACACTTCGTGCGTCAGGTGTATACTTCGGGGTGCCTAGATGTCTATTTCTTCACCACCCGTTGACAAGCCTCGCTCCATGCCAAGGTAGCCGCTTTTCGCTCGGGTTACCCGCAGTTCGTCCGGAACAGCGGCCCCTATGGCGTATCGGCCGCTGCCGGTGCAGCGTTCATAAAGGAGTGACGGTGTTTGGTCGTCTATCGTAGTTACCCGTTAGCTCTTCTCGCCGGCCGCAGTGGCCTGCCCGATGTCCATGCGGCGTTCCCACCCCGGAGCTTGCCCAATGAAGCGCATCTCTGCCAGCCATGGCCTCTATCTTCTGGTCGTCCTCAGCTTGCTGCTCAGCCAATCGGCCTTTGCCAGCGGGGCGCCGAAGCTTTTCGACTCGGCCCTGCCCACCCCGCGCCCGTTCGACTCGCCGCTGCCCACGCCGACCCCAACCATGACTGAGACGGTGGAACCGACGGCGACGATCACGGCTACGGTCACACCGGCTCCCACCCCGAGCCCGACGCTCACCCCAGCACCTTCGGCGTCACCGACCGTCTCACCCTCGCCCACGCCCACCGCAGTGCTGACCCCGAGCCTGGCCCTGACCTTGACCGTCGAGCCGGGCTGGGTTGAGCCCGCCGGCACGGTCACCTTCACCTTGGAACTGGCCAACCCCTCGCTGGTACCCTTGCCCGGGGTCAGCGTCAGCGACACCTTGCCCGGCGGGCTGGTCTTCGTCCCCGGCAGCATGCGGGGCCTGCCGCTGTCCAAGGTCCGGCCGCTGACCTGGCGCATCGATGCTCTGGCGCCCGGCGGGGTCATCTCCGGCACCTTCCAGGCCCGGCTCTTCAACCTGACCGTGGGCGAGACGGTGACCAACACGGTCGGCGCCTCGAGCCCGGCGCTGGCAACGCCGCTGGCAGCCGCAGCCCCGGTGGACGTCGTGCCGCCGGCCTCGAGCGAGACCTGGGCCAGTCCGCTGTTGGGCGGTTGGCTGCGCTCGCCGGACGACCGCCTGCTGCTGCGCATTCCCCCCGGCGCCGTGACGCAGCGCACCCGGTTCCGTTACAGCGCCTGGCCGGAGTACGCCTGGCTGCCGATCGATGTGCGCTTCGTCTTCCGTCTCGAGGCCACGGCGGAGGACGGCACGCCGGTGCACGCCTTCCCCGTGCCGCTGCGGCTGAGCCTGCAGCGCCGGGCCGCCGAGTGGCCAGCGCGGGGCGGCGAGGTGATCGGCTACTACGACGAGACGCAGGCGGCCTGGCTGCCCATCCCGACCCGTGCGGAGCGTGCCCGCTGGCAGCTGCACACCACTTCGCCCCACCTGACCGACTTCGCCGTCATGGCCGCCGCCGACTCCCAGCCGGGCGTCGATCGCATGTCGCAGGTGCGCGGCGCCCAGACCGACCTCTACAGCCGCTCGATCACCTATGATTACCCCTTCAACCTGCCGCCCGGCCCCGGCGGGCTGACCCCCTCGCTCGGGCTGCGCTACTCGAGCGCCGAGCACTCGCTGGCGCAGGGCCATTATAGTGTGGTGGGCCACGGCTGGGCGCTGGCGGGCGCCGACTTCGTGTACCGCGATCCCTATAGCGATACGCTGACGCTGTCGCTGGGTGGGCGCCACTACACGCTACCTAAAACCGGGACGGGGGCCGTGTACGCCAAAGAGGACCCCACCCTGGCCATCACCGCCAGCGAAGACATCGACAGATACTTCAGCCGGCCTGCCATCGTGACCTATACGGTGCGCACGGCTGGCGGCACGCGCTACACCTTCAGCGGCAAGGTGTGGAAATCCGACCAGGCGGGTTATCTGGAGCAGCCGATGGAGTTCAACTGGTGCGGCAAGCTCCAGGACGGCAACTGGCGCGATCTGAAGTGGGTGCGGCTGCCGCTGACCCAGGTGCAGGACCGTAGCGGCAACACGATCACGCTGACCTGGGAGGCGGAGACCAGCGACAACTTGGGGCAGGGCTGCGACACTTATGGTGCTTCCTTGCACTACTATGTCCGGGCCATCCACCTGAAAAGCATCTCGTACGCCGGCGGACGGGTGGGGGTGGATCTGACGTATGGCTCCCGGGTCGATCGGGCGGCGAATGACACCATTGGGTCCAGCTTTTGGACCGACAAGAAGCTCGAGACCGTAAACGTGTGGGCCGTGCCCGACTCCATATCGGTCCCGGTGCGCAGCTACGTCCTGACCTACGCCGGTCAGGACCCCAACGCCAATGCCAAATCGCAGCTACTGCTCAATCTGACGAAGGTTAGCGATGTGGCCGGCGGGCTGAGCGAGACCACCAGCTTCGACTACTCCGCCGCCAGCACGCTCACCTGGCTCTGCTCGCACGCCTACCTGACCAAGGTCCAAAACGCCTACGGCGGCGAAGTCAAGTTTGAGGCTGTGCCGGGGGTGAGCCTGCCCAGTAACCCCGACTGTGGGCCGGACAGCGGCTACTGGCAGCCCTACCAGATCACCAACCGCACCGAGACCGACCTGGTCACCGGGCAGGAGAACGCCTGGACCTACGGCAGCAGCTCGGACTGGAACAAGGACGCATATGGTTTCAGCAAGGTGTGGGTCACCCGCCCGGGTGCGGACGGAGCCGAGATCCACCGCTACCACCAGACGGCCACCCTCGCCGGCAAGACCACCACGTTTCTCGCCGGGCGGGAATACCGCAGCGAGCTCTGCCAGAGCGCCGGGGGCGGCGTGTGCAACACCCAGCTCCAGCTCACCAAGACCACCTGGGTCAGCACCACCGCCGATCTGCCCATCCCGGGCTACGGGGGGTTGAGCGCCGACCAGCAGCCGCACTTCGTCTACGCCGCCGAAACCCAGACCGCCGAGGCCGGCCAGGCGCTCAAGCGCACCACCTACGAGTACCGGGTGAGCGACCAGTCCGGCCAACAGTTCGGCAACCTGACGCGCGTGCAGGAGTTCGAGGGCCTCAAGCCGTTCAGCGAGAGCGATCCGTCGGTGTGGGCGGCAACGCCGCTGCGCACCACCCGCACCACCTATTTCCCCAACAGCGCCCCCACCATCTGGGTCATCAACCGCCCGGCCTCTACCCAGGTGTACGTCGGCAACGAAGGAACCCTGGCCAGTGAAGAACACTTCTACTATGACAACGCCATCGACTACCAGCTGTCGCCCCCGGATAGAGGGCTGCTGACCGGCGACGAGCGGGTGCCCGTGGTAGGCAGCGGGGTCAAGCGCAGCTACGGCTACGACGGGTACGGCAACCAAAACTTCAGCCAGGACGAGAACGGAAATCACACCACCACTTACTACGACGCCTGGTTCCACGCCTATCCGGTGTGCGTCGAGGACGCCCTGGGCCACCGCAGCCAGACCTACTACTACGGCGTGCCGGGCGAGACGACCTGTGCCAGCGGCAGCGGCCTGGCGAGCCACGGCGGCCAGTTCGGGCAGGTCGAGCACACCGTGGACGCCAACGGGGCGGTCAACACCTACGTCTACGACGATCTGGGCCGTCCGCTCACCGTCACCGTGGCGCCCGACACCCCGGCCATCCCGACGAAGTCCTACGCCTACCGGCCGTTCGGCAGCATGGGCAGCGGGCAGCCGTTCTGGGTGCACACCATCCGAACGCAATTCCACGGCGGGTGGTCCCTGGTCAGACAGGGCCACGTCACCCTGCAACGGGATCACATGCCGGATCTCCAGCGTGTCCTCGCCCACTATAATGCGCTCGATCAGCAACTGCAAGAGCGCTTGCTTCTCGGCAAAAGTGAGATGGTCCAGGCGCTCACGGATATGCTCGCAGAAGGCGCTCAGGCTCTCCAGAACTTCCTGAGCCCGGTGTTGTTGTTGGTGCAGTTGTGCTTGCTCGCGCTGCTGATCCAACAGACCTTGCCGCCTGACCGCCAGCTCCTGGCGGCGCTGGCTCAGTTCGTCGAGGCTAATGACCTCCGCCTGGTAGGCATCCACCAGCCGGCTTTCCTGGCGCTCCAGCCGATTCAGGGCAGCTTGCCCCTGTCGGCTCTGGCGTTGCTCCTGCTCCGTGCCCTCAGCTGCCAGATGGGCAAACTCCTGGAACTGGGCTAGCAGTTGGGCCGGGTTCTCCAGGAGTTGGCGGATGTGATCCCAAACCGCGTTCTCCAACGCCGCGGCTGGGATGATTCGACGGGGGCAAGCGTGATCACGCGCGCTCAAGATGCAGTCGTGGCCATGGCACTTGTAGTACGTGCGCTCGGGCTGTGTGGCCGTGGCTTTGTAGGTAACGCCGAACATGGCCAGCTCACAGGTGCTACAGGTGAGCAGGCAGCGCAAAAGGTAGTTGTATTTGGTGTTGTGGCGGTAGGAGAGCTGCGCATTGCGGGCCAATTGGGCTTGCGCTCGCTCATAGGTGGCCTCGTCAATGATGGCAGGTACCGGGATGGCGATCCATTCCTCGTGGGGTTTGAGTTGGCGGCAGCTGTTCTCACCCGTCCTGGGACCCCTTGGCGAACGGGGCTTTTTGGGCGGCACGTAGCGGTAACGGTTGGCATAGGCCGTGCCGGTATAGATCGGGTCGGCCAGGATGTGATGGACCACCGACGGTGACCAGGGGTGCTTGCCAGAGCGTGGGTACCAGGAGCCAAAGTTGAGGCGCTTCAGGATCTGGCGGATGGTCATCTGCTCGTCGATCAGCCAGCCGTAGAGCATGCGCACCAACTGGGCTTCGGTCTCGTCAATCTGCAGGTGGCCGGGCACGCCATCTTGCTTGTGCACGTAGCGATAGCCGTAGGGCGCTTTGCCGGCGATGATCTGGCCGCTCCTGGCCTTTTGCAGCTTGCCGCGCCGGAAGCGTTCGCCCAGCAGAGCCCGCTCGTACTCGGCAATCGCGCCCTGAATCTGGAGCAGGAGCTGGTCATTGGGATCATCAGACAGCGGGTGCTGGGTAAAGACCACCTGGCAGCCGACCCGGCTCAGTTCTTCCAGGAGCAGCACCTGGTAGGCGTACTTACGGGCCAGGCGGTCCGGGCTGAGCACGGCCACGATCTGGAATGCGCCTTCGCTGGCACCATCGCGCAGCCGATCCAAGCCGGGACGGTCCAGCCGGGAGCCGCTGTAGCCCTCGTCCATGAAGATGTGTTCGTCGGACAATTCGTAACCCTGCGTCTGGGCCCAAGCTTTGAGCAGTGTCAGCTGGCTTTCTATGGTCTGCTCCCGCTCCTGGCGCTCGGTCGAGACGCGGGCGTAAATGGCAACTCGCATTAGGCACCTTCCGATGGCTGTGACTGGTACTGGCAGGTCTCCGGAACGACGATGCCCACCGGCTGCTCGGCTGGCTTGAGCAAGATGCGGTAGGCTTTTCTCAGTCGCTCCGGCCCTTCTCGCACTCGCACCCGCACGGACTTGATCTGCCAGTGCGGGGGCTCTAACCTCTGTGCTCGATGTGTCATCCTGGTCCCTCCCAGGCTCCAGCATGACACACCGACGTTCCCTGCGTCTAGGGGAACCGCGCATCGCGGCGACGATGCCGGATACGAGGATCGCCGCCGAACGAGAAGGGAATCACAACTGTGAACCGCAATCGCGCGATTGCGTTCGGATGGTGCACGAGCAACAGCGTGACGACGGCGGTGCCGGCGCCGTCTACCGCCACAGCTGGACCTTCTATGACGGCTTCGGGAGGAAGCTCCAGACCCAGGAGGAGTTGGACGGCGATCGGCACCTGACCACCAGCTGGGACTACAACTGGCGGGACGGCGTGGTGCACGCCGGGGTGCCCGTCAGCCGAACCGGCAACGTGACCGTCGGCACGGCGGTCTGGGAGGCGCCCGACTGGGGCCCGCAAAGCCCGCTGAGCTACGAGCTGACGAGCTACGATCAGCTCGGGCGGGTGGTGCTGCGCCACCACCCAGACCGGCCACCTGCGCCGCACGGCGACGCTCACCGACGCCGACGGCCACCAGCAGTTGCAGTGGTCGGACGCCTTCGGCCGGCTGCTGACCGTGCAGGAGCTGCTGGACCCACTGTGGACGCAGGTGCAGACCACCAGCTACGGCTACGACGTGCAGGACCATCTGCTGAGTGTCGCCGACGCCGTGGGCAACGTCACCGGCATCGAGTATGACGGTCTGGGGCGCAAGCAGGCCATGCGCGATCCAGACCTGGGCCACTGGCGGTACGGCTACGATGCCGCCGGCAACCTGACCAAACAAGTGGACGCCCGGGGCCAGGGCACCTGCCTGTATTACGACGCCCTCAACCGCCTGGTGGGCAAGACCTACCGGCCGGCGAGCAGCGTGGACGGGCTGGGGTGCAGCGACAGCGCCTACACCGTCACTTACCAGTATGACCAGGGGACCAACGGGAAGGGGCGGCGCACCGGGATGAGCGACGGCTCGGGGGACACCGCCTGGAGCTACGACCCCCGGGGCCGGCTGCTCAGCGAGAGCAAGACCATCAGCGGCTCCGGCCCCTTCAGCACCACCTACACCTACCTGCCCAACGACCAGGTGCAGACCCAGACCTACCCGGCTAGCGGCGAGATGGTCACCTACGGCTACAACGCCCGGGACCAGGTGAAGACCGTCAGCGGGAGCGAGCCGTACGTCACCGGCTTCGCCTACAGCGATCTGGATCGGCCGGCCCGGATCGATTATGGTAACACGACCCAGACCATCTACACCTACTATGGGAAGGAGGGCAACTTCCGCCTGCACCAGATCCGGAGCGGCACCGGCGGGTCGCCATCGGTGCTGCAGGATCTGGATTACGAGTACGATCCCAAGGGCAACGTGACCAAACTGAAGGACGGCGGGGCTGAGACCCGCTTTACCTACGATGCGCTCGACCGGCTGCTGACCACCGGGGGCGCCTACACCGAGACCTATCAGTACGACCCGGTGGGCAACCTGACGCAGCGGGGGCCGATGACCTATACTTACAACCCGCCCGGCTCAAACCTGCCACCGCCGCCGCCTCCGGCGCGCGGGCCGTACCGGACGTATCTGACGATGCTGTTCGGCGGCACGCCCTATGCGTTCCCGCCGGCGAACGACGGCCAGCCGCACGCCGTGATCAGCGGCACGGACGGCTTCCGGGCGGCCTACGATGCCAACGGCAACATGACCCTGCGCCTGGAGGACGGGGTGGAATATGCCCAGGCGTGGGACGCAGAGAACCGGCTGGTGGCGGTGACGGACACCCTCAGCCTGACGGTCACCCGCTTCAGCTACGACGGCTTGGGGACGCTGGTGCGCCGGGACGTGACGAATGGCGGGTCGACGCAGAGCACGCTCTACGTCGGCCAGCTGTACGAGCAGGACCTGGGGGCGGCGCCGGCCGAGCGGTTCTACTACTATGCCGGGGCGCAGCGGGTGGCGGTGCGGGCGGGCGGCTCCGTGCACTACCTGTACGCCGACCACCTGGCCAGCATCCGGGCCAGCTCGACGGATGGCACGAAGGAGGCTGAGCAGAAGTACTATCCTTACGGCACCGAGCGGCCGGGCGGCACGGGCAGCCTGCCCACCGGCTACCGCTTCACCGGCCAGCGCCAAGACGCCTCGATCGGCGGGCTGTACCTGATGGGGGCCAGATGGTACGACCCCCGCCTGGGACGGTTCCTCAGCGCCGACAGCCTGGTGCCCGAACCCGCAAATCCGCAGAGCCTCAACCGCTATAGTTACGCGGCCAATAACCCGCTCAAATTCACCGATCCTACCGGACACTTCTCCGAAGACGAGATCCAGAAGTACCTGGGCGTCAAGAATTGGGAGGACGTGCTGGCCCAGTTTGACAAAGGCGGAAAGTACGAGGGCCAGTGGGGGTGGTTGGAGGTCTTGCGCAATGCTCGAATCAACGATCAGGTCGCGTTCTACTCACCATCGGGTGATCCTAAGCAGATAAACCCCAACCAAACCTATCGCGGTAGATTTACCGAGGGTGATAGCGGGAAATTGATGCTGACTGACAAACAGGGGATGGCAAATGACGCAGGAGTGGTGTTTCAGTCCTACTCTCATGAGACACTGACCCTCTTCCGTGATAGTATGCCAGGAGCAACTGTCCGGGTTGACAACAACTATGTGGGGCAGTGGAGAGCTGATCAGAAGTACTCGCGTCTAAAGAGCGTCAACTGGGACGAGGCAGCCAATCCGATTCTCTGGGAAGAGACTGCCGAGCTCACGACTGTTCCGATCCTGGCGGGGCTTAATACCGCTCTTCTGGTGTCAGTTGGTGCCTCAGTTTGCTCTACGGGCATAGGTTGTCTGGCCGGAGGCCCCCTAATCGTGCTAGGGGGCGCTGGCGGTGCGACCGCAACAATTCTGCTTGCCAAAGGCTCCATTATCCGATTGAATCAGATCAAGGATGAGGTTTTCATCTGGGGTCCGTGAGCGAGAGGAGAATTCGTGATGGTCACAGTGCTTGGCGGCCTCACAATCGCCATATCGCTGGGGGCGGTCGCAATTCTGTATCAGCGCGGCCACCTATCGAAATTGGCGGTGTTTGTCGCATGTTGTGTGATCTGGCTAATCGGAATAACGATCCTGTCTGCGTATCCTGTGGGAGGAGCGTTCAGCCTTGGATGTGGTCTAATCTTCGGACTGATACTGGGCGTGATTTCCGCCGGGGTGTTTGTCAACTTGAATCGGCCGCGGTCTTGATTCAAGGCGGAACAGCGCCTATTGCAGCCATCATACTCTAAGTGGCGTGCAGGAAGCAGCTACATGGGGAAGGCAGAATCTAGAGCCGGAAAGGTGAAAGGTCCGACACCGAACAACAGAAAAGCGAGAGAGCCGGGTGGACCCCAACTCTTCTCGCCTTCCCTTCGTGGTACGCTGATCATCGACGAACGAAACCACGAAGTCAAGTCGAATGGGGGACGAGCGCGAGCAACCACGGTGTGGTGGATGCACCGGGCGAGGTGGCTGCCGTTCTCAGCGGCAGGATGAAATCAGGTGAGGGCAGCGACGCCGGGCGGCCGGGTGAGTGAAGAGACCACGGCGTCATCTGCTCGCTGCCCTCCTTGGTTTGGTCGCGAGCGCGGCAGCCTGACCTGCTTCGTGCCCAGGGGATGAGGTCAAGCGCGCCGCCGATCTGCAAGCGGTCGAGCTGGTTTCGGGTGAACTGGGTGGCGCTCACGCCGTCCGGTAAGTTCTTGACGCCGATTTTGGAGGCGTAGCGGTCGGCTGAGCCTTCGGCCAGGACGTGCCACACGGCGATCCGCGGAAGGTGCAGCGCAAGATGGTGCAGGAGCTGGCGCTGTGATGAAGCACAACGCGCCCGCACGTTGCCCGGCCTGGTTTTGTCTCGCCGAGTGCATCGGTCGTCGCTACCGCTCAGGATACCATTTCCCACGCAGCGCAAGGTCTGAAGGGCAGATGCTCATCTTCACCGGCCAACGCCAGGACAGCTCGGTCGGCGGGCTCTACCTGATGGGGGCCAGATGGTACGACCCTGATCTTAACCGGTGGATCCAGCCTGACTCAATTGTACCAAATCCGGGCAATCCACAAAGTCTCAACCGCTGCAGTTTCGCCAGCAACAATCCTCTACGCTACGTTGACAAAAACGGCCACTGCGGTCCGCTGACACCTGTGTGCGTAGCTCACCACGGGCGCGAACGCCAGCGTGACTGACGGCGTTAATCACATCGTTGGTCACGACGTTACCATTGCGTTTCACTTATGTCTTTTTGCCCAGATTCGGATTCAGGCACCTTTCGTGGTCGTCGGTGAGACGCCGGCCGGGCCGACCGCAATGGAGCCGAAACGGCAAAAGGTGGGCCAGAACGGGCAAAAACCAGGGTTTCGGGGTCTACTTGCGTCACTCACGCCGTGAGTCACGCGTCACTCACAGCGTTTCCGGCCTGCGTGAGTTACGCTGTAGAAGTAGAAGTAGAAGTAGATATATATACGTAGCGGGACCCGCCCGCTGGCTGCGCCTACAGACTGGTTGCGTAGGTTTCGTGGAGGTCTACCGGGTGACAAGGACGCCAGGGAGGAAGCAAAGGTCGACCAGGGCAGCTTTCTGAGCTGCATTGGAACCGATCAGTGAGTTCAGTCATACGCTCAGTCCCAAAATGTCTGCCGCTTCTTGACGGAAGGCTGATTACGTGTTATTGTTAGTCCGACATTGTATGACTTGCCCGGTCATAGTGTCTTGGAATAGGGGGTAGGGAGCTATGCCGAAAGCGGAGATTCATCCAACTGACCAGGCGATCGCCCGCCGGGTGGCCGAGGCGCGCGAGGCTATCGGCCTCAGCAAGTCAGATCTGGCCGAGCGCATGGGAATCTCGAAGCAGGGTTTCACGCCCTACGAACGCGGGGACCATGCTTTTACAGTGGTTGAGGTGTTGGAGTTGTGTAAGCACCTGGGCCGGACGCCCGAATGGCTGGCCGGCCTGGAGACGCAGCGTACGGTTGAGGAGGACTTGATCATTGCGGCGCTGAGGAAAATCGAGGACGAGCAGGTGAGGCGATTTGCGGTAGCTCAGGTCCAGGGGATCGCGAATTTCACGTTGCCGACGGGGCATAGCGCCGGCCCCCGCCGCGGTAACGGTGGGGGGGCCTGAAGGCGCTTGCCCGCTATGATTGAATAGGATATCTCTAAGTGCAATCCGAGTCGATACCATAAGTGTCGGGATCGACGCCATGCTGCAGCAACCAGCAGTCCAGCATGGCAGCGGAGCACTTGAGGGATCGTGATAAAGCGACGAACAGTCCCAGCACGTCACGTAGCGGGATCACGCCGCCTTTGAGTTGCGCACGATCCGGCGTTTTTTGCGATCGTGCGCCGTTGGTTTCGCCCCGAGGCATTTCGGCTTGACCTCTCTTCCTTGCGAAAATGCGTTCCTGACACAGTCAGCGGCCCAGGTAGGGCACGATCTTTGTGCCGATGACCGGCGGTCATTGTAACACCTTGTCAGACCGTGTGTCAAACGTTGCTGCGTAATTTGTCATAACCGTGAAAGGCCACGCCGCCTGCGGAATATCTCTTGTTTTTCTTGACGGAGAGAAACGGGTGTGATAGTATCGATCCAAGTGAACAAGCGGCTGCTGATCGCTGGGTCAGTAGGTGTGCAATCGATTCGGAAATCGCTTGGTCGGTGTTGACCGAATCGCTTGGTCGGTTGTGTGCAGTCGATTCGGTAAAAATCGCTTGTTCGGTAGTTCTGGGACGACTGGCGGCAGCACTATATGTGGGGTCGTTGAGCGTCAAGAGGGCTACATATAGTAGTATCTATGGCGACGTAGCTCAGAGGCTAGAGCAAGCGGCTCATAATCGCCCGTTCCGGCGCTGTGGGCCAGTGGACGCCACTACCCCTTATATCTGGTATCTCCACCCCGTTTCGCTTCTAAATCTTGTGGTCTAGCTCGGAAGCAGAGGTAGATCACATGCAAACTGACCAAGCGACTCGGCTAAAAGTTCTCCGTGGCACGAGCAAGACACAACTTCAACTCTCCGTAGATTCCTTTTACCTTGACCGGGAAGCCTCCGGTTGCACAGCCGCAACGATGATCTGGTACAACAAGTACGTGGGCGCGCTCGTGGACTACCTGTCCGAGCGCGGCGTCACTGAGTTAGGCCAGATCACTCCCACACACCTACGCGCCTGGCTCGTGTCTCTGCAGGGCCGCGAGCTTTCCGGGCGCACGATTCACCATCACGCTTCCACTGCGCGCGCCTTCCTCAACTTCTGTGTAGCCGAGGAACTGCTGACGGCAAGCCCCATGCGCAAGGTGAAGATGCCCCCGATGCCGAAGGACATTCTGCCGGCCTTTTCGCATGAGGATATAGAGAAGCTGCTCAGAGAGTGCCGGACGGCGCGCGATACGGCCATGATCTACTTTCTGCTCGACACAGGTTGCCGCGCTGCCGAATTCTGTAAGCTGACCGTTGGCGATGTGGACGTGGGCGACGGAACGGTAACGATCAGGCAAGGCAAGGGCAAAAAAGATCGCGTCGCGCTGATGGGCAAGCGATCACGAAAAGCCTTGCTCAAATACCTTGCGACGCGCGTCGAGAGGAAACCCGACGACCCTTTGTGGATGACGGAAGCAGGAGACGGCGCGTTGGGCGATTGGGGCTTGCGGACCTTCCTCAAGCGCCTGGGCCGGCGCGCTGGCGTTGACCATTGCAGCCCGCATACGTTTCGCCGCTCTTTCGCGCTGTGGAGCCTGGATGCTGGCATGGATATTGCGAGCCTCGCGCGCATCATGGGACATGCAGACTTGCAGGTATTGCTTCGCTATTTGAATCAACAGAAAACGCATCTACAGAAGGCCCACCGCGAGCATGGGCCGGTCGACCACCTACTGTAAAGAGAGGCAACGAAATGCGTGTGGCCCGTCCTGGCATGCAGCGAGCCGAGATAGCAGCCTACCACCCGACGAGCGGGCTATAGTCGAGGGCGCGCTTACGAATCTAGCCTTCTATTCTCCGCAACAACTCGTCCAGATCGCCGTAGTCATACGGCGGGCGCTTTCGTACTGCCAGCACCCAGACCCAGCGACTGCTGTCATGCACAGCGTAGACGATTCTCCAGTCGCCCGTTCTGATTCGCCGCGGCTCGTACTGAGCATCCCGTCCCTTCAGTGGTCTGCTATCCGGAGGCCGCGGATCGTCCGCTAACGCTTTGAGCATCCGCTTGATGCGCTGCCGCACGTTCCCCGGCGATGCCTTCGCCTCAGCCAATGCCTGGGGATCGACCCAGAACTCTATAACTCATCCAGCGCATCCTCCAGGGGAATTGCGCCTGACGCTTCGGGACCGGCCCGCAGCCGTTCTCTTGCCGCTTCGATGATGCGCTCGTCTTCGACGTCTTCGAGCCACTCAATGAGTCCCGCCCAGTCATCGGCATTGAGGATGGCCAAGCGCTGGCCGTCAGGAGCCACGACAAATTGCACCGAGGTAAGTATCTCGGACAGTCTCTGGTCGGTCACTGGGGACCTCCGTTCGCAGTGTGCTTGGTGTATGTATCTCTAATGAGTTACCGCAGCGCCGAAAAGCGGACGCCGTGCGCCAAAAGTCATCCTATTTGGGGCGCGGGGCCTCTACAGCCTCGGGTAGGCCGTTCAGCCAGAGTTCGGACTCGCTAAGGTCAATATCGTCGGACCAGACGATGCCATACCCATGAGGATCAGCGCGCACGGCGCGAAACAGTGCGTCGTTTCGCAGCGGTGCGAAAGGTTGCTCATCCAGAAGCGGGTTGCAGTCATAGACCCGCACATCACCGTTAGCAAAGACAACTCTTAGTTTCTTGTCTGGCAAGGCAAACACTGCCCGGACTTTTGGATAATTGCCCATACATCACTCCAACCCTGGCAGCTGTCTGAACTGCTGTGTCTGCCACATTTCCAAAAGATCGCGCTGGTATTTCTGCGCCCATTCGCGCGCCAGGCGCTCCGCTCGCTGCGGCAGGTCGCCCTCGATCATCTGAAGGTTCTCAATCTCGAACACGCCAATGTACTCCCCGTAGAGCGCGTGGAAATGGGGGACACCGTGTTCTCGAAAATACATCTTGATCAAGATCCCGTAGAACCTGGCGATAACTGGCATAGACCCCCACGGCATTCGTTCGATTGTGCCTATTGTAGTCTGTTTCGTTATGCTGATCAAGCACGCTGACAAAACGCGTGCAGTGGACGGACAGCAAGGCGCATAGGCTTATCGCTCCGCTCAATGCTGAGGCGATGGTTGAAGCATCGTGCTGCTCGCGGCAAAGCAAGTTGAGCGCGCCGGCCGAGAGACAAAAGAACGGGACACGCGGGCGGAAGCATGAATGCCGAGGGATAGCACTCTGCTTCCGCTTGCTTGTGGAGCCACGAAGGCGCTTGCGAGGGTATGGATGGAGTACCCAAGCCCCATCCAAAGAGCTTGATAGGGGCTTGGAAGTGCATTGGTGGCCCGTCGCCCGAAGATGTAGTTGGCCCGCGTGGCGGGAGCGAGAGTACAGATTACCTCAGTGCCCAAACTCGGCCGGCTCCTGCACCCGTAGGCCCGGACCTGACCCGAGCGTCGCCCGTGAGCGTGATACAAAAGTCTCAGCCCTAACGTCTTGATCGCAAGTTCCGACCAGATCAGCGAGTGGGCAACCAGCACGGGTTAGAAGCGTCAAGCATCCGGTCAGTTATGCGCGCCTGTCCTGATCCGTCTGCGTTCATTATCCAGATGCCATTGCCGCCGTCCCGGTCGCTGTAGAAAGCAATCTTCTTGCCGTCCGGCGACCAGGCCGGCCGGTAGTTGTTGCGCCCGTGGCCGCTATCTTGAGTCGTCGTGAGGCGACGCACCCCAGAGCTGTCGGCATTGATCACGTAAATCTCGAACGTGTTGCCTCCCTCAAGGTTGCCCCAGAAGGCAATCTGCTTACCGCCCGGCGACCAGGCCGGCTGGTGAGCAAAACCGATTTTGCCCGTTAGGTTCACGTCGGCAGACCCATCGAAGCGCGCGACGTGTAAGTCGTACGATTTGCCTGTGTACGAAGTATAGGCGAGCCGCTGCCCGTCGGGCGACCAGACAGGGCTGTATAGATTAGCGCCGACGATGGGCAATCTGGCTTGACCTGATCCGTCAACGTTGATTGCATAGAACGCCTTATCCGCCTCGGAGTTGAGCGCGATCTGCTGCCCATCCGGCGACCAGGCAGGCTCGGCCAAATTGCCCGGCCCAGTCGGCCAGTTGCCTTTCCTGCGAGCCGTCAGCATTCATCAGGTAGAGGTGACGGCTGCTGCCGCGCCAGGCCGTGAAAGCGACACGCGTGCCGTCGGGCGAACAGGCGGGTTCCAGGTTTAGTTCGGGGCCGTGGGTCAGTTGGCGTACGTCCGAGCCATCCGGGTTCATGCTGAAAATGTCCGAGCCGGTTGCGGTTCCAGCCTCAAAGACAATACGACCAGTCTGATCCATCGGAGTGGGCGCCGGTGTTGGCGTGATCCGCGCCTGGCGAGTCTGAGTGGCCGAAATGTTTCGCCTCGCCGAGCTCGGACTGTAGTGAGGGGGAGCTGCGGCGAGACCAGGCCTTTGCCCAGCGCACGGCGGGGCTACGGGTGTTTCGAGTGCCGCCAGAGGGGAGTTGCGGCGAGGCCAGCCTTTGCAGCGCATGCTCTTCGAGCGCCGGAATGGCCATACAGCGTCCCGCCGAGGATCAGCGCCTGTACGTCAGCAGGGAACAATGAGCGCACGTCCGGCTCGTAAAGACTGCCGTCTCCTGCCACGCGAACGGTCACGATTCTCCCATCGCCTGCCAGGGTCACGGCGGCCGGCAGGCTCGCCGCTGTCCTGCCGCGCCGCGGCAGATAACCGGTGCAATAAGCCCAGACATAGACTTCTTGCTCGGCGCGCCCGAGAACGACCCACTCACAAATGGCGTTGGGCGCGGCAGTGGGCAAGATGGCCTGTAGCAGGGCCTCCTGGTAGTCTTCCCAGAGGGGAGCCGTCCGCCCCGTTTGGCTCATCGCCGTTGGCTGTACCGCGGCTGTTCCTGTTGGGGCCTGCTGCGCCGCTGGCGTCCGCGCAAAAGCTGGCGGTGACACAGGACGCAGGCTGTGGGCAATGGGATCAAAGGGGGAGAGGTCGCCGTATCCGAACATAGTCAGGCCACGACCATTGACGACAGCGACCAGGGCGGCATGGTGCCTGCGGGCAGCCTCATATCCAGCCGCACTGCCATAACGCCCCCCGCTAACTGCCGATCGTTCCTCGCGCACGATCTGCGGCACGCCCCCGTCGCCGCCCTTCTTCAATTGGTCACCAGCTGCTCCAGGTGTTGAACCCTCCTGGTTGTTCGGGTACTACTTCGATCTTGCTCCCGCCGCCCGGTGAAGGACTCTTCCCCCAAGTGACCGGGGAATCGGAAGCCAGGCTGATGATATTGGGATAAGACTGCGCGGCGACGAGCCAGCCTGCCGGGTAGTCCAGGGCATAGCCGACGACTGGGTCCGTGTAGGTTTGCCAGCCCGTAGGTACGCTCGGAAACGCTGTGCCTGGATAGTAGGCAGATCGGTCGCCCGTGGACTGGTGGCGGCAGGTTGGGGTGCAAGCGTGGCAAGGGGCGTCGCTGCTGGATATGGCGCGGTTGGCGTCGGCAGACGCGCTCAGCGGTGGGATGACGATTCCGAGGATTGGCAGGGATCGCTCGTGCGCTCTCGACCATCGTCACAAGGTCGTCCACGAAGCCCTCTCGCTGAAGCCTATCCATTCGGCATAGTCCGCGACGCATCAGACGATGATTAGACGGCTGGCCACTGTCCACCTTGAGACGGAGAACTGCACGTAGGAATTAGGGCCATTCTCAACCATCTGTCACGTTAAATTCGCGCGTTGGGGCAGGCTGCGAACCAGGTCAGTTTGCCGCCCGTGCTAGCCTGCGCCTGCTCCATGCCCTCGGCCAAGCTGCGAGCGTCGGATTCTGCTCGAAGTGGCTGAGCGTGGCCGAGCAGCGTGCCGCCCGCTGCCGTCCAGGTCGGCGCGGGCTTGAGGTTGACCACTCCCAGCGCAGCGCGTATCGACTGGATAAGAGCCCGGCGGCAAACGCACGCACGTCTCCCGCTCCCAACCACCTCCCACCCCGCAGGCCGCAGCATCTGGTAGCCATAGGCGCCGTCGGTTTGCCAGACGAAGCACCGACGAGCGAGCTATGAGGCGTTGGGCATCGGCGTAGCGACCGGACGATTGACCGTGTTTACCCGCCCCGGTACCCCGCTCTGCCATAGCGCAACGGCCGATACCATGACCAGAGCAGCACGGCAGCAGCGGCGAATACGACGAACGGCACACGCGGGCGCACTACACGTCCCCGTTGCACGCCCGATGCTGCCTGCCTTCCCCCTATCGCCGCGTAGAACCCCTCCCGCAGCCGATTATCGGGCCGTGCGTCTCGCAAACCGGCAAGGTTCCGGTCCATAATGCGATAAGAGTTGAGAAGGGACGAGCATTCGGCGCAGCCCGCCAGGTGGCGATCCACTTCTTCCCGTTCCGCGCCGCGCAGATCACGGTATACCGCCAAAGCCTCCCGAAGTTCAGCGTGCGTCATTGGGCGTTCCTCCCTCTCGTATGCCTCGCGGAACATCCCGCGCGCCCGGCTAACCCGGTTCCTGGCAGCCCCTTCCTTGATCCCAAGCGCCTGAGCCACCTCAGCGATGCTCAGCCCGTAATGGCAGTGAAGCAGTAGAGGCGCACGGTTGGTGGGCTGCAGGGCGGCAAGCGCAGCTTCTAAGGCGCTGCGCTCGCCTACCTGCTCGGTAGAATCGGAAGCGGGGCGATCAATGCGAAACCAGGGAAGCCACGCAAATCGGCTGCGGCGTTTGATGGCATTGAGGGCCAGGTTCGTGGCGATCCGGTAGAGCCAGGCCCGCTGATCCAGCACTTCCGGCAAGCGTTGACGTGTCCGGTGCGCCTGCAAGAATGTCTCTTGCGCCAGGTCCTGGGCCAGCTCCCTGTCGCCCACCATCCGGTTGAGATACCCGAAAATCTCACCATGATGGCGCTCGAAAAGCCGAGCCACTGGGCAGCTTGCTTCGGCGCACGCTGCAATGTCGGTCATCACTGTCCGATCCTTTCTCCCGACCTTTGTTGATCCCTGTTCCCACTATATAAGACAATCGAGAGGGGCAAAACGTCTCAGGAATTGCCTGAAAGTTGGCGAAACTCGTATTGGAACGGAAGCGGGGAACTCTGCGGCTTCCGCTCCTAATTGACTGACGAATTCCGCTGGCTATAAGTTCCGGGGGGACGACAGGGAGTGACGTGCGAGCGCCTCGTAGATCAGGCTCTTGTTTCCGGGCTACGGCTTTCAGCCCGTCGTCGAGCAGGTACGGCCAGAAGATAGCGGCCCCTGCCGCCCATCGCGTTACCTGTCAGAAGTTGGTGTAAGCGTACTCGCCGTGCAGCTCGCGTGCTGCCTTGTCGTAAGCCCTGGCCGCATCAACTTCGGTGGCGAAGTAGACCCAGGTAGATCATCCTTCCTTGGTGGCAGATGTGGGCCTGCCATTTGCCCCGGTTACGCCGGAAGCTCACGCCTTTGTACGGGCTGACCGCATTCTGCCAGCCGCGGCGGTTGCGATTGTTCCCGGCATGCTCGGTCAGGCGCAGGTTCGCGCGCCGGCAGTCCAGCCCATCCCGGTTGATATGGTCTACCACCTGGCCTTTGCCAGCGCCCAGGATGTAGCGGTGAAGGTAGACGCGCCGCCCGCCCACATTCGCGCGCGCATAGATTAATCCTGGCCGCCAGATGTGCGCGTCCCAGTCGTAACGCTTCAGCCGATCATAATCCGCCTCGTCAACTTTCGCCACATAACCCTGTGTAAGCTGTAGCTCTCGCATCCTTTCCGGCTATTTCCTTCCTGCGCGAGTTCGACTATGCTCGGCGCTCTCTCGCCTATCGCAGCCATCGCTGAGGGGCGGTCTGCCCGCGATTCGGCCTTCCCGTGCCCTTGTTCCGCAACAAAAGTTCCTCTACGCCCCTCAGAACGTCTCTGGTGCCCTTTCTATCTCGCCTGTTCGACACGGTCTCGAAAGCGTGCCATGCTGCCGTCGCCGTCCGTGCGCGCGAGCTTCTCGATTGCCAGCCAGGCGCTCCGGCACTCGTCATCAGTAAAGAGCTTGCCCCACAGCGCGCACAGTTCGGGCGACAAATCTACAGCATCCCATTTACCAGCTTGCCGTAGGGCGCGCGCTAACGTGCCGCACTCATCCGGCACAAGCAAGGCCCGGCTGCGCTCGCAGAACGTGTCGAGCAACGACTGGATACGCTCAGTGGCCCGCCGCCTCAGCGCGCTGTCCAGGCGCTTGAACTCGGTTACTCGTTCCCTGCACTTAGCAGCCCCTCCAATCTGCTCAGACGCTCCTCTACGTTGCGTAGCTCTCGGAGCTTCAGCAGGTAGTCGAGCACACCTTGTGCTGCCCTGAGTTGAACAGCACGCGGAGCGTCTACGTCATTCATTACAGCCGTAAGCGTGTCAATCGCCGCATCGGTCAGGCTGACCAGACGCCGGGTGGCGGCGTCAATCGCCCCACCTTCCGCTTCGAGTAACGCGGCCCGAAAACTCGGGTCAGCCAGCCAACGGTGCAGCGTGCGCTCACCGACGTTCGCGGCGCGTGCGGCCTCAGCGACATTGCGCGCGCTCAAGAGAGCCGCTACCGCCCGACGCTGGCGCTCGGAAAGCTCACCAGAGTTGCCATTTCTTGCCATTTACTGCCACTCCTACATGGAGAAACTGCGGAAGCAGATGAAGCAGATGAAGCAGATAGTGGAGCTCTATTCACCGCTTCCGCCTTTGCGAAGTTGTAGGGGATTGTTGGCGAGTTGCGCGCAACAACCGGAGAAGTTGTTGTGCTTGTGGGGGGGCCTATGGCCCCACAAGCACAACAACTCCCAGCTACAATACATCTGCAACGTTGCGGCCCCTGTCGGTCAACACGATGGTCGCTCTCGTGCCCTGTGTGCCTTCGTCAACTCGATACGCCAACCCCTTCTTCTCTAGCCGGTAGTACGACTGGCGGGCGACTTCTGCGTCTACGTCTCGGGTGTTCTGAGAAACGTCCACGAGCAATGAACGGCTGTTGTCTCGCAGGTACATGAGCACCTTCCGTTCGTCGTCGCTCATCGGCGGTGCTGTGAGCGCGCCGTCCGCTGTTACCAACTCGAAACTCGATTCAGCGAAGCGAGGCCATGCTGCGAAGCTCACCTTGTCGCCGTCCCGGTACTTCACGCTCTCGAAGATCAGCGGCCTGCCCTCGTGTCTCTCGACCGTCAGCATCAGGTCTACCGCTCCAAGCATGGCCGAGCTGCCCCGGTAGTCGCCGCTCTTGTTCGCATGATGAATCACGATGACTGCGGCTCGGTATTGGTCGGCCAGCGCGCGCAGCCTCGCAAATACCGGCTGCACGTCCTTGGCGGCGTTTTCGTCGCCGCCAAGCATCACGTCGACCAGCGCGTCGATGATTACGAGACGCGGCCCTGTTTGCTGCATCAGATCGACAACGCCTCTTGCGCCCCGTTCTTGCAGCAGGTTCACACCCGCCAGTGAAGTGAAGTAAACGGGCGAGTCTGCCGGTGCTCCTAGCCCCGCTGCAACTTGTCGAAGCGATCACGCATCCGCTCGGCTCCTGATTCCTCGTCAATGATCAGGGCCGTCCCCTGCGCCGTACTGAAACTCAACCAGGGCGCGCCGGTCGCCACGCAGACCGCAAGGTGAAGCATGCTCCACGTTTTGCACGCCCCAGGCTCGCCTACAAGCAGATTGACGCTTCCTGCCGCCAGCCAGCCCTCTACGATCCATTCTTTGGGCGGGCGCGGCTCAAAGCATCTGACATGCGATAGAGGCGATAACGAGGTTCTAGCGTTGCCCGGTCGGCTTGATCCGTTACCCACTCCGTAATGTACTCGTCCTCTCTTCGAGTCATTCGCCCCCTGTACTGACACTTTAGCGCCCTCCAGCATATGATTCATCCAGAACCGTTGTTCTGATGTGTACTGATTAATAGCACAGGAGGTGCGCGCGTGGCAACGCGATGGCGCGACGGCAGGCTCATATTTTTAGCAAGATCGTCGGCTCATTTCGGGGTCGGAGGCGATCAGTTGGGGCAAAATGCGGCCGTGCATAAGTGCCGTGGGCCGTCAATTGGCGGCCTCACCGGCAGAATTTCCCGTTTTGCTGCCGAAAGAGGGGGGCTTTCGCGTGGCTTACCGATCTGCACGAGGTGAACAATCACGATCACGTTCTGGGCGTTGAAGCGCGTCTGGTGGATAATCCTGGCTTCCACAATAGGCGCGCACGTGGGCCAAGTCTAGGTTGATCAGGCCGAGGATGGAGATGAGAACCGCGATGCCCTGGGTGCCTTGGTTCAGCGGCACGTAGTCAGTGGTGGTCCGCGCAGAGTAGCCGCGGCAACTTGCACTGGGGGAAATTCGATGGCATAATAGCCGCGAAGTGCCCAAGCGATGCCCATATTTTGGCATTGCAATCAAGCGAGGCGGACCACAAGCGGTAGTGGCGAGGACGCTTGAGGGCAGTAGATATAGTGGTTCTCTTGGCGACGTAGCTCAGAGGCTAGAGCAAGCGGCTCATAATCGCTGGGTCGGTAGTTCGAATCTACCCGTCGCCACTTTTGTCGGGGGCTTCCCCCCACGCTCCAATACGCATGGGCCTTGTCCCATCATCCCACTACACCTCGTGATCGATCGTGATCATGGGGTGTTTTGTTTTATGCTCCGTGACCTGGGGAACCGTGCGATTCGGCCCAAACATTGCCATGTTCGAGCGGACCTCGATCCCTCTGGGCAGGGACCAAAACAAGGAGCGAGCCGGGGCCTGCGTGTTATCCGCAGGTTAAATGTGGGTTAACACGTAGAACATTGCACGGTTTCTGACATTCTGCACTCTGCATTTGGGCTTACACTGTGACTTGTTGCCGGATGTGCCAGGCAGCATGCATAGGAAGCGAGTCTGAGCTCGCAACGCAGGGGGGTGGAGCGCTCGTGATTGAGGACGGCGCCGTGACTCCTGCGACCCTCTTTTCCCCGTGGAGAGTGCTTTATGTCTCGGAAGCTGTCCATTCTGACGATTCTCGCGTTGCTGATCGGTGCTTTCGGCGCGAGCGCAGCCTTGACTATGGCTGCCGCAGCCGGCACTGGGCCAGGTGACGCCTTGCCTGTCCCGGCGGGGGCGGAAACGCTGGCCGTCGGGCAGCGTGTGTGGTACGGGTTCCAGTATTCGGGCGACAAGTCACAGATCGTGGTGGACATGAAGGCCACGCCGGGCGGGTCGGCCAACTTCGCCGTCTGGACGCAAGCCGACGTGCAGAACTGGCAGTCGACCGGCGACGAGAAACCGGTGGGCCGTGGCACACCGAATGACAACTATGGCGGCGACCTGGTCTGGACCGGCAACTTCAACCAGGCCGGCATCTACTACATCGTCGTGGATCAGACCGGCGGTAGCCCCGCCACCATCACGCTGAAGCTCACCGGCACGGGCGTGTCGCCGATCGCGGCGCCTGCCGCGGCAGCAACCACTGCGACGGCCCCCGTGTCTGCAACGAAGGTGGTAACTCCCACCGTCTCTGCGACCACCGCGCCAACGACAACTGTGCCTACAACGGCCGCCGCGGCTGCTCCAGCCGCAACGCCCGCCGCGGCGGCGACGGCAGCAGCGACGGTTACTATGGCTGCCGCAGCCGGCACTGGGCCAGGTGACGCCTTGCCTGTCCCGGCGGGGGCGGAAACGCTGGCCGTCGGGCAGCGTGTGTGGTACGGGTTCCAGTATTCGGGCGACAAGTCACAGATCGTGGTGGACATGAAGGCCACGCCGGGCGGGTCGGCCAACTTCGCCGTCTGGACGCAAGCCGACGTGCAGAACTGGCAGTCGACCGGCGACGAGAAACCGGTGGGCCGTGGCACACCGAATGACAACTATGGCGGCGACCTGGTCTGGACCGGCAACTTCAACCAGGCCGGCATCTACTACATCGTCGTGGATCAGACCGGCGGTAGCCCCGCCACCATCACGCTGAAGCTCACCGGCACGGGCGTGTCGCCGATCGCGGCGCCTGCCGCGGCAGCAACCACTGCGACGGCCCCCGTGTCTGCAACGAAGGTGGTAACTCCCACCGTCTCTGCGACCACCGCGCCAACGACAACTGTGCCTACAACGGCCGCCGCGGCTGCTCCAGCCGCAACGCCCGCCGCGGCGGCGACGGCAGCAGCGACGGTTACTATGGCTGCCGCAGCCGGCACTGGGCCAGGTGACGCCTTGCCTGTCCCGGCGGGGGCGGAAACGCTGGCCGTCGGGCAGCGTGTGTGGTACGGGTTCCAGTATTCGGGCGACAAGTCACAGATCGTGGTGGACATGAAGGCCACGCCGGGCGGGTCGGCCAACTTCGCCGTCTGGACGCAAGCCGACGTGCAGAACTGGCAGTCGACCGGCGACGAGAAACCGGTGGGCCGTGGCACACCGAATGACAACTATGGCGGCGACCTGGTCTGGACCGGCAACTTCAACCAGGCCGGCATCTACTACATCGTCGTGGATCAGACCGGCGGTAGCCCCGCCACCATCACGCTGAAGCTCACCGGCACGGGCGTGTCTGGTCTGGGCAAGTAACGCGCTCCTTCCGTTGAGCGGCCTGCCTGCAAGCCTTGCATGCTGCCTGTCAGGCAGGCCGTTCAGCGGACGGGCTGTGCAATATTGCCAGCTGACCAAGCGCAGCTAACTGGCCACCTCATCGTCATTTCCTGTTCGTCCTCTGCATGCCGCCGGCACCCGAACCCCCGTGGAGAGCGCTTCCTGGCCGTCCGTCCCGGGATGGCGCGAGCCTGCCGCCATACGGGCTGATCGTCAACCGTGCAGATCGCCGAAGGACTTGTCCGCCGCGCAGTCCCGTGCTACGATTCACTCACCACCGCGTATCCATCTTTTCACTCCACCTGGCGAGACGGTCATCGAACCTGCCTTGCCTTGTGTCCGGCGGCCGGTCCGACGCTCGGCTATGTGTACTGAACAGTAGGGGCCGCGCAGTGCCCGCCCTCTTGATGCGGGCAGGTTCGGGAGAGCGATCGTGTTTGATCCGCGTCACTGGCTGGCTCTCATACTCGTCGTCTTGCTGCCGGCATCTGCCCTGGCAGCAGCGCCTGCAGGGGTATATCCGGCGGCGGCCATCGACAAGGTTGCGCCCTGGGTTTGGGAGCGGACCGCCGCCGGCGCGCGCGCAGATTTCCTGGTCGTCCTCCACGACCAGGCGGACGTATCCGGCGCTGCCCGCCTACCGGGAAAGGTCGAACGCGGGCGGTACGTTCGGGACGCACTCTGGCAGAAGGCGCAGTCCGGCCAGCGCTCGCTGCTCGATTGGCTGGACCAACGCGGGATCGCTTATCACTCGTACTACATCGTCAGCCTGGTCGCCGTGACCGGCGATCGCGACCTGGCGATGGCGCTGGCTGCCCGGCCCGATGTCGCTCGCATCGAAGGTAACCCGCAGATCCGCAACGCCTTGCCCAAACCGACCGTTGACGCCGGTGCGGCAGCCCAGCCGCGCGGCGCCACTCCAGGGCCGGGGCCCGATGAGCAACTTGGGGTCGAGGCGAATATCGCCTACACGCGGGCGCCGGAGGTGTGGGCCGAGGGCTACACCGGCCAGGGGATCGTCATCGGTGGGCAGGATACCGGCTACCAGTGGGATCACCCGGCCCTCAAGTCACACTATCGCGGTTGGGATGGCTCCAGCGCATCCCATGACTATAACTGGCATGACAGCATCCATTCGGGAGGTGGGTCGTGCGGTCCCGACTCTCCCCAGCCCTGCGACGACTACGGTCATGGGACGCATACCATGGGTACCGCCGTCGGCGACGACGGCCTGGGCAACCAGATCGGTATGGCGCCCGGCGCCCAATGGATCGGTTGTCGCAATATGAACGCCGGCGTCGGGCAGCCCTCGACCTATTTGGAATGCTTTGAGTTCTTTATCGCGCCCTATCCGGTAGGCGGCAGTCCCGCGGAGGGTGACCCAGACCGCGCGCCCGATGTCACCAACAATTCCTGGAGCTGCCCCGCCAGCGAGGGCTGCGCGCCCGAGACGCTGCAGGAGGCGTTGGCCAACCAGCAAGCCGCGGGCATCTTGACCGTCGTCTCGGCCACCAACTATGGCTCGGGCTGCTCGACCATAGCCGAGCCTCCGGCCAGCGATACGGCGGCATACACCGTCGGTGCGCTCAATACCGGCTCGGACACCATCGCCGGTTTCAGCAGCCGCGGCCCAGTCACGGTCGACGGCAGCAACCGCCGCAAGCCGGATATCTCGGCGCCGGGCACCAACATCCGCTCGAGCGTCCGGGGTGGGAGCTACGAGCAGAGCGGCTGGAGTGGGACTTCGATGGCTGCCCCGCACGTGACCGGTGCGGTCGCCCTGCTTTGGTCGGCTCGGCCCGCCTTGCGTCATCAAATCGGCGCCACAGAACGAGCGCTGAGCGATGCGGCTATTCACATCCCGGCCACGGACTGCGGCAGCGACGGCTGGCCGAACAACACCTATGGCTATGGGCGCCTGGACGTCAAGCAGGCGCTTGACCAGACCCCCCCGGACGCAGGCGCCTTGAGCGGGATCATTGCCGACGGCGCGGGTGCGCCCGTTGCGGGCGCCGCGGTGCGCGCGAGCAGCGCAACTGGGTTTGCTGCAACCCTGAGCGGCGCAGACGGAGACTATGCATTAGCACTGGCCGCCGGCACCTACACCGTAACTGTGAAGGTTCCCGGCTATCTGGCCTACCAAACAACGGGGCTGCCGGTCTTCGCTGGCTACGCTGGCCTGCTGGACGCCAGCCTGTTCCTGACCCCCACCCGCGTCATCACTGGCTTTGTGCGCGGCGGATTTGCGCGCCTGCCCGTCTTAGCAACCCTCTGGCTGCCCGGTACCGCTCTGCCGGGCAAGCACAGCGACCCGAGAACCGGTTACTATTCTCTTTCGGTGCCGCCGGGGAGCCTCACCTTGCAGGCCGCAGCGCCCGGTTACCTCGCCCAAGCGCGCCTTGTCGAGGTGAGTGCCGACGGTTGGCAGGACTTCTGGTTGCAGCCCGCTTACGAGCTCGCGGTTCCTATCCTGCTCAAGTAAGCCGGCTGCTGTTTTCTACCACGCGCGCTGGTACTGGAACGGCACCGGCACCTCGTACCCGAGCTCGCGCGCCGCGCGCAGTGGCCAGTATGGGTCGCGCAGCGACTGGCGGGCGATCAGCACGGCGTCCGCCCGGCCCTCTTTGACGATCGTGTCCGCCTGAGATGCGCCGGTGATCAATCCTACCGCTCCGACGGCGATCCCGGCCTCGCGTTTGATACGTTCGGCGAAGCCTACCTGATAGCCGGGGCTCAACGGAACATGCTGCTCGGGCGAGACGCCGCCTGAAGAAACGTCGATCAGGTCGACTCCCAAGGCCCCAAGCTTCCTGGCCAGCGCGATGCTTTGCTCGACATCCCAGCCGCTCTCGATCCAATCAGTCGCGCTTATGCGGACGAAAAGCGGCAGTTCCGCGGGCCAGAAACGCCGCACCGCCTCCACCACTTCGGACAGCAGGCGCGATCGGTTCTCGAAACTCCCACCATACCCGTCCGTGCGCCGGTTCGCGAGAGGCGACAGAAACTCGTGCAGTAAGTAGCCGTGAGCGGCGTGGATTTCGACCACCTGGAAGCCCGCCTGCAATGCCAGCACCGCGCCGCGTTGGAAGGCGGACACGACTGCCGCAATCTCGTCCGTACCCATTTCTTGGGGCACCGGCATGGCGTCGAAGGCGACGGCGCTCGGCCCGATCGCGCCCGGCACCTGAGCCTTGCGCCCCGCGTGGGCCAGTTGCACCGCCGCTACTGCCCCGTACTCGCGCATGAATCTGACGATCGGCGCGTAGGCCGCAGCCTGGGCCTCGTCCCACAGCCCCACATCGCGCGCACTGATCCGCCCGCGCGGTTCCACTGAGCTCGCCTCGGTGATGATCAGCCCGGCCCCGCCCACCGCTCGGCTGCCCAGGTGGACCATTTGCCAACCCGTGGGCACGCCATCCTCGGCGAAGACCGAGTACTGGCACATCGGCGAGATCCAGAGCCGATTGCGGACCGTGATACTGCGCAACTCGAGCGGCGAAAAGAGGTTAAGTTCTGCTGGCATGCGATGCTCCTTCTGGCTGGCAGTCGCTCTCACAGGCGCGCGACCATGTACCGGCCGTCTCTTTCGAAACCGAGGCTCTCATAATAGCCGTGGGTGCCGATGGCTGAAATGACTGCCAGGCGCTCGAACCCGGCGAGGCGTGCGCTTTGCCGGGCCAGGTCAATCAGACCCCGACCCAGGCCCATGTGCTGGGCCTCGCCGGCGCTCGCCGACCCGATGCTAAGGGCCGGGCCGTAGACGTGCAGCTCGCGGATCATAGCCGCAGCGGCGATTTCCGGCAGCACTTGCCAGATTTCGGACGTCCCCGGGCGCGAGCCGGGCTCCTCTCGGGGCAGTGAGAGGCGCAGGAAGCCCGCCAATTGGCCCGCGTCCGTCTCATAACTCAGGAACTGCTCCTGGGTGATGTCGGTCTCGTAGTCGTGTTCCACGAGACGCAGGCCGGCTTCTTCGACTGCCGCCGCGCGCACCTCTCGACAGCGGATGCAGCGGCAAACCTGGCCGTGCTCCACCATGTACTCATGCACGAGCTGCCTCAAGTTGGAGCGCTTGCTGCCGGCGACAATGTCGTCGGCCGGAATGTCGCGGAAGACGCGGTTGACGCGGCAGTAGGGCGGGATGAGAGTTCTTGCAGTCTGCGACGAGGGCGATCAGCTCGTCGTCTGTGTAGGGCCGGTATTCGCCTGCTTGCCACAAGCGGTACAACTCGGTCCCGGCAATGATCGAGCACGGGTAAATCTTGAGCTCATCGGGCCGCAGGCACGGGTCGGTCCACAGGCGGGCGAAGTCCTCGCGGTCCGAGGCCGGCGTGGCGCCGTGCAGATTGGGCATCCAGTGCAGGTGCAGCTTGAAGCCGGCCGCGCGGAGCAGCCTGACCGCTTGGCGCACCTCTGCGATGCCGTGTCCGCGTTCGTTCAGGCTCAAGATGCGCTCGTCCAGGCTCTGCACACCCAGCTGCACCTTGGTCACTCCCAGTTGTCGCAGGTGCACCACTTCCGCCGGCGTGACCCAGTCCGGGCGTGTTTCGATCACCAGTCCAACGTTGCGGCGCCGTGCACGTTCGTTGATCGCCTGGGCTTCCGCCAGCGATCGGGCTTCGGCCGGTTCGCCTTGAGCCGGCTCCCAGTTCATCGCGTCCAGGCAGCGCTTGACGAACCACTCCCGATAGTGGCGAGAGTAAGCGCTCCATGTGCCGCCGAGGATCAGCAGCTCGATCTTGTCCGCCGTGTGGCCCATGACGTCGAAGGTATCGAGCCGTGTGCGGACCTGCAGGTAGGGGTCGAAGCCGCACTGCGCGGCCCGCCGGGCGCCGGGCTCATTCGGCAGGTAGCTCTTCGGCATGCGCATGTCGTCCGGGCAGAAAATGCAGTGCCCCGGACAGCCCGAGGGCTTGGTCAGGACTGTGACAGGCGCGACGCCGGAGGACGTGCGGATGGGCTTCATCTGCAGCCGTCGCAGTATCCGTCGCTCGAACGGTAGGTCACCGGCCGCCGTCAACTGTTGGTAGCCGGTCACAAGCTCGATCTTCGAGAAATAGCCCTTGCTGTCACGCGGGTGCTGTGCTAAGATGCGCATGATTTCGTCCTGGTCCCAGGTGGGACTGGACCTCGCCGCCTCGAAGATCGCCAGCAGAGCCGCGCGATGGGCCTGGACGTCAAAGTTGCGCCCGCGCGGCACCCAGTTCGTCATATCTGAATTGACTTTAGCCATGGATTCCGAAACCAGCGCGGCACTTGCCGAGCTGAATCGTGCCTTTTATACGAAATTTGCCGGGGACTTCGCCCGCACGCGGCGCGCTTGGCCTCCCGGCTTCCAACGCATTCTACCCCATATACGTTCCGCGATCAACCTTCTGGATCTCGGCTGCGGCAACGCGCGCTTGCTGGCCTTCCTGCTAGAACAGGGATGGCGCGGTGACTATACCGGGCTGGACGGGAGTGAGGCTCTGCTCGCCGTCGCCGCTCGGCAGGCGGAGCTCAACATTGGGCGTCACCCCCGCGCCGCCGCACGCTTTGTGCTGGCAGACTTGCTCAACCCGGTCTGGCCGGCTCGGCTCGGCGACGGGGCGGGATCGGCCGAGTTCGGGAGCATTGCGGCCCTGGCAGTGCTGCATCACATTCCCGGCGCCGCTCAGCGCGCTCGTTTCATGGCCGCCTGCCTGTCCCTGCTGGCGCCCACCGGGAAGCTGGTGATCTCTACCTGGCAGTTCCTCGGCCCAGTGCGTTTGCAGGCGCGTATCCTGCCCTGGCAGGCAGCGGGCATCAGCGAGAACGCGGTTGAGCCGGGCGACTACCTTCTCTCGTGGGGCGAAGGCGCTGCCGGGCAGCGCTATTGCGCCGCCATTGGCGTCGATGAGCTGCTGTCCCTGGCCGACAGCGCCGGTCTGCAGCCGGTCGACACGTTTTTCTCGGACGGCCACGAGGGGAATCTGAACCTGTACGGCGTCTTTGCGCGAAAAGAGAAGGCCTCCTGATTCGGAGGCCCTCCAGTCGATCGCGCAAGGCGGCTAAACTCCAGCCAACCGCCGTCACTGCCAAATGAATTTCCGGGCTGGGCTGGGTTGGCTCAGGGCCGGGCCAGGTTGGCCCGGCGTTCCCGACACAACCTGCACCTGCCAGGTATACTCGATCGGCACAGGTGTCGCTTCAGCCATCCCAGCGGCGCTGGCCGCCTGCATGCCGCCCTGTACTATGCTCCGGTGGTCGCGCGCTAACCGCCAACTGGTGGATTTCGTCCAGTAGGGAGGTATCGGTTCGACCGAGGCGTCGGAGTCCACCAGCGTCACCACGTACCATTCATTATCGCCGAGCACACCCACCGAGGTCCAGGTCAGCAAAAGTTCCCCGCCACTCGCGATCACATCCCCGTCGGCCGGACCGACCGGCATCGGCATCCGGAAGCGGGGCCCTGCGGTCGGGGTTGGGGTCGCCGGACCGGGGGTAGCCGTCGGAGTAGGCTCGGGCGTGCTATTGCTCAAGGGGATCGTCAGCGCCTGCCCGATGCTCAGGAAATCGCTGGCCCGCATACTGTTGGCTGTCAGGACCCAATCGATGCTCGATCCGAAGCGTGCCGCGATGCTGGCCACCGTATCGCCCGCTGACACGCGGTAAATCAAGGTGCCACCTGTGGGAGTGGGCGTCGGGGCAGGCGTGCTCGTGCTCACCGAGCCGTCGGCCGCCGGAATGACCAGAGCCTGGCCAGGGAAGATCAGCAGATTGGCCGGCAGGTCGTTCGCGTCGACGATCGCCTTGACGGTCGTGCCGAAACGGTCGGCGATCTGGCCGATGCTATCCCCTGCTTTGACCTTGTAGGGCACCGGGGTAGCACTGTCGGTGGGCGTGATCGTCGGCGATGCGGTGGGAGTGGCAGAGGGTGGTGGCTCAGTTGGGGCCGGCTGCGTGGCCGGTTGAGCAAGCGTCTCGCTTATCGCCCTGGCAACGCCCAATTGCCCGGTCGCGAGCGAAACCCGTTGGTTCGCAACTGTCGCCGGCGCGCGGAGGATGCCGGCGGCTTGCTGCTGGGCGGCAGGCGTTTTCGCCAACGCGATGCGCGGTTCGGCAGCGCCATTGACCGGGCGCAACCACCAAAGCACGACCAATCCGCCGATGACGGCGAAAAGCGTGATGTCCACCCAAGGGACTGAGAACCGGCGCCGAGGGGCATCTTCCAGGGAGGCGCCGCAAAAAAAGCAGACTCGTGCCCGTTGTGCAACCCGGGCGCCACAGTGAGGACAAGTCCGCTCTTGGCCGTAGTGCGACTTGGCTATCTCAGGCTGACTCATAGTTAATGGTGATTATAGGTGCAATCTCAGTTGATGGCAAATCCGGCGAGTGCCGGAAAGGTAGAAACGGTCGGAGGATCGCATCGTGCGCCCCCGCACGCGCCTGACCTAGCCGGCAACCACGCGCCTGCGGTCCAGGATGAGCAATGCGACGACGCAGGCCAGGGCGGCGGCAGAAATGGCGCCCGCAGCTGCACGCAGAGGCGTAGCACCGAAGCGCACGCTGACCTGGTGCATGCCGGCCGGGACCGTGAGGCCGATCAAGCCGTTTGGCGGGTCGACCACGATCGGGACTGGGCGCCCGTCAACCGTGGCACGCCAACCCGGAAAGTAGTAGGTGTAAAAACGCAGGTGCAGGGGGCTATCGGCCCGCACGCGCGCATGGGCTGAGACCGCATCCGCCCCTTGTTCGAGGATCGCGCCCTGGCCGTCCTCGATCGCAGCCCGCTGCAGCGGCTGCCCAGCCTCGTACTGCGCCAGCAGAGGTGAGTTGCCGTTGAGCGGCACCCGTTCGGACCAGCGTGTCATCCCCCGCATGTCTGGGAAGCGCAGCTCGAAGTCGATCACCGAGTAGGGGGCCTCGTCCTGCGGCCGCAGCGGGACGATCTCGGGACTGGTGTAGGCAAAGCTGCCGGCGACAAACAAGAGCGCGGCGATGTAGACATAAGGAGAAGGGCCGGAGCCGGTGGCCACGTGCGCCCGTCGCTCCAGCCAGTACGTGCCGGCGCCGGCCAATAGGGCCATCGTGAGGGTCGTCAGCGTCAATAGGCGCCAGGGGAACTGGATCAGTCCGACCAGCGGCAGCGCGCGCCACAGGCCGGCCGAGGCGGGGGTCATGGCGAGGATGGTGATGGCGCTGACCGCGACCAGAAACAAGGCTTCGGGCCGATGGGGCAGCGCCTCGCGCCGGGCACGCACGGCGGCCAGGGTGCCGATGCAGGCACCGAGCAGAGCCAGGCTGCCGACCTGCAGGCTCATGCCGTCATTGGGGCCCTCCACCGCGTAGCCGTAGCCCCAGAGCGGGTTAACGAACTGGCTTGGGTAGACGAACTGCTTGAGATAACTGTAATTGCCGGCTACGAACTGCGACTGGACCAGGTAGTTGCGCTCGATAAATGCCGGCAACATGAAAACGGCCGCCAAGGCGAGGCCTAGCGCTCCGGCCGCGAGCGAGTACGCTCCGGGGGTCCAGAGGTGCTGGCTGACGGGGTCCCCGGTCTGAATCTGGGTGACGTCCGCGCGCTGGCGTGCCCCGAAGAGGCCGGCCAGTAGCTTGAGCCCCAGAAAGCCGGCCAATACCGGTACGAACAACAACTGTGACACTGTATGCGTTAGCAGGAGCGCACCCAGGCCGGCGCCGGCATATGCCAGCCGTCGCGGGCGGGGGGCGTCCCACAGGGCGGCGAACGCCAGAAGGACCCAGGGAAAGACGGCCAGGGCCGCGAACTCTCCGAGGTCGGCGCGCACGTAGATCTGCACCAAGTGATAGGGGCCATAGCTGTAGGCTGCCGATGCGACCAGGGCTGCGGACGGTCCCCACCAACGCCGCGTCAAGCGATAGGTCCCGAGCGCCCCGGTGACGAAATAGAGCGCCCAGGTGGCTTTGACGGCGACGACAAAGCCCAGCCCGAGTAGATGAAACAGTTCGGCGACCCAATAGTCCAGCGGGGCAATGACCAGCCACAGCGGGTAGCCAAAGCCGATCGCCTGATCAGGTGCCCAGACCGGCCAGATGGCGCCGCCGCGCAAGGCCTGATCGAACTCGACCAGATAAAAGACGCTGTGCGGTGCGTCGTGAGCCTGGAAGAAGTAGCCTGGAGCGGCTAGCGGCAGCAGTGCCGGCAGGAGCAACAGGAGCGCCAGCCACTGCCCGCCGCCTGCCGACAGCCGGGACCAGGCCAGCGCCAGCGAGCGATAGGGGTCGCCCAGGAGCGGACGGCGGCCCGCGTTGCTGCCCGACACCGCAGCGCGGGGCGCTCTGCCGCGTCGCAGCGCATCCGGCTCAGGCAAACTCTCCCTCCGGCACGTTCATTCGCTCATGGGCAGCCACGGCGCCTTACTCCGCCAACTCGCCTAGGCAGGCCAGACAGTAGTCCACTTCCTCAGCAGTGTTGTAGTGTGCCAACCCCGCGCGCACCACTCCGCCCGTTTCCTCAACACCCAGGCGTTCGGTAACGGCGAGGGCGTAGAAGTTGCCCGACCAGACGTAAATCCCGCGCTCTCCGAGCGCCTGGGCTACCTGTTCGGGCGAGCGATTGCGAAGACGGAAGGCCGCAGTCGGCGTGCGCTCGGCAAAACGCGCTTTGTCGCAGATCCCATAGAACGTCAGGCCCGGGATGGCCAGCAGGCCCTCCACAAAGCGCTCGAACAGCGTGCGCTCGTAGCCACGTATTGCAGCCATGGCCTGTTTCAGCTGCAGCCGGCGGCCGCTGAAAGCCTGGAAGCTCGCCGCATAGCTGCCACCGTAGGTTTGGCCGACCTCGGCCAGGTATTCGACGGCTGCCAGCACACCCGCCTGGGCTTCATGGCTTTGCGTGCCTGTTTCGAACTTGTCGGGTGGTAAGTTGCCTGCCGGCCGCACTTTGTACGCCTGCAGGGCTTCGAGCAGGTCGTAGCGTCCCCAAACGACGCCGGAATGCGGGCCGAAGAATTTGTACGGCGAACAGACCAGGAAATCGCAGTCCAGCGCCTGAACGTCGATCGGGCCGTGGGGAGCATAGTGGACCGCGTCGACCCACAGCCAGGCGCCGGCGGCGTGCACCATTTTGGCGATCTGCGCGATCGGGTTGATCGTGCCGACCGCGTTCGAGGCATAGCCGACGGCCACCAGGCGTGTGTGCGCGTTCAGATGCGCCGCTAGGTCATCGAGGTCCAATGTGCAATCGGCGACATTGAAGTCGATCTCGTGCACCCTCACGCCGCGCTCGGCCAGGGCCAGCCAGGGCGCCCGATCGGCATCGTGGTCCAGGCGCGTGACGAGGATCTCGTCACCCGGCCCGAGCGATCGCCCGATCGCCCGGCTGAACTGGAAAGTCAGGCTGGTCATGTTCGGCCCAAAAGCGATCTCCCGTGCCGAGGGTGCATTGAGCAGGTCGGACATGGCTTGATGCGCCGCGGCAAGGATCGCGTCACTCTGGCGGGCAGTGCGGAACGCGCCTCCATGGTTAGCGTTGGTCGCGCTCAGGTAGTGCGTCATAGCGTCGATCACACGCCGGGGTACCTGCGTGCCACCCGGGCCGTCGAAGAAAACTGCTGGCCTCCCTGCGTCCTGTATTTGGAGAGCCGGAAACTGCGCCCGTAGGGGCGAAAGGTCGATTGAGGGCATGCTGCGTTATCTCCTTGGTTGGTCGGCCCGATCTTACCCCGTTTCCCACGCCCATGCAAGCCGGCCGTCTCTCCTGGGCATGGTATAATGGCTGAACTGTACCTGTTTCTGATCTCGTACGAGGTAACTATGGCCACGCAAGTTCGCCTGTTTATCAGTGCCGGTCCCGAACTGGAGCCGGCCCGAGAGATCCTCGGCCGGGCGTTGGCCGATCTGCCCGTCAACGTTGGCTGGGTGATCAAGCGTACGCCGGATGTGGATGCCGTCGCGGAGTGCCACCTGTTCCTGCTTCTGTTTGGCAGCGACATCTGGGCTCCCGTCGGCCTGGAGTTGTTCTGGGCCCGCCGGACGGAAAAGCCGATCCTCGCCTACCGCTCAGCCAGGGCCCGAACGCCGGCCGGGCAGGTGTTTGTCCAGGACAATTCTGATCTGGACTGGGTGGGGTTCGGCGAGCTGAGCGCACTGCGGCGCGTTTTCGTGCGCGACGTCGGCCGCTTCTTGCTGCATCACGCCGAGCGCTATGGGGTCACCGTGACCGAAGTGCAAACCCTGACCGGCCATGTTCAGGGCCTCGATCAGACACCGCATGCGGCAGTACCGGCTAAGGCAACCGGGGCCGCCGGCGGGGGAGTGATCCTTGCGCCCGGCAAAGACGAGCCGCCGGGCGCAAGGCCGATCGGAGAGAGCTAGCATGGCGCAAGGATCGACCGGGATGGATACCCGTCGCCTGGCCACAACCATTCGCGATGCCTGCGTGCGTGCGCTCCTCGAGGGATACGAGCAGGCGGCGATAGATGGCCTGTGTCATGAGGGTGCCTTTGAGGCGGCGCTCGACGCGCTGCGCAGCCTGGACATAGAGGCGATCCTTCGCGACTCGGCCTGAGGTGGTGTGCGGAATTCGCCGGCTTCAGCAGCCCGCTCACCATTGGCGCTGTATCCTCGCCCCGCGCCGTCGCATCCAAGGATTACCAAGCGCACGAGAGGTGTTAGTGGAGATTCACACGCTAGATTTGGGGTTCCTGGGCCTGCCGCATGTGATCGCCGCCTACCTGGTGGTGGGCCCGGGTGGGCCGGTTTTGGTAGAGAGTGGGCCCAGTTCAACCCTCGAAGGTCTGAAGGCCGGCCTTGCCGTGCACGGCTACGAGCCCTCCGACATTCGGCACATATTGCTGACACACATTCACCTTGACCATGCGGGCGCGGCCGGCTGGTGGGCGCGCCAGGGAGCGCACATCTACGTCCATCACTTGGGCGCCCCACACTTGATCGATCCATCGAAGCTGCTGACCAGCGCCGCCCGCATTTACGGCCCGGATATGGAGCGCTTGTGGGGCGAGGTTTCCGCGGTACCCGCCGACTGCCTGACGGCGCTCTACGACGGCGACCAGGTGCGGGAGGCCGGCTTGACCTTCACCTGTCTGGATACACCGGGACACGCACGCCACCACTACGCCTTTCGCCTCGAAGACATCGCATTTACCGGCGATGTGACCGGCATCCACCTGCCCGGCAGCCGCCTGGTTTCTGTCCCGACGCCGCCGCCGGAGTTTGACCTCGAGGCCTGGCATCGCAGCCTGGGGCGCCTCGCGACCGAGAATCTGGCTGCCGTCTATCCAACGCATTTTGGCATCGTGAGCGACGTGCGCGGGCACCTCGAGACGCTGAGTGGAGTCCTGGACGAAGCGGCCGGCTTCGTAAGGGCGCGTCTGCAGGCCGGCGAGGGGCGCGAAGCCGTGATCGCAGGCTATACTGCTTGGGACCGGGCGCGCGCAAGCGCCTTGCAGATCGGCGAGGACGAATTTCAGGCTTACGCCGCCAGCAACCCGCACTTCATGTCCGTGGATGGTTTGACGCGTTACTGGCGTAAGCGCTTGGAGGCGGAGAAGGTCTCGTCCTGAGCCTCCCGGCCTGGCCGGCAGGCGCTTCGAGAAACCTCGCTCTATCGCCCCCGCTGGGGACGCGGTACAGCGGCGGACGATAGCGGCAGCCAGATCGTGAAGGTGCTGCCGCTTCCTACCTGGCTGTCGACGCTCACTTTCCAACCGTGCAGGTCGACGATGTCCTTGACGATCGCCAGGCCGAGGCCGGTGCCGGGTAACTGCATTTCGCGCGGCTTTTCTCCGCGAAAGAAGCGCTCGAAGATCCGCGGTAATTCGTCAGGTGGGATGCCGATGCCCGTGTCCGACACGGTCAGCGTCGCTCCGGTCTGTCCGTCCGCCTCGGCTGTGCCGGCCACGACCCTCACCTGTCCCCCCTTGGGCGTGTACCAGAGGGCATTCTCGACCAGGTTATCGATCACTTGCAGCGTGCGGGCACCGTCCACCGACACTATCGGGCCTGGTTTGAGCCACTGACAGACGAGCGTCACTCCTTTTTCGGCTGCCAGCGGCTCTCGGCTGGCGACCGATGACTTCGCAAGCTCGCCGAGATCGTGCGGCGTGCATTGGAGCTCTAGCTTCCCGGAATCGACGCGCGAGATCTGCAGAATCGCTTCGACGAGATCCGCTTGCCGGTTGGCTTCGTGTTCGAGCGCTTGCAGAAACTCGTCACGCCGCGCAGGTGGCCCTTTGCGCAGCAGCGACACATACAACTTGATCGTCGTGATTGGCGTGCGTAACTCGTGCGAGACGTCGGAGACGAACTGGCTTTTCATGCGGTCGAGTTCTTTGAGCTGCGCATTGGCTGCCTGCAGGGCGGCCTCCCTTTGGGATAGTTCGGCGGTGCGCTGGATCACCCGCTGCTCCAGCTCGGCCGCGCGGCGCTCCACTTCCTCGCGCAGCATTATGCGCTGGATAGCCGTGCCGGCGATCTCACTCAGGGTGGTCAAGAGGTGGATCTCGCTCGGCGTCAGCCGGCGGGGCAGGGGCACATTCACCAGGAAGGTGCCGATCACCCTATCACCGGCGCGAATCGGGATGGCTGCTCCGCCGACGCCGGGTGCAAGTCGCCTGCGCATCGCTTCTGAAGCATCTTCCTCCGAACCGAAGTCGCCGACCAGATGAGGCTGTCCGGTCGCAAACACTGCTCCGACGATCCCCTCGCCGGGCTTATATACGCGCGGTCTCTTTGCATGCTTTTGGCTCGCCCCCCGCAAGGCTGCGGGACGCAGCACGTCCTCGACAGCGTCGTACAGCCAGATGCTGCCTTGCGCCGCCAGCAGCGCCCCGAGGGTCAGGTCCAGTAGCATTGGGAGCATTTCGTCCAGGGTCCTGGCGGCTCGCAGAGCGGCCGATATTTCGCTTACCGGCTGAAGCTCGGCCAGGCGCAGCCTGGTGTCTTCCATCGCCTGCCTGCGCTCGGAGATGTCTTCGATGATCGCAATGTGGTGAGTGGGTTCTTCGCCGCTGGCCCACATCGATGACACGGTCAGATTGACCCAAACTATCCCACCATCTTTGCGACAAACACGTTTTTCCATCGAGAAGGTGCGGATGCCACCTTCCGTCAGCTGCCGCACGAAATTGAGTTCGGCCTCCAGATCGTCCGGATGCGTGATGCTCTGCCATTGGCGGTTCAGCAACTCCTCACGCGCGTAACCGGCGATTTCGCAGAACTTCTGGTTGACCCGCACGTATTCCCCGGTGCGCGAGACACACTGCGACACGCCGACCGCAGCCTGCTCGAATATCGCGCGGAAGCGTGCTTCGCTTTCCTGCAGGGCCTGTTCGGCCCGTTTTCGTTCGCTGATATCACGCACGAGAATCACCAGACCGCTGCGATAGCCCGAGTCACTTCTGATTTCAGTCACGGCAATCTCGGCGGGGAAGAGCTGCCCGGACCGGCGCCGCATCGAGGTCTCGCCGTGGTGGGCTCCCTGCGCATCCAGCGCGCACGTCAGTCGTTGCAGGAAGGCTCCGTCTGTGGCCCGTTCTGACTGGAAGAACTGGGTGGTCTTGCCAATCATTTCGTGTGGAAGCCAGCCGAAGACGCTTTCCACTGCGGCATTGCAGTCGATCACCACATAGCTAGCTGCATCAACAACGAAGACGGCGAGATCGAGGCTGTCAAATATCTTCTGCAGCAATACTGCCGAAGCCCGCGCCTCCCGTTCTGCACGCCTGTGCGCGTTGACATCCGTCATGGTGATGCGGTAGCGCAGGACCCCTTCGGCACCGTCTCGCAGCGCCAGACTGACCAGTTGCACCTGGATCGCCTGGTCCTCGTTCACTACCACCTGGATCTCCGCGGTCACAGGTTCGAGTGAGCGGCAGCTCTCGCGCAGGTGCATGTCGAACGCTTCGGCGTCGCTGCTGGCGACATAGCGGCCGAACGGCACACCAATCAGGCGCGCGCGCTCCACTCCCAGCATGCTGGCGGCGGTCAGGTTGATTTCTTGGATGCGACCTCGGGCGTCGAGCGCCACGTAGCCAACAGGGGCGAAGTCGTACAGGTCCGCGTACCGGTCGCGCGATTCCTCCACCAGCCGCTGGGCTTGGCGCAGTTCCTGGTTCTGCGCCTCGAGTTCAGCCTGGTGGACCGAGATTTCTTGCGACAGGCGGTCGCGTTCCGCCGCTACGGTCTGCAACGACGCCACCTGGGCCTGGAGGCCACGGAGCGCCTCGGTCAGCTCCAGCTTGGTCATTTGCCGAAAGTTTGCCATGCATCCTCTTTCCGCGCCGCCGGCCTAGAAGTCTGTTGTTCGGTAACCCGCTGGTTTTGCGCTATGCGCTAGATCGCGGACGCGGTCTGACCGTCAAAGCGGTAGCCGGTGCCCCATTCAGTGCAGATGTACTGTGGATCGTTCGGCCTTTCCTCCAATTTCTCCCTCAGGTAGCGAATGTAGACGCCCAGGTTGGCGGTTTCATCGGCACAGCGTGGTCCCCAAACGGCGTGCACCAGATCGGCGTGCGCCACTACTCGTCCCGTGTGGCGCACGAGGTAGGCCAGGAGCCGGTATTCGGTAGGAGTCAGGTGGACCGGTCGCCCGCGGCGCAGCACCGTCCGGCGCTCCAGATCGATCAGCAACCGGCCGTCGTCGAAGCGCTCAACCTCGCTGCTCCTGGGCGGCCGCGAGCGACGGAGCAGGGCCTTGATGCGCAGCTCCAACTCCTGCAGATCGAACGGCTTCCTGACGTAGTCGTCGGCGCCGCAGGCGAGTCCCTGGATGACGTCCTGGCGCATGCCTCTGGCCGTGATCATGATGATAGGGATGTCTGATGACTCGCGCAGCCGCCTGCAGACTTCCCAGCCATCCATGCCGGGCATCATGACGTCCAGAAGGACCAGGTTCGGCTGCCACTCGGCGACCACTTGTAGCCCCGCCAGGCCGTTGGGTGCCACACGGACGTCATAGCTCTCCAGTTCGAGGTTGATCGACAGGCCGCTGGCGAGTGTCGCGTCGTCTTCGATGATCAGCAGCTTGGTCATGCTTGTTCCTTTGTCCTCTGCCCGATGGGGCTACGAGCCCACCTGTTTCGGCGTTAGCTCAGCGTCTCCAGCCGCGGTCGTCGGGCGGCCTGGGTCCACCACCAAAGATCTCCGGGGGAAGTTTAAAGCCGGCGGTTTCCAAACGCGGCGTGAACTTCGGCCGAATCCCGACCGGCTGTATCGCGCCCAGCACCTTGCCGCTTGCGTCAACTCCCTTTTCGACGTACTTGAAGATGTCCTGTAGAACGACGACATCGCCCTCCATGCCCTGCACTTCGGTGATCTTTACGATCTTGCGGGAGCCATCTCGCATACGTGCCTGCTGCACGATTAAGTCGATCGCGCCCGCGATCTGCTCGCGAACGACCTTGACGGGGAAATCGATACCCGCCATCAACACCAACGTTTCCAGACGCGAGATGACGTCTCGCGGGGTATTCGCATGGATAGTCGTTAAGGAACCGTCGTGGCCGGTGTTCATGGCCTGCAACATATCCAGGGCTTCGCCACCGCGTACCTCGCCCACGACGATGCGGTCGGGGCGCATGCGCAGAGAATTGATGACCAACTCGCGGATGGTGACGCGGCCCGTGCCGTCCGGGTCAGGAGGCCTGGCTTCAAGCGCCACCACATGGGGCTTATTGAGCTGCAGCTCGGCGGAATCCTCGATCGTAACAATTCGCTCCTCATCCGAGATGAAGTTCGAGAGAACGTTGAGCAGCGTTGTCTTGCCGGAGCCCGTGCCGCCGGCAACAACCGTGTTCAAGCGTGTCATAACACAGGCGCGCAGGAACTCGGCCATCTGGGGTGTGAGAGAGCCGAACTGGATCAAGTCCTCGATCTGCAGCGGCCTTTGTGAGAACTTGCGGATGGTAATCGTGGCGCCATGGATCGCAGCCGGGGGGATGATGACGTTGACGCGCGAGCCGTCCGGCAGCCGTGCATCCACCATTGGCGTCTTGCGATCGACGCGCCGGCCGAGGGGTCGAATGATCCGGTCGATGACGCGCATCAGATGAGTTTCGTCATCGAAGGTGACCGGGACCTCCTTGATCTGGCCTTTCTGTTCGATGTAGATATGCTGCGGACCGTTCACCATGATTTCGGTGATGCTTGGATTCGCAATCAGCGGTTCGAGAGGGCCGAACCCCAGCACTTCGTCCAGGATCTGGCGTTCCATCAACTTTTCGGCGTCCGGTGCCAGCGGCTGACCCATCCCCAAAATCGCTGCAAACCGTTCGCGTACCTTCTGAGTGGTCTCCGCGTCACGCCGTAGTTCGGCTGGGGACGACAGCCCGGCCAGGATCCGGTCGGTGATCGCCCGGCGCATCGCCGTCCAGGCCTCAGGATCGGCCTCCGGGCTGGTAAGGTGCGGCATATTTGCGGGATCGAGTTGCTGCGCGGGCGCGGCCCGCTCGTAGAGGTTATTCATGGCCCCTCACAGTTTCACGAAGTAGGCTTCCACGGCCCGATCGAGCAAGTCCTTGCTCATGGCCGGCGGGATTTCGAGGTAGCGGGCTGCGTCAACTATCTGATCCAGCAGGTCGCGCGGGTGGACCATCTTGGGTGTCCTCTGCGCCCGCACGTAATGCTCCTGCACCAGGTAAGCCAGGTTCTCTTCGTCGAACTCGACACCCCGTGTTGGGCATAGTCGGCAAAAGATCTCGCGGAATTGTTCCCAGGTTGGGTCGGGCACCTCGATCTTGTGGCGTATGCGCCGCAAGAAGGCATCGTCCACCAATTGGGATGGCTCAAGATTGGTCGAGAAAACGATCAGCATATCAAAGGGCACTTCGAGTTTCTTACCTGTCTGCAAGGTCAGGTAGTCCACGCGCTTCTCCAGGGGCACAATCCAGCGGTTGAGCAGATCGCGTGGGCTGACCTGCTGGCGCCCGAAGTCGTCAATCAGAAAGATCCCGGTGTTCGCCTTCATTTGGAAGGGTGCCTCGTACGTCTTCGAGATCGGGTCGAACACCAAATCCAGGCCGGCGAGCGTCAGCTCTCCGCCGACGATGATCAACGGACGCCGGCATAGTACCCACCGTTGGTCATGCGCCGGCGGATCGGCGCCGAAGCCCAGCGGCTTAGCGCTGGGTTCGGGCAAGCGCCGGTGATTGACCTCGTCGAAAACCTTGATCACCTGGCCATCGACCTCGACGACGTACGGTATGTACACCGTCCCGCCCAGGAGTCGGGCAATCCCTTCGGCCATCGTCGTCTTGCCGTTTCCGGGAGGGCCGTAAAGGAAGATCGAGCGGGCCGAGTTCACCGCCGGGCCCATCCGAGCCAGCATTTTGTCCGAGACCACGAGGTGCCGGAACCCTTCGCGCATCTGCGCTTGATTGACGTGGACTTCGCCGATAGACTGGCTGCGGGTCATCGCGTTGCTGGCTTTCAGCGATACCGGCGCGGGCCCAGCGTACTGACAACGCGCGAGGACTTCGTGGGCCTTGGCCACTCCTTTTCCCGTCACGGCGTACTTGTAAGCCCGCTCGCCAAAGCCGGTGCTTCCCGTGATGGCGAGTAGATCGTCCTTCGTCAGGAAGGCAAGCAATTCTTCGACCACATGGGCGAACGGAAGCTTGACCTGATCCGCCACTCCCTGGGCGGTCAACTCGTTGGCAAAGTAGACCATCTTTAGAACAAGATCGACCAGGAAGCCAAAGCTCAGACCAGTTTCCTCGATCGAACGGGGTTCAGGCGGGCAAGGGTCGGGCTCATTCACTGCGTTTTTCCTCCGCGGCGGATGGGCATTCTTCTTGTGGTAACACCCAAGCGACCAGGTCCTTGTTCAAAAGGAGAACCACGTTGCTGTGCACTCGCGTCTCACCGCTCGAGTCGTATACGTCGGCGCCAGTGACCGCAATGAACCGCTCCGCGCTGTTTAGCTCGTCCTTGAGGCGTAGGTTGCGGGTGACGTGGACGGTACCGCGAATGATGTTGGTCGCGGTCGCGATAACCACCTGTAGCCTCTCTTTGGTTATGCGCTCGGTGTAGTATTTGCCCTTCTGGTCGACGCGGAAGTCCATTCGTTCACTCCTTCGTTTTGGCCGAGTCTGCCCCGGCTTCGGCAATGTCCATACCTTCGCTCTCCAGCAACTGGAAGAATACCGGAACAATCTGGGGGTCAAAGTGGGTGCCCGCCTGCGAGCGAAGGCATTCTATCACTGCTTGTTGCAGCCACGCGCTGCGGTATGGGCGGTCCGAGCGCAGGGCATCCCACACGTCCACGAGGGCAAAGATGCGGGCCGCGAGAGGGATCTGCTCGCCGCGCAAGCCCAGCGGGTAGCCGGTGCCGTCCCACCACTCGTGGTGGTAATACGGGATATCCACCGCCGCGCCCAAGTAGCGAATGGGCGACAAAATCTTGAAAGCGGTCGTCGGGTGCTGTCTGATCACAGCCCATTCCTCGTCGGTCAATGGGCCGGGCTTGAGCAGGATGCTGTCGGGAACGCCCATCTTGCCTATGTCGTGCAACAGCGCGCCCCAACGCACCCGCATCAGTTCGTCCTCGCTCAGCCCTAAGGCGCGCGCCAGCTTGACCGTCATCTCCATCACGCGCTGGGCGTGGCCCTCGGTTTCTCTATCCCGCAGATCGAGGGCCCTCGACCAACCCTCGATGGTGGCGTCGTAGGCCGCGGTTAGTTCCGTCTTGGAGCGCTGTAAGGCCTCGAATAGCCTGGCATTGTCGATCGCGATCGCCGCCTGGCCGGCCAGGGCACTCAGAAAGTCGAGCCATTCTTCGTCTGGATTGAGCGGTGCCGTGTGGAAAATCTCCAGCACCCCCAAGACTTCTCCCTTGGCCAGCAATGGTACGCCAAAATAGCTGACAAAACCCTCATCGCCCAGGAGCGGTCTGATGAGCTCGTTGCCGGGCTGGGCCAGCTCCGCGACGTGGATCAGGCGGCGCTCCAAGGCAGCCCGGCCGGCGTGGCCTTCTCCCGCGCGCAGCCGAGTGCGTTCGATCGCTTTGCTGCGGAAGCCGCGGCTGGCGACGAACTCCAGCACCTGCGAACTCGGATCGAGCAGCAGCACCGAGGCGGCGCTGACGTGCAGTTGACTGGTCACGTGGCTGAGGATCGTTGCGAGGTTGAGGCGCAGGTCGAAACTGGCAGTAATGGCCGGGTCGATGTCGCGCAGCGCGGTGAGGTGCTCGAGCGGGCGCCGGGCCTTGTCCTCTGCCTGCTTGCGTTCGCTTATATCTTCGCCGATGCTGTTCACTCCGACGACGAGTCCATGATCATCGCGCAGCAGACTGTTGTTCCAGCGGATCGGGCGCCGCGCTCCTTGCCGCGTCTGGATCTCATATTCACAGTGCGACGGGAGAGTATCTGCCTGCACCGAGGCGACGCCGTTCAGGGGGCCCGGACGGCCGTTTGAACGGGCCGAGATTTCCGGCATGCCGGCCAATCGAGCGAGGGGCCGGTATTGTTCGCTGCTTTCCCGCGGAGTCTCATCGAGGCAGTCCTGCACAGCGCGCAGTTGCCTCTCGGCCAGCGCGCGACGCGCCGCCGATCCCAGACGCATCAGCCCATTCTTCAGGACGTAGTCGTACGCGCCGTGGTGCAGACCATCCAGGGCAGTTTCCTCGTCGCTGCTATCGCAGACGATGATAAAGGGTATGTCGAGGCCCTCTGCGCGCAGCAGTTGCATGGCGAGTTGCCCGCTGAACTGTCGCAGCGACCAGTTGGCCAGGATCAGGTCGGGGGCCATTGCGAGGGCAGTCTTGTAGTCCGCCTCCGTATCCACTCGCATCCAGTCTGGCAGCAGGTCTTCTTTCCCGAGGATAGCGAGCATCAGCTGGGCATCCTCAGGTGCGTCCTCGACAATCAGGACGCGAACTGGAATTGGCATCGGAGCGTCTCCTCGAAACGGCAGGGTTTAGTACCTGCTTTGTTTTTGTTGATACATCGAGGTGTCTGCTTGATCTAGCAGATCGGCCACCGAGCAAGGCGCTTCTGGGTCATAGTGCGCAACGCCGACACTCAAGGCGAGTTTGTACAATCGTCCATCGCCCGCGTTATAGGCTTCCAGGTTCCGCTCGAGACGTGCCAGGAGGTAAGGCGCGCTGCGCTCAGGTGCCCCCAGGGTCAGCACGGCGAACTCGTCCCCGCCCACGCGCGCGACGATATCCGTCTCGCGGGTGATCTCCTTCAAGACGGCCGCGATGTCAATCAGTGCCTGGTCGCCTTGGGCGTGTCCCCAGGCGTCATTTATGGGCTTCAAGTTGTCCATGTCGGCGTAGAGCAGCAAGCCCCTGCGCTTCAAGCGGCCTGCCGTCTTCAACTGCTGTTCGGCACGCAGCAAGAAACCCCGCCGATTGGATAAGCCTGTGAGGTCATCGGTCAGCGATGCCCTGCGCAGCATCTCGACCATCGCCTTGCGCTCGGTGATGTCCTCCACCAGCAGCACAACACCCATCACGCCCCCCGGAGAGTCCACTAGCGCCGACGCCTTAAATTCCATCGCACGGCCGGCCATGCCTAGTTCATGTACGAACGGAATCCGGTTTCGCAATACGGTACTGAGCCCCGTTTCCAGAACTCCGGCATCGTCCGAGCCCAATGCGGGATCCAGCAACCGTGGCAGGGGGAAACCGAGGCACTCCTCCGTGCTCAAGCCGAGAATGCGCTCTGCGGCCGGGTTCATGCTGGCAATCACTAGCTCTGAATTGAGCGCTAATGTTCCCGAAGGAATGCTGTTCAGCACGCTCTCATAATAGCAGAGTAGAAAACCGTCGTTGCCAGGCACCTATCTTCCTCCCTGGTTGCCGAGTATGTTCGCCACCCTCTTGACCAGATCGCCGATCTCAAAAGGTTTGGTGACATACTCCCGAACGCCGAACACATTCAGTCCCAACACTCGGTCGATGGGTTGCGCCCTGGCCGTCAAGAGCATCACTGGGATCGGCTGCGCTCTTTCCTGGTCCTTGAGCTGGCGCAGAACCTCCCAGCCATCTACTTCGGGCATCATTACGTCCAGGATCAAGAGATCTACCGTTTGCCGTGCCAACAGCCTCAGGCACTCGGCGCCACCAGAGGCTGTCAGTGTTTCGTAGCCGCTCTGGGTCAAGATGAGTTGGATGACGTCCAGGAGCTCCTCTTCGTCATCCACGATCAGGATTTTTGGTGGCATGCGGGGTTCCTTGGCGACCTGGATCTACCCATTATGGCTTTTCCCCGCAGGGGCGGCGACTGGAAAACAGAATTGGCGACGCCGCTGGCGAGTAACCGAATGCTACCGATCACGGTCATTCTACGGTCTGTTTGCATGTATGAAGACGCGCGTTGTGGCGGAAACGATACGGGATGCCGGCGGCAACGTATATGCGCAGCGGCCGGGCAGAACCGGCGAACAGTGTTGAGAATCGCTGCCTGACTCCGCACCTCAACACCGCCTCCACACCGCACTTCGAGCAGAATGCGCGTTTACCAGCGGGCAGGAGAGGCTTGAAAGAGAACGATGCCGTCGGGACACGGAGGCATGGTAAGGCCAATCATAGCATTCGTTGGCTGTGAGTGCAAACCAGCACAAAATCTCCAAATTCGCAAACCCAGTTGACAGCGTGCACGCCGCGTAGTATGCTTGCCGTCGAGCATTTCCCCTGCCGGCAGCGCTGCCGCTCGGCCCTGTGCCCTGGGCGTCGATTTGGGCGACGTCGCCCCATGTAGAATCTTTCCGGTTCCTTATATGCCAGCGTAGCGCGCGTACTGCCTGACTGCGCAGCCCTATCCACCCGTCGTGCTCAAGGAGTAAGAAGATGCGATCGGTCCCCATCGCCCGTCCTACGACCCGCCTCTCGATCCGGATCGCAGCGCTGATGCTCTGCCTCCTCCTGGTCCTGTCTGCCTGTGCACCCGCGTCGCCGGCCCCTGCCGCGCCGGCGCCGGCCGCCCAGGCGGAGCAAGCCACTTCCACGACTGCCAACGCGCCCGCCTCACCGGCGCAGGGCCAAGCCAAGCGCGGCGGCTCCATGACCATTGCCTACAAAGACGACCTGGCAACCCTCGACCCTGCGGTCGGCTATGACTGGACCAATTGGCCGGCCGAGAAGATGGTGTTCGATGGATTGCTTGACTACGACGACACCACCAACATCGTCCCCGGCCTGGCCGCCGAAATGCCGCAAGTCAACGCGGACGCAAGCCAATACACCTTTAAGCTGCGTCAGGGGGTCAAGTTCCAGAACGGCCGCGAGTTGAAAGCCGAGGACGTAGCCTACTCCCTCACCCGTGTGATCAATCCCGCCACCAAGAGCCCCGGCGCCGGCTTCTTTATGGGCATCAAAGGCGCCCAAGACCTGGCAGACGGCAAGGCGACGTCGCTGGCCGGCATCAAGGTCTTGGACGACTACACCGTGCAGTTCACCCTTGAGGCCCCCGACGTGACTTTCCTCAACAAGATGGCGCTCAATTTCGCCTTCATCGTGCCCAAGGAAGAGGTGGAGAAACAGGGCGAGAACTTCGGCCATCAGCCGGTGGGAACGGGCCCGTTCGTCCTCAAGGAGTGGACCAGCGGACAGCAGCTAGTATTCGAGCGCAACCCGAACTACTTCATGCCGGACTTACCTTACCTGGACAAGGTCACCATCCAGGTCGGCGTCACCCCCGACGTGGCCCTGCTGCGGCTTGAGAGAGGCGAGATCGACCTGATGGGCGATCCGATCCCGGCCGCGGACTACGTGCGCATCTCGCAAGACCCGGCCTGGAAAGACCGGTTGGTCAAGCAGCCCCAGGTAAGCACGATCTACATTGCCATGAACACACGGGTGAAGCCCTTCGATAACGTCAAGGTGCGGCAGGCCATCAACCACGCCATCAACAAGGATCGCATTGTCCAGCTCCTTAACGGCCGGGGCACCGTTGCGAACCAGATTTTGCCGCCGCTGATGCCCGGCTACGACCCCGCCTATACGGGGTACGATTACAACCCCGACAAGGCCAAGGCTCTGCTGGCCGAGGCCGGCTACCCGGACGGATTCTCGACCAGCATCGAGTGCATCGCGGTGGACCCACAGCCCAAATTGTGCGAGTCGTTCCAACAGGACCTGGCGAACGTCGGCGTGAAGCTGGAGATCAAGACACTGGCCGGAAGCACCGTCATCCAGGATGGCGGCACCGAGGGCGCGACTCCCATGATCTGGTCAGGCGGGCTGGCCTGGATCCAGGACTACCCAGACCCTGACGACTTCTATGCGCCGATCCTTGGCTGTGTTTCGGCCGTGCCGGGCGGCTGGAACTGGCCCTGGCTGTGCGACAAGCAGATCGATGCCAGGGCGGTGGCTGCGCTGGCCATCACCGACCATGACGCGCGTATGAAGGAGATCCGCGCCATATTCGCGGCTTTGATGGACGAGGCGCCGTGGGTGCCGGTCTACAACGGCGAATACGACATGGCCCATTCGACGACGTTGCAGGGCAAGCCCACCGACTTCGCTCATCCCGAGCATACGATCCGCTACGAAAGGCTCTGGCAGAACAAGTAGCGATGGCGACTTCTGTCGACAATATCGCCCCGTCGGGCGCGGGCCCCAGCGGGCCGGATGCAAGCTGGACCGTTCGGGCCGCGCCGACGGGGCAAGGCATGTTTGCCCTCGGCTGGCGCCGCTTCCGGCGCGACCGCCTGGCCATCCTGGGGGCGGTGGCCGCGCTCTTGCTGGTGTTCGTGGCGCTTGCCGCGCCGCTTATCGCGCCATATGACCCCGCCCATCAGTTTGACGATGGCCTGAGCATTCAGGGCCTGCCCGTGCCCAGCACCCTGCCCAAGAGCACAGAGTTCCTGCTCGGCACGGACCCGAATGGGCGCGATCTCTTTAGCCGCATCATCTACGGCACGCGCGTGAGCCTGATGGTCGGGGTGCTCGCCAATCTGATCGCGATTGGCCTCGGTGCGTTGGTCGGATCGCTGGCCGGTTTCATCGGCGGCTGGGTGGAAACGCTGCTCATGCGCTTCACCGAGATCATGATGGCCTTCCCCACCCTTCTGCTTGCCATCGCGCTGGTCGCGATCCTGCGCCCTAGCCTCTGGATCATCATCTTTGTGATCGGCGCCGTCTACTGGACGTGGATAGCGAAAGTCGTTTACGGACAGGTACGGTCGCTGCGCACGCGCGAATTTATCGTCGCTGCCCGCTGCGTCGGCGCTTCGGACTTGCGCATCGTGCTGCGCCATATCCTGCCGCACATGGTCCCTACCATTATCGTCTGGGGCAGCCTGGGCATCGCGACCAACGTCACGCTGGAAGCCTCTCTCAGCTACCTTGGGATCGGCGTCCAGCCGCCGACGCCGAGCTGGGGAGGCATGATCCAGCAGAGCCAGCAGTTCTACCGTTCGGCGCCGTGGCTGGTGATCTACCCCGGCCTGGCCATCATGCTGACCGTATTTGCCTTCAACCTGCTCGGCGATGGCTTGCGCGACGCCCTCGACCCCGTACAACGCAAGCGGACGGAGGGCTGACACCATGGCGAAGTTCATCCTGCGCCGTCTACTGCTTGGGATTCCGGTGCTGATCGGCATCTCGCTGATCACCTTCGTCCTGATCTACTACTTGCCGGCCGATCCGGCACGTATGTATGCCGGCCCTAACGCCTCTGTCGAGACCGTGGCGCGCATCCGCAAGCAACTCGGCCTTGATGATCCACTGTGGGTCCAATATGGGCGCTACGTTGTCCGGGCCGTCCAGGGTGACCTCGGGTTCTCCTACAACCTGCAAATGCCCGTGTTGCAGGCAGTCTTGTCGCGCTTCCCGTACACCCTACAGCTCATCGTCGCCGGCATTCTGGTGGAGCTGTTGGTCGGCGTGCCGGTCGGCATCGTATCGGCGCTGCGGCAATATTCGCGGTGGGATCGCGCGGGCATGACCTTCGCGCTGTTGGGCGTGTCGGTGCCGCCGTTCTGGCTCGGGCTGCTGCTTTTGTTCTGGTTCTCGTTCCGCTGGCCGATCTTCCCATTGGGTGGCGCCGGCACCCCCGCTCACCTCGTTTTGCCGGCGCTGACTGCCGGCCTGGGCGGCGCGGCCTGGTACGCGCGCATGGTCCGTTCCAGCACCCTCGACGTGCTGGCCGCCGATTACGTGCGCACTGCCCACGCCAAGGGGCTGGCGGAGCGGGCCGTCTTGTTCAGGCACATCATGCGCAACGCGCTCAACCCGATCGTCACCATGGTCGGTATGGATATCCCGTGGTTTGTGGGCGGGGTCGTGCTGGTCGAGCAGGTATTCGCCTGGCCTGGCATCGGGCGAATGGCCGTGGAAGCGATCATCGAGGTCGACATCCCATTGATCATGGGCACCGTAATCTTCACGGCGCTGCTCGTAGTGTTCAGCAGCATTCTGATCGACATCGCACAGGGGATCCTGGACCCGCGCATCCGCGAACAGGTATGAGGAGGATTCAGCATGGCCAGAGAGTACTACCTGGACGACAGCGTCGTAGCCTATGCCTGGGACAACTCGCAACCGCCGAGGCTCTCGATTGAGCCTGGTGATACGGTCACCCTCGCCTGCCAGGAAGCATCGGGCCTGCAGCTCAAGCCCGACTCTGACGCGAGCGCGCTGGCGACCCTCGACTTCGACAGGGTAGATACCTTGACCGGTCCGGTCTACGTCAACGGGGCGGCGCCGGGAGATACGCTGGCGGTGGAGATCCTACACTTTGTGCATAAGGGCTGGGGCTGGAGCGGCATCATCCCCGGCTTTGGCCTGCTGGCCGACGATTTCCCCGATCCATATCTCAAGATCTGGCAGCTCGAAGGCGACAGCGCCTCCTTCAAGCCCGGCATCCGGGTGCCCCTCGATCCGTTTTGTGGCACGATGGGGGTTGCGCCGCGTCAGTCGGGCCGGCTGGGCACCATCGCGCCGACCGAGCACGGCGGTAACCTGGACAACCGGGGTCTGACGGCGGGCACGACGCTCTATCTGCCGGTCTGGGTTCCCGGCGCGCTGTTCTCGTGCGGCGACTGCCATGGTACCCAGGGAGACGGCGAGGTCTGCGGTACCGGTATCGAGGCCTCGATGGACGTCACCCTGCGCTTCGGACTCTTGAAGAAACAAACCATCCCCGAGCTGCGCTTCGCACGGCCCAGGCCGCTGGCGTTGGCGGATCATGGCAGCTACTTTGTCACCACAGCCCAGGGCCCGGACCTCTACCACAACGCGCAGCAGGCCATCCGTTACATGATCGACCACCTGGTAGAAGCGCATAGTCTGAGCCGATCGGAGGCCTATGTTCTCTGCAGCGTCGCCGTCGACCTCAGGATCAGCCAGATCGTAGACGCGCCAAACTACATGGTCTCGGCTTATCTACCCAACAGCATTTTCGCTCAGTAACCCGGTCGCCCATCCGGTAGTGGAGACTTCAGGCGCCTGACCCCGGCGTCTGAAGTCTCCTGCTATGAGAAAGGTGCGCCTTTGAAGGTGGGCAGAGCGCGCGGATCTCCCGCGCCGTACGCCGGCGCACGCTTCCACGCGCAGCAAATAAGGTATGGGCCGCCAGGTTCAGCAATTTAAGGGTTGCAATCGTGTCAAAAAGGGAGTAAGATGCCCGTACCCTGGCATTTCAGGCTGTCCCCCGGCAGTCAGCGGCCGGTGCACGGATCGGAGTCCATATGTCCTATCAGGGCTTAAGGATCATTGATTTTCACGTGCACTTCCCCACGGCAAAGCCGATGATGGGAGGCACCTACCCCGATCGCTCGGCGCACCCACGGGGGCCTGACAAGGCAGCAGTCATCAAAGGTTGGGCCGCCATGTACAATCAGGAATGGCGCCTGGCCTGGGATTTCCCCGCGCCCGAAGGTGAGCAGCGGGGCGACGAGGAGCAGGCCGCGAGATGGTACGGAGAAGCCGAACGATATGGGCTGGAGCGGGTCGTCTTCGTTACCGGAGGCGGCAACGAGAATCTGGCCGGCATTGTGGCGCGCCATCCGGACAAGTTCATCGGCTTTGCCCATCACAGCCCCTTCATGCCGGGCGCGGCGGCGGAGCTGGAGCATGCCGTGTCGGATCTGGGGTTGAAGGGGTACAAGATCTTGGCGCCTGCATTGGATGGGGCCATCGACGATCCCGCGTTGTGGCCCGTCTGGGAAGTGGCCGAGCGGCACAATGTCCCCGTACTAATTCACTTCGGCATCCTGGGGAGCGGTGGCGGCGTGGCCTGGCACGACAATATCAATCCACTGCGGCTGCACGACGTGGCCCGGGCTTTTCCGACCGTCAACTTTGTCGTCCCGCACTTCGGTTGCGGCTACGTTCGCGAGATGCTTCACCTGGCATGGAGTTGTGCCAATGTGTGCGTCGATACCTCGGGTTCAAATCAATGGGTGCGCTGGATGCCGGAGGAACTGTCCGTTAAGAAGCTGTTCCGCAAGTATCTGGAAACCATTGGCCCACAACGGATCGTCTTCGCTACCGACTCCAGTTGGTTCCCACGCGGATTTGCCATTCGCTACCTGCAGGACCAACTGCGAGACTGCCGAGAACTTGGGGTAAGCGAGCCGGCGTTGCAGGCTATCTTTGCGGGCAATGCGGCTCGACTGTTGAAGCTGGATCAGCCACCAGAAGGGGGTAAGCCATGAACCGCAGGGTGATGTTCCCGATCTCAGCCATACTCATGTTGAGCATGCTCCTGACCGCCTGTGTTGCTGCGCCGTCCGCCGCGCCCGCAGCCGGTCAGCCGGCCGCGGCGCCTGAAACCGCCGCTCCCGCTGCGGCCGCGCCCACCGAGGCAGTGGCGGCAAGCCAGCCCGCCGCAGGCGCGCCCGTCGAAATCGAGTACTGGCAGTATTTCTACGAGTTCAAGAAGAACCTGGTCGATCAACTTATCAAGGACTTTGAGCAGCAGAATCCCGATATCAAGGTTGTCCAGACCACCTTCCCCTACGAGCAGTATAACGAGAAAGTCGCGGCCAGCATCCCGGCCGGGCGCGGACCCGACGTTATCAACCTGTATTACGGCTGGCTGCCCAAGTACGTAGATTCAGGCTACCTGGCGCCGCTGCCGGAGGCCGACTTCCCGGTCGACCAGATCGAGAAGGATTTCGTGCCCATGGTCCAGGCGGCCAAGTTCAACGGGAAGTACTACGCCCTGCCCACCGCCGTGCGTGACCTGGCCATCTTCTACAACAAGGATCTGTGGCAGGCGGCCGGGCTGGATCCCAACGTCGCCCCGGCAACCATGGATGACCTGGTAGCCGCAGCCAAAAAGATGACCAAGTTCGAGGGCGACAGGATGACGGTGGCGGGTTGGCGCATCGACATGGGCAATCAGGACCACAATCTCTACCGCAGCATCCTCCTGCCAGAGTGGGGTGGTCAGCCTCTGAGTCCCGATCGCAAAGAGGTGTTGTTTGACACGCCGCCCGGCTACGCAGCCTGGCAGTTCTTGACTGACCTGACGACGAAGGACAAGGTGAGTGACCCAACGATCGGCGCCGATGGCCCGACCGCCTGGCTGGCGCAGCAAGCGGGCATGATGGTCAGCGGGTCTTTCTACGTGGGAACTGCCAAAGCCAATGCTGGCTTCAACTGGGGCATTTTCCCGATGCCCGCCGGGCCTCAGGGCAAGGCGAACTATGGCTCGTTCTGGACGCACGGCATTACGACCAAGGCCGCCAAGGACCCCGCCAAACTGGCCGCCTCGGTAAAATTCCTCAAGTTCCTGACCAGCGCCGACACCATGCGGAAGTGGACACCGGCGATCGGCGAACTGCCGGCCCGGGCCGAGCTGATCAATGACCCGACCTTCGCCAACGACCCGCTCCTGGGTCCCTTCATCCAATCGCTGCCGGTGGCGCAAGCCACCTTCTTCGTGGACGAGGCTGCCGAGCGGCAGGCGCTGATCGACGCCTACGACCGCGTGATCCTCAATTCAGAGGACCCAAAGCAGTCGCTGGACGAGGCCGACGCGGCCGTCCAGAAGCTGTTCGACCAGTATTGGGCGCAGAAGAAGTAGCTGCCAGGCATCGGGGTGTCCGGCCGCCGGGAAAGCCAAAAGGGTGACCGGTGGCCGGATAGAGGAAAGAGGAGTCGAGACAGTGCCCATCGGCACAGATCCGCAGCCCCACACAGCCGAGGTGCAGAGCGGCGGCGCGACTGAATGGGCGCCGCGATTGAGCCTTGACCAGAGGAAAGCCCTGTGGGCCTACGTATTCCTGCTCGTGCCGATGTTCTTCTACATCACCGTCCGCTTTGGGCCCACTCTGTTCGCCATGGCCGTCAGCCTGCGCACATGGGACATACTCTCAGCTGACAAGCCGTGGGCCGGCCTGGCCAACTATCGCACGCTGTTTGCCGATCCGGTCTTCTTCAAGTCACTGCGCAATACCGTCCTCTATGTGGTCCTGAGCGTGCCGCTCGAGCTCGTCATCGGGCTGGCCTTTGCCCTGCTCCTGCAGGCTGCGCTCCGGGCGCGTGCTCTTTACCGCGCCCTGTACTTCATCCCATACATCACCTCGACAGTCGCGGTGAGCTGGGTGTGGCGCTGGATTTACCAGCCCGGGTACGGCCCACTCAACAAGCTGCTCAGCCTCGCCGGATTGCCCCAGCAGCAGTTCCTGATCAGTCCCGACCAGGCATTGCCCTCGATCGTGGTGGTGCTGGTCTGGCAGGCGCTCGGCTTCTTCATCATCATTTACCTGGCAGGGCTGGAGAGCATCCCGGGGGAGTTCTATGAGGCGGCCAAGATAGACGGCGCCGGGGGATGGTCGCTGTTCTGGCACATCACTCTACCTTTGCTCAACCCCACCCTCGTATTCCTGGGTGTTATCGGCACAATCAATGCCCTCCAGGTATTTACACAGGTGCTCAATATGAGCTACCAGGGACAAGGTGGGCCGCTTAACGCGACCAAGTCCCTGGTGTTATTCGTCTACCAGCAAGCCTTTCAAAGCTTCAAGATGGGCTACGCCTCGGCGGCAACCGTCGTGTTGTTTGTGCTTATCCTGGTGATCACGCTGATACAGCTCAAGGTCACGACGCGCCGGGTGGAGTATTAGCATGGCCACCGTCGTCGAGATGCCCCGCCGCGCAGCGCCCCACCGGCTGCGCTCGATCCTGGTCTACCTGGCACTTACATTGGGCGGTCTGATCATGACCGTGCCGTTTCTCTGGATGCTGTCGACGTCGCTGAAACCGCCCAAAGAGGTGTTCCTGGGGACCTTCCTTCCCCGCGCGTGGACTCTCGACAACTACGTGCGGGTGTTCGAACGTGTGCCGTTCGCGCGCTGGTACGTGAACAGCATCGTCGTCGCCGTGGCGGTTACGCTTAGTGTGGCCTTCTTCGACTCGCTGACCGGCTTCGCGTTTGCCAAGTATCGTTTTCCCGGCAAGAACTTTCTCTTCGTGTTGATCCTGAGCACGCTCATGATCCCCACCGAGATGCTTGTGATCCCCTGGTTTATCCTGTCGAGCTCGCTCCGCTGGGTCGACACTTACATCGGCATCATGTTTCCGGGCCTGATCACGGCTTTTGGCGCATTTCTGATGCGGCAGTTTATGGAAGGGGTGCCGTCCGAGTTGCTCGACGCCGCGCGCATGGACGGCGTGAGCGAATTCGGCCTGTTTTGGCGCATCACCCTGCCGCTGGTCAAGTCTGCTCTCGCGGCGTTGTGCATCTTCACCTTTCTCGGGAACTGGAACGCCTTTCTATGGCCGGTGATCATTACTGAGCGGATGGAAATGCGCACACTGCCGGTGGGCCTGTCCTTCTTTTCGGGGGAGGCGGGCTCAGCATGGGAATTGATCATGGCCGGGGCAGCCCTGTCTACAATTCCGGTACTGATCGTGTTTCTGATATTCCAGCGCCAGATCATCAAGGGGGTCGCGCTGACGGGACTGAAAGGATAACCCATGGCAGGCTTCGTCTTCCCGCATCCGACCTACGCGGGAACCGTCCTGGCGCCCAATTTCGATCAGGCGAAGGCGTACCTGGTAACCCCCATGTGGGCGGCCGGCCGGGCGCACGTCTTGATGCTGCTGCGCCAGGGGATACTGGCGCCGGAGACGGGGCGCCGGTTGCTCGAGGCCTTGCGAGCGGCGGCCGCGGAGGATATGGCGCAGGTAGCCTACACTGGGGAGTACGAGGACGTCTTCTTCTACCTCGAAGACCGCCTGACGCAGCTGGCGGGCCGGGAAGCGGCTGGCAACTTGCAGATCGCGCGCAGCCGTAACGACCTGGACGGGACGATGTGCCGCTGGGTAGTGCGGGAGAAACTGCTGGTCCTGGTCGAGCAGATCGATGCTTTGCGACGGCGGGTGCTCGACCTCGCCGCGGCCCACACCGGTACTCTGATGCCCGGATACACACACACTCAGCCCGCGCAGCCCACCACGTTGGCGCATTACTTGTCGGCTGTAACAGCCTTCCTGGAACGTGACGTCGCCCGTCTGCGCGCGGCCTACGGACGCGTCAACCGCTGCCCCTTGGGAGCGGCGGCGTTCACCACCACAGGCTTCCCCATCGACCGCGCCTATGTCGCTGGCCTCCTCGGTTTCGACGGCCCGGTGGAGAGCAGCTACGATGCAGTCGGCGGGGCGGACTACCAGGCGGAGGTTGCCGGGGCAGTCCACGTGGCAGCTGCCAGCCTATCGCGTTTCGTGACAGACCTGCTCTTCTGGGCGACGCAGGAGTCAGGGGCGCTGCGTATCAGCGATGAATTTATCCAGATATCCAGCATTATGCCACAAAAACGGAACCCAGTCGTGCTGGAACACGTGCGGACGCAACTAGGGTACCTTTATGGCGACGTGCAGAGCGTCTTCACCCTGCAGCACAACGTGCCGCTCGGGGATATCAACGACGTCGAAGATCCAATGTACCGGCCGCTGTTCCGCTTGCTGGAGACTGCCGGCGGCGTGTATGCGCTTCTCGAGGCCGTCCTGGCGGGTGCGACCTGGAATACCGCCTGGCTGCGGGAGCGGGCAGGCGAGGGTTTCACCACCGCCACCGAACTGGCCGACACTCTCGTCCGCCGGGCGGAGCTGCCGTTTCGCAGCGCCCACCAGGTAGTTGCGCAGATCGTTGCCGAGGCCGTCGCCGGCGGGCGCGGGCCGCGCCAGGTCGTTTCCGCCGACGTCGACCGGGCAGCTCGGGCGGTTTTGGGCAGGCCGCTCGGTCTCCCCGACGAGGTGATCCGCGAGGCCCTGGACCCCGAGCATTTCGTGGCGGTCCGGACGGTGCCGGGCGGGCCGGCACCCGCAGCCGTCGCGGCAGTGCTCGGCGAGCAGTCTGCCCGGCTGGCCGCCGACGAGGCCTGGCGGATGGAGCAATTGCTACGCCTGAGCGGCGCGCGGGAGCGGCTCGAGACAGAGGAGCCGGCGTAAGCTTGGCCGGGCGGGCGCAATCGGGCTTGCATCAGAAACGGCATCCAGCGCTCTCGGGAGCGCGAACGAGGCCAGCCCGAAAAGCATGAGCGTCCTAAACGCAGTCGACGATTGGCGGCCGTCCTGGAGCCGCGTGTCCCGGACTATTAAGGGCTCCCGATGGCCGGGGGCAGTGCAGCAGTTCAGCGTGCGCCTTGCAGTTCGTTGATTAGCAAGATATGATTGCCTTAGAGATACGCCCGTCGGAATTCGTTCGATGCACGCCCAGGATGCAGCCTCCATGTCCCCAGTCGTCGACAGGCGCCTGCGTGCCCCACTACTTGCCAGCTCGCCGCATGGGAGTGTCTACCCATGCCAGCGCGCATCGTCTGCGTCGCTCGCAGTCGACCCCGTAAGTTGTTCAGCCAAGGTACGCGACAAAAAGGAGGGTTCGCACAGATGAAAACCGATCCACGTCGTCTCAGCCGCCGCAGTTTCCTCCGCTTGGCCGGGATCTCGGCCAGCGCAGCCGCCCTGGGGGCGTGTGTGCCCCAGCCGGCCACAACCGGAGTACCGCAAGCAGCTGCGCCCGCGGCCGCTGCGCCTGCGGCCACCGCCGCTGCGCCCGCAGCAGCTGCTTCGACCGGGGCCAAAGAAATCGTCGTTGCCCAGTACGCCGACGTTGTTAGCCTGGACCCCCAGGATACCAACGATAACGCGTCCTACGGTCCTGAGAAGCTGATGTTCGAGGGCTTGGTCGGCTTCAACGAGAAGATGGAAATGCAGGCCATGCTGGCGGAACGCTGGGATGCCTCCGCCGACGCGACCACTTTCACCTTCTACCTGCGCCAGGGCGTGAAGTTCCACGACGGCACGCCGTTCAACGCCGACGCGGTGAAGTACAACTTCGACCGGGTGACCAACCCGGACAATAAGCTCAAGCGTTACGGACTCTACTCGATCATCGCCAAGACCGAGGTGATCGACGACTACACGGTCAAGTTCACCACATCCCAGCCGTTCGGCGCGATGTTGGCGACCTTTGCCCACCCCGCGGGTGGGATTGTCAGCCCCGCCGCGGCCAAGCAGGGTGCGGACGTCTTCGCCTTCGGGAAGCAGCCGGTCGGCACGGGACCCTACAAGTTCGTCGAATGGGTGCCGGGCGACCACCTGACGGTGGAGAAGTTCGATGGATACTGGAACCCCGAACAAGGGGCGCAGGTCGACCGCTTCGTGATCAAGCCGGTCCCCGAGGCCGGCACGCGCATCAGCATGCTGCAAGCCGGCGATGCGCACTTCATCAACCAGGTTCCCTATCCGCAGGTCGAGCTGGTCAAGGGCAGCACCGATATCTCCCTGGTGGAGAACGAGGCCATCTATACCTACTGGGTGGCGATGAACACCCAGAAGGAACCCTTTACCGACAAGCGGGTGCGGCAGGCTCTTAACTACGCGATCGATAAACAGGCCATCATCGACTCCGTGCTGGCCGGCTACGGCAAGCTCATCGATTCACCGCTGGCCCCGCGCGTCTGGGGGTACAAGTCGGTCAAGACCTACCCGTATGACCCCGAAAAGGCCAAGTCGCTGCTGGCCGAGGCCGGCGTCTCGAACTTCACGACAACCCTCTGGGCCGCGGACTCTACCGACGCCAAACAGGTCGCAGTGGCCATCCAGGGCCAGCTGATGGACGTCGGCGTCACCGCCGAGATCACGAACATGGAGGCGGCGACGCTCAGTGCCGAACGGTTCAAGCCATTCGAGCAAAACAAGAGCATGTTGAACTATGCCGGCTGGTCGCCTTCCACTGGCGATGCAGACTGGGGGCTTCGCCCGCTGCTCTCCAAGGAGTCATGGCCGCCGGCATCCTTCAACCTGGCCTTCTGGGATAACCCCGACTTTGATGCCCAGATCAAGGCCGGCCTGATGACGGCAGATGCGGACACGCGCATGGCTGCCTATGCCAAGGCGCAGGAGATCGTCATGGAAGAGGCCCCCTGGATCTTCCTCTGGATGACGACTGTGCTGGGAGGCATCAGCAACAAGGTCAGTGGCATGGTGATCCAGCCCGACGGCATCGGCTACTACCGCACCGGCCACTTCGTTTAGGCGCACCCCTGGACAAACGGGTGCTTGAGAATCGCGTGACTTAGGGCCAGCTACGAGGTGTAGCCGCGTGTTCACCTATCTGATTCGCCGCCTGCTGATCGTCATCCCGACGCTGATTGGGGTGACTGTCGCTGTGTTTTTGCTGCTGCACCTCGTGCCCGGCGATCCTGCCCGGCTGATGGCCGGGCAGGATGCCACCGAAGCCGACGTCATAATGCTGCGTAAGTCGCTGGGCCTGGATAAGCCCCTTGTTCAGCAGTACTTCACCTGGCTTGATAACCTGCTGCACGGCGACATGGGCAACTCGACACGCACGCGCAACGAGGTTACCTACGAGATCGGGCTGCGCCTGCCGGCCACCATGGAGCTGACCCTGGTCAGCATCACCATTGCAGTCGTCATCGGCATGGGGGCGGGCACCGTCGCGGCCACCCGCCGCAACTCGGTGGCCGACTACGCCAGCATGGTCGTGGCGCTCTTGGGCATTTGCACGCCCTCCTTCTGGCTCGGCCTCATGTTGATGTGGATCTTTGCAGTCAAGTTCCGCTTGCTGCCCACGAGCGGCCGCGGGGACTGGCGCCATCTGGTGCTGCCCGGCGTGACGTTGGGGGTGGGCGCGGCGGCCATCATCGCCCGCGTGACTCGCTCCAGCTTGCTAGAGGTTCTGAACCAGGACTACATCCGCACGGCCCGCTCCAAGGGTCTACGCGAGCAGCTCGTCGTCTATCGCCACGCACTCAAAAATGCCCTCATCCCGGTTGTTACGGTCGTCGGGCTGGAGTTCGGCTTCCTGCTCGCGGGTGCAGTCATCACCGAGACCGTGTTTGCGTATCCCGGCGTGGGCCGCCTGCTGGTGGACTCGATTGGTTTCCGCGACTATCCGATGGTGCAGGGCATCCTGCTGATCCTGGCACTTCAGTTTGTGATGGTGAACCTGGGCGTAGATATGCTCTATGCCTGGCTCGATCCGAGGATTCACTATGGCAGCGGCTGACGTCACGGCCCCATTCGTGTTCGCCCGGCGCCCCCGCAGCCTGTGGCGCGACGCGTGGGCGCGCCTGGTCCGCAACCGCGCCGCGGTCTTTGGCGGCGTCATCGTCCTGCTGCTCATCATCTCGGGCCTGGCCGCTCCGCTGCTGGCGCCCTACGACCCGCTCAAGCAGAATCTGCGAGACAGCGTTGCTGCCCCTTCCTGGGCGCATCCCTTCGGCACCGATGTCCACGGCCGCGACATCCTGAGCCGCATTATTTACGGCGCGGCCTATTCGCTGCGTATCGGCTTCCTGGGCGCGTTCCTCTCCGGGGTCGTCGGCTCGCTGTTGGGCCTGATTACCGGTTTCTACGGCGGCGTCGCAGACCTGCTGATAATGCGGCTCATGGATATCCTGCTGGCGTTTCCCGGCCTGCTGCTCGCGATCGCCATCATCGCCGCGATCGGTCCCGGTCTGAATAACGTGATCATCGCGGTCGCCATCTTCTCCGTGCCGACGTTCACGCGCGTCGTGCGCGGATCGGTGCTCTCAGTCCGTGAGAACGAGTATGTCGTCGCCGCGCGCACGATCGGCGCGACCGATGATCGCATCATGCGTCTGTATCTGTTCCCCAACATCACCGCGCCCCTGATCGTCCTGGTGACGATGCGCATCGCCACCGCCATTCTCACCGCCGCCAGCCTGAGCTTCCTCGGGCTCGGCGCCCAGCCACCCACGCCGGAGTGGGGCGCCATGCTCAGCGACGGCCGCGACTACCTGGTGCTGGCCCCGCACGTGGCGATGTTCCCAGGCCTTGCGATCCTGCTGGCGGTCCTCGGCTTCAACCTGTTGGGCGACGGCCTGCGCGACGCACTGGACCCCCGCATGCGCCTGTGAGGCGCAAGATCGTCCTTGTGAGCCACCTGCCCGCGACCCAAACAAACCCATGATCAGCTAGACGACCGGCCCCCGCGCTCAGAGCAACGGATGCTCAGCCAGCAGCGCCCTGCACTGGCGAATCCTGTGACGGGGGCAGCATGACGCAGCTCAAAGTTAGCCAATTGGAACCCTCCTGCCAGAGCCCCCGAGGGGGATCTGCTATCGCTGTGGCCATCCCCACCGTGTCCATTCCGGCATCGGTGAGTAGCGAGTTCGCTCGCATCGCACGTGCGCTGCCGGCACAAGGGGTGACTGGAAGGAGCAGACACGATGTTGACGAGAGAGCAGGTCGAGTTCTACAACCAACGCGGCTACGTGCGCATTCCTCAGCTTTTCACTCCGCAAGAGATTGGGGAGTTGTCGGACGAGCTGGATCGCCTGGTGCACGACTGGGCCGTCACCGACAAGGGTTGGACGGGGCCGTGGCGCAAGGAGTACATGAATGAGGAGACGGAGAAAAAGTCGAAGCTGACGGCGATGCACGATCTGCAGCTCTATTCCGCCGCCTGGATGCGGGCGGTGACCCACCGCAAGTTGGCGGAAGCCATGACGGATCTTCTGGGACCGAACGTCGAGCTTCACCACTCGACTCTGCACATCAAGCCACCTGAGAGCGGGCATCCCTTCCCGATGCACCAGGACTCCCCGTTCTACGAACACGAGAACGGCGCCTTCGTCGACGTTCTGGTCCACCTTGACGACACCAACGCCGCCAACGGTGAGATCCGCTTCCTCGACGGCTCACACAAGCTCGGGAAGTTGGAACACATTACGCAGACCGTCGAGGGACCGTGCTCGCCCCACTTGCCAACCGACCGGTACCGGCTCGAGGCTACTGTACCGGTGCCGGCGCAGCGAGGGGATATCGTCTGCTTCAGTATTTACACCGTCCACGGCTCGTATCTCAACACGACCGATAAGGCGCGTCGCCTGGTTCGGGTAGGCTATCGCGACCCCCACAACCTGCAACTGGGAGGCCAAAGCTGCGGACGGCCCGGCCCGATCGTGGCAGGCTATCGCGAGCGGCGCGAGGGGGAAGCGCTGCTGAGGACGGACTGAGGACGGCGGTCGAAGGGAGAGCGTCTTCTCTTTGGCAAGCACTGTCTGCTACGTGTCGATTGCAGCCGGGGCAACGAACGGCAGCGGAGCGTGTGCCCACTGGTAAAGGCTTACCGGCACGAAGAGCGCCGCCCAGGCGAGCCAGGTCAGAAGCAGCGCCGGGACCAGGCCGATGGATGGCGTGGTGAGATACGGCACGACGAGAGCGAGCGAGAGCACCATGACGATGAGCGACGCCTGGCGTGCGATCGTCCACAAGCTGTGGCGCGCCTCGTAACAACTAAGGGTGCCCATGATGGGAAAGATGGTGGCGAAGCCCTGCAGAGCGTTACGGCTCGCCATCAGGAACAGGACGATGGCCGCTATGATCGACCACTTGATCCACACCGGCAGGGCGCTGCGGTGGCCGGGCTCCGCGCGCGCCGGCAACACGCGGAACATGAGCGCGCCCAGGCCGAAGCTACCGGCGCTGGCCAGCCAGAAAGCGGCAGGGGTGCGAGGCACGATCGCCGCGAGCTCCGCCCCGACCAGGCAATAGATCACTGCCGAAAGTGCGATCGCCGGCACGATCGGCACGCGCCGCACCTGATGCAGCCAGCGCACGGCCTGCATGTAGGCGAAGAACAGGTCTAGCCCCAGGACGGTCGTCACGTCCACCGAGCGCCCGGCTGCCCAGGACATGAACGTGAAGGGGATCGGCAAGGACAGCAGAATGGCCTTCCACTTGGGCTGTCTGACGTAGGCCAGCGCCGTGGCGGGCAGCGAAATGGCCAGGATCACTACCAGGTCGCGACCGGATATGTGGGAAGCCAGCAGGTTTCCTAATGGCATGCATCCTCTCAGCCGGCCGATTGTAGACGATGCTCCGCAGGGTAGCAAATCGCGTCACAAAGGCGCAGGCGCTTTCGCTGACCGCTGTACGCCGTCGCCTGTGCATGCTCGGCTACCCTGCCTGCCTTGCTCCCCATCATCTCACTCCGCCGCCGTGCAGCCAGGCCCATAGGCCCCGGATCTGCGACCGACCGAAGAGCGCGAACAAAACCAACCCGAAAACCATGACGGCTGCTGCCACCAGGTAGAGCCCGAGGGCGGCCGCCAGCAGTGCCATGATGATGAACAGGGCCAGGAAGAGCAGGGTGAGCCGCTTGAAGCGGGGATCGTCCCAGGGGATCTCCGCGAGCGGCACCTGAACCGCCGCTTGCCTGCGACGATGGGTCCTTATGCGAGTACGGCGGCTCATCGGTCCCTCCCCTCGAGCGGCGGCCATCCGGGCGTCGCTTCGTCGGTCAAGGCCTGGCGGTCTGGCCTAGATTTTCGGGTGTGAAAAGCTCTCCAATAGAGGTCAAGGGCTCATCGCGCCCACCAGCATGAAATTCGCCGGGAAGGTCAGGCTGCCCGGGGCGCGGCTGATGGTGACGATCTTGTCCTCACGCGGCTGGCGCAGGACTTCCTGAGCGTGGTCACAAATGGAAGAACGATGAACGGCTGGTCCTGAGCGCGAGATCGGTGATCGGTCTATTCACGGGGACGCCCGCCCGAAAACGAAAGTTCAGCAGCGAACCCGGCGAGTGAAACGCGCCGATCGCCGCAACGGTCCGCCCTCACCCCCCTGGTTGAAAGGGGGAACGGTCACCCGTCCCCCCCCGTCGTGCGCCGCCAATTACGCGTCGCGCGGCTGCCGTCGCAGTCGCCTGCCTGCGGAAGCGGCCGCCAGGCCGCCCAGCGCGACCAGGGCCAGCCACGCTCCGGGCGCGCCGCCCGTGGTCGGCAACTCGGGCGGTGGAGCCTGCGGGTTCGCTTGCGTCCCGGCCACCACCCGGCCGTCCAGCTTTGCCCCCACCGGGCTGTTCTTCTTGATGAAGTCCACCATCACGTCGTTAAGGATCAGCCCGGTGTTGTCGCTCGCCGAAGCCTTGGCAAAGACGTCCTTGTACCCGGCCGCGATCTTGCCCTGGTAGTCCGTCGTCATAACCTTGTAGGTCTTGGCCGGGTCGAGCGCCTCATAGCCCGCGGCTTCGTTCGCCGGGTCTTTGAGGACGAACACATTGCTGATTTTGCCGTCCTGGATGCCGTAGCGCAGTCCCGAGGTCGCCGAGAAGTTGGCCGTGCCGATCTTGCTCACGCTGTAGTCCAGCAGTGCCTTGACTTCTGCGCCGGGCAGATCATAGGTCATGATCACGTTCTTGTAGGGCAGCGCGGTCAGGTAATCTTCCATGAGGATATCGCCGGGCGGCATCGAAGCCCGGAACGAGCTGGCGGTCGAGAAAGCTGCGTTGGCCTTGGCGGTCCGGCGCAGGGTATCCATTACGAAGTTGCCGAGCACCGACTCGCCCGTGTCGATGCCGGCCACTGACAGCTCAGTGGCTGCCGAGCCGATCTTGACAAACATGGGCGCGTACTTGGGATCGGCTTCGAGGTCCTTCTGTAGCTGTTGCACCTGCGCGTTCAGCGCCGCATCGGGCTGCACCGTCTCGTCCATCTTGACCAGCTTGCCCGTCACTGCCGTCAGCTTACCGCTGACGAAGGTGAGTTCCGTCTGGTCGAGGTAGGTCAGGTATTGGAAAGGGCTGATGAAGTAGGTGTTGGTGTTGGGGATCTTCTCCAGCTCAGCCTTGAGATGGGAGTGCGTGCCCAGAATCAGGTCAATGCCTGGCACCTGCTGCGCCATGGCGAAATCCGCATCTTCTTCCTCGTGGCCAAAGGAGACCACCGCGTTGACCTTCTCGTCGTTACGCAGCGCCTGCACCACTTTCTTGGCCGCGGCAATCGGGTCGTCAAACCTGACCGTGTCGGTCAAGTTCTTGCGGCTGACCAGGCTCGGGAAATCCGGTCCGGCCACCGCGAAGAAGCCGATCTTGACGTCGCCGACCTGCTTGACCAGATACGGCTTGCCGTCTACGGTGAGGGCCGGTGCGCCGGTCGGCGAGATCACGAAGTTGGCGCTAAGCAGCGGGTATTGCGCACTGGCCCTGCATTTCTGGAAGGCCGCGTAGCCATAATCGAACTCATGGTTTCCCACCGCCATGGCATCTACCAGGCCGTTCAGCCAACCCATCTCCATGCACTGGTACTTGTCTGACCAGGACGGGGAGCCGGCGTTCACCATGTCGCCGCCGTCCAGGATAATGGGGTTAGGCGCACTGGCCCTGACCTGCTTGAGGTAACCGACTGCGCGCGCGATGCCGGCCTGGTCAGGCTTGCCCTCGCTGTAGAACGGCACGGCGTGGCTATGGTAATCGGAGAAGTGCACCAGCGTAACTTGGGTTTCACCGCCCTGCGCTCGGGCAGCCGGCATCATGGCAGTCATCAACGTAAGGGCCAGTAGGATCGCTGACAGAACAGTCAGCGGCGAACGAGAGGGATGACGCGCGACCATGGTATCTCCTTTCGTGCATCGGGGAGCTATATGGAGCAAGGCGCTCATATCCTGAGTCTATTCCCTAACTGTGCCAAAGGTCAAGCCGCCGCGTTAGGGAGAGTGTTGGAAAAGGGTGGTCAAATCAGTAGTCTGCCAACTGCCGTTGTTGAAAGGCATGCAGCAGCGCTCTGTGGAAACGCGGATCGAGTTCGCCGGTCTTCGCAGACTGTTGGCCGCCTTAATCAGCAACTCGTCACCGATCATGGATTGCTACACCCTCACGCCGCACATTACGCCAGAATGGCCCCTTGGCCTTTTTGTACTCTTCGGTGCTCGCGGGAAAGACAGATAAAAGGATCCCGTAGCGTAGGTTCAAGTCGGCCAGAAGCGAGGTGCGCCCTCCCCCGCTAATCCAGTCTTCTCGGCCGATACTGGATTGCCTCGGCGATGTGGGCGGTCTGGATGCGCTCCACGCCCGCCAGGTCGGCGATGGTGCGCGCCAGCTTGAGGATGCGGTGGTAGGCGCGGGCGCTGAACTGCATCTGGCGCATGGCCGTGCCGAGGAGCTGGCGGGCGGTTTCGTCGATCTGGCAGTAGTCTCGCACCTGGGTCGGACCCATATCGGCGTTGCAGGTCAGGGCGGGCATGCCCTTGGCAGACGCACTCTTTGCGCCCGCCCGTGCCGCGGCCTTGCTCCCTGACCCGTTATTGGTCGCGCTGGCGAAGCGCGCCGTCTGCCGGGCTCGGGCTGCCTCGACCCGCGCCCGGATGGACGCCGACGTCTCGCCCCGCCGGTCGTCCGACAGCTTCTGGAAGGGCACGCGCGGGACCTCGACGTGGATGTCGATCCGATCCAGCAAGGGGCCGGAGAGGCGCTTCTGGTAGCGGCTGACCAGGCTCATGCTGCAGGTGCAGTCGCGCTCGTTGTCGCCGTAATAACCGCACGGACAGGGGTTCATCGCCCCCACCAGCATGAAATTGGCCGGGAAGGTCAGGCTGCCCTGGGCGCGGCTGATGGTGACGATCTTGTCCTCGAGCGGCTGGCGCAGCACTTC
>CAWIPK010000008.1:0-420474 GCA_963837925.1 uncultured Chloroflexia bacterium | reverse complement strand
CCCGATGGGAGGCTGAAGACGGAGTACGCCAGGTGGAGCGAACGCCGTGCCCGCCGAAAGACGCACACATCGGCCGATGCGTGGACCGGCCTCAACCGGTCTGAACATCGCGGGCCCACTCGCGGTTGGCGCGGTACCAATCGACCAGCCGGGACATGCCGTCACTGAAATCGACCCTCGGTCCCCAGCTCAACAGCCGGCGGGCCTTGCCGATGTCGGCCCAGGTGTGCGCCACATCGGCCGGCTGAGGAGGCCGGAACTCGCGGCGGGCCGGCCGACCCGTCAATTCTTCGACCAGGCGGATGGCGTCGTTGACGACCACCGGCCGGTCGGAGCCGAGGTTGATCGCTTCATAACCCGCCAGGCCGACCCCGGCGATGGTCCCGCGCGCAATGTCGTCCACGTAGGTAAAGTCACGCGATTGGCACCCGTCGCCATACACGATGACTGGCCGGCCCTCGCTGATCCACTGCACCAAGCGAAATGGCAGCATGTCCGGTCTGCCCGCCGGCCCATAGACCGTGAAGTAGCGCAGCATCGTCACGTCCAGCCCGTACAGGTGATGGTACGTATAGCACAGCGCCTCAGCGGCTTTCTTCGAAGCCGCATAGGGCGAGAGCGGACAGTCGGTGTCGTCGTCCTCGCGGTAGGGCAGCCGCGTTCCGTGGCCGTAGACGCTCGAGCTGGAGGCCTGCACAAACTTGCGGACCCCGTGCTGCCTGCACAGTTCGAGCAGGTTCAGGGCACCCGTGACGTTGGTCTCGAAATAGATCCAGGGATTGGCGACCGAATAACGCACACCCGCGCGCGCGGCCAGGTTGATTACGGCATCCAGGGCATACGTTTCAAAGATCGCCGATCCCAAACCCGACCGATCCCGGATGTCCAGCTTGTGGAATGTGAAGCCGGGACAGTCAGCGAGCTGGGCCAGTCGCCAACGCTTCAGCTCGGGGTCGTAAGCGTCGTTGAGATCATCCACGCCGATGACGCTGTGGCCGCTCGCCAACAGCAATTCCGCGACTCTGCTCCCGATGAACCCGGCCGCGCCCGTCAGCAAGTATGTGGCCATTCAACCTCTTATCTGGCTGGCACGGGCCGGCCCAGACGCGCTCGCACGCCCCGACGCCGCCCCTGCACGCCGATGCAGCGGCGGCGGATCGCGCACCCCCAGCCCCACTTATGCTCGGGCAACGGCGTGCGCCTCGGTCCCCTGCGCGGCACGCACCTGGCTCTCGATCCAGGGATAGGTCAGGGCGATGCCCTCCTTGAGCGAGACCTTCGCCCGCCAGCCCAGCGAGTAGATGCGCTCGTTGCTGAAGTTACGGCTCTGCACACCTACCGGTCCCTTGACATACTCAACGTGGATCTGTTTGCCAGCGACCTCTGCCACCGTGTCGACCAGCTCCTTCACGCTGACGTATTCCGGTGAACCGATATTGACCGCGCCCTGCAGGTCGGACTGCATCAACAGGTAGATGCCGGCCACCATGTCGCTGACATAGGTGTACGAGCGCACCGCGCTGCCGTCGCCCCAGACCTGGATCGTGCCGCCGTCGGCCACTTCCGCCACCTTGCGACAGGTGGCGGCCGGAGCCTTCTCGCGTCCGCCGTTCCAGGTACCTTCCGGACCGTAGCAGTTCTGGAAGCGGGCGATGCGCGCCTGCATGCCGTATTTGCGCCCGTAGGCCTGGAGCATACGCTCCGAATACAGCTTCTCCCAACCATACTCATTGTCGGGGTTGGCCGGCACCGCCTGTGCCTCGGTCATCTCCGGCTCTCCCGGCTGCATGTCGCGGTAGACGCAGACTGACGACGAGTAGAAATAGCGCGGGACACCCATCCGCGCCGCGTGATCGATCATATGCACGTTGATCAGCACGCTGTTGTGCATGATCTCGCACTCGGCCGAATGGATGAAGCCCATCCCGCCCATGTCGGCCGCCAGTTGGTACACCTCGTCGAACGTCCCGCCTCCGAGGGTGAGCGCTTCGCGGCAGTTCGCCGGCTCGCGCAGATCGAGCACCTTGAACTCGTCGGCCGCCGATTCGGCATATTCGTGGCGCTTGATGTCCACGCCTCGCACCCAATAGCCCTCGCCCTTGAGCTTCTTGACCAGATGACCGGCGATGAATCCGCCGGCTCCGCACACTAAAGCTGTTTTCATTAAGCAGGCTCTCCGAACGTGGGTTTGCCCCACTGAATTTGCAGTCCCTCGTGGGGGACCGCGCACGGCCAGACACGCACCGGCGTCCCAGGATACCGGGAAGCCAGGGCCTTCGCCAGTTCTTCTACGGCGCTCGCGTCGCGCGCGATCGCCATCACGAACCCGCCGCCGCCCGCCCCGGCCAGCTTGCCGCCGGCGATGTACGGTGCAAGCACGGCAAAAAGCTCGTCGATAAACGGATTGGTGCAGCCGGCGTCCATGCGCTTGTTCAGCTCCCAGTGCTCTGAGAGCAGCGCCCCGAAACAACCCAGGTCTCCCGCCTCCAGGGCGTAACGCATCGCCTGGGCCAGTTGTCCGATCTGGCGCAGCAGCCAGACCATCTCCGTGTCACGCGCCATCCAGCGTCCCATGACCGAGCGCAACAGGTTCTTCGCCAGTCGCTGCTGCCCGGTATAGACCAGCAGCAGGCGAGCGGCCAGGCCGCGCTCCGCGTCGTCCGTCAGCCGGTTGGGGGTGATACAAATCTCCTGTGGCAGGCCCGGGCGGGAGGTCAGCAGTTTGACGCCGCCGGTCAGCCCGCCCACCTGGTCCTGCCAGCCGCCGCCTGTGGTCAACATCTGCTCCAGGCACAAGACCTCGTCGAACAGGCGGGCCACAGACCCACCGTCCAGGGATGCCAGGGATGCATCCATTCCGCCTGAGCGCGCATTCGCCGGGCCGGCCAGCAGCGCACCCAGACAGGCCAGGACCGCCCCCGCCATGATAGAACTCGTGCCCAAGCCCGAGCCGCGTGGGATACCCGTCTGGGTGCTCAGGCGCAGCCCGCCTCCCAGGGCACGCATGACGTCGTCCATTGGCCGGTCGAGATCGACCGTCCAGCGGGCTGGTCCGGTCCAGGCTTGCTCCGTGCCCGCCAAGCCGCGCAAGACCAAGGCTGCCTTGTGCAAGGCGAACGGGTCAGCCGGGTTTGTATAGTTCAGTAACTCGGCCAGGCTGGTTACTTCGGTCGCAGCGTCGAGATCGCGGCTCCGTAGGATCAGGCGCGGCTGGGCGAGCCACTCGGCCTCGGCGACGATCGGGTAACCACCGCGCAGCGTGACCGCCGCGTTCAGGACCGTCCCGCCGCGCTCGATGCTGTAAGGCGGCGTGTCGCTCCATCCGCCGCCAAAGTCGATGCGCGCCGCGGCGAGCGCACGCACCGCCCCGGCGCCAGGCGTCATGCCGGTGTTGGTAGGGCCGTCGAAGGCCGGGGCATCCGCAGCGCGGCCGCGCGCACCTGGGGAAACGGTCGGGCGTGGCGTGGCGCCCTCGATCATCTGTGCCAGGACGCCCAGGGCGCGATCTTCCCAGCCCACGTCCCCGGTTGCCTCGCCCAAAGCCTTGTACCCGCGCAGGCAAAGCAGTGGACCGCCGGCGGCCAATCGGGTCGCTACCGGTCCGACGCGCCGATCCAGAGCGCTGCGATTCTTCCCGTTGGCTAGCAGCGGCGCCTCGGTCTGCGCCGGCTGCTCGCCCTCGACGGCTCTACAGAATGAGCGAATCGCCACCTGATCCTCAACGGCCAGGATGTCGCCCAGGATACGCGCGCCATCGGCGCACTGCAGGCTTTCGGCCAGCGACAGCCGGGGCGCGGCGGCCCAGCGGGCGCGCCAATCCGCTGGCACCGGCTCGGCGAACTCAATCGCGGCCAGGGGCAGCGTCAGGGCCAGGCTCTCTTCCCGGTCCGAGCTCGATGGGTACAGGCGCGCGGTCCAAAGCGTCCGCCGGCCGGCCGGCACATTCTCCCACAGCGCCTCGGGGGAGATCCCAGTCTCGGCCAACCACTCTGGCCAGGGGCGGTTGAAAACCGTTGCGCCCGGGAAATCCCAGGCCTGCCTGGGATCGTCGTGCAAGCCGAAGAGGCGGGAAACGTAACCCCCGTCCGACAACGGCAGTTGGTGGAGCACCATGTCGGCACCCAGCGTGAGTGGCCGGACCGTCTGAACGCCGGCCACCAGTGCCGCACCCTGCCAGCTCAAGGGGCCTTCCAGGCAGCTGTCACTGACCAAGGCGGCACGCTGCCCGGCCTGCGCCGGCTCGTCGGCGACCGCCGGCAGCGAGGAGCCCACCACTTCAAGCCAGGCATTGATCGAGGCAGGCGCGCCCGGCTCAGTCTCTGTCCAGCCACACAACTGAGCCAAACCCCGGTCTCCCGCCGCCATCTGCCAGTACTCGCGCGAGGTGCCCAGGTGAACGAACACCGCCGGCTGCAGGTGTTCGAGGCTGAGCGGGACGCCGTGGAGGTGCTCCCAAATCGTACGCCGCGCGGCCCGCAAGGCGGGTGAGGGCGGCAGCTCGGCGATCCGGGCAAGGTAGCCTTCGAAGTCGGTGGACGGCGCGGCGGGCAGCAGCAGGTCGCCGTATAGATTGAGGGTTACCTGCTCCGTCTCGGCGGGGCGGCACAGGCCCAGATCGCCCGCCAGCGTGACCAGCCTGGCGGCGGTCGCGGCATCGAACCAGAGCAGGCCGGTATCGATCTGCACCAGGCCGTCGGGGCCGATCGCGCCCCAGTCTGCCAACTCCCGCTCGGATGGCTTGTGCAAGTAGGCGAGCACGCGATGCAGACCGTCGCCGCTCACGTAGGCGCCATGATGCTCGCCCATGCGGGCCGGCGCGGCGGCGGTCACCCCGATGATGCCGCTGCGCAGGAAAGACAACTGGAGGTGGTCGAACACCAGCAGTACGTCGCCCGAAGCCACCAATACTCCGGGCGGCAGCCCTTCTCCGGCCAACCCGCTGAGGGTGATCAGGCACTCGTCGAACACCGTCGACCAGCGCCGGTCCGGCAGGAGGCGCGGGATGCGCGCAAAGAGCTTACCCGTGGCCGAACAGTGTGGCAGACGATGCGAGTCGCCGCCGGAGTGGATGACCAGCACCCGTCCGGGGCCCCTCCAACCCGTGCCGCCGGCCCTGCTCCAGGCCAGCGTGGCGCGGGCCTCCAGCGTGGCTGCCGGCTCCCCGGCTGCCGGCTTGGCCGCTTGCGCCTGGCGCAGTTGGTCGGCGGCGGCCAGGGCAAAGAGGGTCGCGCCGCCCGAACCGGCAGCGTGCCCGGGAGGGTCGGGCAGCACCACGAAATCCGTGCGCGCCGGCAGCAGCCCCGACTCGCGCCGCCACGCCAATTGCTGGCGGTAGATCGCCGCCTGCCGCTCGTCGCTGGCAGTCAGGATGCAAAGATCCCAGCCCGCCGCGCCTCCCGGCTGCAGAGATGCCGCATATTTCTGCCAGTTGTTGCGATGGGCCTGTTGGAGGAAGGCCGCTTCACCGGCATCGAGCATCTGTCCATCCTGGGCAGGCATTCGGGAGACGCCTGCCGGCCAATGCAAAACGACCCTCGGGCTTGCTCACCACTGCAAGGGTCGTCAGTTCAAACGGCTGCCTTTCCGGCGTGGGCTGGCCACGTGCCGGCCGGCTCGCGGATAGCGATGAAAGACCCATGAAAGATGTGTGGCAAAATGGGTAAGATGACTCGGTAGGCTTGCGAACGGGGCCATTCTAGCAGGTTGAAACCGTTCTGTCAAACTTCGCACGATTTGCCGGTGCGAATGGTCCTCCAAGCGCCGCTGGTGCTTGACAAGCCGGGCTAAGATAGGAATAGACATGTGCCGGCATGCAACGAAAGGAGCAAACCAGGAGATACCGCAACTAGACGCGCTCGAACCGCTGCAGCGTGACTGCGTACATGCCGCGCTCGGGCAGTTGCGCGACTATCGTCCCGTGCTGGGCCAGGGTTGCTAACAGGCACAGTCCCTGACCTTGTTCCAGCCCAAGCGTCGCCAGCGGCACGGCCAGTTCCAGCACCTTATCCCCGCGGCCCGCGACCAGCGGCTGTATCGACTGCCACTGGTCATGACCGGCCGCCCGGCGCAGGAAAGGCGCAGGCTGACCGGGCAGATGTTGGATCTCCCAGCTCAGCGCCAGGTTGGCCGGCCCGGCCGCCTGGTCGAGATCTGGCAGTCGCCCGCTCACTCGCTGGTTGACCGGCTGTCCCGGCAGGCACCCCAGGTAGACGGCGACTTCGTAGTCCTCCAGCCGGTCGCGCAGATCCAGGCGCAGGTAGAGGCGGTGTTGGTCGTGGCCGACGAACAGGCGCTCGAAGTGGCTATCGGCGCGCTGCATGGCGCCGGTGGAGGCCAGGCTGGGTTGCAGCACGGCCGCCAGCGACCACTCCTTTCCGGGGTACGGTGCGGCGCTGAGCGTAGGTGAGATGCTGCCGGCGGCCGGCTGCCCCTCGGGCCGCTCCAGCGCCTCGCGGAGCGGCCGCTCCAGCCAACCTGGCGCCTCTTGCCCAAGCGCCTCGTAAACCGCCGCCAGGTCGTGCCGGAAGAGCTCGTCGAAGATAGCGTCCTGGTCGGAGCGGTTGCGGTGCGAATACCACCAGAACCAGTCGCTGCCCTCGGCCGCGTAGAGTGCCCGCCAGGCCCTCGCCAGGACCTGCTTATCGGGATCAGCCGCCACAGCCTGGGCCAGGTGGGCGCCGGTGCGGGCCAGGGCTTCCCAGGCCCGGTTGTGCTCTGGATCTCCGATCCAGGTCGTCAAATCACCGCCGATCCAGGAGCCGGTCACCAGCTTAGCCAACGTGCCCGCCGGGCGATGCTCGGTCAGGTATTCGCCGACGGTGACTGTCTGCAGTTCCGGGCGTTCGGCCAGCAAGCCGTAGAAAGCATCCAGGAAGACGTCGCCGTTGTGCTCATAGTATTCCCAGCAATTCTCGCCATCGAGTATGATGGTAACTAGATACGGGTTGGCAGGGTCGTCCAGCCGGCGCCGGATCTCGAGCAAGCGATAGATCATATCCTCGGCGGCCTGGCGGCCGGGCAGATAGCGGTAGAGGAAGCCGATACGGTCGGCCAGCTCGTGGTCGCGGAAGACGGCCCAGGGCCCTATCTCGGCGCCAGCCATCAGGCGGTAGGGCTGGTAGAGGGCGCGCGGGTTGGTAATCAGGTTGTTGCCATCGCGCGTGAATGGCCGGCCCAGGCTGCGCCCGAGCAGCATTTCGTCGCTGGCCAGCCAGGAGAAGCCGGCTGCGGCGGCCAGGGACACGGTCTCAGCCGAGACGGCGCCCTCTGACGGCCACAGGCCGCGCGGGGGCTCCCCGAAGTGAGCGGTATGGGCCTCGACGGCGAGCGCGAGCTGCGCGGCGGCGTCTTCCGGGGCAGCGAAACGCAGGTTGGGCAGCGGCAGACCCGGACTGGGACGCCGGGCCACGCTGATGTCGATCAGCAAGGGCAGGATCGGGTGATAGTAGGGGCTGGCGATGAGCTCTAGCTGCCCGCGCTCGACCAGTTGACGGTAGAGCGGCAGAACGGCCGCAGCAATCTCGCGCTGCTTGCCGTGGATCGCGTGCAGGTCCGCCGGGGTGAAGTCCCGTCCCCGCGCCACCAGCCCGGCCAAGAGGCGATCTTTTTCGAGCCAGTTAGGATCAATCCAGGCCAGGTTGAACCAGGCCAGCAGGTCCAGGTAGTCCTGAGTCGAGAAGGCGTTCGGGTTGGCCAGGGCGGCAGGACGGCGATCGAGCAGTTCGGAATAGCGCGGGTAGCGCCTGATGATGTTGTCCCAGTTGATGCTGAAGCCGAGGTTGAGGATGACCCGCTTCTCGCCCTCGGTCCAGCCGGGCTGCTCCGCCAACCGCGCCAGTTCGTCGCTCTCTTCGCCGTTCGCCCAGGCCAGCATCTGCTCGGTCAACGAGGGCACCAAGTTTATGGTCTGGTGCACCGTCGGGTGGGCGGCCAGCACCTGCCCCATGTGAAGATAGTCCTTGGCCGCGTGCATCCTTACCCAGGGCAGCTTGATGCGACCGGTCAGCAGATCGCGGTAGAACGGCTGGTGCATGTGCCAGACAATGGCGACGTAGAGGGGACGTTCGGGCATGGGCCAGGTGTTGAGCAGCCGTCAGCCGGCGGCCGACCGCAGATGAGGGAAGAGTATCACTTCCCGGATCGACTGTTTGTCGGTGAACAACATAGTCAACCGGTCGATGCCCGTGCCGAAGCCCCCGGTCGGCGGCATACCGAAGCTGAGCGCGGCCAAAAAGTCCTCGTCCAGTGGATGGGCGTTCTCATCCGCCCCGGCCATCGCGTCGCGCAGCGCCACAAAGCGCTCGCGCTGGTCGAGTGGATCGTTCAGCTCGGTGAACGCATTGCCCAGCTCCAGCCCACCGATGAAGTACTCGAAACGCTCGACGGTGGTCGGGTCGTCCGCCTTCTTCTTGGCCAGCGGGCTGATTTCGATCGGGTAATCCGTGATGAACGTCGGCTGGATCAGTCTCGGCTCGACGTGCGTGCTGAACAGCGAATCGATTAACTTGCCGCGGCTGGATTTCGGCTCGGGCTGGTGGCCGATCGCGCGCATGGCCGCGGACAGCGAGGGTGCGTCGGGATACTGGCTATAGTCCAGTCCAGTCGCCTCGCGCACGGCGTCTACCATGCGCACGCGGCGCCAGGGAGGGGTCAGGTCGATCTCATGCCCGTTGTAGGTGATCGTCGGCCCGCCGCAGACCGCCTGGGCCACGTAGGCAACCATCTCCTCGACGCGCTTCATCATGCCGTTGTAGTCGGTATACGCTTCATAAAACTCGAGCTGAGTGAACTCGGGGTTGTGCTTGAAGCTGATCCCCTCGTTGCGAAAATCGCGCCCGATCTCGTAGACGCGCTCGAACCCGCCCACAAGCAGTCGCTTCAGGTATAGTTCGAAGCTGATCCGCAGGAACAGCTCCTGGTCGAGCTGATTGTGGTGCGTGGTGAACGGCCGGGCGGCCGCGCCGCCGTAGATCGGTTGCAGGACGGGAGTCTCGACTTCGAGGAAACCCTGAGAGTCGAGGTAGGCGCGGACCGCCGCGACGACGGCCGCGCGCTTGCGAAAGATCTCCCGCACCTCGCCGCTGGCCAACAGGTCCACGTAGCGCTGCCGAAAACGCGTCTCCGTGTCCTTCAAGCCGTGCCACTTGTCTGGCAGGGGGTTGAGGCTCTTCGTCAGCAGCGCCAGTTCGTGCACCTCGCACGTCGGCTCACCCGTGCGGGTGGCAAACATGTGGCCGGTCACCGTAATGATGTCGCCCAGGTCGATCAACTTCCTAAACAGGCCGTCGTAGACTTGCTCGCCCACGACATCCCGCCGGACGTAGATCTGAATCCGTCCACTGCCATCCTCGATGTGCGCGAAGGCGGCCTTCCCCATCAGGCGCAGCGCCATCAGCCGGCCGACCAGGGTGATTGGCTGGTCGGCCGGCAGGACCCCCGCCTCGAAGGCGGCCACAGCGTCTGCGGCGCTGTGGGTGCGCTCGCGCGGCAGCCGCGGCGGATAGGGCTCGATGCCAAGGCCCCGCAAGTCGCTGACCTTCTGGCGGCGCACGAGTTGCTGATCGTTCAGGTTGGATTCATCCACGTTGACCTCGCCATTCCCAGGTACAATAAACGCGCGATCGGCTACGCCGCGTCGCGCGCATTCAGGCTTGCGATCACGTCTGCTCAATTTACCTGCGCCGCACAGATCAGCTAGGCGGGCAAAGCGACCGGACGGCCGCTCAGCCGATCTTGACGACCTTGAACCCGGCCTGCCCAGCGGGCGTCTGTACCTGGACGACGTCGCCCTTGCGATGGCCCATCAGGGCCCGGCCGATCGGCGACTTGAACGAGATGCGCCCGTTGCCGGGATCCACCTCGGTCGAGCCGACGATCGTATAGGTCTCTTGATCGCCAAACTCGACGTCCTGGATGGTAACGGTGCTGCCCACGTCGATCGTCTCCTTGGACCCATTCTCATGGATCACGACGGCGTTCGATACCAGATTCTTCAAGGTCAGAATGCGCCCTTCGACAAAAGCCTGCGCATTCTTCGCTTCGTCGTAGCCGGCGTTCTCCGAAATATCGCCATCGGCCTTCGCCTCGGCGATCTGGCGGGCAACTTCGGAACGGCGGGTGCTAACCAGGTACTCGAGTTCTTCCTGCAGTTTCTGCAAGCCTTCTGCTGTCAGGTAGACGCTGTGCTGATCTTCCATAGTACTCATCTTCGGACGCTCGGGGCCGAGCCGTCCTAACCCTCCGGGTGTTGACGTTCTCGCGCCGACGGTGACACGAAAAAAAAGCGCCAGTGGCGCATTTGGGATCGGGCACCGTCGTTTCCCGCTTGCCGCTGGCCGTCTGCGACAGACCGGCGAGCAGCCAATGAGGAGCCGAACAAATTAGCCGTCACCTCTGCGACGGCCTATCACGGGCGCATTATAGCGCAATGGCACAAAAGGCGCAAATTGCCGGGGTACGGGTGGGTCGCTGCCGGACACGGTGGGGTGTCGCCAAGCTCTTCCTGCCCGGAACTGGCAAGGCCCGCCCGGCGTCTCTTATCTGCATAGGTCGAACCGTCTGCCGCTCGGGTCCGAGGAGAGTGCCGAATGAAGAAGTACGTGCTCGCTATCAGCCAGCCGGTGATCGTTCTCCTGCTTGCGCTGCTCGCACTGCTCGCGTTTGCCGTCCCCGCTCACGCCGATGGCATCATTATCCCGCGGCCCCCAGTCGATCACCCTCCCGTCTCCTGGCGTGCTATCCCGTTGACGGTCAAGTACCACCGGGTTGAGGTGACTATCAAAGACCAGGTCGCGCTGACCTACGTCGACCAGGTGTTCGTGAACGAGGCCGGCTTCGCCGTCGAGGGCACCTACGTGTTCCCGCTGCCTGTCGATGCGGCCATCTCCAGCTTCGACATGACCGTCGACGGCCAGAAGCTGGAAGGCAAGCTTCTGGATCGCGACCAGGCGCGCGCCATCTACGAAGACATCGTGCGCCAACAGCGTGACCCCGCCCTGCTCGAGTACGTCGGACGAGGCGCCTTTCAGGCCAGCATTTTCCCGATCCCGCCCGGCGCCGAGCGCCGTGTCGAACTCACCTATTCGCAGGTGCTGGTGCAGTCCGGCGGATTGCTGCACTACCGCTATCCGCTGAACACCGAAAAGTTCTCGGCCCACCCGCTCGGAGATGTAGCCGTGACGGTGAGCGTGGAGGATAAATCGCCCTTGCGAGCCATCTACGCGCCGGGCTTCCCCGTGTCGGTCACGCGCAACGGTGGGAACAAGGCCACGATCAGCTACGAGGCGAAAGACGTCCTGCCTAACCAGGACTTCGATCTGTATTACAGTCTCGCGCAGGCCGGGACCCCGGGGGCGATCGCCGCCAACCTGCTCAGCTACAAGCCCTTTGGGAGCGCGCCGGGCGACGAGGGGTTCTTTCTGCTGCTGGTCACTCCTCCACTCGCGGCGGAAGAAACGCCCGTGGCCAAGGACGTGATCATGGTGCTCGACACCTCTGGCAGCATGGAGGGCCAGAAGCTGGAGCAGGCAAAAGAGGCCGCGCGGTACGTGCTGGAGCACCTCGGAGCGGAGGATCGCTTCAATATCGTCAGTTTCAGTTCGGCGGTGCATACCTTCGAGGCCGCGCCGGTGCCCGCCAGCCGGCGTGAGGCCGGCTCCGCGTTCGTCGATGGGTTGCGGGCGCAGGGGAGCACGGACATCAACCGGGCCTTGCTCGAAGCCGGCGCCGGCGCCGACCCAACCCGCCCGACCATCCTGATCTTCCTGACCGACGGCCAGCCGACGATGGGAGAGACCGATCCCGACCGGATCGTGGCGAATGTAACGGCCGGGGCTCCCAGGTCGGTACGACTGTTTGCCTTCGGCGTCGGCTACGACGTAGACACCGTCCTGCTCGATCAGTTGAGCAGTAACCTGCGCGGCACCAGCGCTTATGTCAAGCCTGGTGAAGCGATCGACGAGACGGTTTCAGGCTTTTACGCCCGGGTGAGCAGTCCGGTGCTGGTCGACGTCGGCCTCAGCCTCGCGGGGGTCACCGTGGAGGACGTCTATCCCTATCCACTTCCGGACCTGTTCGCAGGCGAACAACTGGTCCTCGCCGGTCGTTACCGGCCGGCCGAAGTGGGCGGACAAACGGCAGCCTCCCAGGCGGCAACCCTTAAGCTGACCGGCAGCGTCAACGGCCGGCCACAGGTCTACACCTACTCAGACTTGGCGTTCGCCTCCCGCGGCGGCGACGATTTCGTCGCCCGGCTCTGGGCGCAGCGCAAGATCGGTTACCTGCTGGCCCAGATCCGCCTGCACGCCGGCCAGGGGGGCGATAATCAGAACGAGCTGGTGAGAGAAGTGGTGGCGCTCAGCACCCGCTACGGCATCGTCACCCCCTATACCTCGTTCCTTGTCCAAGAGCCGCAGATGGCGCTCAGCAGCGTCGGGCGCGATCAGATCGCGCAGGACCTGCAGGCGCCGCAGAGCGGCCCGGGCCAGGCAGGCGGGCCGGCGGGTGGGCCAGGTGCCACCGCTGCGCCCGGCGTGGCGGTCCCGTCGCTGGCCGGTGGCGCGCGCAGCGGCGCAGGGGCGGTTCAGCGGGCTGAGGTCGAAAAGCAGCTCCAGGCAGGGGCCTATCCGGCCGCGCCGGCGCCGTCTGCCGCCGGCGCGCCTTCAGGCGGGACGGGAGCGAACGGCCCGTCGACCGATTCAGGCCCGGCGGTGGACATCCGCCAGGTGGGCGACAAGACGTTCGTTCTGCAAGCCGGCGCCTGGCTGGATACGCAGTTCGACACCGCCACGATGCGGCCCGAGCCGGTGATCTTCGGAAGCGAGCGCTACTTCCAGCTCTTGAGCCAGCACCCGGAGGTCGGCCCTTACCTGGCCCTTGGCGAGCGCGTGACCCTCGTGCTCGACGGAAAGCCCTACGCGATTGGACCGGACGGGCAGTCAGAGGCCCTGCCAGGGCCCACGCCGGCAGAGCAGTCCGGCCCTGGCGCGGAGCTGCCTTCGAACGGCACACCCCTGGCGGCAACGGCCGCCGCAACGGCCGCGGCGACGGTGGCCAGAGCAGCCACCGTCGCCCCAATGCATCCGGGCGATGCCACGCCCGCCGTGAACGGCAGCGCGCAGGCGACTCCGGCGCAGGCTGCACCCGGCCGGACGGCTGAAGTGCCGGCGCGGGTATCGGTCGCGCTTTCCCCCTGTGCCGGCGGGCTGGTGGTGGCCGGCCTGGCAGCCTGGCTGCCATTGTGGCGGCGGCGGAACGCACAGCGCGTCTAGGCCGGCAGCGAGCGGTCCGGGCCGGTGCGACTGTGCCGTCGCTTACATTTGTGGTAGACTGAACTGAATCTTCAGTTCAGGACACATACTCATGAGCGATCGCCCAATCGAGGCGGGGGGGCCGGCCCGCCCGCCTCGATCAACTGCCACCTGGGCGCTTCTGGCCATGGTCCTTTCACTGTTCCTGCCCGCCGGCGCGCTCGCCGCACGGGCCGTGGCTGCGCCCGGCGAACCGCCGCCCGATCTGACGCCGCGGGCCTACTTACCCCTCCTTTTCTCTTCGCCCGTGGACGCCTGCCCCAGGGTCTCGGGCGCTCAGTTTTACGCCATCCCGGTACCCCCTCCACCTACCGACCGCCCTGCAGCGCAGCACGCCGACCTCAACCTTGCACTGCGCGGCTATGAGCCGGGTACGGGTTTCCTTGGGCTGGTAGACTATGGTGGTGGGGTGGACGCCGACGCGCCACAACTCGCCTGGCTGTTCGGCGCCGGGCACGCATGTACCGTCACCGGCGTCTACCGGGTATACGATTGGAACTGGGCGGACAACTGCCGAGGGGCGCTGATCGGCAACCCGGCCGTGACGCTGATCGCACTCGCTGCCGAGCCCGGGGAAGCGGTGCGCATTCCTGCACGCAACCCCGACATCTACCAGGGCACCTACCGCGCGCTGGTGCTCTACGCCGAGGAGCGCCGGATCACCCTCAAGTACACGCGCACCGACAACGTGATAGCCGGCTACACCGTGCACCTGGAAGACGTCTGCGTGGACCCCAACCTGTTGGCGCTGTACCGGGAGAGCGATAGCGGCGGCCGCGCCCGCCTGCCGGCCCTGCGGAACGGCGAAACGTTGGGCACCGCCGGAGGCAGCGAGATCCTGGTGGCGATCCGCGATGCGGGCAGCTTCATGGACCCACGTTCGCGCAAGGATTGGTGGCAAACCCAGCCGTGATGGCCGGCGCCACGCGCCTGTTCTCCCTTTCACCAACATGCTACCCAGATGTTGCCAGCCGCGCCCGCTTGGGATATACTCCAAGGAGTCAATGAGATAGATCATACACTCGCTCGCTTGTTTTCGTTACTCGGGAGAAATAGATGGACCGGCGCGACGTCTTGGCGGCTCTGCCCGTATTCGCGGGGCTATCTGAAAGGGACTGGGACAAGATCCTCGACCTTTTCAGCGAGCGCCAATACCAGAAAGACGACTACATTTTTCTGGAGGGGGAAGCGCCGGAAGCCTTGTACGTGGTGAGAAGCGGAAAAGTCAAGGTCTTGCGCCATTCGACCGATGGCAAAGACGTGGTGCTGCGTGTCGCCTCACCCGGCGAATTACTGGGAACTGTGGCGACCTTTGACGGCGCGGGTTACCCCGGAACCGCTCAGGCCATCGAGGGCTGCACACTGCTCGTCGTTGCCCGCAATGACTGCCTTACGCTCTGCAGCCGCTACCCGGTGTTCGCCCTGGCCGTCATCTCAGACCTGGGTAACCGCCTGCGCAGCTCGGCCGAACAGATCCGCAGCCTGGCCGTCGAGCGGGTCGAACAGCGGATCGCCCGCACGCTGCTCAAGCTGGCCGAGACGGCCGGTTCGGACGGGATCGACGGTCGTGTGATCGAGATGCCGCTCACCCGGCAAGATGTCGCCGATATGACGGGCACCACGGTCGAGACTGCCATCCGCGTGATGAGCAAGTTCCGCCGCCTGGGTCTCATCCGCACGCGGCGCGGCAAGGTCGTCCTGGTCGATCAGGATGCACTGCTGGAGATATCCGAGTCGCGCTAGCCTGCCACCAGGCCGGCGATGCCTTTTGACACCCCGCCGCCCCGCGTGCTAAACTTCCTTCACTTGCCGGCGAACCGCCGCCCCGTTGGCTTTCTGATCCGGCGGGGAGGAACTTCCCAACTCCCACCCCGCCCGCAAGGGCCGGGGAAGGCCGCCCCATGAAACAGCAAGTGGGGGCACCCGGCGAGAGATTGCCGGGTGACTACAACCGCAACAGAAAACATACCCGCCGGGCGGCCCTGTTACAGGACCGCCCGGTAAGTGGCTGAAACGGTGCGGTAAGAGCGCACCAGCGGCGCGCAGCAATGCCGCCGGCTAGGCGAGCGTGCGGCTGGGAGCAAGGTGAGTGGGCCGGGCCCTGAAGGCGGGCTCTGAAACCGTCGCGAGACGGCGGATGGGCGCGCTCAGGAGTTCGGTCTCATCGCAGCAGCGCCGGTGAGGGTGGGTCACACCCGCCAGGCCAGGCGCGGCCACCCGTTCCGCGGGTGAGACAGATGGCGGTAGGTCTTCGGGCCACACAGAATCGGGGGTATGACCCGGCAAGGGTAGGGTTCGCCGACGTGGCGGAATGGCAGACGCGACAGACTTAGGATCTGTTGAGCATAGCTCGTGGGGGTTCAAATCCCCCCGTCGGCATTAAAAGTAAACACAAGACCCGCGAAAAACCGCCCATCTCGGGCGGTTTTTGCGTTTGAAGACCGATATTGTTGACCGTCTCAAGTGTGACACACCGCCTCCTGCTTCTACCGATAGCAGGCAATACAGTCCGCTTCCCGCGCGAAAAGCGGGACCCCGCCACACGCGGCCCGTGGCACCCGCCACGAAAAAGGGGCCCCGAAGGGCCCCTAATCCCAGGCCAGGGCGGGCCGAAACCCACCCCGCATTCGTTATTACTTGAAGTAGGACCGGATATCCTCGATCACTGTGCTGAGAGTGCTCGTGGCATCCTCTCCCGCCTCGACGAGATAACCGCCCGACTTAGTGTGCTGGTTGAACGACACCAGTCCGTTGGCGTTGTCTTCGTTGATCAGTTCTGCCCGGTGGCATCCGCCACAGGCTCTCGAGGCGGGACCGGTGACATAAGACGGCACGGTGCCGATGTTCCTGTCCCAGCCCTTGATCTCGGCAGATGCCGAAAGCACGCCAGGCAGCGATTTGGTCTGATCCGGCACGTTGTTCGTGCCTGCAACGTGGCAGGAATTGCAGTCCGTGATCCCGTGCTTGGGATACGTGGACTCGATGTGAAGGTTATACTTCAAGGCCTGCACCGGATCGGAGAAATCGATATTACCGACGTCGAACGGCTGGCTCGAGTGGATCGCATGGACGTACGAATCGATCGACCTTGACTCCATCTCCAGATGAGAAGCGCCGCTGGTCGTGGTGTGACACATCCTGCAGACGACGACGTTCCCGCCTCGATCCGGTGTATGGAAGGTCGTCGCGAGCGCATCATGACAATTGTTGCAGCCGGCCGCAACCTTCACGATCGGGCTGTAGAAGGCATCGGCAAAGGCGTTCGCAGTGAGGTCGAAGGTCCTGGAAGGAGCGTTGAGTGCCAGCATGACGCCATCGGCATTATCGAGAGCTGGCAGGACACCGATCTCCACTCTCTTCACAGTACCATCAGAGATCAAGCTGGCCCATTGTGACAGATCGGCAGTAACTTCCCAGCTCCCGCCGCCGGCCGACACTGTGGTGTAGCGCGGATGGTCGGTACCTACCTCATATTCGAGGGCTCTCTGATCGTTGCTGTCGATCTTGCCATCGCCGTTGTCGTCGGTCAGCCTCTCGTGCGGACCGACGATGTAGTCCTTCGTGTCGTAGCCATACAGTCCGACCAGCACGGTCGGCGTAATGGCCGTCGTAGGCAGCCCCTCGAGGGTCGGGGTTTCGGCCGCGCTGAATTTGATGTCGAGCTTGTTGCCGGAGAAAGCTGCACTGTCGATGGTGACGCTGATGGCGTCGGAATACTTCAATCCGTCGGCGGTGTAGATCACCTTGTTATAGCCGGGGTGGATCTGCTTGAAGCTGGGAGCCGCCTTTCCCTCACCATGACAGCTGGTGCAGTCTACCGTGTTCAAGTCCATTGAATCATGGATCGCCGGCAGTATGGCCTTCAGCGCAGGCGCGGGACTCTCAGTCCCCTCAGTGGCGGTCATAGGATGGCAGCTCTTGCAGGTGCTCACCTTGAAGTTAGCATCCGTCAAGATGGCGTCCAGCTTGCCTTCATGGCAAGTCGAGCAGTTGGACATGGATTGAGGATACGGGAACTCCATCGCATGCGACATATGCACGTCGTTCATGAGCGTCGTCGGATATGCGAGCTGGGCCTTTTGCTCAGGAGTCAACTCAGTCTTGCCGGCGAGATATGAAGCAGCCAGCGGCGGGTCGCTGACCAGGAGCTGCCATTCGAAGTGGCCGCCCTCACCGTTATCCAGATGACAGACCTTGCACGTGTAGAAGTCGTTAGCGGGATCGTGATTGACCTCGCCGTAAATGTAACCGTGCTTGAGGTAGGGCACTGAGTGGCACTTTTCGCATCCCGAGACATTAGCGGGAGAGACGTAGTCGATGCCGGCTCCGGTCTGCAGGAGGGCTGCAAATGGGTATTTGGTCAGTTGGACGCGGGCCGGAAGCTGGCCAACCGTTTCGTCCCTGCCATACACGGCGATGAGGCCATTGACGGCAGAGAGGTCGGTGGTGCCGGTCACAACACTCGTGATTCCGCCTTTGCCATCGTAGGTTAGTTTCCCGGCAAGGGACACTCTCTCGGTGGCCGGCTCGAACTGGAACTTTGTTCCGCTGTACGGCACGAAGCCGATGCTAAGCGCGTCTGCCTTAGTACCGTCAAAAGGCGCGCCGGCCTTGGTCATCTTGAAGGTGATCGTGCTCTTATCGGGAGCGGCGAACGAGTACGCCAGATCGGTCACTTGAATGACGCCATCCTGGTACAGTTCGTCATAAGACGTCTGATGGTTGGCGCCACCTTCAGGATGACAGGTCACGCAGGACTCCGGTCCGATTGGGTTTGTAACGAGTGTGGTGGCACCCGCCGGCCCGGCGGGGCCGGGAGGGCCAGCAGGACCGGCGGGACCGGCGGGGCCGGGCGGACCGGCGGGACCCGGGGTCGCGGCTTGAGCGACAGGATCGGCAGCTCGACCGGGACCTGCGCAGGCAGCAACGACCGCTAGAAGAGCTAGCAGGGCCAATAGAAGGATCAGGGTTTTCTTCATAGTGTGCGCCTTTCTTCTCCTTGGGATGGTGGATTGGGTCAGGTATTCTGATCTGAAGCAGCTAACGTTGACAACGGACGGGTTGCCGCATTCGGAGGTGGCCAAGATCGCGAGAGACGATGATGGCGCGACTGTCACATCGTGAGGTGGCCATTTGCGACAATGGATACAATATTACATTGTGAGATCTTTGTCAAGTCCCCAAAAGCATCAAATCCCTTGAAAGTGCTTTCACTGAGGTTGGTGGCTGCGCTCGATAAGCGCGCTGAGGGGTAGATTGCGGCCTCCAGATTACCGCTCTCTCACTGGCACAATGGGGGGCGTGGTCCGGCTTCGCTATTCGGGAGCGATCAAGCGTCCATCCGCTCCATAGAAAAAGATCCGCTGCGGATCCGGCTGCATCCAAACGCGCCCGGCGAGATCGGGCGGCTCGTCGGTGAACAGTCGCACGGAGATGGTCTGGTGGCCGGAGCGAACGATGACCAGCGTCTCTGCTCCCAAGGGCTGTATGACATATAGTTGTCCGGGAAACGCCCCGGCCGTCTCGGTCTCGTGAAGTAGTACATTCTCGGGACGAAAACCCATGGTCACTTCGTCGCCATCGCGAGTCCGGCTGGCCAACAGATCCCATTGAGGCAAAGCTGCCAGGCTCAACGGCGCGCCGTTGACCAGCGCCAGCCTCTCGGCCATGTCGAGGCGACACGACAACAGGTTCATCGGAGGGCTGCCCAGAAAACCTGCTACAAAAGTCGTCGCCGGCCGGCGATAGACCTCCAGAGGCGAGCCCACCTGTATCACGTGCCCGTGGTCCATGATGGCCAGCCGATCGGCCAGTGCCAGCGCCTCCGCCTGGTCGTGGGTCACGTAGACGGTCGTGACGCCTAGCTCGTGCTGCAGATACTTGAGATAGCCGCGCGCTTCCACCCGGAGTTTGGCATCCAGGTTGCTCAACGGCTCGTCGAACAGGAACACCTGCGCGTGATGCACGATGGCGCGCGCCACCGCGGCGCGTTGTTGCTGGCCGCCCGAGAGCTGCGACGGCCTGCGATCCAGCAGGTTGTCAATGGCCAGGCTCCTGGCGGCCTCGGTCACCCGTGCACGCCGGTCTCCTATGCCGACACCATGTACCTTGAGAGGGTAACCGATGTTCTCTAGGAGCGTCATGTGGGGATAGAGGGCATAGTCCTGAAACACCATCGCGATATCTCGGGAACGTGGGGGCAAGGCCGTCACATCTCTCGCACCAATCCAGACCTGCCCACTGCTCGGTCGCTCCAATCCGGCGATCAGGCGCAGCGTCGTAGTCTTGCCACAGCCTGACGGGCCCAGCAGCGCAAAAAACTCTCCATCTTCGATGCCGAGGCTCAGGTCGTCGACTGCTGCCACGCTGCCGAAGTGCTTGCTGATTTTTTCGAGGACAATCCTGGCCATCGTTACCTCTTGATGCCGCCGAAAAACCGGAAGCCATAGCGCCAGTTGATCAACAGATAGAGGACCAACACAGGAATCGTGTACAGCAGGGAATAGGCCGCGACCAGAGTGATATTGGGCGTGCCCGCTTCACTGTAAAACGAGTAGATGGCAATAGAGGCCGGCATGCGATCGGGGCTGCGCAGCAAGATAAAGGGGATAAGAAAGGCACCCCAAGCCTGGACGAAAGCCCAGATAGCCACCACCATCATGCCAGGCCGCAGCAGCGGGATGGCGATGTCCCAGAACACCCGCCCGGGTGTCGCGCCGGCCACCAGTGCCGATTCCTCGTAGGAGCGCGGGATGCCATCCACAAAGTCACCCATGATGAAGATGGCCGCCGGCAGCAGGCCGCCGACAAAAACCAGGATCACCCCCAGGTACGTATCGATGAGTCCCATGTAGTAGATCATCAGGAAGATGGGCACCATCGCCGCCGTGCCGGTGACAACCGATGAGAACAGGATCAGCAGGTAGGTTAGCAGGTTGCCGCCCGCGATCTGGGCACGCGAGATGGCATAGGCAGCCAATGTGGCCAGTGCGGTGCAGCCGAGCATGGTCCCAAAGCCAAAAATCAGGTTGTTCTGGACAAGCGCACGCACGGCAAACGAGTTATTGAGCACGGATGCGAAGTTGCCGAGCGTGGGGTTCTTGGGAAGGGCCACCGTGAGCGTGGCGGCCGAATTGAACGGCTCCAGCGCGAGCCAAAGCAGCGGCAGGGCAAAGAAAGCGATTGCCAGGACCACGAACAGGTAAAAGGCGAGGGCAGCCAGTAGCCTACGGAGCGCGCTCATATGTATACCGCCTGGCGTCGCAGCGTTCTGACGTAGATCAGAGCCAGCGACAGGTTGATGAGCATTATGACCACCGCGATGGCAGCCCCCCGGCCAAAGTCAAAGAACTGGAAGGCGATCCGGTAGGTAAAGATCGACATGATCTCGGTCCGGTAGGCGGGACCGCCGTGGGTAATCAGGTATGGAGTGAATGTGTTGAAGGTCCAAAGGGTTATCAGGATCAGGTCGGTCAGGACGTGGCGCTGCAGCAACGGCAAGATGATGTCGCGCAGCTTCTGCCAGCCTGATGCCCCCGCCACGTCGGCCGTCTCCAGGTATGAGGGCGGGATTGTCGCCAGCGCGGAAGAGAATAGCAGCATCGAGAACGCCGTCCCGCGCCAGGTATTGAAGATGATTATGGCCAGCAGCGCGTAGCGTAATTGCCAATCGGGGTGGTCCAGACCGACCCGGCTCAGGATCTGGTTAAGCGTGCCAAAGTCGCGGTCCAGAAAAGCTACCCAGCCAAAAGCCACCACGACCTCGGGTGTGATCCAGGCCAGGATGACCAGTGTGTTCACGAGCTCACGCAGCCAGCCCTTGCGCCGATAGAAAGCCCAGGCCAGCCCGAGCCCGAGGAACACCTGGCCGAGCAGCGCGGAGCCCACCACAAACTGGAGCGTGATCAGCAACGCGCTGCCGAACTGTCCACGATTGAGCCAGTGACCAAAATCGAACAGGCCCTGGTAGTTCTGCAGGCCAACGAACCCCGGGTTGCTGGCGGCTGGCCCCAACAGCGCCTGGTTGGTCAGGCTGAGATAGAAGATCCACACGAAGGGGAAAACCAGAAAGACCACGATAAAGATCATGGCAGGCAACAAGAACAGGGCCCCGCTTCTGGCCGAGAGAATGGCTTGTCTCTGTTCCATGGGCTGTTCCGCCGTGGGCCTCGGTCCCTCGCCGAACGGGCGAGGGACCGAGATGTCTGTCACTTTGCCGCTTCGACTCCGTCTGCTCCGACCAATTGAGTCACCGTCTGCTGATAGGTATCCGCGGCTTCCTGCAGCGTCTTCTCGCCGGAGACCACCTGCTCTGTCATGAGCTGGATCGCCTCAGAAACCTTCGCATAGTTCGGATCGGACGGGCGGATGGTGGTGATTGGGAGCAACTCGGTCGCCAGGGCCGTCATGACCGGGTCATTCGGGACCGGCACATCGTCGCGCGCCCGGATGCGTGGTTGGATCTTCTGAAACGCATCCAGGCTGTCCTTGCTGTTCATGAACGCCAGCAAGGCCCAGGCCTCGGCAGGGTGTTGGGTGTTGGGGTTCAGGATAAAGCCGGTGCCACCGGACGCCGTGACAAAGTCCTGCCCCCCGATGCCCATGCCGGGCTTCTCCGCAGGCATCTTAGCCCAGCCCACTAGCTGATCGCGGTTTTCGAGCATCGTATCGCCGGCCGCCAACACAGACCGCCAGAAGTAGTCACCTTCTATCAACATAGCGATCTTTCCATCGCGGAAGTCCAGGAACGAGCGCTGTCGCCCATCGGGCAAGAGCTGAAGTCGCGCATCGCCCAGTCCTTCGTCGATGTAGACAGTCTTGTAGAAGTTGAGGGAGTCGAGGATGGGCTGCCCGCTGACCACGTACTTACTGGTGTCGAAGTCATACACATTGGCGCCCGCGCCCAGAATGACCATGTACCAGCCCTGTAGCGTCGTGGCCTCGCCCATCGCCGTGCCGGCGTTGATTTGGAGCGGCGTGACATCGGGCATGGCCTTCTTGACGGCACGCGCGGCGTTCAAGAGTTCGTCCCAACTGGTCGGCTGCCAATTGTCTGGCAGCCCGGCTTTCTGCAGAATGTCCTTCCGGTACCAAATGGCGCGCGCGTCGGTACCGAGTGGAATGCCATATCGCTTACCCTGATAAGTGAGCAAGGCCTGCACGGTATCGGGGATGTGCGACCATCCTTCCCACTGGTCCACGCTCGGGCCTGCCACCTCGGTGAGCGGTTTGAGAAGCCCGCCCGAGACGAACTCGGGCACCCAGAAGCCGTCGAACGCCAGGACGTCCGAACCCTGGCCGACCTTCAGGTCCAGGGCATATTGTTGTTTCAGCTGTTCGTCACTGCCACCGAATTGCACCAGCTTGACCGTAACGGACTGGCCCTGACCGATCATCTGCTCCTGGAATTTCGGGATGACGTCGTTCAGCAGCCACTGCACCTCCTGATCATTGACCCCGCCGGCCACGCAGCGACAGATAAGATTGATCGTGACGGCGGCGGCAGAAGGCGCTGCGCCGGCGGACGGCGCTGCGGCAGTGCCGGCGGGCGCCTCGGTTGCCATCACCGGCGCGACCGCAGTCGCCGGGACTTCAGCCGCGGGCGCGGCTGTGGCTTGCAGAGCCAGTGTGGCGGCGCTGGATGGGACGGCGGGCGCTGGAGTCGGCTGAGGAACCGCTGTGCAGGCAGAGACCGTCAACATGACGACGACCAACAAAAACGGAGCGAACCTCTTCATGGCCTTTTTCTCCTTCTCGGGACAGAGGGCTGGCGGGCAGCAACAACCAATCTGAGGTGAACGGTGTCACCTCTTCGGCAGCTTGGCACAATCGGTCATCTCGAGCGCGGAGGGCATGTTGGCACGAACGAATGAGGGATCTCAAAGCTGGCTCAACAAAAGCAAGGAACATGCTTTCCCTTTCGGCGATCCGCCACGATCCGCCAGTAGGATCTCATTTTATGATGCTTGACGACCCGCGAAATGTCAGAGATGTTACCGTGCGGGCGGCAAAGAGAGCGCTTCCCCGGCAGCCTCAGGGGCTTCAGGGGCTGAGGTAGAGCGGGTTGGTGAGCGCCCTCAGGCTACCGTCGCTGCCTCGCAGCTCAGCCCGCACGTAGCGGCTATTGCCCGCCGCCAACCGCACTGACACCTGCGCTTCGGCATCCGGCAACTCCCGCTCCCAACGCGGACCGCGTTGGTCGAGCAGGATCAGGCGCGTGGCGGCGCTGCGCAGGCAAGACACCCGGAACTCCAACTCTCCACTGCCGTCGACGTTAATAGCGTCTCCGGCCATTGCCGCATGGTCCGGGCCGGCCTCGAGCGCCAGGAAGGGCCCGTCCGGCTCGTCAGACAGACTGGTGTGTCCTGCCCGTATTGCGTCAAGGATGGCACCGGCATCGGCCACACCTGGCACCCAGGCCCATACCACCGGCGTGCCCAAAGCTCGTTCGTGCGCATCCGACGCTGCGCCGCGACGATGATAGTCGCTGCCGCCGATGGCAGAGATCCGCCTGCCACGCTCCAGTTGCGTCACCCAGAAATCGAGCGCCGCCTGGTTGGCCTCTCCCCAGGGGCCATTCCAGACCTCAACGAGGTCGTAGTTGGCGACATCTGGATAATCCCAGGGAGGGCCGAACGGCTTGGGGTGGTTGCACGAGGTGAGGCCGCCCATTTCTTGCGCACTGCGCAGGGCAGCGGCCATCTGGCCCGCATCTTCGACCCGGAAGTCCACCCAGTCGCGGCTACCCCAGACGTTGAAGTGCCCGGCAAAGGTCGTGACCTCCAGACCGCTGATCAGCACCAGGCCGGGCTCCTCGATCGCAGCCAGGTCTGGCCAGGAGGCGGTGGTGTTATGCTCTGTCAGGGCGAGAAACTGCAAGCCGCGCCCGTGCGCCATCCGCACCAGGTCCGCGGGGCTGCTCTCGCCGTCGCTGTGCCAGGAGTGGCAATGCAGCTCGCCCTTCAACCAACCGTTCCCCGGCCCCGATCGCGTGAGCACAGGCCGCGCGCTCGGCATCTCCGTAGTCGGCGCCGCCCCCGCTGCCGGCTGCGAGTCGACCGTTATGGTCACGCGGTAATCGCAACCATTGGCTGCGATCTTGTACAGGCCCAGCAACACGTGCCATAAGCCGGGCGGCAGTGGCCCGGCCAGGTATCCGGGCGAAGCTTCTCGCCGGCCGATCACGAACCCGGGCCGCTCGCTGCCGCTCCAGCCGCGGAACCCGGCATTGAGAAAGTCGATGCCGCGCGCGTCGAACAGCCCCAGATCAATGGTGTTGCCGCCGTCCGGCCGGGGATCGGAACCTATTCGGTCGCTGTACTGATAGTGGACCTCGAGGCGCTGGGCGCCGAAGGGCACCGCGAACGGCAAGTGCACATAACTCTTGGCCTGCTCTGCGCGGAAGCTGCCTTCATGGATGGTTGTCTCTCTGAACATCTGGCACGTCTTTCGTTCGCTCGTCAGACCACCCTGAATCCGGGTCTGGCGACAGCGTACATCCCAATAGGCTCTGGCTGCGGTAGGGCGTTGTACACAACACGCGGATTGCGTTTTGTAACCGGAGGGGGCAAAGCGTAATCTTAGGGGTAGGCGTCGATTTTGGGCTGTAATGCTCTGCAGATGATTCCGGAGGGGAGTGATGGCCAGGAGACGGGCGAAACGCAGGCAGCGAAGGAGCAATCTAGTCTGGATGGTGGGCGGGATTCTGGCCCTTGCGCTGGTAGTCGCGGTGGTGCTATTGACGAATGGGACGAACGCTTCCTCGGCCCCGCTTGCCGTTGCCAGCCCGGCGCCACCGGCGCCGCTGGATAAATGCGGTTCACCGACGTGCGGAAGCGAGACCGCCCCGGTAACGCTGGATGTGTATGCCGATTTCCAGTGCCCTTACTGCAAGGCCTTCGAGCCGGTGCTGCAGCAGTTGGTGCCCGACTACATCGACACGGGCAAAGTCAAGCTGGTCTACCACAACTATCCGATCATTGGCGCCGAGTCGTTCACGGCTGCGCAAGCGGCGCTGTGCGCTGCCGATCAGAATCGCTTCTGGATGTTCGCCAACGACCTGTTCGTGCACCAGGGGACGGAGAACAGCGGGGTCTTTACACCCGCCAACCTGCAGAGCCTGGCGGAGGCAGCCGGCCTCGACGGCACGACCTTCAAATCCTGCCTGGACAGCCAGAAGTACTCGTCACAGGTGAAACAGGAACTGGCAGAAGGCTCCCGACTCGGAGTCAACTCCACGCCGACCTTCTTCATCAACGGCCAGATCCATGCGGGTGGCGTGTCCTACGCTCAACTGACGACCCTGCTCGACGCGGCGCTGCCGAAATGAGCGGGCCCGGCGCCCGGTGCCGGTCAGTCGCCGAAGCAAGTCCGCCCACCCCCATTCACGCCGATCACGGACCCTTGACGTACTTGTCGAAGAAAGCCACCGTGCGCTGCATCGCCAGGGTGAAGTTGCCGCTGATATTGTGGTTGTCACCCGGATAGGTGTACAACTCGACGTTCTTGCTGGCTGCCTGCATCTCTCTGTAGAGCGTCTGAGAAGCCTCGACCGGCACCTCTTCGTCGGTTATGCTCGCCTGCAGTTGCAGCGGGCCGCTGATGTCGGCCAGATAGCTATTGGGCGAGATTGAGGCCCAGAACCCTGGGTTCTGCTCTGGCGTGCCATATTTGGCTTGCAGCTCCTGCCGCCAGGGGCGTCCATAGGGGCCGAACTCGCCCGGGCGCGGTGTGCTCGGGACCCGAGTGGGCGCGACACGCGTCGGACGCGGGCTGGCGGAGCGCGCGAAGATATCCGGATAGGGGGCCACCACCCCGCCCCAGATCACGCCGGCCTTGATATCCTTCGACACCACCATCGAGCGCAGAGTCAACTGGCCGCCCATCGAATGTCCCCAGATGCCGATCCGAGCCGGATCTGTGTCCTTGTAAGCCTTGACCGAGGCCAGCGCATTCAGTACATCGTCCGTATAGCCCGGCCCGCCGTAGCCACCCTCGGGCGGTCCTTCCGAGCTGCCGTGGCCCCGGTAGTCGGACTTAAAGACGATGTAGCCGCTGCGGGCGATGGCAGCCACGTAGGCGACGTAACGTTCCGTGGTTCGATACTGGGCCGGCGGGATGAAGCCGTGGTTGAAGATGATGGCCGGCCAACCCGTCGCCGGCTTCTGTCCGGCCGGCACGGTCATCAAGGCGTGGATCTTGTAGCCGTCAGAGATATACGAAACGATGTACTGGTTGTAGTTTGGGCCGGGTGCGAGTGTCTGCTCGAAGACGATCTCGCTCCCGCGGTAGGTCTGCTGCCGCATGACCTCGATCTGCAATGGATACGGATCGGTGGAAGGGAAACTCGTCGCCGGAGTGACCGGCGCGGCGACCGGGGTAACGCTCGCGACGGCAGGGGTATCTGTGGCCGGCGCCGGCACCGTCGTGGCAGGCAGGGGGGCCGGGAGCTCGGGCGCCGGGGGAGCCGGGCCCACCGTCGCGAGCGGCGTCGCCTGGCCCTTGGCCGCCGGCTCGCCGGCCGGGGCCGGCGGAGCGGTCGCGGAGGCGGTGGCCAGAACCGGCTCATCAGTGGTGATGCCGCCCTCGTCCGCCTGGGTCGGGATCGGCTGCCGTGAAACGGCTGCTCCTGCAGACGCGCTGCCGGCGCCTGTGGCCACGCTCTCCGGCCGAGCGGGTTGGGCCGGTCTGCCGCCACAGCCGGCCAACAGCAGGGCAACGATCAGCCACCAGGCCTGTAGCCGCCGCGGCCGGCCGGCACGCGGTCGAGATGAGGTGCGTGGGTGTGTCATGGACTCCTCCGAGCGCATTCTATCACTCACCTATCAGGATCGCGTATGATCCTTGTTAGCTTTCGGTTGGCAAGTGACATTGGGATTTGGGCCTACAGCCATGTCCCGTCGCTTGTACGACAAATGTGCTGTCACTTTTGTTGGATTGGGAGGCGACGTGGGTCTGTTCGGGAGGCAGAAAAAGCGTAGACCGCAGGGGGCCAGTCCGCCGCCGGGCAAGCCAGGCGCGGCTCACACTCCCGCGGGAAGACTGGTTAGCGGCTATCGCGGCGTGGGTTCTTCGTCAACCTGGCGCCCCGGTGCGCCCTCGGCCGCCCGAGCACGGGGAATGGGTCCGGCTCAGCCAGGTTGGCGTGGTCGCTATCGGGCAACTCCTCCCCCCCCGGCTCCCGCACCGAAACCGAGCATCAAGGATCGTCTCCGGCGCATTCGCGTGCCGCGACGAGATCTCTCACTTCTCGGGCTCGCTTTTGTCCTCATGCTGGCCCTGTTGACCGTCTACTCCGTGGCGCAGAGCCGTCAGCCGCGCTTGACGCAAGACGATGTCAAGCAGCTCGCGGCCCAGGTGCTGGCCTCGGCCACGCCGCCTCCGTCCGTTGCCCAACAGGTGTATGCGTCCATCCAGCCATCCGTCGTGTTGATCGACACTGAGGAGACGCTGAACGGTCAACCGGAAGGGGGCAGCGGGACGGGAGTGGTCCTGGACCAGATGGGCGATATCCTCACCAGCCTGCACGTCGTGCAGGGAGCAGACACGATCAACGTCATGTTCCCGGATGGGACCATTGCCCCGGCGACCATCGCCGCGCGGGAGCCCGAAAAAGACATCGCGGTCCTCAGAGTTCGGGTGTCGCCACAATTGCTGGTCCCGGCTACGCTGGGCAACCCCGGCTCACTCCAGGTCGGCGATGAGGCAGTGGTCGTCGGCAACCCGTTCGGACTAACGGACAGCACCAGTGACGGCGTGATCTCCGGCCTCAACCGCAGCTTCAAGCTGCCCAACACGGACAAAGCGGTCAACGGGCTGATCCAGTTTGACGCGGCGGTGAACCCGGGCAATTCGGGGGGACCGCTGCTGAACCGGAACGGCGAGGTAGTCGGCATCGTAACAGCCCTGGCGAACCCTACCGACCAGAAAGTCTTCATCGGCATCGGTTTTGCGGTGCCCATTGACGTAGCGGCATCCGCGGCCGGATCCCCGCCATTCTGAGAGGCAACATGATCAGAACAACAGTCAATTCCGAGAGTGCGCCGCCCATGGAGCGAGTGCTATATGAAGTGAAGCGGGTGATCGTCGGGCAGGACCATCTCCTGGAACGCATGCTGGTGGCACTCCTGGCGCGTGGCCATTTGCTCGTCGAGGGCGTGCCAGGGCTGGCGAAAACCCTGGCCATCAAGACAATGGCCGAAGTCATCCAGGGGCAGTTCAAGCGCATCCAGTTCACGCCGGACCTGGTGCCCGCCGACCTGGTTGGCACGCGCATCTACAATCAGAAGAGCGGCGAGTTCAGCACCTCACTCGGCCCGGTTTTCACCAACCTCCTGTTGGCCGACGAGATCAATCGCGCGCCGGCCAAGGTGCAGAGCGCCCTGCTGGAGGTCATGCAGGAGCGCCAGGTGACGATCGGCCGGGAGACCCATTGCGTGCCCGATCCATTCCTGGTCCTCGCGACTCAAAACCCGATCGAGACCGAAGGCACGTATCCGCTGCCGGAAGCCCAGGTCGACCGCTTCATGATGAAGGTGGTGATCGGCTATCCGACCGACCAAGAAGAATTCATCATCGTCGAGCGCATGACGGGCACACCAGTCGCCCCGGTCAGCGTGATGACTACCGACCAACTGCTCGAGATGCAGCGCGAGACGGACAGGGTTTACGCCGATCCGGCTTTGCTGGAATATGCAGTGCAGATCGTCGCTGCAACCCGCCGCCCGGCCGCGTTCGGGCTGGACGACGTGGCGCACTACATCTACTTCGGCGCCAGCCCACGTGCCTCGATCAATCTGATCCTGACGGCGCGCGCCCTGGCCCTCTTGCGCCGGCGCAGCTACGTTCTGGTCGAGGACGTCAGAGACATGGTGTTGGATGTGCTGCGGCACCGCCTGATCCTGTCGTACGAGGCGTTGTCGGATAACGTGACCGCCGACATGGTCCTGGGGCGCGTGATGGAACAAGTGCGCGCGCCGTCGCAACCTTTGCGCCAACGAGCCGATGCGAACGTCGACATCAGCGCCTGAGCGCATCCTTCAGCGGCTCGACTGGCAGGTGATCCGGCGACTGGACGGGATCCTGCAGGGCGACTACCGCAGCCTGTTCTACGGCTACGGCCTGGACCTGGCCGATCTGCGCGCGTACCAACCTGGCGACGATATCCGCTACATCGACTGGAACGTGACGGCGCGCATGACCGAGCCCTACGTCCGACAGTACTACGAGGACCGCGAGATCACCGCCTGGTTCCTGCTGGATCTGAGCCCCTCGATCGATTTCGGGCCGGCCGACAGCCTCAAACGGGATACGCTGGTGGATTTTGTGGCCGTCCTGGCACGGCTGCTGACCCGGCACGGCAACCGAGTCGGCGCGATCCTTTATGATAGCCAGATCGAGCGTGTCATCCCACCTGCGGGAGGACGTCCGCACGTCCTGCGCTTGATCGACGAACTGATCAACCAACCGCGGCTGACGGCGGCCCCGTTCACGGACCTGAGCATCTTGCTGGAGTCAGCCCTGAACATTGCCCGCCGCCGTTCGCTGGTCTTCGTGATTTCAGACTTCATCAGCGCGCCCGGTTGGGAACAGCCGTTGAGCGTACTGAACCGGCGGCACGAGGTGCTGGCGGTACGGTTGTGGGACGCCCGCGAGCAGGAGCTGCCCGATGTCGGATTGGTGCCAATGGCGGACGCCGAGACGGGCGAGGTGCTCTGGGTAGACACTCACGACTTCAAGTTCCGGCAGCGGTTTGAGGAAGCGGCCGGGCGCCGGCAAGCGGCGCTCCGGACCAGCTTCCGGCGCTCCGGGGTGGATGTTCTGGCCCTTTCGACCGAAGCGGACCTGGTCCGGGAGATAGTCGAGTTTGCCGGCCGGCGCAGGCAGAAAAAGCAGGTCGCCAGCCCCTCGCCCACACATAGTCCGCGAATTGCGGTGTGAGGTACTGAACTACTATGGAATTCACCTGGCCGCAGATGCTTTGGGGATTGATACTCGTCCCCGCGCTGGTGGTCGCCTACGTGCTGCTGCAGCGTCGCCGCCAGCGTTACGTGATACGTTATGCCAGCCTTTCCCTTGTCAAGGACGCGCTTGGCCGCGGGCCCGGCTGGCGGCGCCACCTGCCACCGGCACTCTTTCTACTGAGCTTGACCGTCATGCTCATCGCACTCGCCCGCCCGGTCCGCTATGTGACGCTCCCGGCGCAAGAGGGAACGGTCATCCTGGCGATGGATGTCTCGGGAAGCATGCGGGCGGGCGACGTCAGCCCGACCCGGCTCGAGGCCGCCAAGGCCGCGGCACACACATTTATCGATAACCAACCGGCGGGCGTGAAGATCGGCGTGGTGGGTTTCAGCGACAACGCCTTCCTGCTGCAGGCACCAACCGACCAGAAAGACGCAGTGCGCGCGGCGATCGATCGGCTTCAGCCGCAGCGGGGCACCGCCATCGGCTCGGGGCTGTTGACCTCGCTGGACGCGATCTTTCAGAACAGCGACAACGAGGGTGATCAGTCCGGCCAGGGGCTGAGCCAGCCCACGCCGCCGCCGCCGCCACTGCCCAAGGGAGTCTACGAGCCGGCGATCATCGTCCTTCTGAGTGATGGTCAAAGCAACCGTGGCCCGCGCCCCCTGGACATAATAGACCGGGCGGCCACGCGTGGCATCCGCGTCTACACGATTGGCCTGGGCAGCAGGCAAGGTGCCGTTCTGCAGAATTTCGGGCGCTCGATGCGTGTCCAGCTTGACGAGACGACGTTGAAGGCGATCGCCCAGGCGACCGACGGCAAGTACTACAACGCGTCGACCACCAGTGATCTGCAGTCGATCTACCAGAATCTGAACACGCAGCTCGTGTTTCGCCGGCAGCAGACCGAGATCACGGCCCTGTTCACGGCCGCGGCCCTGTTGATCGCGCTGGCGGCGGCGAGTCTATCGCTGCTCTGGTTCAGCCGGATTATGTGACAAGTGCCGGCTGCGCCGGCTGCGAAACACGGCCCTGGCCAGAGACCATTCGAGGCCGATTGCGGGGCTGAGTGCCCGCACGTCCGAGTCGCCCGGCGGACATCTGATCAGGCGACCTTCGGCTCCGTGGGCCCAGTCTCATCGGCCGCGGCAGTTATCGTTGGCCGTAGATATCATCGGCCGCGGCCGATGATATCTACGGCCGCCATCACGTATCGCCGAGAGCATCTACCGCCGTGGTCCTCTATGGCCATAGTTTGCGCGTCATGCCCGACCTCGAAACCTGGCTCGATCCCCACGGGCGGCTCGGCGAGAACGCCGGCGTCCCGATCCGGCGTTGGCAGACCGTCTCCCCGAGCGCAGCCGCGATAAGCTCAACTCGCTCCTTAACCAGGCCAGAGAAAGCGCCGTTTGCACCCCTCCTTACGGCAGTGGCAGGACGCGCCTGCTATCCTCACGTTGTTTGGGAGGCGCCGATCGGCGCGGGCTGCGACCGCATGCCGATCACGACGTCCTGACTTTCCTCGGCCGCTGAAAACACCCGTGGCGCGCGCAAGAGGGGGAAAGACAACCCTGACGAAAGGTTGGTAGGCTATTGCTCACACGTCTGTCTGAAGGCCTTGGCATGAACCGGGTGGTCATCGCGCTCTCCATGGCCCGCCTGGCTGATGCCATGGGAAATAGCATCCTGTTCATCGTGATCCCGCTGTTCGTAGCCAAGCTGCCCTCTCCGGCCTTCCCGCTGCCTGAATCGGTGCTGGTCGGGCTCCTGATCTCGGTCTACGGCCTGGTGAATTCGGCCGTACAGCCGGCGGCGGGGGCGCTGAGCGACCGGCTCGGCCGCCGAAAGCCGCTCATCCTTGGGGGCCTGTTCATTATGGCCCTGACCACGCTCGGTTTCACCCTGGCCCAACGCTTCAGCCACCTGCTGATCCTGCGCACGCTGCAGGGAGTGGGAGTGGCGCTGACAATCCCCGCCTCGATGGCCTTGATGACCAGTGCCACGCAGAAAAACACGCGCGGTGGCTCGATGGGCGTCTACAGTACCATGCGCATGGCAGGCTTTGCCATCGGGCCACTGGTCGGAGGCGCCCTCCAGACAACCTACGGCTTCAATGCGGCCTTCTTTGCCGGGGGCGGCATGGTGCTGCTGGGTATGGTTCTGGTTCAGCTGTGGGTGCACGAGGCGCCGCCTCTCCGGCAAGACCACACCGCCGCGTCGCGCCCGTTTCGTGTCTTCGACCCCGAGCTGATGACGGCCGGGATCATCGCCCTGGGTATCGCGACCTTCCTCATGGCCAGCGCCTTCTCGATGATGGGGACGCTGGAAAATGAGTTCAACGCGCGCCTTGGCCTCACGGCGCTGGGATTCAGCATTGCCTTCAGTGCCCTGATGTTCAGCCGGCTGGTCGTCCAGATCCCGCTCGGCCGGCTGTCGGACCACATCGGCCGCAAGCCCTTGATCGTGGCCGGCCTGCTGCTGATGGCACCGGCGACGGCGCTGCTCGGCCTGAGCACGTCCCTGGCCCAGTTGACGGGCCTGCGCATCGCGCAAGGGGTCGCTTCGGCCGGCATTGCCGCCTCGGCCTTCGCCCTGGCGGCCGACCTGTCCACGGCCGGAGGGGAGGCCCGCCAGATGTCCATCATCACCATGGGTTTCGGCCTCGGCATCGCCATCGGGCCGCTGATCGCCGGCATCCTGGCCATCGTCTCTTTCGATCTGCCCTTCGTCGTCGGCGGGGTCATGTCGCTCATCGGGGTCTGGGTGGTGATGCGCTGGGTGCCGGAGACGGTACAACGCAAGCGAGCCCAGGCGTCTGGCAAGCGGCCCACCCAACCGTCCTCCACGCGACCCGAGAGCATGCGTGCCCCCGAGCGGCCCCAGGAGCACCCCTCGAGCGACCGTTAGGCCCTTGCCCTGGCCAGAAAAGCGGTTGCCCGGACAGGGAGCCTGGTCGTCGACGCCGCACGGTAACCGCGCGCTTGGACTTGACGGCGCGTCCCAGTTGGGCTATGATCGGGTCGTAGGACGCCGTCTGACGTTCCGGGCCCGTGGCCTAGCGGGAAGGCGTCTCCCTTGCACGGAGAAGATCGCCGGTTCGAATCCGGCCGGGTCCACTAACACAACTCCTGGTGGTGTGCGCTCCTCGTACCTGCTACCTGTAGTGGTAGCAGGCAAGACGAGGAGCGTTCTCTATGAAAAGCAGGGGTACCTCCCAGCGACACCCGTTTCTATCTTGCGACCAACCCCGCCATGTTGTTTACTATGGCCTCTGGCGCAATCGGGACGACGTGAGGACCCGCAAACCGGCAATGGGTGTGATGACCGAATCAGCCACAGGCTAGGGTGCCTGCGCTAGCGGCCAAAGGCAGCGAACTCGGCCCGCGCCTCGTCGGCGCTGGCAGGACCGATCTGTAAGGGCAGGCCCAGGCGCTGGAAGCGATCGGCAAGTTCGAAGCGCGTGAGGCCCAGCAACTCCGCTGCCCTCCCCAGGCTGATGTCCGCGTCTAGGCAGGCCCCGATGACGCGCTTCCAGCCAGCCTGAGGATCGGCTTTTGCCGCAGCTATCGCCTGCTGCATCTCGGCCAGATCCAACCCTCGCGGGGCCATTGTCAGAACCGAAATGGGTGCCTGGTGCGGTGGCAGGGCGGAGTAAGCTGCCACTGCCCGCCGGACGCGGTAATTTAGGACATCCAGGATCGCGACCTGCTCCTCTCCGTAGTCTGCACACAGACCGGATCGGGCGCAGCCGCTACTTTTTGAGCGCGAACTTCAACCCGGCCTGAAACCCGGGCGCGGCGACTTCACAATGGTTCTGGTCCGCAAAAACTTGCTTTACCAACGAGAACCCTTCGTACTTGCGGCCCTGGAGGATGGCTGCCAGGCGGAGCGTATCCGTGACGGTGCAATCGTTTATGTCTTCCTCCAGCTGGCCCACGTAGAGATAGACTCTGGCCGGGAGCCGCGTGTGCTCCTTCGCGAAGTCCTCCTCGCGCCGAAAAGCGAAGTGATTATGGATTTTTCCTCGGCTTCGTCGCGGACGGGCGTCAAGTCGGCGTTGCGACGGGTGAAAGACTCGCGGAACGCTTCTACAGGATGCTTGTCTTCAGCATAACCGATCCCGACGACGATCGCATCGCTCGTGCTGCCGCACCAGGCCATCGGGCGGATGATATCGGTCACCATGCCGAAGTACCAGTTGCCGTCGAGCAGATAGACAACCGGCCATTTGGGGGGCGTGGCATCGAAGGGCCAGCCTTCGTCAGGCGACTTGGAATAAGCGAGCGGCAGCCCGATCGTGACGCGATAGGTCCTGCCAGTGTGCTGCGATTCCACAGCATACGCACTTCGCTGGCGAGCACGGCTGCCGGTTCTGGGGCCATCAGGTGCTCCTTTTCATGGCCAGTCTACACGCGGCGCTGGAATCCCGGAAGGTCTTGCCGGCCGGCGTCGCCTTGTAGAGAACGTTCTTTCGCATGGTTGTCACTCCAGGCTGAAGAGGCGTTGCGCGAGGGCAAGCAAGAGCTGCACCGGCGCCACCATTACGGCCCCCGGCAGAGTAAATATCGGTAAGCGAGAATGCAGAGCCGGGCGCCAAAGACCTGCTGCATCCGCAGCGGGCCGAGGAACTCGCAAGGGTGGACCCTGCGGCATACGCTGAGACTCGACCCGGCGAGGTTGTGCCGCTCACATGGCACAATATGAGCGGCGTCATACATCTTCAGCGCCAGACGTCGTATCATATATGCAAAGTTTGCTATATATAGCGAGATGCATATGGACGTATACGGAGAACAGGCGGAGGTGCTGCGGGTGATGGCCCACCCGACGCGCCTGCAGATCCTGGACATCCTGCTGCGGGACAGCGAGTGCGTCTGCCACCTGTCGGCGGCGCTCGGCAAACCGCAGCCCTATGTCTCACAACAACTGGCCGTGCTGCGCAAAGCGGGACTGGTGATCGACGAGAAGGAAGGCACGAACGCGTTCTATCGCCTGGCCGACGCGGATGTGCGCCGGCAGGTGACGGCCATCTTCGGGTCGTCGCAGGACCAGCCAGCCGAGCGCGGGGGTGAGTGTCACTGCACGATCGAGAACTGCGTCTGCCCGAAGTGCAGGCAGGCGGACCTGTCGTCGGCCTGTTAGGCGGATCGGATCCGCCGCACGGCAGCAATGGAGGAGTAGAGCGAGGAATGGGCGAATATCTTGAAACGACGGTGGACAAGTTCACTTTCCGGGTGCGCGTTGGCTACCGGTACAGCGAAGAGGGAGTCTGGGTGGATTACCGGCCGGAGACCGGCACGGCGCGCGTTGGCCTGAGCGACTACCGCCAGCAGTCGAGCGGAGATGTGGCCTTTGTGGACCTGCCAGACGAGGGCACGCGCGTGGCGAAGGGCGAGGAGACGGCCAGCATCGAGACGATAAAGGTGGATCTGGAGGTCCCGGCCCCGTTCGACGGGGTCGTGGCCGGCGTGAACGCGGCGCTGCAGGATCGGCCCGAGCTGATCAATCAGGAGCCGTACGACGCCGGCTGGCTGGTCGAGCTGCGCCCGGCCGCCTGGCCGGCGGCGGGTCTGATGGAGGCGGAGGCGTATCTGGCCGTCATGCAGGCCCAGGCGATCGCGGGAGCGAGCCAATGAGCGCCGGCGAGCGAACATGCATTGTGCCGTGCAGCGGCATCGGCAAGACCTACGGCAGCGTGACGCGCGAGGCGGCCTACCTGGTCGCCGAGGATCTGCGCCCGGATACGGCCCAGATCGTGCCGCTGTCGCTGCTGGTGCTCGGAGACGAGGAAGCGCGCGCCCGGATCGCGGCTGCGCCGGTGATCACGATGGACGGCTGCAAGCTGGCCTGCGCGACGGTCAACGTGCGCCAGGCGGGGGGAACGGTGGCGAAGGAGTATGCGGTGCTGGACTTCTACCGCCGGCACCGAGAGCTCAAGCCAGGTGGCATCGCCCAGCTGAACGAGGGCGGCCAAGCCCTGGCGCAGGCGCTGGCCGAGGAGGTGGCGCGGGACTGTGACGCGCTGAACGGAGGCGATCACGATGCCTAAGCTCCCGCAACGCAAAGTTGGGATTGTGGCCTGCTCCGGGGAGGAGCTGCCCGCAGGCACGATCACTCGCCTGGCCGCCCTGAAAGTGCTGGAGGAGCGCCGGCCGGCGGACACGGTCACCATCTGCCTGCCCCTCTTCCTGGCCGGGGGCGAAGGCGACCGGGCCTTTGCCAAGTTCTATCCGACCATCGCCGTGGACGGCTGCGAGAAGCGCTGCGCGGCGCGCGCCACGGAACTCTACAGCAATGCACCGGCAGCCAGCATCCTGGTCGACCAGGTGCTCGACCAGCAGGGGCTGCCCCACCCCGAGAGCTGCCGCCGTCTCTCGCCGGCTGACCGGCTCGCGGTGGAGGCGGTGGCCGACGCCCTGGTCGCCGAGGTCGATCGCCTGATGGCGGTCCGCTGGAGCCGGTCACAGGGGACGACGCTCGAGCCGGACGAGCCAGATCGGGCCGTCAACACGGCGGCCTGCGCCTGCGGCTCCGGCATCCCTGTGACCAGCGTGCAGGTAGACGGCCGGACGGTGCAGTTGATGGCGCTGGAGCCGATCCTGGAAATGGCCTACGGCCAGGGGCTGCGGGCGGATGGGCCGCTGCCGGATCAGCTCCTCGAGACCGTCCGGGTCTACAACCAGGTCCCGGCCGGCCTGGAGGCCGCCTACACGGCCGCCATCAGCCTGGCCTGGCAGGACTACTGCATCCGGCGGGAGGAATCTGATGGCTAAGACGGCAACCTACGAAACCGAGGTAAGCTGGCGTGGCGAGCATTGGGGCCACATCGTGCTGGGCAACGGCCCACAAATGATCTTCTCGGCCCCGCCCGATGCCTACGGGCAGGCAGGGGTGTTGACCCCTGAGGATGCGTTCGTGGCGGCGGCGAACACCTGTATCATGATGATGTTCCTGTGGGCCTGCGAGCGCTTCAAGCTCGACCTGGTGGACTACCACTGCCGGGCCGAAGGCACCAAGAAGATCGAGCTGGACCACACGGAGATTTTCACGCAGCTGCGCTTCTGCCCGCAGATCACAGTGGGCGTGGACGCGGAGGGCGATGCCACCGGCACCGAACGCCGGGTGCGCAAGGCCCTGGCTGCGGCCCAGAAGTACAGCCTGGTCGCGAATTCGGTCAAGAGCGAAATCATCGTCGAACCAAACATAGTCATAGTCAGCGCTAAGGAGAGGAACTGATATGTCTGACGGCAAAGTGCAGATCAAAGTGCTCGGGGGTGGCTGTGAGAACTGCCATAACCTGGAGAAGAATGCTCGGGCCGCCGCCGAGCAACTCGGGATCGAAGCCAGCTTCGAGCTGAACGGCGACCAGGCGGAGTACGCGCGCTACAGGCTGCTGTACACGCCCGGGCTGGTGGTCAACGACAAGCTGGTCAGCGCGGGCCGGGTGCCGGCGGTGGAAGAGGTGGTCAGTCTGCTGGCCACGAGCCTCGCCGAGGCATGAGCGCGGCTGCAGCCCCAACGTCTACCACTCGATAGGAGTTTAGTCATGAGTCAGACTGCCGCTCGGGCCGTACTGCCGGCTTCCACCACGAAACGGCTCTCAACCCTGGATCGCTTCCTGACCCTGTGGATCTTCCTGGCCATGGCCGTGGGGGTGGCCATCGGCTACTTGATCCCTGGGGTCGAGGCCTTCATCAACCGCTTCCAGGCCGGCACGACGAACGTGCCCATCGCCATCGGCCTGATCCTGATGATGTACCCGCCCTTCGCCAAGGTGAAGTACGAGCGCCTGCCCGCGGTCTTCCGCAACACCAAGGTGCTCGGGCTGTCGCTGCTGCAGAACTGGGTGATCGGTCCACTGCTGATGTTTGCGCTGGCGGTCATCTTCCTGCGCGACAAGCCAGAGTATATGCAGGGCCTGATCCTGATCGGCCTGGCCCGCTGCATCGCCATGGTCATCGTCTGGAACGAGCTGGCCAAGGGCGACACCGAGTACGCCGCCGGGCTGGTGGCCTTCAACAGCGTCTTCCAGGTGCTGTTCTACAGCGTTTACGCCTACGTCTTCATCAAGGTCTTGCCGGAGGTGTTGGGACTGACGGGAGCGGTGGTGCAGATCAGCATCGGCGAGCTGGCCAAGACGGTCTTCATCTACCTGGGTATCCCGATGATCGCCGGTTTCGCGACGCGCTTCATCCTGCTGCGCTTCAAGAGCCGCGAGTGGTACGAGACGCGCTTCGTGCCTCGCATCAGCCCGATCACGCTCATCGCCCTACTGTTCACGATCCTGGTGATGTTCAGCCTGAAGGGCAACCTGATCGTGCAGCTCCCGCTGGACGTGGTGCGCATCGCCATCCCGCTGGCGATCTACTTCGTGATCATGTTCCTGGTGACCTTCTGGATGGGCCGCCGGGCAGGCGCCGACTACCGCATGACCGCTACCATGTCGTTCACCGCGGCCAGCAACAACTTCGAGCTGGCGATCGCGGTCGCAGTGGCCGTGTTCACCATCGCCTCCGGCCAGGCCTTCGCGGCGGTCATCGGGCCCTTGATCGAGGTGCCGGTCATGATCGGGCTGGTCGGCGTAGCGTTCGCCTTGCAGCGGCGCTGGTTCGGCGGTGAGCTGGCGGCCGCTCCGCCGGGCGTCCTCGCCGCTGCGCAAGACGCCTGTCCGCCGCCGGTCAGGGCGAAGTCCGAGGGCCAAACCAGGCCCTGATGCTCCGGGCGCGTGGCGCAGATCGGGGATGCACTGCCGTCTGCTCGCGCACGATCGCCGCGTGCACCGATCCGTCGATGCCTGTCTCCCCGTGTCGCAAGTCAGCGTATCATCAGCGGAAGCCAGGTGCCGTAGGGCCAGGTCATGCCCGGCACCTACGGCAGCACTGAAGAGCCGTTGATCATACGGGTGGGTTACTACACCGAGGTGGCAGGCTTGGGCGCGTCGCCGGAAGACGTCACCATCAACGGCCACGTCGACGTGTACAACCGATGCCTGGCGCCCGACAACTGCATCGCGCTGGTCAACTTCTGGCGCTCGATGTCGAACCTGACCGTCAACGTCATGGGACTGGACGGATGCCGGTCCTCGGGAGATTTCTGGGCCGTCTCGCAGGCCGCGCCCATGCGGCGAGTGAACATCGCCGGCGGCAACCTCACGCTCATGGACTACTGCACCGCCGGTCCACAGTACGCGAGCGGCGGCTTCATCGCCGACTCCCAGACCGGCTTCATCATCAATGGGTCGCAGCAGCAGTTCCTGGTGCGGGACAGCAGCATCGGCGGCTGGTCGAACGGCGTCTGGAACCAGGTTTTCTCGGGCGTGATCGGCGCGCCGCCCCAGTCCTTCGGCGCCACACCCTACGACCCACCACCCTACACCACGCTGGATACCAGTCCGCTGACGCGCGAGAGACCGTTCCTCTACGTCGACGCGAATGGCGATTACCAGGTCTTCGTGCCTGCGCTGCGCCATGATTCCTCGGGCACAACCTGGGCCGGCGGACCTGCCGATGGTTCTTCCATCCCCATCGGCGACTTCTTCGTCGCCAGGCCGGCAGGGTCGGCGACCACGATCAACGCCGCCCTAGCGAGTGGCAAGAATCTGATCTTCAGCCCTGGCATCTACCACCTGAACCGCACGATCCAGATCAGGCGCCCTGACACCGTCGTGCTCGGCCTGGGCTTTCCGTCGCTGGTCCCGGATGGCGGCACCGTGGCAATGTCGGTCGCCGACGTGAAGGGGTTCAAACCGGCCGGGTTCCTGATCGACGCCGGGCCGGTAAACTCGCCGGTGCTGCTGCAAGTCGGCACGCAGCACGCCGTGAAGGGGCAGGCACGGCAACATGCGGAATGGAGCGATCCGGCCGACCCGACCTCCATCCAGGACGTGTTCTTCCGCATTGGCGGCCCGCACCCTGGCAAGGCGACGACCACCCTGGTCGTCAACAGTGACAACGTGCTGCTGGACAACATCTGGGCCTGGCGGGCCGATCACGGTGACGGAGTGGGTTGGACCGACAACACCGCCAACACCGGCCTGATCGTCAATGGAGATGACGTCACCGCCTACGGGCTGTTCGTCGAGCACTACCAGAAGTACGAGGTGATCTGGAACGGCGAGAACGGGCGCACAATCATGTTCCAGAACGAAATGCCATACGACCCACCGGATCAGGCGGCCTGGCAGCACGACGGCGTCAATGGTTACGCTGCCTACAAGGTGGCTGACTCTGTTAGCTCGCACGAGGGGTGGGGGCTGGGCAGCTACTGCTTCTTCAACGCCGGCCCATCGATCCACGCCGCACACGGCTTCGAAGTGCCGGACACAGCGGGGGTGAAGCTGCACGACATTCTGACCGTGTTTCTGAACGGTAATGGCGGCATCGACCACGTGGTCAACGACACAGGTGCCGCGGTGGATGGAACGAACCAGGTAACGAACGTGGTCAGCTACCCGTGAGCGTGGCTATCATGGGCTAAATGCGCGAGAGTGATGGCCGGCGGGCCAGGGAGAGAACCTGGCCCGCCGGCCCATGCGGGGGTCTGGCCAGCGTCGTTCGGTCGGGCATCGTCTTGCCCCTGCGGCAATTCTCGAATTTGACAGCCCGCCTGCTTTTTGGTATCCTCTCTCCCGTCGGTCGCTCATATAGTACACGCATTACATGCGGGTGTAGTTCAGTGGTAGAACGCCTCCTTGCCAAGGAGGAGGTCGTGGGTTCGAATCCCATCGCCCGCTCTGTTCCCCTAAGCTGGAGGCCGAGGGCTGGGAAGGACCGGCCAGGCTTCCGGCTTTTGTTTGGGCCGAGGTAGCTCAGTTGGTAGAGCACGCGACTGAAAATTGCGGTGTCCCCAGTTCAAGTCTGGGCCTCGGCACCATCTGGTCTGTCCGGGCATTCGGGGGTCGTCTAAAGGCAGGACAGGAGCCTTTGGAGCTCCTTATCGGGGTTCGAATCCCTGCCCCCGAGCTGGTGTTGCGAAGGAGGGCGCTCCTTTGCCACGCCTGCTGCACCTGATCCTAACCGAAGACGTGGTGGCCTTAGCTCAATAGGCAGAGCATCTGGTTGTGGCCCAGAAGGTTGAGGGTTCAAGCCCCTCAGGCCACCCTTAGGCGCAGAAAATGCCCGGTCTCTCTGTTACAGAAGGCCGGGCACTATTGCTTTAAAATCTGGCAGGGTTTGAACGCAGAACTTCGAAGCTGGGATTGTCAAATTGCACCGCGTACTGGTTCTAAACGCTACCTATGAACCGCTGAGTATCATATCTGTTCAGCGGGCCGTCGTGCTGCTACTGAAAGAAAAGGCCGAGGTGGTTGAGAGCGCCGAAGAACGTCTGCACGCTGCCTATGCCAGCTTGCCTGTTCCGCTCGTCATTCGGCTGGTTTACTACGTCCGCATTCCCCGCCCCGTCATGCTCGCCCCCAGCCGTCGCAGCGTCATGGCACGTGACAACTTCACCTGCCAGTACTGCGGCGCGACACCCGGACGGGCCGCGCTGACGCTCGACCACGTCTTGCCCCGTAGCCGCGGCGGCCAGACGAGCTGGGACAACGTCGTCACCGCCTGCCGGAGCTGCAACGTGCGCAAGGGCAACCGCACACCGGAGGAGGCGATGATGGTCCTGCGCCACCAACCCGCCCGTCCCAATTACCTGGCTTTCTTGTTGCTCTCGGGTTCCGGAACGCGCGAGGTCTGGGGGAAATACGCCTTCGCCGAGTAAGGGCGGTGAGGTCGAGCGCGGCTAGGCCGGCGGGTCGAACAGGTGGCAGGCCACCTGGTGCGTCGCGGCGAGCGCCTGCCAGGTCGGCGCCACACTCTCGCAGATGGGCATAGCCAGCGGGCACCGGGTATGGAACCGGCAGCCGGCAGGAGGGCTGACCGACGAGGGGATCTCGCCGTGCAAGACGATCCGTTCGCGTTGGCGCGCCTGCCGGGGCTTGGGAACAGGTGCCGCCGAGAGCAATGCCCGGGTATAGGGGTGCGCCGGCTGGGCAAAGACGTCTTCCACTTGCCCCATTTCCACGATTTGCCCCAGGTACATGACGGCCACTCGGTTCGCAATGCTGCGCACCACGGCCAAGTCGTGCGTGATAAACAGGTAGGAGAGGCCGCTCTCCCGCTGCAACTGCTCCAGCAACTGCAGGATCTGCGCCCTGACAGAGATATCGAGCGCTGACACCGCCTCGTCGGCCACGATCAGCCGGGGGTGCAAAGAGACTGCCCGCGCGATGCAGATCCGCTGCAACTGCCCACCGCTGAACTCGAGGGGGTTGCGGTCCAGGAAGCGATAGGCCGGGGAGAGCCCCACGCGCTCCAGGCTCTCCGCCACCGAAGCTCGCATGCCCTTGCGCGGTGCCAGACCGTGCAACAGCAGCGGGTCCCGAAGGATCGAGAGGACCGTCTTGCGCGGATTGAGCGAGGCGCGCGGGTCCTGAAAGATCACTTGCACATCTTTACGGAAGCGGCGCAGCTCGTCGCCGCGCAGGGAAAAGATGTCCCGCCCGTCAAATCTGACGGTTCCGGCGGTCGGTTCGATGAGGCGTAAAATCAGGCGGCCGGTGGTGGTCTTGCCCGATCCGCTCTCGCCGACCAGCGCCAAGGTTTCGCCCGGACCGATCTCCAGGCACACGTCGTCCAGCGCGTGCACGACACGTGGCTGCCGGTTGAAGATGCCGCTTGCGATCTCGAAGTGCTTGGTGAGCCCTTGCGCCACCAGCAGAGGGGCCGCGACAGCGTTCATCGCTTACCTCCCGCGGCCGCCTCGACGTGGAGCCAACAGCGGGCGGCGGCCCCGGGAACCAAAGGAACCATGGGAGGGTCCTGCAGGCACTGCTCCCAGGCGTGCTCGCAGCGCGGCCGAAAACGGCAGCCCGGCGCAGGATCCATCAGGTCTGGCACCGTGCCGGGGATAGTCTTGAGCACCGGCCGGAATTCCTCGATGCTCAGCGCTCCGGCCAGGAGCCCTTGCGTGTATGGGTGCTGAGGGTGTTCGAACAGGTCGAAGACGGACGCAGATTCTACGATCTGGCCGGCATACATGACGTACACCCGATCGCAGAGCTCGGCCACCACCCCCATGTCGTGGCTGATGAGCAGCAACGCAAGCTGCATCTCCTCTTTGAGCTGCCTCAGAAGGGCCAGGATCTGCGCTTGCAGAGTGACGTCGAGGGCCGTCGTAGGTTCGTCCACCAACAGCAGCTTGGGGCGGCAGGAGAGCGCCATGGCGATCAACACCCGCTGGCGCATCCCGCCGCTGAGCTCGTGCGGATAACGCCGCTGGAACTCACGTCCACCCAGCAGGCCCACCTTCATCAGGATCTGAGCCACTTCCTCGTCGACGTTAGCCTGGGGCTGGTGCAGCCGCAGCGCCTCGCCGATCTGGGTCCCGATGCGCATCGTCGGGTTGAGATAGGTGAAGGGGTCCTGAAACACCATGGCGATCTCGGAGCCGCGCAAGCGGTCCATTTCGCTGTCGCTGATGGCTACCAGGTCGCGGCCGTTGAAGCGCACCTGCCCACCCTCAATGCGGCCCGGTGGGACCGGTACCAGCCGCAGGATCGAGCGCGCGGTCATCGTCTTGCCGCAGCCCGATTCACCCACCAGGCCCACGCTTTCGCCAGGGAACACGGTCAGGTCCACGCCGTCCACCGCATGCACGATGCCACGCGAGGTGTGCATCCAGGTCTTCAGCCCACTCAATTCCAGCAGGGGTTGCATTTGTCTTGCCTGGTCCATCAGCGTTCCTTCAGCTCAGGATTCATCAGGTCGTTGAACCCATCGCCCACCAGGTTGAATGCCAGCACTGTGGCAAAGATGGCCAGGCCCGGGAAGACGGACATCCACCAGGCGGTGCGCAGGTATGGCTGCGCGCGGCTCAGCATCTCGCCCCAGCTCGCGAAGCGTGGATCCCCCAGGCCGAAGAAGCTCAGGCTCGCTTCCAGGAGAATCGCCTCGGCGATATCCAGCGTTCCCTGCACGATGGCCGGGGGCAGCGCGTTGGGCAGGATCTCCGAGACGATAATTTGCCAGTCGGGAAAGCCGATCGCGCGCGCCGTCTCGACGAACTCGCGCTCCTTGAGCGCCAGAAACTGCGAGCGGATGATGCGCGCACCGGCCGGCCAGCCCAAGAGGCCGATGACGGCGATGGTCTTCTCCAGCCCGCCACCGACCATGGCCACGACGACAAGGGCCAGGAAGAAGCGTGGCATGACCTGGAAGAACTCTGAAGCGCGCATCAACAGGCTGTCGAGGAAATGGCCGTAGTAGCCCGCCGAGCTGCCGACGACCAAACCAATGGTGAGCGACGCCAGCGCGGCGAGCAGCCCCACAGCCAGGGAGACCCGTGCCCCGTACACGACGCCGCTGAAGACGTCCTTGCCCACGTTGTCCGTCCCCATCGGGTGCATGTAAGAAGGGGGTAGCAGGCGATCGTGGCTGACGGAAGTCGGATTGTAGCCGGCCAGAAACGGGGCCAAGACCGCCGTCAGGAAGACCAGGATGATCACGCATAGGCCGAATACGGCGGGTTTGCCCTGGCCAAAGCGCCGCCAGCCCTCGCGCAGTCCACGCAAGCGTCCCTGCTCGCCGACCAGAGTCTCACCTCCGAGGGAAGGCGTCTCTCCGAAAGAAGCCATCGTGTTATGCCTTCCCCTGGCGGATGCGAGGATCCAGCCAGCCGTATGCCAGGTCGGTCAGCAGGTTAGCCAGGATGGCCATCGCGGCCACGGCCAGAAAGATCCCCAGGATCACCGGCGTATCGCGCTTCGAGAGCGAATCGTACAACAGGCGGCCCATGCCCGGCCAGCCAAAGACTGTCTCGACCAGGGCCGAGCCAGCCAGGATGTACCCGGCGTTGTAGCCGATGGATGTGATGACCGGCAGCAGGGCGTTGCGCAAGGCGTGTACGTAGAGGACGCGGCTGCTCGAAACCCCCTTCGCTCTTGCGGTCACGATGTAGTCGCTGCCCATCACTTCCAGCATGCTGGCGCGTGTCAGGCGCGCATAGGAGACGAGGTAGCGGACACTCAGCACTAGAGCAGGGAGCACGAGATGGCGGCCCAGGTCGACGAGCGCCTTGAAGCCAGTATACTCATCGCGCGCCGAACTCATGCCCTGGGCCGGCAGCCAGCCTAACTTGACGGCGAAAAGCAGGATCAGGATCTGGCCCAGCCAGAACACCGGGATCGAGAAGCCGAGCATGGAACCCGAAGTGACCAGCGCGTCCTGCCAGCCTCGTGGATGGCGGGCCGCGCTCACCCCGATGAACACGCCCAGCAGGGTCGCGAAGATCAGCGCCGAGAGGGTCAGCACGAGCGTGTTCTCAGCGCGCTCCCCAATCAGGTTCAGCACGGGCTGACGGTTGGCGAAGGAGTAGCCGAGGTTGCCGCGCGCGACGTTGGCCACGTACGTAACCAGTTGGCGCCCAACCGGCTGATCCAGGCCAAATTCGTGGCGCACGCGTTCGATATACTCGGGCGGCGCCGGGAAATCGCCCACAAGCGCGGTGACAGGGTCGCCCGGCGCCAGGTGGATGATCATGAAGTTGACTACCACCACGGCCAAGAGCAGTGGCGCCGCCTCCACGATGCGACGCGAGATGAACCTTAGCATCCTATCTCCTGATCCCTCGCGTGCTGCCAGAACTCTCTCCCTTAGCGCGACCTGTAGCCGGCCTCTAGCTATAGCTAAGGACCGCTCAGGCGCCGCCTGCGGTGCGGCTGCCCGCATCCCCCATCAGCCGGCAAAGCTCGTCTGTGGAGCCCTGCCGGTCCAGATCCCAGGCCAGGTCCCGCAACTGCTCAGCCCGCTCTGGGCTGAGGGTCAGCCTTGCCAGGGACATGAACTTCGCTTCGAGCTCGGCATCGGACATGGGGTTGCTGGCCTTGCCCTTTGGGTCCGCCACCGTTCCGCTCAGCACCCGGCCGTCTTTCAGATGAAGCTCCACGTCGGTCTGGGGAGTCTGCGGGCGCCACGGCTCGTCCAGCACGGTCACCCGGCACGCCAGGGCCCGCACCGCCGGATCGTACAGATAAGGCGGCTGGAACTGCTCGAGGTTCGCTGCACCACTCGTCAGTGCCACGGCGAGACAGTAGGGCAGGCTCATCTGCGCGTCGAGCAGGCTTTCCACTTGCTGCTTGCCCAGCCGCCGGTTGGTGCCGTCGCAGGCATGAACCAGGACGCGCTCCACCTGCGAGACGCTCAAATTGTGCTCGCTGCGCAAGCTGAGCGCTGCCTCAATCGAGCCGTGGATGCTCCGGCAGCACGCATAGGGCTTGAAGCCGCTGCGGAAGATGTAGAACTCCCGGCCGAAATCCTCGAGCAGGGCTTCCGGCACGGCGTAGTCGCCGCCATAGAGCGTTGTGAAGCTGCCCCACTCACGCTCGAAGATGTGCGTCGGTCCAGTGAAGCCCTGCTGGGCCAAGCAGGCCGCAACCAACCCGGTCTCGGCCGCTTTCCCAGCGTGTAAGCGCTTGCTCATGGCGCCGTTGGCGATGAACGACCAGATGCCGCCGGTATAGGAGCCGGCCAGCCCCAGGGCGTGCGCCAACTGTTCGGGATCGAGGCCGAGCAGGTACGAGACGGCTGCCGCGGCCCCGAACACGCCGCAGGTCCCGGTGCCGTGCCAGCCCAGCCGGTCGTTGTGATTGGCGTAACCACCCAGCAGCTCGACGACCCGATCGGCGGCCTCGTAGCCCCAGACCATGGCGGTGAGCAGGTCTCGTCCGCTCGGGTGGACTGTCTCGGCCACCGCCAGCACTGCCGGAACCACCACCGCGCTCGTATGGCCGCAGGGGCTGAAGTCGTCGACCTCGCGCGCATGGGCCATGGTGCCGTTGAGCAGGGCAGCGTGAGGTGCCGAGAGACGTTCGCTCCGGCCCCAGACCGTGCTGGGACCCTGCTCATGCCACGACGCGGCCGCAGCGAGGGCGCGCTCCACTTCCGGCGTGCCGCACCCCGCCAGCCCCGCACCCAGGGTATCGAGCAGAGTGCGTTGGGCGGCGTGGATGACTGCGGCCGGGATGAGATCGCCACGCAGGGGGTGCAAAGCCTCGGCGAACTGTTGGGAAAGGGTCAGTCCGGGCATTCGGCTACCAACTGATCGATGACGCGTTCCAGTTCGGCAGCAGCGTCCTTGATCCTGGTCTGGGCGGCTCTCACCCTGGCCAGGTCATCGGCTAGGATCTGCTCGTACTTGGGCAGGCGTCGGGCCACCTCGCTGGGGGCGGGGCCACCATAGAGGGTGCGACGGCTGACGCACGCGGCCGGATCCAGGGCGACTTGCAGGGCCTCGTTGCTGAGCTCCACCGGCTGGTCGAAGTACTCAATGGCAGCCTCATCCACCATTTGCGGCGTCACGTCCCGCGGTTTGACGCCCTGCTCGATGGAGTGGCGCACGAGAATGCCCACGATCTGGTGAGCGGTGCGCCAGGGCAGACCCTTCTCGCGCACCAAGGCGCCAACCAGATCCGAAGCCTGGGCCCAATACTCGCCGGCACGGCGAGCCATGAACTCCTTGTTGACCTTGAGGGCCGGCATGAACTCGATCATCCAGTCCAGGTCACGGAGGATAGTGCGGGCACTGTTCTGGTAAGCGATCCAGGGAATCTCCAGCTCCATGATGGGCACGCCGGTAGGGGCCTTCTGGACCAGGAAATTGGTCATCAGTGCGCCCACGGATTCGGCCGCGGCTCCTTTGATCTCCTGGGTGGCATTGACGTTCTTCTTCTGAGGCATGATGCTGCTCGAGCCGCAGAAACGATCGGGGAACTCGATCAGGCCGTATTCGGCGGTAGAGAAAAGCATCAGGTCCTCGGACCAGCGGGCAAGGCTAGAGTGCAGGATGGCGAGGCTGGCCTGGGTTTCCAGCAGGCCGTCGTGGCTGAGGATGGCGTCCCAGGTGTTCTTCTCGACCGAATCGCAGCCGAGGAGTTCGGCCACGCGCTGCCGGTTGATGGGGAAGTCGGACCCGGTCATGATCGCAGCGCCGGCGGCGCTGCGGTTGGCGTGCTGGAAGGCCAGGTAGAGGCGTTCGCAATCGCGCTCGAGCACAGCCACCCAGGATAGGAGGAAGTGGCCCCAGGTGGATGGTTGGGCGTGCTGGGCGTGCGTATAGCCGGCCATGACGGTGTCGACGTGCTGGCGCGCCAGGTCGATCAGCACGCGCCGGAACTGACAAACTTTGTCCATCACCTGCAAGAGCAGGTCGCGCATGGGCAAGCGGATGGAGACTTCGTCCAGGTCGCCAGAGCTTCGGGCCAGGTGCATGCGGCCGCCGATCTGCTCGCCGAGCTTGCGAATCAGGTACTGTTCGCCGGAATGAATGCCGCCCGAGACCCGCTCCCGCACCTCATCGACGCCCTCGGCCTCCATCTCGCGCAGAGCCTTGAGCATGACGATACCGTCTTCTCGCGGGATCAGGCCTTCCTCGGTCAGCATCGTAACGTGGGCTTTATCAAAGGCGTGTACCGCATAGAGGCGCCAGGTGACGCGGCCTCCTCTGTAGGCCAGCAGCGAGGGAGCGATCTCTTCCGTCATGCGGATGCCGGCGGTGCGGTAGCCGCGATACTGTTCGTGTTTCTGCTGTCGCATGTCTTGGCTCCTGAAAGAGGGAAGCACGGGCCAGCCCATGCTTCCCTCTTTCGTTGGGTGTAAAGGCTACTTCTGGTAGATCTCCGCCCAGTTGTAAGCTTCAGGCGAATTGTAGAACAGGTCCAGGTTGCCGAACGAGTTGCGGATGGCGTCCACAGAGCCCATATTGAGCAGGACGGCAGATGGGACGTCCTGAGCGATGATCTTCTGGGCCTCGAAGTAGGCCTTGGCCCGCTCCGACTGGGTCATGGCGGTGGCGCCGGCCTGGAAAAGCGCGTCCAGGTCCGGGTTGCAATACTGGGAAGCATTGGTGAAGTTGGCCGTCGAGATCGCGCTGCAGATGTAAGTGCGCTGAATGCCGAAGACCGGGTCCAGCAGCGTGTCATACCAGTTCATCGCCGTGTCGAAATCCTTGTTCTTGAAGACGGCCTCCAGGAAGACCGCGCGCTCGCGCGGCATCAAGTTCACCTTTACGCCCACCGCCTCCCAGTTGGACCGCAGCACCTCCGCGATGGAGTTGAATCCGGACGAGGCCGAGTTGTAGGTGAACCGCAGCTCAAAGCGGGTGCCGTCGGCGCCCTTGGGATATCCCGCTGCATCCAGGTCTTTGTTGGCCTGGTCCGGATCGTAAGCGTACATCTTTGAGTAGTCGATCTCGGGATTGTAGGCCCAATTCAACCCCGGCGGAATGGAGCTCTTGCCGACCGAGCCGATGCCGCCGAAGGCACTCTTGAGCATCAGGTCGCGATCCAGGGCCCGGAAGAGGGCCTGCCGCACCTTGACATCATCCAGCGGCTTCTGCTTGACGTTGAAGAACAGCGGCAACACTTCCGGCGCGCCGCGATCAAGTTTCAGAAAGATGTCCGGGTTTTGCTGGAGGGTGGGCACGTCCGAAAGTGACATGTCGTAGCTGCGGATGCTGTCAACCTCACCCGTTTCCAGGGCCACCGTGCGCGTGTTCGCGTCAGGCAAAATGCGCAGGATGATCTTGTCCAGGTAGGGCTTACCCGGATCCCAGTAGTTGGGATTGCGGACCAGCGTGATGCTCTCGCCGGGTTTCCAGGAGTCGAACATGAAGGGACCGGTGCCGATGGGCGCCAGGTTGGCCGGATTCTTCAGCGGATCGGTGCCTTCGTAGATGTGCTTGGGCTGAATGGCGGCGCCGACCGACGTGAAGAAGTTGATGAAGGGGCCGAAAGGCGCCGCGAGGTTCATCACGACAGTGGCGTCGTCAGGCGTCTCGATCGAGGCCACATTCTTCATCACGTTGGCGGCCTGCGAGTGCAAGGTAGAGAGGTTCTCGAAGGTGTACTTGACGTCAGCCGAAGTGAAGGGCTGGCCGTCATGCCACTTCACGCCGGTGCGCAGGTGCCAGGTCACGGTCTTGCCGTCTGGACTCACGTCCCAGGACGTCGCAAGGACAGGCTGGGGCTGGTAGCGCTCGTCCATCCAGATCAGGCCTTCGCTGATCGGTTCCCCAAAGAACTGCACCATGGCATCCGAGCTGATCGACATATTCCCATGCGCCGGGTCGGCGCTAAGCGCCTCGACCAACGTGCCGCCTCGCTTGGGTTCAGACGCGGCAGCGGCGGGCGGGCTGGTAGGGACGGCAGCCGGAGCGGTGGTGGCTTCTGGGGCAGCAGTTGGAGCGCTGGCAGCCGCGGGAGCGCTGGTGGGAGCGGCAGCAGGAGCGCTCGTGGCGGGGGCAGGACCCGCCGCGGGAGCACACTGCGTCAACAAAACGACCAGGACCAACATGAATACAAAGCGTGGGACAAGGCGGGCGATACGGGACATGGTAATCCTCCTCGTATACTCGAGCTGCGCGCGAGGTATACTGCTAGGCAAGGGCGGCTGACAGCAGTGCATTGGGCATCTTCTCGCCCGTGGGTTGTCTGGCAGAGCACCGGTGTCAGAGATGATTCGGCCGGCCACGCCGATAACGAGAAATGCGTCAGCCATCACCTCGCCGAAAACATGAAGGAGGCGCAGGCGCCCGGTGAGCCGCACGCTGGAGGCGGTCCGCATTTGCACGATGCCCCCAGGTGTACCCATGTATCTTCGAGGAGGCGATGCGCAAGTTTGGGGGAAAGTAAAAGACGCCACCGGCAAGGGCGACACGGCGGCGCCACCCTACCATGCTCGTCGCCTTTTGTCAAATCGCTCTTGCCAAATAATGGGACAGGTTTCCGGAATTGGCGAGGCCCGCGCGCCGATGAACCGGCGGCCGCCAGCCCAGGCGAGGTACGTGGGCCGGCAGCACAACCGAGTCCGCGATCACAAACAGGAAGGTCAGGGGCAAGCTCGTCCTGGGGGATCTGTGAGTGGAGCCGGAGCAGGCGGCGAGGAGTGGGGCGCCCGACGGGGAATCGTTGGCGCCCGCGTGCTATGGCATTGCTACACGGCCCTTAAAGCAAAGACAGGGGCCGGAAATCAATCCCGTCCCCTGTCTCCTGCGCCGTAGCACTACCTACTTAATGAACCGAGGTGATGCTACGGCGCAACGCATGGTACAATCAGACATTAGCATCACCTCCTCGGTTTAGGATGGCATTGTCGTGGCTTCTGAGGAATTCCCTTCCCACCGGGCTTTCTTCCGGGCTCGCCGTCTTCTCATCCGGCGTGTTCCCCACAAGCAGGCCTATTATCGCCCATAAGGCGCCATCTGTCAAGTAAGAAGGCACCCAACAATCGAAAGCCGCTACCTGGCGGCAGCGGCTTTCATCCACTCTGCGATCGGCCTGAGGAAGTAACGAGGTCTGGGGCGCTCCAGAAATGTCGCTAACACAAACCGGAAAGGGTGCCCGTCGCTGGTCATCTCTCCGGGTTGCCTCGCACCGGACCGCAAAGGGTGAGGCTTCTTCAACCCACACGGGCCTTCGTGACTTTTCAGCCACAATGCATAATATACACGGATCCCCGGAGCTTGTCAAATCTGGAGAAGCAGCGATGGGGAGCCAGCTTACAGTCACAGTGATGAGCGGACCGCGATCATCCGAATGGGAGACGAAATGGACGAAAGAATATATCCCTTGACATTCACTCCGGCATTGCGCAATTATATCTGGGGCGGTCGCCAGCTTGAGACGCTGTACGGCCGCCACTTGCCGCCCGGGATCACGGCCGAAAGCTGGGAGATCTCGGGCCATCCCAACGCGCCGACTTCGGCCGACGCCGGTTATTGGAAAGACCGTCCCCTGCCCGACATACTGGCCGAATTGGGCAGCGACCTTGTCGGCGACCGCGCCGAGTGGGCACTGCGACGCCAAAAGTTTCCCCTGCTGATCAAGCTGCTCGACGCCAGCCAGGACCTATCGGTCCAGGTACACCCCGACGATGAGTATGCTCTTGAGCATGAGAACGGCGAACTGGGCAAAACCGAAATGTGGTACTTTCTGCACGCCGAGCTGGGCACAGAGATCATCGTGGGCGTCAGACCGGGAACGAATGCCGAGGATTTCCGGCGCGCGCTGCGGACGGGGAACCTGGATTCGGCGCTGCATCGCCTGGCAGTCCGCTCCGGTCAGGCCGTTGCCGTGCCCGCCGGCCTGGTGCACGCGCTGCTGGCCGGGTCAGTGGTGACGGAGATTCAGCAGAATTCCGATACCACCTACCGGGTCTACGATTGGGGTCGACTGGGGCCTGACGGCGAGCCTCGTCCGCTACACGTCGAGAAGGCGCTGGACGTGATCGATTTCCAGGCTCAGGGCACGATCGCCACACCACAGGCGCTCTCCGAGCTGCCCGAGCTGTCCCAGGCGCGGTTGACACGCAACGAGTATTTCGTGGTCGAAGAAGTCACGCTGGCGGCAGGAGCGGCTTTCTTCGGTGCCTGCGATGGCTCGACGATGGAGATCTGGGGCTGTGTGTCGGGCGAGGTAGCCGTCGAGTGGAAAGGGCGGCCGGTCGCATTGGCCGCCGTGCGTTATGCGCTTCTGCCCGCCGCCCTCGGCGAGTTCCAGATCACCGCCCGCTCGGCGTGCACCTGTCTGCGCGTGTATCTGCCCCGTGTTTAGGGCGTAAGCGCGGCGCAGGCGCTGCCCGGCCGGGCAGCGCCTGCGTTGTCAGCGCTGCGGCTTGAGTATTACGCAGCTCAAGGGCGGCAGCGTGACCTCGATCGAGAACGGCTGGCGCTGCCAGTTCAGGTCCTGCGCCGGCAGCCCCAGACCGTTGCCGACATTGCTGCCGAAGTAGTACTGCGAGTCGCTGTTGAGCACTTCGCGGTAGGTGCAGTTTTCCGGCACGCCCAGGCGATAGCCCTCGCGAATCACCGGGGTGAAGTTGCACGCCACGATCACGAAGTCCCGCTGGTTCTTGGCCAACCGGATGTACGACAGGGTGCTGTGCTCCCAGTCGTTCGGATCAATCCACTGAAAGCCTGTCCAGTCATAGTCCAGCTCCCACAAGGCCGGCTCAGCCTGGTAGAAGCGGTTCAGATCAGACATCCAGCGCAAGAGCTTCTGGTGCGGCTCATACTGCGTCAGATGCCAGTCGAGGCTATGGTCCTCATCCCACTCATTCCACTGCCCGAAGTCCTGTCCCTGGAAGAGCAGCTTCTTGCCCGGGTGGGTCCACATGAAGCCCAGATAGGCACGCACATTGGCGAACTTCTGCCACATGTCGCCGGGCATCTTGTCCAGCAGCGAATGCTTGAGGTGAACAACTTCATCGTGCGAGATCGCCAGGACGAAGTTCTCGCTGAAGGCATACATTAGGCCAAAGGTCAGCTTTTGGTGGTGGTACTTGCGATGGATCGGGTCCTTGGCGATGTAGTCCAGGGTGTCGTGCATCCAACCCATGTTCCACTTGAACGTGAAGCCGAGGCCGCCGAGGTAAGTCGGCCGGCTGATCATGGGAAAGGCAGTCGACTCCTCGGCGATGGTCACGGCACCCGGATGTTCAGCATAGACCAGCTCGTTCATGCGGCGCAGCAGCGAGATGGCTTCCAGGTTCTCCCGTCCCCCATACTGATTCGGCAGCCATTCGGTACGCGCGTAATCAAGGTAGATCATCGCGGCCACCGCATCGACTCGTAGGCCATCGATGTGGTACTTGTCAAGCCAGAACAGAGCGCTGTTGAGCAAGAATTGCCGCACCTCATAGCGTCCATAGTTGAAGACCTTCGTGCCCCAGTCTTTGTGTTCGCCGATCCGGTCATCCCCATACTCGTAGAGCGCACTGCCATCAAAGTTGACCAGCCCATAGTCATTCTTGGGGAAGTGCGCCGGCACCCAATCCATGATCACGCCGATGCCATTCTGATGCAAATGATCGACGAAGTACTGGAAATCGTCCGGGTCGCCGAAGCGACTGGTAGGCGCAAAGAAGCCGGTCACCTGGTAGCCCCACGAGCCATCGAATGGGTACTCGGTGATCGGCAACAGCTCGATGTGGGTGTAGCCCTCTTGCTTGACGAAGTCACATAGCTTCTCAGCCAGATCGCGGTAGCTGAGGTACCCATTGCCGCCCGGAACACGCATCCAGGAACCCAGGTGAACCTCGTAAATGGCCATCGGTCCTTCGAGCAAGTTGGTCTGGGCCCGCTGGGCCATCCAGGCACCGTCCTGCCACACATGCTTGTCGATATTCCATACCACCGAAGCGGTTTTGGGCCGCAGCTCGCTATAGAAGGCCTGCGGATCGGCCTTCAGCAAAAGAGTGTCGTAGCGCGTCTTGATCTCGTACTTGTAGACGGTGCCTTCAACCAGGCCGGGCAGGAACAGTTCCCACACCCCCGTGCCACCGCGCACCCGCATCGGGTTGCAGCGGCCGTCCCAGCCGTTGAAGTCGCCGACCACGCTTACCCGCAGTGCGTTGGGCGCCCAGACGGCGAACAGGACCCCCTTGACGCCGTTGACTTCCATCAGATGGGCACCGAGTTTCTCGTACGCATGGTAATGGTTACCTTCCCCGAAGAGATACAGGTCCAGATCGCCAAGCACCGGCGGCAGCGCGTACGGGTCGAACTGCTCGCGCCACTGCCCGTCCTTGCCTAGTATGCGCAGCACGTAAGGAAAGACGCTGCTCTGCCCGGGGAACTGCGCCTCGAAGAACCCTGCGCCGGCCTGCCGTTCGAGCCGTTCGGCTGCCAGCGCAGCCCCGCCGTCCGGCTGTGGCACTACCCAGGCTTCCTCGGCTGAGGGCAGGAAAGCCCGCACGGAGACGGCAGGAGAGCCGCTCAGATCGACGACGTGCGGGCCGAGGACCTCGTACGGATCGTGGTGGTAAGCGTAGATGATCCTGTTGAGCTCGTCCTGAGGCACGGTGAACTGCATGGTCGACTCCTGTGCGCATTAATGTCGGCGGCCGGCGAGCACCTGGAATTGGGGACGCCGGCCGCCCAGGCCGACTGATCGAGTCTGATCAAGTCAATGAACTGATAAGACCGGCAAGCTGACTTAATTAGCGAATTGTAGTCCAATTGCCGGGAAGGGACAAACCGATTCGCCCGGCCGCCGGCCGGCGTCAAAGCCAGGCGATGTGAGGCCGATCTCGACGCCCCTGCGGGTGACCCGATCGGTCATCCCAGCGTCGGATCCATGGTAGCGGGTTGAGGAGCTTATTTCCGTGTGCTATCTCACCTTGCGTGGCCAGATGCTGCGGACGCCGGCCGGGCCGGGGATTGCGCACTGGGCGCGGCCGTGAACGAAAGCCGGAACGAATCCAGGAAAGGTCAAGGGTCACGAAGTTGTTGACCGAGTGCGAGAAGCGGAGTATAATAGCCATGCGGCCGACCCCGGTGGGGCGGGCAGCAGTGCTCAGTCAGTGTTTGGTCATCACAGTCAGTAAGTGTCGCTTGGATCGCTGAGACGTCCCAGGGTTGGAGGACGGCGACCGAGACGGCCGGATGCGCAGTCCCTGCATTTGCGGGTCCTGCGCTGCCAGTCAGCTTTCCGCGCCTCTCGGTTCTCTCGTCCGAGGGGCGTTCAGTTTAAGGAGGCGGATATGGCAGCCACGAAGATCTCGATCATCAGCTTGCACGAGAAGAAACAAAACGGGCAGCCCATTTGCATGATCACGGCCTACGATTACCCCAGCGCGCTGGCTGCCGACCGGGCCGGCGTCGACACGATCCTGGTAGGCGACTCGCTGGCAATGGTGGTGCTGGGTCACGAATCTACCGTGCCCGTGACCATGGACGAAATGCTCCATCACTGCCGCGCAGTTCGCCGAGGGGCGCAAAACGCCTATCTGATCGGCGACATGCCCTTTTTGTCCTACCAAGCCGAACGAAGCGAAGCGATCCGCAATGCGGGCCGCTTCATCAAGGAAGCCGGCATGGACGCAGTAAAACTGGAGGGTGGGCAGGCGATGGCCCCGATGGTGCGCGCGATCGACGACGCCGGCATCTCGGTGGTCGGACACATCGGTTTTACTCCTCAGTCCGTCGCCAAGCTGGGCGGCAACCGGGTGCAGGGTCGAACCGCTGCGGCCGCACGCCGGTTGTATGAAGATGCCCAGAGCCTGCAGGATGCCGGAGCCGTCATGCTGGTGCTGGAGATGGTGCCCGATCGCCTGGCCGGGTACATCACCCGCCATTTGAGCATCCCGACCATCGGCATCGGGGCAGGCCCCGCCTGCGATGGGCAGGTGCTGGTGCTCCACGACATGCTGGGCCTGTTCGACCGCTTCACCCCGCGTTTCGTCAAGAAGTACGCCGATCTGGGCGGCGAGATGCAGCGCGCCTTGTCTGCCTACCGAGAGGACGTGTTGGAGAGGCGCTTCCCGGCAGCAGAGCATACCTTCGGCATGCAAGACGCGGCCTGGGAAGAGTGGATGCGCGAGATGGAGCCAGACAAAGGGTGAGCATGCGCGTCGTCGTCCTAGGTACCGGGGCGTTGGGCTGCCTGTTCGCGGCGCACCTCGCGGCGCAGGCCGAGGTATGGATGCTGGGAACCTGGACCGAAGGGCTGGCCGCGGTCGAGCGCGAGGGCATTTGCGTTCAGGAGGCTGAGCGGACCTGGCAGGCGCGGGTCGGGACCTGTAGCGATCCCGCTGCCGTGCCGCCGGCAGAAGTGGCTCTCCTGCTAGTGAAGAGCTACCAGACGGAGCGCGCGGCCGCCTGGGCGGCGCGCTGCCTGGCGAACGGTCTCGGGCTCGCCATCAGCCTCCAGAACGGGCTGGACAACGGCCGCAAGCTGGCGACGGCGGTCGGAGAAGGGCGGAGCAGCATCGGCGTGACCTTCGAGGGCGCCACCCTCCTGGGTCCTGGCCGGGTACGCCATGCCGGGCATGGGCCGACGCTGATCGGCGAGAGCGCGGCGACGGCGCCGGATGCGGCGGGGCTGGTCGCGCTCCTCCGGCGATCGGGTTTCGATGCCCAGCCAACGGCGGCCATCGAGGCGGTTGCCTGGGGCAAGGCACTCGTCAACGCAGCGATCAACCCACTTACCGCCCTGCTCAGGGTAAGCAACGGCGAGCTGCTGGCAAACGCCGATCGAAGGTCGCTCCTGGCGACCCTCGCTCAGGAGACGGCCGCCGTGGCAAGCGCACGCGGGCTGACATTGCCCTTCTCGGACCCGGTGGCCCGCGTCCAGCAGGTGTGCCGCGCCACCGCGCTGAACCACTCTTCCATGCTGCAAGACGTGGAACGCGGCCGTCCGACAGAGATCGACAGCATCAACGGTATTATCGTGTCGGAGGGCAAACGCCTGAACGTCCCCACGCCGGGCAACGAAACCGTGTGGCGACTGGTGAGAGGAAGGTAAGAACTCATGCAGGTAGTAGGAAGCATCGCTGACGTGCGCCGCATCCATCGTGAACTGGGTGGCAGCTGGGGCCTGGTCCCCACGATGGGCTATCTGCACGCCGGCCACATTTCACTGGTGGAGCAGGCGCGCGCCGAGAATGACCACGTCGCCGCTTCGATCTTTGTCAACCCGACCCAGTTCGGCCCGAGCGAAGACCTAGCGGCTTACCCGCGCGACCTGGCGCACGATCTGAGTCTGTTGGAGGCCGCCGGTACGGACCTGGTCTGGACGCCGCCCGTCGAGGAAGTCTACCCGCCCGGTTACCAGACTTACGTCACCGTCGAAGAAGTCACGCGTCCGCTCGAGGGAGCCGCCCGGCCGACCCATTTCCGCGGCGTCGCGACCGTGGTCGCCAAGTTGTTCAACGTCTTCCAGCCCGACCGGGCCTACTTCGGACAGAAGGATGCGCAGCAGGTCGTGGTTCTTCGCCAGATGGTGCGCGACCTCAACTTCCCATTGGAGATAGTGGTCTGCCCCATTCGCCGCGAGGCGGATGGCTTGGCCCTTTCATCGCGCAACGTCTACCTGACACCCGAGCAGCGAGCGGCGGCGCCCGTTCTTTTTCGCTCGCTGTGCGCAGCGCGAGAAGCGTGGCTCGCCGGCGAGCGCAATGGCGAGGACCTGCGCCGGCGCATGCGGGACGTCCTGGCGCGCGAGCCGCTGGCTCAGCCGGATTACGTCAGCGCCGCCGATCCACAGACATTGGTGGAACTGGGCGATGCGAGCCAGGGAGCGCTCTTGTCCATGGCGGTCCGCATCGGCAAGGCTCGCTTGATCGACAATCTATTGTTGGCTGAGGAGGCATGATGTTGCGGACCTTCATGTTCGCCAAGATTCACCGTGCGACGGTGACCGGTGCGAACGTGCACTACGTCGGGTCGATCACGATCGACGCCGATCTGTTGGCCGCCAGCGGGATACGGCCCTACGAGCGCGTGCAGGTGGTGAACGTGGACAACGGCGAACGGCTGGAGACCTATGCCATCGCCGGAGCGGCGGGGAGCGGCGTGATCGAGCTCAATGGTGCGGCCGCCCGCCTGGCGGGGATCGGCGATAGGGTGATCATCATGGCCTACGGCCAGGTCGCCGAACCGCTGCCCGACGACTGGGCGCCGGTGGTGCTGCTGATGGACGGACACAACCACATCAGCGAGGTGCGCCGCGTCGAGGTGGCGGGCGAAATGTGCTGCTGCTAGCACGGGGTTGGTCACAACACCCAGGAGGAGCGCATGTTACTTGCGGTCGACATCGGCAACACCAATATCACGCTGGGGATCTTCAAGGGCGAAGAGTTGTGCGCGCACTGGCGCCTGGCCACGATTAACGAGCGCATGCCCGACGAATACGGCACGCTACTGCTGCAGCTATTCGCACACCGAGGCTTTCGCCCTGAGGACGTCTCGGGCGTGGCCGTCGCGAGCGTGGTGCCGGCGCTGACCGGAGTGTTCCGCGAACTGAGCGCCGAGTATTTGAGCCAGGAGGCCCTGATCGTGGACGCCGGAGTCAAGACCGGTGTGCGGATCCGCTATGAGAACCCACGCGACGTGGGGGCCGACCGGGTGGTGGACTGCGCCGCCGTGCAGCACAAGTATGGCGGGCCGGCTTGCGTGGTGGACTTCGGCACCGCGACCACCTTCGACGCCATCTCGCGCGACGGCGAATACCTGGGTGGGGCGATCGCGCCCGGCATAGCCATTGCTGCCGAGGCGCTCTTCGCGCGCGCATCCAAACTCTACCGCGTGGAGATCGCCCCGCCCTCGCGTGTGATTGGGACTAACACAGTCCTGGCCATGCAATCAGGCATCTTCTTTGGCTACGTGGCCCTTGTCGAGGGGCTGGTGGCACGCTTCCGACGCGAGCTAGGCGAGGACATGAAAGTGATCGCGACCGGCGGATTGGCCGAGAAGGTAGCACCTGAAACGACGGCGATCCAGTACGTTGACCCCTGGCTCACGCTCGACGGCTTGCGCCTGGTCTATGCTATGAACCAATAAACCAGCCGAGCGCTAGGCGTAAGGAAAGGCCCAGCGTCCCGGGCCATGTCTGGCGTCGTAGAGGCGCAGCGCAGCCCAGAGGTCCGCGAGAATCTCGGCCGGCTGCTCGCGCATCCACCACAGAAAATCGGACGTCCACGGCAGAGCCGTCAAAACCGAGCGCCGGAATAGCTCGGCCGTCACTCCGCCGGCGGCCAGTAAGCCAGATTCGACGAATCCCCGCTCGACTTCGGCCAGATCATAGGCTACGCGGCAGATATCGGCCCGCCAGCCGGCCGCATCGCCTTCCAGCCAGGCATAGCTGGCGCGCGTGTCGCCGTCATAGGATGCCCCAACGGAACCATCGTTGACCACTTGCCAGCGCCCCAGTTGGCGGACCATCGGGAAATGAGTGTGCCCGTCGGCAACCGTCTCCTCGGCCACGTTCGCCAGGTGACCGGCCGCCCATTCCGCCGTGCCGTTCGGCCGGAAGCCGACGAAGAAGTTGCCCGGTACTCCGTGGAACAGCCGCAGGGGCGGAGCGCCTTCGAGGTGTGGATTGAGCTCGAGTGGCAACCGCTGCAGATGTGCGAGGTGGCGCACCGGCAAGTGCTCACGCGTCCACCAGAGGGTCGCGTAGCGCTCTCGGTCCGCGTAGCGAGGCTCCATGCGCGGCGTGCCCAGTTGCAGCACCGCATCGTCGTGATTACCCAACAACATCGGCCAGCCGGCGTCGCTCAACCGGTCCAGTACTTCGACGGTCCAGGGGCAGCCGTTGGTCATATCCCCCAAGACGTAGACCGCATCCGGCCGCCGGAGAGCGAGTTCGGCGATCACCGCCTCGAGGGCGGGCAGGTTTCCATGTATATCCGACAACAGAGCGACTGAAGGCATAACCCGATTATAGCACCTACAGTCGTTCCACGAACCGGCTGACCGGGCCTCGCACCCCGGCTGCCCATCCTCGCTCCATACCGGTACGCGTGACCAGGCCCACGAACTCGCCGCCGTCGTTGACGACCGCCAAGGCGGCATGGTGCGAGCGCAGCAATCGATCGAAGGCCAGGTGAGCGGGCGTATCGGCCAACAAGACCGGCAAATGCGGATCGAACTGCACGCCCTGCGGCTTCCTGTCCCGTTCCACCGCTTCCTGTCCTTCGGCGCCAGCGCCGGCGAACACAAACAGGGCGACTACCACCAGGAAGATGTTGCCCGTCAGGATGCCGCCCACGACGAAGAGGATGGCAAACAGGCGCCCGACCGCCACAGCCAGCCGGGTGGCCCGCCCGTAGGAGAGCTTCATGGCGAGAACAGCCCGCAGCACCCGACCGCCGTCCATCGGAAACGCCGGCAGCATATTGAACAACAAGAGCGAAACGTTGACCATGAACAGGAAGGTGACGAAGTTCAAGAGACCGGGGACGGTCAGAGAGGGTAGGCCGACCGCGCCGGCCGTCATGGCCCGGAAGGCCATGCCACCGAGAAGCAAGGGCCCTGTCAGCAGCATCAGCGCCAGGTTCACGGCCGGCCCCGCCAGGGCGACTACCAGCTCCTGGACCGGCTTTTCCGGCATGTGGCTCAGGCGCGCCACACCGCCGATCGGCAGCAGGACGATGTCGTAGACCGGGATACCGTAACGCCGCGCGACCAGCGAATGCCCCAGCTCGTGCATCACGACTATTACGAACAGCACAAGTGTGAGAAACACCCCGTACAGGGCTCCGGACCAGCCACCGTTGCTCCACAGAAAGCCGCCCCACAGCAGCGCGAGCACAAAGGTGGCGTGCATCTTTATGTCAATGCCAAAGACGGTAAATAGCCGCCACGACCATCGCATCTGAACCTCCCAACACCTCCCACCACTCATCGATTACCATAGTCCCGCAGGGCTGCGACGGCAGTAGTTCGGCTTCCGTTCCATAGCCCACAGGTGGTATACTGCAGGAGACGACGTAACGAACGCCCTGCCAACGTTGACGCACCTGAAAAGGATCGTAATGCTAGCCGCCGCGGCCGATTTGTTGACTTTTTCCAGGTTGATTGGGGCCGGGATAATGCTCTGGCTGAGCTTGCAGGGTCCGCGGAGCCTCCCCTTGGCGATCCTGGTAGCTTGCTTGAGCTGGACGACCGACCAGCTAGACGGCTGGGCTGCGCGGCGGGCCAGTACGCCGACCCACCTGGCTCCGGCCGATTTTGCGATCGACAGCGTGCTCTACGCCTGCACATTAGCTTATCTGGTCATCGCGGGGTTCGCACCGGTTGCGCCCGTGATCGCTTTTGTCGTGCTGGGGCTGGGACTGTGGTTGCTCTGCCGCCGTAAGGCCATTGTCATCCTGTGCTTGCGGCTGATCGACCTGCTAAGCGCCGTGGTTATCTTCAAGCATGTACCGCTGATCGGCGTGCTACTCGTGGCCTGGGTTGGCGTCCTGGCCGTCCTCTATCGCCGTCGCATCGCAGAACGAGTCCCGCACTGGTTGGCGGAACTGGCGCAACTGATGGACTGGCATGGCACGCACAGCGGTACGAGTTGCTAAGCTGCGGAGAAACGAATGTTTCATGTCGGGGACCTAGCCTGGGGCCGGCCGCGCACCAGCACGCTGGCGCTGGCCATTCTTGTGTTGGCCGCGCTCACTTTGGCCGGTTGCCACAGGAGCACGCCGATCACCCCGACCCCGGCTCCGGCCAACTCTGTCGTTTTACCCGAGCGGCAGGCCAGCGCGCTCATCAAGGCGGACACCGGCGGCGTGGTCGCGCTGAACAGCGGAGCCGAAGTCGACATCCCCCCGGATGCCCTGACCGGCAGCGCGCTCGTCGGCTTCCACCTGGCTGACAAGCCCGCGGAGGCCCCCATCCCACGCAGCATGATCGGGCCGGCTTTCGACTTCTCGCTGGAAGGCGCAGAACTAACCGGCGTCGGCCTGATTACACTGCCTCTGCCGGACAACGTGAGCGCCGAACAGTATGACCTGGCCCCCTATCGCTGGAACGGGCGTGCCTGGGAGCGGCTGAGCGGCCGAATCAGCGTTGGCAGCGTTCGCTTCGGCACGGACAAGCCCGGCTCCTTCGCCTTGCTCGGTCAGTGGCGTGGCGCCGACGCCGAGGGCGCGGTGTCGGTCCTGAGCGTGCAGGCCGGGCATGACACGATCCCGGTGCAGGTGGCAGGGCAGTACCGTTACTCCTCCCTGCCCGCCATGCAGCACGGCTACACTGAGGCCAACCTGCGGCTCAAGCGCGATAGTTCGGGCGGAGCGGGCCAGATCAACGGCGACGAGTCGATGGACCAGACGGTCGCCGAGACGGTGTTGTGGTTCAAGCCCGACCCGGCGCAGTCCAGCGGAGTGATCGATTACGTCTATGTTTTCGAGGTCTCGCCCCAACAACTCGACATCCCGCTCGGCGGCACCGCGCAGTTGTATGCTGTGCTCAGCGTGGCCGATTCGGCTGCTCCCACCCGCCGGTTCAGCAGCGCCGCCCAGTATATCCAGGTGGTGCCGATACAAGTAGTCGGCACCGATGTAGTCGCGCCGGCGCTCGCAAGCACGAATGCCGCCGATGCTCGCTGGCACGTCTTTCTGAACGGCGAGACGCTGTTCGTCCGTCCCGCCAGCGAGATGAAGCTGTCGTTGGCTGAGGCGCTGGCCCAGGGCGGCTTGGGCGAATACAAGATCGTGCTGGAAACCTCGAGCGACGGCAGGTATCTGCCGGTCAGCAACGAGGTGACCGTACAGCTCGCGCTGCCCACCACCCCCACCGCCACGCCGCTTCCGGTCCCCACGGTCGGACCCGACGGCGAGTCCACCCCGGCGCCGCCTGCCGGGACCGTGTCACCATTGGGCACAATGCCTCCTACGCCTACCCGGCGCTCGCCGCCACCACAACAAAGCGCGACGCCGACCGCGAGCGCGGTGGTCGAGAGCGCCACGCCGGAGTTCACCGCCACGGCCACGCGTCCGGCCTGGGCTACCATCTTCTGGGCGGATAGTTACACGCTGGCGCCAGGGGCCTGTACGCTGCTGCACTGGCACGTATCTGGCATTCAGTCGATCCTGATCGATGGCCATAACACCGTCGGCGACATGGACAATTACCAGGTCTGCCCCAAGGTCACCACGAATTATACCCTTCACATCGTCGATCAGGCGGGCCAGACGCAGGACCGGCGTGTCACCATCGTGGTCACCGTCGGGACACCGGAGCCCGGTAGCTCGATCGAGTTCTATGCCGATCCGTTTATCATCACGGCGGGGAATGCCGCGACCATCTACTGGAGCGCGACAGGGGTCCAAGGAGTGTTCTTCAAGCACGATGGCCAGTCCGATGGAGTGGCCGGCGTGGACCACCGTCTGGTCACCCCTTCAACCACGACCACCTACGAGCTGGAGGTCGTGAGCGATGCAGGCACGGTGACCAAACAGACGACGGTCTACGTGCTTCCGGCCGACACGATCATGATGAGCTTCTGGGCCGAACAATACGCCCTGCCCGAGTCCGGCTGCACTACGATACACTGGTCGGTGCGGGACGTGCAATCGGTGTACTTGAGTGCGAACAACAGCGCTGAAGAAGGAGTGTCTGGCGACAGCAGCCGGGACCACATCTGTCCGAACGGCAGCGCGCTCTACAAGCTCAGGGCGGAGGCCGCCGACGGCCGAACCCAGTCGAAGACGATGCTCATACAAGCCAGTCCGCCTCAGGCCGGCCCTGACGAAGTGTACGCGCAAGGGCTGCTCAGCCGGGTCAGCCCGGTGACGGACGCAGATGCGGCGCTGCCCGGCGACCAGCCGGGCTGGGAATTGACGATCGACGGCGTGAATCCGATCACAAAAGGGTCAGGAGCCTGTTGCCAACAAGCCATGAAGATAACGCTCCCCCAGTACCAGGTCGCGATGCTTAATCCGCAGCCCTACGCGGACTGGATTGATTGGCCGCTGCAGCCCGGCCAGTCTGTGGAGTTTCATGCGCTTTGCGACGCGACGCGCTGCCATCTTGCGAACGATGACAGCCGGGCTTTTTATCTCAAGCAGAGTTCGCCCTGAAGAAGCAGGCAGCGAGAGGAGGCACTCATGACCCGCATCGTGGCGGATACGACGTCCGGGATCCCGCCGGATATGGGCCGTCAGCTAGGCATCCCGTTGATCCCGCAGATAATCAACTTCGGAGATGAATCATTTCGCGAGGGTGTCGATCTGGACCAGGCGAGCTTCATGGCGAGGCTGCGCGCGAGCAAGGCATTGCCGAAGACGGCCGCTCCTTACCCGGGCGATTTCATCGAGGCTTACGAGCGCCTGGCGGCGGACGGCGACAGCGTGGTCAGCATTCACCCTTCGGTCGACGTGAGCGGCACGGTGCGGTCGGCGTTGACCGCCCGGGAAGCCTGCCCGAGCGTGGACATCCGGGTGATCGACACCCGGACTATCGCCGGGCCGCTGGCCAGCATGGTGCTGGAGGCCGACCGGGCTGCCAAAGCCGGGGCTGGCGCCGACGAAGTCGAAAGCCTGCTCCGCGGCATGATCGAGCGTGCCCGCATCTACTTCATGGTCGACACGCTTGAGTATCTTCAGCGTGGTGGTCGTATCGGCGGCGCGTCGGCACTGCTAGGGAGCGTGCTGCAGATCAAGCCGATTCTTACCTTCGTCGACGGCCGGATCGATCAGTTCGAGAAGGAACGCACCAAAGGCCGGGCCCTCGAACGCGTCAGGCAGCTGGTCCTGAGCGATGTTGATCGCTCTGGACAGGCCCACCTGACGGTGATGCACGCCGAAGCGCCCAAAGAGGCGGAAGAAATGGCTGCCAGTCTCAGGACGCGGCTGGGCGGCGCCGAGATCCTTATCATGGATCTGGTACCGGCTATCATCACTCACGCGGGCCCGGGCGCGCTCGCCGTGGGCTTCTTCACGTCCGCCGCCTGATCCGGAGTTTCCCTCATGGCATTGCAGATCACCAAAGTCGACACCGCTTCTCGGTACGACGCGAACCGCTTCATCGAGCTACAATTCGCCCTCTACCGGGATTGCTCTCAGTGGGTGCCGCCGCTAATCGGCGATATGAAGTTGCAGTTGAACCGGCGCAAATATCCCTACTATGAGCATTCGGAAGCGGACTTCTTCATTGCCGAACGCGACGGGCGGCCGGTCGGCCGCATCGCCGCCCTGAACAATACCCGCTACAACGACTACCGCAAGAGTCACACCGCCTTCTTCTACTTCTTTGAGGTGGAAAACGATGCCGAGGCCAGCCAGGCTTTGTTCCGCAGCCTAGAGGACTGGGCCAGGGTGCGCAGACTGGACCGCGTGGTAGGGGCCAAGGGATTCCTGCAGGCCGACGGCATGGGGATACTGGTAGACGGGTTCGAATACCGGCCGGCAATGGGCATCCCTTACAACTTTCCGTACTACGGGGAGCTGATCGAAGCGGCCGGCTATACGCGCCAGCGCGACTTCATATCGACTTATCTTCCGGGCAGCGTAGACTTGCCTCCCCGCCTGTACGAAATAGCCGAGAAGATGATGCTGAAGCGCGACTTCACCGTCAGACGTTTTGCGAGCAAGAGTGAGCTGCGAGCGATGATCCCGGCGATTGTCGAAGCTTACAACCAAACCTTCAGCGACAACTGGGAATTCGCGCCCATCACTCCGCGGGAAGCGAAAGTGATCGGCGACCGGCTGCTGACCATCGCCGATCCCAAGCTGATCAAGCTGGTGATGAAGGGCGACCGGATCGCGGGCTTCCTTTTCGGCTTCCCTAACCTCTCAGAAGCGATCTGCCGCAGCAACGGGCGGCTGTGGCCCTTCGGGTGGTTCTGGCTGCTGCGCGAATTTAAGCGCGCCCGCTGGATCGATCTGAACGGCGCAGGCGTGCTCGCCCCATACCGCGGATTGGGCATTAACGCCATCATGTACGTGGAAATGACCAAGACGGTCAAAGAGGGCGGTTTCGAGCATGCCGACATGGTTCAGATGGAAGAGCATGTGCTGACCTTGAACGACTCCGAGACCATTGGGGCCAAAGTCTTTAAGGTTCACAGGATCTATGAGAAGAGCCTGTAGACGGCGTGTGGCATGGGCGAATGGCTAAGCGGCGTCGTCTTCCGCTCCGGCATCCTGCGCCACTGGTCCGGGCCACGCGGAGCGTCGGAGCAGGGCGTTTTCCGCAGCGCGCTGCGCTGCGGACTGTTTATTGGGTCCATCTCCCTCGCCGCAGACGTACTCCCCGATCGATACCTCGACCGTGAAGACCTTGGCATGGTCCGGGCCCTCGGCCTTGATCGTGCGATAGCGCGGCGTTAATCCATAGGTGGCCTGCGAGAACTCCTGCAGCCGGCTCTTCGGGTCCTTATCCTCGGCCTCGACCCGGGCCTCTATGAGCGCCCTTTCCACAAGCGGCACGACCAGCCGCTCTACCGCCTCCAGGCCCTGGTCCAGGTAAAGCGCTCCGACGACCGCCTCAAAGGTCGCACACAACGTGCGGGAGCTCTGACGACCGCCCGTCTCCGCCTCGCCGTGTCCCATCAGCAAGAACTCCCCCAGAAGCATCTGCCGTGCGAAACTAGCCAGAGTCGGGCGGCGCACCAGCACGGCCCGCAGGCCGGTCATATCGCCTTCGGTCGCGTGCGGGAAATGCCGGTAGAGATAGCCGGCCAGGAGGAAATCGAGGACCGCGTCTCCCAGGAACTCCAGCCGCTCATTGTCCTCCCAGGCCAGGTCGGGGTGCTCGTTAAGGAACGATCGATGGGTCAGCGCCGTACGCAACAGCGCCAGATCCTTGAAGTCAAGGCTCTGGCGTTGCGCTAACTCTGCGACAGATGCGTCATAATCGGGCATGGTCAACTCCGGCGCGTAGTATAACACACGTAATTGGCTTTGTCATTAGCACCGGTCTCATGTATAATATGGCGTGTGGATTTGCTCCCAGACGGCCCTGGTCTGGGCTTTTTTTTGACGCAATTGGTCGAGCCCTGCTCGACGAGGTGGGAGAGTAGCCTTTGTTCGGACGATTTCGCAAGCCGGCAGAAGAACAGGCCGAAGATCAGGCCAAGATACAGGCCAGCCTGAGCAAGAACTCGCCAGGCGTTTTTTGGGCGGATTGGCACGCTGTTCCAGGCCAATGAGCTGACCGAAGAGACCTACGACGAGCTGGAAGAGCTCTTGATCCAGGCCGATGTCGGCATCAACACCGCGCTCGAAGTGGTCGAAAAGCTGAAGGAGAGGGTCAGGCGTGATAACCTGAAGCGTGTCCAGGATGTTCGCCAGGCGCTCAAAGAGGAGATGGCGGCAATGTTGGCCCATCCCGAGCCGCTGAACATCGAGGAGCCGCGCCTGCTGACCGTCGTCCTGATTGTCGGCGTGAACGGGTCGGGCAAGACGACCAGCATCGCCAAGCTGGCCCAGTACTACAAGCGGCGGGGCAAGAAGGTTGTGCTGGCGGCTGCCGATACCTTTCGCGCGGCCGCGATCGACCAACTCAAGATCTGGGGCGAGCGAACCGGTGTTGACGTCATCGCGCAGGGCCCGGGCGCCGACCCCGGCGCAGTCGTCTTCGACGCCATCCGCGCCAGCCAGGAGAGTCGCCAGGGCGATCTGCTGATCGTGGATACGGCCGGCCGGCTGCACACCAAGTACAACCTGATGAAGGAACTGGAAAAGGTGCACGCGGTCTGTGCCCGCCAGGTGCATAACGCGCCGCACGAGACATTGCTCGTGCTGGACGCGACGACGGGCCAGAACGCCATCAGCCAGGCCCAGCACTTCAAAGAGGCGGTCGCCGCCACCGGCATCATCCTGACCAAGCTCGACAGCACGGCCAAGGGTGGGATCGTGTTTGCGATCGAGAAGGAGATCGGTCTGCCGGTCCGCTTTGTCGGTACCGGCGAGAAGACCACCGACTTCGCCGAGTTCGACCCGCAGGCCTTTGTGGATGCGATCCTGGGCGACGCGAACAGGGGCTAAGTAGAGATAGAACAGAAAGAGGAGATATCATGGACGAGATTCGCGAACAGCTAGCCACCCTTGCCGACCAGATCGACTCGATGCGGAGGCGTCTTTGACCTAGACGACAAACGAGCGCAGATCGCCGAGTTAGAAAAACAATCCGCCGATCCGGCCATATGGGGAGACCAACAAGCCGCCAAGGTAGTCATGCGTGACCTGTCAGGCCTGCGTGAGCAGGTGGGCACCTGGGACAAGCTGAAGCAAGACCTGGCGGACACACGCGAGCTGCTGGAAATGGCAGCCGAAGCCGACGACGAAAGCATCCTGGCCGAGATGAGCGTTGAGGCGGAGGGCCTGCGCAAGCGCTACGATCAGCTCGAGTTCCAGTTGGCGCTGGGGGGCCGCTACGATCGCAGCGATGCCATTCTGACCATCCATGCCGGGGCCGGTGGTACCGAGGCGCAAGACTGGGCCTCGATGCTCCTACGCATGTTCCTGCGCTGGGCGGAGCGCAGGCGCTTCGAGACCGAGATAACGGATCAGCTCGAGGGCGAAGAGGCGGGCATCAAGACGGTCACGGTCGAGATCCGCGGGCCCTGGGCCTACGGTTACCTCAGGTCGGAACGCGGCGTGCACCGGCTGGTGCGCATCAGTCCCTTCGACGGCTCGGCCCGGCGCCACACCTCCTTTGCGCTGGTCGAAGTAGTGCCTGTCCTGGAGGACGACATCGAGATCGATATCCGGCCGGAAGATATCAAGATGGACGTCTATCGCTCGGGTGGCGCCGGCGGGCAGCACATGCAGAAGAACTCGACTGCCGTCCGGCTGACGCACCTGCCAACTGGGATCGTCGTCACCTGCCAGAACGAGCGCAGCCAATTGCAGAACCGCGAATCTGCCATGCGCGTGCTGCGTGGCAAGCTGTACGATATCGAGCTCCAGAAACTGGAGGCCGAACAGGCCCGCCTGAAGGGCAAGCACGTAGACGCAGGCTGGGGCAACCAGATCCGTTCATACGTCCTGCATCCCTACCAGATGGTGAAGGACCTGCGCACTGAGGTCGAAACCAGCAACACCGGCGCGGTCCTGGACGGCGACCTGGACGCTTTCATGGAAGCCTGGCTCAAGGACCAGGTCGGGCTAAGCAGCGGGGACGGCAACAAGTAGGCCCCGCCGCTCCGGCGAGAAGCCATTCGTCGGGCCGTAGTCGGGCTGTAGGTCACGCTTCAGGATACTGATGGCAAACACTAAGTCGCCAAGTGGGCCAGGCAGGTCAGGCCAGGTGGTCGCGTGGTGGCGGGTCGTTCGGCCATCAGCCACAAGGCAGTCCGGCGCAGGTTCACAGCGATGGCGGTCAGGATGGCCTGCAAATCGGTTTTCGCCAGGCCGATGTAGCGTGTACGCCGTGCACCCTGGCTGCGGACGGTGGCGGAAATCGTGCCTTCGATGCCGGCCCGCCGCGCGTACTCCTGTTTGAAGAGCGCCGTGCGCTGGTTGGCACGCGCGGCCAGGATTGCCTCGTGGTAAAGGCTGAGCTTGAGGCGCCGCCCCGCGCGGTTGCGAGTACAACCTTGGCGTAGCGGGCAGGCTTGACAGGCCGCCTTTGAGAAGCGGATGTCGACCTCGGGCTGGCCGTCGGAGTCCCGGTTTAGCTGCCAAGCGCTCGATTGCTGGCCGTTCGGGCAGGTGGCCACCTGCGCCACCCAGTCTAGCTTGAACTGGTCGCTGGCAATGCCATCCGGGAGGTGTGCTTGCCAACTCGCATCTTGGGCCAGCGGACCGACGAGACGTACCTGACGCGCGGAACTATCGACCAGCGCCCGGCCGGTGGTGTAGCCCGCATCGACCAGGTGTTCGCTGGGCAACAAGTTGCGCCGGGTCAGGCGTGCGTAGATCTGCTCGATCACTTGATGATCAGGGGTCGTGGACGGGACGACGGCCACATCGGTGATCAGATGCGGCCGGTCCGTATCACTGGTTTCGGTGAAGTGCACTGCGTAGCCTTCCCAGACATGATCGCCGTGTTGGCTACCCCGCACCTGGGCATCGTGCGGCGTGGTCACCCGCTCGGCACCGGCGGGAATCTGTTCGCGCGGGCGCCAGCTGATCTTGTCCGCTTCTTGCACCAGTTGCTGGCTCCAAACCTGGCGCAGGCTGACCACCTCCGGCAGGCTGGCGGCCTGGCTGGGAGCCTCGGCTGCACTCAGTGCCTGGAGCAGATGGAAGCCATCGGCCGCGATCTCCAGCGCCAGTTGCTCGCGCTGCTCGGTCTTCCTGGGCAGTCGCCAGCTATTCCAGGGTTTGCCATAGCGCTCATGCCAGTGCACAAACGCCACCGTCCGCAGCCAGTCCGGACGATACTCGGCCAGGGCTTGCAGGGCCAGACGCATGCTCTCCGCCAGCAATTCCAGACGCGTCAGCGTGCGCGTGGCGGCCAAGACATAAGTGCCGTCGCTGCGCTGCTTGCCCCCGGCCGCCAGCAAGCCCAGCTCGGTCAGGCGCTCAAGCACGCCATCAAACATGCGCAAGGCGGCGGCATCGTGCAACAGACGCTCGCGAAAGTCGCTGAGCAGCGAGCCATCAAACCCCATATGCTCCAGCGGCAAATGCAAGGCGTACTTGAGATCGATACGCGCCCGCACCGCATCCGCCATGGCCCGGTCGGATAAATCTTCCAGGCGCTGAAAGACAGCCACCAAGGCGAGCAGATTCGGCGAGAAGGCGGGTGCACCGTCGGAAGCGTACAGGTCGGCAAAGTCGATCTTCTCAAACAGCGTGCCAATCTGGTCACCGATGACCAGATAGAGGTTGCCCTTGCGCTTGAACACTTTCTTGGCAATCCGTGCGGTCTCATCCGGAACCGGCGGAATGGCGGTCGGTTGGAGTGACATGCTGAGCCTCCCTGGCTACGAGTTGGTCTGGATGCCTACCATCATACACCCAACCGGCCTCTCACCAATTCGCGCCCTTCGCCGGTCACAGTTCAGGACCAACTGTTTGCCATCAGTATCCTTTCAGCGTGACCTACAATGCTGCCTCTCGCGACTATGCCTTCAACGGCACGATCTCTGCCTGCAGCGCACGCCCGCGCACGTGGAGCAGGCACAGGCTGATCGGCAGGCTGAAACGGCGCGGGCCTGCGCTGCCAGGATTGAGATACAGCACTCCGCCCTGTTCCGTGACGGATGCACGATGCGAATGCCCGCTGATGACCGCGCTGAAGCCGCCTGCGGCGGGGTCGATGCGCAACTCGTGCAGGTCGTGGAGCACGTAGAAAAAGACGTCGCCCGCCTGAACGACCCGTGTGGACGGCAAATCCTCGTTCCACGGCTCGCGATCCACATTCCCCCGCACGGCCATCACCGGGGCGACCTTACGCAATCCTTCAAGAACCTCAGGCCGGCCAACGTCGCCCGCATGCACGATCAGTTCGCAGCCTTGCAGCGCCTGTAACGCAGTTGCGCGCAGCAGCCCATGAGTGTCAGAAATAACGCCCACCAGCAGCTCTTTCACAGCGCGGCCAGCAACTGCACACCGAACTCGGCGGGTGCGCTGCGTTCGATCACCACATCCCGCGCCGCCTGCTGCGCCATGAAACTGCGCATCGCCGTCGCCAGATCCGCCGCCAACTCGCGGGTGGGCGCGACACCCGGTTCCAGGTGGAGGGCTTTCAGACGGAGTGTCCCCGAAGCGCGTTCGAGCTTAGGGTCAAACCGGCCGACAAATCGGTCCTTATGCAAGATCGACAGGCTGAAGTAGCCGTACTCGCGCTGCCCTGCCGGCTTATAGGCTTCGAGGCGTTGCGTAAAGTCCCAGAATTGCCGGTCACGATCGCCAGGCCAAAACAGATTGTCGAACGGGCTGAGAAAAGTGGTGCGATCCGCCGTCAGGGCGCCGTCTGCCGCCCGTTCGAGCAGCGGCAGGTGCGCGGGGCTGACCAACATTGGCTGCACCCGGCGGTCGCTCAATGCGATCGGCACCCAGGCCAGCGCCCCCTCCGCCAGGAGTTCCTCGATGAACGGCCTTACCCGGGTTATCTTAGCCTGGTAATCGTAATCCGCTACCTGCCCCGGCAGACAGACGCCGAAGGTGCGCACCGCCTCGAGCACCATATGGCGCATCATCTCCGCATACGATGGCTCGCGCTCGTCGACCCACTCTGGCAACACTCGCTCAGTCAGGTCGTAGACGCGCTGGAAGTTGGTCCGGCCGGCGATCATCAGGTCGCCCCAGGCAAACAAGTTTTCGAGGGCGCGCTTGGCCGGCTTCCAGTCCCACCACGAGCCGCGCTTCGGTCCGTCGTAGGCAAAATCTGACGCTCGCAGGGCGCCCTCCTGGCGGATGCGCTCCAGCACCGAGGCATGGAAAGCCCCGCTGGTGGCGGGATCGAGCGAGTGGTGGCCCGAAAGGGGCGCGGTCTTAGCGCGCATACGCCGCTTTCGGGGCAAGCGGTAACGATACTCGTCGAGCGGCAAGATAGTCGCCGCATGCAGCCAATCTTCGAATAGATGGCGCCGGATCGCTCCGTCTGCCAGGTTCGGCGCACCGTAGACCAGCCGATCAAAATCGCGCGTGTCGTAGACGCCAAGCCGGCTCCACAACACGAGGTAGTGGCTCCTCTGCACGACGTGCAATGTATCGATCTGAACACAGCCAATATCGGCGACCATGCGAGCAATGCCCTCGCTGTCCGCCGGCGGCTCTGCGCCCGAAGGGCGCGCCAAGCCCTGGACGTGCAAGGCCAACGCACGCGCCGCCGCCAGGGGATAGATCTGTTCGCTGCTGATCACAACGCCGCATCCTATCTGTGGGCCCTGCTGCTTGACCGCATACTGCCAATCGCCGTCGGCGGCCGAAAGCGGGCCCGGTCCTTGCTCCGAGCCCCTATGTTGCCACCTTTTGGTCATTTGCAGAAATCAGAAAAGCGGCATTATAATTGGCATACTGGTTCTCCTTCTCAACTGCGGAGGTTTCCGTGAGTCGCTTCTCAGACAAGGTACTGGTGTGCCGCGATTGCAGCAACGACTTCGTATTCAGCTCAGGTGAACAGGAGTTTTACTCGACGCGTGGCTTCAGCGATCCGACCCGTTGTCCGGATTGCCGACGGGCGCGCAAGGCGGCCCGTGCCGCGGGCGACGATTTCGCCCTCAACAGCACGCCACGCAGCAGCTACGGCAGCCGTGACTCGGCACAGCCCCGCTCAGGCGGCGCGGCGCGCCAGATGTTCAAGGTCACCTGTGCGGACTGTGGACAGGAGACCGAGGTGCCGTTCGAACCGCGAAGTGGACGCCCGGTCTACTGCCGCGATTGTTACGAGCAGCGAAGCGGCCGGCGCTGACTTCCGCGCGCCATCGTCAACTACCCAGCGGGCGCTCCCGGCGACAGGACAGCGTCCGCTGGCACTTTAAAGCGGTGCGATAGATTTGCGCTTCCTCAAACGACTCCAGGTCCAGGGCTATAAAAGTTTCGCCGCCCGCACCGAGTTTATATTCGATGCCGGCGTCACCGCCATTGTCGGCCCGAATGGATCGGGCAAAAGCAACATCGGCGACGCGTTGCGCTGGGTGCTGGGCGAACAGAGTTATGGCACGCTGCGCGGCAAGCGTACCGAGGACATGATCTTTTCGGGCAGTGAACAGCGCTCCCGGCTGGGCATGGCCAACGTGGTGCTGACCCTCGACAATTCCACCGGCTGGCTTCCCATTGACTTCGCCGAAGTGGAGATCGGCCGCCGCGCCTACCGTTCGGGCGAGAACGAGTACTATCTGAACGGCAACCGGGTGCGCCTGCGGGACGTCGTACAATTGCTGGGGCGCTCGGGCCTGAGCGAGCGCACCTACTCGATGATCGGCCAAGGGTTGATCGATCAGGCGCTCTCCCAACGGCCCGAAGAGCGTCGTAGGCTGTTTGAGGAAGCGGCCGGCATCACCGTCCATCAAAGCAAACGGGACCAGGCCGAGCGCCAGTTGGGCGAAGCCCGGACAAACCTGACGCGCGCCCAGGACATTATCGGCGAGCTCACGCCCCGCCTGCGCTACCTCAAGGGGCAGGCGCGCCGCGCGCAGGAGTACCAGCAGTTCAAGGCCGACCTGCAGGCCTACCTGCGCGTCTGGTACGGTTACCAGTGGCGCCGGGAGGTTGACGAGCTGGCCGGGGCGCGCCTCCGCGTTCAGGATTCACTGGCCATCACCGGCGAGGCGACCGAGGCCCTGAATGCGCTGCTGGAGGGGTTGGCGTCGCAACGGGCAGAACGCGCCGTGCTGCGCGACCGGCTGAGTGATTGGCATCGGGCGAGCAGCGTGCTGCATCGCCGGGCTGAGAACGCGCAGCGCGAGTTGGCGGTGCGCGCCGAACAGACGCGGCTGCTGGGCGAACAGTGCGAGGACCTGCAACGCGAGATCGTCCACCTGCGCGCCGCGCTCGACGACGGCGACGAGCGGTTACGACAGGCACAGGCCGACCTGGCCGAGACGACTACCACCTACGAGGCAAGTGCCGGCCAGGTGGCCATCGCCAAGCGCGAGCTGGACGAGCGAGAGCGGCAGCGCTCGGCGCAGGCACGCCGGTTGGCGCAACTGGAAGAGGCCCTCCTGGCGCTCAAGACCCAGCTTGCCGACCGCCGTGCCCGTCTGGCTCAGTTGAGCGAACGCCGGGAGGAACTGGCCAAAGCACGTGACGAGCAAAGCCAGGAGGGCCAGGTGGCGACGGGTCGACTGCGTGAGATCGAGGCCCGGTTGGCCAAGCTGGACGAAAAGATCGAGGCGGGCAAGGTCGAGGCCAGGGCCCTGGACCGGGCGCGCGCGAACCAGGCGCGTGAACTGGCGGCGGCGCAGGAGGGCGAGCGAGCAGCGCGCGAAGAACTGAGCCTGAGCCAACGCGCGCTGGTTCGCCTCCAGGATCAGCAGGAAATGCTGCTGCGGCTGCGTGATGAAGGTGCCGGGCTTGGGCCCGGCGCGCGCAACGTGCTGGCGGCGGCGCGGCGCAGCGAGGCCAATTCCGAATCGGGATCCGCAAAACACGGTGACGCAGCAGCGAACCGGCCCGCCACGGCGCCGGCTGCTTTGCGCGGCATCATCGGCGCCCTCGGCGATCTGATCGAGGTGCCGGCCGAATTGGAACGCGCCGTCGAGGCGGCCCTGGGCGGGCGGGTGCAGGATGTGGTCGTTGAGCGCTGGGAAGATGCAGAGGCAGCCGTGGCCTTCCTCAAGGAGACCCGCAGTGGGCGCGCGACCCTGCTGCCGCTCGATACCCTCCGGCCCGGCCGCCCGGCGGAGGTTCCTCGCCTTCCCGGCGTGCTAGGGCTGGCCAGCGAGCTGGTGAAGTACAAAGCGCAGGTCGGACCGGCGGTCGAGTTGGCGCTGAACCGCATTCTGGTCGTGCAAGATCTGCCGACGGCCCGCCGGCTGCTGCACGGTCTGGACGAGCGGCGCGGTGGCTCGTCCGCGACCCTGGTCACGCTCGACGGCGAGATTGTCCGGCCGACGGGCAGCGTCACCGGGGGCAGCGAGGGTGGACGGCGCGACAGCGGACTGCTCGCGCGCGCGCGCGCCCTGCGCGATCTACCGGCGCAGATCCAGGCGGCCCAGCGGGAAGCCGCCGGGCACGAGGCGGTCGTCCTGGAGGCACGCCGGGGGCAGGAGGCGGCACAGCTTGCGATCAATGCGGTGCGCGCACAACAGAGCGAATTGAGGGCGGCGGCCGAACGGGACGCCGGCGAGCGCAATCGTCTGGAGCTCGAGGCCGAGCGTGCCAGGCAGAAAGCCGGCTGGCACAACGAGCGCGGCTCACAGGCCGCCAGGGAGCTCGAACAACTGGACGGCCGCGAGGCCGACCTGCAGAAGGACATCGAGGCCCTGTCTGCCCGGTTGGGAGAGGCCGCCGGCCAAGCCGCTGCGGGTCGCCAGGAATTGGGTAAGCTCGACACCGACGACCTCGTGGCTGCGCTGGCGCGGGCGCGCAGCCAGGCCGAAACCAGCGCCGCTCAACGCCAGAGCTACCAGTCGCGCGCGGCCGAGCTCCGGCGGGTGCAGGAGCAACGCAGTGCCGAAATCCGCACCAAGGAACAGCGCATCGCCGCTCTCAATCAGCAGCAGACCGAAGCGCAGCGGGCCATCGGCGAGCACGGGCAGCAGACGCGGCAACTGGCCGGGGAAATTGCGCTGCTGAGCAGGCAGATCGACCCAGCCGAAACCCGCCAGGCGCAGATCGAGAAAGAACAACGGGACGCCGAGGCGCGCGAGCGCGCGCTGCGCGAGCAACTGCGCTATTCGCAGATGCGCCAGAGCCAGGCCGAACTGGCGATGCAGCGCGCGCAGGATGCCTTGACGCATCTACGGGCCGAGATCGAGAAAGAACTCGGCCTGGTGGCGCTCGAAGGCGATGAGACTGGCGACAGCCAGCCACCTCTGCCCCTGAACGCTATGGTGACGCGCCTGCCAATCGTCGCAGAACTGCCTGAGGGGCTCGAGCGGGATGTGCGCGAGCTACGCGCTCAGATCGGCCGCCTGGGCCCCGTCAACGTGGAAGCGTTGAACGAATATACCGAGGTTGAAACCCGTTACAATTTCCTGAGCTTGCAGTCGGCCGACCTGGACAAGGCGGTCGCAGCTTTGGAAGAAGTCATCCTCGAGCTCGACCGGGTGATGGAGCACGAATTCCTCGCCACCTTCAAGGCTGTGGCCACCCAGTTCCGCGAGGAGTTCTCGAACATGTTCGGCGGCGGCGCCGCCCGGCTGGTGCTGACCGATCCCGACAGCCCGAACACGACCGGCGTGGAGATCATCGCCCGTCCGCCGGGCAAGCGAGAACAGGGGCTGTCGCTGCTGTCGGGCGGCGAACGTGCCCTGACCGCCGCGGCTCTGATCTTCAGTATCCTCAAGGTGCGCCCGACGCCCTTCTGTGTGCTCGACGAGGTCGACGCGGCCCTCGACGAAGCGAATGTCGGCCGCTTTCGGGATGCGCTCAAGAACCTGAGCCAGGAAACGCAGTTCCTCTTGATCACCCACAACCGGGGCACGATCGAAGCCGCCGACACAATCTATGGCGTCTCGATGGGCGCAGACAACACCTCACAGGTCCTGTCTCTCAAGCTGGAGGGTCAGGAGGTCATCCCAGATTCGCTGGTGGAGGCCACCTGAGTTGAGACACGACACGTTCAACAAGGACGCGCCGGCACACGAGGCGGCTGCGACCGAGGCGGCCCTGCCCGGCACGGTCCCGCTAGCGCCCAGGCAACGGCCGGTGTTATCGGCCGGCCAGGCACGCCGGATCACGCTCTACTTGCTCGCGCTGGGTACCGTTTCCCTGTGGGGTGCCAGCTTCCCGCTAACCAAGCTGGCCCTCGAAGGGGCCGGCCCGCTCAGCATCGCCTTCCTGCGCTGGACGATCTCGACCGTGGCTTTGGCCGGCTGGTTGGCCGTCTCACGGCGGCTGCCGCTGGCGGCCGGACTGGTGCGCCGCAACTTGGGCACTCTCTGCTGGGTGGCGCTGTCCGGCATCACGCTGTTCTATGCCCTGGAAAATCTCGCCTTGCGCTACACTTCGGCCACCAATGCCGGCATCCTCGCCAACCTGACCAGCGTGTTCATCGCCCTGCTGGCCGCCATCTGGCTGCATGAGCGGGTCGGACCCCGCGGCTGGCTGGCAATGGTCGTGGCCTTCCTGGGAGCAGCACTGGTTAGCCAAGGTTCCGGCCACCTGTCGATCTCTGGCAGCGGCCTGATCGGCGATCTGATGATGGTCCTCGCCACCTTTTTCGGCGCGCTCTACAGCATCGGCGGCAAAGGCCTGACCGAGCGCTATCCGGCGGACGTGGTGACGACCGCGATTGCGGCAGTGGGGGCGCTGTTTCTCCTGCCGCTGGCCCTCTGGGAGGGTCTGAGTCTGGCGCTTCCGGCCGCGATGTGGCTCGCGTTGATCGTGCTCGGCCTTGGCTCCGGGGCCCTGGCCAACCTGTTTTGGCTCCACATTCTCTCCCACATGCCCGCCTCGCGAGCGGGAATCATCCTGTTCCTCGTGCCGGTGACTTCGACGCTTTTGGCAGTGCTTCTCTTGCACGAGCCGCTCAGCGCGGGCATGCTCAGCGGCGGCGCGCTGGTCCTTGCCAGCGTTGCGGTAATGCAACGGTAGCAGGCCTTACTGTTTGCAGTTGACCTTGGCGTCTTACTCTCCTGGGAGCGGCATTGTGACCGAATTCAAGGATCCGAAAGACATTTACCGCGAGGCGTTGGAACGCATCCCGTTGACCGTGGAACAGCATCCCCCGCTGATCGAGCGCGCCGAAGCGTGGCCCTATCCCGAGCTCGACCGGTTGTGGGTGCGGGTCGAAACCAGCCCTTTCGCCACCTATCCCAACCTGGACTTCACCTTATCCGGACCCGAGGGCGAGGTTGTGTCGAGCATGTTCATGGTCGAGATCCGCAACCCCTACCAGTCGTTGACCATGCACCTGCGGCAGCCTCCGCTGGCCGGCCAACCCTACCGGCTGGAGATCACACTCAGCCGGGATAATCAGGAACTCGATCGGCGCAGCCTAGACTTTGACCTCGTCTACCACGACCCGGGCGAAACCAAGGACCATGTCTGATATCGGCCTGAGCGCCGAAAACGGAGCCAGCGCATGACAGACGACGATATCCGCACCATTCTGCAGACGGCCAAGACCGTAGCCGTGGTCGGCCTCTCCGATAACCCGGAACGTCCGAGTTTCGGCGTGGCCGGCTTTCTGCAGCGGCATGGCTACACGATCGTCCCGGTCAACCCGGGCCTGGATCACGTCCTCGGCGAGCAGAGCGTTGCCGGGCTGCGCGACATCCGGGTGCCGGTTGATGTGGTCGACATCTTTCGCCGGTCGGAAGCGGTCCCGCCCATCGTCGAGGACGCGATCGCGATCGGCGCGAAGGTGGTGTGGATGCAGGAAGGGATCGTGAATGACGAAGCCGCCGAACGGGCGCGCGCGGCCGGTCTGCAGGTGATGATGGATCGCTGCATGAAGAAGGAGTTCATGCGGCTGCTTGGGTGATCGATCCGAGACGCTGCACCCCGCCGCCAGCCCAGCAGGCTGGCGGCGGTTTTGTTTGGCGCTCGGCTAGCGCCTGATGATGACCGGCACGCTGATCGTGGTAGAATGAGGATCGCCGGAGTTCGCGATTAACGAGACTGGCACATCATCTTCGTGTCGAGACGGCTGACGATCGCCGGCGCAAAAGCGGAGGCAAGCATGCAAGCATGGGAGATTCTAGCCAGTCGAACCGCGCTCGAGCGTCCGCCCTGGCTGTCGGTCTGGGAACAAGATGTGAGACTCCCGAACGGCCACGTGATTCATGACTACTTGGTGTCAGTCTCGCGCGACTACGCGATGGTCTTCGCGCTCTGTGACGACGACAGAGTGCCGTTGGTGCACCAGTACAAGCACGGTGTGGGGCACGTGCTGCTTGATCTGCCGGCGGGCTATCTGGACAGCCAAGAAGCCCCGCTGGCCGCGGCCCAGCGCGAGCTGCGGGAGGAGACCGGCTTGACTGCTCCGGCGTGGCAGGCTATCGGCAGCTTCGTCATCGACAGCAACCGGGGGAACACGCGCGCGCATCTCTTCCTGGCCCGTGCGGCCCGGCTGACCGATGCGCAGGAACTGGACGATACTGAGGACCTCAAGGTGTCTTTCCACAGCCCTGAGGAATTACGCAAGCTGGCCCTCAATGGCAAAATCGAGTCGCTGGCGTCGCTCGCCGGGATCATGATGGGGCTGGAAGCGCTGCGTGTGTGAAAGGAAGCGGCTATGTTGCGCGGCAAACACGTCATTCTGCGGCCGATCGAGCCAGCCGACCTGCCCAACTACGTACGCTGGTTCGCCGATCTTGACGTCCTGGCGTATTTCGGCTCCTACCGGCCGTACAACCTCGCCCAAGAGCAGGCCTGGTACCAGGGACAGAATCAGAACCCGAACAACATTAACTTCGCAATGGAGTTTGAAGGACGCCACGTGGGCGGTTGCGGCTTCGCTAACCTGGACGGCCCGAACCAGCACGCCGAGGTGGGCCTGTTTATCGGCGAGAAGACACTCTGGGACCAGGGGCTGGGCAAGGACGCCCTCACCACGCTGCTCAACTACGGCTTCGACTTCCTCAACCTGCACCGCATCTATCTGCGGGTGTTGGCCGACAATCTGCGGGCCGTGCACGCCTACAAGCAGGTGGGCTTCGTTCACGAGGGGCGCTTCCGCGAGGCAGAGTGGCGGCACGGCCGCTGGCTGGACGTATTGTACATGAGCGTCCTGCGCGCGGAATGGGTGAACCGGCGCGAGGCGTCGTCCTGAAGCCCGATCGCCCCCTCCACAAGCGGTGCCGGCGGCTACAGACGGCGGAAGGATGCGCCGGGCGCGGCCCGCGTGGGATAGAGCGCGGGTGTCAGATTGGTGCGCGACTGGTAAGCCTCGGCGACGGTGGGAATGGCGGCCTCCACCGCGCCGGCCGCCATTAGGGCGACTGCGCAACCGCCGAAGCCCGCTCCGGTGAGACGCGCGCCGTAGCAGCCAGGCTGCGCGCGCAGCAAGTCCACCATCGTGTTCAGCTCAACGCTGCTTACGTCGTAGAGGTCGCGCAGGCTCTCATGCGACGCATCCATCAGCAGGCCGGCCGTGGCCAGATCCCCTGCCCGCAGGGCGGCCACACAGGCGAGCACGCGCTCGTCCTCGCCGATGATGTGACGCGCCCGCTTGTATATCAACGGTTCCAGGTGCGCGGCGTCGAGCATCGGCTGGGTCGCATCGCGCAACGCCGGCACGCCCAGGGCGGCCGCAGCGGCTTCGCACTGCGCGCGCCGTTCATTGTAGGCCGAACCGGACAGATTGCGGCGCACCGCGGTGTCGGCGATCAGGATCGCCGCGCCCGACGGGACCGGCACAGACTGGAAACTCAGGTCCCGGCAGTCAATCAACAACACGTGATCGGGTTGGCCCAAGGCGGAAGCCAACTGGTCCATCAAGCCGCAGTGGGTGCCCACAAAGGCGTGCTCGGCCTGTTGCCCGATGCGCGCCGCCTGGGCAGCCGGGACATCGAGCTCGCCCACGGCGCTGAACGCCTGCACGGCCGCCATCTCGACGGCAGCCGACGAAGAGAGCCCCGCCCCGATGGGGATGTCCCCGTGCATCAGCGCATCCATGCCTCGCAGCCGGTAACCTGCCTCCAGGAGGCCGGCCGCGACACCCCGCACGTAATTGCTCCAGCACTCATCGGGTGAAGCAGTCACCCGCGCCAGGTCGAACGTCGTCCGCCGCCCGAGATCGAGCGCTGTCAGGCGCACGCGCCCGTCGTCCCGCGGCGCCACCAACATACGCGTCTCGCGGGTGATGGCGGCCGGGAGCACAAACCCCTCATTGTAATCGGTGTGTTCGCCGATCAGATTGACCCGGCCCGGGGCGTGCGCGAGGACAGTAGCCGGCCGGCCAAAGGCTTCGTGGAAACGGGACTCTAGTTGCTCGACGGTCAGCAGTGCGGACATTTCTATACCTGACTCCGGTAGTGGACTTCTGACAGCGAACGAAGCCTTTCGGCAGCCGCCTCGGCCGGGATGTCACGCTGGGGTTCGGCAAGCATCTCGAAACCGACCATGAACTTGCGCACCGTGGCGGAACGCAGGAGGGGCGGATAGAAGTGCGCGTGCAAGGTCCAGCCTGGGTGCTCCCGATCGCCCATCGGGCACTGATGCCAGCCCATGCTGTACGGAAACGACACTTCGAACAGGTTGTCGTAGCGGGTGGTCAGTTGCTTGAGGATGGCGGCGAGCTCGTCGCGCTCGGAATCGGCCAGCTCAGCCAGTGACGCAACCTGACGCCGGGGCAGGATGATCGTTTCGAACGGCCACACTGCCCAGAAAGGCACCACCACCACCCAGTGCTCATTGGCGCAGACCAAGCGCCGCCCATCTTTCAGCTCCAGCTCGAGATAATCGCCCAGCAGCGAATGCCCATGGTGCGACTGGCTGTAGTCCGCCTGGGTGCCCGCTTCCTTGGCCGGTTCGTTCGGCAGCCGGCTGGTCGACCAGATCTGTCCGTGCGGATGGGGATTGCTTGCGCCCATCATCGCGCCACGGTTTTCGAACACCTGCACGTATTCGATGAACGGCAGCGCTCCCAGCTCGCTGGTCTCGGCCGCCCAGGCATCCACCACCCGGCGGATGCTCGCGCGATCCATCTCGGCGAGGGTCAGATCGTGACGCGGAGAAAAGCAGAGCACCCGACAGATGCCCTCGAGCGGCTCAGCTCTCAACAGGCCGCCCGAGTCGACCGCTCCTCGGACCGGCACCGGCCTGAGGGCCGCGAAGTCATTTTCGAAGACAAAGGTGTGTTCGTACTGCGGGTTCTGGGCGCCGCCTGCGCGCACGTTACCGGGGCACAGATAACAGTTCGGGTCGTAGCTCGGGCGGACTTCTGGAGGCGTCTTCTCGACCTGGCCCTGCCAGGGCCGGTTGGTCCGGTGGGGTGAAACCATGACCCACTCACCGGTGAGCGGGTTGTAACGGCGGTGCGTATGCTCACGGAAGTCGAACGGTTCCAAGGCGAACTCCTGAGCGGCAGGACACGAGAGCCAGGCGGCCGCAAGACTGCGTCTGCCAAGCAAAGTAGATTATACCGCCCCCGGCCGCCAAACGGGAAAACCAGGCGATGCGGGGCGTCCGGAGCCGGAAGCGGGGCGCGATGCGGGCGCAGAGGCGTCCCGGCCCTCCCCCTGACCACCGGGCGGGTTTCCGATCAGCGGATGCCGCTGTCGTACTCGATGTCGACCTTGACGAATGTTCCCCTGGCAACATGCACCGTTTGTCGCTCGGCCCGCGGGAAACGGCCGGCCGAACTCGGGGCGGATCACGTAGCTGCCCGGTGCCAGGGCGACGCGGTAAAGGCCCTGCGCATTGGTGAGAAAGCGCGTCACGAGCTGCCCGCTCTGGTCGAGCACGTCAATCATCGCCTGATAGGGACGGGAATTCGCCTGACCCTTGCGAGCGACCGGCGTGATCGGTCCGATGGTCACCACGCCTTCGATGCCGGAGGCTCCAGATGCCCTGGCCGGCGCGAGGGTGGCAGGCCGGGAGCCTGTTGCCGACGGGGCGACCGCGGCCGGCGGGGCGGCCGGCGGCGCCGTCGGAGCGGGCGCGGTTAACCCGGCCCCCGCTCCCGGCGGGACGACACGCGCCGGCATCCCGGCAGCACCGGTGTGTACTTCAAATTCCCCGTGCGGTCCTCGAAGCACGATCCGGTAGCCTGGAGTGATCACCTGAGCGCACATGAGGCCGGGAACTGCTAGGCCCAGGCAAGAATCAGGCCAGTTGATAGCTTCGTAAGAGATCAGGGCCAAGGCATTGGGCGAAAGGCCCAGTTGTCGCGCCGCGCCGGCGATGGCAGTCGTCACGACCGGCGGCGGGCCAGCGGTCGCCGCGGGGGTCAATGCGGACGTAGTGGCAGCTTCCTCCGGCGCGGGCACGGTGCCACTCACGGCCGGCGTCGCGCTAATTGGCGAAGCGCCGGTCCCGGGCGTCGGGCCTGCCGAACCGGGGGGCACAGCCTTCTCGCCGGCCGGTGCCAGGGCGGGCGTGAGGGCAGGGCTTAGCGTCGCGACGCCGGTCGGCGATGGTTGGGCCGTGGCCCCGAGCCCGGCTGCCGGGAAACACGCCGCCAGTAACGCCGGCAGAAGAATCATGAGAAACAGGATTTTGTATTTATGCATTGGCGCCTCGTGGCAATTCTCGCTTGGCTGCTTCTATGACGGCAGGCAGCGGCGGGGAGTTCCCTGCCTGCCGCTGGGCACGCCAAACCGCCGGGGCGCGCGTACCCGCTGCCTGCGCGGGCAAAAGCTGAACCATTTCTCGCCTGTTGTATAATGCCTTCGATACCAATCGGAGGCGGTGCATGACTCTATCGTTCGCGGAGTTGAGATCGGCGGTTACTGCGCTCGAGCGCAGCGGGCTCGAGCTGGGCAGCGCTGAACTCGACTCAATTCAGATTCTTTCGGCCCGGAGCGTAGCCGCTCAGCACTATCCCCAGCTCGATCCAGCGCAGCCGGTCCTGCTGGCGGGGCTCGAGGGTCCCGAACTACTCGGGGACGCGGTTCGCACGCTGCTGGCCGTTTACCCGGCGGATCATCCGGTGCAACTAATCGCAGATTGGGATGGGAGCCCGGCGTCCCACCGGCAACCTCTGACCTTGAGAGACCTGGACCCTGCGCACGCCGGCCCCGGAGCCGATGAGGCCGAGGCGGTGGCCGACGCGCGCCCCAGCCCCGGCACAGCTCTGTACCTGTTTCGGTTGGACAAACCCAGCGGCTACGTGGCGCTGCAGGAGATCGTTGCCCGCCTGCGTGCCCCGGACGGCTGCCCGTGGGATCGCGCACTGACCTGGGACAAACTTCGGCCATCCCTGCTCGAGGAAACCTACGAGCTTCTGGCTGCGCTGGACGCCGGGGATGCGGACCGTGTCGTCGAAGAGCAGGGCGATCTGTTGCTACAAATTGCCCTCCAGACCCAGATCGCCGTCGAGGAGGATCTTTACAAGTCTCCGGATGTGATCGCGGCCATCGTCGAAAAACTCATACGCCGGCACCCTCACGTCTTCGGCGACGTGAGGGTCAGCGGTACAGACGAAGTGCTGGCCAACTGGGAGGCCATCAAACAGGCAGAGCGCAAGAATAAGGCCGAGAAGCGCACGCCACTGGCAAGCATCCCGCCGGATCTTCCGGCCCTCTCGCAGGCCGATGCTTACCTCGATCGGATGTCTCGCCTCCGCGCAGAGGAGACGCCGGCAGCGCCCTGGGCAGAGCTTGCTGCTGTGCCGGTCGGAGCGGAGGTGGACGCCGCGGCAGTCGGCCGCGCCCTCTTCGGCCTGGTGGCCTGGGCTCATGCCCGAGGCGTGGACGCCGAGAGCGCCTTGCGAGCCGAAAACGCGCGCTGACGCGGCACTGGTCGCCGAGGATCGTTCAGGCGAAGCGGGCTGAGCACGCCTGGCGCGGGTGCGAAGGGGGGCAGCCAGAACGGGGCTGAGGGGCAATCCGAATCAGCCAAAACCAGAGCCGCTGCGCGAAGATTGGTGGCGGGGCACGCGGCACGGGCCGCGTGTAGGAAGGTCAGCAGCGCCGGTAACCTCCGGCGCCGGCGGTGTGACCAGGATGCGCTGCCGGCCAGAAAGCAAGAAGCGCGGGCCGGGCACGGGCTCCGTCGGACCGGGGACGCGATCAGGCGGAACGGAAGAACACTCCTCGCCCACTCACTCCCTCGCCGGCTGTTCGGCATTCCCATTGGCTGCATCGGCGGTGGGCTGATCCAGTTCGTCGCCGAGGCTATCCAGTTTGGCCGCTACGGCATCCAGCCGGACGGACAAAGCCTGCAAATCGGCCCGGGTTGGCACGCCTTGCCTCTCCAGCACACGCCCCACTTCGGCGTCGCTCAACGCGCCGTCGTTGAGAAGCGGACGACGGCGGCTGGTGAGCTTCTCCCGCAGCCGGCTCGCCTCTTCCTCGGCCATCTCACCCCGGTTGATCAGGACTTGCAGCCGGCGCTCGATCTCCTCGTCGACCTGATAGAGCAGATCCACCGACGAGGCCAAGGTCCGGCGCAGCGCGCTGAGCGTGGTACCTCCCGCCTGGATCAACCCGGTCAACACGGCTTGGGGCAAAAAGCCGCTGCCTTTTTTCTCCTGCTCGAAGATAATCTGCGTCAAGGTGACGGTCGTCAAGTCTTCCCCAGTGGCGTTGTCCACCACGTAGACGTCCTCGCCGGTGCGGATGAATTCGGCGATCTGATCCAGCGAGACGTACTGTTTGGCTTCAGTATCATACAGCTTGCGATTCGGGTAACGCTTGATGACACGCACAAACCGGCTCCTCGGCCGTCTGAACGGCGAGAGACTCTGCAGCGGCGCCCAGATCTGACGCAGCATGACCTTCTCCTGCATTGTAGTTCAAGCAGTCCCGCAATGCAAAGGGAGAGAGCTTTGCCCGGCCCTCTCCCTTTGCCCGGCCCTCACAGGACCGTTCCGCTGAGCAGCCGACCCTCAGTGCGGTGCCCGCCTGGAGGAATCCTGCCGCGTCGGAATCAGCTTTTCTTGAGTTCGTCGACTTTCTTGGTGAGAGTGCTGATCTTGGCGCTCAATGCATCCAGGTCAGCCTTCGTCGGCACGTTCATGCGGGCCAGCAGATCTTCCACGCGCTTGTCCAGGTTTTCTTCGGCCGCCTTGGTGGTCTTCTTGCGTCGCTCCATGACATCCTGGACCAACTTGCGGCCGTCCTTCTCGGCGAGCTGGCCGCGTTCGATGAGCTTGTTGACGAAGTCCTCGATCTCATCCTGAGCGAGGGCGACTGCGCCTATGCCGGCCAGCAACACCTTGCGTGCCGCATCCAGCAGTTGATTCTGCTGAGCCGGGGTCGCCACTTCTTTCTTTACCTTTGCCGCCGGAACCGTTGCTGTGGTCATTGTCCTTTTCTCCTGTAAGGTTGCGCTGTGTGGTCGATGCCGGGCCACATCTACCATCCCGAGAATGACGCACTGCGTCATGCAAAATATAGCACACGCCTTCACAAATGTCAAGAGCCATTGTGGACTTGACGAGGCTTTAGCGCTGCAATATAATAAACAATAGTGAAAATCGCCACCCAAAGGCTCCCCCAATGAAGCATATCTTGGTCATTCACCTGAACTCCGCTGACGATATTTCGACGGTCTCATTTGCCGGCCGGCCAGTGGAGATCCGGCGCGCGGGCTGTCGCGGCGATCCGGAACGGGTACGCGCTTTGATCGCCGACGCCGACGGTCAGGTGGATGCGATCGGCCTGGAAGGGATCCCGAGCGAGCTGCAGCTCGGCGATAGCCGGCGGCGTCATGAAACCGGGGCCGCGCTCCGCTCGGCCGCACGGGTCACTCCCGTCGTCGACGGTTCCGGCGTCCGGCCCGGTCTCGAGCGTTGGGGGGTGATCCTGGCCGATCGGGCCGAGCCGGGGATCTTTGCCGAGAAGCACATCTTGATGGTGCCAGGATTGAACCACAACGGAATGGCCCAGGCGCTGGCGCGTCACAGCCCGGCTATACGCTACGCCGATCCGCTGGTTTACCTGGCGCTGCCTGCCTTTCCAGGAGTGGGCAGCAGGCAGACGCTCGAGGAAGCCGGGCCCCCGACGCTTGAGGCACTGAAAGATGCGCCCTTCCGTCGCATCACTCCCCAGCCGGGGACACCGGGGGTCGCGCGTGCCAGTCTGCCTTTCACCTGGGCGGACGTGCTGGCCGGCGATGCCGGCGCGATCCGGCGTTACGCCCCGGCCAACCTCCCTCACAAGACCGTGGTCATGGAATGGGCCGGCGAAGAGGACCTGTCCGACTTGCGCCGGCGCGGCGCATCGATCGCCGTCACCTTGATGCCGTCACTGGAGTCACGCGGCGGGCTCGGTTGTTGGTCGGCGGCAACCATCGAGGCGGTGCTGGTCGCGCTGCGCCAACACCGCGAGCAAGAGCTGAGCGAAGACACTTACCTTGACTTGATCGCGGAGCTCGATTGGCGGCCACACATCCGCTACTTGCAGCCGGATGAGGCCGGCATCAACCGCTTTGCCTTCGTCATCCACCCCTTGAACCCGAGCTTCATCGCCAAGCATCCGGCCTTCAGTTGGACCCGCTACCTGCCCAGCCGTCTGGTCGAAGAAGTCGCCGCCTATATCCCGCCGATGTATATCTCGCGGATCAAGGGCGGGCAATCGGTCGCCACCGGCCAGCGGATCGAAGGAATCCTGCTCAGCCTCGGAGCGACCCCGCGCATGCTGCTCAAGCACAGCGAACGCTTCACCTACCGGCGCCTTAACCAGGCCGCGCGCATGGCCGAACGGCGGGGCGCGCGCATCATGGGGCTGGGCGCGTTTACCAAGGTGGTGGGCGACGCGGGTATCACCGTCGCACACGAAGCCGATATCGCCGTGACGAGCGGCAACAGCCTGACGGTCGCGGCCACCCTCGAGGCCGCCAAGATCGCGGTCGTCAAGATGGGGGCCAAGGATCTGACACATGGCAGGGTGATGATCATCGGCGCGACGGGGTCGATCGGCTCTGTCTGCTCGCGACTTCTCGCCCAGGCCATCCGGGATGTGGTGTTGGTCTCGATCGAGCCGGAGAAGCTGATCGAGCTGAAGCGGAAAATCCAGAGCGAGACACCGGGCGCGCAGGTAGCCATCGCCACCCACTCGGATGCGTTGATCGGCGAATGCGACCTCATCGTGACTGCCACCTCCGCCTTCGGCCAGCGTATCCTGGACATCACGCGCTGCAAGCCGGGCGCCGTTATCTGCGACGTGGCGCGCCCGGCGGATATCAGCCCGGCCGAAGCCGAACTTCGTCCGGACGTGCTCGTGGTGGAGAGCGGTGAGGTGATCATCCCCGGGGTGGAAAGCTTTGGCTATGACATCGGCTTGCCACCAAAAGTGGCCTACGCCTGCCTGGCCGAGGCCGCCCTGCTCGCCATGGAGGGCCGTTTCGAGGATTACACCCTCGGCCGCAACATCGAGATTGAGCGGGTCAAGGAAGTCTACCGCATGTTCAAAAAGCACGGCTTCCAGATTGCCGGCCTGACCGCCTTCGGGAATTACGTGTCGGAAGAAGAATATGCCCGCAAGCGCGCTCTGGCCGAAGGACTGCGCAACGATGCCGAGGCATTTGCCCGCCTGCAGGCTGAGACCGCCGCGCAGCTCGCCAGCCTGCCGATGGCCTCCAAGGGCGTTAGCTCGAACGGGGGCCGGGGCGGCCAGGCTTTGCAGCAGCTATGGCCCTGGGCAGTCGCAGCCGGTGCAGGCGTTGCCGGGGTGGCACTCCTCCTCAACGGGCGCCGTCGGGGGTAAGCCGTCATCCTACTCGAAGACCAGGCCTTGGTCGCGCGATCCGGGCCAAACCTGGTCTCTTCCCGCTCCAGGCAGGAGGGAAACGAACATGGCCAGGAAGAGAGTGGTCGTCATTACCGGGGTGAGTGACTACTGGGGGGCCAAGCTGGCCGCCCGACTGGTCCAGCAACCAGAGCTGCATGTGATCGGGGTGGACAAGGAGCCGCCGCAGGCGCCGATCCAGAACCTGGACTACGTCCAGGCTGAGGTGCGCAACCCGTTGCTGGCGGAGTTGTTGCGCTCCGAAGAGGTGGATACGGTCTGTCATCTGGTCTTCGCCGAGAGTGAGCGCCCGGGTGAGGCCGGCTTTGAAAGCAACATCGTCGGCGCAATGAAGCTGCTGGGCGCCTGCTCCGAGGCCGGTGTCCGCAAGGTGGTCCTCAAGAGCAGCATGATGGTCTATGGCGCCCGAGCCGGGAATTCGGCTTTCCTCGTTGAAGAGAGCCCGCTCAACGGCTGTCCTCGTTGGGGCACGGTCCGCGATCTCGTCGAGATCGAAGCGTTCTGCAACGGCTTTCGCGGCCAGGTGCCGGACGTGATCCTGACGGTGCTGCGCTTCCCGAGCATTGTCGGTCCGACCGCCGACACTCCCATGACCCGCTTTCTGCGTGAGATGTGGACGCCCGTGCTACTGGGTTTTGATCCGATGATGCAGGTGATCCACCAGGAAGATGTAATCGGGGCGCTGGCGCAAGCCGTCGAGTCAGCTCTGCCGGGCGTGTTCAACGTCGCCGCCGAAGGGCTGTTGCCGTTGAGCCAGGTGATGGCCCTTGCCGGCAAGTTTGCCATTCCGATCTTTCACCCGTTGGCTTACTTGGGCAGCAGCCTGCTTGAGAGCTCCCGTCTGCCCGTCCGTCGCTATCTGCCGCTCGATCTCGACTACCTGCGATATTCCTGGGTGGGCGATCTCGCCAAGATGCACGAGGATTTCGGATATACGCCGCGCTACACGGCTGTCGAAGCGCTGCGCGAATTTGCCGGTCAGCAGCGTCTGAGCCACTACTTGCCCCAGCGGACCGTGCAGGCGTATGAAGAGGAACGCTTGCGCGACACCATCGAGCGCCGGCGTCGAGCGCGGGAGTTGGAGGACAGGATGCTGGTGAACGTGGAGGAGGCCAACCGCCATGCCTGACGAGAATGTCGTGCCGCAGAGTGAAATGAACGCCGCGCCCGCTGCGCCCTCCCGGGGCGCGTCAGAAGACCCGTGCGAAGAGTCTGCGGCGGCCTGCGTCGCCCTGACGCGAGCCGGCCGGCCCTGCAAGAATCGTCCGCTGCCCGGCTCGCCTTATTGCCGGATCCACCAAACCCTGGCCGCAGGCGCCAACCAGGCGCCGCCCGTGGAACCCGAGGAACCGCAGGAACACGCCGGCAGTGTGGAGACGAGCCTGGATGAAACGGGCAGCGAAGGCACGGCCGCGACTGACGAGGGAAGGCGCCAACAACTGGCGGGTGAGCTCGACAACCTCATTCAGCGGGTGCAGGCCCGGACACCCGGGTACACGCCTCCCCCGTTCTCGCCACGTCGCCTGCTCGCCCTGATCGAGGAGAACCTCGACAAGCTCAGTCCCGAGATGGGGCTAAGCATGCTCGAACAGTTGCGCCAGACGCTGGCCAACGATGTGCTGAACCTGGAGACCTGGAAGGGCATCTGGTACTTGCTCAACTACTCGCTCCAGTACCAGGCAGGCGTCTTGAAGCGGCGCATGACCGGCGAATACGAGGTGGATCCCTGGGGACTGGACTGGGAGTTCCTCGACACGATCAAGCCGTTCTTCGAGTTCCTTTATAAGATCTATTGGCGAGTCCAGACCACCGGGCTCGAGAACGTCCCCAACGCCGGTCGGGCCATGCTTTCCGGCAACCATTCCGGGCAGTTGCCGTGGGATGGCGCCATGGTCGCCACCGCGCTGCTGACCGAGCACCCCGCGCAACGTCTTGTTCGCTCCCTTTACGGAAGCTGGTTCCCGACCCTGCCCTTTTTCTCGGAACTCTTCATCAAGTGCGGCCAGGTGCTGGGGACAGTCGAGAACGGCATTCGCCTGCTCGAGCAAGACGAACTGGTGGCGGTTTACCCGGAGGGCTACAAAGGGGTAGGCAAGCTGTTCAACGACCGCTACAAGCTGGCGCGCTTCGGGCGGGGGGGCTTCGTGAAGATGGCGCTCAGCACCGGCGCCCCGATCATCCCCTTTGCAGTTGTGGGCGCTGAAGAAACCTATATCTCGCTGCGCAAGTCGCCGGCTCTCGCGCGCCTGACCGGCTTCCCGTACTTCCCGCTCTCGCCGACCTTCCCCTGGTTCGGCCTGTTAGGCTTCGTCCCGCTACCGACCCGTTGGTACATCGACTTCGGAGAGCCTATCCCGACCGAAGGCTACGGACCGCTGGCCGCGGAAAACCCGGTGCTGGTCTCCCAACTGACCAACCAGGTGCGTAACGTGGTGCAAGACATGATCTACGAACGCTTGCGCAAGCGGCGCTCGGTGTTCTTCGGTTAGGCAAAGCACGGGCGGGGCGCCAATCTCAGACGCTGGGCGTCTGGTGGGCCCCGCCCGTCCCCGTCTCTGACCACTCCCTCAACCTGGCCGTCGCCGGGCCAACCCGACTCGCCCGGCGGCGAGATGCGCCCTCACGCCCGTGCTACGACTTCGGACGCGGCCTCGCTCGCCATCCTGTCGAGCGTCATCTCCAGCTCGGCCAGCACCCGTGATAGCTCGCAGACGCAGTCGCCGCGGATGCGATTGCACGAGCCTGACCGCTTCTCCAGCACCTGCCGGATCACTTCAGGATCGTAGCCGGACTCCTTAATCTCGCGCATCTCGTCGACCACGATGCGCCGGGTCAGCGGAATGCCGTGGCGGGCAAGGATGCGTTTGTAGTCCTGATAGTCTTCGGCCAGGTGCATGGTCACCGAATCGAACCCGTGCTCGGCCATCAGCAAGAGCACCGAATAGCGCATGATATTGTAGTAGAACATCTGGCAGTCGTCGGGCCGCGGCTCGATGACGATCACGTCCATATCCGGGTGATGCTTACGGATCTGCTTGACCTGGTAATGCAGACCGGCATGGGTGGAGATACGTGAGCTTTGCGAGAGGATTCCTTGCATACCCTTTTTGGTGAGATAACCGCCGTCTGGGGCAAAAAATGGCGTGCTGTTCCAGTCGCCGTTATTGTAGGGCACGAGCGGATTGATACAAACGATCAGGTCCGCCCCATGCTCGCGTGCGATATCGAGGCTGGCGGTACCGCGCAGCCCACCGTCCACCAACACCCTGTCGCCGATCGCTACAGGCTTATACACAGGCGGCAAGCAGGTCGAGGCCGCGACCGCCAGGGAGATGGGCACGTCGGAGTTCTCGTCTTTGCTGAAGACCACCCGTTCGCCGGAATTAAGGTCCGTCGCCACGATATACAGCTCACGCTGCAGATCGGCGAAGTTGTTGGGTCGCCCCACGCTGATCAGCGCTTCACGCACGTAGTTGTCCAGGGCCAGGCTGTCATAGAGGCCCGCCGGCACCAGCTCGGAGAGAGACCAGATGAGTTCGAATACGTTGAGGCTCTCCGGTGCATTAAGGTAGTTCTGAGCGATGCCCAAAAGACCACGCGGCACGCCCCGTGCCCACTGCCACAGGTCAGAGGCATGCAACTTAAGAATATCCGGACTCTCCATGTTCCGGATGGTTGGGTGATCTCCGCGGAAGACCTGGAGCATATCTTCCGGGCTGACGCCGTTCGCCAACAGGCTGGTCACCAGTGCCCCGGCGCTGGTGCCCACGTAAATATCAAAGTCATTCACCGTGCGATCCACGAGAAGATCGTCGATCGCACGCAGCGCACCGACCTCGTATACCCCACCCGTTAGTCCGCCCCCGGCGAGGACCAGGGCCGTTTTCCCACGCTTTATGGTGGACATGCTGACATCCTTGAGGGTAATTCTTATTACATTTAAGTATAAGCGTTTCGACGCGCCGCGTCAAGTGTTTTTCGTTCCCGTTCCGCGAAACGCGAACGGTCCAGTCAGAGAAGGAAGCGGCTTTCAGGAATCAAACTGACTTACAGTCATGACGCACCGTGTTATGAAAAGGGCGATCCTCTGAAGAAGGGAGACATCCATGTTGCCGAATGAGACTATTGCGCAACTGCAGACGAGCTGGTCGACCGGTGGGCGGTGGCAGGGGATCCAGCGCCCCTACACTGCCGCGGACGTGGCCCGGCTGAGCGGTTCGATTCACGTCGAGCACACTCTGGCGCGCCTGGGGGCCGAGAGACTGTGGCAATTGCTGCAAACCGAGGAGTACGTTCCGGCGCTGGGAGCCATCACCGGCAACCAGGCGGTTCAGCAAGTGAAGGCCGGGCTGAAGGCCATCTACATGAGCGGGTGGCAGGTGGCCGCCGACAACAACCTGGCCGGCCAGATGTACCCCGATCAGAGCCTCTATCCGGCCAACAGTGTGCCTCACCTGGTGCGATCCCTCAACAACGCCCTGATGCGGGCCGATCAGGTCTACTGCTCTGAGAACAAGGAAGGGCCGTATTGGTTTGCGCCGATCGTGGCGGACGCCGAATCGGGCTTCGGCGGCTCCTTGAACGCCTTCGAGATCATGAAAGCCATGATCGAGGCCGGCGCGGCCGGAGTGCACTTCGAAGACCAGCTTTCCTCGGCCAAGAAATGCGGCCACATGGGAGGCAAGGTGCTGGTCCCGCCGCAGGAGTTCATCCAGAAGCTGACCGCTGCCCGCCTGGCCGCCGACATCATGGGCGTGCCGACGGTCATCGTGGCGCGGACCGATGCTTACAGCGCCAGCCTCATCACCAGTGACGTGGACCCGCGCGACGAGCCTCTATTGACGGGCCAACGCTCGGTCGAAGGGTTCTACTATATGCGCCACGGCGTGCAGTCGGCTATCGCCCGTGCGCTGTGCTATGCTCCCTATGCCGACCTGTTGTGGTGGGAGACATCGGATCCTAACCTGGACGAAGCGCGCCAGTTCGCCGAGGCCATCCACAAGCAGTACCCCGGCAAGATGATGGCCTACAACTGCTCGCCTTCCTTCAACTGGAAGAAGAAACTGGACGACGGCGCGATCGCCAAGTTCCAACGCGAGCTTGCCGCCATGGGCTACAAATTCCAGTTCGTCACCCTGGCCGGCTTCCACGCCCTGAACCACAGCATGTACCGCCTGGCCGCGGATTATGCCCGGCGGGGCATGTCGGCGTATGCCGATCTGCAACAGGCAGAGTTCGCCAGCGAAGCCGCGGGCTACTCGGCTACCAAGCATCAGCGTGAGGTCGGCGCGGGTTACTTCGACCAGATCGCCACGGTGGTTTCGGGTGGCTCGGCCTCCACGCTCGCCCTTCTGGGCTCGACCGAGGAAGCCCAGTTTGCCTGAGGAGCGATGGCTTGTGTCACGGACCCGGCCGGCGGGCGCTCAGCGCCGCGAGGCCCGTCCTTGCCAGCCTTTGGCATGACGAGTGGGGGTCCTATCGGAGTGGAGAAAGGCAGGTGAAGAGGATGGCAAGTGTGATAACAGCCTACCCCAAAGGGGTGGAGTTGACGATCCCGCTCTCACCGGAGTTTGAGGGAATTTTGACACCCGAGGCAGCAGCTTTCGTCGCCAAACTGGTGCGCGAGTTTGGGCCTTCGCGAGCCCGGTTGCTGGAGCGGAGGGCGGAGCGCCAGGCCGAATTCGACGCGGGAACGAAGCCCGATTTCCTGCCCGAAACGCGCCACATCCGGGAGGCGGAATGGACGGTCGCGCCGATCCCCGCCGACTTGCGAGACAGGCGCGTGGAGATAACCGGGCCGGCCGACCGCAAGATGATCATCAATGCCCTGAACTCCGGTGCCAGCGTGTTCATGGCCGACTTCGAAGATGCTAACGCGCCGACACTGCATAACATGCTCCAGGGACAGGCGAACCTGCGGGACGCGATCCGCCGCACCATCGACTTCACCAACCCGGACGGCAAGCAGTACCGGTTGAATGCTAAGGTCGCGACCCTGATGGTGCGTCCGCGTGGCTGGCACCTGACCGAGAAGCACATGCTGGTCGACGGCCAGGCGGTGCCCGGTGGGTTGTTCGATTTCGGGTTGTACTTCTTCCACAATGCACGTGAGCTCCTCGCGCGCGGCAGCGGTCCCTATTTCTATCTGCCCAAGCTGGAAAGCCACCGCGAGGCGCGGTTGTGGAACGAAGTCTTCAACCTGGCCCAGGACACCCTGGGCATCCCGCGCGGCACGATCCGCGCGACCGTGCTCATCGAAACCATCGCAGCCGCCTTCGAGATGGATGAGATCCTCTACGAACTACGCGAGCATTCGGCGGGTCTGAACTGTGGGCGCTGGGACTACATCTTCAGTTGCATCAAGAAGTTCCGCAACGATCCGGAGTTCGTGTTGGCCGATCGGGCGCTGGTGACGATGACGACCCACTTCATGCATTCCTATTCGCTGCTGGCGATCAAGACCTGCCACCGGCGTAACATTCACGCCATGGGCGGCATGGCGGCGCAGATCCCGGTCAAGAACGATCCGGCGGCCAACGAAGAGGCCTTTGCCAAGGTGCGCGCAGACAAGATCCGCGAGGTGAGCGACGGCCACGATGGGACCTGGGTAGCGCACCCGGGCCTCGTGCCAGTGGCCATGGAAGAGTTCGACAAGGGGATGCCTACGCCGAACCAGATCGAGCGCAAACGCGAGGACGTGCAGGTGACAGCCGCCGATCTGCTGGCCTTTGGTCCCGAGAAACCGATCACCGAAGAGGGCTTACGGCGGAACATCAGTGTTGGTGTACAATACCTGGGCGCCTGGCTGGCCGGTTCCGGCGCCGTACCGATCTTCAATCTAATGGAGGATGCTGCAACGGCAGAGATCTCGCGTGGCCAGGTCTGGCAGTGGATACGCAGCCCCAAGGGCTGCCTTGAAGACGGCCGGAAAGTCACCAAGAATCTCTTCCGCCAGGTGTTGGTAGAGGAAGTCAACAAGGTCAAGTCGATCGTGGGCGCCGAGCAGTGGGCCGCGGGGAAATATCCGCTGGCAGCCGACCTGTTCGACAAGCTGACCACCAGCGATACTTTCATCGAGTTCTTGACTCTTCCCGGCTATGAGTGCTTGGAGGAAGGATGCGAGTCGGACTGGCCCTGGGCGGAGGTGTAGTTCGAGGGTATGCGCATATCGGGGTCCTCTCGGTCCTCGAACGCGAGCGGATCCCGATCCATTGTATAGCGGGCACGAGCGCCGGCGCGATCATGGGAGCTATGTACGCGGCCGGCTTCAGCGCGGGCCAGATGCGGCAGAGCGCGACGCGGGTCAAGTGGTGGCACCTCGCGCGCCCCGTGTTCCCCGTGCGCGGCCTGGTCACCTTCGCTCCAATGGAACGCTGGCTGATACGAGCGCTGGGGGATATTTGTTTTGAGGATCTGAAGCTGCCCTTTGCGGCAGTGGCCACCGACCTGGAGACCGGGCAGCCGATCACCCTGTGCGAGGGGCGCCTTGCCCCGGCCGTCCGCGGCAGTTGTTCCGTCCCCGGCATCGTCGTGCCTCTGCGGCTGAACGGGCATCTGTTGGGCGACGGCGGCATCTCCGACAACCTGCCTGTGTCTGTTGCCCGCGCCTTGGGGGCCGAGTACGTGATCGGCGTCAACCTTTTCGATCCCATCGTCGCGCGCCCAGGCAACATATTCACGCTCGGGTTCGCCGCGGTCGAGACGATGGTGCGCCGGGCCGGTGGCGGAATCGACAGCGCCGACTGCCTTATCTCGCCTGACCTGGTCGGCAGCAGCTACCTGCGTATGTCAAGGGCCCGAGAGCTGATCGCCAAGGGCGAAGCAGCCACCGAAGCACAGCTTGACTGTATACGCGCGGGTCTGCACGGCGACTTCACCGGCCGAAGCGCACGCGAGCGAGACGGTCTGGCCCGACGGGGCGAGCACATGCAGGCCCCGCCGCCTGAGGGTAACGGCGCCAGTCGGGAGTTCAGAAGCCCAGACTCATCTCGCTAGCCACCCAAACCCCGGCTCGGGTCTGGTTCCACCCCTCAGGCCCTATCACGGCCCGACGCGCTCCGGGGCGTCCCCTTTGCTCCGGCGCGGCAAGCCGAGCATGAGCGCGATGGGACCGAGCAGCAGCAGCCACATGGCCTGTCCCAGGCCAAGCTGCTGGGCCGCGAGGCCCACTCCGAGCGGTATGAACCCGCCGGCCAGGCCGGAAACGTTCTTGACCGCCAGAACCGTGCCGCTTCGTCCCGGCATGGATGAGTAGAGCCCGGCCTGCAGTATCGAATACCAGCCGGAATTGAATAAGCCCAGCAGGCCGGCCAACAGAAGCTTGGCCAACCAGCCGCCGGTCAGCAAGAAGGCCGGGAAAAGAAGAAGCTCGGCGACCACGCTGACGCGCAGATAGCTCAGGCCGCGCACGCGCTCGAGCAAGGGAATGAGCAGCAGATCGCCCAACAAACCCACCCCAGTCCAGACAGCCACGGCGAAACCCGCTTGGGCCGGGCTGACTCCGACCACATCCACGAAATAGAGCGCCAGGTAGCCCAGCAGAACATCCAGCATGAGATCCGAGAACTCGAGCAGCACCAGCCAGCGTAGGACTTCAGTGCGCCGCAGAGCGCGCAGCGCCTGCAGTAGACCGCCGCGCAGGCCGGCCTCCTCCGCAACCACCTGTCGACCCCTGTCGGGGTAAGGCATGCGCCAGGCGACGGCCAGCAGCGCCAGCGCGAGGCCGGCAAAGGCAAAGAACAGCCCGCGCCAACCCCACCGGAGCAACGCCGCGCCGCCCAAGGCAAGGGGGCCGGCGACGACGCCCAACGAGCCGGCGAAGGTCCAGCGGGCCATGGCTTGCTCGTGCCGGGCCGGATTGAGGTCCATCAGCGTGGCCTGGGACAGGCTCACAAAGGCACCGGAAGCGGGGTAGAACAGCACGAAGGAAACCAGCAGGACGGCAAAACCGGCGCTCCCGGCCGTGAGACCGAGCGCCAGGGCGAAGAGCAGGCCACCGGCCAATACCACTACGCGCCGGCGCCACACATCGCCCAGGATCCCCAGCCAGGGCTCGATCAGATTGGCGATGATGCTCGGGATACCAAGCAACAGCCCGATCTGCGCATAGCTCAGACCAAGGTCGTTGCGGATCAACGGCCAGGCAGCCTCACGTGCGCCGAAAACGAACTCGTCGAGGAACTCGATCGCCAGCAGGGTCAGAATGAAGGCCGGCAGCTTACGCATCACGACCCGCCTCTAGCTGAGGTGCTTTTCGATGAACTCCGCCGTCCTCTCCGCCACCAGGCGCCACTCGCTATCGACAGTCAAGGCGTGGCCCGAATTATGCAGGACAAGGAGCTCCTTGTCGGCGGTGCCGGCCACCTCGAACGTGTAGCGGCCGCTGTCGCGGTGGATCGTGCGATCGCCGGTGCTGTAGACAACCAGCAGGGGCGCACGCAACCCGGGCAGCAGTCCCATCGCCCGCATGGCCATACGCATGGTCTCGTGCACCGCCCTGACCGGGATCTGCTCGTAACACCACAGGCGCGAGCCGGCTTCCGGGTCGGTCAAGTCGCTCGGGCTGACAGGCGCGGGCAGGATAGGCACGAAGTACTTGGCCAATGGGGCCAACCAGACGCTCCGGCTGGCCACGAGCACCGCCGGCGAATAGGCGATGAGACCGGCAATATCGGGGTGTTGGGCAACCAGGTAGATGGCGATCAGGGAACCCAACGAGAGGCCACCCACGAACACGTGGTCACAGTGCGACTGCAGCTCTGTCAGCGCACTCTCGGCGTGCCTGACCCAATCCCGCCAGTGGTAGCCGTTCATGTCTTCGACACGCGTGCCATGCCCCGGCAGCAGCGGTGCAGCGACCGTGTAGCCGCGTCCGTTCAGGTAGTCGCCCAACAGGCGCATCTCAGGGGGCGCGCCTGTGAAGCCATGCAGCAACAATACCCCGACCGGGCCGCCGGGCAAGAAGAAGGCTGAAGGATCAAGATGTGAATGTTGTGTCATAGGGCGTGCTCGTAGACGAAAATGTCCGCCTCGAAGCCGTTCCGGGCCTCAAAGCCAAGCTGGCGGAAAAGCGGCAGGGCAGGCGCCACCTGATCGCCCAACTTAGGCACCCGCGCGGCCATGGCGCTCCACTCACGCGCTATGTGCAGGGTATGGCGCAACAGGGTCTCACACTCTTCCTCATCGCCGTCGAGGAAGTCCACGCCGAAGTTGGTGTCGCCGTGCGAGGACCGACCCGCCACCAGCAGCGCGGTCAGCTGCCCCTCCCGCCGCGTGCCGAGCAGGTGCTGCCTACCGCCCAGTGCCAGTGCGGGGCCGAGCGAGAACGGGTAGAACATCCAGCCCTGCGGGAAATAGCCGTTAGTAACCGCCAGGAAGCGCGAGCCGGCGACGAAGGCCGCCGCCTCCCCCACCGGCACGTTCTCGACCCTGTCCGACGGGCTGGCGGCGGCCCACGCCGGCGATTGCGCCGGGCACTCCAGGTAAACGAAGCTCACAACCCTGCGAAAACCGTGCGTCTCTATGATATGGATCGAGGCGCGATTGTCAACGTAGGTCGATAGGCCGGCACGCCGTGCTCCTCCCCGCGCCGCGCGCTCGAGCAAGGCATCCGTGAGCGCATTGCCGGCACCCAGGTTGCGATGCGCCGGGTCCGTGCGAATGCCTTCCAACCAGACGTACTCCGGCGAGAGCCACCGCAGGTGAGCGAAGGCGATCAGCTCGCCTGCCAGGCTGGCGACAACCAGTTCGGAGCCGGGCGCGGCCAACCAATCGTCGACCACGGCCGGCACGTAGTCGTCTCCTTCCCAGATCTGGGCCGAGATCTCGAGGATGCGCGGCTTGTCTTCGCTCCTCGCCGGCCGCACTTCAAATGCCATCACAACTCCACGTTCAACACGACTCGGCGGCCCCGGCGTGGAACTGGCCGGCCAGCGTGGGATAGAGCGCGCGGTAGCGATCCCCAATCACCTTGTACTCAGCGACACTCTCAGGGCGAGGCAAGACCACCTCCGGGCTAAAGCGAACGGCACGAGCGCAGGCAGAGGCAACGTCCGGATACACTCCGGCGCCGACCCCGGCGAACAGCGCCGCGCCCACCGCGGCCGCCTCCTGGCCCTCAGCCCGCATTATGTTAACACCGAAGATGTCAGCCTGCAACTGCAGCCAGAGCGGATGGCGCGCGCCGCCGCCCGAGGCGACGGCCTGCTCGATCGAACCGCCCAGCTCACGCATCAGGCGCAGGCCGTCCAGCAAGGAGAACACGACGCCCTCCATCACCGCCCACGCGAGGTGCCGCCAGGTATGCCGCAGAGTCAGCCCAAAGAAAACGCCGCGCGCCAACGGGTCCAGGTGCGGAGTGCGGTCGCCGGCCAGGTAGGGCAGGAACAGCAGGCCCTCCGCACCCCGCTCGACGCTGGCTGCACCGGCGGCCAGGTCGTCGTAACTATAGCGGCCTTCGAAGAGTTGGTCGCGCAGCCAGCGCAGTGCCATGCCTGCGGTAAGCGTGGCCGCCATCCAATGCCAGAGGCCGGGCACGGCATGACAGAAAGTGTGCAGACGCAGAGCAGGATCGTGGCGATAGCCGGCGATGGGGGTGAAGAGCTGGCCACCCGTGCCGATGGTCGACGAGAGCAGGCCGGGCCGGATGATGCCATTTCCCACCGCCTGGGCCTCCTGGTCGCCTGCTCCACAGACCACGGGCAGCCCCGGGCGCAGCCCCCAGCTCTCGGCCAGGGTGCGGTCGAGATGGCCGACCACCTCGGCGGAGCCGGCCAGCGCCGGCAGCCAGCTCGGCGGGATCGCGTTGGCGCGCAGCAGATCGTCCGACCAGGTGCGGCGGCCGGTGTCGAGCATGGCCGTCCCCGAGGCATCACTGTAGTCCGTCAAGATCTCGCCGGTCAGTCGGTAGCGGACGTAATCCTTGGCCAGCAGCACGCGCGCCAGCCGGCCCCAGCTTTGCGGTTCATTCGCCCGCAGCCAGAGCAGCGAGGCCAGGGTGACGCCTGTCATCACGGGGTTGCCGGTCCAGGCGCCCAACTGAGCGCTGCCGAACTGTGCCTGCAGGGCGCGCACTACCCCGGCGGCACGCGTGTCGAGCCACAAGATCGCAGGGCGCACAACTTCCCCCCGGTAGTCGAGGAAGACGGCGCTGTGCATCTGCCCCGAGAAGCCGATCCCCACCACGTCGTGCGGGCGGGCCAGCGCGCGGCGCACCGCCTGGCCGGCCGCCTGCAACCAGACGTCGGGGTTCTGTTCGGCCACGCCGGGCGCCGGGCTGTCGGGGGAGTATTCCTGCAGCGCCTGGGCAACGATCCTGCCATCCAGATGGACCAGGACGCACTTGAGCCCGGAGGTGCCAACGTCGATCCCCAGCAGATGCGGTCCGCTCTCAGACACGGCTATCCTCTCCGTTCACGTCACATACAGATAGGTTTCCAGCCGCTTCAGTCCGGCGGGAAAATCACGCCGCCCCAGCCCGAGCCGAAAGTGGCTCTCGTCGAACTCGAACACCTCGCCGGGCAACAACAGCACGCTCTCGCGCTCGAGCAGTCCCTGGCACAAGGCGGCTGCCGATACGGCGCCACGCAGGCGCGGCAGGCACACCGGCCCGGCCTGCGGTCGCAACCAGGTGAAGCGCTCGCCGCGACCGGCGAAGAACGCGTCGGCGAGGCCCAGGTTGGCCTGGATCAGGTCCAGGTTGCGCGCGATGATCCGCTCACCCGCCCTCAGGGCGATGAGGCCCAGGATCTCGCCGGGCGCGCTGCCGCAAATGGTCGTATAGTCCTTGAAGGTCGCGCAGCGCGCCAGCAGCGCACGATCCTGGGTGGCGAGCCAGCCCAGGCGCAGTCCCGGCAGCCCAAACGTCTTGGAGAGGCCAGACAGCGAAACACCACGCTCGTAGAGGTCACAGACCGCCGGCAGGCGCTGCTCGGGCGCGTATTCGAGCCGGCGATACATTTCGTCCGAAAAGACGTAGATGCCGTGCCGGCGCGCGAGCTCGAGGATTGCCTCGACCATCGCCCGGTCGGGCAAGAAGCCGGTCGGATTGTGCGGGAAATTGATGACGATCAGCCGGGTGTCAGCGGCCAGGCTGTCCGCCAGGACGTCGAGGTCGAGCCCCCAAGACTCCCCACGCTGGACGAATGGCCAGCGGGTCAGCCGGCATCCCAAAGCCTGGGCGATCTCGTACAGTGACTGGTAGGCGGGGAAGGTCGCGATCACGTGGTCGCCCGGGCGCAGCAGGCAGTGCATGGCGATAAAAATCGCCTCTTCGGGGACAGCGGTCAAAATGTCCTGCGGGCCAAGTGAGGAGTAGGTTGTGGCGATCACCTCGCGCAGTAGCGGGTGGCCCTGGCTTTCGGTATAGCCCAGCTTCAGCCCGTGCCACAGCGACAGGCTTTGCGGATCGGCCAGGCCCAGCAGTTCCTGCAGCGTTAGGCTCTCGGGGTCTGAGGCGCTGAGCAGGTGCTCGGCCGTGAACTCATGCTCGGCGAAATACCGTTCCAGCGCGAAAGGTCTGATTTTCACTCGGCATCCCCTGACCCGCCTGCTTCAGCCGGGAGCAGGCCAGGCCGGCGTCAGCCAGGTGAACGCGTCCTCGCCGACGTGCGCCTGGGCCAGTTCCCCATCGGCCAGCAGACGCGCCACCAGGGCGCGCGCCTGCCCCAGGTCCCAGCGGAAGAAACCCGCCAGCTCGCGGTCCGTTCAGGTCACGCTGTTGGCGACATACTGCCGGAGCAGATACTCCCTGTCCTTCCAGGCTGCTAATGGCTTCCCGCTGAGCCGCCACAAAACCAGCATCCAGGTTTAGGATCATAAGCGCTGCGCCGGTCCATCCAAGATTCCAGCCCTCAGATTGGCCTGTATCACCCCGCGCTGCCCGTTGACCAACCAGTCGGGGTCCTGCGCTTGCAGTCGTTCGGCCTGGCCGGCCGGCAAGCCGAGCACGAGCTCGGACTTGAGGGTGCGCAGGGCCATGAACGGCGCCGGGAAGTAGGCCGAGACCGCCGCAAAGTCCGTGGTGAAAGGCCAATGCGCGTCGCCAAACAGTCGCCTATAGTTGGCATCCCCCTTGATCACCACCAGGCTGGCCGCGGCCAGTTCGGCCCGCAGGTCAGGCGGCAATTGAAAATAGAACAGGCTCGTCGTATAGAACCAGTGCGTGGTCAACTTCAGTCGACCGGCCGCGAATTGGGCGGTCAGGCGGGCCGCGAGTTCTGTCCCGTGGCCGGAGCCCGCAGCCAGCGCATTCAGGGCCTCCTGCACATCATGAGGCAGGGCATCCGAAACGAAAAACGGCTGGTTCTTCAAGTGTAACACGACCCGCGCCGCCAGGCCAGAGCCGAGCAGAAAATCGGCCAGGGCCAGGTCCATTGCGAGTTCGGTGCCTGCATTATCGTTGATCATGACCACCCGACCGGCCGGCTGGGCCGTGAGCAGTCGCCAGGCCCGATCCGTGTCGTCGACGAGAAGGTTGGTGCTTGCGCCGTGCGCGATGCCGAGTCCGGCCACCGACCGGTAACTCAGGTCGATCCGGTTGCCCCACAGGCTCGCCCGCAGGAGGCTTCCAAAGCGCGCCTCACCTTCTGCCGGGAGGGCGCTCACCAGGTCCTCGACGGCGCGTGGGGCGCGGTCGGGCTGCCATTCGTCGCTCTTGATGGCCAAGAAGGGATCGAAGCCCTGGCTCGCGCCCGGCTGGAAATAGCGGGTCGCTTCGAGCAGGCGGCGGTAGAAGTAGGCCTCGGCCCAATACCAGGGCACGTCGAGCCAGCTGCGCCCGTCATAGGGGGCGGAAACTGCTCGCCAAAAACCGGCATCCGGGGCGAGCTCGCGCAGTTGGCGAATCCGGCCGTCCGTGATCTCACTGCGCAAGTCCAGAAGGTTCTGCCGTACGTCGCGCGGAAAGTGGTCGCGTTCCAGCGTTTCGTCCAGGATGTGCGGAACTCGCGTCCTGAAGGTGGCTTGCGCGAACGAGCCGGGCTCAGAGGTCAGCAAGGGCGGCGGCAGGGCGCCGGGGTCGATTTGCAGACCGGGAATCTCGTAATCGCTCAACCGTCCGCCCTCCGCCTGCTACTGATAAATGATCAAGTTGGGCGTCTCCTGCATGTAGTCTATGCCCGGGCTCGCGTCCACGCCGAGCGCCTCGCGCTCGGTCATCAGCGGTTCGTCCCAACCGTAGAAAAGCTTATAGGCGGCAAACGGCACGTTCTCGTGGATGAAGTCGTTGTATTTGCTGACCTTGGTCGGCGGGTCGCCGAAACCATCGGCACAGACCGTCAGATCAACCCCCTTGTAGCGGTAAAGGTCCGCCTTGTCGTCGATCATCCAGGGCAAAAACTGGTGCACGATCAAGATCCGGTGACCGCTGATGCCGTTCTCTTCCATATAGGCGCTCATCGCCGCCTGCACGGCATTGATCTGCTCGGCCGTCACGGTTCCCGGTGGCTGCCCGGGCACGGTCTGGCCCGGCTCACTCATCGCGAATTCGGGGTCGATTGCCAGTTGGACATTGCCGTCTTGTAGCCAGTGAAATGCCGGCTGCAAAGCGCCAAGGGGCGTGAGCGCACCGATCTGCACGTCGAGGATCACCCCAAACTTCTCCTGATTTGCCCGGTCGATGTAGGCTTTTGTCTCCGAGTCGGCCATGTAGCTGAGGTAGCTGCCGTCGTCGTCGGTAAAGGCCGTCGCCATGCCGTAGATCAGGTGGAAAGCAGGCATCACGCCCAACTCCGGTCCATTGGCCTCGTCGTAGGCCGCGGCCTGCTTGCGTAGCCTCGGCACGAGATCGTCCATGCTGTACTCGCCCAAAATCCCGAGCAGCGGCACGTTCGGGCGGCCATAGTACGCCACCCAGGTCACATTGTGATAGGGCGAATCCTCCGGCGCTACCTGAGCAGCAAAGCTCAGTCGATCGTAAGCCGAACCGCGCCCGCCGTCGCTCGCCACCCGCTCGAGCGGCGCCACCGCCTGGTTGCTCCCCGCCTTCCCGGACGCGCCGGCGATGGGCACCTGCGCGCTCGCCGGAACTACCGTCGGAGCGCCCGCCCGCGCTGCAGCGGTGGGAGCCAATGCAGCGCCCGCCACACTCGGGATCGTAAGCTCCTGGCCGATGCTCAAGGAATCTGGATCCACGAGATTATTGGCGCTGACGATGTCAGCCACGTCGACGCCGTAATGCACGGCGATGCTCGAAAGAACATCGCCGGCCTGTACCGTGTAGGTGGCCGAAGGGCGGCTGGTCGCCTGCGCCACCGGGACAGCGGCAGTTGGCTGAACCGGCCCTGTGGTCTTTGGCACCACGGCTCCCGCAGCCGGCGGGGCCAAGTTGGCATTGCCGGCAGCAGGCGCCGCAGAGTGCCGCGGGCCACAGCCCGACAGGATGAACGCACAGACCAGTACCATCGAGAAAGCGCGCAATCGTCTCATGCTGTTCGTTCCGATCCAACGGGCGATCTGCCAGGTTTTCGCGAGACACGAACTCGCCGCCTTGACAGATCAGGGCTGAAGTCGCCAACTGCCGCACTCGGCTAGTAGTAACGGATGCTGCAAGCAGTTCCGGCCAGGCTGACGTGCTTGCGAAGACTGCTTTCAACCTGGCGCCGGATCGTGTCGGGGATGCAGATTGCTTCCAACCCCTTGCCGTCGCCTGGCTGACCAGCGTCTAGCGATCCTGGATCTCCCCAACGGAATCCCCCATCCAGTTCGCTGAACGCTTCAACTGGAAAAAGGGCCTCGTCCACAAAGAGCGGGACGGTCGTGGTGGCAGCCCGGTCCAGAAACACCAGGTGCGCTTCGGGCTGGACGGCCTTGAGGTTCAAACTGACTTGCCACAGCCAAGCTTCCGGGTCAAAATCGATGTGGTGCTGGTAGGCGATTGCATCCACCAGCTCGCGCTTCTTGAGGGACACATTCTTCATCATCCGCTAAGCCTCCTCTCGTCATGGCAGCTTCGCCTTGACCTTGACTCAGTATAGCGGACCCGCGGAACGCCGAGTGTTAGTTCAGTTACCCAGTGACAAACGGAATTAAGTGTGAATAACGATATACCCTTTCCTGGTAGAGCATGATATAACAAGTCGCCAAAGATTGCAATACCCGCGCGAGCCAATTTTGGACAAGAGTGTTGTGAAGCCAGGCCACTGCTGAGCTATACTGGGTCCGTACCGGACAAAACTGGAATTGTTGGAGGAACAAGTGGATACAGGCAACCGTATGGTGAGCGAGGAGACCCTCGATCCGGCAGACTGGGCAGGCATGCGCGCCCTGGGACATCAGATGGTGGACGACATTTTGTCGTACCTTGAGACGGTTCGAGAGCGCCCCGTGTGGCGGCCGGTGCCCCCCGAGGTGAAGGCGCGCCTGGGCGGGCCACTGCCGCTCGAGCCCGAGGCGCCGGAACAAGTATACCAGGAGTTCGTCGAGGACATTCTGCCCTACCCGATGGGCAACATTCACCCGCGTTTCTGGGGCTGGGTGATGGGCAATGGCACTGCATTGGGTGTGCTGGCCGAGATGCTGGCCGCCGGCATGAACCCAAACCTGGGCGGCGGCGAGCACGCGGCGAACTACGTCGAGCAGCAGGTCGTCGACTGGTGCAAAGAGATGCTGGGGTATCCGGCAGAAGCGAGCGGGCTGCTGGTGAGCGGCGGCTCGATGGCCAATCTGGTGGGCCTGACCGTGGCTCGCAACACGCAGGCCGGGTTCGACGTGCGCGGCCAGGGGCTGGCCGCGGCGGGACAACGGATGTCGCTCTACGCCTCCTGCGAGACGCATAGCTCCATCCAGAAAGCCGTCGAACTGCTCGGCCTGGGCAACCAGGCGATGCGGCAAATTCCGGTCCGCACCGATTTCTCGATCGACCCCGATGCCTTGCAGGCCGCCATCGTGGCCGACCGTGCAGATGGCTTCCGGCCGTTCTGCATTGTGGGCAACGCCGGCACCGTCAACACGGGAGGGCTCGACGATCTGAACCGGTTGGCCGATATTGCGCAGCGCGAGCAGCTCTGGTTCCACGTGGACGGCGCGATCGGCGCCTTCGCGGCCTTGACCCCGGCGCTCCGCCCCCTGATAGCCGGCATGGAGCGCGCCGACTCGCTGACCTGTGATTTTCACAAGTGGATGTATATGCCGTTCGAGGCCGCCTGCGTCCTGGTCCGGAACCCCGATCAGCACAGGGGTTCCTTCTCGCTCACGCCCGAGTACCTGCAACACGGAACGCGGGGAGTGTCAGGCGGGACGCACTGGTTCAGCGACTACGGCATTCAGCTCACGCGTGGCTTCCGGGCCCTGAAGATATGGATGTCCATCAAAGAGCACGGCATCCGCAAGTACGGCCGATTGATCGAGCAGAACGTGGCGCAAGCGCGCTACCTGGGCGAGTTGGTCGACGCGCAGCCAGAGCTGGAGAGGCTGGCACCCGTCACGCTCAACATCGTGTGCTTCCGCTATCGGGTGCCGGCCCTGGACGAGGCAGCACTCAACGCGCTCAACCAGGAGCTGTTGGTCCGGCTGCACGAGAGCGGCGTGGCGGTGCCGACCTACACCACGCTGGAGGGCCGATATGCGCTGCGGGTGGCGATCACCAACCATCGCAGCCGGCGCGAGGATTATGACATCCTGGTGCAGGAGGTGCTGCGCCTGGGCAAGGCACTGGCGCGGGAAAATGGACGTGCAGCCTGACGGGAGCCGGCGCCAGGCGGAGCGCCCAAGGGCTCACTGGCCGGGCCAGGCGGGGGGTCAGGGGCTGGGCCAGCCGTTATCGGGGCTGTGGGCTGTGATGTGGGGGCGGCGGCGCTGCAGGCCGTCGTGGGCGTAAATGAACCTTCCCGCCGATCATAAGGGAGCGCGGGGCAAATGGGAGAGGACGGGACCTGCTAGCCGGCGAGCGCGCGCGCGTCGGCGAACAGAAGGCCATCCTGGACGTAGTGGACGAGCAAGATGGAAAGCACGGCCATGTAGGTGTAAGCCTCGTCGGCGCCGGGCAGACCGGCATGCAGGTCCGGCCAAATCAGATGCGCGCCCACGTAGATGAGGCCGGAGATGGGCAGCATGGCCATGCAGACCAGGTAGAAGGCCGTCCAGCCGTTACCGCCGTCGATCCGCCGGAGATAGCGCAGCGCGCGCTGCAGCAGGCGGCCTGGATGGCGGGCCGCCGCCAGGGCCGGCCATTGCAGCGAGGCAATCGGCCGGCCAGAGCGCTGCTGGCGCAGCGAGTTGGCGTACCAGGTGAGGGCGAGGTACTGGAAGGAGTGCCAGGTGTTGATGCCCTGGAATGCCGTATCCAGGTTGGAGAAGGCCGGTGTGAAGAACATGAGGGCGCTGGTCAGGCTGATGAGGAGCGTCTTCGGCGCATTCACGTAGCCCCGTCGCCACTCGCCTACGGTCTTGGCGATGAACAATACCAGAAAAGTGGCGAAGGCCAGCGCGGCCAAGGTAGCCAACCAGTACCAGCCGCCGATGAACTGCCCATACTTCAGCTCCACGGAACCAATCGAGAACTGGCCCCTGACCATCCTGTAGGTTGCCACCGGATAGAGGCTGGTCATCACGAGGCCATAATCGATCAGGCGGCTGCGCCAGGTGAAGGCCAGCCGAGCCTTGACATTGTAAGCCTCGGTCAGCCAGAGGATCTGGTAGAGGGCATGCAGTGAGGCCGCCGCAAAGAAGATCGAGAGCAGCCAGACGTACAACTCGTAGCTCCAGACCGCCATCGAAATGACGATGACCGGCACGGCAAGGGTTGAGAGCAAGAACCAGCGTCGCCGGCGCCGGTACTGCCGGTCAAAAACCGTGCGGGTGAAGGTCGCATACATGTGTGGCCCGCCGACGAGGAAGGTAACCAGACCATTGACCAGCAAGCGCGCGTTGTAGGCCAGGGTGCCGTTGGCCGAGGCCGCGTCGGTCGCCGAACCACCAAACAGGAAGTAAGCGGCATAGGGCACTCCTGCCAGCAGAATGCTCAGGATCAGAAAGGTGAGGTCCCAGCGACGACTGTGCAGCCACGGCTGTGCGGTCATTTGTCGGGTCTGTGGACGGGCCGATCCGGCAATGCTGGTCATGAAATCCTCCCTGAGGTGCGCTGAAGGTCAGGACTCGAACGATGTTCGCAGCGTCAGTACCCCGGCGGCGTGGGGAACGGCCCGGTCAGTGCCGCCAGGCTGGCCGCGACCGATAGCAGATCCATATCGTGCCAACGCCTGCCCACCAACTGCATGCCGATCGGCAGTCCGCTTGGGGTCTGCGCCAGCGGCATGGTTACCACCGGGTTGCCGGTCAGGCTCAACAGCGTGGTGAAACATACGTTGCCGCGCCAATATGACACCTGCGAGCCGTCTATCTCCAACGGCTCGCCTGGGCGTCGAGCAACGGGGCGGCGGTGCGTGAAGGCCGGTCCGGCGGCCACCGGACAGATCCACGCGTCCCAGCCGGCCAAGAAACGGTCGAGCGCGCCGATCAACAGATCTCGCTGGGTCAGGGTCGCAGCGTAGGCGCGCATATCCAGGCTCAGCCCGCGCATCATCGCGCGTTGCGTCGGCTCATCGCCAAACATGAGAGCGCCGGCCAGCGGCGCGCCCTTGCAAAGGTACGGTGGGATGTCGATGTGCAGCTCGGCGCCCAACAACTCGCCGTAAGCCTGCCAGGCCAGGCCGAAGTCGAAGTCGGGAGGGTTGCAGCGTTCGACCCGGCCAACAAGGGGTCTTAGCAGTTCGGCCAGCTTTGCCAGGGCGTCGCGCGTCTCAGTTGAGACGGCAACGCCGAAGTCGTCACTCCAGGCTATCCGCAGATCGTCCAGCCGCGGCTCGGTAGGCCGGCCCAGGCAGACCGGCGGCACCTCCCAGTCACGCCCGTCGGGCCCGGCGATGATGGTCAAACCCAACTGGAGGTCTTCGACCGAACGCGCTAATAAACCGGCCACCAGCATGTGGCGCGTGCGCCTCGGTTTGCCGGGCAGGCTGACGATATGGCCGGTGATGGGCACCAGGTTATCGGTCGGCTTTAGGCCCAGTATACCGCAAAAGTGGGCGGGGATGCGAATCGAGCCGCCCAGGTCGCTGCCCAATTCGAGCGGCGACATCCCGGAGGCGACCGCGGCCGCGCCGCCGCCGGTGCTGCCGCCCGGCGTGCGCTCGAGATCCCAGGGATTGTTGGTGCGACCGAAAATGGGACTGACCGTCTGGATGTCCATCGATTGCCGGGGAACATTGGTCTTGCCCAGGATGATCGCCCCTGCCTGGCGCAGGCGGCCCACCGCGCTCGCGTCTTGCACCGGCACGTGGTCGATCAGTCGCTGGTAGCCCCCGGTGGTGCGTAGTCCGGCGGTCTCGAACGAGTCCTTGATCGTCACGGGGACCCCGTGCAGCGGACCCCAGGACTCGCCCTGCTCCAACGCCGCATCGGCCTGTTCGGCGCGCCGGAGAGCTGCCTCCTCGTCGAGGGTCGCGATGGCATTCACGCTCGGATTGTGGTGCTTGATCTGGCGCAAGTGAGCTTTCAGGACCTCCCGGCTCGAGAGGTGGCGCTCCCGGATGGCGCCGGCCAGTTCATGGGCCGGCCTGAACACGATCTCATGCATGTTCTATCCCCTCTCGTGCCAACCTTTCCTCGCCCGCAGACGGCGCCAGGTAACGCTGCCGGTAGTACAGGCTGGCCAGCAGCAGAGCGAACTGGGCCAGCGTGCTGAAGACTGCGCGGAATTGATCGAAGTAAAACACCAACAGGTTGACTGTCAACAGAGAAAGGAGCAACCCATAATAGGCAAAACTGCAGCCAAGCCGGTCCTGACCGACGAGGAAAAAGCGCGCCGCGATCAGTAGGGCCAGCCCAACCACGAACTCGAGGATCACGCGCACCACCAGCCAGGGCAGCCCGCCTGTGCTGGCGCTTAGTCCGCTTAGCGCGAGCAGCACACTCAGCGGACCGAGCGAGGTCGTGAACAGAGCCGTCACCAGCCACTGCAAAAGGTTGAACAGGGCCAGCGCGCCCAACGCGGCCGATCCGGCCACGAGCAGGTATCGGAAGGAGCGTCGCCCCACGTGACGCTCTTGCCAGGCTTCCAGGCGCTGCCACAGCCGTTCCCAGAAACCAATCTCGTCGCGGGTGCTCGTTACCGCGGCCGAGCGCACAAAGGTGAGCAATATCGCCGCCAGTTGCACCAACTCCCGGTCGGCCGAACTGCGGGTCACGGCCAGTAGTTGCCCTTCCACCCCGGCCTGTTCGTGCGCCGACAGGTCATGGTCGAGCACTTCTTCGAGGCCGTCCAGCGCATGGTAAAGCTCGGCGCGCGCATCGCTGGCCGGTGCGCGGCGTACCTCAAAGTACAGGAGCACGGTGAGCAGGAAGAAGCCGTAAATGATAGGTGCGGCGGGCGGATAGAAGTAATCGTTGGTGCGGGTGATGAACTTGCCCACCTCGTCGATGAACAAACCGGCACCGATCCCGCTAAGAACGCCCGAGACGGCATAGACCCAGCGGTTGGCAAGGATCAGCGGCAGGAGCGCGGCGACGAACAGTAGCAATCCGCCCCAGAGAACGTGGGCGATGTGGAGTTGGCCGCTACCGAGTTGCGGATAGTGGGTCAGGGCCAGGAAGAGGCGGACCAGAATGACCGTTGCTGCAAAGCTGAGCAGGCTGAAGCGTAGGTAGCGAGCCGCCCCGGCCCGCTTGACTGGAGCAGGGACACGACTGAACAAAGCGTTCACAGGCTTGTCACGTCCTCTTCACTAACGACATACTATGACGCGTCGCGTCATAGTATGCTTATACCACACTTCCCGGCGCCTGACAAGGGGTCTGCAAAGCGGGAGGGGCACCGGTTGGTCGGGACACGAGGTCGCCTTAAGCGTCGTCATCTCCCTTGACGACCACCGCCGGCGGCTTGTGGGCCTCCTCGTCGCCCGTCTGCAGTGCCTCCCCGACGGCACCGCCCTGAACTGTCGTGCCGGCTCCGGTGCGGCTGCCGGCCTCGACCACTACGGTCGGGCCCGCCGCTTCCTCTTCCTGCTCTGACAGCGCCTCCAGCTCGTCCGCCGGGGCGGCATCGGCCTCCTTCGCGGCCGCGATACCCTACCCGCCTGGCATTCAGACACTATGATTCCGCGGACTGGATCTGGTTTCCGCAGTCGTCGTTACAGGCGCACGCGTCGCGCCCTCGCAAGCGGCCGCCTGCGTGCGAATGTCAGGCGCTCGTGGGGCCGTCCGCTCTCCCGACGCTACGGACCGGATAGGTCACCCTACCGTGCGGGAACACTAACGAGATCGGTTGCGCCGGAACGTCGAGCCAGCCGATCTTGTCGCTTGGGTTCGGGCTGCGCGGCCCCAGAAGGCGCCTGCACAGTTCGCTCCCATCGCCGGCGCCGCAGGACCCGGACGCGAAAGGACCCGGCGGGGATGCTATGCGCGCCCCGCCGGGTCCAGGATCTCCAGATATCAGCTCAACATCTGCTGCACCCCCGCTCAACGCCCGAAGGCGCTGAACCAGTTGGTGTTGGTGCAGATCGAGCAGAGAAGAAACAGGAAAACCACCGCCAGGATCAGTCCGCATCCCATGCCCGAGCACGAGCAACCGCGGCCGAACCCAAAACGGTCCTGCAACCAATCGAAAATGGCACTCAGAAAGGCGAGCTCCAGCAGCCCTTGCAGACAACCCGGGCGACGGTCCATGTGCGAACCCTCCATGTGGCGTGGCGTGCGCAGTGCTGATACACCTACCTTTACGCATCACCGGCGACAAGGTTTCACATGGCCCGTGACCTCAGGCGTGCCCTCAGCCTTCTTCGGTCCCGTTACCGTTCGGTGCCAGCGCAGAACGTGTCTTGCGCGCCTTGCGGCGCTCTTCGGTGTCGAGGATGCGCTTTCGCAGGCGGATGTTCTTGGGCGTCACCTCGACCAGTTCATCCTGGGCAATGTACTCGATCGCGTCGTCCAACGACATCTGGATCGGCACATCCAGGTGTACGAGCTGGTCGCCGCTGGCAGCCCTGTGGTTCGTCAAATGCTTCTTTTTGGTCACGCTCAGGGTCAAGTCCTCATCGCGCGGCGTCGCGCCGACGATCATGCCCTCGTAAACCTCGATGCCGGGCTGGATGAAGAGGCGGCCGCGCTCTTGAGCGTTGAACATAGCGTAAGGCGTTGCTTGCCCGGCCTCCCAGGCAACCAAGGAGCCGTGATTGCGCTGGCGGATCGGCCCGACATGCGGGCCATAGCCCTGGAAGAGGGTATGCACGATCCCGGTGCCGCGCGTGGCGGTCAAGAATGACTGCCGGAAACCGAGCAGGCCGCGCGTGGGCGCAATGTAGGTGTAGTAGACAGTGCCGTTCTGGTCCTGGTGCATGTTGGTCATCTGGGCCTTCCGTTGACCGAGCATCTCCGCCACCACGCCGGTATAGTCGGTCGGCACCTCGATGTGGACCTCTTCCATCGGCTCCATGATCTCGCCGGTGTCCGGGTCCTCCTGGAGGATAACCTCCGGTGCGCTGACTTGGAACTCGTAGCCCTCGCGGCGCATCGTCTCGATCAGGATCGCGAGGTGCAGTTCGCCGCGCCCACTGACCAGGAAAGTATCGGCCGCGTCGGTCGGCTCTACCCGCAGCGCCACGTTGCGCTCCAGCTCCCGCTCCAGACGCTCCATCAATTTGCGGCTGGTCGACCAGGTGGCCTCGCGGCCCGAAAACGGCGAGGTGTTTACGCCGAAAGTCATGCGCACCGTCGGAGGCTCGACCACTATCGGCGGCAGGGCGTGAGGCTCGTAGAAATCGGCTATCGTCTCGCCTATGTTGCACTCCGGGATGCCGGTGATGGCCACAATCTCGCCGGCCTGCGCCTCATCCACCTCGACTCGCTCCAGCCCCTCGTGGATGAAAACCTGAGCGATCTTGTCGGTATGGAGCCCGCCCGCGCGATCGATGCGCGCGACCGGCTGGGCCTTGCGCAGCGTGCCTGCCGACAGGCGCCCCAACAGGATCTTGCCCTTATAGTCGTCATACGTCAGGTTGGTTACCAGCAGTTGCGACGGCGCATCCGGATCGACGGTCGGGCCGGGCAGGTGATTGACGATGGCCTCGAACAGGGGCTGCAGATGCCCTTCCAGGCGGTCGGGGTCCGTGCCCGCCTGGCCCGCGGTGGCCACGGTGTAGATCACCGGAAAGTCGGCCTGCTCCTCGGTGGCTCCCAACTCGATGAACAGATCAAAGGTCGCATTGACCGCCCAGCCGGGTCGGGCGTGGGTACGATCGATCTTGTTGATCACCACGATCGCGTGATGCCCCAACTCCAACGCCTTGTGGAGCACGAAGCGTGTTTGCGGCATGGGCCCTTCGGCGGCATCGACCAGCAAGAGCACGCCGTCCACCATGTTCAGCACGCGCTCGACTTCACCACCGAAGTCGGCGTGGCCGGGTGTATCGACGATGTTTATCTTCATCTCGCCGTAGCGCACAGCAGTATTCTTGGCCAGGATGGTGATGCCGCGCTCGCGCTCCAGGTCGTTCGAGTCCATAACCCTCTCGGGAATCACCTGGTTATCGCGAAAAATGTGCGACTGCTTCAGCATGGCATCCACCAGCGTCGTCTTGCCGTGGTCTACGTGGGCGATGATCGCAATGTTTCGAATGTCGGTTCTTGTCTGCATGGGTGCGTCTGGTCCTCAACCACAAAAAAACCAGCCCCGGCGTCTACCCTGCCGCGGCTGATCGATACCTTACTTATGTTGCTCCACTATTCTAGCACAGATAGCCCCACGGACCAAATTAGACACTACGAATGTGAGCGGCGGATGCAGGTTCGGACGCCGCCTCAATCGATCATCGGTCGCGGCTCGACCGGGCAGTTGGTGGCATAGCCCTCCAGCATGGCAGTGGATTGGCCGAGCAGCCCGAGCGCGCGCGTGCGTGACCAGTCTGCGCCGCGCCAGCCCGCCGCAGCCGTCGTTTGGCTTAGCTGGGCAGAGGTGGCCGTGAGCCGGCAGGCCAGCTCGCGCTGCAGCAGGTCGTCTTTCAACCCGGGCAGACCTGCCAGGATTGCCGGCACTGCATCGGCGCTCAACCCGCTGCCCAGGTAGGCGACGTCTAGCGGCTGCCCAACGCCCGCCTGGGCGCGCGCCAGGTTGGTGCGCGCGATCAGGGCATCGGGATTGAGCACGTTCAGGGCCAACAGAAGCGCGAGGCCCGCCAGCAGCGCGCCGAAAGCAAACCGGCGGCGCCCGACCGGAGATTGGCCGAGCACGGTCACCAGGGACCAGACGAGCACGATCGCCAACCAGGCCATGAAAGCCGTGGTGTAGAGCCGCAGCTCGGTGAGCCCGTACTCCCGCACGTATAGCTGCATGCGCAGCAACGCGGACGCCAGGATAACCAGGGTCAGCACCACCAGCAGGCCTTGGAGCAGGTTCAAGGCCAGCTCACTGCGGGCGGGCTTGCCCGGCGTGCGCTGCGGGCGGGCAAGCCAATCGGCGACGAGCACCAGGCTCAGCACGAGCGCCGCCACGGTGACCAGCTCAAAGAAGCCACGGCGCGCGTACTCGCTGTGGGTCAAACCGCTGCGGATGAGCGTGTCGGCACCGCCGAAGAGATAAACTGCCTGGATCGCGACGAAGCCCACGAAGAGCGCGTTGATCAGAGCCAGCGCGATAGTGGTCTCGGCATGTCCGAGTTGCAGGCCCGCCGGGCGCTCGACGTCGATCAAGGCCTGTCGCGCCGGGTCACGCGTGAAGGAGTAGCGGGCCAGGCCCAAGGCCGACCAGGCCAACAGTCCCGTCACCACCAGGCGGACGAGCAGGTCGCCCAGGTCAAGGTTCCAGCGGAATAGCTGTCGCACGTAACCGGCGAAAACCGCGTCGGCGGTGTAGAAAAGGGAGCCGAAGACCAACAACACTGGCACGGCCAGTAGCACGCCGCGCAAAGCCGGCATGAGGTTGCGACGAGCTGCCGCCCGAGAAGCCTGCGGCGCCGGCGACGCTTTGGACACGGCGCGCCGTGCACGCGGCCAATCGTCGATCAGCAGCACGAACGGCTGACTCAGGGCGGCGAAAACCGCCAGCACCTCCGCGGCGAGATAATCGGTCAGGCTGAAGCTGGCCAGCCCGCCCGGCCGGTAAACGGGCCCGATGAGCAGCACCAGGCCCAAGGCCGCCAGCACGTTGAGTGCCCGCAGTGACCCCGAATCTCGCCACGCCGCCGCAACGCCGGCCAGGAGCAGGCAGGACGCCAGAAAAACGGCGGAGGGTCGCATTGGCAGCTGCAGGCCCCGCCCAATCAGTAGCCAGCCCGCCACCACTGCGAGCGCCGAGAGCGCGAAGCCCGCTCCCAACGGGACGCCGTAGATCAAGACCTGGATGACAAAACCGATCAGCACGCAAGCGACCAGCAGAAAGGTTGGTCGCTTGATCGTTGGGCCGATGAGGCCGGTTACGGACCGGCCGGCCAGGTCTGATGCTTCTTCCACTGCTACCGAGTGCGTCATGGTGCCTCCTTGCATGATGGCCGAAATACGGGCGGCATTTGTGCAGGCCGCGTATCGCGCAGGATTTCACTTGCCGAACCCGCCTCATGATAGCAGCTCGCGCCACGCCATACAATGGGCTTAATCGTCAAGACCTATCCTGACACTGCCAGAAACTGCCACCGCGTAGCTGGATGGCCGGCAGGGAGAAAAACAACCGCTAAGCAGCCATGTCGAGACAAGCTCGCAGTTGTTCGGGCGAGATGTTACCACCGCTCAGTACCAGGGCAACGGTCTTGCCGCGCAGGCGCTCGCGCGCCTTGAGCGCGGCGGCCAACGGGGCAGCACCGGCCGGCTCGGCCAGTGTCTTGGCCTTCTCGAGATATAGCACGACCGCCCTGCGCAGCTCCTCGTCGTCGACGAGCAGGAAATCGTCCAGGTATTTCCACAGGATCTGCTGCGGGAGCATAAATGGAGCGCGTGTGGCCAGTCCCTCGGCCGTGGTCTGCATATCCGCCTCGCGGTACTCACGCGCCTGCCAGGTGAGAAAAGCGGCGGGTGCAGCCGCGGACTGCACGCCAATCACCTGAATGGCCGGGTTGAGCGCTTTCGCGGCCAGACAAGCACCGGCGGCGCCACTGCCTCCGCCGATCGGCACGATGATCGCGTCGACTTCGGGCAGCTCTTGCACGATTTCGAGGGTATGGGTGCCGACGCCGGCGATCAAGAGCGGCTCGTCGCCCGACGAGATATAGCGCATTGCGCGGTCGCGTGCCAGTTCCTCGCAATAGCACTTGGCGTCGTTGAACTCGCGGCCATGAAAGACCACCCGGGCACCCTGGCTCTGCATGGCCTCGACCTTGACCGGGTTAGCCTGCTCCGGCACGACGATCGTGGCCGGGACGTCGAACAGACGCGCCGCGTAGGCGATGGACTGCCCGTGGTTACCGGTCGAAGCCGTCACTACACCACGCGCCCGTTCGTCAGCCGTCAACTGCGCCACGAGGTTGATACCGCCGCGGACTTTGAAGGCGCCGATTGGTTGGTAGTTCTCGTGTTTCACGTAGACAGTCGCGCCGATCAACCTGTCCAGCGAGGGGTAGTGGTACAGAGGCGTCGGGCGCAGGTAGCGGGAAATGACCGCCCGCGCTCGCAGCACATCCAGAAAGGTTGGTTCGTTCACGGTTCGGCTCCTATTCTTGGTCTGCAGTCGAGTATACTCGGATTGTCGCGGTGCGGGCAACCGTCACCTCCGCCGCCTCCCCGATCGGGCTTAGGCCCTGGCCCCGTTCGGTGTATAATCGGGGCGTAGCTACATCATGATCTGGCAATCAACGCCTCTCACCGCAGTCTTGTTCGCGACCACCGTCCTCTCAGCCAGCGTTGCGATCGTCGCCTGGCTTCGGCGCGGCACTCGCGGCAGCGGCATGCTCAGTCTGCTGATGCTGGCGGTCGCCGAGTGGGCGCTGTGTGACGTATTCGAGCTAATGTCAGTGCGACTGGTCGACAAGGTGCTTTGGGCCAAACTGAGCTACGCCGGCATTGTCTCCGTCCCTGTGCTTTACCTGCTCTTTGTCATGGACTACACCGAGCAAGACGGCGGCCCACGCAACCGCTACCGAGCGCTCTTGTGGATACTGCCTGCCATCACCCTGCTCGTGGCCGCCGTGAACGAGCAGCACCACTTACTGTGGGACGCGATCAGCCTGGACTCCGGGCCGCTCGGCCTGATGGGGGTTTTCTCACACGGCCCCTGGTTCTGGCTTTGGATTGGCTACACGTACCTGATCTTGCTCGCGGCATCGGCGCTGCTCATGCGGGTCGCCGTCCGCTCGGCCTATCTCTATCGCCGCCAGGCCGTCACGGTGCTCGTCGCGTCCAGCTTCCCCTGGCTGGCCAACCTCTTCTACATTGCCGGCCTTGTTCCTGTCCCAGGCCTGGACCTGACGACATCCGCATTCGCCCTCAGCGGCCTCTTGTCCGGCTGGAGCATCCTGCGCTTCCAGCTCTTCGACCTGGTGCCCGTCGCCCGGCATGCGCTGTTCGAGGGCATGAGCGAAGGCGTACTCGTGCTCGACGCACATAACCGGATCGTGGACATCAACCCGGCCGGCCAGCGCTACATCGGCGGATCTGCCCCGCTGATCGGCCAAAACATCGAAGCCGTGGCGCAGGCCTGGCCCGACATCATCCAGCGCTACCGGCACGTCGCCGAAGCGCACGCCGAAGTCTTCGTGGAAGCCGATCCGTCCCGCTACCTGAGTCTGCACATCACTCCTCTGTACGATCGGAAGCGCCGTCTGACCGGTCGCTCGGTCGTCTTCAGCGACGTCACCGAGTTCAGACAGATGCACGTCGAGCTGCAGCAGGCCAAGCAGGCGCTGGAGACCGCCAATCAAGAGCTGGCGCGCCGGCTGGTCGAGCTCGATGCGGCCAATACGGAGCTGCAAGCTCACAACGCGGAGCTTCAGGCTTTCGCCCACAGCGTGGCTCACGACCTCAAGAACCCACTCGCGCAGATCCTGGGCTACGCGGACGTGCTGAACCTGGAGTGGGATCTCCTGACCGCGGACGAGATCCAAAACTCACTTCAGATCATCGCGCGGACGGGCTGGAACATGAACGACATCATCCGTAAGCTGCTGCTGCTGGCGGAAGTGCGCCAGGCCAAGGTTGGGATCGGTCCGCTGGAAATGGCTGGCATCGTTCATGAGGCGCTGTCTCGCCTGGCGCAGCCGGCGGAAGAATGCGGCGCCCAGATCAGCGTGCCAGACGTCTCGAAATGGCCGGTGGCCACGGGCTACACGCCCTGGGTCGAGGAAGTGTGGTTGAACTATATCGGCAACGCGCTCAAGTATGGCGGCCAGCCCGATCGGGGCTCCTGCGAGCCGCCGGCAGTCCAACTGGGCGCGGTGGCCCAGGCGGACGGCTATGTCCGCTTCTGGGTGCGGGATAACGGGCGCGGTCTGACGGAAGAGGAGCAGGCCCGGCTCTTTGCGCCTTTCGAGCGCTTGAGCCGGCCCCACTCGCCGGGTCACGGCTTGGGTCTCTCGATCGTCCAGCGCATTACCGAAAGGCTCGGCGGTCAGGTGATGGTCGAAAGCGCTCCCGGCCAAGGCAGCACCTTCAGCTTCACCCTGCCGGCCGCCGATCTCGCTGGCGAACCGGCCGATCCGCCCGGGCCGCCGGCTCCTCTGCCTGCAGGCTGAAGCTGGCTCGCGACCGGATGTCACGCGAAGAGCTCCCGACCAGAACTGAGAACTCACCGGGCTCGGCCACCCAGCGTCCCTCGCGCGGCTCGTAGAAGCTCAGCGCTCGCTCATCCAGCGTGAATCTGACGACCTGGCTCTCACCTGGCTCCATCGCCACCTTGGCGAAGGCCTTCAATTCCTTCGGCGGCCGGCGCAGCGACGACTGCTTGTCTTGCACGTAGAGTTGCACCACTTCCTTGCCGGCCACAGGCCCCGCGTTCGTGACCGTCAGCGACACTTCCACCTGCTCCCCCGTCTTGACCTCTGGGGCGACCCGGAGCGGCCCGTAGGCAAAGGTTGTGTAGGACAGGCCGAACCCGAACGGGAACAGAGGTTCGATTCCCTGCTCGTCGTAGTAGCGGTAGCCGACGAAGATGCCCTCGCCGTAGCGCACCTCGCGCGCTCCGGGATAGCTCGAGTTGATGTGGCTCGGGTTGTCGCTCAAGTGGACGGGGAACGTTTCCGGAAGTTTGCCCGAAGGATTGACTTCGCCAAGCAGAACGCGCGCTAGTGCGTCGCCGGCTTCCTGGCCGGGGTAGTAGGCCTCGACGATGGCCGGCACCGCGTTCACCCAGGGTATCGTGACCGGCGAGCCCGAGTTCAGCACCACGATCGTGTTCGGGTTGGCCTCGACCACCGCTGCGATCAACTCATTCTGCCGCCCGGGCAGGTCCATATGCGGCCTGTCCCAACCTTCCGTCTCATAGTGTTCCGGCATGCCGGCGAAGATCAGCGCCGCGTCGCTGCGCCGGGCCAACTCGACGGCCTGCTCCAGCCGATGATCGTCAGCAGGCGCGGGGGCAAAAGCCAGGGCCAACTCGTACCCCCCGAACGGCATCGGATCGTCTTTCGCGTACTCAATCTTAACATCGTATGCGCGCCCGGCTTCAAGTCTCTTCCCCACCGACACCGAAGTCTGTGCTGTCTCGTAGCCTGCCGCGAGCGGCGACTCGTTCTGTAGCAGAGGCTGGCCGTCCAGGTAGACGCGGCAGGTGCTCGTATTCGTCAAACTGAAGGCGTAATGCCCGCTCTCGGGCACGCACAACCGGGCCGTCTCGCGCATCGAGAAGTGCTCGGGCGAGATTCCCGGGAAAGGCGGAGAAGAGAAGAAGAGGTGCTCGGGCTGGCGGGCCGTGCTGACGGCGTCTGGCGTGCCGGCGAAGTCCGGATTATTGAAGTATTCGACTGCCAGACCCAAGCCGCCCTTGTCAGGCAGAGCCAGCCACTCCGCGCGCACCACCGGCGGCCGGAAGTAATTGTCGCAACCCGAGGCGTACTCGACGCGCACGCGACCGTCCAGCCGGGCGCGCAGCGCGGCCAGCGGGCTGACACGATGCGGCGGAGTCACGTAGGAGCTACCACCTCCGCCGATGCGGGCCTCATCGGCATTGGGGCCGATGACGGCCAGCGAACGAAGCTTGCCCTCGTCCAGCGGCAGTGCGTGCCCATCGTTCTTGAGCAGCGTGATGGCTTCCTCGGCCAGCTCGCGCGCCAGCGCCTGGTGTTCCGGCGTGTTCATGGAACCCTTCGGCCGCGCCTCTCGGTCGAGCTTGCCCGACCTGACGATGATGCGCAAGATGCGCCGGACCGCGTCGTCGACCCACATCTCGTCAAGCTGCCAGTTCTGCACGACCTCAACCAGCAGCCGGCCGTAGTACTTGGAAGGACCGGGCATTTCCAGATCCAAGCCGCCCTCGACCGACTCGCAGGTGGTGTGGTTAGCACCCCAGTCGGAGACCACAAAACCCTCGAAACCCCACTCGTCTTTGAGGATCTCACGCAATAGGTGGCGGTTCTGACTCGCATACACTCCGTTGATGCGGTTGTACGAACACATCACCGTCCAGGGTTGGGTCTCTTTGGTGACTGCCTCGAATGCCGGCAAGTAAATCTCACGCAGGGTCCGCTCGTCGACCTCCGAACTAGCGCGAAAGCGCTCGACCTCGTAGTTGTTGACCGCGAAGTGCTTCAGGGACGTCCCCGCCCCACGGCTCTGCACGCCGCGCACGAAAGCCACGCCGATGCGCCCGGCCAGGTAGGGATCTTCAGAATAGGCCTCGAAGTTGCGGCCGGCTAAGGGCCCGCGCACGATGTTCACACAGGGCCCGAGCAGGATGTCGCAGCCCGCGGCCAGAGTCTCCTCGCCAAGCGCCTGCCCGACCCTTTCGATGAGCTCGGGGTTCCAGCTCGCCGCCATCGAAACCCCGGTCGGAAAACAGGTGGCCGGCCCGACTTGGCGACCAGTTTCCGGGTTCGCCGCCCGCACGCCGTGTGGTCCATCCGTCATGACCAACGACGGAATACCCAGGCGCGGGATCGGCACGGTGTACCAGATATCGCGCCCCGATAACAAAGCCACTTTCTCGAACAGAGACATTTTGCCGAGCAGGTCCTCGATCTTGGGATCGCGGGCCCAGGCTTCGGTCTCAGCCTGACCAGTAGCACACATGGTAGTCCTCTCTTCCTTGCGTTGGGTGGGTTGCGCCGCCAGACGCAGCGCCCATTATAGCACCGGGGGCTTGAGGCTGAGCTCGGACATTGTCTTGACCAGGTATTCCCGGCTGGCCGCGGCGCTTTCGGCCGGGCTGCGCTGGGGGGTGTCGCCTGGCTCGACGATGGCCCAGCCGGCGAAACCGGCCGCTTCGAGAACCGCCAGCACTCCGGGGAAGTCAACGCAACCCGCGCCCAGTTCGACGAGCACGCCGCTGCTCAACCAACGCTCATAGTCCCAGCCGCGATTCAGGCCCTGCCGCAGCACGTCGGCGCTTATGTCTGTCAGATAGATCGCCGCGATCCGTGCGGCATGCCGGCGGCAGAATTCGACGGGGTCCACGCCGGCCCAGGCCAGGTGCCCGGTATCGGGCCCCAAGTAAACGAGGGCAGGATCGGTGCGCGAGAGCAGTGTCTCGATCTCGAGACCTGTTTCGATCACACTGCCCACTTGATTGCGGAAGCAACAGCGCACGCCGTCCCGGTTCGTGATCTCGCCCACCTGGTTCAGCAGGTCCGCGAAGCGGCGCCACTCCACCGAATTCAGCCCGTCCTCGGCGGTGACCCGCCCTGCCAACTGGCTGCGGTGTTTGCCGCGCACCCCAACGTACTGTTGGAACCCGCCCGTGCTGAGAAAGAGCTCGTTGCAGCCCAGGTCGAGCGTGAAGCGCGCAAGACGCTGCGCCTCGACCAGGATCGCCTCGCGACGCTCAGGACGCCAGAAATCGGCAGTGAACAGACCCGGGGCAGGAAACAACCAATGGGTGGCAAAGAACCGGACGGTTTCCAGGGCCGTACGGCTTTCACGCGGTGTGGCCACCGACGCAGCATAACCGGCCTGCACGATCTCGGCCAGTACTTGCTCCTGCGGCTTGTCACTTGGCCAGATACTCGGCGAGCATGCGATCAACATATCGATACCTCTCTGCACTACCCGGCCATTATACTACAGCGACAGGGAACTTGCGCCTTGGCACCCGGCTGTGCGACAATTCCTCGCTGCGAGCTTTGTGCTTCCGGAGGGACTTCATGCGTTACGGATATTTCGATGATGCCGCGCGCGAGTACGTGATCACGCGACCGGATACGCCGCTGCCCTGGATCAACTATTTGGGCAATGAGGAGTACTTCGGCCTGATCTCGAACACCGCTGGCGGCTACTCGTTCTACCGGGATGCTCGCCTCCGGCGCATCACCCGCTATCGGTACAACAACGTGCCGCTCGACACCGGCGGCCGCTACATCTACGTGCGCGATGACCGCGCGGGCACGTTCTGGTCGCCTTCCTGGCAGCCGGTACGTCACCCGCTCGACGCCTACAGTTGCCGCCACGGCCTCGGCTACAGCGTGATCAGCTCGCTCAGCCAGGGGATCGCCACCAGCACCACATACTTCGTGCCCCTCGGCGAGAATCTGGAAATCTGGCGGGTGCGGCTGAGTAATCGGCGGCCGGAACGGGCCGATCTCTCGCTCTTCTCGGCGATCGAGTTCTGCCTCTGGGACGCGCAGGACGACGCGACCAATTTCCAGCGGAACTTCAGCACCGGTCAGGTGGAGGTCGAAGACGGCGTCATCTACCACAAGACCGAGTACCGTGAGCGGCGCGACCACTTTGCCTACTTCGCCTGCTCGGAGCAACCGGCCGGCATCGACACCGACCGGGAGCAGTTCTTGGGCGCCTACCGCGGCTGGGACGCACCGCAGGCGGTCGAGGATGGCCGCTCGGCCAACTCGCTGGCCCACGGTTGGTCGCCCATCGGCTCGCACCACCTGAAGCTGTCGCTGGCCGCCGGCGAGACGCGGGAGATCATCTTCCTGCTCGGCTATGCCGAGAACGCGAGCGCCGAGAAATTCGATCCACCGGGATCCTCCACGCTCAACAAGCGCGGCGTGCGCCCCATAATTGCCCGCTACCTCGACCCGGCCAACGTCGAGGCCACGCTGGCGGCCCTGCGTGCCTGCTGGGACGATCTGCTCGGTAGGTTCCAGGTGCAGACGCCCGACGTCGACACCGATCGCATGGTCAACATCTGGAATGCCTACCAGGTCATGGTCACCTTCAGCCTCTCGCGCTCGGCCTCGTTCTTCGAATCGGGCATCGGGCGGGGGATGGGCTTCCGCGATTCGAATCAGGATCTGCTCAGCTTCGTGCACATGGTGCCGGAGCGCGCCCGCGCCCGCATCGTCGACCTGGCCGCGACCCAACTGCCGTCGGGCGGTGCCTACCATCAGTATCAGCCGCTGACGAAGCGGGGAAATGATGCGGTGGGCGGTAATTTCAACGACGACCCGCTCTGGTTGGTATTGAGCGTAGCCGCGTATCTGAAGGAAAGCGGCGACTGGAGTCTCCTGACCGAGCGTGTGCCCTATGACAACCAGCCGGGCAGCGAGCAGCCGCTCTTTGAGCATCTGCAGCGCAGCCTGCGCTACACTCTGGACCGCCTCGGCCCGCATGGCTTGCCGCTGATCGGGCGCGCCGATTGGAACGACTGTCTGAACCTCAACTGCTTCTCTTCCACGCCGGGCGATTCCTTCCAGACAACCACAAACCAGGACGGCAAGGTCGCCGAATCCGTCTTCATCGCCGGCCTGTTCGTCCTGGCGGCCCGCGAGATGGCCGAGCTGTGCGCTCACTTGGGCTATGGCGACGAGTTGGCCCGGCAGCTCGACGCCTCTCGACGAATGGAAGCCGCGGTCCTCGAGCACGGCTGGGATGGGGGCTGGTTCCTGCGCGCCTATGACAACTTCGGCCAGAAAGTGGGCTCACATCAGTGTGCCGAAGGCCAAATCTTCATTGAGCCGCAGGGAATTTGCGCCCTGGCAGGCATCGGTCTCCGCGACGGAAAGGCTAACCAGGCGCTGGAGGCAGTGCGGGAGCGGCTCGCGACCCCCCACGGCATCACCTTGCTGCAACCGGCCTATTCCCGCTATTACCTTGAATTGGGCGAGATCTCGTCCTATCCACCTGGCTACAAGGAGAACGCCGGCATCTTCTGCCATACGAACCCCTGGATCATGATCGCGGAGGCAATTGCTGGGCACGGAGACCAGGCCCACGACTACTACCGGCGGATCAACCCCTCCGCGCGGGAGGCGATCAGCGAGCTGCATCGCTGCGAGCCCTACGTGTACGCCCAAATGATCGCCGGGAGGGATGCGCCCACGCACGGGGAAGCCAAGAATTCGTGGCTTACCGGCACCGCAGCCTGGAACTACGTTGCCATCACGCAGTGGCTGCTTGGCATCCGTCCCGAGTACCGCGGCCTGCGCGTGGCGCCGGTGATTCCCGCCGGCTGGCCGGGCTTTTCGGCCCGGCGGGTCTTCCGCGGTGTCACTTACCAGATTGCGGTCGAGCGTCAAGGCCCGGGCAACCACGTCTCGCTAAACGTAGATGGGCAGGCGACCGCCGGCGAAGTGGTGCCGCTGCCGCCGCCCGGCCAGAGAACCGTGACCGTACAAGTCATACTCAGATGACCTTCGGGCGGGGAGCCAGACCATGAAGAACTACGGCTACTTCGACGACGAACAGCGCGAATACGTGATCACGGATCCGCGCACGCCGGTCAAGTGGATCAATTATGTCGGCACGCTCGACTTTGGCGGTTTCGTCGACCACACGGGCGGAGTGCTTCTCTGCGCCCAGGACCCGGCGCTCAACCGCATCACGCGCTATGTCGCCCAGCTGCCGAGCAGCGAATTCAAAGGCACGACGCTATACCTGCGTCTGAGTGCGGGAGAGCACTACCGGGTGTTCTCGCCTTACTTTGTGCCGACGCTGGACACCTATGACCGGTACGAATGTCACGTTGGCCTGGGATACACGCGCATTATCTCCGAGTTCTACGGCATCCGCACCGACTCCACTTTCTTCGTCCCGTTCGGCGGGCAGCAGCTGATCCAGGACATAAAGATCACCAACTTAGGGCAAACGCCCTTGTCGCTGGATGCGATCCCCGTGGTGGAGTATTCTCACCCGGATGCGCTGAAGCAGTTGACGAACGCCGACTGGGTGCCGCAGACCATGCAGAGCCGCGGGCACCGCGAGCCGGACGGCAAACTGGTGTTGCTGCAATTCCCCTTCATGCAGCGCGACATCCGGGTCAACTTCCTGACGTCGAACCAGCCCGTCCGCTGTTTTGAGAGCGACCGCGCACATTTTCTGGGCGATCACGAATATGGCACCTGGGCCGCGCCGCTCGGTCTGCAAGAAGAGGGCTTGAGCTGCTACGAAGCGCTGCGCGGCGACAATATCGGCGCCCTGCTGCATCACATCCGGGGATTGAAGCCCGGCCAGACTACGCGGCTCATCACGCAACTGGGGCAAGCCACCAGTCTGCGCGCGGCCCTGCCTGCCATCCGGCGCTACCGGCAGCCTGCCGAAGTCGACCGGGCGTTTGCCGAGCTACGGACCTTCTGGGAGCGCTACCTATCCGCCTGCCAGGTGGAAACGCCGGACGCGGCCCTGAACACGATGGTCAACATCCACAATGCCCATCAATGTTATGTCACGCTGACCTGGTCACGCTATCTGTCACTCTATCAACTGGGTTACGGTGCGCGGGGCATCGGTTTCAGGGACAGCGCCCAAGACGTGATGGGAGCGCTGGCCGGTGCGCCGGGGGAGGCCCGCGAGCTGTTGCGCCATCTACTCGGCGTGCAGAAACGCAGCGGCGCGGCCATGCACCAGTTCAATCCCCTGACCATGGTAGCCGAGGTTGGCGACGCGGCCGAGCGGCCCGAGGCGCCGCAGTATTACAGCGACGACCACCTGTGGAGCATCCTGGCGGTCACTGCCTACCTGAAAGAAACCGGAGATTTCGCCTTCCTGGACGAAGTAATCCCCTATATCGACCGCGGCCGCGACGGGCAGCCGGTCGAACGTGGGACCGTCCTGGATCACCTGCGACGCGCGATCGCTTTCACGCATGCTGACCTGGGCGTGCATGGCCTGCCCTTGCTAGGATTCGCCGATTGGAACGATACCATCAATTTGCAGCGGGGCGCCGAGTCGCTGTTCACGGCCAACTTGTACGGCCGAGCGCTGCAGGAAATGATTGCCCTGGCCGAACAGCGGGGAGATGGCGGACTGGCGCGCCAGTATCGGGCTCAGTACGGTGAGATGAAACTGCGCGTGAACGAATGTGCCTGGGACGGCGAGTGGTATGTCAGCTACTTCGACGCCGATGGGCAACCGTTAGGCTCGCGCAAAAACCAGGCCGGACAGATCCATGCCAACGGGCAGTCCTGGCCGATACTGTCCGGGTTCGCCTCAGGCGATCGGGCGGAGGCCGCTCTGGCTGCGGTGAATGCCCGCCTGAGCACCTCAAAGGGCATCAAGCTGAGCGCGCCCGGCTACAATGGCTTCGACCCGTCCAAAGGTGGCATCACGACTTATCCGCCGGGAGCTAAGGAGAACGGTGGCATCTTTGTCCACACCAACCCGTGGGTAATCATCGCCGAAACGTTGGTGGGGCATGGCGATCGCGCCTTCGAGTACTACAGCCAGATTAACCCAGCCAACAAAAACGACTCGATCGACGAGTACGAGTGCGAACCGTACGTCTACGCGCAGAACCTGCTGGGTGACGAACATCCGCAGTTCGGGCTGGCGCGCAACAGTTGGCTGACGGGCACGGCGTCCTGGGCCTACCAGGCCGCGACGCAGAATATCTTGGGCATCCGCCCTACTTATGGCGGTCTCGAAATCGACCCTTGCATCCCCCACACCTGGCCGGGCTTCCGAGTGGTGCGCCGCTACCGCGGCGCCCTCTACTCGATCGTCGTCTCAAATCCCGAGGGGGTGTGCAAAGGCGTGAAGCTCTGCGTGGTGGACGGCGAAGAGCAACCGGACGCCGTGCTGCCCACTTTCGAGCCGGACAGCGAGCACGCCGTCGAAGTGATCATGGGTTAGTCTGCGGCGCCGGGCCTAACTGCCAGATTCGATCCAGTCGGGCGTGAGCGTCACGTGCTGGATGTGATTGCGCCAACAACTGTAGGTCGCGTGGAGGAGGCCGTCGGCGCTCTGGATGATGGCCGGGTAGGCAAAATCGCCTGCTTCTGTTTCTAACAAGCGCTGATGCGGCCAGGTGACTGCGTTGTCTTCGGACAGAGCGACGGCCAGGGGAGAGCGCTCGCTTGAGGATGGATTGTATATGATCGCTACCCGCCCGTCGGTCAGGCGCTCGGCATCCAGCCCGCTGTTGGGATTTGGCAGCTCGGTTGGCTGGGCCGGGCTCCAGGTGTAGCCCATATCGTCCGACATGGACTGGCAGATGCGCCCGATGCGCCGAGTCGCCCGCATCAGCATTTTGAGCCGTCCGGCCGCATACTCCCAGATAGCCGGCTGGATCACGCCGGGAAAGCTATCCGGCTGAACGACCTGAGGGATGCTCGCTCGCGCCGGAATGCCGCGGGGGGCTGGGGCGCGGTCGGGCAGAGGGGGCGGGGCAATCGGCCCGTGCTTCTGCCAGGTCACTCCGTCGTCACGGCTCCTCTCCAGCCAGCAGGCCCAAGAGTTCCAGGTTTCGGCCGAGCTGCCGCAGAGGATATCGCCGTTGGAGAGGGTGATCGGCTTGTTCTTGGATGGGCCCAGTAGGCCGGCAGGCAGAAAAACCGGCGGGGACCAGGTGCGACCGCCGTCGGTCGAGCGTCTATAGACACCGGTCCAGGCAGCGATAGTCGGGCCGGCCTTGTACCACAGCCAGATGGTGTCGTGTCGATCGCGAAACAGAACCGGATTCCATAGTGGAATGCCGGGTACCTTGGCGATGCGCACGGGCGCGCACCACTGCTCTCTCTCATAACGCGCTAACCAGATGCTAACGTCAGCATGACCCTGGCGCGTGCCGCCGAACCAGGCGGCTAACAGAGCGCCGCCGGCGGTCTCCACCAGGGTAGAAGCATGGCAGTGCAACATACCCGGAAGGCCGGGACGGAAAATCGCCTCGGAATTTAACAACGGAGCCATAGCTTTCCCCACAGCCGGCCAGCTTGAGCTACTGCTATTTTACCATCCTCCAACCCAGTCCAGTATTCCACTAACAGGGTCACGTAAGACAGCCTTGCGGTCCCGAGGTCCAGCCGGCGAACGGGCCGTTAAACACGAGTGCCGGGACCCTGACGGGTTTCCCGGCGCTCGTGCGCAAAGGAGGAGGAAGAATCTGACTGTGATTCTAGTACAGCTCCTGCATGCCGTGAAGGGTAATTTGTGCGGATTTTTCGACCGCGATTTCCTGTCGGAAACTACTGAGACCAGGGTGCGCGCTCGCGAGCCGTTAGGGATAGACTACGTAACTCAACCCGCTTGCCTCCCGGGATCGGAAAAGGTATCATTAGGCCGCGGCTGTTACGATCCAGGCCGATTCGGTGGCCCATGCCGGCAACGGGCGGCATGCCGAAGGACATCTGGCCGCGTTGCTTGATAGGAGCGTGGGACGATGGAATACAGATCTTTGGGCCGCACAGGGGTTCTGGTCTCACCCCTGTGCCTGGGCGCAATGAACTTCGGGGGACCGACGAGCGAAGAAGAGTCGATTGCGATCGTCAACCGGGCCCTGGACGGCGGCATCAACTTCATCGACACGGCAAACGTCTACAATGCAGGCGAGAGCGAGCGCATCGTGGGCGCGGCTCTAAAGGAAAATGGCCGGCGAGACGAGGTCGTACTGGCGACGAAGCTCACCGGCAAGATGGGGGACGGCCCGAACGATCAGGGGGCTTCGCGGTATCACCTGCTGCGCGCGTGCGAGGACTCCCTGCGCCGCCTGCAAACCGACCATATCGATCTTTACCAACTGCACCGGCCATCGTCGACCATCCCCCAGGACGAAACCCTGCGGGCGTTCGACGACCTGATACACGCCGGCAAAGTCCGCTACATCGGCTGTTCGACCCACCCGGCCTGGAAAGTGATGGAAGCGCTGAGCGTCAGCGAGCGCCAGGGCCTGGCGCGCTACGTCAGCGAGCAGCCGCCGTACAACCTGTTGGACAGGCGGATCGAGAATGAGTTGGTGCCGCTGTGCGAGAAGTACGGGCTCGGCATTCTGCCCTGGTCGCCACTGGCCGGCGGCATTCTAGCCGGGCGTTATCCGCCCGGCGAAGGCTTGCCCGAGGGCTCGCGCGCCGCCCGTTCCGGCTCGACCTTTCGCGAGCGGATTTCTAGCCGCGGACGCGAGGTCGCGACGCAAGTCGACACGATGGCCCGGGAGCGCGGCCTGAACGGTGCCCAACTGGCGCTGCTATGGGTGAAGGACCAGCCCGGTGTAACGGCACCAATCATCGGCCCGCGTACCCTGCAGCACCTGGAAAGCTTCCTGCCGGTGCTCGAGATGCACCTGGCCGAGGCCGACCGGCCGCTCTTCGATGCCCTCGTTCATCCGGGCAACGCCGTGGCCGACTTCCATAACAGCAATGAGTGGATGAAAGCCCGCATCTCGGACTGAGCCGGGCGCCGGCCAGGTCCCGCTCGGCCCATCGACTTCGATCAAGGAGCGCGAGGTGTCTCATCCTCTTCTCGCCGCCCAACTTTATACGATTCGCGAGCACACGCAGACCGCGGCCGGCCTGGCCAGCAGTCTGCGCCGGGTGCGCGACATGGGCTATTCGGCAGTGCAGATCTCCGCTATCGGGCCGATCCCGGACGCCGAGGTCAAGACGATACTCGACGAGGCGGGCTTAACCGTCTGCAATACGCATACGGCCTACGAGACTCTGTGGCATGATACGGAGCGCGTCATCGAGCGACATCGTTTGTGGAACTGCCAGCACGTGGCGATCGCCAGCATGCCGAGCGAATACCGCGAGCTCGGCGAGGCGGGCTTCAAGCGTTTCGCGGCCGACGCCTCGGCCGTGGGTGAGCGCCTGAGCCGCGCCGGCCTCACCTTCAGCTATCACAACCACAGTTTCGAATTCGTGCGCTTCGGAGCGCGTACCGGCCTCGATCTGCTGTACGAGGAATCCGACCCGCGCTACCTGCGTGCCGAGCTCGATACCTACTGGGTGCAGCACGGCGGCGGAGACCCGGCGGCGTGGATTCGCAAGCTTGGGCTGCGCCTGCCGGTCGTGCACCTCAAGGACATGGTGATCGTCGAGCGGCAACAAGAGATGACGGAGGTCGGCGAAGGCAATCTCAACTGGCCGGCCATCTTGGGTGCCTGCCGCGAGGCCGGCGTCGAATGGTACGCGGTCGAGCAAGACATCTGCCGGCGCGATCCATTCGAGAGCCTGAAGATCAGCTACGACAACTTGAGGAAGATGGGGATCGAATAGAGAACCCATCAGCGGGCAACCGTCCAGGCAAACTGGACGGTTGCCCGCTTTACTTAAACAGAGATTTGTATGGTATCATACTACAAAAGCAGAATGGCACACCCCTGCTAGTCTCGCAGACCACGGGTATGATGGGTAATTATGAAAACCGTGCCTGAGTGTTTACCCTTGCCACTCAACAGCTTTGTAGGACGCGAACGTGAAGCGAGCGAGATCCGGCGCTTGCTCACGGCCGCCGGAACTGCATCGGACCCCGAATGTCCGGCGCCGCGACTGCTCACCCTGACCGGGGTGGCGGGCGTCGGGAAAACGCGCCTGGCGCTGCAGGTCGCGACCACGGCCCAAGCCGCGTTCGCACACGGTGTCTGCTTCGTTCCGTTAGCGGATGTGTCCGACCCCAACCGGGCCCTACCGGCCATCGCCTCCCGTCTCGGTCTCAAAGAATCTGGAAACCGGCCGATGGCGGCGCGACTGCGGCGTTTTCTACAGCCGAAACAACTCGTGCTCGTCCTCGACAACTTCGAGCAGATCATGGCAGCTGCACCGCTGTTGGAGGAACTGCTGGCCTCTTGCCCGCGGCTCGTGATGTTAGTCACCAGCCGAGAGGTCCTCCACCTGCCTGCCGAGCACGAAATCCGCCTCGGACCCCTGCCCCTTCCCAACCTGCGCCGCCTGCCGAGCGTCGAGGGCCTCACCCGCTACGCAGGCGTGGCGCTGTTCGTGGAGCGGGCCCAGGTAGCGAACCCCGCTTTCGAGCTGACGGCCGAAAATCTGGCGACAGTGGCTCACATCTGTCACGACCTCGAAGGGCTCCCGCTGGCCATCGAACTGGCTGCTGCGCGGGTGAAGATGCTGTCGGTCAGTCAAATCGCGGCCCGGCTGACCGACCGATTCACGCTGCTGGTGAGGACGGGGAGGGGCGCGGGCGAGCAGCGTCACCGCACTCTTCGAGCGGCTCTGGATTGGAGCTACGACCTGCTGAGTGCGGAGGAGCAAGCTTTGTTTCGGCGCCTGGCGGTGTTCGCGGGCGGCTTCACACTCGACTCCGTCGAGGGAGTGTATGGGCAGGGTCCGGCGCTCGATCTGCTCTCGCAACTGGTGGATAAGTCCCTCGTCCGCGTGGAGCTGGGCAACGGAACTGAAACTGAGACGCGCTACGGCTTGCTCGAGACCGTGCGCGCCTACGCCCGTGAAAAGCTCGAGCAGAGCGGAGAAGCCGAGGCGGCAGGCCGGCGGCATATGATGTTCTTCGTTCAACTGGCCGAAGAGGCCGAGCCCCTGCTAAGAAGTGCGGCGCAGATGGCATGGGCTACCCGCCTGGAGCAAGAGCAGGACAACCTCTGGTCGGCCGCTTCCTGGAGCCGTTCTCACGAAGTCGACGCCGCCGGAGCCTGCCGGCTGGCGGGCGCGATGGCCTGGTTCTGGCGCATGCTGCGGGGCAACCCCAGCGAATGGCGTGACTGGTGCGAGGAGATCCTGCGCGAGCGGCGTGGGAGTGATCACTCGACGGTGCGCGCGCGCGCCCTGTTGGGTGTCGGTACAGTCGCTTTGCTCCAAGGCGACTATGAGAAAGCCCGCGGGTTGGCGGACGAGAGCGTGAGCCTATGGTCTGAGCTGCACGACCAGGCCAACCTGGCTCATGCGCTCAATCTCCTGGCGCTCGTGCAGCACGCTTTGAGCGCAAATGAAGAAGCGGAGACGCTTTACGAGCGCAGCCTCGCGATCCGGCGCGAGATCGGCGACGGTTGGGGCATCGCCCAAACGCTGAACAACCTGGCCACATTAGCGGAGGTGCGTGGCGACCTCGTACGGGCTCAAGCCTGCTATCGAGAGAGCCTTGCCAAAGCGCGGGCGTCCGGTGACCGGCGCCTGATCGGCCTGATCCTTGTCGGGCTGGCCTCGGTGACCACGAGGCAAGGCGACTGCCAGGCGGCGGGCAAGCTTTACGTAGAAAGCCTTGAGACCGCCCAGGAAATGGGTGACAAATGGTTAGCCCCGCAATCACTGGACGGCCTGGCAAAGGTCATCGCCAGACTGGCCGGCGAGGCGCCGCGCGGCTTGCCCCAGATGCAGCGTGCCGTACGCCTCTGGGGTGCGGCGGACGCCTTGCGCGAAGCCGCCGGCACGGCGCTCTGGCCCGGCGATCGCTCCGAATACGACGAACTGCTCGCGGCGGCCCGTTCGATGCTGGGCAAGACCGCGTTCGATACTTATTGGGCTCAGGGACGCGCGTTGACGATCGACGAGGCGGCCGCGGATGCCTACCGCGAGGCTGCGGCGTCCTGCGATCCAGGGTCCGAGCAGGAGCCGAAACCCAACCAAGGACTTGCCCTTCGTCTCTCGGCCCGGCAACAGCGCAAGAACCAGTTCGATGGATTGACAGCGCGCGAGCGTGAGGTGGCAGTCCTGGTGGCGCAAGGCAAGTCAAACCGCGCCATCGCCGAAGCGCTCGTGTTGACCGAGCGTACCGTGACGACGCACGTGAGTAACATCCTCGGCAAGCTACAGTTTTCCTCGCGCACGCAGATTGCCGCCTGGGCGATTGAAAAGGGCCTGGGCTCCTCCCCATCCTCGGGGCCAGCCCATACGTAGTTCGCATAAATGCGGCTAAAAATATACGCACAAATCTACGTATTTCCTACGATGACACGCGTGTGCCTCTCACTTATAGTGTCTCCGCTGAAGCGGGTGCCAGGCTTCAGCGAACCAGATGCATTCGTGGGCCGGTGGACGGTCCGAACAGGAGCCAAAGGGTGGAAATCAGCGCGCGTTCTACCATCAAATCACGGAAGCTGTTGCGAGCTGTCATCGCCATCCTCGTCGTGGTGGCACTCGGAGCCGGGGCCGTGCTCTTCGCCCCAGGTCTGCGGGCTAGCACAGTCTCTTCACCTGCCGTTTATACAACCGGGTCGGTGCCCTACGTCAATTCGGCATCCCCGCTCTTCAGGCCGGCGGCTGTGCCGGCCCTCTCGGTCGATAGCCGCCCGACGGGTTACCGTGATGCCGGGGCTTCCCCCATCAGGCTCCGCAGCACGATCGGTTGGACCGACGCCGGGGCATCGGTTCCACTCGTAGCACCGGGCACGAGCGTATGGCGGGATGCCGGGGCAGGCGCTCACTGATCCGACGAGCGGGCTGCGCGGCACCCCATGCAGGCGAAAGGAGTTCGGAGAAGGTGAAGGGAGATCAGGGAATGGGTGTCTTCTATCACGACGAGGTCATGCGGCAGGCGCATCGCCAGGACTTGCTGAATGAAGCGCACGTGGACCGGCTGGTTCGCGAGGCTCGGGGAGGACGTAGGAGCAGGACGGCCGAATTCGCCTCCAACCTGGTCAGCCGGTTGGGTTGCCTGTTGCTCCGCTGGGGCAAGGGGATCTACGAACAGTCCCAGCAGCGCCGCGGCGCCCGCCTGATGAACTGGGGAGCTCGCTTGAACGCCATGATGCCTTCGGTCGAGAGCAAGCCCTGCGACTGTTGCGCGTGACACGGACCGAACGCCGCAGCGGCGGCAGATCGCAGCAGGGGCGGCGGGTGACGGACCCGCCGCCCCTGCGCGTCCGGGACCTTCCTCTGGCCGATTTCGTGCCACTCGGGGTATCATGGCGACTAAAGGTCGGCGGAGGGAAAGACATGCAGTGGAGATCGTCATGCTGCTGAAGAAGGAACATCTGCCAGAAGCCGGGCGCCCGGTCAGCGCCCGCTGCCGGTTGTTACGTGCGGCGCTGCCGCTGCTGCCTGCCTGCTACGAGCAGCCAGGCGCCTGGCCCTCGAGGCTGGAACGGATCGCCCCGGCAGGGCCAGGAGCAGCAGTCCTGCGCGCGGGCAAGCTCGCCGGATTCCTGACCGGCTGGCGCATCCCTTGGCTGCGTGGACAACGCGCGGCCAATTCACCCGAATGGGTCAAGGCGTTCGGCACGGCGCATGACTCGAGGCCCGTCTTCGAGGAGCTGTCCGCCGCGCTTTCGGCGGCCTGGGTGGCCAAGGCCGCACGGGAGAAATGGTGACACGCAGGCGACAGATGAGCGGCTATGCCGGCGCTTGATCCACTGGCAGGCATTCCCCTGCCCGGTGAGCGGCGGCTGGCGCTGCGCGTCACCCCGGCTGCGCAACGCGCCCTCCGCCAGGGCCACCCCTGGCTTTTTGACCAGGCGATCACGGCGCAGAGCGGAGAGGGGCGGCCGGGGGATCTCGCCGTCATCTTTGACACGCACCGACGATTCCTGGCGATCGGCCTGTACGATCCCACGTCTCCACTGCGGGTGCGGGTGCTGCACCACGGCGCCCCGACGACCATCGATCGAAGTTGGCTCGCCGACAAACTGGCGGCCGCCGTCGCCTGGCGGTCCACCCTACCCGAAACCGGCACGGATGGCTATCGGCTGCTGCACGGAGAAAACGACGGTCTGCCCGGGCTGGTGATCGATCGCTACGCCTCCACGCTGGTGGCCAAGGTCTACACTCCGGCGTGGATACCCCACTTACGCGAGGTGCGCGCCGCACTGGACGAGGTTTTTCCCGCCGGCTGCCTGGTGTTGCGTCTCAGCCGGGATCTGCTGCGCCGGCCCGAGCACCTGTACGGGCTGCAAGACGGGACAGTGCTGGCCGGCCCGCCCCCATCGGGACCGGTCGCCTTCCTCGAAAACGGCCTGCGCTTCGAGGCCGATGTGCTGCGGGGACAGAAGACGGGCTTCTTTCTCGACCAGCGCGACAACCGGGCGCGCGTCGAGAGGCTCAGCGCTGGCCGGCTGGTGCTTAATGTCTTCGCCTACAGCGGCGGCTTCTCCTTGTATGCTGCGCGTGGGGGCGCGCCCGAGGTGGTCAGCCTGGATTCCAGCGCACCCGCCCTGGCCGCGGCCGAGCGCAACTTCGCTCTCAACCTGGACCTGCCGGCGGTGGCGGCCGCGCATCATGCCACTTTGGAGGCAGACGCCTTCCTGGCATTGGCCCGCCTGCACCAGGATCGACAAGCTTTCGACCTGGTGGTGGTCGACCCGCCGGCCTTCGCCAAGCGCCAGGGAGAGGTGAGCGCGGCCCTGAACGCCTACGCGCGGCTCACCGGCCTGGCGCTCGGCGTGCTGCGGCCCGGCGGCACGTTGGTGATAGCTTCCTGCTCCAGCCGGATATCGGCGCCGGCTTTCTTCGACACCGTCGCAGCCGCAGCGCAACGTGCGGGCCGCCCGCTGCTCGAGATTGAACGTACGGGGCACCCGATCGATCACCCTGTCCTGTTCCCAGAGGGCGCCTACCTGAAGTGTCTCTTCGCGAGCGCGCCCTGATGTCAGCTCAACGCCACCCTCAAACCGCGGCCGCCAGCTGGCCTGAGATCTGGGCCTGATGAACGGCGTCGTGGGCGGCGAGGTGCAGAGTGTGGCCGGTGAGCGTGACGGTGCTCGGTTCCGTATATGGAATCGACCTTACGTTCTCCCGCGTCCCCAGTGCCTATCCTGAAGAACGAGGGACATTTGAAATGGTATCCGTCAGTGTTCGTTATATCGTCGAGGATGTGGACGCGGCGATCTCATTTTACACCGCTCTGCTTGGTTTCGGGATCGTCATGCATCCCGCCCCGACCTTTGCGATTCTCTCGCGAGGCGAGCTTCGCCTCCTCCTGAGCGCCCCAACCGGCCCGGGAGGCGGTGCTCAACCGATGCCAGATGGACGTAAGCCCGAGCCCGGTGGCTGGAACCGCATCGTGCTCGAAGTCGACGACCTGGCCGCTGAGGTCGAGACCTTGCGCGAAGGCGGGGCCGTCTTTCGCAATGACATCGTGACCGGCGTCGGCGGCAAACAGATCTTGCTCGACGACCCGGCGGGCAACCCGATCGAGCTTTTCGAACCTTTCACCGGCTGAAGTCGAGCGGCACCGCTCCGGTCAGCGAGGTCCATTGCCCGCGGCCACAAGCCCGCGCGCGCTACTCCTCAATCGCCTCACCGTGCTCGGGCAACAGATCGAACGATGGCTGGCCAACGCGGCCAGGAAGTCGAAATTGTCTTCGCCGGCGGTGCGTGTCAGTTGGCGCATGATGGCCTTGACGTTATCGTGCGGGCCAGACACGTAAAACGGCTTGCCGTCCTTGCCAAACTGGACCTGGCCGCTTCTAGCATGGGCCTCGGGTGGGTCGAGCACCTGCTGCGCCAACTTGAAGTCTGCATCCGGGCGAAAGCCCCAGCGCGCGGCAAACTCGATGCTCCCGTAAATCAGCTCATGCGCCAGGTCGGAGCTGATTTCCAGTGGCTCGCCCATCAGCATCCCGGGCAGATACTCGTTGATGAACTGGCTACGTGGCACATCCACATTCCAGTAGGCAGTCTTGACGCCCAGACAATAGTAATCAACCAGAAAAGTCCCGAACACGACCAGCCCATCTGGTTGGCGGCGGGCAACGACCACTACCGCTAGCCCGCTCTGGTCCCAGCCTGGCTGACTCCAGCAGCCCAGGAGGGGACTGCCGTGTGCCTGCTGGATCACAGTCAGTGCTGGATTCGCCTGCGCCGCGACGTGCGCTGAGCGCTGTGCCACCTTGCGCTTGGTGCGGCGAGTCAGCGCTTTCTGTTGCTTCTTCTTCTCACCCTTCTTCATCGCTCTGCTCCACCCCGCGATAGAAAGCCAGCGGCCGTTCGAGATAGGGCTCCAGTTCCGGGAGGACGCTTTCGTGACTGATGATCCCGTGCTCGAGCGCGTAGGCGAACAGCATGTCGACCAGCGACCCATCATGCTTTATGTACAGTTCGCGCAAAGGGCCGTCGTGGTACTCGTGAGTTCGATGGTCGAGTTGATCTTGGAAAAATCGGCAGAACGGCTCCGGCAGAATCAGGATACCGTCTGGTATGTACCAGAGACACAGCCTGGAAAATCCGACGATGAGGTCCTTGCTCTCACGAGACCGCTTGTCCCGTTGCCCTTATCGTCATAAATCCATGGCTGATGCCGGAATGAGATATGTCCCTTTGCATCCTTCAACCGACACCTCCCGGATCTGACCACGTTCGATCATCGCGCTAACCGCTTGGCCAAACTCCCCCGTTGACCAACTCAAGACATCCAGCGTACGAGACACTTCCGCCCGCGATGCAGTCACGACATTGTCCAGGTGCCTGGCGATCAATGCTTGCTGCCCCGCTTTACGGCTGATTGTCTGCGCCAGAGCAGGCAGGTCAGGATAATACCGCGCCACAATATCATAAATAAAGGCGTAGTGCCAGGCTCCGGCCGCGGCCACCCCAACCGGCAGGATCTTCAAACCCGCCTGTAGTTCGGTCACCGTCTTGTCGAACTTGTACTTGGCGCTATCATTGGCCAGGCGCGCCTTCTTGCGCAGCGCAACTGTGTCCAGCGGGCCGTTCTCCAGCAGCGCCTCATAGATATTCTTCGCCTCCAGCGGCAGCCGGCCGTCCTGGTATTCCGCCAGGTAATCATGCTCGTAGTCGCCGTAATTCTCGCTACAGGCGTAGAAGGCCGGCAGCAGGTCCAGTGAGACCAGCGTCGCCCGGCGCCTGATCAGCTTGCCGTAGTACCACCAGCGCTTGTCCAGCGAGTTGTCCTTCCAGCCCCAGCACTTGCCGAGGTCCGGGTCGTCGTGCTCATTGGGCACCGAGCGCACCCGGCCGGCGATGGCCTGGAACAGGTTCGGCATCTCGACGCCCTGGATCGACCAGAAGTGACAGAAGCCGGTCTCTTGTATAAAAGCGCGCGCTTCTTCCACCGTCTGGACGCGCCGCGCAGGAGTGCGCCGGTAGTTATGCTCGCGCTGCTCTGCGACCCATTCCGCCGTGATACTCTTCGAGTCCGCCATGCCTACTCTCCCTGCTGGCCCGGATCGAACACACGTACTAGTATACTCGCGCTGGCCGGAAGGTGCAATCGAGTCACCGCCAAGGCGTACTTTCCACTACAGCCGTTGTGTCGATCCGAACCTTGTCGATCTGTACCGGAGCCTCGACCAGGCGGGCCGGCAGCCAGTGCCGGCCCGTCCACAATGACAGTGTGGTCGGCACGGCGCGTAGCGGCGAGGTTGACGTGATTGTGCGCGACTCAGGCTCGTTCCTCGATCCAAGGTCGTGGCAAGATTGGTGGCAAGACGCGCCGCCGCCCGCGCTTTGGGCTGCCGGTTTGCCCCTTTCACAGGATCGCTACGATGGCCTTGCGGAAAGGACACCGCCAAGGGGCGGCCGGGCAGTGACGAGTATGGTAGAATAATGCGCAGGCCGGCTTGATCCATTTTCCTTTGAGCAAATCCCGGAGGTGCAATGACATGCGTGCCGATATCGTACCAGGGAGCAAGTTTCCTGACTATGAACTGCCCGATCATACTGGGACGCGTCGCCGGCTGAGCGAGCTGCAAGGCAAGGATCCGGTCGCCCTGGTGCTGGCGCGCGCGTCCTTCTGCCCGCGCGAACATCGCCAGCACATGTGGATGGTCGCGATGGAACCAGAGGTCGTCCTCAGCTACACGCGCTTCATCACCATCAGTCCGGATTCAGTGCAGGGCTGCCTGGAGTGGCGCTCCCGGCTTGGCGCGCACTGGGCCTTCCTGTCAGACGAGGAGCGGCTGGTACAGCGGGATCTGGAGATCGCGGAATACACGGATCCTGAACGTAACCCGAGCGTCCCGCACACGGTCATGCTGGAACCGGGGCTGCGGGTGTACAAGACTTATGTCGGTTACTGGTACTGGGGCCGGCCAACGCCGGAAGAGGTGCGGCAGGACTTTCGGGCGATGTCGATCCGCTGCCATCCGGACTGGGACATCACAAAGCCGGAACTGCGCGAAAACTGGGAGAGCGGGGACAGAAGCTCCTTCTTCCCTTATCGGAAGCGGGGCTGAGCGATGGCCTCGCAGCAACGCGTCTCGCCGAGCAAGTCCTGACCCGCGCGAGCTATCGCGGCGTGCGGGCCGAGCGACCAGGCAGGCAGCCGCCCCTCGGCAAACCTGCGCGCGCCTACTCGCGAGCGGTCGCGGCAGCCCAGCGCAGGAAGCGGGCATGTACGAGCCGCAAGCCTACCCGATCCAAACTCGACGATTTATGACTCTTCCCTCTTGACAGCCCGCCCGAGAAGGACTATCATAGAACAGAAGTTCTAATCAGTACAGTCGCGAGGCCAAGTATGAGCGCAGCGTTCCACGGCGGCACTCCCGCCGCCAATCCAGAGGGCAACGAACACCTGATCGCCGCCATATTGCAGGAAACCCTGAATCAGCGCCGCATCCAGGCGATCGTCGCTCTGGCCTGGAACGGCCCACAACTCTGGGCGTTCAGTTGCAGCCTGGGCTTCGGCGTGGCTCCCGAACGGGTCGAGCGCATGGCCGGGGCGCTGGCCCTGGCCGCCGGGGCCGACAACTGCCGTGTGGCGCGCACGCCGGGCAAGGTGCTGATCGAGATTCCCAAGCCGCCGCACCTTCGCAAGACGCTGTCGCCGGAACGCATGGATGCGCTGAGGCCCCGCAACTCTGCAAGCGTGGCGGTGGGCGTCGCCACAGGCGGCAAGGCGGTCTGGCTGGACCTCAGCGACCCCAACGCCTGTCACGTCGCGATCGGCGGCGCCACCGGGTCGGGCAAGAGCGTGCTGCTCCATTGGATATTGTACCGGCTGGCCCGGCAGAATGCGCCGCGCGCCCTGCGCATGCTCTTGCTCGATCCGAAGGGCTACGAACTGGCTCCGTTCGCGCATCTACCGCACCTCGTCCACCCGGTGACCTCGGATCCGGCCGAGATCGCCCGCCTGCTGGAGTCAGTCTCGCTGGAACTGGACCGTCGGGCCGCCGGCGGGCAAACGAACCCCCGTCTCGTGGTGGTGCTCGACGAGGTAAAGGACTTGGTGGGGATGGACGGCCGCATCGCGGCTTCGATGGCCCGCATCGCACAGATCGGGCGGGCGCTGGGGATCACCTTGATCGTCAGCACACAGCAGCCGGGCGGCAAGAGCCTGGGAGAGGCGCTTCCCAACCTGCCGGCGCGCCTCGTCGGGCGGGTCAGCAGCGCCACGCTGACCTATGGCGCCACCGGCCGCTCGCGCACGATGGCGGACGCCCTGCTGGGCAAAGGCGATTTCCTGCTACTGACCGCGGGTGGCGGTATCACACGCCTGCAAGTACCGCTGGTCGGCGAGCAACAACTGCGACAACTGCCATATGCCGAGAATGCCAGCATGTTCGAGCCGGAGAGCGCCCTGGTTTGATGGTTAAGCCGGCGCTGACGGAAAGAGGGACAATGAAAAGCGAGAACGCAGCGGGCCTCTACCTGGTTTTTGGCCTGGCGATCGCGGCGACATTAGCCTTCGCGCTGTGGCTGATCGGAGCCGAGTTCGTGCGCACCCTGGCCGTGATCCTGGTGGCAGGTCTCACCGTCGCACTGATACTGGTCGCCAGCGCCTTCCCGGTCAAGGCCTGGCGTACGCCGCGCACTCCCCCACCGGTCGTGGAGAAGCACTTCGTCCACGACGGCACCCGCACTATCGAGCGTCACACCCTGGACGGGCGCACGGCCCTCGCGCCACGGCTTTTCCAGCTCCCTTCGCAGCCCCAGGCCACAGGTTTCCCCGAGCTACTACGGGCCGCTTATCAGAGCGGGATGGGCGCCGAACCGCCGGCCGAACTGCCGGTCGACGCTCGAAGTCCGACGCTTGCCGGACCGGGACGAGCCCGACTTTGATAGCTGGGGTGGCGAGATCATGCCATGAGCAGGCTGAGCGCCAGGCGGAAGCATGCGCCGAGCACCGCCTGCGGCACGACCTGGCGCTTAGCCACGATCACTCACCGCAGCGCGCGGTATCCCGGCTAGCGATGCCCCTGGTCACACCGGCGGCTCACCCTTTGCCCGCCTGCTGCTCGGGCAGGCTCGCTAGCGGGTGCTCCATTCAGCAAGCAGTTCGAGCAGTGACAGCGCGAGCCGTTGGTAGACTGATGCCGACGACCCCGGGAACCGGTAAGTCAGTCGCGCAGCAGTTGCAGGATGCTGCGAACGGGAATGGTGACCCAATCAGGGCGGTTATTGAGCTCATAGCCCAGCTCGTAGGTCGCCTTTTCGAGCAGGTAGACGTCGAGCAGCAGGGCCAGTTCCTCGCGCGCGGCGGGCAGGAAGGACGCCGGGCCGGCCGAGTTGAAGTAGGCGTTCAGGTAAGCGGCACACACCTGGAGCTGCCAGAAGCGCCCCCAGGAGTCGAGGGCGGACTGCTGGGTTGGCCCGAGCCTGGCGAGGCGCTCCTGGTCGAACAAGACCTTACCGTAAGCCGCATATTGGAAGGAGCGCAGCATGCCGGCGACGTCGCGCAGGGCGCTCCGCTTGAGGCGGCGCTCGCTCAACGGGCGGCCCGGCTCGCCCTCGAAATCGATGATCACGAAGTCATCCCCGGTGTACAGTACCTGCCCGAGGTGGTAATCGCCGTGCGTCCGGATGCGCGTCGCATGCACCGGCCGCTCATTGATCGCCCCGAAGCGTTCGAGCAGCCGGTCCTCCAGCGCCAGCAGCTCCTCCCCGGCCGGACGGACGCCGGCAGGCAAGTCGTTGATGCGGCCGCGGAACAGATCGAATACGCCATCGCTAAGCTCGCGCCAGGACTGGTAGAGCGAGCTCTGATAGTCTTCGGTGAATGGCTCGGGGGCAAAGGCCGGATCGGCAGCCTCGGAGGCCAGGGCCAGGTGCATCTCGGCCGTGCGCCGGCCCAACAGGCGCGCCGAGTCCAGGTACTCGCCGATCGTCTCGCGGGCCAGGGGCGAAGGCTCAGCTCCAACCGCGAGCAGGCCGGCCGTCGAGATGCGCGCATCGGGCGGGCTCGACGGCCTGGCCAGTCCCCGTTCCAGGTACGTCCACAGGGCATCCAGCGTATACTCCCAGGCGTCGCCCTGGTTGGCCACAAAGCCTTGCAGGATGCCCAGAGCAAGCCCATCTGCCACGGCAGGCCCCGGACGGGCGTCCGCTGGCTGAGCCGGGAAGTATTCGAGAGCACCGGCGACGGCCGCGATATGGCTGAATGAGGTGCGCTCGGTCAGGAAGCGGGTCATTTCGAGGTCCGGGTGGATTCCCGGCTCGATCCGGCGGTAGAGCTTCATGATCAGGCGGTCCCCAAAGACCACCGACGTGTTGCTCTGCTCGGCGCTGCCCAGGCGTGCCGCGAGTGGTCGCTCAGAAGCCCCGCGCATGCATGTGAAGGCTACCGTCGGCTGAGCGCTTAACGTGCCCGACGGACTGGAAAAGCTGCGCCCGGCCTCGATCGCCCCCAGCAGGTTCTGGCTGAAAGCAGGGTCCGCAGTGGCATCGTACAGCAAGCCCGGCGCATCGCCGGTCAGGCGAGCGACGGCTGCCCCCGGCTGGCGCTCCGTTATGTCATCGGCTCGCTCCGATTGCGCGTACGCCAGGGGCAGGACGTAGAGCTCCGGCTCTCCCTTCAAGTAATCGACCCGCACGAGCACGATACAGGCCTCGTGCACCGGCCCCTCGGTTCCTCCCGTCTCTGCTTCTGGCACGCGCACCACATCCACAATTTGCGCCGAGCGCGGCTTGCGGGCCTTGCCGCGGAACCAGCGGCGGGCCTGCAGGTAGCCCGGCAGCAGCATCTCGAGCGCTGCGCGTCCCTCGCCCTCCAGCACGCTCTGCCAGGAGCCGGACACGGATAGGGTCGCCTGTGCGGGCCCGGTGCCGGCCGCTTTGTCCTGCCTGTCGCTAGCATCCTTGTATCCAGGAGTGTCGTCCGTCATCGATCCCTCTCCTCCAGGCCTCACGGCCCGCCCTCACAGATAGTAGTCGAAATCGTGCTCGGTCCGCAGATGCCGCCGAATGCGGAAGATGCGGGCCGGCGTCTCCCCTGGATCGAGGGTCACCAGGTTGCGCGGGCCGTCCCAAAGGAACCGCCGATCGGACAGGAGGTCATGGACCTGGTAGGGGCGCCGGGGATCGATCTGCAGCCGATCCAGGGGCAGCTCTACCGTGCCCGAGCGGGCGTGGTGCGGGTCGAGGTTCACGACCACCAGAACGATGTTGCTCCGGTCGTCCGTCTGCTTGCTGTAGCAGATCAGCTCCTCGTCGTCAACTGGATGGAACTGCAGGCTCCAATCGCTTTGCAAGGCGACGTTCTCTCGCCGAATGCTGTTGACCCGGGCGATCAGGTCGTGCAAGCTGCCGGCTCGCTCCAGGTCCCAATGCCGGACCTCGTACTTCTCCGAGTTAAGGTACTCTTCGGAGCCCGGCTGAAGTGGCACGTTCTCGGTTAGTTCAAAGGCGGGCCCATAGATACCATAGCTGGCGCCGAGGGTGGCAGCCAGAACCAACCGCACGGTGAAGGCAGGCGGGCCGCCCACCTGCAGATACTCATGAAGGATGTCCTGGGTGTTGGTCCACAGGTTGGGCCGCAGGTACTCACGCATTTCGGTCTTGGTCAACTCCGTGAAGTACTCGGTCAGCTCTTCGCAAGTGTTGCGCCAGGTGAAGTAGGTGTAGGATTGGCTGAAGCCGAGCTTGGCCAGCCGTTTCATCACCTTCGGGCGCGTGAAGGCCTCGCTCAGGAAAATGACGTCTGGATAGTCACGTTTGACTTCGCCGATCAGCCAGTGCCAGAAGGCAAACGGTTTGGTGTGGGGGTTGTCGATGCGAAAGATACGCACGCCTTGGCCGATCCAGAAGGTCACCACACCCAGGAGCTCCTGCCACAGGGTGCGCCAATGCTCGGTCTCGAAGTCCAACGGGTAGATATCCTGATACTTCTTGGGCGGGTTCTCGGCATACTGGATCGTGTTGTCGGGTCGCCAGCGGTACCACTCGGGATGTTGGCGCACGTAGGGGTGGTCCGGCGACGTCTGGAATGCCACGTCGAGCGCGATCTCCAGACCGAGTTCACCGGCGCACACGACCAGCCGCCGAAAATCGTCCAGGGTTCCCAGTTGAGGATGGATCGAAGTGTGCCCCCCCTCGGGCGAGCCAATGGCCCAGGGGCTGCCGGGATCGTCAGGGCCGCCGCCCTCCTGGTTGTTGGGGCCCTTGCGATAGCCCTGGCCGATCGGATGGATAGGGGGAAGATAGACGACGTCGAAGCCCATGGAGGCGATGTAGGGCAAGCGTGCTTCCAGGTCTCGCAGGGTACCGTGCCGGCCCGGCTCGGACGCGGTCGAACGCGGGAACAACTCGTACCAGGCACCGAAGCGGGCCCGCGGCCGCTCGACCATCACTGCCAACTCTTTGCCATAAGTGGAAGACAGCCGGCGGTCGGCGTAGACCTGCATCAGGCCCGCCAGCTCATCCGAGAGGGCCGCCTCGACGGCTCCCGCCGAGCCGTCGCGCAGCGCCTCGGAGAAATCCTGCAGACGCCGCTCGTCCTCGGCACCACCCGGTCGTCCGCCCCGCTCGCGACGCGCGGCCAGGCGCGACGCCTCCGCCACCATCCCGGCGCCGATCATCAGATCTACGTCCAGGTGCTGGCCCGCCTCCCGGCGCACTCGCAGATCGCGAGCCCAGGTCCCAAAGCGATCGACCCAGCCCATCAGCGTGTAGGAGTAGCGCCCCAGCTCGCCCACGGTGAACGCCGCGCGCCAGCGATCGTTGCCAAGCGCCGTCATCGGCAGCTCATGCCAAGCGGGCTCACCCACTTTGCGGTACAAAAGCAGGCAAGTGAGCGCGTCGTGGGCCTCGGCAAAAATGTCTGCCTCCACTACGACCACTTCTCCGGTCGTGCGCTTGATCGGGAACTCGCCGCAGTCGATCTCCGGCGACACGTTCTCGATCACGACGCGATAGCGCCGCTCATCGGGGATCGGCGCCTGGCCATCGCCCGGTTCAGGCCGCGCCTCGGCGGTGGCCGGCACCTGGGCGATGCCCGGCGATACAGACGACGCGGGTTGGTCCATGGCTTCAATCCTCCGGGTGATGTGTGACCCTGATCATAACCCGGCAGCCGCCAACGCTTCTGCAACGCTTGATCCAGTACGCCAAACCGACAGGGGACCTGCCGCTAGCGCAGATGGCGGGCGATGATGGTAGCCAGGTCCGGCTCGGAGAACCGCGACGACTTCAGGACCTTGCCATCGGCGCGCACGACCGGGCGGCCGGCCAAATCCAGCTTGCTCATATTGCTGCGTTGGACTTCGACGAACAGTTCCGTTGCCAGCTCCTGCAGCCCATGACTGACGTAAGTGCCGAAGAGTACGTACAGGATGTCGGTCAGCGCGTCGGCGATGGCTACGAGGTCCCCGGCCTCCGCCGCCTGCCGGTACTCGTCTAGCTCCTCCTGAAGGAGCTTCAGGCGCAGCTCGAGCACACCCGGCGGGAGCTCGGCCACGGGGCTCGCGGCGACCGATAAACCGAAAGTCTCGTGGAAGCGCTGCACCTCGCTTACCGCCTCCTGCAGCGTCATTTCCCTGTGTGTCATCTTGCGTTATCCTATGGCTGAATATGGGGATGGTATCGCACGTCTGACAGTATACCGCGGTCTTGGCCGCAGGCCCGCTTCTCGCCACTGCTTGGCGCACCGTTAACCATCCGATAACACAATCCTAACGCAGCATTAACCAGCGCGGGCCCATACTGCGCTATCAACCGCTTGGGGGAATCTTCATTCATTGCCAAGGGAGGGAGTCTGCCACAATGAAGCGCTTGCTTCTCGTCGCAACAGTCGCGTTTGTCGTGATCCTCGCCCTGAGCGCGGCCAGCATCATGCTGCTCGCGCCGCGCGCACTGGCCGCCCTCAATCAGGCCCAGGCCGCTCGGACGGCCCTGGCGGACGTGCTTCCGCGGCCGGCCCAGGAGGTGACAGTCGGAGAAGTGAGAGTGCCGGACGCGCAAGCCCTGACCCAGCCGCTCGACACGCGGCCGGTACAAGTGAGCGGAGATCTGCAGGCCGCGCTGCAGCAAGTCTACCAAACGGCGAACCAGTCCGTGGTCAGCATCCGGGTCAGCGCCGTACCGACGAGCACGCAGAACCCGGGGCGCGCGCCGCGCCGCTCGCCCAACAGCCCCAACGACAACGGCCAGGACCAGAATCAGGGGCCGAGCCTGCCCAATCTAGGCGACCTGGGCAAGCTCCTGCCGAACCTTCCCAACCTGATCCCCGGCCTGCCGGGCAACCGGAACACCCCCAGCACGCCGGACCTGCCCGAGCTCCCCAGCATTCCCAGTTCCGGACAGGGCTCCGGTTTCGTGTGGGATAGCCAGGGCCACATCGTCACCAACAACCACGTGGTAGACGGCGCGACCCGCATCGAGGTCACCTTCGCGGACGGGCGAAGCGTGCCGGCGACGGTCGTCGGAACTGACCCGGATAGTGACCTGGCGGTGATCAAGGTCAGCCCGCAGGGACTGGACCTGCAGCCCGTCACGCTGACCGATTCAGGCAATGTGAAAGTGGGCCAGTTTGTGGTCGCTATCGGCGATCCTTTCGGCCTGGCCAACAGCATGACCTTCGGCATCGTCAGCGCAGTCGGCCGATCGATGGCCGCGGGCAGCGACAACCAGGCACTGGTGACCGGCCCGTCCTTCCAAATCCCGGATATTATCCAGACCGACGCCCCGATCAACCCGGGCAACTCGGGTGGCGTGCTGCTGGACCTGGACGGCCGGGTGATCGGCGTGACGTCGGCAATCGAATCGCCAGTGCGCGGCAACGCCGGGGTCGGCTTCGCGATCCCCTCGGCCACGGTGCAGAACGTCGTGCCGTCCCTGATCCAGACTGGCAGGTTCCTGCATCCTTATCTTGGCATCACCGGCGCCACCTTGAGCCCGGATGTCGCGCGGGCCATGGGCCTGGATCCCGCGCAGCGCGGCGCGCTGGTCGACAGCGTCACGCAGGGCGGCCCGGCCGATAAAGCCGGGGTGCGCGGGAGCAGCAAGCAGGCGACGATCGACGGCCAGAGCACCCCGGTCGGCGGCGACGTGATCGTGAAGATCGACGGCCAGGCGGTCAACACGATGGACGGCATCATCTCTTACCTATCACGGAGCACGAAAGTCGGCCAGGTGGTCAGCCTGACGGTGCTGCGCGATGGCCGGCAGACGACGCTGCAGGTCACGCTGAGCAGCCGGCCCGGCCAGAGCAGCGCGCAAGCGGCCCAGCCAAAGCCGGGCCAAAACAGCTCCAGCGGCTGGCTGGGGGTCTCGGGTGTGACGGTCACGGCCCAGATCGCCAAGGCGATGCACCTGCCGGACACGCAGCAGGGGGTGCTGGTCGAGAATGTGACCCAGGGCAGTCCGGCGGATCAAGCGGGCGTACTCGGAAGCGCGCGAGCCTTTACGACGGCTGAAGGCGAGCAGATCATGCTGGGCGGCGATGTGATCACCGCGGTCGACGGGAAGCGTCTATCGACGATTCAGGAGTTGACTCAGGCGATCCAGTCGGCCCAGGCGGGCCAGGAAGTCACGCTCAGCGTGGTGCGCAACGGTGAGAATCAGGAGCTGACGGTCACGCTCGCCGCCCGACCGGCCGGCTGAGCACAACCGATCCTGAGACTGAAGCCAGGTGTCATGGAGTCCATGAAACCTGGCTTCTACTTTGCGCATCTAAACAAACGAAGGCGTTGCAAAACGCAGCGCCCCAAGGAGACTAGACGAAATGACATTGATAGGCTGGATACTGATCACGGTCTTGGCAGGAGCCATCGCCGGCTACCTCGGCCGAGGGGTAGCGGGCGATGAGCAGGGCGAAATGGTGCCTGTGCGGGTACGCGTGCGCGACCGCGCGCGCAAGGAGCGGCAGGACTAAGAACGAAAAAACCCGCCTCGCTCTCCGATCCTCCTCGCCAGAACTTGCGGGCACGGTCAGCTCCAACTCGCTTACCAGCCACGCGCGGCCACGATCTCGGACGTAGTCAGGTCGTGGCCGGCAGGCCAGCGGCGGAGCTCGACCGTAGCCCCGGCTTTCTGCAGATGTGCTGCTAACCGCTCTCCTTGCGCTGCGTCAATCAGCCGGTCGTATTCCCCTTCGCTCAGAAATACGCGGATGAAACCCGTGACGGGCCCCAGATCCGCGCAAATCGACCATTGACAACCTAAGCGAGAAGTGGTATAAATGACTGACCGGTCAGTAATAATAGAGCAGTAATAATAGAAAGGAGCGACGTTGTCACCTCGTCCCGACGTAAGCGAGGAACGCAAACACCAGATCCTGGACGCCGCCGAAGACGTCTTCAGCAAGCGGGGCTTCAACGACGCGCGCATGGATGACATCGCCGAGGAGACGGGCCTGAGCAAGGGAACGCTGTACCTGTATTTCAAGAGCAAGGACGAGTTGATCAGTGCCATCCTGGACCGCATCTTCCAGCGCGAGTTCAAGGGGATGGCGAAGCTCGCGAACGCGGACCTGCCCGCCGTGGAGTGCATCTGGCAGTTCACGGAACTGGCTGTCGAGGACCTCTCGAGCATTCTGCGCCTGATGCCCATCGCGTACGAATTCCTGGCGCTGGCTTTTCGCAACAAGTACGTCCAGCACGCGCTCAAGCACTACTTGCACAGCTATATGGACATCCTGGTGCCGATCATCCAACGGGGCATCGACGCCGGCGAGTTCTGTGATGTGAACGCCCAAGAAGTGGCCATCGCAGTCAGTGCGATCTTCGAGGGAACGGTGCTGCTGTGGGTCTACGACCGGTCGATGGTCGATCCGGCCAAGAATATCCGTTCGAGCATCAGGCTGTTGCTCGAAGGTGTCCAGGCTAAGGCCTAGCCCAGAACGTTCTCTTTTTTTGGCCGATACATGACCGATCGGTCAGTAATGAGCAGGAAAGAAATGGCCGAACGTGTGATCGAGACACACCTCTTGACACGTGACTTCAAAAGGACCCGCGCCGTCGACGGGCTCGACCTATCAATCGTCCGCGGCGAACTCTTCGGCCTGGTCGGGCCTGATGGCGCGGGAAAGACAACGTTGCTGCGCCTGCTGGCGGGTCTGCTCAACGTCAGCAGTGGCACGGCGACGGTGCTGGGCAATGACTTACAAAGCCGGGCAGAATCGATCAAGCCACACGTCGGCTATATGGCGCAGCAGTTCAGCCTGTATGCCGAGCTTTCGGTGCTGGAGAATCTGAGGTTCTTCGCCGAACTGTTCGACGTGCCGAAGCATGAGCTGGCGGAGCGCACCGGGCCCCTGTTGGCCTTTGCCGGGCTATCGGGCTTCACGGAACGACGTGCGGCGCAGCTGTCAGGCGGCATGCAGAAGAAGCTGGCGTTGGCTTGCACCCTCGTGCACCAGCCCGAACTCCTGCTCCTGGACGAGCCGACCACCGGCGTCGATCCCGTCTCGCGCCGCGAGTTCTGGAACATCCTGACCGAGCTGCACATCCAGGGCACGACCATCGTGGTCAGCACGCCCTACATGGACGAGGCCGATCGCTGCTCGCGGGTTGGCCTGATGTACGCCGGCAAGCTGATTGAGTGCGATACGCCGCACAACATCCGGGAGAAACTCGAAGGCGACGTCGTGGAGGTCAGGCCCGAGGAGTGGCAGCCGGCGCTGGAGCTGCTCGGCCGGCTGCCAGGGGTCAGCGAGGTGCAAACCTACGGCGAGTCGCTGCACCTGCTGGTCGATTCGGGAGCTCGGCGACTGCCGGAAGTCGAAGCCGCTTTGAAGAACGCGGGGATTGGCTACCGCGGCGCTCGTATCGCCCCGCCCCGCATGGAGGAAGCGTTCATCTCGCTGATGCGCAAGATGGAGGCAGCATGAACTTGCGCCACGTCCTGGCCATGGCACGCAAGGAACTGGACCACATTTTCCGCGACCGGGGCACCCTTACACTGGTGCTCTTTACGCCGACGCTGGTGCTGCTCCTGATGGCCTATGCGCTCACGGTGGATATCCGGCACGTGCCGGTCGCCGTATTGGACTACGACCGGACGCAACGATCGCAGGCGTTTATCCAGCGGATCACAGCCGGCCAGGACCTGGACGTCTACGCCTACGCCGCCAGCATGGACGAGGTCAACCGCCTGCTGCTGGGGGGCCAGGTCAAGGCGGCCGTCATCATCGCGCCCGGCTTCGCGGCGGACCTCCAGGCCCTGCGCAGGTTGGCGGTACAGGTCATCATCGACGGCACCGAGCCGAACAGCGGTACCTATGCGGTCGAGCACATCTCGCAGCGGGCAGAGGACTTCGTCAACCAGGCGCTGTCGGCGCAGTTGCGCGCGGCGGGCATCCCGCTCGATTCCCTGACCCTGCTGGATCTCCGCGTGCAGACCTGGTTCAACCCCGACTTGAGCTCGCGCAACGCGCTGATCCCCGGCCTGATCTCGATGGTACTGGGTTTCCCGGCCCTCTCGGTGGCGCTGACGCTCGCTCACGAGCGCGAGCACGGGACGCTGGAACAACTGCTTGCCACACCTATCCGCCGCGCCGAGCTGCTGCTGGGCAAGATCCTGCCGTACGTCGCAGTCGGCCTGCTGAACGTCGTCCTGATCCCAGTCCTCGCCATAGCCTGGTTTCACATCCGGCTGAACGGCAGTTTCCCCCTGTTCGTCGCCCTGTCAGCGGTCTTCCTGTTCGCGGTACTGAGCCTGGGAATGATCGTAGGCGTCTTCATGCGCACGCAGGCTGCGGCCCTGGCGCTGTCATTCCTGGTGATCTTCTTCCCCGGTTTCTTCCTGACCGGAATCTTCTTCCCACTGGCTTCCATGCCTGAGGAGGTGCGCATGGAAGCCTTGATGCTGCCGGGCACGCATTACGCCATCATCACGCGGGGTATCTTCTTGCCTGGCGCCGGCCTCGACGTGCTCTGGCCATACGCGGTCATGCTGGTCGGGCTGGGAGCCGCCTTCACTGGCGTGGCGGCATTCTTCTTCCGCAAGAAACTGGCTTGAGCCATGCTCAGACGGGTCTGGTCCCTGGTCGTCAAAGAGTTCATTCACCTCCGTAGTGACTGGTGGCTGCCGGCGTTCATGCTGATCGGCGGCGCGAGCGAGCTACTGCTGGTCGGTTGGGCCACGTCGCGCCCGATCACCAACCTACCGTTGATGGTGCTGGATTACAGCCAGAGCGCGGCCAGCCGGGCCATCGTGACGGGGCTGGAGAACACAGGCACGTTCCGGGAGGCTGAGCAGGTGGGCAGCATGGGGGCGATCGAATCTGCCCTCGAACGGGGCCAGATCACAACGGCAGTGGTGATCCCGCCCCATTTCGGCGAGCAGATGACCTCAGGCACGGGCCGCCCGGTCCTGCAAGTGATCCTGAACGGGGCAGAAAGCAACCCGGCGGCGGCCGCCTTGCGGGCGATCGAAGGCCTGGCCGGCGCGATCGATCAGCGCATCACGATCGAGCGCCTTGGGCTGAGCCCCGGCGCTTTCGAAGGCTTCGATCCCAGCTTGCGCGTTTGGTTCAACGAGAACCTGAGCGAAGCGCTCTACACGACCCCCGCGGAGCTCGGGCTGATGCTCGAGTTCACGGTGCTGTTGTTCGCCGCACTGGCCTTCTCACGCGAGCGCGAGCTGGGTACCCTGGAGCAACTGCTCGTGATGCCCTTCTCTTCGCTGGAGATCATCGTCGCCAAGGCCATCCCGGTGGTGATCGTCGGATTCTCGGACTTCCTGCTCATGCTGGCCATGGTGCATGTCGCCTTCGGCGTTCCGGTGCGGGGATCGCTGGCGCTGCTGCTTATCCTGGCCTTCGGTTACCTGCTCGTGGAGTTGGGGAAAGGGATGGTCATCTCCGTCATCTCACGCACCCAGCACCAGGCCTTCCTGCTGGTGCTGTTGGTCGGCATGGTGGACTTTATGTTCACCGGCTATGCCGCCCCGGTAGAGAACATGCCGCTGGCGCTGCAGTACATGGCCAACGTCATCCCGGCCCATCACTGGCTGAGCATCTTGCGCGGCATCCTGCTCAAAGGTGCGGGACTGGACGTGCTCTGGCCACACCTGCTGGCGCTGCTGGTGCTGGGGATCGTGATCGGCACATTCTCTCTGCGCTTCGTGCGCCGAGCGCTCGATTGACAGGTTTCCCATGAACGAAGTACCCGCCATACTCGCGCAAAACTTGACCCGCCGCTTCGGCAGCTTCACTGCAGTCGACGGCGTGAACATCGCCGTGCGGCGGGGCGAGATCTTCGGCTTCCTCGGCCCGAATGGCTCGGGCAAGACCACGACGATCCGCATGCTGCTTGGACTGCTCAGGCCGAGCGCCGGGTCGGTCGAGGTGCTGGGCATGCAGGTGGACCGTGCGATGGACAAGATTCGGCCCCACGTAGGCTACATGTCGCAGCGCTTCAGCCTGTACGACGACCTGACCGTACGGCAGAACCTCAACTTCTACGGCACAGCCTACGGTTTGTCCCGTGCGGCCCTGGAGGCGCGCGTGGCCGAGGCACTGGCGCTGGCCGGACTTGAAGGACGCGAGAGTATCAAAACGAAAGAGCTTTCGGGCGGTTGGCGGCAGCGCCTGGCACTGAGCGCTGCCATCCTCCACCGTCCGGAAGTGCTTTTCCTGGACGAGCCCACGGCGGGCGTGGACCCGCTGTCGCGGCGTGCCTTCTGGGACTTGCTTTACCGGCTGGTTGCCGAAGGGGTCACCGTGTTCGTCACCACCCACTACATGGACGAAGCGGAGCACTGTCACCGGCTGGCGTTCATCCAGCACGGCAGGCTGATGGCGCACGGGTCTCCGGCGGAGATCAAGGCGGAGATGATGCACGGCCAGGTGCTGGAGATCGCGCCGTCCGATCCCATCGCGGCAGTCAAGGCCCTGCGGGCCGCACGCGAAGCCGGCAGGCTGCCCATTGACGAAGTGGAGCTGTACGGCTCGCTGATACACGTTGTCGCCCCGGATATGGCAAATCGCCGGGAGGCCGTCGCCGGAGAGCTGCGCAGGGCCGCGATACTGCCCGGGCAGATGTCGATCATCGAACCGTCGCTCGAAGACGTGTTTATCGCCTGCATGAAAGCGTGAACGGGAGGGAAAGATGCGGAGCAAGATCGTGGTCCGCGGGCTGGTGGCTGCAGTGGTCGTCGTCGCGGTCTCCGCAGGCGCATATTATTGGTGGACAGGCCGGGTCGCCGCCACGCCGGCGGGTCTCAGGGCGTCAGGCATCGTCGAGGCGACCGAGATCACGGTTTCGATGGAGAGCCCGGGGCGCGTCCAAACGGTCCTGGCCGCCGAGGGCGATACGGTGAAGGCCGGGCAAGCGCTGGTGCAGCTCGACGATACCCTGCTTCGGTCGCAGCGGAGACAGGCAGAAGCGGCGCTGGTAGCCACGCGCGGCTCGCAGGCCGCGGCCGAGGCGAACGTGGCTGCGGCCCAGGCCCAGCTTGACCAACTGCGCGCCGGCGCGCGGCCGCCCGAGCTCGCCGCCGAGCGAGAGGCGGTAGCTGCGGCCCAGGCCGGCGTGGCGGTCGCCGCGGGCCGGCTCCAGCAATCCCGCGGCGCGCTGCAGGCCGCGGAGGCTCAGCGCTCGCAGGCGGCGGCCCGTTTCGCCCAGGTCAAACAGGGAGCGCGGCCTGCAGAGATCGAGGCAGCCGCAGTGCGCTACCAGCAGGCCCAGGCTGCGGTCCAGGCGGCCCAGGCGGCTTATGACAAGGTGCGGACGGCCTCTGACATTGCGATGCTGCCGCAGTCTGTCAGCCTGCAGCAGGCCACGCTGGCCATGGAGGCGGCCAAGAGCAACTATGAGGGCGTGCTGGCCGGGGCAACCACCCCCGAACTCGACCAGGCGCGCGCCGGCGTCGACCAGGCAGTGGCGAGCATCATCCAGGCTACTGCGACGGTCAGCCAGACCGAGGCCGCCCTGACTGCGGCCCAGGCCAACCAGGCCGCCGAACAGGCCAGGCTCGAGTTGCTTCAGGCCGGGGCGCGCCCGGAGCAAGTCAAGGCCGCCCAGGCCCAGCTTGCGGCCGCCCAGGCGGAGGCGCAAGCGGCCCAGGGCCAAGTCGCGGCTGCCCAGGCCGCGGTCGCCCTGATAGACGACCAGATCGCACGGCTGGCGGCAAGCGCGCCGGCGGACGGGACGATCCTGGTCCGCTCCGTAGAGCCCGGAGAGGTGGCGCTGGCCGGCGCACCGCTGTTGACTCTGGGCGATCTGAGCCGTCTCACCCTGACAGTCTACCTGCCCGAAGACGTGTACGGGACGGTGCGCATCGGCGAAAAAGCGCAGGTGACCGTCGACTCGTATCCCGACCTGCGCTTCACGGGTACGGTGCAAAACATCGCCAACCAGGCCGAGTTCACGCCGCGCAACGTGCAGACGCCCGAAGGACGCCGGACGACGGTGTTCGGGGTCAAGCTAGGCCTCGACAACCCGGATCTGAAGCTCAAGCCGGGCATGCCGGCGGATGTCACGTTCGGCCGCTGAGGCAAGCACACCCGGCTTGTGCAGGCCTAACACACCCGCGGCCGCAGACCCCCGTCCGCGACTTTCGACGTGTGCCGCAAAGGGACCGGCATGGCTCGTTGCAGCACAGATCGCATCCGCGCCAAGACGTCTTGTTGACGCGCGCGAGCACGTGGATTACACTACTCGCGGCACGCGCCGAGCCGGCCAGTCCGCGGCAAAGAGGGTGTGGGCACCGTGCCCACGGGGCGCCAATCCACAACCGAGGCGCGCGATCCACCCGTAGAGGGACGGCAAGCCTGCCGTAAGCGCGCGGCCGCGCGCAGCGTTAGTGACCGCATAGGAGGAAGGGTCCATGGGGAAGACCGCGACAAGGGAAGCCCAGCGCAGTGATTATAGCCTGGTCGGCAGCGATACGGCGCTGGCAATCGAGAAGGGACTTGCCGAGGCCAAATGGTACACCTCGCCTGTGCCGAGGGATCAGATGCGCGAGTTGCTCGAGCGTCGCGACGGGCCGGCCATCCGCGACACCCTGCTCTGGTTCGCCCTGCTGTTCGTGTTTGGGCTCGGAGGCTATCTGCTCTGGCACACGTGGTGGGCAATCATCCCCTTTGCCGCATACGGGGTGCTCTATGCCTCGGTTTCCGACTCGCGCTGGCACGAATCCAGCCACGGGACGGCCTTCAGGACCGATTGGCTCAACAACACGCTGTACGAGATCGCGTCATTCATGGTGTTGCGGGAATCGACCCCCTGGCGCTGGAGCCACACGCGCCATCACAGCGACACCATCATCGTCGGACGAGATCCTGAGATAGCAGTTCAGCGCCCTGTGAGCCTGCCGGGCGTGTTCCTGAAGTTCTTCAACATGCCGACGCTGTTCAAGTACTGGCAGAACGTGTTCCTTCACTGCACCGGGAAGCTGACCCCGGCAGAGCTGACCTACATTCCCCAGAGCGAGCACGGCAAAGTCTTCCTGCGGGCGCGCATCTATGTCCTCATCTACGCCGGCGTGATCGCCCTCGCCGTCTATACCCGCAGCATCCTGCCCCTCATGTATATCGGCCTGCCCAGTTTCTTCGGCGCCTGGCTGATGGTCATTTACGGACTGACCCAACATGCAGGGCTGGCGGAGAACGTCCTGGATCACCGCCTGAACACGCGCACGGTTTACATGAACCGCATCCATCGCTATCTTTACTGGAACATGGGCTATCACATCGAGCACCACATGTTCCCGCTCGTGCCCTACCACGCCCTGCCAAAGCTGCACGAGTTGGTCAAGGCGGATATGCCGGTCCCCTACGACGGCCTGCTCACAGCCTATCGCGAAATCATCCCGACCCTCTGGCGGCAGTCGAAAGATGCGACCTACTACGTGAAGCACGAGCTGCCGGCTCCCGTCGAACGACCCGACGTGCCCCAGACTGCCCAGCCGATCACGGCCGAGGGCCGGCCGGTCGTCGATGGCTGGATTGAGGTCTGCGACAGCAGCCGGCTGCGCCGGGAAGACGTGCTGCGCTTCGACCACGCCGGCAAGACCTACGCGATTTATCGTACGGCGGACGACAAAGTCTACGCCACGGACGGCGTCTGTACGCACGGCAACGCCCAACTGGCCGACGGCCTGGTGATGGGCACGCTGATCGAATGCCCAAAGCACAACGGCCGATTCGATATCCGGGATGGATCGCCGCAGCGGCCGCCGGTCTGCATAGGGCTCAAGACCTACGACGTGCGTGAGAGCAATGGCAAGCTGCTGTTCGATCTGAACTCAGCTCGCGGCCTGGGCCTGGCTGAAGCGGCTCCAACCTATACCTTCCGCGTGGTCAGCAACCACAACATTGCCACCTTCATCAAGGAACTGGTGCTGGAGCCCGACGATCTTTCGCCTGCCCTGATTTACCAGCCCGGCGACTACCTGCAGTTCGAGATCCCGGCTTACGCTGACCGCTCGCTGCGGGACATCGACGTCGGAGCACGGTACGCGGCCATCTGGCAGGCTCAACAGGTATTCGAGCTTCCGGCCGCCAATCCGATGGCCTGCCGCCGCAACTACTCACTGGCGAGCAATCCGGCCAAAGCCGAGCCCTTGCGCTTCAACGTGCGCATCGCCACCCCGCCGCGCGGTCAGGCCTGCAATGCCGGGGCCGGCTCAGCCTACATTTTCAGCCTGCGACCGGGCGACAGAGTCAGCGCGATTGGGCCTTTCGGCGCCTTTCATATCAAGGAGACAGGGCGGGAGATGGTATACCTGGGAGGTGGGGCAGGAATGGCTCCTCTGCGCTCCCACCTCTCCTACCTGCTCGAGACCCAAAAGACCACGCGCCGCGTGAGTTTCTGGTATGGCGCGCGCTCTCTGCAGGAGCTGTTTTATCGGGAGTATTTCGAAGACCTGGCCCGCAAGAACGCCAACTTCACCTTCCAGGTCGCCCTCTCTGAGCCCCTCCCCGAGGACGGCTGGACCTCGTACACCGGTTACATCCACGAGGTGCTGAAGCGGGAGTACCTCGACGCGCACCCCGACCCGACCCAGGTCGAGTATTACCTGTGTGGCCCCCTGGCCATGATCCGCTCCGCCACCAAGATGCTGACCGACCTGGGCGTGGCACCGGCGCAGATCGCCTCCGACGAATTCTAAAATGAGGATATTGCGCACGCCTCACTCGGCGCCCACCTGGCTTACAGCCTGCCGGTCGCGCTGATCGGTCGGTTTTCCCCCGCGGCTGACCAGCTGCCCGGTACGCGAGCTGTCCATCTGGCCAGTGCCGACGCTCGCCATCTGCCCGTCGCCTCCCGAGCAGATCGGCGCGACAATGCCATAGCCGGAGAAGCCTGTAGCCTGGCATTGGGCCACCGGCACGCGTCCCGCCCTGACCACACGCCGCGGAGGCAACATGCCCAGATCCATTATCATCATCGGCGCCGGCATTGCCGGTCTGTCTGCCGGCTGCTTCGGCCAAATGAACGGCTACCAAACGCAGATCTTCGAGCTGCACGACCTGCCCGGTGGCCTCTGTACTGCCTGGAAGCGCAAGGGCTACACGATCGACGGCTGTATCCACTGGCTCATGGGCAGCAATCCTCGCTCTGAGCTGAACCCGCTTTGGCGCCAGTTGGGCGCGCTGCCAGGACAGGGCGTGATCAACCACGAGGAATTCGAGCGCATCCAGGACGCCGACGGCAAGACCCTGATCGTGTACGCGAATGCCGATCGCCTGGAAGCGCACATGAAGGAACTGGCGCCCGGCGACGCAGCGACCATCGAGGAGTTCACCGGGACGATCCGCCGCTTCAGCCACATGAGCATGTTCACGGACAAGCCACGCGAGCTGATGAGCCCCATTGAAAGTGTCAGGTACGGCCTCAAGATGCTGCCCTACCTGGGCAGTCTCAAACAGGGTATGAACACGACCGCGGGCGAGTACGCCGAGCGCTTCAAGGACCCCTTCCTGCGCCGCGTCTTCCCCTTGATCTACGGCGGGGCCGACCTACCCATGATCGTCTACTTCATGTTCATGGGCAGCCTGCACGCACAGGATTCGGGGGTGCCCCGCGGCGGTTCGCTGGCTTTCGCGCAGGCCATCGAACGCCGCTACCGGAACCTCGGCGGGCAGGTTCACTATCACGCGCGGGTCGACAAGATCCTGGTGGAAGACGACCAAGGAAGCCAGGGCTCGCGGGCGGTCGGCGTGCGATTGGTGGACGGCCGCGAGTTCCGCGCCGACTACGTCATCTCGGCCGCAGATGGCCACAGCACGCTTTGGAACATGCTCGACGGCAAGTTCCTGACGGATGAGCTGCGCAACCTCTACGATAAAGCGCGCATCTTCAACCCGGTGGTCCAGGTGTCCCTGGGCGCGGACTGCGATCTCTCGGGCACGCCCCATACCGGCATAATTGTCCTCCAGCAGCCCGTCAGCATCGCCGGCGAAGCGCGCTCGTCCTTCCACTACCGCCACCTGAGCTACGACCCGGGTATGGCGCCGGCGGGGAAGTCGCTGGTGGAGGTCATTTTTGAAAGCAATTACACCTACTGGCAAGGCATCGCCAAGGATCAGGAGCGCTATGACGCCGAAAAACAGCAGATTGCGATCAAGGTCATGGCGCTGCTCGAGCCTTCGTTCCCCGGCATCACTTCGGCGGTGGAGATGGTTGACGTCGCCACGCCGCTCACGACGGAGCGCTACACAGCCAACTGGCAGGGTTCGATCGAAGGCTGGTACGTCTCGCGCGATGCAGCGGCCCTGATGACCAAGGGCATCGCCAAGACGCTGCCCGGACTGGAGCACTTCTATATGGCCGGGCAATGGGTGGAGCCGGGCGGCGGCCTCCCGGGGGTAGCGCCGTCAGGGCGCAACATTATCCAGATGATATGCCGCAAGGACAGGGTGAAGTTCGTAACCAGCGAGCCCTGATCCGCATGTCAGGAACGGTCCCGGCGCGACCGCCGGGACCGTTCCTGACATGCCCGCCGGAGTGCTCGCCACCCTCTACGCGCCCGCGGGCGATGGGAGACAAGGACGTGGTCGAAATGGAGTCCTACTCGGGCGAAGGGCGCACCCGCATCCGACTCACCTCCACCCAGATGGGCAGTGGTCTGATAGTCTGTCTCTCCAACGAAAACGAGCATATCGGCGCAGTGGCCCTGGGCGAGTTTGACGCGGGCACGCGAAGAGCTTCGACATCGGTCATCACGCGGCTGGGCCACAAGGACGACGTAGTGGCCGCGCACGCCGCCCACCGTCTGGCCAAGGAGCTCAGACGGCCGGTCTGCGTGATCGCCGGCATCCATCTCGAAGGGATCACCGAGGCGGAGATCGGCCAGGTCCTGGCCAACTGCGATTCCCTGATCGACGCCCTCATCGCCACGCACTAGTGCCCCCGTGTCTCTCCCAGGCCGCAAAAAAGCGGCTGCATTTTGATCCCTCGGCAGGTTTTTGCGCGCCCTTGACAATGCTTGGCGAAAGATATATATAGATAGTATCAAGTCTATTGAATTGATCGACTCGGCTCTGCTTGGCACCGGGCGGCCATCGCCTGTGGATGGCGCCACTCACACGCGCTCGGTTCGGGAAGGAGGTGACCGACGGCCAAGGATCTTCGTTTCGTGCGTCGTCGTGCCTGAGGCAAGAAGCGTTGCCGATTCTTCCTGCATTTCGATAGGAGGGCCAGTATGTCCGACACGAAGAGGATTTCGAGGCGTGCTTTTCTGAAGCTAGCCGGAACAGGTGCCGCGGCCCTGTCGGCCAGCACCCTTCTCCAGGCGTGTGTGCCTGCCCCGGCTGCCGCACCGGCAGCCGCACCGGCGGCACCTGCCGCAGCCACTTCTGCTCCTGCTGTCGCCACGGCGCCATCTGCGGCGGCGACCGGGGGCAAGACCCTCACCCTGGCCATTCAGGCCTTTGCTCATGATGCTCTCAAGCCGGTGATCGCGCAGTGGGAACAACAGACGGGCAACACGGTCACGCTCGACAGCGGACCGGCCACCGGCCAGGAGATGATGACCAAGTACGCGCCGGCCTTCCAGTCCAGCACGAGCTCGGTCGACGTGCTTAGTGTGGACGATGTCTCGGGACCGGCGTTCGCACGCGCCGGCTGGCTAATTCCACTGGACGACGTGATCCCTCAAGCCACCTGGGACGACTTCCCGCCCAACATGCTGCCTCCCGTCGATCAGGACCCGTTCCACAGCTTCGATGGCAAGCGCTACCGCGTGCCGCATGAGTTCGCCGTGGGCTACACCTGGTATCGGAAGGACTGGTTTGACGCACAGAAAGTGGATGTGCCCAAGACCTGGGACGATTACGTGGCGGTCGGGAAGCAGTTCACCAAGGATCCGGTCTGGGGCACCACCGAAGGCATGAAGAAGCCCGGTCTGACCTTCGTGTACCTGGCCTATCTGACCTCGCAGTCCGGTGGCGACATCTTCAAGTTTGACGACGCCACTGCCCAAGCCTTCCAGTTCTGCTACGACATGATCTACACCGACAAGATCATGTCCGAAACCGTGCTGAACGAGGATTACACCCAGCAGAACGATCTCTACATGAAGGATCGCGTGGCCATCATGCGGCAGTGGCCTTACTTCTGGGGCGTGGTTACGAGCAACACGGCCTGGTATCAGGAAGGACGGGCAGCGATTGCCCTGCCTCCTGCCGGACCTGCGGGCTCGAAGACCTGGTACGGCGGGTGGGGCTTCTCAGTGCCCAAGTTCTCCGCCAACCTGGATGCCGCCAAGGATTTGATCGCCTGGGTGACCAACGACCAGAACGCACCCATCCTGGCCAAGGGCCAGAGCTGGTTCATCATGCCGCGTAAGTCGATCCTGGCGGCCATGGGCAACGATGAATTCGTCAAGAGCATGCAGAGTTACATCGACGCCAACGTGCTCGTGCCACGGCCCTATCATCCGCGCCAGTCGGACGCCGAGACTGCGGTTGACGACGTGGGCCAGCTTTTCTTGACCAAGCAGTCATCGCTGGCCGATACTATGAAAGCCGGCCAAGATCGCATCGCCGCTCTCGGCTAGAGAGCGATATCCAGCAAGCCGTTCGAGAGGCGGGCATTGAGCGTTTGGACACTTGTGCTGCCACAGCCAGCGGCTCCCGGCAGTGAGTGCACGCGAATGCCCGCCTTTCCAAACGTTGTCCGCAAAATCCGGAAGGGAACACCGTGGAACCAAGCGCAGTAAGCCCGCGCAGCGCCGAGAAAGGCACAGGCAGAGCCGTCGTGAGGCGGGGCATTTCCGGCATGGCGTGGCAGCGCTACCTGGCTGCATTCCTGTTGTTGCTGCCCGCAGCCGGGCTGCGTCTCGCGACGACGCTGTATCCTTTTGTCGAAACGTTTCGTCTCAGCCTGACCAACTATAATCCGGCCTTCCCTCCCGAGAAATACATCGGACTGGCCAATATAACGCGCCTGGTTCACGACGTCGCGGTGCGCAGCAGCCTGGCTTTCACGATTATCTTCGTGGTCAGTTCGACCCTGCTGCAGCTGGCATTCGGCATTGCCGTGGCCTCGCTGCTCAACAGCCGGTTCCGGGGCCGCTCGGTGGTGCGGGCCATCAACCTGATCCCCTGGGCCATTCCCATGGTGGTCGCTGCCATCGGATTCAGTTGGCTCTACGACCGCGATTATGGCATGATCAGCGATCTGTTCGCGCGCGTGACCGGGCTACACATCGCATGGCTGAGTGGCTTCACCACGGCGCGTATTGCCGTCATCGCCACCAACGTCTGGAAAAGCACTCCCTTCCTGGCGCTGGTCTTCCTTGCCGCGCTGCAGGGTGTGCCTGCCGAGCTTTACGAGGCAGCACGTGTCGACGGCGCCAACCGCTTCCAGACCTTCGGATCGATCACGCTGCCACTGATACTTCCGCAAGCCACAACCATGGGCCTGTTCATGCTGATCTGGCAGTTGGCCTCGTTCGATCTGATCTACACGATGACGGGCGGCGGGCCGGGCTATGCCACGTCGGTGCTGGCTTACAGCATCTACCGGGCTGCGTTCGGTGGCCTCGACTTCGGCTACGCATCGGCCATGAGCCTGATCCTGTTTGCCGTCGTGCTTGTCGCCGGCGGCCTGGCCCTGCTCCTGTACCGCCGCGTCGAAGTGAACTACTAAGACAGGAATGAGTCGCGTCATGCAGACGACTTCTGAGCCAGAGCGCTTCTATCGGCCGGCGGGTATCCGCTGGCGACTCGCCATGGATCGGGGACTGACCTATCTGCTGGTGGCCATCTTCCTGTTTGTGGTGCTCTTGCCCTTCTACTGGATCTTCATTTCCTCGGTAACGCCCAAATTCCAGATGTTCAGCATCCCACCGCGCTATTTTCCCCGCCAACTGACACTGGATAACTACCGGAACATGATTCAGGCCTTCCCCTTTATCGGCTACCTGCGCAATTCGCTCGTCTTTGCGATCGGCTCCAGCATCGTCTCCGTGATCCTCTCTTTCCTGGCCTCGTATGCGCTCGCCCGTGTCCGTTTCCGGGGCAGCAACGTGGTCTTCATGTTTTTCGTTCTGTCAATCGCCGTGCCTCAGATCGGCACCCTCGTGCCGCTGTTCGAAATGCTGAAGAACGCCGGCCTCGTCAACAGCCGTTATGCCTTGATCGGCCTGATGGCCAGCCTGATCACCCCGTTCACCGTCTGGATCATGGTGCCTTTCATCCAACAGGTCCCGGCGGAGATCGAGGAAGCGGCCGTGATGGACGGCGCGCGCCTGCCTCAGGTGCTGTGGCACGTGGTGGTGCCCATCGTCAGGCCGGCTCTGGCCACCATGGGCATCATCAACTTCATCATTGCCTGGAACGAGCTGCTGTATCCCCTGGTTTTCACTACCAGCCGCCTGACCAAAACCCTCAGCGTCGGACTGGTCGAGCTGGCGGTCGATCCGAGCATGGGCGCCGGGCGGCCATGGGACCTGATGAGCGCGTTGAGCGTGACGATGATCATCCCGGTGCTGCTACTGGTCCTCTTCTTCCAGCGCCTGATCATCGCCGGGTTGACCCGAGGGGCGGTCAAGTAGCCCCATGACAGCCCCCGGTGGAGACGACGAACGCCTGCCGGTCTACTACACCTTCGGCAACCACATGCACTGGGTGGACATGGAGCCACTATGGGGCTACCGGGTCTTGCCGGATTCAGTACGCGACATGCTTGCCTACTGCGCGGCCTCGGGAGCACGCGGCAATGTCAACTTCGACGCGGCGGCCTACGAAAAGCTGGCTGCCGAGGCACCCGAGGCGCTGACCGAGCTGCGGCGGGCCGTGGCCTCGGGGCAAATCGAAGTAGTGGGCGGCTCGTACGGGCAGCCCTACGGCCTGTTTCACGGCGGCGAATCGAACGTCAGGCAGCGAGTTTATGGCGTGCGCACGATTTCGAAGCTGCTCGGCGTGCGCCCGCGCACCTTTTGGGAAGAGGAGTTCGACTTCTTCCCGCAGTTGCCGCAACTGCTGGTTGGCCTGGGTTACGAGTACGCCTCCCTCTTCTTCCAGTGGACCTGGCACACTCCCAGCGTGCCTGAGGAAGCGCTACCTGCCATCTGGTGGGAAGGGATGGACGGCAGCCGCCTGCTGACTGCCCCGCGCACGTCCCTCTGCCTGCACCAGTGGCCGGAAGACGTGCAAGCCCTTCTGGAGAGCGCGTCGGTGTGCGACATGCCGGCCAGGGGCATCCAGCAATGGCTGGAGCTGCTGCCGTCGCCCGACTGGATGTGCCGTTCAGAGCTGATGCTACCACCTCTGCGTAAGCTCCTGAGCCTGACCGGCTGCCAGGTTCAACTTGCGACCCTGTCTGAGTTTCTCGAGGGCGTGCGCGGCCACGCCGAACCCCGGCGCTACACCCTGGATGACGTGTTCCATGGTGTGAGTCTGGGCAAGAACGGCGACGAGCTGCGTCATGCCAGCCGGCGTGGCGAAGATCTGCTGCTAGCAGCCGAATCCCTGGCCGCGGTCGCCGGACTCTGCGGGCGCCCGTATGCCAGTTGGGATGTCTATCCCCTGTGGGAATTGGAGGAGGCGTGGCGCCAGTTGTTGAGCGGGCAACACCACGACAACGACGAGTGTGAGGCGCTCTGCGGCCACATCGGCCGGCTGCAGTACGGGCAAAGCCTGGCCCTGGCAGGCCATGTAGCCAGGCGCACTCTGGCGCTCCTGGCCGAGCGCACGAACGGGCCGGCAGGTCGCAGTATCGCCTACAATCCTCTCGGCTGGACGCGCCCGGTCGCCTGGCAGGAACCGGGATCGGGCGAAACCTGCCTGATCGAGGATCTGCCGGCGTTCGGCTGTCGCGTTCTGACGCCGGCGGAGTGTACGAGAATTCCCGCGCCCGAGTTGGATGAGGGCCCGGAGGAGGTCACGCTCCGCCGCGGTGCGTTGAGCGTCACCGTGAGCCGTGTCCGGGGGGTCCTCACCCAGATCACGGGGCCCGGCTTCGCGGGTGGCTGCCTGCGGGCCGATGTGCCGTTGGCGGGGTTGAGCATGCTGCGAGACGGACGGCCAGAGCGTTTCGAGCAGGCCGAGGTCAAGGTGAGTGGGCAGGGTGCCGACCCGGCGATCGAGATCGTACGCGGCGGCAGCCGATCGGGGCGCGTTCACCTGCGCGTCACGCTGGCGGCCGATCGGCCGGGGGTGGACGTGTACTATTCGGCCTCAGATCTGGCGCGCCCCGACGGCGGTGTCGCTGCGGCTCTGCGCACGTCGCTGGCCGTCGGTCTGCCACGGGTTACGTTGGTTCACGATCACCCTTATGGCGTCAGCACGGTCGAGGCCCGGGGCAGCTACCTGCGCAAATACCCGACCGGCGACTGGATGACCTCACCCCAAGTCTATGAAGAGGTCCACAACCCGTTCACGGCGCTGCAGCTGCTTGACCTGACCGATGGCGAGCGGGGCCTGTTGTATCTCCATGATGGTCATCAGGCCTTCCAGCGTCGCGACGACGTGGTCGAGCACATCTTGACGTTGTACGATCCCTGGGACGAAGACTACTACGTGGCCAGCCTCGACCTGCACGTGCGCCTGATGCCTCACGAACGACTGAGCCTGGCCGAGCGCTGGCGCCTGGCGCAGGAGTTCGCGCGCCCACCCTTGCTCGCCACCGTCGGACAGGCAGGCGGCGACCTGCCGTCGAGCTGGGGATGGTTTGAGTGCCACCCGGCGAACGTGGTCATCACGGCGCTCTACCGCGAAAGCGAAGATGCCGGAGCAAGTTTCGCGGGCTATGCGGGGAGCGGCATGGCATCACCGTTTGTGATGCGCCTGGTCGAACTCGAAGGCGAAGCCTGCGTGGCCCGCGTCACAGTGCCCGGCCCGGTCGCCGCCGCCTATCGCACGAATCTGCTGGGAGAGTGTCAAGCCAGGCTGGCGCCGACCGCCCTGGCCGACGAGGGCGGACCGGGGCCGCAGTTCTGGCAACTCGAGCTGCCAGTCAGACCGCACGAGATCGCGACCGTGTATCTGGACCTCGTGCCGGGAAGAAAACAAGCCCGCAGCCTGGACGAGCGCCGAAGTGTGTGGGCGTCGGCCCATCGGATCGGTCGGAGCAACGATACGTGAAGCGTTGCCACCGCAGCCGGCCCTGTTCGGTGGTAATGAGTGGCACGGAGAAGACATGGCAGGTTTGATCGAGATCGACGTACCCGCGCAGGAACTCAGGGCGCGAGAGGCGCGGGTCGGCGCGGCGCGCCGCTTCGCGCGGCCGGACCGCGTGCCGGTCTGGCCGGCCGTCAACACGCGTTATTTGCTACCGGCCATTGGGGTCAGGTTCGCCGACTACTTCGCCCACCCCGAGGTGATGCTCCGATCACAGATTCTGGCGCAGAAGTGGCTGATGGAGCATATCCGCACGGATCAGTACTCGATCAGCGGGGCCTGGGTGGGCGCCTGGACGGACTTTCAGAACACTACCGAAGCTTCGGCCATGGGCTGTCAGGTCGTTTTCCCGGCGGACGACATCCCGTGGGTCAAGGCAGGCTGGGTCAAGACCGATGCCGACCTGCGGCGGCTAGAGCAGATCGACGTCGTGAACGGCGGGCTGAATGGGCGGCAGGTCGACTTCCGGCGCAGGATGACCGCGGTGGCCGAGCGCTACCCGGTGCGCTTTCGGGATGGCCCGATCTTCTATCCAGGCGCGGCACCCGCGCTGACCCACACCTCTCACGGCCCGTTTGGCGTGGCGGGAGATCTGATGGGCCAGACCGAACTCTTCACGGCCGTGCTCGAAAGGCCGGAATTCGCGCGCGAGCTCTTGAGCATCGTGACCGACAAGATCATCGCCTGGCTAGATTTTTGCTGGGCGGAAATGCAGATCCCTCATCGTGATTTTGCCTGGACGGACGACCTGGCAGCTTACCTTTCCGCCCGGGTTTACCACGATATCGTGCTCCCCTTCGAGAAGAAACTGCGCTTCCATTTTGACGGCCGCGCCACGCTGCATATGTGCGGGCAGGCCGGCCACCTTCTGGGCATCTTTGCCGACGACCTGCAGATCGACGAGTTCCAGGGCTTCGGTTGGGAGGTCGACCTGGATCGGATCGCAGAGGTGATGGGTGGGCGCGTCGTCCTGCTGGGCAACGTAAGCCCATTGACCATAGCCAACGGCACGCCGGAGGACGTCAAGGCTGCGACGCGCCGTGTTCTGGAGAAACTGGCGCCGTACGGCGGGTTGATCATCCAGGATGGCAACAACGTCGCGCCCGGTTCGCCGCTGGAGAACATCAATGCGATGATGGGGGCAGCCGAAGAGTACTGCCGGTAACAGACCCGCCCCGCCCGGCGTTGAGAATAGTGCGTAGCATCCGCCGGTGACGTGAGGAGTATCGGAGTATGGCACAGGATAACATATCACTGGATCAGAACGTGCAGCGCCTGGTCCGCTACGCCTTTCTGGAGCAAGCCGTGATGCGCACCCTGGCCGGCTGGCTGCCGGGCGTTCCCGAGTGGGACGCCAAGAACCAGATCGGCCTGCACATCTGGGAAGACGCGGATTCGTGCGAACGGCTGCGCAGCAGACTGCGCGAGCTGCGCGTGCACCGTCCAGAACGGGACATCCCCGCCGAATTGGTCCAGCTGGCGCGCGAGCTCGACCACGCGCAGGGCACGCTCGAGCTGCTGGCTACGGCCTACCTGGTCGTGAAACGAGCCCTGCTCGAGGAATACCGCCGCCATCCGGATCTCACCTACCAGGTGTTCGACGCGCCGACCATCAAGGTACTCGGCGAGTTGACCGGCGTGTGCGAGCGACACGTGGCCTGGGCAGAGCAGATGATGGCCGGAGTAAGCGCAGCCCACCCCGGCGTGCATTGGCAGGCGTGGCAAGATTACATCGCCGGACTGCTGGCCGCGGCGGGCGGCGTCGACGGGGCTCAGCCGGCCCCGGTCCACCAGGCAGTCCGTCCATCGGATCACGAGCTGCGCTTGCCTTGGCCCGAGTGCCAGCGCGAGCCGGACTTCCCCATTTTCGACCCGGACGCGGATATCGAGCCGGATGCAGAGACCCACCCGGAGGAGCACCGGGCCTGGCGCTTCAAACACTACCTGAACGAGATGACCGCTGCCGAAACCTTGGGCTCGATCCTCTGGCTCACCCCCGAGATGCCGTGGGAGTTCCAATACAACACCGCCCGTCACCTCTGGGACGAGGTGCGGCACAGCCAGTTGGGCCAGGCGATGGTGCAGCGGCTCGGCTACCGGATCAAGGACATCTGGCAGGTGGTGCAGATCTACAATGTGATGATGACCCTGCCTGCCGTCGACCAATATGCGCTGCTGACCACGGTGATCGAGCCGAACGGCATGCCCGAGAAACGCCGCAACATCGAGCACTTCGAGAAAATCCACGACGATATCTCGGCCCAGGCGATCACCTACGACTGGAGCGATGAAAACTACCACGTCCGCTGGGGCAAAAAGTGGACCCCCGTGCTGCTGGAAACCTACGGCTACCAGGAAACGCCCGAAGAGATCGCGCGGCGCACGGAGCAGTGGCTGATGCGCAACACGCCGGTGAAAATGCAGGCGCGCATGGCAGAGGAGCGTGGCGCAACGTTGGGGTAGGGCGGGCAAGGGCGAATAGCAGCTCTCCCTGTCATAGACGGCTCTGACGATCGGGGTGCCAGATGGACAAACAGTACTGCGCGACGTTGGTAAGCCACACGCATTGGGACCGCGCCTGGTACGTGACATTTCAGGAATTCCGCATGCGGCTGGTCCGCCTCGTCGACCGGCTGCTGGATTTGCTCGCCGCTCAACCGAGCTTCCGCGTTTACATGCTCGACGGCCAGATGGCCGTGCTGGAAGATTACCTGGAGGTTCGGCCCCAGCGGGCGGGCGAGCTGCAGGCGCTCTGCCGCGGCGGACGGATCCAGGTGGGACCCTGGTATGTGCTGCCCGACGAGTTCCTGGTCAGTCCCGAAGCGCTGGTCCATAACCTGATGTTGGGACACCGCATGGGGCGCGACTATGGCGGCGTGATCAAAATCGGCTACGTGCCCGATGGCTTCGGTCATATCGCTCAGTTGCCGCAGATCCTGCGAGGTTTCGGGATCGACAACGCCTTCTTCTGGCGCGGCATGGGCCAGGAAGGGGACCGGCTGGGCACGGAGTTCGACTGGTCTGCGCCCGACGGATCGCGTGTCACTACGATCCTCATGCCCTGGGGCTACCACAACGTGTCGAACATCGGCTACGCGATCCATTGGGGAGACACGTCGCAGATGGAGTTCGACATGCCCCTGGCCATCGAGCAGATCCGTCAAGCTCTCGACGCGCTCAAGCCGATGGCTCACACGCCGGCCCTGCTCCTGATGAACGGGATCGATCATGCCGAGCCTGAACCGCGCATCCCCGAGGTCATCGCGCAGGCCAATCGCGCCATTCAGGACACTGAGATCCGCCAGGGGACGCTTGCCGAGCACCTGGCCGAAGTGCGCTCGGCGGGCGCGGAGCTGCCGGAGTTCGAGGGAGAGTTCCGCTGGGGACGCTATGCGGAAATCCTGCAGGGCGTCTACTCAACTCGCATCCACTTAAAGCAAATCAACCACCGCGTAGAGAGCCTGCTCGAGCGTTACGCCGAACCCCTGGCCGCCCTGGCCTGGCTTTCCGGCGCTTCAGTGCCGGTAGGGACCGGCGATCTGATCGCCACGGCTTGGCGCTGGCTGCTCAAGAACCACCCGCATGACGATATTTACGGCAGCGGGATCGACAAGGTACACGAGGAGATGCTCTATCGTTTCGACCAGGCCGAACAAATCGGCCAGTACGTGGTGCGAGACAGCCTGCGCCAGATCGCACGGCAAGCCGATTTCACGGCCCAGCCAGGGGTGCCGGTGCTGATCTACAACCCGCTCGGCCAGGAGCGGCACGAAGTAGCCGTCGGGAACATTGATTTTGATTTCGATGATCCGGCCGCCGGCAGTTTCCAGTTAGTGGATCCGGCGAGCAACGTCGTGCCACATCAAGTCTTGGGCGACGAAGAGGTCTTCTGGATGGAGACCCTGAAGCCCAATCGCAAACGCCGCCTGCGCGTGGCCTTCCCCGTCCGGGCGCCGGCCTTCGGTTACACTACCTGTTACGCCCAGCCGCTAACCCCACCCGCCCGCCGAGCGGCAGAGGCTGCCCCGGCCAGCGATTGGCAGGTGCGCGAGGACGGCGCCGAGAACCGCTTCCTGGCGTTCAGCATCGCGGCCGATGGGGGACTGGATATCACCGACAAGCAGAGCGGACGCACCTACCGCGGCCTCCATCATTTCAGCGATGTCGACGACGCAGGCGACGAGTACTCCTACAGCCCCTGCCCCAACCCTCACCAGGTGAGCACCGCCGGGGGCAAGGCAACCACGCGCTTGCTGCTCAGCGGAGCCATTATGGCAAGCTTCCAGGTAGAACGCGTGCTGCACGTGCCCGAGGCCCTCACGGAGGACCGGCAGCATCGCTCGCCGAGCCTGGTCGCGCTGCCTATCACTTCCGAGATCCGCATCTATCGAGATCAGCCGGGCATCTACATCGAAACCGAATTCGATAACACCGCCCGGGACCACAAGTTGAGCGTGGCCTTTCCAACCGGCCTGCCGGCTGAGGAATCCGCCGTCGATTCGTCGTTCGCGGTCATGCGCCGGGCGATCGATCTGCCGGCCTCCGAAGGCTGGGTAGAAGACCCGACGCCGCTGATGCACCAGCGTGCTTTCACCGACGTTTCGTCGGACGGCTGTGGCCTGGCGATCCTGAATCGGGGCCTGCCGGCCGTGGAAGTGACCCATGGAACCGACGGCGCGCTGGTCTCCTTGACCCTGCTGCGCAGCGTCGGCTGGCTCAGTCGGGATGACCTATCGACGCGCCGAGTGGCAGCCGGACCGATCCTGCCGACCCCCGGTGCCCAGTGCCTGGGGCGCCAGCGGTATGAGTATGCGATCCTGCCGCATGCCGGCGATTGGCAAGAGGTGTATCCAGCGGCTTACGCCTATGTGGCCCCGTTGCTGGTGGCCCGAGCGGATACGCACGAGGGCCTGGATCTGCGCGAAATGAACATCACGCGCGACGATCCGTCCCGAGTGAAAGAGGTGCTGTGGCCGCGCGGCGGCGCAAACGGCGATAGCTTGAGCTTCCTGAAAGTCGAGCCTCAGCAGGCCGTGCTAAGCGCCGTGCGACGGGCCGAGGACGAACAAGGGTTGGTCGTCCGCGTCTACAACGTGAGCCGCAGCCCCGTCGTAGCGCGCCTTAGGACCGGCTTCGACCTGCAAGCGGCTTACGAGTGCAATCTACTGGAAGAGCGGGGAACCGCCCTGCCCGTCTCGGGCGCTCGCACCCTCGAACTGCCATTGCGCGCCGGGCAAGTCGCCACTTGCGAACTGATGCCGGTCCGAGGGCCTCGAACATAGCCGAGCCGGGTAAAGGGCTCGGCCGCCCGCAGTGCCTGCCGGCTCCAAGCGGCACGGGCATTCCCGGGACCAGGGCTGCCGAACACGAGCATGACTAGCGAGCACCCAGTGCCAGATCTGAGCCAGACTCTGGACGAGATCTACCGTTCCGAGTTCGCGGCGGATCCTGGCCACCCTCATCCGCCTGCTCGGCGACTTCGACCTGGCCGAGGATGCCCTGCAGGACGCCTTTGCCGCGGCCGCCAAGCAGTGGCCGCGGGATGGCCTGCCCGCCAATCCTCGGGCGTGGCTTGTCTCGGCCGGCCGCTTCAAAGCCATCGACTCTCTGCGCCGCCGCAGCCGTTTTGAGGCGGCGCTGGCGGGGTTTGCCGAACGCTTCGACGCCGAGACGGGGGAGGCAGTGAGCGCAGACGGCATGGGCGTCGCGGACGAAGTCCTCGCTGACGAGGCTGTCGCCGACGACCAGTTGCGCCTGATCTTCACCTGCTGCCATCCGGTCCTGCCGCCGGACGCACGGGTCGCGCTGACGCTGCGCGAGGTCTGTGGTCTGACGACCGAGGAGATCGCCCATGCTTTTCTCACCGCTCCGGCCACGCTGGCTCAGCGCATCGTCCGCGCCAAGGCCAAGATTCGCGAGGCGTCGATTCCATTTGAGGCGCCGTCGCCAAACGAGCTGCCCGAGCGCCTGGCCGCAGTGCTCCAGGTGATTTACCTTGTGTTCAACGAAGGTTACGTCGCCTCGTCGGGCGAGTCGCTGACGCGTCCCGACCTGTCAGGCGAGGCGATCCGCCTGGGGAGGCTGCTTCTCGAGCTCCTGCCCGAGCCTGACGTTGCGGGTCTGCTCGCGTTGATGCTGCTGCAGGAGTTCTCGCCGCTCGGCACGCACCTCAACGGCGGGCGATCTGGTGACCCTCGAAGAACAGGACCGATCTTTGTGGGATCGGCAGCAGATCGCGGAAGGGACGGCCCTGGTGGAGGGCGCGCTGGCATCGCAGCGCTTCGGCCACTACACCCTCCAGGCAGCGATCGCGGCGGCGCACAGCCAGGCACCGAGTTCTGGCGGAGACGGATTGGGCGAAGATTGTCCGGCTGTACGACCTGCTGCTGCAGGAGGCTCCATCGCCGGTCGTCGAGTTGAACCGGGCCGTTGCGGTGGCAATGCGCGATGGACCAGCCGCGGGTCTGACCCTGATCGACGCCATCCTGGCACGCGGCGATCTGTCCGACTATCATCTGGCACACGCGGCACGAGCCGACCTCTGCCGGCGATTGGGCAGAACAGCCGAGGCGCGCTCGGCCTACGAGCGGGCGCGCGCTCTGGCCAAACAGGAAACGGAAAGGCGTTATCTCGCTCGCCGGCTGGCCGATCTGCCAGACTGAGCCGGCCGCGTTCGCCGCCTCCGCAGCCAGGAGACATCAATCTGTCAGCAATCGTGTCGATTTCGCGGCCTGCCGAACGACCATCTTTCGGCAGAGACATGCACATCGCGAAAAGGAGTACGGTTAGCATGATGCAGACAGAAGGAAACGCTTCCGCGACACCCACCGCGGGTCACTACGCCCGCGTCAATGGCCTCAACATGTACTATGAAATCCGCGGGACCGGCAAACCGCTGGTGCTCCTGCACGGCGGGGTCGGATCAACCGAGATGTACGGTCCGATCGTGGCGGCGCTCGCAGGCTGCGCACAGGTGATCGCGGCGGATCTGCAGGCCCACGGGCGCACGGCCGACATCGACCGCCCAATGCGCTTTGAGTCGATGGCAGACGATGTCGCCGCACTGATCGAGCATCTTGGCTTCGATGGTGTCGACTTGATGGGCTACTCGTTGGGTGGCGGTGTCGCCCTGCAGACCGCCATCCGGCATCCAGAGCTGGTGAAAAGGCTCGTGCTCGTCTCGACGCCTTTCAAGAAGGATGGGTGGTACCCCGAGATCCGCGCCGGGATGGCACAGATGGGAGCTGAGGCCGCCGAACCGATGAAACAGACGCCGATGTACGCGTCGTACGCCAGGAGCGCGCCCAGGCCCGAAGACTGGCCCGTGCTGCTCGCCAAGCTGGGCGATCTGCTCAGGCAAGACTATGATTGGTCGCGCGATATGCCGAAGATGAAGGCGCGCACCATGCTCGTAGTCGGGGATGCCGACGGCGTGCGCACGGCGCACGCGGTGGAGTTCTTCGAACTCCTCGGGGGCGGCAAGGCCGACGCTGGACGGGATGGATCAGGAATGTCCAAGTCCCGGCTCGCCATCCTGCCCGGCGTGACGCACTACAACATCTTCTCATCCACTACGTTGGCGTCCACCGTCATACCGTTCCTTTCTTGCTCGTCGGGCTCACAAGCGAGGTGATTTGGGACAAGTTGGTCGACGGACTGTCGATTTTGGGCCAGCCCCAACGACTATTTAGTGACACAGCCCAAGAGCCGAATCGTAAGAAGGAGATGTAGCAATGCGCTTCATGATGATGATAAAGAGCGACGAACAGACCGAGGCGGGCGCGCTGCCGGATGAGAAGATCGTCGACGCGATGCTCAAGTACAACCAGGAACTGGTCAACGCCGGCGCGCTGCTGACGGCCGAGGGACTCCGCCCAAGCTCGATGGGTGCGCGCGTGAAATTCTCGCACGGTAAGCCGACCGTGACCGACGGCCCCTTCGCCGAGGCTAAGGAGGTGATCGCCGGTTACTGGCTGTTCCAGGCCAAGTCCAAAGCCGAGGCCATCCAATGGGCCTTACGCTGCCCAGGCGCCCCGCTGGAGGTTCGCCAGGTTTTCGAACTGGAGGACTTTCCGGTTAACGAGGAAGAGTCAGGCTGGCGAGAAAAGGAAGCGGAAGCCCGGGCCCAGGGCGCATCGCCAGTTAGGCCTGGTTGGAAGCGATTCATGATCCTGCGGATGGCCGACAAGGATACCGAGGCCGGCGTGATGCCGAGCGAGCCGCTGCTTGCGGCGATGGGCGCCTACAACGAGGAGCTGGCCAAAGACGGCGTCATGCTCGCCGGCGAGGGCCTCCAGCCGAGCTCAAAGGGCGTGCGCATCGAGGTTCGCAATGGGAAGCGGACGGTGATCGACGGTCCTTTCACCGAGGCGAAGGAGCTGATCGCCGGTTTCAGCCTGATCCAGGCGAAATCCAAGCAGGAGGCGATCGACCTGGTCAAGCGGTGGCCGGTCGAGGACGCTGGCGGTGAGGCCGAGATTCAGATCCGCCAGGTGTTCGAGGCCGAGGACTTCGCGCCTGAGCTAACGCCGGAACTCAGGGAGGCGTACGACCGCCAACGCACGCAGATCGCCGGGCAGCAGTAGGCCCCTGCGGCAGCGTCTGGCGAACGGCGAACGGCAGAAGGAAGGGGGTCTCGGCGCCACCCGCCCTGGCCGGGGCGCCGCGACCCGGCGCGATTTGCCGCTTTCCGTGGGGCGCTTGTTATCAGGCCGGCCGAAGGCCCCGCCCTTGGGGTCTTGGGCCGGCCTTAACGTATGGCTGCCGCCGCACCGCGTGTCCTGTCCCCGACTTGACGTCCCCTGCGCGATTTGTATAATGTTATATGTAAGACGTCATCCAATCTGTCGCGCCTGTGCACGGCCGGCAGGCCGGCGCCACCTTTGAGGAGTTCACCCGTCCCAATGCCAGTCCCGCGGCCCACGCGCTCGGAAGAGGTCGAGAACCTGCTCCTGAATCAACTAGAGACGTTGCAGGACGCGCAAGGACGCTTGCCGACCGAGGCCGAGTTGTCGGCCCGTTTCAGCGTCAGCCGCGGTACCATCCGGGCCGCCGTGGGATCGCTTGTGGCGCGCAGCTTGCTCGTGCGCCGCCAGGGAAAGGGCACCTTCGTCAACCAGATCGCGCGCATCGGCAACCCGCTCGATCAGGCGATGGATTTCTGCGAGATCATCGCGCGCAACGGTTGCCAACCCGGCATTCGCTACGTGCAATCCGTCATCGCCGGCCCGGATGCCGATTCGGCCAAGGCGCTCGCGCTGGATGGAGACGCGGTCCTGTATCGACACGCCATTTTCACGGCCGACGGCGACCCGGTGATCTACTGCATCAACGTGCTGCCCCTCTGGGTCATGCCGGCCTCGCTGGCCCAAGAGATCGTGACCGATCCGTCGATCTCCGAGCCGCTCTACGACTTCCTCGAGAGCCGCTGCGGGCAGCGAATCGAATTCCACGGCGCATCGATCTGGCCCGACGTGGCCCAAAACTGCCAGATGAGCGAGAGCATCTGCAAACCACTGACACCTGTTCTGGTTATCGACGAGACCGGGTTCAACGTCGATCGCCGGCCGGTCGTCCGATCCATCGAGTACTACCCCGGCCGATTCATGCGTTTCGAGCTGGTCCGCCGGCGGTTCGCGCGTTTTCAATCCGGATCTGTCTGAGCAGTGCGATCGCGACGGCCCGCGCTGCTGCCGCTCGACCACGAGGCCGGGCTACGCATCCGCTGCGGTCGCAGTGCGACCGCCGACCGGTGCTGGCTCGACCACCGAGGGATCAAGTAGGGAGCAACGTGATTTTGCGACGAGGAGCGATACGATAGATGCCCGTTCTGCGCGATTGGGACCTGGCGGTTGATGCTGATAAAGTGCTCTGGGGCCAGGGTGCAAACCCGGCCGTCATTCGCGCCCGCCGGCCGGCCCTGGCCCGGATTGCAGAGGAGGCGATTGCCGAGGGCTCGCCGATGCTGGCGCCGATAGTCTTGTACGACCGGTTCCCGGTCGAGGGCCTGCAACACGAAAGGCTTCGCCTGTCCGGCGGCAGATCCCTGCGCGGCCCGCTGATCCACACACACCTCGCCGGGAGCGCCGAGGTGATCGTGGCAGTCTGCACGGTGGGCGACGCGCTCAGCAATTACGCCTCGGCCCGCTTCGATCAGGATCCGGTGCGTTCGCTTGCGCTGGACGGGTTGGCGTCGGCAGCGGCCCAATCCCTGGCCGAGGCGGCTTGCCAAAAGTTCGAAGCCCTGGCGACAGCCGGAGGGATGCGCGTCAGTATCCCACTCAACCCGGGCATGGCTGGCTGGCCGCTGGGCCCTGCTCAAGAGCAGGTCTTTGCGCTGCTCGACACCGGCCGGATTGGTGTGAGGCTGGACCCCGGGGGCCTCATGCAGCCGCTCAAGTCCTTGTCGTTGGTCATGGGCGTTGGGCGCGATCTCGCCCCCGCAGGCTGCAGTTGCGACTACTGCACTATGCGCGAGACATGCCGGTATAAGGCTTCGGAGAAGCAGCAGCATGGCCAAGCAGACTAAGACCGAATGCCGTGTAGACCTGCAGCCGATCGGCAAGCCCTCCCCTGCCCGTCCTCCGCTTCAGCCAGGTGGGCAACGCGGCCGGTGCCCGGGCCCGCCAAATGCTGATATCGAGCGAACGCCGCCGCGCGGCCGCGCGTTTGGCGCGCCGCGCGCAGTACGTGGAATTGACGGTACACCCGGATTTCACCCGCCGATACATGCGAGCTCTGTACTTCCCCGACCGACGCACAGACTAGAGCCCTGATCGCGCTGAGCGGCCCCGGCGAGCCCACGGCCTGAGCCTGCAGATCCTGAATTGGGAGATTAATTACATCACCATATAGCACTGATGTGCGATACCAGCCTTCACAGCCAAGTCTGCAGGGAGCAAAAGGAGCAAGCCATGAGTGGGATACGGGTCCTGGTCGGGACGCATAAGGGCGCGTTCGTACTGACCGCCGATGGCAAACGCGACCGGTGGGACGTCAGTGGTCCATTCTTTGGGGGCTGGGAGATCTACCATCTCAAAGGCTCACCGGCGGACCCCAACCGTCTGTACGCCTCGCAGTCCACCGGTTGGTTCGGGCAAATGATCCAGCGCTCGGACGACGGCGGCAAGACCTGGGAGCCGATGGGCAATCAATTCGTGTACGAGGGCGTCCCCGGCACCCACCAGTGGTACGACGGTACGCCGCACCCCTGGGAGTTCAAGCGCGTCTGGCATCTCGAACCTTCCCTGACCGATCCAGATACCGTCTATGCCGGCGTGGAAGACGCGGCCATCTTCCGATCCGCGGACGGTGGCAAGACGTGGGCCGAGCTTCCTGGGCTGCGCCGCCACCCATCGGGGCAGGCCTGGGCGCCCGGAGCGGGCGGGATGTGCTTGCACACCATCCTGCTCGATCCTAAGGATCGCGGGCGGATGTACATCGCCATCTCGGCGGCGGGTGTTTTCCGGACCGACGACGGCGGCCAGACGTGGCAGCCGATCAACCAGGGGTTGAGGTCTGAGTACATTCCCGACCCGGCGGCGGAGGTCGGCCACTGTGTCCACCGCATCGCGATGCACCCCTCGCGCCCGGACGTGCTGTTCATGCAGAAGCATTGGGATGTGATGCGCAGCGACAACGCCGGGGACTCCTGGTACGAGGTCAGCGGCAACTTGCCCAGCGACTTCGGATTCGCGATTGACGTTAACCCCAATGAGCCGGAGACCATCTACGTAGTCCCGATCAAGAGTGACTCCGAGCATTACCCGCCCGAAGGGAAGTTGCGCGTCTACCGCAGCCGGACGGGCGGAAACGAGTGGGAAGCGCTCACCCAAGGGCTGCCGCAGAGCGACTGCTTTGTCAACGTGCTGCGCGACGCCATGACGACTGACTCGCTCGATCCTTGCGGTATCTACTTTGGGACGACCGGCGGCCAGGTCTACGCATCGGCCGACGGCGGCGACAGCTGGGCACCGATCGTCCGGGACCTGCCGGCCGTCCTGTCGGTCGAAGCACAGACGCTCCCATGATTCGCGTCGTGATACCGCCTCACCTGCGGACGCTGGCGCACGTCGACAGAGAGGTGGAGCTTCAGGTTGAGGGCACGGTGACCCAGCGCTCGGTCCTGAATGCACTCGAGTCCAGCTATCCGATGCTGCGGGGGACGATCCGCGACCACGTTACTCAGGAGCGTCGACCGTTGATGAGGTTCTTCGCCGGTGGCCGGGATCTATCCTATGAAGGGCCGGATGCGCCACTGCCGCAAGCTGTCGTAGAGGGCGCGGAACCACTGATGATCGTAGGCGCCATCGCAGGCGGCTAGGCTACAGGCCGGCAAGCGCGCCCTTTGGTAAGCGAGATAACGGGCCTGCCAGAGCGACGGCGATCGTCGGTGCACGTGGGGACACGACGATCGCCGGAGGTTGGCGGGCCCGTTCTCGGTTCGAGCCCCTTGCCGCGTATTTGCTCGCTCCCCGCACGGGTTACCCCTCCTTCGAAAACGTCCGATCGTGCCCCTTGATCGTGCCGTTGAAGGTAATACGGATGCGCACCTCGGCCCCGGCGCGGCCCAGCTTGTGCTTGACGATCTTGACCTGTCCCTCGTAGCCATGCACGTCACGGCCGAGGTCGATCCAACGCTCGAAACGCAGCTCCAGGCGCACGGTCGCCAGGTGGGCCAGGGTGCGGAACTGGATGCCGGGGTCGCTGAGAAAAATGACCGCGGTCTGCGTCTGGGTCACGATAGTCGCCAGACGTTCCAGGGCGCCGGCCAGGCGCGATTCATCGCCTCGCTGCAGCTCGGACAGGCTGTCGAAGACCAGGACGGCCAGGGTGTTGCTCTCGACCAGGTGCAGCATGATGGCCAGGGCATCGGCAGAGTCTTCGGGACGCACGACCAGCAGGCGCTCCAGGTCGACACCGCAGCGGTAAAGGTAATCGGGGTCGCACGTGCGGCCGAGATCCAACCAGGCGCCCAGCGCGTCAGGCTCGCGCTGGGCTGCTGACAGCAGCTTGGCCGCCAGGGTGAGCTTGCCGGAAGTCGCCCGGCCGCTGATCTCGCTGATACGTCCGCCGGGCAGGCCGCCGATCCCAAGCGCCCCATCCAGTGCGGGGAAGGTGGTGGAAACATGTGGGATCGGCACCGGCGTCCGGGGTGGGGGATCACGGTGGATGGCGCGTGGGCCATACTGCACCTGCAGGCGCGTGACCAGGGCATCCAGCTTGCGTTGACGCCGAGAGGGCATACAAGCTCCTGACGCTGAAGAAATAGAACCTTTGTTCCATGATAGCATAGGGGATGCGGATAAAGCAAAGAAAGGCGAGAGCCGGCGATTCAGGGCTAGTTCATAGTGCGGGGCTGAGGAGGGTTGGCAGCGGTAATTGCGGCAGTGTGGAAGGCGGTAGAAAGGGAGAGAATCGACAGGAAGACAACAGAATGGTCCATCAGGTTGGGTTCTCTGGTTAGGCTGAAATCAACTGACCGGAGGAACTGGCCCGATGGACCAAGAACATTCTATCACTCTCCTCGAGCACTTGGCACAGGTGCCCGATCCGCGCTGCCCGCGCGGACAACGCTTCGAGTGGCGCATCCTGCTGGCGATCATCACAGCCGGGCTGGCCAGCGGCCACAAGACGCCTGCCGCCATTGCTGACTGGATGAAAGAGCATGGCGAGGAGTTTTTGGCGCAACTGAAGCCCGCCAAAGGACGTCTGCCCAGCCTGACCACGCTCTGGCGAGTGCTGAACACAGTGCAGCGGGAGGCAGTGGAGCAGCAGGTGGCCGAGCACAACCAGGCCCTGGATCGGGCGGATGCGCCGGGCACGCAGGTCGTGGCGGCCAACGGGGAATTGCTGCAAGGCCAAGCCTTGGATGGTAAGGAAGTGCGCGGGGCGAGTGCGCACGGTACGCCGACCTTCTTGGTCAGCCTGGCTCGCCATGGCAGCGGCTATGTGCTGGGGCAGGTGGCGGTGCCGAGTAAGGGCTATGAACTGCGCGGGGCGCGACAATTGCTGACGGGGCGGGACTTGACGGGCAGGCTGACCACCATGGATGCCCGGCTGACCCAGCGTAGCCTGGCCCGCCTGATCCGCAGCCAAAACGGGCACTATCTGATGGTGGTCAAGTGCAACCAATTGGCACTGTATCGCGACATCGAGTTGTTGTTCCAGCAGTTGCCCGTCCTTGGCCAAGCGGGCGAATGCCTCAGTTACCGCTACAGCGAGAAGGGGCATGGCCGCCTCGAAACCCGCCGCCTGGACTGCAGCACCGCCTTGCAGGGCTACCTGGATTGGCCGGGAGCAGCCCAGGTGCTGCGCCGCACCTGCCGGCGCGTACACCTGCGCACCGGCGAGGTCGAAGAGGAAATCACCTACGGCATCACCAGCCTGGATCGTACACTGACCGGGCCCAAGCAGTTGGAGCGCTTCTGGCGGGGACATTGGACCATCGAAAACCGTGAGCACTATGTGCGGGATGACACCCTGGGCGAGGATCGCGGCCAAACGCACCTGGGAAACGCCCCCCAGGTCCTGGCTGCTGTGCGCAATGGCTTGATCACGCTCCTGCACTACCAGGGCTGGAGCAGCATCGCCGAAGCCTTGCGCCATTACGGCGCCTTCCCGCAACGGGCGTTGCAGCTCATCGGCTGGTCAACACTATGAACTAGCCCTGCCGGCGATTTTTGAGGGATTGACAGCCTCCCGCTTGTGTGCTATTTTGCATCGAAGCGTTTCGACTATGCGCTTCGACTGTCGTCGAGCCAGCGACCTCCCGTAATTCTCGTCAAATCGCCCGAAGAGGATCAGCCTGCCATGGCGACGATGCTGGATGTGGCCAGACGTGCCGGCGTATCCGTCAGCACGGTCTCGTATGCCCTGAGTGGCACCCGGCCGATCTCGGGCGAGACCAGGCAGCGGATCTGCCGCGCCATGGAGGAACTGGGTTACCAGCCCCACGCCCTGGCGCGTGGCCTGGCCAGCCGGCGCAGTAAGATCATTGCCCTCGCTTACCCACCGGTCAACCGGACGATGGCTGCCGGCGAGCTGACATTTGTGACCAGTGTCGCGGACGCCGCCCGGGCAGTAGGTTACTCAGTGGTGCTCTCGACTTTCGCCAGTGACAACCTGCTCGAATTACGCCGGCTGGCCCAACAAGGCCTGGTGGACGGCGTGATCCTGATGGAGATCCACCTCGAAGATCCACGCGTCGACCTGCTGCAGGAGCTGGCCTTCCCCTTCAGCCTGATCGGGCACCGCCGGGACAACGACGGGATCAGCTTCGTGGACGTCGATTTCCACCAGGCGGCGGGCGATGCCGTCGGCTATCTGGCCGGCCTGGGCCACCAGCGCCTGGCGTTCGTCAACTTTGCCCCGGACGTCGTCGCCGCGGGCTACGGGCCGGCAGCGCGTACGCAGGAAGCTTTTGAAGCAGCCCTCGGCATCCGCCGGCTGCAGGGCGCCGCGCATGCCTGCGAACCCACCCCGCAGGCCGGCTATGGGTTGGCATTGAAACTCCTGGCGGGCAAGCGCCCCTGCACAGGCTTGATCACCTATAACGAGCGCTGTCTGCCGGGCATCCTGCAAGCGGCACAGGACCGGGGCCTGCGGATCCCGGACAATCTTTCGCTGATCGCCATTTCGTCCCCGGCGGTAGCGCTGATCTTTACGCCCGCCCTGACCACCTACGATCTGCCTATTGCCGAGATGGGGCGGATCGGCACCGAAATCCTGGTGCGTCAGCTCGAAGGCGCAAGCCGGGAACCGACTCAACTGCTCTTGCCATGCCAGCTCGTGGTACGCGAGAGCTCGGGCCCATGCCCGCCGCGCGTGACCGCGCCCCTGGGTTCGGGCGCGGCCAAGGAGCCGCTAGCCGTCGCGTGGAGAGCGGCTAAAGGAGGACGGAGGTGATTCGACAACGCTAACCAGCAGGCAGTAGCGGGTCCATCGTTTCCAAGCCGGTCACGGAGTTCCGTGTCCATCTGCAACGTCTGCACGGGAAAGGATCAATACCATGAGCGAGAATTCCGGTCTCAATCGTCGCGAGTTCATGCGCCTGCTGGGCACCGCCGGTGTTTCGGCGGGCCTCGCCACCGCAGCCAGCGCCTGCGCTACGCCCGCTCAACCAGCGCCGGCGCCCGCCCCGGCAGCAGTCGAGCCGGCTGCTCCGGCTGCTGCTCAACAAGCTGCTCCCGCTGCCCAGGGGGACAAGTGGGCCAGTGGCATCAAGATCCGCTTCTTCGCCGGTGGTGATGCCGGCGATGCCTTCGCCTCTATTGTCTACAAGGGCGCGCAGGCGGTGACGGCCGACATCGGGGCCGCGGTCGAATACGTGTTTTCCGGCTGGCAAGTCGAGAAGATGACCGCGCAATTGCGTGACGCCATCGCCGCCAGGCCCGACGGCATCGCCATGATGGGTCACGCCGGCGACGACGCGCTCATGCCCCTCGCCGAACAGGCCGCCAAGGCCGGCATCCTGATGATGTACCAGAACGTGGACGTACCCAAGGTGCGCGCCAAGTTCGGCGGCGGCTACGTGGGCTCCGACCTCACCCCGCAGGGCCGGGCGCTGGGCGCTGAGGCCATCCGCCAGTTCGGCCTCAAGGCCGGAGACAAGGCAATCGTCTTCGGCGCCTGGGACCAGCCGGGTCGTTACCTGCGCGAGGAAGGCACGGCCAAGTACCTCGAGGAGCAAGGCCTGGTCATCAACCGCATCACCGCCCGGCCCGAGTGGGCCACCGACCCCAACCTGTTGATCCCCAGCCTGTCCGCGGCGGTCCTCAAGGATCCCGAGACCAAGATGATCGTCTACTCGGGCGGGCAGGAACTGGGCGCAGTGCCGGCCTACATGGACGCCATCAAGAAGAAACCCGGTGAGATCCTGAACATCGGCTTCGATACCAGCGCGGGCGTCATCGACGGCTTCAGGAAGGGATTCGTGCAGCTCACCTCTGACCAGCAGCCCTTCCTGCAGGGCTACCTGCCAATCCTGAGCCTGGCCTTCAGCAAGAAGTACGGGCTCGGCTCGCTGAACGTCGACACCGGCGCCGGCTTTGTGGACGTCAAGAACTACGAGAGCGTGGCCGACTGGGCAACCAAGGGTTACAGGTAAACCCTCCGCCCTCACCCCCTCGTCCCCCTCGCTCATTGTCCGGCGCCAGCGCCGCAGGGCGAGGGGGGCGAGCCAAAACTAGAGGGAGCGAGTTTCCACGCAGGCGAAGGAGTTCCCGATGGGTGAAAACCTGATTGAGCTGCGTAACGTGTCGAAGTCTTACGGCAAGGTGCGCGCTTTGAGCGACGTCTCGATCCAGGTCGGGCCGTCCGAGGTAGTGGCGCTGCTGGGCGACAACGGTGCCGGCAAGTCGACGATGATAAAGGTGATGTCGGGCGTGCATGGGGTGGATAGCGGAGAGATCATCGTCCACGGCAAGCCGGTCCAGGACTGGTCGGTGGCCGCGGCGCGCGCGGCCGGCATCGAGACGGTCTACCAGGACCGGGCGCTCTGCGAGCAGCAGACGATCACGCGCAATATCTTCATGGGCCGCCACTTGACGGGTTTCATGGGCCTGATCGACGAGGCGCGCGAGCGGGCCGAAGCCGAGCGCCTGATGCGCGGCATCGGCTTCACCTCGAAGGTGTTCTCGCCCGAGACCCCGGTCGCTTTGCTGTCGGGTGGCGAGCGCCAGGGGGTGGCGATCGCCCGCTCGCTCTACTTCGAGGCCCGTCTGCTGATCCTGGACGAGCCGACCACGGCCCTGTCGCTGACAGAATCCGAGAAGGTCTTCAGCATCGTGCGCCTGACCAAGGAGCGCAACTGCTCGGTGTTGTTTATCAGCCACAACATCTACCACGCCTACGACGTGTCCGATCGTTTCGTGATCCTGGATCGTGGGCGCGTGGTGATGGAGACGCAGCGTTCGCAGTATCCGACGGCCGACCTGCTGGTCCAGCAGATGCAGGATATCGCGCGTGTCGGCAAGGAAGCGGCCGCGCACGGGGATTAGGAACGTCGGGAGCTCCGCATAGCCGGCGGTTCTGCTGTTTGGTGGCTTGCCCCGCCGTTCGACGGTTCGCTCCGCTTAGGGAGGACGCACGCACATGTCTGCGACAACCATACCTGGCCCGAAGACTCCGCGCTTTTCGCCGGGCGCGTTCATCAGCCGCAATCGCCGCGCCGCCAGCGCCCTGGTGGTGTTCGTGGCGCTGCTCCTGATATTCATGGCCGCGGCGCCGAAGGTCTTTTTTAACCCCAATGCCTACACGGCGATTTTCGTCTCCCTGCCGATCTCGATGGTGCTGGCGGTGTCTTTGGTTTTCGTGGTCGCCGCCGGCGAGATCGACCTGGCCTTCCCCTCGGTGTTCGGCCTCGCCGCCTGGACCTTCTCGCTGGTCTCAGTACAAGCCGGCCTCGGGCCCTGGGCGGGCCTGGTGGCGGCGTTGGCGACGGGCGCGTTGGCCGGCTGGATCAACGGCCTGCTGGTGACACGCGCCAAGCTGTCATCCTTGGTGTCGACCCTGGGCATGAACTTCATGCTGCGAGGTCTGATCAATATGGGGACACAGGGGTTGGGCATCCCATTGACTTCACTGCGGGACACAAGCTTCTTTCAATTGTTCGTCGGAGACTTGGCCGGCATCCCGGTGCAAATGTTCTGGGGCCTGCTGCTGGCCATCGTCGGCGTGATCCTGTTCAACCGCCACCGCTTCGGAGCCGACGTCTGCTCCATCGGCGACAACCAGGAAAGCGCACGAGAGATGGGCATCAACGTGGCGCGGACGAAGACCTATGCCTATATTTACGTGGGTCTGAGCGCCGCCTTCGCCGGAGTCCTCTCCAGCATGGTCAACTCGACCTTCTGGCCGGCCGCGGGCGACGGCTACTTGCTGACCGTGTTGGCCGCCGTCTTCGTCGGTGGCACGCCCACCTGGGGCGGCGTGGGCACGGTCACCGGTGCTGCGATCGGCACGTTCACGGTCGGGTTCATCGAGACCGGCATCATCGCCGCCGGCTTGACTGCCTTCTACACACAGTTCTTCTACGGCCTGATCATCGTCTTGTCGTTGTTGGGCCACAGGTTCAACTCACCACGCTATCGCTGACCTTGAAAGGACACTGACCGTGCACAAGACACCCCTGCTCCCCTACGTCGCCTTTGCTGCTCATCCGCCCGACCTGCCCGTGCGCGGGCCAGACGATCCCGGAGGGCCGTCCTACGTGGTGCGCGCGGCTGTAACCGGGCAGAACGAACAGGGAGTAGTGCTCGCGGGGACCACTCAAGACGGCGCCACCGTCCGGATCAGCCTGGAGATCGTGGCTCCCGGCATCGTGCGTGTCTTGCTGGACACCGGCGAGAACGCTGCGCGCCGGGTGACCCTGGCCCTGCCCGAGGCACGCCAGGCCGTCGACGTCTCGGTGCAGACAGGCGGGGAGGCCGTCAGTCTGGTAACAGAGCAAGTATCGCTCGAGGCCCGGCTGGACCCGTTCCACCTGACGTTTCGCGGCCCCGACGGTTGCACCTTCCTGGAGCAGGACAACGGGACGACTATCGTGACGGACGTGCTGGGTGTGCTGCCATGCGGCTTCAGCAGGTTGGACGGCGCAGGACCGGTCTATCACGACAGCTTCGTCTGCGAGCCTGACGAGCACTTCTATGGCCTCGGCGAGAAGTTCACGGATTTTGACAAGCGCGGCCAGCGCATCGAGATGTGGAACTGCGACGCCTATGGCGTGCACGACGAGCGCGCCTACAAGAACGTGCCCTTCTTCGTCAGCAGCCGCGGCTACGGCGTGTTCGTCGACAGCGTGCGACCGGTCAGCTTCGACCTGGGGCAGAGCAACAGCGCGGCCTTCAGCCTGGTGGTGCCGGATAGCTCGCTCGACTATTACGTGATTGCCGGGCCGGACCCCAAGAGCGTGATCGCGCGCTACGCCGCCCTCGTCAGCCGGCCGGGCACGCCACCCAAGTGGGCCTTCGGTCTCTGGATGTCGTCGGGTTTCAAGGACGACAGCGCGCGCGACGTATTGGCTCGCGCCCAGCAGTTGCGAGCCCACAACGTGCCCTGCGACGTCCTGCACCTCGACTGCTACTGGCAGAAGTTCGGACACTGGTCCGGGAACGTATGGGACAGGGAAATGTTCCCCGACCCGGAAGGACTAATCCGCCAGGTACACGCCCTGGGCTTCAAGGTCTGTCTGTGGATCAACTCCTACATCGGGGTCGAGAGCGAGCGCTTCGCGGAGGCCGAGCAGAAGGGCTATTTCCTGAAGACACCGGCCGGTGACGTCTACATCGCGCCGCTCTGGGGTGGCTACCATCCGCCCGTCGCCATTGTCGACTTCACCAATCTCGAGGCGGCGGCCTGGTACCGCGAAACATTGCGTCCCTTGCTGCGCATGGGCGTGGACGTGTTCAAGACAGACTTCGGCGAGGGCGTGCCGGCCGACGCGCGCGCCTCCAACGGCATGAACGGCGAAGAACTCCACAACCTCTACACGCTGCTGTATAACGACCTGGTCGCCGGGCTCACCGCCGAGGTGACCGGCAGTCACCTGGTGTGGGGTCGTTCGACCTATGCCGGTGGACAGCGTCACGCCGCCCAGTGGGGCGGCGACCCGAACTGCAGCTACCCCGCCCTGGCCTCAACCCTGCGCGGAGGGTTGAGCATGGCGATGTGCGGCCACGCCTTCTGGAGTCACGACATCGGCGGCTTCCATCGCCAGCCGACCCGCGACCTGTTCGTGCGCTGGGCCCAATTCGGGCTTTTCTCGCCGCTCTCCCGCGCGCATGGCATGACCAGCCGCCTCCCCTGGGAATATGGAGACCAGGCGCTGCAGATCTTCTGTGACTACGTGCGGCTGCGCTATCAATTGCTGCCCTACATCTACAGCTACGCCAGGCTGGCCGCGGGTACCGGCCTGCCGCTGCTGCGACCAATGGTCCTGCAGTTCCCCGATGATCCGCTGGCGAGCGCCGTCGAGCTCCAATACATGTTCGGCGACGAGCTGCTCGTTGCCCCGGTTTACAACGCAACCGGCAAGCGCCCGGTCTACCTGCCGGCGGGTACCTGGGTCGACTACTGGAGCCATGCGCCGCTGCAGGGCCCTCGAGCATTGCTGCTGACGGCGCCCCTGGATGAGCTGCCGCTCTACGTGCGCGCTAACAGCCTGATTCCGACCACCGAGCCGGTCGAACACATCGCCGACGGCCCGTTCCCGAGTGTGACGTTCGACGCCTACCTGCTGCCCGGCGGCCAGGCGTACTTCAGTCTGCTGGACACCGATGGCGCTACGGGGGTCCGGGCAGCCCTCGACGGCAGCCGGCTGGACCTGACTGTTGACGGCGCCAAGAAACGCCTGGGCCTACGTGTCATCCGCCTGCCCGGCCAGGCGACCATCAGCGAAGTGCGGGTCAACGCGGGGGCACGGCCGGCAAAGGATTGGAGCGTTCAGGCGGACGGCACGACGGTCGTGAACGTCAGCCTGTGAGGGGCGAGCCGATGCCGCAGATGACGCCGCGCGCGCGGCTGCTTGCCGCACTGCGCGGGGAGGAAGTGGACCGAGTCCCATGGAGCCCTTTCCTGGCTTACTGGTGGGAACACCAGCCCCAAGACTGGCAGGACCGGGGAAAGCTGAGGTTCCTGCGCGAGCTGGGTGCGGATGCCCTGTTGCGCGGCTTCAGCACGCCTTTCGTCTGCTCGGACATTCCCGGCCTCCACTCCTACGACTCATTCGCCCTGCCGGTGCCAGACTGCGAGCTGATCTGGCATGAGAAGGGCGACGACCTGCGGGTCGAGCAGGTCACCCCGGTGGGCACGCTGACCTTGCTGGCCAGGCAGAGCCGGACGGGCAACACGCGCTTCGTGGTCGAACACCCGGTGAAGTGCCGCGAGGATTACAAGATCCTGCGCTACCTGGTCGAACGCATGCTGATTCGGCCGGCTGTAGACAGAGTGAGCCAGGAGATCGCCGAGGCCGGCGAGGACGGGCTGGTCGTCCCCTTGATCTCCCCCTTCCTGAAAACGCCCTTCCAGTCGCTCGTCGAGCACTTCGTCGGCACCCAACAACTGATCTATGACCTGATGGACTACCCGGAGGAAGTAGAAGCGACCCTGGTGGTAATGGCCGAGCGGGCGCGCGAGGCCGTGCGCCTGGCGGTCGAGTCGCCGGCCGAGGCGTTCATCACCTGGGAGGACAGCTCAACCACCAACGTTTCCCCCGCGCTCTTCCGGCGTTACATCCTGCCAGAGCTCAACTGTTGGGGCCAGACCGTCCATGCAGCCGGGAAAATCCTGCTGCACCATGCCTGCGGCCACGTACGTGCGCTGCTGCCAGACATGGCCACGGAAAACGTCGACGCGATCGAGTCGCTGAGCCCCCCACCGACGGGAAACGTCGAAATCTGGGAGGCGCAAGCGGCGCTGGGCAGGGGCGTCGGCCTCGTCGGCGGGATCGAGCCGGTACATTTCCTCGAGCTTGACCCGGCGGGCCTGCGAGCCTACGTCGAGGAGCTGCTGGCGCGCATGCGGCCGGAGCACTACGTGCTCGCCAACAGCGACAGTTGCCCGCCAGGAGTGACGGTCGAGAAATTCCGCTTGGTCACACAAATAGTCCACGAGCGCGCTGAACGCTGAAGCGGACACCGATCGAAGGAGATGGCAGCGTGGAAGGTTTTCGTCAAGAGGGCCAGGCCCTGATCTTTGAACTGAACCATGAGACGGTACGCCTCGAACCCTGGGGCGCGGACAGCCTGCGCGTGCGCGCCAGCGCCGGGCCGCTGCGCAATGACCTGCCCGGCGCCTTGCTGGAGCCCCCGGCGGTCGCTGCTGCGGCGGGCGCCCTGATCAGCATCGAGGCTGCGGGCGCCAGCATCCGCAACGGCGCGCTCGTGGCCCAGGTTTCGCCCACCGGACGGATCCGCTTCTTGAACGCGGTGAGTGGCGAGGAACTGCTGGCCGAAGAGGAGCACATCCAGCCCCACGGCTGGCCGGGGCCACGCTCGTATCAGCAGGCACAGGGCGGGCTGTATCACCTGGAACTGCGCTTTGAGCCGCACGAAGACGAGCATTTCTACGGGCTGGGCCAGCAGACCCACGGCCGGCTGGATCACAAGGGTTGCGTGATCGAGCTGCTGCACCGCAACACGCAGTGCACTATCCCGTTCGTGATCTCCAGTCGAGGCTACGGATTCCTGTGGCACAACCCGGCGGTCGGGCGCGCGCAATTGGGCTATGACCGGACGCTCTGGGTGGCGGAGGCCGCGGCGCAGATCGATTACTGGATCACGGTCAGCGAAACGACGGCGCAGATCCTGGAGAACTACGTCGACGCCACCGGTCACGCGCCCATGCTGCCGGACTGGGCCGCCGGCTTCTGGCAGTGCAAGCTGCGCTACAGCAGCCAGGAAGAGCTGCTTTCGGTCGCGCGCGAGTACAAGCAGCGCGGGCTGCCGCTCTCGGTGATCGTCGTCGACTACTTCCACTGGTCACTGCAAGGCGATTGGCGCTTCGACAGCGAGAAGTGGCCCGACCCAGCAGGCATGGTGCGCGAGCTGGAAGAGATGGGCGTCAAATTGATGGTCTCCATCTGGCCGACCGTCAACCCGTTGAGCGAGAACTACGCCACGATGCAGCGGCGCGGGCTGCTGGTCGGGGCAGAGCACGGCGGCCACGCCGTACACATGCGTTACGTGGATAACCGCCCGCAGGGTCCGGTGTCCCTGACCTACTATGACGCGACGAACCCCGAAGCCCGCCAGTTCCACTGGGACCGGGTGTGCGAGGGCTACTACCAGCATGGAGTGCGCGTCTTCTGGCTGGACGAGGCCGAGCCCGACATGTGGCCGTCGGACCCGAGCAATCTGCGCTACCACCTGGGCAATGGGCTGGCGGTGACCAATCTCTACCCGCTCATGCACGCGAAAGCGTACTACGAGGGCCAGCGGGAGGCCGGTCAGGAGGACATCTGCAACCTGGCGCGCTCGGCCTGGGCCGGCAGCCAACGTTACGGGGTCGCGCTGTGGTCGGGCGACATCCAATCGACCTGGGAATCGCTGCGCCTGCAGGTGCCGGCCGGGCTGAACATGGGCTTGAGCGGCATTCCCTGGTGGACGACCGATATCGGCGGCTTCTTCAACGGCGACCCGGAGGACCCCGACTTCCGCGAGCTGATCGTGCGCTGGTTCCAGTATGGCGTCTTCTGCCCGATCTTCCGCCTGCACGGTTACCGGGCCCCTGCAGTCCATGACCCCGTCCCGCTGGGCGGCCCGAACGAGGCCTGGTCCTTCGGCGAGCCCGCCTACGGTATCATCCGGGAACTACTATTCCTGAGGGAGAGGCTGCGACCCTACATCATGCATCAGATGCGCTCCGCCAGCGAACATGGCACGCCTCCCATGCGCCCGCTCGTTTACGATTTCCAGGATCCCGTCTGCCACATGGTCGAAGACCAGTTCATGTTCGGACCTGATCTGCTGGTGGCGCCGGTGCTGCACGCAGGTGCACGCACGCGCTCGGTGTATCTGCCGGCGGATACTGGCTGGACCGACGCCTGGACTGGCGAGGAACTGGAGGGCGGGCAGACGGTCCAGGCTGCCGCGCCGCTCGAGCGGATCCCGCTGTACCTGCGCGCCGGGGCGACGCTGCCGATCCGCGTGGACGGCAACTGACGCTCCGCCAGAACTACTGCTCCTGGGCCTCGTCGACCATGGCGAGGTAGTTTTCGAGCGGGATGTAGCTGGGGATCGAGTTGCCCGAGCCGACCGCGTAGCGCCCGCGTGCGCCGCAGGTTTCGATCAGATAACGGGTATGTTGGCGCACGGACTGCGGTGAGCCGGTGGTCAGGCGGTCGACGTCCAGACCGCCGAGGACGGCGATTCGCCTGCTGCATCGGCCATCAGACCGTTCGCCGTCCCGGCCACCGTAACGTGCCTGGAAGCTCTGCACGGGCAAGATGACGTCCTCATAGGAATGCTTGCCATCGATCTCGACGTCGCAGATCAGATCCTCCATGATGCCGGCCAGGTTGCCGCAGGAGTGCAAGAAGTAGGGAACGCCATGGTCATGCGCGAGGGCGGCGAAGCGCTTGTGCCAGGGCAAGACGTGGCGGCGCAGATCGGCCGGGGAGATGAGGGTGCCCGTGCGGAAGCCCATGTCGTCGCCGGGGAAAATGGCGATGACGTGCTCGAGATCCAGCAGGTGCCGGTAGAAGCCCATCATCAGCTCCCCAACCCGTTGGCTCATTGCCCGGACGAGGTCCGGCGCGTCGTGCAGGGCCAGGCAGAGGCCCTCATAAGACATGATCTGCGACATATGCTCGTAGACTCCTGCCGCGTGGCAGACCATCAGGCCCATGCCCTCGGGCAAGTGGCCGTCCAGGTACTCGTAGGGAAAGAAGTCGACGTCCTCGAGGCGTGGCCAGGGATAGCGCTCGAAGTCGTCCCAGTTGGCGATCAGGCCGGAATGCTCGTCGGCCCAGGCGCGCGGCTTGTCCGCCCCGGCAGCGGTGTCGGCGATGGTCAGGGTGGGTGTCACGAAGCCCATACTGCGCTCAAAGCGGACGAAATCGTAACCCAGGCGATACCAGAACTGGGCGAAGTTATCGAGGTAGGCGGCCTGTGAGGCCCGGTCCGGCCCTGGACTCACCCATTGACCGCCCAGCAGGTCCGTGACGATGGGACGCATGAGGATGTCGTCGACCAGGTACTCGACGAGGGGCGTCTTGCCGGGGCCGGCCCGGCCCATCAAGCAGTCGATGAAGCGCGCGCCGTCGGGTTGAGGACGGGCGAGGGGCAGGTGCTGCAGCATGTTGGGCCTCCTGAGGCAAGACGCCTGATTCTGGTCCCGAAACCGATCGAAGCGCTGTGATTTTACTGCCCGGAAGGCGAATTTACAAGCGCATCGGCGGATGGTTTGACAAAGCCGGGCGCGAGTAATATCCTGCCAGGGTGCGATCGGAGCCGTCGGTGACAAACATCGGCGACGCCCAGGCGGGGTCGGACATGCTGAGGCGTGATCGGGCGTGAGTATCGGCGAGGAGGAACAACATGCTGACATCGCGGGAACGTGTAAGGAAGGCCATCACCCATCAGGAGGCGGATCGCGTGCCGCTGGACGTGGGAGCCAGCGCGGTAACGGGGATGCACGCCAGCTCGGTATACCTGCTGCGCCAGGGCCTACACCTCGATCCGCCGGGGACGCCGGTCAAGGTGGTGGAACCGTACCAGATGTTGGGCGAGATTCAGCCTGACCTGCTGGATGCGCTGGGAGTAGACGTGGTCGGGCTGATCGCGCCGAAGGGCTTCTTTGGCTTCAAAAACGAGGGCTGGAAGCCGTGGACCTTCTTCGACGGCACGCCGCTGCTGGTGCCAGAAGCCTTCAACACCGACCCTGAACCGAACGGCGATATCCTCATGTATCCCGAGGGAGACCGCTCGGCCCCGCCCAGCGCGCGCTTGCCGAACGACGGCTTCTATTTCGACACGATCATCCGCCAGCCGCCCATCGACGAAGAGAAGCTGGACCCGGCCGACAATCTCGAGGAGTTCGGGCCCGTGTCGGACGAAGATCTGGCATATTTCGCGGCCGAAGCCGAGCGGCTGTATTCGCAGACCGACAAGGCGATACTGGCGAACTTCGGCAATACGGGCTTCGGCGACATCGCGCTGGTGCCCACGCCATGGCTCAAGTATCCGAAAGGCATCCGCGATGTAGCCGAATGGTACATGAGCACCGTGAGCCGCCGGGATTACGTCTTGAAGGTCTTCGAGCGCCAGTGCGAGATCGCGTTGGAGAATCTGCCAAAGCTTTATGCGGCCGTCGGCGACCGGGCCAGCGTGATGTTCATGAGCGGCACCGACTTCGGCCAGCAGACGGGGACGTTCATCTCGCCCAGGGCCTACCGCCAGCTCTACCAACCCTTCCAGCGCCAACTGAATGACTGGGTGCACCAACACACGCCCTGGAAAACTTTCATCCACTCCTGCGGCTCGGTCAGGGCCCTGATCCCGGACTTCATCGAGGCGGGCTTCGACATCATCAATCCGGTCCAGACGTCGGCCAAAGACATGGACCCGCGGGGCCTGAAGGCGGAGTTCGGCCGGGACATCATCTTTTGGGGCGGAGGCGTTGACACGCAGCGCACACTGCCGTTCGGTACGCCCGAGGAGGTGTGCGCCGAGGTCAAGGAACGCCTGCGCATCTTCGGGCCGGGGGGTGGCTTCGTGTTCAACAGCATCCACAATGTGCAGGCGCGCGTGCCGGTCGAGAACCTCCTGGCACTGTACCGGACCGTGAAGGACGAGGGCGGCTATCCGCTCTAGAAATCCAGGCGCAGGACTATGAATAACTACATCTGTGTCACCTGTGGGGTGCAGTATGCGGCGAGCGAAGAGCCGCCCGAGCACTGCCCCATCTGCGAGGATGAGCGCCAGTATGTTGGCCCAAACGGGCAGCAGTGGACGACGCTGGCCGAACTGAAGCACGGGCGTCGCAATCTGATCAAGCTCCAGGAACCCGGCCTGATCGGCATCGGCAGTGACCCCGAGTTCGCCATCGGACAGCGGGCCCTGCTCGTGCAAGCGGCGGCAGGCAACGTACTGTGGGACTGTATTAGCCTGCTGGATGAGGCGACAGTCGGGGCCGTCCAGCAAGTGGGCGGCATCAAGAACATTGCCATCTCGCATCCACACTTCTACTCCTCAATGGTCGAATGGGCGCACGCCTTCGGGGCGTCGATCTACCTGCATGCCGACGACCGGCAGTGGGTCATGCGTCCCGACCCGGCGGTCGTCTTCTGGGAAGGGGAACGCCTCGGCCTCGACGACGGGCTGACGCTGGTCCGCTGCGGCGGACACTTTCCGGGCGGCACGGTGCTTCATTGGCCGGCAGGCGCCGGTGGCCGTGGGGCCTTGCTGTCCGGCGACACTATCACAGTCGTGGCGGACCGGCGTCACGTGAGTTTCATGTACAGCTACCCCGACCTGATCCCGCTGTCGGCGGCAAAAGTGCGCCGCATCCTGGACAGCGTGGCGCCGTTCGCCTTCGACCGGATCTATGGCGGCTGGTGGGATCGCGTGGTCGGCGAAGATGGCCAGGCCGCCGTGACGCGCTCGGCCGAGCGCTACATCAAGGCGATCCGCGGATGACCAAGCTAGGAGACGAACGTTCATGTTGATCCCGACGGAAATTACATTCCCCAAAATTGCCCTGGTGGAGCAACACATCCCCAGCCCGTGCCTGGACGACGTCCCGGCCGCCATCCGGGCGGAGATGGGACGGCTGGGCGTGGCCGGCCGTATCCGGCCGGGCATGCCGGTCGCCCTGACCGCCGGCAGCCGCGGCATCACCAATATGCCGCTGATCCTGCGCACCGTGGCCGCGCAGCTCAGGGAGTGGGGCGCCGAGCCGTTCGTCGTGCCGGCGATGGGCAGCCATGGCGGGGCAACCGCCGAGGGACAGGTCGCGGTGCTGGAGTCCCTGGGCATCAACCAGGCGACAACCGGCTGCCCGATCCGGGCTTCGATGGAAACCGTACGTATCGGCACGACGGCCGAAGGCATTCCGGTGCTGATCGACCGCAACGCCAACCAGGCGGGCGGGATCGTCGTGATCAACCGCGTCAAGGCGCATACAGACTATTTCGGACCGCCCGAGAGTGGGCTGCTCAAGATGCTCACCATCGGTCTGGGGAAGCACCAGGGCGCATTGGCGACGCATCGAAACGCGGTCCAGATGAGCCATGCGCGGGCGATCCGCTCGGTGGCCCGCGGCATGATCTCGAGCGCGAACCTGTTGTTCGGCCTGGCGCTCGTGGAAAATGCTTACGATGAGACGGCGGCCGTAGCCGCCTGCCTGCCGGCCGACTTCGAGGAGACCGACAGCCGGCTCCTGGAGCAGGCCAAAGGATTGATGGCGCGCTTGCCGTTCGACCGGTTGGACGTCCTGATCGTGGACGAGCTGGGCAAAGAGATCAGCGGGGCCGGGATGGACCCAAACGTCATCGGCCGGCGCATGATCTTCGGCGAGCCGGCAATAGACACTCCGGTGATCACCCGCATCGTCGTGCGCGACCTGAGCCCCAAGACCTATGGCAGCGGAGTCGGGGTCGGGATGGCCGATTATGTGACGCAGCGGTTAGTCGACAAGCTGGACCATCGGCCGACCTATATCAACTGTCTGACCGCGCAGGCGCCGGAGAACGCGCGCATCCCGATGACGGCCGCGCACGACCGCGAAGCAGTCGAATGGGCTTTCATGACGACGGGCGCAGTCGAGTCTGCGCAAGCGCGACTGGTGCGCATCCAGAACACCCTGCACCTCGAGCGCTTCTACGCCTCGCAGGCGCTCCAGACCGAGATCGAGGCGAACCCCAGGCTGAAGATCAGCAGCGAGTGGGCGCCGCTGGCCTTTGGAGAAGACGGGGCGATCATCCCCGAAAAGTTGCCGGGCAGCTGAGTCAGGCAAATGCGTTCCGAGCGCCGGGCAGGCTCTGCCCGGCTCTGCCGTAGCGAGGGAGAAGTGCGCATGGCGAGCAAAGGTGAAGGCCATATGCTCCGAGACTGGACCATCGAGACGGCCGGCGCCGCCTTCAGAAGGGGCGAGTTGTCGTCGCTGGCGTTGACGGAGCAAACCCTGGCCGCCATCGAAGAACTGAACCCGCGTTTGAATGCCTACCTGACGGTGCTGGCCGACAGCGCGCGGGCAGAGGCCAGGGCCGCCGACGCTGCCTTCCGGCGGGGCGAGGACCGGGGTCCGCTGCAGGGCATCCCAATCGCTTTGAAGGACCTCTTCGATGTGGCCGGCGTGCGCACCACGGCCGGCTCCATCATCTTGTCCGACAATGTCCCGCTGGCCGATTCCGCAGTGACAGCGCGCCTGCGTGCCGGCGGCGCGGTGCTGTTGGGCAAGCTGCATCTGCACGAGTGGGCAACCGGGGTGACCAGTATCAACCCGCACTTCGGACCCTGCCGCAATCCCTGGGACCCGGCACGCATCCCCGGTGGGTCGTCGGGTGGCTCGGCGGTCGCCCTGGCGGCCGGGCTGTGCCTGGGCTCCTTCGGCTCGGACACGGGCGGCTCCATCCGCATCCCGGCTGCGCTGTGTGGCGTGGTCGGGCTGAAGCCAACGCGCGGGCGAGTCAGTCTGCGCGGGGTGGTTCCGCTCAGTTGGTCGTTGGACCACGCCGGCCCGTTGGCACGCCGCGTGCGCGACGCGGCGATCCTGCTGTCAGCCGTAGCCGGCTACGATCCAGAGGACCCAACTTCGATCGATTGGCCGGTGGACGACTACGGCAGCGCCGGGGCCGGTGGGCGCGAGCGGGACCTGGTAGGGCTGCGCGTGCTTGTGCCGGACGACTACTTTTTCGAGACGGGCGATCCCGAGGTGGTCGGGCTGGCGACTGAGGCCACCCGGGTGCTGGCGCGGCTGGGCGCGCGGGTCGAGCATGTGCGGCTGCCGGGGGTCGAGCGACTGAGCGGGTTCAACTCGACCATGAACCTCTCGGACGCGGCCACCTACCACGCCGAGCACCTGCGCGACCGGCCGGACGACATCGGGGCGGACGTGCTGGCCCGCTACCGCATCGGGCAGAGCAAGAGCGCCACCGATTATGCGGAAGCCCGCCAGCAGCAGCGCATTTGGCGCAGACGACTGGAGCGCCTGCTCGAAGGCAGGACCGTGCTGGCCACGCCCGCAACCCCGGTCGCCGCGCTGCCGATCGAGGACAGCGAGGCGCTCGAGGCGGCCCGTCGCCTGACGAGTTTCACCGGGCCCTTCAACCTGACCGGCCTGCCGGCCATCTCGGTGCCCTGCGGGTTCACGGCGGATGGTCTGCCCGCGGGCCTGCAGCTCGTGGGCAGACCCTGGGCCGAGGGGCTGGTGCTCGAAGCAGCCGAAGCCTACGAGACTGCCACCGAGTGGCACCTGGCGCAGCCGCGCGTCGCGAGGTAGCGGTTCGCAGAAGAGCTCCATCGTTCTGGCCGATTGTAGTTCGGAGTGCAATCTCCGAGCGATAGTCCGCCATGGGGGATAGGCGCAGATTGCGGGGGGGCGCCACTCTGGGACGGCGCTTTGTCGGCCACCCCACGCTCATCCGGCGCGGCCTGTGCTATGATCGCCCCCATTGACCCTTATCCGCGGAGGAACGATGGCGCAGGATCAATGGACGGCTGTCGATCAGTTCATCAACGGCTTGCTGGTACCTGCCGATAGAGTGCTGGAAGCGGCCTTACGGGACTCTGCCGCGGCAGGCTTGCCCGCGATCCAGGTCACGCCGAACCAGGGCAAGCTGCTGGCCGTGCTGGCACAGGCGATCGGCGCGCATCGCATCCTCGAGATCGGCACGCTCGGCGCGTACAGCACCATATGGCTGGCGCGTACCCTGCCTCCTGGCGGATCAATGGTCACACTGGAAGCCAACGCCCGGCATGCTGAGGTTGCGCACGGCAACCTGGCGCGTGCCGGGCTGTCCGAGATGGTCGAGGTGCGGGTGGGTCCCGCACTTGAGTCCCTGCCGCGGTTGGCCGCCGATGGGCAAGGCCCCTTCGACCTGGTCTTCATCGACGCCGACAAGCAGAACATGGTCGCCTACCTGGACTGGTCCCTGCGGCTGACACGGCCCGGTGGCCTGATCATCGGCGATAACGTCGTGCGCCAGGGTGCGATCATCGATCCGACCAACCAGGAAGGGGCGGTGCAAGGGGTGCGCGACTTCCTGGCCGCCCTGGCGGCGGAGCCCCGCCTCAGCGCCACAGCGCTGCAAACCGTGGGCAGCAAAGGCTACGACGGCTTCTCCGTGGCCCTCGTGCTGGCGTAGCCAGCCCGTCCCGAACGTTTCGCCGATCCAGCAGGGCCGCCGGGCCTCGGGCGGCCGGCGGCCCATCCTTCGCGCCCCCGGCAGGCGCCCGAGCAAGAACCGAGAGCGCTATCGGCATCAGCCTATGTCATTCTGAGCGGCGCTTGCCGCCACCACTGCCAACCAATACTGCCAGCGAAGAATCTCTCCTCGGCCCGCGTCAGTAGCAGCTTATGTCATTCTGAGCGGCGCCTCCCAGCACCACCGCCAACGAATACTGCCAGCGAAGAATCTCTCCTCGGCCCCTGTCACATCGCCGGCCGTGTCCTGCCGGGCGAAAGATCCCGCCCGCCGTTCTCAAACGCGCCCGCTAACGCCCGAAGACTGGCATCGTGAGTCCCGGTGTGCTAGAATATTGGGGAGAGCGTAGCCAGGCGCGAGACCTATCCCTTGAGGCAGAGGAGTTGATCAACTGACACTTGTCGCCGCAATGACCATCATTGCCCAACTCATCTTCCTCGAGGGCATCCTTTCCATCGACAACGCCGCGGTGCTGGGCGCCCTCGTGGTCGTGCTTTCCGAAGATAAGGCGGTCCCCTATCCTCGGGCCATGCACTTCCTCCAAGGCATCACCGACCGCCTGTTCGGAGCCCAACAGGCCGCCGCCCTCAAGGTCGGTCTGTTCGGCGCCTACCTGGGGCGCGGCCTGATGCTGCTGGCAGCGGCGTGGGTCATCCGCAACCCGGCGTTGCAGATCCTCGGCGCCCTTTACCTGGTCAAGCTGGCCTTCGAGCACCTGTCGACCGCCGATCAGCCGGGCGAGGAAGAGTACCTCGCAGAGCACCGCCGGCGGGAAACCGGTTTTTGGCTGGTCGTGCTGAACGTGGAACTGGCCGACCTGGCCTTCAGCGTGGACAACGTGGTCGCAGCAGTGGCGCTCTCGAGCCACTTTTGGGTCGTCATGCTCGGCGTGGCCATTGGGATCCTGCTGATGCGCTTCGCGGCCGGGATCTTCACCTGGCTGATCAAGCGCGAGCCGATCCTCGAGACGGCGGCCTACATCGTCGTGCTCAACATCGGCCTGCAACTGCTGCTCTCCGAATTCGCCGGACTACAGTTCGAACCCTGGCAGAAGTTCCTGATCTCGCTCGTCACCCTCGGGCTATGCGTCGTCTATGCCCGCGTGCGTTTCCTGCACTTCCTCGGGCCGGCGTTCACCTGGCTGGGCCAGGGCATGGGCAACCTCAACGAACTGGCCGACTGGCTGCTGCGGCCGTTCACGACCCTGATCAAGCTGCTTTTCAGCAGCCTGCAGCGGGTTGGCAGTCACCTGCCCGGCCGCACGGCGGACGCCAGCCAAACCCGAGGCGGCTGACGCCCGGCCCTGTCTCAGCCGCCTGCCGTCTCCTGCGCCATCGCCTTTGCCGCGGCGCGGATCGCCACCAGCTTGTACTCGCGACTCCAGCGGTTAACCGGGATCAGGTCCCAGGTGCGCGCCCGGACGTGAGCGATCCAACGCTCCAGGTTGAGCAGGCTGCTGATCATCCCTCCGCCGCTGCCACCGGCTGCCGCCACCATAATCACCGGTTTGGCGGCCAGCAGACTCGCATCCCCACGCGTGGCCTCGCAGCGCCGGAGCCGATCGGTGAACGCCTTCGCCGATTCGCTCAAATCACCCCAGTAGACCGGGGTCACCAGCACCAACGCATCCGCCCCGACCACCCGCGCGTGCAGCGCCTGGAAATCGTCCTCGACCTGGCAGCGATGTTCCGCTTGACAGGTGCCCCAGCCATTCTCGCAGGCCCTGCAGCGCTCGATCGACAGGTCGTTGAGACGAACTTCCTCGGCCAGGCCGCCGGCTAAGCCGATGCCCTCCACCGCGGCTGCGGCGCAGGCGGCGGTGAGACCGTTCCGATTAGGACTCGAGCTAATCACGATTGCGTGCATCCCCGATGCGGGCGTCCCCGATGCGTGCGTCGCCGATGCCGGCATACCCGAAGCTTGCATTGCTTACCACCTTCCGCGTTGAGGCATTCCCCACTGAAGCAGGGGTTCACTGGCAGCGATTTTACCTCCAGACCGGTTCCGGTGCATAATAGCGCAGGTTAGCTTCTCCGGTCCCCTCGAAGGTAGATTTTTGGCGGCCGGGAGTGGAGAGCGCGTGCCCGAGTTCATAGCCGGAGCGCAACTGAGCGAGCTGTTTTTTGCCGAAGCCGTGCGCCCGCTGCTCGCCAGGCATTACCCTGGCCTGGCCTGCAGCGCCTGCCTGATCGGCACAGGCTCGGAAGTGCTGCGCTTCGATACCGAGATGTCGCGAGATCACGGCTGGGGCCCGAGGGTGATGCTCTTTCTCGGCGAAGAAGATCACAGCCGCCACGCCGCGGCCATCCGCGAGCTGCTGCGCCAGGCGCTGCCGCGCACATTTCGGGGTTACCCGACCGGCTTCACCCCGCCCGATCCGGCAGATCACGGCACGCAGCGCCTGCACTTCGCCGGCGAGGGCCCGGTTGACCACCGCGTGGATCTGCTGACAATCCGCGGCTTCCTCCTGGACTATCTCAACTTCGACTGCCGGCGTACGCTGGAGCCGGCCGACTGGCTGACCTTCCCGGAGCAAAAGCTGCGCACGTTGACCACGGGGCCCGTGTTCCAGGACGACGTTGGGCTCGAGCGGGTTCGGGCGCGCCTGGCTTACTATCCACACGACGTCTGGCGCTACTTGATGGCTTGCGACTGGGCGCGCATTGGCCAGGAAGAGCACTTGATGGGCCGTGCCGGACTGGTCGGCGACGAAATCGGCTCGGCACTGATCGGCGCGCGCCTGCTGCGCGACCTGATGCATCTCTGCTTTCTGATGGAGCGCCAGTACGCGCCCTACCCGAAATGGTTCGGCAGCGCGTTCTCCCAACTGGCGTGCGCGCCCGGCCTGGCACCCAGCCTTCGAGCCGTGCAGCTGGCCGAAACCTGGCAGGAGCGCGAGGCACACCTGGTGGAGGCCTACGAATACGTAGCCGCTATGCACAACCGGCTGGGGCTCACGGAGCCGATCGCGGCGCAGGCCGAGCCGTTCTTCGGCCGGCCCTTCCGGGTCATCTGGGGGGAGCGCCGTGCGGCCGCCCTGCTGGCCCGCATAAGCGATCCGGCCGTGCGGCGGCTCGCCGGCCGGCGCCCGATCGGCAGCATCGACCAGTTCAGCGACAGCACGGATCTCTTGGAAGACACGGGCCGCCGGCCGGCCCTGCGCCTGCTCTACGACTGATCGGGCGCTCGATCCTGGCCGGTTCACCCCAACCACACTTCACAAGCGAGAGACATGAAGTCGAGTGTTACCGCCGCGGGCGCAGCCGGCTATCGGTTCGACTGGCGCCAGACGTTTGCCGCCCTCAAATACCCGAACTACCGTCTGTGGTTCTTCGGGCAACTTGTCTCGTTGGCCGGCACCTGGATGCAGAGCGCCGCCCAGGGTTACCTGATCTACCAGCTTACGCAGTCACCGGTCTACCTCGGTTACGTCACCTTCGCCGCCGGCATCCCGACCTGGCTGTTCACGCTCTACGGCGGCGTGATCGCCGATCGGGTCTCCCGCCGCGCGCTGATGATCGTCACCCAGACGGCGATGATGATCCTGGCCTTCGTACTGGCCGCGCTCACCTTCATGGGCCTGGTGCAGCCCTGGCACATCCTGTTGCTGGCCTTCCTGCTCGGCATTGCCCAGGCCTTCGACGCCCCCGCCCGCCAGGCGTTCGTCCTGGAGATGGTCGAGCGCGAGGACCTGACCAATGCGGTCGCCCTCAATGCGACCATGTTCAATTCGGCGGTGGCGGTTGGCCCGGCCATCGGCGGGCTGACCTATGCAGCCTTTGGCCCAGGCTGGTGCTTCACGCTCAACGGCCTCACGTACATCGCCGTGATCGTCGCCCTGGCGCTCATGAAGCTGAAGGCGCTGCTCCCTGTCGGGCGGCGCGGATCGCCCGCGTTGGAGCTGCGCGAGGGCCTGCACTACGTGGTCCATCACGAATACATCGGCGTGCTGATCGGCATGATCGGCGTGAGCGGGCTGTTCGGTGCCTCGCTGTTCAACCTGTTCCCGGCCTGGGCGGTGGCGGTGCTGCACGGCGACGAAACCACCAACGGGCTCTTGTTGTCCGCGCGCGGCGTCGGCGCCCTGATCGGTGCCCTGTTCATCGCCTCACTGGGCCGCTTCCGCTTCAAGGGGCGGGTGCTGACCATCGGCACCTTTGCCTTCCCGATCCTGCTGCTGATCTTCTCCACCCTGCGCTGGCTGCCCGGGGCCCTGTTGTCGCTCGTCGCTGTAGGCACCGCCCAAATCCTGGTGTTCAACCTCATCAACGCCCTCGTGCAAACGCTGTCCGAAGACCGCTACCGGGGCCGGGTGATGGGCGTCTACAGCCTGGTCTTCTTCGGCAGCATGCCGGTCGGCGGTCTGGTCGCCGGCGCGATCGCCCAACAGATCAACGAACAAACGGCCGTCGTGCTCGGGGCCTCGGTCTTGCTTGTCTCGGCCATACTGCTGTGGGTGTTCATCCCGCGCATGCGCCGGCTGGAGTAAACATGCGTTCGCAGCCTTCCGTCCTGCTCGCTCGCGGACGAACGGCCGAGATCTACGCCTGGGGTGACGGGCAGGTGCTCAAGCTGTTCTTCGACTGGTGTCCGGAGGCCTGGGTGCGCCAGGAGGCGCGCGTCACGCGGGCCGTACGCGCGGCAGGGCTGCCGGTGCCGGCGGTCGAAGACATGGTCGAAGTGGCGGGACGGACCGGGATCGTCTTCGAGCGCGTGGAGGGTCGCTCCATGCTGCAGGAGTTCCGGGCCCGTCCCTGGCGGATCTATCGGATCGCCAGCCTGCTGGCCGAGCTGCATGCCGCCGTGCACAAATGCGAGGTGCCAGGGCTGCTGCCCTTGAGCGAGGTGCTGGAAAGAAGAATTCGTGGCCTTCGGGATCTGCCGGCCGCCACCAAAGAGACGGTCCTCGGGCTGCTCGCCCGCCTGCCGACGGCCCAGGCGGTCTGCCACGGCGATTTCCACCCGGACAATGTCCTGCTCACGGCGAGCGGTCCTGTGATCATGGATTGGATGACCGCGGCCGAGGGCAACCCGCTGGGCGATGTGGCACGCAGCTCGTTGATCCTGCAACTGGCCGGACCGCCGCCAGGTCAGCCCGGTGGGTGGTCGCTCAGGCAAGGGGCGGCCTTAGCCAACCTCATCTATCTCCAGCGCTACGCCTCGCTCCGGCCATACTCACGCCGGCAACTGGCGGCCTGGCTCATTCCGGTGGCAGCCGCTCGCCTGGAGGAGAAAATACCCGGTGAGCGGGAAAAGCTCCTGACGATTGTCGAGACCGGCCTGGCGCGACTGCAGCGGGAGAGCGAACGCGCCGGGGCGGGCTCCTGGCCGCACCGCTGATCGAAGGATGGCCACAGCCTACCTGGAGCCCGCCCGGCTCCGTCCGCGGGTACCCGAGGCCGCTCATTCCAATGGGGTGATATACTGGGTACACGTTCGACCAAACAAGAGGAGTTCAGCAGCATGCAGACACGAAAACTCGGTTATTCGGATTTGGAGCTGACCACTATCGGCTTCGGCGCCTGGGCTGTCGGCGGACCATGGGATTTCGGTTGGGGGCCGCAGGACGACGCCGAGTCGATCGAGACCATTCAGCGAGCGCTCGACCTGGGCATCAACTGGATCGATACGGCGGCGGCTTATGGATTGGGCCATTCGGAGGAAGTAGTAGGTCGGGCCGTCAAAGGCCGGCGCGACCGAATCATCATCGCCACGAAGTGCTCACTGGCCTGGGATGAAGAGAGCTCGCGCAAGGGTCAGGTGTTCAACCGGTTGAAAGCCTGGAGCGTGCGCCGCGAGGCCGAGGACAGCCTTCGCCGTCTCGGCGTGGACGTGATCGATCTCTACCAGATCCACTGGCCCAACCCGGATGCCGACGTGGAGGAGGGCTGGACCGAGATCGCCAAACTGATCGAAGAAGGCAAGGTGCGCTACGGCGGGGTCTCGAACTTCAGCGTCAGCCAGCTCGAGCGCATCCGGGCCATCCATCCGGTCGCCTCGCTGCAGCCTCCCTACAGCCTGGTCGTCCGTGGGACCGAGGATGAACTGCTGCCATACTGCGCGGCCAATGGGATCGGCGTCGTCTGCTACAGTCCGATGGCCTCCGGCCTCCTGACCGGCAAATTCACACCGGAACGCATCGCCGCCCTGCCGCCTGACGACATGCGGCACAAGAACGGCCACTTCCGCGAACCGGAGCTGACGCCGAACCTGCAACTGATCGAAAAGCTGCGCCCGATTGCCGCCAATCACGGCCGAAGCCTGGGCGAGCTGGCGGTAGCCTGGGTGCTGCGGCGCCCAGAGGTGACCGCGGCTATCGTCGGCGCCCGCCGCCCGCAGCAGGTCGCTGAGATCGTGCCGGCCGCCGACTGGCAGCTGAGCCCAGCCAAGCTCGACGCGATCGAGGCTGCCCTGGCGGAACGCGAGCGGGCGCTGGCCGGCGCCTGAAGCGTGGCGAAACCACGGCGCGCCGGCGCGAGGCGGCGCGCCTCCTATCAGCCCTCGCCGGCCACGGCCGGTGCCCTGTACTTGCGTTCCTTGAGCCCAGGATCGTAGGCCGCGCGCCGATTGGGACAGGCCTCGCGCGGGCAGAGTTGACAGCTTGCGAAGGAACTCTCGGTCGGGAATGCGATACCCGAAACGCTCTTGGTCGGGGTCATCAGCAGGCTGGGCGTCAGCGAGACGCCGATGGCAGCCTCGGTGTCGCCGAGCAGGGCGAACAGCACACGCTGTTGGGCGAGGGGCCAGTCGGCCAGCGAGCCCGGGTTCATGGTCGAGAGCCTGGAGACAGCATAGCTTTCTCTCAGGTGCTGCAGCAGGGCCTGGGCTGCGGCGGCAACGGCAAGGCGGTTGAGTTCCTCACGCCAGAAACGGCCGAGCAGGTCCTCGTCTCCCTCGCTCGCCCAAGCTTCCAGTTCCCTACCCGAGGTAACCACGTACGCGAACACCCGGTGCGTGTCTTGCAGGTTGACCCGCAGCACGCGACTGGTGAAAGTCAGCCCATCGATCTGAACGTAATCGTCGCCTGCAGAATCGACGTACCCGATCTTGTACAGGGCACTCGGCCGGGCGACCGACTCCGCTTCGGCGGCCAGGTGTTCGAGCTCGCGCGCATCTGCGCTGCCCGGCCGCGCATGGACGGCTTGCAGCAATTGCGGAAATTCAACGCTGAAGGGAATGCTGTTCAGGATGGGCATGCCGACCTCGTTTGATCGTGATTGACTGCCTGGCGTCCATCTGGCGCCGCACGCGGCAGTCTGATGGCGAGCGCAGGGCGAATTGACGGCCGCGCACGGCTCGCGTCAGGACGAGAATACACCTGCCGAGTCGGCGAGGACATGATAGGGGTCATGATGTGCCGGTATCCGGGCCGTGGTTTTTTCCGGTGACCCGGGTCTGTAACCATCCGGCGCGCGCGGCGTCTAAACGAAATGCTGCTTCTCAACGTAGCTTTCCCCGGAGGAACGAATGGCAAGAGCGGAGATCCATTCCGGCGTGTGCGGGATGATTACCACCGTCGACGCACAGCAGACCGAAGACGGACAAGTGTCGCTGAATATCCAGAGCGATTGCAAGGCCATCGGGCGCCTGGCCGAGCAGCTCAAGGAAGTCGATCCATTCCGCGAGTTCACCTTTCGCGGCAAGGGACCACTGATCCTCGAACTGTCGGCCAAGTATTGCAGCCACGCCGCCTGCCCGGTGGGCGCGGGCATCATAAAGGCGGTCGAGGTGGCGGCCGGGTTGGCGCTTCCCGCTGACGCGACCATCAAACTGTCGAAATAGAGCGGGCCATCCCAGCTTGCGTGCCTGCTACACCTGCGCGGCCGCAGGCATCACGCCAACTCCCGCCAGCCTACGCTTCGCCTCGGCGTAGACCTCGGGCGGCAGTGGCCCGCGCTCGACGGCCCGGATGTTCTCTTTCAGATGTTCCGGCTGCAGCGTCCCGGCAATGATCGTGTCGACGTGCGGATGGCTCCACGTGTAGCGCAGGAGGAAGGCCGTCCGCGACTCGCCGGCTTCACGTAACTCGTCCAGCCCGGCGGCTTCCCATTTGTCCCAGCGGTCCGCATTGCCGAGACCGGCACCCGGCTCGCCGCGGGCCACCCCACCTCGGACGATGGTACCGATGTTCGCCTCCGCCGCGCGCGTGATCCACTCTTCGTGATCCCGTTCCAGGGCCGAGTAGGGGATCTGAAAGGTATCAAAAACGCCGCGCTGCAAGTAAGTAGGCAGATATGGCAGCGTGGTCGAGATGCCGATATAGCGTGCTTTGCCTTGCCGCTGCATGTCCTGCAAGGCCGCTACCAGGTCGCCCTGCTCGAGTTGTTCGACCGTTGGGTTGTGCAACTGCACGATATCCACATATTCGGTCTTCAGACGGGCCAGGCTTTCGTGTAACCCTCGGAAAAGATTGTCGCGCGTCCAAACGTGTGGCGTGTCGTCGGTCTGCTCATCCTTCCTGACCACGGTGCAGCCACCCTTGGTTGCCAGGTAGAATTCCTGCCGGCGGCCTGACAGGAACTTGCCGATGAATTCCTCGCTGCGGCCGTAGTCGTTGGCCGTGTCCACGAAGTTGATTCCGGCGTCGAGAACGGTATTCAGGATGCTCTTGGCCTGATCCTCCGTAACGGGACGGCCCCCCCAGATGCGCGAACCGCGCACCTCCATCGCCCCATAGCCCAGGCGGGTCACCTTCAAGCCGGTCCGCCCCAGGGTGGACGTAGGCAACGACGGCATAGTGCACTCTCCTTTCCGGAGCATACGCTGGCAGGCGCGAACGTTGTGTCAAATCGTGATCACGCTCGATTGTCGTTCGTGGCCGTGTGGCGGCAATGTGGTTCAGCCTACTATTGCCGCCACCACGCAGCCGATCGCCGCGGCCGTGAAAAAGCACACCTCCGGGCACGTCGTAATCCCGCTTACCACGCTCTGCAGGAAGCATCCGTTACACTCGTCAAATGGTCCAAATCCAAATTGGAAATGCACAAGTTGTTCACGCGCCGATCAAGGCAGATGAGGGGTGAGCAGCTGAACTATTCGCCGTGGCAAGAGGATGGGCGCCTCGAGCAAGAAGAGCTGCTCGACTTGGGATTTGGCAGCGCGTACGACGTGGCCTGTAACCTGGCGGAGATGGAGCGAACCAATCGCTACCTGGGCGGATATCAGGCCCTTACCCGGCACTTGTTCCCGCGCCTCGCGGCGGCTCGCGGCCCAGTCTCGGTGGTAGACATCGGCACCGGCGGGGCCGGACTGCCACGCTTGATCGCGGCGTGGGCCCGGCGTCATGAGGTCGACCTGAACGTCCTGGCCGTCGACCGCGCCGCCCGGCACCTGGCAGTCGCGGCCGCCGGGTCGGGAACATTCCCAGAGATCAGGCTGGTCCAGGCAGACGCGACGCGCCCGCCGCTGCCGTGCCGCGGCGTCGACTACACCATTTCCTCCCTCGTCATGCATCACTTCGGGCCCGAACCGCTGATACGCCTGCTGGAGGCCAGCTACGAGACCGCGTGCCGCGGGCTGATCATGACCGACCTCGTGCGCGGCTGGCTGCCATACTTCGCCTTCAAGCTCGTGCAACCCATCTTTGCGCGCAACTTTCTCACCCGCCAGGATGGCGCGACCTCGATCCGGCGCGCATACAAGCCCCACGAACTGCTGGCGTTGGCCCGGGCCGCCGGCCTGCGCACTGCGCGGGTCCACGCGCACGGCCCCTGGCGCATGACCCTGGTCGTCGACCGATGAGCGGGCCAGACTATGACGTGGCGATCGCCGGCGGCGGGCCGGCGGGCTGCAGCGCCGCCATCCGGCTGGCCCAGGCTGGGGCCAGCGTAGTACTATGCGAGGCCCGCACTTACCTTCATGACAAGGTCTGCGGTGAATTCCTCTCGCCGGAATGCGCCCTGCTGCTGAACCGGCTCGGCCTCGGCGGCCTTCTGGCGGCGCACGGCGCAGTGCCAATCGGCACGGCCAGCCTGGCGGCCCCAGACGGCGCGACCTGGGAAACGCTCTTCCCGGCACCCGCTTGGGGCCTGAGCCGCCGCGCGCTCGACGGCGCGCTTGCCGAAGAGGCCGGGGCAGCCGGGGTCGAGGTGTGCACCGATACACGAGTACTCGAGATTGCAGGCAACCTGGGTGAGGCCTTTCGCTTGCGCCTGCGCCGCGACGGGAGAGACTGTTCGCTTGGTGCGCGGGCAGTGATCGCCGCTCACGGCAAGCGGAGCAGTCTCGACCGCGCGCTCGGCCGGCGCTTCGTGACCCGGCGCGCGCCTTACGTGGCGCTCAAGGCGCACTTTCGCGGCCCCCGCCTGCCCGGGCGCATCGAACTGAACGTCTTCCACGGCGGCTATTGCGGGCTGTCGGAGATCGAAAACGGCGCCGCCAATCTGGGGCTGCTCGTACGCGAGGAGGTCTTCCGGGCAGTTGCGGGCAGCGGTCCGGCGACCGTCGACCGCTTCGTCGCCTGGCTGTGCCTTCAGAATCCTCGTCTCGATGCCTGGCTGGGCCAGGCCCAGCGGCTCCACGCGCGCTGGCTGAGCATCGCGCAGATCCCATTCTCGCCCAAGGAGGCGGTCCTGGGCGACGTGCTGCTCGCCGGCGACGCGGCGGGCGTCATCGCGCCGCTGGCCGGGGATGGCATCGCCATGGCCCTGCGGAGCGGCGGCCTGGCGGCGGATCACGTGCTCCGTTTTCTGGACGGCCAGCTGTCTGCCGTCGAGTTGCGCCAGACGTACGCCGCGCGTTGGGCTTGCGAGTTCGGGCCACGCCTGCACCTCGGGCGCGTGCTGCAACCATTGCTCATGCGGCCGCACGTGGCCGGCCTCGCGCTACGGCTGCTGAGGCTTGCGCCCGGCATCGGGCGCGCCCTGGTTCGGGCCACTCGCGATCTCGGCCCGCTTGCCGAGAATGACTTTGAATTCGCGGAGACAAGCTCTTGACCACATCAGCCATACTGGGACTGGCCACCGGCGTGCCCCCCAACTGCCTGACGCAAGCAGAGACGTTCGAGATGGTGCGGCCTTTTCTGCAGGGCAACCGGCGCGCCCGTGCGGCCTTCCGCGCGGCGCGGGTCGCCTACCGGCACCTGGCTGTGACGGGTGACTTCTATGCCGTCGAACAGGGAACCGCAGCCCGCAACGCCGCCTACCTGGCCGCGGCCATGCCGCTGGGCGAGGCCACCATTCGGTTGTGCCTCGAGAACGCCTCCCTTCCAGCCTCGGCAGTCGACACCCTGGTGGTCGTTTCCTGCACCGGCATCGACATCCCCGGCCTCGACCTGCAGTTGGCCGGGCGACTGGGCCTACGAGCCGATCTGCGGCGCACCTGCGTGCTCGGCATGGGCTGCTACGGGGCTTTCCCTGGCCTGCTGCGGGCCCATGAAGCGGTGACAGCTCGACCGGGGACGGTCGCGCTGCTACTGGCTCTCGAACTGTGCTCCTTACATTTTCAGCCGGATGACGAGTCGACCGAAAACGCCATCGTGTCTGCCATCTTTGCCGATGGCGCGGCCGCCGCGCTTGTCGGCAAGGCCGAGATCGGCCGGCCGGGCGGCGGTCCCCTTGCCCCGCGCCTGATCGACACCTCGACCCACTGCGACTACAAGACGCTCGATCAGATGGCCTTTCACCTGACCGATCATGGCTTCCGCATGCGGCTCTCGGCCTACGTGCCCGAACTGCTTGCCGCCGACATCGCGGGCTTCGTCGACCAGCTTTTGCGCCGTAATCACCTGCGGCGCTCAGACGTGCGCTTTTGGGGCATCCATCCCGGCGGCGCCCGCATCCTCGATTATTTGCAGATGTGCCTGGGCCTCAGCGACGAACAAATGGCCTTTTCCAGCCAGGTCCTGCACGACTACGGCAACATGTCCTCGCCAACGATCCTCTTCGTGCTCGACCAGATCGAGCGCTCGGGCCAGGTGGAGGCGGGGGATTTTGGCGTGCTGCTGGGCTTCGGGCCCGGCCTGACGCTGGAAGGGGCCTTGCTGCAGTGGTGAGGCAAGCGAGCCACTAGCGGCGAAGACCCGTTTCAAGCAGCGGACCTGACGTTGCGGCGCGGCATTGCCGGGTGAGATCGCGCCGGCCACGCAACCGTAATGGTACGGGCCGACTCACCCGACGAAACTCGCTTGGGCGATGCCACGCCCTCCGTTAGCGATGCGGGCGCGCCGCCCCTACCTCGGATCGGCATTGAGCTACCCGGTGCCCCTGCCTCAGGCCAGCAGCGCGTCCTTGCCGGCCTTGCGAAAGTAGGCGCGGTAGGCCGCAGTTTCTCCGAGCAGCGCGTCGAGTTGCGGGGCCGGCACCGCCGTGCCTGCCTGCCGCGCATCCGTGGCGGCCCGCGGCTGCGGTGCGCTCAGCCGCAGCTCGTCACCGTCTTCCTCAAGTGCGCCGACATGGCCCTGTGTCTGCAGCCGGGCCAAACCGTAGCGGACCGTCGCGGTGCGTTGGGCAGTGGCGGCCGCGAGGACGGACAGGGTTACGCGGCCGCTGGTCGAGTTGAGCGCATATTTGACCAGGCCGGCCAGGCGCCGCAGGAAAGCTTCCCGCGTGTCAAGGCCAGGGTCCAGCGCGAACAGATAAACGGTGGCCGGGCCCACCCGCTCGAGTGCCTCCAGCAGCTCCGTGCGACCGGCCGGGGCAGTCCAGATGGCCAGGACGGGGGCAGGCGCCAGCTCCAGGCGCGTCCGTCCCTCCACGGCCGTGCGTTCGGGTCCCTCACACCAGACCAGCACTTCCTCTTGCGCCCGCAACGCTCGCAGGGTGGCGTTCGGATCCTGTTCCTGCCGGTAATCCACGATCGTGAACCGGGCCGCCCCGCCGGCCGTCACGGTGATCGGTGCCCCGTCCGGGGCTCGGGCCGCCAGCCATTCGACCTGCACCTTAGGGACACCCCGGTAGTCACCGGCGCGCGCGGTATAAGCGAGGTCGAAGAGGCCGTCCGGAAGTGCTTCTCCGGCCGCGTCCCACCAGATGACCCGCTGCACCCCGCCGTCACCGTCCTCGAGGTCGAGCAGCAAGTGCTCATCACCCCGTCCGACGGTTCGCGTGCTCTTGATACGCAAGCCAGAACTGACCAGGGCCAGGGCGGGATTGCCTGGACCGAAAGGCGCCAACCGCTCGAGGTCACGCACCAGATCGAGATTAAGCTGGGCGAACGTCAGGTAGCCGTCGATCTGCAGGCCCGTACTGGCCGGCGCCTCATCAGTCATCGCAGACACCGCTCGACTGAGCCCGCGCCGAAACTCCGGGATGCGGGCCGGGTCCAGCGAGATGCCGGCGGCCATGGGGTGCCCGCCGAAGCCCTCCAGCAGTGCGGCTTGCGTGGCGAGCGCGGCCGTGATGTCGCAGCCGGCGACCGAGCGTGCCGAGCCGCGGGCGGGCTGCCCGGCCGGGCAGGCGATCAGCACGGTCGGTCGGCCATAGCGTTCGGCCAGGCGTCCGGCCACGATGCCGATCACACCGGCGGGCCAGGCCGGTGCGGCCAGCACGAGCGCCGCCTGGTCGAGCAAGGACGGGTCCTGGCTGAGCTGCGATAGGGCGGCGGCGTAGACCGCCTCGCACATCGACTTGCGGCGAGCGTTGAGCTCCTCCAGGTTCGCAGCAAGGATGCGCGCCCGGACCGGGTCCTTGCCGATCAGGAACTCGACCCCCGGGTTGGCGTCGGCGAGCCGGCCGAGGGCATTGAGGCGCGGGGCCAGGATGAAGCCGACGTGTTCTTCGGTCAGCGCGGCCGGATCAAGGCGGTTGAGCTCGCACATCGCGCGCAGCCCCGTGCGCTCCCCAGCTCTCAGAAGGGCGAGGCCGCGTTGGAGCAGGTAACGCGTATCGTCGTGTATGAGGGCCACGTCGGCGACTATTGCCAACGCGACCAGGTCGAGGTGCGGCGCCGCCTCGCCGGCCCGACCGGCTCTCGAATACAGCTCCTCAGCCAGCTTGTAGGCCACGCCGGCGCCAGGCAAGGAGCGCAGCGGATGCGGCCGCAGTGAATGCGGGCTCGCCTGATCGCCGCCGGGCAGCAACTGCGGGTTGACGAGCGCATAAGCCGCAGGCAGCTCGGCCGGTAGAGAATGATGGTCGGTGACGATCACGTCGACGGAACGCGAGGCGGCATAGCTCAGCGCCTCGTGAGCACCGCTCCCCGTATCACAGGTGAGGAGTACGCGCGTGCCCGCATCCAGGGCCGTCTTTAAGGCCGGCAGGCTGATGCCGTGAGATTCCGTCTCGCGAACTGGGATGTGATAGTCGACCGTCGCGCCCAGCTCGCGTAGGGTCGCCACCAGCAGAGCGGTCGCCGTCTGGCCGTCGACGTCGAAGTCGCCCCAGACACAGATCGGCTCGTGGCGCCGTATGGCAATTCCCAGGCGCAGGGCCGCGTTCGCGAGGTCGGGCAGCGCAAGCGCCGGGGTTGGGGTGTAGGCGGCCGGATCGAGGAAAGCCCGTGCCTCTGCGGGGTCGACAACGCCTCGCCTGACGAGGGCCGCGGCAACGAGTGGGTGGCCGCCGACCGCCGCCTGCAGCCCGGCCGGCACGGTCACCTCGCGCGGCTCGGACCATGCCCGAGATGTGGCCTGCCGATTATTCATGCCACCATTCTCAGAAAGCGATCTCAGATATCTGCTCGTAGCCGATGGCTGTCCCCAAGCTATCGGTGCCTGGCCCGTCCGCCTCGTCCAGGTCCTCACGGGCTCCCGCCACATCGCCGGCCCGCGTCCCGCGCTCACAGAGGGAACGGTAGACACAGTAGACGCAGGCCCGCGCATCCGCAGCAGTATCCAGGTCCCGGTCACCGCCGGCCCCGATCTGATGCAGCAATTCCAGCAGGTAGGCCTCGTCCGCCGCAAACTGCAGGGCATCGTAGTCGAGAGTTTCGGGGTCGGCTGGGAATTCGGCGAACCAATAGACCATCCGTACCTGCTCGGGGGCCAGCGGTAGATAACCGTTGAGGGCCGAACCGGCCCGCACCAGCAGGTAACGGTAGACGCGCGTCTGCAAACGCAGGGCAAGGGTCGAACGGCGGGGACGGGCTGCGGCGGTCTTCCAGTCGAAGATAACCACCTCCTGGCCGGGATTGAAGATCACGAGATCGTAGCGAGCGCTCAACCGGTGACTGCCGTCACCCAAGGCCGCCGACAAGCCCAGTTCCGGATAGCGACTGCCGGGGAGTCCCTCCGGCCCGGCGCGCAGATAGTTGGCCCACCAGCGGCAGAGGTCTTCTTGCTCGGGCTGGACGCACAGGCTCAGGCGGTCGGCAGACAGACCCAGCAGGTGTTGGTGGACCAGGCGGTGGAAAGCCTCTCCGTCTCGAACGTGCTGCTCGTAGGTCAGCAGCGGCTCGGCGACCGGCGCGGGCCAAGCCAGGCGCATGAGATAGCGCAATTGAAAACGCCGCGGGCAGTCTACGTAGTCCTGCAGGCTGCCCTGGCTGAAGTGAAACTCAGGCGGCAAAGCCACTGTTCGCCTCCGTTGGTCCAGCGGCGTTCGCTGGCACGCGGCTCGTCACGCTGCTCCCCACGCTACAGGCGTGACCTACCTTCTAGCTTAGCCTCTTCCCGCCAGGTGCGCAAGGCGGTCAGCGCGGCGGCCTCATGCTGGCGGTGACTGCCCCGGCCGGTGTTCCAGGTCACGATCAACTCACGCCGAGCGCGCGTGATGCCTACGTAGAGCAGGCGCAAGCGCTCGGACGCGTAGTCGAGGCGGGCCTGGCGGCTGGCCGCGCCCTCATCTGCGTAGGGCGCCAGGATGTCTTCCTGGAAAAGGGCATGGAGCTGGGCCAGCATCTCGGCAGGCAGATTGAGGCTGTCGCGCAGGAACCACTTCTCGGACTGGAACTGGTCGCCGGACAGCGCGGCCGGAAAGTCGAAGCTGTTAACCGACATCAGATAGACGCGGTCCCACTCGAGGCCCTTGGCCTTGTGGACGGTCGAGACGACGACCTTGCCCTTATGCATTTGCGGGTCGAAGCCCGTCTCGCCTTCGCCGAACTCCAGGAACCTGTGCTCGTTACGCGCGACCTGCGCCAGCTCGTCGGCCAGCTCCTGTAGCTGCCAGTCCGGATGCGCGCGGGCGGCGGAGCGCAGAGTGCTGGCGAACTTGTGAGCCAGTGCCAGATCGACGGGCCGGTCGAAGAGATCCTGCGCCAGTGTGAGGATGATCTGATCGATCGGCAGCCCGGCCGTCCCTTGCCAGCGGCGGACCAGGCCCCTGAAACTCAACAATTGCTCGGCCGCGACCGGGTCGTCTTCAGGCAGGTCGATCCCCGTCAGCCAGTCCCGGTCGACGCGCGGCCAGAGGAAATCCTCGACGTTCGGGCAGCGGCCGAGCGTCTTCAGGACACGCTGCATCCGCAGCGCAGGCGCATCGTCGTCCCAGTCGGCTCGCCGCCACTGGCGGAAGACCTGCTGCAGTTTGGCCGGTGCGACCGGGTCCGCCAGGTAGCCTAAGACGCTGCGCAGAGCCTCGGCGACCGCGCGGATCCCACTGGTGCTCTTCAGCAGCTCGACGGTCTCGATCTTGCGCCTCTTCAGTTCCGCCACGAGATCGGCGCCCCGGTTCTGGCGAGGGGCGAGCACCGCCACCGTCCAATCGGGGTGCTCCGGCAGCCAGCCGGCCAGCGAGTCCGCCACCTCGGTCACTTCGTGCTCTGGTGAGAAGCCCTGGAGGTAAAACCGGATCCCCGCCGGGTCGTCTGCCGGGTTGGGCTGGGGGTCGCCCGGGGACGCCGGCCGGATGTGAGGCGGCGCGACGAGGGCCGCTCGCACCGCTTCTACCGGGTGCTCCTGCCGCGTCCAGTCGACCAGGTGGTTGGCCAGGTCGATGATGCTCTGCGTCGAGCGTCCGGAATCGGGCAAGTCGCGCGCGTCGACATTCGGCTCGGCCAGGAAGTTGCGCAAGTAGCGGGGGCTGGCAGTGGTGAACGTGTCGTAGATCGCCTGGTTGGGATCACCCACACGCACCCAATTACCGGCAGCACCGGAGAGCAGCCGCAGGATTTTCTCCTGCGACCGGCTGCTGTCCTGTGCCTCATCCTCGAGAATGTACGGCCAGCGATGACGCAGACGGGCCAGGTAGTCGGGGTCAAGCTGGAGCGCTCGCAAGGCGAGGCGGATCAGATCGTCGAAATCGACGGCGCCGCGGTAGGCGAGCGCCCGCTCGTAATCCAGGTAGATCGCCAGCCCCATTTCCAGGAGTGGCAAGGGCTCGGGGTGCTTGTCCAGATTGTCGCGCAGGGCCGCCGGCGTGTGGCCGAGGTCCTTAGCATGCTTGACGAAGTGGCGGGCGATCTCCTCGACCGAGGCCGGCCAGCTTTCAGCATCGCGGCGGTAAAAGTTGCGTTGCCCGTCATCCAAGTCCAGGTTCAGGTAGTCATCGGCGGCGTCCGGATGGCCTGCCAGCCAGGTGCCGGCCGCGCTGCGCAGAATGTTCGCAGCCTCGCGTTCGTCCACGATCTGGAAATCGTCTGCCAGGCCCACGAGCGAGGGGCGCTCGTGCACGATGTCATGCGCCAAGGAGTGGAGCGTCAGCACACGGTAACCGACGTGGGGCAGGAGACCGTGTTTTCCCATGAAACCCGCCACCCGCGCCGCGAAATTGTCGACGGCCGAATTGACCAGGGTCACGACAAGCACTTCCTGGTCGTCGGCTACCCGGCCACCTGCGACGAGCTGGGCGGCCAGGCAAGAGAGCACGTGCGTCTTGCCGCTGCCCGGCACCGCCGAGACACCCATCTTGCCGCCAACGGCAAGGTTGGCGTAGGCGAGAACGGCCTGTTGCTTGGGACGCGGTTGGAAATCCATGCTCATTCCGGCGCGCGGCGCAATACCTGCTGAATCGCTCGCAAGAGCGGCCCTTGCTGTTGGCTACCGTCCTGACTGAGTTCGGACAGCGCCAGGTAGATCTTGCGCCGGCAGCGGCGGGTGAGGCCAAGAACCAGCGAACAGAGCGCGTTCTGGCGGGCATCAAATTCTTGACGGTCGCCCCAGAGGGCGCCCGGAGCCCACGCACGGCCAAGCACGTAGGGCTGTGTGAGCGGCTGGTTCAGCCTCTGCCACCAGCCTGGGCTGCCGACGTCTAGCCAGAACTGGTAGTCAACCGGGCGGTTGGCCATAAGAAAGGTGTGGGCCGGCGCCAGCAGGACGGCCTCGACCGGCTGGGACTGCCAGCTGCGTACGTATTGCGCGGCCACGACGCCGTCTCGGACCATCCGGACGTATTCCTGGCCCAGGCTCGTGCAGGCCGCGCCCGCGCGGCGGCCGCCCGTCACCCAACGGAACTTGCGCACCGACTCGATCAAGTTGGCGGCCATCTCGCCTGCCTCGAAGCCACGATGATAGCCGAACCCGAGCTGCGATAGGAGCTCGCCAAACAGGCGCGACAGGAAATGATCCAGCTCAGCCGGTTCGCCGGCGGCATAGGCCGCCAGCCAGGCGCGCAGCCGTTCGTAGCGCTGCCCCACCAGATAGGTCACCCGTTCCTGCACGGCGGGTGGCAGCGTCTCGAAAGCCTTCAGCAGCGGGGCACCCTCGCGACGGCGATAGAGGGACAATACCAGGAGCCGAGCGCGCACGGGATCCAGGCCGGGGATGGCAAAACCCAGGGCCTGCGCCACCTCGGAGCGTGCCGGGCAGTTGAGCCAGCCGGGATGACCCAGGGCCGCCAGCGTCAACAGACATCGGGCAGCCGGCTCGTCGCTCAGGGCGCGCGACGGACGATGCGAGCGGACGGGTATGCCCCGGCTTTCGAGGGCGCTGCTGAGCAAGAAGCGCAGCGCGTCGCTGAGGAAAGGCGAGAGGACGGCGATCTGACCGGGCAGGACCGCCTCTTCGCCTGCCAAGCGCGCGATCTCGTCCGCAACCCATTCTACCATCTGAGGGTAGTAGCGCCGATAGGCGAAGGTGATGGCGACCCGGGCGTCGACTGCAGGCACGCGCGGGGCGGGGCCGGCGAGCGATGAGAAAGCCGGCTGGCGGTTAAGGGCCTGTGCCAACTGAGCCCCGAGCGCCCGTGTCTCGGGCGAGGAGACGAGCGACTCCGTGAACGCGGCCTTCTCGGGACATAGATCGACCAGCGTGTGGGCGCTGCCGGGGTCGGCGCCCAGAAAGCGGCGGTAGCCCGCGTCCCAGTCGTGGACCAGCAGGGCCGAGCGGCAAACGGGCAGCCAGGCTCGCAGCAGATCGTGCGCGACTGCGGTGTCTTCTTCGACGTTGTCGACGATCAGGTGAGTGTAGCGCGACAGCAGGTAATCGCGGCACGCGGGACACGGCCAGAGATAGCGAACGAAAGTCTCATACTGGAGCGAGAAATCCAGCAGGTTGTGCGCCAGGCAGTATTCGCGGAAGCGGTTGGCGCAGTCCTGGGCCTCGTCGTAGACGCGCAACTGGCTCTTGTCGCCGATCCAGGCGGCCTTGAGACGGGCCGCCAAATCGGTGTGAGCAAACCCGACTACGGCCGCCTTGTTGAGATTGTCCAGGATCTGGCTGTAGATGCGGTTGCGGTCGATAGTGATCGTTTCGAAGTAACCCTGTTCCAACAGCGGCTTGACGAGCCCGGCCATGTAGTACTGTGCCGTTTCGAGCGTCAGGAAGGTCGGCGGCCGGTCGGGCCTGGCGAAGCAGGCTACCTCGCCGGCCAGGGGCCAAAAGAGGTCGACCATGCGCTGCGCTAGGCCACCAAAGGTGATGACTGTCACGTCGCCACCGGATGACGCTGACGGCCCGCTAAGCGCGACTTCGAAAGGGGCGGCGAGAGTGCGCTGCGGGACGATGACGAGGATGTCGCGGCCAGAAACCCCGGCGGCCAACAGGCGCTGCAGCCGGGCCACGGCCGCGCTGGTCTTGCCCGAGCCGGCCGGTCCCTCGAGGAAAATCCGCCGTTCGAGCGGAAGGTCCGCCAGCGCCAATTGCCGAGGGCTCAGCATTCACCCCTCCGGCTCGGGGTCAGTGCCTGACGGCCGCAGTGCGGCGCGCGGTCGCAGCCGGGATAGCGGTTACAGGACACGGGAACATCCACAATCAATGAAGGTCTCCTGATGGAGCAACGAGGAGCGGCCATGTTATAACACAGTCTGAGCCCCAGCCCCAAACTCATCCCCCCTGATCGCGCCAGTTGCGCGACTTTCAGGGCCGCAGTCCGTATTTACCGATGATGACGATCATGATGATGATGATCATGATGATGACGATGAGGGACGCATAGCGCACCGGAACAGGGACAACAAAGACCGGGCCCGCCTCGCGCGTCAGGATTCGTGCGAAAGAAAGGAGACAGCCGATGGACGACGATCCCACCCGGACGCCCGTTTCGACCGAACCCGGCAATACCCCGGAGTCGGGAGCACCTGCAGACAGGCCTGACCTGGGCATGTCATATCATGAGATGCGGCACGAGCAGCGTGCCGAGCGCCGCGCCGAGCGGGAGCGCTGGCGCGGCGGAACGGCGCGCTCACGGCTGGGGTGGCTCGTGGCTGGGCGGGGCGATACTGATCGCCCTGGGCCTGATTTTCCTGGCGCAGAACCTGAACATGTTCGTCTTCCGTAACTGGTGGGCGCTCTTCATCCTGATCCCGGCTGTTAGCAGCCTGACAACGGCCTGGAATATTTACCAGGCGAACGGCGCCAGATGGACCGGCGCATCACGCCGACCGCTGATCACCGGCGCGATCCTGGTTCTCATCACGGCGACTTTCCTTTTCGGACTGAACTGGGGACTGGTGGTGCCGCTGCTGCTGATCCTGGCCGGCGCGGGGGCTTTGCTGAACGGCATGTTGGATCAATGAACACTGATGGATCCCATCTGAGGAGAAGTAAGATGTACAAGGCAAAACTGCTGGCGATTCTGTGCCTGGCGCTCCTTGCCGCCCCGATCATCTCGGGGTGCTACTTTCCCGGCGTTTTGATCACCGGATCAGGTCGGACCGTAACCAAAAGCCTGGACCTGACGGGTTTCGACGCGGTAGATGTGTCGAACGCGATCCGCGTGAACATCAAGCAAGGCGAGGCCTACAGCGTGTCGGTGACTGCCGACGACAACCTGTGGGACCGGCTGCAAGTGCGTACCAGCGGTCAGACCCTGCAGATAGGGATGGAGCCCGCCGCCTACAACAACACCCACATCAGCGCCGAGATCACGATGCCGGCGCTGACCAGGCTTTCGCTGTCGGGCGCCAGCCAGGGGAGCATCAGCGGCTTCCAGTCGACTGCGGGCCTGACCCTGGAGCTCTCGGGCGCCAGCCGGGTGAGCGGCGATGCCCGGGCCGGCGCAGCCAATTTCGGTCTATCGGGTGCGAGCAATATCAGCTTGACCGGTGCGGCTGATAGCCTGCGGCTGGACGCTTCCGGGGCAAGCAAGGCCCAGCTGACAGACTTTCCCCTCAACCAGGCAAACGTGACGCTGAGCGGGGCCAGCAATGCCAACCTCAGTGTCAAGAACAACCTCGACTACGACTTGAGCGGCGCGTCGCACCTGACGTACAGCGGGAAACCGGTCGTGGGCAAGAGCAGCACTTCCGGCGCTTCGAGCGTTCAGAGCCAGTAGGGTTTCTCCCGAGACGGTCAGGGGCGCGCAGAGGCCGGGTTCGTGGCTGAACCCGGCCTCTTTGATCCGGCGCCAGCTAGATCGTGCGTCCCATGGCCTCGGCCAAGGCGCGCAACTCAACCATCAGTCGCTGAAAATCGCTAAAGGTCAGGCTTTGCAGGCCGTCGGAGAGGGCGTTGGTTGGATCTGGATGGACCTCGATCAGCAGGCCGTCGGCGCCCGCGGCCACGGCCGCACGGGCCAAGGTCGGCACGAGCGCGTAATGGCCGGCCGCGTGGCTCGGATCGACAATAATCGGCAGATGCGAGAAGCGCTTGACGACGCCGACGGCCGAGATGTCCAAGGTGAAGCGAGTGCTGTCCTCAAAGGTACGGATGCCTCGCTCGCACAGGACAACGTTTGGGTTGCCCGCGGCCAGGATGTAGTCGGCGGCCTGCAGCCACTCGGTCACGGTTGCCGCGAGGCCGCGCTTGAGGATGCAGGGCCGGCCCGCCTCGCCAACTGCCCGCAAGAGCGCGTAGTTCTGCATGTTGCGTGCCCCGATCTGCAGCACGTCCACATAGTCCAGCATACCTTCGAGCAGATGTGGGTCGGTGACCTCGGAAATCACAGGCACGCCCAGCTCGGCACGAGCCTCTCCGAGTATCTGCAGTCCGCTAACGCCCAGCCCCTGGAAGCTGAAGGGCGAGCTGCGCGGCTTGTAGGCGCCGCCGCGCAGGACGCGCGCTCCGCAGGCCGTGACGTGGCGGGCGGTGGACAGCAGCAGGTCGGGGTTTTCGACCGAACAGGGGCCCGCCATGATCACGATGCGCGGGCCCCCCACGCAGACATCGCCGATACTGACCAGGGTCGGTTCGGGCTTGAATTCGCGAGCGGCCAGTTTGTACGGGCGCATGATGCGCGTGACCGTTTCGACGCCGGGGAGGACTGCAAAGGCCTCGGTCGGGCAGCGGCCAGTGTCGCTGCCCAGTATGGCCACCACCACCTTATCGGTCCCACGGTTGAGCTGAGTTTGAAATCCGAAGCCGGTGGCCCGGTTCACCACGGCGTCCACCTGCTCGGGCAGTGCGCCCCGCCGCATCTCGACTATCATGGCTTCACTTCTCTTCGTCCTTCACCATACTCTGGACTACGAACGTCCGGGCATGAAAATCCCACTGGCAGGCAGCTCCCGGCAGTGGGTCTGGTCAAACTCAAGTGGCACGACTGGCGGACCGGAGTATAACCCGGATCGTAGCACAATTCAAGCGACATGATGGTGAGAACCTGGTGATCGGGAGCCATTATGGTTGGGAAATTCGCGAGCAAGAGGGTAAGCACGGTACAATAAGGGCATGACAAAAAGAGTAGCCCTGATTCACACGGTCGGTTCGCTGCTGCCGCTCTTCAAAGGTCTGTGCAGCGAGTTGTTGGCTGACGCCGAGGTCTTCAACATCGTCGACGAGAGCCTCCTACAGAACACCATCCGCGCCAACTGTCTCACGCCGGTCACCTGCCGCCGCCTGGCCGGGTATGTGGTCTCGGCGGAAGAGGCCGGCGCAGATGCGATCATGGTGACTTGCTCGTCGGTCGGGCCGGCAGTCGATCTGGCGCGCGCCCTGGTGAACATTCCCGTGCTGCGCGTGGATACACCCATGGCCGACGAAGCCGTGCGCCTGAGCGCCGGACGCTCCGGACGCATCGGGGTAGCCGCGACCCTGGAGACGACACTCGGACCCACGTCAGAGCTGGTGCGCGCGCGTGCCGCGGCCGCGGGGGCGCAGGTGCAGGTGATCAGCCGTCTTTGTCAAGGGGCTTTTGAGGCGGCCATGGCTGGGAACTCGGCCCGCCACGATGCGATCGTCAGCGCCGGCCTGCGTGCGCTGATGGCCGAGGTCGACGTCGTGCTCCTGGCCCAGGCCTCGATGGCGCGCGTGGCCGAGAGCTTGCCGGCCGCCGACCTACGCGTGCCGGTGCTCACCAGCCCACGCCTGGGCGTGTTGGGCCTCAGACAGGTTCTCGAGGAGGGATAGTGAGCCTGTGTTTTTCGGCCAATCTGACTTTCTTGTTCGTCGAAGTGCCGTTCGAAAAGCGGATCGAGGCAGCCGCCGCGGCGGGGTTCAAGCACGTGGAGTGCATGTTCCCATACGGCTGGAGTGCGCGATTCATGCGCGAGGAGCTGGATCGCTTCGGGCTGAAGATGGAGCTGATGAACCTGTACCCGGGCGATTACGCAGCCGGTGATCGGGGCCTGCTGATCGATCCGGAGCGGCGGGATGAGTTTCACAGCGCGTTGGCGCAAAGCCTGGAGTATGCCCACACGCTTGATTGCCCACGCATGCATGCGATGGCAGGCAACATGCGAGAAGGGCTGTCCCGCGATGCGGCACGGGCGAGCCTGATCGAAAATCTGCGCCACGCGGCGCCACTCGCCGCCCAGGCGGGCGTGATGCTGACCATCGAGGCCTTGAATACTGGCGACTTCCCGCGCTTCTTCTTGCATCATTCGGCCGAGACTTTTGCCCTCCTCGAGGAAGTCGCTCAGCCCAACGTGAAGTTCCAGTTCGACTTTTACCATTTGCAGATCGGCGAAGGGAATCTTACCCAGACCTTCCGAGCACATGCCCGCGAGATCGGGCACGTGCAAATCGCCGACGTTCCCGGCCGGCACCAGCCTGGGACAGGCGAAATCAACTACCCGTTCGTGCTGCGGGCAATCGAAGAAACCGGTTATGAGGGGTTCGTCGGGTTGGAGTACGTGTCGCAGGGCCGTACAGACGAAGCCCTGGCCTGGCTTCAACGCGACGCCCGTGGCCACTGACAGCCTCGGCCCGGTCGCCAGGCGCGCACTCTTCGCTACCCTGCCCCCCGAATGGCCAGATGCAGGGCTTGAGGCGAAACTGGTACGGGCCGTCGCGGCCAATGGGCGCAAGGTTGTCGTGCTGGACGACGACCCGACCGGCTCGCAGACGATGCACGACATCGACGTGCTGACTACCTGGGGGGTGGAGGAACTGCGCGCCGCCCTGCTGGGCCCTGACCGCACTTTCTACATCCTCACCAACTCGCGCAGCCTGCCCGTGAACGAGGCCGTCGCCCTGAACGCCGAGGTCGCGACCAACCTGGCGGCCGCCCGGCGCGCGACCGGGGTGGAGTTCGAGCTGGTCAGTCGCAGCGACTCAACCTTGCGCGGCCACTACCCGGCCGAGATCGACGCGTTGCAGGCGACAGTTGAGCGTGAGTTGGCGGATGAGCGCAGGCCGGCTTTCGACGGGCAGGTGCTCCTCCCGTTCTTCGGGGAGGGAGGCCGCTACACCATCGGCAACGTGCACTGGGTGGCAGACGGCGAGTGGCTGCTGCCGGCAGGGCAGACGGAGTACGCTCGGGACCTGGTTTTCGGCTATCGTTCATCCGATCTGCGTGAGTGGGTGGCGGAGAAAACGGGTGGCCGCATCCCCCCCGAGGAAGTGCGTTCTATCACGCTCGAGGACCTAAGACTGGGAGGCCCCGCGAGGGTGGCCGAGAGCCTCGCCAGAATCGGCGGCGGACGGCCCGTTATCGTGAACTGCGCCGGTTATAGCGACCTGCGAGTCTTCATCGCCGGCCTGTTGGAGGCTGAGGCCGCGGGACAGCGCTTTCTGTTTCGCACCGGCGCATCGTTCGTGAAACAACGCAGCGCACTGCCCGATCGAGCGCCGCTCGGCCCCGCCGAACTGGGGATCGCGGCCGCGCCGAGCGGCGGATTGGTGGTCGTCGGCTCGTATATCCGCAAATCGGGAGACCAGTTACGGGCCCTGCTTGGCGAGAAGGGCTTGGTCGGCGTCGAACTGGACGTCCTTCGGGTGCTGGACGCGCCCTACGGCAGGGGGGAGCGGGCAGCCGAGATCGAACGAGTGCGCGCGGGCTGCCGGGCAAGCCCTGGCCGGCGGCCTGACGGCCGTTCTCTACACCAGCCGGGCGCATGTGGCCGGCGGCAGTCATGCGGAATCGCTCCGCATCTCAGCCAGTATCTCCTCGGCGCTGGTCGAGGCCGTGGCACTGATCGACCGGCAGCCGCGTTTCGTCGTCGCCAAGGGAGGGATCACCTCCAGCGACGTCGCAACCCGTGCCTTGGGCGTGAAACGGGCACGCGTGCTGGGTCAAATCATGCCCGGCGTCTCGGTATGGCGGCTGGACGCCGAAAGCCGCTACCCGGCCGTGCCTTACGTGGTCTTTCCCGGCAATGTCGGCGGTCCGAACGCGTTGGCGGACGTCGTCGGGGAGCTGACCGGGCGTGCGTAGGGGTGGACCGTATGCGGGCCAGTTCGCCCGTCCCGATCGACCTAAACTCCGCTCACGGTGAAAATGCTGAGCACGTTTAGACAGGATTCACAGAGCCGGCGGCAGGATGGCAAGTTCGATCCTGTCGCAGGTCCTGTTCATTCTGTCAATACGGCGGTTGCGCTCTCACCTTTTTAGTCCGCCGTCAACGGGGCGCCCAGCAGGGTCATGCCATACTTCTCGAACACCGCCGCAATCTGTTGTCGCGTGGCCCCGGAGGCCCGGCTGACCGGGCCCAGCTCTTCGTAGAATTTGTGCCCACCACCTGGCGTGTAGACTACAATGACCTCGCCGCCCGCATCGGTCAGGTTCAGGAAGGCATGAGGCACCTTCGACGGCATATAGGCAAAGCCGCCTTCGTCAAGATGGAAGACATCATCGCCAATACGGATCTTGAAGCGGCCCTTGAGCACGTGGATGGTCTCTTCCTGAGCATGATGCACGTGCAGCGGCGGGCCGCCGTGCGGCGCCACCTCTACGATGAAGTAGTCAAGGGCGCCGTTCGTGTCCTCGCCCGTGACCTTGAAAATCAGGTCCCGGCCGGGCCCGGATTGCAACCGCAACCCCTCGCCGGCCTTCAGAACCGTGTAATTCCTGGTGTTGACAGACATCGGAGCTCTCCTTTTCGTCACGCACGCATGACCCGCTTTCCCAAGCTGTGAAAGTTACCGCTGCTGGCATATTTTTATTGCCTGTGATATAATAAGGCACCTTACTAGATTTGTCAAGAGGCTAATTATCTAATGGCTAACCACTTACCCGTGCGCATTGGGCCCGATTTCGAGGCGCTCTATCCCAACGCAAGCCCTACGGCTACCGAATGTGCGATGAACCTGGTTTTCACGGCAGACCTGTTAACCAGCCGGATAGCCAGATTGCTCCGGCAGTTCGACCTCACGCCCGCCTCCGCGCTGGTTCTCAGCGTGCTGGCAGACTGTGAGGCGCCCATTCCGCCAAATGAGATCGCCTCCCGGCTGATCATCTCCCGGGCGACGGTTACCGGGCTGGTCGATTCGCTCGAACGCCGGGATTACGTACGGAGACGTCCCCATCCCGAGGACAGGCGGATGATTCTGGCTGAAATCACAGACATGGGGCGTGAAGTTGCCGATGCATTTCGCCCAATCGTGCATCGGCAGGAGAAAGTGTGGTTTCAAGCGTTGAGCGAAGCGGAACAGCAACGGTTTCTTGCTTTGCTGCATCGGCTGCAGGCAGCACTTGCGGATGTTGGCTGACCGGCCCGCGCCTAACGGCCGAACGAGTACCCCGTCAAGGCTGAACCGAATGGTCCAGCGAGGTAGCCGGCTCGGCGGCGCACTCGCCTAAAACTGATCGCAAGGTAAAATTGCAGAGCCAGCCGGGTATGCTACCATTGATACCAAGGCTGTGCGAGGCTCTGCTGATGAACGACGTATTGGTCATGCTGGGGCACTGGCAGTTGGATGTCAAGCAGGTGCGGGAACGCGTATACCGAGCATCTACACCACGAGAGCGCGAACGCTGGCATGCGCTGTGGCTGTTGGCTTGCGGCTGGTCAGTCGAACAGGTCGCCAAGGCCTTGGAGCGTGACGGACGGACGATTGCGGACTGGCCGACTGACTTCCAGCACCGAGGTCCGGCTGGCATGACCTTCGAGCAGAGCGGTGGTTCCCCCTCCCTCAACCCGGCGCAACAGGCCGAACTGAAGGCAGCGGTGCAGGACACGCCGCGGGCAGTCGGGCTGGATCTGGCTAACTGGAGTTGGAAGGTCGTGCGGCAGTTCGTACACGAGCATTTCGACCTGAAGCTCAGCAGTCGCAGTTGCCTGAACTACCTGCATCGGCTGGGTTTTGTCGTCAAGCGGCCCAAGAAGCGCTTGCTGAAGGCCAACGCCGCCAGGCGGGCAGCGTTCGTAGCGGCCTATGTGGCACTGCGCCAGGACGCACAGGCGCAGGGAGCCAAGATTTTCTTCGTGGACGAGGCCCACTTTCGGGCTGATGTCGAGTTGCGCGCCAAGTGGGTGCTGCGTGGCGAGCCGGCCCTGGTCGATTCGACCAAGTCCCAAGCTGGGTGAGAAGGCCACCTACTACTCGGCGGTCTGCTTGGAGACCGGCGAAGTCGAGCCGATGAGCGTCCCGGACACCACGACCGCCGAGACCTCGGTCGAGTTCATGCGGCACTTGCGGGCCAACCATCCCGAGCCCTTGATCGTAATCTGGGATAACGGGCCCGCGCATCACGGGCCGGAGATGCATGAATATCTGACGACGCCCGATCTCACGCTGCGGCTGGTGGCCCTGCCCGGCTACAGCCCAGATTTCGACCCGGATGAAGCCATCTGGGACTGGATCCGCGAAGAAGTGACGGCAGACACGTGCTTCGGCACAGCGGCCAAGGTGCGCGAGAAGGTGGATGCCTTCTTCGCTGGGCTGGTCGAGCGGACCAGCGAGGTCAAACGGCGCTGCCGCCTGGACCTGCAAGCCCAGGCCGACGCGCTTGTCGCTAAAGCCAGCGAGGTGCCGCTTCAACGCACCATACATTTTCACCTTGCGATCAGTTTAGTCTTGCTGGCCGCGGACCGGCAGGGCGGGCAGACCGGGCCGCGACGTCGCCTGTGGGGCGGGTGAGCCGGCTGCCGACGGTGGGTCAGGGCGGGAGCTAGACCGGCTGTCAAACAGTAGTTCGTGGGCCAGGTAAAGCAGGCAAGGTTCGTCGACCTCAGTGCGCGCTCCCTCGCTATCGATGATGGCGGAGCTGGGTAACGCAAACGTCATTTGGCCATTGGGGAGCGGCAGCAACGGGTAGGCAGTGTCGATCGCTTGTGCGCAACGCTGGCGGAGGGCGCGGGCCGAGGGGTCGGCATTGGGGCCGACCGGCGGATGTGACGCCACAGGCGCCTCGGCGCTCAGCAAAGCCTCATATTCCACCAGGGCGTTCAACTCCTCCTGGCCGAGCGAAGAGGCCGCGGGCGCGCCACCCGGCTGCGAGGCCGTGAGGTCCGCCCCACCAACACCATCGAAGAGGGATGAGCGTCCTGCTAACCCCTCCAGGATGAGCATGGCCAGAAGCAGGCACATAGCCGCCACCCGGCGGCGCCCTCTCTTCCACATACTAATCGCTCCCCTTCTGCGCTGATTGTAGCAAAACCTGCGCCGGTTGTGAACCGTAGAACGATACGATTATGAAGACGATCCGCGGGGCAAACTACTGAAATGGGCAAGCGCAAAACCACCACGCCACTGGCGCCAGGCAAACGGCGGAGCACCGCCGTGGAGGAGCCGGCTGTGCGGCAGCCCGTCGAGCCCGTTGCCTCGGGATTTTCTCCACTGCCCTTGACACGGCAAACGTTTCCATCTATTCTGTGGTTACGTCAAGCGTTTGCCGCGCGTCATCGAGGAAGGCCAACCATGCCGGTCAGCCTAGCTGAAATCGCTCGTGCTGCGGGCGTATCAACGTGGACCGCCTCCCGCGCTCTCAGCGGCCGTTCACGTTACCTGAGGGAAGAAACGCGCCTGCGCGTCCTCCAACTAGCGCACGAGATGGGCTACATCCCGAACCTGGCAGCGCGGGGCCTCCGAGGAGAGCGCACCTTCACTGCCGGCCTTGCCCTGGAGGGCGTCTCCGCCCGCTTCACGCCCGCCATCGTGCGCGGCATCGTTGACCACCTCCAACCCGCCGCCTATTCGAGCATCATCACCAACTCCGGAGGCACGGCTGCCGCCGAGCAACGGGCCATTCAAACCCTCACCAATCATCCCTGCGACGGCCTGATCTTCATCGACCATCCCTATCGTTCGGAATGCACTCTCCCGGCCCCGGACAAGCCATGCGTGTTCGTCAACCGCCATCTCTCGACGGCTGGCCCCGGTCCGTGTCCAGGCCATAGCGGATTACGCCTGGGACTATCGGGCGCCGGGCGACATGGGGGTCTGGGTTCACGAAACGTGAAGCAGAGAAGCCGACAAAACCACGATTGAGGAGGTTAGCAATGTCCGCAAGTCGATCTCGAAGGGTCATGATGAGCCGGCGCCACTTCCTCAGAGGGATGGCGACGGTGGCCGGGGCTTCGGTCCTGGCAGCCTGTGTACCGGTTGCGCCGGCCCAGCCCGGCGCGCCCTCGAACGCACCCGCGGCCGCGCAGCCCGCGGCGACGCAAGCAGCCGCTCCCGCGCCAACCAGCGCGCCGGCGGTCCAGAACGTCACGCTCCAGTTCTGGACCCGCCTGGGCGACAACGCCCAGGTGACCTCGGTGACCAATGACTGGAACAAGGCGCAGCCGGCGATCCAGATCGCCCTCCAGGGCATCCCGGGCGGCGACTACCGCACCAAGCTGGCCGCCTCGGTGGCCGGCGGCAACCCGCCCGACATCGTGGGCATGGACGTTATCCTGATGCCCCAGTACAACGGCCAGAAGGCGCTCTTGCCTATCGACGACCTGCTCCAGACCGCCGGTCCGAACTTCGTGAACGACTTTGCCGAGGGGCTGTGGTTCAGCAACCGTCTGGCCGGCTCCACCTATGGCATCCCGTGGTGGTCCGACTGCTCACTGCTATGGTACAACGTCGACCTGTTCGACAAGGCTGGCATCAGCACTGGTCCCGCCACCTGGGATGAACTCATGGCCGACGCCAAGGCCGTCACCAAGACTACCGGCGACGCGACCACCGACGTGTACGGCGCAATCTTCCCGGTGATCGACCCGTCGGTGATGTTCACCTGGCTGCCCTTCGTCTGGGCCGCCGGTGCCGACCTGCTGGACGCCAACAACTGTCCTGCCTTCAATAACGAGGGCGGCGTGGCGGCCATGCAGTTGTGGGTCGACCTGTTCCAGAACGGGTACATGCCCCGCAGTGCGGTGTTTGGCCAATCGGGCGCCGAGCTGATGAAGCTGTTCTTCAATCAGCGTGGAGGGATGTACGTCACCGGCCCGAGCATCGTCAACCAGGCCAAGACGACCGCGCCTGACCTCAAGCTGTCCGGAGTGGTCATGCCACATCCGGCCAACGGCAAGCCCTCCTCCTATCTAGGGGGTGACAACCTGGTGATGATGAAGGCCACCAAGGCCGCGCCCCAGGGCTGGCAATTCATGCAGTTCATGGTCGATCCGCAGCGCATGCGCACGTTGGCGCTGGCCAACGACGGCGTCTACATCGGCGGTATGATGACCCGGCTCTCGGCCCAGACATCCGACTTCTTCGACCAATTCCCGAACCTGAGGGTCACCCAGGAAGCCGCGAAGGTCGGTCGCGCTCCCAACACACCTTTCTTGACCGAGGCGCGCGTGCCGGTGTACGACGGCTTCCAGGCGGCCATGGCCGGTCAGAAGACGGTGAAGCAGGCGCTGACCGACGCCGAGGCCAAAGTCAAGCAGATCACCGGCTGCACGTCGTGAGACAGTAGGAGCAGTGTGATGGACCGCAGCGTGGTGGTGCGCGCCGCAGGGCGGCGTGTCGGGCGGAGTCGCGGCAACACGGATTGGCGGCGCGCCAGGTGGGCCTACGTCTTCCTGGCGCCCCAGCTCCTCTTCGTGCTGGTCTTCTCGTTCGTGCCCATTGTGGCGGCATTCGTGATCAGTTTCACGCGCTGGAGCCTCCTCCAGCCGCCGGCATGGGTGGGCGTCAGCAATTACCTGCAGATGTTCAAGGATGACCTGTTCGTGCGCTCGATCGGCAACACGCTTTACTTTCTTGCCGTGATCACGCCGGTCAGGCTCGTCCTGGGGCTGGCGGTGGCATTGCTGGTGAACCAGAAGCTTCGTCTGCGCAACCTCTTCCGCACTATCACCTTCACGCCTTGGATCACCTCGGGCGTAGTGGTCGCCAGCATCTGGCTGCTGCTGTACAGCCCCGAGACGGGGGTCCTGAACTATGCCCTCAGGCTGATCGGCCTGAAAGGCCTCTACTGGCTCACTGACCCCACGCAGTCCATGCCGTCCGTGATCATCGCTGCGCTCTGGCGTAGCGTGGGCTGGGTAGTGATCATCTACCTGGCCGGCCTGCAGGGCATCCCGAACGACTTCTACGAGGCCGCCCAAATTGACGGTGCCGGTCCCCGGGCCCTGTTCCGCCATATCACGCTGCCTCTGTTGCAGCCCACCACGCTGCTCGTGCTGATCACCACCATGATCGGTAGTTTCCAGATGTTCGACCTGGTGTACGTCATGACCGGTGGCGGGCCGCTGAACTCGACCACCGTCATGGCCCACCAGATCTACCTCAATGGCTTCCTTTACCTGAAGATGGGCTACGCTTCGGCACAGTCCTTCTTGCTCTTCGCGCTGGTCGTGGGGTTGTCATTGATCACGTTCCGCTGGCTGCAGCCGAGCGCGAGCTAGAGAGGCTATCATGGCGATCGCCGCCCGGGCCGCTCAAGGCCCCAAGGCTTCCAGCGCCCAGCACAGCCTCGGCCGTGCGCTCAGCTACCTGGTCCTCGGCATCTGGACGGTCCTGATGGGCTTCCCGCTGTACTGGATGCTCTCGACAGCACTGATGACCGAGGTCCAGGCGAATGCCTACCCGCCGGCATGGTTCCCCAACCCGGTGGTGCTGCGCAACTTCTACGACAGCATGGTGGCGGCCAACTTCGGCCGCTACTTCCTGAATAGCGTGCTGGTGTCACTCGTGGCCGTCGTGTTCACGTTGTTCTTTAGCTCATTGGCGGGCTACACCTTCGGGCAGCTCAGCTTCCCGGGCCGGAACCTGCTCTTCGCGATCGTTATGGCGACCATGATGGTGCCGGGCCAGGTGACGATGATCCCCGTCTTCCTGATGCTCAAGCGCTTTCCCTTGACCGGCGGCAACGACCTGTTGGGCGTAGGCGGCTCGGGTCTGCTCAACACCTACCCGGCGCTGATCATCCCACATATCTCGGCCGCCCTGGGCATTTTCTTGATGCGCCAGTTCACGGCGACGCTCCCACCTGAGTTGGGCGACGCCGGGCGCATCGACGGTTGTTCCGAGTTCGGCATCTTCTGGCGGATCATACTCCCGTTGACCGGTCCGGCCCTGGTGACGCTGGGCCTCTTCAACTTCGCGGCGGTCTGGAACGACTTTACCTGGGCCCTGATCGTGACCAACACCGAGCCCATGCGCACGGTTCAGCTGGGCCTGTCGGTCTTCCGGGGAATCTATTACACCCAGACGACCCTCTTCATGGCAGGCACCGCCATCGCCACACTGCCCGTGCTGATCATTTTCCTGCTGGGCCAACGCTACTTCGTGCGCGGAGTGGCCCTGTCGGGAATCAAAGGCTAAGCAATGTCACAACCCAATCTTGTCTTCGTCCTGGCGGATCAACTGCGCCTGTCGGCCTGCGGCTACGCCGGCGAGACGCGGGCGCACACGCCGAACCTCGACCGGTTCGCCGCCGAGAGCACCAGCTTCTCCAACGCCGTCTCGGGCCACCCGATGTGCGCCCCGATGCGCGCCTCGCTTTTCACGGGCATGTACTCGAGCAGCACCGGCATGGTGATCAACGAGCTGCGCATGAACCCCAATCAGGTTTGCTTCGGCCACGTGCTGGAAGCCGGTGCTTTCGACACGGCCTATATCGGCAAGTGGCACCTGTGGGCCAGTTCACCCGATCACTCGCTGGTCGAGAACCAGTTCGTGCCTCCCGGCCCTTATCGGCTGGGCATGGACGGCTACTGGGCGGGCTACAACTTCTGGCATCAATACTACGACGCCTTTTATTTCGAGGACGATCCGCAGCCGATCCGCGTGGAGGGCTACGAGCCGGATGCTCAGACCGACATGGCCCTGCGCTGGCTGGAAGATCGGCCTGACCCGGAGCGGCCGTTCGCGCTCTTCCTGTCGTACGGCACCCCGCATGACCCGTGGACCTGGGACAACGTGCCGGCAGAGTATGCGGACATGTTCCGTGAGGTGTCCTTCGGCCTGCCGCCCAACTACGCGGACGGCTCGGCCGAATACTGGAACCCACGCATGACGCGCGAGTGGTGGCTGGAGAATGTGAAGCCCAATATCCCCGCCTGGCGGCAGGTCTACCAGGCGATGATCGCCAACCTGGACTGGAACTTCGGCCGTCTGCTAGCGGCCCTCGATCGACTGGGGCTGCGCCAAGACTCGATCGTAGTCTTCACTTCCGACCACGGGGAAATGTTCGGCGCGCATGGCCGCATCGCCAAGCTGATCTTCTACGAAGAAGCCTGTCGCGTCCCCTTCCTGATGCGCTGGCCGGGACGGGTGCCGGCGGGGCAGGATTCCGACGTTTGCCTGAACACGCCGGACATAATGCCCACGCTGCTATCCATGCTCGGACTGCCGCTGCCCGGCGGGATGGAGGGCATGGACCTGAGCGCCTGCGCCACCGAGGGCAGCGGACGGGAACCCGTGGCGGCGCTGATGCAGGGCATGGGCCATACCTACCTGTGGGAAGACGGCTTCGAATGGCGCGCGCTGCGTGACAAGCGCTATACCTATGCCGTGCACCGGGTCGACCGCCGCGAAGAGCTCTACGACAACCTGGCCGACCCTTATCAGATGCGCAACCTGGCTGGCGAGCCAGGCTGGGATGGATTGGTCGAGCGCTTCCGTGCGCAGTTGGGCACGCGCATGGCTGCCATTGGCGACACGTTCGAAGCCTGCACATGGTACCGCGATCATTGGACCGTGGACAGGCGCATCGTGCGCTCGGCAACCTTGCGCTGAGCCCTGGGAGAGGTGCAGATGACAGTCTCACCGAGTGGCCTCAGGCCCCGGGCGCTGCAGCCCTTGCCGCTGGGAAGCATACGGCCGGCCGGTTGGCTGGCCGGCCAGCTGCGCATCCAGGCTGGCGGGCTGAGCGGCCACCTGGACGAGTTCTGGCCCGATATCGCCGAGAGCGGCTGGATCGGCGGGCCGGCCGAGGGCTGGGAGCGCGGCCCTTACTGGTTGGACGGCGTGGTGCCACTGGCATATCTGCTGGACGACCCCGCCCTGAAAGCCAAGGTGCAGCGCTGGGCCGGCTACATCCTGGAACACCAGCAGCCCGACGGCTGGCTCGGTCCGATCCACACTCAGAAATACGCCGAGCGCTACCGGCCCTACGACCCGTGGCCGGCCTTCGTCGCGCTCAAGGCGCTGACCCAGTATCACGAGGCGACCGGCGACGAGCGTGTGCCGGTTGCCGTCGAGCGCTTCTTGCGCCGGCTGCAGGCCTTGCTCGCCGAACAGCCCTTGTTCGATTGGGGCAAATCCCGCTGGGCAGACCTGGTGCTTAGTATCTACTGGCTCTTCGAGCGCACCCATGCGCGGTGGCTGCTCGAGCTCGCAGCCACCGCGCATGCCCAGGGCTATGACTGGCGGGCGCACTTCGCCGATTTCCAGTGGCGCGAGAAGCGGCCGCGCGGCCAGGTCGCCCAGCCCACACACGTCGTCAACAATGCCATGGCCGTCAAAGCGCCGGGTGTGTGGTTCCGCCTTTCCGGTGACGACGAGGACCGGCAGGCCGTCTACCAGGCCATGCAGACGCTGGACATCTATCATGGACAGGCGACGGGCGTCTTCAGCGGCGATGAGCACTATGCCGGACTGAACCCGTCGCAAGGCACTGAGCTGTGCGCCGTGGTCGAGTACATGTTCTCGCTTGAGGAGCTGCTGGCGATCCTGGGCGACGCGCGGCTGGCCGACCGCCTGGAGCGCATCGCGTTCAACGCCTTGCCTGCCGCTTTCTCGCCCGACATGTGGGCTCATCAATACGACCAGCAGGCCAACCAGGTGATATGCCAGGTGTCCGAGGATCCAATCTATACCAGCAACGGGCCGTACTCGAACCTCTTTGGGCTGGAGCCAAACTTCGGCTGCTGCACGGCCAATTTCAGCCAGGGCTGGCCCAAGCTGGCGACGCACCTCTGGATGGGCACAGCGGACGACGGCCTGTCAGCAGTCGCCTACGCGCCCAGCCGGGTGACGGCACGACTGGGCGGTGCGCGGGTGCAGATCGCGCTGGACACAGACTATCCGTTCGGGGAGGAGCTGCGCTTCAGCCTGACCGTCGACGGACGGGCCCGCTTCCCACTCCGTTTGCGCATCCCCGCCTGGGCCGGCGGCGCCACGCTGGCTATCGACCGGGACGCGCCGGCGGCCGTCGAGCCGGGTCAGTTCCACACGGTCGAGCGGACCTGGGAGGCCTCCAGCGAGCTCGTGCTGCACTTGCCAATGCGCTTCGCCGCCCAGCGGCGTTACCACGGCAGCCTGGCGCTCGAGCGCGGTCCGCTGGTGTTCGCGCTCAGGATCGGCGCAGAGTGGCGCCAGATTGGCGGGCAGCGACCGCATGCCGACTGGGAGGTCTACCCGACGACCCCCTGGAACTACGCCCTGGCGCTGGACCCCGAGCATCCCGAGGAGTCCATCCGGTTGGAGCAGCATAGCCTGGATGATGTACCGTTCTCGCCGGCAGGTGCTCCGCTGGTCGCCCACGTGCGCGGGCGGCACGTGCCGGGCTGGACCATTGAGAGCGGCGCGGCCGGGCCGCTGCCGGCCGGCCCCGTTCAGTCCCAGGAGCCGCTGGAAGAGCTGGAGCTGATCCCCTATGGCTGCAGCGACCTGCGCGTGACGGAGTTCCCCCTTACCTCGCCGTCGAGCGGGAACGCTTCATGAGAGGACCAGATGCTCGAATTTGAAGGCGTAAGCTTTGAACGACCCAAAAACGCCCCGCTTCCCGGTTCCGTTTCCTTCTATCAGCGCCACCTGCTGGTCTGCACGGGCCAGTCCGAGTGGCCAGGGCAAATCGCGACTGGCGGTGGCTTTCTTCAGGCATTGGCCGAGGCGACCGCCGAGCGCGCCTCTGACCTCGCGCTGAAGGTGAAGCTGAACGCCTGCGACGAACCCAGCAGCGGAACCGGCTGCGACCTGATGATCTTCCCCGACGGCATCCGCTACACGGCCATGGGCGAAGCCGATATCCCCTTGTTCGTCGAAGAACACCTCGTCGGCAATCGGCCCGCGGCGCAACTGCCACGCCGTCCGCTGGAAGGCCAGCACATCCTCGTTTGCGTGCACATGAACCGCGACCCCCGTTGCGGGGTCTGCGGCCCGGCTTTGGCCGACCTCTTCGTGGAACAACTGGCGCAGCGCGGGCTGGCCGAACAAGTCGCCGTGCACCGGACCAGCCACCTTGGCGGGCACGAGTACGCCGCCAACGCCGTGCTATACCCGGGCGGCGACTGGTACGGCTACCTCACCCCGGCCGACGTCCCACGCCTGATCGAGCAGCACATCGGCCTCGGCCAGATAGTGCAAGACAGGTGGCGCGGGCGCATAGGGCTGACCCGCGAAGAACAACTGCAGGTGGCGGCAGGATGGTAAAGCCGAGCCGGCAGAGCAGCCCGGCCGGTCGAGAGGACGAAGAACGATGTCCCAGATCGCGTTACCAGGCACCGCTGTGGCCGCGCCCGGGCGATTCAGCACGCGCTACAAGCTCAGGTGGGGGATCGCCGGTTTCGGCACTTCGCTCATCTCGGGCATCTTCGGCGCTCTCTTGCCCATCTTCTACCAGGATTACCTGGGCCTGGCCGCCGGCTGGATAGCGCTGGCGTCGGCCATCTACGCGACTTGGAATGCCGTCAACGATCCCCTGTTCGGCTATATCAGCGACAGCACGCGCTCGCGGCTCGGCAGACGCATCCCCTACATGCGCTTCACCGCTCCGTTCCTGGCCCTGACCTTTATCCTGGTCTGGTTTGTACCGCCCTCCGGCAGCCAATTGACCATCTTCTGGTGGATGCTAATCAGCATGCTGCTGTACGATGGCTGCTACACCATCATCGGCTTGGCCTACGCGGCTCTGCTGCCCGAGATGACCGAATCCGACGAGGAGCGCAACGGCCTGCAGATCTCGTCGTCGCTCTTCGGCATGTTCGGCATGCTGCTGGGTTTCGTAATCCCGGATCTGTTCCGGCCCAAAGCCGGCACATCGCCCTCGCTCTTGCCGCTGCAGATGTCCATGATCGTGGTCGGGGTGGTCTGTGCCGTCCTGATCATCACCACCACCTACTCCGTCAAAGAACGGCGCGAGTTTTACGAGGGGGACCAGCCGCTGCCGCTGGGAAAAGCGCTGGCCACCAGCCTTACCAGCCGCTCTTTTCAGATCCTCGTCGCCCAGAACTTTATGTCGATCCTGGTGTCGTCGCTGGTGGTTGGCTCGGTCTTCTACCTGGCCGACTACTTGGTGCCGGCTTCGACGATGCTGCTGCTGGCTTGCATCTTCGTCCCCTTACTCATCGGAATACCCGTGACCAGTGTTCTGCGCGTCCGGCTGGGGGTAGTCGGCGCTCAGCAATTGCTGTTGCTGACGGCAGGCGCCGGCCTGTTGCTGATCGTGGTCGCACCCCCGGTGCTGATCCCGGCCTGCCTGGCCCTTGGCGGCCTGGGGCTGGCCGGTCCCCAAACGCTGACCAACGTGCTGTTCGCCGAGGTGATCGACGAGGACGAGATTCGCTCAGGCGTGCGACGCGAGGGCTCTTTCTTTGGCATCAACGCCCTCGTCACCAAGCCTGCCCAATCCATAGCCATCGCACTCTCGCCGCTAATTCTCGCGCTTACGCACTTCGTCACGCGTGACCAGAACGGCGGGGGGATCTTCCTCGACCAGCCGGACAGCGCGCTGTTCGGTATCCGGGTCATCGTCGGCCTGATTCCGGGCCTGGCAATGCTGCTGGGCGCATTGATCCTGCAGTGGTTCCCGCTGCGCGGCCGGCAGTTGGCAGAGATGCAGCGCAAGGTCCTGATCATGCATGCCAACAAGCACGAGCGGCTGGAGAAGCCGCTCTGAGCCAGAAACACCACCCGGACACGCATTCAGTGCCACAGATCACAGACGTCTCCCCCGCCACGTATTAGGCTGAAGGGTGGTTGAGTTCCGTTTGCCGGCAGCACGATTGCGGAAGGTGGGGTCATGGCGGAGCAAGGGATCTCCTCGGATAAATTCGCGACCATGGCCGAAGAGCTGGCCGCATTTGTGGTCTGGTCCACTTACGACGAGCTTTCTGAGCACGCGTGGACGGCCCTAAAGATACGCGTTCTCGACAGCCTAGGCTGCGCGCTAGGGGCGCTGGAGGGCGAGTTGACCCCCGAGTTGCGGGCGCAAGTGACGGATTTTGGAGGGGCACCGCACTGCACCTTGATCGGAGGGGGACACTCCGCGCCAGACCGCAGCGCGTTCTACAACGGGGCGCTGGTCCGCTACCTCGACTTCAACGATGGCTACCTGGCCAGCGGCGAAACCTGCCATCCCAGTGACAACGTCGCCCCGGTCCTCGCCGCGTCCGAGTACGCGGCCACGGACGGGCGAACCTTCCTGACCGCGCTCGCCGTCGCTTACCAGGTCCAGTGCCGCTTGAGCGACGTGGCCCCCGTGCGTGACCGCGGTTTCGACCATACGACGCAGGGATCGTTCGCCGTCGCGGCAGGGGTATCGCGGGCGCTGGGTCTGGACGCGCGACGCACGGCCAATGCCATTGGGATTTGTGGCACGGCGTTCAACGCACTGCGGGTGTCGCGCACCGGCCTCCTCTCAAATTGGAAGGGGCTGGCTTACCCCAATACCGCCTTCAGTTGTGTTCACGGAACCTTCCTGGCCATGCGTGGCATCACCGGCCCCTTGGAAGTCTTCGAGGGCAACAAAGGCTTCATGGAGACGATCGTGGGGCCGTTCGAGATCGATTGGTCACACGAGAACCTCGAACGGGTCACGCTCACTTTCCTCAAGAAATACAACGCCGAGCTGCATTCGCAATCCTGCCTGGAGGGCATCCTCGAGCTGAGAGAGGAGCACGACCTGCGCGCGAGCGACGTGGAACGCGTCGATATCGAGATCTTCGACGTCGCCTTCAAGATCATCGGCGGCGGCGAAGAAGGTGACAAGACTATCGTGCAAACCAAGGAGCAAGCCGACCACAGCCTGCAGTACATGGTGGCGGCGGCGCTCTTGCACGGCCAGGTGATGCCCGAGCAGTACCAACCGGCCAGTATCGCGCGACCCGAGGTTCAGAAGTTGCTGCGCCAGGTAACGGTTCGTCCCTCCGCAGAGCTAAGCCGGCGTTTCCCGGCCGAGATGCCGTGCCGGCTGACGCTCTACCTGCGGGACGGCCGCGTGCTGAAGAAAGAAAAGACCGACTATGAGGGTTTCTACACCCGTCCGATGACCTGGGGTGGGGTGGTGCAGAAGTTCGAACGCCTGGCCGGGCCCTATGCCTCGCCGTCCTTGCTCAAGGAAATCGAGCAGGCCGTGGAAGACCTGGAACGGGTCAGGGTCGGCGAACTGACCAACTTGCTGTCGCGAGCCGGCCGCGACGGGCACCGAGCGGAACCGAAAGCCACGGAGGGCTGATTATGGCAGACGACGAATTCGAGGGGCGGGCTTTCCCGTTCCTGCACCTGAACGACCGGCCGGCTAAACCACGCAGCCACGGTATAACCGAGATCCGGGGGCCGTACTACACTCCCATGGGCAAGCGCTATCTGGCGGATCTACTGGATACGATGGGCAGCTGGATCGATTCTCTGAAGTATGCAGGCGGTTCCTTCTCATTGATGCCGCGCTACGCCGTCAAAGAGTTGAATGACCTGGCACACGAACACGACGTGCTGGTCTCCACCGGCGGCTTTATCGAGCACGTGATCACCCAGGGACCCGAGGCCGTGACACAGTACATCCACGAGTGCGCCGCGCTCGGTTTTGACGTCGTCGAGTTGTCCAGCGGCTTCATCACGATCTCAACCGATGACTGGCTGCGCCTCATCGAAAAGGTCCAGGCTGCCGGGCTGAAGGCCAAGCCAGAAGTGGGCATCCAGTTCGGCGCCGGCGGCGCCAGCACCGCCGAGGAACTGGAAGCAGAGGGCACCAGCGACCCCGAGTGGGCGATCAGCCGGGCTGAAAGGTTCCTGAACGCCGGGGCTTACATGATCATGATCGAGTCCGAAGGGATCACCGAGAATGTGCACACCTGGCGCACCGATGTTCCCGGGCGCATCGCCAACCGGCTGGGCCTCGAAAAGGTGATGTTCGAGGCGGCGGACCCCGAGGTCTTTGGCTGGTACATAAAGAACTACGGCCCCGAGGTGAACCTTTTTGTGGACCACAGCCAGATCGTGCAGCTCGAATGTCTGCGCGCGGGCATCTGGGGAACCAAGAGCCTGTGGGGGCGCGTGGTCACCTATAAGGGTTAGCAGGGAGCCGTGTGGCAAGCTAGATCGAGGTGAGCTATGCGTGGAGATTTGCGCATCGGACGGTTGTTTGGGATCGAAATCTACATCGATTGGAGTTGGCTGATTATCTTCGTACTGATCGCCTCGGATCTGGCGCTCTCGTTGTTCGCACGCGTGCATCCGGAGTGGGGCCTGGCGGCCGACTGGGGACTGGGTATCGCCGCGGCCTTACTCTTCTTCGCCTCAGTTCTACTGCACGAGGTAGCCCATTCCGTGGTGGCCCGGTCACGCGGCCTGCCCGTGAAGCGCATCGTGCTCTACCTGCTGGGGGGCGTATCAAATATCGAGCGTGAGCCGCCTTCGGCGGGAACAGAGTTCGTCATGGCACTGGTGGGCCCCCTGACCAGCGTGATCCTGGGCATCATTTTCCTCTTCCTCGGCCGGCCGGAGCTGGGATCGCTCACCCAGGCTACGCCGAGCCCCCTGGCCGGCCTGGGACAGGTCAATGCCCTGAGCACGCTCCTTCTCTGGCTGGGCTCCGCCAACATTCTGATCGGCCTCTTCAACTTGATCCCGGCCTTTCCGCTGGACGGCGGCCGCGTGTTGCGCTCGGTGATATGGGCTTTCACCGACAACCTGCGCAGCGCGACCCGCTGGTCCACTTATCTTAGCCACGTGATCGCCTGGCTTTTCATCGCCGGGGGCATCGCGATGGCGTTGGGCGTCGCGATCCCGTTCTTCGGCGCCGGGCTGTTCAATGGCCTGTGGTTGGCGTTCATCGGCTGGTTCCTGAACAGCGCAGCCACGCAGACCCAGCAACAGGCTGTGATCGAAGATGTCCTGACGGGCGTGCCCGTCTCGCGCCTCATGCACTCAGAGATCGCGCCGGTCGAACCCGGCCTGACCGTGAGCGACCTGGTGCACCTGTACATTATGGGCAGTGAGAGCAACGAGCGCTCGTTCCCCGTAGTCGAGGATGGGACATTGGTGGGCTGGGTATCGCTGGACGACGTTAAGCGGGTCCCGCGCGAGCAGTGGGAATCAAAGACCGTCGGCGAAATCATGGTTCCTGGCGAGCGGGTGGTCAGCGTGAGCCCGCGCGACGACGCCAGCGAAGCCTTCCAGAAGTTCATGCAGCGCGACGTACGGCAGATGCCCGTCATGCAGAACGGCCACATGGTCGGCCTGCTGCGCCGCCGGGATCTCATGCGCTATCTGCAGCTCCACTCCGAGCTCGGTCTACACGACGGACGGCCGGCAAACGGCAATGGCCCGACGTGATCCGCAATCTCTGCGACTCACGCGGGCGGTGCTGTAGGGCCGGGACAGACATTGCCGGGCAAATCTTCCCTGGGCTATAATAGCGCTCGATCGCCGAAGGCTCCCGCAGGACAGGCCGGCGATGGCGCGCGGGAGAAAAGCGCAGCGCAAGGAGACAGCATGCAACCTTTCGAGCAAGCTACGATGGAGGGCATCCTCTTCACCGATATGTACCAGTTGACCATGGCCCAGGTCTATTTCCGCGCCGGGCAGCACGAACGGGGCGCGCACTTCGAGCACTTCTTTCGCGACTATCCCAACTACGGCGCGCACCAGGCAGGCTACTGCGTAAGCGCCGGCCTGGAGTGGCTGCTCGACTGGATGCACGCAGCTCACTTTCGGGCTGACGACATCGCCTACCTGCGCAGCCTGACTGGAAGGACCGGGAGCCGCATGTTCGAGGAGGATTTCCTGAGCTGGCTGCGTACCCACGGGAACTTCGACGGCATCAGCCTGCGTGCAATCCCTGAGGGCCGGGTTGTCCATCCCAACGTGCCCCTAACCAGCGTGTATGGGCCATTGGCGATGGCCCAGATCCTGGAAACATCCCTGCTCAATCACATCAACTACCAGACCCTGGTGGCGACGAAGGCGGCCCGCATCCATGAGAGCGGACGCGGAAGGCCGGTCCTCGAATTCGGTCTGCGCCGGGCGCAGGGCAAGGGCGGCAACGCCGGGACGCGCGCCGCCCTGATCGGTGGGGCTGATTTCAGCTCGAACGTGGGCGTCTCGCAAATGCTGGGCTATCCGCCCAAGGGCACCCACGCTCATAGCCTGGTACAGGTCTTCATGAGCCTCGGGCTCGGCGAACTGGAGGCTTTCCGCGCCTACGCCGAAATGTATCCGGACGACTGCACACTGCTTGTCGACACTATCGATTCGCTGCACAGCGGCGTGCCGAACGCAATCCGCATCTTTGAGGAGCTGCGGCACAAGGGCCACGAACCGATCGGGGTGCGCCTGGACTCGGGCGATCTGGCCTACCTGAGCATCCAGGTGGCAAAGATGCTCGACGAAGCCGGCTTTCCGCGGGCCTCGATCGTGCTGTCGAATGACCTCGACGAGCTGATCATCTGGCAGATCATCACCCAGATCGGCGAAGAGGCGCCGCGCTATGGGGTTGATGCCGACAAGCTCGTCGGCCGCCTGGTCTACGGTGTCGGAACACGGCTGATCACCTCGGCAGGCGATCCGGCACTAGGAGGCGTATACAAGCTGGTGGCCGTGGAGGCGGACGGGAGTTGGGTGCCGGCGATCAAGATCTCCGAATCACCCGAAAAAACGCCGAACCCGGCCAACAAGAGAGCCTGGCGAATCTATGACCGGCGTGGCAAGGCCACGGCCGATCTGCTGAGCCTGGAGGACGAGGACCCGCGCGAGGCGAAACGAGTAATGCTGCGACATCCGTCCGACCATACCAAGTACCGCAGGCTGGCAGCCAGCGAAGTTTCACAGATCGAGCCGTTGCTGGTCGACGTGCTGCGTGAGGGCAAGCTGGTCTATGACCTGCCGTCCATCGACGCGATGCGCGAGCAGCGCCAGGCAGACGTGAGCCGGCTCGACCCCGGCGTGCGGCGCTTGGTCAACCCGCACGTCTATCACGTCTCGCTCACCGAGCGGTTATGGGACCTCAAGCAAGGAATGATCGGGACAGCGTTACAGCAGAGCCGGTAAGGGATGACGGAGTTGGAAGCCGTGGTGGTTGAGCGGATCGTCCTTTTCGCGCTTGGGGCTGCGCTGGTCTGGACGACGGCGGCGTCGGCCGTGCGGACTTTCGTCCTGCCGCGCGGTGCCCCCGATCTCATCAGCGGCGCGGTATTCATCGTGGTGCGGCGGCTGTTCGACTTGCGATTGGGCCGTGAACGACAGTACAAACGGCGCGACCGGGTGATGGCTTTCTATGCGCCGGTGGCCCTGCTGGTCCTGCTGCCGGTCTGGCTGTTCCTCACAATGCTTGGCTATTCGGGGATGTACTGGGGCATAGGCGCGACGTCATGGGATGCGGCGTTCGAACTGAGCGGCTCCTCGCTGCTCACTCTGGGGGTAGCTTCCCTGACGGGCACCTGGCAAGCGGCGCTCGGGTTCTCGGAAGCTGCCATCGGTCTGATCCTGGTTGCGCTCTTGATCGCTTACCTGCCGACGATCTACTCCGCCTTCTCACGCCGAGAGGCCGCGGTGGCCATGCTGGAGGTGCGGGCGGGAACACCGCCATCGTGTGTCGAGATGATCGAGCGCTACCAGCGCATTCACGGCCTGGACCGCCTGCACGAGGTCTGGCGCAACTGGGAGATCTGGTTCTCGGACATCGAGGAAAGCCACACCTCACTGGCGGCGCTGGCCTTCTTCCGCTCGCCCCAGCCCGATCGCTCCTGGGTGACGGCATCCGGCGCGGTGCTCGACACCGCCTCGCTCGTCAACGCCGCCTTGGACATCCCGCACGACCCGCAGGCCGACCTATGCATCCGCTCGGGTTTCCTCGCGCTGCGCCGCATCGCCGATTTCTTCGGCATCGCCTACGACATGAACCCGCGCCCGACCGACCCCATCAGCATCGAGCGGGCCGAGTTCGAGGCAGTGCTGGACGAGCTGGCAAGCAAGGGAATACCGCTCAAAGGCGACCGAGACCAGGCGTGGCGTGATTTTCAGGGCTGGCGCGTCAACTACGACACGGTCCTGCTCACACTCGCCGACCTGACCATGGCCCCCTACGCGCCCTGGTCGTCGGACAGGCGGATCAAGTATCATCCCCGGCCGCTCATCTATCGCCTGCGCTGACCGGCCTCAGCGGCGAACGACGCCGGGAACGGCCAACACGAAGTCCGCGCCGAAGGCTTGCGCCGGGCTCAGAGCGCCGGACGGCCGGTCCTTCAGGACACGCTCCACGCACAGCGGGGCCAGCAGCGCCGTCATCTCGTAGGGTTCGGGGGTGATCAACCAGCCCTCGGCCATCGCGCCCTCGGGGTGACGGGCGCGCGCCCAGAGGTAGGCTCGCTCGCTCTTGCGCATTTTCTCGTCAGGCCCGTGCATCGTGCGGTCAACCAACCAACCTGCTGCGCTGCGCACCGCGTCGATCGAGAGCAAACGCCCGGCCAGGGGCGCGACCAGTGACGCCAATGAGTGTACCGGCGGAGACAGCGCAAGGTAGGTGGTGATATTGGCAATGCCGGTCGAGCGGTATGCGGTTTCGAGATCCGCCAATGGGATGGGGGAGAGCGCACGATCGCCGATCGGAAAGTGGACGCGCGTCGAGCCCTCGCCCAGTGGCCAGGGCAGGAGCCGCCCGGCCCGTCGTACCAAGCCGCCATTGGAGATCGATTCAAGTACTGTGCGCGCGGTGCCCCGGCTGGGTTGCGTACGGTAAGTCATGCCGATATCGAGCTGCTGGGCGCCGGGAACCTGCGCCGCGACGTGGACGGCCAGACAGTCGCTGGGCACCACGTCGAAGCCAACCCCGGAGATCAGGGCCACTCCGGCCCGGCAGGCAGCCTCATCCCGAGCAAAGGTCGCCTGAAAGACAGGGATTTCTCCGGTCAAGTCCAGGTAGTGTGTGCCGGTGGCCAGACAAGCGTCAATCATCGGCCCCGATGTGCGCATGAACGGCCCCGCGGCGTGGTAGACGAGCTCCACCTGACCCGTGGCCCTTTGGAGCGCGGCCTGATCGTCCAACCCGACTGCCAGCCAGTCCAGTCCGAGGCGCTCAGCCATAGGCGCCAATTTCTCGGCCGAGCGTCCGGCCAGCAACGGCCTGTGCCCCCGGCGGATAGCCTCGGTGGCGATCAGCCGTCCGGTGTAGCCGTAAGCGCCGTAGAGAATCCAGCGCTGGTCGGGCATGTGATCCTCCTTCTTGCAAGGGAACCGTGGGACCGGGACGTACTTTACCGCCATTAGAGCACCGCGGGCAGGGCGTGTCAAATTGCGGGGCACAGTCAAGGCGGTGTATACTCATCGAGGAAGGAGAGAGGTGAATCCGTGATGCAAGATTACGATGTGCTCATCAGAGGCGGCCAGGTGGCAACCGGCGGCGGCGGCTGGCCGGCCGATCTGTGTGTCCGCGGGGGCCAGATTGCGGCGCTAGCCACGCCGGGGGTCAGCCCGCGCCGCGCCCAGCGGGTGATCGACGCCGAGGGCTGCCTGATACTGCCGGGTGCAGTTGACATCCACACACACCCGGTTTACCTGGATGATCTACACGGCATCTCGGTCAGCGCGGCCTGTGGCGGGGTGACAACCATGGTCCACTATGCGTATGCCAAGCCCGGCATGAAGCTCATGGATACGCTACGAGAATTCTGCCGCGAAGGCGAGGCCGGCTCGCTGCTGGACTTCGGCCTCCATGGCGGCCTGTTCGACGTAGAGCATCAACTGGCTGAGGTGCCCGACGCGTTCAAGTTTGGCGTCACTTCGTTCAAGGTTTTCATGACCTACGCCAAGCTCGGCTGGATGACTAACGACTACTGGCTGACCGCCCTGCTCGACGTCGTCGGACGCGAACACGGATTGGTCGCGGTTCATGCCGAGAACGGGCTGGCCACCGATTACCTGGAAGACAAGTACCTGCGTGAAGGCCGTTCGGCGATCGAGTGCTTCACGGCCATGCGACCGGACACCCTGGAAGCCGAGGCTATCCACCGGGCGATCGCTCTGGCCCAGTTGGCGGGCTGCGCGCTCTACATCGTGCACAACAGTGCCGCTGCTTGCCTGGAACCTCTTCGGCGGGCACATGCACACGGCTGGCGAGTCTACGCCGAGACCTGTCCACAGTACCTGACGCTGACCGAAGAGACGACGCTGGCACGAGGTGCGCTGGCCAAGATCGGTCCACCTCTGCGCACGGCCGTCGACAACCAGGCGCTCTGGGAAGGGCTGCTGGACGGCACTATCCAGACTGTGGGCAGCGACCACGCGCCCAAGGCCAAGAAGATCGACGACGACTTCTTCGACGCCCCATACGGCTCGCCGCAGATCGAAACTATGCTGCCCGTCATGTACGATGCTGCCGTAGCCGGCCGCAAGATGCAGGTGTCCCGGCTGGTGCAGGTGATGAGTGAGAATCCGGCCCGCCTGATGGGCCTCTACCCGCGCAAGGGGGCATTGCAGGTGGGATCAGATGCCGACCTGGTCATCTTCGATCAGCGCCGCCGCCACACTGTGACGGCGGCCACGCAGCACTCCGGGGCCGGCTACACGCTGTATGAGGGGCGCGTGGTGGCCGGAGCGCCGGTACTGACGATGCAGCGCGGCGAGGTGATCGTAGAACAAGGGCAGGTTGTCGCCCAGCCCGGGCGCGGCAGGTTCCTGGCGACCGACACCGGCCACCTATACGCCTGAACACATAAGCCAAAGCCGAAAGGGAAGCTCAATGGCCACAACACTCGAGGGTAAAGACATACTACGGGCGGACCAGTTCACACCTGACGAACTGGGATTGATCCTGGAAACGGCAGCCGGCTTCGAAGCCGAGCTGCGAGCCGGCGAGAGGCTTGGCAACATGGCCGGCAAAGTACTGGCAACCCTGTTCTATGAGCCGTCCACGCGCACGCGCTTGTCATTTGAGACGGCCATGCTCCGGCTGGGTGGCCAGGTGGTGTCAGTAGCAGATGCGAAAACCTCGAGCTCGGCCGCCAAAGGGGAAACGCTCTTCGACACGGGCAAGATGATCGAGGGCTACGCTGACCTGGCCGTCATCCGCCACCCGCAGGTCGGTAGCGCGCAGGAGCTGGCCGAAGGGGCCGCGATACCAATCATCAACGGCGGTGACGGAGCGGGGCAGCACCCGACGCAGGCGCTGCTGGACCTCTACACGCTGATCAAGGAGAAGGGGCGCGTCGATGGGCTGACAGTGGCGTTGGCCGGGGACCTAAAGAACGGGCGCACCGTGCACTCGCTGGCAACGCTGCTGGCCAATTTTGGGGTCAAGTTCTACCTGGTGTCGCCCGCCGCGCTCTCAATGCCGCCCGACATTGTGGCGCAGTTAGCCAGGCGCAAGGTGGAGATGGTCGAGACCGTGAACCTGTCTGAAGCGCTGGCCGACAGCGACGTGCTCTACATGACGCGCATCCAGAAGGAACGTTTCAGCAATCCGGCCGAATACGAGCGGCTGAAGAACTCCTACGTGCTAGACTCTGCGCTGCTGTCCGAAGCAAAACCCGGCCTCACAGTCATGCACCCTCTGCCGCGCGTCGACGAGATCGCGCGTGAGGTCGACGGCTACGCTGGGGCGGCCTACTTCCGTCAGGCCGCCAATGGCGTGCCGGTGCGCATGGCCTTGCTGGCGCTGGTGACAGGGCAGGAGTGAGGGGACCAAAAGCGGGCGTTCCGTGACAGATTAAACAGCCGGGTCCGGCGACCTTCGATCGCCGGGCCCGGCTTTCTTGCGCGGACCATGCTCACCGGCCCACTTCCAGGGCCTGGGGAGCGTACACGTCCAGCGTGCGCACGGCAGGTGTCCCGGAAAGGCTGAGCAGGGTGGGAGGCGCGCCGGGCTCGCCGCCGATGGAGATGCGGCCCTCACCGCCGAGGTGAGCGAGCAGCCAGGCCCGCGCTTGCTGGGCCTGGGCGCCCTGGAAAGGCAGTGCCGCCACCACGCCAAGGAAGTCCGATCCGGCCGTCGCATCAGACTGCCCCGATTGGCTCACCACGCCGGTGACTGAGACGATGCGGGTCGCGTCGAGCCCGGTGACGACGGCAGTCAAGCGAACCGTGCCGCCGACGCTCAAAGCGACGCACTGCCAGGTCAGCAGATTCGAGCCGACCGGCCCGGTGCAATTCATCCCGAAGGCCGTGCTCAACCGCGCACTGATATCGGGATAGGTCAGACCGGCGATCGCCTGCCGGGGACCGGCAGCCGGGGCAGGGGCAGGTGTCAGCGGCGCCACCGTCGGGTGCGCCACGGTGGGCTGGGGCAAGGACTCTGGGGTAGGCGCGGACACCGTAGGCATAGGTGTCGACGTGGGCAATGTGACGGCGGTGGAGCGCGTCGCAGTGGCGGCTGGCCTCACCGCCAATCGGGTAGCGGGGGCGGTTGCAGTGGCCGCGGGAGCCGGAGTGGGCGACGGCAAGGCTGAGCTCGAACCGCTACTCGCCTCTACCGGGGACGTGGCAAGCGGAGCAGCGCCGGCGGCAGCGGTCGTGGCCTCGACGAGAGGGGACGGGGAAACGCCAGTCACGCTGACGGCCGCGACGGCGGTCGGTGCCGCAGCAGCGGCAGGGGCGGCCGGCGTAGGCGCGGACGTTGCCACCAGGGCCGCAAGCACGGCCGGTGTAGCAGGCTCGGCTTCCCAGGTGCGGATGACATTGCTCGTGCCCCAGGCGGCATATGCCACCACCAACACGAACAGCGCCAGGGCGACCGCGGTCTCTCTGCGCAAGGTCTGGCCTCCTCTCCCTGGCCCCAAACTACGCTCGGGTCTTGAGCCGCCGCCCGACCAGGTCGACGTAGCCCTGCATGGCATCTTCTTTCGAGAGCCCCTGCAGCTCGGGCATGGTCACTCCTCGCCTTGCCCTGATCAGCGGGCAAAAGCTCGGAACGGATTGACGCAGGTCATCTGATAGATCGCACCCTCGTCCACCCCGGCCGCCCGCAGCGTCGGGATGAACACCTCGCTGAGGTAGGTATACGGGCGGGGTACACCGCCACCCGGCTGGGCCGGGTCATAGAAGCCCCGATCCTGGCTGAGCAATATCTGGCCAACCAACCCGGCGTCGAGCAGGCGCAACACGCGTTCGAGCGACACGCTCTCCGGTTCGCCCCCAATCCAGTCATACTCAATCCAGGCACCGCGACGGGCGATCTCGAGGTTCAAGGCGATATCCGGCTCAGCGCTGGCATGAACCCACACAAAGCGCTCGGCCGTGTAGCCGCAACGCTCGATAATCGCGAGTTGGTCATGCACCACGCGGCCGCGCACCGTATGGCTGGCGATAGTTGCGCCGGAGGAGGCCGCGGCACGCGCCGCGGCGTGCAGAATTTTCGTCTCGCAAGCGGTCAGGCCCTCATCGCCTGCGCTGAGCTTGATGAAACCGGCCTGTACGCCCGTGCCTTCGATGTCGTCGCTCAACTCGGCGACCATCCAGGCACGCAGCTCGTCCTCGCCGGCCGCTTGCGCCCAGCGAGGTATCCACGGCTCGCGATAGATACCGGTCGGCACAACCAACGGCATCCCGGTCGCCTCCGACACCCCCTTGAGGATGTCGGCACGCCGGCCGACCCCGACGGGGCTGCACTCCACGATCGCGGTAACGCCGGCTGCCTGGGCTTGAGCAATCTGCGGCGCCATGAGCGCGCTGACCTGCGCGAGCTCCGCCTGCCCGTGACCGGGCTGATCAGGAGTGCGTAGATCCACAAACACGTGCTCGTGGGGCAAAATGAAGCCTAGGTCCGCCTGCGATTTGGGACCGAGCGTAGTGATGATCGACGCCATCGAGACTCCTCCGAGCAACCCAACGGTTGCCCGGTCTTGTTTGTCACTCGGAGAGACACGCCCTGACTGCGGCTCAAGCACCGGCGCCTCGCTCAGTGGCAAATCTCACCCGTGACCTGCATCCGATTATACACGCGGTGGAAGGGCGCAACAAGAAAAGGATGAGGGAAGGCTTCCCTCATCCTTCATGGCTGACAAAGCGCACCTTGCTCAGCGTGTGGTAGTGGAATTACCGCCGTTGGCGGCGACGGCCGACGGGCGGCCAATCTGCACCATCTGCGCCGTGAAAGTCCCATCGGCGGCGCGTGTACCTTGGACGGTCAGGCGCTCTCCCGGCTGGATATCGCTGACCGCCCCACTGGCCTGCTTCTCGATCTGCGTCTGGCTGCTCAACTTGACCGTCAGCACCTCAGTAGCGGTACTCAACTGGACGGTATCGCCGGAGACCGACTTGACCTGGCCGGCAGCGAAGTTGTTCGGATCGAAGGTCCGCCCGCCGTTGGCACCGCCGAAGCCACCCGCACCCCCGCCGAAGCCACCTGCGCCGCCTGTCCCGCCCACCCCGCGAGCCGCAAGGAAGGCGCTTCGGGCGCTCAATGCCTGCGCCACCCCGGCGTTCTTGCCCATCGTATAGCCCCCGAAGCCGGCTGCCGCGGCCACCACCACGACAATCGCAACCACAATCGCTGCCCACTTCACGTTCATACCCAACCCTCCTGACAATCCATCACCTTGCGTCATTCACATGTTCTGACGGCTTCAGCGCCAGGACATCACGCGCTCGCTCAGGCCGAAATAGTCGATCGTGACGCCGTTTGGCAGGCCGTTCGGGAATAAGGGATGCTGGTTGCTGCCATCGGCGTTCATGATCCAGATCTCCCACGGACCATTCCGATCGGTCAGGAACGCGATGCGCGATCCATCCGGGGACCAGGCCGGAGCCGCGTTGTTCCACGAGCGCGGTATCTGGCCCTGCAGTTGCTGCGCCACGAGCACGCTGTCCGGCGTCTGCGTCACGCGGACCTCGCCGCCGCCGTCCGCATTCAACACATGAACTTCCCAATTGCCCGTCTGCCAATAGCTCTCGGCAATCTTGCTTCCGTCGGGCGAAAAGATTGGCGCGCGGTCGGCCGCATCGTCCGTGATGTTCCAGGTCGTATTGCGCGTGAGGTCGAGGGCCATCAGGCCTTGCGTGGCCTGGTAGACCACCCGCCAGGAGTTGGCCGGGTCCCAGGTCGGCGCGAAGGCATGAAAGTCGTGATTCAAGTCCTCAAAGCTGCCGTCGGCAATGTTGACCACCCGCAGGCCCCAATGCGGATCCGCGGGCAGGGTGATGCAGAAACGCTGCCCCCGGAAGTCCCTGCAATCGAGATACGGGCCAAGCGGCCCGCCGTCCTGGTAGTTGATCACCACCTGGCTGCCGTCGGCGGACCAGGTCGGCGCCTTGGGCTGGCTCACGCCGCCGAGCACCTGCCGCTCACCGCTGCCATCGATACCGATCACCCACAGAGAGCCGCTGACGCCGTTGCTCGACCCGTCCCAGCGGGTAAAGGCCACCCAACGCCCATCCGGGGATATTGCCGGGTCCATGCCGGTCGTGAGGTGGCGCAGGTCGGTCCCGTCGGCATTGATGGCATAGATCGGGCCCCCGCTCGCCGACTGGAAAACGATCGTGCCGCCCTTGCCCGCCGAGTTAGTGGCGGACTGGCCGGCTGTCACCGCCGAGACGGGAACCGGAGCGGCGACTATCGGCAGCCCGGCCGGGTCTCCACTCAACTGCACGTAGGCGCCGAACACCCAGCCCAACTGGGCGACGCCGCTGACCAGCGGCACCTGGTACCAGGCGCCGCTGGGGTCGCGGGCGCTGACCGGGCGTTGATCGCCCTGGCGGAGAGTGCCGAGCGTCGGGTAAGCGGTACCCGGTCCCTGGCGTACATTCAGCACGCCGGCCGTCACGGTCAGACTCACACCGCTTACACCCTGGGCCAGGGCGGCAGAAGGCGACGCGCTCACGAGAATAGCCAGCACAGTCACCATGGCCGTGGCACGAACAAGATTACCGACGAGAACCTTCATTTCCTTTGCCCCTGCTGGTCTGCGGTTACGGCTATCGCTTAAGGTGCGATCACGCGGGCAGATCCCTCACTCATAGTGTAGCGCATCGATTGGATTCAGGCCAGCCGCCCGGTAAGCCGGGTAGATGCCGAAGAAGAGCCCGACCGCCAGCGAGAACAAGGTTGCCAGCAGGATCGAATCGGGGGCAACCACGGCCGTGATGGGCGTCGAGCCCAGGTTGAGCCCGGAGACCAGGTGGGCGAGGCCGGCGCCCACCCCAACTCCGATCAGCCCCCCCAGCACGCTCAGGATTGTCGCCTCGGTCAGGAACTGGGTCAGCACGTTCTGCCGGGTGGCGCCGATCGCCTTGCGGATGCCGATCTCACGCGTGCGCTCGGTCACCGAGACCAGCATGATGTTCATGATGCCGATGCCACCCACCAGCAGCGAGATGCCGGCCACCCCGCCCAGGAAGAGCGTCAGCACGCCGGTGATCTGGTTGGCGCTGGACAACAGGTCGGCCTGGCTGCGGATGGTGAAATCATCCTGGTAGAGGATGTGATGCCGCTGGCGCAGGATCGCGCCGATCTGCTGGGTGGCCGCGTCCATTTGCGACTGGCTGACCACCTGTACGCTGATCTGCGACACCGTATTCCCCGCCGCCGAGCGGTTGCGCTGAAGACGAGTCATGGCCGTTGTCAAAGGCACCAGGATCTGGTCGTCCTGGTTGCCGAACCCGCCGCCGCCCTTGGTCACCAGCACACCCACCACCCGGAAGGGGATGTTATTGATGCGGATCGACTGGCCGACCGGATCCTGCCCGTTCGTGAACAGCTCGGCGGCCACGTTCGAGCCGATCACCGCGACCGCAGATTTCGCCTGGACGTTGGACTGGGCGACGAAATCGCCTTCCTGGACGTCATAGTTGCGCACCGGCCCGTAATCGGCGGTCACGCCCACAATCTGCGTATTGACGTTGTTGCCCTGGAAGACCACCTGGCCAAAAGCCTGGACCTGAGGGGCGACGGCCGCCACCGCGGGCGCCTGCTGGGGATCGGCCAGGGCGAGCGCATCTTCGTAGGTCAGCGTCTCCGCCGAGCCTTGGGCCGTCCGCACCCCTCCCTGGCTGGTGCTGCCCGGCGAGACAAAGAGCAGGTTGGTGCCCATGCTGTTGATCTGCGAATCGATGGCCGCCTGGGCGCCACGACCGATGCCCATCAGGGCGATCACGGCGGCCACCCCGATGATGATGCCCAGCATTGTCAGAGTCGAGCGCAGCTTGTTGGCCGACAGGCTGCGCAGCGCGATGCGCACGCTTTCGAGCAGGTTCACGCTGCGGCCTCCTGCTCCTGTTTACCGGTCCCGTTGTGGTGAGCTGCCAACTCCGCCGGCCCGGCAGGCAGTTCCGCCACCTGAACAGCCGCCGGTGGGGGGCCGACCAGCACGACCGGCGCCCCCTCAACCACGCTCGAGCTGCCGCGACGCTCGCCGCGGAGTTGCTCGTCGGCCACGATGACGCCGTCGCGGATGTGCACCACCCGCTCGCACTGGCCGGCGACGTCCGGGTCATGGGTGACCATGACCAAGGTCATGCCCTGCCGCTCATGCAGATCGCGGAATATCTCCATGATCTCGGCCCCCGCCTTCGAGTCCAGGTTACCCGTAGGCTCATCGGCCAGGATGATGGCCGGATCGGTGACCAGTGCGCGGGCGATGGCTACGCGCTGCTGTTGGCCGCCAGATAGCTCATTCGGGTGGTGGTTCACTCGGTCCTCCAGGCCGACCCTCTTCAGGGCCGCCAGGGCGCGCGCCCGCCGATCCTTGGCACCGGCATAGACCAGCGGCAGCTCGACATTGGCCAGAGCGCTCGTGCGAGGCAAGAGGTTGAAGGTTTGAAAGACGAAGCCGATCTTGAGATTGCGCACGCCGGCCAGCTGCTTGTCGTTCATGCGCGCCACTTCGAGCCCGTCGAGGCTGTAGGTACCGCTGGTCGGCTGATCCAGACAACCGATGACGTTCATCAGGGTCGATTTTCCCGAACCCGACGGCCCCATAATGGCCACCCATTCGCCTTCTTCCACCGTCATGCTCACCCCGTTAAGGGCTCTCACTTCCACGTCGCCCATGGTATAGACTTTGGTGATGTCTTTAATGACTATCATAGAATGCCTCCCGGCCTGGCTCACCCGCCGCGTCCGAAGCCGCCGCCGATGCCAGGAACACCTACTCCGCCACGCGGCTGAACAGTCGTGGTGCCGGAAATGATGACCGTGTCACCTTCTTTCAGGCCGCTCGTCACCTCGGTCATCGTGTCGTTGTTCATCCCGGTCGTCACCGGGATCTGGATCTCCTGTCCCTCGAAGAGCACAGTCGCTACCTTCTGCCGGCCCAGCGTGCGAATCGCCCGGTTGGGGACCAGCAGCACGTTGTCTTTCTCCTGCGTAATGACGTTCAAACTGGCCGTCATGCCCGCCTTGACGGTATCGGGCGGATTACCGACGGAGACTGTCACCGGATAGTTGACGACGCCCTGAGTGATTGTGCCGGCAGGGGAAAGTGCGATCACGCTGCCCTTGAGAGCGAGATCTGGCAGGGCGTCCAGCGTGATCTGGACGGGCTGGCCGACCTTGATGCTGGGAATGTCGACCTCGGCCATGTTGACGACGATTTCCAGGTGACCAAGATCGGCAACTTGCACCTGAGGGGTCGCGCCCGAGGCCGCGCTTTGGCCGGCGGTCAGATTGACGACGGTCACCACGCCGTCGAGAGGCGAGACGATCTGAGCTTGCTGCAACTGAAGCTCTGCCTGCTTGAGCGCGATCTCTGCCTGGTCAACGCCGTTCTGGGCAATGTCCAGGGTAGCCGCGTCGGAGCCGGCCAGCATTTTTTCCAGGTTGTTCTTGGCCTGATCCACCGTCGCTTTTGCCGCGGTGACCGCATCCGGCGTCACCTGGCTCTTCAATTTGGCCAGGTTCGCCTGGGCCTGCTGCACTTGCGCTCGGGCAGACTGGACCTGAGACGTAGCAGCGCTGCCGGTGGTCGCCGTCGACGAATCATAATTGGCCTTGGCCGTGTTGTAGTCGATGGTTGCCTGTTGGAGGGTCACAGATTGCGACATCATTGCGATCTGCGGGTTGCTGGCTACCTTGTCGTAGGCCGCCTGGGCCTGCTCAAGCGCCACCTGGGCCTTTTGGACTGCCGCGGCAGCCGCTTCAAGCTGGCTATTCGAGGTGCCCGCCGACTTCACGGCCGCATCGTACGCCGCCTGGGCGCTGACAACCGCCGCCTGAGCTGCGGCCAGGTCGGAAGCGCTGGCGCCGGCGACCAACGTGTTGTAATTGGCCTGCGCGGCTTCGACCTGGGAACGAGCATTGGCGATGTCCTGCGCGCTGTTCGGATTCTGGGCCTGTGCCAGCTTGTCCTGGGCGACCTTGAGGTTCACCTGGGCATTCTGTAGCTGCAGCTCGAGATCAGAAGTGTCGAGTTGAGCCAGCACCTGTCCGGCAATCACCTGATCGCCTGGCCTGACGTTCACCTTCCTCACCACGCCGCTGGTGCCGAAGCTCAGATCTACTGCGGCATGCGACGTGATATTGCCGGCGCCGGCCACGGTGGCCGCCAGGCTGCCGAGGGTAACGGTGGCCGTTTGCCCACTCGGCGTGGCAGCCCGCGCACCCTGCGAGCCAAACCGCAAGTACGCGGCTCCACCCAATCCGACCAGAACGATGATGATAACCAGAACGGTGATCGCCCTCTTCATGTTTGATCCCTCTCTGCTATGCCCTCTCTCGGCTGTGCTTTGGCTTGAACGCGAAGAATCGAGGCATAAGAATGGGGGGCCAGCACCTGCTGACCCCCCTCGGTCCAAACGGTGCTGTCCGGTGGACCCCGACCCCGAGGGCAGAAGCAGTAGCCACCCAGGGTTCCGCAAAACCTCCCATTTTCGGCGGGCCGAGCGCCCGGCCCGCCTTTGGTTGGCCGATGAATCCGGCCTCTCTTTTCGCGGTCGACGCCAATGTACTGCAGAAGTCGTTTGGGGTGGTTAACTGGCAGTTACCAGCTGATTAACAGGGTGTTAAATTGGCCGGGCGCCTCGTTCAGGGGCCTTTCACGTATTTGTCGAACCACCCGATCGAGCGCTGCATAGCCAGAGTGAAGTTGGCCGAGATATTGTGGTTGTCGCCCGGATACGTGTACAGGGCCGCGGTCTGTCCGGCCGCCTTGAGTTGCTGGTACAACTGCTGTGAGAACTGCACCGGCACCTCTTCGTCTGTTACGCTGTGATCCAACTGGAGTGGACCCGAGAGGTCGCCGAGATAGCTGTTGGGACTGATGGAAGCCCAAAAGGCCGGGTTCTGCTCCGGCGTCCCATACTTGTCAATCAGGTCCTGACGCCAGCGGCGCTGGCTGAGCGGTGGGATCTCAGAGGGCGGCAACGGCCCATGATGCCAGTTCTCGATCAGGTCCTGGTAAGTGCCGACCACCCCGCCCCAGATCACACCGGCCTTGATATCCTTGGAGACGACCATGGCCCGCAGCGTCAGCTGGCCGCCCATCGAATGGCCCCACATGCCGATGCGGTTCGGGTCCGCATCCGGAAATTTCTTTATCGACGCCAGCGCATTCAGGACGTCGGTGGTGTAAGCCGGCGAACCGTAACCGCCGACGGCCTTGCCCTCCGAGCTGCCATGGCCACGGTAATCGGACTTGAAGACGATATAGCCGGCGTTGGCGATCGCGGCGACGTACGCGACATAGCGCTGTGTGGTGCGGTAAATGGTCGGGGCGATATAGCCGTGGTTGAAGATAATGGCAGGCCAGCCACTGGGGGGCTTCGGCCCCTTGGGCACGGTCAGTAGCGCATAGATCTTCAAACCCTCAGAGCGATAGGAAGCGATGTACTGGTTGTAGTTGGCGCCGGGTGCCAGCGTCTGCTCGATCGTGATATCGCTGCCCGGATAGGACTGGGTGCGCTCGTAGGCGATCTGCAGCGGATTCGGCTCGGGAGTGGGGCTGGCGGTCTCGGTCGGCGTTGCCGTCGGAAGGGGTGTGTCTGTTGGGGCTGGGGTATCAGTCGGCACCGGGGTGTCAGTAGGCGCTGCAGTATGAGTGGGAACAGCGGTGGACGGCAGCGGCGTCGTCGCGGCGAGGGCCAGCTCCAGCGGCAACCCGGACGCGATCGGGACCGGGCCGCCAGAGTCGGACGACGCGAGCGTCGTGGCTCCTGGCGCAGCAGGGCCCAACGGCGCGAGCGCCACGACGGCCGTGGCCTGCGGTGCACGCGAGCCGCCGCAGGCCGCCAACAGCAGGGCCGGTACGACCAGCCAGGTCCAGGCGCGCAGCATGCGTGGCAAATCTCGGCTCCTTCGTTACCAGCACGCCAGGTGGAGAGCGATCTCCGGCCCTGGCACTTCTCTCGACGCCGCAGGCAAACTGCGCGCTCGTCGAAGCCGTGCGGCTCACACCTGGCGGGCGACCTTGCCCGTCGCCCGCGAGGTGACCGGTTTCCTAGAACCGGTGAATAGTCAGATCGGCAGTGAGTTCAAAGGACAAACCCGGCTTCACCCGCCGAAGCTCGGCGGTGTCTGCTCGGGCCGCACGCCCAGCTTCACCGACAGTGTTGCCTGCTGGCCGCCGCTGCGCAGCACCGAGAACTGGACCGTCTGGCCGGGGGAGGTGTTCTCCTCCAGGTAGATCAGGAGATCGTCCATGTTCGTGATCGGGTGACCATCGACGGCGGTGATAAGGTCCCCACCGCTTTGGAGGTACACGTTGCCGCCTTGGGTCTGGCCCAGCACCAGGTTAGTGTCCCGCGAGCCGCCGCGCATGCCTGCATTTGCGGCCGGACCACCGGCGGTCACGTTCATCACGTACGCGCCGTGGGCGTCACCCGGTAAGCCCAAGGCCTGCGACCAGGCCTTGGTGTACGTCGAGCCCTCGATGCCCAGGTAGGCATGCTGGTAGTGCCCAGTATCGATGATCGAGGGGACGATGCGCTTAACGATGTTGATCGGGATCGCGAAGCCAACGCCGCTGTTGCTGCCCGAAGAAGACTGGATCTGGTCGTTGACGCCGATCACATTGCCCGCGTTATCGAGCAGTGGTCCGCCCGAGTTGCCCGGATTGATCGCCGCGTCGGTCTGGATGGCCTCAGGGATGCTGAAAACCGTCTGTGATGGGATGGTGCGCCCGAGGGCGCTGACGATGCCCAGCGTCATCGTGCCATTGAGGCCAAACGGGTTGCCGATGGCGATTGCGGTCTGACCGACCTTGAGAGCACCCGAATCACCTTGCGAGACCGGCACGAGCGCGGTCGCGTTCGGATCAACCTTGAGCACGGCGATGTCGCCGTTCGGATCGGTGCCCACCAGGGTAGCATCTACCTGAGTGCCGTCGGCGAAGGTCACCTGCAGCTTGTCGGCGCCGCTGACAACATGATCGTTGGTCACGATGTGGCCCTGGTTGTCCCAGACAAAGCCGGAGCCCTCACCCTGCGGAACATCGGTGCCCGAGGTGCCGCCGAAGCGGGCGTTCAGCGCCGCCAGGTTATAGACCGTGACCACTGAAGGGTTGACCTTCTGATAGACCGCTTCCAGCATCTGGCTCTGCGCATCCGCTCCCGGCTGAATATTGATGGTGACGGGCTGCTGGCTCGACTGAACCAGGGCGGAAGGCGCTTGGCCTGCAGGGGCCGGCGTTGGCGTCGCCGGCTGCTGGAGGAACTGCACGCGCTGGGCCGAGCTGGGCGACGCGCTATTGCCGGTTACATTACCCACTACCTGGGAGACTAGCGCTTGCGGGCCGCCGGCGCGCAGCGCGAGAACCGTGATTGCCCCGGCGCTCATGCCGGCCAGGACGATTGCGACGATGACCAGCGCTATCAGAAACAACACTGCCTTGGATCTCATCACTCAGTACTCCTTGTCGAACATCCCGGCTACTAGGCCGCCGGACGGCTCTTAGCGGCCGAGGAGCGGCCAACTCCCGCTGTGAGGACCCGGAAGAGGGTCAGAAACAACACCGAACCTCCCGCTACCAGGTAAATGGCCTTCATTACCGGCAAGCTGCTATCGGTGCCCAACAGGGCGCTATGCACTACGATGGCGGCAAACACGAAGTAGGACAACCCGTGAATTGCCCGCCAGGTCTTGTATCCCAAGCGCTTCTTGACGTAAAAGGCCGCAGTCACGATCACCCCAATGTAGAGGCTTAACGTGCCGATGCCGGTCAGGAAAGGTTGGTAAGCCGATGCGAAAGGCACCGCCAGGGCCCCCAAGGTGAAGGAGACGACCTGGTCACCCAACAGCGAGAGCGCGTGTACCACGCCAAACCCCAGTGCAAGCCACGACGTAACATTATGGACGGTGAAGGCAACCGGTCCCGAAATCACTCCGCCGATGCCCTTGCTGCTGATGGTAATGCCCCAGGCCGTGCTCATCCAGAGAGCCAAGAAGGCAACGATCGCGGAAGCCCGGCTGACAAACCAGAAGCCCGGCGCCTTGGCCGCCATCTCGCTGCCGAGCCACACGAGAGCCAGGATCCCCAGGACGGCGCCGGCCACGCTGCCGACGGAGAACATGGCAATCTCGGGCCACGTCAGATCATCTTTTTTGCCGTTCATGCCCACACTCCAGCAATACCCCGCGTTCCGTAGTAATTGCCGTCGGCGCCCACCATAAGGGCCTCGACGCCAGGCCGATCGGCCAGCCAGGCGAGACCCGGCTCGCGCCCCAGGATCAAAGCCACTTTCGCAGCCACCTCGGCCTCCGTCGTCGTCGGCCCCAGGACCGTGACTGCGAGCAGATCGGTGTCTGCCGGGCGGCCGGTGCGCGGATCAATCAAGTGATGACCGTCCGGCCAACGCCGGCTGGCGACACTGGAGGTCGCCGCGGCTCGCTCGTGCACGCGCAGCCAGACCACATCGTTTCCCGGCTGCCTGGGATCATCCACTGCGACCAGCCAACCCTGGCCGGCCGCCGCGCCGGGCTCATCCCCCCAGGCTCGCAAGTCGCCACCGGCGTTCACCAGCCCGGCTCCGAGCGGGCGCAGCCGCTTTGCCGCCTCATCGGTAGCCCAGCCTTTACCCACGCCACCCAGGTCGAGGCGAACGCCCTCCGGCAGCGTCACTGTTCGCCGCTGCTGGTCAAGCCGAACGGCCGCCCAGCGGGGCGAGTCCCAGCCGAAAGAGTGCTTGTCCGCGGGGCGACGCGCCTCCCCGGAATTCCCGTTCGCCGGACCGTTGCTCCTTCGCGTACCGTGCCCGTGCGAAGCAGGCCCGCCAACTGCCGTCCGGGCCGTTTCCCTGGCCCGCACTAGCTCGATGCTCTGATCATAGCCGGCGGCCTCCAGCCTGTCGATTATGGTCGGATCGAAGATGCCGCTGCTCATTTGGGCAGCTCCCAGCGCAAGTCCGATCAGGTCGGCCAGGTCCGTCGAGACTTCCGCTGCCTGGCCAGACCTCGCATTGAGCTGCGAGAGCTCAGAATCGGGGCGGAAGCGGCTGAAGCGGGCCTCTACCTGAAAAAAGAACTGCTCCACTTCAGCCAGTGCCTTCTCACCCAACCCGACGTCCTTGGTGTCCAGGAACAACTCGATACCGGTAGTCATACACTCAAACGTGCTCGTCAGCAGCATGCTCGCCTACCCTCCGCCTTCCGCCACGAGAGATCGGCCCAGGGTCACGACCCGCGAGTCCGAGTGCGGGGCATGAACAACTGCGACTGCTGCGCCGGTTGCGGCAACTGCAGCGGAACCGAGTTGATCTGCGGCGCCGCCGGCTCACCCGGCACGATGATATTGACCGGCGTCGCCTGGCTGCCGGCCGGCACAGATGCTGCTGCCGAGGCTTGCTTAGTGCCCGGGTTGAGGGCGACGATACCGCCCAATGAGCCCGCAAACGCGGCCACCGCCACCACGATCGCAGTCACCTTCAAGCGGGCCAGCGCTGCCTTAGCGGGCCGGCCGCGGCGCCTAACGTTGGCGGCAGCCGGTCGGGCTGCGGTCGGATTGCCCCGCTCAACTATTGCATTCTCAGTCATCGCCCCCTCCGAAGAAACCACGTGAGCGCCGGCTCCCACCGAAGCCGCTCTGGGCGCTCTGTAGTTGCTGAATGCTCTGACTCAATTGATTAACTTGACCGTTCAAGGTTCGTATCTGGTCGTAGGCGGTCTGAAGATCGCCATCTGCCTTCTGTAGAGCCTGCTTATAGGCTTGCACTTCGGCCTGCAAAGTGGCAACGTCGGTAGTTGTCATTGGATTGGGCGCCTGGACCGACGGCAGGTCGGCCGAAGCCGCCTGGGCGACCTGTGCGGCCCGCCCCGACAGGAGAACCAGGCCTACGATCACTACCATCACAAACGCCGTTATGACGCCTGACAAGAACAGCGCTGATTTGCGTTTCACATCCGCCTCCCGGCATAGCTACCTTCGGTAAGTGATTGTGCGTCAATTAAACAGAGGGAAGAGACCAGCTTTCGTCAGAGTGCTTAGCGGCGCGCAGAACTCCGTCAATGCCGCACAGTATCCTTCGAAATCTTGTCCTTCCCCCCATGCTGCCAGGGCCGGGGGAGCCTCCCCTCTACACCCCGGTCCCGGTCAGCACGTCACAAGACGAGCCAGTCGCTTGTGACGCTCACAGGATACCTTAAGGCCGGTCGGTTGTGGTTAAGCCGCCGTTACCGCTAGCTTAACAAGCGGTTAACGACGATTCGCAACGCACAGGGGTGAAGCGGGGAACGCCGCGCGCGCCAGTATGGGCCACGTTAACAATGCCATAACACAGGCGTAATACAGCGTTAAGCCGCACTTCCCGGGGGGTGGTATAATCTCACAAGGAGAAGCAGCATGGCTATGCCCCAGACAATCTTGATCGTGGAAGATGATGAGTTGATCGTGGACTCGGTGCGCTACGGGCTCGAGCGCGAGGGTTACCGTGTCCTGGCCGCTTTCGACGGGGCAGCGGGGCTGGCGGCTGCACGCGCCGACGCTCCAGACCTGGTCTTGATGGACGTGATGATGCCGGTCATGGACGGCCTGCAAGCCTGCCGCACCCTCCGAGCAGAATCGACGGTGCCGATCATTATGCTGACGGCGCGCGGCGAGGAGCTGGACCGTGTTATCGGCCTGGAGCTGGGTGCGGACGACTACGTGGTCAAGCCGTTCAGCATGCGTGAGTTAGTGGCGCGCATCCGTGCGCAGTTGCGCCGGGTCGACATGCAGCCCCGCTCTGGAGCCGGCATTTCGCCTATGAGTGTGGGCGAGATCACCCTGGACAACGACCGGCATGTGGTAACAAAGATAGGACGGAGCGTCGACCTTCGTCCCAAAGAGTTCGATCTGCTGGCCGTGCTCATCGCACAACCGGGCCATGCTTTCGAGCGGGGGGAACTACTGGACGCGGTTTGGGGCAATGATTGGATCGGCGATCCACGCACGCTGGACGTCCATATGCGCTGGTTGCGCCAGAAGATAGAGGATGACCCGGCCTCCCCGCGTTATCTGCTGACCGTGCGCGGTCTCGGCTACCGGTTTGCCAGGCCGGATGAGGTGTAGCGACCAATGTTCAAACGGCGCCTCGCGGGTCTCAAAGCGCGAGTGATCGTGACTTACCTGGTCATTTTTCTGGTCAGTGCGGCAATCATGGCCGGACGAGCCGGCCAGCTGTTTGCTGCGATGGCGACGGCGACCGCCGAACATGATCTTGAAGTCCAGACCTACTTGATGGCCTCGACCCTCGAGCGCCCGTGGTCGATCCTCGAAAGCCAGTCGCCGTTCACGGTGCCTCAATTCCAAACCCTGACCGGCCGCTTCGCGCAGAGCGCGGGCGGCCAGTTGACTTTGCTGGACCCAAGCGGTGAGCCGCTTCTGTTCTCGGCCGCCACTCAACCGGGCAATCAGAGCAATCAGCCCGAAGTAAGTGCGGCGCTGAACGGCTCGGTGCAAACGAACATCCGCAGCGACCCGGCCACCCACAAGCAAATGATCTACTCGGCGTCGCCCGTCGAGCGCGGCGGACATATCGTGGGCGTGGTGCAAATGGCCGTCCCTTTGTCGGAGGTGCTCAATCAGACGCGGGACTTCTGGTTGCGTCTCGGCTTGACAGCTCTCTTTGCGGCGGCCGCCGCCGCCCTGGCCGGTTGGCTGTTGGCCGATCAGTTGGTGCGGCCGGTTGCCCGGCTGCGCGCCGCCGCGGCCCGCCTCGCGGCAGGAAACCTGGGGGAACGCGTACCGGCGGACAGCACCGGGGGCGTGACCGAGATCGCCGAGTTGGGTGAAGCCTTCAACGATATGGCCGAACGCGTCGAGAATATGATCACCAGCCAACGCGCGTTTGTGGCCAATGCCTCGCACGAGCTGCGCACGCCGCTCACGAACGTGAAGCTGCGGGCCGAGGCGCTCAACAACGGCGCGTTGGATGATCCGGTGGCGGCGCGCAAGTTCGCCCAGGAGATCGAGAGCGAGGCTAACCGCCTGGCGCGCATGGCCAACGATCTGCTCAGCCTCACGCGCCACGACGTGATCGCCTCCCAGACGCGCGAGACCCTGGATCTGGCCAATCTGATCGGCGAGGTAAGCTCGGAAATGAGCCTGAGGGCGACCAAGGGCGGGGTTAGGCTCGAACAAGAGATCGCGCCCGACCTGCCGGCGGTTAGCGCAGATCCAGCCGGCATTCAGACTGTGCTGTTGAACTTGCTTGATAACGCACTGCAGTACACGCCTGGCGGCGGCACCATCACCGTTCGGGCGTGCCCCGACGAAAGCAGGCAGAAGGTGATCATGCAGGTTAGCGACACCGGAGCCGGGATCTTAGCCGAGGACTTGCCACATATTTTCGAACGCTTCTATCGTGCTGATAAATCGCGCAGCCGGCATATGGCCCAACAACGCAACGGCAGCGCGCTGGCGGGCAGCGGTGCGGGACTCGGGCTTGCCATCGTACGCGGCATCATCGAAGAACATGGCGGATCGGTGGCTGCGGCAAGCGAGCCCGGCCAAGGAACAACCTTGACGGTGTCCTTGCCGGCCATTCAGTGAGCCGGAGTGCGGCGCCTCAGGGCCGCACCCTTGACGTAGCCGTGCGCCTGCGGCGGCGTGGAGCGGGCTTGCCGCCGGAGCGAGTGGATGCCCGAGCCCGCAGTGCGCGACGCCCTTGCCAGGCAAGGTACACGGACACGGGACAGAGGATGAGCAAACCGGCGACGATCAGTAGCTCGAGCGCCGCGGCGCCGGTTAAAGGCGCGTACATGCCATGCTCGAGATCGTAGAGCAGATCGACCAGGCCCAGAAAGATCCCCGCGCCGGATGCAAGCAGGGTGAACAACAACCCCCAGTCGCGCATCTGCCATAGACCGGCCGCGCCGGTCAGCGCCGCCGCGGCGATCCAGCCGTCGGCTAGGAGAAACGCCCCCTCGAAAGCCACGTAGACCGCATAGTCCGCGTCGCCGGGCGCGCGGGCCCGCAGCAGCTCAGGGGCCACCAGCCAGATGAGCCAGTAGACGATGATGGCGACGCCAATCAAGAGTTGAATGGCGACGACCAGCTTGACCCAACCAGGACGGCGCATCACCTACCCCTTTCACATCGGCGTGAAGGCAACCAGACGCGCGCTCAGCTAAAGCGTTCCAGCACGACGTCGACCAGCCGCGGCCAGGTGCGCGCGGCCCAGACCAGAAGCCGCCAGGAAGGCGGGACGATGTCCAGCCGGCGCGGGTGTCTGGCCAGCCAGGCGATACGCTCGGCGACGTAGCCGACGGGCATCGCGCCGGGACGGGCGTGTTCCGGTCGCCGGCCCTCGGCAATGGCCTGCAAGTCCGGGCTGAATGGGGTGGCGACGAAGCCGGGACAGAAGGCGGTGACGTAGACGCGTTTGCGCCGCACCTCGCGCCCCAGTGCCTCGGAGAAACCGACCACGCCGAACTTGGTGGCCGAGTAAACGCTGCCGGTTGGCAAAGCGACCAGACCGGCGATAGAGGCGACGTTGATGATATGACCGGAGCGCTGCGCGATCATGGGCGGCAGGACGGCGCGCGCACATTCGATCACCCCGACCAGGTTGGTGCTCACCTCAGCCCGTAACTGATCAGGGTCGAACCGCGTCAGCAGGGTATCGTAGCTCAAGCCCGCGTTGTTGACCAGCAGGTCGACGCGCCCCCAGCGCTCTAGGGTCACGTCAAGCATCCGCTGGATGTCCGCCCGCTCGCGGACGTCGGTAGGAACGGCCTGCGCCTCCCCGCCGCCCGCCGTGATCTGGCCGGCCACCCGCGCCAACGCGTCCGCCCGCCGCGCCGCCAGCGTCACCCGCATACCCTCTTTGGCCAACCTCAGCGCGCTGGCCTCGCCGATGCCGCTCGAGGCGCCGGTGACAATTGCCACCCGGCCTTCGTCGACTCCCACCTTCATCGCCATAGGTCTTCCCTCAGGCGCCCGGGCTCAGTCACCGGCGCCTAACGCGTTGTGACATGACTGGCAGATACCTTCAGTCTTCGCTTGGTTCAGGAACATGATGTCCGCCAAGCCGTCCGTGGTATGCCCGCCGTGGCAGGTCACGCAGGAAGCGGCGTTTGGGTCCAGGGCTTGCCAGCGGGCCAGGAAATAGTGGAAGTGGTTGTCCTGCGAACGCGTCCCGGTCACATCGCCGTGGCACTTCAGGCAGTTCGCATCGCCGATGGGATAAGTCAGCGGAGCCGGCTGGGTCGCCCGACCCGTGTACCAGAGCAGGGCATTGCGCGCGCCCATCAACTCGGCGGACATCCGGCCGGGCACGCCGACCCCTGAATGGCAGTTGATGCAGGTCACCTCCTTGGTCGTGTGCCATGAAGCCAGGTCGACTGGGGGCGCGGCCAATGCCCGCTGATAGTACGTCGTTTCCGGCTGAGTATGGCAAGAAGCGCAGAAGGCATCGTGCTGTTCCTGGGTGGCAGCGAAAGAAAAGCCGCCGGCCGCGAGGAGCACACCCAGCAGAACCAGGCCGCCAATGGCCGGAACGAACGGAAAGCGCCGGCTGCCAGACGCCGGCGGTTTGGCCGCCCCGCCGTGCTGCGCGTTGCCTGAGGCTAGACGCTGTCGGTTGGGCCTACGAGGGTTCGAGCGATCGGGCATGCGAGAGTCTCCTACTGTGACTGGGAGAAGGCCAGTGCCTTCTGCATGGCTTACATCTTCTTCCCCTACGACCGAACGGGGCGGCGCAACATCTCCATTCAGGCCGATCATAAGTCAAGACGCGTCCGGTCCCCGCCGGCCGGTCCTCTCGCCGCGTCCCTACTGCACGTGCAGCTCGGCCACGCGGCGGAAGTGGAACCCATAGATGGCAAGGGTCACGGCCAGGGGAAAGAGCTTCGGGCGGCGAAAGAGCGTCCAACCCAAGAGGCCCCAGTATTGAGCGCGCTCTTTTCCCTTAAGGCCTAACTGATAGGCAGAACGGAAGAAGGCCAGCACGTACTGCGGCTCGATGTGGACGTTCACCGGGGGAGTCTTGTATTCGCGCAGGAATGTCCTGACCCTCGCGTAGTAGGGCTGAGGCGCGTAGATCTGGTCCAGCAGCCAGCGATAGCCCTGGCGCAACTGCTCGAGCCCCATCTTTGGCACGATGTTGGTCGAGCCGTCGGCGTTGTCGCCGGTCATCTCGTCCGCCAGCCGGCCCTCGTTCTTCATCCGCTCGTAGAGCTGGGTGCCGTACGGTGCCTGCAGCAAGCCCACCATCGCAGTCACGATGCCGCTGCGCTGGATGAAGTCGATCTGCTGCTGGAAGATCGAACTGGTATCGCTGTCGAAGCCGACGATGAAGCCGCCCTGGACCTGCAGGCCGGCGCGCTGGATTTTCTTGACGCTGGCGACCAGGTCGCGGTTGCGGTTCTGGTACTTACTGCATTCCAGCAGGCTGGCCTCACTGGGCGTCTCGATGCCGACAAATACGGTGTTGAAGCCGGCCTCAGCCATCAGGCGCAATAGCTCATCGTCGTCGGCCAGGTTGATCGAGACCTCGGTATTAAATGCCATGCCCTTCTTGCCCTTGCGCCATTTGATCAGCGCCGGCAGTACCTCGGCTTTCAGCAGCTTTTTGTTGCCGATGAAGTTGTCGTCGACGAAGAAGACGTTCTTGCGCCAACCTGCCCGGTACAGGTCTTCCAGCTCGCCGATTATCTGCTCTGTGGTCTTGGTGCGTACTTTGCGGCCGAGCAAGGCGGTGATGTTGCAGAAGTCGCAGTTGAACGGGCACCCGCGCGAGAACTGGATCGATACGCTGTCGTAATGCTCGAGCTGGGCCAGTCGCCACCGGGGAGCCGGGGTGGTATGGATATCCGCGTGCTCTGCATTGGCATAGACGCGCTGGGCGCAGCCGGCAGATAAATCTGCCAGGAAAGGTTCCAGCGTCAGCTCCGCCTCGTTTAGCACGAAGTGGTCCACCTCGGGGAAACTCTCGTACTCGCCCGTAAAGAGCGGACCGCCGGCCACGATCTTCAAGCCGGCCTCCTTACACTGCCGGATGGCCTGGCGGCTTCCCTCACGCTGGACGACCATCGCGCTGACGAAAACCATATCGCCCCAGGACAGATCTTCTTCACTCAGCGGCTGGATATTCAGGTCGATCAGGCGCAGTTCCCAATCGGCGGGCAGCATGGCGGCCACGGTCAGCAGACCCAGCGGCGGCGCGCCCGCCTTTTTGCGAATAAAGCGCAGAGCATGCTTGAAGCTCCAAAACGTGTCGGGAAACTCGGGATAGGCTAGCAAGACCTTCAACTTGGCACTCCTTCTTTCCGGGCCACGAGCCGTTCGCGCGGGGCGAACGCAGTCGCGACAAGGCCCGCGCCGGCGGCCAGCAAGGCAACGACGAAAATGGCCCGAATACCGCCCGCCAGGGCGATCTTGAGGGCGCCACTGACCGCGCCGACGGCAGGGCCGGTCAACGGATCGACCAGATCGCCGAGCGGGGCCGTGGCGGGATCGACGCCCGCTGCCACCAGTCCGGCTGCCAGACGCCAACTGAGCACAGCACCCATGACGCTCACGCCGATAGTGCCGCCGATGCTGCGGCTGAATTGCAACGTGGCGGTGGCCGTCCCCATCACCTCTCTGCGCACGTCATTCTGCACGGCGATGAGAAAGGCCGGCAGGCACAAACCCATGCCGGCACCCATCAGGGCGAAGCTGACCATCAGCCCGGACAAGGTGCTGTGCACGTTCAACTGCGCCATCAAGAGGCTGCCGGCGACCAGGGCGACCATTCCGGCTAGCGCGACAGTGCGGTACCCGAAACGCAGCAGCAGTTGACCGCCGATGACGCTGGCGATGGTCCAACTCAGCATCTCGGGCGTCAGGGTAGCGCCGGCCAGAGTCGCGCTGACGCCGAGGACACCCTGCGCGAAGAGCGGGACGAAAGAGCTGCCGCCAAACATCGCCCAGCCGGCCAGCAGGCCCTGACTGCAAGCGATGAGGAACAGACGACTGCGGAACAGGGGCAAGGGCAATATAGGATCAAGCGCACGGCGCTCGACCCGCAGCAGCCAGGCAAACAGCGCGACGGCCAGAGCCAGTAGGCCGGCGCTGAGGATGGAGCTGAGGTTGAACAGCCCCAGCATCAGGGCGACGACGGCGCCGCTCAACAGGGCGGTGCCGGCAAAATCGATGGGCAGAGACGGCCGCGACCCGCCGGCACGGGCGGCCGCCGCCTCATGCCAGCCGAAAATCACCAGCAGCGTCGCCAGGATGCCGGGGCCGATGTTGACGTAAAACACCCAATGCCACGAAATGCGATCGACCAGGAAACCGCCCAGGAGCGGGCCCATGATCGAAGAGACGCCCCACACGCCGGAAAAGAGGCCCTGCATGCGCGCCCGCTCCTCGAAACTGAACAGGTCGCCGATGATGATGAAAGCGAGCGGGATCAGGCCACCGGCGCCCAACCCCTGCAGCGTGCGGAACACGATAAGCTCGGTCATGCCGGCCGAATGGCCGCTCAGGAAGGAGCCGGCCAGGAACAGGGTCATCGAGATCAGGAAGATCGGCCGGCGCCCGTACAGATCGGCCAGCTTGCCATAGATAGGCACGGTCACGGTCGAAGTGAGCATGTAGGCGGAGAAAACCCAGCTATAGATCGCCAGGCCACCCAATTGACTGATGATCGTCGGCATTGCAGTCGCGACCACGGTTGATTCGACCGCGGACACGAACAGGGCGAGCATCACACCGATTGTGATGACGATGACGCGGCTGCGGGACACAAACGCTCCAGACTGCAGGCTCTCAGCCGGCTAAAGTGCGCGAAGACATGAACCTCAACCTGCCCAGGCCGGGACCGGGACCTGGGCGATACGACCGCATTATAAGCCTGAACACAGCCAGGCGCGAATCGAGCGCCGGGAAGGGTGCAAATTGAGCGGGGTTACCTGTCCTTTGATGACGGTCGCGTCTTCATCGGAACGGTAACCCCGCAGTTTGGCGGAGGAGGCTTGCGCCTGACTCTACTTCTGCGCTCGCCCGAACAAGGTCCAGGCCGAGGGCAGGAGCCCGGCAGCCAGCGCAATCTTCAGCAAGTCGCCGGGGATGAATGGCAGCAGCCCCGCTGCCAACAGCTGGCCGGCACCCACGAAACGGGCCAACCAGATCAGACCAATTGCATAGATCACGGCGTTGCCGAACAGCATGGCAAGCACCGTCGTGGCGGGGCGCCGATCCCAGCCGCGTTCGGCCAGCCAGCCCACCAGATAGGCAGCGACGACCAGGCCGGCCAGGAAGCCACCGGTTGGACCGGCCAGCCGGGCAAGCCCGAGGCCACCGCCGGCAAAGACCGGCAGGCCGAGAGCGCCTTGGGCGAGGTAAATCAGCAGCGCGCCTGCGCCGAGGCGCCTACCCAGTAATGCGCCTACGAGCAGCGCGGCTAGTGTCTGGCCCGTGATTGGAACGGGACTGAAGGGCAGCGGGAGCGCTACCTGGGCGCTTAGCGCGACCAGCAGGCTACCGGCCACCATGCAGGCCGAATCATAAGCCAGGCTATAGCGCCGCAGCGCCGGACGAAAAACATTCACCGCAGTCATCTCGTAATGCCTCCATGGCCGGCGTAGGACCGCCAGATCTTTATTCCTCTCGGATGCTCGCGTGCCACTCAGCCGGCACGGGTCTTCCACTCGTGAACAGCGTGAGCCGTTGTTCGGCCTGCAGCTCGGCCTCTTTGAACTCCTGCGCCGCCGGGCCCTGCGCCTCGCCGATCACAAGCTGGAGCGGGCGCCCATCCACGATCACCGGCAGCGGTTTGGCGCCCAGCCACGGAATGTCTACGTGGTACGTCTTCTGATCGATCTTGACCTCGAACACAGGCATCTCAGCACCTCCCAAGTCGATTATGGTCCGCTCCACTCATCAATGCACACCCCATGCCGGCGCTGCCTGCCCGGCGAGCTCGCCGCCGGTCGCGGCCTTGCCGTTCGCTTCGGCCGCCTGACCAAGCGTGGGGGCCTGCCCCTCGGCAAGAGAGGCCGCGCCACGAAGGGCGTCCGCGCCGTTCACGTCCTCCGCAATCAGGTCCCAGCGTTCCGGCGAGCGCCAGAGCGCCGAGAGCATCAGCTCCCGAATGAAGATCATCTCCTTCGGCAGCCGGTCGTAGATCTTGACAAAGAGCGCGTCGTGGGAGAGGACCTCCTGTTTCCACTGATCGCGGTCGACCCCCATGATCTCCTGAAACTGCCTGGGCGAGAAGTCCTCCAGGCCGCGCCAGTCGATGTCCTCGTAACATGGCATCCAGCCAACCGGGCTTTCGACGCCGCTGGCCCGCCCGTGTGCCCGTTCCACGATCCACTTGAGGATGCGCATGTTCTGGCCGAATCCGGGCCAGAGGAAATGGCCCTCCCCGTCCTTGCGGAACCAATTGACGTTGAAGATGGGCGGCGGGTTGCGGAGCGTGCGGCCGAACTGCAGCCAGTGGTTGATGTAGTCGCCCATGTGGTGGCCACAGAACGGCAGCATGGCCATCGGATCCCGCCGCACCTCGCCAACCTGGCCCGCGGCTGCGGCCGTCGTCTCCGCGCCCATGGTGGCCGCCGTATACACCCCGTAGCTCCAATTGAAGGCCTGGTAGACCAGGGGAACCACGCTGCTGCGCCGCCCGCCGAAGATAAAGGCGCTGATCGGCACGCCACGCGGGTTTTCCCAGCCCTCGTCGATCGAAGGGCACTGGGATGCCGGGGCGGTGAAGCGCGCATTGGGGTGTGCGGCCGGACGCCCGCTCTCTGGTGTCCAGGGCTGACCGCGCCAGTCGATCAGCTCCGGCGGCGGAGCCTTGGTCATACCCTCCCACCAGACGTCACCGTCGGGTGTCAGCGCGACGTTGGTGAAGATCGTGTTGCGGGCGATGGAGGCCATGGCGTTGGCGTTCGAGCTTTCCGAGGTGCCCGGGGCGACGCCGAAGAAGCCCGCTTCGGGATTGATGGCGTAGATCCGCCCATCGGGGCCGCGCTTGATCCAGGCGATGTCATCGCCGACGGTGGTTACCTTCCAGCCGGCAAAGGCCTCCGGCGGGATCAGCATGGCGAAGTTCGTCTTGCCGCTGGCGCTTGGGAAAGCCGCCGCGACGTAGGTCTTCTCACCTTCCGGCGACTCGAGGCCGAGGATGAGCATGTGCTCGGCCAGCCAGTCGTCGTCCCGGGCGATGACCGAGGCAATGCGCAGCGCAAAGCACTTCTTGCCCAGCAAAGCATTGCCGCCGTAGCCGCTCCCGAAGGACCAGATAGACCGGTCTTCGGGGAAGTGGACGATGTACTTGTGCTCGCTATTGCACGGCCAGGGAACGTCAGGCTGGCCAGGGGTCAGTGGCATGCCAACGGAGTGCAGGCAAGGCACGAACTCCCCATCGCCAAGCACGTCGAGCACCCGGCGTCCCATCCTGGTCATGATCCGCATGTTGGCGACGACGTAGGGTGAATCCGTGATCTCGATCCCGATGTGGGCGATGGGAGAGCCCAGCGGCCCCATGCTGAAGGGGATGACGAACATCGTGCGCCCGCGCATGCAGCCGTCGAAGAGACCGGTCAGGGTCGTGCGCATGGCCTGCGGGTCGACCCAGTTGTTGGTCGGCCCGGCATCTTCTTTGCCGCAACTGCAGATGAACGTGCGGTCCTCGACGCGCGCCACGTCGCTCGGGTCAGAGCGGCACAAGAAGCAGCCAGGCCGCTTTTCCTGATTGAGCCGGATGAACGTGCCCGAATTCACCATCTGCTCGCAGAGCGCGTCATATTCCTGTTGTGAACCGTCACACCAGTGCACGCTATCGGGCTTGCACAGGGCAATCATCTCCTGAACCCAGATGCGCAACCGGCGGTTGTTTACGTACGCGGGGATGTCCATATTCATAGCCTCCTGCCTGACTTCGCGGTTCCCCTACCGTGCGGCGATCATTCGACGATCAGCATGACGTCGCCATTGTTCACCGTTTGACCGGGCGCCACGGAGATGCGCTTCACGATGCCCTCGCAGGGAGCCTTAATCTCGTTCATCATCTTCATGGCTTCCAGGATCAGCAGCACGGCGTCGCTCGCGACCCGGTCGCCTTCTTGCACGCGCAGCGACAGGACCTTGCCGGGCATAGGAGCGAACACTGCGCCCTTGGCGTTGCCGTTGAGCGGGACCTTGACGGGCTTTGGCGCTGAACGGCCGACCGAGCCGTAGCCGTTCACCTCAACCGTGAACTGCCGGCCGTCGACGAGTACCGTCCCTTCGTCCTTGACCTTCACCTTGTACGGCCGCCCACCCACCCTCACCGTGGCTTCGCCATTATCGTGAAGCACGGTGGTCTTGAGGGTAACGCCGCCCACGACCACCGCGTCCAGCTGCAACTCGACATCGTAACTCCGGCCATCGACCTTCAGCTTCATTCGTTCCTCCATGACGGTCTGTTCAACCACGCACGCCTGGCCGTCATCCAGCCCGAACCATCACCGTCTGGGACGGCAGCACTTTCGGGAAGGAACGGGCTACCATTCGCCCGCGCGGGGATCAGCGCCGCAGCGATCGCGGCGACGACCTCCTTTTCTAGCAGATCGCCGGTTTCCCGCTTTTCCAGGAACTCGCGGGCGACCGGTCCGAAGAGCGCGTAGCTGATCACGTCTTCTTCGCTGCGCGCAAGGCCGCCCACCTCGGCGGCTGCTTTCTCCATCTCCGGCGCGAGCAGGTCGGCCGGACGACACTCGACCACTTCCTCGTCACCGATCGCCAGCTTTTGCACCAGGGGATCGATCGGCCCCGGCGACTTGCCATACAGACCCTTGACGTAGGCCTTGATCTCCTTGGGGATCACCTTGTACCGCTCGCCCAGGATCACATTCAGGGTGGCCTGGGTGCCCACGAACTGGCTGGACGGCGTGACGAGCGGCGGGTAGCCCAGCTCGGCGCGCACGCGCGGTATCTCGGCCAACAGCAGAGGCAGTTTGTCCAAGGCGTTCTGCTCGCGAAGCTGGCTGGCCAGGTTGGAATACATGCCGCCGGGGATCTGGAAGGTCAGCACGTTGGTGTCGACGCCGACGAACTGGGACTCAAAGGCATGGTACTTCTTGCGCACCTGGCCGAAATAGGCCGCGATCTTGCTCAACTTCTCGAGATCCAGCCCCGTGTCACGCGGCGTGTCCTTGAAGATGGCGACCATGGTCTCGGTCGGCGGGTGCGAGGTGGCCAGCGACAGCGTGGAGATGGCAGAATCGATTATGTCAACACCTGCCTCTGCAGCCTTGACGCAGGCTGCCGAGGCCATGCCGCTCGTATAGTGCGAGTGCAGGTGAATCGGCACCGCGACCGTGGCCTTTAGCTTCGAGACCAGCTCATAGGCCACGTAGGGCGTGATGAGGCCGGCCATATCCTTGATGCAGATGGAGTCGGCGCCCAGCTCGGCCAGGCGCTTGCCCATCTCGACGAACGTGTCGACGGTGTGTACCGGGCTGATCGTATAGCAAACCGTTGCCTGGACATGCGCGCCCTCGCGCTTGGCCAGGCGCATGGCGGTCTGCATGTTGCGGATGTCGTTGAGGGCGTCGAAAATGCGGAAAATGTCCATGCCGTTCTCGCGCGCCTTGACGATAAAGCGCTCGAGCACGTCGTCTGGATAGTTGCGGTAGCCCACCACGTTCTGGCCACGCAGCAACATCTGCAGCGGGGTCTTCTTGATGAGCGCTTTCAACTGGCGGAGGCGCTCCCAGGGATCTTCGTTCAGGAAGCGCAGGCAGGTGTCAAAGGTGGCCCCGCCCCAGACTTCGAGCGACCAGAAGCCGATATCATCAAGCTGCTCCGCAATCGGCAGCATGTCTTCTGTGCGCATGCGGGTCGCCAGCAGCGACTGGTGCCCATCGCGCAGCACGACATCGGTTATCTTCAGCGGGTTAGCGCGGTTCTCATTCATTGGCGGCTGTCCTCCGATTAGAGCGGGATATTACCATGCTTCCGCGGCGGGTTGCATTGCGACTTGCTGCGTAAGTATTGCAGGGCGGCGATCAGGCGTGGGCGGGTGACGGCCGGCTCGATCACCTCGTCGACGAAGCCCATTTCTGCAGCCGCGTATGGGGTCTGGAAACGCTCCGAGTATTCGTCCACGAGTTCCTGGCGCCGCTGCACAGGGTCCGCGGCCTTGGCGAGCTCGGCGCGGTAGAGGATGTTGACCGCACCCTCCGGCCCCATCACCGTGATCTCCGCCGTCGGCCAGGCAAATGCCAGATCCGAGCGCATCATCTTGCTGCTCATGGCGATGTAGGCCCCACCGACCGCCTTGCCACACACCACGCTGATCTTCGGCACCGTCGCCTCGCAGTAGGCATAAATCACTTTGGCACCATGCCGGATGATCCCGCCGTGCTCCTGGTCAACGCCGGGTAAATAGCCGGGTGAATCGACGAAGGTGACGATCGGGAAGTTGAAGGCGTCACAGAAGCGCACGAAACGCCCGATCTTGTCGGCCGAGTTGATGTCCAATACACCGGCCAGGTACGCGGGTTGGTTGGCGACGACGCCGACCGGACGCCCGTCCAGCCGGGCAAACCCGACGATCGCGTTCTGCGCGAATTGAGCCTGCACTTCGAGGAAACTGTCCACGTCGAAAATGCTCTGAAGGGCCGCGTGCATGTCGTAGGGCTTGTTTCTGTCCTCCGGTACCAGACTGTTCAAGGCCGAATCGCGGCGGTTCGGGTCATCCTGGGGACCCGTGCACGGCGGCTCGTCGGTGTTGTTCTGCGGTAGGTAGCAGAGAAGTTGCTTGGTAAGGTCGAGCGCGGCGCACTCGTCCTCGGCGGCGAAGTGGGCCACACCGCTGGCGCTGTTTTGCACCTGCGCGCCACCGAGCGACTCGAAGTCGACCTGTTCACCCGTGACCGACTTGATGACCTCGGGCCCGGTGATGAACATGAAGCTCGTCCTCTGCACCATCACGATGAAGTCCGTGAGCGCCGGCGAGTAGACCTGGCCGCCTGCGCACGGGCCCATCTGTACGGAGATCTGCGGCACTACCCCCGAAGCCAGGACGTTGCGCACAAAGAGCTGCCCGTAGGCCGACAGAGACCGCACGCCCTCCTGGATGCGCGCGCCACCCGAGTCAAGCAAACCGATGATCGGGATCCCGCTGTCCTGGGCCATATCCATCAGGCGACAAACTTTCTGCGATTGGACCTCCGAAAATGACCCGCCGAGGACGGTGAAATCTTGCGCAAAAATCGCCGCGCGGCGCCCGTTGATCTTTCCCAGGCCGGTTACGACGCCGTCGCCGGGAAAAGCCTTGCCGGCCATGCCAAAATCGGTCATGCGATGAGTCATCAGATGGCCGAACTCCTGAAAGCTGTCCGGATCGACGAGGTAGGCGATCCGTTCGCGGGCGGTCATCTTGCCCTTCGCGTGCTGTTCAGCGATACGCGCTTCGCCGCCGCCGGCCTCCGCTTTCGCGTACCTCTCCTGCAACTCCGCTAACCGGTCTTTCATACAATTCCTCCCAACTCTGTGCGATTTCGGGGGCGCAGCGGCTGTGATCGCAGCCGCTGCGCCGGCACGGGCGGGTCTTCGCCGCCACGCTTCAATTTGCGAGCGAACTCAGGCACCCAGGCTGACGTCACCGGGCAATGGGACGGTCCGATAGCCGCTGAGGGCCACGTAGACCTTGCCCGTCTCGTCCACCACCTGGGCGTCGAATTCGATGCCGTCCTCGCCGCCGTCCCGGACGCCGTCCTCGCTGACGGCGTTCACCAGGGCGTAAAGCCGTTTGCCCTCGGCTTCTTCCGGCCGGTGATAGACCTCCACTGCCGCAAGGGCCATCGGTAGGGCCATAACTCCCTTGTTCTGGATCAGCCAGAGACCGGCGGCCTGGAAGCATAGCTCGATCAGGCGGGGCGCCATCAGAAGTCTCGGCGTCCGCCGGTTCCGTAGCTGGCGGGAGGTTAGCGGCCATCAGCGCCGTCACCGTATCGCCGGAAACCTCCGCCCTTTCGATCACCTGGTAGGCCGGTCCGTGGAAATACACCCGGTAAATATCGGCGGCCGGGATCGAGAGCGCATCGGGAGAAGGAGCACTGAAGGCCCTGGCCGGGCCCGCCTCCGCCTGCGCGTCGAGTCGAACATCGGCGACGAAATGCAGCTTGGGACCGCCCGGCAAGGGAACGGCGCCGATTGCTATGGATGCGGTGTCTTTCGGGGCCGCGGCGGTGCGGCCGCGCACCGGCGGCTGGATGGTCGAGGTGAGTTCGACATGAGCCACCAGGCCGGCGTTCTGGGCAGGATGAGCATGTGCACTGAGCAGGAAGCTGCGCGGCTCGCAGCGGTAGTATTTGAAGGGACTGGCGAACTGTATGTTCGCGATCTTGAACACCGGATGAAGGCCGGGGTCGCGATCGCCTGTCATGAGGCTCGATAGCTCGGCAAAAGCCTCGAGTCCCATGACGCCCGGCAAGAGCGGGGTCCCTTCCATCGCATGGTCGGCCAGGAACGGCTGGACCCGAGGATCGAGGGTGGTTTCGACTTGCAGGCCAGCGTGCAGCGCTGCTCCCTTGACAGCGCCGAGCATCGGCAGGGGCCGAGCGCGTGCGGCCAGGCGAGAAGCGAGCTTCTCTGTGTCGAGCCCGCCAGTCGGGTCGAACTCCTCCAGCATAATCCCCAGGCGCTGAGCGATCACCACCTCGCCGCGCGTGCCACCGGCCGTCAGCTCGCGCCGAATGGTCGGCACGCCGCACTCGGGAGGCAGCATATCGATGCCGGCCTGCTCCATGATGCGTGGGATGGAGCCACGGGTGGCCATGCCGATGCCCGCCCAGGCCGTCCAGTCGATGGCGATGGCCCGCGTTTCCGCGCGCCAGCGGCGCATGCTGCTGAGCACCTTGCAGAGCAGGTCATTGGCCGCGCTGTAGTCGGTCTGGCCGGCGTTGCCGAAGCGAGCTGCCACCGAGCTGAAGCCGACCACGGCCCCGATGGGCAGGCCCCGCGTGGCCTGAACCAGGTTGAACAGCCCCTCCGCCTTGACGTCGAAGACCAGATCGAACTCCTTGGGCTCCTTGTCGGGCAGCGTGCGGCTGACCTCGAGCCCGGCCGCGTGCAGCAGGACGTCGATGCGCCCGTGGCGCCGGCGAATCTCGTCGACGACCGCGTTCACGGAGGCGGGATCGAGCAGGTTGGCGCTGTGATAGTGGGCAGTGCCGCCGGCCAACCGGATCGCCTCGAGCATGCGCAAGAGCGCAGCGTCTCGCTCGAGCGTCAGGATTTGTTTGTCGATCTTGACCGGGGTTGGCCGCTCGCCGGCCGCCTTGAGCGACTCATTCAGCTTTGCCTTGAGTGCCTTGCGGTCGCCATCGAGAAGCGGGATCAGCGGATTGGCGGGATCTGGAGCGGGCACCAGGTCCAGCAGGTAGAAGGTCCCCCGGCTGGCAACCGCCAGATCGGTCACGATCGCGCTCGTGATGCCCCCCGCGGCGCCGGTGATCAGGAATACGCTTTCGTCATCCAGGTGCATGCCCGGCTGACCGTCGACTGCAGAGACCTCTTGCAGAGCAACGCTGTAGCGCCGGCCGGCCCGGTAGCCGATCTCGACTGCGCCCGGGTCGGCGAGCGTCTCGGCCAGCAACCGCTCGGCCAGCTCGCCAGGCGCAGCTTCCACCGCAAAATCCACCGCCTTGACGAGAACCTCCGGGCGCTCCCGCTTGTAGGCCTTGGTGAAGCCGGTGACGGCGCCGCCTAGTGGCGCCGACGCGCCTTCTGGGTCGTAGCCGTGCAGCCCGCCGAGGCGGGTGGCCGACACGAGGAAGGTGCCACCGGTCGCGACCGATTCGTAGAGCGCGCGCATAGTGGTGTAGAGATTCTTGACCCTCAGGCGGACGGCGTCTTGCCAATCTGCCGGCCCCATCTGCTCGATAGCCGGCTCTTCATCCAGCGCCGGCAACCAATACACGCCCTGGATGGGCCCCTCCGCCAGCCAGCCCTTGATCTGCGCCTCCAAGGCGCCGGCCGCCGGGCTGCCTTTCACCTCCATTACCCTCACGCCGCGCTGTTCAAGCGCCTCGGCGAGCGCCTTCCCGGCGCCGCCCTGGTCGGCGACAACCACGACGCGGGTGTCGCCGTCGAGAGTAACCCCGCTGGGCTTGCACAAGTCGAGGACCGGCCGCAGCTCGGGCATGGGGATACGGCGGGGAATCCGGTCCGCTTCGGCCAGGGCGGCGGCCAAGCCGGCATCTGCCATGGCCGCGGCTTCTGGCCCACTGGCAGGCGCGCCGGCGGCAGCCTCGGCGGCGGGCGACGGCGGCTCGACCACGGGGACGGTGGCCCCACCGGCCGCCCCTTCGCCCGCACCTTCAGCCCCATCTCGAGGAGCGCCGGCGGCGGGTGGTGCCAGGTCGGGGCGCATCTCGTAGACGAAGCCGATCACACTGGCCAGGGTGGGATAATCCCGCAGCTTCAGGTTCTCGAGCCGGGGGATGTCGAATAGTTGGCGGATTGCAGCGAAGGTCTCGGCCTGCTTGACCGTATCGATACCCAGGTCGGCCTCCAGGTCCAGGTCGAGATCCAGCATATCCTGGGGATAACCGGTCTTGTCGGCGACGAGGGCCAGCACCTGCAACTTGACCGGGTCATCGCCCGCCGGGGTTGAGGCGGCGCCGGTGCGAGCCACTGCGATCTGCGGCTCGGCCTTTGTGATCCCCCCGCCGGCCTCCGCCGGTTGGGCAGTGGCCGATGCCGCGGGCGAGGCCGCCTGCTCCTGCGCCAGGTCGGGCCGCATCTTGTAGACGAAGCCGATCACGCTCGCCAGGGTCGGATAATCCCGCAACCTGAGGTTTTCCAGCTTGGGAATGGCAAAGGTCTCGCGGATGGCGGCGAAAGTCTCCGCCTGCTTGACGGTGTCGATGCCCAGGTCGGCCTCCAGATCGAGGTCCAGGTCGAGCATGTCCTCGGGATAGCCCGTCTTCCCGGCGACGAGCGCCAGCACCTGCTGCGCGACCATATCGGCTGCCGCTGGCTGGTCTTCGCTGGCGGCAGGAGCGCCAGACGGGGCTGCGGCCAGTCGCCACTCTTCGACCGTAGTCTCCGCACCTGATGGAACCGCCTGCTCCTGCGCCAGGTCGGGCCGCATCTTGTAGACGAAGCCGATCACGCTCGCCAGGGTCGGATAATCCCGCAACCTGAGGTTTTCCAGCTTGGGAATGGCAAAGGTCTCGCGGATGGCGGCGAAAGTCTCCGCCTGCTTGACGGTGTCGATGCCCAGGTCGGCCTCCAGATCGAGGTCCAGGTCGAGCATGTCCTCGGGATAGCCCGTCTTGCGGGCTACCAGTTCGAGCACCTGCGCTTGCACCGGGTCGATGACCGCGGCGGACGGTGCCGCCGGCGGCTCCGCGAGTGCAGCCGGGGCAGCCGCGATCTGCCCGGCTGGTTCTGGCGGGGCCTCCCGGCCCGGGGTCAGAGAGATCCCGGGTAGCGGTGCCTGGCTTTCGCCGGCCGGCCTGGCATGAACGTGGTGTCCGTTGCCGGCGGCGGTCGCCGCCGGGACGGGCGCCACCCCGCGCTCGAAGTGGCCATTGCCAGCTTGGGCGTTCCCGGAGCCGGCCGACCCGTCGCTCGGTAACGCGACCGGTCCCTCGCCGGGCACGGAGCCGGACAGGGCCTGCGCGACGATCGCCATCGGCGCTGGGCGATGGGTAGCCATCAAGCCGTCGCCGGGAGCGGACGCTCGCTCGCTCGGGCCGATGCCGTAGCGCCAGGTGCTGGGAGCAGGTGGCCGGGTGGGCGCGCCGCGGTCGACGATACGCAGCACGCGCTTGACAACCTCCGTCTCCGCCCAGTCGTAGCCGGCAACGTCGGCCAGCCAGCGCTGATAGGCCGCCTGGTTGTCGACGCGCTCCAGGCCGCCCGGAATCTTGCGCGTCAGAGTCATGGCAACCTGCGATCCGAAGCCTGCCGCCAGGTGAACGGCGTATTGAACCGGGTAGCGACCGCCGCGGCTCAAGTTCAGCGTGCCCAGCTCGGGATCGACCTCCCGGTAGTTAGGCACCGGCGGCACGATGGAATGCTCGAGGATCTTCAACGCGATCACGTCCTCGACGCCCACCCCCATCGGATGCCCGGTAAAGCCTTTCGTGTTAGCCACCACGATTTCGTTAGCCGCGGCACCAAAGGCGTGGCGCAGGGCGGCCACCTCGGCCGCGGCGCTGCCGCCCCGGGCAGGCGTGTAGGTCTCGTGAGACATGAAAACGGTGAAAGGAGCGATCGCCTGGCGGCTGATCCCGAAGCGTCGCTCGGCGCCGGTAAGCAAATTCTCCATTACCTGGGAGATGTGGTCGACGTCCAGACGGCTGCCATGAAAAGCGCTGTTGAAGACCTCGCTGTTGAGCAGTTCGACGATGCCGCGCATGCCGCGCTCGCGCAGCGCGTCCTCCGACTCCAGGACCAGCGCCGCCGCGCCCATGCCCATGATCGTGCCGTGACGGCGGCGGTCGAAGGGCAGCGCCGCATCCTCTACCCGATCATCGGTCGCGGCCGCGCCACTGGCCAGGAACCCGGCTCCCACCCAGTCGATCAGGTGATCGCTGGTGACGTCGTCGGCAGCCACCACCAGCACACGGCGGCAGCGACCAGTGCGAATCCAGTCTTCTGCGACAGCGACCGCTTGGGCGGTGCTGGCGCAAGCCGCGTTGACCTGCGTATTCGGACCGCGTGCGCCGATGTACTCGGCAAACTGGCTGTGGCCCATCGAGAGCACCCGGAACAGGAAGCGCCGGTCGAAGATGTACGGCTCGCGAGCCAGGCTTTCGCGCAGCGCGCGGATGCGCCGGTCGACCTCTAGCAGGGTGGCGTCGTCCGACGTATATTGGCGCAGGTCCTCCAGCATGGACAACTGGTCGAGGCGTCCCTGGTAGGTGCAGCTGCGAGTGATTTCGTCGGCCAGGCGGTCGTTGCCGGGGAAAGCGCTGGCGAAGATCACCCCCGTTTCGTCGCGCAGGCTCTGCGGCAGCATCCAGCGCTCGGGCAGGTGTTTGCCGGTGGTGGTGCGCTTGTAAGCCTGCACGAGGGGGATACCCGCCTCGCGCAGCGCGTCCAATCCGGCGGCCATAGCCAGCTGCGTGGTGATGTCGAGCGCTTCGATCAGTTTCTCCGGCACGCCGTATTCGGCCGCGAGGTCGAAGCTGCCCGCTCGTCCCGCCAATCTGATCACGTCGTCCGGATGGTCGATCGTGGCGAAGCGGCCGCCGCCATCCTCATCCTTGACGATGCGCGTGATGTTCTTCTTGAGCATGGCCTTGCGGAAGCGCTCGGGGATCAGGTCCACGAATTGCTCGCCGCGCAGGATACGCATGGCGTTGTCGGGGTCCATGACGGACTTCTCGGCGCCGGGCAAGCCGAGGCCGGTGCCGCTGATGACCACCGAACCCAACGGCGCCTCATTGCGATCGTAGGGCCGGCGAGCGGGAGCGGGATTGGCCTGGGGCAGATTGCCCAGGGCGGCGAGCAACTGGCCGGCGGCATACAACGGGTCGACGGCCGGAGGGGCAGCGCCGTCTCCCGTGCCTGCCGGGCGGGCCGCTGCGGCCGGGTGATGGCCGTTGCCGGGCTGGTTGCCGTTAGTACCAGGCTGGTTGCCGCCCACATCACCAGACACGTTGCCGCTTCCATGGCCCGGGTACTTGGCCGTCGTAACCGGAGCAGGTGTCTCTTTCGCTGCCAGTGCGACCGGCGCGACCTTGCCGGCCGGTACCGGACCGGCTCCCATCGCCTTATCCGCGCCTGCCGGCACCGGCTGAACCGTCATGGCAGTGACGCTCTCGGCCGCGGGCGCAGCACCATGACCCGCCGCGTAAAGACCGCAGAGGACCTGATTGAAGCTCGCGATCTCGCCGGTCTTGGGATGGTTGGCAAACAAGGCCACGACCTCTGGGTGGTCGCCCAGAACGTCGTCGACGAAACCTTTGAGGGCCTTCTTGGGGCCGACTTCGACGAACGTGCGCACGCCAGCGGCGTAGAGCGTTTCGAGGCCCTTGATCCACTGGACGGGCGACGAGACCTGCTTTTGCAGCAGATCGCGGATCTCGTCCGCGGTCGCAGGATAGAACTCGCCCGTGACGTTAGCTACCAGGGGAAGGCGGGGCGGCGAGACGTGCAGCCGATTGAGCACCTGGCGCAGTGGAACGCTGGCCGGGGCTACTATGCCGGTGTGGAAGGCATGGCTGACCGGTATCCGCTGGGCCTGGATGCCGCGCTCCGTGAAGACCTGGATGGCCTTTTCGACGGCCTGGCTAGCACCACCAATGACGCACTGGCTGCGGCTGTTAATATTGGCCGGCACCACATAACCGTCGAGCGTGGCGAGGACCTCCTCGATGACCTCCGGAGAAGCCGAGATAGCTGCCATCCAGCCATTATCGCCATCGCTTATTCTGGTCATCTCGCGGCCGCGGGCGGCCGCAGCTTCCAGCGCCTCGGCGAATGGCATGATTCCGGACGCGATCAGGGCCGCGTACTCACCCAACGAATGGCCCATCAGCACTGCGGGCCGGAAGCCATACTCGAGCAGCAGGCGATAGAGAGCCATATCCATGGCAAGCACAGCCGGCTGAGTGATGGCCGTCTGCATGAGATCCCCTTCGGCCTGTTTCATGCGCTGGCGATCGGCTGGGTCCACGAAGATGTAGCCGGTCAATGGCTGGCCGAGGATCGGGGTCATCACCCGGTCGGCCTCGGCGAAGGTCTCGGCGACCACCGGCTGCGTGGCGGCGAGCTCGCGGCCCATGTTCACATACTGGCTGCCTTGGCCGGGGAACAGGAAAGCGATCTTGCCGGCTGCCGGGCCGCTGCCGCGAAACACCCCTTGAGCCTGGAGGGCTTTCCAGGCCGGCGCGCTGTCCGTCGCCAGCGCCTTCTTGGCGCGGGCCAGGCGATCGAGCAGTTCTTCGCGCGGGCCGCAGTCAACCACCAGGCGCTCGGGGGCTTTCAGCACCGCTCGGTCGACGGGAGAGGTGGGCGGGATCCAGCCGTTCTGGACCCGCACCAGCGCTTCGTCTAGTCCGGAACGCAGTCCTGCCACATCCGCTGCCCCGAGGGCCAGGATGCCACGCAGAGGCGGCTTCGACTCGGCTGCGTCATCTGCTTCGTTCATGTGGGTGCCTCCCGCATCCTTGTTTTCTGGTTTTTCCATGGTGAGGCTGACAGCGGTATATCGATGACCGTTGCCGGCCAGCAAGCCGGGCAGGTGCTCTTCGACTACAATGTGGAAGTTTGTGCCGCCGAAACCGAACGCGCTCGCGCCGGCGCGCCGGCGCCCACCGTTTGGCTGCGGCCATTCGCGCAACTCGTCGCTCAGGAAAAACGGCGTGGCGGCGAAATCGATCCGCGAATTGGGCGGGTTGACATTGAGGGTGGGCGGCAGCAGTTTATGATGGACCGCCATCACCACCTTCAGCAGCCCGGCCGCGCCGGCGCCTGCCTTCAGGTGGCCAATATTGCTCTTGGCCGAGCCCAGGGCAATGCTGTGCGCTGGTGCCTCGCAGATGACCTTGGTGAGGCTCTCCGCCTCGGCGAGATCGCCGACGGCAGTGCTGGTGCCGTGCCCCTCGATCAGTCCGGCCGTGTTCGGGTTCAGGCCGGCATTTTGCCAGGCGCGCGCGATGGCCAATTGTTGTCCGATAGGGTTCGGGGCCGTGATGCCTTTGCCTTTGCCGTCGCTCGCCCCACCGACGCCGCGGATCACGGCGTAGATTTTGTCGTCATCCCGTTCGGCATCGGCCAGGCGCTTTAGCAGGAATAGCGCCCCACCCTCGCCCATGACGAAACCGTCCGCGCCTTCGCCATACGGCCGCGAGCCGGTAGCGCTGAGCGCGCCGATTTTGCAGAACTTCACAAAGCTGGTCACGCCGTTGTTGTGGTCTACGCCGCCCGTCAGGACCGCGTCGCAATGTCTTTGAGCCAGCAGCTCGATTGCGGCACTGACCGCGGCAAAGCTCGACGCACACGCGGCATCGGTGACGAAGTTCGGGCCACGGAGGTTGAAGACGTTCGCCACCCTGCCCGAGATGACATTGGCCAACTCGCCGGGCATGGAGTCTTCCGTGATGGGAGGCAGATTGCGGTCGACGCGCTCCCGCAGTTGAGCCAGGATCGTCTGGCGCACGCCGGCCGGCAGGCTGCCGAATTCCTCGGAGGCAGCCAGGGCGCCGGCATACTCGGGGTAAAGGATGTGCAGCGCGGTGAGATAGTGCATTTCACCGCCCATGGCATTGCCGAGGACGACCCCGGTGCGCTCGAGATTCAGAGCGCGCTGGGGATAGCCGAAATCCGCCAACACCTCGGCGGTCATGGCGATCGCCCACTTCTGCCCCTCGTCCATCGCCGCTGCCACGCGGGGCGGGATGCGGTACTGCTTTGAGTCAAAGCTGAACCCCTGCACCCAGCCGCCGATCTTGCTGTAGGTCTTGCCCGGCGCAGCCGGATCAGGATCGTAGTAGTCGGCGACGCTCCAGCGTTCCGCTGGCACCTCGCGAATACTGTAATGCTTTTCGCACAGGTTCTGCCAGAAGGCCGGCGCACTGAGAGCATCGGGCAGAATGGCGCCTACGCCCACGACCGCCACGGCTCGGTTGATGTCTGGTTCCATCTCCCACCTCGTTATGTTTTTCACAGATCGCGGAAACGGACCTCGCGTGATCGGCGTTCCGGAACCCCGCCGCCGCAGCACGCTCAGGCCGGAAAGGCCTCGTTCAGCTTTTGCGCCACGAAATCCATGTCGGAGATCAGCCCGGTCTGGGCGGCATAAACGGCAGGCAACTGCAAGGCATCTGCCAGGTGGTTATCGCTTTGTCCGGCGCCGGTCGCCCAACGCAGGCCGTCACAGGCGACGTGCAGGGCGGCCTCCCGCGCATAGATGCGCGCCAGTGCCTGGCGGACGGGCACAGCCAGCCGTATGGCCCGCGTCGGAGCAGAGACCACACGTTCAGCGAAGATAGCGGCCGTTTCGGCCGAGGCAATCAGATCCCCCAGGGTAAAGAGGATGTGCTGATTGCGGGTCAAACGATCGAGCCGTGTGCGCTCCAGCAGGCAGGCCAGGGCACGCAGCGCAAGGACGGCCGCGGCCGCACCATTCTCGGGCGTCGTGCGAGCGCTCTGCTCGAGGCGGTAGGCCCAATCGGTGTAGTAAGCGCCGCGCGTCTTGAGGTGCGACTGCCAGCGGTCCCGCGCGATCGTCCACTGCATGATCTCGGAAGTTCCCTCGTAGATGGTGGTGATGCGCACGTCGCGCTTGATCTTCTCCACCATGTAGTCGCGCGTGTAGCCGTAGCCGCCCAGCGCCTGTATGGCATCGTCGGCTGCCCGGTTGCCCGCCTCGGTGGCGACATACTTGGCGACCGCGCCTTCAGTCGCCAACCCTTCTTCGCCGCAATCCAGTCGCTCTGCCGCCCATTCGATATACGACCGGGCGGCTTCCAGGCGGGCGGCGTTCGGTACGATCAGTTTGTGCGTGTAACCCTGCTTCTGGCTGAGTGGGCTGCCGGCCTGCACGCGCTGTTGGGAGTAGCGGATGGCCCGCTGCAGCGCGGACCACCCCGCCCCCAGGCCAAACGCACCCACCATAAGGCGGGTATAGCCGAAGACGGCTTGGGCTTGGGCCAGGCCTCGACCTTCCACGCCTCCGACCAGGCGATCGGGCGGAACCAGGACGTCCTCCAGGATCAGGGCTGCGGTGTTGCTGGCGCGAATCCCGTGCTTATCCTCGGGTTTGCCCTGAGTGAAGCCTGCCGCGCCGCGCTCGAGGATGAACCAGGAAGGTCCACCGGGGGCGAGGGCGAGCACTGTGTACACGTCGGCCACGCCTCCGTTGCTGATCCACTGCTTGCGGCCGTTGAGCCGGTAACCGGTCAGCTTGCCGTCCTCATAGATCGGGTCGGCCTTGGTGACGAGGGCGGCCAGGTCACTGCCGGCCTGCGGCTCAGTGGCGCCGTAGGCGATAAGCAGCCCTTCCTCAGCCACCCGGGTCATCCAGTACTGTTTCTGTTCGGCCGTCGCCCCGACCGTGATCGGATCGCTGCCCAAAAAGGTGGCCAGCACACCGGTGGCGACGCCCAGATCGATCGCAGCCATCACTTCGGAGACGCGGTATATGTCATAGGCCCCACCGCCCAACCCCCCATATTCCTCGGGAATGAACAGCAGGTGCAACCCAAGATGGGCAGGATCGTATAATTCCTTGAGGACCTTGTGCGGAAATTCGTCCTTGCAATCCAATTCGAGCAGGACGGCCGGCGTCAGTTTGCGTGACGCATACTTGTTCAGTGTGGACAACATCATGTCCAGCGAATCGGCATCGAGACCGGGCATCGACGTCCCTCCAGGGAAAAGGTGGGCTCGGGCGCGCAAGCAGCGTCCGCAAGATGGCAACACGAACCCCGGCCGTGGCAGCGAAAGCCGCAGCAGCCTGTCCGCACCGGGGGGAACATCACCTACCGGTGCTCATCACAGATCGCGATCGGGAAGAGCGGGCTTCACCATCTTTGGGTCGTATTCGGCCACGTAGGGCTGGCAGACCCTCCCATTGCCGTTGCAGAAACGGTAGGGCGACTCACGACGATCAACTCGGATCAGCCTTGATCTTTAGCCCGCCAAGAGTGAGAGCCCCCTTTGCAGACGGGGCAATCGAGCAGATCCTGGCCGTCACGATCAAACAGCACTGTCACCCATCCTAATATCGCCACCACTCGCGCTACTCGGATTGTATCTAGCATCACAAGAATGTAAATACGTACTTAACACTGAAATACGCGAATAGTTATCAGACGATTGACGCAATGCGTCATGTCGGGGGCAGAGGGCCTGCGTCGATATTGGACGTCGCGTTTTGGCCTGTGATAGAATAGCTGCTTTGTCTCTTGATCCAAACGCCCGGTGAGAAGATGAAATCAAGCGCTGACGCGGCTGCAGCCATCACGGCAGGTCCGGTGCGCGGACTGTTCGCCTGGCTCTTGCGACTGAACGTGCCTGTGCCCGAACTCAGCGAGGCGGAGATCGAGGCCGAGGTCGAGCGCGACTACCGCTGGAACTTCGCCGTCAATCTGCTGGACGGGGGGTTCTTCTGGTTCGGCGCTAGCTTCATTTCTTCGACCACGATCCTGCCACTGTTCGTCAGCAAGCTATCGAACGATCCGTTATGGATAGGCGTGCTCGCCGTGATCGCTCAGGCTGCCTGGTTCCTGCCGCAGCTTTTCACTGCCAATTGGCTGGAGAAGCTTTCGCGGCAGAAACCCGTGGTCGTCAATCTGGGCCTGTTCCTGGAGCGCCTGCCCGTCTGGGGCATCGTCGCCGCAGCAGCCGTCGCCGGGCGCTCGCCCAGCCTGGCATTGGTAATCCTGCTGAGTTCGTATGCGTGGCATGGCCTGGGCGCCGGCTGGGTGGGAGCCTCGTGGCAAGATCTGATCGCCCGCATCTTTCCGCTAGACCGGCGCGGGCGCTTTTTTGGCATCACGATGTTCGTGGGCAACACCGCGGCAGCCGCTGGCGCCGGGCTGAGCGGCTGGCTGCTGGTGGCGTTCCCGTTCCCGACTAACTTTGTCTACACCTTTGGCATCGCCGCCACGGCCATCCTGGTGAGCTGGTTCTCGATCGCGCTGACGCGTGAGCCCGCCCGCAAGCCCAAGGGCGTGCGGCGCAGCAACCGCCAGTTCATGCGTGAGCTGCCCGACCTGCTCCGGCGCGACCATAACTTCCGTCGCTTTCTTGTCAGCCGCATGCTGGTGGCCATGGGCGGGATGGGCACGGGCTTTGTCACCGTGGCCGCGGTGGAGCGCTGGCACATTCCGGACAGCACGGTAGGCGTTTACACGGCCGCCTTGATGATCGGGCAGATGGCGGGCAATCTGGCCTTCGGCTTTCTGGCCGACCGCAACGGTCACAAGGTGTGCATGCAGCTTGGCATCCTGGCCTCGTTCATGGGCTTCGCCCTTGCCCTCGTGGCGCCGGTCGCCTGGGCCTACTACCTGGTGTTCATTTTGCTGGGCATTGGCCTGGCTGCCATGATGGTGTCCGGCCTTTTGATCGTGCTGGAGTTCTGCGAACCCACGCGCCGCCCGACCTACATCGGGATCGCCAATACGGGGGTGGGCGTGGTAGGGATCGCGGCGCCCCTCATCGGCGCCGCGCTGGCTAAGGCCGGCTACGGCTGGCTGTTTGCCGCCAGTGCCTTGGCCCTGTTGTCGGCCTGGGCGCTCATGCGTTGGTGGGTGCGGGACCCACGCTGGGCAGGGGCGGTGGAGTCGGGCAAGGAGAGTGCCTAACCGTGAATGCACGTGCCAGTGAGCGGGAATTTGACCTGCAGGAAGCGGTCTCGGAACACCGGTTGGCCGGCCTATGGCGCATGATGCGCGGCTACCGGCTGGCCTATCTCGGCGCGACCTTCGCCCTGGCAGTCGCGGCCCTGGCCCGCACCAGCACGTTTCTCCTGTTGCGGCAACTGATCGACAATGTCCTTGGCAGAGCGGATCAGCTCGCGGTCCTGCCGTTGTACGCGCTCGGTTTCGTCGGCCTCGCGGTCACCGAAGGGGGCTGCAGCTTCCTGAGTGGGCGGTTGGCCGCCTATACCGCGGAGAGCGTGACGCTTCGGCTGCGTAAGTATCTTTACGATCATATCCAGCGGATGACTTTTACGTACCACGACATGACGTCGACCGGCGAGCTGATCGAACGGGCCACCTCCGACGTGGAAGCCATGCGCCGTTTCTACGCGGACCAGGCCATCGGCATCGGCCGCATCATCCTTATCTTCGTGATCAACTTGGGCGCGCTGCTCGGGCTGAACGTGCGGCTTGCGCTGGTCTCGGTGGTGATCATCCCATTGATCGTCGGCGTTTCGGCGTACTTCTTCCGGCTCATCTCGAAAGCCTACGAGAAGTACCAGGAACAAGAGGCCAGGCTCTCGACCACCTTACAGGAGAACCTGACCGGCGTGCGAGTGGTCAAGGCCTTCGCGCGCCAGAACTACGAACAGGAGAAGTTCGAGCGCGACAACATCGAGAAGTATCGGCGAGGCAAGCGTCTCGTCCAGCTCAACGCGTTATTCTGGCCGCTGTCCGATACCCTATGCGGCCTGCAGACCTTGATCGGCTGGACTGTGGGCGCAACCATGACCCTTCACGGCACGATCACCATCGGCACCTACCTAGCCTACGTCGGCCTGGTGGGCTGGATCGTCTGGCCGATGCGCAACCTGGGGCGGCTGATCGTCAACATGTCGAGCGGACTCGTCTCGTACGGCCGCGTGACCAAGGTGCTGATGGAAGAACGCGAGCCGCTCGAGGAAGGTGCGTACCGGCCGAGCGGCGACCTGCGGGGTGAGGTGACCTACCGCGAGGTCGGCTTTGAGTACAACGCTGACGCCCCGGTGCTGAAGGACATCAGCTTCGAATGCCGGCCAGGCCAGGCGATCGCCCTGCTGGGCTCAACAGGTTCGGGCAAGACCACCCTGGTGAACCTGCTGCCGCGCTTCTATGAGTACTCGAGCGGCCACATCCTGATCGACGGGGTGGAACTGCGCCACTACCCGCGCCACTACCTGCGTCGCCAGATGGGGATCGTCGAGCAAGAACCGTTCCTATTCTCGCGTTCGATCCGCGAAAACATCACCTATGGCGTGGGGCGCGAGGTATCGCAGGCCGAGGTCGAGGCCGCGGCGCGCGCCGCCGCAGTTCACGACGTGATCGTCAGCTTTCCCGATGGCTACAACACGCTGGTCGGCGAGCGCGGCGTCACGCTGTCGGGCGGGCAAAAGCAGCGTGTGGCCATCGCCCGCACCTTGCTGAAGGATCCCCGCATCCTGATCCTGGATGACTCTACCTCGTCAGTCGACATGGCGACGGAGGCGGAGATCCGCCTGGCCCTGGAGCGGCTGATGCGTGGGCGCACCACCTTCATCATCGCGCATCGCATCCAGAGCTTGATGGCTGCGGACCTGATCCTCGTGCTCGATAAGGGCGAGATCGTCCAACGCGGCACGCACGCCGAGTTGATGGAACAGCCGGGCATGTATTGTCAGATCTACGAATTACAGGCACGAATAGAGACCGAGCTCGAGAAGGAGCTCGCAGGGGCATAAGATGGCGAACTCGTACTTTGAAGAAGAAGAGTTCACCACCCAGTTCAACGGCGGGACGCTGCGACGTATTCTGGCGCAGACCCGGCCCCATTGGACCTGGGTGGCGGGTTTCCTGGTGCTGATCGCGATCGTCTCATTCCTGGACGGCTACTTTACCTTCTTGAGCAAGCGCATCATCGACCAGGGCATCCTGGCCGGCGATCAGGCGGCGCTGATGCACCTGATCGCGCTCTATGGCGGGCTGATACTCGTTCAGGCTGCGTGTGTCTTGGGTTTCATTTTCCTGGTGGCTCTCTTGGGCGAGCGGGTGCAGTACGACCTGCGGCAAAAGATGTTCAAACACCTGCAGGAGCTGTCCTTCTCCTACTTCGACCGCACCCCGGTCGGCTGGATCATGACGCGCGTCACGTCGGATTCGGAACGTATCGCCCAACTGGTCACGTGGGGGACGCTGGACTCAACCTGGGCGGTGCTGAACGTCTGCACGGCCATGGCCTTCATGCTCGTGATCAACTGGCGGCTGGCCCTGATCGTGGCCGTGATCATCCCGATCCTGTTGGTCGTGGCCATTCAATTCAAGTCGCGCATCCTGGTCCAGTACCGGATGGTGCGCAAGTTCAACTCGAAGCTCACCGGCGCCTACAACGAAAACATCAGTGGGGTCCGCGTGGTCAAGGCGTTGTGCCGCGAGGAAGAGAACTTGCGCGAGTTCGGCCTGCTGGCAAGCGATATGTACCGCGCGTCGTTCCGTGCGGCCTGGCTGTCGGCGCTATTCCTCCCGGTAGTGCAGATCATCAGCGCGCTGGCGGTGGGCGCGATCATCTACTACAGCGGACGCTCGATGGCGCAGGCAGCCCTGGCAGGCGTGCTGGGGGGGATGACGATCGGCGGCATTCAGGCGTTCATCGGCTACGTTACGTCCATCATGTGGCCGATCTCGGACCTCGCGCGCGTCTACGCCGACCTGCAGCACTCGATCGCCTCGGCCGAGCGCGCCTTCTCCCTGATCGACGCGACGCCGGACGTCGTCGACCGGCCCGGGGCTATCGACCCGGGCACGATCCATGGGGAAGTCGAGTTCGAGCACGTAGACTTCTACTACGAAGCCGGCAAGCCCGTGCTGGCCGACTTCAACCTCCGCGTGAAACCGGGCGAAACGATCGCCCTGGTCGGCCCGACAGGCGGCGGCAAGTCGACGATCGTCAACCTGGTCTGCCGGTTCTATGAGCCGAGGGCCGGGGTGATCCGCATCGGCGGCCACGATTACACCCGCCTCTCGCTCCATAGCATACAATCGCGTATCGGCGTCGTGTTGCAGACTCCACACCTGTTCTCGGGAAGCGTGCGCGAGAACATCCGTTACGGCCGGTTGGACGCTTCGAACGAGGAAATCGAGACGGCCGCCAGGCTGGCAGGCGCACACGATTTCATCGTCACTCTGGACAAGGGGTATGATAACGAGGTAGGTGAAGGCGGCAACCTGCTGTCGGTCGGCCAGAAGCAGTTGATCAGCCTGGCGCGTGCGGTGCTGGCCCGGCCGGAGATCTTCGTGATGGACGAGGCGACCAGTTCCGTCGACACACTCACCGAGGCGTTGATCCAGCGGGGCATGGAGACCTTGATGGAGAGCTCGACCAGCTTCATCATTGCCCATCGCCTGTCTACCATAAGGCGGGCCGACCGGATCGTCGTCATCGAGGGCGGGAAGATCGCCGAGATGGGGACGCACGCCGAGTTGTTGCGCGAGCGAGGGCACTATTACCGGCTGTACACGCAGCAGTTCAGGCACGAACTCGAACGCGAGTTCGATCCGTTCGAGATTGAGGCAGACGCGGCCGCAGGGCCGCTTGGCGCGGCGTCGACCGCTCAGCCGGTCACGGCACAACGGCCGGCGGCTTCGCAGTCGGCGACCGCGTAGTCCCGTGCCCGCAGATGCGAGCGCGCCAGAGCGCGCTCGCATCTGCGATGGGCTGAGGCGCAGAAGGAGCACTACGTATGAGCGATGACACAACCCTGACCGGAGCGGAGCAGGTCGCCTGGGACCTGGGCGATCTGTACGGCGGCGCGGACGATCCCCATCTGACAGGGGATCTGGACGAGGCCGATGCGCGGGCTGCCGGCCTGCGCAAGCAGTATTATGGGCGGATCGCGGAGTTGAGCCCGGATCAGCTGCGGAGCATGCTCCAGGAATATGAAGCGATCTCCGAGCTCGTGTCCAAGGTTGGCTCCTACGCTTACCTGCTCTGGAGCGCCGATACCAGGGACCCGGCGCGCGGAGCCCTGATGCAGCGAGCGACCGAGCGTGAATCGCGACTGAGCCAGGAGTTGGTGTTCGTCGAACTGGAGTGGGCGAACGCGCCGGATGACGTGGCGCAAAAGCTGATCGAGAGCCCGGAACTGGCGCACTACCGCCATTACCTGGAGAAGGCTCGCCTCTACCGCCCACACGTCCTCAGCGAGCCCGAAGAGCGGATCCTGGCGGAGAAGTCGGTGACCGGACGCAGCGCCTGGGAACGCTTCTTCAGCGAGACTCTCAGTGCCGCCACCTTTGAGCTGGACGGCGTTAAGCTGCCCAAGGAGAAGGTGCTGAGCAAACTGCATGAGCCGGATCGCGATTTGCGCAGGCGGGCCTCTGCGTCCGTAACGGCCGGACTGCAGGACCTCAGCCATGCCACGACTTACATATTCAACAATCTGCTGGCCGATAAGGCTTCTGATGACCGGCTGCGCCACTACGCGAGCTGGATCAGCGCCCGCAACCTGGCCAACGAGGTGGACGCGGAAGTAGTCAATGCGCTGGTGAACGCCGTCACCGGCCGTTATGACGTCGTCGCCCGTTACTATCGCCTCAAGCGCCGCCTGCTCGGGCTGGATGAGTTGTTCGAGTACGACCGCTACGCTCCGTTGCCTGCCGCCCTGCACATCTATCCCTGGGAGGAGACCCGCCGGATCGTGCTCGACGCCTACCACGCCTTCCACCCGCGCATGGCCGAGATCGCAGGCCGGTTCTTCACCAATCACTGGATCGACGCGGCCATGCGCCCAGGCAAGATCGGCGGGGCCTACAGCGCAGGCACCGTGCCCTCAGTTCACCCATACGTGCTCGTGAACTATGAGGCCCGTCCCCGAGACGTAATGACGGTGGCGCACGAACTTGGCCACGCCGTCCACCAGACCCTGTCGCGTGAACAGGGCATGCTGCAGATGCATACCCCGCTGACGACCGCCGAGACGGCCTCGGTGTTCGGCGAGATGTTGGTGTTCCAGGACGTGATGAGGCGCGAGAGCGATCCGCAGGTGCGGCTGAGCATGCTGACCGGCAAGCTGGAGGACTCTTTCGCCACCGTGTTCCGCCAGGTGAGCATGAACCGTTTCGAGGACGCGATCCACGGGGCCCGCCGCAGTGAGGGTGAATTGACAACCGAACGCTACAACGAGCTCTGGCTGGAGACGCAGCGGGCGATGTTCATGGACAGCGTCAACCTGACCGCGGATTACGGCCTGTGGTGGAGCTACATCCCGCACTTCATCAACACGCCGGGCTACGTCTACGCTTACGCCTTTGGCGAGTTGCTCGTGCTCGCACTGTACGCCCGCTATCAGCAGGTTGGGGCCGAGTTCCCAGACCGCTACCTGGCGATGTTGAGCGCAGGCGGCTCGAAATGGCCGTACGAGATCCTACGACCGCTTGGCGTGGATCTGAAGGATCTGGACTTCTGGAAAGACGGCCTGCAAATCCTGGATGACATGGTGAGCGAGGCGGAGACGTTGGCGGCTTGAACGCTGCGGCCGCGCGCGCGCCGAGCAGACGATCCCCCTTGCGCTCGTTCTGACAGAGGCGGCCCTTGCGCCGGTGCACCCTGCCGTCGCGAGGTCGCGACTAAAGCAAAACGCCCGGCTTTGCGGTCCGGGCGTTTTGCTCTTCAACCTTGCGGGCACCCTGTGGCACCCCTGCGTCCCTGATTCTTCCGGGGCCCATCGGCCCCCTCCACGGCGCACGAAGCGGCTGCCATCTCCCCGAACGGCATCCCACAATTCCTAACCTAGAACCCGTTAAGGCTCTAGGTATTAAGTACTTAAAGTATGAGCGGCATTCTACTTAAGTAGTCCTGGATTGTCAAATTCGGAGAACGAGCAAATTAAGCGTCCCTACCGTACGAGTGGACGACATATGATATAAGCTTGTGTCACATAAGTTCCTCGGCGCGAGGCGTTCGCGAGCAAAAAAGGGGCAGCGCGTGGCCGGTTTGGTTTATGCTAATTTCGATCTGCTGGTAGAACGTGCGACCGCCGGTTATCGCGCGCGCGTGCTCGAGTCGCCGGCCGGTGAGGCCAGCGCGGAATTCAGCCTGCCGTTCTCGGGCGCAGAACTTGACGATCTGCTGTCGAAGCTCGAGCGGGCCCCGGACGGATCTGGCGGAGCAAGTGCGCCGCAACGCCTTGGCGAACAACTCTTCCAGGCGCTCTTCAGCGGTGAGGTCGCTGACAGCCTGGCCCGGAGCCTGGATCTGAGCCGCCAGGCGGGCCGCGGGCTGCGTGTCCGTCTGCGGCTGAACGACGTCCCCGAACTGTCCGCCCTACCCTGGGAACTCGTGTACGACCCGGCAGGCGCGCGCTTTCTGGCCCTTTCAAGCACCAGCCCACTGGTGCGCTACCTAGAACTGCCCCAGAGCGCCGAGGAACTGGCCGTCAAGCCGCCGTTGCGGGTGCTGGTCATGCTCGCCAGCCCGGCCGGGTTCCCCAAGCTAGACATCGAGGCGGAATGGGCAGAACTGGCGCAGGCCTTGCGCCCATTGGAGCAGCGCGGATTGGTGACGCTAGAGCGCTTGCCCGACGCCCGTCTCAGCACGCTCCAGGAACAATTGCGGCGCGGCGAGTATCACGTCCTTCATTTCAGCGGCCACGGCGCCTTTGACGAGGGGTCAGGGGACGGGGTATTGGTGATGGAGGATGAGAATGGCAACGGCCAGCCGGTCAGCGCGCGAGCCCTGGGCGACCTGCTCCGGGACCACCCTTCACTAAGGCTGGCGGTGCTGAACTCTTGCCAGGGAGCCCGCAGCGCGCACGACGACCCGTTTGCCGGTGCGGCGCAGGGCCTGGTGCGCGCCGGCATACCGGCCGTGGTGGCGATGCAGTTTGAGATCGCAGACACGGCCGCCGCGCTGTTCGGGCACGAACTCTATGGCTCACTCGCCGATGGTTACCCGCTGGACGCCGCCGTCAGCGAGGCGCGCAAGTCACTGGCCAATGATCCTGGCGCGGCGGGTGTGACGGCGCTGACCTGGGCGACGCCGGTGCTCTTCATGCGCTCGCCCGACGGCACCATCTGGCAGGTCGCAAAAAAGAAGAACCGCATCCGCTTCGGCGAGCTGGAAGTGCCCACCCTGCCCGTCCTGGCGCTGCTGCTGATCCTGGCGTCCGGGGCTACCTTCATGGGCCTGCGAGCGACACTCGATCGGCCCCGCGGCCCGCTGCGCATGCCGGGCGACTTCAATGTCGCGGTGGCCGATTTCGGTGTGGCGGACACTTCGGGGCACATCGGGCACTCGGACGACGGCGACCGCCTGAGCGAGTGGGTCTTCAAGTCACTCTTAGCTCAACGCGACAGTTACCCGGACCACGACCTAACGTCGAACGTGGTCATCTGGCATGGAACCCAGCTCTCATCCGAACAAGGCGCGCCGGTTGGTCGCGTCGATGACGAGGCTGCCGCGGAAAAACTGGCCCATGACCTCGGCGCGCAAATGCTCATTTGGGGCAACCTGGATGATCAAAAGCAGTTCACCCCGCACTTCTACATCTCGTCGCAACAGCGAGGCGATTCGGACCTGGTGACCGGGCACTATAGGTTGGGTGAGACGCCGATCCTGGTGGACATGAGCGCGGCCGAGGCGGTTCGGAGCGCGCTTACGATGCGGACGAATACTCTCTTCTGGTTCACCATGGGGCTGCGGCAGGAGAACTACGGACACGGCGGGAGGGCCCTGGCGGTGCTGCAAGAGGGTGAGAAGTATGCCGCGCGCCTGAAAGGTCGGGCAGACGGCCAGGATCTTTACTATATGTTCCTCGGCCAGGCCGCGCTGATGGCGGAAGGTGACCCGGGCACCGACGCGGCCACCGCCGATCGTATAGCGGAGAACGCCTTGCACAGGGCGCTGGCAATCAATCCGGAGTTGGTGCGAGCGCAGGTACTCCTGGGCACCCTTTACTTTAACCGCGCTCAGGCGCTGAGTGCGGCCGATCGCCTGGAGAGCACCGACTGGGAACAGGCGGTGAAAGAGTATCAGAAAGCGGTCGCGCTGGCGGCGGAGAGCGCGAGCGGGGGTTCCGGGCAGGCGGGCTTGACCTCCGACGTGTCGACGTCGCAGCAGACTGCGTCGCAGCAGACTGCGTCGCAGCAGACTGCGACGCCGCAGTCGGCGGCTTCACCGTCAGCGGCGCTGGACAGAGCCTGGGGACCGGACGGCACGCCCCTGCTCGCGCTCGGGCAGGCCTACAAGCTCAAAGCGGACGCCTACCTGCAAACCGCTCAGTATGCCGACGCCGACAAGGATTACAACACGGCCATTCAGAACATCGAGAAGAGCCGGTTGGTGTTGGCGGCGGCCGGCGAAGAGCGCATGCTCGGCCAGGCCGACTTGAGCCTGGCCGGGGCCTTCTGGAACAAGGCCGTCATCCGCCGCCTGACCGGCGGGCCCACCTCCGAAATCAAGTCTCTGGACGATGCGGCAAGGGCCGCGGCAACCGAATGCGTGGGCCTCGGCAAAGAAGACCAGTACGACAGCGTGCTGGCCGATCGCGTGATCGCGGCCGGATGCCAGCCTCTTCTCGATCGGCTGACAGACGCCGCAGGGTAAACCCGAACGAACATCCTATGAATGGACCGGCCATCAAGAAGGGCGGGCCGGACCCGATCCCACATCTTGCGGAGCGAGAAGATGAAGCACTTTGCCCTCGTCATCGGCCTGGCACTCCTGACAGTCTCCCTGGCTGCTTGCGGACCTCCGAGCGGAGCCGGGCCCGGACCGGCAGCGCCTAACCCCCCGTCCACAGTCGACCTGGTGGCGCAGCAAGTGGCGGACCAGCAGGCAGTCGCAGCCAACCTGACGGCCGCGGCCGTGCAGCAAGCCCCGCTGGACCAGAGCACACCCCTGCCGCCGGACGCGGGCAATGGACAAACGGCGCCGGCGGCCTCTCCACCTGCCGGCGTCGCCCCGGGCAATGCAGCGCCGCCGCCAAGTGACACCCCTGTCCCGGCCGCGCCTACCTGTACCGTCCAGATCAACGGCCTCAATCTGCGCAGTGGTCCCGGCACGGTCTTCGCACCCCCGGTGGCCGCCCTCGCGGCCGGTGCGGCCGTCAAGCCGCTGGCCTTCGTCGGGCGCGGCTTCCCGAGCGGACAGTGGATAGAAGTGGAAGCCGGGGGACTGGCGGGCTGGGTGAGTGCCTCGGAGCAGTTCCTGAGCTGTAACTTCGACCCACGCACCTTGCCTTCCGGCGCCATCCCACCGACTCCCGCGCCGACGGGGACGCCGGTCGTCCCGACCGACACACCTCAGCCGCAGCTGGCCATCGCCAGCATCGACGTGGCCGTGGGCGGGCCGAGCGGGTTGGACGACCTGGCGTTCCGGGTCATCGTGCCGGGCATTCTGCCGGCATCTGCGAAGCCGACGGTCTCCGGACAGGTCATCGTCTTCCGCCAGCAAGTCGCCCTGCAGGTCAAGGCGCGCGTGAAGTCCAAAGGCTCCCAGGACGGCGCGGGGATCCAGGAAGTTCGCTTTGACGTCGACGATGGCGGCGAGACACTGTTCACCCAGAAGGAGCACACGGCCGGCTTCTGCATGTTCGGAGGCGGCGAACCGACCTGCACCATTCTGGTGCCGGCCCGCGACCAGTACTGGCCGAACACATACACCAAGGTACAGTTCAACCACCAATACTACGGGCATATCAACATCACGCGTACGGACGGCACGGAGGACGGGACCTGGAACTTCACCTTCTCGATCCAGCCGTAGAGCGAAGCGAGCGCGCAGACGCTCCGTCCCGGCTGTGCCGGGATCGGACGTCCTGAACGTATCCGCTTCCGCGTGGTACCGGTGTCGAATGCCCGGCACGGTGGTGGCCGTGCAACAGGTTCTGAAGATGGGCCGGCGGCGGAGCATGCCGGCCCGTCCGGCGGAAAGTTCGCCTCAGGCCAGCCGGTCCTCGCCGCTGTCGGTGATGATCGTGCCGACGTCCTCGCCCTGGCAGATGCGCCACATGGCGTCGGGCAGGTCAAAGTTGAAGACGTGGAGAGGGAGGGCGTGGTCGCGCGCCAGGATGACGGCGCTCTGGTCCATCACCTTCAGGTTCTGATGCACGACCGTGTCGTAGCCCATGTGCACGTAGCGCCGGGCACCCGGGTCGAGGTTGGGGTCGGCAGTGTAAATGCCGTCGGTGCCGGACTTGGCGGCGAGCAAAGCCTCGGCACGCGTTTCGATCGCGCGCTGCACCGCTGGGTAGTCGGTAGTCATGTACGGCTGGCCCGTACCGGCCGCGAAGATGACGATGTAGCCCTTTTCCATGTGGTGGATCGCGCGCAGGCGGATGAACGGCTCGGCCACAGTATTGATTGGGATCGCCGACATCACCCTCACCTCGGCCTTGCCCCGGCTGGTCAAGACGCCGCGCAACATCAGACTGTTGATGACCGTCGCCATCATGCCGATATTGTCGGCCTCTGCATGTTCGATGCCCCACTGGGTTCCCAGGTTGCCCCGGAAAATGTTGCCACCGCCGATCACGATGCCGATCTCGATCCCCGCGCCGTGCAGCTTGAGCACCTCGTCGGCGATGAAATCCAGCGCGCCGGGGTCGAAGCCGAAATCCTGGGCGCCCGCGACGGCGGCCCCGCTGAGTTTCAGAAGTATGCGTTTATAGCGCATTCCCTGGATCCTTTCCGTGGGTCTATGAGGCAGATGTGCCGTCCGGCGGCGCGTTCCTCAGGCGCCTCTTTGGTCAGGGGGCTTGTGTGCCCCGAAGCTGCGGTAAAGCAACAGGTCGTAGACGATCTTGAGGGTCCCTGCCAAACCCGGCTAGCGGCTCTGACCGGCCGTCCGCAGCGCATTGAGGGCGACCGACAAGCTGGCGAGATCGCCCACGCTCTCGCCGAGGCCGGCCGGCATGACCTGGCAGACGGAGAGCGCCAGTGGCAGGGCTTCGTCCCGCAGCACGCGCAACGTCGCCGGCTCCAGCAGCGCGCGCTGGCGGCTCCAGATGCTGCCGATGACAATCCGCTGCGGGTTGAGGATATCGACCAGCAGCGCCAGGCCCTGGCCCAGCCGGCGGGCGACGACATCGAAAACGGCCAGTGCGACGAGATCGCCGGCCTGGGCTGCCAGCCCCACCTTTTCAGCGCTGACAAAAGGCAGGTCGGCCGCGGTCGGGCAATAGAGCGGCGCCTGATGCCGGCGCAGGCTTTCCTCCGCCAGGTCGTGCGCCAGGTTCGCGATGCCGCTGCCGCTGCAGAAGCCCTCGAAAGAGCCGGCCTTTCCGTAACCCAGCGGCCCGTCGGGGGCCAGGCGCACATGTCCGACTTCGCCGGCCAGCTCGTTGGTGCCTGAGTACAGCCGGCCGTCGAGGATCAGGCCTGCGCCCATGCCGGTGCCGAAGGTCAGAAAGATCATGTTCCGGCAGCCACGTCCGGCGCCCCACTGCCACTCGGCCAGCGCACAGGCGTTGGCATCATTCTGCAACGCCACCGGCACGCCGAAGCGGCCGGCGAACGGCGTCACGACGTCCACGCGGTCCCAGCCGGGCAGGTTGGCCGGTGAGAACACGACCCCGGCGGCGCTGTCCAGGGGACCACCGCAGCTGATGCCGATCCAGGCGAGGGTATGCTTGCCGCCGACAGCGCTGCCGGGCGATCCCTCTGCCGGCGCCGTTCCGGGGCCGGCAGAGACGCCGTGCTCGTCCAGGAGGCCGGCCAGTTCCTGCTGGAACCGAGCCAGCGTCTCCGGCGGTGTTGGCGGGGTCGGGAAGCGACGCTTGCCCAACACGCGCAGGCCGTCTTGTTCGTCCTCAATCGCTCCCAGGCAGACGGCGCACTTGGTGCCGCCGATGTCGATCCCCGCCAGGATAGTCATGCCTTGTCGGACCTCGCTCAGCAGACGTCGATCAGCGCTTCGGCTTGCTGCCCGAGCCGGCGGCCGCCGATGGTCAGATCGATGGCAACGCGCGCGCGACGCACCTGGAGACCAGGCGGCGGGATCAGGCGCAGAGGCAGGCGGGTGGTGGCGTGCGCTGCCAGCTGCAAGCGCACTTCCTCCCCGGCCGCCCAGCCTGGCGGGACCACCAGCTGGGCGACGAGCTCGGCTCCCACCGCCAGCGGATTGGTGATCTCGGCCTCCAGCTCGAACTCTTGCCCGGCGAGCACGGTCGACTGGTAAGGCCGCAGTGCCGCCATGCCCCCTTCGGCGTCGCAGCCAAAGTCGTCGCGCGGCAGGAGCGTGCGGTGCAGGCGCTCCAACACCTCACCTTTCTCCGCCAACCGTTCCAGGTAGCCGGTCCGCACCCAGTGGGGCTCCCAATGGCCCGACAGGATCACGTCCGGGCGCAGTCGGGCGTAAAGCGCGGCCGTCTCGCGGTAGTCACCCGTGTCGAAATGGTTGCGGTATACGTAGTTCCAGGCCTCGAGCCCCTCGTCGGCATATTGGTCGCCGCTGCAGAGGAAGCGCCGCCCATCAGCCTCGAATGTGATCGCCGCCGCGTACCGGGTGTGACCCGGCTGCGGATGCACCTGGAGCTGGTACTCCTCCCAATTCACCGGCTGACCGGCCGGCAGCACACGGTCCACCTGGACGGCGTCGTACCACAGACAAGGCAGGTCGTAGCGGGCGGGATCGGCCAGGATGGCGGCGAATTCCTGCGCGGCCCAGACCTGGCTGCCTTCGACCGCGCGCAACAGGTTGCAGCCCGCCACGTGGTCGTCGTGGTAGTGCGTGGGAATCACCACGTCAATCTTGGTCACCCCAAAATCACGCTTGAGCGTCGGGAGCGTGTACAGCCAGGGCCGGCGAGAGGCGCGATCGGCGCCGGCCGCGAAACCGGTCATGAAGTCGTAGCCGAAGTCGACGAACAAGGCCCTGCCGGACGCGGACAGCAGCACGTAGGAGTACGCCTGGCTGGTGCGGTTCCAGAGCACGTGCGGCGTGACGGGCAGATAGGGTGCGCTGAACCATTCCGCCAGGCGCTCGTTCTCGTGGCGACAGGCGAGGAGTTCGGTCAGCCGGGCGACCAACAGCTCGATCGCCGCGGCCGGCTCGCGCATTGGCTCGCCGTGAGATGGCAAAAGCAATCGCGGTGCGCGTCCGGCGAGGTCGAGCAGCGAGGCGATGCCCGCCGCAACCCCTTCGGCCTGGTTGTAGGTCCATTGCGTGGCAGCCAGCGACCAGAGCTTGCCGGGGGCGGCGATCAGATCGCCACTGAACGCCACCCGCTGGCCGTCGATCTCGCCGATCAGGCTCAAGGAACCAACAGTATGGCCAGGCGTGGGAACGACGGTAAGGGACCGTTTACCGAAGTGGAGTGTCGCATAATCCTGCAGCAGACCGGTGAAAGCCACCGGCTCCAGCAGGGAAAAGCGGTCCTGGCGCATGTTATAGTCGTTGTAGACCGGGCGGCCTTGCCAGTGAGCGTCGATATTGGCGAACAGATCCTGCTCGACGGCAGGCACCCAGATGTGGCAGCCGAGCGCCGCCGCGCGCGCCAGCCCCTGCCCCTGATCGCGGTGGTGATGCGTCATCAGTACGTCGGTCACGCATTCGACACCTATCTCGGCCAGATGCCCGAGCACATCCCCGGCGCCGAAGTCCACCAGCACGGCCTCCCGGCCGTGTCGGATTATGTAAACGTTGCACGTGTCGCAGAAACGGTACAGGTTTTCGCTGATTCGATCCATTCGAGCCGTCCGGTCAGTCGTAGCGGCCATGGGTCCGGGCCACCTCGATCAGCTTGTGGATGTTCTCATCGGGGGTGTCGCGCCCGCACTGATCACCGGTCGAGAGGATAAAGCCACCACCCGCGCCGGCCGCATCGATCGCCTCGCGGGCAGCGCGGTCGACATCGGCCGGCGTGCCCATCAGCATAACCTGGGTGGTGTGCAGGTTGCCCATCAGCGCAAGGCGTCCGCCGAAGGCCCGTTTCACCTCAGCCAGGTCGCAGTCGCCCATCGGCGCAATCTCCAAGGGATTGATGCAGTTCAGGTCCGTCTCCTCGGCGCACCACTGTACCAGCTTGCGCTCCTTGCCGCATGAGTGCAACATCGTGGGCACTCCGGCCTGTTTGGCCATCCGGGTCAGCTTCTGGATCGTGGGTAGCGAGAGCTCGCGCGCGATGGTCGGCGACTGCAAAGTGAGCGTGCCCGATCCGCCGAGCAAGACGAAATCCGGGCGCTCATCGAGGATCATCTCCATCTGTTTGAGCACCTGCCGCTCGTGAAGCTGGCGCAGTCGCTCGACGTGGTCGTGCTTGAAGAAGTACCAGGTGCTCAGATCCATCAGGCCACCCTGGAACAACGAGAACCAGGTTTGAAAACCGGGATAGCCGACCTGTACGCCGAAAGCGCCCAACTCCCCCAGCATCTGGCGCTGGTGCTGCAGCAGCGAAGGGTTGTAGCCCACTGGCGGCGCGAACCACTTCTCGATCAGGGGCCACTGCTGTTCGATATCGTAGAACGGCTTGCCGGTCGGGGTCGGCGGATCGGCGACGTAGTAGGTTCTCTCGGTACGGTAATCGTAGTCGTCGATGCGGCCACGGTAACGCACCACCCAGCGCTCGGCCGACTTCTGCATGTCCTCGATGGCCTCGGCACGGTCGCCTGGCCACTCGTACTGCAATGATCCATCCGTGAACCAGCCGTCGAAACCGAAGTGGCGCACGGCGTCGATGTAGGCCCTCCAGAGTGGCGGCTCGCGGAAGTAATAGATCTCCCAGAATGGCTTGCCGGTCAGCCGGCAGGGGATCATGTTTGACATATCCGGGGCCACCGGCACCCGGTCGGGCTGCTCGTTACACATCGCAGCGATCATGCGCGCGCGCGGCGTCATCCTCTCGCGGAGCAACGATCGACCTCCTCCCTGCTCGGGCGCCTCACCGCAAAGGACACCGGCTCAGGCCTGGCTTGCCCGATACTCGGCCCACGTGTCGCGCAGCAGCGCATAGTCTTCCTCTTCCAGCAACTCCCCGGTCGAATCGATGTGACTGCCGTAGTAGAGTGAGGGTATGCCCAAACTGAGCTGCAGGCTGGTGTAGGCGCGCCAGGCAGCCTTGTCGCGGATCGGCCAGTTGTCGGTGTCAATCAGGGCATCCGGGCAGGCGATGGCGGCGATTCTGGCGCGCAGGGTCATTGCCCGGCCGACGTTCTTGTCCACGTTGATGTCGTTGAGACGAATCATGTCAAGCAGGCCGGATAGGTAGGGATGAGGCGTGTGAGCCATGATCAGGGCCTCGGGCTTGATTCGCTTGGCTTCGTCATGCAGCACGCCCAAGTAGGTGTGCATGAGCTCGAGGCCCCAGGTGTCACCGTGCAGGTGCATCCCGGGGCCGCTCGGGATGCGGGCGGAAAAGTCTATCTTGAAGCCGTCCGCATCGTAGCCATCCGGTCCCAGCATTGTCTTGATCGAGGCGCACAGCCGGTGGACATAAGCCGGGTTGGTGGGGTCCACCGCCAGGGTGAGGCCGGCGGCGTTGCTGATACATTCCTCGGCGGGCAACCCCTCCGGGTCCCAGGCCTTGAGCCAGAGGAGCACGCGACGGCCGAGACTGTGCTGGTTGCGTACAAAGCCACGCAGATCGGGCCACTTGGCCGGGTCGACAAGATTGTCGCCGTACGTCGCCTGCCATTTGTCGTCCAGCACCACGATACCCGGACAGACCCCGTTCTGCTCCAACGTCGCAAGCACGCTCTCGTAGAGCGCCTGGCGACCATAGTCGGGCGCACGCCCGCCTTCGAGCACGGCCGCGCCGCATTGCGCACCCCAGCCGCAGAAGATCGGCTCATGCCACCACGCCGGCTTCACGCGGGCCCGCGCCGGCCCAAGGTGACCACCCAGGCCCAAAGCGCGCACGTGCGCGCGCAGCACGTCATACTCGTCGTCGCCGAAGTCAAAGCCTAGTGCCGGCAGACGATAGCGCCCCGCGACCGAAGTGTGGCCTTCGTAGGCAAGCGTGAGGTAGAACGAATTGAGCTCGCCGGAGTAGCTGAACTCGGTGTAGCGGTTGGCGCCTGGGGCCGCCTCGACTCCCACCCCGAGCCAACCTTGGTTGGCGAGAAAGGCATAACAGAAAGGCGGCGGCGTAAAGAACCAGCCGGCCTTGCCGGGCAACGGAACGCCGGTCAAGTCGATCACCGAACCGGCGGAAGGCACGAAGTAGTTGACTTCCTGGCTATTCGGCTCGGGATTGAAGCCTCTGCGGAAGGATTGGCCAGAACGAAAGAAACCCGAACCCCAGCGCGCCTGGCCGGAGAAGTAACCGCCAAAATAGTGGGCTTCCGCCAGCCGGCCCTCACCCACGATCTCGATCTCGTACAGAAAGCGCCGCGGCCGGCAGCGAAAGCGGTAAATCTTGGACTGCCAGACGGAGCTGGCGACTTCCAGGGAAAAAACGATCTCGCCCGGGCTCTCTTCCCAGCGCCAGCGGCCAACACCTACTGTATCATCGCGATCGTGTAACGGGTGAACACTCGACAGGACAAACAGTTCGGCGATCCGGCACCCGCTGGGATCGTCAAGATAGACGAAGGGCCTATCTACGGCGAACGCCAAAATATAGGTCTCTGCCTTGACGGACAGAGAACCCTCTTCCTCCTCCACGTGCATGCTTTGCGCCTGCTCCTACGATCGTCTGGCTGGCAGCCGGGTGCCAGTCCGGCACCGGCGGCGCGCCGCCAGCGTACGTCGAACTGACCACTATCGCTGCGGAGTATACAGCCCATCGCCCGGTTAAGTAAAGCCGCCGCACCCCACCCCGCTTAGCGACCGCGCGGCCGGCGCGCCGAATGCCCCTGCTCGGCCGAGCTCTGCGCTCGCTCGGAGCGTTCGGCCTCGTTCTCGGCCGCCTCCTCGCTGCCATGCCCGGCAGCCTTAGCCAGGTTGACCGCCGACGCGACGATCGCCATATGCGTGAACCCCTGAGGAAAATTGCCGGTCAATTCGCCGGTGGCGGCATCGATCTCTTCCGAGAGGAGACCCACGTCATTGGCGTAGCCGCAGACTCGCTCGAACAGATCGTGCGCTTCGTCCAGCTGCCCGCTGAGGGCCAGATTGTCGACCAACCACAGAGTGCACAGGGAGAAAGTCGCTTCGTCGCCAGGCAGTCCGTCGTTCGCCCGGTAGCGATAGACCAGTCCATCCCGGGTCAGTTCGTGACGTATGCGTTCCACGGTCGACTTGACGCGCGGGTCGGTGGGGGGAAGAAAGCCCGTCAACGGAATGTAGAGGGCGGCGGCGTCGAGCACCGAGCTGCCGAAAGCCTGGGTGAAGGCGCCACGCTCCGGGTCATAGCCTTTCGTCAGGATGGCCCGGCGGATGTCGTCCCGCGTCTCCCGCCAGCGGTCGAGCGGAGCCGGCATGGCAAACCGCTCGGCCAGCCGCGTGCCGCGGTCGAGGGCCGCCCAGCACATCAGGCGGGAATAGAGGAACTGTTGCGGGCCGCCGCGCACCTCCCAGATGCCGTTGTCGGGCTGCTGCCAGCGCTGCGCTGCCTGTTCGACCAGCCCCCGCAGGACCGACCACGTGTCTCCGTCCAACTGGTGCGCTCGCAGCCCGCTCGACGGCGATCCAACCGTCGCCCGGCCGCGCGATGTTCCACAAAAGTGCAGATAGGCCGCGCTGAGCACGTCGCCATAGATATCGAGCTGGACCTGGCGCGCGGCGCTGTTGCCGACCCGTACCGGGCGGGAGCGACAGTAACCGGCCAGCCCTGGCAGGTCGGTTTCCGGAATATCTCGCCCGCCGCTGATCGTGTACATGATTTGCCGGTCGGGTTGAGGATCGGCTTGCTCAGTCCTGCAGAGCCATTCGAAGAAGTCGCCCGCCTCTTCCTGGTAGCCGACCGTCATCATGGCGTAGAGGATCAGCGCAGAATCGCGCAGCCACGTGTAGCGATAATCCCAGTTGCGCAGGCCGCCCATCACTTCCGGCAGGGAGGTAGTGGGTGCGGCCACGACGGCACCGGTTGGCTCGTAGGTGAGCAGCTTGAGCGCGAGCAGACTCCGCATGACCTCTCGCCGGTAGGGACCGCGGTAACGGCAGTGGCTAGCCCATTCCATCCAGTACTCCAGCGTGCGCCGAAGTTGTGTGTCCGGGTCGGCCGTCCGCAGCACGGGCGGGTTCTGATCTCCACCAGGGCTATCGGTCAACACCAGCCAGCGTCTCTCGCCGGAGCGGAGCCGCAGGACACCCCGCAGCGTTCCGTCTCCGTCGGCAGACATGGCCAGGCCGGGACAGCGCAGGATCAGGCTTTGCGACCCGCTGTACGCTACGGCCCCGTCCTCGACGACGTTCAACTCGGCGGCAGCCCGCGCGTAATCAAACGACGGCTTGAAGCGCACTTCCAGCTCCACCTCTCCGGCGCTAGCCTCTACCAGGCGCAGGATCTCGTGCGTCGCGCCCACGTCATAACCCTGGTGATCTTCGCCGCGGGCGTAGACCGGCATCAGATCGGTCAAGCGGGCCTGTCCGCCGGTGAGCGTAAAGGTGGTCTCCAGGATATTGCTGTCGGCCCGGTAGCCACGCGTCGACCGATATTGGCCCGCCGGTGCTACGCTGAAGTAGCCGCCCTTCTGCCAATCGAGCAGGCGGCAGAAGGCAGCCGGCGCGTCAAAGCGACCCGGGCAATACCAGTCGATCGAGCCTTGAGCCGACACCAGCGCGGTGGTGTGGCAGTCGCCGATGATCGCGTAGGCAGAGATGGGCGGATAGGGGGCGCAGCCGTGGCTATTACTCATCACTCAGAGTTCTTCGCTTGGACAATAGGTGAACTTCGCGCCGCGGCCGAAGATCAGCACAGTCAACTGGGGCAAGTTCTCAACCACGTAGGCCACCACATCCCGGGGGAAGCCGCGGTTGAAGGCGAACATCTCCCAATGCATCGGCACCAGCACCTGGGCGCCGATGTCTACTGCCAACTTCGCCGCCTCACGCGGGTCGGCGTTGCCGACGATGTTGCGCTCCGTCTCCCGGTAGAAGCCGCGGCTGTTGATCGGCAAGAGTGCCAGGTGGGGCTTGAAGGGCCGGATCTGCTCTGCCTGCTTGTCGTAGATCAGCGTGTCGCCTGCATGATAGGCTCGCACGCCGCCCAGCTCGATCAGATAGCCCAGGTAGCGCACTTCGCCGCCGGATAACTGCTCCCCAAAGGAATAGGCATCCGCCACGTTGATACCATGCCGGGCGGGCACCGGTGTCAGGCGCAGGCCCGACCATTCGTAACTCTGCCCGGGCTGCACGCCTGACACTCGCTCCCGCGGGATACCCAGCCCGAGGGCCTCGTCGACGATCGGCTGCGGCACGACCAGCCTGAAGGCCGCGCCCGGCAGGGAATTGGCCGCCTTCAGAGCCGGCCGGTCGAAGTGGTCGCTGTGCTCGTGCGTACACAGCACCACGTCTGCCCGCGCCAGGGCCTCGGGCCCGACAGGAGCCTGCCAGGTCCGATCCTTGTTCTCGCTAATAAAGGGGTCGACAAACACAACCGGCCCACCGCCCGGATCGCGCAGGCGGAATCCGGACTGTCCCAACCACCACAATTCCATGCCGCTCATGACACCTCCACGGCTGCCTGAGTCTTCTCCGCGGCCGGCCGGCTGTCGAGGTCGCCGCGTCGGGCCGCCCCGCGTATCCAATCGGCGGTACGTGCCGCCAGGGCAGAGATCGTCAAGGCCGGGTTAGACGAGCCCTGTGTGGGCAGGACGCTGCCGTCACAGATAAACAGGTTCGGCACATCCCAGGTACGCAGCCAGCGGTCAACCACCGAGTCTTGCGCCGAAAAGCCCATGCGACAGGTGCCGACCAGGTGTGCATAACGATGGACGAAATCCGTTTCACGTGCCCCCGCCGCATGCAAAACATCGCGCGCCCGCTGGATGCCGGCGGCGATCATGCGCCGGTCGTTATCGAACAGATTGAAATGTGCGTGAGCCACGGGAATCCCGAACTTGTCACGCGTGTCGGCCGCCACGGACACGTAGTTGCGCTCGTCAGGCAAAATCTCGCCCAAGACGCCGATGCAGGCATAGTGGTTGTAATCCTGCATCGAGCGCAGCAAGTCCTCGCCAAAGCGGCCGTCGCGATCGGTCAAGAGATGGGCCATGGCGATCGGCAGGGGCGCGACGGTCTGCAGCGCGTAGCCGCGCACAAAGTCGTTCTTGGGATCGGTCTCGTAGAACTCCTCGCTGCAGGCACAGGCCGGCGGCGCTTTATACTGGCGGATCATGTCGTCGAAGCGGCCCCAGACCACCGGGCCCGCCTGCGCCATCAGGTAGCGGCCGACCTTGCCGCTGGAATTGGCCAGCCCGTCGGGAAAAAGTGCGGACTGGGAGTTGAGCAGCAGGCGCGGGGTTTCGATGGCGTAACCCGCCACCACCACGGCTCGCGCCTGCTGCTCTTCGGCCACCACCTGGCCATCTGCTTTGGTGCGGTAATAGCGCACGCCGGTCACCCGGCCTGCGCCGTCGACCGGGATCTCGTAGGCCATGGAGCCGGTACGGATCTCCGCACCGTGGTCGATGGCATCCGGAATATGGCTGAGATGGATGCTGCTCTTGGCTCCCACCTTGCAGCCCAACAGGCAAAAGCCGCGCATGATGCAGTGCGGGCGCTTGCCGGCGCGCCCGGCCGGGATCGCGACCGGGCCGCCGGCGACCGCCCGGATGCCCAGTTGGGCGCAGCCCTTTAGTAGCATTTGACCGGCTGTGCCCGCCTCGAGCGGCGCGTAACGATAGCCGTGCGGCTTCCCCCAGGGATAGTGAGCCGGGCCCGAGACCGGGTATTCGCGCTCCATCTGCTCGTAGTAGGGTTCGAGATCGTCGTAGGCGATCGGCCAGTCGACGGCAACACCATTCTCCGTCTTGACGCGAAAATCGGAGGGGTGCAGGCGCGGGGTAAATCCGGCATAGTGGACCGTGCCACCGCCGACGCCCTTGCCCGAATTATTGGCCCCGAGCTCCAAGGGCTCAGTGCCGCCGGTGAGGCGCAGGTCGTTCCAGTAGAGGCGGGTCGAGCCGGCCTCGTCGGACACCATGTCAGTCTCTGAATCATGCCAGTCGCCCGCTTCCAGCGCGACCACCGAAAAACCGTAGGCAGCCAGGCGTTGGGCCAGCACGCCCCCGCCGGCGCCTGTGCCCACGATGCAGAAATCGACCGTCTCTTGCGGAAGGTACTCGCGCATCTCGGTGTCGAGTATCCAGTCCGAAGAGAGATGGACGTGCAACCTCACCTATTAACCTCCCTTGGGAACGACGACGAAGCGTTCTCGCCCAAAATCATAGCGGCTGCCCGCCTCGCGCGGCTCCCACGGCTCGGGAGCGCCGTGATTGAGCGCGAAGTAGCCGCGCGGATAGGCCGGGCCGCCGAAACCGATCTCATCCCAGGCCAGGGGGTGGGCGTAATAGATACCGCTGATCTGGCGCAGGATGACGACGGTCCACCAGCGGCGGGCCGGCATCCTCTGCCAGACTTCCCCTGGTGGTTGGCCATCGCGCACCGCCCGCAGCACCTGGTCCTGCTCGGCGCCGTCGAGAGCGACGAATTGCCGCCCGAACAGCGCGTTCGCCGTCTGGTCCAGCCCCTCCAGGCCCCAGTCCCAGGCCTGCTGGATCGGCGGCATGTCGTCGAAGCGAAAGCCGTCGATCTCGCGCTCGCCATAGTGCTGATCGAGCCAGGGTGCGATCGGCACGCGGCGGTCCGGCGGGCGGTGTTCCTGAGGGATGACACGCGCACAGACTGCTTCGACAATCGCCCTCTGCTCGTCGCTAAAGTAGCGGAACGATGGCACGTTCTCGACCCGATCCATCACCACCTGGCGCGTGGCCTCGTCCCAGTGCCCGCGCTGGCCCAGAACGTCCGCCTGCGGATAGCGATTCTCAATCATCTCTCACCTCTGCCGCCGGAGCAGTGTGGCGATCAGGCCCAGCAACCCGACGGCCGAAAAGAGTAACGGTGCGAACAACGGCGGGCCCAACGTCACGTTGAAGCGAAGATTGTCGAGTCCGCCGGGCATCCGCGTGATACCCCGCAAGTGCAGCCCGAAACCCAGCAGGCCGTCCAGGAGCGTCACGGCCGAAGCCCAGGGCAAGACATGGTGGGCAACCCGGGGGCTGCCGGCGGCGCCAAGCGCGGCTGCGACCATCAGTGGCGTGACCCAAACGGGCGTCCACATGATCCGCTGATTATAACTGCCCCGCAGGTGCTCGAAGTAGGCTTCGCCTCCGGACAGGATCCCCAGAAAGGCCGCGGTCAGGGCCATGCCCTGTTGAAAACGGCCGCGAGAGATCTCCTGCTGCAAGTCGCGTAGGGCCTGCCCTGGCGCGGAGCCGCCGCCACTCGCCGGCCCCGGTCGCAGCGCGGGGAGGAGAGCCACCCGCCCCAGCACGCCGGACGGCCCCGACCGAGAAAGCCGCCTGAGGTCGGACAGTCTCGCATCCTCAGGTCTGAGCGCGCTCGCCAACAGCCCGAGTATCCCGACTGTGCCGACGAGCAAGGGAGCGAACACGGGCGGGCCCATAACGATGTTGTAGCGCCAGAGCCTGGAGCCGCCGGGCAAGCGTGTGATGCCACGTATATGGAGGCCGAAGCCGATGAAGCCATCGGCCAACGCGGCCATTGCTACGACCGGCAAGACCCGCCGGGCAGCCCGCTCGCTGACCAAGGCTGCCCCCGCCGAGCCGACGACCGGAGGCGTGAGCCAGACAGGGGTCCACATCCACCGGTCGGCAAAGGCACCCCGCTGGTGCTGGGCGTAGGCCTCGAAGCCGCTGACGAGGGCCGCAAACGACGCGATCACGGCCATGCTGCGTTGGAAGCGACCTTGCCGTATTTCCAGGCGGGCCACCCGAACCGCCTCGCGCAGCCGTTCAACTGGGCTCTTCTTCCGGCGTGCAAACCTGAACATGCCCGATCCTACAGAGCGATCACGCCCACCGATTGGCGGGCCGAATTGGGGTCGATTCTCCGAGCCCCTGCATTCCGTGAGGCCTGTCGAAGCCGGCGGCGCCAGAGTGACAGGACGAACAGGGGGGCAGGAGAGAACTTCATCCTCACTCAACGCGCCGCGTTGCTGGAGATGTGCTGATGACGATGGGCCGGTACGCTGCCGGCGGACGGGGCCGGTTGCCCATGCTGGCGCGCCCGGTGCGCGCCGCCAGAGACGCGGCCGAACAGGAGCACCCCCAGTCCGACCAGCAGCCCGCCGGCGAACAGCACGAGGCCGGTCTCCAACCAGCTTTCCCGATCTTTCACGGCTTGATTCCTCCCGGGTCCATCGATCAGATCCCGATCCGGAAACGTTCCACATCCTGCCGCTTGAGCTCCAGTCCGAGACCGGGCCGCGACAGGTCGGGGTAAAGCACACCCTCTACCGGGGTAGATGCGCCGTCGAACAGGATGTGCTCGATGCGCGCGTGATCGTGGAAATATTCCAGGTGAATTGCCTTCGACAGTGCGCAGCAGGGATGCACGTGCAGGCTGGGTGCGCAGTGCGCCGAGTAGGGCAGCAGGTGCGCCTCGCACAGGGCGCCGGCAGCCATAAAGCCGGTGATGCCACCGCAGCGGCTTGCGTCTGCCTGCAACACGTCGACGGCGGCGGCATCCAACATCCGCCGGAAGTAGAGCAGTTCGTAGCCATATTCCCCGGCGGCGATGTCGAGCCCGGCCGGCGCCCGGTCGCGCAGCCAGTGCAGGCCCTCCAGGTCGTCCGAAGGGCGGGGTTCCTCGAACCAGCTAACGCCGAACTCGCCGGCGAAACGCTCGGCGAACCAGAGGGCCTGGGTCAGCCTGTAAGCGCCATTGGCATCCACAAACAGCTCGGTGTCCGGCCCGATGGCCTCGCGTGCCCAGCGCACCCGCTCCAGGTCTTGCTCCGGGTCCCGTCCAACCTTCATCTTGACGCGCTTCATGCCCTGCCTGGCCCAACCTCCGAGTTGACCCTGCAGCTGTTCTTTCGAGTAGGAAGTGAAGCCACCGCTGCCGTAAGCCGGCACGCCATCACGCACCGGCCCGAGCAGCTTCGCCAGCGAAGTGTCAAGCAGGCGGGCTTTGAGATCCCACAGCGCATTGTCCACGGCCGAGATCGCCATCGCGGCAATGCCCGGGCGGCCCAGGTTGCGCACCGCCTGGACCATTTTTAACCAGGCGCCGGACACCGCCAAGGCATCGCAGCCCCGCACCACGCCGGCCAGCATCTCGAGGACCAGGTGAGCGGTGGCGCCGTCGGCGTAGGTATAGCCCAGGCCCCGCTTGCCGCCCGCCGTCGCCTCCGCGATGACGATCGTGGTGCTGTCCCAGCGGTAGGTGCCGTCCGACTCGGGTGCATCGGTCGGGATCTTGTAGGCCGACACATCCAGGCGCTCGACCGGAATGGTGCTCTCTCCTACTGGCATGGCCCTAGATCACTTCCCGCACCTTGTCTTCGAGGACGGTCTTGATGATCTCGAAGCGCTTGCGCTCGCCACGGGCCAGAGACTCGGCGAAATGCGTGGCCTGGTCGGTCGAGATTTTCCCCGGCAGCGGCGGCTCGTTGGCGTCGACCACGGCCTCGACAATGGCCGGGCCCGGATGCGCCAGGGCGGCCCGCAAGGTCGCCTCGCAGTCCGCAGGGTCCTCAATCGTGTAGCCGGCCGCGCCGACAGCGCGGGCGTAGGCGGCGAAGTCGATCGGCTGCAACTGCACGCCGTACTGCGGGTTGGCGTTGAGAACCATCTGCTCCCATTTGATCTGGCCAAGCACGTTGTTCTTGATGATGATGATCTTGACGTTGAGCCTGTACTTGACCAGGGTCGCCACTTCGCCCATCAGCATCGTGAATCCGCCGTCACCGACGAAGCCGACCACCTGCCGCCCAGGGTAGGCGACCGCCGCGCCCACCGAATAGGGCAAGCCGTTGCCCATGGTGGCCAGGCTGCCGGAGAGCGAGTACTGCTGATCGCCGCGGATATCGATGTAGCGTGCCGACCAGGTGGCGATGGTGCCGCTATCCGATGAGATGATCGCATCGTCGTCCAGAAGCTTATTGAGCGCGTAGGCGACGACCTGCGGCTTCATCGGCTTGTCAGGGCGGGTCCCGCGCTCCTGCATCAGCTTGCGCCACTGCACCATGCGGTCCTGCGCCTTTACGAGAAAGCGGCGATCAGATTTGGCATGGACCAAGGGCAGCAAGGCCTGCAAGACGTCGCGGCTGTGGCCCACCAGGCCAACTTCGGCCGGATAGCGCAGGCCGATGCGTGACGGATCGATGTCGATCTGAACCGCCTTCGCCTGGCCGGGCTTCGGATAAAACTCGATGTACGGGAAGCTGCTGCCGACGATGATCAGGGTGTCGCATTCTTGCAGCGCATCCTGCGACGGTGCCGTGCCAAGCAAGCCGATGCCACCCGTGGTGTACGGGCTGTCGTCGGGGACCACAGCCTTGCCGAGCAGCGGCTTGACGATCGGGGCCGCCAGCTTCTCGGCCAGGGCGAGCACGTCGGCGCGGGCATTGAGCGCACCTCGCCCGGCCAGAATTGCGACTTTGTTGCCCTGGTTGAGCACTTCGGCGGCGCGCTCTAGCAACCCGCGGGCAGGCAACGGCTGTGCCCCGGTGAACAGGTCCGCGCTATGATGGGGAAGATTGGCTTTCGATCGATGACCGTCGAGGCTCCAGCCCTGGATGTCCTTAGGTATGGTCAAGTGCGCCACGCCGCGCCGGGTCAGGGCCGTTTTTACGGCCTCGTCCACGGCGTTCACAACGTGCGTCGGGCCCATAACGCGTTCGTTGTAGACGCAGACGTCCATGAACAACTTGTCGAGGTCGACGTCTTGCTGGTAGTGAGTGCCGATCAGGTCGTGAAAGGTATGGCCCGTGATGGCGAGGACGGGCTGTCCGTCGTCCTTCGCGTCGTAGAGACCGTTAAGGAGGTGCACGCCGCCGGGACCCGAGGTTGCCAGGCAAACACCCAGGTTGCCGGTGTATTTGGCGTAGCCGCAGGCCGCAAAGGCGGCCGCTTCTTCGTGCCGAACCTGGATGAACTTGATGCGGTCCTGGTGCGTGCGCAGAGCTTCAAAGATGTCATTAATGCCGTCACCGGGAAACCCGAAGATGGTGTCGACCCCCCAGTCAATCAGGCGTTCGATAAGCAGGTCAGCGGTTGTGTTTGCCACCCCAGATGCTCCTTTCCGTCTTCACCTCCCTCGCCCGGCCGATGGCAGCGTCGCGAGCAGATACACCGCGATCGATAAGTTGCCGCGATGATCCTAATTAGCTTACTACCTGAGCGACATCGGTCAGCATGCTCGCTTCCAGATGGTACGGGCAACGGGCGCGAGGGGATGGGGGGAGCGAACGACTGCAGGAGTAGCTGCAATACGAGGAGTTCTTGGTCAGCCCCTTCCGTTCAGCCCAGCTTCTCGACCTCCTGGATCAGGCGGTCGAGCGACGCGATGCCGAGAACCATCACCAGAAAACCACCGACTTCGCTGTCGCGCAGGCGGAAGTTGGCGAATACCACCAGACCGTAGCGCAGTTCTTCGGAACCGATGACCAGGCTATCGAGCAGTCCGTCCAGCGCCTCCACGTGCAAGCGCGGCACGGTGAAGGTGATGTGCACCTGCAAGAGGTTGCCGAAGGTGCCGAGACAGGCGCTCAACAGGATGTTGCCGGTCTCCATCAGCACCTCACGATCGGTGACCTCCAGTGTCCGGCCCCGGCGCTCGTCACCCGTCAGGAGACGGGCCAACAGAGTTCGCGTCTTCCTGGGTGAGGATCAGCATAGCGTCACCCGCGACCGGGCCGCCGAAAATCTGGTGTACGGTGGCGATGTCGCCCTTGATGATGGTGCCGAGGGCCTTGCCGAGATCGGTGATCGGATAGATGGCGACCTGGGGCGGGTCAAGCAGCACGCGATGGCCGGTCAACTCCGAAAGCGAGGCACCAGCCCGCGAGAACCCGATGTTAATCACCTCGGTCAAGGCATCGTTCTGTTCGGCACTAAGCATCGTGTACCTCCAACGCGGCACTGATCGTATCGAGCACCCGTTGAGGCGTAAACGGCTTGGTCAAGAAGCTCTTTGCGCCGCCGGCCACGGCGAGTTGGCGGCTGGAATCCTGGACGTCCGCGGTCGCGACGATGACGACGGCCTTGGGGTCCATCTGTCGCAGTTGCGCCAGCACGTCCAGACCGTGCATTCCGCTCATGGTCATGTCAAGCATGACCGCATCGGGTCGCTCCAGGTAGTAACGCTCCAGCGCGCCCATGCCGTCCTCGGCCTCCACCACCTCGTAACCGGCCGGCTCGAGGATCCGGCGCAGGATGCGGCGCGAAAGACCCGAGTCATCCACCAGGAGTATTTTGGCCATCAGATATTTCTCCCTTGCGAGCGTCTTCGTGCACGCGTGCCGCGCGCTAGACAACCTCCAGAATGGCGCCGGCCATCTGGTCCAGAGGTACGCTCTCGTCACTGAGGCCGGCCTCGTCAACAGCCCGAGACATGCCGTAGACGACGCACGACTCCTCAGCCTCGGTGAAGACCACACCGTCCTGAGCCTTGATCCAGGCCGCGCCCTGCAGGCCGTCGGTGCCCATTCCGGTCATGACGACCCCCAGCAGGCGGTTGTGGTACACCTCCGCTGCCGACCGGAACAGGACATCCACCGCGGGACGATGCGGGGTGTCGAACGGGCGCGCATCCAGATGGGCCGTGACCTGGCCGTCTGCCTGGCGCTGCAAGATCAGATGGCGGCCCGCCGGGGCGACCATGACCTGACCCGGACGTAACACGTCGCCCTCGTGGCCCTCGATCACCCTCAGCCGGGAAATCTGGTCCAGCTTCTGGGCGTAGAGTTCGGTGTAGCCGACCGGCATGTGCAGCACAACTGCCACGGGCACCGGGAGGTCGGCCGGCAACTGCGGGATCAGCACGCGCAGGCCCTGCGGACCGCCGGTCGAGATGCCGATCACCACCGCGTCGACCTGGCCTTTACGCGAGGTGGCACTGCCGGCGCGCCCAGGTCCTGACGAGACCGGGACGGAGCGAACCAGGGGAGGGAGGCGGGACAAGGGAACTTCGCTGGCTGCTTTGACCTTCTGCACCAGCTCATCGGCCAGTTCAAGCACCCGCTCGGTAGCCAGGGCGGTCGGCTTCTGGACAAAATCGGTCGCCCCGGCGTCCAGCGCCTGCAAGGCCAGCTCGCCCCCTTCGCCTGCGATACTGACCACCACCACCGGGAGAGGCTGGCGGGCCATCTGCTCCTTCAGGAATGCCACGCCGTCCATGCGGGGCATAATCAGGTCAAGGGTGATCACGTCTGGCTGCAGACTGGCCGCCATCTCCAAGGCTTCTTCCCCGTCGTGAGCGACACCTATCACCTCGATAAAAGGGCTGCGCGACAGCATCTGCGTCACGACCTTGCGCACGTAGGCCGAATCGTCCACCACGAGCACCCGTACAACCCGATCGGGGAAAACACCCCGGCTACCGTTTGACATATACGAAGGCACCACTCACCTCGTCTAGCTCGAACACGGTGCTCACACGCAGCAGCGATTCTGCGGAGCCGAGAAACAAATAACCGGGCGAGGGCATGCAACGCCCCAGCGTTGTCGCTACCCTGGCTAACGTGAGATTAGAAAAGTAGATGAAGACATTGCGACAAAAGACGACCGGGGCGTTGGCCAGGTGCGCGATGTCGGCCTCGCTGATCAGATTGGCGACACTGAACTTCACCTGCCGACGGATCTCGGGCGAGATGCGCTCGCCGGCCTGTTCTGGCGTGAAGTAACGCTCTTTAAGCGCTGCGGGCAGGCTGCGGAACGAGCGCTCGCGATAGAGGCCGGCGCGCGCCTTCTCAATCGCTGCCGGACTCGCGTCGCTGGCATAGATCTCGATTGGCGCGCGCGCCAGCCAGCCGGCTTCGTTGAGTGCGATCGCGATACTGAACGGTTCCTCGCCCGTCGCGCAGGCCGCACTCCAAATGCGCAAAGGTCCCGCCTGGCCGGCGAAGAAGCGCGGCACGAGGACGTCCACCAGCGCTCGCACCTGGTCCATCTCGCGCCAGAAGAAAGTCTCGGGCACAGAGAGCAGATCCATCACTCGCAGCCACTCGAGTTCCGATTCGGCATCGTACTTGAGGTAGTAGTAATAGTCCAGAAATGAGGCAAAGCCCGAGTCCACCACCCGCCGGGACAACTTGTCGGCTAGCAGCTCATTCTTGCCATCATCGTAGCACAGTCCGGTTCGCTCGTGGATCAGGTCGCGCAGTAAAGTAAAGGCGGCGCCGGAAAGGCCGAGCGATTCAGAGTAAAAGGCCATGCTTGCTCACTTGCGCAGCGCCTTCTCTGCCGCGGTTCGCACCGACTGGTCGGGATCGGAGTGCGCCAGCAGTGCCAACTTACGTTCTGCGGCCCGGTTGCCAAGCCGCGCCAGCGCCCGGCAGGCTGCCACGCGGACCTGCGGGTCCTGGTGATCGAGGGCGGAGCCCAGCGCGTCGGATGCCTCCGGACGCCTCATCTGCACCAATGCCTCGATCACGGCCTGGCGCACCGCCGGTTGCGGATGGATCAGCCCACGGGCCACGTCGCCAACATGCGCCTGGCCCACGCTCGAGAGCGCGGTGACGGACGCCTCTCGGCGCGTGCTGTCCATCGTCAGCTCGATCAAGGCGGCGATAGCCTCGGGCGTGGCAAGCTGCCCAAGCGCCTCGATCGCCGCCTGGCCCACATCTTCAGCGGCATCGGCAGCGGCGACCCACTGCAGCGCGCCGGCCACCCCTGCCCCGCCGCGCCGGCCCAGCGAGCGCGCGGCCGCGCGCCGGTAAAGGGGGTCCGTTGAACGCAGACTGGCCAGCAGAGGCGCCAGAGCATCCGGGTGCCCGATCTCACCTAAGGCGCCCAACGCAGACAGCGCGAGGTCGCTTTCGGGTGCATCTATAACCGAAGCCAGAACTGCGACAGCGCGGGCGCCACCGATCTGCCCGAGAGCCTCGAGCGCAGCCACCCGCACTGGCGTGTCCGGATCGGCCCGGGCCGCGCGCTCCAGGGTCTCGAGTGCGTCGGGCGACCGGTGCTGGGCCAGGGCGCGTGCTGCCGCGTAACGCACCCACAGCCCTTCGTCGCGCAAGGCAGCCAACAAGGGCGGGATGGCCAGTGCGGTCGGGGCCTCTCCCAGCGCGCTCGCCGCCGCTGCGCGAACGCGCGGCGTCCCGGTCTCGAGAGCGCTCAACAGCGCGGGCACGGCGCGCCGGTCCTCCAGGTAGGGCAGGTGCTCGACTGCGGCCCGGCGCACGTTCTCGTCCGGATCCCGACAGGCTTCCAGCAGCAGGTCCACGCACTCGGCGTACCCGAAATAGCCGGCGACGCGCACGGCAGACTTCGCGCACACGCGCGTCTCGGGAGCGCAACAACTCCAGGATCCGACCGGCCATACCCGGATGGCTCAGCGAGTTCAAGGCCGAGATAACGGCCAGACGGACGGCCATCTCGGGGTGGCTCAACAGCCCAATCAGCGCCTCAAACGGACGAGGGTCGCCGATGCGGGCCAGGGCACCGGCCGCGATGACCATCAGCTCGCCGTCGCTGGTCAAAACGCGGGTTAGTTCGGGCACGGCTCGCCGGTCGCCGATCCGCCCCAGGGCGACCACCGCGGCCTGGCGGGTCTCGACGTCTTCGGCTTTGAGCTGGGCGATCAGCAGCTCGGTGACTGGTGCACCATGGCGCACCAGGGCCTCCACGACTTCGGCTCGCAGGTTGGGCCAGTCCAAAAGTTGGGTCAACGCCCGGTCAACGGCCGGTCCCTCCAACCAGCCCACAACCTTCACCAGGTAGCGCGCCGCCTCACCCTGGGCGTGTGCCAGCGACTCGAGCAGCCTCCGCGTGCCTTCCGCGTCAACCGAGCGCCGGACGAGGTCGGCGATGTAGGCCCCTTCGTGGTACTTTTTCTGGTACCGGTCGTGCACACGTGCCAGGGCCTGCGCGACCGCCGCCGCGGAGGCGGCCGAACCGGTATCCGCTGATGCTTCGGCCGCCTCGGCGCCCGAAGCCGCCGGCTCCGACCGGTTGAGCAGAGCCACCAGCGGAGCGACCACGTCCTCATCACCGAGCTCACCGAGCGCATCCACCGCGGCGCTGCGCAGCAGTTCGTCTGCGAGCAATGGCACGATGCGCGGGGCCACCCAGCTATCGCCGATGCTGGCCAGAGCATCCAATGCAGGAAAGGCCAGATAGAAGTCGCGCGTCTCGGCCACTGCCAGCAGCGCGTCACTGGCTTCAGCCGCGCGCAGCTTGCCAAGCGCTTCGATGGCGTGGTAACGGACGTTCGGGTCCGGGTCGTCGAGGGCGGCGAGCAACGCCGCCGTCCCTCGCCGATCCTTTTGGGCGCCCAGGGCCAGCGCGGCGTAGGTCCGCAGCTCGGGATCGGGATCCTTCAAGAACTCGCTCAGTGGAGCGACCGTGTCGATGTCCAGCATCGAGAGGGTCTGCAATGCGCTGTTGAGCACGTTCAGATCATTGTATTCATCGCGCAGGGCGCGAAAGAACTCTCTACCACCGCCAGCCCGGATTGCTGCGCCAGCCCGTCCGCGGCAGCACGGCGCACCCGCCAATCGTCGTGACCCAATGCGCCGGTCAGCACCGGCGCGGGAGCCACCTCATCCCCGGAACCCCCTTCGACCACGACATCGCGTTCGCGATCCAGCCTGTCGGTCACGTCCTCGATGCCCAGTATCGCGCCAATGATGCTCTCGCCGTCCCGCAGAGGCGCTATCGTGACACGCTGCTGCATGAACTCAAAGTGCCGCGAAGGCGTGAGCGGTTCACAAGCGATCAAATAGTGGTGCAAGGCCGGCGCCAGGACCTCGACGACGCCTTCATCGACCACCCGTTGGAGGCGCCGGAGCAGCCCGCGCCCTTCGAGGTCAGGGAAGAGCGCCGCCAGGGAACGCGTGCGCGCCACTGCTGCGGGAATACCCGTGGCGCGAGCTAGCCAAGGGTCCCACGACCTGACGGTCAGGTCTTTATCGGTGATGCAAATGCCGATCGCACGATCGAGCCGGTTCACGTTTTATTTACCCCGTCCGTTGCCACTCAGGATATCAGCGTTCTGGGCCATCGCCTGCGCGCGCGCCAGTAGGGCGGCGGTGGCCCGGCGCGATTCCTGGAGCACCTGCGCCCGACGGGCTGCCTCACGTTCGAGCCGGCCGAGGTCGTTCATCGTCGCGCCCGCGGTGTCGCTATGCTCGCGATTGGCCCGAGTGATGGCTGCTATCTGACGAGCGATGTTTTGTGAAGCCTGGGTCATGTCCCTGGCCGCGCGCGCCTGCTCGGCCATTGCCTTGGCGACCTGATCGGTCTGGCGGCGCGCATCTTCCGTGGCACTCGTCATCTGCGTGGCGGCCACCGCTTGTTCGCCGACCGCCTTGCTGATCGTGCCGATCAGGCCTGCCAGCCGCTCAGCCTCGTGCGAAACCTGCTCCCCCGCCGTTGCCTGTTCCGCGACCGCGCGCGACGTGCTGTTAGCACCCCGCCGCATGGATTCGGTGGCCTGGGCGACTTCATTGGCGGCGCGCGACTGTTCGGCGGCCGACTTGCGCAACTGGCCCGCCAACGCGCCGGTCTGCTGCGCGGACTTGATGATATCGCGCGCGGCCCGGCCCTGCTGATTCATGCCATCACTGACCTGCTGGGCCGTCCGGCGCATGACCACTGCCGACTGCGCGACACCCTGCACCACCTTGGCTTGCTCGACGGTCGCCGTGGCCACCTGCCTGGCCTGGGCCACGGTGGTATTGATGGCGTTGAGCACGTTCTGGCCCGCGTTGGCCTGTTCCTGGGTGGCACGCGCGACCTGGCCGATCACCTGCGACGTCTCTTGGACGCCGGACAGGATCTTGCCCAATCCGGCAGCCCCGTCTTCAGCCAGGTGGGCGCTTTCCTCGGCCACGCGCATCCCCTCGTTGGACGAGACCACGGCTTCTTGTGCGACATCTTGCAGCGCCTTAATGATGGTCGAAATATCGGCCGTGGCGCGCGCGGCGCGCTCTGCCAGGTTGCGGATCTCCTCGGCGACGACCGCGAACCCGCGCCCGGCGTCACCTGCCCGAGCTGCCTCGATGGAGGCGTTGAGCGAGAGCAAGTTGGTCCGTTCGGCAATCAGATCGATAGTGTCCACGATGCCGCTGATCTCGCCCGAGCGTTTGCCCATCTCGCGTATGACCCCTGCGGAGGTGGCGATCGTTTCGCGGACACGGGCCAGGCCCTGGATCGACTTCTGCACCGCTGCCCCACCGGCTTCTGCATCACGCAGAATACGGCGGGAAGCTTCGTCTCCCTGGTGAGCCAGTTCGGCGACAGAGCGGATGGAGCGGTCCAATTCGGTGGCACTGGTCGCCGCGTTGCCGCCCGCCTCACTGATACGCTCGGCGTTCAGCGCGACCCCCTCAATAGAGCGAGCCGTCTGCTCGATGGCGGTGGAGACCTGCTCGGTCGAGGCCGCCATGTTTTCCGCCATAGCCGTGGATTGTTCGATGGCAGCCGCCATCTCGTTGATCGAAGAGGATGTAGCATCCGCACAACTGGCCAGTTCCTCGGCATTGGCGGCCACACCCTCGATCGAGCGCGCCATCTCTTCTATGCCGGCGGCGGTCTGAGTAATCGACGTGGCCAGCACCTCAGTATCGGCACTCACACTCTTGATCGAGGCCGCCATCTCGTGCATCGCGGCGCTAACCTCGGTCGCCGACGTGGCCATCTCTTGCGCCGCACCCTGGATGCCTTGGGTAGCAGTACCGGTCGAGTGGATCGACGAAGCCGTTTCGCTGCTCGACGTAGCCAAACTGCCGGCGTTGGCAGCCACCTGCTCGATCGAGGCGACCATCTCGTTGATCGAGGAGGTGAGTTCCTCGCTCGAGGCGGAAACCGACTCGGCCTGCGCGGCGGTACTTTCCAGGGAGGCCAGCATCTTCTCCGTCCGCTCGGCAACTTCCTGCAGCGTTTGCGCCTGGGCATCGGCGCCCCGCGCGGCCTCATCACCGGCGGACAGGACCTGTTCCAGGGACTGAGCGACCTCGGCTGCCAGCTCGCGGCTGCGCCTTCCGCCCCCGCGTCCGTTCCGGTTGCTCTGACCACTGTTGTTTTTGGCTCGTATATCGTTTGCCATACTGCCTCCCCCGTGCCCAATCAGGGCCGGGACATGATGATCAAGAGTGACCGTCCATCTCGACCTGCGCATCCAGCAGCGGAGGCTCCGGCTGCTGCAGCACGGCTGGCACATCAAGCACGATCACCATCCGCTCGCCCAGCGTGACGACGCCTTGTAGATATGCTCCGCTCAACCCGTCGATCACCGCGGGCGGCGGCTGAATGGCATCGGCGGGCAGGGTCACAAACTCGCGCGCCGAATCGACGATCAGGCCAACGGTCCGTCCTTCGCAGGCGACGACGACCAGGCGGGTGTGTGTGCCATAGGCAAGCTTCGGCAAGCCGAAGCGCAGCCGCATGTCCATAGCCGGGATCACCTGGCCGCGCAACCAGACTACCCCGGCCAGGAAGGGCTGCGCTTTGGGCACGGGCGTCAGCTTCTCGACCATTTCGATCTGCTGGATGGCTCGACTGGGAATGGCATAGGTGGTGCCGGCCAGCTCGAAAAGAACGTACGATTCGGCGATGGGGGCAGTGTCAGGCATAGGCGTTGCCCCGCGACAAGTTGCGAATCAGCGCGGCCGGCTCCAAAATCAGCACGACCCGGCCATCGGCCAACTCGGTCGCCCCGGAAATGCCGGGCATGCGCAGCAAGGGATCGTTGACCGCGCTCACCACGATCTCGCGCTGGCCGCGCAGGCGATCGACCGCCAGGCCCGCGAGCTTAGCGCCGGAGCCGGCGACGAGCAGATAAAGGACCGGGCGCCCGGCTTTCGCGGGCGCGGGCTCGTCTGGCAGGCCAAACAGCCGCGCAAGCCTCAACACCGGCAGCGCCGCGCCCCGGTGATAGACGATCTCGTTGTGCTCCATCAGGTGGAGCGCATCAGGTTCGACCTCGACGATCTCGCGCAGGGTAAGCTGAGGAACGGCGAAGGTCTGTCCCCCAGCTGTGACCAGGAGCGCGTCCACTATGACCAGGGTCAGCGGCAAATGAATCGTGAAACGGGCGCCGAGGCCCTGCCGGCTATCGAGACTGAGCCGCCCGCCCAGCTCGTGCACTGTGTCGTACACCACGGCCATGCCGACGCCCCTCCCGCTGGCCAGGTCCGCCTCCTCGCGCGTCGAGAAGCCAGGCGCGCAGATGATTTCCAGCAGGCGCTCGGCATTGGGCTCCTCGGCGGCGCCCAATAGGCCGTTGGTACGCGCGCGGGCGATGATCTTTTCAGTGTCCAGGCCGCGCCCGTCGTCCTCCACCTCGATGACGACCATATCGCCCGCGGTGGCAGCGCGCAAGCTCAACGTGCCCTCAGCCGGCTTGCCGCCGGCCAGGCGCTCTTCCGGACCCTCCAGGCCATGGCTGACGGCGTTGCGGACCAGGTGCAGCAGCGGATCCATCATCCGTTCGACGACCAGTTTGTCGATCTCGGTCTCCTGCCCACTCAGCTGCAGCTCGATCTGCTTGCCGGTCGCCCGGGCCAGGTCGTGAACGACAAACTGCATGCCGCGCGAACACCTCGCCGATCGGCACGAGCCGGACCCGCATGGCAGCGGAGCGCAGATCGCGCAATCCACGCTCGAGAGCCACGGTCTGCTCTTGCAGCGCCCGCCACTCGTCAACCGGCAACCGCCGTTCGAGACGACCCAGGCTCTCAGCCAGCCGGACGCGCCCGACCGTGAGCTCGCCCACCCGGCGCATCAGTTCGTCCAGGCGTGCCAGGTCCACCCGTACGTAATTGGCCGGGGCCACGGACGGGCGATCCGGGAAGGCCTCCGGCGCCTCCGCGGCGGGGAGCGGCTGAGAGATCGGGTAGGCGACGTAGGTGATGCCGTCCGCTTCCCAACCGAAAAAGGCGCTTTCGTCGCCATCGCCGGCCACCAAGAAATCAAAAGCCACGCGGCCGCCCTCCAGAATGCGGGGTGTGGCCTTGATGAGCTCGCCGACCGCTTGCAGCCGGGCGCGCACCGAGTTGACGTGCACGCCGCGGGCGGCCAACTCGGGCGAGGAAACGAAGGTGAAACGCCAGGCGCGGGCGCCGCGCTGGGCTGCGGCTGCCAGCCGCGCCGCCTGCTCCGTATCGGGATCGAGAACATCAGGCGCCGGCTGACCCGCCCAAGGCGCAGTGGCGGCGCTGGCCAGGCGCTGTATGAGTGGTTCGATGTCGGGCGCCGGCTCGTCGACCCGGCGCGCGTTGATCACCTGCTCGAGTGCGCGGGTGGCGTCCGTCGAGCGCGGCATACAACGACGGGCTGGGGCCGGCCGCCCGCTCGCGCAGCGTGCGCAGTTCGCTCTCGATCGCGTGGGAAAGCTGTTCGGCGGCGCTCACGCCCACCATACCCGAAAGCCCCTTTACCGAATGGAAAGCGCGCAACAAACCGTCGAGTAAGGCATGGTCCGCAAGGGGCCCGTCGATCGCGCGCTCGAGCGCCAACAAGCCGTTCCTGATCGTGGTCAGGTGCTCGTCGCATTCGGCGAAATAGTCGTCGAGAAACTGGGCCAGGAGAGCCTGGTCGAAAGGGCCTGGATCTCCGCTCAAGATGCCCTCGCCTTTCTTTCAGTTTTGCCCAGCAATTGGCGCACGCGGCCGGCCAGCTCCCCAGGTTCGAAGGGCTTGGTCAGGTAAAGAGCGGCGCCCTGCTCGAGGGCCGCCAACCGCGTCGCTTCATCACCGCGTGTCGTCAGAACGATGACGGGGAGAGCTTGATAGCTGGAATAGCTGCGGAGGAACTTGAGAACTTCCATGCCGTGCATGTCGGGCATGTTCATGTCGAGGATCATCAGATCAACCGTCGCCAGGCCCAGGCGCTCGATGGCCTCCAGTCCGCTCGCGGCTTCCTGGAAACGGACGTCGCCCAGGCCGCCCAGTGAGGCAATAACCATACGGCGCATGGTTGAGGAATCGTCGACGACGAGAATGTTCTGCATGCCTGCCTTTCCAGGATCGGTCGCCACCGCCCCTACCGGGGCAGCATGGTTAAAGCGCTATTACACCGCTTATTATATCAAACATTTTGGCTATTTGTCTAAATGCCCGACCGCAGTCGCCCCTCATGCGCTCTCCCGAGGGTTCTGCCCTATCTCCGACGACGGCTTCAGCGGCGCCCCCGGGAAGTAGCCCTCCGGGACTACTCCGCGTCGACTGTCGAATTGGGCACGTTCTCCCACATTTTCGCCCGCGCGCTCAATGCCCGGCGAAACTCGCGGTAGAGGCGGGCCCGGTCCACCTCGACGCCCGGCACCGTTCGTTCCACCGCCTCATCCAGTGCGGCACGCACCTGCGGTGACAGATGATCGACAATCTCGACCAGCTTGATCCTTGCCATGCTTGCTTCTCCTCTCGGCCATCATCGGAGCGGGCGCGATCTAGAGTGCCGCCCGATAGATGGCCGCCAGCTCCTCGGCCGTCGAACGGCGTGGGTTGACCACCTGGGCGCTGCCGGTCTCGGCAACGTCTGCAGCCATCAGCTCGACGAAACTCTCATCGACACCCAGGGCGGCGAGGGAGTTTGGGAGGCCGGCTTTGGCGAAGAGCCTGCGGACGGCGTCTGGCGCGGCCGCACCCTCGGACGGGTCGGACAGGTTGGTCGCGGGCCCCGTATCCAGCGCCGTGGCCACGAGGCCCAGGGCCGACTCCGCGGCCGGCAAATTGTAGGCTAGAACGTGCGGAAGCAAGATCGCCGTGGAGAGCCCGGCCGGCGTGTCGTGATAGGCGGCCAGCGCCTGCCCCATGGCCTGGGCCAGGCCGAGGCGTGCCGACGACAGCGCCAGGCCGGCGAGCGTGCTGGCATAGAGCAGATTGGCCCGCGGCCCGAGGGCGGGTGAGGCGAGCGACGCCTCGAGGTTGGCTGCGATCAGACGCAGGGCTTGCAGCGCAAGCCCATCGCTGAACGGGGAAGCAAATACCGAGGTGAGGCTCTCGACGGCCTGAGCGAGGGCGCCCATCGCCGTCCCGGCCAGGACGTCCTTGGGCAGCGTCAGCGCCAGCCCTGGGTCCAGCAGGGCGAAGTCAGGCGCCAGCAGGTGGCTGCCGACGAGCAGTCTCCTGCGCTGCGCGCGATCCGTTGCCAGCATGAAGTTAGTCACTTCGCTTCCCGAGCCGACCGTGGTGGGTATGGCCACCAGCGGCGGTAGAGCCTCGCCGAGCTTGCCGACACCGACGTAGGCGCGCAGCTCGCCGGGATTGCTCGCCAACACCCCGGCGCCCTTGGCCACATCGATGACACTGCCCCCGCCCACCGCGACGATGCCCATACAGCCGCGCGCCCGGTACAACGCCGCGGCGCGCTGAACGGTTTCGATGCTCGGGTTGCTCTCCACGGCGTCGAAAACCACGCCGTTCACGCCGGCGGCGGCCAGGGCATTCAGAACGTGGCCGGCGATACCCGCCCGCAGCACGCCCGCATCGGTCACCACCAGGGCCCGGCTGATCCCCAATTTCTGGACGATCTCGCCGGCCTTGCCGACGGCACCCGGGCCAAAAAAGATGTGCGTGGCAGCCTGGAACGAGGATAACTGAACCTCGGGATCGGCGTCGTCAACTCTGGATTGGCCGTCACGTGACATGAGACTCCTCAAGTCTTTGGTTCCAGCCAGAGCGTGGCCCGGCCGGCCTGCTCGACCGCTCCCCGCTCGCACAGCAGCGGATGGTACTCGCCGGTGAACCACGCCTCCACCTGGTCGGCGTAGTGCGGGCTGGCCGGGTTGCCCGACTGGCCCGGCGAGAGCACGCCGAGCGAGTGATTGAGGTCGCTTAGGTCGGCGACGAAACGGAAAGGCGGGCCTATGACCTGCGGGCTGTTCAGATCGTGATAGCTTGAGCCGCTGGCCCAGACCGTGCTGCCGTCACCACCAATGGGATACGGCCCACGATTGAAGTAGCCGGCCAGCGCTCCCACGCTGCCTAGTATGTGCCCAAAGGTGAGCTTGTGCAAGTCGCCCCAGGCCCACTCGTCGCGCCGCGGCCCCAACGCGCCGTGCAGGTATTTGACGGCCTGGCGCAGCGCGGCGCGCATCGCGTCGTCCCGCTCGGCAACGCCGTCGAACCAGGGTGCGGCCGGCGCGGCCAGGACACCCTGGACCCACTCGAAAGCCCGCTCGCCGTAGAGGCTCGCCTCCGCGAGCACCGGCGTTGGCCCTTTGCCCATATAGCGGACGGTGAGGTCGCCGAGCCGCGGCGAAAGCATTGTCGTGAGCATGCAGCGCATGAACACTTCATAGACCGCTGCTGCCGGGCTGTCCGGCGCAAGCTGGCCATCCCAGGCCCGCATCAATTCGATGGCCGCTGCCAGCTCGGGGTCGTCGTCCCCAGCCGTCTCGCCCGGCCCATGAGCCGGCAGAGCCGCCAGGCAGCCGGCCACGAAGCGAGCGGCAGTCGATACCTGGTCCAACTGCATCCGTTGCACGTAGGCGACGTCGATCTTCTGCGCCAGGCGAGCCCGAAGCAGCTCGGTGATGCGCTCTGCCCGATCCCCCTGGCAGTACTCCCGTCCCAGGAAGTAGGGGAAGCCTTCTTGGGCGACACGATTGTTGGCGGTGACGATGTAGCCCTCCGGTGGGTTGTAGAGATGGGGCAGCTCATCGTATGGAACATAACCGGTCCACTCGTATTCGCCCGTCCAACCGGGCACCGGGACCTGGCCGTCACCCTTGGCCCGGATCGGGATCTTGCCGGCGTGGGTGAAGCCGATGTTGCCCTCCACGTCGGCGTAGACCACATTTTGGCCGGGTGCCGTCCAGAAGCGGAGCGCTTCGTGCATTTCGAGACAGCTATGCGCGCAGTTGATCGATCGCAACCCCTCCATAATGGGGTCGGGGTCGAGTGAGGTCCAACGCAGGGCTAGGGGCTGCTCGCCGCTCAATTCAGCGGCGGCCAGGCTGTTGATGATCGGCCCGTGGCCGGTGACCACAACTTCCTCAACCACCGAGGGCGCCCCCTTGACCCGGATCTCCTCGCGCAACACCTGCGCGTCGAGCCACTCGCCGCGGAACTCGTACTGCACGCGTCCGTCGGCCAGGCGCTGCAGGTGCTCGATGAAAAGGTCCTGCACGTCTGGGAAGCCATTGGTGAAGCCCCAGGCGACGTAGCTGTTGTGACCGGCAATGACCCCCGGCATACCGGGGAAGGTAACTCCGGCGATGTTGCACTCGCCATCGTCGAGGTGATTTTCGTACCAGATGGCGGGCGCGCTGAGCAGGAGATGCATGTCATTCGCCAGCAAGGGTTTGCCACTGGCGGTGTGGGCTCCGGAGACCACCCAGTTATTGCTGCCCAGGCCGGCGTTCGCCCGCGGGCCGGTGAAGGGTCGGGCTGCCTCAGCCCTGTCGAGGGCGCCGGCGCCCTCTCCGTCGCCATCCGTTCCGGGCCCATCGTCGCCGGTCAGGATCAGGGGCCAACGATCGAGGTAGGGCACCTCGAGCTCAGCGGCCAGGTCTCTGCCGAGACGGGCGATCAACTGCGCGCGCAAGATCTCGGTTTCCCAATTGACCGACAGGCTCCACGACATCATCTTGGCCCAGGAAAGCGTGTCGGCCGGCCCCCAGGGCTCGGGCCTGTAGCGCAGCAGCGCGTACTCAACCGGCAAAGGACCGCGGCCAATATGGGCGTTCACCCCCGCAGCATAGGCCTCCAGGTCGGCGCGCGTGCCCGGCGTGAGCGCTGCCACGTCCTGTTCGGCCGCGCGGCGCATGCCGATGGTCCGCATCCAGCGGTCGACCGGCAGGGCGACCGCCCCCAACACCTCGGCCAGCCGCCCGCTGACGAGTCTCCGATTGAAGTCCATCTGCCAAAGCCGGTCCTGCGCGTGCACAAAGCCTTGCGCGAACAGCAGATCGTGCTTGTTCTGGGCGTAGAGGTGAGGCACACCCCAACCGTCGCGTATGATCTCCACCGGCGCGGCAAGCCCAGCGATCGAGAGCCGGCCGCCCGTCTGAGACAGGCGCCGCCGGCCGAGGAGGCCCAACCCGGCGCCGATCAGCGGAGCCAGGCTACGGGAAAGTGCGGGCATGTCAGGATCTCCTTGGTTGGGCAGTGCAAAACAGGCCACAAAACATGCGGGCCGAACTACGCAGGACCCAGTATAGGCCGGGGCAGGCGGGCCAACAGCAAGACATATTCCAGGAATTGGCTGGAATACGAGAGCAGACGGCTTCCGGTAAGGTGCCTGCTGTGCTAGAATGCGCAGGCAAAGGCAAGATCGGCCAGCACGAAAGGACTCTCGATGCCTGCCAGACGCCTACCGCGCTTTATCGCTCCCTCAACCCGCGCCTTCTTTCAGGAAGCGCGACGCGTGCCACAGTTGTCGCTCTTTGAACGGCTGCACGGCTACGTCTACGGCCGCTGGCCGTACCTCTATATCGGGGTCGGCACGGGTGAGAACCGGCTGTCGTGGGTCTTTGCGCCACTGGCGCGCCTGCTCGGCCGGCTGATCCCCGCGCGTCACGGCGAGGGCGGAGTAAAGATCGAATTCGCCGACACCTACCACGGCAAGGTGGTGACCTTGGCGGCGGCCACTCAGTTGGTGACTGTTGACCGCGAGGTGACGCTGCCAGACCTGCAAGACATCATCCCCTATCACCTGGCGCGCGCGCTGATCCTCAAGCATCCCGATCACATTGTCGCTCTCGAATGCCCGTGCCGTTCAAGCCGGGCCAACCCCTGTCTGCCGCTGGACGTGTGCTTGATCGTCGGCGAGCCTTTTGCGAGCTTCGTCTGCGAACACCATCCCGACAAAGCGCGCTGGATCAGCCAGGCCGAGGCGGCCAAGATCCTGCGGGCCGAACACGAACGCGGCCACGTCAGCCACGCCTTTTTCAAAGAGGCGATGCTCGACCGTTTCTATGCGATCTGCAACTGCTGCTCTTGCTGCTGCGGCGCCATGCAGGCCCAGCGTAACGGCACGCCGATGTTGGCGGCTTCGGGTTACGTCAGCCAGGTGGAGGCGGCACTGTGCAGCGGTTGCGGCACCTGCCAGGAGCAGTGCCAGTTCGAGGCTATCTCCCTGGTGGATGGCCTGAGCCGGATAGACGAAGCCCGCTGCATGGGCTGCGGGGTGTGCGTGTCGCACTGCCCGCAGCAGGCGCTCTCGTTGCGACGCGAGGCAGCCAAGGGCTTGCCGCTGGACCTGAACGTACTGCTGCGAGGGGCAGAAGGCGAGCTATGAAAGCCTTTGTCACGGGTGGGAGTGGCTTCATCGGCGGCCGAGTCGCGCGCAAGCTGATCGAGCGGGGTTACGAGACGTGGCTGCTCGCGCGCACGCCCGAGACGCTGGCGTACCTGGCCGCGCTGGGCGCGCACGTCGTGCCCGGCGACATCAACGACGTCAACTCGATGCGGGAAGCCATGCGCGGTAGCGATGTGGTTTTCCACATCGCCGGCTGGTACAAGATCGGCGTCCGCGAGCCAGGGCAGGCCTGGCACACCAATGTCGACGGCACAGCCCACGTCCTCGCGTTGGCGCACGAGCTGGGGGTGCCACGCATCGTCTACACGAGCACGACCGTGGTCTACGGCGACACGCACGGCCGGTCAGTCGACGAAAGCTACTATTACCCAGGCGGGGAGTTCCCGACGGAGTATGACCGCACCAAGTGGATCGCGCACTACAAGGTGGCGCGGCCGCTGATCGACCGGGGGGCGCCCATCACGATCGTGATCCCGGGCGGCGTCTATGGACCGGGCGACAACAGCCTGGTTGGGCATTCGATGCGCCTCTACCACCGGGGACTGCTACCAATCTTCCCAGGGCCGGACACCTTGTGGACCTATGCCTACGTCGACGACGTCGCCGAGGGCCACATCCTGGCGGCCGAGCGCGGACGGCCAGGTCAAAGCTACATCCTGGCCGGTCCGGCGTTGTCGTTTGGGGAGATGGCCGACCTGTGGGCGCAGGTCTCTGGCAAGCCGGCGCCGCGCCTGCGCATCCCATCGCGTTTCCTACGCCCAAGCGCGCCCCTGCTGGATGCGATCGGCTCGCTGGTTCCGCTGCCGGCTATGCTGAGCGGCGAGGCTGCGCGCGACGTGGGCTTCAGCTACCTGGCATCGTCCGGGAAGGCCCGGCGAGAGCTCGGCTGGTCGACGCGTCCGGTCGACGAGGGGCTGCGGGCGACCTTCGCCTGGCTGGCCGAGAGCGAACCGGAGCCACCCCTGCTGGCTGCCGCCCTACGCTATCTCGGCCCGCTTCTGGTGGTCGTCCTGTTGGCACTGCTGCTGGCGGGCAAAAGGAGGAAGCGCGTGGGCGCATGAAGCATGTTGACGCACACCGGCACTTTCCGTGCACGCCACTACGAGTGTGACGGCTACGGCCACGTGAACAACGCGAACTATCTGCGTTACGCGCAAGAGACTGCGCTGTGCGCTTGGGCGGGACGGGGTTTAAGCCCCGCCCGGCTGGCGGCGATGGGACGTGCCTGGCAAAGCCGGACGGTCGATATCGAGTACCTTCGCCCGCTGATGTATGGCGAAACGGTTGAGGTGCAGGTCAGCCTGCTGGGTTTCGACGGCCAGGTGGCGCGGTTGGCAGCCCAGTTCTCGCTGCCCTTCCCTGCTGCCGACGTGATCGCCCGGACCACCTCGGATGTGGAATTCGTAGATCACCTCAACCGGCAGCCGGCGCCGGTGCCCGCCGAACTGGCGCGTGCGCTTTGCGGAGAAGACGGCGAACCGGCTCCGCTGCCGCCCATCGAACCATTTCCCCTGGCGCCGCCACCGCCTGCCGGCGTTTTCCGCATGGGTCACCGGGTGGCCTGGCACGACCTGGACGCCAGCGGGCAGATCAACGAGGCGGCCTACCTGGTCTACGCGGAGGATTGCGGGATGGCCGTGATCGCCGCGCACGGCTGGCCGGTCAGCCGGATGACCGCGGAGGGTTTTGCGATCGTGCTGCGCCGCCAGCCGATCGAGTTCATCGAGCGTGCCCGGCCGGAAGACGAGCTGGAAATCGCCACCTGGGCTTCACAGGTGCGGCGGGTGACGGCGACCCGGCACTACACTATCAGCCGCAAGGCGGACGGCGCTCTGCTCACGCGCTCGCACGCTCTCGGCGTCTGGGTCAACCTGGGATCGGGCCGGCCGATTCGCATCCCGGAGGAGTTCCTGGCCGATTTTGCGTCGAATATCGTGTAGGTTGCTCCAGTGCCACAAAGCGCGGCCCTGAGGCCGAGTACGGGCGAGGTCCCCGCGCCGCGACCATTGACGCACTCCATGAACTGCCCTATAATCCGCTGCAGCAGCACCTCTGGACACTTGCCGGGCAGGAGCCCCCGGCGAGGCCTGTGACGGAGTTCTCGCCATGCCCGACACGAACAGCGGACCGCCTCCACACTTCATCGTCATCGTCCCGGGCTACATGGGCAGCAACCTGCGCAGCCGCAGTACCGGCCGGGTCGTGTGGCTCGACTTCGCCAGTGTGCCGCTCAATCCGCTCCACTGGGGCCGTTGGGTCGACGACCTGTTCGGCGAGATGGCCTACCCGAACGACGACCTCGAGCCGGCCGGCATCCAGGACGAGGTGGTCTTCGTGCCGCCTTGGGCCAAGCTCGAGGAGTATGGGCGGCTAATACGGGCTCTTGGAGAGATGGGCTACCGGGCCGACCCAGAGCGCTACGGCGAGGCGGAGCTTAACGTGCACTGCTTCCCGTACGATTGGCGGCAGGACAATCGCACCTCTGGCCGACAACTGGGCGCCGCCATCGAGCGCTGGAGCCGGTTCCATCCGGGGGGCAAGGCCTGGATCATCGCGCACAGCAACGGCGGGATCGTCGCACGCTGGTACATCGAGAAGGAAGGTGGCAAGGAACGCGTCGGACGCTTGTTCCTGATGGCTTCACCGTGGGACGGCGCGCCGAAGGCGCTGCGCGTGCTGTTCGAGGGGCTCGACGTCTTGTTCCGGCCCGCCTTTGACCCCTTCGACATAAAAGGCCGGACGCGTAAAATGGCACGCACCTTCCCCTCGGCTTACCAGCTCCTGCCCTACAGCGCACCCTTCCTGCGTGACCCTGCGGGCCAAACCGTAGACGTGTTCGGGCCCGCCGGTTGGCTGGACAATGCTGAAGAGCGCCAGATGCTGGCGGACGGCCGCCGGTTCAACCAGGAATTGGGCAATGGCCTCAGCGTGGAGACGCTGTGCTTCTTCGGACGCGGCTTGCCCACGCAAACTTACGGCGTCGTACGACTGGCAGCGGGGGATAGCTGGGCTGGCATCGACTGGGGCCTGACCGAGGCCGGGGACGGCACGGTGCCCGAGGGCAGTGCCGTCAACCCCAACGCCGACGGGAAGCTGCCGTTTGCCTCCGACCATGGCAGCATTTACGTCCAGCCCGCCGTGCTGGAGTTCCTGCGCTGGGAGCTGATCGACAAGTACCGCCGCTCAGCGCGCGCTTTGGCCGTGACATCGGACGTGCGCGTGCAGTTCCTGCCTGACCGGGACGACTATCGGCCGGGCGAGGTGATCGAGCTGTGGGCGGAAGTGGCCGGCGCGCCACCCGCGTGTGGCGCTCCGCCACCGGACGGGGCCGAGCCGGTCGACGAGGGCGCGGCCGCAGGGAGCCGCCTGCCGATCGAGAACGCAGACATCGAGGTACGGCTTGCGTGGCGCGCCCCGTTGCCCGGCGATGCCGGCCCGGCCGTCCCACCCACCCCGGTAACCGGTCTGCTGACCGGCACGGAGACACCGGGCCAGTACCAGGGTCAGATGCCGGCGCCGTCCGGCGCCGGCTATTATGCGCTGACCGCGCAGGTAACGATCCCCGGTCTCGCGCCGCTCGCACTGAGCGAGTTGATCGCGGTCGAGGCAGCAAACGCAGCCCGTGCCGGGCTGCTTCAGCGAGGAGGCAACATGGCGCAGACTTATCAGGAAACGGCGCAGGCCTATGCCGCAGGGGTACGGGCCCTGCTGGTGGCGCCTTTGCCTCGACCGGGCCGCCGGGCAGCCCGCGACGTGGCGGGCGGGCCGTCGTTAGCCGATCAGGCCGCCCAACTCGCAGCGCTGTCGGGACAATTGACCGAGTTGGCGGCGGCCGACCTGGACGCGCCGGACGCCAATCTGCGTGAGACGGCCTCGGGGCGGTTGCTGGCGAAAGCCCTGTCCGACCTGGAGGTCAGCCGCAGGCTGCTGGTGGCCGCCCAGGCCGAGGAAGGCGCGCCGATCAACGCCCCGGCGCAGGACGGCGAGGCCGGCAGGACGGCGGAGCCGAGCGAGTCCGCCTCGGCTGGCCAGGTAGGGCTCGAAATGCAGGCCAACCTGGCCGTGCTGCTCGGCGATCAGCCACTGCCGCCACCGGCCCAGCGCGCCCCGCTGCAGTTGCCGGCCGATCTGCCCGCCGCGCGCCGACAGCTTAGGACGACCGTCGATAGCACGATGCAAGCCATCCGCGACCAGGCCGCAAAGGTCGGCCAGGAAGCCATCAGCGGGCTGCTGGTCCTGGGGCTGGGCGAGGTTGCCCAGGCCGCCGGCATCGTAGGGCTGAGCATTGCCGGCGCGCTGGGCCAGGCCGAAAAAGTCACGCAACTCTACAACCTCTTCCGCCAGTTCGCCCTCAATGCCTACGATAGCCTGGTCGCACTGCTCGGTCCCACGATCGTCAAGACCGCCGCCCAGCAAGCCCTGGCCTGGACCAACGACGTGGCCAGTGGCAAGAACTTCGGCATGCTGGTGGAGCGCCTTTACCAGACGGCGCAAACGGAGGAACAGATCGGACGCTTGGCGGAGAGCAGCCGCTCCGGGCTGGCCCAGTTCACGGCGGCGATCCAAGGCGTGGACGGGCTGAACGGCATGTTCCAGGCCCAGGTGAGGAAGGTCGGGCAGATCTTGCCCGCCCTGCGCCTGTTCGGCGGTGTGCCGGCGGCAGCGCTGCCCGAGGCGAAGCTGCTGCTGGCCGCGGCCTACATAGTCATCGGCTCGTACGTAGTCCTGGCCGGCGCAGATTATGTCGACTCCGGCGCGCTCAAGCTGCTGCAGCGCTTCCCGGGCGTGCGTTTGACCGTGGAGCAATACCTCTCTTGAGCACACTGCCGGACATCTACGGAGACGAGGCCGAACGCCAGGGCGTGCGCTACGCGCAAGCGTTGTGCGCCTACAGGGCCGCCTACGGGCCGGGCCAGGTCGAGGTGTTCCGCGCGCCGGGCCGGGTTAACGTCATCGGCGAGCACACCGATTACAACCATGGCTACGTCCTGCCGGTCGCGCTGGACCGCGATACCCTCCTGCTGGCGCGGCCGCGTGCGGACGGGGCCATTCGCTTGTGTAACCTGGAGCGCGGCTTCGCACCGGTGGAGTTCAGCGCCGGACCGGCTATCCCGCCGGCGGTCCGCGGCGACTGGAGCAATTACGCCCGTGCGGCCGCCCAGGCGGTGGCCGGCCGCTGGGGCCCCGGCTTGGTGGGGCTCGACGGGCTGGTGGCCGGAAGTGCCCCCTACGGAGTGCCACGCGGCGCCGGGCTGAGCTCGTCCTCGGCCCTGACGGTCGTGATCGCGGTCGCGCTGGCGCACTTTAACGGCCGGGCCGCCGGGGCAGAGTTTGGGGCCGGCGAGCCCTCCGCCGCAGCGGCAGACGAACGCGCTGCTTTCGCGCTTTTCTGCTCGCAAGCCGAGTGGTACGTCGGCACGCGGGGCGGGATCATGGACCACTTTGCCGCGCTGCTCGGCCGGCGAGACCAGGCGCTGTTCCTTGACTGCCGTCCCGACGAAGCCGGGCGGTACACGATCGAACACCTGCCGCTCCCCGAGGACCACCGGCTGCTGGTGGTGGACAGCGGCGTACATCACGAGAACGCGCGCGGCCAGTTCAATGAACGCGTGGCCTGCTGCCGGGCGGGAGTGGCCTTGCTGCGCCAGCGCGAGACAGGACACCTGGGACCGGGCGGCAGCATCACCCACCTGCGTGACGTGCAGGACAGGCCCTGGGGCGAGCTCGCAGCCCGGCTACCGGACGAAGTCACGCCGGAGGAGCTGCGCCGGCAGTCGATCGACCTGGGCGATCTGCCTGGGCTCAACGACGATACTCGGCTGCGCGTGCGAGCACGCTGCCGGCACGTGTTGAGCGAAAACCAGCGCGTACTGGCCGCCGTTGCGGCGCTGCGGGAAGGCGACGTGGCGGTCCTGGGCCGGCTGCTTGACGAGGCGCACGCCAGCGCGCGCGACGATTACGAAATCAGTTGCCCCGAGCTTGAGAGCCTGGTGGCGGCGGCGCACGAGGTGGAGGGCGTGGCAGGTGCCCGGCTGACCGGAGCTGGTTGGGGTGGCTGCCTGGTGGCTCTGGTGCACGCCGCGGCCATTGCCGCCTTTACCGAACGGATCCGGCGCCGTTATGCGGCCGAGACCGGCCTGACCTGCAGCATCTTTGCTTGCCGGGCCGGGCCGGGGGCGGGCCGCGTTGAGTTATGAGCAGCGATCCACACTGGAGGACAGCATGACGCATGCACGACCCAATATCATCTTCGTGATCCTGGATTCCTTTCGCCAGGACCATGTAAGCTTCTACAATCCCGGCTCGCCCTGCCAGACCCCCAACCTGGATGTTCTGGCGAGCGAGAGCGTTGTCTTCGATAACTGTTATCCCGAGGGCCTGCCGACCATCCCGGTCCGCACCTGCCTGCTCACGGGTGAGATCACCCTGGTACACCGTCCGTGGCAGCCGCTCGCACCCGAGGACCGCAGCGTGGCCGAGCTGCTGCGGGACGATGGCTACCTGACGGCCTGCTTCACCGACTGTTATCACTACTTCAAGCCGGGCATGAACTTGCACCGGGGTTTTCAGACCTGGGAGTGGATCCGGGGGCAAGAGTTCGACAACTACCGCTCGGCACCGTTGCGCCGGCTCCGGCTGGACGACTACTGCAAAGACAGCTTCACGCCCGCCTGGCGACATCTGGTGGAGACGGCACTCAAGAACGTAGAGGAGTTCCACACGGCCGACGACCACTACTGCGCCCGGCTGACGAAGCGCGCCGGGGACTGGGCGGAGGCCAACGCGGCACAGCAGCCCTTTTTCCTGTGGGTGGACTCCTTCGATCCACATGAGCCCTGGACGCCGCCGGAGGAATTTGACCGCTACACGGACCCCGACTACCAGGGTAAAAGGATCGTCCTGCCGCCCGGTGGCCTGGCCGACACTCAGCTAAGCGACGAGGAGATCGCCTACACTCGGGGCCTGTATGCGGGGGAATGCGCCTATGTGGATCACTACATAGGTCGCTTCCTGGACCGGCTCAAGGGACTCGGCCTCTACGACGACGCGCTGATCATCCTGCTGGCGGACCATGGTCATCCTCTGGCCGACCATGGCAAGTTCCTCAAGAGCGGCGATCGCCTGTACAACGAGCTGCTGAAGGTGCCATTTATGATCCGCTTCCCCGGGGGTGATCATGGTGGCCGCCGTCTACAGGCCTTGGCCTCGTTCCAGGACGTACTGCCGACCCTGCTCGACGGGGCCGGCCTGGGCAACAACCTGGATGCGCTGCCCGGCCATACCCTGCTGCCCCTCATCCGTGGCGAGGTGCCGAGCGTGCGGCAGGCGATCATTACCGGCTACCATGAAGCACCCGATCGCTGCGTGCGCGACCAGACCTGGAGCTACATTCGTCGTCCCGACGGGCAGCCGGACGAGCTCTACAACCTACTGGAAGATCCGCAGGAGCAGACGAACGTGCTCGATCGGTTCCCGGCCGAGGCGCAGCGCCTGGCCGGTCTGTTCGGCTCACTGTATTTCGGTAGGCAGAAGCCGGCTTCCGTCAAGGGACTGCAGGGCAAGTACGAGGTGGCCGGCAGCGCCGGGGCTTGACCCGGCACCGGGCCGCGGCTTGCGCTTTCAGAAAGATGAAAAGAAGGGGGGACGCCGATGCTTCCCAGCGCTTTCGCGCCGCTGGAACGTGTCTGGCTGTGGGCCTTGCTGGCGCTGTGGGCCGGGCTGCTGTTCGGCGGGTTCGCGTTCGGCAAACCGGACGCGAAGCGCACGCGGCGAATGCCCACCTGGACGCGCCTGCTCTCGTCGGCGGTCCTGGTCCTCGCCGGCTGGAGTTGGTTCGCTCTCGCCCGTGCGAGCTCCAATGCGCGTTTCGTACTGCTGATCGCCTCGGGCATATCGCTGGGCTTCCTGGGCGATCTGTTCATGGCAGACCTGCTGCTCCCGAGCGAGAGCCATGTTCTAAAGGGGATGGCGGCCTTCGGTCTCGGCCACGTCGCCTACATTGCGGGCCTGCTCCGGTTCGGATACCAGAATGGGCTGGCGGCGCCCGGCCCGCGTTGGGGCGCCTGGCTCGGCTGGTTATTGGTGGGGGCCGCCGGCTGGTACCTGGTGATCTACCGCCCTGTGACGCGGCCGCAGTCCCTGCATTGGGCGGCTCTACCGTACACCCTCCTGCTGAGCAGTACGGCGGGTTGCGCCTTCGGCCTGGCGCTTCAGGCTCCGGGCCTGTTTCCGCTCGCGGCCGGCGCGATCCTTTTCTTGCTGAGCGACACCGTGCTGGCGGCCCACTTGTTTAAGGGCACGCGCTTCTTCCTGATCGACGACGTGGTCTGGCTGACGTACGGGCTGGGACAGATGCTGATCGTCTATGCGGCTGGTCGCGCGCTCGGGCTGGCGGGGGGCTGAGTGTTGGCAGGCGTCGGATGTCACGCTGCAAGCGATGACCCACAGAGTGGGGACCAACACTGGGCGTCAGGGGCGAGCGGGACCAAGTCAGGAGTGCCCGGCCTGGCGGCCCTGCTCCGCCTCACGCGCTTGCCCGGTGGTCCCATGACCGGCCGGCGCCCTCACATCGCCCGTCCGGTGGATGCCGGCAGCAATCAGCGCGACCAGGAACATCAACAGGGCAGCCGAGAAGTAGGCCGCACCCTCGCCTGCAGCCCCCAACAACCCGTTGCCCCACACCGGCCCGATCACCCTACCCGCGCTCTCCAGCGCCCCACTGACGCCCTGGACCCGCCCCTGCTCGGCCGGGCCGGCGGCGTGGCTGATGAGGGCGATCAGCGCGGGCGACGAGAGCGAGGCTCCAACAGCGGCCGGAAGCAGCATCAAGACGAAGAGCGGCACGCTGTGGGCGAAAGCCGCCACCCCCAGCCCGGCCGCGCCCAACAAGAGCCCGCCCACCAGGGTGACCTTCTCACCCAGCCGCCGCACCACGATCCCGATCAACCCACCCTGGACGATGGCGCTGACAACCCCCAGGGCCGCCAGCAGGTAACCGACTTGCGACATCCCCCAATCAAAGCGGGCCTTGGCAAACAGGGCGAAAGTGGTCTCGTAGACCGCAAACGAGGCCCAATACAGCAGGTTCACCAGCAGCAATCGTCCCAGGACCGGACGGGTCAAGAGCCGGGGAAGATCTCTCCAGGGAGAGGGCCTGGAGGTGTCGGGCCCAACGTGGCGCGCGGCCGGCCGGCGCGATTCTGGCAGCGCGACCCAGGTCAGGGCCAAGGCTGTGGCAGCCAGGGCCGCCGCGGCCGTGGCAGGCGCCCAGTAACCGAAGCGGCCCAGCAGCCCACCTAACGCCGGACCGAAGATGAACCCCAGGCCGAAGGCGGCACCGATCAGACCGTAAGCGCGCGCCCGATCCTTCTCTTCAGTCACGTCGCTGATGTAAGCCCGCGCCGTGGAGATGTTGCCGCCCGAGAGACCGTCGATTATGCGCGCGACGAACAGCAGCCAGAGCACGTTGGCCGCGGCCAAGACCGCGAAACTGATGACGGTGCCGAGCAGGCTCAGCAGTAGCACGGGCCGCCGACCATGCCGGTCCGACAGGTGGCCGAGCACAGGGGTGGCCAGCATCTGGCTGAGCGAGTAGGCAGCGAACAGCAGCCCCACCGCCAGCGGCGTCGCGCCGACGTGATCGGCATAGAACGGCAGCAGGGGGATGATTATCCCGAAGCCCAGGAGGTTGACAAAGACGATCAGGAAGATGATCAGCAACGGGCGGTTTCTAAGCATGAGCGGCAGCACCTCGCAAATCTGTGTAGGCCTTCACATCTTATAGTCTCCGCTCGGCCGTGTCACAGTAAGCGGGGTTCTGCCGCAGGGGATATCTCACCAGAAGAAGACCTGGCTCCTCTCGGGCACCCGGTCTCAGTACGCGCCACCCACCCGCTCGTCAAGCCTGTGATCGGCTCGGCAGGGGCCCTGACATCTCCCGGCAGATGGGCGCGCGAGTGATGCCGAGCGCCAACCGAAGCACCAACCAGGCGGCTTCGAGGATTATCCGGCTCGACATTTTGGACAGGCCCTGCTCACGGTCGGGGAAGACGATCGGCACTTCCACAAAGCGCATGCCGGCGCACTGCAGCGCGTAGTTGACCTCGACCTGGAAGCCGAAACCGTTCGAGCCGAGGCGCTCGAGGTCCAAGACCTGGAGCGCGCGGCGACGGAAGCACTTGAAGCCGCTGGTGCAGTCACGGATCGACAGCCTCAACAGGGCACGCGAGTACAGGCTGCCACCCTTGCTGAGAATATCTCGGAAGGGCGACCAACCAAGAACTTGCCCGCCGGGAACGTTGCGCGAGCCAACCACCACGTCCGCCTCACGAGCAGCAGCCAACAGACCCGGCAAGTCTTGGGGACGATGTGAGAAGTCGGCGTCCATCTGCACGACGCAAGCATAACCGTGATTGAGAGCATACTTGAAGCCGGCCACGTAAGCCGTGCCCAGCCCAAGCTTGCGCTGACGATGCATCACGTGCACCCGCCCCGTTTCAGCGGCCAGATGATCGGCCAACTCGCCGGTTCCGTCCGGCGAACCGTCGTCAACTACCAGGATGTGTAGCGACGGGTCGGTGCCAAGCAGCTCGCGCGCCAGGCGTGGCAGGTTCTCGCCTTCGTTGAAGGTCGGAACAATGACCAGGGTCGAGTCGATCGAAGGCTCGCCGATCGTGGACGCCGGCGCGCGCCGTTCGACCTCCCGCTCCGCCGGCCGCAGCAACTGGACGGTGCCAGCTTCCGTCGTCTCATCAGACATTGCCGAATCTCTCTCCTGCCCAAAAGATTCCTGTCAGTTCAGCACAAACAATAGCATGATATAGAGCGGTGGATGTATGAGTTCATCCGGTAAGCACGAGTCGCAGCCCGTCCGGCCTCCAAGACGGCCCCCTCTCGCTCGTTGATGCGCCAGAGTGGCCTGCGTTTGTGAGCACAACTGCAGAGTACAGAGGGTCGGGATGATAGCGTCTATGGCGTCGGTGGTCCGCCGCTTGCGGCCAGAATGAGCGAAAGGATGACGGGCCGCTGGCCAGTGACAGTCTGTCGAGGGATGTATAACGCGGGATGTTGCTCGATCTGATCAAGAACCGGAGAATTCAGAGTCTGCGGACGCGCGCACGAACTATCACAAGGGAAGAGTACTTCTTGCTGGTGCTGGCGGGCGCCGCGCTCCTCAGCCTCCTGCTCTACTGGCAGCAGTTTGTCGGGCCGTACGGCCTGATCGCCTGGCAGCACTATAAACAGCTCGACTTACAGCGTATCTCGTCGGCGCACCCGGCGGCGCGTTGGTATATGCTGCTGGCTTTTGTAGAGCAAGGAGTGGTCTACCTGCTGGCCTGGCGTGCCGCCCGCGAACTCAACGGCCGGACGGCCTGGCTTGTCGTGCTGGGTGGCGGCCTCGCCATGGGTCTGCTCCTGCTCTTTATGTTCCCGATCGGCGCCGACGACATTTTCGACAACATAATGCACGGCCGCATCGTCACGATCTACCGGGCGAACCCGTACGTACAGTTGATTGGACAGTACCCGCACGACCCGATCCGGCCTTATGTTGGGTGGCCCTTCGCGCCGTCGGCCTATGGTCCGCTCTGGGAGATGCTCGCTGGCGCCACGGCCTGGCTGACGGACCGGTTAGCGGGCACCGATGTCGTCGCCAACGTGCTGGCCTTCAAGGTCGCCGGCGGGCTGTTTCTGGCCGGCAGTGTCGCCCTGACCGCCGCGATCCTGCGCCGCGTTGCTCCGCAGCGAGCCCTCCAGGGGGCCCTACTGCTCGCATGGAACCCGGTGGTGCTCGTCGAGACGATGGGCAACGGCCACAACGACATCGTCATGGTCTTTTTTATCCTGGCCGCAGTCTGGGCTTTGCTGACACGCCGGCACGTCCTGGCCATCCTGGCACTGGTCGCCGGCGCGCTGATCAAATTCGTTCCGGTGTTGTTGATCCCCGCCGCCGGGCTGATCGCCCTGCGCGAACTGCCTGACTGGCGGGCGCGCGGGCGCTTCGTGGTCGTCGGCGGGGTCCTGGCAATGGGGCTGATCGCGGCCGCCTACGCACCCTTCTGGGAGGGCCCAAAGGTGCTCAGTCTGCTGCGGCGCGAACACCTCTACACCACTTCGCTGGCCGCAGCAGCCTACGAGTACCTGGGCCGGGTGTGGAGCCCCGCCCGCGCGGCGATGGTCGTCAGCCGGGTCTCCTTCGCCTGGACAGTCCTGTTCGCTATGGCCATGGGTTTTCGCGCTCTCTGGGATCGTGCCTGGGACAGCTTCGTGCGATCTGCCTTCTACACCCTGATGTTCTACCTGTTGATCGCCGTGCCCTGGTTCCAGAACTGGTACTCGCTCTGGCCGCTGGCCCTTGCCATCCTGTTGCCGGCCGGACGCGCCTCCCGCCTGGGTTACATCTTCGCCTTTGCCACTCTGGCCAAGCCGTTGATCTTCGTCCCCATATTCCTCTGGCCGGTCCCGACCCCACCCGAATACTGGCGCGAGCTGCGCCTTGGGCCTATGGTAATGGCCGTGCCCCTGGCCTACGTCGTGTGGTCAGTGGCGTCCGAAGTCCGCCGCCGGGCAAGCGCTGCCCTGGGACGGCCCAAAGCGGCGGCGTAGACCGAACCTTCCGGACTCTCCGACCCGCCGCCAGAACGCGCCTCGAACCTAACGCTGACCGGCGGGCGAAGGCGCGCCGGCCCAGTCAACACGAGCAGAGATCGCGCGGCGCTCGATTTTCGGCAAGCAAAGTCAGCCGGAAGAAGCCTGCTCACAACTTTTATGGCCTCGCCTGGCTCCAACGTCACCCAAGTTGACAGATCCAGTAATGTGCCGTACCATGCCCAAGGCTTCCGCATCCGGCCGGAGACGGCTGTGTGCACCCAGATAGGTGTCTATCCAGCATGGCCCTTCCTAATCGGCGCGAGACGAGGATGATCCAATCAGAACCGACCGCGGCAATTCCTGCCACCCATCTTGCCAGCCGGCTTCTCGCTGACATGCGTGGCATGCCGGCGCGCCTGGCCCGGAGAGGCGCCGAGACACTGACCAGCGGGGCCTTCATGAGCAGCGCCGAAGCATCAGACGCTGCCCGGGGCAGCGGAGAAGAGCGCTGATGGCGGACGCGCGGCATGGCGGGCAACCGAGCCGGCCGGAGCAAGCGGAACAGCCACTGAAGGACCAGGCTCAGGTCGCGGCGTCGATCGAACGGTTCCGAACCTCGTTCTGGGAACGCCGCTCCGGCCTGCGCCCGCCCGTCGCAGTCGTGCCAGAGCGGACGTGGCTTCCGATCGGCTACCTTAAGCGACCGTTTGACGGCAGTCATGTGCAGCCGGGAGACGTTACACCTGCGCTCGTCCGCACCGACTACGAAGACAGCGCCATCGGGCGGACCGTCCGCTCCGACGATTGGCTGCCCTACAGCGCTCCCTGGCGCGCCGTTCCCTGGCTGGAGGCAATTTGCGGCTGCCCCGTGCGCTATGCCAGCGGCTCGTTAGCGCCTGAGCCTTACGCGACCGGCGCTCGCCAGATGGCCGAGCTGGAGCTCGCCGCGGCCGGCCCGTGGTGCGAGCGTCTGGATGCACTGACCATGGGGTTGCTCGCCTCGGAGCCGGACGATTGCTTCGTGAGCCCGACGATTTTGCGCGGGCCGTCCGATGCCTTGGCGGCCATGCGCGGCATGAGCAACTTCTACCTGGACTTGCATGATGCTCCGGATGCGCTGGCCCTCGCCGCGGCCCACGTTAACCAGGTCTTGCTGGATCTTCTGACGCGCCACTTCGCGCTGGTACCGCCAGGCCACGGAGGCTATGGTCACATTTACGGCTATTGGGCGCCCGGACCGACCAACGTGCTGCAGGAGGACGTCCTCGGCATGTGCTCGCCGCGCGTCTACGCCGATATCTTCATGCCGCTCAATGCCGCCCTGGTCCGGCAGCTCGGGCCGTACACGCTGTTCCACCTACACTCCACCGGGCTGCGACACTATCGGCACGTGCTCGACGTGCCCGGCATCGCCGGGCTGGAGATCACGCTTGAGACCATCGGCCCAACCCTGAGCGATCTCGTTCCCATCCTGCGCGAAATACTGGAACGCGCCCGACTGATCCTCTTTGTCGACGCTCACTTCGAGGACCTGCCGGCTCTGCTGCGGCAGGTGCCGCACGACGGCCTGTACCTGATGCTCTCGGACAAGTTCATCAGCCGCGAAACCGACTTTCGCGCCTTCATCGCCGCCAACTGGCGAGACAAGTAGAGACTGCCTTGACGGCAACCGATGCTCTCGACGGGCACCCATGGATGATCGAGGTGACGAGATGGACACGAGCGCAGGCCTGAGCCAGAGGGCACGTGCCTTGGCCGGGAAACGGAATCGCCAATGGCGCAGCCGCTGGCTGTTCCCGGCGCCGGCGACGCTCGTCCTCTTGCTCATGATGGCCTTCCCCGTAGCCTACACGCTCTACCTGAGTTTCACCAGCTACAGCCCGACCGCGGCACGTACGGCTGACTGGGTCGGGATCTCCAACTACGTCAAGCTGATCACAGACGACGAACGCTTCATGAACGCACTGGGCCGCACGCTTGTATTCACGATCGGCGGCGTGGGCGTGCAGTGCGTGCTCGGCGTTGGCCTGGCCCTGATTTTCAACCGTGAGTTCAAGGGCCGGGGCTTTTTCCGCACGATTTTCCTGATGTCCATGGTGGCGACCCCGGTCGCAATCGCATTGGTGTGGATGAACGTGCTGGACCTGAACACAGGCATCCTCAACTACCTGGTGGATACGCTGTTCCACACGCGCGTGGCCTGGCTTTCGGACCGCCAGATTGTGCTCGGCTCGATGATGCTGGTGGACACCTGGCAGTGGACCCCGTTCATCATGTTGATCGCGCTCGCCGGCATGTCGTCTTTGCCGACAGAGCCCTTCGAATCTGCGGAAATCGATGGCGCATCGGGGTTACAACTCTTCTGGTACCTGACCCTGCCCATGCTGCGCCCTGCGCTGATGGTCGCCCTGATGTTTCGCTCCATCGACGCCCTAAAGACCTTCGACATCATCTACGTCATCACCAGCGGTGGCCCGGCCTACGCTTCGGAGACCCTCAATCTTTACGCCTATGCGCAGGGCTTCCAGTATTTCAACATGGGCTATGCCTCGTCTGCGCTCGTGCTCTACTTTGTACTCGTCATGGGCGCCAGCCTGCTCTTCATTCGCCTGCGCCGCGCGGCCTCGGAGTCGATGTGATGGCAGCCATTTCTTCTGCACGCAAGGGTTATCAGCGGCCTTGGCGCCGTCGTCCGCTGGCGAGGGGGGTGCGCCGCGCCGGCTTCTACGTCCTGCTGCTGCTCCTCTGGCTGCCGTTTTTCTTCATCTTCGCCTGGATGGTCGAGACCGCCTTCAAGACGCAGTTGCAGAACACGTCGATCCCGCCGCTGCTGATCTTCAAGCCCACCTTCGAAAACTTCGTGACCGTGTTCAGTCGCAATCCCATGTGGCGCTTTCTGCTCAACTCGGTCGTGGTCGCCAGTGGCGCCACCTTGCTGGCGATGATCCTTGGTCTCCCGGCGGCGTATGGCATCGCCCGCCATCGGCAGCAGCGTCTGGCCGTGGCAATTCTCGTCGCCCGCATCATGCCAGGCATCAGCTACCTGGTGCCGTGGTTCATTATGTTTTCCAACCTGAAGCTGATCGGCAGCTACGCTACCCTGATCATGGCACACCTGATGATCACCTTGCCGATGACGATCTGGCTCATGATCGGCTTCTTCGAGGACATCCCGCCCGAGTTGGATGAAGCCGCTCTCATCGACGGGTGCAACTCGATGCAGTCCTTCGTGCGCATTGCCCTGCCGCTCTCCCGCCCCGGCATTGCCGCCAGCGCCATCCTCAGCTTCATCTTCTCGTGGAACAATTTCATGTTCTCTCTGGTCTTGTCGAACCAGAGCACTCGACCTCTGCCGGTGGCGGTCTTTTCATTCATTTCCTACACTCAGGTCGACTGGGGTGGTCTGAATGCCGCCGCCTTGATCGTGACGCTGCCAGTGCTTATCATGGTACTATTCGTGCAGAAACACATGGTGCGCGGTCTCACGCTGGGATCCGTGAAGGGGTGAGGACCGCGAGAAAGGAAAAAAACGCTCACCAGACTTGACGGCGCCGTCCGGATTCCGTTGATTCACACGGATACCCCATTCAGTTAAGGAGAAGAAAAATGAAGCGTGCATCGTTCCTGCTCATGACCGTGATCATGGTCATGGCCCTATTCCTGTCGGCTTGCGCACCTGCCCCCGCCCCGGCGGCGCAGCCCGCTCAGCCCGCTCCCGCGGCCGCGGCGCCGGCCGCGACGACAGCCCCAGCGGCCGGTACTTTCGATTGGCAATCGCACAAGGGCGAGCCACTGCGGGTTGCCATGGTCGATCAGCCGGGCACGAAGTTCATCGCCGACCACATCGACGAATTCAAGGCCCTGACGGGCATCGACGTGACCTACGAAGTTTTGCCTGAAGATCAGTTCCGCCAGAAGACGACGGTCGAGTTCGCTGCCGGCACCAGTACAGTGGACGTCTTCCTTTCGATGGTTCAGCAAGAAGGCATCAAGTACGAGAACGCCGGCTGGTACGAAGACTTGACTCCCTACATCAACAACACCAAGATCACCAATCCCGACTTCGACTTCCAGGATTTCACTCAGAGCGGCCTGGCCATCGGACGGCTGCCCAACGGTAAGCAGATCGGTCTGCCCATCTACAACGAGTTCGGGGCGCTGATGTATAACAAGGCGCTCTTCGATAAGGCCGGCGTGTCTTACCCGCCCAAGACGGTCGAGGAAGTGGAAGCCGCCGCTAAGGCCATCAACGACCCGGCGAACGGCGTGTACGGCTTCTGTGGTCGCGGCAAGGCCGCCTCTGGCACTTCGCAGTTCTCGACCATCATGTTCGGCTATGGCAGCCAGTGGGTGAAAGACGGCAAGGCCAATCTGTTGGACCCGAAGTGGCTCGACGCCATGACCTGGTACGGCAACCTGATGAAGACCTACGGCCCTCCAGGTGAGACCGCCATGACCTGGAACCAGTGCCAGGACCTGATGATCAACGGCAAAGCCGGCATGTGGCTCGACGCCAGCATCTTCTTCGCGAACCTGGTCGACCCGGCGCAGTCAAAGATCGTCGATAGCGCCGGTATCGCCATGGGGCCTGCCGGGCCTGCCGGGCAAGTGCCGTACGTCGGCGGCTGGCACATGTCGCTGTACAGTGGCTCCCAGCACAAGGACGCCGGCTGGCTATTCATCCAGTGGGCGCTGGGCAAAGATATGACCCTCAAGGCGCAGTTGGCGAACATCACGACCGGCCGCACTTCTGCCTGGAACTCGCCAGAATACAAGGCGCAGAACAAGCACCCCGATCTCACCGAATCCTTCCTGGCCGCGATGAAGCAGGGCAACGTGCAGTGGAATCCGCCCGTGCTCAACGTGACAGAAGCGCGCGATGATATCGGCGTAGTGATCGTGACGGCTATCGAAGGCGGCGACATCAAGGCGGCCGCGACCAAGGCTAACGAACAGCTTCAGGCCCTGGTCGACGCCACCCCGGTGATCAAGTAATCAGCCTGGCCCGCGCCTGGCCCTTCGGCCCTCCGGCCGGAGGGCAGGCGTGTCGCCGGGGCGGGGCGCCTTTTTTGCCTTCGTTCGCTACCCGTGCCGCGCCGCCATCGTTTGAGCGCGTACGGGCGGCGAATGCAGCCAAGGAACGCGTGAAAGGAACTGGTTAGTCCAACCATGCCCGGAATGACCCATCGTGAGCGTGTGCTCGCGGCACTGGATCACAAGCCAGTTGATGCAGTGCCCTTCGATATCGGCGGCACCAAGGTGACCAGCCTCAACGTTCGTGCCCAGGAGAAGCTGAGCCTGCGACTCGGCATAGGTGGCCGTGCAGAGATCGCCCACTACCGCAGCCAGCGCTCCCACATGCCTCAAGTGCTCTCTGACTTCTTTGACTCCGACGTGCGTCGCGTCCACGTGCCCTATCCAACCCCGCTCCCCGAGGCCGTGCAGCGGCCGATCCAATGCGACGAATGGGGCAACGAGTGGACCCAGAGCCAGGACACCGGGCTCTTCTTCGTCAGCCGCTCACCGCTGGCCGGTACGCTCGACGCCGGCGATGTGCACCGCCACGCCTGGCCCGATCCTGCCGGCTTGATCGACGTCGCCTCCGTGGCGGCCGCCGCCCGACAACTGCGAGCGGAGACGGACTGCGCCCTCGCCCTGGATCTGCCGGATGGCGTGGTCCACCTTTCGCAATTCCTGCGCGGCTTTGGCGACTGGCTGATGGACCTGGCCGGCGATCACGTGGCGCTGGAAGCGATCATGGATACCGTGACCGACATCTATGTGGCGATGCTGCCGCCGCTGCTGCAGGCCGTTGGGGATAACGTGGACGTGGTCTTGCACTGCGACGACATCGCCGCCCAGAACGGCCCCTTGATCGATCCTCGCACCTATCGCCGGGTCATCGAGCCGCGGCAGAAGCGAATCATCGAGACCATCAAGGCACACACCAGCGCCAAAGTGCTGTACCATTCCTGCGGCTCCCTCGGCTGGGCGCTGCCCGACCTGATCGCGATGGGAGTGGACGCCGTGAATCCGGTGCAGGTCTCGGCGGCCCATATGGACACGCGCTGGCTGAAGCAAGAGTATGGCCACGATCTCGCGTTTTGGGGCGCGGTCGACACACAGTACGCGCTGCCGTTCGGGACGCCGGACGACGTACGCGCCGAAGTCCGCCACCGTATCGAGGATATGGCGGGAGAGGGCGGCTACATCATCGGCTCTGTCCACGTCATACAGCAAGAGGTGCCACCCCACAATATCCTGGCAATGGCCGAGGCCGCGCATGTCTACGGTGGGCGCTCGGACGGACGGCGGTACCGGGAGAGGATAGCCTGATGCCGGCCATCTCGAGGACGTCACGCGTCCGTTTCATGAACGCGCTCGAGGGCGTCCTACCGGATCGCGTGCCCATCTTTGACTGGCTCAACAACCCGGCCCTGTACATTGAGGTACTGGGAGAGGATCCGCGGATCTATGACGGCGCACTGGCCGTGCGACTGGCCAAGAGCCTTGGGCTCGACGCGGCCTGGGTCCCGGCAGGCGGCTTCATGGGTTTACCAGACGAGCGATTTAGCTGGAGCGACGCCACGACGTACGTCGACGAGTGGCGAACCACGTATCAGGTCGGCGAGGGATCCTGGCCGCTGGCCTTCCCGCTGGGCCATCCCGTGCGCACGCGCTCGGATTGGGAGCCAATCGCCGCGGCCCTGCCGGACCCGCTCGCCGGCTGGCGTCTTAAGTACGCCGAGGCAGCCGTCGCCGAGGCCCATAGCGGGCCCGATGAGGTTGCCGTAGTGGCCGGCGTCCGCGGGCCCTTCTCGTCTGCCTGGATGCTTATGGGGCTCCAGGAGATGTCGTTTGCCCTGGTCGACGATCCGCTCCTGCTGGAAGACATCCTTGCCACCACGGCGGATTACTGGGCTGCAGTCGGTAGTCGATTGGCCGCGGCAGGGGTAGACGCGATCGTCGTCCACGACGACCAGGGCTCGGGGCAAGCGACCTTCTTCGCGCCGCCCCAGTTCCGGGCGCGTGTACTCCCGCATCTGCGCCGTGAGATTGTCAGCCTGCAGGCCGCTGGTCCGCCTGTGATCCTCCACAGTTGCGGGAATATTGCCGCAATCCTGCCTGATCTCGTGGGCACGGGCATCGCCGGGCTCAACAACCTGCAGCGGTCGGCGGGAATGGACCTCGCTGCCGTGAAGTCTGCCTACGGCGACCGGCTCTGCCTGATAGGCAACGTCGACGCCACCAACGTCATGCCGGTCGCGTCGCCTGCCGAGGTGACCCATGCGGTCGTCGAATGCCTGCGCGTCGCGGCGCCAGGCGGGCGTTATATCCTTGCCACCGATCACTCCTTCCATGAGGGCATCCCGCCGGCCAACGTCCGTGCGTTCATCGCCGCCGGTAAAGAATACGGGAGCTATTAGTGTTGCCGATGTCGATATCGATCCCCGACAAGAAGGACATCTTGCGGCGCACCTACGGCCTGGAAGCCGGCCTGCCCGTGCCGCTGCTGGTCCAACCGTTCGCCAAATGGTACGCTACCGGCGATCTGATGGCCGACCCGCAGCTCGACCTCGCGCGCCAGACGCGCCGGAACCGGGAGCAGGAGGCGGTGGGCGACTTCACGGTGCCGCAGTTGAAGACCGGCATCGGGCTCGGCGCCCTGGCCGCTGCCTTCGTGAGCGGCTGCGAGTACAACGACAAGAGCGACGCCTGGATCGCGCCCTTGATCGGCGCCCACCCGGAGCGCGTGTATGATCTCGATCTGCCCGATCCGCATACCTCCGGCCAGAACGCCTTGATCTTTCAACGCATCGCTCTTTTCCAGGAGCGCGGCTGCTATCCGCTGCAACCCTGCAACATCGCTTCGCCCTTGACGACCGCCTCCTACATCTGGGGTTACTCGGACTTCCTCGGCGCCATCCTGGAGCATCCGAAAGAGGTCCACCACTTGCTGGAACTGGTCACCGAGGCCACCATCCAGGCAGTGCGCGCCCAGACGGCAGCGATCAGGGACTTGTGGGCCCTCAGCCACGAGGACTGGTACATGCCCGTCGAGATGGGCATCCGGGTGAGCGACGACGTGTTGGCAGTGATCTCGCCGCGCCACTACCGAGAGTTCGGCCAGCGCTACAACAACATCCTCTCGCGCGCCTTCGGCGGTATCGTCATCCATTCCTGCGGCAGCGTCGTGCATCAGGTGCCCACCATCTTGGAGACGGAAGGGTTGCGGGCCATCGACCTGGCACTGCCACACAACGACCACCGCGCGCTCGCCGAATTGGCTGCCGGGCGCGTGGCCCTCACCATGCGTTACTGGATCCAGGACTGGGAAAACAGGCCCATGCCCGACCTGGAAGCCTATACCGACCAGGTGATCGAGACCTTCGGGACGCGCGGCATCTTGCTGCAAATGCAGGCGCCGCACCTGGCAGCCTGCCGCGACTTGCACGCGCGCCTCGTGCAGAAACCGTGGAACCGGGGATAAGGGAAGGCATGGACAGCTACGAGCGTTTCTTAACCACTATGCGCGGTCAGCCGGCCGATCGGGTGCCGGTCGCATGCTGGCTGGGTCTGCCCTACTTGCTGCCGCTAACGCCGGGAGCGCGGACCTACTCTGACCTGTTCCGCCTCTGGATCGCCAACCCGCTCACGATCGTCGAGATCCAGGAACGTCTCGGGCTCGATCCGATGGTGCTCACGCAACAGCTTCATACGGGCGAGATCATGACCTATCCTGAACTGCTCTTCTCCTGGCCCGAGGAGGCGACGCGGGACTGGCAAGAGCGGCGCGAGGTGCTCGGCCGCGAGGCAGACCATCAGGTCGTGCGGCGCATCATCCGAACGCCGGACGGCGAGCTGAGCTTCACCTATCGGCTGGACGACCATTCCCGCAGCACTTTTGAGCATATGCTGAAGCGTGAGGAAGACCTGGCGCTGCTGGGCTACATGCCCGACCCGGCGCAGCTCGACGTCGATCGCCTTGCCCGCATGGTTAGGCTGGTCGACAAGCGCGCGGTCTTTCATCACGTCACGCCCGGCGTCTGGGATGAGGCCTGTCAACTGCGTGGCATCAACCAGCTGTCCCTGGATATCTTCGATCGGCCGGCCTGGGTGCACGGCTTGATGGGCGCCATCGCCGAGCGCCAGGTGCGCCTGATGGCACGCCTCGCCGAGAGTGGCATCGAGACGATCAACTACAATGAAACGTGGGTCGGTTTCGGCCTCTCGCCGGCCGCTTACCGCGAGTTCATCCTGCCCTACGACCGGCAGGTCGTGGCTGCCATTCACGGCGCCGGGATGCTTGTCTCGTACCACAATTGCGGGCGGGCGCGACGGCTGCTGGAGCTGCACGCCGAGACGGGCGCGGACGCGCTGGAGACGCTAACTCCCGCGGGCAGGTCGGGTGACGTCGATCTGGCTGATGCAAAAGCCCGGGTCGGCAGCCGCATGACGCTCTACGGCGGCTTCAACGAGCACGTTCTCTCCAACGGGACACAAGGCGACGTGGAAGCTGAAGTGCGCCGCTGCCTCGACGCCGCAGCAGCCGGCGGGCGCTACATCCTGCGCTCGACCGGACAGATCCTGTCGGCTCTCCCTGGTCACATCGAGGCCATGACCGCCGCCGTACGCAAGTACGGTTGCTATTGAAGCGCGCTGCAGCCCCGCTCTGCTGGAGTCCTAGACGGTTTTTGTGATCGACTCGCCGAGCATCAGGTCCTGCAGCCGCTCCCAATCATGCACCACGCGCGGCAGCTCGCGGGTGATCCAGCCCATCATTTCCCAGGTGAGGGTGCGCCAGTTGCTGAAAAACGGAGTCGGCGCCGGCACGTCCATCAGACCCTGGCAGAGGCGGTCCAGCTCGTCGTCGGTCATTTTCGTCAGCCAGGTCAGCAGCCGCGTCTCGGCTTCCAGGTTGGGCAAGATCGCACTGCGCAGCAGGTGCTCGTACGGAGCCAGGCCAAGGGCGGAGACGTCCTCCGCATCCACCGCCTCGGCCGCGGTCAGCGCAGCCTGCCGGCCAAGGTAGATCGCCGGCAACACGCCCACGTGGCCTCCCGGCGTGACCGCATCGCCCAGGCCGAGGAAGCCATCGCGCACCACGCGTGCCGGTGATCCCCTTACCACCAGAGGTTGCTGCGCGCGGTGGATCACGCGCCCGCCTTTCAGCACCTCGCGCACCCGCGGATCCCGCTCGACATACTCATCCATGTAGAACCAGGCCAGCCTTTCGGAATAGACTTGGAAAGAGTTGGCTAATACCGTGAAGAAGACGGTCGCGTGGCCAGGAACCGGCGTGGAAACCGTGCCAAAAGCCAGCGGGGCCGAGGTGTAGCGCGACCCGAAGGTGACGATCTGTCCCAGCTCGGCGGTGGTCGCGGCAGGAGCTTCCATTTCCTGGCTGACAAGCAGGCCATACTGGCGAGGTGGCATGCCTTGATACAGGTCAGCTTCCTCGCACAAGTGGCGTGAGACCCCTTCTGCCGCCATGACGATCGACGCCCGCAGCGGACCGCCCGGCGTCCGCACCCCCACGACGCGACCATTCTCGAACAAGAGCCCCTCGACGCGGGTCTCGAATTGCAGCCGGGCGCCGGCCGAAGCGGCTTGTTCCGCCAGCAGTTTCAGCAACCCCGGTTTGTCAACCACCGCGGCCGGAAAGCCGGCCCGGCCGAAGGCTGCGCTGAAGGCGTAGCCGCTCGGACTGATGAACTTCTGTACGGGAGGATAGCCCAGGATCAGGTCGGCGGGGACCAAGAAGTCGAGTGAAGGGAAGAACAAGCCGTCGAACAAGCGGCGACCGGTGACGAAGCCCGGGACCGGGGTGAGCACTGCGCTGCGCGGATACTGCCCGCTGCCTGGGGCCGGCATTCGCTCGAGAAGCAAGGTCTCAAAGCCCAAGCGGGCGACCGTTCTGGCTGCGCTCAGGCCTGCCGGACCGGCCCCAACGATCACAACGTCGTACTGCCGGCGATCGGGCACCGTTCCTCCCTACATTACCCAGCCGGTCGCGCCTGCTTCGATGTAAGGTGCAGATGCCTCCTGGGATTCGGCCAGGTTTGTCACCAGCACGCGTATCCAGGGATCGAGGTTCATGACTGCCCTGACGAGTTCCAGAGCGCCACCGCTGGGGAGAGTAGCACTGACGAGGATCATGTCGCAGTCGCGCAACGCGGCCAAGGCTTCGTCGACAGTGTGAACAACTCCCAGCAACTCGACGTGGTTCTGACCTGCCAGTGCTGCCGCTGCGGCTCCGGGTTTGGCGCGGACTTGATCCACAATGAGCAAGCGAGTCATGGCCTACCTCTCGCAACACTTCGGCCGTGTGCGGCGCGTTGCCACCGCCTGTCGGGAAACGGATAATCTAGGAGAACACTGCCGCCGGTATCTTGGTCAGGGCCGGCTCGCCTGGTGAGCGAAATTGCGGGCCCACCAGGTGGCGAAGCAAGGGTGGAGGAGAGTGATTCCGCTACACCAACACGTCACACTCAGCAAAGGTCATCACGTCCGTCAACGAATCGCCCCATCTAGCACTGGAACCCTTGCCTATCGCGGTCGAGCCAGCTATACTGACATCATTATAAGGATCGATTGCGATCCTGGGAAGGGTAGAAATGGGGGATCTTTGAAGCGACATCTGCGTGGCAAACTACCGCCGCGAACGTAGATTAACGGGACATGGCGAGCTCACGCAGCGCGCGCAAACTACGCGAACGCCAATCAGTGAATATAAGTACTAATTACGGAGAGACCTCTCACCTGGAACACCGGTGCCGCAATGCCGGCATCGATCCGGTCACATTTGGCTCTGTTGAGGTTCGCAGAGCGCGCCATACTGCGCCAGCAGGTTCTCCGTGGGTGTGCCGTCAGGTATCTCGCAGCCGGCCATAATGAAGCTGCGCGCGTCGCCCGCTGCCACGCACTGCAGCACGGCCTGGCGCACTGCCTGGGCGGTGCCCTCGAGCATCACCCGGACAGGGTCGAAGTTGCCGCAGGCCGCGACCTCGCCGCTATCGGCCAGCGTCCGCACTGCCTGGCCCCAATCCACCATCCAGTCCAGGTCGACGATGGCGGCACCACTAGCGGCCATGTCGGCCACGATGCGGCTGGTGTTGCCACAGATGTGCAGCCGCCCCACGGCGCCCAGCTCACGGATCGCGGCGAAGATGCGTTGTTCGTAAGGCAAGGCAAAGCGACGGTACATTTTGGGCGACACCTGCGAGCAGACGGCATCGCCGACGCCGATTATGTCGGCCCCGGCCCCGATCTGTGCCCGGGCAAATGCGATCGCCTCCTCGGTGCAGAACTCGACCAGATCCGTCACCCACTCGGGCCGGTCGTAGAGATCGGACAGGAGCTGGCTCACCCCGCGCAGGTCGGCAGCCTCGGCCAGCGCACCCTCGACCCAACCCATGATCGGAGCCTGCCCTCCGGCCTGTTCTCGGAAGCTCCGGACCGCTGACAACCGGTCACTCATCCGACGGCCCGCCTCCGGCGCCACCGCGCGCAGCTTAGCCAGGTCGTCGGGGCCGGCCAACAAAGGCACCTTGCTTAAGGGCAAGCCGTCGGCGGGGAACTCGACTTCCAACCCATGATCGGCGGCCTCGCGGTAGGGATCGGAGATGGCCTGCAGGACATCCAGGTGGAAATCGTCCGCCACCGACAAGTTTGCAGCGACGAGCACCCGATAGTCGAGGTAGTAGCGCGAGAGCGGCCGGCCGATATGGTGCGCCGCATACTGCATCATGATGTCGAAGTTGGGCGGCCGGTCAACCGCATCCCCTCGCAGGCGCGCTGCAAAGCGCTCGTACGAGTTCATAAAGCCTCCCTCCGGCCTCAGATCGCAAGCTTCAGCGCGTAAGCGCCCGCCTCGGCCGCGCCTTGCGGCCAGTCCAGGCTGATTGCGCCGCCTGCCTGGCGCCACGATAGTCCGGCTGCATGGCCCAGCAGCTCGACCGAGCGGACTGGCCCCTCGATCCCCGGCCAGAGCGTCAGCCGGTCACACTGGGGACGCTCCAGCAACAGCGCATACACCAAACCGTCCCGCTGAGTAAAGCGCAAGGGAAGACCGCCGTCGGTAGTCCCCTCCGCCTGGGGGCGGGGCCGCGTGCCGTAGATCGCCTGGCCGTTCACTTCCAGCCAGCGCCCAAGCTCCAGCAGCCGCTGCCGTTGGCTCTCCGGGATCGTGCCGTCGGCCATCGGTCCCACGTCCAACAGCAAGTTGCCGTTCCTGCTGGTGACGTCGATCAACAGACGCACCAGTTCCTGGCCCGACAGAAGGCCGTCTGGGCTCTCGTTGCGGTTGTAGCCGAAGGAGAGGCCGATGCCGCGGGTCGACTCCCACTTCTTGGCAACGGTCACGGCAAATGAAGCATATTCGGGCGTCTTGAAGTCGAAGTGCTGCCTGGACAACCCCAGAACTCTCTGGCGACAGGCTCCCGGCCCTGGCAACGGCCCGACGGGCGAGTGCCGAGATGAGCGCTCGCACGGGTCGAGCCGCTATGAGCGGGCGCAGCAGGCCCGGGTCGAGCTGGGTGAAGCGGTCGTTGACGACGCCCTCCGGCACCTGGCGGTAGTACCCGGCCAATAGGCCCGTCAGATCGGCCGCGGCCGGATAGGCGATGTCGTTCCAGAGAACCGATGGCGCATAGCGCTCGATCAGCTCACGGTAGTGCCGGCCGGCGTACTCGACGTACTCCCGACTTTGTGGGACGGCCAGCAGCATCTGCACCGGGTCCCGGATCGGCCCAGGCTCGAAGGTCCAGTCTAGCCCGCCCGAGTAGTACAGTCCCATGCGCAGCCCTGCTGCCCGCACGGACGCGGTTAGCTCCCCGACCAGGTCGCGCCTGGCCTGATAGCCGGGCCGGCGAGGGTTTGGGTGACGGCTGGGCCAGAGCAAGAAGCCATCGTGATGTTTGGTGGTGAGCACGACGTAGCGCGCGCCTGCCCGGCAGAACAGATCCGACCAGGCGGCCGGGTCCCAGCCCGTCGTAGCGGCGTCGAATATCGGTGCGAAGCGCTCGTAGGCAAAGTCCGCGCCAAAGGTGCGGGCGTGGTAGGCTTGCGACGGGCTGTTCGGGATGCGGATCGTGTTGGCATACCATTCCGCGTAGGGGTTCTTCTGCAGCCAGGCCTGCCAGCCCTCGCGCGCGATCACCTCAGCCGGTTGGCCGGTCAACGGCGCCCAGCCTGGGACCGAATACAGGCCCCAATGCACGAATACGCCCAGTTTGGCATCGTCGTACCAGGCAGGCAGCGGACGCCCTCGGAAGGCTGAGTCACCCATGCGGCCATTGTAACGTAAGTGCAACCCGACGCAAAAGCCGGCGGACTGAAGCACAGGCCACATTCGTTACAGCAGCCGGCCTATAGTATGGGGAGGTCCGAATGACTCGGAGATGGGAGGACTGGCTAGTTTGGCGGGCTTCTGGGTCCAGGCCGCGATCGTCGTCTTTCTGAGCGGCGCCTTGCTGATCGCCATCAGCAACCTCTACACCCTCCGGCGCTTGGGCAGCTACCCTGCGCCGGCCAAATGGCCGCGTGTGTCGATCCTTGTGCCCGCCCGCAATGAAGAAGCGAACATCGAAGCCTGCGCGACCTCACTGCTCAGCCAGGATTACGCGAGCTTCGAACTCCTGATCCTCGACGACAGCTCGGAAGACCGCACGCCACAGATCCTGGCGGCGCTGGCCCAGGCGGACAGCCGGCTGCGTGTTGAGGACGGCAAGCCCTTGCCCGAGGGCTGGTTGGGCAAGCATTGGGCCTGCCAACAACTGCTGGACGCCGCCGAGGGCGAGCTTGTCTTCTTCACCGATGCCGACACCCATCACACGCCGGGGATGCTGAGGGCCGGGGTAGGGGCGCTGCTGGCCGAGGACGCGGACATGCTGTGCGGGCTGCCGCGCGAGGAGACGGTGACCTGGTCGGAGCGCCTGGTCGTGCCTCTCATGATGTGGGGCGTGCTGGCGTTCCTGCCGCTGTGGCTGGCCTACCGCTGGCGTTCGCCGCTCCTGTCGACGGCCATCGGGCAGTTCATGCTCTTCAAGCGCGCCTCCTTGCGGGCGATCGGCGGCTTTGCGGCCGTACGCCAGGATCTCCTGGATGACCACGCCCTGGCGCGCCTGATCAAGCATGAGGGCTACCGCTGGCGCCTGGCCGGCGCGAGCGGCTACACCCGCTGTCGCATGTACCACAACGCGCGCCAGGTCTTCGAGGGTTTCGGTAAGAACTTTGCGGCGACCATCGGCAACAACCTCCCGTCCTTCGTGCTGGCCTGGTGCTGGCTGGCCTTCGCCTTTCTCGAGCCGTTGATCCTGATCTTGCTCTGGGCCGGCGGGGTGCGCTTCGCACCCGGAGTGCCGGCACTAGCGGGCCTGGCCGTCGTCCTCTCGCTGTGCTTGTGGGTCATCAGCGACCACCGATTCGGTTTCGCAGCCTACCACCCCTTCCTCTACCCGCTCACCATCCTGCTCGGCGCAGGCCTGGCGGGCCTCTCGGTCGTGCTGGCCCTGACCGGCAGGGCCAAGTGGAAGGGGCGGACGGTCGAGGCCAACCCCAAGACACCCTGATTGGTCTGTCCCGTCAGCCAGAAGTCAGCCAAACGGCGTGACAGCGCTCCTGCGGGTGCTATAATGGTGAGGTCGCTCGCACCTCACGGCGAGCGTCGCCCAAGGGCAGCCGAAGGGCAGCCAACTGCGAACTGCGCGTTCGCGCCCCAGCCTACGAAGGAGGCGAGCATGGACTATGGCAGAGTACTGAGCCGGGCCTGGGAGATCTCCTGGCGCTACAAGGCACTGTGGATCCTGGGGTTCCTGGTCGCGCTGGCCAGCGGCAGCGGCGGAGGTGGCAGCAGCTACCGCTTCGCCGCCGACGAGCTGCGCAACTTCAACAACTTCCCATCGATTCCGATGTCGCCCAACCTGTCTGGCTTACTGGTTGGCCTGGGGTGCCTGGCTCTGATAGTAGGCATCGTGCTCTTCGTTCTGTCCCTGATCGCGCGCGCCGGTCTGATTGCCGCCGTGGTCGAAGTGGAAGATGATCAGGTCTTCAGCCTGGCAAGCGCCTGGCGGGCCGGGGGAGTTCGCTTCTGGACGTTTTTCGGCATCTGGGCGCTGACGACCTTTCTGCCCGCAGTGTTGCTGATCGGCATCGCCATCATCGGCATCGTATCGGTGGTGGGAATAGCGGGTGGCGCCTATCTGCTCGGGCCGAACGCGAATCCCGGTTCGTCGGCAGGCGGCGCGGTCGCGCTTCTGGTGGCTTGCTTCTGCACGAGCATCTGCGGATTGATCGTCATCACGGTCGTGCTGCAGCAGATCCGCATCTACGCCGAACGGGCGGCGATGCTCGAGGGAAGCGGCGCGCTGGCAGCGTTCGGACGCGGATGGCAGGTACTGCGCCAACGCTTCGGACCAACGCTGATGCTGTGGCTGCTCTTCCTGTTGATCGGGCTCGTGCTGGCTGTGGTGGTCATAGCCGTGTTGGCCGTGGTAGCACTGCCCTTCCTGGTCGCGGGGAGCAGCGGTCAAGGTCCGAACTGGCTGGTCTTGCCGTTCATCGCCACCGTCCTGATCGGCATCCTTGTCGCCGCCGTTCTGGGAAGCGTGGTGCAGGTCTTCGCCTCCGCGAGCTGGACGCTGGCCTACCGAGAATTGACCGGCACTGCAGGAAGCGCCGTCCTGCCGCCGAGCCCTTCAACACCTGGCTCAGAGCCGCCGGCCGGCTGGACGGCAACGCGGCAGCCCGAGATACCGCCGGCCGACGTACCACCGTCCGCGGTGCCTCCCGCCGACGCCCCGGCGGAACCACCGCTCGACGTGCCGCCCGATGATCTCCCGCCCGAGGAGCCGCCCCGGATATAAGGCCGAGCCGGCCTAGAACAGGTGCCACACCCTCTGCTGCACTCGCGGGGGGGCGTGGCGCCCCTACGTCCGGACGGATACTCGACCCTGACCCCACCTTCGCCGCCGATCCGCTTGCCGCAGCGTCCGGGTATCAGGCCACGCGCCGAAGCCCGGCGCTGGGGAATCGAAGGCCGCTTCGCCTACACGGCACTCTCAATAATAGCGATCAGGCCCGACCGGGTGTTGCGCAGGCGGATGGGTGCGATCGCCTGGTATTCAGGTGAGGAGTACCATGCACGCGCGGCATCGCCGTTTGCAAACTCGATCAGCACGACCCGATGGGTCATCCACTCGCCTTCGAGAACCTCGACCCGTCCCCCGCGGACGACGAAGCGTCCGCCGTGGTTCTGCACGAGCGGCGTGTTGCGCTCGACGTATTCCTTGTACGCCTCAGGATCCGAGACGTCGACATTGGCCAGAAGATAAGCGGGCATCGGGCACCTCGCGGCAAAAGATGAGCCGCAGTATACCACCGCGGCCAACTACACTCATCATCGTGATCTGCCTGTCGAGGGCGCGATCGCTTGCCAGTGCCGGGCTGTCGCAGCCGGGGCTTGCGCTAGCCCTGGTTGGGCTTCGCTCCGCCGCGCCGGCGCAAATACTCCAGCAGACGCTCGGGCTCCCAAGTGTTGAACACGTTGCCGGCTTCGGCCCAGGCGCGGCGCGCCACCTCCAGGCCGTACTCCAGGTACTCCATGTCGGCCGGGCTGTGCGCGTCCGTGTTGATCGCCAGCGGCACGCCCAGTTCCACGGCCCGGCGGGCGTGCACGTCGTCGAGGTCAAGGCGGACGGGATGGGCGTTGATCTCCAGCACCGTGCCCGTCTCAGCGGCGACTTCAACCACCCGGTCGAGGTCCACTTCGCTCGGCTCGCGCCGCCCCAGGAGGCGCCCTGAAGGATGGGCAAGGATATCCACATGCGGGTTGCGCAAGGCATTCAGGGCCCGTTGGGTGATCTGCTCGCGCGGCTGGCGGTGGCTGACGTGCACCGCGGCCACCACCACGTCCATCTCCGCCAGCAACTCGTCGGGGTAGTCAAGCGTGCCATCGGCCCGCACTTCCACCTCGGCGCCCTGCAGGATCAACAAGTCCGGGAAGTCGCGGCGCACCTGCGCCAGCTCGTCGCGTTGGGCGCGCCAATCGTCCGGGCTCATGCCGCCGGTGACGCCCAGGCTCTGCGAATGATCGGTAAACGCGAAGTAGCGATAGCCGCGGGCTCGAGCCGCCTCTGCCATTTGGGCCAGGCTGTTCCGGCCGTCGCTGTAGGTGGAGTGGGCGTGCAATTCCCCCTTGATGTCGCCCAACGTGACGAGGACGGGCAGTTTTTTCTGGCGGGCGGCCGCGATCTCGCCCTGTCCTTCGCGCAGCTCGGGTGGGATCCAGGGCAGGCCGAGGGCTTTGTACACGTCTTCTTCGTCGGCGCAGGTGCGCTCCTCATCCGACTTGGTCGACGAGAGGGCATATTCGTTGAGGCTCCATCCCTCGCGCAGTGCCAGCTCGCGCAGCTCGATGTTGTGCTGCTGCGAGCCGGTGAAATACTGCAGCGCAGTGCCCCAACGTTCCGGCTCCAAGACGCGCAAGTCTGCCTGCAGGCCGCTGTTCAGGCGAACGGACGTCTTGGTCGAGCCGCTCAGGAGCACCTCGGCCACCTGCGGCAGCCCGCGAAAAGCCGCCATGATCGGCTCAGGCGTGGTGGAGGTCACCAGCAGATCCATGTCGCCGATCGTTTCGCGCCAGCGGCGCAGGCTCCCGGCCACCGCCGAGCGCTCTATGCCCGGCGCAGCCGCCTCCAGGCCGGCCAACAAGGCGCGTGCCGCCGGCAGTGCCTCGCCGATCGGCGTCCGGCCGCTCTTCTGCCGACGCCGCATGGCCTCGATGTTGGCGAGGATCTTGGCCTCGGACTTGGCACCAAAACCCGGCAAGGCATGCAGGCGCCCGCTGCGCGCGGCCTCTTCGGCCTGTTCGACGCTGGTGATACCCAGTTGCTCCCACATCGCGCGCGCCTTGGACGGCCCCACCTCCGGGATTCGCACCAGACCGACGACACCCGGCGGCACCTGCTCGTGCAGTTTCTCCAGGTAGGCCAGCTGCCCGGTGCGCAGCAGCTCGTCGACCTTTTTCGACAACGCCTCGCCGACTCCCGGTATAGTGCCAAGCTCGCCCACCTGCCAGACCTGGTTGATGTCTCGTGACAGATTGCGAATGCTCTCCGCGCCCCGGCGGTAGCCCATCACCCGGAAGCGGTTCTCACCCTGGATCTCGAGGATGTCGCCGATCTCGTCCAGAACCTCGGCCACCGTTTGGTTTGTCATTGTCATGCACCGATTATCTCCCGGGGGCCGCCCGGCGTCAAGACCTTTTTGCGGCTTCCTCGATTTTCAGGCGCATTGCCACTTGCTTGCCCGTGGCTTTCGGACGTACAATGGCCCCTGAGCAGCATCTGGAGGAGGAGACGGGTATGCCCAGCGACACCGCAGACGGCGCCTATCAGTCACTCGATCCCGACCGTGTCCGCTTCTTCAGCGGACGCTCACACCCCTCGCTGGCGGCAGGCATCGCTGCCTACCTGTCAGTACCGCTCGATCCGACGGTCATTAACCGTTTCTCCAACGACAATCTCTACGTGCAGTTGGGCGCGAGCGTGCGTGGACGGTCGGTGTTCATCGTGCAGTCGCTCACGCCGCCGGTCAGCGAACACCTGTTCGAGCTATTGATGATGCTCGACATCGCGCGCAGCGCGGCGGCGAGCCAGGTGCACGCGGTGATCCCTTACTTCTCGTACGCACGCTCGGATAAGAAGGACGCGCCGCGCATCTCGATCACCGCGCGCCTGGTCGCCGATCTGTTGACCACCGCCGGCGCGAGCCACGTGATGACCATGACCCTCCACTCGCCGCAGGTGCACGGCTTCTTCAGCGTGCCTACCGACCCGTTGACCGCACGGGCGCTTTTCGTGCGGCATTTTAGCGAGCGCAACCTCGACCGGCGGCAGGCCGTGGTCGTAGCGCCCGATATTGGGCACGCGAAGTCTGCTTCGCGCTTCGCAGCGGACCTGGGACTGTCCGTCGCTGCCGCCGAGAAGACACGCCTGTCCGATACTCGCGTTGAGATCGGCGGGCTCATCGACAAGCAAGTACACGGCTTCCGCCAGGCGCTGATCTACGACGACGAGATCGCTACCGGCGGATCGGTCACGCAGTTGTCCCGCGTCCTCATCAGGAGCGGTGTCGAGCAGATCAGCGTGATCTGCACGCACGGTCTGTTCGTCGGCCCGGCGCTGGAACGGTTGGCTGCCATCCCGCAGATCGACGAGATCGTCACTACGGACACCATCCCACAGCCGCCCGAAAAGCGCTTGCCCAACCTGACCATCCTGTCGGTGGCGTCCGTCTTCGGCGAGGCCATCCGTCGCAACTGCATGCGCCAGTCGATCGGGGATTTGTATACCTTCAGTGAAGAGCCGGCGCGAACGTGAAGGAGTTGTGATGAGACCCAACCCTGTGCTGAGAAGACTCGGCCTGGCGGACAACGATCGGGTGGCCCTGATCCACGCCGACGACATCGGCATGTGCCAGGCCACGGTCGACGCATTCGCCGACCTGGCTGAGTTTGGCCTCATCTCGTGCGGCTCGGCGATGGTACCCTGTTCCTGGTTCCCCCTGGCCGCCGATTATTGCCGGCGCCACCCTGCGGTCGACATGGGCGTACATCTGGACCTCACCTGTGAGTGGGATCTCTACCGCTGGGGCCCGATCTCGACGCGCGCGCCCGCATCGGGCCTGATCGACGGCGAAGGCTACCTGTATCGCACGTCTGCGGAAGTGCAGCAGAACGGCGACCCCGAGGCTGTGCGCTGCGAACTGCAGGCGCAGGTGGAACGAGCTCTGGCCGCGGGGATTGACGTGACGCACGTCGACACCCATATGGGGACGGTCGGACACGCCCGCTTCATGCCGGCTTACCTGCAGCTCGTGCGCAGTTATCGGGTGCCGGCCATGCTGCCGCGCCTTGACGAGGCGGCCTGGCAAGGGCGCGGCATGGACAGCGCATCGGCCGCGATGGCGGTGGAAACGGTCAACAAGATCGAGGAAAGCGGTGTGCCGGTGCTGGATGGTTTGCTGATGTTGCCTCTGGAGCAGCCAGACGACCGTATCGAGCAGGCCAAACGCGCTTTCGATGCACTGCCAGCGGGTCTGACGCACTTTATCATTCACCCGGCCAAGGACACAGCCGAGTTGCGTGCCCTGGCGCATACGTGGCCGGCGAGGGTGGCCGACTACCGGGCTTTCACGAGCGAAGAGTTGCGCGATCATTTACGGCGGGCGGGCGTGCAAGTGATCGGCTATCGAGTGCTGCGCGATCTGATGAGGAAAAACTGAACATGCAGGAGCGCCAATCGGCCCTGATACGCTGTCCCTGGGCGACCTCGGAGGCCATGATCCCATATCACGACAGAGAATGGGGAACGCCGGTCCACGACGACCGCCTGCTTTTTGAATTCCTGGTTCTGGAAGGCATGCAGGCCGGGCTGAGCTGGCAGACGGTGCTCAAGAAGCGGGAGAATTACCGGCTGGCCTTCGACAATTTCGATCCGCAGGCCGTGGCGGGCTATGGCCCTGAGAAGGTGGCCGAACTCCTGGCTAATCCCGGCATCATCCGTAACCGCAGCAAGATCGGAGCCGCCATCGGCAACGCGCGCGCCTTCCTGGCCGTGCAGGCTGAGTTCGGCAGCTTCGACAGCTACCTGTGGAAGCTGGTTGACGGGCGTCCCAGACAAAATGCCTGGCAGATGGTGCAAGAGATCCCCGCACGCACACCCGAATCTGATGCGCTGAGCCGCGACCTCAAGCGGCTCGGCTTCAGTTTCGTAGGCTCGACTATTTGCTACGCCTTGATGCAGTCGGTCGGGCTCGTAAATGATCACGTCGTAGACTGTTTCCGCTACAATGAGCTGCGGAAGGAATAGCCCGGCCCGGCCCTCCGCAGGCCGTTTTCGTGCTTGACAATTGAGCACAAATGTTCTATACTGGGTCATCCAAGTGCGACTTACCCTGCCCGATCGGGCGGACGCCAGCCCACTCTGCACGGCCGGGCGGGTGATCAGGGTGTCGAGCAGCCGCTCGCGAAAGGAAGTGAGCATGTCGTCGCGTGTGGTCCATTTCGAGTTGCCGGTCGATGACTTCAAGCGGGCCGGCGATTTCTATCGCAACGTGTTCGGTTGGGAGATCACGGCATACCCGGGCGAGGCCGAGTATTACTTGGTCAAGACTGGTGAGGAAGGCGAGCTGGGCATCGACGGCGGGCTGACCGCGCGGTCGGCCCTGTCACACACCACAAACACGGTCGACGTGGCGGACCTCGACGAGGCCGTCGCCAAGGTGGAGGCGAACGGGGGACGAGTGTTCGCTCCCCGAATGGAGATACCGAACGTCGGCTGGTTGGCCTACGTCGAGGACACCGAGGGGAACGTGCTCGGCATGATGCAGAGCGTGATGTAAATCTCCGTTAGCGATATGGGTTAGGTATTGGTAAACGCCAGGTCTCACCGGGCCGGCCGCGCGACGGTCGATCCCGGTGAGACTGCTTTTTTGCCAGGCGGGATCGTCAAGAGCTGCGCGGGGATCCCAAAGCCAGTACTCTGCCTGGTCGCGCTGGTCGTGCTATTGACAAAGTGCCCCGCCTGGCACTAAAATATAAAAGCGCTTACGCAAGCGTTTGCCTAACTATGTGCGCCGATTCTTGCGGCGCCGGTGGCCGTGCCCGGCCCCCCCCAATTGGGGCGCAGGCGGGAGTTGAGAGCTCGGGCGCCGGTGCTCTCTCACGGCCCCGAACGGCCGGGCCGGCGTCCGGACCTAATCCCAGCGGAGAACTCGCCTGCCAGCAGGCGCGCCGGTTAGATGCGGGCGGTGAACCGAAAGGAGGCCCCGCGAACCAGATGCAGTAGGTTCTTCAACCATCGTAAAGGTCCAAGTGTCCCTGATAGGAGGTAGCAAACCAATGAAGCACCGCAATTGGAAGCTGTTCTCTCTGGTCGTTGTGACGATGATGCTCGGCGCCCTCGTCGCGAGCGCTGCGCTGCGCCCGCCGCTGCGGCCCCTACCGAGGCCCCGGCAGCCGCGCCTGCCCAAGCAACCGAGGCCGTGGCTGCGCCTGCCCAGGGCGCGACGAGCAGCCAGCCCGTCGAATTGCTGTGGTGGACCGAATGGCCGGATGAGCCGACGATGAAAATCGCTCAGGAGCGCATCGTTGCCCCGTTCGAGGCCGAACACCCTAACATCAAGATCAAGATCGAGGCCCATTCGGGTGATGCCCTCGATCGTGACCTAAAGGCCGCCATGACCGCCGGCACCGGGCCGGATGTCTTCGACCACGGGAACGTCATCTCGATCATCCCGTTCGCACAAGCCGGTCAGGTGCTCGATCTGACAGACTTTGCCCAGCAGAATGATTGGCAAAGCAGAGTGCTGCCCTGGGCCTACAAGAATGCCTTCTTCCAGGGCAAAATCTATGCTCTCCCGACCAACTTTGAGAGCCTTCACCTCTGGTACAATCAGGACCTGTTCGATAAGTACGGCTGGAAGGTCCCGACCACCTACGACGAGCTGATGCAGCTCTGCGCCGACATTCAGGCCCAGGGCCTGATCCCGATTGCCTTCGGCAACGCCGACTGCAAAGTCTGCAATGAATGGTGGTTCAGCTATGCCACCAACGCTTACGTCGGCCCGGATAAGATGTACAAGATCCTCACGGGCGAGACACCCTGGACCGACCCGGATATGGTCACAGCCTTCGAGATGCTAAAGGCGATGTGGGACAAGGGCTACATCATGGACAAGAAGATCGCGGCCAGCGGCTTCAACGAGGCGTGGGGCATCTGGGGCGATCAGAAAGCTGTGTTGCGCGTGGAGGGAACCTGGGGCTTCGGCTTCGTGGACAATTACGCCAAGGACTTCAAGTACGGCGTGGCGAGGCTGCCGGTCTGGAATCCCAACATCAAGGACTACATGCCGATGGGCATCGGCGAAGTGCTGGCGGTGAACGCTCACTCGCAGCACCCCGAAGAAGCCAAGACCTTCATCAATTGGTTTACCGAGGATCCGAAGCGGGCAGCGCAATGGGCATCGGAAGGCATGTGGGCAACGCACGTGCCGCCACTCCACATGACGGCAGCCGACTTCCCTGCCGACGCGAACCCGGTCGAGGAGAAGATCACTCTCGACATGATCGAGGCTATGGCCACGCTGCACCACGGTTTCCTGGCCTGGTCAGGCTTCCCGCCCAAGACCGACGCCTACATGTGGAATAATTTCGAGGCCATGCTCGATGGCTCGCTGTCCATCAATGACTACCTGGCCGAGGCGCAGAAGATTTTTGACCAGGAGAAGGCAGACAACAGCCTAATCCCGATTCAGGCGCCCCAGTAAGCCCTGCTGGCGCTCGACGTCCAAAGCAGTCCTGTTCTAGCCACAACTGGCCGGTGTCCACACCGCGTGGACACCGGCCGTGACGACGAGGTCGCGCCTGCCAGACCGAGGAGCATATCATGGACGAGGCTGTCGGGATTCCGGCCGGCCGGCGTTCAGCGGTAAGACGCCGTATTGACCGCAAGAAGCTGACGGCTTTGCTTTTTGTCGCGCCGGCGCTGCTGCTGCACATCGGCGTGGTTGCCGGTCCGTCTCTCTTCACGTTTGTACTATCCTTATTCAAGTGGAACGGCATCGGTCGCATGACCTACATCGGGCTGGGCAACTTCCGCCAGATGTTCACCGATGACCGGATCTTTCGGATTGCGGTCAGCAATAACGTGAAATGGACGATCATGTTCCTTACCGTGCCGGTCGCCCTCGGTCTAGGGGCAGCCGTGTTGATTGGCAACGTCAAGCGCGGAGGCATGATCTATCGCACCCTGTATTATTTGCCCGCCACCATCGCGACGGTCGTCGTCGCTCGCATGTGGCTGTGGATTTACAATCCCTTCATCGGCATCAACACGCTCCTGCAGAGCTTGGGCCTCAACTTTCTTGCGCTCGACTGGCTCAGCGATCGCAACCTGGCGCTCTACGCCGTCGCCATCGCCGACAATTGGCACTGGTGGGGGTTCTTGTGCATCATGTTCCTCGCCGCCCTGACTCAGATTGACAACACGCTTTACGAGGCGGCCAGGGTGGATGGGGCCAACGCATGGCAGGCGTTCTGGCACGTCACTGTCCCCAGCATCCGGCCCACAATCGTGTTCGTTATGCTGATGACAACGCTCTGGTCGTTCCTGGTGTTTGATCTGGTCTTCCTGATCACCAGGTCAGGACCAGGCAACGCCACCACCACCCTGGCTACCTGGATCTACTTCCAGGCGGTCTCTAACCTCAGTTCCGGCTACGCCAGCGCCTTGGCGACCATGACCACCCTGATGCTGTCGCTGGTCATCGCAGGCTACGTGTGGGTCCGGATGAAAGGATGGGAAGTGTGAACTCCTCCGCCGCTCAGCCGCAGGTGGGGCCAGAGGTTGCGTGGTCGCCCCGGCGCAAGCGCTTTAAGCTGGACCTTCCGCACATCCCGCTGCTCATCCTGCTTTTTACCGCGCTCGCGCCGCTGTACATCTTGATCATCAACTCCCTCAAGTCTGACTTGGAGATCAAGGCGCACCCGTTCAGCCTGCCGACCGCCCTGCATTGGGAAAACTTCACCCACGCCTGGCAGGTGGCACACTACTCCGTGGCTTTTCGCAACAGCATCATCGTTTGTGCGCTCACCATTTTCGTGGTCTGCCTTTTCGGCGGCCTGGCGGCCTACGGAATGGTCCGCCTGCCCGTGCCGGGCAACCAGATTATGACGGTGTATTACCTGGTCGGCATCACAGTCCCGGCTCTGCTCTATCTCGTGCCACTGTTCGTCATTTGGACCCGGCTTCACCTGACAAACAACGTCCTGGGCATGGTCCCCATCTACGCAGCCACTCACCTGCCCTTTTCGATCTTCCTCTTGCGCTCCTACTTCATAGGCTTGCCCGTCGAGATCGAGGAAGCCGCGCGCATGGACGGCTGCAGCGACTGGGGCGTCTTCGGCAAGATCGTCGTCCCGCTCTCGTGGCCGGCTTTCGCCTCCGTCGGCCTCATCGTCGGGATCTGGACCTGGAACGAATTCCTCTTTGCGATGACCTTCCTACAGGAGGACGCCACACGCACGGTGACCGCCCAGTACAGCCGTTTTACCGGGCAGTACGTCACCAACTATGCCGACATCGCCGCTGCCGGCTTGATCATGATTTTGCCTGCAATGATCCTTTTCCTGCTGTTGCAGAGACGTTTCATCCAGGGCATGGCCGCCGGCAGCTTAAAGGCCTGACGCCGGACTATCCTGGTGTTCCCACAATCCGAGAGGGAGAACCGATCAATGCTGAAATGCAAAGCTCTGAACCTGATGGACGTCGGCCGCGTCGAGATCGTCGAGCGCGAGATCCACGAACCCGAGGCCGACGAGGTCTTGATCGAAGCCAAAGCCTGTGGCATCTGCAAGGGCGACATCAATCAGTACCTGGGCAAGTTGGGCCTGAAAGACATGTCCGAGTTGTTTCACGATGGGGAGCCGGTCAGTTACCCGCTGAGCCTGGGCCACGAGGGCGCGGGCATTGTGCGGGCGACCGGCAAACTGGTCACTCACGTCAAGCCGGGCGACAACGTCACCTGCCTGCCCGCTGCCCGCGGCGGGCGTCCCGACTACGGCCACTTCTCGCAATACTTCCTCACGGAAGGCGAGCGTGTGGCCCGCATCCCGGACGACGTTAGCGAGTTCCAATACTGGATCTCCGAGCCGGCGGCTTGCGCCGTGAACGGAGCCAAGTTCTCCCGCGTTGCAGCAGGCGAACTGGTGGTGCTCATCGGCTGTGGCTATATGGGACTCCTGCACCTGTCTGCGCTGCCCAAGGGCATCGCCGAGTGCATCGTCGCGGTGGATATCAGTGACCACAAGCTCGAACTTGCCCGCAAGCTGGGCGCTGACGTTACCCTCAATGGAAGCCGTGAGGACGTCTCGGCCCGCGTCCAGGCCCTGGCCGGACGCCCTGCGGACCTTGTGATCGAGGCCTCGGGTGCCAAGGGCACCCTTGACCTGGCCACCAGCTTGCTGAGAAGTGGTGGGCGGCTCAATATCTTCTCCTGGCAGATGGGCCATCGCGAGTGCCCGACCGGCATGTGGCATGCCAAGGGGATCGAGATCTCCAACTCATCGCCCTTCGCCTCAACCAGTTTCGTCAAGGATTTCGAAGGAGCGGCCAGCATGCTGCGCCGGGGACAGATCGACCAGCGCCCCCTCATTACGCACAGCTATCCGTTGGAAGGGGCGCAGGCGGCCTTCGAGGCGGTCTCGCACCCGGATGATGGCTATGTCAAAGGCGCGCTGCTGTTCTGACAGGGAGGTCAGGCCAGCGACCCGGCGACCGGCGGTCCCGCTCTCGTAAGCGGCGCACTCCCGGCAGCATCGATTTGCCGCGCTGGCTTCAGCCGCCGGACGAAACGGTGACCAGGTTCAACAGCCCGCCCCGGCACGAACACGATGCGCGCCACCGGCCGGCCCCGATTTTCAAGAGGCAGTTTCCAGTGCTATGATGACGGCCTGGTCAGATGAGGCTTGAACTGAGAGGCAAGAAGCATGCGCGAGAGCGCGGTCGACTGGGAGACCGTGCGGGCTGACGCCATAGCCCTGACGAGTCGTTACGTCCAGTTCGACACCACTAATCCGCCCGGCAATGAGATGGCTGCCGCCCAGTGGCTGTGGGAGCAACTGGTGAGCCGCGGGATCACGCGAGACGCGATCGTCCATGAACCGTTGCCCGGCCGCGGCCTGCTGGTGGCGCGCATCCCCGGCGAGGAGCCGCTCAAGCCGCTGCTGGTCAACCATCACCTGGACGTGGTCGCGGCCAAACCGGCGCAGTGGACGTATCCGCCGTTCAGCGGCGCCGTGGTCGACGGCTTCGTCTGGGGCCGCGGCACCCTCGACACCAAGAGCCTGGGGATCATGTTTTTGCTCGCCCTGGACAGACTGATCCGCGAGGGAGCTCATTTTCGCCGGCCGGTGGTATTCCTGGCCGTACCCGACGAGGAAGCCGGCAGCCAGGGCATGCGGTGGTTCGTCGAGCGCTATGCGGCGGAAGTCGACCCCGAATGGGTATGGGATGAGGGGGTGGGGGGCGACCGGGGTGTGTTCGGCCCGCAGGTGCTCTACGGCATTGCGGTGACCGAGAAGCAGGTGTACCAGGTGCGCCTGACCGCCAGCGGTGATCCGGGGCATGGCTCGATGCCGCACGACAACAACGCCAACGTCACCCTGCTGAAGGCGCTGGAGCGCGTGCTGAGGACACGGCGTCCCGCGCGCCTGACGACGAGCAGCAAGGACATGTTTCGCGCGGTCGCGGCCGGGCAAAAATTCCCTACCTCGCTTCTCTTGAGCAGCCTGAGCAATCCCCTGGTAGGAAGGCTGGCCGCGCGGCGATTAACGGCGAACAAGATGACCAATGCGCTGGTGCGCGACACCGTCAGCCTCACGGTGCTGAGCGCCGGCTACAAGACGAACGTAATTCCGGAGAGCGCTGAAGCCGAGCTAGACTGCCGCCTGCTGCCCGACACGAAGGCCGAGGAGTTCCATGATTGGCTGGTGGGGCGCATTGCAGACCCGCGAGTGAAGGTCGAGGTCCTCCAGCAATCTGGTCCGTCCGGGGTCGCGCCGCTGGACGGGCCGTTCTACAACGCCGTGGCGAGCGCGATTGGCCGGCACGTTCCCGGCGCCGCCGTCTTCCCACTCTTGATGACCGGGGCGACCGACGGGCACTACTGGCGAGAGCGAGGGTATGCCGCCTATGGGTTCAGCCCGGCCGTGCTCGACCCGACAGACGTGGGTCGCATCCACGGCATTGACGAGCGCATCTCCAGCGACAATCTGCTGCTCGGCGTAAAGATGGCCTACGACGTGATCCGCGACCTTTGCGTCTCAGGCGATTGAACACTGCAGAAAGGAGTGCCTTCCGTGTCTCTCGAAGAGCAGAAAAACCGTATCGCCGGCCGTGTCTGGCAGGCCGTGGCTCAGAGCGGCGTTGATCTTTCGATGCTGCCCCGCGACCAACTGGAGAAAGTGGTCGACACGATTACCACCTCCGTTATGGTTGAGTTCGACGCCATGCTGGCCGAAATGGAGGCCCCGGCCGACAGCGCAGGCCAGGCGCCGTCCGGGCGCGCGGTGCCGACCGGCGGTGCGGGCGCGGCAGTCAGCCCGGCCGTCGCGGCCGCGCAAGGCAGCGCCGCGGCGGCAGCGGCCCCGGGGGGTGAACAAATCCTCTGGGAAGGCCGGCCGTTCTTGTCGCTACGCGAGCGCTATGTCGTGACCAACGAGCGCGTCAGGATCATCACCGGCCTGGTCGGGCGGAATACCGAGGATATCGAGTTCATTCGACTCAAGGACGTCGACCATACCCAGGGTGTCAGCGAGCGTATGCTCAACCTGGGCGACATTCAATTGCGCAGTGCAGACCCCTCCCGACCGCTGGCCGTCTTGCGCAATGTGACCGATCCGGAGCAGGTGCACGAGATTATCCGCCGGGCGATGCTCGACGCGCGCAAGCGCTACCCATTCGTGTTCGAGCAGGAGATGTAATCGGCCAACCTGACGGAAAGCTAACGCTGCCGCCGTCAGCAAGACGCCAAGCGAGAGAAACACGGGCGACAAGCGCTCCCCTCTCCAGCGCGCGATAATGAGCGCGATGAGGGATCGGGAGAAGTAGCTATGAACCCGGACGACGTGTTGGTGACGGCGGCTCAGCAGGGCAACCTGCAGGCCTTCAATCAGTTGGTGCTCGAATACCAGGGCCTCGCCTACAACGCGGCCTATCGCATCCTGGGCGACGCAGACGGCGCCGCTGATGCCACGCAGGACAGTTTCCTCAAAGCCTACCGCTCGATCGGCAGCTACCGGGGAGGCTCCTTCAGAGCCTGGTTGCTGCGCGTGCTGACCAATACCTGCTACGACCAGTTGCGCGCGCGCCGGCGCCGCCCGTCCCAATCACTCGACGGCGACGATGGGGTGGCCGAATGGGCGACCTGGTTGGTCGATCGGCGCGAATTCCCGGCGGAATACGCCGAGCGGCGCGAACTGGCCCGGCTGATCCGGCGAGGCATCCAGGCCCTGCCTCCAGATCAGCGCACCGTCCTGCTGCTCTCCGATGTCGAAGGACTGACCTACGAGGAAATTGCCGCGGCCGCCCACATGCCGATGGGAACGGTCAAGTCGCGCCTGAGCCGGGCGCGCGCTCACCTGCGTGACTTCCTGCTGGGGCACAAAGATCTTCTGCCCGCCCGGTATGCCGGCCCGGCCGTAGTGGGCTCAGGCACCGCTTTCCACAGGCATCACTCTGACCCGGCAGCACTATGAGCCGGTAGTCACCGGGGGCCGGCAGCGAGCGTTGATTAAGTATCCCCTCCGCGAATTCGAAAAGGAGGCCAATCGTCACCGGTCAGCAGAGGAGAGTCATGACGCGTTTTGCCAGCCTGGACAGCCTGCTCCGCATGTTGGTCACGGGCCTGATTTTGATCGCGGTCTTTGGCCTGGCGCACGCTTCGCCATCGGCGCCAGATGGCCACAATGGACCGATGCCGAGCAGTGGACCGCCCCCGGCAGACGCGCCCACGCCGGCGATCCGCCTCTTTGTCGCCGCAGGCGGCCGGCCGGTCATCGGTCCGGCCGGCAACACCGCTCGCTGGTCCGGGCTGCTGGACGGCTCGACCGCCCGGGGGCAGCAAGCAGTGCAAGCGGCCGGCCCGGGTCCCGGAGCTGGTGGACCTGCCGCCCTTGAACCTTCGGGCCTTGAACCGGTGCCGCGGGGTGCAGAGCTCGAAGCAGGGAACGGTGCGCGCCGGCCGCACGGCGGACCGGCGGAGTAAGCCTCGCGCCGCGACCGGCGCGCCTCAGCCGGCTCGCGCGGGGGGTCGGACTCGAGGTGAAGGAACCGTGGACCGGCTGGGGAGCAATTTGTCAGCCGGCCGCAGTTGCCGTATCATCAGCCAGGGTCAGGTGATCAGTTGAAGTCAGTAACCTACCAGCTCAACGAGCATCCGTGAAATTCACGCAATTGCCCCCCGTGAAGGGCGCCTGTGGTAAGCGCCATCCGACCTGGTTAATGATCGCCGCATGCGTCGCGCTGTCGCTCGTCCTGCCTTTCCCCGGCACCGGCGCCTCAAGCCTGGCCCAGGCTGCCCCCGCCTCAGGCGCCGTTTCGGCAGTCGGGCGAGGATCAGGTGCCCAGGCGCAGGAGACGCCTGTCCCCGGCGCGCCTATACCCCCGACTTCCACGCCTGCCGGATCGGCGGCGATCGTCTCGCCGGCCGGCGCAACCGACCCAGTCGCGACGCTCATGCAACGCCTAACTACTGCACAGAAGATCGGGCAGCTCTTCCTCACGAGCTATGGCGACCGGGATATCGGAGCGGACAGCGATATCGGCAAGCTTGTGCGGGATCAACACGTGGGCGGGATCATCGTCAGCTCGACCAATCACAATTTCGTCAACGACCCCACAACGCCCGCACAGATCGCCACCTTGACCGATGCTCTGCAGGCCGTCGCCCTGGAGAGCGAAGGAGTCCCGCTCTTCGTCGCCGTGGATCATGAAGGGGACGCCTACCCCTACACGCGCGTGACCGGCGGAGTGACTCTGCTGCCGAATGCTATGACGGTGGGCGCGACCTGGAACCCCTCCAACGCCCGGGCAGTCGGAGAGATCGCCGGGCGGGAACTGGCCGCTCTCGGCGTCAACCTCTTGCTCGGTCCGGATGTCGACGTGCTCAACAATCCCCACCCGACGGGCAGCGGCGACATGGGCACACGCACCTTCGGCGGCGACCCCTGGTGGGTCGCTCAGATGGGCCGGGCGTACATCTGCGGGGTACACGACGGCGGCCAGGGTCGCGTGGCGACCGTCGCCAAGCATTTTCCCGGCCATGGGGGCAGCGACCGCCTGCCCGATCAGGAGATTGCGACCGTCGACAAGTCGTTGACCGAGTTGAAGCGCATCGAGCTGCCACCGTTCTTCGCGGTCGCGGGCGCCGAATCAGCCGGCGACTGCGCGATCACCGACGCGATGATGACTTCGCACATCCGCTACCGCGGCCTGCAAGGCAACATTCGCCAGTTCACTGCGCCGATCAGCTTTGACGCCGCGGGAATGGACAGCATTTTGGGCCTGCCCGAGTTTTCCGGCTGGCACGATGACGGGTTGATCGTCAGCGACGCACTGGGCGTCCCTGCGGTGGCCAAGTACTTCGACCCGAGTGCGAAGACCTTCCCGCACCGGCAGATCGCCAAGGAAGCGCTGATGGCCGGCAATGACTTGCTGAGCATCGACCAGTTCGCGCGTCCGCAGGCGGCGAGCCTGCAGACTGCCAATCTCGTAGATACCATCAGCTATTTCCAGGAAGAGTACGCGGCCAATCCGCAGTTCCAGCAGCGTGTGGAAGAAGCAGTCACGCGCATCCTGCGTCTCAAGCTCAAGCTCTACGGCGGGGAGTTCTCGCGCCAGGCAGTCGAAGTGACGCCTGAGGCCGCAACTAGCATCGCCGGCCAGGGGACGGAGGTGGTTAACCGGATCGCGCGCGAGGCCGTCACGCTGCTCTATCCGCAGGGCGCAGTCCTGCCCACACCGCCGCGGCGCGACGAGAACCTGCTGATCGTAAGCGACTCGGAACAAGCGAAAGAGTGCCGCGATGCCGAGTGCCCCTGGTACGAGCCGCTCCCGGTGACTGGCGTGCAGGACGCGATCCTGCGTCTGTACGGCCCGGATGGCACCAGACAGATTGACCCGGAACGCATCCACAGCATCTCATTCATCGATCTCAAAGCCCACATGGCTCAGTTGCTGGAAGGCAACCAGGCGATCACGCCGACGGTTCCACCGTCGGCTGCGCCCACTCCAGAGCCCACGCCGCGGCCCGATGTCAGCGCACTGCTCGAAGGGGCCAAATGGATCATCTTTGCCATGCGCAATAGTGACCGTGACGCCAACGCCGACGCCGTGCGGGTCTTCCTCGACAACGGCGACGGCCGCCTGCGCGACACGCGGCTGGTTGTGCTGGCCTTCAATGCGCCCTATTACCTCGACACCACCCAGATCAGCAAGCTCACCCTCTACCTGGCCGCCTACAGCAAGACGCCGCCCTCGATCGAAGCCGCGGTGCGTGCACTGTTCGGGGAATTCGTGCCGCGAGGACACTCGCCGGTGAATGTGGAAGGCATCAACTATGACCTGCTGGCCGAGCTTGCGCCAGATCCTGCCCGGCCAATCGAGATCAGCCTGCTCGAGCCGGGTGGCGGCGAGCCGCTGCAGGTCCCGACCAGCGTACGCCTTCAGGCGGGCCCCCTGATCGATGGAAACGGCAACCGGGTACCGGATGGGACAGAAGTCACCTTCGAGGCGGCCTACGAGGCCGGCAACCAGTATCCGCCGGCTGTCAAGGCGCTCACCAAGGACGGATTGGCCGAAGCGTCCTTCAGCCTGCGCCAACCGGGCGGGGTCGTCTTCAGCGCCCGCAGCGGCAACTCAGCACGCGGCGACGGTCCGCACCTGCTGCTGGTGTCCCCGCCAACGCCCACCGCCTCGCCCTCAGCCAGCCCCAGCAGCACCTCGGCGCCCAGCGAGACGGCTACTCTGATGCCCTCACCGACCCCGACACCTGCCGCAGTCATTCCCACGCCTTCGCCGGCCGGCCTGGGGGCTGTTGCGCCAGACGGGCGCGGCGGGGCAAGCTCCCCGCTCGGACGACGGAGCGTTCGATTGCTGCTCGCCCTGCTGGGCACAGGCCTGGCGGGGTTGCTTGGCTTCCTCCTGCTGGGGCTGCGGACCGGGCGCCCGGGACTGCGGCTGCGCTGGACGTTGCTGTGCATCAGCGGTTCGATGGTGGCTTACATCCTGGAATTGCTGCTGCTGCCCGCTGCCTGGCAGATCCCCGCGACAGCCGGCGCCCTGGCTCTGCTGGGCGGCTTGATCACCCTGCCACTGGCACGCAGCGGCAAGGCCGAAAGACAGGCCTAGCTGCACGCGGGCGCCTGTCGAGCAGGCTCGCACGCCCGGGATCGATCCCCACAATCGGCTGCCGCTGCACCGGGCCGACCCGAGTTCCCGTCGAGCCGACGGGGAGGGCGTCGACCGGCGCGGCACTGGTCGACAGCCGGCTGCCGGGCGCGCGGCGACGCGAGGGGGATGCTAGCGCAGAAAGGTGAGGACCAGCGCGGCGAGCACCAGCAGTCCGGCCACGAGGGCGTACCAGCGGTTCTCGAGCCAGACAGCCTGCCGGGGCTCGAGATAGGGCGCGCCAGCGGTCTGTGCGGTGTGGCTTGCCAGCAAACTGCGCCAGGCGGCGACCGAAGGCGGGCGGTCGTTGGGATGTGGTTGCATCGCGGCCAGGATCGCCTGTGCCACCGCGCTGGGCAAGGACGGGTTGACCTGGCAGGGGGGCACCAGGCTGGCCGGATCGAGGAAGCGCTCGTGGGCGCTGGCCGGCGGGCGGTTGGTGACCAGGTGATAGAGTGTCGCTCCGAGGCTGTACAGGTCGGTGCGCGCGTCCACCCTTCCACCCGGACCAGCGTACTGCTCGAGGGCCGCATAGGGCAGTGAAGCCACGCCACGCAGGCCGGACCCTGTCAACGTACGCGGGTCCTCGGGGTCGCCGGGCCGGACGAGGCCGAAGTCGACCAGCTTAACACGTCCACCCGCGCTCAGTTTAATGTTGGCGGGCTTGATATCGCCGTGGATGACCGGCGGCTCCTGCTCGTGCAGATAAGTCAGCACGTCGCACAGTTGTGCGGTCCACGCGAGGGCGTCTGCTACCGACAGGAACCGCCCCTGGCGGCGGGCCTCCTGGATGCACTGCTGCAGATCCTGGCCGGGCACGTAGTCCATCACCAGGCAGTCGTAGTCGTCCAGGGCAAAGTAATCTGAGACTTTCGGCAGGTTGGGGTGGTCCAGGCGGGCCAGAGTACTGGCCTCGACCATGAACTGCCGGCGCCCGGCCCCGAATTCCTCATCGTCGGGCAGGCCACGCGGGTGCGTCATGAGCACCTTGAGCGCGCAAGTGCGTCCCGGCAGACGCAGGTCGGTCACGCGGTAGACCGCGCCCATGCCGCCCTGGCCGATCAGGGCTTCGACCTGGTAGCGCTCGCGGATGACACTGCCTGGGGAGAGAGAGCTGGACACAGCCTTTAGTTTAGCGGGCAAGGAGTTGCATGTCAATCACGGAGAACGGCCGCGAATCAGCTTTGCTCGTGCAGTTTGAGCGCGAGACCATCCGCCGCCAGTGGGCGCTCAATAAGCCGGTGGTGCGCGTCGGCCGATGGCCGGACAACGACGTGGTGGTGGAGGACCGCTGGGTGTCTCGCTACCATGCCGAGATCCGGCGTGAGGGCCAAAGCTATACGGTTCACGACCTGGACTCGAAGAACGGGACCTATGTCAACGGCCGCCGGATCGCGGGGCCTCACGCGCTGGCCGACGGCGACCAAATTAGCGTCGCGCCCTTGCACGTCCTCACCTTCGTCGACTACGCTGCTACCGCCCCCTTGCCCGGCCAGAGAGTGCGACCGTTGGAGCTGATCCCCGAGACACGCGACGTGCGAGTGCACGGGCAGCCCCTCGACCCACCCCTGTCGCAGATCCAGTACGACTTCCTGGCCGTCCTGCTCGCAGAACCAGGCCGCGCCTACAACCGCGACGAGGTGATCCATGCCGTATGGCCGCAAACTGAAGCCAGCGGCATCTCGGACGATGCCATCAACGCCCTCGTTCATCGGCTGCGGCTGCGCCTCCGCGAATTGGAGCCAGAACACGATTTCATCGTCACCGTTCGCGGCTATGGCTTCCGTCTGCAGCTGCCGTGAGCGGCGGCTGCGGGACGCCCAATACCAGGCCCGCAGTATTGGCCCTGCGCGCGCCGCGTGTTACACTGTTTGCGACCGGCGACCAGGACAACATTCGATCCACAGCAGCGTCTCGCGGAGGGTTTCTGCATGCCCCGGAAAACCACAACATCCTCATTCGGCACCACGAAACGGGAAGGGCATGACGCCTCCAAGTTCTACAGCCGCAACCTCTACCGACCGGCCGTAACCGAGAACGTGACGGAATGCGCCGAAGAGCAGGCGCTCCTGACCGTGGGACACGAGAACTGGTACGATCGCATCTACTGCGCCTCGTCGGAGCAGATGGCGATTCCCGATAATAGCGTCGCCCTGGCCTTCACCTCCCCTCCCTACAACAATGGCAAGGAATACGACCAGGACATGTCGCTCGAGGATTACCTGGCGCTGATCCGGCGCGTGGCCCGCGAGGTCTACCGTGTCCTCGTACCGGGGGGCCGCTACGTCATCAACATCGCCAACCTGGGCCGCAAGCCCTACATCCCCCTGCACGCGCACTTCTACCCGTTGCACCAGGACGTCGGATTCCTACCGATGGGGGAGATCATCTGGAAAAAGGCCAAGGGCGCCAACAGCAGTTGCGCCTGGGGAAGCTGGCGAAGCGCCAAATCGCCGCGGCTGAGGGATATTCATGAATACTTGCTGGTCCTGGCCAAGGATCAGCCCTCGCGCCCCGACCGGGGTGACTCGGACATGAGCGGCGAGGAGTTCATGGAAGCCACGCTCTCCATATGGGAGATCCCGCCCGAGTCGGCTCGCAAGGTGGGCCACCCGGCGCCCTTCCCGGTCGCTCTGGCCGCACGGGTGATCAAGCTGCTGTCCTACGTGGGCGACGTCGTCCTCGATCCCTTTGCCGGCTCCGGCTCGACATGCGTGGCCGCCGCCCAGCTCGGACGCCGCTTCGTCGGCTATGAGGTAGCCGAAGAGTACTGCGCCCTCGCCAGAGCCCGAATTGTAAGTGCCAAAGCTTGACGCCCCGGCCGGAAGAATGTATAGTCACGATTGGTTCGGCGCCGAGGCGCCGGCCTATCCCGAGCAGGAGGTAAGCACAATGGAACAAATGCCAAAAGCGCCTGAAGGCGCGCGCCGCTTTTGTGTCGACACTGCTCGCCGCGCTCGGGTGGGCTCGGGTTCGTAACTCCTCGTTCGTTCCCCGCCCTCCACAGCCCAATTGCAGAGCTTCCAAGCCCGGTTCTCGGGCCGAGGCTCCAGGCCATGAGCCGGCGAGATCCGCCTATCGCTCATGGTTTTTTGTTGCCTATGGTCCGGGAGCGCGCGAGAAAAACACTCGCTCGCCTGGCCGGCCGTCTGTGGAGGACCCTGCAGTGCCTACGCGCGAAGAGTTACGTTGGAAGCATTTCGAAGAGAACAAGACGCTGCGCACGGCGCGCAAGCAAGCGAAGCGCAACCGCAAACCAGACGAAACGCGGCGTCGAGACTGGAACTTTGATACCGATAATCTGGATGCGTTCTATGACCTGGACGTGAAGACGGAAGAGCGAGTGATGCCGCGCGGCGAACGCGAGCGGCGGCGTATGCTGCTGACGAACGCGCCTGGCCAGCAGGCTGAGGCGGAACCCGCCACGCCCCCGGCGCCGACCGCCCGGGTACCAGCCGGACAAGGCCAGCTGGAGGGAACGGTCGTCGAGGTGAGCACGGGCCTGTGCCGGGTGGAAGCTCCGGGGCGTAACCTGATCTGCAGCCTGCGCGGCTCGCTGACCGCCGCCGAAACCGGCTTCACGAATGTGGTCGCCGTCGGCGACGAAGTGATAGTCTCGGCGGACGGCGGCGAGCAAGGGGTTGTCGAAGCCGTCCTGCCGCGACGCAGCCTGCTCGCCCGGCCCGACGTCTTCTACAGCCACTTACAGCAGGCCATCGCCGCCAACGTAGACCAACTGCTCGTCGTGGCGTCCTGGCGTGAGCCAGCCTTCTGGCCGGAGCTGGTGGATCGGTACCTGATCGCGGCCGAGCGCAATCACCTGGCGCCGATCCTTTGTGTCAACAAAACCGATCTGGCCGAAGACACTGCTGCCTGCCGGGCGGAACTGCGACCCTATAGCCGCCTCGGCTATCGGGTCTTGTTCGTCAGCGCGCTCACCGGCGAGGGCGTGGACGAGCTGCGCAGCCTGCTGTATGGGCAGACGACGGTTCTGGCGGGGCTATCGGGGGTGGGCAAGTCCTCCCTGCTGTCGGCCGCCGAGCCCGGCCTGCATCTGCCTACGCACGAGATCAGCGAACGGCATCACGAAGGCCGGCACACCACTACGCAGGCAACCATGCTCAAACTGGAAGCCGGCGGCTACGTGGTGGACACGCCCGGCATCCGCGAGTTCGGCCTCGGCGGCCTGCGCCGGCGCGAGCTGGGCGAGTTCTATCGCGAGCTGGAGCTGATCGGCGCACACTGCCGCTTCGACGACTGCTCGCACACCGACGAGCCCGGCTGCGCCGTTGGGCCGGCGGTGCGCGCCGGCTGGATCTCGTCAATGCGCTACGAGAACTACATCAAGATCTACGAGTCACTGCCCGAGTAGGGCCGGTGCGAGCCTCCGTGCAGGCCCGCACCTGAGTTTGTTTAGCAGGAGGTGTATGCGATATGGCAAAGCTTCGCTATCCACCCGGGCCTCGTTCGCTGTCTCCCCTGGGGCAGATGCAGGCCTTTCAGCGCGATCGGCTTGCCTTTCTCCAGCACGCCGCCTACGAGTACGGCGATATTGTGCACTTCCGGCTCGGACCGGACCACGTGTACCTGTTCAATCACCCGGACTATGTCCGGGATCTGCTGGTGACCGACAGTCGTAAATTTCACAAGGGCAAAGCGCTCCGGCTGGCGCACGATCTCCTGGGCAACGGCCTGCTGACCAACGAGGATGAGTTCACATCTGCGGCAGCGCCGCCTGGTGCAGCCGGCGTTTCACCGCCAGCGCCTGGCCGGCTATGCCGCCGTAATGGCAGATCGCGCCGTGCGCACCAGCGAGCGCTGGCGGGACGGCGAGCAGGTGGACGTTCATCACGAGATGATGCGTCTGACGCTGGCCGTGGTCGGCAAGACACTCTTCGACGCGGAGGTTGAGGGCGAGGCCGACGAGATCGGGAGTGCCCTGACGCTGGCGCTGGAACTGTTCGGCCGGCGAATATCTGTCTTCGGACCGCTGATCGAGCGCCTGCCCTTGCCCAGCAACCGGCGCTTCGCCGAGGCCCAGGATCGCCTCGATGCGACCATCTATCGCATCATCGACGAGCACCGCCGCAGTGCACAGGATCGGGGCGACCTGCTCTCGATGCTGTTGTCTGCCCAGGATACGGACGGCAGCGGGATGACCGACCGGCAGGTGCGCGACGAAGCGATGACCCTGTTCCTGGCCGGCCATGAGACCACGGCTAACGCGCTCACTTTCATGTGGTACCTGCTCGGCCGCCATCCAGAAGTCGAGGCCAGACTGCACCAAGAAGTGGACCAGGTCTTGGGCGACCGGTCTCCCTCCTTCGACGACCTGCCGCGGCTGCCTTATACACGGCGCATCATGTCTGAGGCGATGCGTTTGTATCCACCGGCCTGGGTCGTGGGCCGCATGGCACTGAACGACTACCAGGTAGGTGATTTCGTCGTGCCGGCCGGGGCTGGGATCCTGGCCAGCCAATGGGTCATGCACCACGACGCGCGCTACTATCCGGATCCGTACCACTTCGACCCGGAGCGCTGGACGCCCGAAGCCGAAGCATCCCGCCCCAAGTTCAGCTACTTCCCATTCGGCGGCGGGCCGCGCATGTGCATCGGCGAGCAGTTCGCCTGGACGGAGGGGGTGATCGTGATGGCCTCGCTGGCGCGTCGCTGGCAATTGCGTCCGGTTCTGGAGCGCCCGATTGAGCTGAGCCCGCTCATCACATTGCGGCCACGCGGTGGCCTGGCGATGACCTTGGCGCGCCGCGCCTATACGACACTCGCACCCGGCCAATCTGAGGTCCAGCGGGGTCACAAGGAGTTGAGCAGCCAACCATGAGCGAGTTCCACTTTCGCCGTCCCGAGTTGATGATCGAAGACCAGGCCAAGCTCCTAGAGATCATTTCCGGGCAGCAAGTCATGACGCTGGCCCTCTGCCGGGAGGACCGGCCTTATTTGGTCACGCTCGACTTCGCCTACGACGCGCTGGAAAACTGCTTCTTCTTCCACTCGGCAGATCACGGCAAGAAGATCGATTACTTGCGCGCCAACCCGTATGTGTGGGGCCAGATAGTCGAGGACCGCGGCTATGTCCCCGACAGGTGCGACCACGCGTATCGCTCGGTGCACTTTGCCGGCCGGGCCGAGTTCATAGAGCAACCCACTGAAAAGCGGCGCATCCTAGCGCTGATGATCGACCGCTTCGAGCCGGACCCGGCCGCGGTCAAGGCGCGGCTCCTGACCGAGATCAAGGTTGCGGCCATCGCCGTCGGCCGCATTCGGGTAGAGATGATGACGGGGAAGCAGAACTCCCCGGCGGAGGCGCAGGGGGGCTAAGCGCCTCGAGCGCCGGCCGGTCACGCCAGAGAAATAGCGAAAATAGGAGCAGAGATCACGGGCGCGCCGTCGACAACTGGTATAGTTTGTACTATCAAAAGACAGGCGCGCAACTCATGAGATTGCTCGGCAGCAGGCTGAGGCGATGTAGTAAGTCGCCTCAGCCTGCTGATTTAAGCGCTGCAGCCGGCCGCCAGCGTTGCCGGCTTCAGCCAGTCCGACTGAGGAGAAGGGCTCATGCATGCTGTTCCCAGAAGGTTCTCCGTCCTGGTCGTCCTGACGCTGTTTGCCATGGTTATCGCCGGCTGCTCGTCGCCAGCCGGCTCCAGCAACGAGCAACCTACCACGCCGCCGCAAGAGGTGCCGACGGCCGCTCCCATCATCACGACCGCACCGCCTGCCCCGACCTTGGGCGCAACCAGTGCCGTAACGGCCACGACCCCGCCCATCACTGCTGCCACTGCGGTCGCGACTTTGGGCGCCTCGGGCGGCACCACGGCGACAGGCACCCTGTCCACTACCACGCCGATCGCCAATGCGACGACGGCTCCGCTGGGCCCAGCAAACATACAGTTGCCGTCCGGTTGTTCCAACGTGCAGATCCAGTATTGGACACCCTTCACCGGGCCGGACGGTCCGTTCATGCGTAAGCTGGTAGAGGAGTTCAACGCGGCCAATCCGCAGGTCAAGGCGAACTTCGTTATTCAGCCAGATTACGTGACCAAGATGTCGACCGCCGCCGCCTCCGACACCCTGCCAGACCTGGCCTCGATCAACGAGGACCAGGTCGCCACCATGGCCTTCAATCACATTATCCGCGCCATTCCGGATAATCTGCTGTCACAACTAGGCGTTGGCGCCAACGATTTCCCGAAGGCAGCCTGGGACATCGGCAGCGTGAACGGCAAGCAGTACGCAATCCCCCTGAGCATGGTCGAGCTGGCGATGTACTACAACCAGGACCTCATGCAGAAGGCCAATATCTCCGCCCCGCCCACTAACGAAACCGAGTTCGCCCAGGCCGCGGCTGCGATGACGAGCGGCAACGATCACGGTTTCGTCATCACGACGGGCTTCCCGGTCCAGCAAATCTTCCAACAGTTGCTCCACCAGTTCGGCGGAACGGAGTTCAACTCCGATACCACCCAGGCGACGTGGAACAGCGCGGCAGGCGTGCAAGCTTTGCAGTGGATGAAAGACGCGCAGCAGAAATACTCACAGCCGAAGCTGCCGGTGGACGCCGATCTGAACGCCTTCAAGGCGGGGCAGGCCGGCATGATCTGGAATGGCATCTGGCAGTTGCCGAACGTGACCGGCGACAGCGTCTCGTTCAAGAGCGGCGCGACCGCAACGCCGCAGATCGGCCCGCAGCCGGCAGCCTGGGCAGGCGCGTCGCTGTTCACCTTGCCCATGCACAAAAACGCCGTCGATCAATGCAAGGATGCGGCTTCGATCATGCTGATGCGCTACATCCTGGACCACTCGGCCGATTGGGCGCTGGCGGGCAACATCCCGGCGCTGAACGCAGTGCGTCATGGCGCCCAGTTCAGTAGCCAGCAGCCGTATGCCTCGATCGCACCTGAGGTCGAGAACCCGGTATTTCTGCCGGGCGGTGTGCCTGGAGTGGCGGACGCCTTCGCCCCGCTTGGCGATGCAGTCAGCGCAGTCATGACCGGCAGTGCGACGGACATCAAAGGAACGCTCGACAACGCCGCCCAGAAGGCAGACCAGATCCTGGCGCAGAACAAGCAGAAGTACGGTAACGCACCCTGAGTGCCTGCAGGCTGACACTTGAGCGGTGGGAGTCCATCCGGGCCTGCGTTCCGGGTGGACTCCTGAGCCAGAAAGGTAACCCAATGTCGACGCTCAGCACGGCCCAGATCAAGCCGCAACCGCCGGGCCAGGCGAGGCTGGCCCGGCGCCGGTTCGGCCGGACGCCCTATCTGTTCATCTTGCCGCACCTGATTTTCTTCGCCATCTTCGTGGTTTACCCGCTGTTCTACGGCCTGTACATTAGCTTCTTCAACTTCAACTTCTTGCGCCCCGAATCCTCGCCGTTTATCGGCCTGCAGAACTACGTCAATCTCTTCAATCTGAACAACGTCGATGCCCAGTTGTTCTGGACCTCACTCTGGAACACGGTCCAGTTTGTGATCTATAGCGTCCCGCTGCTGGTGCTCTGCTCGTTAGGGCTTGCAGTGCTGCTCAATACCCGCACGCCGGGGCGCAATGTCTTCCGCGCGATCTACTTCGCGCCCTGGGTGCTTTCGGTAGCCGTGGTCGGCCTGTTGTGGTGGTGGATCTTTCAAAGCCAGGGCGGACTGCTCAACTATTACCTCGGCGCGCTGGGGGTCCCCGAGCCGCAGTGGCTATCGTCGCTGCCCTGGGCGTGGCTGGCAATCGTCATCTGCACGCTCTGGTGGACGGTCGGCTTCAACACCATCATCCTGCTGGCTGCGCTTCAGGATATTCCGGCCTTTCTCTACGAGGCCGGCGCGATCGACGGGGGAAACGCCTGGCAAATGTTCTGGTCGATCACCTTACCGCTGCTACGCCCGGTGCTGCTCTTTATCGTCATCATCACAATCATTGCCAGCTTCAATCTGTTCGGGCAGCCCTATATAATGACCCACGGCGGTCCGGCCCTGGCCGGAGGCGGCGGCGCGACCACGCCGGTCATGTTACAGATCTTCAACCAGGGTTTCGTGCGTTACTACCAGGGTAGCGCGGCCGCGATGTCCTTTGTCGTGGCGGCCATCATGATTGTCATCTCTTACGGCAATTTCCGCCTCTTCCAGCAGCGAGACTAGGGGCTTCAGCAACAACCAGGAGCAAGCGAAAGGATATGGCAACCGTCACTCGCAGCAGGGCGCGACGCGCGACCCCATCGAACATGCCCGGCGAGAGGCTGGCCGGCAGGATCGTCATCTATGCCCTCATGACGCTGATCGCGCTGGTTTTCCTGCTGCCGCTTTTGTGGATGCTCTCGACCAGTGTCAAGCCAAAGGCGCAGCTGTTCGAGCCGGTGATCCACTGGATCCCGCGGACGATCAGCCTGGACAACTATCAACTGCTGCTTGGGAATCCGAGCCTGCCTATCGCGCGCTGGTTCCTGAACAGCGTCGTGGTGGCCGGCTCGGTCACGATATTGGTGGTGGTTATCGACGCGATGGCTGCTTATGCTTACGCGCGCATGCAGTTCGCAGGCCGGCGCACCCTGTACGCACTGCTGCTGGCGACCCTCTTTCTGCCCGGCATGATGTTCCTGGTGCCCAATTTCCTGACGATCACGCATCTGGGGCTGTTGAACAATTACCTGGGTGTGATCATCCCCGGTCTGGCGAGCGTGTTCGGCGTCTTCTTTATGAACCAGTTTCTGCAGACGATCCCGATCGAATTGGAAGAAGCGGCCATGATCGATGGCGCCTCGCCGTTCGACAGCTTCTTCAGGATCGTGCTGCCGCTGGCAAAGCCAGCTCTGGCAACGCTGGCGGTGATCACCTTCCTGGCCAGCTGGAACGACTTCTTGTGGCCGCTGCTGATCCTGACCGGCGCGGACATGCTCACCCTGCCCCCGGGCCTGGCGACCTTGCAGGGCGCCTACACCTCGGAGTACGGGCAGATGATGGCTGGCGCGGTCATAGCCGCCGTACCGGTGCTGATCATCTACAGCGCCCTGCAGCGCTTCATTGTGGAAAGCGTGGCCACTACCGGGCTGAAGGGATAGCCAGAAAGGATCGAGCAGAGTGCAGAGGACCCGCATACAGACGCCGCGCCGCAGCCCCAGGACAATGGGCCCACTCCTGCCGCTGTTGATCCTCGTGCTGCTTCTCGCCGGCTGCGGCCCCGCCCAGCCAGCCGGCCAGACCGCGCCGGCCAACACGCCGCCGGCCGCTCCCGGGCCGACAGAGCAGACGCCGGCGCAGGAGCTTGCCTCGCCACCGCCTATGGCTCAGACGCCCGCGGCTCAGACACCAGCGGCGCAGAACACGGCCACGCTGGTCGCGGCCGATTCGTTCCAGAACCCGGTCCTCGAGGTGGACTTCCCCGATCCCGACGTGATACGGGCCGGGGACAGGTTCTACGCCTATGCGACGAACGGAGCCGGCAAAAACATTCAGGTCGCGCGCTCGAGCGACCTGATCCATTGGGATTTGCTCAAAGACGCCCTGCCCGCGCTGCCGGTCTGGGCGCAACTCGGCGGCTCGCTCGTCTGGGCACCGGGCGTGATCGGGATCGGCAACCGCTACCTTATGTACTACACGGCGCGTGACACTGCCAGCAATAAACAGTGCGTGGGGGTGGCGACCAGCGACAAGCCCGAAGGAATCTTCATGGACGACAGCCAGAAGCCGCTCGTCTGCCAGCCGGACGAGGGCGGCTCCATCGATCCGCAGCCATTCCTCGACGGCGGCAAGCTCTATCTCTACTGGAAGAACGACGGCAACTGCTGCGGGATCAAAACCTATTTGTACGTTCAGGAGCTGAGTGCAGACGGGCTGAGCCTGAGAGGCACACCCAAACGGCTGACGCAGACCGAGCAGAGCTGGCAAGGCAACCTGATCGAGGCGCCGTTCATGGTCAAACACGACGGCCGCTACTACCTGTTCTTCTCCGCCAACGACTACGCTTCAGCCAATTACGCAGTCGGCTACGCGCTGTGCCAGTCGGCCACCGGTCCATGCCAGCAGGCGCAGGACAACCCGATCTTGCAGAGCCGTCTGAAGCCGCCGCTGGTCATCGGGCCGGGAGGTGAGTCGGTTCTGGAGCTGAAGAACGGGCAAACCTGGATGTTCTACCATGTGTGGAACGTCGTCAACGGCACACGCGGCGACAGCCGCTATATGTGGCTGGACCGGCTGGATTGGCAGAACGGCAAGCCGGTCGTCAACGGACCGACGACGGCAGCGCAGCCGGCACCAACCGTCGGGGGGTGGCCTGTAGGGCGGGACGGAGCGTCACGCTGAAAGCGATGACCTACGATGGGGAGGCAGATTGGCATGGGGTCGCCGGTACGGACGGAGCGTCACGCTGAAAGCGATGACCTACGATGGGGAGGCGGATTGGCATGGAGTCGCCGGTACGGACGGAGCGTCACGCTGAAAGCGATGACCTACGATCGGGAGGCGGGATTGAGCTGGGGCGAAAAGGAAACGGGTGGCGAGCGGCGAGATGGCTGAGCTGAAGTACGGCGCGGTTCCCACCCGCTACCGGCGGACGGGGGACGACAGTCGAACGGCGCGCTTGGTGGCCGAGCTGGAGGGCGCCGGGCAGCCGGTGCCGGCTCGAATCTTCGGCAACTTCCTGGAACACCTCGGCTTTGCCATCTACGGCGGAGTCTGGGCGCAGATCCTGTCCAACCCCGGTTTCGAGCGCGACGCCAACCTGTCACGCCGCGCGTCAGGCCTTCTGAAACGGGCCGGCCATTATCTGACCGACTTCTTCATTTCCGGGCGCAACCCACATGCGCTTCCGCTTCGTTGGACACCGGGCACGGGCGCGACGGGCTTCGGGGTGGCGATCCTCGACGATCATTCGGCCGACGGCATCCCGCTTCCCTGGGCGCCGTTGGGCCATATTCGCGCCGTCTCGGCCTCGGTCGGGAGGATCGGGGGTGCGATCCGGGTGCGCGCGGCCGTTCCGCCCGCGCCCGACCTCGACACCGTTCCCTTGGATGACGGGCCGGCCGGCGTGCGCCAGGGCGTCTTTCTGCCCATCGAGCGCGTGACCGGCTACACCGGCAACCTTTGGCTGCGGGCCGCGCCGCGGCGGGCACCGCTCGGCTCGGCAGCGGCTTACGGGACGGCGGAGCTCGGTTTCCGGCGCCGGCTCGGGCGAGCGCTTTCACCTGCGGGCTCTCGCCTGGCCTACCAGGAGCTGCTCGTCGGTTCGAACACCTGGCAGAAGCTTCCTTTCCGGCTGGACCTGGCCGCCGCCGAAGTAGCCGAAGGCGAGCCCGTCGACTTCTACCTGCGCTGGAAGCCGGCCGCCGGGGACGAGCCTGTCGATATCCTGGTCGATCGGGTACAGTTGCTGCCGGCGGACCACGTCGACGGCCTCGATCCGGACGTGCTGCGGCTGGCGCGCGACTGGCACGTGCCCTTGCTGCGCTGGACAGGCGGCAATTTCGTCAGCCACTACCACTGGCGTGACGGCGTTGGACCGGCAGACCTGCGGCCGGTGCGCCCGAACCTGGCCTGGGGCGGGCTCGACTACAACGCTTTCGGCTGCACCGAGTTCACCCGTTTCTGCCGGCTGATCGGAGCCGAACCACAGATCACGGTGAATGCCGGGACGGGCTCGCCAGAAGAAGCCGCGGCCTGGGTCGAATACTGCAATGGCGCGGCGGACACCCCGATGGGACGGCTGCGGGCCGGGGAAGGCCACAAGACGCCTTACGACGTGCGGCTGTGGGAAGTGGGCAATGAATCGTATGGGTCGTGGCAGGGGGGCTATCACGGCAGCGAGGAAAGCGCCCGCCGTTACCTGGCGTTTGGCCAGGCAATGCGCGCCGTCGATCCGAAGATCGAGCTGATCGCGACCGGCAACACTTTTGACTTCGTCGAGCCAGGGCCGCGGCTCGACTTCACCACGGCCGACCGCGATTGGCACGCGGCGCTCCTGCGCGCGGCAGGCCCGGCCATCGAGAACATTTCACTGCACTCGCTGCCCGACAACCTGCGCTTCCTGCGCACCACCCTCGCCGACGACGCGGCCTATTATAGCCTTATGTCGCAGCCGGCCGCCTGGGAACGCCGCTTTCTGCCCGATCTGATGGCAATGGCCGGAGAGAGGGCGGGACCCGAGGGGCAGCCGCCCGTTCGTCTCGCGATCACTGAATGGGGCATTCTCGGCAAGAGCAAACGCCGGCCGCGAGTTGAGAACTTCGGTGGAGCGGTCTACGCCGGACTGTTCCTTAACTTCATGCTCCGCAACGCCGAGCACGTGCCGATCGCCAATGCCACTGCCTTGCTGCACGGCGGCTGCATCCGGCGGGCGGCGGCTCAAGTCCTGGTGGACCCGCAGTATACGGTCCTGCGCGAATACAGCGGGCTGGTCGGGGCGCGGCCCTTGGCTTGCTACTTGGAAGGCCCAGGTTACAATGTGACGGAGCCCGCCGACCTTGGCGCCCGCCTGGCGGGCGTCCCTTATGTCGACGCCGTCGCCTGCCAGCTCGCGCCGCGCGGCGAGGGACTTCCGCAGCGGCTGATCGTGACGGCGGTCAACGTTCATCTGTCCAATGAGATCCGATTGAGCGTAGCGGTAGCCGGCCAACACCTGGCAGGACCGGTCGAATTTAACACGTTAGCCTTCGGGGATTACTCGGCCGTCAGCTCGCTGGCCGACCCCGAGCGCTTCGCTCTGCAGCAGTGGCGCGTGATGGCCAGCGGAGGCATCGCCAGCGTGCTGCTGCGACCCAGCTCGGTCAATTGGATCCAGGTCGAGCTCAGCCCAGCTGATCAGGGATAGCCTCGCTCACGACCTCCTCGGGAAAGCTGAAACGCCGCGCGCCGCCGCTCAGCCGCTTGATTGCCGTCACCTCATAGCCGGAGCCTTTCTCGATCCTGACGACGACCACGGCCTCGCGGCCGGCCAGGCGTTTGTCCAGGGGCTTGCCCAACCTCACCGCCACGACCTCCGCGCCGCGTTTGATCAGGATCTGCTTATAGCGCGTGTAGGTACTCATCTACCTTCGGCAGCCACTGCATGATTTCGATCTTCTGCGGGCATTGACTCTCGCACTCACCGCACTCCAGGCACTTGTCCGCACGTTCGTCCTCCGCAAGTTGGGCGTAGACGGTGCGGGCGTGCCCCGCCGCATTGAACATCATCGCCTCATTGTAGATCCGGAAGATAGCCGGGATGCTAACACCGTTCGGGCAGGGCTGGCAATACTTGCAGTCGGTGCAAGGGATTGGCGTCAGGCGGCGGTACTCGTCACGCACGCGGCCGACCAGGTCGAGTTCTTCGCCGGTCAGAAGGCCGGGACGGGAGTGGTCGGCGCTGACGAGGTTCTCCTGCACCTGCATGAGACTGCTCATGCCACTCAATACCAGCGATACGGCCGGCCGATGCCAGAGCCACTGCAGAGCCCAGTCCGCTGCACTGCGCCGCGGGGCAGCAGACGGCGCAGCCGAATCCCACAGCGCTTGGATGGTGGGGGGTAATCCCTGACCCGCATGCTGTCCTGATCTGCCGGTCAGCAGGCCACCGCGCAGCGGCTCCATCACGACCACGGCCAGTCCCTTGCCGGCGGCGTATTCCAGCCCACGCGTTCCGGCCTGGCTCTCCTCGTCCACGAAGTTGTACTGGATCTGGCAGAAGGTCCAGCCATCGTAGGCGTCGACGATCTCCCGGAAGACGTCATAACTATCGTGAAAAGAGAAACCGAGGTAGCCGATGCGGCCGTCGGCCATCGCCCTTTCGGCCCAGTCCAACACGCCGAGAGCGCGCACCGAATGCCAGCGTTCGGCATCCAGCGCGTGCAGGAGGTAGAAGTCAATCTTCGCCGTGTCCAGACGTGCCCGCTGCTCGTCGAGCAAACGATCGAAATCGCTCGGCTCCTTGGCGAGCCAGCACGGCAGTTTGGTCGCGAGCCTGATGCGTTCGCGGTAGCCGTCCTTCAGAGCACGTCCGAGAAAGCGCTCGCTGTTACCACGGTGATACGGATAAGCCGTGTCGACGTAGTTGACGCCGTGATCGATGGCAGCACGCACCATCTGCGTGGCCGCCGCCTCGTCGATGTGGGCGGGGTCCTCGTCGATTAACGGCAGGCGCATCGCGCCAAAGCCCAGCGCCGAGACCGCCCAATCCAATCCGCCGAAGTGGCGATACTGCATCCTTGTCTCCTCCGTGGGTGGGGTGGTTAATATGGGCGCCATTATAGGTCCATGTTAGAATACACGCAATCGGAGGCGATTATGGAATACGTCGACGTCCCGTATACGGCTTTCTTCAGCGAGACCGTGGCTGCGCTTGACGAGCCCGGCTGCCTGCTGGTGAGCCAGGGCCATGAGGGCTATCTGAACGCCATGGTGATCGGTTGGGGCACCATCGGCACCGTCTGGAACAAGGCGATCTTCACCGTGCTGGTGCGACCGTCCCGTTTCACCTACCAGTTACTCGACGAGGGCAGCGCCTTTACCGTCTGCGTGCCCGCGCCCGAGATGCGTCCCATCGTCGACTTCTGTGGCAGCCAGTCGGGGCGCAGTCACGACAAGTTCCGCGAGCTCGATCTCTCGCCGTTACCCTCGACGCAGATCAGCGTCCCGGGCATCGACGGTTCCTCGGTGATCTACGAATGCCAGCCGGTGCACTTCAACCATCTGCAGCCCGACGCGCTGACCGCGCAGATCCAGGAACGCTTCTACCCGCAAGGCGATTTCCACCGGGTCTATTTCGGTGAGATCCTGGCCGTGCGCGCCCCGGCCGCCATGGCCGACAAGCGGCCCGGTCCGGGGCAGCGAGCTTAGCCGATGACGGCCTTCGAGCCCGGGTGCCTGGCGGCCGCCCTGGGCAGCCTGCCACTGACCGACCCGCAGGAGGCCTGCGAGCTAGTGCTCGCAAACTTCCCGCAGCTGCCGATGTGGCCACAGCTGCCGCGCCGCAGTTTCCTGGAAAACATGTACGTCCAGTACAGCCAGGGCCTGCCCGGCGTCGTCCTCGGGCCGGATTCCATCCACGTCGATCGGGAGCGGGTCGAAGATGGGTTGGAGAAGCTGTACGTGGCCTATCTCAGCAACCGGCCGGCGGACGTTGCCATCAGCAGCAGCTACGCCGCTGGCCTTTACGCACTGCTGGCGATGCCCGGGGCCGTCGCCGGTTCCCTGGGGGTCAAGGGCCACCTGACCGGCCCAATCAGCTTGGGGCTGCAAATCACCGACCTGGAGCGGCGGCCGATCCTGTATGATGAAATTCTGGCCGATGCCGTCGCCAAACTGCTACATCTCAAAGCCGCCTGGCAAGAACAGACCCTGAAGCGGCTCAACCCGCAGTCAATCATTTTCGTGGACGAACCCTATTTGAGCACGTTCGGCTCGGCCTACGTCCCGCTCGGCCGGGAGCAAGTGCTCGTCGCCCTCCAGGAGGTGCTGGACGGCATCCAGGGGCTGAAGGGCCTCCACTGCTGCGGCAATACCGATTGGTCGATGCTCCTCGAGACGTCGATGGACATCATCAGCTTCGACGCGTATCACTACGCGCTGCCGTTTTCACTCTATGCCGGCGAGATCCGTGGCTTCCTGGCGCGCGGCGGCACGATCGCCTGGGGCATTGTGCCGAACGACCCGACGCTGCTGGCGGAGGAAACCGTCGAGAGCCTGGCGAGCAGGCTGCTCGAGGCCATGGATCTGTTGATGCAAAAAGGGCTGGCGCGCGATGATCTGCTGGCGCACGCCCTGATCACTGCCTCCTGCGGCCTCGGCACCCTGCCGCAGGCTGCCGCGGTACGCGCCTGCCAGTTGACGGCGGGCCTATCCGCGCTGATGCGCACCCGTTACCTGCAGGGCCGCTAGCGATATGGAACTATACATTATCCGTCATGCACAATCGACGAACAATGCCTTGATCGACCAGAGCACGCGCGTGGCCGATCCGCCACTGACCGAGTTGGGACAGCAGCAGGCCGAGACACTGGCGAAGCACCTGGCCACCGGCAGAGACCCGGCCGACCTGGCGCACATTGTCTGGGCTTACAACATGACCAATCCACACCGGGAGCCGGGCTACGGGATCACCCGCCTCTTGTGCAGCCCGATGTGGCGCTCGCTGCAGACCGCCCGACCCATCGCGCACGAGCTTGGCCTCAAGCCCGAAATCTGGATTGACATTCACGAGGTAGGCGGCGTTTTCCTGGAGGAAGAAGCGGGCATCGTCGGCTACGGTGGCAAGACGCGCCAGGAATTGCTGGCGGAGTACCCGGACTACCTGGTGCCCGAGGCCGTGACCGACAAGGGCTGGTGGACCGGTGGGCTGGAAGAGGTGCTGGAGCGCGACGGACGTGCCCTGCGGGTGGCCATGCGGCTGCGGGAATGGAGCAGGAGCGACGAGAGGATCGCCATCATCACTCATGGCGGTTTCCTGAGCCGGCTGATCAAGTACCTTTTCAACGAGCCGGCCGGCCGGCTCGTCTTCCATCAACACTACAATGCCGCCATCTCACGGCTCGACTTCCGCACGGATGGCTTGCTGATCTGCAATTATCTGAATCGGGCGGATTTCATGCCGCCCGACATGCTCACCTGACGAGGACGATTTGCCGATGAACCGTGTGCGTCCCGACCTCAGCGGAGCCGATCCCGCCGTCGTCGACTACATCGAGACTCTCGAGGCCGAGCTGGCGCGCTTGCGCTCGTCCAGCCGCTACACCGCCCGCGCAGCTTCCCCGACTGATGGCGAAGGTTTCGCTGAAGCCGCCCTATCCAGCGAACCGAGCGAACCGCCCACGACGCTCAACCTGATCACCATCAGCGCCGCCGGCCGCGCCAAACGGACGCCCCGTCACCTGTACTTTCGTCAACGCCGGGGCGGCATGGGAATCTTCGACCTCGATAACCTGGATGGCGACCCGCCTGCCTTTCTGAGCATCGCCGACGCCGCGCAGGCGATCGTGCTGCTGACGGACCAGGGACGAGCCTTCCGCATCCCTGTGGCCGACCTGCCCGAATCACCCGTGCACGCGCGCGGGCAGTCGTTGGCAGGGCGCCTGGCATTACTGCCAAACGAACAGCTGGCAGTCGTTTTCCCTGACACCGGCGGCACATATCTGACCCTGGTCACCCGACGCGGCCAGGTGCGTCGCTTGCGCTATCACTACTTCGGGCCGAGCCTTTCGCCCGGCACGCTGATGTTCGATCCCAAGGAGGGTGGGGCGCCGGCGGCGGCCTGCTGGAGTGACGGGGACGCCGAGCTTTTCATCGCCACGCGCAAGGGCGAAGCCATTCGCTTCGCGGAGCGGCAGGTACCCGTGCGCGGCTGCCTGGGGCTGCGTGTCGATCCAGACGATGTCGTCGTGGCCGTCGCGCCGGTCCGCCCGGACAGTGGCGTTTTCCTGCTCGGGGACGACGGCAAAGGCACCATCCGCCTGATGGCCGGCTTTGCTCTCAACAAGGCCCCGGGCTCAGGGGGCAAGGTAGCCTTCAAGACCGACCGGCTGGCCGGAGCCGTCGCCAGCGGCGCCGGGCAAGATCTGTTCATCATCTCGCAGCTCGGCAAGATCATCCGCTTCCCGGCTGAAGAGGTGCCGGCCAAGGAGGGAGTCGTGCAGGGCGTCAATTGCATTGCTCTGCGCGCCGACGAAACGGCTGCCGTCACCAGTTGCACCGTGCCTGTCTGAGGGAAGAAGGAGAGACCTATGCGCTTCGGGATCATGGCCATGCAGATCAGCAGCCTCGTGCCAGCGGAGCTGACTGCCGAGCGAGCGATGGCCCACTTGATGGGCTTCGACTACGCAGCCCACGTGCGCCGCATCGCCGAGCAGGGGTTCAAGACCGTCGAGCTGGGCGGGGATATGCTTCTCTTCTTCCCGCACAGCTATGGTCCGCAGTCCGTGCAGAAGCTGGCAGATCTCAAGGCCGAGCTGGACCTGGGCTACACGCTGCACCTGCCCCTCTGGTCAGTCGAGCCGTCGACCCCGCTCGCACCCGTCCGCGAAGGCTCGGTGCGCGCCCTGGTCCACGTGATCCAGGCTACGCAGACGCTGGGCATCGAGAATTACGTGCTGCACGCCACCGGAGCGCTGGCGGCCGAGTTCTACCATCGGTCCCTCCCCGACGCGGCGCGCGATGTGTTGATGCGCCTGTTCCAGCTCAACGCCGAGAAGAGCCTGCAGACCATCCTGGCCGAGACCGGTCTACCGAGCCGCCGGCTCGCGATCGAGACGATCGAGTTCCCGTTCGATCTGACCTTGGAGCTGGCCGAGAAGCTCGACCTGTCCCTGTGCCTGGATACCGGTCACGTTCTGGCGGGCTTCTCGGGTCCGGTCGAGATTTTCGACCTGCTCGACCGCGCGCTGCCCCGTCTGGCCGAGCTGCACCTACACGACGCGCCCTGGCAGGGCCCGGACCGAGTGCTGGCCTATGGCAAAGACCACCGGCCACTGGGGACCGGCGACCTGGACACCGGCCGCCTGCTGGATCGGCTGAGCGCGGCCGGTTTCGATGGCCCGCTCATCTTCGAGCTGACGCTTGATCAGGCGCGCGCCTCGCTGGAGGTCGTGCGCCGCCTGCGGCCGGGCGTAATCGAGGGCTGACCGTCGCCCCGGCGCCCTGCCCGCCGCGCGCGACCGTTTATGGAGGTAGCAGCATGGAGACGTACGCCATTCCGCTGGTGCCCGGACCGACGACGGTGCCGCAGGCGGTGCGCGAGGCCTACCTGACCGATTACGGCTCCGGCGACCTGGAGCCCGAATACGCCGAGCTCTACGCCGGCCTGCAGATCCGCCTGCAGCAGATCCTCGGCACCGGCAATCAGTTGGCCATCATGACCGGCGAGGGCATGCTCGCGCTGTGGGGCGCGCTCAAGTCCTGCCTGCGCCCCGGCGACCGCGTGCTGGCGGTCTCGACCGGCGTCTTCGGCGCCGGCGTCGGCGACATGGCACGCCGGATCGGGGCCGAAGTCGAGACGGTCCACTTTGCCTTCAACGCGACCGCCGATCCGGCGCGGGTCGGCGAAGCGATTCGCGCCTTCCGGCCCAAGATGGTGACCGCGATCCACTGTGAGACGCCCTCTGGCACGCTCAACCCGGTGGCGGAGATCGGCGGCCTGGTGCGCGCCTATGGCGTGCCACTGTTCTACGTCGACGCCGTGGCAAGCGCAGGTGGGGCGCCCTTGCGCGTTGACGAGTGGGGCATCGATCTGTGCCTTGCCGGCTCGCAGAAGTGCCTCTCCGCTTTGCCCGACATGTCCTTCGTCTCCATCAGCCCGAGAGCCTGGCAGATCATCGATGAGGTCGACTATGCCGGCTACGACGCGCTCAAGCCATGGCAGACCGCCCTCGCCGACCGCTGGTTCCCCTACACCCCGGCCTGGCAAAGCACGGCGGCGCTGGACGTGGCCTGCCGCCTGCTGCTGGAAGAGGGCCTGCAGACGGCGATCGGCCGGCACGCCGTCGTCGCGGCCCACTGCCGGGAACGCCTGCGCAGCCTGGGGTTGGACCTCTTCCCCGCCGGCGAGCACGACTGCGCGCCCACCGTCAGCGCCGTGCGGGTGCCGGAGCGCATCGGCTGGCCGGCACTCGACCGCGCCCTGCGGGCGCGCGGCCTGGTCGTCGGCGGCTCGCTCGGCCCGCTGGCCGGCAGTGTCTTCCGCATCGGCCACATGGGGGCGCAGGCGGACCTGGCGCTGGTTGACCACGGGCTGGGGGTGTTGGAGGAAGTGCTGCGGAGCTCCTGAGGCACGCCTTCTCCGGGTCCGGACGCGCATCGCAAGGCGACGTGGTGCGGATCCCGGAGCGCGCATCTTGATACAGCCGCAGATTCCTGCATAGGATTACGGTGCTACGCTTGGACAAGCGGTATGGTTGCCTAGTGGCACCGCATTCCTGAAGCGAGGAGGCACGAACTGATGTGCGACACCATGGTTGTGATGGGCAGCGCCTCGGCCGACGGCGTCACTCTGTTCGCCAAAAATTCCGACCGCGATCCGCGCGAGGCTCACGAGGTGGTACGCATTCCGAGCGCCCGCCATGCGCCGGGCGCCATTGTCAAGTGCACCTACCTCGAGGTTGCGCAGGTCGAGCAGACCTATGAAGTGCTTCTGTGCAAGCCTTTTTGGATCTGGGGCGCCGAGATGGGCGCTAACGAGCATGGCGTCGCCATCGGCAACGAAGCCCTGTTCACCAAAGTGCCCTACGACCAGAAACCCGGTTTGATCGGCATGGATTTCCTGCGCCTGGCGCTCGAGCGCAGCCGGACGGCCCGTGAAGCGCTGGATGTGATCACAGGGCTGCTGGCGACCTACGGCCAGGGGGGTAACTGCGGCTATCCCGGCACGGCCTACTACCACAACAGCTTCCTCATCGCCGATCCCGAGCAAGCCTGGGTGCTGGAGACCGCCGGTCGCCAGTGGGCCGCCGAGCGGGTGCAGGCTGCGCGGAGCATCTCCAACCGCATCAGCATCGGCCAGCGCTGGGACCTGGCGTCACCGGATCTCGTCAGCTACGCCGTCGAGCGCGGCTGGTGCCGAGGCCGCGACGATTTCCACTTTGGCCGCTGCTATTCCGACTTCCTCCATACCCGCCTCTCGGATTCGCTGCGCCGGCAGCGTCGGACGACCGACCTTTGCACGGCCGGGCTGGGCCGCCTGTCGGTGGAGGATTTGGTGCGCGTGCTGCGGGATCACGGGCCGGCGACCGGCCAAAATTGGACCCCCACACACGGCCTGGCGGGCGCCACCGTCTGCGCACACGCCGCCATCGGCCCACTCCGCACCTGGCAGACTACCGGCTCGATGGTTTCGCACCTGGCGCCCGGCGTGCAGACGCATTTCGTCACCGGAACGGCCGCGCCCTGTACTTCACTCTTCAGGCCGGTCTGGCTCGGCGCAGAACTGGCGGACGCCGGCCCGAGGCCGTCCGGCAGTTACGGCGAGGCCAGCCTGTACTGGCGGCACGAGACGCTGCACCAGGCAACCTTGCGCAACTACGCGGCCGCTCTCCCGCTCTACGCCGCCGAGCGCGATGGGCTGGAACGCAGTTTCGTGGCCGGCGCCCTGGCCTGTCGGGAGGGGGCGCCCGAAGAACGGGCGGCCTTCAGCGCGCGCTGCTGGGCGACGGCGGATCAGGCAGAAGCCGGCTGGCGCGAGCGCCTGGCCGCCGCCAGGCTCCCGGACCGGCGTCCCTTCCTCTATGCCTCAGCCTGGCGCGGATTCGAGCGCGGGGAGCGGGAATAGGGGTATTACCACAGCTCTCCGGGTTTGGCCGCACCACTGTCGCAGGCGCAGGTCGCCGCGGCAAGCAGGCCCGGCCGGACATAATTCAGCTTGTTACCGGGCCGCTGCGGAGGCGAAAACCGTTTGGGGAGAGGACGAGGATGATCGATTGGCCGTACGTGGCGCGCAACGCGCTCTGGATCCTGGGGTTGAGCATCGCCCTGGCAGGGGCCAGCTATGCGGGCTGGTGGGCAGCGGGCAACGACGGTGCGGGGCGGCGCGTGCCCTGGCGTGCCGTCTGGGGCTTGCCGGTCTTCACCCGGCCCTTTGCGGCCGGCATGACGCTGTTCTGCGCCAGCCTCGCCTGGGGCAGCACGCGCTGGTGGGAGACGGCGCTGTGGGCGTTGCTCGCCCTGGCCTTCGTCGCCCAGCTCATCCTGTCGCGGCGCGCTGGACCTCCGTCCGGCTGACACCTGAGGGCAAGGGCCTATGCGCCGTGCCTGCCATCGGCGAGGACCTCGTCGATGGCGCGCCGGGAGATGGCGGCGAGGGTGGGGTTGCTGCTCCGGTAGTAGGGCAGGGCGATGAGCCCCACGGAGAGGGCCCAGCCGCGCCCACGTGCCCAGGTCGCGTCGTCGACAGCCAGCGCACGGCGGAAGACGTCCCGCGCCGCCGCGGACAGGAAATTCCAGGCGACGATCAAGTCGCAGGCGGGATCGCCTACGCCCAGGCAGCCGAAGTCTATGACGGCGCTGAGCCGGCCGTGTACGACCAGCAAGTTGCCGGGCTGGAGGTCGCCGTGGATCCAGGCAGGCGCGCCCGCCCAGGCGGGTGCCGCCAGGGCCGTGTCCCAGGCCGCGCCCGCGGCTCCAATATCGAGCGCGCCCTGCAAGGCGGCGAGTGCGGCGCGGGTGGCCGGGTCGCGCCTTGCCAGCGGCACGCCGCGCCCAGAGTTGTGCGTCCCCGGTGGCGGCCCACCGGTGGCATCGATCCGCCGCAGTGCGGCGACGAACCCCGCCAGATCCCGCGCCGCCTGGCGCTCGTCGCCAATGCGCTCGACGGTCGCGTTCTCTCCAGCGAGCCAGGGATAGACCGACCAATGCCACGCATAGCCTTCGCCGGGGCTCCCCATCGCCAGCGGGACGGGGATTGCCAACGGGAGGCGCGGCGCCAACACCGGCAGCCACCGCTGCTCTTTCTCTACTTGCTCGACGGCCCAGTGTATGCGGGGCAGGCGCACGGCCAGCTCGTCGCCGAGCCGGTAGATCGCGTTATCCGTGCCGGCGGAGGCCACCGGCTGGATGGGAAGATCGGCCCAGCCGGGGAACTGCGCGGCGAGCAGACGGCGCACGAGCGCTGCATCGGTCTCAACTTCGTCGACGTGCATTTTGCCGGCAGACATGCAAACCTTCACTGTATTCGAAGATGGTCAGCCCGACCGGTCTGCCTTCCGGGTGTTCGCCGAAGCCAAACAACGCACGGCGATCATGTGCGTCCTGTCTTCGGCAAGCCCTTCAAAGGCCACTCGGAGCATTATACCATCAGAGAATTCTGCGCGGTTCAGTGATCGGTCTGCTGAGAGGTCACCCCTAACGTTGGAGGCATTCCCCCGTTGCCCGTCCTCAAGTCACCCTTGCCATTTCCCTCCCGCGCGTCTATCATAAACCCATGTCCGACGGCATGGTGGGCAAGTTCACCCACCTGGAAGTCCATTCCCATTACACGCTGCTCGGCGGCACCGCCTCGGTCGGCAGCCTGGCCGCACGCGCCGCGGCCGATGGCTTATCTCACCTGGCGCTGACCGACACGAACGTCCTTTATGGAGCAGTGGCCTTCGCGCGCGCCTGCCGGGAAGCCCGCGTGGGGCCGATCCTCGGCATGGCCGTCACGATGGCCGCGCCGGGGCCTGCCCGCGAAGGCGAGCCGCTCGGCCGGCTGGTCCTGCTGGCCAGTGGCCCGGCCGGCTACCGCTCGCTCTGCCGGCTCAGCTCGCGCCTGCAAGCCAGCCCGGACAGGGAGGCGCTGGCGGCCCGCGGCCTGGCCTGGGAGGACCTGCAAGCCCAGCGGGACGGGTTGATCTGCCTCAGCGGCGGGCGCATGGGCTGGTTGGAGCGCTATTTGCGGGCCGGCGACGGCCCGGCAGCCCACCTGTATGCCGGGCGGTTGGCCGGCATATTCGGCGAGCAGGCCTATCTGAGCCTCGAGATCCACGGCCCGGCCGACCTGGCGACCGCCCGCCAGGTGGTCGCCTTGGGCCGGCGGCTGGGCCTCCCGGCGGTCGCCGTGCAGCCAGTCTACTGCCTGGCCCCCGGCGAAACGGGCCGTCTGCGCCTGCTGGCCGCCATAGACCGCAACTGCCACCTCGAGGCGGTCCCGCCCGAGGCCCTACCGGCCGGCGGCGACCGGGAGGCAGATCTCCACTGGCTCAGCCCGGCGCAGGTAGCAGAGCGCTTCCCCGGGTTGAACGATGCCCTGGCCGCCAGTGGCGAGATCGCGGCCCGCTGCCGGCCAGCCCTGCCCGACGGCCGGCCGATCTGGCCGGCGCTGGCACTCCCTGCCGGGCAAACGCCCGACGAGGCGCTGGCCGGCGAGGCGGGCCGCGGCTTGGCCGCCCGCTACGGCCCGCAGCCCCCCGCCGGGGCGAACGAGCGCCTGAACCGCGAGCTGGCTGCCATCGGCGCGCACGGCTACGCCCCGCTCTTTGTGATCGTGGCAGACATCGTGCGCTTCGCCCGTCAGACGGGCGTACCGGTGAGCACGCGCGGCAGCGTGGCCAATTCGCTCGTCGCCTACTGCCTCGGCATCACCGCCGTCGACCCACTGCTGCACGACCTGTTGTTCGAACGCTTTCTCAACCCGGCCCGCGCCGACGTCCCAGACATCGACCTCGACTTCTGCAGCCGGCGCCGGGATGAGGTGCTGGAATACGTGCGGCAAGCGTATGGGGCCGAGCACGTCGCCCTGGTCGGCACCGTCAGCACCATGCGCCCGCGCTCGGCCGTCTGGGAGACGGGCAAAGCCTATGGGCTGGATGAGGCTCAGATCAAGCGCCTGGTCGCCAGGCTGCCGCGTGATTGGCATCCGGACCCGCGGCGGCGCGACCGGCGGACCGTCGACGACCTATTGGCCGAGTTGGACGATCCCCGGCTGCGAGAAGTCGTCAGCGCGGCCTACGCCGTCGTCGGCCAGCCCCACCATCTGAGTGTCCATCCTGGTGGCGTCGTCATCACGCCGGGGCCGCTCACGGACGTCGTGCCCGTGCAATGGGCGCCGAAGGGCTTCCTCATCACTCAGTTTGACCACAAGGACGTCGAGGCCCTCGGGCTGCCCAAGATGGATCTGCTCGGCATCAGCGCCTTGACCGTTCTCGCCGACGCGGCCGAGCTGGTACGGGAGCATCAGGCGCCGGGCTTCCGGCTGGAGGACATCCCGCCGGATGACCCGAGTACCGGCGAGCTGCTGGCCCGGGGTGAGACTATCGGCGTGTTCCAGTGCGAGTCGGAGGGCGCCCAACGCACGCTGCGCAAGCTGCGTGCCCACAACGTGCACGACCTGGCGATCGCCAATGCCTTCTTCAAGCCCGGCCCGGCGACCGGCGGCATGGCCGCGACCTTCGTCCGCCGCTACCGGGGCGCGGAACCGGTGACCTACCTGCACCCCTCGCTGGCGCCGATCCTCGGTCCAACCTACGGCGTGCTGATCTTCCAGGAACAGATCCTGCGGGTGGCGCGCGACGTCGCCGGCTTCGATTGGGCGCAGGCCGATCACCTGCGGCGCGGCGCGAGCAAGTTCGGCGCGGCCGAGATGGAGGCGATGCGCGAGCAGTTCGTGCAGGGCTGCCGCCGCCCGGTCCCCCAGGGTCCCGCGTTCACGCTCGATCAGGCCACGCGCCTGTGGGAACAGGTGGTCGCCTTCGCCGGTTACGGCTTCAACCAGGGCCACGCGACCGCCTACGCCGACGTCAGCTATCGCTCGGCGTACCTCAAGGCCCACTGGCCGGCCGAGTTCCTCTGCGCCCGCCTGATGGGCTGGGGAGGCTTTCATCACCAGGCGATCTACATCGCCGAGGCGCAGCGGCTCGGCATCGCCGTCCGGCCGCCGCACGTCAACTACAGCCGGGCTCTGTTCACGCTCACCGAACCGGCCACTCTCTGGATGGGCCTCGGCCAGGTGCGCGGGCTGCGTCACGCCTCGGCGGAGGCGATCATCGCGCGGCGGGCGGACGGACCATACGACGGCCCGCGCGATCTCCTGGCCCGCGTGCCGCTGCAGCCCAAGGAGATCGTCCACCTGATCAAGAGCGGTGCGCTGGACGGATTGGGAGCGAGCCGGGCCGCCCTGCTGGCCGAGGCGCAGGGCGTACGGCATGCCGGCAGCGCACTGCAGATGGCCTTCCCCTTCGAGCGGACTGTGCCGGCGCCGGAGTCGCCCGAGCAGTGCCTGGCCTGGGAACTGGAGCTGCTCGGGCAGCCGCTGAGCGTTCATCCACTGGACCCGCTGCGTGACCGGCTGCCCGGCCACCTGCCGCTTGGCCGCCTGCCCGACCTGCCGGGCCGCCCGGTTCTGGTGGCGGGCGCGCGCCTGCCCGGTTGGACGGGCGGCGACGGCTTCTTCCTGGGGGATGGAGGGAGCTTTGTGATCGTCAAGGGGGACAAGGCGCTCAAGGCGCCCCCGGCCTGGCAGCCGCTGCTGGTGCGCGGGCGCTGGATCGGCGATGGCTGGGGCACGTCCTGGCTGCAGGCTGAAGAAATGCTGGACGCCAGGGAGGCCGGCCAGGCGGCGGGACGCTCAGGATGAATGATGAACGGGCTCAGGCCGCGGCCGGCCCTGTCACATTTCCCCGCCCCGCGGTGTTAATTGGGATGAAACGTAGCGATGCTAGGGAGTGAGCCGTTGTCGCAAACCGAGGTACTGCTCGCCGGGCTGCGGGCCGGGAACCAGGAAGCCTTCGAGACCGTCTTTCGTGAGCATTATGGGCCGGTCTTCGCGGTGGCTTACCGGCTGCTGGGCTCGGCCGCCGAGGCGGAAGATGCCGCCCAGGAAGCCTTCCTGCGCCTCTACGAGCATCCGCTTCCGGCCGGCCGTGACCACAACCTGCGTGGCTGGCTGCTGCGGGTGACGACGAACCTGGCCTACAACGCCCTGCGCAGCCGGGGACGGCGACGGGTACGCGAGGAGCGGGCAGGGAGCATGCGGGCCGCGGCGGAAACCGCCAGCGAGGGTCAGGACGCCGCTGCACGCTCGGCGGCGGACGCGGCCGATGCGGCGGCCAGGGTGCGGGCGGTGCTGGCCCGCCTGCCGGAACGCCAGGGGCAGTTGCTCCTGCTGCGCCAGGCCGGCCTGACTTATGCGGAGTTGGCCACAGCGTTGGGGGTAGCGCCCGGCAGCGTTGGCACTTTGTTGGCCCGGGCTGAGCGAGCCTTCCGCGATCAGTACGCCAAGCTCGAGGAGATGGAACACGATGGCTGATCGAACCCTGCACCTGCTGTCGCGACCCGGCCGCTGCCCGTCCGCCGGCGTACTGCGCTCGTACCTGGACCACGAGCTGGCAGACCTGGAGCAGACGGCGGTCGCAGCTCACCTGGCCGGCTGCCAGGCCTGCGCCACCCAACTCCATACGCTGCAAGCCGGCTCGGCGCTCGTCTATGCCGAGCTAGGCCGCATTCAGACGCCCGAGCCATCGCTCCGCGGCGCCTGGCGTCGCTTCGAGGCTCGCCGGCAATCCCGGCAGAGCTATCCCGTGACCGAGAGGTTAGCAACTATGTGGCACACTATTCGTGACCGTCACTGGCGCGTCTCGCTGGCCAGCCTGCTGTTGGTCGCCGCCCTGGTGGCGGTCATGGCGATCGATCCCGTGCGCGCCGCCGCCACCCAGCTCCTGAGCATCTTCCGCGTCCAGAAGATCGCCGTCATCCAGTTCGACCCGTCCAAGCTGGAAAGTCTGAAGGGCTTCGAGGACCAAATTTTCAGCAAGCCACAGACGACCCCTACCAAGGCGACGGATGTGACCAGCACGGCGGCGGCCGAGAGCGCGGCCGGGTACAAAGTGCTGGTGCCCGATAACGCCGAGGCGATCGCCGGTCCGCGCAGCAAGTTCGTGGTCGATGGCGCCTACAGCGCCACCTCGACCGTCGACCTGGCGGCGGCCCGGGCCCTCTTCCAGGCCGCCGGCCTGTCCACCGACGCCATCCCGGCCGGCAAGGACAGCCTGTCGTTGACGGCAAAGATCCCGCCCGTGGTTACGCTGCGCTACGGCTCTGGGGCATCGGCGGTCACCATCGTTCAAGCCCCCAGCCCCGAGGTAAACGTGCCGGATGGGCTGGATACCAAGGCGCTGGCCAAGGCCGGGCTGCAACTGCTGGGCCTGCCGGCTGACAAGGCTGCCGAGGTCAGCAATAGCATCGATTGGGCAACCACGCTGGTCGTGCCGGTGCCGCAGAATGCCGCTACCGTGCAGCAAGTCGACGTGCGCGGGACGACCGGTTATTTGCTGACCGAGCTGAAGAGCGCGGAGTTTGGCGCCCGCCACGAGCAAGGCAGCCAGAAGCCCGAGGGCCCGACCCTCTTCTGGGAAGACAATGGCATGCTGTACGCCATTCAGGGCAACCTGAGCCTGCAGGACCTGGTGGGGATCGCGAATTCGCTGAAGTGACGAGCCCGTCCGAGCTGGCCATCCACGCAGCGGGGCTGCGGAAGGAATATGGCCGCACGGTGGCCGTCGCCAATCTCAACCTCGCCGTTCAACGCGGCGAGGTTTTTGGCTTTCTCGGACCGAACGGCGCCGGCAAGACCACCTCGCTCAAGATGTTCCTGGGCCTGGTGCATCCGACGGCCGGCACGGTCCTGGTCCTGGGCAGGCTTCCCTCCGACCGGAGGATGCGCGCCCGCCTCGGCTTCCTCCCGGAGCACTTCCGCTTCCAGGAATGGCTGCGGGCAGCCGAGTTCCTCGAGGTCCATGCCCACCTCTACGGCATCGAGCCGGCCCTCGCGCGCCGGCGCGTGCCGGAATTGCTGGAACTGACCGGTCTGGCGCGCCACGCGGACAAGCCGCTGCGCGACTTCTCCAAGGGCATGCTGCAGCGTATCGGCCTGGCGCAAGCCCTGCTCAACGAGCCGGAGCTGGTCTTCCTGGATGAACCGACCTCCGGTCTCGATCCCCTGGGCCGGCGCCTGGTGCGGGACATCATCCGCTCGTTGACCGCCCGCGGCATCACGGTATTCCTCAACTCGCACCTTCTGAGCGAGATCGAAGTGACTTGCGACCGGGTCGCCTTCATCAGACGGGGAGAGGTGGTACAAACCGGCCGCCTTGACCAGTTGCTGGAAACGGGAGCCGAGGTGGAGCTGCGGTTGGAAGGGCTCTCGCCGGAGGGCCTGCAGGCCCTCGACCGCTTTGGCCCCTGCGAAACCCTCGAGTCCGGCCACCTGGTCGTCCGGCTGCAGTCCGAAGAAGGGGTGCCGGACCTGGTGGCCTGGCTCAGCACGCAGGGCGCGCGCATCTACAGCGTCGTGCCGCGGCGCCTGTCGCTGGAAGAGTTCTTCATGCGCGTCATGGAAGGAGAGGAGGCCGGATGAGAGTGCCCTACATCGCCTGGCTGACCTTCCGCGAGGCCCGCAGGCGGCGCCTGTTGCTGGTCGGCCTGCTCCTTGGCCTGGCATTCCTGATCCTCTACGGGGTGGGCTTCTACTTCTTGCATCGCGATATCTGGCGTGCCGGCCAGCGCGCGGGCGGGCCGGGCCTGCTGGCGGTCCGCGAGATGAGCAGTACCTTCACGATGATGGGCCTCTACGCGGTCAACTTTCTGGTGGTCATGGTGACAGTGCTCTCTTCGGTGGACACGATCTCGGGTGAGATCGCCTCACACTCGATCCAATCCATCGTGACCAAACCCCTTGCACGCTGGGAGGTGCTGCTGGGCAAGTGGCTGGGCTACGCGGTCATGATCGGCGGCACAGTTCTGCTCCTGGCAGGGGGTGTGATCGTGATCTCGTACCTGATCAGCGGCTTCGCCCCGAACAACGTGCTCAGCGGCCTCGGTCTCATGATACTGGTCGGCTGGTTGCTCCTAACGCTGACGCTGCTCGGCGGCACCCTGTTTTCGACCATCACCAACGGTGTGGTCGTGTTCATGCTCTTCATCCTGGCCTTCATGGGTGGCTGGACCGAGCAAGTGGGGGCAGCGATCCACAATCCGACCGCCATCAACATCGGTATCGTCAGCAGCCTGTTGATGCCCACGGAGGCGCTGTGGCGGCGAGCCGCGTCTCTGATGCAGCCTGCCTCGTTGACCAGCCTGTTCGATTCGCCGTTCGTCAGCACCTCGGTGCCCAGCCCGGCCATGGTGGTTTACGCGGTCATCTACGGCCTGGCTGCCCTGGGCGCTGCGGTTTGGGTTTTCCGTCAACGCGACTTGTAGGGTAAGATACGGGTTGGATCCAGGAGAGGAAGGTGCTTCCATGGCTCAACCCGTCGCTAAACTCCGCCACGTTGTCATCGGTGCCGGGGCCACCGTTTTTGATGCGCACCGTCCGGCTCTCGCGCTCCCCAGCGTGGAACTCGTCGCAGTCTGCGACCGCGACGCCCAGGCCGGGCAAGCTGTCGCTTCCTCGCTGGGTGTGCCGTTCTACGCCGACTATCAGGCCATGCTGGCCGCCACTCGCCCCGACGTGGCCGTGATCATGACCCCGCATCCCCTGCATGCGCCGATGGCCATCGACTGCCTGCGCGCCGGCTGCCACGTGCTGACGGAAAAGCCGCTGGCCGACCAGGTGACCGCGGCCGACGCGATGATCGAAACCGCCGAACAAACCGGCCGCCTGTTGGCGGTCAACTTCCAGCAGCGACTGCGCCCCGAGATCCAGGCTGCCCACCGGCTGCTCGCCGAAGGCCGCCTGGGCGCCGTCCAGCACATCTCGATGGTCGAGACCTGGACTCGCAGCGCGGCCTACTACCGCGCCCGGCCCTGGCGAGGCACCTGGATCGGCGAGGGCGCCGGCGTGCTGCTCAACCAGGCGCCACATGACCTGGACCTGGTCTGCTATCTCGGCGGCATGCCCGCCCGTGTTTCCGCCTGGACCCGCCGCCGCCTGCATGAAATCGAGACCGAGGACACGGCGGAGGCCATCGTCGAATGGGACGACGGTAAAACCGGGAGTATCCACGTCAGCACGGCCGAGGCGGGGTTACCGCAGCGCCTGGAGATCCTCGGCACCGGCGGATGGCTGCGCATCCGGCCCGGAGAACTGACCTTCGAACAGTTCGAGACCGACCTGCGCACCTTCCTGCCGGAGTCGCCCTCCGCGTTCAGCGGGCCGGGCTCACGGGCCGTGCCGGTTGCCCTGGAAGCCGGCGCAGGCGACCACGCGGCCGTCTATCGTAACCTGCACGCCGCCATCCTGGAAGGCAAGCCGCTGGCCGCGCCGGCGTGTGAGGGGCGCATGTCGCTCGAGCTGGCGAACGCGATGATTTGGTCCAGCTACAGCGGCCAAATCGTGCCGCTGCCGCTCGCGCGTGCAGCTTATGCCGCCCTGCTCGGGGGCCTGCGCCAGGGAACGGTGCGCCAGGGGCAAGGAGAGGCGATCGCATGACCATCGACGAACGTCTGGCCGAGCTGGGTATAGCCCTACCGGAACCGCCGAAGCCCATCGGCGCCTACGTGCTCTCGGTGCAGACCGGCAACCTGCTTTACACCTCGGGCATTGGGCCGCTGGAGCGCGGGCAACTGCCCTACCGGGGCAAGGTCGGAGGTGAGCTGACGGTGGACGACGGGCGCGCCGCGGCCCGGCTGTGCATGCTGAACCTCTTGAGCCTGGTCAAGCAAGCGGCCGGCAGCCTGGACCGGGTGGAGCGTGTGGTGAAAGTGCTCGGCTTCGTGGCGAGCGCACCCGGCTTCAACGATCAACCATTGGTCATGAACGGCGCCTCCGAGCTGCTGCTGCAGATCTTCGGCGAACGCGGGCGCCACGCCCGTTCGGCGATAGGCGTCAACGAGCTGCCGCTGGACATCCCCGTGGAGATCGAGATGATCGTCGAGCTGTCCGCATGAACCCACCGCGCACCCTCCTTCCGGCCGACCTGACCCGCCCCGGCGGTTTTGTGCTTGGCTGCAATTACTGGGCCTCGCACGCCGGGACCGCCATGTGGTCGGATTGGCGTCCGGCGGTCGTGGAAGACGATCTGCGCCAACTCGCCGCGGCCGGCCTGCAGGCGCTGCGCGTGTTTCCGTTGTGGCCTGACTTTCAACCTTTAACCTTGCTGCGCGGTGGCTCGGGCGAGCCGATGGAGTTCCGCCACGGCGAGGCGCGGCTGCCGGAGAACGCCGAGGGCGAGGCCGGCGTTTCGGCGGCGGCGATGGAGCGCTTTGCGGAGTTTGCCGGCCTGGCAGAGAAGCACGGCCTGCGCCTGATCGTGGGCCTGCTGACCGGCTGGATGAGCGGGCGTCTGTTCGTTCCCCCGGCCCTCGAAGGGCTGAACGTTCTCGCCGACCCGCGCGCCATCCAATGGGAAGTGCGCTTCGTGCGCTATTTCGTGCGTCGTTTCAGGGGCCATCCGGCCGTCGCCGCCTGGGACCTCGGCAACGAGTGCAACTGCATGGCGCCGGTCTCGCGCGAGGCCGCCTGGGCCTGGACCTCTGCCATCACGAATGCGATCCGCGTCGAGGACCCGTCACGTCCGGTCGTCTCGGGCATGCACGGCCTTTTGCCCGGCCGCTCGGCGGACTGGACCATGCAGGACCAGGGCGAGCTGACCGACCTTCTGACAACGCACCCGTATCCCTACTTCACGCCGCATACCGATCAGGACCCGGTCAACAGCCTGCGCACGCTGCTGCATTCGACGGCCGAATCCCGCTTCTATGCCGGCATCGGCCGCAAGCCCTGCCTGGTCGAGGAGATTGGCACGCTCGGTCCGATGGTCGCCAGCGAGGCCATCGCGGCAGATTTTGCCCGCAGCGTGCTCTTTTCCTTGTGGGCACACGACTGTCACGGTCTCTTGTGGTGGTGCGCGTTCGATCAGCTCGGCCTGGCGCAGGCGCCGTACGATTGGGCGGCCTTCGAGCGCGAGCTGGGCCTGGTGCGGGGCGACCGCAGTGAGAAGCCCGTCTTGGGGGAGCTCGGTCGTTTCGGACGTTTCCTGGAGAGCCTGCCATTTGCGACCTTACCGCCGCGCCTGACGGAGGCAGTCTGTGTGCTCACCGAAGGCCAGGACCAGTGGGGCGCCGCCTACAGCAGCTTCGTCCTGGCCAAGCAAGCCGGCTTCGACCTCGAATTCCAGTTCGCAAGCCAGCCCTTGAGGGCCGCCCCGCTCTATCTGCTGCCGTCGCTCAGCGGCGGCAGTGCCCTGCCGCGCCATCGCTGGCTCGAGCTGCTCGAGCGGGCGCACGCCGGCGCGACAGTTTACGTTTCACACCTGGACTGCATCCTGTCACCCTTCAACGAACCGTTCGGGCTCGAGGTACAGACGCGAGCCAGGCGCAGTGGACCGGCCAACTTGCGGATGGATGGATTGGCAGGCTGTCCGTCGTTCAGCCTGCCGGCGCCGTTCAGGTTAGGGCTGGCCGGCCACGGCGCACAGGTGTTGGGCCGCGAGAGCGACGGCAACCCTGTGTTCACCAGCGCCGCCTACGGCCGCGGCCAACTGTGCTTCCTCGGCCTGCCCATCGAGACCTACCTGGCCGGCGCTCCCGGCGCGTTCGACGCGCCCGAAGCACAGCCCTTCTGGCAGATCTACCGTCACCTGGCCGGCGGAGCCGTGAGCGGCCGGCGAGCGGCCAGCAAGGCCTTGCCGCAGATTGGGCTGACCGAACACCCGTTGGAGGATGGGCAGAGGGTAGTGGTCGCGATCAATTACAGCCCGCAGCCAGTCCCGGCCACGCTGAGCCTGGCCGAAGGTTGGCACCTGGCCGAGACCCTGTATGGCAGTCAGCCGGCGAGTGGCCCCGCCAGCGTGCGCGCGAGCTTCCCGGCCAACGACGCCATCGTCTTCACCATCCGGCAGGCCGGGGATGCCGGCTCGACGTAGTGCGTGGTGCCGGTCTCGAGAGGCTGCGCTCTGGCACGGGGTGCCGCCCGGACGGCGCGCCGTCAGGAAAGCGAGCGTTCTTCTTCGGGTCCCTCTTCGACACCCTCGTCGATCGCGTCGTCCTCTTCCGGCACCATCACGGCCATGGCCGGACCGGTCGAGAGCAGCAGGATCAGGCTCATGATCGTCGCGGAGCTCAGGCACCAGATGCAGACCGCGTGGATGACAAACAACTCGAGGTAGGTCAGCCACAGCGAAAAGATGACTCCAAACGCCGCCATACCGAGCAGCCCAAGCGCGGCCATGTCGCCGAGCGGACCGGCGTTCCAGCGACTGAAGGCGAACGCCACCAGGATGGCGACGTAACCTAATGCGCCCAGCAAGCCAACCGGCAAGAAGCCAAAAAGTTTGGCATAGGGGCTGGACTGGACGGCGTTGCAGTTGCCAACCGGGCCGCAGACCGCGTTGAGCTGGTTGGCCTCGATGTAGGTCATGTAGAGGGCGACGCCGAGCCCGAGGAGCGCCAGGGCGGGCAGCAAGCGGGTGGCCCAGGCGGGCGGCAGAGGCCAGGCGGCGCCTCGATTGAGCTGCACCGACGTCATCAGCACGTACACGAGCGCCAGGATCAACAACACCACGACGCCCCAGGCGAGGGCAAAACCGTTATACAGCGGCTCCGCCTGGACTGCCAGCATAGCCAACAGGGTCTTTCCCACGGTTCCCATGCTCACTTTCTCGTCCCACGGCCGGGCACCGGCTCCGGGTGCTAGCCACGGGCCGCCCGCTGCCGGAGACCTATCGCCGCGACCAGCCCAAAGCCGGTCGCGTAAAGCAGCAGATAGGGCATCGCGCTGTAGCTGCCGCGCAGCCAGGCGACCACGACCGTCAGCAGGGCATACAGCATCAACGCGAGCTCGCCCAGGATCGCCCGATCGGGCAGCAGCGCGTAGAGACTGCCGCTCCAGCGCCCCTGGCGACCTTCGAGACGATACTTGGGCGTCCGGTTGAACGTGCCGCCCCAGTGTGTCAGGCCCCGCCAGACCCCGCGGCTGGTGTTCCAGGCAATGCCCATGGCGATCAGGATCAACACCGGCAGGTAGCGGATGCGGCGCGCCCAATCGCGGTGCAGCGCGGCCTGGGCCACCGTCAGCAAGAGCGGCGGGCCGAGGCTGGCAAAGCCGACCGCGGTTAGCTCGCTGGGCATCGGCTGGGCGAGCCAGATCACGGGCAGGGTCGCCAGCACGAGGATCACGAACAGCGGCGCGGCCAGGTAATTGCTGATGTGCGCCAGGGCCATCACCTTCTGCACCCCGCTCAAACGGCTGCTCAGGATGGCCGGCCCGAGCTTGCGCAGGCATTGCGCCGAGCCCTCTGCCCAACGCGCCTGCTGCTGCTTGAAGGCCACGATCTGCGGCGGCAGCTCGGCCGGCGCCGCGACGTCCGGCAAGTACACGCAGCGCCAGCCCGCTAACTGCGCCCGGTAGCTCAGATCCATGTCCTCGGTCATCGTATCAGACTGCCAGCCGCCCGCCTCCTCGATGCAGCCTCTCCGCCACACCCCACCCGAGCCATTGAAGCTCATCAACAACCCCGACTGGTTGCGGGCGTACTGCTCGACCACAAAGTGGCCGTCGATAAAGATCGACTCGGCCAGCGTCAGGGTCGAGTAGGCTTCATTCAGATGTGCCCAGCGCGTCTGCACCATGCCCACCCGCTGGTCCGCCATGCATGGCAGCGTGCAGCGCAGAAAGTCGGCCGGCGGGCTGAAGTCGGCGTCGAATATCGCCAGGAACTCGGCCTCCGTTTGGCCCATCCCCCAGGCCAGCGCGCCCGCCTTGAAGCCATCCCGCAGCGGCCGGTGCAGGACCCGCACGTCCAGGCCGCGCGCCCGATGATAGGCGGCCCGCTCCTCGGCCAGTTGCGAGGTCTCGTCGGTCGAATCGTCGAGCACCTGCACTTCCAGGCGATCGGACGGGTAATCCAGCCCGGCCGCGGCGTCGATCAAACGCTCGACGACCAACCGTTCGTTGTAGACCGGCAGCTGCACCACCACGTGCGGCCAAACGGTTGGCGATGCGGGAGCAAGCGCGGCGGCGGGGCCTGCGTGGCGGCGGTGCCAACCGTACAGAAAGGTCAGGATCAGGGCCTGTATGCCGTACAAGCTGAGCCACAAGGCAATCAGAATGTAGAGAATCCGCGCCAATAAACTCTGCCTCCAACGAAATAGGCGACCGGACGCCACTGTCTCGGGTCCCGTCGCCGTCGAGCCGAAATTGATTGCCTTTGAGGCATTATACGCAACTGGCCTCTATTGGCAAAAGCCCCTGGGCCGGAACAGACGGCCTGCATCGCCCGGGACGGGCTGGGGCGGGAGGCCGGCGGCGAAGAGGGTAGTCTGTTCCCCCTGCCGGTCTGCCCGCATTTGACAAGAAGGGCCTGGGTGAGTATGCTGCTGCTCACTTGGTTTTCCGTGCACGATCGCACGGTCGTTTCCCGCCTTTGCTCAACAGCCGCGTGCCCCCTGTCGTCCTCGGGGTCTCACTCATCTTGCGCTGACCGAGCAGCTCTCCGAGAGGAGCATTCTAGTGACCGCTTTCCCCCCCTAATTGCCGGTCGCTCGCCCCCGTCCTGGCCCGCAAGCATATCAGCCGCCTCTCCCAGGAGTTTGCCCGATGAAGCGCGTTCCTGCCAGCAATGTGCTCTACGTATTGGTGATCTTCAGCCTGCTTTTTGTGCAGGCCAGCTTCGCCGCGCGGGTGTCTCAGGTCTTCGATTCGCCCCTCGCCGCCCCGCTGTCCACGCCCAGCACCTTCGACTCCCCGCTGCCCACTCCAACGCTGCCCCCTGCCACACTCAGTCCGGAGACAGCCACGGCCACGCCGGTGATCTCGCCCACCCTGCCTGTCGCCGGCGCGACGCCCACCGCCATCGTCACGCCTGGTGCCACGCCTGTGCTCACCCACGAGGTCACAACCATCATGCCCGAGGGCGGCGAAGTGAGCCTGCAGGAACGGCATGTCCGCCTGCAGATCCCGAGGGGGGCCGTGACCGAGACGGTCAAGGTCCAGGCCCGGGCGTTGGGGAAGCCCGCCGGCCTGCCCGCCAACCTGTACCAGGTCTACGAGTTCGTGGCGCGCAACCCCCAGCAGCACGTCCTGCACAGTTTTGCCCGGCCCTTCACTCTCACCTTGCAGTACGACGCGGACCAGTTCCTGCCCGACCTCATCTACCTGCAGGATGCCGGCAGTGGCAAGTGGCAGCCTCTGCCGACCCTGGTCGACGAACGGACGCGTACCCTGACGGCCAGCGTGCCGCACCTCTCACAGCTGGCCAGCGGCGATGGCGTCGTGCCCAACGTGCTGCCCACCCTGACCGGAATCCAGAACGACCGGTTCAGCGGTGCGGCCACCATCGAGCAGGTCATCCCCCTGCCCCCTGGCGCCGGCGGGTTCGTGCCCAAGCTGGCGTTGCAGTTCAACAGCCGCAGCCGCGCCGAGGACCAGGGCAACACCTCGGTCCTGGGCACCGGCTGGCAATTGACCACCGATAGCTGGGTGGCCACCGGCTGGCTGTTGGGCGACCAGAGCTTGCCCACCACCTGGCGGATCGATGGCGTAAACTACACCGAAGCCAACGGCACCTTCCGCGAGGCACCCGACTGGCGCGTCGGGCGCGAAAATTCGGTGGCCGATGCCTATGCGCCTGACGGGCGGCACTACCATTTTGCGCGCGCCTACGTGGACTTCAAGTCAGACGAGTCGCAACCGACCGCCAAGTGGCTGCTGGATTACGTCACGGACGCCAGCGGAAACAAGATCCAGTGGCACTACCAGGTGCCCATCCCGGTCGATCCGCTCAACGTCAACTGGTCGGTGCACGAACATCCCTCGAACTACGAGCCAGACGGCATCCGGCTCTGGCGTGAGTACAACGTTGGTGGCAGCAGCAAGGGCTATCTGTTCCAGAACAACGTGACCCGCATCTCGTACAACACCACCATCCCCAACGATCCCGAACAGACCCAGATCAGGTTCTTTTATGCCTCGCGCGTCGATTTCCCAGGTAAGCCCATGGTCAACGGTGACCCTTCGACTGGCGACCCCTGTACGCCCACCGAGCCAGACGCCAACAACAAGCAGTACTTCTACTCGGACCGCCTGCTGGTAGGCATCGAGATCACGCAGTTGCGGGACGATCGCACAGGCTATAGCGTGATGGCCGGCTATAAACTGGATTACGACCAAAACTCGCCCAGCGGATGGTTCGGCGGCCAGGAATGCCCGCGCGCCTCGCGCAGCGCCCTCAAGGCGCTCACCCAATGCAAGCCGCTGGACGATAGCGGTCACCTGGACCCGAACCTGTGCCTGCCACCCTTCACGCTCACCAACTCTGGAATGCCGATGGACGAGAACGGGCGTGTGTACGGCGCCAACAATGGGTCCGGGGGCCAGGTGGGTTTCACTTACGACAGCCTCTGGCCCTGGCTGGTGACGGGGCGCACGGTCACTAACCTGGGCCAGGTCGACACCTGGAGTTACAGCTACGCCTCCGGCGTCACCGACACCTATTGGGGCGAGCCGGTCGGCTTCCAGGATGTGACCGAGACCCTGCCCGCCAGTTTGGGCGCCGATCGCACCGTGGTGCACCACTTTCTGGACGGGAACCGCAGCGACAACCTCGGCTTGCGAGGCAAAGAGGACCGGGTGGAGACGCGTGAAGGCAACCTGCTCCAGGCCCAAACGCTGCGTAACTGGCTCTCGACCGCGAGCGGCGTCCACGGTGGGATCAACCTTGTGACCCTGGACTATGAGGAACAGCGCACCTACCAAGCCAACGGGGTCGACTACCAGGCGCAGCGCACCCAGTACTATTACGACCTGGACGATCACAACGGCACCGTGCAGTACGGCAATCCCACCCGCATCCTGGAGTACAGCGATGCTGGCAGCACCCTCTACCGGACGCGCGAGCGCTGGTACGTGCCCAGGGAGAACACGCCCGCCGGGCAGTACCTGGTGCATGCCCTGGCCCAGGAAAAGTTGTGGCAGGGGAACATCGGCAGCGGGACGTGCGAGAGCGCCACGCGCTACAGTTACGACGGCTATGGGCAGACCCAGTATAGCCAGCCGCCGACCCGGGGGCTGCTCACCGAGGTCTGGAGGGCCGGCTACAGAGAGACCTGGAAGGGCGACCAGCCGGGCACAAGCTGTGATGCCGACTGGGTGCGCACGCTGGATAACAGCTATGATGCGTGGGGCAACCTGGCCAGCCAGACCGCTCCCAACGGCACGCTCAAGACGACCAACTACGAGGGTACCCGCCATGCCTATGCGCTGGTCGAGACCGTCCAGCCGCCGGCCGGGCAGGGCGCCACGCTGGCGACGTACTACCAGTATTATGGCTTCAACGACCAGGACTGTCCCGGCCAATGCGGGCAACTGCACTGGGTCACGGATGCCAACGGCCAAAGCACCTCCTATACCTACGACGTGTTCCACCGCCTGACGGACCTGCGCCGCCCAGGCGCCGATGCCAGCAGCCCGGCCAGCGAGAAGTATGCCTATACCAACTATGCCAGCAGCAGCGCGCCCTTCGAGGTCCAGCATTCGCTGCGCGACGATGCCAACGGCGACGCCAGCCCGGCCGCCAGCTATCACGAGCAGTGGTCCTTCTACGATGGTGCAGGGCGGCTGATCCAGGCCCAGGACGAGGGCGAGAGTGCCGACCAGGCCATTGCTGTCAGCACGAGCTACACGGCGCTGGACCAGGTGGCGGCGGAGACCTTGCCCTATGCCATCGGCTCGCCCGGCGCCTACCAAACGCCCACTTTGAGCCAGCTGCCACGCACTCAGTACAGCTACGACGCGCTCGGTCGGCTGACCAGCGTCACCAACCCGGACAACAGCCAGGTCCATACCAGCTATGATGGGCTGCAGACGGCGGTGCGGGACGAGAAGAACCATCAGACGGTCAGCCAGCGGGACGTGTTTGGGCGCCTCAGCGCCAGCAAGCAGTACTCGGGCACCTTCAGCAGCGCCAACTTTACGGCCCCGCCCTACATCCAGGTGACCTATGCCTACAACGCCGCCGACCAGTTGACGGATGTCTGGCAGGACCAGAACCACACCCAGATCAGCTATGACTTGCTGGGCCACAGGCGCAGCCTGAGCGACCCAGATATGGGCGCCTGGCTCTACGCCTACGATGCGCTGGGCAACCTGATGAGCCAGAGCGACGCCATCGTTCCTGCCCAGACCACCTGCTACGGTTACGACGGCCACGACCGCCTGATCAGCAAGGTCTACCAGGTGGGCAACGCCGTCTGTTCGGGGAGCACGGCCCAGGTGAGCTACAGCTACGATCAAGGCGCCAATGGCCTCGGCCGGCGCACAGGCATGAGCGATGCCACGGGCGACACGGCCTGGAGCTACGACGCCCGGGGACGGCTGGAGAGCGAGACGAAGTGGCTGGAGGGGCAGGTCTTCACCAGTGGGTACGGCTACCGCTCCGACGACCAGTTGGCGAGCGTCACCGACCCGGACGGCGAGGTGGTGACGACCGGCTACAACTCGAGGGGGCTGGCGATCAGCCTGAGCGGCAGCATCCCCGAAGGCGGCGTGCTGGCGTCCAGCACCTACATCAGCCCCACCACCGGCTACACCCCCCTGGGCCAGATCAGCCAACTGAGCTATGGCAACGGGCTGAATGCCAACTACACCTATCACCCGCAGAGCGCCCGCCTGACTGCCCTGGCGGCGCCGGGGCTGCTCGACCAGCACTACGAGTACGAGGCGGTCGGCAACCTCAAGACCATCACCGATACCGTCTCGGGCCTTCCCCAGGTCACCCAGTTCCAGTACGACGACCTGGACCGCCTGTCCGCCGCCAGCGGCGCCTACAGCGCCGGCTATCTCTATGCCCCCAACGGCAACCTGCTGGCCAAGCGCGAGGGCTCCCAGCGCCTCGATCTCGCTTACCCGCCTGCCGGTCAGGCCCACCCCCATGCCCCGGCCGCGGTCACCGGGCAGTTGAGCTTCAGCCCGGAATATGACCAGAACGGCAATCTCCAGAGCGGCGGCGGGCGCACGCTCACCTATGACGAGGAACACCGCCTGACGCAGGTGGTGAGCGGCACCCAGGTCACCCGCTTCGCCTACGACGGCGACGGCCGGCTGGTCAAGCGCAGCGCCCCGGACGGGCGGGAGACGCTCTACGTCAACCCGTCTTTCGAGGTCACGATCCTGACCGTCGAGCCCCCTGCCCCGCCGCCCATCCCCCATCCGGAGCGCAAGCTGTACCTGCCCTACGTGGTCATCGCCGCGCCCGCCATCTCCTGCGGCACGCCCATCAACGGCAAGCTCATCGAGTTCACCAAGTACTACTGGTTCAACGCCCAGCGCATCGCCCAGCGCCAGCCCTGCGGCGGGGAGTTGCTCTACCTGTACCACGACCACTTGGGCAGCACCCTCGCCACCGACCAGGGCGAGGGCGGGCGCTACTGGCCCTTCGGGGGCCTGCGCTCGGGCAGCCTGAACGCCACCCCCTACCGCTTCACCGGCCAGCGCGAAGACAGTTACATTAACTTGTACCTGATGGGCTCGAGGTGGTATGACAGTTATCTTAACCGGTGGATCCAGCCTGATTCCATTGTACCAGATCCCACCAACCCCCAAGCGCTCAATAGGTACTCGTACTGCCTCAACAATCCACTGAGGTTTACCGATCCAGATGGTCGCATCCCCGTGCCGTTGATCACGGGTGGGGTCGGCGCGCTTGTAGCCGGCGGCGTCGACCTCGGCAAGCAGTTGATTGTGGATCACAAGCATATCCGTGATGTGAACTGGGCTGAAGCTGGAGGGGCTGCGGCGGGTGGATTCGTTGCGGGAGCAACGCTGGGTCTAGCGCCGGCCGGTGCTTCCGTGGTCGGCTTGACCTTGCTTGGCGGCGTAAGTAGTGGAGCTGGGGGGCAGGTTCAGGCAGTGACTCAGGCCGGTCTAGAGCGCCTGATGGGACGAACTCAAGCATCGGTCCTGGCGGACGCCAAGAACCTCGGCTTCTTGGATCCAAAGAGCATCGTCATTGATACGGGCGCAGGCATGGTAATGGGCGGAGCGGGTGGCAAGTTTGCAGGGTGGTTGCGAAACAAGCTACCTCTACCGGAATCCGCAGCGGTTATCCAGAGGAGCGGAGAACTACCCATGGTCCGATGGGTGCCGCAACTCGATAAGCCCGGTATCTGGACTGTACAGATGGAAGGGCGCACCATAAGCATCGATGCGAATGTCTTTGAGATAATGGTGCGAAGTGCAACGATTGGCGGATATGATGCTGCAGAAAAGATTCTCACGGAGGCCATTCAACAAGGGACGGTCACGATCATCAAGGACAAGGCACAGCCATGAGGACTTCCCCATGGTCGTCCCTTGCGATCGTGTGTCTAGTTCAAGGTGTGGCAACCGTCGTGAGCGCCAATCTTGGCATGCTTATTGGCATTTTCATCGCTATCTACCTTGCCAGTCGGTTCTGGTTTGTCGATCATCCGGCCAAGGCATGGTACGATTTGCTGTTCGCGGTAGCGCTGGTTGGCGTTGCTCTTGCTGCTGCAGTTGTCTATCTCGGAGCATGTGCGTTATTGCCGGTGACTGGCATCACAACGCGTACCTGTACGACACTCAGCTTTCAAAGCGCACTCCTGCTGCACCTTTGGGTGCTGGGTATTGTCGGCGGCTTGTTCTGGCTGATCTATCGCATCTGGTCGTGGTGGCTGCTGCGAAAAAACTGAAAAATGGATGCGGATTACGA
>CAWIPK010000007.1:0-228823 GCA_963837925.1 uncultured Chloroflexia bacterium | reverse complement strand
GAGCGTGTGCTGGCCGAACTCGGGCAATTCGTCAAGGAATAGGACGCCCCGGTGCGACAGGCTGATCTCGCCGGGCCGCGGCCAATGCCCGCCGCCGACCAGCCCGGCGTGAGAGATGGTGTGGTGCGGGGCGCGGAAGGGCCGCTGGCGGATCAGCGGGACGTCGCCCGGCAGCATGTCGGCCACCGAATAGATGCGAGTGACGTCCAACGCTTCGGCGAGGATCATGCGCGGCAGGATCGAGGGCAGCGAACGGGCCAGGAGCGTCTTCCCGGCCCCGGGAGGCCCGCTCATCAAGATGTTGTGCCCACCGGCTGCCGCCACTTCCAGCGCCCGCTTGACCATCTCCTGTCCCTTGATGTCTTGCATGTCACAGCCATAGGAGGGGGGATCGGCGTCCAGGTCAGGCGTCCCGCGATAGGGCTCGATCGGATGGTAGTCGCGGAAGTGCGTTGCCACCCGCGCCAACGTGTCGACCGGGTAAACGTCGAGCCCTTCGACCAGCGCTGCCTCGGGGGCATCGGCCTGGGGCACGAAAACCGACTTGTAGCCCAGCTCGTGGGCCAGGTGAGCCATCGGCAGGATGCCGTTGACGTGACGCACCGAACCATCGAGCGAAAGTTCGCCCAGGAAGAGGACGCCGTCCGTGTCCGCCGGAATCTGATCGGACAGGATCAACAGGGCGACCGCGATGGGCAAGTCATAGGCCGGGCCCTCCTTGCGGAGATCGGCCGGCGCCAGGTTCACGGTCAACCGGCCGCGCGGGTAGCTGAGCCCCGAATTGACGATCGCAGCCCGCACCCTCTCAGTGGATTCCTTGACCGCGACGTCGGGCAGGCCAACGAGGGTGACCGACGGCATCGAGCGCGGATTGAGATCGGCCTCGACCTCCACGACCGCACCCTCCAAACCGATTAGCGCGCAACTGTGGACCCTGGCGAGCAAGGCTTCATCTCCTGACTGCGATTGGTTGTGGATACGGGTTGGCTTATTGGCGGGATTTTCGGAAACAACGCAAGCCGGGCAAGGTCCGGCCACTCGGCGATCTCAGCCTCCGGGTCAAGAGGGCCACCGGAAGCCGAGGTAAGGGCGGCTGGATGGTGCTCGCCGCCTTCGTTACCAGACCTGATCATATTGTACGTGAAATTAAGAAATGCGCAACTCGCTTTGCGCGGGGAGGAGTGACGGTGAACAGAAAGCTTGATTACATTTGCGCCTTGACTTTTCTTTTGGCCCATAATACAATTTCTTAAATGGTGACTGGTGGGCTGTCGAGTCCCTGAGTAGCCCCAGCCGCTGGCCTCGACCCATCTTGTACGCCGTTCGCGACCAATACGCGCTCAGGCAAGGGAGGTGCCTGCTTTCTCTCTGTGCGATCGCTCTGGGTAGTGCCGCGCTTCTCGCAGGTGAGAAGCTGTGTCGTTGTGCCGAGATGCACCGGGGGGCCAGATCCCGGTTCACACGGCCACGTTCCGCAAAGGAGTACCATGGACACCAAGAGTAAGATCAATCGACGGCAGTTCTTGCGCAATACGGCAGTCGTCATCGGGGCAACCAGCGCTGTCTCTTTCTTGAACGCCTGTGTTCCGGCCCCCGCCGCAGCCCCCGGAGCCGCGCCTGCGGCCCCCGCCGAGCAACCCTCTGCAGCTAAGGCTGCGGCAGAAGTGGTCGACATTGCCTTTTGGCAGCACTATGGAGGCGACTCACGCCCCAAGCTCAGCATCGAGCTGGCCACCGAGTACAAGCAGCAGCACCCCAACATCAATGTACACTACGAAACGATCCCCGTCGCCGAGTTCGACAAGAAACTGGTCGCCAGCCTCGCCGGCGGGTCTGGCCCAGACATGACTTCTATCGGCGATTGGAGCTTCGCCCTCTTCAATTCGAAAGGCTGGCTCAGCCCGGCCGACCCGGCCTGGTTTGACACCACCGACTTGAAAGGACTGGTAGACCTCTACCTGCCCCGTGCCCTCGACGGGCTCATTTTCAAAGACAAGCTGTACGGCATCCCCAACGAGTACAACGTCCTGCACAACTACTACCGGGCTGACCAGTTCGTGGAGGTGGGCCTTGACCCCAAGGTTCCGCCCACGAACTGGACTGAAATGGGCGAATATGGCGCCAAGCTCACCGTACGCGACGCGTCGGGCAAGATGACGCGCGCCGGGTTCCAGTGGCCCTACCGGCCACCGATGGACCCGACCTGGCCCGGCAAGTACTGGCACGCCGTGATCTACGGGCTCGGCGGCGACATCCTCAACGCGGATGGCACGAAGTGCATCATGAACAGCCCCGAGGGTGAGAAAGCCGGTCAGTTGATCCTCGACTTCATCGACAAGTACAAGTGCAGCGAGCCGGGCTACACCCTCAACGACAAGAATCCCGAGTTCTGGCAGGGACGGTCATCCATGGACCTGGAAGGGCCGTGGGGTGCCGGGCTGGGCAAGGCGACGAACCCCGAGCTATACGCCAAGTACGGCGACGGCTGGGCCATCACCAACATGCCCCAGTGGCCGGAGCCCGACCTCAAGCGGCGCGTCTCGCCCATGTGGCGCTACGGCTGGGTGGTCAACGCCGCCAGCAAGAAACAGGCCGAGTCCTGGGCGTTCATCAACTTCATGTCGCAGGCGCGCCTGCGCTGGTTCTGGGATGTAGGCGATATCCCGGCTCGCAAGGGCTGGGAAAACGATCCGAGCCTCAAGGACGCACCCTGGCTGCCGATTCAGCTCAAGGATTACGCCGACGCCGTGCCCTTCCCGGCCCCGCCGACCTTCTTCGAGATCATCGAGCAGATCAATCAGGGCCTCGAGCGCTTCATCGCCGACCGCGGCAATATCAAGGCATCGCTCGACACCGCCGCCACGGCCATCGATGCCATTCTCAAGAGCGGCTGATCCGGCGTTCTGACCCGTGAGGGGGGGAGAGCCTGGCTCCCACCCCCTCTTCCGGCTCGGATACGCGCCAAGACGGGCCTCTCACTTCACAGGCTCCTGTACGCGGTGCTCACGTCCCGCGACATGGCGCAGCTCATTCTCGCCGGTGAGGGAAAACGTAAATCCGCATTGAACGCGCTCGACTATCTGCGCTGCCTCTGTCTTGCAGAAGCAGGCACTCTGATCCAGCAAGGCGGAGACCCGCATGTCGCTAACCACTGCCGAAACCGCCGGTGGACGGGCATCGCTGCCCTCCACTTCACAGAAGCGGCGATCGCCTTACTTCCGGCGCCTGGGCTGGACCGGGTTCTTGCTGGCCTTGCCCGCCATCGCGCACCTCTGTATCTTCGGCCTCTACCCGGTGCTGCGCAACCTCTACCTAAGCTTCACCTCCTGGGGTCTGTCCGGCACGCCGAAATTGATCGGGATCGGCAACTACGTCCGTCTGTTCAACGATCCCGAGTTCATCCACTCGGTCAAAGTGACCCTGACCTATAGCCTCGCGCTGAGCCTGCTCATTTCGGCCCTCGCACTGGCCGTCGCCTTGCTCTTCGACCGCCAGTTTGTCATGCGCGACTTCTTCCGCGCCGTCTACTTCGTGCCGGTAGTCATCCCATGGGTGGTCACGGCCATCACCTGGAACCTGATTTACAACCCAACGTACGGCCTTTACCACATCATCACGGACCCACTGCACATCCCACAGATGTTCTGGATTCAGAACCCACGGCTGATCATCATCGCTCTGCTCATCATGGGTGTCTGGAAGGGCTTCGGCTACTACATGGTGATCTACCTGGCCGGCCTGCAGGGGGTCCCCATCGAGTTCTATGAGGCAGCGCAGGTCGACGGAGCCAGCCGGCTTTCGACATTCCGCTTCATCACCTTGCCGCTGCTGCGGCCGACTATCCTGGTCGTCGGAGTCGGTTCTCTCGTCGACAGCTTCCAGGTCTTTACGCCGGTCTGGCTGATGACCCAGGGCGGCCCGGCAGCGGCCAGCCGTATGTTGAGCGTCTTTACCTACCAGAACGGTTTCGTCTTCCTGAAAATGGGCTATGCCGCAGCCGTTGCCATGCTCATGCTGGTTGCCCTGGTAGTGGCAACCCGCATCCAGATGGCCGTTTGGAAACCGCTAACGTAGCAAGGGGATAGGATGGACGAGGGCAGCACCGCGACTCCCGGTCTCAGGGTGCACACGCGCCGGGTGGTGGGAGAAAGAAAAGGCGCATCGCCAGGTAAATTGGTGGGCTGGGCCCTCTTCTATGCGCTCCTACTGGGCCTGGGCCTGTTCATGGTCCTGCCATTGATTTGGATGGTCTCGATCGCCTCGAAGCCGCTGGCCGAAGTGTTCGTCTTGCCCATGACCATGATCCCGCAGAACTTCGCGCTCTTTGACACGATCGTCTCGGCCGTGCACCGCCTGCCCGTGGTCCGTTTCTACTTCAACAGCGCGTTCGTAGCCGCACTGACCACTATCGGCCAAATCGCGTTCTGCTCGTTGGCGGGATTCGGCTTTGCCAAGTACCGCTTCTGGGGACGCGAGGCCCTGTTCACGATCGTGCTCTCGGTCAGCATGGTACCGTTTGTCGTGCTGGTCATCCCTTTGTTTGTGGTCGTGCGTGACTTTGGTTGGCTCGATACGTACACCGGGCTGATTGTGCCGTCACTCGTCAGTCCCTTCGGTATCTTCCTGATGCGCCAGTTCATCGGCGAACTCCCCAACGAGCTGATCGACGCCGCGCGCATAGACGGCAGCAGTGAGATCGGCATCTACCTGCGCATTATTCTGCCGTTGATCAGGCCGGCCATCGCCACTCTCTGTATCCTCTCGTTTCTCGCCAGTTGGGATTCGTACCTGTGGCCCCTTGTAATCATCACCAGCACCCAGATGTATCCGCTCACCCTGGGCTTGGGGAAGTTCCAGGGCGAGCACTATACGATCTGGAACGAGTTGATGGCCGTGGCTCTGGTAAGCGTGATGCCCAGCCTCCTGGTCTTTATCATCTTCCAGCGTTACTTCGTGAAGGGGATCGTAATGTCGGGCATCAAGGGGTAAGTGAGCATCTAGAGGCGAATGATCGCGCCGCCGGCCAGACCTGCCAGGAGCGGAGCGTTCGCTTCCAAGCCCTGGGGAGCAAGCAGGGAAGTGACGTCATCGGGGCGCGCCTGCCCTGCCTTCCATTCCGCCCACGACTCGCCTCCATCGCGTGAGACCAGCGGCCGGCCGCCGAGCAGCGCCAACAGAGACCGGTCGGCAGGGTACTCGGGCGACACCAAGACGGTGTTGACCGTTTCGCCCTCCGGTTCCAGGCCTAGCCCCTGCCAGGTGTTCCCCCCGTCCTCAGAACCGAGGAGGCCATGCGACTCGGTACCCGCGAAAACCAGGCCGTCCCTGGCGTAGCCTGGCGACACTGCGATGCTGGTCACCGGGGCCAGATTGGCGGGGAAACCCAGTTCTCGCCATGCCCGGCCGCCGTTTGTGCTGCGGAAAATGCCGCTTTCGGTCCCCGCGAAAAGGGTCTCGTCGTCGGCAAAGGCGGGCGAAATCGCCAGGGCCAGGGTATTCAGGTCGAGCAGGCCAAAGTTCCATGCGGCCCATTGCGCGCCCCGGTCGCCTGAGCGGAAAACGCCGTCTTCCATTGTGGCGGCGAACAGCGTCCCATCCTCCGCATAACTGGGCGACAGCGCAAGGGCAGAGATGAAGGCAGGAGGTGTGCGCAGGACGGCCGCCTCCCAGGTATCACCCCCGTCGGTCGAGCGTAGGGTGCCGCCGTAAACGCCGGCGAAAACGGTGAGGGTCGCGCGGTTCCCGACATGGCTAGCGACGACAGCCGTCGTCAGCGGGAGCGCCAGGTCCAGGGAGCCATAGGCGTTCTGCCAGCTGGCGCCGCCGTCCTGAGACCGATAAAGGCCCGAGGTACAGGCGGCGAAGCAAACACCATCTTGCGCGAAGTTTGGTGAGGCCGCCAGCGCGTAAACCAGGTTCTCAACCTCGTCAGCCACTCGAGCGTCTCCCCCCGTTATCTCAAACAATCGGGCCCATGCGCTCACGTTTCTTGTGGTGCACGAGAACGTCGACCGAGAGCGCAAGCGCGGCCGTGGTGCAGGCTCCGCGGACGGCTGCTTTCAGCACACTCAACACGTCGAAGATACCCGCTTGCGCCATGTCCACCACTTGCCCGCTGGCAGCGTCGAAGCCGTAACCCGGCCCGGCCTGCCTGACCCGACCCATGACCTCGTCTGGCTTGTATCCCGCATTGGACGCGATTGCCCGCAGTGGCTCTTCCATGGCCCGGAGGAGGACGCGATAGGCTGCCCGCTCGTCCAGGTTCGCGCTTGTGTCGAGGAGTGCTTGCACGGCCGGCTGGCAGGCCAGCAGCGCCGCGCCACCACCCGGGACCACGCCCTCAAGCCTGGCCCCGCGCAGGGCCCGCGCCGCCCGCTCCGCCAGCCCGATGGTCGCTGCCCGCTCAGTCTCCGTGATCGCGCCCACATAGAGGATCGCCGAGCCCCCCAGCAGCTTGCCGATCCGCGCCTGGATAGCCTCTCGATCGGACACGTTCTCCGTCCGGGCGTAAAGCGCGCGCAGGTCTGCAATGTGAGCACGCAGACGGACCGGGTCACCCTTGCCGCCGACCAGCCCGAACTGCACCATGTCGGCCCAAACGCGGCGGGCACGCCCGAAGTCTGCTGCCGTCACACGCGCCAGCGTGTGCCCGGCGGCCCGTATGACGGGACGGCCTCCGGTCAAGATCGCCATGTCTGCCATGGTCGCATACTGGTCGCGCTCGGCTTTGGGAGCCCTCACGGCGATGACCCGGAATTTTTGCGGGTCCCGGCTGGCCGATGCCAACAGCGCGACAACGTCTGGGGCCACGGTTGTGGCCAGGATGAGCAACCGCTGGATCCCGACACCCATCGCCGTCTCCAGCGCCGGCACGATCTGGCCCGCTTCGGACAACTCCAGGTCCGTGATCAGGATGGCCGCGTTTTCCATCGCTGTTTTCGGCTGCAGCGGTTCGTCCATCATCTCACGCGCGAACAGGCCGCCGGCCCAATACATCCCTTCGACGTATTCGCGATCGAGCTCGCGGCTGTTGCCGGGCTTGATGTCGAACTGCCCATACTCACCGATGATGTCGAAGATTTCGCCCAGAAGCCCGGCCAACTTGTGATCGTAACACAGGGACTCGGCGATCTGCGCCAACATGACCTTCCCGGCCGCCGGGCGGGCTAGAGTTGTCAGGCCGGCCAGGACCGCGCACGTGCCGTTTTCGAGAGCTTGCCGAACTCGGGGCGGGCTGCCACCGGCGGCCAGATAGGTCATTCCCTCATCGTAGACCGATTGCAGGATGACCGCCGCGGTGGCCGCCCCATCTCCGGTCTGTTCGCGCAGCCCCCACAAGAGCTCGCGCACGAGCATGGCGCCCATGTCGGCATCGCGCTCGCCAATCTCGATGATGCGGCGCGCGATCGTGCCGGCGTCATCCAGGGTCTCGGGCGTACTGGTGCCCATCACGCCGGCAAGGGCAACGCGGCCGGCCACCGGCCCCAGGGTCGGCCGCACCGCGGCCACCATCTGGTGGATGCCCCTCTGCAGGCCGTTGCGGGCCGCGGGGTGGAAGACGACCCGCCTGGCTGGCGATTCTTTCATGTAGACCATTCACCGATTTCCTGCACGACCTGCGATTGCATGGGCCAGGCAGCCGGCATAGAAGGAACTGCGAACCTTAAGGCATCTTACAGCCAGTAAGGCGGCCTGTCAACCTAAGTCGTCGAGCATAAGACGGGCACACGCGCTGTCCTTGCTCATCTTCCTCCGCATCTCTCAGCCCACCCATCCTCTTGCGGTAACCCATCCTACATTCCGCTGGCGCTTCCTGCGCTACGCTCCGGGAGCCAGCCCAGATCGTGGCGACCGGGCCGCGTTTCCTGCCTGCCCGGCAGACACGCGCGGCTATCCTCCGCAGCGCCATACGCATGTGTCATAGTCCGCTCATCCCGGCAGCCAGCCCTCCTGCCCGGGCAATTGACATCAGGAGAAAGCAACCCATGATCCGGCTCCGTACCATCCTGCTCGTGCTGCTGCTGGTGCTTGTTCTCACCGGCAGCACGATCCTGCCTCTGAGTACAGTCAGCCGCGCAAGCGCCGCCGCGCCGCGCACGCTGATCCTCTCCGCCTTTGCCTTCAAGGACAATGCCGGCAACTGGCAGGGAGAATCGGCGCCTTTTCTGAACCTGCTGCAGAAGGGCCGTGACGTCAGCGACAAGCTGCCGTACTGCAGCATGGTCTGGGAGGGCGAGATCTACAACCAGCCGGTCTCGGTGGTGACCATGGGCGTGGGCAAGGTCAACAGTGCAACCTGTATGTCCGAGCTCCTGGACTACTACCACGGCTATACCGGCATCAAGGACGTGCTGTGGTCTGGCATCGCCGGCATCACCCCCATGTTCGGCGGCATGCTGGACGCGTCGGGCAATAGGCGAAGTGACGAGACCACCGTCATCGGCGACGTCTGCGCGACCTTCGTCGCGCGAGACTGGGACCTCCAATTTAGCAGCGCCGCCGAGCAAGCCTGGTGGCTGAGCAGCAGCCCAAATTCGGCTTCTGTCGCCCTGGGAAGCCAACAGTTGTCGCTCGAGCTCTACCAGGCCGGGCTTGCGGCGCAGTGGCCGGACCTTCCGCCAGGCCCGGCGGACAACACCGCCAAGTATAATGGAGAAGCAGCGCTCCGCAAACCCACCATCTACCCGCCCGATCGCTGTGCGGAGATTTCGGGTGACGATTTCTGGCACGGTACCCTGGAAGACGCACGGGCGAGGGAGCTCGTGGCTGCCGAGCTGTCCAAGGACCTCGGCCGGGAGATCACCCCGGCCGATATCGTGGTGCTGACCGCGCAGGAGGGCACGGGCTGGGGCGTCGTGCTGGACAAGTATGCCAAAGCGACCGGCCACAGCATCCCCTTTGCGATCTCGCGCTCGGCCTCGAATTTCGACCATCCGTGGTTCACTTCGCCGACCAGCAACGTATTTGCGGTCACGGCTGAGCAGTCGATCAGCGCCGGCTTTGCCGCTGGCGGGGCGACGTTCGGCGAGATCACCGCTGCCATCCCCGTGCTGAAGCTGCTTGAACTGCGCGGCCAGGGTCACGCCAGCGTCAACGACACGGGCGCCACGACGCAGCTTTCGAAAGCGGCGAGCCTCGTCCGCTCCCCGTGAGCGGGCCCAGCGCGAGGTAGAACACGTGGGAGTGAGGGCCGGCGGGTAAGGCCGAGGGAGCCCACCCGCCGGCCGTTCGTCGCTCGCCCGGGTTGCGCGGCGAGCCCTCGTCCGGAGGGCCAGCCTGGGTCAGCTTCACCCGAGGCCTCGAGAACCCCTTCGGCCGCGCCCATTTGGGACGCCGGTGAGTGTCGACGCGCGCGCTGATCGGGCTGGCGCAATTCCGTAAACAGAGTAGAATGGTCGCGGCACGTTTCGGCAGCCGTATGCCTCCCCGCAAATTCTTCCTGCAGGGATCCTGCCCGTAACCCGCCATACCCCGACCGCCCTCAGGAGTCACTGCTATGCGCCGCTCATTGCATGCCTTGCTTCTGTTTTGCATCGCGCTCTCAATCCTGATAGTGCCGCGAAGCTCCACTCCCACGGCCCTGGCTCAGTCTGGCACAGTCCAGACCCTGCCGCCTGTCCCGCAAAACGATCCTTTCTTCGGCATCGTGCAGTCCATCCACGATCCATATCATGCTGCCAATGCCGGGGCAAGCTGGGAGCGCCTGGTGCTGTGGTGGTCCAACATCCAGCCTCAGGGACCGGACGACTGGAACCCAGACGGCTGGTTTCCGCGTAATCTTATCGAAGACGACAAGAACCGTGGCATCACCCCGGTGGCCGTGGTCCTCCACACCCCCAACTGGGCTGCCGCCGATCCTGGCGCCGGCCCGACCTCATCGCCCCGTAACCTGGAGGTGCCCTTTGACGACCCGGACAATTACTGGGGCCAGTTTCTGGCGCGCGTTGCCCAAACGTATGCCGGCCTGATCGATACCTGGATCCTCTGGAACGAGCCCGACATTTACGGGCAGGCAGGTGGCAACTGGACCGGCACTGTCGATGACTTCGCCCGTCTGCAGATGGTCGGCTACCAGGCGATCAAGCGCGCCAACCCGCAGGCGACGGTAGTCCTGGCCGGCACCACTTATTGGTGGGACCTCGAGCACGAGCGTGCCCCTTACCTCGATCGGCTGCTGACGGCCCTGCAAGCCTTGCCCGGCGCAGCCGAGAACGGCGCCTACTTCGACGCCGTGTCCGTGCACCAATACAGCAATCCGCTGAATTGCTTCGCCGTCCCCGAGCTGTACGAGCGTCTTCTCCAGCGGCACCAGCTCGACAAGCCCATCTGGATGGACGAAGCCAACGTGCCACCCTACGACGACCCTCTGCATCCCCTGCAGCGCGGTGGACTGAGGGCTTCCCTCGAAGAGCAGTCGAACTACGTGATCCAATGCGCCGCTTTGGCGCGCGCGGCCGGCGTCCGGCGCTTCGCCATCTACAAGATGCGCGATGAAGAGCCCGAGAATGAGCAGTACTACGGACTGGTGCGCAACGACGGCACGCCTCGTCCCGCCTACGTCGCCTACCAGGTGGTCGCCCGGGAGCTGGCTAACGCCAGGGACGCGATCTACTTTTGGTCCGGCTCGGCCACGCCGCCGGGCGCGGACGAGATCACCGCGCTCCTCGCCTCCACCGCCAGCCGACCCCAGTTTGTCTGGCCGGGCTCGCTCAACGGCGTGCGCATGAAGCGCGGGGCCGACCGGGTCAGCGTGCTCTGGAATGTCTCCGCCGCGCCGCTGGAGATCGGCATCCCCTCGCAGGGGCCGGCCCCGACCGTCATCGACAAGTACGGCCGCAGCCAGACCGTGGCCCGCGCCGTCGGTGATGGTTACCGCCTCACGTTGGCCGCCGCCACCAACAACACCGATGCTCGTGACGCCAGCCTGGTTTTGGTCGGCGGGGACCCCGTGGTGCTGGTTGAGCCCGGCGCGGCGGAGGCTCAGGATGCGCTGCCCAGACCGATCGACGTCTGCTGGGGGGTGCCCGGCTCCCTCGTTCCGCCGGACCCCCTGCCGGAAGACGCCTGGGTCGCGCCAACCGGCTACGCAGTCAGCGGCCCCTGGCTGGACTTCTTCCGCTCCCACGGCGACGTGGACTATATCGGCAATCCGCGCTCGCCGGTGGTCGCCGACCCTTTGGATGCCCGCCAGTGCATCCAGTATTTTCAGCGGGCCGTGCTCGAGTGGCATCCGCAGAATCCGCCCGAGTACCGCATTCAGCGCCGCTTGTTGGCCACCGAGATGAGCATGGACGAGGCCGCGCCATCCGAGACGGCGGCCAAGGCTAACGGCAGTGATTATTGGTATTTCCCCAAGGGCGACCGCGGGCTGGGCCACGCGGTCTCCAACTACGCCCCGGACGGCAGTTGGATCGGATTCAAGAGCTATTTCGACGCTCACGGCCGGGAGGACGCTTTTGGCTACCCGATGGAGGCCCCGGTCGAGCTGCCCGGCGAAGATGGGGTGGGACGCTGGACCCAACGCTTTCAGGCGGCGGTATTCGAGTATCACGCCGAATTTGACCGCGACGGCCTGAAACCGGGCACGGCCGTTCCCTGGCGCACCTGGGTCGTCCAGCTCCGCTTGCTTGGCGATCGCTACCTCGTGGATCACAGCCTGCCGTTTATTGGCGGGGATCCGGCTTACCACTTGCCCGCGCCGCCGCAGCCGGTGCCGTGAGGGCGGCAAGCCGGAGGTGCATAGAAGCACCAGACCGAGCTGCCTGCGCGCCCTCGGCCAGGCGATCGACGCCGGAGAGCAGGCGCGTTTGAAACGCACACCGTCGAGCGAAGGGTTCGGGCGGTTTTCGTGGTATGCTACGGCCGCGATCCGTCTCGCGGTGCAGATCCTTTCCCGGCCCACGGGGTTCGAGCTGGTGGACTGGGGTTTGCGGCCGGAGGCCGAGGGCCACAGGCCAGATTGGAGCGAAGATGAGTTCCCAGACGAGTTCTCCGGCGCAGAGCGGGCAGGCGCCGTTCGCGTTCAGCTACTGCCCTGACCTGCACAGCTTGCCGGCGACGGCGCTCGAACATGAGACCGATCTGCACGGCGGCTTCGCGCTCGACCGGCGCCCGGAGTTCGGGCACGTCTACTATGGCATGCCCGGACTGGGCCTGCTGCGCGTCGATCCTGACCTGCGCCGGCAGGAATTGATCAGGCTGCCTGCCGCGCTCACTCCTCACAATTTTCACAGCGTGAAGCTGGGCCTGTTTGACGGCAAGTGGCGCTTGTTCTTGCCGGCCAACGACGCTGGCCTGGTGGCAGTCGTCGGCCTGGACGGGGACCTGGACTTCGTGCTGCCCAGGCCCGAGTTCGAGCAGTACCGCGAGCCAGACGTCCCCTTCATGCCGACCGATACGGCCTTGCTTGGCGATCGGCTGTTTGTGGCAGACGGATACGGGGCCAACTACGTCTCCGTGGCCGACCCTCGCACCCGCCGCTGGCAGAGCATCTTTGGCGGAAAAACGGCTGATCCCAGCGAAAATGGCAGGTTCGGCACGGCGCATGGCCTGCGGCCAGATCCGGGCGCCGCCCGCCCGGATACCCCCGCTGTCTTGGTGGTCGCCGACCGGCCTCACTCGCGCCTGCAGGTCCATGCCGCCGATGGGCGGTTCCTGCTGTCGCATCGGCTGCCCACCGGCGCCTGGCCCTGCGGCATCGACTACGTACAGCTTGCCGGCCACTGGTACGGGGTAATAGGGAACCTCAAGGATCCGGTCGAGGGCCGGCCGGCGCCGATCTACGTTGTGGACGCCGAAACGTATGCGGTCGTGTCGACGATCCGGCCCAAGGAAGAACTTGGCGTCGAGCCGGTTCAGCATCTGCACAACGTCGTCTGGTACGTCCGGGGAGACCGCCTATACCTGATCTGTCAGAGCTGGAATCCTGGCTATTACTTCGTGCTTGGCCAGGCGATTTGAGGGCGGCCGGATCGCCTCCATCCGCCAGACTTCCTTGGGGGCCCTGCTGGTCCCCATCTCCCCGCGCGCTTCCTTAAAGAATCCACGCGACCAGATTCTGGCTATTGACAAACCCGTTGTTCCCTCCGTATAATGCACACGAGTGCACGGTCCTTGCGCGCAAACAAACGTGGCCGCCTGCCAGGACCGCCGCGGCCTTTCACGTCGCTCGTCACGAGGAGTTTGACCAATGACGGTAATCGAAAGTAACTCCGTTCCGGAGCGCACTGCTACCAAGACGGGCCTGAGCCCGCTTCAACAGACTGTCAGGACGACCCCGACCGACTACTGGAACGATTCGTGCTCGATCGAGCAACTGACCTACGGGATACAGCACGGCGCAGTCGGCGCGACCACGAATCCGCAGATCGTGCTCATGGTGCTTAACAAAGAGATGCACCTTTGGCGCGACCGGATCGAGCAGATCATCTCCGAAAACCGGACCTGGTCCGAGAATGAGATCACCTGGAAGCTGGTGGAGGAGATGGCCGTGCGCGGCGCCAAGCTGCTGGAACCGGCATTTGAACGCTACCAGGGCAAGAAGGGCCGGCTCTCGATCCAGACCAACCCAGTCTACTATCGCGACGCCGAGGCCATCGCCCGGCAGGCGATTCATTTCAACACGCTGGCGCCCAATTTGAACGTCAAGATTCCTGTCACCCACGCCGGTGTGAAAGCCATCGAGGAAGCAACCTATGCCGGCGTCAGTATCAACGCGACCGTTTCCTTCACGGTTCCTCAGTCCATCGCCGTGGCCGAAGCCGTCGAGCGGGGGCTGCGCCGCCGCGAGGCCGAGGGGCTGGACGTCAGCCACATGGCGCCTGTCTCGACGACCATGATCGGGCGGACTGACGACTGGATGCAGGTGCTGGCGAAGCGCGACGGCATCGACATCGACCCGGACTGTCTGCACTGGGCTGGCCTTGCCTGCCTCAAGAAAATCTACGCCCTTTATCACGAGCGGGGCTACCGTACGCGCCCGCTGGCCGCGGCCTACCGGCATCTCGGCCACTGGTCGGAGCTGATCGGCGGTGACCTGGTGCTGACGATGCCATACGAATGGGCGTTGAAGGTCAATGCTTCAGACATTCCGGTGATCGAGCGAATGCAGAATCCGGTCGACCCGGAGATTGTCAACGCGCTGTATGAGCGCATCCCCGATTTCCGCCGAGCCTACGACGAGGATGGCCTGAAACCGGAGGAGTTCGACGGCTACGGAGCCACGATCCGCACGCTGCGGGGCTTTATCGGCGCCGTACACGACCTGAATGCCGTCGTGCGCGATTTCATGCTGCCGAACCCGGACGTCAAGTAAGGCCATGCCCCGCCGTGCCGTGTCGATCCAGGACATCGCGCGCGAGGCCGGCGTCTCGCACGCCACGGTTTCGCGCGCCCTGCACGACAGCCGTCTGATCAGCAGCCAGGTGCGCGTCCACATCCAGAAGTTGGCCCGCGAGATGGGCTACACGCCCAACGCGGTCGCGCAGAGCCTCAAGGGGCAGCGCACCAATACCATCGGCTTGCTGGTCAGCTCGATCGCCGATCCGTACTACGGCCGGATGGTGCGCGGCGTCGAAGAGGTGGCCCACCGGGCCGGTCTCGATCTCTTCCTCGGGGTCTCGAATAACGATTCGGCCCAGGAAATGTCGGTCGTCAAGTCCTTCCGCCGCCGCAGGGTGGACGGCATTATCACTGCCTCTTCGCTTTTGTCGGACGGGCAGCTTCAGGAGTTGAGCGCTTACGGCGTGCCAGCGGTGCTGTTGAACCGCCAGTCGGACGGGCAGTCTGAACTGGTGCGCAGCGTCTACGTCGACGACTACGCGGGCGCCCGCCAGGCCGTCGCTCATCTGCTCGAACTTGGGCATCGTGCCATCGGCTATGCCGGCTCCAGCGTGAGGCCGCGCTCGAACCGCATTCGTCAACAGGGTTACCTGGACGCCCTGGCCGGCGCCGGGATCGCGGTCTGTGACGGCTGGGTCCAAATCGGCGCTGAGGACCTGCGTTACTATATGGATGACGTGGCGGCGGGCGGATATCTGATGCTCCAGGCGCTGCAGGTGGGAGTGACGGCGGTCTTCTGCTACAACGACATGCACGCGGTCGGCGCTCTGATGGCCTGCCGCGCGCTGGGCGTTGACGTGCCCAGCCAGGTCAGCATCATGGGCTTCGACGGTGTCGAGTTGGCCCAGTACGTCACGCCGCCGCTCACCACCATCTACCAGCCCACCCTGCGCTTGGGGCAGGTCGCCATGGAAATGCTGCTCGCGCTGATGGAGGGCAAACCTGCGCAGGACCAGGTCGTGCTCCCGGAGCTGCTGGTGCGCCGCAGCACCGCGTCCGCTCCTCCGCTGCCGGTCAAGATTCCGCCCGGCGCCGGCCTTCCGGGCCGTCACGCTGCCTTGGATTGACGCGTCCGGCAGGCCGGCTGCTGCCTGGACGCTGGCGTTCACAGGTTTTCGAGAAGGATGGCTGCAATGCGCCAATACACAGCGGATAACCTGGTGGTGCACCCCGGCAACTCGACCGATTCCGACCTGGTCGTTGAGGTGACTCCCGATGCTGCCGGCTGGGAATCCATCAGCTTTTGCGTCCGCCGGCTGGCGGCCGGCCGCACCTGGTCGTTTGAGACCACCGGCCACGAATTGGCACTGATCGTGCTCGGAGGCACGATCGACGTGGATACAAACCGCGGCCAGTGGCAGGGATTGGGAAGGCGCGCCGACGTCTTCTCCGGGCTGCCGTATGCGCTCTATCTGTCGCGCGATACCGAACTGACGGTCAGAGCCGCAGCCGGCGCCGAATTCGCCGTCGCCTGGGTCCGAGCGGATCGGGACTTTGCGCCGAAACTGATAACCCCCGCCCAGATTCCCGTCGAGATTCGCGGCGGTGACCATGCCACCCGCCAGATCAACGGCATCCTGCTGCCCGGCTTCCCGTGCCAGCGCCTGGTGGTCGTCGAGGTCTACACCCCGGGCGGCAACTGGTCGAGCTATCCGCCCCACAAGCATGACGTTCACCGAGTGGCCCAGGATGGCAGGCTGGTCCAGGCCGATCTGGACGAAATCTACTACTACAAGATTGACCGCCCGGAAGGGTACGCGCTGCAGCGTGTGTACACGGGCCCAGATTCGCCCTTGCAGGCCGCCGGGCACCCGATCGACGCCGTGGTGGCCGCTCGCAACGACGACGTGGTCCTGATCCCCGAGGGCTACCATCCCGTGTCCAGCCCGGTCGGCTATACGACCTATTACTTGAACGTTCTGGCCGGATCGGCGCAGAGCCTGGCGGCGCAGGATGACCCGCAGTTTGCCTGGGTCAAGGACAGCTACCGGGGCCGTGACCCGCGAGTGCCGGTCTACGACGTGAGCGCAAAGTAGCAGAAGGAGACTAGTCCGATGAGCGAGTCGGCAACCGTCCGTCTGACCATGGCGCAAGCCCTGATCCGTTTTGTCAAGAACCAATATGTCGAGCGCGACGGCGTGGAGAATCGCTTCTTCGCCGGCTGTTTCGGCATTTTCGGCCACGGCTGCGTGGCCGGCGTCGGCGAGGCATTGGTCGAGAATCTGGACTTTCCCTACTACCAGGTGCGCAACGAGCAAGCCGGCGTGCACGCCGCCACCGCTTATGCCAAGGTAAAGAACCGGCTCCAGACCTTCGCCTGCATCTCATCCATCGGTCCCGGCGCCACTAACATGATCACAGGCGCGGCCACTGCGACGATCAACCGGCTGCCCGTGCTCCTGCTTCCCGGCGACATCTTTGCCCGCCGCAACGTGGCCCCCGTATTGCAGCAGCTCGAGTCTGCGGCCAGCCAGGACTTCTCAGCCAACGATTGCTTCAGGCCCGTCAGCAAGTACTGGGACCGCATCAACCGCCCGGACCAGTTGCTGACCGCCCTGCCTGAGGCGCTGCGCGTGCTCACCAGCCCATCCGAGGCCGGCGCCGTCACCCTAGCGCTTCCGCAGGACGTGCAGACCGAGGCGTACGGTTACCCGGCGGCCTTCTTCCGCAAGCGGGCCTGGCACGTGGCTCGCAACCGGCCGGACCGCGCCCTGCTGCAGCAGGGCGCCGAGCTGATCCGGGCCAGCCGGCGGCCGATGATCGTCGCCGGAGGCGGCGTGATCTACGCGGGTGCCACCGACGCTCTCCGCAGCCTGGTGGACGCCACCGGTATCCCGGTCGGCGAGACGATGGCAGGCAAGGGCAGCCTGCGCTGGGACCACCCGCTGAATATGGGTGCCGTCGGCGTCACCGGAACCCTGGCGGCAAATCGCATCGCCCGTGATGCCGATCTCGTGCTCGGCATTGGCACGCGCTACACGGATTTCACGACGGCCTCCAAGACGGCCTGGCAGAACCCGGACGTGATATTCGTCAACATCAATGTGGCCGAGTTCGACGCAGGCAAGCACCACGGCTTGCCGATCGTGGGAGACGCGCGCGTCACGCTCGAGGAGCTGAGCGAGCTGTTGTCCGGCTACCGGGTGGATGAGGGCTACCGTGCCGAGGCGCAGGACCTGCACGACGAGTGGGATCGCGAAGTGCAGCGCATTTACGACATCCGGCTCACGCCGGTACCGAGCCAGGGCGAGCTGATCGGCGCCCTGAACGAGGTCTCCGGACAAGATGCGATCGTGGTCAATGCCGCTGGCAGCATGCCCGGCGACCTGCACAAGCTGTGGCGGACGACGCATCCCAAGAACTTCCATATGGAGTATGGCAACAGCTGCATGGGCTATGAGATCGCGGGCGGGATGGGCGTCAAGATGGCCGCGCCCGAACGCGACGTCTACGTCATCGTGGGCGACGGCAGCTACCTGATGCTTTCCTCCGAGTTGGTCACCTGCGTTCAGGAAGGGGTCAAGCTGATCGTGGTGCTCTGGGACAACCACGGATTCAAGAGCATCGGCTCCCTAAGCCGCTCGCTGGGCCTCGACGGCTTCGGCACGCGCTTCATCCGCCGGCAGGATGGGGTGCTCGTCGGGGATTCAGCCGGCGACGCGGTCGAGCCGCTCCAGATCGACTTCGCCATGAATGCCCGCAGCCTCGGCTGCCACGTGATCGAGTGCCACACCTACGACGATTACGTCGCCGCGCTCAGGGCGGCGAAGGATACGGACCGCGCGACCTTCATCACCATCGCCAACGATCGGTTGGCGAGCGTGCCGGGATATGAGAGCTGGTGGGATGTGGCCGTGCCCGAAGTCAGCGAGCTAGAGGCGGTGTGTGAGGCACGCAATGATTACGAGAAGATGCAGGCCAGAGAACGCTACTTCCTGGAGTAATGGGCGATGTCCGAGAAACTGCTGAACTATGTGAATGGAGCCTGGCGCGAGTCCGCGGCGGAGCGCTACCTGGATGTGCCTAACCCCGCCACCGCCGAGGTGTTGGCTACGGTTCCTCTGTCCCCACCGTCCGAGGTGGACGAGGCGGCGCGGGCGGCGGCTGCGGCCTTCGACGCCTGGCGCCGGGTGCCTGCCCCCACCCGCATCCAGTATTTGTTCCGCCTCAAGGCGCTGCTGGACGAGCACTTCGAGGATCTGTCCCGCAGCATCGTGATGGAGAATGGGAAAACGCTGGACGACGCGCGCGGCGAGATGCGCCGGGCCGTCGAGAATGTTGAGGTGGCCTGCGGTATACCCAGCCTGGCGCTGGGGGATTTCTCCGAGGACGTGGCCCGCGGGATAGATGAGTACATGATCCGCCAGCCGGTCGGGGTGGCAGCGCTGATCTGCCCGTTCAACTTCCCCGGCATGATCCCCTTTTGGTACCTGCCCTACGCGTTGGCCTGCGGCAATACGGCGATCGTCAAGCCCTCGGAGCGCTGCCCGATTACCATGCAGAAGGTCTTCCGCCTGCTGGACCAGATCGGCTTCCCGAAGGGTGTGGTCAGCCTCTTGAACGGTGGCGCCGACACTGTCGATGCCCTGCTCGATCACCCGGCCATCAATGCCGTGACCTTCGTGGGTTCCACACCTGTCGCGCGCCACATCTACGCCCGCGCCTCGGCTAACGGCAAGCGGGTGCAGGCCCAGGGCGGTGCCAAGAACCCGATCATCATCCTGCCGGATGCAGACGTCGCGCTGACGACCAACATCGTCGCCGACAGCGCCTTCGGCAATGCCGGCCAGCGCTGCCTGGCAGCCTCTTTGGCGGTTACCGTCGGCGCAGCGGACAGGATCTTCGTGCCCGCCCTTGCCGACGCGGCCGGCAAGCGGGTGGTGGGTTACGGTCTCGATGCGGACGTGCAGATGGGACCGGTCATCACATCGAAGAGCAAGGCGCGCATCGAAACGCTGATCCAGAAAGGCCTTGACGAAGGCGGAAAAGCGGTCGTGGACGGCCGAGGGGCGCACGTCAAGGGCTACGAAAACGGTTACTTCCTCAAGCCGACCATTCTGGACGGCATCCCTGCCGGCGGCACGATCGCCACTAACGAGGTCTTCGGCCCCGTGCTCGGCCTGATGCACGTGGATACGGTCGACGACGCGCTCGAGCTGGTCAACAGCGGCGAGTATGGCAATATGGCCTGCATCTTCACGAGCAGCGGCGCGGCCGCGCGCAAGTTTCGCTACGAGGCCCAAGCTGGAAACATTGGTATCAACATCGGCGTGGCTGCGCCAATGGCGTTCTTTCCTTTCAGCGGCTGGAAGAACAGCTTTTTCGGCACTCTGCATGCTCAGGGTAAGCATGCGGTCGAGTTCTTCACGCAGACCAAGGTAGTGGTCGAGCGCTGGCTTGGCGACTGGTCACGGACGTTCTGACGCCAATTTCCGCGGGCGAGCAGGCAAAGGAGTGAGAGAAAGATGGCAGTTAAGAGGCTTCAGTATTTCGCGGGCGGAGAGTGGCTCGATTCGCAGACGGCCAGGTGGATGGACTGCTACGACCCATCGACCGGCGAGGTGATTGCGCAGGCGCCCCAGTGCACGGCTGCGGAGGTTGAACGTGCCGTCGCTTGCGCCCAGGAGGCCTTTCCGGCCTGGGCCGACACCCCGCCGAGCAAGCGCGTGCAGGTCATGTTCCGGATGAAAGCCCTGCTGGATCAGCACCTGGAGGAGCTGACGTACCTGGTGGCGCAGGAGCACGGCAAGGTCTGGGATGAGGCCATGGGCGACGTGCTCAAGGTAACCGAGGTAGTCGAGTTCGCCTGTGGTATCCCGCACCTGATGAAGGGCCCGGCCCTGATGAACTGCACCTCCGGCTACGACACGACCCAGTACATGGAACCCGTGGGTGTCTTTGCCGGCATCGCGCCCTGGAACTTCCCCGCCATGATCCCGATGGGCTGGATGGCGCCGCTCTGCCTTGCCACCGGCAACACCCTGGTCATCAAGGCCGCCAGCTTCACGCCGCAGACCTCGATGGCCATCTGTGACCTGTGGCAAGAAGCCGGGCTCCCGGCCGGCGTGATCAACCTGGTGACCTGTTCGCGCAACGAGGCCGAGATCCTGCTCAAGCACCCGGACGTGAGGGGTGTCTCGTTCGTTGGCTCGACGGCCGTCGGCCGCCACATTTACGCTACCGCTGCCGCCAACGGCAAGCGCGTCCAGGCGCTGACGGAAGCCAAGAACCACGCCCTTGTGCTGGCGGATGCGGCCCTGGAGCGCACCGCCCGGGGCATCATCAACTCGGCCTGCGGCTGCGCCGGCGAGCGCTGCATGGCGCTGCCGGTCGTGGTCGTCCAGGAAGCGGTGGCAGACGAGCTGGTCGCACTGCTCTCCCGCTTGATGCGAGACCTGAAGATCGGCCCGGCCTACGACAAGAGCAGCCGGTTGGGTCCGCTGGTCAACCCCGAGCACCGCAACTCGGTCACTCGCTGGATCGAGACAGGCGTCGCGGAAGGCGCCCAACTGGTGGTCGACGGTCGCGAGGTGAGCGTCCCGGGCTTCGAAAGAGGTTTCTTCCAGGGCCCGACCCTCTTCGACCACGTACAGCCGGGCATGACGATCGGCGACCGTGAGGTATTCGGCCCGGTGCTGTGCATCAAGCGGGTCAAGGACTTCGAGGAAGGGCTGGCACTGATGAACGCCAGCGAGTTCGCCAACGGCTCGGTGATCTACACCCAGAGCGGCTACTACGCGCGCGAGTTCGCCAGGCGGACGCATGGCGGCATGGTGGGCATCAACGTCGGCATCCCCGTCCCGTTGGGGATCTTTGGCTTCACCGGGCACAAGCACTCGTTCTTCAGCGACTTGCATACTATGGGCACCGATGGCGTACGTTTCTTCACGGAGCTCAAGAGTGTCACCGCTCACTGGTTCTCGGAGGAAGAGGCGCGGGCCGGCCGGGTGTTGAACTCGTGGGACGGCATGATCTCCATGCCGGCTTCAAACTGACAGACAAAGGTTGTCTGTGTAGGAGGGGCAAGGTGATTCGCATTGGCAACGCACCCTGTAGTTGGGGCGTGCTGGAGTTTGACCTGGCGGGCAAGGCTGCCGGCTACATGCAGGTGCTGAACGAGATGGTGGAAACTGGCTATGAGGGCACCGAGCTCGGCGATTGGGGCTTCATGCCAACCGACCCCGATCGGCTGGCTGCGGAGCTCATGCAGCGGCGCCTGACCATGCTCGGGGGCTTCGTCCCGGTGCAGCTCAAGGACTCGTCCAGCCACGCCGCGGGGGTCGAGGATGTTCTGAGGGTGGCGCGCCTGCTGCGGGCGACGGCAGACCGGACGACCGGCTACCTGCCCTACCTGGTCCTGGCGGACAACAATGGCAGCGATGCCGTCCGCACGCGTCACGCCGGCAGAGTAACCGCCGAGATGGGCCTGAGCGCCGAGGAGTGGCAGGTGTTCGCCGCCGGCGCCGAGCGCGTGGCGCGTGCGGCTTACGCTGAGACCGGACTGCGGACCGTCTTCCACCATCACTGCGCCGGCTACGCGGAGACACCCTCCGAGATCGAGCGCCTGCTCGGCCTGACAGACCCACAGGTGCTGGGCCTTGTCTTCGATACCGGCCATTACGCCTTCGGCGCGGGCGATTGCGGGGCGGTGCTGGAGGGACTGGACCGCTTTGCCGACCGCATCTGGTACGTCCACTTCAAAGATTGCCAGCCGGAGGTCGCGGCTCGTTCACGGGAGAACGGTTGGGACTACTTCGAGTCTCTCCGCAACGGAGTGTTTTGCGAGCTCGGTCAGGGCGGCGTCGACTTCCCGGCTGTCGCCGCCTGGCTGAAGGCGCGTGACTACGAGGGCTGGGGCATCGTCGAGCAGGACGTGTTGCCGGGCATGGGCGCTCCCAAGGAGGCCGCCCGGCGCAATCGGCAATACCTCAAAAGCATTGGGCTCTGACCGGAGGATCAAGCACATGGCTGGCATCGTAAACGTGGGCGTCATCGGCGCCGGGCGCATCGGCAAGGTGCATGCGCAGACCCTGGCCTACCGCATCCCTGCCGCCAGGATACGGGCGGTGGCGGATGTCGATTTGCAGGCGGCGGAAGCTCTGTCCGCTCGATTTGGCATCCCGCTGGCGACGGCCGACTACCGCGCCGTGCTCGAGGACCCTGACATTCAGGCAGTCTTCATCTGCTCCGCGACCGGCACGCACGCCCAGTTCACCGAAGAAGCCGCTCGGGCAGGCAAGCACATCTTCTGTGAGAAGCCAATCGCCCTGAAGCTCAAGGATATCGACTGCGCGCTCGAGGCTGTCGATCAGGCCGGCACTAAGCTGCAGGTCGGTTTCAACCGCCGCTTTGACTCCAACTTTGCCCGCGTGCGCCTGGCCATCGAGAGCGGCGAAATTGGCCAACCGGCACTGCTGCACATCGTCAGCCGCGACCCGGCCCCGCCGCCCGCGTCCTACGTCAAGTTGTCCGGCGGCATGTTCCTGGATATGACGATCCACGATTTCGACATGGCGCGTTTTTTGATCGGCGCCGACGTCGAGGAAGTCTACGCGCAGGCCGGCGTGACGGTTGATCCGGCGATCGGCGAGGCGGGCGACGTGGACACGGCGATCGTTATGTTGAAGTTTGTCAACGGCGTCATCGGCACCATCGACAACTGCCGGCGCGCCGCGTACGGCTACGATCAGCGTGTGGAGGTCCTGGGCAGCAAAGGCAGCATCGCCACCGCGAACAACTACCCAAATGCGGCGGTGGTCAGTGACGCCAGCAGCGTTCGCCGCGACCTGCCGCTCAACTTCTTCATGGAGCGCTACACCGAAAGCTTCGCCATCGAGGTGGCCGCCTTCGTCGACGCAGTCGCTAACGATCGGCCGGTGCCGGTCACCGGCCGCGACGCGCGGGTTCCCGTCGTCATGGGCCTGGCCGCCATGGAGTCGTACCGAGAGGGCCGCCCCGTCAAGTTGAGCGAGATCGGCTGACCTGGGTGCGTGGGAGAGGAGAAACATCGGTGGATAACATCAGGATCGGCATTGCCGGACTGGGTCGCCTGGGCTACAGGCACGCTCAGAACATCGCCTTCAAGACGCCGGGTGCCGAGCTGGCGGCTGTCTGCAGCGTGACGGCCCGTGAACTGGAACGGGCGGCCGTCGATTTCCCGCGCGCCAAGGCCTATACCGATTATTCCGCCATGCTTGCCGATAGTAGCCTGAACGCGATCTTCATCAGCACCCCTTCGAGCCTGCATTGCGCGCAGATCGAGGCTGCGCTCGAAGCCGGGTTTCACGTCTTCTGCGAAAAACCGCTGGGCGTAAATGTCCCGGAGTGCAAGCACGTGGAGCCGGTGGTCGCGCAGCATCCAGACCAGGTCTTCATGCTGGGTTTCATGCGCCGGTACGACGAGTCCTATGCCTGCGCCAGGCGGCAAATCGATGAGGGCAAGATCGGCGCGCCCTTTCTGGTGCGGTCCTACGGGCTCGACCCGGAGGCCCTAATCGAGAGCGCCATACGCTTCGCGCCGACCAGCGGCGGCATCTTCCTGGATATGGCTGTGCACGACATTGACATGGCCAACTGGTTTCTTGGCGATCAGCCTGAACGCGTCTCCGCCATCGGCGGCAGCTTCGTTCACCCCGAATTTGCCGCGTTCGGCGACTGCGACAATGCCTGTGCCATGCTGCAGTATCGCAACGGCGGCATGGCGCTGCTCTACGTGGGCCGCACCGCGGCCCACGGTTACCATATCGAGACCGAAATCATCGGCAGCCGGGGCGCGCTGCGGATCGGCCCTGTGCCCCAGAAGAATCTCGTGCAGGTGTACGGGGCCGCCGGCGTGCTGCAGGAATGCGTCGGCGGCTTTCTCGAGAGGTTCGAGCAGGCCTACTTGAGCGAACTTAATGAGTTCGTACGCTGCATCAGGGAGAAGAGCCAGCCCGCAGTCAAGGTCCAGGACGGCACCCTCGCGACACGCATTGCCTTTGCCGCGACAGAAGCTTATCGGGAGAGAAAGATCGTTTGGTTCTAGCCCGATGCCTGGGCGTTCGTCCGGCCCGACGGTATAACGACAAACCAGTCCGATCTGGCGCCTGCAAAGATCGGACTGGTTTGATTTCTGCCGCTGTTCACCGATTCCGTTGGATCGCTCAATTGCCCGGTGGACAAGGGATCAGTTCTTGGTGGCTACCGTGTACGTCCAACCATACGGATCGGCGCTGCGCCCGTACTGAATGTCGGTCAGGGTCTTGTAGAGGTGCCGCGCCACCGGTCCGGGTTCGTCCTCGCTGATGACGAAAGTCTCATCTTCGGTGCCGAGCATGCCCAACGGCGCGACGACGGCGGCGGTGCCCAGGCCAAAGGCCTCGGTGATGCGGCCGGCGCGGATGTCGGCCAGCACCTTATTGACGTCCAGGCGCTCCTCGCTCACGCTGTATCCCAGGTCGGGAGCGAGCCTGAGGACGGAATTGCGGGTGATCCCGGCCAGGATGCTGCCCGAGAGGGCCGGGGTGACGATGTGCGTCCGGTCGTAGACGAAGGCGATGTTCATGGCGCCCACCTCCTCGACATAACGTCGTTCGGTGGCGTCCAGCCAGAGCACCTGCTGATATCCGCGTTCCCTGACTCGCTCGGCCACGAACAGGCTGGCGGCGTAGTTGCCTCCGGTTTTCGCCTCCCCCGTGCCACCACGTACCGCGCGCACCTGGTCGCTGCAGACATACACCGCCACCGGGTTAAATCCCGTCGAGAAGTATGGTCCGGCCGGGCCGACGATGATGTAGTGCAAGTAGCTCTCGCTCGCATGCACGCCCAAACCGACGTCCGTGCCGATCATCGTCGGACGGATGTAGAGCGAAGCTTCTTCCTGCGCGGGCACCCATTCGTGCACCCGGCTGACCAACTCGACCATCGCCTGCACATGCTCCTCCGGATCCATGGTTGCCATTGCCATGCGCTCGGCGGAGCGATTGAAGCGGTGGGCGTTCTCCCAGGGGCGAAAGAGGTTGATCTTTCCATCGGGTCGCCGGTAGGCCTTCAGCCCCTCGAAGATCTCCTGGGCGTAATGCAGGACCACCGTGGCGGGATCGAGCGCCAGCGGCGCGTATGGCCCGATGCGGGCATCATGCCAGCCTTCCCCAGGCGTGTAGCGCTGGCTGAACATGAGGTTTGCAAAATACTTGCCGAAGCCCAATTTCGCTGGCAGGGACTCTGGGCCACCCGGTCCTGCAGGTTCGACGGTTATTTTCATGACTGAGACCTTTCTGTCTGCGATGACATGCCCGGCCAGACGCAAGATCGGCCGGACACCCCATTCTACAACCTTCGCCAGTTTGCGACAAGCCACACAAGGCATGCCGCCAGTTCATGAAAATTTGATTTGACAAGCACCACGGCCCGCCTACAATACTCGTACCAGCGCCGTGCAAGGAGGACACGAACTCACAACTAGAGAGGGGGTGTATTGCGGTGGAGGGAATGCTGAAGCAGCTTTACGGTATCTCGTACATCGTAACCGACTGGCAGCGGGCCAAGCGTTTCTACAGCGAGACCTTGGGTCTGCCGGTTCTAGGCTCCATTGACGACGCGATGGGCTGGGCCGAGTTCGGCGATATGCAAGGAGCGCATCTGGCGATCATGCCCTGGCAAGGGCCGGGCCCTCTGCCGTCGCAGGACGGTGGAGGGATCGCGATTTTCTCGGTCGACGACGCGATCCAGGCAGTCGCCGACCTGCGCAAGCGTGGCGTGCGCTGCGATGATCCGGTCCCCGTGCCGGGTATGGTGACATGGGCCAATTTCTATGACCCCGACGGCAACCGGCTGCAGGTCGCCGGTCCCGCACCCAAGGGCTGACGAGTAGCGCCTGACGCAACGACAGGGCCTCCCGGCGTCTGGAAGAGCCGGGGGGCCCTGTCGCGTCGCCTCGTGCAGCCTGCCCGTCGAAGCCCTAACGGGCCATGTATCCGCCATCCACCAGGTGGGCGCTGCCCGTGATGAACGAGGCGGCATCTGAGCACAGCCAGACTGCCAGTTCGGCCACCTCCTCGGATCTCCCCAACCGGCGCAGCGGGTGCAGGCTGACGATCGCCTCTGCCATGGCCCGGTCGGACTGGATGCCTGCCAACATGGGCGTTTGGATAAAGCCGGGGCAGACGGCATTGACACGGACGCCTTGCCCGGCGTATTCAAGGGCCGCCGTTTGGGTTAATCCTATCACACCGTGTTTGGCGGCATCGTAGGCCGGCGCTCCGGCAAAGCCCGTCTGGCCCAGGATCGACGACATGTTGACGATGGCCCCGCCGCCGCGTTTGAGCATCTCGGGAATCTGGGCCTTCATACACAAAAAGACCCCGGTCAGGTTGATGTCGATCACGCGCTGCCAGGCATCGATCGGGTAGTCGGCCGTCGAGGCGCTGGCGCCGCCGATGCCGGCATTGTTGCAGGCCAGGTCCAACCCGCCATATGTCTCGACGGCTCTGCGCACCATCGCCTGCACGTCCTCGAACCGTGCGACATCCGTCTTGGCGAAGAAGGCCTCGCCGCGCCGGTCCTCGATCAGGCGCACGGTCTCGGCGCCCCCCTTCTCGTCCAGGTCGGCCACCACCACCCTGGCCCCTTCCCGGGCGAATGTCAGTGCCACGGCGCGTCCGATTCCCGAGGCCGCGCCTGTCACTACCGCTACCTTCCCCTTCATCCCATTCACCGCTCACGCTCCTTTCCCTACCCAAAACAAAGCTGGCTCATTCGTCACTCCATCTCATCACACCCCGGCTCTGTCCTAAGCGGCACGTCCGCTGCCGCTCGTGTTGAGCGGCTCCTGCAGGCGGGCGAGGAATGATCGATGCTGCCGGCTGGTGTGGGCGAGGTGTGCATATACCTGCAACTTGGTCCAATCGTTGATAAACACCCAGATCAAGCAGTAGGCCCAAACGATGCCGATGTAGGCCCAGGGCAGCGCCGCCACCAGGACCCCGAAGCCCACGATCAGCGCGGCCACGATTTGTGTGCTGAGCATTGCACCCAGCAGGATCCTGGCAGGGTAGGGCTTGCTCAGCAAGGGCCGGCGAGTGCGGGTCACCAGCAAGGTCAGGTGTCCGGCCAGCGCCAGCTTGAGGTAAATCAGCGATTGGATCTGGTCATCCGGCAGGCGGAGCCACAGTTTGCCGATCAGCAGCATGCCGAAGGTCTGGACCAATCCGACCAGGCCCAGGACGGTGGCCAGCGTCAGCACGCGCCGCATGTCCCAGCGCACGGGTCTCGGGTCGAGCCAGGTATTGTCGTAAGCGATGGTCATGATCGGCAGGTCGTTCAGCAGCGCCAGCAAGATGATCATCACGGTGGTGATCGGGTAGAAGTCGAAGACGATCATCGCCACCACCACGAAGAACATGATGCGGATGGTCTCGGTGATGCGATAGATGGCGTAGCTGTTCATACGCTCGAAAATGCGTCGCGCCTGTTCCACGGCTTCCACGATCACCGACAGGCCGGGCGCAGTCAGCACCAGGTCGGCGGCCGCGCGGGCAGCATCGGTCGCGCCGCTAACCGCGATGCCTGTGTTAGCCTGCTTGACGGCCGGCGCGTCGTTCACCCCATCCCCGGTCATGCCCACGATATGGCCGCAATTTTGCAGCACCTGCACGATCTCGAACTTGTGCTCGGGGAACACCTGAGCAAAGCCATCTGCCGCCTCCACCTGGCGCGCCTGCTCGGCCGGGACGCGTCCGTTCTCACCGCTCCCATCCAACAGCCTATCGGCGACCTGGATGTCAGTGCCAAGCCCCAACTGGCCGGCGATCTGCCTGGCAATGGCCAGGTTGTCGCCTGTGACCATCTTGACCTGGATGCCGTGTTCCTCGGCCCGCCGGATGGTTTCCGCCGAGTTCGGGCGCGGGGGATCGAAGAGCGGCAAGATGCCCAGGAACTGCCAGGTGCCTCCACTCTCGCACTGGGCCACACCCAGCGTGCGGTAGCCCTCGTGGGCGAACTCGTCCACCTTAGCGTTCGCCGCCTCGGCCAGCCCGGGATCGGGATGGCACAGTGCCAGGATCACTTGTGGTGCTCCCTTGGTGACCGTGAAGGTGTTGCCATTGGCTGCCCGCACGCTGGCCTCGGTGCGCTTGTGCACGGGATCAAAGGGCGTGAAGCTGATCTGGGTGAAGGTCGCCATGCCTTCTGGATCCCCGAGCCCGGAGATGACCGCCAGGTCGATCGCGTCCTGGTCTTCGGCCTTGGAGGCCAGCGCCCCTGCCAGGATCAGCTCGCCGGCATCCTTTGCCCCGAACAGCGCCGGCTCTCCCAGGGTCAGCTTGTTTTGGGTCAGGGTGCCTGTCTTGTCGGAGCACAGAATGTCCATGCCGGCCATTTCCTCGATCGACTCCAACCGGGTGACGATGGCTTTCATCCGAGCCAGCGCAACTGCGCCGACGGCCATGGTGACCGAAAGCACGGCGGGCATGGCCACCGGGATGGCAGCCACGACCAGGATGAGCGTGAACTGCAGCAGGGTGAGCACGGCTGCCCCGCGGATGATCATGGCGATGACCAGGGCGGCGGCCAGAAAGAGGCTCAGGTAGATCAGGTAATCGCCGATAGTCAAGACGGCGTGCTGGAAATGTGAGACCGACCGGGCGGAAGAAACCAGCCCGGCGGTCTTGCCCAAGTAGGTGCTTGGCCCCGTCGCCGTTACCAGGGCCACCATCTCGCCTTGCCGGGCGACCGACCCCGAATAGGCGACGTCGCCGGTCTTCTTGTCCACCGGTAGCGACTCGCCGGTCAGGGCCGATTGGTCGACGCTGAGGTAATCGCCCTCGACCAGAGTCACATCGGCGGGGATGATATCTCCCAGCCGTATGCGGATGACGTCGCCAGGGACCAGGGAGCCGGCGTTGATCTCCTGCCACGTGCCGTCGCGACGGACGCGCGCCTTGACGGCCAGTTGGCGCTTGAGCGCATCCACCGCGTTCGCGGCCTGGTGCTCCTGCCAGAAACCCACCACCCCGTTGAAGACGAGCAAGATGGCGATGATGATCAGGTCGGCCCAATGGCTCAACAGCGCCGACAGGACGGCCGCGATCTCGATCATCCAGGGGATCGGTCCCCAGAAGTAGGAAAGGAACTCAAGCAGCGGGTTCGGCTTGGTTTCGGCCAGCTCGTTGCGGCCATACTGTGCCAGGCGCTGCTCGGCCTCGGCTTGACTCAAGCCTTCGGGCGAAGCCTTCAGCTTTTGCCACTGCTCCGCGAGCGATTCGGCCGGCGACTCGCCATCCCTCGTTGCCATCGCCGGCGCCCCCGAGGTCGCGCTGGTCGGGGCAGTTGTTGTCATAATCACTGACCTCCTTCTTGTACGGTCAGACCTTTGAGCAGACTGTGGCGCTGCTAGCGTTGCCCGTTTGCAAGAGGCAAGCGGCTGTCGAAAGCGCCGGGCTTCATTCAAGCATGGCTATCCTGATGGGCCGCAGGCCCCCCGGTCCTTTACCGGCTTCGCCGAAGACCAGTTCTGGCCTCCACGGCGTGCCCGGCGCGGTCAGCACCCAGCGATCCAGCCCGTACCAGCCGGCCGGCTGCTCAGTGTCACGCCGCGACTCTAGCGCGGGGCTGACGGCCTGCTGCCCGGGCTGTGGCTCCTGGTTCTCTGGCAGGCTGCGAGGCTAGGTAGGGGTCGCAGGGCGTTCCTGACCTGGCACTTGGGGCTGCTACGAAGATCAGGGCGCGTTTGGCCGATGGTCGATCACCGGCCGATCAGTTCTGGGCCACGTGTTGTCGCCGACTTCATATAAATGATCCTATTGTGTATAATAGTTCAAATGGTGTGAGGTGTCAAGGACCTGCAGCCATTCACACGAAACGCTAACACTCTTCTCGAGCCGAAGGGCGGTCGCGGCTATGCTGTGAGAGACCGACTGGAAGAATACCGGCTGCCGGCCCATATCGTAGGAACGACAACTGCGCGCTTCCTGAAACGGTTCGTACAATGAGCAGGAGGAGAGAAAATGCCTGTCGACCGACGACCCAGGAGCAAGGCCAGCCCGCGAGGCTGGGCCGGCGCGCGCTTCGTCTACGTCGTCGCCGCCATCTCTGCCCTGGGCGGGCTGCTGTTTGGCTACGACACCGGGGTCATCTCCGGTGCCCTGCTGTTCATCAGGCAGGACTTCGCGCTCTCGACCAGGCTGCAGGAGGTGGTGACCAGCACGGTGCTGGCGGGGGCGGTGATCGGGGCAGCCGCTGGCGGCTGGTTGGCCGACCGCTTTGGCCGGCGCAGGGCCATCATCCTGGTCGCGGCCATCTTCGCCATCGGCGCCATCGGCACCGCCTTGTCGCCAACAGTGTCGCTGTTGATCGCAGGCCGCTTCGTCGTGGGCCTGGCGATCGGTGTGGCTTCGTTCGCCAGCCCGCTCTACATCTCGGAGATCGCGCCGGCGCGGAACTCGAGGCTCGCTGGTGTCGTTCAATCAGTTGGCCCTGACCTCAGGTATCCTGTTGGCCTACCTGGTAGACTATGCCTTCGCAGGTATCCGGGGTTGGCGCTGGATGTTTGGTCTGGCAGCCGTACCGGCCAGCGTCCTCCTCGCCGGCATGCTTTTCCTGCCCGACAGCCCGCGCTGGTTGATGAGCCACGGCTTGAACGACAGGGCCCGCGCCATCCTGCAGCGCATCCGCGGCAGCAGCCAGGTTCAGGCCGAGATCAAGGAGATCCGCGCCAGTCTGCGGGAGCAAGGTGGCGGCTGGCCCGATCTCCTGCGGCCCGGGGTCAGGCCGGCGCTGCTGGTCGGGGTGGGCCTGGCCATCTTCCAGCAGATCACCGGCATCAATACCATCATCTACTATGCGCCGACTATCTTCCAGGCTTCGGGGTTTCAATCGGCATCGGCCTCGATCCTGGCCACTGCGGGGGTGGGGGCCATGAATGTTCTGATGACCATCGTGGCCATCCGTCTGCTCGACCGGGTTGGTCGGCGCCCGCTCCTGTTGGCTGGCCTGGCGGGCATGGTGCTCAGCCTAGGCGTGCTTGGCGTCGCCTTCTTGCTGCCGAATCTGTCGAGCGTCGTCGGCTGGGTGGCGGTGGCCAGCCTGGTAGTATACGTGGGTTCCTTCGCCCTTGGGCTGGGTCCGGTCTTCTGGCTGCTGATCTCGGAGATCTATCCCTTGAAGGTGCGCGGCCTGGGGATGAGCGTGGCGTCAGTGGCCAACTGGGGTGCTAATCTGGCCATCGCGCTCACCTTCCTCAGCCTAGTACAGGCCGTGGGTCGCCCATACACCTTCTGGCTGTACGGCGTCGCTGGCATCGCTTCCTGGTTCTTTGCTTACTTTCTGGTGCCCGAGACCAAAGGCAAGACGCTGGAACAGATCGAAGCACACTGGCGCACCGGCAAGCACCCGCGTGCCATGGGTCACCAGACATCCGAGGACGATACCAGCGGGTCTTGAGAGCGCTTGGGGAGCTGACGCAGGATTGACCTTGCCGGCGACCTATGCTGCCGGTCTTGCCCTCATTCCTGCAGTTTACCCGTGCCCAGCCAGCCAAGTGCCAGGCAGGTCAGGGCCGTGATGCCGAACATGGGCTGAATGCCGACCGCGCTGGCGACCAGCCCGTTGACTGCCGGACCGGCGAACATACCGATGCCGTACAGCGCCTGGAACGCGCCGACAGCGGCCGTGCGCTCGCCCTGGCCGACGTGACGCATGCTCAGGCCCATCAACACGGGATAACTGGTGCCCTGCCCCAGGCCGATGCAGATCTGCGCAGTCAGGATAAGGGCCGGACCCTGCGCCACGGCGGCGAGCGCGGCCCCCAGGGCGAGCAGGCTGAAGCTGCCGTAAGCCAGCCGCCGCGAGCCGATGTGTTTGCCGAGCGCAGCCACTCCCAGGTTGCCGACCGCGGTCGAAACCAGGTTCAGGCTGACGAGCAGGCCCTGCGCGACATCGCCGAGCCCCAGGCGTTGGCCCAAGATCGGCAGAAATCCGTAGGTCGCGGTAAACAGCACGTAGTGCGAGACACCGCTCAGCAGTGACGGCAACCAGACGACGCGTCGCGTGACCACGCGCGCCAGGTCCCGGGCCGACGGCCTGCGGCCGCTGAGCGGCGGTTCCGGCAGAGCCAGGCCGACGACGAGCGCGGCACCGCCCATACCTGCCGCCAGCGCAAAGGCCAGCCCGTAGCCCCCGATCTCGTTCAGCCGGCCATTCAGGCTGGTTCCAATGATGCAGCCGACGGAACTCACCAGCGTGATCAGGGCGCTTGCCCGCACCGCTTCTTTCGGCGGGAAGAGGGCGTTGAAGGCCGCGACCATCGGTACCCAGGCGGCGGCGGCCAGCCCGGTGATGCCGCGGCCGACGAACAGTCCGGCCGAGCCGGACGCATGGCCCATCACCCAGGCGCCTATGAGAGCCATGATCGGGCCGAGCAGGATAAAGGGCTTGCGCCGGCCGACGCGATCTGCCGCCATGCCGACCGGTAAGCGTGCAAGCGCCTGCCACAGCCCGTACATGGAGAGCACCGCGCCGACGGCCACGAGGTCGGCGATCTTGCTGTGCACGTACATGGGCAGGGTCGGCACGTAGAAGTAGAGCGCCGACCAGTAGAGCAGCACGGTAAGAACGTATAGGGCCAGCGCGAAACGGCGGCTGCCGCGGGCGCTGCTGGCGACGCCTTCCGGCTCGGCCGGCGCGCGTTCGATCAAGGCTGCAGTGTCTGTCACTCGTCTCCGCCTGGCGAGCCATCGGCTCGGCGATGGTGGTGGGGTCCTGCTCGGCATCAAAGCAAACGATCGCCGGCCAGGTCGTGCGCGATTATACAGCCGTTAGCGTCCCCCGGCAATCCGCTGCGACCAGGAGTTTCGCGCGCGGGCCTCGCGGCGGTATTGCGCGCTGCCGGGGTTGGTGTATGATCAGCCTGTTCAGTCGAGCAGCTGCTAGTGGAGGAATGCCGCATGAATGAGGACCTCAGCCTGGGCGCAATCTACAACTACCGCCGCTTGACCCATGCTCTTGCCACCAGCGGCCAGCCGAGCGAAGAGGAACTCGCCGACGTGGCGCGGGCGGGCTTTGAAGTGGTCATCAATTTAGCGCTCGACGAAAGTGAGCGTTCCCTGCCGGACGAGCGGCGCACCGTACAAAGCCTCGGAATGGCCTACGAGCACGTGCCGGTCGCCTGGGATCGGCCGACACATGCCGATCTCGCTGCGTTCTTTGCCACGATGGATCGTCACAGCGGACAGCGGGTCTACGTCCATTGCGCGGCCAATTTCCGCGTTTCCAGTTTCGTTCTGCTTTACCGCGTGCTCCGCCTGGGCTGGCGTCGCGAGGAGGCGCTGCCCGACCTGGAGGCGGTCTGGCAGCCCAACGATACATGGCAGGCATTCATCGACGGTGCCCTGGCGTCCGGAATTTAGGCAGTATCCGCCTGCAGTCAAGTGGTGGTATGTTGGATGTGAGACAAAGGCGTTCCCGAGCCGTCACCGAAAGGAGACCTTGCCAAGTTATGGCGAATACAATGAAAGCCCTGGTCAAGCGCTACCGTGAACCCGGCCTATGGTTGGAGGACGTGCCGGTTCCGGAGTACGGCATCAATGATGTGCTGATCAGAATCCACAAGACGGCCATCTGTGGCACTGACGTGCACATCTGGAACTGGGATGCCTGGTCGCAAAAGACGATCCCCGTGCCGATGGTCATCGGTCACGAGTTCGCGGGCACGATCGCCGCAATGGGCAGTAACGTGCACGACCTGGCGATCGGCGACGTCGTCTCGGGCGAAGGCCACGTCGTCTGTGGTCGCTGCCGCAACTGCCTGGCCGGACGCCGCCATCTCTGCAAAGACACCAAGGGCGTGGGCGTCAATCGTCCCGGCGCCTTCGCCGAGTACCTCACAATCCCGGTCACCAACGTCTGGCGTGCGGACCCGCACGTCCCCCTGGACCTGTTGAGTATTTTCGATCCGTTCGGCAACGCCACTCACACAGCGCTTACCTTCGAGGTGCTGGGGGAAGACGTGCTGATCACCGGCGCCGGTCCGATCGGGGTGATGGCGACCGCGGTCGCCCGCCACGCCGGGGCGCGCTATATCGTGACAACCGACCTGAATCCCTACCGGCTCGCGCTGGCCGGGAAGATGGGCGCCACGGTGGCCCTCGACGTGCGCGAAAAGAGCATCGCCCAGGTCCAACAGGACCTGGGCATGAAGGAAGGCTTTGACGTTGGCCTGGAGATGTCGGGCAGCGGGACGGCCTTCCGCGACATGCTCGCCAACATGTGCCACGGTGGCCGCATCGCTCTGCTGGGCATTCCCACGCAGGAACTGGCCATCGACTGGAACACCGTGATCTTCAACATGCTCACCATCAAAGGGATCTACGGACGTGAGATGTATGAGACCTGGTATCTGATGCAGTCGATGATCCAGAGCGGGCTCGACATCTCGCCGGTCATCACCCACAAGTATCCCTACACCGAGTACCGGGAGGCCTTCGAGGTGATGCGCTCCGGGAACTCGGGCAAGGTGATCCTGGACTGGGTTGCCGGGTGAGGAGGCTGCGCCGTGCCGGATGTGCACGGCGCCCGGATCAGCGGCCCAGCCCCCGCAGCAGCTCGCGCGCACCGTCTTTCAGCAGCCCGGCGTCGCTGCCTGCCGTCACGAACAGGAAGCCCCGTTCCAGCCAGCGGCAGGCATCGGCCAGGTTGCGGGTGTGGATGCCCGGGATTTTTCCGGTCTTCCGGCAGGCCTGCAGCACGCTCATGATCGCGGCCTCGTGCTGGGCCGCATCGGCCGGGCTGTTCAGATCGACCCCCATGCTGCGCGCCAGGTCATTGGGGCCGATCCAGCAGCCGTCAACTCCCTCCACGGCCAGGATCTCCTCGGCCCGTGTCGCTGCCCAGGCGGCCTCGATCTGCACGGCGAGGAAGACCTCCCCATTGATCCATCGGTCATAGTCGGCACCATAGTGACTCATCAGCACGTCTGCCGCAGAACGCCGGCCGGCAGGCGGGTAGCGCACGGCTCGCGCGGCCGCGGCCGCTTCTTCGGCCGACTCGACCATCGGCACTGCGATACCCATCGCACCTCGGTCGAGCAGCCGGCCGATGGCGTAGAAGTCGTTCTGGCGCACGCGGGCCATCGGCACACAGCCTGCCAGGCAGATGCTGCGGAACGCGGCCAACGACAGGCCGTCGTCCCAATCGCCGTGTTGATTATCTACCTGGACAAAGTCGAAGCCTGCCCCGGCCAGCAGTCCCGCCGCGCCAGGAGAGCCAAGCCCGGCGATGATGCCGAGGGCCGGCTCTCCGGCCAACATGCGCTGCATAGCGATGTTTTTCATGCTCGTTGTCCTTCCGGCCGCGTTTCGGCCAGGCCATCCCTGACCCGCCGCAGCTGGCCACTCAATTCCTCGATTTCGCCGGCCGTCAGACACGACCATGGACCATAGAAGTAGCGATCGGTCGTCGTCTCCACGGCTTCCCGTTGCGCCAGGCCTTCGTCTGTCAGCCGGAACTGATCGCCATCGCGCGCGATCCAGCTCCGTGCTGCCAGTTCGTCCAGGGCCAGCGCATAAGCTTCCCGTGCATGCCCGCGCCGTCGCAGCCGGGTCGCCAGCTGCTCAAGACTCAGCGGGCCATGGCGCCAGAGGCTCGTGAAGGCTTCCCAGGTTTCCCCGCCGACCCCGCACGGTCGCCAGGCTGCCAGGTGAGCATCGTCGCGATAGGCATCGAGATCGCTGAGGTACTGATCCAACCTGACGAGCGCCGGAGCGCTCTCACCCGGATCATAATGGCGCGCGATCCGCAAGCACCACTTGCCGGGTGGCTCGGGCGCGGCCAGGCTGGCTTCCACGAGGCGAAACGCGAGGGCATCCAGCCGTTCTATATCGGGGTCGGGCAAGGGATGCAGGAGCGCCATAGCCGCGTACGCGGTGCCGATCAAGCAGCGGACGCCCCGATGACCACGCTCGGTCAGGTGGTACTCGCCGGGGTCGATTTCGCCCGCCGGTTCGAGCAGGCCCAGGCGCACGCCTGTTGCCAGGTCTTCCTCCAAGCTGGCCGGGGCCGTGTAGGCCGCCCGGACCTGCAGCCGGGCGGCTGATACCGGGTAAGGCTCGAAGATGCGGGCTGCCATCAGCCAGCCGTACCACTCACCCAGGGGAATACCGAGCCCTTCGGCCGCATGGTCAATTGCCGGGCCGTAGTGGGCAGCCAAAGCCTGCAACGTTTCCCAGGCGAGCGGCCAGGGATCACGCGTCGTCATGCTCACCTCCTGTTTGCATTTATGGATCCGAACACCGGCTCACATTTTACCACGACCGTGATACAATGACCCTTATGTTCCGCCCGCTCCAGGAAGCGGGCGAGAGCACGAGGATGGCTTAATGGCATTGTTCAGCATGCGGGACGTGAGCATCGGCTTCGGCGGTTCTCTGGTCCTGGAGGGTATTAATCTGCAGATCGAGCGCGGTGAGCGCCTGGGGCTGCTGGGCCGCAATGGGGTGGGCAAATCGACCCTGCTCAAGATTATCGCCGACGAACTGGCACCGGACGAGGGCACCGTCGTGCGCCAGCAGGGTTTGCGGGTGGCTTACCTGATGCAGGAAGTCCCGCAAGGACTGACCGGCACGGTCGCCGAGGTTGTGGCGAGCGGCCTGGATGCGCTGCCGTCCATGGCCGGCGACGCGGCCGAGGACGAAGATTGGCGGCGGCGGTTGCTTCTGGATACGATCCTGATCCGCATGCAGCTAGATCCGGTCGGCGAGTTCGAGGCGCAGTCTGCCGGGCTCAAGCGGCGCGTCCTGCTGGCGCGCGGTCTGGTGTGCGATCCGGACATCGTCTTGTTGGACGAGCCCACCAATCACCTGGACGTCGACGCCATCGCCTGGCTGGAAGACTACCTGCTGCGCTACGGCGGCACACTGGTCTTCGTCACCCACGACCGTATCTTTCTCCGCAGGCTGGCGACCCGCATCATCGAGATCGATCGCGGGCGCTTGATCGACTGGTCGTGCGACTACGACACCTTTACGGCCCGTAAAGAAGCCGTTCTGGGAACCGAGGCGACCCAATCGCTTCAGTTCGACAAGAAGCTGGCTCAGGAAGAAGCGTGGATCAGGCAGGGAATCGAGGCGCGCCGGACGCGCAACGAGGGCCGGGTGCGCGCGCTCGAGCTCTTGCGCGCTCAGCGTCGAGAGCGCCGCGAGCAACCCGGCGCGTTGCGCATCCAGGTTCAGGAAGCCGAGCGCTCCGGCAAGCTGGTGCTGCGGGCACGCGGTATTACCTACGGCTACGACGACCGGCCGATAGTGCGCGACTTTTCGACAACCGTCATGCGCGGCGATAAACTCGGTATCGTCGGCCCGAACGGATCGGGCAAAACCACCCTGCTGCGGCTGCTGCTGGGCGAGTTGCCTCCGCAGGCGGGCAGCGTGAGGAGGGGGTCGAACCTGGAGATCGCCTATTTCGATCAGTTGCGTGCCCAGATCGAGGCAGACCGCAGCGTGCTCGACAACGTGGCGGACGGTGCGGAGTACGTTACTGTCAATGGCCGGCGGCGGCACCTGATCGGCTATCTACAGGACTTCCTGTTTTCGCCCGAACGTGCCCGGGTTGAGGCCGGCACTTTATCTGGCGGCGAACGCAACCGTCTCTTGCTGGCGCGCTTGTTCGCCCGTCCGTCCAACCTGCTCGTGATGGACGAGCCGACCAACGATCTGGATCTGGAAACACTCGAGCTGCTGGAAGACCTGCTGTTGGATTACGACGGGACACTCTTGCTGGTCAGCCACGATCGTGAGCTGCTGAACAACGTGGTCACCAGCACGCTCGCTCTGGAAGAGGGTGGGCGAGTGGGCGAGTACGCCGGCGGCTACGATGATTGGCTGCGCCAACGGGCGGAGCCTCGCGAGCCGGGGGTGCCCCCGGCCGGCGCCAAAGCTATGACTCCTCCCACTGCGTCGACCTCGGCTGACTCGACCCCGCGTGCCGAACGCGCGCGCAAGCTTACTTTCAAAGAGCAGCGTGAGCTGGAAGATCTGCCGGGACGGATTGAGGCGCTCGAGGCCGAGCATGGTCAGTTGTACCGTCTCCTGGGTGACCCGGCCCTCTATCAGCAAGGCGGCGACGAGGTGGTGAAGGCCACCGCCAGGCTTGAGGAACTGGAGCGGGAACTGGCTGAGACCTATGCCCGCTGGGAGACGCTCGAAGCCAAAGCGATCCCTGGGTGACGGATCGCTCCCGCGGCAGATGCCCCAGGATGTTGGACAGGGCTACCGCAAGTCAATCCTACTTCTGCAGGTTCTGTAGGTCGGATCATCAGATCAGTCGGAGCGAGCGACGAGTGTGCGAGACCACTACGCGGACAGGTGGAGAAGAAGTTCCTCATTGCTGAGCGACTGGCCGATCAGCCTGAGCAAACCCAGCATTGCCTCGCGGGGCGGGTAGCCGGCCAGGGCGCGGCGCAGCACGGCCAGGCGTGCCATGGCGTCCGGGGCATAGAGCCGTTCTTCTTTGCGTGTGCCCGTCTGGTGGACGTTGATAGCCGGGAAGATGCGCTCTTCGGCCAGCGCCCGGTCCAGCACGATCTCGCTGTTGCCTGTGCTCTTGAATTCCTCGTAGATCACCTGGTCCATGCGCGAGCCCGTGTCGATCAAGGCCGTCGCCAGGATCGTGACCGAGCCGCCGTTCTCGACGTTGCGCGCCAAGCCAAAGAAACGACGTGGGATATCGAGCGCCGAGGCGTCGATCCCCCCCGAGAGCGAGCGCCCCGCGCCGCGGCCTCTCAGGTTGAAGGCGCGCACGAGACGGGTCAGGCTGTCTAGCAGGACCACGATCTCATTGCCGCACTCCAGTTCTGTGCGAATGTGGGCGAGCATGAGCTCGGTCAGGGCGGTATGCTCGGCCGGGCGCCGGTCGCTTGAACTGGCGAACACCTCGGCCGACACGGTGCGTCGGAAATAGGTCAGCTCCTCCGGGCGTTCGTCGATGAGCAGGACCACGATGCGCGCTGCCGGGTGCCCGGCGCGGATGGCGCGGGCGATCTGTTCCAGCAGCGTCGTCTTCCCTGCCTTCGGCGGCGCAACGATCAGCCCGCGTGTGCCCTTGCCGATCGGCGCCAACAGGTCCAACGCGCGCATTGCGCTGTCACCCTCGTGCGCCAGGTCGAAGCGTTCCGCCGGATCGATCGCGATCAGCTGAGTAAATGGCTTGCGGGCGCGGTAGGCTTCGGGGGTCACCCCGCAGACCGCCGTGACCCCGGTCAACTCGCGGCCCTTGCGGCCTTCGCCTATCGGGCCGCTCACCGTCGCCCCTTCGACGAGGCTATACTCCTGCACCAGCCTGGCCGGCACCAGCACCTCGCCGCTGCTCGGCTGGACCGCGTTGAACAGGCGCGCCCCGTTCCGATCGCGCTTCAGAATGCCGCTCGCGCTCTCTCCCTCGGATCGGGTCATTGCACGGGCCCGCTGCCGCCAGGGGTAGCCGCCAGCACGTTCTTCACCCGACCGACCCGCCCGTCCTCCAGCATCACCTTGATGCCATGGGGATGCGTTGGGCTGCTGGTCAGGATGCGGGCCACCACCCCTTCGGTCAGCGTGCCGCTGCGCTGGTTTTGCTTCTCCACGATCTGCACCCGCGTCCCCGGCCGGATCGCACTGCGCACAGGCAAACCCATGTTCCCTCCCTGTCACGATGAAGGCCCTCTCACGATTCAGGCCGGCCCTCGCGTTTTGGCTTCCAGGTCACGACGTCAGGGATATCTGCGCGTCCCGTGGCCAGACGCAGATCCCGGATGAACGATGTGCTGCGTGACAACGGCTGGAAGATGAAGTGACTGCTCAAATAGTCCCTCGCCGAGCCGATTCGCGATATCTCCACTTCGGCGAGGGCCAGCAGACGGCCCTGCCACTTCTCATACAGGATCTGATTGGCCTTGCGCAGGGCCGCTTCCCCATCGATCGCATTGTCGATCAAGCTCGAATGGTGGTAATGATGCACGTACACCGCACCGGTTTCCGCTACCTGCCCCCCATTTTGGCCGATGCGCCAGCACAAGTCGACGTCTTCGCTGCCGTAGCCCTCGAACCGGGGATCGGCCACACCGCCTACGGAGGCCACGTAGCGTGCGTCCAGCAGCGCGCAGCAAGTGCCGGTGAACGCCGGCGGGCTCTCGATCGTCTTCAGTTCTGGCGGCTTTTCACCGCACATCAGCCGGTCGAATTCGTCGATGCTCAAGCCGCGCGAGTAGGCATAGAATTGGCGCAGCGGCGAGAGCCGAGGGTTCGCCTTCTTGACCTGGAACCACGCCTCCAGGCTGCTGGCGGGCTCAAAAGGGTGATCGATGGTCTGATGGTAACGCATTGGAGCCAGCAGCCTGACTTCGGGATGCCGGGCCGCGACGGCGAGCAGCCTGGACAACCATCCCCGCGGCACTAGGACGTCGCTATCAATCAGGCAGATCCACGCGCCGCGGGCCTGGGCGGCGGCCTGCCGGTTAGCCCGTCCCGGCCCCAGATTCACCCGGTTCTCGATCAGTCGCACGCGCGCATCGGCTTCGGCGAGGTCACGCAAGTAACGAAGTACGTCCGGCTGCGAGCCATTGTCGACCACTATCAGCTCAAATGGCGTTTCGGTATTGCGCAGCAAGGTGTTGGCACAGAGCCGGACGTGGTCGTAAGCGTTCCAGACCTTCATTATGATGCTGACGAGGCCGCTTGCCCCGCTGCTAACCGGGGCCCTGTCCGAAGGCTGGGGTGATTGCGCGGATGGCGGCGAATGCTTGACCATGCTCTGATGATTGCATGGATAAAGCCCACACGGGTTCCGTGGCGCCGGCAGGAGGAATAAGCGGGGGCACACGGCAGGCGGGCGATGGACAAGCCGGGCGCGGGATCCGATTCCCTGCCCGGCCTGCCTCAGCCGCCTAGACGGCGGCTTGCGAACGGTGTTCAGGACGCGCCTGTCCGGTGCGCCCTGGTTCGCGGTGAGATTGTTGCCTGGAGCGCGGCGCGTACGAGCCGCGCCCACTGTTTGAGCGAGGCTGCCGATCACGCGAATCACGCGGTTCGCGCTCGAAGGTTGACCCGGCTGCATGGTAGTCGAACTCCGGCAGGAAACGTCGCTCGATCTTGCTGCCCAGCACACGTTCCACGGCGCGAACTGTCTGGGCATCTTCGGCCGTCACGAGCGTGAAGGCCTCGCCGGACCGCTCGGCCCGACCGGTCCGGCCGATGCGGTGGGTGTAGGCATCGGCGGTGTCCGGCATATCGTAGTTGATCACGTGCGAGATGCCCGTAACGTCGATGCCCCGGGCCGCGATGTCGGTCGCCACCAAGATATCGTACTTACCCGCGCGAAAGCCGTCGAGCGCGGCCTGCCGTTGGTTCTGGCCCAGGTTTCCCTGTATCGAGGCCGTGCGGAAGCCGGCGCGTTGCAGTTGCTCGGCCAGGCGCTTCGTACGGTGCTTGGTTCGGGTGAAAATGAGGACCGCCTCTGTCTGCGTGCCTTGCAGTAGATCGATCAACAGGGCAGTCTTCAGATTCTGCGCCACCGGGTACAGGGCGTGCGACACCGTTTCGGCCGGCGCTGTATGGCCAATCTGCACGGTCAGCGGATCCTTGAGCACGTCGGCGGACAATGCCCGGATGTCGTCGGGCATGGTGGCCGAGAACATCAGGGTCTGCTGCCGACCGGGCACGGCCTGAATGATGCGCCGAACGTCGGGCAGGAACCCCATGTCAAACATGCGATCGGCCTCGTCGAGCACGAGCACCTCGACGGGGCTCAGGTTGACGGTCCCCTGGCGAATATGGTCGAGCAAGCGGCCTGGGCAGGCCACGACGATCTCGGGTCCCCGCCGCAAGGCTTGCAACTGCGGCCCAAGGCTGACGCCGCCGTAAATAGCGATGCTGCGCAGGCCTGTCTGCTGGCCGAGCTCGCGGAACGACTGATGGATCTGCTCGGCCAACTCGCGGGTTGGGGCGACGATCAATGCCCGCACCCGGCCGCGCGGGCCGGCTTCGAGGCGCTGTAGGATCGGGAGGGCGAACGCTGCCGTCTTGCCAGTGCCGGTCTGGGCCAGGCCCATGACGTCGCGGCCGGCCATGATGGGGGGGATCGCCTGCTGCTGAATGGGCGTCGGTTCTTGATAACCGAGCGCGTCAACGCCCGCCGCAATGCGCGGGCTTAACTTGAATTGTGTGAAACTCACTGAAAGTCCTTCCTAACTCTTAGATCTGAGCCAAGTCGCACTCTCAGCCCATTCCTTTCTATACTTACCTGTTTACTTTACCACATGTTGTCCAAACGTCCTAATCGCTTGAGGTCTTTTGTTCAACGGCCCATCGAGCAGGCTCCAACTGGATGGTCGACTGCGTGCGCCGTCCATGCCGCGCGGTAGAATCATCATCCGTAACGCTGATGGGGGAGGCATCATCTATCGGAGGATCACGAACTATGCACGTGCGGAGAACAGCGATTATCGCGACCAGGGCCTCCTTCGCGTTCAAGATCGCCGGCCTGATCGTCGCGCTGCTGTTACTAGCAGGCTGTGCCGGCTTCGGGGAGCCGCAGAGGGTGTCGGCCGCGTCTAGCGTCAGCGAGGTTGAGGCCCAACAGGGCTGGCTCGCCGCGGCCCAGGTTACCCTCACGCCCGTAGCCGCCGGCGGCCCGACGGAGGTGGTGGCAGGCAACTCGACCGTTGCCGGGGAGGACCAGCCTGACACCAGTGTGGCGGTCCAGTTCAGCGGCACGGTGGAGGACGTCCCAGCGGCCGGCCGCTGGGACGGGGCCTGGCAGATCGAGGGCCGCACGGTCTATGTGTCGCCCTCCACCGTGGTCGATCAGCAAGCGGGCTTGCTGGGTAAGGGCGCGCAGGTCGACGTCGAGGGCTGGTCGCGAACCGACGGCGCGCTGGATGCCGGCTGGATACATGTGCTGTCGGGGGCCTCGACCCCCACGCCGGTAGAGGCCACCACCGCCCCGAGTGTCACGCCGGCGGCCACTCCGAGCCAGACGCCGGCTGCTACCGCGACGCCGACGCCAATTGCGACCGCTACCGCCGCGGCCACGGCCACGCCGCTGCTGCCTGGCGCACGCGAGTCGCAGACTGAGGCCGAGAACGGCGAGCCAGCCAGGCGGGAGGTTGTCTTCCGTGGAGTGGTCGAGTTTCAGCCTGGGTCCGGTTTGGTCGGCGACTGGCGGGTCGGCGGGCGGGACGTCCACGTCAACGCCGGTACGCGGATTCGCCAGCAGCACTGGGCCCTTGTCCCGGGCGCGCTGGTCCAGGTCCTCGGCTGGCAGCAACCCGATGGCTCCATCGATGCCGCGAGCATTGACACGAAGAACCCCCGCTCAGCGGGTGGCCCGGAGCATCCGGGCGATGGCATCGGTAACGGGAACGGCGGCACTCGCAATGGTGGGAACGGCAATGGGAACGGGAACGGTAAAGGGAACGGCAACGGTAAAGGAAAGGGTGGAGGTGATTGAGCCCTCGGTCGGGCTTGACAAATGACGTCCCCCCGGCGCGCTGCGTGCAGATCCTGGCTCGACTCGACCAGCTCGGTAGCACGCGCCGGGGCCTGCTGGGCCTGCATCGCGGACCAGCGGGCCGCCCGCCGCGGGCGGCCCGCTAACTTGCTCGCCAACGCGTAGTCACGGTCAAAGTCTCGCTGCATCGGGGAACGCGTGGTATGATTGCGGCACTGCAGAGAAGGAGTAAGAACGTGCAATACCCCACACGTATCGGTATGGTCGGCGTCGGCCAGATTGGCAAACGCCACCTTGAGAACTATGCCAGGCTCCCCGGAGCCGAAGTGGTCGCCATCTGCGATATCGACGCTCCCGAGCTTAACCGGGTGGCCGGATTGCATCACATCAGCGCCACCTACACCGACTTTCGCGAGCTTCTTAAACGCGGCGATCTCGAGGCCGTCGACGTTTGCCTGCACAACAACCTCCACATGCCGGTGACGGTCGCGGCGCTCCAGGCCGGCAAACACGTTTTCTGCGAGAAGCCCATGGCTGGTGCTTTTTGCGATGCCGAAACGATGCTGCGCGTGGCTCACGAGCAGGGCAAGCTCCTCTCGGTTCAGCTTAGCACGCTCTTTGCTAAGGCGACCAAGGCCGCTAGACTGGTAATAAGCCAGGGCCTCCTCGGCAAGCCCTACCATGCCCGCTCGGTGGGATTCCGCCGGCGCGGCCGTCCCTGGGTGGACGGATACGGTAGCGTACACTTTGTGCAGAAGGAGTGGGCCGCCGGCGGCGCGATGTTCGACATGGGCGTCTACCACATCGCGCAGATCCTCTACCTGCTCGACAATCCGCAGGTGCTGCGCATTTGCGGCAAGACCTATCAGGCGATCGATATGGATGCTGCTCGCCGCGAGGACAGCGGTTACGATGTGGAGGAACTGGGGCTCGGTTTTGTGCGCCTACAGGATGGTCTCACATTGGATATCGTCGAGCCATGGGCAATCCATCTCGACCGGTTGGACGGCAGTTGCATCCTTGGCGATAGGGGAGGAGTTCGCCTGGACCCATTCGGCTTCTTCCAGGGTTGCGACGATCTGGACTTGGATATGTCGGCCAACCTGGATGTCTTTGACCGGAGGCTGCACGACCTGCGGGAAAATGCTTCCGCCTATGACAGCCCACAAGGACATTGGGTGGCCGCTCTGCAAGGGCGTGTGCCACTCTTGCCGACCGCGGAACTTGCCCTCAACACGATGCTCATCTCCGAAGGCATTTACCTTTCCGATCGTCTGGGACGCGAGGTAAGCGGCGAAGAGGTGCGCGTTTCTTCGAAATCGAGCGCGTTTGTACTCTGAAGAGGCTCAAGGAAAAGGTTCAAGGGTGAAGGTCTCGATCGCATCTTACTCGTTTCACGGTCTGCTTAACCGGGGTCAGATCGATCTCTTCGGTTACCTGGAAAGCTGCAAATACTGCTGTCACCTCGACTTGGCCGAGCACGAGCATGGCACGGCCGCGGTGCAGCTTGCGCGCGTGCAGGCCTCTTTGGCCCTGTGATTATGCGCACTGCACGCGCCCACGTGCTGTCTGATCGGAGTTTCTACACCTCTCTGCTGGCGTTGGCCCTGCCGATCTCCGCCCAGCAACTGGCTATGAATGCGTTGAATGCCGTCGACGTGTTAATGATCGGTCAGTTGGGCGATACCGCCGTGGCAGCGGTGGGGCTGGCGAACCAGGTTTACTTCCTCATGTCCCTGTTTCTGTTCGGCGTCGGCAGCGGCTCGGTGGTCTTCGCGGCGCAGTTCTGGGGTCGTGGTGACCTGCCGAACTTGCGCCGCACGCTCGGTCTGGCCCTGCTGATCGGCATCGGTGGCAGCGCCCTGTTCAGCCTGGCGGCGGTCGCCATGCCCCAGACCGTCCTGGGACTGTACTCTGAGGACCCGGCCGTGATTGAGGCAGGTGGCCGCTACCTGCAGGTCGTGGGCCTGTGCTACATCCCGATCGCGGTTACCACGATTTTTGCGATGATCCTGCGCAGCACCCGCAATGTGAAGGTGCCGATGGCTGTCACCATCGGCGCGCTGAGCCTCAAGACTGCTCTGGCCTACATCCTCATCTTCGGGCGCTTCGGCCTGCCCGCGCTCGGTATCATGGGCGGAGCGCTTGCCACCTGTGTCGCCCGCTTGCTCGAATGCGTCGCCATGCTATCGGTGGTCTATCTTGGCCGGCTTCCGGTAGCAGCGAAGTTCAACGAGATGTTCAGAGTGTCTCGCGGCTTTCTCGCCCGATTTGCCCGCACCTCCCTGCCGGTAGTCTTGAATGAGATGCTCTGGTCGTTCGGCGTGACCACTTACTCGGTGGTCTACGCGCATATCGGGACGCATTCGCTGGCCGCGGTGAACATCGCCAGCACGATCGAGAGCATCGCGCTGGTGCCGTTCATCGGCCTGGGCAATGCCTGCGCAATTCTGTTGGGCAACTATATCGGCGCCGGTGATGCCACTAACGCCTCGACATACGCCCGTCGCTTCCTGATCCTGACGGTCAGTGGCGGGCTGTTCGTCGGTACCCTGATCCTGGCGATCTCGGGCTCGGTCATGCGGCTTTACCAGATATCGCCTGATGCCCAGGAGTACGCTCGCCGCGTGTTGATCGTCATCTCAGCCGCGCTCTGGCTCAAGGCGGCCAACATGGTCATGATCGTCGGCATTCTGCGCAGCGGAGGTGACACCCGTTTTGCCCTATTCGCGGACACCGTCCCGCTCTGGACGATCGGTGTGCCGTTGGCGCTTATCGGCGCCTTTGTGCTCCATCTCCCCGTGTACTGGGTGGTGTTGATGGTCATGGCGGACGAGGCAACCAAGTTCGCGATCTCGCTCTGGCGGGTAATTTCCGGCCGCTGGATAAATAACGTGGTCCTACACATGTAAATTGTGCTATAATCAGCGCGTCAGCGAACCGCCTGGAGGGAAATGCGCATGTACCGTTCGGTGACTCCCGAGATCGTCGAAGCCCTGTGCCAGATCGCCGGCCCGGATAACGTCTTGGCCCGACCGCAACGCGCCGAGGAGATGGAGCGCTACTCCCACGATGAGGTACCGGGCCTGAGCGCCGAAGCAGAGGTTGTCGTGCGGGCTACCTCGGCGGCGCAGGTCGCAGAGGTTTTCCGCCTGGCGCAGCGAGAGAACGTGCCTGTGACGCCGCGTGGGGCAGGATATGGTCTGAGTGGCGGGGCAGTGCCTCTGTGCGGTGGTATCGTCCTCACCCTCGAGAAAATGAACCACATCCTCGAGATCGACCGCGACAACCTGATGGTCACCGTGGAACCGGGGGTGATCACAGGCGATATTCACCGGGCAGTCGAAGCAGTCGGGCTCTTCTATCCGCCGGACCCGGCGAGCCTCGACTCTTGCAGCATCGGCGGCAACGTCGCCGAGTGCGCGGGCGGGCCGCGCGCGGTCAAGTACGGGGTGACGAAAGACTACGTATGTGGGCTTGAGGCCGTTCTGCCTTCCGGCGAAATCGTCAACCTGGGAGGCAAACTGGTCAAGGACGTTACCGGATACAACCTGATGCAGTTGTTGATCGGTTCTGAAGGCACTCTCGCGGTCGTTACCAAGATCATCCTGCGTCTCGTCCCCCTGCCCAAGCTGCAGGTCGACTTGCTGGTGCCTTTCGACGACTTCCAGGCCGCGGCAGCGACCGTCGCGGCGGTCATCGCCAACCGCATCTTGCCGACCGCGATCGAGTTCATGGAACAGGACAGTCTGCTGTCGGTCGAACGCCTGCTCGAGAAAGAGTTGCCCTTCCGGGACGCTAAAGCGTATCTGCTGATCCAGCTCGACGGCAACAACCAGGCGGCAGTGGATGCCGACTACGAGATGGTGGGCCAGCTTTGCCTGGAGCATGGGGCGCGCGACGTGCTGGTCGCCAAGGACAAGCGCACGCGTGACCGCCTCTGGGAAGCCCGGCGCAAGATCATCGATGCCCTCAAGCAGGAGAGCCCGGTCAGCCACATGGAAGACATCGTCGTGCCGCGCGCGCGCATCCCGCAGGCCCTGGCCGGCATCAAAGCGATCGCCGCGGACCACGGCGTGCGCATCGTTTGCTTCGGCCATGCCGGCGATGGCAACGTGCACGTCAACGTCCTGAAGGACGACTTGCCGCTGGACCAGTGGGAGCCATTGGTGCCCCAACTGGCGGAGGAGGTGTACCGGCTGACCCTCTCGCTGGGTGGCATGCTGACCGGCGAACACGGCATCGGTGCCACTCGGCGGAATTACCTGTCGCTCGCACTTGGCGAGGCTCAGATCGAGGCGATGCGCGGCATCAAGGCCGTCTTCGATCCACACGCCATTCTTAACCCAGGCAAGATATTTCCCGTTGCCTGACTTGGAACTGCTGATCGACGGTATGCGTCCGGCCGACTGGCCGGAGGTGCATGCCATTTACGCCGACGGCATTGCGACCGGCAATGCCACCTTTGAGACCGTCCTCCCGACCTGGCAGGAGTGGGACGAACGTCATCTGTCGTTCTGCCGCCTGGTGGCGCGGCAGGGAGAGCAGGTCTTGGGGTGGGCCGCACTCGGCCGCGTATCGGGCCGGCTGGCGTACGCGGGTGTCGCCGAGGACAGCGTCTACGTAGCGAAAGCCGCCCGAGGGCGCGGCCATGGTTTGGCCCTTCTGCGCCGGCTGGTGCAGGAATCAGAGCAGCATGGTCTGTGGACGCTGCAGACGAGTATTTTTCCCGATAACGAGGCAAGCCTGCGAATCCATCAGGCCTGCGGCTTCCGAGAGGTCGGCCGCCGGGAGCGCATCGCCAGGTTGAACGGTGTGTGGCGCGACACTGTTTTCCTCGAACGCCGGAGCCAAGTCACCGGCGTCTGATGCTCGCGTACTGCGCGGAGTTGTCGGCGCGGGCATCCTGTGGTACAAAGCAGTCTGCTCCTCTTCGTTTCGCCGCTCAGGAGAATCCCTTGGCCGACCCGTTTGCCGCAGAGAGCATCCCGATTCTGCTGGTCAGCACGCGGCGTGACAGCCGGGATGAGATAGCCCAGGCCCTCGAGGTCGGGGGCGACCACGCTCACCTTTTCTGGGTCTCTCAGCCCGATCTGGCAGCGATGCGCGCCCGGGAACTGGCCGCCCGGATCGTCCTGGTCGACGATGAATTGGGAGGGGCCAGCCAGGCCTCCCTGGTCCAGGACCTGAGCTCGCGCTTGCCCGACGCGGCTATTCTGGCCTTGGTGGATTCCCAGGCGATCGGCCATGCCCAAGAAGCCTTGCTGGCGGGCGCGCGCGCCTTCATTACTCGCCCCCTGATTGCCGACGATCTCATCTCGGCGGTCCGCCAGGTGACGGCGCGGCCCGCGTCGTCAGCCGCCCACCCGCAGGCAGACCGGCTGGGGCGGCTGGTCGTGTTTTGCGCGCCCAAGGGTGGCACCGGCCGTACTACTGCGGCAGTCAACACAGCCATTAGCCTCTGCCAGCTAGAGGCACTTCCACTGGCACTGGTCGATGCGGACTACGCGGCACCGGCGGTCGACGTTCAACTTGATCTCCGCGACCGGCTCAGCGTCATCGACCTGCTGCCGAAAATCGCCGCACTCGATCAGCAACTGATCGACAGTGTCCTGGTCGAGCACTCGACCGGTCTACGCGTCCTGCTCGCTCCCCCGCCCGCCGATATCACTGTCCACATCAGTCTGCCCCAGTTGGAGCAGATTCTGGTCTGGTTGAAGCGCATGTTCCCTTGGGTCGTGGTTGACCTGGGGCTGCCCATCGACCAACTGGCCCTTGGCTTTCTGGATGCGGCTGATCTGGTCATCATGTCAGCTAACCCTGAGATGATCGGTTTGCGCAACGCTCAACTGATGATTGCCCAGTTTCGTTCGCGGGGCTATCCAGAGGACAAAGTCTGGCTCTTGCTCAACCGTGCCGGCTACCACGGCGGTCTGCAGGAGCAGGATGTGGCAGAGCATCTCGGGCTGACGGTGCGCTACCGCATCCCCAACAGCCAGGTCGAGGCGACCGAGCGCGTTAACCGGGGTGTCCCGTTCGTGCTTTCCAGCCCTCGCAGCGCGGTGTCGCGCGCCTATCAGGGGCTGGCGCGCGAGTTGGTCAGGTGCCTGCCTCTCCCAAGCTGGTCAACCGCTGCCCCCGAATACCCGGCGGCTGCTCAAGCGGCCCCGGTTGCCGAACCGCTCGGAACCGCGCCGATTCCGGCTCGATCCGATGGGCCTGGGCCGGTTGAGGGCGAGCCGGGAGCTTTGATCAGCCGCGAGGCCGCCTCTACGCCGGAGGCGCCCGTTGAGTCGGCGACGCCCCGGGTGGCTGAGCCGTCCCTGGCGGAGGTTGTCCTGGAGCCGACGGAACCCGCGCCTGAACCGGCCATGGAGCAGGGAGCATCTGTGGAGTTCGCACCCGTGCTGCAGGCCTTGGTTGAGCCGGCGGCTGCGATCTTGCCTGAGCCGGTCGTCGAGGAGGCCGCGTCGCAGGCATCCGAATCCGTGCTGGAGCCGGTCGTTGAGCGGGCTGCTCCCATCCTGGCCGAGCCACTCGTGGTGGAGCCCACTCTGCAGGCGTCCGAGCTAGTGCTGCAACCCGTGCTGGAGCCGGTGGCTCCCATTCTGCCCGAGCCAGTTGTGACCCAAGCCGGCCCGCAGGCATCTGAACCTGTGGTGGAGCCGGTCCTTCAGACGGCAGCTCTCGAACTCCCGCAGGAGCGGCTCGTTGAGCCGGCTGTCGCGACCGGACCTGAGAGGGGCCTGGTCGAGGCTGCACCGGCGCCGGCGCTTCCGACGACGGCTGCCATCCTTTCTGACCCGCCATACGCACGCGTCGTCGAGGCGGTCGTGTCGCAGGTTGCGCCGGCGGCGCCAGAGGCGGCGCCTGCGCCGCCCGCACCCAAGCCGGGGCCGCTCGTCCAGCAGGCAGTCGCTACGCCCGCTCAGGCGGCCCACGGGAAGGCCGCTCCGGGCGGCCATTTTCCGCGAGAGGTACCGACCGCCGGTGCCGGAGCTGCCAGAGGCGCGGGCATGGTCTCGCCTGGCGGCCGGGTCGCCGTCCCAGGCAAACTGGGTGCTGGCGGCGCGCGATCAAGAGGGCCACGCGCCATCGGACAATGGGCCGGCCTGGTCTTGGCGGTAATTGTCCTTGGAGCCAGCCTGGTGGTGTTTGGGCTGGCGGTCTCCCGGCTCAGGGCCACCTGGCGGCAGGTTAGCCAGCCCGCCGAGCCCGTCTCGCTTTCTCCGACCCCCGGCCCGCCTGCTGGGGTCGCCGCAGGCGGCACGCCGATGCCCGCACTGGCTGCTTCCGCCTCCATAACGGCCACGCTCGGCCTGGCAGAGGCGTCGGCTCCGGCCACGGCGTTGGCCACCGAGACCGCCAGTCTCACACCTGCACCCACCCTGACTGACACGCCTGCACCCACCCTGACTCACACGCCTGCGCCGAGTCCGACGGACACGCCTGCGCCATCTGAAACCCCGACCAGAGCGCCAACGGCGACAGCCACGCTGACGCCTACGTCTCAGCTCTCGCCTACCGTGGCTCGACCCACAGCCACCAGGACTCGGCGGCCAACCGCAAGGCCGACGATCAGCCCATCGCCCACCGCCACGCGGGTGCCTAAGGTCAGCGCCCCGCTATTGCTGGCGCCGGAGTCGAACGCCACTCAAGGAGGCGTAGTTTCATTCCAATGGCAGCCGACCGCTCCCCTTCCTGCCGGCACCGGCTATGAAGTGGTGTGGTGGAACGATGGGGAGGACCCGCTTAGCGCCCGCGGCATCGCCCCGCCGGTGACGACATTCTCACTGGACGCGAACTTGGACGTGCTCTACAACGCGGGCCAGTTCAAGAGCAGCGATATTTTCTGGACCGTGTTGGTTGTGACTACGAATCCATACGTGCGCCTTACGCAGCCGGACGCGAGCGTGGCCAGCAAGCTTGTGTACCGGGCCGGTGGGCACCAGAGCGAGGCGCCGCCGAAGAAGTGAGAGTGCGTGCGCAATTACACAATGCGCAGGAGAAGGGTGGCAATCGGAGCGCCAGTCGGCCTGGTCGTGACTTGGCTGCCACCCCACTCGCCAGCCCGGCTGAACTGCCTACGCTCCCAGTCATGGCAACGCCGGGCGCAATGACCATCGTTCCCACGACGTTGGCCGCCGCGCCACCGGCCAGGGAGATCGTACCCCTGGCTCAGGCGCCGGCTGCCACGGTCGATCCGAATCTGCCGTACACCATCGTCAACCCGGGCGCCTGGCTGAGTTGGAGTCTCGGCGGAAGTTCGTTGGTGATTCGGACCGGCCCCGCCATCAACGGCGCGAGCTTTTTCTTGCCTGTGATCTTCAAGTAGAGAGGACATGACACGTGCGCTCATCAGCTTTTTCGGTTTGCAGCCTAATCATCCTTGCCGCCTTGGCAACTGCCTGCTCGGGTTCAGGGTACAGCAACGATCGCTATCTGGCCGCGACGCTGCCGCCTCTCAACATCACGCCGGTAGCCGGTCCGCTGGCCGTGCCCGGTGCCGCGCCGGCTGCCGGCGCGGGGGTGGTCGCTCGCCCGGCACCCCTGACCGGCCCAACGCCGGATGCGTCTGGCCGCGTGCTCGTGCCGGTCTTGCTGTATCATCACCTGCAGGTGCTTTCTGCCGACGCGGGGACGGATTGGGAAGACAGCACCGTGTCGCCGGACACCTTTGACGAAGAGATGGGCTACCTGGCCGACCACAACTTCCACAGCATCAAGGTGGCCGACTTGCTCGCTTGCCTGGAGGAAGGCCGCCCTCTGCCGGAGAATCCCGTGATCATCACGTTTGACGATGCCTGGGAGGACGTCTATACCGTTGGGTGGCCGATATTGCGCAAGTATGGACTGACGGCGACCCTCTTCGTCCCGGCCAACTGGGTGGAGAACCTCGACGGCGTCCTGACCTGGGCGCAACTCCATGAGCTGGAGCAGGCGGGCATGGAGATCCAAAGCCACTCGATGACCCATCCCTATCTCACCCAGTCGACGCCGGAGATGCTGACCTGGGAACTCGGGGACTCCAAGGCTCTGCTCGACAAACACGCCGGCACGCCGATCGTCGCATTGGCATATCCCTTCGGCCTCTACGACGATAACGTCGTGCAGCAGTCCCTGGCCGCTGGGTACCGGATCGCCTTTACCATCGAGCCGGGGCTCTGGGCCAGCCAGGATCAGGTCATGCAGTTACCGAGGCTCAACATTGGCTACGGCACCGACCTGGACACGTTCGCGGCCGAGGTGCAGCCTGCTAGCCCATGAGGCTTTCCATCACGCCGTGTTTAGCGAGGCTGACGCGGCCGCCGCGTCGGTTGCGCGCCATCAGGCAGTGCCGATCGAGCAGGAAATCGTGCTGGTGAACGGCGCGTCGTCGGGTGGCACGTTTGTCTGACGGATTTGCCCGGCATCCGCAGATGATTACTGCCGACCGGGGAGACCGCCATGCCACCTAAGCGGCCAGCGGCGCCGGCAGGTACGCCTGCTACTGCCACGCGCGAACCGAGCGCGGACCGCGCGTATGCCCGTCGCATCTGGGGCTGGGCCTGGTACGATTGGGCAGACCACGCGTACATCACGACGACCGCTTCGACTTTTTTCCCGCCATACTTCATTGCGATTGCCGCCCCTGCCTTCCTGGCAGCCGGGACGTCGGCGAGTGACACCGTCGCGGCCGCCCTCGCACGCGACACGGCTTCCAATCTCTATGCGTTGACGGTTTCCATCGCTCTTTTCGTGGCCGCGCTGGTGGCGCCGGTGCTGGGCACTTACGCCGATATCACCGGCCGCCGCAAGCGCTTGTTGGTCGTCTCCACGATCGTCGGCGCGATCCTGGCCTCGCTGATGTTTGTACTGACGACGGGCCAATGGCTCCTGGCGCTTGTGCTGTATTTCGCGACCCAGGTCGCGCTCAACGTCGCCTTGGGTTTCAATAGCAGCCTCCTGCCGCATATCGCCCGCCAGGACGACATGAACCGGGTTTCGAGCCTCGGCTACGCCATGGGCTATATCGGCGGCGGAGTACTGCTCGCGCTCAACACAGTCCTCTATCTGTTTGCCGGCAGGCTGGGGATCGACAGTGGCCTGGTGGTGCGCATCGCCTTCCTCAGCGTTGGCCTGTGGTGGCTGGGCTTTACCGTACCCTTGATCCTGAACGTGCTGGAGCCCGCTGCCACCCCCCTGGCACGCGGCAGCCGGGGCACCCCCATCGCCGACGCTTTCGTACGGCTGGGCCACACCTTGCGGGATATCCGGCGCTACCGCGAGCTGTTCAAAATGCTGATCGCCTTCTGGCTTTACAGCGAGGGCATCGGCGCAATAATCTTGCTTGCTACCGCCTACGGCGCGGCCCTGGGTCTCAATACCGCCGTTCTCATCGGCACTTTGCTGATGACTCAATTGGTCGCTTTCCCCTATGCTCTCCTCTATGGGCGCATTCCCGACCCGGCCGATCGCTGGCGCAGCGCTTTCGTGTCGATGCTCGTATGGACGGGTGTTACACTGCCCCTGATTGGTATCTTTGTAAACCGCAGCGGCGACCTGGGCCTCCCGCTCGCGCTTGGCCTGATCGGCGCCGACCAGATCCTCGGGATCATGTTCTCCCTGGCGGTCGGCAGGCGCCTTTTGGCCGGTTTCGCCGCCTGGCTGGATACCAAGCGCACGGTCCTGCTTGGGCTGGCCGTCTACACGATCATCCCGGTCTGGGGCTTCTTCTTGCACAGCCAGGCGGAATTCTTCATGATCGGTTGGCTGGTCGGCACGGTCCAGGGCGGCACTCAGGCGCTCAGCCGGGCGATCTACGTCGACCTGTCGCCACGCCGAAAATCGGGTGAGTTCTTCGGTCTGTACGGCTTGAGCGAGAAGTTCGCCGGGATACTCGGTCCACTCCTCTATGCGATCGTCGGCGGTCTGACTCACGACCCGCGCGCCAGCGTCCTGTCCATCTCAGTGTTCTTCCTGGCCGGCATGTTTCTGCTCTGGAAGGTGAACGAACGCGACGGCGCGGCGGTGGCGGACGCCGAGAATGCTCAAATAGAGGCTATCAGCGCGGCCGACTGAAACTGAAGCGCCGGCAATGGGAACCTTCCGGACCTCCGAGAATGGCGCAGGGTGCTACAATCGAGACCATCGCCTGTGTCATGAACCCTGGTCGTTCTGTGAGGTCCGCGTGTACGAATCCTTCAACCAGGCTCCGCCTGGGTTGGGTAACCAGTATTCCGGCGATCGTGTCCTTAACTCTTACCTGCGGCGGATCCTGCCGCCCGACGTCCTCGATCAGGTCGAGCCGTCCTTGCAAGAGCTGGGCCGGCTGGCCGGCGGCCCCCTCTACCAGTTGCAGCTGGCCGACCGTCTCCACGAGCCGCATCTGACGGCGTGGGATGCCTGGGGCGAGCGCGTCGACCGGATCGAGCTCACGCCCCTCTGGCACGAGGCCGAGCGGCTAGCCGCCGAAACTGGCGTGGTGGCGGCGGCTTACGAAGGGCATTATGGCCGTTTCGCGCGTCCCTATCAGTTTGCCCTGGCCTACCTGTTTCATCCTTCCACTGACATCTACACCTGTCCCCTCGCGATGACGGACGGAGCGGCGCGGACGCTTCTGCGGTCCGGCAACCAGGCGCTGATCGAGCGTGCCGTCCCGCACCTCACCAGCCGCGACCCGCGCCGGTTCTGGACCAGCGGCCAGTGGATGACAGAGTCGACGGGCGGATCGGACGTTGGGCGGGCAGAAACGCTGGCGCGCCAGGACGCGGGAGGCACCTGGCGTCTTTACGGCCGCAAATGGTTCACTTCTGCGGCGACTTCGCAGGTAGCGCTGGTGTTGGCCCGGCCGGAGGGTAATGGCCCGGGAGGCCGTGGCCTGGCCCTGTTCTACCTCGAGACGCGCGACGAGAACGGCCGTCTGTGCGACATCCGCATCAATCGTTTGAAGGACAAGCTGGGCACGCGCAAGCTGCCCACGGCCGAGTTATCTCTCGAGGGAAGCCCCGCCTACCTGGTGATGGGCGCGAGCAATGGGGTTGCGAACATCGTGCCCATGCTACACCTCACTCGTACCTGGAACAGTGTGACGGCGGCGGCCGCGATGCGGCGAGGCCTGGCGCTCGCCCGCGATTACGCTGCGAAACGGGTGGCTTTCGGCGCTCCGTTGTCTCGCAAGCCACTGCACGCCGATACCCTGGCGGGATTGCAGGCCGAGATGGAAGCGGCCTTTCACCTCGCTTTCTACCTCGCCGAGTTGATCGGTCGGGATGAGACGGGCGAGATCGAGGCGGGCGACGACGAGCTGCTCCGCCTGCTGACCTCGATTGTCAAGCTGACGACCGGGCGCCAGGCGGTCGCCGTGGCCAGTGAGGTGCTTGAAGCTTTCGGTGGCGCGGGTTACGTCGAGGACACCGGCCTGCCGGCGCTGCTGCGTGACAGCCAGGTCTTCCCGATCTGGGAAGGCACTACCAACGTGCTATCGCTGGACGTGATGCGCGCCCTGGCGCGGGGCGAAGGCCTGGTCGCCTATCGAGCCAGGTTGGATGCCTTCCTGCGCTGCGCGCTTGATCCTGGCCTGGTCGAGGCCGGACGCGTGGCCCAGCGGGCTCTGGCTCATGCCGAAGCCTGGTTACGTGAGGTCGCCGAGCAGGGTGGCGCGGGTGTATCTCCGGCTGCCGAGGCCGGGGCCCGCCGCTTCGCCCTCACCCTTGGCCGGACACTCGCACTGGCACTTCTCATCCAGCATGCTCAGTGGTCAATCGACAATGAGCAGGATGGGCGGGCGCGCGCGGCTGCCCGTCGCTTCGCCCGCTCGGAAATCGATCTGATCCTGGATGTCGACCTGGCCGACGCTTTGGCTCTTGCCAACGACGAGCCTCTGGCCGCCGGTTGAACTTTGGACCGCTCAGAAGTGAATGGCTGACTCGTGAGGTAGTGTATGGGACGCGCCCGCCTGCGGGATCTGGACATTACGATCGGCCGCTTTCCGATCGGCCGCTATAACGCGATCACCGACGTGCCAGGCGTGACGGTCGGTCATCGCACCTTGATCCATGACGAGCCGAGCGCGGCTCGCACCGGGGTAACCGTCGTCTTGCCGCGAGGTGAAAACACTCACCAGGACTTTTGTTTCGCCGGTTGGCACTCGCTCAACGGCTGTGGTGAGATGACGGGTCTGCTGTGGGTGAAGGACTCAGGCATGTTAATGTCTCCGATCGGCTTCACCAGCACGGCGCAGGTGGGACTGGTGCGTGATGCCATCACCCGCTATGCGCAGGAGAAGTACGCCGGCACTGGCTATTGGCTGCCTGTCGTCGGCGAGACCTGGGACGGCTGGCTGAACGATTTGAGCGCCCATCCGATCACGAATGAGGATGTCTACGCCGCCTTGAATGCAGCGGCCTCCGGCCCGGTCGCGGAAGGCAACGTCGGGGGCGGCACGGGGATGATTTGCCACGACTTCAAGGGTGGGATCGGCACTTCATCGCGCCTGGTAACCCTGGGGACGAGCACATACGTGCTCGGCACTCTCGTGCAGGCAAACTATGGCGACCGCGCACTTTTGCGGGTGGATGGCGTGCCGGTGGGCCGCCTGCTCGGTCCGGATACGGTGCCGCTTCCCTGGGCCCAGCCGCCGCTCAGCAGCTCGATCCTGGTGGCGATCGCCACCGATGCTCCGCTATTGCCCACCCAATGCAGGCGCCTGGCCCAGCGCGCCACCGTCGGCCTGGCGCGGGTCGGGGGCTATGGGGACAGCTTCAGCGGCGACATCTTCCTGGCCTTTTCGACCGGCAGCCACCTCCCGTTCGCCGCCGATGGAGTGCAACCTCTCCAGGCGCTCTCGGTCGGCGACATGGGGCCGTTGTTTGAAGCCACGGCCGAGGCGGTAGAGGAGTCAATCCTCAATGCTCTGGTCGCAGCCGAAGACATGACCGGTTACCAGGGCCACGCGGCGGCCGCCCTTCCGCTGGGCGAGCTTGAGCGCGTTATGGTGCTGTACCGGCCGAAGCCCTAGTTCAGCCAGCTTTCTGCACCCCTCTTCCCTCGCGCAGGCCCTCAACCCTCGAAGCGGGCTTCGCTGTGCTTCTTGCCGTCGAACGAAAGGAGCACCGACTTGCCGCTGTACGTGGTCGCAATGTGCACCGGGCGAGTCCAGAGCCGCTGTATGGCAGCCAGCGTCGCCTGGCCGTAAGCCTTGTCGAGTTCCTGCCCGTCGTACTGATGCCGGAGCAGCAACTCGCCCCGGTTATGCAGATTCGCGTCCTCGACGAGGATGATCGGCCGGCCACCGTTCGTCAATTGGAACAGCAAGGTCTGCTTGATCTGGTCGAACTCCCGGCTGACGATCTCGTAATAGCTCTCGCCGTCCTCGCTCTCTGTTTCCTTATACACAAAGAACTTCGATTTCAGCGCAAACTCCCTGTCCAGGAAGGTGTCGATGAACCCCAGGTCGTTATAGACTCGGCGGACTTCGAAGATCTTCTGGCGGCCCAACCCCAGGTGTTTGTCCCAGGCGCGCCGCGCTTCTCTCGACGTGCAGGTCTCCCATTCCGGCCCGAAGCGCCCAGTGTTCCAGCGCTCCTCGATGTCTCGGTACAGCTCAACCCCCAGCTTGTAGGGGTTGAGCTGGCCGGGCGAGATGGCCAGGGTGCCCGAGTTGTGGTCGGCGTAGTCGACCACTTCGGAGGGCGACATCAGCCCGCTTTCGGTCATGATCTTGCTGTGCCAATAGGCTGCCCAGCCCTCGTTCATGATCTTGGTCTGGCGCTGCGGGAGGAAATAGTAGCTCTCTTCGCGCAGCATGGCCAGCACGTCCGCTTGCCAGGATTTTAGCGGCGCATGGGACAGCAAGAAGTAGAGCACGTCGCGCATCGGGTCTGCCGGATAGCGCCGGGAGCGGCGCTCTTTCTCCTGCTCCTCGCGTTCTGCCTGCAGGGTCTCGGGCGGGTTCACGAAGTCTTCCATGTAGTCCTTGGCCCGGAAACGGCTGACGCGGAAGGTTTCTTCCTCGTCTTCCTCGCCATGCTCGAACTCGATCGGCAAGCTCTCGAAGGCTGCGTTGGGGTCGATAAGATCGTCGATCGACAGGCATGTGTCGATGAGTTGCTCAACCGCTTCTGCCCCATAGCGGTCCACGTAGCGGTGTATGCGCGTGCCGTGGTTCGCCATCTCGTCCAGCATTCGCCGGTTGGTATGGCTGAACCAGAGGTTGTTCTTGAAGAAATCCGAGTGAGCGTAGACGTGCGCCATGACCAGCTTGTGATCGACCAGTTTGTTGTGTTCGAGCAGGTAGGCGTAGCACGGATCGTTGTTGATCACCATCTCGTAGATGACGTGCAGCCCGTAGGCATAACTCTTGCGCAGCCGCTCGTACTCCATGCCGAAGCGCCAGTGCGGGTAGCGTACGGGGAAACCGTCGAACGCCGCCAGCTCATTCATTTCGTCGAAGGTGACCACTTCGAAGGCCAGTGGGAAGGGGTCCAGGCCGTAGGAGAGAGCTTTCTCTCCGATCTCCCGATTCAGTGCCGACAGGGTCGGATAGTCGTTGGCGCTGCTCATGTCGTCACGCTCCCTTGCCCAGGAACTCTTTGATCGAGTCCAGGATCGCGTCCCGGTCGTTGATCAGGGAGGTGACGAGACGGGCAGTGCCGTCCGGATAGAGCGCTTCCGGCAGATCTTCGGCGAAGTCGCGCAGCGTGGAAAGGAATTGGCCGGTCGTGTAGCTGCGCACTTGCCCGTAGCCGAAGAGGTTGAGCTTAGGCAGTATCTGCCGCACCACTTCGCAGGCGCGTTTTGAGTCCGCGCCCCAGTTGTCGCCATCTGAGAAGTGAAAAGCGTAGACGTTCCAGCTTTCGGACGGGTAATCCCGGGTGACCAATTCGTCCGCGAGCGTGTAGGCCGACGAGATCGCCGTCCCGCCGTTCTCGGTCAGGTGGTAGAACGTCTCCTGATCCACTTCCTGCGCATTGACGTCGTGGACGATGTAGCGCGTGACCACACTGCGGTACTGGTGGCGCAACCAGGTGTCGATCCAGAAGGTTTCGGTGCGCACGATGTCTTTCTGGTCCTGGCCCATAGAGCCGGATACGTCCATCATATATAGGATCGCTGCATTGGCCTGCGGCTCTGGACGGCTGGTCCATGAGCGGTAGTACTTGTCCTCGCGGATCGGCACGATCCGCGGATTGCGCGGGTCGTAGGTGCCGGAGATCATCTGGCGCTTGAGAGCGTGCTTATAGGTGCGCTTGAAGTGGCGTAGGGTCTCCGGGCCCGTACGCCGGATGCTTGTGTAGCGGTCCTTCTCGCTGAAGAGATAGTCCTTGCCGCGCGGCTCGATGTGGGGCAATTCCAGGAACTCGCCCAGCAGTTGGGCCAGTTCGTCCAGGGTCAGCTCGACTTCCATCAGGTGAGAGCCGGGCTGATCGCCTGCGCCCGGGCCGCTGCCGGGTCCGGCCCGGCTGCGGCCCAGCACATCGCCCACATCTCCCTCACCCTGCCCAACCCCCTCCGATCCGCCCGGGTCGAAGCGAAAGTGGGGGATGTCGATGCGCGGGATAGGGATGCTGACCAGGTTCTTGCCCTTGCGGCCGATCATCTCGCCGTGGGAGATGTATTGTTTCAGTTCCTTGCGCACTCGTCCCTTGATGATATCCCGGTAGCGGGCGCTGTCGTGTTCAATTGAGCCGGCCATGCATCACCTCGTGTCCCCACGGGCAAAGATCGATGCCACATAGTTCAGTGTGTCGGTGGCGCAGACGTTGCAGTAACCGTAATCGCGGATCATGCGTGTCTTGACTGCGTCGATCTTGGCCTGGGTTTCCTGGTCCACCACGCTGGTGATCAGAGTGGTCAGCTTGATGCTGTCTTTCTTGTCCTCGAACAGCTTTAGCTCCAGCGCCTTCTGCAGCCGGGCGTCTGAGCGATAGTCGAACTGCCGGCCCTCGATCGCCATAGCGGCGATGTAGTTCATGATCTCGCGCCGGAAGTCCTCTTTGCGGCTCTCGGTAATGCCGATCCGCTCTTCGATCGAGCGCATCAGCTTCTCATTGGGTGCCTCGTCCTGGCCCGTGTAGCGGTTCCTCACCCGTTCACGCCGGATATAGGCCTTGACGTTGTCGACGTAGTTGCTGAAGAGCGACTTGATGGCGTCCTCGTCTGCCGAAATGGCCCGCTGCACTTCGCCCTTGACAATATCGGCGTATTCTTCCTTCACCACGCCCAGCAGCGAGCGGTAGGCGGCGCGCTGTTCTTCACTGGTTATCAGCGAATGGCGCGTTAAGCCATCCTCCAGCTCGTTGAGCACCATGAACGGGTTCACGCAGCCTTCACGCTGGTCGACCAGCGCATTGCTGATCTTGTCCTGGACGTAGCGCGGCGAGATGCCTTCCAGCCCCTCCCGCTTGGCTTCGGCGCGCAGTTCCTTGATGTGATCTTCCGTGAACCCCTCGACCGACTGGCCGTTGTACAGCTTCAGCTTCTGCAGCAGGGTAAGATTGTGCTTTTTCGGTTCCTCCAGCCGAGTCAGCACTGCCCACATGGCTGCGACCTCGATCACGTGTGGCGCGATGTGGCAACCCAGCACGCGTGCTGGGTTGTAGTCCTTCTCGTAGATTGCTATCTCATCCGCCAGGCGGCTGACGTAGGGCACATCGACCTTCACCGTCCGGTCGCGCAGTGCCTCCATATACTCGTTGGACTGCAGCTTGCGATACTCCGGCTCGTTGGTGTGGCCAATGATCACCTCGTCGATATCCGTCTGGGCAAACTTCTTCGGCTTAATCTTGTGCTCCTGGCTCGCCCCCAGCAGATCGTACAAGAAAGCCACGTCCAGCTTCAGCACTTCGATGAACTCAACCAGGCCGCGGTTCGCCACATTGAACTCACCATCGAAGTTGAAAGCCCGCGGGTCGGACTCGGAGCCGTACTCGGCAATCTTGCGGTAGTTGATGTCTCCTGTCAGCTCGGTCGAGTCCTGGTTCTTCTCGTCCTTGGGTTGGAAAGTGCCGATGCCCGTGCGGTCCTTCTCAGACAGCAACAAGCGGCGCACCTGCACGTGCTCCAGCATCTTGGCCCAATCCCCGCCGTAGCGGTCCATCAGATCTTTATAGTAGTAACGGCAGGCCGGACAGAGATCGCCCTCGCACAGGATGGCGGTGTCGAGCCTCTGATTCAGCTTGGCCAGGTAGTCCGAACGGACGGGCGGCGGGATCAGGTGCAGCGGTTCCTCGTGCATCGGACAGGGGAAGGTCTCGCCGTCGACCACCCAGGCGAAGGAGTACATGGCACCCTCGTCGCTGCGTGAATAGGCCTCCAGACCCTTCTTCAGCAAGCGTACGATCGTGCTCTTGCTCGAGCCCACCGGACCGTGCAGTAGGAGGACGCGCCGCTCTGCCCCGTAGCCGCGCGCCGCGGCCTTCAAGAACTGCACCAATTCCATCAGCGGGCGGTCCAGCCCAAACACGGCATCCCGGCCGTTGCCGATCGGATCGTCGAAGAAATTGTAGTGCACGATCTCTTCGCGGTTCTCATTATAAGTGTGCGTGCCGTACGAGAGGATCATGTCGTACATGCGCTGAAATGCGGTCCGCGCCACTTTGGGGTTTTCTTCGAGGATTTTTAGGTAGTCCGCGACTGCGCCGTGCCAGTAGAACTCCCGGAAGACCTCCGCGCGTTCTGGCGCAAATAATGACTCCATCAAACTGGTCTGCTGCGTACTCATCTGCCTGCTCCTCCTCCGGATCAAGGCAAAGCCCGCCCCTGCGGCGGACTTCAATGCCCGTCGACTGATCTATGCCGGGATCCGCTCCTGGCGAATATCCCGGCGGGTGGACCGACTTCGAAGCGCCGAACTGACCTGAGCTGGCAGAGCGCTCTGGCCGCGACACTACGACAATCCCCCAGGCTGGCAGTTGACGGATTGGAGATGGAAGGAGAGACTTTGGAGACCCTTCTTACTGTGGATCTCACCAGGCCGCCGCTACTCCGCTGCGGCAGTTGGCTGAGCCGTGGTATCTAGAATTGTACTGGCACAAATGGATTACGTCAAGGAAGAGAAACTACCAAGCTCCGCCCAAACGTTTGACGGAGCCCGTAGAGACCCCTATAATGCCCGGCAGCCGGCGACATCCTTCCGTCAAAGTCACCCAAAAATAAGAGCGCAAGGAGACACATGCCCACCATCGAGGTCAACGGCGCGCGACTGTACTACGAAATCTCCGGGGTGCAGGCCCCGTCCGCGAACCCTATTCTGCTGATTCACGGCTCGACGGTCACGGGCCGGGCCGACTGGGGCGAGATCGCGCCCCTGCTGTCCCTGAATTACCGGGTGATCGTGCCAGATTGCCGCGGTCATGGCCGGAGCACGAACCCCGCCCGTAGTTATTCGTTTCGAGAGATGGCCGGTGATGCGGCAGCGCTGGTACACGCCCTGGGCTACACTCGCGCGCACGTCATCGGCCACAGCAACGGCGGTAACGTGGCCCTCGTCACTCTGCTCGAGCATCCCGAGGTGGTGCAGTCCTGCGTGCTCCAGGCCGCCAATGCCTTTGTCAGCCCGGACCTGTTAGCGCGCGAGCCGGCCGTGTTCGATCCTGAGCGCGTGGCGCGTGAGGCCCCAGCCTGGTTGGAGCAGATGATTGCGCTGCACGGCCCGACGCACGGCGCCGGGTATTGGCGGGAGCTCCTGGCTATGACTCTGCGCGAGATCCTGAGCGAGCCCAACTACGCGCCTGAATCTCTGGCGGAAGTAGGCCGGCCGGTGCTCGTCGTACAGGGCGAGCACGATCCGGTCAACGCGCCCGCACACCATGCCCAGTTCATCGCCGGCCACATACCGCAGGCCGAGCTGTGGGTACCGTCTGGGGCAGGCCATAACGTGCACAAGGAGCAGCCGACGGCCTGGCTGGCGCGCGTGCTGGACTTCCTGGCCCGGCGCGGTGACGACGCCAACGAGGCCCTGTACCGTTTGGGGCGCTCGCGCTATCCAGACGAGCGCGAGAGCCTCTTCACTCTGCGCGCCGAGGATGGAGGGGGGACGCTGGCCGGCCAGGTCTTGACCGAGGCGCAGCACCAGGCGGCGCTCCAGGCCTTGCCCGTCCAACCCGCGCTGGATCGGGTGCAGGTGCTCTTGACCTCGTCCAGCCCGTGGGCGCTGATTACGAGAGCCGTCAGCGATCTGCGTCGCGAACCGAGCCGCCAGGCCGAGCGCGTGAGCCAGGCACTACTCGGTGAGGTCGTGCGGATCCTCGACGAGCGCGGGGAGTGGGCGCGTGTCCGGCTGGAGGGAGATGGCTACATGGGTTGGCTACCGGCCGGCGCTCTCCGCCGCTGCGCTGCGGCCGAGGCCGAGGGCTATCAGCGTTCGTGCGATACGCTGATCATCGCCGAACTGGCACAGGCTTATCTCAGCCCACTGGGCGATGGGCCCGAGCCGGCGTTGGCGGCCGGCAAGGTGCCCTTCGGAGTCGCGCTACCCTCTGTGCAAGCCTGCGACGGCTGGGCGGCCCTGCGACTGCCCGACGATCGCATCTGGTGGCTGACCGAGAGCGACGTCGTGTCCACGGCACGCCGGCCGCAACCCGATGCCCCAGGCATAGTGGCCGCCCTGGAGCTGATCAGGCGCCACGCCGGCGTGCCCTACCTGTGGGGCGGGCGCAGCCCCTTCGGCTTTGATTGTTCGGGACTTGCGCAGACCTTCGTGCGCTTCCTTGGTGTCGCCGCACCGCGTGACGCCGACCAGCAATTCCGGGCCGGCTACCCGGTCTGGGGTGCCCCGCTGCCGGGCGACCTGCTGTTTTTCGCTGAAGACGTCGTTGCGGACGCCGGCGTTGCCGAGGATGTCCTTGCGTACGGCGGCGACTCCGAGGACGGCGTTGCCGAGGCAGATCTCATCGCAGCCTTTGGCCACGTCTCGCACGTCGCCATCTCGCTCGGGGGCGACGAGTTCATCCACGCCAACGGCACCGCCTCGGCCGTCTCGTACAACAGCTTCGATCCTGCGAGCCCGATTTATCGCGCCTGGCTCCACGAGCACTGCGTGGGTGCCCGGCGCTTTTGGGAAACCTAATTTGTAATACAACTATCTTCATAATGAGCCCGATTTGTGTATCCTCCTAAGGCTAGGCGTCGCCCGGCGCCCAAATCTGATAGAGGAGACACTCATGCAATTGTCGGGAGCCGTCCCTTCCCCGGTTTCCTACACGGCAAGTCGGATCGGGGGCGGCGAGGTGCAGATCGACGGCGCAGAGGCCCCGGTGCGGGGGCGCGCGGCATGAACACCGGCTCGCCGCTCGATCTGCAGTTTGAGCGCCTGGCCCAGTCGGTGTCGGAACGCGTGGCCGACCTGTTGCGCGCTCCGGTGGTAGTCGTGGACGACCGAGGCGCGACCGTCGCCAGCAGCCAGGCGGGACTGAGCCGGTTGCTGGCCGAACAGATCGCCAGCGATGGCCAGGGCGAAGTTCTGCGCGTCCCCATGCGCCTGGGCGAGCGCGGGGGCGAAGTGATCGTCGGCGAGTTCAGAGGGGGAAGAGGCCATCTCGCCGCGGCTGGCAAACGTGCTGGTGGAGATGATCATCAATGAAGCCGCGGTCGTGGACCGGCTCCCCAACCAGCATGAGGTCAAGAATAAGTTCATTTATGACCTGCTGCACGGACGGATCGACGACGAGGAGCAGATCCTCAGCCAGGCGCGTTTTCTGGGTATGGACCTCGCACCGCCGCGCGCGGTGATCCTGATAGACGCCGCCGATCACTTGCTGCCCGCAGCCGACGCCGCGCGCGCACTGGGCTCCGATGCTGAGTCGCGCGTTCGCCGGCGCGCGCAGCTCATCATCGGCAGCGTGGTCAGCTTCTTCCATCTACCCAACGACACCATCTGCGCCTATATCGGCGACGGCGAAGTGGCGGTGCTCAAGGCCAGCGACACCAAGAATCTGGCCGGTTGGGCCGAGGGCAGACGCCCCGACGATTCCAATAACGCATGGGCTAATCTGGTGGCTCTCAAGCGGGCGGGAGATGCGTTGCTGGCGCGCCTGCGCAGCGATACCGGCGCCTCAATCAGTATCGGCATCGGGCGCTACCATCTCGGCCTGCGCGGCCTGGCTTACTCCTACGAGGACGCGCGCGTGGCGCTGCAGCTGGGCAGCCGATCGCACGGACGCAACCGTGTCCATTGCATAGACGAGCTGGGTGTGGCGGGCTTCGTGGGCGTCTCGGATCAGAGGCTGAAGACGGAGCTGGCCGCCCGGCTGCTGAGCCCCCTCAACCGCGAGCCCGAGTTGTTGAGCACGCTGGAGCACTTCTTCGCCGCCAACTGCTCGCCCTCTACCGCCGCCGCCAGCCTGGCAGTTCATCGAAACACCCTGGCCTATCGGCTGGACAAAATCTCGCTCTTGATCGGCCTCGATCCCCGCCGATTTGACGACGCCGTGCAGATCCGGCTCGCGCTTTTGCTGCGCTCGCTGGCTTCAGACGCCCCTCAAGGGTAGCGCCCTACCCAATGCTTCGCTCAGGGCGAAGCCAGTGTAACTCTGCTTCCGCAGCTTTGGGCAATTGCCCAATGGCCCCGCTTCTCGCCTCGAGATACTCTGTGCAGCCGCCCAATGAGTTAGCCTTGTGATTCCGATATAATTATGATAACTATTTGGTATAAGGAGTGGTTGGCATTTGGGGAACTTGATCCGGCTAGGGGAGCCGCAGCCGCGGCGTGTCGTAGTGGTTCGCGCACTCAGAGGACTCGGAGACTTGCTCTGCACCACCCCGGCAATGCGTGCGCTGCGCGTGGCTTTACCGGCGGCCGAGATCACTCTGTTGAGCCTGCCCTGGGCGCAGACGTTCGTCGAACGTTTCGATCGTTATTTCGACAGTTTCATCGAGTTTCCGGGTTACCCCGGCATTCCCGAGCGGGTGCCCCCGATCGCCCAACTGCCGGGGTTTCTGGCCGAAGTCCAGGCTCGCCAGTTCGATCTGGCCCTCCAGATGCACGGCAGCGGCATCATCAGCAACCCCTTCACCGTCATGCTCGGCGCCCGGATCAATGCCGGCTTCTATCTGCCGGGCCAATACTGCCCCGATCCGGGGCGCTTTCTGGCCTATCCGGCCGGTGAAGCCGAGGTGCGCCGCCACTTGCACCTGATGGAGTTCCTCGGTCTGCCCTTGCAGGGTGAGGAAATGGACTTTCCCTTGCGCGAGAGCGACCGCCAGGAGTTGGATGAGATCGGGCCGGCACACGCGCTGCGGGAGCGTGAGTACGTTTGCTTGCACGCCGGTGCTTACGAGCCGGCCCGGCGCTGGCCGGCCGAGCGTTTCGCTACGGTCGCAGATGCCCTGGCCGCGCGCGGACTGCAGATTGTGCTGACCGGCTCCGCCGGAGAAGCCGGCCTGGCCGCTCAGGTGGCAGCGCGTATGCGCGCTCCTGCGGTCGATCTGGCGGGCAAGACCAGTCTGGGAGCGCTCGCAGTCTTGTTGAGCCGGTCCCGCTTGCTGCTCACCAACGACACGGGGGTCTCGCACCTGGCGGCCGCACTGGCCGTGCCGAGCGTGGTCATTTTCCTGGCGTCCGATCCCTTGCGCTGGGCGCCCCTCGACCGTCGGCTCCACCGCAGCGTGGGGGGGAATGCCGGCTCGCTGCTGGCCGGCGCCGACGGTGCGGAGCACTCCGGCTGGGAGCCGGCGCTATCCTGGGCCCCGCCGCCGGCCGCTCCAGACATGACGCCGCCCGCAGTCTGTGCCTGCCGCTGCGGGGTGACGCAGCGCTGCCTGCGTGACGGCTGCATCCGCCCGGATGAGGGCGACGCGCGGCGTCACCCTGTCGACGTGACGCCCGAGACCGTGTTGGAGGAGGCGGGTGCCTTGCTGGGGGAGCATGTTCATGGCGCCTGAGGGCTGGCAGAACGTGAGCCGCATCCTGGCCATTCGCCTGGACAATGTCGGCGACGTGATCATGCTAGGGCCGGCTCTGCGCACGCTGCGCGCCGGCTTGCCCGCTGCACGCATCACGTTGATGGCCTCGCCGGCCGGCAGCCAGGTTGCGCCGCTGCTGCCCTGGCTGGACGACGTGCTGGTGCAGAGCGTCTCCTGGCAGGACATTTCGGGCAGCCGGCCGTTGGATCCGGGACGCGAGCTGGCGCTTGTCCAGGCGGTCGCCGAGCGGGGCTTCGACGCAACCGTCATCTTCACCAGCTTCTCACAGTCGCCCTACCCTCCGGCCTACGCCTGTTACCTGGCCGGCGTCCCGATCCGTCTCGGGCAATCCAAGGAGTTTGGCGGCGCGATGCTCAGCCAGTGGGTCAGGCCATTGCCTGATGCGGCGCACCAGGTCGATCGCAACCTGCACCTATTGGAGCAGTCCGGCTTTGAGACGGCGAGGCGCGATCTCGAACTGCGCATCCCTCCGGCTGCGCAGACTGCGGCCGAGCGGCTGCTGCAGAAAGCCGGAGTGGGCGGGGCCGGCCAGTTCGTCCTGCTGGCGCCGGGGGCCAGTGCGGCCGCGCGCCGGTACGACGGGGAGCGCTACGCGCAGGTGGCGCGCCTGATGAGGGAAGAGACCGGCTTGCCGGTCGTACTGGTCGGCAGCCCGCGTGAGACCGGGTTGGCCGCAGCCATCGTCGCAGGCGCGACGCAAGGCCGGTCCGGTGGGCGCGAAGGCGGCATCATCTCGTTGGCCGGCCAGACCAGCGTCCCCGAGCTGGCCGCGGTGATCCGCCGGGCTGCGCTGGTGATCGCCAATGACTCCGGGCCGATGCACCTGGCGGACGCCTTCGGACGCCCGATGGTGATCCTGTTCTCCGGCACCGAGCTGGAGAGCCAATGGGAGCCGCGGCGTGCGCCGGCCCGCTTGCTGCGCCGGCCGACGCCGTGCGCGCCGTGCTACGCTTTCCATTGCCCGTACCATATGGAATGCCTCGACATTCCAGCGGAGGAGGTCGTGGGGCACGCTCTGGCATTGCTTGGCGAGACTGCCAGGCAGCCGATTGGAGTTTAGCGAACATGCGTATTCTGACGTGGCATATTCACGGCAGTTACCTGTACTACCTGGTCCAAGGCAATCACGAGTTCTACCTGCCCGTCAAGCCGGGCCGGCCTGAGGGCTACGGCGGTCGAGCGGGGGACTTTCCCTGGCCGGCCAACGTCCACGATGTCCCGGCCGAAGCCGTCCGAGACCTTGAACTGGACGCGGTCCTGTTCCAGTCAGGCAAGAATTACCTTGAAGATCAATACGAGATCCTGTCCGAGGAGCAGCGGCGCCTGCCCCGGCTCTACCTGGAACACGATCCGCCGCGTGGCGTGCCGACCGACACACGGCACGTCGTCGACGATCCGAACATACTGCTCGTCCACTGCACTCACTTCAACCAACTGATGTGGGACAGCGGCCGCACGCCGACGACGGTCATCGAGCATGGCGTCCTCGTGCCGGATGGGGTGACCTACACCGGAGAACTGCCCCGCGGGATCGTGGTCGTGAACGGCCTGAAGAAACGGGGCCGGCGCCTGGGCGCCGACGTCTTCGAGCGGGTGCGCCGGCAGGTGCCCTTGGACCTGGCTGGCATGCAGTCGAGCGAGCTTGGCGGGCTCGGAGCTTTGCCACTGGCCGATCTGCCGGGGCTCGAGGCGCATTACCGCTTCTTCTTCAACCCAATTCGCTACACCAGCCTCGGGCTCGCGGTTTGTGAGGCCATGATGATCGGCATGCCGATCATCGGGTTGGCCACCACCGAGATGGCGACCGCGGTCGTCAACGGCGTTAACGGCTACGTCGATACGAACCCGGACCGCCTGGTGGAGCACATGCGGCGGCTCCTGGCTGACCCGGCCGAGGCCCGCCATCTGAGCGCAGGCGCGCGCCGGATCGCGGCCGAGCGTTTCAACATCCGGCGTTTCGTGCGGGACTGGGATGCGGCTTTCGAGCGGCTGACGGGGCAGGGTGTGCGCCGGTTCGAGTCGGGATCGGTATCTGCCCGGCCGGCTGGCGAGACCGTGATGCCGGCCCCCGCCCTGGCTGTCGCCGGCCGAGCGCAGGCCGATGGAGGCCGCCAATGAGAAACAGAATTGCCTTTATTAGCGAGCACGCCTCCCCGCTGGGAATCCTCGGCGGAGCGGACAGCGGCGGGCAGAACGTCTACGTTGGACAGTTGGCCCGGCACCTGGCAGCGATCGGCTACCAGGTCGACGTCTTCACCCGGCGGGACAACCCCGACCTGCCAGAGGTGGTGGATTGGGCGGACGGCGTGCGCATCGTTCACGTGAACGCCGGACCGGCCGCGCCCGTGCACAAGGAAGAGCTGCTGCCGCACATGGGCTCTTTCAGGGACCGTATGCTTGATTTCTTCCGCCGCGAGGCGCTGGCTTACGATCTCATCCACGCCAACTTCTGGATGTCCGCCCTGGTGGCGGCGGACATAAAACGGGTGACGGGCATCCCCTTCGTGGTGACCTTCCACGCCCTGGGCCGCGTCCGGCGCTTTCACCAGGGCGAGGCAGACGGGTTCCCGGACGAACGCTTCGCGATCGAAGAGCGGGTCGTCGCCGAGGCCGATCATGTCATCGCCGAGTGTCCGCAGGATCAAGAGGACCTGATGCGCCTCTACGACGCCGACCCCGCCCGGGTCACGATCGTGCCGAGCGGCTTCGATCCGGCCGAGTTCTGGCCGGTCGAGAAGAGCCGGGCGCGAAAGAAGCTCGGGCTCCCCACCGAGGAGCGCATCATCCTCCAACTCGGCCGTATGGTCCCTCGCAAGGGCGTGGAGACCGTCCTGCGAGCGCTTGGCCTTCTCCAGCGGGAGCACTCGCTCGAGGCACGCCTGGTTATCGTGGGTGGGGAATCGCCAGATCCCGACCCGAGTCTGACGCCCGAGATCGGAAGACTGCAGGCGATCGCGGCCGAAGAAGGCGTGGCCGACCGGGTGACGTTTGTGGGCAGCCGGGGCCGCGATGAGCTCAAGTACTACTACAGCGCAGCCGACGTCTTTGTGACGGCGCCCTGGTATGAGCCGTTCGGCATCACCCCGCTCGAGGCCATGGCCTGTGGCACGCCGGTCGTCGGTGCGAACGTCGGCGGCATCAAGTTCACCGTACGAGACGGCGAGACGGGCTACCTGGTGCCGGCCAAGAACCCATCGGCCCTGGCAGAACGGATCGCTTATCTCTATCAGAATCCGAAGCTGCTCGGCGTGCTCAGCCGCCAGGCAGTGCGCCGGGTGCACGACCTGTTCACCTGGCAGCGCGTGGCCGGAGCCATGTCTGCCCTGTACGAACAGGTGTTGACAGCGCGGCAGCCCGAGCGGCGCGAGGAGGCCGATCAACTGGCCCTGATCGACCGCGGCTTTCGCCAGGCCGATGAGGTCTTCCGCGAGTCGCGGTTGCTCGTGCGCAATGGCATCCTTGAAGCGACGGCGGCGATCGCTGCCTGTTTTGAACGGGGCGGCAAGGTGTTGGTCTGCGGCAACGGAGGTAGTGCGGCGGATGCGCAGCACTTCGCCGGTGAGTTGGTCGGGCGTTTCAAGTACCCGGACCGTCCTGGTCTGCCGGCTCTTGCGCTGACCGCCGACACCGCCGTCCTCACGGCCTGGGGTAATGACGCGGGTTATGAGAAGGTGTTTGCCCGCCAGGTAGAAGCATTGGGCAGGCCGGGCGATCTATTGATCGGTATCAGCACCAGCGGGCGCTCGCGCAATGTGCTCGAGGCTTTCGATGCCGCCCGGCGCAGTGGCCTGGGCTGTATCGCACTGGTCGGCGGAGACGGTGGCGATATGCTGGATCTGGCCGACACCGCCATCGTCGTGCCCTCACCCGACACGCCGCGCATCCAGGAAGTGCAAATCCTGGTCTTGCACCTGATCTGCGAGTTGCTCGACGAAGCCGTGATGGCTGGGCGCCTGCTGCCGCCCAGCGCGGCCCGGCTGCCCGGTCCTGCCTGGGATCTTCATCACGTCCGCCAGGTCGCGAGCCAGTAAGCGGGGTGCTGCCCCGGAGCTGGCCGTCGATGAGCGATCAGACACCGAACATGGAGCGAAAAGGAACACATGAATAACGAACTGTCAGGCAAAATCATATTAGTGACCGGAGGCGGGCGTGGGCTGGGCGAAGCGATCAGCCGGAACCTGGCCGATGCAGGCGCGACGGTGGTCGCGGCCGATATCCGCTACGACCTGGTTCGACAGGTCGTCGACGATATCTGTGCCGGCGGTGGCCAGGCGAGCGCGCTGAAGCTGGATCTGGCCGATGCCGCCCAGGCCGAGCAGGCTATCGCCGAGGTCGTCGGACAGCAGGGCCGGCTGGACATCCTGGTGAACAACGCCGGGACAGACGTGACTCAGCCGGTCGAAGAACTAAGCGTGGCGGACTGGGACAAGGTCCTATCTGTCAACCTGCGTGGACCGTTTGTCATGTCCCGATACGCCTGGCCGGTCATGCTTCGTCAGGGCCAGGGGCAGATCGTCAATATCGTATCCACTGCGGCCAAGCGCGCCTGGCCGAATGCGTCGCTTTATCATGCCAGCAAGTGGGGGTTGTTGGGTCTCAGCCACGCCCTGCACGCCGAAGGCCGCCAACACAACATCAAGGTGACGGCGGTAGTGGCGGGCGGCATGCGCACGGCTTTCCTGCTCGATAGATTTCCGGACATTGACGTCGACACGCTACAAGACCCGAAGAACGTCGCCGCTACCGTGCGCTTCGTGCTGCTGCAGCCCGCCGAAACGGTCATTCCCGAGGTGATGGTGATCCCGATGCGCGAGACGTCGTGGCCGTGACGTCTGAGTCGGGACGACGGAGCCGGCTGCCATGCTAGAGCGAGCCATCTTCCTTGACAAGGACGGCACCCTCATCGAGGACGTGCCATACAACGTGGACCCGGCACAGGTGCGCCTGTTGCCGGGCGCGGTCGCGGGGTTGCGCTGCCTGCATGCATCCGGCTATCGCTTGATCGTGGTCTCGAACCAGTCCGGTGTCGCGCGTGGTTACTTTCCGGAAGATGCGCTGCGGCCGGTCGAGGAGCGCCTGCGCAGCTTGTTGGCCGAGGCCGGCGTGCCGCTGCACGGCTTCTACTACTGCCCGCACCACCCGGACGGGACCGCGCCGGGCTACGCGATCGAATGTGATTGTCGAAAGCCTGCGCCGGGCCTGATCCTGCGGGCAGCGGCCGAACATGGCATCGACCTGGGCCGCTCATGGCTGGCCGGCGACATACTGGACGATGTGGAAGCCGGCCGCCGGGCAGGCTGCAGGACCGTGCTGGTTGACAACGGTCACGAGACAGAGTGGGCGCTGTCGCCAGAGCGGCTGCCGCACCATCTGGCGGCCGACCTGCTCGAGGCAGCGGCCATCGTGACCTGCGCGTCGGGATTGGGGCCGCGTGTTTTGCGGCAGGAACAACAGGATGAACGGAAGCTTGATTGACATAATTGACTCCTTCGCCGGAATGAGAGCTGTCGTGATCGGCGATGCTATGCTCGACGTGTACCTGGAGGGTACGACCAATCGCTTGTGCCGCGAGGCGCCAGTGCCGGTCGTGTCTATCGCCGCGCAAAAGCTGGCGCCGGGTGGCGCCTCCAACACTGCGGTCAACCTGCGCAGCCTGGGCGCCGAGGTGACCTTGCTGTCGGTCGTTGGCAGCGATCCTGACGCAGCGCTCTTGCGTGCGACGCTCCAAGAGCGCTCGGTCCCGGTCGACAACTTACTGGCACATCCCTTCCGCCGCACGCTGGCGAAACGCCGGGTCATCGCGGCCGGGCATATGTTGGTGCGCTATGACGAGGGGAGCACGGGCGCGCTCGACGAACAGACCGAGCAGGCCCTGATCGCGAGGCTGGCATCTTTGTTCAGACAGGCCGACGCCCTTGTCATCTCTGACTATGGCTACGGGGTGCTCACGCCGCGCGTGGTACAGCTGATCGCGGACCTGCAGGCGAAGTCGCCGCGAGTGATCGTCGCGGACGCCAAGAACCTGGGCCTTTACCGGGGAGTGGGCGTGACTGCCGTCAAGCCTAACTACGGCGAGGCGGTCGGCCTGCTGGGGCTGGACAAGTTGGACGGAGCCTGCGCGCGCGCCGAGCAGATCGGGCCCTACGGCGAGCAGATCCTGGACGCCACCGGCGCGCGCCTGGCGGCGATCACGCTTGACAGCGAGGGCGCCCTCGTGTTCGAGCGCGGCAGCCTGCCCTATCGCACCTACGCCCAGCCCAACCCGGATTCGCACGCCGCCGGGGCTGGGGATACCTTTGTCAGCGCGCTCGCTCTGGCGCTGGTGGCCGGAGCCGACCGGCAAGCCGCGGCCGAACTGGCATCTGCCGCCGCCGGCGTTGTCGTGCGCCGGGACGGTACGACGGTTTGCTCGGCGGGGGAACTGCGCGAGTACTTTACGCTTGGCGACAAATTCGTCTCGGACGTCGCCCAACTGGTCTCCCGCCTGGAGACGGAGCGCCGCGGCTGCAGGCGCGTGGTGTTCACCAATGGCTGTTTCGACATCCTGCACAGCGGCCACATCGCTTACCTTAACCGCGCCAAGGCCTTGGGCGACCTTCTTGTGCTTGGCGTAAATACCGACGAGAGCGTGCAGCGCCTGAAAGGTCCCTCGCGGCCGATCAACGGCCTCAAAGACCGCGTGCAGGTGCTCTCGGGCCTGAGCAGCGTCGACTATATCACAGCCTTCGGCGAGGACACGCCGGTGGAATTGATCCGCGTCATCCGGCCCGACGTGTTCGTCAAGGGGGGCGATTACACGCGCGAGACGCTGCCCGAGGCGGCGTTAGTCGAGGAGCTGGGCGGGGCCGTGCAAATCCTGCCGTATATGGAGGATCACTCGACCACGAGCATGATTGCCCGCATCCGCGAGGCATATGACGACAAGCATCCTGACCCGGTCCAAGCTGGCCCAGCGGAGGCAGCATGGTAGACGAGCGCTGGTCACAGGCCGGCAACATCCTCTGTGTCCGGTTGGACAGCCTGGGCGACGTGCTCATGACCGGACCGGCGATGCGCGCGCTCAAGGAGTCGCGCCGCGGCCGGCGCATCACCCTGCTGACCTCACCTGCCGGCGCCGCCGCCGGGGCGCTGATCCCCGAGGTCGACGAAGTGCTGGTTTACGACGCGCCCTGGATGAAGGCGACTGCGCCACGCGCCGATAGCCGGCCAGACGAGTTCATGATCCGGCGCCTGCGCGAGCGAGGGTTTGACGCGGCGGTCATCTTTACGGTTTACAGCCAGAACCCGCTGCCATCGGCCATGCTCGCGTACTTGGCCGATATCCCGCTGCGCCTTGCCCATTGCCGTGAGAATCCCTATCAACTTCTGAGCGACTGGATTCCCGAGTCCGAGCCGCAGCAGGGCGTGCGCCACGAGGTGCAACGCCAGCTCGACCTGGTGGCCATGGCCGGCTGCCAGGTCCGTGACACCCGTCTCTCGCTGCGGGTGCCCGAGGATGCCTATGGGTACGCGATCGATTGCCTCGCGCGCCTCGGCCTCGATCCCCGGCGACGCTGGGTGGTGGTGCATCCGGGCGCTTCGGCTCCCTCGCGGCGCTATCCGGCCGGCAGCTTCGCGACCGTCGCGCGCCGGCTGGTCGGCCAGCTGGGAGTGCAGGTGATCTTCACCGGCACCGAGCCCGAGGGCGCGCCGATCGAGGAGATCCGGAGCCAGATGCGGGCTCCATCGCACTCGTTGGTGGGCCATCTCGACCTGGCCCAGCTGGCGGCGCTGATCGCGCTCTCGCCCTTGCTCATCTCGAACAACACCGGGCCGGTCCACGTTGCTGCAGCCGTTCGCACTCCGGTGGTTGTGCTGTATGCGCTCACAAACCCACAGCACACGCCGTGGCGGGTGCCGAACCGGGTGCTTTTCAAGGATGTACCCTGCAAGTACTGCTACAAGAGTACCTGTCCCTTGGGTCATCACAACTGCCTGCGTCTGGTGCCCCCCGGCGACGTGGTGCGCGCGGCCGCCGATTTGCTGGCCGGCGCCGGCAACGACGCCATCTCGGTCGGGGAAATGCGCTTGCCGGAGGCCGCGCTGTGACCACTCCCAGTCAGGTCGATATCCTGATCCCGACTTTCTGCCGCTCGGCCGCCCTTGCGGTCACGTTGACCAGCTTGTGTGCCCAGACGTTCCATGACTTCCGTGTGGTCGTCTCTGACCAGACCGAAGGCGACGACCCGACCGCGAGCGGCGAGGTGATGGCAGCCCGGCGTGTGCTAGAAGCCCATGGACAGCCGGTCGAGGCGCACAGGCACCTGCCGCGCCGCGGGATGGCCGAGCAGCGCCAGTACCTGCTCGATCAGGTGCAGGCGCCCTACGCACTTTTCCTGGACGATGACCTGATCCTTGAGCCGTTCGTGGTCGAGCGCCTGTTGACGGCCATGCGGGAGGAGGCTTGCGGCTTCGTGGGCAGCGCCGTGATCGGACTGAGCTACCTGGACGACGTCCGGCCGCAGGAGCAGCAGGTGGAGTTCTGGGATGGACGGGTGCAGCCCGAGACCGTCCGGCCGGGTTCGCCAGCCTGGGAGCGTTGGCGCCTGCATAATGCCGCCAACATCTATCACCTGCAGGAGCGCCTGGGCCTGACGCCCGAGAAGCAGCGAAAGTACAAGGTGGCCTGGGTCGGCGCGTGCGTGCTCTACGACACTGCCAAGCTGCGCGCCGTTGGAGGGTACTCATTCTGGCGCGATCTTCCGCCCGAACACAGTGGCGAAGACGTGCTGGCCCAGTTGCGCGTCATGGCCCGCTACGGGGGTTGCGGGATCATTCCGTCCGGTGTGTATCACCAGGAGCTGCCGACAACCGTCGGAGACCGGCGCGTCGACGCGCCGAGGGTCCTGGGTCTGGAAGTTACAATAGGAGACAGTCTGAATGTACACCCTGGGAATCAACGCTGTCTATCATGATCCGGCGGCAGCAATAGTCAAGGATGGGCAGGTCATCGCGGCGGCGGAAGAAGAACGCTTCACGAAGATCAAGCACGGCAAGCGACCTGTGCCGTTTTCTACCTGGGAACTGCCGTTCAATGCCATCGACTACTGTTTGCGCGAGGCCGGCATCAACCTGGTGCAGGTCGAGCACGTCGCCTACTCCTATGACCCGTTCCTGCTCTTGAATGGGCACGGGGCAGATCAGGATATCTGCCTGCCGCTGCAGCCCAGCGCGCATCCCAGGCCGGAGGAATGGGAATCGGGTTGGGACCCGCTCTTCCTCTCGCATATCACCAACGCCCCCCGGCACCTGGCCGGCGGCGTGCCCCTGCACTTGCAGGCACGCATGCGCGGCGTGCGCTGGGACGGTCCGTACCGTTGGCACTTCGTCGAACACCACGTCGCCCATGCCGCGAGCGCTTTTCTCCCCTCGCCTTTCCACGAAGCGGCCATTCTGACCCTGGACGGCCGGGGTGAGAAGGCAACTACCGGCTACAGCCTGGGGCGAGGTACTCAGATCGAGCGCATCGGTCAGGTCAACATGCCCCATTCCCTGGGCATCCTGTATGAGCAACTGACCGATTACCTGGGCTTTCTGCATTCCTCTGACGAGTACAAGGTGATGGCGCTGGCCTCGTTCGGCAAGCCGGCATACCTGCGTGACTTCCGGGAAATCATCCAAATGGGCAAGGACGGACAGTACCGGATCCGGCAGGTCAGCCTGGAGGAACGCTTCGGGCCGCGCCGGATGAAGGGCGAGGCGCTGGAGCAGCGCCACTACGACATCGCTCACTCGCTCCAGGTGGCATTGGAAGAGACAGCGCTCGAGATCGTGGAGTGGCTGCACAGTGCCAGTGGGATGGAGGACCTGACCATGTCGGGAGGCGTCGCGCTGAACTGCGTGATGAATGCCCGCATCCGCGACCGCGGACCTTTTAGGAACGTGTGGGTGCAACCGGCCGCGGGCGACGCGGGCACCGCGCTCGGTGCAGCGTTGTGGGTCGACGCCCAGGAACGGGGGGCTGAACGGCGTGTTTACTGCATGGATCATGCCTTCCTCGGCCCGGAGTACAGTGATGAAGAGATCGAACAGTTTCTGCGTTGGGCAAAGCTGCCTTACCGCCACCTGGAGAACGTGGCGGAAGACGCCGCCGAACTGTTGGCCGCGGACAAGATCATCGGCTGGTTTCAGGGCCGGCACGAGTTCGGGCCGCGCGCCTTGGGCGCCCGCTCGATATTGGCCTCCCCGGTCAATGCATCAATGCAAGCGCGCCTGAACGCGATCAAGGACCGTGAGGACTTCCGTCCGGTGGCGCCCGTCGTGCTGGAGGAAGAAGCCAACCGCTGGTTCAAGGATGCCGGCTCTTCACCGTTCATGCTTTTCGTCTTCGACGTGCGCCCCGAGGCCGCCGAGAAAATCCCTGCCGTGCGCCACGTGGACGGCACAGCCCGCATCCAGACGATCAACCGGGCCCAGAACGCGGTTTACTATGACATGCTGAAGGCATTTCAGCGCCGAACTGGGGTGCCCGTTCTGGTCAACACGTCCTTCAATACGCGGGGCGAACCGATTGTGCTTTCGCCACGCGACGCGGTCGAGTGCTTCTGGACCTCGCCGCTGGACGCCTTGGTGATCGGTTCGTTCTTGCTGCTCAAGCCGGAGTCTGTTTAATGGCCGTCCGTATCTCGGTCGTGATTCCCACCCACAACCGCCCGAAGCTGCTGAAGCGCTGTCTGGCCGCTCTTGCCTGCCAGGACCTGGCACGCGAGCAATATGAGGTCATCATCGTCGACGATGGCGGATCCGAGGTCACGCGCCGCGTGGTCGAAGAAAGGCAGAAGGCGGAGAGCCTGTGCCACAGCCTGGAGGAGCGCTTGCACGAGGCGCAGGTCGAGTTGGAGGAGGGTTGGACCGGCGTCAGCCAGGTTGCGATGGTGAGGAGCGCCTTCGCGGCATACGCCGGTCGCCCTGTGCAGCCCGACATCGCCCTTCGAGCCGATGGGCTGGCAAACGCTCGCTCGCCTGCCGCGGGTTCGTGTCGTGCGCTGCCTCCCCCTGCCCAATTCCGCTACCTTTCGCTCGAGCCTCGGCGCGGCCCGGCCGCCGCCCGCAACGCTGGCTGGCGCGCGGCCCAAGGCGCAATAATCGCCTTCACCGACGACGACTGCATCCCGGCTCCCGGTTGGCTCAAGACCGGCCTGGCAGCGTTCGAAGATCATCGGACGGCCGACGTCGTGGGCGTTTCGGGCCAGATCGTGATGCCTTTGCCACTACGACCGACCGACTTTGAATGGAACGCCGCGGGTCTGCAGCGCTCGGAGTTCGTGACCGCCAACTGCTTTTACAATCGGGCGGCCCTGGCCGCCGTGGGCGGCTTCGATGAGCGCTTCCACGCACCCTGGCGCGAGGACAGCGATCTGTTCTTTACCCTGATCGAGCATTATGGCGCCGGGCCGGCTGCCTTGCCCGTTTGGGACGTCCCCCCGGGGCAGGTGCTGATGGCCGGCCGCTCCGGAATCTTCCTGCGCGCGCCGAACGCGATTGTGTTTCATCCTGTCCGTCCGGCCGCCTGGGGAATCAGCCTGTTCCAACAGCGCAAAAGCCTATACAACGCCTTGCTCTACAAAAAGCATCCCGTCCTTTACCGCCAACGGCTGGCGCCGGTCGTGCCCTGGCATTACTACGGCAGTCTGTCCGCCCTGCTGGCGACCGGAGCCGCCCTTCTCGTCGGTCAGAGATCTGTCGCCGCGTTGGCCGCGGGTGCCTGGCTGTTTATGTCAGGCCGCTTCTGTCTGCAACGGCTACGCCACACGGCCCACACGCCCGGCCATATTGTCGAAATGGTCGTCACGTCGCTGCTGATCCCTCCGTTGGCCGTCTTCTGGCGGCTGGCCGGGGCCATCAAGCATCGCGTCTGGTTTCTCTGAGGTTGCGCATGCAATTACCAAAGTACGTCCAGGTCGAGCCCGTGGGGCAGTGCAACCTGCGTTGCACGATGTGCCCAATCCAATTTCGCCGCGATGGTCCGCCCTATGGACCGCCGGCTTTCATGGATTTCCGCGACTTTACTCGACTGATAGACGAGTTTGAGGGTCTGGAGACCCTGCATCTCCAGGGCTTGGGTGAGCCGACCATGCACCCGCGCTTCTTCGACATGGTGCGCTACGCCGTGGCCAAAGGTATCCGCGTGACCACCAATTCAAACATGACGCTGATCAATGCACGTCGAGCCGAGCAATGCGTCACGAGTGGGCTAGACACTATGCACGTTTCGATCGACGGCGCCACCCGCGAGACCTTCGAGCGAATACGCTTGAAGGCTCGCTTTGACCGGGTGATCCGCAATGTCGAGGGCCTGCTGGACGCACGTTGCCGTCTGGGCAGCAGTCTGCCGCACCTGCATATGGTTATGGTGATCATGCGCCAAAACCTGCATGAGCTTCCTGATCTCGTTCTGCTTGCGCATCGCCTGGAGATGGAGCAGATATTCGTGCAGCACCTCAGCCATGACTTCGGCGAGTCGAGCTTGCCCGAGCACTACAAGCCGATGCGTGAATACGTGGACGAGCAGACCCTGCTGACCGAGGACCCGCAGCGCATAGAGCGCTACTTCGGCGAAGCCCGGGACGCGGCCGCCGAACTTGGTGTCGACCTCCGGCTCCCACGCACGCGTGTACGCGCCTACCCGCCCGGTACCCCCGGCCGCGAGCGTTGTAGCTGGCCCTGGGACGGGGCCTATATTAGCTACCAGGGCTACGCAATGCCTTGCTGCATGGTGTCCACTCCGGATCGGGCGAACCTGGGCAATATGGCCGAGCAGGGCGTCCGGCCGGTCTGGGACGGCGAGGCGTTCGAAGCCTTCCGCGCTCAGTTGGCCTCCGACACTCCTCCCGAGGTCTGTCAGTCCTGCTCCCTGTACCACGGCACCTTCTGATGGACTCGATCAGGCGCGATAACGGGCGCTCAGCGGGCGGCCTGGCCCCACCCGCCCCGGCGCGGCCGTTAGCACGACCGCTGCGGCTGGACGCGGCCACGTACCGGTTGCTCTTTGAGCGGCTGGGCCCCTCGCTCGCCATCTGGCGCGCGGCCGAGGTCGCTGCCCTGCGGGAGCAGACCGAGCAGGGCCTGAGCGAGCCGGTTCTCGACCTCGGTTGCGGCGACGGTTTGGTGACGTCGTTGGCTTTGGCGCACGTCATGATCGCCCTCGATCCCGACCGGCATGCGCTCGCAAAGGCCGCGCTCCTCGGAGTCTATGAGCGCTTCGAGGCCTGCCTGATTCAGGACGCGCCGGTCGAGAATGGAAGCGTGGGAACTGTGTTGAGCAACTCAGTGCTGGAGCATATCGAGGGTATCGACGATGCCCTGGCAGCGGTCAGCCGGCTCCTGCGGCCCGCTGGGCGCCTGGTTTTCACCGTGCCCAGCGAGGCGTTCGGGCGTTGGCTGGTCTTGCCGTGGCAACCCTACGCCCGGCGGCGCAACCGGCAGTTGATCCACCACAACCTGTGGCCAACTGCCGAGTGGGCGCGCCGGCTGGCGCGAGCCGGGTTGCAGCTCGTGCACACGCGGCCCTACCTGCGCCGGCGGTTGGTCGCCTATTGGGATGCCATGGACAATCTGGAGCGCATCTGGATCGGCCGCCGGCGGGCGGTTGGGGTTATCTGGCGCCGGATCCCGCCGACCAGCCTGGCACGATTGGCCGTATGGGCGGGACAGTTGGACCTGAGCTCCGCGGAACCGGGCGGTGGACGCCTGATCGTGGCGGTCAAGAGGTAAGCATGGCTCTTGTCGACATTCTACTTCCCACATACAACCGGCTGTCGTCGTTGATCATGACACTCGCGGGTGTCGCCGCGCAGACGCTGGCGGACGTTCACCTGATCGTCGCCGACCAGAGCGACCAGCCTGCCGCAGCAGAACCGGTGGTCCAGGCCTTGCTGAGGGTCGTCGAGGCGCGCGGCGGTTCGTATGAATGGCACCATCGATCGCAGTTGCGTGGCATCGCGGAGCAACGTGACTTTCTGCTGCAGCATGCGCAGGCAGACAGCGTGCTCTACCTGGACGACGACGTGCTGATGGAGCCTTGGGTGTTGGCGCGTTTGTTGGACGTCTTGCACGAGCAGAACTGCGCTTTTGTCGGCGCCTTTCCGGCGGGCCTGAGCTACCGGAACGACCTGCGGCCGCAACAGCAGGTGCTTCAATTGTGGGAGGGGCCGGTCGAGCCCGAAGTGGTGGAGCCGGATTCGCCGGAGTGGGAGCGCTGGAATCTGCACCGGGCGGCTAATTTGTGGCACGCTGGCCTGCGTTTGCCGCCCGGCCAGTTCCGACTCTACAAGGTGGCCTGGGTAGCTTCCTGCATCCTCTACGACCGCTCAAAACTCGTGCAAGTGGGCGGCTTCTCGTTCTGGACGCGCCTGCCGCGTTACCACTCGGGTGAAGAGGTCCTGGTGCAGAACCTGCTCATGCGCTTGTGGGGCGGTTGCGGCATCCTGCCTTCCGGCACCTATTATTCCCAGGTGCCCTCGACTGTCCTGAACCCGCGCGGTGCGGTGGACGGCCATGCCCTGGCGCTGCTGCCGGAGATGATAGAGCGCTTCGCGCGGACTACCTTGCCCAGCCCATCCGAGGGTGCCCCCCTCGCTACGAGCCAGGACTGACCTGAGAAAATGACGGATCCCTTCGCCCCCGGCTTGCTGGCGCGCCTGCCCCATCCCTTGCGCAAGGTAGCGTTGGTGCGCGCTTCACGCATCGGAGACTTCATCTGTGCAACGCCGGCGATGCGTGCTCTTCATCACGCGCTCCCCGAAGCCGAGTTTGTTTTTATCGGCCTGCCTTTCCTGCGTGATCTCGTGGCGCGTTCGCCACACCTGGCCCGCTTTGAGGAGTTCCCCGGCTTTCCGGGCATGGCCGATCAGTTCTTCGATCCACGGCGCGCGCTGCAGTTCTTCGCCCGCATGCAAGCCGAGGAGTTCGATCTCGCCCTCCAAATCAACGGCTCCGGCGTTTATTCTAACCCGTTCACCCTCATGCTGGGTGCGCGCGCCACTGCGGGCTTCGTGCGTGCGGGCGACCCAGCCGGACGGCTGGATGCCGCGCTGCCGCTGCCCGAGAAGGGGCACGAGATCGCGCGCGTCCTGAGCCTTCCCGTTTTTCTGGGCGCCTCGGCCCGGGGTGATGAGACCGAGTTCCCGCTCTGGCCAGACGATCACCTGGCGGCCGAGGATTTGTTACGTGGCGCCGCGGGTCCTCTTATCGGCGTCCACCCGGCCGCGCGTGAGGCGACCAAACGCTGGCCGGCCGAGCGCTTCGCTGAGTTGGCCGGCCAGTTACAGCGCTGTTACGGCGGGACCGTGGTGGTGCTGGGTGGAGCGGAGGAGCGGTCCTTGGCTGATGCGGTCGCGAACGACTTGAGGGTCCCGCTCCGCTACCTGGCCGGTCGGACTTCCCTGCCCGTGCTCGGCGCGGTGATCCAGCGGCTGGCCCTGCTCGTCAGCAACGATTCGGGCCCGGCTCACATCGCCTATGCCCTGCACAGGCCCACGGTGACCGTGTTCGGCGGCACCGATCCGGCACGTTGGGGACCACCCGGCTGGTCGGCCGAAGGTCCGGCGCGCGGGCCTCATCGTGTCATCGTCAATCCGGTCCCTTGTTGGCCGTGCGACTACTGGGTCTGCCCGATCGGTTACCAATGCCTGGATGGCATCAGCGTCGCGCGGGTCCGGCAGGCAGCAGAAGAGGTCATGGTTTCTGAATGAAGATCAACGACATCCACAAGATCGCCGTACTGCGCGCCAACGCCCTGGGCGATTTCATCTTCTCGCTCCCCGCGCTGGCTGCGCTGCGCGCGGCTTATCCGTATGCCGAGATTGTGCTGCTTGGCCTGCCCTGGCACGCCGAGTTTCTGGCCCGGCGGCCGGGCCCGGTCGATCGTGTCATCGTCGTGCCTCCCAGCCAGGGCGTGCGCGAACCTGGCGGGACGCCGGGGACGTATGCGGACGGCCAAGAGCTCGAGCGCTTTTTCGCGGCGATGCAGCGCGAGCGCTTCGACCTGGCAATCCAATTGCACGGAGGCGGGCGCTACTCCAATCCGTTCACCTTGAAGCTTGGAGCGCGCATCAGCCTGGGCCTGAGGACACCCGACGCGCAACCGCTCGATCACTGGGTGCCTTACATCTACTTCCAGCCCGAGATCTTGCGTTGTCTGGAGGTTGTCTCTTTGACCGGCGCGCAGCCGGTTGACCTGCAGCCGCACCTCACGGTCCTCCCAACCGACCTGGAGGAATCCTGCCGGGCCGTCCCGTTGCAGCCGGCATCCGATGTTGCCCCACTGGTCGTGCTGCATCCCGGCGCCGGTGACGGTCGCCGGCGGTGGCCGCCCGAAAAGTTCGCGGCTGTCGGCGATGCGCTGGCTGGAGCGGGAGCGCGCGTCGTGATCAGCGGTACGCAGCCGGAACGCGACCTGGTGCGGGACGTGCGCATGGCCATGCAGCGGACTGCCGAGGACGTCTGCGGTGCCCTGTCCCTGGGGGGGCTGGCGGGATTGCTCGATCGCTGTTTGCTGCTCGTGGCCAACGACTCGGGCCCTCTGCACCTGGCCGAGGCCGTCGGAGCGGCTACCGTCGGCATCTACTGGTGCGGTAACCTGATCAATGCCGAGCCGATCACGCGTTCTCGCCACCGTCCACACGTCTCCTGGCGCCTCAACTGTCCCATCTGCGGCCGCAACTGTATCGACGACAATTGCGAGCACCGGGCGAGCTTCGTGGCCGACGTGCCCGTGGGCGAAGTGATGGCGTCCGCCCTGAGCCTGCTTGGCAGACCCGCTTCGGTCTAGGCCTGCTCGGGTGTGGACAACAAGGCTGTGATGGCGAAGAGAAGTGCGACGGTCTCGACGTCGGACTTAGCCTGTTTCTGATGGTGCTGATGCTGACGCAGGCGGAGAATGGACTTTCGCTGCCATCATGCAGCACCGTCCAGCAGTTCGGCCAGGCCGCGCAGCGATATTGCCAGCCATGCGGGGCGATTCTCGAGGTCGGATCCCATTTCGGTGAGCGCACGCTGCAGCAGAAATGCGTCCAGCAAGACCGCCGTATCACCGGTCTCGGCCGGCACGAACGAGGCTCCGCGTGCAGTCTGCAGGTAAGCTTGCAGGAAGGTGGCCCCCGCCCAGGCGACCCAGAACTCCGTCCAGGGTTCCAGCCGGTCGAAGTCTTCGGGCCGCACGCTGGCATTGGGCACCAAGCCAAGCAGGGCCGCATAGCCGGCTGAATGGAACGACCACAGCATGCCGGCGACATCGCGCAGTGGAGAACGCTTGATGCGACGCTCGCCTGGCGGTTCCGACTGATCGTCTTCCAGGTCAGTGATGACGAAATCCTTGCCCGTATAGAGGACGTGCGCCAGATCATAGTCGCCATGACAGCGGATGCGCGTGGCCTCGATCTTGTGCCTCAGCAGACCGCGAAAGCGCTGGAGGGCCGCCTCTTCGTAACCCAGGACTTCTGTCGCCTGGTCCATCAGTGACTCGGAGACGGGCGAGCGCGCTCTTTGCAGGCTGCGACGCAGGATCTGAAAGGCCCGGCCGGCATCGCTGCGCAGCGATTGGTAAACAGAGCGCTGGTAGAGCGTTGTGAAGGGCTCCGGCGCCAGAGATGGATTGCCGGCCTCGGCTGCCAGGGCCAGGTGTAGCTCCGCGCTTCGCTCACCCAGCACGCGCGCAGACTCTGCGAAAGGCCCAAGCAACTCGTGCGCAATAGGCGGAGGTTCTCCCTGGCCGAGAGACAGCAACGTCGATACGGAGAAACGGGGGGCTTGCCTGGGCGCAGCTTCACTGCCGGATTGCGCGGCCATACGCTCCAGATAGTGGCTTAACGCGTCCACCGTATACTGCCAGGCGTTTCCCTGGCTCGGCGTGTATGAGGAGAGCGCGCCCAGCACCATCGTGTCGTCCCCCCGCCGATAGGACAAACTACCGGCCAGGGCAGGCACGTTCGGAAAGCCACGCTGGGTCAGATAGCCTTCAACCTCCAACCCGGGGCTGATGCCCGTTTCCAAGCGGCGGAACAGTCTCAGCGCCAGCCGGTCGCCGTAGACCCCCACGGCAGCACGTTGGCGATCTGGACCGGACAAGCCGCTTTCCCGGCTGACGAATGGGATCGGCGAGGGTTCGGCGCGGGTGATGCGCTGCAGCACCGGCATGGTAGAGGCCCTCATTTCGCCCTTGGTGCCTTTGTAGCGATGCCGGCCGCGTACCGCGCTCAGCATGCTCTGCCAAAATGCCGGCTCGATCGTGGCTTCGTACAACACGCCCTGCGAGCGCCGGCCTTCTGTCTGCAGCTCGCACACTACACTTTGCGCCTGATCCTGCAGCACCGTTTGCGCCTCTACGTCCGCGGCGAACGCCAGCGGCATCAGGTATACCTCAGGCTCCCCCACCTCGTAGCGTACTTCGAGGATTGCCAGACGGGCGTTCAGCGTGGGCGGAAGGGGAATGGCGTCGCTGATCTCAACCGCTTTGATCCGTCGCTTTCGGTCCACTAACCATGCGTGTGTCTGGAGGTAGCTTGCCAGGCTACGACTCAAGACGGACGGGGCATCTGGCCCGATCAGCTCGTCCCAGGTACGTGTCGAGCCGAGGGTGGCCGTGCGCATGGCCGCCGTTTCGGGCCCGCCCTGCTCACCCGCGAGCTCTGGCATCAGCCGTGGAACCTCCGGGCTCACAGGAGCGATCTGCGCCTCGAGCGCGAACCAATAGAACCCGTGCGGACCGACTGTTATCGTGTACGGCCCGTCGCCGACGACGGGGAATTCCGTGCGGCCGAACAGCTCGACCGGTGCACTGCCGCACCAGCGTCCGAGGTCGAGCTCGGCATATTGGGAAAAGCGCGAGAGATTGGCGACGACCAGCAGCGTCTCGTGCTCGTCCTGGCGAACGAATACCAGCACTTTGCGGTTGTCGGGCTGCAGGAACTCCAGGCTGCCCCGCCCGAAGGCCGGGTGGTCTTTGCGCAAGGCGATCAAGCGCTTCGTCCACCAGAGCAGCGACTGGTGGTTGTTCTGTTGCGCCTCAACATTGACCGCCACGTAGTGGTACTCGGTTTCGGTGATCACCGGCAGGTATAGCCGCTGGCTGCTCGCGTCCGAGAAGCCGGCGTTGCGGTCGGCGTTCCACTGCATTGGCGTCCGCACGCTGTTGCGATCGCCCAGGTAGATGTTGTCGCCCATGCCTATCTCGTCGCCGTAGTAGAGCACCGGGGTGCCGGGCAACGAGAACAGCAGGCCGTTCATCAGCTCGATCCGCCGTCGATTGTTGGCAAGGAGGGGCGCCAGCCGGCGGCGGATCCCCAGGTTGATGCGTGCTTGCGCATCGCGCGCATACACGCGGTACATGTAGTCGCGCTCTTCGTCGGTCACCATCTCCAGCGTGAGTTCGTCGTGGTTGCGCAGGAACAGCGCCCATTGAGCCGTTGGTGGGATGGGCGGCGTCTGGGCGAGAATGTCCAGGATTGGGAAGCGGTCCTCCATCTGGATGCTCATGAACAGGCGCGGCATAACCGGGAAGTGGAAGGCCATGTGGCACTCGTCCCCTTCACCAAAATAGGCCACCGAATCCTCGGGCCATTGGTTAGCCTCTGCCAGCAGCACGCGATCCTGGAAACGGCTGTCGACGTGTGCTCGCAGTTCCTTGAGGAACGCGTGTGTTTCGGGAAGGTTCTCGCCGTTCGTGCCTTCTCGCTCGAAGAGGTACGGCACGGCATCCAGCCGCAGGCCATCTACCCCCATCTGCAGCCAGAAGTCCATCACCTTGAAGATCGCCTGCCGCACCCTGGGGTTGTCGTAATTGAGGTCCGGCTGATGAGAGTAGAAACGGTGCCAGAAATAGGCGTGGGCCAGCGGATCCCAGGTCCAGTTCGAAGCCTCGAAGTCCTTGAAGATGACACGTGCCTCACGATATTTGTCAGGCGTATCACTCCACACATAGAAGTCACGCGCTGGGCTGCCTGGTTTGGCCCGTCGGGCTGCCTGAAACCATGCGTGCTGGTCGGACGTGTGATTGCAGACCAATTCGGTGATCACGCGCAGGTTTCGCCGGTGCGCCTCGCGCACCAACAGCCTGACGTCGCTCAAGCTGCCGTAGTTCGGATGAACGCTGGTGTAGTCCGCAATGTCATACCCGTCATCGCGCAAGGGCGATGGGTAGAACGGCAGCAGCCAGATCGCCGTCACCCCCAGGTCTTGCACGTAGTCCAGCTTGCTTATCAGGCCGCGGAAATCGCCGATGCCGTCCCCGTTGCTGTCGCGAAAGGCACGCGGGTGAAGTTCATAGAGGATAGCGTCTTTATACCAGAGAGGATTGGCTTCCATACCAGGTTAAGATGCCATAATGAAGACGGAAAGGCAGTAGTGATTGTTACTTTGGCCGCTCGCTGGTCAGTCCGCGCGGAGGGGGCCTATGGCGTGCCTGCCGCCCCTGCGCTTATCTGCACTAAGTCGGGGGTGCTAACGAGCGCGGCCGTCGGGGTGGGCAGGCGCAGGGCGGGTAGGGCGCCCTGGATGGCTGCGCGCCGCGGTTCCAGCCAGGCCGGCAGCCTAAGGCCGGAGCCGAGCTTATCGGCCGCCTCATCCACGGTGAAGCCGGGCCCGTCGGTGGCGATCTCGAACAGCACCCCGCCTGGTTCACGGAAATAGATCGAGCGGAAGTATTGGCGGTCCTGCACCGGGGTGACGCGCTCTTGCCGTCGCAGCAACTCTTCACGCCAACCCTGCTGGGTGCCATCGGTCGGAGTGCGCCAGGCCACGTGATGCACGGTGCCCACCGCGACCCGGCCCGGCAGCATGCCCGGCACCACCAATATGTCGACGAAGCTTCCCGGGTCGTCGTGGCTGCTCGTGTAGCGGTAGCGGTTGCCCACCTGATCGGCCGCACGAAAGCCCAGCGGCCCGGTCAGCATCCGGTCGGTCGGCGCCAATTCCTCTTGCAGCAGCGTAATCCCACAGATGCCCTGCACCGCGTATTGAGGCGGCACGGCGCCAAAACGCTCGCCGTCGCCGACCAATCTGCGCCGGCCGACCAACTCGATCTGCAGCCCGTCATGGTCAACAAAAGTGAGGACACGGTCACCAAAGCGGGCGATCGGTCCTTCGTAACTGATATCGAAGTCTTCCAGCCTCTCGGCCCAGAACTGCAGCCCGGCCAGGGGCACGGCAAACGAGACGATCGTCGCCTGTCCCGGGCCATTGCGGCCCTGCGCGCCCTCCGGCCAGGGAAAGAAGGTCAAGACCGTGCCCGGACGTCCCTCGCCGTCTCCATAGTAGAGGTGGTAGGTACCCGGGTCGTCGAAGTTGACGGTTACTTTCACCAGGCGCAGCCCGATCACTCCCGTGTAGAAGTCGACGTTGCGCTGCGGGTCGCCGGCGATCGCCGTCACGTGATGGATGCCTGCTATTTTGTCGGCCATGCTCCTAGTATCCCCATTCACGGCTCGGCTTCAGTAGTCGTGACAGCAAAAAGCGCACAGGATGCGGGCAGCAGGGAACGGTGCCCAGGCCTTGAATTGCCTCTTTGATAGTTTGTGCTGGCTTGACAGGTGTGCTATAATAGAACGTATGTTCGCCAGCCCGGGACCGAGCCGCGAAAGGAGATTAAGACACATGGACACCACGAACTGGGAACAAGTTCTGGATGGGTTGAGGGTCCCATTTTCGGTCGAGGTTGTTGCCTGGAAACCGCAGACGATCAGTCGGGAGCGCAAGCGCTGCCTGGCCGTGCCCTACGTCGATACGCAACCGTACCAGGAGCGCCTGGATCAGGTTTGCCCCGAGTGGCAGGATGATTACGCGATCTGGTTCTCGGACCCCCAGGAGGCGCTGGGGCGGGGCGGTGAGAAGCGCGTCATTTCGGGGAAGGTCTTCGTCAAGTGCCGCCTGACGATTGCCGAGCGCACACGCAGCGATGTCGGGGAGTGCGAGCTGACTGACGACAATGCTCTGACGAGCGCCAAGGCGCAGGCTTTCAAGCGAGCGTGTGCGGCCTTCGGGCTGGGACGCTACCTGTACGACCTGCCTAAGCCCTGGGTGGACTTTGACGCCGATCGAGGCATCCCTGAGGTGGAGCTCAAGAAGCTGGAAAACTTGCTGCGCCGCCTTGGCGTGACCGCAGCGGTCGAGGGCCGGACCGCCGGTGCGGCCCCCCCGGTCCGGCCGGAGGCTAACGGTCAGGCCCTGTTTGCCCGCGCGGGTACGAACGGCCACAGCCGGCCGCCGGCCGCGGGCGGCGCACGGCCGGCCCTAGCCGGTGGGTCGGGCGACCTGCGACGGTCGCCCAGCCATTCAGGAGCGACCCCAGGTCCGGCGGCGGGCCAGGCGCCCAGCGCGGCCGCGCCGGGCAGTCACCGCGACGAGGACGGCGCGGCGCATTCGGCGGGGCGCGCCGGCGAGGCGGTTCAGTCGCGGCAGGCGTCTGAGGGCGCCGGACGGCCGCCCGCGGAAGCACAGCCAGACGCCGGCGCGCGGGACAGCCGGCCGGCGGCCGCCGAACGAGCGGCGCCGCAGCCCGACGAACGGTCGGGCCCCGAACCGGCATCCCCCGCCCCCCGCGATGGGCAGCCCGCGGGCGAGGCGAGCGGCCCAAAGCAGGCGAGCGTCTCGACGACGGGCGAGACACGCCGCGAAGCTCCCCGAAGTCCGTCCCGCAGGCGAGCGGCCGAGGGAGCAGCGGCCGGCAAAGCCGCGCACCTGGCGGTCGCGGCAGCCGAGGATGGTGCCCAGCTCGCGCCGGCAAGCGGCGCCCTGGCGACGTCAGCCGAAATTGACGAGGGCGAGGGACCCGTGCTGTGCCCGATCCACAATGTGCCCCTGCAACTGCTCGTCACGCGCGAGGGCAAGGCCCTCCTGCTCCACAAGATCGACGGCGGCGACGCTGCCTCGACTGGCTACTGCAACGGCCAAGAAGTGCGCCAGGTAGCCAGAGGTTAGGGCGAGCGGCCAGCGGGAAGCAGGGAGACGGAGAACCTAAGGCTGAAGGGCAAATTCGGGCCCTTCAGCCTTTTTGTCATTCTTTCAGCCATGCTATTCGGAGCGTATAATAGCTGCGGTTTCCGCACGGTCAGTACGCTAGCCGGGAAACTGCCTTTGGCAAAGAATAGCAGCCGGACTAACCGGGAGCAGACATCTGATGCAGATTGAATGTACAGCCATCCTTTTTGATCTTGACGGTGTACTCATTGATTCGACGGACAGCATCGTGCGCCATTGGCGGCAGTGGGCAGAGCAGCATAACCTTGACCTTGCTGAGATCATGCGCGTCGCCCATGGCAGGAGAACCGCCGAAACGATGAGGCTTGTCGCTCCTCACTCGCCTGTCGATGAAGAGGCCCGGTCTTTTGCCGCCCTCGAAGCCGCAGACACGCAAGGAGTGGTCGCAATCGACGGAGCATTGCCCTTGCTAGAGCCTTTACCCACCGATCGCTGGGCAATTGTCACGTCAGGCACCCGAGACGTAGCCACAGCCCGACTGATACGTCTTGGGCTACCTGTCCCCAGGATCATGGTGACGGCAGAAGACGTCGTCAACGGCAAGCCGGATCCAGAGCCATATCTTGTGGCGGCCAACATTCTTGGCATTCCGGCGGGTCAATGTGTCGTCGTCGAGGATTCACCTGCCGGTATTGCAGCCGCCCAGGCTGCGGGCATGCGCTCGGTTGCAGTTGCCTCAACCCATGCAGCGGATGAGCTGGAAACAGCAACCGCCATAGCCAGACAGCTTAGCGATATCCAGGTCCAAAACTGCCCCGATGGCCGCCTGGTGGTTCGCGTTGCAGGCTTTGAGAGCCGAAATTCGTCGCTTGAACCGTAGGTCCTCCAGGCTTGACCGGATGTCCGCTTCTCAGTTCAGGGTCGCCTGGTCCAATCCCGTGGCGGCCAACTCCAGCTGCCGCTGGTAGAGCTGGCTGTAGAGGCCGCCGCGATTCAATAGCTCTTCGTGGTTGCCGATCTCACGAATGCGACCCTCGTCGACAGCGATGATCTTGTCGGCGTTGCGGACGGTGCTGAGCCGGTGGGCGATGACAAGCGACGTGCGGCCGATCATCACCCGTTCGAGCGCCTGTTGGATCAGGTACTCTGCCTCGGCGTCCACGGAGGACGTTGCCTCGTCGAGGATCAGGATGCGCGGGTCTGCCAAAATGGCGCGCGCCAGAGCCAGTCGCTGCCGCTGGCCCCCGCTCAACTTCACGCCCCGCTCTCCAATCTCTGTGTCGTAGCCTCGCGGCATCTGGCTGATAAAATCGTGCGCGTAGGCCGCCCTGGCCGCCGCCACCAGTTCGGCCTCGCTGGCGTCCGGCTTGCCGTAGAGCAGGTTCTCGCGCACGCTGGCATTGAACAGAAAGGTGTCCTGCAGCACGACGGCCACGTGCCGGCGCAGCGAGGTCAACTGCAGCGTGCGCAGATCGTAACCGTCGACCAGGATGCGGCCGTGGGTCGGGTCGTAAAAGCGGCAGAGCAGGCTGGCGATGCTGGTCTTGCCGGCCCCGCTGGGCCCCACCAGGGCGACCACCTCACCCGGTTGCATGTGGAACTCGATGTCGTGCAGCACTTCCTCGCTGCGCGCCGCGGCCACCGCTGCGTCGACGCCCGCCGGCCATCCATCACTCTCGTAGCGAAAGTGCACGTCCTCAAAGACGACATCGCCCTGGACCCGCTCCAGCGCGACCGCGTCCGGCGCATCCTTGATTTCAGGTACTTCGTCGATCATTTCGAAGATGCGCTCTCCGGCCGCGATCGCCTCCTGGAGGATATTGTCGATCTCGGTCAGGCGGCGCAAGGGATCGTAGAGAAAGGTCGAATAAGAGAGAAAGGCCACCAGGGTGCCCAGAGACACCTGGCCTTTGACCACCATGTAGGCGCCGGCGCCGAGCAGCAGGGAGCCACCGGCCGTCGAGACGAAGCCCAGCGCCGGGAAGAAGGTTGACCAGGCGCGGATCACACCCACGCGCTCCTGGAAGTAATTCTCGCTCACGTTGCTGAAGCGCCCGAGCTCCGATCCTTCCTGCCCGAAGGCCTGCACCACCCGGATCCCGGCCAGGTTGTCCTGCAACTTGGCGTTGATGTCGGCCAGTCGCCGCCGCACCTGACGATAGATGGGTCGCGCGCGCCGGTTATAGCGGCGCAGCCCGTAGGCCACGATCGGTATCGGCAGGAAGGTCACCAGTGCCAGGCGCCAATCGAGCACGAGCAGCACCGCCGCCGAGCCCAGCAGGCGCAGGCCGTCGATCGCAGTCAGCACCACACCATGCGTCACGAATTGTTCGAGGGCATTGACGTCGTTGGTAACACGCGACATCAGCTCGCCTGTCGATGTGCGCCCGAAGTATGACAGCGAGAGCCGCTGAAGGTGACTGTAGAGGCGCACCCGCAGGTCGCAGATGAAGCGCTCGCCCAGGGTGTGACGCAGGTACTGGTCGCCGAACTCGGTCAGCGCGGTGAGGCCATAGACGGCGATCAACCCACCGACCAGGGCCAGCAGGCTGCTCAGGGCCTGGCGACCGATCACCTGATCGATGATCTGGCGTTGGAAGAGCGGCGGCAGCAGGCTTAAGGCGATGTTCAGCACCAGCAGCACGCAGGTGACGATGAGAGTCTTCCAATAAGGCCCAAGGTAGCCGGCGAGGCGCTTGATGACAGCCATTCTTCTCCTCCGCCCGCATTATATCCCGCCGCCGGCCGATCCTGAAAGAACGGATCCTGGACGAATTGCTCAATTACAGATGAGGCGCCCACCACTCCATGCCGGCCGGCGAGCGATAGAAGCCGAGCTCTTGCAGCAGCGCCTCTCCCGGACCGCCGAGCACGGGCGCGCCATTCCATTGGCTGACGATCAGGTGGCGTGGCGCGTGCGGCCGATCGAGGTAGGCGCCCACGGCCTGCTTCAGCAGCTCAGGTCCGTCTTCCTCCGCGGCCGTCAGCCGCTGGCCGCCGTCCTCGGCGATCAGAACCGGCTTGCCGTTCGACAGGACCACGTGGGTGGATGGCAGGCGGGGGAAGTGGGGGCCGGCCTGGCCCTGCGCTGCGGCGGGTCCAAGCGAGCCGTACAGGTTCGCCGGATCTGTCGCGTTCAGCACGACCGGCCCCGCGTCCTCGCTGCCTGCCTCTCCGGCGGCGCGGAGCTTTTCCACCGCCTCGGGCAGGGCGAACTGGGCACCAGGCAGCCCGGCCACGAAGTAGCCGCGCCGCACGTCACCCCGCATCTCCATCCGTTGCAGGTGTGCGTAGAGCAGGGGCCAGTCCGCCCCGAGTTCCTCGCGTTCGACCGCATCACGTGTCAGCACGCCGTGGCGTTCGAGCAGGACGCGCGCCAGCCTGTCAGCTCTTTCCTCGGCCGGCAGCGGGCGACCCAACACCCCCGTCCGATGGATCAATGACCAGCGGCCTGCGGCGAGATCGGGGGCAGGGCTGCTGGCGCGCAACTGCTGGGCGACGCGTCGCTTGGCGCCGCGCCAGGCCGCGCCGCGATGACGGCCCGGGGACGGCGGGCGTGAACGGGGCAGGCGAACTGCCAACTCCGCTTCCAGGGAGCTGAGCACAGGTCGCGCTGCCTCCGCGCTGCCATCCGGCGCCAAGGTCCCAGTGGCCGCGGCGCCCGGTCGTCGCCCCGACTCGGCCAGGTAGTGCATCACCCCCAATGTATCGTTGGTTGCCAGCCCGCACATGACCAGTTCGACCAGCGCCGCTTCCAACGCGGCCGGCCGGAGGCCCGTGCCGGCTGCCAGGTCGGCGCTGAATGAGGCCCCTTCGCTCTTGAGCTGCGCGTAGACCAGCCGGGCGCTCTCGCTGAGCCCGTCCTCGTCCGGTTCGCCCAGGAAGAGTCCGCCCTCGCCGCGCGGCAGGAAGCGGAAGCGCGCCCGGCGGGGGTCGCGACCCAGGCCGGCCCACACGAGCTCGCCCTTCTGGCACAGATCGTCCAGCGCCGCCGGATCATAGTCGACCAGCCGTGCGGGAAGGACGTCCTCTTCCCAAGTCGTTCCGGGCACCGCCACGCCTTGTAGTTGCCGCATCACGGTGCGCAGGCCATCGCGGCCGCGCAGCCCTTCGTTCTCGCCCAGGTGCTGCCAGCGCGCCAGGAAATCAGCGTAGCGGCCCAGAGAAACGGGCTGGACCTCCTTGCGCAGCAGGCCCAGGCTGCGACGGTGGATCTTTTCGAGCAGGCCCGGGTCGCAGTATTCTTCGCAGGGCGGTGGGCAGGCGCCCGCTGGGCCACCGGGGGTGAAGTGGCCCATGAGGACGGCTCGATCGTTTACCAACCGGCCAAGCACCTCGTCGAGCCAGTCCCTGGGGAAGGCGTAGCGCGCCACGATCGCTTGCGTGGTGACCGGGCCGCTGGTGCGCAGATAGCGGCGCACGATGGCTTCCGGGTTTGGGCAGGGCGGGGCATCCGCCGCGGAGGCAGCCGTCGCGCTCATTTCCATCCCTGCGGGTAGGTAGTCGCCGGCTAGTTCAGTCGCCAGCCAGCGTTCCTCAAGCCCGCCCGCACTGACCACCGCCAGCTTGAGCAACCGTCCCCTATCCGCCAGTTGGCGCAGCCAGCCCGCGGCCTGGGCGTTCCGGCTCCCATCTGCCTGGGCCGTCCCGCCTGCTGGAGGCCGGACGCAGATCGCCGCGATCTCGCTCTCGGTCAGGTCGCCGAGTTCATCCATGAACACGGCCAACTCCTCGACGCTGCGGGCCTGGTAGCCCTCCGCCGTGTGACGGGCCTGGGCTACTACTTCGCTCACCGCCTCCGACCGCAGCAGTTCGTTGAGCTCGACCCCGCTGCCCAACAGGTCCTCCAGCAGGTCTCGGCGGACGGAGAGAGTTTGCAGTTGACGCTCGGCTTTGGGCGCGTCCCACTCGTACAAGTACTGCTCCATGAAGCCGAACAAAAGATCGGCGGCGACCGGCGATGGCACGGCGGTCTCGATCACGCTGATCCGGATACTGCCCTGCTGGATGGCTTCCAGCACGGTCTCGAGGTGGGGCAGATCGAACACATCCCTCAGGCAATCACGATAGGTCTCGGCAATAATCGGGAAGTCCTTGAACTTGCGCACGACGGCAAGCAGGTCTTTTGCCTTCAGGCGCTGCAGCCAGAAGGGTGTGCGGCGATGGCCGTGTGCGCGCGGCAGCATCAGTGCGCGTCCGGCGTTCATGCGGAACTGTGCTCCGAACGCCGCCGAGTTTGGCAGGTCACGCAGCAGGCGCTCGCGCGCCTCGGCGGGCGTCATCGACTGGAGGATGTCAACGGGCGGCAGGCCTTCCAGGCTCGGAAAGCGGAAGATCATGCCGTCGTCGGCGGCCTGCATCTCAACCTCGACGCCCGTTCGCTCCTGAAGGGCGCTGCGCAGTACGATCGCCCAGGCGCCGTTCACGCGCCCGCCGAAGGGCGAGTGTACCACCAGCCGCGGCTCGCCCAGGGCATCGTGGAAAAGCTCGGCGACGATGGTGCTATCGGATGACATAACGCCCAGCGCATCGAGCTGGCGGCGGACATGCTCGAGAAGGTTGGTGGCTGAGTTTTCGTCCAGCGCGTAGTCGTGCTGCAGCCAGCGCATCAGCTCGTCGAGCTTGGCATCGGTTCGTCCGACGCGTGCCGACACTTCCCCACGGAAGCGGCCGATCCGCTGGCCCAACTCGTAGGGACGTCCCGGATAGTCTCCGTTCCAGAAGGGCATGCGCGGCACCGCTCCGCTCGCATCGCCGACGATCACCCGGTCGTCCTGGATGTCGAGCACGCGCCAGGTGTTGCTGCCTAACAAGAACACGTCGCCCACGCGCGTCTCGAAGACGAATTCCTCGTCCAGCTCGCCGATACGCGTCTTTCCGTCGCCCAGATAGACCCGGTAGGGGCCGGTATCCGGGATCGTGCCGCCGTTGCTGATGGCCAGCAAGCGCGAGCCGGGCAGCGCTGCCAGCCGATCGTTGACCCGGTCCCAGGCCAGGCGCGGCCGCAGCGCGCCGGGCAGGAGGTCGGCCCCCCCTTCGCCCTCCCGCCCATTGGCGCGATGGTATTTGCCACTGAGCATCTCGAGCACTGCCCGGTAGGCATCTGGAGACAGATCATGGTACGCGTAGGCTTGGCGCAGCAGGTCGAAGAGCGCCGCCGCCGGCCATTCCTCCACCGATACCATCGCCACGATCTGTTGGGCGAGCACGTCCAAAGGGTTCTGCGGGGTGTAGGTCGGCTCGACGTCGCCTTCGAGCATGCCGCGGGCCACGGCGGCGGCCTCGACCAGGTCCTCGCGGGTGGTGGCGTAGATGCGTCCGACGCTGGTCTGGCCCACCAGGTGGCCCGACCGGCCGACGCGCTGCAGACCCTGAGCAATACTGTTGGGTGATCCCAGTTGAACCACTTGATCGACCGCGCCGATGTCGATCCCTAACTCGAGCGAACTCGTGCCGACCAATGCCGGCAGGCGCCCGGCCTTGAGGTCCTCTTCCATCGCCCGGCGCGCTTCTTTCGACATGCTGCCGTGGTGCGCCCGGATCGGCCCCTTGGCTCCCAGGGCAAACATGCCCCGGTCGCGCACGATCCCGCCGGGAGCCAGCGCCTCGGTGCTGCCGGGTGGGATCTCTTCGCTCTCCTCCGCCGCGATCTGCGCGTTCAGGCGGTCTGCCGTCCTTTCGGCCAGGCGCCGGTTATTGGCAAAGACCAGGGTGCTGCGCCGCCGGCGGATGTCGCTCAGCACTCGCGCCACGACGGAGGGCCAAATGGTGTCGCCGGGCATCTCCCGGAAGTCCTTGACCACCGTGACGACCTGGAGATCCAGCGCCTTCTGGTATCCGGTGTTGACGATGGATACGGGACGCGGCTGCAACGCACGCCGGTCATCTGCCCACTCCTGCCCGCCCAAGAAGCGTGCGACTTCTTCCAGGGGCTTTTGCGTGGCGGACAGGCCGATCCGCTGCACGCGCCGGCCAGTCTCGTGTTCGAGACGCTCGAGAGTCAGCGAAAGGTGGACCCCCCGCTTGTTCCCGCACAGGGTGTGGATTTCGTCCACGATCACGGTGTGAACGGTGCGGAACATCTCGCGGGCGCGCGGGCTGGTCAACATCAGGTAGAGCGATTCGGGAGTGGTGATCAGGATATGCGGCGGCTGCTTGAGCATTTGCTGGCGCACATGTCCGGGCGTATCGCCCGTGCGCACAGCCACGTGCAGCGGCGGTAGAGGCCGGCCCAAGCGCTGCGCGACCGCCCGGATGCCTGCCAACGGCGCGCGCAGGTTGCGCTCGATGTCGTTATTGAGCGCCTTGAGCGGTGAGACGTAGAGCACTCGGATGCCGGGGCGGTTGGCCGCGGCGCTGCTCGGCCGGCTTTTCTCACGTGCCACCTGCCGATCTGCCAGACCTTCTGCCTCACCCTCGGCGGACGCCAGCTCGCGGTAGATCTGGTCGATCCCCCACAGAAAGGCGGCGATCGTCTTCCCCGAACCGGTCGGGGCCAGGATGAGGCTGTGGTCGCCACGCTGGATCGGCGGCCAACCCTCGGCCTGCGGCGGAGTCGGCGCCTGGAACGTCTCCTCAAACCAGGTGCGTACAGGCAGCGAAAAACTGTCGAGTGGATTGAACATAGGGTTCCTCGAGGAAATTGTAGGGGGGAAGGGGACACCTGTCAAGCAAGAACGCTTTTCCTTAAATGCGTGGTATAATTCGTACGATCCGCAGCAGGTTGGCCTTTGTCTGCACTGGGTTTGAGATTGGCTCACCGGAGAGGCGCCGGTTGAAGTTCTCGCGATTGGATGAAGGCCCGACGGTGTCCGTGGAGGTACCAGATGCCCATTAGGATTCTCATTGCCGACGATCACGGTGTCTTGCGGGCAGGGTTGCGTTCATTGCTGAATGCCGAACCCGACATGGAAGTGATCGGGGAGGCTGCGGACGGCGACGAGGCGTTGCGCCAGGCGGTGACCTTGCGCCCGGATGTGCTGCTGCTGGACGTAAACATGCCGGGCCTGACGGGTATCGAGGTCACCCAGCAACTGAAGGAGAGCCACGCGGAGATTGCCGTACTCATTCTGACCGTGCATGAGGACTACAGCCTGCTGCAGGAAGCGGTCCGGGTAGGCGCCGCAGGCTATATCATCAAGCGGGCCGTCGAGTCAGAGCTTATCAACGCCATTCACTCGGTGGCCGACGGCGATCTTTACGTGCACCCGGCCATGACCCGTGCGCTGCTTCAGGACGTAGCCGGGGCCGAATCGCAGACCGCCGGCTCGCTCAAGGCTCTCACCCGTCGTGAGATCGAGGTCCTGCGTCTGATCGCCCAGGGCAACACCAATCGCCAGATTGCCGAATCTCTCTGCCTTAGCGTTCGGACGGTCGAGAGCCACCGTTCCAACATAATGGGCAAGCTGTCACTCAATAGTCGCGTCGAGTTGGTGCACTACGCCATGGAACACGGCCTATTGGAGGAGAATACCTGACCCGTCAGTAGTTTCTCCGCGTTATTTCCGCCAGAAAATCCCCGGCTTCTACGGTTCACAATCCTCGCTTTGTCTCATACAATAGGAATAGATGTGGCATAAGTGTGAATGGAGCGTAAGGTTCCGTGATCCGTTTGTACATCGTGGATAAAGATCAGTCCCTGGGCAACTTGATGACGGCCATCCTGAGTGGGGAGCCGGACATCCTAGTTGTTGGTTCAGCCGTTTCCGTGGCCGAGGCTTTGCCTCATCTCGGCGAGTGCGATTTGATCCTCGTCACGGCCGACTTGCCGTGCGAGGGCGTGCTTCAACTGGCACGCGCGGCGTCAGCGCACGCTGATGGTCCCCAGGTTGTCCTGATGGACTGGGCGCATACCCAGGAGGCATTTCTGCAGTATGCGGCTGCGGGCGTCACCGATTACGCGCTGGAAGAAGATTCGCTCGACGAACTCCTGAGCAAGATGCGGACTTTGCAGGAGGGAAAGCCGCGTGCCAATTTTGATTTCGGCCACTCGGAAGGGCCCTTGCTTTTCGACGCGCCTCCGGTGAGATCGCCTATCGGCTAGCTCGCGACCGCCACCGGGGGTCGCCCAGGTGTCCCGCCCAGGCGGAGCGCGGGCGGCCGGCCCATAAGCGTGTGTGTCTGGAGATGACTGGCTGTTATGTTGGCTGGCAATTATGAAGTAGTGGTGGTCGGCGCGGGGCCGGCCGGTCTCAGTGCTGCCCGGACGGCGGCTCGGCTGGGATTCAGCACCCTCGTTCTCGAGCGGCTGCCGGGTCGCGGCGCCCTGGCGCACCCGTGCAGCGGAGTGATTGCTCCCATACCCGGCCTGATATCTATCGAGCAGCAGGGCGATGGCCTCTACTGCCCCGAGATCGACCTGGACCTGTCCCATGTGCTGATCGCCGGTTTTCCCAGGCAGCGGCTGTGCAAGAGCCCGGGCGGCCAGGATCTTGACCTGGCTTTCGCACGGGATTCATTGCCGGTGGCCGTCATCGACCCTGGCGGGTTGCTGCGGCGTCTGGCCGAACAAGCTGCTCACGCAGGCGCTGAACTGAGTTATGCCACGGCCGCGCTTGGTCTCATTTTTGAAGGTGATCGCGTCTGCGGGGTACGAACCAGCCGGGGTGACGTCCGGGCGAGCGTCGTCCTCTCGGCCGAGGGCACTGCCCGTCGTCTCTGCGCAGAGGCAGGCCTTTTCGGACAGTTCTCGGTCGCCCGCCGCTACGCGTACGTGGTCAGCCAGGAAGTGCAGGCCCCGGCGGTCGGGGCCGCTCAGCTCGGGCAGATCATCACCCTCGGGCAGCGCTACAGCTCGGCGCGTGAAGCGTTCGGCACGGTCGTCATGCCCTCTCCAGGCCGGGCCTGGGCATATTTCACCGTTTTTGCCGACGACCCCAAGGACATCACGGTGCAGTCCTGCTGGGCCTATCTCGATGAATACGTGTGGAACGACCCACGCGTTAAAGACCTCTTCGTTGGCTCCCGCATCGTCAGTCGGGCCGGACATCGCATCGTGATCCGCGACGCGCCGCAGCGGGTCGTGGGCGATGGTTTTATGGGTCTGGGCGACGCGATCACCGCCAGCGGTCAGCTCGGCCTCCTGCCCGCTATTTACGGCGGCCGCGAGGCGGCCCTGATCGCCGCCGAAGCGCTGGACTTGGGGGATACTTGCGCCGGCTGCCTGGCGGCTTACACTCCCGTTTCACATCGCCTGATCGCGCACGGCTTGGGGGCCGAGAACAGGCTGGTGACGAACCTGACCGGCATTGGTGATGAGGACATCGACCGTCTTTGCCAGACTCTCAACACCCTGCACTTGACGACGCCCCACTACAGTAACTGGCGCATGATCGCCTGGGAGATGCTGGGATCGCTTCTCAAGCAATTCCCGCTCATCTCGCGTGACTGGGACCTGCTCGCCCGCGTGTTGCCGGAGGGCAGGGAAATCGAGAACGGCCATGAGCTACTATCCATATCGACCGCCCCTCTGGCTGCCGGCCAATTGGGGACGGCTGCTCATGCGGATGGTCTACCTGCTGTGCCGCTTCGAGTTCGAGTGCTAAGTTGACGCTCAGGCCAGGTATGGCTTGATGCGGCGTGCCACGCGCCGGCAGGCCTCGGCCAGGCGGGCCAGGTCAGCCTCGGTGTGGGCGCAACTGAGCGCGCCTAGGCCGTGGACGGTGTGAATGTCTTCTAGCAGGAGCGCCAGCCGCAACACGTGTTCGCTCAGCATCGGATCGCACAAGGCCGGATCGAAGACATCGTCCGGGGTCTCGAGCGGCTGGTCCGGCTTGTAAGGGAAATGCAGGTGAACCATGGAACTCCCCAGCGGGAGCTCAGGGGACGGACCTGTCGAGCGCGCACAGATGCCCTCGGCGGCAAAAGCCCCCTCGCTCGCCAGGCGCGCTTTCTCCCCTAGTTCTCCCAGTCGGGTGTAGACCTCTCGCTCGTGCTCTGCCAGGTAGGTCATCATCGTCTTGGCTGCCAGCAGCGAAGCGGGGTGGGCTGAATAGGTGCCGCCCGAGAACTTTACCTTGCTGCCTCCCGGCCGTCCCGTCAGGTTCAAGATATCGGCTCGACCGGCGACTGCAGTAACCGGCATGCCACCACCCATGATCTTGCCAAAGGTTGCCAGGTCGGGCGTGATGCCATACAGCGCCCCCATGTTGCCGGCTCGGAAACGGAAGCCGGCGATGACCTCGTCGAGGATCAGCACGGCTCCGTACTGGCTGGTCAACCGGCGCGCGGCCTGCAGGTACTCACGTTTGGCCGGGATGCTGCCGCCGGCACCGATGAACGGCTCGACGATGAAACAGGCGATGCGATCGCCGAATTGATGGAACTGATCCGTGAGCATCTGGGCGTCGTTGTAGCCAGTCAGGAGCAGGTCGTCGGCGACGGCAGGCGGCAACCCTTGGCTGTCCAGGTGATCGAAGCCGCGGCCCGGCTGATAACTCACCCCTTTCAGGCCCCACGGTTGCGCGCCATGCCAACCCCCGCCGGCCTTCATCACCAGGTCGCGTCCGGTAAAGGCACGCGCCAGCAAGATAGCGTACATCGTCGCCAGGCTGCCGCTGGTCGTGAAGCGGGCCCGCTCGGCTCCGGTCTGCCGGCAGAGGATCTCGGCCGTCTCGATCTGCAGCCTGTCTGTGAAGCCCGTCTGCAAGCCCGAACCGCCGGCAAAAGCCTCCGCCAGCGCCGTACCAATCTCGGGCGGGTTGTGCCCCAGGATGTTGGCGAAGTGACCCTGCCAGAAGTCGAGGATGGCGTGCCCGTCCTCATCCCAGACATAGCCTCCTGATGCACGCACGATGCGTGGTGGAAACGGTTCGATCAAGCGCAGCGCGTGGCTTCCCCCATCGACCAATACTTGCTGCGCGCGCTCATTCAGCTCCGCTGACTTAGGCGAATGCTGCCGGTAGCTCTGTGCAAGCTCGGCCACCAAGCGGCTGTAATCCCTGGGCATCATGACTTCCTTTCTAGCTCTCGTTAGGACGCAGACGCAAACAGGCCCATTTTGCCCCAATTGCCGGTGCGCGGCAAATCTGCGCGCTGCCAGAAAACCTGTTGCGCGACCGGGCGCCTTGTGGTATAGGTGATAAACGTCGACCACGCGCCGCTAAGGAGGTCGTCATGTCTGCAGCCTTCGATGCAGCCCCACCACCCCTCGTGCAGGTGCTGGAGCTTAGTGAAGACTACCACTACAAAACGTTGTTCCGAGTTGTTCGTGCGCGCCTCCAGTTCCGGCGCTTCGATGGGACGCTGAGCGATCCGGTCACCCGGCTCAGTTTCGAGCGCGGCAATTCAGTCGGCGTTCTGCTGTATGACCGGGGTCAGGATGCGGTCTCCCTCGTCCGGCAGTTCCGCTACCCAGTGTTCGCGTCTCTCGATCCGGCGGACCAGAACGGCGCGGGCGCACGGCAAGCCTGGCTGCTCGAGATTGTGGCGGGCGTGCAGGACACGGGGTTGGATGCCGGCCAGGTCGCTCGCAAGGAGCTGCTCGAGGAAGCCGGCTACGAGCTGAAGAGCGAGCCGCACTTTATCGCGACCGTCTACCCCAGTCCAGGCGGCAGCTCAGAAAGCATTTTGGTCTTTTGGGCCGAGATCAGCGCCGCTGAGCACAGTGGCAAGGGTGGAGGAGTCGCGGCGGAAGGGGAGGATACCGAACTGGTAACCATCCCCTTCGGCCGGGCGCTGGAGATGATAAACCACGGTGAAATTCGCGATGCGAAGACCGTTATCGCTCTGCAGCACCTGGCTTTGCTTGACAAACATCGTCGCTGATCGGCAGTGCGCGCTCAGTGCGCCGCGCGGGGCGCCGGCGTCAGTGGGCGCCGCCCTCGCTCTCATCGACTTCGTCGAAATCTTCGCCCTCGTCGTCATGCTCGTGGCCCTCGTGGACGTGGCCGTGCGCCAACTCTGCCTCAGTCGCCTGGCGCAGCGCGGTTATCTTGACGTCAAAGTGCAGCGTCTTGCCTGCCAGCGGGTGATTGAAGTCGAGCACGATTCCGTCAGGCCGCACGTCGGCAACGTAGGCCTGCACTGCCTGTCCCAACTCGTCACGCAGCTCGAGACCCATCCCCGGCTCCACGGTCATGTCGGCCGGAAAAGCCTCGAGCGGCATGAGTTGATAGGCTTCGCTGTCGGCTTCCCCGTAGCCGTCGGCCGGCGGGACCACCACACTCTTCTCATCCCCGACGCCCATCCCGTATATCTGCTGCTCGAGACCAGGGATGACCTGGCCGCCACCTTGCACGAACTCGAGAGGCTCGCGCCCGGCTGAACTGTCCACCATTTCCTCGTCCTCGTCGAGCCGTAGGCTGTAATCCATGCTGACGACCATCCCGTCGCTGACTGTCATTTCTTCGTTTGGCATTCGCTAAACACATCCTTCCCAACAAGAGAACGCCACCCAGACCACGATAAGATCGGGCGGCGTTCTTAGCGTTATCTGACTGAAACCTTCAGTCCACGAACCTGAGGATATGCCATGTCAATGCCTGTGTCAAGGTCAATCGCTTGATCGCTTGAGCTTCAGACACGAGTTTGCCCACCACGTCGTTGCCGGTGACCGCGCATCCTTCGACACCGCGTGTCGACTAAGCTGCCTTCGAGGTACTCGTCAGGAAGGCCAGGGTCCGATCCCACGCCAGGCTCGCTGCCGCCTGGTTGTATGCCTCTCTGCGGTCGGGTTCGCAGAACCAGTGCCCAACGCCGCTGTAACGATAGAAAGTCACTGGCCGGCCGGCACGCCTTAGTTGCTGCTCCAAGTCGTCGACGGCGGACTGCGGCTCAAACTCATCGTTCTCCGCAAAGTGACCGAGGTAGGAGGCTCTCGAGGGGCTGAAATCGCCGCCGCCGGTCCCGTAATAGATGACGACGGAACGGATGTGTTCGGGATCGGCGGCGGCGAGGTCCAGTGCATAATAGGCGCCCAGAGAGAAGCCAACTACTGCGAGCTTGCCGCCCGCCGCCCCAATCCGTTCGCCCAGAAAGCCTGTGGCCTCCGCGATCTCCGCCTTGGCCGGGACGTGGTTGGCGTCGAGAGCTCTGCCCAGCGTTTCCGCATCGGCAATGCTGTCTGCCACCTTGCCATGGTAGAGGTCTGGGGCGAAGGCCACGAAGCCGGATTCCGCCAGTCGCCTGCAGAAAGCCCTCATCGTGTCGTTCAGCCCCCACCAGGCGTGGAGGACCAGCACTCCGTTGCCACTGGCGCCCGGGGCAGTGGCGAGGTAACCGTCGGGTTGTGTGCTTGACATTTGCTTTCTCCCCGCGTCGTTCTGGTACTCGCGCGCCATAGAGGTAGATGAATGCCACCGGGCGCGCTGTAGTCCAGGTTCCTAACGGCATGAGCAGGACTGTCGCCGGCCAGAAGCGGGCGCCGCGCGCTCTCCTCCCCATGCTCAGTCAGGCGACAGACGCTCCGACTCGCCGAACCCATATCTGGCGCTCGGCTGGCACTCCGTAGTTTGTACCCGCCTGTTTCGCCAAATCTCTTGCGTAGTTTCTACCATTCTTATCGGCACCAATCTAGGTGTTTCATACTGTACGCGCGTAGATACCCCAGGAATCATACTCCTGCAAAAATCCCGGTATTCTACGCTTCCGCGCGGTTGCTAACCGGCCTTACAATTCGCACGCACTGCTAGTCGTCCCCGATAAGGTTTGCCGAGGTTGGCCGTGATACGTTTGTTGGTTGTCGACCGTAATCCAAACATGCGCGACATCATGCGGCTCGTGCTCCGCGACGAGCCGGACATGAGTATTGTGGGTTTCGCTTCGGATGCTGACGAGGCGTTGGCGCAACTCGACCGCAGCGATGTCGTGCTTGTGAGCGCCGAACTGTCCGAGGCCCAAGCGTGCGAGATCATCAGCGCGGTCTCGCGCGGCTGGACCCGAGTGCTGGCCATCGACGTTGCCGATGAGGAAGCCGGAACCCTGGCTTACCTGGCTGCGGGCGCGGCTGCATGCGTGTCCGAACACGATACGCTCGATGACCTGGTAACGAAGGTGCGGGCCGTCTACAACGGCGAATGGACATCTGCTTTGGGCTGAAGGACCACCTTGGACCGTCGTTGTTGCCGTCTCGGTCTCACCCGACGCAAACGCGAGCCGGGTGCTCGAGGAACTGCGCCAGGAGCACAATAGTACCGATAGCGTCTTGTCCGAAAAGGTCGGAGAGCGCGCCGCACCAAGCTGTACGGCGCTGTACGACGATCAGAAAACCACGATACGCTATATCGGGGCATATGAGCAAGAGGGAGACTCTGCGATTTATCAAGTGCAGTACTGAGTGGTATTGAGATGAGGTGCGATTATGCGACGGCTGATGCAGAGGCTGAGTATCGTGGTATTGGTAGCAGTGACCTCCGTTTGGCCCCTGCTGCTCGGTAACGCAATCGCCGGGCAACAGGGCTTGTATGCGGGATTGCTCGCTTACGCGGCGATGGGCGGGCTGTTCCTGATGGTTCTGGTGTTCGGTGGCATCAGGGGCGTCCTGGACCGCTAGATCGGAAATCTGCGCAGGGCAGAGGAAGGATCTATGATGAGCAGCCAAAAATGCGAGGTTCTCATCGTCGGAGCGGGCCCGGCCGGCCTGGGTGCAGCGCGGACTGCCGCCCGGTTGGGTTTCCGGACGCTCGTGCTTGACCGGCTGAATGCGGCTGGGGATCTATCTTACCCCTGCGGGGCGATGATCGCGCCCGTGCCGGGCTTTGTTTCGGCGCAACGCTCCGCAAGCGGGATCCGCTTCGCCGGACTGGATCTCTCACTTCCCTCGTCGCTGATCGCCGGCTATCCGACCGTTCAGCGCCTGGTGGGGCCGAGCGGCCAGGAGTTCAGCGCGCCCTACTCGTCCAGTGATGATTTCCCGCTTGCAGTCGTCGACAAACCCGGCTTACTGCGTCTGCTCGCCGCACAGGCCGAGGCGGCCGGAGCGGAGCTGCGGTTCGGGACAGCCGCCATCGGCTTGGTGCAGGACGGCGGCAGAGTAACCGGCGTTCGCACGGGCGGCGGCGCCATTCAGGCTGAGGTCGTGCTGTCTGCCGAAGGCACCGCACGCCAACTCTGTGAGGAGGCAGGCCTGTACGCACGCGTCCCTCCGGCCAAGCGCTACGCGTTTGTGGTCAGCCAGGATCTGTTCGCGCCCGCCGTGACGGCGGAGCATCTCGGCCAACTGGTCACTCTCGGCAGGCGCTACACTTCGGCGCAGCAAGCGTTTGGCACGGTCGTCTTGCCGGCGCCCGGCCGCGCGTCGGTTTATTTCACCATCTTCGCCGACGGCGCACGCTACCACACCGATCGCTCGCTCTGGTACTTCCTGGATGAGTACATGCAGAGCGATCCACGGGTGAAGGACCTCTTCGTGGGCTCGCAGGTCATCGGCGGCTCGACGCACAAGCTGGTGATGCGCGACGCGCCGGTGACCATCGCCCAAGACGGCTTCCTTGGCCTCGGCGATGCGACCACCCCGGGTGGCCACCTTGGAATCATCCCCTCGCTCTACCTGGGCAGGCAGGCGGCACTGCTCGCCGCCGAAGCCTTGGATTCCGGGGATGTGTCGCGGGTTCAGTTCCAGCGCTATCAGCAGCTTTTCCAGGACCCGATCCTGAGCAGCCTGGAGGCGGAGCGGAAGCTGATATTGGGCCTGATGCGCATGTCCGATCAGGAGATCGATCGCTTGTGCGAAACGCTGCATGCGCTCCGCCTCACAGCCCCCTTCTTCGGCACCTGGCGGACGATCGCCTGGGAAGCGGTGGGTTGGTTCGTCAAGCAGTTCCCGTTGGTAGCGCGTGATTGGGAGTTGCTCGAGCGAGTGCTTAGCGAACCGGAGTTTCGCCGGGCGCCGTCCGGCAATGGCAGGGGCAAGGACCAGGCGGGCGTCTCCGTGGCGACTCCCATGCCCCACTGAGGGTCATAGCGGCGTACCGGCGGCCCAAGTGTGGTGCGCGTGGCGAAGCGAGCGGATCTGTGTCCGATCGGCGAGCAGCGGACGGGCATTTTGGGCCGGTGCTGGCGCGCCGGACACGAGCAGCGAGTTGCTCCGAGCAGGTGCAACTCGCTGCTGCGCGCGAGTAACGCTTTGCGAGCCGGCGAATCTAATCTAGCATGGAAACAACCAGCTTTGTCATTGAAGTTAACGAAGAGGATTTCCAGACCGAGGTGATCGAGCGCTCGCGACAAACGCCCGTCGTGGTGGATTTCTGGGCCCCCTGGTGCGGGCCGTGTCGCGTTCTCAGCCCGGTCTTGGAAGGGCTGGCTCATGAGAATAGCGGACGATTCGTCCTGGCCAAGATCAACGTCGACGAGAACCCGAGTCTGGCTGCCACGTATGGGGTGCAGGGCATCCCCATGGTGAAGGCTTTCAAGGACGGCCAGGCCGCCGACGAGTTCGTCGGCGCGCAGCCGCAGCCGGTCGTGCGCCAATTCATTGAAAGGCTCTTGCCCGGCGAGGGCGACCAGAAGGTCAGCGAGGGGCGCACGCTTCTCGAAGCGGGCAAACCCAAAGAGGCCGAAGAGACGTTCCGATCCGTGCTCGCCGAGCAGGCCGAGCATCCCGGCGCGTGGCTGGGACTGGCGCGCGCCCTTGCCGAGCAAGGGCAGGAGCAGGGCGTGCTCGACGCGCTCACGCACGTGCCGCTCGGGACGCCCGAAGGCAATGAGGCGACGCGCTTGCGTCAAGAGATGAAGCTGCGCGCCGAAGCGGGCAGCGCCGACGAGCCGGCGTTGCGGGCGCGCCTCGCCGCCGCGCCCGAAGACCTCGAGGCGCGCTATAAGTTGGCCAGTTTGCTCGCCGTGCAGCGCTGCTATGAGGAGTCGCTGGAGCAGTACCTGGAGGTCGTGCGACGCAATCGGTCATTCAACAAGGGTGCGGCGCGTGAGGCGATGCTCCATCTGTTTGACGTCCTGGGCGACGATCCGCTCGTGCGCACGTATCGAAACCGTTTGGCTTCGGTACTGTTCGTCTGAGGCGGGTGGCCGGTCGTGAATCTTAGCTCATGACGTAGATGCGGGCGCTGGACGGAGCCATTTCCACCACGAGCTCATCCTGGACGTCCAGCGTTTCCCCCTCGAGCACTTCCGACCAACGGCCAGGGCTTGGGAAGGGCACGCGCAGCGTCTGAGGAGCGGGAGAGAAGTTGGCCGCCACTACCAGCGTATCGCCGGTCTCGCCCCAGCGGTGATAGACCAGCGTTTTTTGTTCTGCGTTAGTAGCATCCAGCGAGAAGCCGGCGCTGCGCAGCGCGCCGTGCCGGCGATGCAGCCAGGCCAACTGCCGGTAGCGGTTCAGCAGCCATTCGCCGCCGTCCTGGCCTGCCTGCTCCCAATGCAGCGTGTTCCGCTCGTTGGTCGAGCGTGGGGTGGCTTCGCCCCATTCCTGGCCGTGGTAGAGCATCGGTTCGCCGGGCATCGTGAAGAGCAGCGCGGCTCCCAGGGCCGATTTGGCGCGCGCCCGCTGCTCGTTGAAACCCGAATCCAGCAGGTCGCGCATCACTCGCTGTTCATCATGGCTTTCGAGGTAGTTGACGGCCTCCGCCGCCCGCGCATAGCCTTGTTTTTGCGGGTCCAACACTTCCAGGCAGTGGCCAAAGTCGTCCCAGTCGTAGCTGCCGCACTCTCCTTCTACCAGCAACGCCTTCAGGGCGTAGCCTGACGAGACGTGCCAGGCGCCGTCCAGCCCACACTGATTGACATCATGCGAGTTCTCCGGGCTGTATTCGCCGATCAGGTAGGCGCGCGGCAAAACTTCGCGCGTCGACCGCACCAGGTAGGTCACGCCCAGATCGCCCCGGCAGCCGATGCCGGCGCAATAATCGTAGCGAAAACCGTCGACGTGAAACTCGCGCAGCCAGTACGCCTGGACGTCGCGTGCGAAGTCACGCGTGGGCCCCTTGGAGTGATCCAGGGTCGGGAAGCCAAACTGGTTGGGCTCGCCGCAACCCGAACCGTACCAGGGGCTGTCCTCGTAGCGATAAAGCTGGTTGAAGGGGTGGCGGTGCGCGGTGTGAGCCAGCACCAGGTCGAGGATCACTGCGATCCCGCGGGCGTGGGCTTCGTCGATCAGGTCGCGGAACTCGTCGGCCGTGCCGTAGCTTTTCTCCACGGTGAAGAAGTACGTCGGGTCGTAGCCCCAGGCCAATTCACCCCTGAACTCGAAGATCGGCATGAGCTCGAGCGCGTTGATGCCCAGGTCGCGGAGATAGTCCAGCCGGCTTTTCGCGCCCTCAAACGTGCCCTCCGGAGTGAAGTCGCCCACGTGCAGCTCGTAGATGATCAAATCCTCGAACGCCGGGCTGCTCCAATCCTCGTGTTGCCAGGTGTACGACCGCCGTCCGACTTCCACGATCGCGCGCGGCGGGTCGAAAGCCGAGTCTTCGGCCAGGGCGGTCGCGTACGGATCGCAGATCAGGCGCCCATCGTCGACCGCAAACTGGTAGGTGTAGCGGCCTGGCTCGAAATCTTTCTCGATCCACCACAGCCCCGCGGCTGTGACGGACATCTGATCGGCCTCCGGGTCCCAATTGTTAAAGTCGCCCACCACGCTGACCCGCTGCTTGCCCGGGGCATAGAGCGCGAAGCTCACCTGGCCATCACCGCGATCAACTGCGCCGGGGAACAGACCGGATGGGGGTTGAGGGGATGACATTGTGCTCCTCGCTGGTTGAATCTCGTTACACCGTCGCGATCGCACCCTATATCCGAAAGCCGGGGTTGTCAGGGGCTTGGCTTACCGAGGGTGGCCGCGCCGATCCGGCCTGGCTCGGCCTGGCCGTGCCTGGCCGCAGACCACGGGAAGTGTAAAGCCGATACCTGCCAGGTTCCGCCACTTGCGCTATAATCCTTAGCCATAGTCGTAACCGTAACCGTAATCGCCGCTCACGATCATCCGTCATGTCCGCATGACCGTCATGTCCGCATGACCGTCATGTCCGCATGACCGTCATGTCCGCATGACCGTAAGGACATGCGTGCTTCGTGCCCGGACCTTGCCGTTGCCCATCTACCTGCCTGGAGAAAAGCCATGAAACCTCTTCGAGACTCCTTCGGCGCTCGCACCCGTGTGCCCGGCCTGGAGGAACCAGTCTATCTGTATCGGCTCAATAAGCTGGAGGAAGCCGGCGTCGGGCAGGTCTCCCGCTTGCCGTTCACGATCAAGGTGCTGCTCGAGTCAGTACTGCGCCAGGTGGACGACTTCGAGGTGACCCAGGACGACGTGGTACGCCTGGCCAACTGGGACCCGCAGAACACCGCCATGATTGAATTGCCGTACAAGCCGGCGCGGGTCATCTTGCAGGACTTCACCGGCGTACCCTGTGTGGTCGATCTCGCCGCCATGCGGGCGGCCATCGCCCGCCTGGGTGGCGACCCGCAGCGGGTCAACCCGTTGATCCCCGTCGACCTGGTCATCGACCATTCGGTGCAGGTCGACCAGTTTGGCTCGCAATTCGCCCTGCTCTATAACGCCGAGCGTGAGTTCGAGCGCAACCGCGAACGCTATCAATTCCTCAAATGGGGCCAGAAAGCGTTCGACAACTTCCGCGTGGTCCCGCCCGCCACCGGCATCGTCCACCAGGTCAACCTGGAGTACCTCGCCAAAGTCGTCCAGCGCCAGAGCGAGGACGGCTCGTCCGTCGCCTACCCGGATACCCTCATCGGCACCGACAGCCATACGACGATGATCAATGGCCTGGGGGTCCTGGGCTGGGGAGTGGGCGGCATCGAGGCCGAAGCGGTGATGCTGGGTCAACCGATCTACATGGTCACCCCGCAGGTGATCGGCTTCCGTTTGACCGGCCAGCTTCCCGAGGGCGCCACCGCCACCGACCTGGTCCTCACCGTGACGCAGATGCTGCGCGCCCGGGGCGTCGTCAGCCAGTTCGTGGAGTTCTTCGGCCCTGGCCTGAGCAAGTTGAGCCTGGCCGACCGGGCGACAATCGGCAATATGTCGCCCGAGAACGGGGCGACCGTGAGCTTTTTCCCGGTCGATCAGGAGACGCTGCGCTACCTGGCCGGCACCGGTCGTTCCGAGGAGTTGGTCGACCTGGTCGAGCGCTATACCAAGGAGCAGGGCCTCTTCCGTACCGACGACACGCCAGACCCGGTTTTCAGCGCCACCCTGGAACTGGACATGACGACAATCGTGCCCAGCGTGGCCGGTCCCAAGCGGCCCCAAGACCGGGTGCCCTTGACCGAGCTGAAGAAGCAGTTCCGCCCGATGCTCACCGCCGCGGTCGGCAAGGCAGGCTTCGGCCTTCAGCCGGCCGAGGCCAGCCGCACGGTGGAGGTTGAGCATGATGGTGAGTGCTTCACGCTCAAACATGGCGATGTGGTCATCGCGGCCATCACCTCGTGCACGAATACCAGCAATCCGAGCGTGATGCTGGCCGCAGGTCTGCTGGCCAAGAAGGCAGTCGAGCGCGGCTTGGAGGTCAAACCGTGGGTGAAGACCAGCCTGGCGCCGGGGTCGACCGTGGTCACGCGCTACCTGGACGCGGCCGGCCTCACGCCGTACCTCGAAGCCCTGCGTTTTCACACCGTCGGCTACGGCTGCACGACCTGTATCGGCAACAGCGGTCCGCTGCCGGAGCATATCGGACAGGCTGTCGACGAGGGCAACCTGGTGGCGGCTGCCGTGTTGTCGGGCAACCGGAACTTCGAAGGACGTATCCACGCCCAGGTCCAGGCTAACTTCCTGGCCAGCCCGCCCCTGGTCGTCGCGCTCGCCCTGGCCGGCACGGTCGACATTGACCTGGCCAACGATCCGCTGACCCACGATCCGAACGGCGAGCCGGTCTACCTGCGGGATCTTTGGCCGGCCCAGGAGGAGGTCCGCCAGGCGATCGCCGGCTACGTGAGGCCGGAGATGTTTGAGCAGCAGTACGGGCACGTCTTTGAGGGCAATGAGATCTGGAACAAGATCCCTGTGCCCGCCGGTGAATTGTATGCCTGGGACCCGCAAAGCACCTACATTCAGGAGCCGCCCTTCTTTGTCGACCTGTCGCCCGAGCCGGCCCCGGTAAGCGACATACAGGGCGCACGCGTGCTCCTGCTCCTCGGCGATAGCGTCACCACCGACCACATCTCTCCGGCCGGCTCCATCCGGCCTTCCAGCCCGGCCGGTCGGTATTTGGTTGAACATGGCGTGGAGCGGGCGGACTTCAATCAGTATGGCGCGCGCCGCGGCAACCATGAGGTGATGATGCGGGGCACCTTCGCTAACCCGCGCATCAAGAATCGCCTGCTGCCCGGCGTCGAGGGTCCGGAGACGGTCTACCAGCCGACCGGCGAGCGCATGCCGGTCTACGATGCGGCCATGAAGTACGTGGCAGACGGCACGCCCCTGCTCGTGATTGCCGGGAAAGAGTATGGCAGCGGTTCTAGCCGTGACTGGGCAGCCAAGGGTCCGATGCTGCAGGGCGTGAAGGCGGTGATCGCCGAGAGTTACGAGCGCATCCATCGCAGCAACCTGGTTGGCATGGGCGTGCTACCCCTGCAGTTCTTGCCCGGCCAGAATCAGGAGACGCTGGGGCTGACCGGCTTCGAAAGCTACGACATCGCCGGCATCGGCGAGGACCTGAAGGCCGGCCAGCACCTGACGGTGCGCGCGACCGGCAAACAGGGGCATGCGCAGTCCTTCGAGGTCATCCTGCGTATCGATACGCCGGTCGAAGTGAACTACTATCGCAACGGAGGCATCTTGCAGTTGGTACTGCGCAACATGCTCAAGCGCGGCGAGTGATCCCTACCCCAACCGGAAGCGCCACACGAAGAGTCAGGGGCGGTGGGGTCTTAGTTAATGGAGGAAGCAAGCATGGCGAGCCAGGCGGCGTACGAACACATCTCGGTGCCGGCGGAAGGGCAGCCGATCACCGTCCGCGAGGGGCGGCTGGACGTGCCCGAGCATCCGATCCTGATGTGGATCGAGGGCGATGGCATCGGACGGGATATCATGAGCGCGTCGAAGCGCATCTGGGATGCGGCCGTGCAGAAGGTCTATGGCGGGCAGCGTAAGGTTTCCTGGATGGAGGTCTATGCCGGAGAGAAGGCAGCCGGCCTTTACGACGGCGACTATTTCCCGGATGAGACCCTGCAGGCCCTGCGCGATTTCTATGTCGGCATCAAGGGGCCGCTGACGACGCCGGTGGGCGGCGGCTTTCGCAGCCTGAACGTTGCCCTGCGCCAGGAACTGGACCTCTACGCCTGCATCCGCCCGGTCAAGTGGTTCCCCGGGATCCCCAGCCCACTGCGCCGTCCCGAGCTGGTGGACGTCGTGATCTACCGCGAGAATACCGAAGACGTGTACGCCGGCATCGAGTACAAGGCCGGTTCGCCAGAGGCCGAGAAGGTCCGGCGTTTCCTGGTGGAGGAGATGGGCGCCGAGATAGGCCCCCAGTCGGGGATCGGTATCAAGCCCATGAGCGAGTTCGGCTCCAAACGCCTGATCCGCAAAGCGATCGACTTCGCGCTGAGCAGCGGGCGCAAGAGCGTGACCCTGGTCCACAAGGGTAACATCCAGAAGTACACCGAAGGCGCGTTCATGCAGTGGGGCTACGAGTTGGCGCGCCAGGAGTATGCCGGCGCGACCGTCACGGAGCAGGAGCTTTACGACCAGTACCACGGCCAATTGCCCGAAGGCAAGCTCCTGGTCAAGGACCGCATCGCCGACATCATGTTCCAACAGATGCTGCTGCGCCCGGCCGAGTACGACGTGATCGCCACGCCGAACCTCAACGGCGATTACCTGAGCGATGCGGTCGCAGCCGAGGTCGGGGGCGTCGGCATCGCGCCCGGCGCCAACGTCGCCGATTACGTGGCGCTCTTCGAGGCCACCCACGGCACGGCGCCCAAGTACACCAATCAGGACAAGGTCAATCCGGGCAGCTTGCTGCTTTCAGGCGTGATGATGTTCGACTACATCGGATGGGACAAGGCCGCGCAGGCTATCGAGTCGGCCTACACCCGCACCGTCGGGGACAAGATTGTGACCTACGATTTCGCCCGCCAGATGGACGACGCACGCGAGGTGAAGACGTCGGAGTTCGCCAGCGCGGTCATCGAGAGGCTGTGAGGACGCGCGCAGCCCATGAGGGAGCGGAGGCTCTGGCGGCCTCCGCTTTTTCTGCCCCCCAATCGCTCGTGAGACAAATACTATATATCGTTTTTTGGGCAGGCGTCGGTTCATGTGCTATCATGCGTCGGGTCCGGCCAGGCGGCCGGACCCCCTGACCAAGACTTCACCGTCGAAGGGAGTCCTGCCAGATTGCGAATGACCCAACCGCCGGCAACCGAGCGGTCGTCTGCTGCGGCGCGTGACCGTTCGCCGCAGAATGCCGGGATCAGCCGGCTTGCCGGCGCCGATCGCTCCACGTCCGATCTGCCTCGCGGTGGCGCCTACCGTGACTATTGCCGGCCCGGTACCACCACGTTCTTCTTGACCGCCCCCTTCAAGCCTGCCGTGCACCTGGTCGGCGATTTCAACCGCTGGGACCCGAAGGCCACGCCGATGCAGGGCGACGGCTGTGGCCATTTTCAGGTCACCCTTCCGCTCCACGGCCGCACGCGCTACGAGTTCCTGGTCACTATTGATCGATCCGGGAAGCAGGTGTACGTCGCCGATCCGTATGCTGTGGAGATCGACTGGGACGATTACGGGCCGAAGGCCGTTCTGGCGGACGATCCTCCCTTCCAGTGGCATGATCGCTCCTGGCAGCGCCCGCCCCGCAAAGACCTCATCATCTACGAGCTGTGCGTGCGCGACTTCAGTGGGCGACGAGGTGGTCCGGGCCTGGGAAACGATCGGCTGGGACGCTTCGCCGGGGTGACCGCCAGGCTCGATCACCTGCAATCGCTCGGCGTCAACGCGATCGAGCTGATGCCGGTCGGGGAGTTCCCGGGCGATAGCTCGTGGGGCTATAATCCCGTCTTCTACATGGCCCCTAAGTCGGTCTACGGCCGCCCCCATGAGTTGCGCGCGCTGGTCGATGCCGCCCACCGGCGGGGTATTGCGGTCATTCTGGATCTGGTCCTGAACCACGCCTGGGGCGATCAGCCCTACTACCGTATGTACCCGCCGCTGTTCACGCCCGACGGACGCGAATTGCCGCATCTCAACCCATTTTTCCATCATCATCAAAACGGGCATGCCAACAGTTGGGGCGGCGTAGACTGGGACCATCATTCGCCCTACACCCTGGCGTACATGCAGGATATCGTGCGCTTCTGGCTCCGCGAGTATCACATGGACGGCTTCCGTTTCGACTGGCTGGGAGGGGTGGAGTACGATCCATGGCAGCCCTTGCGAGATAACTTCGACCCGTTCTACGGCATCGCGCCCATCGCCCGGGCCGCACGCGCCGCGGCCCCCGATTGCTACCTGATCGGCGAGTATTGGCCGATCCACGGCACGAACCAGGCCAAGACGGCGGCGCGCCTCATCCAGGAGACGACGATAGATGCCGTCTGGAACGGGGCCTTCCACCACGTGTTGGAAGGCTGCCTGTTCCAGACCTGGCAGTGGGAACGACAGGAAGTCTGGCGCGCCTGGGGAAACTTCCACGCCCAGGGCTTTGCCCACGCCGACCAGTTGGTGAACTACGTCGTCTGCCACGACGAGCGGCGCCCGGAGCACGAGCTGCAGCATTATGCCGAGCACGTGCGCATGCCAGACGCCGCCGGCCAGGCGCCTCAGGCTGATCGCTGGGAGCTGGGGATGCAGAAGGCACGCCTGGGCCTGGCCCTCCTCATGACCGCGCCGGGCATCCCGATGCTGTTTGCCGGCCAGGAATTCGGCGCCGACAGCCCGCGCACCATCGATTTCTGGCCGCTCGACTGGTCGAAGCTCGAGCATCCGGCCGGACGCGCCCAGCTCGAGTTCTATCGGCGCCTGCTGGCCCTGCGCCGGGCTCATCCTGCCCTGCGTTCCGACCACATCGAATTCTACCTGGACGATTTCGCCCGCTTCAAGGTCCTCCGCTACAAGCGCTGGAGCGAAGAGGGGGACGTGGTCGTCGTGGCGCTCAATTTCGACTGCGTGCCGCAGCCGGTCGGGCTCGGCTTCCCGAGCAACGGCGATTGGCAAGATGCCGTTTCCACTGAGCACGTGCGAGTGAGCACGAACTGGCACGATTTCGTGCTGCCCGCCTGGAGCAGCCTGGTGCTGACGCCAGTCGCCGAGGGCCAGACGGACCGTTGAACAGGCCGCACGCCGTTTGACGCGCGACCTCTCCTTCGCTATAATGCGCCCGCTTCCGTAACTTCTAGCACGCTTCCTCTCGCAAAGGGGGAATCGTGGGCCTTGCCCGTCACGGTTACAAGCATCCATCAAGCATTCTGATCATCCCGAAGGAGGCCAGAAACGACTTCCTCGCGCCCAACTCCCGTGGCATTCTCTGCCGGAGATGCCGCCTCCACGCTCACGCGCCGCAGTTTTCTCACGCTGCTCGCGCGCCTGTCCGCCGTTTCGCTGGCGGGCGAGCTGCTCGCGCCCCGCGCCCGGCCGGCCATGGCCGCGTCCGGCGAAGGGCCGGACGCCGCCGCTTGGCTGGATCTCGGCCCCGCCGCGCGCCTGACCGATGGCCGGCCGGCTGCCTTCCCGTACTTGCAACCGGCTGGGACCGGCGACGGCCAGAACGTTCGGCGTGGCGTGATCTACGTCATGGCCGTCGACGGATACCGCCTGCGGGCGCTGTCCAACATTTGTCCCCATGAGGGCTGCCGCGTTCACTGGGACGCCACCCAGCAACTCTTCGTCTGCCCCTGTCACGACGCCTCCTTCGCTGCCGACGGCCGCGCGCTCGGCGGACTGCCGCAGGCACCGTTGGCGGAGTTCCCGGTCCGCATCCGCGACGGTCAGGTCCAGGTCAAGGTCGCTGCATAGTTTGCGAAGAGGGGTTACTTTTGGCTTGTGCCCAGTTGTGCTATATTAGACAACCAAAAGGAGAATATCCCCGGGTCTACGGTCGCTGACTATCTGGTCGCTAGACGCTGGTTGCTTTGGCAGAAGGAGTGACGGCAGTATGAATCTCCACCAGTACGACGTAATCGTTGTCGGCGCCGGCGGCGCAGGCCTCATGGCTGCCTTGTACGCCTCGCGTGGCGCCAGGACTGCCGTGATCAGCAAGCTCTACCCCACCCGCTCGCACACCGGGGCTGCCCAGGGTGGCATCGGGGCGGCGCTCGGCAACCTGGAAGAGGACCACCCCGAGTGGCACACTTACGACACCATCAAGGGCTCGGACTACCTGGCCGACCAGGATGCCGTCCAATTGATGTGCAACCAGGCCCCGGAGATGGTGTACGACCTCGAGCACATGGGGTTGCCGTTCGACCGCACCGCCGAAGGCAGGATCGCGCAACGGCCATTTGGCGGGCACACGAACAATGTCACCAAGCAGCCGGTGCGGCGCGCCTGCCACGCGGCCGATCGCACCGGTCACATGATCATCCAGACCCTTTACCAGCAGTGTATGAAGAACGACGTGACGTTCTTCGACGAGTACCAGGCCATCGACCTGCTGGTCAACCCCACGGGCCAGGTGACGGGCATTGCCTCGATCAACATCGACAGCGGTGAACTGCACGTCTTCCACGCCAAGGCGACCATTTTCTGCACCGGCGGTTTCGGCCGCATCTGGAAGATCACCTCGAATGCCTATGCCTTGACCGGCGACGGCCCGGCGATGGCTTTCCGCCGTGGCCTGCCGCTGGAGGACATGGAGTTCTACCAGTTTCATCCCACCGGGGTGCGCGGCCTGGGCATCCTGATCACCGAGGGCGTGCGCGGCGAGGGCGGCGTGCTGCTCAACAACGACGGCTACCGGTTCATGTATGACTACGCGCCGACCGTCAAGGACCTGGCCTCACGCGACGTAGTCTCACGGGCCATCTACATGGAGGTCAAGGCCGGGCGGGGCATAAACGGCCAGGACTACGTCTACCTGGACGCTCGCCCGGAGAGCATCAACGCCTACTTTGACAAGGACGGCATCAAGAACCCGGACGGCACTCCGCGCCGGATCACGGCCGAGCAGATCGAGCACAAGCTCGAAGAGATCATCGACATCTGCCGCAACTACCTGAACATCGATCCGATCACGCAGCCGATGCCGGTTCAGCCCACCGCCCACTACGGGATGGGAGGTATTCCGACCAACATCGACGGGCGCGTGATCGTCGACTCCAAGAACACGCCCATGCCGGGGTTCTACGCCGCCGGCGAGGTGGCCTGTGTCTCCGTGCACGGCGCCAATCGCCTGGGCACCAACTCGCTGCTCGACATCCTCGTCTTCGGCAAACGCGCCGGCATCCACGCCGCGCAGTACGCAGCCCAGGTCGATTGGCCAGCACTGCCCGTTCACCCCGAGGGACGAGCCCAGACGGAGCTGGAACGGCTGCGGGACAACCCGGGTGACCAATCGGTCGCCGACATCCGCACGGAGATGCGCGACTTGATGACGGCGAACGTCGGGGTCTTTCGCACCGAGGAAACGCTGGCCGAGGCGGTGGATGAGCTGAAGCGCTTGAAGGAGCGCTTTGCACACGTCCACATCATGGATAAGGGCAAGCGCTGGAACACCGAGCTGCTGGAGGCCTGGGAACTGGGCTGCATGCTCGACCTGGCCGAGGTAACGGCTGTGGCGGCCTTGACCCGCAAGGAGAGTCGCGGCGGGCACGCCCGGCAGGACTTCCCCAAGCGTGATGACGAAAACTGGCTCAAGCATTCGCTGGCCTGCCTCCAGCCAGACGGCGAGGTCGAGATGGATTACAAGCCGGTTACGCTGGGCTTGTATGAGCCGAAGGCGCGCGTGTATTAGGCTCGATCGGCTTGCGAAAAGAGAGGCGGGTCATCACCCGCCTCTCTTCACGCTCGCAGTTCGCCATGCTGCGGCCATACTGCCGCTGCCCTCTACCCCTTCGGCATTCCCAGGCCGAGCGCGCGTTTGATTTCCCCGATATGTTCCGTCACGCGGATGCCACGCGGGCAGGCCTCCGTGCAGTTGTACACGGTGCGGCATTTCCACACGCCGAAGGCCTGGCTCATGATATTCAGCCGCTCCGCGGTCGCCCGATCGCGGCTGTCGAAGATGAATCGGTGGGACTGCACGATCGAAGCCGGCCCCACGTAGTGTTCGCCGTTGGCCCAGAAGGGCGGGCAGGAGGTGGTGCAGGCTGCGCACAGAATGCACTTGGTGCTGTCGTCGTAACGGGCCAACTGTTCTTCGCTCTGCAGCCGCTCCTTCTCGGGCGCCGGCTCGTCGTTGACCAGCCAGGGCATGATCGCGCGGTACCACTTCCAGAACGGCTCCATGTCTACCACGAGATCTTTGATCAGCGGTAGCCCGTACATGGGCTCGACCGTGATGACCGGCGTGTTGACTTGCTTGATCAGCAGTTTGCAGGCCAGCCCGTTTCGCCCGTTGATGCGCATTGCATCTGACCCACAGATGCCCTGGCCGCACGACTTGCGCAGGGTCAAGGTGCCGTCAAGGTGGTCCTTGACGTACAGCAGCGCGTCGAGCAGCTTTTCGTCGGGGTCAACGTCGATGGTGTACTCTTCCCAGTGCGGCTTCTTGTCGAGTTCCGGATTGAAGCGCCTGATGCGCAGTGTCAGATCCACGGTCACGCCCCCCTGACGCCGCCGATGACGGCGATCATGCCAATGACGATGAGTGCGGTGGCGACAATCAAAATGAGCCAGCGCACGAGGCGGTTCCAGGACGGGCTCGTGACGTAGTCGTCGAGCACGATGCGCAGGCCGTTGAAACCGTGAGACAAGCCCAGGCCGAGCAGTAGGGCATCGTAGACGCGCCAGCCCAGGTTCGACCAGCGGGCGGACACGAAGGCCAGGTTAAGGTTGTGGACGTCGTTGAAGACGTGTTGGATGGCGAAGTGCCCCAACGTAAGAATGATCAGGGCCAGGGCAGAGACACGCATGAACACCCAGCTCGCGGTTGCCCAGGTGTTGCGCGGCATCGAGCCCAGGGCACGTTCGGTGGTGGCCATTTGTCCTCCTTGCTCTCTATCCGATGACGTGTAACACGATGTTCCGGAACATCACGACCGCGGTGGGTATCCAGAGAACCGCGAAAGCCAGCCAGACCAGGAAGCGGGCCTGGGGTTGCTTCACCCATAGCTGCGGCCAAAAGTCCATTATCGTCACCCGCAACCCATTCATCGCGTGATAGATCACGGCTGCAGCCAGGCCAATTTCCAGTAGCCCAAAAAACGGGTTCTTGTACAGGTTGACGAAGAAAATGTAGGCTGAGGGCGCGAAGTAGACACTAGCCGTGTCCAGTACGTGCAACGAGAGGAAAAGAACCACTCCCAGGCCAGACAAGCGATGCAGCGCCCACTGCAACTGCCCGAACCGGCCGCGGTAACGCGCGACCTCGACGACGCTACGCAAACCTTCGGAGACCATGACGTTCCTCCTTCCTTAAATCGGCAGCGTCTGCGATTATAGCCACAAACGGACCTGCCGGTCGGTAATCAGGTATCCACGCTCGTCAAGGTGTGGACTGTGGGCTGGCTGCCGCGTCCACGTAGCGGACGCCCAGGTAGGCCCCCCTACCGTTGTCCGCGCGCTCGCCGAGGGTCACGGCGATCGTAAGGCTCTGGCCCCCGCGCAGCACCGTCAGCGTGACCCGTTCCCCGGGCCGGCGAGCGGCTACCAGGTCGCCCAGGGTGTGATTTGCGTCCAGGCGTACGTTGTCCATAGCGGTGATGACGTCGCCCGCCCGCAACCCGGCCGCCTCGGCTGGACTGCCGGCCACCACCTCCTGGACGATTACCTCGCCGCCGCTCCGACCCGGCGCAGCCTCCGGCGCCGCCGGGGTGGGCGGCGCGGGCTGAAAGGCCCTTGGCGTCACCTGTGGGACGGGTGCGAAGGGACCCGGCGTCAGGCGCTGGAAGAGCGCCGCCGGCACCTGTCGGGCGGCGCGTTGGCCGATCAGGTAGCCTGCAACTCCGCCGGCCATGGTCCCGGCCCCAAAGCCGAGCAGGAGGGCGACGACGGCCACGATGACTGTGATCAGGGTCGAGCGGTTCTGCCTGGAATCCATTTATGCACTTCTCCCTATCACTATTTTCCCGATATTCCGCTGCCGGTCAAGTTACCTCTGTCCGCCATGCGGCCGCAGCGCGTCGCTGAGCGCATCGCCGAGAAGAGTCGAGCCGAGCACGGTCAGCGTGATCGCCAGTCCGGGCGCGCTGCTGGCCCAGGGAGCGGCGCCCAGGAACTCCCGGCCCTCGAACAGCATCAGTCCCCACTCGGCCTGTGGGGGCGGCGCCCCCAGCCCGAGGAAGCCCAGGCCCGCCACGTTCAAGATGGCCCAGCCGGCGTCGAGCGTTGTCCAGGCGAGAACAGGAGCCAGCACGGCCGGTAGCAGGTGGCGGAACAAGATGCGAGCCGTGCTCGCCCCCAACGCCTGCGCCGCCTCCACATAGGGGGTCGAGCGCACGGTCAGGACGACGCTGCGCACCAGGCGAGCGTAAATGGGGATGCCGGCGATCCCAACGGCGATGCCCAGGGTGGGCAGGCCCGGTCCGAGCAGCGCCACGACCAGGAGTGCCAGCAGAAGCGCCGGGAAAGCCAGCAGCAGGTCGATCAGGCCCACGAAGGCTTGCCCCAGCCAGGCCCGGCTGTATCCGGCCAGCAGCCCGAGGACGGTTCCGGCGACGAGACCCACCGCCACCGCCAGCCCTGCCGTGGACAAGGTGGCGCGCGCGCGCCGTACAACAACCGGCTGGTGACATCGCGGCCGTAGAAGTCGGTGCCTGCCGGGTGCAAGCGTCCGGGCGCTTGAAGCTGGGCGGCCAGGTTGAGCTCGCCGGGCGGGTAGGCGGCCAGCCAGGGACCGGCCACTGCGGCGAGTAGGGCTGCGCCGAGTAGCGCTGCGCCGGCCCAGGCGCCGGCCTGTCGTGCTAGGCGCTGCGCCACCAGTTGGAGCGGCGACAGGGGCGGGCCAGGGACACCGGGCATCGCCGGGCCCGCCGACAGGACGCTGGGCGATCTGTGAAGTGTCGTCATTGCCACCCGGCTTGCGGGCTCAACCATCCGGCCGCCAGGTCTACCAGCAGGTTCAGGATCACGTAAAAGCCTGCCGCCAGCAAGGCGACCCCCTGGACGACCGGTAGGTCGCGATTCAGGATCGCGTCGACCAGCAGCTTGCCGATGCCGGGCCGGCTGAATACGGTCTCGGTGATAAAGGTGCCGCCCAACAGGAAACTCAGTTGCAGACCGGAGACGGTGATCAACGGGACCAGCGCGTTACGCAGGGCATGGCGCAGCAGCACCTCGCGAGCGCTGAGTCCCTTGGCGCGTGCAGCCACCACGTAGGGCTGCGCCAGAACGTCCAGCAGCGTGACCCGGGCCACGCGCGCCAGCGGCCCGGCGGTCGCGAACCCGAGGACGAGCGAAGGCATGAGCAGCGCTTGCCAGCTTCCGGCGCCCGTGGCCGGCAGCCAGCCCAACCGGACGCTGAAGAGCCAGATCAACAGCAAGCCCGACCAGAAGACAGGCACGGTGGCGCCCAAGACGGCCGCCAGCATTGCCAGCCTGTCTGGCCAGCCCCCGGCCGAGTGCGCGGCCAGAATGCCCAACGCCGGACCGGCCAGCCAGGCCCAGGCGAGCGCCGCCAGCGCGAGATGTAGCGTGTAGGCAAACTGCTCGCCTATCAACCCTGTCACAGGCCGGTTGTAGTAGAGAGAGCGCCCGAGGTTGCCGTGCAGAAGCTGGCCCAGCCAGTCCGCATACTGCACCGGCAGCGGCTTGTCCAGACCCAGTTCGCTGCGGAGAGCGGCCACCGCCTGTGGCGAGGCGCCGGAACGGGCGAGCATAGTTTCGGCCGGGTCGCCGGGCAGCAGCCTGACCAGCAGGAAGACCACGCTGGCAATCCCCAGCAGTGTCAGAGCCGCCACGAGCAGGCGTCTGCGCAGGTAGGAGAGCATGCTCACCTACCGGGTGCTGACAACGGAGACGTCATACAAGACGGGCCACCAACCCTGGACGTCGAAGGTCAGGCCTTGAACGCGCAGCGAGGCGGCGTTAAGATTGACCTGGTCCCGGATCGGCAGGATCCAGGCCTGCTCCATGATCCGCTGCTGAACCTTAGCATACCAGGGCGCGCGCTGCGCCCAATCGGTGGCGCGCGCGGCCTCCTCCAGCCAGGCGTCCACCTGCGGGTCGCTGACCTGGGCCCAGTTGAAGCCGTTCAACTGGCTGCTGTCGAAGTAGGTGCGCAGCAAGTCGGGATCGGTGCCGGAGAAGACCGAAGGGACCAGGTTGTCGCTGCCCTTGCGTCCTGCCTCCAGCGCGGCCGGGTAGCTCATGGTCTCCCATTGCACGTCAATCCCCAATTGCCTCCATTGGGCCTGCAAGATGGTGCCGATCTTTGTCAGTTCGCCCCAGGACTCCAGCACGCCCCGCAGGGCCAGGCGCTGTCCCTGTCGGGTGAGGATCCCGTCCTGGTCCTTGCCCGTCCAGCCGGCTGCGGCGAGCAGGGCCGCCGCTTTCTGAGGATCGTAGGGATAGAGCTGCGCCAGGGCGGGGTCGGCCCCGCGCGTGACGGCGGCTAATGGGCCGCTGGCTACCGGCGATGTGGGGCCGAAGACGGCCTTGACCAGCGCTGCCCGGTCCGTGCCGTAGAGCAGAGCCTGGCGCACCCGCAACTCGTCGCTGGGGGCGAGACGGGTGTTCAGAAAGAACTGCACCGGCTGTCCGGGAATGGCGACGGGTGTCAGCCGATAGGCCGGGTTGGCACCGACCTGGGCGGCGTCCTGCGCCGGCAGCTCGCCCATCACATCCGCCTGCCCGGACAGCAGCGCCGGCAAGCGAGTGGCGGGGTCGGCGTAGAAGCGAAACTCGATCCGGTCGAGGTAGGCCGGGCCCTGGTGGTCGCGGATGTCCGGCGCCCAGTTGTAGTCCGGGTTGCGCTCGAGCACCAGCAGTTGGCCCTGTTGGTACGAGGTCATGCGGAAGGGACCGGTGCCGACCTGGTGGAACTGGTACTGGTCGCCCCACTTGTTCAGCGCCGCCGGCGAGGCCATCCCCAGGTATACCTGGCTCAAGCCGTCGAGGAGTGGCGCATAGGGTTGCTTGAGGACCAGCTTGACCGTGTAGGCGCCCTCCGCTTCGGAATGATCGAATGGTCCGAGCAGGAAGACAGCCTTCTGCGACTGGGTGGCCGGATCGGCGACGCGCTGCAAGTTGCGCACCACTGCATCGGCATTGAAGGGCGTGCCGTCCTGGAATTTTACGTCCTGGCGCAGCTCGAAGGTATAGGTCAGACCGTCCGGGCTGATGGCCCAACTGGTCGCCAGGTCCGGATGGAACTGGCCGGCTTTGTCTTGCGCCACGAGTGTGTCGTAGACGCTGCTCAACGGGATGCCCAGCTCCGAGCTGGCGTTGATCTGCGGATCGATGCCAGACGGGACCAGCGTCAGGCCGTAGTGCAGCACGCCGCCTGCCAGCGGGCCGGTCCCCTCGGCGGCACCCGCGGTGGCGCCGGTGGCCTCCCCGTCACTGGTCGGGTTAGCTGCCGCTGCCGCCGGCCCCGTGGGGACGGCGGCCGGTGGGGCGGAGGTGGCAGATGGGGCCCGCACGCAGCCGGCGAGAACCAACAGGACGGCAATCAGCCCTGGGAAAACGGCACGATCTTTCATGCAACCTTTCAGCTTTCTGACCCCTAAATTAGAAGCTAATCGCGAATATGCATCATGATAGCACACTGACCGTGAAATGCACGAAGGGTGACGGGCAGGTCCCGCAGCTCGGCCAACTGGAAGCCGGCTTCCAATTGGCCGAGCTCCTTTTGACACTCGTGGCTCCTTCGGATATACTACCGCCATGCCAGCCCCTCACATACGCACGCGCCGTCTGGCCGCGCTCGCTCTGCTCGCGATGTTTGGTGTCCTGATGGTCGCCGATTCGGTGATCGCGCAGCACGGGTGTGACCCCGGCAACCTGATCCCAAACTGCAACTTCAACGGCTGGTCGGGCTCTCCACCTCGCCAACTTCCTCAGGATTTCCAGGCCTACGTGCTTTCCGGCGACCTGGACTTCAGCCAGGCGAGCGACACGACCTGGGGTGCGCCGAGCCTGCGCATGTGGTCAGATGGCGGGACGTTTCACGCCGGCATCTACACGCAGGTGGGTGGCCTGCAGCCAGGTGTAGCCTACAAGGCTTCGATCGGCTGGGCAGTGGGCAGCGGTTATGCCTCGTTTGGCCGGCGGCTGGGAATTGACCCGACCGGCGGCACGGACCCCAACTCGGCCAACGTCGTCTGGTCGCAGTTTTGGCGTGGCGAGGGCAGAATCATGAACTACCCGCCGCCTGCGCCCGAGAACATCGACGTCAGCGCTGTGGCTCGCAGTTCGACGGTCACCGTTTTTCTCGACGTGGACCACAATTACTCGGCGCCGCCTAACTGGTTCTTCGCCGATGCCCTGGGGCTTTACGTCGATCCCGACGCGCCGCCTCCGCCGCCGACGGCGGCTCCGACAGCCATCCCAACAGCCGTTCCGGCCGTCGTCGTCGCGGTCGTGCAACCTTCGCCGACATCCCGGCCGAGCGCGTCGCCGACGGCCACCGCCACCAGCACGGCCCTGCCGACCCCGACGCCGACGGTCACGGCCACGCCGACAGATACGCCCACGCCTACGCAGACATTCACGCCTGAACCGACTGCCACCGCCACGTTGCCGCTGCGGCCGACGGCGACCCTCGAGGCGGCTGGGCGTGCCCGGGCGGCCGCGCCCCCAGCAGCGGGAGCCGTGGGCGCCCTGCAGGCGCTTCTCTGGGGAGGGCTGGGAGCGCTGGGCGGCGCGGGGCTGCTGGGCGCAGCCTTGACCATCGTCCGCCGGCGCTAGTCAGTCCGGAAACGCGTCGAGTTCGCCGGCGCCGTCAGAGCGGCCCGACTGGTCGGGCGCGCTGCCCTCGTCGCCTTCGCGGTCCGGGTGGCTTTCGTGGCACTCGTGGCCCTCGTGGCTCTCGTCGGCCACGTCCATCGCCTGAGACTCCGGACCTGCGGGCGGTTCGCCGGCGCGAGCAGCCTCGCGCTGCGCCATGACCTGCTTGGCCAGGTAGGCGCGCCGCTTCTTTTCCGGCATCCAACTCAGCTTCAACGATGGGTCGTCGCGCGCGATCTTGCGTGCGAAGATCAGGAAGGCGCTGTGCGCCAGCATGCGATCCGCCGGGCGCAGGCGGGCCGGGACCGGCTTCCAGGGCCGGATGAGAACCTCCTCGACGGCAATGTCGCCGAAGGGCCGCGCTTCCAGGCCGCTGAGCAGCTCGCTGACCTGGTTAGCGGTGGGCAGCAGCGCGCCGAAGAAGCCGCTGCCCTTGAGTGTCGCCCACGCCTGATCGAGGTACGACCAGGGCTCGCGCACGTCCAGGAAGCAGGCGTCCAGATCGGTCTCGTGGAAGCCGCCGCTGATGTCTTCGTTATAGAGCGTGACGTACGGTTCGACTCCCAGCTCGACCAGGTTTGCCTGCGCCATGGCGTAGCTTTCGGGGCGCGTTTCGTAGCTGTACACGTGGCCTGTCGGCATCACTGTGCGGGCAAGCAGCAGAGTCAGGCCTCCGCTGCCGGTGCCGGCCTCGACGATGCGCCGGCCGGGGTACAGGTTCAGGCGCAAGACAATCTGGGCCGCGTCCTTACCGTAGATGATCTGCGTGGTGCGCGGCATGTCCTGGATCAGGTCGTTGGTCGAGGGTTCCAGCGCCAAGTAAGCGTAGCCATGCTGGGTGCTGACGGTGCGGCCCAAAGGCCGGCCGATAAGTGCGTCGTGGTCGATGCTTCCCCGGTGGGAGAACCAACTTCCGCCCGCTTGCAGCTTGACTAGATAACGCTTGTGTTCCGGGCTGATCAAGAGCACCAAGTCTCCGGCGCGGGCAATAGACATCCAGTTACCTCATCGGTGGGGTTCGATCGGGCCGAATCTGTCCCGATTATAGCTTATGCTCACCGGCATTTCATATTTGCCGCCGCTGGGCGAATGTGAGCTTATTATTGCGTAACTTACGCTCGCTTTCAACGTCATGAAAGCCAGATATGACTGACAAGCCCTACACGATACTCTACATCGAAGATCAACCTGAAATGATCGAGCTGGTGCAATTGGCGCTGCGTCGTCTCGGCTGTGACGTCTTGGGCGTCACCGATGGCCCGCAGGCCCTCGACGTAATGCGTCGTTCGCGTCTCGATCTTGTGCTCATGGACCTGATGCTGCCCGGCTGGGATGGCTGGCAGGTGACGGAAGCCATGCAAGCCGATGCCCGGCTCAGGCAATTGCCCGTGATCTTGGTGACCGCGCGCGTCCCGAACGACCGGACCGGCCGCAGGCCACCACGGGCGGACGGCTACATCACGAAACCCTTCAGCCTCGCCGAGCTCCGTTCCACGGTGCAATCGGTCCTGGGACAACCCCGAAGTTAGCGCAGGCAATCTGAGGAACCGCTCCTGCTGCAACTGAAACGCCCCGACTGCCAGCCGGGGCGTTTCCATGCGCGCAGCGCGCCAACGTGTCGCATCGCCGCGTGCCGCACCGCTGCGCCGCATCGCCACTCGTCGAGGGCCGCTACTTGAAGCGGCGTGCCAGCTCGGCTTCGACCTGGTCCCAAGTGAGGTTTCGCGCCGCCAGGAGCACCAAGGCATGGTACACCAGGTCGGCCATCTCGGCCAGCAGGTGGGAGTCATCCTGGCTGAGGCTCGCCACGACGACCTCGACGGCCTCTTCGCCCACTTTCTGGGCGATACGCGGTAGTCCGGCCGCGAACAGCCCGGCGGTATACGAGCCGGCCGGGGCGTTGAGCTTGCGTTCCTCAATCGTTCGCCCGAGCTGGGCCAACACGTCCACTTTCCCATCAGTCACCGCGCCCTCCTTGGCCGGCCGGCCCGGCGCCGGCAGGCGAACCCTGGACCGGTTCAGCCGGCTCTGCCAGCGATCGGTAGAAACAGCTTGTCGCTCCCGTATGGCAGGCTGGCCCGGCGGGGTGCGCACGGACGAGCAACGTGTCCCCGTCGCAGTCCACCTTGATGGCGGTCACACGCTGGGTATTGCCCGACGTGGCTCCCTTGTGCCATGGCGCGCCGCGACTGCGGCTCCAGAAATGGGTCTCGTCGGTCGCTAGCGTCAGTTTCAGGGCCTTCCGATCCATCCAGGCCACCATCAGCACTTGCTCGGTCTCGTCGTCCTGCACGACCGCCGGTATCAGGCCGCGCTCGTCCCAGTGCAGGTCGTCCCAACTCGCCACCTCGGACATGACACATCCTCCCAACTGCGTCAACCAGCGGCGCTGCTGCCCGTCAGGCGCACCGGCACGCCGCGTTCGGCCAGGTAACGTTTCACGTCTCCCACCGTCAGCTCTCGATAATGGAAGAGCGACGCGGCCAGCGCCGCATCCGCGCGGCCGGCCGTCAGGGCGGCCTCGAAATCTTGCGCGGCGCCGGCACCCCCCGATGCGATCACCGGGATGTTCACGGCCTGCGCGACGGCGCGCAGCATGGGGATATCATACCCGGCGCGCGTCCCATCGGTATCCATGCTCGTCAGCAGGATCTCACCCGCTCCACGACGCTCGACCTCACGCGCCCACTCGACCACATCCAGCCCGACCGCCACGCGCCCGCCGTCGACGAACACTTCCCAGCGATCTCGATCGCCGTGGGCGGCGGGATCGCTGCGGGCACCACCTCCCTGCCGTCTGCCGTCAATGGCGACGACGATGCACTGGCTGCCGAAGCGGGTGGCCCCGGCGGTGATCAGCTCAGGGGTGCGCACGGCCGGCGTGTTGATCGAGACCTTGTCGGCCCCTGCCAGCAACAGAGCCCGCATATCCTCGACCGTGCGGATACCGCCGCCGACCGTGAACGGGATGAAGACTGAATCGGCCACGCGCCGCACCATTTCGATGACGATGTCTCGCCGCTCGTAGCTGGCGGTGATATCCAGGAAAACCAGCTCATCCGCGCCCTCGCGATCGTACACCTGGGCCTGGGCGACCGGGTCCCCGGCATCGCGCAGCTCGACGAACTTGACCCCTTTGACCACTCGCCCGTCCTTTACGTCCAGGCAAGGGATGATCCGTTTAGCCAGCATCTGTTTCTCCGAACACGTCGTGCGTCCGCCGCGCGCCGGGCGTCGACAACCGGCCCAGGCGGATGGCCGCCGCCAGATCGATCGTTCCACTGTACAGCGCCTGGCCGATGATGACGCCCTCGACGCCGTCGCCCTCATGCTCGGCCAGGGCGCGCACGTCCTCGAGACCGGCGACACCACCACTCGCGATCAGCTTGAGCCCGCTCTCGCGTGCCAAAGCCGCCGTCGCGGCCGCGTCCACGCCCGAAAGCATGCCGTCACGTGTGATATCGGTGTAGACCGCCCTCACCACTCCCCGCGCCGCCATGCCCTGCGCCAGCTCCAGCGCGCTCAGCGCCGACGTCACCTGCCAGCCGGCGACGGCCACGCGGCCGTGCCGGGCGTCGATGCCGGCCACGATGCGCTCGGCCCCGAAGCGGTGCACGGCCGTCTCGAGGAGCTGCGGTCGCTGAACCGCCGCCGTGCCGAGGACGACGCGCGTCACGCCGGAATCGAAAGCCCGCGCGAGGTCGTCGTCGCTGCGGATGCCGCCTCCGAACTGGATCAGCAGCGTGCTGGCAGTCCGGATCTCCCTCAGCCGGCGCAGGTTGAGCGCCGCGCCCTCTGCCGCCCCCAACGCGCCGTCGAGGTTGACCACGTGCAGCCACTCGGCACCCTGGGCGGCCCAGGCGCGTGCGACCTCGGCCGGGTCGTCGCCGAACACCGTCTGGGCGGCCGGATCGCCGCGGCGCAGGCGCACGACCTGCCCCGCGCGCAAGTCGATCGCCGGAAGGACGATCATCCCTCATCCCCTCGCACGATACCGGCGAAGTTCCGCAGGATGCGCAGCCCGACGTCCTGGCTCTTCTCCGGGTGGCACTGAATGCCCCAGACCCTGCCCCGCCGCACGATCGACGCGTAGTCGATCCCGTAGCCGGTCAGGGTCAGTACGCAGGCGGCCGTTTGCGGGGCGCAGTAGTACGAATGCACGAAGTAAGCGTAGGCCAGGTCGGGCACGCCGGCCAGCAGCGGATCGTCCGCCCCGACCCGGGCCAGCTGGTTCCAGCCGATGGCAGGCACCTTGAGCGGCCGCCCGTCGGCCGCTTGCATGTCGCCCGGAAAGCGCCGCACGCACCCGGGGATGAGCCCCAGGCCGGCGTGGTGGCCCATCTCCTCGCTCTCGTCGAACAGCAGCTGCATTCCGACGCAGATGCCCAGCAGGGGGACCCGTGCTTCGACCGCGCGGCGCAGCGGCGCCTCGAAGCCGGCGCGCCGGAAGTTGGCCGCAGCATCGCCGAAGGCGCCGACCCCCGGTAGCACGACACCCGCCGCACCCACCAGGCCATCCGGCTCCGTGACCACGCGCCCCGGTGCGCCGGCAGCTTCCAGGGCCTTGTACACATTACGCAGGTTGCCCACGCCGTAGTCCAGCACCGCGATCCAGGCGGGTTGGCTCATGCCAGTTTGCCCTTGGTCGATGGGATGCCCTGGCGGCGCGGGTCCAGGCGTGTGGCCGCATCCAGGGCCCGCGCCAGGGCCTTGAACAACGCCTCTGCCTGGTGATGGTCGTTGCGCCCATAGGGCACCCTGGCGTGCAGGTTGAAGCGGCCGTTCGCCGCCAGTGTCTCCAAAAAGTGCTGCACCATATCCACTTCCATGCCGCCCAGCACCGGTCCGTGCCAGGCGACGTCGATCACCGAGTATGGCCGCCCGCTCAGATCGACTGCCACAAAGCCCAGCGCCTCGTCCATCGGCACCGAACAGTCGGCCATGCGCACGATACCGGCTTTGTCGTCCAGGGCCTGGTTCAGCGCCTGTCCCAGGCAGACGGCGACGTCCTCGACGACGTGGTGCGCGTCGACCTGCAGGTCGCCTTTGGCGTCCACGGTCAGGTCGAACAGGCCGTGGTGGGCGAACAGGGTCAGCATGTGATCCAGGAAACCCAGCCCCGTGTTCACCCGCGCCAGGCCGCGCCCGTCCACGGCCAGGGTCAGGTGGATCTGGGTCTCGTTCGTGGTTCGCTCAATAGTTGCTTGGCGCATCGTGCCTCCTGTTGAGAGTGCCCCTCATCCTTTGACAAAGCTCGTCATCCTCGCGACAATATTGGCCTATGCTCAAACCCGATCAGAATAAGCTGCCTCGGCCCGCCCTCGTGATCTTCGACGTTGACGGCACGCTGGTCGACGTCGGCCGGTCGTTCCGGGAAGCCGCGCCGGCCGCCGCCCGGCAGTACCTGCGCCTGCTCGGACTGGACGCGCCGGCGCTGTCAGGCGACGACTACGACCAGTTCAAGCTGATGGGCGGCTTCAACGACGACTGGGACCTGTGCGCCGGCTACCTGGAGCTGTTGTTGGCCGGCCTGCCTCTGGCGGCGCCGCTGACCGGTGCTCCGCTGCGAGGCAACGGCCCGCTGCCAGGCAGCGGCAGTCTGCCCTACCCGGCCGGAGCCTGGCCCGACCAGGAAGCGTTGTTGGCCGCGCTGCGCCTCGCCGCGGCGCCGTTGGCCGGACTGACCCCTCCCCGGCCGGACTTCGACCGGCTGACCGTGGCCATCCGCAAGGCGGGCGGCGGCCTGGCCGCGTTGCGCGGGTTTACGGGCGGACACAACGCCCACCTGGTCTGGCACACGGGCAGCGCTGACAAGACCGACCTGGTACAGCGCGTGTTCGAGGAGCTGTACGCCGGCGCGGCGATCTTCGAGCGGGCCTACGGCTACCCACCTCGCTTCTACGCGGGACCCGGCTTCATCGAACGCGAGACGCTGCTGATCGCGACCGCCACGCTGGAGAGCCTGGCCGGCTTCGCCCGCCTCGGCATCGCCACCGGCCGCGCCGCCTTCGAGGTCGAGCCGACGCTCGTCCGCCTCGCGTTGGCTCGCTTCTTTGCCGGCCCCGCTGCATCCCCTATCGCGACGATGAGCGACGCCCTGGCCGCCCAGGCGCCCGGTGGCCCTTCCTTGCTCAAGCCCCATCCCTACCTCTTGCAGCTCGCTGCCGATGCCCTGGATCCGTCGGGTCGCTTGCCGGCGGCCTACGTCGGCGATACCCTGGACGATATGCATGCGGTGCAGCGCGCCCGCGTCGCCCCGAACGCTCGTCCCTGGTTGGCGATCGGCCTGACGACCGCGGCCGGCAAAGACGATCTGCGTTCCCAGTTCTTCTCGCTGGGCGCCGATGCCGTCCTCGACCATCCAGACCAACTGGCGTCCCTCTGGGAGCGGACCCAGGGCTGATGATGAAGGCGTGATTCACTCGCCCTCCAGCCTCCTCAGCGCTCCCAGCAGGGCATCGGTATGCTCCGGTCGCCCGGCGCTGACGCGGATGCAATTCTCCAGCCCCGGCTTGGCGAAATAGCGCACCAGGATGCCCTCACGTGCCAGCGCGGCCTTCAACTGCCCGGCGTCCCGGCCGATCACCCGGCAGAGCACGAAGTTCGCCCGGCTGGGATACGGCTCCAGGTAGGGAATGGCCGCCAACTCGCGCTGCAGCCGGACGCGCTCTCGCCGCAGGGCCTCCACCGCCGGCTCTATCTCCTGGCGCTGGGCGAGCGAAACCAGCCCGGCCACGGTGGCCGCTACGTTGACGTTGTAGGGCTGCTTGGCCCGCCAGAGCGCGGGCATCAGCCAATCCGGAAATATGCCGTAGCCCAGGCGCAAGCCGGCGAGGCCCGCCCACTTGCTGAAGGTGCGCAGCACGATCAGGTTGGTGTGGCGGCGCACCCAACCGGCCAGCGAGCAGTCGGGCCCGGCGAACTCGACGTAGGCCTCGTCCAGGATGACGATCAGCGGCAGTTCCAACAGCTTGGCCAGGGTGCCTGGCGACAGCAGGTTGCCATCCGGATTGTTCGGCGAGGTCAGGAAGAGCAGCTTGGCGTGCGGGGCGCGCCGGGCTGCGTCGACGATGCCCTCCAGGTCGACGCCGAAATCTGCAGCGCGCGGCACACGGATCACCCGCGCCCCGGCCAGCCCGGCGTCGAAGCTGTACATGCCAAAGGTGGGCGGGCAGTCGATGATCGCGTCGCCGCGGCCAAGGAAAATCCGGCTGAGCAGGTCGATGAGCTCGTCCGCGCCCTGTCCGGCCAGGATGTTGGCGGCCGGCTGCCCGGTATACTCTGCCAGCGCAGCGCGCAGGGCCTGCTGCTCCGGATCGGGATAGATGTGCAGGAAGGGGTACCCGGCCAGCGCCTCGCGCACCGCCGGAGCCGGCCCGTACGGATTCTCGTTCGCGTCGAGCTTGATGATCTGCTCCGGGGCGCGGCCCAGCTGGCGGCTGAGCACCTCGAACGGCAGGATGGGCGTGTAGGCCTCCAACGCCGCGATGTGCGGCAGCAAGGAGCTGGCGAAATCCGCCTGGCTCATCGCTTGCCCTCCGCCCGGGCGGTGGCGGCGGCCGCGTGCGCCGTCAGGCCTTCGCCGCGGGCCAGCACGGCCGCCGGGCCGGCCAGGCGGGCTCCCGCGCCCGCGCCCAGGGCCACCAGGCTGATGCGCTTGACGAAGTCGGCCACGCTCAACGGGCTGGCGTAACGCGCGCTGCCCTCGGTTGGCATCACGTGGCTCGGGCCGGCGACGTAGTCTCCCAGCACCTCGAAGGAGTATTCGCCGACGAAGATCCCGCCCGCGTTGCGGATCTGCCCGACCAGCGACCAGGGGTCGGTCACGAGCAGGCAGAGGTGCTCGGGTGCGTAGTCGTTGGCCAGCTCCACCGCCTCGGCCAGGTCGCCGGTGACCACAATGCCGCCCCGCCTGGCCAGCGCGGCCGCGGCGATGTCGGCCCGGCTCAGGCCCTCCAACTGTGCGCTCACCTCGCGGGCCACCGCCTCAGCCAGCACCGGCGAGGGTGTCAGCAGGATGGGTGACGCCAGGACGTCGTGCTCCGCCTGCGCCAGCAAGTCGGCCGCGGCCCAGGCCGGGTCGGCCTCCCCATCGGCGATCAGCAGGGTCTCCGTCGGCCCGTAGAAACCGTCGATGCCCACGCTGCCGACGACCTGGCGCTTGGCCAGCGTCACGAACAGGCCGCCGGCGCCGACGATCTTGTCCACTGCCGGCACGGTCTCCGTGCCGTAGGCCAGCGCCCCGATGGCCTGCGCCCCGCCCAGCGCGAACAGCCGCTGGACGCCCGCCCGGTGCGCCGCGGCGAGGATCAGGGCGGGTACGGCGCCCTCGCGTCCCGGCGGCGTGCAGACGACGATCTCGTCGACGCCGGCCACCCGGGCCGGGATGGCGGACATCAACAGCGAGGAGGGCAGCGGTGCCGTGCCACCGGGCACGTAGACCCCGACCCGCGCGATGGGCCGGATCAGTTGGCCGAGGGTGCCTTCCGGCCCGGCGTCGACCCAGGAATCCATCGGCTGCTTGCGGTGAAACGCCTCGACCCGCGCCGCAGCCAGGTCCAGGGCCTCTCTCTGCTCGACCGGCAGCCCGGCGTACGCCGCCTGCCATTCGCCGGCCGGGATCTCCAGCCGCGGCGCGCTCTCGCCCCCTGGCCCGGCCGCGCGCCTGCCCTCCACCCGGGCCGACCACTCATAGAGCGCGGCATCGCCGCGCGCCCGGATATCCTGTAGGATGCGCTGCACGGCTTCGGCCGGGCTGATGCGTTGGCCGAAGATGCGCTCGACGCCGTCGAGCACCTCGACCGGCATTTCCTGGTCTTCCCAGCGCCGGCGGCGCAGGATGCCCGCCCTGGCCTCAGCCGGCGCATAGCTATTGATCACCGCCATTCCCACTCTCCCTGGCCAAACTGCTGGCCGTCAGCCATTCCGATGGCCGTCAGCCATTCCGATGGCCGTCAGCCCGCCGCCACGACAGCGTCGATGAATTCGCGCACCTCCGCCGCACGCAGCCGGTAGCTGGCGCGGTTGGCGACCAACACGGCCTGGCTCTCGAGCACCACGTGCAGTTCGGTCAGGCCGTTCTCGCGCAGTGTCGTGCCCGTCTGCACGAGATCCACGATCAGGTCGGCCAGGCCGATCTGCGGCGCCAGTTCCACCGAGCCGGACATGACGATGATCTCCGGCGCCAGGCCACGCCGCCGGAAGAAAGCTTCCGTCAGCCGCGGGAACTTGGTGGCCACCTTCGGGCTGCGCTCCAGGCGCAGAGGGCGCTCGTCGCGCCCCTGGCGTCCCGCCAGCACCAGCCGGCAGTGGCCGAACGGCAGGCGCGCCGGCTCGTACAGATCGCGCTCGGCCTCGCGCACGACGTCAAGGCCGGCGATCCCCAGGTCAGCGGCCCCATACTCGACGAAGACCGGCACGTCGCCGGGCTTGGCCATCACGAGGCGCAGGCGCCCATCCGGCGAATCGAGCACCAGCCTGCGCCCGCCGTTGCCATCCACCGGCAGCGCGTAGCCGGCACGCGTCAGGCAGGCCAACGCGGCCTCCGTCAGCCTCCCCTTGGGGAGGGCGATCGTCAGCGGAGCCATGTCGCAAACTCCTCCCAGGCGTCGTTCGCCACTTGCCGCTCGCCGCCAGCCTCGCGCAGCCGCAGCCCGGCCGGGCCGGCGGGCCAGGCCGCCCGCCGGATGCCGCGCGTCTGCGCCGACCGCCAGAGCTCGTCCGGTTCCAGCCCGGCCAGGTCAACCTCGACCCGCAGCCCGCGTGCGCGGGCCCGGTTGGCCCAGGCCAGGGCGTCCGGGTGTCCGCCGACCGACAACAAGACGTCCGGGACGGGTTCGGGCAGGCCCACTCCCTGCAGCTCGCGCGCCACCAGCACCTGATCGAGGGTGAGGGCCCAACCGACCGCCGGTTGGGCAGGTCCGAAGTGGCCGATCAGATTGTCGTAGCGCCCGCCCGAGATAAGGCTCACCCCCAGGCCCGGGGCAAACCCCTCGAACGTGATCCCGGTGTAGTAGTCCAGGTCTCGCACCTCGGCCAGGTCGTAGTTGACCGCATCCGCCACGCCATGGGCCTCGAGCAGATCGCACAGCGCTTGCAGGTCGGCGACGGCACCGGCCATGGCGCCGTTCAGGCACAGTTCCTCGGCCTGTCTGAGCACCTCGCCGGAGCCGGTCAGGCGTGGCAGTTGCAGGAGGGCCCGGCGCGCCGTAGCGGCCACCGTCCCTGCCTGCCCCAACAGGTCGGCCAGCTCTGCCTCCGAGCGCCGGTCGACCGCCAGCCTGAGCCGGCCAGCCAGTCCGTCGGGCAGGGCGAGCGCCGCCGACAGCCCGCGGAAGAAGCCCACGTGGCCGATCGTGACGCGGAACTCCGGCAAGCCGAGGGCGCGCAGCGAGGCCACCGCCAGGGCGATCGCCTCGGCGTCGGCGGGCCGGCCGGACGCGCCGATCAGCTCGATTCCGGCCTGGATGAACTCGTGCTGGCGCCCGGCGCGCGGGCGTTCGTGACGGAAGACGCTGCCGACGTAGCACAGGCGTAGGGGCATCGGCTGGTCGTAGAGACGTGTCCCCACCACCCGCGCCGTCGGCAGGGTCATGTCGGGGCGCAGCGCGAGCGTGCGCCCCTGCCGGTCGAAGAAACGATAGAGCTCGGCGTCGATCTGCGCGCCGACGTCGGTGGCCAGCGTGGCCGCGTATTCGAAGGTGGGCAGGATCAGCTCGCGATAGCTCCACCCGCTCCAGAGCGCGCGCAGCGCCGCGGCCATGCCGCGCACCGCCGCTGCGTCGGCGAAGAGCAGGTCCCGTACCCCTTCGGGCAACGGCCGGTCAGCCGAGAACGATGGCGCCGGCGCGGCGTTTGGCGATCCGCTCGACCCTCCATCAGGCGATGTCACAGGCATAAGGCTCCGTTCCAGCTCATGATTAACAAAAAAGGACTAGTTGAGCCAACTAGTCCTGCCGGGTAAGCACAATTGGGACGCCAACGGTTGAACCGCTTATCCCGTGCGCCTGCCCGCGCTGCGATGGTGATGCTTGCCGAGCAATAATCGAAACATAACGTGAGTATGTATAGCACGGGGTTGAGAAAGTGTCAAATGGGGATTATACTGCTCGTATGGCACAGCGCACGATCCTTCACCTCGATCTGGATGCCTTTTTTGTGGCCGTCGAGCGCCTGGACAACCCGGCCCTGGTCGGCAAGCCCGTCATCGTCGGCGGGCGCCCGGAGGCACGTGGGGTGGTCGCTTCGGCCTCCTACGAGTGCCGCCCGTTCGGCGTTCAGTCCGCCATGCCGACCGCCGTCGCGCTGCGCCTCTGCCCTCAGGCGATCCTCGTCCCCGGCCATCACGAACGCTATGCCGAGTTGTCGCGCGCCGTCATGGCGCTCCTCCGGCCGTACGCGCCTGCCATGGAACAGATCTCGATCGACGAAGCCTTCCTGGACCTGACCGGGACGCAGGCCTTGTTCGGTGACCCGGCCGCGCTCGCGCAAGCACTGCAGCGGCGGATCGACGCCGAGCTGCGGCTGTCGGCCTCGCTGGGCGTGGCCGGCAACAAGCTGATGGCCAAGATCGCCAGCGACTTCGGCAAGCCGCACGGGGTCACGGTGATCCCGCCGGGCCAGGAAGCGGCCTTTTTGGCCCCGCTGCCTATCCGGCGCCTCTGGGGAGTGGGGCGGGTCACGGCGACCGAGCTCAACCGCCTGGGTATCCTCACGATCGGCCAGTTGGCGGCCTGGCCGCTCGCCGAATTGCGCGGACGCTTCGGCAGCCATGGCGAGGGGCTCTGGCGGGCGGCGCATGGGCTGGACGACAGCCCGGTGGAAGAGGAGCGCGAACGGAAGTCGATCAGCCGCGAGGAGACCTTCGCCCGGGACGTCCACGATATCGCCGTTCTGCGACGCGAGCTGCTGCGACTGAGCGAGGAGGTTGCCCACAGCTTGCGGCGCCACCAGGTCCAGGCGCGCACGGTCGACATAAAGCTTCGCTATGGCGACTTTACGACCCTGACACGGCAGGCGTCTTTGCCCGAGCCGGTGGACACGGGGCCGGCCGTCTACGCCCAGGCGCTGGCCCTGTTCGCAGCGGCCTGGGACAGGCGCAGGCCGCTGCGCCTGATCGGAGTGGGCACGGCCCGGCTGTGCCAGCCCGCCCGCCAACTGCGCCTCTTCGAGCAGGAGGACCGGCGCCGCGCCCAGCTCGACGAAGCGCTGGACCGCATCCGTGCTCGCTTCGGCGAGGACGCGATACAGCGCGCCTCGCTGCTCGAGCCACCGGAAAAGCCCTGGGTGGACCGGCGCAGGCCCGAGGACCCCTGACCCCTCAGCATAGTACCCAAATGGGTAGTAGCTGCCGTTCCGCAGCGGTGGTAAAATCACTGGGTCTCGGGCCCTGGGGGTTGCACCCCGGGGTTACCTTTTGGCTGGCAGCAGGCTAAACCATCGCGAAACTGAGGAGCGCGCAGAGATATGGCAAACAAGATGCGGACGATCGACGAGATTGCGGGACTGGCATATGGCCGGCAGGCGACGGAAGGCAAGGACCCCTTCATCATCACCCCAAACATCGAACGGCCGGCCGATTATGACGAACTGCAGGGCTACATCCGGCGCCGCGGTTTGATGATCGTCGACTTCAAGTTCACCGACCTGTTCGGACGCTGGCATCATTTCAGCACGCCGGTCCACCAATTGACCCAAGACGTCTTCAAGGACGGGCTGGGCTTTGACGGTTCCAGCATCCGGGCGTTCCAGGGCATCGCCGAATCGGACATGATCTTGATGCCTGACCTGTCCACCGCCGTCGTCGATCCGGTGATGCAGGTTCCGACCCTCAGCCTGACTTGCAATATCTTCGATCCGTCCAAACATGAGCCGTACAACAAGGACGCGCGCTGGGTGGCCACCAAGGCCGACCGCTATCTGCATGAGACCGGGATCGCCGACTGCAGCAATTGGGGTCCCGAGGCCGAGTTCTTCGTGCTGGACGGGGTCAGCTTCGACTACACGACCAACGGTGCCCACTTCCGCGTCGAGAGCGACATGGGCCAGTGGGAACAGGGGCGGGCAGGAGATGCGCGCCTGGGTCCGAACCTTGGCTACCGGCCGGAGCACAAGATGGGTTATTTCCGCGTGCCGCCGGTGGATGCCATGCAGGACTGGCGCTCAGAAGCGATCCTGCGCATGATGGCCGTGGGAATGGACGTCGAGGTGCACCACGGCGAGGTTGCCTCGGCCGGCCAGCAGGAAATCGACCTCAAATATGCCGAGATGGTCAAGGCTGCCGACCAGCTTCAGTGGTACAAGTACATCCTCAAGAACGTGGCCGTCGCCTACGGCAAGACGGTCACCTTCATGCCGAAGCCGATGTTCGGCGACAACGGCAATGGCATGCACTGCCACCAGAGCCTCTGGAAGAACGGCACGAACCTGTTTTTCGAGGAGGGCACTTACGCCGGCCTGAGCGACGTCGCCCGCTGGTATATCGGCGGGCTTCTCAAGCACACACCTGCCCTACTGGCGATCTGCGCGCCGACCACCAACAGCTACAAGCGCCTGGTTCCCGGTTATGAAGCACCCGTGATGATGGCCTACAGCAACCGCAACCGCTCGGCCTGTATCCGCATCCCGGCCTACTCGGATAGCCCGAACGCCAAGCGTGTCGAGTACCGCTGCCCGGACCCGAGCACCAATCCTTACCTGGCCTTCTCGTCCATGCTGATGGCAGGCATCGACGGCATCCTCAACTGCATCGAGCCGGGCAAGCCGATGGACATGGACCTCTACGAGGGAAAGCATCCCGACGTGCCGCAGGTGCCGGGCTCGCTGGAAGCGGTGCTGAACCACCTGGCCGAGGATCATGAGTTCTTGCTGCGCGGCGGTGTCTTCACCGAGGATCTGATCCAGACCTGGATCGATTGGAAGATGAAGAACGACGTCGACCCGATCCGCCTGCGCACGCACCCCTATGAATACGTGATGTACTACGACGTGTAAGCCAGGATCTGTGCCAGCCTTGCGCCCCTGCGTTCGGGGAGCGGGCTTCCGGGCATGACCTGAGACATCGGAGAGGCCGGGCTTCCCTTGCGGGAGCCCGGCCTCTGACAAACGGGGGTTGGGATAGAGGACATCGCTCTTTAGGGGCGATCTGCTATACTATGAGCATGGAGCACGCGATATCCGTTTCCGCTGCTGCCCGGCCCGACGACGCCGTGGCCGAGCTTCTGGACGCGCTGGCGAAGCTGAATCATATCGGTGCCGCGGTCAACCAGGCCGGTGCCGGCGACCGGGCCGGTACGCAGGCCACGCTGGGCATGATCGTGGATAGCGCCGTCCAGATGGTCGCCGGCTCGTCGGCGGTGATCTACACCTACGATGAAGCACGCGGCGTCTTTGAAGCTTCTTCCCGCGTCTCCGCCGGGGAGTTGACGGACGAGGCGACCGGCGCCGAGGACCCCGCGCCGCATCCGGTCGGCGATGAGCCGAGGCCGGATGGCCTCGGCATGCGCGCCATTCATGCCGCGCCGGCCGATGCTATCGTACGAGGAAGTCGATCCGGGCATTCACCCCGCCAAGGTCGCGGCCGGCGCCAAGAGCATGGCCGCTTTTCCCCTGGTCGTGGCCGGGGACTGTGTCGGGGTACTGTACGTCTACCTGCGCGAGGCCCGCTCCTTCAGCCAGCTCGAGCTGCTCATGCTGGGAAACTTCGTCAACCAGGCCGCGACGACCGTCTATCACGCCCGCCAGTTGGCCGGAGTACAGCGCGACCTGGCGCGCAAGGACGACGAGCTGACCCGCCTGCGTAAGGCCGGGCTGCTCATTTCTTCCCGGCTGCGGCTCGAAGAAACGCTCGAAGCGATCCTGCAGATGGCGCTGGACGTCACCAACGGGCGCTACGGCATTTTCCGCCTCCTCGACGAGAGCGGGCGCTTCCTGGTAACGCGTGCCATCGCCGGTGAACATTTCGGCCAACCCGCCACCGAGCCGCTGCCGGTCGATAGCACCAGCGTCACGGGCTGGGTGGCGCGCCATGGCCAACCGCTGTGCATCCCCGATCTCCAGGCCGACCCCTGGGTGCGCGTCTACTATCCTCTCGACCGCGACCTGACCATGCGTTCGGAGCTTACGGTGCCCCTGCTCGGCGCCAACGGGCACCTCGAAGGGGTCCTGAACCTGGAGAGCCCGGTGGCAGGAGCCTTCAGCGAGCAGGACAGCCATCTGCTGCAGTCTCTGGCAACGCAGGCCAGCATCGCCATCCAGCAGGCGCGGCTGTTGGATGCGCTCCAGGAAATCGCCAGCCTGCTGATGATCCGGCCGTACCAGCGCGTGCTGGATCGCCTGACCGAACTGGCTTGCGAGCTGCTCAACGCCCGCTCGAGCGCACTATGGACGGTGCAGGGCGAACAACTGGCCTTGCGCGCCTCGGCCCGGCGCCACCGTCCGGGCGACCCGCTGCCCCTGCGCCGCAGCCTGGCCGGGCAGGCCGTTCTCGACCGTGAAGCCGTGATGGCCAGCGATGTGCGCGCCGACCCGCGCTTTGCCCGCCTCGACCTGGCTTTGGCCGAAGGCTGGGTCGGTGCGCTGGTGGTGCCTGTGGTCAGCGGTGAGGATGGCGAGTCGCTGGGCGCTTTCGCCGTGTACAGTGGCCAGGCGCGCGACGACAGCTTTGGTCAGTCGGACTGGGACAAGAAAGTGCTCAGCATCCTGGCCCATTATGCCGGCCTGGCGCTGCACAACGCCCGCCGGCAGGAAGCGTTGGGCCAGGCTCAGGAGCAGCGTGCGGTGGCGGAGACTTTCGCCGCCCTGGGCGACATTGCCGCCAATCTGCTGCACCACCTCAACAACAAGGTCGGGACGATCCCCGTGCGAGTCGAGGGCATCCAGGACAAGTACGGGGCCGTCCTGACTGCCAACCCCTATCTCGCCTCCAACCTGGCCGAGATCGAGCGCAGCGCCGCAGAGGCGATGTCTGCCGTGCGCGACAGCCTCTCGCTCTTGCATCCTATTCAGCTCGTGCCGGTCAGCCTGGCGGCTTGTGTCGCCAGCGCCCTGGTCTCGGCTTCCTTGCCGGCCGGCATACGGGTCGAGAGCGATGGGCTGGAGAGTGTGCCGCCGGTGGCCGCCGGACAGCAGAGCCTGGTCCTGGTGATTATCAACCTTCTGCAGAACGCGGCCGAGGCCATGGACGGCCAGGGCACGGTGCTCATCCGGGCGACTGCCGAGGGCGGGCGGGTACTGTTATCGGTCGGCGACAACGGCCCCGGCATCCCGGCCGAACTGCAGGAGCGCATCTTCGAGTTCAACTTCTCGGTCCGCAAGGCGGCAAAGCGTGGCAAGCTGGGCTTCGGCCTGTGGTGGGTCAAGACGCTGATGGCGCGCCTGGGGGGCTCGATCCAGGTCGAGAGCGACGGCAAGACCGGCACCACGTTCCGGCTGAGCCTGCCCTGCGCGGAGCCCCGCCCGTGAACGAGTCTCCGGCGCGCGCGCTGGTGGTTGAGGACGAGTCCGCCTGGCAGGCGCTTTTGGGCGAGATCCTGGCCGACGTCGGGCTTGAGGTGGACGTCGCCGCGGACCTTCAAGCGGCGCTGGCCGCGCTGCGCGCCGGCGCGCACCGCCTGGCCGTCGTCGACCTGTCGCTTGACGCTGCCGACTACCACAACCAGGAGGGCCTGCGGGTCCTCGACGCCCTGCGCCGCTCAGATCCCACCTGCGTGCCGGTGCTGCTGACCGGTTTTGCCACTGTCGAATTGGCAGTCAGCGCGCTCAGGGAGCACGGCGCCTTCACCTGTCTGCGGAAGGAGACCTTCCGGAGGGCTCAGTTTCGGGACGTGCTGCGTCAGGCCCTGGCCCTGGCTTCCCTCCCCGCGCCGCCCGGGACCGAAACGCCCATCCCACCCGGGCCGCGCTCGGATCCAGGCCTCGGGGTGCAGGTTGGTGCCGCGGCGCCTTCTCCGACCGGGGCCGGCCGCGGCGGGGCTTCCACCGGCGGCCCGGGCGCGACGAAGGCCAGCCCCGGCGCCCTCGTGGTTGAAGACGATGCCGGTTGGCGGGGCATCCTGCGCGAGCTGCTCGTCGAGGCGGGCTACCGGGTGCGCGAGTGCAGCAGTTATGCGGAGGCCTTTGGCTGTCTGCGGCGTGGGCGCTATACCGTGGCCGTGGTCGATCTGTCGCTGGCCAATTCGCTGGAGCCGGTCGCGAACCGGGACGGCTGCCGCGTGCTGGAAAAGGCCCAGGCGGCGGGGATACCGGCGATCGTGGTCAGCGGCCGGGGTACTCGCGAGAACGTCGAACAGGCGTACGGGGATTACGGCGTGGCGGCGTTTCTTGAAAAACAGGGCTTCGAGCGCTCCGGTTTCCTGGCCGCCCTGGCCGAAGTCGCGGCTGGGACGCCCGAGGAGAACGCCCTGCCGGAGCTGACACGCCGGGAGCGCGAGGTGCTGGCCTTGTTGGCGCAGGGGCTGACCAACAAGGGCATTGCCAACGCGATGGTCATCTCGACCAACACCGTCAAGCGCTACCTCAAGTCGATCTTCGAAAAGTTGGACGTAGATTCGCGTGCCGCCGCCACCGCGAGGGCATTCAGTGCCGGGCTGGTGAGCGACGAGTCCCGCCGGCGTTAGGGCCGTTGTTCTCTCGCGTGTCATGGCGGAGCCGGTACGTTACAAACGTGCCCTAAATCACCCCTCGGTCGTAGGTCCGGCATCGTGCCGGACGGCCGGGGCCCGGTGCAGCGAGGTCGCCGGCCCACGCGCCCCGACCCGCGTCATCCACCCTGCGCCAGCGCCGCGTCCAGTTCCTGAACCGAGGTAATATGGGCGACGGTGCGCACGAAGGCCAGCAGGTCGGGGCTCCGCTGCCGCAGGGTCCGCAGCTTGTCCCCGATGGGGTCCGTCGCGCCCGGTCCGACCGCGTAGGAACCGTGAAAAGCAAAGTATGCCTGGTTGAGTTTACGGATCTGATAGCCGTGCTCCCACAGGAGCCTGCGCTGCTGCTCCATGTAGGTTTCCGCTTCGTTCACCCGGCCCTTGGCCAGCAAGTCGTCGACGTGCAGGCGTGTCTCGCGCATGGTCTGCCCGTAGTCGAAAGCCGGACGCGCTGCGGCCTCGGCCTGGCCGGGCCTTGCCGGCGGGGCCGGCTGCGGGGGCGCGGGCGGGACGAGCTCGGGATAGTAGCGCTGGATCACCGCCCGGCCGATCTCGCTGCCGACAATCGAGGCGACAGTCTCGTTGAGCGTGCGCGTATCGCCGTTGTCACTGTAGTGCAGGCCCAAGGGCCGAAATTCAAGGTAGGTATGTGTCCACTCATGCGCGATCGTGTCGGCTACCCAGGACAGATCGGACACGGGGATGACCATGGTCGGGTAAGCGCCCAGTCCCCCGATGCCTTCCACCAGCGCGCTGACATTGGGCTGTTGTTCGGCTTCGGCCTCGACGCGCTCCATGTTGCTGACCGGCTGGTCGGGCACCATAAGGATCGTCTGCTGGATGCGGATGCGATCGCGGGGCGAGATGATCAACTGGTCGGGTCCTGCGGTGAACTGGAACACCACCGGTGGCCAGACCGCTCCCCCGATGCCCAGTCCCACCTCGTCCAGCACCGTGGCCACCTGTTCCTGCAGGATCCGTTCGACGGCCGGCCGGCGCGCCGCCTGCTCGGCCCGCACGGCATCCAGTTCAACCTGCAGTGGGGCGGCGGCCGCGTCCGGGTCGGTCTGCCCTGGATCGGCATGAACGGCTTGGATCTGGTCGGATAGGTGGTTGGCCCAATCGATGGTGCGGAAGTAGGTGACCACCAGGTCATGCCGCCGGATGACGGAAAGCTCGTCGCCCGGACGAGTGAAGAAGTCGTGGGCCTTCTGCTCGAGCGCCTGGACCTCCCAGGCCCCCAGGCGGAAGCCCTGGTCGCCGACCGCCTGGTTGATAGCGAGCTCCGTCCTGGCCGCGCCGAGGTAGCCATCGCTGGGCAGGCCCGTGGCGAGCAGCACCAGGAAGACGACCAGGAACAGGCGCGCGCTCACCTTCGCCCCTGCGCCCGCCTGGCTTCTGCGGTTCGCGGGGACATGTTCAACTTGCGGCGACACAGACGTGACCACGGGCGGATTATAACACACGCAGGGCCACTCCCTCGGCTGCGCTTCTCACCTCCCTGAGCTCACCTCCAAACGGCTTTCGATGCCTGCGGCACGGGCGGCCGGCCGAGCTTGCCGATCGGCCGCCAGGACCGGTTTGCCTCCGCCTGAACGGGGGATAGCGCTCGAGGAAGCGGGGAAGCTGGGGAAGCTGCGAAGCTGCGATCGGATTGACTGCGCGCACCCGCTGTGCTATGCTGAAATCTGGTCTGACGAGAGGAGTGCCGATGTCGGAGGTAGCGGGCGTCCAGTTAATGCCGGCCAGCCGCGTGTCGGCGGCGCAGCGCGTGGCGGTCATGAATGCTGCCTACAGCGATTACTTCGTGCCCACCCGCGTGACGCAGGACCAACTGGAGTTGATGGACCGCTGTTACGATATCGTGCTATTGCGCTCGGTGGTGGCGCGCACACGCTGGGAAACGGTCGGCATGGCGCTGCTTTCATTGCGGGACCGGCGGGCCTGGATCAGCGGGGTAGGTGTCGTGCCGTCCTGGCGGAGACGGGGCGTTGCCCGTTCCATGGTCGAGTGGCTGATCGACCAGGCACGCGCCGCCGGAGCCAGGCAGATCACCCTCGAGGTGATCGCGCAAAACCGGGCGGCCTGGCAGTTGTATCACTCGTTGGGCTTTCGCGAGGTGCGTGAGCTGTTGTGCTGGCAACGGCCGGGCGACGCCGATCCGCTGCCGATCCCCTTCGAGCGGCTCGTCCAGGTTCCCTCTCAGCAGTTGCTCGATAACTTCGGGGCCTGGCACAGCCAGCCCCCCTGCTGGCAGCGGGAACTGAGCAGCTTGCGCAAGATCGCCGGGCCGTTACGGGGCTACCGGCTGGACTACCAGGCCCGGCCGGCGGGTTACTGCATCGTCGGTGGCCGCGAGGACGCCGTCGCTCTGGTGGACGTGGGGATCAACCCCGAGGCGGGCTTGCTGCTGCCGGGGCGGCTCCTGCTCCAGGCCCTCGCTGCCGTCCACCTCGGGAGCAGCCTATCGATCACCAATGTTCCGGCCGATGATCAACTGAACCGCATCCTGGCGGCCCTGCGCTTCCTCGTCAGCCTGCGCCAGATCGAAATGGTGCTGGACCTCTGAAAGATCCTCGCCCGTCGCGTCTCAGCCGCCTTCCCAGTCGTCGCCGGGGGCCGTGCGGCGAGTCTGCTTGATCGCCGAGCGGCGGCGCTTGGCGCGTAGGCGCCGCTCGCGTCCGCCGGCCGTCGGCTGCGTGGGCAGGCGATGCTTGCGTTCGTGCAGCCCGGCCCTCAGCAGGGCTTGGAAGCGTGCCGTCACATCCTCACGATTGGCCAACTGGCTGCGCGTCAGCGAAGAGAAGAGGTGCAGGGTGCCCTCGGAGTCGACGTAGTGCCCCAGGCGCGTCAGAAGACGGTCGCGCTGCGTATCGGACAGGCTGGGGGAATGGGCCAGGTCAAACAGGAGTTCGACGCGGGTCTCGCTGCGGTTCACATGCTGGCCGCCCGGCCCACTGCTGCGACTGAAACGGTAGGTCAGCTCCGTCAAAGGGATCGCCAGATCGTGCGTGATCGCGAGCTTGGTCGGGGCGATCTGAGTGTCGCCGTTCACCAGGCACCCGGGGCGGGAGCCGTCTCTATACCAGCGGCCATGGGAACGGACGGCGGTCTTCGGGCGGCTCGGGAAAGTGGCCAGACGCCACCAGAGCCGACAGGCGCAGGCGCATGGCCGAGATTTCCCTGCTCGCTAGCAAGCCCGACAGTTGGCGCATGGTCGGACAATCCGGCCGGGACAGGTCGGACTGGAAGCGCGCCAGGTCAGAGGCCAGTTCTACCGGGATCGGCTGTCCGGCGAAATCCCAGATGACCGTGCGCAGTTTTGGTTCCGCGTTGAAGCAGACACCGTGATCGATGGCCCATACTCGTCCGCCGCCTGCTCCCAGGCAGTGCCCGCCCTTGCGGTCGGCATTGTTGACAATGATGTCGAACAGCGCCATCTGCTGCAGGGCACACGTGTAGAGCGGATCTTGATGGAAGGTGAAGAAATGGGCCTCCTGGTCCACTTCGACGAATAGCTGGACCGCGCCACTGCCGTGGGGCCCATCCCGCAGCACGGTGGGAGGCACCAGACCCCAGCGCAATCCCTGGCTGATCACGTAAGCGCCGACCTCGCGCAAGGCCAGGGTCCCGCGTGGAAAGTCCCACAGCGGACGCTCGCCACGGATCGGCTTGTATACGATCAATGCTTCCTGCGCGCCGTCTGTTACCCGGCCGAGGAACGTCGAATTCGAGCTCCAGGGCAGCATACCGTCCAGGGTGATCACCCCCGACTGTAGCAGGGCCAACGCTCCGCTACCCGAACGGGTGCTGCCCGCCAGTGGCGTCGCGGGCCAGCGGGTCTTGTTGTCCTTCATTGCAGGTAGTCACTATTCCACTTAGTCCGTGAGGCCGGCGGCAAGCAAAAATGGCCGAAGTCGTCGATCGGCTGCCCGCAGTTCGGGCAGGCCGGCCGGCCTGCAGCGATGACAAGTTCCGCTTGCCGGCCGAGAAGCAGAGCCTGCCCGCGTGTCGCAAACAGTTGCAGGTCCGCGTCCTCGTCGGCGTCGCCGTGCTGATTCACTAAGTCGTCGTCAGCTTCACCCTCGAGCGCCTCGTTCCCCAGGCCTTCGTCCCCAAAGCCTTCGTCTGCGAAGCCTTCGTCTGCGAAGCCTTCGTCTGCGAAGCCTTCGTCGTTCAAGCCCGCGTCTTCAAGCGCCGCGTCCTCGAGGTCTCCGTCCTCGGCCTCCGAAAGTGTGAACACGACCAGGTCGTGCAAGCGATCGTAGCCTAACGCGATGCTCGCCACTCGGAACTCCGGCTCAAGCGGTTCGCCCAGTGCCAGGTTCGGTTTCGCAGCCACCAACGGCTCATCCAGCTCCGGGTAATCCGACCTTATTTGCTGCAGCAGCCGAGGGATCACTTTGCTCAACGCGGCCGCCTGCGTTTTTTCAATTACCCAGGAAAACGGCTGTCCTCCGACGTATGCCTGCAGGATGAACACTCGCTTTCCCGGCTCGCCGACTGCCCCGGTGGTTATCCTCGTCACCGGGAATATATCTTCGTCGTCAAACTGTACCATGTCTGTACCCTTGCTGCCGATTGGCAGCCACGCCTCAGGGAGGCAAAAATGCGTCTGTTAGTGGCGCTCCGACGGCTATCTGGCTTCGCCTGAAGCTCCGTCCTGCGCCTCGGACCGGCCCTCAGCCCCCGGCCGGCTCGCTTCCTGCTGCCGCCTCCCTCGCGGCATCGCCCCCAGCCGTCTCCTCGGCCTTTGCGTCGGCCGGCGTCTCGGGTTCCGGAGGCAAATGCGCACCGTCGTTGATGCGCAGCAGGTGCGGACCGTAGGCGGTGAAGGCGAACTCGCTGATCGACGCCGGACTGATGGCGATCCGTTGAAACAGATCGAGCGGGATACCGGCAAAATACGCCACCGCGACCTTGATCGGGTCGGCATGTGAGAAGACCGCGATCAGTTGGCCCGGGTGAGCGGTGCGCAGCTCATCGATGGCCGTCACCATCCGGGCCTGGATGTGCGTGAAGGTTTCCCCGCCTGGAAAACGGAAGCCGCTGGGATACAGCTGGATCGTGCGCCACAAGTCCGTCTTGGCCAGCTCTTCGATGACCTGGCCCTGCCATTCGCCGCAGTCGGTCTCCTGCACTCCCTCCACGACCTGGACGGGCAGGTTGCAGCGGGTGGCCACGATCTGAGCCGTCTCCATCGCCCGCTCCAGCGGACTGCTGTAGATGGCTTGGACCGGCAGGGCCGCCACTCGCTCGGCGAGCGCCTCGGCCTCGCTCCGCCCGCGTTCGTTCAGGTGTACCCCGGTAGTCCGGCAGGGGAGTTTGCCGCTGGCAATCCAGTCGTTGGTGGCATGCCGGATCAGCAGGACACGGGTGATTTGCTCGGCCATCGTATTGTATCTCCTTCAGGCAGCTCTCAACACGGTCGAAACACTATTCGGCGTCAACGTCTTCGCTGCCGCTCAGAGCCACCAGCGGGCTCACCGTCAGCGGCGCGTGCGCCAGGTCCATCTCGGGCCCTACGGGCACCGCGTTCTGGCCGGCCAGCTCGGCGAAGCGCGACAGGCCGTGGAGCACGGCCCGCAGCAGGGTGGGCCGTGTTTCCTGCGCCAGCATGCCCACCACCTCGTCCGGCGTAGCGGCGCGGCCGCTCTCTTCACGTATGCCCACAATGCGCTCGGACACGAACATGTAGAGGTCGGCTGCCGTGCGGCCAGGGAAGCGATCCAGCAGTCCCTGGCGCTCGATGGCATCCGCGATCGGGCGGTAGACCTCCAGGTACCAGTCTTCCGCGGCCGCCTCGAAATTGATCTCCCACATGTCCAGGTGATCGTTATGCAGGAAATGCCGGTGGAGCCGGATGTGTTCCAGTAACTGTGTATACCCGCCCGGCCGCGTGAACTGGATCCCAAGGTTGCCCCGGCCTTCGCCGAGCCTGGTTTCTCGCAGAAAGCGAGCGCTTTCGGCCTTGATGATCGCCTGATCCAGTGTGTCGCCCGGCTGCAGATCGACATCCACGGCGATCTCGGTGACATTGGCCTCGATTTCTCTGGCCCCATTCATACGCGCCACGGAGACGCGGTGGTTGCCATCGGCGACAAAATAGACGTCGCCCACCTGGAACACGTCGATCGCCGGCAGGCCCTCCATGCGATTCATCGCCGCGTCGATACCCGCCCAGCGCTCGAGCCTCACCGCCCGGCGCGGCATGAAACTGCGCGTGAAATCCCGGTAGCGGCCGACGCTGCCCACGATGCGCTCCAGCGGGATTATCTGTGGCTCCCGGTGGGCGATCTGTTCGTGCGCCTGCAGCACCTGCAGGATCGCCTCGTAGGGCAGGAGATCGTCCTCTCTGCCGGTCAGGCGGGCAATCAAGTCTTCCTGGCTCGCCTTGCTGCGGGCCTCCATGAATCGTTCTCGTGCAGCAATTTCCAAGCTGGTAGTCCCCTTGCTATATCATGAAAAAGGCCCCGGAAACACCGTTCCCGGGGCTACATACGTGGTAGCGGATACGGGATTCGAACCCGTGTCTCCGCCTTGAGAGGGCGATATCCTGGGCCTCTAGACGAATCCGCCACATACGCAGGCCATTATATGGGCAGGGCGGGCGTGTGTCAAATCTCACATCCCGTTTGCCCATAATTGACATAAGCCTGGAACGACCCGCGCAGCCGGCTCAGCCCTCGATCAGCGCGCCGAGCGCCGCCAGGCGTTCGACATCCGCCGCCACCGGCACCATATCGGCCACCCCCAGGATCGAGCGCCCATCGGCGCGCGCCGCGGCCGCCGCCGCCCGGACCGCTCCCTCGAACTCGCCGGCACTGCGGGCGTCGAGCAGCAGATCCTGCGGGATGCCGCCCCAGAGCACCAGGTCTGGGCCCGCCAGCGCGCGGGCCCTGCCGAGGTCGGTATCGCCCTGCGGCGGGCCCGCGACCCCCTCCACCGCATCCACGCCGGCTTCGGCCAGCAGCGGTAGGAGCCGGCAGGCCGGTCCGCCGGCGTGCACCACCAGGCGCTTTCCGTTGGCGTGCAGCACCTCGGACGTCCCGCGATAACTGGCCGCCAGGTGCTCGCGGAAACTGCGCGGCGATATGTACTGGCCGTCGAGGTTGTCGGGCGCCAGGACGATCTGGCCCGGCAAAGCCGCGATCTGGCCTGCCAGGAGGCTCAGCTTTTCCTCCAACACCTCCAGCATCTCAAGCAGGAGTGGGCGCCCCTCGCTCCTGAACAGCATCAGCCCCTCGGCCCAGCCAAGCAGGGTGTGCAGGAGGTCGGAGTAGGGACGCATCGGCAGCTCGGCCGCGACGACGCCCGCCTGGCCGGCGGCGGCTTGCGTCAGCGCCAGTTCTGCCGGCTGCAACTGGTAGGTACGCGCCGCCACCAGGGCGCGCGCCGCTGGCAGGTCGTCCGCCGTCTTGACCGGATACTCCATCTGCCACCAGTCGCCGTCCGGGCCCAGCGACCAGCGCTCCTCGAGGCTGCCGGCCGAGGTGTGATAGTCGATCACGCGCTCGGTCCCGCTCTCACGGGACTGCGTCTCCACGCCCGGGGTCGTGACAGCCCACGGCCGGACCGTCTGCCAAGCGGGCACGCCGAGCGCGGTCGCAATCTCGGCCAGGCCGCAGTCCTGCCACGCCGCCGGCAGGGTGCGGTGGGCGTGATGCCAGCGGTACCAGAGCCGCAGGTCTGGCAGGTAAGGCGCGGTCGCGCGCGGTCGCCGTTCGGCGGCTCCCGGCGGCAGGAACCAGTCCGTCGCGTTCTGTTCGCTCGTCATCGGGCCCTCACCAGGCGTACGCTTCCGGCGCAGGGCCGGGGCCGAGCGGCCGGCCGCGATTGATGCTGAAGATCTCGTCCAGTCTTTGCAGCGTCACCGGGCTCAACTCGAGCTCCGCCGCCCGTTCCAGGCCATCCAGTTGGCCGGCCTGGCGGATGCCGACGATCGCAGAGGACACTTCGACGCGGTTCAGCGTCCAGGCGATGGCGACGGTGAGCTCCTTTTCGCCGAGCTCGCGGCACAAGCGGGAATAATCGGCGAACTGAGTGTTGTCGGGGCCGAGCTTGAGGCCGTACTCGTTCTCGACCTGACGGGTGCGTGAGCCTTCCGCCGCCTGGCTCTTGCCGGTCAACAGTCCGCCGGCCAGCGGCATATAGGCGAGGATCCCGATGCCAAACTCCTGCGCGGCCGGCAGCACTTCGAGCTCGGGGATGCGGTTGAGCAGGTTGTACTGTGTCTGTTCGGAAACCAGCCCGATAAAACCGCGCTGCCAGGCCAGCATCTGAAACTTGGCCAGGCCCCAGCCCGGGAAGTTGCTTGAACCGACGTACAGCACGTCCCCGTCGGCCACGCTCTTCTCGAAGGTGCCCCAGAACTCTTCCGCAGATATGCGCCGGTCGATGTGGTGCACCTGGTACAGGTCGACGTGGTCCGTCTGCAGGCGCTGCAGCGAGTTGGCCAGGTGCTGGCGGATCTTGTAGGCCGAGATCCCGCGCTCCTCGTTCGGCACGTCCGCATCCTGCATGTTGCCGAATACCTTGGTGGCCAGCACGATCCGGGCGCGCGCGCCCGGCCGCGCTTTCAGCCAGCGGCCGATGATCTCCTCCGACCGCCCGCGCTGCCCGCGACCGCCATACACGTTGGCCGTGTCAAAGAAGTTGATCCCCATCTCCAAGGCGCGATCCATGATGCGGAAGGCCTCTTCCTCGGGCGTGTAGACCCCGAAATGCATTGTCCCGAGGCAGATCTTGCTGACCGACATGTTCGAGCGACCGAGTTTTCCATATTTCATGGCCTGTGGCTCCTTTTCGGCGGTTTTGCTCAGTATACGGGAGAACAAAGGCGAATTCAAGGGGATCGGCCAAGTTAAATGCTTTTGCCCTGGCCGCCAGATCGTGTTAGAATGCCCGCCCGCGGGGATTTTCGGCGACCTGCGGCGAAGTTTTGCGGGTTCAAGCCCCGCCCCGGCGCTCGCCGGGCCTAAGGAGTATAGGTTGAACGATGCAGATGTGGCCCCGGTCTCAACCCCCGCCGCGATCTCGCGAGCCCTGGACCGGGTGCTGCCCTTCGTGGAGAAGCCCGTCCGCTACACGGGCGGAGAGTGGAACAGCATCCTCAAGCCCTGGGACGAGATTCCCTTTCGACTGGCCCTGGTCTTTCCGGATGTCTACGAGCTGGGCATGTCCAACTTGGGCTTGATGGTGCTCTATGACGCCGTCAATTCTCAGCCTGATATGCTGGCCGAGCGCGCCTACACGCCCTGGGTCGACATGCAGCAGAACATGCGCCGGCTCGGCATCCCGCTCTACAGTCTGGAGACGCGCCATCCTCTGCGGGCCTTCGACGTCATCGGCTTCAGCCTGCCCTACGAGCAGCTCTACACCAACGTGCTGACGACGCTCGACCTGGCCGGCATCGCCCTCCGTTCCGCAGAGCGAGCGGAAGACGCGCCGCTCATCCTCGCCGGTGGCTCGGCTTGCCTGAATCCCGAGCCGGTCCACGCCTTCTTCGATGCTTTCTTCGTCGGCGAGGGCGAGGAGGCGATCGGCGAGATCGTCCGCACCTGGACCGAGGCGCGAGCGGCCGGGCTGAGCCGGCAGGCGGCGCTCCGCCGGCTGGCACGGGTGCGCGGCGTCTATGTCCCGTCGTTCTACGACGTGGGCTATTTTCCGGACGGACGAGTGCGCGCCGTGCGGCCACAGACGGAGCAGGCTGACGTGGCGCCGCCGGTCGTGAGCAAGCGCATCGTGCCGGTGCTGCCTCCCCCGGTGACGAAGTTCATCGTGCCCTTCATGGACATAGTCCACAACCGGGCCGCGATCGAGATCCAGCGCGGCTGCACGTGTGGCTGCCGCTTCTGCCAGGCCGGCATGGTGTTTCGACCCGTGCGCGAGCGCCCATTGCCCGAGGTGTTGGGGGCGGTCGAGGATCTGATCCGGCAGACCGGGTTCGAAGAGCTGGGCCTGCTGTCGCTGAGCTCGTCGGATTACGGCCCGATCCAGGAGCTGGTGGACCAGATCGTCGCCCGCTACGGCGACGAGAAGCTTTCCATCAACCTGCCCAGCCTGCGGATCGACTCTTTCAGCGTGCAGTTGATGGAGGCCCTCGAGCACGGGCGGCGGCGCTCCGGCTTCACCCTCGCGCCCGAGGCGGCTACCGACCGGCTGCGTGACGTGATCAACAAGCCCATCGGCACCCAGGCCCTGCTGGACACGGCGCGCGAGGTCTACAGCCGCGGTTGGCCGACCATCAAGCTGTACTTCATGATCGGCCACCCCACCCAGACGTTGGAGGACGTGCAGGCGATCGCCGATCTCGCCCACGAGGTGCGGCGGGTCGGCCACGCCGCCCTGGGCAAGAAGGCCAACGTGCGCGTCAGCGTCAGCACGTTGGTGCCCAAGCCGCACACGCCCTTTCAATGGGCTCCGCTGGCCGATGAAACTACGCTGCGCGAGCACCTGGCGACGCTGGACCGCCAACTGAGGGCGCCGGGCATCACGTTAAGCTGGAACAAGCCGCGTGAGAGCCTTTTGGAGGCCGCCCTCAGCCGCGGCGATCGTCGCCTGGCCGACGTGGTGCAACGGGCCTGGGAACTGGGCGCGAGCTTCGACGCCTGGGGCGATCGGTTGAACCTCGCCGCCTGGTGGCAGGCCTTCGCGGACTGCGGTCTCGACCCGGAATGGTACGCCCGCCGGGAGCGGGCCGCCGACGAGGTCTTGCCCTGGGATCACATCGGCGTGGGCGTGAGCAAGCGTTTCATGCTACGCGAGTACCAAAAGGCCCTGCAGGGCGAGAGGACCGGCGATTGCCGTGAGCAGTGCTTCAATTGCGGCATCCTGACCGAGTTCGGTGCGGAGCGGCGGACGCTGGCCGGCGACGACTGGGGCTGCCCGCCGGCCGCGGGCCTGGCACGAGCGCGAGCAGCGGCGCATGAATGAGACCTACGTGCAGCGAATGCGCGTGACCTTCGCCACGGACGACTCGGTCAAGTACGTCGGTCACCTGGACATGGCCCGGACGTGGGAACGCGCGATCCGCCGGGCGCGCCTGCCCCTGGCCTACACACAGGGTTTCAACCCTCAGCCGCGCCTGCAGTTTGCGGCCGCACTGCCGGTCGGGTTTACCGGTCGAGCGGAACTGGCCGACGTGTTCTTGAACGAGGAGTACGAGCCGCAGCGCTTTCTCGTGGCCCTCGGCGACGCGCTGCCGCGGGGCGTCCGCACCCTGGAGGCGCGGCCCGTCAGTCGTGATTGGCCCTCGCTGCAGTCGCAGCTCAGCGCGGCGCGCTACCGGGTCGAGGTCGAGACAGACGTGCCGCCGGCGGAGTTCCGCACCGGCCTGGACGGCTTCCTCGATCGGGCGGAGGCCCCCCGGCAGCGGCGCCGCGGCAAAGAACAGGTGCGCTACGATCTGCGGCCGCTCGTGCTCACGCTCAGCTACGCCGGTCGCTGCGAGGCGGGCCAATGCTTCGAGGTGACGATGCGCAGTGACCCGGGCGCTACTGGGCGCCCCGACGAGCTGCTGGCAGAACTGGGCTACGAGAGTGCGCCGCGCCGCATCGAGCGGTACGAACTGCTCTTTGCTGCGCCGGCTTGATCGGCAACGGCCGGGGTGGCCGTTGCCGGCTTGCGAGGGCCGTGACCGGCCTGGTGGGAGGCGTTTACTGCCGGACGCGGATGGGGCTGTGCCGGAATCCGGGCACGCCCAGCCGGTTGAGCTGGTAGTAGATGAAGCAGCCGCCGCAGAAGTTGAGCATCAGATAGGTCAACGCCATCAGGGCCACGGCTCCGATCAGTACCCAGGCCAACGTCTCATAGTCGAGCATCCGGGCGATCAGACCCAGAGTCACGAGCGTACCACCGAAGCCTTGGGCGAAGCTGTGCGGCTCCGGGTTGTCGATAATGATCTGCGGCTTGACGAGACGTGCCGGCCGCAGTCCGTCGCGATACATGATGTGAAACAGCGCCAGGTCGGGCGAGGCCGTGCCGACCAGCATGACCACTGCGACGAACGCGATCAGTGGCAGGCTGTCGAGGGCAAGGCCCAGCACGAGCAGCGACAACACAAAGGCTTGGTTAACCTTGATAGCCGACTGATCGACCCGACGTGCCGGAACTCTGAACGCCATCTCTTAGGTCTCACCATCCTTCTTCAGTGGATTTATATGCAGAACTTAGCACGGAGCAAAACACCGGCCAGTAACCGAGAATACACGGCAATCACAGGAGGCCCGACCATGGATGAGGCCATGCTCGACCGAGCGCGCGGCTGCGCAGTGGGCGCGGCCGTCGGCGACGCCCTCGGCATGCCGCTGGAATTCAAGGCGGCCCGGCCGCTCGCTCGCCTGCAGTCCGAAATGATCGCCGGCCGGCTGCCGGCCGGGAGCTTCACCGACGACACCGAGATGGCCCTTGCCGTGGCCGAGAGCCTGCTCGCTCAGCGGCCACTGGACCCGGCGGACCTGGCTGCCCGCTTCGCCGAGTGGTACTGCGCCGGACCGGAGGATGTCGGCGGCCAGGTGCGGCGGGTGCTCGATCGCCTGGGCGCCGGCATCGGCTGGAAAGAGGCATCCGCCGCGGCCCAAAGTATCTGGCCCGCCGCCGCCGGCAACGGCTCGGTCATGCGCTGCTGGCCGGTCGCCCTCGCCTATCACGATGACCTCGAGCGGTTGTTGGTCGATAGCGCCCTGCAAAGTGAAGTGACGCATCCCTCCCCGGAATGTGTGGCGGCAACTGCCTTCCTGAACGCGGTCATCTTTAGCTTGCTGCACGGTGCCGCCTGCCAACAGGCGGTGGAGGAGGCCCTGGAGGTCGTCGAGATGCCGCAGGAGCTGCGGGCCGCCATCGAGGCGGCGCCCGGCCGGGAGCGCGCAGAGCTGCCCAACAGCGGCTGGGTGCGCCACACGGTCGCCAACGCGGTTTGGGGCTTGTTGACGAGCAGTTCATTCGAGGACGCGTTGGTCCAGGTGATCAACTTGGGCGACGATGCCGATACGGTCGGCGCCGTGACGGGTATGTTGGCGGGCGCGGCTCATGGGCTGGGGGCAATCCCCGCCCGTTGGCGCGCCGTGTTGCATGGTGCCTGGCCGATCAATAGTCGGACCCTCTGGCGCGAGCCGGATTTTGTCAGGCTCGCCGACTCGCTGGTAATAGGAGCCTAGCATGGACATCCTGGTGATGCACCCCGCCGATAATGTCGCCCTGGCAGCCACCGACCTTGCCGAGGGCCAGGTCGTCGAGTCAGGGGAGCAGCGGATCACCCTGCAGGAAGCGATCCCGGCCGGGCACAAGCTTGCCCTGCGACCCATCGCCGACTGTGAGCGTGTGATCAAGTATGGCCAGCCCATCGGCCGGGCCACGCAGGCCATCCCGGCCGGCGCGCACGTCCACGTGCACAATGTCGAGAGCCTGCGGGGGCGCGGTGATCTCGGCGATGGCGCCGAGCTTAGGCCGGAAGGGGAGCTTTCATCCCTCGCGACCGCCGCCGCGGAGCTGGTCACGCCGGCAGCCCCGTCGCTCGGCGCGCCCAGCGGCACCTTCATGGGCTATCGCCGCAGGGACGGTCGGGTCGGCGTGCGCAACCACGTCCTGGTGCTGGCGACCGTGCAGTGCGCCAACGCGGTGGTGGACCGGATCGGCCGGGCCCTGCCCGAGGTGGTGTCGCTTTCGCATGCCTGGGGTTGCTCCCAGATCGGGGACGACCTGGCCCAAACGCGGCGGGTGCTGGAAGAGTTCGCCGGCCATCCGAACGTCGGCGGCGTGCTGTTGATCAGCCTCGGCTGCGAAAGCATGCCCACGCTGGAGATGGCCGAAAAGCTGACCGCCGGGGGCGTGCTCTGCCATCGGCTGACGATCCAGGAAGAGGGCGGCAGCCGGGCCACGCTCGCCCGCGGGCTGGACCTGGCCCGCGAGCTGTTGCAGGAGGTCGCCCATGCCCAGCGCGAGCCGATCCCGTTTTCGGAACTGGTCCTGGGTGTGGAGTGCGGGGGCTCGGACGCCTTTTCCGGCGTCACCGCCAACCCGGCCACGGGTGTGGCCAGCGATCTGTTGGTGGCTGCCGGGGGTACCGTGATCCTGTCGGAAGTGCCGGAGTTCATCGGCGCCGAGCACCTGCTGGCGGCGCGCGCGGCCGACCCTGCGATCGCCCGCCAGATTCTCGAGGCCGTCGCCCGGGCCGAGGGCGCGGCGATACGCATGGGCGTGGATCTGCGCGGCGCCCAGCCGACGCCGGGCAACATCGCCGGCGGCCTGACGACGATCGAGGAGAAGTCGCTCGGCGCGGTCGAAAAGGGCGGCAACTCTCCCATTCGGGGATATTTGCCCTATGCCCACCGACCGCAGGGGCACGGTCTGCTGGTGATGGACACGCCCGGCAACGACCCGGAGTCTGTGACCGGCATGGTCGCCGGCGGGGCCCAAGTCGTCGTCTTCACCACCGGGCGCGGCTCGCCGACCGGTTGCCCGATCGCGCCGGTGATCAAGGTGGCCACCAACAGCCCGATGTTCCGCCGCCTGGGCGACGACATGGACCTCGACACGGGGACGGTGATCGAGAAAGGCGAGTCGCTGGCTTCCGCCGGCCGGCGCATCTTCGACGAAGTGTTGGTCGTGGCGGAGGGCAAGCAGACCGCGGCGGAGGTCTGGGGACAGAAGGAGTTTGCCATCAATATGATCGGTCCGCGCGTCTGAGCGGGCCGGCCGGGCAAGCCAGGCTCCGGCGGGCAGGGCGCCGGCCGGGGGCGGGTGCGGATCGACCGGCGGGGGAGGTCGAGGATGAGGGGCAAAGGGTGGAGGACCTGGGCGGCGCGGCGCGGCGCCCTGCCGGCTGCACGTCGGGCGCTGCTGCGGGCTGTGCTGGCATTGGTCGCGCTCACGCTGGTGCTGGCGGGTCTGCAGCGGACGGCGCTGCCGGTCCTGGGCCAGTCGCGGGACGGGGGCGCATCAGCCGCAGGGCCGGGGCCCGGGGGAACATTGGGCACGCTCGCCGCGCAGGCCGCGCGCGGCCGCCCGCCGGTGACGCAGTTGATCGTCAAGTATCGCTCGGCAGCACTGGCGGACTCGGTCGAGGCGGCGCGGCCGGAACGGCTGGCCGCGCTGGGTCGTGCGGCCGGCGTGGCACTGGGCTACCGCAGGCCGATGTCCGGCGGCGCACACGTCCTCAAGCTGCCGGGCGCGCTACCTGATAACGCGGCCTGGGCGATCGCGGCCCGGCTGGCGGCCCTGCCGGAGGTCGAGTTCGCCCAGCCGGACGAGCTTCGCCAGCCTGCCCTGCTCCCCAACGATCCGAGCTACGGGCAGCAGTGGGACCTCTCCGAGCCGCTGGGCGGGATAGACGTGCCCGCGGCCTGGGATATCAGCACGGGCGCGAGCGGCGTGGTCGTCGCCGTGCTCGACACCGGCATCGTGGCTCACGCCGACCTGGCCGGCCGGGTCCTGCCCGGCTACAACTTCATCTCCGACCCGTTCATGGCGGGCAACAGCTTCGGACGCGGCCCGGATGCCAGCGACCTGGGCGACTACGTTACGGCCGCCGACCTGAGCAACCCGATTTGTGGCGGAGCAGTGGGCTCCGACAGCAGCTGGCATGGCTCGCACGTGGCCGGCACGATCGCCGCCGCCTCCAACAACAAGCTCGGCGTGACCGGCATCAACTGGGTCTCGCAGGTCCTGCCCGTGCGCGTGCTCGGCAAGTGCGGCGGGCTGGATTCCGACATCCTCGACGGGATGCGCTGGGCGGCCGGTCTCGCGGTTCCGAGCGTGCCGGACAACCCCCATCCGGCACAGATCCTGAACATGAGCTTGGGAGGGACGGTCCCGGCGGGGACCGGCTGCCCCGCCGCCTGGCAGCAGGCGGTGAACGCCCTGGTCGGCGCCGGCAAGCTGATCGTCGCCGCCGCGGGCAACAGCAGTGCCGACGTGAGCAATTTCATACCGGCCGACTGCAGCGGCGTGATGGCGGTCGCCGCCATCGACCGGAGCGGCGTGCGCGCCGCGTACAGCAACTATGGTGCCGGCGTCGCCATCGAGCGCGCCGGGCGGCTACAGTTGGGGCATCCTCTCGACCGCCAACGCGGGCCTGCAAGGACCGATCGCATCTCCTGGCGGCGACACCTACCGCTACTATATCGGGACGAGCATGGCCACGCCGCATGTGGCCGGCGTGGCCTCGCTGGCATTGTCGGTCAACCCGAACCTCAGCCTGGCCCAACTGCGGCAGGCGCTGCAGTCCACGGCCCGCCCCTTCCCGGCCGGAAGTAACTGCACGACCTCGATCTGCGGGGCCGGTATCGTTGATGCCTATGCCACGCTCGCAGCCATCGCCGTGCCACTCACCACCGATCTCGTCCCACCGTTCGTCGAGGCGGGCGGAGGGGCCTTCAGTTTGACCGTCGACGGCGCGTACTTCCTGCCGGGTGCGCAGGTCCGCTGGAACGGCTCACCCAGGCCGACGACCTATGTCAGCTCGCGTCGGCTGACTGCCTCCATCAGTGCAGCCGACACCGCCCAGGAGGGCACGGCCAACATCACGGTGGTAAACACGGTCTCTGGGCTGGCCTCCAGCCCGGTGCTATTTGTTGCCGCCGGCCCGCTGGTGCCGCGCGGCTATCTGCCGCTGCTGCGCCGCTGACGGCCGGCTGCGCCCACCGCACCCTCGCGCCCGCAGCACCGCCAGACGGCGGCGCAACCTTTGACGCTCCGGGCGCATCAAAAGAGAGGTGGCCGGGCAGGCCACCAAATCAGAGGGAGGAAAAACTCAGTGGAAACCAAAACCTTTCAGGCCCCGGCGATCTCGTGCGGCCACTGCACGAAGACCATCCAGCGTGAATTGGGGGAGCTGGCCGGCGTCACCGCCGTCGCGGCCGATGAGCAGTCGAAGATGGTCACGGTCAGCTGGCAGGCGCCCGCCGACTGGGGACAAATCAAACACCTGCTGGAAGAGATCGGCTACCCGCCGGCCAACTGACCGGCCGGCGGCTGCTGGCGCCAGCGCTCAGCCTGGCGCCAGCAGCCGCCGGACCTCCTCCAGCACCCCACGTTCGCTGCCATAGCTCGCCCGCCGGATGGCCTCGTCCAGCGGGAACCAGCGCACCTCGTCCACCTCGTCGTCGTGCTGGCCGACATCACCGCCCAATGCCTGCATCAGGAAGAACTGGACCTGTTTGTGGTGGCGCACCTTCTTGCCGCTCTCTCCCCACCAGAACCAGTAGTCGATCGGCGTCAGCTCCCGGCTGATCGCGGCCGTCAGACCCGTCTCCTCACGCACCTCGCGCAGCGCGCCCGCATCCACGCTCTCGTCAGCCCGCAGCGCACCCTTGGGCAGCCCCCAGCGTGTGCGGCCGTGCGTAGCAATCAGCGCCACTTCCGGCGCCCCGCCGGCGTCCCGGCGCAGCACCACGCCCCCTGCCGAGAACTCGAACACCGTCGGCATGCTCAGCCCGCCCTCAGATGCCCAGGATGTAGGCCAGCTTCATCACGGTGAAGCGATTGCGCAGAAAGTGGGCGTACTTCTCGGCCAGCGCGACCTCGTCGTCGCTCAACCCCAAGCTGCGGGTATCGGCCGGTCCCCCCACGCTGCGCAGCAACTCGGCCAGCTCGGCCGGCGCCGGCACCGTCGCCGCAATGGCCTGCACATCCCCCCAGCGCGCCACGATCCTGGCCTTCAGCTCGGCGAAGCTCTCCGCCGTCAGGTCGAGGAACGGCGCTTGCTCCTGGATCGATTGCCTGGCGACCGGGCCGAAGACGTTGTGCAGCAGCGCGATCGTGCGCTCGCGGTCCGGCAGCGGCGTTGCGGCCAGCCGGACGCTCACCTCGTCCCGGCTCAGGCGCCTGATCTTCTCGTAGCGGCGCGCGATAAGCGTGGTCGCGACCCCGACCTTGGCGCCGTGCAGGATCGCCGGCCGGCCCTCCTTCAGCAGCAGCATCTCCCAGAAGTGCGACAGATGATGCTCCGCGCCGCCTGCCGGCCGAGAGCTGCCGGCCTCGACCATGCACAGCCCGGTCTCGATCAGACCTTCCATCTGGCTGCAGATGCCTGCTTCCTCGGCCCGCCCGATCTGGTCGGCGTTGGCTACGCAGTCCTCCAGGGCCCGGCGCGCCCGCCGCTCGATCGCCTCGTCCAGCGGCTCATCCCAAAGCAGGGCGCCCAACCCCCAATCGGCCAGGGCAGTGTACTTGCCCAGCATGTCGCCGAAGCCCGAGGCAATCATCGCGCGCGGAGCCGTGCGCAGTGTCAGCTCGTCGGCGAACACCGCCAGCGGCGGCTGGGTCGGGACGGTCTGTTTCCAACGGCCGATGACCATCGGCGCGCCGACGGACGTGAAGCCGTCGACGGATGGGGCGGTGGGGACGGAGATGAACCTGGTGCGTGTCCGGTGGCTGGCAAAGCGCACGATATCGGTCAGCGTGCCGGAACCGACCGCAAGGTAGGGCCGTCCGTCGACGGGCGCCTCCAGCAATACCTGTACCACGTAGTGCTCGTCTGGGATCACCTCGGGCCCGCGCAGCACGACCGTCTCGACCGCGAAACCGCCCCCTGCCAACGCGTTTTCGAGACGCCGGCCGAGAGCCGGATAGGTGTTTTCATCGGCGACCAGGGTCAAGCGCTCGAAACTCTGCGCCCGGCAGTAGCGCATCAGTTCCGCGATGGCGTCGCTACCGATGTAGACCGGCAATTCGGCTTTCATGCCCGCTCCTTCCTCGGGTGCCTCAAGCACGTGCTTCCGGCAAGTGCTTCAGGCACGTGCCTCAGTTTATACCATACTTGGGCCGCTCTTGCACGTGGCGCCGTTTTGCGCTATCTTAATGAAGGCTGGCACAAGGAGGGGCAACGCGATGGCAGACTTGGCGGACTTTCTGGCGGTGGATCTGGGCGCCTCGGGGGGCGCGTCTTGCTGGGGCGCTGGGATGGTAGCGCCTTCGATCTGCAAGAGGTGCACCGCTTTCCGAACGGGCCGGTGGGCGTGCTGGGGCACCTTCACTGGGATGTGCTGCGTCTATGGAGTGAGATCGGGGCCGGTCTGGCGCGCTACGCCGCCCGCGGTGATGGTCACCTGGCCGGCATCGGCCTCGACACGTGGGGCGTGGACCTGGGCTTGCTGGACTGCGCCGGACGCTTGCTGGGCAACCCGTATCACTACCGTGACCCCCGAACAAACGGAGTACTCGAGCGCGCCTTCGAGCGGGTGCCGCGGCGCGAGATCTTCGAGCAGACCGGCATCCAGTTCATGCAGTTCAATACCCTCTTTCAGCTCTTCAGCATGCTCGAGACCGGCGAACCGCAGTTGTCGGCGGCCAAGGACATGCTCATGCTGCCGGATCTCTTCCATTACTGGCTGACCGGCCGCAAGGTGGCCGAGTACACCATCGCCAGCACCAGCCAGATGCTCAACGCCCGCACGCGCTGCTGGGCGTCGGGTCTGCTCGATCGGTTCGGCATCCCGGAGCGCATGCTTCCCGAGATCGTGCCCCCCGGCACCGTCCTCGGGCCGATGCGCGCCGAGGTCGTCGCCGAGGCCGGGCTACCGGCGGCCGCGCCGGTCATCGCCGTCGGCAGCCACGACACGGCCAGCGCAGTGGCGGCGATCCCGGACCTCGACGCCGACAGCGTCTACATCAGCAGCGGCACCTGGTCCCTCATCGGCATGGAGGTCGCCGAGCCCGTCATCGACGACCGCTCATTGGCGCTGAACTTTACCAACGAGGGCGGCGTCGCCAAGTCGATCCGCCTGCTGAAGAACGTGACCGGCCTCTGGCTGCTGCAGGAGTGCCGGCGCCAGTGGCAGCGCGAGGGTCATGACCTGAGTTGGGATCAACTGCTGGCCCGGGCGGCCGAGGCAAGACCCTTCCGCAGCCTGATCGATCCCGATGCCGCCGAGTTCATCGCCCCGGGCGACATGCCGGCCAGGATCCGCGCCTACTGCCGGCGCCTCGGCCAGCCCGAGCCGGACAGCGTGGGCGCGGTGGTGCGCTGCTGTCTGGAGAGCCTGGCCCTCAAGTCGCGCTGGGTGGTGGAGGCGGCCGCGACGTTGGCCGGGCGCACGCCCAAGGTGGTGCGGATCGTGGGTGGCGGCTGCCAGAACCGCATGCTCTGTCAGTTCACGGCCAATGCCTGTGGTCTCCCGGTGTTGGCGGGGCCGGTTGAGGCGACCGCGATGGGCAATCTCATGCTCCAGGCGATCGCCACCGGCTATTTGCCGGGCGTGGGGGCGGGCCGCCGGGCGGTGGGCGCCTCGGTGCGACGGGAGACCTACGCCCCGGGCGACGCGGCTGCCTGGCAGGACGCCTACGGCCGATTCACGCGCCTCCCGGAGGCTTGAGCCGCCGCCAGGGGGCCTGGCGGGCGACGAAAGGGAGTGATGCCATGCGAGCCGTTGTCTTTCCGAGGGCCGAAGCGCTGGTCGTGGAAGGTGTGCCGGACCCGACCTGCGCGCCGGACGAGGTCGTGGTGCGGGTGGCCGCGACCGGGATCTGCGGTACAGATCTGCACATCTTTCGCAACGAGTACATGTCGGATTTCCCGGTCATCCCCGGCCACGAGTTCGGCGGTGAGATCGTCGAGGTGGGCAAGGACGTCCGAGACTTCAAACCCGGCGAACGCGTGGCGGTCGACCCCAACCTGTACTGCGGCCACTGCTACTTCTGTCGCAACGAGCAGTCCAACCACTGCCTGAACTGGCAGGGTGTGGGCATCACGCGGCCGGGGAGCTTTGCCGAGTACGTGGCCGCGCCGGCGTGCGCGGCCTACAAGCTGCCCGAGGGGCTCAGCGACGCGCAGGCGGCCTTCATCGAACCGGTGTCGTGCGTCGTCCACGCCCTGAAGCGCCTGCGCGTCTGGCCGGGCGACGAGGTGTTGATCTTCGGGGCCGGGCCGATGGGCTTGATCCTGGTGCAGGCGCTGCGCCACAGCGGGGCCTCCAAGGTGGTCGTTGTCGAGAAACAGGCGGAACGCTTGGCGCTGGCACGCCGGCTGGGTGCCACGGCCGCGCTCAGCCCGGGACCCGACCTGGCAGCGGAGCTGCGCGCGCGGGCGCCGTACGGCTACGCCGTCGTCGTGGACGCGACCGGTGTGCCGGCCGTCATCGAGACGGAGTTCCAGTATCTAAAGCCGCGCGGCCAGTTTCTCCAGTTCGGGGTGGTGCCCAAGGATGCCACCATTCGGTTCAGCCCGTATGACCTGTTCCAACACGATTGGACGGTGATCGGCAGTTTCGCCCTCTGCTACACTTTCCAGCCCGCCATCGCCTGGCTGGCGAACGGCGTCGTCGACGTCAACCCGCTGATCAGCCACAGCGTGACCCTGTCCCAGTTTCGGGCGGCCTTCGAGCAGTTCGCGGCCGGGCAGACCCTCAAGGTGCAGCTGCGTCCGGGTGCGGCCTAAGTGGCACGAGGTGCGTCATGTCGACTGATCCCGTCCGTGCCGCGGCGCGGGCACGCCGAGCGCGCGCCGTCCGGGCGCGCCTGGCCGGCTGGGCGCGCCTAACCCCTCCGGAATGGGTCTCTTGGCCCCTGCTCACTGCGGGTGAACAGACCCGGCTTTCCTGGGCGTGTGCCTTGGAATCCCTCGACCAGCTCCCGGCCCAGTTTCGGGAAGCCTTTCTGGCACTCTTCCCCCGCGTGGCCGCGCGCCTGCCCTACACCCTGCTCATCCCGTCCCGCGAGGGCTTTTTCCAGCGCCTGAATCCCAGGTTGCTGGCGCTCGAGGGCGACGCGATCTGCATCTTGGTGACGAGCGGGGAAGGTGTCGAGGCGACGCGTTACCGGACGGCCGGCATCACCTACCTCGAGCTCGGCACGATCCTGCTCAAGTCCTGGCTGACCCTGCGCGGCCCTGCCGATGGCGGCCTTCACGTCACCAGCCGGCTCGAGTACAACACGGTCAACGATCGGCTCTTTCAGCCGTTCGTCGAGCAGATACGCTGCGCGCCCGCTGCGCAGGCGCAGCTCTCCCTCGAAGGGGAGCGTGCGAAGTTCGACTACCTTGGGCCCCTGAATTACAAGTTCATGAACTACGCTCGCCGCAGCCTGCTGCCGGGAGAGTGCGTGCACGATTGCCTGCTGCAGCCCGAGGTGCGCCGCACCGTGCTGCGCGTGCTCGGCAAGACGTTGGAGTGCGTCCTGATCCCCGCCCATCTTGCCATCCTGACCGACCGAGAGCTGATCCTGATCGAGGACGGGGAGGACCCGCCACTCGACGTGCACGGCACGCGCTATGGCGGTATCTGGCGCTTCGTCCGGCTCGACCGGATCACATCTGCGGAGACCGCCCCCGGCCCGGACGGGCGCCTTGGCTGTTCGCTCGGCCTGGACGACGGCGACCGTCTCGCGCTCGAGTTCGCGGCCGAGAACGGGCCAAACGTAGACCGCTTCCTGGCGGCCCTGCGCGACCTCGTGCCCACCGTCGCCGCCGACCGGGAGCCGGCCTGAAGGCACGTGCCCTGGCCGCGAGGACGCCAGGGCGGCAGGGCGGCCGGTTTGACAACCTGGCGGGGATCACCTATACTCGCGCTGAAAACGATTCCATGATATCGATGTCAGTCGGACCGAGGTAGGAATTGCCGACCATCAGCGATGTAGCGCGAAGGGCGGGGGTGTCGACGGTCACCGTTTCGCGGGTTCTCAACCGCGAGCGGAACGTCAACTCGCTGACGCGCGAGCGCGTCGAGCGGGCGATCGCCGAGCTTGGCTACATCCCCAACGTCGTCGCACGCAGCCTGCGTTCGAAACGCACCCACTCCTTGGCCCTGGTGCTGCCCGACGTGACCAACGCCTTCTGGACGACCATCGCCCGTGGCGTGGAAGACGCCGCCCACAGCCTCGGTTACTCCGTTCTGCTCTGCAACACCGACGAGGACTCGGCCAAACAGCGGCTGTACATACAGGTGATCGCCAGCCGGGGCGTCGACGGCGTGATCATCGCGCCCTGCGATGACGCCGCCGTCCACCTCGGCGAGCTGCGCGCGCGCAGCGTGCCGACGGTCGTCATGGATCGCCGCGTCGAGGGCTGGGAGGTCGATTCCGTCCGCGGCGACTCGGTCGCCGGCGCGCGTGCCTTGATCCGCCATCTGCTCCGGATCGGCCACCGCCGGATCGCGATCATCAGCGGGCCGTCTCTCGTCTCCACCGCCGACGACCGGCTGGCCGGCTACCGCATGGCTTTGGCGGAGGCTGGCATCCCGTTCGAGCCGAGCCTGGTCAAGCGCGGCGAGTACCGGGCGGGCTCTGGCGAGCACCTGACCTATCAATTGCTGGACGAGCAGCAGCCGGCCGAGGGCGGGGCAGCCAGGGCCGTGCGGCGCGCCGAAGCGCCGGGCAGCCCCCTCACCGCCATCTTCGCCGCCAACAACGCCATCGGGCTCGGCGTGCTGGATGCTCTGGAGAAGCGCGGCCGGCGCGTGCCGCAAGACGTGGCCCTGGTGTGCTTTGACGACCTGCCGGAGGCGTCGCGGCTCTTCCCGTTCCTGACCGTGGCCGTGCAGCCGGCCTACGAGATGGGCACCCATGCCGCCCAACTGCTGCTCAGCCGTCTCAACGGCGAGGCCCTACCGCAGGCCCGCCACGTCGTGCTGCCGACGCGCCTGATCCTGCGCCATTCCTGCGGCCGCCATCTGGCCCAGGGCGGCGAGACGGCGCTCAGTCTGCCGCTGGCGCCCGCCGCCCCTGCCGAGACCGTTCTGGTCCGCCAGCTGGCTCCGGAGGAAGTGCTGCAGGTCGTGGCGCCCGACCGGCAGGCCGCGCCAGGCGGGGTGGGCGAGCTCCAGCGCTCCGACGTGGAACGCGTCCGCGCCGTGCTGCAGCATAGGCTGCCCGACCGGCTGCCACAGGTCGAGCTGCAGTTGAGCGCCAGGGCCGCCTACGAGTATGTGCTGGAACGGGAGCTCGGGGCTGACCCGGCGAACCTGGGAACGCCAGGCCGCGGGATCGGCGCCGAAGATCGGATCGAGTTCGCGCGCCGGCTTGGCATCGACGCCGTCGTCTGCGATTTCGAGGCCCCCGCCGCGCTCACCCATCAATTGAGCGCCCTCGAGCGCCATCTGAGCGCTGCCCGCGGCACGGGCGTCGGGGTCGGGGCCGCGTTCGGATCATTCTTTGGCCCGGCGCTCTCTTCTCTCGTCCCTGAGCGACCGCAAGACCTGCTGCCCGGCGACCTGCTCCGCCTTCAGGAGGCGTTGGACGGCCGGCTCGCCCAAGGGGTGAGGCTGTTGCGCTCGGTGTGCGACCGTTTCGGGGACGAGTTGGCCTTTGTCCTGATCGCCGACACGTTTGCCGGCGCCGCCGGCCTCGCCTTGCCCGACGAGCTCTTCGAACGCCTGCTCTGCGAGCACCTGCGCGGCCTGATCGCCCCGGCCGCCGAACACGACCTGCCGGTTATCGTGGCCAGCCCGGGTCAGCTCGCGGCCTTGCTGCCGATGCTGGTCGGGCTGGGCGTGGCCGCCGTCTATCCCCGCGATCCGCAGGCCGGCGGCATGCTCGCGCTCAAGGCACAGTGGGGAGGGCGGTTGACACTGGTCGGCAACCCGGCCGGCGATCTGCTGCGGCGGGGCAGCCCCGAGCAAGTCGCCGCCGCGCTGCGCGTCCAGTGCCGGGAGCTCGCCGCGGGCGGAGGCTACATCCTGGCTTCGGCCGCCGGAGACGGAGTCGAAGCCCCGCCGGCCAACCTACTGGCCCTGGCTCGTGCCGCGCAGGAGTGCAGCGGCCCTGGCGCATAGGGCGGTCGCAGGGAGTGCTCTGTGATGCAGACGCCCGACGCAGGATCCGGCTGAGCGGGTGAACAAACAGGAGTGAGGGAACGATGCAAGAAAGAACTGCCAACTGCCTGGCGAAACTGGAGAGGATCACCAAGACGCTCCACCATCAGGAAGCGGACCGGGTACCGATCAGCGATTTTTTCTGGGGCAGCTTCCTGGAGGGCTGGCGCCGTGATCTCGGCCTCCCCGCCGATTGCGATCCCTACAGCTACTACAACCTCGACTGGCAGGTCACCACACCCAACATGGACCCCCACGTCAAAGGGTTCGAAGTCCTGCGGGAGAATGAGGAAGAGGTCGTGGTGCGCACCGGTTTCGAGGCGATCATCCGCAAGAAGTTCGCCGACCCGATGCCCGAGTGGCTGAGTTTCGACACCGACACGATCGAGAAGGTGGCCGCCTTTCAGTTCGAGGACCCCTGGAACCCGGCCCGCTACTTCTCGGCCGGCGACAACCAGATCGCCGGCGTGGGCGACGGGTTCGCGCGCAACAGCCCGCCCTGGGTCGACACGGTCAAGCACCTGCGGCGCGACTTCCCGGTCTACGGCAGCGTCTGCGAGGCCAACGAGTACATGCAGCGCATCATCGGGCCCGAGAACCTGCTGCTCTGGATCGGGCTCTACCCCGAGGAGCTGGGCCGCTTCATCGTGCGGGCCAACGAGTTCGCCCTCGAAGTGCTCAAGGCGCAGATCGAGGCCGCCGGCGGGCTGCTCGACGGCATCGTGATCTGGGGGGACATCGCCTACAAGAAGGACCTCTTCTTCTCGCCGCGCTACTGGCGCAAGTGGTACAAGCCGGGGCTGCAGGCGCTGATCGACGAGGCGCACAGCCATGGCCTGCCGGTGATCTACCATGGCTGCGGCAACGTCAAGCGCGTGTTCGAGGACTTCATCGGGCTGGGCATCGACGCCTACAATCCGCTGGAGGCGAAGGCCGGGCTGGACGTGGTCGAGCTGCGCCGCCAGTATGGCCACCAGATCGGTTTCTGCGGCAACATGAGCGTCATCACCTGGGCGCAGGGCACGCAGGAGGAGATCCGGGCCGAGGTGCTGACAAAGCTCAACGCCGCCAAGGGGGGCGGGATGATCTTCCAGTCGGATCACTCGGTGCCGAGCAACGTCAGCGGTCAGAATTACGAGTATGTGGTCAATTTGGTGCGCCAGTATGGCCAGTACCCGCTCCAGCTGGGCGAGTACGATCTGCCGGACGTGAAGTGAGATGGAGCTCGCGTATCTGTTGCCGCACGACCTGCAGCGCTCCCTGGACGAGGGCTGGCCGCTGCTCATTCCGGCCGGCTGTGTCGAATACCATGGCCCGCATCTGCCGCTGGGCGTGGACACTTTGATCGTCGAGAATCTGCTGCGGGAGGTGGCCGCCCGGGTGGACTGCGTCACCGCACCGGCCCTGGCCTACGGTCCGACCGGCTATGCCGTCACCGGGCCGGACCAGGGGACGCTTGACGTCTCGACGGAGCGCTTCGGGCGCCACGCCAAGGACGTCCTCGCCGCCTTCTGGGAGGTCGGCTTTCGTTGGATCATCGTCTGCGTGCACCATCAGCAGATGGAGGGGCCGGAGGCGTTAAGCATCCGCCAGGCCGCGGCCGAGGTCACTTTTGAGCGCACACGTGCGCAGCGTGGCGACGCCTGGTGGGGCAAGGCGCCGTTGGCCCGGGACGACCGTGTCTTCGAGCGCATTCAGGTCTGGCCGTCGGTCCTGCCGGAGGTGGCCGAGAAGGGCGTACAGATGGCCGACCACGCCGGTTACTTTGAGACTGCGCTCATGCTCGGCTGCCGACCCGAGCTGGTGGCGATGGAACGCCTGGGACCGGGTGCGCCCTGGTTCACCGACGCGCCGGGCAGCCGGGCGCGGGAGGCGGGGCGCGAAGCCGGCCAGCGCATGTGGCAGGCGATGGTCGACGCCTGGGCAGGCAAACTGGCAGCCTTGCGGCCGCGGCGGCCGACGCCGAACGAAGTCACGATCAGCGGTTTGTTCTAGGATTGCGCCGGGTGGTAAACTGTGTTCCAGACCCGGCAACTGCTACCAGAGATGACCGTCGTCGCAAACGCCGCCGGGTGCGAGACGGCCCCGGACGGTGGCCGGCTCGTCTGAGCAAAGGAGGTAAGCCAGGCATTGAACAGGGTTCGGTCTGCAGCATGATATCCTATGCCCGTAAATTCAAAAGGAGGACCAGTCAATGTCGGACAATCGGAAGATTTCTCGGCGTGATTTTCTTAAGCTAGCCGGAACGGCCGCCGTGGCGACCACCGCGGTCGCGGCCTGCGCGACCCCGGCCCCGGCCCCCGCTCCCGCGGCTCCTGCCGCCCCCGCGGCCACCGAGGCCCCTGCCGCCCCCGCGGCCACCGAGGCCCCTGCCGCCCCGGCGCCCACCACTGCCCCTGCGGCCGCTTCCGGCGCCGCGGCCGGAGACTTCAGCGGCGTGACGGTCAGGATGCTGGCCATCAGCGGCGGCAACTACGACGAGCTCTACAACCAGATCATCCCGGGCTGGGAGAAGGAAACCGGCGCCAAGGTGGAGTATGCCTTCAAGGGCGACGGCTTCAACACCGACAAGCGCCTGGTGCAGGACTTCGCGGCCGGCTCGGTCGATTACGACGTGACCTGGGACCATTCGAGCTTCTTCTCGGCCTACGTCAAGGCCGGCGGCCTGGCACCGCTCGAGCCGTACTGGACGCAGGATGAGCTCAGCGACTTCATCCCTCGCCTGCTCGACGCCACCCGCACCCAGGGCCACCTGTGGGTCATGCCGCGCCTGTTTGACATCTCGGCCATGCTCTTCCGCACCGATCTTGGCCTCGCGGCACCGGCTACCTGGGATGAGTTCAAGCAGAGCGCGCTCAAGGCCACCAACCCGGACCAGGGCATCTACGGCACTCAGTTCGCCGGCAAGGAAGAAGCCCTCACCGGCCGCTTCTACGAGGTGATGACCGCCGAGGGCGGGTTGCTCTTCGACGACAAGTGGGAGCCGGTTTTCAACAGCCCGGCCGGCCAGAAAACCGCCCAGATGTTCCAGGATCTCTACAAGGCCGGCGCGATGCCGCCCGGCATGACCAACTTCGTCTGGGAAGACGTGGCCAACAACTTCGCCAACGGCATCATCGGCCTCTACACGGAATGGTACGGCTGGTACAGCTTCTTCCAGGATCCGAAGAGCAGCAAGGTCGCCGACAAGTTCGACATGGCGCGCCAGCCGATGGGCGACGGCAAGATCCACAGCGGCTGGGCGGGTCACCACGGCTTCTCACTCACCAAGGCCGCCAAGCAGCCCGAGGCCGGCGTCTCGTTGATCAAGGCCCTGACCAGCATTGAGGGTGCCCGGGTAGAAGCCAAGCTGGGCAACCTGATCGCCCGCAACAGCGTCTGGAAGGAGATCATCGACCAGGCGGCGCAGTCCAGCAACCCGTTGGACAAGAAGCGCCTCGAGATCGGCCAACTCCAGGCCGCCGAGGACTTCAAGACCCCGCCGCTCATCGCCGAATGGATCCCGTTCTCCAACATCTTCTTCCCGATCATGCAGAAGATCATCCTCGGCGACGCCACGCCAAAGGCCGGGCTGGACGACGCCGCTGCGCAGACCAGGAAGATGATGGCCGACGCCGGCTACTACAAGTCCTGAGCCGGAGACGCCGGCTTCGAGCGCCGGGTTTTTCCGCGGCGAGCCCGAAGCCGAGCCGGTGACGGCAGCTCCCGGCTCGTCGCGGTAGAGCTCACCGCTTGCCGGCCTCCTTCCCAGTCGTGATAAGGAAGGAGGCCGGCAAGCCAGGGAAAGGTAGCGAAGATATATCATGGCCGTAAAACCCCTCGCGCGACAGGGTCTCAGCCGAGGCGGGCGCAAATTCGCCCTCAAGGAGAGCGTCTATCTGCCTGTGGCCCTGTTGGCGCCCGGCTTCCTGGTCATCTTGTTGGTCGTCGGCTTCCCGATGCTCTACTCGCTGTTTCTCAGTTTCACCGACTACACCCTGCTCAACAAGAGCCTGCACTTGATCGGCCTGGGGAACTACGGCACGCTCTTTCAAGATGTGGTGTTCCGGCAGGCTTTCGGCCGCACCATCCTTTTCATGACCCTGGCGGTCAATCTCGAATTCCTGCTGGGGCTGGGGATCGCCCAGCTCATGGCCAAGGTCATCCGCGGCCAGGGCCTCCTGCGCACCCTGATGATGATCCCGATGATGTTCGCCCCCGTGCTCGTCGGGTTCCAGTTCAAGTGGTTTTTCAACGACCAGGTGGGCCTGGTCAACAACCTGCTTTTCTCACTCACCGGTCATGCGCACATCATTCCCTGGTTGGTGGACGTGCCGCTCGGCTTCATCAGCATCCTGGTGGCTGAGATCTGGATGGGCACACCCTTTATGGTCATTATCCTGGAAGCCGGCATTTTGTCGCTTCCCGTCGAGCCGTTCGAGGCGGCCGACGTGGACGGAGCCTCCGGCTGGCAGAAGTTCCGCCATCTGACCTGGCCGATGCTGATGCCCTTCATCTACACCGCCATGGCCATCCGCTCGCTGGACCTGGCGCGCGTTTACGACGTCGTCAGCATCATGACGGGCGGCGGGCCAGGCAACCGCACCGAGCTGATCTGGACCTACGTTTACCGCCTGGCGTTCACCGGTCACAACTACTCGCTTGGCAGCGCCATGTCATATGTGACCGTGATCATCAGCTTCTTGTTCACCTGGTACCTGTTTACGAACGTCATCAAGAGCCGTTGGGAGGGACGATAATGGCAGCCAAAGACCACGCCTCCGGTTGGCGGCACGCCGGCCGCTTCACCCGGGCCGGGCGCCGGCGGACGCCGGCCGATGTGCTGCGCGATGCCATCCTTTGGATCATCATCCTGATCTTCTTTCTGCCTGCACTCTGGATCGTCCTGACTTCCATGCGGCCAAGGGTCGAGATCAACACCCGCCCGCCCGTCTGGATCCCTTCGACGCTGGATTTCGGCTCCTACAAGATCCTGTTCGGTCAGCCGGCTCCCGAGGGCTCCTTCGGCATGGGCGCAAGCATCCCCGTCGCCGACTATGCGCGCAACTCGCTCGTCGTCGCCGTCGTGAGCACGCTCATCGCCCTGACCCTGGGCACGTTGGCCGGCTACGTGTTCGCGCGCTTCCGTTTCAAGGGCAAGAACGGGGTTTTCCTCTCGATGATGCTGCTGCGCGCCGTGCCGGGCGTCGCCTTGAGCCTGCCGCTTTTCATCCTGTTCGTGCGCATCGGCCTCTCGGACAAGATCATCGGACTGATCGTCGCTTACTCGGCCATGAACATACCTTTCACGGCCTGGCTGATGGATGGCTTCTTCCGGGCCGTGCCGGAGGAGCTGGACGACGCGGCCCTGATCGACGGCTGTTCGCGCTGGACGTCGTTCCTGCGCGTCGGTCTGCCCCTGGCCTTGCCCGGCGTGGCGGCCAGTGGGATCTTCGCCTTTCTGACCAGTTGGAACGAGTACGCGCTCTCGACCGTCATCACCCGCACGCCCGCCTCGCGCACCTTTCCGCCCGCCCTGTTCGAGTTCACCGGCTCGTTCGTTTCGGACTGGCGCGGTATGACGGCGCTCTCGGTGCTGATGCTGATCCCGGCGGTCATTTTCGTCGCCCTGGTGCAGCGACAGTTGATGGAAGGGTTGACCTCCGGCGCGATCAAAGGCTAATGGCTGGATCCCCAAGCAATCAGGAGTACGCATCATGGCTAAGGTACAGGACATGAAGATGAACCCGCCCCGCAACCGGCTGGTCGGCGGGTCGCCCAAGATCGGCATCCGGCCGGCCATCGACGGGCGGCGCCGCGGCGTGCGCGAGTCGCTCGAAGAGCAGACGATGAATATGGCGCGTGCGGTGGCGGGATTGCTGAGCGCCAATCTGCGCCAGGCCAACGGCCTGCCCGTCGAGGTGGTGATCGCCGATACCTGCATCGGCGGCGTGGCCGAGGCGGCGGCCGCGGCGGAGAAGTTCGCGCGCGAGGGCGTCGGCGTCTCGCTCACCGTCACGCCTTGCTGGTGCTACGGCTCCGAAACCATGGACATGGACCCCTACGTGCCCAAGGCTGTCTGGGGATTCAACGGCACCGAGAGACCGGGCGCGGTCTATCTGGCCGCAGTCCTGGCCGGCCACAACCAGAAGGGCTTACCGGCCTTCGGCATCTACGGCCATGACGTGCAAGACTCCGGCGACACCTCGATCCCGGCCGACGTCCAGGAGAAACTGCTGCGCTTCGCGCGCGCCGGGCTGGCCGTGGCCACCATGCGCGGCAAGTCCTACCTGGCCCTTGGCAGCGTCTCGATGGGCATCGCCGGCTCGATCGTCGACAATGCCTTCTTCGAGGATTACCTGGGCATGCGGGTCGAATCGGTGGACATGGTCGAGTTCGCCCGGCGCTGGGACGAGGGTATTTACGACGAGGAGGAGTTCCGCCGCGCGCTGGGCTGGGTGCGCGAGAACTGCCGGGAGGGCCGCGATCACAACGCACCCGAGGCCCAGCGCACGCGCGAGCAAAAGGACCTGGACTGGGAGCGCGCGGTCAAGATGGTGCTGATCGGGCGTGACCTGATGGTCGGCAACCCGCGCCTGGCCGAGCTTGGTTTCGGCGAGGAAGCGCTGGGGCACAACGCCATCGTCTCCGGTTTCCAGGGCCAGCGCCAGTGGACGGATTACCTGCCCAATGGCGATTTCATGGAGGCCATCCTCAACTCCTCGTTCGACTGGAACGGCATTCGCCAGCCCTACCTGGTGGCGACGGAGAACGACAGCCTCAACGGCGCTTCCATGCTCTTCGGCCACTTGTTGACGAACCGGGCGCAGATCTTCGCCGACGTGCGCACCTACTGGAGCCCCGCTGCAGTCAAGCGCGTGACCGGCTACCAGTTGGCCGACCGCGCGGCAGGCGGCATGATCCACCTGATCAACTCCGGCGCGGCCACCCTGGATGCCACCGGCGAGATGACCGACGCTGGCCGGCCGGCGATGAAGCCCTGGTGGGAGATCACCCCGGAGGACGTCGCCAAATCACTGGACGCGACGCAGTGGTACCCCTCCAGCACCGGCTATTTCCGCGGCGGCGGCTATTCCTCGGGCTTCCTGACACGGGGCGGCATGCCCGTCACCATGAGCCGCCTGAACCTCGTCAAGGGGCTCGGGCCCGTGTTGCAGCTCGCCGAGGGCTACACAGTCGACCTGCCGGCGGAGGTGCACCGCGCCCTCAACGAGCGTACCGACCCCACCTGGCCGACGCACTGGTTCGTGCCCAACCTGACCGGCAGCGGCCCCTTCCGCGATGTCTACTCGGTGATGAACAACTGGGGTGCCAACCACGGCGCGGTGAGCTACGGTCACGTGGGCGCCGACCTGATCGCCCTTGCCGCCACCCTGCGCATCCCGGTCACCATGCACAACGTCCCCGAAGAGCAGATCTTCCGGCCGAGCGCCTGGTCCGCCTTCGGCGCCCTGGATCCCGTCGGGGCCGACTACCGGGCCTGCGCCAACTTCGGCCCGCTCTACGGCAAGCGCTAGCCCGACCGCCGGCCGGCTGCCGGTCGCGCGTAACCAGAAGCCAGGAGACGGAGCCCGTCTCCTGGCTTCTGGCGCCGGGACGGCTGGGACTTGATCCGGCAGCAGCCGGCCGGCCCGCGCATGTGGTAACATGGCTTCGAATCTTCAGCACTACGATCGAAGGCCTGAAAGATGGGACATGACCGATCGCTAGCTTCCCCACGCGCCGCGACACCCCTGCCTCGCGCGCAACTGCCCGCTCTCGAGAGGCCGGCTACCGGACGGCTCGTGACCCTTGCCGGGGTCGCGTTCGTTGCCCACATGCTCGTCGCCGGCAACTACGGGTACTTTCGCGACGAGCTGTACTACATCGCCGATGGCCGGCATCTCCAGCTTGGCTACGTCGACCAGCCACTGCTGATGGGCTGGCTTGCCGCGCTGCTGCGCGTCATTGCCGGTGACGGTTTGGTGGCGATCCACGTCATCCCGGCGCTCGCCTGCGCCCTGATCGTCGTCGTGACCGGCCTGATGGCGCGCGAGCTGGGTGGCGGCCGGGTGGCGCAGCTCGTGGCCGGCGTGGCAGCCCTGTTCACCCTCGCCTTCATGGCGACCGGATCGCTCTTCTCGATGGACGTGCTCGATCAGCTCTGGTGGGCGCTTGCCAGCCTCATCGTGCTGCGGCTGGTGCGCCGCGATGCGCCGCGCCTGTGGCTGCTCGTCGGGCTGGTGGCCGCAATCGCTCTCCTGACCAAGCTGACCGTGCTCTTCTTCGGCCTGGCGCTGGTGTTGGGACTGCTGGTCACGCCCGAGCGCCGCTACCTGCGCACGCCGTGGCCGTGGTTGGCGGGTGGCATCGCCTTCTTGGGCCTGTTGCCCTACGCTATCTGGAACGCCGCCAACGGCTGGCCCACCCTCGACTTCTGGCGCCACTATCCAGGCATCGGTACCGACCCACTGGCCTTCCTCACCGGCCAGATCGGCCAGATGAACCCCGTCATCCTCCCCCTGGCCGTTGCCGGCCTGGTCTTCTACTTTCGCAGGCCGGGTGCGCGCTACCGGCTGCTGGGCTGGACGTTTGTCTTCCTCTATTTGCTGCTCACTCTCGTGCGCACGAAGGCTTACTTCCTGGCCCCCGCCTACCCCATCCTCTACGCGGCCGGAGGGCTGGCCCTCGAGGGTTGGGCGCTGCGACCGCGGCTGGCCGGGATCCGGCCCGCCTATGTCGCCCTGATCGCCCTCTCCGGCATACTCCTGGCTCCGGACATCATGCCCATCCTGCCGCCTGCCACGACGGCGCGTATCTATGGCGGGGCCTTGCAGCAGGTGCTCGCCGATCGCCTTGGCTGGGTAGATCTCACCAGGACCGTCGAGCAGGTCTACGCCGGCCTGCCGCCCTCGCAGCGCGCGCAGGCCTGCGTGCTGGCCAGCAACTACGGCGAGGCCAGCGCACTCATTCAGCTCGCCGCGCCCGGTCGCCTCCCGCCGGTCATCAGCGGTCACAACAATTACTACCTGTGGGGACCGGGGCCGTGTAGCGGGCAGGCGATCATCGGCGTCGGCTTCCCACCCTCGGACTTCAAGGCCCAGTACGCCGACGTGGTGATCGCCGCCACGCAGAGGTGCCGGTACTGCGTCTCCTTCGAGCAGGACCTGCCCATCGTCGTCGCCTCCAGCCCGACGACCCCGATCGACCTCGGGCGGCTCTGGCCGTCGGTCAAGCACTTCGACTGAGCGCTCCTGCGTCGCCAGCCGGGCGGCGCCTACGCGATCGCGTGGGACTTCTCGCCCGGCGAGGCGGCCGGCAACCTTCTGCTAGTCCTTGCGAAGCTTGCCCTGCCGAAGGGCGCGTGGCACCGCGCCTGCATTTCCGCCGGAAATTGAAGGAAACAGGACCGGGCCCGCGGTACGCCGGCCAGGCCTGGCACGCCAATTCCTGACTCAGCAGTCGTCCTAGCCCTTGACGGCCCCCACCAGCAGGCCGCGCGCGATGTAGCGTTCCAGCCCGATGGCCATGGCGATCACGGGCACGATCATGATCGTGATCAGCACCGACATGTACCACCACTGAGGGCCACGCGTGGCGTTCTGCGCCGCTACCGTCAGCGGCATCGTCTGCGCGTTGGCGCTGGAGAGGAACAGGGCGAGCAGGTATTCGTTCCAGCAGAACACGAGCACGAACAAGAAGGTGGCCACCAGGCCCGGCACGGCCAGCGGGACGACGATGGACCAGAAGATGCGGTAGGGCGACGCGCCGTCGATGGCCGCGCACTCCTCCAGTTCGATCGGGATGGTCTGAAGGTAATCGCGCATCAGCCAAACCACGATCGGCAGGTTGGTCGAGAGATAGGTGATGATCAGCGCCTGGCGTGTGTCCAGCATCTCCAGGCGCTGGAAGAGCACGTAGATCGGGATCACAACCGCCACCGGGGGCAGCATGCGCTGCGAGATCAGCCAGAAAGCGATGTCGTTGTTGCCCAAGGAACGCTTGAAGCGGCGGCCGATCGTCTGCAGCAGGATGAAGAAGAGCGCCAGGGCGGCCAGCACGACGATCTGCCAGGGCGCGCCGAGGGCCACCGCGGCGATGGCCAGCGCCGTGCAGCCGATGAAGACGCCGATCGCCCCCAGCCGCGGGCGGTACTGGAAGCGGGTCAGCCCGTAGGCCGCCATCGTCCCCAGGATGAGGGCCAGCGCAGCGCTGCTCAGCCCGACGATCACGGTGTTGAGGTAGGGGCGCAGCGTGTCGTTGCCCAGGTCGACCAGGATGTAGCGCCAGGCGCTCAGGGTCGGCTTGAAGTCGATGAACGGCAGGTAGGTGGGGTGATCGTCGACCTGCACGGGCAGCTTGAACGAGGTGATGAAGAGCCAGTAGAGCGGGAAGAGCACCACCAGCGCCCAGAAGACGAGCACGAGGTAGGACGCGACCAGGCGCCCTGGCGACAGGCTGAGAGGCGATCGATGGCGCCGGCGGGATCTCACGGCCACCCTAACCCTCCTCGGCCCTGCGGCGGGTGAAGCTGACGAAGCTCAGCGCGGCAAAGGTGGCCACGAAGAGCAGCACGTAGGCGATGGCCGCCGAGCCGCCCAGGTCGAGGGTGCGCCAGCTGAAGTAGGCCTCCAGGGTCAGTGACTCGGTGGCGGTCCCCGGTCCGCCGTTCGTCAGCACGTTGGGCAGGTCCACGATCTTGAAGGCCTCGATCATGCGAATGAGGACCAGGGTGGTGCTGACCGGTAGGATCTGCGGCAGGGTCACGTGCCTGAACACCTGCCAGCCGCCGGCGCCGTCGACCATGGCGGCCTCGATCTGATCGATCGACTGCGCCTCGAGCGCGGCCAGCAGCACGATGAACATGAAGGGTGTCCACTGCCAGATATCGCCGATCATCACCGCCGCGCGCGCCCCCCAGGGCTGTGTCACCCAGGAGAAGTTGATCAGGCCAAGGGCGATCCACAGCGGCCGGAATGGCCCCTTCTGCGTGTCGGTGAGCATGCGGAACATGTAGGCGACGCCCACCGGCGTGATCATCATCGGCAGCAGGAACACCACCCGGAAGAAGCGCCGCCCCGGCAGGCGCTGCGTGCACAGCACGGCCAGGGCCAGGCCGAGGCAGTACTGGAAGAAGACGCCGACGAAGACATAGATCAAGGTGACCGTGATCGTGCCCGGCCGGCCGGTCGGGGTCAGGGAATGCACGAGCATCCACAGGATCAGAGCGGCGATGCCGCCGGCCAGGATCCGCCCGATCAGGCCGCCGATCGAGATGGGCCCCTCGCGACGGAGGTAGCGCACGATACCCCAGGCCATCAGACCGGCGCCGGCCAGGAAGACGAGCCAGCCCAGCCAGGTCGGGGGTGTCCAGAGGCCGAGGAAATGGACGTGATCGAGGCCGGAGAACAGCTTTCGGTAGTTGGCCGCCCCGACGAAGCTGAGCTTGAAACCGCCCGGCACGAACTGGAGGCGCGTCAACGACAGATAGAGCGACAGCAGCAGCGGGAAGATCGACATGAACAGCACGACCAGCACAGCCGGCAGGACGAAGGCGCTGCCGGCCATGCTGTCTATCCGCCCGGTCCAGCGGACTAACCGGCCCTCGGCCGGCATGGCAGCATCCTCTCGCTGGCTGCTGGCAGCCGGAGCCGGTGGTGCCCGGTGCCCGACAGGACCGTTAGCGTCCATCGATTATCTCGTGACCCCCAGGCTGGCCTTGTAGGCCGCCAGTTGCTGGTCGCGCCCCAGCTCGTTGGTGATCGCTTCCCAGCCATCCGTGATCTGCTGCATGGCTTGGTCGCGCGTGAGCTCGCCGGCCAGGAACTGGCTCAACGCCTGGTCAAGCACGACCTGCTGATAGCGCTGGTTCTGTGGCACGCGCAGATCGAGCACCATGTTCGGGTTCGTCAGGCTGTCCTGGATCGCGCCCAGGTAGTCCTTGGCCGCCGCCTCGCTCATGCCGGCCTTGAGCCACAGATCGAGGTTGGTGAACTGCGAGGTGCGGTAGGGATTGAAGCCGGTCTTGCCGAGGGTAACGTCCACGTTGGAGTTCGAGGGCTGGCCCACGAACACCAGGAACTGGTAGGCCGCTTCCTTGGCCTTGGCATCGGCATGGGCGTTGATGGCGCCCGACCAGCCGCCGAAGGCCGCGAACGGGCCGTGGTTGACGCCGTCGACGGCGTATGGGCAGGTGGTCTGGTCGCAGGCCACGAGCTTGCCGGTCGCCCGGTCGAGCACCTCGGTGGTGCCGGGGATGATGGCGCTGCCGACCTTGTCCTGGACCTTCGACTGGGTCGGGTCGATGGCCAGCGTGCCGATATCGCCCCAGTCGATCGAGAGCGCGCAGCGGCCGGTGATGAAGGCGGTGCGCGTGTCGCCCACGTCCATGTTCAGCTCGTCAGGCGGGCCGTACTGGGTCGTCTGCTTGTAGATGTCGAGCGCCTTGGCCATGGCGTCGTTGTTCGTGAGCGGTTTGAAGGTGTCCAGGTCGAAGAAGGCGCCTTGGCTGGTGCCCTGAGACTGCAGGAACCCGCCGGCGAACGACCAAAACATCTGGAAGCCCTGCGCGGCACGCTTCTTGGAGATACAGGAGCCGAAGTCCGGCGTGCCATCGCCGTTCAGGTCTTTGCCGTTGAAGAAGGCGGCGTCCTTGAGATAGTCGTCCCAGGTCGCCGGCGGCTGCATGTTGTTCTGCTGGAAGAGGTCCTTCCGGTAGTAGAGCATCTGGAAATCGCCGTCGAGCGGGATGGTATAGATCCTGCCCTTGTAGGTGGCGCTGAAGTCGCGGAAGAAGGGCACGATGTCGTTCCACTGCAGGTTGGGATCGGTCTTGACCTTGTCGGTCAAGTCTTCCAGGTAGCCCGGGGTGACGAAATCACCCATCCACTGCGGCGCGTAGACGATGGCCTGGTAGCTGTTGGTGCCGGTAGCGAAGTCGGTCAGGATCTTCTGATACAGGTCGCTGAACGGCACGGTGATGATGTTGATCTTGGCGCCGGTCAGTTTCTCGAACTCGGGCGCGTGGCGCTGCAGAGGTTCGGCGATCTGTGGGCCGGTGAAGGTGATGACGTTGACCGTCACCCCGGCGAAGTTTCCTGGGCCGGCGGCCGCCTGAGTAGTGGTAACGGCGGCGGTCGCCTCAGTGCTGGTAACGGCGGCGGTCGCCTCAGGGGCCGTGGTAACGGCGGCTGAGGGCGTTTCGGCTGCAGCCGTGGGCGCGGCTGCGGTCGTGGGCTGTGGGACGGCGGCAGCCGGCGCTTGGGTCGGCGCCACCGCCGGGGCGCCTTGGACGCAGGCGCCGAGGGTGACTAAGATTGCCAGTAGAGCCAAGAGCTTCAGTACCCCGCGATGCATTTTCTCCTCACTTCCCTGATCGAGCAATTGCCGCCGGCGTGTAGGAGGCTGGCGTCCTGGCTGGCGGCGGTCCGGACGGCTGGGCTGGCAAGCGCCACCCAGCCGCGCATCAGCGCTTCGCGCGCCCGGCCGCCCCTGTACGAGGGCGGCCCTGCGCCCCGGTTCTTGCCTGCTCCTCAATGCCTGAACGGCGCCCATGCTGCGAGGCGATCCTCGGGCGGCATCCCATCCTCGATCGGCTCACCGTCTGGGCCCCCGCCCGCCTGCCGACAGCACCCGACGCCGGTAATCGTCACCTCGGGGTTCTATGACAACGATCCCATGGAATCGTTTACATGCTCATTCTAGACCCGTGACAGGTCCCCTGTCAAGGGGTACGACGCTTACAATGAGGTTCTTGTGGGCCAGGACATTCTCGACCAAGGAGTTGTCTATGAGCGAAGGCTCACCACTGCGTATGAAAATGGCTCATGGGCGCCGACGCATTTTCAAGGGAGTCGTGTGCGTGGACCTTGCAGGCTGTGCCGGTCATGAAATCACCTTCCTTGCGCTGCAGCCGCGTCAATCAGCCGGTTAAGCCTGTTGCGGTAATAACTGAAACCATCCCAAGGCACATCGGGTGGTATGAAGTGGTCGCCGAACGGGATGTAGCCGCCAGTCTTGAGCACCGCTTCGACCGGGGCCAGGAACTCGTCGATGCGCTGCGGGCCCTGGACGATATCAGATTTAGGGATCCCACCCATCAGCGCTAACTGCGGGAACGCCTTGCGCACCTTGACGATATCCATACCGCAGTGCACTTCGAAGGGGAACATGCCGGTGGCTCCGCCTTCGATAAACAGCGGGATGATGTCCATGCAGTCGCCGTCGGTATCCACGAAGATGAGCTTGACCCCGTGGCTCTTGAGGAAGCCGGTGACGCGCTTGTAGTAGGGCAGCATGAACTCGCGGATCACCGTCTTGGACACCATCGAGCCGTGGCCGAACGAGATATCTTCCCAGATCTGGAGATGGTCGATCTCGACGTCGGCCAGCACCTCCTCAAACGTGGCAATCCAAACATCGGTGAAGGTTGTCATGATGTCGTGGACCAGATCGGGCTCGCCCTTGTACATATAGAAGAGATTCTCGTAGCCGATCAGGTTGACCGGGGTGCCGAAGAAGCCGAAGGGATAACCGCCGAGGCCCAGGGGGTAATCGCGCTGCCGGTAGGCCAGCACGCGCTCCGGCCAGTCCGGCGGCAGCCGGTCGCGGACGTTGTCGAGACGCAGGCGCTCGGACTTGAGCTGTTCCCAGGTGGCGCGGTCACGGATGGGCCACTGCCAGCCAGAGGCCATGGTGGCGCTCTCCTTGAGGAAGAGGCGCACCACGCCGTCGAGGTCCAGGTACTTGAGCTGCGTGTCGCTCTCCTCCAACACCTTCGGTTCGTACATCGGGCACAACAGCAGGTTCACGTCGACCAGTTGCTGCGTGGCATCCATCCCAAAGTGGGCCGCGACGTCCGCGTCAAGCGGGAACCCCTGTGTGGGCCAATAGAGGCCGCCGGCCATGATTGCGATGCCCTTGGGGAACTCGCCGGGCCCCACGAAGGGGTTGCGACAGGTCCATGACTTCGTATAGAGCGACGAGGTCGGCGTAGTGTAGGCATTCGGGATGGGGGCCGGCTTGACCCGGGGCAGCCCGGCGCGGTACCAGTTGTTGATTGTCTCACCCCAATAGCCGAATTCCCATTTCATGGCCGGGACTGCCGGATTGAAATTGACCATCACTTCAAGAAAGCGTTCGCGCAGATTCATGCGGTCTCCTGACGCAGGCAGAAAATGGATTATGTGAGCGGCGCTGCCGCGGTCGATTGGCGCACCACCAGCTCGGGCTCGATCATCAGGTGCTCGTTTTCGTGCCCCTGGCCGTTCAACGTGTCAAGCAAGAGCTGCACCCCGAGCCGGGCCAGCCTATCGAATGACTGGCGCACGGTCGTCAACGGGGGCACAAGGTAGGCCGCGACCTCGATATCGTCCGTGCCGACCACGGAAAGCTCGCCGGGCACGGTCAGACCGGCCTGGTGAGCGGCCTGGATTGCTCCCAAAGCCATGCGGTCGTTAGCCACGAAGACGGCGGTCGGCCGCACGTCGCGGGCCAGCAAATCCCGCATTCCAGCCAGGCCGTATTCACATTCCCAGCCCTGCTCATTCTCATAGATCGCGGGAGCCAGGTTTCGTTCGGCTAGCAGATCGCAGAAGCCCTGCATGCGCTCACGCGCGAGCGTGAGCTGCAGCGGACCGCTGATATGGGCCAGCCGAGTATGGCCGAGGCCGAGCAGGTGGCCGGCCGCCAGCCGGCCGGCCTTCAGGTTGTCGAGGGTGACGGACGGCCCGTGGAAGTCTGCGGGGATGCGGTCGATGGCGACCGACGGGATGCCGGCCCCCTGCAACGCGGCCAGGCTGGTCATCTGGTCTCTGGCTGACACGAAGATCACGCCGTCGACCCAGCGCTCCATGGCAGTGCGCATATAGCTGCCCTCGCGTTCGATGTCGTCATGCGTGTTGTAGAGCACCAGGCTGTAGCCGAATGAATGGGCGTGGTCTTCGGCCGCGCTGGCCATGGTGGAGAACGATGGGTTGGCGATGTCGGAGACCACCAACGCGAGCGTATGCGTTTGCCCGGTGCGCAGGCTGCGCGCCACCCAGTAGGGTCGGTAACCGAGCTCCCGAATGGCTTCGCGCACGCGGGCGCGTGTTCGGGCCGTCAGCCCCGGCTTGTCGTTGATCACGGCCGATACAGTCTGGACCGAGAGGCCGACTGCTTCGGCGACGTCGCGCATGGTAGGTCGTTTCTGCTTAATCATCGCCCTTCGGCCTGGCTCTGGCGCGCGGCGCCCGGCGCCGCGACCTTGTCGATCAGAGAGGGAAATCCTCGGACCACGCAGCCACCCCGCTTCGAAACGCGCGGGGCGTCAACGCCCTCACCTTGCGACACGTTCAAACCATTATCACGTGCTCCGTAAGAGCCTCGATTGAGGTCTCTTGTTTGAGCACTTCGTACACTCTCTGGCCGTGACTCATCACCACGAAGCGATCGCACACCTGGTACGCGTGGTATAGATTATGGGTCACCAACACGCTCGACACGCCGTCCTGTCTGATCTGACGAATGTAGTCGAGCAGCGCTTCGGTGGCGCGCACCGACAGGGCGCTGGTGGGTTCGTCGAGCAGGAGTATCTTGCGCTTGAAATAGACGGCGCGGGCGATGGCGACAGCCTGTTTCTGGCCGCCCGAGAGGTCGCCTACCAGCTTATCCGGCGAGTCGATGCCGCCGATGTGCACGGCGCTCTGCAGAACCTCGGTGGCTGTCGAACGCATACGAGCGTGGTCCATGAAGCCGAAGCGGTTGGTGAGCTCACGGCCCATGAAAATATTGCGCGTGACCGACATGGTATCAACCAGGGCCGTGTCCTGGTAAATGGTCTCGATGCCCAGGCTGGCCGAGTCCTGGCGCGAGCGCAACTCGACAGGCCTGTCGCACCAGAAGACGCTGCCCGTGTCTTTCTGCACGACTCCCGACATAAGCTTGATCAGGGTGGATTTTCCGGCGCCATTGTCACCCAGCAGCCCGACGATCTCCCCCTGGTGGATGTCAAAGTCCACGTTGCACAGTGCCTGCACCGGCCCGTAGTTCTTGCAAATGCCCTGCATCGACAGCAAGGCCACGCGGCTTACCTCTGAGGCAATGCTCTTCGGCTGATCGATCATGGTTACCTCACCCGGCGTTGCCGGACCATCTCGTTGAAGATGGCAGCCCCCACGATCAGGAGACCGACGAAAATGTCGAGGTAGAAGCCCGGGGCGCGCACCAGCAGCAAGATGTCTTCAATGGTGTAGATCAAGGCCGAACCCAGGAAAACGCCCAGGATAGTCCCGCGCCCGCCGCTCAACGCAAGGCCACCGATGACGCAGGCGGCGATGGCCCGCAGTTCAAGGCCGGCTCCCTGACCTGGCTGGATGGCCCCCACCCGGGACGCGGCCAGGATGCCCGACATGGCGGCGCAAAAACCTGCCATCCCGAAAGCAATCATTTTGACGCGCGTGGGGTTAATGCCGATGGCGGTGGCCGCCTGTTTGTTGCCCCCGACGGCAAAGAAATGGTTGCCGAGCTTGTGGTGATGCAAGATTGCCCAGAAGGCAATGGTCAGCGCCAGAAACCACAGGAAAGCAGCCTCGAACGGGCCGATGCTGCCAGCCATCATCTTGGTGAAGGCCGGGCCGGCCTCGAAACGCTGCGAGGTCGCGCCGTGGTAAAGCAGGGTCATGCCCTGCCAGAATAGCATCGAACCCAGCGTGGCAATAAACGAAGGGATGCCGAAGCGGATGGTTACGAAGCCGTTGAGCAGGCCGATCAGGGCGCCCACGAGCAGGGCGATCGGCCCGGCAATGAAAGGGGTGATGCTGTTATCGGCGACCAGCTTGGCCATGACGATGCCGGTAAATGTGTAGGTTGCCCCGACGGAGAGGTCAAACTCGCCTGCGATCATCAGGACGCCGACGCCAAGCGCTATGACCCCCAACACCGGGATGGCCTTGAGCTGCACCGAGATGTTCGAAGGCGACAGGTAGCGGAAGAAGTTCGGGAACAGCAGCGAGCCGACGATGCAGGCGACCTGCACGACGACGAAGAGCACGAGGATATCAGTTCCGGCTCCGCGATTTCGACTGAAGAGGCCACTGAGCCTGCCGGCGCCTGCTTTGCTTAGCAATGCGTTCATGACAACCCTATCGTGATGTGCCGTCCCGGGCAGGCATGCCGCCGGACGGCCGCCCCCACGTGGCGGTGGTGGCGGGCGGCGGCACGCCTCTCATGCGCGCCTCGGTTAGCGAATCGTGCCGACCAGCGCTTTGACAGTGGAGACATTGGTCTTGTCGACGAGGCCAAGGCCGCCGGTATTCATGTCAGACGGGTATAGGCCGTACTTTAGGTAGAGGGCCAACTGCGTGACCGCGTAATAGCCCTGCGAATAGGGCTGCTGATCGACGGTGGCGGTGATCGAGCCATCTTCGATGCCGGCGATAATTTCCGGGGTGAGGTCGAAGCCCCCCATGGGGACCTTGAGCTTCGCTTCGCTCAGTGCCTTGGGGGCGACGGTCAGCGGGACTGACCCCAGGCCGATGATGGCCTTAGTATCAGGGTGCCCGATCAGGTATTGAACTTCTGTGGTCTGCGCATCGGCCAGGTTGAAGCCGACCCCGACCAGCTCGCACGAGGCACCGATCTCGTCCATGGCCTTCTTGACACCTTCGTAGCGCTTGGTGGCGTATACGGCCTCAGGCGCCTCTACGGGGCAGAACAGCTTATCGCCTTTCGCGATGCCGTTGTCGTTGATCAGGCGCTGTGCGATGAGGTACCCGGTCTGGACGAAGTCCTGGCCCATGAACGCCATGCGGCAGTTGCCCTTGGCGCCCTCGCTGTCGTCGACGTTAAAGGAAACCACGCCGATGCCCGCCTGAGTGGCCTTGCAGATCGCCTCATCGTAAGCGTTGTCGTCGGGGATCGAGACGGCGATGGCGTCCACCTTATTGGCAATGGCGGTCTCGATGATGTTGTTTTGCTTGATGGGGTCGCTGCTGCCGTACTCGATGCTCAGATCGACGCCAAACTGCGCGGCGGCATCCTTAGCACCGTTAACGACCGGGACAAAAAACTCCACTTCGGGGCCGGCGTAGATGATGAACGTGATCTTCTTGCCGAGCTTTTCGGCCGCACTCTGCGCTGCCGGCTGTGGTTGTGCGGCGGGCGCGGCCTGCGCCGCGGGTGGTTGAGGCGCTGCAGCCGGGGCGGGCACACAGGCCGCCAGCAGGCCAAGAACGATCATGATTGGGACCAGACGCAATAGTTTCATTGGGATTCCTCTCTCCGTGTGTGGAAGTGCGATTCGAGGTGCGGTTAATCCTACCAGTCGAGAAGTGTTGGCGCAGTCGTACCTCCTTAGCCCATGGTCTGGCGGATGTCGCGGGGCGAGCTTTGGCGCGCCACGCGGCAGACAACACTAAGCTGAACGACTTGAGAGGATCATGAACGCCAACATGAACGTTCACATGAACGATAATAGCGTATCACCGTTTCAGTGGGCTGTCAAGCAGGGAGATCTAAATTTCGCTTACAATCCCGACCTTTGATTCTTTGCGCCGAATATGCTATGCTCCCCTCGCGCATCTGCACGAGATCTCACGCATCTTCACCGCCGAGCGGCTCGACCTGGCCGTCGAGTACCAGGTTGACTTCCGCGCCGGCGACCTGACCATGCCTCGCTTCCGCGAGGCGCGCATTCCGCTGGTGGGCGTCGACATTCCCATGGCCGAGGCAACTTTCTGCGGCGTCGACAACCACCGTGCTGGCCGCATAGCCGGCCCCGCCCTGGGCGCCATTGCGGCCGCTAGAACCGTGAGCAGGGAGGCGGACAGGTCGGTGGTCGGCCAGGGGGCGGGACCTCTCGCGGCCGAGGAAATGGCCCGGCTCGGCTTGTCGCTGATCGGCTCGACCGCCTAGGTCGCGAAAAGTACGGCGAGAGCCTGATTGCCCTGGCACTGAAGATCCTGAAGGGCGAGCCTGTCCCGCCGGCCGTTTACAGGGATGGCGTGTTCGTAGCAAGGTCTCAGGAACACGAGAGGTGAAGCTCCTATGAGCGCTCCAGGACCGGCCCAGCCCTTGCTGCGCCTGCGTGGCCTGAGCCGCCGCTTTCCCGGCGTGCAGGCGCTCGACAACGTCGATTTGGACGTCCTGCCGGGCGAGGTGCACGCCCTGGTCGGGGAGAACGGCGCCGGCAAATCGACCTTGATCAACATCCTCGCCGGAGTGCTCCCGCCGAGCCACGGCACCGTCGAGATGGATGGCCGGCCGATCGTCCTGCCCACGCCGCTGGCGGCGCAGAACGCCGGGATCAGCGTCATCTTTCAGGAATTCAACTTGCTGCCGCATCTCAGCGTGGCGGAGAACGTGTTTCTGAACCGCGAGCCGCTGCGCGGCCTGCGGATTGACTGGCCGACGCTCTACGCGCGCACCCGCGAGGCGCTGGCGTTGCTCGACATCGACCTGGACCCGCGCACGCCGGTCTCGGATCTGCCGGTCGCGCAGCAGCAACTGGTCGAGATCAGCAGGGCCCTCTCCTTCAGATCCCGCCTGATCGTCATGGACGAGCCGACGGCGGCCCTGAGCGAGCGCGAGGTCGAGCGCCTGTTGGGCCTGGTGCGCTCGCTCGCCGAGGGCGGCACGAGCGTGCTCTACGTGTCGCATCGGCTGGCCGAAGTCTTCCAGGTGGCCGATCGCGTCTCGGTGCTGCGCGACGGCCGTCACATCCTGACTGCCCGGACCGCCGACCTGACCGAAGGAGAGGTCATCTCGGCCATGGTGGGTCGTGAGTTGGTACACACCCAATGCCCGGAGCGTTATCCGGGCGAGCTGGCGCTGCAGGTGAGGGATCTCGCCGTGCCCGGCGCGGCCGCCGGCGTCTCGTTTGACCTGCGCAAGGGCGAAGTGCTGGGCCTGGCCGGCCTGATGGGCTGCGGCTCCACCGAGGTCATGCAAGCCTTGTTCGGGCTGCAGCCACGCCTGGGCGGAGCAGTGACCTTGCAGGGCAAGGCCTTGCTGATGGACGGGCCGCGGGCCGCGATCCATTCCGGTTTGGGCTTTGTGCCCAACGATCGCAAGCGCAACGGCATCCTGCCCGATCTCTCGGTGACGCACAACGTGACGATCGGCATCCTGGACCGCATGCGCCAGGCGGCCTGGATCGATCGGGCGCGGGAGCGGGCGGTGATCGACGGCTATCGGGGCAAGCTGAGCATCCGCTACAGCCATCCCAACCAGCGGGTCAGCGGATTGAGCGGTGGCAACCAGCAGAAGGTCATCCTGGCGCGTGCCCTGGCCGAGGATTGCCAGGTGCTCTTGCTCTCGGAGCCGACGCGCGGGGTGGATGTCGGCGCGAAGGCCGAGATCTACACGCTGATCGACCGGCTGGTGGAGGCCGGCATGGCCGTCCTGCTGCAGTCTTCGGAACTACCCGAGATCTTGCGGCTGGCCAACCGCTGCATCGTCTTTGCCGGCGGACGGCCGCAGGGCGAGCTGTCGGGAGCGGAGCTGAACCAGGCCGCGGTGATGGAGCTGGCCACCGGGCTGGGCGCAAGGGAGGTGGCCTGATGACGAGGGTCACCAGCGGGACGGCGGACTCGCAACGCTTCAGCAGGGCGCGCCTCCTGCGCAGCGCTCAGTCCTACACGGTCGGCCTGGCGGTGCTGGCCGTCGGTCTGGTGCTGAGCCTTCTCACCGATCGCTTCCTGCGCGTCGACAACGTGCTCAACGTACTGACCAACGCCAGCGTCGTGGCCATCGTCGGCCTCGGCATGACGCTGGCCATCGCCAGCGGCAACTTCGATCTCTCCGTCGGCTCGACCGCCGCCTTTGCCGGTTGTGTCTCGATGAGCCTGGTGCCGGCGCTGGGCGTGCCGCTGGGTATCGTGGCCGGACTGCTGGCCGGCGCCCTGGTCGGCCTGGTCAACGGGTTGATCATGACCGAGCTGCGCGTGCCCGCCTTCATCACTACCCTGGGCATGATGAGCGTGGTGCGCGGCCTGGCGCTGATCTACACCGGTGGCCGCGATATCTACCTCTACGGCCAGACCGAATACAAGGTGCTCTCGGGCGGCCACCTGCTGGGCATCCCCATGCCCGTGCTGCTGGCCCTCGCCCTGGCCGCGCTGCTCAGCTTTGTTCTGGCGCAGACGCGCTTCGGGCGGCACATCCTGGCCGTCGGCAGCAACCTGCCCTCGGCGCGCCGCTCGGGGGTGCGCACCAGCCAGGTGCTCTGGGGCATCTTTGCCATCGTCGGCGCCACCGCCGCGCTCTCGGGCATGATCATCAGCGCCCAAGTGCTGACCGCCAACGGCCGGTTGGCCACCGGATTGGAGCTGAACGCCATCGCCGTGGTGGTGGTCGGCGGCACGGCCTTGACGGGCGGCAAGGCATCGCTCTCCGGCACCTTGTTGGGCGCCCTCCTGGTGGCGATGATCAACAACGGCCTCAACCTGCTCAACGTGCCCATCTTTTACCAGGACCTGACCGTTGGGCTGCTGCTGCTGGTGGCGCTGGCCCTGCAGGTCGAGCGCGGCTGGAACCCGTTGACGCAGTTGCGGAGGACCGGATGAGCGGATCCACTCAAGCCATCCCGCAGACTACTGCCAGGCGGGGCCTGGACTGGGACGTGATGTGGGAGCGCTACGGCATCAGCGTCGTGCTGGCCCTCGTCTGGGCGCTGGCCGCCCTCAGCCTGCCGAACTTTGCCTCGCGCGATAACCTGCTCAATGTGCTGCGCCAGAGCTCATTCGTCGGTGTGGCCGCCGTCGGCATGACGGTGGCCATCATCGCCGGCACCTTCGACCTTTCGGTCGGCTCCACCCTGGGGCTGGCGGCCTGGGTGGCCGTCTCCGTGGCGGCGCGTTGGGGGGTGCCGGCGGCAGTGCTGGCCGGCATCGCGACCGGCACGCTGGTCGGCGGCATCAACGGTCTGCTGGTCAGCCGGGTGCGCATCCCGGCCTTTATCACGACCCTGGGCATGCTGTTCATCGTGCGCGGCTTCCACTTCGTGATCACCAACGGCGATTCGGCGCGCTTCAACGGCAAAAGCTTCATCTGGTTGGGCAACGGCACGCTGGCCGGTCTGCCGGTGCCCTTCTGGATCTTGCTCTTCTGTGCCGTCCTGGCCGCCGCGGTGCTGGCCTTCACTTCGTTCGGCCGCTACGTCTACGCGGTCGGCTCCAACAGCGAGGCGGCCCTGGTGGCCGGCGTGCCACTGAGGCGCATCACGGCCCTCGTCTTTGTCGTCATCGGCGCGTTCACCGGCCTGGCGGGCGTCCTGATCGGCGCCCGCCTCTACTCGGCCGCCCCCGGCCTTGAGCCCGGTTTCGAGCTGAACGTCATCGCGACCGTCGTCCTGGGCGGCACGCGCCTGGCCGGCGGGCGCGGCAGCATGCTGGGCACGGTGGCCGCCGCGATCCTGTTCGTGACCCTGACCAACATCCTGAACCTGGCCCACGCCGATCCTTTCATGCAGAAGGTGGCGGTCGGCCTGGTCCTGCTGGTCGCCCTGTCGATCGAAGGCATCCGTCAGCGTCTGGCCGAACGCCTGGCGCACGGCTAAAGGAGGTGAGCGAAGCCCAGACAGGTGCCCCTGGAAATGCTGTCAGCCGGCTGTTTCGTCCGAAGCCTTACCCATTCAAGCCAAGGAGGATTATTATGCGTTCTGCCCATTCCTATGCGGTTCTGTCCGTCGTGCTCGTGGCGCTGGTGCTTCTGGGCGCTTGCGCTCCGGTCGCACCCGCGCCGGCGGCCCCGGCCGCCCCCAGCGCTCCGGCCGCGACCGTGGCATCTGCGGCTCCTGCGGCTCCTGCGGCCCAGGCGGGGGCCGGAAAGAAGATAGGTTTTTCGGTATACGACATGCAGTACGGGTTCTTCCAGGACATGGAGCGGGGGACTCGGGAGGCGGCGAAGGCTGCTGGGTACGATTATGCGTTGGTGGATCAGAAGTCGAGCGAGAGCACGATGGTGGCGAGCACGCAGGATCTGATCAACCAGGGGATCGATGCGCTGATCATCTCGCCGTTCAAGCCGGATGCGATGGGTCCGATCGTGGATGCGGCGAAGGCGAAGGGCATCCCGGTGGTGGTGGACGACATCGGTGGTGGTGGGACGAACTACGACGTGATCGTGATCTCGGACAACGAGAAGGGTGGGGTGTTGGCGGCGGATCAGATGGACAAGCTGATCCAGGGGAAGTCCGGGGCGAGCAAGAACGTGGCCTCGATCACCTGCGAGCCGAGTGCCGTGTATGCGGCGCGGCGCAACCAGGGGTTTGAGGCCCGGATGAAGGAACTGGGCTACAGCGTGGTGGCGACGCTGTCGGGGAACAGCAAGCAGGAAGAGGGCTACAAGGTGATGAAGGACATCCTGTCGGCCCACCCGGACGTGGCGGGGGTGTTCTCGTGCAACGACCCGATGGCGGTGGGTGCGGCGCAGGCCATTGCCGACAGCGGGAAGAGCGGGTCGACGGACATCTTCGTGATCGGCTTCAACGCCGACGAGATTGCGCTGAAGGCGATCAAGGCCGGGCAGATGGTGGCGACGGTGCAGCAGGTGCCCTACGAGATGGGCAAGATGACGGTCGACCTGGCCACCAAGCTCATGAACGGCGAGAAGCTGACCTTCGACAACGATCAGAACCGCGAGATCTACGTCCCGGTCAACCTCATCACCGCCGACAACGTCGATACTCTGCTCAAGTAGTCGTCAGTCAGGGAAGCGTCCTTCGCCCCTCGACCGCTTTGCAAGTCGCGAGGGGCGAAGGAGAAGCCATGCTCACGGCGCGGGGTGGAGAAGCCATGTCAGAAGCGGAGAGGAAGCCGAAAGTCGGCGTGTTCGGGATCGGGTTGGCGGCTTACTGGCCACAGTTCCCCGGGCTAAAGGAACGGCTCCAGGGTTACCAGGCCGAGGTCGAGGCACGACTGGCCGGGCTGGGCGCCGAGGTCGTATCGGCCGGGCTGGTCGATAATGCGCCGGCGGCAGGGGCGGCCGCCGAGCTCTTCACCTGCGCGCGCGTGGACCTGATCGTCTGTTACGTCGGTACCTACGCGACTTCCTCGCAGGTTCTGCCGGCCGTGCTGCACGTCGGCACCCCGGTCCTGGTGCTCAACCTCCAACCGGTCCCTGCCCTGGACTATCCGGGGACCGACACCGCCGAGTGGCTCGCCAACTGCTCGGCCTGCTGCGTGCCCGAGATCTCCAATGCCTTCGCGCGCAGCCGCGTCCCCTTCAACGTGGTCAGCGGTCTGCTCAACCCGGCCGAGAGCCCGGCCGGTCGTTACTACGACCGTGCCTGGGCGGAGATAGCCGACTGGGTGGCGGCGGCCGGCGTGCGCCGCACGCTGCACGCCAGCCGCATTGGCTTCCTCGGCCACACCTACCCCGGCATGTTGGACATGTACTCGGACTTCACGATGCACCACGCCCAACTGGGCGTGCACGTCGAGCTACTCGAGATGGACGATCTCGGGCTGCGGGTGGCCGCCGCCACACCGGCGGAGATCGAGGCCAAGAGCGCCGAGATACGCCGGACCTTCGACATCGCCGCGCCTGGCCGGGACCGCATCTCGTTGCCCGTGACCTCCGACAGCCTGCGCTGGTCGGCGCAGGTCGCCTGTGGCCTCGATCGCCTGGTCCAAGATTTTGATCTCCAGGGCTTGACCTATTATTATCGGGGGCTGGACGGCAACGCCAACGAGGAGCTGGGCGCGGCCCTGATCGTCGGCAACTCGCTGCTGACGGCGCGCGGGGTGCCCGCCTCTGGCGAAGGTGACCTGAAGACCTGCATCGCCATGCTGATCATGGACCGCCTGGGCGCCGGCGGCTCGTATACCGAGTTCTATGCGCTCGACTATAACGAAGACTTCGTTCTCATGGGTCACGACGGGCCCGGACACGTCGCCATCAGCCAGGACAAACCGGTCCTGCGCGGTCTGGGCCTGTATCACGGCAAACGCGGCTACGGCCTCTCTGTCGAGTTCAACGTGCGAAGCGGGCCGATCACCATCCTGGGCCTGACCCAGACTGCCGAGGGCAAGCTCAAGCTGCTGGCGGCCGAGGGTGAGTGCCTGCCCGGCCCGCGCTTGCAGATCGGCAACACCAACTCGCGCCTGAAGTTCGCCCTCGACCCGGCCGAGTTCATGGATCGCTGGTGCGAGCAGGGCCCGACCCACCACTGCGCGCTCGGCGTCGGACGCCAAGCGGGCAAGATCCGCAAGGTCGCGCGTTTGCTCGGCCTGGATCTGGCCGTCGTGGCGGCCGAGGGGCGAGAGGTCAGGCCGTCTGCGTGAGCAGAAGTGTTCCAACATAGACAGCCCATCCCGGAGGAGCTAAAGATGCAAACAAAGGACACGGCGCTTGAATACCTGGCAGAGACCCTGAGCCGGCGCGGCCAGGATCTGGCGGCCGTCAAGGCTGCCCTCAAGGCGCAGCACATCGAGACCCCGTCGTGGGGCTACGGCAACAGCGGGACGCGCTTCAAGGTCTTCGCCGCGCCCGGCGCAGCCCGGAACGTGTATGAGAAGATCGACGACGCCGCCTTCATCCAGCGGCTGAGCGGCGTCGCCCCCTCCGTGGCGCTGCACATCCCCTGGGACAAGACGGCGGATTGGCCCGGCCTGCGCCAGTATGCGGCCGAGCGCGGCATCACCCTCGGGGCCGTCAACCCCAACCTCTTCCAGGACGACGAGTACAAGTCCGGCTCGCTTTGCCACCCCGATCCCGCCGTGCGCCGGCAGGCGGTCGAGCATATGCTCGAATGCGTCGAGATCATGCGCGCCACGGGCTCGCGCGATCTGAGCCTCTGGCTGGCCGACGGCACGAACTATGCCGGCCAGGATAACATCCGGGAGCGCAAGCACCGCTTGGAGGAGGCCGCCTGCGAGGTCTACCGGGCGCTGCCTGAGGACGGGCGCATCCTGGTCGAGTACAAGTTCTTCGAGCCCGCCTTTTACCACACCGACCTGGCCGATTGGGGGATGGCCGCTTCGCTCAGCCGCCGGCTGGGCCCGCAGGCCAAGGTCCTGGTCGACACCGGTCACCATGCGCCCGGCACCAACGTCGAGCACATCGTCGCCTTCCTCTTGGACGAGGGCCTGCTGGGCGGTTTTCACTTCAACGCCCGCAAGTACGCGGACGACGATCTGATCGTCGGCTCGGTCAACCCGTTCGAGCTCTTCCTGATCTACAACGAGCTGGTCGGCGCGGCCGCCGACGCGGACCCGGTCGTGTCAGGCGGCGCGCGCGATGTGGCCTATATGATCGATCAGAGTCATAATATCGAGCCGAAGCTGGAGGCCATGCTGCAGTCCGTGGTGAACTGCCAGGTGGCCTATGCCAAGGCCTTGCTGGTGGACCGCGCGGCCCTGGCCGAACGCCAGGCCGCCGAGGACGTGCTGGGCGCGCACCGCGTGCTGACCGATGCCTTCGAGACCGACGTGCGTCCCCTGCTGGCGCAGGTGCGGGCCGAGATGGGCGTCCCCGAGAACCCGCTGGCCGCCCTGGCCGCCAGCGACTATCCGCAGCAGGTGATCAGCCGGCGCGGCGTCGGGGACGGCAGCAGCGGCGGCTATCCGGGCGCCTGAGCCAAGGGGCCGGGCCATTTCTGAAAGGGTGAGTGTTACCAATGACGCAGCAGATTCTGAACGAGCTGGTGGCGATGTCCAACCGCATCGGTCGCCCTGAGCTGGATCTCGCCATCCTGGGCGAGGGCAATACCTCGGCGCGTGCGGACGCCGGGACCTTCTACGTCAAGGCCAGCGGCCACGAGCTGCGCACGATCACCGAGGAGGGTTTCGTGCAGGTGGTCTTCGAGCGCGTGCTGCAACTGCTGGACTGTGGCGAGATCGGCGACCTGGCGGTCAGGGACGGATTGGACGGCGCCAAGCTCGACCTGGCCAGGGGCGGGCACCCTTCGGTCGAGACGCTCCTGCATGCCATTTGCCTGCAGCTGGAAGGCGTGGATTTCGTGGGCCACACCCACCCGATCGCCGTCAACTCGTTGACCTGCTCCGTCAGCTTCGAGACGGCTTTCAGCGGGCGGCTCTTCCCGGATGAGATCGTGGTCTGTGGTCCGGCCCCCATGCTGGTGCCCTACACCGATCCGGGCATCCCGCTGGCCCGCAAGGTCAAGCAGTTGCTGGCGGTCTACCTGGACCGCTGGGGCGAGACGCCCAAGGTCATCCTGCTGCAGAACCACGGCCTGATCGCGTTGGGCCGCTCACCCCAGCACGTCGAAAACGTCACCGCCATGGCCGTCAAGGCCGCGCGCATCCTGCTCGGCACCTACGCGGCCGGCGGGCCCAGCTTCCTGGCCGAGAAGGACGTGGCGCGTATCCACAACCGGCCGGACGAAGAGATCCGGCGCCGCCTGCTCAAACTGCAATGACATCATGAGCGAACCCAAGGACCAGACGCTCAAACCGCAGACCGAGGAACAGGTCGAAGCGCTCGAGCTGCAGCTCAACCATTTCGATCCGGCGACGCGCCAGAGGGCGCTGCGCACGCTGGTGGGCCTGGCGGACGGGGGCAAGCTGGCGCTCGAGCCCGCGCGCCCGGTCGCCAACATGCACTGCCACACCTTCTTCTCCTTCAACGCCTACGGCCACTCGCCGAGCTCCCTGGTCTGGCTGGCGCGGAAGCGCGGCTTCGGCCTGATCGGGATGGTGGACTTTGATGTGCTCGACGGCGTGGACGAGTTCCTCGACGCCTGCGTCGTGGCCGGGGTGCGCGGCTCGACCGGGATGGAGACCCGCGTCTACGTGCCCGAGTTCGCCAGCCGCGAGCTCAGCTCGCCGGGCGAGCCGGGCGTGGCCTATCATATGGGGATCGGCTTCACTTCCAGCCGCTGTCCGCCCGAAGTCGCCCCGATCCTTGAGGACATGCGCCTGCGCGCCGCCCGCCGCAACCGCGACATGGTGACGCGCGTCAACGCCCACCTGAGGCCGGTGACCGTCGACTATGACCTGGACGTCTTGCCCCTGACACCCCAGGGCAATGCGACCGAGCGCCACCTGCTGACGGCCTACGCGCACGCCGCCACCCAGACCGTCCCCGACCTGCCCGCCTTCTGGGCCGACCGGCTCGGCCTGGCGCGCGATCAGGTGGGCGCCCTCCTGGGGGACGGGCCTAAGTTCCAGAACCTGGTGCGGGCGAAGCTGATGAAGCGCGGCAGCGTCGGCTACGTCCAGCCCGGCCCCGAGTCGTTCCCCACCGTCGAGGAAGTGCACCGTCTGATCGTCGCCTGCGGCGCGCTGCCCTGTGTTACCTGGCTGGACGGCACCTCCTCCGGTGAGCAGGCGATCGAGGAGTACCTCGACCTGATGATCGGCAAGGGTGCGGTGGCCCTCAACATCATCCCGGACCGCAACTGGAACATCGCCGACGGTGAGACCAGGCGCCTCAAGCTGGAGAAGCTCTACCAGGTCGTCGAGCTCGCCCGGGCGCGCGCCCTGCCGCTGAACGTCGGCACCGAGATGAACGCCTTCGGACAGAAGCTGGTCGACGACTTCGACGCGCCCGCCCTGCTGCCCGTGCGGGAGGCCTTCCTGGACGGCGCTTACTTCGTCTACGGGCACACGGTCCTGCAGCGGGCGCGCGGCCTCGGCTATCAGAGCGCCTGGGCCCGCTCGCACTTGCCCGGCCGCGCCGAGCGCAACGCCTTCTACGCCGAGGCCGGCCGCTTCATCCCGCCCGGCAAGCCCGGCCTGGACCGGCTGGCGAAGCTCGACGACTCCATGTCGCCCGAGAAGATACTGGCGCGCTTGAAGAAATGAGGGGGGAGTTAATGTCTGACAAACTGGAATCTTATCGCCGGGCCGCCGGGCCCGTCAAGGGGCCTAATCTGCTCTGGCCCCTCTACGGCGCTGGGCTCGATAACTTCGGCCGGGACGGCCACCCCATCGAGGCGCCACTGCCCGAGCCGGGCGCTGAGGAGCTCTTGGTGCGCCACGACGCGGTGGGGCTGTGCTTCTCGGATATCAAGGTCATCAACCTGGGCCAGAATCACCCGCGCATCTTCCGCGATATCCGCCAGGACCCGGTCGTGCTCGGCCACGAGGTGTCGATGACAGTGGTCAAGGTCGGCCAGGACCTGCGCGATCAATACAAGCCCGGCGACCGCTTCATCATCCAGGCCGACGTCTGGGTCGACGGCGTCAACATCTCCTACGGCTACATGCTGCAGGGCGGGCTGTCAAAGTACAACATCATCGACCGGCGCCATCTGCACGGCGACGAGGGCAACTACCTGATCCCCGTCCAACCGGGGACCGGCTACGCCGAGAGCGCCCTGACCGAGCCCTGGGCCTGCGTCACCGCGGCCTACACGCTCGAGTACCGCAGCGCCTTCCGGCCGGGCGGGGACTGCCTGGATCGTCGGCACCGGCGGGCTGCTGAAGTCGGTCGCGGCGGGGAAAGAGCAGTACCGGGTCGGGGCCGGGCTGGACGCCGCCTCGCATCCGGCGCGCCTCCTGCTCAGCCGCGTGCCGGCCGAATTCGATCGCTGGCTGCGCGACCGGGCCCAGGAGTTGGGCCTGCCGGTGATCGACGTGCCCGATCCCTGTGACGCGGCCGGCGACCTGGCGGCCCACGGGATCGAGACGATCGACGACATCGTCGTGCTGGGCGGCGGCGCCGATACGGCCGGCGTGATCGAGGCCGTCAGCCCCTACCTGGCCAAGCACGGCATCGTCGCCCTGGTGGCCGACCGGCCCCCTTCCCGCAAGGTCAACGTCGACGTCGGCCGCGTCCACTACGACGACTGGACCTACGTCGGCGGCCACGGGCCGGATGTGGCGCGCGCCTACAGCGACACCCCCGTCCGCTCGCAATTGCGGCCCGGCGGGCTGGCCTGGTTCGTCGGCGCGGCCGGCCCGATGGGGCGCATGCACGTGCAGCGGGCGATCCAGCTCGACGGCGGACCGGCCACCATCCTCTGCACCGACGTCAGCGACGCCCGGCTCAAGGACCTCGAGGAGACCTATGGCCCCGAGGCACGCGCGCGTGGCATCGACCTCGTCTGCCTCAACCCGCTCCAGAAGGAGAGCTACGCCGCGGCCATGGCTCGTTACCGGGCGGCCGGCGGCTTCGACGACATCATGGTGCTGGCCCCCGTCGCGCCCCTGATCGCCAACTCGGCCACCTACCTGGCCGACGAGGGGGTGATCAACATCTTCGCCGGCGTCGCACGCGGCACCATGGCCGCCTTCGACCTGGGCGACGTCTGCCTGCGCGGCGTGCGCTGCATCGGCCACACCGCTAGCTCCATCGCCGACCTGCGCTTCATGCTCCACCAGGCGGAGACCGGCGCCCTCAGCCCCAACCGTTCCGTGGCGGCCGTCGGCTCGCTGAGCGCGGCGCGCAACGGTCTGCAGGCCCTCAAGGACACGGTCTACCCCGGCAAGGTCGTCATCTGGCCGCAGATCAGGGACCTGCCGCTGACCTCCCTCCCCGAGCTCGAGCAGCGGCTGCCGAGCGTCTATGCCCTGCTCAAGGACGGGCGTGAGTGGACGGTCGAGGCGGAGGACGAGTTCCTGCGCATCATGCTGGAGGACTGATGGCCCGTTTGCTGGAAGATAGGATCGCCCTCGTCACCGGCGGCGCCCAGGGTCTGGGCCAGGCCATCTGCGAGCGCCTGGCCCGCGAGGGCTGCCATGTGGTCGTGGCCGACGTCAACGAGCCGGTCGCCCGGGAGACGGCGGCCAGGATCGCCGCCGAGACCGGCCGGCGGACGCTCGCCGTCGCCGTCGACGTCACCGACGAGGCCCAGGTCGAGGCGGCCGTCGCCCGCACGCTGGCCGAGTTCGGCCGGCTGGACATCGCCGTGGCCAACGCCGGCATCCTCATCGCCGAGGCCATCCAGGATTTCCCGGCCGACCGCTGGCGCAAGGTGCTCGAGGTCGACCTGGTCGGCTACTTCCTGGTCGCCAAGCACGCCGCCCGCCAGATGATCGCCCAGCACGGCGGCAGCATCATCCAGATCAACTCCAAGTCGGGCAAGAAGGGCAGCTACAAGAACTCGGCCTATGCCGCCAGCAAGTTCGGCGGCATAGGCCTGACGCAGAGCCTGGCCCTCGAGCTGGCCGAGCACGGCGTGCGCGTCAACGCCATCTGCCCCGGCAACCTGCTCGATTCGCCGCTCTGGGTCAACTCGCTCTACAAGCAGTACGCCAGGAAGTGGGGCATCAGCGAGGCCGAGGTGCGCCAGCGCTACGTCGACCAGGTGCCCATGAAGCGTGGCTGCACCTTCGACGACGTCTGCAACGTCCTCGTCTTCCTCGCCTCCGACCAGTCGGCCTACATGACTGGCCAGGCGATCAACGTCACCGGCGGGCAAGAGATGCGCTGATGTTCAAGGACAACCGGCGCATCCTGATCTACGTCATCCTGTCCAATTTTCTGCTCAACTTCGGCTTTCAGGTCTGGCAGACGCTCTTCAACAACTTCGCCGTCGAGGACCTGGCCGCCGGTCCGGTCGCCGTCGGCCTGATCCAGTCGGTGCGCGAGATACCCGGCATCCTGGGCATCCTCCTCGGCTTCCTGGCCCTCTTCATGTCCGAGATCCACATCATGTCCCTGAGCATCATCCTGATGGGGGCGGGCATCCTGCTCACCGGCCAGGCCCACAGCATTGCCTTCCTGGTCAGCGTCACCTTCCTGATGAGCCTCGGCTTCCACTTCTTCATGCCTACCTCCAACGCCGTCGTGCTGATGGTGATGAAGAAACAGGACACCCCCACCACGCTGGGCAACCTCGGCAGCCTCGGCTCGATCGCCTCCGTCGTCGGCACCGGATTGGTCCTCGTCGCCTCGTACCTGGCCGGCGGCGCCAGCTACCGGCCGCTCTTCACCGGGGTCGGCATCCTGGTCATCTGCGGCGGCTTACTGCTGCTGCCCTTCGGCAGGGTCAAGGACGCCCTGCCCCTGGGCCGCAAGGTCGTGCTGCGGCGCCGCTACTGGCGCTACTACACCCTCTCCTTCCTGCTGGGCAGCCGGCGGCACATCTTCACCACCTTCGCCATCTTCCTGCTCGTGCGCGAGTATCACGTGTCGATCGAGACCACCGCCACCCTCTACCTGGTCAACGCGCTGGTCAACGTCGTCACCCTGCGCTGGACGGGCCGGCTGGTGGGCCGGCTGGGCGAGCGCCTGGCCATGAGCATCATGTTCGGCGCCCTGGTCTTCGTCTTCGCCGGTTACGCCTACGCCGACCTGCTCCCGGTCGCCGTCGTCCTGCCGGCGCTCTACCTCATGTTCGTGCTCGACAACGTCCTCTTCGGCTTCAACATCGGCCTGACCACCTACTTCCAGAAGATCGCCGTCACCCGGGAGGAGATCACCAGCAACCTCTCGACCGAGCAGGCGATCAACCACCTGGCCGCCATCGTCGTGCCCCTGATCGGCGGCACCGCCTGGGCCCTCTTCGGCTCGCGCGCCACCTTCCTCTTCGGCGTCTTCATCGTGCTCGTCAGCCTGATCCTGGCCCAGGGCATACGCACCGAGCGCGCCCCGCTCCCTGCCCCCGCCGCCGGGAATTAGGCCGAAAACTTGCGGAGAAATCTGGCCTGACCTATACTCGTATCAGCCCGGCCGTCGCCGCGCGGCCGGCTGCCTATCCCGCTTCCGCGGAGGACGAGCCATGGCCAGGTCTGTCTGGAGCCCGAAGCTCAACCAGGCTTTTGCGCGCATGCGCCCGGGCCAGCCGGCCCGCGCGCTGGCGGGGGCCCAACCGCTCCCCCTGCCCTTCCCTTCGCCCGTCGACTGGCGTGACGTCTGGATCTACCAGATCGTCCTGGACCGCTTCAACAACTCTCACACGCCGCCGAGCACCCCCTGGGATCGCATCTCCGGCAGCTTCCAGGGCGGCACCTTCGAGGGCGTGCGCGCCCGCCTGGATTACCTGCGCACCCTCGGCGCCGGCGCCATCTGGCTCTCCCCCGTGCTCAAGAACTGCCAGTACTGGACCGACACCTATCACGGCTACGGCATCCAGGATTTCGTCGAGATCGATCCCCGCTACGCCTCCGACCCCGCGCGCGCCCGCCAGGACCCCGCCCTGGCCGAGGACGAGCTGCGCGCGCTGGTCGACGACGCCCACGCCCACGGCATCTACGTCATCTTCGACATCGTGCTCAACCACGTCGGCGACGTCTTTGCCTACCCGGGCAGCTCTCCCGAGGGACACTCCGACGCCCCCTGGCGCGACGACCCCTACCCCATCCGCTGGCGGGACGGCGACGGGCGTGCCCGTCCCGACTGGCCCGACCTCCCCGCGGGGGCCGACCTCTCCCCCGACTCCCTCGTCTGGCCCGAGGAGTTCCAGCGCAACGCCTTCTTCCGCCGCCAGGGCATGGGCGACGAGCGGGGCGGCGACTTCGCCGTCCTCAAGCAGATGCTCACCGACCTCCAGGAGTGGTCGCCCGCCGACGGCCGGCACTACCCGGTGCGCAACGCCCTCATCCGCGCCTACCAGTACCTGATCGCCCGCTACGACGTCGACGGCTACCGCATCGACACCCTCAAGTACGTCTCGCCCGACTTCGCCCTCACCTTCGGCAACGCCATGCGCGAGTATGCCGCCAGCATCGGCAAGCAGAACTTCTTCACCTTCGGCGAGGTCTACGACGACGAGGAGAAGATCGCCCGCTTCATCGGCCGCAACGCCTCCTCCCAGTCTGACCTGGTCGGCGTCGACGCCGCCCTGGACTTCCCCCTCTTCTTCCGCCTGCCGTCGGTCGCCAAGGGCCTGTCCGCCCCCGCCGAGGTCGCGGCCATGTTCCAGCACCGGGTGCAGGTCGAACGCGGCGTCCTCACCTCGCACGGCGAGGCCGGCCGCTACTTCGTCACCTTCCTCGACAACCACGACCAGCACGCCCGCTTCTACTACGCCGATCCCGCCGATCCCCACCGCTACGACGACCAGTTGACCCTCGGCCTCGGCTGCCTCTTCGGGCTGCAGGGCATCCCCTGCCTCTACTACGGCACCGAGCAAGGGCTGCACGGCACCGTCGAGCTGGCGAATTGGGACTATCGGCGGGGCGACCCCCCGCTGGAGGCGGTGCGTGAGGCATTGTGGGGCAAGGACTGGCCGGGGGCTTTCGACGAGGCCCATCCCTTCTATCAGGCCGTTCGCCGCCTGTCGGCCCTGCGTCGCGAGCAGCCGGCCCTCAAGTTCGGCCGCCAGTACTTCCGGCCGATCTCCGGCGACGGCGCACACTTCGGCGTCTCGCCCTTCTCGCCCGGCGTGCTCGCCTTCTCGCGCATCCTCGCCGATCAGGAAATCCTCGTCGTGGCCAACGCCGATACCCAGACGGGCTGGGCCGGCCAGGTGCTGGTCGACTTCGCCCTCAACCCGCCCGGCACCCCCTACCAACTCCTCTTCAGCAACTGCGAGCGCAGTTTGGCTGCGCCGGATGCGGGGGCTCCCGGCCCAAGCGCCCCCGGCCCGGTGCTCGAGCTGAGCGCCGCCGGGGGCGTGACCATCCACGAGGTGGACGGCTCGACCACCGCCGGCCCGGCGCGCGCCGTCCCCGTGCGCCTGGCGCCGATGGAGGTCCAGTTCCTGTCGCGCCTGCGTGCCGAGAGCGAGCGGGGTGGCTAGCGACGACGAGGCCGGCCTGCGTGGATTATTTCGTCCTCGCCGCCTCGATCGCCTGCTGCAACTCGCTGAACGGCAGTGCGCCGGTCATCCCCTTGCCGTTCACCACGAACGACGGCGTGCTCGACACCCCCAGCTCCCCCGCCGCCTGGCTATCGGCGGTCACCTGGGCCGTGTACTTCCCCGAATCCAGGCACACGTAAAACTTCTGCACGTCCAGCCCGAGCTCGACCGCGAACTGCTTCAGCTTGTCCTTGTTGAACGCCCCCTGGTTCTCCCCGGCCTGGCTCGCGTACAGCTTATCGTGGTACTGCCAGAAGGCATCCTGGTCGCCCGCGCACTCGCTCGCCTCCGCCGCCCAGGTCGACTCCGGGCCCAGGAACGCCATCTGGTGATACCCGAAGCGCACCAGCCCCTTCTTCACGTACTGCTCGTCGATCTGCCTGAACGTCTGGCTCTGGAACTGCCCGCAGTACGGGCACTGGAAGTCCGCGAACTCGATGATCGTCACCGGCGCGTTATCGTCCCCCACGAAGTGGCGCGTCGTCGACGACGAGACCTCCAGCAGCTGTGCGCCTGCGCCGCCGCCTGCGCCGTCGCCTGCGCGCTCGGGTCGGCCGGGGTCGGCGTGGTCCCTGCTGCCGCCGCTTGCCCCGGCGCCGCGGTCCCGTCCAGCGGGATCACCGTCTGCACCCCCAACACCCGCTCCGGGCCCGGCGATCGCCGGCCGGATCAGGAAGCCGCGCGATCAGCCCGATCACCAGCGTGTTCAGGCACAGCATGATCGTCAGCGGCCACCCGCCCCCCGGTCGCGACCTGCGCCTCCCCGGCTGAGATCCCCCCGGCCCCGCTTGCGGCGGGGCCTCTTCGAGCTCAGGCTCGCCCTGCGGCCCGCTCACGTCGTTCTCCATCCCTTTGCACTCCTTCCCGCCATCCCGCACAGTCCTCGGCGGTCCGCATTATAGCCCGCGCCGCCCCCCTCGCCCAAAGTGCCTAACGCTGGGGAGCCGTGTACGAGAGTATCAGGATGTACTCCGGTGGCAGGCCCATGATTTGCGCCACCACGCTCAGCGTGTACAGCAGGCTGGACCACACCATGCGCGGCAGCGACCCCACCCGCCCCGGCAGCAGGGGGGTGAAGATGCTCACCGCGAAGTAGACGAGCAGGAGAATGACGATCACCGTCCCGGCGCTGCGCATAGCCCACCTCCGTTGCCATCTGGCCAATAACCTAGTTCCCGACCGACCCCTTGCGCACGAAGATCACGGCATGCGCGTCGGCATACACCTGGCTCCAGTTCGCCGACCCGCCCGCCGCCCGCACGATGGCCGGCTCGTCCTGCGGGCTCAGCATCAGCGTATTGACACCGTACGCCCGCAGGTCCCCTTCCCAGTCCCCGATCGCGTTCGAGATCCGCAGGTAGGCGTTCACCACCTCGACCGGGTACATCTCGAAGCGCGCGTCGATGAACACCGGGTACTCCGGCTGGGCGGCCCAGATCAGGTAGCTGCCGAAGCCGACCCCGTGGAACACCTGGCCGGGCAGCCGCTGCGCCAGCAGGAACTCCGTCGCCGCCACCGGCGTCTCCTGCGAGGCCAGCTCCCTGTACTGCGCCGGCAGCGGCAGCCCTCCCTTGAACCAGGGCAGCGTCAGCAGCACCAGGACCAGCGCGCCGCCCGCCAGCGTGTAGTTCGACGCGTGTGTTCGCGCCGCTCCGCCCTCGCCCGGCTCCTCTCGTCGGCCGGCGTCCCTGAAGCCCCCTCTGCGCTCCGGGACCCGCTGCCCGCCCGCCACCTGCCGGCTCCGCCGCCTGCCGCAGGCCCGCCTGCCTCAGGCCGCTGCCGCAGGCCCGCCTGCCGCAGCCGTTCGCCGACCCCCGGCAGTTGATCGGCCAGGATCGGCGCCATCACGAAGCCGAACCAGACGATCGCGCGCGAGGTCTTGAGCGCCAGCGCCGCGAACGCCAGGAAGGTCAGCAGTTGGAAGAGCGTCAGCCGCCTGGCCGAGCCCAGCAGCAAGACCCACGATCAGCAGCAAGAGCGACAGGAAGACGGCCCCGCCCATCGTCGCGAAGGACGGCGGCGCCCACTCCGGCACCAGCCCCTGCACCACCGAGTTGCCCAGCATCGTCCCCACGTAGCCGAAGATGCCCGGCCCGCGCGGGTTGGCCAGGCAGGCCAGCAGCGCCAGGCCCAGGGCGATCGCCGCCGGCCGGGCCCGCCATAGCCTTCCCCTGACCCCCTTCACGCCGTCCGGCAAGGGCCGCGCCTGGCTCAGAGCACTCTGAGCTGACGCCTGGCTCTGAGCGACCTCGTCCAGCAGCCAGATGCCGATCATCAACAGGCCCATCACGAACGAGCCGTGGCTGTTGACCCAGACCAGCATCCCCAGCGGGAAGACCGCGTACCAGCCGGCCCGCGGCCGTCGCCTCAGCTCGTAGATCGCCCACAGGAAGGCCACCCCGATCGGGAAGGCGATCGCCTGCGGCCGCACGTTCGAATCCGGGACGCTCACCATCGCCGCCAGCAGCAGGCACTGGTAGGCCACCCGCCAATCCCCCGCGATGCGCCGGCACAGCAGTAACAGCAGGACCCGTAGGCCGACCCGACCACCAGGCTGTGGGCGAACGCCACCAGCGCCAGCCCGCCCGCCCGGTACAGCAGGTAATACCCTGCCTCCATCAGCCAGAAGGTCTTGTAGTTGTCGTAGGGCACCCCGGGCGCCGTGTATGACAGCCCCTCGCCGCTCGGGATCTGCCCCGCGCTCACGATCTCCCGCCCGGCCTGCAGGTGCCACCAGAAGTCGTTCGGCCGGATCGGGTTCAGGTTCACGACCGTCACGATCCCGGCCAGCACCGTGATGCACAGCACCTGCGGGATCGTCAGGCGCGGCAGCGCCGGCCAGCGCAAACGCCTGGCGCCCGAGCGGGCCGAACCGAGTTCAGACTGAGACATGCGGAGGCACCTTGAGAGGGTCTACAGGGTATGATCCCTGGATCAACTGCCGAGGGTACGGAAGAGCACGGCCAGCGCGCCCAGCGCCAGGTACGGGGCGTAGGCGATGTAGCTCTTGCGCCCGGCCTTGCGCGCGATCAGCAGCGCCAGCGCCGCCACCCCGCCCAGCACGATGCCCAGCGCCAGCGCCGGCACCACCGCCGGGTAGCCGAGCATCAGCCCGATCAGCCCCGCCAGCTTGACGTCGCCGAAGCCCATCGCCCGGCCCCGGCCGATCACGAACAGCACCAGGAAGCCGCCGAACCCGGCCGCCCCGCCCACCAGCGCCGCGACCGGCCCCGGCATGCCCGGCAGGAAGCTGGCCAGCAGCGCCACGACCGCCGCCGGCCCCACCATGACGTTCAACACCCGCCGCGTCTCGAGGTCGATCGCCAGCACCGTCAGCAGGAAGGCGGTGTACGCCCAGGCGACCACCACGAGCCAGCGGCTGCCCGGCGCAGCAGCCAGCCCGCCAGAACGAACACCAGAACCGTAGCTGCCTGCAACCAGAGGACGCGCGGACGCCGTGCTGCCCGGCCTGCCGTCAGGTAGTAGCGCGCGTCTCCCGCCGCCTGGCCTGGCGCTTCGTCTGTCGTGCGCCTGCCCGGTAGCACGTCGGCGGCCCAATTGACAACCGCGCCTGCCAGCCATCCCGCCAACAGGCTGCCCGCCAGCCAGGCCAAAATCTGCACCCCTTGGGCCATCTTCCCGCCTTCGAGTTCCGTCTTTCCCGGGCAAAGAGACCTCCGAGGAAACGCACGCGCGGCCAGAATTCCTCGGAGGTTCACCTCCACCGGTTACATGTTACCTGATCAGGGTGACGGCTTTTACGTCTCCCGGGTTGCCGCCGCGGGTCTGCTGCCGCCGCAGGCGGTATCGCATCCGTCGCACTGAGCCGACACGAGGATCGCCTTCTTGCCGGCATCGAAGCAGACAGAGTGATCGTTTTGATTGGTCGGCAAACACGGCGAATTTGGAGGCATAGCCGTGCTGCCGGGAGCGGGAGTTTGGGTTGCCCGCCAGGTCAGGGCCGGAACATTCTTGCTGGTGCCCATTACCTTTATGCAGCCCACTTTGGTGATGTTGAACAGATGCTTGCACACCCCTGTTCCTTCTGGTGTACACTGATCTATGGTGTCAAAAATGGGGATGAGTGCCAGGTTTCCCGGTGGCGCGGCAGCCGCCCGCGCCTCTATGGCCTTCTTCGTGCCCCACTTGTCGCCGCTGTCACCCGAAATGCAGATAGGAAAATGGGGGATCTGCCCTGGCGACTTGCCTTTGATCCAACAGCTGAGCTCCGCGGCGCCGCAACCATTCTTCGAGCATGAGCCGGGAAACAGGCCGGGATTGACGTCTGCGCTCGTGAAATCGACCCATCCGCGACCCTGGTTGGTGAGCAGGACACCATCTGTGGTCGTGCAGTTGCAAAGGTCGCAGTCAGGCTCGGTGATTGCATAGTTCCTGCAGTGCGTCACATTCGTTACCATGCGTGATGTCAACCCATTCAGGCGTGGGCGTTGGCTCTCCTGAATCCTTGTCGTCGTTCCACAAAATGAAAGGGGGGCAGCAGGGCATTTGTCGAGCATCTGCTGCCATTGGTAGTCCGCGAACGCGATCGGGATCAAACCGCATGGCTCGCTTGACCGCCGCAACTGGCGGCAGCCACCGCCACGACGGGCACGGTCGCCGCTGCTACCCAGCAGGCCGCCGAAGATCAACGGCGTCTGTTCGGTGACGACCACGTTCACGGTATAGTCGCCCACAAAGGACGGGTCTGCGTGCACCGACGGCGCCGCGGGGTTGTTGCGCTGTTCCGCATAGGTCTTCGCCGTGCTCAGCGCCAAATCCTTCTGATCGATGCATACCATATGCGCGCCAGCGAGAGCGCCGGCATCGGCCGAATTCTGCATGTTGCGCCGCTCCAGGTAGACGTGGCCGACTTCGATCGCTAGCCCCACGAACATCAAGAGCACAATGAACGCTACGGCAACGAAGACCAGCGTTTGCCCCGCTTCACCGTTTCTGATCCGGATGCGCATCTGACACTCCTCTCGCCGAGTCGGCCTGCCGGCTGTCAAGCCACGCGCCGCCACCCGGAGCACTTCCCAATCAGTAGTTCGCGCCAAAGAACATGAAATCGACAGAGTTGCGCAGGGTCAGGTTGAAGCCAAACAAGTCTGGATATGCATACTCTACCGTCACGCGCAGCGTTGTGTTCACCCCAGGGCAACTATCCGGGATGATACTCGGGGTGAGTATGATCTTTGCATCCGTCAGATCTACCCCGCTATTGGACGCCTCTTGTTGGGTTGCGGTCACGATAGCATCGTGAAGCTTCTGACGTTGAGGCCCGAATGCAGGATCAGAATTGCCTGCAGAGCAAGGTAAACGCGCACCGGCTCGCGCGCCCTTGCGCGCCGCGTTCGTGACCACCATCGCGTGGCTGAAGGCTCGGCCGATATCCACTGCCCCGATCACAAGCAAGATCAGCAGCGGCACGACCAGCGCCGTTTCTATCAATGCCTGTCCCCATTCAGTCCGTCTCATTTCACTGCCGTCCCTTCCCAACGCCCGGACGATCGTTCCAGCCTCAGGGACTTCCATCTGCGCTGCTCTGGCTCGGGACCGGCGTGGCAGTCGGTACTGCAGGCACGACGGGCGCCCGCCGGTCGTAATAGTGCAGGTACAGGCTGTCGAAAACCCCGTTCGCCCGCCGGTTGAGCTCGCTCCAGGTCTGTTCGATCCAGCCCTGTGCCTCCGCCCGCGGGATGCGCTCCTGCCACAGGCGCAGCGCCGGCCGCGCCGCAAAGGGCGCGCCCAGCAGCAGCAGCGCGACGCAGGCAAACATCGCCACCCTGTGCCGGCGCGCGGCTGGGCCGTCCGACCTCTTCCTGCGCCTGCCCGCCCGCGCCTGCGTTTGCCCGCAGTGCGTGCACCGTCCCCGGCAGCACCGCCAGGCCCAGCGCCCAGCCGATCACCGCCGGCGGCGACCCCATCGGCGTGCCGTTCACCAGCGTCCAATACGGCATTCCGACCAGCGCCATCCCGATCAGCCCGGCCACCCAGGCTCCCACGTAGGGTAGCCAGCGCGCCACCGCGTGCCGCACCGGCCAGGCCGGCGGTTGCTGCAAGCCGATCGCCAGCCCGCACAGCATCCACAGCGCCGCCACCGCCGGCCACAGCGCAATCGTCGCCAGCCACGCCAGCGACGCCGGCCACTCGATCCGGAATGAGCCGGCGCTCTGCATCACCAGCCCGGCCGCCGCGCCCAACGCGAGCCCCACTGCCGCGCTCGCCAGCGGCCGCACGAGGTAGCGGTGCAGCGGCGCCGGCATCGCGTTCACGTGCAGGCGCACCGGCACCACGATCGGCTCTTCGCTCGCGTTGGTGTGCAGGCGGATCTCGGCCCTCCGCGCCGCCTCGCCGATCGCCAGCGTGCTCGTGTCGGCGTCGACGAGCACCTGCACCGTGCCGCCTGAGAACGAGCGCGGCCCCGCATGCAGCCACGGCTCCCTGGACTCGACCGTCCCGAACAGGTAGCCGCGTCCCCCTCGTTTGGCGATGCGGAACGTGCCGCCCGCGCTCTCTCCGGCCAGGATGTACCCCAGGTCCAGGGTCTTCGGCCGCACCGACAGGCGCGGGCGCGCCACCAGCCCGCTGCCGATCAGGAACACCTCCAGCGCCTCGCGCGGGTCGGGACGGGTCTGCTGGACCACTGCCCGCGCCAGCTTCGCCAGGTGCGCCGCGCCCTCGTCCGCCAGCCATCCCGCCAGCGTCCCGTTGCGCAGGTGATAGATCCCGTCCTCGGGGTAGCGGTTCATGTGGGCGATCGCCGCCCGCACCGTCCACACCTTGGTCCCGCCCCCGCCCCCGCCGGTGCGAAAGATGAACGGGTGCGCGGCGCGCATCGAGGCCGTCAGCTGGCGGTCGCGCAGCGCCACCGCCAGCGCCTCGCGCGTCGCCGCGTCCATCACCTCGCTCTCGGCGTCCGTGCCGCTTGCGCCCGCTGTTGCAGCGCCCGCTGTTGCAGCGCCCGCTGCCGCAGCCCCGCTGCCGCAGCCCCTTCGTACTCGCGCGCCGCATAGGCGCTCGCCGAATCGGCCTCTGTGATCGCCTCTGCCACCGGTCGTGTGTACATAGTCGTCGGCTCCAAGGCGTCCCAGCCCGGCGACTCCGTGCCGGGCCGGCGCTGCACTCTCAGGTAGCGGATGGCAGGCTTCAGGGACGGGAATTCGTCCTTGAGAAAAGCCTGCAGCGCCCGCCGCGCCGGCTCTTCGCCCACCCGTCCGTTGCCCGCCTCCAGGATCGTCACCCCTGCCGCCCCCACCACCACCGCGCCCAGCGCGTAGCCCAGGACGACCGGGTCCGCCACCACGGCGTAACCGTCCGGCAAGGTCTGTTTCAGACACATCCCCAGTGAGTTCGGGCCTCACCCAACCCCCGGCCATCAGAAGCTTCGCCATCCGGCGCCGGTCCTATCTCAGCTGCTGCCTGACCGGCTCAGTCCGCGCAGCTTTCTGTCTGCCTGTCATTCTGAGCGGGCCCGTCCACAGCTTGTCTGCCGATGCGCCAGCGAAGAATCTCTGTCGCCCCGCGCATCCAACCCCCTCCGTCTCCCCTACGCCAGCACCACTGCCCTGCTTGTCATTCTGAGCGGACCCGTCCACAATTTCTGTCCACGGCGATGCGCCAGCGAAGAATCTCTCGCGCGCCCCGCGCATCCAACCCCCTCCGTCTCCCCCTACGCCAGCACCGCCGCCCTGCTTGTCATTCTGAGCGGACTCGTCCACAACTCCTGTCCACGGCGATGCGCCAGCGAAGAATCTCTCGCGCGCCCGCGCATCAACCCCCTCCGTCTCCCCCTACGCCAGCACCGCCGCCCTGCTTGTCATTCTGAGCGGACTCGTCCACACTTTTTGTCCACGGCGATGCGCCAGCGAAGAATCTCTCGCGCGCCCCGCGCATCCAACCCCCTCCGTCTCCCCCTACGCCAGCACCACCTTCTCGTCCACCAGCCGCTCGCGCACGAAGTCACCCTTCGTCAGCATCCGGAAGTGGCCCGCGTCCAGCGTGTACTCCATGTCCACCGCGCTGCGCCCCGCCCGGTTCTTCTCCACCGTCAACACCACCCAGTTGCGCATCCCCTCGGCCTGCGCCGGGTTGTAGACCTGGTGCTCGCGGCTCACGATCGCCCACTTGTTGTTCAGGATCAGCCCGATGTCCGCCTCGTACTGCAGGGCCGAGCTGCCCCGCAGGTCGTCCAGCCGCATCCGCTTCGACTTCAGCCCCTCCCGGTCCGACGCCGCCACCGCCAGCACCGCGATGCTCTTCGCCATCGCCAGGTCCTTCAGGCTCTGCGTCAGGTGCGTGGTGACCTCCGTCTCCGGCTGCAGCTCGCTGCGCGGCACCGGGATCTTCTGCAGGTAATCCACCACCAGCAGCATCCGCCCCGGTCCGTCCGGCGACGCCTCGTCGACCCAGCCCCGCACGCTGTCCAGCGTCGAGCGGTCTCCGCTCGCCTTGACCAGGATCAGCCGGTCCTGGTAGGCCGCCATCCCCTTCAGCGCCGCCGCATAGCGCGGGACGCCCCGCAGCCGGTCGAGCAGCCCTTGTCCGTCCGCCGCCTCCTCCGTCAGCCGTGACAGCTTGCGCAGCGTCAGCGCATCGTCGCCGAAGCCGCGTTCCGCCGTCTCCAGGCAGAGCAGCCGCAGCAGCAGGTGCGTCCGGTCGTGCTCGTAACACACGTACATCGCCCGGCTGGTCGGGTCGTGCAGCACCGTGTTGCGCGCCACCTGCAGCGCGAAGATCGTCTTCCCCACCCCGTACGGCCCGCCCAGCACCAGCAGCTCGCTCGGCCGCAGCCCCCCGCTCAGCACGTCGTCCAGCGGCTGGAAGCCCGTCGCCAGCGCGCGCAGCCGGGTCGTCTCGCCGCTGCGCACCTGCTCGTCCAGCTCCCGCATCACCGCGCCCAGGCTCGCCGCCCCCGTCGCCTCGGGCGCCGCCGTCGCCTCAGGTGCCGCCGTCGCCTCAGGTGCCGCCGCCGGAGCGCCTGCCGTGCCAATCGCAACCTTAGCCATCAAGCCGCCTTCTCCTGCCTCAGCGTTTCTTCCCCTCGCGCGCCGGCGTGAATACGTTCGGCGGGAGGTAGATGCCCCACGACTCGATCTTCTCCATCAGCTTCGGCCGCACCCCGGTGGCCGTGAAGTGCCCCTGCACCCGCCCGGCCTGGTAGCCCGTCTGCAGGTAGCGGAAGATGTCCTGCATCACGATCACGTCGCCTTCCATCCCCTGCACTTCTGACACGTACATCACCCGCCGGGTGCCGTCGTTCAAGCGCTCGAGGTGCACGATCAGGTCGAACGCCGAGGAGATCTGCTCGCGGACCGCCCGCAGCGGCAGGTCCATCCCCGCCATCAGCACCATCGTCTCGACCCGGTGCAGCGTGTCGCGCGGGCTGTTCGAGTGCGCCGTGGTCAGCGAGCCGTCGTGCCCGGTGTTCATCGCCTGCAGCATGTCCAGCGCCTCGCCGCCGCGCACCTCGCCCACCACGATCCGGTCGGGCCGCATGCGCAGGGCGTTGATCACCAACTGGCGGATCGGCACCTGGCCCTTGCCTTCCACGTTCGGCGGCCGCGCCTCCAGCGGGATGCAGTGCCGCTGCTGCAGGTGCAGCTCGGCCGCGTCCTCGATCGTGATGATCCGTTCGTTCTCCGGCAGGAAGCTCGACAGCATGTTCAGGAACGTCGTCTTGCCGGTCGAGGTCCCGCCCGACACCACGATGTTCAGCCGCGCGATCACGCACGCCCGCAGGAACTGGCCCATCTCCGGGGTCAGCGTGCCCAGCCGCACCAGGTCGTCCAGCGAGTAGGCGCTGCGCGGCGAACTTGCGGATGCTGATGCACGGCCCGCACAGCGACAGCGGCGGGATGATGATGTTCACGCGCGAGCCGTCCGGCAGGCGCGCGTCCACCATCGGGCTGCTCTCGTCCACCCGCCTGCCCAGCGGCGCCACGATGCGGTCTATTATGCGCATCACGTCGGCCGTGTCCCGGAAGCGCACGTCGCTCTCTTCCAGCATGCCGCGCCGCTCCACGTAGACCATCTCCGGCCCGTTGACCAGGATCTCCGTCACGCTTTCGTCCCGCAGCAGCGGCTCGATCGGCCCGTAGCCCAGGATGTTGGCGACCAACACCTCGAGCAGCTCGCTGCGCTCGACCCGGCTCAGCGGCAGGTTCTCCTCGGCCAGCGTCTCGTTGAAGATGCGTTCCAGGACCCGCCGCACCTCTTCGACGTTGTCCGAGCTCACCGTCGGGCTCAGCTCGGTCAGCAGCCGCCGCTGCACGCGGTCGCGCAGCATGATCAGCGAGCTGCCTTCCTTGCCGTTCCCCGCCCCGCGGCTTGGCCCGGACGTGGCCGGCGTTCCTGTGTTGCGATTGACCATCCCCTTCACCTACTTGACCCAGATTGGATCGTACTCGTCCCAGGCGACCTTGCTGATGTTGTGCTGGTTCTTGCCGTCGCGCTCCATGATGTAGAGCTGCTTGGTGCCCTCGCGGTTGGTCCAGAACACGATCTGCCGGCTGTCGGGCGACCAGGAGGCATGTTTGTCCCACTCCCACTGGTTGGGCGTGCGGTCCCAGCGCTCCTTGCCGTCCGGCTGGATCGTCCAGATGTCGTCGCTGTGCAAATCCGCGCTGGTGTAGGCGATCAGGCTGCCGTCCGGCGCCCACACCGGGTCGTACGACATCTTGCGCTGGTGCGACACTTCCCAGGTGGAAAGCGGGCTCGAGGGCGATGCCCGCCCCTGGATCCAGATCTGCGGCGACTCGTCGCCCTGGTCGGTGGTGGTGTAGACCCGGTAATTCCCGTCCGGCGAGAGCCCTTCGGCAGTCCGCAGCTCGTCGTACTCTTTCTGCAGGTTGCCGCCGCTGCCCAGGAAACGCCGGTTGCTGCCGTCGGGCATCATCACCCACAGCCCCGGCTGGTCCTCGCGGTCGGTCCAGAACAGGATCTGGCCCCGGTAGCTCTTCAGCGGCGCCGGCGGCGTCGCCGACGGCAGCGCCGTCGGCGGCACGTAGACGTACGGCGTCGCCGTCGGGATGGGCGTCGCCGTCGGCGTGTTGCTCGGCGTCGGGCGTCGGCGTCAGCAAGCCGAACACCGCGTCCATGCGCGCCCGCGCCAGCGTCGTGTCGGCCACCGGCAGCTCCGACGCCTGCCGGTACTGCTCCCAGGCCCGCGGGTAGTCCGCCGCGTCGCGCGCCGCGTCCCCGCTCCTGATGTAGGCATCGTACAGCGGGTCGACGATCAGCTTGCCGCCCAGGTAGCCCGGCCGCTCGTCGAAGACCGCCCGCAGGCTCGACACCGCGTCGTCCCACGCCTTCTGCCGGTAGCTCGCCTGCCCGCTCACGTACAGGTTCGCCAGCCGGTGTTCGGCGCTCGCCTCCACGTCGGTCGGCTGCAGCGCCAGCGCCTGCGCGAAATAGTTCACGCGCCTGCGGCAGCAGCTCGGGCGCCGGCGGCTGTCGCTGCACGATGTCCCGTCCCATCGCCATGTACAGCGTGAACAGCCGCCCGCCGATCACGTCGCGCTGGTAGCTCGCGTTCTGCGCCTTGCACCTGCTCGTACTTGGCCAGCGCGTCCGCATACTTCCCCGCCGCCAGGTCGGCTTCGGCCGCCTGGAACAGCTCCGTGAGCTGCATCTCCCGCTTGATCTCCCCGATCCGCACGCTCACGTCCCGGTAGGCCGGCCGCTGCACCACGATCGGCCCCAGCTTTTCCAGCGCCCCCGCCAGGTCGCCGCCCTGCTGCAGCGCCACCCCCTCGCTGTAGGCCCCGAAGATCGCCCGTCCCTCGCTCACCTGCTTCAGCCCGCTCTGCGCCTCCTCCGAATCCGGCGCCAGCGCCAGCGCCTCGCTGGTACTTCCCCTCGGCCGCGTCGTAGCTCTCGGCCTGCAGCAGCGAGTTGCCGGCGCTGAGCAGCCCTGCCACCCGGCCCGCGTAGCTGCGCCTCTTCCAGCGCCGGCCTGACCTGCCGCTGCATGAAGATGAAGCCTTCGGCCACCACCGCGATCACCACCGCCACCAGCAGCACGCCCACCAGCCCAACGCTGCCAGGGAAACGTCCAGCGCCGTGCCCGCACCCCGGCCGTGGCGTCCAGCCTGGCCTTGAAGCGCGCCTGCTCCAGCGCGTTGCCCACGGCCGGGTCCTCCGGGTACCTGCGCGCCAGCGTCTCGAAGCACTTGAGCGCCTCCGCCCACTTGCCCCCTTGCAGGTGCGCCAGGCCCTCGTCGAAAAGTGGATCGTCCCGGCCGGCGCCGGGCATTTCTACGGTAGCGGTCATCTGATCTCTCGGCTTCTTTCCTGGCTCACGGCAGTCCGCCCATCTGCGACGCCGCCCAACACCCTTGCGATCCTCGGGATGGCCGGGCCCACGCCGACGATGAACAGCGCCGGCAGGATGAACAGCACCAGCGGGAAGACCATCTTCACCCCGGCCTGGCGGGCCAGCTCCTCCACCCGCTGGCGCCGCTTGAGCCGCATCTCGGCCGCCTGCGCGTGCAGCACGTCGGCGATCGACATGCCCAGTTGGCTGGACTGGATCAGCACCGCCACGAAGGTGTTCAGGTCCGGCACCCCGCAGCGCTCGGCCATCCGCCGCAGCGCCTCGTCGCGCGGCGTGCCCACCCGCATCTCGGCCAGCGCCCGCATCAGCTCTCGCGTCAGCGGGTTGTCCCACTTCTCGCCCACCCGCAGCAGCGCCGCCTCGAAGGCCAGCCCGGCCTCGACCCCGATCGTCAGCATGTCCAGGCAGTCGGGCAGCGCCCGCTGGATCCGGTGCCTTCGCCGGTCGATCGCCGAGCCGCAGCCAGAGCGCCGTCAGCAGGAAACCCGACCAGGCCGGCGATCAACGCGTAGAGCAGCGCGCGCTGAAAGCCGGACTGCGGCATCACGAACAGGAACGTGACGATGGCCACTGCCAGGGACACCAGCAGGCGCACGCCGTACCAGTCGATCGGGCTCAGCCCCCCCGGTTCGCCGGCCTGCAGCAACTGCAGCCGCGTCGCCTCCATGCTGCGCCGGGGCGCGAAACGCCCGAGCCCGTGGATCAGCCTGGTGCAGCAGCGGGCACGAACGTGCGCCCGAGCGCGCCGCCTTGCACGTCCGTCTCGCCCAGCGCATCTCGGCCGCTCCAGGTAACCGTCCAGGCGCTCGTCCACGCGCTTCGGCCTGCGTCGCCGGCGCCAGCGCCATCCAGGCCAGTCCCACCGCCAGCGCCAGCAGCGCCGCAAAGACCGCGGGCGACCAGAGCGAGCCGTACGTCGTCAGGAGGTTACCAGCGTCCACCCGCTCACACCTCGATGTCCAGGATCTTCCTGATGACCAGGAACCCGACCGCCATCATCACCACCCCCGCGATCGGCAGGAACATCCAGCCCGGCTGGAACAGCTCCGACATGTAGTCCGGGTTGAGCAGGAAGAGGATCCCGCCCAGCACCACCGGCAGCAGCGCCAGGGCATAGCCCGTGAAGCGCTGCTGGGAGGTCATCGTGCGGATCTCGCGTTTCATGCGGATGCGGTCGCGCACCGTCTCGCCGATGATGTCCAGCGTTTCCGCCAGGTTGCCGCCCATCTCGTACTGCACGTTCATCGCCGTCACCACCAGGTCCAGGTCGTCGCTGCCGGCGCGCTCGGCCATGTCGTTCAGCGCCCGCTCGACGCCCTGCCCCAGGTTGATCGCCCGCGTCACGCGCCCGAACTCCGTCGCCGCCGGCTCCGGGATCTGCCGCACCACCATGTCGATCACCTGCGTCAGCCCCAGCCCGGCCCGCAGCCCGCCCACCAGCAGGGTCAGCACGTCCGGCAGCTGCTCGCTCAGCTTGCGCCGCCGCCCGTTCGCCCGCGAGTTCAGGTAGAGGATCGGCAGGTAGCCGAACGCTGCGCGCCAGGGCGAGGCCCAGCAGCGGGCTCCCGCGCAGCGCGCCCAGCGCGAATCCCAGCAGGGCCAGCCCCACCATGACGAGCACGTACTCCGCCGCGGTCACGCGCAGATCCGCCTGCATCAACCTGGTTGCCAGGCGCGGCCCCAGCCCGAAGCCGTTCAGCAGGCGCGTGATGAAGGGCCACTTGCGCCGCCCGCGCGCCTTGTCGGCGCTGATCTCCGCCGCCGCGCCGAACTCCTGCGAGGCGCGCGTCCACCGGGTCCTTGGTTTCGGCGAAACGCCAGAACCCGACGAACAGGATCATCACCATCAGCCCCAGCAGCAGGGCGAACAGCAGCGGTCCGATCATGGATTTGCTCTACCCATCGCCCCTTCGGAGCGCGCCTCGTGCCCCCCCGGCCGGCCGCCCCGCCCACGCAGGCGCTCCAGCAGCCCGCCGGCCGCTTTCGGCTCTCCTGTCTCCGGGGCTTGCGGTCCCAATCCGTCCGGCCAGGTCGCGCGCGAAGCCGTCCACCGCCCGCGCCACCGCGCTCTTCGGATGGCTCATCACCATCGGCACGCCGCGGTTGATGCTGTGCGTCGCCAGCGGCTGGTCGTCCGGGATGCGATCGCGCACCTTCACCCGCAGGCGCTCTTCGATGTCGGCCACCGACACCCCGGCCTTCATCGTCGCCCGGTTCAGCACCAGCCAGATCTTCTCCTCGGGATAGCCGCGCTGGTGGAACTGGTCCAGCATCATCCGCGTGTTGCGCAGCCCCACCATCTCGGGCAGCACCGTCATCACGATCCGGTCCGCCCCGTCCAGGAAGGCGAAGGCCGTCTCGTCCATCGGCAGCCCCAGGTCCACCATCACCCAGCCGAACATGCGCTTCAGCCACACCAGCACCTGCTGCACCTGCTGCAGCGGGATCGGGTTGGCCAGGTCGGCTGCCGGCGGCGCCAGCAGCACCCGCACCCCCGAGGCGTGCTGCGCCAGCACGCTCGCCACCGCGTCCTGGTCCAGCCGGGCGATCTTGGGCAGCAGGTCGGCGATGGTCCGCCCGCCCGGCAGGTTGAGGGCCACGTCCAGCGCCGGCGCCGCGTAGTCGGCGTCCACCAGCACCGCCGATCGCCCGCTGATCCGCTGCAAGGCGATCGTCGTGTTGATCGTCAGCGTGGTGCGCCCCGTCCCGCCCTTGGGCGCGCAGAAGACCACGATCTTGCCGCTCGCCGCGCCCTGGTCAGCCTGGGCCCCCGCGCCTTTGCGCTGCGCCAGCACCTGGCGCAAGGCGGCCAGGAACTCGTCCTGCTGCAAGGGCCGGGTGACGAAGCCGCGCGCGCCCGCCAGCACCGCCCGCTGCGCCAGCTCCAGGTTGCCCGCCGAGACCAGCGCCAGCACGGCCGCGCCCGGCAGGCGCCCCGCCAGCTGGCCGATCAGCGCCCCCGGGTTGGCGTCCCCCAGCGCCTCGTCCACCAGGATGACGTGGGGCAGCAGGTCTTCGGCGCGCGTGCGCGGCCAGGTCGGGCTGCGAGACCCAGTACAGGCGGTGGTCGCCCGCCCTGCCGGCCAGCGCCAGGCCCACCTCGTCACGCGCCTCCTCATGCTCGCTGACGAGCAGCACCCGCAGTGTCTCTCCCGTGATCAGACTGGCCAATCCACCCTCCCGACTCTCCGTTCGCTACGCGCTAACCTGCGTTAGCCTTCACCTGCCGACCTGGGCCTGGACCCGATAGCGGTTCACCAGGTAGTTCATGTCCACCGGCTCGACCGTGAACGGCTGCTCGGCGCCCGGCGCCCGCAGCACCTGGTCCATCACCGCCCCGTTGTCCCGCAGGTACTTCAGCACCAGCGCATCCTGCGGATTGACCACCAGCAGCAGCGCCGTCGGCGCCGCGGCCTGCTGCCCTTCGGCCGGGGCGGTCCCGCCCACCAGGGCCGAGATGGTGACGTTGTCCAGCACAGTCAGGCTGCTCGGCTCTTCCTTGTCCCCCTGCCGCGCCGGCCGGGAACTTGACCGTGAACAGCATGTCCACGTGGTCCCCCGGCTTCAGCACCCCCACTTTGCTCAGCAGGTCCGAGGCCGGGAACGCCGTCAGCACCTCGTTCTCGGCCATCACCAGCGCCTGCCGCCCGTCGCCCGAGATCACGTTCGGGTCGCTCAGGCGTTGGCTGAGCAGGATCTCGCCCGGGAAGAGGTCGACCAGCGTCAGCTTGCCGGCCGCCGCCGCCACCTCGCGCAGCGAGCCTTCGGGCGCCGCGTCCACCGGCACGTTTTTCACTTCGACGTCGTCCGCCGTCAGCGCCGAGCGCACGGACACTGCCCGCGCCGCCACCACCACCTGCACCTGGGGCGCTGCCGCCGCGGGCGCGCCGTTGGCCTGGGCGCCGTACTTTGTCAGCGTCATGTAGCCCACGAACCCGGCCAACAGCGCCACCACCAGCCCCGCCGTCAGCCACAGGCATCCGCGTAAGCGTCCCATACGTCAGTACCTTTCAGTTCTCGGTGTTCATTGTCGCCGCCGCGGCCAGGTGGATCGTCCCGGATCAGCCCGACCGCTCGCTGCATTGGCGCCGTGATCATCTGGTAGGGGTATGTCGACCACCACCCGGATCGTCGTCTTGTTGGGCGTCGAGTGCAGTTCGAGGTGACGTCAGCGGCCAGGCCGGTCACCGAAGCCAGCGCAGCCGCACTGAATGCCAGCACAATCGTCGGATGTACCGTGCCATAACGCGCGCCCTCGCGCGCCGCGTTCGAAATGCTGTTGTAACAGAAAACGACCAGGCTGAACTCGATGATGCCGAGCAGGAGCAGCATCAGCAAGGGGGTGATGAGGGCAAATTCGACCAGATCCTGGCCGTGTTCCGAGCCTCGTCTTGTGACGGGATGCCATGCTTTCCTGCTCCTCTTCCCTGCCTATGCTCGACGCGTCCGACGGTCGGCGGAAGCGTAGGCCGTGTGACCCGGCAGCCAGGTCTGCCAGCCCCACCCTCGCCGGAGCGGCGGGCGCCTGCAATGACAGGACCAGCCGCCTCTCCGTTCAGCCCGACCGATCACGATCGGCTACTGGACCGCTCAGCCAATCTGCCGATCGTCGCCCAAATTGCCGCAGATCTGCGGGTCCCAACAGGGAAAGGCCGACGACCGCGACGATGACCATCAGGGCGATGATCAAGCGCGTACTCGATCAGGTCCTGGCCTTCTTCGCTTGCGAACCAGTTCTTGAGGTTGAGATACAGAGCCAACATGGGTTCCTTCCTTCTGGGCCTTGCCCGAAATGTGGTGGGTGGATGGATCGACCGATTGGCCGGGTTGGGTGGCTCCCGGCCGGAGCCTGCGAACTGGGTTTGCGATCTGCTGAATACTGCCAGATTGCTACCTCCTTCGCCCGGCCATCACCTATTCGGGCGGTGCCCGGGCAGGTCAACAAGATACCCATCGGAGCATGCGCATCTGCTCCCCCATGGTCTCGACGCATGCCAGGGTGCAGGCGGCGCCGATGCGCCACGTTCCGGCCAGGGACCGCCGCACGCCTGCACACTGCGCTGGGCTTCACCCAGACGAGGGGTTCCGCCCGAAGACCAGGCTCCTGCGGCCCCGCAAGCCGGGGCCGTGCTTCGCGGGGAACAGCCCCCTGCCGAGGTCGCCCCCGCTTGTGTCACCCTGCACAAGCAGGGCTAACAACCAATCCGTGTAACGAGTAATCCGCCTTAGAGTTGAGCTGAACCTGACTGGCGTCGGGCAAGGCTCCAAGACTTGCCATCAACGCTGGATGAATTAGTACGAGGAATCACACCTAATAGCGGCACTTTACCACCGTCTCCGCAAGATGTCAATACGGGTTAACCCCGGATTCCCTTACCGTTCGCTGACAGTAATTCTCCCTATCGTGTGTCGATGCCAGACGCCGGTTGGCCGTGCCACGACACCGGCCCTACTTGCAGGACGGTGAAACCTGCGCTATATTGAGCCTTAGTTCCCTCTTGCCCGGCATCGTCGGGTTGCTACGCTCCGACCAGGGGCCATGAAGCATGTCAAGCGAATTTCTCAAGGACAACCGACCGGCTGACGGCGCCATCCCTGTTGGACGGCAGCCCGGGCGCCTTCTGGACTCGGCCATCGTGCGTGTCGCGCGGGCCACCTCACTTTGGGAGATCTATGGTTGCTGCTGCCGGTTCTGGGTATCATGGCATGGCTGGCACCCATGCCCATCGGCCCGGAGGACTTCTGGTGGCACCTGCGCACCGGCCAGATCATTGCCCAGACTGGACAAATCCCGAGCACGGACCTGTTTACCTCCAGCCGTGCCGGTCTGCCGTGGACCAACCAGGCCTGGCTGGCACAGCTCGCCTTCTATCTTTTGTACCGTGCCGGCGGTCTGCCCTTCTTGGGATTCTTTAACGCGGTCATCATCTCTGCTGGCTATGCCCTGGTCGAGATGGCCTGCCTTCAGGACCGGCGCGTTCGCGCGAAGGTGGCCTCTGTCGCAACCCTGGCTGCGGGGCTGCTCGGTGTGGCCAACTGGCCGCTTCGGCCGCAGACTTTCAGTTTTCTCCTTTTCGGCACCCTCGTCTGGGTGCTCGAGGCGCATCGGCTCCGGCGTACTCGCGCTCTGTGGGCCCTCCCCTTCTTGTTCGCCTTCTGGGCCAACCTGCATGGCGGGTTTGTGTTTGGCATTGCGCTGTTGGGCATCTACGTGCTCGCCGCTCTCGCTCAGGACTTGATCCGGGAGCGCCACCTGGCTCGTGCCACGTATCAGCTTCTAGGCGCGGGGCTTCTATCGGGCCTCGCCTTGGGCCTGAATCCTGACGGGCCACTTGGCCTGTTGCGCTACGTGATCGGCTTTGCGCAGAGCCCGACGACTCTGAATGCCAACCTCGAATTCCTGCCTCTCAATATCCGCGAGCAGGACGGCCTCATATTTTTCCTGCTGATGGCGCTTTTCGTTGCCTTGGCCTACAGGCGAAGGGTAGCGTTTCCACTGTACATGGTGTTGAGCCTGGCCCTCTTCGGGTTCCTGAGCCTGTACACGCGCCGGATGCTGCCCTGGTTCGGCATGATCGCCGGGCCGGCCTTTTCGATCGTCCTGCTGTCGCCGAAGGCACCCGTTGCGGAGGCCCCGCGCCGGCAAACCACCAGGCGGGGCATCAACTACGCGATCCTTGCCCTTCTCTTGCTGAATGTGGCTTTCGCTTTGCCCTGGCTGCGTCCCCACCTCCCGAGCCCTCCACTGCCTTCATATAGCGTGACCATCCGCACACCGGTGCGCGCCACCCAGCAGCTGTGCAGGCAGGGGACTGGCAGAGCCGTCTACAGCGACCTCGGCTACAGCAGCTACCTCGAATGGGCCTGCCCGGCACTGCCAATATTCATGGACAGCCGCTTCGAACTGTACCCGACTGACATGTGGCAAGACTACATTTCCATTGCGAACGCAGTGTCCGGGTGGGAAACCAAACTCGCCAAGTACGGGATCGACGTGCTCTTCCTTCCTAGAACTTCCAAAACGCCCATGGCGTCCCTGGTCACGGCTGCCAAATCCTCACCAGCCTGGCGAGTTCTCTACGAGGACGCCGATACTGTGATCTTTATGCAGCAAGGTCCCTGACGCGATTCATAAACCAGTGGGGAGGAAGTCGAGCCGGGTCCTCCGAGCGGCACAACGTAGGGTCCAACGACAGCTGTCGCCAGGGGGTTTGCTGTTAGGGCGTGAGGATACTCGACCGGTGATGTTTCTGTACTTGCGATGATATGCGCAGAAGGGAGGCAGCTTTGGAGCTAGAAGGATCGCTGGCAAACCGCGCGACCTCAGCCACGGAGAACATCAGTGCGAGCACAACCGTTGTTCGGGGTATTGGACTCTGGCTGTTGCTCAGAATCGCGACCAGCGCCGTTGCGCTGGCGGGCTCGCGCCTGAGGCCGCTACTCCCACGAGAACTGCTTATCCCGGTTTGGCCGCCCTCGATACCATTAGGCGCGTGGTTTGAGCGAGTACTCTTGGCGCCGTGGGAGCACTGGGACGCCGTTTACTACATTCGGATCGCGCTCCGCGGCTACCAGGTCGGCGATGGCACGGCGCAGTTTCATCCGTTGTTCCCCTGGCTTGCGGCGCCGTTGGCGCAGCTAAGCGGCCAACCCTTGTTGGTCCTGCTCCTGGTCAGCTCGGCGGCCGGCGCTCTCCTGGCCGTAGCCTTCCTGCGACTGGCCCTGATGGAGCTCGAGCCTGGCCAAGCATGGGCGCGCTAACGCTCTTAATGGTTGCGCCTCCCGCCTTTGCGCTGTTCGCTCCCTATCCCGAAGCGCTATTCCTCCTCTGCTCAGTGAGCTGCTTTCTAGCGATGCGGCGGCGGCGTTGGTTGTTCGCTGGCCTCGCTGGCGCACTGGCTACGTTGACACGCCAACAGGGGATCGTGCTGGCACTTCCGCTAGCCTGGGAATTGTGGGACTCAGAGGGCCACCGCTGGGGCGCCGCCCTACGTGCCTGGCGAGACTGGCTATCCCTGGCATTGATTCCGGCAGGATACGCAGGCTGGCTCGTTTACCGGGGAGTGGCTTTAGGCGATTTACGGCCCGATTTCAGCAGCGTACAGGGCTTGATCTATTCAATTCTGGTTTCGCCCAGTGCAACCCGTGTCGTTTCCGAGCAAGCCTTCTTGTGGCCTTGGCAATCTCTGTCGCTTGCGATCGGGATGTTGCTTGTGGCTCCTCGGCGTGTCCTGATCATCGACCTGACATTTGGAACCGGCTTCCTGCTGATCCTGGCGCTGGCCTGGCGCTACATGCGCCCCAGCTATCGCATTTATGCTCTAGCCATCACCCTGCTAGCTTTCAGTTACCACACTGGACCGCTTTATCCGTATATGGGACTTCCCCGGCACCTGCTCTTGGCCTTTCCGGTTTTTATCGGCCTGGGCGCCCGGCTGCGCGCACCCCGCCTTCGCCTTATCGTCGCTTCGCTAAGTCTGTTTGGGCTGTTCTTCTTGCTTGGTTCGTACGTCATGGAAAGCTGGGTTCCATAAATAGGCAAGGGCTGAGAGCGAAGATCGGTCCCCGGAGAGAATCGAGTGAACCAGTGGAACAGCCACGGCACGCCCCGCAAGAAACGTCTGCGAGCGTGGCCGACCCAACGTTGCCAGGCGATGTCCGACCATCGTGAGGGGAATGGGTAGGAAGTACTAGAACGCCCCCTTGCGTCTCAACACGACCCCTACCGTCCGCCACAAGATGCGCAGGTCCAGCAGCAGCGAGTAGTTCTGGATGTAGTACAGGTCCTCCTCCGTGTGCAGGTGCATCGGCTTGTCGCTGCGGCCGTTCACCTGCCACCACCCCGTGATCCCCTGCGGCACCGCAAAGCGTTTGCGCTGCCACGACTGGTAGCAGTCCACCAGCCACGGCTGTTCCGGCCGCGGCCCCACCAGGCTCATCTCCCCTTTCAGCACGTTGAACACCTGCGGCAGCTCGTCCAGGCTGGTCGAACGCAGAAACCTGCCAACGCTGGTCACACGCGGGTCTGAGGGCCGACTTGAAAACCGCCTGGCCGTCGTCGTTTTGCCCCAACACCTCAACCAGGCGCCGGTCGGCGCCGTCGCACATCGACCGGAACTTGTACATCCAGAAAAGCTTCCCGTTCTCCCCGGCCCGTTGCTGCTTATAGAACACCGGGCCCGGGCTGTCGAGCTTGATCAGCAGCGCGATCAGGCCCATTACTGGCAGCAGTAGCGGCAGCAGCAGCAGGACTACCGCGACGTCGAAGGCCCGCTTCACCATGCGCGGCAGGCCCTCGATCACCGGGTCGCGCAGCCCGATCAGCGGGATCCCGTTGTAGTCCTCGACCGTGGTGCGAAAGAACGCCAGGTCGAACAGGTCCGGCACCACGTAGACCCGCACCGGCAGGCGTTGCAGGGCCATCACTAGCTCGCCGAGGCCATCCTGCCCATCGCGCGGCAGGGCGATGATCAACTCGTCCACGCGCTGCTCGGCCACGATGCGCGGAGGTCATTCACTGTCCCCAGAACCGGCGCCGGCTCCCGTCCCGGCCGGTCCTGGCACCCGCCCGCCTCCTCGACCACGCAGCCGACCAATTCGACGCCGGCCCAGCGCTGCCCGCGCAGCGTCTGCTCGATCCGTTCGCCGCAGGCTCCCGTGCCTACGATCAGGACGCGCCGGGCGGCTCCCGGCCAGCCGGCGCGCCTCCGCAAGAAACGCCAGGCGCAGCAGATAACGCCAGGCAGCCAGCAGGACCAGATCGGCTACGGCGAAATACAGGAACAGCAGCCGGGACAGCTCCCGGATCGAGAAGTAGACCAGCCCGGCCAACACGAGGGTGGCAAAGGCGACTGCCCCCGCCATCAACTCGATGCTGCCACCGATCGCGTGCTTGCGGCGGCTGTCGTAAACCCCGAGTGCCAGAAACACGGCTCCCCAGATCGCCGGCACGACCAGGTACAGCCACGGCGGGAAGTCGAAGTTGGGACTGAGGCGCTCGGACCACGTTCTGGCCCAGCGGCAGGTGGAAGCGCAGCGTGCGCGCGACCCACAGCGCCAGGTCGGTCAGTACCAGGTCGGCCAGGATCATTAAGAGGACGAAGTCCGGTTCAGAGCGCGGTTTCATGGCTAGCCCTCGTGTACCCGTCGCGAGCGTCCGACCGCCAAGCGCATTGGCAATGGCCGTCTCAGCAGGTTGTAGAAAAGGCGCTCGTACTCGTCGGTGACGCGCTCCATGAATACTCGGCTTGAGCCCTCAGTTGAGCTTTCCGCCGGTACTCGTCCACCACTCCTGGTGCTCAAAGCAAATGCTCCAGTAGTGCCCTTTAGGCCGACCGCCCCTTGGCCGCCGTCGTACGCGAAACCGGCGTCTCCGATCGTCTCTCGGTTCTCGGGCGTGCCGTTGACCACCACACAGTTTCCGAAGGCCATTGCCTTCTCTGATCAGAGCCGGATGCGTGCCTCCCACGGACGAGGTCTCTATGAACAGATAAGCGTGGCTGCACAACTCTCGATACCCGGCTCCGAAAAGATAGCCTGTGAAAAGAACGTTTGGTCCTGCCGTTCCCTTGAGCGCTGCGATATAGTCATCCGCATACGGTGCATCGCCGACAATAACACACTTCATATCTGTCGGCAGGCAACGCCCAATGCCTCGACAAGATGGTGTGCGCAGTTCTCGGGCACCAGCCGGCCTACGAACGGAAGGGTATCGGCCCAGTGAAGCCCGAGCTGTTGCAGGTACCTACCGGGCTGCACCGGAATCACATCTGAGCCATAAGGGGAATAAACGGTGGTCTGCTGCCGTAGCGATCTCCGTAATACGCTTGGACCACCACGAATGAGTCACGTAGGCATTCGGTAATAGAGTGGCCCAGTATTCGGCTAGACGAATATACCGTTTGGCCAAACACAGCCATTTGTCACGCTTCCAATCTAGTCCGTCTACGTTAAGGACTGACTTCGAGCCCACTAACCGGGGCAGCCAGGTAACTGGGCTGTTGCCCGCAATGAAATACGACCGCGGACATCGTACCTTCGGGTCAACGCGTCCCAAGAAGGTCAGATAGGAGACAGGAACAGCGTGTCCAAGTATTTGTTGTGTATCGTGCAAAACTTAAACAAGGGAAATCCCCTTATAAATGTGACCCCGGGTAAGTGATGTGGGGGATTCGACAGTAAACAGTCACGTCGTGCCCTCTTTGCACAAGGCGTTGCCCCAGCTCCTCCACGCAGGTCTCGAAGCCGCTGGGCTGGCTGGTATACCACGAGTGCCAAGAAATCCGATCTTCATGCGTCAGTTTTCCCCGCCTGTCGCAAGGGGGTAAGAGGTCGGCTTGTATCGAGAACCAGCTCCCAATGTATCGCTCGCTTGCCCGCTTCTTCTTCTTCATGATATCTCGTCGCTTTCGAAGTGCCCGTGGCAAGAGTCTCACTAGTTCAGGAAACGCACGTAAAGACGAATGCTCTACCAGGGAGAACGTACCCGATGACCTGTAAGTCTCTCCCACGTGACCGGCAAAAGCAGGCGCAGGCCATTGCGGATGCTCTTTTTCATTAATTCGCAGTAGAAAACAATTCTAGCGGAATGCATGTTGATGTAGGGATCGATCTGTCTACGAGTAAGCCATAGGACGCACCTTCAGCAGGTGCCGACGCAACAGCCAGAAGGGGCATAGATTGCTTTCGATCCCAGCAATTGAGCAGCTGGCCAGGCAAGATCGGCGTCTTCTTCGGTATATTACAAAGTCTTCGTCAAAGAACTCACCTTCAAAGGATATATCCTCCAGCATCTCTCTTCAATAAGCGGCGCAGCGCCCGAAGCTCCAAAAATGTATTCCATCCGATCGTATTGCCCACAGTCGGGTTGCTGTAAGACTAGCGATCGGAATGGCAAAGTTGTTGGGCTAAAATAGAGCCCGGCTGAATCGAAGACAGCAGGGGCCAATGGCCGCAAGTCGGCGT
>CAWIPK010000006.1:5000-1337045 GCA_963837925.1 uncultured Chloroflexia bacterium | reverse complement strand
CGTTTTCTCGTAAGGTATAGCTTCTGGTAAGCCTACGCTGAGTTTTCCGCATTCTGGGACGGTGTACTTTCGGACAAGGCGGGAGGCAGGGTCGTACGGCCCTGCCTCCCCTACACCGTCCCCGGCTGCGGCGCTCGAGTTGGTCTTCACCAGAGCGCTACCCTCCGCGCCGGCTGTCACGATGATAGCACATTTGCGCCTGGGCGTCTACGGGGCGCTCGGAAATTCGCCTGCCGGGCAGGAGGCGCAGAGAATCGGGCGGACGACTGTTAGCCGACCAGCGCCGTGTTGGCTTCAGTTGAGACGAACACTGGGCACGGCGGATCGCGCTGGTTGGCATCGCCAGAGGCGATGGCAATCGCGATCGCTGCCGGGCCGGTGTAGTACGCAACGCATACGTTCAAGGAGATCGAGCCTGGCCTCGGCAGTCAGCTCCGGCTCGGCCAGGCACGTTGACCAGTTCGAGAAGCTGCGCCCGCTCATCGTCCCTCCCGGTGGGCTCGCCGGTTCGGCGGCCGGCGGGCCGAGCTCCAGGCGGGCTTCGATGTGGGACATCGCCGCATAGTAGTCGTCGGCCACCGTCTGGTCATGGACGCGAGCATAGGTCATGGTCGAGTTGAGCCGCTTGTGGCCGAGCAGCTTCTGGATCGAGGTGATGCGGCAGCCGGCAGGGCTCACACGCCAAAACGTGTGATCGGCGTGGTATAATGTTGCCGTTCAAGCGGCGCAAGGAGGGATATGGTGCACGAAAAGAGCCTTGTCCTGGCAATGGCTGCCCTGCTGCTGATCGCGTCGGCTTGCGTGCCGACCGGCTCGCCCCGAGCAATGCCCGTACCCGGCGCCTCCGCGGTCCGGGGCGCGGCGTCGAGACCAAGCGGGGACGCCTCTGCGGACGCCAACCCGGGCGCGTTGGCGACGTCCGGGCTCTCACCGCTCGCGCCCGTTTCACCGCCGGCCGCTCCCGGAGCCGCCGAGCTAAGGCTGACCGTCCTGCACACCAATGACACCTGGGGCTATCTGCTGCCTTGCGGCTGAACGCCCCAGATAGGGGGAGTGGCCCGTCGGGCCACACTAATTGCGCAGGAAAGGGCGAAAGGAGTGCCGCTGCTGTTGCTGGATGCCGGCGACAGCCTGGTGGGCGATCAGGCGCCGGCGACCGACACGCTCGGCGCGACGAGCGTCGAGCTAATGAACCGGCTGGGCTATGATGCGGCGGCGCTTGGCGGCCGTGACCTGGCCCTTGGCGTGAGCGTGCTGCGCCAGCGCATGGCCGAAGCGAAGTTCCCGCTGCTGTCGGCGAACGCCGTCGACGCGGGGAGTGGCCGGCCGATCGGGCAGCCCTACGCGGTGCTGACTGCCGGCGGCCGACGCATCGCCATCGTCGGGCTGAGTGAGGTCAGCGCTGCGGACGGGATCAGCGTGAGCGATCCGCTGGCGGCGGCCCGGGCGATCGTGCCGGAGGCGGCGCGAGAGGCGGACGCGGTCGTTCTCTTGTCACACGCCGGCGGCGCAGTCGACCGCCAGATCGCCGACAGCGTGCCCGGGATTGCCCTGATCGTGGAGGGCGGCGGCCCGGCCCTGGCCGCGGCCCGCCCGAGTGCCGGCGGAGGGGCTTTGCTCGTCCACGCCGACGAAGGCACCTATGGCCACGCGGGGCGCAGGGTGGGCGTTGCGGAACTGGTCTTGAACGGTCAAGGGCAGATCGCAGCCTATGAATGGCGCGCCGTTGCCCTGTCGCCCGACTACGCCGATGCCCCGGCCGTCGCGGACTGGGTGAGCCAGGTGAGCAAGTAGGCGAGCGTCTGGGCCGGCCTATGATGGTCCTACGATGGTCCGAACAAGGAGCACACACATGACTGAACCTTTGCGTTGGGGTCTTCTGAGCACCGCCAGGATCAACCAGGCGGTGATCCCGCCGTTGAGCACCTCCGACCGAAACAAGCTGGTGGCGGTTGCCAGCCGCGATGGCGCTCGGGCGCGCGCCTACGCCGAGGAATGGGACATCCCGCGCGCCTTCGACAGCTACGAGGCGTTGCTCGCCGATCCGGACGTCGACGTGGTCTACATTTCGCTGCCCAACAGCCTGCACGCGCCCTGGGCCATCCGCGCCGCCAAGGCTGGCAAGCACGTGCTCTGCGAAAAGCCGATGGGCCAGACTGCGGCCCAGGTGGACGAGATTGTAGCCGCGGCAACGGGCAACCGTGTCGTAATCGAGGAAGCTTTCATGTACCGCCATCACCAGCAGACCCTGAAGGTGAAGGAGTTGGTCGATAGCGGCGCGATCGGCCAGGTCCGCCTCATCCGCGGGTCTTTCACCTTTCAGATCGAGTCTGAAGACGACGTGCGGCTGAACGCGGAGCTCGGCGGCGGCGGCATCTGGGACGTCGGCTGCTATCCAATCAGCTACACGCGTTACCTGCTCGGACGGGAACCGGTCGAGGTCTTCGGTTGGCTGAAACGGGGTGCGAGCGGTGTGGACGAGATGTTTGCCGGGCAGATGCGCTTTGAGGGCGGCGTCGTCGGGCAGTTCGACTGCGGTCTGCGCGCCCCGCACCGCGAGCATCTCGAGGTTGTGGGCAGCGAGGGCACGATCACCGTTCCGGTGCCCTTCAAGCCCGAAGCGCACGTGCAGATCTGGCTGAGACTCGACGACGCCGAGCCCGAAGCGATCGCCATCGACAGCCAGGAGCTCTACGCGGGCGAAATCGAAGATATGGCGGACTGTATTCTGACCGGCAAGGCGCCGCGCGTTTCGCACGCCGACAGCCGGGGTAACGCGGCGACCATCGCAGCCCTGCTCACAGCGGCAACGGAGGGTCGCCCGGTCAAGCTCTAAAGGACGGGAGGGGTGATGTCCACGATCCATCTCATCTCGCATACCCACTGGGATCGCGAATGGTATCTGCCGTTCCAGGTTTTCCGCCTGAAACTGGTCCACCTGGTCGACGAGCTGCTGCGGATTTTGGCGAGTGACCCGGAGTACCGCTACTTCATGCTCGACGGCCAGACGATCGTCCTCGACGATTACCTCCGCATGCGACCGGAGCGAGCCGAGGAGATCCGCCGCTACGTGCAGAGCGGGCGTCTGCTGATCGGCCCGTGGTACGTGATGCCCGATGAATTTCTGGTCAGCCCCGAATCTCTCGTTCGAAACCTCCTGCAAGGCGCCCGCTCGGCGCAGCGCTTCGGCGACACGATGCAGGTCGGGTACACGCCCGACCCCTTCGGCCATATCGGCCAGTTGCCGCAGATCCTGCGGGGCTTCGGCATCGACACGGCGGCCCTCTGGCGTGGGCTGTCCGACGAGCCTGCGGAGCTGTGGTGGGAGTCGCCAGACGGGTCGCGCGTGCTGCTCGCCTTCCTGCGCGATAGCTACTCCAACGCGAAGGGCTTGCCTGTCATCGTGATGACCGGCGATGATCCCGCCGCTCGTGCGGCTTTGGTAGCCGAGGCGGAGCGCCGCCGGGATTCGCTGGCCGCCCATAGCGCAACTGCGGAGCTCTTGTTCATGCAGGGCGGTGACCATATCGAGCCGCAGGCCGAGACCCCCGACCGCCATTGCCTACCTTCAGGAGCAACTCGGCGGCGACCGGATCGTCCATTCCACCCTGCCCGGTTACTTCGCGGCCGTGCGGGCAAAGATCGAGGATGCGCAGCTTTCGATCCCGACGGTGAGCGGCGAGCTGCGTGATTACAAGCGCTCGCCCCTCCTGCCCAACGTGCTGTCGACGCGCATGTGGATCAAGCAGCGCAACTACGCCTGCCAGTCGGCGCTGGAGAAATGGGCCGAGCCGTTCAGCGCCTGGGCAAGCCTTTTGGGTGTCAGCAGCGCCGGCTCCCCGGCGTTGCAGGACCCCGCCCCCATCCTGCGCGAGGCCTGGCGGATGCTGCTCGAGTGCCACCCTCACGACTCGATCTGTGGCTGCAGCATCGACCAGGTGCACGAAGAAATGCGGCCACGTTTCGACCAGGTCGAACAGATTGCCGAGCAGATCACCCGCCAGAGCCTGTCCGCGCTGTGCGCGGCCGTGGATACCCAGGCTCCCGCCGGCTTGCCGAACGGAGAGGCCGCCCCGGCTATCGTCGTCTTCAACCCGCTGTCCCACCGGCGGAGCGAACTGGTGCGGGCAGCGCTGGAGTTGCCCGGCGGCAAGCAACACACGCTGGTGGACGATCGTGGGCAGTCCCTGCCTTTCCGGGTGCTGGGCAGCGAGACGAACGAGCTGGCCTACGAAGTGCTGGACCGAGACGCTCTGATGCAGCTTTTCGGCGAGGTGCAGCGTGGCACGGCCCGCGGCCTGAGCCTGTTAGATCTCGATTTCGTGCGAGAGGGCTCGACCGTGCGCATCGAAGTCGTGTTGGGCGACGCAGCCGAGCCGAACTACGAGGCGCTGGGGCGCGGCATGGAGGTCCTTCCCCGGTTCCTGGCCGATCCAGAGATCAGCACCTTCGTGGCCCACGCCGCGGTCCAGGTCACCAGGGTGGAGTTTCTCGCGCAAGACGTGCCCGGCCAGGGCTACCGCACCTTCTGGCTCAGGAACAGGGCGCCGGAAGAGCTCGACGGCAGCAGCGATGGCGCTGCGGGGCTCTCGATCGAAAACGAGTTCCTGAAAGTTGAAGCAGACCAGGCTGATGCTACGTTCAGCATAACGGACAAACGCACCGGCACGCGCTACGCGCGCCTCAATCTGCTGGTCGACGGCGGCGACAGCGGCGACGAGTACAACTACTCGCCGCCCGCGGATGACGAGGTGGTCAGCCTGGCCAACCGGGCGCCCTCGGCGCCGGTCAGCGTGCAGGTCTACGACGACGGTCTGCGCCAGACGCTGGAGTTCGCCTACACCCTGCCCATCCCGGCCGCGCTGGCCGCCGATCGGCGCAGCCGGGCCGGCGAAGCGCCGCTCAAAGTGCGCACCACTGCCAGCCTGGCGCCGGGCAGCGCACGCGTCGACGTCGTGACCGAAGTGGACAACCAGTCGCGCGACCACCGGCTGCGGGTCCACTTCCCGGCGCCCTTCGCCGTCCAGGCGGCCGACTACGACGGCCACTTCCAGGTCGTGCGCCGCTCAATCGCGCCGCCGGCTGTTGACGCGTTCGTAGTGGAAGAGCCCCGGCCGGAGGTGCCTCAGCGGGCCTGGACGGACGTGTCAGACGGCCAGGCCGGCCTGATGGTTGCCGTCCGGGGGTTGCCTGAGGTCGAGGTCAGGGCGCGGGACGGGGGCGGCAGCGAGATCGCGCTGACACTGCTGCGCTGCGTCGGCTGGCTGTCGCGCGATGACTTTGCGACGCGACATCGTCGGGCCGGACCGGCCCTTGCCACCCCGGGCGCGCAGGAGCTGGGCCTGCATCGCTTCGAGTACGCCATTATTCCCCATGCCGGCGACTGGATGACCGGCGGAGCCTACCTCGAGGGGTACGCCTTCGACGCGCCGATGCGGGCCGTGGGCGTTGCGCGGCATGCCGGGGCCTTGCCCGCGCAGACCTGGCTGGTGCACGGCGAACCGGAATCCTTTGTCATCAGCGCCGTCAAGACGGCGGAAGATGGCCATGGATTGATCGTGCGCGGCTATAACATAGAGAGCCGGCCAACTGAAGTGCGCCTGACGCCGTGGCTAAAATTCGGCCAGGCAGAGCGCACGCGACTGGACGAAAAAGGCGGAGCTTCCCTGGCGGTGAACCCGGTCGGGAGCGTCGCCTTCACGGCCCGCCCGCACGAGATCGTTACCGTCAGGTTCGCATGAGGGAGAGATTCTTTGGCTGAGCACCGATTGTTAGGAGTTTTCGCCCACCCGGACGACGAGACGTTCGGATCAGGGGGCATGTTGGCGAAATATGCGCGCGAAGGCGTGGAAGTCCACGTCTGCGTCGTCACCGACGGCGCAGCCGGTTCGTATGCGCCGGACCCGAACTGCCCGGACGCGCCGCGCGACATGGTCGCGGTACGCCGGGAGGAACTGGCCTGCGCCTGCGAGAGGCTGGGCGTTCAACTGCACATGCTGGGTTATCGCGATAGCGGCATGGAGGGCAGCCCGGAGAACCACCACCCGGAAAGCCTGTACCAGGCCGATCTCGACGATGTGGCGCGTGACGTGCTGCGCCTGATCTGCGAGATCAAGCCGCAGGTGGTCGTCGCCCATGATCCCACAGGCGGATATTTCCATCCCGATCACATCCGGGTGAACCACGCCGTCAACCGGGCCTGGCAAGCCCTGACCGACCCGCCTGCTTACCCGGCGCTGCTGCCCGACAACTGCGCGCCGTGGATACCCCACCGACTCTATTACGGCGTGCTGCCACGCAGCAGCCTGCGCTGGATGCTGCTGTACATGCGCCTGACCGGCAAGGACCCCCGGCACTTCGGCCGCAACCATGACATCGACATGACCCAGGTCGGCGTGCCGGACGATCAGATCGACGTGCGTCTCGACATCCGTCCATACAAGACCATCAAGGAGGAGGCGGGCGCCTGCCACTGCAGCCAGGGAGGCGGGCCCGGCAGCTCAGGAGGCATCATGGGACTGCTGTTCAGACGACGGCAGCGCTATGAGCTCTACGAGCAGGCTTATCCGCCGAATGGACACAAGCACGCCGATTTGTTCGCCGGCCTGCGGTAAGCGAACGAGTTATAGATACATAGGGGATGAGAATGAAAAGCCTGCTCTGCGTCCTCCTGCTGTTGACCCTTTCCGCTTGCACAGGTAGCCTTTCGGAGCCAGGTTCGGGACCTGGCACGGGCTCGACCCTCGCTCTCTTGCCGACCACAACACCCTTGTTGCTCAGCGCGACCGGCCCGGCGGCTGCAAGCGATACCACCGCCTCACCCCTGCTGACCATTACACCGCAGCCTTCAGCAGAGGTCGTGCTCACGCCGGCCCAAACGCCCATCGTCGGCACGCTGTCCCCGGTCGTCACCCAAGAGGCCACCTCGCAGCCACCATCGGCCGGCGAGCTCCTCAGCGCAACAGCCAGCGCAGAACCGGTCCATACGATGCCTGGGGCCAGCCTGACGGTCCTCGCGCAAGGCCTCACCAGCCCCGACGACCTGGCGCTGGCGCCCGACGGCTCGATGTATTTGACGGATTCAACCGACGGCACCTTGCTGCGCTACGAATCCGGCCAGGCACCGAGCGTGCTTGCCTCTGGATTGAGTGAGCCAGAAGGGATTGTCGTGCTGCCGGGCGGGGACCTGATCATCGCCGAGCAAGGCAAGAATCGGTTGGTGCATTATGATCCGGCCAGCCGGCAGATCACCCCCTTCCTGGGCCTAGGCAACGCTCCTGCGAACTCCGGGCTCGACAACTTCGCCCTGGATGGCTACGACCCGGCTGGTCCCAGCCTGCTGGTTCCCGACAGCGCAAACGGGGTGCTGCTGCGCGTCAGCCTGGACGGCAAGACCGTCAGCCAGATCGCGAGCGGCTTCGTCCGCCCAGTCGCAGCCTGGGCTGAGCAGGATGGCAGCATCCTGGTCGCCGATGAGTTCGCCAACGCGCTGATGCGCGTCCGGCCGGACGGCACGATTGAGAGCGTGGCCTCGCTGCCACAACCCGACGACGTGATCGTCGACGCTGCCGGAAACATCTACGTCAACTGCCTGGCCGACGGATCGGTCCATCGCATCGCGGCCGGAAGCAGCCTCGACAGCGTGGTGGTCAGCGGCCTCGCTGAGCCTCAAGGGATCGCCTTCGATAGCCAGGGCGCGCTCTTGGTCACCGACACCGGCCATCACCGGCTGCTCAAGATCGTCTTCTCCTCGAAGGTCACCATTGTCCCATCGTGATCCGCTGCCGGATGTCGGTGGTCAAGCGCGACAGCAGCGCCACGTACTCATCCGAGCCCTTAGCCCGTTCGTCGAGCAGTTGCAGCAGGCGAAGCAGCCACCGCCTCTGCTGGCCGGGCGGGAGTCCGGCCAGCGCTTCGGCGGCTGCGTCCAGGTGATCGCGGACATCGTCATTGGCGGCCATATTACGTCCTCTTCAATAGACCTTGCCGCGCGCGGCGATCGGCCAGACTGCCTCGAGCACGCCGTCACGCACGACGGCATACTCGTCGTGCAGGTTGATGGTCGTGCAGCCGTGGCTGGGCACGATCTCGACGCGGTCGCCCACGTGCACCGGCCGGCCGTCTGCCGAACCGGGCGAATCCGCGAGCCGGCGCAGCGTGCCGTGCTCCTCCGACAGGCCGGCAATCTCCCAGCCGGGCGGGTCGACCACCAGCGGCAGGCCGAAGTCCTTCGAAAGCGCCTTTTGGCCGGCGTCGATCACTGCGTGATCCGCGCCGCGCGTGCTGATGACCGTCGCGAGCAAGGTTAGCCCGTAATCGAAGTCGATGCCCACCTCGCGCCGATACTGCCCGTCCATGGTGATGTAGGAGCCTGCCTGGATCTCCGTGATGCCCGGGTAAGCGCCGCTGATGAAGTAGGTGCCGGTCCCGCCGCTGCTTACGATCGGGACCGGGATGCCGTCATTTCGCAGCAGCTCGGCCGTATCGACCAGCCGGCAGAGGCTGTCCTCGGTCACCCGGCGCCGATGGACCGGGTCCTTCAACATGACGGCGTGGCCCTCGTAGCCCATCAGCCCCTCGAACCGCAGATCCGGCCGCTCCGCGATGCTGCGCGCCAGGTCGAGCGTCTCCGCGCCCGGCATGACCCCGCAGCGGCCCATGCCGGTATCCACCTCGACCAGCACGCGCAGACGGACGCCCTTGGCGTGCGCGGCGCGCGCCAGCTCGCCCGCGTTGTCCGGGTTATCGACGGCCACCATGACTTCGCTATAGGCGGCCAGGTTTACCAGGCGGGCGATCTTGTCCGCGCCCACGATCTGGTTGGCGATCAGCAGGTCGTTGAGCCCGGACTGGGCCATCACCTCGGCCTCGCCCAGCTTTGCGCAGGTGATGCCGATCGCACCGGCGGCCATCTGCAAATGGGCGAGCGCCGGGGACTTGTGCGTCTTGCTGTGCGGGCGCAGACGCACGCCGGTCTGCGCTAGGTAAGCGGCCATGCGCTGCACATTCCGCTCCACGACCTCGATGTTCAGGCACAAGGCGGGCGTGTCCAGCTCGGCCTTGGCTGTACCGATACGCCAGCGTGGCATCCATTCCTCCTTATTCGAGCATAATCTTGGCGAGAAGTATAACCGCGGGCGGAGCATTGGGAAAGCTGTTCCGCGCCCGCGCGGGCTAGGGGCTGGGCGACCACCGCGCTCTGCAATCTACCATGCAGATGCCGGCCGCCTGAGCGCACATAATCAGCCCAAACCAGGGGTAAGGCCGGAGCGGCGGGCGCTCGGCCCCTGGCCAGAGTTTTCCATCCCTGGCGCAACCGGCATGCCTGCCAGAACGCCGGCGAGTCCAACGGGGAGAGCCCCATGAAACACTTCTTCGCCTGGCTGGTTGGGCTCGCGCTGCTCGCGGCCTGCGTAGCCCCACCTCCCCTGGGCAGCGCCGTGCCCGGCACCCAGCCGGTGACGACCCCTGCAGGCGTGCTTGCTTCGCCGACGGCCGCTCCCACCCCGCCGGCCGCGCCCACCCTGGCTCCACCGATCGAAACTCCGCCACCGGCCGGTCTGGCGACACCCACACGGGCAGTGACGCTCACGCCGTCAGCGTCCGCTAACTGGTCCGGCATGGCCATCACGCTCTCGCCCGATTCCGGCGCGCCGGGCACGCAAGTCACCATCCGAGGGACGGTGCCTGGTGGACCGGGGGCCGCGCAGGCTGCCCAGGACGAGAGCGTGCAGCACGCTAACCTGTGTTGGGGCGGCTGCCTCGAGGGCATCACGCAGGATGGGGCGCCGGTGCAATGGTCAGCCGTCCAACCGGGCCGCTTCACCATGACACTGACGGTGCCTTCGACGGCCTGGCTCTCGGCTGGCGGGCCTGCCCCGCTCGAGCCCGGCCAGTACGCCGTCGGCGTGCAGTGCCCGGGCCCGGAGATCACTGGCTGTGCCTTGCGGCCGGCGGAAGCCAGCACCAATTTCCGCCTGCTGGGGCCGGCCCAGGGAGCGAATGCGGGGCGCTGTCGGGGATCGAATCCGTGCGCCGAGCTGCAGTTCTCGCCCGCCACGGCCGCCCCAGGCGACCTGGTGCGCGTGCAGGGCTGGGCGCCGCTCGCGAGCATCGGCGGCACGGGTGCCGGTTACTCCCTGGTTCTCGAGCAGGCGGCCGCCGGAGGCCCACCACCTGAGCTACGCGGCGTGCAGCAGGCGGCGGATGGTAGCCTCTCGGGCAGCTTCCGGCTTCCGCTGACCATGCCCGGCCAGGGCAGGCTGCAGGCGGGCCCCTATACGCTGGCCCTCGAGGCCATACGCACAGCCGCGCCCTCGGCAGCGCCGTCGGCCACACCGGGGCCGGGGGTACAGGTCAGCCCGCTCCCCGGAGGTAGTGGCACGCGTCTCTTGCTGGCGCTCAGCCAGTTTACGGTCCAGGCCCCAGCCACCTGGGCCTCATTGGGCCCGGTTCGGCCGCAGTTGATCCAACCCGGCGCCGACCTGTCGCAGTCCCGCCTGACGGCCGCTCCCGGCGACCCGTCGCGCCTGGCTTACTGCGCTCCGGGCGCAGTGAAGGCGTCTAGCGATGGCGGCGCAACGTGGACGACCGTCGCCACCACCGGCATCCTGTCCGGCGCCCTGTCTGCCGACTACACCTATGCTCAAGGCGGGGAGCCGCTCACCTGTCAGGGTGTCACCCTGGATCCGCGGCGGGCCGACAGCTTCTTCGTGACCGTCCAGGCCGCCCGCAAGGCCTACGGGGCCCCGCCCATCTACTACCTTGGCTTCTTTACGACGGACGCCGGCCAGACCTGGCAGCCGGTGCCGCCGCCCCAAGGTCTGACCGCGGACCGCTTCGGTGGCTTCCGCGCCGTCCCCCAGCGTGTGCTGGCACTGTTCAACGCGGCACAGTCGTCGGGAAACGGGACGGCTTCCTTCAGCGTACAAAAGACGACGGACGGGGGGCGCACCTGGAACGGCGGCTCGTTGGCCTGCCCGGCCCAGGGACCATGCGTGACCTGGGGACCGGCGCCCAACGAGCTCGGATCTTGCGCCATGCACGGTTATCCCCAAGCGATCGAGCGCTCGACCGACGGCGGGAAGACGTGGCAGGCGACGGACTGGCCGGACGGGGCGAATGCGTGCAACCAAACCCAATTGGCGGCCCTGGCTCCGCAGCGGGTCGCCTTGCTCGACGGCTTCGGGGACTATCCGCTGCTTGTTTCCGATGACGCTGGCCAAACCTGGCACGCCTTGGAGCTGCCGGTGCCGGCCGGACAGCAGGGCACGTTCGACTACTATCGCGGCCTTCAGATGCTGTCCGATGGCACCTTGGTCTTCCGCGACGAGCAGGCGCACGCCTGGCAGGCCCTGCCTGCCGGCGCCAGCGCGTGGTGCTCCTTGGCGCAGACGGGGCTGCCGTCCATGCCACAGCCGCTGCTATCGATAGGCGGTCAAGTCTGGTGGCTGGCTCAGGAGCAGGGAGGTCCCCAGCCGCAACACGTGCCGCTGGCATCCCTTAGCTGCCCTGACCCTCGAACGGGTGCTGAGCCGGCCGGGCACTGGGGCCGGTCGACCGGCACGGCGCGGCGCGCCTCAGTCGGCGCTTTCCAGCACCTCCCGCATTTCCCCTAGCTGCTTTTCCTGCTTGGTTGAGACCTGCGGGTAAGCCAGGTGCATTGCCCGGAAGGTATGGGTGATGATTTCGGCGGCGGCCAGGCGGGTGAACCACTTGTGATCGGCCGGCAGGACGTACCACGGCGCCCACTCGGTGCTCGTATGGTTGAGCGTGTCTTCGTAGGCCTCGAGGTAATCGTCCCAATACTCACGTTCCTTCACGTCGTCGGCCGAGAACTTCCAGTTCTTGTCCGGTCGCCTGATGCGCTTCAGGAAGCGCTCCTTCTGCTCCGCCTTTGAGAGATAGAGGAAGAATTTGAGGACCGTAGTGCCGTTATCGACCAGGTAGTGCTCGAAGTCATTCATCTCTCGAAAGCGGCGGTGCCAGATTTCCTTGCCTTTCAGGTCTTCGGGCAGCCGTTTTTTTGCCAGCATCTCGGGATGAACGCGCACGATGAGCACCTCTTCGTAGTACGAGCGATTGAAGATGCCAATCCGTCCGCGTTCCGGCAACGCCTTCGAACAGCGCCACAAGTAATCGTGATCCAGTTCCTCGGCGGAGGGCGCCTTGAAACTAAACACCTGCGTTCCCTGCGGATTCAGGCCGGCCATGACGTGCTTGATCAAACTATCCTTTCCGGCCGCATCCATAGCCTGCAGGATGATCAACAGTGAACGCTCGTCCTGCGCGTACAGCTTTTCCTGGTACTCCTTCAAGTCCGCGATACCTTGCTTCAACTGGCACTTGGCATCGTGCTTCGCGACGAACTCGCCGGAATAGTCCGGGTCGTAGTCTTTCTTCAGCGAGATCTTCGTACCGGGGTGGACGATCAGAGGCTCGACAAAGTCTTTATACTCCATGTTTTCTCCATGGCCGCCGGCTAGTTTGGGACAACCAAGGCCCCCGTGCTCGTGCACAGGGGCCAGTCGGCAATCGAATCACTTGTCTCAGTGTACCTGTGGCCCGACGGGTAGGCCATGTTGCGACATCTCGTCAGTTGCGCCCGGTCCTTCGTTCGCCGGGCCCGGCTGCGTCGGGTGCGAGGACCCTCAGCAGCTCCTGGACGTCCGGGGTTGACAGACGGCCTTCCAGCGCTTCCAGCAACAGCACAACACTCCGCTCACGCTGTTCGTCCGCAGTCTCACTCCCCGATATCCCGGCCGCCTTGCCTTCTGAGCTTGCGACGACATCTTCGTTCATGATTTGGCATCCGCCGTTGGATCGGCCGGCGTTGGTGGCGACGCGCTGGCCGCACCGGCCACCGCTGCCGGCCACAATCACCGTGTCACCTTACGGTCACAGGCTCGCCGCGCGCAGTGGCCTGGTATCCAGTCCATTCTTGTGAAATATTTCCTGCGAGCCGTCGGATAGAGGGGTTACTTTACCATAGGCCCAGAGGCGTTCCGGCGTCGGCCTTTGCAGGCAAGCAAGCAGCCTCTGCAGCCGATTGCCAAGAGCCGCCGTATCCAAAGCAGTGCCTCGGCCGTTTATATCCCCAGGAGATTGCGCTCGCGTGATTGCAGTAGTCGGTTCAACCCACTTCTCGGTCATAAGCTACACACCGTAGCTTAAGGCAGGCTCCTGTCGCCCGCATCGGGCGAGGGCAACGGCAGCAAGGCATTTTGCGTGGGCCGTTACCAACGCGGCACGTCGGAGACGTGCTGCAGGCCGGGTGGCAATCCTTCGCCACAGATACCCGGCTCCCGAACCCCATCCTGGAACTCGCTTCCCGGCCACGGCGCCGTGGCTTACTCGCAGCGCGGGCGCGTCTGGTCTCGCAGCCATTGACTCGCCTTAGCAGGCAGTCCCGCGTCCCGCTTCAAAGGAGGAAATCAACCCAAGCCAATCGGGCTCCCACTCGCTGAATGAGTCCTGCTTCGTCCAGAGCGACCCCAGAGGAAGAATCGAGCACCAAACACTCTAATGATTTCGAAAACACTGGATCGCCGGACCATGCTATGATGGCATGGGGTAGTGAGGCAGCAGGACGGTCGTAGCCGTTCTCCATAGTGCGCGCTCGACGTTCTACGATTGCCCGGCGGTCCCGGCCGGTAAGCTGCGTCATCTGCACGCTGCGCTCGCTTCGGCTCGAATCGAAGCCCGCGCGCCTGGCCGAAGACCCGCCCCCCCCCACAGCCATTCCAGGCTAGTTCGTATTCAGTCGCGTATAGGTCACAGGTCAGCTCAGCGCGTCGACCTCGATCGCGAGGCTTGCGCCGCGAGCAGGCTGGGGCGCGCCCCGAGCCGCTTCTCTGGAGGCAGGCATACGCCGATACGCTGCTACCCCAAGTCCGTCGGCGCCATCTGGCACGCAAACCGGATGGCGTGAAAAAACGCAAAGGAGATCCGAATCATGAAACCGAGTCACCAGCCTGACCGGCGTCGCGCTTCCCTGCCGGCCATCTTGCTCGTGCTGGCCCTGGTCCTGGCGCCGTTCGGCCTCGCGCCCGGCCACGCCTCTGCCACCGGCAGCAATTACTATGTCAACAGCGCCAGTGGCAACGACGGCAACTCCGGCACCTCATCCTCGTCCCCCTGGAAGACCCTGGCACCCGTCAACGGCCGCAGCTTCGGCGCAGGCGACGTCATCAACCTGGCCCGCGGCTCGAGCTGGACGGGGGGTGGCGGCAATACGGCCACCCTGACCATCAATGGGTCCGGCGCCTCGGGCAGCCCGATCACCCTCCAGCCTTACGGTTCGGGGGCGGCCCCGCTGCTCCGCAACCCGTCGACCGGCTACTCGCAAGGGGTGCTGGTCAAGGGTTCGTGGGTGGTCGTGCAGGGCCTGCTGGTGCGCGAGGCCCGCGAGGCGGGCATCAAGCTGCAGGCCGGCGCCGACCACGTGGTGGTGCAGGACAACGAGGTGACCGCCTCGGGGGCGGGCGTGCAGACCGACAGCCAGTACAACCTGATCACCCGCAACTACCTGCACGACCTGACGATGGTGGTCAACACGCCCGGCGGGGATGACGACTATGGGGCGAGCGGGGTGCTGGTCAAGGGTCCCAACAACGAGGTCTCCTACAACCGCATCGTCAACTGCAAGGCCCCCAGCAGCGACTACGGCAGTGATGGCAGCGCAGTCGAGTTCTACAATACCGTCGACAACTCCTCGATCCACCACAACTATTCCCTCAACGCCCTCTCCTTCAACGAGATCGGCGGGGGCTCGGCCCGCAACGTCAAGATCGCCTACAACCTGATCGTGGGCAGCAGCCCGGTCGAGGTCATTCATGCCTCCGACGGCTTCGCCAGCGTCGTCTCCAACCTGCAGTTCGCCAACAACACGATCGTCAACACCGCCGGCTCCTACAGCGCCTTCTGGATCGGCGGCAGCCTGTCCGGCGCCTCGGCCCTGGTCATGCGCAACAACATCTTCTACGGCGCCTACCAGATCCTGATGGACAGCAGCTCGGCCTTCACGCACGACCACAACCTGTTCAACCTGACCGGCGGCGGCCGGCTCAACTTCAACCTCGGCACCGGCGAGCGGCAAGTCGACCCGCTGTTCGCCAACCTCGGCGGCGCCGATTATCAGCTCCAGTCCGCCAGCCCCGCCATCAACACCGGGGCCTCCCCCCTGCTCTACGGCACCGACTACGACGGCTGCGCCGTGCCCAGCGGCGCCGGCCCGGATATCGGCGCCTACGAGTACGGCGGCGCGGCGGCGCAGCCGACGCCCACGGCGCCAGCGCCAACCGCGACCGCCACTCAGCCGCCCGCCTCTGGCCCGGCGATGATCGACAACATGGAAGGCTACGCGAGCGATGCGGCCATACAAGGCGCCTGGCCGGTCGCCAACGGCACCCAGATCTCCCTGGCCCGCAGCACTGTCAACAAGCTCAGCGGCAGCTACGGCATGAGCTACGCCTACACGATGGGCACCAACAACTACGGTGGTGTGAACCATCCCTTCAACACGGCCGCGAACTGGAGCGGTCAAGCTGGTCTGGCTTTCTACCTCAAACCAGACGGCTCCGGCCGCAGCCTGCACGTCCAGTTCATGGAGGCTGCGGGCGAGTACTGGGAGAAGAGCCTGGTCCTGTCCGGGACGGCCGCCACCACGGTCTACTTGCCCTTCTCCGGCTTTGCTCATCCGAGCTGGTACGGCGGGGGCACGGAGGCCAACGGCGTGGTTGACCTGGGTGCGATCGGCCAGATCGCGATCTTCGTCAACCAGGACGGTACCCCAACCGGCTCGGGCACGATCTACCTGGACGACATCCAGGCCCGCAGCGGCGCCCTGTCGAGCCCGACGCCGACCCCTGCACCGACGCAGCCCGCGCCCACGCAGCCCCCGGCACCGACGGCGACAGCCGCGCCCACCCAGCCCCCGGCACCGACGGCAACACCCGCGCCATCCAACCTGATCGACAACGGTTCGTTCGAGTCGAACCAGAGCCAGTGGACGCTGAAACTCACCGATCCGGCTGCCGGGCGCCTGTCGCGTGACAATCATGCCGCCTGCGACGGCCGATCCTCGGCCAAAGTGGCGATCTCGAAGAGCTCAACCGATTGGCACCTGCAACTCAGGCAGGACAACCTCACTTTGGTAGCCGGCCGGCAGTACACGGTCAGCTTCTGCGCCAGGGCCTCGGCGAACCGCAGCATCGGTTTCGTCGTCCAGCAGATGAACGACCCGTACACGCCGTACTCCGAGCAGTCGGCCTCGCTGAACGATGCCTGGCAGACGTTCAGCTACACGTTCGCCCCTGGCCAGGACGACAGCGTCTTCCTCGGCTTCAACCTGGCCGGCGATACGGGAACGGTCTGGATCGACGGGGTGAGCCTGAAGTAGGCCCGCAAGGCCCTAGGGAGCCGGCCAAGGGACCCGAGGTCACGACCCTTGGCCGGCTTTTACATTCCTGGCTTCTCGTGGACGCGGGCATACAACCGCCCTGGTTCGGCCGTCCTCCTCCCACTCCGGCAAAACCGGGCTCGCTTCAGGAAGAGCGCCGCGCGCGAAATTGCCGGCTTGGAGAATTCCGCAGCCGGTGTTATACTCGGCCGCGCGCGGTCCATGCCAAGGTCCCCGCGCCATTGTGCCGCACCTTGGGAATCACCTTCCACGCAGCAGCACCGGGACGTGGAGAAAGGCATCGGGAGGAGCCCCTGGCCGGTCCGATCCGGCAAGCGTCGCTCGAGCTGCGCCACGGGGGAATCCAGTCAACATGAAAAAAGCAAAGCATTCCGCGTGGTTGGGACTGGCCGTGTGGCTGGTTTTCAGCGCGCCCGTGTTTGCTACAGGGGCCCTTCCGGCACCGGCATCTGCTCCGGCAGTACAAGGCATCGACGTGGTGGTATTGCTGGACGACTCGGGCAGCATGGCAACGTGCTGGCCTTGGTCCGGGCCTCCCGTTGCCACAGATTGTCCTCCCTCGCAAAATCCCCCCAGCGATCCCCATGACTTACGCTACAGTGCGGTCCGACTTTTGGTGCAATTGGCGAGCAGTGAGGATCGCGTGGCCGTCGTGCGGTTTAACGAGGCCACTCAGGGCGTGATCGGGCAGTTGCAGCAGGCCGGCACCTCGGGAGCCCGCCAGTCACTGACCGACGCGCTGCGCCCGCCGACGGACTACATCACCACGGGTGGATACACACGCATCGATCTGGCACTCAACTACGCCAAGGACCTGTTGACTGCGGCCAAGGACGAGGGCCGGCCGAGTTACGTGCTGCTCCTCACCGATGGTGCTCCCACCCAGCCTGGCGGCGTGCCGGGGCAAGAGCAGCCGGTGCGCGCGACAATGGAAGCCCTGACACAGCTAGGCACGCAGGTGTTTCCGGTCGAGCTGTGCAACGACAAGGCGGGCTGCCCAGACGACACGTTCATCACCCAGACGATGGGTCGCGTACCGGACAAGGCCAAGACAGCCGGCGAGCTCCTGCGGGTGTTTAGCTCGATATTTGCCCAGATGGAGCCCGACCTCCACGTCGTCGATCAGGGGACCGGCTCCGCACTCGAGTTTAACATTCGGCCAGAGCATGGCGCGCGCAGGCTGGTCATCGTGGCCGACAAGAGCGGCGTCCAGGCAGTCCAGCGCGACGACGCCCCGCAAGCGGTCTCTTCTGCTTACCAGGACGACAACATCCTGCTGAACGTAGTGGAGGACAAGGCGTTGGCGCCCGGAAAGTGGAGTGTGGAGGCCAATGGCCACGACACATTTGCCGTCGTGCAGACGGACACCTACCCAGAACTGACTTTCCCGCCCGCCTCGGTGCCGGGCAGCTCGGCAGCGCCCTATTACGTCCCGGCCGGCAAGCCGGTCGCACTCCTCGCACGTGTCGCAGGGCCTGGAGCCGGCTCTCCCGTCCGGCTTGGAGATGGGACAACCCTCAAACCCTACTCGCCCGGCAATGGGCTGCTCTGGGGCATGCTGCCGGGCGTCGGCGACGGCTTTAGCTTGCAGGTCGGCGACGATCAGGCGCCCTTGCAGATCGTGCGTCACTTCCGTCTGCAGGCCCGCCCCGATCTACCCACGGCCCTGATCGTTTCGCCGACGGCCGCGTCACCCTGCGGCTCAAGTGCGCCCTGTCAGTTGAAGGTATCTTTCGGCCCGGGTCCGGAAGTCTCCGATACCCAAGCCACGGTCTATGTCACCGATGAGTCGGCAGGGGGCGAGCTGGCCTACTCTTCGCCCATGGTCTGCACGGGCCGAACGTGCGCCGACGCGGCCGACAATTTCAAGCGCCTGGACGGCCATCGCTACACAATCCGCTTCTTCGTCCAGGCCCGAGCCGCGGGGCTGCTGTATGGCGATTGGGCCCAGACCACCCTGGCCGTCGGCCCATCGGTCGGGCTGAGCGGCTTGCCGGCCGTGCTGAATCTAAAGACGCAACCCGCCGGCGGCTGGCCCGTCACCGTCACGGTCGGTACCATTGAGGATCTGGGCCAATTGCGGGCCACGATCGCTCTGACCCGCACGGAAGATGGCACGCCCGTGGCCGATGCGCAGGTCAGTTTTGCCGCGGGCCTGGTCGCCGCCGGACAACAGGCCTCGGCGCTGCGCGTGGTCACACCCGCCGGGCTCAGGCCCGGTCATTATGAGGGCCAGATCGCCTTTGCGGTGGACAAGACGCCCGCGGCAGGCGCGGTGAATCTGCCCGCGCCCTTGCCCGTCAGCCTGACGCTGACCCCGCCCTCCGTCGCGCTGTCAGACCACAGCATCGATTTCGGCAGCGTGCTCTTCGACACCTCGCCCAACTTCCGCCTCAACCAGGCGGCCTCGATCGGGGTCGTCTTCGCCGACGCGCCTTTTGCCATCGTGCCGGCCATGATGGAGAGCACCTGTCCGACGCTGTCGGTCGTCGCCGGCGCGCCTGAGCAGGCGGCGAACGGCTACCGTGTTCCGCTGACCCTGACCAGTACCGGGCCGATCGCGCCCCAGACCTGCTCGGGCACCCTCGCCTTGGCCGGCCCGTCGGAGGACTATGCCGTCCAGGGCAATGCAGCCATGCCCTGGCGCGTGACGATCCCTCAAGTGGACTGGCAGTTGGTTGGCGTCGAACGCGCGGGTGAGCCAGGCGGGGACCTGGACTTCGGGAGCCTCGGTCGGCCGGGCGAGCGGAGCAGAGCGACCTTACTGATCCGCTACAGCGGCCAGCCGCCTTTCTCGCTCAATCTGCTGGGTCTCCAGGGCAAAGCCGGGAACGGCAGCATTGGGGTGGGCACCCAGGACGTGGAGCTGACCACGGTGGGCGTGACCGCTCGGCCGGGCTCTCCCGGTCTGTACAGCGTGCCGGTGGAACTGGTCGTCCATCGCTCTTTGCCCCAGGCCACATCATCCGCCCGTTGGCTCTCCGGCACCGACTACAGCGGGCAGCTACGGCTGGACATCGCCGGCCTGCCGAGCCCAAGCCCGCGCGAGGCCAACTTCCGCTTCCACAATCCCAGCATCTATCAGCGTTATGTTGCGCCTGTCTACCACTGGTGGTGGCCCGGCCTGGTCACATGCCCGCTTTCGATCCTGCTGCCTCTGGGGCTGCTCGGGTTTGTCTGGCTGCGGAAGAAGGACGCGGACGTGGAGCGCATCCTGGCACGCGAGCGCGGAGCGGCGTTGCCGTCCCTGGTCGAAGGCCCGAGCACAACGCCTCCGGGACATGCTGCCGGGTCGCCGGCCAATGCAGCTCCTGGCTACAAGGCGCCCAGTCCGGCCTATATGCTCTACGGCCGCCCGTCGGCCAGCGGCCACCAGATTCCCCGACGGACGCCCAGACCGGCCGGGAGGCCGGGGCAGGGAGGACCGTCTTCGGCCGGGCCGGCGCGTTCCGGTGGGCGGCCCTCTGTGTCGTCCGGCAGCCCGCCTGCGGGCAGCCCCTCTGCGGGCGGCCCGCCTGCGGGCAGCGCGCCGCCGGCAAGCCTGCCGCCGGCAAGCCTCCCGCCTCGCCCTTTGCGCCGGCCGGGGCCGCGTGGGACGAAATGAGCGATAGGCAGTCGCTCCACAAACGAGTCCGATAGGGGTTATGAGCCAATGTCTGAACTGAAACCCACGATCTACCCGACGCTCGTGATCGGCCTTGGCGGCACCGGCACGGAGGTCGTGCGCTACGCCAAACGGCGCTTCCGGCGGGTGTGGAACGCCGGCGGAGCCGGCGAGACCGGCGAGCTGCCCGGTGTGATACAGGTGCTCGCAATTGACACGGAGCCGCTGGTCAACCTGGCAGACGAAGAGCCGCTCTACTCGCACGAGTTCGCGTTTCTCGGCCGCTTCGATGCCACGCGGCTGGTGCAGAACCGCCGCAGCCATGCCCCCTATCTCGACTGGTGGCAGTGGGATGAGGCCGACATTCCGCTGGGATACATCCACAATGGCGCCCGGCAGCTCCGGCCGATCGGCCGGCTGGCCTTCTTCCGCAACTACACGACTTTCAAGACGCTGATGGTCGACAAGTTGCGCGGCATGCGGCAGTTGGCGGCCATCCAGGAGGCGGAGGAGCGCGGCTTCCCGGTCGCTGCCGACCACCGGCTGGTCTTCATCGTGACCTCGATCTGCGGTGGCACCGGGGCCGGGATGTTCCTGGACGTCGCCCACCGGGTGCGCGCGGAAGTTGGGGCGAACGCCGATATCATCGGCATCTTCCTGATGCCCTCGACCTTCGAGCAAGAGATCCGAAGCGACCTGCAGCGCCGGCGCATCCAGGCCAACGCGTACGCCGCGCTCAAGGAACTCAACCACTTCCACGAGACCCAGGACTTCGCTGCCTTTTATCCCGGCGAGCAGGGCCCGCTGCCGGCTACCCGCTATCGGGCTTTCACACGCGTCTTCCTCGTCGAGCGCACGAACGTCGACGGGCGGACGCTGTCGGGCAAGCGCCAGGCGGAACAGATGAGCGCGCACTTGATCCACTTGATGTCGCTGTCGCACATGAACAAGCGCATCCTGGGCCTCGACGTCAACGTGACCGAAGAGCGGGCCCGCAGAGTGGGCGACGAGAGGCGGCAGTATCTTTCCTACAGTTCCTTCAGCACGTCCGCCCTGGTGATGCCACAGGCGGCCCTGTGGCGCTACTTCCTGTCGATCGTCACATATTGGGCGATCGAGATGCTGCAGACCGGTCCCGGTGAAACCGCCGACGACGACCGCGCCTGGTCGGCTTACCTGGCCCTGCGGGATGACTTGAAGACCGAGTTCGCCCGCTACCAGTTCACCGAGGATGAGCTGCGGGCGCTCCAGGAGGACATGGCTCACAACGACGGCCGCTGGCTGGGCTTCGGCGCGGCACTGGCCGATCCGCTGCGGCGGGTGCTGGCCAGCGATGGGCTGCAAGGCGCCCAATACCTTGTCCACCGCCTGACCCTGGCCGAGGATGCGGCCGAACTGGTACGCGACGATCTGGCCCACCCCCGCCAGCGGCCGTTCGAAGAGGCAGAGGAGGCCGGAAGGACCGGTTTGGTCAGGCAGCTGCTGATCTCGCCGCGCGAGCTGGCCGAACGGGAGAAGGCGCGCGAGCGCTGGGATCTCTACCGCTTGCGGCTGGATACCTGGAAAATGGTCCTCGACCGCTTGCAGGGCCTGGCCCGCGGTTGGGAACGCGAGATCGATCGCATAGGGCAGGAGCTGCACGCAGCCCGCGAGAACTCAGGGCGCGACGCGGCCGGCGCAGCCGGGCTGGTCGATCCGCTGCGCCGCGATGGCGACCTGGACACGAGCACTTACTACGATCTCGAGACGGGCGCCGTCAACCAGGAACTTCTGGATGCCTACCTGGAAACGGCGAACGCGCTGCTCGAACAGCCGGTCTCGGATGCCGAGGGCGCGCCGGCGCGTTGGGATACACTGCTCGGTGTGCTGCGCGACTACCTTTTCCGCCACCTCAGCCCCGAAGATGGCGATACGCCGGTCGTCCTGAATGCCTCCGCCCTGCACACGCTGGTCGAAGAGCAGTTTGTCGAGAACCCTGAGCTGGCGGCCCTGCACGCGGCCATCGCGGCGACCTTTGACGTGCGCAACGTGGTAGCGGCGCAGCGCAGCGACGGCACGCGTCCGGCTAATTACCGGGTGCGGCAACTGTTCGATCGCATGGCCCCCCACCTGGCCGTCGACGGCGACACCTATCCCTACTCGGAAGCCGATGAAGAACACATCCGGCTGGTCGCGACGCCCTCGGCGGAGGAAGACGAGGAGAATCCCGCCTTCCGCCAGGCGCTGCGTGGTTACGACGACTTCGAGTGGGTCCCGACCGGGGACGCCAACCGCATCGATGCCTGCCACATCGTGCACGGCCTGCCTCTCGTGCAGCTAAACAGCATGGCCGAGCTCTACGGGCAGTATTTCAGTGGGATTTTCGACCGCCGGGCGCTGCACTTGCAGCCCGACTGGGCCGAGTTCCCTGAGGTGTATACCCCACCGGTCCCCCGGCCGTCCGGCCCGGCCCTGCCTGCCGAGCTGCCAGGGGCCAAAGCACTCACTCCGCGCCGCAAGCCCAGGCCATGAACAAACACGGGCCGAGGGGAATGCCGGCGGCGCCCGACGCTCACCACAGCCGGGCCGCGATCGTCTGTTTTGGCGGCTGGGGCCTGCAGACCATGCTGCATGTCTGGCCGCGCCTGGCCCTGGTCCAGGAGGAGCGGCAGGCGCTCGGCACGGCGGCGTTTCTGCCCGATCTGGATCGGCTGACCGCGTTTGCGGCCATCGTGCCCGCAGTTCAGGCCGCGGTTGCCGAACGAGTGTGCCTGGAAGTACAGGCTGTGCACCCGGCCACCGGCCACCGGCCGCCCCCGGGCTACCTCGAAGGGCTGCTGGAAACGTTCCAACGCTGGCCCACAGTGCCGGCAGCCCCCGGCCAGAGCGAGGCCGAGCGGCAGGGATCGCGCCTGCTGCGGCGCGCCCAGGAGGCCGGCGTAGTGCAGCCGCTGGCACTGGTTCCCGGCTCGAGCAGCAGGCTGGCAGATCTGATCCTGCCGGCGCGCTCCGCCATGGGCCGCCTTGGGCTGGACCTGGCCCCGGCCATCGCCGGAGCCCTGGTCCGCGAGGTGATCGACGCCACCCGGTTGGACGGGGCCCAGCCGTACGATCCCTTCGTGCAGACGACCATCTACGTAGTCGCCTCCCTGGCCGAACCGCACACCAGCGCCCTGATGTGGCCGGTGCTGGACGAGTTAGTGGGAGCGCTTGGCGCCCGGCACATCGCCCGCGTGGTCGGCTTCTTCGGGACCGGGTCTTTTGCCGCCGGAGCCAGCCGGGAGCTCGAGGAAGCGGCCGTGCACGTGGCTCTGCAGGAGCTGGAGAACTTGATCCATCCAGGCAGGCCCGATGCAGAGGTAGCGGCCAGGCGACAAGTGGCGGCCGCAGGCTACAGGCCACCCTATGGATGGGTGCCCGACGAGCGGCCCGGCAGTGCCCGCTTCGGCATGGCCAGGCGCCCTGTCTCCGGTTCACTGCTGGACGAGGTGTACCTGGTAGACCGCGAGAAGAGCAACCAGGCCTTGGCGGAGAGTCCCCAGGAGCTCGCCGTTCTGGTCGGCAATGCGCTCGAAGCGTTCCTGGTCAGCGGGGGCGCCGACCTGGTCGAAGAGCAACTGATCCTCGAAGACATCGGCGGCCGCATCTTCCCTTACAGCACTGTAGGGACGGCCTGCGACTACGTGCCGCTGGCCGAATACCTGGCGACGGCCATCGCGGGCGAGCAGCAGCAGCTCATTCGCCGCGAGGTCCTGATGACCGGCGAACAGGCTGCAAGCGACGGAGCGAGTCTGGCCGATCTCGGCCTGGCCCAGGGCGACGTGCTAACCTGCGTTTTGGATGCAGGGGTAGCGTTGGCGCTCGAGCGCCCGGACCCGGCCGATGCGCCTGAAGGCTTGCCCGCCGGTGAAGGTCAAAGCTTCTCCGAACCGGGCCGGGCCGGTTGGTCCGGCTGGCTAGCCGGGCTGCGCGTGGCCGAGGATTTCTTGCTGCCGGGGGCCGTGACGCGGCAGCTCAGGCAGGCGCAGACCCCGGCGTTGTGGCGCAAGATCGCCGAGAGCCGGCTGGCAGAAGCGACCGGCGAGTTGGACCGGCTGTGTGACGCGGTCGAGTCTGCCGAGGGGCTGCCCAGGCGGGGAATTGCGCCGTCGGCCGGAGGGGCCGGGGAGCAGGCGGTGCCACCCGCGAACGGGACCGCGCCCGCCAGCGGAGTTACCATCGTCGAGGGCCTGGCGCCGCGCGCGGCAGCCGCTGCAGTGACACGGCTGGTCGAGGACATCTGTAGCGCGTCAGGCGGCCTGCTGCGGGCGCGCGCCTGCGGGGCGCAGTGGAACGGCCAGATCGAAGCGACGCTCGAGGAGTTAGCGCGTGCGGATCTGCCCGGCGAGAGCGGCGGCGGCCACCCGGCTAAGATGGCACGCTGGCGCCGCAGGTGGGAGGCGCTCGGCGCCGGGGGCCCATCCGCAGGGGCCGCCAGTGCGGCCGGCGGTGTCTTGGGGCTGCTAGCCGCGGCGATCGTTGCCGGCTGGCTGGTAGCACGCGCCCCCGTTTCTCTCTCCTCCTTCCAGTCGCTCGCGCTGATCCTGGCCGCCTTTGCCGTGGCGCTCGTCTCAGCCGGAGCCGGGTGGACCATTGCGACCTGGCGCGAGCGCCGCTTGAAGCGCGCCTGGATCCTGCTCGCACGCGAGCAGTTGGCACAGCATGCCCGCCGCCGTCTGCAGCGGGCGCTCGTGCGCTTGTACGGGCAGGTCCAGTTCGACCTGCGCGCGGTGCAGGCGAGCATTGAGGAAGCGACAGCCGAGTTGGTTGCCTGGGCCGAAGCAGGTGATGGCGCCGACGGGCGGCCGCCGGCGGCGGCCGGCAGCTCCCACCTGCGCCTGGCGCACGATAGCGATCGCCTGTGGCAAACCGTCCGAGAGCAGGTCACCCAGGCGACGGCGCAAGGCGAGAGCGGTCTCGCGCCGGGCAGTGACGGCGGGACCGAAAGCGGCGCCTTCGCGCGCGGCTGGCTCGGCGACGACCAGGGGCCACTTCAGCCGCGACGGCGGGAGCACGGCCCGCGGGCTCGGGTGCAGGCGATCTTGCGGGCCAGTATCGACCAGGCGAAGAGCACCGCGACCGATGCCGACCGGCCGGCCGCCGGCACGGCCCTGGCCGCGATCTACCGTGATTACGCTGCCCTGGCGACCCGCCACCTGGGCGGGCCGGAAGGGATGTTGGCCGGACATGCGCAGTTGGTCCGGCAGGTGGCACAGGAACACGACCTCGAGCGCACGCTGTTCGGAGACGGGGAAGAGCCTGCAGAGCTTGAGGGCGAACAGTTGCCGCTGGATTTCTTCGAGCAAAGCTACACTCGCGCCAGGCCGGCCGCGAACTACGAGGTGGTATCCCGGTTATCACGTGATGGCGGTGACGTCGAGTTCGGCGTGACACCCGAGGGCGGCCGCTCCTGGCTGGCGGCCCCGGCACGGCAGCGCGGTCTTCCCTTGCTCGCTTCCCATGACCCGCTGTCCTTGATCTTCGTCCGCATCGTGGGTGGCCTGGCGCTAGAGGATCTGACACTGGCCGCACGCTGTCGCCACGCCTACCAGAGCCTCTCACAAGCCGACCGGGAAGGGCTCAACCTCGGGCCGGCAGAGGAAACAGTAGCTGTGGCCGCTCGTGACCGTGCGAGTACGGGGCAGCGCTGATCGACAGCGGCAGTACGGCGGCGCTCGAAGCTGCGCCCTCAGCGGTCCCAGGGCATTTTCGGGAGACGCTTCAAAGCCGCCAGATACCTGGCCGGGTCGTAAGCAGCTTTGTGTTTCAGCATGTCGAAGATCTCGCTGGCAACCATGGCCGCAATCATCCGCCGCGCCTCCGCCTCAGAGTGGCCCTCGGCCATCAGCCGTTCGAGAGTTTGCCTGGTCTCCGGCGGGTCGCCAGCGCGCAACTGGTTGTCCACGACTTCGTACATTGCCGCACGAACTACTTTGGGGTTCGGCTTCTTGGGCATCCTTCACAACCTGCCTTGTGGCGATCTGCCTGTGTTTCACCTTCGACGGTAAGTAATCCTGAACGGGAGCAGACTCGCATGGCCGGCTGACGGGAAAGGGGTAGATGCTGGCTCCCGGTCGCCCGGCCCGCTGCCCTCGCAATCCCGCGCGCTGGGGGAAAGGGTAGGGCCCGGCAAAGAGGCGGGCTGTAATCGGCGTTCCATTGCCGGTCGGCGAGCGGCAGGGCAACGCCGAATGCCCAACGCCAAGATTTCGAGATTTGGCTAGCACCGAAGAGCCGTAGGTATGCTATAATCAGCCAAAGCGCGTTTGGTGTTGACGAGGTCCCGTCCGGGGCATCGCCGAACACAAGAAACGTAAGGTAGTCAACGGCATTCGGCAAGGTGTCAGGCCGGCACGCGGGGCGCCATGGTGTGGCAAGAGCGGCCCGCCTGACGAACACGGTCATGAAAGGGGAAGGTCGGATTGCCTGCTTCTGCCAAGATCGTCGAAGCATCGGCCGTCAGGAGCGTCCAGTTCACCCAACAGCGCGGATTCCGAAAGGCGCTCAACGAGCGCGTCGAGGCCTATCTGGCCAAGCAACACATCCCCGCGCGCGACGTGCCGGCCATGTACGTCAAGACAGCAGTCGCGCTGACCTGGTGGCTGGGCGCGTACCTGCTATTGCTCCTGGGCCACTTCCCGACTCCGGTCAACATCGTCCTGTGCCTGGTATGGGCGATGGCTATCGCCTCGGTGGGCTTCAACGTGATGCACGACGCCAACCACCGCGGCTACTCCAATCATCCGCGGGTTAACAAGCTAATCAGCCTCAGCGCCGAGATGCTGGGCATGAGTGGCTTTCGCTGGCGGACCAAGCACAACGTGTGGCATCACACCTACACGAACATTGCGGGCTTCGACGACGACGTCGAGACGTACGGTTTGATGCGCCTCACGCCCCGCGCACCCTGGAAGCCGCTGCACAAAGCTCAGGCCTGGTACTGGCCGCTCGTGTACGGCGGGATCGCCTTTGACTTCATCATGCGCGACTTCATGATGGCCGCCTTCGGCAAGTCCGACGCCAACCACGTTTACCCAAAGATGAGCGCGGCGGACAAGCTCACGTTCTGGGCGGGCAAACTGTTCTTCTTCGTGATCATGTTCGCACTGCCGCTGCTCGTGTTCCCCTGGTGGCAAGTGCTGCTCGGCTTCGTATTGGTGATGGTGACGCTCGGCCTGGTCATGGGCGTGATCTTCCAGCTCGCGCACATCAACCCTGATGCCGCCTTCCCGCAGCCGGCAGGCGACCCGCCGCACCTCGACGAGGAATGGGCCGTACACCAGGTGGAGACGACCGTGGACTTTGCGCCGAGCAACCGGCTGCTGAATTGGTACATCGGCGGCCTCAATTTCCAGATCGAGCACCACCTGCTGCCGCATGTCTGCCACCTGAACTACCCGCGTCTCGCGCCGATCGTGCGCGCGACCTGCGAGGAGTTCGGCATCCGCTACAATTGCTACCCCACCTGGCGCGAGGCGCTCGCCTGCCACTGGCTCGAGTTGCGCCTTCTGGCGGGCAGACCCGAACAGGCGCCCGGCTGACAGGCGCCCGCCCCTGTTCCCCGGACGGCGCCCCGGTCGTCCCTTGCCGCACCGAATCCGGCCAAGAGTGATCACATCCTCCGGCGCATTTGGCATCCCAGCTCGACCGCCCCGGGCGCGGTCAGGACCGAAGCTCCTAACAACGGGCGTGGGACCTTGGTCGGGAGGCCGATCTGGGCTAAGGTCCGTTGCCGGATGCGACCTTCGGCCATTCCCACCGCATTAGCCGGGTGATAGAGTTGGGTTAGTGCCGAGATGTTCGCCCCAGGCACGGGCTTCTGAGAGGGCCAGGCGATTGCCAGCCACCAGGTTCTCGCGAGTTAGTTCAAGGAGAGTGCGATGAAAGTCAGATTTACGCTCGTGGTGGTTCTCGTTCTGCTGGCGCTGTCAACGGCGGCCCTGCCTGCCATGGCAGCCAAGACGGACCACTTCAACGACAAGTTCACATTCACCGGGGTTACCCTGGACGATGGGACTACGACTGTCGACAACGGGATTATCGAGGCAAGCTCGAAGAGCGTCGACCACAGCCAGCTAACGGTCTGTGACTATTACACAGCCGGTTACATGGAGTATCTGGGACAATTCCAGTCCTCAGACTTCGCCTCTTCGGACCCCACCGCGGTAGAAAACTTCTGCCAGACCCACTTCGCAGACCGGCAGTAGCTGCAGCTGCCTGGTCTTGGCGCAGCTCCGCCGGGTCACGGGCACTTAGCCCGCAACCCGGCGAGTCTCTTTCTCTTGGGCTCTGGCCCCTTACGGGACAGCCGTCGTCCGCGAAGGCCGAATCGTAGCGCTGGAAAACCGGATACTTACCCTTGGGGCACGCGGGCCAGAATCTGCTCGATCCGTGCCAACTCGTCGGGGGTGAAGGTGACTTCGGCCGCCGCGACGTGCTCCCGCACCTGATCCGGGTCCTTGGCGCCCACCAGTACGCAGCTCACAGCCGGCAACCGCAGCGGCCAGGCCACCGCCAACTGCACCAGGCTCAACCCCTTCTCGCGCGCCACGGCCTCGAGCTGGCCTGCCACCTCCAGGTAGCGGCGGAACGTCTCGCCCTGGAAGCGCGGGAACGCGGCGCGCTCATCCTCGGGTGGGAACTGGTGCCCCGGCCGGTACTTTCCCGTCAACAGGCCTTTGGCCAGCGGGCTATGGACGAGGACGCCGATGCCTGCCTCGGCGCAAAAGGGGATATCCTCGGCCTCGATCTCACGGTCGAAAAGGTTGTAGCGGGGCTGGTTCGACCGGTAGCGGGCGATTTCGAGCGCTTGCTGCATCTGCCCGGCGCTGAAGTTGGAGACCCCGATATAACGCGTCTTGCCTTCATCTCTCAAGCGGGCCATCGCCTCCATCGCCGGCGCCAGCGCATCCTCGCCCGGCCAACTGTGGATCTGGTAAAGGTCCACGCTGTCCACCCCGAGGGCCCGCAGGCTATCTTCCATGGCGCTCCGGATGCCGGCGGGGGAGAAGTCCCGGCTTGCCTTGGTGGCCAGAAAACAGCGCTGCCGGTAGCCGCCCTTCAGTGCCCGGCCAATGGTTGTTTCGCTGGTACGGTAGGCCTGGGCCGTGTCGATCAAGGTGATGCCCTGGTCAATGGCCGCGTGGATCGTCGCAATGGCAGTCGGCTCGCTCACGAAGCCCATGCCCCCACCGAGTGGCCACGCTCCGAGCCCCAGGATGGGCACCTGGGGGCCATCCCTGCCGAGTCGGCGGTGTTGCACTGCCTGATCTCCTTTCTGTCATGCCCCGAACAAGCCTGTCAGCTGAGCTTGACGATACAACAGTAGCCCAAGTGACACTTGACGGAGGTAACAGCGGCTCCAGTGGCTCTCTCTCCGAAGCTCATCGCAGGCCGGTTTGGTCTGCGCCGGGGGGTCCACGCCGAGCCGGAGCGCGCATCTTGGCGTGGCTCCGATTACGCCTTGATGGCGGTGATGTGGGATAATCGGTGAGGGCCAGCGCAAACTGGCCGTCTCGCCAGCACTCTAATGGAGGCAGATGATGCCAATAGATCGACCGGGCGACACAAGCGTCCTGACGGAGTTGTTCCGCCACAACACCTGGGCCAACCTGAAGCTGCTGGATTTCTGCGCGGGCTTGAGCGACGACCAGCTGGAGGCCACGGCGGTCGGCACCTTCGGTTCGATACGCGCAACCTTGGTGCACATTGTCGGCGCCGAAGTGGACTACGTAAACCGGGTCAACGGGAAAACGCCGGCGGTGCCGCTGCCAGGCGACCAGTTTCCGGGGTTCGAGGTGCTGAAGGAGGCGGTGCGTTGGGCAGGCGACGAGTTGCCACAGTTAGCTGTGACCGCAAGAGCCGACAGCATTGTCCGGGAGACGTCCCCGCAGGCGCCGGTGGTCGTCGAATACCCACTCAGCGCGCTCATGGTCCAGGCAGTCAACCACTCGACCGAACACCGGACGCAAATCTCCGCGATCGTTACCCAACTGGGCATCGAGCCACCCGACATGTCCGGCTGGGCGTATATGGAGGAAATGGGCGAATTTCGGGAACGACAATCAGGAGCAGCCGGCTCCTAAAAAGACTTTCTTGCATATAGTTCGGTAATACAAGAACTTGTAGATAACAGTCATGCCGGCTGCCCGCCGGAGCGGCTGCGCTCGAGCGTCACGCCGCGCTCGCCAAGATCCTGCACCACCTGCTCGAAGCAGCCGCCGTGCGCCGCCACCTGCTCGGGCGCCCGGACGCCTTGCTCCAGGAACTGCCCGTTCAGCACCAGCCTGGCGACCGCGGCGCAGGTATAGCCCGTCGTCCTCGCCATCGAGGTGGTATCCGTGGCCGGATCGTAGCGGTCGAACAGCCGGTAGACGTACTCGACGTCCTCTCCCTTCTCCTCGCCGCGCACTGCGATCTGCATCGCCGTGAATTCCGCTTCGCCGGGCTCCAGCCGCCAACGAGGGAAAAGCAAGGCCGCGGCCAGGTCGATCGGCCGCACGGCCACGCCTCCGACCTCGACGGCTTGCCTGTCCAGAAAGCCAGTCTCGCGCAGGACTCGCATGATTTCGACGTGGCCCGGGTAGCGCAGGGTCTTCTCGGCCATGTCCGGCACCCTCATCGTCCGCAGCAGGGTCCGCAAGCCGTCGGTGTTGAAAGCCTCCAGCGTGCCGACCGGGTCCACGTCGACGAGCTCGACGTCGGAAAGCGCCGGTTTGACGACGACACGGCCGTTCTCCACCAGCCGGGCCGGGCGGGTGTATTCCTCCAGGACGTCGATGGGAGAAAACGGGGCCTTGTACTGGTAGGGCCAGCGCCGCACCACGGGCAGGCCGCCGACCAGGCAGCGGAACGAGCGGACGTCCATGGTCGCGGCATGATAGCCGAGGACCATGTTGCTTAGGCCGGGCGCCACCCCGGCGTCGACGACTGCCAGCACGCCGCGCTGGCGGGCGAGGTCGTCAAGCTCGAATGGGTCCTCGTCGAAGAAGGAGATGTCGACGGCATGCTTGCCTGCCCCGATAATAGCTCGCAGGGTGGCGAAACCCAGGTAGCCCGGCACGGCGCCGACGACCAGGTCTGCATCGGCCACCGCTGCCTGGACTGCGGCAGGATCGCGCAGGTCGGCCCGGGCGACGGCCAGAGCGCAGCGCGGCGTGAAGTGCCTCCAGCCGGGCTCGATCGAAGTCCACGCTCGTGACTTCATACTGCCGGCATAGATCGGCCGCAATGGCGCTGCCCACCATCCCGGCTCCCAATACCGTGATCCTCTGCATTTATGCCCCCTCGTGGCGAGACGGGCGCCACTGCACCCGGCCAAGCGGGGAGGACGGTGCGTATCCACGGACACCGTCCTCCCCAGTTACTCACAGCTTACTCAAAACCGGCCCGGCACTCACATTACCACACTACAGCGTGGCACTCGCCGGTGGTAACGTTGACGAACCCGCTCGGGCAATCGACAGGTTCGGTGAACGGCGCGACCAGCACCCACTTCCACGGCGTACACGTGAGCGTGGCGAACTTCTGGTAGATAATCGTGGGTATGCCACCGCCCAACCACTCGTACCCTTCCAGGCTCTTCCAGAAGTCAGTGAAGTCCTGGGCCACTTCGGTAGGTGGTCGATAGCTCATCAATCCACCGACTTCCAGCGGCACTTCGGCAATCACCTTGCCGCCACTAACGAACACGTAGCCGCCGCCGATCTTGCTTAGCTCGTTGACCGCCAGGGCCGCAGCAGCATCGGAGTTGGAATCCACGTGCACGTTGTGATTGTCGTGTGATTCGGTCGCCGCCACCGCGGTATCTGGCGTCTTGGGGCCGACGTCCTTCCAGAACATGCAGGCCACCGGCTGAGGCAGCTTGTTATAGCGATCTACCATACAGAACTTCTCAATCCCCTGGGCCGGGTCACTCTGTGCCAGCCCATCCTTGACGGAAAGGGTTGCCGTCATGTAAGTGGGCGCGAACCAGAACGGCGCAAGGATCGCCGCGGTGACGGTGCTCCGCCCCTCGGGCGCCTTGACGGCGAAGTCGGCCGCAGTCAGCTCTTTGCCGATATTCATCGTGCCGGAGACCCAGCCGGGCCAGCTAACCTTGGGCAAGTCTTTGACCATCTTGCCGTTTTCGGCCCACAATTCTCCCTTGGCAAAGACCTTACCGATCGACACGTCCTTGGGATCGCCATTCAGGACGATGAAATCGGCATACCTGCCGGCGGTGACCGATCCGAAGTCGCGCTCGACGTGCCACATCTGGGCCGGATAGAGGCTTCCCATCGCATAGGCTTGCTCGACGGGCACGCCTGCTTTGACGGCCTCGCGGACGTTGTAGTCCATGACGCCCAATTTGTAGGCATCCTCGACGCTGCGGTCGTCGGTTGTCGTGGCCACGTGTGACCAATCGATAATGCCTTGCCGCAGCAGATACGGGATCACCACGGGCATGCTTGCCGGACGCAGCAGAATGCTGATGCCCGACTGAATTTTCATCCAGACCTCGGCGCCACCTTTGGTCTCGTGGTCATTCTGCAGGCCGGCCGCAGCCATGGCGTTGATGTTGCCGAAGTCCGTGAAACCAGAACCGTGCCCCGAGACGATCCGGCCGCTATCCCATGTGGCTTGCAGGGCACCCCACAACCGATCATAGCCAGGATTGGTGGGGTCCTGCCAGGCGGGACTGTCCATGACCTCGTCCAGGCCGGCGACCAGGGGATCGGCATAGGCTGCCATCATCGTCGCGTAATCGTTGACCGCCATCGTATGTTCGTAGGCCGTCGGCGGCACTGCGCTGCCCGGCTGGAGCAGGATCGTCAACGGGCTGCCCGCGCGTTCGTGCATGGTCCAGAATTCGGCATTCTGTGCCGTAGTGAGGGCGTTGCCCAGCTCATGGCCAGCCTCGAAGATCGCCGTCGTACCGGTTGGGAGATCGACGATCGCCTCGCCGTCGGGGGTGATGTGCGCCGACTCGATGTGCTTGTGGGATTCGACGAATGCCGGAACAACGTACGTTCCGGTGATATCGGTGATCTGGGCCGTCTTGTAGTCGCCGGGCCACCCGCCAACCGGGCCAACCCAGGCGATGCGTTGGCCGGCGATGACGATATCCTGGTAGGGCACCCACTTGCCGACGTACGGATTGAGGATCGATCCGCCCCGTACTACCAGGGTGGGCGCGACGTTGCCCAGGGCCGTCTGCACGGCCAGTTGGCGTTGCATGACTTCGTGAGAGACAGGCGTCCCCTCGCCCGGGCTGGGGCTTGCCGCCTGGGCGGGCGCGACCGAGAGCAGCATGACGGCGACGAACAGGAACACGATTTTTGAACGGAACACTTCAGCGACCTCCATTTGCCTGATGCGTGCGGTTTCGCACCGCGTTCCTTGGGCGACGGGAAGACGAACTTCAAGAAGCGATCAGGCCATTCTCCCTCCTTTCACCCACGGGCCCTTCGGCCTTGCCGATCCGGGGTGAAGCCGGGCAACACTGGCGACGACGAGGGCCGCCCGGAACGCTTACCGGCGCCAGGAAGCCGGGCGCGGCAAATCTTCCGGTTCCCTGCGCGCAAAAACGCCGATCAGGACGCCGTATTGACAGACAGCATGATGGCTAAGCCGAGGCTTCAACGCAAACCAAGGATCTGCAGCACGGCCAGGTGAGCGTCTCCTCTTGGGCAAACGTGCCAGAAGTCGAGCCAGTTCACGGATGCGGGCTGGCCGATGGGGAGAACAAAACCGACTTTGCGAGCGGGACCAAGAATGCCCAAGGCGTCCCTTTGCTGTTGAGAAGGCGGGTCACGGTGTCTGGCTGAAGTAGGGAAAGATAGAACAGGGCCAGGCTCGTGATCGCCCCATCCTAGCACGTCCCGGCTCGGAAGTCCAAGCCGTGGTCGTCGTCGCTCGCTGCGCTGACCATGATTCAGGATGCGTCGCGAGGGAGGGCGGCATACGATCTGTGAGCCATTTCGACCACGTTGCCGGGGAGGAACTGGCTCGCCAGCCTGCGCAGCCCGTCCTCGCGCTCCTCCGCGCTCCCCTGCCCACCCAGAATCCGCTCCCCGTAGGCTGCGAAATCTTCCACGATCCGCTCGTAGCGATAGTAAGCCAGGGCGATCTGGTCGATCGTCGTCTGGCCGTAGCCTTCATAGAACCAGGCCGCTTCCTGCGCTTGGTTCCAGACGCCACCAACGCCGCCGCCGACGAACATCAGGTCACGCTCTTTTGGCGCCAGGATAGGCTCGTCCCAGTCCACGACCGTAAGCTCGCCGGCCGCGCTCACGAGCACATTGTTGCCGTGCAGGTCCGAATGGCACAGGACCAGGCCCGGCCTGCGCCGCTCGAGCCGTTGGCCCAGTTCTGCGGCGCGCTCGAGGGTGCTTTGGATCTCATCGCGCTTCGTTGTCCAGAAGGCGGCCAGCCGTAAAGAGACGGGATCATCAAAGGCCCCCTGTGTCACCTGTTGCCCAAATGCCTCGACCGTGCGCCGCCAGCGTGGGGCAAAGTCCTCGCGTGGCAGGCGGGCTGCCAACCCGGCGGGCAACACCGTCGCATGGACGGCCCTCATGCACCAGCCCAAGGTGATCCACTGCGACTCGGAAAGCCCGACCTGAAGACCGGTTCTGCCCTCGAAGAAAGGGTACAGCAGCCAGGTGAAGCCATGCGCCCGCGCCCACAATTGTCCCCTGGTGGTCGCGAGAGGCGCCATGACCCAGCGGATGCCCTGGGCATGCAGAAGGGCCGGGACGGCGACCGGCGCCTGGCTGGAGTTCCCACGTCGCAGCTTGAGAAAGTATTCCACTCCATCATCGGCGCTGACTCGAAAAACCGCGCAGTTGAGGTCGACGTTAATGGGCAGAAAGGCAGCCTGGGAGATGCACAGCCCGAAGCTATCGTGCAAACAAGCGAAGATGCGGTCGTCAGAGAGATCGGGTCTTGCCAGCATAGCAGCCAGTGAACCACGCGCCGGCCGTTCTGTCAATCCGCAACGGCTGCCTGCTTGGCCGGGCTGCCAAAGAGCCAATGCGTGCAACATATCGCCTATCTACGCTCCTGCCACGAGTCACTTGCCCTGATCACCGCTCGGCTAATCGCCAATCTCAGCGGTACCCGTGTAGACGCGGCCCGGCTCACATGCAGATACACTTTGCGACCAGGACGGCCGGTAGCCGTCCTCCGGCATGCCGTCTGAAACGGAGGTGAAGTCTATCTCATACCAGATGCCGTGACAGTAGCTGAGGGCTGGCACGGACGCAAAACAGAAGCGGCCGTTTTTTTCTGTCCTTTGGGAGCCTGAGCTTGCGCAGAGGATCCTCTTTGGTGTAGCCTTCCGCTTCCAGATAGGCGGTGAAGACTTTGACCGAGCGCACGTAGGAGCGGATAGTCGCCTTGGATAGGCTTTTCTCTTGCTCCTCATGGAACGGATGCGCTTCATACTTGTGACGGCCCTGCAGGGATAAGACAAACTGTTGGCCGTGCCCAAGCGTGAGCTTCGTCACCGGTATATCGCCGACGAACTTAATGAAGATGCCGATCTTCTTCTCGTACGAGAAAACCGTCAGCTTCGCCTTGCCGTCTACCGTCTTTTGGATCAGAAACAGACTTAGCGCTTCAGAAAGGTTCAAAGTCTTCTTCCCGTCGGCCAGTGATTTTGCGCCCATGGTACGCCCCCTCCCAGGGATTGACTATTGTCTGCCGATTCCTGCCGAACCTTCCGCGACGAGTTACAGGGACGCCTTAGTAAGCCGAGTCCTAAGGACGCCAAGCCCGTTCCCCACTTTGACCCCAAAAATGCGGCCCGGCGAGGCCAAAATAGGGCTTTAAATGCAAAAACCGCCCTCGAAGGAGCGGATTTTGCCTCACAGTCACCACCAGGCGGCTAGTTATGGTCTTCTGGTACCCCCGGTGCGATTCGAACGCACGGCCTTAGGATTAGAAGTCCTCTGCTCTATCCACTGAGCTACGGGGGCATGCGCGCCTGCGCCGTCGACAGTATAGCATGGGCGCGGCGGCGTATCAAGAGGGCATGTTCGGCTGTTCGGCCGCCGAGCGCGCGGGCCGGCAGCGGAAAGCGCTCAGTACTCGGCGCGCTGCGCGTCGAGCGGCCAGCGGGTCATGGCGACGAAGACGAGGTAGACCGAGATGAAGACCAGCGAGAACAGTCCCGAAAAGGCGAAGGCGTGCCAGTTGGCCAGCGGGTGGCTGATTTGGCCCCAGACGCTGCTGAGAAGATCGAGCGGGTTGGTGAAGAGGTCCCAGCTGTTGAAACGCGGGAAGCGGCCCAGGTAAACGCCGAAGCCGCTCAACGCGACCACGATCACGGCAAAGAGCCAGCTCAGGCCGGTCCCCAGGCTGCGGCGCACGATCTGCTGCATGAGATAGAGCGAGGCGAGGCCCAGCAGGGTGCCCGTCCAGGCGAAGCTGATCACCAGGATCAGGTCGTACCAGATGGGGACGTGGCGGCTGGCCTGCAGGCGGATGATGTCGGTCAGCAGATAGGGCGCATTGGGCAGGAAGAGCAGCCAGAGGAAGGCGCAGACGCCTACCAGGAGCCAACTGGAGCGCGAGCTCCGCCGGTGGAAGCGGTAAGCCAGCAGGGCGATGAGCAGCGGCAGCCAGGCCAGAACCAGGTTCCAGGCCAGCCCCATATAGCCGAGCGTCCAGGTATAGAGGACGCGCGCGCCGAGCAACAGCGCACAGACCAGCGACGCGAAGGCCAGCGACGCGAGCACGCCAAGCTGGCGCGAGGAGCGTAGATAGGGCTGGATCATGCCGTGCATGTTACACCCCGGGCCGGCCGCGGCCAGTGAGCGTTCTACCGAAAATTGGGCCCGATCGGACCGGAGCCGAGGCGTCGTCCGCCAAGACCGGCCAGCTCGGCCAGGTCTGCGCTGCCGGCCAACGCCTGGCGAAACGCCTCCAGGTCGGGCAAAAGACGGCTGGCCATCGCGCGCACCACCCAGTTGGTGCTCAGGGGCGAGATGACGAGCACCGGGACGCCTGCCTGGTAGGCGGAATACATCTCGAGCGCGCTGCCCATGCTGGCGACGGGCAGGTAGACGATCACCAGGTCGGAGCGGGCGGCCAGCTCGGCCATGGCGAAGAGGGTCTCGCGGGCCGCGCCGTCGTCATAATCCGGGCTGTTGGGGTGCAGCAAGAGGGGATCGATGATCTCGGTATCGGGCCAGCGCGCCTGCAGCGCGGCCGCGATCTCGCCCCGGTAACTCTGGTCGAGCAGGGCCTTGTCGGTGTTCGAGGCCTGCATCACCCCACCGATAAAGACGCGCCTGCCCGCGCCGCCAGCCTGCATCATGCTACTCCTCGATCCATGTCGGGCCCCCCCGTCGTGGAACAGGGGGCCGAAGGTAGTGGCGACGACCCCGGGCAGAAGGTTGTAGATCGAGCTGCCAATGGCCGACTCGAACTCATCCTTGATCGCCAGGGTGGCCTGCCACTTTGGCACGACGTACGCGTTCGGGCCGTAGCGCAAGACCACGTCCACAAAGCGCTTCTCGACCAGGCAGAAGCCGTTGGGCAGCGCCAGCGCGTCGCACAACTGGATCAAACGGTCGTAAGCGGCATATTCGATGGCGGCCAGGTAATCGGCCACGACCGGCCGTCGGCGGCGCTCCAGTCGGCCTGGCCGTAGATCGCCTCGACCTGCTTGAGGGGGAACGAGTGGGTCAGGCAGATGCGAGCCGCGTCGTCGTAGCCCAAGGCCGACAGATAGCGGTAACCATCCAGGATGTGGCGCGCCCCGGTGACGCCCTCGCGCCGCCCGATGTCGTGCAGGCAGCCCAGCACGTAGGCTGCGGCGGCGTCCAGCCGCGGATGGCGCCCGGCGATGGCCTGGGCAGCCCGCGCGACGTAGCGCGAGTGCATGACCCAGGCGCCAGGATTGGCCTCGGCGGCCTGAGCCAACAGGCGCTCGGCTTCCTCGCGGGTAGGGATCTTCAGTGGTTCGACCATCCAACCATTATACACAAAGTACGGGCGGAGTTGGGAAATTCTTCCCCGCCCGTGGTATACTCGGCCCGTAACGGCTTTCGCTTGACCGGCCCATCAGTCGCCCAAGGAGGGGCACCCGTGCCTCCATACATCCTCGCCGTGGACCTCGGCGGCACGCAGATCCGCGCAGCCCTGTGCGATGCTAGCGGACAGATCTACCATCGCGTCGCCTCGCTGACGCTGGCCGCGGAAGGCTTGCAGCCGGTGCTCGGCCGGCTGTACAAGACGATGGAGGATGCCATCGAGGGGCTTGGGCCGGGCGAGCTGTCCGGGATCGGCATCGGCGCGCCCGGACCGCTGAACCCGAATACCGGGGTAGTCCTGGAAGCGGCCAATCTGCCCGGCTGGAAAGACGTGCCGCTGCGCACGCTGATCAGCGAGCGTTTTGGGTGCCCGACCTTCCTGGGCAACGATGCCAACCTGGCGGCGCTGGCCGAGCACCATTATGGAGCGGCGCGCGGCATCCGCACTGTGGTCTACCTGACGATCAGCACGGGGATCGGCAGCGGCGTGATCGCGGACGGGCGGCTGCTGCTTGGCACCAACGGCCTGGCCGCCGAGGCCGGGCACGTCGTCATCGACCCGGACGGGCCCCGCTGCAGCTGCGGCAAGCGCGGGCACCTCGAGGCTTACGCCGCCGGGCCGGCGATCACCCGCGATGTGGTCGCCCGCCTGAAGGCCGGCAAGAAAAGCCGCATCACCAAAATGGTCGGCGGCGACTTGAGCCGGGTGAACGCCCGGCTGATCGACGACGCGGCCCACGCGGGCGACAAGCTGGCCGTTAACGCCATCGCGAGGGCAGGACGCTACCTGGGCATCGGCGTCGCCAATCTGCTGCATCTGTTCAACCCGCGCATGGTGGTGCTCGGCGGCAGCGTCACCAAGGCCGGCCCGCTGCTCTTCGAGCCGATGCGGGGCATGATCGACAAGCTGGCGATGCCGACTTATGTCGAAGGGCTCTCGATCGTCGGAGCCGCGCTGGGGGACGACGTGGGTCTGCTGGGGGCAGCCGCCCTGGCGGCAACCGAGCTCCAAACCCATCCGGCCGGGCCCTGAAGCTGACCCTCTCCCCTGAAGGGAAGGGGGAGTCCGCTCCGGCCCCCCTTCCCTTCAGGGGAGGGGCTGGGGGAGAGGTCAACTCCGAAACATATGCACATCTCTATCATCGGTCTCCCAAACAGCAGCAAGACGACGATCTTCAATGCGCTGACGCGCGGCAACCTGGAGACGACATCCTACAGCTCGGGGGTGTTCGAGGTCCACACGGCGACGATCGACGTGCCGGACGCGCGCGTGGACCGGCTCTCGGCGATGTTTCACCCGCGCAAGACGATCTACGCCCAGGTGACCTATACGGACGTGGCCGGATTGGCGAAGGGGATCAGCGAGGGCGGGCTCAGCGGGCCGCTGCTGAACACGATCAGCCAGAGCGACGCGCTGCTGCACGTGGTGCGGGCATTTGAGGACCCCGAGGTGCCGCACGTCGAGGGGAGCGTCGATCCCGTGCGCGACGTCGCCACCATCGACGGGGAGCTGCTGCTCGCCGACCTGATCCAGGTGGAACGGCGCATCGAGCGCCTCGAGACGCAGTTGAAGAAGGGCGGCGACAAACAGCTCAGGGCGGCGAACGAGGTCGAGCTGGAGCTGTTCCGCCGGCTGGACGGCCACCTGGAGAGCGGCGCGCCGCTGCGTGACCTGGAGCTGGACCCGGCCGAACTGAAGATGCTGCGCAACTACGGGCTGCTGTCGCTCAAGCCGCTGCTGATCGTGCTCAACGTCGGCGATGGGTCCGCCGAGGAGGCGCTGGCGCGCCTGGCCGGTTACGCCGGCGAGCACCGGCACACCTCGATCGCCGCGCTGCAGGGCCGCCTGGAGATGGAGCTGGCCCAACTGCCGCCCGACGAGGCGGCGGAGTTCCTGGCCGGTTATGGGATCGAGGAGCCGGGCCTCAACCGGGTGGTGCGGCTCAGCTACAGCCTGCTCGGTCTGCAGAGCTTCTTCACGGTGGGGGAAGACGAGGTGCGGGCCTGGACCATCCCGGTGGGTGCGAACGCGGTCGAGGCGGCGGGGGTGATCCACACCGACCTGGCGCGGGGCTTCATCCGCGCCGAGGTGATCGGCTACGAGGCGATGATCGCCTCCGGGACGATGGCGGTGGCGCGCCAGAAGGGATTGCTCCGTCTGGAGGGCAAGGATTACGTGGTGCAGGATGGGGATATCCTGAACATCCGCTTCAATATTTAGCGCGAGCCGGAGCCGTCACGCTGCACGCGTGACCTACGGTGACCTACCTAGCGTGATCCACCGCGGCGGTAGAGGACGCACCAGGGGCTCAGGCGTGCAGGCGCATCGCCAGCCAGAGCCGCCGCAGGGCTGCCCACAGGGGTTGCCAGCGGCGGCTTTCGTTTGCGGAGGGCGGTGTGGCGGTTCGGGACTCGGGCGGGGCGAATAGGGCCGACTCGAAGGCTTCCGCCAGTTGCGGCGCCTCCTGCTCGACCAGCGCGGCGGCCCATGCCGAGCGTCGCGCCCCTGCGCCGTCCCGCGCGGCCAGCGCAGCGAGGGCGGCGGCATACTCGCGTGGCGTCTCGGACGCCTGCTGCGGCCGGCCAAGGCGGGCGCCCCAGCGCGCCAGCCGCTCGTACCAGGCCGGCGGACCCTCCGCGGGGGGGCCGGACGGGCGGCGCCAACGCCAACACCAGGCCGCCCAGGCCAGGACGAGCAGGTTCACGACCAGCAGCAGCGCCCGGCGCCAACCCTGCGCCACCTCTTGCTGCGCACGCTGGTCGGCCAACTGGCGCAACTCGCTCAAGCCGCTGTTCATGTTCGTCAAGCCTTCTGGCGGGGAAACAGGGCCGGCCGGTAGGTCCAGGTTGGAGCGGGCGGGTGTCTGTTCCGCCGGAGTGGGCTCGAACGGCACCCAACCGTAGGCAGGGAAGTAGATCTCCGGCCAGGTGTGAGCCTGCAGCTCGGACACGACGTAGCTGGCGCTGCGCGGGTCATAGGTGCCCTGGGCATAGCCGACGGCCAGACGAGCCGGGACCCCGGCCTCGCGCGCCAGCACGACCATCGCCGAGGCGAAGTAGTCGCAGTAGCCGCGTTTGAGGTCGAACAGGAACCAGGACACCAGCTCGCGGCCTTTCGGTGGTATGGGGACATCCAGCGAATACGGGATCTTGCGCAGATAGGCTTCGATGTTCAGCGCGATGTCGTAGGGGGTGGGCGCGTTGGAGGCAAGCTGCGCGGCCAGGCCTTTCACGCTCGATGGAACATCCCCGGGCAGAGCCAGGTAGAGTTGCTTGATGACGGGTGAATAGGTCGTGCCGGCCGAGCGCAGCGCCTGGGCATCCTGGTCGCTCACCGCGCCAAGTACGGTATAGCGGGCGGGATAGCCGGCCCCTGCCAGCGCAGCCAACTCCCCCGGGGCGCGCGTGAAGGCCTGGTAAGGCGTATCGACGGAGACGGGCTCGCCGGCGGAATAGATGGCCGCGCGCGAGGCTGCGATGACCTGCACCGAACTCAACACTGCATGCCGTCCGGCGGGCTGGGTCTCGGTCCAGGGCTCGCCGGCCGCGAGCTGCTGCACGGTGTAAGCGATCTGGCCCTCTGGCGAGAGGTGCTCGTCGTTCTGCCAGCCAACTCCGGTATAGATGGCAAACGTCTGGCCGCGCCAGCGCAGGACCTCACCCGGCCGGACGCCGCGCACCTGGATGCGCAGAGCAATCTCCTTGCCCAGCTCCGGGCGCCCGCCGAGCAAGTGAGCGCGCGGCAGACCGCCTTCCGCCACGCCCGACGCGGGCACCAACGACTTCCGGCCCTGCACTCCCGGCAGGCTGCGATCCACGCGCTGCTCGATCTGGCGGTACGGTTCCTCAAAACGGCGCCAGAACAGGCGCGAGAGGTCCTGGGACGTTATGAAGGGCAAGGCCGGCGATAGGACGAGCACCAGCAGGGTGGCTGCCAGGGCCACCAGCCCCACATCCAGGCGCAGCTCGCCGGAATAGTCGGTTCCGGACCTGGCCCAGCTCTGTTCCAGGCTGTGGAAACGGGCCAGGGCAAACATCATTGGCATGCCGCCGAGGAAAGCCAGCATGAAGCCGATCTGGCCGTCCATGGCGTAGATCGCCTGGGCCAGAAAGACGGCGATCGGCAGCATGGCGGCGAACGGGCGCCCGTGGCGCGAGACCCACCAGCCGGCCCAGGCCGCCAGCCCCCAGGCGAGCAGGCAAGCCAGACCGACCAGCACCAGATTGTCCGGCACACCCTGGCCGCTGACGAGGCCGTCGACCCACCAGCCCAGGCGCTGCCAGAAGTCGGCCAGGGCGGCGAGCTGTTGGGCCGGGTAGGTGATGGCCGGAGCGGGGACGGCGCAGGTGGTGCGGACACCACACGTCAGCCACCAGGCGGCCCGCGCGGAGAGCTGCCAGGCAAAGAGCGTGGGGTTGACGACGTAGACGCCCCAAACGAGGTCGGCCAGGCAGCCGGCCAGGAAGAGGAGCGGGCTCGCCACCAGGCCCGCGATGCGCCGGTGGGCCAGCCACCAACTGGCGGCCAGCCCGAGGGTCATCAGCCAGAAGGCCGGCGCGAGGCCGCGAATCAGTTCCCCACTCGTGACAGCAGCCGGCAGGCAGAGCACCATGACCCAGGACAGCATGAAGACGAGCCAGCCCTCGCGCGGCCTGAAGCGGCGCCACTGCCGCACCATCCAGCCTGGTCTCCCCTCTGCCGTGACCTGCTCGTAAAACAAGCGCCAACCCTCCAGTCAGAACCACGCGCCGCGCGTGCCGGCGAGCAGGGCTGCGCGTCGCGCCGTCAGCTCAGACCTCTTCCTCCACGCTCACTTCGATCACCCGCCCGGTGCCCGGGAGGGTCTTCAACTCGCGCCGCCAGCGGCGGATGCGCTCCACGGGCTGGAACGGGAAACCCTGTGCCAGCACGTAGTGTGGGATGCGCTGGGCCGCCAGTAGACCCCGCATCCCGGCCAGCCCCGCTTCCGTGCCGCAGGGTGGATCGAAGCTGTGACTATCCAGCAACAGCACGGCGGGCGCGTTGCCGCGCTCGAGCAGCCCTAGCAGGGGACCGACCCAGGCCGGGTCCTGCGAGGGAGTGATAATGACCAGGGTCAGGCCGCTGCCGAGTGTGCGGGCCAGCTCGTCGAGCACCCGCGCCAGCGGCCGGCCGGGGGCCGGCTCGGCCTCGGCCAGCGCCTGCAGCATGCGCCACAAATGCGCCTGGCCGCGGCCGGGGGGCAGCAAGACCGGATTCTGGCCAGAAGTCACCAGACCAACCGCGCGCCGCTCACCCTGGCGGGCGTACTGGGCCGCCAGCGAGGCCGCCAGCACGACCGCGTACTCCTGGGTCGCCTCCGCGGCGTGCCCGGCCTGCACGTCGGCGTCCATGTCCGCGATCAACCAGAGATCGCCGGACGGCTCGCGGTCAAACTCGCGCACCATCAGCCGGTCGCGGCGGGCGCTGGCCTTCCAGTGGACGCGGCGCAGCGTGTCGCCGGGCAGGTAATCGCGCAGCCCGCCCACGTCGATAGTCTCGGCGGGCGAACGCAGCGCCGCCGCGGACCGGCCGCTGGCCCGGCCGCGCGGCAGGTCGAGATCGGGCAGGTGGGAGGCGCGCGGGTAAACCATGATGGTGGTCGTCGAAGGGTACTGCTGCGTGACTTCGAAGAAGCCGAAGGGGTCGGCCATGCGCAGGTCGGTCGGACCGAGGCGAAAGACGCCTCGCCTCTCGCAGACGCCGGCGTAGGTCCAGCGTCGCTGCGCCTCCATGCCGACCGACTCGACCCGGTTGGTTGTATAACCCGGCACAGCCGAGTGATCGCGCACCTCGGCCCAGAGTACGGGCAGGCGACCGTGGTTGGTCAGGGTGAACTCTTCGGCCAGCTCGTCGCCTACCACCACCCACGTGCCGATCACCCGGCGCCCGAGGATCACGTGGTCGCGGAGATTCCGGGCCCACAGGAAGCCGATGATAATCAGCAGGCCAAGGCCCACCAGAGACCAGCTCCAAACCCGGGCCGGGCTAACCAACTGCAAGAACAGCAGGCAGGCCCAGGCAATGAACGGCAGCCAACTGGTCGGACGCAAGCGGCAAACGACGCGGTCGGAAGCTACCATGGCTTCCAGTATATCATAGGGCGCAACTCGGATTTAGGGCAAGCGCAGGTCGCTTTCTGCCTGAGATCCGAAACGCCCCAAGTGTGCCGGTCTGCCAGGGCGCATCTCAAGTTGGGGGCAAGGCCAGGGGTGAAGCCAGGGGGCGGCGAAGACGAAGGCCAAAGATAGGGGCTGGATGGGACGCTTGGGCACGGGAGTAGCCAAAAGCGTGTGTTATGCTGGGGATAGCTTGAAATGGAGAGGTTGCCCCATGCGATACACGCGAGAGCAGAAGCGAGCAGAATTGGTGAAAGCGGCAGAGGCGATGATCGACGAGTTTCTCGACTGGGAGGAGCAGGCACAGAAGCCTAACCTAAGCCAGATCGAGGCGGCGGTGCTAAAGGTGCGACGCCAGATAAGTGAGCGGATGGCGGTGGTGGCGATTGAGGATCAGGATGCAGCGCGTCCCGTCGAAGCTCCGTTATGCCCACACTGCGGTAAGCGGATGCGCTACAAGGGGCAGAAAGGGCGGACCGTCGAGAGCCTGGCGGGGACATTGCGCTTCGAGCGGGCACACTACCACTGTAATTGCTCCAAAGCGGAGCATTTTCCCCCTCAAGAGACAACTTGAGCAGCCAGACGTGGGCTGGAGCGAGGGCATTGCCCGGCAGGCAGTCTGGTTGAGCGGGCTGGTGCCTTTTGCGCAGGCCGAGAAGATCTTGCAGGAAATCGGGCAGGTCAACATCTCGCGCTGTAGCATTTGGCGGCGCAGCGACGTGTGGGGCACACAATTTAAGGCATTGGAGGAAGCCGAGCGGGCGAAAGCGAACGCACTGCCTGAGAAATGGCAGCCACCCAGCCGTGAAGTTGAGCCAGATCGACGCATGGGTGTGGCGATGGATGGGATGATGGTGCACATCCGCCAGGAAGGCTGGAAAGAACTCAAGGTTGGGGCTACCTTCGATATCGAGGTGCGATTGGGCAAGGACGAGCATACCCGCGAACCGGTGCAAATGGCGCATGCCGTCCACAACAGCTACGCTGCGCACCTGGGTGGGCCGGAAGTTTTTGGCGAAATGGTCTTTGCCGAGGCGAGGCGGCGGGGCTGGGAGCAGGCGCAGGATACGCAAGTGGTGGCCGATGGCGCAGCTTGGATCTGGAATCAGGCCGATCTGCATTTCGGTCGCAGCCGCCAGTTGGTGGACTGGTATCATGCCAACCAGCACCTGGCCGCTGCCGCCAAGTTGTTCAAGGGCGAAGGCACAGCGGCCTTTCAGCTCTGGTTCAACAGCCGAGAAACCGCCCTCTACCAGGGCCAGGCCGAACGCATCGCCTGTGAATTGGAGCAGGCGGCCAATGATTTGCCCAATGTCGCCGACGGCTTGCGCCGCGAGGCCGGTTACTTCCGCGAGCATCAGCACCGCATGAATTACCTGGAGATGCGCGAGGAGGAGTACGTGATCGGCTCCGGCATGGTCGAAGGGGGGGCCAAGCAGTACCAGGCCCGACTTTGCGGCCCAGGCATGCGCTGGAGCCGGGCTGGCGCTGAACATCTCGTCCCAATTCGCACGGCGATCCTCAGCGGGCGCTTCGCCGATCTGTGGCGACAGGTCTACAACTCGCCCCCATCCTGAGATGCGCCCGGTCTGCCACCCGCAGTTGCAGCAACCTATTAACTATGTCATAATTAGCGTTAACTTGGTTTTCCAGATCGGGGATGGTCGAGCAAGGGCCGTCCAGGGTGAAACACCGGTATGGGGTTGCTAGAAAGCACCTGGCAATACTTCCTCACGCACCAGGCTGAGTTCTGGGCCAAGACGGCCGTGCACCTCAGGTTGAGCGGCGCGGCTTTGCTCATCGGCATCCTCGTCGGCGTCACACTGGGTGTTCTGGCGGCGCGCAGCCAAGCCGCTTCGCCGTGGGTCACGAACGTGGTCGGCGCCCTGCGCTCCATTCCCAGCCTGGCCATCATGGCCGTGATGCTGCCCTTGATAGGGATCGGTTTTCTGCCGGCCATGATTGCCCTGGCCATCCTAGCCATCCCGCCCATCTTGATCAACACCCAAGCCGGCTTTGCCAGCGTCGATCCTGCGATTGTCGAAGCGGCGCGCGGCATGGGCATGGCTTCGCTGAGCATCGCCTGGCAGGTCGAGCTGCCACTTGCGCTGCCGGTGCTGATTGCCGGCTTTCGCACGGCGGCCGTCGAGGTGCTGGCCGAGCGCGACGATCGGCGCGATCATCGGGGCCGGCGGGTTGGGAGAATACATCTTCGCCGGGCTCAGCCTCGGGCCGGCATACATCTATCTGATGCTGGTCGGCGCGATCACGATCGCTCTGCTGACCCTGAGTGCCGAGGTCACGCTGAACGCCATCGAGGCGCTGGCCCGGCGCCGATACTACCGTTGAGCGATGTACTATCCCTCAAGGAGGACTGACGTGAAACTGTATCGAGTCGTCGTCTTGCTCATCGTCGCCATCCTGGCTCTTTCGGCCTGCGCGGCCGGCCCGGCTGCCACTCCCGCGCCGGCGGCTCCGGCGGCCACCTCAGCCCCGGCCGCTCCCGCGGCCACCCAGCCCCCGTCGGCCACCGGCGCGCCCGCCGCGACCGAGGCGGCGGCTGCCACAGCCCCGGCGGCGGCCACTGCTCCGGCCGCGACCGGTGCCGTCACTCCGACCGCGGCAGCTTCGGGCTCACTGCCCGGTTCTGCCCCGCAAACCGGCGCCGTGCGCATCGGCTCCAAGGACTTTACCGAGGAGCTGCTGCTGGGCGAGATGTATGCGCAGCTGCTCGAAGCCAATGCCATCCCGGTCGAACGCAAGCTAAACCTTGCCGGCACTCAGGTGGCCCACGATGCGCTGATCAGCGATCAGATCGATATGTACCCTGAGTACACCGGTACGGCCTACGGCTTCATCCTGGGCATCCAGGACAATCAGAAGGATCCGGCTAAGGTGTATCAGACGGTGGCCACCGACTACGAGAACAAGTGGAACCTGACCTGGCTGGATCCGGCGCCGATGAACGATACCAACGCCATCGCTTGTACCCAGGAGGCGGCCACGAAGTACAGCCTGAAGACGCTGTCCGACCTCTCTAAGGCGGCGCCGAACATTAATTTTGCGGCCATCCCCGACTTCCCGCAGCGTCCGGATGGGCTGGCCGGCCTCAAGGAGTTGTACGGCGGTTTCGACTTCAAGTCGATGACCATTTACGATCCAGGCCTGAAGTACAAGGCCATCACAGACGGCAAGGCCGACTGCGTGATCGCGTTCAGCACCGACGGCCAGATAAGCGCCTACAACTTGGTGCTGCTGCAGGACGACAAAGGCCTATGGCCGCCCTACCAGGTGGCCCCGGTCGTGCGTCAGGCTACGCTGGACAAGTACCCGCAGATCGCGGACGTGCTAAACAAGTTGGCGCCCATGATCACGAATGACGTCATCTCCAGCCTGAACTGGAAGGTGGACGGCGACAAGCAGGAGTACAGCCAGGTGGCCAAGGACTTCTTGACGTCGAAGGGCCTGATCAAGTAGGCGGCCGGCGCCATGTAGGCAGGGGTGGCCCCGTGAGTGAGGCCGACGGCCGAATCGGGCGGGGCCGCCCCTGTGAACGTGGACTGTAGGGAGCCGGCGAGCCGCATCCGGCATGTAGACACGGTGAGTTCGGCAGGATAGTGTGGACAGAGTGGACGCGATAGTCTTCGATCATGTCAGCAAGGTCTATGCCAAGGCAGCAGCCAGGGCAGTCGACGACGTTAGCCTGGCGGTACCGGGGGGACAGACCGTGGTCATCCTGGGCACATCCGGCTCCGGCAAGACGACGCTGCTGAAGATGGTTAATCGCCTGTATGAGCCGAGCAGCGGGCGCATCCTGGTCGAGGGAACGGACATCGAGGTGCTGCCGGCGGTAGAGTTGCGGCGCAAGATGGGCTACGTGATCCAACAGATCGGCCTGTTCCCCCATTGGTCGGTGGCAGATAACGTCGCGACCGTGCTGCGCATCCTCAGATGGCCGGCCCCGCGCATCCAGGAACGCGTCGACGAGCTGTTGGAGCTGGTCGGTTTGTCGCCCGCCGAATACCGCAGGCGCTTTCCCAGCCAGCTTTCGGGCGGGCAGCAGCAGCGAGTGGGCATCGCGCGCGCCCTAGCTGCGGATCCGGCGATCATGTTGATGGACGAGCCTTTCGGCGCCGTCGACGCCATCACACGCGGGCACCTGCAGGAAGAATTCCTCGCCCTGCAACAGCGCACGCACAAAACCGTGCTCTTTGTCACCCACGACGTGGAAGAGGCCTTGCGCCTGGCCGACCGCCTGATCATCATGGATCGGGGCAAAGTCCTGCAATATGATACTTCGTTCAACGTGATCACCCGGCCGGCCAACGACTTCGTCTGCGAACTGATCGGCGCGGACGACATGATGCGCCTGCTCGGACTGGTCACCGCGCGCAACGTCCTGGAGCCGCTCGATCCCGGCACGGCGCGGTACCGGGACGAAGCGCTGTCGATCGACGACTCGATGCGGGATGTGCTCGCCAGGCTCCTGCGCTCGGAGCACGACACGCTGCCGGTGGCGGACGCGACCGGCCGCTTGGTCGGGCAGTGCGCTCTGGGTACCGTGCGCGAACGCTTGCGCTGGCCCGCCAGCCTGAAGACAAACGGCGACTGAGCGCGTGCAGCGATGAGATACCTTCTCAACAATCCGGACAAGGTCCTGGCGCTGACCGGCCAACACCTCAAGATCACCTTCGTCGCCCTGGCGATCGCGGTCGTGGTCGCCCTGCCGCTCGGCGTTTTTCTGAGCCGCCACCGCCGGCTGTACGGTCCGATCATGGCGCTGCTGAGCGCCTTGTACACGATCCCGAGCATCGCGCTGCTCGTGCTGCTGATCCCCGTGCTTGGCCTCGGTTTTTGGCCGACGATCCTGGCCCTCGTGATCTACTGCCAGGCGATCCTGGTGCGTAACGTGGTCGCCGGCATCGGTAACCTGGACGCGGCGGTCCTGGAGGCTGCACGCGGCATGGGCCTGAACAACTGGCAGATCCTCTGGGGCGTTGAGCTGCCGCTGGCCCTGCCGGTGATCCTGGCCGGGCTGCGCATTGCCACCATCTCGACGATCGCCATCGCGACCGTTGCGGCTTTCTTCAACGCGGGCGGGCTCGGCGCGCTGATCCGCGAGGGCATTAGCCAGGACTACGGCGACAAGATCCTGGCGGGGGTGATCGCCGTCTCGTTTATCGCGATCATCGCCGAACAGGGGCTGCGTGCCCTCACCCGTCTATCTGAGCGCTATAAGCAAGGCCAGGCCTCGTGAGCTCCCCCGTCGAGCCTGAGGACCGCGGACACACTCTGAGCCGGCGGCATCGCAATCCTGCCAGGTCCGCGCCTGCACGAGGCAGGACAATGATCCCCGGGCGAATAGGTCAAGGGGACGCAGACGCCGAAAGCCTAGGCGGCGAGCGGAAGTTTTGTCCCCACCGTCAAACGCGATACAATATACAAGCTTCGCGCGCGGCCGGCCAAGGCCCAGGCGATCAGCCCCATAGGAGACCTACGACAACGATGTCCCATTCACAGCCACTACCGCTCGATGCCACACACGGTGGCGCTCCGGCCGCTCCTGCTCGACTTCCTGGTGAAGATATCCGGCTCCCGACCATGTTCGAGATCGCCAAGATCCTGGTGACCGAGCACGATCAGGAAACGATCCTGCACAAGTTCCTGGCGACCCTGATGGAAACCCTGCCGGCAGCCGATGCCGGCTTGCTGATGCTCTATGACCCGCAGGACGGGCTGCTCAAAGTCAAAGCGGCTCAAGGCTACGACTCAGCGCAGCTCGTGCAGATGCGCCTCGCTCCCGGCGAGTCGATAACCGGGCTGGCATTCGAGACGGGCCAACCGGGGTTGTACGCCACACCCGAGGCGGTTGCGGAGGGCATGCGCAGCATGCGACCGGCGAATTATGCGATCTTCAGTGCCGCCACGGTAGGGCTCGGCCGGCCCCAGAGCGCGGCATGCATTCCGCTGATCACCGACGACAAAAAGGCCGGCGTGCTGGTGCTGGAAAACCTGCGCCAGACGGGTAGCTTCACGGCGGTCGACATTGTCTTCCTGCAGCACGTCGCCGATCTGATCACGCTTTCGATCGAGAACGCGGCCCTCAAGGAGCAGTTAGGGTCAATCCAGGCCCACAGCGAGGCCAACCGCCTGAAGGCGGAGCTGATCTCCACTCTCGCCCACGAGATGCGCACACCCTTGACTTCGATCAAGGGTTACTCGACGGCCCTGCTGATGGAGGAAGCCGATTTCAGCGACGAGACCCAGCGAGAGTTCCTGCAAATCATCGACGAAGAGTGCGATATCCTGCAGGACCTGATCCATGACTTGCTCGAGTCCTCGCTGATCGACGCCGGATTCCTCAAGTTGGAACTGGAGCCGGTGATGCTGCCGCACCTGGTTAAGGGAGTGGTGGACGACATCGCCCGCCGCAGCCCCGAGCACCATTTTCTGGTCGACCTGCCCCCCGACTTGCCGATCGTGGAGGCTGATCCGCATCGCGTGATCCAGGTGTTGCGCAACTTGCTGGACAATGCAGTCAAGTATTCACAGGCGGGAGGGCTGGTGGTGGTGCGCGTGGAAGTGCGCGCCGATGTGGTCGTGATCAGCGTCGCCGACCAGGGCATAGGCATCGCGCCCGAGCATCTGAACCACTTGTTTGAGAAATACTTCCGCATAAAGTCGGGGTTGGGCCGCCACGTGGTAGGGGTGGGGCTCGGCCTGCCGATCGCGCGGGCCATCGTCGAGAGCCACGGTGGCAACATCTGGGCGGAGAGCGAGGTCGGGCAGGGCACGACCCTGTACTTCACACTGCCGTACCAGCCGGCTTCCGAGTCGGAGGAACTGACAGCATGACTGAGAACAGCCTGGCAGGGGGACGCAAGGAAAAGATCCTGGTTGTTGACGACGAGCCGCGTGTGGTGCGGCTCGTGAGCGAAGTGCTGAAGGTTGCGAGTTTCCAGGTGATCGCCGCCAGCAGCGGCGAGCCGGGTGTCGAGATGGTGGTGATGGAAAGGCCAGACCTGGTCCTGCTTGACGTATTGTTGTCCAGCGGGCCGGATGGTTATGCCATCTGCCGCCGCATACGCGAGTTCTCGGATGTGCCGATCATCATGCTGACGGCTAAGGCGCAAGACGAGGACATCTTGACCGGCTTCGATGCGGGAGCCGACGACTATCTGACCAAGCCCTTCAACGCAAAAGAACTCATCGCGCGCGTGAAAGCCGTGTTGCGACGGACCCACCGGCCGGAAGAGAATGTCAGCGCTGCCTTTAATTGCGGCACGCTCGAGATCGATTTTGCCCGCCACGTCGTCAGGGTGCGGGGCGAAAAGGTGGCGCTGACACGCACCGAGTATGAGGTGTTGCGGCAACTGGCGCTGAACGCAGATCGGGTCATGACGCATGCCGATCTGCTGGCCAAGGTATGGGGCCCTGAATACCGGGACGACGTCGACTATCTGCGCGCCTACATCCGCTACCTGCGCCGCAAGCTGGAAGACGACCCCGCACACCCAGAGTACATCCTCACCGTGGCCGGGACGGGCTACAGCCTGGCCTGTCCTGCGCCCTGAACTGCGCCGGGGCCTCCATTTTCATGCATTTTTCATAACTCCGCCGGGTATTTCTATGACTTTAAGCCGAGTCTTCGCCTATGATACTCTTGTCGTCAGGAACGCAGTGATCCACGGACGATGACCAGCACATAGGAGCAAGACAAAATGACTACCCTTTCAGCGACCCGAGATGAAGTGACGAAAACCGATCGGCAAACGCTGCTCTCAGACGCCGAGAGCGCGGCCCAGGCGGCCCTGGTCGGAGCCATCAGCTTCACCGCGCAGATGATGCGCTTGAACCGCAGCGAGGCAACGATCGCCTTGAAGCAGCACGATCGCGAGACTTACGGCTACTTCAAGTATGGCCTGGCGGTACAGGTCGCCGAGCACATCGCCGGCCTGGACGCCGAGGTCAGGGGCGTCTTCATGTACGACGACGAAGCCACCCCCGACGACGAGATTTTCGGCGAGGGCCGGCCGAGCCCGCTGATCCATCTGATCTTCGTGGCGCGTCGCAAGACCGAGGCACTGAACTCGCTCATCGGCGCGCTCGACCGGGCACTGCTGCGCGGCTTCGCCGGCCTGGCCAATGCCCCGCACCTGGCCCACTTGTTGGACGCACAGGTGGTTGATGAAACAGAGGTGCGGAACCGCACCGGTTTCGGGGCGCTCTTGTCGTCCGTCCACCAGCCGCCGCTGCCTATCCTGGAGCGCTGAAGAGGGCCACTCGAGCCACAGGAGGCCGCAGTGAAAAGTGTATTGGTCGAAGAAGTCCGGACTCGGACCGGTATGGGACCGGTCGCCGCGGCCCAGACAGCGGGCCCGCAGCCAGTCAAGCGTGACCTATGGGACACTGTCGTGGCAGAGCTGGACGCGGTGGCAGCACGTCTCAAACTGGCGCCAGGCATTCATGCCATGCTGCGCCAACCCGAGCGCGAACTGACCGTGGCGATCCCGGTGGTGATGGACGACGGTCACATCAAGGTGTTTACCGGCTACCGTGTGCAGCATTCGAGCGCACGCGGACCCTGCAAGGGGGGCATCCGCTATCACGTCGACGTGACGTTGAACGAGGTCAAGGCGCTCTCGGCCATGATGACGTGGAAGTGCGCCGTGGTGGGTATTCCCTACGGGGGCGCCAAGGGTGGCGTGCAATGCGACCCGACGGCCATGTCGCAGGGCGAGTTGAACCGTATGACCCGGCGCTTCACAGCCATGATCCTGCCGATCCTCGGCCCGAAACGCGACATCCCGGCGCCTGACGTCAACACCAATCCGCAGGTGATGGCCTGGATGGCCGATACGGTCAGCATGCTGGAAGGCAAGACGGTGATGGAAATCGTCACCGGCAAGCCGATCAACCTGGGTGGCTCGTTGGGGCGCAAGGAAGCGACCGGGCGCGGCGTGGCGATCGTCACGGCGGAGTTGCTGAAGCGGCGTGCGCTGGCCCTGGCCGACACGACTGTCGCCGTGCAGGGCTTCGGGAACGTGGGCTCGTACGCAGCCCGCATACTGCATGAAATGGGCTGCAAGATCGTGGCAGTCAGTGACGTCAGTGGCGGGCTCTACTGCCCCGACGGCCTGGATCTCTCTGCCATCTGCGAGCACGTGGAACAAAACCCGAAGCATCTGCTGGAAGGATACAGCGGTCCGGGCGTTGACAGGATCAGCAACCAGGAACTGCTGCTGGCGCCGGCTGACGTCCTGATCCCGGCAGCACTCGAACAGCAACTCACCGGCGAAAACGCGCCCTACGTGCGTGCCCAGATGATCGTCGAAGGCGCGAACGGCCCGACGACGCGCGAGGCCGATGAGATCCTGCGGCAGCGGGGCATCGTGGTTGTGCCCGATATCCTGGCTAACGCGGGGGGCGTGGTCGTCAGCTACCTCGAATGGGTCCAGGATCTGCAAAACTTCTTCTGGGAAGAGAGCGAGGTTAATCAGCAACTGCATACAATCATGGTCAATAGCTTCCGGCAGGTCTGGGACTTCGCCCAAGCCCAGGATGTGCCGCTGCGCATGGCCGCCTACATGATGGCAGTCGACCGGGTCGCCGGTGCAGTTGAAGCGCGCGGCGTTTGGCCCTGATGGAGGGTCCAGCCTGAGGCCTGACAGCGGTCCGGAGAGTCAAGCTCCGGGCCGCTGTTTGCGTGCCGACAAGCAGACGGATCGGCCGGCGAAGGGTGCAGACTGGATATCAGTGTACCGACCGCACGAGCGGATAGGTCTATAGTCAGGTTACTTGCCGGCGCGAAGGCCAGACTGCCTGCCCGGGGCCCGGATCGCGGCGAGGAACGCGGAGGTACAGATGACGGTAGCTTACCTGAAGGCAGCACATCTGGACGGTGGGGGCATGCAGAAGCTGCAGTCGTTGGAGAAAGAATTGGGGACCTGGGTCGTGGCTGTAGAGCCACAAGCGCAGGTCGCATCCCTCTCCGATGAGCAGCTCAAGCGTCTGCAGGACGCCGAACGAGAACTCGGCGTAGTGCTGCTCGCCTACCGGCCGGCTCCGAACGGCCGCTGAACCGGTAATAGCGCCTGGCTTGCCACATGGCCGGGCCGGGCAGTCGCTCACTCGCTGCTCAGCAAGCGCCAGCCTGGTCACCGGGCAATAGGAGGCGTCCGTCCGGGATGCCCGGACGGACGCCAGTTTGGGCGCGGCCGGGATCGAGACGGCTTCGCCGGTACCTCCCACCCGCCTCCCAGCCTTCACAGCCCTCCCCTCCGAACCTTGCCGGAAACAAAAAACGGGTAGACTTCGTTAAGTATGCGTGAAGAAAGAATGCGTGAAGAGTGCGGCTTGACTGGGCGCCGCGCGCGTTTCCCGGCTGGCCGGGGGAGGGACGGTAGGCCAAGGATTTGAGATCGCTTGCCAGGCACCAGAAAGAGTAATACAATCGTTTCACTGCGCTGGGAGTTGACCGCCGGCGGGCCGCGGCGGCCAGAAACCTCCGCGCACGTTGACCGGAGCGTCCGTTGGGCCCTAAGGAGAGAGTTATGACGATCGAACCCCTGGGACAGGTAGAGTTTGCCGACAACCCCGAGCCGCGCTGCCCGGTGGTCCTGTTGCTGGATGTATCGGGCTCGATGGCCGGCCGACCGATCGAGGAGCTCAACCAGGGCTTACAGGAATTCGCGAGCGTGCTGAAGTCCGACCGGCTGGCGGCGTTGCGCGTCGAGGCGGCGCTGATCACGTTCGGCGGCCAGGTGCGCGCTCTGGATGTACGCGGAGGCACGCAGCAGGAGGTACCGTTCGACGCAGAACAGGCTTTCGTGACGATCGATAGTTTCGCGCCGCCCACGCTCACGGCAGCCGGGGAAACGCCGATGGGCGAGGCGGTCCGCAAGGGGCTCGCCCTCCTGCGCGAGCGCAAGGAAATCTACAAGCGCAACGGCGCCGACTACTTCCGCCCCTGGGTCTTTCTGATCACCGACGGCCGGCCCAATGACAACGGCTGGGAGGCAGTGCCGGACCTGGTCAAAGAAGAGGAGCAGCGAAAGGGCCTCACCTTCTATGCGGTGGGCGTGGAAGGCGCCGATATGAAAGTATTGGCGCGTTTCTCTGAGCAGCGACCGCCCATGCGGCTGAAAGGGTTGGCCTTCCGAGAGATGTTCCAGTGGCTGTCGAAGAGCCTGTCGGCGGTCGCGCAGTCCCGCCCGGGCGAGCAAGTGCCTCTGCCGGCGGTTGGTTGGGGCCAGGTCGACACGTCTTCTTGACGGTCTGCGAGCAGTAACTGTGAAGCTTGGTACCTGGCACCTCCTGGGCGCTTCTGTCCAGGGCGCAGGGCACGCGGCACGCGCGCTGCCCTGCCAGGACGCGCATCTCTGGCAGAATCTGCCCGGCGGTGGCTGTGTCCTGGCAGTGGCCGATGGCGCCGGCTCGGCGTCGCGTTCGGCGGAAGGCGCCCGGCAAGCAGTGATGGCGGCGGTCGCGGCGTTGACAGCCGGGCTGGCGGACCCCTGGCCGGACGGAGCGACCGGCTGGACGGCCCTGCTGGCTGAGGCCTACCAGGGGGCGCGTGACGCGCTCTGCCAACTGGCCGCAGCCGCGCGCGTGCCCTTGGGCGAGTTCGCGACTACGCTGACCTGCGCGGTGGCTGCCGATCCGTGGCTGATCACGGCGCAACTCGGGGACGGCTGGATCGTAGCCCAAACGGCGGCGGGCGAACTCCTGCTCGCAGCCCGGCCGCAGCGCGGCGAGTACGCGAACGAAGCCTACTTCTTGACGATGGACCGGGCGCTGGATGGCCTGGAGGTCGGGGTGTACCGGGAAAGCCTGTGCGCCCTGGCCGCCAGCACGGATGGCTTGCTCCGCTTGGCCTTGCGGCTACCGGGAGCGGTGCCACACGCTCCCTTCTTCCGCCCGCTGTTCGACTTTGCGGCGGCGCGGCAAGATGAGCGGGCGCAGCAGGAGCTGGTCCGCTTTCTGGCCTCGGCGCCGGTTTCTGCGCGGACCGACGACGACAAGACGCTGGTGCTGGCCACGCGCGTGGCGCAGGGATGCGCCCGGCCAACGGGAATGCTGGAGGACAGCTTGCTGTTGCTGCCCGCGCCGCAGGCGGCCCTGGCGCTCGAGGACTTAACGGACTGATGTTGCTTTACGATGGGGCGCGCCGGCCGATCCAGGTCGAAGCCGAGCTGGCGCGCGGCGGTGAAGGGATCGTCTACACGCTTCATGGCCAGCCACGCACGCTGGCCAAGGTTTACGCGCCCGCGCCACGCGACGGGCAGGATGAGAAGCTGCGTTGGATGCTTGCCCATCCGCCGCGCGAGCCGGGCGGCGTCCAGTCGTCACATCCGGCCCTCGCCTGGCCGCAAGGCCTGCTCTTTGACGGCTCCGGCCGTTTCGTGGGTTACCTGATGGCGCGCGTGCAGGATGCGGCCTCGATCCTTTTCGTGTTCAACCCTCGCACGCGCGCGCAGGCCCTGCCCGCTTTCGACCGCCGCTATCAGCACCGGGCCGCGCGCAACCTGGCCGCCGCGCTGGTTGCCCTCCACGAAGGCAACTACATCATCGGCGACCTGAACGAAAGCAATGTGCTGGTGACGCCCTCGGCCATGGTGACGCTGATCGACGTCGACAGCTTCCAGGTGCAAGAGCCACGCAACGGGAGGATCATCGTCTACCCGCCGCACGTGGGCAAACCGGAATACACACCCTGGGAGCTGCAAGGTCACGCGTTGGGCGAGGTCCTGCGCCAGACTCAGCACGACGATTTCTCGCTGGGTGTGCTCGTGTTCCAGCTTCTGATGGAGGGGAACCATCCGTTCCGTGCTCGCTGGCTCCGGCCCGGCGACCCGCCGCCCCTTGAAGAGCGCATTCGACAGGGCTGGTTCCCTTACGACCCCACCTGGGCGGAAATCATGTCTCCACCGCCGGCCGCGCCGCCGCTGGATAACCTGCACCCCGAACTGGTCGCCCTGATCCGGCGCTGCTTCATCGAGGGTCATCGGCAGCCGAACTTGCGACCGGGCGCGCGCGATTGGGAGAAGGCCCTTGCGGCAGCGGAAGAGGACCTGGTGCAGTGTCGCGGCGGGCACTTCTACGACCGGCATCTGGCCGCCTGCCCGCGCTGTGGCAGTGCGAAGGCGGGGCAGCGCCGCGGCGCTGCCCCGCCCGCACTCGTCGGGGGCCGGAAAAACGGCGCCGCGGGCGACGGAGCAGTCAACGGAAATGGCCACAGTCCTCCAGCAGGGCCAAGCCGTGCCCGGCGCGTGCCACCTATGACGAGAGGGCCGGGTACGGCCAGCGGGGCACAAACCGCGCGACGCTCCGCAAAGAGCGCGCGGCCGGCCGGGGCACAGGGCACGCCGAACAACTCCACTGCCGCCCAAAGCACGTCGAACAGTTCGAATGCCGGGGGCAGCCAGCCGGCCGCGCGCAGCCAGTCCGATGACTGGCTGCTGCAAGTCAGCCGGCGCCTGCTGGCGTCACTCGCTGCGCGCCCAAAACCCGCCTCGACTGCGGGCCAGGCCGGCCACCTGCTCGTGCAGACCGTGGCAGCGCTGAGTGGAGCATCACCGGCCGCGGCCGGCCCGAACGCGCCCGCCAACTACGTCATCTGCGTCCGCTGTGGCACTGTCAGCAACACGGATGAGATCTACTGCCAAAGCTGCGGCTCGCAACTGGCAGGCGACCGCAACTGCCCGCAATGCGGTACGGCCATACCGCAAAACAGCCGCTTTTGTCCCCAGTGTGCGGCCCGCCTCCCGTGAGCACTTGTCCAAGCTGTGCTAAGCTGCTCCCGGCCTCAGTGCGCTTCTGCCCATATTGCGGCGCGGATGCACATGCGAAGCCGCGGGCCGCGCCGCGCGCCGCAACCGGTGCCGGACCAGGCGCTGGCGGCCCGGCCGTGGCCGGGGGGCGCGGCGCGGTGGCGCCGGCCGCCGGGCCTTCCCCCTCGCCTTACGCGTCGCCATTGCATGGCAAGCTAAGGAGCGCGTCCGGCGCGTCTGGCAGGAGCCGCTACTCTCTGGCCGGACCGCTGAGCGGGCGGGTCGATTGGGTCTTCCTCATCACCTGGGTCGGCGTGACCGTGCTCGGCTGGGGCCTGGCGTGGACGGTTTTCGCCCAGGTTTATCTCGCCTCACCGCCGGGCCGCATGGCGTCGATCGTAGGTGGCATGCTATTGGCCGGGCTGAGCACCGGTGCTGCACAGTGGCTGGTTCTACGCTCGCGCGGCGCAGTCACCTCCGGAGGCGGCCGCAACGCCTGGTGGTGGATCCTGGCGCTTCCCCTGGGTTGGGGCGGCGGAGCCTATCTTTATCAGGTGTGGCCATCGCTCAGTGCTCAACTGGCGCCCGAGGTCGTGCAGATTGCCGGCGGCCTGGCGCGGGCAGCGCTCATCGGCGGACTGTCGGGACTGGCGCAGTGGCCGCTCGTCGGGCAGTTCCTGAGCCAGGCAGGAGCGCGCCGCTGGGTCCTCTTCAGCGCGGCCGCCTGGGCGGCGCTGCTGCTGGTTTCCTGGGCGGCCCGCAGCTATCATTTCAACCTGGGCTGGTTTCCGGCGCTGGCGTTCAAGACGGAGGGCCTCCCCATGCCTGCACCGGCCGACGTATTGCTCGCCGGAGCGACCGGGCTGCTGCTGGGCAGCACGCAGTATCTGCTACTGCGAGGCCGGATGAAGGGGGCGCCCTGGTGGCCGGTGGCCAGCGCGCTCGGGCTGGCCGCCGGGGTCATATTGGCCGAAATGGCACTGACAAGCCTGCAACAGCTTGGTGAGACGGGCAGCATGCCCTTCGTCGTGTCGCTGGGGCCACTCGAGGAAGCATTGGCCTGGGGATCGGCGGGCGCCGGCCTGGGATTTGGACAATGGCTGGTGGTGCGCCGCACTGCCGCGCAGGGGGGTTGGTGGGTGCTGCTCTCCCCGGCCGGCTACCTGGTGGGTTGGATACTGGGCTCGTTCCTGCTGTCCGGCGACTGGCTGCTGTTGGGCGCAGTTGCCAGCGGCCTAGTCGCCAGTCTGCCCGCCTGGTTGGCGACGCGGAGCGACTTCAGCCAGGCTCGCTGGCTGCCGGCCTGGGAAACCGGGCTTTGGACGGCGGGCGCCCTGGCCCTTGGGCCGCTCGCATCGCAGGCGATGGCCGTGGAGTTAGTCGGCCCAGTGGTCGTGACCTTGCTGCTGGCCCTGGCCGCGGGCGGCGTCCTCGCCTATAACGGCTGACCTCGCGCGTGAAGGCTCGGGGACCGCTTGGAGCCCTCGCGCCGCCAACCAGCCGCCGCCGGCTGCCAGTAAACCGGTCAGGGGGACCGTCAGAAGCAGCACGGGTTGTGGACCGAAGATGTAGCCAAAGGCCAGAGAACCGAAGAACAGACCCAGAGCCGCGCCGTGACGCACCTGTCCGCGGCGCACGACCAGACCCGCGACCCAGCCGGCGATCACCAGCGCCAACGCGGTCACCAGGAACAAGGTCGTTAACCTATAGGCCACGCTGTGGCCGAGAGCAGGCAGCCAGGCCAGGCCAAGCAGCAACGCAAAGCCGGCCGATCCTGCCAGCATCCCCAGGAACGACGCCGCCATCCTCTGGCCGGCCCTCGCCAAAACACTCATCGCCCACCTCAAATACGTCACGCAGAGCGGACATGTAGTGTACATATCCTAATGCAATGAGGAGCAGCAGGCCGTAGCCGCGCGGTACGCGAATCGAGTACTGAGCGCCGTGGGCCTGCCCGGGCTGTGGCGCACCCGTTACGAGCTCAGTGCCGGTGTGCGCCCTTCCCCCTGGCCCGGCGCCCGAGAGCAGGCTGGTCGGGAGACCTGAATTGGCCGGAGGATGGAGTTTATGTTAACATGGAGACATGTCGATGCTCCCCGTGGCGCCGCCTCACCTGCCGCTCCCGCTCAACGTTTGGCTGCTCAATCCGTATCATGCAGGATCACACCGGGCTTGGGCCGAGGGCTACGCCGCCCACAGCCGTCACCACGTGCGCATCCTCTCGATGACCGGCCATTTCTGGAAGTGGCGCATGCAGGGTGGTGTGCTCGAGCTGGCCCAACAATCCGCGAGCGCCAGTGCGGAGCGGCCCGACGTCCTCTTGGCCAGCAGCATGGTCAATCTACCGGCCTTCCTGGGCCTCACCCGCGCCCGGTTGGGCCAGGTGCCGGTCGTGCTCTACATGCACGAAAATCAGCTTACCTACCCGACGCCGCCCGGCAGCAAGCGCGACCTGACCTACGGCCTGATCCAGCATCTCTCGATGCTGGCAGCCGACCGGGCGTGCTTCAACTCGCGCTACCACCTGGAGAGCTGGTTCGAGGAGCTCCCGCGGCTGCTCAAGCATTTCCCCGACTACACCCATTTGGAAACTGTGCCTGCGGCGCGCGCGCGGTCGCTGGTGCTGCCCGTCGGCTGTGACTTGCATCGCCTGGACAGCTTCGAGCCGCCGGGGGGAACGTCAGCGGCCGAGGGCAGCCGGCCCCCGTTGATCCTTTGGAATCAGCGTTGGGAGTACGACAAAGATCCGGCGACCTTCTTCAGGGCGCTGTACGAGCTGGCCGCGGAGGGGCGCGAGTTCAGGCTGGCGCTGGCGGGAGAGAACTTCCGCGTGGAGCCGGGCGAGTTCGCGCAGGCCCGGGTACGCCTGGGCAGCCGGCTCGTGCACTTTGGCTACCTGCCTGACACGGCGCAATATGGCCGCTTGCTCTGGGAATCTGACCTGGTCGTCAGCACGGCGCTGCACGAGTTCTTTGGGGTGAGCATCCTGGAGGCGATCTACTGCGGCTGCCGGCCGGTGCTGCCCCGCCGGCTGAGCTATCCGGAGCTCATCCCGGCGGCGATGCACCCGGCCTGCCTCTACGACGACTTCGCCGGGCTTGTGGCGCTGCTGGGCAGCGGGCTGGCCTCACCTGTCCGGCTGCCGGGCCTGCGAGAAGCCGCGGCCCATTTTGACTGGCAGTATCTGGCGCCGGCGTATGACGAGTTGTTGGCGGATGTGGCCCGAAGGAGATAGGCATCTCCCATTCAGCTTCCGACGTCCCCAAGTCCCTCGCCACTCATGTTTCCTTCCTGGACCTCGAGCACTACGACATCTTCGGCCTGGACGCCGCGCTCCCCGCGGCGCGGCGTGAATTCGACCAACTGTCCGGCGCGCGGTGGCGCCTGTCCGGCTGTCAGCCCGGATTGGTGAACGAAGATCTCCGGGCCTTCCGGGGGAGTAATGAAGCCGTAGCCTTTGGCATGGCTGAACCACTTGACCAGGCCGCGCCTGCGCTCCGGGGAAGGGACCAGCCGCCGGCACACTGGGCATAGCGCGGGCAGGGCGGCACCTGGGACCTGTTCTTCGCTCGCCCAAATGAAGTCGATGCCGCACGCGCTACAGTGTAGTAGGAGATCCGTGGACATGCCTGCATCTTGCCCTTGACGATCCGGTCCGGGGGTTCCGGTTTGACAACCTTCCCGGACTGCGCTACAATTTTGCCAGATTAAGGCGACGTAGCCAAGTGGCAAGGCAGGGGTCTGCAAAACCCCGATCGCCGGTTCAAATCCGGCCGTCGCCTCTATCCAGGGCAAAGGGCTGGTATCATGCGGATACCAGCCCTTTGCCTTCTTCTCAGCTTCAAATCCACTTTAGCTTGCTCGCAGCGGGCTCACTCCACGTACGACTGGTCGGATAGCGCGTGCTGGTCCTCGAGGATCTCCGGCGGTTTGTAGTCGAGGGCCTGGTGGCGGAAGTACGTATTGTACAACTCCGAGTAGTGGCCGCCCTGGGCAATGAGCTGATCATGGGTCCCCTCTTCGACGATCCGCCCGTGATCGAGCACGACGATCCGGTCAGCCGTCCTGACCGTCCACAGACGGTGGGCTATGATCACAGCCGTGCGCCCGCGCATCACCGTCTCCAGCCCTTCCTGGATCTGCGTCTCGGTGAACGGGTCGACGCTGGCGGTCGCCTCGTCGAGGACGAAGACAGCGGGGTCCTTGAGAAGCACGCGCGCCAGTGCGACCAATTGTCGCTGACCCATGGAGAGGTTGGCGCCGCGCTCGCCGGCGTCCGTATCCAGGCCGTCCGGCAAGTCGTCCAGCCACTCGCCATTGCTGATCCCCAACGCGGCGCGCCGGACCTGCTCGTCACTGGCATCGCTCAGTCCGTGGCGAATGTTCTCGCGCACGCTGCCTGAGAAGAGAAATGGCTCTTGCGGCACGAGGCCAACATTCAAGCGATATTGGCTCAGATCGAGGCGGCGGATGTCGCGCCCGTCGATGAGCAGCTCACCGCCCTGGAACTCGTAAAAACGGGTGATCAGGCGGGCGATGCTGCTCTTGCCGGCCCCGGTATGGCCCACCAGCGCCAGGCGCTCGCCGGCGCGGATATCCAGACTGAAGTCTTGCAGGACCGGCTCACGCTCGTTGTAGCTGAAGTCCAGGTGGCGGAACTCGACGTGGCCCACGACCTGATCGACCGGCAGCCGGCCGGTCTGTACGACCCGCGGCTCGGCATCGATCAGGGCAAAGACGCGCTCTGCGGCAGACAGGCCATCCTGAAACTGGCTCCAGAACGAGGCGATGCCCAACATCGGCCACCAGAAGAAGCCCACCGCCTGCATGAACAGGTAGAAGTTGCCCGGCGAGATCGTTCCGGCCTGAGCCGCACCCCCACCGAGGTAGACCAACAGCGCGACGGCCAGTCCGGAAGCAATGTTCATTATCGGCCAGATGGAATTCAGGGTGATGCCGCGCCGCAGACCGACCGCATAGGCCTGACGGTTGTTGGTCTCGAAGGTGCCATAGATTGCGCGCTCCTGGCGGAAAGCCTTGGCAACCATGATGCCGCTCACCGACTCCTGGATCTGGGCGTTGATGCGGGCAGTCACCCGGCGGGCTCGCTGGGTCACGCGACGGGCCACGCGACGGAAGGCCAGGGCGATGCCGGCCGCGACCGGCGTCATCAGCACGAGCAACAGGGTCAGGCGGGCGTCAATGCGCACCAGCCAGATAATCAGCAGTAAGACCAACAGGATCTGGCTGATCAGGTTCGTGATGAGGCTGACCACGTCCGAGAAGTCCTGGGTGTCGGAGGTGACGCGGCTGACCACTTTGCCCGAGGGGTGCTCGTCGTAAAACGACATATCGTGCCGGATGACGGCCGCGAAGACGTCCTCGCGCAGTTTCAGAACCACGGCGCCGATGACCCGCGCGCCCAACATCTGCTGCGCGAAGCTGAAGGCCCAGCCGGCAATGCCGAGCAGCACGACGGCCGCCGAGATCAACACGATCACCTGAGTGGTGTTGTTGTGCGAGACGATGTCGATCGCGCGGGCGATCAAGATCGGACCGCCGGTGCCGGCCACCGAATTCAGCGCCAGCGCCAACGCGATGACCACCATTCGCCCGGCGTGCGGCCGGAAATAGCTGACGATACGGCCGATCAAGTGCCGGTCGCTATAGGTGCGGTCGTAGGCCTCGCTCTCGAGGCCGTCAAGAATAAAGCCCATGTTTGTCCTAGCGCACGAAAATGCGACGGTAGTCGGGGCTGCGCGCCAACAACTCCTCGTGCGTGCCCTGCTCGACCAGCGCACCGCGCCGCAGGAGCAGAATGCGATCGGCCCAGCGAATCTGGCTGAGCCGGTGTGTGATGAGAAAGGTGGTGCGCTCCCGGCTGATGCGCCGCATGGCGCGTTGGATCTGATCCTCGGTAGCGCTGTCGATGGCGCTGGTGCTGTCATCCAGGATCAAGATGCGCGGGTCGGTCAGGAAGGCACGCGCGATGGCGACACGCTGTCGTTGCCCGCCCGATAGCGTAACACCGCGTTCGCCGACCTCGGTCTGATATCCCTCGGCGAAGCCGGTGATGAAATCGTGGGCCTGCGCGGCCCGGGCAGCCGCTTCGATCTCGGCCTGGCCCGCGTCGGCGCAGCCAAAGGCGATGTTGTCCCCTAACGAGCGTGAGAAGAGGAAGACGTCCTGCTCTATGGTTGAAATCTGCGAGCGCAGTGACGCCAGGCTCCACTCGCGCACGTCGATGCCATCCACGAGCACACGGCCCGAATCCACGTCGAAGATGCGGTTGATCAGCCGGGTGAGCGTGGTCTTGCCAGAGCCGGTCAGGCCTACGATGGCGACGGTCTCGCCGGCGCGCGCGCGGAAGCTGATATCCTGCAGGATGCACTTCTCGCCGTAACCGAAACTGACGTGTTCGAATGTAACCTCACCCCGGATAGGCTGCGAGACACCGCCCTGGTTCTCGTCCAGCTCAGTCTCGGCGTTGATGATCTCGAGGATTCGGCGCGCGCCGGCCACCCCTAGCTGCACCAGGTTGAAGCTGAAAACAGAGATGAAAGTGGGAAAGCGCAAGATTCCCAGCAGGCCCATGAAGGCCACCACCTGGCCCAAGGTGATCACGCCCGTCCGCCAGATCAGTAGAGCATGCAAGAGCCCGGCGCCCCAGGCAAAGCCGAACACCAACAGGGGCAGGTAGCGTGCCTGGATTATGCCCTGGCGGACGTAAAAGTCACGAAAGGCGCTGGCATCGCCGACGAACTTCTTCCACTGGTAGTTCTCCTGGACGTTCGCCTTGACGACCTCGATGCCCGCGATCGCCTCTTCGAGGCCGGCGTTCATCGTGCCGAACTGCCGGCGCAAACCCTCGCTGACCGGTCCCAGGCGACGATTGTAGTCAAAGAGCGTGAGGCCCAACAGCACCAGGAACAGGCTCGGCACCACCAAAAGGCTCAGGCTGATGCGCGCGATGAGCAAGATGGGCATCAAAATGCCGGTGGCCGAGTCGATAATCAGACCTAACCCCGGGCTGAACATGTAGTTGAGAGAGCGCACGTCATTAGTGGCGCGCGCCATGATGTCGCCCACTCGCTGCCGGCCGTGAAAGGTCTGGCTCTTGCCGAGCAAGCTAACATACAGCTCCTCGCGGCTATCACGTTCGATGCGCTGCGCCAAGAATTCCACCGCGCTGGTGCGCAGGACGCCCGTCAGGCCCTGGCCGGCGGTGACGGCGACGATACTGATGGCGATGGATAGCAGCGCAGCCGAGGTGAAGCCCGGCAGGGTGATCAGGTCGAAGGCGCGGCCGATGTACACTTGCACCGATGAGACGAAGTAGTTGTTGAGAACGGCCATCACCAGAACGACGACAGGGAAGACGGGATAGCGCATGGCGTGCGCGATGATCCAGCGCACCGGTCCGCTGCGATTGTAGCTGTGCTCTTTTTCAGGAGTGAACTCGCGTTTCGAAACCAACCTGCACCCTCTCTGGCCCGGACCGCACCCCAACCGCATCCGCGGGTCGTAAGCGCGTCCCGCAAGTATAGGCTGGCCGAACGCGTGTGTCAAAAAGTCAGCCCGGCGACCGCCTAGGCGGAGGCGCGCCTTGTATGCTGGCCTATGGACATGCACCCCGGCCGATGGTATTCTTGCTGGCTAGTTCCAGTTTGTAATCGGAGGCGGACGATGGCCATGACCACCCAACTGCAGGCCGACGTCGTCATTGCCGGTTCTGGACCGGGCGGCGCGACGGTGGCGCGCGCGTCAGCGCGCCGGGGCAAGCAGGTGCTGCTGCTGGAGCGCGGCGTCGATGAGCGCACGCGCGGCTACTACGGCACCTATGCCGGTGCGCTGATCTACACCGATCATCGCAGCTTGCTTTTCACGCGAGAAGGGCTGAACATCATCCGTCCGCTGATGGTTGGCGGGGCGACCAGCATGTACTGTGGCTGCGCCGCCACTCCCCCCGATTGGCTGAGGGACAAGTATGGCGTGGATATCGGCGCCGAAGTCGCCGAGACCATCGATGAGCTGCAGATCGCCCCGCTCTCGCCTGCGCTGCGGGGCCAGGCTTCGACGCGCGTGGCCGAAGCGGCCCAGGCGCTGGGCTACAACTGGCAGCCACAACTCAAGTTCATGTCCCCGGGGCGCGCTCGGCGCTTCGACTGCGGGGCCAAGTGCATGCTCGGCTGCCGCTGCGGCGCCAAATGGAGCGCGGCCGAATATGTGGACGAAGCGGTGGCGGCCGGAGCCAGGCTGTTGACGCGCGCGACCGTCGAGCGGGTGTTGATCGAAGGCGGCCACGCGGCCGGGGTGGCAGGCACCTTGGCCGGCCGTCCTTTCAGCGTGACCGCCGGAAGCGTCGTGCTGGCCGCGGGCGGCATCGGCACGCCGCGCATCTTGCAGGCCTCCGGCTTCCCGGCTGCCGGGCAGGGCATGACCATGGACGTGACGACGATGGTCTATGGTTTCGTCAAGGAGCGGGGCGCCGGAAACGAGCCACCCATGACCTGGTCGTGGGAGGACCGGGAAACGGGTTTCATGCTCAGCACCTTGGTCGATCCCTGGCTGCTCTTTCCGCTCATCACCGCCCTCAAGGGGTGGCGCTACCCGCTCTACTGGCCGCGCTGGAACAATATGCTGGGCGTGATGATCAAGCTCAAAGACGACGTGTCGGGCGGCGTCTACCAGACCGGGCAGATCAGCAAGCCGCTGACCGCCCATGACCGGCAGCGCCTCCGAACGGCCGAGAACCTGAGCCGCGAGATCCTGTGTGAGGCAGGGGCGGAGGCTTCGAGCATGTTCATGACGCCCCTGCGAGGCACTCATCCCAGCGGAACAGTGCGCATCGGGACCATGCTGGACGCCGGTTTGCGCACCGAGATTCCGGGCCTCTACGTCTGTGATGCCAGCGTCTTCCCGGAAGCCCTCGCCCGGCCGACCGTTCTGACGATCATCGGGTTGGGCAAGCGGCTGGCGAAACACTTGGCGGATGGTTGAAGCGGCCAAAATGCCAAGCCCCGAACGCCTGCTGGCCGCACTCGACGGCTATCCCCGGCTGCCGCTGGCCGAGTATCCCACTCCGCTGGAATTCCTGCCGCGCCTCAGCCGGGAGCTGGGCAGGCAGGTTTACATCAAGCGGGATGACGAGATCGGCCCTGGGCTGGGCGGAAACAAGACACGCAAGCTGGAGTATCTGTTGGCCGATGCCAGTCAGCGGGGCGCCCGCCGGGTGGTGACCTTCGGTGGGCTGCAGTCCAACCACGCCCGCCTGACGGCAGCCGCCGCCCGCCGCCTGGGGCTCGAGCCCCATCTGCTCTATTTCGCGCCCCGTCCGGCGCGCCTGACCGGCAACCTGTTGCTGAATGAGCTGCTCGGCGCGCGGATGCACTTCATTCCTTTGCACCCTGGAGGCGATGCGAGCATGACCATCGAGCAGACGATCCGACTGGTGCGGCTCGTAGCTTGGGCGGTCGTGGGCCCGCATTACTTCATCCCGGTAGGTGGGCATACCTGGCGTGGCTGCCTCGGCTACGCGGCGCGGCGGCCGAGATCGATTACCAGGCCGCAGCCCTGGGGATCGAACGGTCAACCCTCGTGGTAGCCGCGGGCTCGGGCGGCACGTTAGCCGGCTTGATGGCCGGGCTCGCCCTGACCGGCTCGCGCCTCGGCCTGCTTGGCATCGACGTAGGCAAGCTCTGGCGAGCGTTCCCGGCTGCCATTGGTGGGCTGGCCGGAGAGCTGTGCCAGCGCCTCGGGCAACCGCAAGCCTTCAACACAGGGCAAGTGCCCCTGATCGAGCGCACCTATGTCGGGGCGGGGTATGGCATCCCATCGGAGGCAGGGAACGCGGCCATCCGCCGCCTGGCCGCCAGCGAGGGAATTCTGCTCGACCCGATCTATACCGGCAAGGCGTTCGCCGGCCTGCTCGACCTGTGCGAGCGCGGCGCGCTGCCAACGGACTGGCCCCTGATCTTCCTCCACACGGGCGGCTTCCCAGCCCTGTTCGCGGCCTGACCACTGCTCCACTCGAGCGAAGGTCTTTCTCCCAGTTGCTCAACCCCATCGGACTTGTGCATGGCTGCACCGAGTAGAGGAGTTGACCCCTTGTGCCAACCTGTGTATGATAGTGTATCAGATTTATCCGCCACAGCCTCGGTCGGCGCTGTCTCCAGGGTCCCCGAGCGCCCCCGGAAAAACGCCTTCTAACGGAGCAAGCGATGGACAGCACAGGCGCAGTCACCGAAGCATTCACCGAATTAGCTTCGACTTACGAGGAGACCCTCGATGCCGAAGTGCGCCTGATGTGGGGCATCAGTTATCACCAGTTTGTCGACCGCTTCATCGAAACCATCCCTATCCAGAACGCCGAAGACGTTCTGGATGTAGCCACCGGCACCGGGGTGATCCCGCTGCGGATGGCGCAGCGCGTCCCATCTCGATGCCGGATCGTCGGCCTCGACCTCACGCCTGCCATGCTCGGGCACGCTCAATCTGCCGTGCGGGCCGCAGGTCTGACTTCGCTGATTCAACCGCTCTGCGCCTCAGGAATGGCGATGCCGTTCGGCGAGCGCGTTTTCGACGTCGTCACCTGCGGCCTCGGCACGCATCACATGGACGTCAACCAGTTGGTACGAGAGATGGGCCGCGTGCTGAAACCCGACGGCTGGCTCCTCGTGGCCGACGTCGTGGCGTCTCCTTTCATGCGATCGGTGTTTGGCGCCATATGGATGAGGACCATACTGGTCCTCTTTGGTATGACGCATAGTCGCTCGCGTTACCGGGCGGAATTGGACGCGCTTGCGCATTTGCCGACACGTGGGGAGTGGCAAGCGCTCCTGGACGCCTGTGGCTTTCACGATGTGTGCATCACCCGGCTGCCGCCTAGGCGTCGCTTCTATCCGGACGCCCTGCTGATCAAAGCTAAGCTCCACGCTCCGGCAGGCGTTGAGTAACAGCCGCTCGATCGGCTCTTAGCTCAAGGTCCGTTGGCACACCGCGTTCGTCCTGCCGAGGCCCGCACCTAATGGTCTCACCAGGTCGGGACAATCCCATACTGCATGCCATCCGGCAATCCAGCTCGCCTAGGAGGTACATCGTGGTAAGCACAGCTCAATTGCTCAAGCAGGGATGCAAAGAGGAAATCTGGAACAAGTACTGCGGGTTCTTGGACCTTGACTTAGCGGACTTCATGGCCATCCAGAAACGCCTGCTGATGGAGCAGATCGGCCTTCTCGGCGGCTGCGAACTGGGTGGGAAGCTGCTGGGGGATCACGTGCCCGCCAGCGTGGAAGAGTTCCGCGCCACTGTGCCCTTCACGACCTACGCCGACTACATGTCTCGCTTCTCGGAACAACAGGAGGCGGGCCTGCCGGTGAAGCCTCGCTGGTGGCTGCGGACTTCAGGACGGACGGGGGAGTTCACAGGCTGCAAGTGGGCCCCATACACGCCGGAAATGATCAGGAGGCTCGGCGAGGCGACCCTTGCGCTGTTCAACCTGTCAGCCGTCGACGCCCGCGGCCAGTTTCCCCTCGCCGAAGGCGATCGCCTGCTGTATGCCATGGCGCCTTTCCCCTACATGACCGGCGGCGTGGCGCACGCGCTTGTCGAGGAATTCCCATTCACCTTTCTGCCCCCGCTCGAAAAAGCCGAACAGATGCCGTATGACCAGAGGATCCAAGAGGGCCTGTGGCTTGCACTCCGAGATGGGCTCGATCATATTGATGCCATCGCCGTGGTGTTGGTGCGCATCGCGCAGCAGTTTTCCAGCAGCTCGGGCAGCCTCCACCCGATGCAGTTCCTGCTTCACCCCCCCGCCATGGCCCGGCTGATCCGCGGCCTGATCAGGGCGCACATGGCCGGCAGAAAACAACTGCTGCCAAAAGACCTGTGGACCGTGAAAGGCGTTGCGACGGGCGGAACGGATACAGAGCTGTTCAAGGAGCAGATCAGCGCGGCGTGGGGCCGACCGGCGGTCGAGGCCTATGGCTGCACTGAATCAAGCATCGTCGCCCTGCACCCTTGGGCCAACGAGGGGCTGGTCTTCTTGCCCCACGTAGATTTCCTCGAATTCATCCCGATGGAAGAGTTTGTGCTCAATGAGAAAGACCCGACCTACATACCGCGCACCGTTCTGTTGGACGAAGTGAGGCTGGGCGGGATCTACGAAGTGGTGATCACGAATTTCTATGGAGGGGCCTTCACACGCTATCGCGTGGGCGACCTGATTCGGATCAATGCGCTCGAAGATGAGACCCTGGGGGTCAAAACGCCGAAGATGGTTTTTCACTCCAGGGTGCACGACATGATCGACCTCGCGGCCTTTGCCCGCTTGACTGAACGCACGATCGGGCAGGCGATCGCCGATTTGGGCACTCCTTACGAGGACTGGACCGCGCGCAAGGAGTACCATGACGGAAAGCCGTATCTCTACGTCTACATCGAGACCAAGAACGGCGCTGGCGACCCGTCTGAACTGACCTCGAGACTGGATCAAAACCTCAGCAACCTCGATGCCGCATACTGCGAATATCACGAGATGATGGACATGGACCCGCTGCGAGTAGTTTTGCTCCGGCACGGGGCCTTCGAGAGATTCACCCGCAGCAAACAGGCCCAGGGGGCAGAACTGGCCCACCTGAAACCCGCTCGCATGCAAATCTCGGACGCCGATATCAGGCTGCTGACTGAGGCAGGAAAGTGATCTCCTGACCGAGCATGAATCTTCCGGCATTTGTCTCTCTGGCAGGGCTGTTGTGCTATGGAGGGCTGACGTTCGTCGTCCTGCGACGTGGTCTGCGCGACACCGGGGCTGTACTGCGGCTTTTTGTGGGCTACCTGGCGCTGATGGTCGTGTACCAGGGCTCCGCCCTGGCAGTGAGCCTGGCGCGCAGCGAGGCAGTCGCCCTGCACTGGTACGCGATCATGTCGGCCCTCCTTCTCGGCCAGTTTGTGGTCTATTCGACGTTCGTGCGAGCCTTTTTCCACATCCGGGGCCATAGGTACGTCATCTGGGTGGGTCTAGCCATGTGGGCTCTGTGCTCGCTGCTGGCGGCTTCCCACCTGGAAGGCTTCATCGTCGGGGTGTATTGGAACGACACGACCCATTTCTACCTGCCCATCTTTGGAGACCTGTTAGCGATCTACGCCGTCCCGAACTATTCTTTTCTTGCCTACGCGATCGTGCTACTTTACACCGGCTACCGGCAGGCGGGTTCTGCGCTGGAACGACAGCGCATTCGCTATCTGTTCCTCGGCCTGAGCGTGATCGGGCTCGGAACCGTAACCAACCTCATCCCGCCGCTCAAGCCGTATCCGTTTGACATGCTCACGAACATCTTGAATGCGCTGCTGATCGCATACGCCATCCTCCGCTACCAACTCCTGGACATCAGGGTCGTCATCCGCAAGGGCCTGGTCTATTCAGTCCCCACGGTAACCATCGGCATCGGCTATTTTCTGGTGCTGTCGCTCTCGTTCAACGTGCTTGACGTTGCCCGGGGATACCAGTTCTTCGTGCTCTCGCTCGTCCTGGCCGCGGCCACAGCGATCGTGGTTCAGCCCCTGCGCGACAAGCTGCAGTCGACGGTCGACCGGTTCTTCTTCCGCGAGAAATACGACTCCGGCCTGATGCTCCAGCGCCTGAGCCGCACGGCTGCCAGCGTGCTCGATCTTGACCGGCTGGCAGTCATGATCGTCGACGATATCACGCAGACGCTGCACAGCGCTGTCACGGCATTCTTCATCAAGCAAGGCGAAACCGGGCAGTTTGTTCTCCGGGCGCACAGAGGGCTCGAAGCTGCTCCCCAGGATCGATTCCTGCTCAGGAACGATCATCCGATCGCCACCTGGCTGCTCCGGCACCAGACCTCGCTGACCCGGCCACAAGTCAACAGCAGCCCCGAGTTCATGGGGCTATGGACGACTGAGCGCCAGGCGCTCGAGGACATGCAAGCCGAGCTCTTCGTGCCGCTGCTGGTGCGCGACGACCTGATAGGGATTCTCGTCCTGGGGCCCCGGCTGTCCGATTTACCGTATGCTCCCGACGATCAACGTACCCTGACCACTTTGGCCAATCAGACGGCGATCGCCGTCGAGAACGCCAGGCTGTACTCCCTCGAGCAGGCCAAGGTCAAGATGACCTCGACCCTGCTCGACGTGGCCAGGGTCGTGAGCTCGACCTTGAACCTGGACGAGTTGTTGCAGCAAATCGCTCAGCGGGCCGCAGACATTTGTGGATTCGACCGCTGCAACCTGTTCCTAAAGGATCGGGGTCAGGACAGGCTGAGATTGCTGGCCTCCGGGTTTGCAGCGGAGAGGATGCCATCACTGCCAAGCCCGTCAAGCCAACAGGCGCCAGGCCTGGAGCAGGTCGAGAGTAATTCGCTGTTGAAGCGCATCATGCAGGAGCGAAGGCCGGTCATCATCGACCGGGATGGCATATCGAAGTTGCCGGCGACCTGGTCTGAAACAGTCGACACCGAGGGCGTGCTCATCGTGCCCTTGGTCAGCAAGGACCGCGCCATCGGCCTGATGACGCTCGACCACCTGCAGGGCGCCAGGCGCATCGGCAAGGACCAGATGGACCTGGCTGCGACCATCGCAAGCCATGCGTCGGTGGCCATCGAGAACGCCTGGTTGTACCAGGAGACCGTGACCGAGAAGGAACGCACTGCGACCATCGTAGAGCGGGCCCTGGCGGGCATCGCCTTGGTGAATCCAGATCTGAAGATCGTGAGCATCAACGATGCCGTGGAGGCTATCACCGGCTACGATACCCGGCTGGCTCAAGGGCAGGACTTGTCGGTCGTGTTCGGGCCGGGCATAACGGCCGAGAGTGGGCTCTTGAAACGAGCGATGCGGACCGGCAAACCTGTGGGGCCCGCCGAGACGACGCTCACGAGCGCAGCCGGCGAGCGCGACGTGCTGCTCGGCGTCACCCCGCTGCCTGATGGTTATCTGCTAAGCATGTCCGACGTCACTCCTCTCAAGGAGTTGAACCGGCTCAAGTCAGACATCATCGCCAACGTGTCGCATGAATTCCGTACTCCGCTCTCGGTCATCAAGGGCTACGCTGAACTCCTAGCCGACGAAATCCACGCTGATGATCCCACCATCCGCGCCAGGTACCTGGAGATTATTAGCAGCGCCACCGACCGACTGACGGCCATGGTAAGCGATCTATTGGACCTCGCACGCGTGGAAGCTGAACAGGGTTCCATCACCATGGAACCGGTGAGCATCGAGACGCTGATCGAGGATTCGATTGGCCTGGTGGGTTTCCAGGCTCAAGAGCGAGACGTCAAGATCGAGGTAAACGTTGCCACGGATCTGCCCGAGATGCTAGGCAACCGCGAGTTGCTCGTCACCTTGATCCGTAATTTGCTCAGCAACGCGGTCAAGTTCAGCTACCCGGGCGGCAGAGTCCAGGTTCGCGCGACGCAACAGGGCGACAGCATCGAACTGCAGGTAACCAACCAGGGGATTGGCCTTGCCGCCGAAGACATGCCGCGTCTATTTGACAAGTTCTACCGGTCGGCCGCGGCAAAGAGAGCCGGGATCCAGGGTACCGGGCTGGGATTGGTGTTGGTCAAGCATGCGGCCGACAAGCACAGAGGCGAAATAACCGTCTCTTGCGATCCGGAGGCCGGCACGCGCTTCTGCGTCAGGTTGCCCATTGCGGAGGCGCCGAACAGACTATGGGGCGAACCATCACCCGAGGGCTCTGCTCCGAGCAACGGGGTCTGGCGGACGGAGAAGGCCGGTGTGTCTGGCACCTGATGATGGGACACCAACCGTCCGAGAGCGCACCGGGCCAGCGGGGGGAATGTGGACTTGGGCGAGACTACACAACCATTGACGGTCCTGATAGTGGATGACGACGCGCTGATGCGCGAGCTTCTGCAGATTTACTTCGGTGCCAGCGGCTATCGTGTGGTTTGTGCTGTCGATGGCGAAGAGGGCCTGGCACAGTTGCGGCAGGGCGCGCCCGACGTCGTGCTGCTCGACGGCATGTTGCCCGGCATGGATGGCTGGGAGGTATGCCGGCAGATGCGTGCGCTGTCAGACGTGCCGATCCTCATGGTCTCGGCCCGGGCCCAGCATTCGGATCAAGACAAGGGCCTGGCGGCCGGAGCAGATGACTACATCACCAAGCCTTTCTCGATGAAGGAGGTCAAACTCAAAATACAGGAAGTGGTTAGCCGCTACCGGACAAGGACCGACACGGACTGAACATGGCTCGTGACAGCCGCGGCTCGATCAACGGAAATTGCCGTTGAAGGTCACCGCGAATACCATCCCCGCACTGCCGGAATAATCACCACGCCCCTTAAGGCCTTGGTAGGCACCGGACCCGGCATGCTGCCGGAGATCGAATCTCCCCGACACTCCCTCCAGAGCCGTGCTGCCGCTCAAGTCCATGGTGACCTGACCCTCAGCGGTGTCAACGGTAAGGACGCTGCGATTAACGCCCTGGCCCGAGCCCACTCCCGTGATAGGATCGAAATCCACGGTGCCCCACTCTTCGTAAGTGAACTCCCCGTCGAAATAGCCGCTCACGCCGCAGGGTGCCGACAGCAAGGTCTGACAAGTCGCCTGGCAGGACCTACCATAGAGGGCCAGGCAGGTCGGCCGGTCCGCACGCGATCTGCCGCCGCTGGCCAACAAATGGTACGAGGTCAGGCCGTTGGAGAGCATCCGGAATGAGTAGTCCGTAGTGTAGCCCCTGATCGTGAATGTCGCGTTCGGTGGTTGGCCGGCGGAGGCGGCGCCGGTGAGGGTGACGAGCATGACGACGACGAGAACGAGGATGGCGAGGTGCTTCACGTGTCAACTCCCTGGTCGAAAGGCTGCAGTCAGCCGGCGGGTAGGGGCGGAGACAAACTCGGGCAGACAGACTCGGGATTGATGCTTGTGAATCCAAACATTATAGGCATAAACTGCGCCGATCCCAAATGCTGGACGGGCTCGGCGGGCACCGCTACCGGACGCGACCCCTTCCTTTCCACGCGCGTTTTTGCGATTATGCTTACGGAGATTAGTGCAGCCACTTGCGGTACACGCGGTAGCGTTTGTATACCCGGGCCGCGAGGTGTTCCGCCAGGATGGGAGTGTCTGGGTTGTCGGCGCCGGCGGCGCCGCTCGACCGGGCGGAAGCAGCCGAAGTGGCCTGGGAGGGAGTTGGGTCGGGCGGATGTGGGTCGGATCGGCGCGCCGAGCCGGGGCAACCAAACGCTGAGGCCAAGGCTACAGCTCCGGCCGTCGATCTCTCCCGCTCTGCCGGCAGCCCAGCCTTGAGTAATCATATCACATTTCGACGCAGCTGCGCCATTGACCCAGCCCCCTTCCTGCCGTATCATGTTGCCTATGCTCAAACGACCGCTCGACATTGACGAGATGATCGTGCGGCTGCGTGCGGCCGTCGCGACCTTCCCTAAGGCAGCCATGTTCGAGTTGGCCGACGACGGCTACAGCTCGCTGTTCGAGCAGCTCGTGGCCTGCATCATCTCCATCCGCACCTACGACGAGGTCACGGTCGAGGTCGCGCGCCGGCTATTCGGCCGGGCGCGGTCTCCAGCCGCCATGACGCGACTCGCGGTCGACCAGATCAGCGCGCTGATCCGTCCTTCCACGTTCTATGAGCGAAAGGCGGGGCAAATCCTCAGCATTGCCCGGGCGGCGCTCGAAGAATACGATGGCGAACTGCCGTGCCAGCCGGAAGCGCTGATGGCGTTTGAGGGGGTCGGGCCGAAGTGCGCGCACCTGGCCCTCGGCGTTGCCTGCCATCGACCATATATCAGTGTGGATGTTCACGTCCATCGCGTGACCAACCGCTGGGGCTACATCTCGGCCCGCTCGCCGGAGGGCACAATGGCCGAGCTGGAAGCCATTTTGCCGCAAGAGTACTGGATCGAGATTAACCGGCTGCTGGTCCCCTTCGGCAAGCACATCTGCACCGGCACTCTCCCCCGATGCTCCACCTGCCCCGTCCTGGACATGTGCGAGCAGGTTGGTGTGACGCGCCACCGCTGATGCGATCCCGGTTACCGACGGCAACAATCTGACGGCATACAATAGCTGAACAAACTAGCAATGGTTACAGTCCGGCATTGTGAGCTCCGCCCAACGGAGTGGTAGAACGCGTGCCACTTCTGCATCGGCGAGGTGACACCGATTGGCACAAGCTACAAGTTCGCCCGAACCGCCGCTTATCCATAACCTTCCTCGGCAGCTCACAGGCTTCATTGGCCGTGAAGTGGAAGTGACCGAGTTGAGACGCCTGCTGCGGGAACGCCGGCTGGTCACGCTGACCGGGGCAGGCGGTTCGGGCAAGACTCGGCTCGCGCTCGAGGCGGCGCGCGCGATGCTGGAGGACTTCCCCGAAGGAGCCTTCCTGGTCGATCTCGCACCGCTCTCCAGGCCGGAGCTGGTCGCCGAGGCGGTAGGGAGCGTCCTGGGCGTCCAGGCGCCGCCAGATCGCTCGGTCCTGGACTCGCTTGCCGATTTCCTGTGTGCCCGCCGCACGCTGCTCATCCTCGACAACTGCGAGCATCTGCTCGATCCATGCGCTACGCTGGCAAAAGCGCTCCTCGCCACCTGCCCTGACCTGCGTCTGTTGGCGACCAGCCGCGAGCCGCTGGGCGTCGGGGGAGAATGCACCTTCAGGGTTCCCCTGCTCTCCGTGCCCGGCACCGGCGACTGGACCGACCCGGATAGCCTGCTGGGTTTCGAAGCCGTTTTGCTCTTCCTGGATCGGGCCAGGCTCGCCGATCCAGGGTTCGCTCTCAACGATGGCAACGCCGCCGCAGTGGCTCAGATTTGCACCCGGCTGGACGGCATCCCACTGGCGCTGGAACTCGCAGCCGCCGCGCTGCGGGCGATTTCGGTACAGGAACTCGCCGGCCGGCTTGACCAGCGTTTCCGCCTGCTCACCTCGGGCGACCGCGAGGCGCTGCCCCGTCATCAGACGCTGACTGCGCTGCTGGATTGGAGCTACGCGCTCCTCGGGCAGGACGAGCAGGTCGTCTTCCGACGGCTGTCGATCTTCCCCGCGGACTGGACGCTGAATGCAGCCGAGTCGATCTGCGGCGCCGGCACAGATACGGTGGACGTGCTGGCCACCCTCATGGACTTGGTGAACAAGTCAGTGGTCCAGTTGGACCCGGCGACAGGGCGATACCGGATGCTCGAGACGGTTCGCCTCTACGCTCGCAGCAAGCTGAACGAGGTCGGGGAGCAGGAAGGCGACGCCCTGCGACATCTCGATTGGGTCCTGCAATTTGCCCAGCAGGCTGCCTCGCAACTCGGCGGTCCCCGGCAACTAGAGTGGTTCGTGCGACTGGAGAGCGAACAGGCGAACCTGCGTGGCGCTCTGAGCGAGGCGATCGCGGCGGGTTGGAGCGAGAAGGCCGCCGAATTGGCCCTCTCTCTCTGGAGGTACTGGCTGGCGCGCGCCCATCATCGGGAGGCTCGCCGCTGGATCGAGCAGATCCTTGCGGCTGAGGGCGCCGCTGCCCTGCCCGCAGCCGCGCGCGCCCGCCTGCTCGGCTCCCTTGGCACCCTGACGCACACGATGAACGAGTTCGAGCTCGCAGGCAGCTACCACGAAGAGGCGCTGAGCATCTGGCGGAGTCAAGGGGACAGGGCCGGAACTGCCAGGGCTCTACTCGATCTGGGTTGGGGCCACTATCAGGCCATGGACCTGCGCTGTGCACGCCAATATGCCGAGGAAAGCCTGGCGCTGGCCCGCCAGTCGGGCGACCTGGCTACGGTCGCCTCAGCCCTGAACCTGTTTGCCGTCGCGTCAGTCGAGGCCGGCCCGGCGGGCGCCGTGTTGCCCGCTCTCGACGAAAGCCTGGCCATCTGGCGCAGCCTGGGGGTGCTGCCCGAGGTTGCCAGCACGCTCAGTGCCCTGGCCATCGCAGAGCAGCGACTTGGCCACCTGGGCCGCGCTGCGGGCCTGATGCTGGAATCCTTGCGGCTGCAAATCAGCCTTGGCGACTACGGGGGCATGATAGGCTGCCTGGTCGTCATGGTCTACTTTGAGTTCGACCTCCACAGGCCAACCTCCGGGCGGGCGGATTCCGAAGGCTATCAACCGCTGGCCTACCTCGATCATGGCCAGTTGCTCAACGGCCCGGTAGAGGCGGCCCGGATCTTGGGCATTATGGGCGCCTGGGAGGAGCACGTGCTTGGCGGCGATACTGTTCAGTGGACGGCCCTCGTCGTCCCGCTTTGCGAGAAGCTGAGAGCAGAGATGGGTGCGGTCGGGTTCGAGCGCGAGTTCGCGGCAGGCGGGGCGATGAGCGTCGACGAGATCCTGACCCTGGCTGAAGAAGTCGTGCGGCCCTATCTGTCGCCGCCCCCAGACTCTGGGCCAAAAGAGGGCGCGGCCCTTCCAGACGGCTCTGCTGCCCTTGCTGCAACATCGCTTCGGCGTGCAGCCGCGGCCGCACCCAACTCCTCGTCTCGCGGGCCGCTCACGCCGCGCGAGGCGGAAGTGCTGCGTCTGGTGGCCGGCGGCTGGACCAACAGGGAAGTGGGCGAGCGGCTGACAATCACCACCCGGACCGTTAACGCCCACCTGACCTCCATCTATGCCAAGCTCGGCGTGACCTCTCGCGCCGGCGCCGTGCGCTACGCCATCGAGCACGGGCTCGGCTGACCGCGTGCGGTGTTTGCTCCCCGCGTATTGTAGCATCTAACACCCCCTACACCTTCTGACTGCCCGAAAAGATTGTCAACTTCTACGATGCGCGCTGCCCGGGAGCGGGCTAGAATGCTGGTGTTCGATCGCGCGCTGCGGAGCGGCGGCTGAGAAGAACGAGCACGGCCTTCACTGTCGCCTGAGCGCGTCCGGCCGCACGCCGTGAGAGGAGATCCTGCGGTGATCAAGGAAGAACGAAGCATCATCATCCACCGACCAGTCGGGGAAGTCTTCGCATTCGTGGCCGACCAGACAAACGCGCCCCGCTGGCAGCAGGGTCTGATGGAGGTGCGGCGAACGACCGAGGGGCCGCCGGGCATTGGCACAAGACACGTGTTCGTACGTAAGTTCCTGGGCCGCCGGTTGGAAGCCGGTAACGAGTACGTCGAGTTCGAGCCAGACAAGAAGGTCGCCTTGAAGAGCACGTCTGGCCCGATGGAGTTCAGGGCGTGGTACGTCGCCGAACCGGTCGGGGAGGGCACGCAGCTGACCTCCGGCATCGAGATGTGGCCGGGAGGTTTCAGCAGCCTGGCCGAGCCGCTCATCGCCGGCAGCCTGCGGCGGGAGATGCAGGGTAACCTGGCGGAGTTGAAGGACCTGCTCGAACGCCAGCCCACCCTCGCTCGCTCGTGAAAACGGAGCCCACATGGTAGCTCAGAACATCTTGAGCGAGCAACGACTGGCGGGCGCCTTGCTCGTGCTCGCCTTCATATCATTCGCTGCCGGCGCGGGCCTGGCGACGTCGAACCCGAAAGGGAGCTTCAACATCTTCACCCTGCCCCTGCGGGAGTACCTGTCGGTGATTGCCCGCTACGCGGTCGTCTGGCGGTGGGCCAACATCGTCATGGGCGCAGCCGTCGTCTTCCTCCTGGCCGGCCTGACCGTGGTCAGCGCGATCCTTGAAGCGGCAGGTGAGCGTGTGCTCTCGCGCCTGGGCCTGATGGGAATGTTGCTCGCTGCCGCCTTGTGGCTGGTCTTCTCGGCATTCAGGGCGAGCGTTACGATCCAGGCGGCGCAGGACATGGATGCGGCGAGCGCGGCTGGGTCGATCCCGCCCTATTACGAGCCGCTGGCCGGGTGGGCCGGCAGCCTGTTCTTCGCCTACGCCGCACTTGGTTTCGTTGCATTGGCGACTTACGGTCTTTCGCTGCTCCAGGTCGCCCTCCTGCCCGGCTGGGCAGGGTGGGCCAGCATCGTGTTCAGCATCGCCATGCTGGTCGTGCTGGTGATCCGCGGCGACAATCTACCGATCTTCCACTACCTGCCGCCGCTGCTGGTCGGCATACTTCTGCTGCTACGGGGGTAAGATTCGGGGAGGGTTCGATGGTATCCAAAGCACCCAATCTCGCGGTCGGCACGGGGCAATCGTTCTTTCAGCGTCACGCCTGGAAGGGGCTGGTGGCGGTGAGCGCCATCACGGGCTTATTCGGCGGGACCGACATCATCGGCGGCGCGTCGAACCTTCAGAACGGCGAAACAGTGCTGATGCACAGCCTGACCGGTATGAGTTGGAACGAGCTTCAGGCGGCCAGCCCGGCGGCCGCCCACCTGATCGACTGGACGTTCCGAGCCAACGGGGCCATGCTCCTCATCCTCGGCGGGCTGGAGGTTGCTATTTGCCTGGGCGCGTTGCGGCAGGGTCAGCGCTGGGCCTGGTACGCGCTATGGGCCGGTCCGCTCTGGATGTCGTTCACCGTCATCTCCATCCTGACCTCCATCACGCACCCCGGCTATGGGACGCCGGTGCCGGTCATCTCGGGCTCCATCCTCGGCGTGATATCTGCCGCTGTGCTTGCGCTGTCGTATCCCAGGAGTTCGACAGGCTAGGAGGCACTATGGCGAATGTAGCCAGTTTGGCCGGAGATCTGCTGATCCTCTGCGGCGCTCAGTTCTTGGCAGGCGCCGCGATGTACACGGGCAGAGTGATCTGGAAGTGGCGGGCCGCAGCGGCGCCCGGCTACCTGCGCCTGGAACGGGGCTTCGTCATGGCGGCCCTGCTGGCGGTACTTCTGGGCTTCACGCTGTTGGATCGCACGCTCGAGGCGGCTGAGACCGCCTTCGCCCCGCTGGGGCTGATGATCTATGTGATCAGCGCGGCCCTGGGATTCGTTGCCGAGACGGCCTTCCTCGGCAGAGGGGACTGGCCCTATGCAACGATCGTGGCCCATGTCGTTCTGGCATTCTTGGCCCAGGCGGCCTTCGGGGCCGCTTTGATCGAGACACGTTTCTTGCCAGCCTGGGTCGGCTGGGCAACCGTGATCTGGAACCTGGCCTGGTTGGTGATCCTGCCCATCAGGCGGCGAGACATGTACTATCCCTGGCTCCACTATGTGGCGCCGCTCCTGATCGGGATCGTGCTGCTTGGGGCATGATAATAGGAGACGAGCTATGTTCGACCCTGTTGGCATTCTGATCACAGTCCTGCTGATCGCCGGGTTCGGCTTCCTGGCCATGCGTGCCTGGAGATCGAGAAACGTTTTCCTAAGATGGGGAGGCGGAGTCCTCTCCGGCCTGCTCACGCTCATATCCGCCGCTCTACTCGTCCTGGCACTGATTGGCTTTGCCAAATTGAACCGGCGCTACGATAACCCAGTGCCTGACATCCGGATGACCGCCGATCCCGAGCAGATGGCCCGCGGCCAAAGGCTGGCGAACTTGTGCGTGAGCTGCCACACGACGAATAACCAACTGCCCCTCTCGGGCACGAACTTCGTGACCAAGTTTGAGTTCCCGCCCCTGGGCACACTCTACGCGCCCAACCTCACGCCGGGTGGCAATATCGGTGACTGGAGCGATGGAGAGCTCGTGCGCGCGATTCGGGAGGGCGTGCACAAGGACGGCCGTTCGCTGCTCGTCATGCCGGCGAATACCTTGCGGAACCTGAGCGACGAGGATGTGGCGGCCCTCGTCGCTTACCTGCGCGCGCAACCTGCCACCGGCGGGCCCACTCCGGCCAACCGCCTGAATGTACTCGGCGCGGTCTTCACTAACATCGCAGACTTCCGTACCGCTCAGCAGCCGGCCGGCCATGTCACCGCGCCCCCAGCGGGCGTCACCGCGGAGTATGGCAAGTATATGGTGAGTATTCTCGGGTGCCGAGACTGCCATGGGGAGCAGCTGCAGGGCAAGGTTGACTCCGGCCAGCCCGGCCCGCCGGCCGGCCCCAACCTCACCGCGATCGTGCCACAATGGACGGAGGAGCAGTTCATGACCTTCTTCAACAGCGGGCAGCTGCCCGGTGGAGGCACCGTGCCCGTCCTCACTCTGAAGAGTGGGTTTTCATCGCCCAGGATGCCCTGGCCCGAATTCCGAGCTGCCGCGACCGACGAGGAGCTAAGAGCCGTGTATACCTATCTGCAAAGCCTACCTCCTACAGCCGGCCCGACAAGATGAGCCGGGAGTTATGAGATGAAAGCGTCTAAATACCTTCATTGGGCAGGCTGGTCGATACTCGTCAGCCTGGTAGCGATGATCTTGAGCGTGGTGTTATTGATGCTGGCCGTCAGAAGTGGATCGATCATCCCTGGGACTCATACCCACTCGGTGATCGTAGAAACGTTCGACGTTTTGACCACAGCATTCCTCCTGCCCCTTCCCCTTGCCTATTACCTGATCTACAAAACGTATTCTCCGCGCCTGGCCTACCAGTCTGCCCTGGTTGGCACAGTGACCTTGCTGGCCGCTACCATTGTGAATATCCTGTTCGTCTTCGAGGTGCTGTGGTTTTCCGATGCAATAGGGGGCTATCTCTACGGGGTGAGCGGCATCGGCCTTGTTGCCTGGCTGGTGATGATCGCCATCCTGGCTCATCGAAGCAGAAAGCCGGCCCATGGCTTCGTGATCAATATCATCGGTGCAACGATCATCGGTATTCCCATCTGGGCTTTTTCGACGGGCTACCTGCTCGCAGCAGGCAAGTTGACCGACCGGCCTGCATAAGTCGCGACTGTTGCCTTTCAGGGCTGTGCATACAAATCGAGCATGGCTTGGACCTCGTGCGAGATGGTACCCTGGGCGACGACCGCTAGCAGGTGCATGCCGGCTCGGCACCGCACGCCCTTGCCACACTGCGCAATGCCATTCTGACGCTGCTCCGCTTTCACGGTCCCATAGCGGGCCTTGAGCGCAGAAACCGGCCTGTGCTAGCCTGGTTGCGATGAGTTGCCCCCACTTTGGGGCTATCTTATGGGCCGGGCAGGAATCGAACCCGGAACGTCTTTCAGGGGGCAGGTTTTTTTTGGTCTGTTGTGTGTTTTTGACCCGAAATAGCCCAAAACACGCAGCAAACTCAGCGTTTTCGGCCCTGTTTCAAAACCACTCTGCTGCGTGTCATTATGGGGCGGTATGTCGCCTCAGCAAACGTGGGGATAGCGCTGGTCCTGGTGTTCAAACGGCCGACGACGGCGACGTTGGCCGCTGCAGGGCTCTACCAACGGCTGGAGTTTCAGAGCTGCAGACTTAGGATCTGCCGGGGAGACCCATGGGGGTTTCAATCCCCCCGTCGGCATCGATGTCAGACACGAGAAGCTGCACCAGCCGGACGCCCAAGGTCACGCTGTGCTGGCCATTTGCGATCAGTCGGTGCTGGAGAAAGTCGAGAGCTTAGCCCTGGAAGGGTTGTGCGCCGTCCGCCCCAGCCGAGCCGCCCGCTTGAAGCACATTAAGCCGGGCTACTACAACCCGCCGGGCGGCCGGCCCATTTTCGTGCCGGGCACGCAGTGGCCTGGCCTGCTATTGCTGGGCTACCAGGGCCGCCCGGTGTCGGGCGCCATGCGTTGGTGGACCCGGCGCGGCAAGTATGCCAGTGATCGGCGCACCGAGGAGGGGCAGTTGCTGCGGCAGTGTGCCCGCGCCTGAGGCCCATGCGTGCTGCATATCTTGGATCGCGGCTTTGCGGGCAGTCCTTGGCTGGGCGAGGTCTCGACCGCCACTTGCGCTTGGGGTTGCGGTGGCCCAAGCGCTACAAGCTGTTGGATCAGCACAACCAACTGCGCAATGCCTGGCAGATCGCCCGCGGTCAGCGCACTTGGCGTCAACGGCAACTGTGGGACGCCCACCGCCATTGTTGGCAGAAGACCGGCTGCCTGGCTCTGCCAGTGCGCCACCCCGACCACGCCTACCAACCCTTGTGGCTGGTGGTCTCTAGACGCGCTCAGGGCCGCGAATCCTGGTATCTGCTGACCCCGAACCGGTCGCCGTGCAAGACGATGCCCTGCAAATAAGCGCCGCTTACGCCAGAAGGCGGCAAATCGAAATGGCTTGGCGCTACGGCAAGGTCGAGCTGGCGATGGAGAGCCCCTGGCTGTGGTCCTGGCAGAACCGCCCGAACCTCCTCTTGGTTGTCGCCTTGGCCTACTCCTTTCTGCTGTCCCCGCTCGATCGCTTCTCGACGATGTCCGCTAATGGCTGCTCCGCAACTGGTGTCACCGAACAGGAAAGCGGAGCCAAGATGCCCTGACTCCGCTCTACCGCCTACGCGCTGCTCTCAGCAGACTCTGGCTCGCTGATCCACCGCCACGGCTACGCCTCCCTACCGAGAGAAATTCGGGATGACTCATGTTCGACCTCTCTCCGCCAACACCGCCGTAAACGAGAGCGGCGGCAGTTCGAGCGTGAACCGGCCGTCGGCGATGGGGCCGCCGGGAAGCTGTGCCGGCAGGACGGCGTTCGGCTTCTCCCAGGTGTTTTCGGCCTTCACGCCGGCAGCCGTAAGCCGGTGTACGGCGCTGACCACAGCGGGTGCGCCATCCTGCCAGATCAGGTAGGTGACGACCGTGTCGGTCTGGCTGCGGTTCACGATGAAGACGGCTTGCTTGCCTGTCTCGGGGTCGTGGCTGGCAGATGCATCGAGCACTGACACATCGCCGTATTGCTTGGTCTCGTACTTCGGCGCGCGCACCAGCACGTCCAGCGAGTTGCCGCGGGCGTTGTTGCTGACCATGGCAAACGGGTAGAACGAGGTATGCTTGAGCAGCCCGTCCTTGCGGGTGTGGATGAACGAGATGATGTTGACGATCTGCGCCATGCAGGCGACCTTCACCACATCGCACTTGCGCAGGAAGACGTTGAGCCACTGGGCCACGACCAGCGCGTCTTCCAGGGTATAGGGCGCCTCGGCCAGGTGCGGCGCAGCCTTCCACTGCCCGTCGTTGGTGGCCGGGTTCCACACCTGCCACTCGTCCCACGAGAGGTAGACGTCATGTTTGCTGCGGGTCTTGGCCTTCACATAGCGCAGAACGCCCGACATCGTGTCCACGAAGTGCTCGAAGCGCTTCGCCGTCGCCAGGTAGCTGGGCGTGTCCGGCTCATTGCCGGCGCCGATGGCCCTGAACTGCGCGTTGCTGACGTACATGTGGATGGAGAGATAGTCCACCATATCCCAGCAGTGCTCCAGGGCGACGCGATCCCACTCCGGGAAGGTGGGCATCTGGTCGTTGGAGGAGCCGCAGAGGACGATCTGGATGGAGGGGTCTTGCCAGCGCATCATCTTGGCGGCCTCGCGCGCCTTCTTGGCGTAGTCAAGCGCATCGAGGTGCCCGATCTGCCAGGGGCCGTCCATTTCGTTGCCCAGGCACCAGTACTTGACGCCATAGGGATCGGCCTGGCCGTTGGCTGCGCGCAGATCGGCATAGTAGCTTCCGGCGGGCGCATTGCAGTATTCCACCAGGTCGGCGGCTGCCTGGATGGTGCCCGTCCCCAGGTTGACGCCCATCATGGGCTGCGTGTTCACCTTCTTAGCAAACCGCATGAACTCGTCGGTGCCGAACTGGTTGGTCTCGATGGAGAACCACGCCAGTTCGCGTTTGTGGGGGCGCTTTTCCTTGGGGCCGATGCCATCCATCCAGTTGTAGCCGCTCAGGAAATTGCCGCCCGGGTAGCGGATGACCGTGTAATTCAGCTCGCGCAGGGCGTTGAGCACATCGGTACGCAGGCCGTCTTCGTCGGCGAAGGGCGAGTCGGGCTCATAGATGCCCTCGTAGATGCAGCGGCCCATGTGTTCGGCGAAGCCGCCGAAGATTAGCGGCGAGATCTCACCGATCGTGCGGTTGGTGTCGAGAAGGAGTTGCGCAGACAGATCAGACATGGTGTTCACCTGTGGCAGTCTGCCCACCGTCTTCAATGTACAAATGGCACTTCACTGTTTGCCGACTAACCAGCACGTCAGGGGGATCAACCGTGCGGCAAATATCCATCACCTGCGGGCAGCGGCCTGCAAATTTGCATCCCACCCGGCCGTATTCTTTCACCTCCGTCGTCCCGAGAGAAATAGGCCTGGCCCATGCCTCTCTGACTTTGGGGGCAGGTTCAGGAACCGACTCGATGAGGAGCTTCGTATAGGGATGGAAGGGCCGGTTCAGAACATCATCAACTGGTCCGGATTCGACGATATACCCGCGCAGCATGATTCCGATTCGGTCACTGATGTAGTAAGCCGTTGCCAGGTCATGGGTGATGTAAATGATGCTCACATTCTGTTTGTCCCGAAGCTCGCGGAAAAGGTTGACAATTTCCATGCGTAACGAGGCATCGACCATCGAAACAGGCTCGTCGGCAAGGATCAGTTTAGGCTGGGAGATGAGTGCCCGCGCGACGGAGACACGCTGGGTCTGTCCACCGGAAAGCTCGTGAGGATACCGGTTGCTCACTTCCTCCAACGATAATCCCACGGCTTTCAACGCTTCATCGACAACCTCGCCGGCAGCCCGGCGGTCAGGCGCCATTCCGAAGTTCAACGCGGTATCAAACAGGTAAGCATCCACCTTCCGGAGGGGGCTGAAGGTTTCGAACGGGTTCTGGAAAACCGGTTGGACCTTCTTCATGAACTCCTTGAACTCAGATCGCTTGCGGATTGTTGACAGATCGCGCCCTTCGAAAAATACTTTACCCAGCGTCGGCTGAAGATCATTCAAGAGCAAGCGAGAGAGGGTGGTCTTGCCGCTACCACTTTCCCCCGCCAGGGTGAAAATCTCCGGTCGCTCCTTTTCCAGCGAGAAGGAAACATCATTGACAGCCACCAGGCGGGAACCGCCCATGAGGTCGCCGATGTGGAATTCGACCGTTACGTGTTGGACATCCAGCAATTTACCGGTTGCGCTCATAGAGAGCTGTCCTTCATCAGGTGGCAGGCCACGCGATGACGTGCTTTGACCGGGACCAAATCAGGTACTTCGGTCCGGCAGACCTCCATCACATAGGGGCACCGTGTGTGGAACCGGCAGCCGCTCGGAGGGTTCGCAAGGTTCGGCGGTGCGCCCTTAAGACTGGCTTTGTTCGATCTATCACCGATCATCGGCAGCGAGCGGATCAGGTGCTGGGTGTAGGGATGGAGCGGTGCATTGAAAATACTCTCGGTTGGCGCCTCCTCAGCAATGCGACCTGCGTACATGATCATCACCCGGTCGGCAACGTTGGCATGCACAGCCATATCATGGGTCACCAGGAGCACCGTATTGCTGCTCATCGACTGGATATCTTTAAGCATCTGCAGGACTCCCCGCTGAACAACCACATCCAGCGCTGTGGTGGGCTCGTCAGCCAAAATCAACCTGGGTTGGAACACAGTCGCCAGGGCAATAGCCACCCGCTGTCTCATGCCGCCCGACAGCTGGTGCGGGTAGGAGTGGAGGATTTCGGTCGGGAGTCCCAGACGGTTGACGTGAGCGGTTATCTCTTCCAGAAATTTCTTCTTATCGGTGAATGGTTCGTGCGTATCAACGACATCCTCGAAGGTTTTAATGATCTTGCGCACCGGATTGAGGACGCTCATTGACCCCTGCATCACGTACGAAACTTCCTTCCAGCGCACGTTGCGCCGCAACTCGTCTTTAGAAACGTGCAGCATGTCAACGGCATAGGATCCAAACTGGTAGTCGATGCTTCCCGAATTGACTTTCAGGGGAGGTTTGATATTACCCGAGATCACCTTGATCAGGGTTGTCTTTCCACAGCTCGACTCGCCAGCCACGCCGTAAATCTCATTCGGGTATAGCTCAAAAGAGACTCCGTCAACTGCCCGCACGGTCCGGGAGATACCGTACAGTTCAGTCTGATAATACGCACAGAGGTTCTTAACACTCAGCAATGCCATAGTTCATCCACCCATCAAGCGCAAACGCGTCCGCGGGTCAATATAATCGTTGATGCTTGTGAAGAGCAGATACAGACCGAGGCACAGAACGATAGCCACCAATGTCGGCGCTGCGATCCACCACCAAACTCCTGCTACCAGTGCCCCGTGCTGATTAGCCCAGAAGAGTGCGGTTCCGAGGGAAGGGGTGGTCAGATCCGAAAGCCCAAGAATGCTTAATGTGACCTCAAAGCCAATCGCCCACAGGATGTTGTTAATGGTAGTGGCGAACACAATCGGCATCACGAAGGGAAGATGTTCTTGGATCGTGATCCAAAATGAACTGGTTCCGGAGTAGATGGCGGTGCGAGTAAACGAGCGCTCCCTCAAGCTCAATACCTGGGAACGAATCAGGCGGGCATCATATGGCCAGCCAAACAATCCCAGAATAAGCCCCAGTAAGAACTGGTTCATGAGGTCACGCAGCAAGAAACCCAGCAGGATCAGAATGGGGAGCAGGGGTATCACCACGAAGGTGTCATTGACCGACATCAGAAACCTGTCAAGCCATCCGCCCTGGTAACCGGCGGCGAGACCGACCAGGATGGCGATCACGCGCGAGACCGACGCCGCGATAACGCCCAACAAAAACGAATTTCTCAAGGCATAGGTCATCCACCAGAAGATATCCTGCCCCCGGGAGTCGGTGCCGAAGAAGTGCTGAAGCGATGGGGGCTGATCCATTGCCACGACAAACGACTTGTTCGGATTATACGGCGAGAAGAAGGACAAGATGATCATCACTGCCACCCCTGCCAGAAGAATAAAGGCAATCCGGAAGCGGCTGTCGTATTTGAGCAGATCGCGTATCACTTTGAGCATAAGCTGTCCTCTTACTGGTATCGCACTCGTGGATCGAACAGCGGGTAAATCAAATCCATGATAAAAATGGCCACAGCCACACCGACGATCGAGTAGATGGCGATACCCATGATCATGGAATAATCGTTCCTGAGGACTGCCGCCATGGTCAGCATGCCAAGCCCTGGGAAACCAAAGACGACCTCCATGATGAGGGCGCCGCTGAAGACCGTCCCAAGCGACATGGCCAGCCCCGTAAGCTGTGGCAGCAGGCCGTTGCGCATGATATATTGCGTGAGAATCTTGCTTTCCTTCATACCAGTAGTTTCGGCATAGACCACATAATCCTCTGAGATGATATTGGAGGTAAGTGATTTCATACCGATAAACCAGCCACCAAACCCGATCAGCACCAGGGTACTAGCCGGGAGTATGGAATGCTGCAGGTAGATCAAGGCGAAGTCGAGTGTCCAGCTAGGATGAGTCCCGACCGGATAAGCCCCGCTGAAGGGCAAGATTGGAATGAAGAAACCAAACACCACCAGCAGGACCATGGCCACAATATAGTATGGAATAGGCCGGACCGCTTGGCTCGATATTTCGATTACGCCCATGGCTTTGTTTTTAGGATAGTAGCTGGACAGGGCGCCAAATAGGTTGCCAAAGACCCACGAAATGAGCACCGCCGCGATCAACAGGCTGAGCGTATACGGCATCGCCTGGCCAATCATTTGGGACACCGGAGTCGGGAAATTAGCGAGCGAAGGGCCGAGGTCACCCCGGAGCAAGCGACCCCAAAACGCGAAATACTGCTGGACCGGACCGCCAGACAGGCCGTACAGATCTGTCAGAGCGGCGCGCATTGAGGCCACGGATTGGGGGTCGACGGAAGCGCCCCTCGCCATCATCATCGATATCTGCGCTTCTACCGGATCCGTGGGAGAGAGCCGGGGAATCACGAAGGTGACCGTGATCCCAATAAAAACGATCGTGAAGAACTGAAGGAAGCGCGGAATTAGATAACGGAGTATGAACTTCCGCATTAGGACTACCTCCAACATGAGACCCCCCCCATAGTGGCTGCCGTTTCAGGTATCCACCGTGGAGGGGGCTGATGTTGCTGCTACTTTCTTATCTCGGTCATCGCGTTCAACTCATTGGCACCAGCCCAATGCGCAGCGCAACCTTTTCAGCGGCGAGGTCATGCCTTCTTCGGTTTAATCTTGACGTACATGTACTTGGTGTTACCCCAGTTCGGCACTGGGTCCGTGTACGGGTCATCCACGGATGGGTACCCGGTGAAGTAGGTGGTGTCCATGGTCGTGAAGACATTGTACGCCATGATGGGCGTAATCGGCATCTCCTGGGCGGCGAGCTTGCAGTACTGCAGCCCTAGCTCGACGCCTTTGGGATCGTCGAAGGAGATCTTCTGGATATTCTCGATGATCTGGTCGAGCTCGGGGTTCTTCCAGCGCATGCTGTTGGTGCCGGCAGCAGGTTGGCCACTGGGTACGTAGAACTTTGAATGCCAGGACTGGAGGAAGTAGAACAGGTCGGGGTCCCCACCCCAGGTCTCGATCGTCCAGGCCAGACTGGAGCTGTATTCGCCGCTGCTCATAATGGGCCAGAGATTGGCCTGCGCATCGAGGGTGGCGTCGATGCCGAACGTTTTCCAGTTCTCGACGACCGCCGCGGCAGCCCGGTTCATGGTCGGGTTGCTTTCACCCAAGCCCATCAGGGGCACCTTGAAGGCGGAGCCATCTGGAAGCTGCCATTTACCATCGCCGCCTTTCTTCATGCCGGCATCCAGCATCAGCTGTTCGGCCGCTTTGACATCGTACTTCCACCAGCCTGCTCCAATGTATTTCTTGATGGTTTCGGCATCGGTAGGCACCAGGTCGCCCAGGCTCTGGCGGGCCAAATCGGCTATCCGTTGGGCGGCAGTTGGATCATAGGGCTTGTAGTCTTGCCCGCCAACCTTGATGGAGAAGTCATTCAACCAAGGTTCCAGCGGCGTGTGATAGTACTTGGGGTACATCCCGGTTGGCGGGACGTGGATGGCGGAAATGGTTGCCGCGCCTTTGTAGGAGGCCAGGGCGACCTGAGCGATGTCAATCGCCAGCGTCAGCGCCCAGCGGACTTCCTTCTTATCCAGGCCGGGTTTTTCGTTATTGTAGATGACGGCCGGCAGGGTAGGATCCGGATGCGCCCATGGGAACGACTTGAACCAGCCGACCGACGTTGGGTTGGTCTTGGCCAGAGTAATGCGACCTTCGGGGGTGCAGTCGTGGATCACATCCAGCTGGTGCGCCGTTTGGGCGATAACGCGCTTATCGCTTGGGCCGGGGTCGATGTACATGGCGTACTTGACATCCACGTTGCCCAGCAGGGCGACCGAGGTCCGCTTCCAGTCTTCGCGGCGCTGCCACAGGTACCATTTGCCGTTTGGATCAAAGTCTTTGAGCGTGTAGGCGCCCAAGCTGACCGGCGGGTTGAACTTGAACGCCACCGGGTCTTTCTCCTTCTCAAAAATATGCTTGGGCATCATGTAGGTGGAGCCCCAGCGCACGGTGAAGGCCGAGTGGAAACGCGAGTTGGGGGCCTTCAGGTGGAAGATGACCGTGTATTTGTCGGGCTGTTCCAGCTTGTCAATATTGCCATTGAACAGGCCATTATTGGACAGCCCTTTGTTCTTCATAGCGGCGTCGACGGTGTAGAACAAGTCATCCGCCGTGAACTCCACGCCATCGCTCCAATAGAGACCCTGGCGGAGTTTGACGGTCATCTGTGTGAAGTCGGCATTGTAGATCGGCTTCTCGGCTGCCAGGGCATTATCCCATACGCCTTTGACGCCCGCATCCGGGTCGATGTACCACAGCGCATCCAGGCCCAGTTGCTGGAGGCCACATACCCAGCTGCCGCTGTAGCCGCTCCGCCAGCGGTTGAAGTCATCTGCCGGTTGCACAGTCCCTGATGGGTTCTCCAGGATTAGGCACTCAGCTCTGGGCACACCAGGCTGGATTTCCTGTACGGCGGCGGCCGGCTGAGCAGCCGGTGCCTGGGTCGCTTCACCGCTTGGTGCCGGCGCTTGAGGGGCAGTCGGAGCCACGCACGCCGTCACGGCGCTGGCCGCAGCGAGCGTGGCAGCTTGCTTCAGGAACGCGCGTCTCGAGAACATCGTGTGCTTCTTCACTTATTCCTCCAGTTTCGGCATTGAAGAGAGAAAGGAATCTAACCTACCAATAATATCCTAGCACATCCGATGTACGACTGTCAAGTTGTCTGACGACTGGCATAATGCGTAATGGCCCGCTGTCGATCCGCAAACAGGCCGGAACCGGATGTTTGGAATCCTCCTTGCCACGCCAAATGCGCTTGCGTCCTGCCCTCAAGCCCTGCACTGCGCAACATGGCACCACAGCCTTCATTCCCAGGCGCCGGCTGCTTCCAGCAAACATCTTGGCCGATTTCGTAGCCTGCACACCGGTATACTGGATTTGGTCAAGGGTACACTACCACGTGTCGCCGTCATCTGCCGGCTGATCCTGCGGCTTTGGCATTCTGAACTTGCGGGCAAGCGGCAAATGACCAAAATGGCATGTAAGAGACTCGTTTCGATTTTCCGCAAAATCGCCGAATCTTCTGCTCTCGATGCCAGCGGACCGCTGCGTTGATTGAGAGACGGGGTGAGTGAATCCTTCCGGAAATCCCCCTCGCACCGACCGCAACTTTGCAGAAACCTCGGGCCTACACTTTTGGCGGCCTACAAATGCGAAAACCGACCTCCTTGAGATCGGCTCTCTAGGCTTAGACCTATCCTTGCATATTATGATGGGCCGGCCGGGAATCGAACCCGGAATCCCTTGCGGGAGGCAGATTTTAAGTCTGCTGCGTATGCCTGTTTCGCCACCGGCCCAGTACGCTGTGAATTCTAGCACCGGCCCCAATGCGCTGTCAATCGGCAGACCGGCCGGGACGAACCGCCCGGGGGCTCAGGTCTCCTCGCCGGCCTTGTCTTTGCCGCCGTGGCCGCCACCGGCCTTCTCTTTGTTGCCCTTACCCTTCTTCTTGTGATCTGGCCCCCCCTCAGCACGGAAATCGAGGGCGTCGCTCAGCTCGGCGCCGGTCTCGTCGGCGAGCGTCGCCCCCCTGAGCTTCTTGCCGCCGGCCTTGAGCCGGGCCTTGAGGATCTCGGGGTCGTAGTCGAGCTCCTTGCGCAGCGTCTGCACGATCGTGCGCATCACCTTGATGCGCCCGTACCACTTGTCGTTGTCCTCGACGATCGTCCAGGGGGCGCTGAGGGTGCTGGTCCTGAGCAGCATCTCCTCCACCGCGGCCTCATACTGGTCCCACTTCGCGCGGTTGCGCCAGTCCTCGGCGGTCAGCTTCCAGCTCTTGTACGGGGTCGCCTGGCGCTCCTCGAAGCGCCGCAACTGCTCGTCCTTGCTGATGTGGATCCAGAACTTGAACATGATCGTGCCGAAGTCCACCAACTGGCGCTCGAACTGGTTGATCTCGCGGTAGGCGCGCTTCCAGGCAGCCTCGTCACAGAAACCCTCGATGCGCTCGACCATCACCCGACCGTACCAACTGCGGTCGAAGATGGCGATCTGGCCGCGCTCGGGCAGGCGCCGCCAGAAGCGATAGAGGTAGTGGTGAGTCTTGTCCTCGCCTTCAGGCGCGGCGATCGGGTAAACGGCATAGCCGCGCGGGTCCAGCTTCTCGGTGATTCGCTTGATCGAGCCGCCTTTGCCGGCCGCGTCCCAACCCTCGAAAACCATGACCACCGGGCGCTTCTGAGTGTACACCTGGAAGCCCAACTCGCTGAGCGCGACCTGGTAACGGATCAACTGCTCGACATATTCCTCACGGGTCAATGACAGGTTCAGGTTTACTTGTGAGAGGATGGACATAGGAGCCTCCGATCGCTAAAGGATCCATCACGCTTCTGGAGCGGGATTGGTCGCGTCCGTGAGCAGCGGCTCTCCCCCGCCCGACGACGGCGCATCCTGCGGCGACTCGGCGGCTGCCGACTGGGACCTTGAAGCCGCGAGCTCAGAGGGGCCCGGCGCGGGCGTGGCGGGCTGGGCGGAGGCGGCCCGGGCGGTGACTGCTTCCTCGGACAACGTGGCAGGGTCGATCCCGTGGGCACGCAGCCCTGCCTCGAGGGAGTCGACAATGGTCGAGAACACCGTCCACCAGGTGTAGTACTGGTTGGTCGCCTCGACGATGGTCCAGGGCGCCCACTCGCTCTCGGTTCGCTCCAGCATCTCCTCGACGGCCCTCAGATAGCGGTCATACTGGCGATGGTGCTCCCAGTCCTCGGGCTGAATATGCCAGCTTTGCAGTGGATCCTTCTCGAGCGTCTTGAAGCGCTTGCGCTGCTCTTTGCGGCTGATGTGCAGCCAGAACTTGATGATGACATGGCCGTCGTCGGCCAGCATGCGCTCGAACTCCGTGACGTCGCGGTAGGCTTTCTGCCACTCCTCCGCCGGCACCAGACCCTCGACCCGCTCGACCAACACGCGACCGTACCAACTGCGGTCGAAAATGGCAATCTGGCCGCGGTTGGGCAGTTTGAGCCAGAAGCGCCACAACCAGGGGTGGTTTTTCTCGTAGGTGCGGGCGGCGCGTATCGGCCAGACTTTGAAGCCGCGCGGGTCGAGGCGCTGGGTGAGCATGTTGATCGTCGTCCCCTTGCCGGATGCGTCCCAACCCTCGAAGAGGATGATGACCGGTATGCCGTTGTCGAACACGGCTCGCTGCAGGTCGTAGAGCCGGCGCTGAAACTCCGACTGGGCCTCCTTCCACACCTTGCGCTTCATCTCTTTGCTGAGATCGATCTTCTCCAGCATGCGGGCCTCCTGACGCCATACGATCTCACAAGACGGCGATCGCCAGACTGAGGCTGCGCCGAAAATCGGGGCCGATCAGTTCTGCCCAGCGGGCCGGGAAACGGGCCAACAGATCGCGCTGGATGCTCCACTGCGCGGTCAGGTAGCGGGCCACTCCGTCCAGAACCTCAGGCTGAGCGTCGCTGATACGGCGGGCGGCCTGGTCGTGCAGGAACTCAGTCACCAGGCCCTCCGACACCACCGCGTCGTGCAGGTCGCCGAGGAGATCCTGCATGCCGGTGACCTGCTTGATCACCCCGCCTACCTCAGGGCCGAGAACGTCGCGAAAGAACTCGAGCGCGTAGCGGAAGCGCTTGCACTCGATGCGCAAGGCGTGGTAGGTCGTCAGCGGCGCGGCCGGCAGCGACTGTTCATAGGCTCGGACTCCCTCGTAGCGATTGACGAGCAACCCGGCGACCAGATGCCGCACGCGGTAAGGCGCAGGTTGGCCGGGCTGCTGTTCCACGGCGCCCTCACCGGGCGAGGTGAGGAACTCCTCGAAGCGCTGCTTGAACTTGGCATACTTCTTGTGGTCCAGGTAGGCCAGCAGCTCGTCACGCGCCGCGTCCCGCCGTTGCTGCCAGGCGGACAGCAACGGCGCCAACGGCTCGGCGCCCGGGGCCTCCTCCTGGCTGGCCTGGAAGGCCTCGGCCTTGGCGATCAGCACGTCCAGGTCGCGCACGGCGCCCAGCGCACGCCCGGTCTGCTTGAGGCTCTTGAGGAAGGGCGCAAGGGCCTTGGGCGTATAGTAGGGAGCGAAAAGCTGGAAAGCGGCGCGCATGCGGCGGGTCGCAACGCGCATGTCGTGCAGCGCTTCGGGGTCCTCACCCGAGCGAGTGCCGTCCTCGTTCGCGATCATGCGGCAGAAATGGAAGTAGAGGATCTTGCGGCCGGCCTCGCTCATCGGCTCGTCGGGCGAGATATTGGGCGCTTCGGCCTTCTTCTTCTCGTCCGCCCGGCTCTCGGCCCCAAACTCCGGACGAGGCGACACGGGGGCCTCGTCAGGCACGCTGGCCGGCCAGCCGGCGGCTGCTTTTTCCGCCTGGGCCTGCTCGACGGAGACCTGGGCGGCGCCGGCCCGGGCCGTACTCGCCTGGGCAGCGCTGGCTTGAGCCGCGCTCGCTTCGGCAGCGCTCGCCTGAGATTCGCTCGCCCGGTCCGCAGTGGCCCGAGCGGCAGCGGCCTCGGCCGTCGCCTTGGCGGCACGCGCAGCGGCTTTCCGGCCCTTCCTGCGCTTGCGGTGCGCGACCTCGTCGGGCGACCGCGCCTCACGATCGACTTCGGTTGAGTCTGCCGCCGCTGGCGAGAGCGAGGCTTCGTCGGGCGAAACACCCTCGTCCGGCCTTTCGGACGGCGCCGCGGCTGCTGCCAACCGATCGCTGAAGATGGCCAGGCGGCGGGCTCGAAAGGAGCGCAACCAGTAGAGCGCCCGCTGCCGCGACAGGCCGGCACGTTCGGCTATCTCGCGGCTGGGCAAGCCATCGGCCCAGCCGAGCACGGTGGCGGCGCGCCTGGCCAGGGCGGCCGACGCGCCTGCCGCGTGGGCCGCCAGCGCGCTGCGCTCCTCGGGCGAAAGCCGTGCCTGAAGCGCCTGCCGGTAGGCGAGATGGAGCGCATAGGCGCGCTCGAACTTCGAACGGGTCTGTGGAGAGAGGTGCCAGCGGCTGGCAAGCTCGGCCGCCAGCACTTGGAGGTCGTCCTCCCGGCCGTCGTCCTTGAGCTCGATCTCGAGCTCATAGTAGTGAGCCGGGCGCGGGCCGGCAGGCACCGTCACCGCGTCGAGGCTCCACTCCGCGATGTGACGCTCGCCATCCATGACTTCGGCACGGGCACGCACCTGGGCGAGCATGAAGAGTGGTTGCAGTGAACGGCCACCGGTGAGGCGCAGCACCAGATCTCGCGCGGGTCCGGCCGGCCAGCCCGCGGGATCGGGGAGCCACTCCGGGAGTTCGATCTCCTGCTCTTCCCGCTGGTGGACGGCGCCGGTGGCGTCGCCCAACCCCTTGAGGGTGGCGATCACCTTATCCGGCTCGCGACGGAGCCGGCAAGAATAACGGGCGGCGTAGAGTTGCCCGTCCGCAGTATCGAGATACTGGTCGTGGACCTGGACTGAGCGAGAGCCGGCCAGGCTATAGCCTGCGAGGGCCTGCAGCGCGGCCAGTCGGAGGAAGGTCTTGCGATCGGGGACGGAGAATTTGGCTTCGACTTCCATGCGCTGTCCTATTCAACTGGCAGGCGGGCGCGGGCGCGCGTTGAAACGAGTTTGAGTATAGCACAGCACCATGTGGTGGGCAAGCACCTTAAAGAGTAAAAGAGGAACGTCCCGCGCTCCAGCCAGAACGTCCCTCCCCGTCGTCTCGGTTGAGCTGCGCGCGCGGCGTCAGCGACCGCCCCGCCCGGTCTTTGGCTTACTGCCCGCCGAACGAGCCGGCGGCGGTGCCTTGGGGCGGGCCGGCGGCTTCGAATCTACCTCTGGTTCGTCGCTGGGCAAAGGCCGCACCCTCGGGGCCCGCCTTGTGCCCGGCCTTCTGACAGTCTGCAGCGGCTCGGGCTTCTCGTCGCGCACGGTTGTGCGCCGCGATGCCGGCGGCGGCTCGGGTTCCCGGGCCTGCCCCGCCGAACGGCCGACCGCGGCGCGCCTTGGCGCAACCTCCTTTGCGGACGGTCCGGGCGGCTCGGCCGCGCGCTCGACGGCAATTTCGGCTCGATTCCAGGTCTTCTTGGAGGCGACCGGCCGGACACCCTCACCGGCCGCCGCCGCGTCCTTGGCCGGCCGCTGCGCCGGCTTCGTTCGGGCGCGCCCCGCCGCCAGGCTCGCCGATGGTTCGTCGGGCAGCAGAGACGGCTGGGCCGGACTGCCGACGGCAACCGGCTCGGCGGGCGATCCCTTGCCGGCCGCGCGCTTGCGCCCGGCGGAAGGCGATGCAGCCGGCTCGGGAACTGGCTCGGCGTTGGGCTTACTGGCAGAAGGGGCAACCGCCGGGGCCCTGCTTTCCGGCGAGCTCTTCGGCGTGGCAGCCCGCTTACCCGCGGCTGCCGGCTTAGTCTCGGCTGCCGGCTTGCTCGCCGCACGGGCGGCCTTCTGCCCGACCGGCGCCGGGGCTGCGGCCGGGGCTGCGCCCTGCGCCTTGGTCTTCGTCCGGCTCTTCGCCATACCGGCGGGCTTCCGCCGCCGGGCAGCCGCGCCGTTGCCGGTTTGCGCGCCGGACGCACCATCCTCGTGCTCGTCAGCCCGGCCGTCGCCATCACCCAGGATACCCGAGCCGCCCCGGCCCTGCGGCTCGGGACGGTTTTCGGTTTCTGCCGTGGCCCTGGCGATACGAAATACATCCTGTACCGTCTGGCCTTCCCCTAACTCCAGCACAGGCTTGCCGAGCGCCGGCCGGCCCATTTGCGACAGGTCTCTGGCCGTTACGACCTTGACCGCGCCCCCGGACAGGACGCACGCTATCAGGTCGTCCGGCTCGACCGGCACAGCTCCGGCCACTTCCCCAGAACGACCGAAGAGCCGGACCGCGACCACCCCCAGGCCGTTGCGCCCGGTGACGGGAAATTCGTTCAAGGCTACTTGCTTGCCAAAGCCGCCCGTCGTCACGACGGCCAGACTGAGGGCGGCATCTGCGCCTGCCGCTCCCTGGTCGCCGGCCGCGGCTATCGCCGTACCCGCCACCACGCAATCACGCGCACGCAGCTTGATGCCGCCGATGCCACCGGCCGGCAACCCCATCGACCGGACATCATCCTCGGCAAAACGGATCGCCTGGCCGAAAGCCGTCACCAGCAGTACCTCGCCCGCGCCCTGGCTTTGGGCCACCCACAACAACTCATCGCCGTCATCGAGCTTGATCACCGTCGGGTCTGCCTGCGCCTGGTCAGACAAGTCTTTCAGCGCGATGCGCTTCACGTTACCGCGCGCGGTGCCCAACAGCAGGAAGCCGCTGGCCTGTGCCTCGGTCATGACTTTGGGGAAAGCCAGCACGACGGCGACGCGATCGCGCCGGCTCAAGCCGGAGAGGTCGGCGTAGTGCGAGCCGGTTCCGTCGGTGGGGACACGATGGACGGGAATCCGGCTCGCCTGACCTTTGATGCTGAACAAGAACAGGTCATCGCGTGTGTGCGCGGCGCAGAGCAGTTGTGGAGCAGAATCGCGCAGTACTGCCTCGGGCGTGCGGCCGCGACGCGCCTCGGCGTCCCGCCGCTCGCGCGCCAGCAAGCCATCGGCCGAGAGCCGCACCCAGACCAACTCATCGGGCAGGATGTCATGCGTCGTGAGGGTCCCTTTCACGCGGTCGGCGATCTGTGTCCGCCGCGCATCTCCGTAGCGAGCCTTCAGATCGACGAGGTTCTGCCTGATCAGCGCCAGCACCTTCTTGGGAGAGGCCAGCAGGGCCTCCAACTCCTTGATCCGGGCCAGCGTCTCCTTGTACTCATCCTGCAGCTTGCGCCGCTCCAGGGCCGCCAGGCGGCGCAACTGCATGTCAAGGATGGCCTGCGCCTGGAGGTCGTCGAACTTGAACTGCTCCATCAGGTTCTGCTTGGCCGTGTCGGCGTTGCGCGAGCGGCGAATGAGGGCGATGATCTCGTCCAGCACGTCGAGCGCGCGCAGCAACCCTTCCAATATGTGCGCCCGGGCACGCGCGTGGGCCAGTTCGTACTCGCTGCGCCGCTTGATCACGAGCTCACGGTGCTCGATGAAATGCAGCAGGATGCGCTTCAGGCTGAGGGTGCGCGGTTCGCCGTCCACGAGGGCGAGCAGCGAGACGCCGAAGGTAGCTTGCAGTGGCGTGAGCTTGAAGAGCTTGGCCAGCACGTCGCGCGGGTCGACGGTGCGGGTCAGCTCGATGTTGATGCGCATGCCCGTGCGATCCGACTCGTCCCGCAAGTCCGTCAAGCCCTCCAACTGCCCATCGCGCGCCAGTTCGGCAATGCGTTCAAGCAGGCGGGTCTTGTCCGTCATGTAGGGCAGTTCGGTAATGACGATGCGGTTGCGGTTGCGGCTCATCTCTTCGATATGCGCCTTGGCCTGCACCACGATCGGGCCCTTGCCGTTGCCATAGGCGCGCGCGATGACATCGACCTGCTCTGCCTGGGCCCCGCTGCCTTCGTTCTGGTAGCGGTAGACCACACCCCCGGTCGGAAAGTCAGGCCCCTGGATGAAATTCATCAGGTCTTCGACGGTCACATCCTCGGCTCGCTCGTAGTTGTCAATCAGGTAACACAGCGCATCGCAGACCTCACCGAGGTTATGTGGTGGGATGTTGGTGGCCATGCCGACGGCAATGCCGCTCGAGCCGTTGACGATCAGGTTGGGCAGGGCCGCAGGCAACACGACCGGCTCACGCAGCGTGCCGTCGAAGTTTTCGGTCCACTCGACCGTATCCTTCTCGATGTCGGCCAGCATCTCGTTGGCGATCGCCGCCAGGCGGGCTTCGGTGTAGCGCATGGCCGCCGCGTTGTCGCCGTCGATGGAGCCGAAGTTGCCCTGGCCATCGACCAGCGGATAACGCAGGCTGAAATCCTGCGCCATACGCACCATGGCCTCGTAGACCGCCGCATCGCCGTGGGGATGATACTTGCCGAGCACCTCGCCGACGATACGGGCCGACTTTTTGTAGCTCTTGTCGTTCGTCAGGCCCAAGTCATGCATTGCATAGAGGATGCGCCGGTGCACGGGCTTGAGGCCGTCCCGCACGTCAGGCAAGGCGCGGGCCACGATCACGCTCATCGCGTAATCAAGGTACGAGGCCTGCATCTCGGTTTCTATGTTTACCCGGCGAACAGTTCCCAGATCCATGGATAGTTCCTTACTCAGACTTGTCACGCAATTGTTCCCAAATGGGCCGCGGGTCCTGCTCTTGCAGCATTTGCCGGATCTCGATGATCTGGTCACGTAGGGCTGCCGCCTTCTCAAACTCGAGATCCTGGGCGGCGGCCTTCATCTGCTTCTCCAGTTCCTTGATCAGCCGATTGGCCTCGTCCTTGGGCAAGACGGTCGGCTGAGTGCGGTATTCGGGCCCGTCCTCCGCCACTGCCAGCCCGCCCGACCCACGGGCGCCGCTTCCCCCCATCGTGGCCAGCCGCTGCGTCAGGTCTCGGACGGACTTGATGATCGAGACCGGCGTGATACCATGGGCAGCATTGTAGTCTTCTTGCTTCTTGCGCCGCCGGTTGGTCTCGTCGATCGCCTTCCTCATCGCCTCGGTAACGTTATCGGCATACATGACCGCCGTCCCGTGCAGGTGGCGGGCGGCGCGCCCGATGGTCTGGATCAGCGCCTGCTCGGACCGGAGGAATCCCTCCTTGTCCGCATCCAGGATCGCCACCAGGCTGACCTCGGGCAGGTCCAGGCCCTCGCGGAGCAGGTTGATGCCGACGATCACATCATACACCCCCAGGCGCAGGTCTCGCAGGATCTCAATCCGCTCGATGGTCTGCACCTCCGAGTGCAGATAGTGGACCCGAATGCCGAGCTCCTGGAGGTAGTCGGCCAGGTCCTCGGCCATACGCTTCGTCAGGGTCGTCACTAACACACGCTCGCCCGTGGCCACGCGCTGGCGGATCTCGGCCACCAGGTCGTCCACCTGGCCCTTGGTCGGGCGGATCTCCACTTGCGGGTCGACCAGCCCGGTAGGACGGATGATCTGCTCCACGATCTGGGCCGAGTGCTGCAGCTCGTAAGGACCCGGCGTGGCGCTGGTGTAGATGACGTCATTCAGCGTGGCTTCGAACTCGTCGAAACGCAAGGGCCGGTTGTCCAATGCGCTGGGCAGGCGAAAACCGTAGCCCACCAACACGTCTTTGCGCGCGCGATCGCCGTTGTACATCCCGCGCACCTGGGGCAGGGTCATGTGCGACTCGTCCATGATCATTAACCAGTCGGCCGGGAAGTAGTCCAGCAACGTCCAGGGCCGCGAGCCGGCGGGCCGCAGCGAGAGCGGGCGGCTGTAGTTCTCGATACCGGAGCAGTAACCGACCTCACGTAGCATCTCCATATCGTAGCGGGTGCGCTGCTCCAGGCGCTGGGCCTCCAGCAGCTTACCCTGCTCGTTGAAGGTCTTCAACTGCTCTTCCAACTCCGCCTCGATGTCGACGATCGCCTGATTGAGCTTGTCCTGTGGCGTGATGAAGTGCTTGGCCGGGAAGATCTCCAGGCTGTCCAGAACGCGGAGCACCTCTCCAGTCAGGCCGTCCACTTCGGTCAGGCGGTCGACCTCGTCGCCGAAGAACTCGATGCGATACGCCAGGTCCGCATAGGCCGGCATCACTTCCAGCGTATCGCCGCGCACCCGGAACTTGCCGCGGCGCAGCTCCATGTCGTTGCGCTCATAGAAGATGTCGACCAGTTGGCGCAGCACCGCGTCCCGGCGCGTTCGCTCACCCTGATGCAGCTTGACCGTCACCCGGCCATACTCGGCTGGATCGCCCAGGCCGTAAATGCACGAGACAGAGGCGACGATGACCACATCACGCCGGCTGAGCAGAGCCGAGGTAGCGGCAAGACGCAGGCGGTCGATCTCGTCGTTGATCTGCGCGTCCTTCTCGATATAGGTGTCGGTGCGCGGCAGATAAGCCTCGGGCTGGTAATAGTCGTAGTAGCTGACGAAGTACTCCACCGCATTATACGGCAAAAACTCCTTGAATTCGCTGTAGAGTTGCGCGGCGAGAGTCTTGTTGTGGGCCATCACCAGCGTTGGCCGGTTGACGGCCTCGATGACTTTGGCCATCACGTAGGTCTTCCCGGTGCCCGTCGCGCCCAGCAAGGTTTGCTGCTTGTACTTCTTACCCAGACCATCCGCCAGCTTGCGGATCGCTTCTGGCTGATCCCCGGTGGGCTGGAAATCGGATACCACTTTGAAGTCAGGCATTGTGCTACAACCTCCCTCGCTCCGGTCTTTTCGGCCGACAACGCGAGACAACACGAACAACAGTTCGAAACCGGCCTAATTATACACTGCGAAAAGGGCTTTGTCTACTATTTTTGTGACCTCGGTTGACCTCTGCCTGGCTTCACGGTAGAATACCCCGGATTGCGCGCAAACCACAACACGATGAGACGAATACTTCGCTCGCTTCTGCTGATTACCTGCCTGATCGCCACCTGGCTGCCTGTAGTCCCGGCCTCGGCGGATATCCCGCGCCAGCAGGCCACGACCACGGCTACGCCGGGTCCAAGCCCGACGCCGGGCCAACAGGAGGATGTGCGCGGCATCCTGAATAAAATGAGTGTGGCCGACAAGGTCGGGCAGTTGTTCGTGGTCACATTCCAAGGCAACGACACGGCGCCCGATTCGGACATCGCGACCCTGGTCAGAGACTACCGGGTCGGCGGTGTGGTGCTCATGCCGGCCAATGGCAACTTCCGTGCTCTGCCGACCGAGGCAGCGAGCGCGGACGCTCAAACGGTCAGGCTCGACACCCCGCAGCAGATTGCGCTCCTGACCGACCGGTTGCAGGCGCTGGCGATCAGCCCGGCGCGTCCCGTGACCATGGCGATCACCGCCACTACCAGCGTCACAACATCCCCGGCCGCCGAGCAAATCGCACCCACCCCGGAGCTCACCCCGACGCAGACCGTCGCCCCGGCAGCGGCGCCCTCGGCGGGCGCCAGCGCACCGCTGCTGATCGGCATGGAGTGGAGCGGCGACGAGACGTCGGTCTTCTCGGGCAACAGCGGCTTCACACCTCTGCCGAGCGCAATGGCCATCGGGGCGACCTGGACCCCGGCGCTGGCGGAAAATGCCGGACACGTGATCGGCCAGGAACTGGCAGCCGTCGGCATCAATCTTTTGTTGGGCCCGCCGCTCGACGTGCTGGATGCGCCACAGCCGGCCGGTAAGGGCGATCTTGGTATCCGTAGCTTCGGCGGCGATCCCTATTGGGCCGGCCAGATGGGTAGCGCCTTCATTCGCGGTGTATCCCGGGGCAGCCAGGCAGCCATCGTGACGGCGGCCACCCATTTTCCGGGCCAGGGAGGCAGTGACCGCCGTCCCGAAGATGAAGTGGCCACCGTTCAAAAATCGGTACAGCAGTTGCGGCAGATCGAGCTCGCCCCGTTCGCGGCGGCGACGACCGGTGGGGAGCTTAGCACGCCCGGCACGACGGCCATGTTGATGACTTCGCACATTCGCTACCGGGGCTTTCAAGGCAACATCCGCCAGTTGACACCGCCTATCAGCCTGGCGCCACAGCTCCAGGACCTGATGGCCCTGCACGAGTTCGCCGACTGGCGCAGTGCGGGGGGAGTGCTGATGAGCGATGCCCTGGGCGTGCCGGCCATCCGTCGCTACTATGACCCGCAACTGCAGAAATTCCCGCACCGTCAGGTAGCCCAAGACGCCTTCCTGGCTGGCAACGATCTGCTTTTCCTGTCGCGCTTCGCGCTGACCGACAACTGGCCCGACGAATTCGCGGCTATCAAGGAGACCATCCTTTTCTTTCAGAGCAAGTACCAGGATGACAGGGAGTTTCGCTCCCGCGTCGACGCCTCGGTCGAGCGCATCATCCGTCTCAAGCGGCGCATCTATCCCGCAGCCTGGTCGGTTCCACTGCCCGCTCACGACCCCACCACAGTCGATGCGGAGGTGGGGCAGAGCGTGCCCGTGACCTACGCGATCGCGCGCGCCGGCATCAGCCTGATCTACCCGGGCCGCGAGGAACTGGCCGACCGCCTGCCAAGCGCTCCGTTGCGTGACGAGAGTATTCTGATTTTCACCGACGCTCGCCAGACCCTTGACTGCGCGACCTGCGATCCGCGCCCCGTTATCGCGCCGACCGCGTTGCAGGATATCATGCTGCGCTTGTACGGCCCGGACGCCACTGGGCAGGTGACACCCGGCAATATCCGCAGCCTGACCTTCACCGACCTCGACCAGTATCTGCAAGCTGCCGCGGGGGACACTGCCGATATCGACAACGCGATCGCAGAGGCCAAGTGGATCATCTTCGCCCAGCTAGACGATAGCACGGATCAGCCGTCCTCGAACGCGCTCCACGCCTTCCTGGCCAAGCGCTCCGACAGCTTGCGCGATAAGCGCCTGGTGGTGATGGCGTTCGATGCGCCGTACTACCTGGACACCACGGAAATCAGCAAACTGACGGCCTACTTCGGCGTCTATGCCCGCTCAGCACCGTTCCTGGAAACCGCAGTGCGCGCTCTCTTCCGCGAGTTTAGCCCGGTCGGCGCGCCACCGGTCAGCGTAGGTGGCATCAATTACGTGCTCATCAACCAGCTTGAATCGGCTCCCGGCCAGATCATTTCGCTGGCGCGCTCTACCGAAGGGCTTAACGAGAAGTCCCCCGCCATACAGGTGGGGAGCTCGCTGGATCTGGAGACGGGCGTGATCGTCGATCATAACGGGCATCCCGTCCCCGATGGCACACCTGTCGACTTTCACCTACGTTATCCGACCGAAGCGCTCCAACTGGCGGCGGTCACCGAGACGACCGTCGGTGGGCAGGCGCGGACGCGCGTTACGCTGGATCGGCCCGGCGAACTTTGGATCACGGCCACCTCGGGCGAGGCAATGGATTCGACCCGCATCGTGCTCAAGGTGGGCGGGGATACACCGGGCAGCATTGCGACGGTGTTGCCAACCCCAACGCCGGTGCCATCGGCGACCCCCACGCCGCTGCCCTCGTCGACCCCCACCCTCGTACCCAGCGTAACGCCTGCCCCGGCCGCCACGCTCGTCCCGGCTGCGACCCCACTGCAACCACGCGTGGCCTTTCCAGCGTTTGCCTATGGACTGGTCGGCGTCTGCCTCGCCTCGGGCACGGCTTTCGGCGTACGCAGACGCACGCCGTCGGTCGGGCAGCAGCAACAACTCGCAGGAGCGCTGACAGCCGCGCTGTGGGCGGTCGTGGTCGCCTGGGCCGCCTACTTGTTATACTCGCTGGGCTGGCTGCCAGGTGCAACGCAGCTTCAGGCCTCCGGCAATTCCTGGCCGGCCGGAGTAGTCACCTTAGGCGGAGGAGTGCTTTCTCTGTTGTGGAGCGGCAGAAAACCAGGTGGCTGAACTGCTCAATGCGGCAGAAGTGGTGACCAGACGGTGACCAGCACGGCGGCGGTGGTGAGTAAGAGGGCAACGGCGAGCAGCAAGCGGTGGGACGAGAGGGCAGAGCGCCAGGCCTCGGCTTCGAACGCGGCCGGGTCGCCAAACTCAGACCGGACCGCGGCCGGGGCGGCGAAGAGGAGCTGGCGAAACTCCTCGATCGAATCCGGCCGGTCGTCAGGATGTTGAGCCATCGCGGCCAGCAGCGCTCGCTCGACCTGCGGGCTAACGCGTCGATTGAGATCGCGCAATGGGATCAAGCTGCCGGGCTTGAGAAAGCGCTGCTTGGCATCCGTCGGCGCCTGGCCGGCCAGGAGGTTATAGAGCGTGGCACCCAACGCGTAGATGTCAGAACGAATGTCGGTGTGGCCTGTGTCGCCGCCATACTGTTCCAAGGGGGTGAAGGCTGCCGTGCCGCGGCCTTGGACAACCGTTACCGTCCGGCTGTCGTCCGGCTGCAGCACCTTGACGAGACCGAAATCTACCAACTTGACCACGCCGCGCGGGGTGAGCTTGATGTTCGACGGCTTGATGTCCCGGTGAACGACGGGCGGCTCCTGGGTGTGCAGATACGTCACGGCATCACAGAGTTGCCCTGCCCAGCCAAGCACAGTCTCTTCAGGCAGGAAACTGTCCTGGCGGCGGGCCTCTTCGAGCAGTTGACGCAGGTCCCGGCCGGGCACAAAATCCATGACGAGGTACTCGCGGCCCAGCTCCGAGAAGTAGTCGGAGACCTTCGGCAGGTTCGGATGGTCCAGGCGGGCCAGGGTGCTCGCCTCGCGGTAGAACTGATCGTGCGTCTGCTCATCGACTCCGGACGAGCCTAACGACTCGGGCAGCACTTCCTTGACCGCGCAGACGCGGCCGCTCAGGCGGAGGTCATCGGCCTTGTAGACCGCGCCCATGCCACCCTGTCCGACCAGCTCGGCGATCCTATAGCGGTCACGCAGGACCGTTCCGACCAGCAGAGGTTGAGAAGTCATCCGCAAAGGGTGCAAACGTAATGCTCAAAACTGACGCCAGCCGCACGTATACCGGACGATCCGGCTACGGAAGCATGTTGACCGTCGACGTGCGACGATTATGTCGCAGCTTAGTTCGACTGTCAAGCTGACAGAATCACCCTTGGGGGTTATCCATGATAGCGACAGCCAATACGCGTGAATCGGCAATGCTTGTTCTGCAGCGTGGCAGCGAAGCCGGGCTGGCCTGCCCGCTCGAGCGCCGCACGGTGACGATCGGCCGCAATGCCGATTGCGACGTCGTGCTCAACGACCGGCAGGTATCACGCGTACACGCACGCATCACCTGGCATGACGACCACTATGAAGTGGAGGACTTGGGCAGCAAGAACGGCACGCACCTCAACGGGCATGACCTGGCCGGCCCGCAGGCCCTTCACGACGGCGACGAAATCCAGATCGCGCTGGTCTACAAGCTGGCTTTTGTCGACGCTGGCGCGACTGCGCCCCTGGTCTTCCAGCGACCTGGACCGGAAGGGCTGCGCATGGATGTGGCTACGCATCAGGTGCGGATCAACTCCAGGCTACTGGAGCCGCCTTTGTCGGCCCAGCAATATCGACTGCTCGAGCTCCTCGTCAGCCATCCGGGGATAACCACCCGAGACGAGATCGTGCGTGCGGTCTGGGCGGACGCGGCCGAGGTCGGCGTCTCCGAACAATCGATCGACGCGCTGGTCCGCCGCTTGCGCGAGCGCCTGGCCGAGCTTGACCCCGAGCATCAGTACCTGGTAACGATGCGCGGGCACGGGTTCACGTTTGAGAACCGGCAAGCCTAGAAGGAAACGCTTTGCCAATCCCACACGCCTTGTACATTCACATCCCATTCTGCGCCGTACGCTGTCACTACTGCGACTTCAACACCTATGCCGGCCTGGAGAAGTATTTCGAGCCCTATGCCGGGGCAGTCAGGGCTGAGATCCAGGTCGCGGCCGCTCAGTACGGCCGCCTGCCGATTCGGACGATCTTCATCGGTGGCGGCACGCCGACCGCGCTGCCCACCGAGCTGCTTGAGGGCATCCTGGCGGCCTGCCGAGATCACTTTGCGATCGCGCCGGACGCCGAGATCACCAGCGAAGCGAACCCAGGCACGGTGGACCGGGCGCGCTTCACGGCGCTGCGCGGCCTGGGCGTCAACCGGCTGAGCATGGGAGTGCAGAGCTTCAACGAAGCCGAACTCAGATGGTTGGGGCGCATACACAGCGCCGGCGAAGCGGAAGAGGCATTTGACGCCGCGCGCGCAGCCGGTTTCACAAATATCAACCTCGATTTCATCTTCGGTCTGCCCGACCAGGCCCTGAGCACCTGGTCCCGAACCCTTGAGCGGGCGATCCGGCTGACGCCGGAACACCTCTCCCTGTACAGCCTGACGGTCGAGACCGGCACCCCGCTGGCCGATTCGGTGCGCCGCGGGCGGGTGCCCGCCCCTGACGACGACCTGGCCGCCGATCTCTACCTGGCCTCTCAGCAACTCCTGGCCGCGCACGGTTACGCGCAGTACGAAATCTCCAACTACGCAAGAGACACCTCGTATCAATGCCGGCATAACCTGGTCTACTGGCACGACGAGGCGTACCTCGGTTTCGGGGCAGGTGCGCACAGCTATGCGCGCGATCAGCGTTGGTGGAACGTTCGTCCGGTGCCGCAGTACATCCAGCGCATCGACGCGGGCAAGCCGGCGACGTCTGGTCAAGAGACGGTAGGGCGCCGCCTGGCCATGGGTGAGATGATGATGCTTGGCCTGCGCCTGGTCTCGGAGGGCGTGAGCGACGCCCGCTTTCGGGCGCGCTTCGGCCTGGGGCTGGACGACGCCTTCGGAACCGAGTTGGCCGCGCTCGCCACAAGGGGCCTGATCGAGCGTGTGCCAGGTGGAGTGCGCTTGACCGCCGAAGGCCGGCTGCTCGGCAACCGCGTGTTTGCACAATTCCTGCCCGACGCCTGACCTGAGTTTGCCTGAACCACCGCAATGGGCTATAATCCGCCTGCGACTATAGTTCCACACTTGGCACACTCTGAGTGGTGCCGCATTCTCCGTACAGCGCAAGGGACTGATTCCGAACAAAAGGTGAGGAGGCTGCGTGCAATCTCGCAGTTACCGCGTGCTGATGGTCGCACCCACCAGCTTTTTTGCCGACTATGGATGTCATGTCCGCATCCTCGAGGAAGCGCGCGCGCTACAGAGCCTGGGCCAGCGGGTTACGGTCGTGACCTATCGGAACGGCAGTCCGGTGCCCGGGCTTGACGTCCGACGCACGCTGCCAATCCCGGGCCGGCGGGACTACGAGGTAGGTTCGAGCCGCCACAAGATCGCCTTCGATCTCTTGCTGGGCCTGAAGACTCTGGAGTTGCTGGTCAGCAAGCCTTTTGACGTCATCCATGCCCATCTGCACGAGGGCGCGTTGATCGGCGAGGCGCTCGGGGCTCTTTTCGACACCCCAGTGGTGTTCGACCTCCAGGGCAGCATGACCGACGAAATGATCGACCACCGCTTCCTGAGACGCGACGGCCGCGCCCACCGGGCGCTGCGCAGCCTGGAACGGCAGATCGATCACAGGGCCTCGGCGATCTTGACGAGTTCGGCCCACGCCCGCCACCTGCTGCTGGACGAGTTCGGTTGCCGTCCGGAACGGGTGCGCGCCCTGCCCGACTGCGTCAATGCAGAAACGTTCCGCCCGGCCGAAGCTTACGATCCCGCGGACCTGGCGGCGCTTCGCGCTCAGCTCGGCATCCCGGCGGACCGAAAGCTGATCGTCTACCTGGGCTTGCTGGCCGACTACCAGGGCACGGGCCTTCTGCTTGAGGCCCTTTGCCGGCTGCTGGAGGGCGGAGCACCGGCGCACCTGCTGCTAATGGGCTTCCCGGCGGTCGAGACCTACCGCCGACAAGCCGAACAGCTCGGCATCAGCGGCCACGTTACCTTCACCGGGCGCGTTCCTTACCACCAGGCGCCCCAGTACCTGGCGCTCGGCGACGTCGCCGCCGCACCTAAATTGAGCCTTACCGAGGGAGCCGGGAAAATCCTCAACTACATGGCGGTCGGGCTGCCGGTTGTAGCCTTCGACACGCCCGTGGCGCGCGAGTATTTGGGCCTCGACGGTCTGTTCGCCAGCCGTGGGGACGTAGGGAGCCTGGCCGACAACATGCGATCGTGCCTGTACCCGCCCGCCGGCGCCCCGAACGCTTATGTCCGCCTGGGCCAGCGCCTGCGCCAGCGTGCGATCCAGCAGTTCACCTGGGAGGCAGCTGGACGGGCGATCGTCGAAACCTACACGGAATTGGTGGGTGACGCAGCCAGCCCCGTTGCGCCAAGACCTGATTGGGCCGCGACCCGATAATAGGCATTGCGCGTGGCCCCTGCCGGCCACGAATTCTAAAGGGAGGATCACTTCCTTTGAGCATGACCAGGCCCGCGAGCGGGACTACTGCAGTTGGCGTTCGACCCTTATGGCAACGTCCCTACATCATCAAGCGATTCGGCGAACTGGTGCGCGCGCGGGAGATGATCTTCTACCTGGTGGTACGCGAACTCAAGGCGCGCTACAAGAACAGCGTGCTTGGTTTCCTGTGGAGTCTCCTGAATCCACTCGGCATGATGCTCGTTTTCACGGTTGTATTTACCGTCGTCATGCCAAACAACATCGAGCGCTTCCCCATCTTCCTGCTGTGCGGGCTACTGCCCTGGAATTTCTTCAGCGCGGGGATCATGGTGAGCATTAACAGCATCGTCGGCAACGCGAGCCTGGTGACGAAGGTCTATTTTCCGCGGGAAGTCCTGCCTATCGCGAGCGTGTTGGCCAACCTCGTGAACTTCGTGCTGGCCCTGGTGGTGCTTTTCGTCGTGCTGATCGCCTTCCACTCCCCCATAAGCCCGTGGCTATGGCTGCTGCCAGTGGTGATTGCGATCGAAACCTGCTTCATCCTGGGCATGGCGCTCATTCTCAGCACAATTCAGGTGTTCTACCGAGACACGCTAATGATCATGGACGTGGTCATGCTGGCCTGGTTCTTTCTCACGCCGGTCGTGTATTCCATAGATGCACTGCCCCGTCACTACGTCCTTTTGGGTATCAATCTCGACGTCCAGCGCCTCATGTATATCCTAAACCCCATGGCCTCGCTCCTAGCCACCTATCGCGACCTCCTGTACTGGGGTTACCACACCAACATAGACTTCTTTCTTCGAACGGGCGTGACTGCGCTGGCGGTGCTCATCTTCGGCTACTGGATCTTTACAAAGCATAGCAAACGCTTCGGAGAAGAAGTCTAGCGCTCCCGCTGATGGAGCCGCCCCATCCGGTCGTCTGAAGGAGTGAACATGCGCAGCACCGGCCCGCTTCGCTATCCCGTGCTCGTCGTCGCAGCGCTTTGCCTGATCGTGTTGATACACGGTTCGGGCCCGGCCTCCGCATCCCCACCCGGCCCTGAGCGCCGGCTGGAAGAGCAGATGCTGCGCCGGTCGGAGGCGCTGCTGGCCTTCGCGACTTCCGCGACAAATAGCGATGGCATCGCGAGCTATGCCACGGTGGTGCGCCCGAATTGGCGCTACGGTGTGAGCGTGTTGGGGCAAGCGCAGATGGACTGGCTGTCGTGCGTCGGGGCAGGCTGGTATTCAAACTTCGGCTCGAGTCCTTACAGCGGTCAACCCGCCGTAGAATTCGCGCCAGTGGTCAGGGTGGAGGAGGACAAAAACGGGTGCGAATATCTCAGCACCTATACAATCCATCCGCCGCTCGACCTGCAGTTCGGGAGCACCATCGCGGCCCATCCCGGCGCCCTCTGGACAATCGGCAACGAGCCAGACCGCGGCCCGAATCCTCCAGATCCGGCAGATCCGCTGTGCGCGAACGGCAGGCAGGATGACACCCACCCGGCTGTCTACGCCCAGGCCTACCATGAGGTCTATGAGTACATAAAGCAGCGCGACCCGACGGCCCAGTTTGCAAATGCAGGATTGGTCGAAATAACACCCGGCAGGCTTAGCTACCTGGACCTCGTGGAGAATGCCTACCAGAGTCGCTACGGCACTACGCTGCCGGTCGATGTCTGGAACATGCACCTCTACATCCTGCCAGAAGCAAACCCTCTCGGCGAACCCAACGGGATTGCCCAGGTAGCTCTCGGCACTGATCCAGCCCTGGCGACGCGGGAGGCCGGCGGAGACCCAAAGCAATGTGGCAAGCCCGGAATCTATTGTTTTGCCGACCACGACAGCATGACTGCTTTTGAAGCTCAGGTCAGGAGGATGCGGACATGGATGAAGGCGCGTGGGGAGCAAGACAAGCCCTTTATCATAACCGAATACTCCCTGCTCTACCCGTACATCATCGATCCTGGCGGCACCTGCTTCGTGCAGGACGAAAACGGCCAATGTTTCACCCCAGCGCGCGTGACCGCTTTTCTGAATAACTCATTCAGTTACCTGAACTCAGCTACAGATCCAGACATTGGCATGCCGGCCGATGAGAATCGCCTGGTCCAGCAGTGGCTGTGGTTCAGCATGAACCTGAACGGGGGAGCCGGCACTGTCAGCAATCTCCTAACAGATGATCTCTCAGCCTTGACGGAGCCAGGGCGGGCTTACAGGGATATCGTCGCGGCGCAGGCACCGTCCGTCAATCTGTACATCGATCCGCTGCCGGCCATTGTCGCCGGCACGGTGTCAGCCGAGACTGGCACGGGCACGGCCCACCTCGCGGCAACGGTGCGTAACGGCGGAAATACCGCGTCACCGGCGCCTTTCTCCGTAACGTTCTACGCCGACCAGGCGCTGCTGCAACCGATCGGGTCGGTACAGATCCCCGCAGGCTTGGCTGGCTGCAAATCCGGCAAAGTCACGGCCAGCGTTGACTGGACGGGACTGGCCGTCGGAAAGCATTCCTTTTGGGTGGTCGCCGATAGCGGCCAGAATATCGTCGAAACAGATGACACCGACAATACCCGCAGCGCGGTGGCGCAGATCTTCACGCATCGCATCGTGCTGCCGGCGATCACAAGATGAGCAGCAACCTGGCCGAATCGGCTAGTCGACAACCGAGGCAAGGCAAGTGCTGGCTGCGTGCTCCCTCGGCCAGCACTTGCTTTGCCCACATGTTGCCACTCATTCCACTGCTCGCAGCCCTGCTCGCGATGTTGCCATTGGTACTTCACGTGCATGTCGCAGAATACGACGAGGCAGTCTTTCTGGATGTGGCACGAAATATCCAGCGACTTGGAACACCACTGCGCTCGATCGGCCAAGCCGGGAGCCCATACTTGATCCATACGCCGCTTTATCCCTACTTGTTGGCCGCCTGCGGCCGCGTGTGCACGGCCGATGTTTTGCTGGCACGCTCGCTGACCGTGGTGTCTGCGCTGGGATGCGTCTTGCTCACGTTCCTCATCGGCAGACGAATTGCTGATGCGTTTAGCGGGCTGGTCGCCGGCCTGCTGCTGGCCCTCAATCCGTTCTTCGCGGTCTACTCCTTCTTCGTCACGATGGAAGTGCCGATGGTATGCGCGGCACTGGCCGGAGTATGGCTGCTGCTGCTGAGCGAACGGGGCGAGCGGCAGCGCCTGCTCTGGGCGGCCGGCTGCTCGTTCGCGGTAGCGGTGCTTCTGAAGGAATTCGCGCTGCTCTTCGTCGCCTGCGCAGGCCTCTACCTGGTCCTGGCGCGCAGGACCGAAACGCATGGCGTTCGCCTTCCCCAGACAGGACTGGCTGCCCTGTTGAGCCCGACCGTGCTCGGCCTCGCCGGCTGGGCAGTCTGGGGTTGGACGTCTTCGCCGGCGGGCTTCACCGCGGCCCTGCGTCGTTGGCTCGGTTCGATCGCGCCCGGCACCGGCAGCGACCCGCGCATGTTGCTGTCATTAAGCCAATGGGCCCGCCAGATATCCTTCGACCTGCTCGGTCCAGGCCTGCTCGCCGGAGTACTGCTCGCCGGCGCAGTCTGGTTGGCGAGGGATCGACGGCGCCCGACACCGGAACAAGGCCTTCTCTGGGGCTATCTTCTCTTCGCAATCGCGCTGTCGTTCGTGACGCACCTTAAAGAGCTCCGCCACATCGTTGGCACGATTCCCATGGCAGCCCTGGTGGCCGGCACCGGCCTGAACTGGCGCACCGAGTTCGGGCGCTGGAAGCTCAGCCCGGCGTGGCGCAAGGGCCTGCTCGCACTAACCGCTGTCCTGCTGCTGGGCCTGGCATCGCCCGTCCGTATTCCCACCACCCGTCCGAAGGGCATCGGCGACTGGCTGGCGCCCTTCTACGCCCAGCGTTTGCTGCATAGCGATCCGTTCTATAACGTGCTGCGCCTCGCAGGCATCTACATCGGCAGCCAGGCGCCTGCCGGCGAAGAACTGATCGTGGCGCACCAAGCCACTGTAGTTGCATACTATGCGGATCGCCACTACAATATGCTGTACACCCTTTCGCAAGAGGGTATCATGCAAGTGCTCGCCCACACCGATCATCTCCTCTGGGACGATTCGAACTTGATAGGGCTTGACGGCGAGCAGGCAAGGGAAGTGCAAGAATATGTTGCCGAGCATTTTGACGTGCAACAGATCATTCAGGATGAGCATCGCCAGGTTACCTACTACCGCAGGACGAATTGAGCGATGACGCATCCGACCGAGTAGCCCCAGATCATGCCCATCATAGAACTCCAGCAAGTATCCAAATCCTTCGTCATCCAGACCGAACAGCCGCGCTCGTTTCAGGAGCTGGCGTTGGGCTTGTGGCGAGGCCAGAAGAACAGCGGCAAGGAATACTGGGCCCTACGTGACGTGAGCTTCCGGCTAGAGGTGGGCGAGAGCCTGGCGCTCATCGGTGCCAACGGCTCAGGGAAGAGCACCGCGCTGAAGCTTATCTCGCGGATCATTGAGCCGACGAGCGGGGTCGTCAGAGTAGGCGGCCAGGTGGCGGCGCTGTTGGCGCTCGGCGCGGGCTTTCATCCCGACCTGAGCGGCCGCGAAAACGTGTATCTGAACGGCTCCATCCTCGGGCTCAAGCGGGCGGCGATCAAGCGAGAGTTTGACAACATCGTCGCCTTTGCCGAACTCGAGCGCTTCATCGATACTCCGGTGCGCAACTACTCGTCGGGCATGCAGATGCGCCTGGGATTCTCGATCGCGACCGCTTTCCGGCCAGATATCCTTGTGATCGACGAGGTGCTCGCGGTCGGCGACCAGGGATTTCAGGATCGCTGCCTGCGCCGGATCGTCGAGATACAGGAAGGGGGAGCGACGGTTCTCCTGGTGTCGCACGATCTGGCGGCCGTCGAAAGGTTGTGCCAGCGGGCGATCTGGCTCGACAGCGGTTCACCGCGAGCCGAAGGCAAAACCCAGGAAGTGATCAGCGAGTACCTGCACGATGTGTGGATGGGCGAGCAGGAAAGACAGGCCGCGCGCGAAGCCAGACTGGCCGGGCGCGGGGCACCGGCAGGCGGGCGCGACGGTGGGCCGGGGACGCGGCAGGTGAAGCAGGGAGCGACCGAGGGCCGCGGCGCAGAAGGCGTGGGCGCGACGGGCGTCGGCAGGAACGGCCCGCTCCACGAGGAGCACGAAGGACGCTGGGGTTCGGGCGAGGTCAAGATCGAAAGGGCCGAAATCCTCGGCGCCGGGGACAGGCCGATGGGCGTTTTTCGCACCGGCGACCGCCTTGCCGTGCGCATCTGGTACTGCGCGACGCGGCCCGTGGCACAGCCCTGTTTCGGCGTGTCCCTTTACGACCAGATGGGCAGTCGCCTGAACGGACCGAACACCGTTTGGAGCCACGTGTCCATAGACGCTGTCAATGGACAGGGGTACGTCGACTATGTCGTGGATCACTTACCCTTGCTGCCCGGCAACTACGACCTCACGGTCGCCGTCTACGATCGCTATGTCGCGCATCCTTACGATCACTGGCACCGGATGTCGACTTTCGCCGTGGTGCCGGGCGGCGGCGAGCGACAGGACGGCAGTGTCTACATCGCCTGTCACTGGGACCATCAATCGGCGCCGGACCCGACGGAGAGCGTGCAGGCGCAGCAGGCGGCCATCGCCGCAATCGTCGAATAGGTCTCAAGACAGGCGAGCTCTCCCCACGCCAGATGACAGCCGCCAGCTCGACAACAATCTGGGCACACATGCAATCAGCGCAACTCAGATCGCCCGAAAGATCGACATGGGCGACCAGCCCTCCCACCTGGATCCCACGCGCGCATGCGTGGCGGTGCGCCGCCATGCTCATCCTGATCGTGGCCTTTGCCCTGCGCGCCTTCGGGCTCGCGATTCGCCCATTGTGGTTTGACGAGGCCATCAAGTACTGGGCAGCCTACGCGCCACTGGCGCAGTTCTCCCAGAGCATGAAAACGGTCCTCGATCCGCCGCTCTATTCCCTCCTGCTCCATTTCTGGATGCTCGGCAGCCAGGACGAGTTCTGGCTGCGCTACCTGTCGCTGGTCCTGAGCTTGATCGGCATCCTCGGCTCAATGGCGTTAGTGCGTAAGCTGCTAGGCCCGCTCGCCGCGCTGATGGCAGGGCTGCTGCTGGCAGTGTCGCCGCCCGATATTCGCTACGCCCAGGAGTTGGGACAATACGCCCTGATGGCCGCCCTGCTGCCCTGGAACCTGCTGTTTCTGGACTTCGCTCATGGGGGGCGCGGCCGGAGCTGGTGGACCCTCTGGAGTATCACGGCGGTCCTGCTTTGCTACACACACTATGGCGCCGGGATCATCGTGCTGGCCACCGCGCTGATGACGCTGCTGGCCAGCTTGCGCTCCCGGCGCGGGGCGGCGGCCCGTACCGAAGCACTCAGCGCTTTTGCCGCCTGCCTGCTCGTCTTGCCGCTGCTGTACTTGGTCCCACGCCAATTATCTGGCTTTTTCACCTCTCCGGCAGACGCCTTCCACGTCGCGGCAGTTCCGCTGAAAACAGAGATCTGGCGGTCAGCGCAGCTAGGAAGCCAGTTGCTGGTCTATTACCTGATGGGCCTGCAAGGCACCGCCTGGCCGTGGCCGGCCGTCCCCGAGTGGGCCGTGGCAGGACTTGCCTTGCTGGTCCTGGGCTATGGCCTTTGGGTAGCCCGGCGCACCAGCTTGACCCGCTGGCTGATTGGCTCCGTGTTGCTCTATTACATTTCGTCCAGGGCGTCATTCTACCCGTTCAGCTACCGCTATTCCCTGATCCTGGCACCCTTCATCGTTGCCGGCCTGGCCGGCGGCCTGACCCGGCTGCCGCGCTCTCTCGGCGCCTTAGCGCTGTCGGCGATGCTGCTAATCTGCCTCCTGGTCCCGCGGGAAGCGCCGGAGGATTTGCGGTCGATCGTCAGCTACTGGAACGAGCACCGTGAACCCGGCGAAGCGACCTACGTCTACGGCGGCGCGGCGGCCGCCTTCCGCTACCAGCTCGGACTGGCCACCCCAAATGCAGCGGCCTTTGCCGCGCAACGTCAGCGCGCGTGCTGGGCAAGGGCTCTCTGGAACCGCAGCGGCTGCTCGGAGCCGGACATTTACTATGGCGAGTGGATTCGCGCGCTCGATGGGCCAGCCAAGCGAGCCTCCCTATTGGCAACCCTGGGAGGCACGCCAGACCGCCTATGGCTCGTGTTCTCGCACATCAGCCAGGGAGAAGATCGGGCGCTCGTGAGCGCGCTGGCAAATGATTACGAGACGGTGCAGTTCGCCGAGGCTCCGGGGGCTTCGGTGTTTTTGATGAAAAGGCCCTGACATGGGCGCGTTCGAGCATCAGGAAGGAGCCGCTAGGGTGATGCGAGTGAACGAAGCCGAAGAGCAGCAATGGTACAGCCGCGCCGTTCTGCGCGAGCACCGGTTCCATTCGGATGTCCCGCTCGTCGGCCCATTGATCGCCAGGTTCAGGGAGGCCTGGAACGATGTCTCGACCAGGTGGTACGTTCGTCCACTGATCGAGCAGCAGAACGCCCTGAACAGCGCAATGGTATCCCGCCTGCTCGAGCTGCAGGCCATGGTAGCCGACACGGAAAGTTGGCTGACCCAGCAGGATCAACAACACACGGCCCTGACACACGATCTGGCCGAATTGAGCGCGCAACTGGCCCTGAAGAGCCGGACGCTGTCCGACCTCGAGCAGCGGCTCGCACTTCTCGAAAAGATGCAGCCGCCCGGGCAGGATGCCGCGTGAAGGATCGACCGAGGATCGCTCTGTTCAGCCCGCTGCCCCCCGCGCGAACCGGGATCGCCGACTACTGTGCCGAACTACTCCCTGAACTGGCCAAGCATCTGGACATCAGCGTATTCACCGACGCGCCGGAGCGCGTCGATCAGTCGCTGCGGCGCCGCTTCCCGATCCAGGAGACCGAAGCCTACGCAGCCAGACGGTGGGACTTCGAACTTGCCCTCTATCACATGGGCAACAGCGCGTTTCACGACGCGATGTACACGGTTTGTCTGCGCTATCCGGGAGTGGTGGTGCTGCACGATTACGAGCTACTCCACTTGATGGGCCATAGGACAATCTCACAAGGCAACCCGGTCGGCTATCTGCGCGAGATCGCCTACGCCTCGGGGGTTGAGGAGATGCGCTCGGTGCATGACACTCTCCGCCAGGGGCTCCCTCACGCGCACGCGGCGCCCCTCAACGAGCGTCTGCTGGACCTGAGCCTGGGCTTGATCGTCCACAGCCGGTACGCACGCGAGCGGGCGTGGCAGCGCCGTCCGGACCTGCCTGTCGAAGTCGTCCAGGCTCCGATCACGCAGCGGTGGAGCGCGCACCCTCGGCGCCTCCACGAATGGCCGTCGGGCTCCGTGATCCTGGCCAGCGCCGGCCAGGTAACAGTCGCCAAGCAGCTGGACCTGGCACTGCGCGCGTTCAAACGCCTGCGCGAGAGCGCGCCGCAAGCGCGCTTCCTGGTGATCGGGCAGTGGTTCCCGACTGAGGTGGATCTTGCGCGCCTCGTCGAGCAACTCGGGCTGGGCGACACAGTCCATTGCACGGGACATGTCGAAAACCTGGCGGAGTTCGTGGACTGGATCGCAGGCGCCGACGTCGTGGTCAACCTGCGCAGCCCAACGGTCGGGGAAACCTCGGCCGCGGCCCTGCGCGCGATGGCGGCCGGGAGGGCACTGATCGTCTCGGATCACGGATGGTATGCCGAACTGCCGGATGATTGCTGTATCAAGGTGCCGCCCGGTGACGAGGACGCGCTGTACGGCGCGATGCGGCGGTTGGTCGACGAGCCGGGGTTGCGTCAGGCGATGGGAGCCAGTAGCCTGCAACACGCGGCGGAGATGCACTCCCCTGCCGCTGCGGCGGCGGGGTACGCACGCTTCATCCGACAGTTGCTCGCAGACCTGGATCGCCGGTTGGCGGAGAGCCGACCATGAGCCTGCCCGCGCCCCTGGCCGTCGTCGTCATCATCGGGGCCGGCCTTCTGCCGGGCCTGCTGGTAGCCTATCTATTCGACGGGCGTCTGAGCCCGGGTGTACCGGAGCGGATCTTCGCGGCCTTGAGCCTGGGCCTGCTTGGCCTGGGCTGGGTCGCGCTCACCCTGGCCGAGCTGGGTTGGTTCTCGCTCGGCCGGCTGGCGCTCGTCTGGCTGGCCGCCAGCCTGGCCCTGGCAGGAGCCTCGTTTCGGCGATTCCGCGGCAGTCGCCGGACGTCGCAGGTCCGGGCACCACGAACGGTCGCGCCGGAAGGCGTGGCGTATCTAGCGGCCACCAGGTGGGAATCGGCCCTCTTGATCGCCTGGTTGGCGGCGGCCGGCTGGCTCTTCTTCAGGCCACACGAGTACGTCGCCGGCGCGGCGGATGCCGGCGTGTACCTCAGCCAGGGGGCGAACATCGTGCGCACTGGCGGCATCGTCTACCAGGACGCGACGCTCGCCCAGCTAGATCCGGCGCTTTACCCGGCGTTTCTGCGTGCCCTTCCCCCCTCGGACGCGATGCCCTACTACCTGTTCCCGGGGTTCTACGTCGCGGGCGAGCCAGCAGGGCAGATCGTCCCTCAGTTTTATCCACTTCACCCGGTCTGGCAAGCGGTGGCGTATGCGCTCGGCGGAATACGGGCCGAGCTGCTGATCACCCCGCTCTGGGCGCTGCTCGGCAGCCTGGCCGTTTACCTGACCGCGCGCCAGGCGTGGGGACGGCGAGCGGGCTGCCTGGCCCTGTTTGGCCTCTCAGCCTGCGCGCTGCAGATCTGGTTCGCCCGCTATCCGACCTCCGAGATGTTGACCCAGTATCTGTTCTGGGCGTGCGCCTGGGCCTTCGGGGTATGGATCTGCGGAAGAGAGCCGCGCCGGCTGTGGGCTGCCGCAGCGGGGCTCGCGCTTGGCGAGGTCTTCCTCACCCGCATCGACCTCTACTTTTTGCTCGCAGCGGTGCCCCTGACGGCGCTCTGGCTCCGCTGGAGCGGAAACTGGCGCCGGCAGGACTGGTGGTTCTTCCTGCCGGCGACGCTGCTGGCGGCACAGTCCCTCGTCCACGGGGCCCTTCTGAGCGAAGGCTACTTCTTCAATTTGCTACGCTACGCACGGGCGCTGACCACAGACTATCTTGTTCCCTTTGTAGCACTGTTCTTGCTCGGCGCCGCAGCCCTATTGGTTCTCGATCGGAAGAGAGATTGGCAGCGACGGCTGGCCGGCTGGCTGGGTGGCCAGCGCCGGCTCTTCTCGGCAAGCGGGGCCGTGCTGGTCATTGGGCTGGCCGGCTACGGCTACTTCCTGAGGCCGCGCCTGGGAACGAGCGGCGTCGAATCGTACTGGTATGGCGGTGGCCAGATACCCAACGTAGACCAGGAGAACTTTTTGCGCCTCGGTTGGTATCTCTCACCAGCGGGTCTCGCCCTCGAGGTAGCCGGCATTGGCTGGCTGTTGCTGAAGGGCGCGCAACGCCGCACGATGCTGATCCTGGGTGCTGGGCTCTTTTTCTCGTGCCTCTACCTGTGGCGCATTCAGGCCAATCCGCACCAGGTTTACGCGATGCGCCGCTACGTTCCGGTGGTGGTGCCGTTCTTCGCGCTGGCCGGCGCTTACCTGATCGATTGGCTGAGCGGCCACCTGCGAGCAAACATGCGTTGGGTCGGCGGCGCGCTGGCGCTAGCGTGGCTGGTGGGGTTGCTGCTTTCGGCGCGCGGTTTCGTCAGCCAGATCGACAACCGCGGCATCATTGGTCAACTGGATGCGCTCAACGCGCAGCTCAGGCCGCATTCGGTGCTTATCTTCGGTGATGCGGCACCCATTGGCAGCGGCGACTTCATAGGCACACCGCTACGCTATCTCTACGGCCAGGACGTCTTCACCCTACGTGACCCCCGAGCCCTGGACCCGGCAGATTTTGAGCAAACGCTGGATGGCTGGCAGGCGGAAAACCGCGCCGTGTACTGGATCACCGGGTCGAGTCCCGAGCAGTGGCCTTTGGCGAGTTGGCAACTCTGTGATATACAACGCTACAAGATCCAAGCGGTTGCTTTGGAGGGCACGTACGACCGACGTCCGGTGGCGCTGGTCACATCCTCGTGGAGCGGCGAGATTGCCATGGTACAACGTGCCTGTGGAGGATAAGAATCATGCCCATTGACAACGAAGCGGTGCGCGAGCCGATTGGGGAGGAACCGCCAGACGGATTGTTTGAGATCCGCGATCCCGAGGTCGACCTGGAAGACATCATGGCGCAAATACGGCGGCGAATTCAGGAGCGCCGGCGCTGGTCCGCCGACGAAACGCGCACCTTTCCGATCTTTGGAATGGCCGCATTTCCGGGCGAACCGAGCGACATCCCCTTCGACTCTACCCTCTACCACCACTTGCACGTGGCCAACGAGATCTACGCCGATGCTGAGACCACCGCCAATCTCTTTCCGTCCCCGGCGACCCGCGTGCCCGTGCTGGGGCGCCTCTGGGAGATGATCCGCTCGCAAGCCCACAGCCTGGTCCTTTTCTACGTCAACCGCGATATTGCCCGGCAGGTCAACGTCGACCGCCACATCATCAGCACCCTGAACCGGCTGGTTGCCTTGACCCAGGAGCAGCAGCGGCAGATCCTTGCCCTGCAGGCACAACTGGCCGCTCTGCAAGCTCGAGAATGCGAATAGCCGTCGTCGTACCGCGCTATGGTCGCGAGGTGCTCGGCGGTGCCGAGTCTCTGGGACGCGGGATTGCCGCAGAAGCCGCCAAGCAGGGATGGCCGGTGGAGGTGTGGACGACCTGCGCCCAGACGCACTACACCTGGGAAAACTGTTACCCGGTAGGCGCGGAGAACGCAGACGGTGTGACGGTGCGGCGCTTCCCGATCACCGGCTGGGACCCCGGCCGGCGCGCCGAACTTGACGTTCGGCTCAGCACGCTGGGCGCCCTGAGTGCGCACGAGCAGTACGCATGGCTGGATAGCGGGCCGCACAGCGTCCCACTCTACGAGTATGTGGCCCAGCACGCGCGCGAGTTCGACGCGGTGGTGGCCTTGCCGTACGCGACACCATTGGTCCACTACGCAGCCTGGGCGGCGCCCGAACAGGTGGTCATGTTACCTTGCCTGCACGACGAGCCGTACGCCTACATGGAGCCGACCCGCCTGGTCCTTGAGAACGTGCGGGGCGTTATGTTCAACGCCCCCGAGGAAGCGGACCTGGCCAGGGCACGCATAGGCGTGCGCCCGCGGCGCCAAGGGGTGCTGGGCGGTGGGGCGACCCTGAGCGGGGTGTCTCGACCGGCCTCGCTGGCCCCCATGCCTTATCTGTTGTACGCCGGGAGGCTGGAGGGGGGAAAGAACGTTGGCTTGTTGTACGAGTATGTTCGGCGCTACTGGGATGAGGGCGGCCGGGTGAGGCTGGTAATCCTGGGCAGCGGGCCTCTCACGCCACCTGGCCATGCTGCCTTCGATTATCGCGGTTTTGTGACGGAGGACGAGAAGGCGGCGGCCTGCGCCGGTGCCCTGGCACTGTGCCAGCCATCGTTCAACGAAAGCTTCTCCTTCACAATCATGGAGGCGTGGCTGGCCGGCCGGCCGGTCTTGGTCCACGCCGATTGCCCGGTGACGCGCGGGCACGTTCGTCGCAGCTTGGGCGGACTCTGGTTCCGCAACTATGAGGAATTCGCGGCTGTGGTGAGTTGGCTGCTGAGCAACGCCAGGCTGGCGGACCGGCTGGGTGCCAACGGCCGCCAGTACGTGCTTCACAACTACACCTGGCCGGCGATCATCAGGCGTTTCGAGGTGATGATAAGGCATTGGAAGCAATTTGCCTGACCCTTTCCGGAAGTGGTCAAGCGGCATGAGCAAGCCAATACTCCACCAGGTCAGTGTGGGCGCGGTGATGGGCGACGCGATCACCGACCAGGCCTTCATGCTGCGGCGCTGGCTGCGGGAGACAGGATTCATCTCGGAAATCTTCGCCGAACACATTCACCCGCAGCTCGAGGGCGAGGTTCGGCGGCTCGCGAGCTATCGCCCACGACCGGGCGAACATCTGTTGATCTACCATCACGGTATCGGCTCCCCGGTGGCCGATTTTGTGATGGATCTTCCGCTGCAACTGCTGCTCATCTACCACAACATCACCCCGCCGGAATTCTTCGCCTCGATCGATCCCGAACTGACCAGGCAGATGGTGCTGGGCCGCGAGCAGTTGTCGAGACTCCGTCAGCATACGCTGCTGGCGTGCGGAGTCTCCGCATACAACCAGGCGGAATTACGCTCAGCCGGTTTTGGGCGTATCGAGGTCCTACCGCTGGCGTTGAATGAGAGTGAGTATCGGCTGATGGCTGATCCACCTGAGATGAGCCATCAACTCAAGTCGGGACCCTGTCTGCTTTTCGTCGGACGACTCGTGCCGAACAAAAGGCAGGAAGACCTGATCAAACTGCTCTACTTCTATCGGCGCATCGAGCCGTCGGCACAGCTCGTGCTCGTCGGCAGCGAATGGATGCCAGGCTATGGGCGCTGGCTGCGCGATCTCAGCATCGACCTGGGATTGGCAGATGACGTATGCCTCACGGGTTACGTAAGCCAGGCCGAGATGGTCGGCTATTACCGACGGGCCGATCTGTATGTGTCGATGAGCGAGCACGAGGGCTTCGGCAAACCCTTCATCGAGAGCATGTACCTTGGGCTTCCGATCCTGGCCTACGCGGCCGCGGGGGTGCCGGATACCCTTGGCCAGGTGGGCATTCTATTCCGCGAAAAGAACTATGCGGCGCTGGCGGAGTTGATTGATATCCTGATGCACGACCGAGAGCTGCGGGCGCGAATCGTGGCCAGGCAGAAGGAGCGGTCGCAGCTCTTCCTGGAACCGGCCGTGTACAAAACCTGGCAGAAAATCATCGGCGGGCTGGGCATCGCACGATAGCCCGGCCAGCCCATCAACAGGAGATAAGCTGAGCAGCCGGTGAAATGCACTTCCCGGCTCTCTACCCCCCGAATATGCTTTCTCAGCGTGATCATGCACATTCTTCGGTTCTGATGCCACCCTCAAGACCTGTGACATGGGCTGTCTGCGGCGCTGCCCAGCGGTTACCACGCCCGGGCGGGCGCCGGAACGACTTGGCGGCCAGCAACGGCAGCCCGTACTCGCGACCCGCTGAGCCGGCCAGGCGGAGAGACGCGAGCCCATACTGGAGTTTCGCATGACGCACCTGCGCGCCAGGGCTCGCTTCGCCCTCGAATATCGCATGGCTGCGCTCCGGCAGTCACGCTGGGCTGATGACGAGTTCTTCGTGCGGACGGCGTACGACTTTCTTCTTAAGCGCAAACCCGACCGCGAGGGCCTGGACCATTACCTGGACCTCCTCAAGCGCGGCGCGATGACGCGCAATCAAGTTCTCAACGCGCTCCTCGGCTCCGAGGAGTACCGGCTGGTCTACGGCCAGGAAGTGCAGCCGCTCGATGCGCTGCACACTGCCCGCATGAAGCTGGTGCGCGAATGCTTGCCGCCCGCCCGAACGATTGTCGACCTCGGCGGCGCATCGAGCGCCGATCAGCCGGAAGGGGCCTTGCTGGTGATGGGTTACCCCCATCGTCCCTGCGAGGTGTTCGTCATCGATCTGCCGCCTGCCGAACGGCTGGCCGGAACCCGCGGAGCGGAATCGGCGCCGGCGTACGCGACCCGCGATGGCGCAACCGTCCACTACGTGTACCAGTCGATGGCCCAGCCGCTGCCCTTCGAGGACGAGAGCGTCGACATGGTTTTCGCCGGCCAGAGCATCGAGCACGTCAGCGAGGCCGAGGCCGACCTCATCTGCCGCGAGTGCCTGCGCATCCTGAAGCCCGGCGGGCACTTCTGTCTCGACACGCCCAACGGCGCGCTGACGCGCATCCAATCGCCCGATGAGAACATCCATCCAGAACACCGCAAAGAATACCGGGTGCCGGAGCTGAGAGCCAGGCTCGAAGGCGCGGGCTTCGAGATCGTTGCCGGCATCGGTATATGCCCGATGCCCGAGACATTGGCCACTGGACAGTTCAATTTCGACGAGCTAGTGGCAAAGCGCGGGCTCTCGGACAGGCCCGAAGAGGGTTACCTGTTCTTCTTCGATGCCATCAAGCGTGCCGGATAACCAGAGTGTCCCATTCCAAGCTCTGCCAGTCCCGTCTGGCGCTGTCGGGAGGGGGTTTCGAGCGATGTTGCGCGACCGGATCATCCTGAGGACCCCGCAAGGGGTTGCGCCCGGCCAGGCCGGCGCCCTGGCGCAGCGGATCGCCGCGTCCTTCGACGGGCACCTCGTCGACCTCGTGGGCGCGTTTCTCCTCTGGCGGGTGCTTCTCTACGTGGGCGCCTACGTCGCCGCCGCAGTGGGCAGCAAGAATCCGGCTTTCACCGGGCCTGACCCCCTGCAGTCTGTGCGCTCGCTCCTGTTCGATTCCTGGGTGCACTGGGACGCGGCCTGGTACCTGGGGATCATCCAGCACGGATATTCCTACCGGGGGCCCGGCGTGGCTGACAGCGTCGCCTTCTTTCCGCTCTACCCGATGTCCCTGCGCCTGGCCTTGAGCGTGCTCGGGCAGCTCGACAGCCGGCAGCTAGCGATAGGCCTTGGGATCGTCTGGTCGAACCTCTGCCTGCTGGTCGCCGTACTGCTGCTCTATCGACTGACGAAGTTCGAGCTCGAACAACGCGGCCAACCGGGGGCAGACCGGCTTGCACTCTCGGCAGCCGTGGCCATGCTGCTCTTCCCCACGTCGATCTTCTTTGCCAGTCTATATCCGGAAGCGCTCTTCGTTTGCCTGCTGATCGCCAGTTTTTACTGCCTGCGCAGGGGCAATTTCCTGCTGGGCGGTCTGATCGGGGCGGCGGCCAGCCTCTGCCGGATCAACGGCCTCGTGCTCCTGTTGCCTTTTGCCATTGAATACTATCTGCGCTGGGGATTCCGACCAAGAAAGGAACTGGTCGCTTTGATCCTAATCCCCATTGGGACAATCCTCTACTGCACGTTTCTGTACCTGGCATTCAAGGAGCCCTTGGCTTTTCTGCGGGTTCAGTCGGCGCCGGGGTGGCATGGCTCGATATCTGGATGGCCGTACTCACGGACACTCGGCAATATTCGGTTCTGGCTAGAGACGCGGAACAACGTCTGGATCTTTCTCGAGATGCTCTACGCCGGCCTGGTCCTGTTACTCTCGATCATTTCACTGAAAAAGCTGCCGCTTGCCTACGGCGCATTCGCCATTGCGACCTGCCTGGTGCCGCTGGCCTCGGACACGTGGTCGATTCAACGCTACGTGTTGGCCGCCTTCCCTGCCTTCATGATGTTGGGTCTGTTGAGCCAAAGACCTCGCCTCCACTTCATGTTCGCGACTCTCTGCACTTTTATGCTTGGGGTCAACTCCATCATGTGGATCAATGGTATTTGGCTTGGATGAGTTGTGAGCCAAGATCCAGGCGTACCGTGACCGCCTGAGCCACAACCACTGCCACTGTCCGCGCCCCTTGTCAGTGGCAGAGCCTGCGGTCGCTCGGAGGGCGACTTGAGCGCTCCGGCTTGTGGACGCTCCGCGGCTTGTTCAGGCGGCAGCAATTCCGCGACCTCTTGACGAGGTTCCGCATTCCCGTCAGCACGGTGCTCCCTGCATGAAATCACCCAGTGGTTCTCTTTGGAAGCTCTAAGACGCAGGACAGCTTTGCCGTGCTATTCTGGCTGCATGGTCGATTAACCCGCCGAAGGTACGGCCGTGCATCCTACCCCATCCGGCGCCCAGGAGTAATAAGAAAATGCTCGCAATCCATTGGGTGCGTAAGGTGCTCAGGTGCATACCGGTCGTCGTACTGATATGGCCGGTTGTGTTCGATCTGCAGCCTGTCCACGCAGACACGGGCTCAACTGACACTACCGCTCAGCAGCAGTTCGCCAAGCGATTGACGGGCGGGCGAGTGGTACATTCCTCACCAACCTTCGCCGACGTAGATGGTGACGGTAAAGACGAAATCATCATAGGCACAACCGGCGAGTCAGGCACTGGCTACGGCCGGCCCACCATTCTCGGCGCCTATCGTTCCACGGATGGCTCTGCTCTGTGGGAACGCGATACGGCCGCACCCATAAACGCGGCCCCAGGCGTGGCCGATCTGAACGGCGATGGCAAGCTGGAAGTGGTCGTGGCGGTCGGCGGCGATGCCGCCGACCTGAGACACGACGGCGGTGTCTATGCTTACGATGCCCGCACCGGGAACCCGCTCTGGACGTTCCATTCGCGCGATGACCTGCCGAACGGGACCGGAGATGGGTACAAGGACGGCGTGTTTGCCACCCCGGCCATCGGCGACGTGAACCACGACGGCAAGCTGGAGATCGCCTTTGGCTCCTGGGACCGCTGGATCTACCTGCTGGACTGCAACGGTAACAAACTTTGGGAATATAACAACGCCGACACAGTCTGGTCGTCGCCGGCCATGGCCGACATCAACCACGATGGTTATCTGGAGATCATCACCGGAGCCGATATCAGCCGCCCGGCCGTTCCTGGTGGTTATGTCTACGCCTTCGACCGCAACGGCGCGGTGATCTTCCGTAATTGGGTCAGCGCTGCCGTCTACTCGTCGCCGGCGATCGGCGACATCAACGGCGATGGCTGGCCGGAGATTGTGGTGGGCTCGAACAAGGCCACCGAGGCGGCACCCGGCGACGAGACCGGCCGGGTCTACGTCTGGGATCACAACGGCCAGAGCCTGCCCGGCTGGCCGCAGCAGACGGCCAAAAGCACCAGCGTCAGTTCGCCCGCGCTCGCCGATCTGGACGGCGACGGCAAGCAAGACATCGTGATCGGCAGCGAGGATGGCCGGCTGTACGCCTGGCGCTACAGCGGCCAAGCCCTGAGCGGCTGGCCGAGCCAACCGTTCTCCTACTACGTTTGGTCGTCGCCCACCGTGGCTGATTACGATGGCGATGGGCAACTGGAGGTGCTGGTCTCGCACGGCTGGAGTGTATACGCGCTGAACAGGACAGGCCAGGTCGAGGCATCCTTCAATACCGGCTACACGATCGTCGGTTCCCCGGCGATCGGGGATCCGGACCACGACGGCAAGATCGAGGTGGTCGTGGGCGGTTCCGCGTACGGCGACGACAGCCATGGCTACTTGTACGAGTGGGAAACCGGACCGGCAAACAACACCAACTATCCCTGGCCAATGTTCCACCATGACGCGCAGCATTCCGGATTGGCAGCGAAAGCAGCGCCGCCCAAGCTCTCGGTATCGCCCACCTTCTTGGGGGTCGTGCACCCGTCCGAGCACGCCCCCGGTTTGGACCAACAAACCGCCGGGCTGGTTCTGGCTGACGCTGGCGGAGAGTCGCTCAACTGGTCCCTTGACGCGATGCCAACCGGGGTAAGCTCATCGGCAAGCGCGGGGACGTTAGGGCCCGGACAGAGCGTCACCCTGATAGTGACCGTGCAAACCAAGAACCGGGGATTGGGCACCTATTCCTTGGGAAACATTGGCGTCACTGGCACAGCCGTGGCGGGGGTGGTCGAGAACAGCCCGGTGCAGATTCCAGTTACCTTGAAGGTGCTGAATCTCCCCTACCGGGCGTTTCTGCCGACTCTACGGCGCTAGGTCCGGCTCACGGAGTAACCGCTCGGCATGCATCTCTGCCACGTTAGCGCCGGATACTACCCATTCGTTGGTGGCGCCCAAACCTACCTCCAAGCTATCTCGGAGCGCTTTAGCGCAGCTGGGCACGCGGTGACCGTGGTAACCACGACAGCCACCCAGGGCGACTGCTTTTGGAATCCGCGCGCTCCACAATCGCCGCCCGGCCGGGAATGGCATAATGGGGTAGACGTAGAACGCTGCTCCATTCACTACCTGCCGTTCGCGCCCGGTTCTTTTTACCTGGCGCGGCGCCTGGCCCCTCTGCTTTCGGCCCTGCCGTTGGCCGGAGGCAGCTTACTGCGCCTGTTGGCCAGGGAGACGCCGCGCCTGCCCGGCTTTCCGACGCTGCTCGAGAGCCTCGCGCCGGCGCCGCAGCTGGTCCACGCGGTCAACATTTCACTGGAAGGACCGATGATCGCGGCCGCGCGCTACGCCCGCAGGCACGGCATCCCACTTATCACGACCCCGTTCGTGCACGTCGGGGCCGGCGAGGTGCAACGCAACTATACGATGCGTCACCAACTCGACGTGCTGGCCTCCAGCGACGCGGTCATCGTACAAACGGATATCGAGCGCGACGCGCTGGCTGGGCTGGGAGTGCCGCCGGCGCGCATGGTACGGGTCGGCATGGGCGTCGACCCTGCCGAGGCTGAAGGCGCCAACGCATCGCGCTTTCGCAAGGAGTGGCAGGTCGAGGGGCCACTGGTGACTTTCATGGGCGCGCTGACCTATGACAAAGGCGTGATTCACCTGTGCGAAGCCATGCGCCGCTTGTGGGCGGACGGGGTACATGCTATACTCGCCCTGGCGGGAAAACCGGTTCTGGCCGGCCGCTTTCCCGAATACTATGCGACGCTGCCCGAGGCCGACAAGGCCCGCATACGCGTCCTGGGAGAAGTGACCGGCGGGAGAAAGCAGAACCTGCTGGCTGCAACCGACGTCTTCGTCATGGCCTCGCGCGTTGACTCGTTTGGTATCGTCTACCTGGAGGCCTGGGCGCACGGTAAACCGGTGATCGGGGCACGGGCTGGCGGCGTTCCGGCCGTCATCGAGGAAGAAAAGACGGGCCTCTTGGTGCCGTTCGGCGACCCGCCTGCGCTGGCTGCGGCCGTGCGGCGCCTGCTAGACAACCCTGGGTTGGCCCGCGCTTTGGGCGAACAAGGGCGGAAGGTCGTAGACGAGCGCTATACCTGGTGCCTGATCTACCGCAAGACGGACTTGATCTATCAGATCGTCACCGGGCGGTCACAGGCCCAACTGGCAGACGCCGAACGACTGCGCTGACGAGAGACCCGGGCCCGCTGCCCGTCCGTCAACTCCCGGCCCAAGCAGCGTCGACTTTGCGCTAGATCGCCGGATATCACAGCTCACAGTCCCCGGCGCGGCGGTTGACAACGCTGGGGATCAGGCGCGCCACAGCGCAGTCACGCGTGGCTGAAGATCGAGAAACAGTATCGTGATGGTATCATAACAACATGAGGGTACTGCATCTCGTTCACCAATACCCGCCCGACTACACCGGTGGCACGGAACACTATACGCAAACCGTTGCGCGTGCCTTGGCCGAACGCGGCCATCGTGTGAGCGTTTTCTACAGACGAAGTGCGCCCGGGCGCGGCCGCAGCCAGCTCCCGGCCGGCGGGGTGGACGTTTGGGCAGCCTGGGATGGTGTACTGGACCCGAGCCGTCGTTTCAAAGCGACTTACGGCGACCGGTTCCTGGTCGACAGCTTTCGTGAAGCGCTCCGGACGTCTCGGCCCGACCTCGTCCACATCGAACACCTAATGGGTCTGCCCGCACAGTTGGCCGGCCTGCTGCGCCGGCATGGCATCCCGCTTGTCGTGACCCTTCACGATTATTGGTGGATCTGCGCCAACGCTCAGTTGATCACCAACTACGATCAAAGCCTCTGCGAGGGGCCGCGCGCGTGGCTGAACTGCGCGCACTGCGTGCTGGCGCGCGCTGGCGCGGGGCGGTTCTGGCCTGCGGCGCCGGGGTTGGTCCCCTTGCTCGCCGCGCGTGACCGGCTCGTGCGCCGGATCCTCATGGACGCAGCGGAGGTGATCGCCCCCTCCCGCTTTGTCAAGGACTGGTACGCGGCCCACGGCCTCCCAGGCGATCGCATGCTGGTATTGCCTCACGGCATCGAGCGACCGGCAGCGAACGGGGGGCCGTCCGATGGCGAGATGCGTGCCGCCGGCGTGGGGGATGACGGCACATTCCGGGTCGCCTACATCGGGGGGCTGGTCCCTCCAAAGGGCGTCCATGTGCTGATCAGGGCCTTCGGCGAAGCCTTCGGGCAGCCCAAGGCGCCTCGCGCTGAGCTCTGGATTGCGGGCGACGAAAACGCTGATCCGGCCTATGTCCGGCACCTGCGCTCCCTGGCCGGACCTGGCGTGCGCTTCGTGGGCCTGCTGGACAGGCCGCAGTTGTGGCGATGCCTCGCCCAGGTCGACGCAGTGGCCGTGCCCTCGCTCTGGCACGAAACCTTCTCGCTTATCGCTCACGAGGCCTTCGTCGCGACACGGCCGGTCATCGCATCCGCGCTCGGTGCACTGACGGCCGCCGTGTCTGACGACGTGAACGGTTTGTTGGTCCGTCCGGGCGATGTCTCCGCTTGGCGCGCCGCCTTGGAGCGCCTGGCCGGCGACCCGGCGTACCGGGAGCAGCTACGTGACGGCATCCAGCCGCCGATGACGATCAAGGAGCACGTCGATCGGCTCGAGGCGCTGTACGCAAAGGTACTATCCCGAGCGTAGGTCTATCCCAATCGCGAACGGAGCACTCAATCGTCCATGCGCCCTTCCAGGTCAGCGCGCACCCTCAACCAGCCAGGCCAGCGTAACATCGACGCCGGTCCTGCCGCGAGGACCGTTCTCTCCCGGATGGTCAACCACGCCATTCATCCACCCGGCGGCGCTCATTATCCCGGGCACTATGAGGCGTCGCTGGGACAGGTGCTCTTGCACCCGTCAAGCGTCGAGGAGACCAACCAACGTAACGTCTTGATAGACGGCGTGGGCGTGGGCCTGGTCAGCGGCGTGGCCACTTTCCTATCGGTCTTCCTCGTGAGGCTGGGCGCCTCTAGTTTCATGGTCGGCCTCCTCACTGCCATGCCGGCCCTGACCGGCATGATACTGGCCATGCCCATCGGCGAATTCCTGGGCCGCCGGCGCCAGATCGTCCCCTGGTTCTCAAAAGCCCGTCTGTTTGTGCTCTCCTGCTACGCCTTGACCGGCCTGGTGCCCTTCTTCTTTCTACGCCAGGCGCAGCCCGCTGCCGTGATCGGCATCTGGGCATTGGCGACTATCCCGCAGACGATCGTTTCTGTCAGTTTCACGGTGGTGATGGGCGGCGTGGCCGGCGCGCGCGGACGTTTCACGCTGATGAGCCGCCGCTGGTCTCTCCTCGGGATCACCACCTCGCTGACGGTGCTCCTGGTCGGCCAGGTCTTGAACCTGTTCGCCTTTCCGCTGAATTACCAGGTCGTGTTCATTGGCTCCGCCGTGGGCGGGCTGATCAGCTACATCTACTCGAGCAGCATCAAGCTGCCAGACGCCGAGGCGCCGGGAACGCGTGAGCCATTGCGCGAGACGCTGCGCCAGTACGGCCGCAACTTGCAAGCCAACCGGCTCTTCGCGACCTTTTTGATCAGCCAGTCTCTGTTCCGCTGGGGCATGACCCTGCCGGCGCCACTGTTTCCGATTTACTGGGTGCGTAGCCTGCATGCCTCGGACAGTGCGATCAGCCTGATCACCGGAACCACTACCGCCGTGACGATGGTCGCCTACTTCCTGTGGGCACGCGCCACAAGACGTCGCGGTGAGCGTTGGGTACTGCTCGCGACGAGCCTCGGGGTGAGCTTCTACCCACTGCTGACGGCATTGACCACTCGCTGGGAGGTGCTGGTCGGCTGGGCAGGCATGGCGGGCTTCTTTTCGGCCGGGGTCGATCTGGTCTTTTTCGATATCGTGCTGCGAACCTGCCCGGGGGAACACCCGGCCGCCTACATCGGCATCTACCAGACAACAGTCTACATCGCGACTTTCCTGGCGCCGCTGTTGGGCACGGCCGTCGCCGCTACCTTCGGCATCGTCCCGGCCCTGATGCTCGGCACAGTCCTGCGCCTGGCAGGTTTCGGCTTAATGGCCCTGATGGGCGTCGGCGCGCCGGCGCAAACACCGGCGCCGCCTGGGGCAACGGCAAAGGGCGCTGCCGTCTAGTGTTCAAGCACGAAGACCGCCGTGGTCGCGAAGAGGTTCTTTAGCTTCGGGATATTGACCGGCCGGCCGCCGCTTAAGTATGCCTGACGTGCGATGCGCACCCCAGTTTGACGGCAGAAAAGCGCAAAGTCGGTCACGGTGAAGGCCTGCCAGCGCGGCTTGGCATGCCAGCTCTGGGGCAGATCGCGCGCCTGGGGGATTCGGCCGGTGAGGAGTAGCTCCAGCCGGGAGCCCCAGTAGCCCCAATTGGGGAAACTCACCACGGCGCGCGACGCCACCCGCAGCATCTCGCGCAGGATCATCTCAGGATCGTCGAGAAAGGGCAGGGTCTGGCTGAGGACGACGTAGTCAAAACTGTGATCGGGGTAGTCGGCCAATCCTTCCTCGAGATCTCCCTGACGGACACTCAACCCTCGGCGCACGCAAGCCAAGACCCCTTCTTCGCTCAACTCGATCCCCCGCCCGGTGGCCTGCTTGGTGCGCACGAGATGATCCAGCAGTGCGCCGTCACCACAACCCAGGTCCAGCACCTTGGTGGCCTGCGGAATAAAGCCGGCGATGAGCTCGAGATCCGGACGCAACTCCGTTTCGGCTGGTCCTGCCAGCGGCGCAGTCCGGCCGGCCGACGAGCCGCAGTCCCGCCGCCCAACCCTCTGCCCGGCCAGCGCGGACTGCGGCAGGGCGTCCACCGTCGTCCCGTCGGTGGAAGCCTGGGCAGCCGCCTGCTCGACCGGCGAATGCCCTGACAAGAGGCCGTTCATATCCCCTCCTCGCAAGCCACGCGATCGACAAAGCTACCCAGCAGGCGGGTCATAGTGTCCACTTCCAGCAAGAAGGCATCATGACCCCAGGAACTCTGGATATCCAGGTACGTGACGTCGGCGCCGGCCGCAGTCAGGGCACTGACTATCTCTTTGCTGTGGTACGAAGGATAGAGCCAGTCGCTGGTGAAACTGACCACCAGGTACTTGACGTCGGTCGAATCGGCAAAGGCCGCCGCTAGCACCCCCGTTGGGGCGCTGAGGTCAAAGTAGTCCATAGCCTTGGTCACATAAAGGTACGAGTTGGCGTCGAAGCGGCGGGTGAAAGTCAGGCCCTGGTGGCGCAAGTAGCTCTCGACCTGGAACTCGGTCTGAAATTCATAGCCGAAGCGCTCCTTGTTCTGCAGACGCCGCCCGAACTTTTGGTGCATGGATTGCTCGCTGAGGTAAGTGATGTGGCCGACCATGCGAGCGATCGCCAGGCCCGCATCCGGCCGGTGCCCGTTGGCGTAGTAGTCGCCACCCTGCCAGTGAGGATCGGCGTAAATCGCCTGCCGCCCGACCTCGCTGAAGGCGATCAGCATCGGACTGCTGCGGCCGGTGGTGGCCAGCGGAATGGCGGATCGGATGCGCGTGGGGTGGCGGGCGGTCCATTCCAGGACCTGCATGCCGCCCATCGAGCCACCGGCAGCGCACAACAGCCGGTCGATTCCGAGATGATCGATCAAGGCCACCTGTGCGCGGACCATGTCCCCGATCGTGACTACCGGAAAGCGCAAAGCGTAGGGCTGACCGGTGGCAGGATCGATACTTGCCGGACCGGTCGAGCCATAGCATCCGCCGAGCACGTTGCTGCAGATGACAAAGAAACGGTCGGTATCAAAGGCTTTGCCAGGCCCTATGCAATCGGCCCACCAACCCAGCTTCCCATTCTCTTCGCTCAGCCCGGCGGCGTGCGCGCCACCGCTGAGCGCGTGAAAGACCAAGATCGCGTTCGAATGCACCTCGTTCAGCCGGCCATACGTCTCGTAGGCCAACGTCACCGGGCTGAGAGTCGCGCCACTCTCCAGAACGAACGGTTCGTTCTCGGCGAACGTGAACGTCTGACCGTGCACCAAGCCTAGAGACGAAGCGGTCGTTGGCTCCATATCAACTGCACCTTGCATCTGAAAACCGCCTCACCTGCCGCCGTCGGGCGGCAGCCAAACAGAAAACGCCCTCTCAAAAACCGATGAGAGGGCGCTGGGTTCTGCGTTTGCCACTGCCTCTCATCTTCCAGATCGAATCTGCCGGAATTGGCACCGTCTACCTTTGGTCGCCGAGACGTTGCACGGGGAGACGTTGAAGACTACGACGTTCCAACGTACAGCCTGCTGCGTCACGACGAGCGGAGCGGTTGCCGAGGCTTCACAGGGCCGGTCCCTCTGCCTCTCTGGATAAGAGTCACGGGTCTATGCGATTGTGGCAGGACTATAGCAGCAGATGGCGCGGCTGTCAAGTGAGTGACGCGGAAAAGGGCTTCCGGCGGAAGCGGCTCCTGACAAACGCGGCTTGGGGCCAAAGCGGCCCTAAGCGTTTGGCTGTGCTAAAATACGCCCTATACCGTCTCGAGGAGTGGTCCATGCACCTGATGTGCCTTGCCTGCGAAGTTTTGGCGCGGCCGCTTTACCTGGCCGCTGCCCGCTCGCCCCACATAGTCGACATCCAACTGTTCCGACGCGGGCTGCACAACGCGCCGGCAGACCTGCGCGCCCGCTTGCAGGCGCAGATCGACGCGGTTTCTGCCCCGCAGAGCGCCGGGCTGGCCTATGACGCGGTCGTCCTGGGCTATGGGCTGTGCGGCCAGGCTACGGCCGGCCTGGTGGCGCGAGACCTGCCGCTGGTGATTCCGCGTGCGCATGACTGCATCACCCTCTTTTTGGGCAGCCGGGCACGCTACCAGGAGCAGTTCGAAAACTACCCGGGCACCTACTGGTATGCCCTGGATTACATAGAACGCGACGACGGAAGCGGAGGGACCCTGGCGCTGGGTTCAGGCAGCGAGGTTGATCTCGAGGCGGTCCACGAGGAGTACGTACGCAAGTATGGCCAGGAGAACGCCGACTATCTGATGGAGGTCATGGGCGCGTGGCAGCAGCACTACAAACGCGCCGCCCTGATCGAGATGGGCATCGGCGATATTTCGGCCGTCGAGGCGCGCGCCGCTGGCGAAGCGACCCGCCGGGGTTGGGCCTTCGACCGCGTCAGCGGAGACATGATCCTCCTTCGCCGTCTGCTCGAAGGGGACTGGGAGACGGACTTCCTGGTGGTCCAGCCGGGCCAAACGATCCAGATGACCTACGACGCGAACGTCGTCGGTCCGGCGGCCGCCAGGGAATGACGCGGCGCGGACCGGCTGCGGTCCGCGCCCGACCTGCCCAGAGCGGATAGCGCATGACTGAAACCCAAGCCAGAGCGTGGTTAATCTTGAGCAAGCGGCGCAGGGCGCCACCCAGATACGCGAGAAATAAGATGGCTCTTCAAACTGTCATCCAAGTCAACGGAATCGCCGGCGCCGTCCGACCCGGCACACCCCGCACGACAGCCCAGGTCTGGTTCGACGACGGACGCATCTACGAAGCCCCCGTGGGCACGCCCCTGGAAGCCTACATCAAGGCCGCCGAGCCGGCCTGGCCCCTGCCGGTGATGGCCGCATTGATTGACAACGAGCTGCGCGAACTGACCTATCGCATCGAACGCGATGTCGAGGTGACGCCGCTCTCGATGGCCCATTGGGACGGCAGTCGCGTCTACCGCCGTTCGCTCACATTCCTGCTGCTGGTCGCCGTCCACGAGCTTTTCCCCGCCGCGCAGATCAACATCGATCACTCGGTCACCTTCGGCGGCTTTTTCTGTGAGGTGGCGGGACGGCAGAATTTCACTCCCGAGGAACTTGCCCGAATTGAAGCGCGTATGCGCGAGATCGTCGAGGAGGATGCCCACATCGGGAAGGAACGCGTGCCACTGCACGAGGCGATCGAGATATTCCGGCGCCGTGGCGAGGAGGACAAGGTACGGCTGCTCAGCTACCGGCGCAAGGACAAGGATTACCTGACGCTGTACCGGTTACGCGGAGTAAGTGACTATTTCCACGGTTACATGGTACCCTCGGCCGGCTACCTGCGTTACTTTGCCCTCACCCACTATGCGCCCGGATTCATCTTGCGCTTTCCGATCCGTAATACCTCCGACCTACAGCCCGTTGTCGAGTACCCGAAGCTGATTCACGTGTTTCGCGAGTACGGCCAAACCCTACACCTGCTGGGCGTTGAAGACGTGGGCTCGCTTGACCAGTCGATCGATTCGGGACGCACTAATGAAATCGTCCTGGTCGCGGAGGCCTTGCACGAGCAGCGCATCGCGCAGATTGCCACCCAGATCGCGGCGCGGCGCGGCCAGGTCAAGCTGGTGCTGATGGCCGGACCGTCGTCGTCTGGCAAAACGACCTTTGCCAAGCGGCTGGCCGTCCAGTTGCTGGCCAACGGCATGCGGCCGATCGCGATCGGCCTCGACGATTACTTCGTCGATCGGGAGTTCACACCGCGCGACGAACAAGGCAATTACAACTTCGAGATCCTGGAAGCGCTGGACCTGAAGTTATTCAACCAACAGTTGCTTCAACTGATGGCGGGCGAGCAGGTCACGCTGCCTCACTTCAACTTCGTCACGGGCAAGCGCGAACCGGGAGTCACGATCCAGCTAGGGCCAGAACACGTCCTGTTGGTGGAGGGGATCCACGGTCTGAATCCGGGGTTGGTGCCCGCCATTCCTGCGGATCGCATCTTTCGCATCTTCATTTCCGCCCTAACCCAACTCAACATCGACCACCACAACCGCGTGCCCACGACCGACACACGCTTGATCCGGCGCATCGTGCGTGATGCCCGCACGCGCGGCTATTCTGCGGCCGACACGATCTCTCGCTGGCAGAGCGTGCGCCGCGGCGAGCGCGAGTCCATCTTCCCGTACCAGGAAAATGCCGACGTAATGTTCAATTCAGCCCTGGTCTACGAGCTCTCCGCTCTCAAGCCGCTGGTCGAGCCGCTGCTGCTGCAAATCGAGCCGGGCAAGCCTGGTCACGTCGAAGCCAAGCGCCTGCTCGCCTTCCTGCAGTGGTTCGCGCCGATGGCCACCGACCTGATCCCAGACAACTCGATCCTGCGCGAGTTTGTCGGTGGTTCCAACCTGGAGTCGCTGGAGCTGCAGATGTTTGGGGCCGCGCCCAGGAACGGGGGCTAAGAAAGGCGCCGGCAGTCGAACTGGTAGCTTCGACGTGCCGGCGCTTAAGCTCGCGGGGACTGATCCTCGGCAGGACAGGCCTCAGGCCGTGAGAGATTCCGCTTCTTCCTGCGGGAAAACCGGCAGGTAGCGGGTCAGTACCGCGAAGGCCGTTACGCCGACGCTGACCAGAGCCAGCGTAAGGGTCACTTCCATCCAGGACGGAATGTAGATCGGCCCCGTGTAGGCCCACATCCCGACTACACTTACGTTCAGGCGGTTGAGGATGCCGCCGGCCACCACCAAGCCACCCGTCGCGAACAGAGCGTTGCGGCTGGCTCGGATCCGGGGGCTGGCCATCAAAATCGCCGGCAGGATGGCCCCAAGGCCCAACTCGCACCAGAAAGAAAGCCCCTGCACGTTCGGTACGAACAGCAAATGGGCCTGCCCCCGCAGAACGATGTCGAGCAGCTTGCCAACGGCGTAGAAGGCGAGCAGGTAGGAGTTGACCCTGGACAACTTCGCCAGCAGGTCTTGCTCCAGCCCGCGCTTCATGCCACGTGAACTCAGGTTTGACTCGACTACGACCATCCCCAGACCGACCGTGACCGCCGAAATCCAGAAAAGGACCGGAAGCCAGGGCGTGTACCAGAGCGCATACAGCTTGCCCGGCGCGATCACCCATAGCGAACCCAGAGACGACTGGTGCATGGTGGAGAGCAGGATGCCGATGATCACGAGCGGCAGAGTGATCGCATGCGTGATGCGCCAGGCGCGTTTCCAGCGCAAGCGCTCGAAGAGCACCGGACAGAATTCCAACGCCAGCACGGTGGTATAGCACATCACGCAGATGGCTACTTCGAACAACACGGAGTGGATGTTCTGGTATTGCAGTGGCCGCCAGATGTTGTAAGGGCGCCCGATGTCGATGATCAGAGCAACGATCAGCAGCGCATAACCCAGAAAGGCTGTCAGGATCGTCGAGCGCAAGATCGGCCGGAATTCCTCGAGGCCAAAGACGTAGACCAGCCCGGCCAGCACGAATGCCCCACCACCCAGCATCGCCCCAGCCATCACGTCGAAACCGATCCACATGCCCAACGGAAACTGATCGCTCAGGTTGGTCACCTGGCCCAGGCCGCCGGTCAATCGCAGCACGACGATGATCACCCCCAACGCCCACAGTGATGCCGTCACGCCCACTCCCAGGACGAAGGCCGGCGAGAAATCGAGCTTTACGCCCGTCAGGCGGCGGAGGAGCGAGTAGCCAATGCCGATAACCAGGGTCATTGGCAGGACGATGCGTAGGACGAAGAGAGCGGCCAGCATCAGGAAATCTTGCAGCATGGTTTACTTCTCCTCCTTTAACCACTCAGGTTCGTCGTGGTGCTTCCCTCCGCGGCGGCGCGTCCAGATGGAGGCGCCGGTCAGGACGACCGCCAGGCCGCCGACCACAGTCGGCAACTTCGACATGATCTGCCAGGTGTAGGAGGGCAGCGCCTCGGTCGTAACGTTGGTGCGGAAGCCGAGCTGCTCGAACGGCACATCGGAGATGTAGAGCATGGCTGTGCCGCCCGCCTCTGCTTCTCCAAACACATGATCCACGTAATGGCTTGGTTGGGCCGCGATGCGGCCGTGCGCTTCCTTGAGAAGCTCATCCCGAGTGCCAAACTTCAGCGCTCCCGAAGGGCACGCTGCCGCGCAGGCCGGGCCCTGTCCATCGCGCTGGCGATCGATGCAGAACATGCACTTGTGGATCTCGGGTGTCAGGCCGTTCTGCCAGTCGAAACGTGGTATTCCGAAGGGGCAACTGACCATGCAGTAGCGGCAGCCGAGACAGCGATTGGCGTGGTAGGCGATCGGCCCTTCTGGAGTCTTGTGCAGGGCCGACACCGGGCAGGCCGAAGCGCAGGCCGCATCCACGCAATGCATGCATTGCCGCTTCACGAAACGCACCTTGTTGTCGGCCAGGTCGAAGCGCTCGACGAAGGTTAGGGTCTGCGCGGTCAGCTCGCCGAGCTGGGTTTGTTGGGGATGAAGATCGTTGGCCTGAATACAGGCCCGCTGGCAGGTGCCACACCCGACGCAGCGACTGATGTCGATTAACATCGCGGGAGTGTTCGCCCGACTCACGCCTGTCGAGGCAAGGGCCGATCGTGCGCCGGTCACAACAGGCAGTCCGGCTGCCCCGACAGTCGCGGCCGAGAGCTTGATAAACTGGCGGCGCGACAGGCCTCTGCGGGAGCTCTCTTGGCTGCTCATTCTGCCCCCCTCTTGCGCATCAAGGTCATGCCGACGATGCCGGCCACCAAGCCCAAGAAACCGCCGGCCGCAAATGCCAGGCCCATGCTCACCACGGCCACGTTGCGCAGCGACTCAAGCCGCTTCTGCAGATCAGGCGCGCCTGCGGTAGTTGCTGCCGCAGCAGGCGCGGGCTCGGCCAGCTTTGCGGCCGTCCCGGCCGTCTGCAGGCTCACACCTGTCATCCCCACATTCCCCGAAGACACGCTGTGGATCGTGCTCTGGTGACATCCGGCGCACACGTCGGAACCCACCTTGAAACTATGATCGCGCGCTGGTTTCTGCCCCATGGTCGCAGAGGCCGTCGCAGCGGGCTCAGCCATGTGACAGGTCTCGCAGTCGACGCCCTGAATCCCGTGCGTCGCATGAGCGGCGGCCGTCGTCTGATCGCTGTGGCACGCACCGCACAAGGTCGCCTCGCTGCCCGTGCGCAAGCCCTGGCTGTGCGCCAGATGGCAGTCAAAGCACTCGATGTTTTTTGCGCCGTGCTGGCTGGTCTCCCACTGCTCAAACGTGGCCTCATGACACACTCGGCAGGTGTCAGAATCCATCGGCAACTGCATGGTGGCTGCAGCGGGGTGGCCTTCCTTGTACGGCCCGTGACAGGCTTCGCAGGTAACGGCTTCTGAAAGGAACTGGCCACTGCCGGTGTCGAAGCCGGTGGTGTGGCAGCTCAAGCAGGCGGTCTGGTCGTGGCTCTTGGCCAATTGCTCCTGAAAGACAGGGTCCAGGGTAGCCTGAGAGTGCGGAGATCCCTTCCAGTCCGCAGCTTCCTCCGGATGGCAGCTCTGGCACATCGGCTGCTGTTCCTGGAACAGCACTTCGGCCAGAAGCACGCGGGGCTGGCTGGCAGTAACCGTGCCGGTGTCGCCGGTCAAGAGCAGCATCAGTGCGACGATTAGCGCGGTGGGTGCGATCACCCACCAGCTGCGGGGTCGCAGGCGTCCGATAAGTTCAGGTCGGCGGACTCTCATGGTCGTATTGACTCCTTTGCCTACATGAGCGGATAGCGTTGGAAGACGTCACAGTTGGGGCAAGCATCGGGAATGCGACCTTCGCTTTCCATGCGTGCTTGCCAGCAAGGTGTATCGGGGTGTTGGACGGCGGCGCAGTTCGCCTTCCTTTCCACAGAGCAGCCCTTGACGTCCCAGCAATGCTTGCCATTCATCACCACCAAGCCAGGCTGCGGAATGCGCGGCGGCACTGGCTTGTACGGTAGTTGCGGGCCGGGCACATCCACACCTGGGCGGCGGACTGGCCCCGGCGCTGCCGGCTGCGCGGACGCCTGCTCTGCCACCGCTGCCGCGGTTCGTTCGGCACGTGCCTCAGCCTCCCAGCGTCGATCCAGCCGCTTGAGGAAATAGCCGAGCAGCAGGACCACGCCCAAGGGAATCCCGATGCGGACGGCGAACATGCCGAGCACAATGGCCATATCTGCGATGCTGATCATCTTGTCGCCTCCTCGATGAAGACTCAGGCCCTACGCCCCAAATCCCAGGCGTGTACCCGAGCAGAAACCCAAAGAGTAAAGGCAAGTGGCACGCAGACGCGTAACACGACCAGAGACAGCATCAGGAACGTTTCCATGTGAACCTCCCCCTCGAGCGCCCGGGCGCCTGCCAGTAACGATTTCTGAAACCAGGTTAGCACGGTCTGGCGCGCGAATCCATTGGGTAGATTCACCATCTTTGCATGGGGTAGTTTCCCCACGCACCGAGGACGCGAAGAGAGCGAAGGTGCAAAGGGCGGTGCACATGCCTGCCGCCCTTGGATGGCCTGCCCGCCGTGCGGGCCTGAAAAACGCCTGGCACGGCTGGTGTATGTGGACGGCCTTGCCGGGCCAGGGGCGAAACGCGGTGGTAGTGTGGGGCTATCGCGCTCAGATTGCGGAGGCCGTCGGGCGCTTACTCCCGCAGATCAATCAGTCCTTTTTCAATCGCATAGTGTACCAGCTCCACCCGGCTGTGCAGGTTCAGCTTGCCCATGATGTTCTCGCGATGACGGTTGACCGTCTTGATGCTGATTACCAGCTCGTCCGCTATCTGCTGATTGCTCAGCCCCTGAGCGATACGCGCCAATACCGCCCGCTCGCGTTCGGTAAGCGCGTCGAAAGACCGGCCGGCGCCGCTCTCATGCCCGCCCCTTTGCAGATAATCGCTGACCAGGAGCCGCGCCAACGAGGGGAAGAGGAAAATGCCGCCGTTCTTCACCGCCCGGATAGCCGAGGTCAAGTCATCCGGAGCCGCCCGCTTGGGCACATATCCGGAGGCCCCGGCCGCCAACATTTCAAAGAAGTACTGATCGTCCTCGTGCATCGTCAGGGCCAACACAGCCACATCCGGAGCCAGCTCTTTGATGCGGCGAGTCGACTCGATGCCATTCATGTCGGGCATCGAGATATCCATCAGCACCACGTCCGGCGCCAGATCGCGCGTCAACCGCAAGGCCTGGGCGCCGTCGCCGGCTTCACCCACGATCTCCAGCTCCGGATCAGCGCTGAGGAGCATGCGCAAGCCTGCGCGTACGACGGCATGGTCATCCACAATCAAGATACGTATCGGACTCATCCTCGCTCCATTCTGCCAGGTCGACCGGCTGCGACAGCTCCCCCACCGATCGGCGCTCCCGACCCGGCCCCGGGGCAGGCCCTCAGTTAGCCCACACAAGAGGGCCTACTTCAGCGGCAACTCCACCACGATGCGCGTTCCCGCCCCAGGCTGGGACTCTATCGAACACTTGCCCGCCACCAGCGCCACCCGTTCGCGTATGCCCACCAGGCCCCAGCCGTGCTCGTCTCCGCGCACCTGGCTCTGGCGTGAGACGTCAAATCCCGAACCGTCGTCCGTCACTTCCAGGCGCACCCAATCCAGTTCCTGGCAGAGGCGGACGCTGACTTGCGCGGCACGGGCGTGCTTGGCCACATTCGATAACCCTTCCTGAGCCACCCGGAAGAGGACCGTTTCGTACTCCGAGGGGAGGCGCCGCGGCGGCCGTTCCGCCGTCAGGCTCACGACCAAGTCGGGATGGCGCGCTTTAAAGCTGCCCACGTACCAGCGCAAGGCCGGCACCAACCCGAGGTCGTCCAGTTGCGACGGCCGCAAGTCGGACATCACGTTCCGCAGCTCGGTGATCGACTGGCCGGCCAGCTCGCGCAGCTCGCGCACAAGCTGGGCCGCGCGCTCGGGATCTGTGCCCGACGCGCTCTCGACAGCCGCCAGCCCGAGCGCGAGGGCAGTCAGTTTCTGGCCTGTTTCGTCGTGGAGCTCGCGCGCGATGCGCTGGCGTTCTTCCTCCTGCGCTTTCACCAGTTGGCGTACCAGTTCCTCCAGGCGCGTCTCGCGCTGCTGCAAAGCCTGATACAGCCCGGCGTTCTCCACCGATGCCGCCAACTGCTGTCCGAAAGCGATCAACAGCCGCAGTTCAGCCTGGCCGAATGGCTCGTCTTCCTGGCAAGAGGTGAGCACCACGCCACCGAAAAGCTGTCCCTTGGCGTGCAAGGGCACGGCCAGAGTCCGGTAATGGTCACGACCGAGAAGAAGATCATCGTTCAGGACGCGCACCTGGCCGTCCAGGCCGGCCGCGGCCGGGCGCTCGGCCGCAAAGGCATCGGCTGCGGTTCGAGTGAGCGGCGGCGACTCCGCGGGCCTGGTCGCCGTAGGGCCCTGGTACCTGGCGGCCAACTCAAGCCCCCCATCGGGTCGTTTCAAGAAAATCGCGCTGCAGCCCGCCGGTCCAAAACTGTGGACAATCTGATAGAGCGCGTCGTGCAAAATCCGGTCCAAGTCAACCGTTGATGTGAGAAGGCGCGACATCTCGACCAAGGCGGACAGCTCCTGGGCGGTGGTGCGCAGTTGTGCGTTCAGCGTCTCCGTCTCCTCGACACGTCGCTGCTGTGCGTCGAGCGCAGCAGCCTGAGCCTCGAGCCGGGCCCTGTTGGCTTGCGCGAGACGCAAGCGGCTTTCAAGCTCGAAAGCGCGCAGGGCTCGTCCAAGAGTGACCGCGATCGCGACCGCGGCAAGGCTGCGCAAGAGCTGAATGGGGAGGCCGAAGACGCGCAAGAACAGGGCCGTGTTCAGGACCTGAGAGGGGTAGAGCATGCTGGCGCGGCTGAATAACTGGCTGACGGCGCCGTAAACAAAGAAGGCCAATGCAGCCCAGAGCAGGTCCTGCCCATAGCCCGACATGCCACGCGCGTGGAAGTCGCGCCGCTCACGCAGCAGTGCCCAGCAGGCGAGCAGGGCACTGGGGATGCCGAGGCTGTAGCGGGCCAGCACCTCGGCGGCGGCCAGCCAGTCAGCCGGTGCGGGCCGCCAGCGCCAGCCGATGAAGAGGACGCCGGCCAGGTAGACGGCTGCGATCCCAACCACTCGCCAGAGAGTGAGGGCGGGGCTGCGGTCTGCGTCAGGGAGCAGTCGGATGCCGAAAGCCATCAGGCAAAGAAAAGAGACCGCCAGCAGCGCGATACGCACCACTTCTTCGGGTGTCCCGGGCGCGCGCCCACCCTCGTGCGCGGCGAAGATCTGGAACATCTCAAACCATTCGTGGACCCCGTGCAGTATCCCGAAAGCCGCCAGGGCCGGCAAGGCGCGCGCGAACCGAAACTCAGAGGCGCGCGCCGATTCCAGGATAACGACCAGCCCTACGGCGAAGAAGGCCAGCCCGTATAAGAAGTAGACGAAGACGATGTTCTGCGTGAGGAATGCGGATGCGGCGTTCACGGCGGTCCCCTGCGACCAATACGCGCTCCCTAGCGCACGACCAGCTCGATCTGTCCCTCAGACGTGCGTACCTGCTCGACGTACCAGTTCGAGGCGTACTGGCTTAGGGCCTGGTTGACGACGGTCGGCAACACGGCAGCGATAACCCCGCCCGGCGAGACCGATTCGGCTTCGACCTGCATCACGCCGTTTTGCGCGCTCAACCGGCCCACGTAGACCAGGTTGTCGGCCTGGAAGAACCCATAGGCAATGTGGTCCGCCGTGATGCGCACCTTGCCGCCCGTGAAGCGGATCTGCAAGTTGGTCGCGTTGACACCGCTGCCGCCCAAGACGCCGGACTCGATGGCCTTCTGCAGGTCCGCGTCGGTGATCACGATCGTCTGGGGTCCGCTCGTGGCAGTGGGCTGCTCAGTCGGGGGCACCGCCGTGGCCGGCTCAGTCGGAAGCACGGGGACCTCGACGGTGGGCGCCTCGGTGACGACAAGGGGAACGACCGTCGGAACAGGCGTCAGGGTAGGCGTCAGGACCTCAGTCGGGAGACCAATTGCTTCCAGCGTGGCGACCGGTAGTGGGCTCAGGCCCGGGCCTCCGCTGGGCACAACTGACAGTGCACTGCAGGCCAGTGCGGCCAGCGCTAGCATGGCGAGAACTACACTCCAGGCCATTAAACGATGACGCCTCACTTGGACCAACCTCCTCTGAATGTATCTCAATTCACATAGTATAACATAACGCTGCTGCGGAGCTAAACCAGCAGTACCAGCTCGTCCTGCAACGGCACGGTCGTGACTTCAACATCGCCTTCTGCCACGTAGCAGTCGATCTCCAGACGCACGCCGAAGCCCTCTGCCGGCAGGTATATGCCCGGTTCCACCGAAAAGCCCACGCCGGGGATGAGGCGCCGCCGGTCCTGCGTCTCGAGGTTGTCGATGTTGACCCCGTTGCCGTGGTCCGAAGTGCCGATCGAGTGGCCGGTGCGATGGATGAAGTATGGCCCGTAACCCGCGGCGGCAATGACCGCGCGGCAGGCATCGTCCACCTCATACCCGTAAACCGGCCGCCCACTCTGCAGGCGGCCGCGTGCAAAGGCGACTGCCGTGTCGCGCGCCTGGCGAACCAGGCTAAACACCGTCTGCAGGCGCGCCGGCACCTGCGGCGCGGCGTAGGCCAGCCAGGTGATGTCGCCGTAAATCGCGTCCGGTCGCGGTTCTCGGCCCCAGAGGTCCAGCAGAAGAAAATCTCCCGGCCGCAAGGGAGTGTCCGTCTCCGGGCGGGTGTAGAAATGCGGGTCGGCGGCATGGGCATTGATGCCGACGATCGGCGGGCTTTCGGTATCCAGTCCGTGCCGCGCGAACTGCTCCAGCATGAAGGCCTGGATGCTCACTTCGGTCAGCGTCTGCTCGGCCGCCAGGCCCTCGCGGACGTGCTGAAAAGTCGCCGCCTGAACTGCCATCAGCGCTTGGGCCACGCGGCGGTGGCTGGCCAGTTGCTCGGGGGCCCAGACCGCTACGGCCACCTGCACCAGATCCGCCGAGGTGAGCACCTCCACGCCCAGGCTGCGCACCAAGTCAACCGTCCCGGCATCCACGCGGCTAACCATCGGCACGGCTGCGCCAGGCGAAACCTCCATGGCCACGCGCTGAGCCCCGGCCAGGAGAGCGCGCAGGCCCTCGCGCCATTCACCCCATGAGACATAGGACGCCGACACCGGCGCCACGTCCCGCAGCCCGCCCTGCTCGATGGCGTGAACCAGCCAGCGCGGTTCGCCCGCTGCGGGGATGAAGCAAGCCCAGCGCCGGCTGACCACCCGCGGCAGGCCCACGACCTCCAGCGCGATCGGGTTCAGGCCGCGGAACTCGTACAGCAGCCAGCCGTCGATGCCCTCGGCTCGGATGGCAGCCTGGATTTCGGACAATCGTTTCATGCCACTCCCTCCCGTGCCCGCAAATTCAGCCATTCTAACATGGCGCGCCGTCTTGAAACAATGGCGGCATCGCTCGGCCGGCCCATGGGTTGTTCGCCTACCACGAGGGCGAGTAAGCAGAAAGGCCACCGGGAGGTGCTTCCCAATGGCCTTCGGTGTTCCCAGACGGACCTCGCGAAGAGGCTATGGCCCCACTTTCGCCAGCAGTGCGCGGGCAAACTTCCTCGGATCGGCAAAGACGTTCAGATCCGCTACCTGGGCGATCGGCGCCGCCGGATCTTCCTGCACGGCCACGATCGTCTCGGCGCCCTGAATGGCCATAAAATGCGTTGTCTCGCCGGCGATGCCGAGGGCCAGGTAGAGCTTGGGCGCGATGCTCTGGCCCGTGAGGTCGACCAATTGCTCCTCGTCGATCCAGCCGGCATCCAGCGCGCTCACGTCGCCGGCCAGCGCCCCACCCAGTCTGGCGGCAAGCTGCTTCGCCACTTCGAACCCGGCCGCTGTCAGGGCGCGCCCGCCGGCCACGACTATCGAGGCAGTGGCCACCTGGAGCGGCGAGGACGGCACTCCGGCGGAGGGGTAGTCGGGCGCCGCATCCCAGGTCAGCCCGGACGCTTCGACCTCACCGCTGCGCCACGGCTCACTGAAAGCCGCCGGGAGCACCTCCGTGTCGACGACGACCACCGCGGGGCGTTCGAGCAGGGTGACGTTCTGGCGAGCAGCACGATCCATGACCGGCACCTGCGCGACAAGGCGCTGGCTGCTCGGATCAAGAGTCACGTCCGCCGCCCAGCCGACGCTGGAGCCGCCCAGCCGCTCGGCGAGGCCGGGACCGAGGCTGCGGCCCAGGTAGGAGTAAGGGAAAAGGATGACGTGAGGCGAGCGTGAGTCCGAAAGCGCTGCGAAGAAGCCAACCAGGTCATCGAGAGACGGCACCCCAGCGGCCAACTCCACCCGATCGGCGCCCGCACGCACGGCACTCTGGCCTTCATCCAGGCTGGCCTCGCCGCCGAGCAGAAGGTAGACGTAACCGCCCAGCGAGTCTGCGAGCACGCGCGCTTTGCCGACCAGGCGCAGCAGGCGCTCGTCAACCACACCCTCAGGACTGACCACCCACACGCCGCCCGCACCACCCTCCGGTCCTTGCCCGCCGCCCATCAAAGCCTCGAGGTACGAGAGGTCCATGCTCATAAGGCGCTCCTTCTCAGATCAACCGTCGTGCGCGCAACGCTTCGAGGACGGCCCCGGCCGCCTCCTCAACCCCGCCGCCGATCACCTGGCCGCGCGTCCGTTCTTCTCCGAGCACCAAGCCGCCCGCCTCGGTATCGCCGACCAACTGGCCCTCTGCCAGGCCGAGATCGGCCGGCGAGCAGGTTTCGACCAGGCCCGTCCGCCAGGCATTGGCGATGCGCGCGGCGTGGGCGTAGCGCGGGCGTTCGGGCCCAGGTCGGATTGACGCCACAGCCGGCCCGTCGAGCCTGATCGTTCGGCCCACGCCGTCAAACAACACCAGCGCTTCCAGCCCTTCGGACACCGGCGCCAACTGCAGTGCTTCCAGTACGACCGGCCAACGCAGCGCGGCCGCCAGCCGGCTGGCCAGCCCACCCGTACCATTGACAGGATCGATCTCTCCGGTCAAGACCAGATCGACGGGTGCCAGGCGCTCGACGGCGGCCGCCAGCGCGCGGGTCACGCTGCGGCCCGAGGCCGCGGCCAGCTCGCGCCCGCTGATCAGCATGGCGCGGTCGGCGCCGATCGCGACTGCCTCGTGGGCGGTGTCATCCGCTCGGGCATCGCCCACCGTCACGGCGATGACCTCACCACCCAGGGCCTCGCGCAGCCGCAGCCCGGCCTCGAGGGCATAGCGGTCGGCGGGATTGGTAATGCGCGTCGCCCCGCGCAAATCGAATTCCTCCCGGCTGCGCGAAATGCGCACCGTGGCGGGATCATATATTTGTTTGACGCAAACTACGATTCGCATCGCCTGCTCCTTGTCACGGCCGCACGCGCACGCCGTAGGGCTTCAGCACTTCCTCGGCGATCACGTAGTGCTGGACCTCGTTTGTGCCCTCGAAGATCTCGCCGATGCGCGCATCGCGCCACATGCGTTCGAGGGGGAAGTCGCGGCTGTAGCCCAGCGCCCCGTGGACCTGCAGCGCCCGGTCGATCGCCCGCGACGCGGCCGTCGAGCCGAACAACTTGCAGGCCGCTGCCTGGCGTGAATATGCCTGACCTGTGTCGACCAGCCAGGCGGTGCGGTAGACCAGGGAATAGAGCAGCTCCAGATCGGTGGCCGTCTCGGCAATCATCCACTGGATGCTCTGCTTCTCGCCGATCGGCTTGCCGAACTGCTGGCGGCCTGCGGCATACTGCGCCATGTATTCCAGCGCCGTACGTATTCCTCCCAGCGAAGCCGCGCCCAGCCCGAGGCGGCCGCTGTCGAGCGTCTGCATGAAGGTCACGAAGCCCGCGCCCACCTGGCCGATCACGTTCTCTGCCGGGACGCAGACTTCGTCAAAAACGATCTCGGAGGTCGCACTGCCGCGGATACCCATCTTGTGCTCGATCTTGCCTACCGAAAGCCCCGGGGTCCCTTTTTCGACGATGAAGGCCGTCGCCCCGCCACGCGCCCCCAGGTCGGGATCGGTCATCGCCATAACGCTGAAGGTACTGGCGATCGGGCCATTGGTGATGTAGATCTTCGAGCCGGTGATGATATAGTTGTGCCCGTCGCGGATGGCACGCGTGCGGATGGACGCGGCATCCGAGCCTGCACCCGGCTCGGTCAGGCAGAACGCGGCAATCTTGCGCCCACTGCAAAGGTCGGGCAGATAATGCATCTTCTGCGTCTCGGTGCCGCCCTGATAGATGGCCAGCGTACCGATGCCGATGTGTGCCCCGATCAAGGTGGCAGTGCTCGTGCAGACCCGTCCGATCTCCTCCATCAGGATACAGTACCCGATCTCGCCCAACCCCGCGCCGCCATACTTCTGGGGGAACGGCACCCCCAACAAGCCGGCATCGCCGAGCTTACGGATGGTTTCCGTAGCCAGGGTCTCGTCCTTGTCCACCTTCTGCGCGAGCGGCTTGATCTCCTGCTCCGCGAACTCGTGCACGGTGCGGCGGAACAGTTGGTGCTCCTTGGAGAAAGTAAAGTCCATTCGGTCCCCCTACGGTTTGACCTTCATGCCGTAGCCGGCAAGCATGTCCCCGGCGATGATGACCTGCTGGATCTGGGTCGTACCCTCGACCAGCTCCAGCGCGCGTGCATCACGATAGTAGCGTTCGACAGGGTAGTCTTGCATGAAGCCGATGCCACCGTGGATCTGCACCGCCTGATCGGTCACCTCGGCGGCCATTCGACCGCAGAACAGCTTGGCCATGGCGGCTGCGCGCGTGACCGGCTTGCCCTGGTCGACCAGCCAGGCTGCCCGGCGCAGCAAACACTCCCCCGCCGCAAGCTGGGTAGCCGCGTCCGCCAGGTAAGCCTGGATAGCCTGTTTTTGAGCGATCGGTACTCCGAACTGCACGCGCTCGGTGGCGTAGCCGGTCGCCACCTCGAGCGCGTGCTCGGCGCTACCGACGGCGATCGCCGAGACCCCAATGCGGCCGAAGTCGAGCGTTTCCAGCGCGATCCTGTACCCCTGGCCAAGCGTGCCGAGCAGGTTCTCGGCCGGAACCCGGCAGTCGTCCAGATAAAGGCGGGTGATGCTGGCCCCACGAAGCCCCAGCGTCTTCTGGCGGCCACCCACGGTGAGGCCGGGTGTGCCGGCCGGGACGGCGAAAGCCGAGATACCGCGCGCTCCGGCAGCGGGGTCCGTCAGCGCGAATATGACGTAGACCCCGGCCAGTCCACCGTTGCTGACCCAGGTCTTGGCCCCGCTGATGCTCCAGCCGCCGTTTGCCTGGGCCGCGGTCGTTCGCAGTGCCGTTGGGTCGCTGCCGGCTCCCGCCTCGGTGAGCGCGAATGCTCCCAGCCGCTCGCCGGCGACCATCTCCGGGACCAATGCTTCCTGGAGCGCGGGGCTGCCATGCCGGAGAATGGCCCGCAGCGCGAGGCTGTTGTGGACGTGCACGGTCAGGGCCGTGCTGGCGCACTCGCCGGCCAGGGCCTGCAACAACAAGGTGTAGCTGACGGCGTCCAGCCCGGCACCTCCGTACGGTTCCTCAGGAGCCAGGGCGCCCAGGAAGCCCTGGCCGGCCACCCGCCGGAGAAGCTTGGGCGACACGGCCTCTTGCTTGTCGGCCTCGTCCGCAGCCTTTGCCACTTCCTTGGCCGCAAAGTCACGGAACAGGTCGCGAAACATCTGCTGTTCGGGAGTCAGAGCAAAGTCCATATCTTACTCCTGTTACGCCACCACCGCTTCAGCTGTGATATCGCCCTCACACCTGCCGATCAACTCTGCCAGGAAGGCGCGTGTGCGCTCGATGCGCGGCAGATTGTCGGTCGCACCCTGGGCCATCGAAACCGGTCCGGTTAACCCGACCATGTCGTTATAGAGCCGGCGTACGATCCCCAGATTGGCGTCCGCCAAACGGCCCGCCAACCGCTCCCAATTCTGACCCACCGAAGGGTTGGCGTGATTGTGGATGCGTAGCGCGACCTGGCAGGAGAGCGAGCGCCCCAGGTTGGAGGGCACCACCTCGTCCAGTTGCTTGCCGGCAATGGCAAAAAAGTAACTCGACATCGGGCTGACCAAGCGTTGGATGCGCGGCCAGACGCTGTCTGCCTCTTGAGCCAGGCTGAAAAAGGCCAGGTAATATGGAATGCCGTCGTCATAGGTTTCGTTGACGAAAGCGTAGCCGGCCTTGACCGAACAGTAGCTGGCAAGGTACCACTTCAGGTCGTCGAAGCCCGCCCGCGTCTGCCCGGCCCGCAGGGCCTCCAGCTGAACCCGTGCGGCCTGCAAGTAGCGTTGCGAGCTGCCGGCAAAGTCCTTCTGGCGCAGCTCCGAACCCTCACGGAAGAGGTTCTCCGCCGTCAGTGGGGTCACCGGCTCGCCCGCCGGCATGGCCACGCGTGCCAAATCGGCCGCAACCAGGAGCAACTCCTCGCTCTGGATCAGCCGGGTGACCTGCTCGGCTGCGACAGTATAGGCATCGCCGGCCGCCTGGACCATGTGTCTGTCGATCAATCCCTGGCAGAGGCTCACTGCCCGGCTCACGTCCGTGGTGCTATCGTAGAGCACGGGGGATAGTTGCGCCGGCAGTACCGGCACCGCACCCTCGACCAGGCGCCAGACGTAGACGCGTTCGCAAGCACAGGCGAGCTCCTCGAGGTTGAGGTCGGCCGCGTTACGCACCGGCGCGTCACTGCTGGCCTGGCCGCCGGCGAAGTTAAGCGCCCCGCCCATCACCAACAGGCGCATGACATCCGGCACGGCGATCTTTGGGGTTAGCGCATTCTCGGCATCGTAACGGTCCTTCAAGAGATCGGCCGCAGTGTTCAACGAGACGGGGTCGGACTGCTCCTGGAGCGTGGCGATCAGGTCACGCAGCACCTGTTGACGGGTCATCGGGTCGACCACTCGCAGGCCGGACTCACGGAGAAAGCTGCGGTAGCGCTGCACCAGGTCCGCCGAGGGCTTGATGGGGGGCGGAGGTGGGGTTGGCACGCTGAGGGCCGCCTCAGTCTTGCGCAGGCTGACGTACAACTGCAGCCCATGCTCCTCGATGTCGATCAGCTCCTTGTGGGCCTCAAGAAAAGCGCGAAACTGCGGGAAGCCATAATTGGCCTCATTGAAGGACGAATCAAGCCCGAGCATGATCTGCTTGAGCCGGCCGGCGAAAACCGGCGCCTCGCCCTTTTGCTCTGCGGCACAGACCGCGCGCCGCAGCAGGTCACGTGGGTCGGGCAACTGCAGTTCGTCGGCAATCTCGTCCAGTTCTTCGGTAACTAGCGTTTCGTAGAAAATGAACTCGTCGCAGGCGCGGCGCAGCAGGTCGCTGGTGGCCGAGCGCAAACCGATACCCACGGTATACTTGCCGTAGTCGCGTAGTTTGTGGATCAGCTCAGTAAAGTCGCTGTCGCCCGACAGGATGGCATAGGTATCGATATTTGGGCGGGTGAAAACAGTCTCCATGGCGTCGATCGCCAGGCGCACGTCGGCACGATTTTTCTGTTGGATCCCGACTGAGTAGAGCTGGAAAAGATCGATGCCGTTCTCCATCATGGGGCGCCGGTAGCGGTGAAAACGCCCCCAGTCGCCGTATGCACGTTTGATCAGCAAACGGCCCCGTGTCCGCAGCAAATCCATCACAGCGTTGACATCGAAATCGCCGAAATTCGCCTCGGCCGATGTGGCCACGTTCTCGAAGTCAATAAACACCGCGATTTGCGGTCCTACATTGGTTCGCGCGTCCATTTTTAAGGTGATCCTTTATGTGTGAGGAGGTATTCGGTGGGCGGCCGCGCCGCCCACCGAAAGAACGCCCTTGCGAAAGAGAATGGACCGGTTAGCTATCGGTGAACTTAGCCTGTCGCTTCTCGACAAACGCCGTCAGACCCTCGCGCGTGTCGTTGCTGCTCAACACCTCGCCAATGCGTTTGCGCTCGTAAAGCAAGCCTTCCTCGAGGGGCATACGCATGCCGTTGATCACCGTGTCCAGCGTGGCCTGGTTGGTGATCTTGCTCTTGGCCGCGATCTTCTTGGCCAGTCCCAGCGCCTCGTGCATCACCTGGCCGGCAGGCACAACCTTGTTGGCGAGCCCGAGGCGGAACGCTTCCTGAGCATTGATCATGTCGCCGGTCAGGATCAATTCGACCGCCTTGCCGATGCCGACAATGCGCGGCAAGCGCTGCGTGCCTCCCCAGCCCGGGATAATGCCCAGGTTGCTCTCCGACTGGCCGATGCGCGCCCGGTCGGCCAGGATGCGGATGTGACAGGCCATCGCCAGCTCCATGCCGCCCCCCAACGCCACGCCATTGACTGCGGCAATCACCGGCTTGGGGCTGCATTCGATCTTGCTAAAGAGGTCCTGCCCCCTCTTCATGAACACCAGGCCCGCCTCGGCGCCGCCCTTTCCACCCAGCGAGGCCATTTCCTTGATGTCGGCGCCCGCGGCGAACGCCATCTGCCCGCCGCCGGTGATGACGATCACCTTGACCTGATCGTCGGCCACCAACTCGTCGAACGCCGCCTCCAGGTCCTGGAGCATGGCCGTGCTGAAAGCGTTGACCGGCGGATGATCAAGCGTCAACACCGCGACGCGGTCCTCGACGTTCAGCTTGACATTCGTATACTCAGCCATCATCTGTCCCCCCTGTCATGTCCTCAGGCGTATTCCATAAAACCGCGATGCGTCTTCACCCCAAGGTGTCCGGCCCGTACCTTGGTCTTCAGCAACTGGGACGGCCGGAAGCGCTCGCCGTACTTCTGCTGCAGCTCCTGCAAGCCGTTCAGCACTACGTCGAGGCCAATCTCGTCGGCGATCGCCAGTGGGCCCTTGCGCTCGCCGTGGTAGGTCATGCCCAGCCCGGCAATAGTCGCCATGTCGATATCGTTCGGCGAGGCGATGTGTTCCTGCAGTGCCAGGGCAGCCTCGTTGATCATCGGGTAGACGACGCGCTCGACGCTGAACCGGCTGTTCGGATCTTTCGGGAAGGTGGCGAGGATCGCCTGCATAGCCTCGTCGCCTTCCTCCCCATAACTGTAGAAGCCCTTGCCTACCTTCTCGCCCAGCCGGCCCTCCTCGACCATCTTGCTATAAAGGGCCGGGAGTGTGGCGCGCGCCCCGTACTCTTCGTTCAGGTACTTGCCCACATAAGCGCAGACGTCGATGCCGGTCATATCCATGAGTGTAAACGGTCCCATCGGCATCCCAAAATCGACGAGAGCGGCGTCGATCTCCGCCATCGAAGCCGCGCCTTCCTGCAGGCAGTAGGTAGCTTCGCCCAAATATGGCATCAGCAGCCGGTTAACCAGGAAGCCCGGGCATTCCTGCACCACGACCGCCACCTTGCGCAGCGACTCGGTGAACATCACCACGTCGTCAACCGTCTCCTGGCTCGTATCCAGGCCGGGGATGATCTCCACCAGCTTCATCACGTGCGGCGGGTTGAAGAAATGCATGCCGATCATCTTGGCCGGCCGGTCGGTTGCGGCGGCGAGCTCGCTGATCGACAGCGCCGAGGTGTTGCTGGCGAAGATCGTCGTCTCGGGCACGCAGGCTTGCAGTTCCTTGAAGACCGCCTTCTTGATGCCCATCTTTTCCGGCACGGCCTCGATGACGATATCCACATCGCCGAAGCCGTCGTAGCTCAGCGCCGCCTCCACCAGGGCCAGCTTGCTTTCCACTTCGCCGGCGCTCATCTTGCCCTTGTCCACCCGGCTCTGGTAAATCTCCCGGATCGTCTGCATACCCTTGTCGAGCATGCCCTGGTCGACGTCCTTCAGAATCACCGGCAGACCGCTAAAGCTGATCACCTGAGCGATCTCCGCACCCATCGTTCCCGCCCCGATGACAGCGGCCTTGAAAATGTACATGAGTTGCTCCCTTCGTGCACGCCAAGCGCGCGCTGCGCCCGGCTATACGCGCTCGACCACCAAGGCCGCGCCCTGCCCACCGCCGACGCACAATGTGGCCAGGCCGTAGTCGCTCTGCCGGCGCTCCATCTCGTGCAGGAGCGTGACCACGATGCGCGAGCCCGAAGTGCCGACCGGGTGGCCGAGGGCGATCGCGCCGCCGTTGACGTTCGTCTTGTCCCAGTCCCAACCGTGGCCCTCGTCGGTCATCCGCTTGGCCACTGCCAGCGACTGGGCCGCGAAAGCCTCGTTGAGCTCGACCAGGTCGATCTGGTCGTACGTCAGGCCGGCTCGCTGCAGCGCCTTAGGTATCGCCGTCGCCGGCCCGATGCCCATGTAGGCCGGATCGACGCCGGTGAAGGCGTACGAGAGGATGCGCGCCATGGGCTGCAGCCCGAGCTCGGCGGCGCGTTCAGCGGTCACCACCAGCATGGCAGCCGCGCCGTCGTTCATCGGGCACGCATTCGCCGGCGTGACCGTGCCGTTCTTCTTGAAGACGGTAGGATAAAGGGCCGCCTTCTGGACCGTCAGACCGGGGTTGATGCCCTCGTCCTGCGTGATCGATTCCTTGGCGACCTCGTGACCGGCCGCCTTCTTGATCACCTCGACCGGCTCGATCTCATCCTTGAACTTGCCCGTGCGGGTCGCCATGAAGGCCCGCTTGTGGCTTTGCACCGCGAACTGGTCTTGCTCTTCCCGGCTGATCTGATACTGCTCGGCCAGGTTCTCGGCGGTGCCGCCCATCAGCGTATTGCAGGTTGGATCGGTGAGCCCTTCCCACAAGGCATCGGTCAGCTCACTGTTGCGCAGTTTGAGGCCCCAGCGCGCGCCCTTGCTGACGTACGGGATGTTACTCATGCTCTCCGTGCCACCCACCAGGAACAGGTCGCCGTCCCCGCCCTGAATCGAGTTGTAGGCGCTGGCGATCGCCTGCATGCCAGAGGCGCAGTTGCGCTGGACGGTGTAAGCGGGCACGTGCTGCGGGATGCCGGCATAGAGGGCGCTGACACGGGCGATGTTGGCCGCCTCGGACGGCATACCGATGTTGCCGAACACCACCTCGCTGATCTGGCCGGGATCGAGCTTAGTGTCGCGCAGCACGCGCTTCATGACAATACAGGCCAGATCATAAGCCGGAACGCTGCGCAGGGCGCCCCCGAAACTGCCAATCGGCGTACGCACCGGGTTGACGATGACGACTTCCTTCACCTAAGACCTCCGTTACTTCTGATCCATCAAGCCCTTCAACAGCAGATCAACTGTCGCCAGGCAAAGCGCCTGGCCATCCGTGCCCGGCAGCATGTTGCGGCGGATCGGATGAGCCAAAAGGCCAAGTGCGCCGTTCATCCCGCCCCAGAGAATCGCCGCCGTCTTCCGGGGATCGCCCGGACCGAACAACCCCGAGGACATCCCATCGGCAATCACCTTTTTGACGATGTCCAGAGTGTTATTGCTCGCTTCGAGCAACCGCTCGCGCTGCTGGGTAGAGGTGCCTTGCTCGAAGTCGCCACGATCGTAGGCGTTCAGCAATCGAAAATAGTCCGGCGTGTTCTCGGCAAAATCGAGGTAGGCGGCCGCCATCGCCCGCAGTTTCTGGTCCGGGCGCTGGGTGGCCGGGTCCTCGCCGGCCGCCTTGAGCTGCGCCTGCAGCGCGGCCAGCGCCTGGAGCAATAGCTCGGCTTGGATCGCGTCCTTACTCTCAAAGTAGAGGTAAATTGTGCCTTTGCCGATCTCCGCCGCGTTCCGCCACCGCCTCGACGGTGGTCCGGCGGTAGCCCACCTCCGCGAAAGCCGCGCGGGCCGCCTGGAGGATCTCCTCCTTGCGCTGCGCCCGTTCGCGTGCCCGGCGTTGTGAAGACATGACCACGACTGAACTCCCGTGACTAGGCTGGCAGACCATCCCCAGAGGACGACCAGGACTGACAATCGCATGCTAGAGCAACACTGACCGACGGTCAGTAACTGACCATACATCATGGCGCGCCGCGTCAAAAAGGAGGGCCGCACGGGCTGAACGCAGGCAGCCGGGCAGGGCCGGCGGATGCGCGGACCGCCGGGGATTGCGGCCGGAGGTTCATTGTGGGCGGGCTGATAGAGGCTGAGCAGGTCCGGCGGGTGCGCAGACCGCCGGGGAGGGCGGTCGGGCGCCGCGGGGCGCGATGGCCGGCCTTTCCAGAGGGGCGATGAGCCCGCCCGGGCCGGGCACAGCCTCGATTCTGCCGCCCAATCGATCGACCAGGACGGAGCCGGCACGCTGCAAGCATACCCTACGTGGCCTCTCGTTCGCCCCGCACCCCGGGTCGCGTCGCTCCGACGTAGGTACGGCTTGCAGGATACTGATGGCAAACACTAAGTCGCCAAGTGGGCCAGGCAGGTCAGGCCAGGTGGTCGCGTGGTGGCGGGTCGTTCGGCCATCAGCCACAAGGCAGTCCGGCGCAGGTTCACAGCGATGGCGGTCAGGATGGCCTGCAAATCGGTTTTCGCCAGGCCGATGTAGCGTGTACGCCGTGCACCCTGGCTGCGGACGGTGGCGGAAATCGTGCCTTCGATGCCGGCCCGCCGCGCGTACTCCTGTTTGAAGAGCGCCGTGCGCTGGTTGGCACGCGCGGCCAGGATTGCCTCGTGGTAAAGGCTGAGCTTGAGGCGCCGCCCCGCGCGGTTGCGAGTACAACCTTGGCGTAGCGGGCAGGCTTGACAGGCCGCCTTTGAGAAGCGGATGTCGACCTCGGGCTGGCCGTCGGAGTCCCGGTTTAGCTGCCAAGCGCTCGATTGCTGGCCGTTCGGGCAGGTGGCCACCTGCGCCACCCAGTCTAGCTTGAACTGGTCGCTGGCAATGCCATCCGGGAGGTGTGCTTGCCAACTCGCATCTTGGGCCAGCGGACCGACGAGACGTACCTGACGCGCGGAACTATCGACCAGCGCCCGGCCGGTGGTGTAGCCCGCATCGACCAGGTGTTCGCTGGGCAACAAGTTGCGCCGGGTCAGGCGTGCGTAGATCTGCTCGATCACTTGATGATCAGGGGTCGTGGACGGGACGACGGCCACATCGGTGATCAGATGCGGCCGGTCCGTATCACTGGTTTCGGTGAAGTGCACTGCGTAGCCTTCCCAGACATGATCGCCGTGTTGGCTACCCCGCACCTGGGCATCGTGCGGCGTGGTCACCCGCTCGGCACCGGCGGGAATCTGTTCGCGCGGGCGCCAGCTGATCTTGTCCGCTTCTTGCACCAGTTGCTGGCTCCAAACCTGGCGCAGGCTGACCACCTCCGGCAGGCTGGCGGCCTGGCTGGGAGCCTCGGCTGCACTCAGTGCCTGGAGCAGATGGAAGCCATCGGCCGCGATCTCCAGCGCCAGTTGCTCGCGCTGCTCGGTCTTCCTGGGCAGTCGCCAGCTATTCCAGGGTTTGCCATAGCGCTCATGCCAGTGCACAAACGCCACCGTCCGCAGCCAGTCCGGACGATACTCGGCCAGGGCTTGCAGGGCCAGACGCATGCTCTCCGCCAGCAATTCCAGACGCGTCAGCGTGCGCGTGGCGGCCAAGACATAAGTGCCGTCGCTGCGCTGCTTGCCCCCGGCCGCCAGCAAGCCCAGCTCGGTCAGGCGCTCAAGCACGCCATCAAACATGCGCAAGGCGGCGGCATCGTGCAACAGACGCTCGCGAAAGTCGCTGAGCAGCGAGCCATCAAACCCCATATGCTCCAGCGGCAAATGCAAGGCGTACTTGAGATCGATACGCGCCCGCACCGCATCCGCCATGGCCCGGTCGGATAAATCTTCCAGGCGCTGAAAGACAGCCACCAAGGCGAGCAGATTCGGCGAGAAGGCGGGTGCACCGTCGGAAGCGTACAGGTCGGCAAAGTCGATCTTCTCAAACAGCGTGCCAATCTGGTCACCGATGACCAGATAGAGGTTGCCCTTGCGCTTGAACACTTTCTTGGCAATCCGTGCGGTCTCATCCGGAACCGGCGGAATGGCGGTCGGTTGGAGTGACATGCTGAGCCTCCCTGGCTACGAGTTGGTCTGGATGCCTACCATCATACACCCAACCGGCCTCTCACCAATTCGCGCCCTTCGCCGGTCACAGTTCAGGACCAACTGTTTGCCATCAGTATCCTTGCAGCCGGACGCCGCTCGCCCCAGGATAACGCAACCCCCCGCCGTCAATCGCTCGATCGCCATTCCGGGCCCTCTGACTTGGGCGACGAGGAGACCTGCGCCTTCGTCAAGGGGTTTCAATCGCTCGATCGCGATTCCGGCCGCTCTGACTGTTCGCGCGGGGCCTATGCCCTCCTGACCATCGAGGTTTCAATCGCTCGATCGCGATTCCGGCCGCTCTGACCATCATCGCCTTCAAGAGCCCGGATGGATTGATGGAGTTTCAATCGCTCGATCGCGATTCCGGCCGCTCTGACTGGGAGTGCCGGATGTTTGAGCCGATGGAAGCAAATGTTTCAATCGCTCGATCGCGATTCCGGCCGCTCTGACTGTCCATGCTGGGCGGGATCTACGGCTCATTCAAGGGAGCGCATGTTTCAATCGCTCGATCGCGATTCCGGCCGCTCTGACCTGGCGGACGCGATAGGCGAGCTCATAGTGTTGGATGTTTCAATCGCTCGATCGCGATTCCGGCCGCTCTGACATGAACAACGACATCCTGGGCCTCAGCAAAAAGCTTGTTTCAATCGCTCGATCGCGATTCCGGCCGCTCTGACGCGCCACACCCGCGCCCAAAACAACTCCGCAGACACGTTTCAATCGCTCGATCGCGATTCCGGCCGCTCTGACATGGGGTCTCGGATTTCCGGGGGGCGAATTTATTATGTTTCAATCGCTCGATCGCGATTCCGGCCGCTCTGACCCGTGGACGCACGGCGCATCGTGGCCGAAGTCAGCGTTTCAATCGCTCGATCGCGATTCCGGCCGCTCTGACCCGTCTACGTCTTCGACGAGCGCTCGAATCTGAATGTTTCAATCGCTCGATCGCGATTCCGGCCGCTCTGACGAAGGCCGCCCACCTCGGCGGCAAGCGGGTCACGCTGTTTCAATCGCTCGATCGCGATTCCGGCCGCTCTGACGCTGGCCGCCTTTGCCGATAGCATGCACCAGCTCACTGTTTCAATCGCTCGATCGCGATTCCGGCCGCTCTGACGCAGCAAAAGCTTTTTGGCTCAGAACTCTAACGCTGTTTCAATCGCTCGATCGCGATTCCGGCCGCTCTGACTGTATCAACCGTATTTAACCGAAGGGCCGACACCGGCGTTTCAATCGCTCGATCGCGATTCCGGCCGCTCTGACTTAGGAGCTTGCGTATCCAAGCTCAACTCTTGAGAGGTTTCAATCGCTCGATCGCGATTCCGGCCGCTCTGACCTCTGGCCCCCAGTGCTCTGGTCGCTGTTCCAACTGTTTCAATCGCTCGATCGCGATTCCGGCCGCTCTGACTTGGCTGGAAGATGGGGCCGGGCGCCGGATAGCAGTTTCAATCGCTCGATCGCGATTCCGGCCGCTCTGACCCGATGCACAGGTGCGCGCGCACGTCAATGCCGACGTTTCAATCGCTCGATCGCGATTCCGGCCGCTCTGACCGAAGACGCCTGGTTCCGGCTGCGCACGCTCACCAAGTTTCAATCCCTCGATCGCGATTCCGGCCGCTCTGACAGGAGCTCGCCGGTCTGCTGCGGCTGACGAACACGCGGTTTCAATCGCTCGATCGCGATTCCGGCCGCTCTGACTGATTCGGGTATGGGTAGAGAGGGCTATTCTCGATGTTTCAATCGCTCGATCGCGATTCCGGCCGCTCTGACCTGCCTCGACGGAGGCCAGGGAAGCACGGTCGGTACGTTTCAATCGCTCGATCGCGATTCCGGCCGCTCTGACCGCCAGCCGATCCCGATCCCCCAGGCCGATCGGCAAGTTTCAATCGCTCGATCGCGATTCCGGCCGCTCTGACAAGAGGACGATGGACGTACTGACGAGCATTTGGAAGGTTTCAATCGCTCGATCGCGATTCCGGCCGCTCTGACGCTAAAGCGGTAGGTATTGCTGCCCGCATTCTCTCTGTTTCAATCGCTCGATCGCGATTCCGGCCGCTCGACGATGGGCCGGCTGCCCGAGGGGGCGGCTCGGGGGGTTTCAATCGCTCGATCGCGATTCCGGCCGCTCTGACCTACGAGCCCGGCCGCTTCGCCTGGTACCTCGAAGTTTCAATCGCTCGATCGCGATTCCGGCCGCTCTGACAGAATCCGCGCATACAACTACCCAAGTTGAGGCAAGGTTTCAATCGCTCGATCGCGATTCCGGCCGCTCTGACTGGGGGTTCGCGTGGCCTGGTGGGTCGCGGGTGCCCGTTTCAATCGCTCGATCGCGATTCCGGCCGCTCTGACCATCGCCCTCGTAACACGTCTCTCGCCAAACTTGAGCATGTTTCAATCGCTCGATCGCGATTCCGGCCGCTCTGACTATATCTCGGTCAGCCAACCCTTGAAGCGATCAAAGTTTCAATCGCTCGATCGCGATTCCGGCCGCTCTGACGGTTTGCGGTTTTCAAACTGTCGGCTCTGCTAAATGCCGTTTCAATCGCTCGATCGCGATTCCGGCCGCTCTGACTCCCGCCGCTGTTGAGCGTGGCAACGACAAGTTTGTGTTTCAATCGCTCGATCGCGATTCCGGCCGCTCTGACCGTCCCCGATGCCGGCGGCAACGCCGACTTCGTGATGTTTCAATCGCTCGATCGCGATTCCGGCCGCTCTGACCACACCAATGTTTACGACCTGGAGATGGAACTAATCGTTTCAATCGCTCGATCGCGATTCCGGCCGCTCTGACCCGCTACCTGTCCCTGCCGGGCGAGGATACCGACCTGTTTCAATCGCTCGATCGCGATTCCGGCCGCTCTGACTTGTTCGGCCGTCACGGCCGGTCCGACTATCGGAAGTTTCAATCGCTCGATCGCGATTCCGGCCGCTCTGACACGCGCTGGCGACGGCGATCCAGCAGTTGTTCGACATGTTTCAATCGCTCGATCGCGATTCCGGCCGCTCTGACAAGGTCATGACTGCCTCCTAAAAAGTGCCAGCCGATGTTTCAATCGCTCGATCGCGATTCCGGCCGCTCTGACTCGAGGCCATGCGAACCAGGACCAGGCACATCGCTGTTTCAATCGCTCGATCGCGATTCCGGCCGCTCTGACCTTGCGTGTCTGACAGCGGAACACGCAGGGCCCAGTAGTTTCAATCGCTCGATCGCGATTCCGGCCGCTCTGACTTAGGTAGATGTACTTCCAGGCTTGTCGTCATAAACGTTTCAATCGCTCGATCGCGATTCCGGCCGCTCTGACAAACATGGTTCCTCCTGGACAACAAAAAGCGGGGACGTTTCAATCGCTCGATCGCGATTCCGGCCGCTCTGACCCGGCGCTCAGCGTCTCGGAGCCGGTCAGCACGATAGTTTCAATCGCTCGATCGCGATTCCGGCCGCTCTGACCGCCTGAGCTGCAAGGCTTCTTCCCGGAAGTCGAAGTTTCAATCGCTCGATCGCGATTCCGGCCGCTCTGACATTGCGCCTGTCCGCAACTGCTCGGTCAGTAGTCTGTTTCAATCGCTCGATCGCGATTCCGGCCGCTCTGACCTGTTTGGAACAAACCCCTACGGCCGGGAAGCTGACGTTTCAATCGCTCGATCGCGATTCCGGCCGCTCTGACTTTGTGGGGCCTGGCGGCCGTGCCGTTTGAGCTTGAGTTTCAATCGCTCGATCGCGATTCCGGCCGCTCTGACTCTATCGTCTCGGAGCGATTGGGTTACTACTGGCTTGTTTCAATCGCTCGATCGCGATTCCGGCCGCTCTGACGATGCAGTTGAGGGAGAGCGCCAGCGGCCGCACACTGTTTCAATCGCTCGATCGCGATTCCGGCCGCTCTGACATGGTCGGTTCGACATCGTACACATTATGACTCATGGCGTTTCAATCGCTCGATCGCGATTCCGGCCGCTCTGACGTATCATGTTCTGCCTGTGTACGAAAAGGAACTTGAGTTTCAATCGCTCGATCGCGATTCCGGCCGCTCTGACTCAAGTTCGGCGTCCGTGTGTCGCAAGGGTTTGCCTGTTTCAATCGCTCGATCGCGATTCCGGCCGCTCTGACTTGACATCGTGCATTTCGTCTGCCACACGATTGAGAACGTTTCAATCGCTCGATCGCGATTCCGGCCGCTCTGACATCGCCCCGCTGCGCAGTTGTTCGGCCAGTGCCTTGTTTCAATCGCTCGATCGCGATTCCGGCCGCTCTGACCTGTGGGGCAACGACGGCGACATCAACATTCGCATCCCATTCGTTTCAATCGCTCGATCGCGATTCCGGCCGCTCTGACGCCGAAAGCGGCCAGGAGAGCGTCGTCGTTGGATTGTTTCAATCGCTCGATCGCGATTCCGGCCGCTCTGACGGCTTGGCAAACTGGCGGGGCTGACGGCGCCTGACCGTTTCAATCGCTCGATCGCGATTCCGGCCGCTCTGACTTGGCGTGCCGGGCGGGATAGGAGTAGTCACAGCCAGTTTCAATCGCTCGATCGCGATTCCGGCCGCTCTGACAAGCGGGCTGCCGTGTTGGCTTGCGTCCTCCAACACAGTTTCAATCGCTCGATCGCGATTCCGGCCGCTCTGACCCATCAGCCGTTATTTCGACCTGAAGAAAAAGGGTGGTTTCAATCGCTCGATCGCGATTCCGGCCGCTCTGACCGGGTTTCTCAGAGGCTATCCGGTCAAGCACGTCCCTGTTTCAATCGCTCGATCGCGATTCCGGCCGCTCTGACCGCAACGCCGATCCCGGCCAGGGCCTTGACCAAAGGTTTCAATCGCTCGATCGCGATTCCGGCCGCTCTGACCGCTAATTCAGACGATGCAGTGTGAGCACGCTGAACGTTTCAATCGCTCGATCGCGATTCCGGCCGCTCTGACCCGATAGCCCGATGTCGCTAATTGATCGGGTGTTTGGTTTCAATCGCTCGATCGCGATTCCGGCCGCTCTGACGCACTGGCAATGTTGTAGGTACCCGCTGGCATCGAGGTTTCAATCGCTCGATCGCGATTCCGGCCGCTCTGACGTGCGACGATCTGCGCCTTGCGCATTGCCGCCAACTGTTTCAATCGCTCGATCGCGATTCCGGCCGCTCTGACCGGCATTGTCGGCGGCCACACACACGATGGTCTGCCCGTTTCAATCGCTCGATCGCGATTCCGGCCGCTCTGACATCGTCCTTGTTGGCGGCACCACGATGAATCTGGTGTTTCAATCGCTCGATCGCGATTCCGGCCGCTCTGACGGTAGCTCAAACGCAGCGGCGGCAGTAAGAGCGATGTTTCAATCGCTCGATCGCGATTCCGGCCGCTCTGACCACTTCTGCGAGAGTTTGGCAATTGTAGGCACGGTCGTTTCAATCGCTCGATCGCGATTCCGGCCGCTCTGACGTCTGTACTTTCTTGGCGAGAAAGGCATAGAACAGGTTTCAATCGCTCGATCGCGATTCCGGCCGCTCTGACTCAGTACGTTTATCGTGTTTCAGGAAGTGACACGGGGGTTTCAATCGCTCGATCGCGATTCCGGCCGCTCTGACAGTCCCGGTAGTAGCGCCTGAGCGCCGCAACTTCGGGTTTCAATCGCTCGATCGCGATTCCGGCCGCTCTGACCTACGTAAACAAGTTTGCACAGCAGGTGGCAGACGGTACGCAGAGTTTCAATCGCTCGATCGCGATTCCGGCCGCTCTGACTGGCGCCCTCGCCTCGGGGCAACGCATGAATCCAGTGTTTCAATCGCTCGATCGCGATTCCGGCCGCTCTGACGTGCCGGCGTCATGCAATCCTGCTCATAAAATCCGAGTTTCAATCGCTCGATCGCGATTCCGGCCGCTCTGACACCTTCATCGACAGCCATGGCGCCGAGGTCAAGGTGTTTCAATCGCTCGATCGCGATTCCGGCCGCTCTGACTCTCCTGCAGGAGCGGGTAAAACGTGACGTACATGATGTTTCAATCGCTCGATCGCGATTCCGGCCGCTCTGACCGAGAATTCTGCCAGTTCTTCCTCTGGAAAAACAGGGTTTCAATCGCTCGATCGCGATTCCGGCCGCTCTGACCGGGCACGGCGATGTGCGATCCGCCCGAGTGCTGGATGTTTCAATCGCTCGATCGCGATTCCGGCCGCTCTGACGTGCGGCCAGGATGACGGTCAGAAGCACGGCTGGAAGTTTCAATCGCTCGATCGCGATTCCGGCCGCTCTGACCTTACCCTGCTCGCCGGCATCATGCCCACTCCCAGTGTTTCAATCGCTCGATCGCGATTCCGGCCGCTCTGACGGCTTCAAGGGCCGTGCCAAGCAGGAAGATCAACGCTAGTTTCAATCGCTCGATCGCGATTCCGGCCGCTCTGACCAATGCGGTCTTTTCCTGGCCTACCTGGATAGCACTGTTTCAATCGCTCGATCGCGATTCCGGCCGCTCTGACCCGGCATTCTAGACGACCTCGGGGCAAACCTCGTGTTTCAATCGCTCGATCGCGATTCCGGCCGCTCTGACACGATCGCGGAAGAGTGCGGCTGCCTGGGCAATCCGGTTTCAATCGCTCGATCGTGATTCCGGCCGCTCTGACCTGCCCAAGAGTTTCCAGGGATGAGCGAATGATTACTGTTTCAATCGCTCGATCGCGATTCCGGCCGCTCTGACATCTTGACCGGGATCGCTTCGTGGGTCTTGATGTCAGTTTCAATCGCTCGATCGCGATTCCGGCCGCTCTGACCGCGTAATGGCAGGCAAGCCGTGGCTAAAGCTATGGTTTCAATCGCTCGATCGCGATTCCGGCCGCTCTGACACCAACGTTGCGGCCCTGGCCTGGACAAATGTGCTCGTGTTTCAATCGCTCGATCGCGATTCCGGCCGCTCTGACGGCTGGAGTATTACGTCTCGCGCGGCAAGAGTGACGTTTCAATCGCTCGATCGCGATTCCGGCCGCTCTGACTGCTGCGTCCACGTGGCGCAGGTTCCGATGACCAAGGTTTCAATCGCTCGATCGCGATTCCGGCCGCTCTGACCTGGTCCTTCAGCGATCCGTCGTTGACGAGCACGCACGTTTCAATCGCTCGATCGCGATTCCGGCCGCTCTGACCTGTTGTGGTGAACCGGCTGATGCGGATGCCTAACCGGGTTTCAATCGCTCGATCGCGATTCCGGCCGCTCTGACTTCTACCACACCGGGGGCATTTACAGAATCAGACTGTTTCAATCGCTCGATCGCGATTCCGGCCGCTCTGACGGTAGTGCTTGACTACCTCGAAAAAGCATCGGCCAGGTTTCAATCGCTCGATCGCGATTCCGGCCGCTCTGACGACCGGCGACCGGAACAGAGACAGACCACGCCGACAGTTTCAATCGCTCGATCGCGATTCCGGCCGCTCTGACAATCAGGAGCGCAGCCGACGCCGGGGCATTATTGCGTTTCAATCGCTCGATCGCGATTCCGGCCGCTCTGACATCGCCCTCTGCGGCGTGGCCGCCGACGCCACACCCAGTTTCAATCGCTCGATCGCGATTCCGGCCGCTCTGACGCCGGGCAGCTCTCGGAGGCACAGGCGGCAGAGATGTTTCAATCGCTCGATCGCGATTCCGGCCGCTCTGACATCCGCTTTCACCCGCCTGGAGACAGGACCATGCCTGTTTCAATCGCTCGATCGCGATTCCGGCCGCTCTGACAGTGGATGACGATGCTGAAGGCGATCTTCGACAACGGGTTTCAATCGCTCGATCGCGATTCCGGCCGCTCTGACGCGATCCCGTACCTGCCGCACGTCACGCACCTGTGGGTTTCAATCGCTCGATCGCGATTCCGGCCGCTCTGACCTCTCGATGTAGTCCAGATCACGGAGAAGGTCTATGTTTCAATCGCTCGATCGCGATTCCGGCCGCTCTGACTATGATGTTCACAGTTGATGCAGATGCAGCAACATGTTTCAATCGCTCGATCGCGATTCCGGCCGCTCTGACCACTGCGGGATGCCGCCGATCTCGCCGGGCTCGTAGTTTCAATCGCTCGATCGCGATTCCGGCCGCTCTGACGATCGCATAGCGGAGGAATGACCGATGATTTCCGGAGTTTCAATCGCTCGATCGCGATTCCGGCCGCTCTGACGCTGCCCAGCCGCCGGAAGTGGCATCAAGCGTTTGGTTTCAATCGCTCGATCGCGATTCCGGCCGCTCTGACGGTCAAGCCGATCATCGTGGCGATGCGCGAGCAGCCGGTTTCAATCGCTCGATCGCGATTCCGGCCGCTCTGACCTCGCCCCAGCGCAGGCAGTCGGCCCGCCAGGCGAAGTTTCAATCGCTCGATCGCGATTCCGGCCGCTCTGACGCATGGCCGGCCTCGTGGGTCAGGGCGACGAAGAGGTTTCAATCGCTCGATCGCTATTCCGGCCGCTCTGACGATCAGGTTGCGTAGCTCGCCGGCGCTCGTGTTGGTGTTTCAATCGCTCGATCGCGATTCCGGCCGCTCTGACAGGCCGGCGGCCCCTGCCCCCCCGCCACACGCTGAACGTTTCAATCGCTCGATCGCGATTCCGGCCGCTCTGACTGAGCCCCGCCCGCACCTCGTTAGCGTCCGCCTGAGTTTCAATCGCTCGATCGCGATTCCGGCCGCTCTGACTTGCCCGCCTGGCCGCCGGCGCCGCCACACAACTACGGTTTCAATCGCTCGATCGCGATTCCGGCCGCTCTGACACCATGCTGGCGCAGACAGACCCAACGAAGGTGTATGTTTCAATCGCTCGATCGCGATTCCGGCCGCTCTGACTCGTGGCAACAGGAGTTATTCGTGCGAAGTCCATACTGTTTCAATCGCTCGATCGCGATTCCGGCCGCTCTGACGATGAGGATGTTGCCGCCTGGCACGAAGGTCGCCTGTTTCAATCGCTCGATCGCGATTCCGGCCGCTCTGACCGTCAGAGCGGCCTGCGGTTGTGGCGCAACTCCCACGTTTCAATCGCTCGATCGCGATTCCGGCCGCTCTGACTTGGAGCCGGGCGGTGCCCGTTGCTACCCATAGTGTTTCAATCGCTCGATCGCGATTCCGGCCGCTCTGACGCGAAGGCGCAAGGCGCGATGACCAATGCTACGAAGGTTTCAATCGCTCGATCGCGATTCCGGCCGCTCTGACAGCACAGTCGGCGCACCACCGCCGGCGCCACGCAAGTTTCAATCGCTCGATCGCGATTCCGGCCGCTCTGACCCTACTATGCCGAACTGGTACGGCTGGGAACAGCCAGTTTCAATCGCTCGATCGCGATTCCGGCCGCTCTGACCGTCAGCCCTGAAGCCCTGGCGTCGGTCTGCATCCAGTTTCAATCGCTCGATCGCGATTCCGGCCGCTCTGACGCTGATATGGGATGGTAAACGCTGGGCGGTTGACCAGTTTCAATCGCTCGATCGCGATTCCGGCCGCTCTGACACAATGACAACGTGACCGAATTGCCCCGGCTGGCCGAGTTTCAATCGCTCGATCGCGATTCCGGCCGCTCTGACATAGTTTCCTCCTCAGTGCGTGATGGCTAGGTAGACGGTTTCAATCGCTCGATCGCGATTCCGGCCGCTCTGACATGCCCTTTGCGTCGACCGTGAGGCCGTGCTCGGCTGTTTCAATCGCTCGATCGCGATTCCGGCCGCTCTGACGCCGTCGTCATGGTGGACAGCTTGTATGGCATCCTGTTTCAATCGCTCGATCGCGATTCCGGCCGCTCTGACGCAAGCCCAGAATGACGCCGCTCGCAAGGTCGGAGTTTCAATCGCTCGATCGCGATTCCGGCCGCTCTGACGTTGTTCTGCTGCGCGAGGGCAGCGAGGGAACCGGGGTTTCAATCGCTCGATCGCGATTCCGGCCGCTCTGACGTGGCTCGTGGGCTGGACGAAACGGCACCCGACATGTTTCAATCGCTCGATCGCGATTCCGGCCGCTCTGACCCAACGCGATCGGGCCGGAGGATCTGCTGATCGTCGGTTTCAATCGCTCGATCGCGATTCCGGCCGCTCTGACCCTGTGCACGTAGTATACCACATGCCGAAAATATGTCGTTTCAATCGCTCGATCGCGATTCCGGCCGCTCTGACGCTGGCAGTCACCTGCTGAGCTTCCTCATCGGCGAGTTTCAATCGCTCGATCGCGATTCCGGCCGCTCTGACGCGTGTTCATCAGGTTCGGGTCCTTGCAGATCACGGTTTCAATCGCTCGATCGCGATTCCGGCCGCTCTGACTGTAAGTTTCATTGCCAGCAAGCAGGGTATGGTTGTTTCAATCGCTCGATCGCGATTCCGGCCGCTCTGACCGCTCGCCTGGCTCAGCGACCAAACCCCACTTCACCGCCATTTTGCCGCCCCCAAGCCCCCGCGCCAGCCCTCTTTCACCACCTGACCGTGACATTCGAGCTCCTTTGGCCGCTCGATCGGCCCTCTTTCCCACCCCGCCCCACCCGGCGAGAGGCGCTCTCCCCACCGGTCGCTGGACCGCCGGCTTGCCCATGTCGCCGGGCACGCCGACCCGCTATTAAGGAAGCCTTCTCGTGCGAGCGCCACCGCTCACAATCAACTCCGCTCTGCCGCTCGCAGCTTCTCTGCCGGCCACCTAGACGATCAGCGTCACCGGATCGACCGGTTTGGCCCCACCCACCGTTTCGACCTTGTTACAGCAAGTCTCGCACAGCGTATAAAATCGCACTCTGTCCTCGCTGGCGTTCAGGTGCTTGCGCAGCCGGTCGTGCAGCAATACCAACTCACGCCCATTCAGGAAACACTCGAAGACGCTGAACTGCGTCCACTGCCCGAAACCGCTCAATACCTTGTGCACGCGCGTGCGCCGCCGGTCATTGCTGATGTCGTAAGCCACCACGTACAGTGTCCGCCCGTCTTGTGCCATTTTACCACACCCACACCCGCTCGGCCATCGTCACCGCGCCAGAAAGGGCGGATACACCGGAATTTCCCCCGTCAACGCCTTGGCCAACAACCGCACCTGCAGCTCCAGGCAGCGCCGATACGTCGCCTGGTAGTTGAACGTCGGATGCTGCACCGTCTGGCTCAGCCGCTCCTCGAATTTTAGCAGGAATTTCCGCCGCGCCTCGTCCGTGAGCCGGCAACTGCCCAGTTCGCCCCCGAAGTCGTGCGCGTTCAAGACCCGGTTGTTGATCGCCGTCTGCACCACCGAATCGACGATGATCGGGCGAAATTCTTCCATCAGGTCCAGCCCAAGCGCCGGCTTGCCATATTGTGATGAGTGCAGATAGCCCACGTAGGGGTCCAGCCCCACCAGCCCGATCGCTGAAAGCACGTTGCCAAGCAACAACGCATAACCGAAACTCAGCAGCGCGTTCACCGGGTCCGTCGCCGGATGTTTGCGCCGACCCCGAAAGCCCCACTCGCCGGCCAGGAGCCTCGGAAAAGCGCCAAAATAGGCCGCCGACCCCGCCCCTTCCAGCCCCTGCAGGCTGCCCATAGGCGTGTTCGCCTGCGGGCGCGCCGGGTCAACCGGCACTTCTGCCGGCGTTTCCAGCCGCTTGACCGCGCCGATGATGCCCGCCATCTGCTCGGCCGCCTTCGCCAGCGCTTCTTCCCCCAGCTTACGGTTCGTGCGCAACAACTGCGTCCTCTGGTTGGCGAGTTTGGCCGCCACAAATTGCTGCGCCAGGGCCATGCGTCGTCGGTAGTCGTTATGCGCCCGGTGCTGCTCGATGCGCAGCAGCCCGTTGCGTGACATTTCCGGCGCCAGCCGGCCGGCAAAACGCCCGTTGTACGAGCAGAAACACACCTCGGCGCCCTGTTCCAATAGCGCCAGTAGCGCCGGTGTCGTCAGGGTGCTGTCGGCCAACACCACCACCTGCTCCACTTTGATCAGCGGCACCCGCACCGTGCGTCCCCCCGTTCCGCCGGCGTGGCCGCCGTCTTCCGCTTCCGGGACACCAGCGCCTGCCGTCCGCTCGCCCGCGCCCCCGCGCCCCCTGGTTTCCCGCGCGCCCCGCTCGACGCGCGCGTGCCCTCCGCGCCCTCCCGCCGGGCAGGGATCTTTATCACCAGGGTGTCGCCGTCCTTGCGCACCGTCGAATAAGGTTCCGTCAAATACAGCGTGGTCACCTGCTCTGCTCCTTGGTCGCTCTCACCCGGTCTCCCGTTTCGTCAAACCGCTGGTATGTTCGCGTCCCCTCGCGCACTCTGCCGTCAAACCCTTACTTCATCATGACCCGCTTGCCACCCCCGGTGCCCCTTCGCTCGTCTGGCATGCCATCCTCTCCCAGAAGTCATCCTCGCTGTCCACCCCATGAAACGTGGCCTGCAGACGCCCAATCACCATCCACCCCTCGGCTTCCATCTCACGTACCGCGCCCAGCATCATCTCACGCGCTACGCCCCCACTGTGCGTCACCTCCAGCGGTTCGACGCCCGACCTCCCCCACCACGCGTCCTGCTCGCTCAGCGGCGCATAACAGAGGTAGCTCACGCTCGCCGTCGGCAGCAGGGCCAGGTCCCCCTCGCGGCCCAACACCAGGTAAACCTGCCCGCCCTGCTCGTCGCTTGCCATGTCCAGCGGCAACGGCCGCCACCCGCGCCAGCGGATAACCGGCCAGGCGGCCGCGGCCTGCGCTTCACCCGTCACGGTCATATGCCCTCCCTGTGCTCCCGGCACACGCCGCGCGCGCTTCGCGCGCTCACCTCTGCGCCGCTGCCGCGCTCAGCAGGCGCACCTCGCGCGGCAAACAGATCGGCTCCAGGCTGCACTCCCCGCAGCGCGCCCGCTGCGTCGTATGTGGCGGCAGCTCGCCGGCGGCCAGCAGCGCAAACGCCCGCGCCACCGCCGCCTCGGTCGCCGCGCGCAGCTCCGGCGTGAACGGCACTTTCACCCGATGCCGCGAACGATAGTAGAAGATCTCCCCCTCCGGCACGTGCTGCCCTATGTTTTCTTCCAGGCACAGGGCCTGCGCGCACAACTGCACCTGGTCGTTGTCCCAACGCCCCTGCCGCCCTCGCTTGTACTCCACCGGCCGCCACGCTCCGTCTGCCTGCTCCACCAGGTCGCAAAAACCGCTGATGCGCAGGCGATTCGAATACACCGCCGCCCGGCGTATCACCTGGCCCTCTTCCGTGCGTTCTTCTCCCGCCTCGTGCACGCGCGCGTGGCGCAGCGTCCCCTCCAGCAGCGCCGCATTCTGCGCCATCTCGCCCAGCACGTACATGTACCAGAACCGCCGCTCGCAATAGAGCACCTGGTTCAGATAGCTCAAGGGCAAGTAATCTACGCTGTCAGCCGCTTCCATGCCCCCTCCCTCTCTGGCCCCGGCCGGTCCGGGCCGCCGAGTCGCCCGGCCCCCCTCAGGCGAGTCTGCGGACCTGCCCCATGCCCATCGTCGTCTTCGAGCCAACCCCACTGTAGAACGCGAAATCGGCCAGCCGGTTGAGCAGCCCCACGTACTCCGCCTCGCGATCGAGCGCTTCGTACGTCACGTCGCCAAAACCACCTGGATGGACCCCGTTCTTCAGACGATAGACACCCGTCTGCCAATTGCGCACCTCGCGCACCATCACGTACTCGGCCACCCATTGCTCGAAATCCAGCGGGATCGCATCCCCGGTCGCCCGGTTCCAGGCTGAACGCAACGAGGCAAAGACGTATTGCGGCCAGGGCAGCAGCACCATCCGCTGCCGGGCCGCTCCCCGCTTGCCCAGGTTCATCGCCGTCGGGCTGGCGAACTGCAGGCGCACGCTCGCTCGCCCGGCCGCAGCCTGCCCTGCTGCCGCCAGCGCGCCCGTCGTCTGGTAGCCGGCCCACGGGTGGCTGCCCGGCGCGCCGAACGCCCCATCCACGGCGAAGACCACGTCCCCCAGCCGCAGGCGCAGGTCCGCCCCGCCGCCCAGCAACTGCCGGAGAAAGGCCGCGAACAGCCCCGGGTCCAGCAGCGTCACCCGCAGCCAGCCCTCCTGTCCCGGCAGCAGGCCGCGCTCCCCACCCTCGCCCGCCGGCAGTGCCCGCAGCGGCGAGAGCGTGAACGGCTGGCGCGTCCCGCTCTCGTGCAAGGCCGTCGCCAGCGCCGGATCGGCCGCCCGCACCAGGTCCAGGAATGCCGCGTGCGCCAGCGCCCCCTGTGTCGCCGGCAACCGCCCCTCGTTCACCGCCCTCAACTGGATCACCAACGCATGCAGCCCCAGGTCTGGGTTGAAGCCCATCGGGTATATCCTCCGTCTCTCGCACGAGATTCATGCCCTGGGGACGGCCGGCTGGCCGCCCCCAGATGCCTTGCCCTTTCGCTCAACTGCCGAAACGGTAGGCCAGATCCACCGGCAGGCGGTACGAGCTTCCGTTGAGCTCTCCCATCCACCATTCGCTCTGCAGCAGCACGTGGTCCACCAGGCTGGCGGGCGGCATGGAGATCAAATCGAAAGCCAGCAACTCCACCGGCACGTCGAGCGGATTCAAGGGAAAGCCGGCCAGGTTCTCCGACAGCTTTTCGCGCGTGGCCTCAGTGGTGTGATAGACCAGTTCGGCTTTACTGCGCCACAGCCCCAGCCGGATCCACCTGGGCAAACGCACGTCCCCGGCCGCCAGCACCGCGAATTCGAAAGTGCTGCCCGGCGCCAGCTCCTTGGCTCGGCCGAACGACGGCGTATTCCGACTGCCCTTCTCCATCTCGACGTGATAGGCGTTTTCGGCGTACTTGAACGTCGCCAGTTGGTACGTCACGTGTACGCCGCGCGCCGGCGTCACGTAGAGGTGACGCCCATTCAACGGCGAAAGCTGCTCGGCATAACGCGGCACCTGCACCGGGCTGAAGTACGGCGCGGCCGCCAACCCCAGCGCATAGGTCAGCGCGTAGTTATGCAAGTAGCGCCCCGTCTCATACAGCCGGCCCGCCTCACGCGTCGCGTAAAAGAGACTCTCGTGCAGGGTTAGCCGGCATACGTACATCTTCATGGGCAGCCTCCTATGGACTGGCGTGTGATAGGCCCTACCAACAGCAAGGGCACATCGCACGACGCACTCGACCCGTCCACGGGCGCCTCATTTGCCCGGCCTGGGTTTCGGCATCACATAGGCCTGCGCGTACTTGCGGCTGTCGGCGAAGGCTGCCTCAAGCAGTTGCCTGACAGCATCCGACTGTTCCATCCGTTGCCGAAGGCCTGCCAGTGTTGCGCTTATCTCGTCGCCCAGCAACAACTGATCGACGCTCACCCCATCGGCCTTAAGCAGCTCCGGGATTACCGTACAGGCCGCGTCGGCGGCGGCGCGGACCGACACCGGGTCGGGCGAGGTCCCGAGCTTCTGCAATTCGAGCGCGTCGTAGAGCGCCTGCGCGAACTTCAGATTCGAGAAGATCTCGCCGTCGGTCAAGGCGATCGCGATGATGTGGTTGCTCACCGTGCCGGTGCGCGTGGTTTGCGCGCCGTAGCGTCGCGTGCGCAACACGTTGTTCAGCACGTACTCGAACAGCGGCGCGGTCACATCGCGCGCGGTAATGACGGCCGGGAAGATCACCTGGGGCCGCACGTGATCCGCCTCGTTGATGCGGCTCGTCACCTGGCCCTCTCGGCTCATCGTGCCTCCTTCATACGGAGCATTCAGGGTAAAGGCCTCGTGAGAGGTATCGTAAGTCGTCAGGCTGTAGCTCGTATCGGTAATGACTTTCGATTTCTCCGACCCAGCATCCCCGATCGCGAACCCGTAGGTGATGCAATCCGGACATTGCTTGCAGAACGAGACGTTGTAGTCGCAGATCGGGCGACCCTCAGCATCGATCGCCGCTTTGTCGCCTTGCTGCCCGCTCAGCAGGCCATAGCGGCGCAGCAGTTCCCGGCCGGTCAGGCGTTCCGGGGTCGTTTGTTTGCGCTTGAAGATCGTCAGCCGCGTGATCAGCTCGGCGCCTTGCAGCCCCGCCGCCACACGCGCCGTGTTGAGCTCGCCATCGGTCTGGAAAACGGCGTAGGAATCAGTCACGCGCAGCGTGATGACGTGGGCGTAATGGCCCGCCGGTTTGGCCGGCACCTCGGACGGGAACCACTTCAGATTGAGCGACATGGTCTAGGCCTCCTCTCTCTCGATGGGTGTTTCGTCTGCCGCTTCTTCATCCGCCGCGCCCGCGGCACGGCGGTCTTGCCACTCTTTGGCCGCCAGGTCACGATAGATCACTTCGCACGCGCTCTTGAGCAGGTTCAACTGCTGCCCGCGCAGGGCGGCGCGCTCGCCGTGAAGCGCATCGCAGAAGATGGTCGAGACGAAGTAACGCGAGAAGCTGTCGATTGCCGCGGCGCGGCTTTCGTGCGTGCTGCCCGGCGCATACCGCCCGTCGGCCCGGTGGCTGCCGACTCGCTCCATGAAGTCGGCCAGGCGGCCGCGCACCACTTCCACCAGCCCATCCTGGTCGAAAAGGCGGGGGTCGGACTCCAACACAGCCTCGGCGGCGATCATGATCGGCCGCAAGATGCTGTTGGAGTTGGAGCGGCCCTGTCGATAGAACCGCATGTACCGAGTCGTCAAATCCCTGGCATAGCTCATGCTGTCCCTCCCTTTGAGTTGATCGAAGATGCCTGCCAATTGCAGGTAAAGGTGCGCCTTATCGGCCGTGATTGCCTCCAGTCCATTCTGATTGCGCTGCCATTTTTTGAGATAAGCGAACGTCCATAGCGTGTCGCTGCTGATGTTGCGCGCCAACGGCGGCAGCGCGTGCCAACGATAGTCCAGCCTCGCAAAGTTGGCGTTCGCATCCATGTGGACCAGGTAAGTCGCCGTGAGCGCCTGCAGCCGGTCGAGCAGCCCCTCGAGCCCGATCCGTTCACGTCCAACCACATCTTTCACGAAATCGTGCGGCGCATCCAGCATCACCGCTTCGTCCAGCTCATCTGCCTCGTTCAGCAGCGGCAACGGCGATTCGGTTGCCACCACCTTGATGTCGAGCGCCAACGGCAACACCAGGGCCAGGAAGGCCGGATTGACCCAGGCTTCCGCGTCCTTGGCCTCGCGGCCTGGCGGCGGCACACCCAGGAAGTAGAAGGTGATCGGCTCATCCTCGGGGAACTGCATGCGGAAGAGCCGGTCCTGTGCTGGGTCGACCGGCGTCGGGTCCAGCATCAGCGGCCCCAGGCGCTGGAAATCGCCGGCCGTCACGTGCAATACCGGTTGCCCATTATTGTCGTCGCTCAACAGCGCCTTGCGCACCGACGTAAAGCTCAGGCGCTTGAGTTGGAGGTAGGCGAGGTCGAACTGGGCCAGCGTCTCCGGTGTAAAGAAGTAGGTGGGGTAGAAGTACAGGTAGCGCACCCGCTGCCCTTCAAAGCGCCCGCCGCTCACCGCCTGGCGGTTCATCAAGATCTGGCGCAGCATCATCTCGATCTCGCACAGACGGCAGATGCTGCGAAGCGCTTTGGAACCGTGCAGCGGCTGCTTGTTCGAGTACACCTGCGGCGCAAACAAGATCCCGGCCTCGCGCTGCTGGTGGACCTCGTAGGATGAGGAACACAGCGAGCACACGCTGGTAACCCCGCGTCCCTGCGCTTTCGCCATCTGATAGCGCTCGAGTTCAGCCTCTACCGCCTGCCGTATGTCGGCTGCTGGGCCCGCCACTGCGTCGCCCTGCGGGCCGACCTTCAGCACACGCTGCACGTAGACCCGCACGTCGTCCCAACCATCTCCCCTGGCCGCGCCCGGGTGCTCCACCGCGTGCTGTTCCAATGCCTCGGCCAGGCGCGCCGCCAGCCCGTCGATCAGCGCACGCCACTCGTCGGGCCCGGCGCCGGCGCCGTGGCCGTGCTTGAGATAAGTCCCGGCCGCGTAGTACCAGTTGTAGGCCACGCCGCCCGCATTGGGAAAGGCGCCTATGGCATCGAACGTCGCGCGTTCGCCCGCCAGCCCTAGCTCGGCCAGCAACAGCCCGGTGGCATCCAGTCCCGGCGCCGCTTCCCCTGCCACCTTGCCTGCCAATGTGCAAAACTCGGCCAACTGATCCACCCGGATGTCGTCGGGCAGCCGCACGTCTACCCCGGCCGGCGCCATCGCCTTCTCGGCAATCTTGGCGAAACGTGTGCCCGACGACGGCTTCTTGAGGTCCGAGATGCGCACGAACGCAGCGCGGGCTGCCACGCGGATGCGCTCGGCCGGCGAAAAGTGCAGCTCATAGTAGGGCGCATACTTCAGCCCTTTGCCGTCTCGCGAGAAGCCCGTCAACGAGTTGTTCAACCGCTTCCCGCACGACTGGCGGATGCGGCGCACCACGTCCTCGGCCACCGTTGCCGCGCGTGTCCCGTTCCAGGCCGGCGGCGTTCCCCGGCACAGGTAAACCACCCCGCTGGGCGCAAACAGCAGCGCCACGCAGTCCGGCGACCGCAGGGCGGCCGTGGCCGCGTTGTGGATGAAATTGGTCAGCGCCCCGCGATTTTCCGCCACGTGATGGTAGATCAGCCGCGCCTCGCCGTTCGACAAATTGCTGATGTATTCGGTGATGCTGCGGTGAGTGGCCACATCGCGCGGCGTGCGCGCGATGTACGCAATCCGGTCGGCCAGCGTGCAGAGATCGGTCGCCAGTTGCCGTGCGCGGCCATTGAGCGCCAGCCTGGGCAGAGCGGCCAGGTTGAGCATGGTGCCCCAGCGCACTTGTGTGTTCGAGGCCAGGTAGATCAGGTCGTGCAGCCAGCGTTCCAGCCCACCAACAGGTTCCAGGAACCTGTCCAGTCCCAGGCGCTCACACCATTGCCGGAAGATGTCCTCTACCAACGCCAGGTGCCGCGCCGGATTCACCGTGTTGTGCGCCAGGCCCTCCTGCTCCAGCCACCTGTCCACTTCGGGCAGCTTCAGCCAGTCGTGTAAGGTATAGCCCGCGCAGAAGAGGCGATAGCTCGTCTCGTCGAAATAGCGGAACCTCGGCGCGCCCCACCGCCCCAGTTCGTGCGCGATGTGGATCACCGGCAGCAGGCCGTTGACCAGGTGCGCGCGCAAGCTTTGCTGATGGCGATAGCGCGCGATATCTTGGTCGCTCTTCCCTTCGGCCAGCCGCTGGGTGATGAATTCCTCACCACCCTTGGCGATCGCCAGCGCCAGCTCCTCTGAGAGGGGTTGGATGACGTATTTGACGTAGTCCCGCAGGACCGGATCGTCAGGCGCGGTCTTGGCGACTGCCGCCCGCATCAGGGAGACAAATAGCGGTTCCGGCGCCAGCCCCGGCTGCTGTGGGGCTTCGGCTTCCTCGCGCTCCGATTCGTAGGCTTCCTCTGCCAGCGCTTCGGGGTCGGCGTCGTCGGGTGGCGGCTCCTCGGGCGCCGCCTGCCTCGCAGGTGTTTCAATTGGTTTGGCTTTTGTCCTTCCCATGCGTTGCCTCCTTGTCACGTACCCTCAGGCGTTGATTCAGGCAAAGACGGCGCCACCGCCACAATCAAACCGTCGTTCCTGCATGGCGACCTGCAGCATCAGCGCCTGGCGGGCGAAACTGATGCTGCCCATCAGCCCGTGCAGATCCACGAACCTGTGCACTTCGAACATCGGCGGCAGGTTCAGCCGGTAGATCACGTCCTCGGGCGGCCGCAGGCAGATCAGCGCCACCAGCTTGCGCTGCCGTAGGTGCCGGTTGAGATCGTTGACCCAGTCCACGCCCTCCACGTCGAGCGTGACGCCCTGGATCACTTTCGCCTGGCCCAGTTGTTCTTCGCTCCATTCGCTCACGTCGAAGCCCAGGTGCACCGTCACCCCCTTGCGCTCCTGGCTGAAACCGCGCAAACGGAACCAACCGGCCAATCGCTCGACATCTCTTGGCGTCATCATCGCCCCGCGCTGGAGCGCCACCTGCTCGAACGCCTCTCGTCCCAGCCATTCCAGCTTGCCGTTGGCCGCCAGGCTCATTAGGCCGTAGGTTTTGACCCGTTCGGGACTATCGGGCGCCGTCTGCGGATCGGGCAGCATGTCGATGACCCCGCATTCGAACGGGCTGCCACCGCGAAACGACTGCGCCTCTTCCACGAGTTGGACGGCCTCTTTGCGCCGCTCCAGGTAGTCCCGCAGGCTGCTGCCGGTCGAAATGCCGAACGTGCGCCAATACTGCTCCTTGAGCTGCTCACGCACCTGCGTGTAGGAATCCTTCACGGTCGGGTTGCAGAGCTCTTTGTACACGTGCGCGGTCTGCATCGGCCCCCACGTCCTGGCGTAGGCGTTGAATTCGCACGGTACGGGATACGCACCGCGCACGGCTTCGCTCAATGCCTCGCGCGTGAGTGGGCCATCGCCGGACAGTAAGGCCGGCCTGCTCCGGTCTTTGACAAACAAGCGCTCCTGCACAAAATTGGGCACCAGCGCGTGCGCCTCGAAGTGATCGAAGGTGTGGCCGCGCCCGTCATTGTCATGCCGGCCCAGGCGTCCCAGCCGCTGCAGGAAAGTGCCCGCGTCGCGGCTCTCGAAGATCAACAGGTTGATGCGGAAATCCACGCCCACGTCCACCGTTGAAGTCCCGACCAGCAGGTCGGCCTCGCGCGAGGCGCGGCGCGCGGCTGCCCCGCTCAGCCCAGTGTTCAGCCCCACGGTCAGTTTTTTCTGCGCCATCACCGGCGCCAGCCGCTCGACCAGGCGATGCGCCACGGCCACGCTGTTGACGATGAAAGCGCCCTTTGCGCCGGGGCCGTGATTCCTGAAGAAGGCCAGCAGCGTATCTTCGAGGTGTGCCTCAACCCATTCTTCGGCGCGCGTTGGCCAGAAGGCAATCTCGCAGCCGCGGATGATCGGTCGCCAGAGCTTTGTGTCCGGCGTGCCGTCCGTATGCAGGTACCATCCGGCCCCGCCGGGATCGATGACTTGCACCCGAAAGCCGGCCTTTTGCAGGTATTCGTCCAGCAGCCGGCTGGGTGTGGCGGAGAGAAACAGGAACTTCTTGGGCTGGACTGGCCCCGTCATTGCGCGGATCAACAGCATTGCGTTCAGCACCGAGACGATCTGCGGTGACTGGAAGATGTGAAACTCGTCGAAGACGAGTGTGTCGAAGAAGTCCACCACACGGCCCAACAACATATCCGGCGAGTCACCGTGTGGTCCTTTGCGCGTGTACAAGAACTGCGCGATGTAGTGAAAGATATCGGGGTTCGTGAGCAGCACTTCGTTGTTGGCTGCCAGCGACCTGATGGCGTCCGCCTTCCGGCGGAAAAGCTCGCCCCGCGCCATCTGGTTGAGCAGACCGCCGGTCATCGTATTTACCGAGATCTGCCCTCGGCGCCAGCGCTCCAGCGTGGCGGCAAGCTGGGTCTCCTGGTCCCGCACCAACTCGTTGGTGGGATACATCATGAGCAGGGGATCGCTTCGAGCGAGGGTCGGCAACTGCGCCGCCAGGCTCTTGCCATCGCCGGTCATCGCCGTGTTGAAGATCACGTCGCAATCGCCGCCGGTCAGCGCCTTATAGGTCTCAACCTGGTGCGCCGACAGCCGCCAACGTGTGGCCTCGGGGTCGAGCGGCAGCTTCTCCCACAGCCCCAACCGCCTGACTTCGTCCTCGTCGGCCAACCGGGAATAAACGGGCAGAGTTCTGATCATCATGTTGCGCCCCCTTGTTCTCTAGCTTCATTGCTATTCTATTACAACCATAGGACCACAAACATAGCCCTATCCCTGGTCGTCCCTGCACGATTGATCGTCGAGCGCTCGATAGATCAAAACGGCGTCGATCATAATCTGGTGCACTGCGTCGAGCGCATCCTCAAGCCTTTTCCGTTCGACGGGACTGTGAACATGCCCCAGCATGGTCTTGACGTCACTCTCCTCATCCAAGCCTCGTGATACCGAGCATCGGCTCTCTCCCCCAGTTCTCGCAGGGTGCGTACGACCGGCTCGCGGCCGTCCGATTGTAGGGGCGCGGCACTGCCGGTCGAGATGCCGCCGACCATCCAACCTCGCCTCGCACGAGCCAACACCGGTAACCACACATCTTCGGGCAGTGCCACGCCCTATCCGTCGGCGAGGGAGGGCGTGGCACCCCCACCAATTTGGCCGGTCAACCGGCATGCGTGCCCCTGGCCAGAGGTCCGGTGGACCAGGTAAGGAGAGATTGAAAAAGGCTCATAGGAGTGACGGGCGTCCCATCCACTCTCCTAAGCTCTGAATCCCGACTGAGGGGTTTCTGGCCCAAATCAAACGGGCCTCCTGCTTCTGTCAGGAGGCCCGTTTGATTTGGGCGGTGTGCTCGCCATTCTCTGCACCGGGAACGACTTGCTCGTCTGTCGAACGCGGATCGGTCCCATAGTTTCGCGCCATCGCCGCCACGCGGCGCCGCATCAGCCCCAGCACCTCGTCACCTCCCAGCACCACGCAGTTCTCACCGTAGGCCAGCAGCGTGTGCACCGCGTCCCAGGAATCCGTCGTCACGCCACTCACCACCGCCGAGCCGTCGGGCTCACGCTCGACCTGCATCTCCTCGAAGTGGCGGCTGATGCCGTGGCGGGCCGCCGCCGGGGCTAACCAATAGCGGACCACCGCGCGTTTCTCGGGCGGGGGCGGCCAGGCCACGTGCTCGGGCAGCACGGCCAGCCGGTCGTCGTCGAGGATGCTGCTCACCCGCAGCGGGCGCGTCCGCTTCTGCGTCACCTGCCCGTAGCTTTGGCTGCGCGTATAGCGATCGAAGCAGCGCAGGTAGTAGTGCCCCCGCCGGAACACGATCTCGTACGGGTCGACCACGTGATAGCGGGGCGGTTCATCCTCGGCGGCGCCGCCCCGATAGTTGAAGCCCAGTTGCCGGTGCTCGATGATCGCTCGTTCCAGCGTAGCGCGCACCCGCGGCGCGATCGGGCGTTCGTCCAGCTCCTTCAGCTCGAAGGAGACGGCCTGCGCCTGGCCCCGGATCACTGCCACCCGCTCCTTCGGCAACAACGCCACCAGGTGATCCAGCAGCGCGCGCACTGGCCCACCCTCGCTGCCGGCGTTCTCGAAGGCGTTGTAGAGCCTGCCGATGGCCTTCAGCTCTTCGTCGCCCAGGTCGAGCCACGCTGTCCCGCCCATGCCGAGCAGATGGTACGTCCCGGCGCGGCGGTCGTACGCGATCTCCACCTCCAGCGCCTTCCGCAGCGCGGCCCGATCGTTCTTGAGAGCGCGTTCGGCCGCTCGCCGGTTGGCGCTGTAAGCCTCGGCGCCCAGGGCCTCGCGCACCGCATCCAGCAGGTCCTGCCGGCTGGCGGGTCCGCGCATCAAGCGGCGTAAGATCGCCAGCCCGCGCCGCAGCACCAACCATGAGCTTTCACGCTCGCCCCGGCTGGAAGACTCTCTGCGTTCTTGTGCCATAGGCGTGACTGCATCCTCATCTCGCGAGCGCGGAGAAAAGCCCCCGCGGGCGGCGAGCGCCGGCCGTGTGGTTGGCCCAGTTGTCCGTGCAAGACACGCTCGCATCGCAAAGAAAGACACAACCGTATGCGGCGATGTGAAGGTCAAAGGAGAGCGGCCAGGCCCACTATATCACAACCCCCCGCCCCCCGCAACGCCCTCGCATCCCGCATTTCTTCCTTGACACGAACGTATGTTCTATTGTACAATATTCATGTGGGACCCAGCGCGCCCACCTGCCTGCCGGCCGCGGCCCGCGCCACCCCCGGCAGCATCCTCCTCCCGGCGGTGTATCCATGCAGTTCCCGTCCGTTCCCGCGGCCCAGCCTGCCGCCATCCCCTCTGCCCAACCGGGCGCCGGCCAACCGGCCGTGGCTCAGCCGGGCCTCCTGGCCGTCCCGCCCCTCCCCGCCTCCGCCACCCTCGACCCCTCCCTCGCCGCCGGCGCTTCCCCCTGGCTCGACGCCTACGTCGCCTACGCCTCGACGGTCTGTCCCATGCTCCCGCCCGCCTTCCACGAGAGCGCCGCCCTCTGGCTGGCCGGCGTCGCCGTTGCCCGCCGCCTCTACGTCTCGCTGGCCGGCCGCACCCTCTATCCCAATCTCTTCGTCGCCTGGCTCGTCCCCAATCAGCCCTACGATGCGGTCGCCGCTTTTGACCTCGTCCGCGGCCTGGCCGAGCGCGCCTTCCCCGGCCTCCTCGCCCCTTCCCACATGCGCCCCCTCGACCTGCTCTTCCTCTTCGCTCGCTGCCTCGGCAACCACCCGGCCGACCGGCGGCGCAGCTATTACAGCAATCAGCAGGATGAGCGCTTCCCCGCCCAACGTGGCTGGCTGGTCGACGACCTGGCCTGCTTGCTTTCCGGCTCACACCCCGCCTTCCAACGCAGCGGCCTCGGCTTGCTCGTTGCCTTCTACCGCTGCCATCCTCGCTATCGCTATGCCGCCGGCGGCCTCGGCTTCCTGACCGCGCCCGACACTTACCTCAGCCTGCTCACCTGCGCCACGCCCGCCACGCTCGCCGGCTCCTTGTCCGCCCCCGCCCTCTGGGAGCTCGGCTGGTGGCCCAGCTTCGCCCTGGTCACGCCCGAGCCCGGCCATCCTGCCTGGCAGGAACCCGCTCCCTCCCCCGAGCCGCCCGAGCTCCTGCGAACCGTGGTCACCTTGTTCAAAAAGCTGCCCGGCACCGGCCATCCCGACCATTACCGGCCCTGCCAGGTCACCCTGGCTCCCGATGCGGCCGGCGCCTGCCTCGCCTACCGCCGTGCGCTCGTCCGCGACTTCCTCACGCCCGATCTCGATGCCCGTCTATGGAGCGCCTATTCCCAGTTTCCGCTTCAGCTCATCAAGGTCGCTACCCTCCTGGCCGCCCTCGACTGGGCGGCCGCGCTTCCTCCCGATCCTCCTCCGCCCAGCGCCCAACCACACAGCCACCAGGCGCGTGGCCGGGACTTGCTTTTCACGTTTCCCCCAGCCCAGCCCCGCCCCGCCCCCAAACCGCGCTACCGCGCCGGACTTTGGGCCTTGGGCCCGCCCCATCCAGATCCAGCCACCACGCCCCCCACCCTCACCCTGGCCCACCTCGCCCGCGCCCAGGCCATTGTCGAAGCCTGGCGCCACAGCCTGCACCGCGCCCTTGCCGCCGCGCTCTCCACTGCCTCATGCGACCTGGTCGATTCTTCCGGCGCTCTGGACGCCCGCATCCTGCGCCAGGTCGAAAAGCACGAGCCGGCCGGCGCCACCACGCGTGACGTCTACCGTTACCTGCCTGACCGCAAGCCGGCCGAGATTGCCGCTCGCCTGGCCCAATTGGTCACCCTCGGTCTCGTCGAGACCATCCCCGGTCCGGACCTGCCCGGCCGAGGTGGCCCCACCCTCTACTACCGTCTGGCTCGCTGACATGTCGGCGCAGATCCCGCTCCCCTCGGCCCTTGTGCTGGCCCGTCCCACTCGTGCAACCCGTCTCGCCCGTCCTTGCCGGTCCGAGACCTCCCTGCCGGCTCCCCATTGTCGAACTGTCGAATTGTCGAACATCTGCCTGCTTGTCATTCCTTTAAGATTGGAGACCGCCGCCGCCCCGCGCATTGCACCGGGATTGCGCCTGATGGTAGAATGCCGGTGACACACGGCGTACGGAGCGCCGAGCTATGCCCATTCAGATCCTTCCACCTGATGTCGCAAACCAGATCGCCGCCGGCGAGGTGGTCGAGCGGGCCGCGTCTGTGGTCAAAGAGCTGATCGAGAACAGCATCGATGCCGGCGCGACCGATATCCGCGTCGAGGTGCGCGAGGGCGGGCAGCGCCTCATCCGCGTCCAGGACAACGGCTGCGGTATCCTGGCAGCCGACACCTCATCGCTGTTTCACCGCCACGCCACGAGCAAGATCACTCGGGCAGAAGACCTGAACCGGCTGACCACGCTCGGATTCCGCGGCGAGGCCCTGGCGAGCATCGGCTCGGTGGCGCAGGTCACCCTGCTCACCCGCCGCGGCGCAGGACGACGCCGGCAGCCTGGTGCGCGTCGCAGCCGGATTGTCCATCAGCAGTGAGCCGCGCGGCGCGCCGCCGGGCACGACGGTGAGTGTCGAACACCTCTTTGCGAACGTCCCGGCCCGGCTGAAATTCCTCAAATCCCCCAGCACCGAAGCCGGCCACATGCTGCAGATCGTCACCCGCTACGCTCTGGCTTACCCGGCCCTGCGTCTGAGCCTGCTGACCGATGGCAAGCTTGTCTTTCAGTCGACGGGCAGCGGTAAGCTCTACGACGTGCTTGTCAAGGTTTACGGCCTGGAGACGGCGAGGCAGATGCTGCCATTGCAGCTGCTGCCGCGGGAGACCGGCCCAGAGGATGAGGCTGATGGGACCAGTGCGGCTGGTCAGGCAAGTCCGGCTGGTCGGACCAGGTCGCCTGGTGGGACCAGTTCGGCCGGGCCAGCGGATCAGTTCCTGGAGCGGCTGCCCAACCCGGTCGCGGTGACAGGTTACACCGGCGTTCCGGCCCTCAATCGCGCCAACCGCAGCTACATCACGCTGTTCGTCAACCGGCGCTGGTTCCAGGACACATCGCTGGTTTACGGCGTGGTGCAGGCCTATCACACGTTGCTGCCGGTCGGCCGTTACCCGGTGGCGCTCATTTTCATCGAGATGGACCCGGCTGATGTAGACGTCAACGTCCACCCGGCCAAGGCCGAGGTACGATTTCGCGAGAACAACCGCGTCTTCGGCACACTGCAGCGGGCTGTGCGCCGCACCCTGATCGAACATGCCCCCATCCCACAGATGTCCGGCGCGGAAACTCCGGGCGCTTTCGCTGCTCGACAGCCAAGCTGGGAGGAGCTCGCCGCCTGGTCGAGCCGCCACGACGCGCTGCTGGCAGCCGGCAGCGGGCACCACCCTCTCGACCACGGCGCCGGCGGAGCGGAGGGCAGATCGCCCGCACGGGGGATGCCGGAACAGGGGGGGCAGCAGTACGGGGCAGCCGCGCTTGGAACCTCCGACCGGCCGCTGCCCGAGCCAGATACGACCGCGCGCCAGGTCCCCTTGCTGCGGGTGGTCGGCCAACTGGGCGCGCTATACATCGTCGCCGAGGGCCCAGACGGCATGTACCTGATCGACCAGCACGCGGCCCACGAGCGGATCTTGTATGAGAAGCTGCTCTCCGACCACGCGCGGCAGCGGCTGGTCATCCAACCGCTATTGGAACCGCTGGTCCTCGATCTCAGCCCGGAGCAGGCAGGCGTGCTCGGCGGCGCCCTGGATACGCTGGCAGAGTGGGGGCTGCGAGCCGAGCCGTTCGGCGGCGGTAGCTACCTTCTGCGCAGCCTGCCGGCCGTGCTGAACGCGCAGAACCCGCAGAGCGCGGCGACTGAGATCATCGATGGGCTGGCCCAGGGTGTGGATGTGGTCGGCGGGACGTTGGAGGCGCGCCTCGTACGCCTGATCTGTAAGCGCGCCGCGATCAAGGGCGGCCAGGTGTTGGGCCTCTCGGAAATGCAGGAGATGGTCCGCCAGTTGGAGGAGTGCGCGTCGCCGCGTACCTGCCCACACGGCCGTCCGACCATGATCCACGTCTCGGCCGGGGAATTGGCGCGCCAGTTCGGCCGGATTTGACGCCGGGCTTTTGTTTGCGTCCTTTTGTCTGATGCGTGTTATAATAAACTTCGGGTGAACTGAAAGCTTTTAGATAGAAAGGAGTTCGGGGTATTTTGACCGAGCCATTGACGATTACGACATCTCCCCGCGAGGACCACCAACTGGATCTGACGATCCAGCTCGGCCCGGAGCGGACCGAAGCAGCGCTGCAGCGAGCTGCCAAGCAGGTCGCAAAACGCGCGAACGTGCCCGGCTTTCGCAAGGGGCACGCGCCCTTCACGGCCGTGCTTCGCGCATACGGACGCGAAGCGCTGCTGAATGAAGTATTGGACGATCTGGGGCAGGAGGTCTACAGCGAGGCCCTCGACGCGGAGCAAATAGAACCCTACGCGCAGGCAGCGCTGGTGAACGTAGAGATGGATCCGCTGGCTTTCAAGTTGACCGTGCCTCTCGAACCGATTGTCGACCTGGGTGATTACCGGACAGTGCGCGTCGAGGAGCCCGCGGTCAGCGTGACCGAGGCCGACGTTGACAAGGTGATCGAAGAACGCATTGGGCAGCAAGCCACCTGGGTGGATATCGAACGGGCTGCCGAGATTGGCGATACGATCGTAGTGGACATCAAGGGCGAGGTCGGAGAAGAAACGATCATGGACAACCATGATTGGGAGATCAACCTGAAAGAAGAGAGCGGTTGGCTCCCGGGCTTCGACCAGGCATTTGTGGGCCTGGCAGCCGGCGACGAAAAGGACTTTGCGCAGACCTATCCCGAGGATTCCACCTCGCGCTATAAGGGTCAGGAAGCCAGGTTTCACGCCACGGTGAAGGTGGTCAGGGCGCGCGTCGAGCCCGAACTGAACGACGAATGGGCCAAGAGCCAGGGCGAATATGAAGACCTGGCCGACCTGCGTGCCAAGTTGCTGGCCAGCCTGACCGCCCAGGCCGAGGCCGAGGCGCAGTCCAAGCTCAACAACGAGTCGATCCGGGCCTTGATCGAGCATGCGCCGCAGCTCGAGTACCCGCCGGTTGTGGTGGATGAGGGCGTGGAAGACATGGTGCACGATCTGGAGCATCGCTTGAGCGAGATCGGCTATAAGCTAGACGACTACTTGAAGCTCCAGGGAACCAACGCCACCGAGTACCGGACGCTGATCCGCAGCCAGGCCGAAGAGCGGGCGAAGGGCCAGCTTGTCATCAGCGCCCTGGCGCGCGACGAGAAGATCGAGGCCACGCCCGAAGAGATCGACGCCCGGATTGAAACGATGACGCCGGGCGCTGACGAAAATCCTGAGGTCAAGAAGCTGCGTGATGTGCTGAGCACTGAGCGGGGCCGGGAGATGATCCGCCAGGACCTCCTGAGCGAGAAGACTCTGGCCCGCTTGCGCGAGATTGTGACCGGCAAGGCCGGCGCAGCCGCGGACGAGACAGCCGAGCCGGCCGCCGGCGAGGCGACTGCCGCCACTGACGAGGCTGACCAGGCTGCCGAGCCTTCCGCCACAGCGGCGCCGGCCGCCGAGGAAGCGACGCCCGCACCAGACACTGACGCGGCAGGAGAGGAAGAGGGGGAACCTTCTGTCGAAAATCAATAGGTTCCCAGCAGGGGGACCGTGTTCCCTGGCTGGGAAGCGGTTCCTGGCCGGAAGCAGGTACCCACGCCGGGAACCCCACGGGCCTGTGGCCCCCGCGAACGGAGTAAGCATATGAGTCCCGATCTACGGATCCCGGAAGCACTTATCCCGATGGTCATTGAAACCTCGGGCCGGGGCGAGCGAGCGTATGACATCTACTCGCTCTTGCTCAAGGAGCGCATCATCTTCCTGGGCACGCCCATCAACGACCAGGTGGCAAATGTGATCGTCGCCCAGTTGCTGTTCCTGGACAACGAGAATCCCGACAGGGACATCCAGATCTACATCAACTCGCCGGGTGGTGTGATTTACGCCGGCATGGCAATCTATGATACGATGCAACTGGTACGTGCGCCGGTGAGCACCATCGCCGTGGGCGTTACGGCCAGCTTTGGGACGGTCCTGCTGACGGCGGGCGCCAAGGGCAAGCGCTATGCGCTGCCCCACGCGACCATCCACATGCACCAGCCGCTAGGCGGGGCGCAGGGCCAGGCCACCGAGGTCGAGATTCAGGCCCGGGAAATCCTTCGCTTGCGTGAGGAGCTGAACGCGATCCTGGCGCACCATACCGGCCAGACGCCCGAGCGCATCCAGGACGACACCGAGCGCGATCGTTACTTTAGCGCAGCGCAGGCCAAGGAGTACGGGCTGATTGACGAAGTCCTTGGCCCTGCGGCCCTGACACCAGGACAAGGTAAAGGCAGTGGCAAGTAAAGTCATCGACGTCCAGCGTTGTTCTTTCTGCCATCGAGACCAGGGTCAGGTTCGGCGGTTGATCGCCGGTCCCGAGGGCGTATTCATCTGTGATGAGTGCGTGGGTCTATGCCAGGAAGTCCTGGAAGAGGATGGTATCGAGAACACGCCACGGCCGGAACATGAGTCCCGTCTGCTGGCGCCGCGCGAGATCGTAGATAAGCTGGACGAGTACGTCGTAGGCCAGCAGCGTGCCAAGAAAGTCCTGGCCGTGGCCGTCTACAACCACTACAAGCGCATTCAGAACGGCAGCTCGCGTGGCGATGTCGAGCTCGAGAAAAGCAACATCCTGCTCATCGGCCCAACCGGTTGTGGCAAGACGCTGCTGGCGCAGACGCTGGCCCGCATTCTCGACGTGCCTTTCACCATCGCGGACGCCACCGGTTTGACCGAGGCGGGCTACGTGGGCGAGGACGTGGAGAATATTCTGGTCCAGTTGCTGCAGGCCGCCGACTGGGACATCCAGCGGGCGGCATTGGGCATTGTCTACGTGGATGAGATCGACAAGATCGCGCGCAAGAGTGGGGACAACCCGTCGATCACGCGCGATGTTTCGGGCGAAGGCGTGCAGCAGGCGTTGCTCAAGATCATCGAGGGCACCGTCGCCAACGTTCCGCCGCAAGGCGGGCGTAAGCACCCCAATCAGGAGTTCATCCAGCTAGACACGCGCAACATCCTCTTTATCTGCGGCGGCGCCTTCTCCGGCCTGGAGGACGTCGTTGGCCAGCGCGTCGGAGCCAAGGGCAAGGTCGGTTTTCACACCGGGAGCGAGATTCCGGCTACCAAGGAAGCCGAGTCCCTGGCCCTGCTCCAGCAAGTCATTTCCGATGACTTGCTCAAGTACGGCATGATCCCCGAGTTCGTGGGCCGTCTGCCGGTGACGGTGAACATAGACCCGCTCGACGAGAACGCCCTGGTCGACATCCTGACCGAACCCAAGAACGCCATCGTCAAGCAGTTCCAGCGCCTGTTCGAGTTGGACCACGTGGAACTGACCTTTACGCAGGAGGCACTGAGGGCCGCGGCTCAGCAGGCCATGAAACTGCGCACGGGTGCGCGTGGACTGAGGACGATCATCGAGCAAGTGCTGCTGGATGTGATGTTCGAGGTGCCATCCCGCCCGGAGATCGTCAAGTGTGTCGTGAATGCGGAGTGCATCACGCGCAACGCGACGCCTTTGCTGCTGACGCAAGCCGGCCGGGCCGTGCCCTGGGGTGAGCCGCTGCGCGAGAAGTCTGCCTGACGCGCTGATCGCTATTCTGCACCTCATGAGGTCGGGTCTCTTTCCGGAGCCCGGCCTCTTCGTTTTTTGTCTCGATTGCATTCAGGGTGCGCATACGGTACAATGTCGAGCTATGAGTGAACTGACGCACCTTGACGAGCAAGGCCAGGCCCGCATGGTCGACGTGGGGGCCAAGGCCGAGACTGAGCGCGAGGCGGTGGCCGCGGGACGGGTGACGATGCGCCGGGAGACGCTGGCCCTGTTGAGGGCCGGCGACTTGCCCAAAGGCGACGTGCTCGGTACGGCGCGCGTGGCCGGCATCCTGGCCGCCAAGCGCACGTCCGAGCTGATCCCGCTTTGTCACCCATTGCTGTTGACCCACGTCGCAGTCGACTTCGCGTTTGACCAGGACCCGGCTGCGGCCGACGGCCCGGCCGGCGTCGAGATCCGGGCTACCGTCCGCTGCCACGGGCAGACGGGGGTCGAGATGGAGGCGCTGACCGCGGTCAGCGTGGCGGCGCTGACCATCTACGACATGGCTAAGGCGGTGGAGCGGGGGATGGTGATCGGCCGCGTGCGCCTGCTGCAAAAGCGCGGTGGCAAAACCGGTGAGTGGCTCGAGGACAAAGTCTGATGCCAGAAGCGATGAGGATACGCCTGCGCGCTTTCGCCGGGCTGCGCGAGGCATTGGGGTTCGGCGACACCACACTCACACTCGAACCGGACCTGGACGTAGCCGGCCTTCTCGCCTACCTGGAAGGGATGCATCCCGCCGGTCACCTCTCTGAGCGGCGATTTGCGGTCGCCGTCAACCGCGCCTACGCCGGTCCGGAGACGCGGCTGGCGGACGGCGATGAGGTCGCCCTGATTCCACCGGTCAGCGGCGGGGCCGGGCAGAGCGCCGGTCCCCGACTCTTCGAGGTCACGGATCGCGCTCTCTCGCTGGACGAGGTGGCTGGGCGCTTGCGTGGACCGGCACGGGGCGGGATCACCGTCTTCGCCGGCACCGTGCGTGGGATCACGGCGGCCGATGAGGGCCGGCATGGAGAATTCGTCACCGACTACCTTGAGTACGAAGCCTATCCTGAGATGGCGGAGTCGGTAATGGCCGAGATCGGGTTGGAGGTGCAGGCGCGTTGGCCCGACATCGACGCGCTGGCGATCGTTCACCGCGTCGGCCGGCTGACGGTTGGCGAGACGGCAGTGGTCGTAGCGGTGGCTGCCGCCCACCGACAGAACACTTTTGCCGCCTGCCAGTATGCTATCGATCGGGTCAAACAGATCGCGCCGATCTGGAAGCGCGAGGTAGGCGCGGACGGCGCTGTTTGGGTCGAAGGTCCGGAGTCGAACGTAACCTGAGCCTCGGAGCCGAGTGATAGACGGCGACTTCAGGGCTCGTTCATCGTCGAAACGGGGTACGCTTTGCCGCCTGCGTTGCCGTCCCTCTCGATCAGCGTCCTGGTCGCACTCGGATTGCTATTCGGCTTTCTGACCGGCGCCAAGGACGGCGCGAACGTGCTGGCGACGCTGGTCACTTCACGGGCCACGTCGCCGGCCTGGGCGCTGCTCATCGCCGGTGCAGCGGTCTTCAGCGGCCCGTTGATCTTCGGCGTGGCCGTGGCGCGCACCCTCGGGGCGGGAATCGTGGATCCGGCAGACACCACGGTGATCGTCGTGATCGCCGCCATCTCAGCCGCCTGTGGCTGGAATCTGGGTATGTGGTGGCTGAGCCTGCCTACCAGTTCGTCGCACGCCCTGGTCGGCGCGCTGATGGGCGCAGTGCTGTTTCACAGCCGGCTCGACCTGGCGGTCTTGCACGTGCCGGGCCTGGTCAAGATCGCGGCCGGGCTGTTCGCGGCGCCGCCAGTCGGCATTGCCCTGGCCTTCGTCGTCACCCGCCTGGCCATGTTTCTGCTGCGCGGCGCCACGCGGCGGGTCAACTGGTTCTTCAAGCGCAGCCAGGTGCTGACCACGCTCGGGCTGGCGCTGAGCTTCGGCGCCAACGACGCGCCGAAATCGATGGGCATCATCACGCTGGGGCTGGTCGCGGCCCGCAGCATACCAGACTTTCAGGTGCCACTCTGGGTCGAGCTTGCGGCCGCGCTTGCAGTCACCCTCGGCACGGTGCTCGGAAGCCAGCGCATGATACGTATGATCGGCACACGTTTCTATCGGGTCCGGCCTTTCAACGCCTTTGACAGCCAGTTAGCCTCGGGCTTGATCGTCATTTTTGCCTCGCTGAGCGGCAGCCCGGTCAGCACCAGCCAGGTGGTCAGCTCGGCTGTGGCGGGGGCGGGTGCGGCCGAGCGGCTGACGAAGGTGCGCTGGGGCGTTTTGGGCGAGATGGCCTGGGGATGGCTGCTCACCATCCCGATGACCATGCTGGCCGGCGGGCTGGTATACTGGCTGCTGAGCTCGGCCTTCGGCCGCTAGGATCGAGACATGGTAATGCGAGACCTGTTCAAATCACGCGATTCGCTCTTCCTGCAGATGCTCGTCGACCAGTCAGCCAAGGCGCTGGAAGCCATTGAGGAGCTGCAGCGCTACCTGGACAGCAGCGATCATGCTGGGGCACGGCGCGTCAAGCAGATCGAAACCGAAGCCGATGAGCTGCGGCGGGCCGTCAACCGCGAGCTGAACCGCACCTTCATCACCCCTTTCGACCCTGAAGACATCTATGCGCTTTCACGGGCCATCGACGAGGTGATCGATTACACTGCCACTACTGCCGAAGAGATGGAGATCCTGGACATCCGGGCGGATGATCACCTGAAGCAGATGATTGCGCTGGAGCTAGAGGGCGCCCACGAGATTCACCTGGCGATCGTCCGGCTCAGAGATCACCCGGAGGCGGCCGGCGAGCATGCTCTGCGGGCCCGCTCGATCGAGAACCGGATCGAGCAGCTCTACCGGCGCGCGGTGGCGGACGCCCTGGCCAGCGCCCAAAGCGTGGCGGACGTGGTGAAGGCGCTCAAGTATCGGGAAGTCTATCGCCACGTCAGCAACGCCGCCGACCGCTTCGCAGAAGCGGCGGATGTTGTCAACCATGTCGTGGTGAAGGTGACGTAGATGGCAAGCGCAACGGGTCGCAGCAAGATCGCGATCATCGGCGTCGGGGCAGTCGGGGCCACTGCCGCCTATGCGCTGATGATCAGCGGCGTCGGCGAGGAAATCGTCCTGGTGGACGTCAACGAGCACAAGGCCGAAGGCGAAGCGATGGACTTGGCCCAGGGAGCCCCCTTCGTGCGGCCGGTGAACATCCGCGCCGGCAAGTACGCGGACTGCGCCGGGGCCCAGGTGGTGGTCATCACGGCAGGCGCGGCCCAGCGGCCGGGAGAGAGCCGGCTTGACCTCGTGAAACGTAACACGCAGATCTTCCGCGACATGGTCCCGCAGATCGCGCAGGCCGCGCCGGGCGCCGTCTTGCTGATCGTCGCTAACCCGGTCGACATCCTCACTTACGCCAGCCTGGAGTTCTCGGGCTTCCCGCCCTCGCGCGTGATCGGTTCCGGCACAGTGCTCGATACGGCCCGACTGCGCTCACTCATCAGCCAGAAGCTGGAGGTCGACCCGCGCAGCGTGCATGCCCACGTGATCGGCGAGCACGGCGACAGTGAGCTCGTGGCCTGGAGCCGGGCGACAGTGGCCGGTATGCCAATCAACGAGTTCTGCAGCCAGCGCGGCCGGCCCTGCACGCCCGAGATGCAGGCCGAGATCAGCACGCAGGTGCGGCGCGCCGCCTACGAGATCATCGAGCGCAAGGGGGCGACGTTCTATGCGATCGGCCTCAGCATCCGCCAGATTGTCGAGGCGATCCTGCGCGACCAGAACACGGTCCTAAGCGTCTCCACTCTGCTGACGGGCCAGTTGGGCGTGTCCGGGGTCTGCCTGAGCCTGCCAGCCATCGTGTGCCGGGAGGGGGTCCAGGCGGTGCTCGTGCCGGGCATCAGCGAGGAAGAAGCCGATGACTTCCGCCGCTCGGGGCAGGTCGTGCGTGACTCGGCTGCGGCCGCCGGGTTGTAGCGGAGGGCCAGCATGCGGGCAGTGGTTCAACGCGTCAGTCGGGCATCGGTTCGAGTGGCCGGGCAGACTGTGGGGGCGATCGAGCGTGGCTTCGTCATCCTGCTGGGCGTGACCCACGCCGACGGCCGCGCGGAAGCAGAGTGGTTGGCGCGCAAGATCGCCGGCCTGCGCCTCTTCGAAGACGACGAAGGCAAGATGAACCTGGGGCTGTCGGAGGTGAGTGGAGCGGCGCTCGTCGTCTCGCAGTTCACCCTTTACGGCGATGCTCGCAAGGGACGGCGTCCTGGTTTTAGCGAGGCCGCCCGCCCGGAACAGGCCGAACCGCTGGTGGAGCACTTCGTGGCCCAACTGGGTGCACTGGGGCTGCCGGTCGAGACCGGCCGTTTCCGCGCGGCGATGGAAGTCGAGCTGATCAACGATGGGCCAGTGACTCTGTGGCTCGACACGGCGTCTAGGTCGACCCCGGCGGAACTTCCATCTGGCCGACCCTTCCCGGATGCCGAGCGGTGATCGTCCGGTAGAAGGCGCGAATGGTGGCCATGTCGGACTGAATATCGCCGCTGGGCATGATCAACGGTCCGGTGGAAAGCACTTTGCGCCTGTAATCGACGTAGGCCAGCAGGATAGGCACGCCCGAACCGTGCGCGATATAGTAAAAGCCGGTCTTCCAGTAGCGACTCTTCCGGCGCATGCCTTCTGGCGTGATCGCCAACGTGAGCTTCGGCCGCGTGTTGAAGGCCTGGATTGCCTGGTCCACGAGCGCATGGTGTGAGCGCCGGTCAACCGGGATGCCTCCCAACCAGCGCATAAGATAGGCGAATGGCCAGCGGAACAGCGTGTGCTTGCCCAGCCAGGAGACCTTGATCGTGTGGAAGCCGCAAGTGAGGATCGCTTCGCCGGTGAAGGCAAGGAAGCCGTCGAGATTCGAGGTGTGCGGCGCGACGATGATCACGTACTTGGGCAGGTCAGGCAAGACGGCCTCTACCCGCCAGCCGATCAGCCGGTAGATCACCCCGGCAATCCAGTAGACCAGGCGGCAATCCAAAGGCATCCCTTGGCAAGACCGCGGCATGGCTATGGCTCCCCTGCAGCCGGCACGTCCCCCGCTGCGGTGCTCCTGACCGGACCCTGTCCGGGCGTCCCAGTCTCCGGGCGCGCTCTCTGCCCGGGCTTGCGGGCGAGGCCATGGTAAGCTTCGGCCGGATACTTCTGTCCGGAAAGCGCTAGCTTCACCGCGATGGTTTGGCTGAGGTCCAGGTCCAGCGCGTTGGCAAGGCTCAGGCAGTAGATCAGGATATCCGCTAGTTCCAGGCCGGCGCGTTCACGCGCGGCGGGTTCCCTGGCGACCGCGGCGACTTGCTGGGCGTCCAGCCACTGAAATTCCTCCAGCAGTTCGGCTGCCTCGATGGCAATCGAAATGGCCAGGTCCTTCGGGTTGTGGAACTGGTGCCACTCTCGTGCGGCAACGAACTGATCCACAGCCGCGCGCAACTCGGCGATCGTAGTTGTGCTGTCACTCACCCCCGGACCTCTCCTTCAGTTCGGCAACAACCATTCCGCCCAGAATCATCCCACAGCCAAGCAGCTGCCGCGGTCCCAACACTTCCCCGATGAGCAAGAAACTCGCCAGTGCGGCGAAGACCGATTCTCCGGCGAAGATCAGCGCCGTGTGCGTGGACGTGGTAAAGCGTTGCGCAACGACCTGGATGCCAAACGCGGCCGCGGTCGCCAACAGGCCTGTGAACGCGGCCGCGAAAAGCACGTCCTGGCTAAGGGCTACGCGGGGCTCCAGCGCCAGGGCGCAGGCGCCGCTCAACCCTGCCACCACCGCGATCTGCCCCAGCGTGAGGGACATGGCGTCATACTGCGGCGCGAAGCGACCCGTCAACAGGATATGCGCGGCGAAGGCCACGGCGCAAACGAAAACCAGTGCATCGCCGGGGTTGACCTGCAAACCGGCGTGTAGGCTCAATAGGGCCAGCCCGGCCATTGCCGAGACGACCCCCAGGGCAGCATTGCGCCCAGGCCGCCGGTGCATGAGCAGGGCAGTCACCAGTGGCACGATCACGACGTAGGTGCCGGTGATAAATCCCGCCTTGGCGGGCGTCGTGAGCTGCAGACCGAGCGTCTGACCGGCAAAGCCGGCAAAAAGGGCCAGACCGATGACCAGCGGGGCGACAGCCCGCTGCAGCAGGGGCACCTGACAGGGCGGTTCAGCGGCGCGGCGCATGCCTTCCTCCGACCGTGCCCGCCGCTGTTCGAACCAGACGAACGGGAGCAGTGTCAGGGCCGCCAACGTAAAGCGAATCGTCAGGAAACTGAAGGGTGGGTAGCTCGCGACGACATTCTTGACCATCACGAACGTGCTGCCCCAGATAATCGTGACGAACACCAACGCCAGATCCGCCAAGAAGCGCCTGGATCCGCCTTCAGTCATCGAGCCCCGTTCCGGCCCCTGCGCCGTGTATCTGCTCCCTCACCGTCCGGACAAGCGTCTCGGCCTTTAGCTCGGGCAGGCTGTAACAGATCCCACCCAGGCCGACCGCCAGCTGGCGAGCCAGGCCGCGATCGAAGGCGGGGTGCTCCATGTTGATGACGATGGTGCGCAGGTGCTTTTGACGAATCAGATCCGCCACCCGGCCGGCTTCCTCCTGCGGAGGCAGACCGGTGACCGAAACGTTGCCGGCCCCGTCCGTCAGAATGATGATCAGCGGCATGACTTCCGGATCGCGCCGCTGCGCGCCCTGGCAGACCCGATAGGCGGCCAGCAACCCGGCCGAAAGCGGTGTCTTGCCGCCGACCGGGATGTCACGCAGCGCGTGCTGAGCCAACTCGACGCTCGAGGTGGGTGGCAAAACGATGCGTGCTTCCTCGCGTTGAAACACCACCAGGCCGACCTGGTCGCGCCGTTGGTAAGCGTCGTGCAGCAGCGACAGGATCGCGCCCTTGGTGGCCTCCATGCGCTCCGAGGCGGCCATGCTCCAGGAGGCGTCAACCACGAACAGGATCAGGTTGGCGGTGCGCCGGACGCGTACTTTGCGCTGCAAATCTGCGCGCTTGACCACAAAAGCCAGGTGCCGGCCCTCGCCAGAATGCTTGCGCCGCAACTGGAAGGGTGCCGCTGCGCGTATTGTGGCATCGAATGCCACATCCTGGGGCCGGCCGCGCATCGGCCGGGCGCTGATGTAGCGCCCACGCTTGCGCGCGGTGCGCGTAAAGCTCCGCTTGCCCGCAGTCTTGCGCGTCAGGCGATCCAAGGGCGTGTTCAGGCGCTTCGGACGGAAGTCTGCCCCAATCTTGACTGGGCGCATGGGCTGCGGTCCACTGCCCGGCGCGTCAGAACGAGGCGTGTCATCGATTGGCGGGGCGCCGCTAGTCGCGCTTTCGGGGCTGTCAACTAGCGGCTGGTCACTTTTTTTAGGCCCGTTGCGGGTTGGGCGCCGTCCTGTTGGGGAGCTGTCTCCGGTGGCGCATCGGCCCGCGCCTTACGCAGCCGGTCCTCGAGTTGGCCGACATCCATGACGGCCTCTTCGAACGGCTGTCGCTTCAAGCGATGGGGCAGCGCCAACTCGGCAGCCAGCAGTATGTCTTGTTCGGCGATCGCCAGGCGGCCCGTCCACGCGGCATGAGAACGCGCGGTCTTGAGGATGACGATGTCCGCGCGGTGACCGTCGACCTTGAACGAGGTCGTCAACTGGGCGATGGTGAACAGGTCGCGCTGAGAGTGCGTCACCTGCGGGAGGCGGGCGCGTGCCTGGGCGATCTCCAGCGAGAGCTGCTCCTCCCGGGGTTCCCACTCCTGGTAGAAGCCCTCAGGGTCTTGCTCATAGGCGACCCGCCGCTCGACGATGGCCACGCGCTGGCGGGGCTCGACGAGACCGCGCATGTCCACGCAGAGCGCAAAACGGTCCAGGAGCTGCGGCCTGAGATCGCCTTCCTCCGGGTTCATCGTGCCGACCAGGATGAAGCGGGCGGGATGACTGAAGCTGATGCCTTCGCGTTCGACTACGTTCACGCCCATGGCCGCCGAATCAAGCAGCAAGTCTACGACGTGGTCGTCGAGCAAGTTGACCTCGTCGACGTACAGGAGACCACGATTGGCCGCCGCCAGAACGCCTGGCTCGAAATGGCGCTCACCCTGCTGGATGGCCCGCTCGATGTCCAGCGTACCGACAACCCGATCTTCGGTGGCGCTCACCGGCAGATCGACGAAGCGAGTGCGCCGATGCGCCCTCGGCAACCGTTCGCCACGCGCCAACCGCTCTCGGCAGTTGTCACATAGGGTATCGAGCCCGCTGGGATCGCAAGCAAATGGGCAGTCGGCTACCACTTCGATCTGGGGCAGCAAATCTGCCAGGGCGCGCGCGGCGGTCGATTTGGCCGTGCCGCGCTCGCCACGGATCAGCACCCCGCCGATGCCGCTGCTGATCGCGTTCAAGATCAAGGCCCGCTTCATTCGTTCCTGTCCCACGATAGCCGTGAAAGGATAAGGTCGCAAAATGGCCACAGATTGCTCCGTCGGTGTGAATACGTGCGATCAGCGATTATACCACAGGCCCGCCGAAAACCCTTGACATGACCTTATCTTGTGCTATCCTAAAGAAGTTATGCAGGCACCGACTTCTCTGCTCGATCTGACTTACGACGAACTGTCCGACCTTCTGGCCGGCTGCGGTGAGCCGCGCTACCGGGCCAAACAGGTCTGGGAATGGCTCTACCGAAAGTTCACCACCGATCCGACGCAGATGACCAATTTGCCGCGGGCGCTGCGTGAGCGCCTGGGCCGCGAACTGCGCGTTGACCCGTTGAGCCTCGGCTACGCCCAGCGCTCAACCGATCGCCAGACGTACAAGTGGCTGTATGCGCTGCCCGACGGACAGGCGATCGAGACCGTGCTGATGTTGTATGACGAGCGGCGCACGGTCTGTGTCAGCAGTCAGGCCGGCTGTGCGATGGGGTGCACCTTCTGCGCGACCGGTCAGGGTGGCTTGGCCCGCAATTTACAGCCGGGTGAGATCGTCAGCCAAGTGCTGGCCGCGAGCCGCTGGCTGGCCTCGCCACCGCCCGAGGCCGGGCTGGTCCCCAGCTCGCTCACCAACATCGTCGTCATGGGCATGGGGGAACCGCTGGCCAACTATGAGCGGGTGTGGCAAGCCTTGCGCACCATAACGGACGCCCAAGGTTTCAACCTGGGCGCGCGCCACATCACCCTGTCGACCGTCGGGCTGGTGCCCGGTATCCGGCGGATGGCGGAGGAGCCGCTGCAGATCAACCTAGCGGTCAGTCTGCACGCCCCGAACGACGAGTTGCGGAGCCAGTTGGTGCCGATCGACCGGCGTTACCCTGTGCCGGAGCTGATGGCCGCGGTGCGTGACTACGCGGGTCGTACGCATCGCCGCGTGACCTTCGAATATGCGCTGATGAAGGGCATCAACGACACTGCGGACCTGGCCCGCGAGCTGGCAGGGCAACTGCGGGGCCTGCTTTGCCATGTAAACCTGATCCCGCTTAACCCGGTGGCCGGCTCGCCCTATCAGCCGTCGAGTCCCGAGCAGGCGGCCCGGTTCCAGGCCATCCTTGAAGGACAGGGCATCCCGACCACGATGCGCCTGCGGCGGGGGATCGATATAGACGCCGGCTGCGGCCAGCTACGGCAAAGAATAACACTAGTTAACGCGTAGTCTTTGCCTTTTTGTATGTTCCAGTGTATGATTGACCCAAATGGGAGCCGAACCGCGCGTTCGGCTCCTGTACTGTGGGGTGAAGGCCTTGATCAAGATTGCCGCGTCGATACTTTCGGCGGATTTCGCCAGACTGGGCGAACAAGTGCGTGAGGCTGAGGCCGGGGGCGCCGACTACATTCACGTCGACGTGATGGACGGGCATTTCGTGCCCAATATCACCCTTGGGCCACTGGTAGCCGGCGCCGTCCGCCGGGCAACCAGCCGTCCGATCGACGTGCACTTGATGATCGAGGCACCCGACCGCTACCTGGAAACATTTGCCAGGGCCGGTGCAAGCATCCTGACCGTTCACGTGGAGACCTGCCCGCATCTGCACCGCACGGTGGAGCAGATCCGAGAACTGGGCGTGAAGCCGGGCGTGACCCTGAACCCGGCGACTGCGCTCGAGACAGTCTTTGAGATCTTGCCATACGTCGACCAGGTATTGGTCATGACGGTCAATCCAGGCTTCGGCGGGCAGAACTACGTGCCGACCATGACGGCCAAGGTGTCGCGCCTGGCCTCGCTGATTGCCACACGCGCGCCGCACGTCGAGATCGAAGTGGACGGTGGCATCGATACGGACACGGTTCCCGCAGTGGTGCGCGCCGGCGCGCGCGTGCTGGTGGCCGGGACCGCCGTCTTTCATCATCCGCAGGGCATTGCGGCCGGGATTGCCGCTCTACGGCTGGCGGGACAGCAGGCCCTTTCAATTTAGGGGCGGCCAGAGAAGAAGCCGGTGATTAAAAGAAGAAACCGGGGTTCCGGCGGAAGGTCGTCCCGCAGTGACCCGGTCTCTCGTCTGGCCCGGAGCGCCCGCAGAGCGCTCAGGCCGTCTTCTGCCTCGTCTTGAGGCACTTTGCGCAGAGGTAAAGGTGTTTTTGGACGCCATTCTCCATAATGCGGACACGCTGCACGTTTATGTTCCAGCGACGCTTGGTGTGGCGCATGGAATGGCTCACGCTGTTTCCAAATTGTGGCCCTTTACCGCAATTCTCACACTTGGCCATTGGTGTACCCCCTGAACGCTCTGACTCATATACAAACTATGACCGAGCCCGGCAGGCTCGGCCACCACGGCATTGATGATAGCATACGACAGCGATTCGTGCAAACTGGTTGCGAGCACTTCAGACTGGGGATAGTCGCATGACAGAAGAGAAAAGCCTGGGACGCATCGAGATTTCGCCGCATGCGATCGCGATCATTGCCGGGGACGCGGTTCTCAAGTGCTACGGCGTCGTCGGTATGGCGAGCAAGAGCCTGATGGGCGGGATTGCCGATTTGCTGCAGCCGGATCGCTGGCAGAGAGGCGTGGATGTACGCGTGCGTGACGGCAAGGTGGCCGTGGATCTCTACGTCATCATCCAGTACGGCACACGTATCTCGGAGGTAGCGCACGGGGTGATGAACGGGGTCAAGTATGCCCTCGAGCAGAGCCTGGGTGTGCCGATCGCCGAGGTCAACGTGCACGTCCAGGGGTTGCGGATACTCGAAGACAGCAACGATCGAGGGCAATAAGTGGTAGCATCAGACAGCCCTAGTGCTCGCGGGACCTCGAGTCCTGACGATTGCACGCAGGCGCCCAGTCAGGCGGTGAGCGCATTGAACGGCACTGCATTTCAGGAATTGCTGGATGCGGGACTGGCCTGGCTCGACCGCCACCACGAAATCGTCAACGGCCTCAACGTCTTTCCCGTTCCGGACGGCGACACCGGGACAAATATGTTGCTGACGATGCGTTCGGCCTGCCAAGAGATACAGTCCGAGGGCGCGCAATCGGTGAGCGACGTGGCGCGCGCAGCGGCCCACGGCGCCCTGATGGGCGCGCGCGGCAATTCGGGCGTGATCCTCTCACAGATCCTGCGCGGCATCGCCCGGCGGCTGGACGGCGAGAACCTCCTCACTGGGCCGCGCTTTGCGGCCGCATTGAGCGAGGGCAGCCGCATCGCCTACAAGGGCGTCAGCAAGCCGGTCGAAGGCACGATCTTGACGGTGGTGCGAGAGGCTGCGGCCGCTGCCGAGAGCGCCGCGCATCTCAATCCAGACTTGCGCTTTGTGCTCGAACGGACATTGAGCGCGGCAGATGAATCGGTGGCCAACACGCCCAGGCTCCTGCCCATCCTGGCCCAGACTGGCAAGGTAGACAGCGGCGGAAAAGGTCTCTACTTCATTCTCGAAGGCATGTACCAGACTCTCTCCGGCGAAGCGGCGCCAACCACCGAGGCGGCGACGGACGCGGCCGGTGCCTCGCCGGCGGCCGTGCCGCGGCCGGCCAAAGGGCGACGTGAACTGCCCCCCGCCGTATATGGTTTTGACGTGCAGTTTTTGCTCGAGGGGGCCCAACTGGACGTCAACCAGATCCGAGAGAGAATCGTATCGATGGGTGAATACGGCCTGGTCGAGGGTGACGGGAACCTTGTCAAGGTACACGTCCACGTGCCCGATCCCGGCGTGGTGCTCTCATACGCGGTTGGGCTGGGCTTTGTCACGGACGTAGTCGTCGAGAACATGGACGACATGTCCATCCCGGACCTGCCTGCCGGATACGACCCGCTGCCACCGCGTTTCCAGGACGCCCAGGCGCCGCACGAGGCGAGTCCGGTTGCGCTGCCGGACGATGAAAGCTTTGGGGCGGTGGGTGTCGTGGTGGTGGCGCCGGGACCGGGCCTGGCCCAAGTTTTCAAGAGCCTGGGCGCGCAAGCCGTCGTTTCCGGCGGCCAGACGATGAACCCGAGCACGCAGGAGTTGCTGCAGGCGATTGCCAGGCTCCCTAACCAGGAGATTATCATCCTGCCGAATAACGACAATATCATCATGACCGCTCAACAGGCGCAGTCGCTGCTGGCCGAAGCGGGTGGCACCCGGAGGACGGGTGGCGCCAGGCAGGTGAGCGTCGTGCCGAGCAAGACCGTCCCGCAAGGCATCAGCGCACTGCTGGCGCTGAACCCTAACCTCGACATGGCGCACAATGTGCAGATCATGACGGCAGCGCTGAGCCACGTACAAACGGGCGAGGTGACCATCGCCGTGCACGACGCCCGTTTTGACGGCATTAGCGTCCAATCCGGCGATATCATCGGCCTGCTGAACGACGAACTGACCGCGACCGGGCCGGACAGTGCGGACGTGGTCAAATCCTTGCTCGGCCAAATGCGAGCCGCAAACCTGGAGATCATCACCCTCTATTACGGCCAACCGATCGCCGCCGGCGAGGCCGAGGGCCTGCACGCTGAACTGCGCGCGCTATATCCCGACCAGGAAATCGAGCTCGTGAACGGCGGACAGCCGTATTATCATTACATTATCTCAGCCGAGTAGAAAAGTGTCACCAGTGAAAATCGTAACCGATAGCAATGCCTATCTGCCCGACAGCGGTGCTGTCGACGATTTGGGCATCGAAGTCGTGCCGCTCACCGTCCGCGTCGGCCAACACGCCTACCAGGAGGGGGTCAGCGTCTCGAATGAGACGCTGCTGCGCAAGCTGGCCCAGGACCCGAAGTCGGTGTCGGTTGAAGCGCCCAACATAGGCGAGCTCGCGGCCTTGTACAGGCGGCTGGGGCAGACCACGGACAGGGTGGTCGCGATCCACCTGTCGAGCGCGCTGAACGACATTGTCGAAGTTTCGACTGCCGCCGCGCAAGGGTTCTTGGGACGGCAGCGGATCGTCATCCTGGATACGGCCACTACCTCTGTCGGCCTGGGCCTGATCGTGGAAGCGGCCGCCAGGGCCGCGACGGCCGGAGCCGCACAAGCCGAGATCGTGCGCATCGTTCGCGGGATGATCCCACACATGTACGCCCTCTTCTTTTCCGACACGCTCGAATACCTGGAGGCCTGGGGCCGGTTGGGCGCGGCGCAAGCACTCCTGGGAACCATGCTGGATCTGAAGCCCTTATCGACGATGGAAGATGGCGACCTGCTGCCGATCGAAAAGGTGCGCAACTACACGCGTGCGGTCGACAAGCTCTATGACTTCATCATCGAGTTCTCGCACATCGAGCAGCTTTACATTCTGCAACGCGGTTTTGAAGCGGAAGCCGCCCAATTGCTCGAACGACTGGAGCTCGTCTTCCCCCGCCGCGAGTTTCCGGTGATCGGTTACCCGCCGTCCTTGGCCGTGCACATCGGTCCTAAGGCGATCGGTATCATGGTCTACGAGGGGAACCGCTAAAGGTCGAATTTCATCATGGATAATTCCTTCTCTCGTCTCGCTAAAGTGATCGGCCTGGAGCGCAAGCAGGGCTATCGCAACAAGGCGGTGATCGGCGGACTGGACAAGTTCGCCAGCCGCTGGGAGGCGGACGCGCGCGCCGAAACGGCGGACCAGGCGGCCGTGACCGAGATCGTCGCTTTGCTGATCGGTTACTCGGCCATGACCGATGCTCCCTCGAGGGAACGGATCATCGAACAAGTTATCCGTCGCCTGCGTGACGTCTCACCCAGCGGTGGAGCCGGCGCGCAACCGACCGGGGCGCCATCTCAAGGTTCGGCCGAAAGCGCAAGCAAGCCGTTTTCCCGGCGTGTGCCGCAGCAGCGCCTGCCGGAAAGCCGCCCGCTGCCCGCGCGCCCGGCCCTCAACGTTCCGCTCACACCGGCGCCGCCCGCCGACGAGACGACCGAACCGCCAAGCGCCGCGACGACCGATGCGGCCTCTCCGTCGTCGGGCTCGGAGATGGAAGCCGAGCCGAACCTGGGCGAATGGCGGCTGCCATCCGTTCCGGTCGAGCCTGGCGGACGTCCGGCTCAGCCGCATGCCGCGGAGACCGGAGCGGTCGAAGATGCGGCGGAGCCGATTCAGAGGGGCGAGCGACCGCCCGTCAACAAGCCGATGCCTGCCCGCAGCAAGCCGGAGCGCACTCCACCGGCAAGACAGGCGAGCGACCGGCCGGGGACACCCGCTGCGCACCAACCCCCGCCCGAGGCGCTCGAGCACACGTCGCTCGGGCAGGCAGACCAGGCGGAGCGCCGGGACCACGACGACCGCGAAGCCGGCCAGGACAAAGGCGGCGCTTCAACCCAACTGGCCTGCCAGGATAGCCAGCCAGCCGAGATCGGCGCGGGAGGGCGGCCGCGGTTCCTGGGCAGGAACCCGAGCAAGCAAGGCGGAGCCGGGGTGGAAAGCGCCCCGCCGCAGCCCGGCGACCGCGGCCTCGACGCACCCGTCAACCGCCTGCCCGGCGTGGGTCCGAGCTATGCCGAGAAGCTGGCTAAAATCGGCGTCAACACGGTACGCGATCTGCTCTACCTGCTGCCGCGTCGTTATGACGATTTCAGCACGCTGCGGACGATCGACAAGCTGCGTTACGGCGAAGAAGTGACGGTGATCGGCACGATCTGGGACGTTAGGAGCCGCACGGTCGGCGATAACCGAAAACTAACCACGGCTGTGGTGGGCGACGGCACCGGAGAGCTGCAGGTCACATGGTTCATCCCGTTTATCGAGCGACAGTTGCACGTGGGGCAGGCATTTGTCTTCAGCGGCAGAATCAATGACTATCGCGGTCGTCTCGTGATGAGCAATCCGGAGTTCGAGCCGCTCGATCGCGAACAGGTAAGCACGGCCCGACTGGTGCCTGTCTACCCGCTTACGGCGGGGCTCAGCGGGCGCTGGCTGCGCAAGATCATGAACCAGGCGGTCCACCAGTGGGCGGCGGCCGTGCCCGACTTCCTGCCCGAAGATATCCGCCGGCGCGCGGACCTGCTCTCGCATTCGGAGGCCCTGGCGCAGATCCACTTTCCCGACAGCCACGTTTCGCTGGCCGCGGCTCACCGCCGGCTGAGCTTCGACGAGTTCCTGGTGCTGCAACTCGGCGTCTTGAGCAACCGGCAGCGTTACCGCGGCATCCCGGCCCGCGTCCTTTGCGCCGACGAGAGCGTTCTGGCGCCCTTCTTGAACTCACTGCCCTTCAGCCTGACAGGCGCGCAACGGCGGGCCTTGGCGCAGATCGCGAGCGATCTTGCGCAGGCCCAACCGATGGGGCGCTTGCTGCAAGGTGATGTGGGCTCGGGCAAGACGGCAGTGGCGGCGGCGGCGCTCTGGGCCGCAGTGTCCAACGGGGCCCAGGGCGCGATCATGGCGCCGACCGAGATCCTGGCCGAGCAGCACGCACGCACCTTCGGGAAGATGTTCAGCGGGCTGATGCGCCCGGGCACCAATCAGCCGGTGCAGATCGGCCTCTTGACCGGGCAGCGGAACAAGACCGAGCGCGACGAAATCCTGGCCGGACTGGCGGCCGGGGAGATCGACATCCTGATTGGCACGCACGCACTGATCCAGGACGAGGTGAACTTCCGTGACCTGGCGCTGGCCGTCGTCGACGAACAGCATCGCTTCGGCGTCGAGCAGCGAGCAGCCTTGCGCCAGAAGGGCACCCAGCCGCACATGCTCGTCATGAGCGCGACGCCGATCCCCCGCTCGCTGGCACTGACCATCTACGGCGATCTGGATGTCTCGGTCATCGACCAGATGCCGGCCGGGCGCGCTGCCATCCGGACGCGTTGGATGACCTCAACCCAACGCGAGCGGGCCTATGACTTCATTCGACGGCAGGTAGCCAGCGGGAGGCAAGCCTTCATCATCTATCCGCTGGTCGAAAGCTCCGAGCAAAGCGAAGCCAAGGCCGCGGTCGACGAGCACGCACGTCTGCACAAGGACGTTTTCCCGGACCTGCGCCTCGGCTTGCTGCACGGCCGCCTCAAGGGTGAAGAAAAAGACGCCGTCATGCGCGCCTTTGCCGGCGGCGAAATGGACATTCTGGTGGCCACATCCGTGGTGGAAGTGGGTATCGATGTCCCAAATGCCACGGCGATCATGATCGAGGGTGCGGAGCGCTTTGGACTGGCTCAGTTGCACCAGTTTCGGGGACGGGTCGGTCGCGGCGAGTACCCGTCTTTCTGTATTCTTATCTCGGACGCAGCGGCCGGCGAGAGCGCTCAACGGCTGCAGGCGATGGAGACCAGCAACGATGGCTTCGCTCTGGCGCAGACCGATCTGGACATGCGCGGCCCGGGGGACTTTTTCGGCACCCGGCAGAGCGGCTTGCCACCCCTGCAAATGGCGCAGCTCAGCGACTTGGGCACCCTGGAAGCGGCACGTGCTGCGGCCCAAGACCTGTTCGCGGTAGATCCCCAACTCTCACGCCCAGAGCACCGGGCCCTGGCTGCGCAGGTGGCGGAGTTCTGGCGAGGCGCCGGAGACGCGAGCTAAGAGGTGATAATGATTCGAGCGCTCTACCCAGGCACCTTCGATCCGATCCACAACGGTCATATCGATATTGCCACCCGCACCAGCACCCTGTTTGAAGAGTTGGTGGTGGCGGTCTACGACGCGTCGCCCAAGTCACTGCTGTTCGACACCCCGCAGCGCGTGGCGTTGGCAGAACAAGCGTTGCGCCACCTGCCCAATGTCAGTGTGGTTGCGTACCGCGGCCTGACGGTGGGTTTCGCTCGGGAAATCGGCGCCCAAGTGATGGTGCGCGGCCTGCGAGCGATTTCGGATTTTGAGTTCGAGTTCCAGATGGCCCTTACGAACAAGAAGCTGGCACCCGAGATCGAATTCATCAGCTTGATGACCAGCCTCGAGCATGCCTACCTTAGCTCTTCGATCCTCAAAGAGGTCGCCATGCTGGGGGGCGATGTTTCGGCCCTGGCGCCGCTGCCTGTCCAGGAGGCCCTGCGTTCTCGCTTCGCCGAATTGGGCCACAACGCCCACAATGTCGTGCCGATGGTTAGCTCCCGCGATTGACAAAGATAGGTGCGCCGTGGATATCTCAACTCTGATCACCGAACTGGAAACGTTGCTGCAGCGCTCCGTGCACGTCCCGGCGAGCGGCCGCTTGCTGGTCGACGAAGCTGCAGCCCGGCAGATCCTGGCCCAGATGCGCGAGGCGCTGCCCGACGAGATGGGCATGAGCCAGCGCACCGCGGGCGAACGCGAGAGAGTCCTGGGCGAGGCGCGCGCCCAGGCCCATCGCATTCTCGAAGAGGCACACGCGCAGGCGCTGAGCCGCATCGACGACCAAGCCATGGTCCAGGCGGCGCGCGAGCGCGCGCGCGGCATTGTTTTGGAGGCCGAGCAGCGGGCGAGCGCTCTGCAAGCGCAAGCGAACCAGTACACCTTCACACAGCTCAACAACCTGGAACAGCGCCTGCAGCGGGTCTTGCGCGAGGTGCAAGCCGGGCAACGCGTCCTGACCCAGGAGTTGCCGGCAGGCGAACAGCCAAAAACAAGCCGCTGAAATTGACAGTTGGCTCGCTCTGACCTATAATCTTCTCTTGCTTTGCGTTAGGCAGCGGTTGGAACCGTCCTGCTGGGCGCGCCGGCGAGCTTGAACCTTGAAAATGGCGAATGTTATCGTGACTGAAAATGTGATCCTTAATGTAGCCCAATTATTGAAGGAACCGGTCGGCGCCACGCGCAGCGTGGTGGTGGACGCCGACTTGCATGACCTGGCGCCGGAGGTGGAGCTGGGTCAAGGCCCGGTTGAGGGTTCAGCTTCCTTGACCGGTCCCCTGCGGCTGATGCACGTCACTAGCGGCGTGTTGGTCCAGGGCGAGCTGCGCGGGACCCTGACGCTGTCTTGCGTGCGCTGTCTGGAACCGGTCCAGGTGCCGCTTGGCGTGGCCGTCGAGGAGACCTTCGAGCCGACGATCGATATCGTCACCGGTCAGTCGGTGCGGCCAGGGGAGGAAGACCGGGCCCTCTGGATCAACGAACACCACATACTTGACCTTCAAGAGGTACTGCGGCAGAACGTTTTGGTGGCCCTTCCCATACACGTCCTGTGCAAGCCGGATTGCCGGGGCCTCTGCGCGACCTGCGGGAAGAACCTGAACGAAGGGGATTGCGACTGCGAGCCAGAGCCGGATCCGCGCTGGGCCGTATTGCAGGAACTTCTGAAAGATAAAAACAATAAAGAGCAATGAAGGAGTAACGTACCGTGCCACCTCTCCCAAAACGTAAGTTGTCCAAGGCCCGCAAAGGGCGCCGCCGCGCAAACGACGCTCTGTCCCCGTTGAATCTTGTGGCGTGCCCACAATGCGGTGCTCTGCGTCCACCGCACACGGTGTGCCCTGAATGTGGCACGTACCGGGGTGAGACCGTGATCGCCACCAAAGAGGAAAAGAAGAAAGAGTGACAGGCTGCTGTCAGGCAGAAACGAAGGGGGAATTGGGGGAACCCATTCCCCCTTTTTCGCGGGAGCACTGGCAGACGCACCCCAGGTCGACCCAACGTACCGATTTCCAGGTGGTGAACCCATGAGCAATGTTGCCTACATCTTCCCGGGTCAGGGCTCGCAGCAAGCGGGCATGGGCCGCGCGCTGGCCGAGACCTATAGCGTGGCCCGCGAGACGTTTGCCGAGGCCGATGCGATCCTTGGTTTTGCGCTCTCAACGCTGTGCTTCGACGGCCCCGCCGAGACGCTAACCGAGACTACCAACGCCCAACCGGCAATTCTGGTGACTAGTGTCGCTGCCCTGCGCGCGCTGCGGACGGCGCGGACCGGCTTGCCTGCCCCTTGCTGCACGGCCGGCCATAGCTTGGGCGAGTACAGCGCGCTCGTCGCCGCTGGTGCGCTCGGCTTTCCGGATGCCGTCCGCCTGACGCGCCTGCGCGGCCAATTGATGGCGCGCGCCGGCAGCCTGCACCCCGGCAGCATGGCGGCTATCCTGCGCCTGGCGGATGAACAGGTAACCGAGATCTGCCATCAAGCTGCGGAGCAAGCGGCGGATACGGTGCAGGTGGCCAACTACAACTCGCCGGGCCAGGTCGTGATTTCGGGCAGTCCGGCCGGTGTGGCTGCTGCCTTGGAGCTGGCCAAGGGCGCCGGTGGCCGGGCGAAGCCCCTGGCGGTCAGCGTTGCCGCCCACTCGGTGCTCATGAGCAGTGCTGCGGCTGAGTTTGCCGGGCACGTCGCCGCGACCGCCTTCAATGACCCGCAGGTGCCCGTCATCGGTAACGTTTCTGCACTCCCGCTGGCCTCCGCGGCGGAGATCAGGGCCGAGCTGGTCGCCCAGCTCACCTCGCCCGTGCGCTGGACCGCTTCCATGGAACGTATGGCAGGGGCCGGCGCGACGACGTTCGTCGAGATAGGGCCGGGCAACGTCCTGACAGGGCTGGTACGGCGGATCAACCCCGCGTTCACAACCGCCAACGTTGCCGAGCCCGCGCACGTCGAAGCGCTCACCTAGGACAGGCCGCGGCAGAGTTGCGTGACAACGCCACGGTTCTGTTAAAGTAGAAACCATCGGTTGCAATCACCTAAAGTTGCAGAACTAAGGGGAGGATTGGACCGATGGCCTTCGAAGAGTGTATCACGCTGGTGCCGTACCTGAAAGCCGTGCCCGATACGCGCCATGCGCAGGGCAAACAGTATGAATTGTGGGTGCTGCTGACGATCCTGAGCGTGGCTTTGCTCAGCGGACAGAGGACGGTCTGGGGCATCGTACAATGGGCAGTGCTGCATGCCGGCGAACTGATCGCCCAGTTGGAGTTGCCGAGGAAGCGCCTGCCGAGTTGCTCGACCTTCTATGTGACCCTGCGCAAGATCGGCATCGAGGGTCTGGAAGGCCAGATCGCCGCGATGGGCACGGCCATGGAGAGGGAGAACCGAGCCAGCGAGAGTCTTCGAGGCAGGGATGGTGCACCGCTGCGGGGCCTGGCGGCAGATGGGAAGGATCTGCGTGGGGCCCGGGCGCATGGGGATCAAACCTTCCTGGTGAGTCTGGTAGGGCATGGCGACGGTCTGGTGTTGGGGCAGGAGCGGGTAGATGCAAAGACCAACGAGATCAGCGTGGTCCCCAAGCTACTGGCGGGACGGGACTTGCGGGGCGTGGTGGTCACGATGGATGCTTTGTTGGCCCAGCGAGCGATCGCCCAACAGATTTTGGATCAAGGCGGCGATTATTTGATGGTTGTGAAGAAAAACCAGCCCCAGTTATGGGCGAATATCGACTTGCTCTTCCAGTCGCCGCCGCTGTGCAAGGGTGAAGAAGAGCGCACGACGTTGGTCCTGCACAACAAGACCCATGGGCGCCGGGAAAAACGGACCCTTCAGACCAGCGCCAAATTGAATGAGTACCTGGCTTGGCCAGGGGCGGCGCAGGTCATGCAGCGCACCTACCGTGCGGTCGATCTACGCACAGGCGCAATCACGCACGAGGTGGTCTACGGCATCACCAGCCTGAGCCGGGCTCGGGCAAAGACCAAGCACCTGGCGGCGCTGTGGCGTGGACACTGGACCATTGAGAACTGCGCTCACTACGTGCGGGACGAGACCTTTGGCGAGGACCGCTGCCAGCTGCATTCCGGCCATTCGGCCCAGGCGCTGGCCGCCTTGCGCAATGCAGTGCTCAACGTCCTGCGTTATCAGGGCTGGTCCAGCATCCCAGCGGCCACGCGCCGCTACGGCGCTTCGCTGCATCAAGCGTTGCAGCTTCTGGGCGTGGGCTCATCTTGACAGTGCCCTGGTGACAACGCTGACAATGCTTTACGTTTTACGCCTTAAGGCTTATAATTCTGGGATGCGACCATAGGCCGATGCGGCCGTGGTTCGCGTCGCCGCGAGCGCCGGAGCGGGAGAGCGGGAGAGACACGCCGGCGTTGGGAGGAGTATCGTGCTGAAGGACAAAGTAGCGATTGTGACGGGGAGCTCGCGCGGGATCGGTGCTGCCATTGCCAAGGAGCTGGCTGCCCAGGGCGCTGTCGTGGTGGTGAACTACCGGCAGCGCGCCGAAGACGCGGAGGCGGTGGTGGCCGACATTGCCGCCTGTGGCGGGCAGTCGACTGCCATCCAGGCTGACGTCAGCGACCTGGCCGCCGCTCAGCGGTTGCTGAAGGAAACGCTCGACCACTTTGGGCGGGTGGACGTCCTGGTCAACAACGCCGGCACTACCCGTGATACTCTGACGCTGATGATGAGCGAAGGCGATTGGGACACGGTCATTCAGACGAACCTCAAGAGCGCCTTCAACTGCAGCAAGGCAGCGCTAAGGCCGATGATCAAGCAACGATCGGGCAGGATCATCAACATCAGCTCGGTCTCCGGACTGGCGGGGCAAGCGGGGCAAGCCAATTACTCGGCCTCAAAAGCAGGCATGATTGGGCTCGCCAAGGCGCTGGCCAGAGAAGTGGCCGTGCGCGGCATCACGGTCAACGTGGTGGCGCCCGGCTTTGTACCGACCGCGTTGACCGACGTGCTGACCGAAGAGCAGAAGCAAAGGATTCTGGCCGCCACGCCGCTGGGTCGCTTTGGCCGTCCGGAGGAGATCGCTTACGCCGTCGCCTTTCTGGCCAGCGACCGGGCTGCCTTCATCACGGGCCAGGTCCTGAGTGTCGACGGCGGCATGGTGATGATGTAGGAGGGTTTCTTGGTGTACGAAGCGCCAGGCAAAGTGACCGTCGCACCCAACGTGTTGACGACCATCGTGCGCTCCACGACCTTGGAGCAACGCGGTGTGCGCCGGCTGGCGCCGGTACCACCAAACGTGCGCGGTCTGCTGGCAGGTGGGGCAGCCGACGAAGGCATCTTCATCGAAGTGACAGACGAAGGCGTACAGATAGAAGTTCACATCGTAGCGGAAGGTGACATCAACTTGCTCAAGCTGGGCGAGAACTTGCAAAGCAGCATCACCCGCGCGATCGAGGAAATGGTCGGCATGTCTGTGGCGGCAGTAAACGTTCATGTCGATGACGTCGTGCCGCCGTCAGCCAAGACCGAATAAAGGACCTAGCAGCGTGCAAATCCGGCGGCAAGCGCGAGTCAGCGCTCTCCAGGCACTTTATGAACTGGATACCACAAATCACCCCGCCAGCGAGGTCGTGAGTCACCGGTTGGAGGATCGCCCCTTACCCCCCGAAGGGGAGAGCTTCCTCCGCTTGCTGGTCAACGGCGTCGTTCAGCACAAAGCGCAGCTCGATGGCTTGATCCAGAGATTCGCTCCGGCCTGGCCTGTGTCGCAGATCGCCGTTGTCGACCGGAACGTGTTGCGCATGGCACTCCTGGAGTTGAGCGGCGAGGTCGACACGCCTCCCAAGGTGGCAATCAACGAGGCCGTCGACCTGGCCAAGACGTTCGGCAGCGACAGCAGTTCGCGTTTTGTGAATGGTGTGCTCGGGTCAGCGGTGGCAAATCATAACCGCGTTGTGTTGCGGTCACCGGCTGTCAGCGGAATACCGTCGAAGGACTGAAAGATGGAAATCTTCGGCATTGGCCCTATGGAACTGATCCTGGTCCTGATCATTGCGCTGATGGTGTTCGGACCAGATAAACTGCCTGAGATCGGCGCGAAGCTGGGCAAGACCATGCGCAGCATGCGCGAGGCCACGCACGAGTTCTCGCAGGAGATAGAAGAGGCCCGCCAGGCGCTGGAAGCACCTGTTCAGGACATCAAAGCCCCCTTTGCGGAAGCCACTGCCGCCGTGCAGGCCGTTTCTCATCCTCAGCAAGCGTTGCGCGATGCGCTCTTAGGCGAGGTGAACCGGGCTGACGAAGCGGCCCGGCAGCCGGGACGGGCGGAAGAGAAGGCAAGCGCGGGGACCCTGGCGGCGGCCGGAGCGGAGGCCAGCGCCGAGGTTCCTTCGGCAGCGGATGCGGCGGATGGGGAGGGACCGGCGACGGCAAACCTCGTCGACGACGGCGGGCGGCCGGATGATGCTGGGCAGCCCTCTGTGGACGGTGTGGACGCGGTAGCCGCCGAGGGCGGCGATGGGGACATAGAAACCAGCCTGGCGTCTTCTGCTGCGCAGGAAGTATCGCCACCGGACGAGGACGGTCGCGAGGTTTCCAAGGAGATTCCTTCCGTTCCGGCCACCGCTCCGTCGTCAGCCGGGGCAGACGGCCTTAGCGCAGTCGAACAGTACGTCCCCTCGGCGCCGGCCGGCGCTCCCTCGTCGCCTGAGGCAGGTGACCTTACCGAAGTCGCCCAGGCCTCCGCTGCGGCACCAGCGACCGTGCCGCTGTCATCCGACAGGAGCAGCCCTACTGCAGTCGCCCGTACCGTCCCTGCGGGACCGGCCGCTGCGCGATCGCCCGTTGGCGAGGGCGACCGCGGCGAAGTCTCTGAAACCGTTCCCCCGCCGCCGGCCGCAGCCGCGACTTTCGATGTGGAAGACTTCGTGGCAGTGATGGAGCGCGTCTCACGCCGCCTCAGCTCGTCGGACGGCAATACGAACACACGAGCGGCAGCCCAACCGGCGGCGGAGAAGCCAGCGACTGAAGCTGCTGCCCCCGGCGCGCCGGAGCCAGAAGACCGCCGATCCCCAACCGATCCGGCCGCAGAGGAGTAGAGGATGTCGTTCACCGGAGTCTTTGGCCTGGTGCTGCTTGGCGTCGTCGCCATAGCTTTGCTCGGGCCCAGCAAACTCCCCGCGGGGGTCGAGCAAATCTGGCTGATGATCACGAATTTCCGTCGCTCACAGAACCAGCAGCCCCAACTGACCATGGAGCAAGCGCGGGTGCTGTGGGCGCGCAGCGAAAGCCCGCTCTATGACTTGGTCCAGATTTTGTATGGTTCGGTCGAGCACCTGGTCGAGCTAAGGCATCGAATTTTCATGGTCCTGGGCGCCATGGTGGTTGGAGCGGTCGCGGCGCTTTTCTTTGCCAACACCATCCTGGCTCTGCTTACCCGCCCGGCGGCCGGCGTCCAATTGATCGTCCTCCGCCCGACCGACATGATCTTCGTCTACATTGAGATCGTGCTGAGCGCGGGTGCCATCGCCGCTTTGCCGATGATCCTCTACCAAAGCCTTATGTTCATCCGTCCGGCGTTGGAGAGCCCACAAGAGATCTCAATGTTTCGGGCGGTCGCCATCCTGGGTATGCCGCTCGTATTGGTCTTCTTTGCCCTTGGGCTGGCCTTCGCCTACTTCGTCATGTTGCCGTTCGCGATCAAGTACCTGTCATCGTTCGGCACTGAGTTTGCCAAGCCCAGTTGGAACATAAAAGAATACTATTCCTTCATCTTTGCCGTCCTGTTGTGGATCGGCGCGGCATTCGAGACGCCGCTGGTGATGGCCTTGCTCGCCAGGCTGGGTCTTGTCTCGCCCAGCGCGATGGCCCGGCAGTGGCGCTACGCCCTCGTCGGGATGGCCATTGTCGCAGCGGCCATCACTCCCACGGTCGATCCATTCAACATGATGGTGGTGATGGCGCCGCTGCTTGCCCTGTACTTCACGGGGATCCTCATGGCGCGGATCGTATACCGCAAGCGCGTGAGCTCCAGCAGCGAGCTGGAAGCGAGCACTTAGCCCCAGGCAGCATAGACTGGGCGTACAGAAGGGCCCCTGGATGCCGAAGCAACGTGTACTGATTATGGGTGCGGCCGGGCGCGACTTCCACAACTTCAACACCTACTTTCGTGGCAACGAGGCCTACGAAGTAGTGGCCTTCACCGCTACTCAAATCCCCAACATCGAGGGCAGGCGCTATCCGGGCGAGTTGGCCGGCGCTCAGTACTCAGGCGGGATCGAAATTCACGCTGAGAGCGAGCTAGAGGAACTCATCGAGGGCCTGCTGGTGGATCAGGTCGTGTTCGCCTATTCCGATGTCAGCCACCAATACGTGATGGAGCGGGCTAGCCGGGTGCTGGCGGCCGGCGCTGACTTCCGCCTGATGGGCGGCAACGAAACCATGCTCAAGTCGGTCAAGCCGGTGGTCGCGGTGTGCGCGGTGCGCACCGGCAGCGGCAAGTCGCAGACTACCCGTCACGTGGCCGGCTTGCTGCAAAGGATGGGCAAGAAGGTCGTCGCCGTCCGCCATCCCATGCCCTATGGCAACCTGGTCAAGCAGCGCGTGCAGCGTTTTGCGACCTACGCAGACCTCGACATCCACGAGTGCACGATCGAAGAACGCGAGGAGTATGAGCCGCACATCGACCGCGGGATCGTGGTCTACGCGGGCGTCGACTATGAGGCCATCCTGCGCCAGGCAGAGCAAGAGGCCGACGTGGTGCTGTGGGATGGCGGCAATAACGACCTCCCCTTTTACCGCCCTGACCTGCACATCGTCGTCGCGGACCCCCACCGCGCCGGCCATGAGCTGACCTATTACCCTGGGGCGGCAAACCTGCGCATGGCTGATGTCATCGTGATCAACAAGGTGGACACCGCCAACCTGGCCGACATCAGCGCGGTGCGCCGCAACGTAATGGACGTCAACCCGGATGCGACCATTATCGAGGCCGCCTCGCCGATCTTCGTCCCGGATCCGGCTGCCATCCGGGGCAAGCACGTGCTGGTGATCGAGGACGGACCCACCCTCACCCATGGGGGTATGACCTACGGCGCAGGGGTTGTCGCGGCCCGCCGCTTTGGCGCCGCCTCGATCATCGACCCGCGCCCGTACACGGTCGGCACGATCAGCGAGACCTTCGAGAAATACCCGGGCATCGGGCCACTGCTGCCGGCGATGGGCTACGGCGAGGAGCAGATCCATGATCTGGAGGAGACCATCCGCCGCGTGCCCTGCGACCTGGTCATCTCCGCCACCCCGATCGATCTGACACGCGTGGCCAAGATCTACCATCCGAGCCAGCGCGTGCGCTACGAACTGCAGGTAATTGGCCAGCCCACACTGGAAGAAGTGCTCAGAGAACGCTTCGCCTGACACTGGTGTCCGACACTAACCCCTCCACCGTCGATGCCGCCCTCCGCGCCGCCCTTGGCGCCGCCCTCGGCCCAAAGGTCCCCCAAACGTAAGCCGGGTTTCGGGATAATTGATCCGCTTGCAGCATAATAGCCTCTGGAATCCCAAGGACCGCGCACAGCGCACGGGGGTCAGCCTGGATGGACGTCCTCCACTCATCGATTCATACCACCGGCCCGGACTTCAAGGCCAACGCCGCCCACCAGCGAGAACTGGCCGAGGAGCTGCGCGCGACCCTGGCCCGTGCCCGGGAGGGCGGTGGGGTAAAGTATCGCCAACGCCAGGAGGCCCAGGGCAAGCTCTTCGTGCGCGAGCGGATCGAACGCTTGCTCGATCCAGGCTCGCCGTTCCTGGAGCTTTCCCCCCTGGCGGCCCTCGACGTCTACGAAGACGACGCGCCCGGGGCGGGGATCGTCACGGGCATCGGCCGCGTGGAGGGGCGCGAGGTGATGATCGTCGCCAATGACGCCACGGTGAAAGGCGGCTCGTATTATCCCCTGACCGTTAAGAAACACCTGCGCGCCCAGGCGATCGCCGAGCAGAACTTTCTCCCTTGTATTTACCTGGTTGACTCCGGCGGAGCCTATCTGCCGATGCAGGACGAGGTCTTCCCCGATGCGGACCACTTCGGGCGGATTTTCTACAACCAGGCGCGCATGAGCGCCAGCGGTATCCCGCAGATTGCGGCGGTGATGGGCTCGTGCACGGCAGGCGGTGCCTACGTCCCGGCTATGAGCGATGAGGCCATCATCGTGCGTGGCACCGGGACGATCTTTTTGGGGGGCCCGCCGTTGGTGAAGGCAGCAACGGGCGAAGATGTCACGGCCGAAGAGCTGGGCGGGGCCGACGTGCATACGCGACTCTCCGGCGTGGCCGACCATTTTGCCGAAGATGATGAGCACGCCTTGGAGATCTGTCGCGGCATCGTCGAGACCCTGCCGGCAAGCCGCAGCCGCGCACCAAGCTGGTTGGAAGGCATGTACCTGGCGGCACCAGTAGAGCCCCTTTACCCAGCCGGCGATATTTATGGCATCTTGCCGCGCAGCTTCCGGGAAAGCTACGACGTCCGCGAGGTGATCGCCAGACTGGTGGACGGCAGCCGCTTCCGCGAGTTCAAGGCGCGCTATGGCACGACACTGGTGTGCGGTTTTGCCCGCATCCATGGCTACCCGGTCGGGATCCTGGGCAATAACGGTGTCCTCTTCAGCGAAAGCGCGCTCAAGGGCAGCCACTTCATCGAGCTGTGCGATCAGCGGGGGGTGCCCCTGCTCTTCCTGCAGAACATCACCGGCTTCATGGTGGGCAAGGTCTATGAGACGGGAGGGATCGCCAAGGACGGGGCCAAGATGGTGCATGCCGTGGCCAACGCGGCGGTTCCGAAGCTGACCGTCGTGATCGGGGGCTCTTTCGGCGCCGGCAATTACGGTATGGCCGGGCGGGCCTACAATCCGCGCTTTCTCTGGATGTGGCCCAACGCACGCATCAGCGTGATGGGAGGGGAACAGGCCGCCAATGTGCTGCTGACGATCAAGCAGGAGCAGATCGCGCGCGAAGGGCAGCCGCCGCTGACACTGGCCGAGGCGGACGAGTTTCGCCGTCCGACGCTCGAGAAGTACGAGCGCGAGGGCAATCCATACTATTCGTCCGCCCGCCTCTGGGACGACGGCATCCTCGACCCGGCGGAGACGCGCTCGGTACTGGCCCTGGCGCTGTCGGTCGTGCTCAACAGCCCGCGCCAGGACTCCAGGTTCGGCGTGTTCCGGATGTGATCGATGTTCTCCAAAATCCTGATCGCTAATCGGGGTGAAATTGCCGTTCGGGTGATCCGTGCCTGCCGGGAGCTGGGCATCGCCAGCGTCGCCGTCTGCTCAGAAGCCGACCGGCGCGCGCTCCACACGCGCCTGGCGGACGAATCGGTCGAGATCGGTCCCGCCGCAGCCGGCGAGTCCTACCTCAACAGCGCACGCATCCTGGAGGCTGCCCGAAAGACTGGCGCCCAGGCAATTCACCCTGGTTACGGCTTCCTGGCCGAGAATGCAGCGTTCGCGCGTGCGGTGGAGCAGGCAGGGTTGACCTTCATCGGTCCACCGGCAGACGCGATCGAGGCGATGGGGGACAAGGCGGCCGCGCGCACGCGCATGCAGGCTGCCGGCGTGCCAATCGTGCCGGGTTGGCAGGGTGTCGATGACGAAGGCAACCTGCACCGGGCGGCGGCAGATATCGGTTACCCGGTCATCGTCAAGGCCGCGGCCGGCGGCGGCGGCAAGGGGATGCGCGTGGCCCGCCGGCCACAGGAATTGGCTGAGGCGTTGGCGGCCTGCCGGCGCGAGGCGCTGGCGGCGTTTGGAGACGAGCGCCTGATCCTGGAGCGCTACGTCCCGCAGGCGCACCACGTCGAGTTCCAGGTCCTGGGCGACGGCTATGGCAACCTCCTCCACCTGTTCGAGCGCGAATGTTCGGTCCAGCGGCGACATCAGAAGATCATCGAGGAAACCCCTTCGCCCTTGCTGGACATGAGCCTGCGCGAGCAGATGGGCGCGGCGGCGGTGGCGGCCGCCAGCGCCGCCGGCTACCAGAACGCCGGGACGGTCGAGTTCATCGTCGATCCGCAGACCCGGCAGTTCTATTTCCTGGAAATGAACACGCGCCTGCAAGTCGAACACCCGATCACCGAGATGGTGGTCGGGCTCGACCTGGCGCAGTGGCAAATCCGCATCGCAGCCGGGGAACGGCTGCCTTTCCACCAGGGGGATGTCTCGCAGCGCGGCCACGCTATCGAATGCCGGCTGTACGCCGAGGACCCGAGCAACCGCTTTCTGCCCGCGGTCGGCCGGCTGCTGCGCTTTGTCGAGCCAAAGGGACCGGGCGTGCGGGTGGATACCGGGGTGACGACCGGCGACGAGGTGAGCGTCTACTACGATCCGCTGATCGCTAAGCTGATCGTGCAGGCCGAAAATCGCCCGGCCGCCATCCGGCGGATGCTGGCCGCGTTGAGTGAGACGGTGCTATTGGGGATCACGACCAACTGGCAGTTTCTGCAGGATGTCCTGAGTCACCCAGACTTCGCCGAGGGCCGGGCCCACACTACCTGGATCGACGAGGAGTTCACAGCCTGGCAGCTCCCACTGTGCGAACTCCCCCCCGAGGTGTTGATTGCGGCTGCGCTGACCGAAGCGCAGATCCTCCAAGGGACGCAGTCGGGATGGGCGCCCGACGTTGCTGGCGACGGGACGCGAAGGGCGCCGGGCGATCCTTACAGCCCGTGGCTGCTCAAGGATCACTTGCGGGTCGGTGAAGCATGAAGTACCGCTACCAATCAGGTTCTGTGACGCATGAGGTAGAGCTGGAGCGCCGCGGCGAGAGCTACCGGGCGACGATCGACGGCCGATCCTTCGACGTGGAAGTGCTGAACGCGGGGTGGGGCGCGCTCAGCCTGCTGCTGATCGACCCGAGCAGCCACCTCCGGCCGCACCTGGTCTACTGGGCCGTCGAAGGGGAGGTCAAGTGGCTGTCATCGCACGGCTGCACCTTCCGCCTCGAACGACCGAAAGCGCGGCGGTCGCATGGCGCAGGGGGAGCGGCCTCCGGCGAAGGCCTGCGCGCTCCGATGCCGGCCCGGGTGCGTGCAGTGCAGGTGGCGGAAGGTGAGCTGGTGGAAGCCGGGCAGACCCTGCTGCTGCTCGAAGCGATGAAGATGGAGATCCGTTTGCAGGCCCCGCGATCAGGGCGCGTCGCGCGCCTGCTGGCGAGCACGGGTGACACAGTCGAACGCGAGCAGGTGTTGGTGGAACTGGAGAGTGAAGGGTAGTATGCCCGGACTGTATTACGAGGATCTGGAGATAGGCCAGCACATCAGGCACACTCAGGGGCGGACCGTTACCGAAGCTGACAACGTGCTGTTTTGCGCTCTGACGATGAACACCCAGCCACTGCACCTGAACGAGGACTACGCCGTCAACACGCCCTTCGGCCGCCGGATCGTGAACGGCATCTTCACGCTTGGCCTGGTGGTCGGCCTGACGGTGGCCGACCTGACCGAGGGGACGATCCTCGCCAACCTGAGCTATGAGAAAGTCCTCCATCCGCACCCGGTCTTCCACGGCGATACGATCTATGCGGAAAGCGAAGTCCTGGATAAGCGTCCTTCCCAATCGCGGCCGAACGCCGGCATCGTGCGCCTGAAACAGACCGGGCGCAAAGCGGATGGGACGGTGGTGATCGAGCTGGAACGGAGCGTGATGTTCCTGAGGAGATAGAGCGCCGTGCGAGCCCGACGTGCCCTGCTTTACATGCCCGGCGATGACCTGCGCAAAATTCGCAAGGCGACCACCCTCGACGTCGACTGTGTCTGCCTGGACCTGGAGGATGGCGTCGCCGCCAACCGCAAGGCAGAGGCGCGGGCGACGCTCGCCGCGGCCCTCCGGGAGCTGGATTTCGGACGGGCCGAGCGGCTGGCACGGATCAACCCGCTCGGTTCCGGTCTCGAAGCCGAGGACCTGGCCGCGGCCCTGGCCGGACGGCCGGACGGGATCGTCATCCCGAAGGTTGAGGCCGCCGAGCCGGTGCGCTGGGCCAGTGAGCAGATCGAAGCCGTCGAGCGCACAAACGGCTGGCCGGTGGGCGCCATTCACCTGATTGTGCTGGTCGAAACGGCGCGCGGCATCGTCAACCTGCCGCAGATCGCGGCGGCAGGCGAGCGTCTGCAAGCACTGATCTTTGGCGCCGAGGATCTGGCCGGCGATATCGGCGCACAGCGCACGCCGGCGGCCTGGGAAGTCTTCTACGCACGCAGCGCGGTCGTGACCCATGCCGCGGCCTATGGTCTGCAAGCCATCGACATGGTCTATGTCGACTTCAGGGACCGGGCTGGGTTGGCGAATGAAGCCACGCGAGGGGCGCAGCTGGGGTACACCGGCAAGCAGGTGATCCATCCGGACCAGGTGGAACCGGTACAGACCGCGTTCACGCCCGATGCGGCCGCGATTGCCTATGCCTTGCGCGTGGCAGAAGCCGCCCGGCAGCGTCAGGCGGAAGGCATAGGCGCCTTCGCCCTTGACGGCAAGATGATCGACGCGCCCGCCGTGAAGGCGGCGGAACGCGTGCTCGCGCGTGCGCGCGCAGCCGGCAAAATTCCCCCAAACAACCAGTAAATACTGCTTGACTTTGCTACCCCCTGATGCTAAAATACGTAGCATAGTTTATTTGTTTCGCATTATACCCCTTCGTCGACCTCTGGGGAGTCCCGACCGCATGAACGAAGATACGCTGAGGCAGATCAACCGTCGCATCCGCCGACCGTGCTTCGCGCCGTTCGCCGGCGCCCTGATTATGCTGCTTGCCCTGCTGATCGGCTCGACGCCGCCCCTGCTTGAGTCGTTGGTAGACCTTCCGGTGTCACCGCTGCTTCTGGCGATGCTCCTCTACGCACTCGCCGGCTCGATCGCCGCCCTGGGCGTTCTGATGCTCTATCGGATGCACCAACACGAGATGCTCGTGCGGACGTCGATCGTGCACTACGATCTGGATGAGTGTGCGCGGACCAGCTATGCGGACGTGGGGAACGCCTGCCGCGCGCTGGCCGAAGCGGACACTGTCTGGCAGATCGTGAGGCAAAAGCCCGATCGTGAGTGGAAACGAAACGCAGGAACCTCGTCACTCATCAAGCGCCGGCGCGCCAGGGCCGGCCTTGTGCACCCCCCCTACCTCCTAACAGACCTGCCGGTCTACGGCATCATGGCCGGTCCGTCCCAGTTGTTCTTCATGCCGGGTGAACTGCTGGTCTTCAGGCAGGGCCGCTATCGGGCCTTCGCGTATGACATGCTGGAGGTGCGAGCGCTTCCAGGGCATTATGTGGAAGACGGCCGGGTGCCTGCGGACGCCAAGGTAGTGGCACAGACCTGGGAGCACGTGCGCCCGGACGGCGAACCCGATCTTGCGTTTACCCACAATCGGCAAGTGCCGATCCTCGCCTACGGTCTGATCACTTTGACCTCAGTTTCCGGTCTGGCCCTGCGCCTGCAGGTCTCCAACCTGGCGGCAGCCAGGCAATTTGCACGGCTCTTGCCCGCCTCGGGACACGAAGAACCTTCACCTTCGCCCGTGCACCATCTGCCCTCGAGTCAGCCTCAGGCCGGGCAGGCACGGCATAGTTGGTGGCATCGGCCGGAACATCGCCAGTCGCAGAGCGCTGCCTGATCTTGCGCCGAACCACCATCAGCAGCATACGGCGCTCGCCGTCGCACGCTCCCGGCCGGGCACAATCGCCGCCGGGGATTGGCGCGCGCTTTGGCGCCGTGCTAGAATGAGCCCAACATCACTACGGTCCGGGATGAAAGGTGCCATGAACGATCTGCTACCCGACATTGAGGGTGAACTGGCCGCCCTGTCTGGCGCCGACCAGGCCCTCGTCCGCGAATACATCGCCTTCCTGCGCTGGCGGGCGGCTCAACGTGAACACCTGGCCGACAGCCCTCGCGCGCGTCCCTGGCAGTACAACTTCCTCGAATACTTCGGCTCGGCAGACGTCCGCGGCAGCCACGACCGGGCCGGTATGGAGACCAAGACGGCCGAGGCCACGGTGGGTGGCGAGTTCCGCCCGGCGCTCTGGGAGCATCCGCCGGTACGCGGCGAAGCAGTGGTCGAGTACCACGTGCCGGTGCCGGCGGGCTTGAAGAATCTGCGTCTGCGGGCCGCGATCGGCGTGCGCGACGGGGCACAGCCCACGCAAGATCGGCTTGTCGCCTTCCGCATTCGTGTGGACGGCTGGCAGGTCTGGAGCCGGGCCGCTTGGCCGTCGCGTTGGGAGCCCATCGAAGTCGCCCTCCCCTTCCAGGCCGGTAACATCATGCGCCTGGCCTTCGCCACCGATGGGTTGGGCGACCATCAGTTCGCCTGGGCAGTCTGGGGAGAACCCGAGCTCGTCGGCCTCCAATCCGAGAGGTGAAAGTTTCCCGGGCCCGGCGTTCGGCCAGGACGCCTCTTCCACAGCCCGCCACCCCATAAGCTGGAAGCTAGATACTAGACATGCCCCGCCGGCTGACCAATACTGGGGCTGTCCCTTCGAGGCAGGCTCGCTTCCGCCTGGCCGAAGGCCGGGATCCAACTAGCGGTGTCCCTCCGGGCGCCGGGCTTCGAGTTGCGGGAGGCTGAGATGGCCGAGTTCTCGTTCGGCGGCGAGTTTGTTTGGTGGCCCGACCCTGCCCAGGTTGAGCAGACAAATCTCGTCCGTTTCATGCGGCGCCAAGGCGTCACCAGGTTGGATGAGCTGATCCCCCACTCCTTGGAAGAGGTGGCCACATTCTGGGAAGCGGTGCTGGCCGACCTCGACATTCAGTTCTACGAGCCCTATCGTCAGATCGCCGATTTCAGTCGCGGCATCGAGTGGCCCGCCTGGTGCGTGGGCGGTTCGCTCAATATCGTCCACAACTGCCTCGACAAGTGGCTTGCCGCGGGGGCCAGCGAGCGCGTTGCCCTGCGCTGGGAAGGCGAAGAGGGGGAGACGCGCCGCCTGACATACGCGGAACTGGCCCAGCAGGTCGCCCGTTGCGCCAACGCCCTGCGCGCACTGGGCTGCCGGCGTGGCGACGCGATCGGCCTCTTCATGCCGATGGTGCCGGAGATCGTAATCGCCATGCTGGCCATCTGTAAGATTGGCGGCATAATTGTCCCGCTTTTCTCGGGCTATGGGGAGGGCGCCGTCGCTTCCCGATTGAACGATGCCGGAGCGGTCGCGCTGTTCACGTCTGACGGACTGTTCCGGCGCGGCAAGACATACGACCTGAAGCCGACCGCCGACGCCGCCGCTCTGCAAGTGCCCTCGCTGCGTCACATGATCGTGGTCAGGCGCACGGGCGCAGCCGTGGATCTCAGCCCGGGCCGCGACCACTGGTGGGACGAGATCGTGGCAGGCCAAACCGACCAGGCGGAGACGCAGCCGATGGGGGCGGATGACCCGGTGATGCTCATCTACACCAGCGGCACAACCGGCCGCCCGAAGGGGGCCGTCCACACGCACTGCGGTTTTCCGATCAAGGCGGCCCAGGACCTGGCACATGGCTTCGACGTCAAGCGCGACGACACGCTGTATTGGATGACGGACATGGGCTGGATGATGGGCCCCTGGGAAGTGTGGGGCGCGCTGCTCCTCGGCGCCAGCCTGCTGTTGTACGATGGCGCGCCCGACTATCCGGATGTCGATCGGCTCTGGGCTCTGGTCGAGCGTCACCACATCAGCGGGCTGGGTGTCTCGCCGACGTTGATCCGCGCCCTGCGCCCGCACGGCGAGGCCCCGCTGCGCGCGGCACGACCTCTCCAGCTTGCGCTGGTTTGGCTCAACCGGCTCCCCCTGGGACCCCGAGTCCTGGACCTGGCTGTTTGAGGCGGCCGGCGGCGGCCACCTGCCGATCATCAACTACAGCGGGGGGACGGAGATCTCTGGCGGCATCCTGATGGGCAACTTCCTGACACCCCTCAAGCCCGCCGCCTTCTCCGGGCCGGCGCCCGGCATGGCTGCGGACGTGCTGGACGGTCAAGGCCGGCCGCTGCGCGGCGAAGTCGGCGAGCTGGCCATCCGCCTACCCTGGATCGGCATGACCCGCGGCTTCTGGCACGATCCCGAGCGTTACCTCCAGGCTTACTGGTCACGCTTTCCCGGCATCTGGGTGCATGGCGACTGGGCAGCGATCGACGACGATGGCTTGTGGTACATCCTTGGCCGTTCGGATGATACGATCAAAGTGGCCGGCAAACGCGTTGGACCGGCTGAGGTTGAGTCGGTGCTGTGCAGCCACCCGGCTGTAACGCTGGCGGCCGCCATCGGCGTGCCGGAACCGGTCAAAGGCGAGGAGATCGTCTGCTTCTGCACGCTGGCACCGGGTCGGCAGCCCAGCGAGGACCTGCGTTCCGAGCTGATGGTGCAGTTGATCGAGCAACTGGGCAGGCCGCTGAAGCCGCGCGAGATCAAGTTCGTGACCAGCCTGCCGCGCACGCGTAACGCCAAGATCATGCGCCGCGTCATCCGCGCCACCTACCTGGGCAGTGACCCGGGGGACGTCTCGTCCCTGGAAGACCCCGCCGCTGTGGACGCTATTCGCAACGCGCTCTGATCGGCGCGCGCCTGGAGGTCGCCATGGATTTCGAGCTGGATGAAGAACATCGCCTGCTGCAGCGGATGGTGCGAGACTTTGTCGAGCGGCAGGTCAAGCCGCACGCCCGGCAGGTGGACGAGAGCGGCGAGTTCCCTTGGGAGACCCTGCGTGCGATGGCGCCGCTCGGGCTGCTGGGCTTGAACGTCCCGGAGAAGTATGGTGGGGCGGGAGGCGATCAACTCGGCGCAGCCATCTTGTTGGAGGAAATCGGCCGCGGTTGTGGCTCCACAGGCTTGATCGTCGCCGCGCACCTGGGGCTGGCTTGCGGCCCGCTGGCGTCCTTCGGCAGCGAAGGCCAGAAGCGCCGGTGGCTCGAGCCGATGGCTGCCGGCAAGGTGCTGGGAGCGCTAGGGCTGACCGAGCCCGGCGCCGGCTCCGACCTGCGAGGCATTCGGACCATGGCGGTCCGACGCGACGACGAATGGGTGATCAACGGCAGCAAAATGTGGCTGACTAATGGTGCGGAGGCGGGGGTCGTGATCCTGTTTCTGCGCACCGGCGATCGCTTCAGCCACATAATCGTGCCCACAGACGCGCCCGGCGTCTCCTTCGGCCCGCCCGAGAAGAAGATGGGCCTGCACGGTTCGCACACCTACGCGTTCACACTCGAGGATGTGCACGTTCCGGCCGAAAACCTGCTCGGCGTCGAAGGCCGCGGCCTGCCGCAGACCCTGCAAGTGCTGGACAGCGGGCGGATAGGCATCGGCGCGCTCAGCCTGGGCCTGGCCCAAGGGGCCTATGAGGCGGCTTGCGAGTACGCCCGTCTGCGGCAGACATTCGGTCAGCACCTTAAGGAGCACGAGGCGGTGGCTTTCATGCTCGCCGATATGGCCACGGACATTCAGGCCTCACGCTGGCTGGTTTACCACGCCGCCTGGCTCAAGGACCAGGGCCGGCCCTTCACGAAAGAAGCCTCGATGGCCAAGCTGTTCGCAAGCGAGGCGGCCGAGCGTGTGGCGCGGGACGCCCTGCAGATCCACGGCGGCAACGGCTACAGCCAGGAGTATCCGGTTGAGCGCATCTACCGTGACGCCAGGCTGATGACGATCGGGGAAGGGACCAGTGAGGTACAGCGGCTGGTCATCTCGCGACTGGTCGCCTGACTTGCGCAGGCAGGCAAGTGGTTACACAATACGTCTGTGCACCCCATCACGCACTGGGCTTGATGGAGCACACGTCGCGACCCACCGGGAGCAAGACCATGCCGCCAAGCCAGCACCACCCACTCGTCCAACTCGCGCGCGCGGCGATCCAGGCCTATATTTGCGATGGGCACGAACTAAGGCCCGAGGAAGCACCGGAGCCGATCGAGGGTCAGCCGGCCGGGGTGTTCGTCACCATTCACACGCTCAGCACGGGCGAGTTGCGGGGCTGCATCGGCACAATCGAGCCCTGTGAGCCGGAACTGGCCCGCGAAACGATCCAGAACGCGATTTCTGCGGCCACGCAAGATCCTCGCTTTTCGCCGATCCGGCCCCACGAGCTAGACGATCTGGAGATCGACGTCAGCGTACTGCACCCGGCCGAGCGGATCAGCTCGCCGGCGGAGCTGGACCCCCAACAGTATGGGGTAATCGTGCGCCGGGGGGCGCGGCGGGGACTTCTGCTGCCCGACATCCCGGGCATCGACGATGCCGAGATGCAGATCGCCATTGCACGCCAGAAAGCCTGGATCGGCGCCAAAGACGACGTGAGCCTGTACAGGTTCAAAGTCGACAAGTACACCTGAAAGGTGAAAAGACCGGCCGGGGTCGCCCTGGCCGAACCGGAGGAGCCTAATGAATGTCACCCTCCTGCGCGCTCCAGGTTCTCCCGTCCTGCGCGTCGGTCATCGGGGTGCGCGCGGCTATGCGCCGGAGAACACCTTTGCGTCCTTTCAGCGCGGTCTGGAACTGGGGGCGAGCGTGGTGGAAACCGACGTGCACCTGAGCCGCGACGGCGAGGTGGTCGTTATCCACGACCACACGGTGGACCGCACGACGAACGGCAAGGGATACGTCAAAGACATGACCGTGGCGGAGTTGAAGGAATTGGACGCCGGCGCCTGGTTCGAGTCCGCGACCACCCCTGCCGGCACGTATGCCGGCCAGCGCATCCCAACCCTGGCCGAGCTTTTGGAGTGGGCGAAAGCACGCGTGCCACTGGCGATCGAGATCAAGAACGGCCCGCTCTACTACCCGGGCCTCGCCGGGAAGGTTATCAACCTGCTCCGTCAGTACGACATGCTCAAACAGGCAATCCTGATCAGCTTCGATCACTTCGTCTTGAGGGAAGCACGGATCATCGAGCCAGAAGTCACCACGGGCATCCTCTATGCCGGCCGGTTAGTCGACCCGGTCCACGCCGCGCGTGAAGCGGGGGCGGCGGCCCTACACCCGCAGTGGGCATACGTCACCCGGGACCTGGTCGAGACTGCCCACGCCGCCGGCCTGGCGGTCAGCCCCTGGTGCCCCAACGATGTAGAGACGCTGCGCGCGTTAGATCAGATGGGCGTGGACAGCATCGGCACCGATTACCCGGATTTGTTCGACGTGTAGGTCATCGCTCTCAGCGTGACAGTGAACCGTCACGCTACAAGCGGTGACCTACCCGGAGCTTACCCCTCGGGTCCGTGTCCCTAGGCGCTCTTGTCCCCGGCGTCGCGAGCCGCTTCCCCTGCCGCCGGGCCCGCAGCCGCCAAGCCCTCGGTCTCCGCACCGTCCTTTGTCTCGGTGCTGAAGGCCAATCCCGCGGGTCCGGCATCGACCAGCACCTTCACACCCTTGGGCGGGGTAGCGGTCAGCAGCCAGTCAGCTAAGGGCTCGCGCAGGAACTTCTGGATGATACGCCGCAACGGCCGCGCGCCCCACTCGGGATGATCGTTCTGCGCTAACAGCCACTCTCGCGCCGGGCAGCTGATCTCCAGAGACACTCCCTGCCCTTCGAGCAGCTTCACCTCATTCTTGAGCATCAGGTCGAGGATCTTGCTCAGGTGTTCCGCCGTCAATGGCAAGAAGAGGATGATCTCATCCAAGCGGTTGAGGAATTCGGGCCGGAACGTGGCCCGCACCGTCGCCATCACGAGCTCACGCATGGCGTCCGTCATCACAGGCTGGTCCAGGTACTGCGACCCGGCATTGCTCGTCAGGATGATCACGGTCTCGCTGAAGCTGGCGACCCGGCCCTGGGCATCCGTCAAGCGCCCTTCCTCCATGATCTGCAGCAGCACATCCAGCACACGTGGATGGGCCTTCTCGACCTCGTCGAACAACACCACGGTCGAGGGCCGCTGGCGCACCTTGTCGGTCAACTGCCCGCCGCCCTCATAGCCTACGTAGCCCGGTGGCGCGCCGATCAGCCGGTTGACGGTGTGGTCCTGCTGGTACTCGCTCATGTCGAGCACAACCATCGCGTTCTCGTCGCCGTACATGAATTCGGCCAGCGCCTTGGCAAGCTCGGTCTTGCCAACGCCCGTCGGCCCGAGGAACAGGAAAGAGCCAACAGGGCGCTTGGGATCCTTCAGGCCCACGCGCGCGATCTTAACCGCCCGGCTGACGGCCAGGACGGCTTCTTCCTGGTTGATGATCCGACGGTGCAGGGCCTCCACGATGTGGGCGTAACGGGCGCGCTCGTCGACCCCCAACTTGCTCACCGGGATGCCCGTCATCGCACTGACCGCCACGGCGACGTCGTCCGCGTCCAGCCGCGTATCCGAAGGCAGGTTCGGCCGGAAGGCGGCCTGTGACTGCCCGGCCAGCTTGAGCATCGCGCAGGCCCGGTGCAAGACGGCCAGCCCCGAGGCCGGCAGGGCCATACCCGCGACGTAACGTTTGGCCATCTTGGCCGCGGCCGGCAGCGCCTCGTCGCCGATCTGCACGCGATAATCCTGCTCCAGGCGCGCCTTGTGTACGGCCAGGATGGCGCTCGTTTCCTCGAGGCTGGGTTCAGGCACGCGCAGACGGTGGCTGTATTGGCTGACGGCCGAGTTATTGGCCAGGCGGTCGTTCCAGGCAGCGTCAGTCGTGGTAGCAACGACCACCGGCAGTGTGCCCAGGAAGGCGCGCTGGACGGCGCGCGTCCCGCGCGGAAATTCGGGAACGGCGGTCGAGCCACCGAAGAAACGCTCGACGTTGGGTATCAGCAAGACGCCGTCGCGGGCCTGCCGCCAGGCCGCGTTCACCGCCTTGTCGGCATCCTCGAGCAGGCCACTCTCAGTTACTTCCACCAGGGTTCGCAGGTCGGCCGGGCCCTTGCCTTCGGCCATCAACAATCCCAACGAGTGCGCCAACGTGCGTTTGCCCACACCCGGCTCCCCGACCAGGATCACGTGGCGGTAATCCGCCAGCGTCAGAAGGCCCAAGAGGTCGCTCAACAGGTCGGCCCGCATGTAAAGGGGCCGGCCTTCCCCATCCCTCGCCTGCGCGACCAGATCCTGGCCGCTGACGCTTTTCGCCTGCGCCCGATCGACCAACCGGTTGGTCATAGTCCCGGCAGTGATGCCATAGCGGCGCAGCAGTGCGGCGGTGCTGACGCCCTGTTCGGCCATGCCACCCAGGGCGTGGTCGGTGCCCACCTTGCCCTCGTGGCTGGCCTGGGCGATGCTCCGTGCTTCGTCCAGGGCGATGATCATTTCCGTCGAGAGCGGCACGGGGTGATTGGACTCGTCCAGGAAGTTGAACTGCGCATCGGCGTCGGGAGAAAACTTCGCCAGCGCCTCAGCCGAGGCGGCCAACTCGTCCAGGCGAAAGCTGCGTTCTGTGGCCCATTGGACCAGCATGCGATGGGCCGCGCTGCCGTCATCGCGGCAGAAGGTGAGCAGCAACATCGCCGGCGTGATGAACGGCCGTCCGAAAACAAGCATGCGTTTCGCCGACGCGTTGAGCGCCGTCGTCAGCTCTGCGGACGGAATGTTGGGATTCAGGGTGCCCACGACTCACCTCGCGTTACGGTGTACCGGATCAACCGGCGAACGGGGCCGGCTCCGCCTGGCGCCCGCTCGGAGCGGGCCGCGACGATTGTAGCACGCCGGGGCCCAGTCTGAGTAATCGAATGCCGTCCGGCAGGACGCGAACGCTCGCAGGCCCCGCGACGCACAGGCTGGAATTTGCGACCTCGCGGCGTCACCGCTAAAATAGATGCACTGAATCGAGGTGATAGAGTTATGCCTGAGACGATCACACCGGACACGACCACGCCTGAGACAGTTCAGGCCGAGACGGCGCCCGCCGAGCAAGCTGCAGGCGGGAAGGGGCCTGGCGCAGAGCCGAGCGCTGTGCGCTTTGATGTCGGGCAGTTTGGCGAGGAAGTGCGGCGCCTGATGGTGGTCGCGGCGCACCCTGACGACCTGGAAACCGCCTGCGGTGGAACGATCGGCCTGCTGGTCCAGGCAGGGGTCGAGGTAACGCTGGTGCTCGGAACAGACGGGGACATAGGCACCCACGACCCGGCGATGACACGCGAAAAGCTGGCCAGTATCCGCCGCGAAGAGACCCTGGCAGCGGGGCACGTCTTGGGGCTAAAAGGCGTCGTCTTCCTCGGACGTCACGACGGCGAGTTGGTGGCGGACCTGATCCTACGCGCCGAGGTCGCCAGCGCATACCGGCGCTACCAGCCCGACACGGTCTTCACCTTCGACCCCTACTGGGCGGGCCAGGCCCACCCCGATCACACCGCGGCGGGCCGCGTCGCACTTGACGCCTACATGCCCTCGAAGATGGAGCTCTACCACCCCGAGCAACTGGTGGACGGGGTCACGGTCGCGGACATCAAGCGCTTCTTCTTCTTTGGAGGAAGCGACCGCGGCGGTAGCGACCGCGGCGGTAGCGAGCGCGGCGGTAGCGAGCGCGGCGACATCGTGATTGACATTGCCCCAGCCTGGGAGCTCAAGAGCCGGGCGACAACGCGCCACGCCAGCCAGTTTGGCCAGGGCGAAGAGGCTCTCAAGTGGCTCGCCGAGTGGAACCACGAGATCGGCCGCTGCTGCGGGCTGGATTATGCGGAGTCGTTCAGCTCGATGCGCGTCTGGTAACCACCCGCTCAGTGATGTTTCTCCGCGTGCGCACCCTCTTGCAACAGCTCGATGGCGTGCGGCAGCACAGGCAGAATGCTCGCCAGGTTCTCCAGGGCGCCCTTCGGGCTGCCCGGTAGATTGACGATCAGCGTGCGCCCGCGCACGCCGGCCACAGCCCGACTGAGCATGGCGTGCGGCGTGACCAGCCGCCCGTCGGCGCGCATCGCCTCTGCCAGCCCCGGCGCTTCACGCTGGAGCACCGCGCGCGTAGCCTCCGGCGTGACGTCGCGCGGCGCAAAGCCCGTGCCACCGGTGGTCAGCACCAGGTCCAGGCCGAGCTCATCTGCCCAACGCAGCAACACGGCTGCGATCGCCCCCTCATCGTCGGGGACGATCGCCGTTTGGGTGACACTGGCCCCTACCAGGCCCTCCGTCACCGCCTGGGCGATGGCGGGCCCGCCCGTGTCGGGCCGCTCGCCGCGCGCACTGCGATCACTGACTGTCAGTACCCCGACCACGATCATGGCCATTTCGCTATCTACCACCTCCGCTCCGTTAACGCAAAATGCGGATTTTGGCCCGGCCTGACGGCAGATCCAAAACCCGCAATCTTTGCTCGCCGTTCCTTTGGTTTAGCGCTTCGTGTACTGAGGCGCCTTGCGGGCCCGCTTGAGGCCGTAATGCTTGCGCTCTTTGGCACGCGCATCACGGGCCAAGAGCCCGTTCGCCTTTAGGACGCTGCGCAGGGTCCCGTCCACGAGACACAGCGCGCGGGCGATGCCCTGTGACACTGCACCCGCCTGCCCGGACAGCCCACCACCCGCGACCTGAACGCTGATGTTGTAGCTGCTAACGCTATCGGTCACGCGCAGAGGCCGGGTCAGGATCAGAATATCCGTGCCGCGTCCGAAATACTGCTCGGCCGGCTTGTCGTTCACGACAATGTTACCGGTGCCGGGATAGACCCGCACCCGGGCCGAGCTGGTCTTGCGCCGGCCAACTGCCTCGTAATACCTGGCTGACATCTATCGTCTCCTCCCCTCTACAGCGCCGGAAATGGCTTGGGTTGCTGGGCCGCATGCGGATGCTCCGCCCCGGCGTAGACCTTCAGTTTCTTGATAAGTTGGCGACCCAGCCGATTGTGCGGCAGCATGCCGCGCACCGCGGCGTGGAGCACCCGGTCAGGATGCTGGCTCATCTGATCGCGCAAGACGACCTCTTTGAGGCCACCTGGGTAGCCGGAATAGTGGTAGTAAATCTTTTGGTCCAGCTTACGCCCCGTGACGCGCAGCTTGTCGGCATTGATGACGACTACGTAATCGCCGCAATCCATGGAAGGCGTGTAAATGGGCTTGTGCTTGCCCTTCAATACCGTCGCAATCTGCGTTGCCAGGCGTCCGAGGGTCATGCCGGTTGCGTCCAGCATGTACCACTCGCAGCTCGCCTCGGCATCGCTGGCTGTTGCGCTATACGTTCTCACGTTTATTGCTCCCTCATGAGTACCCTACACTCATCAGACACAACCCACACGCCGGAGCGGGGGCTGCCGCCTGGGCCCGATCGCGGGCCGCCAGAACTTCGCCAACTCGCTTGACCGGCCAGGCTCCTGCGCCCACCTGCAACAAGCTGCCGGCCAGACTGCGCATCATACTGCGCAAGAAGGCGTTGCCCACCACGTCGAAGGCAAAGCATGCCCCATCTTGCTGCCAGCGGGCGCTGAAGACATAGCGCACCGTGTTCTCGCCTTGGGTGGGCCGGCCGAAGCTGGCGAAATCGTGCTCACCCACCAATAGCTCCGACGCCGCCTGCAGCAGGGTCAGATCCAACGGCACCGTGACGAGGTAGGCGTAACGCCGGTCCAACGGCGAGCGCAGAGCCTGGCTCAAGACCGTGTATCGGTAGTGGCGGCGCCGGGCGCTGAACCGGGGATGCCAGTCCTGCTGCGCCACTTGCAGTTCGCGCACCGCCACGTCCGCCGGCAAGACCGCATTCAGCGCCCGTTCCAGGTCGGGCAGTGGATGCCGCCATTCCGTGTGGAAGCCTATCACCTGTCCCCGAGCATGGACCCCGCTATCTGTGCGACCCGAACCAACCACCCGGCCGGACGCACCCGTCACCTGGGCCAGCGCGCCCTCGAGGACCCCCTGGACGGTCCGTCCCCGAGTTTGCCACTGGAACCCCAGGAAGTCGGTACCATCATAGGCCACAGTGGCCCGCAGATAATACTCGGCGGCCGTCTTACTTCTTCGCTTCCGGCTTCTCGACCAGCTCCATCACCACCATCTCGGCGCCGTCGCCGAGGCGAGGCCCGAGCTTGCGCAAACGGATATAGCCCCCGGGCCGCTCGACGAAGAGCGGCGCGACTTCATCGAACAGACGCCTCGTCACGTCAGGATCGGTGATCACGCGCGCCGCCAGGCGACGTGCGTGGACGGGGTTTCCGCCTTCGGCCATGCTGCGCTTGGCAACCGTGATCAGGTGCTCGGCGGCGCCGCGTGTGGCTTTGGCTTTCGCCTCAGTCGTCTGGATGCGGTCGTGGCGGAACAGGTCGGTGATCAGGTTACGCCGCAAGGAGTTGCGTTGGGCGGTGTTGCGGCCCAGTTTATATCCGGCAACACGATGTCTCATTACGAAAGCTCCCCTTATCCTTCTTCCTCAGGTTCCCCGCCGTCCTCAAACTCGGCCAGGTCCGTGCTCGGCTGGTAAGCGATGGCCGACAGGTAGCCCTTCCCTTCCAGTTTCTGCACGAGTTCACTCAACGACTTCCGGCCGAAGTTGCGGATGGCAAGGATCTCTTCCTCACCCTTCTCAAGCCGCTCCAACACTTCTCCCACCTTGGTGATGCCGGCACGTTTCAGGCAGTTATAGGCCCGGACCGTCAGCTCCAGGTCCTCGATCGGCACATCGTAGATCCGGCTCGGCACGCCGCTGCGAGTTTCCGCAGTCACCTGCTCGGCCGGTGTCACGTCGGTACCGGCTACCAGCGTCAGGTGGCGCACCAGCAGCTTGGCCGATTCCCGGAGCGCCGCCTCGGGAGCCATCGTGCCGTCGGTCCAGATCTCAAGTGACAGGCGGTCGTAATTCGTCTGTTGGCCGATGCGCGCACGCGTCACGATATAATTGACCTTGCGGACAGGCGCGTAGATCGCGTCCACCGGGATCTCGCCCAGCGGAAGCTTACCGCGCTCTTCGGCCGGCGAGTAGCCCCGGCCGCGCCCGACCGTGAACTCGATGTCCAGGTCGACCTCGGGCGCATCGGCCGTCAGTAGCAGCAGCTCCGGATTGATGATCTCCACCTCGGGCGGGCAGATCAGGTCACCAGCCGTCACAGGGCCCTCGCTGCGCACTTCGACGTGGCAACGCACGGCTTCATCCACTTCGGACTTCAAGCGCAACTGCTTGACGTTGAGCAGCAGGGCCGTGGTGTCCTCGCGAACGTTCGGGATAGCCGAGAACTCGTGATGCACCCCGCTGACCCGGATCGAGGTCACCGCTGCCCCAGACAGCGATGACAGCAGAACCCGGCGAAGGGCATTCCCGAGAGTCATGCCATAGCCACTTTCCAACGGGCCTATGATGAAGCGCCCGTAGTTGCGCGAACTCGCGTCGCGCTCTATCTTGGGTAATACAAAGTTCAACAAGATTGCCTCCCCAGGGAGTCTAGCGGCTATAGTACTCGACGATTAGCTGCTCCTGCAGCGGGATATCCACTGCCTGGCGATCGGGCATAGCAACAACCCGGCCGGCCATGCGATTGACGTCAAATTCTAGCCACTCAGGCGAACGGCGCTGGCCGAGCCGGTCCGCCAGGTCCTTGAAATACCTGTTGCTCCGGCTCGCAGCCCGTACCTCGATCGTGTCTCCCGTCTTGGTCAGATAGGACGGCACGTTATGATTATGTCCATTCAACGTGAAGTGACCGTGGCGAACCAACTGGCGTGCCTGCGGCCGGGAATCGGCCAGGCCCAACCGATACACGACGTTGTCCAGCCGGCGCTCAAGTTGCTGCAGCAAGGTAACGCCGGTCATGCCCTTCACGCGCACTGCGCTCTGGAAGTAGCGACGGAATTGCCGCTCTTGCACACCGTAGATGCGGCGAGCCTTCTGCTTTTCACGCAACTGCACGCCGTAATCGGACTCTTTACGCTTGTACGTGCCCTTCTTGCCATGCATGCCCGGCGCATAATTGCGCTTCTCGACCGAGCACTTGGGGGTGTAGCAACGCTCACCCTTCAAATAAAGCTTCATGCCTTCCCGGCGGCAGAGCCTGCACACCGGACCTGTATTTCGTGCCAATTGAATCCTCCAAACTTATTCTTTGACCAGAGAGGTTTACGGCTTGGCGACCTTCAGTCCCTCTCGCTTTACCATTTCGTTAGACGCGGCGCTTCTTCGGCGGCCGGCAGCCGTTATGCGGGATCGGCGTGACATCGGTGATCGAGCGCACGCGCAGGCCGGCAGCCTGCAGCGAGCGGATCGCGGCCTCGCGGCCGGGCCCCGGTCCCTTCAGAAACACATCGGCCTCACGCATGCCCAGGTCCATCGCCTGCTTGGCTGCCTGTGCGGCGGCCAGCTGGGCAGCGTAGGGCGTGCTCTTGCGAGAGCCCTTAAAGCCTGCCGAGCCCGTGCTCGTCCAAGTCAACGTGTTGCCCTGGGGATCGGTCACGGTTACGATGGTGTTGTTGAAGGTGGACTGAATGTGCACCTGGCCCTGCGGCACCATCCGCCGCTCGCGCCGTGTACCAGTCCTTCGCGGACGCCGACCGGCACCGGTGGTCGTCGCTGCTGCTGTTGCTGTTGCTGTTGCTTTAGGCATTCCTCTAAATCCCCCTTACTTCCGCGCGCGCTTCCTGCCTGGCACGGTCTTGCGAGCGCCACGCTTGGTTCGAGCGTTCGTGCGCGTGCGCTGGCCGTGGGCGGGCAAGTTCCGGCGGTGGCGCATGCCCCGATAGCAGCCGATTTCTTGCAGGCGCTTGATGTTCATGCTGACCTCGCGCCGCAAGTCACCTTCCACCCGGTAGTTGCGCTCGATCACTTCGCGTAGGCGGGCCACCTGGGCCTCGTCCAGATCGCGAATCCGAGCGTCTGGGCTGACCCCGGTCATCTTCAGGATTTCCTGGCTGGACGTCAGGCCGATACCGAAGATGTAGGTCAAGCCTATCTCGGTGCGCTTCTCGCGCGGCAGATCTATACCAGCAATACGAGCCATTTAGCTCCTCCCTATTAACCCTGGCGCTGCTTGTGCTTAGGATTGTCGCAGATCACCAGGACAACACCATGGCGTTTGATGATCTTGCACTTGTCGCAAATGCGCTTCACAGATGGTCGAACCTTCACGTTAAGTCTCCTTCAGACAGCTTGCCTCTCAACGAGACAAGACTTCAGCCCGCTATCTTGCGGCGATAGCACAGCCCTCGCGTGCCCGCAGCACGACTATAGCGCAGTCAACACTTCCGGCTCCCCCTCGGTGATTGCGATGGAGTGCTCGAAGTGCGCACATCGCTTTCCATCGGCCGTTACTACCGTCCAGCCGTCACTCAACACACGTGTGTGCCGCGCCCCGGCATTGACCATCGGCTCGATGGCGAACGTCATCCCCGGTAGCAGTCGGGGTCCTCGGCCGGCGCCTTGAGGCACGAAGTTGAGCACCTGCGGCTCCTCGTGCATGCGACGGCCCACGCCATGACCCGTGTACTCGCGCACCACCGAGAACTTGCGGGCCTCTACATAGTGCTGCACGGACCGCGAGATGTCGCTCAGCCGATTGCCGGCGCGAGCCTGCGCAATGGCGGCCCAGAGCGAGCCCTCGGTCGCCTCGAGCAGACGCTGGCTCTCTTCGTCGATCTCACCCACCGGGTAGGTCCACGCCCCATCGCCCACCCAGCCATTGTAGGTCGCACCGACGTCAACGCTGATTATGTCACCCGGCTCCAGCCAACGGGACGGGCTCGGAATGCCATGCACCAACTCAGAGTTGATCGAGGCGCAGATACTGGCCGGAAAATCATTCTGGCCGGTATGCGGGTAGCCCAGGAAAGACGGGACCGCGTTGGCGCCACGGATGATGTCCTCAGCCTTGGCATTCAGTTCGGCGGTAGTCACACCCGGCTTGATCATCTCGCGCATCGCCTCGTGGACGCGCGCCACGATCCTTCCGGCCTCTCGCATTTCGCCGATTTCGGGTGTCGATTTAAGAATTATCATTCAGCCCCCGGTTTGGCGTCCATTCCCTGATCGGGCTACGCCGTCCGGATCGCCGCCAGCAAGTCGGCCTGCACTTTGTCCATCGGCTGCTCGCCGTCGACGGTCACCAGGACCGAATGCGCAAAGTAGTAGCCGACCAGGGGCGCCGTTTGTTTGTAGTACACGAACAGACGATTGCGCACGGTCTCTGGGGCGTCGTCGTCGCGCTGGTACAGTTGACCGCCGCACGCATCGCACACGCCCTCAACCTTGGGTGGATTGAACTCCACGTGATACATGGCCTGGCAGTTGCGGCAGACGCGGCGCCCTGCCAGCCGACTGATCACCGCTTCGTCGCTGACGTCGAGCAGAGGGACCCGTTGAACCCGCAGGCTCTTGGCGGACAGAGACTTGTCCAAGGCGTCCGCTTGCGCCAACGTGCGCGGGAAGCCATCCAGGACCGCACCGTTCGCACAGTCCGGCTGTGACAGGCGGTCCATCACCATGGCAATCGTCACGTCGTCGGGCACCAGGGCTCCGGTGTCCATGTATTTCTTGGCCAGCAACCCCAGCGAGGTCGCGTTCTTAAGGTTCTCCCGGAAGATATCCCCCGAGGAGATCTGCGGCAAATTCAGCGCCTCGGACAGCATCCGGGCCTGCGTGCCCTTGCCGGCCCCGGGTGCTCCGAGCATGATGATGAACAAGGGCTCTTGCCGGGCCGGTGTTGCCACGTTCGCCTCCAACTTCCGACTACCGCCGGATAAAGCCCTCGTAGTGCCGCATGAGCAACTGCGCTTCGAGCTGTTTCATGGTGTCCAACACCACACCGACGACGATCAGCAGGCCGGTACTGGAGATCAGCAGGGTGCTGCTGGATGCTCGGCTGGCCGCGCCCGTCCCGAAACCGAGGTGCACCAACCAGGGCAGAATGGCTACGAAGCCCAGGAACAGCGCACCCACCAGAGTGATGCGAGACAGCACCTTGTTGAGGTAGCGCTCGGTGTTCTGGCCGGGGCGGATGCCCGGGATGAAGCCGCCTTGCTTCTGCAGCGTCTCCGGCAGGTTCTGCTGGCGGAACACGACGTCAGTGTAGAAGTAAGTGAACGCCACCACCAGCAAGAAATACAATGGCCAATACAGCGTGTATTGCGGGCTGAACAGGCGGTAGATGAAGTTAGCGGCCGCATTCACCCAGCTCGTCGTCGAATAGATAAAGTAGCTCGCGATCGTGCTCGGGAAGATCAACATCGACGAAGCGAAGATCAGCGGGATCATGCCCGCCGAGTTGACCCGCAGCGGCACGTGCGTGCTCTGTCCGCCGACGACCATCAGGCGGTTACCACGCATGGCCCGCACCCGCTTGCCATACTGGACCGGGATGCGGCGCTGCCCTTCCTGTACGAGTACGATGACGGCTACCGTGAGCACGGTCACTACCAGGAAGATCAGCAGTTGCAGGACGCCGCCCTGGACGTAGGTATTAATCACATTCTGCGGCATACCGGCGATGATGCCGCCGAAGATGATGATCGAGACGCCGTTGCCTATACCTTCCTGTGTGATGATCTGCCCCATCCACATGGCCAACATGGTGCCCGCCGTCAGCGTAAAGATGATGGACACTGTTGCCAGCGGATATTGGACAAACCCGAACTCTTTCAGCACCCTGGCTCCGGAACTGGCATTGGCCAATAGCGAAGACTGGCCGAAAGCCTGAAGCGCGGCCAACGGGATCGTCAGGATGTTCGTGTACTGGTTCAGCTTGTTGCGACCGGCCTCGCCTTCCTTGCCGAGAGCCTCTAGCTGCGGGATGATCGGCATGAGCAACTGAATGATAATGGAGGCCGTGATGTACGGGTAGACCCCCATTGCCATGACCGAAAAGAATTGCAGCGAGCCGCCAGACAGCAAGTTCAGCAAACCGAGCAACTGGTTGGACGCGAAAATGTTCGACAGTGCCGCTCGATCCACTCCAGGAACCGGGATGTGCGAGGTGAGCCGGTAGATCACCAGGATACCCAAGGTAATCAACAGCTTACGCCGCAAGTCCGGCAACCTGAAGGCGTTGCGAACCGCATCGATCATTACCCTCTCCTTAGCCTGGGCGACCTCCCAGGTCGCCTCAAACGTCGGCCGGGGGAATTTCCCCCTTCATCGGCGGGGCTGGCTCCCCGCAGCGCTCGCGGGCGGAACTAGCCCTCGAGCGGCAGTTCTTCGACTGCGCCGCCCGCCGCCAGGATCTTCTCGCGGGCAGCGGCTGAGAACTTGTGAGCCTTGACGATCAATGCGCGGTCCAACTCACCGTCGCCCAGCACCTTCACCAGCTCGCGTTCGGACTTGATCATGCCCGCGGCGACGAGCAGCTCGAGCGAGACCTCGCTGCCCGCCGGGAACAGGTTCAGGCGGTCCAGGTTGATGGGCGTGTATTCCACCCGAAAGATGTTGTGGAAACCCCGCAGGTGCGGCAAGCGGCGCACCAGCGGCAACTGCCCACCCTCGAAGTACGGGCGTGGCCCGCCGCCGGAGCGAGAGTTTTGACCCTTGGTGCCACGGCCGGCCGTCTTGCCGCCACCGCCGGAAATGCCTCGCCCGACGCGGGTGCGGTCCTTGTGAGCACCCTTTGCGGGTCGCAGATCATTAAGCTTCATTCTGGACCTCTTCAACCGTGACCAGGTGTCGTACCTTGTGAAGCATACCGCGCACGGCCGGGTTGTCCGGCAGTTCGACGGTAGAATTCAGGCGGGTCAGACCCAGGCGCCGCACGGTTTCCTTCTGGTCACCCTCAACGCCGATCGAGCTGGTGGTGTAGGTGACGCGCAGTTTCTTAGCTTGGTTCACCGCGCCCACCTCCTCGCAGCCAGAAAGGCGCGAGCGCCTCAGCCGGCTTACCTCGTCGCTTGGCCTCGTCCTCAGGGCTCTTGAGCATTTCCAGCGCCTTGAAGGTCGCAGCGACCACGTTCAGCATGTTGGCGCTGCCCAGGGACTTCGTCAGAATGTCATGAATCCCGGCTGCTTCCAACACCGCTCGCACTCCACCACCGGCAATGACGCCGGTACCGGGAGAGGCAGGCCGGATGAGCACGCGCGCGGCACTGAAATCGCCGATCGCCATGTGCGGGATGGTGGTGCCGGTCATGGGGAAGAGGCGCATCATCTTGCGCGCGCGCTCCGAGCCCTTACGCACTGCGTCCGGCACTTCGCGGGCTTTGCCCACGCCATAGCCGACCTGGCCGTGGTTGTCGCCGACCACCACGACAGCCCTGAAGCTGAAGCGCCGTCCGCCCTTGACGACCTTCGCCGTCCGAGCGATATGGACTACGCGCTCGTCGTACTGCTCGCGCTCCTCGTCCTGGGGGCGGCCCCGCCGCCGATCTCTATTGTTGTCCCGTTGACTACTATCCCGTTGCCTGGTGCCTGGCATCAGTCCTCCCTTAGAACTCCAGTCCGCCTTCACGCGCCCCATCGGCCAGTGCCTTGATGCGGCCATGATACGGGTACCCGCCGCGGTCGAAAACGACCTGCTTCAGACCCTTGGCGATTGCCCTCTCGGCCACCAACTGCCCAACGCGGGCTGCCTGCTGGGACTTGTTCAAACCATCCAGCTTTCCGCGCAGCTCGGGATCCACGCTCGACGCCGCTGCCAGAGTGCTGCCCCGTTCGTCGTCGATCACCTGGGCATAGATGTGCTGCAGACTGCGAAACACGTTCAGGCGCGGCCTATCGGGTGTGCCGTTAATATTCCGCCGGATGCGCTGATGGCGCTGCAAGCGAGCGAGTTTACGCATTACCTTCGCCATGAAACCTAATCCCTCCTGTGGTGGTGCAAAGGGAGGCACGTTTATGTGCCTACTTCTTACCGCCCTTGCCACCGACCTTGCCGCTCTTCCCAGCCTTTTGTCGGACCAATTCACCGCGATAGCGGATGCCCTTGCCCTTGTACGGTTCGGGCGGCCGCAGCCCGCGGATCTGAGCAGCCATCTGGCCCACCAGTTGCTTGTCGATCCCGGTGATGGTGATCTGGCGCCCGGTCTTGTCCACCTCGAAACTGATGCCTGCGGGCGGCACGGTCTCGACCGGATGTGAATAGCCCACGAAAGTCACCAGATTCTTGCCCATCATCGCCGCCCGGTAGCCGACGCCTTCGACGTCCAACATGCGAACAAAGCCCTTGCTGACACCCGTCACCATGTTGTTCAACAGGGAACGGCTCAAGCCGTGCAGAGCGCGGTGCGCCTTCTGATCGGTCGGCCGGCTGACCTGGATCGAAGTATCGACCTGTTCCAGGGTGATCTCGCCCGGGAACTGCTGTTTCAGCTCGCCTTTAGGTCCCCTGACGACCACCAGATTGCTCGGATCGATCGTCACGGTCACACCCTTGGGCAGCGAAACGGGCATTTTACCAATACGCGACACAGTTGCCTCCTACCACACGTAGCACAGTACTTCGCCGCCCAGCCCCTGCCGGCGCGCCCTCTGGCCGGTCATAATCCCCTGCGGGGTGCTCAGAATGGCGACACCCAGGCCGCTCAGCACCCAGGGGATAGCGCTGCGCTTCACATAAACGCGCCGTCCAGGTCTGCTGATGCGCTTCAAGCCCGTTACAACCGACTTGCGGTCCCGGTCGTACTTCAGAACGACCCGCAGTTGCGGCTGCGGCGCGTCCTTGGTCATCTCAAAGTCGCGGATGAAACCCTCTTCCTTGAGAATGCGCGCCATCGCGAGCTTGACCTTGGAGCCCGGCATCACAACTTGCTTCTGACGGGCCATGAGCCCATTGTGAACCCGCGTCAACATATCGGCAATCGGATCACTGATCATCGCTCTGCTCCTCTCACCAGCTCGATTTGACCACGCCGGGCAGGTTACCCTTCAATGCCTGATCGCGGAAGCAGATGCGGCACAAACCGAAGCGGCGCATATAACCGCGCGGGCGCCCGCACACACTGCAGCGGTTGCGCACACGGACCTTATACTTGCGTCGTTCTTCCCGATACGACATGCATGTCTTGGCCACTCGTTTTCCTCCTACCGTTTACCGCTGCCGGAAGGGCATGCCCAAGAGCTGAAGCAGCCGCCGGCCTTCCTCATCGGTTCGCGCCGTGGTGCTGATGGTAACGGCCATGCCACGGACCTTGTCGATCTTGTCGTACTGGATCTCGGGCCAGACGAGTTGTTCCCGCAAACCCAGGCTGTAGTTCCCGCGGCCGTCGAATGCATCCGGCGAGACACCGCGAAAGTCGCGTTGGCGGGGCAGGGCTACATTCATCAGCCGGTCAAGGAAACTCCACATACGCTCGCCACGCAGGGTGACCATCACCCCGATGGAGTTGCCTTCGCGCAGCTTGAAGTTGGCGATGGACTTCTTGGCCTTCGTGATCACCGGCTTCTGGCCGGCGATGATCGTCAGGTCTGCGGCCGCTGCGTCCAGCGCTTTGGCGTTCTGCAGGGCCTCGCCCATCCCGATGTTGAGCGTTACCTTTTGAATGCGCGGCACGCTCATCACGCTCGAGTAGTTGAATTCCTTCATCAACGCCGGTACGATTTCTTCACGATAGCGTTCTTGCAGTCTCGGCATCTCAGGCATCGATCAACTCCCCGCACTGCTTGCATAGGCGGTCCCGGCTGCCGTCGGCATGCACCTGGTGCGCGATCCGAGTCGGCTTGCCGCACTTCGGGCAGATCAGTTCCACATTGGAGATGTGAAGCGGGGCCTCACGCTCGATGATGCCAAACTGAGTGTTGACGTTACCTGTGCGGCGCTGATGCTTTTTGATCAGGTTGATCCCGGCCACCACCACGCGGTTGGCATCAGGCTTTGGCTCGCCGGCCTTGCGGCCCTTGCCCCACCTGCCCGGGACCACACGCTGTACCTCGCCCTGGCGACCGGCGTCGTCACCCGCGATCACCATTACCTTGTCGCCCTTCTTGATATCCATATCTATTCCTCTTACAGCACTTCCGGCGCCAGGGACACAATACGCATGAACCCTCTATCACGCAGTTCGCGGGCAACCGGCCCAAAGATGCGCGTGCCCCGGGGTGCCTTGAACTGGTCAATCAGCACAGCCGCGTTGTCATCGAACCTGATGTAAGATCCGTCCGCCCGGCCATACTGATAGGTCGTGCGCACGACGACCGCACGCACCACATCGCCTGACTTGACCGCGCTGTTCGGAGCCGCCTGCTTGACCGAAGCGATAATCACGTCGCCGACGTGCGCATAGCGTCGCATCGAACCGCCCATCACCCGGATGCACAGAATTTCCTTTGCGCCGGTATTGTCGGCGACCTTGAGTCTGCTTTCCTGCTGAATCATCGCTCTGTTCCTCACTCCCCAGAGAGGCTCGCGCCCCCAATCGGGGTCAACCGCCTTGCACCACTTCTTGCTCGACCTCGAGCGGCCGCTTGTCGATTTGCTCGACCGACTGCAGGATCTCCTCCACCAGCCAGTGCGTGTCCTTGCTATATGGTCGGGACTCGATTATGCGCACGCGGTCGCCCATACGGCAGGTATTGGTCTCATCGTGTGCCTTGTAACGCCTGGTCACACGGATGACTTTGCCATAGAGCGGATGCTGCCGGGTCTGCCGCACAAGCACCACTACCGTCTTGTCCATTTTATCGCTCACGACCTGCCCGATCAGGCGTCGTCGCTGTTCCTTCATGGTCGCTCCCCCATTGCTGCGGACAGCTCAAGCTCGCGCAAGACGGTGCGCAGCCGAGCAATCTCGTGCCGCACCTCGGCCAGACGCGCCGTATTCTTCAGCTGGCCGGTCGCATACTGGAAGCGCAAGTTGAATTGCTCCTGGTGGGCTTCGTCCAGACGTCGCGCGATCTCATTCGGATTCAAGCCACGAATCTCATCTCCGCGCATCAGGCTACCTCCCCCAGTTCACGCCGCACGAACTGCGTGCGGATGGGCAACTTGTGGGAAGCCAACCGCATCGCCTCGCGCGCTTCAGATTCGGTCAGCCCGGCGACCTCGAACAACATCAAGCCGGGTCGCACCACTGCCGCCCAAAATTCCACTGCACCCTTGCCGCCACCCATGCGGGTTTCGGCGGGCCGCTTGGTGACGGGATGATCGGGAAAAACCCGGATCCAGAGCTTGCCACCGCGGCGCACGTAACGCACGATCGCGCGCCGGGCCGCCTCGATCTGGCGGCTGCTGATCCAGGCCGGTTCCAAGGCCTGCAAGCCGAAATCCCCGAAACTCACCTCGTTGCCCCGCCTGGCGACGCCACGTCGCCGGCCGCGCATCACCTTGCGGTATTTAACACGCTTTGGCATCAACATAAGCTATCACTCCCTCGCGAAGCCGCGACGGCCGCTTCCACCATCAGCCTCAGGCTGCGGAGTTGTCGGCGCCTGGCAGTCGCTGCCCCTTGAAGATCCAGACCTTGATCCCGATCCGGCCAAAAGTGGTCAGCGCCTCTTCCCGGGCAAAGTCGATCTCGGCGCGCAGCGTATGGCGAGGAACCTGGCCCTCGCGCACCGTCTCCACCCGGGCCATTTCAGCGCCCGAGAGGCGACCGCCGCAGCGAATCATGCAGCCTTTTGCGCCGGCGCGCATCGCCCGCAGCATCGCTTGCTTCATCGCGCGCTTCTGGGAAATACGGCGTTCGAGCTGATCGGCAATGCTCTCGGCCACCAGCTTGGCGTCCAATTCCGGCTTCTCGATCTCCGCGATGTCCAGCTTGACGCGCTTGTTGGTTATCCTCTGCAGGTCATTGCGAAGCGCGTTGACGGTGACGCCCTTGCGGCCGATAATTATGCCTGGCTTGGCCGAATGCACGGTCACCCGCACCTGATTGGGCGGGAAACGTTCAATCTCAACCTTGGAGATCGCCGCGTCCGGCAAATTGTCCTGCACCAGCTTGCGAATTTGGCGGTCCTCTTCCAGAAGCTTGGTATATTCCTCGCCCTCGGCGAACCAGCGAGAGCGGTGCTGTTCGATAACGCCTAAACGAAACCCTAACGGATGTACTTTACGCCCCAAGGTAACCCTCCTGATGCCCTGCGTGACATGCGTACGTGGTAGACGTCTGACGCCTGAAGTCATGCGTCCGCGCGTACCATGCTCACGGATCACACTTACTCTCGCTCTTCCAGCACCACGGTGATGTGAGAGGATCGCCGGATGATCGGCTTGAACCGTCCACGTGCACCGAAGCGCCGCCAGCGCCGCAGAGGAGCGCCATCGGCCATGATCTGGCTGATGTACATATCCTCGCGTGCCAGGCCCAGGTTTTCCTCGGCATTGGCGAGCGCCGAGGCAATCGTCTTGGCGACCGAATGGGCTGCCGACTGCGGCATGAAGCGCAGCACCGCTAACGCCCGCTCGGCCTGCATGCCGCGCACCTGATCGACCACCAGCCGTGTTTTCTGGGGCGAGACACCCGTGTACTTAGTGACTGCACGCACTTCGACCATCTCTCACCCCCTACTTACGGACCGTTTTCTTCTCGCTGCGTATGTGGCCGCGGAAGAAACGGGTGGGCGCGAACTCGCCCAGCTTGTGCCCAACCATGTTCTCGGCGATGTAAATGGGCACGTGCCGCCGGCCGTCATGCACGGCGATCGTATGGCCCACCATTTGCGGGAAGATCGTGGAGGCCCGAGACCAGGTCTTCACCACAGCCTTCTTGCCGGTGCGGTTCATGGCCTCGACCTTCGTCAGCAGCTTGGGCTCGACAAACGGACCCTTCTTCAGAGACCGGGACATATTCTTACGACCCCCTGTTCCTCACTTGGCCTGGCAGGCCAGGGCCTTAGCGCTTCTTGCTGCGCCGGCGCACGATGTACTGATCGGTACGCTTGTTCACGCGGGTTCTGTAGCCCAGAGCCGGCTTGCCCCACGGAGTCTTCGGACCGGGCATACCCACCGGCGAGCGGCCTTCGCCACCACCATGCGGATGGGAGTTCGGGTCCATCGCCACACCACGCACAGTCGGCCGCCAGCCCAACCAGCGCTTGCGCCCGGCCTTGCCATAGTTGAGGTTGGCATGGTCGGTGTTACCAACCTGGCCGATAGTCGCCATACAGTCTGTGTGCACCCGGCGCATTTCGCCACTGGGCAGACGCACGGTCACGTACGCGCCTTCCTTGGCCATCACCTGCGCAGCCGTCCCGGCGGAGCGCACCATCTGTCCGCCACGACCGGGAGACATCTCGAGGTTGTGGATCATGGAGCCAAGCGGGATGTTACGCAGCGGCAGAGCGTTACCCACCCGCACTTCGGCGGTCGGGCCGGCCATCAGCTGCGCGCCCACTTTCAGATCCAACGGCGCCAGGATGTAGCGCTTGTCGCCGTCAGCGTAGACCACCAACGCAATACGTGCCGATCGGTTCGGGTCGTACTCGATGGAGGCAACGCGCCCCGGGACGCCCGTCTTGTTGCGCTTGAAATCGATCACCCGGTACAGACGCTTGTTGCCGCCGCCGCGGTGCCGTACCGTTACGCGGCCCTCGTTGTTACGGCCTGCCCGCTTGCGCAAGCCCACCACCAGCGATCGCTCCGGCCGGCTACGAGTGATCTCCTCAAAAGTGGAGACACTCATCCCGCGCCGCCCAGGCGAGGTGGGCTTGTAGATCTTTATCGCCATCCGATATCTCCTAACCATGGCAGACTACCGGCCGGCGTTCTCTGCGAAACACCTTGCGGCCGGGACAGGCGATACTGTTGCCGATTTGCCGCCTGTCGAGCAGAAGACGTATGGTGAAGCGCAACCGGCGCTTCACACGTTACGTCTTGCGCTTTACGACTTACACGCCCTCGAAGAACTGGATCGTGTTGCCCGGCGCCAGCGTTACCAGTGCCTTCTTCCAGCCCGGCTTCTTCACGACCGTCGTACGGCCGTAGTGGCCCCGCTTCGGAGGAATATTGACGATGTTAACGGCCACCACCGAAACGCTGAAAGCCGTCTCCACCGCGTCCTTGACCTGCATTTTGTTCGCCCGCTTATCGACCTGGAAGGTGAACTGATTCAGTCCGCCCTGAGCAGTCGTCTTCTCGGTTACCACCGGGCGCTTCAACACATCATAGACATGCATTTGCTCGACCTCTCCGCGTTAGCCCAGGATCTGCTCGATCACGGTCAGAGCGTCCTGCGGGATGACCACGTAGTCATAGTTCAGCAGATCGCGGATGTTCACATAACTCGCGCGCAGCAGCTTAACGTAGGGCAGATTGTTGGCTGCCCGCTCCACGGTAACGTCATCGCCCGGCATCAAGATCAGCACGCTCGAATCCGGTGCCAGAGTGCGCACGACCTGCGCCATCTCACGGGTCTTCGCCTCTTGAAGCGCCAGCACATCCACCACCAGGATCCGTTCGGCTGCGGCCTTATCGGACAGGGCCGAGCGCACGGCGGCGCGGCGCATCTGGCGCGGCATGCGCTGTTCGTACGAGCGCGGCGTGGGCCCAAAGATGATGCCGCCCCCGCGCCACTGGGCGGCCCGAATCGAGCCCTGGCGCGCACGGCCCGTGCCTTTTTGTTTCCATGGCTTGCGGCCGCCACCCGAGACTTCACTGCGACCCTTGACGCTGTGCGTGCCCAGGCGCGCATTTGCCAACTGGCGCAGTAGTGCCTGGTGCATCAACGGCTTGTTAATCGGCGCGGCAAAGATGGCATCCGACAGCTCGGCATCCCCGACCTTCTCACCCGCCACGTTCATCACTTGGACTTGCATCGCCATTACCTCTGCTTGCGTGCCTGGGTGATGATCAACAGCCCACCCTTGGCCCCCGGTACCGCGCCGCGAACCGCCAGCAAATTGCGCTCGGGATCGACTAACACGACCCGCAGGTTCGAAACCGTCACCTGCGCGTTGCCCATGTGGCCGGCCATGCGCTTACCCTTGTAAATGCGACCCGGCGTCGTGCCCGAGCTGCTGGCGCCTGGCGCGCGGAGGCGGTCAGACTGACCGTGCGTCCTGGGGCCACCACGGAAGTTGTGCCGCCTCACACCACCCTGGAAACCACGCCCTTTCGAGGTGCCCAACACGTCTATGCGATCGCCGGTGGTGAAGACGTCGGCCAGGAGCTTCTGCCCCAACTCCACGTCCTCCACCTCTTTGGTGCGAATCTCGCGCAGCCTGCGCAGCGCCGGCAAGTCGTTCAAACCCTTGCGGCGCAAATGGCCCACCTGACCCTTGGACAGGCGCTTGGTACGAGTCTCCTCGAATCCCAGTTGGACGGCGCTGTAGCCGTCCTTCTCCGGGGTCTTGATCTGCGTGACGTAGCACGGTCCCGCTTCGATCACCGTCACCGGCACCACTTCGCCGCTGCTCGTGAGCAACTGCGTCATGCCCACTTTGCGGCCCAGAATGCCCTTCATCTGTCCTCCCTGGGACTGCCGTGACCGGCCTGGACCCGCGTCCCGGCCCGCCGCATCATCCCCGTTCGTGACTCGCGCCGCGTGATCGTCAAGATGATTCACGCTGCGCGCTTCACGCACCCGCAGGCTAGAGTTTGATCTCGATGTCCACGCCGGCTGGTAGATCCAGCTTGGTGAGGTTCTCGATCGTCTTCGAGCCTGGCTCCAGCACGTCGATCAGCCGCTTGTGAGTGCGAACCTCGAACTGCTCGCGGCTGTCCTTGTCGATGAAGGTCGCCCGGTTGACGGTGAACTTCTCGATTCGGGTGGGCAGCGGGACCGGCCCGATAACGGCAGCGCCGGTGCGTTCGGCCGCATCTACGATCTTGCGCACCGAGTCGTCCAGGACGCGATGATCGTAAGCTTTCAGGCGGATCCGGATTCTGTTCTTCGGCATGTATCCCCCATTCCAAACTTGTGCGCCAGCCGGTCGGATCGGTTGGCGCACATGAAGACTACTCGATGATCTTGCTGATGACGCCGGCGCCCACGGTCCGGCCACCCTCGCGAATGGCGAAGTGTGAACCGATCTCCAGCGCCACCGGCACGATCAGCTTGACCGTCAGGTTCACGTTGTCGCCCGGCATCACCATCTCCACCCCGCTCGGCAGTTCCGCTTCCCCGGTCACGTCCATCGTCCGCATGTAGAACTGCGGCCGGTACCCGTTGAAGAACGGCGTGTGCCGCCCCCCCTCTTCCTTCTTCAACACGTACACCGCACTCTCAAACGTCGTGTGTGGCTTGATCGACCCCGGCTTCGCCAGCACCTGCCCCCGCTCCACGTCCTCCCGCTCGATCCCCCGCAGCAGACACCCCACGTTGTCCCCCGCGATCCCTTCCTTCAGGATCTTGCGAAACATCTCCACCCCCGTCACCACCGTCTTGCGCGTGTCCTTCAGCCCGACAATCTCCACTTCCTCGCCCACCTTCACCATCCCACGCTCGATCCGCCCCGTCACCACCGTCCCCCGTCCCTTGATCCCAAACACGTCCTCGATCGGCATCAGAAATGGCTTGTCCGTCTGCCGCACCGGCGTCGGTATGTAGCTGTCCACCGCATCCATCAACTCCCAGATGCACTTGTACTCCGGCGCATCCGGATCCTTCGACGTCGACTGCAACGCGATCAGCGCACTCCCCCGGATCACCGGGATCTCGTCCCCAGGAAACTTGTAGCTCGTCAGTAGCTCGCGCAGCTCCAGCTCCACCAGCTCCAACAGCTCCTCGTCCTCCATCATGTCCACTTTGTTCAAAAACACCACCATCGCCGGCACTTCGACCTGCCGCGCCAACAACACGTGCTCCCGCGTCTGTGGCATCGGCCCGTCCGGCGCCGCCACCACCAGGATCGCCCCGTCCATCTGCGCCGCCCCGGTGATCATGTTCTTGATGTAGTCCGCATGCCCCGGACAATCCACGTGCGCATAGTGCCGCGTCGCCGTCTGGTACTCCACGTGCGCAATCGCGATCGTGATCCCGCGCGCCTTCTCTTCCGGCGCATTGTCGATCGAATCAAACGCCCGGAAATCCGACCAGCCCTTCATCGCCAGGACCTTCGTGATCGCCGCCGTCAACGTCGTCTTCCCGTGGTCAATATGCCCAATCGTCCCCACATTCACATGCGGCTTCGTGCGCTCGAATACTGCTTTCGCCATGCTGACCTCGCACTCCTTCTGAATGGCTGTCCCCGATCCTCACCGGGACAGGGAATGGGATAGCCCCAGACAAAAGATTGCCCCGTGCTAGCTATGGGTGTCGCGCACCCAAAGAAGGCGACGGGGCAGTAAAAGACAGGCAAAGGCTGCAATTTGCAGTCTATACCTGTCCCGGCGAACTGCTCTGCGTCGGCACCTCAGACGTCTATTAGCTTAGCTGGCGAGGCACCTGCTGCCGGCCCGAGCCACGTGTCCGCGTGATACGGACAGCCTTTCAATCGGCGGCAACTCGCTGATTATACTAGAAGATGTGCCTATCTGGCAAATCTAGCGATCAAAGAATGCAAAACGGCGGCACGACCTACGATTTCCCCAGCACCTGCTTCTCACGATCGGGCGGCATCGGCTCGTAGTGGTCGAACTCCATCGTGAAAGTGCCGCGCCCCTGGGTCGCCGAGCGCAGCGCGGTCGCGTAGCCGAACATCTCGGCCAGGGGCACCGAAGCCCGCACCGACTGCAGGCCCGCCGAATGCAGGTCCAGGCCGCCGATCTGCCCGCGGCGCGCCACGATGTCACCGATCACGTCGCCGGTGAACTGCTCCGGGACCACTATCTCCACCTTCATGACGGGTTCGAGCAGAACCGGGTCGGCCTTCTGGGCAGCTTCCTTGAAGGCCATCGAGCCGGCCACCTTGAATGCCATGTCCGAGCTATCGACCTCGTGCCACGAACCACCCAGCAAGGTAGCCTTGACGTCCACCATCGGGTAGCCGCCGAGCACGCCGTCGTCCATCGTCTCGCGAATGCCCTGGGCGACGGGCTGAATGAACTCTCTGGGGATCTCCCCGCCCTTGACCTTGTCCACAAACTCGAAACCCTGGCCCTTGCCCAAGGGCTCCAACTCGACGATCACGTGCGCGTACTGTCCATGTCCGCCGGTCTGGCGAACAAAACGGGTCTCGACTTGCGACTTGCGCCGGATCGTCTCACGGTAGGCGACCTGGGTGCGTCCCACGTTGGCCTGCACGCCGAATTCCCGCATCATGCGATCGATCAATACTTCCAGATGCAGCTCGCCCATGCCGCTGATCTGGGTCTGGCCGGTCTGCTCATCCACCCGCACCCGGAAGGTGGGATCTTCGTCGGCCAGGCGCTGCAAGGCGTTGGCCAGCTTGTCCTGGTCGGCCTTGGTGCGCGGCTCGACCGCCACTGCGATGACGGGCTCCGGAAACTCGATCGTCTCGAGCACGATCGGGTGGTCCGGATCGGCGATGGTCTCGCCGGTGAACGTTTGCTTCAAGCCGACGACCGCGCCGATGTCGCCCGAACGCAGCTCGGGCACCTCCTGGCGTTTTTCGGCAGACACCTGCACCAGCCGCCCCACGCGTTCCTTACGATTCTTGTTGGCGTTGTTCAACGTCTGGCCAGTGCGCATGACCCCCGAATAGACGCGGACATATGCCAGGCGGCCGATATACGGGTCGGTCTGGATCTTGAAGACCAGAACTGCCACCGGCGCATCCGGATCGGGCGGCCGCGTCTCGGTCTCGCCGGTGTCCGGGTTGATTCCGCTGACGGCGGGCACGTCCAGAGGGGACGGCAAATAGTCCACGACGGCGTCAAGCAGCAATTGGACGCCCTTGTTGCGCAGCGACGAGCCGCACAAGACTGGCACAAGTCTCCCGGCAATGGTGGCCGAGCGCAGGCCCCGCCGTAACTCATCGGGCGTGATCTCTTCGCCTTCCAGGTACTTCAGGGTCAGACCTTCGTCCGTCTCGGCGATCTTCTCAATCAACAGGTCGCGCTTTTCCCTGCAGAGCGCCTGCAGGTCTTCGGGAATAGGCACCTGTTCGGGCGACGCGCCGAGCGCCTCGGTGAAGGTCCAGGCCTGCTGCTCGATCAGATCGATCATCCCCTGGAACAAGTCTTCCCTGCCCATCGGGATCTGGGTGGCCAACGGATTGGCGCCTAGCCGATCGTGGATCATATCGATCGTGCGCCAGAAATCGGCCCCGGTGCGATCCATCTTGTTGACAAAACAGATGCGCGGCACGCCGTAGCGGTTCGCCTGCCGCCAGACAGTTTCGGACTGCGGCTCGACACCGGCTACCGCGTCGAAGACCACCACTCCGCCGTCCAGAACGCGCAGGCTTCGCTGGACTTCGGCCGTAAAGTCGATGTGGCCGGGGGTATCGATGATGTTGATCTGATAACCCTTCCACTCGCTCGTGATGGCGGCCGAAGTGATCGTGATGCCGCGTTCTCGCTCCTGGGCCATCCAGTCGGTGACTGTGGTACCTTCGTCCACGTTGCCCATTCGATACGTTTTGCCCGTGTAGTACAGGACACGCTCGGTGGTGGTGGTCTTGCCCGCGTCGATGTGAGCAATGATACCGATATTCCGCAATCCTGATAGTCTAGCGTCGTCTAACATAAACATTCTCTGATGAAGCGGCGAAACCCGGCTGCACGCCGGGTTTCAGTGGCTGACGAAAACAGGGAAGGAGACCTCGCGTGGCCGGTTGCCTGCCGGGCCGCCGCGCGGGCCATTCGGCTACGGTATCGCTACCAGCGATAATGGGCGAAGGCGCGATTGGCCTCGGCCATCTTGTGAGTGTCTTCCTTCTTCTTGACGGTCGAACCCTGGTTCTGGAACGCGTCCGACAGCTCGCCGGCCAGTTTGTCCGCCATGCTCTTGCCCGGGCGCTTACGCGCGCTCGCAATCAGCCAGCGCAGGGCCAGCGTCATGCGCCGGTCCTCCCGGATCTCCATCGGGACCTGGTAAGTCGCACCGCCCACACGCCGTGGCCGGACTTCGATCAGCGGCGTGGCATTGCGCACCGCTTGCTCGAGGCTTTCCAAAGCCGGCTTCTTGGTACGGTTTTCCAGGGTCTCCATCGCGTCGTAGACGATGGTTTCAGCAGTGGACTTTTTGCCGCGCTGCATCACCTTATTGATCAGTCGCGCCACGGTCTCGTTGCCATAGCGCGCATCTGGGATCACTTCCCGTCGTTCCGGACGATTACGTCGAGCCATTCCTCACCCCGTCTTCTTATTTCCTGCCAGCCGGCTTGCCGGTTGCAGCCTTGGCCTTCGGCATCTTGGCACCGTATTTCGAACGAGCCCGCCTGCGATTCTCTACGCCGGTGCTATCCAGTGCGCCACGCACGATGTGGTAGCGCACGCCAGGCAGGTCCTTGACACGGCCACCGCGCACCAACACCACCGAGTGCTCCTGCAACTGATGTCCTTCGCCCGGAATGTAGGCCGTGACCTCGATACCGTTGGTCAGGCGCACGCGCGCGATCTTGCGCAAGGCCGAATTGGGCTTCTTGGGCGTCATCGTACGCACCTGGGTGCAAACGCCACGCTTGAATGGGTTCCCCTTGCTCATACGCCGTGAACGACCAGAGATGGCGTTCTGGCTGAATTGCAGAGCGGGAGCCTTTTCTTTCTTGGCAAGCGGCTTGCGGCCCTTGCGCACAAGCTGATTGATAGTCGGCAAGATATCCTCCCTGTTTTCTTTACCTTCACGCTGTAACAATAATACGGTAGGCCGATTACGCTTACCCGGTAAGCTAAATCCGGCCCACGAACCACGAGTTTAGCATAGGAGCATGCGCCGGTCAAATCCCGGGGCATTTCACAATTGCAGGCCGGGCCGGCGGCAGGCTGCTCCTCATGCGCGGAGGAGGCCACGGCCGCCGGCCCGGCCCACTTCCAAACCAAATTCAAGCTCAGGGGCGTACTGTCGGTGCAGGGGCGAACACGAGGTTCGCCCCCACTTTAGCTTCAGGCGGCTTCGGCTGCGTCGAAGTCGTCGCCTGTGTCCGCCACTTCCTGCATGCCGGCCAGGTCGTCGATGTCTTCCAGCGGCTCCGCTTCCGCGTCGCCCAGGTTCCCCAGGCCAAACATGCCGGCGGTTGTCGCTTCAGTCTCCTCGGCCTCGTCCAGCCGGCCGTCGCCGTCGAGGCCGCTGCCGTCGCCGGTCTCATCACCTTCCAGGCCATCCTCGGCCGGGAACATCTCAATGGCCTCGCCGCGTGCCAACGCCAGCGCCCGCTGGCGGGCCGCAAAGCCGGTACCCACCGGGATCAGCTTGCCGATGATGACGTTCTCCTTCAAGCCGCGCAGGCTGTCCTTGGCGCCACGTACGGCTGCCTCGGTCAAGACCCGCGTGGTCTCCTGGAAGGAGGCCGCCGCCAGGAAGCTTTCGGTGTTCAGCGAGGCCTTGGTCACCCCGAGCAGCACCGGCTCACCGCGAGCAGGCTCGCCTCCCTGGGCCACCACGGCTGCATTAGCTTCGTCGAACTCGAAGCGATCGATCAGCTCGCCGATCAGCATGTCGGTGTCGCCGCTGCGCAGCACCCGTACCCGGCGGAGCATCTGGCGGATGATCACCTCGATGTGCTTGTCGTGGATACTGACACCCTGGGAGCGGTACACTCGCTGAACCTCGTCCAGCAGGTACACCTCTACGGCTTCGCGTCCCTGGATACGCAGCACCTCGCGCGGGTTCTTGGAACCCTCGGTGAGCTGCTCACCCACTTCCACCCGATCGCCCTTGTCGACACGCAAGCGTGCCGAGGCAGCGATGGGCGTGGACCACTCTTCCACGTCTTCACGGCGCACGACGGCGCGATAGCCGCCCTCGTTCTCGGGCTCGATGTAGATATGACCGTCGATCGCCGCCAGGATCTCCTGCGGGTCGGCGTCCTCAGTCAATGCCTTGGCGATGGTCGTGTTCGCCTGGACGCGGTCCTCACTCTCGACCAGCATCTCGTAGCCCGTCGGGACATGATGAGTCTTGCGGCGCAGGCGGGTATTGGTTACCTTGAGCGTGCGCACGTCGTCTTCCCAGTACACGTCCACGACGCCACCGATCTCGCCGATAACCGCCTCGCCCTTGGGAGTGCGCGCCTCGAAGAGCTCCTCAACGCGCGGCAAGCCTTGCGTGATGTCTTCGGCGCCGGCCACACCGCCGGTGTGGAACGTGCGCAACGTGAGCTGCGTGCCTGGCTCGCCGATGGACTGGGCGGCGATGATGCCTGCCGCTTCGCCCATCCCGATCATTCCGCCACGCGCCAGGTCACTACCATAGCAAGCCCGGCAGAGGCCGAAGCGGGTCTCGCACGTCATCGGCGAGCGGACGAAGACCTTGGTGATCCCCGCGCGTTCGATCGCCCGCACGACCAGGTCGTCGATGATCTGGTTGCGCTCGCAGATCACTTCGCCTGTCTTGGCATCGGTAATCGGTGAAGCGGCCATACGCCCGACGATACGCTCGCCCAGCTTTTCGCCTACCTCGGCTGCGCCCTGGCGGCTGAACCAGATGCCGGCCGCAGTACCGCAGTCTTCCTCCGTCAGGATCACGTCCTGCGCCACGTCGACCAGGCGACGAGTCAGGTAGCCGGCGTCAGCCGTTCGTAGCGCGGTGTCGGCCAGACCTTTGCGCGCGCCGTGCGTGCTCAGGAAGTACTCCAGGGCCGTCAGGCCCTCACGGAAGTTGGAGCGAATGGGCAGAGCGATGATGCGTCCGGATGGGTCGGCCATCAGGCCACGCATACCGGCCAACTGCCGAATGGGCTGAATACCGCCCTTGGTCGCGCCAGAGGTCGCCATCGCGCCCAACCCGGCGTATGGGTCCAGCAAGCCCTTCACGGCCTGCGTGATGTCGTCGGTCGCCCGCGTCCAGAGCTCGACCACCTTGTTGTACTGCTCTTCTTCGGTGATCAAGCCGCGGCGGTACTGGCGTTCCGTCTCTTCCACACGCTGTGATGTTTCGTCAAGCACAGTCTGCTTGCTCGGCGGCACGGTGATATCGCTGACGGCGATCGTCATGCCGGAGACCGTGGCATAGGTGAAGCCGAGGTGCTTGATCTCGTCCACCACTTCCGCGGTGACGTCCGGCCCCATCAGGTCATAGCAGACGCCCACGAAGTCGTTGAGCTTCTTCTTGTCCATGATGTCGTCGACGAACTGCAGCGGCCGGGGCAGCGAAGCGTTGAAGATCACCCGGCCGACGGTGGTCTGAACCAGGCCGGTCTGTGGCTTCTTATCGGGTTGGACCCGCTGCGCCTTCAGGTGCTCGCGGATCACGTCGATATCATCCCGCTCGAGGCCCAGCTTCTGCGCCATGGCCACGCGATCCTCGACGACCATGCGCACGACGTCACCCGCGGTTCGCAGGCCGTAGCGCAACAGAGCAGGCTCCAGGCGCTCATCCAGCCCGAGATCTTCGACCGACACCTCATCCGCCCAGTCGGTGAACTTCACTCGAATCGGCGTGTGCAACCGAACCTTGCCCAGGTCGTACGCCAGTCGCACTTCATCGGGATCGGCAAAGACCGAGTCGGCCCCGGTGACGTTGGGATTGGTCAGCGTCAGGTAGTAGCAACCGAGCACCATATCCTTGGACGGGCCGACGATCGGCTCGCCCGAAGACGGCTTGAGCAGGTTCGATGAGCTCATCATCAGCTCGCGCGCTTCTTTGACCGCCTGCTCGGACAATGGCACGTGCACGGCCATCTGGTCGCCATCGAAGTCGGCGTTGAAGGCAGCACAGACCAACGGATGGATCTGGATCGCGCTACCATCGATCAGGACGACCTCGAAAGCCTGGATGCCCAGGCGGTGCAAGGTTGGCGCGCGGTTCAACAGCACTGGCCGTTCCTTGGTGACTTCCTCCAGGACGTCCCAGACCTCGGGGCTCTCCCGGTCCACCAGGCGTTTGGCGCTCTTGATATTGTGCGCGAAGTTGTACTCGACCAGGCGGCGCATGACGAAGGGCTTGAACAACTCCAGCGCCATCTTCTTGGGCAAGCCACACTGATTCAGTTTCAGCTCAGGACCGATCACGATCACCGAACGGCCGGAGTAGTCGACGCGCTTGCCGAGCAGGTTGCGGCGGAAGCGCCCTTGCTTGCCTTTCAACATGTCGGACAGGCTCTTCAGCTTACGCTTGCCACTGCGGCTCACTGCACGGCCGCGGCGCCCATTGTCGATCAGGCTGTCGACGGCCTCCTGGAGCATGCGCTTCTCGTTGCGCACGATCACGTCCGGCGCGCCCAGCTCCAGCAGTCGCTTCAGCCGGTTGTTGCGGTTGATGACACGCCGGTACAGGTCGTTCAGGTCGGACGTGGCGAAGCGCCCACCGTCGAGCTGGACCATCGGGCGCAGCTCGGGCGGCAGCACCGGGAGCATGGTCAGGATCATCCACTCGGGCCGGTTGCCGCTCTTGCGGAACGCCTCGGCCACACGTAGGCGCTTGGCAGCCTTCTTCTTGCGCTGTTTCGACTGCGTGGTCTGGATCTCGGCCCGCAGCTCCTTGACCATCGCGTCCAGGTCGATCTTCGCCACCAGCTCGCGTACGGCTTCGGCGCCCATGCCGGCCCGGAACACGTTGCCCCAGCGCTCCGTCAGGTCGCGAAATTCGCTCTCGGTCAGCAGGTCACGCTCGCGCAGATCCTTGAGCTCCTGGAGCTGGTCGTTGAGCGCGGCGCGCATCTGCGACTTCTGTTCTTCAACGCGGTTGCGCTGCTCGTCGATGGCCTGCTCGGCCTCTCGGCGCACCAGGTCCCGCCGCGCAGCCACCAGGCTGCGGCTCTGGTCACGTTCGTTGTTGATCGCGTCTTCGATCTCGCTGAGGCGATTCTGGATCGTGTCGTTGAGCTCGGCCAGGCGCTCGCGCGTCACCGGCGCTCCCGCCGGAATCATCACCTGATCGTCAGCCGCCCAAGGCAGCCGGATGGCTTCCAGCGCAGTCTTGCCGACCTGCTGCTCGAGCGCAGTCTGGAGCCGTTGTCCGGCCGAGATCACTTCACCTGTCTCGGTGGCCAGCCGCTCGGATAGAGCTGCCAGCTCGCTCTCTTCCTGGCGATCCAACTCGGCCAGGCGCTCGGTGCGTTCGGTCTCGGCCTGGGTGATGTGCGACTGTACCTCGCCTTCAGTGCGCGCCAGGCGCATGTTCAGATCGCGCTCGCCCCGCGAGATGGTGCGATTGCGCGCATCCTCGTCGACGTGGGTGATCACATACTGCGCAAAGTACAGGATACGCTCCAGGTTGCGCGGGCTAATGTTGAGCAGCAGGCCCAGGCGAGATGGCACACCCTTGACGTACCAGATGTGGCTGACTGGGCTGGCCAGCTTGATATGTCCCATACGCTCGCGACGGACACGGCTGTGCGCGACTTCGACGCCGCACTTATCGCAAACGATGCCCTTGTAGCGGATGCGCTTGTACTTACCGCACGCGCACTCCCAGTCCTTGGTCGGCCCAAAGATCCGCTCGCAGAACAGCCCGTCTCGCTCGGGACGCAACGTGCGGTAGTTGATGGTTTCTGGCTTCGTTACCTCGCCGTGCGACCAGTTTAGGATCTGCTCAGGCGAAGCCAACGAAACGCGAATGGCATCAAATTCGTTTACTTCCACGGTTTACTCCATCCCTTTGCTCATCGGGCCGGGCAGGCTCAGGCTGAAGCCCAGGTTTGGCAGCTTCTCTTCCGTATCCTCACGGCCGAACTGGATGATCTCTTCCTTCGCATCCACGACTTCGACCGAAAGTCCCAGCGACTGCAGTTCCTTCACCAACACACGGAAGCTCTCGGGTACCCCCGGCGACTCGATCGTCTCACCCTTGACAATTGCTTCATACGTCTTGACGCGTCCGGTCACATCGTCAGACTTGACCGTCAACATCTCCTGCAAGCTGTGCGCTGCGCCGTAGGCTTCCAGCGCCCACACTTCCATCTCGCCGAAACGCTGACCACCGAATTGAGCCTTGCCACCCAACGGTTGCTGCGTTACCAGGCTGTACGGGCCGGTCGAACGGGCATGAACCTTGTCCTCCACCAGGTGATGCAGCTTCATCATGTGAATGATGCCAACCGTCACCGGCTGATCGAACTGATCGCCCGTTTTGCCGTTATACAGCACGGTCTTGCCCCAGGTGGGCAGCGGCAGGTTATCTTCCTGGCTCAGGCGGACGGCCTGTGCTACCACTTCGACATCGGTCAATCCGGAAATGCGTTCCATTTCGTCATACAGCGCCTGACGGTCTTCCTGGCTCTCCGGCTGCTCGGCATAGTTGGCCTCTTCGCTGGCGTGGCCGTCGGTCTCAGGTGCGCTCGCCTCGGCCGCGACGGGTTCCAGGTGCGCCACGCGCATGCGCTCGCGCACGACCCACTTCAGCCATTCGCGCAGACAGACCACGCGCGCCATCTCATCGGCCTTCTGGCGCACTTCCAACGGCCGGGCATCGTCTTCGAACGAGAGCAGCTCGTCGGGATCATATCCTTGCGGCTCTTCACGCAGCCACTCGCGCAGCACAGCACGCCGTGCGTAGGTGGGCTCGTTGTAGACTCGCTCGGGAGCGTAACCCCGCTCGCCAAGCCAGTCGGCGAGGTAAAGCGCACGCGCCTCGTCGTCATCGCTGACATCGCTCTCCGAGTAGCCTTCCTTGACCAGCCAGTCCCAGGCCCGTTTGCTCGCCTTCTCCCAGGCGCGATCGGCCAGCCAGGCACGGGCCAGCTCGGCCTCGATCTCCTGCTCGCGTGCCCCATCGAAGACCGGCGTCTGAGCACGGAACCCCAGCCGCACAGCCGCCCAGCCCAGATGAGTTTCCAACACCTGGCCGATGTTCATGCGGGCGGGCACGCCCAACGGGTTCAAGATGATGTCCACCGGCGTGCCGTCGGGCAGGAAGGGCATGTCCTCGACCTTGACGATCTTGGAGATGACGCCCTTGTTGCCGTGGCGCCCGGCCATCTTGTCGCCTTCCATCAGCTTACGACGCTGGGCCACGCTGACACGCACCATCCGTTCGACGCCGGCCGGCAGATCGCGATGCTCGTCGCGGCTGAACTCCTTAATGTCCACTACCTTGCCGTACTCGCCGTGCGGCAGACGCAGGCTGGAGTCCTTGACCTCGCGCGCCTTCTCGCCAAAGATAGCTCGCAGCAGCTTCTCTTCCGGGCTCAGCTCGGTCTCGCCCTTGGGCGTGATCTTGCCGACGAGGATGTCGCCCGGCGACACCTCGGCGCCGATGCGCACGATGCCGCGCTCGTCCAGGTCCTTGAGGGCGTCCTCGCCCACGTTCGGGATGTCACGCGTGATCTCTTCGGGTCCGAGCTTCGTGTCGCGGGCCTCGATCTCGTGTTTCTCGATGTGAATCGAAGTGAACTTGTCTTCCTGCACGAGTCGCTCGCTGATCAGGATCGCGTCCTCGTAATTGCCGCCTTCCCAGCTTAGGAAAGCCACCACGACGTTCTGGCCCAATGCCATTTCGCCGAGGTCAGTCGAGCTGGAGTCGGCCAACACGGAGCCCTTCTCGACCCGGTCCCCCTTGTAGACCACAGGGCGCTGGTCGATGCAGGTGCTCTGGTTAGAGCGCTGGTACTTGCGTAGACGGTAGGGACGGCGCGTGCCGGTGTCTTCGAGCACGACGATCTCATCGCTGTTGGCGCTTACCACTTCGCCTGGCTGGCTGGCGACGATCACCTGGCCAGAGTCCACGGCCGCCTGGCGCTCGATGCCGGTGCCCACCGTCGGCGCCTCGGGCCGTAACAAGGGTACTGCCTGGCGCTGCATGTTCGAGCCCATCAAGGCTCGGTTGGCGTCATCGTGCTCCAGGAACGGGATCAACGCCGCCGATACCGAGACGATCTGCTTGGGCGAGACGTCCATATACTCGATGCGGTCGGGCGACTCGAACAGGAAGCGTTGGTTGCGCCGCACGGAAATGCGCGGCTCGCTGAAATGGCCCATGCTGTCGGTCGCCGCATTCGCCTGCGCGATGGAGTAGCGGTCCTCTTCGTCGGCCGAGAGGAACAAAATCTCGTCGGTCACCTCGGCGACGACGCGGACTTCGGGCATGACGTCGCCTAACTGGGCGACTTTTTGTGCCAGGGCCTCGTCGACCGGCGTCCCGGCTTCGGCAATCAACGTGCCGTCTGGCAGCGCGATCCGCTCCCGAAGGATGTGCCCCACCAGCATCTCGGGTCGGTTAGGCACCCGGTTCACCACGCGCCGGTACGGAGTCTCGATAAAGCCAAACTCGTTGATCCGGCCATAGGTCGCAAGCGAGCCGATCAGGCCGATGTTCGGGCCCTCTGGCGTTTCTATGGGACAGATCCGGCCGTAGTGAGAATTGTGGACGTCGCGAACGTCGAAGCCCGCGCGCTCACGGCGCAGACCACCGGGGCCCAGGGCGCTCAGGCGGCGCTTGTGGGTGAGCTCGGCCAGCGGGTTTGTCTGATCCATGAACTGGCTCAGTTGCGAACCACCAAAGAACTCGCGGATGGCCGCCACCACCGGACGAATGTTGATCAACGACAAGGGTGTGGTCTGCTCCGTATCCCGGATCGACATGCGCTCACGTACCACCCGCTCCATGCGCAACAGGCCGATGCGTAGCTGATTCTGGATCAGCTCGCCGACCGTCTTGACGCGCCGGTTGCCCAGGTGGTCAATATCGTCCTCGCCCTCGACGCCATTGTTGATCTGAATGATGTGGCGCAATACTGCAACCAGATCACCGTTGGTCAACGTGCGATGCGCCAGGGGGACGGTCAGATCCAGGCGGCGGTTGAGCTTGTAGCGCCCGACCTTACCAAGATCGTAACGACGAGGCGCAAAGATCAGGTTCTGGAGAAAGCTCTTGGCATTGTCAAGGGTGGGCGGGTCACCCGGCCGGAGCTTCTTGTAGAACTCCAGCAGAGCGGCATTGATCCCCGCATCCCGGTCGGCCTGGTTCGGCGTGCTGGTTGGGTCACGTTCAAGGGTCGACGCGATATAAGCGTGCTCCTGTACGTTATCCACTTCCGTGAAGAGCTCGTAAATCTCCTCATCCGCCCCGTAACCGATCGCGCGCAGCAGCACGGTCACCGGCAGCTTGCGCTTGCGGTCGACCTTAACTGAAATGACGTCGCGTTTGCTGGTCTCGAACTCCAACCACGCGCCGCGGTTCGGGATCAGCTTGGCATAGCACAGGCGGCGGTCGGTGACCCGGTCCTCTTCGACCGTGAAGTACACCCCGGGAGAGCGGATCAACTGGCTGACGACCACGCGCTCGGCACCATTAATGATAAATGTGCCATTCTCCGTCATCAGGGGGAAATCACCCATGAAAACATTCTGCGCGCTGATCTCGCCGGTCTCACGATTGACCAGCTTGACGCGCACCCAAAGGGGCGCGGCAAAGGTCATGTCGCGATCGCGGCATTCAGCCTCCGAATACTTGGGCTCGCCAAACCAGAAACCCTCTGGCCCAGGCTCGGAGCCAAAGTGCAGCTCCAAGTTCTTGTTAAAGCTGACGATGGGCGAGATCTCGTCCAGCAGCTCCTGCAGTCCTTCCGTTTGGAACCAGCGAAAGGAGTCGAGCTGCACCTCGATCAGACGAGGCAGCTCGTAAACGTCCCTAATCCGGGCGTACGTCTTCCGCGCGGCGTGATCGCCGTCGCTCAGAAAGTCCATCACCATGAAGTGTTCTCTCCTTCATGCAAAGCAAAAAACCAAGTCTTATCTGACTTGGACTATTTTCTCGTTCGTTGAGAACCTGGGGATATTGAGATGGTCAGATTGCCATGGCTAGATGTGGGTTACCGGACAGCAAGCAAGGATAATACCACCATTGCGAGCGTTTGTCAAGTACCAATTCAAGGAAAAATGACCTGGTCATAATAGCAGAGATCGTCCCACCGTCAGTGTCAGGCACCCTCCGAATTCCAACCTTAAACTTTCGCGTTTTTCCCATCCGGGGGCTTTACACCACCCAACTCGTGGACTATACTGGCGCTCAGTGGGGAGGGGTGGTAAACCAGCCCAAAATTGCGTTCTCCACTGACTAGGCAGGCGAGCGATGGGACCGTTGTTTTACGGCCGTTACGAATATAACCTGGACGAAAAGAGCCGCGTCTCGTTGCCCGCCCGTTATCGCGAGGCGCTGGGCGACCCGGCAAAAGTCTGGTATGCAATGGACGGCCAAATCAACATCTCTTCCGTCGCTGCCTGGCAGCGGATCGCCGAGATCCTGTCGCAACAAAACCAGGCAATACGCGCCGTACGGGATCTCACCCGCATGGTACTTGCGGCGGACGATTGCCCGGTCGATAAACAGGGCCGCATCCTGATCCCTCAGGCCCTGCGCCGGGACGCTGGCCTCGATACCAACGTGGTGATCCTCGGCAACGTCGATCACCTGGAAATCTGGGGCCTGGAACAATGGCAAGAAAGCCAGAGAATCGTGCGCACCGAACGAAACGCAGTCACAGACGAGTTGGCGAAAAGTGGGCTGGTACTTTGACCGGCCACACGCCGGTGATGGCAGCAGAAGTCATCGCCTGCCTGGCCTTACACCCCGGTGCCTTCTGCATCGACGGAACACTGGGTGGCGCCGGCCATGCCGAAGCGATGTTGGTCGCAACGGCTCCGACGGGCAAGTTGCTGGGGCTGGACCTGGACCCCTCGGCGCTAGAGCGTGCCGCCGAACGGCTCGCACCCTACGCTGGGCGGACGGAGTTGGTACAAGCCAGCTTCGCCAGCATGGCCCAGGTCGCGGCCGAGCATGGGCATCACGGCCAATCAGTCGACGCCATCCTCCTCGACCTTGGACTCTCCTCATTCCAATTGGCCGAGGCCGGACGAGGCTTCAGCTTCCTGCATGAAGGACCGTTGGACATGCGCATGGACCCGGCAGGGCCGCTCACGGCGGCCGAGATCGTCAACGAATGGTCGCAGGAGGATATTGCAAACATTATATACCAATATGGCGAGGAAGTCCATTCACGACGTATCGCGCGCGAGATCCTCGCCGCCCGTCCGCTCCAGACGACGACAGAACTGGCGGAAGTGGTGGCCCACGCGCTGGGCGGCCATCGTCGGGGGCAGCGGATCCATCCTGCCACGCGGACCTTTCAAGCCCTGCGCATTGCCGTGAACGACGAACTGAAGGCGTTGGCGGACACCCTGCCGCAGATGGTAGAGCTTTTAGCGCCTGGCGGCCGCTTCGCCGTCATCACGTTTCATTCGCTGGAGGATAGGATCGTGAAGCAGTTCATCCAACGGGAGACGCACGACTGTATCTGTCCACCCGAGGTGCCGGTGTGCCAGTGCGACCATCATGCCACGTTGCGGGCCGTGACACGCAAGCCGACCCAACCTGCCCAGGCTGAGATCGCCGGTAATGCGCGCAGCCGCAGCGCTAAGCTGCGCGTGGCGGAACGAACGCCGATACTCTTAAATTAATCGAATCATGCGTAACCTCGGTTAAGAATCTTGATCTTTTGACAATTATAGGGTATATTGAAATGCGTACGAGAGACAGCCACCTGTGTTCATCTGACAAGAGCAGCAGCCCGGTATTCCGGCAGCCGACCGCCCTTCATCGTACCACATTGCTCGCCTGCCATCGTGCGCTCCATCGTGACACGTGGCCCGTCTTCAGTCGTACGTCCTTTCTGGTAACCCTCGCCTTGGCGCAATTCTGCGCGCGTGTGTGCAAAGGGAGCAGCTACCATGATAAGCCGTACTGTCGCTCGAGCGCCCTCCTTCGGACCGGGACGTGAGCAAAGCGGGCCGCATTCCCCTGCCTTGCCCGCACCGGGGCAAGGCTCGGCCGGATCTTGGACCAGACCGGCCACGCCGCTGCTGCGCTTTTTGCTGGTGCTGCTGTTTGCCTTTGGTCTGATGTGCATCTACCTCTGGCAGTTGAGCACCGTGACCAGCATGACGTACCAAATCGATGAGATGACCAGCGCAGCCGCGGTGATCGAGCATGCGAACGCGCAGTTGGCGGCACAAGTCGCCGCTCAGAACTCACCGCGCGCGATCGATGAGAGCGCCATCGAGCTAGGGATGGGGCCGGTGGTCACCCCTCAGTTCGTGGCGCCGTCGCATACGGACGCATCGACCGGGTCCAACGCAGATTCTAGTCTCGAAGAACCTGCTCTCCCCTGAAAGATCGCTCTGCGAGGCACTTCCTGGCCAGAAGCAGACGCCGGGGGTTAGGGGCGCGCGGAGGTCCCTGCGGCCGGCTGGTGGCCTGAGACACGGTCTTTTATCATCACTGGTGAAGGCTTATGGAGATCCAAGGCGACCCGCAAATGGGCCCCCTGGAGGCGGCAGAATCGGCTGGGCAACCAACCGAAGCCGAGGACCTGCTCATTCTGGAGGGCAGCGATCAACCTGATGAAGAGACGCGAACGGCTCCCGACCACCTGCTCACCGTCGGCCAGCGGCTGTGGTTACCGATCGCGGTCTTTACTATTCTGTTGCTCGCCGTCGTTGTTCGCCTGGCCCAATGGCAACTGCCGCTCAATCGTCCTGGGAAGCCGGCAGTGAGCGTGCCCACTGCCGTCGTCGAACCGGCGCGCGGGCACATCGTCGATCGCAATGGGATTTTACTGGCCACTGACGGCTTCCGGCAGGTCGTCTGGGCTCGCCCCTCGGACATTTATAGTTCGACGGTCGCCGAAACGGTGGTGGTCAGCCTGACGAAGATCTTCGACCAGCCGCTGGATAGCCTGGCGCAGAAACTGCCGGCCAGTCAGCCGCTGGTGTCGCTGTCCCAGGATGCGACCAACGAGCAGTGCGACGCGGTGCGCGCGCAGATAGGTGGTGCTCTGGAGCAACCAGGGCTTGTTTGGTGCGACTGGGTGCGAGAGCGGGACTATCCCCAGGGCGGACTGGGGGCACACCTGCTAGGCTTTGTGAACTCTCGCCGCGAGGGAGTGTACGGCGTCGAAGCGAGTTATGACGACTGGCTGCGTACCGACGGCAACTGGCCGAGCAACAGCCTGACCGGCACGGCGATGCCTCTGCCTGACGCCTGGAAACTGTACCTGCCGTCGGCGGCCAATCACGATCTGGTCCTGTATCTTGACGCACCTCTGCAATACGTGGTAGAAAGGATCCTACGCCAGTCTCTTGACGATTACCAGGCTGAGAGCGGCACGATTATCGTGATGGACCCGCGCACAGGCGGGATCTACGCTCTGGCAATCTATCCTGCCTTCGATCCCAATCATTACTCCGACGTGGAACCGAAGACCTGGGTCAACTCTGCGGTCAGCGAGGTGTATGAGCCCGGCTCCGTCTTCAAGGTCGTCACCATGTCCGCGGCCCTGGACTCCGGCCGCATCACGCCTGAAACGGTCTTTGAAGACACCGGTGCGCTGACGGTGAACGGACAGACCATCCACAACGCGGAGAATATGACCTATGGTCTCGTGACCGCAACGGAGGCTCTCGCACACTCAATTAATGTGGTTTCGGCCCAGATGAGCCTGAGCATGGGCCCGGAGGTCTTTTACAGCTATCTGCGGCGGTTTGGCTTCAGCAAACTGACCGAACTGGACCTCAGGAACGAGAGCGCCGGTATCGTCAAGGAGCGCGGCCAGAGTGACTGGAGCCCGTACGACGAGGCCGCCAATTCCTTCGGCCAGGGTATTTCCGTGACTCCAATTCAGATGATCAATGCAGTAGCTGCAATCGCCAACGGAGGCGTGCTGCTGCAACCACACGTGGCGCGGGCAATGGTCCAGGACGGCGTAGTCTATGAGGTGCCTCCGCATATCATCGGCCGTCCGGTAAGGCCCGACACGGCCCAGAAGATGAAGGACATGATGGTGTACGACGTTACCAGTTCGTCGTACGCAGACTTCCTGCCCGGCTACTCGGTGGCAGGGAAAACGGGCACGGCGGAGATCCCGACGCCGGAAGGCTACGTGTTGAGCACCAGCATCACCAGTTTCATCGGCTTCCTGCCGGCCGATAACCCGCAGTTGGTGATCATGGTCAAGCTGGACAAGCCGCTGAAGTCTCGCTGGGCCGAGCAAGTGGCCGTCCCGGTCTTTGCACAGGTGGCGAACGAGGCGATAAGGATATTGGGAGTAGGTCCATACTGAACAAGCGGCGGCGCGAGAAGGTGGTGCGGAATCGGCTGCCAGCGGCGCATCACCCCTCACGTACCACCAATGCGCACCAGTGAATGAGACAGGCAAACCATGCTCACGCTACTGCACGTCTGGCAAACACTCGTCGGCCATACAGGAGCACCTGCCGAGTTGGCCAACCTGGCCCTGCGGGGCGCCGTGGTAGACTCGCGTAAGGCGCAGCCCGGCTGCTTATTTGTGGGGCTGCCGGGCGACAATACTGACGGCACTCTCTACCTGGCCGACGCCTTTGCGCGTGGAGCCGTCGCCGCCATCGCCGGGCCGCAGGCCCGGTCGATTCCCGGTCTCGCCGCGACCTTCATTTGCGAAGACGGGACGGTCCAAGAGCGCGGCCTTCCCGGCGAGGACGAAGGGCAGGGAGGACGAGGCGAGGAGCAGGCGGGCGCTCAGGCGTTCCGTGGCTCGAGTGGCGCCCTTGGCCGAGCGCCCTACGTGTTCATCACGCAGAACAGCTTGGCGGCCTTGACCGATCTGGCCGCATTCTGGCGCGCGCAACTGCCTGTCACCGTCGTGGGTATCACCGGCAGTGTGGGCAAGACAACCAGCAAAGAAACGATCGCCAATGTCCTGGAAAAGCGCTATCTCACTTTGCGCAATGAGGGCAACCTCAACAACGAGATTGGCCTGCCGCTGACCATCCTGCGCCTGACGCCGGAGCATCAGCGGGCGGTCCTGGAAATGGGCATGTACACCTTGGGCGAGATCGGCCGGTTGTGTGAGCTCGCCCGCCCACTGATCGGGGTGATTACCAACGTCGGCCCGACCCACCTCCAACGGCTGGGCAGCATCGAGCGCATCGCGGAAGCGAAGTCAGAGCTCGTGCGAGCGTTACCGACGGAGAAAGAAGGCGGCGTCGCGATCCTGAATGCCGACGACCCGTACGTCCGGGCCATGTCGGCACAGACAGAGGCGCGTGTCTTCACCTACGGGCTCGCTCCGGATAGCGACCTGTGGGCCGACCAGGTCAGCAGTGAGGGGCTGGAGGGCATCCGCTTTCGCCTGCACTTCAGCGGCGAGCAGATTCACGTTCACCTGCCACTACTCGGCCGCCACAGCGTGCACACTGCCCTGCGCGGCGCAGCCGTGGGCCTCGTCGAAGGCCTGAGTTGGGCCGAGATCATCACTGGTTTGCAGGAAAGCAGGGGCCAGCTCCGCCTGATGGTGACGCGTGGCCTGCGCGATTCGACCTTGATCGACGACACGTACAATGCGAGCCCGGCTTCGATGCTGGCCGCGCTCAATTTGCTGGACGACATCGCCAATTCGGAGCACCGCTGCGTGGTCGTGCTCGGCGACATGCTCGAACTGGGCAAGTACGAAGAAGAAGGCCACCGCGTGGTAGGTGGGCGAGCGGCTCAGATCCTGACCCCCTCCGCGCGTGGCAACGGCGACGAGGCGGGCAGGGCCACACGCCACCCCTCCGCCGAAGCCGCAGTCCGAGTTCACAAGCGAGCGCGGGGCAAATTGATCACTGTCGGCCGGCGAGCTCGTTGGATCGCCGATGAAGCCCTGGCCGAGGGAATGGACGCCGCCGACGTTTATGCGCTCGAAACCAACGAGGATGCCCTGGCCTTGCTGCAGGGACTGATCCAACCCGGCGACATTGTTCTTGTCAAAGGCTCGCGGGGGCTGGCGATGGAGCACATAGTCGATGCGCTTGCTCGGTATCATGAATGAAAGCCTGAAGCAATGTTCCAGGAAGCACCCATGTCTTTTGCGCTGACACTGGCCTCAATATCCTTTTTGCTGGCAGTCATCTGGGGTCGTCCGCTCATCAACGAGCTCAAACGCCACCGGATGGGCAAGCAAATCCATATCGAGGAGCCAGGTGAACACCAGGGCAAGGTGGGAACGCCGACGATGGGCGGGATCATGATCCTCGTCCCGGTCTTCCTGGTCACGGTGGTGCTTAATCTTGCGAACTTGCTCAGCGGCGTGGGCTGGGGCAAGGCGGTGTTGAAGCTGTTCAGGTTCTCTGAGGGCAGCCCGCTGATCGGCAAATCGATACTGGTGCCACTGCTGGTCCTGGTGGCATTCGGGTACCTGGGCGCGATCGACGATGTGGCGGGCGTGCGCGGCAAGCGAGGCGACGGCCAGGGAATGCTGGCCAAGATTAAAGCCTCGTACCAATTCATCCTGGCCCTGGCGACCGCACTGGGCCTCTACTATTTTCTCGACCTGCACAGCGTGGCCGTGCCCGGGATCAAGGACAAGATCAACCTGGGGCTGATCTACATTCCGCTGGCCATGTTCGTCATAATCGCCGAATCGAACGCCGTGAACCTGACGGACGGTCTGGACGGGCTGGCCGGCTCGACAACCGCCGTGGCGTTCGCAGCCTATGGCGTAATTGCCTATCTGCAAGGGCAGTACCCGCTGATGTCGTTCTGTTTCACGATGGTCGGCGCGCTGTTCGCCTTCCTGTGGTACAACTCGTATCCCGCCGCCCTGTTCATGGGCGACACCGGCGCCCTGGCGCTTGGAGCGACCTTGGCCGCGGTCGCCCTCATGACCGGGCAGTGGCTGCTGCTGCCGATCGTGGGAGCAGTCTTCGTGGCCGAGGCGCTGTCGGACGTCTTGCAGGTGGGGTATTTCAAGTGGACCAGGCGGCGGACCGGCAAGGGCAAACGCATCTTCAAGATGGCGCCATTGCACTACCATTTCGAATTGCTCGGGTGGTCAGAGACACACGTCTCACAACGTTTCTTCCTGATTGCGATCCTGTCCGGCATGTTGGGCATCGCCCTGGCCTTGCTGTAGGACGAGGTAAAGTGGACCAGATGACAGACTTCCAGGCTCTGCTCCCGGCTCCGGACGAGATGTTCGGCGAGCAGGGCGCGCCTGGCGTTCGCGGCCGCCAAGAAGTCTATCTGGAGCTCGACCACGAAGACTTCCCGGACCAGGGCCGCATCCTGCTCGACGCAGCCCTCGGCGCGCAGCTGAACCGCGCGCTGGCCGAGGGTGACGAGGCAGGGGCCATCGAGATCGCCTACCGGGCCGTCTGCGATATCTGCGATGCGCTGGCCGCCGGCAGCGAGCCGCTTTCGGCCGAAGAGGGACGGGTACACACGCTGGTCATCGAGGTCGAGGACCGTGGATTGGCGTCGGGCGGCGACGGCACGCTGATCGAGGATGGGACAGTCGTGCGAATCAGTTACCACAATTGGACGGTGGATAGCGCTACGGCCGCGAGCGCTGAAGCTGCCCTGATCGGGCGCTGCGGGGCGCCGGGACCGAACGCATGGGCGGTTCTATGAAAGCGCGCAACGGCTACGCGGATTTGAAGGTGACGATCCTGGGCATGGCGCGCCAGGGACTGGCCGTGGGCCGCTTCTTCAGCGCAGCCGGCGCCCGGGTCACCTTCAGCGATCTGCGCTCAGCCGAGGAATTGGCCGGGGCGCGCCGGGAGATGTCCGAGTATGCCGCCGGGGCGGGCCGGCCGCTGCCCGCCTTCGTGTTTGGCGGCCACCCTCTGGCGCTGCTGGACCAAACCGACTTATTGTGCCTGAGTGGGGGTGTGTCACCGGCTCAGCCGATCGTGCAGGCCGCCGCGCGGCGAGGCATTGCGCTGACCAACGACGGCGACCTGACGCTGCGACATTGTCCCGCGCCCCTTATCGGCATCACCGGATCGGCGGGAAAAACGACGACCACGACGCTGGTGGGGCTGATGCTGCAAGCCGCGGGTTTCACCGTCCACGTCGGCGGCAATATCGGCTTGCCGCTAATCGATCGGCTGGGCTCCTTCGGGCCAGGCGACAAGGCGGTCATGGAACTGTCCAGCTTTCAACTGGAGCTGTTTAGCCGCAGTCCGGCGATCGCTGCGCTCCTTAACGTCACGCCTAATCACCTCGACCGTCACCCGTCGATGAGCCACTACGCCGCGGCCAAAGCCAACATCCTGCGATTTCAAGAGCCGGGCGACATCTGCGTCTTGAACGCCGACGATCCTTATACCAGGCCCTGGCTGCTCACCGGCCGCTGCCGGGTAGCGGAAGGACCTGGCCAGGCGGAAGTCTGCTTTCCCTTGCGCGCTAGCTGCCTGGGCTTCAGCCTGGTGGACTCGGTCGAGGAGGGCGCCTTCGTGTGCGACGACGCGCTGATCTGGCGGCGGTCCGGACAGGCCGACCTCCGGATCTGCCGCATCAGCGACATCCGTCTGCGTGGCCGGCACAACGTTGCGAACGTGCTCGCCGCCTGCTGCCTGGCCGGGGCCGCCGGTGCGGGCGGGGCGGCAATGACCAGTGTTGCGACGAGCTTTGCAGGGGTGGAACACCGTCTAGAAATCGTCCGTGAACGGGCCGGGGTGCTCTGGGTCAACGACTCGATCGCCACCACTCCCGAGCGCGCGATCGCGGCGCTCGAGTCCTTTGCCGAGCCGATCGTTCTGCTGGCTGGCGGGCGCGACAAGCATTTGCCTTGGGAGGAATTCGCTGCGATTGCCGGAGAGAAGGCCCGCCACGTCGTGCTGTTCGGCGAGGCTGCGGGGTTGATCGCGGCCGCGCTGACGGCCCAGGGGGACGTCGTCGCTAACCAGGGACTTGGCGTGACGCGCTGCTCTGATCTGGAAGGGGCAGTGGCGGCGGCCGGCCGTATCGCGCGGCCGGGGGACGTGGTCCTCTTGTCCCCCGGCGGGACCAGCTTCGACGCGTACCAGGACTTCGTCGCCCGCGGGCAGCACTTCAGAAAGCTTGTGGAGGCGCTGCCATGATCGCTTTCGCGAGACGCGAGCCTGAGGAGCGCACCAAGAGTGTGGCCAAGCGGAGCGCGTCTCCCCGTCGCGCGGCTGTGGTTGCCGTTCCCTCGCGACCCAGCAAGCGGCGGCCTGCGCCGGCCACAGCCAATCGGCCCACACCACCTGCCGCAGAGACAGCGGCACATGTTCGGCCGGCCTCGGGCGCGCTCGACTACCCGCTGATCGGCATTGTGGCGACCTTGATAGTCCTGGGATTGGCCATGGTCTACAGCGCCTCCCTGGCCCTCTACGAGACCCGCTATTTCGTCAAGCAGATTGCCATCATCGGGGTCGGGTTGGTGGTCCTGGTCGGCACCGTCTACGTCCCCTATGCCTGGTGGCGGCGTTTAGCCATCCCGATCATGCTCGTGACGATGGCTCTCCTGGTCGTAGTGCTGTTCGTCGGCGAAGACCTGCTGGGCGCCAGGCGCACCCTGTTTCACGGCTCGGTTCAGCCGAGCGAGATTGCCAAGCTGGCGGTGGTCATCTACGTGGCGGCCTGGGTGGCGTCAAAACGAAACCAGTTGGCCAACGTTCAGGGCGGGCTGTTCCCCTTTGCCGTGCTGATGGGCATCATCGCCGGCTTGATCGTCCTGGAGCACAGCTTCAGCATCACGATCATCATCCTGGTGACCGGGGTCACGATGTTCTTCGTCGGCGGCGGCAGTGCCAAGCAGCTCGCCTTCACGGCGCTGATTGCGGTCGGCGTGCTGGCGCTGCTGATGTGGCGTTGGGGCTACGGGGCGCAGCGTGTACAGGACTGGTGGGCCTACCTGGGCGATCCGACCAAGGCACCATACGTCGCGGCACAGGCGATGGAGATCATCAAGCGCGGCGGCGGGATTGGCACAAACGCTTCGAACATATTGGGCAAGACGCGTGTTCCGCTGCTGTGGAGCGACTACCTGTTTGCCAATATCGGTGCGGACCTCAGTTTCGTCGGCACATTGGGCGTGGTCGTCTTGTATGCGCTGCTCGCCTATCGTGGGCTGGGCATAGCGCTCAGGGCCCCCGATCAGTTTGGAAGCCTGGCGGCGATCGGCGTGACGGTTTGGCTGATCGTGCAGGCGTTGATCCATATCGGCACTTCGTTGGCACTGATCCCGGCCACCGGCGTGCCTCTGCCGTTCATGAGTTATGGAGGCTCGGCGATGGTTGCCTGCCTGGCCTCAATCGGGTTGCTGCTCAACATATCGCGTGCTTCTCCGCAGAGGGCATCAGGCTATGCGAATTATCTTTTCGGGTGGCGGCACCGCCGGCCACGTGGTGCCACTGCTGGCAGTAGCCAGCGCGATGCGGCGAGAGGCAGCCGGCCGTTACCCGCCGACCAAAAACCGCGGAAGCGGACCGTCAGAAGGAAGTGGCTCCGCATCTTTCGCCGCCGCTAACGGCCCGGACGGGGCAGGAGTAAGTCCGGAGACGGGCGCAGCCGCCGGCGGAACGTGGCAGTGGCAGTACGCCGGCGAGGCAGGCGGCATCGAGAAGACCCTGGCCTCAAGGGCCGGCATCCCATTTTGCCCGATCGAAACCGGGCAAATCCGAGGGCAAGCGCCCTCGCGCATCTTAGGTAACCTGGTCCGCATGGTAAGGGGCGCCGGGCAGTGCGCAGCCCTCATGCGTGACTATCGGCCGGACGTCGCGCTGATCTCCGGCGGCTATGTGACCGTCCCGGTCGCCTGGGCAGCCTGGCGAGCTCACGTGCCGCTCGTGATTTATCTGCCAGACCTGACGCCCGGCCTGGCAGTCCGCCTGACCGCTCGGCTGGCGGCCCGAGTGGCAGTCTCTTTTCCGGAGGTCGCCCACTACTTCGGCCGCAAGGCGGTGGTGACCGGTTACCCGGTCCGCCCAGAACTTTTACAGACCGACAAACATACAGCCCGTCTGGCTCTCGGTCTCGCGCCGGAACCCCCGGTGCTCCTGGCCTTCGGTGGCAGCCGGGGCGCGCGCAGCATCAACCAGGCGTTGGTGGACGCCCTGCCGGTTCTCCTGCCACGCTGCCAGGTCGTGCACATCAGCGGACAGCTAGACTGGCCACAGGTCTCGCAGGCTGCAGCGGCGCTGCCGGTATCTTTGCGAGAGCGCTACCATGCGTTCGCTTACCTGCATGAGGAGATGGTGCAGGCACTGGCGGCAGCCGATCTGGTGATCGCCCGGGCAGGTGCCTCGACCCTCGGGGAGTTCCCGGCGGTCGGCCTGGCCAGCATCTTGGTGCCTTATCCGTACGCCGGGCAGCACCAGGAAGCCAACGCCGCCTATCTGGCCGAGCGTTCGGCCGCGATCGTCCTGGAAGACCGGCACCTGGGCCGCGATCTGGCGCCGACGATCGTGGACTTGCTAAACGATCCCGCCAGGCTGGCCAGGCTGGGCTGCGGCGCAGCCGCGGTGGCCCGTCGGGACGCGGCAGACAACATCGTGCGGGAACTGGCGCGTTTGGCCAGGCACAGAGCGCGGGACGACGAATAGCGAGATTCTGGTGCCGGGTCCGTCGGAGCTGCAGCAGACACAGCGGACGCCCTCGGCCATGCAGCGCACTTTGAGGACGCATGCTTGTCACGTTAATCGCACTGGCCATCTTCATGGCCACCTTCGCAATTCTCGGTTACCTGCACGGCCTGAGGGCCACCATCTTTTTGACGCTGGTGATCCTCTTCGGCCTGCTGCTGGTCGCACGCGCGGGTGGATCGCTGGCCAAGCTGATCAACGGGATCTATATCGGCATCCTGTTTGTGCTGAACGGAGGTCTGCAGGCCCTGAGTTCGGCCGATAGATCGGCGGCGATCAACAACGTTTTCGCGGATATCGACTCGCCGCGGCTGATCGATCCGAACTCGCCCGGTCTCGAACTGCTGCTGGTCGTGTTGGTCTTGATACTGATTGCCATCTGGCTTGGGCGCAGCGAGCGTTTCCTGCTGCGCGGCCCGACGTCTGGCTGGGGATTCGTCTTTGGCCTGCTCAATGGTTACCTATTGGGAGCATATCTGCTGGATTCGATCTTCCCAGCCAGTGCAGCTCTCTTGCCGCTGCCGTTCGGCCTTAGTGAGCAACTACAGGCCGGTCCAGTCCCGTGCTGCTTGCCGGCCTCAAATGGCAATGTGATCGCGGAGCTGGTCAGCAGCATTCAGAACGCGAGCGAGACGACCTTGGCCCTGATTGTGATGTCGATCATCGCTATCTTCATCCTGATTGCACTTCTCAGTGGCAGCCGTCGGGCAGGGAGATCGGGCCGCAATGGCACCCGTTGAGATCCTGTTCCTGTTGATCGTGGTGATCTTCGGCGTTGTCGGCGCGGTGCGCGGTTTCAGCCGAGAGATTGGCGTAACCGTCATGCTGCTGATCGCTCTGCTGATCCTGCAGTTGATCGATCATCTGGCGCCAGGGGCGCGCGACAGAGTCCTGGCCTTTATCGCCGGGCCTGATCCGGCGGCGCAGTTGGCAACCCGAGCAATCATATACGCGCTGTTTCTGATTGTGGTCGCTTTTATCACATATCAAGGAGCAACACTCGTTTTTCCGACGGCAGGTGCCAGCGGCACATTGGGCTTGTTGGCCGGCCTGCTGAACGGCTGGTTGTTCGCCGGGAGCATCTGGTATTACTTGGCCCAGGCCGACTGGCCCTTCATCCCGGTGTGCTGCAACTACGACCCCCTGTATCTTGCATTGTCGAAGTTGTTGCCGCCGGAGATCCTGGACTGGCGCTATCTGGTCGCACTGGTCGTGATCATGCTGATCATAAGGGTTTGGAAGTAAATGGCGCAGATCCACGTTCACCTGGTCGGTATCGCGGGGACCGGTCTATCGGCCATCGCCACGTTGTTACTGGAGATGGGATATGCGGTATCGGGCTCCGACCAGCGGCCCAACGAGGTGACAGCCGAGTTGGCCGCGCAGGGCGCGACCATTTATGGCAGTCATCGGGCCCAGAATATCAGCGGGGCGGACCTGGTGCTGATCTCGTCTGCGGTCAGCGCCGAGAATCCGGAAGTGGTAGCCGCACGAGCGGCCGGCATCCGGGTGGTCAAACGCGCCGATTTCCTCGGCCAGTTCATGGCCGATCGGCATGGCGTCGGCGTAGCCGGCAGCCACGGCAAGACGACGACCACAAGCATGGTCGCCATCATCCTCTGGCGCCTGGGCTTCGACCCGAGTTTCATCATCGGCGGGCGACTGGCGGTTGGGCCAGGCGAAGGCATGCCGAGCACCTTCATCTCGGCACGGGCCGGGCAAGGACCATTCGTGATCGAAGCGGATGAGTACGACCGCATGTTCCTGGGGCTGGTGCTCGAAAGCGCGGTAGTCACCAACGTCGAATGGGACCATGTCGACTGCTACCCATCGCCGAAGGCTTTCGCGGATGCCTTCCGGACCTTTGTCGGGCAGCTACCGGAACGCGGCCACCTGGTAATCTGTGCAGACGATGCGGGCGCCATGGCGCTGCGTGAGGCGGTCCAGCCTGGGGTGACCCTGCACACCTACGGGCTTGCGGCCGAGGCCGATTACCAGGCTCGCTCCCTGGCGCCGAACCTGTTCGGAGGCATGGACGCGAGCATCTGGCATGGCGACCGGCAAGTCGCGGAGCTTTCTCTGTCTGTGCCCGGCCGGCACAATGTGCGTAATGCCTTGGCCGCCATCGCAGTCGCCGAATGGTTCGGCATTGCGCCAGAGCGTGCGGCGCATGCCTTGCGTGACTTTCGAGGCACGGGCCGGCGCTTCGAAGTGATCGGCCATGCGGCGGGAGTAACGGTCATCGACGACTACGGCCATCATCCCACCGAGATCCAGGCCACCCTCGCAGCGGCCCGGCTGCGCTTCGGGACCCGCCGGATCTGGGCGGTCTTTCAGCCGCACACGTACAGCCGCACGAAAGCGCTGCTCGACGACTTCGCTCACAGTTTCGACGATGCCAACCAGGTCCTGGTGCTGGATATTTATCCTGCCCGCGAGAAGCAGGACCTGGGCATGCACAGCCGGATGCTGCTCGATCGGATGTACCACCCCGGTGCGCGCTATACCGGCAGCATCGCGGCTGCCACACAGTATCTGCTGGAACACGTCGAGGCAGAGGACGTAGTGATCACCCTCAGCGCCGGCGACGGCAACCAGGTCGGCCAGTTCGTGCTCGCTGCCCTGCGCGAGCGGGAGAATGGATCGCACACATGAATGCCGATCGACTGACGCCGGCCCCCGGCTTCGAACGGTCTGGCCCCGGCCAGTCCGCCCTGGAGGCGTTGGCGACGGCCGCGACGAGCCTGGGCGCGAAACCGATCGTGCACGAGCCGTTGGCCCGCCATACCACTTTCCACATTGGCGGCCCAGCCGATCTTTATGCGCCGGTGGACAGCGTTGCTCTGCTCAGCGCGCTGGCCGAGCTGGCGGCCGCCCGCGGCATCCCATGCACGGTATTGGGCGGTGGCAGCAATGTCCTGGTTGCCGATGCAGGGCTGCGCGGCCTGGTGATTGGCAACGGCTGTCGCGAGATGCGGCTTGGAGAGCCTCCCGCGGGTGCCCCCGGCCGGACTGGGGCAGCTCAAGTCATTGCCGATTCGGGGGCGCCCCTCGCCGGCCTGGCACGGTGGTCGATCCGGCAAGGCCTGACAGGGCTGGAGTGGGCGGTGAGCGTGCCCGGCACCGTCGGAGGGGCGGTGATCGGCAACGCGGGCGCGCATGGTTGCGACATGGCAGCCGATCTCGCCTGGGCACTGGTCGCCTATCCGGGCCGCGGCCAGGTATATTGCAGCCCGGCGGAGCTGCAGTACAGCTATCGCGATAGCCTGCTGAAACGCGAGCTGGCCACCAAGAGTGAGCCGCGGCCAGTGGTCTTGCAGGCGGGCTTCGAGCTGGGGTCGGGCGACGCGAGCGCGATGGCGGCGCGGGCTGAAGCGAACCTGGCCCGGCGGCGGGCCACCCAACCCGTTGAGCCCAGCGCGGGCAGCGTCTTCCGCAACCCACCGGGCGACCACGCCGGCCGCCTGGTAGAAGCCGCCGGTCTCAAAGGACACCAGATCGGTGGGGCGCAGATCTCGCCGCGCCACGCCAACTTCATCGTCAACACCGGCACCGCGTGCGCGGCCGACGTCATGGCGCTCATCGACCTGACGCGCCGGCGTGTCGAGCAGCAGTTCGGGGTGCAGTTGACCCCGGAGATCCTCTTCTTGGGTGAGTGGGCGGCACATGAAACGTAAACTGCGTATTGGTGTGATCTTCGGCGGTCGTTCTGGCGAACACCAGGTTTCGCTCGCTTCGGCTCGCTCGATCATGGCTGCGCTTCCCGGGGATAAGTACGAGGTGGTGCCCCTGGGCATCACCCAGAGCGGCCGTTGGATTCTGAGCGGCGACCCAATGGCGCGCCTCCTGGATGGTCAGGATTGCCCCGACGAAGGAGCGATGCCGAGCAGTAGCGGCCGCGAGCTCGTGCCGGGCGCGACCGGGGCGGCCTTTCCCCCGTTGGACGTCATTTTCCCCGTCTTGCACGGTCCGTTTGGAGAGGACGGTACCATTCAGGGTCTGCTGGACATCGCCGGCATCCCGTATGTGGGCAGCGGAGTGCTCGGCAGCGCGCTCGGCATGGACAAGATCGCAGCCAAGGACGCGTTTGCCGCCCATTACCTGCCCCAGACGCGGTACGTGGCCCTCAAGCGCCGGGACTGGGAGGCAAATCCGAGCGGCGCAATGGCGCGCATTGAGGGTCTGCTGCCCTACCCAATGTTCATCAAGCCGGCCAATCTGGGTTCGAGCATCGGCATCAGGAAGGCGCATGACCAGGCCGAACTGCGTGATGCCTTGGCGGAAGCGGCCCGCTACGACCGCAAGCTGCTCGTCGAGCAAACCGTCCCGCAAGCGCGCGAGATTGAGTGCAGCGTTCTGGGCAATGACGAGCCAACCGCGTCCGTGCCCGGCGAAGTAGTACCCGACCGTGAGTTTTACGACTACGCCGCCAAGTACCTGGACGGCGATTCGCAGTTGGTCATCCCGGCACCCATCCCGGCCGCAGTCGCTGCCCAAGTACGCGAACTGGCCGTGCGGGCCTTCCTGGCGCTCGACTGTTCCGGGCTGGCCCGGGTGGACTTTTTGCTGAACGGCAGCACGGGCCAGCTGTTCCTGAACGAGATCAACACCATGCCCGGCTTCACGGCCATCAGCATGTACCCAAAACTGTGGGAGGCGAGCGGCATCTCCTATTCCGACCTGGTGGATCGCCTGATCGATCTGGCCCTCGAGCGTCACGCCGACCGCTCTCGCTCGCAGGTCACCTACGACAGCACGCCGCTCCTCAAGTGATGAGCGTTTCGACTTGCAGACCAGTCACGCGATGGGCGTGAGCCAGAGTGAGCGCAATGACCGGTGGCACGATGCCAGGTAATCGACGAGGCAGAACCAAATCCGCTATACCGGCCGACAGCGCGCAGCCGCCGCGCTGGCAGCAGCCGCCGGCGCGCAAGCGCAGGAAGGTGCAAAGCAATCAGCAACTGAGTCTGCGCGCACGCCTGGGTCAACTGGAGCGCCGCCTCACCGAGCGAAGGCCCCGCCCCCAGACACCCAAGGCGGCCGTGCGTGCGGCCCCACGCAAGGCCGCAACAGCCCATGTGCCCTGGCGTCGTCTGCTCATGCTGCCGCTCCTGGTGGCAGCAACGTTCGCCTTGCTGGAGTTTTTGACCCGCGAGCAGTTTTATGTCTATTCGGCGCAGATCCAGGGCAACCGGCGGGTGCCGGCTGCCGAGATCTATGCGGCCAGCCAGATCGACAAGCAGCACATCTTCTGGGTACGGCCCAACCTGGCTGCCGCTCGGGTGATGGATCTGCCCGGGATCGCCGATGCTCACGTTAGCATGGCGCTGCCTAGTACGGTCACAATTGAAGTTCAGGAGCGCGAGCCATTGGTGGCCGTACAGACGATCAGCATGACAACCTGGTTCGCGGCTGATGGCACGCGGTTGCCGCAAGCGGGCAGCGAACCGCCACTACTGCTGATCGACCCAGAAGGCGTGGCGAGCACTGACCAGGGGGAACTGCGCGCACAGGTCCTGGCAGACCTGCAGGCGCTGCATGCCGGGATGCCGGACCTGACAACAATCGATTATGGAGCACAGGAGGGTTTGACATTCCAGTCACCGGATGGTTACACGGTCTACCTGGGCAGCCAGGGCAACGTCGCCGCCAAGCTGGATCTACTGCAGTCCGTGCAGGTCCAGATTGCCTCACGTGAGGCGGCGCCCAAGGTGGTGGACCTGCGAGTGGACGGCAATGCTTATCTGCGTTAGGCCAGACAATGGTTCGGCAGTCGGCGTTTTGTGTGGTTGATAAACTAATGAAGCTGAGGCAAACGTGAGCGAGCTGATTTGTGGCCTGGATGTCGGCACCACAAAGGTCGTGGCACTGATCGGCACCATCGACGACCAGAACAACCTGCGTATCATTGGCGCCGGTCGCACGCCCGCGCAGGGATTGCGCCGCGGCGTGGTCATCAATGCTGCTGATGCCACCGCAGTAATTGGCCAGGCCATCGATCAGGCCGAGCAATCTGCCGGCCAGACGCTGCAAACAGCATACGTCGGCATCGCCGGCAGTCACATCAATGCTATTGGCAGCAAGGGAGTGGTGGCCGTCGGACGCACAGCGGGCCGCAGGATCACCAAAGAGGACGTCAACCGTGCGCTGGAACAGGCACGCAACATCGCCCTGCCCCACAGCCGCGAGATCATTCATGCCGTACCGCGCACGTACTGCGTCGACGACCAGAAGGGCATCCAGGACCCGGTCGGGATGTTCGGCTACCGGCTGGAGGTGGACGCGAGCATCGTAACAGGCACTACCTCGGCGGTGACCAACCTGGTCAACTGCGTACAAGGCAACGGCGTGGCCATCGACGACCTGGTCCTGCAGCCGCTGGCGTCCGCCGAAGCAGTGCTGACCGACGACGAGCGCCAGCTCGGCGTGGCACTGGTAGACATCGGCGGCGGCACGTCTGACGTCGCTATCTACTTGGACGCCGCTCCCTGGCATACGGTCGTGATGGACCTGGCAGGCGAGCACTTTGTGAAGGACGTGGCCTTGGGGCTGCGTATGCCCTACAACAAGGCGGAAGCGCTCATGATTCAGTTCGGTCACGTGTTGCCCGAACAGGTACCCGAAGATGCGGAGGTGCGGAGCGGAGCCTTCGGGCAAGAAGGACAGCAGACCGTCAGCTGCCGTCTGTTGGCGGAGATCCTCCATGCGCGCGCCGATGAACTGGTGGACCTTATCTTGCGCGAGGTCAAGCGAAGTGGGTACGATGGCCTGCTGCCAGCCGGGATTGTCCTGACCGGCGGCGTGGCTCAATTGTCAGGCCTGGCCGATCTGAGCCGGGCCCGGTTACAGTGGCCGGTGCGGGTCGGCCGACCCAGCAACGGCATTCCGTCGGTCGTAGACGTGACCAGTCCGGATTACGCGACGGCAGTTGGACTGCTGCAATGGGGGTTGCGGCGAGGCAGCGTGCACCGCGTTGCGCCCCCACCCACCTCACGTTTTCTGGACCGCGTCATGAAATGGCTACGCGCGTTGTTACCCGTCTCGGCTTAGTGACTGATCCCCACGTGGGACGATAGGAGAGGGCAGAATGAATTCTAGATCACCCCAAACAGCCTTTGTGGAAAATCCGGCGCAAATCAAGGTGCTGGGCATCGGCGGCGGTGGCTCGAACGCCGTCAATCGCATGATCGAGGAAGGCATCCAGGGCGTCGAGTTCATCGCAGTGAACACCGACGCGCAGGCACTGATGCTGGCACAGGCGCCGCAGCGGATGCGCATCGGCGACAAGCTCACCAAGGGCCTCGGCTCGGGTGGGCACCCCGAGACCGGCGAGAAAGCAGCCCAGGAGTCGAGTGAGGAGATCAAGGCCATGCTCAAGAGCGCCGACATGGTCTTCGTGACGGCAGGCATGGGTGGCGGCACAGGGACGGGCGCGGCTCCCGTGGTCGCCAAGCTGGCCAAGGACACCGGCGCGCTGACCATCGGCGTCGTTACCAAGCCCTTCACCTTTGAAGGCGCCAAACGCCGCAAGTGTGCCGATGAAGGCATCGCCCGACTGCGCGAAGGCGTGGACACGCTCATCGTCATCCCCAACGACCGGCTATTGCAGGTTGTGGACAAGAAGGCCAGCATCCAGCAAGCTTTCCGAATGGCCGATGACGTGCTGCGCCAGGGCATCCAGGGCATTTCCGAGTTGATCACCATCCCGGGCCTGATCAACCTGGACTTCGCCGACGTACGCAGTATCATGAACGAGGGTGGATCGGCACTGATGGCGATCGGTAGGGCCAGCGGTGACAACCGCGCGCAGAACGCGGCTGAACAAGCCATCCACAGCGCTCTGCTCGACGTGAGCATCGAGGGCGCGCAGGGCATCTTGTTCAACGTCACCGGTGGACCGGATCTCAGCCTTTACGAGGTCAACGAGGCGGCGGAGATCATCCGCCGTACTGCCGATCCGGATGCCAACATCATCTTCGGTGCGGTCATCGATCCTGAGCTGAAGGACGAGGTCCGCATCACAGTCATCGCCACGGGCTTCGAGGCGATAAAAGAACAGAAGGTCCCAACCCCGGAAGAGGCGAAGACCATCGAGTTCCCGAAGCGCACCTTCGACCGGGACGATCTGGATATCCCGGCCTTCTTGCGCCGAGCCCGCTGAAATCTGCTACAATACCTCTCGGGTGCGCATGGAGCAGGCCCACCTGAGAGGTATTGAGCTCATCTGTGAGGCCAACAAGCCCCGCGCGCGTTGGATGTCTTCGCGTTGCCTGCCTCTCGGGACGACAAGGAACAGGCGTTCCCGAGAGGCGTGTGCACCCCGGCCTCGCGATTTTCCGACCTTAAAGTTATTCCGGCGAAACGATTTGACCCCTTGCCAACCCCCGGTTCTTGTGGTAAACTCCGTTGACCGGTGGCTCCCCTACATATGGCACTTTTCCGGTCCTTGTATACTACCCGTAGTAGCATGCGCTGAAGCACCGGACCAGAGCCAGTGAGGAGCCGGCCGGCAGCCGCTGTTTCCGCCTCGCCGTCGCCGGCACAGCACCAGCACTTCTGGGTCGTTCACCGATGTATGCCGCCTCGAGTCTGTGATCCCGGGCAACGGGGTAAGGTGATTCTGCCATGCTTTGTCCTTATTGCGGTCATCCCGATTCTCGGGTGGTCGACACTCGCGCCACCGCCGAGTCCATCCGCCGGCGCCGTGAGTGCCAGACCTGTCGAAAGCGCTTCACCACCTACGAGCAGATCTCGGAGGCGCTGCTCATCGTGAAGCGCGACGGGCGGCGTGAGCCTTTCGATCGCAACAAACTTCTGGAGGGCTTGCGCATCGCGTGCGCCAAGCGTCCGATCGCGATGGCCGACATCGAGCGGGTTGTCGGCCAGATCGAGGAGCACCTCTTCAGCCTTGGTCGGGCCGAGGTCAAGAGCGAGGTGATCGGGCAGATGGTACTGGAGAAACTCAAAGAGTTGGACCCGCTGGCCTACATTCGTTTCGCCATCGTCTACCTGGAGCTGGCAGACGTCGAGGCGCTGCAGCGCGAGCTGGTGCGCCTTATGTCCGAACACAACTGATAATTTGCCCTGACGATTTGTCGCTACGAGGATTTGTTGATTGGAGAGGTTCCACTCATGATCGACCACGCCGTCAAACCATTCCAGCCGGCCATCCGGCCGCCAGCCGAGATTGAGATCTCCGAGAACGGCCGCAAGGTCCTGGAGAAGCGTTACCTGCGCCGGGGCCCGGAAAGCGAGCCGATCGAGAGCATCGAAGGCATGTTTCGCCGGGTGGCCCACACAGTAGCCCAGCCAGACGCGGCCTATGGCTACGACGTTGCGAGCACCGAGGAGTTTTTCTACGGCTTGCTGACCAGCCTGCGCTTTTTCCCCAACTCCCCCACTTTCACCGGCGCCGGCACCCCGCTCGGCCAATTAGCGGCCTGCTTTGTGCTGGCCATCTCCGACGACCTGGGTAAGGAGCCGGACGGAATCTTTCAGACCCTGCGCGACGCCGCCCTGATCCAGCAGACAGGGGGCGGCAACGGTTTTGCCTTCTCGCGCCTGCGGCCAAGAGGTGACCGGGTCGGCAAAAGCGCCGGCGTTGCCAGCGGCCCGGTGGGTTTCCTGCGCGTCTACGACGCCGCTTTCGGCGAGGTGGCCCAAGGGGGGACGAGGCGCGGCGCCAATATGGGCGTGCTGCGCGTCGACCATCCCGACATCGAAGAGTTCATCGCCTGCAAGGCGCGCGAAGGGCAGATAAGCAACTTCAACATCTCGGTCGGCATAACGGACGCCTTCATGCAAGCCGTCGAGGCCGACGCCGACTTCCCGCTGGTGAACCCACGTGATGGCACGGTCTGGCGGACGGTCCGCGCGCGCGATCTGTTCGACAAGCTGGTCACCTATGCCCACCGCAACGGCGAGCCGGGCGCCCTGTTCCTGGATGCGGCCAACCGCGCCAATCCGGTGCCGAACCTTTATGTGCTAGAAGCCACAAATCCGTGCGGCGAACAGTGGCTGGGTCCGGGCGAGAACTGCTGCCTCGGCTCGATCAACCTGGCCCAGCATGTCACCCCCGAAGGGTACGTCGACTGGGAGAAACTGCGCGAGAGCGCGGTCGCCTGTACCCGCTTCCTGGACAATGTCGTGGACGCCAACAAGTACGTCCCGGCAGTGCCGCAGCTGGAAGAGGCGGCCCTGCGCTGCCGGCGCATCGGCCTCGGCATGATGGGCCTGGGCGACCTGATGTACCGGGTGGGCGTGCGCTATGGCTCGGCGGAGGGCCAGGAACTGGCTGCGCAGCTGACCGAGTTCATCCGCTACCATTCGATGGCCACCAGTGTCGAGCTCGCCCGCGAGCGCGGTCCGTTCCAGGCGATCAAGGGCAGCATCTACGATCCGCAGGACCTCAAGTGGCAGCCGCCGGTCCCGTTAGCAGCCTTCTCGCATGACTGGGGACGGCCGGCGCTCGACTGGGCGGCAATTGTGGCCGGGATCAAGGAGCACGGTATCCGTAACGCCGCCCAGACCACGGTTGCGCCGACTGGCACCATCGGTACGGTGGCAGGCTGCGAAGGCTACGGCTGCGAGCCTGTATTTGCCCTGGCGTACACCCGCACGGTCAAGGAGCGGGACCAGGATCTCAGGCTCACCTATACCAGCCCGCTGTTCGAGGCGGCCCTCGAGCGAGCCGGGCTGGACAAGGCAGCCCGTGAGGCCATCAGCGAGCAAGTCAGCTCGACCGGCAGTTGCCAGGACGTTAGCCTGGTGCCGCCCGAGGTCCGCCGCGTCTTCGTCGTCGCGCAGGACATCAGCGCCGAAGAGCACGTCCGCATGCAAGCCGCCATCCAGGCGTTTGTCGATAACTCGATCAGCAAGTGTGTTACCGGCGACACCCTGGTGCTGACTGCCCAGGGGCTTCGGCCCATCGCAGAGTTGTCCGAGTTGCGCCTGCCTGACCAGTTCGAACCGCTGGGCCTGGAGATCGTGACGCCGGTCGGCACTGAAAAAAGCGAAGCCTTCTACTACGGCGGTATGCGCGAAACACGGCGCGTCCGGCTGTCCTACGGCTACCATGTAGAAGGGACGCCCAATCACCGCATCCAGGTGCTGGCCGCGGACGGCTCAGTCCAATTCCTGCGGTTGGATGAGCTAAAAGTTGGCGACACTGCCGTCCTCTACAGCAACCAGCAGGTGTTTGGGCCGGCCGGTCAGCCCTTGCCGTGTTACTGCCAGGAACGGCTAACGAACTCCAAGGACATCTCCTTCCCAGAAGTGATGTCGAGCGAACTGGCATACATCCTGGGCTGCATCACCTCGGAGGGCGCGCTCACCCGCAACGGCGTCTACATCACTAACGGCGACCGGGAGCTGCTCGAGCGACTTGGAGAGTCATTCCAGCGGGTCTTCGGCAAGTCCTCACACATCTGCAAGGACATGCGCCGAGAGAGCGTCTACACCCTGCAGGTTAACTCTCGCCATGTGCGCAACTGGCTCCTGGCCGACCTGGGGATGGAGGCCGGAGCGCGCAACAAGATCATCCCGAGCTGCATTCTGCGGGCGAGCCGGACGGAGATGATCTCTTTCCTGCGTGGGCTGTTCCTCGATAGTTACATGACGCAGGATGGCCGGATGTTCGGCATCGGCCTGGCCAGCCGGGCGCTGCTCCAACAACTGCAAGTCCTGTTCCTGAATTTTGGAATCACCTCGCGCCTCCATCGATCCCAGGAGCACGCCTGGGCGCTAACTGTGGCCGGCAGCGCGCTCGAACGCCTGGGAAGGCTGATCGAGTTCGATGAAAGCTGGAAAACGGAGCGTATGGGCCAGCGAGATAGCGGGCGGCGACACCGCCTCTTCACCTATACCGAGTTACTGCCCCAGCCGCTGACGGAGTTGCTACAACGTATGCAGCAGGCCTCGGACCGCTCGTTGCGCAGTCTGTATGGTGAGCAGACTCAGCAATACCAGCGGGCGCGCGTCAACACGCTGCAGTCACATCGGCTTGATCGAGGACTGGCAAGGACGCTCTATCAGCACTTTGGCGATAGACCCGATCCGTACGCGCAGGCGTTTTTCGCTCAAGACCGGCCGGATCGCATCTACCTGGACGTGGAAGCCATCGAGCCCAGCTTCGCCGAGGTCTTCGATCTGAGCGTTCCCGGCTCGCACTCCTTTATCGCCAATGGCCTGGGCAATCACAACACGATCAATTTCCCGTCCACAGCCAGTGTCGAGGACGTCAAGCAGGCGTACGAGCTCGCCTGGCGCCTGGGTTGCAAAGGCCTGACCGTTTATGTGACCGGCAGCCGGCACGAAGTGGTGTTGGAAACCAGGGCTACCGCGGAACAGAAGGCGGAGCAAGCGACGGCCGGCCACGGGAACGGAACGGGGCCACACGAAACCGTTCAGCCGGGCTCGGTCGCGATGGCTGCGAACGGCAATACCTCCGCGACCATAACGGAGAAAGCGCCACCCAGCCTGGCCAGGTCGATGCCAGTGCCGCAGCCGGCCCCGGCACACGCGCCCGCCGCCCTGCCTCCGCTCCCAGCCGTCAAACGCCCGCGCCCCGCCGCGCTGCACGGCGTCACCTACCGCAAGGAGACCCCGCTCGGCACGGCTTTCGTCACGGTAAACGTTAACGGCGACGAGAAACCGTTCGAGGTCTTCCTCAACGTGGGCAAGGCCGGGAGCGACGTGGCGGCGGTCTCGGAGGCGGTGGGGCGGCTGATCTCGCTGATCCTGCGCTTGCCCTCTCCACTCGACACGGTGGAGAGGCTGAAACAAGTGATCGACCAGATGGCCGGCATCGGCGGCGGGCGCACGCTGGGCTTCGGCGCCAAGCGTGTCCGCTCACTGCCCGATGCGGTCGCCCAGGTCCTGCGTGAGCATCTGCGCAGCGATTACGAACCCGGGTCGGATGACGAGGACGACGACGGAGCCACAGTCTATCAGGGCCACCGGAGCTACGTGGACGACCAGGTGCCTGAGGAGCCGGCCTCGCCGCCCGCCGAGCCCCCGGCCGAGCAGCTTGTCCTGCCGATCAGCGAGCGGCCGATCGGCGACCTATGCCCAGACTGCGGCCAGGCCGCCTTCATCCCGACCGAGGGCTGCCGCAAGTGCTACGTCTGCGGCTACAGTGAGTGCTGAGGCCGCACGTTTCAGACGCGCTCCTTAGCCGTAATCTGTCGGAGGTACTGCGTTCCGAGGCCACAGGCATTGAGCCTGAATCTGGCGCAAACATTGACCCCCGCTGGCCGGTATTTGTGTAGGTTCAGGCTCAATTTGTCCCCCAATTACCGGAAAATCAGGGTGGTTCTTGCGTTGCCCCTAGGATCGAATTCGCTGCCTGTGTTATACTTCCTCTCCATGAAGCGCTTGTTTCGGCGCCTGGTGCGCGGCGCGGCTATGCTCCTGGCCGGGACTGCCCTGTGCAGCATAGCCGGCCTCGCCCTGCTGGCGTGGCAGGTCGATCGTCTCGGCCAGCAGGACGACGTCCGTTCGGCCGACGTGATCGTGGTTCTGGGGGCACGGGTTGAGCCTGATGGACAGCCGGGCTCTGACCTGGTCAACCGTACCGGGCACGCGGTGGCGCTCTGGCGCGAGGGTTACGCGCCGTCTATCATTTGCAGCGGTGGGTTCAAGAACGAGCGCCTCTCGGCCGCGGCGGTCTGTCGCAAGAATGCCGTGGCACAGGGAGTGCCACCGGAGCGCGTGTTTCTCGCCGACGGGACGGCCAATACCGCCGAAGACGCTCGGGCGGCCGCAGCGGTGATGGCCGAAAACGGCTGGAAACAGGCGATCCTGGTTAGCCATCCGCTGCACGTTTTCCGGGCTCGCTGGTACTTTAGGAACGCGGGCGTGCAGGTTGTGACGAGCCCGACCAGCACCGAGACAAACCGGATCTACCTGCCCTTGAGAGTGTGGTATGCGGTGCGCGAGGCCAGCTCGATGGTGGTCACGACGCTCGAGGACTTGGGCTGGTTCCCGGACGCCTGGCGCCGGCAACTGGAAGTTTGGAGAGTTAAGTTACCTTGACGTGGAAACAGATCGCGGCCGGCCGGGACGTGCTGAACCGCGAGACCGGGACGGTCTACAAAGATCATGGAGGCAAGCTGCGGATCGCCCTGGCTTTCCCAAATACATACTATGTCGGTATGTCCAGCCTGGCCCTGCAGATCCTGTATCGTGCCTTCAACCGCCTTCCCGACGTGGTTTGCGAGCGCGCCTTCTGGGACCAGGCGGGCGCGGCTGCCGATGTGCCGCTGCTCTCACTCGAATCGGGCACCGACCTGGCGGCCTTCGATGTCTGGGCCTTCACCGTCTCGTATGAGATGGACTATTTCAACCTCGTGGCGATGCTCAAGCAGGCAGGGATGCCTCCGCTTGCCCGCGACCGTCGCGCGGAGCAAGCTTGGCCGCTCTTGATCGCCGGTGGGCCGGGGATTACGATGAACCCCGAACCCCTGGCACCGTTTTTTGACGCGATGATCATCGGCGAGGCCGAGGAGATCGTGGAGCCGCTCGCCGCGCTACTGTATGAGGGCCGGGAAGAACCCCGCGCGCGCCTGTTGGAGGCATTGGACGCGCTGCCCGGCTTCTACGTGCCCTCTCTCGTCCTGCCCGCCAACGGCGGACGCCGGGTGCGCCGGCTATGGGTCAAGGACGTCGAACGCCTCGAACCAGTCTCCAGCCTGTATACCCCGGATACTGAATTCGGCGGCATGCACCTGATAGAGATCGCACGCGGCTGCGGGAGAGGTTGCCGCTTCTGCCTGGCGGGCGCGGCCTATCGGCCGGCACGCGAACAGCCCCTGGAACGCATCCTGGGCTGGGCGCGAGGGGCGCTGGCCTCCTCGTCCTTTGCCGGCGCTCGGCTGACGGGCAAGTCCGGGAGTGGCGCAGCAGGACGGCGGCGCGCTGACCGGCCGGCGACCGGCGGCGATAGTGGGACGGACGGATTGGGTATCGGGCTGGTATCGGCGGCGGTGTCCGACCATAGCCACATCGACCAGCTGGCGGACGAGCTGCAGTCGATGGGGGCGCGCATCAGCGTCAGCTCCATGCGGACGGACCCGATCAGCGTGCCCCTCGTCAGGGCCATGGCCGCGAGCGGCACCCAGACGTTGACCATCGCCCCCGAGGCCGGCAGCCAGCGCCTGCGCCAGTTCATCAATAAGCGCCAGAGCGACGACGATCTGTTGGGCGCGGTTGAGCTGGCGCAGAGCCTGGCATTTCCGCAGCTCAAGCTGTACTTCATGATCGGCCATCCTGGCGAGACCGATGAAGATATTCAGGCCATCGTCGACCTGACCCTGCGGGCCAAGTCGCTGTTCCGGCGCAACATCGCCATCAACGCGACGCCGTTCGTGCCCAAAGCCCACACATCTTTCGAACGGGTGGCCATGACCCCGGTCAGGACCATGCAAGCCCGGCAGAACTCGCTCAAACGCGCACTGGGTAGACACCAGGTGGCCGTGCACGCTGACTCGCCCGGCTGGGCCGAGGTGCAGGCAGTGTTGGCACGCGGCGACCGGCGGCTGGCCCCGGTCCTGCTCGACATGCCCGAGCACAGCATCCGGGCTTTCCATGATGCCCTGGCCCGTCATGGCCTTCAGGCTGCAGATTTCGTCGGTGAACGTGCTCGCGGCGACTTCCTGCCCTGGTCGATTTGCGATTTCAGCCTGCGCGCTCAGGATGGTGCGTCCGTTGCGGCGGATGAATGCGAATCGCCGTCCTGACAACGTCCGCCCCGCGAGGCCTCCCGCGGTGGGTTCACGGCGCCGGTTGCCTGCCGGAGCGCACTGCACAGGCATTTCATCGAGGTTCTCTTGGATCGTCATCAACCGGACAGCCTGGCCTACTACACCTTCCCGACGCTGGAGGCTTTCAGCGAGCTGCGCCATGCGGTGACCACCCGTCACGGCGGCGTTAGCGCGGCCCCGTACCACACGCTCAATATCAGCAACGGTCTGGGTGACGACCCGGCGGCCGTCGACGAAAACATGCGCCGCGTATGCGCGACGCTCGGCGTGCCGCGCGGGCACGTGGTCAGTCCCAATCAGCGCCACACAGCCAACGTGTGCCGGGTGGATGAGAGCGACCGCGGCCGTATTTGCGCCGGTTACGATGCACTGATGACCGACTGTCCGGGCGTGCCGCTCCTGCTGCGCTATGCCGACTGCACCCCGGTCCTGATCTACGATCCGCTACACAGGGCGATCGCGGTGATCCACAGCGGTTGGCGCGGGACGGTGAAGGGAATCGTCAAGAGCGCGCTCGCGGCAATGGCTCGGGCCTACGGTAGCCACCCGGCGGACCTGCTGGCGGCGATCGGACCGAGCATCGGCCCCTGCTGCTACGAAGTCGGCGCCGAGGTCGAAGCGGCGGTGCGGACGGCTTTCGCCCAGCCGGAAGACTTGCTACCCGGGCGCCCATCGGGCCGGCGCCATTTTGACCTATGGGCCGCCAACCGGCGCTGGCTTAGCGCGGAAGGGGTGCGCCAGATCGAGACGGCCGAGCTGTGCACGGCCTGCCACACGGCAGACTTCTACTCACACCGCGCTGAGCATGGGCGGACCGGGCACTTTGGGGCTATAATGGAGCTATGCGAGTGATCGATTTGGGTCCGCGTGCGCGACTATGGCAAACTTAATGGATGCAGGTGTTCCGACAGGAGCCGAGGCGCTCTCCGGCCCCGAGCTAATCGAGCGTATCGGCGCGCTGCGCGAGCAGATAGCCGCGGCCGCCGGGCGTGCGGGGCGCCAGGCAGCCGACGTCACTCTCCTGGCTGTCACCAAAGAGCACCCTGCCGAAGCGGTAGTGGCGGCCTACGAGGCCGGCCTGCATGCGTTCGGCGAGAATCGGGTCGAAGAGGCCCTGCCCAAGACGATTGAGGTTGAGAGCCGGCTGCGGGAAAGGCTGGGCAGTGCGGCCGTGCTGCCGGAGTGGCACATGATCGGCCATCTGCAGAGCCGGAAAGCCGGCCAGGTGCTGCCGTGGGCGGCACTGCTGCACTCGGTGGACAGCGTGAAACTCGCCCGCCGCCTCAGCAGCTTCTGCGCCGAGAGCGGCCGTGTCCTGCCGATCCTGCTCGAGGTCAACGTTGCGGCGGAGGCGAGCAAGTTCGGCTTTGCACCGGCCGACCTGCCTGCAGCGGTCGAGAGTATTCTGGGCTTGCCGGCGCTGCGACTGCAAGGCCTGATGACGGTGGCGCCTCAGGCCGGTGATCCGGAGGAGGTGCGCCCCGTGTTCGCAGCGCTGCGTGGCCTGCTGTTTGAGCTGGCCGGTCATTTCCCCGAGGCAGATTGGCGTCACCTTTCGATGGGCATGAGCGACGATTTTGCGATTGCCATCGAAGAGGGCGCAACTATCGTGCGGATCGGGCGCGCCATTTTCGGCGAGCGCGCATCCTGCAAAATAAAGTAGGAGTCCCATGCTAACCGGCACTACCCTGAGCTTCATTGGCTCCGGCGCCATGGCCGAGGCCATGGTTAAAGGCATCGTCGCTCACAAGTTGATCGAGCCGTCCCAGATCACCGCCAGCGGACCGCGCGCCGAGCGCGGCCAGGAGCTGCATGGTCGGTATGGCGTGCACACGACGACGGACAACTCGCGGGCCGCGGCAGAAGGGCGCATCGTCATTCTTAGCGTAAAGCCGCAGATTTTGCCCCGGGTCATGGCGGAGATCAAGGCCTGTCTGGCGCCCGAGACGCTCGTGATCAGCATCGTGGCCGGCATGAATATCAAGATCATTCAACGAGACCTGGGCGCCGAAGCGATCGTGCGCGCCATGCCGAACACGCCGGCACAGATCGGGCTGGGAATGACCGTGTGGACGGCGACCGGACGCGTGGACGAACACGCTCGCCGGCAGGCCCAGGCGATCCTGGGCGCGCTGGGCAAGGAGATCTACGTCGGGGATGAGGGCTACCTGGACATGGCGACTGCCCTGAGCGGCACCGGTCCGGCCTACGTCTTCCTGTTCATGGAAGCGCTGATCGATGCTGGCGTGCACATGGGCTTCAGCCGCCGCGTCGCGACCGAACTGGTCGTGCAGACTATTGAGGGGGCTGCCGCAATGGCGCGCGAAACGGGGCTCCACCCGACCGAACTGCGCAATCGGGTCACTTCGCCCGGCGGGACTTCCGCTGCGGCCCTGTATCAGTTGGAGAAGGGCGGCCTACGCACTGTCATTTCCAAGGCGGTGTGGGCAGCCTATCAAAGATCAAAAGCCTTGGGGGAGATGGAAGACAAGTGAGCTTAATTGGCACTATCATCGACAGCGTATTCACTATTCTATATGTTTTGATACTGGTCGATGTGATCGGAAGCTGGCTGGTGGTGGCCCGGTTGCGCCTGCCTAACTGGGTGTTCGAAATCTTGAGCGCGGTGCACAGCATTGTGGCGCCCATCCTGGATCCGATCCGCCGGCTGATGCCGAACATGGGCGGCCTCGACCTGTCGCCGATCGTTGCTTTGTTCCTGCTGCAGATCGTGCAGTCGCTGTTCCGCCAGGTTGGGCTATGAGGGCCTGAGGTGCTATGCAGACAGCCGGAGGCCGGCTGCCTGCACGCTGCTCTTACCTGATCGGGCGTGCCGGTTGAGGATCATTCGCCGAAGAGCAACCGGCCGCAGTTCTCGCAATATACGAGCTCGTCACCGTCTCGCAAGGCAACAGCCTTCGTCGGCGACACCGCGACTTTGCACTCGCTGCAGACCTCGTTGTCGAGCAATGTGGCCACCGCCCGGCCGTTCTTGCGCGCCCGGAGGGTGTCATACATGGGTAGGAGTTGGGCCGGCGCCCGCGCGCGCGTTGCCGCCTGGCGAGCCGTCTCGGTCTCCAGGCGTTTCTTCAGCTTGGCTCCCTCTGCCCGCAGCTCAACCTGGCGGGCTTGCCACTCCGCATCCAGGGCATCGAGCGTCGTTTGGGCCGCTGCCCGCTTCTCCTCGGCCGCCTCGGCGGCGACCATGACCTCCAACAACTCGTCCTCGGCCTGGCTCCGCTGCCGGCGTGATTGTCCCACCTCGGCCTGCAGATCCTGGAGCTCCTTTGGGGCCTGAACCTTGCCCCCGTACAGACGCTTCTCATCACGCGCCAGTTTCGCCTCTGCCGTTTTCTGGCGCAGCTCGCAATCCTGTAAGCGAATGTGCAGGGCGGCGACTTCGGCTTCAGCCTCGGCCAGGGCCGCCCGGGCGGAGCGTAGTGCAGCCGGCTCCCTCAAGCCCTCCGCAATGTCGGCCAGGCGGGCTTTGAGCAAATCCACCACCTGGTCTACTTTGTTCAATTCAGTAAGCCGTGCAACAGGCCGCATGACAAACGCCTCCCTAGCGCCAGAAAGCTGGTTCGGTTCACGAACAGGCTGATTATACATGCCAACCCCGCAGTCCGGCAATCCCTTCGGCCTGGCCGGCCACCGAGCCAACTCCTCGACACCGCCTCGCTTTGTCGGCACCGGCATAGTGTGCTAGAATCAGCCACACCTGACTGAGAAGGCTTGCTACGCTTTGTCAACCCCGTGATCGCGTGAGGAGGCCCCGCACACGCAATGCATAACCAAGGTTCAAGCGCTAGCCTGATCGAGTTGGCGCTCATCATAGTTCTGATCGCTATTGTCGTCCTGGCGATCTTGCTGATCGTCGGCGATGACCTCCGCATGTGGATCGTGACGACAGTGCAAGGACTGATCGGAGCACGCTGAACGCCACCCTCTGGCCGGCCCGGCTCCGGCAGGCCGGGCGTGCCTTACTGGATTTGGTCTATCCGCCGCGCTGTGCCGGATGCGGCCGCCTGGGCGCCCTGTTCTGCGATGCTTGCCAGGAGCGAGTCGTGTCCCTCGAGCAGCCGGCCTGCACGCGCTGTGGTCGTCCGGGTGTCCCCTACGGGCTTTGTTCTGTCTGCCGCCGCACGCCATCGGCCCTCGACGGTGTCCTCTCCAGTGCCGCCTTTGCGCCTCCCCTGCGCGGCGCGATCCACGAGTTCAAGTACCGGAACCGCCGCGCCCTGGTCGCGCCCCTGACAGCGCGACTGATCACCGCCTGGCACAGCGCCGGCCTTTCGGCCGACCTGATCGTCCCCGTTCCACTGCACGTCAGCCGTATCTCCGAGCGCGGCTACAATCAGTCTGCGCTGCTGGCAGCCGGCCTGGGCAAGGTGGTTGGAGTAGCGGTGGCAGAAGACCTGTTAGTACGCGAGCGGGCCACCCACCCGCAGACACACCTCAATCGCCGCGAACGGAGAGAGAACGTCAGCGGCGCCTTCGTCTGCCACCGGAACCTGCCGGCGCTCGCCGTCGTCCTGGTAGATGATGTCTGCACCACCGGCGCCACCCTGGAGGCCTGCGCGGCGACCCTACGAGCGGCCGGCGCAACGCACGTGCAAGGGTTCACCGTGGCCCGCCGCGTCTGGGGCAACGGCCCGGATGGCATCGATCTCACCTAGCCCGATAGTCGGGCCGAGCAGGGCGGACTACATCAGGATCTCGTGGCTTCGGAAGCCGACTGCCAGGAAAAGCGGTTGACTTTTGATACCCTGAACGCTAGAATGACACAGGATAGAGTGGGCGGAGATCGAACCCACATCGTCGAAAGGAGACGCAGCCATGCAACTCACAGTTACGGGCAAGAATCTCGAAGTCACTGACTCGCTGCAGCAGTACGTAGAGAAAAAGGTCGGCCGGCTCGACCGTTACCTGCCGACCATCACCGATGCCCGAGTGGAACTCTCTGTGGAGAATACCCGAGCTGCGAAAGACCGCCAGGTGGCCCAGGTAACCTTGCGCACCAAACAGGCTATCCTACGAGCAGAAGAGGCCTCGTCCGATATGTTCGCCTCGATCGACGCCGTGCTCGACAAAATGCAACGGCAGATCGACCACTACAAAGGTAAACGCTGGAACAAGCGAATCGGCGGCAATGGAGAGGCTCCAGGGGCCAATCTCGAGGCGGTAGAAGAAGAGGAAGGCGAAGAAGAGTCACGCATCTCCCGCGTGAAGCGTTTTGCGATGATCCCGATGGATGAGGAAGAGGCCGTCGACCAGATGGAACTCCTGGGGCACGACTTCTACGTGTTCTTTAATCTCAACCAGAATCAGATCAACGTGGTTTACCGGCGACGCAGCGGCGATTACGGGCTGATCCAGCCGGAAACGGACTGAACCGGCAGCCGGCCGCGGCGCAGTTCGCTCGGCCGGTCTTAGAGCCCCTCTCCCACTGCAGCGATCGTTGGCTCTACAGAGACCGGGTTCCCCACGCCTCCCCAGAGACTGGAACCCGGTCTCTTCTCGCCAGGACCAGATGAGAAGGCCCCGTGAAGCACATCCTAATCGTTTGCACCGCCAACATTTGTCGCTCCCCGATGGCCGCCGCCTTGCTGCGCGGTCGTCTGGCCACCCTCGGTCTGGCCGGGGAGGTCGAGGTGAAATCCGCCGGGGTCTTCGCCCAGGAAGGCCAGGGCGCTAGCCGGCTGGCGGTCGCCGTGCTGGCAGAGCGCAACGTGTCGCTCGACGACCACCGTTCGCTTCCCGTGAGCGCCGAGCTCCTGGCAGAAGCCGACATTATTCTTGTGATGGAAGAGGCGCACCGTCGCTCGCTCTTCTATCTCGCTCCCCAGCACCTCGGCAAGGTGTTCCTGCTCACCGAAATGTCCGGGCGCAACAGCGATATCTCCGACCCATTTGGAGGCCCACGCGAGGGGTACGTGCGGACGGCGGACCTGCTGGACAGCATGATACGGGCCGGTCTGCCTGCTATCCTCAAGCGCTTGCGCTTGAGCTTGCCGGCTGACGACGACAAACCAGAGGGACGCTAACGCGCGGCGGCGTTTCGGAGTCTGGCAAGCCACGCAAGAAGGTCGCGAACTCGGGTCGAAGACGCTCTGGTAATAAGCGGGGCCGGGCCGAACGCCGGCCAGATCAGGCGACAGCGGCGTTCAGGCTGGGCGCACGAGATACCAGTGTGGCATAAAGCCATAGTAGTGCCCGAGCAAAATCGCCAGCTTCAACCCCAGCCAACCGTCTTTATAGCCTTGCAGCGACACGTAGCGGCGCCAGAATTCGCGCAGCCCTGGACGGACGAACTTGTGCGGCCAGGGCTTGACGCCTCGAGCGCGCAGAATGTCGGCCTCATAGCGGGCGTAGCGCAGTTGTTTGGCGCGGAATTGGGCCCAACTGTCGTAGTTGTAGTGGATCATAACGTTTTGCAGCCGGCCGTCTGGCCCGTCCAGCAACACCACCTCGTGAACCGGCCGGTTCGGGTCATAGTGGGCCCGTTCCCGCCGCAGCAAGCGCAGCTGATAATCGGGATAGAATCCGCCGTAACGCACGCGTTGGCCGGCAATGTAGTTGTGCCGGGGTACCCACCAACCCACCTCCGCCCGTTCGGAGATGACCTGGCGCACTTCCGCGGCCAACTCCGGGGTGATGCGCTCATCAGCATCCACGAAGAAGACCCATTCGGCGTTGATGGCCTCCAGGGCGGCGTTTCGCTGCCCGGCGAAGTTATCGAAAGGACGCTGCATGACGTAAGCGCCACCCGCTCGGGCACGTTCCACCGTCCCATCGTCGCTGAACGAGTCAGACACGACGACGGTGTCCGCGAATGACAGCGTGGCCAGGCACGGACCGATGTGCTGGGCCACATTCTTGGTGAGGACCACGGCCGCCAGTTTCACGGGCTCAGGCGGAATCGGGCTCGCATCCACTTGGCTCAATTTGACTCTCCCTCAACCCCGGTACGGAACATCTCCGCCACCCGGCGGGCAGCAGCGCAGCGCTCGTCCGCCTCGGCCGCGCCGATTTCGCCCCGCGTGTGCGCAGCGCGCGTGCGCCGAACCTCGGCAGCCATCCCGAGGCGTACGATTTGCGACGACAGCCGGCGCCGCGCCGGGCCATAAAAACGGACGTATAGCCGCTGCCGGCTGCGCCAGAGGTCCAGCATCGAACGGGCGCGAAACTGCTGCGTGCTGGCGCCGCCGTGGTGGATCACCTGGGCCGTGGGAACGCAGTGGAAGTGCCAGCCGGCCCGCTGCATTCGCCAGCACCAGTCCACCTCCTCGGCATACATGAAGTAGCCTTCGTCAAGCAGCCCGGCTGCCTGGACGGCCTCGCGGCGTGCCATCAGCGCGGCACCCAATACAAAATCAACCGCAAACGGCCTCCCGGCATCGTAGGCCGCGCGCGCGTAGCGCCCGTTCAAGCGCGAGTCGAGCAGCCGCCGCGGCCGCGGGATGAACAAATCAAACCAGAGTTGGAACAGGCCGGGGAAACGAAAAGCACCGTGCTGAAAGCGGCCGTCGGGATAGCATAGGCGGGCGCCTGCGCCACCGGCCTCCGGGTGGGCCAACAGGAAACGCGCCATCTGCCCAATCGCATCGCCCACGGGCTCGGCATCTGAATTCAGCAGCAGGACGAGGTCAGGCGGGCGGGGCGACGGCACACCGATGGGCGGGATACGCACCGGTCGGCCATCCCCCGTCCCGCGCGCCAACTGGGAAGCGAAACCGAGCGTCTGGAGCGCCAGGTTGTTGCCGCCGGCGAAGCCACAATTCGACGGGCTCTTGATCAGCCTGGCCTGGGGGAACTCCAGCGCGACCATCTCCGGGCTGCCATCCGTCGAAGCATTGTCAACCACCCAGACGGTGGCCTCGAGTTCCGGGCTGAGGGCCAGACCGGCGAAAGTCGCGCGCAGGCAGGCGCGCGTGAGCAAGCGCGTGTTGTAGCTGACGACGATGACGGCAAGGCCGGGAGCTGGCATGTCAGGGCGCGCCCACTAGTACTTGGATGCGATCCACCTGGTCGTTGGCGACCTCGACGCCCTCGTGGAGCAATCCGCCCCACCAAAACTGGGTCCCGACCGGCGGCACCCGATCGAACAAGATGCAGCCCGACACCTGGCCGCGATGGCCCGGCAACAGGTAATATTGCGTTTCGCCGTCGACCTGCCTTGCTTCCAGGTCCTCTTTGCGGCCGATTGCCCAACGGAACGGAAAGTCGACGCCGGTGGTGTCAAAGTTGATGCCGAAACGCCAAGCACCCTGCTGTTGATACCACGACGGCTGGTTTGCGGCCTGGGCCAGAGTGTTGCTGTTCTCACCGAACTTGTAGAGCTGGCCCGGCCAGGGACCGGCCGTGCGGATGGGCACCGGACCGATATTGATGACCGTGGCAGTCAGGCAGAGGGTCTGCCCCAGGGGAACCGCGACCTGGGCGCTTTGCCCAGCCTGCCAATTGATCTGTCCACCGGCCACGTCGGCGCGCGGCTTGCCACCCTCTCGGATGGTCAGGGTTGAGGATACGACCACGCGGTTACCGGCGCGGTCCTCAGCCTCGGCTTTGATCACGTAGTTGCCGTCCGGGGGTGGCTCGGCATTGAGATCGACCCCACCGTCGTAGGTGTAGGAATGGTAACCCACGTCGTTCGGTTCGGAGGCCGTGGCCGTGGGGTCCTCGGCGATCGGATAGCGCAAGTCCGCGCCCGCCGCCTCGCGTCCTGGCTGCACGAGGAATACTTGAACGCGCTCGGCTTTCTTGGCCAGCGTGTAGGCGATCGTCACGCGGTCGCCGATCCCGTCCTGGTTTGGCGTGAACTCCCGTGGGGTCACCGAGAAGTCCAGCAGGTCAGGCAGGCTGGTGTCGGCCGCCTCGAGCGTGATCTGACCCTGCTCCTGCTGGCTGTGGCCGCCATCGTCCGTGGCTTCAATTACCCAGGTATAAATGCCATCAGGCAGCACCTGGCTAGTCACCGATTCCTGGCCACCTGCCACCGCGCGCATCTGCGGATCGGTGATCACCCCTCCCCAATAGACGTCGTATTTGCCTGGCGATCGACGTTGGTCCCGACGAAAGTAGTGCCGGCCTCCGCCAGCATCGATCAGGTAAATCGAGACGCTGGCGGCCCGGCCAACCGAGTAATAGATGTGCGTCACGTCGTCGGTACCGTCGGCATTGGGGGAGATCAGCGCCGGCGTGACCCGCACGCCGCTCAGTAAAGGCCGCAGATAGGAACAGCCGGCGGCAAACAGCATTACGGCCAGCAGCGACAGGGCAAAGATCAACCACCGGGCTCGTACCGGCACTGAGTAGCCTCCAGGTAAGGAAAATCGGCGGGCGGCCGGCCTCGCGAGAGTGGAAAGGCGGGAGCGGTTCTGCGGCGCAGAACCGGCCAAGGCGAACCGGCCAGGGCAGTGTATCAAATCGGCGACGCATCGTCAAAGCAGGCAGGCTTCGTGCCGCGTGACGGCTTCACCGCAGCGGCCCCAACCGCACGCGTTTGCCGGCCGGATTGCCCGCGACATCCATCACGTCGAGGCCCGACGGCTCGCTGGAATCATAGACGGTCAGGGCGACGTAGTAGCCGCCGGCCGGAAGCCCGGCGGGCAGCGGGTAGCGTCCGAAGATGACCTCGCCTGCACGCCAACGCGTGGCCGGGTATTCGTAGCTTGCCGGCCGGCCGTCCCAGCCATGACCGAGTATTTCGTTGCCTGCCAGGTCTTCCGCCCGCAGCGAGACCTGGTAGTCACGATCCAGGCTTTGCAGCGCCCGCCAGTAAACGGCAATCTGCCCGTCGCGCGGTTCATCCCACCCTACCAGTGCCAACCGATGGCCCAAATCGGCCGCTTGCGGGTGTTCCGGCTGAGGCAGGGCCAGGTACTGCGCAGCAGGACGCAACTGCCAGTGCCGCACTTGCAAGCCCCAGTAACCCCGATCGAACGGGACCTCCGTCCCGGCCCGGTCCAGCAAGTAGGGTACAACGCCCATCGGGTCCACCGTATCGGCCTGCCACTCCACCAACCACACGCCGGACTTACCGGCCAGGGCCGGACCGAGCTGCGTCGCGACGTCGAATCCCAGCACGCGGGTCACGTCCAGCACGTCCATGTCAGGCAGGCGAAGCGCTGGGACGGAGGGCGCGTAGTACTCCCAGGCCGGGTAAGCATGGCCAGATACCAATACGACGGCATCATCTGGCGCCATGCGCCGGGTGACACCTCCGACCATTTCCCGCCACTGCGCCTTGGTGAAAGCCTGGTCCGCGAACCAATTGTGCAGGCTGCGATAGCTAACGCCGGCAGGCAGGGCAAGTACGGCTATCGCCAGGCAAGGACCGAGGATGTGCGGGGCGGCGCGCCAGCGCGCGAGCCGGCGGGCCGCGCTGGCGGCCGGCCACTCGCCACTCCCCCAGTTCAGCAGCGCGCCGGCCCCTCCGGCCAGCAGCAGCAGATAGGCCGGCGACACCATCAGCAGGTAACGCGCGTTGAATTTGGGCGAGCGGGAGGCGAGGGCCAGGACCGCGATCACCGGCAGCGCGAGCACGGCCAGGACGTGCCACGTCCGGCCGGTCGAGCGGCCTCGACCTCCCGGCGACAACAGGAGCGCCAGGACTGCTATGCCGAGGGCCAGGCCAAACCAGGGCAGCAGTCCCACGGCCGCGCCTTCCTGCGCGGTCTCGGGCGCTCCGGCGGTGAAGCTGATGGCAACGTGGCGCAGCGCCTCGCCAAGCTTCAGACTGCCCTGCCAGTAGCTGCGGTCGAGGCCGTAACGCCTGAGCATCGACGGCAGCCAGGGCAGATAAAGAGCGAACACTGCCAGGCCGGCCAGGGCTGCCCGGCCCACCAGGCGCCTTCCCGGTCGCCCATCCAGCAACGGGCTGCGGATGAGCCAGGTCACCAGCGCGCAGACGCCGTAGGCCAACAGAAGGAACACGCCAAAGTAGTGGGTGTAGAGAGTCGCCGCCGCGGCGAGCACGAACGCGAGCCACCAGCCGCGCGCCTTCCTCTGCTCGCGCGCGTCGGCGGCACGCAGGAGGGCATAGCCGGTCAGCGAACCCAGGAAGACAAGCTGGGTGTACATGCGCGCTTCCTGAGCGTAGTACACGTAAGCCGGAGAAAGCGCGCCCAGCAAGGCTGCCGCCAATGGAACCCCGCCTGCGCCTCGACGCCTGGCGAAAAGACGGCCGGCCAGCACCGCCAGAAGCGGCACCGTCAGCACGCCGAAGAAGACCGAGGGAAAGCGCAAGGCCCACTCGCCTTGCCCGGCCAGGCGCGTCCAGCCGGCGACCAGGTAGTAGTAGAGCGGGGGCTGGATGTCGTCCGCCGTCCAACGCGTCAACTCGACCAGGCCGCGCGAGGCCACCTGCGCCGTGACAGCCTCATCGTACCAAAGGCTCTGGGCGCTCAGGTGGTAGACGCGCAGACCGAAGGCGAGCAGTATGAGCGCCAGAAGAAGCGGGTAAGCGAGCCGTCGGTTCAGGCCAGTCGCCAAGGTTTGCCGGTCCTTTGTCCTTCTATCCCTATCAGTCCCTGACATCAGGCGCCAAGCCCTACTGAGAGGCGCAGGCTTCCTGCGCCATCAAGCAGGCCAGGTCGGGCTGCGGCACGGCGCGCGGATCGATCTCCACGTATCCAAGGACGTATTCGTCGCCGCCATCGTTCCCGTCTGGCCCCACCAGCGCCACGCGCCGGCCGCTCTGCCAGTCGTAGAGACCTGCGACAAGGCTGTAGCGCCCGGTGGGCAGGGCGCCGGGCAGCGTCAGGCTGTGGGCATCCCAGGTCACAAACGGCAAGCCGTCCGGGCGGGACCAAGTCGAGGTCGGGCGAGAGACGAACCAGGTCGGCGTGGCATCGGCGTTCGCCACCGTTTGCCCCGCGGCATCCCGCAAGTGCAAGAAGACCGTGTAGTCTCGCTCGGCCTGGACACCGTCCAGTGCCTGCCAACGCAGAAGGACGGGCAAAGCGCTGCCCGGAGCCGCGCGGCCCGGCGCGCGATAGGCCGCCAAGCGGGCCCCCCAACCGTCGGCCTCAAACAACGCCGCCTGCGACTGAGATGTCGCCGGCCCCTGCCAGGCGACCAGGCGCCCATCCCGGCGCGTCCAGGCGGGCAGGAGCAGCTGACTGGCGGAGACAGACAGAGCCCGCCCATCCTCGAAGGCCGTAGTTCCCGTGTCGGAGCCGTCCCTGCCGGGCGGCGCGGTGAGCTTGCCTTCCGATAGGTCGGGGCCCAGGGGCACGCCGTGCGTCGACACCGTCAAAAGCGGCGCCCATATCGCCGGCAGGTACCAGCCCGGCTTCTCGGTCACCACCGTTTCGCCGGGCCGCCAGAGGGCGGGCGGATACCAGGCCAGGGCGGGCATCGGGCGCTGCGTCGTGTCGTCGACGAGGGTGCCGTCCGGCCCGACCACCTGGAGCAGAATGCTTGCGTCCCCAGACAGCGGCGCCAGAGCCTGCCAGTAGAAGCGGAAGCCCGTCTGCCGCCATTTCGGATCGTCGATCACGTCGTAGCCGAGCAACCTGACGAGGGGCACGCCATTCTTGTCGACGAAAGCCACGTCGAGCCGGTGCTCCGGCTGGGCAGACCCAGCGCGTGCGAAATCATAGAACGCGTCCGGCAGTGCCGCTGCTCCGCCGCCCCTCTGCAACAGCATATAGCCGTCGGCCGCGTCGGCGACCCCCCAGCCGCCGGCGAGCAGGTCATGGACGGCCCTCTGAATGTCGGCCGGGTGCCGGTTCGTGTCGCCCGACACATCCACCAAGGCCCAGTCGGCACTGGAGACGATTGGGAACTGATAGATGGCCACGCGGTGGCTGAGATGCGGCCACAAGTCCGGGGTAGTGCTCAGGGCGGCAGCGCGCGGAATCTCACCACTGAAACGTGCCAGCAAGCGATCGTGCGCGGTCACCGGGGGCCAACCTCCCGGCGTCCGGCGCCAGTATCCCCGGCCGAGCGGCGTGTAGCCGGCCCAGGCATGGTCAGCCATTGCGCCGATCAAGACGAGAGCAACGCCTGCCGTGGCGGCAAGCTTCGCGAACCGGAACGAGCTGGGGCGAGCCAGGCGAGGCACACGTGAGGTGGCCTGACCCGGGCCCAGCCAGGTCAGCAGACGCGTGAGCCCAATTATGCCGGCGATGACGAAACAGGGAACCAGGGGCGCCGAGTAGTGCAGCTCGCCGGAATACTGCAGCGGGAAGTCGCTCAACAGGTTCGCGAGCAGCAGCGGCAAACCGACGAAGAGGATGTCGGGCGCCAGGAGCGCCAGGAAAGCCGTCGGGGCTAACAGCCCGACCAGGTATTGCAGGCGCAGCGGCTCCGCCAGGGTGCGCAGCACAAGCACGGGCCGCGTGACGATCGTCCTGAGCACGCCGGCGAAGCCGTCGCCGAGGGCGCCGAAGCGCGCCGCGTACGGTGAGCCTTGCAGACCATAAGCCTGGGCAGCGAAGCGCGGGATGATCAGGAACGTCGCGACGTAAAACCAGGCCAGGCCGAGGAGGCAAACCGCGGCTCCCACCAACACCCCCGGCCAGGGCCCTGTCTGATGATTCAACTCCCCCACCGCGTCCGGCTTTCCGCCCGTGCCCTGCTGGAGTGCGCGGGACATCCGCGCGGCCGCGTACAGACCCAGCGTGGCCGTCAGCAGGGCCATGCCTTCCTGAACGCTCGCCAACAGGAGCGCCGCGAGGACGAAGCGGCGCCACTGCCCCCGTTCGATCGTCCAGAATGCCCAGCCGATCAGCGGCACGGCCAGAGGCAGGGCGTGAAAGTCGCTGACCAGCGGTGCTTCGAGCGCGGGTACGGACAAATAGGCCGCTGCGAACGCGAGGGCGCCCCACGGTGCCCCGTCCCCCTGCCTGGCTGCCATCAGCCTGCGCCGTGCCAGCAGATAGATGGGCCAGGCGCCGAGAGCGAGACAGACGGCCTGCAGGATGAGCAGCGCTCGCACGTCGTCCCAAAGCCAGTAGATCGGCGCGATCAAAGCGAAAATCGGCTCGAAGTGATCGGTGAGGCGCGTGCTTATGGAAGCGTCTCTGGTCTCTTGCAAGAAGCGCCCGTGGGCGGTGTTCCAGATGGCAAGGTCCATCTGGCCCAGGTCGGCCTTGTAGGTCAGGTGCGCGTCGTGCAGACGGATGCTGTAGCAGGAGAACCACAGGGAAAAGCCCACTATGAGGAGCGCGAGCAACCAGCCGGCCGGCTGACCGGCGGCGCGAGGCGCTTTGAGAGAGACATCGGGCGCCGCCCGGTTCGCTGCCCGACGAGCTGGCGTCATAACGGGTCGCCGCGTTCGCGCGTCCTGGTGCCCGGTCCGCTGCCTCGACCGAGACGGCCTTCTGCACGGGCGCTGCGCTCAAGCTCGGCCAGCCGTTCGCCCTGGTTCACGATCAACTCGGCCAGGAAGCCGATCAGAAACAGCAGCAGGCCGGCGATCGCAAGTCCGCCCGCGAAGAGGAAGACGGGCCGCTTCTGGGTGGCGCTGCTTAGCCAGAGCGACATCAGCCAGGCGTAGGTGAGAGCACTGGCCACCAGAGCGCCCAAACCCAGGCCGCCGAAGAAGCGCATCGGGGCGCGGCTGAAGGTGAGCAAGAACCAGACCACCAGCACGTCGAGCAAGGAAATGGGAATCCGACCGAGGCCATAGTGCGAGCGCCCGGCGCGCCGCTTGTGCCAGTCGGTCGGCACTTCGCCGATCCGGTAGCCCTCGTGAGCGGCGATGTGCAGCAAGAAACGATGCCAGTCCGAGCGCAGCGGCGGCAAGTCCTCGATCACCTCGCGCCGGAAGCCCTTGATCCAGTTCATGTCGTGGACCGTGAGCCCGAACAGCCGGCGGGAGACCGTATTGTAGATGCCCGAGGCCAGCACCTTGCCCTCTTTGCGGCCCTGCCGCCAGCCCGCGACCACATCGTAACCCTCGCGCAGCTTGCCGACGAGCAACGGAATGTCGGCCTCAGGGTCGGATTCCAGATCGGCAGGCAGGAACAGGACCAGGTCGCCGCGGACCAGCCGGAACCCGGTCGAGAGCGCAGCCGTCAGGCCGAGGTTACGCCGATGGTGAATGACGCGCAGAAAAGGGTACGGCCCACACAACTCTTCGGCGATCGCGCCGGTGCCGTCCGTCGAACCGTCGTTCACCAGCAGGAGCTCGGCGCAGTCAGGATCCAGCCCGAGTTCACCGAAAGCATTCCCGACGCGCGCGACCAGCTCCGGCACGTTCTCGGCTTCGTTACGGGCCGGAACCAGGACAGACAGGACAAGGGACATGCTTACCCCACACAGGCCTTGATCGCCGAGGCAACGAGGGCCTGCTGCTCCGGCGTTATTTCCGCATACATCGGCAGCGAGAGCACACCGTCCGCCGCGGCTTCGCTGACGGGGAAAGCTCCGGGCAGCCACCCCAGCGCTCTGTAGGCCGGCTGCAAGTGCAGGGGGATCGGATAGTGAATCCCGGCGCCGATGCCTCGGGCGGTCAACTCTACGAACAACCGGTCGCGTTTGGGCGCGCGGATCACATAGCAATAGTAGACGTGGCAGTTGTACGGGCGCTCCGCCGGCGTCACTACCCCGCAGCCGGCCAGCAGCGCGTTATAGCGCAGCGCGGCTGCCCGCCGGCATGTATTCCATTCCTCGAGGTGCGGCAGCTTGGCGCCCAGGATGGCCGCCTGAAGGCTATCCAGGCGTGCGCCCCAACCCACCTCTGCATGCTCATACTTGCTCGTACGCCCGTGGTCGCGCAGCCGTCGCAGGTGTGCAGCGAGATCCGGGTCGGCCGTCGTGACCATGCCACCATCCCCATAGCAGCCCAGGTTCTTGCTCGGAAAAAAGCTGAAACAAGCCAGGTCGCCGATACCTCCGGCCCGCTGCCCGTAGTGGGTGGCGCCGTGCGCTTGGGCCGCATCCTCGATCACCCGCAGCCCATGGCGCCTGGCCAGGGCCACAATCTCGCGCATGTCGGCCGTCTGACCGTACAGGTGCACGGGCATGATCGCCCGCGTGCGCCGGGTGATTGCCTGCTCCACCCGTTCCGGGTCAAGATTGTACGTGTCTGGCTGAATATCGGCAAATACCGGGGTAGCACCGACTTGCGAGATGGCCTCGGCGGTAGCGAAGAAGGTGTGTGGGGTAGTGATGACCTCGTCGCCGGGTCCGATGCCGCAGGCAAGCAGCGCCAACTGCAGGGCCGCGCTGCCCGAGGCCACACCCACCGCTTCGCTCACCCCCACATAGCGTGCGAAGGCCGCCTCAAAGTCCTGCACCTCGGGTCCCATGATGAAGCTGGCGTTATCGATCACCCGCCGGATCGCACCGTCGATCTCCACGCGCAGGCCTGCATACTGGACCTGCAGGTCGACGAGCGGGATGTCTTGGTTTGTCGCCAATCGCTTTTGTCCTCCCTCGTCATAACTGATCCGAGCGACCGGAGGCTGTCAGGCCGGACGCGTCAGGTCACGGCCTCGTCGAGCAGCCGGCGCAGGTCGCCGATCCCTATCTGTAACTCTTCGACCTCGGCCAGTACCTTGGGCGAAACATCAAGCAAGTCACGTGCCCGGACCGCCTCGAGCTCGACGAGGCGTGCACGCCGGGCGTTGAGCTGTGCGCGCAAAAGGCCGGCCTCTTGCTCCTGCCGATTCGCCAGTGCGGTCTGCAGAGCGGCGTCTGAGACGGGGGCGGGCGCCTCGTCCGCGCTGACCGGCTCTTCAGCCAGCCAGTTAGCAAGGAACTGATTGCCGATCGTATAGCGCCCGTAGATGCAGCGAAGATACCCGAGACGCTCCAGGTTGCGTATCCGGCGGTGCGCCTCAGCGGGCTCACAACCACTGGCCTGAATGAGGTCCTGCTCGGCGGTTGCCCCGCTGCGCTGCGCCGCACGCACAACCCGCCTCTCGGGCCGCGTCAGGGAGTGGTAGTCCATGCTGAAAAACCCACGTAGAACCGGGTCGACTTCGAGGTCGTCGGCGGCGATCGGCCGCAGCCAACCCTCCTTGTTGAACAGACGCGAGCAAAGCTGTTGGATCATGTAGGGATGGTTGTTGGTGCAGTCGCTGATCGTCTCGATCACATCCGGCGCCACCTGGAGGGGCTTGGTGCTCTGTTCCTGTATGATCAATGCCTGCGCGCTGGGTGTGTCCAGCCCGCCCATCGTGCGGGACACATCAAAACCCGAAAGGAACGACGACGTGGGCCAGCCCACGCATACGTCGTGCAACTCATATATGCCCTGCGTGGAGGCCACGACCACCCGCAAGCCTGCCCCCCCCGTCAGTTCGCGATGCAGCCGCTGCATCGCCTCCGGCTCGGCGCGGGTGATCTTGATGAGCGCTTCGGGTTCATCGCACAACAGGAGGATCTCGCGTCCGGCCCTGGCCGCGGCCCGTCGCAGATCGGCCAGGAGCGCGGCCGGGTCTTCCTGGCTGAGGGAGGCAGGCGGTACGGTCAGGCACTGGAGCCGTTCGCCATGCTCGCTGACCGCGTCCGCCAGGTACTGCCCCAAACGCTCATACGAATCGCTGCCCTGCATATCCCAAAACAAGGGCATGAGGGCCGGTTCGCCGAGCGCCAGTTGCTCCAACTGGCGCAACAAAGAAGTCTTGCCGATGCGCCGATTGCCGATCACCCAGCAGGCCGGGTTCTCGCCCTGAAGCAGATAGTCGATCAGTTCCTTGCGGCCATAGAACTTGCGTCCCGTGACGAAAGGGCCGGTCACGTAAGGATTACGCACTCTGTTCCTCTCTGCCGTCCGGGCCCGAACGCCGGCCGGGCGTCGGCGGCAAATCTGGCGACCCGTTCGGTGCTGCGGGCGGCGATGTTTCGCCCGCTCCGCGCAATGCTGCCCGGCCGCGGCGGTTCGCCGCGGCCGGCGGGCCGCGATGCCAAGGACCGCTTGCCAACGCTAGTCCGTCCGCCCCGGCTCGACGAGCCCGTCCGCAGCCTCCACGTCGGCCAGGGTGATGCGCACCCGCTCCGCGGCCAGCATGTGGTTGACCGCCTGCAGGCCATACTGTTGCAGGCGATAGGGACGGCCCTCAGCCCGCGCGAGCACGTACTCGAGGGCCCGCTTTTCCCACTCATAGACACCGCTGATGGGCTCGATCAGCAGGCGCCGGGCATCATCCTGGGAGAAGGGCTTCACCTGGATCTCGTTGAACATGTTATACCAGGGACTCTCGACGCGATCCCAGGCCTTGCTGATCTGGATGCCGGCCACGACCGCGCCCAGGTTGTGAGCCTGACTGCTCATGAAGATGCGCCGCAATTGCTGCTGGACGAGCGTGTCGTAGGTGTTCATCACGTCCATTTCGTCGATCAACAAGATCAGGCGGGCAGTGCGGGGCGCCACAACCGGTGCCAGCGCCTCGATCAAGACGCGCAGATCGGCGATGAAGTCTCGGTCCGAATAATTACCGGCCCGCGCCGAGGTGAAGCGCAACGGCAAAGTGGTCCCGCCAGGCGGGACGCCGCGCAGAGCGCCGCAGATGTTCTCCATCAGCAGATGGAAGAACTCCTGCTGCGGCGTGCCCTCCATGTCGACCATGACCGGAATGAAGAGCCATTCGGGATCGTCCGCCGCCTGCAACTCCTCTGCCAGCCGGTAGAGCAGGGTTGTCTTGCCGATACGTCGCTCGCCGCTGATCATGATACTGTTCTGGTGCAGCCCATTCAGGATGCGGCGCAAGAGATCGTGGCGCCCGAAAAACATATCGGGATTGCGCACGGGCCCCCCGGAGATGTAGGGATTGAAGCGGCGACCGAACGCTTCCCGGCGGCGTGCGGCCGAGGCCGCGCTGCGCTTTTTCTCTTTCCCGTAGGACCGCACGGTGAGTCCGCTCGCGGTCAGCAACATGCCCAAGGCAACGGCGCCGAGGGCCAGGCCCGCATTGAAAAGCGCAGCCGGCAGACGCCGGCCGCCGGGCAGCTCGACCAGAGGTTCTGGGACGGGGATTGTAATGGCCACCTCGACCGGCTCCGAATAGTTAAAGGCCTCGTCGCGTGCCCAGGCGCGCAGGCGGTAGGTGCCTGGCAGCAGCCGGACATCAGCATACGAGATCAGTCCGCCCGAGAAAACCCTCGGCTCGCGATCCTCACCGTCCAACTGGGTGAGGTACTTCACTTTCTCGGGGCGCACACCCGCCCGGCCGCCGGTCAGTCGCACGGCCAGCGGCTGGTCCGCCGGCAGGGTCACCGTCCCGCCTGGCGCCTCGACCAGGTTAACGGCGGCGATGCGCACCCAGGGCAGGCTGCGCTCCGGCCGGTAGTGCACCAATCCTTGCGGCGTGCCCAGCCAGAAGCTGGCGTCCGCACCGGGCGCGATCGCCGAGACTTCCGGGCTCGGCAGCACCGGCCCGGCGTACCACTGTGACGAGCGATCGTCCGCACGCGCCAGGCCGGCACGCGTCCCAACCCACAAACTGCCCTGCGCGTAAGCCAGGGCCAAGAGTCCTGTTCTGCCGGCGGCCAGCTCGACCGGCTCCCACTGTCCCTCTCCGGCCGGACCGGGCAGGTAGCGCCAGAGACCGTCGTCCGCGCTGGCGACAAGCAGTGATCCGCCTGGATCCTCGGCGATGCCGTTGGCCAGGATGCTCGTGAAACGCGGCCGGGCGCCGCCGGTCCGCACCGGCTGCCAGGCGCCGGCCTGCAGCCGGTGCAGGCCATCGTGATTTGTGCCGGCCCAGAGTGAGCCGTCCAGGGCCAAATGAAGAGCGGTCACACAGACCGAACCAAACTCCGCCACCGGGCGGAAGCCGGCAGCAGCAGTCCCGCGCGCCAAACCGTTGTCTGTGCCGATCCAGAAATCCTTCGCCGTGTCCTGGGCGATCGACCAGACAGGCGCTGCGGGCAATCCGTTCGCCGGACCGAGGGCATGCCAGGCAGCGCCGTCGTAATAGCTGACACCGCTTCCCGTGCCGGCCCATAGCCATCCGCGATCGTCCTCGAACAGGACCAGGATGCGCCGCTCGTTCAGGCCTTCGACCGCTCCAAAGTGCCGCCAGACGCGACCGTCCCACAGCGCCAGCCCGTCGGCCTCAGTGCCCACCCAGGTGTGCCCGGCGCGGTCCGTCAGCAGGACATTGATGCGCGCCGCTGCAAGCGCCGGGTCCGGCACGCGCTGCCAGACGTTGCCGGCATAACGGCTGGCTCCGGCGACCGTGCCTGCCCACAGCGCGCCATCCCGGTCGAACGCCAGGGCGCGCACATGATCGCTGGCCAACCCATCTTGTGAACGGAAGCGCTTGAGGGCGGAACCGGGCAGGCCATCCGGGCTGACAAAGATGCCTTTGTCGGTGCCCACCCAAAGGCTGCCCTGGTCGTCGCGCAGCAGGGCGTAGACGGCGACCCCGCTCTCGTCGCCGAGAAGGGGAAGCCGGCTCCAAACCCCTTCCTTATGATAACTCAGCCCGTCCTCCGTGCCGGCCCATAAGGCACCGTCCCGCTCAGCCAGCAGAGCATGCGCCGGACTGCCCGGAGCCTCCCGCTCCTCAACAGCCTGCCAGGCGCCGCCGGCAGCCCGATACCACAGCCCCCGGCCTGCCAGGCTGACCCACAAGCCGCCGTCAGGACCTGCGGCCAGCGCAGAGACCGGCACGGCCGGCGCCTGCGCTTCGATGACCGGGCGATCTCCCTCCAGGTGGACCAGTCCCCTGCCCGTGCCGACCCACAGCCGGCCGTCGCCAGCCACGAGAAGCGCCTGGACATCATCGCTGGGCAGGCCCTCGGTGGTGGTCCACACCCGGCAGCAATCGCCGTTCGGAGCCCGGCGCGCCAGCCCACCCGTTTCGACCCCGAACCAAACGGCGCCATCGTCGGTCTGAGCCAACGAGCTCACCTCACCGGCCGGCAAACCGCTCAGCGTCTGCCACTCCCCATCATAGCGGGTTGCGCCCCGGTCCGTGCCGAACCAAATGGCGCCGTCGGCGGCTGGCAAGACGGCCAGCACGTTCGTCGAAAGCAAGCCTTCCTGAAAGGTCTGCCAGAGCTCGTCCGGGCCGGCGGCGGCATGTACACGCGCAGAAAATGCGGCCAGGACCAGCCCAACCAACAGAACCAGGCAAATAGACGCACGCCAGAAATGCTTAGGCATCGAACCAGTTCATGCTCGGGTAGTGGGCTAGAGCGTGCCCATGGGAGCCAGGCACACCGGTCGAATTCGCAGGGTGAAGTGATGATAACATGGCGACCAATAAACGGCAACTCAATTACCTGCCGGGCCAATCTCGACCCGCACCACCCCGGCCGCGACGGATGGGGCGTTGAGAGCCAGCCCCAGGCCGACCTGGGCCGGGCGGAGTCCTTCAATCGCCTCCAGCGCGGTGCCTGGTGCTGACCCGGTCGCCCCGATGAAGGCCTGTCCCCAGCGGAAGCGTCCGCTCAGGTCGCCCTGCACCCCGAGCGACCGCAGCGCGACCAACGCCTGATCGCCCAGGTACATGGATGCCTCGTCACGGACGGCCCCGGCGACCAGCACACCCGAGGGCAAGCCGCCGATCCAGGCCGCCAGGCGGGTCCCGGCCTCGCTATCGGCATGGGTGTCAAAAGCAGCCGAGCCAAGCACTTCTCCGTCGCCAAAGAGCGCCACCAGGTTGAAGCCACGCCGGTTGAGGGCCACGTCAACCCCGTCAAGATAGATGTGCCCGAAATCACCCGTCTCCTGGCCGGCGCTACGCACCAGGAGCGAGGCAGACGAGGTCAACCCCGTCCGCCCGACCGGAAAAGGCCCCGATGCCACCTGCGAAGGCGGTGCCTGGACCGCGAAACGCAACCGCACGTCGCTGAGCGGGGGGCGGGACGGATCGGCAGGTACCGGGAACGCCAACCAGCCAGTCGTCTGCGGCAGCGGCTGGGCGGGCAGGACACCCCCGTTCACAACCAGGCTTACGGCCTGATCCGCCACCTCGGAACCGGCCAACAGGCGGATCGAAGTCGCGCTCTCCGGCAGGGGCAGCAGCAAGCGGCTCTCACTGCGTTCCGCGTATACCGGGCTTTCGGAGACGCTCTCGCTTCCTGACCGGCGCAGCGGGGGCGACCACCCTTCCCCGAGGGCCAGGCTGCCCTGATCGGTGGCCAGGTCGAACGCCCGCTCGACCGGCAAATCGGCCGGGAGCTCGTACAATGCCAGGCTGCCGTCGCTGCCGGCGAGCTTGACAGGCAGGAGGGCTTGGAGCAGTTCCTCGGTCGCAGGCGGCACCTTATCGCGGTGCACCATGACGAAACGCAGGTCCAGGAAACCGGCCCACTGGCGGGCGCGTGCGCGTTCGGCATCCGTGACGGGGCTCGCGGCCAGGGCAGAACGCAGGGCGGTATGCTGCGGCAGATCGGCGGCAGCGGTCTGGCCAATCAAGCGCGCCAGGGTGGGATCCTCGCTGAAGTATTGGAACTTGAACTCAGGGTTGCGCGAAGTGTTGCCGCCGAGCAAGCGCTTGCCGTGATACGTCTGATACCACTGCTCTTGCATGATGACGATGTCCTGCTTACCGGCCACCCGCGCGCCGTTGCGCCAGCCGGGAGGCAGCTCGAGCAGTGCGAAATCGCCGGGCGTCTGGGCGACACGTGCGTAAAGGGCCGGAACGCTAAGGTCGAACAGCGGCAAGGGAACCGAGAGGTGCTCGAGAAGCAGCAGGACCCCGAGGAATGCATAGGTGAACCCGCTCAGTGCGGGCCGGCGCACCCAGGGTCGAGCGCTCAGAATGCCGCGCACTCCCAGGGCGACCAGGGGCGCCAGGCTCAGTAACAACATCACGCTGTAGCGGCTGGGGTAGCGGTTAGCCTTCAAGAACGGCAGTTGGGCCACCAGAGCAAAAGGCAGGGGGACGCCCAGGTCGTGTCCGTCGAAGCGCAGGCTCGGCCCGAGACAAAGCAGGAAAAACAGCAGGGCCGAAATCGACCAGAACCACACCCCGGGAAATGTTGCGGCGGCAGTGAGAGCAGCAGGAGCGCCTGGCCAGGGCTCAGCCGCACAGTAGGGAGCGGATGGCGCCGGCTTGCGGAGCGCGCGCCGCCTCTGCGCTCGGCGGGCGGCAAACAGCAGGGCCGCTGCAGACAGGAGCAGCGCCACGTAGCCGGCATAGATTTGCTGCCCTTTGTTGACCGGGAACTGGCTGCCGTCCGGGCGGGTGGCAGAGTCATCGGCCACCTGGCGGATCAGGCCGCCCAGCAGCGGATGCAGTTGGGTCGGCAGCACAAAGCCCAGCAGATCGGCGGAATAGAGATCGGCGAAACCGCCGCCGGCCGAGAAAAGGTCGCCTTCGGCCCGCAGGTCAGGCAGCATATTGGCCAGGAACGGGGCGATCCCGGCGAGAGATACCGCGCCGAGCAAGACCAGGCGCAGCGCAAGTGGGGCCAGGCGCCTCGACGGACCCGACGGCGCGCCCGGGGACCGGCGTCCGGCCTCAAGTGAGCGCGTGATGCCCCAGGCGACGGCGAGCAAGGCGAAGATCAGCAGGAACGAGGCGTAGGTCTGCTCGGCGTAGGCCTGCAGGATCAGGAACAAGGCCGCCAGAGCCGCGTCGCGCAGCCGGCCAGAAGGTCTGACGGCCCGCAGGATATAGAAGGCAGCGAAGGGGATCCATTGTGAACTGGCGATATTCGCCTGGCCCAACGACGCGTAAAACAGCTTGGCCGAGGCGAAAGCATAGAGGCAGCCACCTAGAAAGGCCGCCGGGACGAACCACGAGTGGGACCGGTCCGCTCCCTTCAGGCCGTGCTGTGCGCCCTCGTCTGCGCGTCGCGCCCGGCCCTCGCCACCGAGGGCTGCCAGGCCGAGCAAGAAGGCCCCGTAGCCCGCCAGCACGAACGAAAACAAAAGGAGCAGGTTGTAGGCGGCGATCGTGCCCAGCACCAGTTGAAGCGGGATACTGAGCAGGCCGTTGAGTATGGTCAGCGTATAGAAGGCCAGGTTGATGCCGACCGGCCAGAACAGCCAGTTGCACGCAAAGGGGTTCTGCAACTGATCAACCAGGGAATGCTTCACCCACCAGAGGTTCCAGGCCAGGGCGGGGTCGTCGATACCATCGCCCGGCACGCGGCTGCCGAAATGCAAGATCAGCGGCCAGGTCAGCAGCAGGCTGAGACCGACGTAAGCCAGGAGCACCGGGAGGTGCCGTCTGAGATTCCTCCTCATCTTTGGGATTATGCCACCGCCAGAACACTTTTGACAAGTTGATATTTACACAGACCTGTAATACACTAATGAGCGATTTTCAGGCAGTCTGGAGGAGATTTGGCCCATCTGCGTCGTGAGCAAGCCACAAAAATGGACACTCAGTTGTCCATGCTCAATCTTTTCGCGCGCGACGGCGCTCGCAACCGTAAGGGCAGCGCGCGCCGGCAGCACGTTCCCGTCGAGATAGAAAGCCTGGAGGGGAACGAATACCCGGTCTTGCCGCTGCGCGACACGGTCGTCTTCCCCAGCCTGGTGTCACCCTTGTTTATCGGACGCGATCGCTCGATCCGTGCCGTAGAAGCCGCCGAGGCGATGGACGCGCCGCTGCTGGTAGTCGCGCAGCGCGACCCTGAAGTGCTGGACCCTGACCTGTCTGACCTGTACAGTGTAGCCACGGCGGTCGAAATCGGGCGCGTGCTCCACATGCCCGATGGCAGCACCACCTTGCTCGTGCAGGGCATCGAGCGTGTGCGGATAATCGAAAAGATCAGCAGCGAGCCTTACCTGCGGGTGAGGGGTGTGCCGCTGCACGAAGATGAACGCCATGACATGGCCGGCGAAGCGTTGATGCGGGCCGTCCTGGCGCTGTTCGAGAAAGTCGTCGACCTGAACCCAAACCTGCCTGAAGACGCTTATGTGGCGGCCATGAACGAAAAGGAACCCGGGGGCCTGGCCGACCTCATCGCGCACGTCCTGGACATCGAGCTGGCGCAGCGGCAGGAAATGCTGGAGCTGCTCGATGCGGGAGTCCGGCTGCAGCGCCTGAGCATCCTTCTGGGCCAGGAGCTGGACGTTCTGGAACTGGAAGACCAGATCCAGAATCAGGTGCAGCAAGAGGTAGACAAGTCACAACGCGAATACTTCCTGCGCGAGCAGATGCGGATCATCCAGGGCGAGCTTGGCGAGACGGACGATGCGATCCGTGACCTCGCCGACCTGCGGGAAAAAGTCCTGGCCGCCGGGATGTCGGCTGAGGTAAAGTCCAAGGCCGAGAAGGAGATCAACCGGCTGGCGGCGATGCCACAAGCGTCGCCGGAGGTAAATGTCGTCCACAACTATCTCGACTGGCTGCTGGGCTTGCCCTGGTCGAAGGCAACCGAAGACAATCTCGACATCCCGCGCGCGGCCGAGATGCTGGAACAAAACCACTACGGGCTACCGAGGATCAAGGAACGCATCCTGGAGCACATGGCCGTGCGCAAGCTGGCGCCCGACAAGATGAAAAGCCCGATCCTGTGTTTCGTCGGCCCGCCCGGGACCGGCAAGACCAGCCTTGGTAAGTCCATCGCCGACGCGCTTGGGCGCAAGTTTGTGCGCGTGAGTCTGGGAGGCGTGCGCGACGAGGCAGAAATCCGCGGCCATCGCCGGACCTACATCGGATCGCTGCCCGGCCGGATCATCCAGACGATGCACAACGCCGGAACCATCAATCCGCTCTTCATGCTCGACGAGATCGATAAATTGGGCGCCGACTTCCGCGGCGACCCTTCCTCGGCCCTGCTGGAAGTGCTCGACCCCGAGCAGAACCACGCCTTCAGCGATCATTACCTCGAAGTGCCCTATGACCTGAGCAAGGTCATGTTCATCACCACGGCGAACATCTTGGATCCGATCCCGCCGGCCCTGCGCGATCGAATGGAAGTGATCGACTTCCCCGGCTACATCGAGGACGAAAAACTGGCTATTGCGCAAAAGTTCCTGGTGCCGCGCCAACTGGAGGCGCATGGTCTCAAGCCAGAACAGGTGACCTTCACCTCGGCTGCGCTGCGAACGATGATGCGCGAGTACACCTATGAAGCCGGAGTGCGCAATCTTGAACGCTCGATCGCCAACATCTGCCGCAAGCTCGCCCGACGCCTGGCCGAGGGCAAGTCGATCCCGCGCCGAATCCAGCCGAGCATGATGGACAAGTACCTGGGGCCGCCTGAATTCACCGAGTGGCTCACGGAAGAGGTGGACCAGATCGGCGTCGCGAACGGCCTGGCCTGGACCGAAGGCGGCGGCGATGTCATGCAGGTGGAAGTCTCCGTGATGCTGGGTAAAGGCAGCCTGACGCTAACGGGGCAACTGGGGGAGGTTATGCAGGAGTCGGCGCAGGCCGCGCTGACCTATGCCCGTGCGCATGCCGGCGAGTTCGAGTTGGGCGATGTAGACTTCGACAAGGTGGACCTGCACATCCACGTGCCCGAAGGAGCCATCCCGAAGGATGGTCCCAGTGCGGGGGTGACCATGGCCGCCGCTCTCATCTCGGCCTTGAGCGAACGGCCGCTGCGCCACGACCTGGCCATGACCGGCGAGATAACGTTGCGTGGGCGGGTGCTGCCAATCGGTGGCCTCAAAGAGAAAGTGGTCGCGGCGCACCGGGCACGCCTGAAGACCGTGCTGCTGCCCCGTCGCAATCAGCGGGACCTGGTCGACGTGCCGGGCAAGATCCGGCACGACCTGAAGCTAGTCCTGGTCGACCGCATGGACGAGATTCTCTCGCTCGCGCTGCTGCCCAGGACCGTGGCTGTTGCCGCCAAACCAAAGCGCACGCGCTCCAAGCGCAAGCCGCTGCCCGCCTCGCAACCCGAGCCTGCTACGCCAATCGAGAACGGGCAGGCTGCTCAATAGCGGGGAAAGCATCGGAAGCAGCATGCGGAATCTGTTAGTGGCCGTCCTGATCCTGGCAGCCATGGCGGTGGCTTACTTCTACTTCTCGGGACAGACAGTGTCGGGCGTAACCGCCGGGCAGGCGGATGTCACTTTGCCCGTTGACCTCAAGGCACTCATCCCTTCGCGTTGGACGGTGCTGCCCAAACAGTTCTACCCCTGCGATTATGACGGCGATGGACAGCCGGAGTGGCTGGTGTTCTATCGCTACGATCAGACCAACCCGAGCCCGGCTTTCGCGCCCGACAAGCCCGTCGCGGCCGGGGCAATCGGCGGGGCAGTTTACGACCTCGAGGCGGGCCGGGTGCGCCAGAACCCGGGCAACGCCAGCCCGTTCCGCCCGGCTTCTCTCTACCCCTACAGGCTCTTGCCCGACATTTTTCCCGGCAAGGGGCAAGGCTTTCTGGGAGAATCAGAAGTGAAGGTCGGCTTCTGGCCGGCCTACCAGTCCAATCTCACTCAGTGCTCGGTCACCGAGATCGCCGTTTTTGGCTATAGCAGTGGCCCGTTCCCCACCCGCGTGTCGGTGTTCCGCTGGGGAGGTCAAGATGCGGGCTTCCTCGGGCGCCACTTTGTCGGCAATGCCCGCGTCCAGGTGGAGCCCGATCCGAGCGCTTCGCGTCCCCTGACCGCGATCCGCACCTACGATCGGCTGGACGACCGCAGCCAACTCTGCGAGCAGCATTATTACGGCCGGACGGCGACGAACACGCTCAACTTCGTCGAGGACCCGACCCAGGCTACCATCGGCTTCTGTTTCGACCTGCCCGTCGACCCAGCTTATCCCGAGGGCGCGGTCGTGGCGGTCCTACGCGGCGGCAACCCCAACGACGGCGGCGACAATGTTACGCCGACCGGGGATAGTTTCTTGACCCAGGCAGCCGGCGACAGCCTTCCCGGCGCGCTGAAGGATCTCATGAACCCTCAGCGGAACAAAGTGCGCATCCTCTCAGTTGAAAACCCGGCCACCCTGAGCAGCTATCCGGGCGCCGGCAGCGTGATCAGTGACACGCTGACGAACCAGGCCTGGGTCTGGAACGAAGCTCGGGTGCCAATCACGACGACGGTGGTGCTGAACGGAAGCACGCACACACTGGCCTGGGAGGTAGTCAGCTTGACTAACGGGCTCAAGTCCGCCGATATACACTGGCGCATCGACCGCGTCACCCTCCGCTAACCGGCAGGTAGCTGCAGCCTCATGTACATATCCCGTCTTCGCCTTTCCCCGGCCGGCCTGGCAGCCTTGCTCGCCAGCGGCGCCGGCGACCGGCTCGCCTTCCTTCCGGCGCAGGTGGGCCCGGCAAAGCTGGCCGAGACCCTGGCGGCGCTGGCCAACAGCCACGGCGGGAACGTGCTGATCGGCGTATCGCCGAGCGGGCGCGTGCTGGGGATCGAAGATGCCGATCATGAGCAGGCAACTGTGCAAGAAGCCGAGCTGCAGGCTTCCCCGCCGTTGATCCTGCCCATGCCCGAGGTGGTGCAGCTGCATGACAACGCAGTCTGCGTGGTCCAGGTGCCACCGGGCTTGCCGCACGCCTATGCGCTGAACGGGCGTTATCTGACGCGCGCGGGCACACACAACCGGCTTTTGACGACGACCGAGCTGAGCAGCTTGCTGCTGCAGCGCAGCGAAGCCGGTTTTGAAGCGCGTGCCGTCCCGGCAGCGTCGGCGGATGACCTGAACCCGGACCAAATCGAGAGCTACCTGCAAAGTGTGGACGGGCTGGCCGGCGTCGAGTGGCAGAAGGCCCTGGTCGCGCGCGGTTGCCTGGTCCCGTCCGCAGATGCCCCTGCGCCCACCTACGCCGGCATCTTGCTGTTCGGGCGCCAGCCTCAAAGGTTCCTGCAGCACGCGCGGGTGATCCTGGTGCGCTATGCCGGGCGGCAGATGGGCGACGAGTTCCTGCGCCAGGAGGCCGCGGGGACGCTGCCCGGGCAGATCCGCCAGTCCGAGGCCTTCGTAGCGGCAAACATGCGCCGGGGAATGCGGCTGCGGGGCCTGACGCGCGAGGAAACCACTGAGTACCCCATGCCCGTCGTGCGCGAGGCGATCGTCAATGCGATCGCCCATCGCGATTACGCTATACGGGGTGAGGGGATCCGGGTGCTGATGTTCAGCGACCACATGGAGATCTACAGTCCGGGGCGCCTGCCCGGGCACGTTACCCTGGCCAACCTGGTCAGCGAACGTTTCTCTCGCAACGAAGCGATCGTGCAAGTGCTATCCGATATGGGCTTTGTTGAGCAACTGGGCTACGGCATCGACCGGATGGTGGCGACCATGGCCGAAGCAGGGCTTCCCGCTCCGCTCTTTGAGGAGACGGTCGCGGGTTTTCGGGTGACCCTCGCGGGGCGCGGTGAGGAGATCGTGAGCGGCGAGCCCGCGCCGCGCTGGGGAAACCGGGTCCTGAGCACGCGTCAAGAACATGCCCTCGCCTACCTGGCGCAGCACGGGCGCATCACCAACCGAGAATTCCACGAGTTGGTCCCGGAGGTGAGCGATGAGACGATCCGGCGCGACCTGGCCGATCTGGTGGACCAGGGCTTGATCATGAAGGTAGGGGACCGCAAGGCCACCTACTACATCCTCAAGTGAGCCACACGAACGACGACTACCGGCTCTTCGTGGGCGCATTTCCCCAAGGCGAGACGGCCATGCGCCTCCAGGCGCTTCGTGAACGCCTGGATCCTCGAACTGCTCAGATCACGCCGCCTCACGTGACGCTGGCGGGGACGTACCGGTGCAGTGAGCTACCCGAGCCGAAGAACGAGACCGACAGCCTGGTCGAAAGGCTGCAGGCGCTGCGGGGACGCCTGCGGGCCTTTTCCCTGCTGCTGGGCGGGGTGCATACTTTTCCTCCGTTCGACCGCCCGGTGATTTACCTCGGCGTCGGGTTGACCCCGGAATTGCAGGCGGCGCGTGCAGTGCTGCTGGAGGCGCTCGGTCCCGATCGGCATGCCCGATTCGTGCCTCATCTGACGCTTGCCATGCGCCTGAATGCCGGCCGGGCTCAGGCTGCACTGGCCGGACTGCAAGCGAGCGAATGGCAGGCCGGAGTGGAGGTCGTGCCGATCGCCGAGGTCTGGCTGATGCAGCGCGGAGCGGATGATCCGACCTGGCGGCGCGCTGCCCGCGTGAGAGTCGCCGACGAGGATGGGTTTGTTGCCAGCTGAATGGGACCGATCCTATCTGCTCACGACGGCCATAACCGCCGCGTGGTCCCGGCGCCTGGCCGGCGTCCTGTTAGGCTGCGCTCTCGGGCTGGCGTATGAAGGCGCGGTCCAGGTCGCCAATGGCGTGGCGATGCCAGGCATCCCCTACTTCGCGCCGCCACTGGGGCGTACGGCCGACATCCTGCTCAGCGTCCTCGGGGGCGGGACGTTGGGGTTGATGGCCGCCTGGTCTGACAGCAGCGCGCGCAGCGTCCTTCTGAGCAGTCTGGCCGGCGGCCTAGCCTTCGGGCTGCGTATGGTGTTCGGCCTGCAAGGCGTGCCCGCGATCGGCTCGGCCTCGACAGCACTGATCACATTGCTGTTTCTGCTGCCAGTGGTGCTGGTGAACGTGCCTGCCATGTGGGTGCTGCGCTGGGCGATCGATAAGCTGGGGCAAACGGGCCCGTGGTCGCCCTGGCCGCTCTCATTGCTGCTCATCGTGGCTATGGCCGGCGGCCTCTCGATGCTCGGACCCGAGGCGCGTGCCACCCTGGCCCAAGCAAACGGCATGCTCGAGTCGGCCCTGCAGGCGCCTGATGGCGGCCACCTGCCCCCTGCCCTGCAATCGGCAGAGGTCGGCGACTTCCGCCGGCATGCAGGTGAACCTTATCGGCTGGATTGGACCGACCGCAACATAGACTGGTTCGGCATCCAACGTCCGGCTACCAACTTCGAGAAGCAAAGCGTAGTGACGGCCCGCTTTGCGAGCGGATGGACGCTGGCCTGCCTGTATGTCTCGCCGGCCGAGGAGCCGGTGTGTCGCGGCTATGCCGAGGGGGAACGCTGAAGCGTCACTGCTTTGAGCGCGTGACTACAGCGTTCCGGCTCCCGGCGTCGGACACTTCTCGCGCCTGGCAGATCCATGGCAGAGGCGGCTCTCGCTGCGGCCGGACGCGCGATGGCTGATGTAGAGTCGGAGATGGGGAGACGGAGAAGGGAAAAATGCGGATTCTGATCACGGGTTCAAGCGGGCAAATTGGCACCAACCTCGCGCTCGCCCTCCAAAGCCAGGGGCATTTCGTTGTGGGGATTGACAAGCGCTGCAATACCTGGACCGATGACATCCAGACTTTGCTCCAGGACCTGAGTGTGCCCTATCGGGACTTCGACAAAGGGATCGGCGCCGTCCAGTACCCGCGCGACCTCGACCTGGTCGTACACCTGGCTGCCAACGCCAAGGTGCACGAGCTGGTCCAGCACCCAGACCGGGCGCTGGACAATATGATCATAACCTACAACGTGCTGGAATTCTGCCGGCACAACCATCTGCCGATCATCTTCAGCAGCTCGCGCGAGGTCTACGGCGATATTCACCGCTACATCACGGAGGAGTCCCACGCCGACTTCAGCTTCACCGAGAGCCCCTATTCGGCGAGCAAGATTGCCGGAGAAGCCATGATTTACTCCTACGCCCAATGCTTCAGCTTACGCTACCTCGTATTTCGCTTCAGCAACGTCTACGGGCGCTACGACAACGATATCGAGCGGATGGAACGCGTGCTGCCGCTTTTCATGCGCAAAATCGCCTGCGGCGAACCGGTCACGGTGTTCGGCAAGGAAAAGGTGCTGGATTTCACTTACGTGGACGATTGCGTCGGCGGCATTTGCCAGGGGATCGACCTGCTCCTCAGCGGGCGCGGCGAGAACCACACCATCAACCTGGCATACGGGCAGGGCAACACGCTGATTGCAGCCGCGGAGTTTATCGGCGAGGCACTCGGGGTCCGGCCACACATTCTCGTCGAGCCATCGCGGGTTGGAGAAGTGACGCACTACGTAGCCAACATCGGCAAGGCCCATTCGCTGCTGGGTTATAACCCCACCACCCCGCTGCAAGAGGGCATTCGGCGGGCAGTGGCGTGGTCGCGGGAGTGGGAAGCTGAGCACGGCGACAGGCACAAGTCCGGGTGAAATATCCCACATCTCTCCCACATTTATCCCACATCAATCCCACAGGTGCTGGGCCGAGATTAGGACGAGGAGAGGGGGTGACAAGGATCGCCCCCTCTCCTCGTCCCGATCCGACAGCCGGTGCTGCGGGCTGGAGGAAGCTCAGCGCATTGACTCGAGCGTCACCAGCAGGTCGCGGCGCCAGCCGCCCGTCTCGCGCATTGGCAGCCAGATTGAGCGGCGGGCCAGGCGCGCCGGCACGTCGTTGGCCCGTAAACGTTCTTGCAGGTTGGCGGGCCGGTCGGCTGATTCCAGCCGGGCACTCTTGATAACCAGTTGCGTATCTTCCTGGCTGATCACCTCGACGCCTGCCGTGATGGCCAGGACCTTCACTTTGACCACGAACAGCAGGTTCTCCACCTCCTCCGGTAGCGGGCCAAAGCGATCGAGGAATTCCTGTCGCACGTCCTCGATGGCCTGCAAACTGTTGAGGCCGGCCAGGCGCCGGTAGAGCTGCAGCCGCAGCCCGGTTTCCGGCACGTAGTCCTCGGGGAGGCTGGCCGGGATGTTGAGCTCGAGAGTGACTGCGGGGGTCAACCGGTCCTGCAGAGCGCTCCTATCCTGGGCGGGCGCGGCCTCACCGGCCAGGGCCGCGCCCGTCTGCGCCCGGCGCGCGTCAATGTCACGGCGGGCCTGTTCCCGCTCGGCGTCACGCGCCTCTTGCACTGCCTGGGCCAGCAGACGGGTGTAGAGATCGAAGCCGACGGCGACGATGTGCCCGTGTTGGCGCGCGCCTAGCAGTTCACCGGCGCCGCGGATCTCCAGGTCGTGCATGGCAATCCGGAACCCGGCCCCCAACTCGCTCGCCTCTTCGATCGCCTCCAGCCGGCGGCGGGCATCGCCGGTGAGGGTCTTGTATTTGTCGACCACCAGGTAAGCATAGGCCCGGACCGCCGAGCGGCCGACGCGGCCACGCAACTGGTAGAGCTGCGCCAGGCCAAACTGGTCGGCACGATTGATGAGAATGGTGTTGACATTGGGTATGTCGAGCCCACTCTCGATGATGCTCGTGCAGACAAGAACGTCGTATTCCCCGTCGGCAAAGGCCAGCATGACCGACGAAAGCTCTTTCTCCGGCATCTGCCCGTGAGCGATTGCCAGGCGCGCCTCTGGCACGATCTTCTGCAACTGTGCGGCCATCTGCTCGATGCCCTGAACACGGTTGTGCACGAAGTAGATCTGGCCGTTGCGGTCGATTTCCCGCAGGATGGCCTGGCGGATCATGGTCTCGTCGAACTCGGCCACAATGGTCTTGATCGGCAGCCGTTCCTCCGGCGGGGTGTCGATGGTGCTCAGGTCGCGCACGCCGGTCAGGCTCATGTGCAAGGTGCGCGGGATCGGCGTGGCCGTCAGCGTGAGCACGTCCACCTCGGTACGCATCTGCTTGATGCGTTCTTTGTGAGTCACGCCGAAACGCTGCTCTTCGTCCACGATCAGCAGCCCCAGGTCTTTGAAAATGACGTCTTTGCTGAGCAGGCGGTGCGTACCGACGACCAGATCGACGCTGCCGCTGGCTAACCTTTCCAGGGTCTTGTCTTGCTCGGCGGGAGTCTGAAAGCGTGAGAGCATGGCGACGTTGACAGGGAAGGACGCCAGCCTGCGGCTGAAGTTCGTAAAGTGTTGCTGCGCAAGAACCGTGGTCGGCACCAGCACGGCAACCTGTTTGTCGTCCATGATGGCCTTGAACGCTGCCCGCAGGGCCACTTCCGTCTTGCCGTAGCCGACGTCGCCGCAGATCAGGCGATCCATCGGCTGCGGTTGTTCCATATCATGCTTGACCGCCTCAATCGCCACCAACTGGTCTTCGGTCTCGGCGTAGGGAAAGCTGGCTTCGAGCTCGGCCTGCCAGGGAGCGTCAGGGCTGAAGGCGTGCCCCTGGACGACCTCGCGTGCGGCATAGAGCTCGAGCAGATCGTCGGCGATCTCGGCCACGGCCTTCTTGGTGCGAGCCTTGACTTGCTCCCAATCGGAAGTGCCCAGACGGTGCAGCCCTGGCGCAACATCGCCGACTCCGACGTAACGGGCAAGCCTGTCGGCCTGGTGCACGGGCACGTACAGCTTATCACCCTGGGCATACTCGAGCTGGAGGTACTCCCGTTCCACACCCTCGAAGCTCATCTTGATCAGACCCTGGAATTGCCCGATGCCGTGTTCCATGTGAACGACGTAGTTGCCCGGCGTGATGTCGGCGAAGAAAACCTCGGGCGCCAGGGCGCGCGACCCTTGGGCGCGTCGCGGGCGCGGTTTTCCCCAGCCGAAGAGTTCAGCGTCCGTCAAGAACCACAAATCTGAGCCGAAGCCATCGCGGCGCAGCAGGAAGCCCTCTTCCATCACCCCCTGGACCACCGCGAGCGCAGGCGGGGGGGCCGTCAGTTCCTCGACCGGCATGACGGCGTAGCCCGCCTCGCCCAGCATCTCGGCCAGGCGCGTCGCCTGCCGGGTGACCATGACAATCTGCCCTCCGGCCGCCAGGCTGTTCTGCAAGTCGCTCGTGACCTTGCGCACCTGCCCGCCGTAGCGCGGCCCGGCGGAGAAAGCCTGCGTGACGGCCGAATCGCTCTCCTCGACGGTAGCCGCGGACGCCCCCCAACCTTCGAGGGTGGTTGGACCGAGCAGCAGGGTCGGGCGCGCGCTGAACTGCTCGCGCAGCAAATCGGCGCTGAGATACGGCACCCGCAGGTCGCGCGCAACATCGCCGGCCGTCGCCAGGTCGCGGGCCACCTGTTCGGCCTGGCCGCTCAGATCGGCAAGGGTCGCCCCGATCTCGGCCCCGTCGTCGAGCAACAAGTAACCGTTGCCGGGCAGGTAGTCGAGAATGCTGGCCGGCTGGCTGTAAAGATACGGGATATACCATTCCAGATTGCAAAAGCCGCTGCCTTCTGCCAACTGCGCGATCTCGCGCTCGAATTCGATGCGCGCCGGCGGATGGCAGTTCGAGAGGTCCAGGGCTTGCAGGGCCTCGGCGGCGCGTTCACCCAGCCTCGGGAGGGCCTCGCTGGCCGGTCCGATCAAGGCCTGCGACACCTGGATGAGAGTGCGCTGAGTCGACGGGTCGAAGGTGCGCAGGCTCTCGATTTCGTCGCCGAAGAGCTCGATGCGCAAGGGCCGCCGCAGATTGGGCGGCCAGACGTCTACGATGCCACCGCGCCGGCTGAACTCCCCCGGGCTCTCGACGACGGGCATGCTCTCGTAGCCCAGCCCCACCCAAGACAGCAGCATCTTGTCAAGGTCAAAACGCTGTCCCTTACGGATGGGACGCAATACAGCGCGCATCTCACGTACGGGCAAGGTCGCCTGCATGAGGGCGCGTGCGGAGCTGACGATGACCGGGGCCACTCCTGAGGACGCCCCCATCATCTCGACCGGGGCGCTCATCACCTCACCCCGGCGCGAGGTATCGCCGGCGGCCAGCAACCCGACCAAGGCTTCAAGGCGGCGCTGGCGCGTCTCTGATGCCCAAGCAATGCGCTCGTAGGGCAGAGCATCAGGATCGGCAAACAGTTGCACCGGGATCTCGTCGGGCAGCCAGATACGCAACTCGTCCACCCACTGCCGGGCCCGGCCGCTGCGCGCCGTCACCAGCAGGAGCGGGCGCTGCAAGGCGCGCGCAAGCAAGCTGACCAGGTAGGGCCGAGCAGCGTGGTAAAGCGCTAGCGGCGTCGCTACTCCGTCCCCTGCCCTCAGCGCTGCCAGCAAATCTTCGTAGCCCGGGATGCCTTGGCCCAGGTCGAGCAGTCCGCTAAGTTTCATTTTTCTGGTTGAACTGATTCATCGCTTCGTGAATACCCTGCGCCAGCCAGGCGTCAAGGGCATCGGCCGCCCGAACGTGTGCGATTGACATCGTCTCCTCGTCCGCCGCCGAGAAATTCTGCAGCACGTAATCGACCGGATCCATCTTGCCGGGCGGCCGGCCGATCCCCACCCTCAGGCGAGGAAATCCGTCTGTGCCGAGGTGCTGGATGATCGATTTGACACCCTTCTGGCCCCCGGCGCCGCCACCCGAGCGCAAGCGGATGCGCCCCAAGGGCAAGTCAAGATCATCCGAGACAACCAGGATGGCGGCCGCCTCGATCTTGTAGAAGGCCCGCAAGGGACCGATCGATTCGCCGGCCGCGTTCATGAAAGTCAGCGGCTTGGCCAGCAGCACGCGCTCCGCCTTGCCTCCAGGCAGCTCGACACGCCCGATGGCCAGACGAGCCCTTTTCTGATGCTTGTCGAAGTCCAGCCCGTGGCGTTGCGCCCAGAGCTCGACCACTTGAAAGCCAACGTTGTGCCGGTTGCGCGCGTATTCCGGGCCCGGGTTGCCCAACCCCACAATCATCTTCGCCGGCCCGCTGCCCTGGGCAGGCGCGCGGCGCTGAAAAATAGAGCGCACAGCTTGCATGTCGTCTTCCTTCAAACATCACAAGGGGCTGTCCCAGCGGACCAGCCCCTTGCTAACTGTCGGTGAGCAAAAGCCGCTCCGTCTACGGCCTGACCTTGTGCCACGTCCAAACGAGAAGCGACTTAAAGCCAAAGAACAGGCCGACGACGGCAAAAGCACCGAGTGTGTAGGCGGCTGCACGTTTCGCGGTCGACCCCACCCGATCCAGGTTGAGGCTTGGCGCATTATCATCCGGACCCGTTCCGCTGCTGCTCCCCGTGCTCAGAATCGGCGTGACCGCGGGCACCGCGGTGCCGGCACTCGCTTCCAGGGTCGCCGTCAGAGTGGCGCCAGGTGCGGGCGTTCTCTGGCCCGGCAGTTGAACGACAATCGTCGCCGTCGGTTCCAGCGTCGGCAACTCAGTCGTCGGCTCACCGTCCGGGGTTCCGGTGGGCGATGCTTCCGGCGTCGGCGTATCCGGCGTCCTCACATTGGCGACAGTCACACGGCGCGCCTCGCTGTCAGAGTAGTTGCCGTCCTTCCTGACCACCCGCAGCCGCAAACCGTATGAGCCATCGGGAACCGCGCGCGAATCCCAGGTGCCCAACACACCCAGCGGTTGCTGCTGATAATGGGCATCAGGACCGATAAAAATCCAGGCGTTGTCACTGGCCACCGGCCAGGGCGTATAGTAGAGCTCATAGCGTTGAAAATCGGGGTGGGTGGCAGTACCCACTACCTGGACCACTCCCCTAACCACCGCGTCCTGATCCGGCTGGGCGATGACCGGGCGCTGGTCCTGCAAGAGGGGAGCGGCCAAGCCCGGCAGGGGTGAACTCAACGCGATGAGCGCCAGCACGACCACCGTAAGCCCCGCACGCAGGAAAAGTCCCGCCGGCGGGCAACGCCTCGCGACCGGGAGAGATGAGCACCTCATAACGCTTCCTACCACCTTGCTTGGGATCAGCGCGACCCGGGAAAGAGCCGTTCCCTCTGGCGCTGTGCTCACAAGCCACCAGTGTATCATAAAATGACGGCGGCTGCCAAACCTCGATTGACAAAACACTCTCCGTACTATTATCATGTGGGTAGGGGGAAGAGCCATGATCAGAATACTCACCGACTCGACATGCGAAGGCCCAGCCGAGCTCACGCACCATCCAGGGCTGACCGTGGTGCCACTGAGTGTCGTGTTCGGGCGTGAGGCGCTGAAGGATGAGGTCGAGATCACCCGCGAGCAGTTCTGGGAGCGGTTACCAAAGGCTCAGCCGCTGCCAACAACTTCGCAGGGCAGCCCAGCCGATTTTCTCGAGCCATTCGAGCGCCTCACGGATGCCGGGGAAGAGATCGTGGCCGTCATCCTATCCAGCAAACTGAGTGGCACCTACGACTCTGCCGTTCAGGCCCAGGCAGCGCTGCCCGGCCGCCCAGTCAACGTGGTAGATTCCCTGAGTGTGTCCGTTGGGCTGGGGTTAATGGTGCAAAGGGGTGTGGAGATGGCTGCTGCCGGTGCGACGCGCGCACAGATAGTGGCCCAGATGCTGCAGATGCGCGACGATATCCACATTACGTTTGCGCTTGACACGCTGGAGTACCTGCAGCGCGGGGGACGGATTGGCAGAGCCCAGGCCCTCCTCGGCAGTCTTCTCAATTTCAAGCCTCTGTTGGCTATCCAGGGCGGTGAGGTGGCGCCGGTGGGGAGAGCGCGCTCGCGGCGTAAGGCCTTGGATACAATGCTCGAGATGCTGTCAAATGAGGTCCAGGCGCGCGGGCCGGAGGTGAGACTGGCCATTACCCACGCCGGCGTCCCGGACGAGGCGGCCCAGGTAGCCCAGGTGCTCTCGAGCGAGTTCCGGACCTCGCACATCTTCACCTGCGTGCTCGGTCCCGTCGTCGGCGTTCACGTCGGGCTGGGCACGATCGGCGCCGCGGTCTACCCCGGATCTTGACAAAACGATCAGGGCGTCCCAACACCGAGCGCGTCCCCGCATCCACACGCGTGTTAAATATCCTGCCAGGCATCGGGGGGTCAAAACCAGATCCTGTGTCTAAGCGAAACACATACGCCGACCTGGACGAGCCAGCGTTGATCGAGTTGGCCAAAACCGAAGCCGAGGCGTTTGGCGAGCTCTATGAGCGCAACGTCGAGCGCATCTACAGGTACATTTACTATCGCGTCGGCAACGAGGCTGACGCTGAGGACCTGACTGCCCGAACGTTCCATCAAGCGCTGGCCAGCATCTCACGCTACGTCGATCGCGGGGCACCCTTTGCGGCCTGGCTCTATCGCATAGCGCATAACCTGGTCGCCAATCATCACCGCTCGGGCAAGCGCTGGCAAACGGCCTCGCTGGAAGATCAGGAACTGCTCGGCAAACCGGCCGATGCGCCTGAACCGGCAGCGGAAACCCAGGAGAGAGCCGGCGCCCTGTGGGCGGCCATCCGCAGGCAACCAGAGGAGCGGCAGCGGCTGCTCATCCTGAAATTTGCCGATTGCCTGTCAAATGATGAGATCGGCCGGTTGATGGGCCGCACCGAGAGCTCGATCAAATCGCTGTACTTCCGGACCCTCAAGGCGCTGCGCGCCGACCTGGAAGCACGCGGGTGGTAGGGAAGATGCTCGCCCGGAGAGCGCATCCGACCATGAGGAAGGACACGTGCCATGAACGACTACCAGCTTGAAGACTTGCTCGACGCACAAAGCCGGGCCTTGCGTGATAGCCGCTCCCCTGGCACCGCGTCCGGCCGCCCGGAAAGCCCGACGGGAGCCATAGACAAGCCGCGGTCCGGCGGGGCCCCGGGGTCGCAGCCGGCAGCGCATCCCGCGAGCCTGGGTGACGTTGCCCTGATACTCGCTCCCTTGCTCCTGCTGGCGCAAGATATCGCGGCCGTGGTCCTGCCGCTGGCGCCACGCGCCGAATACCGGCGTGCTTTGCGCGGGAGCCTGATCAGGCAGGCGCGGCGCCAGCGGGCCCAGCGCTTGCTGGACCTCGCCGACCCGATCCGTACCCCATTCGTCCCCGAGGATCAGCCGCTGCCCAACCGGGTTGCGGGCTGGATCACGCAAGAGACGTCCTCCCTGGAAATGGATCGGCGTTGGGTTCTGGGGGCAGCCGCAGTTGGCTCGGCAGTGTCCCTGGCGGGCATCCTGGCCTACGTGTTGAGCCATCGCGGCCGGAGCGCGGCTTTGGCTTGAGGCCTGACGCCCTTGGTACCGGCCGCGCCCGTCCAGCGCCTCAGCGCCGCCCCCAACTTTCCAACAACGCGCTGAACAATCGCACCCCATAGCCGGTCGCGCCCTTTGGCTGGGCCGGCTTGTCCTCGTCGGACCAGGCCATCGAAGCCATGTCAATGTGCGCCCAGGGGTACCCGTCGGTGAAGTGTTCGATGAACTTGGCGCTCGTGCCGATGCCGGCCATGCGCCCGGTAGAGTTCTTCACGTCGGCCACCTGGCTCTGCACGGCCTCTGCATATTCGTCATAGAGCGGCATCCGCCACAGGCGTTCGCCCGATGCCTCCGCTGCCGCGACCAACCTCGCAGCCAGCGCCTCATCGTTGGCAAAAAACGCGGCTGCTTGCGGGCCCAAAGCCACTGCCTGGGCCCCCGTCAAGGTGGCGATGTCCACGACTGCGGCCGGCTTGAAGCGGCCGGCGTAGGCGACGGTGTCGGCCAGCAGCATCCGGCCCTCGGCGTCGGTGCTGATCACCTCCATCGTCTTGCCCGTCATACCGGTAAATACGTCGCCGGGCTTCTGCGCTCGCCCGCCGGGCAGATTCTCGGCCAGGGGCACGAGGCCGACCACACGCAGCGGCAGGTCCAGCCTGGCAGCGACGCTCAGGGCGCCGATCACCGCCGCGCCACCGGCCATATCGTCCTTCATGCGCCACATGTCCTCCGACGGCTTGATGGAGATGCCACCCGAGTCGAACGTCACGCCCTTACCGGCCAGAACCACGACCGGCAAGTCCTCGCGCCCGGCGTTATGCTCCAGGATCACAAACTGGGGCGGCTGCTCGGACTCGGCGGCCACCGCGAGCAGGATCCCCATGCCCAGCGCCGCCATCTGCTCCCGATCCAACACCTGGATTCGCAGACCGAGCTTGGCCGCTAGTTCGCCGGCCAAGCCGGCAACGGTCGCTGGCGTCATGTGGTTGGCCGGCTCGTTGACCAGGTCGCGCGCCAGCAGAACCCCGCGTGCGATGGCGACCCCGCGTGCGACGCCGCTCTGGCAGGCGGCTATGCGCCGAGCATTGGCTTCGACCACCCTGAATGTGTCCGGATCAGGCTTCCAGTCCGGAGGCACTTCCGACCGGTAGCCCTGAAAACGGTAGGTCCCCAACAGCGTGCCTTCAGCCAGCATCTGGGCGGCTGCCTCCGGGTCGAGCCCGCCTATCCCCGCACCGTGCACCACGCTGGCGACAGTCTGCGCGCCCAGCTCGCGCGCACGGCGAACGGCCGTGGCCGCCGCCTTCCGCGCCGCAGCCGGCCCGAACTTGTCGGCCGCACCCAAGCCGACGACAAGCACGCGGGCGGCCGGGAGGGCGCCACGGGTGTAGAGAAGCAACGACTCGCCGGCCTGGCCGCTGAAATCGCCCGCCGAGATCACGTCGCGCACGGCCGCGTCCAGCGCGGCGTCGACTGCCCCGGTGGCCCCACCCGGCTCGGTGACACCCCGGAACAGGTTTACGATGATCAGATCAACATCTTCATCCGTTATGCTGCCCTGTTTGACTCGAATCTCCATGCGTTACCTCGCTGCATCTCTCAACATCGCCCTCGATACAACGCCTTCAATACAACCCGATCAAAGACCACGCCGTCAAACCGGGCCGTTGGGCGGCGTCGCTAGACGACGTTGTGCTCCCTGACCAGGTCGCCTTCGGCGAAGCGACTGGCACGTAGCTGTTGAATGTCCAGGCTGCTCGCCTGCCCATCCAGGATCAGCTCGCTCATCAGCAGTCCGGCCGCCGGCCCGTGCATGAAACCGTGACCGCTGAAACCGGCCACGATATACAGACCAAGCGGGTCTGCCAGCCGGTCGATCACCGGGTGAGCATCGGGCGTGACCTCGTAGAGCCCCGCCCACTCGCGCAGCAGGCCCGCCTTGGCCAGCAACGGAAAGCGCATGACGGCATTGTCGAGGTGCTGCTCGGTCCAACTATGGTCGACCACCTGGTTGAAGCCCGGCGGTTCGTTCACGTTTGACTGGCCGGTCAGGATGCCGAGCCCTTCGCGGTGGAAATAGAGATTACGGCTGAAATCGATGACGAATGGAAAATCGGCCGGGACGGCTGGCAGGGCCGTGGTCACCGCGATCTGCCGGCGGACGGGGACGACGGGCAAGTCTACCCCGGCCATCGCCGCCACCTTGCCAGCCCACGGACCCGCGGCATTGACCACCACCGGCGCGTCGATGGCGCCCTGGCTGGTCTCCACGCCCGCCACCTTGCCAGATCGAACCCGTACCCCGGTCACCTCGACACCCGTGAGCAGTTGAACGCCTCGCCGGCGTGCCCCGGCTGCATACCCCTGGACGACGCCGCTCGGATCGGCCAGCCCGTCGTGAACATGGTAGGCGCCGCCCATTATGTCGTCCGTGTTGAGCAGGGGCACCATCCGGGCGACCTCATCATGCGAGAGCATGACTGACTGCACTCCAAGGCCATTCTGCATGCTCACCTGCGCCTGGTATGCGCAAACGTCGGCGTCGTTATCCAGCAGGAACAAGTAGCCGGTCCAGCGCAGGTCTATTGGTTGGCCCTGCTCTTCCTCGAAACTAGCGAGCAGCGGTAGGCTCAGCAGTGACAGACGCACGTTGATCTCGGTGCTGAACTGGTAGCGTATTCCACCCGCGCATTTGCCGGTGGCCTCACTGCCCAGGAAAGCGGCCTTCTCGAGCACCAGCACATCCTGGCAGCCGCGGGCCGCCAGGTGATAGGCGGTGCTCACTCCCATGACTCCGCCTCCGATGACGACGACGGCGGCCTTGTTCGGTAACATAAAGCCTGCTCCTATAGCTCGACTATCGTGCCCAGGCCGCGCTCCTCGGCAATGCGCAAGGCGCGGGTGGCAGTGGCAATGTCCTGCACCGCGTTACCCACCGACTTGAATAGCGTGACCTGTTCGGGCGATTCTCTCCCGGTGATCTGACCGTTGATCACCTCGCCGATCTCATGCACGCTCTCGGCAGCCAGGAGGCCTTGCTCGATCGGGATCAGCAGATCGCCGGCTTCGGCCAGCGCGCCGGCCCGCTGCTCGACGAAGACCCGCGCCCGCCCGACAGTCTCTGCCGGCACCTCCTGCATTTGGGGGGTGAAAGCGCCAATCGCGCAAATGTGAGCTCCCGGCCGAAGATCGGCATCCGCAAAGACAGGACAGTTGCTGGTGGTGGCAGTGGCGATGATTGCTGCCTCGTGCACGGCCTCTGCCGGGGACGTCGCCAGCCGCATATCGGCAGGAACCGGCGCCTTGCCGGCCATCTCCGCGATCATCTCCCTGGCCCGCTCGGGGTTCCGGTCATATACCCAGGCACGATCGATCGAGCGGACGGTGCAAAGCGCGAGCAACTGGGTGCGCGCCTGGACCCCTGCTCCAAAGACGGCCAGGGTGCCGGCCGCCGGCAGGGCCAGCAGATCGGCCGCGAGGCCGGACGCGGCGCCCGTACGCAGGGCAGTCAGGTAGGTCCCGTCCAGGAGCGCGATCGGCCGGCCGGTTTCGGGATCAAGCAGAGCCACCACGGCATTGACGGTCGGCAGCCCCCGACCGGGGTTGCCGGGGAAGACCGAGACGATTTTGGCACCCAACCCCTGGCTGTCCGGCAAGTAGGCCGGCATCACGAGCGCGGTGCCGTTCGTGGCCGACCACTGCGTACGCACCGGTACCTCGGCGCGGCCGGACGAAAGCTGCGCAAAGGCCGACCGCGTCGCCTCGATGGCCTCGGCAATGGACAGAGCGGCCTTCACGTCGGCGGCTGTGAGGATGCGGATGCTTGTCATGGGGCCTACCTCTCTGCAGGTCCGAGCCTGGGTTCAACCGGTCGGCGAGTGCGGCGCCGGCCACATCGGCGATTTGTGGCAATGCACCAACTGCCAGCCGGCATCACGATGCGCAAACACGCGTGTTTCATTGTGTTCGGTGTGCTGCACGCCGGCTTCGCCCGTGTAGCGCATCAGCAGGGTGAAGGTGACGATCGCAGTGTCGCCATAGAATTGTACTTTGGGAGCCAGCACCTCGTGCTCGACCGTGCGCGCCCCACCGGCCCGCCGCTGTGCATCGGCGGCACGGGACGTGGCCGCGATCTCCCGCAGGTGGAAGTCCAGCCCGTCGATGCGTTGCGTGCTGATGTACCATTCAAAAAAGGTGACCTCCGGTGCAGTCGTCGCCCGGTAGGTCTCAAGATCGCCGTCCCAGATGCTGCGCAGATGCCGGTCCAGCAAGTCCAGGATGGCTCTCTGCTCGTCTGCGTCCTGAGCTACTCGTTCATCAGCCTTTGGCATGGGGCGTCTCCTCTATTCCACCGGTCCGGGCGCTCGCCCACTCGAATTGCACGGCTCGAGCGGCCCGTCCTCGACCGATTATAGCCGACGGCACGCTTTGGGCGCAACCCCGCGTGCGGGAGCGTATGTGATGACAATCATAGCGCGGCTTTTGCAAAAGAGAATATAATGTGCTAGCCTACATTTGTGCTTTGTAGCTCAAAGTCCAGTATACCTGTCTCTCCGATGCGAGGAGGCAACTATCAATGCAACCGGCTACAATCCTTGTCGTGGACGATGACCCGGACTTCGTCGAGATCATGCGCACGATCCTTGAATCGCACGGCTACAACGTGATCACCGCTTCGAACGGGCAACAGGCCCTCGCTCGCGTCAAGGCCGAGCACCCGGACCTCATGGTACTGGATATCATGATGTCCACCGTGCTGGACGGGTTGAACGTCAGCGAGCAACTGTCCCGGGATCCTGAGGCAAAGTTCATGCCGGTCATTATGGCTTCCTCGATTGCCGATACCCCGCATGCCGGGCTTTTCCCCATGGAGGAGCAGCCCCACATGGATGCCTGGCTCTCGAAGCCGGTCGATCCGGCCACCTTGCTCGGAAAGGTAGAGGAGCTGCTGGGCTAACGGAGCGATCAAGCCGACAGGAGTGTCTTGTGTCAGCGTCGACCACCGTTCTGGTTATTGATGATGATGCGGACTTTCGCGAATTTGTGCGCATCGTGCTGGAAAGCCACGAGTATCGGGTGCTGGAGGCCGAAAACGCAGCCAACGGGCTGGCGCTGATGCGCACACAACATCCGGATGCCGTGTTGCTGGACGCCATGATGTCTTACGAACTGGCCGGCCTCGGGATCATCAAGACAGTCCGGCAGGATCCCACGGTGGCCAACACACCCTTGATCTTGATCTCGGCCGTCCTTAGCGACGACGAAGACCGCTTTCTGTCCGCGGGCGAGCGCAGCATGGTTGATCGCTTCCTGACCAAGCCGATCAGCCCTGAGACGCTGCTCGTCGAGATCGCGGCCGTCCTCAGCGATCATACCCGTTCGGACTCCAAGGAGATGGTATGAATCCGTCAACCACTCAAGCAGCGCCTGGCGGTGCAGGCGTCATGGACCCTGCCAAGCAAGCCATGGTGCTGGCCGCACTGTACGTCGCCCAGGAGCAGCAGGGCTACGTGACGCGCGAGGCGATGGAAAAGGTCGCCGACCGGCTGGGAGTGCCAGTAAGTGAAGTGTTCAGCACCGCCAGCTTTTACTCGCTCTTCCGCACCGAGCCGGCAGGCCGCTTTGTCATTCAGGTCTGTGAAGGGTTATCCTGCTATCTGTCGGAGGGCGCCGAACGGGTAGTGGACTACATCGGTGCCAAGCTGGGTATCCAGCCGGGCCAAACGACTGCCGACGGACGCTTCACGCTGGTAACCGTGCAATGCCTGGCTTCGTGCGGCACCGCCCCGGCGATGCGGGTTAACGATCAACTCTATGAAAACCTGACCGTCGCCGGGATTGATGCGGCCCTCGAACGCTTGATGGGGGAGGTCTGAACATGACCGACTGGGAACCGATTCTGCTGGCGAACGTCAACCTCCCAAACTCCGAGAAGATAACCACCTATCTCGCACGTGGCGGGTATCAGGCGCTGGCCAAAGCGCTGAACATGCAACCCGAGCAGATTATCCAGGAAGTGAAAGCTTCCGGCCTGCGCGGGCGAGGCGGCGCCGGGTTTCCGACCGGGGTGAAATGGGGCTTCATGCCCAAGGACGCCCCCGTGAAGTACCTGGCTGTCAACACCGACGAAGGCGAGCCTGGCACTTTCAAGGATCGGCTGATCGTGGAACGTGATCCACACTCGATCCTGGAGGGCGTGATCATCGCGTCCTACGCCGTCGGCATCCAGCGGGCATTCGTCTACATTCGCGGCGAATTCTTCCTGGGCGTCAAACGCTGGATCAAGGCGATTGCCGATGCTTACCAACACGGTTATTTGGGGAAGAATATCCTAGGCAGCGGTTTTGACCTGGACGTATCCGTGCACCGTGGGGCCGGCGCCTACATTTGCGGCGAAGAAACGGCGATGATCGAGTCGCTTGAAGGCAAGCGCGGCGAGCCGCGCCTCAAGCCGCCCTACCCGGCTCAGCAGGGGCTGTGGGGCAAACCGACGCTCGTACAGAACATCGAGACTCTCGCGAACATCCCGCACATCGTCCAGCGCGGAGCCGCCTGGTACGCGACCATCGGCACCGAGCAGAGCAAGGGCCCGAAAGTCTTCTGCGTCAGCGGGCACGTCAACCGGCCGGGCAACTACGAGCTGCCACTGGGGACCAGTCTGCGCGAGATAATCTACGAGCATGCAGGCGGCGTGCGCATGAACCGGTCGCTGAAAGCGGTCATCCCCGGCGGCGCCTCAACACCCCTGCTGCTGCCGGAAAGCCTGGACGTGCCGATGGCCTTTGAGACGCTCCAGGCGGCAGGTTCGGCCCTGGGGACCGGTGCAGTCGTCGTGATGGATGAGACGACCGATATGGTCGAGGTGACCCGGCGCACGACCAGCTTTTTCGTGCACGAGTCGTGCGGCAAATGCACGCTGTGCCGTATCGGCGGACCGCGCATGCTCGAAATCCTCAAGCGGATGTCGAACAAGCGCGCCCGACCGGACGACTTGGAAGAGCTGGAGTTGCTCGCGCGTGAAATTCACGGCCCGACCTTCTGCCCGATGGGGACCGGGATGTGCGAGCCAATCATCTCGGCACTCAAGCTGTTCGGCAGCGAGTTCGCCGCCCGGGTACCACAGGCAGTGACGGCGTAAAGCACAAGAGAATTCTTGACTGAGAGGTAGCTATGGCTAAAGGCAAAATCCTCGTCGTCGACGACGATCCTGACTTCGTCGCCTACACCCGTACAGTGCTCGAGAGCGACGGCTACGCGGTGGCCAGTGCGGGCAACAGCGACCAGGGACTGCGCGTCCTGGCCCACGAAAAGCCAGACCTGGTCATACTCGATGTGGTCATGTCGAGCGTGCTCGACGGGCTGAGCATGAGCCAGCGCATGGCGGAGGACGAGGTTTACCGGCACGTGCCGATCCTGATGGTGACATCGATCGCCAACACCGATTACCTGGCGCTTTTCCCGACAGACGAGAGCATTCATATCGATGCTTTCGTCACCAAGCCGATCGCGCCGCGGGAGCTGCTTCGACAGGTAGCGAAACTGCTGCCGGCAACCGTTCCCGGTTAGGCGAACCTCCCAGCAGGCTGCCGGCTCCTTCGCCTGGCACGCGATCTGGCCGGGGCCGGAAGGGAGGACAGATTCAAGCTCGACTGCCGGCGGAGGATGCGAATGCCCCAGAAAATCAAGGTTGGCGGGGTGATGAAGAATGACTGCCTGGCGAGCATCAGCGTCCTGGCCGTCAAGGACCAGCCCGGCATCGCGGCGGCAATCCTGGATGCCCTCGGCAGGCGAGGGATCAACGTACTGTTCGTGGTGCAGGTGATCGATCACCAGGAACAGGACCAGATGGTGCTGTGCGTGGACCGCGACGACCTGGCAGCGAGCATGGCCGCTATCGAGTCGATCCGCGTCGAGGTGCAGCCCCAGACGGTTGTCGCCAACTCGCAAGTCGCGTCGGTGGCGATCTATGGGCCGGACTTCAAGGAACGGCCGGGCATCGCCGGGCAAATGTTCCGGGCGCTGGCCCAGCATGGGGTCAACATTTTGGCCATCAGCACCTCGATCTCGACAGTCACCTGCATCATACAATCGCGCCAACTCAAGGATGCCCGCGCTGCCATCGACGAGTACTTCGAGCAGCCGTGAAGCTGAGAAGGATCTAGGACATTGCTACCGGAAGACTCTCTCTCCCTCAAACGCCTGCGATTCATCGTCCGGCTGCACTTGCTGGGCCTCGCCGCGGCCGCGATCCTCGTCCTGATCGCAGCCAGCCTGGTCTCAGACCTGGCGCTTGGCGCGCTGCTGCTGTCGCTGGCCGCGATGGCGGTTTTTGAAGGGGGGACAATTCTCTACCTGCGGGACAGGCGTGAGGAGCAACTGCAGCCACGCTGGCGGGTCGGGTTGATGATCGGGCAACTGGCGATAGACATCGTGGGACTGACGCTGGTGCTGCACCTCTCCGGCGGGGTCGAGAACCCGTTCTTCCCCTTCTATGTCTTCCCCGTGATCCTGGCAGCTTCGCTGCTGACCCGGCGCGTGGCACTCGGCTGCGCAGCCGCGGGCAGCCTGCTTTATGCGGGTCTGCTGGCAGCCGAGGCACTGGGCTGGCTGCCGCACCTGCAGATCGGCGAGGCACAAGACCCCGTGTTATATCTGAGCGCGGGTCGTCTGTTTGCGCAAGCCCTGGCGCTGGCGGCCGTCTGCGTCACCTCCGGCGAAGTGACGGCTCGGTTGATGGGCCTGCTGCGCACGCGGGCCGATGAATTGGCAGCGAGCAATCGACGCGCCGAGGTACGCGCTACTCAGCTACACGAACTTAACGACCAGTTGCGGGCAGCCAATGAGGAATGCGCCCATCGCCGTGAACACCTGGATGACCTGTACGCGGAGCTGCAAGCAGCATACGATCGGCAGGAACAGCGCTCGCAGCACATGAGCGAGCTGAACGAGCAGTTACGGGCAGCCAATGCGGAGTGCAAGGCCCGACGCGAGGAGTTGGTCCAGGTCAACAGCAAGCTGCAGGAGGCATACACGCGCTTGGAGGCGCGCAGCGAAAACATGCGGGAGCTGAACGAACAACTGCGGGCTGCGAACGAGGCCTGTCGCAGCCAACGCGATGAGCTATCGCGGCTGAACGCGCAGTTGGCGCAGGTGAACGTGAAGCTGGGCGAATTGGACGACGCACGTGCGCGCTTTACCTTGCTGGTGACCCACGAGCTGCGGGCGCCGGTCGCGGCGATTCAGAGCTACCTCAAACTGATCATCGAAGGCTACGTGCCGGAGCCCAAAGTGCGCGAGACGCTCGAGAAGGCCGAACGGCGGGCCATGGAGCAGCTGGCCCTCATCGCCGACCTGCTGGAGCTCGGCCGCATCCAATCCGCGGACGCGCGCGGCCTGGTGCAACCGGTCCACCTGGAACAGACCTTGCTGGAGCAGCTCGACCTGATGACGGCCCGTGCCCAGGAGCGCAACATCACCATCAGCACCGACGTCGGCGTCGATCTGCCCCCGGTGCTGGCCAACCCGGACCAGATGAAGAGCTTATGGAACAACCTGATCAGCAACGCCATCAAGTACAATTGTGACGAGGGGCGGGTCGAGATCGAACTCCGCTGCGACGGCGACCGCTTGGTGGGCCGCGTCAGCGACAGCGGGATCGGTATCCCGCTGGAGGTCATGCCCCGGCTCTTCTCCGAGTTCTTCCGCGCGGACAATGCCAAGGCTGTGTCGCGCATGGGCACCGGTCTGGGGCTTTCGATCGTCAAGGAGATCATCGAACGGACCGGCGGAAAGATCACGGTGGAGTCGCAGTTGAACAAGGGCACGACCTTCCGCTTCTGGCTGCCCGTCTTGAGAGAAAAAGTCGCCTAACAGATTCTCGGCAGTTGTTCGCCGCTCAGCATGTCGACCACGCGCAAGCCGCCGATGCGGCTGCGCATGTAGACCTTGCCGGGGTGGTCGGACACCACTTCGCCGATGACCGCCGCATCCTTGCCTAACCGGTCCCCACGTAACGCCGCCAGGACGGCCTCGGCTGCCTCTCGAGCGACGATCGCGATACACTTGCCCTCGTTGGCCACGTAAAGCGGGTCCAGCCCCAGGATCTCACACGCGCCGCGCACAGCATCGTCGATCGGGATACTCGCTTCCACCAGCCGGATGCCGACCCGGGCCTGGCCGGCGATCTCGTTGAGGGCGCTGGAAACTCCGCCGCGCGTCGGGTCGCGCAACACGTGGACGTCGTCACCCCCTGCCGCCAGGACCCGGCTCACCAGGCCGGCCAGTGGCGCAGAATCGCTCTCCAACGCCGTCTCAAACTCCAAACCCTCGCGCACAGACATGATCGCGATGCCGTGCACGGCGATTCGGCCGCTGACGATGACCGCATCGCCCGGTCGGGCGCGGGTGGGGGAGATGTGCACGTCACCCGGTATGATGCCGACGCCGCTGGTATTGATGTAGATGCCATCCGCCTTGCCGTGATCCACCACCTTGGTATCCCCGGTGGCGATGGGCACGCCGGCGCCCTGCGCGGCCCGGGCCATCGACTGCACGATGCGCCAGAGATCGGTCATGGGCAGGCCTTCTTCCAGGATGAAGCCGGCCGAGAGGGCCAACGGCCGCGCGCCGCACATGGCCAGATCGTTGATCGTGCCGTGGACCGCGAGCGAGCCAATATCGCCGCCGGGGAAGAACAGCGGGCTGATGACGAATGAATCCGTCGAGAAGGCCAGCCTTGGCCCCTCCCCTCCACTCAGCGCGGGCAGGCCGAGCACGGCTCCGTCATGCAGGGCCTCGAGGGCCGGATTGGCAAAGGCGGGAACCAGCATTTTCTCGATCAACATTTGCGTCAGCCGCCCGCCGCCGCCGTGGGCCAGCGTTACGGTGGGATAGTCGCTGATCGGGATCGGACAGGAAAACGCCAGCAGCTCCGCCGGCCCGTTACTGCTTTCCGCGCTCATCCTGCCCTCCCATACTGATAATATGCGGCACAGGCCCCCTCGGAAGAGACCATCGGCGCGCCGAGCGGGTGTTCGGGAGTGCAAAGCGTGCCGAAGGCGTCGCAATCGTGCGGCTTTTTGAGGCCCTGCATGATTCGCCCGGCGATGCAGACCGCCGGCTCCGCGGCCCGGATGCCGGCCACGTCGAAGCGCTGTCCGGCGTCGAAGGCGGCGAACTCGGGCCGCAGAGCATAGCCGCTGCCCGGGATCTCGCCGATGCCACGCCACTTGCGGTCCACCACTTCGAAGACCTGTGCCATGAGCTGCTGCGCCGGGCGGTTGCCCTCCCGGGTGACGGCACGGCGGTACTGGTTCTCCACGCCCGCCCGCCCCTCTTCGAGAGCCCGTACGGCCAGGTAGATGCCTTGCAAGAGATCGAGCGGCTCAAAGCCGGTCACGACGATCGGTACCCGGTAGCGAGCAGCGAGCGGCTCGTATTCCCAATAGCCCATGACCGCGCAAACGTGACCGGCCGCCAGGAAGGCCTGGACGGTGTTGGCCGGCGAGCCAAGGATGGCTTCCATGGCAGGCGGCACCAGCACGTGCGAGCAGAGGATCGAGAAATTGGTGAGGCCCAGTTGTTTTGCCTGCCAAACGGCCATCGCGTTGCCCGGCGCGGTCGTCTCAAAGCCGACGGCAAAAAACACGACCTGCCGCTCCGGGTGCTTCTGCGCTAGCTTCAGCGCATCCAAGGGCGAGTAGACCATACGCACATCCGCGCCCTGGGCCTTGACGCTGAGCAAGTCCGTCTGCGAGCCAGGAACACGCAGCATGTCGCCGAACGAGGTAAAGATGACGCCAGGCCGGCGCGCGATGGCGATCGCGCGGTCGATCAGCTCGAGCGGCGTCACACAGACGGGGCAGCCAGGGCCGTGGACCAGCGTGATCTTGGGCGGCAGCATGCGGTCGATGCCGGACTTAATCAGCGTGTGCGTCTGGCCGCCGCAGATCTCCATGATCGTCCACGGCCGGGTAACAATCCGCTCAATGCCGCGCAAGAGCTGCTGCGCGTCACTCTCGTTGCGGTACTCGTCGACGAAACGCATTTATTCCACCCCGAGCTCGTCGAGCGCACCCATCTCGCGCAGGAGCTTGAAAACTTCCGCCGCCTCGGCCTCGTCGATGCAGTTGAGGGCAAAGCCGGCATGAACTATAACGTAGTCCCCGACCTGCGCCTCCGGGACGTAGGCGAGGCAGACGTCCTTAGCAATGCCGCCGAAGCTGACCTTGCCCATCGCCAACCCCGGCGCGGAGTTGGCGTCAATCTGTGTGATCTTTCCCGGCACTCCAAGACACATGTTTCAGACACCTTTCAGCAGACGCGCGGCGGCTACTGCCACCTGACCCAGGCTGATGCAGCCGTCGTTGGGCGGGACCAGGCGGTGGAGCACCACCTCAAAGCCGGCCGCCCGCAGCCGGTCGGTCGTGCGTTCGGTCAGTATGCGGTTTTGGAAACACCCCCCGGAGAGAGCCACGGGCGGTTGGCCGGCAGATTGCCCGGCGGCCTGAGCGACGGCCACGATGCCATCGACCAGAGCGTTGTGAAAGCGCGCGGCCATGATAGACGCCGGAACGGCCCGGCGCAAGTCGGCGAGGATGGCCTCGACGAGCGGTCCCCAATCGAGGATCAGCGGCCCGCCTGGGCAGTCGTGGAGCGGAAACGGGTAGGCGTCGAGGACCGTCTCGTCGGCCGCGAACTCCAGGGCGATGGCCGCTTGACCCTCGAAGCTCACACGTTGGCGCAAGCCGATCAAAGCCGCCACCCCGTCGAACAGGCGGCCGGCGCTGGTCGTCAACGGCGAGTTCAAATCGCCGCTCAACATCTGGCCCAATAGCCGGCGCTCTGCCGGCCGGTAGGCCTGCACCGGGGACAGATCAGCCTGCGCCAGTCCTGCCTCGCCAAACAGCTCCCAGAGCATGGCCAGCGCGATCCGTCCCGGCTCTCGAATGGCCGCCTCGCCGCCGGGCAAGCGGAAGGGGCGCAAGTGTGCCACGCGCGTGCAAGCCAGCGCATCCCCCAGCAAGAACTCACCGCCCCAGATCGACCCGTCGGCACCATACCCCGTGCCGTCCCAGATCACTCCCAGGGCCGGTCCGGCAACGCGGTTCTCCGCCAAGCAGGCCGCCAGGTGCGCGTGGTGATGCTGGACGGGGATCAACTGCGTCGTTTGCTCGCGCGCCCACCGGGTCGACAAGTAGTCCGGGTGCAGGTCGTGGGCGATCGCGGTTGGCGTCGCCTCATAGAGGCGCAGAAAATCTGCGATCACCCGCTCGAAGGCCGACATCGCTTCGGGCGTCTCCAGGTCGCCGATATGCTGACTAATAAAGACCTGGCGTTCCACGCTGAGGGCGACGGTGTTCTTGAGGTGTGCGCCGACCCCCAGCACAGTCGGCAAGGGCCGATCGAGCAGGACCGGAAGCGGCGCATAGCCGCGCGCCCGGCGCAAAAGACGCGGCTCACCCGACAGGATCCAGGCCAGGCTGTCGTCAGCGTGGCGGACGATCGGGCGATTGTGGACCAAGAACGCGTCGGCGACGGTGCCCAGGCGCTCCAGCGCTTCAGCATTGTCGATGCAGATCGGTTCATCGCTGAGGTTCCCGCTCGTCGCAACCAGGGGGAAGGCGAGCTCTCGCAGCAGCAAGTGATGCAACGGCGTGTAGGCGAGCATGACGCCCAGGTAGGGATTGTCGGGCGCCACCTGCGCAGCGACAGGGGCGTTGGGACGCCGCCGCAGCAGCACGATCGGCGCCTCTGGCGAAGCCAGCAGGCGCGCAGCCGCCGGCGGCACTTCACAAAGAGCCCGCGCCTGTTCGAGGTCGCGCACCATCAGGGCAAAGGGACGGTCGGGGCGCTGCTTGCGGTGGCGCAGGCGGTTCACGGCCAGCGGATCAAGCGCGTCCACCAGCAGGTGAAACCCGCCCAGCCCTTTGACGGCCAGGATGCGGCCAGCACGCAAGGCGGCGGCAGCCCGCCCCAGCGCTGCCTCGCGCTCAACCGTTATGGCCCAACGGCCGGCGATCTCGTCATGAGGCGCGTCAACGGCGGGTTGCGCCGGGTCAGCCGGGCCGGGCTCGTAGAGCGCCAGAGCCGGTCCGCAGGTGGGGCAGGCATTGGGTTGAGCATGAAAACGGCGGTCGAGCGGGTCCTCGTACTCGGCGGCGCAGGCAGGACAGAGCCGGAAGCGGCGCATGCTGGTATTCGGCCGGTCATACGGCAAGGACTCGACGATCGTGAAGCGGGGTCCGCAGTTGGTGCAGTTAGTGAAAGGGTAACGATAGCGGCGATCAGACGGGTCCGACAGCTCGGCCAGGCAGTCCGGGCAAGTGGCTATATCCGGCAGCACCAGGACGGTCTTGGCGCCATGGCCATCGCTATGCCGTATCTCGAAGGTTGCGTAACCCGTCGGCTCCAACCAACCTGCTTCCAGCGAATGGATGACGGCGCGCGGCGGCCTCTCGGCCGGCAAACGGTCAAGAAAGCTCTGCAGAAGCGGCGCCGCGCCCTCGACCTCGATGAACACGCCCCGGCTATCGTTGATAACCCAGCCGTTCAGGCCCAAGGCAGTAGCCAGCCGGTAGACAAATGGCCGGAAACCGACCCCCTGTACGGCCCCGTGGATTTCGACACGCAAACGCCTGGTCGCAGCAGCTAACATGCTCTGGAAATTCTCCCCCCTGAGCTTATTGTGCCTTATGTTACATACTTTGTCAAGGGACGTGCACAACGAGCCAGGCCCATGAGGGATGCCAGAGGCCAGGCCGCCTGGGGGGAGCCGGAGCGGCGCGAGCGGCGACCGATGTTAGCTGCGCGCGCCGCTTATGAAGTTTTCGAGGTCCGCGATTAGGGTCTGCTGGTTGGCAATGACCGATTTCAAGACATCCCCGATGCTGATCATGCCCACCAACTCGTCGTTATCGCACACCGGCAGATGGCGGACATGGTGCGTGGTCATGAGGTCCATGCAGGTCTCGATCGTCTCGTCGGGGGTAACGCTGACGACCGGAGAGCTCATCAGCTCGCCCACGGTCGTGTTCTGCGAAGACTTGCCCTTGAGAATGACCTTGCGCGCATAGTCCCGCTCAGAGAAGATGCCGACCAACTCGCCGTCGTCCACGACCGGCAGGGCGCCGATGTTCTTGTCGGCCATAGTCTGGAGCGCTTCGAACACCGAGACCTGGCGTTTGACCGTCCACAAGCCCGCCTGCTTGCCTTGCAGTAGCTCCCTTACAAAGGTCATATGCCCTCCTAAGCCTGGCAGTAGGTAGCAATCAGCCCGGTCGTCGTAACTCCTTTATCGCGCCTCAATGCCCGCTTGTCAATAGGAATCCGGATTGCTTTCTGGCGGTCGCCAACTCGCCCCGCGCCTTGGCCGGCGAGACGGGTGCGGCGGCACAGACGCGCGGCGGCCCTTGGCGCGCAAGGGCATATGTTTCACGGGCCCGGCTTTTCCAGCTTCACAGCACAAACCTTGTATTCCGGTATCTTCGCCTGCGGATCGACGACCGGGTTGGTCAAGAAGTTGGCCGCCGATTCTGGGAAGTGGAAGGTGGCGAAAACCAGGCCGGCCCCTACGCGCGTTGTCACCTGGGCCTTGGCGACGATCTCACCGCGCCGTGACGACAGCCGTACCAGGTCCCCGTCGGACACGCCGGCGTTCTGTGCGTCCTTGGGGCTGATTTCGATCAACGCTTCCGGGTAGGCCGCATTCAGACCGCGCGCCCGCCGCGTCATCTCGGCACCATGCCAGTGGTAGATAACGCGCCCGGTGGTCAGCATGAGCGGGTATTCCTCGTCCGGCAGCTCGGCCGGCGGCACATCCTCGGCGGCCACGAAACGCCCCAGCCCGCGGCTGAATTTCCCGACGTGCAAGATGGGTGTGCCCGGGTGGTTCACGTTCGGCACCGGCCACTGGAGGGCCTCGCCGGCGTCCAGCCGGCTGTAGTTGACCCCGGCATAGCTCGGGGTGACGCCATTGATCTCGCTCATGACGGCCGACGGTCCGGCATAGTCCCAGCCGCCCCAGGGAGCATCGCCGTCCGGGGCAGCCGCGCCGAGCGCGAGCATGTGCTTGGCCAACCCGGCGGCGATCCAGCTATCGGTGCGGGCCTGTCCCGGCGGCGCCACCGCCTGGCGCACGCGTTGAATGCGGCGCTCCGTGTTCGTGAAGGTGCCTTGCTTCTCGGCGAAACTGGCTGCCGGGAAGATCACGTCGGCATATTGCGCCGTCTCGCTGTAGAAGAGCTCCTGCAACACGATGAACTCGGCCTTAGCCAGCGCCTCACGCACGTGGTTGAGGTCAGGATCGCTGGTCATCGGGTTTTCGCCGATCACGTACAGGCAGCGGACCTCGCCCAAAGACAGGCCCTTGAGCATCTCGGTGACGGTCAGTCCGGCTTTGTTCGACAACGGCACACCCCACGCCGCTTCGAATTTGTGCTGAGTCGCGGCGTCGGTGACGTTCTGATAGCCCGGGTAGGTGTTCGGCAGCCCGCCCATGTCGCAGGCCCCCTGAACGTTGTTCTGCCCCCGCAGGGGATTGACTCCCCCGCCGGGCAGTCCCATGTTGCCCAACAGCATCTGCAGGTTGGCGCAGGTCACGACGTTGCCGACACCCACCGTATGCTGAGTGATGCCCATCGCGTAAAGTAAGGCGCCCGGGCGGTTCTCGGCCAACATGCGCGCGGCTGCCTCTAGCTGCTCGGCCGGCACCCCGGTTATCTCGCTGCTCAGCTCGGGCGTATACTTGGCGATCACGGCTTGCAGCGCCTCGAAGCCCTCCGTACGCTCGGCGATGAACTTTTCGTCCTGCCAGCCTTCGCGCAAGATGATGTGCATGATGCCGTTCATCAGAGCGATGTCGGTGCCGGGCTTGTGGCGCAGGTGTAGATCAGCGTAGGTCGCGATGTCAATCTCGCGCGGGTCGGCGACGATCAATTTGGCGCCCCGCCGGCGCTTCGCACGACGGATCTTGGTGCCAATGACCGGGTGCTGCTCGGTCGTGTTGCTGCCGATGATGAAGATCGACCGGCTCTGTTCGGCGATGTCCTGGATCGAGTTCGTCATAGCGCCGCTGCCGAAGCTTGTCACCAGACCGGTGACGGTGGCGCTGTGTCACAAGCGGGCACAGTGGTCGATGTTGTTCGTCCCGATCACCTGCCTGGTGAGCTTGTTCACCAGGTAGTTCTCCTCGTTAGTGCATTTCGCCGAGGTCAGCACGGCCACGGCATCGCCGCCGCTCTCACGCTTGACCTGAGTCAGCCTTCGAGCCGTCACTTCCAGGGCAGTATCCCAATCGACCTCCACCCAACCAGATGGCCGGTGGTCGACCACGGCCGCATCCCCGTTGCCGTTTCGCCGCCGGCGGCGTCCCGCCCCGGCCGCGTTTAGGCCACGGGGCGCGGAGGGCGCGGGCGTCACCGTGCGCCAGTCGCCGGCGGCCAGCCGCGCTTGGAGTTGTGTGGGATCGAGGTACTGGGCACGCACCATCGGCTGTGTGAGGCGATCCGGATGGTGGACATAGTCATAACCATAACGCCCCTTGACGCAGGTTGCCATCCCGTTGACCGGCGCATCCGGCGCGCTGGTCACGCGCACGACCTTGCCGTCGCGCACGTTCAGATCGAAATTGCAGCCGACGCCGCAATAGGAACAGGTCGTGCGTACCTTGGTAATCTGATTGGCACGGCCCGCCCCCAGGCTCATCTTGTCGTAGAGTGCGCCGACAGGACAATACGCCACGCACTGGCCGCAACTCTCGCAGCGCGCTTCCTGGAGGAACTGATCGGCGCCCGCCACCAGCTTGCTCTCGAACCCCCGCTGGGCGATATTCCACACGTCCCGGTTCTGCATCTCGGCGCAGGCTCGCACGCAGCGGGTACACAGGATGCACTTGTTGCGATCGACAAAGATGAACGGGCTGGGATCGGGATTGATCGGGTAGGCGTGACGACGCCCGTCGTGCTCGGGCCAGGGCACATCGTACTCGTAGACCAGGTCCTGCAGCTCGCAATCGCCGTTGACCTCGCACTTCATGCACTCGTTCGGATGGTCGCCAAGCAGCATCTCGAGCACAAAACGGCGCGTGGCGCGCGCGTCCTTGGACTCTGTATCGACCACCATGCCGTCGAACACGGGCGTGGTACAAGCCGTTTGCACGCCACGCGCCTTCTCCACTGAGACGACGCACATGCGGCAGGCGCCGACGTTGCTCAGATCCGGATGATGGCAGAGTGTCGGGATACGGATACCGGCCCCGCGCGCCGCCTCGAGGATCGTGCTGCCCTCGGGGGCTGCCACTCGCCGGCCGTTGATGGTAAGGGTTACCGCCATGTATTCTCTCCGCCAAACTGCTCGAGCAAAATGCTCGGGGTCATACTCGAGCTAGATGCTCGAACCAAACATTCAAGCCAGCACTCGGACGGCCACGTGCCCGAGAGAGCGCATACTCAGGTCAGCGGCTCGCCGATGCGTTCGAGCCACTCCAGGTCGCAGCGCAGGCAGCGCTTGCACTCCTCGCGGATCGTGTGCTCGTCCAGGACCATTTCGACCTCGTCAAAGCGCCCTCGCTGGTGGCGCTCCTCGGCCGAAAGCATGACCGGCTGAGGGCGGCGGGCCTCCGCATAGTCGTCGAGGTCGTAGAGCTGTGGGATGTCGTGCCTGATGGGCCGGGCATAAACCTCCTGGAGCTCGCCGGTCGTCAGGAACGCGTCCACCGCCTGCGCGACCAGGTTGCCGTGGCCGACGGATTGCACCACCGTGCCGGGGCCGCCCACGGCGTCGCCGGCGGCAAACACACCCGGCACGTTCAGCTCGAACGCCTTGCCGACGTCAAATGTCGGCCGGCGATGCATGCCCAGGCTCTCGTCCTCGACCCAGGTGATCTGGCCGATGGCCGGGATGAGCAGGTCGCACGGCATATCAAATTCGCTGCCGGGCAGGCCGACCGGCCTGCGGCGGCCGCTGCTGTCAAAGTCGCCCAGGCGCTGGCGCTGCAGCCGGACACCGGTGACGTGCTCGTCGCCGAGTACCGCAGCCGGGGTAAGCAAGAAGTGGAACTGAACGCCCTCTTCCTCCGCGCCTTCGATCTCTTCGGGCGTCGCCGGCATGTCGGCCCGCTCACGACGGTAGACCAGGTGGACTTCGCCAGCACCCAGACGCCAGGCCGAACGGGCCGCATCCATGGCTGTATCCCCACCGCCGATCACCACCACGCGCCTGCCGGCAAGGTCCGGCGGTTGCCCAGAAGCGATGTCGCGCAGCATCTGGACGGCATGGTAGACCCCCGGCAGGTCCTCGCCGTGGACGCCCAGGTTGCGGCTGCGGTGCGCGCCGAGGGCCAGCACAATCGCCCCATATCCGTCGTTCTTGAGGCTTTTGATGGTGAAGTCGCTGCCCAGCTCCATGTTGGCGCAGAACTGGACGCCGGCCCGCCAGATATTGCCGATCTCGGCAAACAGTGCCTCGCGCGGCAGCCGATAGGCAGGGATGCCGTAAGTCATCATGCCGCCGGGCAGTGGCATGCGCTCGAACACCGTCACCTGGTAACCACGCTGCGCCAGGCGCAGGGCGGCCGTGAGCCCGCACGGACCGGCGCCGACCACTGCCACCTTGAGGTTCTTCTCGGGCGCCAGCTTGGGAGGTTGCCAGGGGACCTCAAACTCGTGATCGGCCATGAAGCGCTTGGCCTGGCGGATGGCAATCGGCTCGTCGATGTCACCGCGCCGGCAGCGCTTTTCGCAGAAAGCGGGGCAGACGCGACCGCAAATGAGGGCGAAAGGATTGGAGTCGCGATGAACGGCCAGTGCCTCGCCGTAACGGCCCTGGGCGATCAGCGCCAGGTAGGCCGGAACGTCGACGCCGGCCGGGCAGGCGCTGACGCAGCGCGAGCGCACCAGCATCTGACAACTGGCAGCGGGGCAGCGCGCCTCCTTGATATGTGTCAGGAACTCTTCCTCGAAGTGGCGCAGGGCAGAGAGCACGGGCGAGGGGGCCAGTTGCCCCAAGGCGCACAGCGAACCCTTTTGCATGCCCTCGGCCAGGTGGCGGATGCGCTCGATGTCCGCCAATTCGCCCTTGCCGGCGGTGATGCGCTCGAGGATCTCGAGCATGCGTGTGCTGCCAAGGCGACAGGGCGGGCACTTGCCGCAGCTCTCGGCGCAGACGAACTTCATGAAATACTTGGCGAACTCGACCATGCAGGTCGTCTCGTCCGCCACGATCATGCCGCCCGAACCCATGGTTGCCCCCGCCGCCCGCAGAGAATCGAAATCGACCGGGGTGTCGAGGTAGGCCTCAGGCAGTGAGCCGCCCAGCGGCCCGCCGGTCTGCACGGCCTTGAATTTCCGGCCAGCGGGAATGCCGCCGCCGACCTCGTAGATGATCTGGCCGAGGGTCACTCCCATGGGGACCTCGATCAGGCCGGTGCGATTCACCATGCCGCTCAGGGCAAAGACGGCCGTGCCGGGGCTGCCTTCGGTACCAAGGCTCTTAAACCACTTGGCGCCCAGGCGGATGATGCGCGAGGCGTAGGCGTAGCTCTTGACGTTGTTGACGTTGCTGGGCTGGCCGAACAGGCCGGCGACAGCCGGGTAGGGTGGACGCGGCCAGGGCTGGCCGCGCTCGCCCATGATCGAGTTCATCAGCGCCGTCTCTTCGCCGCAGACGAAGGCGCCGGCCCCTTCTTTGATCAAGATGTCAAAGCTGAAGTCGGAGCCGAGGATATGCTCGCCAAGCAAGCCCAGCTCACGGGCCTGGGCCAGGGCAAGCTGCAGACGACGGATGGCCAACGGGTATTCGGCCCGGCAGTAGATGTAGCCGGTCTGAGCGCCGATCGCGTACCCGGCAATGATCATGCCTTCCACCAGCGAGTGTGGGTCACCCTCGAGCACCGACCGATCCATAAATGCGCCCGGGTCCCCCTCGTCGGCGTTGCAGATCACGTACTTCGGCCAGCGCTGCGTCTGGCGCGCCAGCTTCCACTTGGTGCCGGTCAAGAACCCACCGCCGCCGCGCCCGCGCAGCCCGGACGCAACCATTTCCTCGATCACGTCCTCCGGCGTCATGGAAGCCAGAACGAGCTCAAGGGCCGCATAACCGTCCATGGCCAGGTAATCGTCGATGGTTTCGGGATCGATCAGGCCGCAGTTGCTCAGAACAACACGCAGTTGCTTTTCCTGAAAGGGGATGCGAGTGTGCTGCTTGGGGTGCACAAAACTGAGGGACTGCAACGTATGGCCCGCCGCGACCGTCGCGTCTGGCACGACCTCGCCGACTACCACCGCGTTGGTCAGAGCGGCACCGTCAAAATAGGCGGCAAAAATCTCCGGCACGTTTTCGGCGCCGGCCTGGCCGTAGTTCATCCGCCCGTGATCCGAGGATTGCAGCTCGATCATCGGCTCGTACGAGCACATGCCCACGCACCCGACCGGGCTGATGGTGGCGCGCATGCCACGGCGTTCCAGTTCCGCCTCGACTGCGGCAACCGTCTCCTGGGCACCGGCTGCCAGTCCACAGGTCCCCATTCCCACCGTTACATACAGCTCGGCGCCGACCTTTCCCTGCCAGCGGTCCTTGGCCGCTGCTCGCCGCAGCACGACCCGCTCTGCTATCTCGCCCATACCTTCTCCTCTGGACACTCAGCCGCCGGCGACCGACGCTGCGGCCTCTGACCCGCCCGCGTCTGAGCTGCGGGCGACCTGCCGCTTGACCTGTCGCAGCAGGGTTTCCCGGCGCATGCGCCCCATCACCCGACCATCGACGACCGCCACGGGAGCAAGGGCACAGGACCCCATGCAGTAGACGATCTCGACCGTCAGTTGGCCGTCTTCCGTGGTGCCCTCCGCGCCGACGCCATATTCATCCTCGACCGCAGTCATCAAGGCCGGTGCGCCCTTGACATGACAGGCGGTGCCGTCGCAGACCTTGAGCACGTGCCGGCCGCGTCGTTCCAGGTAGAACTGGGCGTAGAAGGTCGCCACTGCATAGACTTTCCCGAGGGACATATCCAGGTGGTCGGCGATCGCCTGCAGAACGACAGGCGGCAGATAGCCGTAGAGGCCCTGTGCGCGTTGCAGTATGGGGATCAATGCGCCGGGCTGGCCCGCGTATTCGGTAAACACGGCTTCCATCGACGCCAGGTCCAGTGCCGTTCCGCTCTCGCCCATGCTGCAGACTCCTTTGCCAGGTGTTGGCGCGCCGCGTGGGCGCGCTTATATCGCGAGCTTAACGAGGCGGATTGGCCCGGTCAATGACCCGCATCATTATGTGCCATATACCACAATTCGTCGACCACCTGCGCCACGCCTTCTGCGCTCGCCGGAGAGAGGGTCGAGCCGAAGTCAAAGTCAAAGCCGCGCACCGACAGCAGTTCGGCCTGCGGGCGCGCCTCGTAAAGCTGGGCCGTGAGGGCCAAGAGCATGGCGGGTTTCATGTGATGGGAGACCAAAGACGGGCCAGCAAGCGGCTGCAGAAGCTCGCGGTGGACCAGCTCAGGGTAGCTGCCGGCATGCGCGTCGACAAAGAATACCCGGTCGTAGTCCCCCAGGGTCTCGGCCAGTTCTGGCGCGAGTTGCTGCAGGAAGAGAGTGTCGAGGCCCTGGCCCAGCTCGTCGAAGCCGTCGGCGCCCTCGTCCAGCGACGGCTGGCCCAAGCGCGCCCGCAGCCCGTTGACGACCGCTAATCCGATGCCATCATCTCGCCGGCTGGGGTTGCCGTAGCCGATCACAAGGGTTCGCATGACTGCGCATGATAGCACCGAACGTCCGCGAACGGGAAACGGTGGCGCCGCTGTGGAGCGCGATCGGCGGTTGTGGGCGCGCCGCTCAACTCATTGGTTGAGCATCCACAAACAGGCGTGCTGCTCGCCAGCGGCGTTGCTGCACCAACCGGCCAGTTGGCCGCGAACGTTGATGGCGTTGACGTAGTTCACGCCACCCGGGCTGGGGAGCGCGACGGGCTGTAAGCCGTCCTGCGCCGTCCAGTAGACGGGCCCGGCAAACGTCTCGCCGATGAGCTGGCCGCGGTCGTTTATGTCCTGGGCGACCGCGTCGACGTCAGGGGCCACCATCAGGTCACGCCAACCGGCACCCGCAGTCCAGGTGAGGATATGCCGTGCCTCCCGCGTTGGCGACAAGCCCTCGCTCCAGCCGGCAATCTGGCCGCGGTCGTTGATGGAGTTGGCGTAGCTGCGGGCGCGCCCCTCCGGCACCCCCAGATCCTGCATACCATCGGTCGCCGTCCACAGGAAGGCGCGGCCGCCCCGTGTGCCGGCAACCTGACCCCGAGCGTTGATATCCCAGGCTTCGCTCCATTGATCGTCAGGCGCGCGCAGATCCCGCATGCCGGAGTCAGTCGTCCAGATGAACGCTGCGTGACCGATACGAGTGAACGGCCGATCCTGCTCCAGCGCGGCCGTGTAGCCGACAACTTGACCGCGGTCATTGATGCTGTAAGCATAACTGCGGGGGCGTCCCAGTGCACCCAGATCGCGCATACCGTCTTTCGCGCTCCAGATGAAGGCGTGATCCTGGCCATCGGACGCTTCACTCCAGCCGACTACCTCTCCGCGCTGGTTGATATCCCGGGCCGTGCTGCTCGAACCCCCCAACGTGCCCAGATCACGCATCCCGCGCTCCGCGGTCCAGAGAAAGGCGTGCCGCTCGTCGGACGCCGTCGCACTGGTTCCCACCACCTGCCCGGACGCGTTGACGGCAAAAGCCTCGCTGTAGCCTCCGCCCAGCGTCCCCAAGTCCGTGGGCTGCGTGGCGCCAGGCGCCGGCCCTGCAGCAGCGCTTACGGCAGGCCGCGCGGTCAATGCCGCCGGCGAAAGTAACATGCAGAGCAAGGCAACGATACGGAAGCGCAACATGGCAACCCTCCTCAGGGGTCGAGAACAGGTGCTCTCTGCGACAAGGAAGCCAGCGTTCGGCCGGAAAGAGACACGGAAAGAACGAGAAACAATCCGCTGGCGCATGCCGCAAAATGAGGTGCAAACTTACCCGGCCAGGCTGCCGCATCGCTCAGTCACTATTCTTATATCACAATTCTCCCTATTTGAGACATTAAGACCTGTTAACAAAAAGGGGCCGGGTAACGACGCTGTTACCAAGCCCCTGTTTGGTCCGAATCGGTTTTGTGACAGCCGTGCTCAGTCGCGGATGATGCGCTTCACCTCACTGCCCGCGCGGTCGTAGAACACGAGCTCCAACGGCATCTGGCCGATGGCATGGGTCGAGCAAGACAAGCACGGGTCGTAGGCCCGGATGGCGGCCTCAACCCGGTTGAGAGCACCCTCGGTGACATTGTTCCCGTCGATGTAGGTCTTGGCGACCGAATCCACGGCCTGGCTCATGGCGAAATTATTGTTGCCGGTGGCGACGATCAAGTTGACCTTGGTGAGCATGCCGTTCTCGTCGACCTGATAGTGGTGCCAGAGAGTGCCGCGCGGGGCCTCGATGACGCCTACGCCCTCGTAATTGGTCACCGGGCGGTTGATCTGGATATCAGTCGAGAGAATGTCCGGATCTTCCAGCAGCTCGCGCGTGTGCTCGACGGCATAAAGGTCCTCGATCAGCCGGGCGTAGTGATAATACAGCGTCCCCTCGATGACCTCGCCACCGCGCAGGGCCTGGAAGCGCTCGTACTCCTGCTGCGCGAGGGGCGTCGCCATCCTCTGGGCTGCGTTGAGCCGCCCCAGTGGGCCCACGCGGTAGGCGCCATCCGGCCAGCCGAGCTTCTTGTAGTACGGAAACTTCAGATAAGTCCACGGCTCGACGTGTTCGGCGATGTAGTCCAGGTATGCGCGCCCATCGAACTGCTCCAGCTGCTGCCGGTCGCGGTCGACCAGGCGGATATCCCCGTCGTATAGCTGGACGGCATTCTGCTGATCGACCATGCCAAGGTAACCGGTCGGGAAGACGCCGAACCTGGCCAGGTCCTCGCCGTTGGCCTCCACCCAGCCGCGCATCACCGCCAGGCCATCCTGCACATAGCTCAGCATCTCGTCCAGCTCGGCCAGCATGGCCTCACGATCGGCCGGCTTAAGGGCCGCGTTCACGCCCCCGGGAACGGCAAAGTTCGGATGGACGCGGCGCCCACCCAGGCGAGCAATCATCTGCTGGCCATACTTGCGCAGCTTGATGGCCTTAACCGTCAGGTCGGAGTTGGCGCCGTACAGGCCGACGACATTGCGCACGGCCGGATCACAGTCAAAGCCTAACAACAGGTCAGGTCCGGCCAGCTCGAAGACGTGCATTGAGTGAGACTGGATGATCTGGCCCATGTGCATGAGCTCGCGCAGCAAGCTGGCTGGGCGGGGCGGCTCCACGCCCAAGATCTGATCACAAGCCTTAGCAGAGGCCAGGTGATGGCTCACCGGGCAGATGCCGCAGATGCGCTCGGTGATCAACGGCATCTCGAAGAACATGCGCCCTTCGCAGAACTTCTCGAAGCCGCGGAACTCGTTGACGTGGAAGATCGCCCGCTCGACTTTGCCCGCGTCGTCGATGTAGATGCCCACTTTGGCATGGCCCTCGATACGCGTCACGGGCTCGATCATGATTTTCTGTGCCATATCAATCCTCCTCAGTGCCAGTCCAGGTACTTGCCCTTGAGTTCGGGCACGCGACCGGCTAACAATTCGGTCAACACGTACCAGATCGCATCTGCAGAAGGAGGACAGCCGGGCAGGTAGATGTCGACGGGCACAACCTGGTCGACCGCGCGACAGTCCTGCATGACGGCGATGTCTTCGTGGTGCGGCACCTGTCCGTCAACGGTGCTCTCGCTCTCGACATAGGCCCGCTGCAGGGCTTCCTGGATGCCGCAGGCGTTGCGCATGGTGGGCACGCCGCCGAAAACGGCGCAATCGCCCAGGGCGATGAGCACCTTGCTGCGCTCCCGGAACATCTTGGCGACGCTCTCCGTCGCCGAGTTGTTGACCCCGCCTTCCAGGATGCCGACCGTGACGCCCTCTTTGGCGGGATGCTTGAGGTCGGTCACCGGCGTGGACGTGAGCGTGACGTGCTGAACCAGCTCCACGATGCGCTCGTCGATATCCAGCAATGACATATGGCAGCCGGCGCACCCGGCCAGCCAGTCACTCGCAACTGTTACTTTCTGATCGGCCATTTCGGTCTCCTTCCGTCAGTTCGTACCATGGCCCAGGCAACCCGCCAGCTTCATCAAGACGCTCTCGGCGGGCTCGACGGCCGGAGGGGCCATGGTGGACGGATTGACTATCAGCTCGCGCCCCTCGACGTTGACGATGTGGCCGGTTAGGTCCGTCCAGACTGGGGCAGGCAAGACTACGTCGGCCGCCTCGGTCCAGGCGGTCTGGTAGGCGGCCTGAACCACGGTGAAATCCCTCTCCGGCAAGGTGACGCCGTGGTCGGCCTTCGCTTCGTCGCCGGCCAGCAGCAAGAGAGCCGCACCCTGCACGCGGCGAGCCTTCAGTCCAAGCCTGGCCGCCCCGGCGGTGTTCGTGCCTTCGTAGAGCGGCAAGAAGCGAGCCTGCGCTGGCAGCGCCCGCAGAACATCGCAGATCGCGGGAGCGAGATCGCCTCCGTAGAGGACAACAGGCTGTCGTGCGGCCGCGACCATGGGCCCGATCTCGGCGATGCTCGCCAGGGACAGCGTGTCCGAGACCCATGGGTCGAGCTGAGTAGGCTTGTCGTCCACAACCACCAGCCGCGCTCCGTGATCCACCGCCCGCTTGATGAGATAGCCCAGCACCTTTTGGTCCAGCAAGGGCTCTCCATTGACCACGACGACGAGGTCGGCGCCGGCGAGTTCCTGCAGCGTGGCCAGCGGCCCGAAGCCGGCCGGCGGCATGTCACCGTAGAGCAAGCCTGCCTGGTCGCTCTCCAGGACATCGTGGAAGAAGCTCCGGAAGGCGGCCAGGCTCTCGTCGGTCGCGCGGGGCGTCGCCAGGCCGGCGACCGAAGCGGTGCTCTTCAGCCGGGCAGCGACGTGCTCGAGGGCCTCATCCAGGCTGACGTTGACCCAACCACCGTCGCGTTTGATCATCGGGGCTTGAACGCGCGCGGGCTGCGGCTCCACGACCTCGAAGCGGCCGGTCACGCAAAGCAGGCCAGCATTGGCGGCATCCCAATCACCCTCGACACGCAGCAGTTGGTTGTCACGGCTGATGGCTTCGATACCACAGCCCACCGGACAGGCCATACAGGCAGTCTTGACGTGCTCCACATCCGTGTGGTGGCCCATATAGGCGCTGCGCCGGTCCATTAAGGCACCGGTCGGGCAAACCTGCAGGCAGGTGCCGCACGAAACGCAGGATGAGGCGCCGAAGGGCACGTCCATATCGGCGATAATCATGCTGCGTGCACCGCGGTCCTTCACGCCGATGGTGTGGTTGGCCGCGATCTCGTCGCAGGCGCGCACGCAGCGGCGGCAAAGGATGCAGCGGCTGTGGTCGAGGATGAAGTACTGGCGGGACGCGTCGACCGGCCAGCGCTTCTTGTAGTTTGGCGCATAGTCCCAACTGGTCAGCCCGTAGCGATAGCCCAGCCGCTGCAGATCGCAGTCCGTGCTCTCGTCCGTCCCGCTCATCGGACAGTACATGCAGTAATGGATGCGCTCCGAGAACAGGAGCTCGAGCACGAACTTCCGCGCCGCCCGCACTTTCTCCGACTCGGTCTGGATCACCATACCATCCGTGACCGGGAAGGTACAGGCGGGCTGGAGGTTGCGCTGCTTCTCGATTTCGACGAGGCACATACGGCACGAGCCCTGGGGCTGCAACGCCGGATGGTTGCAGAGCACCGGTATCTCGATATCGTTAGCCGTTGCCGCTTGCAGGACAGTCTGTCCTGCTTGCGCCTCGACCTGGCGACCGTTGATTGTGATATTCAGGCAAGCCATCGGTTGATCGGCCTCCTCTTTCCTACGCGATACATCATGTTTGAACTTCCTCGAGCTGGTCCCAGGGATGCCCACGATAGGCATCCATTCGAGCTCGCAGCGAGCGGCGCTGCGCTGCCTCGCGGACCGTGGCCTCGTCGCATCCAAGCTGACGTCAGAGAAGCTGCAGCACGATCTGCCATGCAGCCCGTCCGCCACGGCGGTACTTTCGACCATCGCCGCCGGGTGCGCGGATACCCAGGCAGTCGATGACCAGACGGTCATGGAGCGGCCGGCGTAAGTGCCCTCGCTTTTGCTCCTGCTCCGGCGTGATTCTGTCAGCTTGACGCTACTTTACGGAAGAATCTTGCATTCGTCCATGACCGGCGTCATTCCGGCAGAGTGGGAATATCGTCCCAGCATGAGAAGGGCGGCACTGTCGCAGTCTCGTCTTCCTCAGTTACCGATGCCTGCGACGGATTACTTGGCCTTGGCCAGCTTGCCCGACACACGGGCAGTCGCGGGAGCCGCCATCCTCGGCTTGATGCGCAGATAAGCAAACCAGTAGACCAGTCCCACCATCAGGGCGCCGCCGATGATATTGCCGATCGTGACAGGGAGCAAGTTGCCGATAAAGAAGTTGCCCCAAGTGATGTTCGGAAAGTCCGTCGGGGCCTTCTTGATCAACTCCCAGAAAGAGGCCGGCGCCCACCCCTTTATGAACAGCCCCATTGGGATGAAGTACATGTTGGCAACGCTGTGCTCGAAGCCCGCCGCCACAAACGCGGTGATGGGAAAGATAATCGACAAGATCTTGTCCGTGGTGCTGCGCGCACTGAAACACAGCCAGACGGCCATGCATACGAGCGCATTGCACATGGCGCCCAGAGCAACCGCCTGGACGAATTCGAGACCGGTCTTGCTGTTGGCAGTGCTCAGTGCGGTCAGGCCGACGGCGCCGCTACCAAACAAGTACTGCTTGCAGGCGAAGACGATCATCGCCGTCAGCACGCCACCGACCAGGTTGCCGGCCCAGACGATGGCCCAGTTGCGCAACAACTTCGCGGTGCTCACTTTGCCGGCCGCCCAAGCCATGACGATCAGGTTATTGCCGGTGAACAGCTCCGCGCCCGCGACCACAACCAGGATGAGGCCGAGGCAGAAGACCAAGCCGCCCAGGAGCTTAGTTACCCCGAACGAAAGCTTGCCCGCCGCATCGGCTGTCACGACTGTCGCAAACATCGCCCCTGCACCGATGAATGCGCCCGCCAGGATGGCAAGCGCAAACATGGTCCAGAAATCCAGGCCGGCTTTCTTGATGCCGATCGCCTCTGCTTTGTCCGCCATCTCGGGCGGCATGAGCGCGTCCACAGTGGACTCTCGCTCTGCCATCGGTGCCTCCTGATTTGTGAGTTTGTTCCCCCGGCCGGTGATATAGTTCACAATTCGCCCAGGCTATGCCTCAACTGGTGGTCGCGAAATGCCCATCAAATCAAGCCACTCCAGATCGCAGCGCAGGCAGCGGTTCGCTTCCTCGCGCGCGGCTGATTCGTCAAACCCAAGCTCAACTTCGCAGAAGTTGCCCCGTCGTTCGTCGACCGGCAGTTCGGGCACCTCGGGACGGCGCGCATTGGCGTAGTCTTCCAGGTTGGTCAACTGGGCGATGTCAGGGCGCGCCGTCTCGTAACGCGGCTTAACCATCTGGCCGGTCTGCAACCAATGATCGACGGCAACCGCGACCAGGTTTCCCTGGGCAACCGCCTGGATGACCGTCGCCGGACCACTCACCGCGTCGCCTGCTGCAAACACACCGGTCCGGCTGGTGTCGAAGGCGTCCTTCACGACGAAGGTGCTGCTGCGGCTGGCCTCGATGCCGTCCTCCTTCATCCACGATAGGTCGGTCGTCTGGCCGATGGCGGGGATCAGCACGTCCAACTCAAGCGTGAACTCGTCACCTTCGACGGGCACGGGCCGGCGGCGGCCGCTGTTGTCGAAGTCGCCCAGGCGTTGGCGCTGCATGAGCACGCCGCTCAGATGCTCGGCGCCCAACAGTCGCACCGGGTTGACCAAGAAGTGGAACTGGATGCCTTCCTTGGCCGCGGCCTCGAGCTCCTCGGGATGGGCCGGCATGTCCTGGTGCTGGCGCCGATAGATGATATGGACCTCGCGGGCACCTAGCCGCCAGGCGGTGCGGGCGGCGTCGATGGCCACGTCACCGCCGCCCACCACGGCCACACGCTTGCCGGCGACCGCCGCCGTGACGGCGGGATCGGCGCGCCGCAGAGACACGTCACGCAGGAAATCGGTGCCGGGCAGCACGCCCTGCTTTTCCTCGCCGGGGATCCCCAGGCGGCGGCTCTTGTGGGCGCCGATGGCGAGCACGACGGCGCTGACGCCATCGCGCTCAAAGAGCTGGTCGATCGTGAACTCGCGACCGAGCGCCTGGCTGCAGCGAATCTCGACCCCCGCGCGCTTGATATTCTCGATCTCGGCGAAGAGCGGCTCGCGCGGCAGACGATACTCCGGGATGCCCACGGTCATCATGCCGCCCGCCACCGGCAGCTTCTCGTACACCGTCACCCGATAGCCGCGTTGAGCCAGGCGCAGTGCGGCCGTAAGGCCGGCCGGACCGGCACCGACGACGGCCACGCTCTGAAGCTTGGCCGGCGCCAAACGTTCGGGTGTCCAGGGGTGCCGGCTCTCGTAGTCGGCGATGAAGCGCTTGACCAGGCGGATGGCGACCGGATCGTCGATCTCGCCGCGGCGGCACTTCTGCTCGCAAAAGGCCGGGCAGACACGGCCACAGATCAGAGCAAACGGGTTGCGCTGGCGGTGTATCGCCAGACCCTCGGCATATCTGCCCTGGCTGGCCAACGCCAAATAGGCCGGGCTCTCGACGCCGGCCGGACAGGCGTTGATGCACTTGGCCCGCACGAGCGGCTTGCACTGGCCGGCCGAACACTTCTGCTCGTCGACGTGAGCCAGGAACTCGTCTTCGAAAAAGCGTAGGGCAGCCATGACCGGGCCGGGCGTGCCCTGCCCGAGAGCACACAAAGAGGCTTCGCGCATGCTCCGCGAGATTTCCTTGATCTTGTCGACGTCGGCGCGCGTTCCCTTGCCTGCCGTAATGCGGGTCAAGATCTCGAGCAGGCGCTGACCGCCGACGCGGCAGGGCACGCACTTGCCGCACGACTCCGCCGAAGCGAAGGCAAGGAAGTACTTGGCGAACTCCACCATGCAGGTGTCTTCGTCGACGACGATCATACCGCCCGAGCCCATGGTGGCCCCCGCCGCGATCAGCGAGTCGAAGTCGACGGGTGTATTCAGGGCCGCAGCCGGCAAACAACCGCCCAACGGGCCGCCGGTCTGCACCGCCTTGAACTGCTTGCCGTTGGGAACACCTCCGCCGATGTCGAAGATGATTTCGCCGAGCGGCATGCCCATCGGCACCTCGATCAAACCGGTATTGCGGATCTTGCCGGTAAGGGCAAAGATGGCCGTGCCGGGCGACTTGGGCGCCCCGATCCCCTTGAACCAATCCGCGCCGTGCAGGATAATCTGCGGCGCGGTGGCGTAGCTCTTGACATTATTGACGTTGGAGGGCTTGTTCCAGAGGCCGGAGACGGCCGGGAAGGGTGGGCGAGGCCGTGGCTCACCGCGCCGGCCCTCGATTGAAGCCATCAGCGCCGTTTCCTCACCGCAGACAAAGGCCCCCGCGCCCTGCTTGACGTACAGATCGAAAGAGTAGTCAGAACCCAGGATGTTCTCACCCAGCAGGCCGTATTCGTGCGCCTGGGCGATGGCAGTCTCAAGGCGAGCGATCGCCAGCGGGTACTCGGCCCGGCAGTAGATGTATCCCTCGCGTGAGCCAATCGCATAGGCGGCGATCGTCATGCCCTCGACCAACGAATGCGGGTCACCCTCGAGGATCGAGCGGTCCATGAACGCGCCCGGATCACCTTCGTCGGCGTTGCAGATCACGTACTTAGGGGAGCCTTGGGCCTTGCGGCAAAATTCCCACTTCAGGCCGGTCAAGAAGCCGGCGCCACCGCGGCCGCGCAGGCCGGAATCCTTCATCTCGCCGATCACGGCATCGGGCGTCATCGTGGTGAGCGCCTTACCCAGGGCCTGGTAGCCGTCATGGGCGATGTACTCGTCGATGTTCTCCGGATTGATCATGCCGCAATTACGCAGCGTGATGCGGATCTGCTTGCCGTAAAAGGGAATGTCGTGATAGAAAGGCAGGCTCTTCTGATCGATCGGTTCCTGGTAACTTAAGCGCTGGACCACTCGGCCCTTGATGAGCGTCTCCTCCACCAGCTCCGGCACGTCGCTGGGCTGCACCCGGCAGTACAGGATGCCTTCGGGGAAGACCATCAGCACGGGGCCCATCGAGCAGAAGCCGCGGCAGCCGGTGGGCACGATCCGTACTTCCTCGTTGAGGCCACGCCGCTCAACCTCGGACTCGAGGGCGCCGAGCACATGCTGTGAATCGGAGGAATGACAGCCCGTTCCACCGCAAACCAGCACGTCAGCGCGAAAGTGGGGTTCAGCCGTATGAATGCTCATCAGATTCGTTTCATCCATGCCCTGGAGAATCCTCGCTAGAACGCCTGGTAGACGATCTCTTCGTACGTCTTCTCGACCTCGAACTTGTGGCGTAGTTCTTCGTTCGCCAGCATCTCGAAGACTTCTTTGACGAGTTTGTCGTCCACTAATTCGGCCATGGCCTTATAAAAGTCGTGCGCTTCCTTCTCACGCCGTGCGGCAAACAGCAATACATCCTGGTAGTCGGCGCCCGCGTCGAGCGGCCGGGACTCGAGGTGATCGCTCAGGCGCAGGTCCGTCACGGGCTGGGACTTGGACTTGCGGATCGCCCAGCGTACGTTACCCTTGAGCACTTCCTCCAGCCGGGCCTTGTGGCCGCGCTCTTGCTCCGCCATTTCCTCGAGGCGCTGGCGGATCGGGGCATTCTGCGCCGCCCTCGCCGCGCTCGCATACATGGTCGCGGCCTCGTCTTCCAGCACGATAGCCCGCCTGATGACTGCGTCAGCCGATTCAAAGGACGCCATCATAATGCTCCCGCAGGCGCGATGCGCCCGATCACCCACTCATCGACCGGCTTGTTCTTGATCAAGTGTTCCTCGACCAGACGCGGCACCATGTCGGGCTTGACATTGGCATACGTGATGCGGGCCTGGCCGGCCTGCTCTATGTCTACCAGGGGCTCGCGCACGCACATGCCGATGCAGCCGACGGTGGTGACGTGGGCATCGATGTCGCGCTTGGCCAGTTCTTCCAGGATGGCGTGCATGGTTTCGCGCGCACCGGCGGCAATGCCGCACGTTCCCATGCCGACAGTGATCGTCGTACCAGTGTCCATGCGGACCTTCATAGACTGCTGCGCTTCTTCGCGCACCTGCCTGAGATCGTCAAGGGTTTTCAGTTTTGGCATTCGAATGCTCCTGTCAGAATCCGACTGCGATCTCCCAACGCGCCGCCGCCATCTCCGCCTCACCTTCCTGCAAAAAGCCTGCCAGCCACCAACGGACAGTGGGGTTTGAGAGCGGGACGTCGCCGAGGGCCGCCCGGATATCGGTTGTGTCAAAGTCAAAGGCGTCTTCATCCACCCGGTGGTGGTAGTGCAGATCCGGCGCCTGCTGAGCGAGCAGAAAAGCCAAGAGCGTTCCGGCCAGGTCGCCCAGGGGTTGGCGGTCCGGATGGAAATAGCCGAAGGTTGCCAGCACCGTGGTCCCCTCGCCGGGGGCGGATTCGACCACCAGTTGGCCGCCGGCCCGTTCAGCGGCCGCGGCGAACAGAGGCAGGCCCAGGCCCACATGGCGCGTGTCACGCGTGGTAAAGAACGGGCTGGTGACCTGCGCGCGAGCGGCCGCGTCCATACCGCGGCCGTTATCGCGCACGGTAATGGTCAGCCGGCCTCCCGGTTGATCTTCGTCAATCGTCAGTTCGACCCGGGTGGCGCCGGCCTCCACCGCATTTTCCAAAATGTCCAGCACGTGCAAGGCTAATTCGCGCACTGTCACCCCCGTTTCCAGCCGGCGTTCGAGGGCGCAGCCTGGCGGCAGCCGCAACCAATCCGCTGCCAAAGACCGCCTGTCTTCCCACGGATCTGCACCTGCTGCCGCTGGACATCCGTGAACAAAATCACTAGTTGTTACTGTGAAGAATATCACATGGCGCAGACCGGAACCATGATGCTCATCATATCGAGTGCCGAAGAGTCCCTGAGGGAACGCGGGCGCGCCGCCAGGCGCACGCGGCCCACCCCGGACGCCCTCATAGCAGCGCACACTCCCGACCACTGCGCCGGCCCAGCGCCAGGGCCAACTCCGCTACGGTCGGCGCGGCCAGGGTGAGCTGCAGACGCGGCGCCATTTCATTCAATTGGTGCGCATCGCTGCCGCGGATCAGCGGCCAACCGGCCAGCGCGGGTTGGCGAGCGACTGCCTGCGCAGGATCGCTCAGTCGGAATAGCTCAAGCGCCGGCACGTCGAGTCCCGCAGGCACGAAACCCAGGTTGGCCAGCAAACTGAAGGCGGGCCGGTCGACGTGGGCCGGAATGGGGAGGCCGCCCAGAGCGCGCACGCGACGCACGACGTCGTCCAGGGACAGCTCACACGAGCAGAGAAGCAGCCGGTTTTCGGTGCGCACGTAGCCACCCTCGGGGTCGACCAGGTACTGCGCGCCGAGGACGTCTTCCGGGTTAGGCCGGTCGGGCAGATGATCGAAGACCGTGTCCTGCCAGATCAGCGCTTGCTCGAGCGTATCGAACAGGCAGAGGATGTGGACCTCTTCGCTGGTCTGGACTTCCATGCCGGGCAGCACTGTCAAGGCGCTTCCAGCCGCGGCGCGCATCACCGCCTCGCAGTTGCCGGCCGCATTGTGATCCGTGATCGCGATCAGGCGTAGGCCGAGAGCCAGGGCCTGGCGGACGATCAGCGGCGGAATCATCTCAACCTCGGCACACGGCGAGAGCACGGTGTGCAGGTGCAGATCGGCCACGATCGCCGGGGCGGGGACCGGCGCGGGCGATCCCGGGCGGTGGTCCGGCTGGCGAGACATGGGACTACACCCCGACGCCGAACTCCCAGAGCCGGCCGGCAACCTCAAACGTCGTCATGGCCGTAGTCAAGATGGGCATGTGCTCTTCCTGCGCCTTTGCGAGCGCGTCGGGAGCGACCGGCTTACCTTCGCTGACGATGACGCCGGCCAGCTCGTCGAGGGTGGCGATCGCGATCACGTTAAGATGACCCTGCAGAGTAATCCACAGATTACCCCGACGGGCGCCGGCCATAGCGCAGCTTAGCAGGTCAGCCGCGTAACCACCTGTGACCTCGACGTCCAGGCTCTCCTCACCGGTCTGCACGTTCAAATCCAGCCTTCGCACGATCTCGCTCAGCTTCATTCAGCCTTCCCTTCGGGTGACTCCAGGTAGATGACCGCCGTTAATTTCGTTCCCTCGGCCAGCGACGAGGCCAGGTGCATATCGTCGGCGACCGATTTGATATTGCCCAGGCCCATGCCCGCGCCGAACCCCATCTCACGGATCCAGTCCGGTGCGGTGGAGAAGCCTGGTTGCTGGGCCAGCCGGGTGTCGGGAATACCGGGCCCCTGATCGACCGCCAGCAAGGAAATGGCGACCGAGGTTACCTCGGCGACCAAGCTGCCACCTGTGGTGCTGTGGATGACGATGTTCATCTCCGCCTCGTACGACACGATCGCGACGCGGCGCACGATACGCGGATGGATACCGAGGCGGTTGAGAGTCTGTTTCAGGCGGCTCGAGGCCCGCCCGGCCCGCTCGAAATCGCGAAGCGGGACATCGTAACGCAGTACCAGGCTGGTCTTGTCCGAACCGATATCCTCAAAGATGTGGCTGGCTCGGTAACGGCGCACCTCTTCCTCATGATAGGCGTCCTGCAGCGCCCGCAGCACGCCACGGGTAACGTCATCGGGCGTGATGATGCCTACCAACCCGCCTTGCTCGTCCACAACGGGCAGGCGGCCGACCCGGGTCTGGGCAAATCTCTTGAGCGCCTGCCCGACTGAATCACGCACGTCGATCGTGTGGATCTGCGTCGTCATGAATCGCCTGACCGGCGCTTCCATCTCGCCCTGCTCCAGGGCCCGGATCAGATCCTCGATGCTGATAATGCCTGCCAGCTTCCCTTCCTGAACCACAGGCGTGCCCGAGATGCGATTGTCGCGCATCAGGGTCTTAAAATCGCGCATACGGGTGTCGGGCCCGACCGTGAGGATGCGGCGCACCATGACGTCGCCGATCTTGAGCTCGTAAAGCAGTTCCTGGGCCTTGTAAACCTCAGGAGCGGGTGTCATGCGCGCTCACGGTGAGGGGTCGCGGCGGGCAGACCGGCCGCAAAGAGCCGGCCACAGGCCTCGAACATGGTGATGCGCGTGCTCAGCAGCGGAACGCCGACCTGCTGCGCCAACTGGAGCATCTCGGGTGGTGGCACCTTACCACGCGCCAGGAGGATTGCGGCCGCGTCGGCCATCTCAGCGGTCCGGACTGCCTGGGGGTTCGACAGGCCCGTGATCAGGAGTCCCGCGGCCAGATCATAGCGCAACACATCGCTCATCAGGTCCGAGGCAAAGGCGCCCTCAACTTGACGATCGAGATCGGCATCGGGCGAAAGGCAGGCTGCCTGGGCGATGGCCAGGATTTCGCTGATTTGCATACACACTTCTTTCGAGCGCGCGTAGCCCGCTGGGTCAGGCAGCCACGGCGTCACACAAAGCTCTCCAGGAAGTCTTTGATCTCCGAGTGGCGGAACACCGGGCCGTGGAGGCAGACGTACTTTTCGCCTATGTTGCAGCGGCCACACTTGCCAATGCCACACTTCATCTTAGCTTCGAGGGTCGTGATGATCTGTTCGGAACCGAAGCCCATTTTCTTCAGCTCGACGATCGCGAAATGGATCATGATTGGTGGGCCGCAGATGATAACCGTCGCGTTCTCGGGCGAAGGGGCCACCTTCTGCAGCAATTGCGTGATCAGGCCGACGTGGCCCGACCAGCTACGGTCTCCCTCGTCGACGGTCAGGTGCAACTCGGTGCGCGGCGCCGCGCGCCAGGCGTCGTACTCGTCGGTGAAGACGAGCAGGCCGGGATTGCGCGCGGCCCAGAGGATGCTCAGGTTACCGTAGTCAGCGCGATCGTGCAAGATGGAAGTGATGACGGGCCGCAGAGGGGCACCGCCGATGCCGCCGCCAAGCACGACCACGTTCTTGCCCTTGATCTCCGGCATCGGGAAACAATTGCCCATCGGTCCACGTACGCCCACCACGTCCCCGCGATTCAGCTCGTGCAAGGCGTGCGTCACGGTGCCTACCCTGGCCACCGCAAAATCCAGCGTCTGATCGATGCCATCCACCGAGGTGATGCCGAAGGGAGCCTCGCCGACCCCGAACGCCGAGAGAAAACCGAACTGTCCCGGCTCGTAGACGAAGCGACGGGCCTGTGCGGGATCGTCCAACTGCACCTTGAACAGCTTGATGCCCGTACCGAGCGGCTCGACGGCAGTCAGGTGCCCCAGGTAGGGGAGATACGGGTTGTCAATCATGCTCTACCTCGCGCCGACGGCCTGCAAAACTTCGGTGATGTCCACGTTGACGGGGCACTGATCTATGCAACGCCCGCAGCCGACACAAGCCAGCGGCCCAAAGTCAGCCGGGTAATAGTCGAACTTGCAGTAGAAGCGATTGCGCAAGCGCTGGCCCTTAGCGGCGCGCGGGTTGTGTCCCCCGGCAATGCGCCGATAACCTTCGGCCATGCACGAGTCCCAGCAGCGCAAGCGCTCGATCTTTTGGTAGCCGGGTCCACGGGCGACCGTATAGTCGCGGACGTCGAAGCAACGGCAGGTCGGGCAGACGTATGAACAGATCTTGCAGCTCAGGCAGCGCTCGGCCAGGCCCGCCCAGTAGGGGTCGTCGAAGTGCTCGACCCAGGCTGCCCTCGGCGGCACCCGGTAAGCCGCCTCCGGCCGGGCGCGCTGCGGTCTCTCGCCGACAAAGACACCCGGCGGCGGTCCAGGCAGCGCCGCCAGGGCAGCCCCGCCCTTGCCGGTCAGGGTCTCCAGCAGGTAACCGCCCTCGGCGCGATACAGCATCAGGTCCATGCCGGCGGGATCGTCGGGGCCGAGGCCCAGGCTGGTGCAAAAACAGCTCGAGTCCCATCTCTTCACAGGCCAGGCCAATCAAGGTCGTGCGGGCACGGCGCTCCGCATAGTAGGCGTCGGCAGGCTCTCTCAACAGCAGCGCGTCCAGGGCCGTCAGCGCGTGCGCATCGCAAGGCCTCAGCGCGAACAAGACCTGGTCGCGCCGCAAGTGTGGCTCCGTGAGCTTCACGTCCCATCCTGCAGCCTCCGGCGCCTGGCCGGCGCTCGCTCCATCGCCGCCGCCCGCCCGCCGGACGCGCTCCACCGTGAGCAGGGCTTCGGTAGCCGGCAGAAAGAACGCGCGCGGCGACACGGTGCTGCGAGCAAGATCGTAGCAGATCGCCTCCGGGTCCTGAACCGGCTGATAGAGGAGCAGGTCTTCGACGGCCCGGCAGGGCGCGATGACAGTCCGCTCGGCCATCAGTCCGGCTAACCAGGCGCGCAGCTGCGCATCGGTTATGAAGTCCATAGCCTCTCCACTAGAGCACCAGGGTCTCCCCGGGCTGGAAGCTGGCCAGCGGCGCAGCCGTGGTCGCATCCTGGCCGGCCTGGTAGCCGTAGGTGCTCTCGATCTCACGCCGGAACCAGGCATTGAGCAGGTCCAGGCGCACGCCTGCCGGGCAGACACGTGAACATTCGTCACAGCCTGCACAGCGCCCGGCCAGGTGATAAGCCCGCATGGTGTGAAAGAGGCGCTTCTCGGGCGTGCGGATGGCCACGCCGATCCAGCCGGGCTCCAACTGCTCGGCGGTGCATTCGGCGCAGTAGCAGGCCGGACAGGCCTGGCGGCAGGCATAACACCGCAGGCAGCGCGAGAACTCGGCATCCCAGAAGGCCTGGCGCTCGGCCGGCGAAAGTGCGGCAAGATGATCCAGTTCAGCCGCGAGCACCGAGGCCGCCACTGGCCCGGGTGCAAGCCCGGTCTCATCGGTCACGACGACATCGCAGCCGGACGGCACGCGCTCGACGCAGTCCTGGCAGCGCAGCTCGAGGTCACCCAAGGCGCGGCCGGCGAAGCCGCTGTTCCGGCGCATACCCTGGCAAGTCACGCCGATCAGGTATAGGTCGGCGCGCGGCACCTGGTTCTCGCGCAGCAGGACATTGAGAGCGCGCCCATCGCAGGCTTTGAGGACGATCCCCAGCCGGGCCTTGGGCGCGCCCTTCTTGGGCGAAACGTGCTGCTCGCGCACATATGCGGCCAGGTTGTGCGTGCAAGCCGGGTTCCAGACCAGCCGGCCGGCTTCGGCAGCCGAGTGGATGAACGCCGGGCGCACGGCGCCGCGCGTGCCGGCCTCGTAACCGATCACCACGTCCACCGTCTTGTCCACCAGGATCTGTCCGGCAATGGAACGGATCTGCTCGATCAAAGCTGCCTCCCGATCAACCAACCGGAACTTCCGGCCGGCGCAGCGAGGCCGGACCCAGTTCGCGCACCCGGTCCGTGAAGTCGCTCACCACCTGGGCGAAGCGCTTACCTTCGGCTGCCGACACCCAGTCAATCTTCAGGCGCGGTTCGTCGATGCCGAGGAAATCCAGGAAGCCGTGCATCAGGTTGAAGCGGCGGCGGGCGTAATAGTTGCCGTCGCGGTAGTGGCAGTCCCCCGGATGGCAGCCGAGCACCATCACCCCGTCGGCGCCCTCCTGAAACGCACGCGCCACAAAGAGCGGGTCCACCCGCCCGCTGCAGGGAACGCGGATGATGCGGATGTTCGGCTCATATTGGATGCGGCTGGTGCCGGCCAGGTTCGCGCCGGCATAGCTGCACCAGTTACAGAGAAAGCCGACGATACGCGGCTCGAATGTCGTCTCAGGCATAGTCATCATCTCTCGCCGATCGCTAGTCCAGAGTCAGGACCTCGGGTAGGGTGAAGAGCGCGTCCATCTGCTCCAGGAGCGAGTGGTCGCTAAAACCGCGCAGATCGATCACCTTGCCCGGACAGGCAGTGACGCAGACACCGCAGCCCTTGCAGAGGCCTTCGTTGATCTGAGCGACCTGGCGCCCATCGCGCAAGGTCGCTCTCTCGACCGCGTTGTACGGGCAGATCTGCTCGCAAGTGAAGCAGCCCGTGCACCGTGCCGGGTTGACGGCGGAGATCATCGCTTCGCCAAGCATAGTCGGCTGGCTGAGCAGCCCCAGCACCTTAGCTGCGGCCGCGCTGGCCTGGCTGACACTCTCCGGGATGTCCTTCGGCCCAATCGTCATCCCAGCCAGAAAGATGCCGGCGCTGTTGCTCTCCACCGGGTTCAGCTTCGGGTGCGACTCGTTGATGAAACCGTAGCCATCGTAGGATATGCCCAGCTTACGCGCCATCTCGCCGGCGTCCGCCTGCGGCTGGACACCGGTGGCCAGGACAACCAGGTCGGCCTCGACTTGAACCGGCATCCCCATCAGGGTATCTTCGCCCATCACCAGCAGGTGATCACCGTCCGGGTAGATTTTCGACACACGGCCGCGGATGTAGCAGGCGCCGTACTCCTCCTGCGCCCGGCGAACGAACTCGTCGTAGCCCTTGCCACCGGCACGTACATCCATGTAGAAGACGTAGCTCTGCACCTGCGGGTCGTGCTCCTTGAGCATAATCGCATGCTTGGCCGTGCACATGCAGCAGATCTTCGAGCAGTATGGCCGGCCGACATGCTCATCGCGCGAGCCGACACAGGCCAGGAAGACGACGCTGCGCGGATGTTTGCCGTCCGAGGGCCGGCGGATCTCGCCGCCCGTCGGCCCGGCGGCGTTCATCAGCCGCTCCAGTTGGATCGAAGTGATGACGTCGGGATAGCGCCCGTAGCCGTACTCGCCATAGACACTGGGGTCGAACAGGGCAAAGCCATTGGCCAGCACGACCGCACCGAACTTCTCGGTCGTGACCTTTGGCTGCTGGAAGAAATCGACGGCCTCGCGCGGGCAGGTCTTCTGGCATAAACCGCACTTCGGCTTGCGCTTGGCCGGAGCCCCCGTCGCCGGGTCGGGGCGCCGGTCTGCGTCCTCGGCGATCGACCTGAGAGCCACGCAAGTCTCTGGGTCGAGCACGGGCTTGTTGGGAACCGCCTGTGGGAAGGGCCGGTAGACGGCCGAGCGGGTACCGAGACCCTCGTCGAACTCGAGCGGGAAACCTTTCCACGGGCACTTGGTGAGGCACTCTCCGCAGCCGGTGCACTTGCTCTCGTCGATGTAGCGTGGCTTCTGCAGGATGTCCACCTCAAAGTTTCCGACGAAACCGCGCACCGCTTGCACCTCTGACCAGGTGCGGAGCGTGATGTTCGGGTGCTGTGCCACCTCTGTCATGCGTGGGGTCAAGATACAACCCGAACAATCCAGGGTGGGAAAGGTCTTGTCAAGCTGAGCCATGTGCCCGCCGATGGATGGGCTGCGCTCGACCAGCACGACTGGGACACCGGCATTGGCAATATCCAGCGCGGCCTGGATGCCGGCCACGCCGCCGCCGATCACCAATGCGCGCCGCGTGACGCCGATCTCACGCGGGTAGAGCGGCTCGAACCAACGCGTCTTCGCGGCGGCCATGCGCACGATATCGGTGGCCTTGAGCGTGCCGACGGCCTTGTTCGGATGCACCCAGGAACATTGCTCGCGGATGTTGGCCATCTCGAGCATATAGGGATTGAGGCCGGCGCGCTGGATTGCGCCCGAGAAGGTGCGAAAGTGCATGGTCGGCGAGCACGCAGCGACGACGACGCGGTCCAGGTCGTGATCCCGGATGGAGTCGTGGATCAATTTCTGGCCCGGTTCGGAGCACATGAACATGTAATCGGCGGCGAAGACCACGTCAGGCATCTGTCCGAGCTCTTCAGCCACTTTTTTCACGTCCACCGTGGCTCCGATATTTGAGCCGCAGTGACACACGAAGACCCCAATGCGTGCCATGAATTAACTCCCGGCTTTCAGGCCGTCAGATGCTTGTTCAGCCACAGTTCGCCGGCCGAATAACCGAACGCGAGGCCCATGAGCTCGGTCACATAATAGATCGGCAGATTGAACGACTCGCCGAACCTGGCATTGATTTGCCTCTGGCGCGTGTCGAGATTGCTGTGGCACATTGGGCAAGCCGTCACGATGCAAGCCGCGCCGACGCTGCGCGCCATGCTCAGCAAGCGCCGCCCAAGGGCGAGGACGATATCGATGCGCGCGAGGGCGAGGCTGCCCCCACAACATTCCGTCTTGAAGGGCCAGTCCAGGACCTCGGCTCCTAGCTTCGCTACCAGGCGATCCATAACCTGCGGATTCTCCAGGCTGTCGGGGCAGACGATCTCAGGCGGTCGCACCGACAGGCAGCCGTAGTAGCAGACGGCCTTCAGTCCCTTGAGCGGTCGAGCGACTGCCGCCTCGATGGCGCCGAGCATCTCGTCACCGCCGAAGGCCTGCAAAAGACCAAGAACCTCGACCGGCGCCTGGGCCGGCGTGCCGTCAGGCGGACAACCGCCGCTTGGCTCGCCCGCAGCCTCAGACAAGACTGCATCGACGGCCCGCCGTCGGGCCGGGTCCTCCAGCCGGTGCTGTGTCACGCGCATGCGGTTGAAACACATGACGCACGGGGCGAGCAGCGGACGACCGGCCAGCGCGGCCAGGCGAAGGTTACGCGCGGGCAGGGCCAGGGCCAACAGGTCGTCCGTGCTGTGCGCCGCCGTCGCTCCGCAGCAGCTCCAACCGTCGAGTTCCTGCAGCTCCAGGCCGAGCTTGCCGGCTACCAGGCGGAGAGAATGGTCGTATTCCTTGGCCGTGCCGTGAAGCGAACAGCCGGGAAAGTAACTGTACGTGCCCATGCTCAAGTTCCCTCAGCCTTCTCGAAAATGCGCTTTACCGCGCCGTCACCCCCGCGCTCGGGCAGGATGTTCAGCTTGCCTCGCCGGAGAAGCGGTAGGCCAACATCTACGACATTAGCGAACGGATGCAGGGTTCCGAGGTTTAGGCCTGCGACAACGGCGACTTCATAGACGCGGCCAAGGCGCTTGATCGATTCGAGAAACACGCGGTGGGCCAACACGACATTCTTCTCGGCCGGAGCGACGCCGAGTGCGAGGGCGAGGTGGCGCAGCGCATCCATCACACCTGCCACGTCAAGCTCCATGGGACAGCGCGCCGAACAAGTCTCGCAACTCGCGCAAAGCCAGATGGTCGATGAACGCAGCACCAGTTCCGTTTGTCCTAACTGTACAGCCCGCATCACCTGACGCGGCATCAGATCCATAAAGGAGGAGATCGGGCAGCCGCCTGTACACTTGCCACACTGGTAGCAGTCCTGCACCCGCACCTGGCTCTGCTCCTGAATCTCGGAGAGCAGCGCGTTGCCCATGACAGGCTGGCCGACCTTGAACGTCAACACTGTTCGCCCTCCTATTTGAAGCCAAAAAAGGGCGAGCAAGCGACCGAAAAGACCAGGCAGTCTCCTTGCCCGGCTCCAGCCTCCTGCTCCCCCCGGTGCTTGGATTGGCCTCCGATGGTCGACCGGCTTACTTTAGGGAACGCGCCGTTTCGATCAACTGCGCAGACGTCAGCCGGCCCTCCACATGTTCGTCCACCACCGCAACAGGTGCAAGGCCACACGAGCCCAGGCAGTACACGACCTCGTAGGTTACGCGATAGTCGTCGGTCGTCTGTCCGGGCAGGATGTGAAGCTCGTTGCCCAACTCATCGATGATCTTGGCAGCGCCGCGGACGTGGCAGGCCGTCCCGTCGCAGACGCGAATCACATGGCGGCCGCGCTGGCTAAGGTAGAACTGCGAATAGAAGGTCGCCACGCCATAAATCCGGCTGAGCGGGATGTGAGTGCGCAGAGAGATCTCCTTCAGCGCCTCGGGAGGCAGATAGCCGTAAACCTCCTGAGCATGCTGAAGAATAGGGATGATCGCACCTTTTTGACCCGCGTACTCTTCCAGAATGGCGTCCAGCGGAGAAAGGTCCAGTGCGCTTGGTTCGCTGATCATGTAGCTCTCGGTCCTTGGAATGAAATCGACCCGTTAAACTATGTGAACCTTATCACTTTCGGCGTTCAGGGACTATGATGCGTGTCATAATCACGCGGAGTGGTGCGCGGGCGGGCTACTGCGCGTCGGCGAAGCCGGGCTGGTCGGCACCGAGAATGAGGGTGAAATCGCTATCGGGCGACGAAGGGTCGTCGCGGACGTGGTCAGGCAGGATGCCAAAACGTGCGACCAGAAAGTCGCGGATGCTCGCCGGCTGATTGCCGCGCACGATTAACCAGGTCTGTGGGTAATTGGCCTGTTCGGCATTACCCACAGCTACTGAGTTGAAGCCGACGTTGGCCAGGCTTGTGGCCACGCTGGCGGCCAGGCCCGACTGCGGGCCCCCGTTCAACACGATCAGGCGCACGCCGGCAAGCTGCTGGGGGGGTAGCACCTTCGGCGCGTTGCCATGGCCCGTCTCCCCCGAAGCATCGGCGAAGACGGCCGCAGCCGCGGCGTGCAGCTTGTTTAGGTCGGGCACCAGGATGAAGCCGAACTTCGGGTCATCGGGGATGGTCTCGCCCATCGTCTCATCGACGACCACGCGTGTCGGGCTCTTGAGGTTCACTTGGTCGAGGCTGCGCGCGAGGGTCAAGGCCCTGTCGATCGGCATGTTCGTCTGAACGGTCGTCCCGAGGGCCAGGGCCAACCCCGGTATGCGGGGGAGCAAAGATGCCAACTGCCCCGGCTGCATGATCTTGTCCTTGATGGCCAGTATGACCTGCTGCTGGCGGGCCGCCCGCTCGTAGTCATTATCGCCATGCCGGGTTCGGGCGTATTTAAGCGCCAGCGCGCCGTTCATGTGCTGCCGTCCGGCCGGGATGTACAGTGGGTCATAACCATAGTTGTCGTCGGGGTACGTGTCGTCGCGAATCTCGTGGGCGACGTCGACGTCGATGCCGCCGAGCAGATCGATGACCTGCAGAAAGCCGTCGAAGTTGACGCGCACGTAGTAGTCGATTGGGTAGCCGAGCACCTCGGCGACGGTCTCGCTGAGCAACATCGGGCCGCCACCCGGGTACCTGTTGATCTCCCCCAGAACGTGGAGGGTATTGATCTTGACGTCCCGGTCGAGGAGCGAGGCGTGCACGAGCATATCGCGCGGCAAGGAAAGCATCCCGGCAGAGCCGGTCTCTGGATCCAGAGTAATGAGCATAATGCTGTCCGTGCGGGCTATCGGCTCGTCGGGCCGATTATCTACCCCCATCACGAGGACGGTCACGCGTGCGCTTACCGGCGCTGGAGCGTTGCCGGCGGGCAGCGGCGCGGCCAGTACGAACAGGTCGGATGGCTGGCTGGCGGCCTGTGCGCGCACCGGCGCAGCGCGTACCAGCCTGGGCAAGGACAGCGCGGGGAGCTCGGGCACCGAAGCGGCGACCGTCCGTCCCCATGCAAGGAAGAGGTAGCCCGTGTACAGCAAAGCGATCAGGAAGAGGACCAGCAGGGCACCCAACAGGAGGCTTGGCCACAGGCACGCGTGACGCTCGCCGAACGGCAGGCGCCGGGTTTGCATATCCTTCATTGGCGCGGGATTATAACCCTGACGCCTGAGAAGCACAAACTAGTCCCTCACTCGGCTCACTCGGAGGCCGGCGTCGCCTGGGACGTCTCTGTCGGGGTCGCTTCGGGCACGTCTGCCGGGCTCGTCACAGGTACGTCGGCGGGAGCCGCTTGCGGCAGGTCTGCCTTGTAAAGCGTGTCGCCGGCCAGAATGTAGAACAGGCGAGTTCCCTCGTCAAGGTACAGGCTGCGCAGGTCAGTGAACGCGGCCGGCTCGGCCGCGCGGAATTGGCGCTGGAACTTGCCCTCTTTGCTGAACTCCAGGATGCGCCCATTGGAGCCGTCGGCGATGTAGAGCTGGTCGCCCTCACGCGAGGCCACGACGGCCGCCGGCGATCTCAGTTTGTCGGGCAGGCCGTTCAGCTCGAATGACTGCGCTTCGCCGGCAAAGAACTTGAGCAAGCGACCGTCCGCGAAAAGCAGCCAGACGTTGCCGTCGATGGCCATAGAACGCAACCCGGTCAGATCAACTTCCTTGCCCTTGGCGAAGTAGGGTTCTGGGTCATTCTCGTAGCCGCTCTCGCTCGGTCGATAACGCCAGAGCTGATTGGCCTTGGTGTCGGCAACGTACAGGTTCCCGTTGTAGCTAGTGATGAGCTCAGGATAGCTCCATGTGTCACGCCCGGTGACCGGCACGCGGGCGGCGCCAAGTCGCGAATCGTAGCCGACGAGACCAACACTGGCGTCGAGCGCGAGCAACTGGCTGCGCTGGTTGGTGACGGCTGCCTCTGCCCAGGCAATGTCGATCAGGTCACCTACCACTCCATCCTTCAACTGCTGCGTCTTGCTGATCACGACGTAGTTCGGATAGAGGGTCACGCTGTCGCCGGTCGCCGAGAGGGCAAAGTGATCGACCACCTGCGCGCCGCGATCGAGAACGAAGAGGTCGATACCGTTGCTCACCACCCGATCGAGCTTGTGTTCCGTCCCCTTGAACTGATAGAGTGGGATGACGCCGTAGAGCGGGGTCACCTTATTGAGGCGATCCATCACGTCGTCATAGTTGCCTTGAGCATCCGTCAGGGCAGGATCAGTGGCGTGCAGTCCGCTCGCGCGATCCAGGTACTCCCTTGCGGAGGCGAGGCTGAGGCGGGCCGCGGCGTCGTCCGGCTGGGCCTGGGCTTCAGCCACAGCGGTGTTGGCAGCCTCGATGTAACTCTGGAACGTTTTGTCATTGGCCTGGCCGCGCCACCACAACATGGCGAGCACCAGGGCGATGATCAGCAGTGGAATGACCACCACTGCGAGGATCAAGGGCCAGGCGCTGCGGCGCGGCGCCTCTTCTTCCTCGACGCTCGTCTCGGCACTGGCTTCGCCAGGCGCGTCCGCTGTCTGTGCCAGCTCGGCCCCGCCGGCAGCCTCCGACGTGGACCGGCGCCTCTCGCCTACGCCCATTTCTGCCGCCGACGCGGACAAGTCCGCGCGAAGCGGCGCCTCCTCCGGCTCGACGGCTGCGTTGCGCCCGCGACGTCTCAGGGCCGGGGCGGCTGTGGCCGGCGGTCGGGTTGCGGCAACAGGCGGCGCCGCAGGAATTTCGGCCGGATTGTCCGGCAGGTCGTGGACTTGCGGTACCGCGCTGGTAAGCGACACGATCAATGCGCTTAGCTCGGCGTCCCCGGCAAGTTGGCCCAGGTAGTCGACAATCTGTGTCGCATTCTCGAGGGTCGTAGCCGACGCTAACCGGTCGGGCGCGACGCGCTCCAGCCAGGCGCTTTGCGCGATCAGGATCGTGCTGCCCGCCTCTATCGGCGTGCGGAGGAGTTGCACGTCGGGCCGCTCCTCACCGCCGAGGGGTGGCGTGTAGTCCTCCGGACCATCGGGGAACATGTCCACCGTTTTGGGATGGGCCACCAGGATCAAGGCCGGCCCCGCCTGGGCGATGGTGAGCTCGTCGCCATGCAGCACGGCACAGGTAATGCCCGCGCGCCAGTCTGCCTCGGGCAGCGCTTCATTGGCTCGCCGGAGAGCGGAGTGAGCGTTGCGCACGGCCCGCACGAGGGCGGAGGGCAAAGTGCCTTCGGCCTCGTAGAAGGCCGTTTGAGCCGCGTTGAGCAACTGCCGGTAGAGAGCGGCATGCCCGCCGCCGCTGCCCGAGACTTCCACCAGCACATAGAGGTTACCGCGCTGGGCGCCGCTCAAGTCCGCTGCAGGCTCCACGGCTCGTACGTTGGCTGCACGCGGTTGGGCGCGCCCGCCGGTGCTGCTGAACTGGCCGATAGTAGTGCAAAATGGGTTGCGCATGCGGAGGATTCTCCCCTTGTCAGTGGCCGAGAAAAGTAATAGTAATTGTATGCCAGCACACGCTTTTTGTCAATCGGCTTGCTTCAGCCTGCGGTTTGCACTATAATCGGCGCGCAGTGCGAAAATCTGTTCGGGAGGCAAGGGTGGCACTCGAGCTCAACAAACTGAGCGGACAGGTGAACCAGATGGGTCAGGCCATGGCCGACCGCATTAATCGTCATCGCCGGCTGATCGAGCAGGCCCAGACGACCCTGGCCGAGCATGCCCTGGTTTCCGATGAGCTCAGGGCCAAGGTCCGCCGCGCGCATGAGGTCGATCAATCATGGCGTGGAGCCGAGCCCCTGGGCGACAGGCTGGACGAGCGGCACAGGCCCGCCGGAGCCGGCCAGCCGGCGACCTTGATCGCCGCCGACGGCAGCCAGATTTATCCGGACCGTCATGCCATCGCCACCTACTACCTGCTCAACACGGGCAGCATCGTGCTGCGCCAGGGCAGCGGACGGGCGCCTAGCGTCAAGAGCCTTCCACAGATCTTCTTCGAGGACAATGATCTGTACGACGAAACGGGCCGCTTGCACCATCCCGAACACATCAATCGGCAGCGCGATCGCCTCGAGCTGGCGACGCTGGCCGAATTGGCCGAGGCCGAACGGGTCGCCCTGGGCGGCGACATCGCGCGCACCATCCTGGCCCTGAGCGACGGCCCACTCTTGCCCTGGGTGGCACAGCGTGCCGAAAATGACACCCTGCAGCTGGAAGTGGGCTACCTGACCGGGCAGTTCGCCCGCCTGCAGCGGGCGCGCGCCGTCCCCGTCGGCTACGTGGACCGGCCCGGCAGCGCCTACGTGTTGCGCACACTGGAACTAGCCGGCCAGAGCCTCGAAGGGATCAACCGCCAGACGGCGCGCATGGGCCGGTTCCGCCTGCTCTCCGATCGGCTTTTGTTTGCCGGACTGGCCCCTAATCAACGAAGTGGCGTCTTCGCTTCAACTTCCGAGATCAACGACCGATTCCAAGAACAGGGACAGCGGGTAGCGTTTTTCTACGCGAACATGGGCCACCGGCCTGGGCTGCAGAACGCCGTCATTGCCCGCATCGAGATGCCGGTCTGGGCAGCCCGCGACCCGGTCGCGCTGGACGTCGTCCAAAACGCCGTCTATCAGGACTGCGCCCTGAACGGCTTCCCGTACGTGCTGGGCCGCGCGCATGAACTGGCCGTGGTGGGGACGGTCGAACGTGCTAACCTGGAAGCGATGCTCGGCCAGGCGATGCTGCGCTGCGGGATCACGCCGGTCACCTCGGCCAAGGCCGAGTACAAGCGGCTGATGGCGGGGCATCGGCGCTAGTGGCGGCCTCCCCAGTGGGGACGGAACGCATGAGGAGCAAGATGATAAACGATCAGCCCATCATGGTGGGCAGGGTGCTGCGATCGAGCACTACCGGCTTCAGCATTGGCTGCTCCCGGCTCATTGCCGAGCAAAGCCAGATGGCGCCGGAGTTCGGCGGCCTGGTCAAGGCCTTGGGCGGCGACGACAGCGTGACATACGGCCTGATTTACAACGAGACCATCGACGATGATGCCTTCGTGCGCCAACTCGTGGCTGCCGGGGTCGACAACGACGATTACGTCGAAGATCAGCGCCAGAACCGGCAGATCCCGATCGTGGTGGATGTGCTGGTGGTGGGTTACGCGCGCGGTACCGACTTGTTCCACCGGCTTCCCCCGCAGCCACCGGGCACGCTCGATCGGATTTACGCCTGCGACGACGTCGAGCTGGTCCGTTTCAGCGCTCGCCATGACTGGCTGCGGACGGTGCTGGCCGCAGCAGATGCGCCGGCCGACCAGTTGCTGGCGGCCACGCTGCGCATGGCGGCCCAAGCGCGGCCACCCGATCAGCGCGTGGCTTACCGGGTCGGGGTCGGACGCGAGCTGGCGCGCCTGCTGGCCGCGGACCTGCCACGCCTCGACGGCATCCTGCAGCAATTGCGATAGGAGAAGCACGTGAATGCTCAGCTAGACGAACTGAAGCGCGCGCTGGCGGAAGTCAGCGATTTGAGCGCGGCGAATGCCTTACTCAACTGGGACCTGGCAACCTACATGCCACCGGGCGGGGCAGAGGCGCGCGCGCGCCAGCAAGCAACTCTGGGCCGTCTCAGTCATGAGAAATTCACCGCGCCGGGGATAGGCAAGCTGCTCGATTCGCTGAGGCCTTACGAAGAAAGCCTGCCCTACGACTCGGACGAAGCCAGCCTGATCCGCGTTACCCGCAGACACTACGAACGCGACACGCAGGTGCCGGCTGCACTGGTGGCAAGGATCATCAGTCACCAGGCAGCGATGTACCAGGCATGGTCGGAAGGCCGCCCGGCCAACGACTTTGCCCGCCTTCAGCCCTACCTCGAGACGAATCTCCAGCTCAGCCAGCAGTATGCCGAGTGCTTCCCCGAGCGCGAGCACATCGCCGATCCGCTGATTGCCGAGGCCGATTTCGGCATGGACGTTGCGACTATCCGCCCGCTGTTTGCGGAACTAAGGGCGCAGCTCGTGCCCTTGGTGCAGGCGATCAGCGCGCAACCGCTGGCCGATGACGCCTGTTTGCGCCAGAACTTTGCGCGCGACCCACAGTGGTCTTTCGGGCTGGCGATGGTCAGACGTTTTGGCTATGATCTGCGGCGCGGCCGCCAGGATCGCACGCATCATCCGTTCACGACCAACTTCTCGATCAACGACGTGCGCATCACGACGCGCATCTATGAGGACAACCTGGCTTCGGGCTTGTTCAGCACGCTGCACGAAGCCGGTCACGGCATGTACGAACAGGGCGTGTGCCAGGACTATGAGGCGACTCCGCTGGCGCGGGGGACGTCGGCCGGAGTACACGAGAGCCAATCGCGGCTGTGGGAAAACGTGGTGGGGCGCAGCCGGGACTGCTGGGAGTACTTCTACCCGCAGCTACAGGCTACTTTCCCGGCTCAGCTGGCGGGGGTACCGCTCGACGCGTTCTACCGGGCCATCAACAGAGTCGAGCGCTCGCTGATACGCACCGAGGCGGACGAAGTCACCTACAACCTGCACGTGATGCTGCGCTTCGACCTAGAGCTGGCGCTGCTGGAAGGCAAACTGGCGATACCTGACCTGCCCGAGGCCTGGCGCGAGCGCTACAAGAGTGACTTCGGTCTGCTACCGCCTGACGACCGAGACGGAGTGCTGCAGGACGTACACTGGTACAGCGGCTTCATCGGCGGCGCCTTTCAGGGCTACACACTGGGCAACATCATGAGCGGCAGTTGGTTCGAGGCGGCGCTGCGCGCACAGCCCCAGATCCCGGACGAGATCCGCCAGGGGCAGTTCGACACCTTGCATACGTGGCTGCGCGAGAACATCTACCGGCATGGCGCGAAATTCACCGCCGCGGAACTCATCCAACGCGTGACCGGCGGCCCACTCACCGTCGAGCCGTACATCCTGTATCTCCGCAGGAAGTACGGCGAGCTATACCGTCTGCCGGACCCGTCCAAATGAGCACACTAAACGACACGTTTGACGCCGAATTCGACGCCATCCCTTCCGCCCGGCAAGAGCAGGCGCAGCGCCGGAGCGTGGCCGAGTACACCGACAAGCTTGGCGTGGTGATCGGCGGGTCACTCTCCGAGGGCCTGGCAGTCAAGCTGGATCGGGACGTGGAGATAGAGCAACTGGCAGTCGGCCGCTACGTGGTGGCGCGCGGCCGGCGGGCACGCTTCTTCTGCATGGTCACCGATGTGGCCCTCGACAGCACCAACCCGATGATCAGCAAGATGCCGCCCGACGTGAGTGACCCCTTCCTGGCGGCCGTCTACCAGGGCACCACGGCCTTCGGCACCGTCCATCTCAGCCCGCTGCTGGTCCTGGAACAGAAAAATGGCAAGGGAGAAGTCAAGCCGGTGAAGACCGTGCCCGAGCACTTCACCGCTGTCTCCACGGCCAGCCAGGCCGAAGTGGATGAGGTGTTCGGCGAAGAAGGGGTGCGCAGCGTCGGCGGGCGCGAGGCGCACTTCTTTTGGGTGGGCGCACCGCTGGACATGGAGAGCGTACGCGTGACGCTCAACCTGGAACGGCTGGTGGAGCGTTCGAGCGCGGTCTTCGGCAAGTCCGGCACGGGCAAAACCTTCCTCAGCCGCCTGTTATTGGCCGGCGTGATCCGCGAACGGGTGGCGGTCAACCTGATCTTCGACATGCACAACGAGTATGGCTGGGAAGGCGGCGCCGAGCACGTGCACCGGGTGAAGGGGCTGAAGCAGATTTTCCCGGGCCAGGTCAGCATTTTCACGCTCGACGACGAATCAAGCCGGCGTCGTGGTTCAAACCCGGACTATACGATCACGATCGGTTACGACCAGATCGAGCCGGAAGATTTGGAGATGCTGAGCGGGATCCTCAACCTGTCCGAGGCCCAGGTTGGCGCGGTCTACGCCCTCTTTCGCAAATTCCACAAGCAGTGGCTGACCTGGTTCCTCGACGATCAGTGGGTCGACGCCTATGGTGGGGTCGACGCGGAGACGGGCAAACAGTTGACGGGCCTGAAAGCCCTTGCCGAGGACCTGGGCCAAAGCTATAATACATTGGCGGCTCTGCGCCGGCGCTTCGAGCGCATGCGCAACTACGGGTTCATGAAGCCCAAGACACCGGACGATTCGGTGGGCCGCATCATGCGCTACCTCCAGGCGGGCACCAACGTGGTGCTGGAATTCGGGCGCTATGGCAGCGACTTGGGGGCGTACATCCTGGTAGCCAACTTCCTGACCCGGCGCATTCACCGCCAGTACGTCGAGCGCAAGGAAAGCGCTTTTGGTAATCAGAGCGAAGAGCCTACGCCGCTGGTGATCACGATCGAGGAAGCCCACAAGTTCCTGGACCCGGCCGTCGCCGGCAATACCATCTTCGGCACGATCTCGCGCGAGTTGCGCAAGTACAACGTGACCCTGTTTATCGTCGACCAGCGGCCCAGCGCCATCGATCCGGAAGTAATGTCACAGATCGGCACACGCGTCACTTTGCTCTTGGACGACCCGAATGACATTCAGGCAGTGCTCTCCGGTGTCAGTGGGGCGAGCGCGCTGCGGGACGTATTGGCTCGGCTGGACACGCAGGAGCAAGCCCTGATCCTCGGTCATTGCGTGCCGATGCCCGTAGTTGTGCAGACACGACGTTATGACTCGGAGTTCTATAAGGCGATGGGCAACCAGGAGCCCGGCGAGCTCGCAGTCCGGCTGCAGCAGCACCGGCAATTGATGCGTGGCGATGCCGAATTCGAGGGCTTCGACTGATCCACTGGAAAGCGGATATCGGGTGAAAGAGATCAAGCTGCTCCACACAGGCGACATTCATATCGGGATGGAAAACTACGGGCGGGTGGATCCGACCACCGGCCTGAACGCGCGGGTGATGGATTTCCTGCGCCGGCTGAGCGACATGGCGGACTATGCGATCGAACAAGAGGTGGACGTCTTCATCTTCGCCGGAGACGCCTACAAAACCCGCGATCCGAATCCGACCTATCAACGCGAGTTCGCCCGCCGCATCAAAAGGGTCGCCGACGCCGGCATCCCGGTTGTGCTGCTGGTCGGGAATCATGATTTGCCCAACACTGCGCGTCGCGCGACGAGCATCAGCATCTTCGACACCCTTGCCGTCCCGAATATTCACGTTTGCGACCGGGAAGAGCTGCGCCAAATCGCCTGCCGGCGCGGGCAAGCTCTCCAGATCGCGGCCGTCCCCTACCCGCTGCGCTCGGCTGTCGTCAGCCGGGCCGAGTGGCAGGGGAAGACTCTCTCGGAATTGGACACGCTGCTGCAGAACGCCATGACCGAAATGATCCAGGGCCTGGCACTGCAGGCTGCCGAACACCCCGACGTCCCCGCCATCCTGATCGGGCACTTCAGCGTCAACGAGGCCAGCCAGGGATCGGAACAAAACATCATGATCGGGCGGGACGTAACGGTGCCGCGCTCGGTCTTGACCGACCCGGCCTGGCGCTACGTGGCCCTGGGCCACATCCACAAACATCAAAGCCTGAACAGAGACCGGCAGCCGCCCGTGATCTACAGCGGCAGCATCGAGCGCGTCGACTTCGGCGAAGAGCGCGAGCCGAAGGGGTTTGTGGTGGCGTGCATCGGGGACGGGCCCACCACCTGGGACTTCCTCGGCGGGTACCGTCGGCAGGCGCGCGAGTTCGTCACGATCCGTGTGGACGTGCGCGAGGCAGTCGAGCCGACGCCGCTGGTAGTGAAGGCGATCCAGGAGCGCGGCGATCTGTCGCAAGCGGTTGTGAGGGTAATAGTGCGGCTCAACCAGGAGCAGGAGCCGCTCCTGATCGAACGGGAGATCGCGCGTGCCTGTGAGGACATCTACTTCGCGGCTCCGCTGCAGAAGGACATCATCCGCAGCGAGCGTCAGCGACTGGGCGGCGTCTCAGTCGAGGAACTGTCTCCGCTCGAGCTGCTGGAACGGTACCTGCAGTTGCGGGATGTGCCGGCCGAACGGGCCAAAATTCTGCTCGAACAAGCAGCGGCCATTATCAAAGCCTGCGACGAGAAAAGCACCAGATGAGCCGCGTCCTGCCCAGGGGCGTCGTTTTTGTTCTTATGCAAAGTCGTGCTAGAATGCGACCGACGTCGTCGATCGAGCAAGCGGATTTGCCTAACTGCGCACGCCACTGACGCGGAGGAGCATCATGGATGCCAACATTCAGGAGTTCCTGGATCACCTGATCGCCGAGAAAGGGTGTTCGGACAATACCGTCGCGGCCTATCGCAACGACCTGTCCCAATTTGCCGAATACCTGAGCAGCAGCGCGGGATCTGCGCGCGCGCCGGTAGATCCGGACGATCAGCTACGCAGAGGCGACGGCGCGAGTTCGGGCGATGGGAACGGTACGGGCGCCGAGTGGGGTACCCTGACGCGCGAGCACTTGATCGACTACATATTGTACCTCAAGGAGCGAGAGTACGCCTCCGCTACCGTGGCTCGCAAGGTGGCAGCAGTTAAGTCCTTTTGCCACTTTTTAACGCACACCGGCGCCGTCCTGGACGATCCTGCGGCCGATCTGGATTCGCCGAAAGTCAAGAAGCGCCTTCCCCAGACGCTTTCGCCGGAAGACGTCGATGACTTGCTGGCAATGCCGGCCAAACAGGGTGACAGCCCCAAAAGCCTGCGCGACCAGGCCTTGCTCGAGGTCCTCTACGCCACCGGCATGCGTGTCAGCGAGCTGGCCATGCTCACTGTGGACGACGTGGATCTGGAAGCCGGGACAATTCGCTGCATCGGGAAGGGCAACAAGGAACGGGTGATGCCGCTCTATCCCCAGGCGGCGGACGCGATCCGCAATTACCTCGACCACGGGCGCCAGGAAACGCTGACGGACGGCTCGTCCGAAAAGGCGCTGTTCCTCAACCCCCGGGGCGAACGGCTCACGCGCCAGGGCCTTTGGCTGATCATCAAGTTCTATGCCAGGCAACTGGGCATAGCGGACCGGGTCACTCCCCATACGCTGCGTCACTCGTTTGCCACGCACATGCTCAACGGCGGCGCGGGCTTGCGCGAGGTGCAGAAGCTGCTGGGCCACGCCAATATCTCGACCACCCAGGTTTATACGCACGTCACCCGAGAGCACCTGCGCGAGGTTTACGACGAAGCGCATCCCCGGGCGAAGTAGCGACCGGAAAGAGGCCATGAAAAACAATGAGGTCTTCACGCGCGCGGATTTCCAGGAAGCCGTTCAAGCGATCACCAGCCGTACTGCGCTCAGACCCGCGATAGGCTTGGTGCTGGGATCGGGACTCAACGCGCTGGCCGAGGAAGTGTCTGAGGCAGAGCGCATCCCGTACGCCGAGATACCCGGTTTCGCACTCACGAGCGTTGCCGGTCACACCGGCCAATTAGTGATCGGGCGCCTGGCCGGCCAGCGCGTGGTGGTGATGCAAGGCCGGACCCACCTGTACGAGGGGATTTCGCCGCAACGAGCGACTCTCCCGATCCGGGTGATGCACGAGCTTGGCGTGCACACCCTGATACTGACCAACGCTGCGGGAGGCATCAACCCTGCTTATCGGGCGGGCGATCTGATGCTCATCAAGGATCACATCGGTCTGGCCGCCATGCTGGGCTTGAACCCTCTCTGGGGGCCGAATGATGACTCGCTTGGTCCGCGCTTCGTCGACATGTCCCACGCCTACGATCGAGATCTGCTTCAGCTCGCACAGCGTGTCGCGGCCGGACAGAACCTCGAGCTGCGCCAAGGAGTTTACACAGGCCTCGCCGGACCGACTTTCGAATCTCCGGCCGAAGTGCGCTTCTTGCGGAGCATTGGCTCGGACGCAGTCGGCATGTCAACCGTGCCCGAAGTGATCGTCGCCCGGCACATGGAGATGCGGGTGCTGGGCATCAGCACCATCAGCAATATGGCCGTCGACACGAGCGGCTCGGGCAGCGTGACCAACCACGAGGAAGTCCTGGCTGCGGGACGAGCCGTTGGCCCCCGCCTGATGGCGCTCCTGCGGGGCATACTCTCAGCCCTATAACGAGTAGACATGGCGATCGTCGTTCAATTCATCAAAGAATACGCACCCTGGGTGTATGGAATGTGCGCCCTGATCGCCCTGTGGTACTTGCGCGCCTCGCTGCTGGCACGGCGCGATCGCCGCTATGCGGTGTTCTCACTCGAGCGCGAAGCAGCGCTGAACCGCACCTACGGCGCCTGGACCGTGGCCGTCGTCCTGCTGGTCGTGATCGGCGCGGTCTACTTTCTGAGCACCGTGGTTTCAGATGCGGTCGCCCCGCTCGTGGAGGCGGAGAACACTCCGACTCCGGCGCCCAAGCAAGTGGTGCAGGTCACGCCGCAGCCTACGTTGCCATTGCCTGAAGCAGTGCTCGAAACGCCGACGCCGACGCGTGCGCCGACGCCGCGCCCGGTCCCGACGGTGGTCCAGCCTACCCGGCCGGCGGCGACTGCCGCGGCTCCGGCCGTGCAAGCCCCTGCCTGCCCTGACCCGGGCGCCATCATCACCTCGCCGGGAATCAACCAGCAGGTATCGGGCATGGTGCCGATCATGGGGACGGCGGCGAACGACAAATTCCAGTACTACAAGCTGGAATTCGGAGCCGGCACCAATCCCGGGGTGTGGTCCTACTTCGCCGGCGGGGAAAAACCCGTGCGCGGTGGCCAGTTGGGCACGCTCAACAGCGGCGCGCTGGCTCCGGGTCCGTACACCATTCGCGTGGTGGTGGTGGACGTTACCGGTAACTACGCACCGCCATGCCAGACGGTGGTGATCATCAACTAGGATGCAACCGATGCCGAGTCGCCATAATCGTTTATCAAACCGGTTCCCGGTCGACCGTCTCGCCAACGTCGTCAACCGCACTTACGAGTGGACCCAGGAACAATTAGCACGCTGGACGCCCCAGATTGGCGTGCCAGGCCGTGAGCTCACCGGCGCGGCCGAACAAGCGGCCGTCGCTCGGCTGCACGACAAAGAAGCCCACCACCGCTGGGAAGCCGCGGCTGCGCTGGGCCACGACTCGCAGCGCAGCGCCCAGGCGATCGGCGGTTTGCTGGAGACACTCGGTGACCCGGAACCGTTCGTCCGCTGGCAAGCCGCCGAAGCCCTGGCGCGGCAGGAGGTTGGGCGGGTCTTCCCGGGTTTGCGCCAGGCCAGGCGGGATGCGGATCCCCTACGGCGAGCCGCCGCGGCCGAGGCATTGGGCAAGTTGGGCGGCGAGGCGGCTGCCATGGAGCTCCGGGCCGCCCTGGAAGACCGGGTCGCCGCCGTTCGGGTCGCGGCTGCCGAAGCGCTGGGCGCGTGCGGCGATCCCACCTCGGGCCCGATGCTCCTGCCGCTGCTCGGCGATCCAGACCCGGCTGTGGTTGCGGCGGGCGCCACCGCTCTGGGACGCATCGGCGACGGCGGGACGGCTGTGGCGCTGGCAAAGACGTTGTATGTCGCAGATCAGCCGCTGCTGGTCAGGCGGGCCGTAGTCGCCGCTCTGGCCCGGGCGCCGCACCCGGAAGTCCAGCCCACCCTGCTGGATGCCTTGAGCGATCCCGATGCCCAGGTGCGCGGCTACGCGGCGAAAGCCCTGGGACAGGTGGGCAACGAAGCCGCCTGGACGGCCCTGGAAGCCCTGGGAAACGACAGCAGCCCGTTACTGCAGGGCACGGTGGGGGACGTGGCACGACTGGCCATGACCTTGCTCCAACGCCGCGGACGCCAGGCCCCGCCGGTCCAGCAAGCAGAAGTGGCCTGAAGCGCATTCTAGCTGGAAAGAAGGCACAGGATGTTGCTTTCCGTTGTCGCACCCGTTTTCAATGAAGAAGGCATCGTGCAGGAGTTCTACCGCCGGGTCAGCGCGGTGCTGAATGGCATCGGCGAACCGTGGGAACTGATACTGGTCAACGACGGCAGCCGCGATCGGTCGCCGGAGCTAATGCGCGAGCTCCACGCGTGTGACGAACGGGTGAAGGTGATCACTTTCGCCCGCAACTTCGGCCACCAGGTGGCAATCACCGCGGGCATGGACTATGCGCACGGTGACGCGGTGGTCGTGCTGGATGCCGATCTGCAAGACCCGCCCGAAGTGATCCCGGATTTGCTCGCCCAATGGCGGGCCGGTTTTCAAGTGGTGTATGCCGTGCGGGCGGAGCGCAAGGGCGAGACCTGGTTCAAGGAAACAACCGCTAAGCTGTTCTACCGGGCGATCGCCAAGATCACCGATATCGACATCCCGACGGACGCCGGGGATTTCCGGCTGATGGACCGCAGGGTGGTCGAGGCCCTGAAAGGCATGCGCGAGAAGCATCGTTTCATGCGTGGGCTTTCGGTGTGGGTCGGCTTCCGGCAGACGGGCGTGAACTACGTCCGTGCCGAGCGCTTCGCGGGCGAAACCAAGTATCCGCTCAAGAAGATGCTGAAGTTTGCCCTGGACGGGATCACTTCGTTCTCTTACCTGCCCCTCCAGTTGGCCACCTACCTGGGCTTCTTGGTGGCCGGGCTAAGCGTCGCCGGCATCCTGGTCGCGGTGATCCTACGACTTTTCGGCAGTCAGGCCCTCTACGGGCAGGCGACGACGCTCGTGAGCGTGCTATTCTTGGGCGGGGTACAGTTGATCTGCTTGGGCATCATTGGGGAGTACCTCGGGCGCATCTACGACGAGGTAAAAGGCAGGCCGCTCTATATCGTAGGCGAGACATTGGGGCTGGAGAAGAAGTAGAGGGTTCGGCAGGAGGTGCGCAGGCGCTCCGTACGCCTCACGCATCCTGTACCGGCTTTTTGCGCTCAGCCGTCTCCGTAGCCCAGATGATGACGGCCAGGGCTGCGGCGGCCAGGATGAGCAGGGCGACCAGCTTGAACAGCCGCGAGCCCAGTCCCAGCGCGAGCACCCCGAAGGCGGCGCTGAAGAGATAATAGCCGATCACGATCTGGCGTTGTGAGAACCCCATGTCGGCCAGACGATAGTGCAGGTGATCGCGGCCGGCCAGGCTGGCCTTCTCGCCGCGCCGCCAGCGGTGGAAGATCAACCAGGCCACATCCAGGATCGGCAACCCCATCACAAGCAGCACAGTGGCCAGCTTGGCACCGGCGATGATCCCCAGGGCGGCCAACGCCCAGCCCAGGAAATAGGAGCCGTTGCTCCCCATGAAGACTCGCGCCGGGTTGAAGTTGAAGGGCAGGAAACCGAGCGCGGCCCCCAGCAAGGCGACGGGCAGCAAGGCGACACTGTACTGACCGGTGTGGATCATGTGAACCGCCAGCACCGTCGACATGATCCCCGTCACCCCTGTCGCCAGTCCATCCATGCCATCCAGCCAGTTGACCGTGTTCATCATGCCCATGAACCAGAAGATGGTCAGGGCCCAGACAACCGGCCAGGCGAACACCACCACCTGGTCTGTCACGGGGTTATTGGTGCGCTCGATGAAGATGATAAAGGCAATAGCGATCAGGGAAGACAGGAATTGAGCGGCGTACTGCGGCCGGCTGGGAAGCTCGAAGTGGTCATCGAGCAAGCCAAACGCGAACATGGCAGCGGTGCCAAGCAACAGTCCCGTCAGCCGGAACAGTTCCTTCTGATCCTGCCGGGGCGGCAGCCAGCCGGCCGGCAGCACCAGCGTCACCAGGACGGCGACGGTGAAGCCGAGGTACATGCCGGCGCCGCCCAGCCGCGAGATCAGCCGTCCGTGCCGGCGGCGGCCGCCGGGCCGGTCGGCCATGCCCAGACGCAAGCCAAGACGACCCATGAACGGGGTGAGCAAGGCGCTCAAGAGCAGGCTGACCAGCAAGATAAGCCCAAAAGACGGTAAGTATTGGAGCATCTAGGGCCGGGGACCCCTTCCCCTGCGTGGGTTTATGGGTACAAGCGCCCCAACATCCTGGGAAAGGCGATCGTTTCCCGGATGTGTTCAAGCCCGCAAAGCCAGGCGACGGTGCGCTCAATGCCCAGGCCGAAACCGCTGTGGGGCACGGAACCGTAGCGGCGCAGGTCCAGGTACCAATTATAGGCGGCCTCAGGCAGTTCGTGCTTCTCGATCGCCGCCGCCAGCAGATCCGGATCGCTCATGCGCTCGGAACCGCCGATAATCTCACCATAGCCCTCCGGCGCCAACAGGTCGGCCGAGCGGCAGACCTCCGGACGGCCAGGTTCAGGCTCCATGTAAAAAGCCTTGGCCGCGCTGGGATAGTGATGCACGAAGACCGGTTTATCAAACTGGCTGGCGATGAACGTCTCATGTGGGGAGCCAAAATCGTCCCCCCACGTGATGCTCGCCAGAGGCTCGTCATTGGGCGGCACAGTCACGCCCTGCGCGGCCGCCTCATTGATTATGTGGACGGCATCGTCATAGCTAAGGCGCGGGAAAGGCGGAGTGACCCGCTGGAGGACGGTTGTATCACGCTCGAGCGCTGCCAACTCGTGGGCCCGCTCTTCGAGCGTCGTCTGCACGATGTAGCTGACGAACTGCTCCTCGATCTCCAACAGTTCCTCCAGCTTGCAGAAAGCGATCTCCGGTTCTACCATCCAGAACTCTTGCAGATGGCGGCGAGTCTTGCTCTTCTCGGCCCGGAAGGTCGGGCCGAAGCAGTAGACCTTCCCCATCGCAAAGATGTCGGCTTCATTGTAAAGCTGGCCGGACTGGGTCAGAAAAGCGGGGACGCCGTGATAGTCGGTCTCGAACAGGGAGGTGGTATTCTCGGCGGCATTGGGCGTCAGGACCGGCGTATCCACCAGGACGAAGCCGTGATCGTCCAGCCAATCACGCATGGCCTTGATAATCGTCGCCCGCACGCGCAGAATGGCCCATTGGCGGTTGGAACGCAGCCACAAGTGGCGGTTATCCATCAGGAACTCGGTCCCATGCTCCTTGGGACCGATCGGGTACTCGGCTGCTTCCTGGATCACCTCGAGGTCGTTAACGTCCAGCTCATAGCCGCCCGGGATGCCCGGTGCGCGTGGGTCGGTACGCACGGTTCCGGTCACTACCAGTGAAGACTCCAGCGGCAAACGCTTGGCGGCCTCGAAAGCCTCGGGGGCAACATTGCCGCGAAAGACAACTGCCTGAATGACACCGGTGCCGTCTCGCACGCGCAAGAACTGCAGCTTCCCTTTGCCGGTCTTGAGCTGCAGCCAGCCCCGGATCGTCACCTGTTGGGCATCGTATCCGGCAATATCCTCAATGCGGATGATCTTAGCAGCCAATGGAGCGCTCCGTGGTGTGCAAAACGCGTCGGCAGAACACGAGGCGGCCTGGCGCCGCTCTACGTACGCCGCCTTGCGTTTTGTGGTGGGATTTGTCCGGCTCCAGTATAGCACAACGCGTCACGCCTGTCATGCGGGCGCGCTGGGGTCGCTGGGGTCCGTCCGCTCGATGCGCAAGCGCTCGATCTTGGGGCCGGACATCTCGAGGATCGTGAAACGCAAGTTGCGGTAAGTGACCGCTTCGCCGGTGCGCGGGATGCGCCGGATCTCAAACAGCAGAAAGCCGGCCACGGTGTCGTAGTCCGCAGCGGTGGGCAGATCCAGTCCCAGCGCCTGGTTCACCTCGTCGACGCGGCTCTGCGCGTCGATCTCAAAGACGCCACTGCTCACCCTGGAGACGGCAGGCTCTTCCTTGACCCATTCATCGGTCAGCCTGCCCATGACTTCCTCGGCCAACTCTTCCGCAGTCACCAGCCCGGCAGTGCCGCCGTACTCGTCGATCACGATCGCCATCTGGGTGTGCTCGTGTCGCATTTGGTTAAACAGGTCGGCAACGCGGCGGCTCTCGGGAACGACCAGTGCCGGCTGAATCAGGTTCAGGTCCGCTACCGGGCGCTCAACTGCTTCCCGATCGCCGGCCAACACTGAAAGCACGTCTTTAACGGCGACGATCCCCACGATGTGGTCGAGGTCGCCTTCATAAATCGGAAAACGGGCGTGGCGCGCGGTCCGGAACACGCGCAGCAGATCCTCCAGAGTCGCCGTTTTTTCGACGGCCACCATGTCGGTGCGCGGGATCATGGCCTCGCGCACGTAGCGCTCGCCGAACTCCAGGGCGCGCATGAGCAAGCCCTGGTCGTACGGGATTACACCCTCCTGCTGGCTTTCGCGCACGACTTCTTTTAGCTCCTCGACCGTGTGAATGCCGTGGCTGGCAGTCTGCCCGCCGACCCCGAGCAGGTGCAGGACAAGAGTGGTGGACTGATCGACCACCCAGACGAGCGGGGCGGCCAGGCGCACGAAGAAGGTCATCGGACGAGAAATGAAGAGCGCGGCGCGGACGGGATAACGCAAGGCGACCGTCTTGGGTGTCTGCTCGCCGAGCACCATATGAAAGAAGGACAGAAGCAGCAGCACCAGGACGGTGGCCACGGCCGTCGCCAGCGAGGCCAGAAAAGGAATTCGTGCCAGTGCCCGACCGAGCGTCGGGGCGAGTAGCTCCGTCAGAGGCCCTTCGGCGACGATACCCAGCAAGATGGATGCGACTGTGATGCCAAGCTGCGAGCCGGCGATCGCCCAGTCAGGGTCCCCTAGCAGGTTGAGGACCAGGCGCGCGCCGGAGTTGCCGGATTCGGCCAGCGTCTCGAGTTGCCCTCGACGCACCGTGACGACGACGAACTCGACCGTCACGAAGAAGGCGTTTGTCAGAACGATGAGCAATCCACCAATTAGCGGCCACAGAACCGCTGGTTCTGCGCTCTGAACAGCTAGCAGCATAACGGTTGCTCCTTTGAGGGTTCGGCATGCATTATATCATGCCTGACGCCCCGCGGTTTGGGTTTTGCGTTTTGCGTTTGAGTTTCCTATGCTATACTCGCGGCTATGAGAGCGGTCCGAGGGGCAAGCCCATGATCTTGGGAACGGGACGGGCACCGGGCAAAGTGATCCTGTTCGGCGAACACGCCGTAGTCTATGGCCGGCCGGCGCTGGCCGTGCCGATCTCGCAAGTGGTGGCCAGCGCGCAAGTTGTGAGCGCCCCGCCGGGCAGTGGCCTGGTCATCGAGGCCACCGATCTGGCGCAGCGCTTCGCGCTCGCACAGGCGCCGGCCGGCGATCCCCTGGCCGCAGCCGTCAACCTGGTGCTGGAGCAGCTTGGCCTCGCCGCTCCCGACTGGCGGCTGACGGTGCATTCGACTATCCCGATCGCCAGCGGCCTGGGCAGCGGCGCGGCGGTTTCAGCGGCGATCATGCGCGCGGTGGCGAGCGCGGCCAGACACGAGCTGCCGCCCGAAAGGCTGTCAGCGCTCGTGTACGAGGTCGAAGTGCTACACCACGGGACGCCGAGTGGCGTGGACAACACCGTGATCGCTTATGGCCGGCCGGTGTACTTTGTGCGCGGCGAGGCGCCGCAAGTTTTTCGCATCAGGCAGCCTTTCCAGCTCGCCATTGCGGACAGCGGCATCGCCAGCCCAACCAAAGCCACGGTCCGCGACGTGCGTCTTGGCCGGCAGCGCTCGCCGGAGACCTTTGAGAAACTGTTTGACGACATCGGGCAGATCGTCGAAAAGGCGCGCGCCGCGATCGCGGCCGGCGAACCCGATCGCCTGGGACCGCTGATGGACGCCAACCATGCGCTGCTGGCCGAAATGGGCGTTTCGTGCCCGACCCTGGATCGTCTGGCCGGCGCCGCGCGTGCGGCAGGCGCGGGAGGGGCCAAGCTCTCGGGCGGCGGCCGGGGCGGAAATATGATCGCGCTGGTGAACGACGGAAGCGCTGAAGCGGTCGCCGGTGCGCTGCTCAAGGCAGGGGCGGTAAAGGTCATCGTCACCCCGGTAGGAGAGTACCGACATGGACCTGCGCTCGTTCATCAGCCAGGCCGATAGCGAAGGCTACCTGATCACGATCGACCGAGAGGTCGACCCTTACCTGGAAGTCGCGCGTCTTGCCGCCGAGCGGGATGGGAGGCCGGTGCTGTTCAAGCGCGTGCGCGGCAGCGCGCATCGCGTCCTGGCCGGCGCTTGCTCGGACCGGCGCTACTTCGGGCTGGCTCTGGACACGCCTGCCGACGAACTGGTCTTTCGGCTGGCCGACGCCCTGGCCGCTCCGCGAGCGCCTGTGCCGTCCGCAGAAGGGCCTTGCCAGGAGGTGGTCGAACCGTGCGTCGACCTGACTGCGCTTCCCTTCCTGACCCACTGGCCGCAGGATGGCGGAGCTTACGCCAGCGCCGCGGTAGTCTTCCTTAATGATCCGGACAGCGGCCCGAACGCCAGCTTCCATCGCCTCTTGCGCCTGGATGAACGCCGACTGGCCGCGCGTCTCGTGGAAGGGCGTGGCACCGACATGGCCTGGCGCAAGGTCGCCATGGGTGACTCGCCGCGTTGCCCGGCCGGCCTGCCCGTGGCCATCTGCATCGGGCTGCCGCTGCACGTGCTCCTGGCCGCGTCAATGGCCCCCGAGCCGGGCGTGGACGAGCTGAGCATCGCGCAAGCCCTCGCGCCGACATCAGTCGTGATTTGTGCGAACGGCGTGCGCGTGCCGGCCGAGGCTGAGTGGGTGTTGGAGGGACGCATAACCCGCACCCTGGCCCCCGAAGGTCCATTCGTCGATCTAACCGGGACCTACGATTTCGTGCGCCCGCAGCCGGTCATCGAGATCGACCGCATCACCCACCGGCGGGCTGCCATCTACCAGGCCCTCTTGCCGGGACGGCTGGAACACCGGCTGCTGATGGGCATGCCGCGGGAGCCGACCATTTACGCGGAGGTCAACCGGGTGACACGCTGCCTTAACGTTCACGTCACACCCGGCGGCGCCTCCTGGCTGCATGCGGTCGTACAGATCGAAAAGCGGGCGCCTGGGGACGGCCGGCGGGCGATAGAGGCGGCCTACCGCGGACATGGCTCGCTCAAACACGTGGTGGTGGTCGACGGCGACGTGAACATCTTTGACCCCAACGACGTCGAATGGGCGATTGCCACCCGCTTTCAGGCGGACCGCGACCTGCTCGTCGTGAAGGATCAGCCATCGAGCTCGCTCGATCCGTCGGCCAGGCACAGTGCCGGCCAGAAGAGCCGCGGCGCCAAAATGGGACTGGATGCGACGATCCACTGGGATACCAGCGCCGGCCCTGCCGAGCCGGGAGCGTATTGCAGAGTTTGGTAGCGCGGCGGTGCGGCGCTCAGGCCGGGCGCGCGTCGAGAGGGGAGCTGGCATGGCCGATGAGATCTGGCGAACTTTCATTGCCGTCGAGCTGGACAGGCCGCTGCGCAGCGGGCTGGCCAGGGTCCAGGAGCAGTTAAAGCGGCAGATGCCACCGGGCAGCGTGCGTTGGGTCGCGCCCGAAGGCATTCACCTGACCCTTAAGTTTCTCGGTGACACAGAGCGCTCGCGCTTGGCGCAGATCGAAGCCGCTTTGCAGCGGGCTTGCCTGGGCTTTGCACCTTTCGAATTCACCGTCGAGGGAAGAGGTTGCTTCCCGAATACCCGGCGGCCGCGCGTGGTCTGGGTGGCAGCGTGTGACAAGGGGCAGAATCTGCTGCGGTTGAGCAGCGCCGTCGAGCGCGAGATCGCGCCGCTGGGCTGGCCGACGGAGGAACGGCCCTTCTCGCCGCACCTGACCCTTGGCCGAGTAGGGCGCGGCGTCAGCAGGCGTGATGAAGAGGCGGTGGGGAAGACGGTCGAGGCCTCCGTCGTCGAGCAGATCGGCCGGCAACCCGTTACGCAGGTCAGCTTGATCCGCAGCGAGCTCCATCGGGAAGGGGCCAGCTACAGCCGGGTGGTGAGCATTCCGCTGGCGGCGAGCAGCGGCGAGAACCTGTAAGGGAACCCCCAACCCTCCACCGCTCTCCCTGCGCGGCATCCGATTCAGTTGGTCGCGCGCACGGGGCAGACAGGATGGACCGCAGGGGTCGGACAAGGGTCCGAGGCCTGGACCCCGAGGAGCTCAGACCGCCGGGGTCGGGGCTTCGCGGTCACCGGCGTCGGGGAAATCCTGGCCCTCGAACTCGTCGTCGAACTCGTCGTCGAACTCGTCATCGAACTGGTCATCGAAGTCGTCGGCCGCTTCGCCATCGACCGGCGCGGGCCCCGGGGCCTCCAGTTCGCCCGCCGCCCTCGCCGGCCAGGCAGCACGCTCTGAGAGGCCCCGCCCGGCGGCGAGGCGTTGGCCGGCTCGCTCCGCCCATCGCGGGCGGCGCGCGATTTGAAGTTCGAGCAGTTGCACCAGGATGGCGGGTGGAGCCAGGCAAGCCCAGGCCAGCAGGAACGCGAACAGGGCGAGCGCGGCCAGGCCCACAATCTGGGCCTGTAGCTGGCCGGGGAAATCCGGCTCGAAGCCGGCAGCGGCCAGCAGCCCACTCACGCCCTGGCCAGCAACACCCAGGTAGCTGCCGGCGCCAACGCCGTTCCAGCCCGCTCCGGCACGGCCGTCGGCCAAGATGCCCACCGACAGCAGACCCAGCGCTCCGGCGAGCCCGTGGACGCCCAGGGCCGCCGTCGGATCGTCCAGTCGCAGGACACGGTCGACCAGGAAGATCACAAGTGGCACCAGGATGCCGATCGCGGCGCCGCAGAGTGAGGCCATGACCGGGGCGACGAACGGCGCCAGGGCGGCGCCGATGATGCTGCCAGCAGCCAGGCCGCGGGTGGCCATCAGCGGGTCCGGCCGGCCGGATACGAACCAGGTGTAGGCCAGGGGCAGCAGGCCGGCGGCCGCGGCGGTAACGGTATAATTAAGAGCGATCTGAAAGAGATCCAGATTCGAGGCGGCCGGCAGTGGGTTGAGCATGATCCAGGCCGGGCCGGCGGCCAATAAGAACCCGGCTCCCAAGACGGCCAGCATCGGCAGATGAACAGGCGGGAGGGGTGCGGGCTCGTGTGACGGCGCAGGACGGGGTTTGCGTCGCACGAAAACGGCGATGCCGGCCAAGGCGGCGGAGGCGCCCAGGACGTGTATCAGCCCGGCACCACCTACGTCGACCAGTCCGTGCCCGAAGCCGAGATTACTGCCGAGATTGGCCAGCCAGCCGCCACCCCAGATCCAGTTGGCGGCTAAGGGATAGACGACTGCGCCGCTCAACAGACCGACGAAAGCGGAGGCGACGGCCGGGATGCGGCCACGCAGGGCGGTCAAGGGGATCAGCGTGGCGGTGACTGCCCAGGGCAGGTTCGCCAGGGCGAGGGCGTAGGCGCTGGAGTTGGCAGCCGGACCGGCCATGGCCCAGCCGGCCAATCCCGCCATACCCCACCCTGCGCCCCAGGTGGGACCCAGGGCGGACCATTCCCAGACCAGCCCTTCGTAACCTGGCTGGCCGTAGACGAGACCGATGCCGCCAAACTGGAAGGCAAAACCGCAGAGAATGTAGCCCAGCGTCGCCAGCCCCAACGCGGCCAGCAAACTCAGAGCCGCTTGTCGAGCCTGGTCTTCCGACAGGGCCGCGCAGGCGATCAGACCGTAGCCCAGAGGCATAAGGAAGGCCAGACCGATGGTCAGCAGGGCAGGTTCGGGCATGAAGGGGTCTCTCCAATGCGGTTAACAATCGTGGTCGGCGTTGCAGGTGTGATGATTGAGATGATGGTTAGCGCAACAGGCAAGCATGTTATCACAGAGTAAGACGGGCGACAAAGAGGCGGCCCCGGCCTTGCTGGTGGATGCGATGCTGGGACGACTGGCACGTTGGTTGCGCCTGATGGGCTACGATGCAACCTACTACCGGACGGGCAGCGACGAGGAACTGGCGCGGGAAGCGCGCGCCCAGGGGCGGCTGATCCTCACCCGCGATCATCAACTGGCAGGGCGCCGTGGGCTGTGGGCGTTGTTGGTCGAAGCTGAAAAGATCGACGACCAGATCGCCGAAGTGCGTGGCGTGCTGGGCGGAGAACCCGAGCCGTTCAGCCGCTGTCCGGAGTGCAACGGGCGGCTGGCAGACCTCTCGCGAGAGGCAGCCCGGGGACTCGTCCCGCCCTACGTCTGGCACACTCAGAAAGCCTTCAAGCGCTGTCCAGACTGCGGACGCGTGTATTGGAGGGGAACGCATTGGCCGGCGCTGCAGGAAAGGCTGAGAGCTGGCGGGGAAGAGGACAAGAGTGAAGACTGATGCGGGGCGAGCGCCTCTGGTTGCCGGGCTGTTCGGCCTGGCCGGCCTGCTGCTGTACGGCTTGACCAGCGCCCCCTCCGTGGCTACGGTCTTCGACGACAGCCTGGAGTTCCAGGTGGTCCTCCCGACGCTGGGCATTGCCCATCCTAGTGGCTATCCGCTCTATACCCTTTTAGGCAAGCTGTTCACCGTGCTGTTGCCGCTGCGCGATCCCGCCGGTCGGGTAAACTTGCTGTCCGCCCTGGCGGCAGCCGCCACGCTGGCCGTCTTCTACCTGTTGGCGCTGCGCCTCACCCACAGCCGTCTACCTTCCGTCATCGCCACAACCGTCTTCGCGATCTCGCCGGCCTGGTGGTCGCAGGCAACACTCGCCGAAGTATACGCCCTGCACGGGCTCTTGATGGTCTCGTTCCTCTACTGCCTGTTGCGCTGGGAAGAAGCGATCTCGTCCTCGCAGGCGCCGTCGCGGGCCGATGGCTGGCTGGCGCGCGCCGCTCTGCTGGCAGGGCTTGGCCTCAGCCATCATCGAATGATTGCCCTCCTGCTGCCGGCGGCCCTGGTGCTCATCGTCTGGACGGACCCCGGCCTGCTGCGGCAGCCGCGCCGCTGGATCAGGCCGCTCGGATTGGGGCTGGCGCCTCTGCTGCTGTACCTCTATCTGCCACTGCGTGGGCAGGCGATCTCTTCGCTCGACGGCACCTATCATGCCACCTGGTCGGGCACCCTGGATTGGATCCTGGCTCGCGCCTATGGGGTATTCCTCAGCGACAACCCCTTCAATGTCCAGCGCACGGCAGGCACCTTCGTGGCCCTCTTCCTGGCGCAGTTCGGGACCGTACCGTTGCTCGGGGCGCTGTGGGGGATTGCAACCGGCTGGCGATTCGCGACGCGGCGTTACGTCTTTCTGCTCCTGGCCACCGTCGCTACCCTGGCCTTCGGCGTAGCATACAAGGTTGAAGATATCGCGGTTTTTTTCATCCCCGCATTCATCCTCACCAGTCTCTGGGTTGGTCTGGGGCTGGTCAGCCTGTTCGATTCATACGCCGGTGCACTCGCGGCACGCGCGCGCCAAATCGGCCTGCCATCTGTAGCCCGGCCGTGGCTGCTGAATGGCCTGGCGCTGCTCTTGACCGCCGCGGTGCTGCTCGAACCGGTGCGCTCCGCGGTGCAGGGATTCAGCGCTCAGGACCGCAGCCAGGCCTGGGGCGTCTACGATAGCGGCCTGGATGCGCTGGCGAGCGTCGCGCCGGGGGGCGAGGTGATCGGCCTGCTCGGCGAGACGACCCTGTTGCGCTATTTCCGGGATGTGGCGGGCCAGCGCAGCGATGTCACGCTGGTGGCGGCCGATGCCGAGGACGCCCGCTTTACGGCCGTCGCCGGCGGGCTCGCACGCGGCGTGCCGGTCTACCTGACACGCGACCTGCCCGGAGCCGGCCGGCAATACAGCCTGAGCGCCGCGGGACCATTGATCCGGGTGAGCGCCAAACCGGCACCCGCCCCGCCCGGGGACGGCCAAGAGATGGGGGATGGCATTCGACTGCTCGGAGCAAAGACGGGCCTGCTCGTGCGCCATTCGACCCGCACGCTGCGCGTGACCGTCACCTGGACGGCCAGCCTGCCGGTGAGCGAGGCCCTGAAGGTGTCGGCCCGCCTGCTTCGGCCCGGCGATGACATGCCGGTGGCAGCGAACGATCAGGCCCCTGTGCACTTTGCTTACCCGACCACCGACTGGGTGACGGGCGAACCCGTCGAGGACATGTACGACCTTGCGTTGCCGGCCGGGACGCCGGCGGGCGACTACCACCTCCTGCTCATTCTCTACCGGGAGGCAGACGGCAAGGAGATCGGCCGCGCCGAGCTGCCCCCGGTCAGCCTGCCAGCCGCTCAGGGCGAGGACCCGCTAGAAAACTGAGGGCAATCCGTTAGCGCTCGTACAGCTCGGACAACTGTCGCAGCCGCGCGCCGGCGACATCGGTCAGCATGTCGGGGGTGTAGCGCCAACGCCAGTTGCCGCTCGTCGTTCCCGGGAAGTTCATGCGTGCTTCGTTGCCCAGGCTCATCACATCCTGCAACAACGCGACCGCCTGATTGGCGACCGAGAGCCAGGCCATGCGGATGAAATCCCATGCCAGGTCGTGGCCATCCGTGCCCAGGTAGCTCAGGCAGCACCACTTCTCCTTCGGCGTCCGCTTTGCCTCGTTGAACCAGCCGATCACCGTGTTGTTATCGTGCGTGCCTGGATAGACGATGTAGTCGCAGTCAAAAGTATGCGGCAGGTATTTGGGCAGGGTATCGAGCGCGAAACCGAACTGGAGGATCTTCATGCCGGGGAGGTTGAAGCGCAGACGCAACTCGTCGACATCCGGGGTGATCACTCCCAGGTCTTCGGCGATGATCGGCAAATCGCCCAGGGCTCCCTCTACGGCTTCGAACAGCTCCGGGCCCGGACCCGGCTCCCAATGCCCGTTCATCGCCGTTTCCTCGTCCGCCGGGACCTCCCAAGCGGCTGCGAAGCCGCGGAAGTGGTCGATGCGAACGATGTCGACCTGGGTCAGGGCCTGGCCGATCCGGCCGATCCACCAGGCGTAACCGTTGTCCGCCATCACGTCCCAGCGGTAGTGCGGGTTTCCCCAGCGCTGCCCGGTGTCAGAGAAGTTGTCCGGCGGCACGCCGGCGATCACGGCCGGCCTGCGCTCCTCGTCAAGCTTGAACAAGTCGGGACGCGCCCACACATCGGCGCTGTCTTCGGCCACAAAAATGGGGATGTCGCCGATGATCTGAATATCGTGGGCGTTGGCATAGGCCTTGAGCTTGCCCCATTGCTCCGCGAATAGCCACTGTAGATACTCGTGATAGGCGATGTCGCCGGCCAGGGCCGTCCGATAGTCCCTGACGGCTTCCTCGTCACGAAGACGAATTTCCGCCGGCCAGGCTTGCCACGATCCGCCGCCGAAATGCGCTTTCAGCGCCATGAACAGCGCGTAATCGGGTAGCCAGTGCTCGTTAGCAGCCTTGAACCTTGCGAGCCAATCGCCCTGCTCGTCGGTGGCATGGGCCCCGAAATACTCGTAGCTCAGTCGAAGCAAACGCTGCTTATAGGCCATCACAGTCCCGTAGTCGACGCTATGGGCCGGGAACTCCGGCGCGCCGGCGAGGGCGTCCTCGGGCAGAAGATACGACCACACCAATTGCTCCGGGCTGATCAGCATCGGGTTGCCGGCGAAAGCCGAAAATGACTGGTAGGGCGAGTCGGCGTAGCCGGTCGGACCGAGCGGAAGTATCTGCCACAGCTTCTGTCTGGCTGCGATCAGCCAGTTGATGAAGTCGTAGGCGCCCTGGCCGAGGTCGCCGATGCCAAAGCGGCTGGGAAACGAGGTCGGATGGCACAAAATGCCGCCTGATCGTGGGAAGCGCATGCCTTGCCTGCCTTAGTGAGCGAAAGTACGGTGACGTGAGCTCAGTATACTCCGGGCAGGGCGCTCGCTCAAAGTAGGCACGGTTCCTCAAGCGCTTGTAGCACGATCGAACTTGTGGGCACATGACAGGCCGATTGGCGCGATGTGCCAAAAACGGGTATCATGACGGTGTGGCATCAGTAGCGGGCCGGCCGAAGATCGTGCGGCGCGTTCTACAGGGCGAAAGTCGATAGCGTGTTAGAGACCGTTGTTAAACTACTGCGAGACTTCTGGAGTGGGTTGGTCGTAGGCCAGATGCAGCACCTGGGCAACTGGAACTACGTGCTGCTGGCGTTGATGACGCTCATCGAGGGGCCGCTGGCTACCCTCTTGGGTGCGATGGCCGCCTCAGGTGGGATACTCAAGCCCGAATTCGTGTTCTTGGCCGCGGCGACCGGCAACCTCTGCGCCGACACCCTGTGGTACTCACTAGGCTATCTTGGCAAGACGGAATGGCTGCTGCGCCACGGCCGGCGCCTGGGGATCAGCGAAGCGCACATCTTGCGGCTGGAAGAGAGCATGCAAAAGCACGCCCGCAAGATCCTTCTGATCGCAAAACTGACGCTTAGCTTCTCGATCCCTGCCCTGATTGCCGCCGGCCTGGCACGCGTCCCCTGGCGGCGCTGGTTCAGCACGATTGTCATCGGCGAGATCGTCTGGACAGGCCTGCTGGTTCTGGTTGGCTATCACCTCACCTTATCGCTCCGGCGTATGGAAGTCGGGCTACAGATTATCGCCGGGGTGGGGCTGGTCTTTTTTGTGCTGGTGGTGGTCCGCTACGTGGCCCGCGCCGGCTCACGCGTGAGATTTCCTCCTGACTGATCCGACACGTGACAGCCTGGCGAGCCGTGAGCCGAACGTGCCACGCGACGCCAGAGGGAGAGCGACGCACATGCGCATCATCATCGCCGGGCAGACATATCATCCAGCAGCCAATGGCCAGTCGGTCTTCACGGTGCAACTCGCCGAGGGGCTGGCCGCCATCGGCCACCAGGTCATGGTCATCACCCCGTCCGAGAAGCGGCGGGCTGTGAGCAGCCTGCTCAACGGCGTGCAGCTAGAAAAGGTCAGGTCGCTCAGCTTCTTCCACATGCAGGACACCTACCTGAATCTGGCGGCTGGCCCGACGATCGGCCGGTTGATGGACAGTTTCCGGCCGGACGTCGTGCACATCCAGGACCACTACCCGTTGGCCCATGCCGTTGTCGGCGTGGCACGCAGACGGCACATTCCGCTGCTCGGCACGAATCACTTCCTTCCCGAGAATGTCCTCCATTTCCTTGGGCTTCCGGCCTGGGTCACCGCAAAGCTCGAGCGCGCGGCCTGGTTCTGGGTGCTCGAGCTCTACAACCAGCTGCAGATCGTCACAACCCCCACGGAGACGGCCGCCACGATCTTGCGCAGGCAGCCGATCCGCGTGCCCGTCTATGCCGTTTCGTGCGGCGTGGATCTGACGCGCTTTGCCCCGGATCCGGCGGTCGACCGGTGCGCGCTGCGCCAGCGCTATCGGCTGGACCCGGCGCGCACCATTTTTATGTACGTCGGGCGGCTAGATCAAGAGAAGCGCATCGACGTGCTGCTGCAGTCGATCCAAGAACTGAAGCGGGATGACGTGCAGTTGGCCGTAGCGGGTCACGGGCGCCACATGGAGGCGCTGTTGGCCCTGGCGAGGCAGATGGATCTCGGCCAGCAAGCTGTGTTCACAGGCTTTATCCCGGCCGAAGACCTGCCAGGGCTATTGAACAGCATCGATATCTTCGCCATGCCCAGCGACGCGGAACTGCAGAGCATCGCCACCCTGGAAGCCATGGCCTGCGGCAAGCCGGTCCTGGCGGCCAATGCACGCGCCCTGCCGGAGCTGGTGCAGGACGGTGTGAATGGCTACCTGTTTGAGCCGGGCAACGCGGCAGATGCCGCCTGCCGCATGGCCCAACTGGCCCACGAGCATGACTGTTGGGCAGACATGGGCGCCGCCAGCCTGGCGCGCGTTTCGCAGCACAGCATCGGCGACACCGTGCGGCGCTACGAAGAGCTTTACTGCAAGCTGCTGCCGATCGCCACCAGGCGCCGGCCCTAGCCGGGGTCAGAAACCGCGACTTCCGCAGCCAAAGAAAACGCCAGGCCGGGCGCGTGCGCCCGGCCTGGCGTTTTTTTACCGGCCCGGATTCAGGGCAGAAGCGGCGCCGGGTCGATCTGCTTGCCGTTCTGCCGGATCTCAAGATGGACGTGGAAGGCACTAGCCCGGCCCGTCGCGCCGACCGCGCCGATGATATCGTTCTGCTGCACAGTCTGCCCCACCTGCACGTCGATGCGGCTCATGTGCGCGTAGAGCGTATCGTATCCGTTACCGTGGTCGATAATGACGTGGTAGCCATAGCCGTCGTTCGTCCAGCCGGCATAAACCACCTGCCCAGCGTCGCACGCCTTGATGGGCATCCCGAGCGTACCCAAGATATCGATCGCGCGATGGTAGGGCATATAGCCCTGCGAGACGGTCCCGGTGATGGGCCAGACAAAATGGCCGCTCACCAGAGGCGCATCTCCGGCCCCGGCCAGGGGCTCCCCTTCGGCCGGAGGCGCCGCTTCAGGAGCGGGTGCGGCTTCAGGGGCGGGTACGGCCTCAGCGACGGGGGCTGGCTCAGGCAGCGGTTGGGGAACGACGACTTGCGGTATAGGCGCGGGTTTTTGGCCGCCGGGCACGATGAGTTTCTGGCCAGGTTGCAGCAGCGCGTCGCCGTCCAGGTGATTGCCCGGGTAGGACCAAACGTCATCCGGGTCGACCTTGTAGCGGTCGGCGATACTGAGCAGGGTATCGCCGGCCTGGACGACATGTACGACACCATCCACGGGCGGGATGGTCAGCGACTGGCCGATCCGGAGGGCAGCGGGATTCGCCTCCAGGTTGTTGGCCCAGATCAGGGTCTGGACGCCAATCCCGTTTCTGGCAGCGATGTCGTAGAGCGTGTCGCCGTCTTGTACCTGATACTCAAGGCTTTCGGTCCGCGCGACTGGGGCGACGGTGACCACGGCAGGCCCCGCCTGATTCCCCCGGAGTGCAGCCACATCGGGCGAGTCGGTGCCCTCGGCCGGCGCCGGGGCGGCTTGGGCCGGATAGGCCAAGGCGAGACAAAGCATGCCCAGAAGGACCAACTGCCCGAGCAACTTGAGCGCGGCCCGGTGAGAGCCGGCATGGCCGGTTTGGCGGTCACATGTCGCGGCCGGCTGACCGGCAGGCGCTGTGCGTCCCGGGCGATGGGCAGAGTCCGACGTCGGAGTACGTACTGGAGGCATCGGCTGGAGGTGCTCCTTGCTGTTTTATGAAAATCCGGTTCGGGAAGATGCCAGAAACCGGACATCTCGGCTGCCCGGGCGGCCTGGGGAAATTGGCCTGGCCGGGAGCCAGCCTATGCGGCAATCGAGCGAGCTACCTGGGTCGTGTCTGCGGGTTTCCTCCTTCACGCATACCGCTAACACGGACCAACCGGTCATTGCCGCGCCTACTAAGAGGCGAACCCATCCTCACACCGGCGGGCGTTCCCACCGTCGCGCCACCTGTGCCGAGTAGACACGCGTGCTGCGCAGCACGCGGCACACGCGCAACTATCTGTGAATGGTTGAACGCATGATAACCGAAAGCCGCGAAATGCGCAAGCAAGCGGAGCAGCGGAAGCAGCGGAGAAGTAACCGCGGAGGCAGCGGACGAACGGTCGCGCGAACGGACTGCCAGTAGAGATTTTGACAGTCCGTTCGTGGGCAGAGTGGGCCGGGTTTCTCCTCTACTTCTGGGCGATGGACGTCGCCGTGACCCTTACGGCCGCCAATTGGCTCTGCCGGGCATAGTCGATCGCAGTGGCCAGGATCCGAGCGCTCTCCTGTGGGCTGTGAAAGCCGGTGCTGTTGGCCGAGGACGCGAAGTCCCAATAGAAACTGGCGTTACGCTGCAGCTGGCGCGCCTCGTTCAGATCGGCATCGCTCGCTCCGGCGGTCTTGGCCCTGTTGATGGCGTCGATCGCGTCCACGAGGCCGTCCTCGCTGCGCTTTAGCGGTTCTGCCGTTATGTCCTGGGTCGCCACCACGCGGTCTTTCAGCTCTTTCTCGTCTTCCTTATGACACGGCTGGCAAGCCCGATTGATGTTCGCCAGTGGGCTGCGCAGCCAATGGTCTGACACCTTGACCGCGCCCTCGCGGACGTACGGCTTACGTGACAATTGACGCAGGCCTGCGGGTCGTTCGAGAGGTAAGACAAGCCCTGAGCATAAAAGAAAGTGAAGCCACCCAGTCCGGTAATGCCCCCAAACAGACCCGCCAAGGAAAGCCAGGCCCAAACGGGGAAGAGACGGAAGCCGTGCCCCGTGCGGCGGCGAGGTGGCGACTCGGAGCGCTCGATATCCATTGACACCTCCAGGGGAAAGAACCCGGACAGCGGACATTATAAAGCATCTGCGCGGACGGAACGGTGATTTTTCTCACAAACCGGGGCCGAATCGGCCCTAGGCGAGGATGATGCGCGCGTCTAGCGCCAGGGCTCCCTGGCCCTCGGGCAGGACGAGGAGGGGGTTGACGTCCAGTTCGGCGATCTGGGGACAAGCCGCGGCCAGATCGCCGATGCGCACGATCGCCGCCACCAGCGCTGCCCGGTCGGCCACCGGAGCGCCGCGCAGTCCGGACAAGAGGCGGGCCGAGCGCACCTCGTCGATCATCTCCGCGGCATCGGCGGCGGTCAAGGGGGCCAGCCGGAAACTGACGTCGGCCAGCGCCTCCACATAGACTCCTCCCAACCCAAACATGACTAATGGACCAAAGGTCGGGTCGCGTTTCACGCCCACGATCACTTCCTGACCGCCGGAGATCATACGCTGCACCTGCACGCCGCGGATGCGCGCCTCTGGGTTGGCCGCTCGCGCACGCGCCAGGATGGTGCCGAACCCGACCCTTGCCTGACGCTCGTCGCTCACCCCAACGATCACGCCCCCGACGTCAGTCTTGTGCAAGATGTCCGGGCTGGCGAGTTTCAGCACGACCGGAAAGCCAATCTGCCGCGCGTGCTCGGCCGCCTCGACCGGCGAAGTGGCAAGGCGATCTGCAGGTGTCGCCAGGCCGAAGGCCTCAAGGACGGCCAGGCTCTCGGCGGCGTCCAGCGAGCTGCGGCCCGCCGCCACCGCTTCGTTCAGCAGACGTTGGCCGGCCACCACACCCGCCGGTTCGCTTTCCCGGCCTTCCGTGCAGGCTGCCGGCGGGCCCTGGCTCCCCCCCTCGGCTGACCTGGCGACTGCCACCGCCCTGCGTCGCAGGATGCCGAATGCCGCCACAGCCTCCTCCGGGAAAGGATAGGCGGGGATCTGCGCGCCATGGGCGGCGGCGAAGGCCGCATCCAGGCTGGCCGCACCCATGAGGCAAGCCAGAACCGGCTTGCGATAGGCGTGCGACGCGTCTGCGGCCGCGAGCGCGCCGGCGAGGGCGTCAACCACTGCGACCGGGTCGACCAGGGCTTGCGGCACGAGGATCGCCAGCACGCCGTCATTGGCCGGATCGGCCAGCAGGACATCGAGTGCCCGACGGTAGTCGCCGTGTTCGGCTCCGCCCAGCATGTCGACGGGCCCCGCCACCTGCGCTTCGGAGTGCAGACAGCCACGTAGTGCCTCCTGCGCGTCCGGGCTGCTGCGGGCCAACTGCAGCCCGGCGCTCTCCAGCGCATCCGCTGCCAGAGCGGCAGGGCCCCCGGCATTGGTCAAGATGGCGATACGACTGCCGGCGGGTAAAGGTTGGTAGACCAGGGCCAAGGCGCCGTCGAAGAGCTCGCGGATGGTCTGAACCTCGACCACCCCCGCCTGCTTGCAAGCAGCGCGAAAGGCCGCGTGTGCACCTGCCAACGCGCCCGTATGGGACGCCGTGGCTGCCTGACCGCCGGCGGTGCGGCCTGTCTTGATGGCCAGCACCGGCTTGCGCCGGGCCGCTGCCCGCAGAGCGGCGGTAAAATCGGCCCCACCCTTGATATCCTCCAGGTACAGGGTGATGACCCGGCTGATATCATCCGCCGCCAAAAACGGGATGACGTCGCTCTCATTGATATCAGCCTCGTTGCCGACGCTCAGAAAGCGGCTGAAACCCAGCCCGCGCGCCAACGCCCAATCGATGATGCCGCCACACAATGCGCCCGACTGAGACAGGAAGGCGATGTGCCCGCGTCGCGGCATGCCCTTGACGAAAGTGGTGTTCAACGGCGTATGCGTATCGATGACCCCGATACCGTTGGGACCCATCACCCGCATCCCGTACCGCCGGGCGATCTCGACCATTTCCCGCTCACGCGCTGCGCCCTCCAGCCCGATCTCCCGGAAACCGCCCGAGATGACCACGACCGCCTTCAGGCCGCGCTGCCCACAGGCATCGACTGTGGCCGGCACCGCGGAGGCCGGCACCAGAAGCACCGCCAGCTCGACCGGGTCAGGCACCGCGCTGATGTCAGGATAGCAGGGCAGGCTGAGGATCTCGCTGGCCCGAGGATTGACGGGGTAGACGGGTCCTGGATAACCGTGGTCGGGGTCGAGCAGGTTGCGCATCACACCGTAGCTGAGCTTGCTCGGATCACGGCTGGCGCCGATGACGGCCACGCCGCGTGGCGTGAAGAAGGGCTGCAAGGAAGCAGAGCGGTCCGGCAGAACGGTCGACATTGGGGCCTCCGCCTAACTAACCAGCGCTTTCAGCCGATCGGGATAGTCGGTGATGATCGCGTCCACACCCAGGCCGAGCATCCGGCGCATGTCGACCTCTTCATTGACGGTCCAGGGTCGGACCGGCATACCACGCTTCGCAGCAGCCGCCAGGTAGCGCTCGTCTACCATGTCGAACTGAGGGTGCAGGCCCCGTGCGAGGCTCCAGCGGCGCGCGAGACCGGACCGCATCCAGGCCGGCAAATCAGGGGCGGTGAGCAAGGCCGTTTCAAACTCGGGACCGGCTCGCTGGGCCGCCCGCAACGTAAACGGGTTGAACGAGCTGAGCACGACCTGGTCGACCATGCCGTGCTCCCGCACGCAGCGCACGACGTCCCGACCAAGGGTAGAAACGGTTTCCAGCGACTTCAGTTCGATGTTGATCAACAGCCTGCCCTGCAACAAGTCAAGCACCTGGTCCAGCGTCGGGATGCGCGTGCCGGCGAACTGCGGTCCGAACCAACTCCCGGCGTCCAGCTTTTGCAGCTCTGCATACGGCTGCCCGACCACCCGACCCTGGCCGTCAGTGGTCTTGTCTACGCTATAGTCGTGGATGATCAGCAGTTGGCCGTCGGAGCTGAACTGCACGTCAAGTTCGACGCCATCGGCTCCCAGCGCGATCGCGGCCTCGAATGCCGGCAGGGTGTTCTCTGGGCAAAGGCGGTTGGCGCCGCGATGAGCGAAGATCAAGGGGCGGTTCACATCAGGTCGCTTCATGAATACCTCGTCGTAATCAGACGTCGGTCCGGTCGTTGCGCGGCGACAAACCGCCCTCGGGCTGTCGACTATCGATATCGCTTCGCCAGTGCCAGCAGGCTCCGACCGTCCCACAGCTCGATCGGTTTGCCCTGGCACCACTCGCGCGCCTGCCGAGAGAAGGATCCGGTGGTCAGGAGCCAGCCGCGCTCGGCATTCTCGTGCATCATCGTGCCATACAGATCGCGCACCGCCGGCTCGCCGACAGTGCCGCGATAGCGCTTGCACTGAACGAGACCACGCTGCATCCGGTCATTAGAAAGCTCGAGATCGATGCCGTGATCACCGGTGTTCCGGGTCTGCACGACCCGATAGCCCATCAACTGGAACAAGAGCGCGCTCCAGTTCTCGAACTCCTCGGGCGCGAGCGCCATGATCTGCGCGAGAGTTCGGATGCGGCCGAAGCGCTGCCGGAGGGCGCTCCGCCCGGCACTTCGTTCGTCGGAAATCACGGGCAGCGCGAGCAGCGCCATGTGCAGCGAGGCCAGCACGAGCGGCAGCCACCAGGGTAACCAGGCGAGCTGCCGGCTGATCTTGAGCGTGATCACTGCCGGCCATACGGCGACCCAAAACCCGGCTCCGGCCCACCACAGCCAGGGGATCGCACCGGGCCGGAGCAGTAGAAAGAGGTAAGGGTCCTCTTCCGCCAGACCCGGCAAGACGCCCCGCCGCTTCAGCTCGGCACGCGCCCTTGTCACCTGGTCAGGGGTCGGCAGCCAGTTTGCGTCGCCGCCGGACGGCTCCCCACGGAAGCCGAGTCGGTAGAGCTGGGATTCGCTGCGCATCGCGGGAACTCAGACCTCGCCAGTACGGAACCAGTGGCGGGCGGCCAACAACTCGAGCCCGTCCACGCCGCGTGCCAGGAGCACGTCCAGATAGACGGCCAGCGGCCGCAAACGCTCGCGCACGAGCGCACCCTTCTCGGCGCCAGAGGCGACGAAGGTCGTCGCCAGCTCCAACGCCTCCCACTCGCCCGCGAAGTCCACCAGGCCGAGCATGGCCAGCCGGTACTCGTTCAGGGTCAGTGTGAAGCTGGGCTCGCCGGGGCGGCGGATGGTGACCACAGGGTCATTTGGATCAAGCGGCCGTTTCTTAGCGTTTGCCATATGTCACTTCTTCAGCACGTAAAGGGTCACGCTCACCCGGGCAAAATCCGCCCGGTCTTCAGCCGTAGCGTGTGTTGTAAGCCACTGCAGGGTCAGCCCACGCGCATCCCACAGTGGAACCTCGGAAGCAATCAGCCAGGCGCGGCGTGCGCCGGCAGTCCCGCGTGCCAACCAATCGTCCACGGCGGCCGGATCCTGACCACTGTTTGTGTAGGGGCCATCCAACCACGGCTGCCCCTTGCCGCCGTAATAGCTAAAGGTGTAGCGATTATAGGGGATCTGGAAGATCAGCAGATCCCCGGGCGCTTCGTGCGTGCTGACGTATGCCGCCGCCGAGCGAAAGTCGGACTTGATGGGTTGGCTGCCTTGCATCCACACTCCTAGCAGATTGAATGCGACGATAGCGCCGAAAGTGGCCACGCCGAGAGGCCGCCACGTCCCATACAGTGCAGCGACGCCGCAAGCCAGCAGCGTCACGAAGGCCGGCATCACCCAGATCAGGTACCGGTCCAGAAAGACAGGCACCAGCAGAGAGACCACGTAGATCTCGAGCGGCGGCAGCAGCAGCCAGATCACGAGCAAAACTAACACGCGCCGGCCGCCTGGGAGCGTGGGCGGACGGGTGGCCTGCCGGCCCGGCAGGTCCGGCCCGACGCTCCCTGCCACCTGCGGTCCGGCCGGCACGACCGCCGGCCCTTCGGTAGCCGCCGCGGCCGGCGCCGGCGACAGCTTTTCCACGGTCATGAGCGCCGCATCGCGGCGAGAGACCACCAATTGAGGCTGATTTCCGATCCACAGCCCTAGTCCGGCTAGCAGCGCCAGCATGGCCGGCAACAGGGTGAGTGGCTGCAGCACCGGCACGATCCCCCTGCTGTAGGCCACTCCCAACACCTTGAAAATGTCGGACAGCGAAGCGATCGGCTGCCCAGCGCGAACGGGAGGCGCCTGTAGCAACCCGATCTGCCAGAACGCCAGCGGGAGATAGGGCAGGATCAGCGCCGCCAGAAAGACCAAGGCCTTGAGCCGGCGGGCTCGGGCGGACGGCCCCGACGGCAGGATCAGCAGCCACAAGGCTTGTACTGGGATGGCCAGGACCGCCAGCAGGTGCAAGTAGCAGCTCGCGGCCGTCAACACATACAGGGCCGCCCAACGCCAGGCGCCGCCACGCCGGGCGACGTCGAACGCCAATAACAGGATCAGAGGCACCACGGCGCTGAGCAGGGCGTACATCTTGGCCTCTTGCCCGTACCAGACCAGGTAGGGGCCGGTGGCCATGAACAGCGCGGCCACGAGTGCCACCGTCGGGGAAGCGCGGTCTCCTCCTTCTGATCGTCCAAGGCCGGCCGTCAGCCGGCGCACGAGGACGTATGTTAGCGGCACCGCCAGGGTGCCGGCAAAGGCCGACGGGATACGCAGGGCAAACTCGCTCTGCCCGACCAGCGCCAGCCAGGGGCGCAGCCCGAGGAAAAACAAAGGCCCGTTCTCACCCGGCTTTCGGAACATGGCCAGCAAAGACGGCAGGGGCTGCGTCGCAAAGCGCAACGCGTCGACTTCGTCGCGCCACAGGCTCTGCCCGTCGAGTTGGATTACTCGCAAGGCGAAGGCCAAGCCCGTCAGGCCCAGGAGCACCAACAGCGCGCGCCGCCGGCTGATACTCATCGCCGATTTACCCGGCCGGCTTGCGCCGCGCCAACCAGACCAATCCCACTGCCGCCAGCACGATGAGAACCGAGCCACAGCACAACCATCCATAACTGAGAAGCGACAGCAGGTTGTCGATCAACTGAGCGGCTTGTGACTCAGCCACCGGAGCGGCTTGAGGTGCCGGATCGGCGGGCGCTCCGGTTGCTCCAGACGAAGTGCGCGGCCCGGTCAACTGGGGCAAGCCCTGCCCGTAGGCGAACGCGCCGGGAGCGGTCAGGGTGGGTGGCGGTAGGTAGCCCGGCACTGCAAGCGCTTCTGCTGCTGCCGTCGACGGCAAGACCGCCGGTTCTTCCGCGACACTGTCTCTCGAGGCGGGGAAGACGGTAGCAACGGGCGGTTCGGTAGTAGGGATCGTTTCTGGACTGCTCACAACCGGCGTCGTCGAAAACGGAACAGGTGTCTCGACCGGCAGGTCGGTGGAAATGAGCGTAGGAGTTTCCTCAAACGGAACATCGGCGGGCGAAGATTGAAACATGACTCGTGCCACGGCATCGCCGGGCAACCACCCGGCCAATGCGATGGCCAGGAGCAGCAGCGCTGTAAGGACTAACCATTTTGGGACGCGGATCGGCACTATCGCAGGCCTCTTGGGAGTCTTGGGTCAGGCCGCGGAATTATAGCATGAGGAGGGATAGGCACCAAGACGTCGATGCGAGCGGACCTACCGCCGATCGTGCGGCCCGGCCGTGCCCGGCGTTTGGCTGCGCAGCGATGAGACATCGCCTGCCCAGACTGTGTGCACCTGGCCATCATCTGCCTGCACCAGCAGAGCGCCCTGGGCATTCACTCCAACCGCCAGTCCCTCCAGCGTCCCGTCCGCCAGGCTGACCACTACTGGCCGGCCAACGGTCTCTAGCCGGGCCGACCAGGCAGCGTGCGGAGACTCCCCGCTCAACAACCGTTCGTACCAGGATTCGCAGCGCTCGAGGATGGCAGCCAACAGAGGGAGTCGCTCCACGGGATGGCCCAAGGCCATCTGCAAGCTGACGGCGAAGGGCGCCAAGTCGGTAGAAGTGAAGTCGAGGTTCACATTCAGGCCCAAGCCGAGCACCGCGAAGGCCAACTGGTCGCCGCTGAGGCGCAACTCGGTCAGCATGCCGGCCAGCTTGCGCCCGTCGAGCAGCAGGTCGTTTGGCCACTTGAGCCGGGGATGCAGACCGGCGATCTGCTCGACCCCTTCCGCGGCCCCGAGGCCAAGGCACATCGTCAGTTGACTCGCAAGCCCGGCCGCCATAGACGGGCGCAGGAGCAGGGACATCAAGAGCGCCGTACCGGGCGGAGCCCACCATTCGCGATCCTGCCGCCCACGACCGGCGGTCTGTTCGTCGGCCACCACGAGCAATCCCTCGGGCGCCCCTTCTGCTGCCTCCCGCAGGACCACGTCGTTGGTCGAGCCCGTGCGCTCCAGGTATATGACCGGGTGGCCAAGCCGCCGCGTGTGTAGGGCCTGCGCTATCGAAAGCGCCGAAAGAGGCTGGTCCATGCTGGTTTCACACCTGATCCGGATAGAGCTCACGCGCCCAGCGCTTGCTCCAGGATGGCCGTCATCTCGCCCGAACTGAGCTTGACCGGGTTGGCCTGTGTGCTGCTGGCGACGAGCGACTTCTCGACAACCAGTGGGAGCTCTCGCCGGGTCAGGCCATAGGCGGCCAGCGGTGGCACACTCAGCCGGCCGCACAGGTCCTGCACCCACCGGACCCCGGCCGCGGCGGTGGCCGTCGAGTCGCCCAGCAGTACCTGTGCGACCTCATCATAACGGCGCAGCGCCGGGCCGTCGGGCTGAGCGCGCTGCAAAGCCTGCACGTTGGTCTGCATGACGTAGGGCAAGAGCCGGGCGCAGATGGCGCCGTGCGGCGCCGGATACATGCCGCCGACCACGCCGGCGACGCCGTGCGCCGCACCCAGTCCGGCGTTCGCCAGCGCCAGACCGCCGAACAGGCTTGCCAGGCTCATATCCTCACGCGCCGCCGTGTCATTGCCGGTCGTGAAGGCCCGGAGCAGCGAGCGAGCCACCCGTCCCATTCCTTCCCGGCAAAGAGCGCCGGTCAGAGGGTTGGCGCGCGCCGACACGAAGGGTTCGATCAACTGGGTCAGCGCGTCCAGGCCGGTGCTGGCCGTGACGGCGGGCGGCAATGTGTAGGTGAGTTCGGGGTCTATCAGGGCAACGCGGGGCAGCAAGTAAGGGCTGCGCATGCTTACCTTGACACGCTGCGCGGGAGCCGCCAGCACGGCGTTGCGGGTCACCTCGGCGCCGGTGCCGGCCGTGGTCGGGATGGCGATGAAGGGCACTGCGGGCCGGTCAAGAGACCGGCCCCGACCGACGACCTCGAGGTAATCGAGAGGCTCGCCGCCATTAGCCAGCAATGCCGCGATGGCTTTGCCGGCATCGATGGCGCTGCCTCCGCCGAAGGCGACTACCAAGTCACATGCTTCGCGGCGTGCCAGTTCACTGCCGATACGGACGACTTCCGTGTCGGGCTCGCCGCTCACCGCAAAAGGCAGGCCGCTGACCTGATGGTCTGCCAGATCGGCGAGCAGCAGTTCGGCGGAGGGCCGGCTGGCGCCGGTGACCAGCAGGGCCCGCTGCCCAAAACCGGCGGCCAGCGTCCCTGCGTGCTTGACCGTACCCGCGCCAAAGATGATGCGCGTGGCCGTAGCAAACTCGAAGCGCATGCTACCTAGCCCCAGCCTTCGTCCACCGGGAAAAGATTGGTGTACCGGTATGCCGTGCGCGGCTCAGCCATCATTTCGGCTACCAGGTCCCGCCAGGTCTGATAGTGGGCCGTCTCGCGATGGCGGAGCTGATCGTCGGGCGAGCGATAGACTTCGACCAGCACGAAGTGGTTGGGCGCATCGGTCTGCTGGATGACGTCGAAGCGCGCGACACCCGGTTCGTTGCGGCTGTGTCGGGCGTTTTCGAGCGTGGCCTCGGTGAAAGCCTGAACGAACTCCGGCTTGACGTGGATGAAGACGTGAACGATGTGCATGCTACCCTCCCGCGCCCAGAATAGCACTGCGCCCAGGCGGTGTCAATCTTCTTTCAACCGGCCTTCGCCGTCCCGGGCCCGGCGTTTAGGGTTTTTGGGTTTGCCTTTGACGCGACCCTGCCTTTCTGGTACACTGCCAAAGCTTTCTGGGCAACCTCCGCAAGCTGGCTTGCCCGGCACAAATCCGATCACCCCTCGGAGATTTGCATGGAAACTTCTGTCAGCGCTTCTCTGCCGTCGTCCGGCTACGACGACCTCGACAACCTCTGCTCGAACGTGATCCGCGGCCTGGCGATGGACGGCGTGCAGCAGGCGGATTCGGGCCATCCCGGCATGCCGATGGGCATGGCGAGCGTGGCTCACGTCCTTTGGACGCGCTTTCTGCGCCACAACCCGGCCAACCCCAAATGGCCGAACCGCGATCGTTTCGTGCTCTCGGGCGGTCACGGCTCGATGCTGCTTTACAGCCTGCTGTATCTCACCGGCTATGACCTGCCGCTGGAGCAACTCAAGCAGTTCCGCCAGCTCGGCAGCCTCACGCCGGGCCATCCGGAATACGGCCTCACACCCGGCGTTGAAGTGACCACCGGTCCGCTCGGGCAAGGGTTCGCCAACGGGGTGGGCATGGCGCTTGGCGAAGCCTTCCTCGCCGCCACTTTCAACCTGCCGGCCTACCCGATCATGGACCATTACGTCTACGCAACGCTGGGTGACGGGGACCTGGAAGAGGGAATCAGCCACGAGGCAGCTTCGTTGGCCGGCCATCTCAAATTGGGCAAGTTGATCTACTTCTACGACGACAACAAGATCACCATTGACGGACCGACCTCGCTCTCCTACAGCGACGACGTGCCACTGCGCTTCGCAGCCTATCACTGGCACGTGCAGACGGTCGACGGCTACGACATGCCGGCCATCGATGCCGCCATTCGCCGTGCCCAGGCCGTCGAAGACAGGCCCTCGCTGATCATCTGCCGGACGCACATCGGCTATGGCAGCCCGAACAAGCAAGATACCGCCGAGGTACACGGCTCACCGCTCGGCGAGGATGAGATTCGGCTGACCAAAGAGGCGCTGGGTATGCCGCCCGACGAGAAGTTCTGGGTCCCGGCAGAAGCGCTGGCCCGCTACCGATCCGCCCTGCTAATCGGGCATGAGTGCGAGGAACAGTGGAAGGCGATGTTCGCGGCTTACGAACGGGAATGCCCCGAGCCGGCCGCGGCCTTCAAACAGGCCTGGGCAGGCAAGCTGCCCGCAGGCTGGGACGCGGCCCTGCCGATATGGCAGCCGGGCACCAAGATCGCCACGCGCGCGGCTTCCGGTAAAGTATTGGACGCTATCGCCAGTCGCATTCCGACGTTGATCGGCGGCTCCGCAGACCTGACGCCGTCGAACAACACACGCTTCAAGGGCGCAGTGGACGTGACGCCGGGAGACTTTGCCGGGCGCTATATCCGCTTTGGGGTCCGGGAACACGCGATGGGCGCGCTTCTCAACGGCCTCGCTCTGCACGGTGGCACCTTCCCCTTTGGCGCGACCTTCGCCGTCTTCGCCGACTATATGCGGCCGGCGGCCCGGCTGGCCGCGATCATGCAGATACCCACGATCTTCGTCTGGACGCACGACAGCGTGGGAGTTGGCGAGGACGGGCCGACCCACGAACCGGTCGAACAGTTGGCTTCGCTGAGGGCTATCCCGGGTCTGGTCGTCATCCGCCCCGGCGACCCGAACGAGACTGCTGCCGCTTGGCGCTATGCGCTCACGCGGCGCGATCGGCCGGTCGCGCTCTTGCTTAGCCGCCAGGCCATCCCGGCCCTGCCCGGCGCCAGCAGTGCAGCGGGGAACGGACTGGAGCGCGGTGCTTACGTGCTCGCCGAGGCCGGCGGCGGCCGGCCAGACGTGGTGCTCATCGGCACCGGCTCTGAGGTAGCCGTCGCACTGGCTGCGCGCGAGCAACTGGCGGCTCGCAGCATCAAGGCACGCGTGATCAGCATGCCGAGTTGGGAGCTGTTCGACGAGCAAGATGCAGCCTACCGGGACAGCGTTTTGCCACCAGAGGTGAGCGCCCGCGTTTCGGTAGAGGCCGGCGTCACGCTGGGCTGGGAGCACTATGTCGGCGCGGGCGGCAGAGCCGTCGGCATCAACCGTTTCGGTGAGTCCGGCAAAGGTCCGGCAGTGATGGCTCACCTGGGTATCACCCCGGAGAATGTGGTCCAACAGGCACTGGCAATATTGCGAACTGAGTGATCGAAGACAGAAGCTGCGCCCACGGAGGCGCAGCCTGGTTGTTACGGACCTTCGTTAACAAAGCTGCCATACAAAGCTGCCATTCGGAGACCGGTCCTGCGGCCCGGTCTGCTGGACAAGGAAGTGCCTATGGAACGCATGTGGACTCCCTGGCGCCTGGATTACATCCTGAGCGATAAGGACGCGGGCTGCGTGTTCTGCACCATGCTGGAGGCAGAAGACGACCGGGAGATGCTGATCCTCGAACGGAACACGCGCGCCTTTCTGGTGCTGAACAAGTACCCATACAACAACGGCCACCTGATGGCGGTGCCGTATCATCACGTCGACTCGCTGGAAAAACTGACGCCCGAAGACGTGGGCGGGATGATGGCGGTGGTCGAGCGAGCCGTGCTTGCCCTCCGGCTCGCGATGCAACCCGAGGGCTTCAACGTGGGCATGAATATCGGCAAGGTGGCCGGGGCCGGCGTGCAGGACCACGTGCACTGCCACATCGTGCCACGCTGGAACGGCGATACTAACTTCATGCCCGTTCTGGCCGGCGTGCGGCTGATCCCGCAGGATCTGTGGGACACCTATGATCAGCTAAGAAAGGCCCTGGACGCGATCGGCCACAAACCCTGAGACGCATTCCATGCCGACGGTCACCGTAAATGGCGAACAGCTCCACTACCAGGCGCACCAAGGGCACGCGCGCGCCAAGGTCGGCCACGTAGAGGACCCGAGCCCGCTCCGCCCGCCGCTGCTGCTCGTACACGGCGCCGGGGGGACCCTTATGCACTGGCCGGCCGAGCTGCGTCGCCTGCCGGGCTACGCCGTGTATGCGTTGGATCTGCCCGGGCACGGCGGATCAGGCGGCCGGGGTCGCTCGGAGGTCGGGGCTTACGCCGAGGTCGTGCGCGGCTTTGCCCGAGCCTTGGGTCTGGGATCGTTCGTGCTCGCCGGGCACTCAATGGGCGGCGCGATCGCGCTCGAACTGGCGCTGCAAGCCGCCGAAGGGCTGGCCGGCCTGGTGCTGGTGAGCACGGGCGCGCGCCTGCGGGTAGCGCCGGAGTCGCTGGCGGGCCTGCTTGACGACTTCGACGCCGCTGCCCGTCTGATCGCCGAGCGGACCCACGCCGGGCAAGTCCCTCCCGAGGTACTCGAGCTCTACGTTCGCCGCTTGCGCGCAGTCGGCCCGGCGGTGACCCACTGCGATTTCCTTGCCTGTAACCGCTTCGACCAAATGGCAGCAGTATCCCGCATCGTCGTTCCCACGCTGGTCATTTGCGGCGCTGCCGACCGCATGACCCCGGTCCGCTACAGCCGCTATCTGGCGGAACAAATCCCCGCTGCCCGGCTGGTGATCATACCCGGTGGCGGTCACATGGCGCTGCTCCAACCGACTACGAGCCATGTCGTCGTGGCGGCGGTACGACGGTTTCTCGAGGACTTACTCCCGCCCCAGCCAGCGATCCACGATCTGGGCGCGTGAAGCGGTACCGGTCGTGCCGATCTGGCCGATGGTGACCGCGGCCGCCAGGCAGCCGGTTTCGGCAGCCTCGGGCGCGGAGGCTCCGGCACAGAGAGCCGAGCAAATGCCGGCCATGGTCGCATCGCCCGCACCGACGATGTCGATCGGCCCGCTGACGGGCACAGCCGGGACCCGAGTGACTTCGTCTTCGGCGAAGACGGCGATGCCGTCCGCGCCCAGTGTGAGGAAAACGGGCCGGCCGGCCCGGCGATAAAGCTCCGCGCCGCCGGCCAGGGCAGCCGACGCGACTTCGCGTTCCGTCATGGGCGAGACCACCGCTTGCCGGGGCGGACAGCTGGCCTGAAATGCCTCGCGGGCGTTGGGCTTGATGATCACGTCGCGAAAAAGGCCGATACGCTCGCGCGAGTCGGCCACGAACACTATCCGCGGGTGAGCGCGGGCGAGAGCGCTTGTCTCATCTCGGACACGCTGGGTGATCACACCGCAATCCGTCTCTGGCACCTGATCGGCGACGATGACCCCGTCCGCCAGCGGCAGCAGTTCCCTGAGTCGCTCTATCACCTGCTCCTCGGCCTCGAACGGCAGGGGAGCCCTGTTCTTGATGTCCAGCCGGTTTAGCTCGCACTGCGTGCCGTCAGGTTCTTGCAGCAGCGGTTTGGTGTAGGTCGGCGTGACGCGATCGGATCGCACCATCAAGCTGCTCGCGTCTACCCCGGTCTTGCGCAGGGCACGCAGCAGCTCGAAGCCCTCGCCATCGTCGCCGATCACCCCCAACGCCCAGACGTTGACGTCCATCGCCCGCAAGTTGGAGGTCACGGTGCCGGCCGCTCCGGGGCTGCAGCGCACTGCAACCACTTGGTGCGCTTCCAGCCCGGTCTCGAGCGAAATTTCTGCCCGGGCGTGCTCGATGATGAGGTACTTGTCAAGGAAGAAATCGCCGAGGACCAGGATATTGAGGCCGGGAAAGCGGTCCAGGATGACCCGCAGTCGGTCGAGTTCCATATTCTCCTGCTCCTCTTTAGCCGGCAGCGACTAATAGGCGGTAGAGGGCGGGGAGGGTGCCGGCGTGCGGACCGCGCACGTAAAAGCTCTCGCCGCCATCCTGAACCGTGCGCACGAGGATCGTCTTGAATGGCCGGTAGTAGTAGCGGGCGTCGGTCTTGGGCGCTTCGTGCCGCAGGTCAGGGCCCAGGTCCTGCAGGTCGAAGACGGCGGTAGTGAAACGGTTTATCTGCTGCCCCTCCTGCCGTGCAACGTTGCGGGCCATCGAGAGCGCCTTCAAATACACTTCCGGCCCCATTACGGCAGTGCCGAAGTTGAGCAAGACGCCGCCCTGGAGCCGTGAGACCGCCTGAGCGAAGATCAGAAAGTCTCGATAGGAGGCTTCCCCCAAGGCTGCCCCATCGGCGTTCGGCTGCTCGTGGGTGATATCATAGCCGAGCCCGATATGGACGGTAACGGGAACTCGCAAGCGGTACCCGGTGGCCAGGATGCTGACGTCGGCATGCGGGAAGTCACCTTCGGCGATGTCCCGGCCGACCGCTTCGCCGTAACCCAAGCCGTCACGTACCCCGGCGGCCACGACGTAGTTGATCTGGCCGGTCTCGCGCCACAGCCCGAACTGCCCCTCCTGAATGTAGCGGGCAACGCTCTCGGTGGTCGCGCCGATCAGCGCTAGCTCGTAATCGTGGATCGGCCCGGCGCCGTTCATCGCGACGTGGGTCACGATCCCGCGCGCCATCAGGTCGATCACGAAACGCGACAGGCCGGTCTTGATGACGTGCGCGCCCATCATCAGGATGACAGGTGCATCCTGCGCCCGCGCGCGCGTCACGCGCTCGGCGATCTCCGGCAGTGCCGGATCGGCGAAGGGTTCCCCGGCGGCGCTCAACGGCAACACTTCGGCGAGGCGCATGTCGTGGACGCGCTCGCTCAACGGCTTGAGCTCGAGCCGGCTACGATCAAACATCGGGTAAGGCATGCACTCCTCCGTTCAGGAAAGGAAAAGGTAGTCCACCAACGAAGCGCTCTGGCTGAAGTCTGGTACGATCACGTCGGCTCCGGCCATAATCAGGCGCGTGCGCTTCCAACCATCCAACCGGCCGGGCATCGATTCATCGGACGCCACGCCAACGGCGATGCCGCCAACCCGCTTGGTGTCTTCGATCTCGACAAAACCGTCGCCGAACCCGACCAATTCCGGCCCGGCCAGGCCGTGTTCGGCGATGATGCGTTCGATCACGACTTTCTTAGAGAAGCTCTTGTAGTCGTCCTGCGCGCCGTAGACGCCTGCGAACCAGGGAGTCAACCCCAGCGCGGCCGCCTCGTCCAACACGTAGGGCTCGTCGGTCCCAGACGCCAGGTAGCAGCGCACACTACGGTCGTGCAACACCTCCAGCATGGAGAGAGCGCCGGGCACCAGCAGACGATCCGGCGGGATCGTCCCCTGCTTGAGGCCGGCCACGCGGTCTTTGATGACGTCCCAAAGCGCCGCCAGGTACAGGCGCTTGTATTGCAGCGGCTCCAGCGGCTGTCCACCGCGTTTGCCGACCTGCTCGGCCAACTCGATCATCTGATAGATGGTTTGTTTGCCTGTCAGGCGGGTGACGTAATCGGTGACGACGTCGTTCAACTCGGCCTCGCTCTCGTGCCTCGGCGTCTCCATCAGCCAGCCCACCATCTGAGGCACCATCACTTCCTGCCAGCCGGCGCGGATCAGTGACAATGTGCCGTCGAAGTCGAACAGCGCGTGCCGGATCCGGCCGCGCGGAACCCGATCACAAATGATCTCAAGCATGCCGGTCACGCTCGTGGTTGGCGGCGCTCTCAGCCAGGGCGGCCGCGCCCCATAACGGCGAATCGTCTGCCAGCCCGGCGGGCTGTATGTCGACCTGCATGAGAGGCAAAGCGTGCGCGCGGGCGGTCTCTCGCACCGTTTGCCAATAGCGTGCGCCGGATTTGGTGACGCCGCCCCCCAGTACGATCCGCTGCGGGTTCATCAGGTTGATCGCGGCTCCCAGTCCGGTACCCAGGGCTGCACCGGCAAACTCGAGCACCGCCAACGCCAGGGAATTGCCGCGCTGGGCGGCAAGGGCCACGTGCTCGGCCGTCAGCGGGGCATCTGGCCCCCCGGCGAGCGTACGCAAGCTCTCGCCGGCGTCAAGGTCTGTCGCCAGGCGTTCGAGGGCGAGGCGGGCGATGGCCAGACCGCTGGCCTCGGCCTCCAGGCAGCCGCGCTTACCACAGCTGCAACGCGCGCCACCTGGCCGCACGAGAAGATGGCCGATCTCGCCGGCCATGCCATCGGCGCCGCCATAGACTTGCCCGCCCAGCACCCAGCCGCCACCGATGCCCGTACTGACGGTGACATACAGCAGGCTGGTGCAGCCCTGACCGGCCCCCCAGCGCCATTCGCCCAGTGCCGCGGCGTTGCCGTCGTTATCGACCACTGTAGGCGCGCCGAATTCGGCCCGCAGCATCTCGGCCAAGGGAGCATTATTCCAGCCCGGCACGTGATATGACAGGTGCACCAGGCCGCGCTGCGCGTCGACCGGCCCACCAAAGCTCACCCCGACCGCCAACAGATTGCCGGGGTTGGCCGCCAACAACTCGTGGGCCATACGCAGCATGGCAGCCTGGTCGTAGGCCGCGTCGCGCGAGGGTGGCGAGTAACTGCGCGCCTGGGCCAGCCAGCGTTGCTGGCCGGGCACCAGCAGGGCCGCCGAGTGTTTGCTACCGCCGAAATCGAGCGCCAGCAGAAGGGATTGCGTCTCCGGCCCGCCGGCCGCGCCGGTCGTCATTCGCAGAGCGCGAGGAAAATGGCGTGGAGGATCACGAGGTGAGCGTCCTCGATCATCTGCATCGATCCGCTGGGCACGACGATGCAGATATCGCAGTTGTCTTTTAGCTGCCCCCCATCGCGGCCGGTCAGGCCAATCCGCGTGAGGCCTAGCTCGCGCGCGGTCCGCATGGCACTCAAAACGTTGGGGCTATTGCCACTGCCGCTGAGTGCGACAGCGACATCCCCGGTCTCGGCGAGCGCGGCCAAAGGCTCGGCGTAGACCGCCTCATAGCCGACGTCATTGGCGTAAGCGGTCAGCGTCGGCACGTTGTCGCTCAGGCAGAGCATCTTGAAACGCGGTAAGCCTTCGCGGGCCGTGCTCTTGAGGATGTCGTTGACGATGTGAGAGGCATTGGCCGCGCTACCACCGTTGCCGAACATGAAAATGCGCTTGCCACTCAACCGCGCTTGTCTCAGTACGGCCACGGTTTGCTCGACCGGTTCGGCGGGCAGTCGGGGAAGCAGTTCGGCCACTGCCTGAAAATAGGATCCGATTTCCATGCTGGTGCATCCCTCCAAGCGTGCTGCAGAATAAAGGCCAGTGCATGTTGCATCCAGGTGGCCGGTTTGGTCAAGTCGCGGCTGCCAGGTGCGCTCAACCGACCCGCTTGACGGCGCGCACGCCGGCCTAAGGCAAACCGGGCCCGAACCTGACCGGGCCTGGCTGGAGCCGGGACTGCTCGGCCTGCAGCAGCCGGTCGAGCGTGTCCACGCCGTCCTGCAACGTCTCGCCGAGGAAGATCCCTGCTATCCGCTGACGCCATTCGGGTTTCTCGTTGAAGATCCGCCCGCCGTAGCCCACAAAGGGCTTGCCCTCGTGCCCGACGTCAGGCATGTGGCGCGGCCAATCGATCAGCGCGGCGGCGGATGGCTCCATCGTCGCCACGACCACCACCGCCGGCGTCTGCAACTCGCGGGCGAAGGCCGCCAGATCCGGCAGCGGCACGGACTGCCCCAGGTAGGCGACCGGCCAGCGGCGGCGCCGCAACAGCGTGCCCAGCATCAGCAGGCTCCCCTCGTGCAGTTCGCCGGGCGCGGCTGCCAGGACGACAGGATGCACCGGGAACGGCGGCGGGCCGGCGAGCATCCACATCATCAGGCGCTGGCGCACGTAGTTGGTCGCAAAATGTTCGCTCGCGACGTTGACTCGCCCTTCCTGCCAGCCACGGCCAGTCTCGACCAGCACAGGCACGATCACCTCGTAGATCAGCCGGCTGAGGGCCTGAGAGAGCAATATGCCGCCCAGGACCCGATCGGCGGCGGCCGTATCGTGATTGAGGAGCGCGGCCAGCAAGCCCTCGCGGTAGGCGCCGAGGTCGGCCAACTCGACCGGCGGTTCGCCGGCCCGCACGCCCTCGGATGCCGCCGGCAGCGCCTCGGCCGTTTCTTCGTTATGACGCAGCGCCTGGACGGCCTGTGCCGTCTGCATTCCCTGGTCGATCTGACCCTTGACCCAACGTAAGCGCACGACGTCGCGCTCCGAATAGAGCCGATGACCGCCGGCCGTGCGCTCGGACTGGGGAAAACCGTAGCGGTGCTCCCACACACGTAAGGTCGCGATCGAGATCCCCGTCATCCGGCTGACGGCGCCGATGTTGTACAGCGCGTAGTCGCTGGGGGCTTGGTTGTCGATAGGCATTGCCATTTAGCCACGTCTCCTTCATGATTCCTGCACGGCATACTAGCACACCTGCGCGCTCTTGTCTAGTTTTGTCCTACGATATCTGATTATGATCTTGACAAAACCTATACATGCTGCTACAATACGGGCAGTTGACGCTCGGTGAGCTATCTGCCCGCTCGGTTGGGCGAGAACCAGAGGAGAGGCGATCGTGGTTTCAGCAATGGTGATCGGCGCAGGCATCGGGGGGCTGGCGGTGGCAGCCAGGCTAGCCAGGGCCGGATATCGGGTCAGGCTGCTCGAGAAGAATCCCCTCCCAGGCGGAAGGACCGCTGCCCTTGACCTGGGCGGATACCGCTTCGATGTAGGGCCAACTTTTTTCCTGATGCCTGCCGTTTTTGCAGAGACTTATCGGGCCCTTGGCGAGCGCATGGAAGACCACCTCGATCTCGTGCGCCTCGATCCGGCTTACCGTATTCACTTTCACGATGGCTCGCAACTCGATCTGAGCAGCAACCTGCCATATATGCGCGAGCAGTTGGAGGCTTTGGAACCGGGGGCCTTTGGCGCTTACTTGCGTTTCCTGGCCGAAGGCTATCGTCACCACCAGATCTCGCTTGACCGTTTCCTGGGCCGAAACTTCTACACGCTGGGCGAGTACCTCAGCCCCCGCAACCTGCCTTTGTTGATTCGGCTAAAGGCGCTGACCACGCACTACAAGAACACCAGCCGCTTCTTCCGCGACCCGCGCCTGCGAGCCGCGTTTTCCTTCCAGAACATGTATCTGGGTGTCAGCCCATTCGAGGCACCGGCTACGTTCTCACTGCTCCAGTACCTCGAGGTGGCCGACGGAGTTTGGTTCCCGAAGGGTGGCCTCTACCAGGTGATCCTGAGCCTGGCGAGCATCGCCGAAAAACAGGGCGTCCGCCTCGAGTACAACGCGCCCGTGACGGAAATCATGGTGGACGGCAACCGGGCGAGAGGCGTGACACTCGCCGATGGCCGACGGCTAACTGCCGACCTGGTGGTCGCCAATGCCGACCTGCCTTACGTTTACAGCCGTCTCCTACCGGATGACGGCAGTGCGGCACGCCTGGCTGGCAAAAAGTATACCTCTTCGGCTTTGATGTTCTACTGGTCCGTGCGTGGTGGCCGTTCTGCGGCCCTGCTGCATCACAACGCCTTTCTTGCCGACCGCCAGTTCCGCCGTTCATTCGAGCAAATTTTCGACCAGCATACGCTACCGGAAGAGCCGTCTTTCTACGTCTGTGCGCCCACGCGCACCGATCCGAGCTTCGCCCCTCCTGACGGCGACAGCCTGTTGGTGCTCGTGCCCGTCGGCCACCTGGACGCCCGGCATCCCCAAGACTGGCAGGCCTTGCGCACGCGGGCGCGTGCTTCCGTCAGAGCCCGCCTGGCCACGCTCGGATTAGGCGATCTGGACGAGCGCGTGGTCGCAGAAGCGACGCTCGGCCCCGAGAATTACGAACGCGACCTGAACCTGACGCACGGATCGGCGTTCGGACTGAGCCACAATTTCGCCCAGGTAGGCTATCTCCGCCCGCACAATGTTCACGCGCGCTACCACAACCTGTATTTCGTCGGCGCCAGCACCCATCCGGGCACGGGCCTGCCCATTGTGCTGTCCTCGGCGCGTTTGACCGTCGAGCGCATTCTCGCCGAGGCGGGCCGGCCGGCGAAAGCGTCTGCCAGACAACACGTGAGTCTTGCGGAGGACGCCCGATGACGACCGAGATGATTGGCGAAAGACTGCAGAGTTCGCTCCACTGGGAGAACGTGCTGCTGACCTGGGCAGAGCAGCGCGTGGATGAGCACCCGACTCCGGTCGCCATCGAAGCCAGTGCGGCCGAGCTCGACGCGGCCTACCGAGTCTGCGCGGCCATCACCGCCCAGCACAGCCGGACCTTCAGCATGGCCTCTGGTCTGTTGCCGGCGCCGAAACGACGGGCCGCACGGGCGTTGTACGCCTTTTGCCGGCGGGCCGACGACCTGGTTGACCGGGCGCAAGCAGACGCTCAGAGCGCGTTGGAGAACTGGCGGGCCCAATCTCTCTCGCCGAGTCCGCGACGCGACGATCCCGTTGCCCTGGCCTGGGCCGACACGCGCACGCGCTATCGCATCCCGCGGACCTACATCGAGCAGTTATTCGACGGGGTGCAGCGCGATCTGCACCAGAAGCGCTACGCAACGTTCCACGAATTGGCCGAATACGCCTACGGAGTGGCCTCGACCGTGGGATTGATGTCGGCCCACATCATCGGCTTCAGCGGCCCGGAGGCCATCCCTTATGCCGTCAAACTGGGTGTCGCGCTGCAGATGACGAACATCCTGCGTGATATATTTGAGGACTGGAAGGCCGGGCGAGTGTATCTGCCGCTGGACGAGTTGGCGGCTTTCGACCTGCACGAAGGCGACATCGCAGCCGGGCGCATGAGCGCTCGCTGGCGAGCCTTCATGGCGTTTCAGATCGGCCGCAATCACGATCTCTACGCCCAGGCCTGGCCGGGCATCGGGCTGCTGAACCGTGACGGGCGCTTTGCCATCGGCGCAGCAGCGATACTTTACCGGGGCATTCTGGACGACATCGCGGCTCACGATGGCGATGTCTTCAGCCGCCGCCCTCACGTCGGCAAGTGGGGTAAACTCCGGCGCCTGCCCGGGATTTGGCTGGCAACCCGAGGATCGAGAGGCGAAAGCACATGCGGGTGATTATCACCGGGGGCACGGGCCTGATCGGCCGGCCGCTGGCAGCCAGCCTGGTTTCCGCTCAGCACGAGGTGATCGTGCTCAGCCGTGACCCTGGCCGGGTGAGCGGAATGCCGGCCGAGGTGAAGTTGGTGCGCTGGGATGCGCACAGTGCGGCAGGTTGGGGCCACCTGGCCGACGGGGCCGGCGCGATCGTCAACCTGGCGGGCGAGAACCTTGCTGAAGGGCGCTGGACGGCTGCGGCCAAGCGTCGCATCCGGGAAAGCCGGATCAACGCCGGGCAGGCGGTGGTGGAGGCGGTGCTGGCGGCGAGCAAAAAGCCGGGCGTGGTCATCCAGTCATCGGGCGTTAACTATTACGGCCCGCACGGTGACGAGGAACTGACCCCAGAAGCACCGCCAGGGCACGACTTCCTGGCGGGGGTCGCCGTGGACTGGGAAAATTCCACCGCGGCCGTCGAGGCGGCCGGTGTCAGGCGGGCCGTTACTCGATCGGGAGTGGTACTGGCACGCGATGGTATCATCCTGCCGAGGATGCTGCTGCCCTTCCGCCTGTTCGTCGGGGGGCCTTATGGCAATGGGCGGCAGTGGCTGTCCTGGATTCACCTGGCTGACGAGGTAGGCGCCATCCGCTTCCTGATCGAAAACAACGCTGCCCACGGGGCATTCAACCTGTGCGCACCCAGCCCCTTGACCAATCGGCAGTTCGTGAGCGTGCTCGGTCGCGTTGTGCACCGGCCATCGTGGATGCCGGTGCCGGCGTTGGCCTTTCGGCTGCTATTCGGCGAGATGGCCACGCTGCTCCTCGACGGCCAGCGCGCGCTGCCCACTCGCTTGCTGCAGCTCGGCTACACATTCCAGTACCCTGTCGCAGCGGCCGCTCTGCGCAACCTGCTGGGATGAGTGAGGTGCCGGCCATCACTTTCGCGCGCGGGCGCCGTTAGCTGCAGGGGTCCGTTTTCAGGCCCGCACAACCCGTCCCGGGAATAGCACCCCGACCGTCGCGCTCGGCGGACCACGCGGCAGGCCCCATTTGCCAGCGGCCAGGCGGCGAGAGCCGCCAGCACATGCAAGCGAGGCAAACAACATGGATCATCAAGCGGGGACAACGGCGGCGGTGGTGCCCGGTGCAGCCGAACGAATCCAGCTCGGTCCGACCAGCGTCATGATCTCTCCCCTCGGCATCGGAGCCTGGTCGTGGGGTGACACTTTGTTCTGGCAGTACGGGCAGACCCATACCGAGGCCGACGTACAAGAGGCATTCCGGGCCGGGTTACGGGCCGGCATCAACTTTTTCGATACGGCTGAGATCTACGGCTCGCACCGTTCGGAGACTCTGCTCGGCACATACCTGCGCGACGCCGGGCAGCCCGTGGTGGTGGCAACAAAGTTCATGCCCTACCCCTGGCGGCTGAGCAAGGGCAGTCTGCTGGAGGCGCTGCGCATGAGCCTCGATCGGCTGGGCCTGAACAGGGTGGATCTATACCAAATTCACCAACCGACCTCCCCCGTCCCGCCCGAGGTATGGATGGAAGGGATGGCGGAGGCGGTCGAGGCGGGATTGGTGCGAGCGATCGGCGTTTCCAACTACAGCGCTGCCGGGATGCGCCGCTCCTACGCCGCGCTGGCACGCCGCGGTCTCCCCCTGGCCGCTAATCAGGTTAACTATAGTCTGCTCGAGCGGGCACCGGAACGCAACGGCGTCATGCGAGCCTGCCGCGATATGGGTGCCACCCTGATCGCCTACAGCCCGCTGGCCATGGGCATCCTGACCGGCAAGTACACACCGGAGCACCGGCCGGGTGGCCTGCGCGGCATGAAGTATCGGGCCGGCTATCTGGCGCGCGTTCAGCCGCTCGTCGCTCTGCTGCGCGAGACGGGTGAGAAGCACGGCAAGAACCCCGCCCAGGTTGCGCTGAATTGGGTCGTCTGCAAGGGTGCCGTGCCAATCCCAGGTGCCAAGAACGCGCGCCAGGCCGGACAGAACGCCGGTGCGCTCGGCTGGCGCCTGGCGGAGGCTGAGGTAGCCGCCCTCGACGATATGAGCAATCGCGTAACGGGGAAGCTTTGACGGCGTCGCGATAGAAAGGTAAGGTGTGATGACGGGCGTGCTGAGTGAGAAGGTCGTCGTAGTAACGGGTAGCAGCCGGGGATTGGGGCTCGAGATCGCGTGGGCCTGTGCCGGCGCAGGTGCGCGCGTGGTCGTTTCCTCTCGATCCGGTTCCGCGATCGAACGGGCGGTGAGCGACCTGCGCGCCGGCGGCGCGCAGGTCTCAGGAACTGTCTGCAACGTCGCGGAGCTCGCGCAGGTCGAGGCCTTGCTGACGCATGCGCTGGCCGCCTACGGCCGGGTGGATGTCTGGTTCAACAACGCCGGCTATGCCGCACCCTATGGCCCGACGGTCGCGGTACCGTCCCAGGAGGTCCTGCAGACCATACGGACCAACATCCTGGGCACCTACAATGGCTCAGTCGTCGCAATGCAATACCTCCTGACGGGGCGCGCCGGCAAACTGATCAACATCCTCGGCAGGGGCGACACCGGCGGAGCGGTGCCGATGCAGAACGCCTACGCCGCCAGCAAGTCCTGGGTGCGGACGTTCACGCTGAGCCTGGCCAAGGAGTATCTGCGAAGTGGGGTGGGTGTCTACGCCTTCAACCCGGGCATGATATCGACCGAGTTCCTGACCCGTGTGGAGGCGGTGGAGGGCTATGAGGAACGGCTTAAGGTCATGCCGACCATCATACGCATGTGGTCGAACCCGCCGGAAGTCCCGGCCCGCCGAGCCGTCTGGCTGGCATCGGCGGCAACCGATGGCAAGACCGGGCTGGAGATCCACGAGGTAAGCCGCGTGGGATTTCTGTTGGGAGCCGTGCGCGAAGGGCTGCGCCGGCTGGCAGGACGGCGCCCGCCCCGGGGAAGCTTCGAGGTGCGCACCGTGCCCGCCGCGCCCCAGGCGGCCAAATACGAACTACCCGCTTTCGAAGCGGGCGCTTCGGAAGCGCCGGTTGCTCGAAAAGCGTCAGAAGGGTGAGGCCGGCCGTTGACCTACTTCGGTTTTCACCTGCGCTTTCTCCTGCCGCCGATCCTCGTGCTGGCCTGCTTGATCCTGCGCGACTGGCGGCAAAGAAAGTGGCTGCCCGGCGTGCTGCGCAGGCGGCCGGCCAGTCTGGCGTTATTGATTCACATCGCCCTGGCGGTCGTGTACACCACGCCCTGGGACAACTACCTGGTTGCCACGCGCGTCTGGTGGTATGACCCGGCGCGGGTCAGCGGAGCCAGGCTCGGCTGGGTGCCGGTGGAGGAGTACCTCTTTTTCGTCCTGCAGACGGTCTTGACCGGCCTGTGGCTGCTCTGGCTGGGCCGGCGACTGGCCGACGATGGCGGGCAACTGCCGGGAGCGCCGCCTGCCCGCCGCCCTGTCCTGGCAGGGATCGCCCTGATCTGGCTGGCGGCAGGCGCGATCCTGATTGGCGGCTGGGCGCCCGGCACGTACCTGGCACTCGAGCTCATCTGGCTGCTGCCGCCCATCCTGTCGCAGGTCGCGCTTGGGACAGGCGTTCTGTGGCACCAGCGTCGCCTGGTGAGCCTGGCCGTGCTCGTGCCGGTGATCTACCTTGTGGCTGTCGATGCATGGGCGATCCGCTCCGGGATCTGGTCCATCAGTCCCGATCAAACAACTGGGGTGCTCCTGGGTGGCGCGCTGCCGCTCGAGGAGTTCGTGTTCTTCCTGTTGACGAACGTACTGATCGTGTTTGGGATGACCCTCTTCATGGCCCTGCCCGGGATGGCGGCCCGGCCATGGAAACGGGACAAGCTATTGCCAGGAGTGGGAAAGCATGAAGTTAAGACGCAATGACTGGATCAGCCTGATTGTCGCGATCCTCCTGCCGCAATTGGCGGGCGGACTGGGCGCAGTGGCTACCGCCTCGTCGGTCAACGGCTGGTATCGGGAACTGAAGAAACCGGCCTGGAACCCGCCCGGTTGGGTGTTCGGACCCGTCTGGACGCTGCTCTATCTGATGATGGGCGTCGCGTCCTGGCTGGTTTGGCGCGAAGGCAGCCGGAAATCGGCAGAAACAGAGCTGAAGCCGGCAAGCGGCACAGCCAACGATGAGCCCGTTCCCAGGCTGGCGCTGCCCGCAGACCCGGAAACGCGGCAGGCGCTGGCCCTCTACGGCGGCCAACTGGGCCTCAACACGATCTGGTCGCTCGTATTCTTCGGGCTGCGCAGCCTGGGTGGGGCACTGGCCGAGATCGGCGCGCTGTGGACGCTGATCGCCATCACTGCGGCCCGTTTTTTCCGTCTGAAGCCGGCCGCCGGTTGGTTGCTGGTGCCTTATCTGGTCTGGTCGACCTTTGCCGCGCTGCTCAATGGGACGATTTGGCGGCTGAACCGGGAGTGAGAGCGGCAACCGGGCGAGATTCCGGATCAGACGCTAGTCAGATGGTCACGAGCGCACTGGCCCCGGTTATCAGGCTCGAACAGAGGAGAGATCGACATGCTTAAGGAAATTACGAAGACGGCTCCCGATTTCGAACTGACTGACTTCACGGGGAAACCCGTCAGGCTTTCCGACTACCGCGGCAAGGCGGATGTCGTGCTGGTCTTTAACCGGGGCTTCTTTTGACCGTTCTGCCGCCGGCACATGGCGCAGTTGCGCCAAGACTACTCGGAGTTCACCGCCCGCGGGGCGGAAGTCGTCGTGGTGGGCCCAGAAGACGCGTCGGCTTTTCGCGAATACTGGGCCAAAGAAGACCTGCCGTTTGTCGGTCTGCCTGATCCGACTCATCGGGTGGCCAAGATGTACGGGCAAGAGATCAAACTGCTCAAGTTCGGGCGCATGCCGGCCATGCTGATCATCGATAAGGCAGGCGAAATCCGCTTGGTGCATTATGGCCATGAGATGAGCGACATCCCAGAGAATTCGGAGGTGTTGGCCTTCCTGGACGAGATGAACGCCACGGGCCAGGAGTGAGGTAAGCGGCTAGAGGGAAGGGCCCGGTTCACCGACCGGGCCCTTCCTCCAGGCAGCAAGGAGAACTTCTGTCCCTGCTGCACGTGCTGACGCCGATGCTACGCTTAAGCCGCTTTACGCTGTTCCTTCAGTTCCTCAACACCAATCCAGAAATGATGCGGCAGCACGTTCGGCGCGGGGAGCACACGCAGGGCCTTGCCCGGCACTCCCGTCAGGGAAATCGTCAAGGCGCCCTTGTCCAGCGCCGACTGGTTCACATAGCAAGTGTCGGGAGGGGCGCCGAATTTCTCGTGATAGCGTTTGGCGGCGTCCTCCACCTTGGCCGTCAATGCACGGCCCGGAGTGTTATCAAACCACAGCAAACCACTTTGCACGGTCACCTCCGATCCCAGCCTCGATCAGCGCGGCCGGCGAAGTCGCCGGTCGTCCATGACAGCATAACCCGGATCCAGACGATCAAGCGACACGCGCTGCTCGACCGGCCTCAAAGCCGACTGGAAAGCGCGACGGCGCCAGGCAGGCAGCGGGTAGCGGGGAGCGTTCTGCCAACGCACCCTGACACGGCTCAACCAGCCGGGGGTGCGGCGGACTTGCCAGAGGCCTGAGGAAGTCTGCGCGAGCTCGAAGCACCCGGCGGCAGTCGCCAGCCGATAGCGCCGCTCACGGCCCACCACGCGCACGCTCTCCAGCGACAACACCCGGTATTGCCGGCCACGCCACCAAAAGGCCCGCGGATAGCGGTCGCGTACCGCATAGATAACCTGCAGTTCATCTGCCTGGTGAGCCATTTCAACCTCCTTCAGACCACTCATCTTCATCCCCCACCACTCGCAGGCGGCGCAGCCCGCCATCCTGCACGAAATCGGGCGGGGGCAACGGTAAGGACCCTTGTTGACCAGCCGGCTGCTGACCGAACAGGGCAGCCGGATTAAGCATGATGACTGGTTGCTGCAACTGCGGATAGGCAGGCGGCGGAGGCATCGGCGGCGGATCGTTGTGCCAGCTCCGCTTTTCTCGCCGGAGCAAGGCCACGATCAACACGCTGGTGGGCACGCTGGCGCCCACGCCCACCGCCACCCCCAGAACTACAGCCATGGCATCCGTGCTCATGCGCTGGCCGATGATCACCGCCATCGCTATGCCGAAGCCCAACATCATAGGCACAATCCAGCGTGTCATGGGGCACTGCCTTCCTCGGGACCGGCCCGATGAAGTGAGGCAAGCAGCCCTCCACGCTGTCCCGTACCGGGCACAAGTCCACCGCCCCGAGCGGCGGACGGCTTCGCAGGGCCGGCCGGCAGATCAAAGTGGCCATCGCTCAACTGCCAACTGCGGCGCCGGCGTCCACCCACCCGGATGCGGGCCACGATCGCGGCCAGTTCAGCGCTGGAAGCATAGGCCGCCTGAAAGCGGATAACCTGCCCTTTCGTGATCAGCAAGAAGTCGCCGCGCCCCAGCAGGCGTTCGGCGCCCGTGCCGCTGATACCGGCCGCCACTTTGGCATCTTCGGGGCTGACCACGCTGCCCACCAGGCGCAATGGGAAATTAGCCTTTACCAGGCTCCCGACCAGAGTTGCGGCCGGCTTTTGTGTGGCGGCAACCACATGAATGCCCGCTTCCCGGCCGCGCTGCGTCAACCGGGCCAGGGCGTCGGCGACGGGCTTGCCGCCGGTCACCAGTAGATCGGCCAACTCGTCGATCCCGAGCACTATATGTGGCAGGGAATGCCGGCCGGCATCGCGCCGCACCATCTCCTCGATCAATGCCTCCAACAGGGCCAACGATTCTTTCACACCCTGGGCGATCGGCCCGCCACGCCAGAGATGCGTCAATCCGGCCAGCGGGGCCAGTCCGCGCCCCTTTGGATCGATCAGCGCCAGTTGTAGCTGACCCGGATGATTGAACATGGTCAACGACAGGAGGAGCGTCCGCAGCAGCGCCGTCTTGCCGCTGCCGGTCGTGCCGGAGAGCAAAGCGTGCGCAACATCCGGGCTGTCGATGCGCAGCAGCAGCGGGATGCCTCCTTCGTCCATGCCCAGGATGGCACAATTGGGCGGCACCGAGTTCAACTTACCGCACAGGGCCAACAGCTCGACCGTGCGTGGCGTGTCGCGTGGTACCTCGATATGCAAGACACCCCCCTCACGATAGATGCGCGTGGCACGGGCGCCGAGGGAAAAGGCCAGCTCCTCCGCCAGGTTACTCACTTTGGTGAGACGCGTGCCCAAGGCCGTGGTCACATCAAAACGCACGAAACGGGGCGTGACGGTGGCCTGCCAAACACGCGCCGGCACCTTGTGTGCGCTCAGTACCGATTCGATGCGAGCAGCTTGCAGCTCGTACTTTTTGCTTGGCACAACCCACCTCCATACGTGAAACGCAAAGGTACAACGTAATGGAGGCGCTGTCATGGGCAGCCGCTCACTCGGCGTTATTACGCCTTACGCCTTCGTTTTACGTCTTACACTTTACGTCGTGGCGAATGGTCAGGGCCGGCATACCCACTCTCGTCTGTGCGTGCATCGTCGTTTGCCCTCTAGCCAAATTGATCGGTTTGTTAGCTGGTCGATCTTTCATGTAGAACTAAAGTTCGACCTCATTATACAGAACGCACGTTCGAATTGTCAAGGGGCGATATCGTCAAGTTATTCCACACTTTGAAGGGGTTATTCCAAACCGAGGGCTGCGCACCGGTCTTGGGCGGCTGAGATCAGCGAACGCAAGTTGACGAAGCATGGTTTTCGGCTGCGACCAGTGGCCGTAGCCGGCCGGCATGAGCCCACCTGGTGCTGAGTCGCCAGGCCAAGATGACGATCGTGCTGTAACGGTAGTAGAATATCCTCGCACTATGAGAGCTGCCGGCAAATGAGCCTGTGAAGAGACAAACGGCGCGGCAGGCCCAGAACAGAACCTGGTTCAAGCACAAAGATCAGCGGTTCGTTCGTACCAAGCGGGGGCCACAATGATCACTCACGTCCATCGGTTGCCCGGTCTCGTCCTCAACGACATGGAATTCTCAGTCCCGCTCGACTATGCCGAGAGCGCAGGCGAGCGCATTGCCGTCTTCGCGCGTGCGGTGGTGGCTCCGGGGAAGGAAGACGCCAACCTTCCCTGGCTGGTGTTTTTCCAGGGTGGACCCGGCGCTCCGGCTCCCCGCCCCAACGAGAGCAGCGGCTGGTTGGGACGTGCCCTACAAGACTACCGCGTGCTCCTGCTGGACGGCCGCGGCACTGGGCTGAGCAGCCCCGTCACAGCGCAGACATTGGCCCGCTTCCCCTCCGCGCAGGCCCAGGCCGGCTACCTGACCCACTTCCGGGCAGACTCGATCGTGCAGGACGCCGAATTGATCCGGCGCGAGCTGCTGGGCGACGAAGGGCGCTGGAGCGTGCTTGGCCAGAGTTACGGTGGTTTCTGCGTGACGCATTACCTGTCGGCCGCGCCGCAGGGTCTCCGCGAGGCCTTGATCACCGGCGGGCTGCCGCCGTTGGACAGGCCAGTCGACGACATTTACAAAGCCACCTACGCCACGGTGCTGCAAAAAAACCGGCAGTACTATGCGCGCTACCCGGAGGACGAACCGCTGGCGCGCGAGATCGTGGCTTATCTGGCGACGCACCGGGTGCGGTTACCCGCGGGTGGTCCCCTGAGCCCACGCCGCTTTCAACAACTCGGCGGGCAGTTCGGCGCAAGCACCGGCTTCGCGCAAGTGCATTATCTATTGGAGGAGGCGTTCGTCACAGGCGCGAGCGGGCGTGAGCTAAACTACGTCTTTCTGCGCGATTTTGAGGAGCAATTCCGGTTTGACACAGGCCCGATCTACGCCCTGCTCCACGAGGCCGAATATTGCCAGGGGCAGGCCTCAAACTGGTCGGCGGAGCGCGTGCAGGCCGAGTATCCGCAGTTCGAGCTGAAACCGGAGCAGAGCGTGATGTTTACCGGCGAAATGATCTACCCATGGATGTTCGAGGAGTACGAACAGCTACGCCCGCTGCGGGAAGCGGCGAACATCCTGGCAGAGTACCGGGACTGGCCGCGCTTGTACGATCTGGCCGCGCTACAGGCCAATCGAGTGCCGTGCGCGGCCGCCATGTACTACAACGACATGTACGTCGCGCGCATCTACTCGGAAGAAACGGCCGCAAGGATCGGCGGTCTGAAGGTCTGGGTCACCAATGAGTACGAGCACAACGGCCTGCGGGCAGATGGCGAACGGGTGCTCGGCCGGTTACTCGACATGGTACGCGGGAATATTTGAAACGGTGCGACCACGGGGTGGTCCCTACCCCGCCCGGCCCGAAGAGGCGCCAGGGCAGGCAAAGCGGGCCGGCATCTGTGCCGGCGATGGCCAGTGCTGCCGAGGGCGCCCATGCCCCTCGGCAGATGGGTTAGTTACAAGAGCAGAGACAGGCAGGTCACGCCGCCGTCGGCCTTGGCAAACTCCGAGGTCGGAACGGGCAGCACGTCCAGGCCGCGGGCCCGCAAGGAGCGCTCCACTCGCGGATAGCCGGCCGGCATGATTACATAATCGCCCACGGCCAGGACGTTGGCGGCATAGGCCTCTGCGCGCGGTACCTGGATAATTTCGAGACCGGCAAAAACCGGCCGCGCCGCAAAATCGGCGACGGCCAGCAGCCGGTTTCGGCCCAGATAGGCCACTGCGCTGAGCAAATGCAGGTTCTCACCCACTGGGACGGAGATCACAGACAGGCCGGCGGGGGCCAGAAGCGCGGCCAGTTGGCGGATGCCGGCGGCGTTGCTACGCGCCGATTCGCCCACGAGCACACAGTCCGGCAAGACCAGCACGTCTCCGCCTTCCAGCGTGCCCGGCTCTGTGATGCGTGCCATGCGCAGGCGAGGGGCCAGCCATTCGGCCAGGGCTTCTTCCTCCCCACGCCGGCTGGCTGCACCCGGCCGGCAGATGATGGCCAGGCCGGCGATCACCAGCGCCGGGTCTTGCATGAAGCAGCTATCAGGATGATCTTCGTCCGGAGACAGCGCTTCCACCGCCAGTCCCGCAGCGCTCAGGGCCTGGCGGTACTCGGCATGCTGGGCGCGCGCCAGCCCGACGTCAATGCGCGCCGCCGTGCTGCTGATCGCACGGACGTAGCTGTCGGCCGGCGGGCGCACGAGAGCACAAGATACGGCCATACATTCCTCCGATCGAGGGCGAATACTAGACTCTTCCCGGCCAAAAGGCAAAAGCGCGACGAGAAGCGTCATCAAATCATCAAAAATCGGCTTGACGCGGCGCCCGTGTGGCGGTACAATCAATCGAACATTTGATCGACCCAGACAGAGGATGCGATGGCTAAAGCCCAAACCCGCTACGTGTGCCAGGTCTGCGGCAGCGCTCAGCCCAAGTGGCAAGGCAAATGCCCTGATTGTGGCGATTGGAACACGCTCGTGGAGACCGTGGTGCAGGCGCCGAGCAAAAGCCGCGGGCTGGGCGCGCTCATCGAGGCCAGCGGCGGGCCGATCTCCCTGCCCGACATCCCGGCCGATGGTTACGAGCGCATTCCCGTCCACATCGGCGAGCTGAGCCGGGTGCTGGGGGGCGGTATCGTGCCCGGGTCGGTAGTACTGATCAGCGGCGATCCCGGCGTCGGGAAGTCCACACTCCTGCTCCAGTTGTGCGCCGACCTGGCAGCCTCGAGCGGCCGCATCCTGTACGTCTCGGGCGAGGAGTCGGCCGCGCAGATCAAGCTGCGGGCCAGCCGGATGGATATCGCCACGCCCAACTTGCTGGTGCTGGCGGACACACGCCTGGAGAGCATTATCGGGCACATCGAGCAAACGCAGCCCAAGCTAGTGGTGGTCGATTCAGTGCAGAGCATCTATTCGGACGCTATCGAATCCGGGGCCGGCAGCGTCAGCCAGGTACGCGATTGCTCGGCCCAGTTGCTGCGCCTGGCGAAGTCGCAGACCTTCCCACTCTTCCTGGTCGGCCACGTGACGAAAGAGGGCTCGATCGCCGGGCCGCGCGTCTTGGAGCACATGGTCGACACGGTGCTGTACCTGGAGGGCGAACGCTTCCACAGCTACCGTCTGCTGCGCTCGGTAAAGAACCGCTTCGGCTCCACCAACGAGGTGGGTGTGTTCGAAATGGCCGAACACGGGATGATTGAGGTCAAGAATCCGTCGGAGGCTTTCCTGGCCGAGCGCCTGCCCAACTCGGCGGGCTCGGCCATCGCCGTCACCATGGAAGGCACCCGGCCGATCCTCGTCGAGGTGCAGGCGCTGACGAGTTCGACCACCTTCGCCAACCCGCGGCGTACCGGCAACGGCGTGGACTTCAACCGCCTGCTGCTGCTGACCGCCGTGCTGAGCAAGCGCGTACGGCTGAAGCTGGGTGACCAGGATGTGTTCGTCAACATCGTGGGCGGGCTGGAGGTCGACGAGCCGGCCGCTGACCTCGCCATCGCGGCGGCAGTCGCGTCTTCTGTCCGCAACCGGCCGGTCGCGGCCGATCTGGCCTTGGTCGGCGAAGTCGGCCTCAGTGGCGAACTGCGCAGCGTCGGCCAGCTGCCGCGCCGGCTGAACGAGGCCGCTAAGTTGGGCTTCACGCGCGTGCTGATCCCACGCACTGCCGCGCGCAAGCTGGACCAGCCGCCGGCGGGCGTACAGGTCTTGGGAGCGCGCACCCTGCGCGAGGCATTGGAGATGGCCCTGGTCGCCGGGGAACAGGAAGGCGAACACGCAGCCGGGTGAGCGCGGCGGCCCGTGATCGCGGACGAGAGCGGGTGATTTGTCCCCCAACCGGCTGGCGTGTACAATTGCGGCCGTGGGTCTACGTGCCCGTGGATGCTGCATGAATGCCCTGTCTCGCAAGGGGGAAAACCTCTGGGGACGGGGTTTTTCTTTCCCGGCAACCGGCGGAGGAGCAAACATGACCGTGACTGCGATCGTTGGCGCACAATGGGGAGACGAGGGCAAGGGCCGGATAATAGACTACCTGGCCCAGCAGGCGGAGATGGTGATTCGCTTTCAGGGCGGAGACAATGCGGGGCACACGGTAGTGAACGAGCACGGCACGTTCCGCCTCCACCTCGTGCCGTCCGGCATCTTCAACCCACGCACGCGCTGCATCATCGGCACGGGAGTGGTACTCAACCCCGGCCGCCTGCTCGAAGAACTGGCGGAATTGACGGTCGCAGGCCTGAATGTCGACAACCTGTGGATCTCCGAGCGGGCCCAGGTGATCCTGCCCTATCACATGCTGCTCGACGCCCTGGAAGAGGGGGCGCGCGGCAGTGCCCAGATCGGCACGACCAAACGCGGGATCGGCCCGGCCTATGCCGACAAGGCGGCTCGGTTGGGCATCCATGCTGGCGACCTTCTGCGGCCCGACTGGCTGAGAGCACGCCTGACGTTGGCGCTTGCCCAGAAGAACCGGACGCTGGTCGAGTTCGGCCGGGCCGCCCTCCGGCTTGACGAGCTGATGGAACTGGCCGTGGGCTGGGGCAAGGCGTTGGGACCACGCATCGTCGACACGTTGCCGATCCTGCAGCAGGCCCTGCGCGGCGGCCAACAGATCTTGCTCGAAGGACAATTGGGAGTGATGCGGGACCTGGACTGGGGCACCTACCCCTACGTAACCTCGTCAAACCCGATCGCGGGCGGCGCCAGCGCGGGAGCGGGTTTGCCGCCGGCTGCCATCGGCGGGGTGATCGGCGTCGCGAAGGCCTATTGTACCGCGGTCGGCGCCGGCCCCTTCCCGGTAGAGCTGCAGGACGAGGACGGCGCTCGCCTGCGGGAGGTGGGACAGGAGTACGGCGCGACCACGGGGCGACCGCGCCGCTGTGGCTGGTTCGACGGCGTCGCGATCGGCTACGCCGCCTGGCTGAACGGCTTCAGCGAGCTGGCCGTCACCAAGCTCGATGTACTGGACGGGTTCGCCGAGCTGCGCATCTGCACCGGCTACCGGCGGGGAGACGAGATCCTGACGTACGTGCCGGACACCGCGGTCTACGAGCAGGTGACGCCGGTATACGAGACCTGGCCGGGCTGGCAGACGTCGACCGAAAACGTGCGGCGCTGGGAAGATCTGCCCGCCGCGGCGCAAGCCTATCTGCGCCGGATCGAGGAACTCGCCGGTGCTCCGCTGCGCTACGTGTCGGTCGGCCCGCGGCGAGAGCAGTTGATCGTGATGTGACAAGGCAGCGTATGAGCGACCAACTGGTGTATAGCCACGAAACCTACCTCTCGCCGTTCACCTGGCGTTATGGCTCGCCTGCCATGCGGGGTATCTGGAGCGAGGGCCATAGACGACGGCTGTGGCGACGGATCTGGGTCGCGCTGGCCGAAGCCGAAGAGGCCGCCGGATTGGTGAGCGCCGCCCAGGTCGCCGACCTGCGGGCCCAACAGGACGCGGTCGATCTGGCGCGTGCCCAGGCCATCGAACAGGAGATCCGCCACGACCTGATGGCCGAGGTGCGCGCCTTCGCCGAGCAGTGTCCGGTCGGCGGCGGGATCATCCACCTGGGCGCGACCTCGATGGACGTCGAGGACAATGCCGAAGCGCTGCGCGTCCGTGAGGCCCTGGATCTGCTGCTGATGCGCCTGCGCAAGCTACTGCTGGTTTTTGCCCGCCGGATCGACGATACCGCCTCGGCCGCTACCATCGCCTTCACGCATCTGCAGCCGGCCGAGCCGACCACGACCGGCTATCGCCTGGCGCAGTATGCGCAGGATCTCTTGCGGGACTGGCAGGAGCTAAGCCGGCTGCGTGGGGCCGTGCGCGGGAAGGGCTTCAAGGGCGCAGTAGGCACCTCCGCCTCCTACACCGAGCTGCTGGCCGGAACGGGTATGCAGCCGGCAGATCTCGAGCGGCGTATCATGCTGGCACTCGAGCTCGAGGCGGTGCCCGTCGCCACCCAGACCTATCCTCGTAAGCAAGACTACCAGGTGCTGTCGGCGCTGGCCGGACTGGCGCAGTCGCTCTACAAGTTCGCCTTCGACCTGCGCTTCCTGCAGTCGCCCCCTGTCGGCGAGTGGGCCGAGCCCTTCGGCGCCCGGCAAGTGGGCTCGAGCGCCATGCCCTTCAAGCGCAATCCGATCGACGCCGAGAACGTCGACAGCCTGGCCAGGCAGTTGGCGGCGCTGCCGCGGGTCGCCTGGGACAACGCCGCGCACAGTCTGCTCGAACGCACCCTGGATGACTCGGCCAATCGGCGCAGCATCCTGCCCGAGGCCTTCCTGATCGCCGACGAGATACTCATCCGCGGCCACAAATTGATCGACGGCCTGCAGATCGACGCCGCGTCCTCCGCTCGCCTGCTGGCGGCCTACGGTCCCTTCGCCGCCACGGAACGGCTGCTGATGGTCGCGACAAGGCGCGGCGGCGACCGCCAGGATTTGCACGAGGTGCTCCGCCAGCACTCGCTGCGCGCCTGGTCCGCGGTGCGAGAGGGCCGCGCCAACCCAATCGTCGAGTCCCTCTGCGCCGACCCGCGCATCACAAGCCACGTGCCGCCTGACGAGGCACGCGCGCTGCTGGATGCCTCCCATTACCTCGGCGACGCCCCGGCACGCGCCCGCGAGTTTGCGGCATTGGTGCGTCGGGAGCTGAGCGCCGAACCACGAGGCGCGGATCGCGCTTCAAGTCATCCGTGAGGGAAGGCAAATGGCCAACCGGACACGCGCTTTACTGAGTGTGTATGACAAGGACGGGCTGACCGAATTCGCCGCCGGGTTGAGCCAACTGGGCTTCGAGCTGGTCGCCTCCGGAGGCACGGCGCGCGCGCTGCGCCAGGCGGGCCTGGTCGTCACCGAGGTGGAGGAGATCACAGGATTCCCCGAGATCCTGGGCGGCCGCGTGAAGACCTTGCATCCGGCCATACACGGCGGGATCCTGGCCCGGCAGACCTCCGAGCACCTCGCCGAACTGGCCGCGCACTCGATCACGCCGATCGGGTTGGTCGCCTGCAACCTCTATCCCTTCAGCGAGACCGCCGGCCGGCCGGGCGTCGACGAGGCCCAGGCGATAGAGGAGATCGACATCGGCGGCGTGGCGCTGCTGCGGGCAGCAGCCAAGAACTTCGAGTCGGTGATCGTGGTCTGCGATCCGGCTGACTATGCTGACGTGCTCGCCGGGTTGCGGGCAGACGCACGCTCGTCCGGCGAACAGGCTGCGGTCGGGGGCGCGGGAGAAGCGTCGGTCGTGGAGCCGTTGGGCAAGCCGGGACGCCGTCGCCTGGCGTTGAAGGCCTTTCATCATACCGCCTCCTACGATATGGCCATCTCGAACTGGCTGGCGCGGCAGGTTGAGCCTGACCAGCCTCTACCCGAGACGCTGGATCTGGTGGCAAAGCGCGTACAGTCGCTGCGTTACGGCGAGAACCCGCACCAGGCAGCGGCCTTTTACCGTTGGGCGGGGAGCCGGCCACTATTCGAACAACTGCAGGGCAAAGAGCTGAGCTACAACAATCTTGTGGACCTGGATGCCGCCTGGGCGATGCCGCAGGACTTCGCCGAACCGGCGGTTGCGATCGTCAAGCATACCAACCCGAGCGGGTTGGCCTCGGCCGCGGACCTGCCCGAAGCGTTCCGGCTGGCCTTCGACTGCGATCCGATCTCGGCCTATGGGTCGATCATTGCCACCAACCGCCCGGTCGAGCGAGCGCTGGTCGAGGCGATCGGGGGCCTGTTCATCGAAGTGCTGGCGGCGCCGTCCTACAGCCCTGAGGCGTTGGCTTGGCTGGCCCAACACAAAAAGAACTGCCGGGTGATGCTGGCCCGGCCTGGCGAAGAGGGGTCATTTCTGATGCGCTCGGTGCGCGGCGGTCTCCTGGTCCAGACGCCGGACGTCGGGGCCGCCGATGAGGCCGGCTGGCGGGTCGTGACGACGCGACCACTCACCGACGCCGAATTGGCTGCGCTGCGCTTTGCCTGGCGCGCCGTCAAACACGTCAAATCGAACGCGATCGTGTTGGTACAGGGCACGGCGACGGTCGGCGTGGGCGCGGGCCAGATGAACCGTGTGGAGGCCGTCCACCTGGCGGTCCGGCGAGCGGGAGAGCGCGCACGCGGCGCGGCGATGGGTTCGGATGCCTTTTTCCCCTTCGCGGACGGCATCGAGGCGGCGGCTGCGGCAGGCGTGACTGCCTGCATCCAACCGGGCGGCTCGCAGCGCGACCAGGAAGTGATCGCGGCGGCCGACCGCCTGGGACTAGCCATGGTTTTCAGCGGAGAACGGCATTTCCGGCACTGAAGGCGAAACTGAGTTCGCAGCTTAGTTCTTGACAATACACCTCGCCGGACGCATAATGCGGATAATGTCGAAAGGCTGTGACGGAGGAAAGTACGCGGGGGAATAACCCCAGAGAGGCCGGGTCCCAAGCGGGCTGAAAGCCCGGCCGGCGTGAACCTCGCCGAAGTTCCCTCCCGAGCCTGGCAAGGGAAAGCCGAGGGGCCGCGAAGCCAATTTTGCCTCGCAACCTTAATCGGCGAAGTAGTTTGCCACGGACGCCCACCGTTAGCGGGCAACCGGTAAGCCCGGCAGATCGGGCCGCCGGGCAGAGGGTCCCCACAAAGGGGAAACCAGGGTGGTACCGCGGAGCATTTCGGGCGCGCTTCGTCCCTGTGACGGAGTGCGCGTTCTTATTTAACGGATCGGGGAGGGCTTATGCCGGACTACGAGGACTTGTCGAAGCTACAGGAAGAGGCGCTGGGAGCGCTCGCAGGCGCTCAGGACGCGGCGGGGCTGGATGCCTGGCGGATCCGCTATCTGGGACGTAAGGGCGGGGCGCTGAGCGAGGCGATGAAACGGCTGGCCGGACTACCACGTGAAGAGCGCCCGGCCTACGGGCAGGCGGCCAACGAGGTCAAGGAGCGGCTCGAGTCGGCCTTCGACGAGCGCGAGGAGGCATTGAAGAGCGCCAGCCTGCGGGCGGAACTGACTGCGGGGGCGGTCGACGTGACGCTGCCGGGGCGCCGCCCGGAACTAGGGCACCTGCACGTGGTCACGCAGACCTTGCGCCAGATCGTGGCGATCTTCGGCGAGATGGGCTTCCAGGTCTACGAAGCGCCGGACGTGGAAACGGACGAGTACAATTTCGGCCTGCTCAACATGCCGCCCTACCACCCCGCACGTGACATGTGGGATAGCTTCTGGGTGAGCCAGGAAGACGGGGCCACGGCGAACGACGAGCGCCTGGTGATGCGGACGCACACCAGCCCCGGCCAGATCCGGGTAATGCGCGAGCGCTATCCCGAGCCGATCCGGGTCATCCTGCCCGGCAAGACCTACCGCTACGAGCAGGTGTCGGCGCGCTCTGAGTCGCAGTTCACGCAAGTTGAGGGGCTGGCGGTCGGCCGTGGCATACGCATGACGGACCTGATCGGCACACTGCAGGCTTTCGCGAGCAAGATGTACGCCGCCGGGCGCCGGCTGCGGGTGCGAGGCAGCTACTTCCCCTTCACGGAGCCGAGCATCGAGGCGGACATGGACTGCATGCTGTGCGGCGGCGAGGGCTGCGCTGTCTGCAAGTACACCGGTTGGTTGGAGGTAGCCGGGGCAGGCATGGTTCATCCCGTGGTGCTGAGCAACGGCGGCTACGATCCCGAGATCTATTCCGGCTTCGCCTTTGGTTTCGGCGTGGAGCGCCCATCGATGGTGAAGTACGGGATCAACGACATGCGCCTGTTCTATGGCAATGACCTCAGGTTCGTGGAGCAGTTCAAATGAAAGTACCGATCAGCTGGCTGAAGGACTACGTGGACATCACCATCTCTCCGGAAGCGCTGGCCGAGCGGCTCACGCTGGCCGGGCTGGAGGTGGAGAAGGTCGTGCGCATCGGCGAGACTTGGGAGCGGGACAAGATCTTCGTCGGCCAGGTGCTGGAGGTGCGACGTCATCCGGATGCGGACCGGCTAGTGCTGGCGCGCGTGGATTACGGCGCCTCGCAGCCCCTGACCGTGGTCACCGGCGCGCCTAACCTCTATCCCTATGCCGGCCAGGACCTCGGGGACGGGCGCGGGCCGAAGGTGGCCTTCGCGATCGCGGGCGCGCAGCACATCGACGGTCACAGCGCGGAGCGGCGCCTGGTGCGGCTCAAGCCGGGCAAGATCCGCGGCATCGCCTCCGAGGGCATGGTCATGTCTGAGAAGGAGCTCGACCTGAGCGAAGAGCACGAGGGCGTGATCATTTTGCCCGACGACGCGCCGGTCGGAGCACCGCTGGTCGACTACCTGGGCGACGTGATCCTCGAGTTCGACATCAAGGGCGCCTTCGGCTATCTGCAGTCCGTCATCGGCATCGCGCGTGAGGTGGCCGCGCTGACCGGGCAAGCGCTGCGCCTGCCACGCGGAGCTGCGCCGGCCGACCAGAAGGCACAGATCGTCTCCGGAGCGGATTTCGTGGGCATCCGGATCGACGCGCCCGACCTGTGCCTGCGTTACTCGGCGGCCCTGATCGAGGGTCTCCAGGTCGCGCCCTCGCCCTACTGGATGCAGCAGAGGCTCTTGCGGGCAGGGATGCGTCCGATCAACAACATCGTCGACGTCACCAACTACGTGATGCTCGAACTGGGACAGCCGCTGCACGCCTTCGACTACGACCTGCTGCGGCTGAGGGTCCCAGAAGCGAGCGGCGAGGCGAAGCCGCAGATCATCATGCGGCGCGCCCACCCAGGCGAGCACCTGACCACACTCGACGAGGTGGACCGGGTACTAGACCCGGATATGCTGCTGATCACCGACACGGCGGGCGCGGTAGCGGTGGCAGGCGTGATGGGCGGGGCGAACACCGAGGTCGGAGCGGGCACCACGCGCGTCCTGTTGGAGGCCGCGAACTTCAACTTCCTCAGCATCCGCCGCACCGCTCAACTGCTCAAGCTGTCCAGCGAGGCAGCCCAGCGCTTCGGCAAGCGAGTCGATCCCGAGTTGACCATCCCGGCACTGACTCGGGCCGGCGAGCTCCTGCGGCAGGCGGCAGGCGGAACCACGCGTCCGGTGTATGGGGACGTTTATCCCCGCAAGCCCGAGACGCGCACGATCGAGCTCGAGCCAGAGTACGTGTCCCGGCTGCTGGGGGTGACCATCCCCGAGCCCGAGATCGTGCGCATCCTGCGGGCGCTTGAGTTCGAGGTCAGCTCCCCACGCGCCGGCTCCACGGCTCTGCACGTCGGCGTACCCAGCTACCGGCAGGATGTGAGCATCCCAGCCGACCTGGTCGAGGAGATCGGGCGCATCTACGGCTATGATCGGCTGCCGTCCACGCTCCTGCAGGACGCGCTCCCGCCCCAGCGGCGCAACCTTGCGCTGGAAGCCGAGGCCAAGGTGCGTGATGTCCTGGCCGGCTGCGGACTGGACGAGGTGATCACCTATACCATGATCAATCCGGCCGACGACGAACGGTTGCTGCGGGGAACGCCGGCGGAGGGCTACGTCAGGGTGCTGAACCCACTGTCGGCAGAACGCAACCACTTGCGCCGCACGCTGCTCGCGAACCTGCTGCACACCACGCGTGCCAACCTGCGCTTTCGCGAGCGCGTGACAATCTTCGAGCTCGGGCGGGTGTTCTTCCCACGGCCCGGCCAGACTTTGCCTGCCGAGCCCCGGCGCTTAAGCGCTGTACTGGTTGGCCCGCGCGAGCCGGCCGCCTGGCAGCCCTACGACACCACGCCGCTGGGCTTCTTCGATCTCAAAGGGGTGGTGGAGACACTGCTGGACCGGCTGGAAGTGCGCAACGTGCGCTGGGAGCGCGGCGAGCATCCGGCGATGCACCCCGGCCGCACCGCCCAGGTGCTGGTGGGTGGAGGGACGGCGGGCCTCGTCGGCGAGCTTCACCCACAGGTGCGGGCTGAGTGGGACCTGCCGGCGCTGCCGGTCGCGCTGATGGAGCTGGACTTGGACGTCCTGCTGGCTAACTGGGGTGAGGCGATGCCGATGACCGCGATCTCCAGCCAGCCGGCGGTGTATGAGGACCTGGCGTTCATCGTGGACGATTCAGTGCCGGCGGCCCAGGTCGCGGGGCTGATCCAGCAGACGGGCGGCAAGATGCTGGTTGAGCTGCGCTTGTTCGACTTGTACCGCGGCCAGCCCGTGCCGGACGGCAAGAAATCGCTGGCCTACAGCCTCGCCTTCCAGGCGCCCGATCGCACTCTGACTGACGAGGACGTGCGCAAGCTGCGCCACAAGATCGTGCAGCGGCTGGAGCGGGAGATGGGCGCGACGCTGCGAACGTAGCGGCGGGCGAAACGTCAGGCGAAGAGCATGCGAGGGGGCCACGCCAAAAGCGTGGCCCCCCTCGGTTACGCGACTACCCAAAGCTGCAAGCTCAAGTTCGGACAGGCAAAGGCCAGACGAGTTGTGCCAGCGGGGCGACTAAGCTCGTCAATAGTGTATGACCACCGGCGTACCAATGGAAGCCCAGTCATAGAGCCAGGCAGCGTCCGGAATGCTCAGGTTAACGCATCCGTGGCTCATAGGAGTGCCGAAGTTGTCGTGCCAGTAGGTGCCGTGAATGGCGAGGTAATCGGCAAAGTACATCACATAGGGCACATCGGCCAGATAGTAGCCGTCGCCCGACATGTCCTGCGACCTCACAAACCACTCGATGGCGAACTCCCCCACGGGCGTATTGTGACCTTCGACGCCGGTACTGACCGGGGTGCTGAAGACCAGGGTATCGCCCTGGTAAGCGCTGAGCGTCTGCTCTACCAGGTCGACGTCGATCCACTTGGCGCCGCCTGGCGACGCGCGCCTCGAGGAACTCTGCTCGGCCGGCGCGGCGCTCGCTGTCTCTTCGGCGCTCTGACCCGGAACCGACAGGACCTGGCCGGGATAGATGACGTTGCTGTTCGAGATGCCGTTGGCCCTGCGCAGGGCGCTCGAAGATACCCCCAGGCGCCAGGCGATGTCTGCCAGTGTATCGCCGCCCTTTACCACGTAACCTGACCCCTGCGGCGCAGGTGCCGCAAACGCGGCCAGGGGCAACGACAGGGAGACCACGATCACCAGAAGGATGGTGTGCCAGAAACGACGAGCCATGAGAACGCTCCCGTGGGTGCATATGGCGGATAAGACAAACCAGGGCGAATTATACCATATAATTCGCCGGCTGGCAAGGGTATTTTCCCCGTTTCCACGTAGATTTGTTAGAAGGTCAAGTGGCGTCTTCCGCCGGAACATGACGATAGTTGCCGATACTATTCACCCCGTTGCTGCCGCTGGCGCGCGACCTCCAAAGTGCGACTTCGCTGTCAGATCGTTGTCATAATCCTCACCCGCTGCTACAATGCTGGGCGCGGCCACAGCGGATCCCGGCCAGCCGGACCGCCACAGGTGAGGTAGAAGCCAATGAATCAGCCCGCGGTCTCTGGTTTTGAACGCGATTTGCACTTGTCGTCGACTGCCGCCATCGTCGGCCTCGCCACAGTCGGGGTGCTGCTGGGAGTGATGGGCGGCAATCCCGCGCTGGTAGGTCGGACACAGCCGATTGCCTTGCTCCTGCTGGCGGCTGCCCTGACGGCCTGGCTGCTGGATCAGTGGCGACCCAGGGCTGGCGCCTGGGCTCTGGTGGTCGCGCTAATGCTGATCCTGCACCTGGCCGCGCTTTGGTGGCGCGCTCCACTTGCCCCGCTGGCGATCCTTCCGGTGATGCTGGCGGCCGGACTGCTCGGACTACGTTCAGCCGCCGTGGCAGCCGCCGGAGAAACTCTGATCTTGTGTCTCTCGGCCTGGCTGTCACTCCCCGGAACGGATACCGGCCTGACGATCGTCTGTTTGAGCGCCACGTGGGCGGTCTGGGCGATTGCGTGGGAACAGGAGCGGCGCATACGCAACGTGGCCCAGTGGTCGTGGGAGCACTACCAGCAGGCCCGTGAGACGCTGGAACAAGCCTATTCGGACCGGATGCGCCATGAAGAAACCCTCGCCGATCTGGTCCATGCCAACCGGCAGCTTGGGCTCCTGAACGAGAAGCTGGCCGCGGCCAGGCAGGTCGCCGAAGAAGCTCAGAAAACCAAAGCCGCTTTTGTCGCCAACGTCAGCCATGAGTTCCGCACTCCGCTGAACATGATCATTGGCTTGACCGATCTCCTGCTTGAGACGCCCGAGGTTTACGGCCAGGTGCTGCCCCCCGCACTGCTCGAGGACTTGGAGATCGTGTACCGTAACTGCGAACACCTCTCGACCATGATCAACGACGTGCTGGACCTGAGCCAGGTTGAGGCCGGCCACCTGGCCCTGCATCGCGAGCGGGTGGCTCTGGGCGACGAGATCGCCAAAGCGTTGAACATTGTCCGGCCGCTGATCGACAAGAAGGGACTGACGCTCGAGGTCTCGCTGCCCGCTACCCTCCCCGAGGTCTACTGCGATCGAACGCGCATCCGGCAGGTAATCCTCAACTTGCTGAGCAATGCCGCCCGCTTGACCGAGAACGGTGGCATCGCGGTGCGGGTCGAACAGGGACACGAGGAGGTGACACTCAGCGTCAGCGATACCGGCCCGGGCATCTCGCCGGCCGAGGCGCAGAGCATCTTTCAGCCTTTTTACCGCGGGGAGAAGAAGCCACAGGAGAACCAGACCGGCAGCGGACTGGGCCTGACCATCAGCCGGCAGTTTGTCGAGCTGCACGACGGCAAGATGTGGCTTGAAAGCGCGCTAGGCGAGGGCAGTACTTTCCACTTCAAGCTGCCGATCTCGCCGGCCGATGCGCGGGCCGTCAAGCCGGAAGCCAGGAGTGTGGAGGATTGGGTCTGGTATGAACGCACGGCACCTTCGTCCGTGCCCAGGGAACCACTCCACCAGCGCATCCTGATCTGCGATCCGGTCGGAGACCTGCAGGCCTACTGCGCACGCTACTGGGACCAAGTGGAGTTCGTCGCCTGCCAGGACCTGGAGCAGGCCCAGCAAGAGGCTCGCCGTTATCCGGCGCGGGCTGTCCTGCTCAACGCCGCGTCGCCGGAGCTGCTGTATCCGCAGCTCGAGCAAGCCCGGCTGGCCCTGCCAGATCTGCCGATCATCGGCTGTGCGCTGCGCGGCAGGACCGAGCACGCGCATGCTGCGGGCGCGGCCGGCTATTTGCTCAAGCCTGCCCTGCGGGCCAACCTGGAAGCAGCCCTCGCTGGCCTGGGCACGCCGGTTCGGCGGGTTCTGATCGTAGACGACAGTGCCGACGCGCTGCAGTTGTACAGCCGCATGCTCCGGGCCTGCGACGAGCGATTGGAGGTGACGACGGCTGACACCGGCGCCGGGGCGCTGGCAAGGCTCCAAGCAGAACGCCCGGACCTGGTCTTGCTGGACATTATGTTGCCCGACATCGACGGTTGGCAGGTGTTGGCGGCCAAGCAGCAGAAGGCGGAGCTACGGGACATCCCTGTCATCATTCTCTCGGCCCAGGACCCGGCCGACCAGCCTATGACCAGCCCACTGCTGATCGCCAGCCTGGGCGATGGCCTGGAGCTCAACGCGCTGGTCCGCTGTTCTCAGATGCTTCTGGAGCTCTTGCTGGGGCACGACTGAGCGCCAGGTCCAGGGCCTGGATGAACTCCTGGCGCCGGACGGGCTTGGAGACATAGACTGCCGCTCCCAACGCAAGGGCCAGCTCCTCCTCGCGCACGACCGAGCAGAGGATGACGGGGATCGGACGGGTTGTGGGGTGGTTGTGCAAATGCGCCAGCAGCTCCCAGCCGTCGATATCTGGCAGCATGACGTCGAGCACAATCACGTCCGGGGCCACGGAGTTGATCGTTTCGAAAAGCCGGCTGCCTTCTGCGAGGGGCACGATCTGGTAGCGTGTGCCCTGGACGTAGCGGCGGTAGAAGTGCAGCAGATCGGCATTGTCGTCAACTACCAGCACCGTGACTTTCGCTGCAGCAGGCAGAGTCACGGTCAAGATGAAGCGGTTGCCCGAGACGAGCCGCTGAATGGCGCCGGCGTGGTCGGACAGCAACTCGCGCACGAGATCGTCTTCGGGTGGCTCGTCCGGCGGTGCGGGGCTGCCGGCGATGGTAATCTGGACCAGATTCCCCGTGCCGGCCGCATGGATGGCGACGCTGCCCACCGTCATGCGACGGATCAAGCCCGTCAAGCTGTTCACCAGCACAGGGCGAAGCTTGGAGGGATGAATTGCGGCCATCAGGCCAGGTTGGATCCGGTCGATTGTCAACCGGATGCCGTGACGGGCTGCCAGCGGCGAGACCAGCTCCACCATGCTCGTGATGGCATCGCCGACGCTCGCTATATTGCCTCGGGAACCCTTTTCCAGGGCCACCAGCTCCTGCCGCACCTGCGAGAGCCATTCGGGCGATTCGCCCTCCGCGCGGAAATCAGCGTCGGGCAAGAGCAGCCCGCCGTGGCGCTCCCATAGGAGCCGCGCCAGCGTGTTCACTGCCTGGGTCTGCTCGCGGCGCAGGTGGCGCGGCGTGATGCCAAGGCGCTCGGCCGTCTCCTCTTGTGTCAGCTTTTCCAGATAGCGACGGGCGAGCACGTCGTGAATGCGCCGGCTGCGGGCCGAGGGTGGCACATGAGGAGCAGGTGCAAGGATCTCGATCGCCTCGGAGACGGCTTCTTGAACTGACTGCAGCGCAGCTCTCGCCTCAAGCCCAAGAACAATGCATACCGCGCCGGGGGGATGATAAGCGGGGTTGTATAGGTGATTGAGCGTGTCTTGCAGGCCCTCTTCGAAGCTTTCGAAGGCGATCATAACGTCCTAATTATGTCCTGCTGATGACCTTGCCGCGTGATAGCGGCCCTAATATACTGCCATTAATTCGTCCTATCCCTATTCTAGCATTCGGCAATTGTGAGGTCAAACCCTATGCAGACTTCCGGCCCCTCGGATCGCCCAACTGCAGGAGGTGACAGCCCAGTAACCCAGGCACGACGGAACGCTTTCCGGCACCACTCGCACTCGCCAGACATCCAAGGAGGGTAAGAAATGCGCAAGTCATTGTTCGTTGCCATGAGCCTCGTAATGGCTCTGAGCCTGTTGCTCACGGCGTGCACCGCTCCCGCTCCTGCGGCTCCTGCTCCTGCCGCCGCGGGCCAGGTCGTTGAAAAGCAGGTCGAGGTCACCAGGCAGGTGGAAGTGACCACTGTCGTCGAAAAACAAGTCGTGGTCACACCCACCCCCGGCCCCAATCCCGAGAAAGTCATCGACGGCGTGGAAGCGAACGCCGAGATCAGCTTCTGGACCTACTGGCTCTCGCCGAACTTCGATGACTACATCAGCAGCACCATCAAGCGCTTCCAGGAGACCTACCCGGGCGTCAAGGTCAACTGGGAAGATCACCAGGGGACGTTCCTCCAGGACTACCGCAACTCCTTTGCTGCCAAGATCGCGCCCGATGTCGCCAACCTCTCCGACAACGAGGGCTGGGTCAGCGAATTCGCGAGCAAGGGCCTGCTGGTCAACATGAGCGACAGCCTGCCCCAGGCAGTGATTGACCAGTACTACCCCGGCCTGTTCAACCAGCAATTGGTGGGTGGCAAGAGCTACCAGCTGCCGTGGTACCAGGCAGTGGGCGTCGAGCTGATCAACCGCCAGGTCTACGACAAGACGGGGCTGAAGATCGAGGATTTCCCAACCACTGTCGATGGCTTGCCGGCGCTCTGCAAGACGATCAAGGAGAAAACGAATACGCTGTGCGACATTCGCCTGACCGTGAACGACATCCTGTCGCAAATGGTCTACGAGGGCGGCGTCAAGGTCATCAGCGACGACGGCACGAAATTCACCTTTGATTCGCCGGAAGGCGTTGCCTGGCTGCAAATGTACGTGGACATGGTAGCGGCCGGCACGGTGGACCGGGAGGCCCTGGTGACCGACCAGGATCGGCTGGCGCTTGACCTCTTCACCTCCGGCAATGCCGCCTTCTTCCAGACCGGGCCGCAGCTAATCCGCACGGTGCGGGAGGAAAACCCTGGACTCTACGGTTACCTCGCGGTCGTGCCCCAGCCTATCGGCAAGTCGGGCGTCCTTCAGCCGACCTCCATGGCCATCTCGGTCAAGCAGGACAGCAAGTTCCCCAAGGCGTCACTGGCCCTGGCGGCCTTCTTCACCAACCCGCGCAGCCAGCTCGAGTTCGCCAAGGTCGTAAGCATCTACCCGTCGACGCCCGCTTCCTACGCCGACCCGTTCTTCACCCAGAAGCCGGTGGCCATCGAAGACAGCGTCAAGCCGCTCGCCGAGGCGTTGATCTCCAAGCAGGCCGACATCAAGCCCAGCATCCCGAACTTCAAGGACGTGAACGACACCGTCATGCAGGCGGTGCAGCAGGCCCTGTTCAACAACGTGCCTGCCCAGAAGGCGCTCTCTGACGGCGTGGCCCAGGCCAACGGCTGGCTCGACAAGTAACCGCCTCCCCCATACCGGCCCTCTCCGTCGGACGGAGAGGGCCGGGTCAAACAGAGATACCCATGACCAGAAAATTCTCTCTGACACCTTATCTCTTCCTGTCGCCCGCCTTGCTGGTGACCGCCATCTTCGTGGCCTATCCGATCTTGGCCGTCTTCTACTACAGCTTCACCGACTACAGCGTGGTGACGCCGCCGGTCTGGGTGGGCCTGAGCAATTTCAAGCAGCTTCTGGGCGACGCCAACTTTTGGCTGGCGCTGCGGAACTCGTTCATTTATCTGATCGCGACCCCGACCCTGATCATCCTGTCCGTCTGCCTCGCGATCATCGTCAATCGCACCCTGCGCGGCATCGCTTTCTTCCGGGCACTGTTCTACGTCCCTGTCATCAGCGGTAGCATTGCGATCGGCATCTGCTGGCGCTGGCTGTTCAACGGCAACGGGGGGTTGATCAATGGAGTTCTCACCTGGTTGGGATTGATCCAGCAGCCCATCCAGTGGCTCACCGAGGCGGCGTATACGCTGCCGATCGCGATCGCCCTGACGGTCTGGACCGGCGTCGGCTATTACATGGTGGTCTTTCTGGCCGGGCTGCAGAACATATCGGAAGAGCTGTACGATGCAGCGCAGATCGACGGCTGCAACAGCTTCCAAAAGCACCGCTACGTCAGCCTGCCCGGTCTGCGCCCACAGATCGTCTTTGTGGCGGTCATGTCGAGCCTGGCGGCTCTCGAAGTGTTCACCGAGATCTTCGTCCTCACCGGCAGCACAGGTGGAGTCCTCAACAGCGGTTATACCATGGTGTTCTACTTGTGGAGGCAGGCGTTTGTGTTGGGCCACGCGGGTTATGCGTCGACCATCGCGATCGTGCTGTTGGCCGTGACCCTGGCGTTTTCGATCCTGAATATTCGCGTGCTCGAGCGCAACTCGGAGGCGGACTGATGGCACCTACTCAACCCCTGGCGCTCCCTGCAGTGCCGGTGCGCGATGCAATGCGGCACAGCGCGCGCCGTCGCACAGCACAGAATCTGCTTTGGTACGCGATGCTCTGCCTCGTCAGCGTGGTCACCGTCCTGCCTTTCCTGTGGATTCTCTTAACGTCTTTGAAAGGGCCGCTTGATGCGGTCGTGTCCATGCCGCCGCAGCTCATCCCGCACGACTTCACGCTGGCTAACTACACGCGGGTCTGGACTCGCCTGCCCGTGGCCCGCTTTTTCCTCAACAGCCTGACCGTATCGACGTGTACCGTCGTCCTGAACGTCCTGATCACATCGCTCGCCGCCTATCCACTCGCCAAAATGCGGTTCCGCGGGCGTGACCTGATCTTCTACTTGCTCCTTGCGACGCTGATTGTGCCGCCTCAGCTAACCTTCATCCCCAGCTACGTGCTGGCCGTCAACTTCTTTCACTACTACAACACCCTGGCTGCCCTGATCCTGCCCAGCATCTCGAGCGCCTTCAACATCTTCTTGCTTCGACAGGCGTTCAGGACGGTACCGAACGACTTGCTGGACGCGGCCCGCATCGACGGCGCCAACGAGGTGCGCATCTGGGGCCAGATCATGCTGCCTGTCGTGCGCCCATCACTGGCTACCGTAGCCATCTTCACCTTTGTGGTGTCATGGAACGACTACCTCTGGCCGTCTCTGATGCTGCACACGCGCGAGCTGCTCACACTTCCGGTTGGCCTGGTGGCGCTGCAAGGCATGTTCACCTCCGATTTTCGGGCCACGGCAGCAGGCGTGGTCATGACCGTGGTCCCGATCCTGATCTTCTTCGTCACTCTCCAGCGCCAGTTCATCCGTGGGCTGAGCGGGTCGATCAAGGGTTGATGCGCTCCGCCCATCCAGTCGAGCAGGCACTGTGATATAATCAGTTCATGGACCGCGAGCTCTTTGCCGCCGTCGTATCCGAGGCGTTGGCTTCCCTGCCCGAGCGATTCCGAGATGCGCTTGAGAACGTCGAGATCGCCATCGAGGACTGGCCCGACTTTTGGACGCGCCGGCAGGCCGGCGTTCAATCCCGCTACGGCCTGCTCGGCTTTTATCACGGGATCCCCCTCACGGAACGCACCACCAGCTACAATCTGGTCGCGCCCGACCGCATCAGCATCTATCAGAAGCCGATCGAGGCGCAGTGCACGACCGAAGACGAGGTGCGTGAGCTCGCGCAGCACGTCCTGCGCCACGAGGTCGCCCACTATTTTGGCATAGACGACGACCGCCTGCACACGATAGGCGCCTACTGACGGTTGGCCGTAGCTAGTTGGTGCTGCGACACGACGAAATCCTTCGCCCCTTTTCCGCCGCGCCGCAGTTTGGGCGGTCGACCGGCTCAGGCCGACGGTTGCGGAAGGTCTCACTCGCTCAAATACAGGGCCTGCAGCCGAAGAAAAGCGCTGTCACTGTGGCTGGCCGGCTGCCGGCCGAAGGTGCGGCATTCCCATGACGGTCCGGAGCGTCCCCGCTCCCGTTGACGCTCCTCCGCGTCCGCAGCTAAGCAGACCGGCCCTCCTATCCGAAATTCACAAGAAAGGCTCTTGACAGATTGCAGATGCTGGTGTACAATTAGTACAATGATACAATTAAGTCATTCCAGGGGGCTCGGCGATGCAGGTCCGCCTCGAGTTTGAGAGCCGGGTGCCCATCTACACCCAGATCGTAGACCAGGTGCGGAACCAGGTGATGGGCGGCGCGCTGCGCGCCGGGGACCAGTTACCGACCGTTCGCGAGCTGGCCGCCGACCTGCGCGTCAACTTCAACACAGTGGCTCGGGCCTACCGCCTGCTCCACGACGAACGGATCATCTCGACGCAGCAAGGGCGGGGGACTTACGTGTTGGCACCGCCCCCCGATCCCAGCGGCGAATCGGCCCGCTTGCGCGACGCGCGCCTGCGCGACCTGGTCGAGCACTGGCTGGACGACGCCGAGCGTGAAGGATTTGCCCCCACTGAGATTGAGCCGATCTGGGAAGAAAGCTTTGCCGCCTGGGTCCGCTGCCGGGAGGCGGCCGGCGACTGAAGTGCGGGAGCCCGCCTCGGCGCGCTGCCCAGGCGCCAGGTCACACAATGGGCTATTCATAATCGTTCAGAGGGAGGAACGCCATGTCCGACTCTAAATTCAGGCCTGCCAATCTTGCCGGCTTCTTCTTCGTGCTGCTGATCCTCGCCGCGATCTGGGTCGGCTCGATCCTGAGCAATGCGCATGCCAGTGAGCTGGTCGTGGGATTCGCCGTCATCATCCTGGGCCTGGCGGCATTCTACGTCCTGTTCGCGCTGCGCGTGGCCAGTCAATGGGAGAAGGCCGTGGTATTGCGCTTCGGCAGGTTCCTGGGGTTGCGCGGCCCGGGTCTGTTCTGGATCGTCCCGATCGCGGACTCGGTCAGCATGACGATCGACAACCGCGTGATGGTAACCCCGTTCAACGCCGAGAAGACCTTGACGCGCGACACGGTGCCTGTGGATGTGGATGCCGTACTGTTCTGGATGGTGTGGGATGCCCAGAAAGCGGCGCTCGAGGTCGAGAACTATCACACGGCGATCACCTGGGCGGCACAGACGGCCCTGCGTGAGGTGATTGGCCAGACCGTGCTGGCCGACATCCTGGTTGGCCGAGCCAAGATGGATGCCGAGCTGCAGAGGATCATCGACGAGCGCACCACGCCCTGGGGCGTGACGGTGCAGTCGGTCGAGATCCGCGACGTAGTCATCCCGCGCGACCTGGAAAACGCCATGAGCCAGCAGGCGCAGGCCGAGCGCGAGCGTCAGGCGCGCGTGATCCTCGGTGACTCCGAGAGGCAGATTGCCACCAGTTTCGCCGAAGCCGCCGCCACTTACGTCGACAATCCGACGGCGCTGCACCTACGGGCCATGAACATGCTGTTCGAAGGGATGAAGGAGCGCGGGGCGATGCTGATTGTGCCGAGCAGTGCTCTCGACACGATGAACCTGGGCGCGCTGGGCGGGTTGGCGTCACTGGCGGGACAGGCGCCGCAAGGCAAGGGCCAGCCGACGGCCCAACTCGAGAAGGTGGCCGAGACGGCATGATCAGCGGGATGTGGTCCCAGCCATGAACCGATCCTTACGACGAATACGCTTTGTGGAGCTGACCAGCCTGCAGGATGATCTCCTGCTGCCCTGGCTGGACCTGTACGAGACCGCCTTCCCGGCCGCCGAGCGGGTGTTGGTGTCGCAGCACCTGCGCGCCCTCAAACGCTCCTCTGCCCTCGCCGAACGCCCGGAGCACCACCTTTTGGCGGCCGTGGATGGGAACGAAGCGTTCGCCGGCCTGGCGCGCTACCAGACCTTGCCGGACCTCGGCACCGCCTACTTGTGGTACCTGGCTACTGCACCGCAGGTGCGCAACCAGGGCGTCGGCACGAGATTCTACCAGGAGATCGCGCGTCGGGTGGGCAGTCAGGGGCTGCGGGCGATGGTGATCGAGGTAGAGATACCAGGGCAGGAAGGCGGGACGGCAAAGGCTGCGGAGGCCGAGCGCGCCGGGGCGAACGCTACCTGGATCGAGAATGGTCAGGCCGAGGACGCGCTAGCAGAGCGGCGCATCGCCTTCTACCGCCGACAAGGGGCGCGGCTGCTGGAGGGCATCCACTACCTGCAGACCGTCGGCCCACACCAGCCGCCGATCCCGATGCACGTGATGTTTCATGCCTTTGCCGCAATGGACGCGGCCTGGGCATTCGCGCTGGCCAAGAGCTTGTGGGGCGATCAGGTCAGGCAGGTGGGGGAGCTGCGGTTGACCTGATCTCTCCCCCAATGCCGCTTGGCGCGGCAAGCGGAGCCAGCTTCGCACTTCCGACGCCGGTCAACCCGCGCGCGGCGTGAGCCCGCGTGCGCCTGAGACCGATTTGAGCGCGCCTAGCCGCCGGCACCGCCCGGCACGTCGGCACCGGGACCGTACAGGTAGATCGCCCGCCATGGTTGGTAGTGGCTGACAAACTCGTCCTCGCGCACCGTGCCATCGGGCTCGGTGATAGTGCGCACGACCAACGCGTCCTCGCCCTTGACCGCCCAATCTACCTGCTTGATGACGCCCGGTCCGAGGCTCCTGTCTAGCTGGTACAGCGGCGGCGGCGCAGGCTGGACGTTCGTGATCACCGGGTCGGCGACCTCCACCTTGCGCCCGGTCGGGCTGCCGTAGATGTAGAAGGTCAGCTCTCCCTTGTCCATGTCGATGCCCGACTGGATAAGGATATGATGCCCCGTGTCGTTGCGGAAGCGGAAGTCGACGTCGGGCGTGTAGATGGTCGCGTCCATGCCCGGCTTGCCGTACCAACTGACGACGTAACCGTGCGCATAGCGCTCGGTGATGGGAAAGCCGCCGTTGAGAGCCGCCCGGAAAGCGGTGGTCGACACCTGGCACACCCCGCCGCCAATACCCACCGCAGTCCGCTCGGCGGCGATGACCAGGCCCTCGACAAAACCGTTGGCCGCCGTCACATCCCCCACATTGCTATCGAAGGAGAAGTCGTCCCCTGGCGCGACCACCACGTTGCTGAACTTGCCGGCTGCGACGGCGATATTGTGCGCCCGATCGTCGCTGGAACCCTTGAAGACCGTCGTCCCCTCGCTGATCAGATCGGAGATGCCGAGCTCGGCAACTTTGTTGCTGTCTACCTTTGGCTGGACGATGGTCACCGGCACGGTGATCGTGCGCGGTTCGGTCACAGCGATAGGTTGGGTGGTGGAAATGACCGCTTCGATGGCTGCGACCCCGGCCGCGACGTCCATCTCCTGTCCCACCTGGCTGGGCTTGAGCACGGTCAGTTGCTTCGTGGCCGGGTCGAAGTCCAGCGCAGCGTTTTGCACCGGGCGGTCGACCTGTGCGGCCAATTCCTGGAGATAGGCCGTCACTTGATCGCGATCCATCTCGGCGCGCAGGCCAACCCGTCCGTCCCCGCTGGGAACCGTCGTGAACCGCAGCCACTGGCGCAGCGTGGGGCGATCGACGGCAAAACGCTGGGTGCCATCGCTGCCTTGGGCCACCAGCGCCAGCGGCTGGCTGAGCAAGGCGTTGGCCTGCGCCGCGGCATCGGCCACGGAAGTCACCACCGGCTGGCGATCCTGGATCAGCAGAGCCACGCCGCTGCCCTGGCCGGCGTGCGCGGCCGCCAACAATGCCTGGCGCGTTTCCTCCACGTCAACCTGCCGCCCGGCCGAGCCGGGCACGGCAATCACATCCAGCCCGGAGACGGTCAATGAGCCCTCGCGCGGGACCGTGTCGATGTCGCGCGCGATCCGCATCAGGCTGTAGGTGACCTTCCCTTCCTCCAGAAGGGTCTTGGGAGCCACGCTGTGACCACCCCGCAGTGCCTGCCATTGGACGGCGAGATCGCGCTCGAAACTGGCCACCTGGGCCAGCACGGCTGCCTGAAGCCCCGGCCCGTTCGGCGAAGGCACAGCAGAGCGGCCGAGCCGGAACGCCTCCTGCGCCGTCGTCCGTGCGTCGACGGCCACCCCCAGGCTGTCGGGCGTGAACGACCACGTGCGCTCCCCGTAACGCAGAATCACAGGTGGGCCAGGATAGGGAGTCAGGCCGTCCCGGATCGCTTGTTCAGCCTCGCCGAGGGTGAGCCCACCCAGGGGAATGCCTGCGACGTCAACGCCGGGATAAATGTGGTCGAGGTAGCGGAACTCGTAGGCTGCCACCCCGCCGACGCCGGCAAGGACGAGCAATCCGAACAGCAGAAGCAGGAACAGCCAGAAGGGCCAGCGGACGCGCGCGGCACCGGCGTGACGATTGGACTTTCCGAAGGAACCGCCGGCCGGCAAGGCGCGGTCGGGGGCAAGACTTTGCGCCAAGGTGTGCCTCTTGTGCTGACATTAAGGGCAGAACGCGTCGCAGGTGCCAAACAAAGATCCGCGACACAACGACGTACGCGAGAATAAACGTCACAGGGCCCGCCACGGTTCCGCCCATGTCCCGAAGTAGAACTTAAGTCACGAGAATCTTAGCATGTTTCGTTTTGCTTGGCAAGAGCTTTCGACCAGAAAGTCGCGCACCTGACGACACGGCGGCAATTGCTCAGGATGTAGGGAGGAGCGGGCGCCCTGCGGCAACGGGCCTGCCCGGTCCTGGCCGACCGACCGGTCGGGCGACTTCGACTCGCTGAGGCATGTTCCCTGCCCGGCTAGACGCTGCCGAGCCGTTGGATTACGGGCGCGGCCTACGCCGCCGCCGGCGGGTCGGCAGACAGCGGGTTTGTCGCCACCAGGTGCGTGTATTTGAGACCACTGCCGGTCAGGAAGAGCACGACGCGCTCGTCTGGCCGAATGAAGCCGGTCCGGCTGAGCTTGCTCAACGCTGCCAGCGTGGCCGCGGCCTCGGGCGCGGCAAAGATACCTTCGGCGCGCCCGAGTTCGCCCATCGCAGCGCGGATTTCGTCATCGCCGACCGCGACCGCCGCACCGCCGCTCTCTCGCAGGGCGCGGAGGATCAGAAAATCGCCGATGGCGCGAGGCACGCGCAGGCCGTCGGCGATCGTCGTCGCGTTCTGCCAGGGTGCAGCCACCTCATCGCCGCGCTCGAAGGCGCGCACGATGGGTGCGCAGCCCTCGGCCTGCACGCTGACCATGCGCGGGCGGGCCGAGCCAATCCAGCGCAGTTGTTCCATCTCGGCAAAGGCCTTCCACATGCCGACTATGCCCGTGCCGCCACCGGTCGGGTAAATGATGACGTCCGGGAGTTCCCAGCCGAACTGCTCGGCCAGCTCGTAGCCCATCGTCTTCTTGCCCTCGACGCGGTATGGCTCTTTGAGAGTAGATACGTCGAACCATCGACCCGCCGCCACCCCCTCCTGCACGTAACGCGCGCAATCGGTGATCAGTCCGTCAACCAGGAAGACCTCGGCGCCCAGCGCGCTCATCTCGGCGACGAAGACCGGCGGAATATCACGCGGCGCATAGATGGTGGCGGGCAGGCCGGCCCGCGCGGCATAGGCTGCCAGAGCGCTGCCGGCGTTGCCGGCGGTGGGGATGGCCAGGGCACGGGCGCCGAGTTCGGCGGCCCGGCTGACTGCGAGACACAGCCCGCGCGCCTTGAAAGAGGCCGTCGGGTTCAACCCCTCGTCCTTGGCAAAGAGCTGAGACAAGCCAAGTGCCCTGCCGAGCCGTGGGAGGGGCAGCAGAGGCGTAAAGCCCTCGCCCAGGCTAATCCGATAGGTGGGATCGTTCACCGGCAGCATCTCGCCATAGCGCCAGAGCGTGGCGGGACGCCCGGCCAAGGCGTCGGGCCGAAAGCCGGCGGCGGCAGCCTCCATGTCGTAACGCGCCAGGAGCGGGCGGCCGCAAGCCGGACAGACGTTATACAGCCGATCGGCCGGGTAGTGCAGGTGACACCATGAGCATTCGAGGTGTGACAGATAAGAGAACATGGGGCCAGTATAGCATCGAACAGCGCGCTCACACCAAGCCGGCTGGTCCGGCCTTGCTCGCATTGCCGGAGACAGGGGCCGGCACCGGCCGAATGAGAGCTCAGGTTCTAGTTAAGGGCAAAAGGCACGGCCGTGCCCCAGACCGACGGGCTGCGCAGGTTGAGAGCGGAGTCCGGGTTTTGCGGCTCGCACACGGGACCGTGCCGGGCCGAGAAATCGCTCAGTCCCTGCTCCAGGGTTTCGCTCAGTTGGCCCAGGCAGGTCGGAGTGACGAGCACGCGCGCCGCGACCTGGATCTTGAAGACGTTCAGGACCAGGTAAGCGAAATCGAGGATCACCTCTCCCTGGCAGGAGGAGGTCAAAACATAGTTGCTGACGATGGCGGGCAGGCCGAACGGTACCAGCACCTGCGGCTTAGCGGGCCGGTCGGTCTGGTGGCTGAGCGCGCGCGACGCATCGCCCAGCGGCCCTTGCGGGCGCACCTCGGCGCTTTCCCCACCCGCCGGCGGGGCCGGCAGACGATGCCCGAGCCAGGCATCGTCCCCGAGCACGTCGTCCACGACCGGCAACCTGCTCTGGACAAGCATTTCTGAGAGCAGAAGCGTGTCGTGGGGAGCCAGGCTGATGCGAGTACGCACGCGGTGCGTGCGGGCGCCGGGCAGCACCTGGGCGAAGTCGAGCAGGAAACGGGTCGAACTGTAGCGCACGAGCACGTAGTTGGCGTAAACGGGCTCCAGGCTGTCGGGCACCTCGACCGGCGCCTCCTGGAAGGTTCTGATGTGACGCTTCATTGTACACTTCCCCCTTTTGCATCGCCCATTGTATGCGCTTTGTCACATTCGTCAAGGGGCGGTATTTCACCCTCGACAGGAGAACCTGGGGAAGCAGAGGTGAAGTCAGGTCAACAGGCGCGCGAGGTCCTCGAGTGGCACGCGGCGGCCAGCCTGGGTGGCACGACGCCAGGTAAGTACGCGCGGCAGCGTGAGCAGGCCGGCCAATTGGCCGCGCAGACGGGCGCGGGCCGCCTGGCCGCGCCAGGCGCGCAATGCGTCCCAGGCGATGCGCGCCTGGGCGCGCAGGATATCCCCGAAGTGACGGCGAAGCAACGGGCCCGGGTAGTCCTTGACGATCGTCCAAATGGTGTTGCGGCCGGTGTAGTAACTGCTCAACACCCCACCACCGCTCGCGCTGAGATGGTGGTAAAGACGGGCCTCGGGAGCGAACACGACCTGCCAACCCAGTAGATGGAGCCTCCAGGCCAGGTCGACGTCCTCCAAGTACATCCAAAAGCGCTGATCGAAACCTCCGGTCTGCTGCCAGGCGGTGCGGCGATAAGCCGCTCCACCCCCGCAGGCTCCGAACACCGCGCGGGCCCGGTCGAACTGGCCCAGGTCCTGCTCCCAGACGCCGCGATTAACGGGGATGCCGTCAGCTCCCATCAGGTCGCCGGCATTGTGCAGCACGTCGCGCCGGTCGAACAGCAACATCTTGCTGGCGATGGCGCCGGCCTCCGGGTTGGCCTGGGCAGTCGAGACCAGGGCTGCCAGCCAGGCTGGCTCCGCCTCTGTATCGTTGTTGAGCATGACGAGCCACTCGCCGCGCGCCGCATCCGCCCCGGCCTGGCAACCGGCAATGAAGCCGCGCTGGCGCGGCGCTTGAATGAGGCGGACTTCCGGATAGTTTGCCTGGACGAAAGGCACTGAGCCGTCGGTCGAAGCGTCGTCGACCAGAATGATCTCGCGGCAGGCCAGCGGATAGGTTTGGACGCGCAGCGCAGCCAGGCAGGCGCCCAGAAAGCGCAGTCCGTTGAAGTTGGTGATGATCACGCTGACGAGCGGCTGCCCGTCGGGCGGCTCTGGCATCGGCTATCGATCCTCGGAGCGAAGCTGCGTCACATATTCGGCCAGAGCCTGCTCCCAGGGTCGAAGGGTCAGGCCCAGGGCCGCTCCGGCGGTGTTGGCGAGCACCGAGTGTAGCGGTGGGCGGGAGGGGCGCGGCCAGTCGGCGCTGAGGATGGGTGTGACCGGCACGTCGCCATGACCGGCCTGCTGCAGAATAGCCCGGGCGAAGTCGCAGCGCGAGCAAAAGCCGCTGTTGGTGAGGTGATAGATGCCATAGTGGCGGCTTTCGACCAGGGCATGTACGGCCGCGGCGAGATCGGGCGCGTAGGTGGGATTGCCGAACTCGTCCGCAGCCACCCGTAGCGCGCCGTTCTGGCGCGCTGCTGAGAGGATCTTGGTCACGAAGTTGTTGCCGCCCGGCCCGAACAGCCAGGCGATCCGCACGATGTAGAATCGGGACAAGAGATCGCGCACAATGCGTTCGCCGGCCGCCTTGCTCCGTGCGTAGACGCCGATGGGGTTCGGCTGATCCCACTCGCGGCAGGGATCGCGCCCACCGTCGCCGAATACCTCGTTCGTGCTGATATACACGAGCGCCGCGCCGGCTGCCTGCGCTCCAAGGGCCATGTGCTGCGTGCCGACGGCGTTGGCGCGAAAGGCTCGCTCGGGATCCTGCTCGCAACCGTCGACGTCCGTAAAAGCGGCGGCGTGCAAAACCAGGTCCGGCTTGAAATCTGCGACGCGCTCGCAGATCGCCGGCTGAGTGATGTCATCAGCGGGAAGATCGAGCAGCAAGAACTCATTGCCGGCGAAGGCGGTCCGCAACTGACGACCCAACTGGCCGCTGTTCCCGGTGATGACGACGCGCATGGGCTCAGAACCTCCTGGGAGTAACCGATTCGCGCAACCGGCGCGCGAGCGCGTCCAGCAGCGGTGCGGCCGCAGCAGTATGACACGATGAGATCAAAGGCACAAACCAGACGTCGCCCAGGCAGCGACCGGCCAGTTTGCTATCCGCATTCTCGATCAGCCACAGACGCTGCTCGCAACCCGCCTTGCCGAGCGGGATAACCAGGCGGCAGCCGTCGGCACCTTGGGAGACCAGTGCGGGTGGGAGTCGGGTGCTGCCGCAGTGACGACGATGCCATCGAACGGCGCCAGCGCTGGGCAACCGAGAGCGCCGTCGCCGGTCCGCACTTCCATAGAGCAGCCCAGCCGCAGCAGCCGCCCCGCGGCTTGCTAGGCAAGCGCGGCGATCACCGCCTGGTCGCTGATATCCGGCCAATCCGGCGGCCGGTGCCTGGGAGCCACAGGCTCGGTCACGGGAGAATTGTAGCTCCCTGCCGCCGGCCTGACAAGTTACGGAATGTGCCGGGCATTGGAGTGGAAACCGGCCTGGTGCTATACTCGGGTTGTGTCTCGTCGATCGCGAAAGGCGCCGGACGTGACACGCCTGGCGACAAGGGTCATAAGGAGGTGACACAATGGAACACGATAAGCTGGCCTTCATCCGCGAGGACATGGAGCAACTGAAGGCCAATAGCCTGTTCAACAACATCCGGACGGTGGATTCGCCCGCCGGGGCTTGGATGACCGTCGACGGCCGGCGAGTGCTCAACTTCTGCACGAACAACTATCTCGGCTTGGCGGATGATCCGCGCATGAAAGACGCCGCCAAGGCGGCGGTCGACCGCTGGGGTGTGGGGCCGGCTGCCGTACGCAGCATCGCCGGCACCGAGGCCCTGCACCTGGAACTAGAACGGCGTCTGGCGGCGTTCAAGCGGGTAGAGGACGCCCTGTACGTGCAAAGCGGCTTCTGCGCAAACCAGGCCGCGATCGCGCCCCTGGTCGGCAAAGAGGACGTCATCTTCTCAGACCGCCTCAACCACGCCAGCATCATCGATGGGGCCCGTCTCAGCGGCGCCAAGATCGTCGTCTACGAGCATTGCGATCCGGCGGACGCCGAGGCCAAGATCCGCGAGAACTTGCCAAATTTCCGGCGCGGCCTGCTGGTCACCGACGGTGTTTTCAGCATGGACGGCGACATCGCACCGCTGGACAAACTGACAGCGATCGCGGAACGGTACGGCGTGCTCACCATGGTCGACGATGCCCACGGCGAAGGGGTACTCGGCCAGGGAGGGCGCGGCATCGTCGACCATTTCGGGCTGCATGGAGTGTTCGATGTTGAGATAGGCACGTTGAGCAAGGCTTTCGGAGTGGTGGGCGGGGTCATCGCCGGCAAGAAGTTGATCGTCGACTACCTGCGCCAGAAGGCACGACCGTTCCTCTTCTCCAGCGCCGTGACGCCCGCCGACAGCGCGGCCTGCCTGGCTGCCGTCGATCTGCTGGAGGAATCCGAAGAACGGGTACAGACGCTCTGGGACAATGCGCGCTATTTCAAGGCAGGGATGGCGCGCCTGGGTTTCGACACGGGTCACTCACAAACCCCGATCGTACCCGTCATGCTGGGCGAGGCGGGGTTGGCCAAGGAGTTCAGCCGAGAACTGTTCGCCAATGACGTGTTCGCCGTCGCGATCGGCTTTCCGACCGTGCCGCGCGGCCTCGCGCGCATCCGCGTTATGAACACGGCTGCCCACAGCCGGAAGGACCTGGACGTGGGGCTAGCGGCCTTCGAGGCAGTTGGCAAGCAACTGGGGGTCCTGAAGTAATAAGTAAATAGAGTTGCTTGACGCGCAGCACGCAGTATGGTATGCTGCCGTCATCAAGGTGTACCCCGCCATCCCCCTCGGAGGCTGTGATGAAGATCCGCTCTGGCACGTTAGTTTCGATCTTGGTTCTCGCTCTGCTTGCGCTCTCACTCAGTGGCTGCGAGAAAGATCGTCCGGCTCCAACACCCACCCGCGCGCCGTCAGCCGGGGCAGAGGCAACTGCGGCCGCCGCGCCTCAAGGCAGCGCGACCCAGGGGGCCGTTCCGGCAGTCAACAGCGGGACCGCAGTGACCGGGACCGAGACCGGCGCGGCCGCTTCCCCGGCGACGACGGAGGCATCCCAGGCTTCGGCGGCGGCCACGCAAGAATCGCCCGCGGCGGGCAGCGGGCAGTCCTTTACCTACACGGTAGCCCAGGGTGACTCTCTGACCAGCCTGGCCAAAAAGTTCGGCGTCACGCAGGAGTCGATCCTTACGCTCAACGGTCTGACGAACCCGGATGCGCTGAAGGCGGGCCAAACGCTGAAAATCCCGGGTCAGGGCGCGACTACGGCTGGGACGAGCGCTAGCGCGGGTCCCACGACCTATACGGTACAACCCGGCGACACACTGTCCAAGATCGCGGTCAAGTTTGGCGTCACGACCAAGCAGCTTGTGGCCGCCAATGACATAACCAATCCTGACGTGCTCCCGGTCGGCAAGGTTCTGGTTATCTCGGCAGACGAAACGGCTGGCCCCAGCTCGAGTCCCACGAGCACCAGCAGCGGACCCAAGACGTACGTCGTGCAGCCCGGCGACACGCTGGCCCAGATCGCCGTGCGCAACGGCGTGACGCTCAGTCAGTTGATGGCCGCCAACAACATCACGAACCCAGACAAAATCTTCTCGGGGCAGACTCTGAAGATCCCATAGTCGAGCACGGTTCATCGGTCATAACGCGTGGTTGCGCGAGTGAGCGGGGGCGATTCTACACGGTGACGGCGCCATTCCTCCCAGGAATGTTCTGCCGCCACCGTGTTGGTTTTGGAGCGGCGGTAAGCAAAATCGCTTGACAACGTGCTATCGGAGAGTTTATACTCGTTCCGAGAGCGCTGTTGATGATGGAGATGGCCCGAGCAGGAGCCAGGCATGGAGTATAAGGACTACTACAAGGTTCTCGGCGTTGAGAAGACTGCAGACCAAAAGGAAATCAAGAAAGTCTATCGGCGGCTGGCGCGACAGTTTCACCCTGATGTGAATCCTGGCGATAAGGCCGCCGAATCACGTTTTAAAGAAATCAATGAAGCGTATGAAGTGCTGAGTGACCCCGAGAAGCGCCGCAAGTACGATGAGTTGGGTCAGAATTACCAACGCTGGCAGCAGACCGGCGGTCAGCCGAGCGGTTTCGACTGGGGCCAGTACGCGGCTCAAGGTCGGCCGGCCGGGCAGTGGAGCGGCACGCGGGTCGACTACAACGACATCAATGACTTGTTCGGGAACTCGGGATTCTCCGACTTCTTCGAAACCCTGTTCGGAGGTGCCGCCCAGGGCGGCGGCGCGGCGCGCACGAGGACGCGCGCTCCGCAGGCGCCGGTGCGCGGCCGTGACCTTGAACAAACGGTGGACGTCACCCTCGAAGAGGCCTTCCACGGCGCGCAGCGCCTGATGGAGGTAGACGGACGACGCCTGGAAGTTAAGATCCCCGCAGGGGTGAAAACCGGTTCGCGGGTGCGGGTGGCGGGAGAAGGCATGCCCGGAGGGGGCGGCAGGCCGGCCGGACAAAAAGGGGACCTCTACCTGCGCATCAACGTCCTACCCAATCCGACATTCGAACGGCGCGATGATCATCCGGACGACCTGTACTGCGAAGTGACGACGGATCTGTTCACTGCCCTTCTCGGCGGCGAGGTGCGCGTACCGACCTTGACCGGTACGGTATCGCTGCGCATCCCGCCCGGCAGCCAGTCCGGGCGCACGTTTCGCTTGAGTGGGCAAGGGATGCCCCGGCTGCGCACCCCCAACGAACGCGGCGATCTGTTCGCGAAGTTACGGGTCAAGCTCCCCGAGAACCTGAGCGAACAGGAACAGCAACTGGTGCAGGACTGGGCGCGCCTGCGCGGGGTCGCAAGATAGCGCCACGGCCTGAAAGGGCGACGTTAACAAATCTATAGATAAGGAGCAACCAAGATGATGCAAGAGCGCGATCTTCAGGAATTGGCTGAACTGGTCAGCGACAAGGCGACCGTGCTGAGCCTGTATCTGAACGTGGATCCGCATCGTCGCTCCACTGGGGAGTACAAACTTGCACTGCGGCAGTTGTTGGAAAGAGCCGCCCAATTGGGGGCCGGCCAATCTGACCTCGACCGCGTCGATCAGTACTTCGAGCATGAGTATACCTGGCACGGCCGGGCCGTTGCCTGCTTTAGCTGTCACGGAGCGGACTTCTGGCGGGCCTACCCATTGCTCGTGCCGGTCAGCGACTCTGTATTCGTGAGCCAGCGAGCCTACCTCAAGCCGCTGAGTGACCTCTGGGACGAGTATGAACGCTTTGGTGTGGTGAATATCGATAAAGAGGGGGCACGCCTGTTCGTCTATCACCTGGGGGCGCTGGAGGACACGGCCGGCACCCTGGGCACTGAAGTAAAGCGCCACAAGCAAGGCGGGTGGGCAGCCGACAAGCTCCAGCGTCGCGAGGATGAGGAAGCCAAACACAATCTGAAAGAGGCTGCCGCTCTGGCGGATTCGTTCATGCGCCAGCACAAGGTCGAGCGGGTGGTGCTGTCGGGATCGGAGGACAACCTGGCTTTGTTCCGCGAGCTGCTGCCACGCTCGCTCCAGGATAAAGTGGTCGGCCAGATCAGCCTGGATATGAACGCTTCGCCCAACGAGGTCTGGGAACGGGCGTTCGAAGTCGCGGTCCAGGCGGACCGTCGTGCCGAGTCCGAGTTACTCGACCAGGTGATCACGGTGGCGGCCAAAGGTGGTGCGGCGACCGTCGGGCTTGCCGATACCCTGACCGCCATGCAAGAAGGACGCATGTATCAACTGCTGGTCGATAAAGACTACCATGCGCCCGGCTGTCAGTGTGAAAATTGCGGGGCGATCACGGCCGAGCAGCGGGAAACCTGCCCTTACTGTGGCCACCAGATGGCTGCCACTGAAGATGCTGTCAACCTGGCGATACAGCGGGCGGTAAATAATGGGCTCCGCATAACCATCCTTGACCACGATCCTCGGCTCGGCAGCGCTGGCCGGATCGCGGCGGTCCTGCGGTACTAGCGGCGGATGTGAACGTCACCTGAAGTTGCACCTTGGCGCTTCGTCTCCCTGACCGGCGCGGCGCCAACGTGCAACTTTTCGGAACGCGTTTGCGTTATGTTAGATATGTTACAATTTGTAGCCGACCCTACGTGGGCTTGTGGGCCGGCAAATTACAATGATCACAGGACGAGTTAGTGACGATGCAGTTGCGGGTGCACAGGTTGGGGGAGTTGAACAAACAATGATGCGATTCGATCGGTTCACGGAGCGCGCACAGGACGCTGCCATGCGCGCTTACGAAACAATGCAGCGCTACGGACACAGCCAGGTGGATGTCGAGCATCTGTTCCTGGCTCTGCTGGAACAACCGCAGAGCCTGATCGCCGAGATGCTCGAGCGTATGGGCGCGCCCGTGGAAGTCATGAAAGAGCGGCTGGCGGAGAACCTGCAGCGGACGCCGCGCAGCGTGGGCGCTAATATCTACCCACAGCAAGTCGCTCAGGTGTTCATCACGCCGCGGCTCAAGCGTGTGATCGACCAGGCCACCGACGAGGCCAAGCAGTTACAGGACGAGTACATCTCGACCGAACATCTGATGTTGGGCATCGCCAACGAGCGGAACAGCTTTTCGGCAAATCTGCTGCGTGAGGCACGCATCAACCGTGACATGATTTTGTCGGCGATTCAGCAGACGCGCGGCGGGCAAAAAGCCAGCACGCCGACCGCGGAGAGCCGTTACCGGACGCTGGAAAAGTACGGACGTGATCTGACGCAACTGGCCGCCCAGGGTAAGCTGGATCCGGTGATCGGCCGTGACGCTGAGATCCTGCGCGTCATCCAAGTCCTGAGCCGGCGCACGAAGAACAACCCGGTGCTGATCGGCGAGGCCGGTGTCGGCAAGACCGCCATCGTGGAAGGGCTAGCCGAGAAGATCATCAGCGACGATGTTCCCGAGATCCTGATGGGCAAGCGGGTGATCAGCCTGGATCTGGGGGCAATGATCGCCGGCACGCGCTTTCGGGGCGAGTTTGAAGAACGACTGAAGGCAACCATCGAGGAAGTGCAGCGCGCGGAGGGGGAGGTGATCCTCTTCATCGACGAGCTGCATACGGTGGTCGGGGCCGGCGCGGCCCAGGGCGCGGTTGACGCCAGCAACATGCTGAAACCGGCCCTGGCGCGCGGCGAGCTGCGCTGCATCGGCGCGACCACCCTGGATGAGTATCGGCAGTACATCGAAAAGGACAGCGCGCTGGAGCGGCGCTTTGCACCGATCTACGTCGACGAGCCAACGGTGGAGGACACCATCGAGATCCTGCGTGGTGTGCGCGATCGCTATGAGAAGCACCACCAGGTAACTTACGCGGACGAGGCGCTGATCGCCGCGGCGCGCCTTTCGCAGCGCTACGTCACCGATCGACGGATGCCCGATAAGGCGATTGACCTGATCGACGAGGCGGGGGCCGGGCTGCGGGTGGCTCTCTATACAATGCCCACGCCCCTCAAGGCTACCAAGAAACGTTTGGCTGAGCTCAAGATGCAGGAAGAACAGAGTTGGGCCGCCAACGACTACGCCCGCTCGGCTGAGCTGAAGAGCGAACGGCTGAAGATCGCCAGCCAGTACGAGGCCGACCGGACCTCCTGGAGGCAAGCCTCCGGCCTGGACGAGTCGATTGACGCGGAAGATATCGCGCGAGTGGTGGCGCGTTGGACCGGCATCCCGCTGAATACGATGCTGGAAGGCGAAGCAATCAAGCTGCTGCGCATGGAAGAAGAACTGCACAAGCGCGTAGTCAGCCAGCATGCGGCGATCGCGGCCGTGGCCGACGCGCTGCGGCGGGCGCGCAGTGGGCTCAAAGACCCGAAGCGACCGATCGGCAGCTTCATCTTCCTGGGGTCCAGCGGCGTCGGCAAGACCGAGCTGGCGAAGGCGCTGGCCCAGTACCTGTTTGACGACGAAGACGCGCTGGTTCGCATCGATATGAGCGAGTACCAGGAGCGGCATACGGTCAGCCGGCTGTTCGGAGCGCCGCCCGGCTACGTCGGTTACGACGAGGGCGGGCAACTGACCGAGGCCGTGCGCCGCAGGCCATATCGGGTGATCCTGTTTGACGAGATCGAGAAGGCGCATCCAGAAGTATGGAATTCGCTGCTGCAGATCCTGGAAGACGGGCGGCTGACGGACGGCCAGGGGCACCTCGTCGACTTTCGCAACACGGTGCTGATCATGACTTCGAACCTCGGCACCGCGTTCGTCGGCAAGGGCGGAACGATCGGTTTCCTGAAGGAAGGGACCCTGAGCAACCAGGACCGGCAGCTACAGGAGAACATCGAGCGGGATCTCAAGCGCACCTTCCGGCCGGAGTTTCTGAACCGGGTCGACGAGATCATCATCTTCCAGAGCTTGACCACGGAAGATGTGCGCGCGATCGTCGACCTGCAGATGCAGGGCATCGCGGACCGGTTGGCCGAACACGACGTCAAGGTGGAACTGACCGACGCCGCACGGGATTGGCTGGCCGAGGAAGGTTACGACCCGCAGTTCGGGGCGCGGCCGCTGCGGCGCACGTTGCAGCGGTTCGTGGAGAACCCGCTCTCGAAGCGGATCCTGGCCGGCGAGTTCCATGAGGGTGATACAGTCGTGGTGGACGCAGCCGAGCATGACGAAGGCAAGCGTGAGATCGTCTTCAAGGTCCGGCCGGCGGAAGGGATCGCCGTCGAGCTGCCGGTGGGCAAGTCATCGGCGCCGGCTTCGTGAGAGAAGGGCTCGAGATATGAGCTGATTAGCGAGAGGCACCGGGAATCCCCGGGCCTCTCGTTTGCTTTCAGGCCACTTCGGCCAACGCCAGCGCAATCTGCGCCGCGACGTGGGCGTTGTTCTCGAGCAGAGCCAGGTTAGCGCGCAAGCTGGCCGTGCCGGTGAGCTCACTCACGCGCGCGAGCAGGAATGGCGTCAGCGCCTTGCCTTTGACGCCTGACTCGCCGGCGTTACGCAGGGCCTCGGCTATCGCCTCTTCCATCTGTTCTGCTGGCAGCTCGGCTAGACGGGGCACGGGTACTGCGACCAGGAGGGCCTTCGAGAGCCCGACCGCGCGCTGCGCGCGGAAGAGATCGGCGACCTGCGCTGGGTTATCGGCTCGCGCTTCCAACCCCAGGCCGCTATCTCGATTGTAGAAGGCGGGGAAGCGATCGGTCTGGTAGCCGACCACCGGCACCCCCTGCGTCTCCAGCCATTCGAGCGTCGCCGGCAGATCCAGGATGGCCTTTGCGCCTGCGCAGACGACGATGATCGGGGTCTGCGCCAGGGTAGGCAGGTCGGCGGAAATATCGACGGCCGAGAGCGTCCCACCTCGGTGTACGCCGCCGATGCCGCCGGTGGCAAGGACCGGGATGCCGGCCCGGTGGGCCGCCCAGGCAGTGGCAGCGACGGTCGTCGCGCCGTCCAGCTTCCGTGCCACCGCGAGCGGCAAGTCTCGGATCGAAACCTTGAGCACATCGCGGGCCGTGGCCAGATGCTCGATCTGCGAGCGGTCCAACCCGGCGGTGATCCGACCTGCCAGGATGCCGATAGTGGCAGGGACGGCCCCCTCCTGGCGCACGATTTGTTCGACCCGCAGCGCCAGCTCGAGGTTTTGCGGGTAAGGCAGGCCGTGCGAGATGACGGTCGACTCCAGGGCGACGATTGGCCGGCCGGCGCCGGCCGGCGGTCGGCCAAGGGCAGGTGAGATCGCCAGCCAATTATCCACGGGTGCAGATCCTTTCGCGAGCTGGGCGAAGGGTACACTATCTACCAATGCGGCGCAAACTGCAGGCAGGCTTTCTGTCATTTCGTGCCGCGATGATAAAATGGCGACAGCAGATTGGCATTGTCTTGTCAGGAGGCAGATGAAATGCGCATCGCAGTCGGGGCCGATCATGCCGGGTTTCCCCTCAAGGACGAGGTCATCCAGGCGGTCAAGGCGGAAGGGCACACAGTCCTCGACGTGGGGGCGTTCAACGCCGAACCGTCGGATTATCCGGATTTCGCGCTGGCCGTCGGACGGGCACTCCAAAACGGCGAAGCCGATCGCGCCATCTTGCTCTGTGGCAGCGGTGTAGGGGTCAGTATCGCGGCCTGCAAGCTCCACGGAATCCGGGCCGGCGTCTGCCACGACATCTATTCGGCGCATCAATCCGTGGAACACGACAACATGAATGTGCTCTGCCTTGGGCCGCGCGTGATCGGACCGGCCCTGGCATTGGAACTGGTGAATGCGTTCCTGCGGGCAGAGTTCAGTGGCGAGGCACGCCACGTCAGAAGGCTGACCAAAGTCGCCGCCATGGAAGCGCACGGATAACGGAAGCGCACGGATAACGGAAGCGCACGGATAACCGGCGTGCACGAGAAGCCACTAGACGGAGGATTGCGGTGTCTGTCAATCACTTGCGAGAACTGGCCGAGTTTGGGCAGAGCGTCTGGTTCGACAATATCAGCCGGGATGTGCTGCAGACCGGCGAGCTGAAGCGGCTGATCGAAGAAGATGGGATCACCGGCGTGACGTCAAACCCGACCATCTTCGAAAGGGCGATGTCGGCCGGGACACGCTACGACGCGGATATGAGCCGCTTGGCGGCCGAGGGCCGGCCTGTGGCCGAAATCTACGAGGCCATCGCGGTGGCGGACATCGCAGCCGCGGCCGATCTGCTGCGGCCGACCTATGAGCTTACCACCGGGGTGGACGGCTACGTCAGCCTGGAAGTATCCCCCCACCTGGCCCACGATACGCCGGGCACGATCGCCGAAGCTAAACGACTGTTTGCCGCGGTCAACAGGCCCAATGTAATGATCAAGGTGCCGGCCACCCGCGAGGGCATCCCGGCGATCAGCGCGCTGATCGCCGCCGGGCTGAACGTCAACGTGACCTTGATTTTCGCGCTCGACTCCTACCGGGATGTCGCCCTGGCCTATATCTATGGTCTCGAAACGCTGGCGGCCGAGGGCGGCGACCTGGCGCGGGTGGCCTCGGTGGCCAGCTTCTTCGTCAGCCGGGTGGACACTGCGGTCGATAAGTTGCTCTCCGGCCGCCCGGAGGCGCAGGAATTGCGCGGCCAGGCCGGCATCGCCAACGCCCGGCTGGCCTACGCCGATTTTCAGCAGATTTTCGCCGGCCCGCGCTGGGAGCGCTTGACCGCCGCGGGCGCCCGTGTTCAGCGGCCGCTGTTCGCCAGCACGAGCACTAAGGACCCGCGCTTCCCGGATACGATGTACGCGGATGCCCTGATTGGCCCGTATACGGTGGACACCATGCCTCCGCAGACTGTCGAGGCCTTCCGTGCTCACGGGCAGGCCGCGCTGACTATCACCCAAGACATGGAAGGTGCGCGGCGGACCATGCGAGGCCTGGCGGCGGCCGGCATCGACATGCGCCAGATGACGCAGGATCTGCTCGATGCGGGCGTGAAGTCCTTTCGGGACTCGTTCGATAAGCTCATGGACGGCCTTGAGCACAAGGTGGCGACGCTGACGCCGGGGTGATCATGCAGGATACGACGGTCGACGAATCGACGGTCGAGGAATCGACCGCCAATGAAGGGATGGCCCACGCAGACGCGCCTGCCCCGAGCCCGACCTCGATCATCATCTTTGGCGCCAGCGGCGACCTCACCCAGCGCAAGCTGATCCCGGCGCTTTACACCCTCGCGGTCGAAGGGCGATTACCTGAGCAGTACGCCATCATCGGCGTCGCCCGCAGTCAGTTCGACGACGACGGCTTTCGTGAACGCCTGAAGCGGGGAGTGGAAGAGAACGCCCGGCTCGATCAGATGGACGCATCCGTCTGGCACCACTTCGCAGAACACCTCTACTACTGTCAGGGTGATTACGACGCGCCCGAAACGTATGACTCGTTGATAGGCCGTCTGATGGACGTGGATGCCCACCACTGCACGAGCGGCAATCACCTGTTCTACCTGGCTACCCCACCGCAGCTTTATCCCGTCATCGTGCAGCAACTCGGCGCTGCCGGTCTTAACCACATGCGCTGTGAGGACGACCCAAACCCGCAAGGCTACACCCGCATCATCATTGAGAAACCTTTCGGGCGCGACCTGCAAAGCGCGTGCGATCTGAACGCCCGCGTGCACGAGGTCTTTGACGAGACGCAAGTCTACCGCATCGATCACTACCTCGGCAAAGAGACGGTGCAGAACATCCTGGTTTTCCGCTTTGCGAACGCGATCTTCGAGCCGGTCTGGAACCGCAACTACGTCGACCACGTGCAAATCACCGTCGCAGAGTCGGTGGGCGTGGGGCAGCGCGTCGGTTTTTACGAGCAGGCCGGCGTGCTGCGAGACGTCTTCCAGAATCACTTGCTGCAGTTGCTAACCCTGACGGCGATGGAACCACCCGCCGCCTTCAACGCCAAATTCCTGCGCGACGAGAAGGTGAAAGTGCTGCAGGCCATGCGCCCGCTGACGCCGCAGGAGATCGCCGCTGGTTCGGTGCGCGGCCAGTACCGCAGCTACCGCGACGAGCGGGGGGTGGCGCAGAACTCGCAGACGGCCACCTTCGCCGCGCTGCGCTTGTTCGTCGAGAACTGGCGTTGGCAGGGGGTGCCATTCTATCTCCGCTCGGGCAAGATGTTGAATGACAAGGTCACCGAAGTCACCATCCAGTTCAAGGACGTCCCGCACCGGCTCTTTCCGCCTGCCGGCAAAGACGGTCCGCATGCAAACTTCCTCAGCCTGTGCATCCAGCCAGATGAAGGCATGCACCTGCGCTTTGAGACCAAGACGCCGGGCGCCGGGATGCGTACCCGCTCGGTGGACATGGACTTCAGCTTTGGCGAGGAGTTCGGCGAACGCGCGCTGCCCGACGCCTACGAGCGGCTGCTGCTCGACGCCATGACCGGCGACGCGTCGTTGTTCGCGCGCGCCGACGAGATCGAGCTGAGCTGGCGGATCGTGGATCCGATCGTCGCTACCTGGCATGGCCGCAGCGGGCCGCCGCTTGAATTCTATGAAAAAGGGACCTGGGGCCCGCCCGAGGCCGGCCAGTTGCTCGCGCGTGATGGCCGCCACTGGCGGATGAGCTGCAAACCCGGGCGCGGCAGCGAGCCAGCGCAAGAAGGACAGGAGGACGCCGAATGAGCGCAGCGGGCGCCGCCGGTGGCCTGGAGATAGAGGTTCTGGAGGACGCCGCGACGCTGGCGCACGCAGCCGCGCGCCGCTTCGTTGCGGAGGCCCGGGCGTCCGTCGACCGGCAGCGGCGGTTCGCGGTCGCGCTGGCCGGTGGTTCTACCCCCGCCGCTCTTTATCGCCTGCTGGCCCAGGAGCCATACCGAGCCCAGGTGGACTGGGCAGAGACGCTGGTGTTCTTCGGAGACGAACGCTGCGTTCCACCTGATAGCCGGGACAGCAACTACCAGATGGCGTGCGAGACGTTGCTCGACCACGTGCCGCTGCCTGAAGCCAACGTCTTCCGCATCCACGGCGAGTGGCCGGCGCAGCGGGCTGCCGACGCCTACGCACTGCAATTGCGCGCGCAGCTCGGGCACGATCCTCGTCCGTGGCCGCGCCTGGACTTGCTCCTCCTGGGTATGGGCGATGACGGCCACACGGCGTCGCTGTTCCCGGGCATGCCCGCAGTCGATATCGTGGACCAGGTGGTGGTGGCGAGCGGCGTGCCCGATTACGTGCAGCCAAACGTCGCACGCGTTAGTTTGACCCTGCCGGTGCTGAATGCAGCGGCCCGCGTGCTCTTTCTCGTGGCGGGAGCGAAGAAAGCCGCGGCCGTCGCACGCGTGTTGGGCCCGTCGCGAGCGGCCGAACCTCTGCCTGCGGGCCTCGTCCGGCCGGAGGACGGGTCGTTGAGCTGGCTATTGGACCAGGCCGCCGCGCAGAGGCTGGATCAAGGAGTGGCTTGAGGCGCCCGGCAGTCATCGGACCTCCTAACAAGGCGGGCACGGCTGGAGTCTTGCGACGGGTGGAGACGCTGTGATGGGGAAGCGCGGCGAAGGTTGGGTGCTCCTGCAGCTGATATTGTTCCTGCTGATCGCAGCCGCGCCGTTGATGGTCAAACCATATCCTTCACGGCCCTGGCTGCGCGTCCTGGGAGCGGCCGTCTTGCTCGCCGGCGCGGGGCTGGCGATGCTCGGACTGCGGGCGCTGGGGCCGAGCGTGAGCGTCTTCCCAAAGCCCGCCGATAACGGGCAGTTGGTCACGACAGGACTCTACGGCATCGTGCGGCACCCGATCTATGCTGGGCTGATAATAGGCGCCATCGGCTGGGCGCTGCTGACCGACACCCTGCTGGGACTGGCGCTGGCGATCTTGCTGTTCCTGTTTTTCGACGTCAAGTCACGACGCGAGGAACGCTGGTTGCGGCAAAAGTACCCCGGCTATGGGGCCTATCAGGCGCGGGTCCGAAAGCTGATCCCCTGGCTCTACTGAGCGGAGAGAGCAGGAAATGAGGCCTCGGTCGTCAACCTTGATTGCTTTTGAGCAATGTGGAGGCTTTTGTGGTACTGGCGCCTGCCGCCTAAACAGCCAGCAACGTTTCCTCGCGCTCGCGAAAATAGTGGGCTGTCTGGAACACCAGCTGGTCCAGCTGCGCCGGATCGGGCCGGCCGTACATGGCGGGATAAGGGTCGCCGCCCGCGCCGAGGGGCTCGGGGGTGACGTACTTGCCGCCGGTGTTGTAGCCGATCAGGTATAGCGCCATGATGATCGTATCCACGTCAAGCGCACCGGTGCCCAAAGCGCCCCTCTGGCTGTCGGCCATGTGAAGATTGACCAGTTGCCGCTCCGCATCGATGATTGCTGCGCCGATATGGGCTTCTTCGGCCTGCATGTGGTAAACGTCGCCGTTGATGGCATCCACGGCGGGGCGATCCACGGCCTGGATATAGCGCCTGGCGTTGGCGAACGTGTGGCAGAAGCTCACCTCTGCCGAGCGGATCGGCTCTATCGCCGCCCGCACGCCGTACTCGACGAACAGGCTGGCGACGATCCGCAGCGTGTCGACGCTACGCTCAAACTCGCTGTCATCGTACTTTTGCGGCCTGCCCACGGCGCCCGGCACCACCAGGATGTAGCTGCCACCCATCTCCGCAGTGAATGGTACCTCGCGCCGCAGGTAGTCGATGGCTGCCTGGCGCTGAATGGCACGGTTGCTGGACAGGTCGTTGTCGGCCGAGAACATGCCGCAGACGCCGGCCACGCTGATCCCATGGTCTGCGAGCACTTGGCGCGATTCGGCGGCCCGGTAGCCGAGGTCAGGCCCGTAATGGTTGCCGTGCAGCTCAATGAAGTGAATGCCTGCTTTCTCCAGCCGCGCCGCTGACTCGACCAGCGGCTCCATGCCGAAACCCCAGTTGCTCCAGGACAGGTTGAGCCGGCGCACGAACCGCTCAGGATGCTCCTGCTTCGCCTGCATAAAGGCTGCCCGGATCTTCTCGTTCTTCTCTTCAAAGGTCTGTCGTTTCATCGTAACTTCCTCATGGTGGTACCTGCTGCGGCACATCTGGAGCAAATCAACTTGAGCTTTCTTTGGTGCTTAGAGCCACGGCAACGATGATGATCAACCCGCGGAAGATCATTTGCTGTGTGACACTGAGTCCCATTAAGATGAGGCCGTTATTGATCATGCCCATGATCAACGAGCCGATCACGGCGCCAACCACCGAGCCCTTGCCACCGAATAGGCTCGTGCCGCCAATGATGACCGCAGCGATAACAGTCATCAGGTCCGTGTCACCGAGGGTAAAGCGAGCACCGTGTAGCCGCCCAGCGTATAGCATACCCGCGAGGGCCGCCATAATACCACTCATCACCAGCACCATGATCTTGATCCGGTCTACCCGCACGCCGGAGTAGCGGGCGGCGATCCGGTTTCCACCCGTGGCCAATACTTTGCGGCCGAAGGCGGTGTTCCGCAGCAAGACGTGCCCGGCAATCAGCAATAAACCAGTCCAGACGAACAGTATTGAGACCGGCCCCAAATCGCCAGAACCGAAGACAAAATTGTAGGTATCATTGGTGACTGGAACGGCCTCAAGATTGGTGATCCAGCGGGCAAACCCACTGATGATTCCACTTGTGCCTAGAGTGACCAAGAAGGAAGGGATGTTAACCTTGGTGGCGAGCAAGCCATTGATCAAGCCGATCAACGCACCGCTACCGAGGCCAGCGACCACCGCGAGCACGAGATTGTTGGTGTCGCGGAGGGTCAAGGCCGTAATCAATGAGGACAGAGCCACGATAGAGCCGATTGAGAGGTCGATTTCCCCGGCTGACAAAACAAACGTCATGCCGATGGCCATCACCGAGACCATGGCCGTTTGCCGGGCGATGTTCATCAGGTTCCCGCCGGTCAAGAACGACTTATTGTAAAGCGCGATCGAGAAGAACAAGAAGATGACCAAGAAACTGATGTAGATAACGTAGTTACGCCAGTTGAAATCACGCGCGTTCGTTCGCGCCCAGGTCTTGGCTCTCATAGCTCTCCTTAAATTGGCACCTACTGAATTGCGCCCAGCAAGGACTCTTCGGTGATGACGTCACCGCGGCTGCGGTCCATCTCGCCAGCCAATTGTCCCTTGCGCATGACCAGCACCCGGTCGCACAACGCTGCCAGTTGTTCAAATTCCGATGAGATGAAGATCACCGCATGACCGGCGTTGGCGAAGTTGCGCACCATCTGCATGATCTCGAATTTCGATTCGATATCGATGCCGAAGGTTGGATCATTCAACAACAAGATGCTTGGGTTGATCGATAAGCTCTTGCTGATCACCACTTTTTGTTGGTTGCCACCCGAAAGGAATTTGACCGTCTGCGCCAGGCCGCTGGTCTTGATGTTCATGTCATGCACGAACTTGTCCGCCAAGACGTTAGCCGCCCGCTCGCCAATCAGACCCAACCTGGAAAGCGCTTCCCAGCGCGGCAGCAGGATATTCTCCCTGACCGAGTGCTCAAGGATCAGGCCTTGATTTCGGCGGTCCTCGGGCACGAGTGCCATGCCCAAACCGAGCGCATCTTTGGGGTCACGCACGTTGACTGGCCTCCCGCGCAGAATGACCTCACCGCCATCCCTACGCTCGACACCCATAATGGCATTGAGCAACTCGGTACGACCACTGCCAAGGAGCCCCGCGATGCCCAATGCTTCTCCTTGCCAGAGATCAAAAGATGCATCGATCAAGTTCCGGCCACAGGACAAATGCCGCACGCTCAAAATCGGCGGTTGGCTTCGATCTACCGGTTTGCCCGACCAGACCAGGTTGCTTACCATACCTCCACCCAGCATAGCCCGAATCACGCTAGCCAGGTCGGTTTCCTGCACGTCCTTCGTCAAAACTTTGCGTCCATCCCGCAGCACGGTGACTCTGTCACAGATTTGCAGCAGATCGCGCAGGTTGTGGGAGATGTAAATGATGGAGATGCCGCCGCCTTCAAGCGCCCAATCACCGAGAACATTGTCTCAACTTCATAGTGCGACATGGAGGCGGTGGGCTCGTCGAGGATCAGTATCCTGGCGTCTTGCGACAGTGCCTTGGCGATCTCCACGATCTGACGTGATCCAATGCTCAAACCTGCAACGGCAGCCCGTGGATCGATGTCAACGCCCAACTCGTTGAGGATTTCTTTGGTGCGCTGTTCGCAGTATTTGTCATCTACCAGGAAGCCGCGCGTAACTGGCTCGCGAGTCAAGAAGACGTTTTGGGCCACATTCAGGCTGGGTATCAGGCTGAACTCCTGGAACACCATACTGATGCCACACCGCCTGGCTCCCAGGGGTGAATCGTAGTCCACTTCCCGGCCGGCCACCCACAACTGGCCACCATCTTTAGCATAAACACCATTCAGGATTTTCATGAGCGTCGACTTACCGGCGCCATTCTGCCCCACCAGGCCATGGACTTCACCCTGGGCCAGTGTTAAGTCGACGCCGTGCAGGACTTCAACGTTGTTGAAGGACTTGGTGATCCCGCGGGCTTCGAGAACCAGTTCGGGCACGCTTCTGTTAGAGTCCAATTGTCTGCTTCCTGTCCCGGATAATTCGGTGAAGAATATCGGGCGCGGCTCCGGCGCTGCATGGTCCACCACCGGGGCCGCGCGAGGTCCACTGATAGGATTACTTCAGGGCATCCACAATAGCCTGCGGCGGGTCTTGATGCAGGGATTGCTTCCAGCCGTCGGTCAAATTGCTCTTGGTGACTTTGATCGCCGGCACAATCACGAAGGGCGGGGCCGGCTTATTCAAAATGCCATAGGCGCCCAACACAGCCTTGGTATAGCCCAGATTGTAGGCCATGTCGGCCGCGATGCCGATCACGTTGCCACCCTTCGCCATATCCAGGGCATTGTTGGCGCCCAGATCAAGGGTTACGATCTTGACATCCTTGCGGCCGGCCGCGCGTGCAGCTGCCACCACACCTTCGGCTGGCGTATCCCACGGAACGTAGATGCCCGTGATACCAGGATTCTTCGTCAGCATAGCGGACGCGATCGCCTCTCCGTCAGCCGGGTTGGCCAGACCTTGCTCGGCTACGATTTTGATGTTCGGGTATTCATCCTGCAACACGGTCTTGAACGCATTATCGCGCTGGTTGGTGACGTAGTAGCTGGCGTCATGGTAAATCCAGCCTACCTCACCCTTGCCGCCCATTGCATCACCGAGCATCTCGGCCGCCGCCTTGCCCATGCCGAATAGATCGTCGGTCACGATAGAGACGTAGTCCTTGCCCTGAACATAGCCCTCAGGCACGTTGCTCATGAACACTAGCTTGGTGCCGGCTTGCACGGCGGGGCGGAAGGCCTCAGCGCCCTGCACGGGATCGATAACCAGGGTCAGGATTATGTCAGGCTTCAGCGCCATGACCGTCTCGACGTCGGTTTTCTGCTTGGTCGGGTCCATGGCCGCATCGGTCTTGGCCACCAGTTCGATGCCCAGGTCCTTGAAGGCATCTTCCGCGCCCAACATCAACGCGTTGGTGAAGTCCGACGTGGTGTGCATCAAGTAGGCGGCCTTGTAATGACCGGCCCTGATCTTGGCCTTCTCAGCGTCCGTCAGCTTGATCTCGGTATAGCTCGTGGCCGTTTCGCCATTGGGGCCCTTGGTCTCCCTGGTCACGGTCGCCTTGGCGCTCGTGTCCGCGGGCGCGGCAGCTACGGTGGTCGGAGCCGGAGCCGCCGTGGGCGCGAGAGCCGCTGGCGCCGTGGTGGGTGCTGCTACCGGAGCCACGGGTGCGCATGAGGTAGCGACGAAGGCTGCCGCGAGCAGCACAGACAAAACAAGAATCGAAGGCTTTCTGCTTTTCATGTCCTGGCTCCTCCATAGGTGTAGATGGCCAAATTAGCAATGCGCCAATCTGGTGGCCGTATTCATTTACAGCGCTGCTTGTTCTCCCCATCAAGTGACTATGACTATGTGCCCCTCCTTCCACGCCCGTCTATGCCACGCCACAGTAGTCAAGCATCATGAGCGCAAATACCTTGACGAAGTCGACCATCTCCCGTGCGTTGACGCGCTCGTTTAGGGTGTGACAGTTGGTGATGTCACCTGCCGCGCAATACACTGCCGGGATGCGCAGATCGTTAACCAAGATCGACGTCTCCGACCAGTACGGAGACCCCTGGATAACGTCGGTCTTGCCGGTCACTTCGTGAACTACGCCGGCCAGGCGGCGCACCGGTTCGAGATCTGCGGAGACCTCACAGGGCTGCCCGCCATATTTGGCGTCGCGCGGGGCAGTGTATGCGATCTCGGTCTGGATCCCCTCACGTATCGCCAATGTGCGCAGCATGTCCTCCAACTCGGCCTGCACTCCCGGCACGGTTTCACTGGGCAAGATCTTGCGGATGAGGCTGATCTTGCAGGTCTCGGGAACGGCGATGTAACCACCGCCCTGCATGCCTGTGACCAGGTTGAACGGACGTCCGAGCAACGGGTGGTCCTCCTTCTGCCAAATTCGATCCGAGTAGTCGAACAAGGCGCTCAGCAGCCGGTGCGCCCCACGCACGGCATCAACTCCAAGCCAAGGCTTGCCATAATAGGCGCTCTTGCCCCTGACGGTAATATCGGCGATGATAAAGCCGATTTGGGCGGGATAGACATCCAGGGTTGTAGGTTCGGCGTAGATCGCGAAGTCTGCCGATGGGATCTCGCCAGCCTTGATCTTCTGAGCTATCGCCTTGAATCCGTCGCTGTAGCCGGTGCCAGGAATGCCGGTCTCCTCATCACCGACGAAAACGCCCACCAGGTCACCCTTCAACTTGATGTTGGCCTTCTTGATCAGCCGTAAGGCACTGAGGATACCGATCACCCCGGCCTTCATGTCACCGGAGCCACGTCCCCAGATCTCGCCAGCGTCGAGCACACCGCTCCATGGGCTTTCCTTCGCCGTACCCTGCCAGCGTTCTTGCCAGCCTGTCACGGGCACCGTGTCGTAGTGGCCCGCCAGCATCAGGGTCGGACCGCCGCCCGTACCCCGCAGCACGCCCCACACGTCCGGGCGATTGGGCTTAAAATCGAACGTTTCCAGCCGATCCAACCCGATATCCTGCAGCTCGCGAAACACCAGCTCGCCCATCGGCTTTTCGTCGGTGGTGATGCTGGGCGTTTGGATGGCTCGCTTGAGAAGCTCGATAACCTGGTCTTCGTCGATCTGTGCAAACAGCGCGTTCTTGAGTTCGTCACGAGCAGACATAGGGCATTCTCACTTTCATACCTCGTTCCATGCTCGGGCCTCTGCGCAGCCTGAAACGCGTGCTCGAGTGGACGGATACAGCGCGGCCGAGAGACCCGAGCTCAAGGCCACTGTTCCAACCGGTGGCAGCAGTGATCGTACACCCCCATCAGCACATAATTGCCCGTCTTGCAACCGCGCACGACGGCGGTGTTCGCACTGCGGGTCGCGAATGACTGGGAACGGAAGCCAAAGATCGCCGTGTCGCCGATGCTGACCGGTTTGGTGCCCGGCTCGACCAATCCGTAGTAGTCGATCAGCACCTGCTTGCCGCCCGGTGCACAGCCCAGGAAGGTAGCCTCGTCTTCGAAAATATCGGTCTCGTTGGTGCCCACCAGCACGTGGTTCTGGAAACCGGGCTCGACAGCGATCCGGTCCTCCCAATAGAAGCCGCCGCCATGGACGTAAGCGGTGCCCAGCTGGTTGTGCAAAACCTCGGTGACGTAGACCATAGCCGGGACTTCAGGCATATCATCGTGCGTCAGCGCAAAAGGCGTAGTGCCCGTCACGCCATGCCCTGGCTCTACATGAGTAGCCCCACCACGCGCATAAGTTTCCATAGAAAGCGTGCACGAATTGCCAGGAGCGTTGATCTGCGTGATGTCGAAACCCATCTTGCGAAGCTTGTCGGCACACCGGAGCGAGGTAAAGAAGTTGGGCATCAACTCCGGAGTCTGCTTGTTAGCGTGCGACATGGCCGGAAAGTTCGTAACACCGACTATCCGCACGTTGTTCAACTTACCGATCTCGTTGGCGACCATCTCGAGTTCCGCCTCCTGGATGCCTCCTTCCATACTGGGATGATTGAAATCCGTCGGGGCGGTGACCCTCAACAGCAAGCTCTGCACCCTGCCCTGCCGGCGCACTTCTTCGTCGATAGCACGGGCCTTCTCCACAGAGAAGACAGTCACCACCTCGGGCTGCATGAGCAGCATTGCGCGGATCTCGGATTTTGGCGTCTGCACCAGGTGGCCGAGGTGACCAATCTTGTGGCCACTCTCCCAGATGACCTTGGCGTCCTTGGTGTCGACACAGACAGTCTGTGGAGCGTTGCGATCGAGGATAAAGTCATAGAGCTGCGGGTTGCGAATTTGCTTCAGCATGAAGTACAAGGACAGGTTCCATTTCTTGGCCTCATCCTTGATGTACTTTACATTATCGGTGATAACATCGGCGTCCAGCACAAAAGTGTTGGCCGGGATAAGCCCTTCCTGGTGCAGCGTGACGGCAGCCTTGATCAGATTAGGATTCTTGCGCTTGAGCAGTTCGAGAAACATCAGATTCTCCTTCCTGGTTGGCAAAGTAGCCGCATATGATAGTACGGATTCAGTTGCTGGCGTAGCCCATCGTGCAGTAGTATGCCAGATTGGGCTGTGTAGCATCTAGCCGGCCGAACTGCACAACCACCTTACGATCACTTGTCACCCGCAAGGCATACTGAGTCAGTGACGGAACGACCGCTCCGTTGAGTTGCTCAGGCTGATCCATGTGGATGCTGTGAACGCGCTCGGCGCCCACTTGCAGAGAGATTCCCTTGATGGGGTCTCGATCCTCGTAGTAGATGTCTATCACGATATTGGCCACATCGTCACCCGTATTCAGGATCATCAGAGCCTCGTGACTTTGCAAAGATCCTTCGGCGTTCGGCGATGGCAGGTATCCATCCGGGAAAAACCACCTGCAAGCGCCCTCGTCGGCGCGAACGTCTGTCATCTGCGACCTCCTCAACACGTAGGCAATTAGGGAAGCTCACTTCTATCACTTCTCTCCGGACAGGGAGCGAGAGCCTCAGGCGACCGGATATCTGGCGCGCCATTCAGCCGACAAGCGGCGGACGAGGCTCGACATCGGCTCATAGCCGGTCTCCGTGACAATGAAACCCTCCTCGATGCGGTTAGAGCCGGCTTCAGGATGGCCAAACAGGCTGATATCCGTGTTGACGGTCATGCCCGGCTCGTACATCAGGGGGCTATGCTCGTCTGGGTACGGCGACTCAGCTTCTGCCAGACCGCAACCGTGCATCGGCGGATAAAGATCGTACTGGCCCAAACCTTGCGAGCGGAAGTGTTCCTTGACGGCATGTACGAACTCGCGTGCCGGGGCATGTGGCTTGAGGCAAGGCAGCGCCTTTTCCTCGGCTCGTACCAGCGCATCGATGAAATGGTACTGTGCGGGCGTCGGTTCAGCACCGGCCACGAAGGGCCATTCGACCGAGGTGATATAGCCCTCGTACATCACAGCCAGCGCGGCCATCACCATATCGCCGGCCTCGATGACCTTTGTCGTAGGCCGGCCGACGATTGTGTTGGTACGCAGGCCGGTGCCCATCACCACAAACGTAATTTGCTCGGCACCGGCAGCACGAGCCGCGGCCTCACCCGCAGCAACCGCTTGCAGTTCTGTGTTGCCCGGCACACACGCTGCCATCAATGCCGCGTAACCAATATCAGCGATCTTAGCGCTGTCCCGCAGACACTGTAATTCAGTCGGGGTCTTGATGAGCCGGAACGAGCTAAGTACATCGTTCGCGTTGACCAAATCTACGCCACGAAAGGCGTCCTCCAGCGCCCAGTAGACGGTGGCCGATAGAGCATCGAGTCCGACAATGCCGAGCCGCTGCAACTTGCCGCACGCACGCCCAGTTCACCGCGGATCTCCTGAAAGCTCGTATAGTGGGCCAACGGATACTCGATCTCATCCGGCACGGTAACGCAGGTAAAGTCCTTGACCATGCGAATATCCGACCAGGCAGACATCTCGCACGCGACCTCTTGACCCTCAGGGGCAGCCAACAAGATAACATCCCCTGTGCAGGGAATGATCGCTGCCACGCGCTCAAAGATCGGCCAATAGTTGGAGACATAGCGCAGATTCTCTTTCCGGTATTCGTCGCCATACACAAGCAGCGCATCGAGGCCAACGGCAGCCATCTGCCGTTGGACAGACTGAATCCTATGCTGAAACTCGTCTCGTGGAATGCCCATGCTCTTCCTCCAGAGGGTGCTGTATTGATAGAACGAATCACAAACCGATGTCACACGCAGAAGTGAATTTATGCATTCGGTTGCACAATATGGATCATAGCACCACGCGTATGGGTTGTCAAGTCACTCATCGGCCAAATTCACTCTTCGTTGCGAACGGCGAATCGGGCACATTCCGAGGCTGAGGCGTCGAAATGGGCGAATTGCGGACCTACTTGAGCCCGATGCAGGCCGGCCAGGTCTCTCGAATGGACACCGAGTCGTTATTGCATTCTGAGTTTTCCATGCTATAATGGCTTGCGTTGGTAATGCGATTGCACAACGGGTTAGGAGTTGTTCATGGATGTCACCCAAAAGAAGATCGCCAGGCAACTGAACCTGTCACCCGCTACTGTGTCGCGCTCGTTGGCAAACGATCCCAGGATCAGCGAGGAGACCCGGTCGCGCGTCGCCGCGATGGCCAGCCAGATGGGCTACCAGCCGAACCTGCTGGCAGCTGCTATCCGGACGGGCAACACGGGGACGATTGGCCTCATCGTTATGGATATTACCAACCCATTTTACACGGAGCTGGCTCGTGGTGTCGAGGACTGCGCTTACGACCAGGGTTTCAGTGTCATCCTGTGCGACTCGGACGGCAGCCCGGAGAAAGAGGCGCTCTATCTCGCCTTTTTGCAGAGCCGGCGAGTTGATGGCGTATTGATGACACCCACCAGTGGCGACAGCAAGCAGCGCGCATCCTTGGGCGAGCGCTCGGTACCCTATGTGCTGATAGATGCCTACAATGCAACAGACAGTGCGAGCATCGTGACCGTGGACCATGACAAAGGGGCCTATCTTGCGGTACATCATCTCGTGGGTTGCGGGCATAGGCGCATCGCTTTTGTAAGTGGCGATTTGCGAATTCCGCCCGTGCACATGATGCTAGACGGTTATCGCAAAGCAATGGCAGGGGCGAACCTCAAGCCAGATCCCGGGTGGATCATTCAGGAGTCAATGAATCTGGACGGTGGCTACCTGGCGACGGCCGCGTTGTTGGACGGGCCAACGCCGCCCACGGCGGCGCTCTTCTGCAGCGATTTGGCTGCTATTGGCGGAATGCGCTTGCTGGAAGAGCGACACGTCCGTATTCCAGAAGAATTCGCCATCGTTGGCTACGACGATATCCGCATGTGCACACTGGTCAAGCCTTCACTTAGTACCGTGTCGCAGGACAAGTACCAGCTTGGGCAGATCAGCACCCGCATCCTTATCCATGAGATCAGGACGGGCCGAGACTGCATGCACCAGCAGGCCATCCTCCAACCACGGCTGATCGTGCGCGGCTCTTCATGCTTACCGGTCAAAAGCGAGGCAGGGGAGTCGGCTGAGCTGGCATCCGCAGCCACGGCCGTCCCCTGACCACACCGAACATAGTGCTGCACGGAAGCTTATGCCCAACGCTGGCCGCGCGCGAACTGGGAAGCTCCCGGCACCTCGCTGTATCGCCCCTGGTAAGCCTGGATGCCGTACCACAACGCCAGGGCGTGGGGCACCAACAGGATCGGCCAAAGACACAGCAAGGCGCAGCCGAGCGTCACGACGCCGAGCACCACGTAGGCGAACACGGCCAAAATCTCGTACACTACGGCGCCAAACCACAGCAGGATCGAGATGGTGGCGTGATAGCGTTGGAACGGCCGGTCCTTGCTGCCCTCGGCCAGCAGAAGCACGATCGACACCAGCGGCAGTTGGATGACGACCATCGAGATCCAGGCCAGGGCAGCCATCAACCGATCGTCGTCCGACGGCTGGCTCGGCTCGGACGCAGTACCAGGACCAGATGGCGGCGGAGTGAGTCCGGTGCTGTAGTCGCTCGGCACACCTTCCCCGACGGCCGGACCACCGGAAGCCGGCCGCTCGTCGGCAGCAGACCCGGCTGCTGCCCTGACGCCGGCCGAGCCCTCTTCCTCCCCTGCTTCACCGCCGGCAAACGGTGTATTGGCTCCAGGCTCGGGCGCAAAAGGCGTCCCCAGGGGCACCGATCCAGGCGGTGGCTCACCTTCAGGGGTCGCAGGAGGAACCCCTGGCCCTTCCGGTGGATTGACTCCGCTTTCCTCTTCTGGCATATTTGTCCTCCCGTATCAGGCAATCCCCTCGCAGGCGGGGGGACGGGGATCGCCGCTTGATCGTTTGCTTCATCCACCTCTACGAGCGAAAGCGGCCGGAAGTTTCAAGAAGCGGCCGTCAATTGGGCGGTCCTGGCCGGATGACCAGTGGAAAGACCCGCCAGGTGGATACGCCAGGTTAGTACAGGTGCCGGGTGCGCGACGGCCCGGCGGACGCTAGACTACGCTCGATGCACTGAAGAGCGGTGTGTGGAACGCAGCGGGAGGAATGCATGAAACGCTCAATGGGTGGTAGTACTCTGGTCGGACTGGTGCTGATCTGCGCAGGCGCGCTGTTCCTGCTCCAGAACTTTGGCATTGCGAACTTCGTGACCGCCGCCATCTGGGCCCTGCTCTTCGCGGTTGCGGGGCTCGTCTTCGTCGGAGTCTTTGCGCTCAACCGCGACAACTGGTGGGCAATCATCCCTGGTTTTACCCTGCTCGGCCTGGGCGGGCTGATCGGCATTGGTACCCTCTTCCCCGCGCTCGCCGGGGGGGCGGCCAGTCTCTTCTTCCTGGCAATTGCCCTGAGCTTCTGGGTGATTTACGCCACACACCGTGATAACTGGTGGGCGGTGATCCCGGGCGGCACCCTCGCCACCCTGGCCGTGATCGTAGCCATCTCAGCCGGGCCTGGTGGCGCCGACGGCAGGTGGGTGCCTGCGATCCTCTTCCTGGGTCTGGCAGCGACCTTCGGCCTGGTCTACTTCCTGCCCACACCCCAAGGCCGCATGACCTGGGCGCTCTGGCCCGCCGGCATCCTGGCCACCATGGGATTGCTCATGGGAGCGTTCCTGGGCCAACTGGCCGGCATCATCTGGCCGCTAATCTTGATCGCCGGTGGCGTCGTGGTGCTGTTGCGGACGATGCAAAGGCGCGCTGAATAAGGGAACTTCCGCCATACGGCGTGGATCGAAAGGCAGTTGTAAGATGACCGACACAATGCAGATTTCGGACGGACGCAGGCGACATGGCGGCGTGGTTGGCCCGGTCATCCTGATCGGGGCCGGGATCGTGATCCTGCTCGCAAACCTCGGCAGGTTGAACTGGGATGTGCTGGGAACCCTGCTTCGCTTGTGGCCGGTGCTGCTGATCGCGATCGGGCTTGACATCCTGGTCGGGCGCCGCTCCGCCATAGCTTCGGCGCTGATCGCGCTGCTGCTGCTCGGGGTGCTGGCCTGGGTTGTTCTGGCCGGGGGGCCGTCGCCGGTCACCGGTACCCTACTGCCGAGCCAGGTGGTGAGCCAGCCACTGGGGAGCGCCACTCGCGCCGAGATATCCATCTCGCCCGGGGTGGGCCAACTGCGAGTCAGCCCGGCCGACGAGGGTGCGAACCTGATTGAAGGCGAGGTGAAGTTGGCTCAGGGCGAGCGAGCGCTGGTCGACCAGAGCCAATCGGGCGACACGCTGCACTACTCTATCCGCAGCCAGGGGAACTCTTCCGTCTGGTGGCCCAGCTTCGGCGATCAGGGCAAGGTGTGGGACCTGAAGATCAACCGGGATGTGCCACTTACGCTCGAGCTGGACGGAGGTGTGGGCGATGCGACCGTCGACCTGATGCGGACCAGGGTCACCAGCCTGACCGTCAAGGGCGGCATCGGCAACGGCGCCTATACCCTGCCAAGGCAAGGGCGGGTCTCGGCCAGCATCAAGTCTGGCATCGGCAACCTGACCGTCATCATCCCGGCGGGAATGGCCGCCCACGTCCAGGTGAACAAGGGGCTGGGAGAAGTAACCGTGATCGGCAGTTTCCAGCGCCAGGATGACGACTACACGTCGCCCGGCTACAGCTCGGCCGCCGACCGCGTGGACCTGCAGATAGACGGTGGCATCGGCAACGTGACCGTGCGCGCCACGAACGAGAGCTGAATCGGGCCGATTGTAAACTTACTCCTATATAAAGTATCGAGATTGTGATAAGAGTCCCGAAGTGAGTGCTTCGGGACTCTTATCGTTAAGCAACCCAGGCCGCCAGGTCGCCTGTGTCGCAGGGAGTAAGGGGAGGTTTGCAGCGTGAACGTTTCAATGTGGGGCAGGGCGCTACGGGTGATCCCGCGCGTCAGCAAAGACGAGTGGATCGGCCTGGATGTCATCTCCAGATGGCTGATCGCGACCCGGTCGGCCGTGTTGGTCATGACTTTCACCTCGGCGGCGATCGCGGGCATCTTCGCCTTTCGCGATGGGAATTTCCACTTCGGCCCGTGGTTGTTGATGACTTTCGGGCTGCTGATGGCTCACGCCACCAACAACCTCATGAATGACTATACCGACTACCGGCGCGGGGTCGACAAGAACAACTATTTCCGCGCCCAGTACGGCCCCCAGCCGCTCGAGCACGGGCTGATGAGCCAGCCGGAGCTTTTGCTCTACGCGGCAGTGACCGGCTTGATCGCGTTAGCGGCCGGTGCCTTCCTGGTCTACCTGCGCGGCCCGCTGGCGCTGCTCCTGCTGGCCCTGGGCGCTATTTTCGTGCTGTTTTACACCTGGCCGCTCAAGTACATCGGCCTCGGCGAGCTGACTGTGCTGCTAGTGTGGGGGCCGCTGATGATCGGCGGGGGCTACTTCGTGGTCACCGGTGCCTGGAGCTGGACAGTAGTGCTGGCCAGCCTGTCTTACGCTTTGGGCCCGACTACGGTCATCTTCGGCAAGCACATCGATAAGTACCGCGAGGATAAAGCCAAAGTCATCCACACTCTGCCGGTCATCATCGGCGAACGCGCGGCGCGCTATACGGCGCTTGCCATGATGGCCCTGCAGTATTTGCTGGTGATCTACCTGGTGATCACAGGCTTCTTCACGCCGGTGATGCTGTTGGTCCTGATCGCCTTGACGGCTATCCCCGGGGTGTGGGCGCTGTATCGCCGCCCGAAACCGGCCAGCGAGCCGGCCGGCTACCCGCCGGAGACCTGGCCGCTGTACTTCGTGGCGATCGCCTTCGCCCACAATCGGCGCTACGGCCTTTGGTTCCTGGTTGGTCTGTTGATCGACGCAGCCTTGCACGCCTTCCACGTCGTCTGACGGCCGGCTACGGGGTCTCGTTGAGCAAGCCCGCGCTCAACGAGACCCTCTCGTGGCCGGGGCCGCGTGTATGGGAGCTTGGCACGTCGACGAGTGGGCCCGGCCCTCAGCCTCAGCCAGCGTTGGCCAAGCGGCGGCTCAGGCCTGGTTGCCGGATAGCCCCGCGATCCGGCCGGTCACCCAACCCCACAGAAAATTGTAGCCACCGATAGGACCGAAAGCGTCGAGCATCTCCCCGCACAGATACAGGCCGGGAGCGACGCGGCTCTCCAGGCTGGCAGGATCCACTTCGGCCAGAGAGACCCCACCCCCGGTGACTTCAGCCACCCGGTACCCTTCGTGTCCCGACCACGGCAGGCGGTAACGTGTCAGGAGCTCGACCAGACCCCGGCGCTCATCCCGTCGGAGCTGCGCGACATCGGTCCGCAGCAAGCCCGCTTCCTGCAGTAGCTGCACTGCGAGGCGCTCGGGCAGATGGCCACGCAGCAGGGGCAGCAGAAGCCCCCGCGCGGCCCGCAGCCTCTCGACCCAGGCGTCTGGGCTAAGGTCGGTCCAGGCGACGTGGATGGCGGGACGGGCTCCGCCCGTGAATGTCGAGCGCACCGCCACGTGCGAAATGTTGAGCACGGCCGGGCCGCTGTAGCCCCGGTGCGTGAAGAGGAAGCCGCCGCGCGTCTCGAAGACGCGCTTGCCGCCGCCTGCTACGGCCGTGAGGCGCACCGGCAGCGATAGGCCGGCCAGGGCGTGGTGAGCCGGGTCGCCAGTAGTCAGAGGGACCAAGCCCGGGTAGGTGCCGACGACCGTGTGGCCCAAAGCGCGCGCGACGTTCAGTCCGGCGCCGTCGCTGCCGGTCGCAGGTACCGACAGACCGCCCGTCGCCAGGACCACGCGGCTGGCGGCGATCCTCTCGCTCCCGCCCAGTCCGACCTGCCAGGTATCACCCCGGACCAGGTCCGTCATGCGCGCCCCCAGCCGCAACTGCACCCCGCGCCGGTGCGCTGCCGTCAGTAAGGCGTCGAGCACGTCCCGCGCCCGATTGCTCACCGGAAACAGCTTGCCGGTCTCGGCTTCGAGGCGCAGTGGCACCTCCAGGTCCTCCTCGAAAAACCGCCGCACAGCCTCCAGCGGCCAGGCTCGCAGGATCTTGGCCACAAGATGCGGCGAGGCGTCGCTGACAAAGTCCGATGGGGAGCAGAGCGAGGGCAGGACATTGCAGCGTCCACCGCCGCTGATCAAGATCTTCTGGCCGGGACGCTCGCTGCCCTCCAGGAGCAACACCGGACGGGGACCGTCGGCGGCGAAAATGGCGGCCATCAGCCCGGCGGCCCCGGCCCCGACGATCACTACCGGCAGCCTCCAAGCGTCGGATCTCATGAGAGCGCCGCTTCCAACTCCTCACGCACCCAGGGATCGCTCTCGGCCGCCACTGCATCGGCCAGGGCGCGGCGTGCCGATGGCCCATCCAGGGCTCCGAGGGCCCAGGCGGCATGGCCACGGATAAGCGGTTCGCGGTCAGCAAGCAGCCGCGCCAGCGCGAGAACCGCTGCCTCAGATCCTTCGGGGTCCCAGGCTTCCCCAGAGCGCCCGGCCCCGCCCCGCTTCCACTGCTGCCAGGCGGGGCAGTTGCCGGCAGCAATGCATGCGTTGCGAACCAGACCACGGCGCTTGGCGCGCAGGATCGGGGTGCCGCGGAAGCGCTCCCGGAAACCTGGTTCGTCCAGCGCGAGCAGATCCAGTAGGCGCGGCGCGGCCAGGGCAGGGTCAGGGCGCCAGTCGGGCCAGGCGGCCGGTGGCGCATCCCGGTTGTAGGGACACACCTCCTGGCACACGTCGCAGCCGAAGACCCAGTTGCCCATGAGGGAGCGCAGGCCGCGCGGGATGGGACCGCGCAGCTCGATGGTCAGGTATGAGATGCAGCGCCGGGAGTCGAGAATGTAGGGGCCGGCGAAGGCGCGGGTCGGGCAAGCCGCCAGGCAGCGGTGGCAGGCGCCGCAAGTGCCCTTGCCCGTCTGCAGGGACCAGGTGGGACCGGGCGCCGGCTCTCCTTCGGCGCCGGTCGCCAACCCCACCGCAGATCCAGCCTGTGCCGCAGGCTCCTGGACCACGGTATCATAATCCAGTTCTTCGGGCACGAGGAGCGCGGCCAGCAAGGTCCAGGAGCCCAGCTTCGGCGTGATCAGACAGGTATTGCGCCCCTCGAAGCCCAGGCCAGCCGCCATCGCGAAGTCGCGCTCGAGCAGGGGCGCCGTGTCGACGCAGGCCTTAGCCTGGCCAGTGCGGCCGGTCAGGCGGCGGATAAATCCGTCCAGCGCATACAGCCGGGGCTTGATGACGTCGTGGTAGTCCGCGGCCCAGGCATAGCGCGCGATCCGGCCATGGGTCGGGTCGTCCCACTCAGGGGGTGGCGGGCCGGGGTTATAGTTGACCGCCAGCATGATCAGGCTGCGCGCGCCGGGGGCCAGGAGCGCCGGGTCAAGACGCTGGGCTTCACGCACCGCCAGGTACGTCATCTCGCCATGATGGCCGGCGCCCAACCAGCCGGCAAAGGCGGCTGCGTGGGCGGGCGTGCCTGACGGGGTGATGCCGACCAAGCCGAAGCCGAGTGCCAGGGCCTCCTGTTTTATTTGCTGCGTGAGATTCATAAGCAGTGACATCTTACCCGGTCGGCATGATTATATCAAGCGCCGTGTGCGGGACGTGTCTGGGTTTCGGAACGTCTGGCATTCGCATTTGGAGACGATTCGCCGCGAGCTTGGCGGAGATCCTTCGGCCTGCCAGGATGGCTCGTTGGAGAACCTCGGGAATCGGCCTCGGGATGACAAGCCCTTGTCACTGCCGCCGGATAGGCTCGTGCAGCAGAACCTCGGGAACCGGGCTCAGGATGGCAAGCCCCTTGCCACTGCCGCCGGATAGTCTCGAGCAGCAGAACCTCGGGAATCGGGCGCGGGATGACAGGCCCTTGCCACTGCCGTCGATTGCCGTACGGGGGACAGGTTCGCGGCGGGCCCTGCGGTTGACAGGCAGGGCGGTCGAACCTAGAATGAACCCAAGGGACGTCGTTCGTGCCGCTGACCTAAGCCATGGCGCTGACGTAAGACGTAATCGGTGGCGGCTGCCTGGTCTGAGACGCTCGCGACGGCGCAGCCAGGCGGGGCAGGGTGCCCGTCGTGGCGGGAGGAGGATCTCGTATGGCCCGGCTTACGCGCCTTGTGCCCCACTGCGGCAGCGTGGCCCTGCTGCTGGTTCTGCTGGTAGCCGGCTGTACACCGGCGCTCGAACGGCCCAAGCCCGTCACCGTGCACTTTGCCTACCCGCGCAGCGACACCGACGTGTACACCTCGCTGGCCACCGAATTTGAGAAATCCGCGCCGTACATCACCCTCGACCTGCGGGCGGCCGGCGGCGAACGAAGAAACAGGGACCTTTTCAACCAGTTTGACCCAGGCGATGCGGACTGCTTCTCCAACTCAAACCTTTCCCTCGACAGCCTGCTCGCGGATGGCGAGATCCGCAGCCTGGATCCCTGGATCGAGAACGACGATAGCTACAACGTGGCTGACTTTTACCCCGCCACGGCTGCGCTCCTGAGCAGCGACGGGAAGACGTGGGGCGTACCGGCGGGGATCGATCCCTGGGTGCTCTTCTACAACAAGGCTCTGTTCGATCAGGCGGGCGCGGCCTACCCGGCCGCTGGCTGGACGTGGGACGACTTTCTTCAGGCGGCGCTGAAAACCACCGATGCGCGTGCTTCCAATTATGGCTTCGTGACGCGCAACATTGCCGATCCCGCTTTGCTTATTTACCAGCACGGCGGAAGCCTGGTGGACGATCTCGAGAATCCGACCCGGGCGACGTTTGACGACCGCAAGACCGTCGAGGCGATGGAGTGGTGGGCAGCCTTGATGACGGACGAGCGAGTGGCGCCCACCGGTTACACGATTCGCAGCACTTTCCGGCAGGCGGAGGCCAGTATCTACCTGGGCAAGGTGGCGATGTGGTTCGGCCAGATGTCGGAGCGGGGCGGGCTCACCTGGCCGCAAGAGATGACCTGGACCTTCCACTGGGGCATGTCGCCACTACCCGTGGACGCGTGGCCGGCGACGATCGCCACCGCCGAAGGCTACTTCATCTCCGCCCAAACTACGGCCGGGGACGCCTGCTGGAAGTGGCTCTCATTCCTCAGTCACCACCCCTCTGCCCGCCTGGCGCCCGCGCGCAAGTCGGTTCTCGAGGGCGCGGCCTTCACGAAGTTGGCAGGCAAGGAAGCGGCTAGTACGGCCCGGGCGGTCCTGCCCCAGGCGATCATGCTCAAATCGCTGACCGTGGGGCCTCTGGCGAGGATAGTGGGCGGCCCGTTTCAGCGAGCATTTGACGCCATCATGGGAGAGACCGCCACTGTGCAGGACGCCCTCAACCAGGCCCAGCTCGCGGCTTCCCAGTAAACGGGCGTCGGGTTCCGGTAAGCAGGCGTCCCTGTTAGCGAAGACGGCGGCGGAAGCGGGCGAGGCCAACTCTGACCGTCACCAGGCCGGCGATCAGGATGATCGTGCCCAGTGTCAGCCACTTTGACAGGGCACGCAAGGGCGTGTCCTCGAAGCGGACGACGAGGAAATTCTCGCCCTTGGGGACAGGCACTACCAATCGGGCGAGCGGCCCGCTTTCCCTCGCGACCGGGAGCTCGCGGACGATCCGGCCGTGCCGGGCGTCGAGCAGGTAGGCCTTCCAGCCGGGATACCAGAAACGGTTGAAAACGATGCTCTGCCCGTCCTCCCCGGCGTGGTACCACACTTCCTCGGAGGAGGTGCCCAAGCCTTCCTCGTTCACTGCCAGCGCGGCGGTCTGCCCCCGGCTGTAGTCCACCTTCGTCTTCACGTCGCGCCCGGCGACCCACTCATCCGCCATCGGCGACCAGGTGGGGATCCGGTTCGGGTCGACCCAGGCGGTGACCCCGGTCATTTCGTTGCTCGTGCGCTGGAAGCGTATCAGGGCGCTGTACGAGACCGGGCCCTGCTCGGCGGTCGGCTCGCGCATTTGGACCTGCAGGTAGGGGTAGCTGCCCAACAACAGCACGCCGGCCAGTATGAACGTTGGCCAGTCGAGCCGCTCGTGCCCTCTGGCCGCCTGCGCGGCCGGATTGGCCAGGACCGCGCCGGCCAGGAGGCTCAGAAAAGGGATGGCGATCAACAGATAGCGCCAGGGAAACTGCGCGTAGGGAACGAGCGGCAGATGCCAGGCCGGCGCCGAGATGTTCAGGGTCAGGAAGACGGCTCCGCCGGCAAACAGCCCGAGCAGCAGGAGCTCGCGCCGCACGCGACCCAAGCGGCTGGCGGTGACGAGCGTCAGGACGGCCAGCAGGGCCGGCACTGCCCCCAGTTGATAGCTGAGCGCGCCCTGGCTGACATCATCCGGCCCAGGCACGCTGATGCCAAAGCCCCAGCTCGGGTTGAAGAGCTGGAAGAAATACACGAAGTGTTGGAATGGATTGTAGTACGAGCCGAACCACTGAGCCTGATTCACGTTGCCGGCCTCGAGCGCGGCCGGAATCAGGAAAGCGGCGCTGAGGCCGAAGGCCAGCAAGCCGGCCGCCAGGGGCGCGAGCAGGCGCAGGCTGAAGCCCCGCAGCCGACCGCTGGGCCGCTGGTTGCTGGTCTCCTCCCACCAGGCCAGCGCCAGCACGTACAACATCAGCACCGGCGTGAAAATGAGGCCGGTCAGATTGTGTGTCCACCACAACGCCGCGTAGGCGAAACTAGCGCCCAGGATGTTCGTCAGGCGCGGCCGCACGAGGGTCAGGCGGAAAGACCACAAGACGAAGGGCAGCAGGGCCAGCGCCAGCGATTCGGGTAGGGCAGCCCGCACATACACGTCGACCAGGTGGTACGGGATGAGCATGTAGGCGATCGCGGCGAGCAAGCCCGCCCTCCGCCCCAGCCAGGAGCGCGCGAAGCCGTACATGCCCAGCCCGGAAAGGACGATCGAGAAGCCGAGCACCGTCTTGACACTCGTTTCCCAGCCCAGCCCGAGGAAGTGATGGGCTAGCTCCCCGAAGAAAACCGATAGCGGGGCATAGATGATCCAGAAGGGGTACCCATAGCCGAAAGCCCAATCGGGGCCCCAACGCGGGAACCAGTTGCCCTCCAGGACCGATTTGTCGTACTGGAACAGGAAGTAGACGTCGTGGCGGGCATCGTGCGCGCCCCAGAAGTAGCCGGGCTGCAGCAGGGGCGCGATGGCGATCAGACCAAAGAACAGAACGAGCAAGCCGAAGGGTGAGGGCCGCAGTAAAGCAAGCCAACGCACCGGGAAAGGGGCCGCGCCCAAAACCGGCCCGCGCGGGAACGCGGCGGGCGGCCGCGGGTCACCCTGAGCGGGCGCCTGCTCGACAGACTTCATCCTCAGGCCGTCATCCAGCGTGCTTGTCAATGGTCCAGCACCACCTTGTCGTCGGTCGCAGTGCGCAGGCGTTCGCCGGTCTGGTAGAGATAGAAGCCGAGCAGAGCGTGGTAACTGCCGAGTGGCGCGCCCGGCTTGAGGGCCACTCGATACCGGTCGACGACGACCTGGCCTGGCTCCCATTGGCTGGTCGGTCGCTCGCCTGCCAGCGGCATGGTGTCCTGCTGGCCCCAAACCGCGCCGTCCGGGCCGATCGCCTGGAAGAACACCGTGTAATCACGCCCGATCGGCTGCAGAGCCTGCCATTGCACGGTGACCGACACCACGCCGGTAGCCGACAAGTCTCCATTCGCTGCCAAAGCCGGAGCCGGCTGCGGCAGCCCCTGCGTCGTCACGGCGAGCAAGGCCAACTGGTGATCACCGAAGATGGCCAGAGGCGCGTCAGGGACCTGGACCGGCGTGGTGGGCGGGTCAAGCTGTGGATAGCTGCCGAGCAGCACCAGCGCCAGCAGGCCGGCGAACAGGGGCACGGTCCCGCTGATCCGCTCCGGGCCGGGCAAGAGATCGAGCAGCCGGAGGCCGGCAAGGCCTGCCAGCCACGCCAGCCACGGCCCAGCCAGGAGCAGAAGCTGCCTGGGAAAGCTGAATGAGCGAGCGAGGAACGGCAAGAGGCGCCAGACTGGCGCGGCCAGGGTCGTGCTCAAGAAAGCCAGGATGAGAACCAGAAGCGGGGCGAACCAGACGGTGCGATGGCCGCCCACCCAAACGGACTGGCCGGCCGGTACGCGGCCCTGCCGGGTCAGGATGAGCCCCATCACGGCCAGGCCGCAGGCCACCAGCCCAAGCGCCGGCAGAAGCTGGTGCGGGTAGACGAGCTGCGAGACAAAATCCGGCGACGTGCCACCGCCCAGGCCGCGTCTCAAGATCGACGGAGACAGCCCGGCCAAACCGCCCAGCAGGCCGGCGAGCCAACCCGATAGCGCGACGCGAGCCCGAGGTTCGAGCAACACGTAAACCAGGAGGGTCAGCGCGAACCAGAGGGCCAGGCCCGTCTGGGTCCAGATCGCGGCCGCCAGCACGAGGGCCAGCGCGGCCGCGGCGCCGGGGCGATGCGTATCACAGGCAGCATCGGCCGCCCAGAGAGCCAGCGGTAGCAGGCCGAGCAGGACCGTCTCGGCAACCGCGCCCTGCTCGTAGAGTGTCGAGAGGGCAAACGGCCACAAGGCGTAGATCAAGGCCGCGAGCAGCGCCGGCCAGGCTCCAAGACGGCGCCGCGTCCAACCGAAGACGCCAAGCGCACCGGCCATGATCGCCACAGCGAGCAGCAGCTTGATCGAAAGCACCGCGGATAGACCGAGCGCATGTGGCAGCAGGGCGACCAGGTAGGGCAACATGCGCTCGCCGCGCAGCAGATCGTAGGCCTGGCCCGCACCGGGCGCCCACGACAGGTCGAGGGGCTGCCGGGCAAAAGCGTTGAGATCAAAGATTGGGGCGAAGCCGCTGCGGAACTCGAAGTAGCCGGGGTAAGTGAGCGGCGCCCAGGCGAACACCGGCAGCAGCCAGGCCAGCCAGGTCGCGGCCGCCGGCGCCGGAAGCCGCACCCGCTTCAGATGGGACAGCATGGGCGCGATTATACTGTCTGTCCCTCCTTTTCTCCAATTGGCGGCCGATCCCTGATCCCTCAGGGATCTCGCATCCGGCTCAAGGCTCCGTGTCTGGGCCCCGGACTGCCAGTCGCCCATCCAGACCCAGGTCGCCGGCAATGCCCTGCATGGCCTCGAGCACGATGCGCACGTGCTCCCAAAGGTCGACCTTCAGCTCGGCCGCGCCGGCTTCGATATCTTCGCGGCTGATGGCAGCCGCGAAGGCGCGGTCCTTCCACTTTTTCTTGACCGACTTGACTTCGACGTCGCGCAAGTCCTTGCTCGGCCGCACGTAGCCGACGGCCATGATCAGTCCCGTCAACTCGTCGACGGCCCAGAGCGTAGAATCCAGGCGCGTCCGCCGCGGGATGCCGAGGTATGGGGCGTGACCGGCAACGGCCTGGATCAAGGCGGGCGGGTAGTCCAGCTGGTGGAAGAGCCGCAGGGATGTCCGGGGATGACCGTTGACCGTGTCCTCCATGTCCGGGAAACGCTCAAAATCCAAGTCGTGCAGGAGGCCGGTTATCGCCCAAAGCTGGTCGTCCTCGCCAAAGTACTGCGCGTAGGCGCGCAGCGCGGCCTCGACGCCGAGCGCATGCTTGCGCAGGCTGTCACTTTCGATCCATTCGGTCAACAGGCTCCAGGCCTGTTCTCGACTCGGTAGTGGCACAAGTCAACTCCTTGGGCTGAGCCGAGAGCGCTCAGGCGCCTCAGGCCGCCAGGGCCGTCTGCTGCGCACGCAGCAGTTCGCCGATGCCCCCGGCCGCCAGATCGAGCAAATCCGTGAGGGTTGCCCGGTCAAACGGTTGGTGTTCTGCCGTCCCCTGTAGATCGACGTACCGGCCGTCACGGTTCATCACCACGTTCAGGTCGACTTCGGCGCGCACGTCTTCCTGGTAGCACAGATCCAGCAAGGGTAAACCGTCTACGACGCCGACGCCGACCGCAGCGACCGGCGCTAGAAGAACGCCGGGCGAAACGAGCCCGGCCGCCACAAGCTTGCGCAGTGCCAGTACCAACGCCACGTAACCGCCGGTGACGGAGGCAGTGCGCGTGCCGGCATCGGCTTGCAGGACGTCACAGTCCACGATCACCTGGCGCCGTCCGAGGACTGAGAGGTCCACGGACGCCCGCAGGCTGCGGGCGACGATGCGCCGGATCTCCTGTGTCCTGGCCTGCGGGGTGGTCTCGCGAGGGGTACGGATGTGAGTGCTCCGGGGCAGCAGGCTGTACTCGGCCGTCACCCAACCGCCCACCTGGCCGTTTGCCTGCAGCCAGGCCGGCAAACGCTCCTCCACGCTGGCATTGCAGAGAACAACTGTCTGCCCCTGGCTGATCAGGACCGAGCCCTCCGCGTAGCGCGTGTAGCCCAGCTCCAACCTTACGGGTCGCAGCTCGTCGCTACGGCGACCGTCGACGCGCATGTCAAGCTCCTCTCGAGGGCGCCAAAAACTCGAGGGACCCGGTTGCTCGTCGAAACCTGGTCCCTTAGTCTCCGACGGATTTGGGCGAGAGCCGCTTCGGCCGCTTGTGCGGGCAGCCTCCGGGCTCCCACAACCTTTAGGATGCCAGAAAGTCGTCCAGGGCTTTCTTAGCGATTCGATACTCGCTGCCGATCTTCTTGCCCTTGACCTGGCCGCTGTCGATCAGGCCCTGGACGTCAGCTTCGCCCACTTTAAGATAGGCCGCCGCCTCGGTCAGGTTCATCACGTCGGGGACGGCAGCCGCGCCCGCCGCCGGCTGGGATTGCCCCTGCATCGCGCTGCTCATGGCCTGGCTGATCATGCCCGCCATCCCGGCGCCCATGCCGATACCCGCGCCCAATCCCACGCCTGTTCCGGCTGCCCCGCCGGCGCCGGACGTCGCGGCGTCGCCCATCGCCCGCGCGGCCTTGAACTGCAGGTAGCGCTGCATGTCGCCGATGGCACCCATGCTGGCCCGCTCGTCGATGGCCTTCTGGGTGTCTTCAGTCGGGCTGATCGACTGGATGAACATCGCCTTGAGCAGGATACCCAGCGCGCCGAAGTCCTGGGAGAGCTTGGTGCGGATAGCCGCACTCATCTCGTCGAAGAGAGCGGGCAGGTCGAACAGGCCCGCCTTGGTCTCGCCCAGCAGATCAGTCAGGCGGCTCACGACGATGCCGCGCAGGTAATCCTGGATCTGGTTGGTCTGGTACAGACCCTGCGTGCCCACGATCTTGGTGACGAAGAGCTGCGGGTCCTGGATCGCCATCGAATAGCTGCCGTAAGCGCGCAGGCGGGCCAACCCGAGGTCCTTGTCTCGCAGGGCAATCGGCTCAGGCGTACCCCACTTCATGTCGATGAAATCGCGCATGTTGACGAAGTAAACCTCGGCGGTGAACGGCGTCTGGCCGCTCGTGAACAGGCCGACAAGACCGGCCAATAACGGGACGTTGGCCGTGGTGATCGTGTGCCGCCCTGGCCCAAAGGTGTCCAGCGCCTTACCGTCCCGGTAAAAGACCGCGCTCTGATTCTCGCGCACCACCACCTGCGACCCGATGCGGAAATCGCCGGCACCGTTCTCCGGAACGCGATCGACCATCTGGTTCAGCGCCTGATCGGGTGCCTGCACAACGTCGATAATCCGTGCCATGGATGAGCCTCCTGTGGGATCTGCGCCCGTTACTCGTTCCTAATCGCTTCCATCCGGCGGCCAAACTTGTCACCCAGGTCGGTCAGCACCGCGCTCGACGCCCTGCAGGGCAGCCGGGATGCCATCGTTCGCCTGTACCGCCTTCTCCAACCCGTCGATGGACGAATCCAGGGCCGGTAGGGTCTCGAAGAGCGCCTGATCGTACCGCGCGAGGGCCTCGAGCTGAGGCTCCAGCACGCGCTGCAGGTCAAAGAAGCCCGCGTAACCATATGCTGCGGTGCGGACGCGGTCGATCAAAAGCTGCAGCCGGCCAGTCACTTGTTCCATATCGTCCATCAAGAGCAGACCACCGGCCGAGAGAACCTGCTGCTGCAAGCCGTTAAGGCGCGTACGGCGCGTCTCGAGCTCGCGCACGAGTTGGTCGCGTACCAGCTTGTCGCTGTCCCGGCGCATTTCCTTGTCACGATACCCGGCAATGCCCGGCAGACTGCTCAGTCTTCTGGTCAAAGACCCCATCTCGGACTTCGCTTTTTCGATTGGGTCAATCGGATCCATCATTGTCACTCCTCAACTAGAGAGAAAAACCTCGGCGCCGCAGTAGGGGCATTTTATCACATCCTTGCCCGCCAGCTCGAGGGTGCCGCCGCAGTTCGGGCACTTGTGATCCGCCTTCATCTGCGATGCCTGCCTGGAATAGAGAACCCCGTCCTGCCAGTTGATGGCGCCGCTGAAAAGGTTCTTGCCGACCAGGTCGCGCACGTAATCCTCCACCTGCTTGCGCGGCGTCTGCAGTTCAAGCGCAACCTCTGACAGGTTTACCTGGCCCTGCGCCAGGACCATATTCAGGATCTTCTTCTCTTTGGCAATCTCTGCGTATTCGACCGTCTCCTGCCGGCCGCGCGACATGAGATAGATGCCACCACCACCCAGGGGCACCACGGCGATCACCACCAACAGGAAGAAGCCCAATAGCGCCCCAGTGATGCTGGTGCCGCCTCCCCCTTGGCCTTGCAGGGCCATGGTGAGCAGGTAAACCCCGCCCGCCAGGAGCACAACCAGCGCGACCGCCAACAAGATGGTGCCGACCAATCGTCCTTGCTGACCCGGCATACGTACTGCCTCCTACTCCTGCTACTCACGACCGCGGCCGGTCGCCGTCGATCAACCGAAGCTGCTGCCTCCGCCGCCACCACCGCTGGCACCGCCGGAGAAGCCTCCACCACCCGAGAAACCACCGCCCGAGAAGCCGCCACTGCCCCAACCGCGGCCGCTGCTCTGCGGCGCCGGCTGGCTGGTCAGCACGCTGCCCGCCGAGGCGAGCATGGCGCCCAGCCCGGTGCTCATGCTGGCGAGGGATGTGCCGAGGCCACGGGACATGTCGTCCAGGGAAGGCGCTCCACGTCCCTCGCCCGGCATGGACGCAGCACCGCCACCCACAGGTCCCCCACCCGCAACGCCGCCGCCAACGCGGCGCGGCCCATACCAGCCGGGCCCCGGCACGCCATAGGGGATCCACCAGGTCGGAGCAGGCGCCTGAACCGAAGAAAACTTGCGGATCCACTCCTGCTCCAGCCCGAAAGCCACTGCGTAGGGCAGATAGCGCTCGAAAATGCTCGCCTTCTCCTGGACGTTAGTGTACTTCTCCAGGTTCTGCAGGTAGCGCTTGAATGCCAGCCAACGGGCGGCCGCGTCCGAGCCCTTCTCGGTCTTGCGCGGCATGTAACGCCCCAACACGAGCAGGCCGATGGCGCTGACACCCAGGCCAAGCCCGGGACAGATGGCAGCGCCGGTGAATCCCGATAGGGCCCCCAAGAGCCCGAAGGCGACCACTCCGGCCACGATCAAGGCCATGATACCCAGGCAACTGAAGCGCGAGCGGGTGGCCTCCGGGCTCTCGGAGAAGAGGCCCTGGCGCACCGTTTCGGCATAGAGCTCCTTGCGCAGCGCGGGGATATCAGAATAGAACTTGTTCTTCAGATCGGAGAGCTTGACCTCGTCCCGGTGGCCGAACATGTCGTCGAGCAGCATTTGCTCGTACTTGAGTAGATGCAGATTGTTAGGCTTGCGTCGATAGATAAAGTCCTTGTGCCCGCCGATGCCCAGGAAACCCGGTTCCTCCACCTCTTCGATCTCTATCACCCCGCGCCGGGCAAGATCGAGGATGGTTGCCAGGATGTCCTGCATGTCGGCGCTCTCGTCGGTCAGCGTCCCGGCGACGCCGGGAGGCAGGTCAGACGGCGGCTCGGGCAAATAATCGGCAATCAGCCCCACCGGGGCGTCCCGGCCCTTCCGATACCACCACAGGTAAAGCAGCAACGGGCCGCCCAAGGCAAAGAGAACGCCGAGCGCGCCTAAGCCGAGGTTGAGCACCGGACCCCACTGCGCCTGGAACTGCTGCTGCTGGGCTTGCTGAGCGGCAGCAGCATCGAGCTGCCCCTGCCACGGCTGCGGCGACCCGGCCACCAGGCCATGCGGCTGCCACTCGCCGACTGCGTCCACCTCAGTGCCCGGCTGGATGGGACCGTTGACCGTCATCGTGGCGTCCTTCTGACCCGGCTGGAAAGTCGCCGTGGCAGGCGCGCCGTAAACGGTGTAGTTGGTGAAGGTTGCCCCGTCGGGCACGTGCAAGGTGATCGTCGAGCTCTGGATAGGGAAGGGATTGTTCGGCCGGATGACCGCCCAATAAAGCTGATCGGCGTTGTTCTCAGGGTAGTAGCGCAGCGCACCCGAGACTGTGTAGCCGATGACGATCGTGCGCCGGCTGTCGCTGCTAGGCGGGAAGTTGTACCGAATGTGCAGCATGTTCCCGCTCTCGGAAACGCTGAAGCTGTAAGGCTGACCCGTATCCGTGCCGGTGTCCTTGTAGGTCGGCCCGTCCAGCTCGCCGACTTGCACGTTCGATATACCGTTCAGGCGATCGGTAGGGATGTCCTCCTGACCGAAGCGAAACGTGCCGCTGGTGAAGACCAGTTCCTGGGTTTCGACGATGCGCATGTCGCCGCTCCGCTGGACGGTGATATCGGCGTCGAAGCGCTGCCAGTAGAGAGTCTTGGACTGCGCCAGTGCGACACTGCCAAACGCCAACAACAACACCAGCGCTAACAGCGCTGCAGAGAACAATTTGTGCTTCATAGCGCCCCTCTTTGCTAAAGCGACTGAAATCATTATAAACTGACATTTGCGGGCAACCAAACGATCGTCCGAGACGACATCCCGTATGCTAACATATCTGGCAAGACCTGCCGGACGCCTTGCCGACGTCTATCTGACAGCCTGCCCGTCTGCCAGGCGTGGTCGCAACTCAGGGCGTTAGGCAGACGCTGCGGCATGAGACGGACATGCTCTACGAGCAATACGTCGCCGTAGGCTGCAGGTTTCACGATCAATTGCCGCGCGAACTACAGTGAGGGGCGAGAAGAAAGCGTACTCTATGGCCTTGTGGATTCGTCGATCGGGGGATGGGTGATACTGCAGCGCAATCTCGGGAGGCTGGCTGACGCATACCTGGCCGGGGTCGGCGTTTGGGCGCTGGCCTGGCGATCCTGCCGGGATCGGTGGGGCGGACTGGCTCTGTTCAACGCCTGGGCCTTCTGGCTCGTCGTCAGCGCACTGCCGCTCGGCGTGCTCCGGCTGCGCCGCCGCGCCAGCTGGCTGGGCGGGGCTTGGCTGGTGGCCGGGCTCGCCCTGCTGGCGGGCCGTTACCGATTTATAGGGCGAGCGTTCGCGCCGGCGAAGCGTGAGAGCGGAGCCCGTTCAGGGCCTCAGGCTAATGGTATCATGGGCCGCGCAGGAGCCGTTGCCGGGTCGAGAACAGGGCTACGCGTGATGAGCATGAATTTGCTGCGCAAGAACCGCCGCCGCCGGCAGGTGGTCGATGCGATACGCAGAGCCGGGCCCGACCTGGTTGTCACACAGGAACTGGAACCGTACATGTACGAGTTCCTCGCCCAGGCGCTGCCCGATTACCCGTATCAACACTGGCGCCCCCACCGCAAGTCCGGCGGCGGGCTGGGCGTCTTCAGTCGCTATCCGCTTGGAGCTGGCCGGCTGTGGGAGGAACCCGGGCCGCGACCGTTTGCGCTCCGCGTGACGATCGAGTTTCCCGGGGGTGGGCTGGATGTGTACAGCATGCACCTGATCTCAATCGGAGCCGGAGTGCTGCAAGCGGGTGGGTTGACCCGCAACTTCCGGCGGCGGGAACAGCAGGTGCAGATGCTGCTGAACGAGGTGGCGGCGCGGGACACGCCAGCCATGCTCCTGGGGGACTGTAACATGACCGAGGGCAACGAGGCCTACCGGATGTTCTCGACCGGGCTCGAAGACGCCTGGCGCGCGGTCGGCCGCGGGCCGGGCTGGACCTGGCCGCACTCTCTCGACGTGCTCCGCCGGCCCGGCTGGCGCGCGTGGCCATTGCTGAGGTTGGACTACTGTTTCTGCACGCCTCAGGTCCTGCCGCAGCACATGCACGTCGTCCACGCGCCGACCGGCTCGGATCACTGTCCGATCGTGGTCGACGTCCTGCTCGAGGGCCTGATCGCGAAGCCGGCTCCGGGACAGCAAGCACCAGAGGAAAGTGCAGATGGCACGACGCTCTCAGGACCGGCAGCCGCCGGGGCCGCACAGAATACCGCCGCTGGATGACCTGCGGGCGCTTCAGCGGTCGCCACTGGAGGCGCTGGAAAGGATCGGTCGCGCTTACGGCCCGGTGGTGCGTTACCCGCTGGGGCCGCTGCCCGTCTACCTGGTCAACCACCCCGACCACGTCCAGCAGATTCTGGTGGACAATAATCGGAACTATACCAAGGACACCTTCCAGTATAACTTGCTCCGGTCCGTAACCGGGGAAGGGCTGCTGACCACGGATGGCGAGACCTGGCTGCGACAGCGGCGCCTGTCACAGCCGGCCTTTCATCGCGAGCGCATCGAAGCGCTGCGCGGACTGATGCTCACCACCACCGGCGAGATGCTCGAGCGCTGGCAGACCCGCGTCGCTGGCGACCAGCCGATCGAGGTGGCAGCGGAAATGATGCGCCTGGCCCTGGCAATCGTCGGCCGGGCGCTGTTCGGCATCGACTTGAGCCGCGAGGCCGGAGACCTGGCGGAAGCCGTGCTGGTCGTGCTCGACCATATCGTCTGGCGAGCACGGACCTTCGGCATCGTGCCCGGCTTTCTGCCCACAGCGCGCAACCGTCACTTCCGGGCCGCCCTGCGCGAGCTCGACCGGGCGGTTTACGGGCTGATCGGGGACCGCCGCCGCGGCCGGGGAGACCACGACGACCTGTTGGCGATGCTGATCGCGGCACAGGACCCGGACACCGGCACGGGCATGTCGGATCGGCAGCTGCGCGATGAGGTGATGACGCTGCTGGTGGCCGGACATGAGACGGTCGCCAGCGCGCTGGCCTGGACGTGGTATCTGCTCGCGACACACCCGGCAGCCGAAGCCAGGCTGCAGGCCGAGGTGGACGCGTTGGGCGGCGGAGCAGCCGCCGGCCCGGCCAAGCTTGCCTACACGCGCATGGCGTTCGAGGAGGCCCTGCGCCTCTATCCACCGGCCTGGATCATCACCCGGCGGTCGCTGGCCGACGACGAGATCGGACCGTACACTATCCCGGCCGGTGCCTTGGTGGTGCTCAGCCCGTACACGGTGCAGCGCGATCCGGCCTTCTGGCAGGAGCCAGAACGGTACGACCCGGAGCGGTTCAGTGCGGAGCGAAGCACCGGGAGGCCGCGCTTCGCCTACTTCCCATTCGGCGGGGGCCCGCGGCTGTGCATCGGCAACGCCTTCGCTCTCTTGGAAGCGCAGGTGGTTCTCTCAGAAGTGGCAAGCCGCTACCGCTTGGAGCTGCTGCCGTGCCAGTCGCCCGAGGTGGAGGCGGGTGTGACCCTGCGCCCCAGGGACGGGCTGCAGATGCGGATCAAGCCAAGACGAAATGAATGGCGGAAATTAAGCCAGGAGGAGCGAGAACTGTGAGCAAAATTTCGGCAAGCGATTCTATCAGGGCCGCTGTCATGCCGGCGCCGGGTGTGCCCATCGAGGTGCGCGAGTTCGGCCGGCCAATACTGGAGCCGGGCGCGCTGCTGTTGGAGACGGTTTTCAGCGAGGTGTGCGGCACCGACGTCCACCTGCACGACGGGCATCTGGCCGGCGTCCCTTACCCGATCATTCCGGGGCACGTGAACGTGGGGCGGGTGGCCGAGACGGCCGGCGAAGTGACCGACGTCGAAGGAGAGCCCTTGCGTTCAGGCGACCTGGTGACGTTCCTGGACGTACACGAGACGTGCGGGAAGTGCTGGTACTGCCTGGTGGCTAAGGCGGCCACGCGCTGTCCTCACCGGCGGGTCTACGGGATCACCTACTCGGCCGACGAGGGGCTGCTGGGGGGCTGGTCGCAAGCGATCTACCTTAAGCCCGGCGTGAAGATATTGCGCCTGCCCGAAAACCTGCCGGCCGAGCGATACATTGCGGCGGGCTGCGGAATGCCTACCGCAGTCCACGCCATCGAGCGAGCCGAGATCCAGCTTGGCGACAACGTGGTGGTTCAGGGCAGTGGCCCAGTCGGCCTGAATGCCCTCATCCTGGCGCAGCTACAGGGCGCCGGACAGGTGATCGTGGTGGGAGCGCCGGCCCTGCGCCTCAAGACTGCCCGCGAGCTGGGTGCCGACGCGGTCGTCGATATCGGCGAGTATGACTCGGCCGGGCGGGTCGAGCGAGTGCGTGCGCTCACGGGCGGCCGCGGCGCGGATGTGACCATCGAGGCGACGGGGAACCCGCAGGCGGTGCGGGAGGGCATGCGCATGACACGCGACGCCGGGCGATTGGTGGTAGTCGGGCAGTACACCGACCTGGGCGACACCAGCTTCAACCCGCACGCCGATCTGAATAAGAAGCACCTGGAAATTCGCGGCTGTTGGGGCAGTGATTTCAGCCACGTCTACCGCGGGGTGCGGGTCCTGGCCCGTTACGGCGACCGCTTCGGCTGGGAGCGCATGATCACACGCACCTACAGTCTCGACGAGGCCAACCAGGCGTTGGCCGACGTGGCAGAGCTCAAGGTGGTCAAAGCGCTGATACGGCCGGGCGCAAGCAAGTAGTGCCGGACATGCCATGATGGTTAGCGGCCTGGACCTTTTGCAAACGGTCGTCTTGTTCGTCATGGTGCTCGGCATCGCAGGGGCGCTGCTTCCGGCGATGCCGGGTGCATTGATCGTCTGGCTGGCGGCGCTGGTTTACGACCTGATACGCGGCTTCACGCCCCGCAGCGCAACCGTGCTCGGCGCTATGACCGTGCTGATGCTGCTCGCCTCGACCAGCGATCTCTGGCTGAGCGGCGCCGGCGCGCGCCGAGGCGGCGCATCGGGATGCGCTGTGGCCCTGGCGGTGCTGGCCGGGATCGTCGGTCTGATCTTCTTCAATATCGTCGGCGCCATCCTGCTGCCGGTGGCCACCGTGCTCGTCGTAGAGCTGCTGCGGCTGCGCAACCTGGGCCAGGCCCTGCGGGCCGGCGGCGGCTACCTGGTGGGTTGGCTGCTCTCGACCGGGGTCGAGCTGCTGGGCGTGCTGATCATGATCGCGCTCTGGCTGTGGCAAATCAACGGCTGGCGTGCGATCACTGGATAGAATGGGAGTGCATAGAATGTGGCGGTGGAGGTTCAAATGAAGCTGTACAACACTCGGACGCGCCAAGGGGAAACTTTCGTCCCAGTGCGCCAGCCCGCGACGATATACGTTTGCGGCATCACGCCGTACGACACGACGCACTTGGGCCACGCGTTCACCTACACGACGTTCGATATGTTGATCCGCTACCTCGAGTACAGTGGAAATACCGTGCTTTACGTTCAGAACGTGACCGACATCGACGATGATATCTTGCTCAAGGCCCGCCAGGCAGGCGAGGACTGGCAGCAACTGGGGGACCGGTGGACCCGCCATTTCATCCGCGACATGCAAGCCCTCAACGTGCGTCCCCCCGATCACTATTCCCGGGCGACCGACTTCATTCCCGGCATCATCGATGCCGTGCAGCGGTTGCTCGAGGCGGGGGTAGCCTACCAGGCGAATGGCAACCTGTACTTTCACATTGCAGACTGGCCCGACTTTGGCAAAGTGAGCAACCTGCCGGCCGGCGAGATGCTGCCTATCGCTAACGAGCGCGGCAACAATCCGGACGATCCGCACAAACGCGATCCGCTGGACTTCGTACTGTGGCAGGCGCACGCACCCGGCGAGCCGGCGTGGGACAGCCCGTGGGGGCCCGGCCGGCCGGGCTGGCATATCGAATGTTCGACGATGGCGACGCGCCTGCTGGGCGACACCATCGACATTCACGGCGGGGGCGCTGACCTGCTGTTCCCACACCACGAAAGCGAGGCCGCCCAGGCGGAAGCAGGGACAGGTCAGAAGCCCTTTGTGCGCTACTGGTTGCACACAGCGATGGTCCGCCACGCCGGCGAGAAGATGAGCAAGTCGCTGGGAAACCTGGTGATGGTCAATGACCTGCTCCAGAGGTGTTCGCCCGATGCCTTGCGCCTGTACCTGGCCGACCATCACTATCGGGAGCCCTGGAGCTACGATGAGGGTGAGTTGGACGATGCCGGCCGCCTGGCGGATCTGCTGGCCGAGGCGGCTCGGCCCCACGGCCTCGAAAGGCCCGCAGCAGGCGGCTCACTCGATCCGGCCGGAGCCGAGGCAGCCTTTACAGCGGCCATGGACCAGGATCTGGACAGCCCACAAGCACTGGTAGCGCTGGCCGAGCTGGGGAACAGCATTCTGGAGGGCGGACAGGATGGCCTCGATGTGACTGCGGCGCAGGAAGCGCTCCGGCGCATGGGCAGGATCTTCGGCCTGCGACTGGATGCAGCCGGGCCGGAAGAGCGCGTGCTGCAAGGCTGGAACCTGCACGCCGAGCGGTTCGGACGCTGACCGGGCGCGGCCCTGGCGCTGAATTGTTTGATCGCCTTGACTGGGCTGGGTGCTTTACGGGCCAGATTTGCTTGACTTGCCAGGCAGTGCTGGTCGATTAATGGCTGAACGCTGGGCACAAAGTGTGTCTGAGCCCATCGCACCGGACCTCTGGTCCGCTGTCGCCAGCGGACGGGGATGTGGAGTGCGGCTTGCAGAAGTACGGACGGCATGGGTCTATAAAAAACATGACATTCTTCTCAGTAATGGGGTAAGGAGCCGACCGTGTTTCGATCAAAAGATGATGTGTGCCAGGCGCTCGAAGAGCAACGCTATATCGCCAGTGACGAGATAGCGACTGCGCTCTTTCTGGCAGAACGGCTGAACAAGCCAGTACTGGCCGAGGGACCGGCCGGGGTGGGAAAAACTGAGCTTGCCAAAGCATGGGCGAGCGCTAGCGGACGGGAGTTGATCCGTCTGCAGTGCTATGAGGGTCTGGACGAGACGAAGGCCCTCTACGAGTGGGAATATGCTAAGCAGCTTCTCTATACCCAGTTGCTGCGCGACAAGCTGCATGATGTGCTCGCAGACGCGGCGAGCTTGACCGAGGCCGCCGACCGCTTGGCCGCCGAGGAAGACGTGTTCTTTTCCGAGCGATTCTTGCTGCCACGTCCCTTGCTACAAGCGCTCCGCTCAGAAAAACCGGTGGTGCTGCTCATCGACGAGATCGACCGGGCGGACGCCGAGTTTGAGGCCTTCCTGCTGGAGGTCCTCAGCGACTTCCAGATCAGCGTGCCCGAGTTGGGCACTCTCCGAGCCAAGCACATGCCACTGGTGGTGCTGACCTCCAACAATACTCGCGAGCTGAGCGAAGCCCTGAAGAGACGTTGCCTATATCTCTACCTGGATTATCCCAACCTCGAGACCGAGTTGAGCATCGTGCGGCTGAAGGTGCCGGACCTGGCCCCGCAAACCGCGCGCCAGGCGGTAGAGCTGGTACACCGGCTGCGTGAACTGGACCTGAAGAAGAATCCAAGCGTTTCTGAGACCCTGGATTGGGCGCAAGCCCTGGTGACGCTGAACGCGAGCCGCATCGACCAGGCTACGCTCGACAATACCCTCGCCGTCTTGCTGAAGCACGAACATGACGTGCAGCGTGCTCGACGGGCGCTGAACGGCAGCAATGTGCCCAGCCGCGGCTCTCCCGATCCGTCGATCGGGCCGGATCCGCGCTTCAGGCGGCGCGGGCGTTCGCCGTTCTCGGATCAATGACATGGAAGAACGCCTAGTCGAGTTTATCGCCGGACTGCGGGCCGCGGGTGTGCGCATCTCCGTGGCGGAGAGCGCGGACAGCTTCCGTGCGGTCACGGAAGTGGGAGTGTTGGATCGCGACATCTTTCGCTCCGCCTTGCACACGACCCTGATCAAGGACGCGGCGGACGTCGAAGCGTTCGACCGGCTGTTCCCGCTCTACTTCGGGCGCGAAGCCCCGCCCATGCTTCCGGCAAACGAAGGCATGGACGCCGACCAGCAGCAGGAGCTGCGGGATGCGCTGGATGCCCTGCCGGACGAACTGGCGGAGCTTCTGCGCAAGCTGCTGGATGGGCAGCTCAGCGAACAGGAGATGGCGCAGATGCGCCAGGAACTCCAGCAGGCACAGAACGGGCAGGCCAGCGATCGGGAAATGCAGCAACTGATGCAGCAGTTGGCGCAAGCCATGCGGAACCGCTTGGCCCAGTTGCTGAACTGGCTGCTTTCTGGCGAGGGACCGAGCCAGGAACAACTACAGCAGATTGGTCAGGAAGTGGGCCTGCAGCGGGCCAGCCATCCCTATCAGCAATCGGCATTGACCGAGCGCATGCTGCGCGCGATGGGCATGGAGCAACTGGCCGAATTGTTGCGCGAAATGTTCGAACAACTGGCCGAGGCCGGCATGAGCCAAGAGGCGCTGCAGCAAATGGCTCAGACGATGCAAGCCAATGCTGACGCCCTGGGCGAACAGGTCAATCAGTTTGTGGGCGCCAGCATTGCCCGCCAGGTAGCCGACCAAGAGCCACCGCCCGCCAGGGTGTCAGACCTGATGCAGCGACCGTTTCAGTCGCTAAGCCAGCAGGAGGCCAACGAACTGCGCAATGAAGTACGTCGTTTGGCCGCGCAGTTGCGCAGCCGGGCCTCCCTCCGCCACAGGCGCGGCAAGACTGGGGTCCTGGATCCCAAGGCGACCATACGCACCAATCTGCGCTATGGCGGCGTACCGCTCGAGATAAAGCACCGCCGCCGTCACGTGAAGCCGAAACTGGTGTTGATCTGCGACATCTCGACCTCGATGCGGCCGGTAGTGCAGTTCCTGCTGCAACTCGTGTATGAGCTGCAGGACCAGGTAGCCCGGGCTCGCAGCTTCGCCTTTATCGACGACCTGAGCGAGATCACTGAGGCCTTCGCAGAGATGCGGCCGGAGAGGGCCATCCAGGACGTGCTTGACAACATGCCGCCGGGCTACTACAACACCGACCTGGGCTTCGCGCTCAATCACTTCTGCAAAGAGTTCCTGGACTCGGTGGACGGCCGTACAACAGTGATCGTAGTTGGCGATGGGCGCAACAACTACAACCCGCCTCGCCTGGACGCCTTTGAGACGATCAAGCGTCGGGCCCGGCGTATGCTCTGGTTCAACCCCGAGTCGCCGATGACGTGGGGCACCGGTGACAGCGACATGCGCAAGTACTTGCCCTTCTGTCACTCGGTGCACGAGGTGGGCACCCTGCAACAACTGACGGATGCCGTGGACCACCTATTCACGGACTGAGAACGCGACAGAAGGCCGACCCGGTTCCCCTGGCACGCTGGGAACCGGGTCTTCGCGTCAGGCACTCATTGTGCCTCGGCCGCCGCCGACTGGTTCGCGTATTCGGCCGCATGCTCGCTGGTATAGGCGCGCAAGCGAGGGTATTTCCAGGCCACCCAGGCGGTCAGCAGGACCGTTGCCAGGCCGCCGGTGACAATCGAGAGCGGCACGCCAAAGGCGGAGGCCACCAATCCCGCTTCGAGCTCCCCAAGCTGCGGCCCGCCCATAAAGAATATCATGTTCACGCTCGTCATCCGGCCGCGCAGCCGGTCCGGCGTCAACAACTGGCGCAGGGTCTGGCGAATGACCATGGAGACCGTATCGGCCGCGCCGGTCAGGGCGAAAAGCAAGTAGGACAGAGCAAAAACCGTCGAAACTCCGAAAAGGGCCGTCGCTGCGCCATAGATGGCCACGCTGATCAACAAAACTGCCCCCTGGCGATGGATGTCCTTGCGGGCTGACATGAACAAACCCGCTAGCAGTGAACCGGCCGATTGTGCAGTCGACAGTATGCCAAAGCCAGCCGCGCCGACGTGCAGAATATCACCCGCGACGATGGGCAGCATGGTGCGCGCCGAGGAAAAGAAAGTCGCAAAGGCGTCGAGCAGCATCGTGCTCCAGATCATGTGGGAGTGATAGGTGAAGCGCAGGCCTTCGACCAGCGCGCCCCAGCCCAGACCCTTGCCCTGCTCACTCGCGCGGGCGCCCCGGTAGCGTATACGAAGCAACGCCACGATGACCGCCGCGAAAGAAAGGGCATTGATGGCATAGACCAGCCCCGGGCTAAAGCCGGCGATCAAGACGCCGCCGAGAGCCGGGCCGGCAATGGTGCCGATCTCCATCATCGTGGCGTTCAGGCTGAGGGCATTGGTGAGGTGCTCGCGCGGCACGAGGTTGGGCACCAACGACTGCATGGCCGGGCTGTCGAAGGCGGTTGCCGCCGAGACCGCAGCCGTGATGAAGTAGACCACGGCGACTGTCTCCAGGTTGAGGAACGTGAGCAAAGCTAGGATGCCGGCCAACCCCGCCATGGTCGTCTGCGTCAGGATCAGCAGCCGGCGACGGTCGTAGGTGTCGGCCAGCATACCCCCGATCAGGGCAAAGATCACAATTGGCACGACGCGCACGAGGCCCAAGGTGCCCAGCCCCAGCGCCTGTCCGGCGAGGTGTATCTGATGCCCGAAGAACGACAAGCTGAGCGTCGAACCGCGCAGCAACTGGTAAATGTGCCAGTTGATGGCCGTCAGCTGCATCTGCGAGCCGATGACCGAGACGGCCTGGCCGAACCAGAGCAGGCGGAAATCGGGCGATGCCAGCGAGACGAAACGGGGTCGGGACCCAGCGGACCCTGCCATGCGCACTCCTTAGGAAGAGAGTCCATAGACTTCCACGCGTTGGAGATAGCCGAAGTGGTGAGCGTTACAATACTTAGGATCCAAAAGAATCAGGCCCTATAATAACCCGATGCAAACGGCCACAACTAACGGAGGCAAGCCGGCGATGGAGAACCCGCACCTCAAAGCCGTCCTGTTCGATCTGGACGGCACGCTGCTCGGCAATAACCTGGACCAGTTCCTGCCGCGCTACTTCGAGGCCATCTCGGCGCACGTGGCGTCCCTGGTACCGCCCAAGCAGTTTATCGAGCACCTGTTGCGCGCGACCCAGACGATGCTGGGCAACGACGGGCGCGCGACCAACGAGGAAGTGTTTGGGTCGGTCTTCTATCCGCTTATCGGGCGCTCGCGGGAAGAGATGGCGCCGGTTTTCCTCGACTTCTATCTGCACGTCTATCCAGCCCTGCGCGTGTATACTCAGTGCCAGCCCGAGGCGCGCCAGGCAGTGCAAGCCGCCCTGGACCGCGACCTGGACCTGGTCATTGCTACCAATCCACTATTCCCAGACCTGGCCATCCGGCAGCGCCTCGAGTGGGCCGGGGTGGGCGATTTCCCTTACCGGCTGGTCACGAGTTACGAAAACAGCCGCGCCTGCAAGCCCAATCCCTTGTATTATCGGCAGATCCTGGAGGCTATCGGCCGGGAGCCGGCGGACGCGCTGGTGGTGGGCAACGAGGCCGGAGATATGGTGAGCGCGCAGCTCGGCTGCCGGACCTTCCTGGTGACCGGGGCTGCCGCGACCCTGGATCCGGCGCTGCCTGCCCCCACCTACCGGGGAACGCTGGACGGCCTGGTAAGATTCTTGCGCGGATAGAAGGCTCTGGCGATGCTCCAGGTGATGGCCGAACTGATTGAGCGCCAGACGCACGGCGCAAGCCAGGACATACGGCTGCGCGCCCCGGAAATCGCGCGCCAGCTTTCACCCGGCCAGGCGTTGCTGGTGCGCAGCGGGGCCGGGCCGAGCGCGGAGCGGAGCCCTTACTTGCGGCGTACGTTATATCCGATCGCGATCGACGCTGAGACCTGGACCGTGCGCATCCCGCCGAGCGCCGATTGGGGACATGCCTGGCTGCGCGCCGCTCCTCCCGGCACCGCCGTCGATTGCCTCGGCCCTGTGGGCAAGGGCTACACGCTGGGGCCCCTCATCCGCAACCTGCTCTGCCTCGGCGAGGGCGAGGCAGCCTGGACGCTCTTGCCGGCGATATTGCATGCCGAGGCGCGGGCGATGGCGGTCACTCTCGCCGTCGAGGCGCCGGGCGGGCGCGAGGTGATCCCACCGAATCGGCTGCCGCCGGGCGTCGAGTACCGGGCGACGGAGCGCGGGCCGGGCCGGTCTGCACGCGAGGACCCGAACGCGCACGCCGGAGACCTCGAAGCGCCGGGCCGGCTACTGGAGTTGCTGGCCTGGGCAGATGCGGTGCTGGCGGCCGGCTCGCTGGAGTTCTACGCCAGGCTCGCGGCCGCGACAGACCGGGCGCGCTTCGGCATCCGCCGGGGCTTCGCCCAGGTGCTCTATCCGGCCACCTTCCTGTGCGGCACGGGGGCGTGCCAGGCCTGCACGGCAGACGTAGCAGGAGGCCGGCGGCGGGTCTGCCTGCGTGGCCCCGTCTTCGACCTGAAGGACATCGGAGCGTGAGCATCGAGCTGGCGCCGGGCAACAAACAGGGTCTGAGCCTGGCCTCGCCCCTCATGGCGGGCAGTGGCGCTCTGGGCTTAGGCGATGCCTGGCCCGCACAGATCGGTGCCGCCGGCCCTGGCGCGGCCGGCTTCGGAGCCATTGTCCTGTCACCCATCTCGCTGGCACCCCGGCGAGGCCCCGCCGGTCCGCGTCTCGCAGAGCTGCCAGGCGGCTTCATCTTGAACACGGGCGGGCAGAATCCCGGCTACCGCAGGGCCGTGCAGGAACACGGGCGCAACTGGCAGCGACTGGGGACGCCGGTGTTGGCGGCCCTGGCGGGAACGAATGAGGCCGGCGGCGAAAGCCTGGCGGATTGGGTCAGGTTGGCGGAATTGTGGGCCGAGAGCGGCGTCGTCGCCGGGCTCGAGCTGGCGCTGCCGGAAGAGGCTTATCCACGCCTGGCGCGTGAGACGGTCAATGCGGTGCGGCGGACGACGACGCTGCCGCTGCTGGCCAAACTGCCGGTGTGGCAGGCCGCCGCCCTGGCCGAAGCCTGCCTACACGGCGGCGCCGACGCGCTGGTGGTGGGGGTGGCGCCGCAGGCCGCCTACCCCTCTGCCGAGGGACCGCCGGTGCAGGGGGCGGTGGCGGGACCGATCGCCTTTCCCTTTACTCTGAATGCCCTGCGCCGCGTGTCGGCCCTGCGCCTGGCGGCGCCCATCGTGGCCGCGGGCGGTATTCAGACGCTCGAACAGGTCCGACTATGCCAGGAGTGGGGGGCATCAGCAGTTCAGATTCGCAGCTTGCTCTGGACCGATCCGCTGGCCGCCGCCCGGCTGGCGGAGGCCCTCGCCCGGTAAGCGTGTTGGGGCTCTTTCTTTTGTCGCCTTTTAGGAGTAGCGGCCCTGGTTTGGCTTGCTCAAGAGCCGGTGGATTGGCTAGACGCGAGTTGAGCTTCGCAATCAGCCTTCAGGCTACAGCACGATACCGATGGCGAACAACACCGCGTACAAGGCGCTCAATTGAGCCGTGCCGGCCAGGGAACGGTTAAGAACAGGGCCGGTCTGGCTGCAGACAGTCCGAGCGAGGCGCAGCGCCAGCGGGATGCTCGCCAACGGCAGCAGCGTCCAGGCGGAAAAAGCGAAAGCCAACCAGAGCGCGAACGGTAAGGCATAAGCAGCGACCAGCAAAAGGACGTATTCGGCGCGCGCTGCGTTGCGCCCGAGCAGGACCGCGAGAGTGCGCTTGCCCACCGCGCGATCGGTCTCCACGTCACGCACGTTGTTGACGACCAGGATGCCGGTCACCAACAGGCCCACCGGCAAACAAGCCACGACGGCGTCGGCGGAGAGCGCGCCTGCTTGCAGGAAATAGGTGCCCAGGACGCCGACCAATCCAAAAAAAAGGAAGACGAACAGGTCGCCGAGACCGTTGTAGCCCAGCGGGAACGGCCCGGCCGTGTAGGCGATGGCGGCGACGATCGACAGGCTCCCGGCCAAGAGGATCGGCCAACCGCCAAGATAGGCCAGATAGACCCCGATCAAGGCCGCCGACCCGAAAACGGCCCACATGCCCGCCTGGACCTGGGCGGGCGTCAGCAACCCGGCACTGGTCACACGCGTCGGGCCGGTGCGTGTGACCGGGTCGGCACCGCGCTGAAAATCAAACAGATCATTGGCGTAGTTGGCGCCGATCTGGATCAGGACAGCCGCCAACAGGGTGGCGAGAGCCGGCAGCGGCCGGAAGACACCATGCCGGATCGCCAGGGCGGTCCCGACCAGGACCGGGGAGACCGCCGCGAACAATGTCCGCGGACGGCCGGCCATGAGCCAGGGGCGCAGGCCGGTCTGCCTGCGAGCGACGGGCATCGACATCTTCTAGTGACCCTTTTCAAAGAAGTGCAGCGCGGTGCTGCCATATTTGCGTTCATCCACCTGCTCCAGGTGAGCCAACTCGGGTTCAGACCATTCCTTCGGGAAAATCTGCACGATAACCAGGCCTTCATGGGTCAGAAGCTCGGGCCGAGCGTCGACCAACTGCAGGGCTTTCAGCCACAGGCCCTGATACTGCGGGGGCGCAATGTAAATCACGTCGAACGGTGTTGCGGCCGGGCGTGCCAGATAGGCGAACGCGTCGCCCGGCACCACCCGCGCGCGCGGCCACGCCGACCGCTTCCAGGTTGTGGCCCAGCGTGCGCAGTGCAGCCCGGTCCCGCTCGCAGAAGGAGGCCGCCGCGGCGCCGCGGCTCAAAGCCTCGATCCCCACCCCGCCGGTGCCCGCGAAGAGATCCAGGTAGTGCCGCCCGGCAATCATATCCTGCGAGTGCAGGATGCTGAACAGCGCGGACTTGACGCGGTCGGTGATCGGCCGGGTGCTGTCGCCGGGAACCGACTGAAGAACGCGGCCCTTGGCGCAGCCGGCTATAACGCGCATGGGCGCCCTTTCGCTTCAGGCAATGTGGCCGTCCCGCCCGGTGGTCTTCATCGTCACGCTCGCCGGATCAACGTTCGATAGACCAACGTGTCCTTGCCACCGAACCGGTACTTATAGTCCTCGTTGCCCTGGAGAAAATCGAGGCGCGTGCGGCCATGCTCGATGGCACGCTGGATAACGTGGGCCAGCAACACCCAGCCCGAGCTGAGTTGTGGATAAAGCTCTGGGTCATAACCCGAATTATAGACCAGGACCTGATCGCGGTAGTCGAAGCAAAAATAGCTGGCCACCGGCCGGCCGGCGACCTCCATGAATGAAAGCTGCAGCCATCCCGCCTCAGCCGCCACACGGGCGATGGCATGGAAGAAAGCCTGCATCTGCGGAACCATGAACTCGCTCTTGAGCGTGTCGCTACGCCGGTGAAGCTCGACAAACAGATCTACCTCAGCGTCCAGGGCATCGCCTCCATCCACAAACCGCACCCGGGCATCCGCCGCTTCGCGCTCTACACGCCGCAGCTTGCGGCGTATCTCATGGCGCTGTTTCTTGTCCAGTTGCTCCAGGTAGGCATCCCAACTCTCCGGCAAGTCCACGATCGGGCAAACGTCCTCGTGCACGACCTCAACCCACCAATCGTGCTGCCTGGCGAGGGATGGCAGGCGTGAATGGGTCAGCGAGGCGGCCGGCTGATTGCACAGCTCCAGACAATCCCAGGCAGGCGCTTGCGGACCGGCCAACCAATCGAGGAAAGCAGCATACACGGCCTCTTCCTGGCCGGATTCGACCAGCAAATCCAGGTAGTCCGACACCTCAACACACCCGACGACCTGCAAGGTGTAGGCGCCGGGCGTGCCCGTGCGATAAAGCGGGATAATGCCGACCAATCGTCCTGCCTGGCGTGCGGCCAACAGGAACAATGGGCCGCGCGCGCGGCCGAGCTGCTGCCACCAGGTAGACTGCCACTCCCACGTCAGAAAAATTGTGTCGAAGTGGCTTCGGCCCAGCAACTCGTTCCATTCGGCACGCAGGTCGGCAAAGCCCTCACTGTCAGGGTAAAGCGTCAGTTCCAAGTTAGGGTTCTCCCTTGCGTCAGGTGATCACCGGGCACGATGAGCAGAGCGCTCACGGAGCGACTCCGCCCACAAAGATCATGCGCAGCAGGATCAACACCACAATCAATGCGGCGACCACGACGATCGGCATCCACCACGGCTGCGGCCAGTTCGCCGCCAACCAGCGGGCCGCACCTCCCAGCCAGCCGGAGATCGCCGCGCCCAGCCGGCCCAAGGGGCTCGCCGATGGCGGTGTCGAGACCGGCGCAATGCCGGGCGCGGACGGGGTCGCCGTGGAGTTCCGGCCAAGCAGAGCCGACAGCGGCGGGGTGGGCGGTCGAGGGGTGGGAGGCGCCGCGCTGCCTCCCTGGGCAATCACCGTGGCCACCCCCTGGCCCAGCGCCGTAGCCGCCCCACGGCCAAGAGCGATGACTGTTACCACGGCACCTGCCTGGCTGCTCGTCGTCGCTTGCGGCACAGCTGGCAGCGCCCCGATGGGCGGCAACGTCGCCGTTGGCAGCGGCGTCACGACCGTTGGCAGCGGTGTCACGACCGGCGGCAGTGGTGTGGCTGTCGGCGGCGGCGAGACGAACGCCGGCTGCGGTGGGACAACCGCGGGCGGCGTGGCGACTGGCTGGCCGGCGAGCAGGGCCACCGGGCTGGGACAGCCCCAGAGGTGCACGTCGTCCAGGTACATGCCGGTCTGACCCCTGCCCCCGTCGTTGTAAGCGTTCAAGTACACCTGCACTGCCTGGCCGGAGTAAGCCGTCACCGGCAGGATGTGCTGCACCCAGGCCCGGTCGTTGGCCACAACACGCCAGAACTTTTGGAGCACCCGACCATTGCTCGAGAGAAAATCCGCCTCCTGATGGTCTGAGCCACCGGCGTCATCCGCCCAGGTCCAGGTCCAGAAGTCCAGCAGCACCTGCCCGTAGCCTGCGGGTATCGTCACCGGCTGGCGAACGGATGAGTAGCTGTGAACGTTCCCGGCGTCCTCACCCAGTTTAAGGGCATAGGTGCCCGAGTGGACCGGTGCGCCCGCAATCTCCACAAGGACGGGATCACGCCCGCGAATCCAGCCGGCCAGCAGCTGCTCGAATCCGCCGTTCTGGAGCAGGTCCAGGCACCCCGCCGGGATTCCACCGAGCTCGGACGGCCCGGTTGAGGTCACGGTCTCGGTCGGCAGCACCACGTTGGGAATCGGCGTCGGTGACGGGGTAGCGCTCGGCGTGGGCTGCGTTGCGGTCGCGGGCGTCTGCGACAGCGCGGCCTCGAGCGGGCATGACTGAACCGAAACGTCGTCCAGGTACATCCCAGCAGTACTGCCCTGGCCATCATTGAAAACCGTGAAGTAGATCTGCGCGGTGCTGCCACGCCAACGTGTCAGATCAATGGTTTGTTCGCTCCAGACGCGGCTATCGTTATCGGCCGCCCAGAGGCGCTCCAGGACCGTGTAACCATCTGGCCCCAACAGGTCAAGCTGGGCGAAGTCAGAACCAGGCGGGCCGGTAAAGAACGTATAGGACCAAAACGACAACGTTATCTGATCGGCCGAGGCAGGTAGAGCGATTTTCTGCCGGGCCGAGGACGAGCCGGCCACGTTCTGGCCGTCATCGATTCCCAGGCGCAAGGCCTTATCCCCACCGTGTCGTTGGTAAGTGATGTAGCTCGGAGCGGCCGGGCCCGCGCTGAACTGCCAGGCACCCCCGGTCTCGAAACCACCATCGCCGATCAACTCGCTGCACTCCGCCTGGGCTCGCGCGCCGGACGGCGGTCTCAGGAAAGCAACTACCGGGGCCAGCACAGCGAAGAAACAGAGTATCGCCAAACACCGACGCACCGGGACCATGCTTCTGCCCCCAAAAACCAGCCCTCGCCCCTGCCACAACCTGCCACTCGCCAGCCCATCTGGGCTATTCTAGCACGAACGCACGGTCAGGGCAATTGACCGGTGTCCCAAACCGGTGCTATAATCCGCTTTGTTATGGGAGGAGTCATCTCGGATCCCCTCGACCTCGCCATTGTCATCGTCAACTACAACACCAGCTCGCTGCTGCGTGACTGCTTACAGTCGGTCTATGCCGGCCAAGGACAGTTGTCGATGGCGGTTTGCGTGGTGGATAATGCTTCGCCCGACGATAGCGTAGCCAGGGTGCGGGCCGAGTTTCCCCAGGTTCGGGTGATCGCGAACGGGGATAACGCCGGCTATCCGCAAGCAAACAACCAGGCTCTGCGGCTGTTCGGTTTCGGAGTGTTCGGCGACGGACTCTCCGCGCGATCGCCCGAGAGCCTGCCGCGCTACGCCTTGCTGCTCAACCCGGACACGGTCCTGCCGCCGAACGCGCTAGGCGACATGGTCGCCTTCCTCGACGATCGGCCCGGGGCCGGCGCAGCCGGTCCGAAGCTGGTGCGGCTGGACGGCTCGCTGGACTCGGCCTGCCGGCGCTCGTTCCCGACCCCGAGCACATCGCTGTGGCATATGCTCCTGCTGGATCGGCTCTTTCCGCACAGCCGGCGCTTCGGGCGCTACAACCTGACATACCTGGACCCGGACATGCTCAGCCGGGTCGACGCGCTGGTCGGCGCCTTCATGCTGGTGCGGCGTGAGGCCATCCTCGCCGTCGGGCTGCTCGACGAGACATTCTGGATGTACGGCGAGGACCTGGACTGGGCCAAGCGGATCCAGGACTGCGGTTGGGAGATCTGGTACAACCCGGCGGTAACCGTCACGCACATCAAGGAGGCGGCCAGCCGGCATAGCTTCCGCGCGCGGCGTGAGTTTTACCGGGCGCTGATCCTCTTCTACGAGAAACATTACAGGGCGACCACTCCTCTTTGGCTGGATTGGTCGATCCGCGCCGGAGTACGCGTCTTTGGGAGTCTCGATTTGCTGAGTTGGCGTCTGCGAGGAGCGCTCGCAGCTCGCTCGAAAACCGCCACGACCGGCGCAGTCTTGCCGGAGGCTCGCCCATGAAACGCAGGCGTGTACTGTTTGGACTGGCACTTGCGCTGACAGACGCAGATATGAGCCTGCTGGCGTTCTACCTGGCCTACCGGGTGCGCGTGCTGACTCAAGGGCCGAAGATAGGACCGTTCAGCGACTACCTGGTGCTGGCGGCGATGCAGATGGTCAGTACGCTGGTGGTCTTCTTCTTCTACAAGTCCTATCACCGCCGTCACGTCCCCTCCACCATCGACGAGTTCTACCGGATCTTCGTGCAGATCTCAGTAGCCACTCTGCTGACCATCGCCGCCCTGGGTTTTCTGAGGGACACGCTCGATTATCAGCGCTCGATGATCGTGTATGCCTGGGCGGCGGGCCTGCTGACCATCACCCTGGGACACTTTCTCTACAACCAGTGGATGCGGCTGATGCAGAAGCGCGGTCAGGCGCTGGAGCGAGTGCTGATCGTCGGCACCGGCGAGGTCGGCCGCACGATCCTGCAGAAGATCCAATACACCCCCTCGCTCGGCTACGAGGTGGTCGGTTTCGTCGACCCGGACTGCGGCGCGGAGAGCGTAATGGGTGTGCCGGTGCTGGGCTCGATCGATGATCTGCCGCAGATCATCGAGGCCAGCAATACCGGCGAAGTGATCATCGGGCTGCCCGAGGCCTCGCACCAGGAGCTGGTCGGCATCATCTCCCAGTGCGAGCGCGAGAAAGTCAGCATCCGCGTCTTCCCGGACGTCTTCCAGATCATGGCCTCCGAGGTGACGATCGGCGACCTGGGTGGACTACCGCTGCTCACCGTGCGCGACGTGGCACTGCGTGGCTGGAAGCTGGGTCTCAAGCGCATCGTGGATATTATCCTGAGCAGCCTGGCCCTGCTGTTCCTGTCACCGATCATGATGCTTACCGCCATCCTGATCAAGCTAGATTCACGCGGCCCGGCCCTGTTCGTTCAGGAGCGTATGGGGCTGGACGCCAAGCCGTTCCCCATGATCAAGTTCCGCTCCATGCGGCAGGACGCCGAAGCCTGCGGACCGGGTTGGACGGTGCAGAACGACCCGCGGCGCACGCGCATCGGCACGTTCTTGCGGCGCACCTCTCTCGACGAGTTACCGCAATTCGTCAACGTCCTGGTCGGCGACATGAGCCTCGTCGGGCCGCGGCCGGAGCAGCCGGCTTATGTCGAGCAGTTCAGGCAAAGCATTCCCCGCTACATGGACCGTCACCGCGAGAAGGCCGGACTGACCGGCTGGGCCCAAATCAACGGCCAGCGCGGCGACAGCTCGATCACCGAGCGCACAAAGTACGATCTCTGGTACATCGAAAACTGGTCGCTCTGGCTCGATTTCAAGATCATCCTTCGCACCGCACTGCACTTCTTGATCGACCGCTCGGCATACTGAGAAAACCCAGGTCAGATCCATGGCTCTACAGCCCACGAGCCCTTTCTTTTGACACGTGGCGGGCTTCGTGATATCATTGGCCGGTGACTTTAGCACTCGCGAGACGAGAGTGCTAATGGAGAGCGAGCAATATGACTGATATGACGATGCGCCGGCGGGCCGTGCTTGGGCTGGTGATCCGCTCTTACATTGAGACGCGGCAGCCAATCGGCTCGAAGGCCTTCGTGGCCGGTTACGGGCTTGACGTTAGCCCGGCGACGATCCGCCACGAGATGGCTGCGCTCGAAGAGATGGGTTATCTCACGCACCCACACACCTCGGCGGGCCGGGTGCCAACTGAGCAAGGCTACCGCTTCTTCGTAGAGCACCTGTTGGGAGAAACCGAGCTGCCGCTCAGCGAGAAGCGCATGATTCGCCACCAGTTTCACCAGGCACGCCTGGAGCTGGAGGAATGGGCGCGCCTGGCCGCAGCGGTGCTCGCACACACCACACGCAAGGCGGCGCTGGCAACCCCGCCGCGGCCATCGGAAAACGAGTTTCGCCACCTGGAACTGCTCAGCCTACGGGATTGCATGGCGCTGCTGGTGCTGGTGCTGCAAGGCGGCTCCGTAAAAGAGCGCATGTTGTCCCTCGAGGAAGCGTTGGACCAGGACGCCCTTAGCCGGCTGTCGAACGAGCTCAACGACCAGTTCTCGGGCAGGACCAGTCATGAGATCGCCGGCCAACTCCCTTGGCTTTCTCCCCTGTCCCAGCAAATAGGGGAGATCGTGGTGCAGATTATGGCCACCGTGGATTATCCGAGCAATGACCCAATCTACCGGGAAGGTCTGGCTCACATCCTTACCGAACCGGAGTTCGCCGAAGGCCAACAGATGCGGCGCATGGTGCAGGTGCTGGAAGGCCCCTCGCTGGCCGACGTGATACTGGCGGCAGCGCAGCCATTGGAAGTCGGCGGGGTCCAGGTGGTTATCGGCGGAGAGGGCCACTGGGAAGAACTGACCGAAGTCAGCCTGGTGCTATCACGCTATGGGCTGAAAGGCAGCGCGACGGGCGTGCTGGGCGTCGTCGGTCCGATCCGCATGCCTTACGGTCGCACGATAGGCGCCGTGCGCTACGTGTCCCAACTGATGACGGCCCTGGTCAGTGACTGGTATAACCCAGGGGGCGAGGGAAGCCCTCTACTTGGCGACAAGTGACTCGAGCAGCGGAAAGGAGTAACCGAACGGCAACATGAAAAATGATGAGCAAACCAACGGTCCGTCCATAGACCAGGCGGAGGAAGAGCAGGCGACGGAGGCCGCGGTGGGTGATGGACAGGGCGGCGAAGAAATGGCGGCCCAGCTAGCGCAGGCGCAGGCTCAGGCGGCCGAGTACCTTGACAACTGGCGGCGCGCGCTGGCGGACATGAGCAACGCTCGCAAGCGAATGGCGCGTGAGCAGGCCGAGCTTCAGGCAACGGCTTCGGCGCGCGTGCTGGCCCGGCTGCTGCCGGTGATCGACGACATGGACCGGGCCTTCGATGCCCTGCCGCCCGAACAGGCCAACCAGGAGTGGGTCAGCGGGTTCCGGCTGATCCAGCGCAAGCTGCAGAGCATCCTGGAAAGCGAAGGAGCGACGCCTATCGTCACGGAAGGTCAGAAGTTCGATCCGGAACTGCACCATGCCGTCTCTCACGAAGAGCAAGCGGGCTTGAACGAGGGTGATATCATTTCCGAGGTCGGCCGGGGGTATAAACTGGGCGACAGGGTCTTGCGGCCGGCTTTGGTGCGGGTGGCCAAGGGTCAGTAGCCCGAGATTGATCGGCCGAGGCCCGGCAGAAAGGGCCAAGCAAAAAGGAGCACACATGAGCAAAATCGTCGGCATTGACCTAGGCACCACGTTCTCGGTGGTGGCAGTCATGGAAGGCAGTGAACCGGTGGTGATCCCGAGTTCCGAGGGCTCCCGCCTGTTTCCGTCGGTGGTCGCCGTGAACCCGAAAACGGGCGAACGCACGGTGGGCCAGGTGGCACGCCGGCAGGCGATCACGAACCCGGACAATACGATCTTCTCGGTCAAGCGCTTAATGGGCCGGCGCTTCGCCGATCCAGAAGTGGTGAAGGCCCGCAAGGTGTTGCCGTATAAGATCGTCGAGCACTCGAACGGCGATGCCTGGGTGGTGATGGGCGGCAAAGAGTATTCGCCGCCTGAAATCTCGGCCATGGTGCTGCAGAAAATCAAGACCGACGCCGAAGCCTACCTGGGCGAGCCGGTCACCCAAGCCGTCATCACCGTGCCGGCCTACTTCAACGACAGCCAGCGCCAGGCGACCAAAGACGCCGGTCGCATCGCCGGCCTGGAAGTCATGCGCATCATCAATGAGCCCACCGCCAGCGCACTGGCTTACGGCCTGGACAAGAAGGTCGACCAGAAGATTGCAGTCTACGACCTGGGCGGCGGCACATTCGATATTTCGATCCTGGACGTTGGCGAGGGCGTCTTCCAGGTGTTGAGCACCAACGGGGACACGTTCCTGGGCGGCGATGACTTCGACCAGCGCATCATGAACTGGATCGCCGACGAATTCAAGAAGGAATCAGGCATTGACCTGCGCTCGGACCGCATGGCTCTGCAGCGGTTGAAGGAAGCCGCCGAGAAGGCCAAGATCGAGCTGTCGACGGTCATGCAAACGGAAATCAACCTGCCATTCATCACCGCCGATGCGACGGGTCCGAAGCACTTGACGATGAACCTGACGCGCGCCAAGCTGGAACAACTGACGGGCGACCTGATCGATCGCACGATCGAACCCTGCAAGCGCGCACTCGAAGACGCCAAACTGAAGACGTCCGAGATCGCCGAAGCGGTCCTCGTGGGCGGCATGACGCGTATGCCTGCCGTCGGGGAAGCGGTGAAGAAGTTCTTTGGCCGCGAGCCTCACCGGGGTGTGAATCCGGACGAGGTCGTCGCGATCGGTGCGGCCATTCAGGCCGGCGTGCTCGGCGGCCAGGTCAAGGACATTTTGTTGCTGGACGTGACGCCGCTGACACTCGGCATCGAGACGCTGGGCGGCATCGCTACCCCCATGATCGAGCGCAACACCACCGTCCCGACCCGCAAGACCCAGATCTTCTCGACCGCCTCTGATATGCAGACCGAGGTTCAGGTCGTCGTCGTGCAGGGCGAGCGCCCGATGGCGCGCGACAACAAGATGCTCGGCGACTTCCGGCTGACGGGCATCCCGCCGGCGCCACGCGGCATGCCGCAGATCGAGGTAACCTTCGACATTGACGCCGACGGCATCTTGCACGTAAGCGCCAAGGACAAGGCCACCAGCCGTGAACAGAGCATCAAAATCACGGCTTCCAGTGGTCTCTCCAAAGACCAGGTCGACCGGATGGTCAAAGAAGCCGAGGCGCACGCCGAAGAGGATCGGCAGCACCAGGCCGAGATCGAAGCCCGCAATAAAGCCGATTCCCTGCACTACCAGATCCAGAAGTTCCTTCAGGACAACAAGGACAACATCAGCGACGACGACAAGAAGTTGCTGCAGGAGAAGATGGATGCGCTGAAGTCCGCACTGGACAACAACGCCTCCGCCGAGGAGTTGGAGCGGCTGAGCGAGCAACTGAGCGAGACTTCGCAGCAGGTTGGCTCACGCATGTACGAGAAGAGCGCCGGTACGCCGCCGCCGACCGACGGTGAAAGCGGAGCGAGCGGCCAGGCGGGCCAGGGTGGCCAGGCCGGTGAAGACGTCGTCGAAGGCGAGTATCACGAAATGTAAGACCGGTCCCCCGTGCACGATCGGGTGACGCCCGGCCGCCGCCGGCCGGTTGCGCCTGGCCGCTCCCAGGACGAGCCTTTCTCCTCGAAAGCGCCGCCTGGGAGCGGCCGGCGTCACAGACAACGCCCCACACCTTAATCTTCTTTACATGACCCTCCATCTTATTGATATCGCTTGACAATAATCTAAAGCAGGTCTACACTGGCTTACGCGCTAGCGGTAGTCTCGAAGACATGCCGCGTGGCGTGTGACCGCGCGAGGAAGAACGGCGCGTCGCCGGCAACGCGCAATTCAGCGCATCGCGCGCGTTTTGCCACTTGTCTGGCGGGCCGACTAAGTTTACAATTATCGGAGGTTAGGGCCATGTATCAGGTACCAAGCGTCTGCCCGATCTGCGGGGATAAGCTGAGTGTCACCCGGCTGGCCTGCCCGTCCTGCGATACGACCATCGACGGGCATTACTCGTTCGGCCGGCTGGCACAGCTCAGCCCGGAACAGCGCAGCTTTGTGGAGTTGTTCGTCGCCTGCGAAGGCAAGTTGAGCTGGCTTGCTCATGAGCTCAGGATCTCCTACCCGACAGTCCGCGGACGGCTGGAAGAGGTGATCCGAGCCTTGGGCTATGAGGTCCGTGAGGCGCCGCCGGCCGAAGAGGAGCAGCGCAGCGCAGGACAACGCCAGTCGATTCTGGACGACCTGGCGGCCGGCAAGATCGAGCCTGCCGAGGCGATCCGCAAGCTGCAAAAAGCATGAGCGGCGGATGGAGGGTACAGAAATGGCAATGCAGGTAAGCTATCCAGCGGGTGGGATCTCCCGGCTGCTGGTCGACGAGATGGCGCGGGATGCGCATGTTCGGGGCGTTGCCGATCTGACGGACATCCTCATCACTCCGGCGTCGGGCGAACAGGAGGGGGCCGGAGCACCGTTCAGCGTCGATGGGGACCGGTTGCGCTACCAGGGTGGGGCGGTGGCGCGCCTGTTGCTGCCCGCACAGGTGAGCCTGGAGGTGGGCAACGTGACCGGGGAACTGCATGCCCACGATCTGCGGGGAGACCTGGAGATAGGCGCCGTGCACGGCGACCTGCGTCTGCGAGAGCTGAGCGGCCGGGTGCGCCTGGAGCAACTGGACGGCAGTCTGCGCGCCGATGGCGTTTCGGATCTTCAATTGCTAGGGTCCTGTGACGGCGACATGCGCTTCAACGAAGGCGGCAGACTCGAAGCGAATGCGGTGGCGGGCGACGTGCGCCTCTACGGTGTCGACATGGCCAAGTTTGAAGAGGTGCATGGTGACCTGTGGACAGAAAAGGTCCGAGGCGACCTCCAGATCGGCCGGGTTGACGGCGATGCCCGGCTGGACGGCATTGCCGGCGCGGCGCTGATCGAGGCCGTTGCCGGCGACCTGCGGGCCGTTGGGCTGGACGGTGGGCTTTCAGCACCGAACGTGCGTGGCGATGCCAATCTGCAGGGCGCCTTCGGGGCCGAGCAAAGGTATGTTCTGTCGGCCGGTGGAGATGTGATCGTACGCCTGCCCGCCGGCGCCGATTTGAAGCTCAGCGTGCGTGCGAAGGGGCGCATCCGCTCCGAGGTCCCGTTGACGCCCTCGCCAGACGGCAGGTCGGTGTTCACTGCCGTGCTCGAGCAGGGCGGTGGCTGGCTAGACATCACGGCAGGCGGTGACGTCCGCATCAGCCAGGCCGGCACAGAGAGGCGGCCCGGAGCCCCGGCCGGCAACTGGAACGACCTGGAGGAACAGATACGCCAGCAAGTGACGGCATCTCTGTCGGCTGCCGGCATCAACGCCGAAACGGGCGAGCTCAACTGGGGGCCATCCGGCCCGGGTCGGGGCCCGAAGGGCCCGCGCAGCCGCCCGCCAGAACCACCGCCAGCGCCGCGCTCAGGAGCAGCCCGCCAGGCGACCGGTTCACAGGGGCAGGCGTCAGGACCGACATCAGAAGAACAGCTAATCATCCTCGGGATGGTCGAGGCAGGGACGATCTCGGCGGAAGAGGCGGAGACTTTGCTTAAAGCCCTGGGGACCGAAAGGTAAGACATGACGGCTATCACGTGGGGCCGGACTGAAGCCGAAGAAGGATTGGTGCCTTTTGACGGCCGGCGCCATTTGCGGCAAGTGGCCGAGCTGATCGGCACGGTCTTCGCCGACGAGCTGGACGCCAACGGTCGCAGCGCGCTCCAGGAGATGGAAGTCGTCAGCCGCTTGAGCCCCGTGCTCGGCGGGCTGCTCAGCTCGACTTTCTTCAACGAGTTTGTGCTCGGCTATGTGTGGCTCGATCGCGGGAAGGTGATCGGCAACGTAACCTTCCAGCGGACCGAGATGTCCGGCACGCGCTGGCGAATCAGCAACGTGGCCGTGGCTGCGGACCAGCGGCAGCGCGGCATCGCCAAAGCACTGATGCGCGCTACCTTGCGCGAGATCGCGGCGCGTGGGGGAAGTTGGGCGGTATTGCAGGTCCGGGTCGACAACCCCCACGCCCGCCACCTGTACCAAAGCCTGGGCTTCACGGACGTCTGCCAGGACGGGATCTGGCACCGGCCCCCGCTGCCGATCGCCGTGCCGCTCGAACCACTCGCCCGCGGGGCGTCGAACGCCAGCCTGCGCCCGCTGCGAGGGCACGACTGGTCCGATCGCCTGGAGCTGGCGCGAGCGGCGCGCTCGCCGCTCGCGCACTGGGTCGAACCAATCGACCCCGCGGCTTACCAGCCGGGACTGGCCAAACTGATCGGCGAAGCGCTAGGTAGCCTGACCGGCTTCCACAAGGTCGCCCGTTGGGGGGCCTGGCAAAGCGGGCAGTTAATGGGGGCGGTAGAAGCGACGGCGGCCAGTGCCGGTAACCAACACCGGTTGCGCTTCGATGTGCGTCCCGAGGCGCCGGCGAGCCTAGCGCAAGGGCTGGTCCGCCATGGTCTGCGTTTCCTGGCGAGCGCCCCCATACGGCCGATCTTCATCGAACACAGCGGCGATGACACCGAAGGTGTGGCGGCACTGGAGGCCCATGGTTTTCGTCCGCTGAGGGTGCTGGTGACGATGCGGCGACTGATGACGCCGGCCGATATTTGAGGTCTGGGGTTTGGCAGACAAGCGCGATAAGGCTAAAGCAGAAGGCTGCGGCCCGAGCCCGACCTTCTGAAAGGATCGCAGGGAATGGCCACGTCCGAAGAACGATTGCGGATTTTGAAGATGGTAGAACAGAAGCAAATCACTGCCGCCGACGGCGCGAAGCTGCTGACAGCATTGCAGGCCGGAACGAACGAGAGCGCGCCAATGCCGGCCAGGGCACGCTGGCTGCGGGTCCGGGTCACCGACCGAAGCAGTGGCCGCAACAAGGTAAATGTGACCATCCCCATCGGCCTGCTGGACGTTGGGCTAAAGATGGGCGCCCGTCTGCCGGCCGAGATGACCGGGATGGATCTGGGCGCAATCCAAGCGGCGATCAAGCAGGGCTTACAAGGCAAGATCGTGGAAGTGGACGACGAGGAAGATGACGAGCACGTCGAGGTGTTTGTCGAATAGTCTAGCTTGGTAGCAAGGAGGACCGGTGCGGTTTCTGATCCGTCTGCTCATCAATGCGGCGGCGCTCTACGTGGCTGTCAAGGTGGTTGGATTCTTTTTGCCCGGCGGGATGGCCTTCAACGGCGGCTTGCTTGACTTGCTGCTGGTCGCGCTGGTATTCGGCATCCTGAATGCCATCGTCCGGCCGATCCTGGCCATCCTGACCTGTCCGCTGCAGATTTTGACGTTGGGGCTGTTCACCCTGGTCCTCAACGCCATCATGCTTTGGCTGACCGGCTACGTTTCGTCCAACATCTTCGACCTGGGCTTCCAGGTGCACGGCTTCCTGGCGCCGCTGCTCGGGGGTCTGGTGATCAGCATCGTCAGCGTGATACTGTCGGTCTTCGTGCGTGACGAACGAGAGCGGCGCTGACCTGAGCGCGGTCAGCGGCACACATGCGAGCTGCCGGGAAGGTGTGTTGGTTATGGGGCAAGCGGCGTCCGGCTAAAAGGATACTGATGGCAAACAGTTGGTCCTGAACTGTGACCGGCGAAGGGCGCGAATTGGTGAGAGGCCGGTTGGGTGTATGATGGTAGGCATCCAGACCAACTCGTAGCCAGGGAGGCTCAGCATGTCACTCCAACCGACCGCCATTCCGCCGATTCCGGATGAGACCGCACGGATTGCCAAGAAAGTGTTCAAGCGCAAGGGCAACCTCTATCTGGTCATCGGTGACCAGATTGGCACGCTGTTTGAGAAGATCGACTTTGCCGACCTGTACGCTTCCGACGGTGCACCCGCCTTCTCGCCGAATCTGCTCGCCTTGGTGGCTGTCTTTCAGCGCCTGGAAGATTTATCCGACCGGGCCATGGCGGATGCGGTGCGGGCGCGTATCGATCTCAAGTACGCCTTGCATTTGCCGCTGGAGCATATGGGGTTTGATGGCTCGCTGCTCAGCGACTTTCGCGAGCGTCTGTTGCACGATGCCGCCGCCTTGCGCATGTTTGATGGCGTGCTTGAGCGCCTGACCGAGCTGGGCTTGCTGGCGGCCGGGGGCAAGCAGCGCAGCGACGGCACTTATGTCTTGGCCGCCACGCGCACGCTGACGCGTCTGGAATTGCTGGCGGAGAGCATGCGTCTGGCCCTGCAAGCCCTGGCCGAGTATCGTCCGGACTGGCTGCGGACGGTGGCGTTTGTGCACTGGCATGAGCGCTATGGCAAACCCTGGAATAGCTGGCGACTGCCCAGGAAGACCGAGCAGCGCGAGCAACTGGCGCTGGAGATCGCGGCCGATGGCTTCCATCTGCTCCAGGCACTGAGTGCAGCCGAGGCTCCCAGCCAGGCCGCCAGCCTGCCGGAGGTGGTCAGCCTGCGCCAGGTTTGGAGCCAGCAACTGGTGCAAGAAGCGGACAAGATCAGCTGGCGCCCGCGCGAACAGATTCCCGCCGGTGCCGAGCGGGTGACCACGCCGCACGATGCCCAGGTGCGGGGTAGCCAACACGGCGATCATGTCTGGGAAGGCTACGCAGTGCACTTCACCGAAACCAGTGATACGGACCGGCCGCATCTGATCACCGATGTGGCCGTCGTCCCGTCCACGACCCCTGATCATCAAGTGATCGAGCAGATCTACGCACGCCTGACCCGGCGCAACTTGTTGCCCAGCGAACACCTGGTCGATGCGGGCTACACCACCGGCCGGGCGCTGGTCGACAGTTCCGCGCGTCAGGTACGTCTCGTCGGTCCGCTGGCCCAAGATGCGAGTTGGCAAGCACACCTCCCGGATGGCATTGCCAGCGACCAGTTCAAGCTAGACTGGGTGGCGCAGGTGGCCACCTGCCCGAACGGCCAGCAATCGAGCGCTTGGCAGCTAAACCGGGACTCCGACGGCCAGCCCGAGGTCGACATCCGCTTCTCAAAGGCGGCCTGTCAAGCCTGCCCGCTACGCCAAGGTTGTACTCGCAACCGCGCGGGGCGGCGCCTCAAGCTCAGCCTTTACCACGAGGCAATCCTGGCCGCGCGTGCCAACCAGCGCACGGCGCTCTTCAAACAGGAGTACGCGCGGCGGGCCGGCATCGAAGGCACGATTTCCGCCACCGTCCGCAGCCAGGGTGCACGGCGTACACGCTACATCGGCCTGGCGAAAACCGATTTGCAGGCCATCCTGACCGCCATCGCTGTGAACCTGCGCCGGACTGCCTTGTGGCTGATGGCCGAACGACCCGCCACCACGCGACCACCTGGCCTGACCTGCCTGGCCCACTTGGCGACTTAGTGTTTGCCATCAGTATCCTAAAAGCCGGACCTACTCTGGAGTGCGGCGAACGAGAGCCCGACGTAGGGCACGTTTGCAACGTGCCGGCTCCGCCATGTTGATTTGCTCAAAGTCGAGATGCGCTTACGCGGCGGATTTAGCGATTTAGCGGACTCGCATTGACGTGGGCGCAGGCCGGTGATAGAATAGCATCACAAGAGAGCTTGCTTTGTGCCGACGAGATCTTGGGGCGGTGACTGGCACCGGGGTCCGCGGAGCGGCACTTTGCAGGGGGAGCTAGGTGAGCCTGGCTGAGAGGTTGGCCCCGAGTGATCAATGCCAACGACCCCAGAACCTGACGGGTAATGCCGGCGTAGGGATGCAGGCGGCAAGATGCTGCGAGGCCATACGAGGGACCGGTGACCCATCAGGGTTGCCGGTCCCTTTTGCTTGCAGGAGGAAAGATGCGCGTGTTTGTGGTGGCAGGCAGTCCACGGGCGGAGCCACCCGCCGGAATCGCCCCGGCGCCAGACGATCGCGTCATCGCGGCCGATTTCGGCGCCCACCATGCCCGAACGTGGGGCTGGCCGGTACACTTGCTGGTCGGCGACCTTGACTCGCTGTCCACAGAGGACGCTGCCCTTCTGGCCGCCGCTGGCATCCCGACCATCGGGGCACCGCGGGCCAAGGATGAGACCGATCTGGAGCTGGCGCTGGTGGAGGCGCTGCGCGAAGATCCGGCCGAGATCGTGATCTGTGCCGCTCTGGGAGGACGGGCCGACCATATGTTGGCGAACGTCTTTCTGCTGGCCCGCCAGGGGCTTCGCCGGCGGGCGGCGATGATCGTGGACGGCTCAGAAACCGTGCGCCTGCTAGCCGGCGGAGAGATGCCGGCCGAGCCGCGGTGCTTGAGCCTGGCGGGCGCGCCGGGCGACCTGCTGTCATTGCTGCCGATGGGCGGCGACGCGGACGGCGTGACGACCGGCGGCCTGCTCTATCCACTACGGGATGAGACCCTTCACCTGGGAGAGCCCCGCGGGGTCAGCAACGTGTTCACCGGGAACGAAGCGCGGGTGTCGCTGAGGACGGGGCTGTTGCTGGTGATTCAGAACGCGGGGCGACTAGCAGTTGCCAAGTTCGGAGGATAGCAGGATGTCAAAACGAAGCGTATGGCTTACCTTGGGTATTATGCTGCCGGCACTGGTCGTCGCCGGCTGCGGCACACCGAACATGGTTCCTTCGGCCACGCCGGCCTCGGCCCCGGCGGTCAGCCCGAGCGCTCAGACGACTCGCACGCTCGATCTGCCGGCGGTCGGCGCGCAGACCGCGCCTCTGAGCTCGCCGCTGGGCTCCCCAGCGGCGGCGACTGCCGTGCCGGCGACCGGCCGAACGCTGACCGTCATGACGCACGACAGCTTCAGCGCCAGCCAGGACGTGATCGCCCGGTTCGGGGCCCAATGTGGTTGCAAGGTCACTTTCCTCAAGTCCGGCGATGCCGGCCTCGCCCTCAATAAAGCCATCCTGAGCAAGGGCAACCCCCTGGCCGACGTGTTCTACGGGGTGGACAACACGTTCCTCAGCCGGGCGCTGGCGGCCGATATCTTCGAGCCCTACGCCTCGCCGGCCTTGCAGCAAATCCCGGATCAGTTCAAACTTGACCCCGGCAATCGCGAGCTGCCGGTCGACTACGGCTACGTCAACCTGAACTACGACAAGGCATACTTTGACGAGCACAAGCTGCCCCTGCCGCAGCGCTTGCGCGACCTGACGGACCCGCGCTACAAGGGCTTCTTGGTTGTCGAGAACCCGGCTACGTCTTCACCCGGGCTGGCATTCTTGCTGACCACGGTCGCCGCCTTCGGCGAAAGCGGCAGCTACACCTACCTCGACTTCTGGAAAGAACTGCGCGCAAATGATGTACTGGTGGTCGACGGCTGGGAAACGGCCTACAACGAAAAGTTCAGTGGTGGACCGGGCAAGGGCGACCGTCCTCTGGTGGTCAGCTATGCGACCAGTCCCGCTGCCGAAGTCTATTACGCCAGCCCACAGCCCGCGGATTCGCCGACCGGAAACATCTTGCCACCGGGCGAGAGCTTTCAGCAGATCGAGTTCGTCGGCATCCTGAAGGGCGCGCGCAACCGGGACCTGGCGCGCCAGTGGATAGACTTCATGCTCGGTCCGAATTTCCAGGCAGACATCCCGCTGCAAATGTGGGTCTACCCGGTCCGCAGCGGCACCCCGCTGCCTGACGTGTTCGCGAAGTTCGCCCAGGAGCCCAGCCAGCCCGTCCAGTTGACGGCCGAGCAGATCGGCGCCGGACGAGACAAGTGGATCCAGGCCTGGACGGACACGGTCCTGCACTGATAGATGGCGAGCATAGCAGGATACGGATCACAGCAGCGGGCGCCTGGGGGAGGGCGGCGGGTGGTGAAACAATGGCTCGGGCGGCTCACCCTGCTCTATCTGCTTCCGCTTGCCTTTCTCGTCCTGTTCTTTTTCTATCCGCTGGCGACGATCATCCGTGAGAGCTTCGCGCCCGGCGGGCAACTGGACCTGACCGGGGTCACGGCGCTGTGGCAGGAGCCCTACTTCGGGCGCGTGCTGTGGTTCACCACCTGGCAGGCGACCGTTTCGACCTTGCTGACGCTGCTGGCCGGAATTCCCGCGGCCTACGTCTTTGCCCACTACCAATTCCCGGGCAAGCGCCTGCTGCAAGCCCTGACGACCATCCCTTTCGTACTGCCCACGGTCGTGGTCGCGGCCGCCTTCACGGCCCTCTTGGGACCACGTGGCTGGCTCAACAGCCTGCTGATCACAGGCCTAAACCTGCCAGCTCCGCCGATCCGCCTCGAAAACAGCCTCTGGTTGATCCTGCTCGCACACGTCTTTTATAACACCACGGTGATCGTGCGTGTGGTCGGTGGCTTCTGGGGCAGCCTGGACCCGCGCCTGGAGCAAGCCGGCCGCGTGCTGGGAGCCGATCGGCTGCGAGTGTTCCGCGAGATCACCCTGCCGCTGCTGCTCCCGGCCATTGCGGCATCGGGGCTGCTGGTCTTCCTGTTCTGCTTCACCAGTTTCGGAGTCGTCCTGATCCTCGGAGGCCCGCGTTTCGCCACTCTCGAGGTCGAGATCTACCGGCAAGCCGTCAACCTATTCCGATTGCCGGTAGCTGCCGCCCTCAGTCTGGCGCAGATGGCCACGACTTTCATCATCATGACAGTCTACACGCGTGCTCAGGCCACGGTGAGCGTGCCGCTCAACCTGCGGGCGGCCGGGGAGACGGTCCAGCGGCCCGCGACGCGTGGCCAGGCGCTTGCGGTCACCTCGGTGTCGCTGGGATTGCTGCTCTTCCTGGTCACGCCTCTGCTCGCCCTGGCCGGGCGCTCCCTGGCGGCGGGCGACCCCACGCGCTACTACCGAGCGCTGTTCGTGAACCAGACCAGCTCGATTTTCTACGTCCCGCCCGGCCTCGCCATCCGCAACAGCCTGCTGTTCGCGTCGCTGACCGTGACCATGGCCCTGCTCATAGGCGTCAGCACGGCTTACTTGCTGGCGCGCGGCCCGCAGCGCCTGGCGCGCGCCCTCGACCCCATCGTGCTGCTGCCGCTAGGTACCTCGGCCGTAACCCTGGGTTTCGGCTACATTCTGGCGCTGGGGCAGCCACCGTTGGACTTGCGCGCTTCGCCGGTCCTGGTGCCGATCGCACATACGCTCGTCGCTTTCCCGTTCGTGGTTCGCGCGCTGCTGCCCGCCCTGCGGGGACTTAACCCGCACTGGAGGGAGGCCGCGGCCGTGCTGGGCGCCACGCCATGGCGGGTGTGGCGCGAGGTCGAGCTGCCCGTGGTCGGCCGGGCGGTGTTGGTCGGCGCCGTTTTCGCTTTCACGATCAGCATGGGCGAGTTCGGCGCCACCCTCTTGATCGCGCGCCCAGAATTCCCAACCATGCCCGTGGTCATCTTCCGGCTGCTCGGCCAGCCGGGCGCGCTCAACTACGGCCAGGCACTGGCGATGAGCGCCTTGCTGATGCTGGTGTGTGCGCTCGGCTTCATCGCCATCGAGCGCTTCCGGGCGGGGGGAGTAGGAGAGTTCTAGGTGCTCAGCGTCAGCCATGTTTATAAGGCCTATCCCAACCTGCCCGTCCTGCACGACGTAAGCTTCGACGTTGCCGAAGGCGAGATCGCGTGTCTGCTGGGACCCAGCGGGGCCGGCAAGAGCACGCTGTTGCGCATCGTCGCGGGGCTCGAGCAGCAGGAGGCCGGACAGGTGAGCTTCGCCGGCCAGGACCTGGCGGACCTGCCCGTCCACGCGCGGCGTTTTGGCCTGATGTTCCAGGATTTCGCCCTGTTTCCGCACAAAGACGTGTTCGGCAATGTCGCTTTTGGACTACGCATGGAGAGGCGTCCTGCCGCCGAGATCCAGCGACGCGTCGACGGCGCCCTGGCGCTGGTACGCCTGGCCGGCTACGAGCGGCGGCGAGTGACCGAACTGTCCGGCGGCGAACAGCAACGGGTGGCCCTGGCCCGTAGCCTGGCGCCCGATCCGCGCCTGCTCATGCTGGACGAACCTCTCGGCTCGCTGGATCGCACCTTGCGTGAGCAGCTGATGAACGAGCTGCGGGCGATCCTGAAGGAAGTGGGATTGACAGCGCTCTACGTCACGCATGACCAGGCCGAGGCCTTCGCCATCGCCGATCGGGTGCTGATCATGCGCCCGCGCCCCGACCTGGGCCAGGGTGGACACATCGAGCAAGCCGGCACACCACGGGAAGTCTACCGGCAGCCGGCGACGCGCTTTGTGGCGGAGTTCTTGGGGTTCCACAACTTGTTACCCGGTGTTGTGGCCGGCGAAGCAGGAAGCCCGCATAAGGATGGCGCGCTGCGCGTCGACACTCTCCTCGGGCGGCTGACGGCTGCAGGCCGCCCGGATCCGCGCTGTCTGCCCGGCGACCGCGTCACCGTGCTGATCCGGCCGGAAGGGGCCAGGCCGGTGACGCGACGGCCGGGGGGGACAATCTGGTCCAGGGCCGGCTGGCAGCGCGCTCCTTCCGAGGCAGTTTTTACCTGGCCGAGACGGATCACCCAAGCGGCGCGCACCTGACCTGGGAGATACCGGCGGGTGATACGAACCTCCCGGACGTGGGCGCTGAGTTGACGCTGACGTTGGATCCGGCAGCCATCACAGTGTTGGCAAAGTGAGGCGTGTCGGCAGGCAAGGAGGGTGCAACGACCGCCACCACGCGGACCCGGCCCTTATCTTTTGACGAACTATTGTTCGATTGATTCTTGACAAGCGATCTGATTTGGCGTATGCTTATTGCCGTTGCGTCCCGCAGTCAGCAAGGACCGCAGCATAACCGTCAGGTTTGCGCACAAACAGAAGGAGAATGCACGTGTATCAGAAGACGGTTGTCGTTGGGCACCTCGGCAAAGATCCGGAGATGCGCTACACCCCCTCGGGAGTTCCCGTCACCAGTTTCAGCCTCGCGACCAGCCGGCGTTGGACCAATGCGAGCGGCGAACAGCAGGAAAAGACGACTTGGTTCCGCGTCACCTGCTGGCGCAAGCTTGCCGAGTCGGCGGCGCAGTATCTGCAGAAAGGCAAGCTGGTGTTGGTAGAGGGTGAGGTCGAAGCGACTGCGTACACGGATCGCGAAGGCAACGCGCGCGCCAGCCTGGAGTTGACAGCGAGCAACTGGCGCTTTATCGGCAGCAAGGGCGAGAGTGGTGGAGAACCTGTCGCGGCAGGCGCGGCGGGCTCCCACGCGGATGGCGGCGACTTCCCGGCTAACGAGGACGAGATCCCGTTCTGAGCTGGGCGGTACAGGCGACAGGCGGCGAGCGACCGACGGCGACGCCGGCCCTCTCGCCGTCTTTGTTTTGGCCGGACGCCGTCAACATCCGATCGCGACAGGCCGTAATTGACGCCGGCCCTCACTTCCGTTACACTGTGACCATCCTCAAAAAGCGCAAGCGAGGAGGCGTTCGTTGACCCAGCCCGGTCAAGTGCCCGCTCCGGCCGCCCAGCAGATCCAGGTGGAGCTGCCCGCCGAGCTCGAGGCGGTATACAGCAATTTCGCGATCATCAACCATTCGCCATCGGAGATCATCATCGACTTCGCGCGCCTGCTGCCGAACATGTCCAAGGCCCGCGTTCATGGCCGGGTGATCATGACGCCTCTGAATGCGAAGCTCCTGTTGGTCGCGCTCGAGGATAACCTGAACAAATTTGAGAAGCGGTTTGGCGAGATCCGCATGCCCGATGATGTCGACGGCAGCTTCCAGGCTCCGCCTGGTCTCTTTGAAGGGAGAAAACCCGGTGGCTGAGCTGGCGCAGATCATGGAAGGCATCCGGCAGCAACTGACCACTAAGAACCAGGTGCGGGACAATACCCTCAATCGCAGCCGTGAGCTGATCCGCTTCTGTGCCCTAAGCATTCGGGCCATTCACCGTCACGATTGGGACGAAGCGGCTGAGGGACTGAGAACCGCGCGCGATGCCGCTCAGGTGATGGTGAACGATCTTGCCGGCCAGCCCGACCTCTATTACACCGGCTACACCCAGGATGCGCTCAAAGAGCTGGTGGAGGCCCACACACTCTATGCCTTCGTGCGTGGCGGGGAAGTACCCGGTCCGACCGAGCTCGGCGTGCCCTCGGCAGCCTACTTGAACGGACTAGCCGAGGCCGCGAGCGAACTACGGCGCTTCATCCTGGATCTCATTCGCCGGGGCGAAACCAGGCAAGGCGAGCCATACCTGACCACCATGGACGACGTATACACCCGGCTGATCACCATCGACTTTCCCGACAGCCTGACCGGCGGGCTGCGTCGCACAACCGACGCGCTGCGCGCCGTGCTGGAGCGCACCGTCGGCGACCTGACCGTCTCAATGCGGCAGGAAGAACTCCAGGCCGCGCTGCGCGACTTCGAGCTGCGGATGGTGGACAACTGAGGGTCCCTCCAGGCCTCTCCGTTTATCGTTCGGACAATATGACGTCACACACACCTGCGCAGCCTCGAAAACCCGGGCGTCTCGTCTCGCTGCCCGTCATCGCACTGGCCGTTCTGGCGGCGCTGGCGCTCGGCGCACGGCCGGGCCTGGCCAGTCTCGGCGCTCGCTCTGCTCTGGCGACGCCGACCCCGACCAGGACCCCGCGGCCGAGCACGCCACCGGCGCGCCTCAGGCTGGCCGATCCCAGGATCGTCGCACCGCACGCCACCGCCACCCCCATCGCGCTTCCTGCGCCTCAACCGCCCGCTGATGCAGATCCTGGCGCCCTTTCGCCTTTCCTCCAGACGGTGGTCGCGCGTTACCAAATGGACGCAGCGCGACGCTTCATCGTCGTGGATACCGACAGACAGCGCATGCTGATCTGGGACCCCGGCCAGCCTATCCGGGACATCCCGGTCAGCACCGGCGACGTGGCGCGCGGTTTTCGAACGCCGGCCTGGTACGGTTTGATCGGGAAGTTCTGGGGCACCTTCCAGGCTTTCGGCACCTATGCCGACGAGGGCTGGTATCTTTTCAACGCCCTGGGAGGCAGCATTCTGATCCATGGCGCACCCTACATGCTCGTCGACGGCGTCAAAGTTTATGAGGACCTGGACGCTCTGGGCAGCTATCCCGCTTCACGCGGCTGCATCCGCCTACGCCCCGAGGATGCTCGCTGGTTGACCGCCTGGCAACCGCAAGGGACGCCGATAGTGATCCTTCCCCCCTCGACTCCCGACCGCTAGAAGCGCACTGCGACGATCGTTCGAAACCCCGAGCCGCTCCGTGCGCCCTGCCAATTCCTAGGCATTCGCCCCATAATGCGCTATAATTCTGTCGTTTGACACCGATGCGGAGGCAGCATGCTGTACCAGGCACTCAGGGGCGTCAACGATATCCTGCCGGCCGACCGACCATACTGGCGCTACGTGACCGAGCAGATGCACGCGGTGGCCGCCCTTTTTGGCTACCAGCAGATCGACACGCCCACACTGGAAAAGGCGATCCTGTTCACGCCGCGCTGTCGGCACAGGCACCGACATCGTGGACAAGGAAATGTATACGTTCGAGGACAAGGACGGCGAGCAGGTCACCATGCGTCCGGAATTCACGGCCGGCGTGATGCGCGCCTACATCGAGCATGGCATGCAAGTCTTGCCTCAGCCGGTCAAGCTCTATTCCATCGGGCCGATCTTCCGTCATGAGGCCCCGCAAGCCGGACGCTATCGACAACACCACCAGTTCAATGTGGAAGCAGTCGGCGAACTTGATCCGGCGCTAGACGTCGAGCTGATGTCGGTGGCGTGGACTCTGCTAAGCCGGCTGGGCTACCAGGGCCTTAACTTCCAACTCAACTCGATCGGTTGTCCGCAGTGCCGCCCATCGTACCGGGCCGCACTGGTCGAGTACTTTGGCGCCCACGAGGGCGAGTTGAACGAGGTCGACCGGCGTCGCCTGAAGATCAACCCGCTGCGTCTGCTGGATTCGAAAGAAGCGGGAGCGCAGGCGTTGCTCAATGGGGCACCGCGCAGCACGGATTACCTCTGCGATGAGTGCGCTCAGCACTTTCGGGCCGTGTGTGACTACCTGCAAGCGCTGGATATGCCCTACAGCATCAACCCCCGCCTGGTGCGCGGGATGGACTACTACACAAAGACCGTCTTTGAGGTCTGGGCGCAGGGCATTGGCGCCCAGGCTGCCGTGTGCGGCGGTGGGCGTTACGACGGGCTGATCGCGGAACTAGGCGGGCCGCCGACACCGGGCATCGGCTTCGGCATGGGCATCGAACGGGTGATCCTGAGTCTGAAAGCGCAGGGCATCTTGCCTCCCCCCTTGCCGGCCCCTCAGGTGCAGGTCTCGCCCCTCGGAGATGCCGCCAGGGTGGCCGGGATAAAGCTCGTGCGCGAGCTGCGTGCGGCGGGCCTCGGCGCTCTCCTGGCGTTCGGCAAACGCAGCCTGAAATCGCAGCTCAGAAGCGCCGACAAGGCCCGGGTCGCTTATGCGCTGATCCTGGGCGACCAGGAGCTGGCGGACGAAACTGTCGTCGTGCGCGACCTGGCCGCCGGCCAACAGACAACCCTTGCCGCCGCAGAGGTGGTTCCCTGGCTTGGGGAACGGCTGAAGCGCGAGGCGGCACGCAAGGGATAGCTTGTGAATCGCATGCCGTGCTGCGTAGGGCGCTTTGCCCCGCACGCCCCGTTTTCTTTGGAGAGCCCATGGACCTGAGCGATTACCCGCGACCGCCGAACGACACCGGGATTGGCGTACATTGGACGGCCGGCTATCCGGCCCCGAACGGCCTGGGAGTGGTCAAGGACAGGTGGCTGCCCGAGCTGCGGGCGCTGGGGGTGAAATGGGTGAAGATCGCGCGCGGCGACGGCGGAGTGGCGTTCGACGAGCTGCTGCTCGCCAACGGCCTGATGCCGATCGTGCGCCTGTACCGTCCACAGCCAAACCCGGGAACGCTTGACGAGAACCAGGTGCGCCAACTGAAAGAGCACGTGGCGGCCGGCGTGCGCTATTTCGAGTTCAACAACGAGCCTGACCTGGGTCACGAATGGGCTAATGGCGCCCTGCCGCCGAACGGGCCGGAGGTCGTCGCTCGTAACGCTATCCGGGACATGGAGACCATCCTCGCCGCCGGCGGCTACCCGGGCATTCCGGCCGTAGCGATTGGCTGCCGTTGGGACCTGGCCGGCGAGATCTGCCGGCAGGGCCGGCGGGATCTCCTGCGCGAGGGCGTCTGGCAGGCCGTGCACAATTACAGCCTGAACCACCCTTTGGATTACCCATATGACGGCGGCAACCAGCGTGGCGAGCCCTACAGCCGCGAGTTTTTCGACCACACTGCGTCCCGGCAGAGCAGCGTGAGCGCCTGGAGCGGGCGCAGCCTGGAGCAGGTCAATGCAGAGCGCCGCGGCCACGCTAACCCAGGCGCGACGACCTATGACGACGCGTCCTGTTGGCGCGCCTACGAGCGCTTCGATCAGTTGATCCGCGCGCAGCTCGGCCGCTCGATCCCCATCCTGGCGACGGAAGATGGCTACGTCGTCGGAGAACGCTTCGACACGCGCTATCCTGCCACCACGCCTGACCTGCACCTTAGCCAGACGCTGGAGGCGTGCCGGTGCCTGATGGGCAGCAGCACGAGCTATGCGCGCGCACCAGATTGGTTCTTCTGCTCAGCGTTTTGGCTGCTGGGTAACTATGCCTTGGGGCATTATGCGTCAGAATGGGAAGGCGCGGCCTGGTACAGCTCGCGCTGGCCGAGCGGCCAACTGCCGATTGTCGCAGCCTTGAAAGCAGAACCCAAGACGGCCCGCGCCTGGCACGGCGACGGCGGGGAACTTGCCTGCCGGGTGAGTGGCAACATCACGAACGGCCAGGCTGCCACACTGCGCCTGGCGCGCGGCAACGCCTGGGCCGAGACCGCGCCCGTGGCCGCCGATGGCAGCTACGCGTTCTCGGACGTCCCGCCGGGACGCTATACCCTGAGCGTGGTCCAGGCGCCGCAGTTCGAGCAGGAGGTTGTGGTAAGCGAGGCACAGCCGGAGGCCAGGGTGGATTTCAACCTGACGGGCGTGGGCATGCCCGCTAGCGAGAGCGTGCTGAGTGGGACCGTCAAGGGCGGGGCGGGCCTGACATTGCTCCTGGCCCGTCCCGCTGACGGCTGGACGTGCTCGCAGCCGGTTGCGACAGGCGGTAGTTATCGCTTTACCGGGCTGGGCCAGGGCACCTACTCCCTGGTGGTCGACGGCACCGACATCGCACGCGCCGGGATCCTGCTCGACGGGCGCAATGCCGTGAATGTCGACCTGGTCTACCCGGGCTGGGCCTGGCAATTGAATGACGGCGGCGTGAGCCCCGGCTTCGGCGTCGTTCGCTGCCGGGTGAAAGGCAGACCGGACGTGGCGCTGCGCCTCTGGGCGGACGGTTGGTCCGGCATGGTTCAGCGCACCGGATCAAAGTTGCAGTACGGCCCGGATGCCTGCGAGTTCGCGCCACTGGGGTCGGGTAAGTACATGCTCCAGCCGCTGGACGGCACGATCGAGCGCTTGCCGGCACGCCCGGCTTCGTTCAGCCTCGACGGCAGCCGCGTCGTGTGGATCACGTACACCGAGCCGGAGGGGGAGGCCAGCGGCAGGGACAGCCTGATCTCCGGTCACGTCAAGGGGGGAGCGGGGTTGACGGTGTTCCTTTCCGGCCCGAGTGAAGGCCGGCAAGCTGAGCTGCGGGACGACGAAGCGTACCGGTTTGCCGCCCTGGGCGCCGGGACTTACCGCCTGGAAGTGATGGGTGCCGCTGTCGACGTGCTCGCGGTGCAGGACGGGATTGCGCTGGACGGCCAGAACCAGGTGACGGTAGACCTACAGGTGACGCCGCTCACGGCCGAGGCCAACTGGACCTGGCGCGTCGAAGAGGCGAGCGCCGGGGGCGGTTCCTGCGTCGTTCGCTGCCGCGTCAAGGATCGGCCGGGGCTCGACGTGCATCTGTCGACGGACGGCTGGAGCGGTTTGACGCAGAAGACGGGCAGCAAGGCCGAGTATGGCCCCGACGCTTGCGAGTTCGCGCCGCTCGGGCCCGGCTCGTACCTGGTGGAGGTAGAAGAGCTGGATGTGCGGGCAGAAATTCACCTGACCGCGGGCCGGCTCAACTGGGTCTGCTTCGAGCCGCGCGCAGGCGCGACCCCGGCCGAGGGGACGCGCGTTGGACCCAGCATGAACGGGCCGATGGAGGCAACGACCGGGGTTGCCCTGGCGCCCAGCCGAACGTCTGCACCGCCCAAGTTGATGGACCATTACCTGCTTGTCGGCGACCCGGCGGGCACTGCCGGTGATTTTCTGGCCGTCCTCCGCTACGTCAAGCGCTTCCGGCCGCCGCTCGGCAATGACCCGGACCAGGCTCAGGCTGCTCAACACGTGACCATCCTGGGGGCCGCGGATACGATCGGCCGGGCCGTGGAAGAACGCTTGCGAGCGGCCGGCTGCAAGGTACAGCGGATCGAGAGCGACTACGCCGAGAGGCTCGGGAAGTTGTTGACGGCGGACGCGCCTTATTGAGTGAGTTGATGTCATCACCTTTCAACGCCATCGGCATTCTATATCACCCCATGAAGCCCGAGTCGTTGGCGCTGGCCGAGCGCATGGCCGGCTTCCTGCGCGAGCGGGAGCGGACGGTCTGGAGCGGCTCCGCCTGGGACGAGCCGGCTGCCCTGGCCCAGGTCGCCGAGCTAGATCTGCTCATCACCCTGGGAGGCGACGGCACGATCCTGCGCGCGGCGCGCGTGGGCAGCCACTATGGCGTGCCGATCCTGGGCGTCCGCTTGGGGCGGATCGGCTTCCTGGCCGAAGTGGAACCCGAAGACTGGCATGAGCCGGTGGCAAGAATGCTCGCCGGGGACTATTGGCTCGAAGAGCGGTTGATGCTCGACATTTCGGTCGAACATCGTGAAGGCCAGTCGCCGGTCACGACGATCAGCCCCGGCCCGCTGGCGCCGGGCACAGACAGCCCGCGCCCGACGCACTGGGGCACGAACCATACCTACAGCGCCCTTAACGAGGTGGTCGTCAGCCGGGGAGGACTGGCCCGCGTGATCACCGTCGACACCTGGGTTGACCACAGCTACATGACCACCTACCGCGCCGACGGCGTGATCGTCGCCACTCCCACTGGTAGCACGGGCTACGCGCTGGCAGCAGGCGGACCGGTCCTGCCACCGGAACTCAAGAACATACTGCTGATCCCTATCTGCGCGCACCTAAGCCTCGACCGGCCGGTGGTACTCGCCCAGGGCTCCACCGTCACGTTGCGTGCCCAGGCGGATTACCCTGCCATCCTGACCGTTGACGGCCAGTTCGAGATCGCCCTGGCCGAAGAGGATCGTGTCGAGGTGAAGGCCAGCCAGGACGTCAGCCAGTTCGTGCGCCTGCAGGATCGGGCCTACTTCTATCGCACGCTGCTCGATCGCATGCGGTGGAAAGTTTGACAGACCGGGTTACGATGGTGATAGTGAATCGCGAGTGACGTAAGGAGCATTGGATAACCAGCACATGGGAACTTCACTAACTACCGACAGCAGCCAGGCGACGCCCGAGCAGACTCAGCCGGTTCAGTACTGCGCCAATCATCCGGGACGCGAGACGGTGCTGCGCTGCAACCGCTGCGACAAGCCGATCTGCTATGACTGCGCCATCCTCACGCCGGTTGGCTATCGGTGCCGGGAGTGCGTGCGCGGCCAACGGGCAAAGTACTACAATGGGGCCGTCCTCGATCCGTTCGTCGGCGCCCTGATCGGCTTGATCCTCGGGGTTCTGGCAGGGGTGGCCGCGTTTCTCTTTCTTCGCATCTTCGGCATATTTGGCTTCTTCATCGCCCTGTTTGCCGGGCCTGCCGCGGGCGGGATCATTGCCGAGGGAGTGCGCCGAGGCGTGCGCCGCCGGCGAGCGCGCTATCTGAACGGCGTCGTCGTCATTGCCACCCTGGCCGGCATGTTTCTCGCCGGCTTGTTCCTGTTCGGACCACGTGCGTTCGGCAACCTGTTCGGCCTCTTGCCGGTGCTGCTGTTCGCGCTTGGCATGGCAAGCACCATTTATGCCCGCCTGCAATAGCATATGACCCGCACTCCAGCCAAAACTGAGCCCCGCTTGAGGACCGCGCAGCCGAAGATGGAGACGTTTGCCTCACTGCGTTTCCCCAACTTCCGGCTGTGGTTTTTCGGCCAAACGCTGTCGCTGATGGGCACCTGGATGCAATCCGTTGCCCAAGGCTGGCTGGTATACGAGCTTTCGGGCTCGACCTTTGCTCTGGGCGCGATCTCATTCATCGGCACCATCCCAACGCTATTCCTGATGCTGCCTGGAGGCGCGATCGTCGATCGGGTGCCTCGCCGGCGTTTGCTGCTGACTACTCAGGCCGTGATGATGCTCCTGGCTTTCGTCATCGCCGGATTGGCCGGCATCGGCCAGCTGCGGATCTGGCACATCGCCGTGATCGCTGCCAGCCTGGGCATCGTCCAGTCATTCGATGCCCCGGCTCGCCAAGCGCTGGCGGTCGAGATGGTCGAGGACCGCCGTTACCTTTCAAATGCCATCGCTCTGAACTCAACCATCTTCAATCTGGCACGCATCGCCGGTCCGGCCATTGGCGGCGCAGTGTTGGCAGCGGTGGGCGCAGCCTGGTGCTTTGGGCTGAACGGGCTCAGCTTCGTGGCGGTGCTCATTGCCCTTTCTTTGATGCGGCTTCCGTCGGTCGGGGCCGAAGTCCGTACGGCCCCTTTGCTCGAACAGACGATGGTCGGGCTGCGCTACGTGTGGGAGGACGTGTCGATTCGAACGATGGTGCTGCTCGTCGCCGTCGCCTCCCTTTTCGGCTCATCATATGCGGTGCTGCTGCCCGCTTTTGCAGCCGACGTCCTCAAGGTGGGCGAGATCGGACTGGGGGCGCTGAATGTCGCGGTCGGCGCGGGGGCATTGATCGGCTCGCTGATCGTGGCCTCGCTTGGCCACAGCGGACGAAAGCCGTTCCTGCTGACCGCCGGCAGCGTGCTGTTCCCCATCTCCTTGCTGGGCATGGCCGCCTCACGTTCGTTCTCGATCTCGCTGATCTGCCTGGCGCTAATTGGCGTGGCCTTTGTCGTCCAGAACGCGACGATAAACACGCTGATCCAGCAGGCGGTCCCCGACGAGCTGCGCGGTCGCGTGATGGCCGTATACTCGCTGACCTTCTTCGGCACGGCACCCTTCGCCGCGCTCCAGGCGGGCGCGCTGGCCCAGGCCTTCGGGCCCCAGATCGGCGTTGCGGTAGGAGCAGTGATCACGCTGCTCTTCGCCCTGGGTGTGGTGATTTTCGTGCCGTCCGTGCGGCGGCTCGACGTATGAGACGTGCGGCCTGACAGATGCACGACGTCTAAGACTCTGAGAAACTGGAAACAGTGAGCCTATGCTATCAGAACTACGCATTCGCGACCTTGCCATAATCGACGAATTGGACCTGGTTTTCGGCCCCGGCTTCAACGTGCTTACCGGTGAGACGGGCGCCGGCAAGTCGATCATCATTGATGCCGTCAACTTGCTGCTGGGTGACCGGGCCTCGCTGGAAGTGGTGCGCGCCGGCGCCGAACGCAGCGAGGTGGAAGGCACCTTCCTACTCGACCGGGGCTCTTCCGCCCGCCTGGCCCCGCTGCTGGCCGAGAACGGGCTGGAAGGCGACCAGGCCGATCTGCTGGTGCTGGCCCGCGAGGTGCGCGCCAATGGGCGCTCGGTGGCGCGCGTCAACGGGCGGGCCGTCAACAGCGCGCTCCTGGCCGACGTAGGAGGCCAATTGGTCGACGTGCACGGGCAGGGCGAGCATCTCTCGCTGCTGCGCGAGCGCGAGCACGTGGGCTTGCTCGACCGCTATGCCGGCCTGGAGGCTGAGCGGAGTGCGGTCGGCGACCTCGTCAGGCGCCTGCGCGCGGTGCGGCGCGACCTGGAAAGCCTGCGCCAGGACGAGCGCGAGCGGGCGCGGCGGATCGACCTCTTGACTTACCAGGTCGAAGAGATCGGCGCCGCTCACCTGATCCCCGGCGAGGACGTCGAGCTGGACGGCGAGCGGCGGCGGTTGGCCAATGCGGAGCAACTGGCTTCCCTGACCAACGAGGCCGTGCTGCTGCTGCAGCAAGGCGAAGGTGAGGGGTCCGGCGCGCTGGACTTGCTGGGGCTGGCGGAAGGCGCTTTGGCGCGCCTGGCCCGCATCGACCCCGATACGGAACGCCTGAGCGATCAGTTGACGGAGGCCGAGGCCCTGCTGGACGACCTGGCACGCGAGCTCGAGCGCTACCGCGATGCGGTCGAATTCAACCCGCAGCGCTTGCAGCAGGTCGAGGAAAGATCGCACCTCATCCACTCGCTCGAACGCAAATATGGCGACGGTATAGAAGAGGTGCTGCATTACGCCGAACGGGCCGCCGCCGAACTGGAAACCATCACGCACGCCGGCGAGCGCATTGCCGAGCTGGAGGCCGCCGAGAACGAGTTGCTGGCCGAGCTCGGCCGGCGCGGCGCAGCGCTTTCGGCGGCCCGGCGCTCGGCCGGCGAGCGTATGGCACGAGCCATTGAGGGCGAGCTGGCCGACCTGCAGATGGCCCGGGCGCGGTTTGCGGTGCAGATCAGTTGGACGCCAGACGGCGCGGGGGCCGTGGTCGACGCGGACAACGCGGCCCTGGCAGGCGAGCGCCAGGGCCGCTACGCCTTTGACAGCCACGGTCTGGATGAGGTCGTGTTCCTGGTCTCCGCAAACCCGGGTGAGCCCCTGCGGCCGCTGGCGAAGGTTGCATCAGGCGGCGAGACCTCACGCTTGATGTTGGCCCTGAAGACGGTGTTGGGACGGGCGGACGAGACGCCGACCCTGATCTTCGACGAGATCGACCAGGGCATCGGCGGCCGGGTGGGCACGACAGTGGGACGTAAGTTGTGGGGGTTGACCACGAGCGGCGACAGCCAGGGCATCCGGCACCAGGTGCTGTGCATCACGCACCTGCCACAGCTCGCAGCCTACGGTGACCTCCATTTTCACGTCGCCAAGCGTGTTGCCGGACAGCGCACAGTCACCAACGTGCAAAAGTTGAGCGGCGACGAGCGTGTGGCCGAGCTGGCTGACATGATGGGTGCGGACACGCGGGCAGGGCGGGCGAGCGTGGTCGAGATCATCAGCGAAGCGGAACAAGCCAAGACCAAGAACGAACGCTCGGCCGCGGCGTCGACCAAGGGAAGATAGAGAGACGGGCACAGAGACGGGGATCGTGTGGCAGGCGAGGAGAGAGCAGCAGATGAGAAGCGAATCGAGCCCGACCCAGGCGATTGACGGTCTGATCGAGCGCTTGAACGCCGACCAGCGAGCGGTATTTGAGGGCTTGAACAGCCCGGCGGAGATCCAGGCCTTCCTCGACCGCACTCCTTACAGCACGGAAGACGCCGACCGGTCGCCGTTGAGCGTCTTGCGTGATGGAGTGGCTCACTGCCTGGACGGCGGCCTGTTCGCCGCAGCGGCCCTGCGACGGCTTGGCTTCCCCCCGAGAGTGGTCGATCTGCTGCCCGAGCCCGGCGCGGACGACGATCACGTTCTGGCCATCTACCGCCTCCAGGGCTGTTTCGGCGCGGTGGCCAAATCCAACTTCGCAGGCATTCGTGGGCGATCGCCCGTCTATCGCAGCCTGCGCGAGCTCGCCATGTCGTATTTCGAATTCTACTTCAGCGTCGACCGCCAACGGACGTTGCGTGCCTACTCGGTGCCCCTGAATCTGGCCCGGTTCGATCGACTCAACTGGCTCTGGGACGACGCCGGTGCGACCGTGATCGAGCAGCGCCTTCAAGGCCTGCGGAGCATCCCACTGCTGGCCCCACCGGTCGCAGCGGGGCTCGGCCCCGTCGATCGCCTGACTTTCGAGGCCGGCTCGCTGGGCGTCAACTGGGCGGGCGTCTATCAACCCCAAGGGAACCGCAGCAGCGAACACGACGGCCGGCCCACGGAACTTCTGGCGGCAGAGGACCGTCATGAGATGGATCGGCAATAGAGACCGCCAGGGTCTGACACCAATCTGGGAGGGAATACCATGAGCTGCTTCATCCCCGCCCCCAGGCGGGTTCTGCCGGCCATGCTTCTGTTGGCAGGCTTGGCATTGGTGGCCACGGGTTGCGGCCGGCGCACGCCGGCCGCAACATCTGTCCCCGTCGCAACCACCGCCCCGGCAGCGGCTGCGACTACGGCACCGGCGACCGCTGCTACCGAGCGCCCGTCGCCCGCGCCAGCCGCGACCACCGCCCCACTGCCGACGCCCGGCACGGCCGGCAGCCCCCTGCCCACGCCGAACATCTCAACCAGTCCGGTGCAGCCGCCCACTGCTTACGGCGCGGTGGTCACCTTGCAGCGCACGGGCGGTCTTGCGGGCGTTTCGCAGCAGTGGAGCATCTACCCGGACGGGCGAGTGCAGTTGCCCAACGGAACCCAGTCACAGTTGAGCGCGGACCAGGTAAGCGCACTGTTGGCCGCGCTCGATCAAGCCGGGTTTTTTGCCTTGCAGGATAGCTACGGCCAGGGTGACAAGTGCAGAGATTGCTTTAACTACCAGTTGACGGTCAACGACAACGGGCACTCCAGGACCGTCAGCTTTGTGGAAGGGGCCGCGGATACTCCGCCTGAAGTGACTGCTGCCCTGAAGGCCGTCAACGAGCTCCTGGCCCAGGCGGCCCAATGAACCGGACGGGGCGTCGAGTAGAAAGACCAGAGATTTGCGGATTCTGGCCAATTCGTTACACTGTCGCGGGATCTTTCACCTGCTGCCGCCGTAATCGGGAGCAGGCCGTTTCGAATCGAGGTGTGAATTGATCAACGAATCTCGCCTGGTGCAGACTTTTCTCGAGCTGCTGGCCATCGATAGTCCATCTGGCCAGGAAGAAGCGATCGGCGCCGATCTGATGCAGCGCTTTGCAGGGCTCGGCGGCGAAGTCGTGAGGGACGAGCATGGTAACGTCATCGCCCGCTGGCCGGGCGCCGGTGATGCCTGGCTGCTGTTGAGCGCCCACATGGACACGGTCGGCACAGACACGGGCATACGGCCGCAGATTCGCGACGGGGTGATCTATTCGGACGGAACGACCATTCTGGGCGGCGACGACAAGTCCGGGGTCGCCGCGATCATCGAAGTGCTTCTCTCCATCCGAGAGGACCAACTGGCGCATCCGCCACTGGAAGTTGTGATCAGTGTCGGCGAGGAAGTGGGATTGCAAGGCGCCAAGTGGTTGGACAAGAGCAAACTTCGGGCACGGCAGGGTTACGTGCTGGACTCGGGCGGGGCGATCGGCTCGATTGTGGTCAGTGCGCCGAGCCAGGATTCCCTGCGGATGACCGTGCACGGTAAGAAGGCGCACGCCGGCAGCGAGCCAGAGAACGGCATCAATGCCATCCGGGTGGCCGCCGAAGCGATCGCGGCCATGCCTCTGGGGCGCATCGATTTCGAGACAACTGCCAATATCGGAGTCATCGAAGGTGGTACGGCCACAAATATCGTGCCTGACGAGGTGATGGTGCGCGGCGAGGCGCGCAGCCGTAGTGCCGCCAAGCTGGAAGACCAGACGGCGGCGATGGTGCGGGCTTTTGAAGAGGCAGCCGCGGGGCACGGAGCGCGTGCCGAAATATCGGTCGTTCGCTCGTACAACGCCTATCGGTACACACCTGAGACGCCGGTGGTGGCGCGCGCGGCCCGGGCCGCCCGGCGCCTCGGCTTTCAACCCAGCTACCGGGACAGTGGGGGCGGGGCGGATGCCAACGTCTACGCAGCGGCGGGCATCAATTGCGCCGTCCTCAGCACCGGGATGGACGACGTACACACGGCCCAGGAACATATTGCGATCGCGGACATGGTGGATTCTGCGCGCTTACTGCAGGAGATCGTTATCAGCGCCTAAAGTCGGGAGGGGGAAGATTCGTGCGCGCTTTCTATGTGACCTGGAAAAGCATGGTCAGCTTTTACAGCGAGATGTTCCTGTTCGTGGGGCTGTCTCTGCTGTGGTGGGTGACCGGCGGCTTTTTCGCAGTGCTGGTCGCGCTCGCGGCGTACGCCGCGCTCACCGGTGGGGGCCTGTTCGCCCTCTGCCTGGCGCCGCTGGCCGGCATCTTCATGGGGCCGGCTCAGGCCGGCATGGCCACCGTCGCGCGCCGCGCCTCGCGAGAGTTGCACGTCGATCGTAGCTTCTACTGGGAAGGCTTCCGCACGCACTGGAAACAGGCCTTGGCCGTCAACGCCATCAGCATGGGCGTGCTATCACTGCTGCTGCTCAACATGGTCTTCTATGCCTATCAGCGAAACCTGATCCAGATACTGGCGATCGTGTTCGCCTACCTCTCACTGTTCTGGCTGAGCGTACAATTGTACATCTTCCCGGTCCTGATCGGGCTCAAGACACCTACCGTCTGGAACACGCTGCGCACCGCCGCCATCCTGGCTTTCGGCAACCCCTTGTTCTCGATTTTGCTGCTGATCCTGGCCGCCGCCCTGACTGCCCTCAGCGTGGCCATCCCGCTGCTCCTGCTGATGGCCTGGCCGGCAATCATGCTGCTGCTCGGCGATCACTCGCTGGCGCTGTTCATGGAACGGCTGGGGATCGGGGAGAAAGGGAACGAAGAGCAGTAAGCCCCGTGTGCAGGGGCCCGCCTCAAGCAAAGACCTTGGTGATCTCGTCAGTCGCAAATTCCGGCCACGGCACCCTCTTTCCGTCACGGGTGGCCACCAGGCCGCCCGAGGGCGGCGTGACCCGGCCGATGATGACGGATGGATAACCGCCCTCGGTCAATACCTCGATCAAGCGCTCGGCGCCGGGTCGGGAAGCCGTCAGCAACAGCGAACCCGAAGCGATCGTCCCCAGCGGGTCGAGGCCAAACTCCCGGCAGAGGACTGCCCCCTCAGGCAGGACCGCAATCTTATCCAACTCGACCTGCAAGCCGATGCCCGCCGCGCGCGCGATCTCCAACATCCCGGTGGCTACTCCGCCCTCGGTCGGGTCGTGCATGGCATGCACCTCCGCCGTCCGGGTGGCGAGGGCCGCCGGCGCGACTATACTGATGCCCGGATCGTGGAGGAAACCCTGGGCGCGCGCGATGAATGCCGGGTCATAGCCGCGCGCGCGCAGCGCGTCCGCCCGCTCCAGCGCAACAAGGGCCGTCCCTTCGATCGGTACCGGCTTGACCAGGATCAACGCATCGCCAGGCCTGGCGCTGGCAGTGGTGCACAAATCCGGCGGCGCGACCTCACCCAGCATTGTGCCGACGACGATCGGGCGGTTCAGATCGTGGGTAATCTCGGTATGACCGCCGGCCAGGCTGATGCCAAGCGCGGAACAAGCGGAGTGGATCTGCCCGAAGATCTCCTCGGCCATCCGAGCGTCGGCTAGCCCGGCCGGCAGCAGCAGGGTGGCCAGAAACCAACGCGGCCTCGCGCCCATCACCGCCAGGTCGTTGGCATTCACGTTCACGGCGTACCAGCCAATTTCGCTGCTGGCGAAGGTGATCGGATCGGTCTTGGCGACCAGGTAGCGATCGCCCATGTCGAGGACGGCGGCGTCCTCGCCGGCCTGAGGACCGACGATAATGCGTGGGTCATCCGGCGCAAAGCGCGCCAACAGGCGTTCGAGCAATGCCAGGGGTAGTTTGCCGGCCGGCAGCAGCGACGAGTCTTCGGACATGCGACCTCGAAATGCCAGATGATGCGCTCAACGCGCGCTGCAATATACCCGCGCGGACGGCGAATCGTCAATATGTGACCGCCAGGCCGGCGTCGGTTCTCAGTGTGCGCCGAATGGAACAGGCATTACATTAACTTATTTGTATTTATCGTATACATATGTCAGATTCTTCCTCCTCCTTTGCGCACGAATGCTGGGGCTCCGTCAGGACCCCGGCGTTCGTGTTTTAAGGGCCCGGACGACGTATTTGGCGGGACAATTTCGATTCCTTGCCTGGCAGGGTATAATACGGGCAGTCGTACCGCGGACGTCAGGTTGGACTTGGCGCAGAAACAAAGCGCGGCATCCGTTCAGATATCGAGGGGGCAAATGCGTCGACGTTTTACCCCGGCTATGATCGCCTTGTTGGCGCTGTTGATAGCGCTGACAACGGTTCTTACCCTGCTGGTGAAGATCCCAACCCCGGCTCGTGGTTACGTTAACCTCTCTGACGCCGCCATCATCTTCGCCAGCCTGGCATTCGGTCCAATCATCGGCATGATTGCAGGCGGAGTGGGGGCTGCTTTGGCCGACGTGCTCGGCGGCTACGCGCCCTTCGCTCCCCTGAGCCTGGTAGCGCACGGCCTGGAAGGGCTCGTGATCGGCCTCATCGCCTCACGCGGCCGTTCTATCCCGCGCATGGTCCTGGCCTGGCTGACCGGCAGCCTGCTGATGGTTGCGTGTTACTTGGTCGGAGAAGGCCTGTTTCTGACGTCATGGCCGCCTGCTCTGGCAGAAATACCGTTCAACCTGTTTCAGGCCCTGATCGGCGGCCTGGTCGGCGTCCCCTTGGTAGTGGCCATTCGCCAGGCCTATCCGCCCATCGACCAGATGGGCCGGCGACGAACGTGGAGCGAATGAGCACAGTCAGCATGCGAACGTGACAGTCGACGTCGACATCGCCCTCGAGAACCTCTACTACGCCTATCCGCCTGCCGAAGAAGGCGGCGAGGCCGTGCCAGTTCTACAGGGCATAAACCTCGAGATCGGACGGGGCGCAGCAGTGGCGTTGCTCGGACGCGTGGGCGCGGGCAAGACGACCCTCTGCATGGCGTTGAACGGGCTGGTGCCGCAGGCGACCGGCGGGATCTTCCGCGGCAACGTGCGCGTGAAGGGCCTTAACACCAAAGAACACCCGGTGGCCGACCTGGCGCAGCATGTCGGACTCGTGTTTCAGGACCCGGAAAGCCAACTCGTGCAGATGCGGGTCGAGGATGAAGTCGCCTTTGGGCCCGAAAACCTCGGCGTGCCGGCGACCGAGATCGAGGACCGCGTGACGTGGGCGCTGGACGCGGTCGGGCTGGGGGCATACCGCGACCGCTCCCCGCTCTTGCTTTCGGGTGGGGAGAAGCAGCGCCTGGCCATCGCGGCCATGCTGGCGATGCGGCCGAGCGTGCTGGTATTGGACGAACCGACCGCCAGCCTGGATCCCGCCGCCAAAGCGGCCGTCTTCCGCGTGTTGCAGGAATTGCGCCGGCGGCAAGACATCACGATCCTCATGGCCACCCAGGACGTGGAACGCATCTCGCGTTTCGTCGATCGTGTGCTCGTTCTGGACGGGGGCAAGATCGTGCTGGACGGACCCCCGGTCGCTATTCTGGCCCAGGTACCAGAATTGGAAGCGCTGGGGATCGGTGCGCCCCAAGTCATGGAGCTGGCGCACCTCCTGTCGCAGCGCAGCAAGCGCCGCTACCGCTTTAGCGGAGATGCACAGGCATTCAAAGAGCTGCGCAGGCGGGCCCGCAAGGCTCACCTGCACAAGGCCCACGGGGGACTGCCGCCCGTTCCCCCCCGCCTGCGGCGCGACCGAATCCTTTCGCCGAACGCAGCCAGGTGACGGTAGAGGATGTCTCCTTCACCTACCCGGACGGCACCCCGGCCCTACGTGGCGTCAGCCTGATCCTGCATCCCGGCGATTTCGTCGCCCTGCTGGGCCCGAATGGCGCCGGCAAGACGACGCTTGTCCGCCACATGAACGGTCTGTTGCGGCCGGCCAGCGGCAGAGTCCTCGTCGAGCACCAGGACACACGCATGACAGGCGTGGCCGAGTTGGCTCACCTGGTGGGCTATGTCTTTCAGAATCCCGATCACCAGATTTTCGCGCCCACAGTGGAGGAGGAGATCGCCTTTGGCCTGCGGGCGCAGCAGTTGCCCACCAGTATAGTGGCCCGTCGGGTGGGTGAGACCCTGGAACGGTTCGGGTTGGCGCCCTACGCGAACACCCCGCCGGCCCTCTTGGGCTTCGGCCAGCGCAGGCAGGTATCACTGGGTGCCGTCATCGCCATGCACCCCAGGGTGCTCATCCTGGACGAGCCGACCGGCGGCCTGGATTGGCGCAGCCGGCAAGAACTGCTGGCGCTCCTCGACAACTTGAGTGGGCTGGGTCACACGGTGGTACTGGTCACTCACGACATGCGAGTGGTCGCCGAGCATGCTCGGCGGGCGATAGTGCTGGTCGACGGCCGTCTGCTGTTTGACGGCGACACGCGCGCGTTGTTCCGGCAGCGCGACGTGTTGGCTCAGGCCCAACTGGCTCTGCCCCCCGTCACCCGGCTGGCCAACCGCTTGAGCGCGGAAGGTCTGCCACCCGATATCCTTACCTGCTCCGAATTCGGCGATGCCTGGCTGGCGCGCCTCCGCAAGGGCACCAGGCGTGCCCGGGCGCGCGGCAAGACGAGCGGGAGCAGCACGGCCGTGGCGGCGGACAAGCAGGCCAGCAAAGGCAAGGCCGGGCGCGGCGGCAGCAAGGGGCGCGGTGGGAATGAGCGTTAGCTTCGATCTGTATGTGCGCCGGGATACCTGGCTTCATCACCTGGACCCGCGCGTCAAGCTGCTGTTTGTGCTCGAAAGCAGCCTGCTGCTCTTCGTATGGCCGGTGCTGTGGGCCGCCCTGGCCCTGATCGTGCTGTGCAACGTCGCCTTCCAGCTTGCCCACATCCCGGGACGCTCTGTGGCCGCCATTTATCGCACGATGCTGCCTCTGGCGACCCTCGTTTTCGTATTGTCGGCGATCTTCGGCACCGGGGTCGATGGCGGCCCGGTCTGGCTGCATTCCGGGCTGCTGCTGATCTCGGCCGGCTCCGTCCTGCAAGGGCTCCTGCTGGCGCTGCGTCTGCTGGCGCTCGCGCTCGTTGTCTTCGTCTGGCTGTTCACCACCGCCCAGGCCAGCCTGGTGCGCGGCTTTCACGCTCTGCACGTGCCCTACAACTGGGCGCTCACCGTGGCCCTGGCCCTCCGCTACTTGCCGATTTTCGCAGGGCTGTTCGGTCAGGTGCGCGACGCACAGCAGGCGCGTGGCCTGGACCTGGAGCAGCGCGGTCTGCTGCGACGCTTGCGCGCCTACCGGCCGGTGCTCGTGGCCATGATCATCAATGCCCTGCGACAGAGCGAGCGTCTCGGCTGGGCACTCGAGGCGCGCGCGCTGGGCGCGAGCGGGGTGAAGCGCTCCGTTTTCCGCCCGCTACACCTCCAGACGGCCGACTACCTGGCCCTGGCACTTTTGTTGCTGGCCCTGATCATCGGCCTGGCGTTGCGTCTGGCATAGCACTGTATGATTAGTTACATAACCGCTTTGAGTGGGGGGATACACTGACGATTACCGGGATCGGGGTTAGGCAGGGCTGGCAGTGCCTAACTCCGGTCCGTATGCTTTTAAGAAGCAGATGTTGGAAGCCCAGGCATGTCAGACTATCACTCCCTTTCAGGGATAGTGATCGCGCTCCGCCGGATGCAAACGATGCGTAAGTTCAAGCTGGCAGCGGCCGGGCTGGGTCTGGCGCTGCTCGCGGGCGCCTGCGTCAGCCCAGGGACGGCCGGCCTGTCCCCCGCTGCGCCCGGCACCGCTCCGCCGACGGGCCGCACCGCCGCTCCTGCGCAGGCGCCGGCGGCTAGTCTCCTGCAAGGCGCCATCCCAGTCGAAACCGCCACTCCTGGCGTGGCTGCCGCTGCCGGGCGGCCGCTGCACCTCCGGCCGGCCGCGACGGCGCGCGGTCAGTTAGGACCAGTGACAGCGCTGGCTTGGTCGCCCGACGGGCGGGAGTTGGCCTCGAGTTCGGGCGACCTCTACGCCGGCGCGCCGACGGACGGCGATGTGCACCTGTGGACGGCAGATGGACGGCCACTCGCGACCCTGCGCGGCCACAGCGCGAGAGTATACGCCCTGGAATGGTCACCCGATGGCGCGCGCCTGGCCTCAGGCTCGGCAGACGGCACCGTGCGGCTCTGGGACGCGGCCGGGCATGCGCTCAAGACCTTAAGCACGGCGTCAGATCCCGTGCTCGCCCTGGCCTGGTCGCCCGACGGCCGCCTCCTGGCGGCAGGCGCCATCCATTTTGTACCCCCGCAAACTCCTGGCGCTCAGATGGGCCTGCCCGGCATCGTGCACCTGTGGCAGCTCGATGGTACCCCCGTCCGGACACTGGCCACCCAATACACCGGCGGCAAGTTCTACAACCTGGCCTGGTCGGAGGATGGCGCGCTTCTGGCGGCAGGGGCGGTGGACTATCGCATCTGGCAGCGGGACGGCACGCTGCTGGGCAGCACCCCCGGCTGCCCGCGCTGTACGCCGGAATGGGGCATGGCCTGGATGCCAGAAAGCCACGACCTGGCGCTGGGGGACGAGAGCGGCAACGTGGAGATATACGGTCCGACCGGCCAGTTGCTCGACCTGACGGGACAATTGCGAGCCGCGGGAGCGGCAGGCAACGGTATTACCAATGGGGTCAACCAGCTCGCCTTCTCGCCTGACGGCAAGCTGCTGGCAGTTGGCAGCCTTCCACCGCGGCTTGTCCCGCTAGATGACCTGGGCAAGTTCACCGAATTGAGTGGCTCACAGGTGCCCCTGGCCTGGTCTTCGAACGGGCTAATCCTTGCCACGGGTGCGCGAGATACAGCGGCGCGGCTCTGGCGCGCCGACGGAAGCCTGCTGGCAATCCTGGACGGCTGCTCCGGCGAAACTCTCGCCCTGGCGTGGTCACCCGACGCCCGAACCCTGGCGCTGGGCTCTGCCGGTCACGACTTGTGCCTGTGGCAAACACCCAACTGATCCGGTGGGTCCTGACCGCGAGCGGCGGATCAATCGCCCTTGGCCGAACGTGCAACCGTGCAGCACGCTGATCGCTCGCTGCCCGGTATCTCATCCAGGCCATGCCACGGCCCGGCCAGTTCTCAAAGCTGCATCTCGAGCCTGTACTCAACTATCAAGCGATCTGGGTCTGGATCTGGCTCTCGTTGCGGCTCGTCAGGGAGAAGAAAGCCTGGCGAACGGTCTTGTGGTCCGAACTTTCCAGCGCGCTGCAGAGCGCCCATATCTTCCACCCCTATCACGACGGTGCGTTCGGGCCAGCCCATCAGGTCGTCGCCATAGGGAAGGAAGCTCTTGACCCCTGGCTGCTTGAGCCAGTAGTCCTTCTTTATGAGGGGTCAAGAACCGGCCGAGGTCGTCCTGCTTGCCGGGAACCGGGTCGCCGCGGATGCAGAGACGTACCATCGCGTGAGCACTCCTTCAGAATGTGGCCAATCCAAACGAAGCTGCCCCTGCCGATATCTCGGAGCAGGGGCAGCTTCACCGTTGATCGGTTCGTTGTCTATACGCCACCTCCCTGATTACGACACGCCTGCAGTCACTCCCGCTCTACGGGGAGCCGCTTTTTCGGATGACCATGTCGGGCAGGATTCTGATCCGGGCCGGCAGAGGGCCAGCCTTACCACCCGACGTCCGGCCGCGGGCCGTTCGTCGGGAACTGATCGCTTGTGACGTGTGATCGCTCGATACGCGCTCCTTTCCGCAGCATCCCCGGGATGATTTGGACGTATCGACCGCGCCGGCACGTATGGCCCGCGAGCCTGGGCTGCTGCCGTACAGCGAGAACTCCCAGCCATGATTGGCTGTGTGGGAACCCGGCCCGTGCCGGACGTGCAATAGCGTCGCGGGCCGCATTGAGATACCTGGATCAGTGAGAGACCGGGCCCCGATTCTGCGCGGCTGCTTTGCGATCCGAGTGATCCAACCGCGCATCTAGAGTGTATCAGCAGTTACATTTCCGGGGTGTAGCGACCATTACCATCGCTTTATCTTCGTGATCATCCCAGGGCAGGGCCGCAGCGAGACGGGATCATCAGGCGGCCAGGTCATCGGTCTGCTTGCCTCCCAGCCGCCCGCCTGCCCTCAGGCCCGGGCCGCCCGCGCTCTGGCGCCGGCCGCCCGCGTCTAGGGCTTGATCTGGTACCAGATGTTGGCGATGAAGCCCTGGGGGTCCACCTGAAACACCTGTTTCCCTGCCTCTGCCGCGCCCCCGTTGCACTGCCAGGCATAGATGGTATTGTGGCCCGTGATGTACGCCGGAATGAAATCCGAGTTCGGGTTGGCCTGGCAGAATTCCGCCATCGCCTGGGTGGGCGTCTTGTCGACGTTGGCCTTGTCCATGCAGGGCAAATTGGCGCCGACCGTGCAGGCGTAGACCTTGCCCCCCATACACCGCCAGCTCGCAGGGCCAACGGAGGTCAGTGGCGGGGCGGGCGTGCCGGTCAGGTTGAGAGCCTTCTGCAACCCATCGACGATCGCAGGCGGCATCTTCGGCCCGGTATAGCGCCCGTCCGGCGTATCGACGGTCCCCACTGCTGCGCAGTAGGCGAAGGGATCGCTAAACGTCTCGCCGGGCGTACCGGGCGTGCCGGGGCTGGGAGTCATCAGAGCCGAAGCGGGCGTAGCCGACGGGAGAGCGACACAGGCCGCAGTGGACACGGCCAGCAGAAGAGCCATACCCGAAAGCCATGAGATGCGACGCATTGCCTATCCTCTTTTCGATCTGAGTGTCGAGGGCGCTGCCGGTAGACATGTTGCCCGCCCGGCGCCGTTCGCTGACACAATTATACGCCAGGCCGGGCGCGTTTGTTCCACCGGGTCGCGGGCGTCCTCGGCCCAGGCTGGCCCGGGGCTGCCTCAGGCTCAGTGGAGCGAGAAGTCCAGCCGGTAATTGGCGCCCCCACCGGGCCAAACGAGATCAGTTGCCAGCGAGTATCGACCAAGCCAACCTGGGCGCCAGCCTCAGTGCCTGAACCGGCCGTGGGCTGGGCGCCCGGCTGTGCGTTGACCGGCATGGACACACAGGCAGCTAGCGCCAGCGCGAGCGCAGGGATCAGTAGTAAGAGTCCGATCGTCTTCATTCGTTTTACCTCCCGCCGGGACTGACTGATGTTGCCCTTACCGTAAAGCCAGAGTGAGCCGCCGGGTTCGACTCAGCCAGCCATAGCCGGCGTCGTGCCGCGCGCGGCAGCGCCAGAAGAGGCTGCCGTTGACTGCCCGGGGCTCGTAGACGAGCGGCATTCTGCCCGGCCTTCAGAATCGGTGCCAATCCTGGCCACCTGACCAGTTGACATTCGCGTTCGCCCATGGTATTGTGTGGCAGTCTGGTCTGCAATACAGACTGGTCTGCATGAAGGAGGAAACGTGAAACAGCTGGATGACTTGGCTAGGCTCGAACGCAGGCCTTACCGTTACTGGTACACAGACGGCCTAGCGGAGATGGCGAGCGCGGGCGTCTTCGCCTTGCTGGCCATCTTTTTCCTGCTCAGTGCGACCTGGGCGGGCGGCCCGTTGGCAGCGCTGTTGGCGTTCATCTTACCGCTGGTGATCATCGGCGGTGGACTCTTGTCCCGGCGGATCGTGGCGGCCGCTAAGGCGCGGCTCACCTACCGGCGCACCGGCTACGTCGCCTACCGCAAGCCTAAAAAGTCGATGGGCTGGCGCGCCGCCGTGCTGGCGGTGGTCATGGCCGTAACCGCCGTCATCGTAGCGCGGCGCATCGAGTTGTCGTTGTCCTGGATGCTGCTGATCGAGGGCATCGCCATCGGCGCGGGGATGGCTTATCCCGCCTACAAGTACGGCCTGGGTCGCTTCTATGGACTGGCATGCCTCTCGCTCCTGGCTGCCGTCGGGGCGGCTCTCGTCACTTCTGACGCCGAACTCGGCAACGCGATCTATTTCGCCACAGTCGCCGTCGGCCTATTCGTGTCGGGCGGCCTGACGCTGCTGAGCTACTTGCGGCGCACCGGGCCGCCGGCGGAGGATGACCATGCCTGAAGGCTTTCGGGCCATGGCGGACGTCAATCGCTTGATCCACGAGCCGGCGCGGCTTATCATCGTGACGATCCTCTACACCGTCGAGAGCGCCGACTTCCTGTACTTGCTGCACGAGACCGAGCTAACCAAGGGTAACCTGGGTTCGCATCTGGCCCGCTTGGAGGAAGCCGGCTACGTGCGGATCGAGAAGACCTACCGGGGGAAGGTGCCGCAGACGATCTGTAGCCTGACCGACGAGGGCCGCGCGGCTTTCCGCGAATATCGGGAACGGGTCAAGCGAGCCATTGAGAGCCTGCCTGAGTGAGCCTCGCGCGACTGGGGGAAGACATGAGCCCTATTGTGATCAGTACGGAGAACCTGAGCCGCAACTTCGGCCAGGTCAAGGCAGTGGACAGTCTCACCCTGGCCGTGCCGGCCGGGATCGTCTTCGGCTTCCTGGGCCCCAACGGTTCCGGCAAGACGACGACAATCCGCCTGCTCCTGGGTCTGCTCGAGCCTTCAGGCGGCCAGGCACAGGTGCTGGCCTATGACACTCGATCGCAGGGTGACAGGATTCGGGCCCGCACGGGCGTCCTGCTGGAACACACGGGGTTGTACGAGCGGCTTAGCGCCGAGGACAACCTTGAGTTTTACGGCCGGGTGGCTCGGCTGCCGGCAGCAGTCCGCGAAGCCCGCATCAAAGATCTACTGGATGGCCTTGGCCTATGGGAACGCCGTCGCGAACATCGTGGGAACCTGGAGTCGCGGCATGAAGCAGAAGCTGGCGGTGGCGCGTGCGATGCTGCCCAAACCGTCGCTGATCTTCCTGGACGAGCCAACGGCTGGCCTCGATCCAGTGGCCGCATCAGCCCTGCGCCACGACCTTGCCGCCGTCGTGGCTCGCGATGGCGTGACCGTGTTCTTGACCACGCACAACCTAACCGAGGCCGAGCAACTCTGCAGCCGGGTGGGCGTGATCCGCGCCGGCAGGCTCTTGGCCGTGAACACCACCGAGCATCTCAGGGCGGGGAGGGGAGCGCGGCGCGTCGAAGTGGCGGGGCGAGGATTCGGGGACGAATTGCTTGCGCACCTGCGGGCCCGGCCGGACGTGATCGCCGCTCAACGGCGCGATGGGCACATCGAGGTTGATTTGCGGCAGGGGGCGAAGGTCTCTCTCTTGGTAGAAGCACTCGTCGCACGCGGCGCGCAGATCGAAGAAGTGCGCCAGGGCGCGGCGAGCCTGGAGGACGCCTTCCTGGCGTTGGTAGACGAGGGTATAGAGGAGAAGGGCAATGATCGGCGACATTGAAACCGTGATGTGGAAAGAGTGCAAGGAACTGCTTGGCCTAAGGGCTTGCAACCGCCTGAGGAGCGGTCCATGGAACCTGCTGATCCTGTTGCTGGTCTTCGGGGTATTCATGCCGCTGCAGTGGGGCCGGGGCTGGGTCGAGTCTCCCCTGGGGCTGGTCTATTGGGCCTGGGTGCCCCTTTTCCTCGTCTCGAGCATCATCGCCGATGCTTTCGCCGGTGAACGCGAGCGCCACACCCTCGAGACGCTGCTGGCCAGCCGGCTGCCCGACCTGGCCATCCTGATCGGCAAGGCGGCCACGGCCGTCCTCTACGCCTGGAGCCTGACGCTCGCCAGCCTGCTGCTCGGGCTGGTCACTGTGAACCTGACCGACTGGTCGGGGCACGTGTTGCTCTACGCGCCGCAGGTCGCGGCGGGTGGCACGGTCCTGGGGCTGCTGACGGCCGGACTCGCAGCGGGGGCAGGGGTGCTGGTGTCGTTGCGAGCGGTCACGGTGCGGCAGGCGGCGCAGACGATGAGCATCGCCGTCATGCTCCTGGTGTTCGTGCCGGTCTTCGGCATTCAGGCGCTGCCGGCCGCCATACGTGCGGCGCTGGTGTCAGGACTGCAGCACGTCGATCCCGCTATCGCGGCCGGGAGCGCCTTTCTCTTGATAGGTACGCTGGACGTAGGGCTGATCGCCGCGGCTCGGGCACGCTTCCGACGTTCACACCTCATGCTCGCCAACTAATGCCCGGCTGTGGTACTATTGTGTGACACGTGGCCAGTGGGGGCGTTACGAAATTCGGATCACAGAGGAGAGCGCGGGATGCCTCGTTACAAGAAGGCCCCGATTGAGCGCTTCTCGTGGGGCAAGTTCATCATCGAGGGTCGTGAGCATTCGGAGAACGGGCACGCGGTCGTTGGGACGGGCAAGGACATCCGCCTGATCGGCCGTGACGTCAGCGAGTGGCAGGATGGGAGGAAACGATGGCTGAGTTAGTCACAATTCCAGAGTATCTACAAGAGTTCGTCAAAGGGAAGATGGCCTGGGTTAGCACGGCCTCCAGGGACGGCACGCCAAACGCTACGCCCAAGGGGACGCTGCAGGTCCTGGATGATCAACACCTGATGTTTGCCGATCTCTTTTCCCGCAAAACGCGTGAGAACCTTAAAGACAACCCTCGCGTGTCGGTCACGGTGATTGATCTGGCGACATTTAAAGGCTACCAGTTCAAGGGCACGGCGGAGATGATCGACTCGGGCCCGCTCTTCGAACAAGTCACGGAACAACTGAAACAAGCGCCGCGCCAGCTGCCACCGCCCGTCTACGTCGTTCGCATCGCCGTGACTGCCATCTATGACCAATCCGTGGGGCCGGACGCGGGAAAGCGGATCCATTAGGCGTGGCCAAGACGCCTGGCTTCTGCATCGCCGCGGACTGAGCGGTTCACGCCGGCGTGCGGAAGGCCACCGGCTGTCGGGCAGCCACCCCCGATCGCAGCTGATCAGCGCTTTCCCTCCAGGATGAGGCGCGTTTTCGTGCATTGCAGCATGATCCGTAACATGAAAGAACAATCGCTCAACGCCTGGCCGGCGCTCCAGACCATGCACTACGATGGCTGGGTGCTGCGTTTTGCGGCCGGGTATACCCGCCGGGCTAACTCCATCAATCCTCTCTACGCGCCGGCACTGTCCCTCCCGGAGAAGGTTCGCGGCTGCGAACAGATCTACCGGGCGCTGGGCCAGGACACGGTGTTTAAGTTGACGGCCGCCGCGCAACCGCCTGATTTGGATGCATTCCTCGATCGGCAGGGTTATATGCGTGCGGCACCTACGAATGTGTGTTCGCTCGCGTTGCAGGGCGTGGGCCCTCCGCAGTCGACGACCTTCGAGAACGCCGGTACGGCCACGGATGGCTGGCTGGAAGCATTCTGCGCGTTGAACCAGGTCGAGCGCAGGCACCTGCCGTCAATGCAGGGCATTCTAAGCAACCTGCTGTCGCCCGCCTGTTTTGGCACGCTCAGGGTCGGTACCGGCGCCGCAGCCCTGGGCCTCGCCGTGCTGCAGCGCGACAGCGTCTGGTTGTTTGACGTCGTGACTGCGCCTGAGTATCGCCGGCAGGGTCTCGGCCGGGAATTGGTGTTGCACCTGCTGGCCTGGGCGAGGTCTCACGGTGCGGGGCAGGCGTACCTTAAGGCAATGCAGAATAACGTTCCGGCGCTGGGCCTCTATCGGCAGCTCGGTTTCACAGACCGCTATCAATACTGGTACCGCATCCTTGTTTTGACATCGGGCACCTAAGTAGCTACAATGTACTTCAGTACGAGGAGCCCCCATAGCTCAGTGGATAGAGCGCTAGCCTCCGGAGCTAGAAGCGCAGGTTCGAGTCCTGCTGGGGGTACTGGTCGCGCTTGACCCGGCACCAAGCCGGGTCATTTGGGTTAATGGAGTTGAGCCTCATGACAAGTACAGCCACTGCACTACCACATCCGATCCCCATCGATTCCGCCGATCCCTCGATTTATGACCTGCGGACGCACGCCCAGGGACCGGCCGGACGCTTGCCTGTGGACGCCGAGTACCTGCGCCGGGCGCCCAGCGGCGACATCTTCGGCCTGACCATGGACGCCGGTATGGGTTGGGAGCCACGGCGCCTGCGGGGCGCAGAGTTCCTGATCCTGAGCACACAGGGCGGCGTGCGCGCGCCGGATGGGCAGCCGATCGCGCTGGGCTACCATACGGGACACTGGGAGATCGGTTTACTGGTGCAGGCCGCGGCCGAGGAGTTCAAGGCGCTGGGCGACGTTCCTTTCGCCGGCTTCGTCAGCGATCCATGCGACGGCCGGACGCAGGGCACGCCGGGCATGATGGACAGCCTGCCCTACCGCAACGACGCTTCGACGGTGTTTAGAAGGCTGATCCGCTCGCTGCCCACCCGGCGCGGCGTGTTGGGCATCGCAACCTGTGACAAAGGCTTGCCGGCTATGCTGATGGCGCTGGCCTCACAGCGTCATCTGCCGGCGGTCGCAGTGCCCGGCGGTGTGACCATGTTACCTGACAACGGCGAAGACGCAGGCAAGGTGCAATCCATCGGGGCGCGCTTCAGCCACGGATTGCTCACCCTCGACGAGGCCGCCGAGCTCGGCTGCCGGGCCTGCGCTTCACCCGGTGGTGGCTGCCAGTTCCTCGGCACGGCGGCTACCAGCCAGGTAGTCACCGAGGCGTTGGGCCTGTCGTTGACCCATTCGGCGCTCTCGCCCTCCGGCCAACCCATCTGGCTTGACCTGGCCCGCCGCTCGGCGCGCGCGCTCAGCGCCCTTGCAGAGGCCGGCCTGGTCGTACCTGACATCCTGAGCGAGGATTCAGTGCATAACGCGATGGTTACCCACGCGGCTTTCGGCGGCAGCACGAATCTGCTGCTGCACATACCGGCGATCGCTTACGCGGCGGGGCTGCGGCGCCCGGTCGCCGCGGATTGGGCCCGCATCAACCGGCAGGTGCCGCGCCTGGTCGACGTTTTGCCCAATGGCCCGACAGGCTACGGCACGGCGCAGGTCTTCCTGGCCGGTGGCGTCCCGGAAGTGATGCTCCACCTGCGCGAGCTGGGCCTGTTGAAGCTCAACGCGATGACCGTCAACGGGCGTCCGCTGGGCGAGATGCTGGACGAGTGGGAGCACAGCGAGCGGCGGCAGCGCGTGCGCGCAGCGCTCTACGCGTTGGACGGCGTGGAGCCAGACCAGGTGATAATGGACCCGGCGGCGGCGCGCGGGCGCGGGTTGACCAGCACCGTAACTTTCCTGGGCGGCAACCTTGCGCCCGAGGGCGCGGTCATCAAGAGTACCGCGATCGACCCCAGCGTCGTCGACGACGACGGTGTGTACCGCAAGACGGGGCCGGCGCGGGTCTTCACCAGCGAACGGGCGGCCATTGCGGCGGTCAAGGGCCAGTGTGAGCCCCCCCTGCAGCCGGGAGACGTGATGGTGCTGATGGGCCGTGGGCCGATGGGCACAGGCATGGAAGAGGTGTACCAACTGACCGCCGCCCTCAAACACCTGCCTTGGGGCAAGCACATCACCCTGGTCACGGACGCGCGCTTCAGCGGCGTGAGCACGGGGGCCTGCATCGGTCACGTCGGGCCGGAAGCACTGGCCGGTGGTCCGCTGGGTAAGCTGCGTGAAGGCGATGCCGTCCAGGTGATCATCGATCGGGTCAATTTGACGGGCAGCCTGGACCTGGTGGGACAGGACGGGCAGGGCTACACACCGGAACAAGGCGCGGCGCTCCTGGCAACGCGCACGCCGCACCCCGACTTGGGGCCAGATCCCGACCTGCCTGCCGACACGCGCCTGTGGGCGGCGCTGCAGGACGCCAGCGGCGGCACTTGGGGCGGCTGTGTGTACGACGTGGAAGCGATCGTCGATTTCCTCGCCGCCGGGCGGGCGGCGCGCAACAGCGAAGCGGACGGCGGCACGCGCGCGGGCTAGGGTGGGGCCGGGGCCGCGCAACTACAAAGGGAGACGAAGATGTACCTGACGCGACATCTGACGAGGACTGGGGGAACGCGCTGGGCGCTCGATGATTTCTTCTTGCCTGAAGGGTTGAGCCTGGAGGTGCTGCTCGAACTGCGAGCGGAATCGTTGGCAGCACTGCTGGCCGCACTGCCCAAGGACGAGCCGGCCGTCGGGACGATGCTGGCGCCGGTGGATGCAATGCACGAGGTGTGGGCGGCAGGGGTGACCTACCTGCGCAGCCGCGAGGCCCGGCGGGCCGAGTCGACACTGGCCGACGTGTATGACCGGGTCTACGAGGCCGGCCGCCCTGAGCTCTTCTTCAAGTCGCCCGGATGGCGCGTGGCCGGGCCGGGGGCGCCGATCGGCATTCGCCCGGACAGCGCCTGGAACGTCCCCGAGCCAGAGATGGTACTGGTGATCAACCGTCACCTCGAGATTGTCGGCTTCTGCGCCGGCAATGACGTCTCCTCCCGCTCGATCGAAGGGGAGAATCCGCTCTATCTGCCGCAGGCCAAGGTCTATAATGGCTCCTGCGCGCTGGGGCCAGGTATCCTGCTGGCCGATGCGAGCGGGCTGCGCGCCCTGCCAATCGGGTTGGTCATCGAGCGGGCGGGCACGCCCTGCTTTACCGGCCAGGCCAGCACGGCGGACATGAAGCGCGATCCGGCCGAGCTCGCCGCTTATCTCGGACGCGCGCTTGATTTTCCGCGCGGCGTCTTCCTGATGACGGGCACCTGCATCGTGCCCTCGTCCGACTTCACGCTCCAGCCCGGCGACCGCGTCCGGGTGAGCGTGGGCAGGCTGACCCTGGAGAACGAAGTCGCGAGCTAGCCCACTGGAAGGATGCTCGAGCAGAGGGCCGGTTCAGCGCTGCCCCCCTTTTCGCACGCCGGACACCTGGGCCAGGCCGCACTGCCGGGTCTCGGATTGACCCGCCGTGATACAATCTGGACGCGGGCTGAACGCCGCGGCCGGTGGCCGCGGGCTAGCGGATATTCGAGGGAGGGCAGCATGCGAATTCGCACGGCCGGACGTGTCGCAGGATTGCTGGCCGGCCTGGTCGGGTTAGCAGGCTGGCTATTCGCGCTCCTCATCGCCGTCTCCGGTGACAGTCTCAATCTCATATCGGTCATCTTCTTCGTCGTGATGCTGCTGTCTGTCGCCGGCGTTGCCTACGGCGCATATCGGACTGAGCCGGAGGGCCGGCCGCGCCGGTTTGGGCTGCTCGTGATGGCGACCCTGCTCCTGCTGCTCGGCACCGTCGTCAGCGGCTTCACCGTCGGCTTCCTCTTCCTGCCGGCCAGCGCTCTGGCGCTCCTGGCCGCGCTCTTGACTTTCGCCGCCTCAAGGACGGCAGCAGGCTAACCGGGCGCGCTCGGGTTGAGCCCCAATCACCGAAGGACGCAGACAGGCAGTGGCTCGGCTGATACCGAGCCACTGCCTGTTATGGCGCGCGATTGATCCTCGTCTGGCATAACTCTCACATACATCCTGCGCTGGCTGGGTGATATAGTTACGTTTTGGTATAGAACATCGGAGGTGATCACATGACCCCTGGGCGCAACACACGCCTCGAAGACTTGGAACACAGGTTCAGCCAACTTGAGCCAAAGTTGAAGGATTCCCCGGAAAAAGAAGCTACGTCAATTCTCCACGCGATGTTGCTGGAGTTCCGCCGGCAACAGTCTGCGGTTGGCCAGGCAGCGGGAGCCGGCGGAGCGGCCGGGTCTTCAGCCAAGGAGGGCCGGAACACCCTGGATGACATCGCTAACCTCTACAAGTCGGCGCCGGCAATGGAGGGTCATGCCGAAAAGGCAGGACTGGCGGTCGGCCGCCGGGCCCCGGATTTCAGCCTGCGAGATGCGGGGGGCCAGCAGGTGTCGTTGTCCGATTACGCCGGCCGCACCGTGGTGCTCGTCTTTTACCCGCTCGACTGGAGCCCGGCCTGCAGCGATCAGCTCAGTCTCTATCAGAGCGAACTGGCCGAGTTCCGGCGGCACGATGCCCAGGTGCTGGCGGTCTCGGTCGATAGCATCTACAGCCACGGGGCCTGGGCTGCGGTGCGAGGCATCGCCTTCCCACTGCTCGCAGACTTCAATCCCAAGGGCGAAGTCGCCCGCCGCTACGATGTTTTCCGCGACACGGATGGCTTTGCCGAGCGGGCACTGTATGTGATTGACGGCGAGGGCATTATCCGTTACAGCCACGTTTCGCCCGAACTGCGCCAGATACCGGATATCTACGAGCTGTTCGAGCAACTGGAGGGGTTGGCGCCAGAGCCCGCCGACCGCCCGGCGAGCTAACACAAGGAGGCAATGTGTTCAGGACTTCTCCACGCAGGCAAGAGATCACAGACCGCGACACGGCGCCGGTGGTGGTCTACGGCACCCAGTGGTGCGCGGCCACACAGATGGTGCGGCGCTATCTCGACCGCATGGGCATCCCCTACGTCTTCAGAGACATGGATCGCGACCAGGCTGCGAGCAAGCAGGTAAAGTGGTGGACGGGCGGCTACGCCAGCCATCCGACGCTGCAGATCGCCGGCGACATCCTGGTCGAGCCGACCATGGATGAGGTGCGGTGGGCGCTGGCGCAGAACGGGCTGATTTAGGCGTCCCTCAGTTTGGGCTCGTCGCATTTCTCGCTCCAGGAAGTGAATTAGGGCGGGCCTTTGCCCGGCGCGCGGCCGCGTGCTAGAATGGAGCGCGGCGACCGAAAGACGAGACGCAAAGAGAATGGGGGAGTGATGGGCAACCTGAGGCTGACGACTGAAGAGCAGGCGCTGCTGGATGGCGCTGCGGGTCGCGGCGTGCAGCGGGCTATGGAGATCGTGACCACGCTCGGCCGCATCTACGGCGCGGCGGATCTGATACCGATCGGCCATGCCCAGATCTCCGGCGTAAGTTATAAGAACCTCGGCGACGCCGGTGTGGCCTTCCTCGAAGAATGGGCCGATCAGGGGGCGCAGGTGCGCGTGCCGACGACCTTGAACCCGATGGGCATGGAACGCGGGCGCTGGCGGGCCTGGGGCATTCGGCCCGAGTTCGCCGGGCCGCAACTGCGCCTGGTGCAGGCCCTGGTCCAAATGGGTGTCGAGCCGACCTTGAGCTGCACCCCTTATCTGTTCCCCGGTTATGTCCCGCGTCGCGGCGATGCCCTGGCCTGGTCCGAATCCAGCGCGGTCGCCTTTGCCAACTCAGTTTTGGCGGCGCGCAGCAACCGGGAAGGCGGCCCGAGCGCTTTGGCGGCAGCCATCGTGGGGCGGACCGCACGCTATGGCTACCATCTGGACCAAAATCGGCACGCCGATCTGATCGTGGAAGTCAGATGCCCACTGCGCTCGGTCGCCGATTTCGGCGCACTGAGCTACCTGGCAGGCAAGGCTGCGGGCAACGGGGTGCCCTGGTTCGAGGGCTTGGCCGAGTGGCTGCCGCGGCCGGCGGACGATCCAACACGCGGCGGGGCGGCAGAGGATCGCCTGAAAACGTTGGGCGCCGGCCTGGCCGCCTACGGCGCGGTCGCGCTCTACCACATCGCCGGTTACACGCCCGAAGCGCGCGACCTGGGACGCGCCTTGCTGCAGCCTTCTGCGCCCCGCCTGGCCATCGATAGCCTCGAGGCCGCCTACCGGGTGATGGATGCCGACCCCGAGCTGCGCAAGATCGACCTGGTAACGGTCGGATGCCCGCACGCCAGCCTGAGCGAGATCGAGCAGGTAGCGGAGTACGTCCGGAACAAGACCCTCGCCACCCGTCTCTGGGTCACGACCGGGGAAATCACCCGGCAGCGCGCCACCGAGTCGGGCCTGGTCGCCACCATCGAGGCGGCGGGGGGAGAAGTGGTCGCCGACACCTGCGCCGTGGTCGCCCCGATGCAAATGCTCGGCGTGCGCAGCATGGCGACCAACGCCGGCAAGATGGCCTGCTATGCTCCTATGCACAGCGGCGTCAGGATGCGCTACGGAGACCTCTGGCACTGCCTGGACGCGGCCATTAGCGGCGAATGGGATTCCGGCCAGGCGGCTGCGGCCGGACCGGAACGAGATTCTGCCTGATCCGGTTCCATGGCGAAACCGGATTAGGCGCCACTGCACGGGCCGGCCGAAAGAGGTAGTACTGCAGGGAAGGAGGCCGTGCTATGCCCGAAAGTGACAAGGCGCAGGAAAAAGCAGGCGACCAGACCCTGTTCGATCAGGATGCGATCCAGCGCATACGCCGCGAGGTGGCCGGGTGGGAGCAGGCTGAGGTAGCCCAGGCGGAGGCCAGGCTACCCGAGCGGCGCGGCGAGTTCGTCACCGCTTCCAGCCGCCCGGTCAAGCGGCTTTACACGCCTGCCGACATCGCCGCCCTCGATTACGAGGCCGACCTGGGCCTGCCGGGGCGTTATCCATACACGCGCGGCGTGCAGCCGACCGGCTATCGCGGCAAGCTCTGGACGATGCGCATGTTCGCCGGGTTCGGCAGTGCCGAGGAGACCAACGCTCGCTTCAAATACCTGCTCTCGCAGGGCCAGACCGGCCTGTCCATCGCCTTCGATATGCCGACGCTCTACGGTTATGACACGGACGCGCCCCAGGCCATCGGCGAGTTCGGCAAGTGCGGCGTCGCCATCTCATCCCTGGCCGACATGGAAATCCTGCTCCAGGGCATCCCGCTGGACCAGGTCACCACGTCGATGACGATCAACAGTCCGGCCGCGATCATCTGGGCCATGTACATTGCTGCCGCAGAAAAGCGGGGCATCGCGCGCGGCCGGCTGGGTGGCACGTTGCAGAACGACATCCTTAAGGAATACATCGCGCAGAAAGAGTTCCTGTTCCCACCCGAGCCCTCCGTACGGCTGGTCGTCGACACCATCGAATTCGGCTCGCGTGAGATGCCGCGTTGGAACACGATCAGCATCTCGGGCTATCACATTCGCGAGGCCGGCAGCACCGCGGCGCAGGAGCTGGCGTTCACGTTGGCCGACGGCTTTGCTTACGTCGATGCCGCTCTGGCCCGCGGGCTCGACATCGACCAGTTTGCGCCCCGCCTGTCGTTCTTCTTCAACGCGCACAACGACTTCTTCGAAGAGGTCGCCAAGTACCGCGCGGCCCGCCGCATTTGGGCGCGCGCCCTGCGCGAGAAGTACGGCGCACGGGACCCGCGCTCCTGGATGTTGCGAACGCACGCCCAGACGGCCGGCGTCACGCTGACTGCCCAGCAGCCCGAAGTGAACATCGTGCGCGTCGCGCTTCAAGCGCTGGCCGCGGTGCTGGGCGGCACGCAAAGCCTGCATACCAACAGCATGGACGAGGCCCTGGCCTTGCCGTCAGAGAAGGCGGTCACGATCGCACTGCGCACCCAGCAGGTGATCGCGGACGAGAGCGGCGTGGCCAACACAGTCGATCCTCTGGCCGGCTCTTACGTGGTCGAGGCGCTGACCGACCAGATGGAGCAGGAAGCGTATGACTATTTCCGGGCCATCGAAGCCAGGGGCGGCGTGATGCCGGCGATCGAGGACGGCTTCTTCCAGCGAGAGATCGCAGAGTCGGCCTTTCGCTACCAGCAGGAAATTGATCGCGGCGAACGCACCATCGTCGGTGTTAACGATTACGCCAGCGGCGAGCCGCCGGCCATCCCGCTCCTCTCGATGGACCCGCAAGGCTACGAGCGGCAAGTAGCGCGTCTTCGCCGGGTGCGCGCCGAGCGCGATAACCGTGCGGTGAAAGCCTCCCTGGCCCGACTGGGCGAGGCCGCGCACGATGCCCGATCGAACTTGATGGAGCCGATCCTCGAAGCAGTCTGCGCCTACGCCACCCTGGGGGAGATCACAGACGTGTTCCGGGAGGTCTTTGGCGAGTACGAAGAACCGGTTTATTTTTGATCCTGGGCAGTGAGGGCGACCAAGATGATGGCAGAGCGCAAGATCCGTGTACTGGTAGCCAAACCCGGGCTGGACGGGCACGATCGGGGAGCGAAAGTGGTCGCGCGCGCGTTGCGCGACGCCGGCATGGAGGTGATCTACACCGGCATCCGGCAGACGCCGGAGATGATCGTCGAGGCGGCCCTGCAGGAGGATGCGGACGTTGTCGGCCTCTCGATCCTATCGGGAGCGCACATGGCGCTCTGCCCGCGCATCACACAGTTGCTCCGCGCCCAGGGATTGAACGATGTGCTCGTCGTCGTCGGTGGTATCATACCGGATGAGGACGTGCCCGCTCTGCATGAGGCAGGCGTTCAGGGAGTGTTCGGACCGGGCACCACCACGCATGACATCGTCGAATTCATCCGCACCCGCATGAGCGAACGGGAAGTGTGGAACTAGTCAACGAAATTCTGGCCGGCAACCGGCGCGCGCTGGCGCGCGGCATCACGCGCGTGGAAGGTGGCGGCCCGGAGGCGCGTGCTCTCGTGAGCGCGCTCTACCAGCATGGCGGTCGAGCTCACGTAGTGGGGGTGACCGGAGCGCCGGGCACCGGGAAGTCGACCCTGGTCAACGCGCTCGCGCGCACCTACCGGGTGCGCGGGGTGAGCGTGGGTATCGTGGCGGTGGACCCGACCAGCCCCTTCACGGGTGGGGCGCTGTTGGGTGACCGCGTTCGAATGCGCGACCTCTCCGGCGACTCGGGGATCTTCATCCGCAGTATGGCGACGCGCGGCAGCCTGGGGGGGCTCGCCCGGTCAACCGGCGACGTCATCACGCTGTTGGACGCGGCGGGTTATGAGCGCATCCTGGTCGAGACAGTCGGCGTCGGCCAGGCCGAGGTCGACATTGCGGGCGCAGCACATACGACGATCGTGGTGGATGCTCCCGGCATGGGCGATGAGGTGCAGGCGATCAAGGCCGGCGTGTTGGAGATCGCCGACCTGTTTGTGGTCAACAAGGCCGACCGCGAGGGCGCCGACCACACGGCGGTGGCCCTGCGAATGATGCAGGGCCTCGACCCCAACGCCGGGCACCATCGCCGCGGGCCGCACGGGAAGCGCGGCGAGCCTGGGCTGCAGTCAGACGGTACATGGTTGCCGCCCGTTCTGAAGACGGTGGCGAGCCAGGGCGAGGGCGTGGAAGAGTTGCGTGGCTGGGTCGAGACCCACGCCAGGATGCTGCGCGAGAGCGGTGAGCTGGCCCGGCGCGAGGCCGCCCGCGCCGCCGCGACCCTGAAGGCCATCTTCCGCGAGCAACTGTTGGCGACTCTTCTGGCGCAAATCCCCGAACGCACTCTGCTGGAGTTGGTCGATGGGATCGCGCAACGCGATCTGGACCCCTACAGCGCGGCCGAGAAGCTGATGCCCGTGATCGCCGGTTCTTCCGCCCCCTAGACCGGCAACCGTAGATTCCCAAACCGGCTAACTGATATGGTATAATGTATACCTAAGTTGCGACTTTTGGTAGGATGTATCGATGTTCAAAAATCTGGCTAAGAAAGTATTCGGTGATGCCAACGAGCGCGAGGTCAAGCGGCTCCAGCCCATCATCGACGAGATCAACTCCCTGAGCTCGGAATTCGCCGCCATGAGCGATGACGAATTATGCGGGCAAACGAATGCCTTCCGCGCGCTCATCGCCGAACGCGTCGGCGACCTGCGCGAACGTCTTGAAGAGGCACGCACCGAGTGGCAGCTCGAGACCGATGCGGGCATGCAGATGCAGCTCCGGGTCGAAGTCGAGCGCCGTGAGAAAGAGCTCAAGGCCGTCGAGAAGGACGCGATGGACGAGATCCTGCCGCGCGCCTTCGCGGCCGTCCGGGAAGCCGCCACGCGCACGATCGGCTTGCGCCCTTACGACGTGCAATTGGTGGGCGGGATCGTGCTCCACCAGGGGAAGATCGCCGAAATGAAGACCGGCGAAGGCAAGACACTGGTCGCGACGCTGCCCCTATACCTCAACGCACTGACGAGCCGGGGCGCTCACCTGGTGACGCCCAACGATTATCTGTCAAAGTACGGCGCACAGTGGATGGGACCCGTCTATCATCGCCTGGGCGTCAGCGCCGGCGTGATCCAATCGGCGGCGGCCAACGCGGAGCTCGGTTCGTTTGTCTACGACCCGGACTACGCGGCGGCCGATGACCGCTATCAGAACCTGCGCCCAGTCGCCCGGCACGATGCCTACCTGGCCGATATAACCTACGGCACAAACAACGAGTTCGGGTTCGACTACCTGCGCGATAACATGGTGCAAGACCTTTCGCAAGTAGCACAGCGCGATTTGGTCTTTGCGATCGTCGACGAGGTGGACAACATCCTCATCGACGAGGCACGCACTCCCCTTATCATCTCCGGCCCAGCCCAGGAGTCATCCGACAACTACCGGACGTTCGCGCAGGTCGTGCGGCGGCTCCGCCCGGAAGACGACTACACCATCGAGGAAAAAGAGCGCCTGGTCACGCTGACGGAGGATGGCATTGCGCACGTCGAACAAATGTTGGGCCTGGCCGCCGGACAGAGCCTGTATGATAGCGACCATTACTCCCTGACGCCGTACCTGGACAACGCCCTGCGCGCGAACGTGCTCTACAAGCTGGACAAGGACTACATCGTCAAAGACGGCGAAGTGATCATCGTCGACGAGTTTACGGGCCGCTTGATGTACGGCAGGCGCTTCTCGGAAGGTCTGCATCAGGCGATCGAGGCCAAGGAAAACGTCCGTGTCCAGCGCGAATCGCTGACGCTGGCGACGATCACCTTTCAGAACTATTTCCGCATGTACGAGAAGCTGGCCGGCATGACCGGCACGGCTTTCACCGAAGCCGAAGAGTTTCTTAAGATCTATAACTTGGATGTGGTCGCAATTCCTACCCATAAGCCGGTGATCCGTGCCGACTACCCGGACCAGATCTACAAGACCCAGGAAGGCAAGTTCAGGGCTGTGGTCGGCGAGATCGCCGAACTGCACAAGAAGGGCCAGCCGGTCTTGGTGGGCACCGTCTCGGTCGAGACGTCGGAGATGCTGTCGGAATGGCTGCGGCGCAAGGGTGTGCCCCACAACGTGTTGAACGCCAAACAGCACGAGAAAGAGGCCGGCGTGATCGCCCAGGCCGGACGCTCCGGCACGGTCACGATCGCCACAAACATGGCCGGCCGCGGCGTCGACATCTTGCTCGGCGGCAACGCCGAGGGGATGGCTCGCGAGCGCTTGCGCCACGATGGAGTAGACCTGGCGGTGCTGCCCAAGGACGATCCGCTCTGGGCCGGGGCGCTGGAACGGGCCAGGGCTGAGGTCGAAGCTGATCGCCAGAAGGTGCTCGCCGCAGGCGGGCTGCACGTGCTGGGCACCGAACGGCATGAGGCCCGGCGCATCGACAATCAGTTGCGTGGGCGCGCGGGACGCCAGGGCGACCCGGGCTCGTCGCGCTTCTTTATCTCGCTCGAAGATGACCTGATGCGCCGCTTCGGCGGGCAGAACGTGGCCGGACTGATGGACAGGTTAGGCCTCGAAGAAGACATGCCCATCGAGCACAATCTGATCAACAAGGCCATCGAGAATGCCCAGGTGCGGGTCGAAGGCTACAACTTCGACATCCGGAAGCACGTGCTGGAATACGATGACGTCGTCAACAAACAACGCGAAGTGATCTACAACCAGCGCCTTCAGATCCTGACCGAACCGTCGATGCGCCCGACGATCCAGGGCATGGTCGAAGATGAGATCCGAGCCACGGTCAACGCCATGCTTATCGACCCAATCCTCGGGCAGGGGCGTACGCTTGAACGCAAAGACTGGGACGTGGCGGCGATCGCGGTCGAGATGTCGAAGATTTTCCCGCTGCCCAAAGCTGAAGACATCGAACACTGGCGCAGCATGAACGCCGATCAACTCGCTGACTACCTGGTGGACCTGGCGGTCAAGGCCTATGACGAGAAGGAAGCCTCGACGGGCACCTCGAACATGCGCCAGCTCGAACGCCTGGTCATGCTGCGCGATGTTGACAGCCGCTGGGTGCGCCATCTGACCGACCTGGACGAACTGCGTGAAGGCATCGGGCTGCGCGCCTTCGCCCAGCTTGACCCATTGATCTCTTACAAGAAAGAAGCCCACGAGATGTACCAGGAACTCCTGTCATCCATCTCGCAGGACATAGTGCATTCGATCTATCACGCGCAGTTGATGGTCATGCCCGCCGCTATCCCGGTACAACGCATGCAGACCAATCGCAGCGATGGCGGCGGCCAGCCGCAGCCGGTGCGCAGCGCCAAGCAAATGGGCCGGAACGATCCATGTTGGTGTGGAAGCGGGAAGAAGTATAAGCAGTGCCACATGCGCTCCGACCAGGGACTGGAGCCGGCTCCCGCAGGCAGTGGGGGCGGAGCGGCGGCCGCGGCCCGGGCGGCCGCCCGGCCACAGCCCGCCGCGGCCACCGCGAACGGGGGCAGCAAAAAGGCGAACAAGGGGAAGCCGGCCCACCGTCGCTAATCCACAGAATCGTCTGGTTCAAGGACGAATGCATGCGCACTTCGAAGCCACCTGCTTTCCGGGCGGCGAGTGGGCCCGAAGCTCTGGACGCCCTGCAGACGATGCTGCGCACCCTTAGCGCCGAGCACGATCCACAGCGGCTCTGCCAACAAGCCGTAGAGGCAGCCGCCGCTTTCTTTGCCGTCTCAGAGTGCGTCGTTCTTTTGTACGATGTCGATGCGCAACAATTCAGAGCGCAGTCGCCCGGCTTCGGTTTTCATGACGCTGGGCGGCTGCGCCCCTCTTCGATCCCCGCCGATCACATCAAACGGCTGTTGGATCGCTGGCCCGAGCACGGCGTGCTTAAACTCCAGGCCGGCGACCCCTTGGCGGTGCCCGCTCCAGACGGCCCGAGCGAGCGTCCCGTCTGGCTGGCCCTACTGAGGGACTCCGGAGAGATTGTCGGCATTCTCCGATTGGCCGGCAGACAAGACGCCGACTTCAGCGAAGAACAGACGCATCTCCTCGGGCTGTTCGCGGGCCAACTCGGTCTTCTGATCCACCTGTTCGGCGAACAGGCGGCCGCCGCGCAGGAGTACCTGCGCTTGTTCGAGCAGACGCAGCACCACCTGCGAGTCGCCGAACAACGCAGCTATGAGCTGGCGATGGTGAATCGCATTTCCACCAACCTCAGCGCTTCCCTGGACCTCGGGGCCGTCCTGAACAACACGGTGACAGAGATGGCGCAGGCGCTGGACGTCGAGCAAGCCGGCCTGGTGCTCTTCGACTGGACCAAGGGCTATGGCACGCTGCAAGCAGAATATCAGCGGCATCCCGATCAGAGCGGACGCGAGACGCGCATTCCGCTGGTCGGAAACCTGTCGGTTGCCCGCGTGCTCAGGACCCGCGAGCCCCTGCTGATCCGCGATGCACAACACGATCCGCTCCTGGCCAACGCCCGCGACGTGATGGTCCGGCGCGGCGTCAAGTCGATCCTGCTCTTGCCCGTCATCGTGCGCGGGGAAGTCATCGGCACCATCGGCCTGGATGAGTTGCGGCAGGAGCGGGATTTCACGGCCAGCGAGATCGAGCTTGCACAGACGATCACCAACCAGGCGGCATCCGCCATCGCCAATGCTCAGCTCTACGCCGATGCCAACCGCCGGGCCGCGCAGCTACAGACGATCCAGGGCGTCATCGGCCGTATCGGCAGCATACTGGACCAGGACGAGCTACTTGACCAGGTAGCCGACCTGATCGCCGAGCGCGGTGGCTTCTCCCACGTCCACGTCTTCCTGCTGGATGAGACGGGCGAATACCTCGTGGCAAAAGGCGGAAGCGGGCCCGTGGGCAGGCGGTTGGTGGCCGAGGGAGTGCGTGTGCCGGTGGGGCTGCACGGCCTGTCTGGCTGGTCAACCGAAACCGGCGAAGTGACTCTCGACAAGGGTCACTCCGAGACAGAGACGTACACTTTCGACCGGCGACTGACCGGTACCCGTTCGGAGATAGCCGTGCCGATGCGGTTGGCCGGACGGGTGTTGGGATTCTTGGCGCTGGGGAGCGCCGAAGTGGACGCCTTCGCCGAATGCGACCGCTTTCTGGTCGAGACCCTCGCCAACCAGGTGGCCGTAACCATTCAGAACGCCCAGCTTTATGAGACAGCGCAGGAGAAAGCACGTCAATTGAAGGCAGCCTACGAAGATCTCCGGGCCTTGGATCGCATGAAGGACGAGTTCGTGCAAACGGTCTCGCACGAACTGCGCACGCCGCTGACTTACGTGAAAGGCTATGTCGAGCTCCTGCTGGAGGGCATGTTGGGTGAGCTGAATGAGGAGCAGACGAAAGCGCTGGGCATCGTCCAGCGGCGCACGGAAAGCATCGTGCATTTGGTCAGCGATATCATCACTTTGACGCGCGCGGACCTGATCGAGCTTGCGCTCCAACCGACCGATTTGGGCCAGACAGCGGCGGGCGCGGTCGAAGCCGCCCTGGCGGTCACCGCCGAGACGGGTGTCCGACTCGAGTTGGAGGTGCCGGCCGGGATGCCGCCGGTCATGGGAGACCAACGGCGGTTGGGCCAGGTCTTCGACAACCTGATCGGCAACGCCATCAAGTTCAGCCCCGATGGCGGCACGATCCGGGTGCGTTTGCAGGCCGAAGACGCCGCGGTGCGCGCCCAGGTCATCGACGAGGGCATCGGGGTGCCGGCGCATCAGTTGGAGCTGGTCTGGGAGCGCTTCTACCAGGTGGACGGAACGGCGTCGCGTCGGTTTGGCGGCACGGGCCTGGGCCTAGCCATCGTCAAGCGCCTGGTAGAAGCCCACCACGGCCGGGTTGGGGTCAGCAGCCAGCCAGGACAGGGCAGCACGTTCTACTTTACAATTCCGCGAGCCGATGTATAGTAACGGCCAAGCTAGCTGAAGGAGTACGTTCAGATCATGAGCCACGCGCTGCCCAAGCGAGAAATACTACCGCGTCGCGCCGATCTCACCGCCCTCTTTGGCGCCGTAAGCGACATGTACTGCGTCTCAGTGGTTGGGGTCAGCAACCTGGGCAAGTCGGCGCTGCTGCGGGCGATGACTGACCCTTCCGTACAGGCGTTGTACATGGGGGAAGAAGCCAAGAGCTACTTGTTCATCTACATCGACTTCAATCAGATGTTGGAGATGAGCGAGCATGCCTTCTACGAGCTGGTCCTGCGCTGCGCGCTGGACGCTCTTCGTCGTCGCCAGACGGACGGCGAAGCTACGCGGCGCATCGAAACGGCGTATACCGGGCTGGTGGCCCCGGCCAGCCCGTTCGAGGTTCCTCTGCGCTTCTCGCAGGGCATGGCCGCGATCGGCGACCTACTGCCGGAACAAGTGGTCCTGTTGTTCGACGAGATCGACGAGCCACTGGCGCACATTGACGGCCGCGTCTTCCTGAACCTGCGCGCTCTGAAGGACCGGCACTGGCAGGGGCTGAGCTACATGACGGCCACGAACCGGCGGCTCGGGCAGATCTGCCGAGCCGGGGAGCAAGCGAACGACCGCGATGTGTCTGAATTCGCGGAGCTTTTCACCCATCATACCCACTACGTGTCATTGTTGACGGATGACGAGATCGCCGGCTACGCGTCGCAGTTCGCAGGCGAGGAAGGTGTCACGTTCAGCGAGGAGAACCTGGCCTTCATCCGGCACTGGGCCGGTGGGCACCCGGGTCTGCTGGAAGCCACCTGCCGCGTCCTGGGCATCCTGACCGGCCGGCCTCTACGTGACCCATCACAGGACTGGATCATTCAGCGGCGCGCGGCCGATATCCTGGCGCACGACATCAATCTGGAGGCCGAGTGCCGCAAGCTGTGGAACGATCTCTGCACCGGCGAACAAGAAGCGATCATGTGGCTGTTTCAGGCGAACGACGAAGACAAGGAGCCGGCCGAGATGGAATCGGTGATGGCGAAGCATCTGGTGGTCGGCAGCGGCGCCGAGCGCCGGATCTTCGCGCGCGCCTTCGCCGACTTCGTGCAGCGCCAACACATCGCGCGCCGCGACATCCGCAGCGGCGTGCAGGTGGACCCGGAAAGCGGCGAAGTCTGGGTTGACGGGGCGCGCGTTCCCGACCTGACCAACCTTGAATATCGGCTGCTGCTGCTTCTCTACGGCCGCCTGGGCAAGATCTGCACCAAGTACGAGGTCGTCGCCGCCGTGTGGGGTGAAGACTACATCGATGATGTTGACGACGCGCGCATCGAGAAGCTGATCAGCCGTCTGCGGCAGCGTATCGAGCCCGATGCCGCCAACCCGCGTTACCTGGTCACCGTGCGCGGCCGGGGCTACAAACTGCTCGAAGGGTAGAGGGAGCCGGCCCTGGCTGTCAGATTTACGTCCGCTCCCCGTCATGCAGCCTCGTGACGGTTCGCTTATCATATCTGCCATCACTGAAGTCATGTCCACATCTCAGGAGGGATATCCATGGCGTCGCTACTGGAAAAAGTACAAACTCTGGTTTCCGCTAACTTGCACTGGATGGTCGACCAGGCGCTCAAGTCAAACTCGATCGCCGTGATCAATCAGTACATCCGCGAAGTTGAGGACAACCTGGAAGACCTGGAGAGCGCGGTCGCGACCGTCGGCGGGCAGGTGAAGACGCTCAAGCGCCAGCATGACGATGCCCAGGCCAAGGCCGACGAGCTCGACCGGAACATCGACCTGTTCCTGCGCGAAGGTCGCGAGGACCTGGCGATGGCGGCGCAGAGCAAGCTGAACTCCACCCAGCGCCTCGTGACCACCTTCAGCACGCAGTTGGAACAGATGCAGCGCGAGTACCAAAGCCTGATGGATGCCCGGCTGAAGCTGGAGGCCAAGCTAACCACCATCAAGCAGGAAAAAGAGGAGCTACAAGCGCTGCTCGACCTGGCCAAGTCGAAAGAGATCGCTTCCAAGACCATGAAGTCGCTGGACGACCTGGCAGGCGTCGGCGACGCCGACGTGGCACGCATTGCCGAATCGATCCGCGGACGCCTGGATCGTGCTTCGGCCGAGAGCGAGATGCGGGCGGCCTCGCTCGACAAGCAGATGGACGATCTGCTGGAGCGCGACCAGCTAGACGCGCAGCTTTCGGCACGTAAGGCCCGGCTCGGGCTCGCCAAAGAGGGCTAACATCATGGCATCGCTTCTGGAGAAGGTCCAGGTGTTGATTTCGGCAGATCTGAACCGGCTGGTGGACCGCGCCCTGAAGTCCAAGGAGCCGGCCGTGTTTGAGCAGCACATCCGCGAGATGCAGCGCCTGCAGGAGCAGTTGGGCGATCAACTGGCGGCGGTGAGCGCGGACATCGCGCTGCTGCGGCGCCGCAGCGACGAGCAGCAGAGTCTGGTCGTCCAGCAAGACCAGACGGTTGACGGACTGCTGCGCGCCAACCTGCATGAAGAGGCGCTGGCCGCGCAAGACAGGCTCAACCAGGCGCGGCTGACCGCAGCCAAGCTGACCGAGCAGGTCGAGCGGATGGAAGCCCAGTATGCCGAACTTGCGGAGGGTAAGGCGCGCCTGGACGCACGCGTGACGGCGCTGCAGCAGACCGAGCCGGAGGTCGGCAGCCTGGTCAGCCTGGCGCGGGCCAAGGAAGCCACGGCAGCGACCGCGCAGTCGTTGGATGACCTGGCAGGGACGGGCGATCGGGACGCGGCCCGCGTCGTTGATTCCATCCGCCGGCGGCTGGCCGAAGCCGAGGCGAAGATGCAGGCCCTCGAACAGCATGCCCTGGCGCAGGGTGAAACCCCGGACGTTCTCAAACGTAAGGAATTGGAGAGCCAGTTGGAAGCGCGGAAAGCGCGGCTGGGACTGTAAACGGGCGACTGGAGGAGACGTTATGGAACTCGCTCCGATCATCGGGACACTGGCCGGAGGCTTGTTAGCCATTGGCCTATCAATTTATTTCTGGGTTGCTGCGGGCGGACGCCGCACTCAGGCCGTCTTCTTCACCATCTTGGGCCTGGTGCTGTTGGTAGTGACCGGCGGGCTGGCCTGGCAGAAGCTGGGTCCCGGCAATCCGCAGCCGCTGGTCGCCGCGCCCAAGGGTCCCGTGCAGGTGCGCGTTCTGACTGCGCTGCCCGTTGAGCCCTGGGTCCGCCAGGCTGCCGACAAGTTCAACCAGGGCAACCACAAGCAGGATGGGCAGCCGATCGACATTCAGATCATCGCCATGGACGGCCTGACTGCGCTCGGCAAGTTCGATCAGGACAGCTTCGGTAGTCTCGGTGACACCCCGCGTGACCAGGCGAGCCCGGATGAACTGAAGAACCTGGAGACCAGTTTCCCGACTGCCTGGATCCCTGACACCCGTTATCTGGTGGAACTCTCGAACGCGGCCTACAAGGCGCGGCTCGGCCGGGACGTGTTCCTGACCGACGGCGAATATCGCGCCCGGCCGACGGTGATCTCTCTGTTCGCCTGGGGCATCTACCAGAGCCGCGATAAGGTGCTCGAACAGAAGTATGGTCCCGTGACCTGGCAGACGATCCACGACGCCGCCACCGCCAAGGGCGGTTGGGCCGAGTTGGGCGGCGATCCAAGCTGGAACTACTTCAAGTTGGTCGTGCCGAACCCGCGCAAGAACGCGGGTGGGCTGGCCGCGATGATTGCGGCGGCCGGCGAGTACTACGATCGGACCAATATCTCGGTCGCCGACGTGAACGATCCGAAATTCCAGCAATGGCTGGGCGAGCTGATGGGCTCGGTCACCAGCCTCAGCGGCGGGAGCGCTTACACGGTCGAAGACTTTGCCCTGTTCGGCTACTCGGAGGGCGATGGCGGCCAAATGCTGGAGAGTGATCTGCTGACCAACATGCAGGGCATCAAGACGCGCTGGGCCGATCCGCTGGTCATTCGCTATCCAAAGTATGTGACCTGGTTCGACTTCCCGTTCTCGATCTGGATGGGTCCCGAGACGACAGCGGCCGAGAAGAACGCGGCGCTGCAGTTCGAACAGTACCTGCTCTCGCCCGAAGTGCAGAAGACAGCGGTCGAGGAAGGACTGCGGCCGGTGAATAACGATGTGAGCGTAACGGCGGGTGACACCCTGTTCACGCGCTACAAGGACCAGGGAGTAGAAGCAGTGGTCCCACGCACGGCGCGCATGGCCTCGCCGGGTCGGGATGTTCTGTTGTCCTTGCTGCGCTGGTATGATCTGAACGTGGCCAAGTAGCCGCCGAACGGCAGATGGCGATCGGTGGACGGCCCTATCTGGAAAGCCATCCAGAGATGGCCATCTGCCGATCGCGAGGATAGAGGTTCGCCATGAGAAGAAAGCAGTCTAGCCGGCGCTCGCTTGCCTCCTTCGGGATCGCCGTCGGCGGCCTCCTGCTCCTGTGCTGCGCCGTCTCGCTGGTTGGCTGGGTGGTCAGTCGCTTGCCTTCGACGCAGCCAGCTGCGGGCGGCAATGTGACGGTGGTAGTCGACCCGCGCAGCGCCAGCCTGACGATCGCTTACTCTCCGGAGAAGGCGGCGCTCATCAAGAGCCTTGCCGACCAGTTCAACGGCAAGAACCTGCGCACGCCCGACGGCCAACGCATGCAAGTCGCGCTGGTTGAGTTGACCTCCGAAGATATGATCAATCAGGCGTTGGCCGGGGCCGCCTTCCAGGCCCTGAGTCCCGACTCATCTCTTTGGCTGGATCAGCTCAACCGGCGCTGGGCGCAGAGCCAGCAGACCCAACCCGGCGAAATCGCGCCTCGCCTGGCCGGCGACCCTGTGCGTTATGCGATCACGCCGATTGTGATCGCGGCCTGGGAGAACACGGCTCGCGAGTTGGGCTGGCCCGACAAGCCCGTTAGCTGGCAGTCGCTGCAGTCCCGGGCCCAGAGCGACGCCAACTTTAAATGGAGCCATCCGAGCACCGCCTATGCTAGCGGCTTGCTGGCGACGTTAGCGGAGTTCTACGCCGGCGCCGGCGTACAGCGCGGCCTGACTGCGGAGCTCGCGCAGGCGCCCAAGACGGTGGAGTTCGTGACGGCGGTCGAAAAGACCGTGCGACACTACGGCGAGGGCGAGCTGCCGACAATCGAACGCGTGGCCAAGGAAGGGCCCGCCTCGCTGGATGCTTTCGTCATCTCGGAACAACTGCTGGTGGCCTATAACACCGGCACGTTCGGCAGGCCGCCTGCCCCGCTGGTGGCCCTGTATCCGGCCGAAGGCACCCTGTGGGCCGACCACCCATTGGCCTTACTCGAAACGCCATCGCTGACCGCCAATCAGAGGCGCACCTTCCAGGCACTGCGCGAGTTCCTGGTGCAGCCGGACACACAGCAGACGGTGCTTAAAGCGGGGTACCGGCCGGTCGACCTCGACATCCCGCTCGATGGCCCCGGCACGCCGCTGACGGCGGCCAACGGCGTGAACCCAAAGGAGCCACAGACGACGTTGCAGTTGCCGCCGGCCGACGTGGTCTCGGTAGTGCAGGCGACGTGGGCGCTGGCCAAGCGACAGGCCAACGTCATGTTGGTGGTGGATACCTCTGGCTCGATGCGTGGCACTAAGCTGGAGAACATGCGCGGCGCCTTGCGCACATTCATCACCCAGATCCCGAGCGACCAGGAACGAGTGGGAATGGTCGAGTTCAATACCGGGGTCTCGAACATTGTCGAGCTCGATACGCTGGCCAGGAACCGTGCCGCGCTGAGCCGCGACATCGACGAGATGCAGGCCAACGGCAACACGGCGCTGCTGGATGCGGTGGAGACCGCCTACAACCGCCTGCAGCGGCAGGGCGATCCGTCGCGCATCAATGCCGTGGTGGTGATGACCGACGGCCTGGAAAACGCCTCCCATATCTCGCAGAGCCAGTTGATCGGCCAGATTCGGAAGGGCAACCAGGATCTGCCCGTGATGGTTTTCTGCGTCGCCTACGGCGGCGATGCGGATCATGAGATGCTAGGCGCGCTGAGCGATGCTACCGGCGGCCAGGTGCGAGACGGGACGCCGGAAACGATCCAGAATCTGTACAAGATACTTTCGCAGTACTTCTAAAGGCGCTTCATGTCCAACGACTCTTCGATCTATGAGCGCATGCAGCAGGCAGCCCAGAAGGCGATGCTGCAGAATGCCCTCTTCCGCTGGGAAAGCGCGGTTACGGTCTCGGGCACGATCGTGTTGAGCGTCTTCTTCCGGCAGCCGTTCCCAATCTGGCCGTGGTGGGGTTGGCTTGCCTTGGGCCTGCTGGCCGAGATCCTGCTGGTTTGGTCAAGCCTGACGGACAAGGCCGAGCAACAGCGGATCGTGGAAGGCCTGTTTCGCGAGCAGTATAGCACTGGCGGTATCCGGGACCCGAAGTTGCGGGCCAAATTGAGCGAGGCCGAGCAGTACCAGCAGCGCATCCGCGGGGTGGTGGAGCAGCAGAAGACCGGCATCCTACGCGACCGGCTGCAAGAGACGGCCGGCCAGGTTTACGACTGGATTGCCAACATGGTGCGTCTCGCCCGGCGCATCGACTCATACCGGAGCGATCAGGTGATCCAGCGCGATCTGAAGGCCGTGCCGGCCGAGGTCGATGTCCTGACGCGTCGCTTGAGCCGAGAGCCAAACCCGCAACTGCGGGAGCAGATCAGCAGCAACCTGGCCTCGACGCAGCAGCTGTCGGCCAATTTGCAGGAGCTGGCGGCGCGCATGGAACGGGCCGATCTGCAGCTCGATCACTCGCTGGCAGCCCTGGGGACGGTCTACTCACAGATGCTGTTGGTGGGCACGTCAGATGTCGACTCGGATCGCGCCGAACGCTTGCGCGGCGACATTCGCAATGAAGTAGCGGCGCTGCAAGACCTGGTCCAGTCGTTGAATGAGGTCTACAGCTATGGCTCGGACACGATGAGCAGCCAGGCGGCCCTGGTCCGACAGACTGCTCGCCGCGAACAGGCGGCCAAGTAAGATCACCGGGTGAGGGTGGTGAGAGCATGAAACGATACCTGGTTGCAGTGTTAGTGCTCGCGATTCTCCTGGCGGGCTGCTCGTCGGGGGGTGCGCCGACAAAGGGAGACGTTACCGTTTTCGTGGCCGGACCACTTTCGGGGTCGCAGGCCAATACCGGCCAGACGGTGGCGGGCGGCGTGAAGCTCCTGGCCGAGGAACTCAACCGCAGCGGTGGCCTGCTCGGCTACCGGGTGAAGGTGGTGGCGCTGGACGACGAGGCCGATTCCGAGGTGGCAACACAGGTGGCGGAGCAGGTGAAGCAGGCCGTCCTGAACGGTGACCGGGTGATAGGCGTCATCGGCCATCCGAATTCGGGCCAGACCGCGGCTGCGATGACGATTTACAAGGATCTGCCGATCATCGTCATCACACCGACGGCCTCGGAGGTCTCGCTGTCGAGGCAAGGCTACCGCAACTTCTTCCGCGTCAATGCCAGCAATGACGTGCAGGCGAAGGTCGGAGCGCAGTACCTGGTGCAGCAACTGGGCGCCAAGAAGGTCGCGATCCTCTACAATGACGATCCATACGGCGTCGATCTGAGCAAGCTGGTCGCGGCCGACTTGAGCAGCCTGGGAGCGCAGGTGGCGCTGTCACGCCAGGTGAAGGTCGAGCAGAATCGCTTCCCGGACGAGGTGAAGGCCATCGCGGCCGCCGGCGCGGATTCGGTGTACTACGCCGGTTACGAAGTAGAATGCCCCTACTTGCGGGCGGACCTGCGCGACGCCGGCCTGGACAAGCTGACGTTCATGGCATCGGACGGCTGTTTCCTGGGTGCGACCATCGACAACTCGGACGGGGCGGCCGAGGGCATGTACGTCACCAGCTTCGCTCCCAGTCCGAAGTCAGCGGTCGACCAGAGCTGGATCCAGGCGTATCAGGCGGTGGAATATCGCAACCCCGACACCTATTCGATCAACGGCTATAGCGCGATGCAGGTGCTGGTGGACGGCATTCAAAAGGCCGGATCGCTGAGCGCGGACAAAGTGGAGGCAGCCATCCGCCAACTGGATGTCAAGACGGCGCTGGGCCAGGTCCAGTACCAGGATGACGGGGACCTGCGCAATCCACAGATCTACATCTTTCAAGTCAAGGGCGGGGAGTTCGTCCAGGTCGCGCCGTAGACCAGGACGCATGCCCGGCCCATCGACCGGCTAGCCGGATCCATTGGAGGCCCACATGGGAGAACGTTCCGAAACCCTGACCTTGATCGCAGTCTACCATTTGATCTGCGGGCTGGGAAACCTGCTCGTCGTCTGCCTCTTCCTTTTCTTGCCGCTAATCGTTGGCCTGAGCGTGGGCGGGTCTCCCTCGCGGGATGATGCGACCGCGACGGCAGTGGTCGCGGTGATCGGACTGATCATGGGCGGCATCTTCCTGGTGCTGGCAGTCGCCAACTTTGCCGCGGGCTGGGGTCTCTGGCAACGACGCGAGTGGGCGCGCCTGACGGCGATCGTCCTGAGCGTCCTCCGGCTGATCAATTTCCCGGTTGGCACCGTCATCGGCGGGCTGATCATCTGGTTCCTGCTCCAGCCGCAGGGACGCGCCGAATTCGCGGAACAGCGCGCGCCGTCCGTCCCGCTCTAAGGACGGGATGATCGAGGGTGGATTGGCGCGTAAGCGCCCCGGCGGCCGCCGGGGCGCTTACGCGCCGGGCAGGCGTTTCTGCTGAAAAAACGCCCTGCAAATTGCCTTTCCCCCTCGCAACCCCTATAATGATGGTTGCCGCAAACATGGCGGCGTCGCCGATGTTTAGGTCGACATAGATGCGCCCACGGGCAACTCGGAGCAAGTAGCGTTATGCGCGATCTGCCACTGACCATCCTGGCCATTTTCGCCCACCCCGACGACGAGATAGGTGTGGGCTCATCCCTGGCTCATTACAGCGACGCGGGGGTCTTCACCGTGCTGGCCTGCGCCAGTCGCGGCGAGGTGGCGACCATCTACTGCGAGGACTGCGCCACACCCGACACCCTGGCCGACGTACGGACCCACGAGCTCGAATGTGCGGTGCGCAGCATTGGGATCGGCCAACTGCGCTGGCTTGGCTGGCCCGACGGTGGCATCGCCGGCCTGCCGCGCGAGCGGGCGATCGGTCAGGTCGTCTCGCTGATCCGCGAGATTCGGCCCGACGTGCTGCTCACTCACCCCGAGAACGGCCTCTATCCGCATCCGGACCACCTGGCCGTGTGGGAAATAGTGCGCGCCGCCTACGATGCCGCGGCCGACCTCAGCCGGCACCCGCAGGCGGGCAAACCCTGGGCGGTCGACCGCCTGTACACACGGGCCTTACCACAGCGCTATTTCGACCAGGCGCCGGAGTTCGCCGCCGCCCGCGTCGAGTTGAACGGTCAGTTGCTGCCCTTCGTCCCTACGCCGGACGAGGCGATCGACGTGACCATGCACGTTGAAGCCGAGGCGCCGCGCCGCTTGGCGGCCTGGGATTGCCACCGCTCACAGCACAACCCGCAAGGCGCGTTCGTCTTCATGCCGGCCGACTTGCGCCAGATGCAGGCCGAAAACGAGTATTTTGTGTTGGTAGCCGCGCGCGCACCGCTGCCGGCCGGCGTGGACAACGACCTGATTGCCGGACTGGAAGACGGCGTTACGTTGGATGGCCTCACCGGGCCGGAGGGCCTTGCAGATGAACCGCAAGGGGAGGCCGGCCAGCTCGACCTGATCGCGCGGCTGCGCTCGAGCCTTGGCGCCCGGCGTGGCTACCTGGCGGTCTACGAGGAGTACCTGCGCCAGAACCCCAAGCCCGACCTGCAGGCGCTTTTGCACTCCCTGGCGGATACCGAGCAAGAGATCCTCTACTTGCTGGCGGGCGCGCTGCGGCGGGCGGGCGAGCCGCCGACCAAGGTCGAGCCGGATGGGAGACCGCTGGCGCAGGCCTTGACCTGTCTGGATCTCTGGTCGCGCTGGCAATGTTTGCGCGTCTCGGCGGTCCACGCTGCCCGCCTGTATGCGGCCCGCGCAGCGGCGACCACGGATGACTCCGAACGCGAGTTGTGGGGCGAATTGCAAAAACTGGCCGGCGAACAAGTGGACGCCATCAAGACACTGACGGTCTGAGCGCGTAACCAGACTATGGCGTCGATGGAAGTGAACGGGGCAGGCCTGGAATACGACGAGCAGGGGAGCGGCGCTCCCCTGGTTTTCGTACACGGCAGCCTCGAGGATCTGCGCACCTGGCGTCTGCAGGTGAAACCCTTTGCCAAGCATTACCATGTGTTCGCCTACAGCCGGCGCTATCACTACCCCAATACCAAGTTTGGCTCGAGGCCCAGCTACTCGGCCGGCAACCATGCCGAGGACCTGGCCGCGTTACTCGCCGGCCTGGCCGGAGTGCCCGCGCACCTGGTCTGCTCGTCCTTCGGCGGTTATGTCGCGCTGTGCCTGGCCGTCCGGCATCCTGCGCTGGTCCGCAGCCTGGTGCTCGCCGAGCCTCCGCTCATGCCCTGGCTGCTGAATACGGCCGGCGGCAGGCGGCTGGCGGATGCGTTCCTGGCCGATGGCTGGCTGCCGGCGCGTGCCGCCTTCCGGCAGGGGGCGCCCGAGCAAGGAGTGGCAAAGTTCTTGAACGCCGTGATGGGACGGGACGCCTTCACCCGTTTGTCGCCCTCCACTCGCCAGGGACTGATGGATAACGCTCCCGCCATGCAAGTCGAGACGGAATCGAGCGACTACTTTACCCCGTTCACCTGCGAGGAGGCCGGCACCATCGGCAGGCCGGCGCTCCTGCTCGAGGGCGAACTGAGCCCGCCCCTCTTCCACCTGATCGTGGACGAGCTGGCCCGCTGCCTGCCCGACACGAGCCGCGTGCTGATCGCGGGCGTGTCGCACGCCATCCACCTGGGAAATCCCGAGGCCTACAACGCTCACGTGCTGAGGTTCCTCGCACAGCACTGAGCGAGCCTCACCCGCGCAGCGGTGCGCGAGAGAGAGAGCTAACTCAACTAACCAATGGAGGCTAAGTCATGATCAAACTGCTGTCCGGCGATGAGGCCGTGGCCCGCGGCGCCTGGGAAGCCAGGGTGGCCGTCGCTTCCGCCTATCCCGGCACACCCAGCACTGAGATCCTCGAGAGCCTCGCCCGTTTTCCCGGGGTCTACGCGGAATGGGCGCCCAACGAGAAAGTGGCCGTGGACGTGGCGGTCGGCGCTGCCTATGCCGGCAGGCGCGCCCTGGCCGCCATGAAACACGTCGGCCTCAATGTGGCCGCCGACGCTTTCATGTACGCTTCGATGACCGGGACCGAGGGCGGGCTGGTGATTGTCAGCGCCGACGACCCGGGGATGCATTCCAGCCAGAACGAGCAGGACAACCGCACTTTCGCTAAATTCGGGCGCGTGCCCTGCCTGGAGCCGGGCGACAGCCAGGAGGCGAAAGACCTGACGATCGCGGCCTTCGGGTTGAGCGAGCGCTTCGATACCCCCGTGCTGCTGCGCCTGACGACGCGCATCTGCCACTCCACCAGCCCGGTCGAGCTGGGCGAGCGCATCCTGCCGGACGCGAGCGCCGTCGCCAAGAAATTCCCCCGCAACCCGGCCAAGTACGTGATGGTGCCCGGCAATGCGGTCAAGCGCCACCCGCTGATCGAGCAGCGTATACACGACCTGGCCGAGTTGGCCGAGAGCTTCCCCTACAACCGCGTCGAAGCGGGTGAGCGCTCGCTCGGCATCATCAGCGCCGGTGTCGCCTACCAGTACGCCAAGGAGGTGTTCCCCCAGGCTTCGATCCTGCGCCTGGGCATGACCTGGCCTTTGCCCGAACGGATGTTGCGCGAGTTCGCCGCCGGCGTCGAGCGGCTGATCGTGATCGAGGAGTTGGACCCGTTCATCGAGGAGGCCGTGCGGCTGCTTGGCATCCCGGTCGAGGGCAAATCCATCTTTCCGCTCGTCGGCGAATTTGACCCGCGCGTGGTGCGCGACAGCGCCTTGCGGGCCGGGCTGCTGCCCGAGTCGGCCCGCGTGCCCCTACCAGAGGTCGACGCCGGCCCGCTGCCGGCGCGCCCGCCGGTGTTGTGTCCCGGCTGCCCGCATCGGGGCACTTTTTACATTCTCAACAAACTCAAGGTGCCCGTTAATGGCGACATCGGCTGCTATACCCTGGGGTTTATCCCGCCCCTCAGCGCCATGCATAGCTGCGGCTGCATGGGTGCGAGCATTGGCGTGGCGCACGGCGCGGCCAAGGCCGGCAGCCCGGAGCATCACGTGGCCGTCCTGGGCGATTCGACCTTCTTTCATACCGGCATCCCGGCCCTGATGAACACCGTCTACAACCAGAGCCCGGTGCTGACCGTGATCATGGATAACCGCGTCACGGGAATGACCGGTCACCAGGACAATCCGAGCACCGGGCGCACCCTCCAGGGACAGCAGACGACCGTGATCGAGATCGAGCCGCTGGTGCGCGCGCTGGGCGTCAAACACGTCAAGACCGTGCCTGCGTTCGAGCTGGAAGAGGTCGAGGAGACCCTCAAGGAATACCTCAAACTCGACGAGCCGGCCGTGTTGATCACCCGGGAACCTTGCGCGCTGCTACCTGAGGGGCGCAAACGCTGGCTGCCGCTGGCGGTGGTCGCCGGCAAGTGCAACGGCTGCACCCTCTGCTTCCGGGTTGGCTGCCCGGCCATTCTGAAGAGCGCGGAGCTCGACGAGCGCACGCAGCGCCCCAAGGCGCTGATCGACGCGGCGCTGTGTACAGGCTGCGAGGTCTGCGCGCAGATCTGCCCGCGCGAGGCCATCGAATTCAGATCGGCCGTGAACTGAGTCAGGGCGAGATCGGGATCTTGCCCTCTATTGCGACGACGAGGACGACTATGAGAGAGGACATCAACTTTCTGCTCGCCGGCGTGGGCGGGCAGGGTACCATCCTGGCCAGCGACGTGCTGGTGAACGTGGGGCTGGCGCTGGGATCCCAGGTCAAGCAGGCCGAGGTGCATGGTATGTCCCAGCGCGGCGGCAGCGTGACCAGCCACGTGCGTTGGGGCAAGCAGGTCTATTCACCCCTGGTCGGCGCCGGCGAGGTGGACGTTTTCCTGGCCTTCGAGAAGGTGGAGGCGCTGCGCTGCCTGCGCCAACTGCGGCCGGGCGCGCTGGCGGTGATCAACCTGGAAGCCATCCAGCCGGTGACGGTCACGTCGGGCGGGCAGGCCTACCCGAGCGATGAACGGCTGCACGGGTCGGTCAGGCAGGTGACGGAGCATGCGGAGTACGTGGACGGCGCGGCGATCGCCGCGTCGTTGGGCAATGCGCGCGTGGCCAACGTCGTGCTGTTGGGCGTCCTATCGGCCCTGATGGAACGCGAGGGCCTGGTCGACGCGCAGCCGGCCGCCTGGCTGGCGGTCGTCGTCGAACGAGTGCCGGCGAAATTCGTCGAGGTCAACCGGCGAGCCTTCGAGGCCGGGCGGGATACCGTGCGACAGCAGGCTTGAGGCAGCCAATCTTCGCCGGCAGCTGAACAGGCCAATCTACCCGCCCAAAAACGGGCCAATCGGCTTATGGTCGCTTGTGGCTTATTATGACCTCTGTCATACCAATTCCGCCCGTCCCCGTGGTAGAATGCCCTTGTTTGGCACCAGGGCGCCTGGCCTCAGGCGTAAGGGACCTGTGCATGGAATCATGCCAGCGCCGGACCCAATTCGGTAATTGGGTCCGGTTTTGCCGTTTAGTGCGTGGCAAGATGCAGTGGCATCTTGCCCCAGCAATTGCCCCAGCATAGCTGTGTTTTATCTGAGGCGCGCCGATATAGCGTTCGAAGGAGTTCCCATGCCTGAACGACACTTTGTTACCATTGACGGCAACGAGGCCGCGGCTTACGTTGCACACAAAACTAACGAAGTGATCGCCATTTACCCGATCACCCCGTCTAGCAATATGGGCGAGTGGGCTGATGCCTGGAGTGCTAAGGGCCAGAAGAATATCTGGGGCACAGTGCCACTTGTCGTCGAGATGCAGTCGGAGGGAGGCGCCGCGGGCGCCGTGCACGGTGCGCTGCAGACCGGGTCGTTGACGACCACCTTTACGGCATCACAGGGCCTGCTGCTGATGATCCCGAACATGCTGAAGATCGCCGGCGAGCTGACTTCGACTGTGTTTCATATCGCGGCGCGCAGTGTAGCAACCCATGCGCTCTCGATCTTCGGCGACCACAGCGACGTGATGGCGTGTCGCTCGACCGGCTGGGCGATGCTGTCCAGCAACAACCCGCAGGAAGTGATGGACATGGCGCTGATCGCGCAGGCTGCCACGCTGCAAGCGCGCGTGCCGTTCCTCCACTTTTTCGACGGCTTCCGCACCAGCCATGAGATCCGCAAGATCGAGCAACTGGCCGAGGAGGATATTCGCGCCCTGATCGACGACGAACTGGTGCTCCAACACCGGGCGCGCGGCCTCAACTCCGAACACCCCGTCATGCGCGGCACCGCGCAGAACCCGGACGTGTTTTTCCAGGCCCGCGAAGCCGTCAATCCCTACTACACCGTCGTGGCCGGCATCGTTCAGGCTCAAATGGACAAGTTCGCCCAGGTCGTAGGGCGCGAGTACCACCTGTTCGACTACGTAGGGGCGCCGGACGCCGAGCGCGTGATCGTGCTCATGGGCTCGGGCGCTGACGTGGCTCACGAAACGGTGGATTACATGCTGGGCCAGGGCGAGAAGGTCGGCCTGCTCAAGGTACGCCTGTACCGCCCCTTCAGCATCGAGCATTTCGTGGCCGCGCTGCCGCCCAGCGTCAAAGTAATCTCGGCGCTCGACCGCACCAAGGAACCTGGCTCCATCGGCGAGCCGCTGTACCAGGACTGCGTGACGGCCATGGTCGAGGCCGGCCGGAACATCCGCGTGCTGGGCGGCCGCTACGGTCTGGCCAGCAAGGAGTTCACCCCGGCGATGGTCAAGGCCGTATTCGACAACATGGCCGCGGTAGCGCCGAAGAACCACTTCACCGTCGGCATCAACGACGACGTGAGCATGACCAGCCTGGAATTCGACCCGAGCTTCCGAGTCGAAGGCGACGAGGTCGTACGCTGCATGTTCTACGGACTGGGCGCGGATGGCACCGTGGGCGCGAATCACAACTCAATCCGCATCATCGGCGAGGAAACCCCGAACTACGCCCAGGGTTACTTCTTCTACGACTCGAGGAAGTCGGGCACCCTGACCACCTCGCACTTGCGCTTCGGCCCCAAGCCCATGCGCTCCAGCTACCTGATCGACTCCGCCAACTTCGTTGCCTGCCATCAGTGGGTGTTCCTGGAACGCTACGACATGCTGGCCAACGCCGCCGACGGGGCAACCTTCCTGTTGAACAGCATCTATGGGCCAGACGAGGTGTGGGATCACTTACCGTGCAAGGTGCAGGAGCAGATACTCGGCAAGAAGCTGAAGTTATACGTGATCGACGCCTACGCGGTTGCCAAGGCCACCGGCATGGGCGTGCGCATCAATACCATCATGCAGACCTGCTTTTTCGCCATCTCGGGGATCCTGCCCAAGGACGAGGCGATCGAGAAGATCAAGGAAACCATCCGCAAGACCTACGGGCGTCGCGGTGACATCGTCGTGCAACAGAACTTTGCCGCGGTGGACCACACGCTGTCGCATCTGTACCAGGTCGAGTATCCCGATCACGTTACGGGCGATATCCAGTTGCCGCCCGTGGTGTCCGCCGATGCACCGGCGTTCGTACAATCGGTGACGGCGCCGATGATTGCCGGCAAGGGAGACAGCATCCCTGTCTCGCTCTTCCCGGCCGACGGCACTTTCCCGACTGCCACGACCCAGTGGGAAAAGCGCAATATCGCCCTGGAGATCCCGGTCTGGGATTCCGCGATCTGCATCCAGTGCAACAAGTGCGCCCTGGTCTGCCCGCACGCCGCGATCCGCAGCAAAGTCTACGATCCCAGCTTCCTGGAAACGGCGCCGGCGACCTTCAAGTCCCTGGACTACAAGGACCGCTCCTTGCCCGGCAGGAAGTATACCATCCAGGTTGCCGCCGAGGATTGCACCGGCTGCGGCCTGTGCGTGGAAGCCTGCCCGGCCAAGAACAAGAGCGAGCCACGGCTCAAAGCGATCAATTTGGCGCCTCAGCCCCCACTCCGGGAGCAAGAGCGCGATAACTTCGCTTTCTTCCTGGACTTGCCCGAGATTGACCGCACCATCATCCCGCTCAACAACGTCAAGAATTCGCAGTTGCTGCAACCACTGTTCGAGTTCTCCGGCGCCTGCGCCGGCTGCGGGGAGACGCCCTACGTGAAGCTGGTCAGCCAGCTCTTCGGCGACCGGGCGGTGATCGCGAACGCGACCGGCTGCTCTTCGATCTATGGCGGCAACCTGCCGACCACGCCGTGGGCCATCAACAAAGAAGGCCGCGGCCCGAGCTGGTCCAACAGTCTGTTCGAGGACAATGCCGAGTTCGGCCTCGGCTTCCGGTTGACGATCGATCGACAGAATGAGTTCGCGCGTGAGTTGATCCAGGCACACCGGGACGTGGTAGGCGATGAGCTGGTCGACGGTCTTCTGAACGCCGACCAGGCCGCTGAGAAGGGCATCGCCGAACAGCGCGTGCGTGTGGTAGAGCTGAAGAGCCGACTAGCCGGCAAGGACGAGGGCTGGGCCAAGCAACTGCTCAGCCTGGCGGACATGCTGGTCAAGCGCAGCGTGTGGATCATGGGCGGCGACGGCTGGGCCTATGACATCGGCTACGGCGGGCTGGACCACGTGCTCGCCTCGGGACGCAACGTGAACGTCCTGGTGCTCGACACTCAGGTCTACTCGAACACGGGCGGCCAGGCCTCCAAGGCGACCCCGCGCGCGGCCGTCGCGCGCTTCGCCGCCGCCGGGAAGAGCCTGCCCAAGAAGGACCTGGGCATGATCGCCATAACATACGGCAACATCTACGTGGCCCAGGTGGCCATGGGCGCCAATGACGGCCAAACCGTGCGTGCCATCCTGGAGGCCGAGGCCTACGACGGCCCCAGCCTGGTCATCGCCTACAGCCACTGCATCCAGCAAGGCATCAACACCGTGACCGGCCTGAACGAGCAGAAGCTGGCGGTCGACAGCGCCGCCTGGCCGCTTTATCGCTTCAACCCGGACCTGGCCGGCCAGGGCAAGAACCCGCTGACCCTCGATTCGAAGGCAGCGAAGATCCCGCTCAAGGATTACATATACAACGAATCGCGCTACAGCTCGCTGGTGCGCGCCGACGAGGAACGGGCTGACATGCTGCTGGGCCAAGCGCAGCAGGATGTGTTGAACCGCTGGAAGCAGTACGAGCAGTTAGCGGCGGCCAACGGCGAAGCGAAGACCGCCTGAGCCGAGACCGGAAAGGATGACCCAGATGGATCTGACGACTACTTATATGGGCTTGAAGCTGAAACATCCCGTGGTCCCGTCGGCATCGCCGCTGACGAAGACGATCGGTGGCATCCGCCAGCTAGAAGACAGCGGGGCGGCGGCCATCACGATGTACTCGCTCTTTGAAGAGCAGATCGACATGGAAGCCCTGGCGCTGCATCACTTCATTGAGCAGACCACGTTTGTCTCAGCCGAGGCCACGGCTTACTATCCGCAGACCGCCGACTACAATCGCGGCCCGGAGGGCTACCTGGAGCTAATCCGAAAGGCCAAAGAGGCCGTGCAGGTGCCCGTCATCGGCAGCCTGAACGGCGTTACGCCGGGGGGTTGGGTCGAATATGCGGGCAAGATCGAGCAGGCCGGCGCCGACGCCGTGGAGCTGAACGTCTACTTCCTGCCCACACGCGGCGATATGGACTGCAACGAGGTAGAGCGGCTCTACCTGGCCGTCCTCAAGGAGGTCAAGAGCTACGTGCACATCCCGGTCGCGGTCAAGCTCAGCCCCTTCTTCAGCGCCATTCCGAACATGGCCCGCCAGCTGGACCAGGCCGGAGCGAACGGGCTGGTGCTCTTCAACCGCTTCTACCAACCCGACCTCAACCTGGAAGAGCTAACCGTCGAGCCGAACCTGCTGCTGAGCACCTCGGCTGAGCTGCGGCTGCCGCTGCGCTGGATCGCCATCCTGTACGGGCACGTCGAGGCTTCCATGGCGCTCACCACCGGCGTTCACACGCCAGAAGACGTGGTCAAGGCCATCATGGCCGGCGCCGACGTCGCCAACGTTTGCTCGTTGTTGCTACACGAGGGGCCGGGCAAAGTCGCCGAGTTGGTGCAGGGCCTGGCGAGCTGGATGGAGGAGCACGAGTACGAGTCGATCGGCCAGATGAAGGGCGCGCTTAGCCAATCGCACGTTGCCGAGCCGGCAGCCTTCGAACGCGCCAACTACATGAAGGCGCTGACCGGGTACAAGGTAGACTGGTAGCACCTGAATCCGTGGGATTCTGAACCGGTGACCGGCTGAACTGCTCGCCGGCGAGTAGAAGATCGATGGGCTTCCGCAGGCAAAGACGACCAAGCCTTCCGCCTGCGGAAGCTCTTTGTTTGTGGGCATCCCTGGATACGCTGCGAGCGTGTTCTGGCGGCGGCGATCGCGCTAGAGGAGAGGGCAGGCATGGACTTCTGGCAGGGAGCAACTATCCGGCTGCGCGCGCTCGAGCCGGGCGACGCGGAAGCGTTTTTCGCCTGGAACTGCGATGCCGATATGTGCCGCGGCCTGGATTTCGTCTGGCCCCCCGGCTCACTGGAGCGCCAACGGCGCTGGGCGGAGAAACAGGCCACCGCGGAGCCGGCCAACGACAAGTACTTGCTGGTTATCGAAGCGGCGGACGGTCAGTTGGCCGGGACTATCGACACGCACTCGTGCGACCGGCGCACCGGCTCTTTCAGATACGGGGTTGCGGTGCGCCCGGAGTACCAGCGACGGGGCTACGCGAGCGAAGCGATCCTGCTGCTGCTGCGCTATTTCTTTGAAGAGCTCCGCTACCATAAGGTGACGGTCAGCGTTCACAGCAACAATCCGGCCTCCATCGGCCTGCACGAGCGACTCGGGTTCCAATTGGAGGGGCGGCTGCGGCGAACGGTCTTCACCCAGGGCAAACATTTCGACGAGCTGCTTTTCGGCATGACCGCCGAGGAGTACGCGGCCGTCGATGGGCCCGGCCGTCGACCGGTTGCGGACGAGGTCGCGCCTTGAAACAGAAACACTTCATCGATTCGCACAAGGCGGCAACCGGGCTTGTCGTCCTGCTGCTGATGGGCGTCTTCGGACAATGGCAGAACACCACTGCCTGGATCTACCTGGCGCTGCACGGCACCTACGGCATCCTTTGGGTCCTCAAAAGCCGCATCTTCCCCGACAAGTCCTGGGAAGCGCGCACCGGCTGGGGTTACGGGCTGATGATTTGGGCTGGGCTGACGCTCTACTGGGTCGCGCCCTGGCTGCTCATGTCGCGCGGGGTACAGGATGCGCCCTGGTACCTGGGCCTATGCGTGAGTCTTTACGCCTTCGGCGTCTTTCTTCACTTCGCCTCCGATATGCAGAAGTACGCCTCACTGCAAGGTCAGCCGGAGCACCTGGTGACGGGCGGCCTCCTCGCTCACACCCGCAACATGAATTACTTTGGCGAGCTGCTGATCTACCTGTCATTCGCCTTGCTGGCCCGGCACTGGCTGCCATTGGCCATCCTGGCAGCCTTCGTCGCCGCCTACTGGCTGCCGAACATGCGGCGCAAGGATCGCTCGCTGGCTCGCTACCCGGAGTTCGCTGCCTACAGGCAGCATAGCAAGCTTTTCATCCCTTTCATATTCTAGTTCCGCGAATTTTGACGGCCGGATCATTGGCCCTATAATGCTGGCGGGCCCAACGCAGGGGCCTCTCTTTAGCACCACAGTTGTCTGACCTCTTACAACTTGTGGCCTTGCGAACGATCGCATCTGACCAGGTTGACGAGGATCGCGAGGGAAACAGGGATGGCGGACGGCGCTTTGGACGTCGATCGACGGGCAGTCAGCCCCGGCGCGCACCAGAACAGTCGCCTGCGGGCAGACCAGCGCCCGCTGTACGCTCAGGCCAGGGACGCGCTCAGGCAGCTGGTGCGGGGCGGCGGCTACGCCCCTGGCGCCAGGCTGCCGTCTGAGCTCGAGCTATCAGCGCGCCTCGGCATCTCTCGTCCAACCTTGCGTGAAGCGCTGCACATGCTCGAGGAAGAAGGCACGATCCTGCGCCGGCATGGAGTGGGAACCTTCGTCGCCCAGCCGGTCCCGGTCATCGAGGGTGGCCTTGAGGTGCTGGAGAGCATCGAACACATGGCCGAGCGCGGCGGCCTGAGCACGAACATGGCCGAAGCTTCAATCTTGGAACGCCCCGCCACGCCGACAGAGCTGCGCGTCCTGGCGACTGGGAGCTCGATCGCCGGCGGCAGCCCCCCCGTCCTGACGTCGCCCGCTTCGCTGCCGGCGCCGGGGGAAACGCTCACTATTGTGACGGTGGTCACGCGTGTGATCATGGCCGACCGCCAGCGAGTGGCTTTCCTTACCGACGTCGTGCCGCAGGATCTGTTGAGGGCAGGTGAGCTCGGCGAGGACTTCCACGGCTCCGTGCTCGACCTTTTCCTGCAGCGAGGCTGGCCGCAGCTAACGCACTCGCGCACAGAGCTGGCGGCCGAAGCCGCGGATGGCGAGGTGGCGCGCTGGCTGCATCTGCAGCGTGGCACACCTCTTCTGCGGCTGGAAGCGCAGCTTTATACCCAGGAGGGGCGCGTGGTGGACTATTCGTCGAGCTACTTCGTGCCCGGTTACTTTAGATTCCATGTCGTCCGGCGGGTCGGCTGAGCCCGACCCGATCCATTTTAAGTATCTACTCAACCTTCAAGGAGGATTCTGCACATGCGCAGCTTCATGGGTCGTGACATCCTGTCACTAAAAGACTTCGAACGCCAGGAGTTCTTCCGGGTCTTCGAGATTGCGGAACAACTGGAACCGATCGCCCGCAATCGGCGCAACGTCGACATGCTCAAAGAAAAGACGATGGTGACGGCTTTCTACCAGCCCTCCACCCGCACCCGCCTGGCCCACGAGGCTGCCATGCACCGCCTGGGCGGCCATGTGACGGGCTTTTCGGACGCAAAGATGACCCGCGCCGGCGACTGGTACCAGGAGAGCATCAAGGACACCGTCAAGATGCTCGAGTTCTACGGCGATGTGATCGTCATGCGTCACTTCCAGCAAGGCGCGCCGATGGAAGCTGCCAAGTGGTCATCCGTACCGATCATCAACGGCGGCGATGGATGGGGCGAGCACCCCACGCAGATCCTGACTGACCTTTACACGGTCCTGCGCGAAAAGGGCCGCATCGACGGCCTGAAGTGGGTGGCCGTCGGCGATATGCGCATGCGCACCATGCATTCCCTGGCTTACGCCCTCACGCAGTTCGACTGCCCGATCACCTTCGTGGCTCCCCCCGAGATGAGCCTGAAGCCCGAATTCAAGGCTGAGCTGGCGGAATACAGCCTTAACTTCAAGGAAGCCGAGCACGTCGAGCAGTGCATCGGCGAGGCCGACGTGATCCTCGTCGAGCCCGTGGTGCAGCCCGATTACACAAAATCCCGCCAGGAGGCCGGCGAACACGGCCAGACCCCGGCCAATTACAGAATCACGCGTGAATTACTGAGCACCAAGGCGAAGTCCGACGCGATCCTGCTGCACTCGCTGCCCCGCATGGACGAGATCCCGCCCGACGTGGACATCACCCGCTGGTCGCGCTATTGGCAGGAGGCTTTCAACGGCGTGGTCATGCGCATGGCGCTGCTGGCCCTGGTTCTGGGCGGCGTCGAGTAACCGTCGATCACGACGGAAGGGTTTTAGTTGGCTGCGAGGAGGTTAACTCATGCAGACTTTTCTTCACAATCGTGACTTGATCGGGGACCTGGATTTCAGCAAGGAAGAGGTCGAAACCGTTCTGGACGTGGCATTCGACCTGAAGCGCCAGCGCGCGCTGGGCATCGCGCACCCGTACCTGCGTGACAAGGTGCTGGCAATGTTGTTCTTCTTCAGCAGCACCCGCACGCGTGGCTCCTTCGAAGCGGGCATGGCCCAGTTGGGCGGCCATGGGGCTTTCATCGAGAGCAAGACCACGCAGATCTCGCACGGCGACACGCCGAAAGAAATCGGCGAGATCTTCGGGCGCTACTTTGACGGCATCGCCATCCGCCACGTAGACTGGGGCATCGGCAACGGCTATCTCAACGCGGTCGCCAAGGCCTCGCGTGTGCCGGTCCTGAACATGCAGTGCGACATCTACCATCCCTTCCAGTGCCTGGCCGACCTGATGACGATCATCGAAAAGAAGGGCCGTGACCTGCGCCGCAAGAAGATGGTAGTCTCCTGGGCCTACGCGGCGTCCTACCAGAAGCCGATGTCGGTCCCTCAATCCCTGGTGCTGCAGATGCCGCGCTTCGGCTTGGACGTCGTGCTGGCGCACCCACCCGAATTCCGGCTAATGCCGGAGATCATGGACCAGGCCCGCGAGCAGGCGCGCAAGTTCGGCGCAGGGTTTGAGGTCGTGGACGACATGGATGCGGCGTTCAAGGACGCCGACATCATCTATGCCAAGTCGTGGGGTGCGATGGTCCACACGCCGGATGCCAATGAGGGCGCCTCGATCATCAAGAAATACGAGAGCTGGATCACGGACGAGCGGCGGATGGCGCTGGCGAAGCCGGATGCGATCTACATGCACCCACTCCCGGCCGACCGCAACATCGAGGTCACCGACGGCGTCATGGACGGCGCGCAGTCCGTAGTCTACGACGAGGCCGAGAACCGCCTGCACGCGCAGAAGGCCGTCATGGCCTTGACGATGTAAGGAGCGAGAGAACATGTCCCCACAAGCCATCGGAACGGCAGTTGTCGCGGTCGGCGGCAACGCCCTGATCCTGGACAAGCAACACGAGGACGTCGCCTCTCAGGTCGCGGCCGTCGAGGAGACGTGCAAGCACATCGCCGACATGATCCAGCGCGGCTGGAACGTGATCATCACCCACGGCAACGGCCCGCAGGTCGGCTTCATCTTGCGCCGCAACGAGTTAGCCGCGGCAGAGGTCCACAGCACTCCGCTGGACGTGATCGGTGCCGACACGCAGGGGTCGATCGGCTACATGCTGGCCCAGGCTCTCGACAACGAGTTCCTGCGGCGCGGCATCCAGCGCTCGGTAGCGGCCGTCGTGACCCAGGTAGTCGTGGATCGTAATGATCCGGGCTTCGAGAACCCGACTAAGGGCATCGGCGGCTTCACGACCAAGGAGAATGCGCAGAAGTTCGCCGACGAAGGCTGGATGGTGAAGGAAGATGCCGGCCGAGGCTGGCGTCGCATGATCGCCTCGCCGATCCCGCGCAGGATTGTGGAGCTGCCGGCCATCAAGACCCTGATCCAGAGCGGCTTCATCGTCGTTGCCGTGGGCGGAGGCGGCATCCCGGTTGTCGAAGACGAGCAGTGCCGGCTGAAAGGCGTGTTCGCGGTGATCGACAAGGACCGCGCGAGCGCGCTGATCGCGGCCGAGATGAAGGTGGACGTCTTCCTTATCTCGACGGCGGTGGAAAAGGTGGCCATCAACTTCAACAAGCCGAACCAGCAGTGGCTGGACCGGCTCACTTTGAGCCAGGCCAGGCAGTACTACAATGAAGGCCACTTCCTCTCGGGCAGCATGGGCCCCAAGATCGAGGCCATGATGGCCTTCCTGGAAGCCAATCCGGGCGGCAAGGGCCTGATCACGGATCCACCACACATCGTCGACGCCCTGGACGGCAAGACCGGCACCTGGATCGTCCAGGATTGAGCGCCGCGGGAGCGGAGACGGAGTGTTCCATTGGACCACGTTAAGTCACTCAAGTGCCTGATCTGCGGCCGCGAGTACTCGCCGAACGAGATAGAGTACGTCTGCCCTCGCCACGGGGACGAAGGGATCGTGGATGTCCAGTATGACTACGGTCTGATCGCCGGCCGGATCAGTCCCGCGACGCTGGCCGAGAACCACGACTATACCATCTGGCGCTACCGGCCTCTCCTGCCGATCGAACCAGACAGCCTGCTTCCGCCCCTCTCCGTCGGCTGGACCCCGCTGTACCGCGCCGACCGGCTGGCGGCGGGCCTGGGGCTCAAGAACCTGTGGGTGAAAGATGACGGCCGGCAACCCACGGCATCCTTCAAGGACCGCGCCAGCGCCATCGCCGTCGTGAAGGGCCGGGAACGCAAGGCCGAGGTGATCACCACGGCCAGCACCGGCAATGCGGGCGCCGCGCTGGCGGGGCTGTGCGCTAGCGTGGGCCAGCGCAACGTGATCTTCGCTCCCCAGACGGCGCCGCCGGCCAAGATCGCGCAGTTGCTGGTGTATGGCAGTACAGTGATGCTGGTGCGCGGCAGCTACGACGACGCCTTCGAGTTATGCCTGCAGGCGGCGAAGGAGTTCGGCTGGTACAACCGCAACACGGGTTACAACCCGTACATGACCGAAGGCAAAAAAACGGCGACCCTGGAAATCTGCGAGCAGATGGACTGGGATCCGCCCGACCGCATCTTCGTATCAGTCGGCGACGGCTGTGTCATCGGCGGCCTGCACAAGGGCCTCAAGGACATGCTGGCCCTGGGCTGGATCAAGCGCATGCCCAAGCTGATGGGCGTGCAGGCGGCCGGCTCGGCGGCGCTCTACGAGGCCTGGCGCACGGGCATCGATGCCATGGCGATGAAGCCGATCGATGCGCAGACGATCGCGGATAGCATCTCGGCCGGACTGCCGGCTGATCGCATCAAGGGGCTGGCGGCCGTGCGCGAGACCGGCGGGGCTTACGTCAAGGTGACCGACGAGGAGATCCTGGCCGCAATCCCGGTGCTGGCCCGCCTGACCGGTGTCTTTGCGGAACCGGCCGCCGCGGCCGCCTATGCAGGCCTGTGCACAGCCGTGGCCGAGGGCCAGATCGCTTCAGAGGAACGGATCGTGCTGATGATCACGGGCAGCGGCCTGAAGGATATCGCCTCGGCCCGCAAATCGGCCGGCGAACCCTATCTGGTGGATCCTGACCTGAACGCGGTCAAGCAGATCGCCGCCGGATGGTAGGAAAGGACGAGGGGGGCGAGGGAGCAGTGGGAATGGCCGCAAGCGGAGAGCAGCGCGTGCCTGAACCGGCCCCGCTTCGTCGGCGCTCCCCCTCGCCTGGCCTGGTGGTGATCGCTTGGTTGCTGGTCGCGCTCATCGTAGCCTGGCTGCTTGGCATGACCATGCGGCCCGGCAGCGCGACCGATCAGATCAACCTGTCGCCCTTCAGCGAGAAATGGCCGGCGGTCGTCTGCCTGATCGCCGGCTGTGCGTGGCAGGACGCGGCCCGGTCGCTGGTCACGATTGACCTGTTGGGCAACCTGGCCGTCTTCGTCCCATACGGTGCAGCGCTGGCCGCGGCCACACTCATGGGTCAATCCCGGACAACGCCAGACCGCGCCGGCAAAGGCTGGTGGCTTGGCATCTTTGCCGCCGGCTTCTGCCTGAGCCTGGCCATCGAGCTGGCCCAATTGGCAGTGCCGGGCCGCGTGAGTGACGTCGACGATTTGATATTAAACGTAACCGGCACGCTTCTCGGGGCAGCCGGCATCAGGTTCTTGGACCTGGCTTTGTTAATCCTGACGAGGTAAAGAAACATGATCGATCTGACCATCCATCCCGACCGGCTGCAGCATGCAGTGCAGCGAGCGCGCGAGCGCAAGATCATCATCCCGACGCACAAGCAGATGAAGAACCCGGCCCTCATCCCCGCCGGCATCAAGGCGCAGCTAAAGGACGTCGGCTTGTGGGATGTCAATCCCCTCAACTTGTTCCGCATTAATTGGCATAATGAGCCGGTGGCAAGCGGCGGCGGGTTCGGGGGTGTGAACTATCTGGAACTGCCTAAGGCCATCACCGGCGTCGACGCCCGCATCATCGTGCTGGTGGGCAAGTGGTTCCCGACCGGAGCGCACAAGGTCGGCGCGGCCTTCGGCTGCCTCGTCCCCCGCCTGGTCACCGGGCAGTTCGACCCGACCACCCAGAAGGCCGTCTGGCCCTCGACCGGCAACTACTGCCGCGGCGGCGCGTACGACTCGGCCCTGTTGGCCTGCCAATCGATCGCCATCCTGCCTGAGGGCATGAGCAAGGAACGCTTCGAGTGGCTGGCGAAGATTGCCGGCGAGGTAATCGCCACGCCGGGCACCGAGAGCAACGTCAAGGAAATCTTCGACAAGTGCTGGGAACTGCGCCGATCGGGCCAGGATCTGATGATCTTCAACCAGTTCGAAGAATTCGGCAATCACCTCTGGCACTACGACGTGACCGGCCATGCCATCGAAGAGGTGCTGCAGCGGGCACTGCGGCCGGGCGAAAGCCTGCGGGGCTCGGTGTTCACGACGGGCTCGGCCGGCACAATCGGCGCCGGCGACTACCTCAAGGAAATCTTGCCGGAGAGCAAGCTGGCAGCCAGCGAAGCCTTACAGTGCCCGACGTTGCTGCTCAACGGCTTCGGCTCGCACCGCATCGAGGGCATCGGCGACAAGCACGTGCCGTGGATCCACAACGTGCGGAACACGGACATGGTGATGGCGCTGGACGACGAGGCGCCGATGCAAATGATCCGCCTGTTCAATGAGCCGGAGGGGCAGAAGTACCTGACCCGGATGGGTGTCCGGGCAGACTTGATCGAAAAACTGCCGTTGGTCGGCATCTCAGGCGCGGCCAATATCCTCTCGGCGATCAAGATGGCCAAGTGGTATGAGTGGGGCGAAGGCGACGCGGTCGTCACGGTCCTGACCGACTCGATGGAATTGTACACCAGCCGCCTGCGAGAGTTGACGGCCGAGCGAGGCGAATTCAGCGCCCGTGACGCCGCCGTGGCCTACCATCAGTACCTGATGGGCCAGACCACCGACCACGTCGAGGAGTTGACCTACCCAGGGCGCAAACGGGTCCATAACCTGAAGTACTACACCTGGGTCGAGCAGCAGGGCAAGACCTACGATGAGATCCAGGCCCAGTGGTATCAGAAAGACTACTGGAGCTGCGTGCACGAGCAGGTCGACGCGATCGACGCACTGATCGAAGACTTCAACAACCAGGTCGGCCTGATCTAGAGCCCGGCTCCGCCTGGCCGAGGTTCGCTCAGGAGGGTGACCACAACGGCGTGTGTCACCCTTTGTGCTACCCGTGGCGGCACTCACGATGTGCAACTTTAGTTCCAAATTGGCCCGAATAGTGGTAGAATAGTGGTCATCAAGGGATAATGGCAAGGGGGGATTGGTCGTGGAACATTTCCGCTACGACTGCCGGGCAAACGATGGGCTGCAATTGAGCTGCGAGGGTTGGCACCCGGACGGTGAGTCCAGGGCAGTTGTCTGCCTGGTTCACGGCATCGGCGAGCACTGTGGGCGTTACGCGCAGGTCGCGGCGGCTCTGGCACAGGCCGGCTACGCTTTGATGGGACTCGATATGCGCGGGCATGGTCGATCTGCCGGCCCGCGCGGCCACACGCCCTCCTACGACGCGCTACTGGACGACATTGGAACGCTGCTGGACCAGGCTGCCGAGCGCTATCCGACCCGGCCGTGCTTTCTTTACGGCCACAGCCTGGGCGGAAACCTGGTGCTGAACTACGCGCTTCGCCGCCAGCCGTCGATCGCCGGCGTGGTCGCCAGTGGCCCGGCCCTGCGGCTGGCCTTCGAGCCGCCTGCCGTCAAATTGGCGCTCGGCCGGATGATGGACCGGATATGGCCGGCTTTCAGCCAGTCCAACGGGTTGGACCGCTCCGGGTTGTCACACGATCCGCAGGTCGTCCGGGCCTACCAGAGCGACCCCCTGGTTCACGATCGTGTCTCCGCCAGGCTGGCCCTGAGCATGTTCGCGTCCGGGCAGTGGGCCCTGGGCCATGCGGCCGAGTTCACCTTGCCTTTGCTGATCTTCCACGGCGGCGCCGACCGCCTGGTTGCGCCGAGCGCCAGCCAGGAATTCGCCGGCAAGGTGCCGGCCGGCTGTACCCTGAAGCTCTGGGATGGGCTGTATCACGAGACGCACAATGAGCCGCAAAAGGACGAGGTGATCGGCTACATGATCGGCTGGCTGGACCGTCACTGCCCCGCCGGGCCGGCTAATGGCCAACCGGCCGCTATCCCGGCCGAGCTATCTGGGAAGGGGTAAGCATGGCTGAGACGCAAGAGCGCGGCGCTGAGAAGCGCGGCGCTGAAAACAGCGGCGTTGAAGAGCGAGAGGCCCTCCTGATCACGCATGGCCGGGTGTTCACCCTTGGCGAGCGCAACCGGCTGATCCCTGATGGGGCAGTCTACAGCGAAGGCGACACAATCGTCGAGGTCGGCGACAGCGCTGAGTTGATCGCCCGGCACGCGACCGCCGAACAACTGGATGCACGTGGCAAAGTCGTCATGCCCGGCTCGATCTGCGGCCACACGCACTTCTACAGCACGTTCTCGCGCGGCCTGGGGATCCCGGGGGCGCCGGCGAGCAACTTCGTAGAGATCCTGGAGAAGCTGTGGTGGCGGCTCGATCGGGCCTTGCTGCCCGAGGACGTGCGCTACAGCGCGTTGGTCCCGTTGGTGGATGCGATCCGCCACGGCTGCACGACCCTGATCGACCATCACGCCAGCCCGAACGCGATCGAGGGGAGCCTGGACACCATCGCCGAGGCGGTGAAACAGGCCGGGCTACGGGCCAGCCTCTGCTACGAAGTGACCGATCGCAACGGCCCGGCCGGGGCCCAGGCGGGCATCGCGGAGAACGTGCGCTTCATCAAGCGCGCCCGGCAAGAGCTGGACCCGCAACTGGGCGCTTCCTTCGGCCTTCACGCCGCTCTGACGCTCGGCGACGAGACTCTGACCGCCTGCAGCGAAGCGGGCCGGGCCTTAGGCAGTGGCTTCCACATTCACGTGGCAGAGGGCACGGCCGACGAGAGCGAGAGCCTGCGCCTGTACGACATGCGGGTCGTGGAGCGTCTGAACAAGTTCGGCATTCTCGGTCCACAGACACTCGCCATTCACTGCGTCCACCTCGACGCGCGTGAGAAGGCCATGCTCGCGGAGACAGGCACGCTGGTCACCCATCAGCCGCGCTCGAACATGAACAACGCGGTCGGACTGCCGGACGTATCCGGGCTGATGCAGCGTGGCATCACGCTGGGGCTGGGCAACGACGGTTTCTCCAACAATATGTTCAGCGAGATGAAAGCTGCCTACATGGCGCACAAGCTGAAAAACGGAGACCCACGCGCGCTGCCGGGTGATGCCGTGATGCAGATGGCTTACGCCAACAACGCCATCGTGGCCAGGCAGTTCTTCCCCAAGCCGGTCGGAGAACTGAGCCCGGGCGCCTTTGCCGATATCGTCTTGCTGGACTACGACCCGCCCACTGACTTGAATCCCGGAAATTTGCCCTGGCACATCATTTTCGGCGTCGACGGCGCCAACGTCACGCACACGATTGCCGCGGGCAAGGTGTTGATGCGCGACCGCCAGCTCTGCACGCTGGACGAAGCCGCGATCGCGGCCCGGGCACGCGAGCTGGCGCCGGCCGTCTGGGAACGTTTCTCGAACGAGGTCTGAGATGACACTCACAGTCCGCCCACGTGGGCAACTCCTGCCGCCTGACGGCGAAGGGTCTGCGATCGAGGTGACGGCTGTCGTCTGGTCGGATCGACAGCCGGGAAACTGGGGCGGCATCGTCGAAGCAGAAGTGGCGGCGCCAATGCTGCGTGAGCGCGTGCGGGCCGGTCAGAAGCGGTATCGATTGCGCCTGGCTGATGGCCGGGAAGGGCTGGTTGAGCTGGCCCTCTCCGAGTTCGAGGCGGACGGCGCTCGTCCGTTGACCTTTACCGGCGCCAGCGTGCTGAACCATGGCTGATTTGACGGTACGGATCCAGGGGCTCACCCTTCGCAACCCGGTGATTCCTGCCGCCGGGCCGAATGTGCGCGATGGGGCGCGCGTCGCCGAAGCGGTGCGTGGCGGTTGTGGCGCCGCCCTGAGCAAGACGGTCTCCGTCGATGCCGCCCCGGTCCCCATGCCGCACATGGCCGAGGTGCGCGGCGGCTTCATCAACACCGAGCTATGGTCAGAGATGCCGCCCGAGCGCTGGCTGGCCGCAGACTTCGACGTCTGTCGCGCGGCCGCCGACGAGGCGGGCATCCCGCTGATCTGTTCCTTGGGCTATACCGGCCGGGAGATCGCCCAGTTGGCGCCGAAGATGAACCGATGGGCGGACGCGCTGGAGCTGAGCACGCATTACCTGGGCGAAGATGCGACGCCGATGATCGAAGCGATCGACGCCGCCAAGCAGGGTTTCCAAGGCCCGGTTTTCGTCAAGATGAGCCCACTGGGACGCGAGATGCGTGCGGCAGCCCAGGCAGCCAAAGACGCTGGCGCCGATGGGATCGTCGCCACCAATTCTTTCGGACCGACCTTCGGCCTGGATGTGGAGACCGGCTTTCCCCTGCTGGGCGGCGACAACGGCTACGGCTGGCTGAGCGGCCCGGCCATCAAGCCGCTTAGCGTCCGCTGCGTGTATGATATCGCCGCCACCGTCGACCTGCCAATTATCGGCGTAGGCGGCATCAGCCGCGGCGAGGATGCCATCGAGTTCATGATGGCCGGTGCGAGCGCGGTGGGAGTCTGCACCGCAGCCATCATGCGTGGCAACCATATCTATGGCGAGATTGCCCGCCAGATGGGCGACTGGCTCGACGCTCATGGGTACGCCAGCGTCGAGGAGATCCGTGGACTTGCCCAGCAACGAAATCAGCCCCGCTGAGGCGGCCTCCCAGAGGTATAATTAATGTCCGATGCGATGAAAGTGCAACCGTTCGCCGTGCTGCTCCGGCGCATCCTGGCCGAATACCAGTCCAGCCAGTCGATTTTCGGCATTCATGAGAGCCTGTTCTACACGCCGAAAGCGGATAGCCGGTTCGCCACGCCGGACATGTTCGGCCAGTACCTGGCCACCCCGATCGGTCCCGCGGCAGGTCCGCACACCCAGCTCTCGCAGAATATCGTCTCGGCCTGGCTGTGCGGTGGTCGCTTCATCGAGCTGAAGACCGTCCAGATCATGGACCAGCTAGAGATCCCCCGGCCCTGCATCGACATGGAGGACGAGGGATACAACGTCGAGTGGTCGCAGGAGCTGCGTCTGGCACAGTCGGCGCACGAGTACATCAACGCCTGGGCAGTCATTCACATCCTGCCGCGTCTGCTCGGCTGGGAAGGGCAAGCGCCACTGGGCACCATCTTCAACATGAGCGTGGGCTACACCCTGGAGGGCATTCAGAGCGCGCCCATGCTGCACTTCATGAACCAGATGGCGGATGCCTCGCAGGAGCTGGCCGAGATCGAAGCGATCTTGAAAGAGCAGTTCCCGCAGTTTGCCGGCGTTGCCTTTCCGCCACAGTTGAGCAACAGCGTGACACTTTCGACCATGCACGGTTGCCCGCCGGACGAAGTCGAGCATATCGCGCGCTATATGCTCGACGAACGGCGCCTGCACACCACGGTGAAGCTCAACCCGACCTTGCTCGGCCGGGAAGCAGTCCTGCGCATCCTCCACGAGGATCTCGGCTTCGACGAGCTTTTCATCCCCGACGGCGTGTTCGAACACGACATGTGCTATGACCTGGCCCTTGAGCTCATCAAAGAGCTCAAGCTGGTCGCGGCCCGCAAGGGGTTAACCTTCGGCGTCAAGCTCAGCAACACGCTGGCGATGGCCAACCGAAAGGGGGCCCTGCCCGGCGACGAGATGTACATGTCGGGCCGGCCGCTCTATCCGGTCACTATGAACCTCTTCTACAGGCTGGTGCAGGACTGCGGCGGCGACCTGAACGTTTCCTATTCGGCCGGCGCCGGTGCCCTGAATGTGTCGACGATCCTGGCGGCGGGGGCGCGGCCGGTGACGGTGGCCTCCGACCTGCTGAAGCCGGGCGGCTATGCCCGCTTGCGACAATACCTGGAGAGGCTGGAGATCGAGATGGGGGCGCGCGGCGCGGCCAGCCTGGATGAGTTGGCCGGCGACCGGCTGGCGAACCTCAAATGGGCCGCCGGCGAGGCGCTCGAGAACCCGCGCTACAAGAAAGCCTACCATCCCTTCGACCTGCCCAAGGTGCGCTCCGGCCTGGGCTTGTTTGATTGCATCGCGGCCCCCTGCGTGGAAGCCTGTGCCGTCGCCCAGGACGTGCCGGAGTACGCCTGGCTGATCGCCCACGGAGAGTACGACCGTGCCCTGGAGGTCATCCTCAGCCGCAACCCGCTGCCAGGCGTCACCGGTTACGTGTGCACGCACTTGTGCCAGTCGCACTGCACACGCAACAACTACGACGAACCGGTGGCCATCCGGGCACTGAAGCGCGTCGCGGTCGAGCGCGGGCGGGTGCAGCTGCCAACGCCTGCGCAGGGCGATCGGAAGGTCGCGGTAATCGGCAGCGGCCCATCCGGCCTGGCCGCAGCTTCCTTCCTGGCCCTGAACGGCGTAGGAGCGACCATCTTTGAGGCCAAGGATCGTCCGGGCGGCATGCTGGCCATCGCACCCGCTTTCCGGCTGACCCAGGCCATCGTCCAGGAAGACATCGCTCGTATCACCGGGCTGGGTGTGAAGATCGAGCTTTCTCACCCGATCACGACGCCGCCCGAAGCCCTGTTGAACGAAGGCTTTGACGCGGTCTACGTCGCCTGCGGCTTCCCCGGCGATGCCCGCCTGGAGGTCGAAGGGGCCCAGGCCCAGGGCGTCTATCCGGCCCTCGAAGTGCTGGAACGGGCAGCCCGCGCCGAGAAGATCGACCTGGGTACCAAGGTACTGGTGATCGGCGGCGGCAACACGGCCATGGACGCCGCCCGAACCGCCCAGCGCCTGACCGGTAGCCCGAGCACGGTCGTGTACCGGCGCTCGCGCGCTGAGATGCCGGCAACAGCCGAGGAAGTCCAGGATCTGGTGGACGAGGGCAATCGGCTGGTCGAGCTGGCGGCGCCAAAACGGGTGGTCGTAAGCGCCGGCCGGGTGGTCGGGCTCGAATGCCTGCGCAGCACGCTGGGCAAACCCGGACCCGACGGGCGGCGCGAGCCGATCCCGGTGCCGGGCAGCGAGTTCACGCTTCTGGCGGACTCGGTTATCGTCGCGATCGGGCAGCGCGCGGATCTGGCATTCTTGGAGGGCAGCGCCGTGTCGCGGGGCAAGAACGGCGCGATCGCGGTTGACGCGGCCAGTGGTCGGGCGGGCGCAGGGGAGGTCTACGCGGGAGGTGATGCCGTGCACGGGCCGGCCATCATCATCCAGGCCTGCGCCGACGGGCGCCGGGCAGCCGAAGCCATCTGCGCGCAGTTCGGCATCGAGTTCGCGACGCTGGCCACGCGCTCGGCTCCGCTTACAGACGCCGATATCAGCCTGGTCAAGGTGAAGCGCGCCCGTAAGGAGCCGCAGCAAAGGGCACCGGCGCTGCCGATCGCGTTCAGAGACGGTTTCGATCCGGTTGAAGGAACGCTCGAGGAGGGGGACGCCCGTCGCGAGGCGGCCCGTTGTCTGCAGTGCTCGAGCATCTGTGATAAGTGCGTGGAAGTGTGCCCCAACCGTGCCAACTACACCTACCGCACTACGCCGGTCGAGTGGCTGCTGCCCCAACTCACCTGCCGGAACGGTAGTCTGGAGATCGTGGGCCATGAGCCGTTCGCAGTGACCCAGGGACGCCAGATCCTGCACGTCGAAGATTTTTGTAACGAGTGCGGCAACTGTGCCACTTTCTGCGTACACCAGGGCAAACCCTACGCCGAAAAGCCACGCCTGTTCCTCGAGCAAACGGATTTCGCCCTGCAAACCGGGAATGCCTTTCACCTGCGCGATAACACCCTGCTGCGGCGCGAGGACGGGCGGGAATCGAAGCTCACGAAACAAGACGGCTTGCTGCTCTACGAAAATGAAGCGCTGTCTGCCCAGTTCGAACCGGATTTCCAGGTCCGCGCCCTGACGCTGAAACAGTGCTTCGCCGGCACCTTCTCACTGCGGCAAGCGGCCGAAATGGCCCTGATCCTGGATGGCGTTCAGCAGTCGTTGGGCTTCCTGGTAGGGTAGCTGGTTATGGAGCTGTATTGATGGCGGAAATGAGAGTTGAGATTGCCGGGATGGAATTCCCGAACCCAATCCTGCCGGGGGCCGGGCCACTGGTGGATAACGGAGCCAAACTGGCGGTGCTGGCCGCCAGTGGAGTGGGCGGACTGGTGACGCGCACCGTCACGGTCGCGTCGTCTGGTGCACTGCCGCGCTATTCCGCGACGCGCGGCGGCCTGCTCAATGTGCCGGGCTGGTCCGAGCTGCCGCTCAGCCAGTGGCTGGAGATCGAATACCCGCGCGCCCGGGCGGCGGCGGACGCAGCCGGCATCCCGCTGATCGTCAGCATCGGCTACACGGCTGAAGAGGTCGCCTACCTGGCCCCGCGTGTGGCGCCATTCGCCGACGCCTTCGAGCTGAGCATGATGCACGGCGAGCCCGGGCTGGTAACGGACCCGGTGACCGCAGAGGAGCTTGCGCGCCGCCAGCCGGTGAGCACTTGGACCCGCGGCCCATCGCCGGTGTTGGAAGCGATCCGGGCGATCAAGCCGGCGACCGATAAACCGTTGATCGTGAAGGTCAATCCCCTCGGCAGCAGCGAAATGGCGGCCCTGGCGCGCGAGATCGAGGCCGCTGGGGCGGATGCCATCACGGCCACCAACGCTTTCGGCCCGGTGACCGCCCTGGACGTGGAGAGCGGGCGTTTCGTGCTCGACACGCCCGACGGGCACGCCTGGCTTTCGGGCGTCGCGCTGAAACCATTGGCCCTGCGCTGCGTTTTTGACGTGGCGCGGGCCGTCTCGATCCCGGTTATCGGCTCGGGTGGGATCACCAAGACCGAAGATGCGGTTGAGTACTTGATGGCCGGGGCGAGCGCCGTGCAAATCACGACGGAGGCGCTGAAGACCGGCCCGACCTTCTACCGCCGGTTTGCCGGGCGCTTGAGCAACTGGCTGGACGCGCACGGCTACGCATCAGTGGCTGAGGTGCAGGGGCTTGGCATCCGGCGCTGGGAATCGCTGCAGCCACACCGCGACACCGTCCCGGTGCTATATGACATCGAGGATTGTATCGGCTGCAATCTGTGCGAGTTGAGCTGTCATTACGACGCGATTTACATGGTGGAGGGCAAAAACAAGGTCGGCGGGGACCTCGTCGCCGAGTTCAACGCGGACCTCTGTTTCGGCTGTGGGCTGTGCGTCGTGCGCTGCCCGACCGATGCCCTGCTGATGCCGATGCTGCAGCGAGACGGGACGTACCTGCATCCCAAGACACTGCAGCCGGCGAGACCGGGCAGCGGATCGATCGAGACGCCGACGCGCTGACGGCGCCGCCAGCCGGACCTGCGCTTCTCGTAGCTTCTTGTAGGTCACGCTTGTAGGATGCTAATGGCAAACAGTAACGGCCAGAGTAGGCTCCCGCAGTGCGTGAGCGGCGGGGGGCGGATGATGTATGATGGGGCGAGCCAGCCCAGTCAGTGCTAGGAGGATCGCCATGTCATTCCACCCGACCGCCATCCCGCCGATTCCCGAAGAAACAGCGCGCATCGCCAAGCAAGCCTTCAGGCGTAAAGGCAACATCTATCTAGTGCTCGGCGACCAGATTGGCACGCTGTTTGACGATGTTGACTTTAGCGATCTGTACGCGGCGGACGGCGCTCCGGCCTTCTCGCCGAATTTGCTGGCATTAGCCGTCATCTTCCAGCGCCAGGAAGACCTGGCCGACCAGGCGATGGCAGACGCAGTGCGCTCGCGCATGGATCTGAAGTACGCCCTGCATTTGGCGCTGGACGATACGGGTTTTGATGGCTCCCTGCTCAGCGATTTTCGGGAGCGCTTGCTGCACAACGGTGCGGCCTTGCGGCTGTTCGATCGCCTGCTGGTCTGGCTGGCTGAGTTGGACTTGCTGCAGGCGGGTGGCAAGCAGCGCACCGACGGCACGCACGTCTTGGCGGCGACGCGCACGCTGACGCGTCTGGAACTGTTGGCCGAAACCCTGCGCCTGGCTTTGGAAGCGCTGGCCGATTATCGGCCGGCCTGGCTGCGCAGCGTGGCGCAGCCGCACTGGTACGAGCGCTATAACCAGCCTTTCACCAGCTGGCGCTTGCCCCGCAAGAGCGAGCAACGCGCACAACTGGCCCTGGCGGTCGCCGCGGACGGTTTCCACTTGCTGCAAACGCTGCAACAACCCGAGGCACCCAGCCGGGCCGCCAGCCTGCCGGAGGTGGTGATCTTGCAGCAGGTCTGGGAGCAGCAGTTGGTCCAAACGGCGGATCAGATCAACTGGCGGCCGCGCGAACAATTGCCGGCGGCCGCACGCCTGGCGACCCCGCACGATGCCGAGGTGCGGGGCAGCCAACACGGCGACCATGTCTGGGAAGGTTATGCCTTGCATCTGACCGAAACCTGTGACCACGAACGGCCGCATCTGATCACCGATGTGGCTGTCGTCGCCGCCACCACGCCGGATGACTAGGTGCTGGCCGGGATCCAGGAGCGCCTGGTGCAACGCCAACTGGCGCCCGAGGCCCGGCTGGTCGATGCGGGCTATACCAGCGGGCGTGCCCTGGTCGAGAGCCCGTGCCACGTGTGCGGTCCCATCGCGGCGGATGCCAGTTGGCAGGCCCGCATCCCGGATGGCCTGACCAGCGACCGCTTCGCCTTGGATTGGGCGGCCCAAGTTGCCGTCTGCCCGCAAGGCCAGCGCTCCCGCAGTTGGCGTTTGGGCACCGACAAGCACGGCCAGCCTGAGGTAGACATCACGTTCGCCACACGCACCTGCCAGACGTGCCCGCTGCACGCCCGCTGTACCCAGAACCAGGACGGGCGCCGCCTCAAGCTCAGCATCTATCACGAGGCCATCGTCGCCGCTCGCCGCACCCAGCGTACGCCCGCTTTCAAGCAGGAGTACGCCCGACGGGCCGGTATCGAAGGCACTGTCGCGCTGACCGCCGGTGCTTACGGCGGCCGGCGCACCCGCTATATTGGGCTGGCAAAGACCACCTTACAGGCCATTCTGACGGCAATGGCCATCAACCTGCGCCGCGCGGCCTTATGGCTGATGACCGAACGACCTGTGACTACCCGGCCACCAAGCCTAGCCTGTCTGGCCCAGTTGGCCGCTTAGTGTTTGCCATTAGCATCCTACAAGCGTGACCTACGGGCGACCCCGGCTACCCCGAGGGGCCGGGAGGCACCCGGGGCTGAGGCGCGGTTCAGACGATGCCCAGGATCTTAACCATCTTGCCCGGGTCCCAGTCGACGATGACCTGGCCCTTAACCTTGAAGGTGGGCGTGGTTTCATAGCCACCGGCCCAATTCTTGACGCGTTGGGCGGCGGCGCGGTCTTTGGTAATGTCCACCTCGACGACCGAGATCTGATGTTCCTTGAAAAAGGTACGCGCCCGCATACAGGCGGGGCACCACGGGGTGCAGTACATGACGACGTCGGCCTCGGGCTCGGAGGCTGCTGCCACCACCGCCGGCCTTACCTGCTGTGTGGCCTGCCTGGCCGCGAGCCTGGGATCAAGCCGGGCAAGCTCGTCGAAGAGAACTTCGTTATCGGGCTGCTCGTCGATATCGTGGACATCCACATACTGGATGATGCGGTGCTTATCGATGACGAAGAGCGCCCGTTCGGAGTAGCCCTCGCTGCGGAACACGCCATACATCTGCGCCACCCGCCCGTGCGGGAAGAAGTCGCTCACGAGCGGGTAATCGATCCCACCCAAGCTGTCAGCCCATGCCTTAAGGCAGTCCGTGCTGTCGACACTCAGACCCAGAACCTGGGTCTCCATCCCGTCGAACCGGGCCAATGCCGCCTGGTAGGAAGGGATTTGGTTCGTTCAAACCGGTGTCCAGGCCAGCGGGAAGAAGGCTATGACTACGTTGCAGCGCCCGCGGTAGTCGCTCAGGCGAACGGATTGCCCCGTGTGGCTTTTCAGGATAAAATCAGGTGCGAGTTGTCCAATGGCTAAAGGCATTCCTGTCCTCCCTGGGGATCAAGGTCCTAACAGGCGCCATAATACCACAGAACGGCGCTTGTGATAAAAGTTGGAGTCGGGGATGACTCGCAGGAAGGTTCGTTTTCGTCGGATCCCTGCCAGAGACGGGCTGAAAGGAGAAGGCTTGTGCAAGAACGTGGCTGGTCCTGGGAGCGAGCGCTGGCGTCGGGTTCGTTGACGCCGCTCCAACTCGAGTCTCTGCAAGCGATGGTGGATGAGGGCGAAGTGGAGAGCCTGGCGGATGCTGCCCGGCTGCTCGACTATGAATTGGCCAAGCGCGCGGACCCGGAGCAAGACCTCTAGAGAAGGAATTCGTTATCTATGTGGCAGACCTATTACGCGCCGGCCAGCCTGGCGGAGGCGCTGGAGCTACTGGCCCGGCACGGCGATGCATGCCGTATCGTGGCCGGCGGTACTGACCTGATCCTCGAGTTGGAGCGCGGCCTGCGCCGGCAAGAGGTCCTGGTGGACGTCTCGCGCATCGCGGGACTGGATAATCTCACCCTGAGTGACGGCAAGTTTGCGCTCGGTCCCCTGGTGACCCACAACCAGGTGGTCGCCTCGCCCGAGGCGGTGGCGGGCGCTTTCCCGCTGGCGCGCGCCTGTTGGCTGGTAGGCGCCGCACAGATCCGCAACCGGGCCACGGTCGCCGGCAACCTGGTGACTGCCAGCCCGGCCAACGACACCATCACCCCTCTCTGGGCGATGGATGCGACGCTGACACTTTCGAGCCGGGACCGGGGCAGCCGGACCCTGTCTTTCGACCAGTTTTTCCTGGGCGTGCGGCGCACTGCGCTGGAGCCGGATGAAATGGTCACGCGCATCGAGATGCCCGCCCTGGGTGCCAACGAACGGGGCACCTTCCTCAAGCTTGGCCTGCGCCAGGCGCAAGCGATCAGCCTCGTCAATGTCGCCGTGATCCTGGATTTCGAGCCGCGACCAGGCGGCAGGGTCCGGCGCGCGCGCATCGCGCTCGGCTCGGTTGCGCCGACCATAATACGCGCTGCCGAGGCCGAGGACTACCTGTCCGGCCAGGAATTGGGCGAGGACGTGATCGAAGGCGCGGCGGAGCGGGCGGCAGCGGCGGCCCGGCCCATTTCCGACCTACGGGCCAGCGCTGACTATCGGCGGGACATGCTGCGCGTCATGACCGCGCGCGCGCTTCGCCAACTCAGTGACGGCACGGAACGCGCCGGTTGGCCGGAAAGACCCGTGCTGCTGTGGGGAGCACCCGGCCGACCCCCTTCGACCGTTCCGGTTCACCCGCCTGTGGACGAGCTCGAGTTCACGCTCAACGGACAGCCGGTCAGACTGCACGGCGTTCACGGCAAGACTTTGCTGCGCGCTCTGCGGGAGGACGCCGGATTGACCGGTACCAAGGAAGGCTGCGCCGAAGGCGAGTGCGGGGCCTGCACGGTCTGGCTGGATGGCAAGGCGGTGATGAGCTGCCTCGTGCCGGCCGAACGAGCGCAGGGTTGCGAGGTCGTGACGGTAGAAGGGCTGGCCGAGGCGGATGGCGAACCGCACCCCATTCAGCAGGCCTTCGTGGAGGCCGCGGCAGTGCAGTGCGGATACTGCACGCCCGGTTTCCTGATGGCAGCCGCCAACCTCCTCGAGGAGTGCCCGGATCCGACGCAAGATGAAATACGACAGGCCCTGACCGGCAACCTGTGTCGCTGCACCGGGTATTACAGGATCCTGGAAGCCGTGGAAAAGGCGGCACGATGACGTTGCAAATCGTTGGCGCCAACGCCCCACGCATCGATGCGCCGGCCAAGGTGACGGGCGAGGCGCTTTACTCTGGCGACCTGGCCTACCCGAACATGCTGCATCTTGCCACGCTGTTTGCCGGGCGGCCGCACGCCCGCATTCTGGCGATCAATACCGCCGAGGCGGAGACCGCGGCGGGGGTGGTCGCGGTCTTCACGGCGCGTGACGTGCCGGTGAACGAGCATGGACTGCAAATGCAGGACCAGCCCGTCCTCTGCGGCCCCGGTTCGTCCAAAGAGGGCGCGGATGTCGTGCGTTTCGTGGGCGACCAGGTGGCGGTCGTCGTCGCAGAGAGCGAAGCGCAGGCCCGAGCGGCGCTTAAGCTGATCCGCATCGAGTGGCAGGACCTGCAACCGGTGCTGGACCCCGAAGAGGCTTTGCAGCCAAGCGCGCCCCAGTTGCATCCGAATGCGCCGGATAACATCACTTATACCTATCATATCCGTAAGGGCGATGCCGAGGCCGCGTTGCTGACGGCCGATGTCGTAGTGGAAGGGGTCTTTGCGACGCCCGTCCAGGAGCATGCCTACCTCCAACCGGAAGCGGGCGTGGCTTACATCGACGAAGCCGGACGTGTCACGGTTGAGGCAGCAGGACAATGGACCCACGTCGATCGGGCGCAGATCGCGCACTCGCTGGGTTTGCCCGAAGATGAGGTACGAGTGATCTACCCGGCCATCGGCGGCGCGTTCGGGGGGCGCGAGGACATTTCCGTGCAGATCACCCTGGCGCTGGCTGCCTGGCGCCTGGCACAGCGCGGGGTCCGCCGGCCGATCAAGACCATCTGGAGCCGGGAAGAATCGATCATCGGGCATGGTAAACGCCATGCGATGAAACTGTGGGCCCGCTTTGGGGCCCGGCGGGACGGCAAACTGGTCGCGGCGCAAGTCAAGGTCATCGCCGACGGTGGCGCCTACTGCTATACCAGCAACAAGGTATTGGGCAACTGCACCTTGACGTGCACCGGGCCATACGAATTCCCTGCCGCCAAGGTCGATACCTACGCGGTCTACACCAACAATCTGCCCGGCGCCGCCTTCCGTGGCTTTGGCGGCCCGCAGGGCCATTTCGCCGCCGAGAGCCTGATGGACCGCCTGGCAGAAACCCTGGACATCGATCCCGTCGAGCTGCGCCTGAAGAACATCCTGACCGGCGAGAGCTTGCTGACCACCGGCACGCCCATCCCGGGCGGCGTCGGGCTGACCGAAACCTTGATCGCGGCCGCGCGCGCGGGCGGCTGGAAGCAGGACGCGTCCGGGCATTGGCACCGGCCGGTGCTGGAGCGGGGGGACGGGACAGTGCGGCGTGGCCTGGGCTTTGCCTGCGGCTTCAAGAACGTCGGCTTCAGCTATGGCTACCAGGAAAACAGCTACTCTCGCATCGAGCTGGAAGGGGCAGCCGTGCCTGAGAGGGCGATCCTCTACTATGCGGGCGCCGACGTGGGCCAGGGCAACCACACCGTGATCGCGCAGATGGCCGCCGAGGTGTTGGGCCTGTCCCTCGACTGCGTGCGGGTAGTGGCCTCGGACACTGCCAGAATGGGCGATTCGGGCAGCGCCTCCGCTTCTCGACTGACCTACATGTCCGGCAACGCGGTGCGTGGCGCCGCGGCGAAGGCGTTGGAGGCCTGGCAAAACGAAGAGCGTCCCGCCATCGGCGAATTCGTTTACCTGGCGCCCAAGACCAGCCAACTGGACCACGACACCGGTTATGGCAAACCTAACTTCGCTTATGGCTACGTCGCACAGGTTGCCCAACTTGCGGTCGACGTCGAAACCGGCGAAGTGCAGGTCGAGCGCTTCATCAGCGCCGACGACGTGGGTCAAGCGATCAATCCGCAGCAGGTGCAAGGCCAGATCGAAGGGGCCGTCGTGCAGGCCCTCGGCTATGCGTTGCTCGAGAACTTCAAGACGGCGGGCGGCAGGGTGTTGACGGACAAGATGAGCACCTACCTCATACCGACCATCCTTGACGTGCCTGCCAGGCTGGATTCGGTCATCGTCGAGGTGCCGGACCCAAACGGCCCTTGGGGCGCGCGCGGCATGGCGGAGATGCCCTATCTGCCGGCTGCGGCGGTGATTGCGAACGCGCTGCACGACGCCACCGGTGTGCGCTTCGACGATTTCCCGCTGACACCGGAGCGCGTCTGGCGCGGGCTGCGGCAGAGTGCCTGAGCGGCCAAGCCTGGTTCCGCCACGGTCTGGTGCGACTGGCGCTGTGCCTATCTGGAAGCTGCCTGACACGGTGCGGGTAGGGCTGAAGGACGAGCAGATTGGGAGTGAAGTGTGAGCCTGCCTGTTGTGATCGTGGACTATGACCCTCGCTGGCCGGCCCTTTACGAAAAAGAGAAGGACCAGATCGAGGCCGCGATAGGCCCGGCCATCCTGGCAATCGAACACATCGGCAGCACGGCCGTGCCCGATCTCGCCGCCAAGCCAATCATCGACATAATGATCGGCATCCGGACGCTCGACGAGGCAGAATGGCTGTACGCGCCTCTGGCGGCGATTGGCTACGAGTACGCTCCTGAATTCGAGGAACTGATCCCCGAGCGGCGCTTTTTTCGCAAGGGGCCGCCCGAATTTCGATCGCATCACCTCCACGTTGTCGAGATGGGCGATGAGTTCTGGGTGCGGCACCTGCTGTTCCGCGACTACCTGCGCCGGCACGCCGAGGTGGCGCGCGCCTACGAAGGGTTGAAGCGCAGGTTGGCGGTCGACTACGCGGGGGACCGCCAGGGCTACACCGAGGCCAAGACGGATTTCATCCGCAGCATCGAATCCCGGGCGCGGGCCGATGCGAAGCCGGCCGGGGAGCTGCCGGCGTGAAGTCCGAGCCCACGACCCGTTCGACCGGGGATGACGACAGGCCCGGCGGGGAGACAACGCCCCGCTTTTGGAGCGCGTTGGATAGCCTGGTCGCCTCCTGCGAGATCGTCATCGATCGACCACGCGGCTCGGCCCACCCGCGCCACCCTGACTTCATCTACCCGCTGGACTATGGATACTTGTCTGGCACGAGATCGCAAGACGGCGGCGGCATCGACGTGTGGCTCGGAAGCCTGGCGGGGCGCAAGTTGACCGCGGTCATCTGCAGCGTGGACCTTGCCAAGCGCGATTCGGAGGTCAAGCTCCTCTTGGGCTGCACTCGGGAAGAAGCGCAAACGATCCTGAGGGTCCACAACCAGGACTCTCAGTCGGCCATTTGCATCGAGCGGCCATACGGATGGCTCTGACAGGACAGGCGTGATACCTTGATCAGCAACGAATTAGTTTTCGATTCCCGCCGGTCGCCGGTGCTCGGGCGGCGAGGCATGGTGGCAGCATCCCAGCCGTTAGCGGTAGCGGCCGGGCTCGAGATCCTGGCCAAGGGGGGCAATGCGGCGGATGCTGCTGTGGCCACTGCCGCGGCCCTCAACGTGACCGAACCGATGTCGACCGGGCTGGGCGGAGATTGTTTTGCCCTCTTTTATGACGGCGCCTCACGGCAGGTCACTGCCCTCAACGGTTCAGGACGTGCTCCGGCTGCGCTCACGCTCGAGCGCTTGCAGGTTGAGGGCCTCGGCGCTCACTTGCCACCCTACCATCCCTACACGATCACCGTACCGGGCGCTTGTGCCGGCTGGTGCGACGTGGTCGAACGTCACGGACGCCTGGCGCTGGAGACGACTTTGGCCCCTGCCATCCGGCTGGCCGAAGAGGGCTTCCCGGTGGCGCCGCTCACTGCCTACGCCTGGCAACGCGGCGTCGAACGCCAGTTGGCCTATGCGCCGGGCGGCCAGGAGCTGACGATCGACGGCCGCGCCCCGCGCGCAGGGGAGATCTTCCATAACCCCGGACTGGCGCGAGCTTTGCGCGTAGTGGCCAAAGGCGGCAAGGCAGCCTTCTACCAGGGTGAGATCGCCGCGAGCATCGCCGCCACCGTCCAGGCGGCCGGCGGCTGCATGGCCGAAGGCGACCTCGCTGCACACCAATCTACCTGGGAACAGCCGGTCAGCATCTCCTATCGTGGGCTGCGCATTTGGGAGTGCCCGCCCAACGGGCAAGGACTGACCGCACTGCTCGGGCTCAACATCCTGGAAGGCTTCGACCTGGCCGCGTTGCCGCCACTCTCGGCCGAGCGGCTGCACCTGGAGATCGAGGCCCTGCGGCTGGCCTTCGCCGACACGCGCTGGTACGTGGCCGACCCCACTTTCAGTCCGGCGCCCCTGGCCGAATTGCTCTCCAAAGACTATGCCGCGGACCGGCGTCGCCTGATCGACCGCGGACGGGCCAGCCTGGATCTCCAGCGTGGCAGCCCGGTCGCCGGCTCCGACACGGTCTATTTCAGCGTGGTCGACGGCGAAGGCAACGCCTGCTCGTTCATTAACAGCAACTACACGGGCTTCGGCACCGGCATGGTGCCGCACGGCTGGGGTTTCACGCTCCAAAACCGCGGCCACAATTTCAGCCTCGCACCCGGTCACCCCAATGTGGTCGCGCCCGGCAAGCGGCCTTACCACACTATCATCCCGGCCTTGGCGACGCGGGAACAGGATGGCTCGCTTTTTGCCAGCTTCGGCGTGATGGGCGGCTTCATGCAACCGCAGGGACACCTGCAGGTCACAGTGGCATTGGCCGACGACGGCCTGGACCCGCAGTCCGCCCTGGACCGCCCGCGCTTCTGCATCGACGAAGGGGAAGCGGGCGGGGCGGTGGCGCTAGAAGAAGGCCTGAGCGTACCGGTCATGGCTCGATTGGCCGAAATGGGCCATCCGCTGCGGCCGGTCAGCGGACACGGGCGCTCGTTGTTTGGACGCGGCCAGATTATCTGGCGTGACGTGGAGAGCGGGGTCTTGTGGGGTGGCAGCGATCCGCGCGCCGATGGCTGCGTGGTGAGCCTGTGAGGCGCGGCGCGCGATGAACGGACTGGCGCGCCGGGCGATCCCGGAGGCATTTCTGGGCCGGATGGAACGCTGGCTGGGCGATGAATATCCGGCCTTTCTCGCCTGCTACGACCGACCGGCGAGCAACGGGTTGCGCGCCAACACGCTCAAGATCGCCCCCGCCGCTCTCCAGGAGCTCCTGCCTTTCGTCGTAGAGCCGCTCCTTTGGCCGCCGGCAGCCTTCCGCGTCGCCGAGGAAGAGCAGCCTGGGCGACACCCATTTCATGCAGCGGGGCTGTACTACATTCAGGACCCCTCGGCGATGAGCGTCGCCGCGCTGCTGGCGCCCCAGCCCGGCGAAAGGGTGCTCGATCTGGCCGCCGCTCCCGGCGGCAAGGCCACTCATATCGCGGCGCTGCTGAACGGTGAGGGGCTGTTGGTGGCCAACGAGGTTCACCCTCGCCGGGTCTACGACCTGGCCGAGAACCTCGAACGCTGGGGAGTGCGCAACGCGGCCATCACGAGCGAGACGCCCGAGCGCATGGCCGAGCGTTTTCCCGACTTCTTTGACCGGGTCCTGGTGGACGCCCCGTGCAGCGGCGAAGGCATGTTCCGCAAGAGCGACGCGGCGCGGCGTGAGTGGGCCCCAGGGTTGGTGGTCGGCTGCGCTGCCCGGCAGACGGGGATTTTGGACGCGGCCGCGCGCATGCTGCGCCCTGGCGGGATGCTCGCCTACTCCACCTGCACCTTTGCGGCCGCGGAGGACGAGGGCACGGTGGCCCGCTTCCTCGAAACGCACGCGGATTTCGAAGTCGTCGAGCCGGCCTGGCAGGCAGACTTTGCGCCCGGGCGCCCTGAGTGGCTGCAGAACATGCAATTTGGCGGACCGGTGTTCGGCGCCTTGCGGCACACCGTGCGTCTCTGGCCGCACCTGACCCTGGGCGAGGGTCACTTTATCGCCTTGCTGCTCCGGCGTGGCCAGCAGGAAGGCGCAGCTCCGCCAGCCTGGCACCTGCCGAAGCTGCCGGTCGAAGCGGCGCGCTATTACGAGGCTTTCTGTCGCGAGTATTTGCTGCGCGCGCCGGTGAGTGAAAGACTGGTGCAGGTGGGCTCCTACCTGTACCAGGTGCCCGCTGGCCTGCCCGACCTGGCCGGCTTGCGTTTTATCCATGCCGGCTGGTGGCTCGGAACGCTCAAGAAGGGACGCTTCGAGCCCAGCCAGGCCCTGGCGATGGCTCTTAATCCGGCCGATGCGCGACTGACCACGGACCTGGACCCCGCCGGCCCCGGCGTGTTGAACTATCTGCACGGCGAGAGCCTGCGCCACGCCGGCCCGGATGGCTGGGTCCTGGTGACAGTGGGCGGCTTTCCACTGGGGTGGGGCAAGCGGGTGCAGGGGACGCTGAAGAGCCATTATCCGCGCGGGCTGAGAAGAGTGTGACGTGTGAGCAGGTCCTGTTTTGACGACACGCTGGTATTGATCAAGGGTGCGGGCGACCTGGCCAGCGGGGTTGCTGCCCGTCTGCATTGGGCCGGCTTCCCGGTTGTGATGACCGAGCTGGCGCAACCGATGATGGTCAGGCGCACGGTCTCGTTTGGCGAGGCGGTCTACGAGGGGAAATGCTCGGTCGAAGGCATCCTGGCCTGCCGGGTCGAGTCGGCGGACGAGGCCCGCCGCGCGCTGGCCGAAGGCAAGATCCCGGTGGCAGTGGACCCCAGGGCCGAGCTGCGCAGGGCATTGAACGCGGCCGTGCTGCTGGATGCCATCATGGCCAAACGCAACACGGGGACGCGGCTGGCCGACGCGCCGCTGGTTATCGGCCTCGGTCCCGGCTTGAGAGCCGGGCAAGACTGCCACGCGGTGGTGGAGACCAACCGCGGCCACTGGCTGGGTCGGGTGATCTGGGAAGGGGAGGCTGAGCCAGACACCGGCCTGCCCGGCGAAGTGGCGGGACAACGCGGCCGCCGCATACTGCGCGCTCCGGTGAGTGGTGTTTTTCGCGCCGGAGCGGCCATCGGCGACGTAGTCAAAACTGATCAAGTGCTGGCATGGGTCGGCGAAGCTGAAGTGCGGGCCGGGCTCGACGGCGTCCTGCGCGGGCTGATCCACGATGGTCTGGCCGTCACGGCCGGGCTCAAGATCGGCGATATCGACCCACGCGCTCAACGTGCCCACTGCTTCAGCATCTCGGATAAGTCGCTGGCCGTCGGAGGCGGGGTGCTCGAGGCCATTTTGGCCGGTGGACCGCCGGCTGTGGGCTGAGACACGCCGGCAAGGGGATCTGCAGGTGCTCATCTCTCAGGCGCTAGGGACCCAGAACCAAGAGGTAATTACCCTGGTCGGCGGCGGCGGCAAGACGACGCTCATGTTCCGGCTGGCCGAAGAGCTGCTTGCTGCCGGGAAGCCCGTGGTCACGACCATGACCACGCGGATTTTTGTCAGCCAGATGCAACGCGCGCCGGCCGCGCTGGTTCTCGACGACGAGCAAAGCCTGCTGGCTCGGTTGCCGGCAGCCCTGGCAACGTACCACCACGCGCTGGTGGCGGGCAACGTCCAAGTTGAGATAGACAAGGTGGCGGGCATTCCGCCAGACCTGGTCGGGCGCATCGCAGCATTGCCGGGAGTGGGCGCTTTGATCGTAGAAGCGGACGGCTCACGCCGTCTGCCGTTCAAGGCCCCGGCGGCCCACGAACCGGTCGTCCCGGCGAGCACGACCATCCTGATCCCCGTCGTGGGCATGGACGTGATAGGGCAGACCCTGGATGCGGACCATGTCCACCGGCCCCAGATCGTCGCCGAACTGGCCGGCACGGTCCTGGGCGCGCCTGTGACGCCCGAGACGGTCGCGTCGGTGATCACCCATCCGTCCGGGGGTGCCAAGGGCCTGCCGCCGGGTGCGCGCCTGATTCCCTTCGTGAACAAAGTCGAAAGCGAGCAGACGCTGAGGGCAGCGCGTGCGCTCGCCCGCCTCCTGCTCGCCGATGCGGGGATCGACCGGGTGATCGTGGGCGCGGCCCAGGCGGCCGAGCCGGTAGCCGAGGTCTGGAGCCGGGTTGGGGCGGTCGTGCTTGCGGCCGGAGGGGCCAGCCGTTACGGAGAGCTGAAACAACTGCTGCCTTGGGGCGACGTGCCGCTGGTGGCGCACGTCGCAGGGCAGGCGTTGGCTTGTCCGGATGTGGCGCGCGTGGCCGTGACCCTGGGGGCGGGTGCCGATCGGGTGCACGCGGCAGTGGCCGGTATGGCGCGTGCGGCGGAGGTAGTGGAAGCGCCGGTCCCGGACTGGCAAGCCGGCCAGAGCCGCAGCGTTCGGGCCGGGCTGGACGTCCTGCGGGACGACGATGCAGCGCCGCTCGGCGCCGTATTGTTCCTTCTGGCAGACCAGCCGGGGGTCTCACCTGCCTTGCTGTCGGCCCTGATCCACGTCCATCGGGCGACCCTCGCCCCCGTCGTTGCGCCGCGCTACCAGGGACGGCGCGGCAACCCCGTGCTTTTCGACCGTGTCACCTTCGCCGAATTTGACCGATTGGCGGGCGACCAGGGCGCCCGGCCGATCCTCCAGGCACACGCCGGGCAGGTTGCCTGGCTGGACTGGCCCTCACCCGAGATCCTCGAAGACATTGACACGCCTGCCGATTATGCGCGGCGCAGCAGCGGCTTCACCGCTGCCCGGAGCGGCGCCCCCACCGATCCAGCGGCCGAGGGCGGGGAGCAAGGCCTGAGCGGCCGAAGCGAACTACCGGATGGCTGACAAAGACCCCGAAGCGAGCTTCGCGGCGATCTACGACGTGATTCACGAGAGCGAGCCGGGCTTTCTACAGGCCCAGTTAGCCTTCCTACGCGATCGGCTGGGCACGTGCCGCACGCTGCTCGATGCGGGCTGCGGCACGGGGCGACACCTGCCCGCGCTCGCCGATGCCGGCTACGCAGTAACAGGCCTGGACGTGAGCCGAGCCATGCTGGCCATCGCCCAGGCAAAGTTAGCCGGACAGAACCTGCCGGCCTGCCTGGCACGCGGGCGGCTGCAGGCGCTGCCCTTTGCGTCTCATTCCTTTGACGCAACCATATGCCTGGAATCGCCGCTCGCATACCTGTTTGGCGCGGCTGAGTTGTCCTCCGCCCTGACGGGATTGCGCCGGGTCCTGCGCCCTGGGGGGCTGCTGCTGATCGACATTTTCGACTACCCAGGCACCTTCGGCCAACGGCCCATGCCGCTGCCGCAGCGCACTCGTTTCGACGCTGCCTGGGGCCGGCTGGAGGTCACGGAAACCCATCACCACCGGCCGGGGACGGGCACGTGGCGTATGACCCAGAGCTTCGTCGCTCGGCGGGCCGGTTCGGTCGAGCGCTTCAGCATCGAACACCATCTGCGCGTGCGCTCGGCGGATGAATATGCCGCCGCCTTGGAGCGTGCCGGTTTCGTCGTCCGCGAGCTGCTGCCCGCCTATCCCGGCTCGACGTCCGAAGTGGGCTCTGAGGCACGCTTGATCTGGCTGGCCTCGGCCTGAGGCCCGGGGGTCTCGCGCTCGGGGCGCAAGGCGAGAAGCGCGATGAGGATTGCCACGAGACCCAAGACCTGGAACGTACGCAGACCCGCCACGAGAGTCGCGCTGGATTCGCGGAAGGGTTCGGTCAACCACAAGCTGAGACCATAACCGAGGAGCGCGGACCAGAAGGCCTGACCGGGCCGCCGGCTGCGGTAGAGCATGAGCAGGACCATCGCCCCGGCCAGCAGAAGGACGGCCGCCTGATAAAGCTGGACCGGATGGCGGCGCACGCCCCATTCGACGATCGCCCAGGGTAAGTTGGCCGGTGCACCCGGATCGAGGCCGGCCAACCAGGCGCCGAGTTGCGCGATGGCCATCCCCAAGAGACCGCCCGGCGCCGCCGCGTCCAGCATCCCGGCGAGCGGTAGGCGATGCCGGTACAGGTAATAACCACCGGCCACCAATCCGGCCAACACCCCCGGCCAGGGCAAGAAGGCGCGTGCATTCAAGCCGACGATCGACAACGGTTCGAGCCGGTATGCCGGCCAGAAAGCAATGACGTGCGCCAAACGCCCGACAACCAGCCCAGCCGCCAGTCCGCTCAGGCCCGCATTGTACATGTGGTCGCCTTCGATGCCTTGCCAGCTTGCCAGGTGCGCGCCGCAGGCCAGGGCCGCCCAAACGGCCAGGAGCAGCGCCAGGGGATGAGTCTGCAAGGCGAGGGGACCGATCTGCAGGACCGGTAGCATCATGGGTAAATCGTCCCGAGCATCTGGGCGAGTAACGGAGCGCTCAAGGGGCCGACGTAGGTCTGCCGGATAATCCCGTCGCGATCGATAAAGAAGGTTGTCGGCAGCGCATGGACGCCGTAGGCCAGGCTGGCCCGGCCGTTCTGATCGAGCGGCGCGGGGTACGTCAGGCCCTGCTGAGCGGTGTAAGCCAGGACGGTTGCGGCCGGCTCTCCCTGATCGACCCCTACCAGCGCCACCTGGCCGGCATAGCGCTGGGCGGCTCTCTGCAGTTCTGGCGCCTCACTGCGACAGGGCGGGCACCAGGTCGCCCAGAAATTTAGCACGACCGGCTTGCCGCGCAGACTAGCCAGAGTGAAGCTCTTCCCGGCCGCATCGTTCAGGGCGATGTCGGGCGCCGGGTGGCCCACGGCGGGTGCGGCAGACAGCGTCTCCAGGCTTCCGCCGGCGGGCGGCAGGCGGCCGGCCCAAGTCCAGGCCGCCCCAAGCAGCAAGACCGCGCCGATCAGCAGATTCCAGAGACGCCGCTTCACAATTGTTCCCGGGTGGCGACTCGGCCGCGCGTGACTGCAGTCGAGACCGGTGGGCGGCTGGCTTCGAGGAAGCCGGCAAAGAGCAGAACCACGCCTACGAGCTCGCTCAAATAGAGGATAAAGTGCATCTGGGCCAGTCTCTGCAAGACACCGCCGATCGCGGGGGACAGCGCGCCGAGTGCGATCAGGATGTTGCCGGTCACCCGGTTGGGCAAGACGTGCTTGCGCATGAAGAGCCACGAAGAGTAGAGCGCCCCACCCACCAACAAGATGACGCCCAACGAATTGAATAACGGGGTGATCAGGCGCACGCTCTTCACGGTGATCGCGCTGCCGCTCAATTCCCCGGGGATCATTTGCGTCGGGTCCAGTGGTACCGTGAATACCCGGTAGGCCGCGTAGACGGACCCGATCAAGATCAAGGCCATCAGCATGTGCGCCAGCCTGCGGGTCTTGCCGCGCATCAGGAGGTAGGCGGTGCCCATGCCCAGGTAGGCCGCCACGAGCACCGCGCCGAACAGGTACCATAGCCGGAATAGCAGGGCGTGCCAGCCGGCCAGGGCATATAGAAACTCCGTCGCCGTGCCGATAGCGAACATCAGCAGACCGATGCCCCACAGCAGCGAGTTGAGGTGGCGTCTCTGCCCCCAGCGGGCCGATACTAACCCGGCGAACACGAGACTGACCACGGTCGTCACACCCGGAACCACCACATTCAACCAGGCCATCGAGGTACTCCCTTAACTTGCTAGTCGATCTATAGATGTCGTCTGGCAGCCATCGGATACATTCTTCATAGGAGATCGACCGGATCGATGTCGACGCGCCAGCCGATCGGGATAGTCACCCCGCGGAGCAATTGCCTTGGGTCGGCGGCGCGGATGACGATCTGCCAGCGGTAGAGGCCCCGCTCCTGGGTAAAGAAACAGGGGACAGGGCCGATAAGTGTGGTCTCACTCAGCCCGCGGCGGTCAATCTCCTCGCGTAGTTGCCCGGCCATGCGGGTCGTCTCAGACTGCGCTTTGGCAACCTGGCTGTTGTGGTAGATGAGAGTCGCCAGGCGGCTGAGCGGCGGATAATTCTGTTCGCGGCGGAAGGCTATTTCCTGCCGATAGAAGCCTTCATAGTCGTGGTGGCTGGCAGCCAGGATGGCGTAGTGCTCCGGGTGGTAAGTCTGCACGATCACCCGTCCACCCAACGAGCTGCGACCCGCCCTGCCGGCCACCTGGGTCAGCAACGCAAATGTCCGTTCGCCCGCCCGGAAATCGGGCAGAAACAGTCCCACGTCTGCAGCAACGACCCCTACCAGCGTCACCAGCGGCAGGTCCAGGCCCTTGGCAATCATCTGGGTGCCAATGAGGATGTCCGCCTCGTGCGCGCTGAAACGCCGCAGGATCGCATCATGTGAGCCTTTTGCGCCCGTCACGTCGCGATCCCAACGCAGCGTGCGCGCCGTCGGGAACATTTGCTGCACGACCTCCTCGACATTCTGCGTGCCGCTGCCGAAGTAGCGGATGCGCGAGCTGTTGCAGTCAGGGCACCTAAACGGGGCCGGATAACGCCGGTTGCAGTGATGGCAAATTAGCATCTCGCCCGCCCGATGATAGGCGAGGGGCACCGCACAGCGCGGGCAGACCTCGACATGACCGCAGTCCCGGCAGAGGATGAACGTGGCCGCGCCGCGGCGGTTCAGGTAGAGGATCGCCTGCTGTCCCGCTGCCAGCACCTGTCGCATCGCCGCGGCCAACGGCCGGCTGAAAATGCTGCGATTGCCCACCCGCAGTTCCTGGCGGAGGTCCACTACCGTCACTTCCGGCAGGTCCTGGTGGACTGCCAATGGCAGAAGCGGCGGCGGCGGCGCGGCCAGGGTCCCGTCCCTGCCCACGCCGCCGCCGGTCATCGCCGTCCTGATGCGCTTGGGCAGGGTGAGCAGATCGATCTCCCCCTGGCGGGCCGCGTAATAGGTTTCCAGCGCCGGGGTGGCGCTGCCGAGCAGTACCGGGGCACCGCAGACCCGGCCCAGCTCGATCGCCACGCGACGTGCGTGGTAGCGCGGGGTGCGCAGTTGCTTGTAGCTGCTCTCATGCTCCTCGTCGACCACCACCAGTCCGAGATCGGGGAAAGGCAAGAAGAGGGCCGAGCGCGACCCGACCACCACCTGGGCGGCCCCATACCCCGTTCGGACCCGGCGCCAAACGTCGAAGCGTTCGCCGTCGCCCAGTTCGCTGTGCCAGACGGTCACTTTGCCCGGGAAACGGGACGCAAAGCGGCGGATGGTCTGAGGGGTCAGCGCGATCTCCGGCACGAGCACGACCGCCTGCCGGCCGCGTCGCAGCACCTCTTCGATCGCACGCAGATAGATCTCGGTCTTCCCGGAACCGGTCACACCATAGAGAAGCATGACCGAGGCGCGATCCGAGGGTTGAGCGCATGTCTCCGTTTGTCCGGGGCCCTGTGCCCCTTGGCTCGCCTCCTCGCCCCCGCTCAGGCACACCCTGACGGCATCCCACACCCGCTCCTGATCCTCGGTCAACACGGGAGGCTGGTCGGGGATGAACTCGTGGCCGGCCAGCGGATCTCGCCAGACCATCTCTTCGTTCAGGCTGATCAGACCGGCGTCCTCCAGGTCACGCAGAGTGTCGAGCGTCGCGTCGGTCTCGGCATACACCCAGCCGATCCACGCCGGGCCTTCGTGCTTTTGCAGTGCCCGGAGGACGGCTCGATGCTTTTCTGCGCCGCGCAGGCGGACCAGGGCATCAGGCACCTTGTCACGTTCCAGTGTCAACGTCACAAGGGCGGGCTCTTCGACGCGTTGGGCCAGGTCCTTGTCGATCAAGGCGCGCAAGGTGGCGCTGTCAATGCCCTGCGCGGCGCGGAACTCTGCCTCGTCGACCAGGTCCACGGGTAAGGCAGCCAAGGCTGCCGCCTGCTTGGCCGATCTGACGGCTGCACCGCCCTCGCCCGACAGCTCGCGCTCCGCGGAGGAGCGCCGGATAGATGCGCGGCGCGGCAGAATGCTCACCCAGCCGCGCTCGGCCAAGGCGCGCACGCTCGATTCCTCGCAGCCGGCTCCAGCGCACAGATCTTTGAGGGTCGGCAGTGGATCGGTCTGTCCGAGCAACCAGGCCAGGGCATCGGCCTGCTTCGACGAATGACCAAGTGTGGGCAGGGCGCGTTCGATGGTGGCCAGATTGGCCAGCAGGCGCACCAGGCGATCGAACTTGGGATGGGGCGGCGGCGTCAAGAAGGCCACCTCGCGCGTCACGAGGGCGGCCTCGATCAGCGGCTCGAGATCGTCCCGCTGAGTGACCCTGCTCAGACCCTCGCTGACCTCAGCCCACGTACCTTCGGCCTCGGCGATGCGCGCGAGCACGGCCGACTGCCCGGGAGGCAGGTCGCTGGGCGCCGGGAGCGAGGTGCGCACCAGGACCGTGCGCCCGCGCTGGCTGACGCCTGCCGGCAGCATCATACGCAATGCCTCGATCAGGGGCGAGAGGTAATAGGCGCTGATCCAGCGAGCCAAGGCCAGTTGAGGCTGGGTGAGCGGGGGTTGCGCCCAGACAACGGCCTGGATCTCGCGCACGTCAAAGCTCGGCGGGGTCGGGCTAAGTGAGAGCACGATGGCCTGCACGCGCCGGCCGCGAAACAACACCCAGACGAGGTAGCCTGGTTGCAGACGCTGCTCCAAGCGTTCGGGAACGCCGTAGGTGAAGGTCCGGGCAACCGCGTCCTCGGCCGTATCTGCTCCCAGGCTGGGACCCACCCGAACGCCCAGGGGAGTGTTGACGCAGACATCTGCGTAGAGCATACTCACCTATAGACGGCAGCGGCCAGGTAGCCGACCGTGTAGCTGCCCGGGTTCTTGTCGCCGGTGACGTCCCCGGAAGCGGCATACGCCAAGACCTGGGCGCCGCACGCCCCACATTTACGGGCCGCCTCGAGAACCGCTATCAGGCCGGTAGCCCCACAGGCCTGCACCTGCCCGGCCCGCAGCCCCGCCGTCAGCCCGTCGACGTCAAAGGCGGCGACCAGGTCGGCCAGCCGGCGGTCGGTGCGCACGACCGCCGGGTAGTCGTTGGCGTGAGTGAGGTCCGTGCTGGCGACGAACAGGGTTTTCTCATCACACAGGGCCGCCATCTCGTCCGCGAGCGCATGCACGCGGATCAGGGCTGCCGGATCGGCGATGGAGTCTCCGAGCAGGATGGGTACCAGGCTGAAGTCGCCGAGGGCCACCTGCAAAAAAGGCAGCTCTATCTCCAAGGCATGCTCCCTGTCGCCGTGAACGGGAGTGAGGGATACTCGCCGGCCGAGCCGGGAGATGAACTCGCGGTCCAGCGAAAGGGTTCCCAACGGAGTGCGGTAAGCCGTTTCGGTCGGAACCATGAACGGCCCCAGCCGGCTACCCCAGATCGGCCTATGTAGGGGACCGAGCAGCACCACGCGCCGATAATCTGCCCCTCGCACCTGGGCAAAAGCATGGGCCGCTGTTGGACCGGAGAAAGCGTAACCCGCGTGCGGGCTGACCAGGGCGATCACACGCCCGGGCAGTGCCGGCGGCTCCACCTGGGCCATATATTCTTCAACCGCGCCCTGCAGTGCCGCTTGGCTGCCAGGATACCAGGCGCCTGCAACTGCCGGCGGCCGGACCACCTCGTCTCGCATTGCTGGCATCGCGCACCTCCACCCGGGCCAGTCTGCTGGCCCGCCCACGTTGGACCAAGCCATCGATCCTACGAGTTCTATTATACTCTAATGGGCTATAGCGTGCAGGGGGGAAGATCGGCCTGTGGTACTGGCTCGGCCACGCGCTGCGCGGCCGGCGAAGGCCGGGGGGTTGAGAGGGAAGTGGCGGCTGCCCACCGCTGATCTCCCAGGCGGACGCCCGCCACCAAGAGGAGCAGGCCGACCAGCGGAGCAATGACACGATACGCCGTAGGATTGCCGTCGACCAAACGCGGCGCCGGCACGAACCCCTCCCACTGAACGCTGTAGCGCGGCGTCAGCGCGAGACCCAGCAACAGTCCACTGATCAGGCCCCCCATATGGGCGATATTATTGATGCCGGCGACGGTGAACCCAAACACCAGGTTGATCCCAACGAGTATGAACAGGGTGCGTAGCCGCTGCTGGCTCATGCCGCCTAGAAGGCGCCGATTGCGGTAAAAAAAGGCGATCTCCGCCCCGACCACGCCGAAGATGGCCCCCGACGCACCGGCCGAAGGGATGAACGGCCCGCCCAGGCAGTAGAAAGCCACGTTGCCGAACAGACCTGTCAGGAAGTAGATGACCGTAAAGCGAGCAGACCCATACAGCGCCTCGACTTCGCGTCCGAGGACGTAGAGTGCCCAGCCGTTGAATGCGATGTGCATGATCCCAAAGTGTAGGAACAGCGAGGCAAAGAGGCGCCAATACTGCCCTTGGGCGACGTAGGCATTGACCTGGGCGCCGAGATTCACAGCCGCCAGGATGTTTGTGTTGATCGGGTCGAGCCCACTCGCGATCGTTTCCAAAATGTATGCCAGGACAATTGCGCCCAGCAGGATATTGGTCACGATCGGACGGGCCAGCGGTAAACGGGCGCCCTGCCTGACAGGAGGTGCGAGAATGGGTTCGGCGCCTGGCTGCTCGTTCACAGTTGCACCGGCTCCCAGTCCACGCGGCACTTCTCGGCCTGCATGATGGCGATCACCTGCTCCACTGCCTCATCCAGGGCACACTCGCGGTTGAGCACCCGGTATTTGAACTCGCTCACGCGCAGCAATTCCGCCCGGGCGGTCGCGATGCGCGCCTGCAACTGGTCGTCATCTTCGGTACGTCGGCGGCGCAGGCGTTCGATCAGCTCCTCCTCGGACTCCGCCGTCAGGAAAATCGTGATTGCCTGCGGCACCAGACGATGGATCGTGGCCGCACCCTGCACGTCGACCCGGAGGACGGCGTCGTGGCCGCTCTCCAGGGCCTGGCGGACGTCGAACTTGGGAATTCCCTTGTTCTGCCCGTACACCTGGGCGTGCTCCAGCAGCTCGCCACGGGCCAGCATGTGGGCAAATACCTCTTCGGTGACGAAGTGATAGTCGACGCCGTCCACCTCGCCGGGCCGGATGGCGCGCGTGGTAGCGGTGACCACGAAATGGCACGGATAGCCGCGCTCTTTCATGCGCTTGATGGTCGCGTCTTTGCCGACACCAGATGGACCAGAGATAACGACCAGCAGAGGCCGCTTCGCCTGCAGGCTCGTATACCATTGCTGGTTGGCATTATCGCGTTCTAGCACGGCAGATAGACTCAAATGGCTCACATGGCTTTCCCGCTGCGGATAACCTGCTTTGTCGCACGGCAGGTTTGGGTTATAATCGCGTTCCTAGACGTCGAACACCCGGTTTGGAAAGGTCACAATGCCGATCTACGAATACTACTGCAACGACTGTAAACGGCGGGTCAGCCTGCTTTGGCCGTCCTTCGCCGATGCCGCCAGTCGCGCCCCTGTTTGCCCGCGTTGCCACGGCACCGATCTGCGCCGCCTGATATCAAAGGTCGCCATCCTTCGTTCCGAAGAAAGCCGGCTCGACAACCTTGCCGATCCGAGTGCGCTCGGAGGGTTGGACGAAGACGACCCGAAATCCCTCGCCCGCTACATGCGCAAAATGGCCGACGAGACCGGCGAGGACCTTGGCCCCGAGTTCAACGAAGTCGTTGGGCGGCTTGAGGCCGGCGAAGACCCTGAGGCCATCGAGAAATCGATGCCCGATCTCGGCGGCGACGATTCCGGGGGCGGAGACGATTTTGGCGTTATGTGATGGCGTGACGGACAAATCCGGCCCGACGACGCCCGGTCAGTCGTTTCCGCCCGCACCCCGGTCTACGCCTGAATAAACTGCTCGACGTTAAGCACGAAGATGACTGCCCCTCCGACACTCACCTCGATCGGCTCGGACATCTCCAAACCCGGTCCTTCGAGGGTGGGCAGCGGAGACACCCATTGGGTGCGGCGCCGGCAGCTTTGGCGCACCACTTCCATGATCTGCGACACCCGGTCGTCTTCCACTCCCACCAGGATGGTCGTCTTGCCTTCGCGCAGGAAACCACCGGTGCTGGAGATCATCGTGGCGCGAAAGCCGGCTTTGATCAACCGGTTCAGAAGATCGCGGGAGTCATCGCTGCTGACAATCGCCATAACCAGCTTCATGAGTGTCCCTCCTCGTTGCGCGTGCACCATGGAGTGCATTCAACCCGGCGTTACTGGCTTGGATCTTCAACGCGACCTATCGTGTTCCCTCGAAGTACGGCGAAAGGATCTGCCGAAGACTCTTCTGGATGTCGCCTGCCGGCTGCATGGCGTCCAGCACCCTCCATCGCTGCGGCTCAGCCGCTGCTAAGGCCAGGTATCCCTGGCGCACCCGCCCGTGAAAGGCCTCGACCTCACGCTCCAGCCGGTTCCACTCCGACTGGTCGCATCCCTGCTTGCGTCGCAAACCCTCGCTGACGGGCAGGTCGAGGTAGATGGTAACGTCGGGCGTCAAGTGCCCAGTCGCAAAAACCAGGAGTGTACGCACCGTGTCCAGGTCCAGTTGTCGCCCGTAACCCTGATACGCGAGAGTCGAATCGGCAAAACGATCGCAAAGCACGACGCCGCCTCGTTCCAGCTGCGGGCGGATCTTCTCGCCTACGATCTGGGCGCGGGCCGCGCAGTAGAGCAAGGTCTCGGCTTCAGGTTGCATCTCGGTGTGAGCCGGGTCAAGGAGAAGCGCCCGTATCGCGTCGCCGATGCGGGTGCCGCCGGGCTCGCGGGTCGTCAGCACATCGCAACCGCGCTCTATCAGCCAGGCACTCAAGAGCTGGATCTGCGTCGTCTTCCCGCTGCCTTCAGGCCCTTCAAACGAAACGAACAAGCCCATCCTCACCGATCCGTGATATCCACCACTCACGCCCGCGACGCCAGTTGGCCCTCGGCCCAAAGCTCGATCAACCGGCCGGCCGCGTCACCCCGCTGGCGGGTCGCCCTATGATAGCCAAAAACCCGGTTTCCACAAGTCCGAGAGGTCCTTACGGAACCATCGGCTGTGGAAACCGGGTTTTCATGGCAGATCAACCCTGAAGGATGCGGACGCGGCGCCGGGGCTCGTTGCCGTAACTGTGCGAGATCAGGTTGGCAGAACGGGCCATCTCGTGTTGCAGCCGGCGGATCTCAGCATTGGCAGGGCGCAGTTCCTCCGCTTCGGAACCGGCCAGGACCCGGCGGATCGCTTCGCGCGTCTCCGTGACCGCGCGCTCCATCGGATCCTCAGGCTCGACGGCGACGCCGAAGATATCGCCCAGCACCGATTCCATCTGGTTGATCGTATTGGCACGTAGCACGTAGACGGGTATGCGCTGGCGCTCGGCCTCGGCAATCGGCTGCGGATGCTTGCGGTAGTAGTTCTTCAGCGTCACCGCGGTGTTCGCCTGACCCAGTGTGTCGACTATCTGGACCGGGACGCCGAGGTTATGCGCCGCCTGCTCGAGCCGGCCCCGGCTGATGCCGTAGGCATAAATCCGTGCTACCCGGTCGGTGCGCTCCGCCCTGAACGCGGCCGCCGCCTCATCCGGCATGGGCAGAACATCAGAATGGGGCTCAAGTCGGCCGACGCCGTTAGAACGGCTCACACTGTGACGATCGAACGGCAGCCGGTTCATCCCCATGCTCGCGGCGCGCGCCTCCGACGGCACCGGAGCGGGCGCAGCTTCGGCGATTCGCACCTGCCCGTCCTCATCTCGATAGCGGATTTCCGGCGACAGCGAGCGTCCGCGCAGCAGAGCATCAACCGCCGCCGCCACGCTGTGATGCACGGCCATCCGTTGCCGGTCCTGAATCTCGATCAGCACATCAAACGTCGGCGGCGCCCGTCGCTCCAAGACCGACTTCTGCGTGCCGCGCCGCCGCGCCTCCTCGTCGCTCAAGGTGACGCTCTCGATACCGCCGATCAGGTCGGACAGGGTCGGGTTCATCATCAAGTTTTCGAGCGAGTTGCCATGCGCCGTGCCGATCAATTGCACGCCGCGTTCGGCAATCGTGCGTGCAGCGGCAGCCTCCTGCTGACGGCCGATCTCGTCGATGACGATCACTTCCGGCATATGGTTCTCAACCGCCTCGATCATCACCTCGTGCTGCAACTCAGGCGCAGACACGGGCATGCGCCGGGCGCGCCCGATCGCCGGATGGGGGATATCGCCGTCGCCGCCGATTTCGTTCGAGGTGTCCACCACCACCGTGCGCTTTTTCTCGCCCAAGATCCGCGCTGCCTCGCGCAAGAGAGTGGTCTTGCCCACACCCGGTCGCCCCAATAACAGCACGTTCTGCCCCGACTTGACGATATCTTCGACGATGTCGATGACCCCGTAAACGGCCCGACCGACGCGGCACGTCAGACCGATCACCCGTCCCTGGCGGTTGCGAATGCACGAAAGGCGGTGCAATGTCCGTTCGATGCCGGCACGATTGTCGCCGGTGAATTCGCTGATCCGATCAGTGACGTAGGCGAGATCTTCGCAAGTTACTTCCCGGTCGCTGAGGACCAGTTCGTGATCCACGAAGCGGGCCTCCGGCCGGCGGCCGAGATCGAGCACGATCTCGAGCAAGTCGTTCCCCTGGTTCGCCCGCCGCAGGGCCTGCTCTACGGGCGGCGGCAGAACCTGCAGCAAAGCATCCAGGTCATCCGTGATTTGGTATTGTTGTGACACTTACCTGACTATCCTCTGCTTTTCGCTTCTCGGGCCGACCGCAGCGGTCCTTGGGCCTGGCTACGTACCGGCATTTCTTGACGCACTTCAATCGCCGGCAAGGCAGCCCGGGCAGGAACCCGTCGCGTGGCCACCGTATGCTTGACAAAACGCGCCCGATCAGTGAAGGGCGCAAAGCCGAACCCGGTCAAGGCCGCGCTCAGCCCAAGCTCATAGTCCCGCACGGTCGCGTAGACGGGCAAATTGCCGGGCCTGCGCCGGGGTGGCAAGGCGGCCAACAGCTGCAACCCCTGCTCAACCAGCACGCGCATCTCGCGTGCGGTCAGCACATTCGCACCCCAGACCCTCAGCCAGTGACCGGCTCGCCCAACATGAACCCGCACTGCCCCGCGCAGTTCGCCCGCCGGTGCCCATACGATACCCTGCCAGCGGTTCGGTTCCCACCAGGAAAGGGGCGGAGAGCCTGCCTCCCCGGTCATTGCGCCTTCTGCTTGCTGCACAAGACAAGGGGTGCTGCGCGCGTACAGGCGCTGCAGGGCCCAACCATCGCGCGGCGACTGGCGGCGAAATCCTGGCGGGACCGGCACAGCCGGCGGCACCTCGGACAGCCGATAGATGGTCTCACGCGCGTACAGGCTGAAGCCGGCGTCCCTCAAGCACGCCATCTCGGGCCCGCCGTCCGGCACGCTGGCGAAAACGCGCTGCAGCCCGTGCCGCGCCGCCTCAGCGCAACAGTGAGCCAGCAAACTACGCCAGATTGCGTCAGAAACTGGGTCATCCTCAGTGGCAACGGCGTGGGCCGGCGAGACATGCAGGAGATCGGCCTCGGGCCGGGCAGCTCGTTTTAGCAACTGCACAAAACCCTGCGTCTGCCGGCCCTGGCTGCGCTCCCTGAGCACATAAGTAGCCACTCCTCGGCCCGCCCAGGGCCAAGGGGCGGTCAGTGCCAGCCACAGAGGCGCACGCGGGTGGCTCAGGATGTGCTCAATCGCCAACCGCACACCATCATTCTGCAGCCGGTAGACCAACAAGATGTCGGCCAGGGCGAACGGGCGTATCATGTTAACATTGTACCTGCGATAAAGCCCATTGGCAAGTGATTTGCGCTACACTGCCTTTGTGGCTCGACCTCCGGCGCTTAACGAGCAAGCCCTCGGCGTATCAGCCGAGGGCTGCGGTGTTTTACGAGGGTTGGCAGTGAATCAGATGCGAGTCACGTTGACTGCTTGGGGACCCTTTGGGCTGTCTTCGATGACGAAGCTCACCCGGTCACCCTGATTCAGATTACGGAAACCCTCGCCGACAATGTTGGAATAGTGAACAAAGACGTCCTTGTCACCACCACCGTCGGGCGAAATAAACCCGTAGCCCTTACTTCGACTGAACCACTTTACTACGCCTGTGCTCTCCATTGCAGAGCGCCTCCTCGGGTATTACTCGTGGGTCTGGCACATTGGCAGAGTCCAGTGCTTTTAACGTAAACAGCCATCGGGGGCAGACGTGCAGCCCGAGTGGCTGTTTGAGACATACTCCCTGGAAAAGCTCCTGTGACTTCCCACATCAATGCTCATAATCTTAACGCACAGGATGCATTCTGTCAAATTAAGAGCGATTCGGAGCCCTTCAGATACACGCTTTTCAGTTTGGCAAAAGCGTTCCGCTCGGGCCAAACTGCACCTCGCCAGGCCACTCCTTTGTCTTGGTCATCCAGGTGAGAAGGGCGTTTTCCCGGTTCAACAACGTCAGTTCATGCCGCAGAATCTGATCCAGCGTATCGCTTCCCAGCAGACCTTGCTTCTCTTTCAACTCAATCTGCATGGCGACGGCGGCGAGATAGCCCACCTGCTGCGGGGTCTCGGGCACCTCGCCGATCTCGATCTGCAATCCGGCCGCCTCGGAAATGAGCTCAATGTAGCGCTTGACGCGCGTGCGAACCTCAACAGCAAGGCTGCCCACGTGGCTCGGGTCGAGGGGAAGAGGCAGCGGGTAGGTCTCAACCTGCCCGCGCAGGTATGGCTGATCACGCAGCAGTTGGCGGATGCGAAAACGCTCGGTGCCGACGGTGATGATGTTCATGGTGCCGTCGGGAAGGTGGGTGCTCTCGACAATACGGGTCAGTGTGCCGACCGGATAAGGATCGGCCAACTCGGCGCCCACTTCCTGTCCCTCGCGTATCAGTACGACGCCGAACGGCGAGTCGTCCGCCAGGCAGCGGCGGATCATCGTTTGATAGCGCGTCTCAAAAATATGCAACGGCAGAACTTGCCCGGGGAACAACACGGTCTTGAGCGGGAACAACGGTAGCTCGATGACCTCGGTTGCTTCATCCATACGTCACCTCCCTCAGGCTCGCCCACAGTACGGCAGCACCATCCCTCGGCAGCCGCCATCTCGTCGGAAAACGGCAAACGGATCACGGCGGCAATCTGGGCCGGTGAGGACCGGCGGCCACGGCCTGCGCCAGACACGCTCCACGCCCGCCACAACCGCCATTCTACACCAGGCCGGCCGCATTGGCTAGCCCACAGAAACGCAAACGGGGGGCAGTACCCCCAGGTGCCTGCCCCCCGCTTGTCGCCCAGACCAACAACCACTCAGTAACCCATCATCTACTAACTAATACAGCCCACATCACTCGATACTGCCCGCAGCCGCTTGAAGACCACGCACGTCACGCAGCTCGATCTTGCGGTACCCCAACTCGACCAGTCCAGCGTCCTTGAAACCACGCAAGATCGCACTGATCGTCTCGCGATAGGTGCCCAACATGTCCGCGAGAGCCTGATGGCTCGTGCCACGGATGGCCCGCCCGCCGTTCGACAGCTCCAGCAAAAGCCCGGCCAGGCGTTCGGGCAAACGCTTGTAGGCCACCTCTTCCATACGGTTCTCGACCTGCACCAATCGCTCACCAACAGTCTGCAGCATACCCCAGCTCAAAACGGGATAGCGCATCACCAGTTCCTGTGCCTGCGGTGCACCCACTGCCCAGATGATGCAATCGGTCAAGGCGACCGCCTTTACACTCGGATCTTCGGCGCGAAGAAGCGCACCCTCACCGAACATCGCCCCCGGACCGAGGGCTGCAATCGCCAGGCGGCGGCCGTTGGGCCCCTCACGAATAAGCTGCACGCGTCCCTTCATCAGGGTATAAAGATTCAGGTTGAGCGCTTCAGGCTCGGCGATCGTCTGGCCGGCCCGGAACCCCTGTGCTGAGATGGCCTGCTTGAACTCGGGGTCATCCTCGCGGAGTTCAATCAGAATCTCCGGCATCGTTCGTTGCTTACCCCGGTACACCATTTTTGCCTCCCCGACCCGGCCTACCAGCCGAGCCACTGTACAACCGCTTTCACTAATAGGTAATCACACTATACGACTCAATACTTGCGCCCGTCAATGGGGTGAACTACGGATTCAAATCCGTATAATAAACTACAGTGTTTACAAACGATTTGCGATTTCTTCCGCAGTCGCCAGCAGTTCCGGCGCCTGATCGAAGACTGCTGCGCCATCCTGATCGGCAGAGACGGCCGCGAGGGTGAAGGGGAGGCTTCCGAGCAAAGGCAAAGCCGGTCCGTGTTCTCGGATGAAGTCCTCATCCCGCGGACCGCGCATCTTGTTAGCTACGAGGTAGATGTTCTTGACACCGATTTCCTGCGCCAGCCCCTGGATCTGGTGGGCGGTGCCCAGGCTGCGCAGACCAGGTTCGACGACGATAAGAAACGCGTCCACTGCGCCGGCAGTGCCGCGCCCTAGGTGCTCGACGCCCGCTTCCATGTCCAGCAAGAGCGTCTGGTTACGGTAGAGCAAGAGATGGGTAACCAGGGCTTTCAGCAGGGCGTTTTCAGGGCAGAGGCATCCGGTGCCCCCGCCGCGCACGGTGCCGAGGCGAAGCAGGCGAACGCCATTCTGCCTGACACTGAAGGTGTCGGGTATGTCATCCACCTTGGGGTTAAGCTTGAACCAACCGCCGACGGTGCCGGGCTGAGCGCCCGTCCGCTCGTAGATCAGCGACTCCATCTCGGCAATTGGCTTGAGTTCAGCGTCCAACTCCGCACTGAGGCCGAACGCCAACCCGAGATTGCCCGCCGGGTCAGCATCGATCGCGATCACGTCCTGGCCGCGTCCGGCATAGACGTGTGAAAGTAGAGCCGTTAGCGTCGTTTTGCCGACGCCACCCTTACCGGTAATCGCTAACTTAGGCACGCATCCCTCCTCCACATATCGAGTCCCTCCACTTCTCACATCATTGATGTTAGAGTAAGATAGACGACAATAGGTTACAAATTGGAGGAAGAATTGCTTCACGAAGTTCGCCTGACAGTCAAGAAGGTGCAACGACGCCTGGAGCTGATAGAACCCCTGGTCTATCGCCGTTATCAGGCGTTGGCGCCCTTCCGATGCCTGCTTTTGCCTGATGCCAGCCCGCTGGACCCGGTCAACATCACGCCCTCGGCGGACGACAGGGCCTGGCCCATGGTCCAGGCGAACACCTACTGGGGTGAATGGCTGACAGATTACGTGTTGCGCACGCAGTTTCAAGTGCCAGACAGCTGGGACGCCGACGCGGTGGTCGCGCTCTACCTGCCGCTGGGCGTGGCCGGCGACTTCTCGCATCCTGAATCGTTGGCTTACATTGACGGCGAGCACTACGCCTCATGTGACCGCCATCATCAGGAAATCAGTTTGCCCGCCGAGTGGCGTGACGGCCGCTCGCACCTGCTGGCCTTGCATGGCTGGACCGGCCGTGGCGGGGCGACCAGGGGTGAGCCGGGCACCAAGCTCTTCATGCGCACCTGCGCGCTGGTGGAGATAGACCAGCCCACCCGCGACTTCCTGGCCACCGCGCGGGTGGCGTCCGGCATCGCCCAGCAACTCGACGAGAACGAACCCGCCCGGGCCTACCTGCTCAACGCGCTCGACGAAGCCTTCAAAGTCCTCGATACGCGAGAGCCGGTGGGTGAGGAGTTCTACGCCAGCGTGCCCTCCGCCCATGCCGAACTGCGCCGTGGCATCGCCCGCGCCGGTGTGCCGCTGGGAACCGAGATTGTGGCGACCGGCCACGCGCACATCGACGTGGCCTGGCTATGGACCCTGGCCCAGACCCGCCGCAAAGCGGCGCGCACCTTCCACAATGTGTTACGGCTGATGGAGCAGTTCCCCGACTTTCACTTCACGCAGAGCCAGCCGCAGCTCTACGAGTACATCCGCCAGGACTTCCCGGATCTGTTCGCCAAGATCGGCGAGCGGGTGGCCGAAGGACGCTGGGAAGCGATTGGCGGGATGTGGGTCGAGGCCGACTGCAATATGACCGGATCCGAATCCTTGGCCCGGCAGTTCCTGCTTGGGCGCAGCTTCTTCCGACAGCATTTCGGCCCACGTGCCGAGTCGCCGGTGCTCTGGCTGCCCGATGTCTTCGGCTATGCCTGGAATCTGCCCCAGCTGATGAAGGAGGCCGGGCTCGACTACTTCTTCACCATCAAGATCGGCTGGAACAAGTACAACCACCTGCCCTATGATAGCTTCTGGTGGCAGGGCCTGGACGGCACGCGCGTGTTGACCCACTTCAGCACGACCCCGGAAGGGGGAAGCATCTTTTGGGGCGGAAAGTCCTGGGCCAGCACTTACAATGCGGGCGCCACACCTGGGGAAGCCCTCGGCACCTGGCGGCAGTTTCAACAGAAGGAACTACACCAGGAACTGCTGATGGCTTACGGGCAAGGCGACGGCGGCGGCGGGCCGACGCGTGAGATGCTCGAGAACATCCGTGAGATGGCGGCTTTCCCGGCGACGCCGCGCATGTGCCAGGGAAGTGCCGGCGAGTTCTTCCGCCAGTTGGAGGCCAGCGAAGGCGACAAGCTGCCGGTGTGGAACGGCGAGCTGTACCTGGAACTGCACCGCGGCACCTACACGACCCAAAGCCGCAACAAGCGCGCTAATCGCAAAAGCGAATTCCTCCTGCACGACGCCGAGTTCCTGGCCGCACAGGCTGCCTTGCTCGAGCCGGCATATAAGTATCCACTGGCGGAGTTGCAGCACGCCTGGCAGTTGGTCTGCCTGAACCAGTTCCACGACATCATCCCCGGCAGCAGCATTACCCCGGTCTACACCCAGTCGCTGGCGCAGTATGCCGAGGTCCACGCGGCTGCGCTTGCGGTATCGGAGTCCGCGCTGGCTGCCATCGGCCGGCGGGTCGGGGGCGATCTGCTGGCCGCGAACCCAACGTCGTTCGCTCGCCGGGACCTGGCTTTCTGGCCCGGCCACTTGCCGGCCGAGCAACGCCTGGAGCGCGTAGACGGCAGCCCGGTCGCCACGCAGTCTACGGCCGAGGGAACCTGGCTGGCGCTGGGTGAGATGGCGCCCTTCAGCGTCGAGGCGTTGAGGCTCGGCACGGGGACGGACGGCGCCGTGCCCGCCCAGACTTCAGTGCTGCGGCCCGGCGCCGCATTCGCGAGCCCCCAGGGACTTGAAAATGACTATCTGCGGGTCGAGCTCGACGGAGCGGGCGATATCACGCGCATCTTTGACAAGACCAACGGGCGCGAGGTGCTGCCGGCCGGGGCGCGGGCGGGGCAGTTCCAGGCCTTCGAAGACCGGCCGGTCGATTGGGATGCCTGGGATGTCGACATCTTCTACGACGACAAGATGTGGACTAGTGACCCGGCCGTCTCAGTCCAGGTAGTCGAGGCCGGTCCCCTGCGGGCCACATTGGAAGTGCGCCGCCACATCCTGCACAGCGATTATGTGCAGCGCATCTCGCTGGCCTACAACAGCCGGCAGCTCGATTTCGAGACCGTCATCGACTGGCGTGAGCGGCACGTCCTGCTCAAGGCCGCCTTCCCGCTCGACGTCCTGTCGCCCGTCGCGACCTACGAGATCCAGTGGGGCAACGTGGAGCGGCCGACTCATCGCAACACCAGTTGGGACTGGGCCCGCTTCGAGAGTTGCGCGCAGAAGTGGGTCGACCTGAGCGAAGGCGGCTATGGCGCCAGCCTGCTCAACGACTGCAAGTACGGACACGATATCCGTGACAACATCGCGCGCATCAGCCTGCTGCGCAGCCCTACCAGCCCGGACCCGGAAGCCGACCAGGGCGAACATCGCTTCGCTTACAGCCTGCTGCCGCACGCCGGCGGGTGGGATGAGACGACCGTCGCGGCAGCTTACGCCCTGAATGACCCGATCATCGTCTCGGCGGGGCCGCGGGAGCGGGGCGAAGCGACTGCAGCGCCCCTCGTGGTGCTCGATCGGCCCAACATTGTGGTCGAAACGATCAAGCAGGCCGAAGACGGCAACGGGATCATCGTGAGGATGTACGAATGCCAACGCCGGCGTGGTCCCGTCACCCTGACGACCGGCTTCCGACTCCAGCGTGCCTGGCGCACCAACTTGCTGGAGGAGAACCAGGCGCCGCTTGACGTGGCGGGCCACCAGGTGCGGTTTTTCGTCAAGCCCTACCAGATCGTGACCCTGCGCCTCGTACCGGCGAAGTAGGCCGGCCCGGCACGAGAGGGGCATGTGGGTCCTCGTCCGGGCGGGCGCCCGGCTGACGGACCAGCCGACCGAGGAGGCAGCCCTCTGACCGACGGGCTGCCTCCTGCGCGTTCCAAGGGTGTCCCCATCGGAGCAATTGACCCGCAGCATGCTTACTAGGTATAATTCGCTTGCCCGCCGAGTAAGCTAGGCAGCGACAATTGTAAAGGTGACCAAATGACACGCGAAGAGATCGTCAGGCTGACAAGCCTGAGCGCATGCGCCGGTTGAGCATCGAAGCTGCCGCCCGCAGCGCTGGCGCAGGTACTGCGCCCACTACAAGATTTGTTTCCGGCCGGACAGTATCCTGACCTGTTGGTGGGTCTCGGCATGGCAGACGACGCTGCCGTGCTCCGGCTGAACGACGAACAGGCGATCATCCAGACCGCGGACTTCTTTACGCCGATTGTGGACACCGCCTATGAGTTCGGCGCGATCGCGGCTGCGAACGCCATGAGCGACATCTACGCCATGGGCGGTGAGGTGCTGTTTGCCCTGAACCTGGCCGCCTTCCCGCCCGATCTGCCCGTCCGTATCCTCTCGGACATCCTGCGCGGCGGGGCCGACATTGTCGCTTCCGTGGGCGCGCCCATCGCTGGCGGCCACACCATTCAGGACAAAGAGCCCAAGTATGGACTGGCAGTAACGGGCATCGTCCATCCCGCACACATTTTCACGAAGGCTGGCGCCCACCCCGGCGAGCCGCTCGTGCTGACCAAGCCACTGGGCACCGGCACCATCACCACTGCCGTCAAACAGCAGAAAGTGGAACAGGAACACCTGGAGAGTGCGGTGCAGAGCATGATGCGCCTGAACCGGGTCGCGGCCCAGGCGGGACAGGCAGTCGGAGTGCATGCCGCCACCGACATCACCGGATTCGGGCTGCTGGGCCACGCGCTGGAGATGGCAGCGGCCGGCCAGGTCAGGCTGCGCATTCGCTTTGACGCCCTGCCCTGGTTGCCCGGCGCCGTGCAGTATGGAGAGGCCTGGATTTTCCCGGGCGGCGCGCATAACAATCATGCCTTCTACGACTCACAAGTGATTTACTCCCGGCCGGTCACGGATTGGCAGTCCACGCTTCTGCACGACCCGCAGACCTCGGGTGGACTGCTCCTGGCCGTGCCGTTGGGCAGGCTGGAGGAATTCCTGGCCTTCTGCGCCGTGCGCGATCAGCCGGCCTGGGTCATCGGAGAAGTCGTAGAGGGTGTGGGGGTCGAGATCATCTGAGCGAGGGTTCAGCACAGAAAGGCGCACGCGTTCGAGCATGGAGCCACCAAAGAATTATCTGATTGACATGGATGGTGTCCTGATAAACGGGCCGGCGGTCGTCCCCGGCGCCGACCTGTTCCTGCAGCGCTTGCGCGCCCGCCACGCCGAATTCCTGGTTCTGACCGACAATCCCCTCTACACGACTCGCGACCTGGCGCATCGGCTGCAGTCGATTGGGCTCGATATCCCCGCCGAGCGCATTTTCACTTCCGCCATGGCGACCGCTCGCTTTCTCCAGACCCAGCGCCCCGGCGGGACGGCCTTTGTCATCGGCGAGAGCGGTCTGACCGAAGCCATTCACAGTGTGGGCTACGTGCTGACCGACCGCAATCCCGATTATGTCGTCTTGGGAGAAACCTTCTCGTACAACCTGGAGCTGGTCACCCGGGCCCTCCGCCTGGTCGTCGCCGGCGTCCGCTTCATAGCCACCAATCCGGACCCGGTCGGCCCGGCCGAAGGAGGCCTCGTACCGGCTTGCGGCGCAATGGCGGCCCTCATCGAGCGAGCCAGCGGAGTCGGCCCGTTCTTCATCGGCAAACCCAACCCGTTGATGATGCGCAGCGCGCTCAATTATCTGGGAGTGCACTCCGAGAACACGGTGATGGTGGGTGATCGCATGGACACCGACATCATAGCGGGGGTGGAAAGTGGTATGCAGACCACGCTGGTGTTGACCGGCGTGACGCGCCAGGCCGAGGTGTCTCGATTTCCATACCTGCCCACTCGGATCGTGGAGTCCGTCGCCGATATCGAGCCCTGAGGCGAACATGAAGGTCTTCGTCATCCACAATCCGGCTGCAGGTCAGCGTGATATCGCCGCCGAGATCGGCCAGATGGTCGAGTACTTGAGAGCGCATGGCATCGAAATCGCCGGCCTCGAACAAACTCACGGTCACGGCGACGCCACGACATTCGCGCGGCAGGCGTCCGTGCTTGGCTGCGACGCGATCCTGGCCGCCGGCGGCGATGGCACACTGTCGCAAGTGGCGGATGGCCTGACGGGCAGCGAAACGGCGCTGGGGGTTCTGCCGACCGGGACCGGGAACGTGATGGCGCGGCAGCTCGGCCTACCGGTACCGGGCAGCCTCTGGCCACCCTACTCCCTGGTCACCTGTGCCCAAATCCTCCTGGCAGGCAGAGTGCGCCGGGTGGATGTGGGTCGAGTGGACCTGGCGGGTGGACGGCCGGCCCATCACTTCCTCTGCTGGGTGGGAGTGGGCTTCGACGCCCAGGTCAACGTAACCGTGAACGAGGAACTCGAACGTAAACACCGGCTGGGGATGCTGGCTTTCGTCGTCGCCGCCGGCCTCACGTTGCGCGACTACGCGGGCACGTCGGCCGTCGTGCGCGCCGACGGGCGGCGGGTCAGCCGGCGCCTGATCATGCTCGTCGGCAACAACATTCAGTTGTACGGCGGCTTCATGAAAATGGCCCCGAACGCAATCCTCGACGACGGCTTGCTGGACATCTACTGTTTCCGCGGCCGCGGCACGGCCCGCACCATGCTGCATGGCCTGCGCTTGCTGCTTAACCAGCACTTGCTGGACCCCGAGGTCGACATGTATCGTGCGCGCCGGCTGGAGATCAGAACCGCGCGCCCGCTGCCCGTGCACGTCGACGGCGAGCCGATCGGCTACACTCCAGTGGTTGTGGAGGTCGAACCGCGCGCCCTTAACCTGATGGTGCCTCACGGTGCCCCGCCAACGCTCTTCAGCGACGCCGGTGCGTCCGAAGAGCCCTCCACGCCCTGGCAGCGGGTGCTGCGACTCGCCAGGTCGCCCAAACCCTGAGCACACCCACCAGTCGACAAAGGTGACTTTGGTATATGAAGTACTTGAATGCCCTCCTCGTCTTCGCGCTGGTCGCGATCGTCGGCAGTTTCCTGGGGTGGAGTCCGACACTTCTGTTCGTCTCTTCCGCGCTGGCCGTCATTCCGGCGGCCGGCATTCTTGGCCAGGCGACTGAGGAGATTGCGCGGCGCACGGGTCCACGCCTCGGTGGACTGCTCAACGCCACGCTCGGCAACGCCGCAGAGCTGATGATCACGCTCTTTGCGATTCAGGCCGGCTTGCTGGATCTGGTCAAGGCCTCGATCACCGGCTCAATCCTGGGAAATGTGTTGCTGGTGCTGGGGCTCAGCACGCTGTTGGGCGGCGCAAAGAATGGCATCCAGCGCTTTGATCGCCGGCACGCCGGGCACAATGCCACCCAGTTGATGATGGCCGTGCTGGCCCTGGTGATCCCATCGTTGTTCTTCTTTTCCAAGCAGGAAGCGCAAGGGCCGGTCGAGTGGCTGAGCCTGGGGACCGCCTTCGCCATGCTGCTGATCTACGTCCTCGGCCTGTTCTTTGCCCTGCGCGTGCTGCAGGCGGGTGAGCCTGGCATCGAACGAGAGATCAAGGCGGATCACCGCGGCGGCTGGTCGGTGCGGCGCTCAGCGCTGTTGCTCTTGCTGGCCACCGGCCTGATCGCCTGGTTAAGCGAGATCCTGGTGGGGGCCGTCGAGCACACAGTGGCCGCCCTCGGCGTGTCGGAGTTCTTCATCGGCATCATCGTCGTCCCGCTGGTCGGTAACGTGGCCGAGCACGCGGTGGCAGTGCGGACCGCCTGGAAGAACAAGATGGAGTTGAGCCTGGCGGTTTCGCTCGGCTCCAGCCTGCAGATCGCGCTCTTCGTGGCGCCCCTGCTGGTCTTCATCAGCCTGGCCATGGGGCACCCGCTGACCCTGGTGTTCAACCAGTTCGAGATCATCGCCCTGGCCGGGGCGGCGATCATCGCCAGCATGGTCGCCAATGACGGTGAGTCGAATTGGATGGAAGGGGCACAGTTACTGACTGTCTACACGATCCTGGCGATGGCCTTTCTGTTCCTCGGTGGCTAGCCTTGGCCTGGCCGCGGCTCTTGCTCGGCCCTCGCTCGGCCCACTCTCGCCATAGATTTGGCTGCTGCCTGGCTGAGGTTTGCAGTTGAGGCCCGCATCGTGGCCTGTCGCATAAAGGCTCACTAGTTGTATAATCAATCTATGCGCCCAACTAGCGTGTATACCGTTTCGCAGGTCAGCTCGTATATCAAGTCGCTCTTCGCCGAGGACGGGCTTCTGGGCGACCTCTGGCTGTCCGGCGAGATCTCAAACTTCAAGCAGGCTACTTCGGGTCACTGCTACTTCACGCTCAAGGACGCCACCAGTTGCATAAAGGCAGTCATCTGGCGCACGCAGGCTAATGCAATACGTCTGCCGCGCGAGGGTGACGCTGTGCTGGCCCACGGCTACGTCTCGGTTTACGAGCCACGCGGCGACTACCAGTTCTACGTCGATGCGCTGCAACCGGGCGGCGTCGGCTGGCTCTGGCAGGAATTCGGACGCCTGAAAGCGCAACTTGAGGGCGAGGGGTTGTTCGAGGCAGGGCGCAAGCGGGCCATTCCCTCTCTGCCGCTGCGCCTGGGAGTGGTCACTTCGCCGACCGCCGCCGCCCTGCGTGACATCCTGCGCACCCTCGACCAACGCTTCCCACTGGTCAGCGTGCTGCTTGCACCCTGCGCGGTGCAAGGCGATCCTGCCCCAGCCAGCATCGTCGCCGCGATCCAGGCCCTCAACCGCTGGTCGATCGAGCACGAGCCGCTGGATCTGATTATCGTGGCGCGGGGTGGCGGCTCGCTCGAAGAGTTGTGGGCCTTCAACGACGAGCGGGTCGCACGCGCGATCGCCGCTTCCGGCATCCCGGTGATCAGTGGGGTCGGGCACGAGACGGATTTTACGATCGCCGATTTTGTCGCCGACCTGCGTGCCCCTACACCCACCGGTGCAGCCATTGCGGCCGTTCCGGACATGCGGGAGCTGCGGGCTGCGCTGGCCAGCCTCTTCAGCAGCGCAGAGGGCGAGATCGCGGCGCTCCTCGACGGGGCACGTGACGGGACACGGACGCTAGCCGCCCGTCTGGAACGGCTGTCGCCCCAGCGGGCCATCGCCGACGACCGGCAGCGGCTGGACGAGCTGGGGCACCGGGCCACACTGGCGATGGCCAATCGCCTGGCCACCTGGCGGGAACGCGTGCTCGCTCGCCAACAGTACCTGGAGGGCATCTCTCCGCCCAACGTCCTGGCTCGCGGCTACGCCATCGTGACACGCACGGACGGCGAGGTGGTCGGCTCCGTCAAGCAGGTATCGGAAGGCGAGCGCGTCCAGATACAGGTGAGTGACGGTACGTTCGTGGCCCAAGTGGCCGGAGACCGAGGAGAGGACAAATGAGCCAAGCTCGATGCACCTTCGAGGATCTCTATCAGGAGCTCGAAGAGACCGTTCGGCGCCTGGAAGCGGGCAACCTGCCGCTGGCCGAATCACTGGCGCTCTTCGAACGCGGCGCGGCGCTGACGGAACAGTGTAACGCCATGCTGGATCAAGCCGAGCTGCGTGTGCGCCTGCTGGCCGTACAGGCCGACGGGAGCCTGGAAGCACAGCCCGATGAATCCCTGCAGCGGGGGCCCGAGGACTGGCCAGGGAAGGCATGAGCGCCCTGCACCACCTGGCGCCGGGCGGCGGACTGTTCGGAAACCGCACCCTGTGGATCGCGCTCCTGGCGTGGATCATCGCACAGGCCTGGAAGTTCCTTGGGCGGCTGCTCCTCGATCGCAAGCTGGAGCCCGCACTGTTGTGGGCTCCTGGCGGCATGCCCAGCGCACACAGTGCCCTGGTGACGGCGCTGGCCATCAGCGTCGGCATGAATGTCGGCTTCAATTCGGCTGAGTTTGCCATCGCGACGGGCATCGCCATGATCGTCATGTACGATGCTGCCGGGATCCGGCAAGCCGCCGGCAAGCACGCCAGGGTGATCAACCGCATCGTGGACGAGCTCCTGAGCGGCTACCCGGTCACCGAGGAACGTCTGCGTGAGATCCTCGGCCACACCCCGCTGCAGGTGCTGGTCGGCGGCATAGTCGGCGCCGTGAGCGCCTGGCTGCTGAACCTCTGGCTCTGAATCGCTCTCCCCACGCGGAACCTCCCCCAGATCCGGGCGTTTATAGACATAGAGCCCTCAGACGGCGCTTACCGTCGTCTTGTGGTAGAATCTGCTGAAACAAGCAATGGAGGTCGTTTTGACCCTCAGGCGTCATGCCGTGCTGGCCATCCTGTTGTTGGTCGTCGCCGGCTGCGGACGGGCCGCCGAGCAAGGCCCGAGTTCTGCGCCGTCTTCCACTCCCCTCGTGACAGTCGCTGCCTATACCACTGCCGGGCCGGAGGCAGCTGCGCGCGTCCCGCCGACGGACGCCGCGCGCCCGATCGTCACCCTCGGTCCCGCGGAAACCAAGGCTCCATCGCCGACCGCGATCGTGGTTGCGAGCGACCCGGCACCGTCGTCTAGCCCACTTCGGCCGGACGGCGTCGCGGCCACCGGATCGGCAACGTATACGATCACGACGCGTGCAACCAATACGGCAACGGCCGTCGCGACGGCTACGGTCGCGGCGAGCACAACGGCTGCCACGACCCCGACCGCCATCGCGCAGCCTGCTCCCCGGCTCGGAGGGTCGCCCGAGACGCGCCTGCAGGCAGGAAAAGCCTTGCAGGCGGTGGGCAATTGTCCGGCAGCCCGCCAGGAATTCGCGGCCATGCTGGCAGCGGAGCCCGCTCCCACTGCCGGGGCGGCAGGCGCCGCCCTGGTCGGCGATTCGCAGCGCTCCGAGGCGGCCTACCGGCTCGCCCAATGCTATCTGGCCGACGGCGCGCCCGCCGAGGCGACGTTCACCCTGACAGCATTGCTCGCCACCGCCGGCCAGGATAATGCCTATCTAGCATCGGCAACTTTCTTGCTCGGCGAAGCGCAGTCGGCCCTCGGTGAATGGCAATCCGCCGAAGACGCCTACCGGCGCTTTCTGGCCCTCGCGCCTGAGCTATCCTCGCTCACCTGGCAGCGCATCGCCACGGCACGCGCGGCCCGCGCTGACTTGGCAGGCTCCGCCGCCGCTTACAACTCGGCTCTCGAGGGCTCTCCCGATTCCAACACCACCGTCACGATTCGCCGTGCGCTGGCCGACCTCGCTCTGCGGCAAAACGACGCGCGCGGCGCGGTGGCCCAGTACGACACCTTGCGCGGGACGCTGACCAAGGGGGCGTTTGCCGCCGAGATGCAGTGGCTGGCCGGCTCGGCCCTGGACAAGGCCGGCGACCGGGTCAGCGCCCTGGCCCGCTGGCAGGCGGCGACGCTCGCCGATCCTACCAGCCATTTCGCGCACGCGGCCATGGCGGCCCTGGTGGATGCTGGGGCAAGCGTCGACGAGTTTCTGCGCGGGCAGGTCGATTACAACCAGGGGCTGTATCAGTTGGCGATCGAAGCCTTCGCCCGCTATACCAGTCAAGACCCATCTGGCCAGGCCGGGCTGGCCTGGTACTACACCGGGCTATCTTATGTTGGGCTAGGCCAATACGAGCGCGGGCTGGCCGAACTAGGCAACTTCATCGCGGCCTATCCTGGCAGCCCGCGCATTGCGGACGCCTGGCTGGCCAGGGCGCGTGCGCAACAGCGCTCTGGCGACACGCCCGGCGCGATCGGCACCTATCGGCAGTTTGCGGCTGCCTATCCGGCCGATCCGCAGGCGCCCAAAGCGCTCTTCCAAGCCGCCAACCTCGAGAGTGACGGCAACGCCCTCGAAAGCACTGCCCAGTCATACCTGGCCCTGGCACGACGCTATCCTGCGGCAGACGAGAGCTGGCGCAGCTACCTGGCGGCCGGGCTGACCTACTTCCGGTTGAATAAATGGCAGCAAGCCGCAGAGGTCTGGCAAGAAATGGCGGGCTCCGATCTGGCCCCCGCCGGCCGCGCGGTGGCTTACTACTGGCTGGGCCGCGCCCAGGCCGCGGCCGGCGAACCGCAAGCGGCGCGCACCTCCTGGTCGTCTGCCTGGCAAAACGCACCGACCAGCTACTACGGGCTGCGAGCGGCCGATTGGGCGGCGCAGATCGGGCAACCCCTACCGTCACCAACGCCGGCCGTCTCAGCGCGGATAACACAGACACAATCGGCGGGTAGCCTGGCGGCCTGGTTGGCCGGCTGGGCGGGCGATGGTTCCCTGGTGCTGCCGGCCTCGGTGCTCAACGACGCTGCCTGGCGCCGCGGTGAGTTGTTGCTGCAACTGGGCTTACGGACATCGGGCCTGGCAGCTTGGGCGGACGTGCAGAAACGACACGAAAAGGAACCGTGGACTCAGGCGGCCCTGGCCGGCGCCTTCGCCGACGCGGGCGCCTATCGCCTTTCAATCCTTTGCGCCGAGGAACTGGCGGGCATGGCGCCAGGTGGCGACCTCACCGCCGCGCCGTTGACGCTGCAAAAGCTCGCCTATCCCATGCCTTATCTCGACCTGTTGACCGCGGAAGCGAATCGAGGGGGGCTGGACCCGCGCCTGGTGGCTGCAGTAATCCGCCAGGAGAGCCGTTTCGACAGCGGCGCGATCTCCTCGGCCGCCGCGCAGGGTCTGATGCAGATCATGCCGAGCACAGCCGACTGGATTGCTTCGCGTCTGGGCTGGTCCGGCTTCACACCCGATCAGATCTACCTGCCGTACGTCAACGTGGCTTTCGGCGCTTATTACTTGCAGTGGGGTCTGAGCCAGTTCGACAACGACGTCGCGACAGCGCTGGCGGGCTACAACGGGGGACCGGGAAATGCGGCTCTGTGGCGTCAGTTGGCGCCCAACGACGACGATCTGATGGTGGCACTCATCGACCTGTCCGAAACACGGCTCTACGTTCAGGTGGTATGGAGCCAGTACGACATGTACCGCCGGTTGTACCCTTACCCCGGCCCTTAAATGCAGCGATTCCCCGGCCCACCCGCCAGGGAATCGCCAAACACTCCGGTCTACATGGAGGAACCGCTGATGTAGTTGGCCGGCTCTGCTATCCGTTCATGCGCTCTCACTCGGGAGGCACACTTTCCTCAAGCACCTATAGTCTAGCGCACGGACATTAAGCTAAGATGAAAGCCAGTTAAGGAAATCCTCAAGGGTTTATTGGTTTAAGGTCACCTTCATCTCGTAAGGCACCACCTGCCACCAGCTATTGCCGGGCTTCAAGGGGATGTCCTGCCCTTGGCCATCCACGAAGCGGAAAGGCCCGCCGGCGTCCGTTCGCAGCCATCTACCCTCATACACCTTGCCGTCGCGCAAGACCTCGACGGGCCCGTCACCCCACAACTGGACCTCGATGGACCGATTGACGCCGCCCGCCATCTCTGCGCTGCCATATTCCAGGATCAGGGTCTTCACGTGGTTGGCAGTAATCAGGACCACGTTGGCAGCGGACAACTGCTTGCCATCTGCGGCGTCGACGTGCGGTTGGCCTGCGATCGAACGCAGCCAACGCCCGCTGGCCGCGTCATAGCTCCAAGTGACGACGCCTTGCGGGTAAGCGATGTCGAGCCGGCTGGCGGGCGCGGCTGCTGACCCGTCGACGCCTGCCGGCGCCGCCTCGGAAAACACCCAAGAACCGGTAGGCTTCGGCGCCTGATTCCAGCCTTTGCCGTTGGCCGCGGCCCAAAGCAAGGAGGTGCTGGCGAACATGTTGTTGGGCACGGCGATGCTCGGATCGCGGGGGTAGGCCTGCGGGAAGAAGTTGGCTTCCAGGATGTGATCGCCAAACGTCGACTTATAAAGCTTCTGCCGAACCGGCTCGGAGGCACCTGAGAAACACAGGATGGCATCAAATATGACCGGCAGTTCGGCATCGATCAGGCGGGCGCTGCGGATTGAGCCCATGCGCGGCGAGTCCTGGCTTTGATAAATGGCCGTGAAACGTGTCACGCTGAACTCGATCTGGCTTTCCACGACCACATCGGCCTTGGCCAGGCCCGATTGCGGACGAACGTCCGCGGTGTTAGCGAATTTGACTGCTAACGGGCGGCGCTCCAACACGCCTGGATCGGCCGGGCGTAAACCGGTGAAAAACGAGAGACCGGGATCGCGGGCCGGCACAATGAGGCTGGGATCGAGCGTCGGAGTGGCAGTGGGCCCCGGCGTCTCAGTGGGCAAGGGAGTGGCGCTGGGGACGGGAGTGGCGCTGGGCAGCGGGGTAAACGTCGCCGTCGCAGCCCGCGCCACGATCATGGGCGTCTTGGTGGGCGTCGGCGTGGCAGACGGGGCGCGTCGGGCGCAGGCTCCTGCCAAAGTCAGTACCAGCAGAAGGGCCAGGGCGGCGCCCAACACTGCGAAACGAGGGCCAACTTCTTTGTTCACGAAGGTACCTCCGAGGGGATGGCAAACTGGCGCGATTATACACGGCGGAAGCGCAAAACGTAAAACCGGGCCCGGTGCTCGTCACGGGGACTGGCAGCTTCAAAAAGGCCGCCCATCGGCGCAGACTGGGCGGCAGCAACCTATCCTCTATTGCAGCATCCGCAACGTCACAGCCCATAAGCACAAAGTCTGTTTGACAAGCGTCCGCTCCGATGCTATGCTCACCACGAGGAGCCGCCGGCCGGCGCCTCACGTGAACTGTTGTCTCGGATATCAGGCTCGACATTCTTCATTACTAAGGGGGTGCTGCCTCAACCAAAAAGAACGGACCAGCAGTGCCAGGCGCATCGGGTCGTAGACGGCCGGCGCATTTACCTTGCCCGTAATGCCATGCCGGCCAAAGTATCAGCCATCAGCCCCAGATGAGTAGTACGGAGGAGAAAATGTCCGCAAAGAAGAGGTTCTCTGTGCTGGCAGCCGTCGTGTTGGCCAGTATGATCGTCACGGCATGTGGCGCCCCCGCCGCCCCCCAGGTGGTGGAGAAGGTCGTGACCCAGGTGGTCAAAGAGACCCAGGTGGTCGAGAAGGTTTCGACCCAGGTCGTTCAACAGACCCAGGTCGTGACGCAGACGGTAACGAAGGAAGACTACACCACGCCCGACCCGATCCTGAGCGACCTCAAGGTGCGCCAGGCGATCGCTTACTGTACCGATCGTGTGGGCGCCATCAAGTCGGTGTACCCCTTCGTGACCGACCCCAACTCGCTCCTAATGGACACGATGATGCCCAAGTCGCACTGGGCCTACGGCGGTCCCTACGAGCCAGACTATTCCTACAATCCGGATAAGGGCAAGGCCCTGCTGGACGAGGCCGGCTGGACGCTTGCATCGGGCGACACCGTGCGCACGAACAAGGCCGGCGAATCGCTTGCCGTCAAGTTCACCACGACCAACGCCCAGTTCCGCCAGACCTGGACGGCGGTGGTCGTGCAGAGCCTGGGGGACTGCGGCATCCAACTCCTGCCCAACTTCGTGCCTGCTTCCTGGTGGTTCGGCAGCTCGAGCGGCCTGCAGCGGCGTGACTTCCAGTTGGGCGCCTACGCCTGGGTGGGCGAAGCCGATCCCAAGGGCCAGACGCTCTACGCCTGCAACCAGATCCCACTCCCCAGCAACAACTGGGTCGGCCAGAACTACATGGGCTGGTGCAACAAGACGGCCAGCGACGCCGTCATCGCAGCCAACAACAGCCTGAACAAGGACGACCGCAAGAAGTTCTACAACGTCTTGCAGCAGGAATTCGTCAAGGACATGGTCTCGCTGCCCATGTTCCAGCGCGTCGAGGCCGAGGCCTGGAGCCTCAACTTCGAGGGCCTGAAAGCCGATCCAACGGAGTATGGTACGGCAAGCGTCGACAACTGGAGCCTTAAGGACAACAAGGACACCCTGGTGATCGGCTTCTCGCAGGAACCAGAGAGCATGTACCGGATCGCCCAAAGTGCCGCCGTCCAGCTCGAGGTTGATCAGTTGGTCTTTGGGCGCGGCTTCACCCAGTACAATTACGACTTTCAGCCCTGGCTGTTCGAGCTGAGCACGGTCGAAAGCGGCCTGGCCAAGAACGACCAGGTGGACGTAAAACCGGGTGACATGGTCTGGAACACCGAGAACAAGCCCGAAGCGCTGGCCAAGGGTACGAAGATCATCGTGAACGGCGCCGAGATGACCTACGATGGCTCCAGCCCGCTCAAGCTGCCCCAGCTCGTCGTCACCTACAAGATGACCAAGCCTCTGACCTGGAGCGACGGCCAACCGGTGGTGGCGGCGGACCTCGCGCTCGGCTACAAGCAGGACTGCAACAAGGAGTCGGGTTCGGTCGACTACACCACCTGCGATGCCACCCAGGACGCAACCTTCAACGACACCGGCGAAGTGCGGACCTACCTGCCGGGCTATCAGGGCTCGCTGTACTTCCAGCACGATGGACCCGGCATGCAGATATACCCGGCGCACCTGGTGCTGAAGGACGGCCGCAAGCTGGCGGATGTACCGGCCAAGGAATGGTCGACCCTGCCCGAGATCGCCGAACTGCCGATGGGCTATGGCCCCTACATGATGACCGAGTGGAACAAGGGCCAGAACATCAAACTGACGGCGAACCCGCACTACCAGCCGGCCCCCAAGATCAAGAACATCACGATCGTGATCATCGAGGACACCAACCAGGCCAAGGCACAGTTGTTGAGCGGTGACGTGGACTGGCTGGAGAAGGCGACCCTGGGCGCGGACTTCGGCGACCTGATCGACGCCGGCAAGGCCGGCAAGATCGGCATCCAGGTCATCCCGAACCCGACCTGGGAGCACATCGACTTCAACCTGTTCACGAAGTAACAGGCGGCAGCAGGCATCGCGATCTGTCGCCCGGCGCATGGGGGCGACAGATCGCGACACAGTTTTTTGGCCGCTGGGCGGGCATCTCCTACAGCAGGAAGCGCCCGCCCAGTTCATACTTGACCCGAGCGAATACCCATGACGAATTACCTGATCCGGCGCTTGTTCCAGATGGCCCTGGTGGTGTTACTGGCAGCCCTCTTCACTTATTTCCTTTTCAATATCGCGCCCGGTGGCCCTCTGGTCGGTTTGCAGCAACAGCAGCGGCGATTGAACCGTGACGACATGGCCCGCTTGCGCGCCGGCTACGAGCTCGACCTCTACTGGCCGGTTCGTTTTTCCCGCTGGCTCCTCGGCGAGCCGCGCGGTCCGCTCACGGTCGCCGGCCAGCAGCTTTTCGCCAACGTGGCCGTCGGCTGCTATCTGCCACGCGATGCCGGCCTGATCAAGAACGCGGACGGCAGCTTGACGGAGATAAGCGCGGGCTGCGACCAGTACGAGTTCCTGGGCGACATCCAGAAGTACCACCCGCTGGTCAAGACGAGCAACGGAATTCTGCGCCTGGACTTCGGCCTTTCGAGCGTCATCCTGCGTGATCGGCCGGTTGTCGAGTTGCTCAAGAGCCGCATCGGTCCGACGCTGCTGCTCATGAGCCTGGCGACCCTGCTATCGTTGATCATTGCCGTCCCAATCGGCATTTACAGCGCCATACGACAATACTCGCGTTTCGACTATTTCTTCACGACCGTTTCGTTCGTTGGGTCGGCCATGCCGGTGTTCTTCTTTGGCCTGCTGCTGATCCTCGTGCTGTCGGTCTTCCCGTCAGGACTTCAGTCGGCGATACCGTGGATCCCGCGCCTGCCGCCGGGCTTCGCCGTGGCCGTGCGTGACTACGATGTTGCCTCATGGCTGCAAAATGTCCCCGCAGGGTCCGTGCTCGACCGGCTGCTGCACCTGCTCATGCCGGTAGCAGTCCTGACACTCGCCTACATGGCCGGTTGGAGCCGTTTCGTGCGTTCGTCGATGTTGGAAGTGATGCGCCAGGATTACGTGCGCACGGCCCGAGCCAAGGGGTTGTTCGAGCGGGTGGTCATCGTCAAGCACGCGCTGCGCAATGCGCTCATCCCCTTCGTGACGATCGTGGTGCTACAACTGCCCGGCATTTTCGCCGGAGCAATCCTCACCGAAACGGTGTTCGCCTGGCCGGGGATGGGCCGCCTGTACTTTGACGCCTTGAACCGCAGCGACTGGCCGGTCGCGCTGAGCGTGATCTTTATCACGGCCGTGCTCACGGTTTTGGCCACGCTGCTGGGTGACATCCTGTACACGGTGGTCGACCCGCGCATCAAATACTCTTGATCCGGAGCTTATTCATGACGACCGCCGCCCGAATCGTGCCCCTGAGCAACCGAGCCGAAGATGCCAGGCAAGAGAACCAATTAGCCCTGGTCGCCCGTCGTTTCCTGCGCCATCGGCTGGCGACTGCCTCCTTGATTCTGATCCTTTTCGTCTTTGTGGCTTCGCTACTGGCTCCGGTGATCACAGTCTTCCCGCGCGATGCCATCGACGTCTCCTCGGCCAACCGCCCTGCGCCACCCGGCGTGGTGGACAATCAGGGCCGCGTCCACATCTTCGGCATCGATCAGTTGGGGCGTGATCTGTTCACGCGCGTTCTGTACGCGGCCCGTGTTTCGCTGTCTATCGCTTTCTCAGTGGTGCTGCTCGCCGAGACGTTCGGCTCGTTGGTGGGGGCAGTGGCGGGCTATTTCGGCGGCGGAATCGATATGACCATCTCCCGTGTCATCGAGTTCATGCTCACCATCCCCACCTTGCCGATCCTGCTGATCATCTCGGCCATCCTGATCAAGAGCGACACCGTGCTGCCGTTGCCCGGCTTCGTCACCAAGACACTCAGTTCGGTCATGCTGGCGCCTGAGCGCGAGGTACAGAAAGTCGTCGTCTTGATCCTGATCCTGATCCTCTTCGGTTGGATGGGTGCGGCCCGCCTGATGCGCGGCATGGCCCTCTCGGAGACCAAAAAGGACTACGTCGAGTCACTGCGCTCGCTCGGGGCCTCGGATGCCCGCATCATCTTCCGGCACATCGTTCCCAACGGGCTGGCGCCGATCCTGGTGAACGCCAGCCTCAATTTGGGCGGCGTGATCGTCCTGGAGTCGGCCCTCAGCTTTCTCGGCTTGGGCGTGCAGGACCCGACGCCGACGTGGGGCAACATGCTGTCGCTCTCGCAGAGCTACATGTCTCAGCACCCGTGGATGCCACTCGTGCCGGGCATTCCGCTGGTCATCGTCTCGATCGGATTCAACTTCGTGGGTGACGGCCTGCGCGACGCGCTCGATCCACGCCTGAAACGCTGACCTGCGCCTGCGATTGGGTAGCCGGTTGCTTGAAATTACCGGGCGGGTGTGTTAGCATAATATCTCGTTATGTAATTCAGCAATTAGCAGCGCTAGAAACAAGGCATCAAGCACTATGACTTTTACAGCTCTCATGACCGGTCAAAACCGGAAGGAAAGATCCGGCCGCGTTCTGCTGGACGTCCAGGGACTGAAGACCTTCTTCTACACAGAAGATGGCGTCGTGAAGGCCGTCAACGGCGTAGACTTCACCATTCGCGAAGGCGAAGTGATGGGTCTGGTAGGCGAGTCCGGCAGCGGCAAAAGCGTCACCTCCCTCTCGATCATGCGTCTCTTGTCCTCATCGGGGAAGATTGTCGAAGGCCAGGTGATATTCAAGGACCGCGACCTGGTGAAGGTGAGCGAAAACGAGATGGTGAAACTGCGGGGCAGCGACATCTCGATGATCTTCCAGCAACCCACCAGTTGTCTTAACCCGGTGTTTCGCGTCGGCGAACAGGTCGGCGAAGTGCTGCAGGTACACCGCGGCTTCGCCAAAGAAGAGTCGTGGAAACAAGCCGTCGACATGCTGCGACTGGTCGGCATCCCTGACCCCGAACGCCGCGCGCAGTCCTTCCCGCACGAAATCTCGGGCGGGCAGGCACAACGCGTGATGATCGCCATGGCCTTGGCCTGCGCTCCCGACCTTCTGATCGCCGACGAACCGACCACGGCCCTCGACGTGACCATTCAGGCCCAGATCTTGGACTTGATGCGCCGGCTGCGTAGCGACACCGGCACGGCGATCCTGTTGATTACGCACGACATGGGCGTGATCGCCGAGATGTGCGACAACGTGGCCGTGATGTACGCCGGGCAAATCGTAGAATATGGCGATGTCAACACCATCTTCGATAATCCCCTGATGCCGTACACGGAAGGTCTTCTAGCCGCGATCCCTGTGCTCGGCGAGATTCGGGATAAGCTCGCCGTCATTCCCGGCTCCGTCCCGAACCTGATCAACCTGCCGGCCGGCTGCAAGTTTGCCTCCCGCTGTCCGTACGCCAAGGAGTTCTGCACGCTCGCAACGCCGCCGCTGGTCGAGGTCGAGCCCGGCCACCGGGTGCGCTGCTACATGCGTCAGCCGGAGACCAGGCATCTGTGGGGTGAGGTGAAACGCGCCGACTGGCACTTCCTGGGCGACGAGGTGCTGACTGCCAGCGCCGCCGAGGAGGCCTGAGATGGCGATCCGGATTGATGACACCAAGAAGGATCTCCTGGTCGTCCAAGATCTCAAAAAATACTTCCCGGTTCGCGCGGGTTTGCTGCAACGGGTGGCCGCCTGGGTCAAGGCAGTGGATGGCGTTAGTTTCAGCATCCGCGAGGGCGAAACGTTCGGCCTGGTGGGGGAGTCGGGTTGTGGCAAAACCACGGTCGGGCGCAGTATCCTGCGCTTGATCCCGGCCACTGCCGGCTCGGTATTCTTCGACGGCGAGGAGGTCTACAGCAAGCGGGGCGCGGACCTCAAGGCTCTGCGGCGCAACATGCAGATCATCTTCCAGGACCCCTACTCGTCGCTGGACCCACGCATGCCCGTCGGCGATATCATTGGCGAAGGGCTGCAGATCCACAATATCGGACGCGGTAAAGAGCGCCACGAAATCGTGCAGGCGATGCTCGACAAGGTCGGGCTGAACCCGTACCACGCGCGTCGTTATCCCCATGAGTTCTCCGGCGGGCAGCGGCAGCGCATAGGTATTGCGCGGGCGCTGGCACTGCGGCCTAAGTTCATCGTCTGCGACGAACCGGTCTCGGCCCTGGACGTTTCCATCCAGTCGCAAGTCTTGAACCTGCTCAACGACCTGCAGCGGGAGTTCGGCCTTACCTACCTGTTTATCGCTCACAACCTGAGCGTCGTCGAGCACATCAGTAACCGGGTAGGCGTGATGTATCTGGGCAAAATGGCCGAGTTGGCCGACCGCGAGGAGCTGTTCCGCAACCCGCTCCATCCCTACACGCAGGCCCTGATGTCCGCCATCCCGGTGCCCAACCCGCGTCTGAAGCGCCAGCGAATCGTGCTCACGGGCGACGTCCCGTCGCCGCTCAACCCGCCCAGCGGCTGCCGCTTCCACCCACGCTGCCCGCTGGCAGTCGAGATCTGCAAGCACGTCGATCCGCCTTTTGAGCAGAAGACCGCGGACCACTGGGTCGCCTGCCACCTGGTACCTTCCGGCATTCCTAAGGGCACTCCGCAGGCCACTTCCCCGGCACATTGAGGAGGGGCCCTCAGGGGTACCCAGGGCTCTCAGGCAAACGAGAGCCCGGGTTTTGCCCGCGTAACTTCCACGCGCAAGGGTGGTCTCTCAGTGAGCGCGCCTTAAATCACGGCCTTATCGGACTTCGGCTTGACACCGGTTTACCCCTGTGCTATCATCCGACACATTATGGAAGTTCCTTGCGATCGGCTGTAAGCGATCGATTAGGCTCCCAACTTAAAACAAGGAACTCTTGGTGTCTCCGAGAATACCAAAACTGCTAAGCTCCCATACGTGGCACATTTTCCGCCCGGAGGATTTGGATGGGTAGTCTGCTCGAGGTGAAGGGCCTGGAGACGCGCTTCTTTACTCAGGATGGGTTAGTGAAAGCCGTTAACGGCATTTCGTACCACCTGGACGAAGGCGAGACCCTGGCCATCGTCGGCGAAAGCGGATGCGGAAAGAGCGTAGGGGTGCTGTCGCTCCTGCGCCTCATCCCGCAGCCGCCGGGCAAAGTGACCGCAGGCGAGGTCTGGTTCGAGGGCAAAGACCTGCTCAAGATGTCCGATGAAGAGATCAGGCAAGTGCGCGGTAACCGCATCGCCATGATCTTCCAGGACCCGATGACTTCCCTCAACCCCGTGCTAACCATCGGCTTCCAGGTATCCGAAGCGCTGATACTGCATATGGGTATGGACCGGGCGGCCGCGGCCAGGCGTGCGGTCGAGTTATTGGAAATGGTTGGCATCCCCCAGGCAGCCAACCGCCTCGACGACTATCCGCATCAATTCTCCGGCGGGATGCGCCAACGCGTGATGATCGCCATGGGCCTGAGCTGCAACCCGCAAATCCTGATTGCGGACGAGCCCACCACCGCGCTGGACGTGACGATCCAGGCCCAGATCACGGACCTGGTCAAACGCCTGCGCGACGAGATTGGCATGGCGATCATCTGGATCACGCATGATCTGGGCGTCGTGGCCGGGCTGGCCGACCGGGTGGTCGTCATGTATGCGGGGTTCATCGTCGAAGAAGCCGCGGTCAAGGACCTTTACGGGCGTCCCAGCCATCCCTACACGCTTGGGCTGCTCGGCTCACTGCCCCGGCTTGATGCCGGTCGGGCGCACCGGCTGGTTTCGATCGAGGGCTTGCCGCCCGACCTGATCGATCTGCCCAAGGGTTGTCCATTTTTCGCCCGCTGCAAGTTCAGAATCGAGCGTTGTGCAGTTGAGAATCCGCACCTGGAACCGGTGTCGCCGGGCCACAGGATCGCTTGTTGGGTCGACGTAAACACTGGGAAGGGGCGCAGTTATGATTCCTAACGGCGAAATCACTTCAGAACAGGGCGCCGTGATCCCGGAGAAACTCCTCGAGGTCAAGGGCCTCAAAATGTGGTTCCCGATCTTTCGCGGCGTTCTGCAGCGCCACGTGGCCGACGTCAAAGCGGTCGACGGCATCAACTTTGACCTCTACAAGGGCGAGACGCTCGGCCTGGTCGGCGAATCGGGATGTGGGAAATCCACGACCGGCCGCGCCATCCTGCAACTTTACCGGCCAACCGGCGGCGAGATCTTGTTCAAGGGCAAGAACCTGCCCGACATCAAAGGCAATGACCTGCGTCAGATGCGCCGCCAGATGCAGATGATCTTCCAGGACCCCTATGCCTCCCTTAACCCGCGCATGACGGTGGGCAGCATCGTCGGCGAACCACTGGAAGTGCACAACATCGGCGATCGTGCTTCTCGGCTGGAGCGCGTGCGGGAACTGTTGCTGCTGGTCGGGCTCAACCCCTATTTCATCAACCGCTATCCACACGAGTTCTCAGGCGGGCAGCGCCAGCGGATTGGCGTGGCGCGTGCCCTGGCGGTGAACCCGTCCTTCATAGTCTGCGACGAGCCGATTTCGGCTCTCGACGTTTCAATTCAGGCGCAGATCATCAACTTGCTCGAAGATCTGCAGGAAAAGCTGGGTCTGACCTATTTGTTCATTGCCCATGACCTCTCGGTGGTGCGCCACATCTCGAACCGTATCGCGGTGATGTACTTGGGCAAGATCATGGAATTGGCGGACCGCGACGAGCTCTATCGCAATCCGATGCATCCCTACACCCAGGCGTTGCTCTCAGCAGTGCCTATCCCCGATCCCGTCATCGAAGAAAAACGTCAGCGCATCATCCTGGAAGGGGACGTGCCGAGTCCGGTCAATCCGCCCAAGGGTTGCCACTTCTGCACCCGCTGTCCGAAGGTCATGGACATCTGCCGCGAACAAGAACCCGAGTTCCGCGACCAGGGCGGTGGCCATTACGTAGCCTGCTGGTTGTATCAGTAGGCTGCAGGCCCTTCCAGGCCGCAAGCCGTCCGGCCGCTACATCTTGGGCCAGCTCGAAAGGAGGTGGAGGACTACCCAGGCCCCCCCCAGGTATGGACTTGCGCGGCGAACTCTTTGCGCCGTCGACAGCCAATCCATTTCTACGTCAGAATACTTCATGCAAGGGAGGAGACACTCATGTCTGCCAAGAAGCTGTCCGCCGTGCTGGGTCTGATCTTGATCGCCAGCATGCTCCTGACTTCCTGCGCCAAGCCCACGCCCCAGGTGGTGGAAAAGGTTGTGACCCAGGTCGTAACCCAGGAGAAGCAGGTCATCCAGACCCAGATCGTAGAGAAGACGGTCGAGAAGCAGGTCGTCGCCACGCCGACGGCTCTGCCAAAGGAAAAAGTGCTGCGCATCAACCTCGGCGCCTATCCCGACATTGTTGACCCCCAGAAGAGCTCGTTCGTCAACGAGATCGCGCACCTGTCGATGATCTACGAGGGGCTCACCAAGCTGGACAAGGATTTGAAGACCGTGCCGGCTGCCGCTGAGAAGTGGACCTACAACGCGGACGCCACCCAGCTCACCTTCGACATCCGGGCCGGACTGAAATACAGCGACGGCTCGCCCCTCAACGCCGCCCGCTTCAAGTATTCGATCACGCGCAATATCAACCCGGCCACCGCCGGTCAGTACACGCAGATCACGGATGAGATCAAGGGCGCGCCCGAGTGGCGCGGCTTCACGCCAGATGACAAGAAGACCGCGGACGAGAATGCCAAGGCCGAGGCCGACGCGCGGGCAGTGGTCGAGCAGAGCATCGCCATTTCGCACCCCGACGGCTCGGCTTGTGCCGAGACCGACACCTACGCCGATGTCGACTGCACCGTCCTGGCCCTGACGTTCTCGAAGCCGGCTCCCTACTTCCACACCGTGATGTCCCTCTGGGTCACCTACCCGGCCAAGGAAGAAAACATCACGACCGGTGGCGAGAACTGGTGGAACAGCTCCAAGTTCCAGATCGGCAATGGCCCCTTCATCCTGAAGAGCCTCGAGCCCTTCGTCAGGGGCGTGTTCGTGCCGAACGGCCAGTATTGGGGCGACAAAGCCAAAGTCAACGTCGAGTATTCCTACATCGTGGACACTGCCGTAGCCTTCCAAGCCTACAAAAACGACGAGTTCGATATCGTCCCCTTGGCTGGTGAAGACCTCGCCACCGTGCAGGCGGATCCGGTGTTGAGCAAGGAGGCCGCGATCTACCCCGGCTCCTGCACCTACGCGGTCATGTTCCATCAGCTCAAGGCGCCCTTCACCGATCAGAAGGTGCGCGAGGCCTTCGCGATGGCTTACGACCGCGATACGTGGGTGAAGGACGTGCTGAGCGGTCTGGGCAAGCCGGCCCTCACCTGGATCCCGCCCGGGTTCCCTGGGTTCGACGCGAGCGAGAACCGCTGGGGCTACGATCCGGAAGCGGCCAAGCAGGCCCTCGCCGAGTCCTCCTACGGCAGCGCCGATAAGCTGCCCCCGATCAAGCTGACCTTCAGCGACAGCCCGCGTAACCGCACGCGCTATGAGTGGCTGGCCGCCAAGTGGAAAGAGGTCCTGGGCGTCCAGGTAACGCTGGACCCGGTTGAGGCGACGACCTACACCGCCTTGACGAAGGACATCAATACGGCGCCACTGGCGTTCATCCTCGGCTGGTGCGCCGACTATCCCGATCCGCAGAACTGGCTGAGTGTCTACTGGAAGTCGGGCTCGTCCTTCGCGTCGCGCATCGGCTATTCGAACCCCGACCTGGACAAACTGATGGACCAGGCCGACGTCGAGATCGACCCGGCCAAGCGCATGGACCTGTACGACCAGGCGCAGAAGCTGCTGGTCGACGGCGCTCCGGTGGCGTTTGCCTGGAACAATTTGAACACCTACCTGGTCAAGCCGTGGGTCACGGGCGTCGTAACGACAGCGCAGGACGCCGAATGGCCAGGCTTCACCGCCGGCCTGACCAGCATCGACATCGACACGAGCAAGCTGCCGCAGTAATCGCGGCAGTGCAGGCCAGGCGCCACGCCTTCGCGTGAAGGTCGGGGCGCTTGGCCAGGTCTATCGTCTGGTGACCGGCGCCCTGCGGCGCCGGTCACTGCCAACGGCTAGCTCACTTCCGAAAAGGTTCTCCATGACCACGTACATCGTGCGCCGGTTGTTCTGGCTCATCCCGGTCATTTTTTTCGTCTCGCTGATCACTTTCACGCTGATGCACGCCACGCCGGGCGGCCCGTGGGACCGCGACCCCAGCGCTCGGCAGGTAGATGCCCGCACCCAAGAACTGCTCAACACGCGTTTCGGCCTGGACAAGCCCCTGTTTTTCAACCTACGCGGCGGAAATCCGCTGGACAGCCAGTTCTTCAACTACCTTTGGGGCCTGGCACATCTGGACCTGGGGCCCTCCTACCGGCAACGCGGCCTGAACGTGCAGGATATTTTGTTCCAGCCACCGGAGGATAAGCCTTTCTTCGCCAGCAAGTTTGGCTATTCTGCCCGCCTGGGCATGCTGGCGCTGGGCCTGGCAATCGTGTTCGGTATTCCGTTCGGCATTATCGCCGCCCTTAACCGGAACACCATCGTCGACTATATTACGCTTTTCCTCTCGACGGTCGGTATTTCGGTGCCGAGTTTCGTCCTGGGCATCTTCATGATCATTATCTTCGCGAGCCAGCTGAAACTCATCAAGATCGTCCAGGCAGACTGGAGCTCGCCCGGCGCCTGGTTCGTCCCGGCCATCATTCTGGGCTTCAACACCTTCGCCTATACCACCCGCCTGACGCGTTCCACGATGCTCGAAGTGATGCAGCAGGACTACATCCGGACGGCACGTGCCAAGGGGCTGGCCAATCGGGTCGTGATCATCCGTCACATGCTGCGCAACGCCCTTATCCCGGTGGTGACCATCATGGGCCCCGCCCTGGCTGCCCTGGTGACGGGTTCCTTCATCATCGAATCCATGTTTGGGTTTCCGGGCATGGGCCGCCAATACGTGACGTCGATCCAGAACCGCGACTATTCTATGATCATGGGCACCACCCTGATGTTCGCTCTTCTGGTGGCCGTCGCCAATCTGACCGTCGACGTCATCTACGGGTTCTTGGACCCGCGCATCAAGGTGGGAGATTGAGATATCCATGACTGCACAGGCTCCGGCCCTCGAGCAGGTTATCGGCCTGCAGACCATATCTCGCCCACCTCGTTCTCTGTGGAGTGATGCCTGGCATCGCTTGCTGCGCAATCGGGCTGCCGTCGCCGGGGCGATCATCGTCCTGTTCTTCATCTTGGTCGCCGTCTTCGCCCCCCTGATTGCGCCATACGACCCGCTGAAAATTCACGACGGCCAGGGCTTTCTGCCTCCGACCTGGGTGACAAAAGGCCCCAACGGCAAAGCCGGCGTGCCGGAGTACCTGCTCGGCACCGATCGCCTCGGGCGGGACAGCCTGAGCCGCACGATCTACGGCGCCCGTGTCTCGATGGTGGTGGGTTTCGTCCCGGTGATTATCATACTGATCGTCGGCATCACCGTCGGGCTGTTCGCCGGCTACACGGGTGGGCGCGCCGACAATCTCCTGATGCGCCTCGGGGATATCATCTACGCTTTCCCAGACCTGTTGTTCTTTATTATCGTGATGACCGCGCTGCGCGATACGCCGATTGGACAAGCGCTCAATGGCCTGATCCTGCTCTTCGCCGCGCTGTCGATCGTTAATTGGGTCGGGCTGGCCCGCCTCGTGCGCGGGCAGGTGCTGTCGCTGCGGCGCAAGGAATTCGTCGAGGCTGCCCGCATGATCGGCTCGTCCGACACGCGCATCATGCTCAAGCACTTGTTGCCCAACTGCCTGGGCCCGATCATTGTCTCGACCGCCTTCAGCATCCCCGCCATGATCATCACCGAGGCAGTGCTCGGTTATCTGGGCATCGGCCTGCGCCCGGCCACCGACCCGCACGCGATCTTCATCACCAGTTGGGGCTCGCTGCTGCTGGACGGCCAGACTGCGATCAACGCCCAGTATTGGCTGCTGATCGCCCCGGCCATCTGCGTGGCGCTAGTGGTGCTGGGTTTCAACTATGTCGGCGACGGCCTGCGCGACGCCCTGGACCCCCGCCTGGCGGGGACCGAATAAGGGCCGGCAAGGACCTGGCGTCAAAGGGGGATGGTGGCGGCCGTTCCCCTTTTTTGTCCGCGGAGGATAGGGTTGTTGCCGATGTTCGAATGCCTGAGTAAGAAGAGCCTGGCACTCCTGGCGGGAGCGGCGGCCGTGCTCCTGGCGTGTGGAGCGTGCAGCCAACAGAAGCCCGCAACCGGCCAGAGCCCGGCGACTGCGCCGGTCGGGGCAGTCGCCCAGGTGGCCGTCGTCGAGACCCGCCTGGTCGAGAAGACGGTGGTTGTCACCGCAACACCGGTGCCCGTGGCCGCCTACGTTTCACGGACCGACCTCGGGGCCGGCACCCTGGGCTACCCGCTGGCAGACGAGCCGCAGACGCTGGACCCACAGGCGGCCACCGACGAAGCATCACGCCTGGCGGTTGCTCAACTTTACGAAGGGCTCTTCAGCCTGGACAAGGATGGTGACGTGGTGCCGGCTGCGGCCAGCGGCTATGAGGCCTCGGCCGACGGCAAAACCTATACCGTGACCCTACGCAGCGGCCTGCAGTGGTCCGATGGCCGGCCGGTGACGCCGCAGCAGTACGTGGACGGTTTCTGCCGGGCGCTTGACCCTGCACTCGGCAACGACCTTGCCCAAGGGGCGGCCCGGAGGGCGGGCATCAGCGGGGCGACGGCCTATGCCGGCGGAGCGCGCGGGGACTGCGCCGCGGTCGGAGTTCACGCGGTGGATGAGCAGCACTTACGGATTGATCTGGAGAATCCGGCCGGCGCCTTGCTCCAGTTGCTGGCCTACCCGGCCTGGCTGCCCGCGCCGCGCTCACAAGCCACCAGGGCCGCTTCTGCTTCGGCAGATGCGCTCGATCCCGCATCTTTCATTGGCAACGGCCCCTATCTGCCGGCCACCTGGCAGCCTGGGACACGACTGACCCTGGTCAAGAATGAGCGGTACTGGGATGCGGCGCACGTAGCTATCCAGCGCATCGATCTTCAGTTCGTCGGCCAGGAGGCGGGCCAGTTGGCGCTCTATGAGGGAGGCGGCCTGCACGTCGCCGGCTTTCCAGCGGCGGAGTTGCCGCGCATCCAGGCCCAGCTCGCCTTCAGCCAGGAATTACAGCTGCTGATCCAGCCGGGCGTCAGCTACCTGGGCATGAACACGCTGGCCGGGCCGACCGCTGACGTCAACTTCCGGCGCGCGATCGCGAGCGCCCTCGACCGCCGAGCGCTCGTCCGCGATGGGCTGCACCAGCCCTGGCATGTGCCCGCGCTCAGCCTCATTCCCCCCGGCGTGGCGGGCTATCAGGCGGACGACGACGGTCAGGCCTACGATCCGGCCGCGGCGCAGACGTTCCTGGCGCAGGCCGGCTACGGGCCGGCCAATCCGCCTCCGGCCATCGAGCTGTGGACGAGTCGCGAAGGGAACAATCCGGCTCTGATGGCCACAGTGGGGGCCATGCTGGAGAAAGCCGGCATCCCCACGCGCCTGGTGACGAGCAGTTGGGAGGTCTATCAATCGTCGCTGAGCGCCTGCGGCGAACCGAAGGCCTCGGCCGGATGCAGTTACGGCCTGTATTGGGGAGGCTGGGTTTTGGATTCCGACGATCCCGCTATCCTGCTCTCACATGTCCTGGGGCCCGGCTCATCCCTGCAGTACACCGGTTGGCGGTCGGCCGATTATGAGGATGTCCTGGCCGAAGCCGTAGGCGAGAGGGATGCGGACCGGCGCGGGGAGTTGTATCGGACGGCAGAAAAGATCCTGCTCGACGATGCGGTCGCCGTGGTGCCGCTCTTGTATTACGATCGGCTGCAGCTGATCAAGCACGGAGTGGGCTACGCCTATCCACCCTTCGGCCCCCCCGAGTTCAGGAACTGGACGCTACCCTGAACCTAGCCTGATGACCTTCGTCTGGGTCAGCTCTTGGATCTCTTCATCACCCACACCGGCCCGGCTCAGCACCTCCCCAGTGTGCTCCCCCAACCCCGGGGCAGGCTTGCCGGCCGCCTGCTCGGCAAACCTAAAAGGGGACCCAAAACGCCAGGCACAGCTGCTGGAAGAGACGGGTACTCCCGCCTGTGTAGGATCTGCCGGCACCACCAGGCCCCGTGCCCGCGCGTGCGCGTCCTGGAGCACCTCGTCGACGCCATTGACTGGCTCCAGGCAGATGTCGGCCGGGCCGAGCAGCGCCAGCCACTCGGCGCGCGTCTTCTCGGCGAACAGCGCTGCCAATTCAGGGATCAAGCCGGCATCGAACTGGCGCCGCAGGAAGTCTTCACGCTCGAGCGTCTGGCAAAAAGCCGTCCAGAAATGTGGCTCGAGCGCGGCCAGAGCGAGGAACTTCCCGTCGGCACAAATGTAAACATTGTAGCTCGGCAAGGAACCGGTCAAAGGCGTGCCGCCGCGCGGCGGGTTCTGGCCAGTATGCAGGAAGAGCGCGCCCGCCACCGGTGCCAGCCAGGAAACCGCCGCGTCAAACATCGAGACATCCAGGTAGGCGCCCTGCCCTGTCTGCCCGCGGGCGAACAACGCCCCCAGGATAGCGATAGCGGCCAACATGCCTCCGGCCAGGTCGGCAATCTGGACGCCGGTCGGGAGGGGCGCTCCGCCGGCGGCGCCGTTGAGGCCGAGCAGGCCGCCTAATGCCTGGTAGTTGAGGTCGTGGCCGGCGCGCTGCGCGTAAGGACCCTTCTGGCCGTAACCAGAAAGCGAGCAGTAGACGATCGAGGGGTTGGCCTGGCGGACGGCGTCGTAGCCCAGCCCCCAGCGAGTGGCCGCTCCCGGCCGGAAGCCCTCCACGACCACGTCCACGGTGCCTGCCAGGCGCAGGAAGACCTGCAGACCACGCGCGTTCCGATAGTTCAGCGCCACGCTCTTCTTATTACGGTTCACCGCCTGGAAGGTGCCGTCGCCGCCGAGATCGGTTGGGATCATCCGCGAGTAATCACCCACGCCGGGCGTCTCGATCTTGATCACTTCGGCGCCCAGATCGGCGAGCAGGGAAGTACAGTAGGGACCGGGCAGGAGGCGCGATAGGTCCAGGACGCGGATACCGGATAGGGGTGGCGAAATCATGAAGCGCAGTATCGGTTATGCCGGGTATCTTGTCAAGGCACCTTTTATTTGAGTTTCTCCTGCCCCACGAACTGGCGGTACGGCGACAGTATCTGCAGCGTCTGACAGTCATCCGCGGTCAGCCGGTCCTGGACCATGCGCGCGATCAGCTCAGCCAAGCCCGGCCCGAGCATGAAACCCTGCCCGCACATGCCCACGGCCAACAGCAAGCCCGGCGCCTCGCGTGACCAGCCGACCAGCGGGGAGCCGTCGGGCGTCATCGGATAAAGGCCGCGCCAGGTCCGCCGGACCCGTAGATTGGTGAGGCGCGGCATCAGGTCGACCAGGCGACGCGCCACCATCGGCAGGAAAGCGCTGGTCTCGCGCCGGTCCTCGCCGCGGACGGGCGGGTCCGGTGTGATGCAGAAGACAATCTGCCCGGTATAGTGTTGGTAGAAGTAGTAGTTGGTCGATCCGGGCGCCGGCCGGATGTCAACCACCATGGGGTGGAAGAAACGGGCCACGGGCTCGGTGATGGCGGCCTCGTGCGAGTCAGGCGTAACCGGGAGGTCCATTCCCGCCATCCACCCCACGCCCCGTGCCTGGGCGCCCGCGGCATTGATCACTACGTCGGCACCGTAGCGCCCCCGATCCGTAACCACCCCGCAGACTCGTCCACCCGTGATGGCCAGACCCGTCACCTTCTCGCCGAAGCGAAACTCAGTGCCCAGCCGGCGGGCATGATCGTAGAACGCGTGGGTGGCCAAAAGCGTAGAGCAGTGGCCATCGTCTGGCGAGTAGGTGCCGCCCAGCAAGTCAGTGCGGTTCAGATCAGGCAAGACCTCGAGCATGGCCTCTCGATCGAGCCAATCAATATTCAGCCCATAGGTCTTCTGAACGACCAGCAGATCCTTGAGAATCTTCTCTTCGCGCCCGCGATAGCCTACGTAAACGTACCCACCCCTATTCCACTCGATGTCTTCGCCATGCACTTGCTGCCAGGTAGAAAGGATCTCCAGGCTGCGCAGGTTAAGGCGGATCTTGGCGGGGTCAGAATGGGTCGCCCGAACCCCACCGATGGCGGCCTTGTTCGAACCCTGGCCAACGCTCGCGGCCGCGTCGACGACCAGCGTGCGAACGCCCGCCCGCGCCAACGCGAACGCCGCCGGCGTCCCAATGCTCCCGGCTCCGATAACGATCACGTCGTAGCCCCGGCATCGGCCCTCAGTCATGCCGCACCTCCCCCGCGCCGGCAAAAACCCCCAGGGGCACCTCCATGAACAGCGGACGCTTGACGCCGTCGACCACCTCGGCGTCGGGGACTCCCTCGTCGCGAAACAAGCGTCGGATGAGGGAAGCACAAGTCTTGGAACCGCAGGCGCCCATGCCGGCTCGCGTCACTGCCTTGATCTCATTGATGTCACGGTAACCCCGGCGAATCAACTCCCGGATCTCAGCCGCCGTCACGCGCTCGCAGCGGCAAACGACGGTGTCATCCTCAATACGCTGCACGTAGCGTTCCAGAGGCTCGCCGACCTGCTGCTCCTGGACGCGTATCCCGGCGATCTCGCGGGCATATTCGGCCGGAGCCTGGACCTTAACCAGGAGCGTGCGGTCGTTGGCCCTAACCGCGCGCACCGCGCTAACGGGCACCTGGCCGAGCACGTTTCCCGTGGTATCCAGCACCGTCACTTCATCGCCGGGGCGGATCTGATTCCGGGCAAATTCAAAGGGGATGGTTACGATGGGCCGGTTCTCATCCTTGCGGAAGTCCAGCAGCGTGATCGCCAGGCCCGGGCAGATGGTGACACACTTTTCACAGCCCAGGCAGGCCTTGCCCAGTTTGGCGGCGATGTATTGTGGAACCTGCCGGATGTCATTTGGGTCGATGTAGATCGCGCCCTGGGGGCAAACGGAAGCGCACGGATTGCAGGGAATCTCCTGGCTGCAGTGGAAGACCGGAAAAACCCCGGCTCGCTCCTCCGGCCGGGCCTCCGGCGCCACCTTACCCGGCTTTGAGCGTAAGATCTGGGCCGTACGCCTCCAATCCGGAGGGATCTCGGCGGTGTCAAAGCCCAGGGCGCGAGCCACCTCCAAGCCCTTGATCTTGCCGGAGAACATCGCAGCCGACGCCTCGGCGATCTCCTCGGCATCCCCGGCCGCGAATGCGGTCAGGCCGAATTCCTGCGCTTTTGCACAAAACTCGTCCACCGGGTCGAGCCCAACCGCGATCAGCAGGGTGTCGCAGGCAAACGAGCGCTCGCTGCCGGGGATCGGCCCGAAACGCGCGTCGACACGGGCAACCGTTACCGACTCGACCGACTCCGCGCCGTTGGCGCTCAGCACCGTGTGGGAGGTGTAGATCGGTACACCCATCCGGGCCAGCTTGTCGCGATGGACCTTATACCCCCCGCATTCGGGCAGCGCTTCGACCAGTCCCACCACCTGGATCCCCGCCTGCAAGGCGTGGTAGCCGGCGATCAAGCCCACGTTGCCGCCGCCCACGATGAACAACCGTTCGGCTGCCCGCACGAGGTCACGGTTGACCAGCGTCTGAAAAGCCCCTGCGCCGTACACGCCCGGCAGGGTATTGCCTCGAAATACCAGCGACTTCTCACGCGCGCCCGCAGCTACCAGGAGGACTTCCGGCTTCAGCAGCACATAGTCGGTCCCCTCTCGGAGGACGCCGACCTTGCCGTCGCTGAAAACCGCCAGGACAGTGCTGTTTAGCCACACCTGCACGCTCTCGTGGGCCCGCAACTCGTGCTCGAGGCGTGTGGCTATGTCGATGCCGCGCGTGCCTGCATAGACGGCGTTGATCGAACCGAAGAAACGATGGGTCTGCAGCACCAGCTTGCCGCCCAGCCGGGACTTGTCGTCTACCAGCAAGGTCTTGATCTTCCGCCGGCCCAACTGCGCCGCCGCCGACATGCCCGCCGGTCCGCCGCCAATCACCAGCACCGGAACGGCGATCTCGCGGATGGCGTGCATGGCCGGCGGGCCGGCAACCTTCGGCAACTGAGGCAGGCCGCTCAGTGGCTCCGTCCGTAAACCCGCACGCACCGGTTCCATGCACGACTTGACCGGCTTGCCATCCGCCAACACCAGGCACTGCGCGCACTGCCCGTTGGCGCAGTAGATGCCTTGCGGCGATCCATCCCTGGCATGGTGCCCGAAAGTGCGAATGCCGTTCGCGAAAAGGGCGGCAGCGATGGTCTCCCCTTGCCGGGCCATCAACTCCCGTCCCTGCCAATAGAAAGCGACGCAGGCACTTCCCTTGACGGATAGAATTGGGTGATCCGCGATGCGATGATCTACCAACTGGTCGCACATTGTGCACCTCGCAGACTGACCACACTGTCAGAATACAGACAGACCTATTGTGCCAGATTCCACAGCTATTTACTATGACGGGCATCATCGATTGGGGATCGGGTCCGGTCTCAGATAACACCCGCTCGTCAAAGGCTGAAAAGCTCCGAATCTTGTGCCTGAAGTGGCTGAGCGGGTATAATGATCGCATGTCCATGGCCGAAGCGCTACAGGCATTGCGGCTGGAACCCAAGCGGATGCACACCGTCACTGCCTGGCGGCGCCTGCCCGCGCGCGCGGCGCGCTACGCACCTTTCCCGGACGGTCTCGACGGGCGTCTGGTCGGCGCGCTGCGCCAGGGCGGCCTGTCCCAACTGTACACGCACCAGGCGCTGGCGGTCACAGCCGCGCTGGAGGGTAGACAAGTGGCGGTCGTGACGCCGGCCGCGAGCGGCAAGACGCTCTGCTACAACTTGCCGGTCCTCCAGTGCTTGCTGTCAGACCCGCAGGCACGTGCGCTCTACCTCTTTCCGACCAAAGCCCTGGCTCAGGACCAGTTGGCCGCGCTGCAAAACCTGATTGCGCCCTTGCGCGCTTCCGAAGCCGGCACACATATCCTCCTCTCCTTCAGCACTTACGATGGCGACACCCCATCCGGCCAGCGGGCGAGGATACGCGACGGCGCGCGCATCATCCTGTCTAACCCGGACATGCTGCATGCCGGTATCCTGCCCCAACACACGCGCTGGGCGAACTTCTTCACGCACCTGCGCCTGGTTGTGGTCGACGAGATGCACGTTTATCGCGGGGTGTTCGGATCGCATGTCGCCAATGTGCTGCGGCGTTTGCGGCGCATCTGCCGCTTTTACGGCAACGACCCACAGTTCATCCTTGCCTCGGCGACCATCGCCAACCCAGCCCAGCTAGCCGAACAGATGGTGGAAAAACCGATCACGCTGATCGGTCCCGAGCAAAATGGCGCGCCGCAGGGCGAGCGCAATCTCGTCTTCTGCAACCCCCCGATGGTCGATCCGTCTCTCGGCATTCGCCGGAGCAGCGGCTTGGAGGCCGCCGACTGGGCCGCTCACTTCCTGGCACATGGCGTGCAGACCATCGTGTTCGCGGGGTCGCGCCTCAACACCGAGTTGATCCTCCTGGAGATGCGCAGCCAGGGGGTAGAGCCGGGCTCACGTGCCAGATCCCCGGATCGCACGCCGGCCATCCAGGGTTACCGCGGCGGCTATCTCCCGCATGAACGGCGTGAGATCGAACGCGGCCTGCGCGACGGCAGCGTGCGAGCGGTGGTGGCGACCACGGCACTCGAATTGGGCATCGACATCGGGCAGTTAGGCGTCGCGCTGCTGGCCGGCTACCCGGGAACCATTGCCAGCACCTGGCAGCAGATCGGACGGGCGGGCCGGCGCCAGGAGGCGGCCGCCGGTATCCTGATCGCCTCGGCCGAGCCGCTCGACCAGTACATGATCGCACATCCCGAGTATCTCTTCGAGCACAGTCCGGAGCGAGCCCTGGTCAACCCCGACAACCCGTTGATCCTCGCGGATCACCTGGTTTGCGCAGCCGCCGAACTGCCTTTCAGCACGGGAGAACTCTTCGGTTCTGCGCCGCCGATCGAGGGCATGTTGGAATATTTGGCCGGTACGGGCGACCTCTACGCGGCCGGTGGGCGCTTCTACTGGGGTGGAGAGGGCTACCCGGCTGGGAGGGTCAGTCTGCGCACGGGTTCGGCGGATCGTGTCGTCATCCAGGCCGCGGATGCTGACGGCAAGCCGCGGGTAGTCGGCGAGTTAGAACGCTTCGGGGTCCCGCAACTGGCGTACGAGGGGGCGATCTACATCCACGGTGGTGAGACGTACCTGGTCGAACGGCTGGACTGGGAGGCTGGAGTCGCCCACGTGCGCCCCGTCAGCGTCGACTACTACACTCGCTCGATGATCGGCGAGGAAGTGAAGGTTCTGGCCGAGCACGCGGCCAGAAGCGAGGCCGTGCCGCTGGCCGTCGAAGAGGGGAGACACGAGGACCACGGATCGCCGGCTGGCCCCCAGCCGGGAGAGGGCCAGCCGCCAGACGGCAACGGTAAGGACGGCCCGGCCCCCGATTCAGCGCCCAATCTCAGGATTGTCTGGGGGGACGTGCGGGTCGTCTCGAAGGCAACCGGCTATCGTATTCAGCGCCGAGGCTCGCACGAGGTGCTCGGTTTCGGCGTGATCGACCTGCCTGAGCAGGTGCTCGAGACGACAGCCTGTTGGTTGGCCCTCTCGGGAGGACTGATCGACCGGCTGAAAGAGGCCGGAGACTGGCTGTCAGATCCCAATGAGTACGGGGCTAACTGGCAGTCGCAACGAGCGGCCGCGCGCGCACGTGACGGCTACCGCTGCCAGAGCTGCGGGGTCCCCGAGCGTGGGGGCAAGCAGCACGACGTACACCACAAGATACCATTCCGGGCCTTTGTGGCTGACGCCGGCCTGCGTCCGGGCTTGGCGGCCGCCGAGGCCTGGCGGGCGGCAAATGTGCTCGACAACCTGGCCACGCTGTGTTCCTCCTGCCATCATCGGGCCGAGAACAGCGTGCGGACGCGTTCGGGGCTGGGCGGGCTGGCCGGTTTGCTGGCGGGCGTCGCACCGCTCTACTTGATGTGCGACCCGCGCGACCTGGGGCTGGCGGTGGAGCCGCAGGCGGTGGAAACCAAACGGCCGACCATCACTATCTACGAGAAGATCCCAGCCGGCATCGGCTACGCCGCCGAACTATACCGGCTGATGCCGGCGCTGCTGAGGGCGGCATACGACCAGGTGCGCGCCTGTCCTTGTGTGCGCGGCTGTCCGGCCTGCGTCGGCCCCGTTCTCGATCACGAGTACGCCCTGGACACCAAGGCGCTGACGCTGGCGCTACTAGGCGCTATCTGCGCTCCGGAACCGGCCAGATGAGAGGGGAGTACGTGCAGGCCATCACACTCGCTTGCCATGGGACAGTGCCATTGCTATAATGGCGGGAACTGTAATGGTCCCTACATGAATTTCGCCTTGGCCCGGAGATCGGGCAGAACCGAGGGGATGCGTGAGTGGCAATCTGACCGTCACGCCGGTGACCGACCGGCGAGGTTTGCTCAGCTTGATCGAGTTCCCTTTCAAGCTCTATCGTGGCGATCCAAACTGGGTGCCGCCTCTGGTCGAGGAGCGCCGCGATTTCTTTGATGCGAAAAAGAATCCCTTCTACGAGCATGCGCGCTATCAGCTTTTCTTGGCCCGCCGAGGAAACGAGATCGTAGGCACCATCGGTGCGGTAGTCGACGACAACCACAACCAGTTTCATCACGAGAAAGCGGGCGCGTTCGGCTTCTTCGAAACCATCGACGATCAGGAGATAGCCGACTCGCTGCTGTCCGCGGCGGAAGACTGGGTGCGTGGCCAAGGGATGACGGTCATTCGCGGCCCGCTCAACTTCTCCACGAACCAAGAAATCGCTTGCCTGGTCGACGGTTTCGATACACCACCCATGGTCATGATGACTTACAACCCGCGCTACTATCCGCGCCTGATCGAAGGTCACGGCTACGCCAAGGCGATGGACACGTACGCTTACATCAGTTGCCTGGCGGAAGACTTCGAAAACGCGCCGCCAAAGCTCTGGCACGTGGCGGAGAAGGCGGCCCAAAGAGCGGCCATCCGGGTGCGCAAGGTTAATATGCGCGAGCTCGGCAAGGAAGTGCCGCTGCTGAAGCAGGTGTACAATCAGGCCTGGCAGTACAACTGGGGATTTGTGCCAATGACGGAGCACGAGCTAGATTATCTGGTGGCCGGCTTGAAAGCCATCGTGGATCCCAATCTGGTCTTCGTGGCAGAGACGGCCGACGGCAAGCCGGCCGGTATCTCCATCGCGTTGCCGGACGTGCACCAGGCCTTGCGCTGGTCCGGAGGCGGGCACATGTTCCCCTTTGGGCTGGCCAAGTTTCTGTGGCAGAGGCGCAAGATCGATCAATGCCGCCTGCTCATCATGGGGGTGGTCGAAGAGTACCGCTCTATGGGCATCGACGCAATTTTCTATGCGGAAACGACCAAGTCGGCGATGGCTCACGGCTACAAACAGATCGAGTCGTCCTGGATCCTGGAGAGCAACACGATGATGAATCGCATTCTCGCGCGGCTGGGGGCGCGGCGCTACAAGACCTACCGGATTTTTGAGAAGCCACTCGCATGAGTCCGTTGCGCGTCCTCGTCACGGGGGGAACCGGGTTTGTGGGCTCACGGGTGGTAGAGGCCTTGGTCGCGCGTGGTGACAGGGTACGCGTGCTGCACCGGGCCTCTTCCAGCATGGCCGCGCTCGACGGGTTGCCCGTCGAGCACTGTCTCGGCGATATCTTGGATCCAAAGAGCGTCGAGCAAGCCGTCGCGGGCTGCGATCTCGTCTTCCATGTGGCCGGCCTCGCCGCATATTGGCGGGCAAGCCGGGACGAAGTATACCGGGTGAATGTGGAGGGCAGCCGGGTGGTTATGCAAGCCTGCCTGCAAGCGGGAACCCCGCGCGTGGTCCACACGTCATCGGTGGCCGCCATCGGCTTCCGCTCGGACGGCAAGCCGGCGGACGAAGAGACCGCCTTTGATCCCATCAGCGCCAGTTTTGCCTACGGCGATAGCAAGCATCGAGCCGAGGCCGAAGTGCTGGCGGCAGTGGACGGGGGGCTTTCGGCAGTAATCGTCAACCCCGCTGTGGTCATTGGTGCAGGCGATCACAACATGATCTCGGGTAGCGCCCTCGTCGAGTTTGCCCGGGGTCACGTCCCGGCCAGTCCGCCCGGCGGCGCCTGCATGGTCGACGTCGATGCTGTCGTCCAGGGCCACCTGGCAGCAGCCGAGCGCGGACGTGCCGGCGAACGCTACATCCTGGGTGGCGAAAACCTGACCCACCGCCAGACCGCCGAGATCATGGCATCGGTGACGGGGCGAAAGGCCCCTCGGTTGGTCCTGCCAAATTGGTCGCTCGGCCCCGCGGCCGCGGCGGTAGATCTCTTCAATCGTCTCAACCCCCGTCCGCCGAAAGTCACCGGCGAGCAGATTCGCATTATGGGCATAGCCTGTTATTATGATTCAAGCAAAGCAGTGCGAGAACTGAGCTTCGCACTACTGCCCCTGCGCGACGCCGTTGAAAAAGCCTACCGTTGGTATCTCGAACACGGTTACGTCTAGCTCGAGCATTCTCCGCCGGCACGCCGGCTTTCCATCCAGATTGTGACCAGAGGAGTAATTATCGTGGACGTTTTCACCAAGTGTTACCAGTTCACTCAGGCCAAGGAAGCGATCGCCACCGGGATCTATCCCTACTTCATCCCCCTTACGGAAAGTGAGGGAACCGAGGCGGTGTTTCGCGGCCACCGGCTGATCATGTGCGGCTCCAACAACTACCTGGGCCTGACCACGCATCCGCGCGTACGGCAAGCTGCACAAGAGGCGTTGGCGCACTACGGTCCGAGCTGCACCGGCTCGCGCCTGCTGAACGGTACCCTTGAAATGCACGAACAACTGGAATCCGAGTTGGCCGCCTACGTCGGGAAGGAGGCCGCCATCGTTTTTTCCACCGGGATGCAGACCAACCTGGGCACCATCAGCGCGCTGATCAGCCGTGGTGACGTGGTAATCCTGGATAAGGACGATCACGCCAGCATTGTCGATGGTGCCCGGTTGAGCTATGGCGAGAGCAAACGCTTCCGCCACAACGATATGGCCGACCTGGAACGGTGTTTGGCCAGCATTGCCGAGGGCAAGGGCAAAATGGTGGTGGTAGACGGGATATTCAGCATGGAGGGCGACATCGCGCCCTTGCCCGAGATCGTACCGCTGTGTAAGAAGTACGGCGCGCGCCTGATGGTCGACGACGCGCACTCCATCGGCGTTCTTGGGGGCGGGCGGGGCACGGCGGCCCATTTCGGCCTGACCGACGAGGCCGACCTGATCATGTCCACCTTCTCAAAGTCCTTCGCCTCCTTGGGCGGTTTCATTGCCGGGGACGAGCCGATAATCCACTACATCAAGCATCACGCCCGAGCCTTCATGTTCAGTGCCAGCATCCCGCCCGCGAACGCTGCAGCAGCGCGCGCTGCGCTGCAGGTGATGATAGAGGAGCCCGAGCGCATCGAGCGCCTGCACAAGATTGCCGAGAAGATGCGCGCCGGTTTCCACCAACTGGGATTCAACACCGGCACCTCCTGCACGCCGGTCATCCCGATCATCATCGGCGATCTCGAACGGACGATCATGACCTGGAAGCTGCTGTTCGACGCGGGTGTCTTCGTCAACCCGGTGCTATCGCCTGGTGTACCGGCCGGTCACGAATTACTGCGCACGAGCTACATGGCCACGCACACGGACGAGCAACTCGAGCGCGTGCTGAGCGTTTTTGAACAGGTAGGCAAGCAAGTCGGCCTCATTCAATAGCTCGCTCATCTGCCGGCGCCTACAAGGCTGCAGGCGCCGGCCATCTTCTGCACTTCCACGGCGGAAGGATGGCTTCCATGGCCCCACCAGAACTGATCCCCTCGGCTGTGCCATTGGGAAGGGTGAGCGGTCTCACGACTCCACAAGCCACGCTACTCAACAACTGCTGGATAACCACCGCTCAGGAACTTATCGGCGTCGCTTCCGGCCATACCCCCACCCGCGCGCTGCTCGCGCAGGCGCTCGGCGTCGACGCGGGCGGCCTGGACGCTCTTGTTCAGGCAGCGCGGGCCGCGCTGCCTGCGGCTCGCCGCGCTGCGCCGGCTTTCGCCCCGGCAGCCCTGATCGCGCAGTACGGCCGCGGCGCGATCCTCCAGGAACCGGCCTCCGAGACCGCAAGACGCAGCCTGCTGCCTTTCTACATTCCCGGGGCACCACCGCTCCTGCCCGACAGTGTAACCCACCTTGGCCAACTACCGCCTATCCGCAACCAGGGTGCGCGCGGCACTTGCGTGGCACACGCCGTCCTGGCGCTACGTGAACATCTGGAGATCCGGGCCGGCAGCACGCCTGATCTCGATCTGTCTGAGCAGTTCGTCTACTGGTGGTGCAAGGGCCACGACAGCATCCCCACGGCTGAAGGCACTTATCTTTCAACTGCCATGCGCTGTCTGACCCAGTCCGGCGTACCGCGAGAGAGCCTGTGGCCCTACGTGTTGGAGCAGCAAAGCGACGAGGGCCAGGGTCCCCCTCCGGCGCCGGCGGCCGCCGGCGATCGCGCATTTTGCATCGCGCGGACCATCGAGTTCAATCGCATTGACATAACCGGCATGAAGACGCGCCTGAACGAAGGTTACGTCATCGCCTTCGCAGTACCGGTGTTCGACAGTTGGTATCATTCGTCGGCCAACCAACGTTGGGGCAAACTGACGCTGCCCTTACCCGGCGAGCAACCTGATGGCGGGCACGCGATGGCGCTGGTCGGCTATCAGGACGACCCCGGGGCGCCCGGCGGCGGTTATTTCCTGGTGCGCAATTCCTGGCAGCCATGGGCGTACGAGGGCCTTCTGCAAACCGGCTACGGCTACATCCCGTATGCGTACATCGCGCGGTTCGCGCAGGGCGCCTACAGCGCCGAACGCGTCACACAGGCCGGCCTATTCCTCCGCGACAATCTTCACGACTCGGGCGAGCGCCCGCTGTCCGGACCGACCTGGCGCAGTCCCGACGTCTGGCTCCGTCAGGCGCCGGATGGAACGACGGAGCCGCAGGCGCCTGCTCCCGGCCGGCCTAACCATCTGTACGTCCGCGTGCAGAACGCCGGCCCGGCCTACGCCTATGGCGTGACCGTGGACGCCTTCACCGCCCCCCTCGCACCCTGCGTGCCCCCCGCGGCGTGGCAAGGTGTGGGCCAGGCCAGGTTGGAGCAAGTCGCCCCGGCTGACGAACCCGGAGGCGCTGCTGCGGCGATGGTGTCGATAGGCTTCGTGGCTCCGGCTCCGCCAGCCGGCACCCTGCAGGGGTACGCCCTGCAAGCGCGCCTGCCCATGGCCTACACGCAGACTGACCCGACACGCGACCCGGGCGTGGCGCAGAGCAACTTGGGGTTCATGGAGCTGGCGCCGGCCGCCACGGGAACGATCGAGTTCGAGGTCCATGGAATGCCGGAAGTGCGGGGAGAAACCGGCTTCGAGATCGACCGCAGCGGCCTGCCGGCCGGCACAACGTTAGGCGCACTCAGCCTGATACTGCTGGCGGACGAGGACGGCATCCCGGCGCCGGGCAAAGACCGGGGTTTGCTGGAGACGATCGTGTTCGGGGGTGCGGTGGGGGCGATTATCGGCCAACTGATGATGCAGGCCGGAGAACGCCGCCTGGCAAGCCTGCCCGTGACGATACCGGCCACGGCTGCACCGGGTGAGCAGCACTGGCTGGCGATCACCGAGTTGCACGGAGGGAAGCCGGCAGGCAGGCTCGAGGCACGCATCAACGTGAGCGGCGGGCACTGACGGAACGACCTCGACCTACGAAGCACGCGCCTCGCTCCGCCTCTCGTTCTTTTTATAGTCCATGAACCGATAGCCCACGCCGCGCTCTGTCAGAATGTAGCGTGGATTGGCCGGGTCGGGCTCGATCTTTTTCCGGAGATAGGTGATGTAGAGCCGCAGTAATTGGCTGTCGTCACGATACTCTGGCCCCCAGACTTTGGAGAGCAACGTCTCGTGCTGCACGATCCAACCGGCGTTTTCGACCAGGTGGAGCAAGAGTCTGTATTCAGTCGGCCGCAGTTTAACGCGTTCGCCGCGCACGATCACCTCGCGCCGCGGAAAATCGATGGCCAGATCTTCGTCGATCACGAGCGGCTCCTCGCCCTGCGAAACCGTCGGTTCCACGCGGCGCATGACCGCGCGAATGCGGCTGGACAGCTCGCGCGGGCTGAAAGGCTTGGTCATGTAGTCGTCGGCGCCCAGGTCCAGGCCGCGAATCAGGTCTGGCTCATCCCCTTTTACGGTCAACATGATCACCGGCACCGCAGAGAACTCGCGGATCTTTCCCAGAGTCTCGAAGCCATCCAGCACCGGCATCATAACATCCAGCACAACCAGGTCGGGGAGCTCTTCCCGCACCTTGTTGAGCGCGTCAAGCCCATTATCCGCCTCGCTGACCTCATAGTTTTCCAGCTCGAGGTTCATACGCACAAAGCGGCGCATGCGCGGCTCATCGTCGACCACCAGCACTCGTTTTTTCATCGTGCATCACTCTCCAAGGGCAATGCAAAAAAGACCGTCGTCCCCTTGCTAGGCTCGCTGCGCAGCCAGATGCGGCCGCCATGCGCTTCGATGATTGACTTACACAGGTAGAGGCCAAGCCCTGCACCCTGCGTGCTGCGCCGCAGACTCGAGTCGACCCGGTGGAAACGCTGGAAGAGCCGTCCCTGTTCCTCCTGCGGGATGCCGATCCCCTCGTCGGCCACGTAGACCACGGCGTTGTCAGCTTCGGCCCAGCCGCCGACGCGGATCTCACCTCCCTGAGGGGCGTACTTGATGGCGTTGCTGAGCAGGTTGTTGAAGACCTGGCGCAGGCGTTCCTCGTCGCCGACCACACACGGGTAATCGGACGGGAAATCCAACGAGAAGCGATGGATGGTCGTCTGCGTCCGAAAGCTGTCCACAACCTTTTCCGCCAGGCGTGGCAAAGACACGTCCCCTCGCTCGATGCGGAACGCGCCGGCCTGGATGCGTGATGCATCCAGTAAGTTGTTGATCAAGCCGTTCAAGCGGTCGGCCTCATCGCTGATGACCTGCAATCCCTCGCGCAGGGTGTCCATGTCCCACTGCGCGTCCTCGCGCGCCAACGTGCTGGCGTAACCTTTTATCAGCGACACAGGCGTCTTCAGCTCGTGCGAGACAACCGAGACGAAGGTGGTCTTCATCTCTTCGGCTTCGCGGAAGCGCGTGATATCGGTAACGTTGGCGATCACGTCGCTCAATTTGCCTGCCTCGTCGTACAAGGGTGTGTATGTGACGGCTACCCTGGGCCGAGCGCCGCCAGGCCGCGTCAACATGCCCTCCGCCATCGCCGGTTCCTCGCCCTGGAAGGCCTGTTCCGCCCGCTCAAAGGTGCAGATGTCGGTGCCGACCACTTCGTCTAGGGCTAGCACCTGATAGCAGGGACGTCCGATCGCTTGCTCGGGCGGCCAGCCGGTGATGCGGCTCAACGCCCGGTTAAAGGCACGGATATGCAGCGACGGATCGAGGATCATGATGCCGTTGGCACTGTTCTGGATCACGGCGTCCAATTGTTGTTTCTCGGCACTCACCTGCTGGTATAATTGGGCATTGCGCACGGCGATCGCAGCCTGGTCGCCGAAGCTTACCAGCACGCTGCGGTCATTGGTAGAGAACTCGACGCCGCCGCTGCGGAATAGGTAGATAACACCCAGTAGCCGCTCCTCGAAAGTGAGCGGCAATGCGATCACCTGATGCAGTGGCAGGCGGATCGACTGCACCACCTTGCTCAAGCGGGCCTGCAGGTCGGGGATGGCATATTCGGCCGCATGGATGGGAAACCCGCTCAACAGCGGTGCAAAGCGCGGTAAGAGTGTCTGTGGGATGCCGTAACTAGCCTGAATGGTCAGGTTGGTGCCGCTCTCACCTGCGCGCAGGGCGATCACCCCTGCTTCGCCGCGCACCATGTCGGCTGCGCTGGTCAGGATAAGCCCGAGCAGCGACGGCAGGTCCAGGCGAGCCGTCATTGCCCGGCTGATCTGCAGCAGGTACTCGCGTTGCCGTAGTTGGTAACTGATCATTGGCGCCTCAAGCGCCATGATAGCAAAATCGGAAGCGAAGGACAAGTACGGTTCACACCAGACTTTCCTCTGGCCTGACGGCGGCCGGCTGGGAGTGATTGCCTTGGGATGACCCGAACGGAAGCACTCTTGCTTTCAGGGAGCCGAGAAGGTCCTTTAATCGGCGCGTTATTTGGTCAGGAGAAAAAGTCCTATGGGTCAGCTAAACAACAGGCGCAAGCTGGGGGCGGTCCTGATAGCCTTCGGCGTCCTGCTTGTTCTAGGCGCCGGCGTCAGCTTCGCCTGGGAGCGCATTCAGGCCGACCTGGTCCAGATGCGCCTGGAAAATCTGCCTCCCGAGCGACCGGTCGCGATTGCACTGGCCGACGCCAGCCAAGAGCCAAGTGACGCCCAGGCGCCGGCGCCCACGCCCACGCAAAGCACGGCCCGCGCCGCCTCAACGGCAGGACCCGCTGCCGGGACCGATGCGCCGGCTGTGGACCTGGCTTCGCCCGCGGCAACGCCGAACCCGACGGAGACGTCGAGGCCGGCGACCGTTGTCCCATCGCCCAGCGCGGCCCGAGCACCGGCGGTGACCCAGTCGCCCACAGCATTGCCGAGCGCAGCACTGCCGCCGACCGCGACCGCTACTCCGATCCCGCCGACCGCAACACCGCCGCCGACCGCGACCGCTACGCCGATCCCGTCGACCGCAACACCGCCGCCGACCGCGACCGCTACGCCGATCCCGTCGCCCACGCCGCTGCCACCGAGCCCGCCGGTACGCATCATCATCCCGGACCTGGGCATCGACGTGCCCGTGCAGGAAATGACCTGGCATGAGGTGACGACCGCCGACGGAAGTACGTCTGAGTGGCAGATCCCGGAGTATGCCGGCGGCCATGCTGTCAACAGCGCAGCCTTGGGCGAGACGGGCAACGTGGTGATCTCGGGACACAACAATATCTATGGGCGCGTTTTCATGCCCATCAGCCAGGCCTGGGGCGGCAAGACAGAAGTGATCGATCAGGCCACCCAGCGCTCGCATCTCCTCGACGGGCGTCTGGTCGAGCTCATCGCAGCCGATGGCCGACGCTTCAAATACGTGATCACCGATTTTCTGCGCGTTCACGACTCGGGCGTGCCGCTCGAACAAAGGCTGGCCAATGCAGAATACATTCGGCCGACGAGCGATACGCGCCTGACCATCACCACGTGTTGGCCCCCCTGGTCCAACACGTACCGGCTGGTCGTGATCGCCAAGCCCAGCAACTGACATGGATAGGACCCCGGCGGCCCGAGGGCAGAGACGCGACTGGCAGGCGACCCGCGTCTGGCCCTCATCCGTTGCCGGCCTGCTGGCGCTGCTGCTCTATGCCCGCACCCTGGCGCCTGGCTTGAGCTGGGCGCATGCTGGGGCGGATGGGGGCGATCTGCTCGCAGCGGCACTGACGAACGGGGTCCCCCATCCTCCCGGATACCCGACCTTCACGCTGCTCTTGCACGCAAGCATTGCCCTCGCGCCCGGCAACCCCGCGCGTGCCGGCAACTGGCTATCGGCGGTCTGTGCCGCGCTGGCCGTCGGTCTGCTGGTCGCCCTGGCGTGTCATATGCTCGACGCGTCAAGACAGGACTCCCCGCTCCTGCACGGAACGCGAGGCGCGGGCTGGCGGGGAGTGCTGGCGTTGGGAGCAGGCCTGGCCTGGGCCTCTTCGCGGACCCTCTGGAGCCAGGCGGTTATCACCGAGGTTTATACCCTGAACGCACTTGCCGTCGTGGCTCTGCTGTCGCTGCTCTGGGGCTGGCGGCGTTCGGTGATGCACGGGCGCGGTGCGGGACTGTGGCCGGCCGCTGCCGGCCTGACCTTCGGCGTTGGCTTGGGGAACCATCTCACGCTGGCGCTGCTTCTGCCAGCCCTGGCGACATGGTTCTGGCAGATCGGCAAACTGACCCAAGACGCACGGACGGCAGCCGGCGACAGCCCGCCCGGCGCGCGCCTTCTACCCGCGCGCGCCTGGCTGTTCGCGCTTGCGGCCGTGGCCGGGCTGGGCGTCTATGCGTATCTACCATGCGCGGCGGCGGGCAATCCGCCGGTCAACTGGGGTGATCCCGACAGTCTATCCCGTTTCTGGTGGACGGTCTCCGGTCAGCTCTATCACCCGCTGGCGTTCGCCCTCCAGCCCGGCTGGCTTCCCCTGCGCCTGGCAGCCTGGGCCGGGGAGGTTCTGCGTCAGTTCGGTCCGTGGGGCGCGGCTCTCGCGCTTGGCGGCCTTTGGCGGCTGGAGACAAGGGATCGCGCCTTTTGGTGGTTGACGGTCGTGATCGCCCTGGGCTACAGCGTCTTTGCCATCGGCTACAACTCCGCGGACTCCTACCTTTACCTGCTTCCAGTTTGGGCAGTCATGGCACTCTGGTTGGCACAGGGGCTGGCCGAAGGTTTTGCGCTCCTGGCGACCGGTCTTCGGCGGGTCCGCAGGTCGCAGCGGTGGCGGCAGCGCGTCGGCCTGGCAGAGCGCGCCTTGCCCGCCCTGGCGATCGCCGTCACGCTGCTCCTGCCCGCCCTCTCAATCGTCCGCTTTGGCGAGTCCATGGACCTGAGCCGCGACCAGGCGGCTCGGGACTTCCTGGCACACGTGGCTGCCGAAGCCGAACCCGGCGGCGTCATTCTCACAGCCGGCAATGAGAGGACCTTTGCGCTGTGGTACATGATCTACGGTCTGCACATTCGCTCCGACCTGGCGCCGCTGAACGTCGATCTGTACGGTTTTGATTGGTACCGCGCCACTCTGGCCACGCATCACCCCGCACTGGCCGGGGTGCGAAGCGGTCCTGCACTCGAGGAATTCTTGCCTGAGTTGGCGGCCCGGCGCCCGCTCTATCGGGCCGAGGATCTGGGCATCGCCTTGCCGGGTCTGGTCGGGCAGCCCGTGGACGACCTGGAACGCCTGCTGACCGCGACACGCTGAAAAAGAGACCGAAACGCGGCGGCGCGTTTCGGTCTCACTAAAACCATCTTCTGCAAGCCATTCCGCGGAAGAAAAACTGGTGCCCCCGGCCCGACTCGAACGGGCACGTCCTAAAGGACACAGGCCCTCAACCTGCCGTGTATGCCAATTCCACCACGGGGGCAATTCACCGTCTGCGTCATTATAGCCACTTCAGGCTGCTTGTCAACTGATCAGCAGTACAGTATACTGTGACCTCATGCGTCCGCGTTCACAAGCTTTTTCCGCATGCAGTTCATTCCGAGGAGGACAGGGCCCATGAAAATCGCCCTGGACGCCATGGGCGGCGATCACGCGCCCGGGGTTGTGATTGCCGGCGCCGTCGCCGAGGCGCGCGAACGAGGCACACAAATCATCCTGGTCGGCGTCGAGGAACAGGTACGTGCCGCGCTTGCCAGGCACGGCGACACGAACCGGCTGCCGATCGAGATCGTTCATGCGTCACAGACGGTGGAGATGGCCGAGCACACCATGGCGGTGAAGTCCAAAAAGGATTCGTCGATGACCGTCGGCGTGCGCTTGGTCAAGGAAGGACGGGCGGATGGCTTCGCCACTGCAGGCAATTCGGGCGCGGCGATGGCGGCAGGCCTCTTTGGCTTGGGACGCATCCCGGGCGTCGAGCGCCCGGCCCTGTGCGCGCTCTACCCAGCCTCCGCAAATCCCTGCCTGCTTATCGATACCGGGGCAAACGCCGACTGCAAACCGGAATACCTCGTGCAGTTTGCCACCATGGGCAGCATCTACGCCCGCGCCGCGTTCGGCATCACCAGGCCGACCGTCGGTATTGTCTCGAACGGCGAAGAGGCGGACAAGGGCAGCATGTTGATCCGCGACACCTACCCGCGCTTGCAGGCCAGCGGCCTCAATTTTATCGGCAACGTGGAAGGCAAAGACATCGGCAAGGGGCTGGCAAACGTGGTAGTCGCCGATGGCATGACAGGCAACGTGATCATCAAGCTGACCGAAGGCGTGGTCTCGTTCATGGCAAAAACCCTGCTCCACGAGTTCACCGGCGGGTGGCGCAACAAGCTGGGACTGGTGCTGATGCTGCCCGGTGCCCTGCTGATGCTGCCCGGCTTCGGGCTGCTCTATCCGACCGCGACCGGGCTGCGCAGGCGCATGGACTGGCGGGAAGTCGGTGGAGCGTTGCTTCTGGGCGTGAACGGCGTGGTCGTCATCGGCCACGGCCGCAGCGACGCCAAAGCGATCCGTCATATGATCCGCATGGCCGTCGCCGCCCTGGAGCAAGATCTGGTAGGGACAATCAAAACCGAACTGGCAACGCAGGGCCTGCCCGCCTGAGTTCTGATCTGGAGGAGTTGACAATGGCATACGAGCGGCGACGAGTGGTGGTAACGGGCATGGGTGCCGTAACACCAGTCGGGAATACCGCCCAGGAAACCTGGCAATCGTTAGTGGCCGGTCGCTCGGGGGTGGATAAGGTGGCTGCGTTCGATCCCAGCCCCTATCCGGCGCATGTCGCGGCCGAAGTTAAGGGCTTCGACCCGAACGCGCACCTCGATCCGAAAGAGGCCCGGCGCATGGCCCGCTGTTCTCAGTTTGCTATCGTGGCCGGCCGAGAGGCCGCCGCGGACGCCTGCCTGGACTGGAAGAAGGAGGACCGCGAGCGGGTCGGGGTGATTCTGGGCACCGGCATCGGCGGCGTCGATCTACTCTCTGAGCCGCTGGGCCGGCTGGCCTCTACCGGGGTGGTGCGCACGACACCGTTTACCGGCCTGGAGTCGCTCTGCAACATGCCGGCCTTCCACCTCGGGCTCGATCAGGGGTGCTTGGGGCCCCTGTCTACCGTGGTTACAGCCTGCGCCTCGGGGACCCAGGCGATCGGCGACGCGCTGGAGATGATCCGGCGCGGCACGACCGACATCATGTTTGCCGGCGGGGTCGAGGCACAGGTGACGCCGCTGATGTTCGGTGGTTTTGCCGCACTGCGTGCACTCTCAACCCATAATGACGACCCGGCACGTGCAAGCCGGCCCTTCGACGCAACCCGCGACGGGATCGTGATCGGCGAAGGCGCGGGAATACTCGTCATCGAGGCCCTGGACCACGCCCTGGCGCGCGGGGCCCACATCTACGCCGAGTTGCTCGGCCAGTCGGCATCGGCCGACGCTTACCATATCGCCCAACCACAAGCCGATGGCGCCGGCCCGGCGCGCGCGATGCGCTGGGCACTCAGGGATGCGGGCGTTGGCCCTGAGCAGTTGGCCTATGTCAATGCCCACGCCACCGCCACCCCGCTCAACGACGCAGCAGAGACGACGGCCATCAAACGTGTTTTCGGCGACCACGCTTATCGGCTGGCGATCAGCAGCAGCAAGAGCATGATCGGCCACTGCTTCGGCGGCGCCGGTGGCATCGAAGGCATCGCCACGATCCTCTCTGTGCAAAGCGACACCGTTCATCCGACCATCAACTACCAGACGCCCGATCCGGCGTGCGACCTGGACTATGTACCCAACCATGCCCGCCATCTGCGAGTAAACATCGCCATGTCCAACTCCTTCGGCTTCGGCGGCCAGAACGCCTGCCTGGTCGTCGGCAAGTACCCCAACGAAAGGTAGTCTCCGATGCGAGTCTCGCGTAATGACAACTTGATCGCAAGGCGCAACAAGTATGCAGGTTACGCCACGCTGGCAGGTCTGCTCTGCGCGATCGGGGCGCTGGCCGGCTTTTTCTTTCTCCAACAGAACATCCTGATCTGGACGGTGGGCATCATCCTGAGCCTCCTTTTCTCGGCCTACGGCAATTACGCTATGCGACGGTGGGGGAGGCCACCCCGCCCGGACCAGATTATCGAGAAGGAACTCAAGGGCCTGGACGATAAGTTCCATCTCTACGCCTGGGACTTGCCCGTACCTTATGTCCTGCTCAGCCCACAGGGCGTCTATACCTTCGTGACGCGCGACCAGGGCGGCAAGATCACTGTGAACGGCTCACGCTGGAGCAGCAAGTTCAACGTGGCCCGCGTCTTCTTTGCCTTCGCTCAGGAGGGGTTGGGAAATCCGGGCGCCGAAGCGGCCAACCAGGCTGCTAAGCTGGAGACGTGGATCAAGGCCAAGATGCCAGAGGCCCAACTTTCTGTGGAGCCGGTGGTGCTCTTTCTGGCCAACAACGTGGAGCTGAACATCAACGAGCCGGCCGTGCCCGTCCTACAAGTCGACGGGCTAAAGAAATGGCTGCGCGGTGCCGGCAAGCGCGCGTCGCTGAGGAATGCAGACTACAGGGCTCTGGAGCAGCTCTTCGACGGCGCGCCGAGTTGAGCTGAGGCATCGTTGACGGCGGAACAATCCGGGATCGGGCGCCGGCAGGACTGCCGGCGCCCCTGATTTTGGAGCGAAAGGCGCAGTCAATCTGGTCTCCTCCACCCCTCTGCCTTTCTCGTCGCCGGTTCAGTATTCAGTAGATCAGCCCGTTGCCCCCGTCGCCCAGTAGTCAAAAACCAGGACGTTGGCCAAGCAAGGCCGCAGCAGGGCGCCAAATGCCTGATGGGCGGGGTGCGGCAGATAAGCATTGCGGTCTTCTTCGGTCAGGAATGTGACCAAAAAGCAGTGACTGAACCCCTGGCTGGCGTTTTCGATGCTGACGTCTGTGCCCCACTCGAAGGTGTGGATGGCAGGGATCTCTCCTGGCAGGGCGCAGAAAGCTCGCTCGATCTCCTGCACCTGCTCACGTGTGGCACTCTCGTTGAAACTGAAAAGCACGATGTGACGTAGAACCGAGCCTGGCATATTTGGTTCTCCTTCTCTATGACGACCGGGGCGGCGGCGGCGATCGGGCGGAGCGGTCCACCTGGGCCGCCATTGGCCTCGCCACAGAAACGCTGGCCTGCCCCGCCCGTCCGGCCTTCCGATTCTCTTCCGACGACGCACAGGGTGGTCGGAATGATAACACCATGGTTCTGACCTGACCAACCGATCTGCCAAGCAGAGGCCTTGACAAGCCGGCGTTTTGCAAGTATTATTTATTGGTTGACCGATTCCTCGTTCCCCACGTTCAAATGAGGCTGGCCATGTCTCTGACACAATCGGCTAGGCGAATCCTGGGCCTCGTTCTGCTCTGCAGCATCTTGCTCCCCGGGGCAACCGCTGCGCAGTCCGATACGCGCTACACCGTACAGCCAGGCGACAGCCTGAGATCTATCGCCGAAACTTACCAGGTGTCCGTTTCCAGCATTATGCAAGCCAATGGCCTGACCGATCCCGACTTCATCTGGTCCGGTCAGATATTGATCATACCCGGGAGAGCCGAGCGGTCGCTCGACGCGGGTGTCACGCAGTCCGCCCCGCCTCCGGCCGGCCAGTTGGGCCCGGCGCTTTTCCTGCTTGGTCCTCTGCCAGAAGGGAAGGCGCTGCCGGACGGGCTCCCGGTTAGCCCTCACGCCCGCTTGGCGCTGGCGGCCGGCACGGGATACGTCGCGAGCGGGCCCGCCGATGCCGTGGATAGCCTGGCGGCGGCGGGCATCCAGGCACGCCTTCTCGATGCCGATACGGCGGGGAAAGTCTACTATTTCCTGGATGCGGCAGCGGGTGACGCACGCGGCCTGGCCGATACGGTCGGGGCCGCCGTGCTCTATGCCGATGAGCGCGAGCTGCTGATCGGTCTGCCGGAAGTCGACGAGCGCCGGCTGCTCGACGAAGCAACAGCCGGAGTCGGCCCCGAGCGCAGCCCTGTGGCACTGGCGGTCCTGCCGGCGACGGCCCTGGTGATTGCGGAGCAGCCGCTGCCGGCGCGGCGGTCGGTCCCAGCGGAGACCGTCGATCCGCTGGTGGCCGGCCTGCTGCCGCTGGTAACGGAGAGCGCGCTCTCAGGTCGCATCGGCGAGCTAAGCGGAATCCGGCCGGCGCAGGTCGGGACCGGCAGCATAAGCTTCTACTCGCGCCATACCTGGGGTGGGCAGATCAGGAGCGTGGAGCAGTACCTTTACGAATCCTATGCCAACCGCGGCCTGGCCCCTCGCTACGTTGCCTGGAACTACGCCGGGTACAGCGGGCGGAACGTGGTGATGGACATCCGCGGCAGCCTGCATCCCGAACGCATCTGGCTGATCGGTGGACACTTCGACAGCAACTCCAACCTGCCCTACTCTTCGGCGCCGGGAGCGGATGACAACGCCAGCGGCACGGCGGCGACGCTGGTGATCGCCGACCTGTTGCGCGGCTACCAGTTCGCCGACACGGTCCGCTTCATCCACTTCGGGGCCGAGGAACAAGGCATGTGGGGCAGCCGCAGCTACGCTGCTAACCTCAACGCGCTTGGCGCGCAGGTGATGGGCTACATCGACCTGGACATGTTCGGCTGGGACAGCAATGGCGACCGGGTGGTCGAGTTGCACTCGGGTACCGGCCAGTACTCCAACTACCTGGCGGCGGCCTTTATTTCTGCCAACGCTCGCTACCAACAGGGCTTGAGCGTCGAGCTTAAGCAATCGAGTGCCAGTCGCTTTTCGGACCACTCGTCGTTCTGGGACTACGGCTATCCCGCCTTCCTCGCCATCGAAAACTTCTACGACGACGCGATCCCGCGCGACCGCAATCCGTACTACCACAGCACGGGAGACACCTTCGCCCGGGTGAACCTGGACTACGTCGCGCGCTACACGCGCGCTGCGCTGGCCACCATTGCCGAGCAGGCCGGCATCTACAAAGGCCAACCCCCACAGGCGAGCCCGACCACCACGAGCACCGCCGCGCCCGCGCGCACACCTACGGCGACACTCACGCTTACGCCGGCCCGCACTTCCACACCCACCCGCACGCCGACGCCCACGCCCACAGACATGCGGACGGCTACCCCGACGCGCACGGCTACGCCGACGCGCACGCCTACTCCGGGCAGTTCGCCGGCGGCAACGACAACGGCGACGCCCGAACCGACTGCCACCTTGCCGGCGGCATGCGCCGACAAGGTGACAAATGGTGGCTTTGAAGCGAGCGGATCATGGTCCTTCCCGATCACCGCCAGCACGGCCGGCTATACTATGGCGCAGGCGAGGAGCGGGGCGCGCGCTGCACGGTTCGGGCTGCCGCCGGGGGCGCGGGCGGTGAAGGCCGAGGCCGGGCCGGAGCGCTACCTTCTGGGAGGGCTGCTGCCGGCCGCGGCAAGCTATTCGAGCGGCTACCAGACGATCTACGTACCGGCTACTGCCGATTCGGTCGTGTTGAGCTTCTGGTACGAGCCCGGATCGCAAGCCGCCGATGGCGACTTTCAGCGCGTCCTCCTGCTGAACCCGAACACCTACTCGGTGGTCGCGACGCTGATGCGCGCGCGTGAGGACAACACAGGCTGGCAGCAGAAGGTGTTCGACCTGCGGCCCTACCGAGGGCGTTACCTTGTGATCTACTTCGAGGTCTACAACGACAATATCAACGGAACGGCGCGGTCCTGGATGTACCTGGACGACGTGCAGGTATTAGCGTGCGACGGCGCGTCGCACGCTGGATTCTCGCTTTTCAATCCGCGGTCCTGGTTGGCGGCTTTGCTGCACTAGGCAGGCGGCGTCGTCTCGCCTGGCTCGAGAATCTCATCTCTGAAGCCTTGGCCAAGCCCAGGGTGCTTTGGCCTTGACCTCAATGACCCTCGGCGAGGACCACCTCTGTCGCCGGACCGCTTTCCCAGCCGAGGTCCAGCCGGTATGGGCCGCTCGTGACGCCCTCACAGGTGACCGTCAGCTCATAGCTGCCGGCCGGCCCGCTAAACTGCACCTCCCCTTGCTCGCCCGCCTTGGCTTCGCCCGTGGCGCGCCAGCCCTCGATCAGCTCGTGCAAGACGTGGTAGGCCGGCTTGGGCTGATAATCCTCGGTCAGCAACCCGCCGCTGCGAATGAAGGCATGTTCGTCGGTAGCGTTCCACCAGGTCACCTCGCGCACCGGCTGCTTGCTGTAACACAGCGTATAGAGAGCGCGCACCCATTCGGCCTGGCGCTCGGGAGTCCATGGTCCGTGCCATTCGCCGACGTAAGGGCCGTCGGGCGGCGGCGCGCTCGATGGCACCGAGACCTCCGCAACGTTGACGGGCTTGCCCAGGTGGGCATAGCGGTCGATCAGGTCGGACAGGTCGGCCAGCTGGCGGATGGCGAAGCCGCCCTGGAAGAGCGAGCTCATCATATAGCCGCCGTAGTAGAGCTGGATACCGACTTCGTCGAAGTCGACCGCCGCCGCGGCCAGGTCTTCGAAGAACTCGCATGGCATGCGCTCGTAGCCCTGCTCGCGCACGTCGGCGTTGACGGACTCGGCAAAGACGCAGCAGTTGTTGACCTCGATCGGCCCCATGCACCCTCCGGCGCGCAGTGCCGCACTGCTTCGCCGCACAAGGTCGAGGGTCTGCGGCAGCGTGAAGTTAATGGCGTTGGTGTGCGAGAGCATCGGTTCGTTGATTGCCTGAAAACCGGCTACATAGTCGTGGCAATAGGCAGCCAACGCGCGCTGATGCTCGTAAGCCGCGGCCTGCACTCCGGCCACGTCGAGCTTGTAGAGCCAACCCGGCGTGAAAGCAGTCCACTGCTCGGGGTAGGCGCCGTGCCAGGGCCAGAGCGAAATGTGACCCTTGAGCCGGTAACCGGCATGCGCGAGCTGGGCGCGCGGGAGCGCGGCGTCGACCTCGGCATCGTGCCGTTCGCCGCGGACCGGCTCGAGGTGGCTCCAGAGGTAGATCAGCGTGATCTGGTTGATGCCAAGCGCTTTGATCGCAGCCCAGAGCTGCCCGTCGAGCGGCTCGCGCGAGATAGGGTGCGTGGACGGATCGACAAAGATTCCGAAACGGAAGGCGTGCGCCGCCTGGCGGTAGCTGACGTCAGCGCCGGCTGCCGGCCCGCCATCCGCTTGCCGCAAGCGGACGCTGCGCGGGAGCTCCCGGTGGCGCATAATCTCCTGTTCGGCGCGCGCCAGCACCAACTTCTCCAGCGCCCAGAGGGCGCCGGACAGCGCTGCGTCCGCATAGGCCGCGCGCTCAGCCCGGCGTTCCAGAGCAGCGGCCCGGGCCGGTACTGCCACAGCATGCATGGCAGCCAGTTGCGCCAACGCCGCGGCTCGCAGGTCGTCGACCTCGGAGCCTGGGCGGTAGCCTTCAGCCAGCGCGTTGGCGTAGGCGGTTTCCAGGCGGGCGCAGGCGCTGGCCGCGAGGTCTTCGTTGAGCCAGAGTTCGTAGACGCCGTCCGGCCCACTTTGGATGCCCGCGAGGCTGCCCACCCCGGGGTCTTGCGGCTCCCGGCCGGCCTCCGCGGCCACCACGAGAGACTGTCCGGCATTGCTCGCGTGGCAAACCACGGCGCCAAAGGGCACCTCACCGCCAAAAGCCCCCCAGAGGACCTGGAGCTGCGTGAGCTGACCCGGGGGCAGGAAAAGCCAGGGCCCGCCTTCGCCCGGTTCCCAGCGAAAGGCGCCCGGCGCGACCTTGTCCTGCCGGTCGCGCAGCCAGCACTGGTTGAGCTGGCGCTGCCCCTCAGCGCTAGGCTCGGTCAAGAGGGCTCCATGGGCAACCGAATCGCCTGGGCGCACCGGGACGGACGCGAAGGCACGCACCGCCACCGGCAGGCAGGCGCGCAATGTCAGCTCGACCTCGGCCTGCGGCGGTCGCGGCGTGCCGGGCACCCGCCACAGCCGAGGCAGGCTGGTTACGGCAGCAGGCGGGCCTTCCCAATCGGGGCCGATCGCTTCGAGCATGACGATGCCTTCACCCTGCAGGCTGAAGCGCCCCGTCTGATCCGTGCGAGCGCTCGCAATGGTTTCGTGCGCCGCGCCCAATGCCGTAAGCGAAGCGCCACCCAGCGGCCGGCCCGCCGCATCGCGCACCCTGCCCGTGATCTGCATTTTTCGTCTCCTGATATCGCGAGCAGGCAATCCGCTGGATTGCCTGCTCGGCGGGATTGTCGAAATCGCTGCCCGACAGGGCGCCGCTTCAGTGCCAGGCGGCGCGGGCGATCTCGAGCAGCAGCTCGATGTCGCGCAGTCCGTCCCAGGCGTCGGTCATCGGCTTCCGACCCTGTGTGACGCATTCGGCAAAGTGGTTCACCTCGTTCTGGAAGGCCTCCCGATAGGAAGCCACGGTCTTGGTGGTGATCGTCTCGTCTCCCTCGGTACGAGTCACGGTCAGCTCGGTCGGGATGTTCTTGATGTAAGGGCTGGGGAAGCGAAGGGCGACGATGGCGTCCCGGGCCCACAGCGCCAGCTCCTGATCCATCTGCTTGGTGTCAGTATTGCCGACCTCCCACGTCAGGCGGAAGGACTCGTAATCCAGTACGGCCACGGTGGTGGGAGCACCTTCGCGTGCGATGTCTGAGAAGAGAACGGCCTTCGGATCGCCGAAAGAGCCACGCACGATCGTCATGTCGTGCACACCGAGGCCCAGCCCCAGCCGGTAACCGGCGAGGATGTTAGCAGGCGGCTCGCTTCCATGCGAGTCGCGCCCCAGGGCGGCCCGGGTACCGGCGTCCCAGCGGGCGACTGCGGCCTGGCGGGCCGCCGGCGGGATATCGTCGGCAGTGAACAGGTCATAAGCGTCCCGGATGACCAGGTTGTTGTTGTGACAAAAGTCGTGGGCCCGCGCCAGTCGGATGCCGGACAGCCCTTTGATCTCGCGCTGCCAGCGCACGAAGCCGGGGTCGTAGCGCTTCATGTAAGCTACCATAACGCGAACGTTCGCCCGGTCGGCGGCCTCGGCGATCTCACGGGCCAGGGCCGGGCTCTCGCAAAGCGGCTTCTCGATCAAGACGTGGCGACCGTGCTCGATCGCGTCGAGGGCAATCGGGGCATGGTCGAAGTTGCTGCAAACCAGCACGGCGTCCAGTGGCGCGCAGTCGATCATCTCGTGAGCATCCACGTAGCGACCGGGCACGTGATAAAGCTCGCCGACGCGCTGCACCAGCTCGGCAGACAGGTCGCAAACAGCTTCCAGCTTGAAAACGGGATTGGCCAACAAGTAGGGGATGTGCATGATCTGGGCAATCTGGCCCAGCCCTACCACTCCCACACGTACCGGTTCGCGCACAGGTTGCATGTTCCCCCTCCTCCCCAATCGGCGACCAAGGGTGACGCCAACTCTACTGCTCCGTGGCTACTGCTGCGGCAGCTCGAAGCTGAACTGGTTGTAGGAAATCAATCTGGGAGCCGCACGCAATCCAGACGGGCGGTGGACGGCCTCCAGCAGGTTGACCAGCGTGTTGGCGACCCGTAGCTCGACCAGGTTTTCGCCTGCCTGGAGCAGGTCCGTCACGTCGACGGCGTAGGGCGGCCAGAGACGCACGCCGGCGGGCCGGCCATTGACAACGACCTCCAACACGTCATCGCCGGCGTCTGCCTCCAGGTAGACGCGGCGGTCGTGGCCGGCGAGCTGCCAGGTGAAGCGCCGGCGGTAGAGCGCGCGCCCCGAGAAGAAAGGGTAGCCTTGAGCGGTCCAGGCAGCGGGCGCCAGCCGCCGGCAGGGCGCGGCGAGCGCGTAGCTGCCATCCGTGCGGCGGGCCACGCTGAAGTCGCCCATTAACTTGAGCAGATCGAGCAGGCCATCCGTGGCGCTGGTCAGCGTCAGCCGCAAGACCAGGCTGTTCTCACCCAGCTGCACCAGCCGGGCGATATTGACCGACTGCATCTGGCTATCGATCCGGCTCCGCTGCGCTGGCTGGCTCAGCCTGAGGCCGTTGATATACAGCTCCCATTCCGAGCCGGCGAAGCCGTCGACGATCAGCTCGAGCTGCTCGGGCCGGTAGTCAGCCTCGAACTGAATACGGTACCAGACGGCCAGCGGATACGGCCGGTCAGGTTCAGCCGGCAACTGATAGGACCAGGCACCCGGCACCATGGGCAGCCACTCGACGCCCTGGCCCGCACCCTGCTCCGTATAGCGCTCGGGTGCGGCGCCCGGCGTCTCGGCCGCCGCCTGCCAATGACCGATCACCAGGGCGTTGGGGTCCTCAGCCACGAACTCCCAATCGCCGTCGAGGACAAGCAGAGATGGCGTCCCGCTGCCGGCCGCGCCTGCGAGCCCGGCTTTTAGGCGCCGCGTCTGCCCGCCGTCACCCGCCAGCACGAGGTAGCCCTCGTCCTCGCCAGTATGGCCGGCCAGCCGGCCGTCTTGCAGGGAGTCGACCACCAGGTTGGTCTCGAGCACCTGCCACGGCAAGCGGTCCTCGGTGAGCACGAAGGCCGAGCCGGCAAGCGGCAGCGTCAAGCGGAAGTGGGTGCGCCCACCGGTGGCTCGCGCCGGCACGATAGGCCGCTGCTCGCCCGTCGATGGGTCCCACAGCAGCGGTTGGGCCTCGCCGCTCAACGTCACCTCCCCGGACTGCTCGGCCAGAGTCGGATTGGCGAAGAAGTAGATGTCGCGGCCATCTTTGATGCGGTGCAGATAGAAGATTTCCGGGTTACCGATCGCCACATCGGCCGGGAGCAGGCCGGCCAGGGCCTCAGCCAGCTTGCCGGCGATCTCCGCGCGATCCTCGGTCACTTCTGCGGTGACTTCCTGGCGGTCGCCGTCGGGCAGGTTCACGAAGTAGCGGCTGCCGGAGTTCCCGACCTCGCCACCGGCCTCGATGACAAAGGCGCCGCTTTCAGGCCGGCCGGGCTGGCCGAGCTGGCGCTGCAGGCGAAGCGGCAACTGGCGGCTAAGCGCGTACGTCTCCAGAAAGGCCGCCCGCCCACCCCCGTCCTGATCCTGCCACGCGATGCTGGCCTCGGTCCGCTCCCGGAATCTAGCCTGGCTCTGGCGCGGATCGACGCCGAAGAGGGCAGCCACCCGCTCGGCGATGTCGACCAACCCTGCCTCTGAGAAGGCGCGGTCGGGCAAGTAGACCATGCCCAGGAGACGACCTCCGGAAGCGGCCAAACGCTCCAAGCGTTCGACGGTGCCCAGCTTCAGAAAGGCCATCGGCGGCAGGATCAACAGGCTATACGCTTCGTCGCGCACCCGGATCTGCCCGCCCTCCAACTCCGCGCCGGCCAGCACGTCCTCGTCCAGGTAATCGAAGTCGTAATGCAGCCGCAGCAGCAGGTCGGTCAGGGCGTTGAAGTCAGCCTCGCAGCGGTCTGCCAGTGCATTGTGGGCTTGTGGCGTATAGGTGGCAAACATGGCACTCATCGGCCAGAGCACGGCGACGTGCGCCACGTGCCGCCCGCCGCTGAGCAGGTGGCTGAGGCGGCTCATATAGCCCGAGAACTGCTCGTAATAGTGCCACCAGGGGTACTGATAGAATTGCGACGGCGGCCAATCCCGCTTGCGCGGCCCCTCCAGCGTATAGTGGAAGCCGTGCGGGTTGAGCAGGTTGACGCCGAGCACATATTCCCAGTCGGCGATCCACTTCATGCGCTGCATGGTCGCGTCCATGAAGATGCCGCCGAACGACTCGCAGAGCAGGCGCGGGCTGCCCAACTGGTGCGCGGCCGAGCTGGCCAGCTTGAGGGCCACGTGCTCGTCGGGACGGTCGCGGCTGCCAACGTACGGGTAAAGGTGATCCACCCCCAGCACGTCGAAGTGCTCGTAGTGCCGAAACGGGTTGCCCTCCACCCGAATCAGGCGGCGCAAGCCCTCCTCATAGAGCAGGTGTCCGGTGAACAGGACGTCGTGAGCGCGGCACCACTCGTGGATCTGCCGATAATAGGCATCACTGTAAAACTCGGTCAAGGCGCTGTAGAAGTCATGGCGCACGCGTGGGCTGTCGGCGCTGACATCGAAGAACAGGTCGGGCAAGCGCGGGCGCAAGTTGTAGCCATAGCGCGACTGGAAACGGCGGAACATGTCCTGGGTCCAGGGCACGACGGCGTTGTCGGCACCGCTCAGGTAGTAGTGCATGGCCGGCTCATCCGTGTAGAAGCCTTGCATCTGGGCCGACATCCCCTCGCTGACCGCTTGCGCATATGGCTCGTAACCCTGCTGCAAAAAGGCAGCGGTCGCCTCGGGATTAGGGGCGTCGATGTAGTAGTCGGCCCGCTTCTCGAGAATATACATCAGGCGCCAGTTTCCGGGCGGCGCCTCCCAGGGGATGACGTTGACGAAGGAAAGGTTGGGCGTCAGATCGATGATGCGGGTGCCATCATCGCCTTCCTGGGTCATCGCGAAGGCGGCGACCGGCGTGGAGCGCTCGAAATCGAGGTAGCGGCTGTCGGCGCCGGTCAGGTAGGTGAACCAGGGACCACGGACCGTGAAACTAATGCACTCCAGATAGCGCTGGGCCAGACCCGGCTGTGCACGCAGCACCCGTCCGTCGGCGGTGCCGCTCGGCCAGTTCATTTCGTCGTAGATCCAGGTCTTCAGACCCAGGCGGTGGGCCTCGCCCACGGCCAGCCGGATACGCTCGAGGTATTCGGGGCCGAGGTAAGGCATCTCGAGACCATAGCGCCCATGCAAAATCACGCCAGACATGCCGTGCGCTCGCAGCTCGCCCAATTGGTAGCGCATTTCATCTGGAGCAAGCTCCCCGTTGAGGAACCAGAAGGGCAGGATGCCGTATTCACGGGGCGGCTTGCGGAAACGTTCAGGGGTGACCGAGAGGTCAGGCCATGGTTTTGGCAACATATATCCCTCCTCTCATCGCTTTGAGGAACCTTGGCTTGTCACAGGCTGCGCAAGCTTCGGACGCGACCTGGTGGCGTCAGCCCTTGGTAGCGCCGGCAATCAGGCCGCGCTGCAAATAACGCTGCATCGTAAAGAAGAAGATGAGCACCGGAAGCGTGGTCAGCACGGCTGCAGTCATCAGGTAATTCCACTGGGTGAAGAATTGGTTGATGAACGTGTAGAGGCCCATCTGAAGGGTATAGTGAGTATCGTGGACCAGCAAGATATAGGCAAAGAAAAAGTCGTTCCAGGCGAGCAGGAAGGCAAAGACGGCGACGGTCGAGACGCCTGGACCCGACAGCGGCAGCACGATGCGCCAGAGCACCCCCATCTCCGAAGCACCGTCGATCAGCGCCGCCTCTTCGATCTCGTGCGGGATGCTGTCGAAGTAGCCCTTGAGCATCCAGACGGCAAAGGCCAGGGCGAAGGTCATGTAGGTAATCAGCAGCGACCAGAGAGAGTCCACCAGGTGCAGGCGGGTGAAGATCAAGAACAATGGGATAGCGAGCATGACGCCGGGGAACATCTGCACGACCAGCAGCGTGTTGCCGTATAGATTGCGGCCCCAGAATCGGTAGCGCGACATCGCATAGCCGCCGAGCGTGGCAATAATGATGGCCAGGACCGTGGTGGCAGCCGCGATCATCAGCGTGTTGCCAAACCAGAGGCCGAATTTGGTCTGGCCGATCACGAAAACATAATTCAGCAGCGTCGGGGCATGAGGGATCAGGCTCGGGTTGGCATAAACCTCGGTGCGGGGCTTGAGCGAAGTGCTAATGGCCCAGAGCAGTGGCGACACCGCAAACACGCAGAAGCCAAGTAGAACAAGGTGGCGGAGGAGGGTGGTCAGAGCGTGCGCCAATGAGCGTCGCTGGGCCGCCCGGCGGTAACGGTCGTCCAATTCGAGCTGGGTTTGTTGTAGCATGTCAATTCTCCCGCTGCCTTACCACATGTCTCGCTGGCGCGCCTGCAGACGCAGGTAAACCGCGCCGACGCCCAGCATGAGGATCATGGCGATGATAGCCAACGATGTGCCGTAGCCGACGTTATAACGTTGGAAGGCCTCTTTATAGGCCTGCAGTATCAGGGTCGTCGTTGCGCCTGCCGGACCGCCGCCGGTGAGCACGAAGATGGTCCCAAAGTCGTTGAAACACCAGATCGAGGCCAGCACGGTGGCGATGACGCTGATCGGCACGATCAACGGGAAGGTAATATAGCGCCAAAGACCCCAGCCCGACGCGCCGTCGATGCGGCCGGCCTCGTAAATATCGTCCGGGATCCCGCTCAGTGCAGCGAGAAGGGTGATCATCATGAAGGGGAAATTGCGCCATACGTAAACGATGATGGCGGAGAGCATGGCCAGGTTGCGGTTTGACAACCAGTAAATGGGCTTATGAATGATGCCGATGTTGCGCAAGGTCAGGTTGATGATGCCGTCCATATCGGCATACATCCACATCCAGCTCGTGCCGGCAACAACTGGGGGGACTACCCAGGGCAGGAGCAGGACGGCCCGGTAGATGCCGCGGCCTTTGAACTTATCGTTAAGCATAAGCGCGGCGATCAGCCCTAGCACGTAACTAAGCCCAACGCCGCCGATAGTCCAGACGCCAGAGTTGCGCAGGGCCATCCAGAAATCGTGGGCACCCAGGGCGTTGATGTAGTTTTGCAGGCCCCAGAAATGGTAGTTTTCGGGCTGCAACCGCATGAAAAAGTGCAGACTCTGCCAAAACCCGGTACCCATGGGGTAAAAGTAGATCAGGGCCACCATCACCACCGACGGCAAAACCATCAGGTAAGCGAGCTTGTTCTTTTGCAGGTGGCGGCGCACACGTTGCCCGAAGCCAAGCGGTTGCGCCGAGCGAACGGGCGCCAGTTCGGCTGTGTCTTCCATTGTTGCTCCTGCAGGGTTGGCGGGCCAGGCCACGACGGCCTTTGGCACTGTCGTGGCCTGGCGTTCGGTACGAACCCTCGCCTGGGCTGAGCCTCGGCGTCGCTCGACTACTTCGAGGTCGCGACGAAGAGCGGGGCAAGCTTGGCCTGCCCATCGCCCAGCGCTTCCTCTGGCGAGCGCGCGTTGCTGAGGACCGGGTTGACGACGAAGTCGGCCAATCCGGTGCCCATCGAGCCGAGGCCAATTGCCGCGGCATTGTTGGGCCACCAGTAGTCGCTCGAGAGCTTGACGACCTGTTCGTTCAGGTCAGCCGCCATCGGCTCGGCCTGCCAGAAGTCCGCCGTGCTCAACGACTTATAGGGCGAGAACTTGCTGCCCAGGTCGGCGGCGTAGACGGTCTGCAGGTTCTTAGGGTCGGCCATGTACTTCAGGAAAGCCATCGCTTCCTGCGGATGCTTGGTCTCCTTGAAGATCATCCAGGGATTGTAGAAGCCGACCACGTGCTGCTTGGCCTTGGCGCCCTGGCCCATCAGCGGCTGCAGCAACTTGGTCTTGGCGTAGATATCGGGCGCCTCGGTCTTCAACTGTTGGATGTACCAGCCACCGTTGAAAACCATCGCGCATTTGCTCTCCTCGTAAAAGCGGGAGATCTCGGCGAAGGTGTAGCCGGGGGTACCCTCGGGAGCAGCCGCGTCCACCAACTGCTTCTCGTACTTGAGAGCCAGCAGGTTCTCAGGATTGTCGATGGTCGGATTGCCCTGGGGATCGGCCAGCAGGCCGCCGTCCTCGAAGGCCAGCGTCATATAGAACTGGTCGGTATCGTAGCTACCGGCCTTGCCGGGGACGCAGATGCCGAACTTCTCATTCGCTTTGTCGGTCAGCTTCGTGGCAACTTGCAGCAGCTCGTCGTGGGTTGTGGGCGGCTGCAGGCCGGCCTGCTCGAGCAGGTCAGTGCGGTAAAAGATGGCGCGGGCGTCGATCTGCCAGGACACGCCAACGTAGTGGCCGTCGTAGAACCACTTGGCCTTGCCCCAGTCGGTCAAGTCATCATAGGTGCCGTCGCTCTTCCACTGAGTGTAAAGCTCGTCGAGCGGCAAGGCATGGCCCTGGGCATAGAAGTTGAAGGGCAGGCCCGAGTCGCCGCCAGAAACGTCCGGTGGGTTGCCGGCGGCCACGGCCGACAGCATCTTCTGCATGTAGTCACCCCAGGCCAGCTTGGTGAACTGGACTTCGACGTTCGGGTTGGCCTGGTTGTAATCCGCCACCAGCTTCTGCAGGGCAGCGCTCACCGCATCGCCCCAGTCCATTTCCCAGTATTGGAGTACAACTTTACTGCCGCTGGCGGCGGGCGCGGCAGCGGCCGGTGCAGCGGTCGCTTGGGCAGCCGCGGGCGCCGCCGGCGCCGCCGGCGCGGCGGGAGAGACACAACCGGCTAGAGCCACGCTGAATACCAGCGCCAGCAAACCTGACATACGCACGATCTTGCCAAACATGCCATCCTCCTGGACCGTCCTCGGACTTCGAATAGATGTACTGAACGATCGGTGGCCCTGCTACGGCCAATCCACGCATGAACAGCCTCTGCCTCCTGGGTCCTTACGATGCTTGCCGGACGGCCAATGTTTGCCCGCCGGTAGCAAATTGCCGGTGCTGGTGCTGATCAACACCGCACAGATCAGGTCAAGCCGCGTCCAGGTGACGGCGTCTGACTGACAGGCGCCGTCGAGTCGCGAATCAGGAGCTCGCCGCGTATCGTGACCTGCTGGGCCTGCGGCGGTAGCTGTCCGTTAATGCGATCCAGCAGCATCTGGCATAGCTGCTGGCCGATCCCCTCAATCGGGGTCACCACGGTCGTCAGCGGTGGCGCCGCGAACTCGCTCAGGGCGATGTTGTCGAAGCCGACTACGGAGACGTCTTCCGGCACCCGCCGCCCCGATCCGTGCAAGTAGGAGATGGCGCCGATGGCCATGACGTCGTTGCAGGCAAAGATGGCGGTGGGCGGGTCGGGCAAGGCCAGCAGGTTGCTGGCGGCCATCCAGCCACCGCGGTAACTCCAATCGCCGATCAATAGCAACTCCGGCGACGGTGCGATGCCCTGGTCGCTCAGCGCCTGTTGATAGCCCTGCGCCCGGTCGGCGCTGCGCGTTCCGATGTCGGGGCCGCTGATGCAGCCGATACGCCGGTGCCCGAGCGAGAGCAGGTGCTGCGTGGCCAGGTAACCGCCGTGCCGGTTGTCGAGCAAGATTGCGTCGATCCCCTCGTAGTCGCGGTCAAAAGTCACCAGTGGCACCCGGCGATCGAGCAGCGGTTGCAGGTGCTCGCGGTGCATATCGGCCGTCATGTAGATCACGCCGTCAACCCACTTTGAGATCAGCATGTCCAGATAGGCAAGCTCCTTGCTGGTGTCCCCGCCGGAGTTACACAGGATTACGTTGTAGCCGGCCGCGAATCCGTAGTTCTCGATGCCGCGTGCCATCTCGGCAAAGAACTGGTTGACGTTATCGGGCACTATCAGCGCGAGAGTTTGGGTGTGTTGGCGCACAAGAGCGCGCGCCAAGGAGCTGGGCCGGTAGCCAAGCCGTTCCACAGCCGCGAGCACGCGCACACGCGTTTCCTCGCTGACGAAGCGGGTGTCGTTCAGCACATGCGAGACAGTTGTGATGGATACTGATGCGCTGCGTGCCACGTCATAGATGGTCGGCATGGGCTCCCGTCGATCGAAACGATCTGCCCTGCACGCAGAAAGGCCGCCAGAAAAGAGAGGACGCGGCCTGCGCCGCGGGCGTAGTGCTGACTACGCCATACTAGTGGGCAAGCGCTTGCGCAAGGGCTTGCGTAAGCTATAGCAGACGCCAAATCGCAGATATGTAAGTGCCGCTACAATGCCACCACCGACAGGGGCCAATCAACGCTTCTCAGTTTGGCGTCACCCATTCAGTGATCGGCCTCCGCTAATCGCCGGGCTCGAGGTTGCGAGACAGCTCCCTCACAGGCAGAGCGTAGCGCACATGTTCATCCCGCCCCACCATCGTCTCGGCGAGGCAAAGCGCGTTCAGCACGGCTTCTTCCACCGAATCTGCCACCGCCGGAAAAAGCCAGCGCATCGCCGACGCCTCATCTGCGACCACCAGCCTCGTGGCCGTCAAGGCCGGCGCTGGATCGGCTATGCGCTCTGCCGTAGTGAAGGCAATCACAAAATCCCCACTGCCATGCCCGTACACGCTGCCCAGGCGCGCCAACCCGGCCGCCGCGCGCACGCACAGGCGTCCTAGCTGGCGCTCAGACAACGGCGCATCCGTCGCCAGCACGATCATCACCGAGCCCGCATCAGGCGCCTGGCCTGGGGGAGGCTCTTTCTGACCTGTGCTTCCTCTCTTCGCCGCGCCGCCGTCTGGAGGGCCGTGCGCTCCGGCCTCGAGCTGCGGGTTTCCCACCTGCCGTCCAAGGACACGCAAATCGCGCGCGTCCCCGAAATTGGCCTGCACCAGCGCGCCAACCGTCCAGCCACCCGCTTCGCGCGGTACCACACGGCTGCTGGTGCCGATGCCACCTTTCCAGCCAAAGCAGGTGGTCCCTGTGCCGGCGCCGACGTTGCCCCCGGGCACTGGACCTGCCGCAGCGCCTTCCAACGCCGCCCACACGTGCTCCGCCCGCACGTGCCGCCCTTGAAGATCGTTGAGGTAGCCGTCATTGGTCTCCCCGACCACGACATTCACGCTGTGCGTACGGATGCCGATCTCGGGGTTGCTGCGCAGCATGTGCTGAATCAGGGCATCCGCCACCAGCCCCACGTTCAGAGTGTTGGTGAGGGCGATCGGTGCCTCGATCACCCCCAGCTCCCGCACCTCTTCGAAGCCCAACGGTTTACCGAAACCGTTAATGGTGTGCACCGCTGCCCGAACCTTCTCTCGAAACAGGTTATCTGCATGCGGCAGTATGACGGTGACCCCGGTCCGTACCGGCCCAAGGCCCGGACGTAACGGCCCCTCTCCTTCAATCAGGGTTGTGTGGCCAACCATCACCCCGGCCACGTCCGTGATGGTATTGTGGATACCCGTCGGCAAGTCTCCGATAATCAGGCCCATTTTCCGTGCCTGGGCTCGTTCCATTCAGCACCTCGAAGTGAGACGTGCGCCAAGACTGCCCGCCAATAATACTACATCCTGCGTGTCTCTGCCGGGCAGCTGATGACCGTCGACGTCCAGTCCGTGGGCCGGGTGATCCTGATCGTCTACGGCAATGATGGCGTCGTGCTCCAATCCGATCACGCCCGCTCGTCTCGCTTCGGGAGCCGCCTGCCATTGACAGAGGACCACTCCCTGGATGTTCGTTCCGTCGGCCCGGGCGTGGCGCGCTACCAACTCGACGTGCGCATAACCGACTGACGGCGCATCGTGACCCCATCCCCTCTGCCGGCACCTTGCCTGAGGGGATGGGGCAGCGGCGACGGCTCGTTGCCCTCGCCATCCGCCGGCGACCGGACCTGGGCCCGGGCGACTCCGGGGTGCTTCTGTGTTTCTCAGTCGGAGAGGGGGAAGCCGGATTCCTCTATCTTGCGAATAGACTCTTGCTCACGCTGACAGGCTCTCTCATACTCGTCCGGCTCGAGCCCCGCTGGTGCTTCGATGAACTGGATCGCCTGCGCCGGAAAGACCCGCTCGAAGATCAGCCGCGCGCGGGGCACATGAAAGTCAGAGCTGACCACGGTCAATTCATCTACGGCATGCCGCTCGAGTACGCGTTTCGCCAGTATGGCGTCCTCGATCGTGTTTGAGCTCTCGGCGAACTCCATGATATCTGCCGGCGGCACGCCACGGGAGGTCAAGAACTCCGCTACGTAAGAGGCGTGCGGTCTGGCGGTGGTGTTGAAATGACTGCCATACCCGCCCGTGAGCAAGAGTTTGCAGCCCGGGCGCCTCTGGTATTCGGCGAGCGCCGTCTCTGCCCGCGCCAGGGCCGTTGTCGAGAGCTGGCCGCTCGCATCGTTCCGGCTGCCAAGAACGATTATTACCTTCACGGCTCACCTGCCCGCTGTTGCCCCGGCTGCCCTGTCGAGACATGGGCCCAACGGCAGCTGGGAGCGCGTTGCAGCCCTGCCCTGCTAGTCACTGGCCAGACCGGTGAATTCCTCGATGCCCAGTGCGGCCAGGCGCGCCGGTGAAGGCAGACGTTCTGGCGCATCCCAGCCCAGGCGTTCATAGTACAGCTCTTTGGCCTGCTCCCACTCCGCGCGGTCTATGGCCTCCCCGGCCGTGGGACCACTGCCCTGAAGTGGACGGAAAAACTTGGCCGGCAAGGTATCATCCTGAGGACCAAGCCCGGCGCGTGCATTGAAGAGCCGCATCAAATCAACGCGACGTTCTCCCACGAGCAAGAGTTCCTCGATGTCAAAGTCGCCCCAGCCCGTCACCGCGCGCACCAGGTCCAGCGTCTCGGCCGGCCCGTACAGTTGCCAGGCGGGCCCCCAGACGAATTGGCATAGGCCGGCGCTGTCGAGGAACGAGTAGAAAAGCTGAGTCTTCAGGGCGTAGTCGACCTTCTCGTCATCCAGAGAACCGGGAGCCAGGGTGTGGTCGAACCCCAACAGCCTGAGCCGGGCCAGGTCTAGTTCGGCCGCGCCGCTCTCGATCGAGGGGTCGTGCTCGTGTGATTGGTGGTCGGCCCCAAAGGGATTGACCGCATAAATCAGCGCCAGGCTGCGCTTTGCCTGCGGCATGTGCGCGGGCGCCTCCGTGCCCTTGATCGTGATCAGGTAGTCATGGCCCAATCCCAGCTTGTCGGCGGCCTGCGCTGAACCGTCAGCAAGCACGGCGCCAAATCCCTCACGGCGGGCAAGCTGGTCTACCATCCGAGTCATCGCCGTTGCGTCGCCGAAGCGCAGCGGAAAACCGATCTCGGCGTCGCTCAGAAGGCCGTTCGCATAGCACTCCATCGCCCAGGCAATCGTGGCACCGGTGCCAATGGTGTCGAGCCCGAACTCGTTGCAAACCATGTTAGCGTAGGCGATGGCAGGCAGGTCGTCCACTAAGCAGTAGGAGCCGAAGGTGCCGATGGTCTCGTATTCAGGGCCGCCGGACTCGGGGGGGACGGCCCGTCCCGACCATTCGGTCTCGACGACGCGCTTGCAGCGTACCGTACAGGCATAGCAGGTGTCATTCTTCACCAGAATGGTATCCTTCATCGCCTCGCCGGAGATCTCTTCGAACCGGGCGAACTGCCCCTCATTGTAGTTGCGTGTCGGCAGCGTGCCCGTCAGGTGCTGCCCGCTCACAGAACCTGCCGTCCCGTACTCCTGCAAAGTGTAGACGCCAAGGTTATCCCGGATCTCCTTGGCCGCGCCGCGCGCCAGCGACTGCACGCGCTTGGGTTCAGCCAGCTTGACCTTCTTGGTGCTGCCCCGCACGGCCACGGCTTTCAAATTCTTGCTGCCCATTACGGCGCCCAACCCCGTCCGGCCATTGGCACGGTTGCCCATATTGATGATTGCTGCCAGGCTGGAGAGCTTCTCGCCAGCTGGGCCAACCTGCGCCACTTCGACGCGCCTGTCGCCCAGCTCTTCCTTGATCAGCCCCTCGGCTTCAGTCGTCGTCTTGCCCCATAGATGTCCTGCCGGCCGCAGTTCGGCCTGGCCATCATGTACCCAGAGATAGACGGGCTGGGCAGACCGTCCCTGGAAGACGATCCCGTCAAATCCGGCGAACTTTAGCTCGGCGGGGAAGAAACCGCCGCACTGCGCATCCCCGATGCCGCCGGTCAGTGGCGACCGTGCGTTCGCGCACATACGGCTCTGGCCCGACACGGCGGCTCCCGTTGGCGCGGAAAGCATGAACGTCAGGACGTTCTCCGGGCCGAGAGGATCGCTCGTCGGGGCAGCCGTGCGCAGCAGATAGGCCAATCCCATCGCCGACCCGCCCACGTACTTGCGGTAGAATTCGTCCGGCGGGTTCTCGATGTGCATGTTGCCAGTGCTCAGGTTGACGTGCAGAATGCGACCCACATAGCCGGCTAACACGATTCTTGCCTCCTATTCGAATTTGCTATTCCCTGGGTGTCGGAATCGGAAGCTTCGACATGCTGGCGAACGAGTTGGTGGATGGCCAGGCAATTGTCCACGGCATAGCCGGGCTCCAGGTGGAACCCGATGCTCAAGGGTCCACCGTCGTTCTCGGCCAGCACCTGCTCGACCCACCCGCTCACCCGGCTGAGATCGACACCCTGCAGCAACAATTCGACAGGCGGTGCCAGGTCGACGGGAAAATCCTTGCCCAGCTGGGCCCGAACGGCTGCCACGGACGTGCCCGAGCCGGTGTCCAGCACACTCAGGTTAGCAATGCTCCCTATCGCCGCCAACAAGTGGTCTGATCGACCGCAGGAGTGCAGACGCACTGGGCCGAGCGTGAGCCCGATGCGACTGGCATACGGGACAATAAAGCGCTGGTAGTGACCGGGTCTGAGCATGGTGCCTGAGCATTCGCCGACATGGACCGAAGTCACCGGCAGCGCTCCCAGGTCGGAGTAGTGCCGGATGAGTGCAGTGTAAGCGTCCGTGATCCACGCGTGGAGCCCTTCAACGAACTCGGGCGCATCGTAGATGCGCAGGAAAATTTCCTCCCCGTACAACTTCAAAGAAGTGGTGATGAAGCCATGGATCGTCGCCCGGCCCGAGCAGTCCCAAAAGAACGGCGGGATGACAGGCAGCTCGGGCCGTGCGGCGCGCAGCGCAGCGATTTGCGCGTCGAACTGCAGGATCAGCGGATGCGCCAGCAGGGATTCGACCGGCGGCAGCTCGTCGAGAGTGGCCAGCTCCGCCAGCGGCCGACCGTCGATGTCCGCGTCCTTGTCCGGCGGAAACACGAAGCCGGCACCCAGGCATGCGCCCAGGATCAGGTTGGGCTGAATACCGCCGACAAGGACCTGGTCTGGGCGGGCATGGGCGAGCTGTACCAGGTTCGACTCCATGTTGTGGAATTCGCCACCCGGGAATCTGGCAGCCAGGAACTGGTGGATGGTGCGATCCTGGGCCCAACGATACAACGGATCGAAGTAGTAGCGCTCATCGAAGGTGAAGCCAGCCGTGTCATGCAGCCAACCCTTGGAAACACTCGTTTGAACGGCAATCATGGCATTGAGCCTCCTGCGCACCGCGCCGGTCGATGCGCTGCCGAGAATCACTCTGTCACATTTATGCCGACGCGCATTGCTGCACGCGGACAACTGAGATGCCGGGTTCCACTCGGGCGAGCCAAAGACACCGGCAACAGCATCATACGCCACCGGAATTAGACGCGCAACTCGCCCTTAGAACCTTTTTGACACAGCTCTCCCATTAGTGCTATCATCGGTCGGCTGGCACGTCTGCACAAGTGATGAACGACCTTTTGCCAGACGCGGTTACTCTCCAATGTTGAGTTGATCCGCCGAGCGTTCTACTTTGTTACCAGACAAAACAGGAAGGGGGTAGGTATGCCTCAATAGATCGACAGGTCGTACGACCGGAAGTTGACGACCCTTGATTGGCCAGGGTAGACGTTGACGCATAAGGAGGTGCAAGGTGTCCGGGAAATACGGCGTTGGTATTATCGGGGCCGGATGGGTGTCCGGCGAGTATGTTAAGGTCTTTAGGGATCATCCCCTGACGCACGTGGTGGGGATGTACAACAAGACCCCCGGCAAGGCCACCAGGCTCATGAAGAGCCTTGGCGTGGACGGCAAGGAGTTCGAGTCGCTTGATACGCTCCTCGACGACCCGAATGTAGACATCGTGGTACATTGCGCGCACGGCGACACCCGACCGGAAATGGTCAGCCGAGCAGCACTATGCGGCAAACACGTCATCATCGAGAAACCTGTCGCCCTCACCCCTGAGGGCGTCGCCCAGGTCCGCGAAGCAATCACCAAATCTAAGGTCAAGTCCATCGTTAGTTGCGTATTGCGATGGAACCCTCAGTTCCAGACCATACGTGCCCTTCTAGACGACGGCAAGCTCGGCAAGCTAATCTACGCCGAAGGCGACTACTGGCACCCCATCATCAAGGCCTACCCTGGCTATCCATACTACATGAAGAAGGCCCACAGTGGCAGCAGCTTCGTGGTGGCCGGGGTGCATGCGGTCGACACTGTTCGCTGGCTGGCCGGCGAGGTGGTCGAGGTATCTGCCTACAGCACAGGCCCCATCGCCAACGCCGATTACGACTACCAGCCGGTCACGATCGCAGCCCTGCGGTTCGCGAACGGAGCCGTGGGCAAGCTATCGAGCATGATCGAGGGCGAGACGCCCTACATCTTCAACTGCCGCCTATTCGGCACAACCATGTCGATCGACAACAACCGGGTGCATTCTTCCAAGTACTATCCCGGCACGCTGGGGTACTGGGAATTCCCGACGGTCAAGCCCGAGAGCGGCGACGTCTCGCATCACCCGTTTGCAGCAGAGATCCAGCACTTCATGGAATGCATTGAGAACGACGTAGAATCACACGCATCGATTCACGATACCTACAAAACCATGGCACTCTGCTTCGCGATTGACGAGTCAGCGGCTAAGGGCGGCAGACCCGTCTCCGTCAAGCTTGACTAGGGCTAGCCAGAGCCGGCCCTGGCAGGCGGTGTTCACCGTACTGCCCGGCCGATTCGAACATGGTCTGCACACACGCACGGGTCGCGAGCTACCGATCCACGCATAGCTCTTTCAGGAGGTCAGAGGATGTCCCCCAACAAGATCAATCGGCGCACGTTTCTCCGTTCGACAGTCGCAGCCGGAGCCGGCAGCGCGCTTGTCGCTGGCCTGGGTGTCGCGTGTCAGGGCACAGCTAAGACCCCGGAGGTGACGGCCGCTGCCACTCCGGTGGGAGCCCCAACCGCAGAATCGATCGCGCGCGCGCCGGCGCAGGCTGCAGCCGGGAGAGATATCAATGTGGTGATTTTGGCCCCGCTCAGTGGCTTTATCGCATCGGACGGCAATGAGATGCGCAACGGCGTCAAGATGGCGGTGGACGAAATCAACGCGCTGGGCGGCCTGGTTGGCCACAAGCTCAACTACATCGAGGTCGACGACAAGGACTCGACCGGCGACCAGGTGACCACGGCCTTTCAGCGGGCCATTGACGTGGAGAAGGCGGACGTCATCTTCTCGGGTTACCACCTGACGTCCGGCCCTGAATTCGACATCTGCGCCAATGCCGGTGTGTTGTATTACAACAACAACACGCAGAAAGCGTGGACCGACCGCTATCAGAGCGATCCCAACAAGTACTGGTCTATCTTCCAAACCGACCCCAACGACGAGTGGTACGGCGGCGGCTTCGCGCGCTATCTCAACTCGCTCGTCGAGACTGGCCAGTTCAAGCCCACGAGCAAGACGGCCTCGATCTTGCACGGCGATGACACCTACAGTTCCTTCATCGGCAATACCTTCAACGATACTGCCAAGTCGTTGGGCTGGACCATCCTGATGAAGGAGACCTTCACCGTAGGTAACGTCGCGGACTGGGGCCCGATGCTCTCCAAGGTGCGCGATACCAACCCGGGCGTTTTCTTCTCGGTGGACTACAACCCGGCCGATAACGCTGCCATGATCAAGCAATTTGCCTCGAACCCTGTCCCTGCCCTGGTCTACCAGCAGTATGGTCCGTCGGTGCCGGAATACCTGGACCTGGCCGGCGACGCGGCCAACGGCGTCGTCTGGGCGACGGTGCTAGGCTACCTGCCGGACAAGATCGGCCAGGATTGGGTTGCCAAGTACAAGACCAAGTTTAACGAGACGCCGGGCTACGCCAACGCGCCTGGCGGCTACGACCAGGTCTGGGTGTGGGCTAAGGCCGCGGCGCTTGCCGGTGACCCGTTCGATTACAAGAAGGTCGCCCAGATGACCGAGATGGGCATCCACCGCGGGGTGACGGGCGGGAGCTCTTTCGAAAACCATGCCGGCCGATGCTATCCCTGGCAGACCAACGATCCCTCGCTCGGCCAGTCGCACACGATCTATCAGATCCAGAATAAGCAACAGGTGCTGGTCTTCCCGGATCCCTACACGACCGGCAAATACCAGACACCGCCGTGGATGAGTTAGCCCGAAGCCCGGGCCGAGCGCGCTCTGCGTAAGCACGCTCGAGCTGGCTCGAGACACTGGCCGTTCGTTCACCCGAACGGCCAGTGTCTCCAGTTGCCTCAAGAACATCAAGGGTAGCTAATGGCTGTCATCTTCGAATGCCAAAATGCAAACAAAGCTTACGGGGGGCTGGATGCGGTCAAGGATCTCTCTTTCGCTGTCGAGGAGGGGGAGACCTATGCCATTGCCGGGCCGAATGGCGCGGGCAAGACGACCCTGTTCGATGCCATCACCGGTGTCGCGTCGCTGACCAGCGGGGTCATCCTCTTTGACGGCCGGCAAATTCAACGTATCCGCCCGGATGCGATTTGCCGGTTGGGTATCGCGCGCACCTTCCAGACCACCGTGGGTTTCGATACTCAGACGGTGCTAACCAACGCCTTGGTCGGCGCCACGCTAGGCCGTCGAGGCACGGGCAGTCCCACTTTGGGGTTCTCGGACGAGACTATCGAGGCGGCCCTCGATGCGCTCGAGTTTTGCGGTATGCTTGGGTTGCAGCGCGCCCAGGTTGGTCAGTTGCCCGTATTCGATCGCAAACGCCTGATGCTTGTCACTGCCCTTTCCACACGGCCCAGGCTGTTGCTGCTTGACGAGCCGGTAGGCGGCTTGAATCGTTCGGAGCGCGAAACAATGGTGAACCTGGTCCGCAAAGTGAACCAGGCGGGCATTACCGTGCTCCTGATCGAGCATGTGATGAAAGCCGTGCAAGAGCTGGCCGACCGCCTGCTCATCCTGCACCATGGCCAGAAGATTGCCGAAGGCCCGCCTGCCGAGGTGCTGCGCGACGAACGCGTCATCGAGGTCTATCTGGGCGGCGCTGCCCGCAAGCGCCTGGCCGAGGGCAACGGAGGTGGCAAGCATGTTGAAGGTCACTGACCTGGTTGCGGGGTATGCCGGCTCCGAGGTCTTGCATGGACTTTCGCTGCAGGTGGGGGATGGCGAGTCGGTGGTCGTGCTAGGCCCCAATGGCCACGGCAAGACGACGCTGCTGAGGGCTATCTCCGGGCTCATCCGGCCCAGCGCCGGCGTTATAGAATTTGACGGCCGGGTCATCTCAAACAAGAGCGCTTCGGAGATCGTGGCGACCGGCCTCGTGCATATCCCGCAGGGCGATCTGCCCTTCCCCGAACTGACCGTCATGGAAAACCTGCTGATGGGCGCCTATCGGCCTGAGGCCTGGCGGGAGCGCAAACAGAAGCTTCAGCAGGTCTTCGAACTCTTTCCTGTACTGGCAGAACGGCCGAATCAATTGGCCCGCAGCCTTTCGGGTGGGGAACGGCGCATGCTCGCTTTGGGCCGTGGGCTCATGGGCAAGGCCAAGCTTTTCATGATCGACGAGCCTTCTCTGGGTCTGGCACCGTTTCTGATCGAGAACGTATACGAGACCATCCAGAATATCAAGAAGACGGGTCTATCTATCTTGCTCGTCGATGAGAATGCCGAGCATGTCGCAGGCCTTGCGGACCGTGTGTACTTGCTTGAAGCAGGCGTGTTGATCAAGGAAGGCAGCGCGGAGGAGATGCTCCGCGACGAGGCGCTGCTGGAAGCCTACCTGGGTTAGCCCGCGTCCGTCATAGAGCACGCAAGCATTTTTCGAGGAAGAGAGCATGGAAAAGCTGTTTCAAGCCGTATATGGCGGCATCCTCTACGGCTCCATCTACGGGCTTATGGCTATCGGCCTGACTCTGATCTGGGGCGCCTTGCGCATGCTGAATCTGGCCCACGGCTCCCTCTATCTGTTAGGCGCGTATCTAGCCTGGACCGCGCTCAATATCTTGAAGTTGCCGGCCCTGGCCTCGTTTGCCGTTGGCATTACGGCAGCAGCTCTCGCGGGCCTGTTGATTCAAGTACTGTTGATCAATCGGCTATTGAACCGACCGTCATTTTTCAACGCCGCCATGATCGCCACAGTCGGCACTTCGATCATTATCGATAGCTCCGCCCTGCTAGTCTATGGGCCTCGCGTCAAACAAATGCCTCCAATCATCGCCGGCCAGTTGAAGATCAGTGGAGTGGTCATCCAATACCAGGGGCTGGTTATCATCCTCGTTTCTGCAATCTCGCTGATCTTGCTCAGCCTGTTCCTGCGCCGCACGCGCTATGGCCTGGCTATTCAGGCTGTCTCTCAGCAGATGGACGCTGCCCTGCTGATGGGCATTCCAGCCGTGGCTATCTTTACCACCGTCATGGCCATCAGCGCGGGGCTCGCGGGCCTCAGCGGCGGGTTGCTCTCGTCGGTGTTTTTTATCGCGCCCAGTGCCGGCTTTAACCCAATGGTCAAAGCCCTCGTGGTGACGATCTTCGGCGGCCTTGGCAGCGTCAAGGGGACGATCTGGGCCGCATATGTCATCGGCTTGCTCGAGGCTTTCCTGCAAGTATACCTGGGCTCAGGCTGGGCGCTCCCCGGCCTGTTCCTCTTCATGATTATCATGCTGGTGATTCGCCCGAGCGGGTTGTTCGGGCTAGGGGAGATGCAACGACTATGATGCAGCAAACCGCTTCGCAAGAGGCGCAAGCTACGAGCCTGGCAGAAGCGCGCTTGGCGAGCATCACCAGACGGCTGGATCCTGCGGCCGGACCATGGGCCAGGGTCAACGTGCGCGCGCTCGTCGCCGCGATTCTGGTCGCCATCGCTCTGCCGTGGCTGTTGGCGTCCTTTGCCGATGGCCGTTTCATATTGCACTTGCTGATCCTGTTTCTCACCTGGGGAATCGTAACCCAAAGCTGGAACTTGATTCTGGGTGTCGGCGGCATCTTCTCCTTCGCTCAGACGGCGTTGTTCGCCATCGGTGGTATCGCAAGCGGGGTGGTTGCTCAACAGTTCGGCGTCAGCCCCTACCTAACCATCTGGCTGGCGCCAATTGCCGCCACCGTAGCGGCCCTGATCATTGGCCTCCCGTCGCTGCGGTTGCGCGGCCCCTACGTGGTTTTGCTGACGCTCGCTTTCGGCGAGCTCGTGCGCAACTTTGCCTCACAGGGCCCGAAATGGGTCGCCGGCGGCGGATACGGCCTGCGTTATGTCCCGAAGTTCGGGTTCGAGGACATGTGGGGCACAGGCACAGGGCGGGTGGCCTACTACTATATCGCACTGGTATTCTTCTCGATCGCCACATACGTCATCTGGCGTATCTTTCACTCGCCTATCGGCATGAGTTTCCGCGCCCTTCGAGACTCAGAGACCTATGCCACCAGTCGGGGGACGGATCCTTTCCGCTTCAAGCTGATGCTCTTTGCGTTCAGCGCCTTCTTCACGGGCCTGGCAGGCGGATTCTTGATTCACTACAACGGAGCGCAGTCCCCGGCCATACTCACTTTCGACCTGACCATCACCCTGCTGGCGATGATTGTATTGGGCGGCTGGGGCACCTTCTGGGGACCGATACTTGGTACCGCCCTCCTAACCGCTCTGCCAGAAATCTTGCGCGATGTCGACATCTACCGCAACCTGGCTATGGGTGTTGCACTGGCCTTGATCGCCGTGCTGGCGCCAGAAGGTCTGTTCCCGCTGATCGCGACTTGGTACAAGAGGCATTTCCGCAAAGCCTAGCATGCCGAGCCGGATTTCAAAATCGGCGTGATTGCAGATCGCGCCGAACTCTTCGACGCCTGCGCCGCCGGCCTGATCAACAACATGAAGCAGGCGCTTGTCCGGGTTGGATCAGGACATTAGCTGGCCGTGGGGCGCGTAGCGGCCGTATTCGTGAGCGGCATCGACCAGGGCGTGGAGGTTTTCGACCGGCGTATCGTAGGGCAACGTGCATCCGGGGCTGAGCACATAGCGACCGGCCTGGCCGAGCAGCCGGATGTCTTCGATAGCCGCCGCCCTGACCTCTTCCGGCGTACCGCGAGGCAATAACCAGCCAGGGTCAAGCGTGCCAAAGATGGTGACGCGGCCGGCGGTGGCCTGCCTGACTGCGAGGCGGTCGACCTTGGCATCCAGCTCGAAGTAAGGCGCTCCGCTCTGCACCATGTCTTCGATGATCCGTGTGGCATTGCCGCAGATGTGAATGCCCACCTCGACACCCGCAGGCCTGAGCATCTCCAGCAGGCGCTGCTCATACGGCAACGCGAAACGACGGTAGACGGCCGGAGAGCAGACGTCGGGTCCGGCCGTACTGTCGCCAATCAGCGTGTAGTGAGAGCCGGCAGCGATCTGCGCCCCGGCGAGTTTTGCCACCTGGGCCGTGGCGTAGCTCAACAGCCTGTGCAGGCCGTTTGCCTGCTCGGGGTCAACCAGCGCCACCAGGAACTTCTCAGCGCCGAGAAGCTGCGCGGCCAGGCTGAACGGCGCCAGGTCGGATTCGCCCCGGATGCAGACGCGTTCCCCCAGCCTGGCCGCCACAAGGCGGGTGGCCCTCAAGAGTGCTGCCAGGCTTGGGCACTTTTCCGGGTCGACATCAGGTAGGGAACCGACTTCGTCCAGGCTGTCAATGGCAGGCCGGGTGACCCAGGGGGGCGCATCATCAGGATACTCCACCTCGCAGCCGATCGCCTCGGATGTGGCCGCGATGCCGCTTTCTATGTCGACGATGTCGTGCCGAAACACATCCCAATAGGCCAGTTGCGCGGCTGCCATCTTTGCCCCGTCCTGGCAATACTCGCCTACCGTATAGCCGGCGAGATGGGCAGCGTTCTGAAAGCTCAGCAGGCAGACAGGAACGCGATCCGGTATGCCGCCCGCCAGAACGGTCTTCACCCGCTGCAGGGAAGTCATCATCTGTGCCACGAGCTATCCCTCCTGAGAGGCCGGATTTGCGACGCGCGGAGCCACGCTGGCTCCAATCTAGCATGTGCGCACGCACCCGTCAAGCGTTCATCTGAATCCTTTGGGCTCCCGCATTCTGGCGGGTTTTTCCGTTGAGGAGATCTTGATGAAAAGCAAGCCTGGTCCTACTCCTGGCACCGCTGGCCCCTCTCTGGGCTTCGACGTGCTCGCCCTGGCAGAGGTCGAGCGAATCCACGAGCTTTCTCTGAAGGTGTTGGCCGAAACCGGCATTCAGATACACTATCCACCGGCACGCCAACTCCTGGCCCGCCACGGCTCGAACGTGGACGAGGCGCGCCAGTTGGTGCGCGTGCCGCGCGGCCTGGTCGAGGAGGCTCTGCGCTCGGCGCCGCGCGAGGTGAGCGTGTACGGCCAGAGCGAACCCCCCACGGATTGCCGGCTGGTTCTTGATGGCCCGCGTTACGCTCGCACCACGACCGGGCTGAACTGGATTCTGGACGCGCGAGCCACCCGTCGCCGGCCCGTCGGCGAGAGCGATGTGATCAACTGGACCCGTGTCATCCATGCCATGCCCAATCTTCACTTCGCCGGCTCGCTGAACGACCAGGAAAACGGAGCCAAGTCCGAGGAGGTCCGCTGCCTCGCCCGCATGCTCCACTACACCGATAAGCCGTTCATGTTCTCGGCGTTCAGCGGCGAGGGCATGCGCTGGCTCTGGCGGATGACCGAGGTCGTCCAGGCCGCTGGGCGCTTGCCGCGGCTTATGGTCCTTTCCTCGGTCAACAGTCCACTGGTCTATGGATGGGGCCAATGTGACGCCGCCATGGTCTCTGCAGAGTTGGGTCTGCCGGTATGCGTCAACTCCTCGGCCGTGGCCGGGGCCACCGCGCCGGTCACGCTCGCCGGCAATGTGGTACAGATGAATGCCGAAATGCTGGCGGCGTTGACCATCCTGCAGCTGCATAGGCCGGGCAGCCCTGTGATCTATGCCGCGCATCCAATGGCTATGGACATGAAGACCGGCATGGCATCCATTAGCACGGCTGAAGTGGGCTTGATGTCTGCCGCTTGCATCGAAATCGGGCGTTTCTATGGCCTGCCAACCGCTTCTAACGGCATTTGTTCCGACGCGTGCACGCCGGACCCCATGGCCGCGCTGGAGAAGTGGGCCAATGGCTATCTGCCGTTCATGGCCGGCGCCAACGTCAACGGCGGGGCAGGCTCGCTGGCCTGCGTCAGCACCGTCAGCCTCGAGCAAATCGTGATCGACAACGACATTTACGGCCACTTTTTCCGGCTTGGCCGCGGCATCAGGGTTGACGATGATTACCTGGCCGGTGACGTCATCGCCGGGGTCGGCCCGGGCAATGCCTATATTATGGAGGAGCACACCCTGAGGCATTTTCGCGCCGAGCACTACGTTTCACCGCTGGCCAATCGCTTGAGCGCGCCCACCTGGGAAGTGGCGGGCGCGCGAGACGCCCTCGACCGGGCGGCAGGCCTGGTACGCCAGATCCTCGCCGCTCCACCCACGATATTCCTGTCCGACGAGCAGTCGCGCGAGATCGGCGCATTACTGTCGAGGGCCGAACAGTCCCTGGCCGACCTGGAAGTGCATGTCTGACCGAGGCAGGGACCCGAGGAATTTCAGGTGAGCCAGCCTGCGATGGTGAGCGCGTAGATCTTCGTCAAGGTCACCAGGTCTTCGAGCTCCACCCATTCGTCAGGCCCGTGCGCATTGGCCCCACGCGGCCCGAAGACGACGGCGGGTGTGGGGCTGTGCAGGTTGAAGATGAACCCGTCGCAGGCAAAGGGTGCGGGTTCAAAGGAAGGCGCCTGCCCGGTCACTGCGCTATAATTGGCCGCCAGCATGCTCAAGATCGGGTGGTCGTCTGGCATGCTGCTGCCGGCCAGGAAGCGTGTCCGTTCTTCCCAGCGCGTGGTCACACGTTGTAAGGCAGGGGTGCTTTCGGTCGCCCGGTCCACGACATCCTTGAGCTCGCCCTGCAGCTGCTGTTTGGTCACTCCGGGCGGGATCTCGATCCAGAATTCCACCCATGCCTCCTGGGGGATCGACTCGCCGGTGCCCCAGGGCAGTGTTTCGCCCGCTCGTAGCGTAAAGGGCATCAAGGGGAACACGTCGTTGTCGAACCCCTTGGGTTTGGGTCGCGCCTGGCGCTCCTGGTTGTACTGATCGAGAGCGGCAATCAAGTGCCCGAGGGCAGAGATCGGGTCGGAAAACGTCCTTTCGCCGAAGCCCATGCCGATCCCCTCGGTACCGGTGTGCAGGCGGAATTGTTGCCCGCCGCGGTGAGCGGCGCTGATCAGCATGTTGTTGGGCTCGGGGCAAATCGCGGCGTCGGCGTTGTAGCCGCGCAGGCGACAGGCCAGAGTCCCGTTTGCGCCGCCGAACTCCTCATCCACTACGGTTTCCAGGATCAGGTCGCCCTGCAACTCGAGGCCCAACTCGTGGATGCAGCGCGCGGCCATGAGGTAGGCAGCGATGCCGCCCTTCATATCATTGGCGCCTCGCCCGTACAATCGCCCATGCTCGACGGTCCCGTCCCACCAACCGTGCCGGCCCCGGCCCACGGCCGGCACCACGTCAACGTGACCGTTGAAGAGCAGCGCCTTGCGGCCGGCTGCCTTGCCCACTGCGTCGCCCGGCTGCGACGTCAGGACCCCCACTACGTTAGGGCGCTCGGCATAGTCGCGTCCGGCCAGGTATTCGGGATGTTCGGCCAGGCCAGCCACTTCGAGCGGGGTGAAGACGTCCACCCGGCAGCCGATCGCGCGCAAATAATCGGCGACGAACATCTGGCAGGCACGCTCATTACCGTGTGGCGGCTTGTTTTCACTGGGGAAGCTTACCAGCGACCGGGCCAGCCCGGTAACGTCAGCTTGGTGAGCGCCAATCCATTCGAGAATTTCATCAGGTGTACGGCCCGTCATACTCAATCCCTCGTTGCCTCAATGAAAGCAACCATCCAGCGGGTGATCGCTGACACGACGCAAGAATCGGTTAGTCCGCCAATTGCCCGCCGTCAATCAAGATGGCATCGCCGTGGACGAACGAGGCATCGTCTGAGGCCAGGAATGCGATCACCGCTGCTACTTCGGCCGGGGTGCCGGTTCGCCGCAGGGGGATCTTGTTCTGGATATAGGCGTTGACGAATTCATCGCTGTCCATCGCCTGGGTGCTTTCAGTCACAATGTACCCCGGACAGACACAGTTGACGCGAATACCGAAAGGCCCGAGCTCGAGGGCAAGCGTCTTTGTCAACAGCACGACGCCTGCCTTGGCGGCGTTGTAGTGCGAATAGTATTTCTCACCTGCCAGCCCGTTGGTCGAAGCCAGGTTAACGATGATCCCGGAACCTTGTCCCTTGAAATGGGGCACCAGCGCCTGGGTCATCAGGAACGTGCCTTTCAGATCAACGCTCATGATGGCGTCCCAACGTTCCTCGGTAATGTCCTCAAAGTGATCTTCGTAGTAGATACCGGCATTATTGACGAGAATGTCAACGCCTCCCATCTTGTCCAGCGCAAATCGGACGCAGGCGAGATTGTCGGCCTTGATCGAGACATTGGCCATGAAAGGATACACATTCGCCTTTGTCTCCTCTAAGATGCGCCGGGCTGTGGTCGCTGCTGCTGCAGGCGCAATGTCAGTGAATACCACACTGGCGCCCTCGGCTGCAAAGCGGGCCACAACCGCCCTGCCGATGCCGTTGGCGCCGCCGGTAACGACGACCCGTTTGCCTGCGAACCTGCCCATGGAGGCCTCCTACGCTGAGCGCGCTGTCCGGGTTAGCGCAACACCCTGCCATATGGTACCGCAAATCGAGCCCTATTGACAAGGCTTGGGCAGGGTGATATAGTCTTGCGGGCAAACGGAAACGAGTAAGCCGGACCACTCTCGCCCAACTGGACGCACTGTGGATATCGGAGACATGAACCGGGCCGCAAAGGCCACATTTCTTTCCTGGGTGAACCACCCGGCTGGCAAGACGTTCGTTGGAGGCCGTGGTCCCCGAGTTTCCATCCCACGTTGCCCACCGACCCCATCTCTATCCGCAATCATGTACCTTATACGAGGGTCCGGCGTGCGGCAGCCGGCGCCGTTCGGGCAGCGCCGACCTCATTCCTGGAAGGAGAAACAGAGGTGAACAACATCCTGGCAGGGCATACCAACAGCTACCACACCTACGGGCTCGATGAGGCCCTGGAGGGCATCGCCAGAGCCGGCTTCAAGTATGTCGAGCTTTCCGCGGTCAGGGGTTGGACCGAACACGTCCCACTCGAGGCTGAGGACGAGCAACTGGCTGCAATCAAGGCAAAGCTCGAGCATTGGGGGCTCCAGGCGTCTGCTCTCAGCGGGCACTCTGACCTGACTACAGCCGAGGGGGTGGTCGACGGCAAGAAGGCGGTGGACCTCTGCCAGAAGCTTGGGATAGGGGTAATGAACACGGCTGTCGGCGGACACGCCAGCAAGACAGAAGACAAAGCCGCTTTCATGCACTACATCCACGATCTGAGCGATTACGCCGCCCAACGCGAGATCGTCGTGTCGCTGGAGGTGCACGGCGAGATTATGGCCAGCGGCGCGAAGGCAGTGGCCTTGATCCGCGAGATCGACCGCAGCAACGTGCTCGTCAACTATGACACGGCCAACTGCATGTACTACGGCGGCGTGAACGCCGCGGACGACATCGGCCCGACCGTGCCGTACCTCGCGCACGTGCACCTCAAGGACACGCGCGGCGGCCTCGGCCAGTGGGACTTCCCGGCGGTCGGCGAGGGGCACAACGATTGGACCCGTATCCTGGGAGTGTTAGCCGCAGAAGGCTATCGCGGCCCAATGTCGGTTGAGATCGAGTTCCAGGGCCTCCCCTGGCCGCCCCTCGAAGAAGTGCATCGTTCAATGCGGGTCTCCTTTGCTACGCTAAAGGCGCTCGGCCTCTCGTAAGGCGAGTGGAGGATTGGTATGCTCAACATCGGAATCCTGGGCGCCGGGTTTATGGGCGGCACCCATGCCCGCGCTTTCGCCGGGCTGCCTGACGTCCACGTGGCCGGGGTTACGTCTCGCTCAGCCGAAAGGGCCGCCGTCCTGGCCAGGGAGGTTGGCGCCGAGCCGTTCACCGATGCGCTGGCGCTGCTGCATGATGCCCGGGTCGACGCGGTGAGCATCACCCTGCCCACCCACCTGCACCGCGAGTATGCGACGGCCGCCCTGGAGGCCGGCAAGCACGTGCTGCTGGAGAAACCCATGGCACTGAGCGTGCCGGACTGCGACGCGCTGATCGAGGTCGCGCAGAAGAACGGGCGCATCCTCATGGTGGCCCACGTGCTCCGCTTCTGGCCTGAATATGTCGCCCTGGCCGGATTCCTGCAGACGGGACGGATTGGCAAGCCACTGTCGGCCACCGCGCAACGCCTCGTCGGCCCGCCTCGCTGGAGCGACTGGTTGCTCCAGCCCGAGTTATCAGGCGGTGAGGTGCTTGACCTGCACGTTCACGATCTGGACGCCTTGAACTGGCTGTTTGGGCAGCCGCGGACCGTATATTCCCGCGGCCAGCGCAGCGCCGAGACCAACGGCTGGGACCTTGCTCTGACGCTCGTCGACTACGGAGATGTCCGGGCATTCGCCGAGGGCAGCGCCTTGCAGCCTCTCGACTATCCTTTCACCATGAATCTGTGCGTGCTGTGCGAGCAAGGCTCGGTGGAGTTCCGCTTCCGGGCCGGCGGGGCCCAGGTAAACTCACGCGCCGCAGGAACTAACAGCCTGCTGGTGTACGAAGAGAGCAAAGAGCCTTACGCCTTGCCGGTCATCCCGGGCGACGGGTACGCTAACCAGGCGGCGTACTTCGCAGACTGCGTGCGCTCGGGCCGCGCTCCCGAGCGGGGGACTGCCCGCCAAGGCCGCTTGGCCGTGCAGACCGCGCTCGCAGCCCGCGAGTCGCTCGAGACCGGCCGGGCAATCTCCCTGTAGGAACAGGAGGAGCTTCATGCGTAAGTTCGATCATATGGGACTACCCACCGACGAGAAGCAGCCGCGCGAGATGTACGTGCCGGCGACCAAAGTGTGGGTCACCGATCCGGCCGATCATCCGTACCGGGTCGAATTCCTGCGCTACGAACCTGACACGCCGGTTAGTGGTCCCGTCCGCGATCTGCCGCACATGGCTTTTCAGGTGGATAACCTCGATGCCGAGATCGCGCAGGGTGACCAGATCCTGCTCGGGCCATTCCAGCCCACCGACGCATTACGAGTTGTATTTGTGCTGCAAGATGGAGCCGTCTTCGAGTACATGGAAAACTCGGGGCCCGATAGCTGGTTCAAAGGGTAAGGGGGGAGCCATGCGCAAGGTAAAGTGGGGGATCATTGGCCTTGGTTGGTTCGGCGAGTATCACGGCGACGCGCTCGCCGGTTTACCGGGTGTCGAAATCTACGCGCTGTGCACGCGTACCGAATCTCGCTTGCACGAGTTGGGCCAGAAGTTCGGGGCGACACATCTGTATACTGACTACAACCAGATGCTTGCCGATCCCGAGTTGGACGTGGTCAGCGTGACGACTATGTGGGACCAGCACACAGGGCCGACGCTGGCAGCCATCCAGGCGGGCAAGCACGTCTTCCTCGAAAAACCGATGGCTTCCACCGTCGCCGATTGCCAGGCCATAGTCGACGCTGCGCGCGCCTCCGACAGGTACTTTATGGTGGGCCATATCGTACGACTCAACCCTCGTTATGCGGCGGTAAAACGTGAGATTGCGTCCGGCAAGATCGGCAAGATCGTCTCCATGTATGCCCGGCGCAATGTGCCCGTCTCTGTCGGCGCGGCTGTGCTCCCAAAGATCGGCCCAATCATCGGCGATGGCGTTCATGACACTGACATCATGCTCTGGTATTCGGGTGCCAGGATCGTGTCAGCCTATGCGCAGTCTCTGAACGTCAACGGTCACAAGTATCCAGACTTGGGCTGGACCATGTACCGTTTCGACAACGGTGCCATTGGCGTGCTCGAAAATGTCTGGTGCATGCCCGACCACAAGGGCTATTTCCCGGACGAACGGATGGAGATCATCGGCACCGAAGGGGGCGCGTACGTCCAGGAGACCTATCCGGCCTTGTCGGTCGTCACGACGGAAGGCGCCTATACGCCCGATCCCACCTACTGGCCCGAGATCAGGCCCGGCGTCCGCGGCGGCGCCCTGGCCGAAGAGCTCAATTACTTCCTGACTTGCGTCGTTAATAACACACCGCCGGCGATGATCACGCCCGAGGAATCGATGGCCGCCGTGGAGGCCTGCCTGGCAGCCGAAGAGTCCGCGGTCAGCAACCAGGTCGTATATCTGAACGGCAAGCGCTGAGTCGCCCGCCCAGATATGTGCGGTCAGCTTAGTCAGAAGGTGGAAACGTCCGGGGGCTTCTCGTATAAGCCTATCTATCAGGAGAATGGCCCATGCATCAGCCGAACATGGAGCGGTTGCGGGCTTACTTTGATTCCCAGGGCATCGTCGCCGCGCTCTTAGCCAACCCCTGGACGATAACCTGGTTGACAGGCTATGCTCCGCCCATCGAGACGGGTCCCAGCCCGTTCGAGGGCGGTCCGGCTGTCGCCTGGTGGTGCAGCGGCGAATTGACGCTCGTTACTTCGGATGCCGAAGCGGCAGCGGCGCGCGCTTCGGGCGCCAACACCGCTCAGTACAGCGGCTATGCCTTCGAGGAAGCCGGCCTTGTAACGGCGCGGCAAAGCGCGGCCGTGCAGGATGTCCTGATGGCCTCGCGGCTCAGAAGTGGCAAGGTCGCCGTGGACGTGGATTTCCTGACCGGGTCGTTGTTTACCACCGTTCAAGAGACGCTCGCCAACGCATCGATTGTGCCGTTGGACCGCGGCTTGGATGTCTTGCGGGCAGTCAAGACTGCGGACGAGATCGCCAAGATCAGGGCTGCGCTGGCGCTGTGTGATCTGGCCCAAGCCGAAGTCAGGGCCAACCTGAGTCCGGGGATGAGCGAGATCGAGCTGTGGGGCCAGGTGAAAGCCAGGCTGGAAAGAGAAGCTGGAGCCCGTCTTCCGATTAACGGCGACCTGGTGGCCAGCCTGCGCACGAGCGAGATGGGCGGCCTTCCCGGGCCCGCTGTCGTGCGCGAGCACGATCCCGTCATGCTGGACGTGGTGCCTCGATTGGATGGCTATTGGGGCGACAACTGTTGCGTACACTTTGCCGGCTCGGCAACGGTGGAAATGGCGCAGATCTATGCCGTCGTGCGTAGCGCACTCAGCCGCGGCATCGAGGCCGCCCGGCCTGGCTTGGCGGCCCGCGACCTCGACGCACTCCTGCGCAGGGCGATCGAGAGCGCAGGCTATCAACCCCATCCTCACCACTCGGGTCATGGGATCGGTGCGAGCTACCATGAGGAGCCGCGCATCGTGCCCTACGGGGCCTTGCCTTTGGCGCCAGGCATGGTGATCGCGTTGGAACCCGGCATCTATCTGCCGGGTGTCGGGGGTGTACGTCTCGAAGACGTGATTCTGGTGACTGAGGACGGCTGCGAGCTGCTGACCCGGCATCTCCTGCTCCAGCCGCCCGTATAGTCGCGGCGGACAGTTGTCGGCCGGAAGACGGCGCCGCTTCTATCGGTTCAGCCATCGCGCGAGCCAGGCAAACGCGGCTTCCTGCATTGGCACGTCGAACTTGTGCGGGCCCGCGTAGAACTCGCCCCGGTAATTATTGGCCGCGCCGGCGTCTCGGTAGTGGCCTTGCAGGCGTTCGTGCGCCGCGCGCATGCCCTCCATGGTAAACAGAGCATCGTCGACGTCGTATTGAACCAACAACGGCGCCGGCGCACGGCAGGCGGCCAGGTCGGGCCAGTCGCCATAGCGGGGCCAAACGGCAGGAAAGAACATCCAGGTATGACAGGCCACGTTGTGGTCCAACAGGCCTCGATAGGTCGTCATCATTCCGGCGATATGGGCGGCTCGAATGCGGCCTGAGGTGGCCAAGAGCAGAGCAGAGCGATTGCCGCCGCCCGACAGCCCCAGGCAGCCGAGCGCTCCGGCTCGCACATCGGGACGCGATGCCAGGTAATTCAGGGCCACCCTATCTTCATAGCTGACGACACCCGCCAAGGTCGTTCCCAACAGCACGCAGTACTTTTCAACCACCTCTTCATAGAGCCCCGTGGCTGCGTTGTAGGCTGCCATCTCCTCAGGCAGGTCAGCCGGACCTTCCCGCTCGCTGATGGGATAGCGTGCTGCGATATTGCGCAGGGATTGGGGTATGCTTTCCGTCGGAAAGCGCCGGCTGCCCCAAAGAAACGTGTCGTGGACCAACACGACGAAGCCGGCCCGTGCCAACGCGTTAGCGTAGGCCCGGCCCCCGTAGTACATTTCGTGGTAAGCACTCATTACGGAGTGTGGGGCGTCGGGCCCGGCGGCGATCTTCTCTTTGCCGAAGTACTTGAAGCCGCCATGGTCGTGAAGGGCCAATACGCCCGGCAAGGGGGCCATCCGGCCGGCCGGCTTGAGCACCCAGGCGGTCGTGCGCGGCCCGTACCCCACCGACCACGACACCTCTTCCCCGGCCACGCCGTCGCGCTCCCACTGCCGCCCGATTGCCAGCGCGCGCGGGATTTCAGGCCAATCTTGCATTCCCAGAATCTCACGGATGCGCGTTTGCGTGGCTGCTCCAGGGGCGGCTGTCGGCCAGCGATGACCGTGTTCCTCCGCGGCTGCGACCCAATCGCTGAACGTGCCGAGATGGGTATAGTGCGCTGCCGCCGAGCCGCTGTCAGTGGCTGAAGCGCTGCCCGAGGTGCCGATCCGGACTCTATGCTCAACGGATCCCTTGCTTGCACTGTCGTTCGGTTCCTGATCAGCCATGATCTTGCTCCTGTTGGATAAGTTCGTGGACCGCGGCCGCCTCCGACACGTAATGGGCCAATCTCAGGGTTGGCTCCTGCCGGATCGGCAAAACCCTTGTGGCACTCACCGTCGCCTTCATGCTTCCATGCGCAGTTTCCCGGTGATAGCGTGGGGACGCACCAACATGATCAGCCCGCCCAACAATAACGGGAGGGCAGCCAGGGACATTGCCAGGGCCGGGTTGAGCGAGTCCAGCAAGCGCCCCATGATCGGTGGGCTGAGAATGGATCCGAGAGAGCCGGCAGCCACGGTCAGGCCAATCACGGTGCTGGGGTTCGAAGGGTTACGCGTCGCAGCCAGCGCCACAACGGTTGGCCAGGCGCTGGCCATGATGAAGCTCGCCAGCGCGAAACAGAACAAGGCGGCAAGCCAGCCGTTCGTGAAGGCCGCAGCCGCCACCGCCACAGCCGCCAGCAGCATCGTACCCGCAATCAACGGCACGTCCGGCAGCCGGCCCGGCAAGACCCCCGCCAGCAATCTACCGACCAGCATGACTCCCCAGAACATCGAGATAGACTGGATCGCGATCTGCTCGGGCGCGCCCCGGAACCTGTACAGGTAGATGTTGAGGAAACCCGATAGCCCTGATTCAGACAGCACGTAGAGCAGAATGACGATGCATAGTTGCAGCACCGGCCAACGCCTGGCTAGCGTCCAAGCGCTTTCCGCCGGGATGGACGGCCCGGCCGGACTGGCCGGCGCCGGCCCAAATGCGCTGGAAGCAAACAAGGCGAAGTTGACGACGGCCAGCAGCGTTACCGGAAAGAAGAAGGTTCGCCAGCCGAGACCCAGGGGCAGCAGCAGGCTCATGAGGAGGGGTCCGCCGATGGCGCCCAGGCAAAAGCCGGCCTGAGACAGGTTGAGGGCAGTGCGTACCCGGTCGGGAAACAGCCGGTTGAGCAGGGCCGAACACATGGGTTCGAGGATGCCGCCGCCCAGTCCCATGGCCACCGCCCCCCCTACGACCGCGGGCAGCCCGCTGCCCAGGGCCAAGGCCAGGCCACCGGCTGCGGTAAAGGTGCAGCCGGCCAGCAGCACTGTCCGCGGGCTGTGGCGGTCCGTCAGATTGCCCCCGACGATCGACGCCACGAAATAGCAGGCGAAATAGACGGAAGAGACCGACGCCAGGATCTCGGGCTGTATTCGGAACTCTGCCCCCATCCTGATCAGGGCGGCAAAGAGCAGGTTGATGGAGGCCGCAAAACCAGCCAGCGCGAGCATGGCTGCGATCATAAGGCGGCGGCGATCGATCAAGGTCAGTGTCTCCATACTGTTCTGGATGCGTTGCGTCCCAGGTAGATTATGGGAGGAGTGGTCAATTATCCGGTGGTTGAGGATACAACATATTGGGCGGGACCGCAATGGCGCTGCCCGCGGCCGCGGTGTGCGAATAATATGTGCGTTATGCCTGGCAGGCTGGCATGCGCCAGCCGCCGTTTGCGGTGCGGGTGACAAGCTCATCTGGCCGGCGCAGCATGCTTTGCTGGTCGCAGGCCGCCACTTCGGGCGGACTCCTGGGCTGGCGCTACGCCTGGCCGTTCTTCCGATCGAACAGGTGTTCGCGCACTCCTGGTCTCCCCCTGGAACGCAAAGGTGCGCAGTGGGCGCAACGCGTAGTCGTTGATCTCGCCAACCGGCGGATGTGTCAGGGTGCCGCAGGTGAGGGTCTTGGCGTGAAAACCGAGATATGCCCCACCCGGCGCATAGAAGCGCAGTTGATCGTAGCACTCACCGTCATCTGGCTCTACAAAACAGGTGCCGAGTGCCAGGCCAACGCCCGCGGCCCGCGCGAAGCGTCACTCGCTGCAAGGCATTGGCAACCGCTGCCGCGTCGAAGCGCGCGGTGTAGCCACTCAGCGATCCTTCGGGCGTCAACAGGATATCAGCCTGCGCATCGGCCGCGAAGTCTACGGCGCGTTCGATGGCGGCGGTGTTTGCCTCGACGTCGCCACTGACGGGCAGCTGGGCTCCAGCAACGCGCAGCATCATTGTCGTGCCTCCCTGTCGCACGGAAATGCTTCGAGCACCGTGAAGGCCCAGTCGTTCCCGACCCGATCCACCCGAAGCCAGGCGGCAAGTATAGTTCGCTCGGACGACGCCGTCCACTCGGTTGGACCTTCGCGCAGCACTGCTTCCGTGCTCAGAACCACGGTCCGCGCTCCTTCAAGCTCACCCAGCGCTGCTGCTCAATCACGTGGTGGTCGGGCAGCACTTCCTTTCCCCTAGCAGTCCATCTCATAGGCAAGAGAGTCCTTGCAGTCGCGTTCGACTTCGACTTCCCTGTTGGATCGCGGGGTGCGAATGACAAAAACGGCGACGACCAGCGCCGCGAGCAGCATCACGGACGCATAGAGGAATGCGTGCTGATAACCGTGAAGGCTCGCCTGCAGGAGACCCTGCCCGTGGGCCAGATCGGCCGATATCACCGTGCTGGCCGCAGCTGACATCACAGCCAGTCCCAGCGCGCCGCCCACCTGCTGTGATGTGTTCACTAAGCCGGAGGCCAGGCCGGCATCCTCCCCGCGCACACCGGTGGTGGCGGCAACGGTGCCGGCCACGAAGGCCAGCCCGTCACCCACGGCCAGGATGACGAAAGCCGGCAACAGCTCGCTGAGGTAATTGGCATTAGCGGTCAAGAGACTCATCCGGAAGACGCTGACCGTGATGAGCGCGATGCCGGCCACGAGCAGCGACTTGAAGCCGAAGCGCCTGATGAGGCGCGGCGCACCGAGCGAGATGACGCCGATGATGATCGGGATGGGGAGAAAGCTCAGGCCGCTGATTGCCGGCGGATAGTGCAGCACGGTCTGTGTGTACAGAGAGGCGAAGAAGCCGACGCCGAGCGCAGCCCCCACCAATGGTAACATGATCAGATCGCCCCCGCCGACGTTGCGGAGGCGGAAGATCGACAGCGGCACCAGTGGGTGCTTGGAGCGAGTTTCATTGTGCAGAAACGCGCCCAACAGTACGAGGCTCACCGCCAGCGAAACCAAGGTGGAGGGGTCCGTCCAGCCCGAGCGGGAAGCGAGGGTCAGCGCGTACACCAACGCGATCAGTCCGCCCGTGACCAGCACGGCTCCCGGCAGATCCAGATGCCTCTCGCCCGCTTGTTGCGCCTCAGCGGGGACCCAGCGCAAGATGCCGGCAATGGCAAAGATGCCGATGGGCACGTTGATGAAGAAGTTCCAGCGCCACCCGACAAATTGGGTCAGAGCTCCACCCAGGATGACGCCGAACGCGGCGCCGCCCGAAAGCACCAGGCTCCAGACGCTCAAGGCGCGGTTGCGCTCCTCCCCTTCGGGATAGCTGGTGAGCAGAATCGAGAGAGCGGCGGGCGACATGAAGGCCGCCATTAGCCCTTCCAGGGCGCGCAAAACGATGAGAATTGTGCCCGAGCGGGTAAAGCCCAGCAGCAGCGACGAGAGCGAAAACCCGGCGATCCCCAGGACGAGCACGCGTCGTCGCCCCCACAGGTCCGCCGTGCGGCCGCCGAGCATCAGAAAGCCGCCAAAGGTCAGCACATAGGCCGCCAGCACCCACTGCAGCGTGGCGGCATCGAAGCCCAGGGCCGTCTTGATGGCGGGCAAAGCCAGATTGACGATCACGCTGTCGATGACCACCAACAGCTGCGTCAGCGACAACATTACCAGAATCAGCGTAGGGTTGCGTTTCATTTATTTGCCTCAACAATTAGTCGTTCGGCTATAGCCAAAATCGACAGTCGAGAGCAACGAATAGCGCTTTTTTGGAACGGCGTGTGTATCGCTGCCTACAATCTTCTTCAGGGCTCTGCTGGGGCGCATTCGGGCCGGCCAGTTGACCCTGCTCGCGGGCAGAAACACGGTTGGCGGTGTCTCGGTTTCGGCGCCGTCCGCCGCCGCCACGTTCACTCCCCAGGCGCCGAGGCGTGGTGCCCAGGCCCCTGCCCGGCGGCAGGCTTCTGCCGCCGGGCAGGGGCCTGGCGAGAGGGCCAACCGCGGCCTAGCTCTTCAGGTACTTCTCGTACCAGGCGAGCGTCCGGGTCCAGGCATCCTGAGCGGCCTGCGGGTTGTAGTTGGCACCCGTGTCATTGTTGAAGGCATGGCCGGCGTCCGGCTCGATCACTTTCTCGAACACCTTTTGGTTCTTCTGCATGGCCTCTTCGATAGCCGGGATCCCGGCGTCGATCCGCTGGTCGAGCGCGCCGTAAATCGCCAGGACGGCGGCCTGGATGTTGGGCACGTCCTCTAAAGGTGGGTTAGGTCCATAGTAGGGAACGACAGCCCGCAGGGCCGGTATGCGGGTCGCGGCCAGCCAGGTCACGCCGCCGCCGAAACAGAAGCCGATCATGCCCGGCCGGTCCTTGATCACGTGCGGCTGAGACTGCAGATAAGTCAGACCGCTCTGGAAGTCGCCGACCATCTGGTCAGGAGTCAGGCTGCTGAGCAGACCAGGGATCGAGCTCGCGTCGGCCACTTTGCCCGTGCCGCCTTGCCGCGAGAGCAGGTCGACGGCCAGGGCAACGTAGCCGGCCTTGGCCAGGCGGCGGGTCACGTCCTTGATGTGATCGGTCAGCCCGCGGTTCTCGTGGCAGACCAAGATGGGCGGGAAGGCGCCGTCGCCTTTCGGCGTGGCCAGATAGCCGAGCAAGGTCACTCCCTGGCCCGGGAATTGGGTGTCGCCGGCGGTGATGGCCGGATCGTCCGGGCTGACGCGCACTCCCTCAGGTACACTGGGCGCAGGCCGCGCGGCCGCCGTCGCGGTCGTGGTGATGACGGCCTGCGTGGCCTCGGCCAGCTGCGCGGGAGTTGGCGCAGCCGGAACAGTCGCGGCCGCGCTGTCCGTCGCAGCTACCGTGGCCCGGGCAGCCGTCGTCGGGGCCACCGTTGCCCCGAGTGCAGTAGCGGCGGCCAGCGGCGATGCAGTCGGAAGCGACGCGCCTGTAGGCGCTGCCGCAGCGCCACCCGCTGACGGGGCACCCGTGGACGGGCCACCCGCTGCAGGCACGCAGGCGGCGAGAAAGGTGCTGGCGGCGGCCAGGCTGCCCAACACGCCGGCGATCATTGCGAGCGCCTGTCTCCGGGTGAGTTGGCCGTGCTGGAAGTCTTCCGCGGCCTCCTCCACCAAGTAGCGCTGCAGATGGTTCAGGTCTCGTAGCTCGTCAGGCATGGGTTTTTCCTCCGGCTGGCGATAGAAGTAGGAACAGCATAGGGGGCGAGGGGCGCGGTGCAAAGTAAGAATGATCCGCTTTAGCCCATCTCGCAGGCACTTTTGGAACCATTGCGCCCGCGCAACGAGCAGCGACTGGCCATCGAAGCGCGTGCCGTGGCCGTGATCGCCGGAGCGGGCTCCGGCAGGACTCCCACGCCGTTGCGCGCTACCTGAACCTGGGGAACGAGATCCTGCGGGCCAAACTGGCGCAAGAGCGCCGACAAGGCCTGGGCCCAAGCCCGGCTGATCAGCCAGGATATCGCAACGCCCCGCGATGAAGTCGTACATGTTGAAGGGGAAACGGCGCGCGGCCTCGAATGAGGTGTCGTTTCCTATATCCAAGACCAGCCAAGAGGCGGCATCTTCCATTCAGGTGTGATCTGCCGAGGGCGAACAGCGACTGCTCGGCTGCAAGGTGCTGACCAGCTGCATCGGTTTGCCCCCGAGGGCATCGCCTACAAGGCGCGCGTCCTGGGCCACTTGCTGCGTGGCCATGGCTGAGGCACGGAGGAGCAGGCCGTAGACCACCTTCTGGTTGCTGCGCGCGACCTCGCGCAGCCCCTCGGACAAGGTGAAGGTGAACAGAAAGTAGGGAACTGGCAACAGGAGCTCCTCCTCGCCGATCTCGTCCGGCGATTTGCGGTTGTACTTGGCCACCGCTCGACGGCGCCGACGTACGCTTCCGGGGTGCGCGCGGCCAGCTCGCGCAACTGCAAATCCTCGATCATCAGCCTTCGCAAGACGCTCATGACGATACCTCCTGCAAGGGGAATGGACCGACGGGGAGCGTGGTCACACAAGCTGTAGCCGCCGCCAAACCAACGGCAAAAGGGGAGGGAGCCATGAAGGATAGATATTGTTCTTCGCTCGTGGTAAGATGCCATACTGGACGGGGCTGGTGCGGCCTATCAGCAAGGTGAAGATGCGGTCAGGCTATTGGGTACGACGCTGATGGCGCGAATCGGGGGGTTGGAAGCACCGGTTCAGGTTCTCCTGCTAGGGAACAAGCTAGGGAGCAAGGTGATGAGCAATTCAGAAACGCACTACGCATGGGCCAGCGGAACGTCATACGAGCGTTACGTAGGACGTTGGAGCCGCTCAGTGGCGCGAGTGCTCCTCGACTCGTTGGCAGTTCCGCCAGGCCGCCGTTGGCTAGATGTAGGCTGCGGAACGGGCGCACTCAGTCAAATCATCCTTACCAAGAACTCTCCAAGTGCGGTCAGAGGTATTGATCGCTCTGAGGGTTACCTCGCTTTTGCTCGCCAGCACGTCATCGATACGCGTGCTAGTTTCGAGGTTGGGGATGCACAGGATCTACCGGTAGGAGCGGCGACTTTTGATGTCGCGATTTCTGGGCTAGTTCTGAATTTTGTTCCCCAGCCCCTGGGCATGGTAGCCGAGATGGTGCGTGTGGTGCGACAAAACGGGATCGTTGCGCTGTATGTCTGGGATTATGCCGATAAGATGGAGTTGATGCGCTATTTCTGGGATGCAACCGCTGCGCTCGATCCATCTGCCTATGCATTGGATGAGGGCGTACGCTTCCCAATCTGCAAACCAGAGCCGCTCGCTGCGTTGTTTAGAAATGCTGGGCTAGACAAAATCGAGACTCAGGCTATCGACATAGCGACCGATTTTCACGATTTCGATGACTACTGGTTGCCATTTTTGAGCGGTGAGGGGCCGGCACCTGGTTATGCGATGTCGCTGAACGAAGCTGACCGAACAGCGTTGCGCGAACGAATCCGTGCCGCACTGCCCATCGAGCCCGACGGTTCCTTCCACCTGACGGCACGTGCCTGGGCCGTCAGTGGATTGCGCGCTTGAACGATGCCATTCATCTCGCCAACATCAGCAATCCCGAGACGCGCTCGGCCTATGCTTTCGCCGCGGTCCGTTTTGCGGATTGGTGCGAGGTGCGGGATTTACCTGGCCCAGCTTACTCCGGTGATTGTAGCAGCCCATATCGAGGGATTGGGGCAACATCTTGAGGTGTAGCCCCTGGTACACTTCGACGTGCAGGTCGGGTAGGCAACGCGCCAGCCGCTTCACCCTACGGTCCTCCGCAACAGTGGTTGGCGAGCAAACCTGGCGGTTTGCTCGCCCATTGAACGAGCGGAGGTTCTCCAGGTCCAGGTCATAAGCCTTGCGGGCTGCTCTGAGGGCAACCAATCCCGCGGGCTGCCGCGCCATCCATGGCGGTGGGAGGGCCGGGCGGACTGATGAACGCAACGCCAGGGCGCAACTGGTTGCGGCTGAACCCTACCATCCTTTCGGGGTCCGGAAGTGTCATGATGCGGTCCATTTCGGCCCATTGGGACGCTTCCTCGGGTGTCCAGCCCCGGTTGCCAATCCAGCCCGATTCAATCAGCGGCAGGCTTCGCAGCCGGTCCGGATAGCCCGCGGCAAACGCGAGAGACACGGTGAGGATGCCATTCGCCGTACCGATCATGGCATACGCAGTTCCGACCAGCGCGATTGGGAGACCGGGCCGTGGCTCATAATTGCGCTCCAAAGAATGGAGAACCAGGATGAGGACACCGTGGGCTGGAAACGCGAGAATAGGGAGAAAGTCGCTGAGAAAGCTGAAGAGAGCGAAAGTCTCGGCACCTTGCGCCGCATCTCTGAGCGCCTGCGGCGCTTCCGGCGTAAAGAGCAGGACAAAACAAAGCGGGCCCAGCCCCCAGATCATGCCACACACGAAGGCGGCGAGGCCACCGTACCGCCTCAGTTGTAGCTGCATTTCGTGCTCCAGAACCGCGCGTGGCTGGCCCGCTGCGCGTCGAGTGAACACGCTATACGACACGGTAGGGCGGAGTGTCAGGCGGTAGCAGCAAGCAGACAGTTATCATGCTGCTTGCACTCGCCAGCCATGTTTGCGCGAGCGAGGGGTGCAAGAACGTCGGCGGCAAATCTGCGTCGGAGACGGTGACCGGGCCGGACTGCGCCTCGGCCACGGGTATATGTGTGACGGGTTCATACTCCGGCGGTCTGAAAGGAACGAACTCCTTCACAGGCACGAGCCTCATCCAGACCGCCGATACCCCTACCACTTCGGTAGTGCTCCCGACCGACCACAGCCTCATCACAACCGCAAGTGGCACCCTGATGACCAAAGCACAAGACTTCGCCCCATCGATACATGAGAGAAGGGTATGGTCGCCGTCTAGAGCCAAAGGGGGACTGAAGTGCCGCCCCAGCGTAGGGCCACGTCCAGGAAGTACACGCTCCCCGGCAATAGTAGCGCGCCTCGCTTACTGGTTTCTGCTGCGGGGCTAGACTCAAGGCTCCGACGGTCTGCCGCTCTGATTTCTGTGGAGATTGGGGAGGTGCTGATGGGACGGTGGTGGATCATTTGCGCGGCCGGTGCATTGGTCGTGGGCCTGGCAGCCTGCACTTCGATTCCCGACACGCTCGCCGTGCGCGAGCCGTCCGTGAGCGGCCAGGCTGACCGCAGAGTGCAGGCGTTAATACCCTCGCCGCGCATCGAGAATACCGCAGCCTCGAATCGCTTACTGGTGTTGGGCGACGACGGTAACATCTACATCGTTCGTCCCGACGGCGGCGAGCGCCGCGCGCTCAGCAGCGATGCCGGCCCGGCGCACGTCTATCTCCAGCCGACCTGGTCGCCGTCGAGCGATCGGGTAGCCTGGGTCGAAGCGACGTCCGATGGCGACGAGGTGAAGAGCAGCAGCCTGCACGTCCGCCGTACCGATGGAAGCAGCGACATCCAGGTGGGGACGACAGCGCCACCGTTCTATCTGTTCTGGAGCCCGGACGGCAGCCGCCTGGCCTATCTGGCGGACGGCAGTCAAGGGCTGGACCTGGCACTCTTCGATCCCGGCAATGGTGGCAACCCAATCCGGGTGCTCGACCAGGGCGCGCCGCTTTACTTCTCGTGGGCACCCGACGGTCAGCGCTTGCTCACACATGTCGGTCCCGATCGCCTCGGCCTGGTAGCGCTTGACGGAACCCAAACCGCGCTGGCGGGGCAGCCGGCCGGCTTTGCGGCCCCGAGATGGGGGCCAGATGGCGTCAGCCTGGTCTATGCGATCGTGGCCGATGGCGAGCAGCGGCTGGTTCTAGCCGATCTCAAGGGGGTCGCCCAGCGCAGCCTGGCCAGCTTCAAGGGCAACGTCAGCTTTGGGCTACGTCCCGACGGCCAGCAGGTGGCCTACGTCGACACACTGGTGCCGGTACCCACAGCCGCCTTTGGGCCGTTGTACGTGACCGGCCTGGCCTCGGGCACGGTGCAACCGATCAGCGAGGGCCCGGTCCTGGCCTTTTTCTGGAGCCCGGATAGCAACTACTTGCTATACCTGGTCCTTGAGCAGGCCGGCGCGCCGTCAAACGGGACCAAGGCGTCGTTCCGTGCCCAACAAGATCAGCCGGTCTGGACCAGATGGCACATGTGGGATGGTCAGCGCTCAGTCTCCTTTGAGCGCTTTCTCCCCAGCCAGACGATGCTGCTCGATTATCTGCGTTTCTTCGACCAATATGCGCAAAGCATGATCCTTTGGGCACCCGACAGCAGCGCCTTCACGTACGCAGGTACTAGCGTGAGCGGCGAGGACGGGATCTGGGTCCAACCGCGCGCCGAGGCGGCTGCGGCCGTGCGCGTGGGATCCGGAGTGATGGCTACCTGGTCGCCACGCTAAGTCGCGCGTCTCTGGCCGTGGCTACCCTTAAGCGATCCGGCCATCTGGCCGCGAAAAGTATAGCGGTCACGAAACCGATAAACCAGGAGGGTTGGCAGGACGACAAGCAACGCGTGCTATGGCCCCTATCAAAGTCGCTGCGACAGCGAGACAAGCAGGCGAGATACGATATTTCGGGTTGATACTGTTACAGGCAGGGCGGTTATTCAACCCGCCCTGCCATGAACTCACAAAAAGCAGCTATTTGCTGTCGGAAGTAGACATCTCCTCCCATTTACCATAGAAAGTTGCTGCAGCACAGGGGAGCGCATGACGACGAGCCGCCAGGGTAGAGCCCGCAGCGTACTTCACCATGGTAGAGCCCGCTCGAAAAGCGCGCGCTTGTGGCTGTTCGACGTCATCAGGCAGCATGGAGGCTTCGGCATTAGGCCCGACAAATATATTAATGATTGTGGCTCCAGGTGGCGGTGGAGTTGCCCCTTCCGCGAACTCCTCAGTCTCCCCGAGTGCGTCCTTACTCGAGTCGCCAACGAAGCCTGCAGCCTCGGCATCTAGGATGGTCCTTTCGACGGCCCCCCGTGGTACTGCATATCTCTCAAGTTCTTTCGCCGGGATGTTGTAGATGACGCCGCTCGGACCAGTGATGAGGACCCCCGCCTGTTCCTTCGGTTCGGTAGTCATAGTCCCTCCGTGTTGTAGATTGGAGCAAGAAACATCATGCCGGAAGTAGTTCACCCCTGTGATGGCGCCGTGCCGGCCTAGCTCCAGCGCAATCGCCCGCCCGATGCCGCGTCCGCTGCCGGTGATGACCGCCGTCTTTGCTTGCAAGACATCAAAGGGATCCATGGTGACTCCCTCCAGAAACGCGCGATCACGCCCGCCGAGGACCGCCTATCAGGCTGGTCCCTCGAGCAGGATGTTCCGTGCCCGTATCCCGGCCGGGTCAACGGCCTGCAACATGGCCGCTTTGGCCTGCATCTTGGGCAGCGTCTCGGCCATGTAGACGCGCGCCATCTCGCATTTCCGATCGGACAGGCGCGCGTCGCGCAGCATCAACCAGCAGTTGATCGTGTACACTGTAAGGTCAGCCAAATCGGCCGCGTAGTAGTCGATCAGCGCCCGCTCTTCTTCGCCCTTCAGGCGTTCGATGCTCTGGTTCAGCCACGCAGTGGCCTGTGCGAGCTGGTCTTTCATCCCCGCCAGCTCTGCGCCGTAATCCAGCCTCGCCCATTCTTCCAGCAGATCGTCCAGTGTATGGCTCAACAGCCCGCTCAGGCAAGCCACGATCTGCAATTGGCTGGTGCCCTCGTAGATGCTGGTTACTCGCACATCGCGGAAGTGGCGCTCCACATTGAAGGCGCTCATGTAGCCAGCGCCGCCATGAATCTGCATGGCCTGATAGCAAACGCGGTTGCCCATTTCCGTCGCAAAGTACTTCACCAGTGGTGTCAGCACAGATGCCAGGCGGTCGGCTCGCTTCTGCTGCTGGCGAGCGTCAGCATCCAGGCTTCCCAACCGCCGCGATCTCGCGTCCAGGGCCTGGTTCAGGTCCACCCAGCGCCCGGTCTCGCAGATCAGCGCCCGGGTTGCTTCGATCTCGCCGCGCATCGACAGCAGCATGCGGTACACCGCAGGAATGGAGCCGATGCTCTGGCCGAACTGTATCCGCTTCTCAGCGTAGCGGCGGGCATCTGCGTAGGCGGCCTCTGCGATGCCCAGCGCCTGGGCCGCCACTCCCAGCCTGGCCCCGTTCATCATGCTCATCGCATAGCGGATGAGCCCCATCCGGCGCTTGCCTATCAATTGGGCCGGCGTGTCCCTGAATTCCATTTCGCAGGTGGGGGAGGAGCGCACGCCCAGCTTGTGTTCCAGACGACGGATGCGGACCGTGTCGTCGGCTTCCACCAGGAACAGCGATAGGCCGCGGGCGTCCTTGCTATCTGGCTCGGAGCGAGCCAGCACGAGCAGGATCTGGGCGCCGCCATTGGTGATGAACCGCTTGACTCCGTTCAGGCGCCACGTGCCACCAGCGCCGGCGGCGGCAGGACCATGCTCGTTGGGCCGCAAGTCGGCCACTAAGGCCGCCCGCGTGCGCACCGAACCCAGGTCAGAACCAGCGTCCGGCTCGGTCAGGACCATTGCGCTAGACACCTCGCCGCGCGCAAAGCGGGGTAGAAACCTGGCCTTCATCTCGTCAGTGCCAAACTGCTCGATGGTGGAAGCGATCTCCTGGAGGCCAAACACTGTCATCAACCCCGCCTCGGCGCGGGCGACGACTTCGATCATCAGGCGATATGCGGTGCCGGGCAGGTTGAGCCCGCCGTACTCCCAGGGCAGCACCGTGCCCATCAATCCCGCCTGCCGCAGCAGCTCCAGCGCTTCGCAGGTCGCGGCGGCGTAGGTCACCCGGCCATGCTCCAGGTGCGGGCCCTCCGCGTCCGCCGCGGCCGCCTGGGGCGCCACTCGCGTGGCACAGATCTCCCCCAACGCGGTGAGCAGGAGGCGATAGTTATCCTTCGCGTCCCGATAGTTGCGGGGAGCGGCTGGATAGAGCTCCTGGTATCGATACCCATCCTCCAGGATATCCACCACCTGGCTGAGGTCCAGCTGCTCCAGGCGGAATTGCAGGTCCGCATTGTCGGTGAAGAAATTTTCTGCCATGCTCGATTCCCTTACCTGGCACAGTCGCGATAGGCGCGGATCATCATGGGGATGACCTCCTTCAAATCACCTACGATCCTGTAATGCGCGATCTGGAAAATGGGGGCGGCAGGGTCGTTGTTGATGGCGACGATCTTGCTGGACTGATCCATCCCGGCTCGGTGCTGAACCGTGCCGGATATGCCACAGGCGATGTACAGCCGGGGTCGCACGGTGACGCCAGTTTGCCCCACCTGGTGCTCCGAGGAGACGTAGCCGGCATCGACCGCGGCTCGGGTGGCGCCCACCTGCCCGCCCAGCGTCTCGGCGAGGTCGTAGATGAGTTGGAAGTTCTCTTTGCTGCCTACGCCGGCTCCTCCGGCGACTACGATGGAGGCGCTCTTCAGATCACAGCACAGCGGGAACACTTCCCGCTTCAGCACCTGCAGGTCCAGGTCACGTCCACCGAATTGAGGGGCAATCGTTTCCACTCTGCCTGTGCGCTGGGGGTCCGGCAGACCGACGCGCATCACGCCTTCCCGCACGGTGGCCAACTGCGGGTGCATATCGGGGTTTACTATGGTGGCGATGACGTTGCCACCGAAGGCAGGCCTGATTTGGAACAGCAAATCGGGGTAGACCCGGTCCCGCTTCCGGTACTCACCGATCTGCAGGTCGGTGCAGTCGGCCGTTAGCCCTGCGTGCAGCGCGCTGGCGATGCGAGGGGCCAGATCTCGTCCGGTCGGCGTAGCACCCAGTAGAAAGATGTACGGCCGGCGGTCCCGCGCCAGGTCGGTGGCCACTCGGGCGTACGGCGACGAGCGGTATAGTGCCAACTCCAGATGATCAGCCAACAGCACCGTGTCCGCGCCGTGATGGATCACATCTTCCGCCAGATGAGCGATGCCACAACCAAACAGGAGCGCGCTCATGTGGCTACCTAACCTGTCGGCCAACTCCCGGCCCTTGGAAAGCAACTCGAGGCTGACCTCAGCCAACTCGCCAGCCTCTTGCTCGACAAATACCCAGACGTCTCTGCTCTCATTCATGCGCCTGTCCCCTTCACATAACGTGGCCCTGAACCAGTTCCTTCACCAGCGCGGACACGCCTTCCGGCGTAGCCGGGACCTGCTTGCTCTCCTTGGTTTCCAGCACCACATAGTCAACCTTCCAGACCTTGGTGGGCGAACCCTGCAAGCCCAGATACCGTTCGTCAGCGCCGATGTCGGTCGTCGTCCAGACAGGGATCTTCAGATCCCGGCGCGCCAGATAGTCGTCCAGCGCGTCAGGTGTCTCCCACTCGGGCCAGCGCTGCAGCAGCTCTGGGTACTCAAGCGGAGAGGCCGCCAGCTTGTAGGCGATCATCCTGCGCACCGAAGGCGGCCGGGGCGGACAGGCGGTGCTGACGACCGTCAGGAGGCAGGGCAAAGTGCACTTCACGGTCTCTTTGCCACGCGGGAAGGCCCTCTGCACGACGATCTCCCCATCTTGCAGACTCTGGATGGATTCGGCGCAGGTGATCTGCGGCAGGCCGAGCTTCTCCGCCACCTGCGGACCGACCTGGGCCGTATCGCCGTCTATGGCCTGACGTCCGCACAGGACCAGGTCGTAGTCGCCGAGGTGTTCCACAGCGCACTTGAGCGCGTAGGAAGTGGCCAGCGTATCGGACCCGGCGAAGGCCCGATCAGAGAGCAGTATCGCTCGATCGGCGCCCCGGTAAAGCCCCTCGCGCAGAGTCTCAGCTGCACGCGCTGGACCCATCGTCAAGACAGTCACCTGTCCGCCATGCTGGTCTTTGATCTGCAGCGCCATTTCGAGGGCATTCAGATCCTCGGGATTGAAGATCGCCGGCAGCGCAGCACGGTTGACCGTGCCGTCGTCTTTCATGGCCTTGCCGCTGACGTGCGCGGTGTCCGGCACCTGTTTCACCAATACGATACAGTTGTATGGCATGGACATCTCCCAGCCTGACGTGCTCTGGATAATAACCCTGCGGATAGGCACCCGTCGCGGCGAAAGTGGCACGCCGCGGCCATAGGGGTGTGTTTAGGGGGCCGGGGCCGAGTACCCGGCGGCAATGGGCAGAGCTGTAGCACTCTCGACCCCACACCGGCCCACACGGCAAACGAGGGCGCCAAGGTCGGACAGCACCGGACGGCGCCGTCCGCCCGATAAGGCTGTCGGCCACGCCCAACAAGGCTAAATTGACAAAGTATCGCACGGGCGCGGTACGGGCGAGGCGAAAACTCCTTTGACGCCGCCATTATAGCAGGAGCCGCGAGTGGGGTCAAAAGCAACTGCCCGGTAGCCCATAAGCGGCGCCACGGCCAGAAACAGGTTGCGCGCCCCACGCCGCTCGTATTCGTAGTCCTGGCGAATGCCCTGCCCAGCCGCCAGCGGCAACTGGCCGCGAGGGGTGGCCTGCAACTCATTGCCTATCGCGTCGAAGCAGATCAGCGGCCGGTTGGGATCCAGCGGGCCATGGTACACCGCCAACAGGTCTTAAATCTTGCACACATAAGTGGCCGAGGGCTGGCCGATGCACCATGTAGGGATGTACCATGACCGCCCTGGCCACCGCCGTCGCTGACTGCCAGCCCCCTGGGCGGCTATCGCTCGACAATAGGATGCGAGCCCGGGTCAGCATTAGGAGAAGCAGTGGGAGCAGTAGGAGGCGATAGTTCCGAGGGAATCATTGTTGGGAATGCCGGCTGAATGACCGGGGCGGGTTGCGTCGGTGGCTGTGGCGCCTCGATGGGCTCAGGTGGGGGGAGCGCTAACCGAGCACTCAACCGTGGGGCGCGGTTACCGGAGTAAACTGCGAGCCAAACCTGCCCTCCCCAACAATCAGCACGAGGATTATGCCCCAGTCACAGTGACAGCAACTCCTATCAAAAACTACTTCATACGGTTCCTCCTCCAGAGCGATCGTTGGTGTCTGAACGCCAGCCTGTTGTTGATGGGTTGATATCGTTTGCCCCAAATTGCGGTCACGGCTTGGCAAGCGAATGCGCGCTTCAAGTCAGAACGTGGAAGGGCAGGGCATCGCGCCCTGCCCCTCGCACCCGTTCCCTGCGTCGGCGCTCAGGTCGCTCTCCAGTTCACTGCCCCTGGGCGTCCTGCCCCTTGCCCTCAGCCGGTATCCGGGAGAGTCGAATGACCAGCCGCAAGGCCGCATTTACCGCCTTTGCGTCCGGAAAGGCAGCGGCCACGTCAGGCTCAAGCAATACCAAGTTGGTGCCGGTCCTATAGCGAGGAGCATACTTGCCTCGCGCGGCCCCCTTCATGAGTTCCGCTACATCGTATTCTGGCCGCAGTTCGTCGTCCATCTCAGTTGTTTTCTTCATACTGTTCTCGTTCTCTCGACGTTAGCTCTCGTGCGCTAATGATCCGAATCCGGTCACTGCGCTCCATATGCGATACAATCAACAAGCGCTGGCCACTCGACATGCCGATCGTAATAAAGCGGTTCTCTTCCCCAGAATGATCAGGGTCCTGTATAGTGGCGCTCAGTTCATCTCCAAAAACCGTCGCGGCTTCTTGAAATGAAACCCTATGACTGCGAAGATTCCTGGCTGCTTTGCGTGGATTCCACTCAAATTCAAGTGCCATAGAATACCGCCACTTTGCAGAAAACATGCGCATGACGCGTGTAGCAAGCGGCACAACCCCATGCGCACAGTATAGCCCGACTCAGGGTCTAGAATCAAGGCGTGTCAGAACCCCAATCCCCGTTCCTTCAAACTCACCCACCGCTGCTGCCCGATCACCAGGTGATCCAGCACGTCGATGTCCAGCAGCTTGCCCGCCTCCACGATCTGCCGCGTCACGTGCACGTCCTCGGGCGAGATTCCTTCGCCAATCGGCGCGCCAGCTCGAACGTCGCCTGTAGCTCGGTGACCTTGGCCGGCCCCAACCCCTTGATGCAGTTCAGCTCGCTGTAGGGCGCACGCGCCAGCCCGCCCAGCCCCCGGTAAGTCACCAGCAAGCGCGTCGCCAACCGCACCACGTTCTCGTCCTTGGTCCCTGTCCGCAGGATGATCGCCAACAGCTCGGCCGTGCTCAGCGCACCCGAACCGTAGTGCTCCAAGCGCTCACGCGGCCGCTCGTCCGTGGGCATCTCTTCGCTTATATATAGTCGTGTCAACCTGCAAGCGGCATAAAAGTATTGACGTTTTAAGGTTCCCAACCGAGATGTGATCGGTCGATAGTTCGTGAGTTTACTGCTTTCAGAACGGTTGCGTGCTTCAATTATTGCGTTACGAGCCAGATTGTCAAGCACTCAGCCAACTCAAGGGTAAAAATGTTCATGCGAGCTCCCTTTTTCGTTTGGACCGTTTTCCATGTGACCTCGCGTTGAGACACGAGTCTAGAGCGAGAGCCTCCCGGTTGGCCAACTTCTCCTTATGACCAAAGAAGGCGTCTTCGCAACCACTTACACCGGCCACAGTTCAGAGGTAAGTTTTTCGGCATTCCTGGAATGATGGCAGTTATCGGTGGCGGGTTTGTGATCGAGGCCGGTCTATTCGCAGCTCTCTTCGGACTTTACTCCTTCGTTCTCCGATCGCTCCTTGATCTTGGTCGCTTTGCCGCACCAACAATCGCGGAGTATACTCTGGATGCTTCGGTCCGCCTTATTCCTACAATTGAGTCGGGGTCATATGAACGACGCATTCAACAGGGGCACAGTCATTTTTTACGCCACGCTGGCAGCTCTTTTCCTTGGGGCGATTGCCTGGCTGGCGCCATTCAGTCCAATAGGGCGATCTCCGTTTGCTCCATCTCTGACGCCTACGCCGCTTTTCGCTGGCTGCCAGCCCGTGTTACTAACTGAGGACTTCGGCAATTCTAATGGTGGCTCCGCGAATGCTGATTTTCCCGCTAAGTGGACGATCAGGAACGGTCGACTCCGTTTCGTGATATCTAGCCCAGAGACTGGGCTTAGCTACCCCCTGGATGGTCAGTATGAGCAATATATACTGAGCTTCTCGGCGTATCCGGTCGGTGATGTCTTTGATGCCTCCATTAACATCCTAATTATGGAAAACCCAGGCGGGTTTTTTGAGCTGCGCGTCCGTCCTCGCAGCAAACAGTATATGGCGTTCAAAAGCATCCGAAAGCCTGGCGAAGCCGAGAGCAATCTGGTGTTCTCCGACTGGACTGAACACAAGAGTGTGGCGCTGGGGGCAGAAGAAACGCGCATACAACTGGAGGTAAAGAGAGGATTTTATGCTCTGTATGTCAACGGTGAACCAGTTGTCCACTACGTTGATCAAGACCCGTACCTCCGAGGAACGATAGATCTGGGAGTTGGAGCTGGCAAGAACGCACCAATATCAATAGAGATAGATAACGTCAGGATATGCGGTCTGGAGTAGGCGACGCGAGCTACTATAGAGAATGTGGAAGGGCAGAGCACAAAGCCCCGTCCCTCGCAACCGTTCCCTGCGTCGGCGCTCGAGTCGCTCGCCGAAGTTACGGACATAATGCACTCTCCGCAGAGGAAAGATGTTCTGCGCGGCGCTTAGTGATGTGGTTTCGCCAGCGGGTGCCTTCGACGACCTGAGCCGTGAAGCTGTTGCCCTGGCTTGTCTTGAATCCTTGCTGGTTGAGCATATCGGCAATCTCCTGGTCGGTATGTAAGGAGCACAGGTTGCGGATGCGGTCGACAAGCGCCGCAGGAGTGGGTATGCCACGCTGTCGGACTGGCAGCGACAGCTCGCCTGTCTCGACCTGGTTCGTCAGCCAACGGATTTGCACGGTGATGCCCGTATCATGGCGTGTGAGCGCGACATCGGCGACGAGCAAGCGCAGCAGGTCTTTGCGTTGAGCCCAGGACGTTGTTTCGGCAAACCAGACGTGCTGCATGTCGCCAGCCAGCGCAAGCAAAGACTGGCGCTTGGCGGGCGTGAGGGCCAGCGGCTGCTTGCGGCGCGCAGCGTTCATCTCGCTTTCCAGCCGCTCGACCTCGCGTAGAGCCGCCTCCCATTGTTGGTCCAGGGTGCGGGCCACCAAACGGTTCTGAGGGTCGACCTGCTCATATCGTCGCTGCGCGAGGGTGGCGGCGTAGCGGGCTGCTTCCAGCCGGCGCTCCCATTGGGCGAATAGCTGCGCCTATTGGCGCTCCATTTCGTCGAGCACGGCCAGACTCAAGGCAATCTGGGCGGGAGCCAGGGCGGCCAACAGGCGCTCCGCCACGTAAGTGTCGATGGCTGCACCGGGCATGCGCTGGCAGGCGGGGACGCCATAACGCATCTGGCGCGTGTTGCAGAGATAAACGATGCGTTGGCCATTGGTCCCCTGGTAGTCGACGTGCATAGGGGTGCCGCAGCGGCCACACAACAGCAGCCCTGTCAGTAGCGCCGGCCCATCGCGCCGACGGCCGCGGGCCGGCAAGTGGGGCTTGGCCCGATTCTCGGTCAGAAGTAATTGGTTAGCGTCATACTCGGCCCGATCAATATAGCCGGGAAAGGCGTCCCACTGCACAACGGCCCAATCTTCAGCTGGCAGCGGCCGGCGCGGACGCCCGATGTGTTGTTCGGAATGCACAATCGTCTGGCGCTGAGTGCGGCCATAAACGTAAGCGCCAGCATACAGAGGATTGGCCAGGACATCGCGCACGCGATTGAGGATGAGCGGTGCCCACTCCAGTGGCCCCTTCCAACTGCCTCGCCGGCGTGGAAAGAGCAAGCCGTGATCCTGAAAGTAGCGGGTGACGTCGCTCATGCGCCCAGTCAGGCGAAAACGTTCAAAGAGCAGTCGCACGGCTCCCTGCACCTGCTCGTCGGGATCCAGCTGGATGCCCAGATGGGGCACGAAGGTCAATCCCACCGGGAGGCTGAGATGCAACTCGTGGCGCTGCGCCTTACGCAGCATGCTTTCGCCCAGGCGTTGGCGCATCAGGCGGATTTCATTGCTCGACAAGAGTACCTTGAGGCCCAACATGAGGCGGTCATCGGCCAGGCGAGGATCGTAAATCTGTTGTTCGTCCAAAAGCAAGGTATCGGTCAGAGCGGCCACCTCGACGAGGCGATAGCCTTCTGAGTCCTGGCGAGCCAGCCGCGAAACCTCTCCGCTGAAAATGGCTCCGACTTCGCCTGTGACCACTTTGCCAAGGAGATCCTGGAAACCGGAGCGAGGACGCGCAATGTCAGAAGCAGAATGGCTGAGGTCTTCGTCAATCACATGGATACGTTCGCTGGGCCAGCCAAGAGTCTCGGCGCGCTGCACAAGCGCATACTGTCGCCGCGTGCTCTCCTGGTGTTCTTGTACCTGCACCAACGTCGACTGGCGCACATACACGCAGGCCAGTCGGCTCAAATGCTCGTCACGCACTTTGTTACTCGGGATCATGCGCCACCTCCAAGGCGGTCACGTGGGCAGCAGCATCTGAACCAGAATCGCAATGATGCGATCCCGTTGCTCGGGGTCAACTGCTCCCACAGACTCGGCTCTATGGTTTGCATGGCTATCGCTTGGCTCCTTACGTTCTCAATCCGGAGCGTGTAGGATAGCCGCAGCCATAGCCTGTGGCAGCAGTTGGTCTAGCCGTTGGCGCAAAAGCAGCAGGCATTCGGGCGGAATACAAACACCTGCCGGGTACTCGAACTGCGGCATGCGATCGGTCCATGCCAGTGGAATGAAGCGGCGTTCGCCGTCAGGCAACTCAATCAAGACATAGTCTGGGCTGGGGCGCCCACCATTCCCGGTCAGGACCTCGAAGCTCTGCCCGAACAGGGGGTGAAGCGCATGCGTGATGCGGACGAAGGGAGAATCCCGCGTGGTAAGTGGATTAGCACTGCTACTTCCCAGCGTTGCCCTATCCCATAAACTAACATAATTGGGACAACGTAGCTAATGCAGGATTGCCAACGCACCGCCAATCAATGTACCTTCCGCTGTAACCGACCAGCTTGAGATAGACACAATCTAGAAAATGGACAAGAAAAAAGAATTCCTCGACCTTGTTGGCTAGGGGCTTGCATTTTTTGGAGTCTTCATTGGTTGCCGACGCCGCGTAGAACAACCCTGTGTGGACGAGCTTGTTTCTGCTGTTGACGAATAGCTTCAAGTCTCTAGGGGTTGGCGAGAAGTTGAGATGCGCGAAGACTACATCCAACACGTTCTCGAAGGAATATCGGTTCAGTCCCTTGATGTTGCGGTACAGGTTCGCTCTGTCCTTGCTGAACTCCGGTTCTGGCACAACTTCTTTGATGACTTTCTTGATCCTCACCTCTAGGTCAGAGAGTTGCTTCGGGTCAAGGATATACTCATCCAGGCCGACATCCGACCATCCGAGGAAGGCCGCCTTCAGCATCTCCATGGCGACTACCAATTTTGCCCCTCGGACCTCCAGAAAGTTGCCCTCTGCTTTGGCGTCCAGATAAGCATCAACTGCGGCTCCCAGGTAATCGAAGGTCGTTCCGTCTGCGAGCACTCGGCCCAGCTGCGCCTTCCTCGTTTGGTAAATTGGGTACGCGGACTCCACAAAAGCCTTTAGATCGACTCCCGGTCGCGGATCAATGATTGCCAAGCCGCAGTATGGTTTCGTGACTCGTCTGCTGAGTGTTCTTGAGACTAGCCTATCTGCTTGATCGTACTGGTCTCGATAGATCCAGTTGACCTTAGTCCCGCTCGCTGTCGACAAAATGTAGCACAGGTCCTCAATATCTTGCGTCACACCATCAAGCTCGTCCGGCGTCTGCACATCAACCTGTATCTCTGCAGTCGCCTCTATCTCTTCGAACAGTTTCAAGTGCTGAATCGTGCGATCATAATCCGGTAAACGCCGAACCTCCACACGCTTCGTACCCCCATCACGGCTCAGCGCAAGCGGCAGAACGGACCCATTTGCTTCTGTGCCTCGAAATTCGAGGTTTGTTACACCGAACTTGACTGTGTGTATGATTCCAGGTTCACCCATCTCGACATTCAAGCCTTGAACGTCGAAAACGCACAGGGTTCCTGCCTCAGGATGCTCGTCCTCCGCGAGGCAAGGAAGGTCGAGGAATCCGTTGTTAGCTAGAAGGCGGGGACCCTCCGTTGATACTCCTTCGAAGCACCGGACTGGCAAAAAGGGCCATTCTGAAGTTGTCCAGCACCGAAGGATTACTCGGCCCGACTCAAGTTGCCCGGCCTCAAAGTCACAGGCGACGTGCTCGCCGCGTTCGAACGTAAGCTTTCCGTGTCCCCTGTACAAAGCGATGCAAGCACCGTAGAGAGATAGAGCACCAGTATTGGCGAACTTTGGTGCAGTCGACATCATGAATTACACCTCGTTGGATACGTAATCTTCATGATATTATGCCATAGTTATCAAATTCCGTCAATATTAGATACATTTGGCTCGTATCCTTGATTTTATCTGCCGAATACTACGCCGTTGAACCTGACCACGTTCTCTTCAGCACTTTCCGCAAATCTTCCAACGACAACCCTCTATCCTTGTCTCGGTGAATCATCGAATGGCAGTTCGAGCACAATACAGCCATGTCGGTCTTAGGGTCAACTCTGATCTCTAACAGGTAAGTACTCACAGCGCGCAGGTGGTGCACCTCAATGTACCCCAAGCCATATTCACCATAAGCCTCTCCAAAGTCAAAGCCGCAGACCATACACTTGGTGCCGTGATACTCGATTGCAGCGGCCCGAGCTTGGGGATCGCGTTCGCGGTAAGTAAGCAGCCGCTCCTTCTCAAGACCTTCATAATACTTAGCTTCGACAGCGGGAGGACCGGAGAGTGGCGGCTGAGAGGCTTGGGAAAGCGTCGGCCCGCTAATTGCGGAGGAATCTGCGTTACGGTCTACCGCAGGTCCTCCCATGGGGCCACCTTCCTCCTTCACTACAGGATGTGTCTCATGTAGGGCGGCACGAGTTTTCGCCTTGGAGCGAGTTTTTCGGGAGTGCACTTTCGTAGACGGAAGATCCTTCAGCAAACTCTGGCGCATTTCATGAGGGGAGAGCGCCTTATGGATTCCCTTGATCGAAGTCGGATCCAACTCCCTGGAACGTGGGCGACGCGAGCCACCCCGGTCACCCTCGGACCCAATCGACACTGCATCTGCGTCACCTTGCCAGTCTCTTGGCATAATGGTCCCAACCCGAACGGTCCGCTCCAGGTTAGCGTTACTCAGGTCAGCATCCGTCAGATCGGCCCCGCTGAGGTCAGCCCCATACAGATCCGCGAACCTCAGGTCGGCGTTGACCAGTGTCGCGCCGTTCAACTTAGCATAGCTCAAATCGGCGCCATGCAAATCGGCTTTTTGCAAACGGGCCGCGCGAAAATCGGCTCCATGAAGCAAGGCTTGACCAAAACTGGCCCCGGTAAGATGAGCACCGCTGGAGAGAACTCGCTGCATGTCAGCCCGGCTTAGGTCTGCGCCATCCAGCCTCATGCCGATCAGGTTGGCCTCGCGTAACTCCGGGAGTTCTTCCGGATATTGCTTTCTCCACTGATTCCAGGAGGACACACCGCTTTTCAGGATGGCAAGATGCTTCTCGTTAGCCATACCTCCCCCTATGTTTCTGCCGACTTGTTCACTGTGCTCCCGGCCGAGTTCGGCTTGACGAAGCCACCTCACCCGCATGTCGCCCGCGATGTCTCTGGCGGATATTCGGACCTGCAAAGTCGCAAGCTGACCGTTGCGCTACGGCCAGATTTCGCCGGGCCAACGCGAGGTGAGTTTATCGCTTTGAGAACGGTTGCGAGCCTCAGGCCCAAACGTGGAGAGGCGGGGCACAAAGCCCTGCCCCTCGCAACCGTTCCCTGCGTCGGCGCTCAAGTCGCACACCAGCGTTGCATAAGTCGCGGTGTCGGTTGCATGTTCTTCATCGCTACCGGTCCAGGTTGGCTAGCAGGATTGGACCCATTCGGACGAAGCTCAGCCGCTCGTGCTATCGGTTAGTTCGCAGGTTTGGCTGGTGTGCGCTTGACTTCGCTGGGGCCGCTGAACCAACGGGCCACTTGCAGATGCAGTAAGATGTAGCATAGTATCGCGCCTAGAATACTGAGAACTATAATCGAGATCGACAGCAAAATTGGCTGAATCAGCCACGCGGCGCAGCCGATGACGATGGCGATCAACACGCTTTCCCACGCACGAAAAAGTGATGTGGACATAGGCCGCACATCATTCCCCAAGGACAGCATTGCGGCTCGGCTGGCGAAAGGTAACATCAGGTAATCCTGAAGTTTTGGATCTTGGTCCACGAAATACCCGCGAATCACGTTCAACGCTCTTCGGTATTCGGTTTTTAGCTTCCTAGTAGTGACCAGTGAACGCAACAGATATACGCCTAGCACAAAGAGGCCGAGTGAGAGTATCCCGGCAAGTACCATAACCAGTTGTGGGTTCAGGGCAGCCTTGGAGGAAAAGTAAGCGGCCACAGCGGCGCTACCCGTTGCAATTACCAGGCAGGCGGTAAGATATAAGTTTACGTGCCCCGAATACCGCGCATCCGTAATCTTCCAGAATTCCACAAGCTGCTCGAACTCGGTTGTTAGGAAGCGGACGCTTTCTTCATTTACAACAGACTGCCTTTGGCCTTCGATCTGCCTGCCCATCGTCGCGATTTCCGTCCTCAGAGACGTGAGTTGGGCGCGAATGTTCTCGCTGTTGTCATTGCACTCGTGGGCAAACTGCTCGACTTCCGCGGCCAATTGACGCTCTTTTTCCTGAGATGACTCAGCCTGTACGAGGTGCGAGAGTTGCTGTCGAAGCAACGCCAATTCTTGCTTGGCAGCAGATAATTCCTCGTCCAGACCAGGCGAGCTGGTTCGATCAATGGAGCGCTCCTCCTGGGGTGGTGGGTCTGTGGTCGCCAAGGTTTCCATGTCTGGCTCCGTGCGAAAAGGCGGGCTTGAATTTCGGTGCATCGATGTTACTTTGAATTCGGACGCTCTGCAAGGCCGACAGGTAGTGATATTATCAGTTTGAAGACGGTTGCAAGCTTCCAGTCGAAAAGTGGAAGGGCAGAGCGCTTGCGCCCTGCCCCTCGCAACCGATCCGTACGTTGGCGCTCAGGTCGCTCTCCAGTGCTAGCTCGTTGTTGTATCGGTTAACGCAGTGCTTCCCATCTCCCGCAGAATAACTTCCCGATGCGCTAACTCTCATCGCAATTCACCAAGTAACTCGGCCAGGTCTCCATAGTCATACGGAGGACGCTTGCGCACCGCCAATACGTCAACTGCCCGGTCGACTTCGCTGATCGCATACACGATCCGCCATCTTTCTAGACGCAACCGGCGAAGCTCTGCTGCAAAGCCAGGCACACGTAACAACCTGCTCTGCGGGGGCCGCGGCTCCTTAGCCAATCCGTCCACTTCCCGCTTGACGCGTTGGCGCACGCTGCCTGGGAGTTGCTTGAGCTCTTGCCATGCGTCAGGCAGAACGTAGACCGTGTAGTCGCTCACTGCAACTCGTCCTTCACGTCCTCCCACTTCAGCCATCCGGCCCGCCGGCGATCCCCGCCCGCGGCTCGCAGTCGTTCAGCTGCCTGCTCGGCAACCTGCACGTCCTCAACTGTTTCCAGCCATTCGACCATGGCTTCCCAATCATCTGCATTGAGAACGACCAGGCGCTTTCCGTTTACCGTCACGTATTGCGCTGATTGCAGTGCGTCCAATCCGGTCATGGCACACCCTCCATGCTCTCAGTCTAGATCAGATCGCTCGCATTATCAAGGCGTGTCAGAACCCCAGCCCCCGTTCCTTCAAACTCACCCACCTCTGCTGCCCGATCACCAGGTGATCGAGCACGTCGATATCCAACAGCTTGCCCGCCTCCACGATCTGGCGCGTCACGTGCACGTCCTCGGGCGAGGGCGTCGGGTCGCCGCTCGGGTGGTTGTGGGCCACGATCATGGCCGCACTGTTGGCACGAATGGCCTCCCGGAACAGCTCGCCCACGCGCACCGAGGCGCTGTTGAGCGAGCCGATGTAGACGGTGTGCACCTTGATGACGTGGTTCTTGCTGTCGAGCAGGATGGTACGGAGATTTTCCTGCTCCAGCAGGCTCATCTCCAGCATCAGCAGGTTGGCCGCATCCGCCGGCGACTTGACCTGCGTCCGGGTGTCCTCGGGCGATTCCTTCGCCAATCGGCGCGCCAGCTCGAACGTCGCCTGTAGCTCGGTGACCTTGGCCGGCCCCAACCCCTTGATGCAGTTCAGCTCGCTGTAGGGCGCACGCGCCAGCCCGCCCAGCCCCCGGTAAGTCACCAGCAAGCGCGTCGCCAACCGCACCACGTTCTCGTCTTTGGTCCCTGTCCGCAGGATGATCGCCAACAGCTCGGCCGTGCTCAGCGCACCCGAACCGTAGTGCTCCAAGCGCTCACGCGGCCGCTCGTCCGTGGGCATCTCTTTGATGGTTGGGTTGTACTCCACCAGTCCGTCATTGGGCATGATCGTCTATCCTTTTGCCGAAAGTGACTCTTTATGCTAGAATCCGTGGGCTAAATTCCCCGCGTCTGCCGTCTGGCTTCGCAGAATCTGGAGGAGACGACAATTCCGGGCTGAGGAGTGAGGGTTCTTCTACCATGCCGCAACTTCCTGCCGAGCTACTCAACGGCGCGGCGACCGTGCTTGTCAACATCGTCGCCGTACTCACCGCTTTACTCGTCGCATTTTGGATCGGGCTGGCCATCTGGAGCTTCCGCGATATTCGTTCTCGCACCACCGACGTCTTCGCCTGGATCCTGGCGACCGTGTTGGTGCTGGTGGCCGGTCCGATCGGCTGGCTGCTCTACTTCCTCCTGCGTCCGCGTGAGACCATCGCGGAAGCGTACGATCGCCAGCTCGAGGAAGAAGCGCTCCTGCGTGACATCACGACCCGACGGGCCTGTCCACGCTGTCAGACGGTGACCGAGCCTGATTGGCTGATCTGTCCACGCTGCCAGACCGATCTGAGGCGCACCTGCGACAACTGCAGCCGTCCGCTGGAGCTCGATTGGGTGGCCTGCCCGTACTGCACCACCCCCATAGCGCGCAATGGCAGCGAACGCATCGACCTGCCGGCCGAACAAGCGCACAGTTGGGCACCACCACAGGCGGCCGAGAGCGCGTTGCTCGCCGAACCCGTCTCCAGCAGCGTGGAATAATACCCCGCTCGCAGCAGCACCTGAGCTCGCCGATCTCGAGGTTTGACGCGAGCCGCTACTCCGTGATCTCCGCCCAAACGGACGCCGATCACGGAGTTTTCGTGGCCCCGCGCTCTTCTCCGGCTGGCAGGCGGCTGCAGCCGGCGCTCCTCGGCCACCTCTCGACCCCACCCATTCTACCACAGAACCGCCGCTTCTTGGCCGCGACGGCCCTGGGCCGTTCCCGTCCCGGGGTCGGGATATCGCAATCCTGAGCGGGCGCCTCAGAAGGCATGCGCGTCGGCGATTTTCTGCTCCAGCGCGGCCGCCACTACCTCCGGGCTGCCGGCGATGCGCTGCACCTGCGCACCACCCGCCCGCAGGGCCACCTCGGTATCCGCGGAGACCAGCCCGCTGTCGGCGATGATCGTGATCGCGCTGGCCTTGGCTGCCTCCGCCGGGCTGAAACCGAAGGCCGGCAAGAAAGCCTGCAGGAAGTCCTGCGCCAGCAGCAGGTGAGCACGCGTCGCGGGCTGGGCAGCAGGACCGAACAGCACGTAGTGTTCCATCAGATTCATTGCTTCCTCTCCTCGCCAGTTCAGTCGATGCCTGCGGTCAGGTTTTGGAAGGCCGCCGCCAGGGCGTAGGCCTCGCCGGACAGCCGGCTGACCTGGCAACCGGCCTCCCTCAACGTATCCTCGACGCCTGCCGGCACCAGGTCGCCTACGATGACCACCTTGGCCGCCTGGGCCGCCTGCTCCAGGCCGAAACCAGCGCTGGCGCCGCTGCGCTGGAGATAGGGGAGCGCCAGCTGCAGCGCAAGGCGGGTCTGAATCTTGCCGGCTGCGGGCGGGCTGAAGAGCAGATATTCGGCAAACACCTTGCCGGCTTCCTCCGGCAACGTGATGTCCTGCGTAACGGTCGCGCCCGCGGCGACCGCGATCGCCGAAACCAGCGGCGCGTCTGCTCCGACGGCAAGCGAGTAGCTGCCGGCGATCAGGCGACTGAACCGATAAACGCCGTCGGCCGCGGTTTGTGTCACCGAGAGATCGCTGCCCGCGTACAGGAGGCGCACGAGCTCGCTTGCGGCCGGCGAGCCGTCGTGCGTCAACACGCGTCCGGTCAGGACACCAAGCTCGGAAGCGAAGGCCCAAATCAGGTCCTGGACCAGTTCGTGGGCGCCGTCGAGCACCAGCCCGCTCGCCGCAGTCCCCATGCCTTCGACGTCCAGACCGTACGTGCCCGCCGGCAGATTGCCAAACCGATAAGCGCCGTCGTTCTCGGTGCGCACTTGGGCGACCAGCTCGTTCGCCCGGGTCAACGTCAGCAAAGCATTAGCCTGGCCCTGGCCAGAAGTGTCGACCAGTTTACCGCTGAGCGCGCTGTGCCGGGCCTGAAACAGATCGATTGCAGCCAGCTTGAGGATGTTGTCCCCTGTCAACTCCACGTTCTCCAGCGTTTGATCCGCCACCTGCAGGCGATACCGCCCGGCCGGCAGCCCCTGGAACGCGAACCTGCCGTCCGCGTCCAGCGGCGCCTGGCGGATCCACTTCCAGGGCTCAGGTGCTGTCAGGACTGCGACCAATCCGCTGGCCGGATTGAGCACCCGGCCCTGCAGCGCGCTGCGCGCGGCGAAGAGCAGCGTAAACTGGCTGTCGGCGGCGAGCGATACGCGAGTGGCGATCTGACCGAAGCCGTCCAGGCTCAACTGGTACTCGCCGGGTGCAACGCCGGCAAAGGCGAACCCGCCATCCGCGGCGAGCGAAGCCTTCTCTGCCTCCGGACCGCCGGTGGTCGAGGGGGCCAGGGTCAGGTAGAGGGCGCTGCCCGGGGCCACCCCGAACGTCTGTCCCTGCACGCGCGCCAGTCCGGCGAGTGCCTGCAACTGGAAGTTTACCTCGTAGGTGAGCTCCTGCCCCTCACGGCCGGGGACATTGGCCGTATCCAACCCATCCACCGCGTCGCTGGGCCAGTCCGACTGGAGCAGTCGCAAGTGAAATAGGCCACGTGTGTGTGCGAACCGATAGAACCCCGCCGGGGCGTAAGGGTCGGCGCCGCTGGTGGTCACCGGGAACTGCGTGCCGGCTGCGGCTCCGTCCCAAGACATCTGCAGCTTGATTCCCTGCAGTGGCTTGCCGTCCGCACCCGTGACCGTGCCAAAAAACTCGCCCCGGTGCGCTGTGTCTTCGGCGGGCAGCAAGCGCTGCATCGTCTTGACGTACCGGTGACCGGCAGCAGCGCCGGCGGTCAGCTTGACAATCTTGCTTCCCCAGCCATCCAGGGTAATGCCCGCCACTCGATTGCCCGGAACGGATAGCTCGTAGACTCCGAGGGGCAGGCTCTCGAAGCGGAAGGCACCGTCCGTGCCGCTGCGCGCCAGGCCGGCCGGCCCACCATCCCGCTGCAACGTCACTTCCACGCCGGCTTTGGGCACGCCCGCCGCATCAACAACTTGACCCGTGAGCGTGCTCAGTTTTCCCCCACCCAGGCGCACGATCAGGGGCGCGGACACCGCGGCCACGACGTTGACGCCCTGCTGCACCACACCTCGCCCACCTACGCTCAGATCGTAGACGCCGACCGGCAAGTGCGCGAAGTGGAAGCCGCCGTCGCTGCCCGCCGTCGCCGCCGCCGCCACCTGGAGGCCCTGCAGCAACTCGACGCGCAGGTCGGGCAGAGGATCGCCGGTGTCCGCTCGCAGCAGAAAACCATCCAGTATGCCCTCGTGCTCGGCGCCCACCACGACGTTTGGCATCGCTTTGACTGCATCGACCACCGGCAACTGGCCGTGCAGATTGAAGGTGGTGTTCCACCAGTCGGTGTACCAGGATTGGCTCTCCCAGGTGATGTCGTACGAGCTCAAGCGACGGTTGGCCAGCAGCCAGAAACAGACTGTGAAGTAGCTATCCGGGCCAGAAACTCCGTTTATCTCCCGGCTGCCCTGCAGGAACTCGTTGATTGCCACCACCCAGTCGGCGTGCATCTGGGGCGTCAGCCGGGGGTAGCGACGGTCGTCGCGCCAGCCCATGCAGGGGCCGCCTTCAGTCGTCAGGATGGGCACCTTGTGGCCCAGGACGCGCAGCGCTGCCTCGTCCACCAGTTGCCAGCCAAGGAAACAGAGCGAATCATCCTTGAGGGTCTTGCCCGGATTCTTGTCCGAGGCCCGCCATTGGTTTATCAGCTCGCGCGGCTGATTATCCCAGGCCCAGGCGCCAAGCTTATCATATTCCGCCTGCGTCAGGGCGAGCCCAGTCTGGTTGACTGCATCGTATGGATAGTCGAGTGGATGATTGAGCGTGTAGTTGTGAATCGCGATCCAGGCGCCGCTCTCGAACAGGTCCTTTCGTCCGCGGGCGACGACCTTTTCCAGGGCGCCGCCGATACCGCTCGCACCCATGGCCGGCAGGGCCGGAAGACCGCCTGCATCCAGGATCGCCCCGGCATCGAAGATGAAATTGTCTACGACGATGTCCATCGCTCCCGAAGGAATGACCCCGTCTTTCCACTCAATCGCCACATCTGGCTCGTTGTTGGACTCGAAATAGCGCACCCCGGCCGCCACCAGGCGTTTGACAGTCTCCGTCTGCCGGCCTCCCAGGCGGCCAGGGTTCGGGGCCTGCCGGTACAGGCGCACAATCGGGAAGATGTCTGCGGCCAGCAGCTGCTCGCAGAGGGGCAACGACGAGCCGCCGCCGTCATCCAGGATCTTGACCCACTTGATGTGCAACTGCTGCAACTCGGCGATCCAGACGGTCAGCACGCTGGGCGCAGCAGGATAGAGTAGCGTGGCCCAGTGAACGCCGCGGCGGTTGTCGTTTCGGGGACGGGGGAATTCCTGAAGTTGCATCGGGTCTCCTCCACGCTTGGATTTGTAGCGGCCTTTACTTGTGGACCCATATTACTCCACTTATTCGGGTTTGGCAAGCATGCATTTGACGGAGGGGTGGAGTTGTGGTTAGATGCGATCTCCATGAGGGTGCTCTCCGTGATCAAGCCTCGCGCGGCCAAGCTCTTGCTTCCCCTGTTTCTGTATTCCGGCCTGGCCGCCGGCTTCTTCTGGCCTTTGCTGCTTCAGCTTTCAACCGGGCTGCACGATCGCTCCGACACAGTGCTCAATACGTGGATCATCGGTTGGCAAGCGCACATCCTGCCGCGGGCTCCGTTAGCCCTGTTCGACGCGCCGATCTTCCACCCGTTGAGCAATACGCTGGCCCTGTCCGAGATACTCTGGCCTGCCGCCCCGGCCGCACTGCCGCTGACCCTGGCCACGCGCGGCCCACTTCTGAGCTACAACCTGCTCTTCCTGCTCACATTCCCGCTGGCCGGACTCGGCGCCTATCTGCTGGCACTACACCTGACCCACAGCCGGCCGGCCGCACTGTTGGCCGGGATCATCTACGCCTTTTCGCCACACCAGTTCAGCCATCTGAGCCAGCTACAATTGCTGAGCATCGGCTGGCTGCCACTGCTGCTGCTCTTCCTGGACCGTTTCTGGGAAGGCGGAAAGTCTCGGGACGGCCTGCTGTTCGCGCTGACCACCGCCGCACAAGCCCTGTCTGCCTTTTATTATGCCTTTCAGGTGATCCTGGTCGTCGGGCTGTTCGTGCTCTACCGCCTCATCGTGCCCGGCAGAGCGGGCGTGGACTTGCGGGCCCGGTTCAGACCGTTCGTCCGCTCCGCGCCCTGGGCCGCCCTGGCGGGCCTGCTCATCCTGCCCTTCGCCATCCCCTACCTGCAGGTACACGACCAGTTGGGGCTTCAGCGCTCGCTTGCTGAGACCTTGAGCTACGCCCCACCTCTGACAGACTTCCTGCTTCCGCTCGGGGGCAATCCGCTCTACGCCTGGCTGCCGACCGTCACCGGCATACCGCAAGGGGGCGGGCTCTTTCTGGGCTTGGTCCCCATTTGCCTGGCTCTGGCCGGCCTGGGCGCCCGGCGACCGGCCTTGCCCGGGGGTCACCCGCGTGCCATGCCGCGGCTGACCCCGCTCTTCTGGCTGCTGCTCTTCGTCGTCGCGCTCGACTCTGTCCCTGGGTCCGCGCCTGAAGCTCACACCCGCTGATCCGGGTGGCCTCGCCCTGCCCTTCGGCTGGCTCTATCAACACATCCCCGGCCTCACGGCGATCCGCGCGCCTGCTCGCTTTGCCGTCAGCGCCTTCCTGTCCCTGGCCATCCTCGCCGCGGGCGGGGCGGCCTGGCTGCTGGCACGCGTGCGGCAGCCGGGCCTGCGCCTGGCCGGCGGCTTGGCGTTGGGCGCACTGTGCCTGCTCGAGTACGCTGGAGGGCAGCCGGCGTTTGCCGTTTACGCCATGCCTGACCTGGCTTCTCCGCCTGCAGCCTACGCCTGGCTGGCCGCTCAGCCTCCGTCGGTGATCGTCGAGCTGCCGCTCAGTTCCGATATGGCCCTGCCGCCGGCAGCCTCGGAAGCGGGCGTGGACGAAGCCTGGCCCGACTACAACGTCATGCGCTACGAGTATTTCGGGCTCGAGCACTGGCAAGCCAGTGTTGACGGCTACAGCGGTTTCACTCCGCCCCATCACCGCGAGCTGGGGCTGGCCATGGCCGACTTCCCCTCTGAGCGCACACTGGCCGTACTGCGGGGCCTGGGTGTCGAGTACGTCCTCGTACATGGGGGCTTGCTCGACGCGTTCCAGCCCGGACGGAGCGCGCAGCTACGCCCGACCCCCGCCGGGTTGCCGGAGGGAGCGAAGCGGCAGGCGCCCGGCCTGGCGCTGGTGAAAGACTTCGGGACGGATTGGGTCTATCGGGTCCTGCCGGCGGCGAGCCCATCGCTGACCGGCAGTTTCTGGATCGACCAGGAGCGGAACGCGTTCCTGGTCTTGCGAACCACCGGCCCCGGGACGGCCGTCCTGACGCCCGGGCAACCCCTGCGCGTGGCAGGTTTATTCCACGGACTGGATGGCAGCGCGGGACGCGCGTTCGAGGATGCCCTGGTTCTGCCACTGGCCGTGAGCGCGATCAGCGTGCTGCCCGTTCCCCTGCCGCTCCCCGGCCCGGCCGAGAACTACAGCACCACGCTGCAGGCCCTCAACGCTCCCTTCCCCGTCGCCCGTTACAGCGGGACGGTTGAGTTCGGAGCCGGGCCGGTGCAGCCGGCGAAGCGGCTTCTGGCGTTGCAGCTCCGCGCGGCGCGCGTGCCGGCGCGGGCCACGCCAGAGCAGTCGCTGGCCTTCACGCTCACCTGGCAGGTGCTCGACCGTCCGGACGGAGATTATAGCGTGGGCGTTCGGATCGTGGACAAGGACGGGGCGAACGTGGCCACGGATGACCGCACACTCATCGGCGGGCCGGACCCGGTGCGCAGTTGGGAGCCCGGGCTGGTGGTGACCACCACTCATAGGCTGGCTCTGCCGGCCGCTGCCCTGGGCCGCTACACCGTGCACGTCTCGATCTACCGTGGGGACCAGGACTATCGGTACTTTGATGCAACCGGGGCGCCGGGCGCGGATTTCGTCCGAACACTGCTGGTCAAGCCGGCCGGCCTGACCTACACCGGCTTGCCGCCCGGCTCGGCGCAAGCGCGATTCGCTAGAGACATTTACCTGCTCAGCGCCCAGGGACTGCCGCCCGCTTCAGCCGGCCGCACATTTGAGGTCCGCACCTCCTGGACGGCCGGCCAGTCGCCGCAAACGGACTACACCGTCTTCGCGCACCTGGTGACCCCGGCCGGGGAGCTGCTGGCTCAGCAAGATCAGCAGCCGGGGCAAGGCAACTACCCGACCGGCATCTGGGATCCCGGGGAAGTGGTCATCGAGACGCTGCAGATCAGATTGCCGCCCGGCCTCGCCGGCCGAACGGCTTGCCTGCGCCTGGGTATCTACGATCCGGCTACCTTGGAGCGCCTGGCCAGGCAGGATGCCGCGGGCGACTTCTGGCAAGCGCCCAAGTGCTGGCAGCTACGATAGCCGGACAGAAGGAGCAAGCTACCCGTCAAGAGCTTGCCGCTCGCGCGATCCAGTTCACTCCACCGGTTCTGCCGCCAATACCCCGCCGACCTCGCTGACCGCATTCGCCACCCAGCGCTCGGCCGGCCAGTCCGGCGCGCCGGCCCAGCGCAGACCGGGGTTGCGCGGCGGCAGGAGCACCTTGCGGGCGGGACTGTTGGCGATGGCCAGGGCCGTTGCCGCCGCCACCCCGCCATGCAAACCGCCCGGGCTCAGTATGTCACTGGGGCCGACGATGATGCGCGCTCGCGCCAACCCTTCGCCAGGCGGGCGTGCCGGGCCGCTCTCCCCCACGCTACGCTGCATCTCTACCTGAGCGGCTGCGCTCAAAGCGACCGGCCAGAGCAGCAGGTCGGGGAAGGCCTGGCGCAGAGCCGTCAGGAGGGATGCGCCCAGGCTGCCGTCGTCCCCGTCGACCACCGCCACGATCGAGAATCGCCTGCGCCGGAGTGGCGCCGCCGCCGGCTCACCTTGCGCCTCGGTCGGCGGATGCAAGACCGCGACGGACGGAGGGACCACCAGCGGCTCCGCCGGCGATGCGCCCGCGGTGACGGGCGGCTCCGCCGGTGGCAAGGCGGGGACGGCCAGCGGTTCGACGGTTGGCTCGCCGGCCACCATCGGCGGCTCTGGCAGTAGCGGGCCGGGGGCGACCGGCTCGAGCGCGGCTGGCCGCGTATCGGGAACCTGCCGGCCAGTGGCTGCCTGGTCGCGCGCGGCTGCGGGCCCGCCGGCCGCAAACAAGGGTGCCCTGGGGTCGCTCTGCAAGCCGGCCGCCGCACCTGCCGCGCTGTCGACGTCTGCCGGCGCTCCGGCTGCCGGGTCGGTCTCCGCCAGGCTTATTTGTGCGCCCGGCAGCGGCGGGACGGCGGGCAGACTGCCGGCGACAAGAGCTCCGCCCCGCTCGGCGACAGGCCGGAAGCCCAACACGCGCTCATCCTCCACGCGCAATCGTCCGTCGGCGCGCAGGACCAGCGCATGCGTCAGCCAAAAGATGAGGGCGATCACGATCCCTCCCCCCAGCTGGACGAGCGACACGGCAAAACTCGTCGCCGCGGTCGGGCCAAAAAGCCAATCCGGAGCGCGCACGAGCACGAACCCGAGCGTGACAACCGAGACCACGGCCGCGGCCAGCACTACTCCGTACAGATAAACTCTGCGCAGTGCCGAAGAACGCTCGGCGTAGCCTGCCGGGCCGGGCCAGCGGGCCAGCTCCTGGGCCGGACGCCAATGGCTCCACCATGCCGGGGCGCCGGCCAGAAACAGCGCCCCCGACAGGCTGAAATAGTCCCGCGCCTGTGGGTTGGCAAGCATGGTCCGCGGCCAGAGGCCACTGACCAGGAGCAGCGTTAAAATCAGCAGCGCCTGCAGCCCGTACCAGAAAGCGGCCAGGCCGAGCGCAGCCATCACGTAATAGTACAGGCGGCGCAGGAGTGCTGCGTCTCGGCTCTCGTCAGCCCAGTCGATGTCGCCGCGCGCGACGCTGCTGAAGGCCAGCCAGAGCACCAGACCCCCGGGCAGATAGGCGATGGCCGGAACGAGGATCTCTTCCCAGAAGGCCTGCGCGTCCGCGACCGGCTGCCCGAGCACGAACAGAAGAGCGTGCCAAACCAGATAGCCGAAGGTGATCAGGGTGAGCGCCGTTCCGGCCATCATGCCCGCGTAGACCAGCAGCTTACGCCCGGTGGCGTTGACCTCCTCCGAGACGTCTGCCGATAGCGCGATCAGGTGGTTGGCACGCAACCAGAGGATGATGGCCACGGGCAGGGCAACCATAGTCATGGCCAGCGACGCGGCAGCCAGAGAGCGCCAGACTGCCACCTGTCCGGCCCCGCTGCTAAAGACGTAGACACGGGCCGCGACACTCAGGAAGGTGCGGAGGAACTCCCCCACCCCGACCGTCGCCAGCAACGTCGCCAGGCCGGTCCCCAGATAGTAATAGGTCCGCCGCCAGCCGGCTCCCTGGCCGGCCTCGGCCCCCATATCTCCGTCCCAGGCGGCCACGCGGCGCAGAAAGTACCAGAAAAGCAGGCTAAGCACGGCCCCCAGGGCGCCACCGGCCAGCGGGGGCAGCCAGGCTGCCGTTTCCTCCGTTAGGAGCCACAAGCAGCCGTAGTAGACCGCCAATCCCGCTTCTACTGCCAGGAAGGCCAGTGTGCCGAACTGCCCGAGCCACAGATAACCTTTGCGAGCCGCCGAACCCCGCTCGGCGCCGCCCGCGATCGTCAGATGGCGTGCCTCGCGGTTGGCCAAAGCCCAGTGTAGAATCCACACCGCCATTGCGATGAGCGTTACGACAAGCCAAAGCAGGACGCCGCTCCCATTCAGCGAATTCAAGGAGAGGTCAGACCCTGCCAGGGCCAGCGTGACCAGGCCGGCGCCGGTATTGATCAGGCCCAGCAGCCAGACCAGCAGGCTGATCAGGGCCACAGTATAAAGGTATAAGCGCTGCGCGCTGCGCATCGTTGTTCTCCCCCGGAAGTGATCGATCGAGCACAAAAAAAGCCTGTGAGATTATATCACAGGCTCCATAGCAGGCCCGCGCCGGAGCCTGACCGTCCTAAGTCTCAGGGCCGGCTCATTTCCAGCGCGTGAGGATGGTCTCACGTTGGAACAGCCCCACACCCAGGTAAACCAGGCCGACGTCCAGCAGAGCCACGACCGCGGTGGCAATAGCAAAGGTCGCGGCGTTCAGGAAGATCACCCCGCTCATCACGGCGAAGAAGAAACCCATGAACGGGATTATCACCAGCGCACCCAACTGCTCGGCGGCGCGCGGGTCGTTGACGCGGCTGCTGACTATGATGCCCACCATAACGGCCAGGATCGTCAGCAGCGGGACCAAGAGCAGCATCACGATCAGCCACATCGGATTGGCAAAGAGCGCGAACACCCGGTCGCTGACGGAGAAAATGCGAGCGCAGACCAGGAAGATCGCGAAGCAGACCCAGGTCAGGCCGACGGCTGGGGCCGCCGAAGCGTAACTCTTTGCCACCAGCAACTGCATGGTCGTGATCGGGGTTGCCAACAACGGCTCCAGCGAGCGGGTCAGCTTTTCGCCGACGATGCTGTAGGCGGCGATCGTCACCGGCAGGATCAGCGGCATCATCAGGAATAGCATCAGCATCTGGCTGGACATCAGAGACTGGAAAGTTTCCTGCGGACTCATGCTGGCATAGATCGGGTTACCGAGCATGCCCGCAATCTCGGCCATGTCGTTTGCCGTCACCGGCCCGTACTTGGCGGCGATCAGCATCCCGACAGGGATAGCCGTCATTATCACGGGTATCAGGATTAGCATCGACAGGATCAGCTTGTTGCGCAGGGTGTCTTCCCACTCCTTGCGCACGATCGTCCGTATCTCCCTCATTGCGGCCCTCCCGCATGCCCGTCGCCGTTATGCATCAGGCTCAGGTAGACGTCCTCCAGCGAATGGCGCAGCTCGTTGACGAACTGCACCTGCGCTCCATTGCTCACCAACGCCTGCACGATCGCCGGATTACGCACCGCCGGATCGTCCAGGCCGACTACGAGCCGGCCCGGGCCGCCAGGCCCGCCGGCGCCGGGCAGCGGCTGCACCTGTTTGACGAACGGCAGGCTGCGCACGACCTGCACCAGCTCCTCCGAGAGGCAAGCCAGATGCACCACCGTCTGGCGGCCGAACAACTGCGTGCGCAGTGCCTGCGGCGTATCGACTGCGATCAGCTTCTGCCTGAACACTGCGATACGGTCGCAGAGACGCTCCGCTTCGTCGAGGTTGTGGGTGCAGAGAAAAATGGTGCGCCCCTGTCCCTTGAAAGTCTCGATGAAGTCGCGCACCGTCTTGGCCGCCTCGGGGTCCAGTCCGCTGGTCGGCTCGTCCAGGAAGAGCAGCGGTGGTTCGTGGAGCAGTGCACGGGCGATCGCCAGTTTTTGCTTCATGCCCTTACTGAAGGTCCCTGCGGGGCTGTCCCGTCGATCCCACAACTCCAACAAGCGCAGATACTTCTCGACGCGCGCCGGCACGTCCTCGACCCCATAAAGCTCGGCGAAGATCTCCAGGTTGCGGCGGGCGCTCAAACGCTCGTACAGGCCGGGTGATTCGGTTAGGAGGCCAATTTGACCGCGAATCTTCTCGTTGGCCTCGCCGACCGGCATTCCGTTTATCCAGGCTCTGCCGCTCGTCGGCGCGATCAAGCAGGCGAGCAGGCGCACAGTGGTGGTCTTGCCGGCGCCATTAGGCCCCAGGAAGCCAAACACCTCGCCGTCCTCGACCTGCAGATCCAGGCCCTCGACGGCCCGCACCTGGTTCCCCTCACGGTCGAAGTACTTGCTCAATCTCTCAGTGCGAATCATAGGCCCCCTCACCTCGCAGAGACAGCCGGTATCGCCGGCTGCGACATCCGCTACATTATACGCAGCAGTAGGCAATCTGGTTACGCCGGCCGCTCATAGTGGGAGTTGTCCGCCCGCCGCGCTAACTCCTCATCCGACAACGAGCGCGGCGTAAGGCTTGCGGCCGTCGGCGGAGGCTCGGGGCCGTGCTCGTCCGGCGCCGCCGGAGCGGGGCCGGGATCGTCGCGCAGCCAGATGATCAGGCCAAACAAGAACAGGGCAAACGCCAGGAGTCCGCCTTCAACCGCGAAAGTCCCGTACTGGCTCCCGCCCCAGACCGCCCAGGCGTCGAGCAGCGCGTGCGCTGCGATGGCCGCCAACAGACAGAGTGGCTGCCGGCGGGTAATGGCGCGCATCACCAGGACGGCGAAAGCAATCTGCGCGGCTACGCTCGCCACTCGCTCGAGCCCGGCCAGTGCCGTAGTATACCAGGGAGTGCTCCAGTAGGCAGCCGCCGCGGCCCGCGCCTGGTCGGCCGCCGAACCGGAGAGACCGAGCGCGGCCGGGCCGGGAGAGCGCAACAGGAGCATACTCACAAAGCTCGCCAAGGCCAGCAGACCAAAAATGATGGATTCGGCTGCTTCATGCCCGGCGCCAAACTGCAAGGCCGCGCGCCAACCGCGCGCTCGCTTGAGGAAGAACGTCAGCACAATCCAGCGCGTACCCTCCTCAAACAGCCCGGCGCTCAACCCGGCCACCACTGCTATCGCCGGCAAGGGCCACAGCGCGACGCCGCGCCCGCCGCCGATCAGCCCGATGGCCCAGTTGAACGGCAGGTGCCCTAGTTGCGAAGCAATGAACGTTAGCGCGCCAGCACCGAAAATACCCCAGCCCTGCCCATAACGCCGATGGATCCACCAACCCACCAGGATGGGGAAAGCCAGCATCAGCGGGTATTGGATCAACAGAGCGGACAATACGAACGGGACATCCAAGGGAATAGAGACATTCGCTGCCGGCTGAGTTCCCGCCGAGCCCTGACTGCAGCCGGCCAGAAGGACCAGCCCGACGAAGACTGCCACCAGCAGGCCAGGTCCACGTTTCATGCTCCGCCTCGCTTTGCAGCTACACGATTGGGGAAGAATACGCCATCGAAGAATCAACTGCAAGACTGTGAACTGACAAGGAACTGACATCCGCCGCTCCGGGCGTTCAGGCGATCTCCACCGACTCCAGTTCCAGCCACTGGCGCTCTTCGCAGGCTAGCAGACCGTAGCGGAAGCGACCCCAGGGGGTCGCGACCAGGTACTGATTATCCAGCCAGATAACCAGGCCCAGCGGCCCGCGCGGCGAGCGATCTGTGGCCAGCACCGCCCTATCGTCCACCGCGAAGCGCGCGCTGTCCCTGCCCCAGTCAATGGTGTAGGTATGCCAATCGGTCATCGGGGCGCGGACAGGCGCCTCAGCCACCCGAAGGGCGCGCTGGAAGGTCGGCCAGAGCCGGAGATAGAGCGAACGAAGGTTCATCAGGGGCACTGCCAGGGGCGCGCTGAGCGCGAGCGGCAAGACCGGCCAGCGCAGCGCGTCGACCGCGGCGGCTTTCCAGCCGCAGCCAGGCGTGTGCAGATCGAGCTTCATATCCGAGGGCGGCGAGGCGTAGAAAAACCAGATGGCGCGCGGCAGGGTGGGCAGGCGCGGGCCGGTCATCAGGAAGGGATCGTTCCAGAAACCGAAGCCGGCTGTGCCCCGCAGAATCTCGGCGCCGCGCACGAGGGGCGGCCCGGCATGCGAGAAGCGCGCCCTGACGATCAGCCGCAGGGGTGGACGCCAGGGAAAACTGCGGCGGGCCAGCTTTTGGTAATCGTCGATCTGGGCGTCCGTGTAGGCCTGGGCCGAGGTCTTGTCCTTGACCAGGCGTAGGGAATCGCCGCCCAACTCGAGGGAGCCCCCTCCCGCCAGCAAGGTGCGCCAATGGGCACCGAGGCTGCGGGTAAAATCATCTCGCAGCCGCGGCCGGGCAGCCTCGGGAATCACGCGCGCTTCTCCGCCAAGAGAACGGGCAACCTGACGCCTCCGCAGTCACGGTCCACTACCTGCGCACGCAAGCCCGCATGCCGCATTGCCTCCGTCCAGCGACGGTACTGGCTCTCATCGGGCGCCCCGTAGAAGATGGGCGTCAGGCGGCGCAACCAGGGGTTTTTCACGATCACGCTCAAGCCGACCACCACGAAGTGTCCGCCGCTGGCCCGGCCAGGCTCCGGGCCGCGCAGCACCCGAACGCATTCGCGCAGGCTGGCGGGGTCGCCGATGTACTCGGCGGGAAAAGTGGACACCAGCGAGTCGAAGCTCGCGTCCGCGAAGGGCAGGCGCTGCGCCAGTCCGCGCACGCGCCGGGCTTCGGCATGCTGGCGGCGCAGCTTGTCCGCCGTGATCCGCTGCATGGCCGGCGACAGCTCGAGCCCAAAGCCTGTCAGCCCGCGCCGTCCCATCTCTAGCAGCAGCTCTCCCGTGCCAAAGCCAATCTCGAGCACCCGGCTACCCTGGACGTAGTCGAGGGCCAGGCGGCGCCACTTGGCCCAGCGTCCGGCGCTGACCAGCCAGCTCGCCGCGTCATAGGACCAGGCGAACTCGTTGTACAGCCGGCGGCAGGCCCACAGGTAGGCCCTGCCAAACCAGCTTACCGGCCGGGAGGGCGGGCGTCGCCCGCCACCTGCATCCACTACGGCCGCGCCAGGAGAAAGACGACGACGCCCACCTGTACGGCGATGATCGCCCAGAATACGGCCTGGAAGGACGGCTTGGCCGTCTTGTGGCGCGTCGGAAAGTACATGCCAACCAGAGCACCGGCGGAGCCACCTACGGCCGCCAGCGCCAACAGCACCGCCTCGGGAACGCGTGGCAGGCTGCTTTCGGACTGCAGCTTGTCGTAACGGTAAACTCCGAAGGTGGCGGCGCTTGACGCAATCGCCCACAATGCCAGCCAGCCGGGCAAGGCGCCCGGTCGGAACCAGAGGCTGCCCACGAGGAACAACAGCAGTGCCGGGACCAGACCCGCCAGGGTGTAGCGGAGATGCGGAAGCGTCAGCAGGGACCCCGCGCGCACCTGAACCGCAGTCGGGCCTCGAGCACTGCTCATCAGCCGGTAGCGCACTCGCTGGCCGGGATAGAGGGTCGCGGCATTCGTGACGTCCCGAATGTGGACGAAGACATCCGGGACGCGGACGTCTGGGCAGGCGGCGTGCGGGACAGATGCGTGGGTGCCAGACGCCTGCTGTCCGAGCCCATCGTCGGGCCGGATGAAGCCGAAGCCTCGGGCAGCATTGTAGTGCACGACCACACCCCGCTGGTCCGCTGCGGATCGCCCGCCGAACGGCTGTGCTGACACGCAGGTCCCTCCCTTATCAGCTTGCTGCCGGCGGTTGAACGACCGTCTCGGCCGTCAGATAGCGCCAGAGCCGCGTGCGCGGGGCCGGCTGAAGCCGGGCCAGGCGCAGCAAGGCTTTCTCCACGCCGACCGGGTTGCGGTCGGCGAGCAGCGCGTTCCGGCCGGCGCGCGCGGCTGCGACCCCGGTCGTGCCCGTCCCCGCGAAGAAATCGCCCACCAAGTCCCCCGGCCGGCTCGAGGCCTTGACGATGCGCTCCAGCAGGCTCTCGGGTTTCTGCGTTTCATAACCCACGCGTTCACCGTGTTGGCGCGCCACAACCGGCAGGTACCACCAGTCCTCCGGCACCTTGCCACGCTCGAGGTCGGGCACCTTGCCGAAGCCCGCTTTGCGGCTGCTTTGGAAGGTCCGTACGGTCGACTCGTTATACGGCATGCGCACTGCATCAGCGTCAAAAAAATACTCAGGCGAGCGGGTGTAGACCAGGATATCGTCGTGTTTGCGCTTGAAGGCCGAGCGGATTGGCGATGGCCCGTAGTAGCACCAAATGATCTCGTTCAAGAAACGCTCGCGCCCAAACAAGCGGTCCAGCTCGACTTTGACGTAGTGGACGGCGTGCCAATCGAGGTGGACGTACAGGGTTCCGCTCGGGCAGAGGAGATCACGAGCAAATGCCAGGCGCCGGTAGAGCCAGGCCAGATACTCGTCAAAATCCTGGTCGTCCCGGTAAGCCTTGACGGCTTGCGATTGTCGTCCGCGTGCGCCGGCCACACGCGCGCCGTACACTTTCCCGCTCCCGAACGGCGGATCTGCATATAGCAGTTGGCAGCGTCCGGCCCACTCGCCCGCCTGCGCCTCGAGTAAGGCGAGATTCTCCGCACAGTACAAATCGACGGTCGCCGGACCCTGGCCGGCCAGTTCCGGCGGCACAGGGATACGGACCGGCGCCGCGTCAATGGTCTGCGCTTCGAGTTCGGGCAGATTCAGCCGAGTGTAGTTATGCTCGTATGCTCCACGACCCATGCCGGCATGATACCCCAGTCACGGGCCCTTGACAAACGGCTTCTCACACTTCGCTAACGACGCGCCAACGTTCTTCTAACACGCCTGGTCGATACTAAAGACTGCATAATAGGGACTCATTAAAGTTGACCAGAGAAGAGAGGTGACGATGCGACTAGATCGATATACACAGCGGGCGCAGGAAGCATTAATGGGCGCCCAGGAAATCGCGATCAGCTACAACCAGAGCCAGATCGAGCCAGAGCACTTGCTGCTGGCACTCCTGAACCAATCCGAGGGGGTAGTGCCCGAGATCGTCCAGCAACTGGGCATCGACCCCCGCAACTTGCAGAGCCAGTTGGAAGCCGACTTGGCGCGCCGCCCGAAAGCCTACGGCAGCAACGTGCAGCCCAGCATGAGCGGGTCGCTATCGCGCGTGGTGCAGGACGCCTACGCCGAGGCCAATTCGATGCACGACGACTACGTGAGCACGGAGCACTTTTTGCTGGCGTTGGCCGGCCAAAACGGTGCCGGCGCGCAGAGCGTGCTGGCTCGTCTCGGCGTCACGCGTGACCGCATCCTGGCATCCCTGACTGCCATTCGCGGCAATCAGCGGGTGACTAGCCAGAACCCGGAGACAACCTACAAGGCTCTGGAGAAGTACGGCCGCGATCTGACGCAGGCCGCCCGCCAGGGTAAGTTGGACCCGGTGATCGGGCGCGACGAGGAAATCCGGCGCACGATCCAGATTCTCAGTCGCCGCACCAAGAACAACCCGGTGCTCATCGGCGAGCCCGGCGTCGGCAAGACGGCCATCGTCGAAGGACTGGCGCAGCGGATTGTGCGTGGCGACGTGCCAGAAGGGCTGAAGGACAAGCGCGTGATCGCCCTGGACATGGGCGCGCTGGTGGCAGGCGCCAAGTATCGCGGCGAGTTCGAGGAACGCCTGAAGGCCGTCCTCAAGGAAATCACCGAATCGGCCGGGCAGACGATCCTGTTCATCGACGAACTGCACACGGTCGTCGGTGCGGGCGCGGCCGAAGGCGCGATGGACGCCAGCAACATGCTGAAGCCAATGCTGGCGCGCGGCGAATTGCACGCCATCGGCGCCACCACGCTCGACGAATACCGCAAGCACATCGAGAAAGACCCGGCCCTCGAACGCCGGTTCCAGCCGGTGCTCGTGGACGAGCCGTCCGTCGAAGACACCATCTCGATCTTGCGTGGCCTCAAGGAGCGTTACGAGGTCCACCACAACGTGCGCATCACCGATGCGGCAGTGATTGCGGCGGCGATGCTGTCGCACCGCTACATTGCCGACCGTTTTCTGCCGGACAAGGCGATCGATCTAATCGACGAAGCCGCCAGCCGGCTGCGCATGGAGATCACCTCCGACCCGGCTGAGCTGGACGAGATCAAGCGCCGCATCATACAGCTCGAGATCGAGCGGGAGGCCCTAAAGAAGGAAAGCGATGCGGCCAGCCAGGGCCGCCTGGCAGAACTCGAGCGCGAGCTGGCCGATCTGCAGGAAGAGCAGAGGGCCCTGTCCAGCCGGCTGCAGCGCGAGCGCGAGGTCATCGAACGGGTGGCCGCGCTGAAACAGGATATCGAGGCTACGCGCCACGAGATCGAACAAGCGCAGCGCCAGGCCGACTACGGGCGTGCATCCGAGCTGCAGTATGGCAAACTGGTGAACCTGGAACGACAACTCGACGACGGTGAGGCGCAGATCGCCGAGATGCAAGACCGCGGCATGCTGCTGAAGGAAGAGGTCGGCGCCGAGGATGTGGCCGAGGTCGTTTCCACTTGGACCGGGGTGCCGGTCAGCAAGCTGCTGGAGGGCGAGATCGACAAGCTGCTGAAGATGGAGGAGCGGCTGCATCAGCGGGTGGTCGGTCAGGATCAGGCCGTGCACTCCGTGTCGAGTGCCGTGCGCCGGTCGCGCGCCGGGCTCCAAGACCCCAATCGGCCGATCGGCAGCTTCATCTTCCTTGGTCCCACGGGAGTTGGCAAGACAGAGCTGGCCCGCGCCCTGGCCGAGTTCTTGTTCGACGACGACAACGCCATGGTCCGGATCGACATGAGCGAGTACCAGGAGCGGCACACGGTCAGTCGCCTGATCGGCGCCCCGCCCGGCTACGTCGGCTACGAGGAAGGCGGCCAGCTCACGGAGGCCGTGCGGCGCAAACCGTACAGCGTGGTACTGTTTGACGAAATCGAGAAAGCGCATCGCGAGGTGTTCAACACTTTGCTGCAGGTGCTGGACGACGGGCGTTTGACCGACGGCCAGGGACGGGTGGTGAACTTCAAGAACACGGTCATCATCATGACGTCCAACATAGGTAGCCAGTACCTGAACGACCCGGCACTGAGCGCCGAACAGAAGAGCGCGGGCGCGCTCCAGACGCTGCGCGCGGCGTTTCCGCCCGAGTTCCTGAACCGCGTGGACGATATCGTGGTCTTCCACGCCTTGGACCGCTCGGACCTGGAGAAGATCGTCGACATCCAGCTTGGCCGACTGCGCCGGATGCTGGCCGAGCGCAACCTTAAGCTTGAGCTGACCGAGGCAGCGCGCCGCTTCCTGGCCGGCGCCGGCTACGACCCGACCTACGGCGCCCGACCGCTCAAGCGGGCGATCCAGCAGTACGTCCAGGACCCGCTGGCCATGGAGTTGCTGGAAGGGCACTTCCGGGCGGGCGACAGCATCGCGGCCGACCTCGCTGCCGAGGGCGACCGCCTGACCTTTGCCGGGCAAGTCGTCGCCGAGCCGGTGATGTCCTGATCCCAGGCTGCTCGCCGGCTCAGGCTGTCTTTGCCGGGTCAGTGATCGCCCGCGGACATGCTGTCCGCGGGCGATCACGCGTCTCGTACCGGCCGCGAACTGACGCCCGTCATGGTGCCTCCAGCCCTTTCCCGGTATGATTGGGCCAGTCATCGGTATCAAGGGAGGTGTCAATGCTGACGCGCGATTCAGTCCAGGAAATGAAGCTTGCCCACCGAGTGCGGGCCGAGTTCGGTTACGAAGTGCCGAAAGTGCAGCGCGGCTATGCCGGGCAGACGCTGTACGTGAACCTTTCCACGGGGCACATCGAAGCGCGCCCGGTGACAGACGAGATGAAACGCATCTTTATCGGTGGCAAAGGCTTCGGCCTGTGGCGTCTGTGGCAGGCGGTGAGCGCCGACACAAAGTGGGATGACCCCGAAAACGAGATCGTGCTCGCCTCTGGCCCGATCGGCGGCACCACGATGTACCCCGGCACCGGCAAGTCCCTGGTGGTCACGATCTCTCCCCTGACGCACATCGTCGTCGACAGCAACGTCGGCGGCTATTTCGGCCCGTTGCTCAAGTTCGCCGGATGGGACGCGCTGGAAGTACAGGGCAAGGCCGAAACAGACGTCGTCATCGTCATCGACGGCGATAACGGGCGGGTGACTGTCGAAGAGGCGCCCGACGAGCCGCTCGATACGCATCCACTGGCAGAAGTACTGACCGAAATGTACGCGCGAAACGAAGCCGACCGGCGCAACGTGTCGGTCGTCTCGGCCGGCCAGGGCTCGGCGCATACCCGCATTGGTTGCCTCAACGTGAGCTGGTACGACCAGCGCCGCAAGACGGCCCGCGTCAAGCAGGCCGGACGCGGCGGGATCGGTACCGTTCTGCGCGACAAGCGCGTCAAGGGGATCGTGGTGCGCTGGACCGGGATCAAGGCCGACAGCAACGGCCCTGCCGAGCCGGCCCGCGTCCGCATCGTGGGCCGGCGAATCAACAAGGAAATCAACGATCTGGACGACAGCCAGAACAGGATGCGCCGGGTCGGGACGGCCCACCTGGTCGAGATCATGAACGACTACGATCTGCTGCCGGTATGCAACTACCGCTTCGGCTCGCACCCGGATGCCCATCGTATCGACTCAAAGGTCTGGGACGCGCTGTTCACACAGGGCGTCCCCGATGGCTGCTTCTACGGCTGCACCATGGCTTGCTCCAAGGGCGTGGATCACTACCAGGTCAAAACGGGTCCCTACGCAGGTGAGTGCGTCACGGTCGATGGGCCAGAGTACGAAACCGTGGCAGCAGTGGGCTCGAACCTGGGCATCTTCGAGCCGCAGCCGATCCTCGAGCTCAACTTCTATTGCGACACATACGGCATCGACAGCATCTCCTATGGCACGCTGACCGCATTCATCATGGAATGCTACGAGGCGGGCATACTGGACCTCGACAAGACCGGTGGCCTGGACCTGCGTTTCGGCAACAGCCAGGCGGCCATCGAGCTCTTGCACCAGATGGCCGTCGGCCAGGGATTCGGGGTGGTCGCCGGCATGGGCGTCCGGGCCTTGAAGGACTACTTCGTCGCCCATTTTGGCGCCGATCGTGCCTTCCTCGAATCGATCGGCATGGAAAACAAGGGCATGGAGTACTCTGAGTACGTGACGAAGGAGAGCCTGGCACAGCAAGGCGGCTACGGCCTGACCAACAAGGGAGCGCAGCACGACGAAGCCTGGCTGATCTTCATGGACATGGTCAACAACCAGATCCCGACTTTCGAGGCCAAGGCCGAGGCGCTGCATTACTTCCCGATGTGGCGCACCTGGTTCAGCCTGAATGGTCTGTGCAAGCTGCCATGGAACGACATCGAGCCGGCCGACAATGCCCTGACCGACGAGCCGGCCAAGGTGCCAGAACACGTCCACAACTACGTCGAGTTATTCTCCGGCATCACGGGCCAAGAGGTCGCGAAGGAAGACCTGATCATTATGTCCGAGCGGGTCTACAACTTCCAACGCGTCTTCAATCTGAGGCTTGGCTCGGGAACGCGCGCATCCGACCGGATCCCCTACCGCTCGCAGGGCCCGGTTACAGTCGAGGAGTACGAAAGCCGGCAGGAGCGTTACGACAAGCAGTTGCGGGCGAAGCTAGGGCTGGACCCCGCCGGCCTGAGCACTGCCGAAAAGGCTGCCGCCTTGCGGCGTTATCGGGAGGATCAGTACCGGCAGCTCTGCGACGCAGTCTATAAGCGTCGCGGCTGGAACAGCGACGGCATCCCGACCGCCGAGAAGCTGCGGGAACTGGGGATCGACTTTCCGGACGTGGTCGCGCTGGTCACGGCGCACGCTAGGAGCCGAGGATAGGAGACCGGGAGACACGGCCCAGGCGGGCAGCGCAGGCCGTGTCTCCCGGATCGAACCGCAATGATAAGGGTCAACGATCAGTATCAAGTCGAATGGCATGACGGCATGACCGTGCAGGACCTGCTGGAGGCGCTGAAGTTCAGCTTCCGCATGATCGTGGTCAAGATCAACGGACAAGTCGTGCTGCGCCCCGATTTCGCCACCACCCGTGTGCCGGAAGGGGCCGAGGTGCAGGCCATCCACCTGATTGGCGGCGGCTGACCACGCGCGCGACCGCTACACCAGGGCACCTACCCACGCGAACACGCCCAGCAACTGCGCTGCGGACACCAGGACGACGGCGATGACGAAGCGCTGGACCCACACTACGCCCTTGTCGGCCGCGAAACGCGTGCCTGCCCAAGCGCCGATCATGTTGCCCACCCCCATCACCACCCCGACCGGCCAGTCCACCTTCGCATTTGCGCCGAAAATGATCAGGGCCACGACGGTGATAGCGAGCACGATCGCCACTTTGACCGCGTTGCCGCGCACGACGTCGTAACCTGCGCTCAACACCAGTCCCGCCAGCAGAAAGATCCCCACTCCCGCCTGCAAAAACCCGCCGTAAGCACCAATGGCGAAAAAGACCAGAAAGCGACCCACGGTCAGGCCTTTCGCCACAGCCTGCCCTTTGCCGACCAGCCAGCGCTTGGGATTGGCGAACATGAGGACCAACATGATAACCATGACAGCGGCCAGCACGCGCTTGAAGAGCAGCTCGTCGATGTCGACAGCGACCTGCGCGCCGACGATCGAACCCAGGGTGGCAGGTATGGCCAAGAGAAGCGCGCCGCGCACGTCCAACTTGCCTTGCTGATGAAAGCCGCTCACACCCACGACATTTTGCAGGGTGACGCCCACCCGGTTGGTCGCGTTGGCGACGTTTGGCGGCAGGCCGAGGAAGATGAGCGCCGGTAGCGTCAGCAGCGAGCCATTGCCGGCCAGCATGTTGATGAACCCTGCCCCGATGCCGGCCAGCACGATCAGGAGGTATTTGTACCAGTCCATTCAGCGGCACTCCTTTGCGGAGGATGACGACGATTGGGCATTGTATCACCGGTGGATTAATCGGTCCATCTGGACCTTAATTGACAGCCCGCTACGCTGAGCCTATAATGCCGCCATGAAAATGTTGGCCCTCGCCCCTAAGCTCCCCCTCTACTGGTCTTTCCGGCGCTTTGGCCGTCCCAAAATGTATCCTTTCTCGGTCGTCGTCAGCGTCAGCTATCGCTGCAATTCGCGCTGCAAAACCTGCGACGTGTGGCGCAAGCCTAACGACGACATGTCCGTGGAAGAATGGGACCGGGTCTTCGCTAACCTGGGCCGCACGCCTTTCTACATCACCTTTACCGGGGGAGAGCCCTTTCTCCGCCGCGACCTGGACGAGATGGTGATCAGCGCCTACCGCCACTGCCGGCCGGCCGTCATCACCATCCCCACCAACGGCCTCTTGAGCGATCGGGTGATCGAGCGCGTCGATCGGATCTGCCGCGAGTGTCCGGAGAGCGAGATCGGCATCAATTTGAGCCTGGACGGCATCGGCGAGGAACACGACGCCATCCGCGGTGTGCCCGGCAACTGGACAAAATCACTGGCCACCTGGAGCCGGCTGAAGGAGCTACAGCAAGGACACCGCAACCTGGTTCTTAGCGTCCACACTGTCGTCAGCCGCCTGAATCAGGAACGCTTTCACGAGATCTACCAGGGGCTGCTGGGTCTGCGACCCGATAGCTACATCACCGAGGTAGCCGAGGAACGTGTGGAACTGGACACGGTTGGCTGGGGCATCACGCCCGACCCGGATACCTACGCTCCCATCGCGGACTTCCTGACCCGACAAGCGCGCACGCAACGCGCTCAGGGACTGGCCCGCATCACGCAGGCCTTCCGTGCCCGCTATTATCAGCTCGCCTTGCGAGTGATGCGGGAGCACCGGCAGGTGATACCCTGCTACGCCGGTTGGGCCAGCGCACAGATCGCGCCCAACGGCGACATCTGGAGCTGCTGCGTTCGTGCGGAGCCGGCCGGCAGCCTGCGCCGGACGAACTATGACCTGGCGCCGGTCTGGTTCGGCGAAGGCATGGCCCGCTTGCGCCGGTCGATCCGCGGCGGCGAGTGCGCCTGCCCAATGGCCAATGCGAGCTACGCCAATATGCTGCTGCACGCGCCGACCGTGGCAGGCGTCGCTTTAGAGGTGCTGACCGGGCGATGACCGGGCAGAGGCAAAGTTTGGCCCATTTGACAAAGCGCGCCCCGGAAGATATGCTATTTCCCTATGGTTTCTACCGACTGAACGGAGCAATGCAATGGCGAACCCGATCTATGAGTTTGACCCGGTAACCCACATCACCGCCGACGCTCTCGGCCGGCCGGGCCACCGTTCTTTCTACATTCAGGCGGTGCGTGGCCTGGATCGGATCACGTTACTCTGCGAGAAAGAACAGGTGCAGGCGCTGGCCGAGGCGATCGACGAGATGTTGGACAACCTGGAGAAACAGTACAGCCTGATGCGCGAGAAGGATCTCGTCGTCGAGGAAGCCTCTATGCTCATCGAGGAGCCGGTCGAGCCGCTGTTTAGGGTCGGGTCAATGGGACTGGGTTATGACGAGAACCGCGACCGGATACTGCTAGTGGTCCAGGAACTGCTGGCCGAGGACGAGAAACGAGATCCCTTGGAGGTGCGTCTGTTTGCATCGCGTGTCCAGATGCAGGCCCTCGGTGCCCACGCCAGAGAAATCATCCAACGAGGTCGCAGCCCGGAGCAGCGCACACTGCAGATCGAAGCCTACGTGCGCAGAAACGGTCACGGGGAATAACCCGCGGCCGCGTAGGCCACAAAGCGTCGATCGAGACTGGCCGCAGAGACGGCCCGAGTACGTCACAGAACACAGCCCCGCCGGATCCGGCGGGGCTGTTTTGAAAGGAAAGGCTAGTGACGACGTCCACGAGCGCAGCCAAACCGAATCGCCTGATCGACGAGACCAGCCCGTACTTACTACAGCACGCCCATAACCCGGTCGATTGGTACGCCTGGGGCTCGGAAGCGCTGGCGCGTGCACGAGCCGAGGACAAGCCGATCCTGCTCAGCGTCGGCTATTCGGCCTGTCACTGGTGTCACGTGATGGCCCACGAGTCGTTCGAAGATCCGGCTATCGCCAGCCTCATGAACAACTCGTTTGTCAATATCAAAGTCGACCGCGAGGAGCGTCCCGACCTGGACGCGATCTACATGGAGGCAGTTCAGGCCATGACCGGCCAGGGTGGCTGGCCCATGACGGTCTTCCTGACCCCGGACGGCCGGCCTTTCTACGGCGGCACCTACTTTCCGCCCGCGCCGCGCTATGGCATGGCCAGCTTCCGGCAAGTCCTGGAAGCAGTGAGCGATGCCTGGCGCGAGCGACGCCAGGACCTGGAAGCGGCAGGCGAGCGCATCTCTGCCAGCCTAAAGCACAGCGCAGCCATCGGCCCGTCTGGCGTCTCGCTGGTCCCAGTGCTGCTCGACCGGGCACTCCACAACTTGCTCGAGGCGCTCGACCGGCGCGAGGGCGGACTCGGGGGCGCACCCAAGTTCCCCCAACCCATGACACTCGACTTCATGCTGCAACGCTACGTGGACACAGGCGATCAAGAGCTATTGGAGGCGGTCAATCTGACCCTGACTAAGATGGCCGGCGGGGGCATCTACGACCAGTTGGGCGGCGGCTTTCACCGCTACAGCACGGACGCCCGCTGGCTGGTGCCGCACTTCGAGAAGATGCTGTATGACAACGCGCAACTGGCGCGCACTTACCTGCACGCCTGGCAGATCACGCAGGATGCCGGCTACAGGCGGGTCGTCGAAGCGAGCCTAGATTATGTGCTGCGCGAGATGACCTCGTTGGAAGGGGGCTTCTACAGTACCGAGGACGCCGACAGCGAAGGGCAGGAGGGCCGGTTTTATCTCTGGTCGCCAGAGGAGATCACAGCCCTGCTGGGCGAAGAGGATGCCCGGCTGTTTTGCGCTTACTACGACGTGACCTCCTCCGGAAACTTCCGCGAGGGCGGGAGCGGGGCCAATATCCTGCACGTCATGGGCGACGTGCCGGCAATGGCGGCAACGCTTGGCGTGACTCCGGAGCGGCTATCGCAGGCAGTAGAGCGCGGGCGAGGTGTGCTTTTCGCGGCCCGGCAGAAGCGGGTTCGGCCCGGTCAAGATCAGAAAATCCTCGCGGAGTGGAACGGCCTGATGCTGCAAGCTCTCGCCGAGGCCGGCCCCGCGCTAAACCGCGTGGATTATGTCGCCGCAGCCACACGCGCGGCCCAGTTCCTGCTGACCCATATGACCTTTCTCACCCCCGATGGGAGCTTGCGCCTCTATCGAAGCTACAAGGGCGGGGAAGCGCGCCTGCCTGCTTACCTCGAAGATTACGCCTCTGTAGCGGTGGGCATGCTCGCACTGTATGAAGCCGTGCTCGAGCCGCAGTGGCTGCACGCCGCGCACGGCCTGGCACAGGTGATACTGGCGCTCTTCGCCGACCCGGCAGCAGGCGGCTTTTTCCAGACCGCGGAGGAACACGAGCAGTTGATTGCACGCCGCAAGAATTTCGTCGACAGCGCGCTGCCGGCGGGCAACTCATTAGCCACAGAGTTGTTCCTCCGCCTGGGCAAGCTCTTGGAACGCGCTGACTATACAGAGCGCGCTACCGCCGTGCTGCAGATGCTTGGGGGCGCAATGGCCGAGCAACCGGCAGCCTTCGGCCGGCTGCTGTCTGCCCTGGACTTTCACCTCAATCCCGGTTTCGAGATCGCCCTCGTCGGCGATGTGGCGCAGGAAGACACGCAGGCGCTGCTAGCCGAAGTATGGCGCCGCTACCTGCCCAACAGCGTCCTGGCGTTGCGCGCGCCTGACGACGAGCAAATAGCTGCCTTGGTCCCCTTCCTGGGCGGTCGTGGGCTCATCAAGGGCCATGCCGCCGCCTACGTGTGCCGAAATTACGTCTGCAACTTGCCCATCAGCAAGCCAGGCGCCCTGGCCGGTCAGCTCGAGCGGTAGGCGCGGCCAATCGGGAGCGGCCGAATGGGGACGGCCGTCCATCAGAGCTCGATCAGCGACCGCAGCACGCGCAGGTTCTCGACGTCCTCGTGCATGTCTTCGCTCTTGGGGGTCTCCAGGATCTTCGGCACCTGGCTGAAGCGGTCGTCATTGAGAATGAAGCCGAAGGGCGCCAGGCCCAACTCTCCGGTACCGATATGATCATGGCGATCGACGTGGGAGCCAAGACCCTTCTTGCTGTCGTTGAAGTGGAAACACCGCAGGCGGGCCAGGCCCAACCGGCGGTCGAACTGGTCCATAGTCTCAGCGTACGCCTCGCGGGTGCGAATATCGTAGCCGGCTGCCAGGGCGTGACAGGTGTCGAAACAGAAGGCCACACGCTCCGGCTCTTTGACACCGTCCAGAATGGCCCGCAACTGTTCGAAGGTGAAGCCCAGGGCCGTGCCCTGGCCGGCGGTGTTCTCGACCAGGGTCAGCGTCTCGTAGCCGGCGGTGCGCGCATGGCAGGCGTCCAAGCCGCTAATGATGCGCGCCAGACCGGTCTCCTCGCCGGCGCCCATGTGCGCCCCAGGATGGAACACGACTCCGAGCAGCGCCAACTGTTCGGCGCGCGTCAGTTCATCGGCTAAGGCGGCCACAGACTTCTGCCACAGCTCGTCGTCGGACGTGCCAAGGTTGATCAGATAGGCCGCGTGCGAGAGGACCGGGGCGATCCCGGTGTCCGTCTGCGCCTTGAACCAGCGCTCGATCTCCTCAGGCGGCGCCGGCTTTTGCTGCCAGCGATTCTGATTCTTCGTGAAGATCTGCATCGTGCTGATCTCAATCGACTGCGCGCGCTCGAAGGCCCTGCTCAGACCGCCCGCCACGGACATGTGTGCGCCCACTAGCATGGCTAAATTCCTCTCAGGCATCATTCACCGGCCGCCAGGGTGTAGTGCTCCACACCTTCCGCCTTATCTTCGATGCGCGCCAACACGAATAGAAGCGACGAAAGACGATTAAGGTATTTGAGCGGCGTCTCATCGCGCACTTCACCCTTGTGGGTCAACCAGGCAACCAGGCGCTCGGCCCGCCGCACCACCGCGCGCGCGACATCCAACCTCGCGCCTCCGACACTGTCGCCGGGGACGACGAAAGCGCGTGGCATTTCGACTTCGGCCCCCAACTCGTCGGTCGCCTGCTCGAGCCAGGCGAGCCGCTCGACGGCCAACCAGGGCGGGCGGGTAACAGCTTCGGGGACGATGGCGAGATCGGCCATCAGGTGGTAAAGATCGCGCTGGACCACCAGCAAGTGACGACGCACCCGTGCATCCTGTGCTTGGGCGCGCGCCAGTCCCAATACCGCCGACGCTTCGTCCACGGTGCCATAGGCCTGTGGCCGTTCGTCGTACTTGGGCACTCGTTCACGTCCGAGGATTCCTGTGTAGCCGTCATCTCCCGTCGTCGTGTACCATTTGGTAAAACCCATTTCCAAACACCTCAGCGTGCAGCCACCCCAACGCCCAGGCTGTAGACCAATTTACCGCCGAGCCAACCATCCAGCAGGATCAGCGCGGCACCGATCAAGAGCAGCGCGATAAACAGAGCGCGCTGATTGCGGAAAGAGCGCTGCGTTCGCAGTGCCCGCCGCGGACGGAGCGCGCGCGACTGATTAGTGCCATGCCTCTGAAGTGGCACCGGTTCTGAGGGCTGGCCCCACAAGGCTCGATTGCGAAGAGGTATATACAGAGCCAGGCCGAACACCACCAGCAAACTGACGCCGACCGTGATATGCTGATCAAGAAGCGCCTGCACGGCAGGCGAATCTGGCGCGCGCGATTCGTCGATCAAGCCCGTGAGCGAGGCCAGCAAGACTCCCAGCCAGCCAAGCACCAGGCTGAACCGGCCGTATTCGATCCACCGTTCTCGCTTCAGGAGGAATCCGAGAATGATCAACGCCACCCCGGTCAGAGAGAGGGCGATCGGGAAGTGTACGAAGCGCGGGTGCAGGGGAAACAGGAGGCTCATCGCGCATCGTAGCTGGCCTTGGCCAGCCGCTCAGCCAGGTACTTGCCGCGTGGCAGACCTCCATTGCGCATCTCGTGGATCACAATCGGCACCTCGTACATGACGCGATAAAGCTCCGCTTGCCAGGCGGCGCCGTCCCAGGCCAAAATCGCGTAGGCAGCCCGCTGGTCGCCATCCCTGGGCAGCCCAACACTCGCCACGTTGACCAACAGTCGATCACGCCAGCAGCGGATGAACGGTATGTGCATGTGGCCGAAGGCCAGCGCCTCCCACTCGCAATCGGCAACCGGTCCCAACAACTCATCGAGGTCGGAGTCGCTCATGCGAGGCAAGATGTATCGTTCGTCGTCAGTCGGATTCGCATGAACCACCAACAGGTCGTGCCCGGGCGCGGGTGAGACACGATGGGAGGAGGGCAGCGCGAGCAGGTAAGCTATCCGTTCAGGGCCCAGCTTCTCTGTCAGCCACCGCCAGTGGGCGGCGAAAGAGAGTGGCTCCTTGTGCTCCGGCGGGTGATCAGGGCGGCGGGCAAGGAACGCGTCGGTGTTGCCCGCCAGGACAACTGCGCCGGACACCTTGAGCCTGTCCACGACTTCGCTCGGCCAGGGACCCTCCCAGACCAGGTCGCCCGCTACCACTATCTCGTCCAGTGGGCCCCGCTGCTGCATGTCGGCCAAAACAGCCTCGAGCGCCACCAAATTGCCGTGGATGTCCGACAACAACCCTATCCGCATCTGGTCTCCTTCGACCGGTCATGGCCGTTCGGCACGTACTACAACCGCGCCGACGGCGTTCGGTCCGGCATGCGTGGCGAAAACCGGACCGGCTTCCTGCAGCATAATGTCCGCCGGCAGCAGGTCGACCATCGCGGCCAACCGGCTGGCCAGGTCGGTGGCGGTCTCGCGGCCCCGTGTGTAAGCCGCGGCCAATATCTCGACCGGCAGACGCGAACGGACCTCTTCTTCCAGGCGCGACAGGGCGCTCTTGCTGGAACGGGCGACGCCCAGCAAACGCATTTCGCCGTCCACCAACTCGACGATCGGTTTCACGTGAAAGGTGCGCGTCAGCTTCTCAATCAGAGGCATTATCCGATCGAGGCGGCCGCCTTGGCGCACCCATTCGAGGGTATCCAGCACGAAAATCACCGAGGTGCGATCCCGCAGGTTCTCTACAGCACGCTGCACCGTCTCGAGACTCGCGCCCGAGAGAGCGCGCTTCGCGGCCTCGATCACTTGCACACCCATGCCCAGGGTGATCGAACGGGAATCGACCACGCGTACCCGATCGCGCCCGAAGTCTTGTGCGCCAAGCCAGGCGGAGTTGTAAACTGCACTGTGCCGCCTAGGCAAAGTCAAACAAACCACGTCGTGGCCAGCGGAGACGAGGCGCTGATAGGCCTCCTGAAAGGCGCCGGGAGGCGGAGCCGCAGTGCCGGGGGCGTTATGAAGTGTTGCGGCCCGGCGCCAGAACTCCTCCACGTCGATAGTGTCATCCGGCACCATATCCTCTCCGAAGCGAACGAAGCAGGGAACCACCGTGATCTCGTAGCGACTCACAAGTTCCGGGGTGAGATCACAACCGCTGTCGGCGACGATGCGAACGCTGTTCATGGCAGCTCCTCTTATTGCCTGCATTATACCATCTAGGGCAGCAGGCGCAATCAGTGAACGAAGTGTTGCACGAGTGTTCACCAGATTCGCGGAGTTGCCAGAGTCGGCCAGGCCGGGTACAATGGTTCTCAGCAAAGGAACGCTGCGCGGCCCGCACGGGCGCGCATTCACCCCACGGGATTAAGCTTATCAAGAAAACGTCCTGGCTGCAGTTATCGGGAGGGATCCTGATCGGGGCGATCTGTCTATGGCTTTCGCTCCGCGGCATCGAATTCGCGCAGATCGCCGGTCAGGTGGGACGGGTTGCCTGGCCTTGGGTCAGCCTGGCCTGCATGAGTGTGGTGGGCGTTAGCGCCGGCAAGGCGCTGCGCTGGCGCTGGCTCTACCCGCCGGCTGCTCCCAAGGTCACGGGCCTGGCCCACTTCAATATCCTGCTGATCGCCCAGATGTTGAACGTCGTGGTGCCCGTGCGCCTGGGCGAACTGGCCCGCCTGGGATTGATGCAACAGGAAGGGCGCCCGGCCGGTATGACGCTCGGGACGATCGTGGTCGAGAAATCATTGGACTTGCTGGCCGTTGGCGCGCTTCTGGCCCTGGCCGTGCCCATCGCAATACTCCCCGCCTGGTTACGTCCGAAAGCCGGGCCAGGTGCCTTCCTGACCGCCCTGGTGTTGATGACGGCGCTGTTGCTCGTGCGCTGGCTGCGCGGTCCGCTCCTGCGCGCACTGACTGCCATCCCGGCGCCGGCTTCCCCCGCCTGGTCGCGTGCGCGTGCTTACCTGGTGCGGCTGGCGCGGGCCGTCCTCGACGGCGTCGCGGGCGTAGAGGGCCGGCGGCTGGCCCCCGTTCTGGCGCTGACAGTCCTGGTCTGGCTGTTGTCGGTCGGCACGATCCTCGCCATGCTGATGGCCTTCGGCATTGCCGGCGGCGAGAGGATCGCCCTGGTCTTGATGCTCGCCCTGACCTTCAGCAACCTGGTGCCGACGCCGCCGGCCTTGCTGGGCGTGGTCGGCGCGGTCACGGTTGCGGTCTGCGCACCGTTCGGAATACCCCGGGTCGAGGCTCTGACGCTGGGAACGCTGCTAAATGCTGTAATGGTACTGCCGACGGTGTTGTTGGGTGGCGGGGCGGCAGGCGCACGTTTGCTCCGTCTGTTCGAGCCGGGCAGCCGCGGCTCGTTGCGCCAGCTTTTTGGCCTGGCCGCGGCCGGTGAGAGGCGGGGCCGCTGAGGGCCGTCCTCGTGCTCGGTCCTGGTCTCCGAGCAGCATGCTCGGGCGGAGGGAGGGACGAGTGGCTTGGTTGTTGGAAACGATATTCTGGCTCTCGGCGCTGGCCGTATTCTGGGCCTATATCGGTTACCCGCTGTTTATCTCACTGCTGGCGCATTGGCGGCCGCGCCCTCATCGCCGGGCTGATCTGTTGCTGCCAGTTTCGATCATTGTGCCGGCTTACAATGAAGAGGTAGTGATCGCCGACAAGTTGACCAACCTGCTGGAGCTGGACTATCCCGCCGAGGAGCGGGAGGTGCTGGTGGTAGCGGACGGCTGCACCGACCGCACAGCGGAGATTGTTGAGCTCTACGGGCCGGTGGGCGTGCGTTTGCTCTTCCAGTCTGAGCGCCGTGGCAAGACTGCGGCCATGAACCGCGGTGTCGGCGCGGCCAAGGGGCAGATCCTCGTCTTCTCGGACGCCAACGCCATGATGGAACCCTGCAGTCTGCGGGCGATGGTGCGCAACTTCGCCGACCCGCGCGTGGCGTGCGTCAGTGGCGTCAAGCGCATCCGGCCGGACCGGCCTGTCCAGGCCGAGGGTGAGTCGGCCTACTGGCGCTATGAGGCGCGTCTGAAGGCCGCCGATTCCCTCGTCAGCACGGCTATCGGCGCCGAAGGCGCGTTCTTTGCCTTACGCAAGACCCTCTATCGACCGATGGAGGAGGACTGCCTGATCGAGGATTTCATGCTTTCTATGCGCCTCGTGCTGGACGGCTGGCGCGTGGTCTATGAGCCGGCTGCCATTAGCTGGGAGGCGGCCTCATCCTCCTTGTCCGGCGAATGGGGGCGCCGGGCACGGATGACCGCCGGTGGCTATCAGGCGGTCGAGCGCCTGCGCGGCATTTGGGCGCCCCGGCATGCCCTGGTGGCATTCCAGTTCCTCTCGCACAAAGTGCTGCGCTGGACGGCGCCGTTCGCAATGTCCCTCGCCCTCGCCGCCGCCGGGGCGCTCTATACTATCCCCCTCTACCGCGCCCTCTTCTGGGCCCAAATGGCGTTCTATGCCCTGGCCTTGGCCGGTTGGCTCACGGTACTGCTGCATTGGCCGCTGCGCTGGTTGCGGATCGTCTTCTACTTCTGCTTTGCCAACGCCACGGCCTTGGGCGGCATCTTCCGCTACCTTTTCCGCACGCAATCCGTCCTCTGGGCGAAAATACGATGAGACGGCCTGCCGGACCGACAGAAAGCGGGGCGGGAGCCCCGGCCCCGGCTGGAGGCCCGGCCCCGGCGCGCGCGGGCGGCGGCGTGCGGCCCCGCTGGCTGAGACCACTCGGCTGGGGCCTCGCGCTCCTCGGTCTGGCGCTGCTGCTGGCCTGGGCAGGCAGCCTGGCGCGCGCCGCGCTTTCGTTGCGCGCGCACCTATCCGAAGCGCAGGGCCTGATTGCCCAACCTGCGGCGGCCAACCCCGCCGTTGCCTGTCTGCTGGTGGCGGATGTTCGGCAAGACATAACAGTACTGCGTGATGAGGGCGCGCTGCTGGCCGACCTGGCCCCCGCTTTTGGCTGGTTGCCGAGGATCGGCGGCGATATGCGGGCCGCCCCGCAACTACTGGCATTGGCGGACGGCTTGAGCGAAGCGGGCGATCTCGGCTGCTCCGCACTGGGCTCCGCATTGGTGCCTGGGGATGCGCCGGCCGATGCGGCCGGCGAGTTGCCGCTGGCCAGGGTCCTGGGCGCAGTCGCGGCCAACCTTCCGGCCCTGCAACGGGCAGCGGGCGCCGTGCAGCGCGCCCGACAGGCCTGGGAGGAGATCGACACGAGCGGGTTGTCTTACAGCCTGGCGTCGAAGGCGCCCCTGATCGATCGAGCCCTGCCTCTGCTGGATGCCGGCCTGGCAGGCGTTAGCCTGGCCCCCGGTCTGCTCGGACAGGACCGGCCGCGAACCTACCTGGTGCTGGCGCTCAACGAGGATGAACTGCGGCCGGGCGGAGGATTCATCAGCGGGGTAGGCGAAGTGCAAGTGAGAGCGGGCCGTGTGGTGAGCATGACCTTCCAGGACAGCTACCAGGCGGACGACTTCAGCCTGCCTTATCCGGATCCGCCGGACCCGCTGCGGCGCTATATGGGTGTCGACCTGTGGGTTTTCCGAGACAGCAACTGGTCGCCGGATTTTCCGACCGCCGTCAAGCAAGCCCTGGCGCTATACCGGCCAAAGCATCCGGTGAGCCTCGACGGGGTGGTTGCCCTCGATCAGCAGGCGCTGCAGACCCTGGTGGGCGCAGTCGGCCCGCTGGCGCTGCCCGGTGCGGCCGAGCCGGTGACCGGGAAGAACGTGTTGGCCTACATCCGGGGTGCCTGGGGACCGACGGATGGGAAGCTAGACGGCGACTGGTGGCTCAAACGCAAGTCGTTCATGGGACCGCTGGCAGTGGCCGCGATGGAGCGGCTGCAGGCCGGTCAGGTGGATTGGAAAGCGCTGGCGGAGTCTGGTTGGCAGCTGCTGGAAGGCAAGCACGTCATGGTTTACCTGAATGATCCCGCCGCAGCGGCTCTGCTGGCCGACCAGGGCTGGGACGGCGCGATGCGGCCGGGGCTGAGTGACTATTTGATGGTCGTGGATGCCAACGTCGGTTATAATAAGGCCAGCGGGCGCATTCGAGAGACGTTCGCTTACGACGTCGATCTGTCCACCCGGGCTGCCCCCCGTGCAACCCTGACCGTGTCTCACGTTCACACCGGCGCGGTGTCCGTGCCCTGCGTGCCCGAATCACGCTACGAGCCGGTTTACGACCAGATGATGGACCGCTGCTATTGGGACTACTTGCAGGTTTACGTGCCCGACGACAGTCGCCTGCAGGACGCGACGGTCATTCCTGTGCCGGCGGATGAGATCTTTTCCGGCGAGGCTGAATCAGGCCGGGTCAGCAGCGGCCCGGTCGCCAATGGGCCCTGGCAAGTGTGGGGAGTTCTGGCCGTCTTGGCTCCAGGAACGACCCAAACGCGGACCTACACGCTGACGCTGCCCGTGCGGGCGGTACAATGGACGGGCGAGGAGGGGCATTATGGCCTGCGAGTGCAAAAGCAGCCAGGCGCTCCGTCGCATTCCCTCGGACTGCGTGTGCGACTACCAGATGAAAGCATCCTGCTGGGCTCGATGCCCGCGCCCGTCGCGCGTCAGAATGGCTGGCTGGTCTACCAGTTGACGTTAGATCGCGACCAGGATGTGGACATCCGATTCAGGAGTAAAGGATGAGGAAGACGGTCTATCTCGCGGTTCTTCTGGCAACACTGTTCTTGGGCTGGTCCGGCGCTTCCGATCTGTGGGCTTCGCCCGGCCAGGCCAGCGCGACCGTGCCCACGCGCACCCCCACTCCGGGGCCGGCCGCGACTCCCCGTCCCCCCGACCCGACGGCGACTTCTCGGCCCGCTCTACCGTCCGCCACGCCCGCGCCGCCGACGGCTCTGCCCGCCACGGCCGCGCCCCCGACTGCCGTCGAGACCGACAGCAGCCTGCCCGAGGCCACTATGCCGGCGACGCTTGTCGCGTTGCCTGGCGAGCAGGCACCGGTTATGGCCATCACAGAAACCCTGCCGGCGCTCGACCAAACGCCAACTGCCAGTGTTCCTTCGCCCACCTACACAGCGATGCCGAGCGCGACCCTAGCCCCGACTGCTGCTACGCCGACGGAGACAAACCGGCCGACCCTCGTCGCCAGCCCGACCCTGGTTCCTGCATCGCCCACCTCGACACCTGTCGCCGCCGAGACAAGGGGTCCGGGTGTTTCTCCTCTGCTCCTGGCCGGCGGGAGCTTGCTGGTGATCGGCCTGCTGGTTGCGGTGGGCGCTGGCCGGCGTGGCTAAGGCCCGCCGCGCGCGGCAGATCGGCTTTATCGTGGCTAGCCTGGGCATGCTGATCATGCTTTTCGCCTGGTCGGGCGCCACGTGGCCCCGCCCCCGCCGCGAAGCTAACCTGACGCCCAAGATCGACCAGGGCGCGCTCAGCCCCACCACGCCGCCGTCCACCCGCACGCCTGAGCCGTTGGTGCCCAGCCGGACTCCGCTCGCTGCCCGGATCGCGATCGGTCCTTCGCTGCCAGGCGATGCCGGAGCTGATCGAGCCGATCCCATACCCGGAGGCACCGGCGCGCAGGCGCCCGGCGATCCTACGGCCACTCCGCCGGCACCGGAGGCGCAGCCGGTCATCGAACCCCCGACCATGCTGCCGGCGCCGGCTGCCACATTCGCCGAGGCGGCAACGGCGCCGGCTGGTCAGGTTCCGGGTCAGCCGGAAGACTTCTGGCAGGGGCGCCCGCGCTGGGGGGTGTCCGTAGGGGGTGAAGCGCTCGATCGCTATAATGTTTCCCCCTTGCACCTGGGCTGGTACATGGATTGGATGGCGCGCCCCGCCGGAGAGCAGTCGAACGACGTCGAGTACGCGCCGATGGCGCGCGTGAGTGGCGGGGTGCTGCAGCCCGCGGCTCAGTCGATCGCGGACATGGCGCGTGCCCGACCGGGCCGGCTCTGGCTGATCGGGAACGAGCCGGACGTGAAGTGGCAGGACAACGTGGAGGCGGCGACCTACGCACGCCTGTACCACGAGGCCTACACGGCGATTAAAGGTGCCGACGCGACCGCCCAGGTATCCATCGGCGGTATCTCTGAACCGACACCCCTTCGCCTGCGTTACCTGGACGCCGTGTTGGCCTCATACCGGGAGCAGTTTGGTGTTCCGGCACCTGTCGAGGTGTGGAATATTCACAACTATCTGCTGCGCGAAGAACGGGGGTCCTGGGGCGTTGACATTCCGCCGGGCATGGCGGATGCGACAGGCCGATTATATGAGATCGACGACAGTGGTAACCTGGCCGATTTCAAGCAGCAGGTGGTCGACTTCCGGCGCTGGATGGCAGACCGCGGCTATCGCGATCGACCGTTGCTGATCACCGAGTTCGGTGTCCCGATGCCACCCGACTACGGTTTCCCTGCCGAGCGCGTGATCGCTTTCTGGACGAGCACCTTCGATTACTTTCGTACTGCTTCCGATCCCGAGATCGGCTTCCCGGCTGATGAGAACCACTTGGTGCAGGCCTGGTGCTGGTTCAGCCTGGCGGACAGCGAGTACGTGACCGGCAACGTCTTCGATCCGCAGACTGGTGCCATCACCCCGCTGGGCCGGGCCTGGGCGGCCTACACGGCCCAAATTCACTAGTACGAATCTTCTTTCTTTAACGACGTCACTCACGTCAGGCGCCTTCTGGCGCAATGACCGTGGCCAGGAAGTGCTTGCATGTACCGCGCAGGAGGTGTAGATGGCACAATGAGAGAGCGGTTCATATCCGGAAGCCAGCAACACTACGTTATCTGATATCTTGCAAGGAGTAGGACTATGAGACACCCGCTAGTAAGGTTCGTCGTGCTGATGGTGGTATTGGCCACCTTAGTGAGCTGCGCCGCCCCCGCTGCGGCCCCCAGCAGTGCGCCAGCCGACCAGGGCGGCAACCAGCCGGCCAGCAGTGCGCCCACCAAGCTGGTCGTCTGGGATTACCAAGACCAGTGGGGGAAGTCGCGCGAGTATAACCAAGCGCATCTCGAGGAGTTCAACAAACTTCACCCCAACGTTACGGTCGAGTTCGTGCACATCCCCTATGCTGACTACGAAGCAAAGTACCTGACCGCTTTCGCGGGGCGGACCAATGCCCCTGACGTCTTCATGGGTAAGGTGGCCTACTATGGCGGCGCGATCGGCGTCGCCGACGTCGCACCTGACGACGTACAAAAGACACTTTCGGACAACGTGGTCGAGGTGATCTCCCCATTCTACAAGATCGAGGGCAAATGGTACGGTATTCCGGTGAGTGCCGATTTCGGCATGATGTTGTACTACAACACCGACATGTTCAAGGAAGCCGGCCTTGATCCCGCCACGCCGCCCAAGACTCTTGCTGAGCTCGAAGATTACGCCAAGAAGCTCACGGTACGTGATGCCAACGGCAACATCACTCGCAGTGGTTTCGCCGTGCGCTACAGCGGCGCCCCCACCGGTATCGCCGACAAGGCGTTGCCGTTCATCCACGCTTTCGGCGGCCGCGTTTACTCGGCCGACGGCAAGACCGCTACCGGCTTTCTGGACGGTCAGGGCACCGTCGACGGCCTGACTTACTTCCAGAACCTGGTCACCACGGACAAAGTCGCCAGCCTGGAACTGGATCTGCCGGAAACACAGTTCGGCGCCGGCAAGGCGGCGATGATCTATCGCGAGGGTTGGCTGGTGGGATGGCTTGCGGCAAACACGCCTGATATCCACTACGCCGTTGCGCCTATGGCCGAAGGCCCTGGTGGCTACCCCGGTCTGAGCTTGTTCTTCTCGCACAGTTGGATGGTCAACAAATTCAGCCCCAACAAGGACATCGCCTGGGACTGGATCCGCACGTACCTGACGCCGGAGCGCGACTGGGACCTGGCCCAACTCGAGGGCTATAACCCGGTCTTCAAGAGCAACATGGCCCGCCCCGAGGAAACCAGCCGGCCAGACTGGACCGCGACCAAGTACATCATGGATCACCCAACCGGCCCGTACTACGACAGCCGCTATATCAACGAAATCTCGACCCGTGTCGGCCAGGCAATCCAGGCCATCATTCAAGGCAATGACGTCAAGCAGGAACTGACCAAGGCTGCTGGCGATATCGACAAACTCCTGTCGAAGGACTAAGCCTTATCGGCAACGGCCGGACGGCAGGGACGAAGGCTCGTTCGTCCCTGCCGGGTGGGCGCCGGTGCGCCCATACACCGTGGCGCAGCCTGGGGACCGGGCCGGTGCGAGCCGCGCGAGAGCGACTGTGGCCCTCAGGAAGCACGTATCTGGGTGGGAGCCTGCGCATGCAAACCCTGATGTACCTGATTCGCGGACGCACAGTGGCGCAGCAACGGGCGCGGACGGCGTACCTGTTTATCGCGCCGTCGCTCGTGTTCGTGATCGCTTTATTTGCATTTCCGGCGGTCTACAACTTGATCCTCAGTTTCAGCGAATGGTCGCTGATCCGTCCGATGTCCTTTGTTGGGCTGGCCAACTTCGAGTCGGTCCTGACCAGCGATCGTTTTTGGAACAGCCTGCGGGTCACCCTTTATTTCTCGGCGATCAGCGTGCCGGTCACGATCATTCTCGCGTTTGGCGTCGCTTTAGCCTTTCACCGCATCGGCGTCCGCTTCGGCACGTCGGTCGTGCGTGCCCTGTACTTCATGCCCGTCGTCGCATCGCTGACCGCTGTGGCCTATATCTGGATGTGGATCTTCAATCCGGCTTACGGCATCATCAACACGCTGCTCCAAGCCCTGGGCCTGCGGCCACTGCAGTGGCTTGGAAGCCAGCACCAGGTTATTCCAGCCCTCAGCATCATGTACATTTGGTCGCGCATGGGTTTCAATATGCTGATCTTGCTGGCCGGTCTTGGCACGATACCGCCTGACTATTATGAAGTTGCCGCGATCGATGGCGCCAGTAACCGGCAATCCTTCTGGCACATCACGCTGCCGTTGCTCAACCGCCAACTGGTGCTCGTTGGCATTGTTGAGGTGATGACCGCTCTCAAAACCTTTGCCTTGCCGTACGCGGCAACGGGCGGCGGACCGGTCGAGTCCAGCCGCACGGTGGTCATGACCATTTTCGATCTTGCCTTCCATTGGAACCGTATGGGCGAGAGTGCCGTGACCTCGACCTTGTTGTTCCTCTCCATCCTGGTGCTCACGCTGGGCCAGCAGAAGTTATTCACCAGGAAAGTGGATTACTAGACGGAGCGGATGATGGATAATGCAGCAAAGTTGCCGGTTCCGGCGCGCCGCGCGCCCCGCAGCAGCGTCCGCGAGTGGTTGCGCCCGCGATTGGGTAGAGGTTTGCTTTACGCCTTGATCGTCGCCGGTGGATTGACCATGTTTGTTCCGCTCGCCTGGGTGCTGCTGACGTCCATGAAACTGCCTGAGGAGGTCTCGCGCATCCCCATCACCTGGCTGCCAGACCGCGCATTCTACCTGAACAATTATGCCAATCTGTTCAAGGTACAGCCGTTCGCGCGCTACTTCTACAACTCAATGGCGGTGTCAATCCTGAGCTTGCTGTCCAGTGGCGCGTTGGCATGCCTGGCCGGTTATGCCTTTGCCAAGATCAACTTCCCACTCAAAGAGTTCTTCTTCGTTCTGATCCTCGGCGTCTTTATGGTGCCGCTAGAATCGGTGGTACTTCCGACCTATCTGATGGTGGTCAAGCTCAACTGGGTCAACACCTACGTCGGACTGGCTCTGCCCAATCTGTTCACGGCGTTTGGCGTTTATCTGCTGCGCCAGTTCATGGAAGGCATTCCAGATGACTATGTCGATGCGGCGCGCGTCGACGGGGCCTCGGAGTTGAGCATTCTGTGGAAGATCATGGTGCCCTTGATCAAGCCCGCGCTCGCCTCCTTTATCATCATCAAGTTCATGTGGAGCTGGAATGAGTTCTTGTGGCCGGTCATCGTCGGGCAGGACCAAACGATGTTCACGGTCACGGTGGGCCTGGTCAATTTTGCCGGCGTCTACTATACCGACTGGACCATGATCGCCACGGCGACCGTTTTCAGCATGTTGCCGATGATCTTGATCTTCGTGTCTCTCCAACGTTACCTTGTGCAGGGCCTGGTGCTGTCGGGCATCAAGGGCTAACGAGGGGGTCCAGGCTTCGGCATCCTGGTTTGTTTGCCGATGTGCGTCGCGGCCACCGACCCCGGCGCCCACGCTCGTGCGAGGACATATCGTTGATGAAACCGCGGGACTGGGGTCTGGCGGCGTTGCGTCATGAGGACCTGGGGCCGTATCGGCCACCCACGTTCGAGCTGACCATGGAACTGACCCAGGAACTGCTGGGCCGGCGCTGGATCGCGCTGGAGGATCTGGCCTCTGTGTCAGGCGCCGAACGCCACCGCATGCTGGCCGAGCGTGCCGAGACCTATTACCTGAGCGCAGAAGCCCTCGGCTACAGCTTTATCCGTGTCCGCCATTTCCCGACAATCGAAGATGAGTTGGAGTGCATACGCGTGTTACGCCGGCTGGGGGGAGATGACTACCTGATCACAGCCGAAGCCGATAACACCTTTCGTATCCCTGACGGTGCCGAAGTGCTCCAGTTCGTCTACGACATCCACGACCGGCCCCAAGACGTGCTGGGCTATGCGGATCGTTGGTGCGACGAGGGTATTGAGCGCGGCAAGCAGCTCGTCGACGCTGGCGTTCAGGTCCTCACCATGTGCGCCGACTATTGCTTCAATAGCGGTCCTTTTCTGTCGCCCCGCCATTGGGAACCCTTCATCGGGCAGTTCTACGATCGGCACGTACGCGCCTTCAAGGACTACGGTGCCTGGGTGATCAAGCACACTGACGGCAATATCATGCCCTTGCTCGACCGGCTGGTGGCGCCCGGTATCGACGCGTTGCAATCGATCGATCCGATCGCCGGCGTGGACATTGCCGAAGTCAAGCGCCGGGTCGGCGACAAGATTTGCCTGATAGGCAATGTCGATCTGGCCAAGCTGCAGCAGGGCCCGCTCGAGGACATCCGCACCAGCGCCGAGTATTGCCTGCAGCATGCCGCCCAGGGTGGCGGGTACATCTACAGCTCCTGCAATTCGATCTTCCAGGGCGTGCCGCTCGAAAACTATCTTTACATGCTTGAAATCTGGCGAGCGACGGGTCCCTCGCCGCTTTCATGATCGGTCAGACCCTGATCATTGACGGGGGTTGGATGGCCTACGGTTTTCTGCAGGCGTAGGAGGTAGCTGTGCTTCCCAAGGATCGAGTGATTGCTGCTTTGCGCCATCGTCCTCCCGACCGCATTCCCACCGGCGAGATTGGTGCCGATTACCCCATTACCGAGCGCGCTCTCGGCCATCCCACGCTATATCGCGCTAAGTGGCGCGAGTATCAGGCGCTGTGGCAGGGCCGCCGCGACGAGTATGTCGAGTCTTGCAAGCAGGACCTGGTCGAACTTGCACGCAAGTTCGAGTGGGACTTTGTGCCTGTGTTTCTGGTGCCACCCAACAACGCGCCGGCCGCTCCACCGCTCTTCGTCGACGAATACACCTGGAAGCAGCCGGATGGTCGCACCATGCAGTTCTCGCCGGAAAGTGAGGGCCATGCCGTGGCGATCTGGAACCCGCCGCTGGCCGAAGCGATCCAGCACCACCAGCCCCTGCACGTCGACCCATCACAATTGGAGCTGGTCAATCACGTGGTGCGTGAGCTTGGTTCCACACACTTCATCCTTGGCCGGGGCGGCGACGGCACTTTCCCGCATGAGCGTTACGGGCTGACGGAGTTGTTGGTTGGCATGCTGGAGTCTCCTGAGCTCGTGCAGGCGGCCATAGCCCAGAGCGTCGAACGCGCGCTCGTAATCAATGAAGCGCTGCTCAGTGCCGGGTGCGACGGCGTCGTCGAGGGCGACGACTACAGCTCGAGCCGCGGGCCGATGATGTCGCCACGCCATCTGCGGCGTTTCATCCTACCCGGCCTGAAGGCCCTTGTCGATCAGACCCATGCACACGGCCGCTTCTTTATCAAGCACACCGATGGCAACACCTGGCCGATTTTCGACCTTCTACTGGAGGCCGGCATCGATGGCTGGCACGGCATCCAAGCCCTGGCCGGCATGGATCTGGCACTGCTCCGAGAACGTTATGGCGGCCGCGTCTGCTTTTTTGGCGGTGTCGACGTCGACTTTCTGGTGAGCGGGACGCCTGAGCAGGTACGGCAGGTGGTGCGCAGCGCGATCGCGGCCGGGCGCGGCTACGAGGGAGGACTGGTGTTGACCTCCGGCAACACCTTGATGGTGGGCGTCGAGTACGACAACTACATGGCCATGCTCGAGGCGCTGCGCGAGCCGGAGCCGGCCAGCCCGAGCGGTTGAGCAGTCGCTCGCAACCCGGACGGGCGAATTCCCGCTCGAATGCCCCACCGCTTGATCGCAGCCTGCCCGCCCGACAAAAGTTGCATTGACCCGTTTGAACACGCGTGCTAAAATGAGCGCGTGCAGAAACAGGTTTCTTCGGAGCTCGAGCAGAAACTGAACACTCTGCCGGAGCGTCCCGGCGTCTACATCATGCGCTCGGTTGATAGAGCGGTTATTTATGTCGGCAAAGCCGTGGTGTTGCGCAACCGCGTGCGCTCATACTTTCAGGCGGGTTCGCGTCACGATCCGCGCATCCGGCGCCTCGTCGGCGAGATCGATGACCTGGAGTGGATCGTCACCGACACCGAGCTGGAAGCGCTGATCCTCGAAAACGAGTTGATCAAGCGCTACCATCCGCGCTTCAACGTTCGCCTGCGAGACGACAAGACCTATCCTTACCTGAAGATCCACTGGCAAGAGGATTTTCCCAAGGTCAGCATTGTGCGGCGGATGGAGCATGATGGCGCCCGTTACTACGGGCCATTCGCTTCGCCCGGCGCCCTGCGCCAGACTCTCGATGCCTTACGCCGCGTGTTCCCTTACCGGGACTGCGATCGCCTCATCACCGGTCAAGATCCCAAGCCCTGTCTCTATTACCACATCAAGCGCTGCACCGGGCCGTGCATAGGTGCGATTGATGCCGAGGGGTACCGCAAGGTGGTAGCCGCGTTGGGCGATTTCCTGGAAGGCAACAGCGAGGAAGTGCTGGCGGGCATGAATGCCGAGATGCAGACCGCGGCCGAGCAACTGCATTTCGAGCGCGCCGCCCAACTGCGTGACCAGATCCGAGCCGCCCAGCTCATCGTGGAACGGCAGAAGATCGTCAGTGGCAAGCAAGAGGACCAGGACGTGATCGCCTTTGCCCAGGACGAGCGCACGGGCGAAGCTTGCGTGCAGGTGTTCTTCATCCGGCGTGGCAAATTGATCGGCCGCGAGAACTTTGTGCTCGAAGGGGTGGCCAGCGAACAGAACGGCGAGCTGATCTCGTCCTTCGTCAAGCAATTCTACGACGAGGCGGCTTACGTGCCGCCCCACATCCTGCTGCCCAAGGAGATCGACGAGCGGGAAATCATCCAGCAATGGTTGCGCAGCAAGCGGGGCCAGAAGGTCGTCCTGGGCGTGCCTAAGCGCGGTGCTAACCGCCGACTGATGGAAATGGCAGCTGAAAACGCCGCCGCGACCCTGAACACCTTACAGGCGCAGTGGCAGGCCGACACGAATCGCCAGACGGCAGGACTGGCCCAACTCCAGGAAGCGCTGGACCTTTCAGCGCCGCCCAGCCGGATCGAGTGTTTCGACATTTCCACCTTGCAGGGCACGAACACCGTGGCCAGCATGGTTGTGTTCGCCAAGGGTGCGCCGGCCAAGGCCGATTACCGGCACTTCAAGATCAAGGGCAAGGGCGCGCTGGGCGAGCCGGATGACTTTGCGTCGATGCGTGAAGTGCTGCGGCGGCGCTTCCGGCGGGCCGTCGAAGACGCCGTGCCCGACCCAGGCAGTAAGGCCCGTAAGTCGGAATCGGCCTGGCGGCGGCTGCCAGATTTGTTGATCGTGGATGGGGGCAAGGGCCAGTTGGGCGTCGCCGTCGAGGTGCTGGCCGAGTATGGGCTGACCGAGGTGGTGCCGGTAACCGGCCTGGCGAAGCAGCATGAAGAGCTGTTCTTGCCCGGACGCCCGACCAGCATAATGCTCCCGCCCGGCAGCCAAGGGCTGTTCCTGGTACAGCGGATTCGCGATGAGGCGCATCGTTTCGCGATCACCTATCACCGAGAGCGCCGGGGCAAGCAGGCCATTGCTTCGCAATTGGATGCCGTCAAAGGGATCGGGCCGGCGCGCCGCAAAGCTTTACTGAAGCATTTTGGCTCCCTGGAGGCCATACGCGGGGCCTCTCTGGAAGAGTTGGCCGCTGTGCCCGGCATGACACTGGCCGCCGCGCAGAGCGTGCGGGAGAGTCTGTGACATGGCGCTATCACCTCAGGAAGCCGGTCGAGCCTGGCAGCTCTTCAAGGATTCGCCGCTGTTTGCCCGCTGGACGGACGTGGAGAGCGACTTCGCTTACCGCCTGACCAGCCGGTTCGCGAAGGCCGGGGAGGTGCTGTTCAAGCCGGGCACGCCAGGCGAGTTTCTGTACCTGATAGCCGATGGCGCGGTCATGGAGACTCTGGCGGGCGGGAGGAGCTCCTGGTACCAGAACCGGTTGGGCACGAAGCAGTACTTTGGCCAGGATGCGCTCTTCACCGGCCAGCACGCCACACGCGCCTTTGCCATCCGCGACACGCACCTTTATCTCATGACCGGCACCGAGGTGCGGCTCGCGCTCGAAAAGAACCCGAACCTGCGCGAGAATCTGTTGTTCGAGAAGCGCGCCAGCCGGCTGCGCGAGATTCCACTCTTCGAATGCCTGGGCGGCGAAGAGATCGCCTGGTTGGCCCGATTGGTGGAGGAGATCAACCTGCCGGCTAAGGCACGCGTCCCATTGACGGAGAAGCCAGGGCTCTGGGTGATCGACCGGGGCCAGGTGGCGGTCGAAGGACGCGCCGGCTTTCAGATCCCAGCCTGGCGCCTGTCGGCAGGCAACTTCTTTCTCACTCCGATACCGAACGTGGCGCCAGACACGACGGCGTCCAGGGCGACCGTTTTTCTTCAGACCAACTTCTTTTGGCTGCCGGCAGACCACTTCCGGCGGCTGATTTCCGCCTTTCCCGACGTCCGCACGACCGCCGGCAACCGGGTCGATATTGCCACTGAACTACAAAGGTCTCGACTGATGGCAGGGCCGGGGATGGGAGAGGAGGAATTTCGCCACCTGGCGCAGTATTGCGCCTGGGACTTTGTCCCAGCGGGTCAGAACATTTCCACCCAGGGTGCGATGGGCTACAGTTTTGTCATGCTGCTCCGAGGGGCGGCGGTGGTCAGTTCGTTGGACGTCGATGGAAAGATGCGCCCGCAGAACGTTCTCTACGCCGGCCAGGCCTTCGGCAGAACATCCTTGCTTGAAAGCAAGCGACGCGATGCCACGGTGCGTGCCGTGTCTCAAGGTGAAGGTTCAACGCGCATGCCGGGCGCTGAGATACTGACGCTGGACCGGCGCGACGTTCGCCACGCATTCGTCGATCGACCTGATCTTTGGAAATCGGGCGTGTGGCTCTACGACCATTCCAAGCAGGCGGCCAGTCCGCACCGTCGTTACCCTTGGCAGCAAGAGGGCGAAACGGTGACCTGGGATGCGCACCAGCATTGGCTGTGGCTGGCGGGCCCGGAAGCCGGCATGGTGCTTGCCCTCATCCTCTTCTCGGTCCTGGCTTTGGGCCTGGCGGGCATCACCCCTGCCCTGGGCATCGGCACACTGATCTTGTTTGGCCTGATCATCGTCCCCCTGGCCTTGCTGGTTGCCGTCAACTACTATCGCGACTATTACGTGATCACCAACCGCCGGGTAACCCGACGTGATCAGCGCTTACTGGTTTGGGACGAGATCGTGGATGCGCCGCTCGAGATGGTCCAGGACGTCACGGTGGACACCGGCCTCCTTGGGCGCATCTTTGGTTACGGGACGGTCACCATCCGCACGGCCGCCAAGGTCGGTGCCATCCGCTTCGTCAACGTGCCGGAGCCAGAGGATGTGAAGAACCGCGTCATGCAAGAACGGGCCGGGGTGACGGCTGCCACCCGGGCCCGCGACAAAGAAGTGCTGCGCAAGGGCATTATCGAGAGCATGCAGCTCTCGCAGCCGGTCCCTGATCCTGACGAGAGTCGCGCGCTCGGCCAGGTCCAAACTCCCGTGCGCGCCAACCGCCTCCAGCGCCTCCTCGGTCTCAAGCGCTCAGAACAGCGTTCGCAACCGTTGCTGCTCCCCGGCAGCCGGCGACGGAAACCGGACTGGCTGATCAGGGGCACCAACTGGATGCCCAAGAACCTCCAGTACGTTTTGATCGGTCCGCCGGCGCCCGCGTCCAGACCGAATTCGGGCCAACTCATCTTTCGCAAGCACTTGGTGAACTTCCTGCAGCGGGCCGGTCCCCAGCTCGTGGCCCTGCTGGTCTTGCTGGCGCTGCTAACGGCCGCGGTTTTCGTACCCCTGGCTGGGATCGGTATTAGCAGCACGAGCGTGTATCTCGCGATCGGGCTGCTGCTGGTCGTTACGCTACTCTGGACATGGTACAAGTTTGAGGACTACCGCAACGACATCTACGTCTTGACCGACGAGAAGATCATCGACATCGAGCGCAAGCCGCTGGCCCTCTCGAGAGTGACTCAAGAAACCAATCTGGATCGCCTGCAGAACGTGACGTCACAGCAGAAAGGTCTCTGGGCTAACCTGCTCGACTATGGCGATGTGTTGATCCAGACCGCGGCTGCGGACCGGGGCATCACGTTTTCGACCGTCAAGCACCCTCAGCAAGTGCGGCGCCTGATTTTTCAGAAGATGGACGATCGCCGCCGCAAGCTAGAGGAGCGCGCGTTGAGCCAGCGCCAACGCGAGCTGATTGAGGGCCTGAAGATGTACGACGAGATGCTAAGCGAGCGCAAGGCGGGCCGGATCTGATAAGCCGCCGGCTCCATCCGAGTTCTGACGGCTACCAGCCGAACGACAGGCGGTTGATCAAGCGCTCGGGCAAACCGGCGGCACGCATGTGGGCCTGCGTGATCTCGATAGCGTACGGAACGCGGCGCGGGAGCCAAGTCGCCTCTTTGGTGTTCAGGATCGCATAGGCCGCACGCGGGTCATTGTCGCGCGGCTGGCCCACGCTTCCCGGATTCAGCATCACGCGCAGGCCGGACTGCGCCCCGCCGGACTTCTCGGTCGCTCGCAGTGAGAGCGCGCGGTTCGGGGTCGGGGAAACGGCCCGCACGCTGGTTTCCGAATCCACCCAGAGGTACAGTGCCGGCACGTGTGTATGCCCGACCAGGCAGAAAAGGGTGCTAAAGGCGTCGAAATTGGCGCGGGCGGTGGATGGATAGAGCACGTACTCCCAGACAGGGTCACGCGGGCTACCGTGCGTCAGGGTGAAGTCGCCTTTCACGATCGGCTTGCTGGGTAGCTCGCTCAACCAGGCCAGGTTCTCCCCGGTCAATTCCTGACGCGTCCAGAGCACCGCCCGCCGTGCTTCCGCATTGAAGTCCTCGATGTCCATGCGCCCGATGGCTGCAAAGTCATGGTTGCCGACCACGCACACGGCCTTCAGCTGGCGGACGAGCGTGATGCATTCATTGGGCTCGGGCCCATATCCGACTGTGTCCCCCAGGCACCAGACTTCCTCGTAGTTGAAATGGGCTGCATCCTCGAGCACCGCGTGCAGGGCGGCCAGGTTGCCATGGATGTCAGAAATGACCAAGACACGCATACCGTGCTCCTTCTGTTGAGTGCGCCCATAATAGCACCAGATACCCGATCGTAAAAGGCGTATGTGGTATAATAGCACCGACTTATGGCAAGCATGACAGGCTCGGCAGGCACGCAAATCATCCTGCAGACGGGCGATGCCCTCGAGACGCAGGCCCTTGGGGAGAGGTTGGCCGGTCTTTGCGCTCGCCCAGGCGCGCCGACTGCCGATGGCGACGATGGCTACTGTCTGGCACTGGAGGGTGACCTGGGTAGCGGCAAGACCACTTTCACCCAGGGGCTGGCGCGCGGGCTGGGAGTGCGGGCCGCCGTCACCAGCCCGACGTTCACGCTGATCAACCAGTACAAAACCGCGGATGGACGCCTGCTCCAGCACGTGGACTGTTACCGGTTAAGGGATGCGCCGCTCGAGATGTGGGATGTCGGGCTGGCGGATCTGTTCGTGGACGATGATATCGTGGCGATCGAATGGGCCGACCGCATCTCCGGGCTGCTGCCGGACGAGTACCTCGAGATCGGCTTTCGCTACCTGGACGACGAGCGGCGCGAGCTGCAGCTAAGAGCGCACGGGACGCGCTACGAACGGCTGTTGCGGGGCTTGCTCGACCGAGATTGATTGATCCTAAAGGAATTCTGAGCACATGCTCTTGGCCCTCGACACTTCGACCCGGTTGGCGGGCATCGCCCTTTACGACGGCGAGCGTGGCCTGATTGGCGAGTACCATTGGCACTCGGCCAACCAACACACCGTGGAATTGATGCCGCAGGTCGAGCAGCTGTTCGGCCAATCGGGTTTGACGCCGGGCGACTTGCGCGCGGTGGCGGTCGCCCTGGGGCCGGGTTCCTTCACCGGGCTGCGTGTGGCCCTAGCGGCCGCGAAGGGGCTGGCGCTCGCCGGCCGCCTCACACTGTTGGGTATTCCAACGCTGGATGTGGTGGCCTATCCGCACGGCCGGCAACCGCTGCCGGTCATTGCATTGGTGCAGGCTGGGCGTGGGCGGGTGTGTTGGGCGCCCTACGCGCACGGCCCCGCGGGTTGGGCTGCGCAGGCACCCTATGCCCTGGCCTCGGTGGCAGACCTGGCGGCGTCCATCGTCCACCCGGTGCTCTTCGCCGGGGAGATGCTGCCGGGCACGCGAGTGCTGCTGACGGAGCGACTGGGTGACAAGGCCGGCTGCTTGCCGCCTGCGCTCTCCATGAGACGTGCCGGCTACCTGGCCGAGATGGCCTGGGCTCGCTTTGGCGCCGGTGAGGCCGACGACCCGGTGGCGCTCACCCCGATTTACCTGCACGAGCCCGCGCCTGCGACCGGCCCGGCCCCTGTTGTGGGGCGGATCAGGCCGTGACGTTGCCGGCGATACGCCCGATGGTTCCGTCCGATCTGGACGCGATCATGCAGATCGAACGCCAGGCGTTCAAACGTCCCTGGAGCCGTCACATGTACCTCGTCGACCTGCAGCAAAACAGGATGGCCGCCTACCTGGTCGCATATCTGGCTAACTCCGGCGACGCTTCCGTTCCGCCTGTGCTGGCGTACGGTGGCCTGTGGATGATGGTCGACGAAGCCCATGTTGCTACAGTCGCATCACACCCCGACTGGCGCGGCTGTGGGCTCGGCCAATACCTGATGCTTGGCTTGCTCGAGGAAGCGATCGCACGCGGCGCGGCCAGTTCGACGTTGGAGGTGCGCGTCGGCAACGTGGCCGCACGCGCACTGTACGAGAAGCTGGGCTACGCGGTGAGAGGCGGGCGCCGTCATTACTATGAAGATGGCGAGGACGCCCTTATCATGACAACTCCTGCCTTGGCAGGTCCGGACATGCAGACCCGCCTGGCGTCGGCGCATGAGGATGCGCTTCAGCACCTCGAGAAGTGTTTTGGGGAGATGTAGCATGGGTGATTCCGTGAATGATTCGGCAAATCCTTCAGCGAAGGATTCGTTGGAGCGAGTCGCGGCGGAGGTGAAAGTCTGCACGAAGTGCGCCCTCAGCCGGAGCCGCACGAACGCCGTGCCCGGGGAAGGACCGGCTAACGCGCGCATTATGTTTATCGGCGAAGGCCCGGGATTTCATGAAGATCGCCAGGGCCGGCCGTTTGTCGGCGCTTCGGGCCACTACCTGGAAGAGCTATTGGGCGCGATCAACCTCAGTAGAGAGCAGGTCTACATTACCAACGTCGTCAAATGTCGCCCGCCCGGTAACCGTGACCCGTTGCCGGATGAGATCGTAGCCTGCCGCGAATACCTGGACCGACAATTGGCCCTGATCAAACCCAGCATCGTCGCGACCCTGGGACGCTTTTCGATGGAACGGTTCTTTCCCGGCCAGTCGATCTCGCGCATTCATGGCAAGGCCAAGCGCGTTGGGGATGTCTTCTACCTTCCGCTCTATCATCCCGCGGCCGCCCTGCGGCGCCCCGATTGGCGGCAGGAGATGGAGCAGGACATCCATCGCATCCCCGAGCTGTTGGCTGAACTGGACAAGTCGAGGGAGAGCAAGGACGACCCTCCCGGCGACGACGACCAGTTCCAACAGTTGAGTTTGTTCTAGGTGTTATGTATAATAGGGCCAGTAGTTAGAACATTTGGGCGGTACTCGCCGGCCCTATTATACATAATAGGGCCAGTAGTTAGAACATTTGGGCGGTACTCGCCGGCCCTATTATACATAATAGGGCCAGCAATTAGAACATTTGGGCGGTACTCGCCGGCCCTATTGTGCTTGACAGGGCCAATAGTTAGAACATTTGCCCAGTACCGGATGACAGGTGGAGTATGGCTAAGCGGCGCGCCAAACCGAAACCCAAGCCAGGTGCCGGCGCCGCGGCTGCGCTGCTGCGCAGCGAGGTGATCGGCACGGTCCTGGTGGTGCTGGCGGTATTCATACTGCTCAGCCTGTTGTCCGCGCCCGCAAACGGCGCGCTCACCGGCGCCTTGGTCGACGGTATGCGCGCCCTGACGGGAGATGGACGCTGGCTGGTGCCGATCTTGCTGGGCGCGCTCGGTCTGTGGCTGATCCTGCGCAAAGTCAGCGAGGAGCCCGTATTTTCGGGGCGACGGGCCTGGGCGGCGTTCGTGCTGTTTCTGGTGCTCGAGGCCGGCGCCGGCCTCATTGGCCCTACTGCAGATGCGAGCGCGGGCAGGGGCGGTCTGGTGGGACACGTGCTCGGCCAGGCTTTCAGCGACACCTTCGGCCTGCCGGTAACCGTGGTTCTGCTGTTGCTGCTTGGCCTGGTTGCCCTGGGCATGGTTGTGGGCCTGAGCTGGCAGGAGCTGCGTGAGCGCATCGCCGCCGTCCGCCGGAAGCTGCAGGGCGCTCCTCCCTTGCCTGAAGGATTGCGGATCAACACACCGCCGCTGCCTCTCGGGCATAGCGAATCGCTTTGGCGGCGTTGGTGGCGCCGCTTGACGGGGAGGGATGGCCGCGGCAGGCGCGATCGGCTTCCGACGCCTTCACTCCAGCCACCTTCGTTCGGCCCGGCGGCGCGCACAACGGCGCCTTCGCCACATTCCGGGCCATCGCGTGGCATCGCCGCTCCGGCGGGTCGCGGGAGCACGACTCCTGCGAAAGCGGGCGGGGCGGGCTCCAACGGCAGTGCAGCCGCCGCTGACGTCACGCCGCGCATCATCGGCAGCGGCGGCCAGACGTGGCGCGCGCCTGTCCTCGCCGACATCCTGGAAGACGCCACCGAGCTGGACATTCAGGGCGATGATCTCCGCCTGCGCGCGGAAATCATCGAGAAGACGCTGGAGGGTTTCGGCGTACCGGTGCAGGTTGTGGAAGCGAACCAGGGGCCGGCGGTCACGCAGTTTGGGTTGCGTCCGGGCACGATCGTGCGCCACAACCGGAAAGGCGACGAGAAGCGCGTCAAGGTGCGCGTCTCGCAGATTCAGGCGCTCTCCAACGACCTGGCCCTCGCGCTCGCCGCTTCGCCACTGCGCATCGAGGCACCCGTGCCGGGACGGGACGTGGTGGGTGTGGAAGTGCCGAACGTGCAGATCTCGCTGGTAGCGCTGCGTGGGGTGATGGAGTCGGAGGAATTTCGCCAGGCGCGCGGGGCGATGGTGTTCGGCCTGGGCCGAGACGTTTCCGGGCAGTCGGTCGTAGCCGACCTGGCCCGCATGCCGCATTTGCTGATCGCAGGGGCGACCGGTTCCGGCAAGTCGGTCTGCGTGAACGCCATCATCACGGCCTTGCTTCTCACGCACACACCCGAGAGCCTGCGTTTCCTAATGATCGATCCCAAGCGTGTGGAGTTGACGGTCTACAACGGTACCCCGCACCTGATCGCGCCCGTGGTCGTGGACGTCGAGCGTGCCGTTCCCGTCCTACAATGGGCCACCAAAGAGATGGACCGGCGCTACAAGCTCTTTTCGAAGCTGGGAGCGCGCAACATCGAAGGCTACAACGAGAAGCTGGTGGCGCGCGGCGAGCAGACCTTGCCCTATATCGTGATCCTGATCGATGAACTGGCAGACCTGATGCTATCGGCTCCCGAGGACGTGGAGCGCTACATCTGCCGCATCGCGCAGATGGCACGTGCCACCGGGATTCACCTGGTTATCGCCACTCAGCGGCCCAGTGTGGATGTGGTCACCGGCCTGATCAAGGCCAACTTCCCGGCACGTATCGCCTTCGCCGTGACCTCGCAGATTGACAGCCGGGTTATCCTCGATACGCCCGGCGCGGAGCAGTTGTTGGGACGCGGCGATATGCTGTTTATGGCCCCGGACGCGAGCAAACTGCTGCGGCTGCAGGGTTGTTACGTGTCGGATCGGGAGACGCAGCGGCTGGTGCGCTTTTGGAAGGGCGTGCGCAGCTTCGGTACCGTGGACGAGGGAGGCGCCGAGGAAGGGCCAGGGGGTGCGGAGACGGCGGGCCCTTCGCTCGGGCAGGGCATTCCGGGTGATGCCGCCGAGCCACCCTGGCTGCCCGGCCAGGAAAGGCTGCAGCAGCCGCTTTGGTCAGAAATGGCCGCGATGGAGGAGAGCGCAGCAGAGGGCGATCAGATGTACCGTCAGGCGGTTGACGAGGTGCGCAAGGCCGGCAAGGCAAGCGTGTCGTTGCTGCAACGCCGGCTGCGGATCGGTTATTCGCGGGCGGCCCGGCTGATCGACGAACTGGAATCCAATGGGGTGATTGGACCGGACATGGGTGGAAGCCGCGGGCGTGAAGTTCTGGCCGAGCAGGACCAGCCGGAGGACGTCGAAGAGGATCGGTGACATGCCCCATCTGAATCCCGGTCGTGCCCGCTGGATACTGGCGGCCATCCTGGCGGTTTACACTCTGCTTGCGGTCCTGTTCGCCGTGTACACTCCACCCTGGCAGGCCCCGGATGAGCCGGCGCACTACAATTATGTGCGCTACCTGGTCGACAAGGGCAAGTTTCCGGTCTTGCAGATGGGCGACTACTCGCAAGGTTACCTGGACTGGATCAAGGAAGCAAAGTTTGCCCCGATCCTGAGCATCGACGGCATCCGCTATGAGTTTCATCAGCCCCCACTCTACTACCTGCTCGCCGCACCGCTCTTTGCCGTAACCGGCGGCGCCCTGCTGCCGCTGCGCTTGTTCTCGGTCCTGCTGGGCGCAGGGCTGGTCGTGCTGGCCTATCTGACCGGGCGGCGCGTGTTTCCGGCGCAGCCTGTCTTGGGCCTGGCCGCGGCGGCATTCGTAGCTTTCCTTCCGCAACACCTCGCGACGGTAGCCCAGGTGAGCAACGATGTGCTCGGGGAGCTGCTGGTAGCCGCGCTGCTCTTGTTGTTGCTTGGCCGGATCGAGCGGGATGCTCGAGCAGATGCCGGATCGCGCGGACAGGGCGTGAGAGGGAAGGCCGACTACGCCCTATTAGGCGTGCTGTGCGGCCTGGTACTGATTACCAAGACCACGGCCTACATCGCAGTGTTGCTGGCCGGCATCGTGTTGCCCTGGGAGTGGCGGCGAGAACGGGCTGCCCTGGCACGCGTCGCCCTCGAGTTAGGGTTGGTCGTGGCGCCGGCCGCCCTCATCAGCTTCCCCTGGTACCTCCGGGATGTCCTGACCTACGGTTGGCCCGACTTTCTCGGGTTGGCCCGGCACGACAGCGTGGTGATAGGTCAAATGCGGCTGACCGAGTACGTGGCTCGCCTCGGCTGGAGCAGCTACGCTCAACGCCTGGTCACATTCACTTTCGAAAGCTTCTGGGGAGTGTTTGGCTGGCAGGGTGTGCCGATGGATGCGCGCGTGTACACCGCGCTGGCAATCTTTAGCGCTGTCGCGGGCGTGGGATTGCTGGCTCGCGCCGCATTTCTTGTGCTGCCCGGGGGCGCAGGACTGAGTCGGGGGCTGAAGGTTCCGGCAGCGGCCGCAAGCGGCCCGCTGCCCGCCGACCGGTTGCCGTGTATCCTTTCGGCGGCGGTCATGCCTCCGGCCCGGACGATACGGCGCAGACCGGCCGGCCGCCCGGCGGTGCAGAGGGAGGGCCGGTCATCCGGTCCGGGCGCGGCACGCAGTCCTGGCTGGCCGCCCCTGGCGGCCGACGCCCGGCGGGGCGCGTTCCCCGGCGCCGGCTACGCGCTGGCACTCTGCGGCCTTTGCGTCTTCCTCTCCGTAGCCGTGTACGCTTGGTACAACCTCCAATTCGTCCAGCACCAGGGCCGTTATCTGTTCACCGCTCTGATTCCACTGGCAATGGGGCTTGCGCTCGGCTGGGAAGAGGCTCTGCGGCCCGAGCGCAGCCGTGCCCTGGCAGCCGGCCTGGCGTTACTGGCCGTCGTGCTGCTGGCTGCCGGCCTGATGGGATCTCAGGGGGTGCCCAAATGGCCGGTCGCGCTGGCCCTGCTGTCGGCCGCGGCTTTTGCGGTCAGACCCTGGCTGCCAGCCCGGCTGGACGGACTGCTCTTCGCCTTGCCCTACGCTGCGCTTCCCCTTATTGCGTTGTATGCTCTCTTTGGTGCGATCGTCCCGCAACTGGCCCTCAGGCTGGCCGGCTGAGGCCGTCGCCCGCTGATGGGCCGAGAACGTAATCGGCCCCGCCGACGGCCTGCCCTTACTGAGGTTTACTCGAAACGTTCTCAGTATCTAGCGGAAGGTAAAATGATACCCTTAAGCGACCGTATCCCAACTCGCCGCGCTCCCGTCGTGACCATATCGCTCATCGTTATCAACGTGTTGGTCTTCGCGTGGGAGATGCTGCAACTCGGCGCGGGCGGCGACAGCGCACTGCAACAGGTATTCCTGAGCTATGGAGTCGTGCCCGGCCGCGTGCCCGTCGAGCCCGTGAGCATTACCTTGCTGACGTTCGTGACGTCCATGTTTTTGCATGCGAGCCTTCTTCACATCGGCGGAAACATGCTCTACCTTTGGATCTTTGGCAACAACATCGAGGATGTGCTCGGGCATTTCTGGTTCACAGTTTTCTATTTCGTCTGTGGCTTCATAGCTTCCGCGGCGCAGGTCTTTGTATCGGCCGGCTCCAACCTGCCCGGCATCGGCGCAAGCGGCGCGATTGCCGGCGTCCTGGCGGCTTACCTGATGTTCTTCCCGCGCGCGCAGATCAACACCCTGCTCATCTTTGGCATTTTCATCACCGTCCGGCGGCTGCCGGCCATCGTGGTTCTCGGGTTGTGGATCGCTCTGCAACTCGTGAGCGGTTTCCTGTCGGTGGGCCAGACTCAATCCGGCGGGGTGGCTTTCTTTGCTCACATCGGTGGCTTTGCTGCCGGTTTGGTCCTGGCCTTGCCCTGGCTAGGACGGGCGCGTGCCGTCGGCGCCCGCGTTCGCTATTAGGGCTGCACCTGACTTGCCTTCTCTCATCGCAACGGAAGGAGATTCACTGCCATGGCACGCATCCAAGAGTTGGCGCCGGAGCTGCTTTACCGTCGCTCCGATCCCGCCCAGTTCGATTTTAGCACGACCGCGGACCTGCCTGACCTGGAGGAGGTTATCGGCCAACCGCGCGCCGTTGCCGCCGTTCAGCTAGGGATCGGCATGCGCCGGGACGGCTTCAATATCTTTGCGTTGGGGCCGGCCGGGACAGGCAAACAGTCGCTGGTGTGCCACTTTCTGGACGAGCGCGCAGGCACGGATCCGGTTCCGGCGGACTGGTGCTATGTCAATAACTTTGACCAGCCCTGGAAACCGTGCGCCCTGCGCTTACCCCCGGGCACGGGTGTCAAGCTGCGCCGCGACATGGAAGACTTGATGCGCGAGCTGCGCACCGCGCTGGCGGGCGCATTCGAAAGCGACGAGTATCGCAACCGCCGCCAGGTGATCGAGCACGAATTCAAGGAGACCCAGGAGCGCTCGTTGAACGACCTGCAGAAAAAGGCGCAGGAGCGCGGCCTGGCTTTGCTGCGCACACCCGTCGGCTTGATTTTCGCTCCCGTGCAGAACGACGAGGTCATTGCGCCCGAAGAATATCAGAAGCTGCCGCAGGAGACGCGTCAGAAGCTGGAGGCCGACGTGCAGGGCCTGCAGGAGGAACTGCAGCAGACCCTGGCCGGCGTGCCCAAGCGTGAGCGGGAGGCGCGCGAGCGCGTCGGCGAGCTGAACCGCGAGTTCACGAACCTGGCCATCGGCTCGCTCTTCGACGAAGCTCGTGCCAAGTACCAGGATCTTCCCGAGGTCGTGAATTATATCAATGCTGTGCAGCACGATGTGGTCGAGACGGCCCAGTCATTGGTCAGTCCCGCCGAGGCGCCGGCCGAGGGACAAGCGGGCGAGGATGAAACTGAGCGCACACCTTCGCACCCAACCGGAGTGCCGCCCCTGCAGCGCCGTTACCTGGTCAACGTGCTGATCGATCACTCGGGCGACTCTGCCGCACCGGTTATCCACGAGGACAACCCCACTTACCAGAACCTGGTCGGCCGCACCGAGCACCTGGCCCAGATGGGCGCGCTGGTCACCGACTTCAACCTGATCAAGCCCGGCGCGCTGCATCGTGCCAATGGCGGCTACCTGGTCCTGGACGCGATCAAGGTGCTGCAACAGCCTTATGCCTGGGATGGCCTGAAGCGTTCGCTCCTCTCGAACCAGATCACGATTGAGTCGCTCGGTCAGGCGCTCAACATGATCAGCACCATCTCGCTCGAGCCACAGCCCATTCCGCTGGAGGTCAAAGTCGTCCTGCTGGGCGAGCGGCAGCTCTATTATGCGCTGGCTCAAGCCGATCCGGATTTTGAGCGGCTGTTCAAGATTGCGGCTGACTTCGGCGAAGAGATGCCGCGGGACCGCCAGGCCCAGGATCTCTATGCGCGACTGATCGCGACTCTGGCACGCAAGCACGACCTGCGCCCGCTCAATCCGAATGCTGTGGCCCGGGTGATCGAGCACAGCGCACGGCTGGTGGGCGACGAGGAGAAGCTGTCACTGGACACTCGCCGCGTTCGCGACCTGATCAGCGAGGCTGACTACTGGGCAAGCGAGGCCGGGCATGATGTGGTGATGCGCGAGGATGTGCAGCGGGCGATCGATTCGCAGATCTACCGGGCCGATCGGGTGCGCGAGCGGCTTTACGAGGAGATCCAGCGCAACACCATTATCATCGACACAAGCGGAAGCGCGACCGGCCAGATAAACGGACTGTCCGTCTTGCAGGCCGGCAATTTCGCCTTCGGCCAACCCAGCCGCATCACGGCGCGCGTCCGGCTGGGCGAGGGTGAGGTGGTGAACATCGAGCGCGAGGTGGAGTTGAGCGGGCCGATCCACTCCAAGGGAGTGCTCATTCTGACCGGTTTCCTCGGTGGGCGCTACGCGGCCGACCGCCCATTGTCTCTGACGGCGAGCCTGGTTTTCGAGCAGTCCTATGGCGGCATCGAGGGAGATAGCGCCTCTTCGGCTGAGTTGTATGCGTTGTTGTCGGCCATCTCCGGCCTACCGGTCAGCCAATCGCTGGCGGTGACCGGTTCCGTCAATCAGTACGGGCACGTGCAGGCTATTGGCGGGGCAAACGAGAAGATTGAGGGTTTCTTCGACATCTGCAGGGCGCGTGGCTTGACCGGCGATCAGGGAGTGCTCGTCCCGGCCTCCAACGTCAAGCACCTTATGTTGCGGAGCGACGTGGTGCAGGCCGTAGCCGACGGCCAGTTCCACGTTTATCCGGTCGAGACGATCGACGAAGGCATCGAGCTCTTGACCGGCGTCCCGGCCGGCCAGCCGGATGAAGATGGCAAGTACCCGGCCGAGAGTGTCAACGGGCAGGTTCAGGCGCGCCTGGACTACTTGTCCCAGAAACGACTGGAGTTCAGTGCCAGCAAGGAAGGGGACGGCTTGCACGGTGACAAGAGTAGAGGGGAGAGGGCAGTATGAACGGTGAAAGTCACGAGCAGACGATTTGCCGTATCCTGGTCGCCCTGGATGTCTCGCCGCACAGCCTGGCGGCCCTCGAGGCGGCGGTCGAGCTGGCCGCCAGCCTGCACGCCGAACTCGTCGGCTTGTTCGTTGAGGATGAGAGCCTGCTGCGGACGGTCGCTCTGCCGTATGCGCGCGAGTACGGCCTTTATTCGGCCAGGCCGCGCCAAATCGATCTTGCCGAGCTGGAGGAGCAACTCCGCGCTCGGGCTGGCCAGGCGCGTCGGGCGCTGACCGCGGCCGCGCAACGCCGCCAGGTCCAGGTGACGTTCCGCGTCACTCGTGGCGCAGTGACTCAGCATTTGCTGGCTGCAGCCGAGGAAGCCGACCTGATCACGTTGGGCCGCTCCGGCTGGTCTCTGCCCGGCAGCAGGCGACGCGTGGGTTCCAGTACGCGCGCCCTCCTGGCTCGGACCTCTGGTTTGACCCTGGTCCTCGAACGCGGACTGCACTTGGGGCTGCCCGTGGTGGTGATATATGACGGGTCAACTCTATCACGCCGGGCCCTGGCCGTAGCGGCCGATCTGGCGAGGGTGCGGGGCGGCGGCAAGCTGGACGTTCTGCTTCAGGCCGGCGAAGGCCAGAGCGCCCAAGACCTCGAGGACGAAGCGGCAGGCTGGCTCCAAGGGCAGAGTCTTGAGGTCAGGCTGCAGCACGTGAGCGCCGGCAATCCGGCCGTGCTGATGGCTACCGTTCGCAGCAAAGGCTGTGGCCTGCTAGTGGTCGCCGGCCTGCCGATGACGCTGGCCGAGGACGGCCTGCTGGACCACCTGCACGACCTGGGATGCCCGGCGCTGGTGGTGCAATGAGGAAGGGAGGAGCAAGATGCCGGCATCGTATCGCGTCGAGTCGCTGTTGGCCGCGCGGCTGTTCCTGAGCCCGCAATTAGTTGGAGAGCGCCTGTTTTTCATCAGCGACCTCTCGGGCCGGCTCAGCCTGTACGCCATGGACCGCGGCGGCAGCATCCCCGAACCATTGCTGCCGCGCGATATCGCGCTCCAAAATCCGCTGTTGATGGACGGCGAATCCTACTTCGTCTTTCCTGCGTTAGGCAAGGCCCTCTTGATGATCGACCGCGACGGCGATGAGAACTACCAGCCGACCTTCGTGCCACTGGACGGCGGGACGCCCGAGCATCCGTTCGGCGACCGGTTCACCGGCCAGCAAGTGGTCTGTCTGCACGCCGACCTGGAACGTAACCTGGCGGTCTTTGCGGTCGACAACCGGCGAGACGCCCTGCACCGCAGCTACCTGGTCGATCTTGAAGGTCTCGAGGTCACCGACCTGGGCAGCAGCCTCTACGGCAACTATTATGTGGGTGCCAACTCCGATTATTCGCAGATCGTCCTGGCCGACGCCTATACCGAAGGGGACGAGGTCCTCTACTTATGGCGGCAAGGCGAAGACGGACGGCGTTTGCTTGTTGGCAAGCCGTTGGATGCGCGGCTGCCGGGAGAGACGGTCCCGCTCACTGGGATCCGCAATTGCTACTTCACTGCCGGCGATCGCGGCCTGCTGTTCATCACGGCGTTATTCGACGACCGATACGGTCTGGGTTACCTGCGGCTGGATGACCCGAGCGAAGCGCAACCGGTCAGGGTGAGCGGCGCGAGTCACCAGGGCATCGGCGAGATTGCGCACCTCGAACACCTGGAGGGCGATCGCTACCAGGTGACGTACAATATCGATGGCGTTTCACACGCATACGAGGGTAGCTTCGACGAGTCCAGCCTCTGCTTGCGCCTGGACAAACTGCTGTGCGGCTCCGCTCCCTTGAGCAACGGCGTGCTCCAGCGCTTGTACTATGAGCGGGCCAGCGGGGACTACGCGGCCGCCTTCTCGACTGCTATTTCCCCGACGCAGCTCTATACCATTGAGGGGCCAGATCGGCGCGTGGTCAAGCACACGCGCGAACGCGTGCTCGGCATCCCTGAATCTTTGCTCGCGCCCGGCGAGGACGCTTCCTACGTCAGCCATGATGGCCTGCGGATATCAGCCCGCTTGTACTTGCCTTCGCCGGAGCTCGGTTTCGACGGACCGCGGCCGGTGATCTTCTATATCCACGGCGGCCCGCAGGGTCAGGAACGGCCTGATTTTGCCTGGTTCTCGATGCCCCTGATCCAATACTTTGCGCTGAACGGCTTTGTGGTGTTTGTGCCCAACGTGCGCGGCAGCACCGGCTACGGCCTGGATTATGCGAAGCGGGTGGACCACGACTGGGGAGGCCAGGACCGGCTGGACCACGTCTCTGCTTTCGAGAAGCTGCGGGCGGATCCTCGGCTGGACATGGGGCGGGTGGGCGTGATAGGACGCTCGTACGGCGGCTATATGACGCTGACCCTGGTCGGGAGACATCCGGAGCTCTGGAAAGCGGCCTGCGACATGTTTGGGCCGTACAACATGCTCACCTTCCTGGAGCGCCTGCCGGAGACCTGGCGCACGTATTTTTACCTGGCGCTCGGTCACCCCGAGCGCGATCACGATAGCCTGGTGGCTTGCTCGCCCAGTACCTACTTGCACCAACTGGCTTGCCCGTTGTTCGTGATTCAGGGGCGCAACGATCCGCGCGTGACGGTCGTGGAGTCAGGCGACCTTGTGGAAGCGTTGCGCGCCCAGGGCAAGCAAGTGGATTTCCTCGTCTTCGACAACGAGGGTCACGACGTGATCAAGTTCGAGAACAAAGTGTCATTATACACCAAGCTTTTGGCGTTCCTAAGCGAGCACTTGCTCGCAGCATCTTGACGCCATCCTCTACCCAAAGCTCGCCGCGCACGTTCAGCAGTTCTATCAAGTGCCGGCGCGCTGTGAAGTCCTCTTCCGCTTCGGCTAGACCCTCAGACATACGCTCTGCAAAATCCATCAGTGTCTTTATCTGTTCGTCTGTGAATGAATCGGCGCCCAGCTTCGTTTCTTGCTCTGCGCGTTCCTTTTCCAGTCCTTGCACGATTTGCCGCAGCCGTACCTTGTTGGTCAATATCTCTTCTTCTGTGAAGATGCCCCGCGCGGCCATCTCTACAAGACGCCCGAGCTGCGCCCGGTAGTCTTGCAGCAGTTCGTCTATGCTGGTGATGCGTTCTAAGATGGGCGCATTCTTGTGCTCGCGTTCGTTCTGGTAATTCGCCAGGCCCACTGCCAGCCGGTCACGGTCGGCTAGTATGTCCTTTACCCACTCCCAAATGTAGGCATCGGCCAGGGAAGATGGAAAGGTCAGCGTGTTATGGCACGGCCGGGCGTTGTTCTTTGCCCCGTGACACCGATAGTACAAATACGGGGTACCCTTGCCAGGATGGTACACGCTCACCATTGCCGCGTGGCAGTCGCCGCATTCCATGCGCAGCCGCATAAGGTGCTCGTACTTGGGCTCTTTGCGTACCTTGCTCTTGTTGTATGCCATTCGCTCTTGAACGGCTTCCCATAGTTGCCGGTCGACGATCGCCGGCACGCCTACCGCCAGCTCGTCGGTTAGGTCTTTGGCCCGTTTCGAGTAACGCCATACGCCTGCATAGGTTTCATTGCGCAGCATGCGGCTAACCCCAGTCCTGGACCATTTGCCAAAGCCGCGTTGTTTAGACATCCACGGTTCCGCTACATCGTGCGTCGTTGGCACGTTCATCGCTTCAAGACGCTGCTTGATCTTCTCCAAGCTTAGCGGCCCGTTCTCGCCGTCGCCAATGGCATACCATGAGTACATGAATCGCACGATGCGCGCTTCCGCCTCTTCGATTGCCAACTTGAATTTTCCGTTCTCTTCTATCTGGCGGTACCCGTAAGGCGCATGACCGTGGAGCATGACGCTGCCGTTTTTCACTTTCAGCCGGCGCCCCCTGGTCATGCGCTCATTGATCTTCTCACGCTCGTACTCAGCCACGCTTGCACGTACGTGCTTCATCAGGTTCCCTTCGGGGTTATCGGGATACTCACCGAGCACGTATTCGATTCTGACACCGTACCGCTTCAAGTCACCTTCGACTATCAGTTGCTTTGCCAACTTACGGCTTAGCCTGTCGATCTCGCGCACGACTAGCACGTCAAATTCGTGATTGCGTGCCATCTCGCGCATGCGGTTCAACTGTGGCAGCTCGAAGGCCGCGCCACTGGCCCCACGGTCGTCTTCGGCCAGCTCCGCCACGACGGAATAGCCATGATCCAGTGAGTACTTCCGCCCCATGTCGAGTTGCCCGGCGAGGTTGCGGCCGTCCTTGTGGCTATCGTCGCTGCTTACCCGTGCGTACAGTACTGCCCGTTTCACGGTTTATCGCTCCCCTGGTCGCGTTTCTTACCCAGTTCCTCGAGCATGATTCGCCGGTTGAACCGCCATACTTTGCCCACTTTGAAGGCGCCGGGCAGCTTGCCTGCACACGCCCACGCTTTGACGGTCGACGGCTGCATTTTCAGCAGTTCGGCCGCCTGTTCTGGCGTCAGGATTGGATCTTGTGCTTCTGGCATTGATTCCCACCTTTCCGTGAGGCCGGCCAAGCCACCCCAGCCGGCTATGTCTGTTGAAACACCGTTGCCGGGCGGTGACGGCTTGCGGACCGCCCGGCGTTTGATGCGGCAGTTGTTTGTTAGCTGTTCACCTCCCCCGGCCGGTTGCCGGCGCCTTGACGACCCGTAACACTGGCCGCTCAGCAGCCACCACGGCCGGCGCCTGGTCAGTGTGCGCAATTGCGCACACTCCGCCCGGCTGTACTTTCATGTTCCGTTTCATTGCCAGCAAGAGCAGCTCGTGCCGCTCCGTAGGCGTCGCGCTGTCCATCAGGTCTGCTATCTCCTGCAACAACTCCGCCCGCCGAGGTGTCATCGGTTGTGTCATGCTTCACCGTTCCGCTTGCTGCTCTTCTCGTTCCGCGATCGTTGCTCTATAGCAGCGTCAAGGCTGCCCGCCTCGCGCAGCGCCGTAAGCGTCAGGCCATTTGAGGCGACAATCTCCGCTTTCATCCATTCGCACAGCGCCGCGGCTTCGAAGGCCGCGCCTATGGCGTCGATCGTCGCCTGGTCCTGAACGGACCAATCGCCTGCAAGAGTTGCCCTGCAGACTTTCCCCAGCAGCAGCAAATCCGATGGTTCCATGCTGACCACAACCCCCGAATCGCCGATGTCTTTGAACTGCATGTCGTAATCCCTCTCTCTTGTGGCGCCGGGACCGTGGTACAATGGCCCCGACAGGTTGATACTACCAATCTGCCGCCGGCGCCCTGTAGCTAGTCCCTACAGGGCGCCATGGTGCTTACTTCTTACCGTTCGGCTTTCCCCTGCACCAGCCTTCGTCTACCTGGTGCGAGTACCAGCTCTTACCGTCCTTCTCGTGCTTTGCCATGGCCACCTGGTGAATGCTGCACCAGTCCGGACCCCGCTCAGGTTCCGGTGTGCTGGGTGTGGCCACGATCGTCGCCGGCGCTTCCGGCCCGGCCGGTGTGGCGCCCGATTCGACAAGCCACTTCTCAACCCCGCCGATCTTCTCGATCAAGACGGTTGACTGTTCGGCCCTTACCGTCAACTGGCAAGGGAAGCCGCTCTTGCTCAGATAGCGCACGTTCCAAGAGAATGGGCTTTCCACGTCACACCCCCTCACAGCACCAGCTCAGGAGCATAGCGCCGGTAAAACGCCAGGATGCCCGCAGTTTCAGCGACCGTCGCCGCCCGGGCATGGGCACCGATGTAATCCACGTCGGCGATTACCCAATGCCCGTCACCGGCGCGCCAGGCCAGATCATAGGCCGGCGCCTGAAAGCCGTAGGCGAATTCCTGCCCGCTCTGCCCCCAGCCGAAGAAGCCATTCGAGTAAGCCCCGAGCATGGTCAGCGCCAGGCCCTTGCTCACCTCGCAGCGCTGCCCATCGGCCAGGATGCGGCGCGCCGTCTCATTACCGGCTGCGAATTGCTCTGCAGCCCCCGGAACGTCGGCTTTCGCCAGGTCCCACAAACGCAGCGCCTGGCCCTGGCGGACCACCACCAGCGCATTGACACAAACACCCGAATCAAGTACACTTGCTGCTGACATTGGATAACCTCCGTGTCACTGTTGGGCCAGTACGCTCCCTGCAAGTTGAGTACTGGCCCTTCGTTTTGTCTCTACATCGTAAGTATAGCATATGTTTGCGTTAGTGTCAATGGGGTATGTGTAGGTTTGTCTTGCAGAATTGGGGCAGACAAAAGGCGCCAGCCCTCGCCGGCGCCCCCTCATCGCTTTATTAGAATGCACACTACCGCGGCGGCCTGGCATGGGCCGCGGTAGTGTGCAGCCCGCCTATCAACGACGGGCGGGATACCCTACCAGCTGCGAATCATCTTCTCGTAGGCGGCCTTTTTCTGGCGGGTCTCTTCGTTCGCCAGGTCGCGGATATGGTCGCGACGCATCGTCGGCCATTCCGCCGCCCAGTCGGTGGGAGTGCCGCCAGCCCGCAGGTAGGCGACGCGCGCCGTCTCTTCGAAGTTTTTCAGGTCAGCCTCTGCGGCCGCGGCCGCGCGGCTTCGAGGTCCGCAAGCTTTTTTGCCCGGCTCTGTTCCAACTCAGTCGTGTCAGCCATTTTCCTGCTCCTTTTTGGCCCCGAGGGCCACAATCAAAACGTCGCAAATAAACTCGATGGCCGCATGTGTCTGCAGCTTGAAGTTCGCTTCCCGGTCGTTGATCTCTGGCATAGTCGGCGGTTCCACGCCCGCCGCTTTCGCCAGCTCTTCGAGGCGCTTTACCATGTCGACGTGAGAAAATGCAATCTTCGTTCCGATCGCTCCTGCTGTTGCCATTTCTTTTTGCTCCTTTATAGCCCGAATGCGTCCCGCATATCCCCATCACTTGCAATGCTGCCGTCAGCATTATGCCAGGCATTGGCCACGGTTTGCTCAGCAAACCACACGGCCATAGCCACCGCCAGCACGATATCGTCATGCACCCCCTCGCGCCCCTCAAAGGTAACGTTGCTGCTGTTGGGGCTAAACTTCGGTTTGAAATTCAGCATTTCCCGAGCTAGAGTTCCGCCCAGCGCCAGGCTATCAGACACGGTTAGCCGCCGGCTTACAACCACCGCCTGCAAACATGATGCAAGCTCGCTCTTGGGGACGTGAATCATGTTCTCTTGCCGCGTGACCGCCGTCCCCGAGGTGATCATTATGCCGACGGTGCCCGATAAGCCGGCCGCTCCAAACATGTCATAGATCCCGCGCCCTACGCCAGTGGCGTCAATGACCAAGCTGCACGCCGAAAATGCCAGCTCCGGCCCAGCCAAGAGGGCGATTACGTTGTCAACGATCGCCGGGTATTTTGTGCCGAGGGGGTAGCGAAGTAACCCGGAAATGTGGTAAGTCCCCTGCTCGGCGCGGGGACGTGCTCCAAGCCCAAACGGCGCTCTATTGCGCGCTCTAGGCCGGTCGATTCCGGTAGGGGAACACATTCCAGAACGGCCAGCGCGGTAGGATCTTGCGCCTGGCCCAAGTCCAGCCCGATCACTTTCCTAGTAGACATTTTGGCCTCCAATCAAAGCCGGTTTTGACACGAACATCGCTTGTATGTCGTCATAGGTGAAAAGGGATTCTTCCGTTTCCACAAATTGACATAAGTACTCTTGCTTATACCACCAGTCCCCGAGGCTCGCGCGCTCTTCGGCCAAGAATGCCGCCGATATGCGCGGGCACTCCGTCGCCGTTATTCGTGTTCGCGCCCAGCCTGGCCCGCCATCTTCCCATGCCTCAAAGAAAAATCCCCGCTTGCCCCATGGGGTTGACAAGGCCACCAGCCGGCCACCGCTCACGGCCAGCATGGGCCGGACGGCATAATACAGCTCGTCGGGGACGCGGGCCGCCTCGTCGATCACCAAGAGGCTAACCCCCGAGTATCCCCGAATCGTGCTTTCCTGGCCCGGAAGAGCGATTATCCGGGATCCATTGGCCAGCTCAAGCCGTAACGCGCTTTCCGCCTCGGCCGGCGCCTGGCCGGCTAGGACAGTGTAGAAACTGGCCACCTTGCGGTAAAGCTCTTGTGACTGGCGCAAGCTGGGCGATAACAACAGGATCAGCGCGCCCGGCTGATAAACGGCCGTCCACAAGGCCAAGGCAGCCGTAGTTGTGCTTTTGCCAGATTGACGGCTGCAAAGTAGCAGGGTCCGCTTGGCTTCCGATCGCAGCAACTCGGCTTGCCATGGGTCCGCCGGCGTCCCCGCCCGGGCCATGATCAGGGCCGGATCCAGGGCCAAGGCCAGGTCAGTTATCATGTTAGCCATGATCTAGCCTCAACAGCTCACCGGCCACCGCTGCCCGGGCATCCGGGTACGGGGCAAGAGCCGATAACAACACCGTGCGCATGGTTACCCACTCCGGCATTACCAAGATGTTGACCGGCGCCGCCTGCAGCTCGCCCAGCAGCCGGCCCAACAATTCCAGGTTGCCCCGAGCCTGTGCAATCGCTTGCAGCGCCGTGCGCAAGTCCGCCCCGTTGTAAGCCATGGCGAGTATGTTCATGGTCACAGCCTGCAGCTTGCGCACCTGGTCAAGCAGATCGTCACCGTGGGCTACGTCGGCCGCTTGCTTGGCTTGTGCCATGGCCGCGGGTAAGTGGTCCGCTTTGTGCCGCTCAACTGCGCTCTTGCTCAAATGGTACTGTCCCGCTATGTCCCGAAACGAAGCCCCGGCCACCAGCGCCGCGTCAATCTCCGCTCGTTTCTCATGGTTGCAAACTGTGCAAGTTCTTGCCATTGCCCTACCTACCCGCCGGTTCGAGGTCGTCGATCGTCAGGCCGGTTCGAGCGTAGGCCCGCTTCCCCCGCTTTTCGCTGGTTAGCGTGAGAAGCACGCCGTCGTGAATGTACCATCGGCAGTCGCACCAGCCGCCAGCGAAGGAAAGCAAGAGCTGCGCCTCTGGCGCCTCCGAGGCTTCCGCCACGACGGGAACGCCCAGCCGGCCGAGCCGAAAGTGTTCGCCTGGTTCAAGCTTTGCTGCCATCACCCTACCCCGTCATCATCACAGCCGGGTACCGTGCCGTACCAGTCCCGCCAATCAGCCAAGCTAAGACACACGATCGAATCCCGGGCACCATGCTGATGTAAGACCACAATCCCCAGCCGTCCCGTCCCCGCTTGCGCGGACTTTACGTAATGCTGTAGTCAGCCAACCCGGCAACACCTGCCGGTGCTTGCACTCAGCGATGATGTGTCCAGCGTCAACGTCCGGCGTGCTCGTGCCCGTCGCACCCAGCCGAACACCCCCGAGCGCTTCCGCAACCCGTCTTTCATGCTGTTTCCAACTGTTTGTATGCGCTCCCATGCCTGCCCCTCTTTTGCGTTGTTTGCCCGCGACACTTGTGACACTTGCGACACATGTGACACTACCATTGACACCCCCATCATGGCACTTTGCACACTGATTCGAGCGAATATGCCAGCACAAGCGCCTGCAGGTCTGTCTCCTGTACCACCCACTCCCGAGCCTTTGTGCGCTCCTGTGGTATGCGCAACGCGGCCAACCGCCGGCCTACACGGTCGGGAGTTATCCACAGTGGGTCAATGGGTAAGCTCTCGCTACTCACAATCTGAGCGGCTTCCGTCGCAATCTGCGTAGATGTCGCGCGTGCAATCCACCCCCCGCTACCTAGTGTCGCAAGTGTCGATTGTGTTGCAAGTGACGAAACCACACTGCACACAGCGCGTATTACCAGCGCCGTCATGTCGCCCGGCTCAAAATCAACCCGCTGTGACTGATAGGACACTGCCACTCCTTCCATGCGCTTTGCCAGGCCGGCCACGCCGCACGAATCGAGCCACCCGGCCACGGCCAGGAGCGTGTGCCACGGTTCCAAGTTCCGGCCGGCCAGACTTGAGTTCACGTTGACGTAACTCTCCCACAAAGGCAGCTCAGGCAAGTGCTCGAGCGCCAGGGCCCACAGGTCGTCAGTTAGCGCGCGCCGATCGCATGGCCACAAAGCGTAATCAAGAACGTCTGCGTTCGCTTTCGCCCGGTCTGCCGTGCGCACAAGCGGCACGACAATGCTCCGGCTCGCCAAAATGGGGTCAGGCAGCTTTGTTGCGGTGTACATTCGCGGACAGAAGGCATTTACGTAACGTGTGCGCCATTGCTTGTCGCCGGTCAGTTCCTTGACGGTCACACTTGCGCCGCGCCGGTTGCCCGCCAGAAGGAGCGCCCGCTTATCCGGATCCGTCTTCCGTGGGTCTGCCATGTTCTCCGCGTCATCAAATGCCAGTGTCGCGCCGTAGTCTGCCAGGTCGCGGAGCGATGCGTAGGAGCCGCCGGCCAGGATAACTTGCCCCAAGTAGGACAGTTCGGCGGCCAGCGTCATGCACTGCGTCTTGCCGCTACCCCGATCGCCGTGCGGCCACAGGTAACCCAGCACCGTAAACGCGGCACTAAACCACGTCGCCAGCACATAGCACGCAAGCAACTGTGTCATGGCGGACTGGTCTCCGAGGGAGCGCCCAAAATCAATGAATCGGTCAAACGTCCCTACCATTCGCCCGAACACGTCAACCGGGTCAGGTCGCTTCCCTTGCCGATAGGCCATTAGCCCATCCCGAGACCATAGTTTTTCGCTCTGCGGTATCTCAGGGAGAACCACCTCCGCGCCGAGGTCGTCAATGGGCGCGTCGCCGCCGTCACCGAACACCCGCCCGTCACCGCGTATCACGAACGGCCGCCGCTCCGTGCGTACCAAGGGCGGATTATGGCGAACTACCTCCCCCGCCTTGTTCACGCTCTCACGCACCGTCATCCGAACATGCAACCAGGTCGCGACGTATGCCACACCTTCAATAAGACACAATGGGCGACGGATGGTGGGCGGTTCCTTGGCCAATAGTTCTACATCGGGAGCCGCGGCCGTGGGAGCCGGTCGCGGAGTTTGCACCAAGTTTTCGAGGTCAGTCCGGGTGTGTCCTGCGGCCAGGAAGTCGTCAACTCCCTGCTTGCCGCCGCTTGCAGTGGACGGGAGATAAACCGCCGTCACGTGCGCCTTACGGTTCTGCAGGAATGCTGTCAACCGCCTGAGTGCGCTCTGCACTTCCGGTTTCGTCATCACGTCGGAGTCAAACGCAATGCGCACTTCGCGGCCATTGAGCGCGATATCTTCCCAATCCGCAAGAGCGGTCAGACCGCCTAGCGGGTTCCTTCCGCGCCAGTTCCATACCCCCAGGAGTGCCAGCGAACACAGACCAACAGACGCCAGCGCGTCCGCCTTCTTCTGTCCCTCAGTAACCCAAAGGGCCACAGCCGGGTTTGCCAGGTCCGGCCGGCACGTCGGCGGCACGTCAAGCTGCATGTTGGCGCCCTTTGGCGTCAAATACTTGGTTACCTTCTGCGGGTATGTGCCATCTGGAAGTCTGCCCTTCGTCTTGTCGTCAAGCGATAGCGGCGCATCCGGTCGAAGGGTGTACAGCCCGTTCGAGCCGTTCACCCCATGCACGGGCAGTAGTAGCGCCGGCACGCGGCACTGCTTCCGATCGAAGCCAAGCGGAAGCAATTCGGCGGAGTTCGTCACCGTGCGGTACCCGCGCGCCAGAATGTTGGCATCACTGATTGCCGAGCCTTTGCGCAGCATGTGCAAGTGGTTTGCCGCAAGCACTGCGGCCGGGTCTGACACGGTACCCGAGCTCATGCGTTGCCCCGTTCTTTGTCGCTGGCCTGTGCCTGGTCGCCGCCCGCCGGCGAGGCCGCTACAAGCCGTGCCCGGCGCCGCTCGGCCAGTTCCAGCAAGAACACGTAAGCCGCCGTTAGCGCCTGCTGTGGTTCGGCCGTCACCGAAGCGCCATCAAGACGAATCGTGTCAATCATTGTGGCCGCTCCGTAGCCTTGCGGGCTGGTTGGCTGCCATCGGCTTGCAGCAAGCCGCGCCGCTCTAGCTCTAGGCGAATCAACACAGCCGCCTGCTTGCGCGGGTCGCGCTTTTCGCGTCGAGCCACTGCCTGCAACGCTGTCCCCTCTTCAGGCTCCAGCGTTATGGTGATTCGCGTCATGTGTCCACCTCCAGGGAATCAAAAAGCCGAACTACACTTAGCAGTGTAATCCGGCTTATGGGCCAGTGATCGACCGTAAAATAGGTCAGTTATGGCTCACGAAGGTTCATTGATGGTTCATCACCTTCGCTTTGGTAACCGTAATTTTCTCCTGTCCCTCTTAAGTTGGGACAGGGACACCCCTACCGCATTGGCCATATCCTCCAATCCAAGCCCCTTTTTATCCAGCTCACGAATCGTTTCGAATCGCATTCTTATATAGTTTCGCACGAATCCATCTTCGGCTTGGGGCACGTCAGAAACACCATCACCCGGGTCGGGAACCGGTTCCGAACCGACTTTCCACGCTGCTCCGAGGAAGCTCTCTGGCGCCGGCAGAATCTCAACCTCCCAACGGCGCTGTATCTCAGCAATTAGGTTCTTGAACGTATTCGCCGCCGCTTCCCGCTCCCAGAAAACCTCCAATTCGACACCCTTGCCGATTGACGTCATGGAGATGAAACCTTCCTGCTTACGCTCCTCCTCCCACTGATCAATCATCATTTTCAATTCGTGGGGTAGCCGTCCATCTTCAGCGCTTGCGTCCAGGTGTTGTCTCGACCATTCCCAGACGTCGCGCATATGGTCCGGTCCGCCCCAGAAGTCTAAGTTGCAGCTCTCAGTCGGAGATCCATCATTTTCGCCCCGCCTTACTGTTACTAGCCAAACTTTGCCATCCCTGTCTTCAAGATACCCATATTCCACACCCGCCCATACTGTCTCAATCCAGTTGGTCAACTGCGCAATGGTGCCAGAAACGATTGCACGGATGGGTTGTTCCTGTTTGTGATGCATCGCTAGCCCCCGAAATCAAAAAAGCCGGCCACGTCATTGACGCGACCGGCCCGAGGTGCTATACTCTACCCGTCAGCCGGTTACGTCGGTTGACCATAGCCCCGAGACGTCGTAAGCGTCGTTGGGGCTTTTACTTCATTGGCTCATTATATCACAAAAGGGTGCTTGGGAGCCGAACACCATCGATACCGCAATCGGCGTGCGTTTCCCTACGCTGCCAAGTTGCCAAGTCGCAGCGAGGATAACCTCAGTTGTAGACTGTTGTAACTCAGTTTGAGAACAAAGCGCGCTGCTATGACGAGATCGTGAAGTTCTTCGCCCGGCACCTGTGAGGAGGGGTGGTGGATTGCAGTGAGTTTGCCCGGGCAGTGCAGGACAACGTAGGCCGAGTGATCGTGGGCAAGAGTGGGGTGATCGAGCTCTTGCTGGTCGGGCTGCTGGTCGAAGGGCACGTGTTGTTGGAAGATGTGCCGGGGATCGGCAAGACCACCCTGGCCAAAGCCCTTGCCCGCAGCCTGCAACTGTCGTTTGCGCGCGTTCAGTTCACGCCCGATCTGCTGCCCAGCGACGTGACCGGGCTCAGCTTCTACAATCAGAAGCGGCAGGAGTTTGAGTTTCGGCCCGGGCCCGTGTTCAGCCAGGTGCTGCTGGGTGATGAGATTAACCGGGCCACGCCGCGTACGCAATCCAGCCTGCTTGAGGCCATGCAAGAGCGCCAGGTGACCGTCGACGGCCGGACCTATCCGTTGCCCCGCCCTTTCCTCGTGCTCGCCACCCAGAACCCGATCGAGCTCGAAGGGACGTTTCCCTTGCCCGAGGCACAGCTCGATCGGTTTCTGCTGCAAGTCCGGCTCGGCTATCCGAACGAGGCGGAAGAGGACGAGATCTTGAGGCGTTACCAGCGGTCCGACCCGCTGGTCGAACTGGAGCCGGTGGCCTCGGCGGACGTCGTGACGGGGATGCAGAAGAGCGTGCATGAGGTGCATGTCAGCGAGGACGTGCGGCATTACATCCTGCAGGTGGTACGGGCCACCCGCGAGCATGGGGCGGTGGACCTGGGTGCCTCGCCGCGGGGCAGCCTGGCCTTGTTCAAGGCCAGCCAGGCTCTGGCTGCCCTGCGCGGCCGGGACTACGTCATTCCCAGCGACGTTCAGCACCTGTGCCCGCCGGTCCTTACGCACCGCGTGCACATCAGCCCGCAGATCCGGCTGCGCGGGCGCTCTCCGGCCCAGGTGGTGGCGGAGATCACGGAGTCAGTGCCGGTTCCTGTCGTGGAATAAGCATGCAGCCGCCGTTGGAAGAGCTCAACCGCCCGGATCTGCCGGACAGAGAGACGCAAGCCGAGAACCTTTACCAGCGCATCGTCCGCGAATTGGGCCACGGTCGCTATGTGGACGTCAGCAAAGATACCCAGTTCAGCGAAGCCTGGCTAATGCTGGCCCTACTGCTGACGGTCGCCGGTCTGCTCCTCAACTACGACTTCCTGCTCGCCGCGGCGACGGCGCTCCTCGTCGTAGCTGGGGTGGCTTGGGCCTGGAATGAGCTGAGTCTGTATGGTTTGCACTACGAGCGCAGCCTGAGCGAGGTGCGTGCCTTCCTCGGCGAGACCGTGCAACTGACACTCGAAGTACGCAACCAAAAGTTCCTGCCCCTCACCTGGCTGCAGATAATCGACGTGATGCCGGAGTCGCTGCCGGTAGACGATTCGCGGCTGATCTCCAACCCGCGCAACAGCCTGGCTGAGTTCAGCAGTTTCTGGAGCGTGGGCGCTTTTCAACACCTGACCCGCCAATTGAGCGTCCATTGCGTTCAACGCGGCTACCACGCCTATGGCCCGGCCACCATTACCACCGGGGACGCTTTTGGCATGTTTAGCCGGCGGGCGAAACTGCTGCAGCGCCAACGCCTGATCGTCTATCCCCGCCTTTACAGCGTGGCCGAGTTGCGGCTGCCAAGCGAGAACCCTTTTGGCCAGCGCGGGGCCATCGACCGCTTGTTCGAGGACCCGCTGCGAACTGCCGGCATCCGTGAGTGGCAGCCTGTGGACGGTCTGCGTCGCGTGCACTGGAAGGCCACAGCCCGCCAGCAGCGGATGCAGAGCCGAATTTACGAACCCAGCAAAGAGCCGCAGGTACTGGTGTTCTTGAACGTCGCGACTCTGACCCGCCATTGGCTGGGCAACATCCCAGAGCTTTTCGAGCGCGCGATCAGCGTCGCCGGCAGCCTGGCGGCCGTGTGCGCGGAAATGCGTCTGCCTGTGGGCTTGATCGCGAACGGTCTATTGCCTGGCAGCGACCAGCCGCTGCGCCTGCTGCCCGGGCGCAGCCCCGATCAACTCTTGCACATCCTCGAGTTGCTGGCCGCAGTCACACCGTATGCCAGCCGGCCGATCGAAGAGCTGTTGTTTCACGAGGCCCCGCGACTGCCCTGGGGCGCCACGCTGCTGGTGGTCAGCGCGGTCGCGCACGACGACCTGTTGGCCGCCTTGCTCGATCTTCGGCGTGCGGGCAGGCGGGTGGTTCTCTTTACCCTTGCCGAGGAGCCTCCCAGGCAACAGCTGTCCGGGATCCTCGTCTATCACCTGCCCCATCTGGTCGAGGACCTGATTGCGCCCCAGGTGGCACAGGGGAGTGCCCCGGATTTCCCGGCCTCGGCGGACTACAACCGTGAGCAGCGCTCGAGTGGAGACGCCGATGCTGCTCGCTGACCGCCGCCTGGCGCTCATCCACTTCTGTCTGGCCGCGCTGGAAGTAGCCTGGTTCACGCCCTACCTGCTGCTCTTCGTCTGGGGGGCACCCGGCCTGTCGATGTGGGGGGTCTACGCAGCCTTGTTGGCGGCTCTGCTGGCCTGGATGGCTGCCCTGGACTTTCTGAGCCGCCGCCAGGTAACCTCACCGCGCTTTGAGCTGGTGGTGCTGGGCCTGATTCTGTTCTCCAGCGCGCTGCTCGTGCGTGCCCTGCTTTACCCGGGGCTCCCTCCCGGTAACATGAGTTGGTTGGGTCGTTCCCTGGCGGCGCTCACCGATTTTCGCACGGGCTTGCGCCCCGAATGGGTCTTGCTTCTGGTCAATTTCTTCCTGTGGCAACGCGCGGCCAGCGCCACCAGTCGCGAGCTCAGCTTCTTCAGCGTGGGCGTCAGCTTCCGGCTGGGCATGTTGCTGCTGATTTTGGGCGCGGCGCTGTTCGGCCATTTCCGCGCCCAGGACGGCCGACCGTTTCTCTGGCTCTACTTCGGCCTGGGACTGCTCGCCGTGGCCGTTGCCCGCGTTCGTGACGGCGCGAGCGGAGCACGCAGCGCCGGGACGGCTCCTGCCTGGGGCAGATTGGGCGAGCTGTCCCTGGCAATCGGCCTGACCGTGGCGCTCGCCGCCGGTCTGGCATCGGTCTACACGTCTGTCACGATCAAGGGTTTCTTGGGCTGGCTGGCTCCGCTGTGGCGTCTGCTCGGCCTCCTGCTGGTGCGTCTGCTCATGCTGCTGTTCCTGATCCTGCTGCCCATCCTGGTCTGGTTGCAGCAGCGCGTGCGTGGCCTGGACCTGGGGCCGTTGGTGAACGCGCTCAACGCGCTCAGGCAAGTACTGGAGCCGCTGCAGCAGCAGGAGAGTTCCGGAGGCCCTGCGTTTCCGGCCTGGGCCGGCACGGTGCTGCGTGATGCCGGCATCCTGTTGGTGATCGTGCTCGCGCTGGGCTTCGTCTGGCTGTATTTGGAAAGAGTGCGCCGTCAGCAGGCACATGATCATGCGGAGACCGCGGTTCGCGAGGAAATCACGCTGGGTGGCAGCGCTCTCGAACGCGGCGCGCAGCGCGTGCGGGCCTGGCTCGCCCTGCTCCGCCGTTTTGGCCTCAGCCCGCAGTTGTTGGCGGCAGTATCTGTGCAGAATATCTACGCCAACCTGTGCCGTCTGGCCCGCCGGCGTGGCTTCCCACGGCGCCCGGCCCAGGCGCCGGATGATTACCTGCACGTGCTGGAGCAGGCCTTTGCCGGGCAGGAGGCCGCGCTGGCACGGATCACTGCCGCGTATATGCGCGTGCACTACGGTGACCGGCCGGTCGGGGCGGAGGAGTTGGCGGGTCTGCGGGTCGCATACCGGCAAATCCGCGCGGCCGAACGGGTGACGGGAGGCGGCCAGGCAGACGAGCCCGCCCGCCGGTGAACTGTCGAAAGTGAGGATGCACGTGGAGCGTTTGTTTTTCGCCCTCGGGGCTCTCTCGGGTGGCCTGGGGGTGGCGTTGGGAGCATTCGGGGCGCATGGCCTGCGAGCGCGCCTCGCGGCGGACATGCTGGCGACTTTCGAGACGGGCGTGCGCTACCAAGTGTACCACGCGCTAGCGCTGCTGGCGGTGGCTTTTGCGCTCACCCGCTGGCCGGGCTCGGGCCTGCCGCCTGCGGCGGGTTGGCTGTTCCTCGCCGGCACAGTTCTGTTCTCGGGCAGCCTGTATCTGCTGGCGCTGACCGGAGCGCGCTGGTGGGGCGCCGTCACGCCATTTGGCGGCCTGGCGTTCATTGCCGCCTGGGGCTGCCTGTTCGTGGTTGCATTGCGAGGGTAGGAGAAAGCAGCCGCGGTTTTGCCCGGTCTGGCAAGAGGACGCGCCGGCGGCAGCGATTCAGAGCAGGCCCGTCAGGCGCAGGAACGCCAGGGCCTCCAAGACCGATGTCGCCATGAGCAGTGATATGGCGCAGAAGATCAGGCTATTCCAGCGCTTGTGCTCGTTCCAATCGCCGCGGAGGGTGCGCAGGACTTGCCAGGCCGCGAGCGGCAACGTCAAACAGGGGGCGCCGGCAACCAGCGGCGGTAGCCCGGCCATGACCAGCAGGGGTAGGCTGGCGTAGGCCAGGAGGGTCGCCGACAAGTAGAGCCGCACGGTCCGTGGCACGCCAAGCCGCACCGCCAGCGTGCGCTTGCCTGCCGCTGCATCGCCGGCGATGTCCGGGATGTCGACGGCCAGGAGCATCGCGAACTGCAGGCAGCAGAGCGGGAAGAGGGCGAGCAGCAATTGCGCCGGCGAGCTCGATGACGCTGACCGGCCAGCCTGGAGATAGAAGCCCGTAAGTGGCGTCAACACGCTCACCACAACTACGCCGGTCAGTTGCCCCAGGCCGCGCGCATGCAGCCGCAACGGCGGGGCGCTGTAGCCCCAGGCCAGCCCGAGGGCGAGCAGCAGCAGCGGTAGACTCCACCGCCCACTGCGCAGCACAAAGGCCAGCGTCAGGTCTGCCCCCATTGCGATCAGGCTGAAGATGAGAGCGGCAGTAAGAGCGATCCGGGCCGGGAGGTCTTCTTCCGCCAGCACGCGGCTGCCTCCCGACCAGGCCGTGGGCGTTCGGTTGGCGCGGTCGGCAGCCAGGTCGAAATAATCGTTGCTGTAGTGCGTCATGACTTGGGTGGCCGTGATCGCCACCTGGCCCCAGAGAAGTGCCGGCAAGCTCAACGACACTCCGCCGTAAAGCGCGCCTGCAACGCCTAGCCCGTTCATGACAAATCCGCCGGCCAAAAAGAGCGGCCGGCCCAAACGGATGAAGCTCAGGACGCGCCCGGGCAGGGTGGTGGTGGACATGCAACCTCGTCAGATGTTTGTCTGAGGATACTTCACCCAGCCCCGGAGCATCGTTGCGGCCCTTACCGTTTGCATGCCTGGCGCGGGCTCCCAATGTGTATCAGTTGCCGTTCCAGGTGAGGAGCAGGTAACGGTCGCCGTCCACCGGCTGATCGGCCGCGCGGACAGGCAAACGGGCGCCACCGGCGAGGTAGTAGGCGCCCACGTAGAGGCGATAGACGCCATCGGTGGCGCCGGCCGGCAGCGCCAGATGCGCGCGCTGGCGAACCACCTGTCCGGCTCCCATGTCGCTCGCTGGGACGCCTGACAGGCGTCCCAGCGGCCCGTCGAATTGGCTGACGATCTGCTCTTGCGCGTCGACCAGGTGAACGAAGAACTGGCAGCCCTCTGGCGGCTCACTCGGGGTCGTCCACACCAGATCGAGGCTGAGCGTGCTCTGCGAATGTTGCAGGGCGTACCCGGCCAGGCGCAGCCCCTCGCCGAAAACCACCCGGTCCTGCAGCGGCGTGATGCCGGCGAGTGCGAAGCCACCGCCGGCGTCCACTGCCTGGGCAGCCGGTAGGGAGGCGACCGGTACGCTGCCGAGAGCCAGGCCGTTGCCGGCGAACGGCGCCATTTCGACCTGGTAGCTGCCGGGCAGCAGCCCGGGCGGCGCCGCCAGGACCATATCCAGCGCGGCTGCCGGCCGTCCCAGCCAGGCGCTAACGTGACGGGTCTGCGCCGCATCGAGCGTCGCTTCAGCCTGGGCCCAAACCTCTCCACTGGCGTCTTTGAGCCAGCTCACGATGAGCGTCCCGCCGGCCGGCGCCGCGGCCAACTCAGTTTCATCCCAGTACGTGACCACCGACAGCCGGCCCAATAGGGGATCATAGTTCCCCAGGTCCCAGCCGAGCAGCCGCAGGCCGGGAGCCAGGGAGCGGTCGGCGGTGTGCAGGAAAGGCTTCGGCCAGCCGAACACGCTGGCCAGCGTGACGCCTGACGACTGGCTCGTAAAGAGTGGTCCGGCCAAGTGCGCCCGCACGCTCGGGTCTAGCAGGTCCCGCTGGTCTTGATTGACATAAGTGACGACATAATCGACGTCATGCGCGTAGAGGTCGGCCGCGCTGCGCAAATCATAGTACAGATCGTAGCTTTGGCCGCGGTAGAACGAGCCGAAGACGTTCTGTCCATACCATGAGGCAACGTGCCCGCCTGCGGCGCCGGGCTGTTGGTCGAGGTAAGCCGCAGCCTCGGCCAGCCCCTCTCCCCAGCCCACGATGAATACGCGGCTGGCCGCACGTGCGCCGCCGGCCAGCGCGTTGTAGGCGTCAAGGTAGCTAGGACGGGCGGCCACGACGGAAACGGACTGCAGCCCGGTCAGCAGCAGAGCGCCTAGCAGCGGGAGGCCGGCCCGTACCCGCGCCCCCAGGCCGGCCCTGCGCGCCTGGCTCAGATTGGGCAACCGAGCAGCCAACCGGCCGGCCGCGGCAGTGAAACCCCAGGCCGCCAGAAGGTCGGTCGCCGGGAAGACCGGCAGCAGGTAGCGATCGAACTTCTTGTCGCCGGTGCTGAGGATCAGGCCAAACCAAAGCACGAAGAGGAAGAGTGCGGCCAGGGTCCAGCGATCAGGCGCGCTCCGAGTGGCGCCGAGCGAACCCGCTGCATGGTCCTCCGCCACCTGTGCTGCCGGCGCTGAAGGCGGGCCGAGCCGGTGAACGCGGCCGGTCGCGAGGCGCACCGCCGGGACTGCGGCAGCCAAGACGGCCACCAGCAGCCCCAGCAGCGTGACGGGCGTGGTGCGCCACAGCAAAACGGCCGGATAGAAGGCCGCCCCCGGTTCGGCGACCTCGTGGCCGAGCCAAAAGTTGCCCAGCTCATGGGGCCCCTGCCCGTAGACGGTCATCAGGTCCCAAACGCGTGCCAACGTCGCTACGGGCGCCACCCACAGCGCCGGCCAGAGCAGAAATACGACCAGAGCGGCCGGCAGCCCCACCGCGCAGAGGTCCAGAAGGATGGCGCGCGGGACCGCCGTGCGGGAACCGGCCGGCCGTAGGGTGCGCGCGGTGCGTAGACGAGCGAGGATGATCCAGCCCACCATCAAGGGTCCCATCACCAGGGCCGGTGATTTGGTCAGGACTGCCAGGCCGATCGCCAAACCGCTGAGGACAAAGTACCGACGCTGCCCCCCGTGCGTGCCGGCGATGAGCGCCAGCCAGGTGAGGGTGACGAAGGTCGTCAGGAGTGCGTCTAGCTGAAGCACCCGGCTGTGAGCCAGGAAGAAGGGATCCAAACTGAGCAGTGCCGCGCCCAACAAGGCTACCCGCTCGCCGAGGGTACGGCGCGCCAGCAGGTAAATGCCGACGATGCCCAGCGAACACGCCATGACGATCGGCAAGCGCAGCCAGGGCAGCATATCCAGGCGCACGGGGTTCGCGGCCAGCCCGCGCAGCATCTCGTCGAGGCTGGCAGTGCCAGGTGGGTGGGCAAAAAGCCATTTACCGGTCAGGCCGGCGACGCCCGCCCAAACCGTGGTGACCCCTGGGTGGCCGGTGATGTTGGTGGCCGCCCAATCGCCGGATCGGAGCGCGTTCAGGAACTGCATCGAGCGGGTCGACCAGGTAGCTTCGTCGGCCGTGAGAAAACTATCGAGCCCGGGCAGGCGCAGCCAAAGGGCGAGGACGAGCAGGGCAACACAATTGAACGCGAGGCGCAGCCTTCTCATGAGAGCGGATAATAGCACAGACCCGGTCGCCGCAATAACCAGGCGACTCCGCTTGTGCTAGACGAAGGAGGGCCCATTCGGCAAGGCCGGGCGTTGGCCGTATAATCATGGGCGCAGCGCTAACACCTGAGAGGAGTAACAACGATGGAATACCGGCTTTTGGGCAAGACCGGCGTGCAGGTTTCGAGCCTGTGCTTTGGCACGATGTCGTTTGGCGGCGATGCCGACGAAGAGACCTCGGCGGCGATGTACCGCCGCTGCCGCGAGGCAGGCATCAATTTCTTCGATTGTGCCAACTCCTACGCCGGCGGGCGTTCCGAACAGATCCTGGGCAAACTGGTCGCGTCGGAGCGAGACGAGATCATTTTGACGACCAAGGTGCATTTCCCAGTCGGCAGCGACATCAATGCGCGCGGCCTATCGCGCCGTCACATGCTGCTGGCGGTGGAAGCCAGCCTCAAGCGGCTCAACACCGACCGGATCGATCTTTACTTCCTGCACGGGTTCGACGCCAACACGCCGATGGAAGAGACGTTGCGGACGCTGGACGACCTGAGGACCCAGGGCAAAGTGCTCTACACGGGTGCCAGCAATTGGGCCGCCTGGCAGGTCGCCAAGGCCCTGGGTATTTCCGCCGCCCGAAGCTGGGGGCGTTTCGAGTGCATCCAACCGATGTATAACCTCGTCAAGCGTCAGGCCGAGGTGGAGCTGCTTCCGCTGGCGCTTGACGAGCAGGTGGGTGTAATCACCTATAGCCCGAACGGTGGCGGGTTGCTGACGGGCAAATACAGCACCACGCGGCGGCCGGACGGTGGGCGACTGACAGAAAACCCGCTCTACGCCGTGCGCTACGGCGACCCGTACAACTTCGAGGTCGCCGAGCGCTTCGCGGTCTACGCAGCCGATCATGGGGTTGCCCCGGCTGCGCTGGCCGTTGCCTGGGTCATGTCACAGCCGGCCATCACGGCGCCGATCGTCGGCGCGCGCAACCTGCAGCAGCTCGAGGGCTCGTTGGGCGCGCTGAATATTAAGATGACGCCCGAGTGGCGGGCCGAGATTTCGGCGCTTTCCCCCGAGCCGCCGCCGGCGACGGACCGCAGCGAAGCGCGGCACGGCGTGGTCTATCAGGGAGCGCTAGCGAAATGACGCCGCCCGCCTGACGGCTCAACCTGACGATCACTGCAGCGGCAGCGGCGGTTGGAGCAAATAGCTGCTCTGGTTGACCTGGATTCGGCTAACCCACTTGACCCAATCATAGCCGCGGTGAGCGGGAGCGACGAGGCGCAGCGGGAAACCGTGACCGTGGTCCAGCGCCTGCCCGGCGACGTGAGTTGCCAGTAGGAACGTGCGTGCTTCAGCCAGCGGAAAGCGGCGAGCGTAGCCGGTGACGGATTCGACAGTTACGCTCTGCGTTCCGGCGTCGGGACCGGCCCGGTCCAGCAGTTCGCCCAGCGAGATACCGCTCCATTCCTGTTCTGAGTACCAACCGCCGGTGCAGTCGATCGTGACCGCGGCCGTGTTAGTCCGTGCCGCCAAAACCTGCTCGTAGGTCAAGGCCAGTGGCTGCTGAACCGCGCCGTGGACGACCAGGCGCCAGGTGCCGGCAAGTACCGGGTCCGGCCGGTCGAAGAGCCAACTCACGACGGGAAACGTGCCGCTGAAGCTGCCGGTTTCGTATGAGCCACTGAAGCGCCGGAAGGCGCCGGGCAGCCCCAGCCAGCCCTTGGTTGTGCGACCGGTCTGCCACAGCGCAAGGCCGGCCACGCTGACGGCGGCGAGACGCAGGAACGCCCGCCGGTCCCTGGCGCGCGGCATCCGCAAGATGAAGCGGCGGGCGAGCGTATGCCAGGCCAGCAACGCCAACAGGAGCAGGGCCAGCACGGCGTGAACGGTGATCAGGCTGATGCCGCCGACGTAGTGTGGGCCGGCTTCGCTCCAGATCAGTCCCGTGGCGAGGATGAGCAGGGTCAAGAAGCTAAAGAAGAGGAAAGCGGCCCGGATAACGTCCATCCGGCGACGGCGCAGCACGTCCAGGATGATCTGTGCCTTCCAGACGACGAGGACGAGGATCGCGTAACCGACAATCCCATGGAGCCAGAGCACCCAGGCGAAGGTCGGTGCACCGCTGATGAGGCCAAAAAAGCCCGTCAGCAGTTGAGCTATCAATAATATGAGCAGCGCGACGTTTACCCACGGGTAACGCATGGCCTGGTTCTGGGTGCCCTAGTACCCCAGCTCCTTATCGACGACATTGTCTAGCGGTTCGCCCGCCCGGTAGCGCCGCAGGTTCTCGATAAACACGTCGAGGGCACGCTGGTTGTAGAGCGGCGTGGCACCGGCGTAGTGGGCGGTGACTATCACGTTTGGCATGTCCCAGAAGGGCGAATCGGCTGGCAGTGGTTCGTTCTCGAAGACATCCAGCCCGGCCCCGGCAATCCGGCCGGCCCTGAGTGCCTGCAGAAGCGCGGCTTCGTCGATCGTCCCGCCACGGCCGATGTTGATGATGTAGGCACCAGGCCGCATGGCCTTCAGCTCGCGTTCTCCTATCAAACCCCTTGTCTCGCGGGTGAGGGGCACTGTGAGGACGACAAAGTCCGCCTCTGACAGCAGAGCTGCCAACTCACCCGGGCCGGCCATCTTGTCGACACCTGCGGTCGTTTCGGCTGGATGGCGGCGTATGCCCAGTACCCGCATGCCAAGGGCGTGCGCCAGTTGGGCCGTGCGCGCCCCGATCGCCCCCACTCCCACCAGCAGCAGCGTGCCCCCTGCGAGCTCAAAGGTGCGCTTCTCACCCCGGTCCAGCCAGTGGTGTCTCTCCTCGGCCCTGATGCTGGCCGGCAGGCTACGCGCAAAGGCCAGCATCAAGGCGAGGATGTGTTCGCTGATCGGGATGGCATGGATGCCCGAGACATTGGTGAGGACGAAGCGGCGGCTTAGCGCCTCAGGGCGTCGCATGAGCCAGTCCGCGCCGGCGCCCCACTGCTGAAACCACTCCAGCTTGGGCGCGCGCAAGACCAGCTCGTGCGGCACCGGGCCGGCGATTATCTCGACTTCGTCCAAGGCCGCTTCCATCTCCGCCGGCTGATCGGTTATCAGCAGCCGATCGCGTGGGATCACGGAGCGGATGCGTGCCAGTTGCGATTCCGGAACTGCGCCGGGCCCCAAGCCGAGCAAGACTGTTCCCATAGTCGAGGTACCTCCATCCTTTGCAGAGCGAACTTGATTCGGACCGGGCCAAGTCCAGACCGAATCAAACGTAGATGCGACGGTAGCGCGCGAGCGCCAGGCTATAGATCCCGAAGGCCAGCAGCCCTAACGCCACCACCGCCAGGGCGAGGGTGCCATAGGGTGCCTGCGCCAGCGCGGCCAGGGCGTCACCCAGCCCTCCGGCCTTCTGCGGATTGTACTGCAGTGCGGACTGCACCAAGAAAGTCCCGACGATCGCGTAGACGATGCCGCGGGCCGCGTAGCCGAGGCGGCCCAGGTCGATCGCCCACCGTCGTGCTCGCGCGCTCATCTCCCCGGTCTTGAAGCGTTTTTCGAACTTGGTTTTGTAGGCCCGGTACAGGCTGTAAAGGCCGAGGCAGAACACGACTGCGCCGGCCGCGACAATCAACCAACGTCCCCATGACTGGGACATAAGGCGAGCCGTCCAGTCTTTGGGCGCCTGATTCGTGCTGCCCGCGCTGCCGGTGCCCATGATCATGCGCACCGAGATGGCTGCCAGGCCCCAGTAGCTGAGGGCGGAGATCACATAGCCGACGCGCTTGATGAAGCCGCCGTGCTCGGGATTCATGATGGTCTGCACGACGCGCCAGATACCGTAGCAGGCGAGGCCGGCCGCCACCAGACCCAGTAGAACGCGGCCGAACGGCTGCGAGATGATGGCCGCCAGGGCCGTGTGCGTGTCGACGTTCGGGTTGCGCGCCCCGAGTGCTGCCTGGATTGCCAGCCAGCCGACGACAACATACACGATGCCTCTTGCCGCGTAGCCCAGCCGCGCGATCTTGATCACCCACGGCCTGGCTTCGCGTGTCGCTTGCCGGACCTCCCGTTTAGCGGCCCTGGCCGGCGCCACCGCTTTCTGTTTCGTTGCCATATGTCCCTCCAAGATAATAATGCCAAAGTAAGCGGGCCGCGACTGCGCGCCACGGCCGCCAGGTGTCGCCCAAAGCTTCCAGTTCGGCGGGCGACGGGCAGGCCGGCAGACGCTTGATGCGCTGCGCAGCCAGGGCGAGGGCCAGGTCGCCGGCCGGCCAAACGTCAGGCCGGCGCAAGGCCATTAGCAGATAGATATCCGCGCTCCAGAGTCCGATGCCTCTGATCGACACTAGCGCCCGACGCACCGCATCATCCGGCATGCCGGCCAACTCGGCCAGATCGAGCTGGCCCTCCAGCAGCGCTTGCGCCAGGCCGCGCGCGTAAGCCGTCTTCTGCCGGCTGAAGCCGATGCTCTTCAGACGTGCATCGTCGAAGGTCAGAAAGGTCTCGGGCGTCAGGGGAGAAGCGGCAATGCGCAGGCGATCGAAGGCCGCGCGTGCGGATGCCAGCGAGACTTGCTGCTCGAGAATGATGTGCACGAGCGTTGGGAAACCCGGTGCACGGTCCCACATCTGCAGCGCGCCCAAACCTGCCAGGATCGCGGACAGGTCGGCATCCCGCGCGGCCAGGTATTGCACCGCCAGCGCCAGGGTCTCGTTCGTCAAAAAGTTCGGCCCGGGCGGGTCGCCTGGAGCGCTCGTCCCGCCCTCGCTCTCGCCGGGTCTCCTGCTAGACATCAGCTTTTACCTCTGCCCTAGCATAGTGCAAGCGATGGTGCTAACACAGGTTTTTAGCTTCCAGTTGACAAAGGGAGGGCTCTCGGGTAAGATGCCGCCGGTCTTTACATCGTTCTTGGTTCTTGGAGCATTTAGAATGGGCAAAATGATTGCCGTCACCGACGCCAGTTTTCAGAGCGAAGTCATCGAATCGCCAGTGGTCACGATCACGGATCTGTGGGCCGATTGGTGCGGGCCGTGCAAACGCTTGGCACCGATCATCGAAGAGATCAGCAGCGAGTACGCCGATCATATCAAGGTGACGAAGCTTGATGTCGATGCGAACCCGGACGTCCCAACGCGCTACCAGGTGATGGGCATTCCGACTGTATTGGTGTTCAAGGAAGGTGAGCTGGTCGATACTATAGTCGGATTCATGCCGAAGGATAAGCTGTTAAGCAGGCTCTTGCCGCACATCGATCGGGTTTGACACGGGTTCTGATCCATGCTAGACTCTGCCGCAGAATTGAACAAGCCGCACAATGGCTATGAACCGGACTAGTAAGCGCAGCCGCAAGGTATCCCGAGTGATCGGGATGAAGCGGGGCTTCAGAGAGCCGGCCAGGTCAACCTTTCGAGGGCGCAGCCCAGGAGAGGGGATCTTGCTGAAAGACCGGCGCCGCCGCACGTGCCGAATGGACCGGGGAGCCGCAGATTGAACGGGAGTCGATCAGGCGGGCACCGATCGACAAACAAGTATCCTCTGCCGGAGTCGCCACCGTTATCAAGGCTGAGGGGATCGGAACCTTGCTCGTTCCCGTCCCTCACGAGTGAGGTCGACGTGAGTTGACCTAACTGGGGTGGCACCACGGGAGTTCGTTTTGGAACCCTCGTCCCCATGGGGGGCGAGGGCTTTTGTTTGTCTGGCGGGCGTGACCCTCCCCCCACCGGCCGGCACAGAGACGGCCAGGCAGGACCGCGTGTCCCGCCCATCCGAGGTTGTCTCCCTTGTCGCTGCCGGTATAGGTGCCCGCTGCCAGGGCCGGCCCGGCCCGCATCCTGACATATTTGGAGGGAACCATGTCTGCACCGAACTATCGCCTCGTTCTGCCCGACTCGCACATCCCAACCAGTTGGTACAATATGGCTGCCGACATTCCCGGCGGTCTCCCCGCCGTGCTCCATCCGGGCACACATCAACCGGTTGGCCCGGCCGATCTGGCGCCGCTGTTTCCGATGGACCTGATCCTGCAGGAAGTGAGCCAGGACCGCTATGTCCCCGTGCCGGACGAAGTGCGTGACATTTACGGCCTCTACCGTCCCACCCCGCTCGTGCGGGCGGTCCGGCTGGAAAAGGCTCTGGACACACCGGCGCACATCTACTTCAAGAATGAATCGGTCAGTCCCAGTGGCAGCCACAAACTGAACACCGCCATCGCCCAGGCCTACTACAACAAGCAGGCGGGCGTGAAGCGTATTGCCACGGAGACCGGCGCGGGACAGTGGGGCTCGGCACTGGCGATCGCCGGCGCTTTCTTTGACATCGACGTCGACGTATTCATGGTAAAGGTGAGCTACATCCAGAAGCCGTACCGGCGCTCGGTCATGCAGGCCTACGGCGCCACCGTGACCCCCAGCCCATCCGAGCGCACCAACGCCGGGCGTGAGATCCTGGCTGCGCACCCTGACAGCAGCGGCAGCCTGGGTATCGCCATTTCCGAGGCCGTGGAAATGGCCGTGAGCGACCCGGGGACGCGTTACTCGCTGGGCTCGGTGCTCAATCATGTGCTAATGCACCAGACGGTGATCGGGCAAGAGGCGATCGAGGCGATGGACGAGATCGGCGAATACCCGGACGTCGTCATCGGCTGCGTCGGCGGCGGCTCGAACTTCGCCGGCCTGGCCTTCCCGTTCATCGGCAAGGCACTGGCTGAAGGTCGCAAGACCCGTTTCGTGGCGGTCGAACCGGCCTCCTGCCCGAGCTTGACGCGCGGCCCGTACGCCTATGATTTCGGGGATACGGCCGGGCTGACGCCACTGGTGAAGATGTACACTCTCGGCCACGATTTCGTCCCGGCCGGCATTCACGCCGGCGGGCTGCGTTACCACGGCATGGCACCGCTGCTCTCCGCCCTTGTAAAGCAAGGCATCATCAGCGCGCGGGCTTACCATCAGACCCCTTGCTTCGAGGCGGCGTTGCAGTTTGCCCGTACCGAGGGTATCCTGGTCGCGCCCGAGACCAGCCACGCCGTGCGCGCGGCGATCGACGAAGCACTGGATGCGAAGGCCAAGGACGAGAAGCGCGTGATCATCTTCAACCTCTCGGGCCACGGTCACTTTGACATGGCAGCCTATGACTCGTATCTGAGCGGGCACCTTCAGGACTATGCGATGAGCGAGGACGAGCTAACCCAATCCCTCGCAAGTCTCCCCCAGGTTGCCGAAGCGGCCGGCGCCTGAGGTCGTTCGTGCATGCACCACGTGGTGACGGCGAGGCCGTCACCACGTGGGAATCGCCTGTGTTTTTTTGACAGCCGTCCCTGTTTCATGGATAATATGTGCAGGCTAAGTTAGTCGAGTCTCGGCGCCAGTTGGCGCCGAACTTGCTGATAGGGGGTATCAGGATGGCTCAAGCTACTAAGATGGGTGCGGATACCGCAACCCTCGAAAAGCGGCGCAAGACTTTCAGCGGGCACAACTGCACGAAGTGTGGTGAGCCGATCACGGTTGGCGATTTGCTCAGCGTAAAAGTCATGAGCATGGAGAACGGCCGGCCGCGGGCCGAGCAAGTGCTGTACCATCGCAAGTGCTACGCGGTCTGATGCTGGCCGGTAGATAAGGCACGAGCGTGCCCCAGGCCGGGGCGAGCCGGCATGAATTAAACCTATGGACCAGGCGGCGGAGTTTTCTCCTGCCGCCTGGTGCCGTTTAAGCGTCAGGGGCGGTGTTGGACTTGGATGATCACCACCTCGATCAACCAGAGGATTGCGGCTGCAATCACGTCGAGCACCAGCGTGAAGACAAAGGCCAGGGTCATGAACTGCAAGGCGCCGGTGGCTTCGGGGATCAGGGTGCTGGCAACCTGGGAGAGACCGCCCAGCAGGTAGGCGATGGCCAGTGCCAGGCCCATGTAAATGGCGGCCAGGAGCCAGGGTTGCCGGTCCGCCGGACTGGGGATCATGGCATTGCTGGCGACGAACAGGACGTAGGCCCACAGCCAGAAATCGCGCACCGGCCAGGCGGCCGCCAGGGCACCGACCACCCCCGACCAACCTGCGCTCTGCCAGGCCGCGCCCAGCGCGGCCACATTGAAGACCTGGTAACCCACCAGCAGCAAGACTGCGGTCCCGCCGGCGAACGGGGCCAGCCCGACCAGGCTATCGCGCAGCGTGCCGCCACTGCGCACCCGAACGGAGCCCAGTTCCACATAGCTCCCGCGGATGCGCGGCCCCAGACTGAACTGGCTGACCCTAAGGCCCAACAGCACCGCCACCGCAGCATGACTCACCTCGTGCAGAATGATGCCGGGCAAGAGCAGAAGGTAATAGAGCAGCAGGGCCACGCGCTCGCTGCCGGTCAGGCGCAGACCGATCACCTGAACCTGGCGGGTTATCCATCCGCCGAGCCAGATCAGCGCGGCCAGGGTGAGGGCAAAATAGACAAGCTGGGGCAGAAGCGACATAAACCAACCCGTTCCAGGCAAAACATAAAACGTGAAACGTAAAACGCAAAACGCAAGGCGCAGGGTCCGCCGTGCCGTTTTGCGTTTTTGGGCGTCGAGAAGGCTGCCTTCTTGCCGGCAGCCACCGGCCTTAGCGAACCGATTCGCCGGCCAAGCGAACCATCGTGCCAAACGTGTCGGGCTTGAGGCTCGCGCCGCCGACCAGGGCACCGTCGATGTCTGGCATCGCCATCAGTTCGGCAATATTCTTCTCGTTGGCGCTGCCGCCGTACTGCACGCGCATGGCCTGTCCGACCTGATCACCATAGATCTCGACCAGCGTGCCTCGCACAACCTGGCCGCAGATCCGGTTGGCGACCTCGCTCGTGGCCGTCTTGCCGGTGCCGATCGCCCAGATCGGCTCGTACGCCACCACGATGCCGATCGCCTGGTCCGCGCCGACGCCGGCGAAATCCGCCCGCACCTGGCGGCTCACGAACTCGGCCGTGATACCCGCTTCGTTCTGCTCCAGGCTTTCGCCCACGCACACTATCGGCGTCAGCCCATGGGCCAGAGCCAGCTTGAGCTTTTGGTTCACCATCTCGTCGGTCTCGCCGAAATACTGGCGCCGTTCCGAGTGACCGATAATCACGTACTTGGCCAGTCGGACCAGCATCGCGGCCGAGATCTCACCGGTGAAAGCGCCGCTCTCCGCCCAATGTAGGTTCTGCGCGCCGACGCCGATCGCGCCATGCGCCCCCACGGCGGCAGCCACGGCGGGCAGATCGACAAAAGGTGGGCACACGACGGTTTCCACTTGCGGATAGCGGGCGACGACGGGCTCGAGCGCCCGCACTAGGTCGACGGCTTCGGCCGGCGTCTTGTTCATTTTCCAATTGCCGGCCATGATCGGTTTGCGCATGAAAGAGCTCCTGTTTACGCACTTACCTGAGTCTTGGTGGTCCCAGCAGAGGCCCGCTACTCGTCGCCGGGTGCCCGATCTTCCGATCCCTCGCCCTCGGGCTCCTCGGGCTGATTCACGAGCGCGTCGTACTCCTCCTCGCTGATCAGCCGGCCTCCGCTGACTTCACTGTCGATCACGTTCCGTTTGTTTTGGTCGAAGGTCAACGTCACCTCAACTGTCTGGAAGCAGCGTCGGTCTCCCGTGCCGACCAGCCCTTTGCGCACGATCCAGGTATCACCCTCGTCGGACTGGCTGGGCTCATTGCGCAAGTCAATGCGGCCCTTGAGCGGCTCACCGCAGCGGCGGCATTGAGCGTACACCCAGTAGAAATTCCCCTCGGCCGGTGCGCCACTCCCACCGCCGAACGTCTTGCGCAGGCGATCGAAGAAACCCATACGCCCCTCTACAACATGAAGAAATCATCCGGTTGAATTATAGCGACCAAAGCTGATGCGCACCAATCCGGGCAGGTACGCCCACACTCCGCCGATGACTTGCTTCCGCCAACTCCAGGGGACCGCAGCGGGAAGAAGGGACCATGACGCGGCGCATATGGGGACGCATTCTCGGTAAGGCATAAGACGACACTCCACGGGGCGGACCGGGTGGAGTGTCGTCTTGCGTACCCGATGCTGCGCTTACTTGTCGTTCAGTGCCGCGACACCCGGCAAGGGCTTGCCCTCGAGGAACTCAAGGGAGGCCCCGCCGCCGGTGGACACGTGGGTCATCTTCTTAGCCACCCCAGCCTTCTTGACGGCGCTAGCGCTATCGCCTCCGCCAATAACGCTGATCGCGCCGCTGTCGGCGACCGCATGCGCGATCGCGAAAGTCCCCTCGGCGAATTTCGGCATCTCGAACACGCCCATTGGCCCGTTCCAGACCACCAGCCTGGCGCCCTCGATGGTCCCGCTGAACTTGGCGATCGTCCGCGGACCAATGTCCATGATCCGCCAGCCGGCGGGGACCTTATCGACGTCCACAACCTGACTCTGCGCATCGGCCTCGAACTTGTCCGCGACGACGGCGTCGACGGGCAGCAGCAGGCGCTCCCCGCTCTTGCCCAGGATCTCCTTGGCGGTCGCAACGACATCCGGCTCGACCAGGCTGTCTTGCATATCGTAGCCTTTGGCGGCCAGGAAGGTATTGGCCATGCCACCGCCAATCAGCAGGCTGTCACACTTGGCGAGCAGGTTTTCGATTACCGCGATCTTGTCGCTGATCTTGGCACCGCCGAGGATCGCCACGTAGGGGTGCTCGGGGTTCAGGGTCGCGCGCCCGAGGAACTCGAGTTCCTGTTGCATGAGGAAGCCCGAGACGGCGGGCAGATAACGGGCCACGCCCTCGGTGCTGGCGTGCGCGCGGTGGGCCGAGCCGAAGGCGTCGTTGACGTAAACATCGCCAAGCGCGGCCAGTTTCTTGGCGAACTCGAGGTCGTTCTTCTCCTCTTCCTTGTGGAAGCGCGTATTCTCGAGCATCAGTACGTCGCCGGGTTTCAGGGCCCGCGCCATCGCCTCGACTTCCGGGCCCACGCTGTCGGGCGCCATCTGGACAGGCCTGCCTAACAGCTTGCTCAACACGTCGGCGGCAGGCTTGAGGCTGAATGCAGGGTCAAAACCGGTGCCTTTGGGCCGGCCGAGATGGCTCATCAGTATCAGGGCTGCACCCTGGTCGAGAACATATTGGATGGTTGGCAGCGCGGCTTTGATACGCTTATCGTCCGTCACCGTGCCATCTTGCATCGGGACGTTGAAATCCACGCGCATGAGCGCTTTCTTGCCCTGGAGATCAATGTCCCGTACGGTTTTCTTGGCCATCGGTTACTCCTTCGCCGGGCGACTGCAGACGCCGCGAGGCCACTGCACATCGCAGCGTCTGGCGGTCGCACAGCTCAACTACATCTTGCTCGCCATAAGAGCTGCCAGGTCGCCGGTGCGGACGCTGTAGCCCCATTCGTTGTCGTACCAGGTCACAACCTTGAGGAAATCGCCGTTGCCGCCCAGGACCATGGTGAACGCCAGATCGACGGAGGAGGAGTGCGGATCGCCTTTGAAGTCGACGGAGACTAAAGGCTCGTCCACCGCAGCCAGGATGCCCTTCATCGGCCCTTCGGCGGCATCTCGGAAGGCCCGGCGCAACTCGTCGGTGCTCGTCGGCCGCTCTACCTGGGCTGTGAAGTCGACCACGGAGACGGTCGGCGTGGGCACGCGCAGGGCGTAGCCATCGAACTTGCCCTTCAGCTCCGGGATCACCAGGGCAACGGCCTTGGCGGCCCCGGTGGTGGTTGGGATGATGCTGAGCGCAGCGGCGCGCGCGCGCCGCAGGTCGCTGTGGGGCAGGTCGAGGATGCGCTGGTCGTTGGTGTAGGCGTGCACGGTGGTCATGAGGCCGCGCATGATGTGGAACTTGTCGTTGACAACCTTGGCCGCCGGCGCCAGGCAGTTGGTCGTGCAGGAAGCGTTCGAAACCACGTCATGCTTGGACGGATCATACTGGTCGTCGTTGACGCCCATCACGATCGTGATGTCCTCGCCCTCGGCCGGTGCGGAGATGATGACCTTCTTCGCTCCGCCGCGCGTGATGTGGTTTACCGCGCCCTGGACGGTCTTGCCTTTCTTGTTGACGCCGTCGTTCTTAATGGTGAAGAGACCGGTGGACTCGATCACGATCGAGACGCCCATGTCGCCCCACGGGATCTTGCCAGGATCCATTTCCTTGAAGGCCTTGATTTCTTTGCCGTCTATGTGCAAGGCGCCGTCGCCGACTTCCACGCTCCCGTCGAAGGGCCCGTAGTTGGAATCGTGCTTCAGCAGGTGCGCCATTGTCTTGAGATCGCCGATGTCATTGAAGGCCACGACCTCGAGGGTATCCGGATGAAAGTCCCGGATCGCCTTAAGGACCTGCCGGCCGATACGTCCGAAGCCATTGATGCCCACGCGAACTGTCATTGGAAAGCCTCCTCATTCAATAGATGATGATTAATCGATTCCCGTCAAGCCTTCAGTAGCTCGAGCACAGCCTCAGCCAGCTTTGTCGAGTCGTGGCGCCAGGGATACTGCTGGTCAACCAGGTCCTTGGTCACCAGCCTGTAATCGACTGCATTGGGACGTGGCAACTTCACCCAGGCTGCGCCGGCACCCGGCGGCTGTACGGTGCTGAAGTTGCGATTTGCCAGGACCACCTGAAAGACGTCGGGACCGATGTGCTCGCGCAGTGCCCGCACGTGGTCGCTGACGTCATATTCGCCTGTCTCGCCGGGCTGGGTGGCCACGTTGCAAACGTACACCTTTGGCGCCCTGGCCGCGGCCAGGGCGCTGGCCAGGTCAGGCACCAGCAGGTTGGGCAAGACGCTGGTATACAGGCTGCCGGGCCCAATCACAATCAGGTCTGCGTCGAGCACGGCCCGTATCGCATCCGGATAGGCCGGCACATTTTCTGGCTCCAGGTAGACCCGCCTGATCCGCCCGACCGACTCGCCGATACGGCTCTCGCCGCAGACTTTCAGCCAGCCCTCTCCGTCCGGCGCCACCCCGTGCGCCGCAGAGTCCGGCGCGGCTTCTGGCCTCTGCGAGACCGTGTCGCGCGCTTGGGCGATCTCTGCGCACAGGTTTACTTCTGCGAGCGTCGAGGGGATCACCCGCCCCCGCACCGCCAGAACACGGCCCGATTCCGACAGAGCGGACTCGAAACTGCCGGTGATGGCCGCCATGGCCGTGATGTAAAGATTGCCGAAGCTGTGGCCGGCGAGCCCACTGTCCTCGCCGAAGCGATACTGGAAGAGCTGGGTCATCAACCCTTCGGCATCCGAGAGGGCAGCGATACAGTTGCGGAAGTCGCCAGGAGGCAGCACGCCCATTTCGCGCCGCAAACGCCCGGAGCTTCCACCATCGTCGGCCACAGTCACGATGGCGGTGATGTTATCTGTCTGTTCCTTGAGCCCGCGGAGCAGGGTATTTAGGCCGTGTCCGCCGCCGATGGCTACTACTTTGGGCCCGCGTTGGCGTTGTCGGTGACGGTAGACCACATCTACCACATCACCCTGACCGGTATGCCGAAAGGCGGATAGCAGAGACCGGTTAAGCCCGAAGAAAGCCGCCAGAACGAGAACGACGCCGGCGCCCACGAGCAGGACAACCTGGAACTCAGGCCTGGGAAACAGCAGCCGCAGATACATTATAATGCGGCGCCAGGTCGAGGCGCCGAGAGCCTCGGGAATGGCAGCAATCCCCAAGCCAACCAAGGTGAAGCCGGCGATGTAAAGCAGCACCCAGCGCTTGACGCCCATCCCGGGCACCAGCCACTTGAGATGGGACTGTCTACGCGCCCAGCGTTCCATAGCCACGGCTACCCCTTCACCCGCACGGATCGATTATAGACGATGTGCGTAAGCAGGTCAAAGAAAGGCATGTGAATTACGTCACTTGAGGCGCGGGGACTGCGTCCCGAGCGTGCAGCGCCTGCCACACGCGCTCGGGGGTCAGCGGGAGAGCAGGGATCTGCACGCCGGTGGCTGCATAGAGCGCATTCGCCACCGCCGGGCCGACACCGTCCAGTGGGATCTCGGCAAGGGCCTTTACGCCGAACGGGTGCGTCGGCTCGTAGGTCTGGATGAAACGCACCTGCATTTCCGGCATCTCGTCGGCGCTGAGGATCCGGTAGTCGCCAAAGCGTGGGTTGAGCATGCGTCCCGAGGCATCGAAGAGCATTTCCTCGCATACCGCATAGCCCAGGGCTTGCGTCATGCCGCCCTCGACCTGGCCGGTCGCAGTGGCGGGGTTGACAATCATTCCGCAGTCGAGCACCATCACCAACTTCTCGACCGTGACCTGGCCGGTCTCGGGGTCGACCGCGACTTGCGCAAACTGCGCGGCAAACGGCGGTGGGCTGTCGGGGCTGACCCAGGAGCCAACGGCCATAATCTGTTGCTGGTAGCTGTGATGCAGGCTCTCGAGCGCGACGTCCGCGAAGCTCACGCTGCGGCCCCCTGGCGTCCGGGCCTGGCGGTCCGCTAGTTCGATGTCATTGGGCGGACAGCCCAGCATGCGCCCGGCGACTTCCTGGATTTGCTCGGCAACCAGGCGGGCTGCTCGCACCACGGCTGCCCCGGAGATGTAGGTCGTGCTGCTGGCATACGCGCCCTTGTCAAACGGCGTGAAGTCCGTGTCGGACGAATAGGTAATGAAATCCTCGAGCGGACAGCCGAGGACCTCGGCGGCCATCTGAGTCAGCACCGTGTCAGAGCCGGTGCCCAGGTCGGTCGCGCCGATCAGCAGGTTGAAGCTGCCGTCGTCGTTCATCTTGAGGCTGGCAGCGCCCATGTCCAGGTTGGGGATGGCTGTGCCGTGCATGCACAGGGCCATGCCGATGCCGCGCTTGATGGCGGGCCCGGGAGGCGGCGTGGGAGCGCGCGAGCCGGAGCGCCCGGGCCGGACGGGCTCGCCCCGCTCCGTCCAGCCTATTAGCTCCGCCCCCTGACGCGCACATTCGGCGATGGCGTTCGTGCGAATAATCTCCGGGTGGGCCTCACGCCCCTCGCTCCAGGCCTTCGAAATCGCATGCTCCTCACCTGCCTGTACCACGTTCAGCAGTCGGAACTCCAACGAGTCCAGCAAGAGGCTGCGCGCGATACGCTCCATGTGCGATTCAAGCGGGAAGAAACCCTGCGGGCCGCCGTAGCCGCGATAGGCGCCGGAGGTCGGTGTATTGGTGTAGACGACGTCGGCGTAGAACCGGATGTGCGACTGCCCATCTGGTCCCTTGTTGGCGGGGTAGAGAGCCATCGCTTTGTGGCCGGTGTTGCCGGTCACCGTGTTGGCGTGGCCGCCGTAGGCGCCAGTATCGGAGATAACCCGCATCTCATTGGCTACGATCCGGCCGTCGTTCATCACACCGGTACGCAGGCGCACGATCATCGGGTGGCGCGAGGTGCTGGCCACGAACTGCTCCTCGCGCGTGTACTCGAGCTTCACCGGCCGGCCCGTGGCAATAGTCAGGTGGCCGCAAATGTCCTCAATCATCACTTCCTGTTTGTTGCCGAAGCCGCCGCCGATGCGCGGCTTGATCACCCGGATGCGCTTAATGGGCAGGCCGAGGACCGGCGCCAGCATTCGCCGGGCGTGGAAGGGCACTTGCGTGCTGGTGCGAATGACCAGCCGATCATTCTCGTCCCAGTAGCTGACGCACACGAATGGTTCCAACGGCGTTTGCTGGACCTTGGGTACCTCGTATTCGGCCTCGAAGACGTGATCGGCGGTCTTCATGGCCGCGTCCACGTCGCCGATGTCGATGCGGATCGCCGAGGCCAGGTTGCGTTGCGGATCGCAATCGCCGAAGGGCACGTAGTCCGGCTCGTCGTGGATAATCGGCGCGCCGGGGAGCATGCTCTGGCGCGGATCGAGGACGGCCGGCAGTTCATCATATTCGACCTCGATCAGGTCCAGCGCGCGCTGGGCGATCTCTTCCGACTCGGCCGCGACTGCGGCCACCCGGTCGCCGACGAAGCGCACCTTGCGATCGAGGCTGGCCACGTCCAATGGGCCGGGAAGCGGGTCAGACTGGCCGGCCGTGCTGTGGATGACGCGTGGGATATCGCGGTAAGTCAGAACGGCGTGCACGCCCGGCAAGGCTCGGGCCCGGCTGACGTCTATCTGCTTGATGTAGCCATGAGCGATCGGGCTGTGCAGGATCTTGCCTATCAGCAGGCCGCGCAGCTCTATGTCGGCCGCGAAAGCCGGCTTGCCCTGCGCGAGCTTGACCGCGTCGACCTTCGGCTCGGCAACGCCGACATGACGATTCTGGGCGGCCGGCGCAACCACCAGGCGCGGGAGCCGGACGGTGTCGGTTGATGTGCCCGCCCGAGGAGCGGGTGAGGTCGGGAGGACCTCGTCTGCCGGGCCAGGCCCGACCGGGCCAGGCTCCGGGTCAGGTGGGGCCAGGTTCACGATTGCCGAAGTGAAGTCCGGCGCGTCTGGCTCCTCGCCTCGCAGGCGGGCGGCAGCGCGCAGCACGGCTTGGACCGGCTTGACATAGCCCGTGCAGCGGCAGAGCACGCCCGAGAGTGCCTCACGCACCTGGGTCTCACTCGGATCAGGCTCCGCGGCCAGCAAAGCCTCGGCGGCCAGGAGCTGCGCGGGGGTACAGTAACCACACTGGATCGCGCCGCTCTCGATAAAGGCCTGCTGCAAGGCGTGCAGTCCGGCCGTGTGTCTCCAGCCTTGCTCCGGGTGTTCACCCAGGCTTTCGACCGTCCTCACGCGATGACCCGCAGCCTGCGCCGCCAACATGGTACAGGTTGTCACCGGCACGTCATCCAGCAGGACCGCGCAGGTCCCGCACTCGCCGGTCTCGCAGCCGCGTTTGACGCCGAAGATCCCGTGAGCGCGCAGCGCATCCAGCAGGGATTCGTTGGCCGCCACGTCCCAGGATTCGGGTTGTCCGTTAAGACTGAAGCTCACTTGCATGGTTCTACCTTCCAGATCGGAGCCAAGGTGAAGGACGCATCGCCGACGTGCGTGGGTTTCACGGTGGATCAGCTATGGAATACGGGCCGGAGGTTCCGGCCGGCCAACCGCCTGGCACGAATGCGGGGCGCGGTCGCGGATGACTACCACCGGTCATGCGGGCCGCGCCCAGGCCTGACGCAGCGCGCGCGCGCTGAGGACGCGGACCATGGCCCGGCGGTACTCGGCGCTGCCTCGGAAGTCGCCGCCAGGCTGGACCAGTTGGCCTGCAAGCGCTGCCGCAGCCGAAATCCGGCCCTCATCCACGGCCTGCCCGGTGAGGGATCGCTCGACCTCGGGCAGCCGCAGCGGCAGCGGACCCACTCCTCCGACCACGAGCCGGGCACTGACGCAGCGGCCGTTCTCGGCAGTCAGCCGGGCCGCGACCAGCACGATCGGCGAATCAGCCGGCGTGCGCGCCACGGCCACGAGCGCAGCCCCGCCATGGGTCGTAGTAGCCTCGATCGGTGCAGTGGACGTGGGAGTAGTAATGCACAGGCCGGTGATCAACGCGGGGGCACTCAGGACCGCGGCCCGCCGGGGCAGAAAGTCAGCCAGCGGCTGCTCGTAGAATCCGCTCGGCCCGTAAAGCGCCACGAGTGCGTCACAAGCCAGAAGCGCCGCCACGAGGGGATCGTTGCCGGCGGCCACGGCCACCGCCCCACCCACGGTGGCCCGGTTGCGCTGAATGTTACCGCTCCAGCGCCGCGCGCCCTGGGCCAGGATGCCATCGAATACTCGGTTCACCGCTTCGGAAGCCGCGAGCGCCGTGCGGGTGGCCATGGCGCCGATGGCCAGCGTAGACGACGAAGTGGATGGATCCTCTCCGGCCGGCTGCTCGCGGATCGCGTCAAGGCCGAGACCCTGCAAGTCAACCACGGCTTCGATGTCGCGGTCGGTTGAGCCCAGCAGTTGGTCGCCACCCGCCAGCGGCACGGTGCGGGTACCACGCCGCGCCAGGAGTGCCAGCGCTCGCTCGAGCGCCTCGTGGCGCTCCCCGGTAGGCGAGCCGGAGGCCGGACGCTGGTACTCGCGTAGGTTCAGCAGCATACAGATGCTCCTCTGTGAGAGTCTTGCCCGCTCGCACTGCGGCAATAGCCGGATTATAGCACCGGCCAGATGCCGGGACTATTTGGCCTTGAGGATCCCGGCTGCGGAGAGGGCGCCCTTGGCCGCGGCCGGTCCGGCTGCGGGGGAGGGAAGACCGGCCATACCCGCTTCAGCTAGCGGAGCTGCCAGTTGGCCGGCCGAGAAAAGCACAAACGTGATCCACAACAGGTCGGCCAGCAACAGATGGATCATCTGCAGCCAGATGGGCGCCATCAGCACGACGTTGAGCAATCCGGCCAGCACCTGCACGACGACCAACCCTGTCAGGAGCGTCGTGAGCCGAGTGGCCGGCCGTCCGCCCCTCGATGCAGGGAGCAGGCGCGCGAGGATTACCACATAGGCGCCCGTCAGGATGGCGATCACCGGATGGATGACCCGCAGACGGATCAGGAAGTGGGCTGTTGGCGAGAAATCTTGCGCCATGCCCTCGACCAGCGAGCCAGACGGGAAGAGGGTATCTCCCAGGGCGGTGATAGCCCCGGTGATGCCCAGCAGCAATACGCCGAGCAGTCCCATTGCCAGCGGCAATAAAAGACGACGCCGGCCGGCAAGCCGCAGCCGGCGTGCCCCGGACGCCCAGGCCGCGGTGAGCGTCAACGAGGCGAGCAGCAGGAATGTGTTGGCCAGATGGATCGCTACCGAAGCGGCCCGCGCGATCGAGTCGTTGTGGGCCACCAGTTGGAAGAGCACCAGGCCCGCCCCGACCAGGGCCTCTGTGATCGTGAAGACGACCGCCAGGCTGGCGCCCAGCCGCACCGCGTGGCCCCTGGGGTAGGCACGCCAGGCCCAAAACAAGAGTCCGCCCACAAATAGGACCGTCAGCCCGCTGGTCACCCGATGGCTGAACTCGATCATGGTCGCGGCTGCAGGAGACTGTGGGATCACCACGTTGCCGCATAACGGCCAGTGATTGCCGCAGCCGGCCCCCGAGCCGGTCGCGCGCACATAGGCACCCCAGAGCACCACGCCGATACTATAGGCCAACACGGCCCAGGCGTACTTGGCAAAGCGGTCCAGCTTCATAGTCGACCTCATTTCTCCTCGCGCTATCGGATCTGTAACCCATTATATTACGCGGCGGCGGCGCCAGCGCAGTATGCCCGATTGCAGCCTGGGCTCGATCTGAGCCGGATTCTGGACCGTAATTACAATGATTGTGCTGAAACAATTGGGAGAAGCAATACGGAAGGCCAACGCAAATTGGTGGTTAATCTAACCCATATGCCGATTGCTGCCGGGTTGGGCACTACACAATCGTAGCCGGTTCGCACGAGTCGACGGCCGAGGACGTGCCATCTTGGCCGCTCAACCTCTGACGGTCTCTTAGGAGGGACGATGTTACGGACTAAGAATTGGATCTACATCGCGCTGGCTCTTGTCATGATCTTCTTGCTCAGCTCGCTGGCTTTCGCCCAGGGCACACCAACTGTGCAACTGGCGAATAACGATCAACTCGGCCAGATTCTGGTCGGCCCCAATAATATGACCTTGTATCAGTTCACGGCTGATACCCCAGACACAAGCAACTGTGCCGATGCCTGTATTCAGAACTGGCCTCCCTTGACCGTCACGAACGGCACGACACCCAGTGCCGGTAGTGGCGTCACGGGCAACCTTGGAACGATCACACGCACCGATGGTTCCACGCAGGTGACCATCAATCAGTTGCCGCTGTATTACTACGCGCCGGACCAGGCGCCGGGTGATGTAAAAGGCCAGGGTGTCGTCAGCAAGTGGTATGTGGTGGATCCTACGGGCAACATGGTTCAGACGTCGCTCAGTGCGCAGGCACAGGCGACCGGCACAGTGACTACCACCGCCACCGTGGCGCCGACGGCCACGTCGGAACCGACGGCAACCTCGGCGCCGACCGCCACATCTGCAGCCGCTGCTGCCGCTTCGAGCGCTGTGACCTCAACTGCGACCGCAGTTCCGCCGAGCTCGCTGCCGACCACCGGTGGCGATTCATCCGGCGCCCTGCTGCCGGCCCTGCTGGGCCTGCTCGCGATCGCAGTGGGCGGCATGCTCGGCCTGCGTGCGGTACGCCAGCCCCGCTAAGCTGACTGGGCTGCCGGGCCCCACGTCTATCGTGACAATAATAGCTCCCCGGGAGGATACCTTCCCGGGGAGTTGCGCGTCCGAGGCGCCGCTCCGGCGTGCCGCACTTGTCGCGCTACTACCTACCCAGGTAGCGACTGACATTGGCCAGGTGTTCCTCGTACGTGCGTGCAAAAACGTGTCGACCGGTGCCGGGCATGGCCACGAAGTAGAGGTAATCATGCTTAGCCGGGTTCAGGGCCGCGCGGACGCTGGCCAGGCCCGGGTTGCAGATCGGACCCGGCGGCAGCCCGGGGTAAAGGTAAGTGTTATAGCGGCTGTTGACGGTGGCGTACTCGTCGAGCGAGACCGGGTTTTTCCACCACTGGCCCGTGCCGGTCTGGAAACCCATCCCGTACTGGACGGTCGGATCGGCCTGGAGCCGCATATCCTGCCCCAGGCGGTTGAGGTACACTGCGGCGATCACCGGGCGCTCGTCGTCAACGACCGCCTCGCGCTCGACGATGCTCGCCAAGGTGAGCGCCTCGTGTAGCGTCAGATGTGTGGTGCCGTCGGCAAATGCCTGCTGGTACACCGGCAGGACCTGCATCGCGAAGTCGTCCAGTTGATCTTTGACGAGATCGGCAGACGTCGCCCCCTGCAGCGGCAGGGCGTAAGTATCCGGAAACAAATAGCCTTCGAGACTGGCGCCCGCCGGCCGCAAATCGAGGAAGCCGTAGCCGGCGGTGTCCAGTCCCGCCAGGTCCCCCCCGGCCATTTGCCGGTAGGCGTCGCCGTCCAACAACCCGCTGTTCTTTAGGTAATCGCCCACTTGCTCGATGCGCCAGCCCTCGGGCACTGTGACGGTCAGGCTGTCGGGGCGCCCGTGCTGCAGCGCCTGGGCGATCTCGGGGATCGTCATTGAGGGACTGAGCGAGTAGACGCCGGCTTGCAGGCGTTCGCTCAGTCCGTTCACGCGCACATACGCTTCAAACAACTGGGCGTCCTTGATCAGCCCGGCGACATCGAGATCGTGGGCAATAGTGCGCGCGGCCGCACCGGGCAGCACCACAAAACGCGCCGGCTGCGGTGTCAGGCTGGCCGGAACGGACAACTGGTCGCGGTTCGTTTGCAGATAAGCAGCTTGCATTGTGTTGCCGCTGCAGGCGCCAAGCAGGAGCAGCGCAAGCAGGCCGGCCAGTAGGGCAGGCAGAGGATCGCGTACGCTCTTCAAATAGCGCGGATGCATGCACCCATTATAGCACTTTGACGACAATACCCTCTTGTTGCGACCTCAAGATTGCGCGCGAGATCTCGAGCGCGCGCAGGCCATCCTCGCCGGTCACGTCCGGCGCGTGACCGTTCTCGATGCAGTCGACGAAGTGGCGGTCCTCTGCGATGTAGGAATTGACATCCAGCGGGTCGTTGAGCACCGTCAGTATCTCGTTCTCCATCTCTTCTGTCTTCAGATGGAAATAGCGCGTCTCCCAAAGGCCCGGTCCCTCTGCCATGGCTGCCCCACGTGTGCCGAGCAGGCCGCGTGAGTTGACGCCCAGGTGGGATGACCAACTGGCATGGATCAGGGCGGTACCGCCGTCACACAGGGAGACCGCAACATTGGCGTCGGTGTCGAAACCGGGCAGGTCCGGGCGGGATTCATAGACAGTGGCCCGCACATCGCGCGGCTCTCCGACCAGCGAGCGCATCAAGTCGATATCGTGCGACAGCGACTCGACCGTCATCCCGCACAAGAGCTGCGGGTCAGTCCGCCAGTTGTAGTTCTTGCCGACACCCAGCCCCATGCGATGGCTCCAGAAGTGGTAGATCGTTCCCAGTTGCCCCGAAACTGCGGTCTCCCTTAGCATCTGGAAGCCTTTCTTGAAGCGCATATTGAAGGCGACCATCAACTTGACGCCGGTGCGGTGAGACGCCTCCACGATGGCCCGCGCGTCGTCAAGAGAGGAAGCGATCGGCTTCTCGCAGACCACGGGTTTGCCGGCTTCCATCGCCGCGACTGCCAGCTCCCGATGGGTGGATGGCGGGGTGAGCACGTACACGAGATCGGCCTTTTCCACGGCTGCGCGCGCGTCTGGATAGGCTTTTGCACCGCAAGCCGCAGCCACGGCCTGCGCGCGTTCCTGGTTGACGTCGTTTACGGCCACGATGCGCGCGGTTGGAATTGTGCGCAGGGCCTCGACGTGCTTGGCGGCGATGCCCCCGGCTCCGATAATCGCTATTCTGAGCATGCTACTCTCCTTTCGGTCAAAAGAGGGAGTGGAGGGGCGGCCAGCATACGCCGCCCCTCCACTCGGCTGGTCAGGCGATTGGGAGCGATTTGAACGCCTTGACCTGGCCGGTGATCGCCCGCTCGGTGGGCAGGCGCTCGATGCTGGTTGCCCCGAAGAAGCCGGCGATGCCGGGCATGCGTGCCAACGCCTGGCCCACCGCCTCGGGCTCGTCGAACGGCCCGCCGTGACAGATGACCAGCATATCCGTTCGCACCTTGCGCGCGGCCTCGGCGATGCTCAACACCCGTTCGATGGCCTGGTCGAGCGTCAGGGCCACCCCGGCGCCGATCGTCCCCCCGGTGGTCAGCCCGACGTGGGCCACCAGCAGGTCTGCCCCGGCCTTGGCCATGGCCTGCGCCTGGTCGGTGTCGAACACGTAGGGGGTGGTGAGCAGATCCAACTCATGGGCCTGGGCGATCATCTCGATCTCCTTGTCGTAGCCCATGCCGGTGGCTTCCAGGTTAGCCCGGAAACTGCCGTCGATCAGGCCCACGGTCGGAAAGTTCTGCACGCCGGCGAATCCGATCTCCTTGAGCTGCTTGAGGAACACGGGCATCAGCCTGAAGGGATCCGTGCCGTTGACGCCCGCGAGCACCGGGGTCTTCTTGACCACCGGCAGCACCTCCGCTGCCATTTCGACGACGATTCCGTTCGCGTCGCCATAGGCCATCAGTCCGGCCAGCGAACCGCGCCCAGCCATCCGGTAGCGTCCCGAGTTGTAGATGATGATCAGGTCCGCCCCGCCGGCTTCGGCGCACTTGGCCGAGATACCGGTGCCGGCCCCACAACCGACCAGCGGCCGGTGGGCCGCCACCTGGGAGCGTAACCCCTCCAGGGCTTGTGAACGAGTAATGAACGACATGCTTGCCTCCTGGCTCACATCATGCCAAGCAAGAGCTCGACCGCCCGATCGGCGAACTGCGGGTCGTTGATGTTGCAGTCCACCTCTATGACCGGAATGCCCGGCTTGAGTTCGGCCTTGATGGTGTTGAAGCAGGCCGCATCGGCCTGCGGATCCCAGTACTGATTATCCGGACTGTCGAGCATGGAAACGCCTTTCAGCGGGAGCAGAACGGTGACAGGACCGCGCGCCTCGTTTGCTGCCTGCGCGATCATCCGGCCCATCACCTGGTTTTCCGCGACGTTGGTGCGCATCAGGGTGACGTTAGGGTTCCACTGGTAGAGGTTGCGGTCCCGGTACTTCTCGGGCACCGTGTCGATGCCCCAGAAATTGCACATGTCCACGCAACCGGGCGCCAGCAGGGTGGGTATGCCAGCCTGGGCTGCGGCCAGCATGCGCTGTGGCCCGGCCGAGAAGACCCCGCCGCATACCTCGTCCGCCAGCTCGGTAGTCGTGATGTCGAGCGAGGCCGTAATATAACCGCTGGCGATCAGGCTTTCCATCGTCTTGCCGCCTGTGCCCGTGGCGTGAAAGACCAGCACCTCGTAGCCCTGCTTCTCCAGCGTCTCGCGTGCCCGGTTCACGCAGGTCGTCGTGTTGCCGAACATGCTCGCGGTGATGAGCGGTTTGCTGCCCTCCGCCTCGGGCACCGCCTGGCTGACCATGCCGGAGATCGCGCCGGCCGCATTGGCGTAGATCCGGCGGCTGATCGAATTGATGCCCGCGACATCCACCACCGAGGGCATCATGGTGATGTCCTTCGGCCCGACGTAGGCTGAGACGTCACCGCCGCCGACGGTGGAGACCATCAGCTTGGGCACGCCGACGGGCAGCTCGCGCATGGCCGTGGTGGCGATCGAGGTGCCCCCGCTGCCGGCCATGCCGAGAATGCCGCCCAGGCGGCCGTCGTCGAGCAGCCGCTTCACGACGGCCGCCAGCCCGTTTGCCATGACCTGCATGGCACGGGCCTTGTCCTTCGACGCCCGCAGCTCAGCAATGCTGCTGCCGCCCGCGTGGGCAACCTCGTCGCTGCCTATGTCCGGCTGAAATGACGGCTCCTCGAGCACGCCAAAATCCACGACGATGGTCTCGACGTCGCGCGCCCGGATCAGGTCACGGACGAAGCGAAATTCCTCGCCTTTGGTGTCGAGGGCACCAACCAGAACGACAGCTTTCGGCATAAGAACCTCCTCGTTCACGAATTCAATCCTGCCAGCAGGGTGCGGCCGTCAATGAGTGGGGATCTCGCCGGCAGGGACGATCTTGCAGTCGGGCAATTGTGCCAGCTCCTTCTCGGGCCCGCAGGGACTGTAGACGGCGACTATTTTCATCTGATCCCAACCGGTGTTCATGGTTTCGTGATATACGTCGGCGGGGATATGCACCAACATACCCGGCCCAACCGGACGGCGCTCGCCTTCGATCATCTGCACACCGGTGCCGGATACGAAGTACAGAATTTCCTCGACGCCCGGATGATTGTGACGTGTGTGGCCCTTGCCAGGCTCCAGGATGACGACACCCATGCTGAAACGCTTGGCGTCGGTCACCGCCGGCTCACTCATCCACTTGAGCGTGCCCCACGGGAAGACCTGAGTGTCGACATCGTCCGGTGTTACGAAACGCTTGGTTCCCATTCTTCGATACCTCCTCTGGATTGTTCTCACCGGAGCACCGCGGTTTCGCGGTCACCGGGGTGGCTCGCTTAGCCTGGTTTGCCCAGCGCCCTCACCGGCGACCCCTCAAGGCCGACCAGCGGCAGCGGACAAACCAGTAGCGTGATCCATGCCGACTTTAACAAGTGCAGGTTAGCCAGGTACTCGATCTGCCATATGCCGCGCGACAGCAGGGCGAGGTGAACTTTGAAGTCCGCTGCCCGAGCATCTCCGGTGAGTAGTTGTTTGATAGCCGCTTCCTGTGGAAAATCGTAGCCGATCAGCCTGATGTCCTTGGCGGCCAACCACAGCGCGACATCCTCGCCGATGATCGGCGACTCCTTCCAGAATGCGGGGGTGCGCCACGCTCGCAAGGACCAGTCGGTGCGCAACAAAACGGTCTTTGGAAGATCGGACGGGAAGCGTGGCTCGATGTCGGCGATCGTGATGCACTGGTTCGGTCTCGCGTCTGTCAGGTCGAGGACGAACGCCCGGCTCAGCAGCATGTCCAGGGGGAATTCGTCTACGCTCGAGCCACCTGGGACGTAGTGTAGCGGTGCGTCAAGATGGGTGCCGCAGTGAATAGGTAGGGTGATCGTCGACGTTTTGTGGGCGAATCCTGCGTACACCGAGTCGAAGCGCACCTTCCAGCGCGGCATGTCCTCGGCGATCGGCAACGTCAAGTCAACCCAGCCGGGGGTAGATTGGAGCGCCGCCGGGTGGCTCAGCGGGTTCTCAGGCTTCGCGTCTGGTCTATCCACTCAGCATACTCCTTGACGCCCTGTTCGAGGCTGTACTGCGGCTCCCAACCTAGTTCTCGGCGCAGCCGCTCGCTGTCCAGGCTGGGTCCCCTCGGCATGATGCGACCAGGACCGATCTCGTGCGCTACCGGACAGCCGCCGGCCCGGCTGACAATGTCGATGGTCTCCGGAATCTTGTGGTAGACACCACTCGAGACGTTATACTGCCGGTAACGTGTGGCTTTCGCCTGGTAGAGCAGGGCCATCGTGTGCGCGACATCCCTGACGTAAGTGAAATCGATGGCCTGGTCAGCCCCGGCCTCGAGCGTGACACTGGTCTTTCCCTGGAGGCAGCCGAAGACGGCATCATACAACGGGTACAGCTCCGAGGGCAAGTGACCGGGGCCATAGGCGAAGTAGACGCGTAGAGCCCGGAAGTCCAAGCCGAACTCGTTTGCGTACTGCAGTCCGAAGAGTTCGGCGCTTGCTTTCGCTGCCCCGTAGACGTCGCCGGGAGACATGGGCGTGGCTTCGGTCGGGACATCATCGCGGGGGCCATAGACCGAGCCAGAGCTGCAGTAAACGAACTTCTTGATGCCAAAAATCCGTGCCGCTTCGAGCATGTCCAGGGTACCCATCGTGTTGACGCGGATGTGATAGTGGGGATTCGTGGCGAAATGCGGGCCTCCCATGATCCCGGCGATGTGAATGATGCCCTCTATCTGACCGGCATAGTGTTTGAACATGCGGAAAATGGAGGCGTAATCCAGGACGTCTGCCGGGAAGAAGTCGATCCGATCCTCCAGCTCCTCCAGGTAACTGACGTGATGCCGCGAACGGCCGCTCACGATGACCCGCTCGCCTTTCCCGGCGAGCTCATGGCAGACCCAGGAGCCGATATGTCCATAGCCGCCGGTCACCAGTGTTGCCATGGCTTTTCCTCCTTCGGCTACCCGGCGATCGGTCGGGCCGCCCGTTCGTCGTCGACGATCTTCTGCAGTAACTCGGCGGCCCGCTTCGTGTTGAAGATGCCGCACATACAGGTCGTGAACAGCTCTTCTGCACCCCTCTCGGCCGTCATGCGCCCGCCCTTGATGTGGTCGATGATGCTGTTGATCCGGCCCGCCGTGACCATTCCGTGACCGCACATCGTGTTGATCTCGAGGATGTTTTCCGGCGGCAAGCGATCGGTGCGTCCCCAGATGCCCAGCGAGTGCTCGACCGTGTGCCGTTGCAGTCCTGCCTGCTGGCAGCAGTTGTCGACTACGTCCAGCAGACCGCTGACGACGATCGATAGGCCCAGGTCGGCGTCCTTCAGCTTGCGCAACATGGTGACCGCCCTTTCTCGATCGTCGAAGACGGCGTGAATCACGGCCCGATCCTGCACGTTTTGAACGACCTTGTCGAGACTGCCCTGGTAATACTCGTTTCCCGAACGGCAGTCACCGATTTTCACGCAGCCGGTTTCGCGGGCCAGCTCGAAAAACCTCCTCAAGGGCCCGGCCGATCCGACGTGATTTATGTCCTTGGAAGGCATGATCAGGAAGACAAAATCGCGCGACAGGCTGTCTCGGGTGCCGCGGCGGTGTAGCGTATGCGTCATGTTCCTAGCCCTCCACCTTCAGCGGCCGGCCAAGCCCCACGTTCGTCTTGCCGTTGGCCGAGATCCAGTAGCCGTGCCGCTTCACGACCTCTTCGGTCGGCAAGTCGTTGCTTTCCCCAACGCGCGTGCAGATGTCGACGCTGAAGACGCTGTCGATCTTCTGCGAGACCATTCTGAGCGCGTCAAGCGCTTCGGGGACGCGTTCCAGGGGCAGGCCAAATTCGATGATGGCTGAGAGAACGAACTCAGGGAGCACGTCGTCCTTGAACTTTCCCGTTCTCGGATCGGCCATCAGGCTGGTAGTGGGATTCGCTCTCTCGAATTCGATGCCGCCAAGCGCTGCCACCGCCATGGCCACCTTTTCGACGTCGTAGAAGTGTGCCCCAAGGATCGGCCGGCCCAGCTCGACTGCCATCCCCGCGTAGCCCCGCTGGTAGCGACCGGTCACGTCGTTGGTCTTCATCTCCTCAGTGCCCCGACCGCTGATCCCGGACTCGACGGCGACCGTCAGCACATCGCTCAGGATTGAGCGCACGCTGCGCGGCCACTCCAGCGGTTGTTGGTAGATCGCGTCATTAGGGCAGATGTCGGATCGCAAGCAGTTGGAGCACTCGCAGCACTGGTCGAGATCGATCTCCGCATAGCCTCCATCGGTCGCGTGGATGGCGTCGACCGGACAGTATGGGATGCACTCCTCGCAACCCATACACAGGTCTCTGTCTATTTGCATCGGTCCTACTCCTCACGGTAGTTGCTCAGCCAGGCATAGTCCGCATCAGCGACCCAGGCGCCGAATTTGGTCTCGCGGCCACCCAGCGCCCAGGTGTAGTGCAGCCGGTAACCGGGACAAGGGGCGATGAAGTGATAGCCGTCGGGAGCGTCAAACACCTGATTGTTACCGACGAACGAGAGCTGAGCCGTTCCCGCCCGATCGTTTGGATCCTGATAGCGTCCGCCAATGGCGAAGCCCGATGGCGGCGTAAACTTGAGGTAGAAGAGTTCCTCGAGGGCAAGCTCCTCCGGCGGCCGGTGTTGACTGTGTCGATGCGGAGGAAAACCCGACCAGTTACCGGGCGGGCTGGCCGTTTCGCCAACCATCATCCTGCGGGCCGGTCCATCGTCTCCCAGGCCGATGTAAACATCCCGCCGCCAATCGGAGATGCCGCTTGTCAGCACCTTGACCCGACCGGCGGGCACGTGCAGCGGGGCGGCTGTCTCGTCAGTCGGCGCTGAATAGATGGCCGCCTCGAAAGGCGCCTCGAGGCAGCGGACAGCATAGCGGCAGCCGCGCGGGATGTATACGAACTCGGGCTTGCCGGAGAAGATGTCAGGGCGCCCGCCGACCTCCGCGAACTCTTGGGCCCTGCCGGCGCTCGTCCAAATGGCAAGCGAGCAGCGGCCGGCCAGAACGTCCAGAACGTGCTCGTCTTCCCCAGTCGTCAGTTCGCTGACCCCAGGCGAACTGAAAGTCAGCGATCGCAGAGACAAAAAGTGTGCGTTTCCTGCGGCCGGTGAGGCCAACTCTCTCAACTCCGGCATCGACTATGCCTCCGCGCCTGAAAAAACCCTCCGCAGATGGGCGCCCGAGCTGGTGTCGTCGCCCAAACCGCTGGGTCTGTCGCCGGCGTCCGGCGGCTCGGCCACGTAGAACCCCGCGGCTGCTTGTCCGATTGTATCCCTGCATGTCCATTCGCCCGGACGAGCGCGCCACCTGCGCCGGCGATTGGAGGTCGATCAGTAAACGCTGAAGTCGAAGTAGTTCGTCGACAGGCAGTTCCGCTCCGCATCTTCGAGATCAAGCAGGACCTTGAACTGGCCGCGCTGGCGCGGAACTCTCCAGACAATCTCATCCACCACGGCGGATGAGTCGCTCGGGATGCTGAGTGTTTTCTCGTTCTGCAGCACGACGCTGTTGTCGGTTTCGTTCACTAGTCTCCAGCGCAGCCGCGCATTGGGGATCGCGTGGTAGTGGTCGTTGGTGACCCAGACCTTGCCCGTGAAAGTGCTGCCTGGATACCAGATCTTTTCCCAGCCGATCACATACGGGTCTTTGTTCCATTCGACACTCACCAGCACAGGCGTGTAGACGGCCTTCATCGAGTCGTAGGCTTTGTATGGACGCCGGTAGTAATCAAGCAGGCCGGAGCCGATGATCGGGCAGGCATCGTTCCAGTAGTACAGATACATCGAGCCCACCGGGCCGTACTTGCGCTGCCGGAAAAACTCGATCTGCTCCTTGATGACCTTCGCTTCGTAAGTCTGGCTGTTGTCGATGAACTCTTCGAGGCTGCTGCCCATTTCGACCCGGCCATAACCGAACATCAAGTTGTAAAACAGGCCCCAATACTCCCAGGTGTCCCAGTCGGGCGGCCAGAGCTTGTCTTCTGGGATGAAGGTCTTAAGGGTCTCCAGGACCGGGATGCCCATGGAACCGAACTCGACGATGTTCGGCTCGATTTTCGTTCGCTTCAGGTCCGTATCGCCCGGCCGGCAGCAACCGATCATTAAATTCTGCACACCCTCTCTGTAGTCCCCTTTGTGTACCCAGCGCACCGGATCGACCTGGCGGGCGGCTTCCCACATCACCTGGCAGAGACGCCCGTGGTTGTTGGGTTTGTCCGGTAGGCCATAGACCTCGGGCTCCTTGAATACGCTCCACATGCCGATCGACGCGTGGTTGTAGAGCATCTCGACCATGCCCTTCATCTGATCGGCCGCGCGCTCGATGAGGTCGTCCGAGTCGGTATAGCAGTAATGTAGGGGGAAGACTTGCCAGACCAGAAAACCCATCTCGTCACACATGTTGTAGAAGGGCTCTTTTTCGACATGGCTGCCAATGCGGATCGAGTTGATCTGCATGTCCAACATCTTGCCGAGGTCTTGGGCCACCAGCTCATCCGTCACCTCACTCATCCAGAGGCTGGAGAGGTAGCGCATGCCGCGAATGAAGAGCCGCTTGCCGTTCAGGAACCAGAGCCCATCGGCATCGTGCTCGATCGTCTTGATACCGAAGGTCTGCCAGACGGTATCGAGAGCCTTATCCGCCGCGCCAACGGTGAACTCCGCCTGGTACAGGTTCGGCTTGCCGTGGTCCCAGGTCCACCAGAGCTCTGGTTTCTCGATCGTCTTGACGACCTTAATGGTGTTGCGTCCCGGCTGTAGCTGGACATCTTTGACATAGTCGACAACCACGCCGCCGTCGAAGTTCTTCGGGCTCACGACCATCCTGAACTGGGCCTGCACCAGCTCCTTGCTGCTGTTGTTAACCTCGGCGTCGACGCTGACCAGGGCCGAGCCGTCCTCTTCGACGATCTTGGAATAGATCCTGAGCTTCTTGATCTGGACGTCTTCCTGGGCGCTCAGTGCCACCGCTTGCCAGATACCCCCGCTGCTGCCATCGGCACGGAACTTGGTCATGGCGCCGGGACGGTGCATCGCGTCCACGAAGTGCCCTTTGATGTAGGTCAGGTCCTGGGCCCAATGCTTCCGGTACGGAACCGAGGCGGGTTGCGCAAGGTTGTCGGCGTCCTTGACCAGGATATACTCGGTTGGGTCGCGCGGCGCGTCGTCTCGCACCACGAGCACATTTTTGGCCCCGAAATTGACCTTGTTCGTGACATCGAACTCGAAGGGGAGGAAAAAGCCTTCATGCTTGCCGAGGTAGATATCATTCAGCCATACGTCGGCGATGTAGTCGACGGCGCCGAAACGGAGGAACAAGCGTTTGCCCTGCAGGTCAGCCGGCACGTCGAATGCGCGCTCGAACCAGACGACGCCGTCATAATCTCCGACGTCGGTCAGGTACCAGTTGTTCGGGATCTGCATTGTGTTCCAATCTGAACGATCCAGGCCGGCGCTGTACCACTGCCCCGCAGCACCAACCTCGTCGGCGTCGACTTTATATTTCCAGAGACCGCTCAGATCAATCGGTACTCTCGTATCTGTAGCCATGGTAACTCCTCGGTTATGATGTTAGCCGTGCCGGAAGAGTGGTTATTCGACTACGAAGTCGAACCAGTTGCAGGAGAGGATGCTGCCGTCCTTGGCCGTCAACTCCATCTCCACCTTGAAGTCACCCTTGGCGCTGGCCGGAATTGGCCAGACGATGTGATCGGCTATCTTCGAGCTGTCCGCAGGCAGGGCGATGGGATTGCGCGACGACTTGACCACCGCGCCGTGGCCGCAATCGACCAGCCGCCACTGCAGCGTGACGTCCCACATCGGTTCCAGATGGTCGTTGGTGATCCATACCTTGCCCACGAAGCTCTCACCTGGATGGTAAACCTTCTGCCAGCCCACGAGGTAGGGATCCTTGTTCCATTCCAGGCTGACGAGAACCGGCGAGTAGATAGTCTTGAAGGCCTCGTAGGACTTAGGATACGGGCGGCGGTAGTAATCGAGCAGGCCGGAACCGACGGCAGCCACCGGGTCGTTGAAGAAGTAGAGGAACATCGAGCCGATCGGTTTGTACTTGCGTTGGCGGCAGAACTCTCCTTGTTCCTTGATGTTGCGTGCCGCATAGTCCTGGCTGTTGTCAATGAACTCCTCGATGCTATTGCCCAGCTCGATTTTGGAGAAGTTGAACGTGATGTTATAGAACAAGCACCAGTATTCCCAGGTGTCCCAGTCGGGCGGCCAGAGCTTATCCTCGGGGATGAACGTCTTGACTGTTTCCAGGCAGGGGATGGCTCCGCAGCCGAACTCAACGATATTGGGCTCCATCTTCATCTTTTTGATGTCGACATCGCCGGGCATGACGTAGCCGACCATGATGTTCTTGACGCCCTCCTGGTAGTCGCCCTTGTGGATCCAGCGCACCGGGTCGGCCCTGGACCCATCCTCCCACATGATCTGGCAGAGCCGCCCGTAGTTGTTGGGGGCATCCGGCAGGCCATAGACCTGTGGCTCCTTGAAGACACTCCACATGCCGATCGAGGCATGATTGTAGAGCATCTCCACCATCTGCTTCATCATCGGCGCGGCCCGCTCGATCAGCAGGTCCGAATCGCTGTAGCAGTAATGCATCGGGAAGACCTGCCAGAGCAGCAAGCCCATCTCATCACAGATATCGTAGAGTGCCGGCTGCTCGACGTGGCTGCCCAGGCGGACGGCGTTGATGTTCAGGTTTGGGAAGTGCGCCAGGTCCTCACGGTAGCGTTTTTCGTCCATCTCGGCTATCCAGAGGCTGGAGAGGTAGCGCATGCCTCTCAGGAAGATGCGTTTCCCGTTGAGGTGCCAGTTGCCCTTGCTGTCCTGTTCGATCTTTTTGATGCCAAAGGTCTCGACAACTCCGTCATAGGGTTTCTTGGGTCCGACCAGGATCTCGGCCGTGTACAGATTGGGATTGCCGTGATCCCACGTCCACCAGAGTTCCGGCTTATGCAGCGTCTGGACTAGCTTAACGCTGTTCGCTCCGGGCTGCAGTTGAACGTCTTTGCTGTAGCGGATGACTTCGTCACCCCAGAAGTTCTTCGGCCGGATGAGCAACCTCACCTGGGTTTCGATCAGCGCGTCGGTGCTGTTGTTCAGGTCGAGGTCGATCGTGATCAGCGCCGAGCCATCTTCGTCGACGATCTTGGGATAGATGCGTGCCCGCTGAATCTGCACCGGCCCGCGCGCGATCAGTTCGACCGTTTGCCAGATGCCGCCGCTGTTGCCATCGTCGCGGAACTTGGTCATGGCGCCCGGCCGGTGCATGGCGTCGATATGATGGCCTTTGATGACCGTCAAGTCCTTGGCCCAATGTCGCCGGTATGGTTCGGAGAGGGGCAGTTCCATGTTCCACGGTTGATCCACCAGCACAAATTCGGTTGGGTCACGTGGCGCGTCATCACGGACCACCAGCACGTTTTCGCCGTCAACCCTAACCTTGTCCGTTACGTCGAACTCAAAGGGCGCAAAGTAACCCAGGTGGTTGCCGAGATACACGCCGTTGAGCCAGACATCAGCGATGTAGTCGACCGCATTAAAGCGCAGAGTCAGATGCTTGTCTGCCAACTCCGCGGGGACCGTGAAAGTGGTGGCAAACCAGGCCGCCCCGAAGTAATCGCCCACCTCAGTCAGGTACCAGTTGTTCGGGATATGCATGTCTTTCCAGTCCGCGCGGTCGCTTGCCGCCTGGAACCACTCGCGCGCTGTGCCCACCTGGTCGGGATCGAGCTTATACTTCCAGATGCCGGCCAGGTCGATGGATACCCGTGATCCCGTTCCTTGAGTCATGTCCCTTCTCCTCATTCGTTGTCCACTAGACTACACCTTGGAGATCACTCACGCCGTCTCGTACTTCGCGAACAACCCGTACGGCACTTTGAGATCGTTCAGCAAGTTCGACTTGTCTTCGATCGCCAGCTCGACCGAAATGTAACCGTCGTAGCCACGCGCAAGCATCCTCTCGATAAGCCGATTGTTGTCGGTCACGCCCTGGCCGAAGCGCACGAACCTGGGCTCGCCAACGCTTGCCGCTTCCTTGACGTGAATGTGATTGACCTTGTCACCCAGACAGTCCACCACGTCATCCAGCCGGATGGCCGATCCGTCGAAATGGCCCGTGTCGACGCACAGGCCCACGTTCTGCGATGGAAAGGCGGCGAAAATGCGCTGATAGTCTTCGATCGTCTCGAGGTTGTTCTGCGCGTGGTTCTCCAGGCAGACGAGAACGCCATTGGACTCGGCTACCGGGACGATTTGTTCGAGCACCGCGATGATCTCCTCCAAGCCACCTTGCTGACCGCGGGTCGCACCGGTAGTGACAATGCGCCGGCAGCCAAGCTCGAGCGCAGCATCGATCATCCGCAGCTTATGACACACGTCTTTGCTGATGTCGAAGGGACTGCCGGCACCGAAAGATGAGCCGTAGACAGAGATGGGGGTCAGACGCACCTCCCGGCAGCGCTCCTTCATGCGCCGGATGCTGGCGGGGGTCAGGTCGGACGGATGCCAGCAGTTGAACTCCACGTACCTGAAACCCACCTGTGGAGCAACTTCGAACGTCTTGTTGAAGTGATTGTCGACGAAACCATCGCACGAGACGGTGGAGCAGGCCAGGCCAATCATTGTCCGTTCTCCTTGCCCCGGTTCATTTCGCGCCAGTACGTGATGATGCCCGCCTGGAACCAACGCTTGTCGCCCGCGAACCAGGCGCGTTTGAAGGCCTCGTGGATCAGGCTCATCAGCGGAATGTGTGCGCCGCTCTCATGGGCCATTTCTATCAAGTAGAGCATGTCTTTGTAGTGCAGCCCAAGTTGACCGCCCATCACGAAATCATCGCCAAATAGGGCTTCCGGAATGTCAAACTCAAGGTAATCGTTCAACAGGCAGGGGTCCATATCGTAGTGCTTGGCCAACTCCACGCACTCCGAGTAGACACCCCAGCGCCCGGCCAGGACGGCCTGATTGATAAGCTTTAAAACCTGACCGCGTCCGACCTGGCCGACGTGCTTGACCTTGTAGCTCAGGCATTCCAGGACCGGCCGGGCGCGCTCGAAATCCCCGGCAGCCCCGCCGACCATCAGAATCTGGCCCAACTTTCGCCAGGTGAGGGGCGAATCCACCAGCGCGGCCCCCTTCTCGGCGCAGAGGCGCGCATATTTGACATCGGTCGACGGCCGCGATGTGCCGGTATCGATGACAAGCTGGCCTGCTCGCAGATGGGCCAGGATGCCCTGCTCGCCCTCCATCACGGCCTCGACTGCCGGACTACCGGGCAGAGACAGGATGATGATGTCGGATCGGTCCGCAATTGCGCCTGGCGCAAGGGCCGTTTGGGCGCCCAGGTCGGCGGCCAGCTGGACCTTAGCCTGGTCGACGTCCAGCACCGTGAGGGGATAACCGGCTTTCAGAAGTTGCTTCGTGTAAAAACTTCCGATGTTGCCGAGGCCGATAAGGCCGATGCGATCCATTGGGGCAACCTCCGTGAATGGTAGAGAGATATCACTTACCGTGCAAGACAGATGCTGACAGCACTGGGCAAGCCGCGCGACCACTAGTACCGCGGGCGAGTACCTTCGTCGGGTCAATGCTCACCCTAGCCCTTCAGTCCCGTAGTAGCGATCCCCTGAATCAGTTGGCTCTGGGCCGAGATGAAGAAAGCAAAAATAGGAACCAGGGACAGCAGGGCCATGGCGAACATCGGTCCGAAGGCTGAGCCCGACGTTGCATCGGTAAAGGCCCGCAGCCCCAAGGCGACAGTATAGAGTTTGGGATTGCTGAGGTAGATCAGGTTGCTGAAGAAGTCGTTCCAACTCCAAATGAATGTAAAGATCGCCGCGGTGACGACGGCCGACTTGATCAGCGGCAGGATGATGTGCCAAAAGACGCCAATCGTGCTGCAGCCGTCCACGATCGCGGCCTCGTCCAGCTCGCGCGGCAAAGTGCGGATGAATTGGACCATCAGAAAAATGAAGAACCCCTGCGTTGCGAAGAAGGTCGGGATCACCAACGGCTTGAACGAATCCACCCAGCCAAGCTTGAAGAACATGACGTAGCGCGGGATGAGGGTGACGTGGAACGGCAGCATCATCAGTGTCAGCATGATCGCGAACAACGGCTTCTTGAAGGTGAAGTTGAGGCGGGCGAAAGCATAGGCCGTCATCGCAGACGAGATGACCGTGCCAACGATGCGCAAGCCCACCACCAGAAAGGAGTTGCGGTAGTAGGTAGCGAAGCCGATCGGCGGCACGCCTTTCCAGCCCTGGACGAAGTTCTGAATCGTGAACTGCGTCGGCCAAAGGCCTGATTGCCGGAAAATCACCGTTTCGGGCGTGAACGAGCTGACCGCCAACCACCACAGCGGGAACATCGTTACGATGGCGCCGAGCAGTACCAGGACAAGCAGGATGCCGCGCTGACGGGCCGTATAGTGGACCATCGTCTACTTACTCCTCATTCGCTGTAGAAGACCCACTTCCCAGAAGTCGCAAAGATGACAGCGGTGAAGAAGGCGGTGATCAGCAGCAGGATCCAGGCCATTGCCGAGGCGTAGCCCATCTTGAACTCCTGGAAAGCCTTAAAGTAGAGATATAGAGTGTAGAACAGGAGGGAATCCAGCGGTCCTCCCGTGCTGCCACCGCCGACGATGAAGGCGGGTGTAAAGGCCTGAAAGGCCGAGATGATCTGCATGACCATGTTGAAGAAGATGACCGGCGTCAAGAGCGGGAGCGTGATGCGGAAGAAACTGGCCCGCGTGGTGGCGCCGTCGATGGCTGCGGCTTCGTACAACTCGTTCGGAATCTGTTTCAGCCCGGCCAGGAACACGATCATCGGAGAGCCGAACTGCCATACCAGAAGCAGGATCAGCGTGTAAATTGCGTAGCGGGGGTCGCTCACCCAGCTGATGGGCGGCGTATTGTGGATCCCGAGCAGCCCGAGAAGGGCGTTGGCGACTCCGTCATAGCCGAACAGCCGGCGCCACAGCAGAGCGATGGCCACACTGCCGCCCATCAACGAAGGCAAGTAAAAGACCCCTCTGAATATCGGTAGACCGGGCAACTCGCGATGTAGGACGAAGGCCAGGGTCAGCGCCGCAAGCAACTGCAGCGGCACACCCACGAAAACGTATGTGAAAGTGACCTGCAGCGCCTTTATGTAGCGCGGGTCCGCGCTGAACATGTGCGAGAAGTTGGCGGTCCCGACGAACTTGGCAACGGACAAGTCATAATCGGTAAACGCCAGCCCAAAAGAGCTGAAAAAGGGGATTGTCTCCCAGACCAAGAGGCCGATCAACCACGGCGCCAGGAAGAGATAGGCATATTTGTTGCGCTGCCAGAATCGCGCAAATCCTGAGGATCTTCGGCTGGTGCCGGCCGCCCTTTGCACGGTTGCTGTTGTCACAGAATTGCTTCCTCTTGCTGCAGTTCCGGGACCTGGCCCTCAGCTGGCTGACCGGCTGAGGGCCAGGCACTTGCGGCTAGCGCACTTACAGGTTAGCTTTGTAGGTGTCGTTGGCCTCCGTGAAAAACGTGTCCACGGCCTGCTCGATCGTCGCCTGGCCGTAGCGAATCGAGTTGACGGCCCGCGCCTGAGCGGCGAGGACAGCAGTGGTGCCTTTAGGATCGGGCAGCTTGTAGGGCAGATCCTTGGTCACAATATCGAAATGCTGCAAGACGAGGACGTCTTTCGGGTTGGCTGTGGGAGTCAGCGCGTCGGCAACGTGCTTGGGAGCGACGGCGCCCAGCTCCATGTTGAAGATCTTGGTGGCTTCGAGATCGTTCACGAAGAAGTTGATGAACTTGGCCACCTCGTCCGGGTAGCTCGAGTTGGAGGCAATGGACAACGCCGACGGTCGCAAATAGTCACCGTACTTCTGCTTGCCATCGGGCATGGTCAGATTGCGCATGATCACCAGGTTATCGTCTGTGTACTGCTGATAGATCTTGAGCTGATTGGTGTTGGTGAACAGGATGGCGACTTTGTTCTTGACGATGAAGGAGTCTGCCCAGGCATCGGCCAACGGCTGCGCAGAAATCTCGATGGGGAGTACGGTCTGCTGGCTGTAGAGATCCGTCCAGTACTTGTAAAAGTCTACCAGCACCTCCTTCGGGAACCCGAGTTCCGTTCCCTGTTCGTTGGTGATTTGGTAGCCCTTTTCCAGCACCCAGCCCTGGAACTGTTCTGCCACGCTGGAGCCATCGGAAGAGGCAAAGCTACCCTCGGGAAGCTTTGCCTGCAGGTCTTTCACGTACTGGGCGTATTCGTCCCAGCTCATTTCGAACTTGGGGGGCTCCATGCCTGAGCGCTTGATGAAGTCCTCGTTCACGACGCCGCACTGTACCGTGGTACCCGTGGCCATCATGTAGACCTTGCCGTCTACCTTCGAGCCGTCGAGCACTGACTTTGGCCAGTCGCTGGTGTCAATCGTTTTGTTATCGATGAAGGGATCCAACGCCAGGTAGGCGCCGCGCTTCGCATACTCGCTCAGCGAGTCGATGACGGAAGCGGTAATGTCCGGCAGGTTCTTCCCCGCGGTCTGCGTGGCGACCTTCGTCCAGTAATCGGCCCAAGCCGCGTATTCACGGATGATCGTGACCCCGGGATTCCTTTGCTGATAGAGGTCACAGATGTTGTTGTAGAGCACGTTGCGTGACTGGCCACCCCACCAACCGATTCTCAGCTCGATAGCTTTGGCAGCCGGCGCGGTTGTGGCGGCCGGTGCGGCGGCAGCGGGTGCGGCCGGTGCGGCAGGCGCCGCAGGTTGGGCCGCCGGTCCACAGGCGGCCAGTAGCGCGGTTGCGGCTCCCAGGCCCATCCCACGCAACATCGCACGGCGACTGATCTGCTTCATTTGAACATCCTCCTTTGAGAGCTTTGTCGTCGAACCGGAACACGGACACTCCGAAGCGCGGTCGCGCTGTGATGCTGTTGTGTCACCTCCTTCGCGGTCCTACTGCCCGCTCGCTGCAGACACCCGTTGATTCAAGTTCGCTCCGCGCCCACGGGGCCTTCAAGTTTGGCTTTGCTGGCACGCCGCCAGGAATCTCTCCGCGGCTCAAGGGCCGAGTGCGACTCGGCGAGCTTATGACTACGGAGAGCCTGGAGCTCATTCGCCAAGCCGAGCGCGATGTGTTGGCGCATGGCTTGTTCGACTCGTGGAGGATCGCCTGAAGTGATGTTTTGCGCCAGCGCCGTATGGCTGACGTGGTAGGCGTCGAGGGATGCATAGGTTTGCAGTTTATTGAATAGGATTTGCGTCCTTAAAAAGGTGCGGTCCAACGTCTCCAGCAAGAGGGGGCTGCCGGCGCACTCACCGAGGAAGTGGTGAAAATTAAAGTGCGCCTGCGAATAGCTTTCCACTTGCGGCGCGCTGTCCAGCGGAGCAAGCCGGTCGCATTTCTCACCCAGCTCGCACACGATCGTGGTCTCACTCGCACCCGCGCGCGCCGCAAAACGCAGAGCGGCCGCCACTTCCAATAACTCGCGCAGGAAGTAGCGATCGCGCAGTGTGTCTTCTGTCTCGCTTGGGATGCGAACGCCCCAATGGGGCACGTTCTCGATCAGCCCATCGCTTTCCAGGGTCCGCAGCGTAGCACGTACTGTGACGACCGCGACGCCGGCCATGTCGGCAAGGCTGCGCTGCGAAAGAAATACGTCGGTTGGCAGTTGGCCACCGATGATCGCCTTGCGCAGTTGCTCGTATGCGAATGCTTCACTTGTTGTTGGGGAATCCATTCGACTCCTGGCATCCGGTCTGGGAAGCGCACTGCGAGCGGGGCATCGGGAGACAGAGAACGAAACGGTGGCTCGGGCTCTCGATGAAGACCGGGTTCTCAAAGTATAAAAACTGTTTGCACAGTACTATACGTGAAAACAGCGGCCCTGTCAAGCGGCGCTTTTCGCTGACTGCCCGACCGGGAACGCGTCTCCGAGCTGGGCCACTCGGCGCGGCCGCTCGCCCGGCCGCCGTATCCCGGCCGCCTGGCCTGCGTTAATCGCTCGAGAGCGAGGCAAAGGGTCATAGCAGCGCGCCTGGCACTGCGTCGCCGCCGCCGAGTACGGCAGGCCGTGGTGAGTACCACGGCCTGCCGTACTCAACCCGTTCGCTTCCCCCACGCTTGCCCAAATTCCCCATGCAGAGATTGGGCGCGCCCTTGTGCTCGCCGGCCGATGAGGTTATACTGCCGGGGCTCCGGAGCGTGTGCCTGGAGCACGTTCACGAGCGGCGCGCGGCCGCCCGCCGCGGGCGAAGGTAAGGGTTGACGTGGACAAGGAACTCCTGTTTATCACGGTCATCGGCCAGGACAAAAAGGGCATTGTGGCCCGCATCTCGGGGCTGCTGTACGGGCGCAACGTCAATATCGAGGACATCAGCCAAGGCGTCATGCAGGGATATTTCGTGATGACGATGTTGGTCGACATGCGTGAAGCTACCGAGGATCTGGAGAGCATCAGCCGTGTGCTCCAGCAGCTTGGCGACGACATGGCGCTGCGGATCCAACTCCAGCACCAGAACATCTTCAAGGCGATGCACAGGATATAGCCCATGCGATTCGACGTCGAGGAAGTTTTCGAAACGGCGAGCATGACGCTCTACCAGAACCTGGATATCCGCACCACGACGCTAGGCATCAACCTCAAGGACTGCATCGATTCGGACTTCGCCGCTTTTCGGGACAAGGTGTACCGGCGTGTCAGCACCTACGCCCGTTCCCTGCTGGCCAAGAGCCGGCCGCTCGAGGTCAAGTACGGCGTACCGATCGTCAACAAGCGGATCGCCGTCACACCCATCAGCCTGATCATGGAGACCCACTGCACGGTTGAAAAGTACGTGGCGATGGCGCAAACCCTGGACCGCGCTGCGCTGGACGCGGGCATCGACTTCGTCGGCGGCTTCGGCGCCCTGGCGCAGAAAGGGCTCACCCGCTCCGATGCGGTTCTCATCGAAGCCCTGCCCGAGGTCCTCGCCGCAACCCAACGAGTCTGCGCGTTCCTAAACGTGGGCTCCACCCACGCCGGCCTCAACCTGGATGCCGTCAACCTGTTGGGTCCGATGCTCAAGGACACGGCTCAACGCAGTCCGAAGGCCGTCGGCTGTGCCAAGTTCGTGGTTTTCGTCAACGCGCCGGAGGATAACCCTTTCATGGCCGGCGCCTATCATGGCGTAGGCGAGCCAGACGCGACCCTGAACGTCGGCATCAGCGGTCCAGGCGTGGTGCGCAGCGTGGTGGAGAAGAATCGGGACTGCGATCTTACCCAGCTCTCGGAGTGCATCAAGCGCACCGTCTTCAAGATCACTCGGGCCGGCGAGTTGGTCGGCCGGGAACTGGCCGCCGATCTCGGCGTCCCCTTCGGCATCGTCGATATATCGCTTGCCTCTACCACTGCCCCTGGCGATTCGGTCGCCCGCGTGTTGGAGGCGTTTGGCCTCGAGAAAATCGGCACCCATGGTTCGACCCTCGCGCTGGCGCTGCTGATGGATGCGGTGAAGAAAGGCGGGGCGATGGCCAGTGGTAATGTCGGCGGGCTCAGCGGCACCTTCATCCCGGTCAGCGAGGACAGCGGCATGATCGAGGCGGTCACGAGCGGCGCTCTGAGCCTCGATAAGCTGGAGGCCCTGACGGCGGTTTGCTCGGTGGGGTTGGACATGTTTGCCATCCCTGGCGATACTCCCGCGGAGACTATCGCGGCCATCATCGCCGATGAGCTGGCCATCGGCATCATCAACGACAAGACAACCGCAGTGCGCGTAATTCCGGCGCCGGGTATGCAGGCCGGCGACCTGCTTGAATTCGGCGGGCTGTTGGGCAGCGCGCCGGTGATGCATGTCAGCAAGCTATCCGCCGCCGGCTTCCTTCGGCGGGGAGGACGGCTGCCCGCGCCCGTGACCAGCCTGCGGAACTAGGATCGGACCGATGTACCAACGGATCGTGATAAAGCTCGGCACCAGCACCTTGACCGGGGGCACTCCCCGCCTGGACCGGGCCTATATGGTGGATGTGGTGCGCCAGTGTGCGGCGTTGCACGTCGAACGCCGGGATGTGATCATCTGCACCTCGGGAGCGATCGCAGCCGGGCGAGAGCGCCTGGGGCTGGCCGAGCTGCCGGCCACGGTGACGACCAAGCAGATGCTGGCGGCGGTCGGCCAGAGCCGGCTGATGATGATCTACGAGAGCTTCTTCGAGATCTATGGCATTCACGTCGGACAGATGCTGCTGACCCGGGCGGACGTCAAGGATCGCGGGCGGTTCCTGAACGCACGCGACATGCTGCAGGCCCTGCTCGATCACAGGATCGTGCCGATCATCAACGAGAACGACGCCGTGGCGACGGCGGAGATCAAGGTGGGCGATAACGACAATCTTTCGGCCCTTGTGTCTCTGCTCGCCGACGCCGACCTGCTCATGCTGTTGACCGACCAGGCCGGTCTGTACACCGCTGACCCGCGCAGCGACCCGAGCGCGCGCCTGATCCCCGAGGTACGATCGATCGACAAGATCCTGCGCGCGCAGGCCGGCAGCAGCACCGGCGGCCTGGGAGTGGGCGGCATGGCGACCAAGTTGCAGGCCGCCGACGTGGCGCGCCGGGCGGGTGCCGATGTGGTGATCGCGGCCGGCCGTGAGCCGGACGTGATCCGCCGGATCGCGCGCGGCGAAGAATTGGGCACGCGTTTCCCCGCCCTCGCCGTGCCTCTCGAGCATCGCAAACGCTGGATCTTCGCCGGACGCACTCCCAAGGGTCGGCTCGTGGTCGACCAGGGTGCTGCGCAGGCGTTGATCGGTGCCGGGAGCAGCCTACTGCCGGCCGGCATCCGGTCCGTCGAAGGTCAGTTCGAACGTGGCGACACCGTGTCGATCCTGGGGCCGAGCCGTGAGGAGTTGGCTCGCGGCATCGCCCGTTACGACAGCCGGGAGCTTGACGAAATCATTGGCCATCGCTCGAGCGAGATTGCCGCGCGCCTCGGGCACGACAACGGACCGGTGGCCGTGCACCGCAACGACCTTATCCTGGTGTAAGCTTATGTCACAACCTCAGACAGATATGAACCGGATCGGGCAGGCGGCCCGATCTGCCAGCCGGCGGCTAGGGATCGCCGGCACCGAACTCAAGAACCGCGCCCTGCGGGCGATCGCGGACGAGTTGGAGCGAGGGGCCGGCGCCGTGCTCGAACAGAACGCGCGCGATACGGCGGACGGTCGAGCCTCTGGCCTGAGCGAGGCCCTGCTCGATCGACTCCTGTTGACCGAGAAGCGCATTGCCTCCCTGGCCGCAGACGCCCGGCGCATCGCCACCTTGCCCGACCCGATCGGTGAGGAGTTTGAGAGCCGAGTGCTGCCGAACGGGCTGCGCCTGGGCAAGCGGCGCATCCCCATCGGCGTCATCGGGGTCATTTACGAGGCCAGGCCCAACGTGACCATCGACGTCGCCACTCTCTGCCTCAAGACCGGCAACGCCGCCATCCTGCGTGGCGGCCGCGAGACACTGCGCAGCAACCTGGCACTGACGGGCGTCGTGCGGGCCGGGCTGGAACAGGCCGGTCTGCCGGGCGATGCCGTGCAGTACATCGCCGACCCCGACCGGGCACGCGTGGCGGAACTGCTGCGTCTTGATCGATACGTGGATATGATCGTCCCACGTGGCGGCGCTGCCTTGCACCGCCTGTGCCGGGAACAAAGCACGATCCCGGTTATCACGGGCGGTATTGGCATCTGCCACATGTATGTCGACGCCAGTGCTGATTTGCCGCGGGCCGTGGACATCGTGGAGAATGCCAAGGTCCAGCGCCCGAGCGTGTGCAATGCGCTCGACACGCTGCTGGTCCACCGCGCCGTGGCCGAGAGCTTCTTACCCCTGGTCGCCGACCGGCTGGCGTCAAGCGGGGTCGAGCTGCGGGCAACTGAGGAAGCTTGCCGAATACTGGCCGGGCAAGCAGCAGGGGCTGCGCGGGTTGTCCCGGCGGATCCCGGCGACTTCGACACGGAGTGGCTGGCCCTGATCCTGGGCGTCAAGGTGGTGAGCGGACTGGACGAGGCCATCGAACACGTCCAACAGCACAGCACCGAGCACTCCGAAAGCATCTTGACCAACGACCTGGCCAACGCCCAGCGCTTCGTCAACGAGATCAATTCGGCCGCGGTCTACGTGAACGCCAGCACGCGTTTCACGGACGGAGGTGAGTTTGGCCTCGGGGCGGAGGTGGCAGTCAGCACTCAGAAACTGCACGCGCGCGGCCCGATGGGGCTGGAAGAGCTCACCACCTACAAGTGGGTGGGCATCGGCAGTGGGCAGATCAGGGAGTAGCCGCTACGATGCCGGCCAAAGGGTCTGCCTTTCAAGTGCGCGCCAGTGCGAGCAGGGTGCGGAAGCCCTGATAGATGGCCGGCATGTCGGCAAGCGTCAGTTGGACCCGCTTGCCGTCCAGGCGCTGGGCGCCGGGGCAGAGCGCGGCCCGCTCTGCCATGTCCGACTGGTTGAACTCGATGGTCAGGCTCACAGGCCGGGAGACGACGTAGGGCGCGGGCGCGCTGCCCGCGCGCAGGCGCTCGACCGCGCGCCGGGCCGCCCCGCAGATCAGGTCCTGTGTGACCGGCGGGGGGAGCACTTCGGCCGAAAAGCGGCCGCTGGCGCGCTTCACGACCGCGCTCTCGAGCGGCCCGAATAAGGCGGTTGCTTCCGCGCAGACGGTCTGGTCGCCGGCGATCATGACGATCGGCGCGCCAAAGTGCCCGCAGACGGCGCCGTTAAAGCCGCTCTCACCGGTCAGCGAGCCGTTAAGCCAGACGTTGGCTACGCGCGTGTCGGACCAGGTGTGGTCGAGATTCGCATGGGCGGAGCCGCTGCGGGCGTGGTAGCCGACGAACATGACGCCCTGCACGCCGTCCTGGACCCCTTCGACCATCGAGAATGGGGCGGAGCCACCCGAGTTCAGGCGGGCGCGCGCGTCCAGCTCCTCGATCAGGATATTCCGCCCCGAGCCATGACCATCCGAGACGACTACCTCGTCCGCGCCACCCTCGAAGGCGCCCCGGATGGCGGCGTTCACGTCACCCGTCATCAACCGCCGGAAGCGGCCATACTCCGCATGGCTCGAGTCGACGTGATCCCAGCTCACGACCCCGGTGATGCCTTCCATATCGGCTGCTATCAGAATCTTCATGCCAGGTTCTCCTCTGCCTCTAGATGCTGATTTCCGGGCGGCACTGTCCGCCTGACGGCCTGCCCGCTCGATCTGTTGCGCAAGTTGACGCCTATCTCCGAAGATGGCGCCCATCTCCGAAGATGGGGCTCATTTCCGAAATATCAGGATGCTGTGGTGCACGATATTGGGCACGTACGCGAACGGATAACCGTACGGGCGGACGGGGGCTCCCGCCTGGTACCAGATTTTCAGGCCCTTGAACTGGAAGCCGGCCTTGCGGAACCGTTCGGCCACCCAGAAGGAGGTCGGGATGTACTCGCCGTTCTGGTAGGAATCGCGGATCATCACGGCCGCATACCGCTTGGGCCTGAGCAGTTGCCGGAGATGACCCGCCAGGCATTCCATCCGGTCGTAGAATTCGTCGAACGAGCCCGAGTTGCGCAGGTCGCTGGGTGAGTCCGAGAACGCGTCGAAGTTACTGTGGCGGTTGCGGCGTCCATAGCGGTCATCGCAGAGAGTCTTGGTCAACGCCGGGCTGTATGGTGGGTCGGTGATCACCGCATCGAACTGCCGGCCCTCGGCGATCAGGCGAGGCAGCACTGCCAGGCAGTCGCCACAAAGGGTTTCCTGCGGCTTGAACCCGGCCTCAGCGCAGACCTGCAGGTAAATGTCGAGCCACTTTTGCTCCAGCTCGACGCCCGTCGCGGCGCGGCCGGACAATCCGGCCCCGAGCAGAGTCCCGCCCACGCCGGCAAAGGGGTCGAGCACGCTCTCGCCGCGGCGTGTGAAGAACTCGATGATCTGCTGCATCAGGCGCGGCGGCTTGTTCGCATAGTGTTGGCGACGCAACTCGTGCCCCAGCTCCGAAGGAAACGAGGTCTGAAGGACCGTCTTGGTGAAGAACATCCAGGCATTCCCCGGCAGGTCGTTCAGGCCGTTGCGGGGATGCCTAGTCCCATCTTTCGGCTGGTCCTTCTCCCTGGCCATTTACTGTCCTTGAAGGTAGGCGCGGATCATCAGGGCGGCCGTCGCTCCCTCGCCTGCTGCCGCTGCGGCCTGTTTGGTACTGCCGGCCCGCACGTCGCCCGCCGCAAACACCCCCGGCATACTGCTCTCCAGCTTGGCGTCCGTCACGATGAAGCCGTAGCGATCGCGCTCGATCTCTGCGGGCAGCCAGTCGGTATTCGGATTCAGGCCGGCGAAAATGAAGACGCCGTCGGGGTGCCAGGTCTGGATCTCGCCGCTGGCCCGGTCCTGCACTTCCACGCCCGCCAGCTTGCCGCGTGTTCCGCGAAAGGCCTTCACCTCGTGATTGGTGACCACGGTCATGTCTTCCCGGCCGATGGCCGCGTCCCGCAGTAGTTTGCTGGCGCGAATTTCCGGCAGGAACTCGACGATGGTCACGTGTTTCGCCCAGCGGGTGAGGTGCAGGCCCTCCTGGAAACCGCTGTTACCCCCGCCGACAACCAGCACGTCTTTATCCTTGTAGAACGGTCCGTCGCAGACGGCGCAATAGTGGATCGTCGAGCCGATCAGGCCGGCTTCACCGGGAACGTTCAGCAAGCGATAGCGCGAGCCCGTCGCGACCAGGACCGCCCGAGCAGTATAGTCCGTACCGTTCGCGGTTTCAACGCAGCGGTAACGCCCCTCACGCGCGATGCAGGAGACCGACGTCGCCTTGAGGATCTCCACCCCGAACTTGGTCGCCTGATGCGTCAGCCGGCTCGCGAACTCGGCCCCGGAGATGCCTTCGTCAAAGCCCGGATAGTTGTCCATGCGCTGCGTGCTGCCCGCCTGGCCGCCCGGCACGCGTCTCTCGATGACCAGGACGTCGAGCCCCTCGCGTGCCGCGTAGATCGCCGTGGTCAAGCCGGCCGGCCCACCGCCGACGATGATGAGGTCGTAAAAGCTGCGTTTGGCCGTCGAACGTAGGCCAAGCTTGGTCGCCAACGCCTCATCGCTGGGCTCGACCAGGGTGCTGCCGTCGGGAAAGACAATCGTCGGCACGCTGCGCCGGCCTTGGTTCAGGCGCTCGACCTCCGCCATGGCCGTCGCATCCTGCTCGATGTCGACCCAGAGGTATTGGATGCGATGTTCGCCCAGGAAGTTCTTGGCACTGCGACAGTCGGGGCACCAGGTCGTGCCGTATACGACAATGCTCCGGTTATCTGGGCTCATGACCACCCCTTGACAAATGGCTGGCTGGCTTGCATAGTAGTATAGCACACGATCGGTTCTTGACGGGTCTGAGCAGGGAAGGATCGACGCATGCGGGGATGGCTGCGCACGCGGTTGGCCGGCTGGTCCGGTATAGGGCTGCTGGCCATGGCCGTGGTGATCGCCTGGTTGGCCGGACAGGGGCTGCCAGACGGGCGCCTGCACGTCTACTTTCTCGACGTCGGCCAGGGCGACGCCACGTTCGTGCGCACGCCCGAAGGCCGGCAGATCCTGATAGACGGTGGGCCGAGCCCCGACGCCTTGTTCAACCAGTTAGGCGAGGTGATGCCGTTCTGGGATCGCGACCTGGACCTCCTCGTGTTGACCCACCCGGATGCCGATCACATGACCGGTTTGGTAGCCTTGTTGGAGCGCTACCGTGTGGCGGGGGTCCTGGACGGTCTTGGCCCAGAAGCGGACCCGGCGCAACTGAAGGCGGCGGCTCCCTGGCTGGCGCAGGTAGCGCGGTCGGGCACCCCCCGCACTCTCGCGTCGCCGGGCATGCGCGTGGTTATCGGCAACTCCGCGTTCACCGTGCTGTCCGCCGGCTTGAATGGGCCGGGCCCAAGCGCGGCCGGCGACAACGATGATTCACTGGTCTTGCGGCTGGACTACGGCACGGCCGGCTTCCTGTTGACCGGCGACGCCGAGCGCGAGGCCGAGGCGGCGCTGCTGCGCAGCGGGTGGCCGCTGCAGGCCGGCGTACTCAAGGTCGGTCATCACGGCAGCAGCCGTTCGACATCCGCGCCGTTCGTGGCCGCAGTACGGCCGCGCCTGGCCGTCATCGAGGTGGGGGCAGACAACCGCTTCGGCCACCCGGCACCCGACGTGCTGGAGCGGTTATCTGAGGCGCGCGTGCTGCGTACCGATCAAAGTGGGCGGATCGAGGTGCTCAGCGACGGCGCGAGACTGTGGGTCAAGACGGAACGCTGACGGGGAAGGCGTGCCCTAGGCGGCCACCTGCAGCGGCAAGTTCGGCTCGACGTCGAAAGTGAGCGCCGTTGGGCCATCGGCGAGCAAGCGGTAGTGGGCGGCCGCACCGATCATGGCGCCGTTGTCGGTGCAGAGGAAGAACGGGGGCACGGACACAGGCACGGGCAGCCTTTCGCTCGCCGCGCTGCGCAGGCTTTGGTTGGCCGCCACACCCCCGCATATGCAGGCTCGCCCGACCCGGAACGCCCGCGCCCCATCGGCAGTTTTGCTGAGCAGCACGTCGACCACCGCGGCCTGGAAACTGGCGGCCAGATCCGCGACCGGCAGATGGGCCGCGTCGAGCGCGCGCACCTGGCGCAGCACGGCGGTCTTCAGCCCGCTGAAGCTGAAATCAAAACGGTGGTCCGGATGGTTTGTCAGGGCGCGCGGGAACTCGAAGGCGTGCGGGTCGCCGTCCTCTGCCGCGCGCTGGATGGCCGGTCCACCGGGGTAGGAGAGGCCGAGCAGGCGCGCGACCTTGTCGAACGCCTCGCCGGCGGCGTCGTCCAGTGTTGCGCCGAGCCGCCGGTAGGCCCCGTGTCCGCTCATCAGGATCAGCTCGCTGTGGCCGCCGGAGACGATCAGCACCAGCAATGGGAAGGCCCCGCCGGTCGCGTCAAGGGCCGGCAGGCTCGGCTGCGTGATGCGGGCCGGATCTATCCCGACGCCAGAATCCAGCCAGTTGGAATAGAGATGGCCTTCCAGGTGGTTGACGGCCACCAGGGGCAGCCGGCGCATCCAGGCGGCCGCCTTGGCGGCGTTGACGCCGACCAGAAGCGAGCCGGCCAGGCCCGGGCCTCGCGTCACCGCCATGCCCGTCAGTTCGTCCCAACCTGTGCCCGCGTCGGCCAAGGCGCGTTCAATGACCGGCAGGATGTCCAACACATGCTGCCGAGAGGCGATTTCCGGGAAGACACCGCCGTAGGGGCGGTGGATCTCGATCTGCGACGCGACCACATTGGAACGGATATGATGGCCGTCCTCGATGACCGCCGCCGCCGTCTCGTCGCACGAGGTCTCGATGGCCAGTAGCCTGCTTGCACTCAGTAAATCCATGCTCGAATGGTAGCGCACTCGGCTGAATCTCGCAAACACTCGGCGTCATTCTGCGGTTGCCTCGATTAACATAGATCGAGCTACCTCCCGCGAAGGACTGTTTCATTCGGGTATGGTGCCGGCCGGCTCCAGGTCTGGCGGGCTGTTGAGGCCGTACTTCTGGATCGCCGCGACCGCGAGCTGGTCCGCGCGCTCGTTCAGCGCGTCGCCCGCGTGGCCCTTAATCCAGCGCCATGTGACCCGGTGGGGCCGCATTGCTGCCTGAAGCAGGCGCCAGAGGTCCTGATTCTTGACCGGCTTCTGGTCGCGCGTGCGCCAACCGTTGCGCACCCAGCCGCTCAGCCAACGTGTGACACCCTTTTGGACGTATTCGGAGTCCGTGCGGATCTCGACCGTGCAGGGCCTGCTCAGAACCCGAAGACCGCCGATGACGGCGCGCAACTCCATGCGGTTGTTGGTGGTAAGCGATGCCCCGCCTTGGAGGATCTTTTCATGCTTCCCGTAGCCCAAAATCGCGCACCAGCCACCGGGACCCGGGTTGCCCGAGCAGGCACCATCCGTGACCATGATCACCAGGGTTGAGTCAGGTAGTCGCGTTTCCATCAACGGATGTAGAAGGAGCGCCCCGGCTCCCCTTCCGGTGCGCCCGTCACCTGCATGTCGCTCACCTCGGCACCCGAAGGCCCGTGCTCGCACCAGCGCACCATCTCGTCCACCGCTGCCGCGGCCCCTTCGAACAAAGCCTCCACGCTGCCGTCCCCCCGATTGCGCACCCAGCCGGTCAGCCCGAGGCGCTGTGCTTCGTACCGACAGTTGGCGCGAAAGCCGACCCCCTGAACCCAGCCCTTGATCACTACCCTCACTCGCTTCTCCGCCACGCTCATTCCTCTTCGCCGCGGTCAGCCTGGTAGACCGACCTGGCGCGGGTTTTCTGCCGGCCCATCTGCGCGAGCACGGCTGGCATGTCGGCGGTCCGGTATCCGAAGGCCATGTACGGGGTGCTGTGCGCCCAACCGACCCGTCCATCGGGCGTGGCGCAGATAACGCCGCCTAAGCCCCCGATGCGCTCCTGAAAGTAGACTAGGGCTACGTGCGCGGCGGTCATCGGGTCTGAGAGCCAGGATACCTGGTCGACCGTGGTCTTGGCCAGAACCGTCTTCATGATCTGTTCTCCCCAGCCGGTGCAAACTGCGGCGCCCAAATGGTTGTCGGCGTACAATCCGCAGCCGAAGATGGGGGTATCACCCACCCGGCCGGGCAGCTTGAGGAAAGTGCCGCCGGTAGAGTTGCCGACGGCGAGATTGGACTTGAGGTCCAAGGCGACCGCGCCGACAGTGTCGACCGCATTGCCGGACGGCGCAGGCTGGGGACGGAAGCCGGCCCCGGGTGCGAGCGCCTTGCCCCCCTGTTGCAGCCAGGCCTGGCGTTCGCGTTCGACGACGAGTTCCGCCGGATCGCAGAGGGGGACGCCCACACGCTGGGCGAAGCGTTCGGCACCCGTGCCGACCAGGAAGACGTGTTGGCTGTCGCTGAGCACCCGGCGCGCCAAGCTGATGGGGTTGCGAACTCCCTTGACCGCTGCGACTGCTCCGGCGTCCAATGTGCGGCCGTCCATGATACCCGCATCCAGCTCGACTTCGCCGTCTTGATTCAGGTGCGATCCCCGCCCGGCATCGAAGATCGGATCATCCTCCATCACGCGCACCGCTGCTTCGACGGCGTCTAAAGCCGACCCGTCTCTTGCGAGCACGTCCCAGCCCGCTTCTGCTGCTGCCCGGCAGCCCGCGATGTGCCCCGGGTGAAGGGCGAGCGGGATGTCCCATGCGCCGCCATGGACGATGATTGCGATTGTCATCCGCCTTCTCTCGCTGGGTTCAACATGTAATGTGGAAAAGCGCCAGAACCTTGCCCTCGGCTTCGTTCCAGCGCTTGGCCGCTTTCGACGTGGGCCAAAGGTCAACCCGGCAATTGTGGTCGGCCAGGAAATCCGCGGCCTCCGGCGAAAGCCGCACCTTGTCTTCTTGACCGGTGCCGATGATCAAGCGCTCGGCCTTCGGTCGATAGAGTTCTTCGATTTCGGCCAGGCTGATGGTGTGCGAGGTGCCGTGAATGAGCTTGGACAGGTCCTTCTTGCGCTTCCTCACCTTGCCGGAGAGGCGGATGAGAATGTCATGCTCGTACCGCGTTCCATCCACCGTGATGCTGCCAAACCACGTATCGTCGATTCTTGGCCGCATGGTGCGCCCCTCTCGTGACCCGGCTCAGTAAGCCTGGATTGTACCACAAAGCCCGGCGCCGCCTGCAATCGAATTTCCTGTTTATCTGGTCTGGCGAAGACCGGTCGAAAAACAAGCGTCCCTTGGCTCCAGCCCCGGCTGACGACCGACTCGGCGCGGCGTTTCTTTGACTTTTCGGCTCGCTACAGGTATATTGGGCCGTGTATCACCTGCAAACGAGGACGCACACCCGTTATGTCTGACCTTGGCCGCTTTCTGACCGAGACGCGCACCCAACAGAAACTTAGCCTGGCCGACGTCGAGGAACACACCCGCATTCGTCAAAGGTACCTTGAAGCGCTGGAGACTGGCGATTATGCCGGTCTGCCGCGCGGGGCGACTGGCCGGGGCTTTCTGCGTATTTATGCCCGCTTCCTGGGCATAGATGTCGACCAGGCGTCCGTGCTTTACCTGGCGGAGAGCGGCGACAGAGGCCCGGAAGTACCCGGCGCGCAGGATGGGCGGCCGCTAGATTACCGCCCGCTCGAAGTTGAGCTCCACGAGCTGCCGCCGCGCACTTGGTGGCCCTGGGTGCTTGCCGTATTGATAGTCGCCCTGCTGGGCGCCGGTGGCTGGGCCTTGCTCAACAACAAGCTCAGCCTGCCTCGGCCCAATTGGGACTTGCTCGCGGCCCTGGGTCCCGTGTCGTCGACGGCCACCCCAACCATCACTGCCACGCCCACGAAGTGGGTGGTGCGCGTCACGCCGACGCCGCCGTCCTCGCCCGCCGAGGCGCTGGTGACGAAAGCCCAACCAACCTCCGATCTGCTGCCCTACCCGACACCTACCGTCCCTCCCAGTGTGACGCCGACGCCGCGCCCGACTGCCACTGTGGAGGTACAGGCAAACCGCATCAGCCTGCAAGCCCACATCGGGCAGCGCTCCTGGGTACGCGTAGTCGGTGACGGGCAGGTGATTGAGGAAAGCCTGCTCGAAGCAGGTATCGACCGGACCTGGGAAGCCACCCAGACGCTGACCCTCCGGACGGGAAACGCGGCGGGGGTTGAACTCTCGCTGAACGGCGAGTCTCTCGGCACGATGGGTGCCGTTGGTCAGGTCGTCGACAAATCGTGGTCGGTCGAGCAAGGGCAGGTCGTCGAAGTCACGCCGACCGGCCAGCTCGCCGATACGCCGGTGGCCAACACGCCTATGCCAACGCAGACGCCAACCCCTGCCGGTTGAGGCGCCCGCAGAAGAACTCATAACAGAGTGGGAGAACGGCCAAGAGGAGAGAGGGAGCACAAGCCCTCTGCCCTGGTCCCTTCTCCCGCTCTTGTATTCCGGGCAGGCTCACGCGCGTCAATGCGCTAAGGATAAGTCATGCGCTACTATTTGCTCACTCTCGGCTGTCCGAAGAACAGCGTAGACAGCGAAGGGATGGCGATGCTGCTAAGCCAGGCCGGCTACGATGGCACGGCCGATCCCGACGAAGCTGATGTCTTGTTGGTCAATACCTGTGGTTTTCTGGCCGCGGCCCAGGACGAATCGCTAGCAGCGCTGCGCGAGTTGGCCGGCAGGAAACAGTCCGGCCAAGTGCTGATTGCCGCCGGCTGCATGGCCCAGCGTAACGGCGAGCGCATCGTGCGCGAAGTGCCGGGGATCGACGGTCTGTTGGGCACGCGCCGTTGGATGGAGATCGTGCCCTTCGTCCAGGGCCTGCGCGGCGGAACCGCTCAGCGCGCCCTTGGCCGCTACGCGCTGCTGGGCGATCCGGAACAAGCCTACGGCGGTCCGGTGCCCCGCCCGGCCGTGGTCGCCGGCAGCGCCTACCTGAAGATCAGCGACGGCTGCAACGCTCCCTGCGCCTTCTGCACGATCCCAAGTTTCAAGGGCAAGCTGCGCAGCCGGCCAGCGCCGGACATCGTGGCCGAAGCCCGTGCCCTGGTCGCAGAGGGCGCCCAGGAACTGATCCTGGTGGCCCAGGACACGACTGACTATGGCCGCGATCTGGGCACCCCGGATGCCCTGCCCGACCTGATGCAGTCGATCGTCGATGGCGCCCCGGACCTGCGCTGGTTGCGCTTGATGTACGCCTATCCCGGTCACGTTTCGCCGCGCCTGATCGAAGTCATGGCGGCCAATGCGCGCATCTGCCACTACCTGGACCTCCCCCTCCAGCACGGCGATGCCGGAGTGCTGCGCCGCATGTTCCGGCCGAGCAACGTCGGGCAGGTGTTGGATACGATCGGCGCGCTGCGCGCGGCCATGCCGGACATGGCCTTTCGCAGCACCTTTATCACCGGCCTGCCCGGCGAAACGGAGAGCGAATTCGCCAACTTGCTGCGATTCGTGGAAGAAATCGAGTTCGACAGGGTAGGCGTTTTCACCTACAGCCCCGAACCGGGGACACCGGCCGGCAGCATGCCGAACCAGGTGCCCGAAAAGACCAAGCTCCGCCGCCGCGAGCGGCTGATGGCCGCCCAGCAGCATATCTCGCTCGTTCGCAACCAGGCGCAGGTGGGGCGCGTGCTGGACGTGCTCGTCGAGAGCCAGGGCGAGTTTAGCGATCGCAAAGGCCCGGTCTCAGTGGCGCGCAGCTACCGGGATGCTCCGGAGGTGGATGGGCTGGTCGTCATCCCGGGCGACCTGCCCATCGGCCGGCTGGCGCGCGTGCGCATCACGGGCGCGCTCGAATATGACTTAATGGGTGAAGCGGTCAGAGAAGAAGCGATCGCGCTGATCGCCTGAAAGAACTCTGAGCGGGTCGGACGACGAGGATCAGGCAGCGAGCGCCCGCTGCCTGATCCTTCGCCTGCTTACTCCACAACCCTGTACTGGCCTTCGACCGTCTCGCACTCCGAGGGCGCCTGCCCGGCCTGGCCTGTCGGGTTCGGATGCCAGATCTTTTGGCGGTGCTCCGCCACGACTTGCGGCGGCGCGAGGGTTAGGAACAGCTTCAGCGCCAGGGCCACGATCGCGAGGTCATCCATTTGTCCCAAAAGTGGGATGAAATCCGGCATGAGGTCCACTGGCGAAAGTACGTATAGGGTTGCCAGCACCGGCAGGGCAACCTTGAACGTGGTCGCGACCCGCGGATCCCCTAGCAACCGCCACACCAGTTGTCCCTCGTGAAATAGATCGGCCAGAACCCCGACCGTTTCTTCTGGCGCCCTGGCTTTCTTGCTCGAACCTGCCATTATCTCCTCCAGCGACTGATCAGCCGCGACTCTCTCATCTCCCAACATTACGCAGCAGGGCCACGCGATGTTTCGGGACCGCGCAATTTGTTTGGCGCTGATCTTCTCTTATAATAGAACTGGTGAGCGATATTATGCCGCACGCCCGGACCCGATGTCTGTACTCATGCCACCGTTCGAGTTCTCACGGTTCGCCGGGTCGTTCCGCTCACCAGGGGCGTTGATGCGCACTCTACTCGCCAGTCTGGGCGACCATTCGATGGCAATGCTGCGGGGAATTGCCGAGTTACGCGGGGTGATGCCGGCGACCAACGTGCGCGAGGAGTTCGCGGCGCAGCTGGCCGCCTTGCTGGCCGAGCCTCACGCCACTGCGCTCGCTCTCGCGCGCGTTTCTGCGGAGGCAGAGCACGCCTGGACAACCTTGTGCGCGGCCGGCGGCCACCTCAAGGTGCCCGCGTTCACGAGGGAGTACGGCGCGATCCGCCCGATTGGCCCCGGCAAGCTAGAGCGGGAGACGGCCTGGCGGCAACCCGGCACGCCGGCCGAGGAGTTGTGGTACCAGGGACTTATTTTCAAGGCCTTCGCCGACCTGGGGACCGGTTTGCTCGAATACTTCTACATCCCCGACGAACTGCTCCCCGTCACCCCAGAGGGCGGGACCGCGCGCGGTGACGCGGGACCGGGGCGCATGGGCAGCGGTTTGCCCTCGTCCCTCGACCGGCCGGGAAAGGCGCGGCAGAGCGGTAATGCCCTGGCGGTCGACGCCTGCACGCTACTGGCCATGCTTTCCGACACTCCGTTGCGGGTCGGCGAGTCCGGTCGTTGGCGCGCGGCTGGCGAGGCGCGTATCCGGGACAAGCTGCTCGTGGCCGACCCGACACGCGGCGCGCTGCTGCTGGCTATCGCCCAAGAGTTGGGTTGGCTGGCGATCGAACAGGACCGGCTGGTAGTGCAAGGGCCGGCCGTCACCGCCTGGCTGCGGGTCGGCCACTGGGAACAAACGAGCGCGCTGTTCGAGGCCTGGCGACGGAGCACGACCTGGAACGATCTGCGCCGTATTCCGACGCTCAAGGCCGAAGGGGCCTGGCGAAACAACTCGCTCGGGGCGCGTGACCGGTTGCTGGAGGCGCTGGGAAGGCTCGATCCCGCGCGCTGGTACGCAATCGAAGCGTTTGCCGCCTGGATCAAGGCGACCGAACCCGACTTCCAACGCCCCGATGGCAACTACACAGGCTGGTACCTGCGCGACGTGGCCAGCGAGCGCTACCTGTCGGGATTCGAAGCCTGGGATGACGTCGAAGGACGGTTGATCGCCTTCTTGATCGGCGGCCCGCTCTTCTGGCTCGGCGCCGTCGCCCTCGCCGGCGGGGAGGGCAGTCCGCTCAGCTTCCGGCTGACCACCGGCGGCGCCTACTGGTTGGCCGGCAGCGGCTTGCCCGAAGCATACCCGCCTACCCACCTAGTCGTAGACGAAGACTTCAGCATCGCCGCGCCGCTGCTGGTGCCGCTCTTCGACCGCTTCCGCGTGCTGCGCTTCACGGAAGCGGTGCCCGGCCCTGGTCTGCCCGAGCAGCCCACGCAGGGTGGTATCACGCGCCACCGCATCACGCGGCACAGCCTGAGTGTGGCCAGGGCGCATGGCCTGCGCGGCGAAAAGATCGTACAATTTCTGCGCCACGCCACGGGTGGCCGGCTGCCGGCACGGGTCGAAACTGCTCTGGTGCGCTGGGACGAACATGGCGGCGCGGTGCGCATCAGCAAGGGCGCGGTGCTGCGTGTTCAGGATGCCAGCCTGCTCGCGGCCCTGCGAGCCGACTCCGTGGTCGCGCCTTTGCTCGGAGAGCTGCTTTCCGCCCAGGCGGCCCTCGTGAAAGAAGCCGATCTCCCCAGGTTGCTGTCGGCCCTGGCCGAGCTGGGCTACACGACGCGGGTGGAGTAGGCTCCTTGACCAGAGTCGAACGGTACATAAGCTATGACAGATGATCTGGCAGATCGCTTGCGCAGCCTGCGCAAGCTGGGCGTGCATAAGGGGCCGCAGGCTCTGACGGCTGCGCCGCGGGTCCAGGCTGCGGCCGGTGCGGGCCCGATCCCGGGCAAACAGGTCGACACACCCTTTGGGCCCGCCTGGCTCAGCAGCCAGCGCTTCCCGCTCGGCGAGGACCCCGAGCTGGGACGGCTGCTCGAAGTGCGTCCGGAGGTACTGGCGGCCGCCGGACGCGATCCGGTGCTGAACACCCTGCAACCCGCGCGCAGCGCGTTCATCGACACCGAGACGACCGGGCTGTCGATGGGTACCGAGACGTACACGTTCCTGATCGGCATCGGGACTTATGACGAGGACGGCTTCGTGGTGAGGCAATACTTCATGCGTCATCCGGGTGAAGAGCGCGCGCAGCTCTACCTGGTCGAAGAGGCTCTGAACAGTTGCTCGTCTATCATCAGCTTCAACGGACGCGCCTTTGACCTGCCATTGCTCAACACCCGCTTCACCCTGATTCAGGAGCGACCTCCACTGGCCGGGGCTCCGCACCTGGATCTGCTGCCCGCGGCCCGCCGCATCTGGCGCGCCCGCTTGCCGTCGTGCGCCCTCGGCGAACTGGAACGCAGCGTCCTCGGCGTGCAGCGTACTGCCGACGATGTACCGGGCTGGATGATCCCGGGCATCTACCGCGATTACTACCGCTCGGGCAAGGGCGCCGAGCTAATGGCACACGTTTTCTATCATAATGTTGTCGACATAACCTCGATGGCGCGGCTCGCCGGACGGCTGGCCTGGTTGTTCGAAGTCTCGCATCTCGAAGCACACCTGGCCGATCTTCACCCGCTCGACTGCCTCAGCCTCGCGCGCTGCTATGGGGCGGCCGAGTGGCTTGAGGCCGGCGAGAGGGCCTATCGGGCGGCGCTGCGCCAGGCAGCCGCCGCCGAACGAGCCCTGGTCTTCCGCGAGCTGAGCTTCTTCCTTAAGCGGCTTGAACGGCGCGCCGAGGCGGCCGCGCTTTGGGAAGAGTGGATCAGCACGGTGGCCGGCGACGACCTGACGCCCTATATTGAGCTTGCCAAGTATCATGAGTGGCACACGCTCGACCTCGCGGCAGCGCGCGGCTGGACCGCCTGGGCCATTCACTCCACGGACGGCTGGCCACGGGGCTTCGCGCGGGACGAGATGCTGGCCGCGCTGCAGCACCGCCTGGACCGGCTGGAGCGCAAGCTGGCCGGGGCGGAGAGGGATCGGCCCGTCGCCGGCGACCGCGTTCAATCGGATGATGCGGCGCAGCAGATCGAAGATTGAAGAGAGAGGAACGACGGTGCAAATCGAAACTACCCGTCTGCCAGGGGTCGTGATCGTCACCCCGCGCGTGTTCTCAGACCCGCGCGGCTTCTTCCTGGAAAGCTACAACCAGGCGGCCTTCTTCCAACAGGGGCTTGACGCGGTCTTCATACAGGACAACCACTCTAAATCGGTGCGTGGTACCTTGCGCGGCCTGCACTTCCAACTGCCCCCGGTAGCCCAGGTCAAGCTGGTCCGCGTGGTGCGCGGCGCCGTCTGGGATGTTGCGGTCGACATCCGGGCCGGATCGCTCACGTTTGGAGCGTGGGTAGGCGTCGAGCTCAGCGCCGACAACTTCCGGCAGCTATACGTCCCGACCGGCTTCGCGCACGGCTTCTGCGTGCTGAGCGACGAAGCCGAAGTGCTCTATAAGGCCAGCCAGTTGTACAGCCCCGCGCACGAAGCCAGCCTGCGCTGGGACGATCCGACGGTCGGCGTGGCCTGGCCGATGGCCGAGCCACTGCTCTCCGAGCGTGACAGCCGGGCAGGGACGATGGCCGATTACCTCGCCGGCGAGCACTTCGTCTACCAGGGCTGAACCCGGCGAAGAGCTGCGCTTTCTATGGCATCTTCTCAGGCGAGAGACCACGAATGCTGGTACAAAACGACACAGACAGAATTGTCGTTTGCATATAGCGTTAATGAGCGCTACAATGCTCCAGCACCGCTCTTCGGCAACTCCCCCTTTTTATGGCCGGCCAAGGAGGCTAACGTGGCATTGACATTCCCGAGCCCCGAATGGACCACCGAGCTTCAGACGGTGGTCAACAACGACCAGGCGTATGCCCAGTCTGCCAAAACCTGGGAAGGCGACTTTTACTTCGTCATCGAGGCCGGACCGGGCATCGCGCAACCGGTCAAGATGTACCTCGACCTGTGGCACGGCAAATGCCGCGAGGCGCACATCGTGAGCGCCGGCGAGACCAAGCAGCCGGAGTTCACCATCTCGGGCACGCTCGACACCTATCGTCGGGTTTTCGAAAAGAAGCTGGACCCCATCCAGGCACTGATGACCCGCAAGCTCAAGGTCCAGGGCAACATGATGAAGATCGTCCGCTCCGTCAAGCCGACGCTGGATCTCGTCAACTGCTGCTCGCTGATTCCGACGAACTATCCGGACCAGGTGCGTTCATAGTGAGGGGCCAAAATGTGGTTCTTCAATAGCCCTGAGATCGTCTACGGCGAAGACGCGCTGAGCTACCTGGACGAGTTGCCGGGCCGGCGCGCGTTCATCGTGACGGATGCGGTGCTGCATGAGCTCGGCTTCACTGACCTCATTGCCCAGCACCTGCGCATGGCAGGCATGCAGATCGGCGTCTTCGCGGAGGTGGAGCCCGATCCGTCGCTAGAAACCGTTGCTCGGGGCACAATCGCGATGAACGAGTTCGCGCCAGACTGGATCGTGGGGCTGGGAGGCGGGTCGGCGATGGACGCCGCCAAAGCGATGTGGGTGTTGTACGAGAGACCGGATGTAAAGCCACAGGAAATCGAGGGCATAGCGCTGCTCGGCAGATTGGGCCTCGGCGCCAAGGCGCACCTTGTGGCGATCCCAACCACCGCCGGCACGGGCGCCGAAGCGACCTGGCAGTTTGTCCTTTCCGACAAGGGCGGCGGGCGCAAGGCTTCGACGGGTGCCCGGGAGAACATGCCGACCCTGGCCATCGTGGACCCGTCTCTGACGGCCGGCCTCCCGCCCCAGATCACAGCCGACACCGGCATCGACGTCTTGGCTCACGCCGTCGAAGCGTACGCGAGCGCCTGGCACAACGACTTCACGGATGGGCCGAGCCTGAAAGCCATTGAGCTCGTTTTCGCTAATTTGCCAGTGGCGGTCGCGGATGGCAGCGACGTGCGGGCGCGCACACAGATGGCCGTCGCGGCCACGCTCGGCGGCCTGGCCTGGGGTAACTCGTGGGTAGGACTGGCCCATGCGATGGGCCACGCTCTTAACGCCGTCTTCCACCATCCACACGGCCGCTGTGTGGGCGCCTATCTTCCCACCACGCTCGAGTTTTCGGCACGCGGCACCGGTACCCGCTATCTCGACATCGCTGCGCTCCTACACCTGCCGGCGATGGACGAGTTGAGCGCCGCCGAGGCCTTGGCCGCGGCCACGCGTGAGCTTTTAGGCAGCATCGGCCAGCCAGCAACTGTGGCGGAACTGGGCATCGGCGAGGCGGAACATGAGGCTGCGTTGGAGCGTCTTTGCGACCTCGGCGAGAACGACCTGGCGATGCCCGCCGCGATCCGCGTCCCGTCTCACGAGGAAATCCTCGCCCTGTACCGCTGCGCCTATCACGGGCGCCGGGTCGACTTCTGATAGTCTCCGGCAAGTGGCCGGTCCGATGGCACTTGCCGGGCGGGAGGTGGTCAGATGGCAAGCCCCAGCCCAGAGGAAGCGCTCGATTACGTCGTCATCGGCTCGGGATTTGGCGGCAGCGTCTCCGCCCTGCGACTGGCCGAGAAAGGCTACCGCGTCCTGGTGATCGAGAAAGGTAAGCGCTTTCGCGACAAAGACTTCGCCACCAGCAACTGGAAGATCTGGAAGTACCTATGGATCCCGGTCGCACGCTGCTTCGGCATCCTGCAACTAGGTTTCTTCCGCAACGTGGTGGTACTGCATGGCGCGGGGGTCGGCGGAGGCAGCCTGGGTTACGCGATGGTGCTGGAGCAACCCGGCGATGAATTGTATGAGGCGCCTCCCTGGCGCGGTCTGGCCGACTGGAAGGCAATCATGGCCCCGCACTATGCGACGGCCAAGCGTATGCTCGGCCTGGCGGAGAACCCACGCGAGTGGCCCGGCGACGCGCTGATTACGCGAGATCGCCGAGGAAATGGGGCGTGGCTCGACGTTCCGCCGCACCTCGGTCGGGACCTTCTTCGGCCAACCGGGGATCGAGGTGCCCGATCCATACTTCGGCGGCGATGGCCCAGCGCGCAGCGGCTGCATCCACTGCGGAGCTTGCATGGTCGGCTGCCGCTACAACGCCAAGAACACGCTGGTCAAGAACTATCTGTACCTGGCCGAGAAGCGCGGCGCACGTGTCCTGGCCGAGAACGAGGTCGTCGATGTGCGAGCTCTTCCGCCCGACCAGTCCGACGGCGCCCGCTACGCGGTCGTTTATCGCAGCTCAACGGCCTGGTTCCGCAGGCCCGAACGTGCCATCCGGGCGCGCAATGTCGTGTTCTCAGCCGGTGTCATGGGCACCCTGCGGCTCCTGTTCCGCTGCCGCGACCTGACCGGCTCGCTACCTGACTTGTCGCCCTGCCTGGGCGACTACGTGCGCACGAATGATGAGGCCCTGCTCGGCATCATCGCTCGCGACAAGAAAGCCAACTACTCCGCGGGCGTCGCCATCACCTCGATCTTCCACCCCGACGACCAGACCCACGTGGAACCGGTGCGCTACCCAGACGGCTCGTCATTGATGCGCTTCCTGGCGGGTCCCTTGGTCGAGGCCAACAGCAATGTGGGAGCGCGCCTGCTCAAGATCCTTCGGCAGGCCGTCAACCACCCACTGGACTTCCTGCGGCTGATGGTCTTGCCTGGCTGGGCGCGCCGGACGACCATTCTCCTCGTGATGCGGAACATAGATACACACATGCATGTGCGCCTCGGGCGCAGCCCGCTGACCCTGTTCCGCCGCAACCTGGTCTCGCAACTGAAGCAGGGAGATTATATCCCGGCCGAAAGCCGCATCGGTCACCGGATCACGCGCGCGTTCGCTGAGAGATGCAACGGCGTCCCGGCGGGCTCCATCAGCGAGGCGCTGCTCGACGTGCCCATGACCGCGCACATACTTGGCGGCTGCACTTTTGGGCGCTCGGCAGAAGAAGGTGTCATCGACTTGCAGTGCCAGGTGCACAACTACCCCGGGCTGTTCGTGATCGACAACTCCATCATGCCGGCCAACCCGGGTGTCAATCCGAGTCTCACGACTACTGCGTTGGCCGAATATGCGATGAGCTGCATCGCGCCCAAGAATGGCGAGGGTCCAGCCGAGACCTGACGCCCGCTCCCGGCCGGCAAAAAAGCCCCGGCTGCCTTCACCGGCCCAGCCGGGGCCCAAAGCCTGCCCCTACTCCTCATCACCGCCGTCTCTAGGCACACAGATGTCGAACCAGAAACGGTCCTCGCGGCTGCAGGTCATCGCCGCGTGCACGTGTTTGACTTCAGTATACTCGTGCAGCCCCCACGTGCCCAGTTCGCGCCCGATCCCGCTCTGCTTGTAGCCGCCGAAGGGGGCCTCTGCGTTGATCAGGTGATAATCGTTCACCCACACGGTGCCCGCCCGTACTTGCTTCGCCACCTCGACCGCACGATCGATGTTGCTGCCCCAGACGCCCGCGGCCAGCCCATAAATCGTGTCATTCGCCATGCGGATCGCCTCTTCCAGCCGAGAGTACTTGATGACCGTGAGCACCGGCCCGAAGATCTCTTCTTGGGCGATGCGCATATCGTTGCGCACGTCGGTGAAAATCGTGGGCGTGATGAAATGGCCGTGCGCCAACTCCGGATCGGCCGGCCGGCGGCCGAGCAGGGCGGGCGTCGCACCCTCCTCCAGTCCAATACGGATGTACTCCTCAACCCGCCTGAGCTGCGCGGCGCTGATCAGCGGCCCGATGTCAGTCTCGCCGTCCGCCGGAAGTCCTACGTGCAGCCGCCGCGCCCGGCCAAGCAGCCGTTCCATGAAAGAATCGTAGATAGTGTCCGGCACAAAGAGACGCGTGCCGCTCTCGCAAGCCTGCCCGTTGTGCATGAAGGTGGCCCACAAGCAGCCGTCGACAGTCACGTCCATGTCGGCGTCGTCCAGCACGATGCTCGGGCTCTTGCCGCCCAACTCGAGGGTCACTTTCTTGATTGTTCCGGCCGCCTGCCGCATCACCTCGCGCCCGACTTCGGTGCTGCCCGTGAACGCGATCTTGTCGACGTAGGGATTGGTCGCCAGTTCGTGGCCGATGGCCGCTCCCGGCCCGGTCACCAGGTTCAGTACGCCGGGCGGCAGCAACCCCGTTTCGTGGATGATCTCCACCAGTTTGAGGGCGCTCAACGGTGTCAAGCTGGCCGGTTTCAACACCACGGCATTGCCCGCCGCCAGCGCAGGGGCCAGCTTCCAAATCGCCATCAGGAAGGGAAAATTCCAGGGAATGATCTGTCCGCAGACGCCGATCGGTTCCCGCTGGACGAAGTTGTAGGAGCGCATTGGGAAAGTGATCTGCGGCACGGGTTCCAGGGGTTCGTAGTCAGCCAGCTTCGCAAAATGCCGAAAATGCAACACACCCACGGGAATGTCCATCAGGAAGGCCTTGCGCCAGGTAGACCCCGCGTTGTGCATCTCGAGGTCCGCCAGCTCGTCTTGCCGGGCCTCGATCGCATCCACAACCCGATGCAGGATCTGCGAGCGCTCGCCGGGGCACAGGTTGGGCCAAGGGCCTTCGTCAAAGGCGCGCCGCGCCGCCTCGATCGCTTCACGCGCGTCGTCGACCGTCCCTCTGGTCACCTGGGCCAGGACGTCTCCGGTCGCCGGGTCACAGACAGGCTCGTACTGATCGCCACGACCGGACCGCCACCCGCCGTTTATGTACAGCCCATACACGGGCACGCTCTCGCCGTCCTGTGAGACTTTCGCTTCGTGCGACATGACCGCCCCCTATGTGCAGTATCTCGGGGAACTGTGCTATCCTCAGCCTGACCGGCTCAGCTTGTGTTATCCGGCACTGAGTATAGATCTGTCCCTGACAGCGCCGCTGTTAGCTTGACTACCGCCGACCGGCGGCCCGGTCCGGCCCCTTGGGGCCAGATGGCGGGCACCGACCTTCACTCGGCCCGCAGGATGAGCGGGGTGGCCCTGCCTTGACCTTCTACCAAGACTTGCAGACTCTCTGCACGGTGATGAGGGAGCTTTTCGGACGCGTCATGGCCGGCCCGGCAGCGCGGCGCCAGCTCCGCCGGACGGGCTTGGTGCTGCGCATCCTGTTGATCGACCCCGATTGCGCGCTGACCGTCGACGGCAAGTCCTCCCCACCCAGCTTCACCTGCGGCCCCGCCGACCTGGCACCCGACCTGGTGTTGCGCATGCCGGCCGACGTCCTCCACCGTGTCTGGCTGTCCGAGATCAGACTGCGCGACGCCTACGCGAGCGGCCAGGTCAAGGTAGAGGGCTTGTTGGTGCGCGCCTTCGGCCTGGCCCGGCTTTTTCGAGAGGTCGAAGCCCTATACCCGACCGTGCTGCGGGACAGCGGGCTATTGCCCGCTGCGCCTTGACCAAGCAAGCCGCCGAGACCTAAAAGCGCAAAACGTCAGACGCCGTGCTTGCCTCTGCGTTCTGCGCTCTTGCCGGCTAGCACCCTACTCTTGGTCGCGTTCCTCGGGTGCAGGCTGGGGAGCCGTCGAAGCCGGCGCGGCCGGCGGTACCTCCATGCGCGCGGCAGGCGCCGCCTTGGCAGCCCGGGTGGCGATCAACTCGTCGACCTTGGTTCCCAGCAGTGACACCTTTGCGTTCAGTTCGTCCAGATCGCTTTTCGAAGGCACTCCCAGCCGGCCCAGGGCATCTATCACCTGGCGCTCGGTATCGGCCAGCGTCTGCTCGGCTTGATCCCTCGAACGCTGCGTCAGATCGGCCATCAGGTTCCGCGCATCCTGCTCGGCCATTTCGCCGCGCTCGACGAGCCTGTCCAAGAATACCCTGACTTCGTCGAGCGCCAACCCGGCTACACCCGCGCCCGACATCAGCACGGTCCGCGTCAGATCGGCCATGCTCTGGGCCGCGGCCCGACCATGGCTCTCGACGTCTTTCATCATCGCATTCATGTCGCGCTTTTCTTTCACCCGACACCTCCTCAACCTGCGACTCCAGCCATCTGACGCACTGCGTTACGGCCATTATAGCAGCCCCCGCGCGCCGCTGTCAACGCGTTCAGCGGCGAATTGGCCCTTGACATCTTGTGATACCGTTCATATAATCGGGAAGAATGTTACAAGGCTGCTTACCGGGGTGCTTACAAGGAGGGCCCGATGGATAAGCCGTGGCTGTCACATTACGAAGCGGCTGTCCCGCACAGCCTGATCTACCCGCAGATCCCCCTTCACCAGATGCTTGCAGATTCGGCTCGCAAATTCCCGGACAATATCGCGACCCACCTGGTACTGAGTTACGTGGGTCCTCTCACGATCGGGGGCAGCCTCAAGTATCGGCAGCTACTGGGCCAGGCCGATCGATTCGCGAGCGCGCTGCACGCCCTGGGCGTGCGGAAGGGCGACCGCGTGGCGCTTGTGCTGCCCAACCTGCCGCAGTTCGTGATCGGTTTCTACGGGGCGATGAAGCTGGGCGCCATCGTGGTCAACACCAACCCAACCTACACCGCCCCGGAGATGCAGCAGCAGTTCAGCGACGCCGGTGCCGAGACGGCGGTCGTAATTAGCGGCTTTTACAGAAAGATCGAGGAGATCCAGGCCAAGACGCAGATCAAGCGCGTGATCGTCACCGACGTCGCGGACTATGTGGACGGTGTAGGACGCGCGCTGGCCGAACGCAAGCTGAAGAAAGATGGCTTGATGGTAGAAGTGCCGGAGGGCAACGACGTCTACCATTTCCGGCCGCTGCTCGCCGCGCATCCCGAAGCCCCGCCGCAGGTCGAGGTCATGCCCAGTGACGTTGCACTCTTCCAGTACACGGGCGGCACCACCGGCATTCCCAAGTCGGCCATGCTCACGCACTGCAATCTGGTGGCCAATACGCTCCAGATCTACAATTGGCTGGTCGGCATCGAAGAGGGGAAAGAGCGCATGATGGGCGCCATCCCATTCTTCCACGTCTACGGCATGACTGTCGCGATGAGCCTGACCATCGCGGCGGCGGGTATGTTGACGATCTTGCCCAATCCCCGGCCGACCGAAAACGTGATGAAAGCCATCCAGAAAGAGCGCTCTTCCCTCTATCCGGGCGTGCCGGCGATGTACATCGGCATCATCAATCACCCGGACGTGGCGAAGTATGACTTGAGGTCGGTCAAAGCCTGTATCAGCGGCGCCGCGCCCTTGCCGATGGAGGTGCAGATTAAGTTCGGCGAGATCACCGGTGGCCGGTTGGTCGAGGGTTACGGCCTCACCGAAGCGGCCCCCGTGACCCATGCGAATCCGGTCTACGGAGAGCGACGCGCCGGCTCCATTGGGCTCCCGATGCCCGACGTGGAAGCCAAGATCATGGACTACGAGACTCTGACCGAAAAGCCGGTGGGTGAGGACGGAGAGCTGTGGCTGCGCGGCCCGCAGGTGATGGTCGGTTACTGGAACAAGCCCGAAGAGACCGCCAAGACGATCACCCCCGACGGATGGCTGCGCACCGGCGATATCGCCCGCATGGACTCCGACGGTTACTTCTATATTGTCGACCGGTTGAAGGACGTCATCATCGCCTCGGGCTTTAATATCGTCCCACGCGAGGTCGAAGAGGTGCTCTTCGAGCACCCGAAGATACAAGAAGCCGTGGTAGCCGGCGTGCCCGACGCCTACCGCGGCGAGACGGTCAAAGCCTACGTGGTCCTCAAGGCCGGCGAAACGGCCACCAGCGAGGAGATCCGCAGCTTCTGCAAGGAACGCCTGGCGCCCTACAAGGTGCCGACGCAAATCGAGTTCCGCTCGGAACTGCCAAAGACGAACGTCGGCAAGTTCCTGCGCCGAGTGTTGGTCGACGAAGAGCGCAAGAAACTAGGCGACGTCAAGCAGTAGAACCGGGCCGGCTTCCCCGGGAGAGCGGGAGCGCCCCCGCTCTCCCCGGCCACTTTTGCCCCTGCCCCGCTGGCTCTCGAAAATCAAGCGCGCTTGCCGCATCACTTATCTTCTGTTATCCTACTGCTTCGAATCTAGATCGAGAATCTGCAGGACGGCTGCGGATCGTATCTTACCCAGCCGGCCAACAATGATGGCGAGCTCAGAATGTCTTTCCCAATCACCGGTACGCTAATCAACGCGATCACAGTTGTCGGTGGGGGCCTGCTCGGCACTCTGCTGGGCAACCGCTTGCCCGAGAAAATGCGCCAAACGGTCCTGCATGGCCTCGGCTTGATGACGCTGGTGGTGGGCGTGAGCATGGCCATTACCACGCGCAACATCCTGATCCCGCTGTTCAGCGTCCTGATCGGCAGCATCGTTGGCGAAGCGCTGGGGATCGAGAGTGGCCTGGAACGTCTCGGGCAATGGGTCGAGGGCAGGTTAGGGCGTCGTAAGGCGGAAGGCGCGCCGGTAGCGGTGGGCCCGACCCTGGCACAAGGCTTCATCACGGCCAGCCTGGTCTTCTGCGTCGGCCCGTTGACCATCCTCGGCTCCATCCAGGATGGACTGATGGGCGACTTCACCCTGCTCTCTATCAAGTCGCTGATGGACGGCTTTGCTGCCATGGCGCTAGCCGCCTCACTGGGTGGAGGCGTGATTTTGTCGGCGGGTGCGGTATTGGGTTACCAGGGCGGCTTGAGTGTACTGGCCATGTTGTTCGCAACCGCACTCGGTGGGGTGACCCGTCAAACGCCATGGGTGATCGAAATGACGGCCACCGGCGGGGTCGTCATCCTCAGCATCGCCTTCTTGTTGTTGGACCTGAAGCGCATTCGCGCCGCCAATCTTTTGCCGGCAATCCTGATCGCGCCGTTGATCGTCCTGCTGTTGGGAAGGCTCGGTATCGCCTTCTGATCGCGACCCCTCGCGGGGCGCAGGTCTGCGCGATTCAATCAAGGGGGTACAATGCCCGCCATCCAAGCCGTCCTGTTTGACCTGGGCGGAACCTTGTTGCACTACGATCAGCCGCCCGAGTATTCGTTTGAGAATCTGAATGCTCTGGGCCTGCGCGCTTTCATCAACACCGCCGTCGCCTCTGGGGCCAGAATACCCGATCCCGACCTTGCCCTGCGCGCCATCAGCCGGGTGGCGGCTGCGGTCGAAGCCAAGGCGGCCCGAACTTACCACGCTGGCACTGCCGAGGACACGATCCGCGAGGGACTTGAGGCTTTAGGTCTGCACCTGCGCCCCAAAGCCTGGGACGCCGGTCTGGCGGCATACTATGCTGCCATCTCCGAGACAGTTAAGCCGGGTGAGGGCGATCTCGCGGGGGTGTTGGCCGAGTTGACGTCCGAAGGACGGGCGCTCGGCCTGGTCTCGAACACGCTCTGGTCGCCGGCCATGCATGACGCCGACCTGGCTCGCTTCGACCTGTTGCAGTACCTGCCGGTCCGCGTCTACTCCTACGATGTGGGCGTGGTCAAGCCTCATCCGGCTATCTACCGGCAGGCGCTCGATCGCCTCGACATGGCGCCAACCGAAGCTGCTTTCGTGGGCGACAGATTGGTGGTGGATATCGCCGGGCCACAAAAGATCGGCATGCGGGCGATTCTGGTTGACACGCCCTTCCGCAAAGAAGAGGACCCCGACATCCAGCCCGACGCTCAGATCGCGACCCTCGCCGAGCTTCCCTTCCTGCTCGCCGAGTGGGACCGGGCGATCGACGACAAGATGCCGGTCTGAGGGAGCGGCCGCGTGAGGCCGCAGGCTGCCGATGTTTTCAGCCTTCGGCCAATGCCTTCTGCAACAGTTCGCGCACTACGTTCGGGTTTGCTTTACCGCGCGACTCGCGCATCACCTGGCCCATGAGCCAGTCCAGCATTCCGCCCTTGCCCGCCCGGTACTTTGCGATCTCATCCGGATGGCGTTCCAGAACCCGCGCCACCACTTGTAGCAGGGCCTCGCTATCGCTGACCTGTGCCAGGCCAAGCTCCTGAACGACCTCGGGCGCCGGCCGGCCCGTCTCGAACATGATGTCCAATACTCGTTTGGCGCTGTTAAGATTGATCGTGCCCGTGGCGCTCAGGGACAGCAGCTCCGCAAGCTGTTCCGGCGTAACCCGTAAGCCCGCGATCGTGCTGCCGGCAGCATTCATGAGCCGAAACAACTCGCCGGTGAGCCAGTTCGCGATCGTGCGCGGCGAGATCCCCAGTTCGTGCTGCCGGCTCGCCTGAACGACTGCCTCGAAATATTCGGCTACTGTGCGGTCGGCCACGAGCAAAGAGGCCTCGCGCGGTTCCAAGCCCAACTGCGCCACAAACCGCGCGGACTTGGCGTAGGGCAGCTCGGGCAAGCGAGCTGCGATCTCGGCGATCCAGGCCGGCTGCGGTGCGAGCGGCGGCAAGTCAGGCTCGGGGAAGTAGCGGTAGTCGTCCGAAGACTCCTTTGCCCGCTGCACTACCGTATGGCCGCGCTCCTCATCCCAGCCCATGGTCACCTGTACGACCCGCTGCCCCGCCTCCAGCAGCTCCGTCTGGCGGGCCACTTCGTAGTCTAGCGATTGTGTGACCGCGCGGAACGAGTTCAGGTTCTTAATCTCGACCTTGGTCCCGAAAGCCTCTTGGCCGGTCGGCCTGACGCTGACGTTCGCTTCGCAGCGCATCTGGCCCTTCTCCATGTCAGCCGCGCTGACTTGCAGGTAGCGCAGGATGCTCTGCAGCTTCGTCAGGTAGGCGCGCGCTTCCTCGGCCGAGCGCAGCTCAGGCTCGCTGACGATCTCGAGCAGCGGCACGCCGGCCCGGTTCAGGTCTACCAGGCTGAAGCCGTCCATGTGCGTCAGTTTGCCGGTGTCTTCTTCCAGGTGAGCGCGGGTGATGCCGATGCGCTTGTCCCCGTTCTCGGTCTCGATTTCCAGCCAACCGTCCAGGCAAAGCGGCAGCTCATACTGGCTGATCTGGTATCCCTTGGGCAGATCCGCGTAGTGGTAGTTCTTGCGCGCGAACACCGCTTCCTCGGCGATCCGGCAGTGCAACGCTAGCCCGGTCAGAATCGTTTTCTCCACCGCGTCGCGGTTGATCACCGGCAGCACGCCGGGTAAGGCCATGCACACCGGGCAAACGTGTGTGTTTGGCGGAGCCGACGCGTAACTCGCGCTGCATGAGCAGAACATTTTCGATGCGGTCTGTAGTTGGACGTGAACCTCGAGCCCGATCACCGTCTCGTATGCGGTCATCAGTTCGCTTGCCGCCTTCCCAATCGATGTTAACCGTGTCGTCGCACGAAGCGCGCCATGCGCTCCAGCGCTTCTTCGAGCTTGTCCTTGGCAGTCGCGTAGCACATGCGCACATAGCCTTCCCCACCCAGGCCGAACGCCGCTCCCGGAACTGCCGCCACCCGCTCCTCGTCCAACAGCGTCCAGGCAAAACTGTCCGATGTCATCCCGCTGGCCCGGATGTCGGGGAAGGCATAGAAAGCGCCGCGCGGCTCAAAAGTCGGCAAACCGATGCTGTTCAACCCACTCACCAGCAGTTTGCGGCGCACATTATAGGATTCGCGCATTGCCAGCACCGCCTCCTCGGCAGCCGGATCGGTCAGGCCGGCGATGGCGGCTACCTGTCCGGTGGTCGGCGCCGACATGATCGTATACTGGTGGACTTTGCGCATCGCGCTCAGTATGTCAGCCGGGCCGAGCGCAAAACCCAGCCGCCAGCCGGTCATGGCGTAGTCCTTGGAGAAGCCGCCGATGACCACCGTGCGGTTGCGCATGCCTGGCAGACTGCTGAAAGTGGTGTGCGGCGCCGTGTATACGAGCCGATCGTAGATCTCATCGGAGATGACCAGCAGGTCATGGCGCGCGGCGACTTCCGTGATCTCCAGCATGCGTTCCTTATCCAACACCGCCCCGGTCGGGTTGTTGGGATAGCTGATCAGGATCGCCTTCGTGCGAGAGGTGACCGCCGCCTCGATCTGCGCACCCGTCACCTGAAAGGTGGTACCGACGTGGGTGGCAATGGGCACCGGCACCCCGCCGGCAAAGATCACCTCCGCCTCGTACGAGACGAAACAGGGTTCCGGCACAATCACCTCATCGCCCGGGTCGAGGATCGCCGTGAGGGCCAGGTAAAGCGCCTCCGAGCCGCCCACCGTCATCAGGACCTCGGATTCGGGGTCGTACTCGACGCCATACAAGCCGGCCCACTTCGCGGACAAGGCCGCTCGCAGCTCGAGGATGCCCGAGTTCGAGGTATAGCGCGTCTCGCCACGCTGCAGCGAGGCTATGCCCGCCTGCCGGATCACGTCTGGAGTCACAAAATCCGGTTCGCCGATGCCGAGCGAAATGACATCCGCCATCGTGGCTGCGATATCGAAAAACTTGCGTATGCCCGACGGCGGCACCACTGCGACCCGCTGCGAAATGCGATCAGTCACACCAGTACTCCTTCGTGTTCGCTCCGCCTTCCTGGCGGAACGGGCTAGCCATCCGATCCCTCGATTACTGCACCATCCTCGATCCAGACCTGGCGCTCCGAATCGTTGACCAGGGTCACAGCCCCCCGCAGCACCACGTCGCGGCCGAAACGAACGTCGCCCTTGACACTCAATCGCTCACACTCAACCAGGTGTGGCGGCCCAGAGGGGAAACGTTGCTCCATCCAGTCGATCAGCCGGTAGTAGCGAGGATCCAGCGACACCTCCAACGGTCCCAGTTTCCGGGCAGGATTCGGCGCCACCCGGTACTCGTCTGTCAGAACGTAGGCGTCAGAACGAACCGCGAGGAGATCATCTGTGGTCTTGACAGGCGAAAAGCGGCTGCGGGGGACGCGGATGGCGCGCGCGCCGGGAAACACCCCGATGGCGCTACCCATCGCCGTCTCCAACTGATATACCGGGGGCGAGGCACTGTCTCGCGGGTCGACGGTCTTGCGGTTAACGATCAGCGGCAGACCCAAGATATGCCCGCGGGCCTCCAAGAGATTCTTGAGCGCCGCCAGATCCAGCCAGAGGTTGTTGGTATTGAAGTAACGGTGGCGCTTGATATCCTGAAAGTCCGCAATTTCGTCGGCTGGACACTGTGCAGACTCGCGCAGGATCAGTTGCCCGTTCAGCAGGCGGCCGACATGTCCGCCTTTGCGGTCGGCTGCGGTGCGGTCGGCAGCCTCCATGATGAACGGCAAGTGGTTCCTGACCAGATAGCCCAGGATGGCCGGGTCGACGACCGCGCCGAGGTTATCGGCGTTGGACACGAAGGCGTAGCGGTAGCCGGCCGCCAGCAAGCTGTCGAGAACGCCGCTGGTCAGTAGAGCGACATAGATGTCGCCGTGGCCAGGCGGATACCACTCCAGCTCTCTGTTTGCCGGCCAGCTGACCGGCAGCAGGTCGGCTTGGGCGATCTTCGGAAAGCGATGCTGCAAAAAGTCGAGCGGAATGTCTGTCCGAAGGCCGGGGTAGCGCCGCAACGCGTTGAGAGTGTCCTGGCGGGTGCTGAAACTATTCATCAGAACTAAGGGCACGTGGCTGCGCAGGGTCTGCAGGGCGATGATATCCAGGAATGAAAGGTCACCCTTGACGACGAGCAGAGACTTGGCCTTGTCCAACCCCATGCTGGTGCCCAGCCCGCCATTCAGTTGCAGCAGCACCAATTGCGACAGGACGTCTCGACCGACATCGGCCAGTTCGGCAGGGAAGCTCTCAGCGTCCGGCAAGGCCTCGATCGGCTGCAAGGCGGATTCCGGAATCAGGCCGGTCTCGCCCTCGCGCAGTTGTCGGTAGTAATACTCGAACGTTTGGATTGCGACATCGGGCAGGTCCTCGGCCCGCATGCGCTCGACAAAGGCAGCCAGCGCCTCACCCGTGGATGCCTGATCAGCCATCAATTCACCTCAAGGGCCGGCCTGCGTTTGTGCCAGTCGGTCGCCTGTTCATAGACGAAGGCGGCACGCAGCAATGTTTCCTCCCGAAACGCGCCGGCCATCAGTTGCAGCCCGATGGGTAGCCCGGTCTTGTCGAACCCGCAAGGCAGCGACAGCCCACACATGCCGGCCAGGTTCAGCGAGAGGGTGAAGACATCTGACAGGTACATGCTAAGCGGGTCGTCGACCTTCTCGCCGATGCGGAAGGCTGTGGTCGGGGTAGTAGGGCAGGCGATCACGTCTACGTCGAGCAGAGCCGCCTCGAAATCCTGCTTGATCAGGGTACGCACTTGTTGCGCCTTCAGGTAGTAAGCATCGTAATAGCCCGCGCTCAGCGCGTACGTCCCCAACATGATGCGCCGCTTGACCTCAGGACCGAAACCCTGGCCGCGTGTCTGCCGGTAGCTCTGCCAGAGGGTCGCCGCCGGAACCGAAAGCCCGTAGCGGATCCCATCATAGCGGGCCAGATTGGCCGATGCTTCGGCCGGTGCGATCATATAGTAGACGGGCAGGGCCAGGTCGGTGTGCGGCAGACTCACCTCGCGCACTTCGGCTCCCAATTGGCCGAGCATCGCTATCGCGCGACGGACTGCCTGCTCGACCTCGGGCTGCATCCCGCTGATGAAGTACTCCTTGGGCACACCCACCCGTAAGCCGCGCAGCGAGTCCGCACCGAAGTGTCCCGGCTGGCGAGCCCCGGGCCGCAGTGCGGCAGGCTGCAGCGCAGCCACATAGTCAGGCACCGGTGAATCGACGCTTGTGCTGTCGCGTGGGTCGTAGCCCGCAATGGCACTCAACAGCATCGCCGCGTCCAGCACGTTTCTGCCGAGGCTTCCGATCTGGTCCAACGACGAAGCATAGGCGATCAGGCCATAGCGGCTGACGCGCCCATAGGTCGGCTTGATGCCCACAACGCCGCACAGGGCCGCCGGTTGGCGGACGCTGCCCCCTGTGTCGCTGCCAAGCGCACCCAGGCATTCTCCCGCCGCCACAGCCGCTGCGCTGCCACCGCTGGATCCACCCGGCACTCGTTCGAGATCCCAGGGGTTGTGGGTCGTGAAATAAGCGGAATTCTCGGTGCTCGAACCCATGGCAAATTCGTCGGTGTTGGTCTTGCCCAGGATGACCGCGCCGGCCGCACGCAGTTTGTCGACCACAGTCGATTGATAGGGCGGGAGATATCCTTCGAGGATGCGCGAACCGGCCGTGGCCGGCACGCCCTCCACGCTGATGACGTCCTTGATCGCGAGCGGGATGCCGGTCAGAGGAGACAGGAAGTCCAGCTCGCCGGCTGCGCGCGCGATGGCCAGCGCATTGTCGGCTTCACCCGCCTGCTCCAGAGCAGTCTCGGGCGTCACAGCCAGATAGGCCTTGACGTCATTGTCCACCTGGTAGATCCGCTCCAGCACCGCCTGCGTCAGCTCGGTGGCGGTCAGCTCGCCGGCGCGCAGAAGCCCCGCGGCGGCGTGAATGGTCAGACTGTAGGATCCTTCGGCAGTCCCTGCGTGCATCATGGGCCCACTCTCGCGTTATCGATCGAAAACGAGGAGAAACCAGCGCTCAGCCTTCCGGGTCCAAGACTGCGCGCACGCGGAACGAACCGTCGTACGCGTCGGGCGCGTTGGCCAACACGTCCTCGCGCGCCATTGACGGCTCGACCCCGTCGGCCCGCGTCACATTTCGCAAGGGGAGGACGGTCGCGGTCGGAGGTATCGCCGATGTGTCAACCCTTTGGAGCACGTCGGCGTAATCGAGGATCGCGTCCAACTGCTCGCGGTAGAGCGTCTTCTCTTCTTCGCTCAACCCCAATTTCGCCAATTCGGCGATGTGTTCGACTTCGGCGATAGATAAAGGCATACCAGCGTCTCCTGGGGCAATTATAGCATTTCGCCTGGCTTGCGCCAATTTGGCTTTCTTCGCCCCTGGCACATGTTATGGTATAATTTGGTCGATACCGTTAGCCACGCTGGAGACTCCCCTATGTCCGACTCGCCGCTTCATCCGTCGCAGATGCTGCCCCGGCTGCTCAGCCTGGGACTGGGGTTGGGCCTGGCCATGCTTCTTCTGGCCGGTTGTACCCTGCTGGCTCCACCGCGGCCCGATCCCCTGGCTGCGTACCGGCCCGCTCTGACCCCGTCTTTCAGCCTATCGCCCGAGGAGATGGGCGCCATGCAGGCGTACAGCATCTCAGTGATCATCGATCCACCGGCCCAGGTCTACACCGGCAGCCTTGACCTCACTCTTCCCGTGAGCAACACGCCGGTCAGCGAGCTCTACTTCCGCCTCTATCCGAACCTGCGCCAACTGGATGGCAGCCTGGAAGTCAGCAACGCCAGGCTGAACGGTATCAGCGTGAATTACGCCTACACCCTGAGCCATACCGCGGTGCACATCTCGCTGCCCACGCCCTTGATCCCTGGCAACACGGGCCTGGTGCATCTCGACTTCACCGGCAAGTTCCTGCGCCACAGCGACGAGGCCTACAGTTTGTTCGGCATGAGTAACGACGTTCTCAGCCTCGCCAACTTCTACCCGATCCTGGCCCCGCGCCGGGAATTCGGCTGGGCGCTGGACATCCCCGATCCACAAGGAGACATTGGCTTCTTCGAGACGGCGCTCTACCAGGTCACGGTCGAGGCGCCCGTCGGGCAGGTGCTGGCGACCAGCGGCCACGCTATCGGCGCCCGCATGGCCGGTCCCGGCCTGATCCGTTATGACTATGTACAGGGTCCGGGACGCGAATTCATGCTGCTTCTCAGCCCACGCTGGCAGGTCGAAGAATTCGATGCCTATGGCACGCACATCCGCTCATACTTCTTTCCGGAGGACGCCGATGCCGGCCGCAGCGCGCTCTTTGACGCGGCGGCGGCACTTGAAATCTATAGCGACCACTTCGGGCCCTATCCATACCGGGAGATGTCTGTCGTCGAGTCGCCGATCGCCTTCCGCGGCCAGGAATATCCGGGCCTCAACTTGATCGGCATCCAGACGTACAACACCTACCTTAAGGATCTGGAGAACCGGGTGGCGCATGAAGTGGGGCACCAGTGGTGGTATAACCAGGTTGGCAGCGATCAAACCGCGGCGCCCTGGCAGGACGAGGGTCTGACTGAGTTCAGCATGTATTACTACTTCGCCGATCGTTACGGGCCGCCCGTCGCCGAAGCGCTGCGCCGCGCTCGCTGGACAACACCGGTCGGCCTCGTGGCCGGCACTCCCAAGGACATGCCTATTGGTCGATCGGTGCCCGAGTACGACCAGGCGAACTACGAGACGATGATCTACGCGAAGGGAGCGCTCTTCTTCGCCACGCTGCGCGACCAAATGGGACCGGACGCCTTCGACCAAATGCTGCGAGATTACCTGCAAGCCTATCGCTGGCAGATCGCCCGACCGGAGGACCTTGAGGCGTTGGCCGGCGAGGCTTCAGGGCGCGACTTCACGACGCTTTTCAATCAGTGGTTGCACGGGATACAGTAGATACAACTCTTATTGGCTGCGGATACGCATGTAGTTCAGCGCACTGCGCACATAGTCGCCGGCCGTCATCCGCATGGGGAACAGGCGGCGGCTCAAGGCGTAGCCTTTCCATACCTTGTAGGTCAGCCAGAAGAGGGGATTGCTCGGTAGCTTAATCAGCCGGCGCGTCACACGGCGCAGCCAGGGGAAGGCTACCGTCAGGGCGAAGAGCTTTTGCAGGTTCTCGATCTGCCGCTTCTCGGCCGGACTGCTGAAGCGCATCACCGTGTTATCGCTAACTGAGCCACTCAGGTCGTCGAACGACCCGTCCATGAAGCCGTTCCGGTAGGCCAGCTCGCCAAGTTGGGTCTTGGGATAAGGCTGGAAGAGGAACACGTTCGCGTAAGCCGGGCGGCACTGAATGTTGAGGTCCAGAGTCTCGAAATCGGCGCTCAATCCGCCGGTCGGCAGGCCGAGCATATTGTTGGTAGAAAACGCGATGCCGTTGCGACGTAGAAGCTCAGAAGCACGCAGGATCTGATCGCGCGACATGCGGCGGTTCAAGATCTCGTTACGCAGCCGCTCATTCCCCGCCTCCACTCCAAAGCTGACGCTAACGCAGCCGCCCTCCTTCAACATCCGCGCGACGTCTTCGTTGATCAGGTTTGCCCGCACCTGGCACCACCAACGGATGCCTATCTCCCGCGCGTAGGCCGGCAGGAACTCGTGCAACCACTTGCGATTCACGATGAACGTGTCATCCATGAAGGTGATGAAGTCGAGCCCGTAACTATCGCGCACCGAGCGGATCTCTTCCAGCACGCGCTTAGGGCTGCGCTGGCGCGTACGCTTGGCACCTACGTACAGATCGGCATAGGCCTTATTGAAGCAAAACGAGCAGTCGTAGGGACAGCCGCGCCCGGTGATGATTGGCCGGATGCGCGTGCGCAAGCTGGTCGGGTGCGCGTCGTACAGCAGTTGGCGGTCGGGGAACGGCAGGGCATCCAGTTCGGCTTCATCCAGCAGCGGCCGCGGGTCGTTGCAGTAGACCTGACCGTCCACCTTGACATGCCAGTTTGGGATGTGGCGAATATCGCTGCCGGCTTGGAGCGCGTTGAGCAGGTCGAGGGTGGCATACTCGCCCTCGCCGATGCACACGGCATCCACTCCCGGTTCGTTTATCATCTCGGCGAAGAAGGTCGGGTGCGGGCCGCCGAAGATCGAGACGACCGGTATCTCCGCCTTGATCTGCCGGTTTAGCTCGAGGTAATAGCCATGCATCCCCGTATAAACTGTGTAGCCGACGACGTCGGGCCGCAGCCGCCGCACCGCCGCCAGCGGATCTTCCTCGGAGGCGACGACCAGGCTGGTGCGATGGCCCGCTTCCTTCAAGACGCTGGAAATCAGCAAGATGCCTTGCGGCTCGTTATCGATCTGGCGGATAATGAACAGAAGATGCACGAATCAGCTCCAGACGGCGTGATGCAGTGAACTGGATCGGCAGTCGCGATCCATGGACCGGATCGATAGATCCGGTCAGGACGAGGTGCGCTTGGTGGGGATGAAGAAACGCCGCGCATTCGCCACGGTGCTAGGCAGTTCGGTCCAGAAACTCTTCTGCGAGATCTTCTGCCACACCCGCTTCGGGCGGTACAGGTAGAAACGCCGGTAAGCCTCCCGCCACTTCCGGACTACCACGTCCGGATCGTAGCCCGGCAGGCTAAATAACGGCTTATCCTGGTAAATGGCGAAGTCCTCCCAACTGTCGGCGAACACCCGGCCGTCCTGCTTAATCTCGCGGTACAGTTCCGTGCCGGGATACGGCGTCGCCAACATGAAGGTTGCGAGGTCGGGATCCAGTTCCAGGGCAAAGCGGATGGTTTTCTCCATCGTCTCTTCGGTCTCGTGTGGCATGCCGAAGATAAAGAAACCCATCGTCTGCAGCCCGGCCGCGTGCGCCCAACGAAAGGCGTCGCGCACCATGTCCAGGGTCTGGCCCTTCTTGATCACATCGCGCAAGATGCGCGGGTCACCGCTTTCGACGCCGAAGCCCACCCGCTTGCATCCGGCCGCTTTCATCAGTTGGAAGAGCTCGGCGTCGGCGTGGTTGACCTTCATGCCATGGATCGTGACCCAGGGAACCGTGTTCAGCTCGTTGTCGATCAGCGCCCGGCAAAGGTCCTTCGCGCGTTCCAGTTTGAGGTTCCAGATGTCGTCGGTCAGCCCGATTTCCGTCGCCCGCAGGTCCTTCACCAGCCAACGCCACTCGCCGACAACGTTTGCGACCGAGCGCGGTCGCCAGGTGTTGCCGGTGATCGGCTTGGAGCAGTACGTACATTTATAGGGGCAGCCGCGGCTGGTCATGATCGTGTAGGCGCGGGCATTCCGCTGCAATCCGTCAGTCAGTGGCTGCAGGTTGGTGTAGCGCGTGATCTTGTACAGGTCGTGAGCCGGATACGGGACATTGTTGAGGTCAGGAACCAGGCGCGCGGCCTGGTTGACCACCATTTCGCCGTTGCGCCGCCAATACAGTCCATGGACATCCTCCAGTGAGCCACGTCCCTCGAGCGCGTCGACCAGTTCGAGAATGCTCTCCTCAGCCTCGCCCTTGATGGCGTAGTCGACCTCGGAGTGCTCCGCGCTCAATGATTCCTCGGGCAGGAGCGTCATATGCGGGCCACCCAGGACGGTGGTCATGCCAAGGCGCTTGCCCTCTTTGGCCATTTTCCAGGCGTCGAGGATCAGTGGAGTCGGCGCGGTGATGCCGAGCAACTCGTACCCGCCTCGCCGCACCACCGTCTCCAGTTGTTCGTCCTCAATCGCCGCATCATAAATGGCCACGGCATGGCCATGCTCTCGCAGAACCGACGCCAGGTAACCGAGCCCCAGGGGAATGTGTTTACGTGTCGACCACACGTAGGATTCGGGACTTGCCAGTAGTACTCGCATAATAGATGTATGTCATCCTCTAGAGGCCGGAGGAGTACTGCTCCTTGGACCCTTTTGCCATCTGCCCACCGTCCGGAAGCGAGCCCGTTAGCGCAGGCTCTTCCCGGTAGGTGCCGGTCAGCTTACGGATCTTGCGGGCGTAATTGGCCGGATTGCCGTATTTGCGCGCGACGGCCCGGGCGAAGCGCCGTGTCCGGTTGCCGAACTTGCGCTTCTGGCTGTGATCGCGTGCCCAGCGCAAGAACTCGTAGTCCTGACCCTTGATCTTGGGCTCGGTCGGGTTCCGCCGGTAGCTGTCGTAGTCCTGGATCAGGCTGAGGTCATTCTCGACGCAGTAATCGTACAGGTCGGTGCCGGGGTGCGGCGTGAAGAAGGCCGGGCTGTAATAGTCCGGGTCGATGTCCCGGATCATATTGACCGTGTCCATGACCTCTTCCTTGGTCTCGGTCGGTATCCCCAGCATGTAATTGGCCCAGATCGCCAGCCCGTGCTTGCGGCAGACCCGCCCGGCCTCCAGGTTCCGTTCGACAGTTGTGCCCTTGCGCAAGAAGTTCAGCACGCGCTGGTTGCCACTCTCAAAGCCCACGAAATAGCCGGCCAGGCCCACCTGACGCATGCGCGTCACCAGATCCTCGTGGCGGACGATCAGGTCCGCTCGCGTCTGGCAGAAGAAGGGCTGGGTGAACCCTTCTGCCTCGTACTTCTCGCAGAATTCCATCACCCAGCGGCGATCCTCGGTCAGGCAATCGTCGTGAAACATGAAACTGGCGAAATGGTAACGCTCGCGCAGCTCACGCAACTCCGCCATCACGTTGTCCACGCTGCGCCGCCGCACCCGCTTGCCAAAGATGTGGTCTTCACCCGGCTTGCAGAAAGAGCAGTTGTAGGCGCAACCTCGCCCGGCTATGATGGTAATGAAGGGACCCGGCAGTTGCTCGACGAAGGGCACTTCCGGGCTGTTGAGGGTATAGCCCCATTTGCGCCACTCATCCAGGAACAGGCTGCGGTCGATAAAGGGGATCTGGTCGAGATCCGGTGTTTCGCCGTAGATCACCTTTTCGGCCGGGCGCCTGCCCTCGCCGATGGCTCGCAGCAGCTTGGGAAAGCTCACTTCACCCTCGTTGGTCACCATGTAGTCCACATTCGGGATGCGCAGGCTGTCTTCGAGGGCGAGCGTGACGTGCGGGCCACCGACGATCGTCACAACGTCCGGCTTTACCTCGCGCGCGATGGCCAGAGCCCGCTTAACGGGGTTGTAGTCCACTGACATCATGGTCAGGCCAACCACGTCGGGCGAACGGCGGGCGAATTCGGCCCGGAAGTGATCCCAGTCTGTCAGCGCCCGAAGATCGATCAGGTCGATCTCGAACCCGTCGGCCTTCGCCGCCGCGCTGATGCTGCCCAGCCCGTGAGACACCCAGCCCGCGTCCATGCCCTGGCTGAGGCAATTGAAGCCGCGCCCGGCAATACCCGGATAAATCAGAGTGGTTTTCATCAGATACTTCCTCAGAGGGGCACGCAGCCCGCGCTATACAGACGCTTCCATGGCCCGCCGCAGTTCCGCTTTCTCTTTGCGGGGGACGACTGTGCGCCAAGCCAGGCGGGCATTACGGCCAAAGTTGAGCCAGAAGTCCTTTCGGCGCAGAGTGCGCGCGATGTACTTCGGGCGCCAGTAGAACTGGCGGTAAGCGCGCCGGTACATCTCTTCCGTCAGATCGGCCGTCAGATCGCCCAACTCATAGCGGGCCTTCTGATCGAAGAAGACGTAGTCCTCCCAGCTCTTCATCAGGAAGCGACCGTTCCGCTTGACTTCCTCGTAAACCATCGTGCCGGGGTAGGGTGTCATCATGCTGAAATTGGCGATCATCGGGTCGATCTCGATCGCAAAATCGATCGTGCGCTGCATCGAGTCGCGTGTGTCACCCGGCAGACCGATGATGAAGAAGCCGATGGTCTCGATCCCGGCCAGCTTGGCGTTGCGGAACGCCTGCCGGATGGTCTCATGGTCTTCGTGTTTGTTCACGCGCACGATCATGTCCGGGTCGCCGGTCTCGACGCCGAAGGCCGTCCGTTTGAGGCCGGCCGCCTTCAGTTTCTTGAGCAGATCGAGATCGGCCAGGTTGGCGCGGATGCCATTCACGAAGATCCAGGGCACGCGGTTGAGCTCGTCGGCAATCAGCAAGTCGGAGATCTGGTGCAGGCGTGGCTTGCGGATGTTCGCGCTGTCGTCGAGCACGCCGATTTCCAGAGCGCCAAGCCCCCTGACCAGGTGCGACCACTCCGCCAGAACGCTCTCCGGCGAGCGGGCGCGCCACTTGATGGGCATGATGCTCTGCGAGCAGAAGGTGCACCGGTATGGGCAGCCCCGGCTGGTGAGGATCGAGAAACTGCGCGAGCCATCAACGGCATCGGTGGCAGGCTGCAAATTGGTGTAATGCTCCATCTTGAACAAATGGTAAGCCGGCCAGGGCAAGCTGTCCAGATCGGCCAGCGGCGTAGCATCCGCATTGCGATGCAGCGTTCCGTCCGAGGCTTTGTAGCTGAGGCCGAGCACATCGCGAAAGATCAACTGCGCCGGGTCCATCAGCGCGGCGGTGCTGAATGAGGGCTGAGCGCGCAGGAAAGACTCGAGCCGGTTTGCGATCTCCACCAAAGGGCCCTCGCCCTCGCCCCGCACAACCATATCCACCGCGGGCTGCCGCAGCGATTCATAGTCCAGGTCCTCGGGTGTGACACTGACGTGCGGCCCGCCCAGCACGACCGGCACATCCAGCGCCTCCTTGACCGCCGCCGCCGTGCGCCAGGCCTGCATCACCTGTGGAGTGTTGGCCGTGATGCCGACGAGGTGCGGCCGAAACTCGTGCAGGAAGCCGGCCAGGGACTGCTCCTCGACGTCCGCGTCAAAGATCCGGACTTCGTCACCACGCCGCTCCGAGACTGCAGCCAGATAGGCCAGGCCCATGTGTGGGGTGGTGCGCGTATCGATCGGCAGCCGGAACATGGGATTGATTAGGGCAACTCGCAAGGATACCTCCAAGCATCCGGAAAGTAGATTCCCCGGTATACCGTCAGCTCTTGATGCGCATGAAATGACGTGCGGTCTTCAGCAGTTCACGCGGGCTGGGTTTCACCGGGTGGACCCGGGTGTAGATGGCGAATCCCTTGTGCAGCTTGTAGATCCACCAGAAGAGGACATCCAATGCGCCATAGTGCGGCAACTTGATCAGCCGGCGAATGAGCGGTTCCAGCCAGGGCCACTCGACGCCGATCGAAAATAAGCGCTGCAGATGCTCGACCTGCGCCTTGGCGGCTGCGCTCTCGAAGACCATGATCGAGTGATCCCAGGCGATCTCGCTGATATCGTCGAACGTACCCACCATCAGATCGTGGTCCTGCGCGTATTGGGCCAGCTCGGTGCCCGGATAGGGTTGGAAAAGGAAGGTGTAGGCGTAGCTCACCTGGGCCTGAGCATTAAGGCGCATGGTGTCGAGTTCGTCTTCGATGGTGCTGGTGGGCAGGCCCAGGATATTCGTTGCCGTCAGGTGCATGCCCGCGCTGCGCACCAACCTGCCCGCCTGGACGATCTCGTCGCACGACATCCGTCGCTTGAGCAAGTCCAGGCGAATGCGGTCGCTTGCCGTCTCGATCCCCATGCTGACCGTGCAGCACCCGGCACGCTTCAGCAGCTCCACCTTGTGCGGGTCGTTCACCAACATGTTCGCGCGCACGTTGCAGAAGAAAGGCAAGCCAACCTGCCCGGGCCACTTCTGCGCCAGTTCCTCGAGCCACTCACTGCGCAGGATGAACAAGTCGTCGACGAAAATGACCTGCTCCAGCGGCCAGCGCGCCCGCACCAACTTGACCTCGTCAATCACGTCGTCGACGGTGCGCTGGTAGCCGCGGCGCTCGTGTTGATAGAGCTGATAATAGGCGTGGTTGAAACAGTAGGTGCAGTTGTAGGGGCAACCGCGCGAGCTCATGAAATGCTTGATCCCGCTGCCCGCGAGGCTGGGGACCTTATCATAGATTAGGGCTCGGTCAGACTGCGGCAGCGCTGACAGGTTGTGGATCAAGGGGCGAACCGCGTTCTTAGTTACCTCGCCGTCCACCTTGAACCACCAGTTAGGGATGTCCGCTCGGAACTGCCAGGCCGCCGCGCCGTCCGCGCGCGCCCGGGACAATTCATCGGCCAGGTCCAGTAAAGCACCTTCACCCTCGCCGAGGCATACGCCGTCCACGCCGGGCTCGTCGATCATATCGGGAAAAAAAGTGGGATGCGGACCGCCAAACACCGAGAGCGCCGGAGGTCTCTGGGCAGCCATCCGCCGCGGATCAAGGGCAGAGCGCAGGCGAAGATTTAGCTCGAGATAGCCGCGTTGCGAACCGGTCATCACGCTGTAGGCCAGGATGTCCGGGTCATACTCCCTAGCGCAAGCCAGCGGGTCCTCGAGCGACGCTACCGTGAGGGCCACCTCGTGGCCGGCCCGCTTCAGCACGGCGGACATGGACATGATGCCTTGCGGCTCGTAGCTGATTTCCTGTGCGACGAAAAGAACGCGCAAAGGTAGGCTTCCTCCTCACCTGCTTGAAGGACCCGGCCATTTCTGGCTTGACGTACTTGCCAGAAGACCTGCCAGGCCTGCGCTCCCGGATTATAGGCCAGTGTGCCCAGGGTGTCAATTTGAAGCGGGAATGGCTGGATTTTGTGCTACAAATCACACTGCGCGGGGGATCAGCCCTTGATGACTGCCAGCGGCTCGAGTCGGGCCACGATGCGGGCGATCCCGGCCGCCGCCACCACCGCGACCACCCGGTCGACGTCTTTGTATGCCAGCGGCGCCTCTTCTGCCAGGCCGGACATGCTGCCCGCCCGGATGAGAATGCCCGCCTGCCGTAGATCCTCACGCAGCTTCTCGCCGCGCACCTGGCGTTTTGCCTCGGAGCGACTCAACAGCCTCCCGGCCCCGTGGCAACAGGAGCCGAAGGTGCGTTCCATGCTCGCTCGCGTGCCTGACAGGACATATGAAGCAGTGCCCATGCTGCCGGGCACGAGCACCGGTTGGCCGATATCCCGGTAGTCCGGCGGCACGGCCGGATTTCCAGGCCCGAACGCACGCGTGGCTCCCTTGCGGTGGACACACAGCGACGTATCCTGGTCCCCTATCCGGTGCTGCTCGACCTTGGCCATGTTGTGTGCGACGTCGTAAACCAGCACGAGATCCGGATCTGCCACCCGGCCGCGCAGCACTTCCTCGAACGCTTCCCGCGCCCGATAGCTCAGCACCTGCCGGTTCGCCCAGGCGTAGTTGGCTGCACAGTTCATAGCGGCCAGGTAGTGGCGTCCCTCGGGTGAATCGAGCGGTGCGCAGACTAATTCACGGTCGGGCAGTTGAAAACCGTAGCGCTTGCTGGCCGGCTGGAACTCCTGGATGTAGTCGGTCGCCACTTGGTGGCCAAGGCCACGGCTACCGCAGTGGATCTGGAAGGCTGCCAGCCCGAGCCGCAGGCCAAAGGCGTCGGCCGCCTGCGCATCAAAGATCTGGCTCACCACGTCAACCTCGGCGAAGTGGTTGCCCGAGCCGAGCGTCCCGACCTGGTCCAGACCGCGTTCCTTTGCGGCCTTGCTGACCATTTCCGGATCCGCTGCGGCCATTCGGCCGCGCTCCTCGGTATGCTCCACATCGTCGGGCCGCGCGTAGCCTTCGCGCAGCGCCCAGTCGCTGCCTCCGGCCAGGATACGGTCCAACTCAGACTTGTTGAGGTGCAGATGCCCTTTGACGCCCACTCCGCTGGGCAGGCGCTCGTAGAGCGCATTCGCCAACTCCGCCAGGTAGGGACGCACTTCGTCGGCCGTGGCACGAGCCGCCAGCAGCCGGACGCCGCAATTGATATCGTAGCCGACCCCGCCCGGCGATATGACGCCGTTCGGCAGGCGCGTCGCCACCACGCCACCGATCGGGAAACCGTACCCCTGATGGATGTCAGGCATTGCCATGGCCGGCGGCAGTACCCCGGGCAGAGTGGTTGTGTTGACCAACTGTTCGAGAGAACGATCTTCAAGAGCGCTCGCGAGGATTTCGTCGTCGGCGTAGAAGTGGGCGGGCACGCGCATATCGGGCCGGAAGGTTTGAGGGATCTCGTACAGGTAGTCGCCGGTTTTGGTTAAGTCCTGGCGGCTGATCATCGGCCCTCCCCGCCGAAAAGGCGACGCACAAAAGTTGCAGGTTGGAGGATTCCTCCAACCTGCAACCTATCAGCGCTTCAACTTAGTGGCAGGACTCGCAGCCGCCGCCACCGGCGTCATCATTGGTGCGGAAAGAGCTGCCGCAGCCGCAGGTTGAGACGGCGTTGGGATTTTCGATGTGGAAACCGCCGCCCATCAGGCTATCTTCATAGTCGATGTTCGCGCCCGAAATATAGGGGAGACTGCGCGGGTCAACGATCACGCGCAGGCCGCGCTGGGAAAACACGATGTCCACATCGCGCGGGTTGTTCTCGAAAGTCATACCATATTGAAAACCGGAGCAGCCACCTCCGCTCACAAACACGCGCAGACCATAGGCTTCGCCCAGGCCCTTCTCTTGCATGATACCTTGTAGCTTTTCGGCTGCGAGTTGCGTCAGTGTGACGACCGGCGTCTGCACCTCAGACGCCGTCTCTTCAACGGTCGTGACAGTCATCGAAATCCTCCAGAAGTCAATCAGCCACCAATCTGGCTCATCTCACGCGATAACGGGATCTCTTCGGCTTCTAGCCGGTGTCCCCACGGCTTCCGATACGCGGCATCGGCCATCAATTGGCGCAAGGTCGCAAAATCGGCGCCCGCCCTCAGGGGCGTCAGCAGGTCGGCCTCGTCATCCCGCAACAGACATAAACGTAGTTTACCATCGGCTGTCAAGCGCAGCCGCGTACAACCTTCGCAGAACGGCTCGCTCACACTGCTGATGAAACCAAGACGGCCTTGGGCGCCGGCCAGCCCGTACGGTCTGGCGGGGTCGTGCCCGTCCCAACCTGGCAGGGCGACCAACGGGCCCAGTGCCGCTTCGACGCGGGCACGTGTCTCGGTCGACGGCACCACCTGGCTGTGCTGAAAATCCGAAACCTTGCCGAAAGGCATCAGTTCGATGAAACGCACATCCCAGGGGCGGTCCAGGGTGAGACGGGCCAGGTCGACGACGTCCGCGTCGTTGAACCCGCGCGTCACGACACAGTTGATCTTGATCGGCTGGAGCCCGGCGGCCTCGGCGGCCATCAGTCCCTGCCAGACATCTTCCAGGTCGCCACGCCGCGTGATCTGGCGAAATTTCGCGGGATCCAGGGAGTCGATGCTTATGTTCACCTGGTCCAGTCCAGCTTCCACCAAGGGAGCGGCGAGCTCGGCCAACCGGACGCCGTTGGTGGTCATCGTCAGCCGCCGGATACCGGGTATCGACTTGATCCCGCGCACCAGGTCCACCACACCGCGGCGGACGGTGGGCTCCCCTCCCGTCAGCCGAACTTTGTCGACACCCAAGCTGGCAGCCACGCGCACGAGCAACAGCAGCTCCTCGTCCTGGAGGAGGCTGGCCTGCTTGCGGAACACCATGTCCTCGGGCATGCAATACACGCAGCGCAGATTGCAAGCGTCGGTCAGTGAAACGCGCAAATAGTGCAGATGTCGCCCGTACGAATCGTACATCTCGCCCGGGCGGTCCACCAGGGTGATGAAAGACATCGGGTTCTCTTTGGTTTCAGGCCTTCTCGGACGATGCTACCGGCTGGAGGAGCAGCACGTAGGCACATCGGGGAGAGCCATCGGCGATCCGCGACTCTCGGCGCACCCCTTCTGGCATCAGGCGCTGGATCATATTGCGGTCCATCTCACACAGCTCGGGGTTTTGCTCCGAAACACCTGAATATGGGCAGTTGCAGGTGAAGAGGCGATAGTAGCCGTCGCTGACTTCCCAACGCGCCGTGTAGCCCTTACCACTCAGGAATTCGGCGACCTGGTCCAAGCGGTCCTCGACTGCCTGATCCAGTCTGGCGAGTGGCGCGTCCTGGACGGTCTTGTCTGCCAGGCGCAGGAGCACTCCCTCGACCTCCTCGGCGGGCAGCAGATTCTTCATGGCAGCGAGCATCTCGTTCGCCAGCGCCTGGTGGCGCTGAGGGAAAAGCTTGGAGGCTTCCTGGGTCAAGGAATAAATCTGGCTTGGCCGTCCCGCACCGTTGCGCCGTCGCACGCCGGCCGACTCCACCAGGTCCTCACCGACCAGGATGTCGAGGTGATGGCGCACAGAAACCTGCGCCATGCCCAACTTTTCGGCCAGTTCCGCAACGGTAGCTGTGCCGTTCTCCTTCAAGATCTCGACGATGTGATTGCGGACGGTCTGCATGTTCTCCTCCTTGTGCGGCCCGAAGTCCTGATTTGGCCTGACGCTGCGAGAGCAGACAAGCTGGATCGGGTTTCCGCCTCATTCTCAATCTGCGATTTGAGGGATCGTACCATAGCTGACACACAGTGTCAATTACCGCATACTTATCACGCTTATATTATTATGATTATTCTAGCACACTCCTGCTGGAGGTGCAAGTAGGCATCCGTACAAAGTCACCAGTAGTGGCGGCCGACACTTCCGTAATTTCTACGTAGCCGCGTTCGGTCGATCAGTATTATTACGCAGGTTGCGCATTTTGTAAAATTGACCCAAGCCAATTGATTAGAATTAAAAACGCAGTTAAATCCTACCGAAACGGCTCCTGCGGGGGCGCGCTGGCCTGTCCCTGACAAGAAAAACGTCGCCTGGGCTTGGCCGGCGACACTTGCGCGGCCTGGCGACCGGTCCCGCGGCTATCGTCGCAGTATGGACTTTATTAGAAGGTTTTCATAACAATCCTTAACGGAAATGTGCCGCGCAGAAATTTAAGGTTGGCGACGAATATTCGCCGCACCACGCGCCGGCTGTGGTCCACCTGCCCTTGACCACCACCGGTCGCGTAGAACAGGAGTGCGTTATCGGGCGGTTCTACATAAGCTGGAGGCCCCGACCTAGTTCTCCAGCAACTGGCATTTGTGCGGGCGGAAGGAGTACTGCTAGAATCCAGAGCGCAAAGGCAAACGCTGCCGGCCGATCGAATGCCGGTGAAACGCTGAAAATCGGCTTCTGTGCTGGCGAGAGGCCAGTATCCTCCACATCTCCTGAGGCGGCACGTGGGCCGCCGTTGTGTCCTGGGCTGCCAGGGCGGCAGACGGCTGGCAACAGTTGCCAGACCCGCTCGAAAACGCGAGCCCGCAGCCGCCCAAGCGCACTGGGCGAACTGAGTGAGCGGTAAGTAGCAATTGAGGCTTGACGCTAATCGACGGCGCACCCACGCCGCCGCGGGTGTTTGCGTCCTCAAGCGCCGACCGCGCTGGCAGGCCTGACCTGAAGACGAGTCTGCTGGGGCAGGCGAGAACAAGGATGAATAAAGTGTACGTCGGCGATACACCTGGCGCGTTGTCACCTCAGGAAGCCTGGGAAGTGGCCCGCAGCCAACTGCGTCTGCAGATGAGCAAGGGCACCTACGACACCTGGGTACGCGACACCGTTTTCGTAGCCCACGAAGATGGCGCGTTTGTGATCGGCGTCCCGAACGCCTATGCCAAGGATTGGCTGTCCATGCGCCTGCGCCCGCTCATCAAGCGCACGCTGGGCAGCATCGTCGACCGCGCCGTGGACGTTACGTTCGTGGTGCGCTCTCCGGCGCTCGCCGCATTGCCCGAGCCGGCCGGCGCTTCCTTGCTGAACATGGATGGGTCGCAACAGGCGGACAGGCGCGAGCAGGGTGGCATGCCTGACGGTTTTGCCTGCGACCCTGACGTGCATGGTCGACCGGATGGCGCTGATTGGGGAGAGCCCTCGGGCGCCGCCGGGGAGGCGGAGATCGGGGTTAAGCGGGGGGTTGACATTTCTGCCCACAGACTACCGGTGAGCGAGCGACCGATGATGAATCCTCGCTACACCTTCGAGAACTTCGTGGTGGGCTCCTCCAACCGCATGGCACACGCCGTTGCCATGTCGGTGGCCGAGCGGCCGGGCCGCGCCTACAACCCGTTGTTTCTTTACGGCGGGGTCGGCTTGGGTAAGACGCATCTGCTGCAGGCGATAGGCCACGCAGCGGTGGACAGCGGGCTTCAGGTGCTCTACGTCTCGTCCGAAGACTTCACCAACGACCTGATCTATGCCATCCGCACGCAATCCACCGATCAGTTCCGCGGCAAGTATCGCACCTTGGATGTGCTGCTGATCGACGACATTCATTTTATAGCCGGTAAGGAGCAGACCCAGGAGGAGTTTTTCCATACCTTCAACACGCTGTACGCGGCCAACCGCCAGATCGTGATGATCAGCGACCGTCCGCCACAAGCCATCGCGACCCTCGAGGAGCGTCTGCGCTCCCGCTTTGGCTGGGGCATGATCGCCGATATCCAGCCGCCCAATCTGGAAACGCGCATCGCCATCCTGCAAACAAAGGCTGCCTCGCTGGGCGAGGCAGTGCCCAACGACGTGCTGGCGCTGATCGCACAGCGCGCCCATCGCAACATCCGCGATCTCGAAGGGGCGCTGACTCGCGTGCTGGCGCACGCCCAGCTCATGAAACGCTCCTTGAACACCGGACTGGTCGAAGATGCCCTGGCCTACCTGGCTCCGGCGCAAAGCAAGCTCAGCCTGGAAGCGATCCTGGAGGTGGCCGCCGCCTACTTTGGCATTGCCATCGCCGACCTTACGGGACGATCGCGCAGCGCCAAGATCGCCCTCCAACGCCAGATGGTGATGTACGTGATGCGCGAAGAGACGGGGGCTTCGCTGCCACAGATCGGGGCTGCGCTCGGCGGCCGCGACCACACCACCATTATGCACGGCTTCGATCGCGTCGCGACTGATATCGAAGCCGATCCCGAACTGCGCCGGCAGGTGACCGAACTGCGCGAGAAGCTATATTTGCCGGTCAGGACCAGGTAGGGGAGCCGGACGGACCCCGCCCCGCGCGCCTGTGGATAACCTAGCCATTTCCTGTCGATAACTGGGGCGGCCTGTGGATAACCGCAGAAGCTGTCCGATTTGGCGCGGGGTGGTATAATGTCCTCCAGTATCGGCAGTCTCGTGTAGTATCGGCAGTCTCGTGGACGTCGGAAGGAGTGAACTATGGACAGTCTTCTTGTTTTGGGTCTGATCATCCTCGCTATCATATTCGTGACGACGTCGGCGGTGAAGATCGTCGCGGAGTACGAGCGAGGCGTGATCTTCCGGCTCGGCCGGCTGGTCGGCGGCAAGGGCCCCGGCCTGTTTTTCATCATCCCGATGATGGACCGCATGGTCAAGGTGGATTTGCGCGTTGTGACGCTCGACATCCCTGCCCAGGAAGCTATCACCAAGGATAACGTAACGGTGAAGGTCAACGCCGTGGCCTATTTCCGGATCGTCGATCCCACCCGAGCCATTGTCGCGGTGGAGGACTACCGTCGGGCGACCTTCCAGATCGCCCAGACCAGCCTGCGCTCCGTCTTGGGCCAATCGGACCTGGATGAGTTGTTGATCCACCGCGATGAGATCAATCAGAAGCTCCAGAAGATCATCGACGAGCAGACGGAGCCGTGGGGCATCAAGGTCAGCATCGTCGAAGTGAAGGACGTGGAGTTGCCCGATACCCTCAAACGCGCCATGGCCCGCCAGGCAGAGGCAGAACGCGAGAAGCGTGCCAAGATCATTCACGCCGAGGGCGAGTTCGTCGCCTCTCAGCAGCTTGGCGCCGCAGCCCGCATTATCGGGCAGGAGCCGGCCACGATCCAGTTGCGCTACCTGCAGACCCTGACTGAGATCGCGGCCGAGAAAAACTCGACCATTATCTTCCCGGTTCCAATCGAACTGTTGCGGGCACTGGCAGGATTTGCGCAGAAGCAGGCGCCGCTCGAAATCCCAACCAACGGCCAGAAGTAAGGGCCCGGCAGCCCGGCCTGCCTCATTGCTCGCACCGCCTTGCGGGGCAGGTGCAGGCATGCGGCTGGCCGGGCGCTCGAGCCCTTCGGCCATCGCCGAGGCCGGGCGCGGGCCATAGCCACGAGGGAGAGCTGTGACAGCCTCGAAACCCGGATCTACGACGCGTGGTTACATCGCCCTGTCCCTGGTCTGGCTGGCAGTACTCGCCGTCTCGGTCTTGTTCCTGCGCCGGCCCAGCGGTCAGCCGCTCGAGATTCTCCTGCCACCCACTGCCCTGCCCTCGCCCACCCCGTCATCGGTGCCACCCACTGCACTCCCCGCCACCTCCGCGCCGCTGCGGGTGGACGTCGCGGGCGCAGTGCAAGATCCCGCGGTATACCGACTTCCGCCCGGCAGCATCGTCGCCGACGCCATTGACGCTGCCGGTGGTCCGGCTCAGGATGCGCAGCTAGACCGTCTCAACAAGGCTTTGCCTCTGGTCGACGGCATGCAGGTCTACGTGCCGAGGCTGGGCGAGACTCCGCCGCCGGCGGTGCAGCCGCCGGCGGCGAACGGCGTCTCTGGCGCAGGCACCACGAAGGCTGCGGCTGCGCCCCTCAGTGTCAACGTCAATAGCGCCGGGGCAGAAGAACTGGACGCCTTGCCCGGCGTCGGCCCGGCGCTCGCCCAGAAAATCATCGCAGGGCGACCCTACGGCGCGATCGACGACCTCTTGCGCGTCGCAGGCATCGGGCAGACGGTGCTCGAAGGGCTCAGACCATACGTGACGGTGCAGTAGAGCCGGCTGCGGGCCGGCCAGGGCGAGAACGCTCAGAGAACCGGAAGGCGTGGCAGACGATAGTAAGCGGCCTTACTTGACGCTTATGCGCTATTATTGTAAACATATAACCAGATTCTTCCTCCTCCTTTGCGCACGAACGCCGGGGTCCTACCAGAACCCCTGGCGTTCGTGTTTTAAGGGCCCGCCGGCGCAAATCTCACCCAGCACGTTCAACGCGGCCACCTGGCGGCCAGCCCTGACCCGGATCGACGTACCCTGTTCCCCTTCAAGGGGTGAGGCCGGCCAGATCCTGTTGGTTCAATCACAAATCGCAGATGTGGTATAGTAGGGCCGGCAAAACGAGGTCTGCCGGACGAGGTCTGCCGGACGAGGTCTGCCGGACGAGGTTTGCCGGACGAGGTTTGCCGGACGAGGTTGGCTAGCCGAGGTCCGTGGGACGTGTATTCTCAGGACGATCAAGCAGCCGCTCAGGAGCTTCGAGGGGCGGCTGCAGACAGTTGTGATCCCGCGAGGGAGGTGATCATGCGAGACCTGATTGACCGTGCGCTGAACTTGGCCCAGGTGCGCGGAGCAACCTATGCCGACGTCCGGGTGGTGGGGCGCGAGAGCCAGGCCGTCGGCGTCAAGAACGGCATCGTGGAGACGCTCTCCGCCGAGCAGACACAGGGCTTCGGGGTACGGGTGATCGTGGACGGCGCCTGGGGGTTCTCGAGCAGCAATCGTCTCTCGGCCGAAGAGGTGGAGCGAGTGACGGCTGAAGCCGTCGCGATCGCGCGCGCCAGCGCGCTGGTGCAAGGGCGGCCGGCCGTGCTCGGTCCGCCGGAAGTCCACACCGGCTCCTACAAAACCCCGGTCCAGATCGATCCCTTCGCCATAACCCCCGACGAGAAGATCAAGCTGCTGTTGGCGGCGGACGCGGCCATGCGTGCCGTGGCGGGCGTAAAGATCACGCAGGGCAACCTGGTCTGTCAGCGAGAGCACAAGACGTTTGCGAGCACCGAAGGCAGCTATCTGGAACAGGAGATCATCGAGACGGGCGGCGGGATTGCGGCGACCGCGGTTTCCGAGGGAGATGTGCAGATCCGCAGCTACCCCAACTCCTTCGGCCGCGATCAAGCCTGCCGCGGCTGGGAACTGATCCTCGAGCACGACCTGGTGGGCAACGCGCCACGCATGGCGGAGCAAGCCGTCGCCCTGCTCAGCGCGGCGCAGTGCCCGAGCGGCGTGACGACCGTGGTCCTCGACGGCAGCCAGACCGCGCTGCAGATCCACGAATCGTGCGGACATCCCATCGAACTCGACCGGGTGTTCGGCAGCGAGGCCAGCTATGCCGGCACCAGCTTCCTCACGCCCGACAAACTGGGAAATTTCCGCTATGGCTCGGACCTGGTCAATATCGTCGCCGATGCGACGATCCCGGGCGGGCTGGGCACCTTTGGTTGGGATGATGAAGGGGTGCCGGCCCAACGCACCCAGATCGTGAAAGATGGTCTGTTCGTGGGCTACATGACCAGCCGCGAAACGGCCGGCTGGCTTGGCCAGCCGCGCTCGAACGGCACGATGCGCGCCAGCGGCTGGAGCCGTATGCCCATCATCCGCATGACCAACGTCGGCTTGCAGCCCGGCACCTGGAGTCTGGCCGGGATGATCGCCGATACGGATGAGGGCATCCTGATGGAGATGAACCGCTCCTGGTCGATAGACAACCAGCGCCTGAACTTCCAGTTTGGGACTGAGGTCGCCTGGGAGATCCGGGGCGGCCGGCTGGGCAGGATGCTGAAGAACGCGACCTATACCGGCATCACACCGCAATTCTGGCGCTCGGTCGACGCCATCGGCGACGAACATGAGCTGCGAGTCTGGGGCACTCCCAACTGCGGCAAGGGCCAGCCGCCGCAGGTGGCGCATACCGGCCACCCGGCTGCCCCGATCCGTGTGCGGAACGTGCGCGTTGGCGTGATGCGCTGAAGGGGGAAGCATATGCTGGACGAACGAGAACTGCGCGCGCTGGCAGAACAGGCGCTTGCGCTATCGAGCGCCGAGGAGACGGAAGTGGTCCTGCTCGGCCGGGGCACACGCCTGACGCGCTTCGCCAACAACTACATCCATCAGAACACCGCCGAGACCGGGTTGGAGATACGCTTGCGCGCTGCGCTGGGCCAGAAAGTAGGCATCGCGGCCAGCGAGGACAGCAGCGCGGATGGCCTGCGTGTGCTGGTCGAACATGCCGTCGAGCTGGCGCGCCTGCAGTCGGATGATCCCTACTTCACCGGACTACCGGCGCCTGACGGCCAGGTGCTGCCAACCGGGCTGGGTTACGTGCCGGCGACCGCCGCCTACGGCGCCGAAGAGCGTGCGCGTGCCGTGGGGCTCGTCTGCACGGCCGCTGCGGCAGCCAAACAAGTGGGCGCCGGGTCGTTTGAAACGGGCGAGCAGGCTGTAGCAGTGGCGAACTCACACGGTCTATGGCGTTATCACCACAGCACGTGCGCCAGCCTGAGCACGGTCTGCATGGGCCCGAGCGGCTCCGGCTGGGGAGCGGCAGCCTCGTCTGATGCCGGCGAGATCGACGCCGAGGCCGTCGCGGACGAAGCGGTGCGGATTGCCGCCCGGGCCCAGGATCCCATCGAGATCGAGCCGGGCGAGTACCCGGTGGTGCTGGCTCCCGATGCCGTTGGCGACATGCTGGATTACCTGGGGCACGTCAGTTTCAACGGATTGGCCGTCGTTGAGGGACGCAGCTTCATGAACACCCGCATGGGCCAGCAAGTCATGGCGCCCAGCGTGTCCATCTGGGATGACGGGCGCGATCTGACGGGTCTCCCGCTCCCGTTCGATTATGAAGGCGTCGCCAAACAACGCATCGCACTGATCGAGGACGGCGTCGCGCGTGGGGTGGTCTGGGATCGGCGCAGTGCTGCCAAGGCGGGCCCCGGACACGGTTCGACCGGCCATGCGGGGCTCCGCTACGGGAACGTCGTCGTCGAGCCGGCCCACCTTTTCATGGCCCCCGGCCAAACGCCGCAGGCGGACCTGGCCCAGGGCATCGAGCGCGGGATCTGGATCACGCGTTTCTGGTACACGCGCGTGGTCCATCCACTGGAGGTGGTGATGACCGGCATGACGCGCGACGGCACCTTCCTGATCGAAAACGGTCGGGTCACCCGCCCGCTGCGCAACTTACGCTTCACCCAGAGCTACCTCAAGGCGCTGGCCGAGGTGGATGCGATCAGTCGCGAGACCCGGTTGATCGACGGCGGTGGCCTGAGCAGCACGCGGGCACCGGCCATCCGGGTGCGCAGCTTCAACTTCACGGGAGTGTCCAAGGAATAGCGCGCTGACGCTCGAGATGGTTGGCGAGGAGGAGCGCCAGTTCATGCGGCGCGGGTCTGCCGCTGGCTGGGCCTCGTCAATCAGATGAAGCGCCGGGGGCTGTAGCCAAACACCAGCACGGCCGAGGCAATCGTCAGCCCGGTCAAGCTGATGCCCAGCAGATCCTCGACCGGCATCACGCCGAACAACCAGATGCCCAAGACCTTGCTTGGGTCAAAGAACCAGGCGTGCCAGGCTCCCCCGATCGGATCGGTGATGAACATCCACAGCAGGGCGACGGCGACCACGGTCAGCAGCGTGCGATGCTGGGTCAACAGCCAACGCCAGTTGCGCGCCCAGAGGATGACCAGCATGCCGAGATTGAAGGCTACCAGGTAGAACAGGTGTGATGCATGACCAAAGTCAGGCATGGCGCCCTCGCTCGCGGACAAGGACGGTCAGGGAGCCGAACAGCAAGGTTGTGCCGACGATCCACAGCCATTCCTCCAGCGGCAGACCGGCCAGCCAGGCCCCACTGACATTGCCCGGCGCGTAGTACCAGATGTGGACTCGCACCGCCAGGCCGTCCCACAGCCCGCCGAGAACGAGCGCGCCCAGGAGCGTCCAGGCCAGCGCGCGCCGGCGCCGCCACAGGCGCCCGCCACCGGCAAGCCAGAGCGCAGCCAGCGGCAGACCGATGAAGAGCCCCAACCAGGACAGGTAGATCAAGCGGCCGGTCGCTTGAAGTAGGCCACGGCGCGGCTTTCTTCGCCGCTCATGGCCAATTCCAGGACCCGCCCACCGGTCAGCGCCGGAACGTCGATCACCTTGATGACGTTCTGGTAACGGGCCACGTCGGGGATCAGCGCCGGCAGGGCGTTGAGCTCCTCTTCGAAGAAGTTGCGCCGGAACGGATTGCCGGCTTCTCCGGGGTAGATTGCCAACGGGTAAATGTGCGACTCGACCAGGTCCTGGAAAAAGTGCGTGCCGTACGACAGCGTCGGCCGGGTATTCCCGTGGGCGAGCCCGACTTCGACCAGGGCGCAGGTGTTGTAGATGTCGGCATAGCCGATCTTGACGCCGAGGTCGGGGTTCGAGCTGCCCCAACGCCCGGGCCCCATCAGCATGAAGTTCTGGCCTTCCAGGCGCTGATTCAGGCGGCCGATCACCCGGCCGATCTGCAGTTTCTCCGAAGTCTCCAGCGTGTGGTACTTTTCCGGGTCGACGTAAACGACGTAGCGAATGTCGCGCGCCCGCCCGGTGGGGACCATGCCCTGCGTGCCGAAGACGATATCCGCCTCAGCCAGCCCGTCAGGCATGCGCACCTCGTCGGCAACCTCGTAGCCGCTCTGCGGACGGCACTGCAGCAAGTGAAGCGTGACCGTCGGGCGGGGATAGCCTTCGCCCAGTTGGACGGTGAATTCAATGTCCACCGGAATGCCGTAGCCGAACTCGAGCGCCTTGAGCGTGCCCTTGACCTGCTCGACGAAGTTGGTATCTTTGAGCAGCCCATCGAAGGTCAACACGAGGCTGCGTGGGTCCAGTCCCAGGTCGTTGAACACCATTGGTCCGACGTAATCACCGCGGTCGAGCGAGGCCAGCCAGCGAAGCTGCGGGTAATCGCCGGCCAGCACTTCGTGGACGCGTGCGGTCTTGAAACAGTTGCCCTTGATGTCGAGCACGTCCATGTAATACTGCGAGTAGTAGCGGATCTGCTGGGCGCCGGCTTCCGGCCGCAACTGCGGGTGGCTGAGCGCGACCATGCGCGGGTAGTCCTCCCCGGTGTGCTGCACAGCCCGGGTCCCTAGGCCCGAAACGATGCGCACGAAACCGTCCTCGCGGCGCAACTTGGGGCTCCAAAGGAAGGGATTGCGACTGTAGGCCACGCCGGCGACCGACGGAAAGAACAGGTCGTGGTAGGCTTCTCCCTGAACGACCTGGATCAAGATCGCCATGCGCTCGTCGTAATCCACCCAACCCATCTGCTTGCGGTACATGATCGCGTCGGGATTGGCCACGCTGGCGTAGACCCGGGCGATCGCATTCATCAGGAACGAGAGGTTGTCGTTGGGCGTGCCCTGGTTCGGACAGAAGACGCTCTCGTACTTGCCGGCAAACGAAGCCTCGAAGCTGTCTTCGAGCAGGCTGGATGAACGGACGATCAACGGCTGGTTGCCGACCTCGGCCAACAGCGCGCGCAATCGGCCGACGACGTAGTCCGGAAAACGGCCGGCCAGGTAAGCCTGTTGGAGCTGAGGAAATTCGCTCTCAACCTGGTCGATGGTCTTGTACTTCTGATTCATGAAATAGGCCAATTCGTTCTTGGCCAGGAAATCGTAAAAGGCATCTGCGCCGATGAAGTAGGATTCGGGGATGACGATGTTGGCCGGTTTGCGCCCGTCCATCTGGTCGAAAGTGCGCAGCAGGATCTTCCAGGCCAGCATCAGTCCCGCCGCCTTGCCGCCGATCTTGCCCTGGCCGATGCGCCGCTCGCGGATCCACTTCAGGTCCGCGATGGTCAGGTACTCCTTCGCCAGGCGCACAAACGCCAACTGGTCGCTGATCATCGCCTTGATGAGCACGACCTTGATCTCTTCCAGGTGGTGGCGGACGCGTGCGAACTCGTCGGGAGGCAGGTTTTGGTACTCGTCGGCCTGGCGGAAGAGCAGGTCCCAGGGCGCCAACTCCGGGTTGTAGGTCAGAGAGAATTCCTCTTTGGGCGAGCGCTCCAACACTACCAGCTGGACGATCTCTTCAAAGCGTTTGTGGGGCAGATTGTAGGCGAAGTAAAAGTCGGTCAGGTAGTCGCGGATCTGGTTCAGGCGGCGTCCCCAGATCTCGGGCGGCTCCTCCTCGTAGGGGTTGAGGATGCCCTCGCGCCGCTGCGAGAGGATCGCCTTCTCGCGCGCTTCCTCTTCGAACACGTCGTGCAGGATAATGCCCCGGCGGAAGATCTCTTCGCGCATTTTTTCGCGGATGGTATCGGCCAGGATCGGATACTGGCTGAGTTGGAGGTGAATGCGCATCACCTTCGGGACATTGTCGTGCGACTCGACGGGCATGGCTCTACTCCTGCAATAATGACTGTAAGGAGCAGTATACCCGCCCGTGCAAGGCGGCGCAAGGAGCAATCGCCGCCGAAGGCGCTGGCAGGCTACTTGAGGCGCATGGGGAGGCCGGCGACGAGCAGCAAGACTTGGTCCGCGGCGGCAGCCAACGTTTGGTTGGCGCGGCCCAGGGCGTCGCGGTAGACACGACCGAGCGGATAGGGTGGGACCAGGCCCATGCCTACCTCGTTGCTGACCACGATCCAGGCCGCGTCCCCTGCCCGGTAGGCCGCCAGCAGAGCCGCCACTTCGCGCGCCACGGCCGCCTCGGCGGCGGGGGCAGGCGCGCCGTCCCCGACGCTCAAGATGGCGTTGCTGGCCAGCAGGGTCATGCAGTCGAGCAGCACGGCAGCCGCGCCGGCAGCCGCCTCGGCCAGCGGCGCGTCGATCAGCGAAGGCGCCTCCAACGTTCGCCAGCCGGCCGGCCGCTCGGCCCGGTGCTGCGCTATGCGCGACCGCATCTCCTCGTCAAACCCCTGCGCAGTGGCCAGGTAAAGGACGTGTGTCCCGCCCGTCTCCTGCGCCAGCGCCTGTGCATGCGCGCTCTTGCCGCTGCGCGCCCCGCCCAGGATCAGGATCAGTTCTTTTGACATTGTCATGATATCACCGGGGACGTGAGTTGGCGCTTCATCCTGCGGCGGCCGCCAGGCGCGCGCGAGCCGTCGAGCACCCGTAACGACTCGTCGAGATCCGCCTGGTCGAAGACCTCGAGCGTCACCACGCCCTCGAAACGCTGCGCCAGGAAGCGGACGACCGGATCCAGTTGCGCGGGCGGAACGTGGGCCAGCGATTGGTGATCGCGAGCGCCGATTCCATGCAGGTGAACTACCCGCGTGCGCTCGATCCAGCGCGCCAGATGGACCAGCGGATCGACACCCTGCAGCCAGAGATGGCCGACGTCGATCGTGCGCCCGCCGCCAAGCGCGCTGACCACGGGCGCGAAGGCCTCGGGGTCCCAGCGCTCGATATTCTCCACACATACCCGGGCTGGATCGCCTACCCAACCCGCCAGAATCTCCAGGGCGCGCCGGGCGTTGGCCTGCCATTCGATTAACCCGGCCGGCGAGATTCCCTCGGCCAGAGCCCGGCCGTCGAGGTGGAGGACATAAGCGTACGGCGCCAACGCCCGGGTGGCCTCGACGACGCGCCTGGCTTTGCGCAGCGACACGTGGCCCTCGTCACCGCTTTTTGCGGCGCTGCCGTCACCCAGGCGAAGATCCAGCGGCAGGTGGACGGTGTAGGTGAGAGCGTGCGCCTTCGCCAAGCCGGCCAGGCGGGCGCAGAGGGCCGCGTCGGGCAAGTTGCTGCCGTACTCGTCTGTCTCGAACAGCACCAGCTCGACGTCATCCACGAACGACGCCAGGTACTCCACGTTGGGCAGGATGTCAGCCGGAATGATATAGGAAGTGGCACCGATGCGAAACAAGCAGACACCTCGCTAGATCAAGAAACAGGCCGCCAGCAGGACCGCGCTCTCGGCCAGCTCGACCGTCGCGCCGTAAACGTCGCCGGTCAGGCCGCCGAGGCGAGACATGGCCAGGCGGGCCAGCCCATACATAACGGCCGCCGAGACGGCCCACAGGACGAGCCCGGCCGGGCCCAGCGGGATGCAGGCGATCGCTGCCGTGAGCGTGGCGAAGGCGAGCTCGCGCCGGCCCAGCCCCTGCCGGAAAGTGACCGCCATGCCTTGCGGCCGGGCGGGCGGGTAGGCGCGCGCGGCCAGGACAAGCGTCCACCGGGCGACGACCGGTGCGACCAGCAGGACCATCCAGCCGGGCAGCGGACCGGCCGCGAGGGGAAAACCGAGGCCCGGTATCCGGCCGCCCTGGCCGGACGGCGCCAGCAGTGCCCGGATGGCTGCCAGCTTGAGCAGCAGCAGGAGGGCCAGCCCTATCCCGCCGAAGCTGCCCAGGCGAGGGTCATGCAGGATTTCCAGACGGCGCTCGCGGCTGGCGGGCACAAAGAGCGCGTCGCAGCAGTCGGCCCAGCCGTCAAGGTGCAGGCCACCGGTCAGGAGCACCCAGATGGCCAGAACCAAGACGGCCGGCAGCAGCGCGTCCGGGCCCGCCGGGAGAGCGCGCGAGAGCAGCTGCGCCGACAGGGCGAGGGCGGCGCCGATCAGGGCGCCGGTCAGCGGGTAGGCAGCCATCGCGCGCCCGGGGCGCGTGCCTTCTTCCCAACGCGCGCGTACCGGCAGCACGGTCAACAAGCTCAGCGCGCGCAAGAAGTCGGCCATCAGTCCGCCCGCTCGCTCACGCCGGCCTCGCCGAAGGTCGCCATCTCGCCGAGCAGGCAAGCTGCGGCTTCGACCAGGTGCATGGCCAGGACCGCGCCCGTGCCTTCGCCCAGCCGCATGCCGAGGTCGAGCAGCGGGGTCAAGCCGAGGCAGGCCAGGGCGGCGTCGTGCCCCGGCTCGGCCGAACGGTGGCCGGCGATCATGTACCGCGCGGGCGCCAGGCGCCAGGGTTTCGGCGATAATGGCCGCTGCGGTGGCGATGAAGCCGTCGACAACCACCGGAATGCCGCGGGCGGCAGCGGCCAGCATCGCGCCGGCGATGGCGCCGATCTCGAAGCCGCCCACCTTGGCGAGCAAGTCCAAGCCATCGCTGGGGTCGGGACGGTTGAGCGCCAGGGCGCGCTCGACAACGGCGGCCTTGTGGGCGAGGGCAGCGGCGGGCAAGCCTGTGCCCGGACCAACGACCTCGATCGGCGGCCTGCCGGTGACGGCGGCGATGATGGCGGTGGCGGGGGTGGTGTTGCCGATCCCCATCTCGCCGCAGGCCAACAGATCCAGGCCTTCGTCTATCAGGCCTTCCGCCACGCGCCGTCCCAGGGCCAGCGCGGCTTCCGCCTGGGCAGGCGTCATGGCCGGGCCGGTGGTCATATCGGCGGTGCCCGACGCGATCTTGCCCTGGACCAAGCGCTCGTCAGCCCCCAAGGGCGCGGCCACTCCCGCGTCGACCACCACGACCGAGGCGCCCGCCTGGCGCGCCAGCACGTTGATCGCCGCGCCACCGTGCAGGAAGTTCAGGACCATCTGCGGGGTAACTTCCTGTGGATAGGCGCTGACCCCCTGGGCGACCACGCCATGGTCGCCGGCAAAGACGATCACGGCCTTGCGGGCCGGCCGCGGCGGCGGGCAGGACCGCGTGATGCCCGCCAGTTGGACGCTCAGCTCTTCCAGCCGGCCCAGGCTGCCCGGCGGTTTGGTGAGCACGTCCTGGCGGGCGAGCGCGGCTTGCATGGCCATTTCGTCGGGCGGCCGGATGACCTCGAATGATCGTTTGACGTCCACTTCTTCCTCCGAGAAACAAAAGACCCCATCGCGTGGGACGGGGTCTGCCTGGATCGCTGCCTCCAAGAGCCACCCCTTTCCGCGAGGGTGCCACGGACATGCGTGCAGGCGGGGGGTCTGGCTCGGTAGAATGCTCTACCCTACAGTTGCGGGACAGCGCCGGATTGGACCGGTCTTCCCCCATTGTACGCCGCGCTTCCGAGCGGCCGGCGTACCTGCACCTGGCCGATATGATTTTCGCAGCGGGACTGTAACACGCACTATACGGGCTTGTCAAAACGACCCGGCCGCGCGAGAATCGGCGCATGACCCTCGTCTACGTCACGCTCGCCTGGCTGGCGGGCATTGCGCTGGGGCAATGGTTCTGGGCGCAGGGTTGGCTCGGCTGTTCGGCCGCCCGCTGGCCGTTCGGCGTCGTCGCCCTGCTCGCGGCTTTGGCAGTCGTGTTTTTGCGCCGGCAGCCTCGCCTCGCACTCGCGGCCGCCTGCCTGGCGGCCCTGGCGCTGGGCGCCTGGCGCTACTCATCCCATCCATTGGCGGCCTGCCCGACGGCGTCAGACCTGGCCTACTACAACGACGGCCGGCACCTCCCCGCGCCGGCCCCGGTAACCATCGAGGGCACGATCAGCGGGTATCCCGAGCCGCGCGATGCCGAGACGCAGTACCGTCTGCGCGCCGAAACGCTGACGCCGGACGGCCAGAAGGCACTTCCCGTCCAGGGAGACGTGTTGATCCGCCTGCCTCGCACGCCCGCCTACCGCTACGGCGCGCGGCTGCGCGTATCGGGCTGGCTGCAGACAGCGCCGGTTTTCGAGGACTTCGACTATCGCGACTACCTGGCGCGGCAGGGCATCCACAGCATCCTGGAGCGTCCCTTCGACGTCTCGGCCGGCCAGCCTCAGCCCGGCGGGCCATGGTCGGGCTTGCTGGGGCTGCTGTACGGCTTGCGCGAACGGGGCCAAAGCCTGCTCGGCCGGGTTCTGCCCGAGCCTGCCGCCGCCCTGGCCAGTGGCATGCTGCTGGGCATCGAATCTGGCATCCCGCGCGAGCTGTACGACGCCTTCAACGCCACGGGAGTCAGCCACGTCATCGTCATTTCGGGCGCGAACGTCTCCCTGCTGAGCGGCGTTCTGCTGGCCGTCGCCGGACGCCTGCTCGGCAAACGGCGCGCCGCCTGGCCGGTGGCGCTGGCAGTCGTCCTCTACGTGCTGCTCGTCGGCGCTGCCCCGGCCGCTGCCCGCGCCGGCGTGATGGGCTTCCTCTACGTCTTCGCCATTGGGCTTGGCCGGCGCAGCCTGCCCCTCATCTCGCTCGCCGCCTCGGCCGCCTTCCTCACCGCGTTCAACCCACTGCTGCTGGGTGACCTGGGCTTTCAGCTCAGCGCCCTCGCCACCCTGGGCCTGATCCTGTTCGCCTCACCGCTGCAACGCTCGTGGACGGCCTTGCTCGAGCGCAAGCTGTCCGCCGGCCCCAGTCGCAGCGCGGTCGCGCTCCTGACGGACGGCCTGATCCTGACGCTGGCCGCCCAGGTCACCACCCTGCCCCTGCTGATCTACGCCTTCGGCCGCCTCTCGCCGATCTCGCTCTTCACCAACATCCTGATCCTGCCCGCACAGCCGCCGATCATGTTCGGCGGTCTGCTGACGCTGGCGGGCGGCCTGCTCTGGGAGCCCCTCGGCCACTTGCTGGCCGCAGTGCCCTGGCTTTTCCTCACCTACACCACCTGGATCGTGCGCCTCAGCGCCTCCCTGCCGTTCGCGGTCGTCCAGGCCGGGGAGCTCGCCCATGCGCTGGCGGCGGCCTTCTACGTGCTGCTGGCCGGCGGCCTGCTCTTGCGCAAGCTCGCCACCGAGGGCAGCATCACCCTGCCAAGCCCGCGGCGGACGCTCTCGTTGGCCGGTCTGGCGCTGCCGCTGGGGGTAGTCGCCGTCCTGCTTGCCGGACGCCCCGATGGCCGGCTGCACGTCACCTACCTGCTCGCCCCGGGCGGCGAGGCCGCCCTGATCGTCACGCCCTCGGGCCGGCAGCTCTTCGCCTGGGACGGCAAGGGCGACCGGGAGGCACTGGCGCGCGCCGCCAACCGGTCCCTAGGCGGGCTCCGGCCGTCTGTCGATCTGGTGATCGGTCGGGCCGGCGCCAGTCTTTATCCTGCCGCGCAGGTGATCGATCCGGCAGCTGCCCGGCCCGGCACGCCCCTGGCGCTCGAGGGCGAGCTCAGCCTCAGCCTGCTCTCGGCCGGCCCGGGCGACGCCGGCTGGTCGGTGGCCCTGGCCTACGGCAGCTACCGGACGATACTGCCGTCCACCCTTGGACCGGACACCCAAGCCGGCTTGCTCAGCGCCGGCCAGCCGTTGAACGTCACGCTGCTCAAGGCGGCCGGTCCGGGCAGCGGCGCCTGGCCGTCGCTGGAGCTGCTGCGCGCCGCCGATCCGCAGTTGATCGTCTGGCCCGAAGGGACCACTTACCCGCCCGAGGTGACGGCCTGGCTGGCAGCCCGTCCACTGGCCCGCGTGCCCGCCGAGGCCACGGTGGAAGTGGTCAGCGATGGCCGGCACCTATGGCTGAGGCAGTGGAGCGACGCGGGAGCGAGGTAGCCTTCTTGCGCGAATAGTAATCAATCCAGCGCACGGGCCGGGCCAATTGTGGTAGCATGCACGACATGAGAAATTGGCTGCCTAAAACAGTAGCAGGCGCCGCCACAGCAGGAATCTTGGCGGCGCTTTACGCGTGGTTTGGTGAACGCACGCGCGTCCAACTCGATCGCTTCACGGTCGAGGTCGAAAAGCCCGGTTTGCCGAGTGATGGCCTGACCATCCTGCACATCTCCGATCCGCACTTCCGGGCCACGAACCGCATCCAAGCGGCCAAGGTGGCGCGCTTGCAGCGATTGCTGGCGGGAGAACAGTATGACGTGCTGGCGTTGACCGGCGACCTGATCCACGACGAGTTGGGTTTCGCGGCCGCCCTGGCATTTGTCGATACCCTGAAACCCCGCCTGGGGGCCTTCAGCGTGCCCGGCAACCACGACTACTGCGAATCTGCGCAGTGGGGCATCTTCGACCCGCGGTTGGGTGTCCTGGCGGCGCTGGGCGCCGACGGGCAGCCGCCGACCATGCCCCTGGCGAGCGCGCGCGCGGCGCTGGGCCGGTTAGGGGAATTCGGCCGCAAGCTGCTCACCAACGAACCTGTCCACCTGCCGGTTTGCTACAACGACGTGCCGGCGATGAACCGCGAGCTGGCACTGCACGGAGTCCAGTCCCTGATCAACCGCTCGAGCCACGTGCAGGCCGGCGGCCTCGATCTCTGGGTGGCAGGGGTGGATGATCTGTGGGAAGGGCAGCCAGACGCGGGCGCGGCGCTGACGGGGGTGCCCGAAGGTGCCCTGCTGCTGATGCTGGCCCACAACCCGGATGCCTGGCTGGAGCCGTGCGTGGAACGCGCGGATCTGGTGTTGTCCGGCCACGTGCACGGCGGGCAGGTGCGCCTGCCGTTGCTGGGTGCCCTCCACACCCAGGGCACGCACCTGACCCGGCGCCGGCCGGCGGGATGGTTCAGGCGCGGCCAAAGCCGCATGTTCGTCAGCCGCGGCGTCGGCGAAAGCATGCCGCTGCGCTTCGGCGTTCTCCCGCAGGCGGCCTTGATCCGGCTCATCCCCACGAAGTAAGTCTTCGCTGCCTTGTGAATCATTTATCAATATGACGGATATCATCTAGTCAGTAGAAGTACTGTGCCATAATGCACAGGGTTTTTTCGCGCGTAACGGGCCACCCAGCGTTTTCGCTCCTCGCCCGGTTGCTCTCGACTGGTTGACACCATCCCAGGCAGCAAAGGGGGTGATAATTAGGCTTTAAACCTGTGACAGTCTCCACAATCTAGCATCCCGTCATCTTGTGAAAAGGAGGACCTATGAGGCTACTACCCCGAATTCTGTGGGTCGTCATTGCCGTCGCGTTGTTGACGGGTCTGTTTGTCGTCGTTGCCTTCGCGATGCCGGCCGAACAGGAGCAGACCGGGCCCCAACCGCCGGTTGCCGTGCTCGACATCCTGGCGGTGCCAGGCAACATTGCGAATCCCAATGCGATCACTGGCACGGTCAAGTACATGACCGACACGACGGTCGGCCCCAAGACCGCTGTCGTCGCCCTCTTCACCAGCGGCCTGCCCAATGTGCCGATCAGCGTCCCGGTGAAACTCTCCGTCACCCCCGCCGACCCGGCAAGCCGGGTCATGACCGCCACCTGGACCCTGACCGCGCCTCCCGGCTCGAACGCGAAGATCAAGAACAGCAGCTCCTTGACCGTCACCGAGTTCACGCCTGACCTGGTCGGCGCGTACAAGGTCGACGTGGTCCTGCAGAACGCGGCCGGCTCCGGCCCGCTGGCTTCGGTCCAGATCCACGCCGGCACCTACGTCGGCGAGACGGAAGGCAACTGCCAGCAGTGCCATCCGAAGGTGGCAGCCGAGTGGGCGAAGACCGGGCACGCGGACATTGAGAGCGATCTGATCGACAACAAGCGCACCCCGGATGTCCCGACGCACTATGCCGAGACCTGCGTCCGCTGCCACACCACCGGCTACTATCCCGGGGCGGACAATGGCGGTTATGCCAGCGTCGAGGCCAAGGCCGGCTACACCTTGCCCACCTTCAAGCAGATCGACGCCGCCGGCAAGGGTGGCCCCAGCAACTTTGCCGCTATGCCTGCCGCGGTCAAGAACATGGCCAACATCCAGTGTGAGGACTGCCATGGCCCCGGCGCACAACATGTGGCCGGCGACGCCAAGATGGCCGCCAGCATGGATAACGGCGTTTGCGACCAGTGCCACAACGGCGGCGGCCACCACATCAAGGGCACCCAGATCGAGTACTCCGCCCACTCCAACGCCACCGACGCGGCCTGGACCCACCCCGTCGGCCCCGCCGAACAGGATTGCGTCCGCTGCCACTCCGGCGCCGGCTACGCGTCTTTCCTCAGCGATCCGAAGAATCCGGCCGCCTGGGACAACAGCATGCAGACGGTGGGCTGCTCCACCTGCCACGACCCGCACTCGGATGCCAACGCCTGGCAACTGCGCATGGTCGGCACCCCCGTCCAGATCACCTTCGACGCCAAGAACCAGGGCCTCTCCGCCACCTGCGAAGAGTGTCACAACAACCGCACCCAGGCCGCCGATGCTGTCAAGGGTAGCTACCCCCACTACAGCTCCGCGGCTGAGGTCCTCAACGATACCGGCGGCGTCGACTACGGCCTCAAGCTGCCTGCCTCGCCCCACGCCATGATGGTCGGCCGCGCGCCCATCCCCAACCCGGCCGCCGCCACCGACCCTGAAGCGGCCAAGTTCCTCTTCAGCAAAGCGGACGACACGACAGGCCAGACCCCTGGCCCCTGCGTCGCCTGCCACATGTACCCGACACCCGCCGACAAGAACGACCCGGCTTTCGCAGCCACCAACCAGGTCGGCTCCCACTCCTTCAACATGGTCAGCCCTGACGGCAAGACTGACTTCACCACTCCCTGCAAGTCTTGCCACTCCGGCATCCAGGATACCTTCAACTTCAAGGCCAAGGCCGACTACGACGGCAATGGCAAGACCGAAGGCGTCCAGGACGAGGTCAAGGGGCTGCTCAACGTCCTCTGGGGCGCGCTCGAACAGAACGGCCTCAAGAAGATCGACACCGGCTACCCCTATGCCACCGTGCCCAAGGATGCCTCTGACAGCGTCAAGAACGCCTGGTACAACTACCGCGTCGTCTACGGCCTCATGTGGGGCGAGGACGAGCCCGGCAACCAGGGCGCTGCCTCCGCCATCCACAACTTCGGCCGCTCCGTCGGCTTGCTCCAGGCCTCCTACAAGGACCTGACCGGCAAGGACGTCCCCGGCGCTACGATCCTAAAGTAGCTCCGCTCGCCCCTTCCCAGGTAACCGGCTTACCCCCCGATCGCCTGGAGCACCCGAAAAGGTGCAGACCAAAGAAACGGGCTGGAAGCAATGATGCTTCCAGCCCGTTTTTCTTCAGGCCCAATACACGCGAGGCTGAAGCACTGGCCAGAAATCGATCGGCTTCAGGATCGGCAAAACCTACGGCACGTACGAGAAAGCCCTGGCATGACGGCTCACTGGCAGCCGGTAAGCTCGGCGGCGGCGGCAGCGGCGGCCCGCCCGGCGGCGGTCAGGGAGGCCGGCCGCTCGAAGACCACGCCTAGCTTGGCGTCCAAGACGACCTCGACCCCATCCTGCAGCACGTCGAGCGAGGGACCGGCGCCCACGATGGCCGGGATGCCCATCTCCAGGGCCAGTAACCGGCAATGGGCGTTGGGATCGCTCGCGGCGGCCACCAGACCCGCCGCCCGCTGCAGTATCGGGACAAACGTGCGGTCAGTGGAGGGCGTAACGACGATCTCGTCGGGCTCCACCCGCACGTCGTCCGGCAGCGGCGGTGCGAGGTGACGGATGCGTCCCATCACGCGTCGCTCCCCCAGGCCCACCCCGCGCACCAGGACACGCTCGATCAGGTGAACCTTCATCAGGTTAGTTGTGCCTGCCCCGCTGCCCGCCGTCCCGCCGGTAATCACCACGATGTCACCCTCATCCACATAGCCATTCTTCTTGGCCACCTGAACCGCGTCGTTAATCACCTCGTCGGTACTCGTCGCACGCTGGGAAAGCACCGGGTAGACGCCCCAGAAGAGCACCAGCTCGCGTTGGGCGATCGGGCTGGGGGTCACGGCGACGATCGGGCAAGGAGGGCGGAAGTGGGACACGATGCGCGCCGTCTGCCCGGTCACGGTCGGCGAGACGATGGCCGCTGCGCTCAGATCGATCGCGGTCTCAACTGAGGCATGGGCCACTGCCTCGGCGAAACTGCGCGCGGGACGAGGCGCCACGTGCCGGGCCGGCAGGGTCGCCTGGACGCGTTCCGCTTCCTGGGCGATGCGCACCATCGTCTCGACGGCCTCAATCGGGTACTTGCCTGCCGCCGTCTCGCCTGAAAGCATGATCGCATCCGAGCCGTCAAGCACGGCGTTGGCCACGTCGCTGGCCTCGGCACGGGTCGGGCGCGGATTGCGAATCATCGAATCCAGCATCTGCGTGGCGGTGATGACCGGCTTGCCCGCCTGGTTGCACTTATGGATGATCATTTTCTGGACCATCGGCACGAATTCAGGCGCAGTCTCGATGCCCAGGTCGCCACGCGCGACCATGATGCCATCGACCACCGCAATGATGCCGTCGATGTTGTCCACGCCTTCCGGCTTCTCAATCTTGGCGATCACCGGCGCCGGATGGCCAAACGCCGATTGCTCTCGGATGTAGCCCTTGAGGTTCAGCACATCTTCAGGAGTGCGCACGAACGAAAGCGCCACCCAGTCGACCTGTTGGGAGAGCGCAAAGCGCAAGTCCTGGCGGTCCTTTTCGGTGATTGCCGGGATCGAGACCGAGGCCAGCGGCAGGTTCATGCCCTTATTGGAGGTGAGCAAGCCGCCGGTCACCACGCGCGTGCTGATCTCGGCACCGCCGACCTCGGTGACTACCACCTCCAGCAACCCATCGTCGATGAGGATGCGGTCGCCTTCTTTCACCGCCTCGGGCAAGCCCTCATATTGGACGGGCACGCGCCCCGGCCGACCGACGATGCTGTGATCCGTTGTCAGGATCAGCGAGGCGCCCGTCTCCAACGGCACCCCACCATCCTGGACTGTGCCAATCCGCAGCTTGGGACCCTGCAGGTCGGCCAGTATGGCGACCGGCTTGCCCAAGCGGCCTGCCACCTCCCGGATGCGGCGAATGTTTTCGCCGTGAACGGCTTCATCGCCATGCGAGAAATTGAGGCGCGCCACATCCATGCCAGCGAGCATCAGACTCTCGAGCATTTCCGGCTCGCGACTGGCAGGTCCGATAGTGCAGACGATCTTGCTGCGCAGGAGGTGATTCATCACAAGACCTCGGTTCGTTGGAGCAAGCGATTCGATTGTTTGGTGCACGCGAGCCGCTTTCTCTCAGGCTTCACCGATCCTCGGTTCCGCTGCCCCGACGCCCGCCCCGTCTGGGCTGGGCGGCTCGGGACCGGCGCGGGCCGCCCGCACGGCAGCAGTCATGGCGCGCACCACGGCTTTGCTCAGCTTGGCCAGGGGTCGCTCGCTGAACTCCTCGGCCAGACGATTGGCGACGACGGCGTCGGGAAACGTCACCCCATAACGCGCGCGCAAGCGTTCTCGGTGATAGGACACCCAAAGATAGAGATCGGCCTCGGTCCGCTTCGGGAACTCCTTCAGCACGTTCGTTGCCCTAATGGCCTCGAGCACGGGCAGGTAAACCGTGTCGTACCAACTGGCTGCCGCTTCCTCCAGTGACACGTCGCGCTGCAACTCCAGCCCCAGATAGTAGCGATGGATCTCAATGTGCTCGAGCAGAATCGGATAGTGGCCCGGTTCGGTCAGCTCGATGAGCGCTTCCGGCCGGCTGTCGTCCAGATGCGTCTGCTCCAGGAACTGCGCGTACTCGGTCTTGATGATCAGTTGATCCAGATCAACGTCCGGCGTGAGCGGGACACGCGTTTGCAGTTCCGTCACCAGGGCTTCGATGTGCGTCGCACCGTTGGCCTTGGCCACTGAAACGCGGTGGTTGCCGTCTCGGACAAAGTACACGCCGCCGATCTCATACACCTCGATCGGCGGGACGTTGCGCAGCTCGTTGACGGCCACGTCAAGGCCGGTCCAACGCTCCTGGCTCGCGCCCTCCAAGGGCAGGAATGCCCGGTCGAAGTCCCGGTAACGCCCCACACTGCCAACGATGTGTGAGAGCGGGATCAATTGTGTGCCACGGAATAACTCCTGACGGGAACTGAGCAAGTGTTGCACCTGATCGAACGAAAGCAGGGTGCGGTCTGGCTTCTGCATAAACAGCTTCAATAATGGCTCAATCAAAGAATGCGACTTCAAGCGTTCGTACTTGAGCGCCGCCATACTCCGTGGATACGATGGCGCAGAACGCGGTTCGTTCATATTTTTAGGACTCCAGTGCGAGTCGTAGCCGGGAAAGGGAGCCGGCCCATCGGCGCTATGCTAGCACAAAGGCCGGGCCGTGTCTAGGTGCCCGGAACTCCGGAATGCCGCTTGGGCGGATGGTTTGACAGCCTCTTCGTGATCTCCTATGATGCGGCCGATGGACGCGGATATGGTCGCTCCCGGATCCACCGAGCGAGAATGGGCTGCGGAGGTCTACCGCCGGCTGGACGTCGCGTACGGCACACCAGACTGGCGGCCGCACTACGCGCCCCTCGACGAACTGGTCCTCACCATGCTAAGCCAGAACACCAACGACGTGAATTCGCTGCGCGCCTTCGAGGCCCTGAAAGCACGTTATGTTACCTGGCAGTCAGTGCTTGCGGCGCCGGAGAACGAGCTGGCGCTCACCATTCGCGAGGGCGGACTGGGGCCGCAGAAAGCGCCCCGTATCCAGGCGGCCCTGCGACGGATTTACGAAGAACGGGGAGATTTCGAGATCGACTTCCTGGCCGGCTGGCCCGTCGACGTGGCGCTCGACTGGCTGACCGGCTTCAACGGCATCGGGCCCAAGACCGCCTCGATCGTGCTGCTGTTTTGCTTCGGCAAACCCGCCTTCCCGGTCGATACACACATAACGCGCGTTACCCGTCGCCTGGGCCTCGCCGGTCCGAGGGTCAGCCCCGAGAGAATTCAGCATATCTGGGAAGATCTCGTGCCCACGGAATGGTATTACGCCCTGCACCTCAACCTCATTCGCCACGGGCGCCAAGTCTGCCGCGCGCTAAAACCACGCTGCGCGGACTGTGTGCTCAGCACAATCTGCAAGTACCCGTACAAGACGCTCTAGATCACCTGGACTTCATCAGGACGGACCACGTGCCGCGGTGGACGATCTCATCGCGCTGGTTGAGGATCTGCATCTTGAAAACCACCAGTCCGCCGTTCAGCCGCCGCATCGGCTTGAGTTCCGACACCTCGGCGCGGACGCGCACTGTGTCCCCGATCTTGGTCGGGGCACGGAACTGCCAGTCCAACCCCATGAAGGCCTGCACGGTGCCTTCCATAAAACCCATGCGGACGGCAAGACCGCTGGCGATCGACAGGACGAGCAAGCCGTGTGCGATGCGTTCCTTATACGTCATCCCTGCCGAGTATTCCGCGTCGGTGTGTATCTGATTCCAGTCGCCGCTCAAGGCTGCGAAGTTGACGATATCCGTCTCGGTCACGGTGCGTCCCACGCTGGTAGCGGCATCGCCGATCGCGAAGTCTTCAAAGCACATGCCCGTCTGCCTCAACAAGTCACTCAAGTTGTCCTCCTCCGGTTGGTTATGAGTTTGGTTATTTCCGCTGCCAGCGATGGCACAAAAATCAGGGGCAGCATGACCAGCCAGTCACGCAGGCCAAGGAAAGTAGTGTTGAACACCGGGTCCAGGACCGGTACGTAGATGATCGCCAACTGGACAAGCAAGGAAGCTAAGACCGCGTACTGCAGGGCCGGGTTGCTCCAGACACCGATGTCCCAAATATTGAAGCGCTCCGAGCGAGCCGTGTAGGCCCGCAACAACTCGGAAATCGAGAGTGTGGCAAAGGCCATCGTCTGGGCGTGGTGAAGGTTAGCGGGAAACCAGTGCAAACCGATGCGGAAGGCAACCAAGACTGCCAGGCTGATGGCAACGGCCTGTATCGCTATGCCGGAGATCATGTCGCGATTGATGACGGGCTCGTCGGGCCGGCGTGGGGGCTGAGCCATGACGTCGGGTTCGGCCTTCTCGAGGCCCAGGGCAAGCGCGGGCGCACCATCGGTCAGCAGGTTGAGCACCAGCAGTTGAATGGCGGTCAGCGGCAGCGGCCAGCCGAGCAGGGTGGCGATGAATATCACCAGGATCTCGCCCATGTTGCAGGAGAGGAGATAGTAGACAAACTTGCGAATGTTGGCGTAGATCGTCCGCCCCTCTTCGACGGCAGCGACGATCGAGGCATAGTTATCGTCGGTGAGCACCATCGCGGCGGTTTCTTTGCTCACATCGGTGCCGGTGATGCCCATCGCGATGCCGATATCGGCCCGCTTGAGCGCCGGAGCATCGTTCACTCCGTCGCCCGTCATGGCCACGATATGCCCACGCGCGCGCAAGGCTTCGACAATGCGCACTTTGTGCAGCGGCGACACGCGCGCGTAGACGCGAATCTCCTCCACGCGCTGCTCGAACGCCCGATCATCCAGACGGTCGAGCTCTCGGCCCGTGAGTACCGTCCCGGCGGCGGTCAGCAGGCCGATCTCGCGTGCGATAGCCGCGGCAGTGTTCGGGTAATCTCCGGTGATCATCACCGTCTTGATGCCGGCCGCGCGCGCCCGGGCGATGGCAGGCTTCACTTCCGCGCGGGCCGGATCGATCATGCCAATCAGACCGACGAAAACCAGCTCCCGCTCGAGCTTATCCGCATTCAGGCCCTCGCGCTGTGGTAGTTCCGGCAGAATCCTGATGCCGGCCGCCAGCACGCGCAGCGCGTTCGACGCGAGGGCCTCATTGAGTTCGGCGATACGCTCCCGGTCATGCTCGGTCAGCAGCACCGTCTTCCCATCCCGGTACAGGCGCGTGCTCAGGTTCAGCAGCACGTCCGGCGCACCCTTGACGATCGCCAGGAAGGGTTCCTCCGCAAGCGTCTCGTGGAGGTCAAAGCCCTCGGCGGCGAAGCGCGAGCCGCGCACGGCGTGGATCGTTGTCATACGCTTGCGCTCCGAGTCGAAGGGGATCTCGGCGACGCGGGGCATATCGCGCTCGACTTCCTCCCGCCAGTAGCCCGCCTTGGCGGCCGCGACGACCAGCGCCCCCTCTGTGGGATCACCTATACTTCGCCAGGCCGGCCGCCCCTCCTCTGGCGTCACCAGCTCGATGTGCGCGTCGTTACAGAGCAGTAGGGCGCGCAGCAACAAGCCCACTCCCCGGTATTGAGGGGCTTCGACCACCTCGTCGTCGTCCAGGAACTGGCCCTGGGGCACAAAGCCCTCGCCCGTAATGCTCAGCAAGGAATCATCGGCCCACACCTGGACCGCAGTCATCGCGTTCTGCGTCAGGGTGCCGGTCTTGTCCGAGCAGATAGTGGTGGCGGACCCGAGGGCCTCGACTGCGGGCAAGCGGCGCAGGAGAGCGTGGCGGCGGACCATACGCTGCATGCCGAGCGCAAGGCAGATGGTCACGACGGCCGGCAAGCCTTCGGGCACGGCTGCGATGGCCAGGCTGACGGCCACGATGAACAACTCCAGCCCCGCGTGCAACAGGGTTTCGCCGGGAGTAGGGTGCAGCACAAAGCGTAGCAAGCCGACCAGGAAGACAATGCCGCAGATGGCCAGCGCTCCGATGCCCAGGCTGCGGCCCACACGGTCGAGCTTGCGCTGGAGGGGTGTCGGCTCAGTCTCAAAGCTCTGGATCATCTCGGCGATCAGGCCGATCTGCGTGCGCATCCCGGTTGCCACAACTACGCCCCGACCGCGCCCATAGGTGACGACCGTACCCATGTAGGCGGCGTTCTTGCGATCGGCCAGGGGGATATCAGCGTCCAGAACGAGCTCGGCCTCCTTGTCAACGGGGACAGCCTCGCCCGTCAAGCTAGCTTCCTCAATCTTGAGGTTGACCGCCCCGATGAGCCGCAGGTCGGCAGGCACATAGTTGCCGGCCTCCAGCAGCACGACATCGCCGACGACGAGCTCGCGCGCGGGAACGTCTACCTGGCGCCCGCCGCGGATCGCGTGCGCTTCTGGGGCTGTCATCTTCTTCAGCGACGCCAGCGCTTCCTCGGCGCGCGCTTCCTGGAGAACCCCCAACAAGGCGTTCAATACCACGATCGCCAGGATCGCCCCGGCCTCAATGTAATCCCGCAGGGCAAAGGAGACCAGGCTGGCGACTATCAAGATGATGACCAGAAAATCGTTCAACTGGCGGGCCAGGTGCGACCAGAAGCCGGGGCGAGGGGCTTCCTCGAGCTGATTGGGACCGGAGGTCGCGAGCCTGGCTCCGGCCTCCGCCTGGTCCAGGCCCAGTTCGAAGTCCGAATGGAGACGCGCGACCGCCTCGTCAGTCGAGATGCTGTGCCACGACTCTTCGGCCGAACCGTGGTCCCCGGCACGGGCATTGCCATCATCGTTCATCGTGCCCTCCGCATGCATGCTCTCCGCTTCATGCCTATTCTAGCACGAGACGGCGCGTCAGACTATGCAGGCGCGGAGTGGTGCCGGGCTAACGTTAAAGAATGCACGGCGAATTTCCAGCAGCGGTGCGATCTGGTGTATGATGGCGGCCGACATCCCGGGTCAGTGGAGGCAAAATGCACCGTCGCCGCTCGGTTCTCAACCGCACACATATCATCGTGCCTCTGGCCCTGTTCCTGGTCGCCGCCGCCGGCTGCAGCAGCCGGCCGGTTCCGACGGTCACGCCGAGCCCAATCGTCACGACTCCGGTGCCGCTGCCGGTGCTCGTCACGTCGACTCCTTCCCCCGTCCCGACGGCCGTCATAGCTTCGACGCCGTCCCCCGAGCAGTTGACCTCTTGGCCGACCGGCTCATTTCGCTATGAAGAGCGCCTGAAACCATCCGGCCAGGGCGGCGGCCAGGAAACGCTGGTCAGCGGTCGCTACCGGGAGGGCAGTTGGCAGGAGAACGCCCGCACGGGCGGGGGCGCGTCGCAGGAATTGATCGTCAGCGGAGGTGATAGCTACACCCGGCCGGCAGGCGAGGCGACCTGGACGCATTGGCCCGGTATCGGGTTCGATGCCGCGTACGGCCTGACCGCGCCCCTGACCGTCTTGCGCCTCTACCCGCTGGCCGGGCGCTCCACACGTCCGGTGCTCGACCTGGTGCCCGGCGCGCCTGAACCAACCTTTCGCGTCGAGTCCCTGATCACGGCCGCAACGGTCAAGCAGGTGATGCAGGCTGGGGTACGCGCGTCGATCGCAAGCGCCGCAGGGCAGTCGAGCCTGAGCGCACAACTGGCGTCCACGATCGTCGATCAGACGATCACCTACTGGCGCGGCGAGAGTGGGCGCGTCTATCAGGCCAGTGCCTCGCTCATGGCGGCCGGCAGCGATGGGTCGGCCACCCCCTGGATGGAGGTCACCTGGCGCTTCTGGAACTACGACGATCCGGAAATCGTGGTCTCCGCGCCTGCCCAGTCGCGGCCGGCCGTCGATGCCAGCGGCGGCCAGTTGGCGACACCTGGCTCGGACAACGAGGCTGCGAGCGCCAAGCCAACTCGCACCGCGCTGGCGCCTGCCTCGGCCGCCGGCGCGGCCAAGCTGACGGTGGATGTGTTTGCGGCCCCCGGCATCCCGGCTGAAAACCTTGCCGTCACGGTTTACCCGGCCGGCGACGCAGACAACCCGGTCGAGACGCTCGCCGATCCCAGCGCGCGGTTCAGCCTGGCCCCCGGCCGCTACGACGTGCGCGTGCAGATGAACTATGCCGAACAATGGCTCCGGGGTCTCGACGTCAGCGTTGAGGAGCCAAACCGGCAGTCGGTCACCTTCGATTTCGGGACCCTTCAACTGAGCGTGCAGCGCGGCGGGGCAGCCATCCCCGTCGATATCGTCACTTATCCCGCCGGCGACCGGCAGGATTGGGTCGACCGGCGCTCTGACAACCCGGCCAGCATCGCGCTGCGCGCGGGAACGTACGACGTCGAAATCACCTATGTGGATCAAGCGGCGAAGCAAACCGTCGAGGGGCTTGTGATCAAAGCCGGGGCCGTGATCGCGAAGACGATAGAAGTGCCGTGAAGGCTCGCCGCCGGGCGGCGATCACACGCGCGGCGCTACTCCTTCCCGCTCACTTCCCGGTCCAGGCGGTCGAAGAACTCCCGCATGAAGGCGCGCCGCTCGGCGGCAACCACGCGCGCGGCCGGCGTGTAGAGTCGCTCGGGAATACGGTCCAGTTTGTAGACAAACTCATGCACGGGAGTGTAGCCCTCACCCAGAACGCCGGGCCCCTGCAGGGCATCATCTTCGGCAGCGGCCTCGGCGATCGAGCGCCAGCCTGCCCGCCAGAGCGCCGAGCCGTGTGCCCCGGCGTAGGCGAAGGCGCGCCCGACGCCGATCGCGCCGATCGCGTCCAGTTTGTCGGCATCGGACAGGACCTGGGCTTCCAAGGTGCGCGGCGCCGGATCGGCCCGGAAGCGATGGGCGGCGATCGCATGCGCGACCGCCTCCACAAACTCGGGCGGTCGGTCGCTTAGTAGCTCACGTGCCCGCTGGGCTCCAAGGACATGGTGAGCCGACCTGTCCTGGCTTTCCGCCACGTCGTGCAGCAAGGCGGCCGTCCGCAGGACCACCAAGTCGGCACCTTCGGCCTCGCCAATGCGCAGGGCCAGGTTGAGCACGCGCAGGACGTGGTCGAAGTCATGCCCGCCTCCACCCCGTTCATAAAGACGGCGAGCCGCCTCGATGCTGACTGGCGCCTCGCCGTCTTGATCATGCCCCATGTACGTCTCGCTCTCGATTTACGGGCGCCCGGCCTTCAGGCAGGGCCCTCCGCCCGCTGTGCCGTCGCTTCCGCCTTCTGTCGTCTGCCCCGCAGCCAGAAGAACCCGCCCGGCAGGCTTCCCAGTATGATGACCACCTGCATCAGCAGGGATACCGCCAGCGCGTGGCCAGCCGGCACGCCGACCAGGCCGAAGAAGAAGGGATAGGCAGTCTGATTGACACCCAGTCCGGCGACGAAGATAGGGATCATGGCCACCAGGGCGATCAAGGGGTTGAACAAGAAAATCGCCCACAGCGGCATGAGCCCGCCCATCGATGCGGAAAGGTACCAGTTGACGAAAGCGGTGGCCAGGATTCCCACCACGGCGACGCCGAAGGCCAGCAGCAGTGCCCGGTACTTGAAACGATAGGCGTTGAGGGCGCCGGAGACCTTTTCCCAGAGGGGCGAAAGGCGGACCAGCCAACGCCAGGCGAACACGCGCGAGAGCAAAGCACGCAAGCGGCGGCTCAAGAGGGCGGCAAAGCCCAGACCCAGCGCGAGCAGCGCCGCCACCGCGAGCCACTCGAACTGCTCCAGGTCGCTGCGTCCGGTGACCGTCACGGCGAGGATCGCGGCGATCACGGCCGACGCCATGTAAGCCATCAAGCCCACGATGCGATCGGCCAACACAGAGACTGCGGCCTCGGCCGTCCGGTCGGAGTAGCGGGCCAGGCCGTAGCCGCGCATCACGTCGCCGCCGACGATGGGCAGGAAATTGTTAAAGAAGAAGCCGATGAACTGAAACTCGAGGGCTGCGCCGAATGGGACATGTACGTCTTGGGCGTGCAGCAGCACCTGCCACTTCACGGCGTTGGCCGTGATGGCAAGCACATACAGGGCCAGTGCGGCCACAAAGAACAGTAGTTTGGCGGTAGCGAGCTGCTGGCCGACCTGGGCCAGGTTTACCCGGCTGAGGACCCATACCACCAGGCCCAGGCTGACGAGGACCTTGAGTAGGTTGATGAGCTTAGCGCGCAAATGCCCTTACCTCTTGGCCGCCAGGGCAGTCGGCCGCCGGTCGTCCTTGCCGTCCGTCTGCCGGCGCTCAGTGGCTACGTCAGCCTTCTGCGACCAGGCCATATCCCACACCACGTGTCGATCGTGCTTGATGCGGTAATCATACCAACCCAACAGGCGCGAGTAGAGCTCGATGCCCGCCAGCAGGAACAGCGCTCCCATCAGGCGGATGGCGCCCCAGATCTCATTCAGGGCCACCTTGGCCACGCGCGTGTTCTCGATACTGGAAACCGCGTAGCCGTACTTCGCCTTCAAATACAAGTGTCCGGCATGGTTACGGCGCCGCTGGAGAACAAAATCGCTCAGGTTATCAGGCCCTGTATTGTAGACGATTGCGTCCGGCGCGTAGCGAACGCTCATCCCGCGTTGGACCACGAGCGCCTCGACGAAGGCCTCGTCCATGGCAATGTCGGGCGGGATGCAGTCAAACACCTTGCGGAAGGCGATCATCTCCCCCAGGCGCGGGATGTCGAGGCAGAGCTGGTGCTCGAGGCGCAAGCGCAGGTGAGTGAAGAGGCCGATCAGGTGGTCGGGTGTGTTGACCGGCAATTTGTGGGCGCCGGTCATGCCGACGCTGGGATCGGCGAACATGGAAACCAGGCTCTCGACAGCGTGTTCGCCGGGCAGCGTATCGCCGCTTTCCAGCACGCAGATGTCCTCCCTGGCCCGTCCGAGGAAGACGTTAATCGCGGCGGTCTTGCCCAGGCGTTCGGGCTGTACGACCAACTTGACGAGTGGGTTGCGCGCCGCGTAGGACTCGACGATCGGCACCGTGCGATCGGTGCAGCCGCTGGCAACAACGATGATTTCGCTTATATCTACTCGATGCAGGTGTTGATCCAGCAGCGCATCCAACAAGGGGCCGATGTTGGCCTCTTCGTTGTAGGCCGCCACGCCGACACTACACGGCAGGCGGGGTTGCGCGTGATCCAATCCTTCCTCCTCGCGGTCCAGGGGTAGAACCAATTGGATGAGTGGTTACACAAGTGTATCACGAGACGTTCGGAAGCGCAACCAAACGGAACGCTTGGACCGGCCTGAGGCCGGGTGAATGTTCAGATTTCTCTACTCACCCGCCGGCAACAGTGCGGCGATGGACTGTCCTACCACGTGCGTGGGGATGCAGTGCATCGGCAGGTACCCTTGCCGGACCAGATCGGCGGTCGGGAAGACCGCTTCGTCCGGCTTATCGGAGACGGCGAGAAGCAAGCAGCCGCGGGCTTGAAACCAGCGGACCACCTCCAGCACCTCGCGCGTCATGCAGATTTCCTCGACCAACCGCTGGCCCAAGGGCGCAGCATCCGGCAACTGACCCAGGCGTCTCGCCGTCTCCAGATACTCTCGCTCCCGGAAGGCCTTGAAAGGCGTCGGGTCTCCGGCGCGCACGCGCGCATAGATGTCGTCGTGCAGCGTCTGCAGGGCATGGCCCGGCAAGCGGTCGCGTTGAGCCTGCACGCGGTCCATCAGGTCCTGAGTCGTCACCAGGCGGCCGGCGGCCAGGTCGGCCAACAACTCATCCAGCGTCCAGAGCTTTGCGCCGACCATCATGCAGACGTAGGCCAAGTTATCCTGGTTATCCATCGTGAAAAAATGGTAATGGGGCGCGTTCAGTTCGGCATACGCGCGCCGGAAGGTCGTCGAGTCAAAGTCTGTGCCCAGCGCATCGGCGACGGTCGCCTCCAGGGCGCTGACCCGCGCCCGGTCGATCGCGTTGTCATTACGGCCGCGCGCGCCGAGCGCCGTCTTGTCGACGTCCACGATCACGACCGTTCGCGCGTCGAGCGCCGCTCCTTGCTCCGACTGCAGCCAGGACACGAACTCCGACAGTGCGCTCCAGCGGTTAGCAACGAAAACGCCGTCTTTCTCGCTGACCATCAACTCCTCGTCCCGTTCGGCCCCGATGAAGGCCCAGCCCCGCCAGCCGCTGGCCGCGCGCAGGTTGCGGAAGGCGTTCCCGTCGTTGAGGGCCGTGTCGCCCAGGTAAACCAGTTCGGCCAGTTCGGTACCCGGCGCATCCAGGGCGCGCGCCTGGCGCAAGATCCAGGACAGGGCCTGTGCATAGGCAGGGTCGAGCTTGCGCGGCCGGGTCGGGCCGGGCAAGCCCATCTGCTGCCAGGCGTCGACAAAGCGTGGCAGGCGGGGCTCGGGCGCGTCGAGGTTGCGATAGAGAACCAGGTCGCCGACAAGGTCATAGACGGAAGCTTTGAATGTCATTCAGCATTCTCTCTCTGCGAGGGCCGCAGATAGCCCTGGGCACACAGCAGTTCGGCGTTCAGGATCGCTCCGCCCGCCGCGCCCCGGATGGTGTTATGGCCCAGGACGATAAACTTATAGTCGAACAAGGGGTCCGGACGGAGGCGGCCAATCTGGGTCACCATGCCCTTGCCGGCCAGGCGGTCGAGCCGCGGTTGCGGACGCTCGTCAGAATCATGCAGAATAATGGCGGGATCGGGCGCAGACGGCAACTTCAACCGTTGGGGCTCCGAGCTATAGCCCCTGAAAGCCTGCGTAACTTCTTCCAGAGCCGCCGGACGCCTCAGCTTGACCGAAACGGCCTCGAGATGCCCGTTGCGCACGGCCACCCGATTGCACTGCGCGCTGACCAGGAAATCAGCCGCGCGCAGGCTCTCGTCCTGCAGGCTTGCCAGCAGCTTGAGCGGCTCCGTCTCGACCTTCTCTTCCTCGCCGCCGATATACGGGACCACATTATCCAGGATATCCAGGGCAGAGACGCCGGGATAGCCCGCCCCGCTGATGGCCTGCATGGTGACGACGTTCACTGCTGCCAATCCGAAAGCATCCTGCAGCGGCTTTAGCGCACAGACGAGGTGAGTGGTCGTGCAGTTGGGGTTGCAGACGATAAAGCCCTGCCTGTTGTGCCGCGCTCGCTGGACGGGAATCAGCGCGGTGTGGTCAGGATTGACGTCCGGGATCAACAGCGGGACATCGGGGTCCATTCGGTGGGCCGAAGCGTTGGAGCAGACGGCGTAGCCCGCCTCGGCGAGGCTGGCTTCGACGTCGCCAGCCGCCGATCCGGGTAAGGCCGAGAACAGAAGCTGCACGTCGGCGCCAATTGGGGCCGGTTCGCTCGCTACCAGGCGCATGCTCGCCACGCTGGCGGGCATGCCGCCACGCAACAGCCAACGACAGGCATCCCCATACGGCTTCCCAATCGAACGGTCAGATGCCGTGAGGGCGCCGATCTCGAACCAGGGATGTCCGGCCAACAACTGAATGAAACGCTGGCCGACCGCTCCGGTCGCGCCCAGGATACCCACTTTGATTTTGAGATTGCTCGCCATCTTTTACCTCAAACGGCACCGAACCCACGGACCCACGCCCGTCAGATCCGCCGCAAGCGCAGGTCATACTGGCTTCCGCGCGGCGCCGCTGCCGCATCCATTGCTCGGCCGGTCAAACTCACCGCGAGCACTTGGCCAACGCCACAATATCGGCGTGCACGCCGGCAGCGGCGGCATCCACACCCGCGCCCCGGCCTCGCAGCACGAGGGGCTCATCGGGGTAATAGCGCGTATGGAACGCCACCAGATTATCATTGCCGCGCAGCCGGCCGATGGGTGAATCGACCTCGACCGCCTGCCGGCCCACCCCGACCCGGCCGTCCGCGAGCTCAACCGCGTAACGCAGGACCTTGTTCTGGGCGCCGGCAGCCGACACCGCGGCAGCAAATTCAGCGTCGAGCTCGGTCAGGCGGGCCATGAAGTCAGGCAGCGGCAGATCAGCCAGGGTGGGCGGCACAAGCGAGTCCAGCTCCACGTCCGCGAGCTCCAGCCGCCAGCCGAGGGTGCGCGCCAAGATCAGCGCTTTGCGCGCTACGTCCAGCCCACCCAGGTCGGAGCGCGGGTCAGGTTCGGTGTAGCCGCGCCGCAGAGCCTCGGTCACCAGTTCCGAGAAGGGTTGCCCTGCCTGCAATCCGGTAAAGAGGAAGCCGAGCGTCCCGCTCAACGCGCCGCGCACTGCGTCGACACGATCGGCAGCCCGCAGCAGCCCGAGCATCGATCCGATCACCGGCACCGCCGAGCCCACGGTCGATTCATAGCGGAACCGCCCGCTGCGCGTCAGTCTATCGAAGGTCTCTTGGGAGCCGCTCAGCGGCAACTTATTGGCGATTGCTACCCCGTAGCCCCGCTGCAGAGCGAGCTCGAGTGCCGGAATTGTATCACCGCTGGCAGTGAGGTCCACCACCACGCAGCCATCGGTACCGGCCACGTCGACGATTGCCCGCAGGTCGTTTTGGCGGTACCCTAACGGGGTCTCGGCCAGGCGCGAGCCAGCCTCCTTCATGGTTCCGGACGCCCGCAATGCCTCGGGCCCGAGGCCGTCATCGTCGACGAGCGCGCCGTCGCGGTCGCACCAGGCCACAACCTGCAAATCCAGGCCATCGCGCTGGCGGTGCAGTTCGCTCGCTTCGATGAGCTGCCCGATCAGCGCCCTTCCCACCCGGCCGGCACCGAAAATGATCAAGGCAACGCGCTGCAGCGTCGTCATGCAGGCTTCCTCGCAGGAACTTGTGCGCAGCCTAGCCCAAAGGCCGCATGAATGTAGCGCACGGCGTTGTCGGCGTCGCCCGCATTCAGCACCAACGAAATATTGGCCTCCGACGAGCCCTGCGCGACGGCGATCACATTCAGGTTGTGGTCGCCCAGGGCACCGAAGAGGCGTGCTGCCAGGCCGGGTGTGCCGCGCATCCCCTCGCCGACTGCAGCTACGATCACCACCCCGCGCTCGCTGCTCACGCCGTCAATCAGCCGCCGGCGAATCTCGCCGGCGAAGGCTTCCTGGAGCCCCGCGCTCACGTGGCCCGCGTCGGCTTCCGGTACCACAAAACAAATGCTCTGCTCGGAGGAGGCCTGCGAAATCATCAGGACATTAGCTCCCCGGGCAGCCACCGCGGCGAAGGTGCGGGCCGCTATGCCAGGCACGCCCATCATGCCCCGTCCGGCGACCGTGATCAGGCTCAAGCCACGGATGACAGTCAAGGCTTTAACCGTCCCACCGTTCCTGGCATGCGCGATGACCATGGTGCCCGGAAAAGACGGGTTGAAGGTGTTTCGGACGCTGATCGGGATACCCTGGTCGATGGCCGGCAACATGGTCTTTGGGTGGAGCACCTTGGCGCCAAAATAGGCCAGCTCGGCGGCCTCGCTGTAGCTGAGTTCGGCCAGAGAGCATGCGTCCGGCACGATGCGCGGGTCTGCCGTCATGACCCCGTCCACGTCGGTCCAGATCTGCACCTCGCCAGCGTCAAGGGCAGCCCCAAGAATGCCGGCCGTGTAGTCCGAGCCGCCGCGTCCCAGGACGGTCGGGACGCCCTGCGGTGTCGCGCCGACAAACCCGGTGACGATCGGCAGCCTATGGTCCGCCAGCAGGGGCAACAAGCGGGCGCGTGTCGCGTCGCGCGTCGCTTCCATCTGCGGGGCGGCCGATGCGTGGTTGTCGTCGGTAACGATCAGTTCGCCGGCATCCACAAACTCGGCCCTCAGGCCTTGTGCGCGCACGGCAGCGGCGAGGATCGGCGCCATCAACCGCTCACCCATTCCCGAGACCACCGCCAGGCCGCGGTCGGTCAGTTCGCCGAGGATCGCGACGGCCATACACAGGCGCTCGAATTCCCGCACACGCTCGTCGACGCCGGTCAGTACCTGGTTTAGGTCGTCGAGGTCGCTCACCAACGCTTCCGCCGCATCGTGGTGGCGGCTGATCAGGGCTTGCCGGACATCGCGCGAGCGCTGCCGGTCGCCCGCCGCCGCGGCCTGGGCTGAACTCGATCAGCAGGTCTGTTACCCCGCGCATGGCCGAAGTGACGACAACTATCGCCGGGTCGGCGCGTGATTGATCGCAGATGATCGACACGGTCTGGCGAATGGCCTTGGCATCCCCGACCGACGTACCGCCAAACTTCAGTACTAACATGCAGTTCTCCCCGACCTCTGAATCGGCCCCACGGGCCGCGCTCTGCGCAAGGTTCAGGTCTTGACCAGGTTGACCCAGTAATCGATCACCTGGAACCCCCGATGGCGAAACATGGCGAACGCCTCGGGCTGGCGCCGGGAATGCACGTGCACTTCCACTGCCAGATAGCCCCGGCCGGCCATCTCAGCTCGTGCGCGGTCCAGCAGGTAGGAGCCAAATCGCAAGCCGCGATAGGGTCGCTCAATGCCGAACCAGGCCAGGGCGGCCGTCTCCTGATCGGGCAGCGGATACCAGACCACCTCGCCGACCGCCCGCTCGCCCTCGGCCACGACCAGCCCGTGATAGCGCCGGCCAGCATTGTCCTTCCAGGCCCGCAGGCGGTAGAAAGGTTCGTCGCCGCGCCAAGGCGAGCGCTCGCTGATGCCAACGACCCGCAGACCTCGTTGAACCAGTCCCGGGTCCTGCGGACGCTCAGGATTGTGCAGCGAAGCGTGCAAGCTCACGTCACCCGGGTCTACGACCTGGTAGCCACGTCGTATCAGCCATTCCACCTGGGCCTTGTCGCCGACCGCGCTGATCGCCATGTGCTCGGTGGAGCCGTACCACGGCACCCACAGTTTCTCGATGATGCCGTACAGCGGCGTGCTGTGCCCGGCGAAATAGACCGGACAATAATACAGGTAGTCCTCTGCTGAGGCAAGGAGGGCGCTGCCGACGCCGTGCCCGCGACAATCTTTGTCGACCGCTAACCAGGCAATGGCATGACGCGGCTCGCACGGCTCGTAGACTGGCGCAGCCGGCGGGGGCTTGAGTGCGTGAACGCCGCCCACCAGCCTGTCGCCTTCCCAGGCGAGGAAGAGGCCGGCAGGATCAAACGGCGGCTGCTCCAGCACGCGCTCCCGGAAATCAGCCTCGCCGATCGGAGCCCAATGTCGCTGGCCGGCCAGAACCCGGTTGAGAAATGAGACCAGGTCGGACAGATGCTGCGGCGAAAAGGTGGTCAGGTTCAAGCGAGCGCTGCTCCAAATAAGTGATGCGTGCTAGCTGCTGCGCGATCGGTCATCGGCTTACGCGGCAGGTAGCACGCATCGGATCGGTTGTACCAGGACCTTCACATCCCGATGTACTTGGCGTAGAGCGTTGCCGCCAGTGCCTCGTCATTCGTGCCTTTGATTATGGCGCGGCCGTCCGGGAAGACGGTCAGCTCGTGCCCGTCGATCTCGGCCCGCAGCAGATACGCGTTGACCTTGATCGGGTCGGCCTCGCTGGCCGCCGGGTCACCCTCTCGCGGCACTCTGCCGCCGCGGAGCCTCTCAGCCAGGTCCGCCAGGTCGAGGGCCGCCGCACCTGCGACGCTCACCTGCACGGCATCCCGTCCGCACAGGACGGTAGTGCGCGCGCCCTGCTCCGCCCGGAGAAAAGCAAAGTCGCGCGCGCCACATACCGGGCAGTCCGGCCGCGGCCCGCCCAGGTCAAAGTGATCGAAACTGTTGTCCCACAGGTCGGCGTAGAGCATGCCGCCGTTCAGCGTACCGCGGCCGACGATGAGCTTGATGGCTTCGGCGGCTGCGATCGAGCCCAGCAGGGCGACGATCGGCCCGATCACGCCCGCGGTATCACAGGTTGGGACGGTGCCCGGTGCCGGCAGTTCGCCCATGATGCAGCGCAAGCAGGGTGTCACACCGGGCCGTATGGTCATGGTCATGCCATAAGCGGCAAGCACGCCCGAGTAGATCCAGGGCTTGCCCAACTTCACGCAGGCGTCATTGATCAGGTAGCGCGTTGCGAAGTTGTCCGTCCCGTCCAATACCACGTCCGCACCTGCGACGAGGTTCTCGATGTTGGAGGCATTGGCATCGGCCACCAGTTCCTGAATCTCGATGCCGCTGTTGATCCGCCGTAACTTGCGAGCCGCTGCGCTGGCCTTGGGCAGCAGCGAGGCGACGTCGTCCTCGTCGTAGAGCAGTTGGCGCTGCAGATTGTTCAGTTCCAGGTAGTCGCGGTCGACCAGCAGCAGGTGGCCTACCCCAGCGCGGGCCAGGTGGTTGGCCAAAACCGAGCCGGTAGCACCCACGCCGACAATGGTTACGTGGGCCGCTAACAACGCTCTCTGGCCTTCTTCGCCGATGCCTGGGTAGATGATCTGCCGGGCATAGCGGGCCATATCTTGGTTCATGGAATATCACCCACCGGTGGAACCTGGCAGTTTGCTCACCTCCTCGGCCTCTTTCAGCTTGCGCACGAGGAGAGCGAGCAGGTCAGAGTCGGTGACAATACCGACCACCTGGCCGTCCCTGTCCACTACGGGCAGGCCGGCGATGCGGTTCTCGCTCAATAGCTCGGCCGCGTGCACGATGAACGCGTCAGGCGTGACGGTGAAAACCTTGCGGCTCATGATATCATGGAGCGTCAAGCGGCTGAGCATGAAGTTGGTCTCGTACGAATTGGCGTTAGTTGCCGCCGCCGTCGATGCTTCGCGCAAGTCACCTCGGCTGACAATCCCGACCAGCCGCTCGTCCTCGACGACCGGCAAGTGCCGGATCGCGTGGTGCCGCATCAACGCGATTGCCATCGGGACCTTCGTGCCCGGTGCGGCAACAATCGCCGGAGTGGTCATGATGTCACGCACGCGCGTCTTTTCCATATCTGCAGACTCCTTACCCTTTTGCGAGCCGTGATCCTCACCCGGCCGCGGGTACCGCCACTACTTTCGGCTCATGATCCGCCACGTGCTGGTGCAGCATCTGCCCGAGGCGGCGGATGCCCTCCTCGATCTTTTCGGGCTGCTCACAAGAGAAGTTCAGACGCATGGTGTTACGCCCCCGGCTGGGATCGCCATAGAAGGCAAAGCCGGGCACGTACGCCACCTTGAAGCACACGGCCTCCTGCAGCATCTCGGCCGTGTCCATCCACTCGGGCACGCGTGCCCAGAGGAAGAGCCCGCCTTCCGGCCGGGTCCAGGAACAGCCTTCAGGGAAGTAGCGCTGCAAGGCATCAAGCATCACTTGGCGGCGCTCCTTATATACTCGACGAATCAAACGGACATGCTCGTCGAGGAAGCCGTCTTTGACCACCTCGTAAGCCAACATTTGATTGAAAGTGCTGGTGTGCAGATCCATGCCTTGCTTGGCCATCACTACCTGGTCAACCACCTCCACCGGCGCCACGATCCAGCCGAGGCGCAATCCGGGCGCCAGGGTCTTGGAGAACGTGCCGAGGTAGATGACGTTTCCCTCCAGATAGCCATGCCCGTTGAGCCCAGCTGTCGCCTGCAAATCGGCGTCCAGGGCCACGAGTGGGGGCAAGTGGTCCCCCTCAAAGCGCAGCGCGCCATACGGATCGTCCTCGATGATCGGGATACCGTAACGGTTCGAGAGGGCTACGACGTCGTGCCGGCGCGATAGTGCCAGGGTGGTGCCACCCGGGTTCTGAAAGTTGGGTAACACATACATGAACTTGGGCCCGCAGCGCAAGGCCGGCTCAAGTCTGTCGGTACACAGGCCGTCGTCGTCGACCGGCACCGGGATGTACTCCGCCTGGTACGCGTTCCAGGCCTGCAAGGCACCCAGGTAGGTGGGCTCCTCGACGAGGATACGATCCCCCGGGTTGATCAACAGCTTCCCGATGGCGTCCAACGCCTGTTGCGATCCGCTGGTGATCACCACATTGTCCGGTTGGGCCCGGATGCCATAGCGGCTCATTTGATCGCAGATAAACTGGCGCAGTGGTAGGAAGCCTTCGGTGGCGCCGTACTGCAGGGCTTGCGACCCCTGATCGCGCAACACGCGCGTGACTGCCGCCTGGCAGCGCTCCGTCGGGAACAGTTCACGTGCAGGCAACCCGCCCGCAAACGAGATTAGATCGGGTTGCGAGGTGAACTTGAGTAGTTCGCGGATGATCGAACGCCCCATACGCTGCGTCCGCTGGGCGTAGCGGCTTTTCCAAAGAGTGGCCATCACTCAACCTCCTCGTTGAGACACATCGGGCAAGTCTGAACCTCTTGCTCTTCCCCAGTATACACATCTGTCCCGGCCAACGTGGCGCCCTGCATGGGCACACTCGACTCGTTCTATCTGGCCGGCGGCGATTCAGGCGCCGACTGCAAGCAGGCCGTGGGCTGCGAGGAGACATCGCCGAGCTCAGGCGCAACCACCGCCGCCCCGCGGCGCAGCGCCTGCTTGTTGCTCGCCAGGAACTTTCGTTGCCGCTCCGACAGGTGAGCGTCCAGCGCGCGCTCGACCGCCTCCAGCGGCAGCATGCCCGTCGCCGCCAACAGTGCCCCCAATAGCGCCACGTTGGCCTGGCGGGCCGCCCCAAGCTGCTCGCCGATGTCGTTGGCCGGCACCTCGCAGTAGTGAATGTCGCTCCGGCCAGGCTGGGCCGGGACCAGAGAGCTGTTGTAAACCAGCCAGCCGCCGGACCTGACCAGCGGTTCGTACTTCTGGAACGAAGGCAGGTTCAATGCGATCACGCAGCCCGGCCGGCGGACCAATGGCGAGCCGATCTCCTGATCGGCCAGAATGACTGTGCAGTGGGCCGTTCCACCACGCATCTCCGGGCCGTAGGAGGGGATCCAAGTAACATGCAATCCCGCGTCCAGGGCCGCATAGGCCAGCAACTGGCCGGCGAACAAAGCGCCCTGCCCGCCGAAACCCGAAACCAGAATCTCAGACTGCATAGCTGCCTCCCGGCGGGATACGGTGCATCCCACGCACCGCATCGCTGCGCTTCACTTCAACGCCGCGACCGCGTCCATCACCTTGAAGTCGCCGAGCGGATAATACGGGACCATCGTATCCCGTACATAATTCAGCGCGTCGGCCGGCGAAAGGTGCCAGTTTGTTGGGCAGCTTGAGAGAAATTCTACCATACTGAGTCCTAAGCCGGCCAACTGTGCCTTGAACGCCGTCAGGATCGCCTTCTTCGCCTGGCGGATGGTACGCGCGTCATAGACGCTGCGCCGGACCACGTACGAGGCACCCGGCAGTCCGGCGATTATCTCGGCCATACGCATCGGGTAACCGTGGATCTCGACGTCGCGCCCGTAGGGCGTGGAAGTGGTGACCTGTCCGGGCAAGCTCGTCGGCGCCATCTGGCCGCTCGTCATGCCGTAAACCGCGTTATTGACGAAGAAGACGCTGATGTTCTCGCCGCGATTGGCCGCGTGCAGGATTTCGGCCGCCCCGATCGAAGCCAGGTCGCCGTCGCCCTGGTAAGTGAACACCACCTTATCAGGCTGGGTACGCTTGAGGCCGGTCGCCATAGCCGGCGCCCGTCCATGCGCGGCCTCGACTGCGTCCACGTTCATGTAGTAGTACATCAGCACCGCGCAGCCCACGGGGGCCACCATCAGTGTCCTCTCCCGCAGTCCCAGCTCATCGATCGCTTCGGCGATCAGCCGCTGAATAGTGCCGTGGGTGCAGCCGGGGCAGTAGTGGGTTGGTGCAGCAGTCAGCGCTTCCGGGCGGCCGTAGATGAGCCGGCCCTCCTCGACTATGGTTGCCTGCTCATTCATCGCGTCCATCCCTCACTTCCGCTTCCGCGACGGCGTGGATGCCGTCCAGCGCCTCCAGTATCTCGTCTGGCAGAGGCACGACGCCGCCCGTTCGCCCATAGAACTCGACCGGGCATCCCCCCAGCACCGCCAGCCGTACGTCCTGCAGCATCTGCCCGGCGTTCATCTCGACAACCAACATGCCGCGCACCTGCTTCGACAGTGCGCGCAGGCGCTGCCAGGGGAACGGCCAGAGGCTGATCGGGCGGAACAGGCCGGCTCGAATGCCCTGGGCGCGCGCCTCGCGCAGCACGTTCTTGCAAGTCCGACCGACTGTGCCGAACGCCACCAACAAGTACTCCGCGTCCGCCGTCTCGATTTCTTCCCAACGCTGCTCTTGCGCCTCGATCAGGCGCAGCTTGGCTTGCAGGCGCGCATTGAGCGCTTCCAGCTCCATCTCCTTCAAATATAATGAGGTGATGACGTTGTGCTCGCGGCCCTTGGCCCCACGCACTGCCCAGGCGCCTCGCTCTGGCTCCTGCAGCAGGGGGCGCATCGGCGGCATCTCGGCCGGCTCCATCATCTGGCCCAGGGACCCGTCTGCCGCCACAACGACGATGGTACGGTATTTATCGGCCAGCCCAAAGGCGCCATAGACGATGTCCACCGCCTCCTGGATCGTGGAGGGGGCCAGTACGATCGGGTGGAAGTCCCCGTGCCCGGCCGAGCGTGTCATCTGAAAGTAATCGCTCTGGCTGGGTTGAATGTTGCCCAGGCCGGGCCCACCGCGCATGATATCCACCAGCACGACCGGCACCTCGGATGCCGCAATGTACGAAAGCCCTTCCTGCATCAGGCTGATGCCGGGACTTGAAGACGAACTCATGGCCCGCGCGCCACCGCTGGCTGCTCCGTAGACCATGTTGATCGCGGCCACCTCGCTCTCAGCCTGTAGAAATACCCGCCCCAGGTCGAGCATACGCGCCGACATGTACTCGAGCAGCTCGGTTTGCGGGGTGATCGGGTAACCGAAGAACGCTTCAACGCCACCCCGCACGGCCGCTTCGGCAATTGCCTGGTTACCTTCCCACAGCTCCCTGGCCATCTCTCGCCTCCTAGCGGCAACAAAAAACGCGCGCGGGGATCTCTAAAGACCGCCCACGCGCCTCGTGTCGGCGCGATAGACCGTAAGGACCACGTCCGGACAGATCAGAGCGCATATCGCACAACCGGTGCACTTGCCTTCGGGATCGACGAGTTCCACCGGGCGGTAACCTCGTGCATTGAAGCGGTTGCGGCCCATCTGGAGCACCTTTGCCGGGCAGACTGTCGTGCACAGTTCGCACCCCTTGCAGCGATCCACGTCGACAAGGACAGTGCCTTTCGCCATGCCTGTCACCTCCTCGAGACAGAACTAATTCGGTTGTGGGTTAGGAGTCCTGCCTCACGTACACTGGCTGCAGGCGACGCCAGGGCCAGACAACGCGCCGGCCCATCGCGTGCAGCGTATCCTGCACCAACATTTGGGCGACTTGCGAGTAGCGCAGCTTCGGGCCACTCATGCCCACTTCCAGTTCACGCTTCTCACAGACTGTAGACATGTTGACCTGGTCCACCTCCCCTTTGAGCCGGGCCATTTCGGCTGAGAACTGAGCCGGCGTCGTTTGCGCCATCAACCTGTCGATCTCGGCCATCAGCGCGACCGCACGATCGATGCGCTGCTCGGTGACCTGCGCTTGCGCCGCCGCAACCAGCCCATATTGAGCTTTGATTTGGTTCAAACGCCTTCCGGCGGCGTAGGTGACCTCGACCAATTGGTCGCGCGTCATCCAGCGGGTCTCATAGTTGAGCACGTACTTCCAACTCGGCGCCACCAAGCGCTGACGGTGCTCCTCCAGAGTGTGGGCAAACAGGCGGTACCCATGCTCGTCCGGGTTCTCGAAGCCGCGGCTGCCGGGATCGAGGAAGGGCGCCAGCGGTGAGATAAACGGCGCCAGGCGGCCGTCCTGGCCGAAGCGGCGCAGCAGCTCCTCGCAGTAATCGATGGTGCCCATCACTGACTCTGCGGTCTGCTGGGGCAACCCGCTCATGAAGAAAACGTCCAGGCGCCTGGCGCCCACATCCAGGGCGTCGGCGATGGTGCGTTCCATCGGCAGGTTGCCATAGGGTTTGCCGAAGGCACGCCGCACGATCGGGTCGTGGCTCTCGAGCGACACTTCCAGCGTGAAATTGGGGAGAGCACGCGCCGCCTGCTGCAAAAATTCGCGAGAGGCTGGCGAGAACAGCTCGAGGATTACCGGCCCCGTGAAACCGCGGACCCCGTCGAAGAAACGACGGGCGTAGTCCGGGCCGGCCTGGCGCAGATCACCCAAGACGAATACGGGCCCGCGGCTCATGTCGCCCGAGCGCCGCACATCTTGGGCAAGCAGTTCCGGCCGGCGAAAGGCGGGGCGCAGGCGTCCGTGCATCTCCTTGAAGGCCGCGGCGGATCCCCCGCAGATCACACAGCTCTGCGTGCAGCCGCGGCAGCTCAAGGCCGCCATGATCGGATAATCCATCCAGTCCTTGAACGGCACATAGCTGCCCAGGTCCAGGTCACGAGCGGCCGCACGCACCACGTAGCGGTAATCCAGCATCAAGCGGTCCAGGTTATCAGGCCGGTAAGTCAACGGGTTGGCCTGCGTTTCGCCGGCGCTGTCCCGCCAGGTGAGGTTCGGGATCTCCTTGAGCGCCGGGGCGCCGCGCATGCCGGTCAGGTGCGACATAAGCTGGCGGAGCGGCTCCTCAGCCGAATCGCCGCGCACCACGTAGTCCACGTACGGATAGCGGATCAGCTCCTCGTGATAGTAGGTTGAGGAGAAGCCGCCGAAGATGACCGGCGTGTGAGGGTGATAGCGCTTCACCATCTCGGCGACCGCCAGTGCACCGTGGGCATGCGGAAGCCAGTGCAGATCGATCCCGAAAGCAGCCGGGTTCAGCGCGGCAATCAGGGGCTCCGGATCGAATTCGTTATCGGTCAGCATCCGCACGGCGAGGTTAAGGATGCGCACGCGCAGGCCGTGACGCTCGAGATATTCGGCCATCGTCGTGAAGCCGATGGGATACATCTCGAACACCGGTGTGGAAGGAACCAGGTCGCTGACAGGTCCGTAAAGAATCGAATGTTCGCGGAAGTCGTAGACGCTGGGGGCGTGAAGAAAAACGAGGTCAGCACGACCGAACATCACTCGCATACTTCCTTGTACTCGCAAGATAACACCTGCGACACATCGCAGGTGTACCGTAAACAAGAGTATAACGCAGCCGGACCTATTGGACCAACTGGGTTTCTTTTTCCAGCAGATCGATCAGGAAGTCCATCAAGTCGGTTTCCGTGATGATCCCGACCAGTTGGCCGTCTTGCACGACCGGCAAGCCGCCGATCTTGTGATCCCGCATCAGGCGGGCAGCCTCGACAACCGCTGCGCCGGGCCCGATCGTGACGGGATCGGGCGTCATACAGGCTCCGACCTCGATGTGGTCGAGCACAAAGTTATCGTACCACTTCTCGCGCACGACGTAGGGCGAGTTGGCCGCGCGGCGCAAATCTCTATCGGTGATTATCCCGACCAATCTGCCCCGATCTACCACGGGCAGGCGCCGAAAACCGCCCTCGCGCATCAGGTTGATGGCGGTGCGGATGGCATTACGCTGTGTGATTGTCACCGGCTTCGGTGTCATGATATCTGCCACACGCATGGCCGCACTCCCTTTGGTGGAGGCGTGCCTGCGCACCTTGCCTCCAGTAGTTCGTCCCCCCAGGGCTCTGCAGCGGCTCGGGAACGTGAAGCTATTCTAGCATCGGCAATTCCAATTTTGTATGACATTGGTCATGAAAACGCCCCATAGAACAAATGCCGTGCGCGACATTCGTCCTATGGGGCGTGAAGGACTGCGACGCCTGGCGCCAGCCTGAAATCAGGCCGGTTTCGGCAGGTCGGGCCCGTCCCCGGTTCGGCCTAAGCGAGATAATAGGTCATACGTTGCAGCCCTACCACGGGGTCGATGTACTGAACCCGGACGCTGCTAGGGACCGTGATCGTGATGGGCGCGTAGTTGAGGATGGACTTGATACCCGCGTCGACCATCGTGCGCGCTACTCCCTGGGCGGCCTCGGCCGGCGTCGCGATAATTCCGATCTGGATCCCGCGTTCCTTGATGGTCGGGGCCAGCTCCTTGACATCCTGCACCTGAACCTTGTTGTGCCCGATCGTCTTGCCCACCAGTTTGGGATCAGTGTCGAAGATCGTGTTAATGCGGAAGCCCTTGCCCTCAAAGCCGCCATAGTCCGCTACGGCTCGGCCCAGGTTGCCCGCGCCGACCAACGCCACATCCCACATCTTGTCGACTTTCATGATCTGACGCAACTGGTCGCGCAGATAGACGATATCATAGCCGGTGCCTTGCTTGCCGAACTCACCGAAATGCGAAAGATCCTTGCGAATCTGCGCCGATGAGATTCCCAGCCTGTCTCCCAGTTCTTGCGAGGACGTGATCTCACGTCCCTCGGCCACCAGGAAGTTCAGGGCCCGCAAATAGACGGGAAGCCTGCCGATCACGATATCCGGAATCTGACGCCTAGCCATCTTGCACTCCTTGATTCTGTCGTTATTCTCTGATTGACGTAGGGTCGCACCAAAACTGTCATACCTTCGTATATTCTTTGTGAATGTGACGACATATCCTATCATAAGTGAAAACAAATTACAAGTGAACGAATGGGCCGAGAAGTACGACTGCGGCCGCAATCAGGCCCTGGCAGCGACTGCCCCCAAGATGGTCTGCTGGCAGCTCAAATCAGCCGAGATCCGAGGGATCACTGCCGGGGCAGAGCGCGCCGATTACACCCTCCGGTTTTCGCGCGTCCTTGACAAGTGCGTGCTCTTGATTTATGCTTCCGCCGAACTACGCCGGCGCAATTGACGTACGAACCCTTAATTCAACTTCTGTAGCGCCATGGCTACAGTTGCCCGGCGATAGCCGGCTCTGGCGAGGACGTGCGCTCTGCCCGGCGCCTTTTTCGCGGTTCCACATTGGTCCCGCACTTCCTGGTCACCGCCGACGATCGCCAAGCGCGGCTGCGCGACTGCCGCAGAGGTAGCCGTATGCCCTCAATCTCTGACTGCATGAACCCGCTCGGACTGGCCGAGCAGACCCGAGGCAGGACCGTTCCCGCCATGCCCACCGGCTTGCTGCAGGCCACGCGGCACGGCGGTTCGTGCGCGCCCATAACCCGGTGAGGATACGGCACCCGCGACCGGCGCCGCCGCGAACCTGGCCCCCGTCACCAGGACCATCTTGTGCGTAGACTTCGAAAGAGAAACGTGGGAACGATGGCGCACTCCGCCGGCGTCGGGAGCCGGCAATGGTAGATCGGCTCCCTGCGTAGGGCCTGGGCTGGCAAGGATTGGCAGCAGCGAGGAGGTGCAGCAGACCAATGCGGTTCGATCGATCCAACCATACCAAGGAGGGAAGACCCGTGGCAACGTTTGCTAAGTCTCAGGTGAAGTGGCTATCCTTAGTTTGCATTTTGATGGTGCTCGTCCCTTTGCTCGCGGCCTGTAGTCCGGTCGCCCCGGCTCCGGCCGCCCAGGCACCGGCCGCCCAGGCACCGGCCGCCCCGGCGCCCGCGGAAACGGCCGCCGCCCCGGCACCGGCTGCCGCGGCCAAGACCGTTCTGCGTATGTCACGCCAGACCGAGCCCTTCAGTCCGTTCATCCCCTGGCAAATCGACGACAATCCGGCGCTCTACATCTCGGTGAACGTCTACGACTCGCTGCTGCGCATGACCCCCGACGGTCAGGGCGTGGAGCCCGGGCTGGCTACCAAGTGGGAACCGGCGCCGGATGGCCTGAGCTGGACCTTCACCCTGCGCGACAACCTCAAGTATTCTGACGGCTCGCCGGTGACGCCGGAAGACGTGCAGGCCTCGATCACGGCAGTAGCCAAGAGCGAGAAGAGCTCCTGGTCGGCCAACTACGCCGCCGTCAAGGATGTCGAGATCGTCGATTCCAAGACCATCAAGGTCAACCTGACACAGCCCTTCGCCGCTCTGCCTTCTGTGATGGCCATGTTCTGCGCCGCGATCCTGCCCGCCGACCTGGTGAAAGCCAGCGAAGCTGCCGATTTCGACGTGACTACCGCCTGGAAGACGCGCGGCACAGGCGCCTATTACTCCGAGTCATGGAAGAAGGGCGACCCGATCATCCTCAAGCGCAATCCCTACTACTGGAACGGCACCCCTGCGGTTGACGAAGTCGACATCGACTTCGTCCCGGACGACAACACCCGCATGCTCAAGCTGCAGGGCGGCGAGACCGACGTCATCGACTTCGTGCCGCTCAGCCAGCTCGCCAGCCTTGACGCGCAAGACAGCATCACCGCCAAGCCCTTCACCATCGCGTCGATATACTTCATCATGCTCAACAATTCGGTGAAGCCGCTGGACGACGTCAAGGTGCGCCAGGCGCTCAACTATGCCACCGACAAGGAGGCCATCGCCAAGACCGTCTTCTTCGGCCAGGCTACGGTCGCCAACGCGCCCATCCCACCCGGCATGTACCAGGACAAGGACCTGCCCGGCTACCCGTACGATCTGGCCAAGGCCAAGGAGCTAATGGCTGCGTCGTCAGCGCCGGACGGCTTCAAGCTGGAGATGCAGGTGCGCTCGGGTAACGCCGACTACGCCAATATCGCCACGATCGTCAAGGACGAATGGTCCAAGATCGGCGTCGACGTCAACCTTGTCAATCTCGAGACCAGCGTTGTGCGCACGAACTATCGCTCGGGCAATTACCAGGCCGAGCCCAGCGGCTGGACCAACGACATGAACGATCCGACCCAGATCGTGAACTACGAGATGAACGGCGGACCTGGGATGCAGTTCGCCTACTGGACGCGCTACAACAACCCAGAGCTCAACGCGGAGATCGCGGCAGCCGACGTCGAGCTCGACCCGGCCAAGCGCCAGCAGATGTACTACGACATCCAGAAGAAGTTCCAGGAGGACGCTCCGTTGGTCTGGACCGTCTATGCACCGCAAACGGCCGCCTGGCAGAACTACGTCGAAGGCTTCTTCATCGACGGTCTGAGCTACTACCGCTTCGAGACCGTGAAGATCAACAAGTAGGGTGAACTGGCTTGCCAGGGGAGGGCAGCGCGGCGCCGCTCTCCCCTGTGCGAGTCACAGACTGCTCTAAGCGAGGGCTGTATGGGGCGTGTTCAGTACATCGGCAGGCGGCTGTTGATGATGGTTCTGGTGCTGTTCGGCGTGACGATCGTTATTTTCAGCATGGTTCGTCTTATCCCGGGCGACCCGGCCTTTCTGATTCTGGGCGACCGCGCGACCAACCAGGCGGCGGCGCAACTGCGCGAGCAGCTCGGCTTGAACAAGCCCCTGCTCACCCAATACTGGGAGTTTATCCGCGGCATTGCCACCGGCCAGTTAGGGACTTCCTTGCTCTACCGCCAACCAGTCATTAACCTGGTGGCGCGGCGTGTGCCGGTGTCGCTCTTCGTGGCCTTCTATGCCATGGGCATCGCCGGCGTACTGACGCTCGTGTTCGGCATCCTGGCCGCGATCAATCGTGGGCGCTGGGTCGACCACGTGGTGCGCATCATTTTCCTATTCTTCATTACCACCCCCTCCTTTTGGCTGGGCATTTTGCTGATTCTCCTGCTGAGCCTGCGACTGCACCTGTTCCCCGTCTCCGGGTATGGCCAGACCTTCGCCGATCACTTGCGGAGCCTGTTTTTGCCGTCCCTGACCCTGGCCCTACAGCTCTCGGCGGTGCTGATTCGCAACCTGCGCGGGCAGATTATCACGGTGCAATTCTCAGATTACGTGCGCACGGCTCGCTCAAAGGGGCTGAGCGAGCGGATGGTGCTGTGGCGGCACACCCTGCGCAATGCGCTGATGCCGGTGGTGACCATCTTCGGCCTGCAGTTTGGTTACCTGGTCGGCGGCACGGTCGTCGTCGAGACGGTTTTTGCCGTTCCCGGCATGGGCCAGCTTCTGATCCAATCGATCACCGGGCGCGACTATCCGGTCGTCCAGGCCATCACCGTGATCGCCGCCTTTTTCGTGATCCTGGTCAACCTGATCGTAGACCTGTCCTATTCTTTCCTGGATCCCCGGGTGTCGTATGAGTGACAAGGCCGCGACCGCCGAGGACGTGTCACGGATCGCAGGGGAGGCGAGTTTCGCCGTATGGGAGCACGTAAGGCACTGGCGCCTGAACGCCACCCTCGTATTGGGCGTGGGCTTGCTGGTGGTGGTGCTCCTGGTCGCCATTGCGGCCCCCCTGTTGACTCCCTATGACCCGATCGCCCAGGATCTGAACGCCGCGTTCCTCCCGCCCGGCAGCCTGGGGCATCCGCTGGGCACGGACAACTTCGGCCGCGACGAGCTAAGCCGGATCATCTACGGCACACGCCTGGATCTTCAGATTGGCTTCATCTCAGTACTCTTCCCCTTCCTGGCAGGCGGGATCATCGGCGTCGTGACCGGATACCTCGGTGGACGGGTCGACAGCATCATCATGCGCCTGGTCGACATCCTGATGGCCTTTCCATTCCTGATCCTCGTGATCGCCATCATGAGCATCCTGGGACCGGGCCTGACAAACCTCTACATCGCCGTCGCGATCGTCAATTGGATCCCGTATGCCCGGATCGTGCGCGCCGAGACCCTCGCCAATCGAAACCTCGAATACGTTCAAGCAGCAGTCACCGTCGGCGCCAGCACGCCGCGCATACTGCGCCGACATATCCTTCCCAATGCGATCCCCCCGGCGCTGATCTACGTCTTCACTGGCATGGTGCTGGCCATTATGACCGGGGCGACCTTGAGTTTCCTTGGCCTTGGCCCACAGCCGCCCACCGCCGAATGGGGCGCGATGATCGCCGAAGGGCGCCAGTTCCTGCTCCAGGCCTGGTGGATGCCCACTTTGCCCGGCATTGCCCTGCTGATCGTCGGCGTCGCGCTGAGCCTGATCGGCGACGGCCTGTCCGAGCGCCGGTAGGCGGCTTCTGAACAAAACATCGGCGATAAGCATCCTAAAGGGGCAACGTCGACAAGCGAAGCAAAACCACAAGAGGAGGGTTCATCTTGAGAATCAGCGATATGAACTGGATGCAGGTCGAGGCGTATCTGCAGCATGACGACCGGGCGGTCGTGCCGTTGGGGAGCACCGAGCAGCACGGCTTTCTGAGCCTATCCGTGGACAGCATCCTCTCGGAGCGCGTGGCGCTGGAGGCAGCGGAGCCGCTCGGCATCCCGGTCTTCCCGGTCCAATCCTACGGTGTCACGCCGTACTTTCGAGCTTTCCCCGGCTCGGTGAGCCTCAGGGTCGCAACATACGTCGCGCTGGTCCGCGATCTCCTCGACAGCCTGGGGTCCTGGGGCTTCAAGCGCATCCTGATCGTCAACGGGCACGGCGGGAACCAGCCCGCAGGGTCGTTGGCCGGCGAATGGATGGCCGATCACCCGGGTTGCCGGGTCAAGTTCGACAACTGGTGGAACGCGCCCAAGGTGTGGGCGCGGGTACAAGAGATCGACCCCGTGGCCTCGCACGCTTCCTGGATGGAGAACTTCCCCTGGACCCGGCTAGCGGGTGTCGCACTGCCCGAGACGGCGAAAGCCATGGCAGACCTGGCGCACCTGCGGACGCTCGGACCGGCTGAACTGCGCCGGTACCTGGGAGACGGCAACTACGGTGGGCGGTATCGGCGAAGTGACGACGAAATGCTGGCCATTTGGCAGGTGGCGGTTGCCGAAACGCGCGAGCTGTTGGCCGAAGATTGGGGGCAGGCATGAGACTGTTGATCTGGGGCGCAGGGGCAATCGGCGGCACACTGGGCGGCTTCCTGGCCCGAGCCGGGCACGACGTGACTTTGGTCGACCTGGCTGCCGACCACGTGGCCGCGATCCAGGCGGGGGGACTGGCGGTGACGGGACCGATCGCCGAATTCCGCGTCCGCCTGCCGGCCCTGTTGCCCACCGAAGTGAGTGGCCAATACGAGACCATCATCCTGGCGACCAAGGCCCAGCATACCGCGGCGGCGGCGGAGGCTCTGGCCCCGCACCTCGCGCCCGGCGGGCACGTGGTCTCGGCTCAGAACGGCCTCAACGAGCTTACCATCGCCCGCATCGTGGGCCAGGAACGCACGGTGGGCGCCTTTGTCAATTTTGGCGCCGACTACCTGGAGCCGGGAGTGATCCTCTATGGAGGCCGGGGTGCGGTAGTGGTGGGTGAGCTCGACGGGCAGATCACGCCGCGGGTGACGGCGCTGCGGGCGACGCTGCTCGATTTCGAGCCCGGCGCCACGGTCAGCACCAATATCTGGGGCTACCTTTGGGGCAAGGAAGTGTACGGCAGCATGCTCTTCGCCACGGCGCTGACGAACGAGTCGATCGCCGATGCGCTGGCTGCGCGGGAGTATCGCCCGCTCTACATCGCGCTGGGCCGCGAGATCCTGGCCGTGGCCCGAGCACGTGGCATCACCCCGGAGGGCTTCAACGGCTTCGACCCGGCCGCTTTCGAACCGGGCGCCGATGCCTTGGCCGAGCAGAGCCTCGACGACCTGGTGACCTTCAACCGGCGGTCCGCCAAGACACACAGCGGCATCTGGCGCGACCTGGCCGTACGCAAGCGCCGCACCGAAGTCGATGCCCAACTTGGCATTATCGCCGAGCTGGGCGCGGAGGCCAAAGTGGCTACACCGCTCACGTCCCGGCTGATCGAGCTGATCCACGATATCGAGGAAGGCCGGCGTCCTCAGTCGCTCGAGACGCTGGACCTGTTACGAGCCTGCATGGAGACGCAGCATGCCTGACCCGGCGTCCGTCTCCGTCACACGCGGCGCCGAGCTACCCTTCAATGCCGTGCAGGGCGACGGCGCGGCCGGTCTGAGCCTGGCACGCCTTTACCAGGCGGCGGATAAGGGGTTCACCTTCCAGATAGCCCGCATCGACACGGGCGGCATCTCGCGGCGTCATCGACATCCGTGGGAACAGTGCAACTGGGTGGCGAGCGGCCGCGGCCTCGTCGACACAGGCACCGAACAGGTGGCTATTGCCGCGGGCGATTGCGTCATATTCCCCGCCGGGATAGATCATGCCATCAGCAACACGGGGACCGAACCGCTGCTGCTGGTGGCCGTGCTCGGGGCCGGAGCGCGCTAGGGCCCTGCCGACAGGGGCGCGCTGCGGGATCGGCAGCAAAGAAAGAGGAGTGGGAACGTGCAGATCGAATTCTCCGGCAAGACGGTGATCGTGACCGGGGCTGCCCATGGCTTCGGGCGCGCCATCAGTCTTGCCTTTGCTCAGCGCGGCGCACACGTCTGGTCCTGTGACGTGCTGGCCGGCGAGCTGGCGGAAACCCAAGCCTTGTGCCGGCAGTCTGGCGGGGCCTGCGAAACGCGGCAGGTGGACGTGAGCGACCGGGCCGCCGTGTTTGCGCTGGCCAAGGAGGCTGCGGCCGCAACGGGCCAAGTCGACATCCTGGTGAACAATGCTGGCGGCGTCTTGGGCCAGGTGGGCCGGCCGCTGGAAGAGATCACAGCGGAAGAGTGGTCGGGCATTTTCGCCGTCAACGTGAACGGGGTGTTCTTTTTTGCGCAGGCCGTGGCGCCCGGGATGAAGGCCGCCGGCTACGGGCGCATCGTCAACATCTCCAGCGGGGCGGGACTGGGCATCAGCCTGACCGGGATCCAGGCCTATGCCTCCGCCAAAGCGGCGCAGATCGGCCTGACGCGCCAGTTGGCGCACGAACTGGGGCCGTTCGGCATCACCGTAAACAACATCGCGCCGGGCTTCGTGCGCTCCAATCCGACAACCGAGCGCCAGTGGGAAGCCTATGGCCCCGAGGGGCAGCGCGCCCTACTGCAGGGGATCGCCCTCAAACACCTGGGTACCCCGGAGGACATCGCCCACGCGGTCCTCTTTTTCGCGTCGGACTATGCGGGCTGGATCACCGGCCAGGTGTTGTCGGTGGATGGGGGTAAATGATGGCCGGCACAGTCTACGACGTCCTGGCCGCCGGTCGCCAACAGACCCTGGCCGAGGTGATCGAGTTCGCATCTATTCCGAGCGTCAGCACCGATCCGCTGCACCGGGCGGACGTCGAGCGAGCGGCAGCTTGGGTAGCCGGGCGTCTTGCCGCCGCCGGACCGTTTAACGTTCAGATCCTGCCGACTGCACAGCACCCGGTTGTCTACGCTGAATGGCTGGGAGCGCCCGGTGCGCCAACGGTGCTGGTGTATGGCCACTACGACGTGCAACCGCCGGAACCGCTCGAAAAGTGGACGAGCGAGCCGTTCAAGCCAACGGTGCGCGAAGGCCGGCTGTATGCGCGCGGCGTCTCTGACGACAAGGGGCCGATGTTGATCCCGATAAAGGTGGCCGAGGCGTTCTTCACGGCCGGCGGGGCCCTGCCGATCAACCTTAAGTGCCTGTTCGAGGGCGAGGAAGAGATCGGCAGCCCCAGCCTGGAACCGTTCGTGCGCGAGCAGGCGGAGCGCTTGGCGGGAGACCTGGTGCTGTCAGCGGACGGTGCCATGTGGCGGATCAGCGAGCCGTCGATCACGGTGGCCTGCCGCGGGCTGGTCGGGATGGAACTGAGCGTTTACGGTCCGGCCAAAGACCTGCATTCGGGCCGCCACGGCGGTGGGGTGGCCAACCCGCTGCATGCCCTGGCCTCGCTGATCGACAGTCTGCACGATGCGGACGGCCGCGTGGCGGTGGCCGGCTTCTACGACGCGGTGCAGGAAATGAGCGCAGAAGAGCGCAAGGCAATTGCCGCCCTGCCGTTCGACGAGGCCGCTTACCTGGCCCAGGTGGGCGCGCCGGCGGGCTTTGGCGAGCAAGGATACGGCACCCTGGAGCGCCAGTGGATCCGCCCGACTGTCGAGGTGAACGGCCTTTGGGGCGGCTACGAGGGGGCGGGGGGCAAGACCATCGTGCCTGCGGAGGCGCACGCCAAGCTCTCTTGCCGCCTGGTGCCGGCCCAAGATCCGCAGGATATCCTGGACAAGCTGGCTTCCCATTTGCGCGGCCACGTGCCCCCCGCTGTGCGGCTGACGATGGCGCCGGGCGATCATGCTGCCCTGCCCTACGAGATCCCGGCCTCTCATCCCGGCCTGGCCCTGGCGCGCAGCGCGCTCTTTCGGGTCTACGGGCAGGAGCCGGTGCTCGTGCGCATGGGCGGGACGGTGCCGATTTGCGATGCGTTCCGGCGCGTTCTGGGCATGGAGACGGTCTTCTTCTCGTTCTCCACGGCCGATGAAGATTTTCACGCCCCCAACGAGTTCTTCCGCCTCAACCGGCTCTGGGAAGGGCTGGAGGCGTGGGCAAGCTACTTTGAGCTGCTGGGAGCAGAGGGCCTTGCCGGAGCAGGGGGCCCTGCTCTGGCAGGGGCGGCAGGGAAAGGGGCATAGAGAAACCTATGACGGCTTACGATCAGTTCCGAAGCTACTTCGCCGAGCTCAACGACCTGTGCTGCGTGATCAACCTGCTGACCTGGGACGCGCGCACGCAAATGCCCCCGGGAGGGGCCTCGACGCGCGGTCATCAGGTCGCGACTCTCACGGCCCTGGCCGAGGAGCGCCTGGTCAGCGACACGACCGGGCGCCTGCTGGACGCTGCCGAAGCAGAAGTCAGCGGGGAAGGGCCGGCCTCTTACCGCGCCCGCAGCGTGAAGCAGGCACGTGCGGCGTACACCCTGCTGCGGCGCGTGCCGGCAGAGCTGATGAGCGGCATCGCTGAGCTGAAGATGGCGGCGCAACAGACCTGGCAGGAAGCCCGTACGGCGAATGACTTCGCCCATTTTGCCCCCGACCTGGCCAAGATGCTCGAATTGAACCGCCGGCTGGCCGAGGCCATCGGCTACCAGGAGCACCCGTACGACGCGCTGCTGCAGCGCTACGAGCCGGGCATGACCGCCAACCGCCTGCGCAACCTGTTCAAGACCCTGAGAGAAGGCATCTCCCCGCTGCTCACCCGCGCGGCGCGGGGCAGCGAGACGGTGCGCGCCGATTTTCTGGATCAGGACTACCCGGAGGAACAGCAGCGTGATTTCGCGCTGGAGATCGCACAGGCGTTCGGCTACGACCTGAGCCGCGGCCGCCTCGATCGATCGGCTCACCCGTTCGAGATCTCCTTTACGCGCGAAGACGTGCGCATCACCACGCGCTACAACCGGCGTTATGCGCCGGCGGCGGTGTTTGGGCTGTTCCACGAGACCGGGCATGCGCTGTATGAGCAGGGCGTCGACCCGGCGCTGACGCGGGGGCCGCTCACGACCGATCTGCTGGATCTCTACGCGGTGGGCGGCGCGAGCTATGGCACCCACGAGTCACAATCGCGGCTCTGGGAGAATATGGTAGGCCGCAGCCGCTCCTTCTGGCAACTGCACTTCCCGGCTTTGCAGCGTCACTTCCCCGAACAGTTGGCCGGTGTGGACGCAGAAACGTTCTACCGGGCCGTCAACCGGGTTCGGCGCAGCCCGATCCGCGTCGAGGCCGACGAGGTCACCTACAACTTGCACATCATGCTGCGCGTCGAGATCGAGATGGCACTGCTGGACGGCAGCCTGGCCATCGCCGATCTCCCCGCCGCCTGGAATCAACGCCTGCGCGAATACCTCGGGATCGATCCACCCGATGACAGCCGTGGTGTCCTGCAGGACATTCACTGGTCCAGCGGGTTGATCGGGTCGTTCCCCACCTATACGGTCGGGAACGTCATGGCGGCCCAGTTCTTCGCGGCCGCGCGGCGCGCGCTTCCCGACCTGGATGGGGCGTTGGCGCGTGGCGACTACGCGCAACTGCGCCGCTGGCTCACTGAAAACGTCTATCGTTACGGCCGCGCCTACACTCCCGACGAGCTGCTGAACCGGGCAACCGGCTCCTCGCTGGACGCAGGACCGTACCTGGCCTACCTGCGGGCGAAGTACGACGAACTCTTCCCGCCGGAAGCATAACCTCGTCCGGGCGCTTCCCGCGAGAGGGGAAAGGGCTGAGCATGTTGACATCCATCCGCATCTCCGAGGCCGAACACCGGTCCCGCTGCAGGCGGCTGCAGGAACACCTTCAGGCACAGGGCCTGGCCGGCGCGGTCCTGTTCGACAGCTACTACATCCTCTACTATACCGGCTTCGCCTTCATGCCCACCGAGCGCCCGATGGCCTTCGTGCTCAACGCCGGCGGCGAGACGGCTTTGTTCGTGCCGCGGCTCGAGCTGGAGCACGCGCAGGCGAACGCGCTGGTGGGCCGCGTGGCCTTCTACCCGGAATACCCGGCCGACCCTCACCCGATGGAGACGCTGCGGCAGTTGCTGGCGGACATGGGGATCGCGGGCCAGGCGGCGCCCTTCGGCGCCGACCAGGACGGTTATCCGTGGATCCTCGGCTACCGGGGCCCGGCCCTAAGCGAGTTACTGGGCGTCCAGCCGGCCCGCCTGATCGCTGCGATCGAAGGACAGATGGCGGTGAAGACGCCGGCCGAGGTTGGCCTGATCCGCGAAGCCGTGCGCTGGGGGAATCTTGCGCTCACGCTGCTGCAGCGCTACACTCGCGCCGGCGCGACCGAAAACGAGGTCTCGCTGCGGGCGAGCGCCGAAGCGACGCTGGCGCTCTTCGATGCGATTGGCCCGATCTACCGGCCGCAGAGCCTGATCTACGGCGGGCCCTCGGCGAATTACCGCGGCCAGATCGGCCGTAACGCGGCCATTCCGCACGCGCTGGCTAACAACATCACCTTCCGCGCCGGTGACGTCCTGGGAGGCAGCGGCGATTGCGCGGCCTGGGGCTACTGCTCGGAGCTGGAGCGCACGATGATCCTGGGACCGGTTTCCGATGCCCAGCGCGGGATGTTCGACCACATGCTGGCGTTGCAGGAGACCGCCCTGGCAGTGCTGAAGCCAGGAACCCGCTGCAGTGATGTCGACCGTGAAGTGCGCAGCTACTATCAGGCACACAATCTTATGACCTATTGGAAGCACCACACGGGCCACGCGATCGGCCTGCGTTTCCACGAAGGGCCGTTCCTCGATATCGCGGACAACACCGAGATCCTTCCCGGCATGCTCTTTACCGTCGAGCCCGGCCTGTACATCTCCGGCCTGGGCGGGTTCAGGCATTCCGACACGGTGCTGGTGACCGAAACAGGCAACGAGATCCTCACCTACTACCCACGCGATCTGGAAAGCCTGACGCTACCCGTCTGAGTTCCGCACGTCGTTGCAGGGTGGCCGGCTGCCCAAGAACGGCGCGGCTTCTTCGTGCACAACTTGTCCCGTTGCACCGCTTTCGGCGAGTACCGGCGGCCGCGTAGCCTGGCAGGGTGCCTGCGGGGCCAAGGCTGTGCTTGCGGCGGCGGGAGCGCTAGCGCTTTGGGCGTCACCGTGATATACTTGTCACTAGTCGTCGGCGGGCAGGTGGTCCTTGCCAGACTTGGCCGCATATCGACGCCGGTAGCCTGATAACTTGCTCTGAATTCCCCCTCGTTCGAGGTGAGTGCGCGCATGCGTAGAGCAGCTGTCATCCTCATCATTCTGGCGGTCGTGATAAGCGGGGGCTGGGTGGGCTACCAGCGCTTCGGCGGCGCCAAGGCGCCCGATACGCCGGACTACGAGGTCGGCCAGGTGACGCGCGGCAATATTGCCGCGACGGTGAGCGCAACCGGGTCCGTGCAGCCGGAAAAGGAAGCGCGCCTCACATTTCAGAGCGCCGGAACCATCACCAGCGTGGCTGTGACCGCGGGAGATCGCGTAAGCGGCGGACAGATGCTCGCGGAGCTGGATACGACTGACCTCGATCTGGCGATCCGGCAGGCCCAGATCAGCCTCAGGACGGCCCAGGCGCAACTGCAACAGCTTCAGGATGGCCCCTCAGCCAGCGATGTGGCAGCTGCCCAGGCGGTGCTGTCCAGCGCGCAGGTCGCCTATCAACAACTGCTAAAGGGTGTCGACGCCGACCAGTTGACAGCCGAGGCGGGGCAGGTCGAACAGGCCAAGGTCCAGTTGCAGCATGCCCAGGAGGCTTACGACAAGGTCAAGGACCAACCCAACGTAGGCATGTTCCCCCAGTCCATCCAGTTGCAGCAAGCCACGGTCACCTATGAAACGGCGCAGGCGCAGTACCGCGTCGCTACGCGCGGCGCCGATCAGGCCCAGCTATCTGCCGCGCAGGCCCAGATCGCCCAGGCTCAGGCTACCATCGACAAGCTGCAGCGAGGACCTTCCCCCAGCCAACTGGAGATCGCGCGGGCCGGCGTCGAGCAGACGCAGCTCGCCGTCGAGCAGGCGCAACGGCGCCTCGACAATGCGCGCATCACGACACCCTGGGACGGCACCGTGACCGCGGTCAACATCGTCGTGGGCAGTCTGGCGCAGCCCGGCACGCCGGCCATCCAAATTACGGACGTCAGTCGCTTCCACATCGACCTGCTGGTCGACGAGGTAGACATCGCCAGCGTCGCCGTGAGACAGCCGGTCACGCTGGAACTGGATGCCCTGCCCGATCAAGAACTGACGGGCCACGTCTCGATGATCTCCCCTGCCTCAACGCCTGGCACAGGCGGAGTGGTTTCGTATCAGGTGAGGGTGACGATTGACCCGAGTGATGCGCCTTTGCGGGCCGGCATGAGCGCCACCGCCATCATCACCAGCAGCTCACACGAGAACGTCCTGCTGATCCCCAACCGCTCGGTCCAGATCGAGCGCGAGACTGGGAAGACATACGTCGAACGCCTGGCCAATGGCCTGACCCAACGCGTCGAGCTGCGGCTGGGCCTGCGTGACGACACGCAGAGCGAAGTGCAAGCAGGATTGGTCGAAGGTGACCAGGTCGTCATCCGCAATTTCAGCAGCATCCAGCAACTGCAGCAGAGTTTTGGCGGCCCCGCCCAGTAAGGCGACAAGCCGCGACAGGCGAAAGCGAGTCCACACACATGCCCAGAGATACGGCCGGGCCGGTCATCGAGATCGTCGATCTGAAAAAGGTATACCAGATGGGGGACGTCCAGGTCCAGGCCTTGCGGGGCGTGTCCCTCAGCGTCAGCCGCGGCGAGATGCTTGCCATCATGGGGCCATCGGGTTCGGGCAAGTCGACGCTCATGAACATCATTGGGTGCCTGGATCAACCGACGTCAGGTAAGTACATTTTGGCCGGCGATGACGTTTCGCGCCTGAACGACGACCAATTGGCCGATATCCGCAACCGCCGCATCGGCTTCGTGTTTCAAAACTTCAACCTCCTCGCGCGCACGGACGCGATTCAGAACGTCGAGCTGCCGTTGATTTACGCCGGGGCAACCGACCGCCGCCGACGCGCGGTCGGGGCCCTCGAGGCCGTGGGACTCGCCGACCGTCTGCATCACAGGCCCAACGAGCTGTCTGGCGGCCAACAACAGCGCGTGGCGCTGGCGCGCGCCCTGGTCACCAATCCCGATATCATCCTGGCCGACGAGCCGACCGGGAACCTGGACTCGAAAGCCGGCGCCGAGGTGATGCACATCTTCCAGACACTGAATGAGGAGAAAGGCATCACGATCGTGTTGGTAACCCACGAGCCGGACATTGCCGAGCATACACGGCGCGTGATCCGCCTACACGACGGGCTGATGGTCAGCGACGAAAAGCTGAAGAACTGGCGCCAGGCGGGAGAGTCCGCTTACCAGGTAGTATCACAACAAGCATGAAGCTGAGCGAGTCGGTGCGCCTAGCCTTGCGCGGCCTCTCTGTCAATAAGCTGCGCTCAGCGCTGACGATGCTGGGAATTATCATCGGCGTGGCCGCGGTCATCGCGCTGCTTTCCGTCGGCCAGGGGGTCCAGGTGCTGGTGACCACCCAACTGGAGAGCATCGGGACCAACCTGCTGTTCGTCCTGCCGGGCAATCTTTCGCAGCAGTCAGGGCTACGGCTGCGCGCGGCCGCCTCGCTGACTGAGGCCGACGCCGCCGCCATCGCCGATCCGTTCAACGTGCCCGACATGGCGGCGGTCGCGCCAGAGTATTCCAGTGCGACCGACGTGAGCTATGGCAAGAAGACTTTCCGCGTCTCGACCTCGGGCGTGACGCCCCCCTACCGGCAGGTGCGCAATTTCGAGGTTGCCTTTGGCAGCTTCATCACCCAATCAGATATTCAAAGCCAGGGGCGTGTGGCCGTTCTCGGCAGCCGCATCGCCTCGCGTCTCTTCGATCCGAGCGTCTATCCGATCGGCGAAACCATCAAGGTGAATGGACTGCCATTCAAGGTGGTCGGGGTCCTACAGCAGAAAGGCGCGTCGGGGGGCATGGGTGGCAACCAGGACGACCAGATCCTGCTTCCCCTGTCGACGATGCAACAGCGGTTGTTTCCGGCCCATCGCACGCAGCACGGCGACCCGCTTCTGTCTGTCATCTACGTCCAGGCCGTCGCTGCCGACCGCATGCAGCCGGCGATCGACCAGATCTCGCAACTGCTACGCGCGCGTCACGACGTCAAGTACCAGGACGAAGATGACTTCACCGTCATCAATCAGCAAGATCTGCTGTCGATCTTCGGACAGATCACGGGCGTGCTGACCACCTTCCTGGGCGCGATCGCCGGCATCAGCCTATTGGTCGGTGGTATTGGCATCATGAACATCATGCTCGTCTCCGTCACGGAACGGACGCGCGAGATCGGCTTACGCAAGGCCGTCGGCGCCAAGGGCCAGGACATTCTGCTGCAGTTCCTGATCGAGTCGATCGTGTTGTCCCTGATCGGCGGGCTGGTCGGCATCGCCATCGGCCTGGCCGGCGCGACGGCCATCTCGCACCTGGGACAGGGTCTGACGGCCGTTGTCACCCTGGGATCAATCGGCCTGGCAACCGGGTTCTCAGGCGCCGTGGGCTTGTTTTTCGGCATTTACCCGGCTACACGCGCGGCACGGCTGAATCCGATCGACGCGCTGCGCTATGAATGAGTGGGCTCGGGCGTGATAGGGCAGATCGATGCGCAAAACTCTTAGTCTGCTGGCTGTCATTCTGGCGCTTTCGGGCTGCCGCGGAATGGCACTTGGCCCGCCGGCGCCCACCCCCACCGCGCTGGCCTTGCCCCCTCCAGCGAAGACCGGCGGGACAGCCGAGCGCGCTCCGACCTCGGCCGGCCTGCCGATCGCGACCACCCAGTCTCTGACGCCAACCGAAACCCCGCTGTCATCCGTCCCCGCCCCCGGTCTCGTGCCGGCGACCGCGGCGCCTCAGGCAACGGCCCCGGCACGCTTGATGTCCATCGGCATCCAGTCGAGCCTGCTGCTGCGCGCCAGCCCGGCTGCGACAGGCTCCGGCGGTGCGGCCGTGGCCGGCTCGACGGTCCTCTGGGCGGAGGGACGCACCGCGGACGGAAAGTGGCTGCTCGAGACCTATGGCCAACCGCCGCGCAAGGCCTGGGCGCAGCGAGCCGACGTGACGGTGTTCGGTGACCCGGCGCGTCTGCCCGTGGCAGACGCGGCAGCTGCGCAGCGACCGGCGACTGCAGGGCTGGCGGCGGTGAGCGGGAGCGCGGAGGGGCCTGCCACCCTGGCAGGGAGCGCCCTCAGCGGTCGGGTCGCCGGCGAGCGGCTCAACGTGCGCCGCGGACCCGGCGTGGACCTGCCGGTGGTAGCCGGCCTGGCGGCCGGAGACCCTGTCACCCTCATCGCGCGTAGCACTGACGGCGCGTGGCTGCAGATTGCCTGGCCGACCGGGGAGGCCTGGGTCGCGGCACGCTACATTGCAGTCTCCGGTGATGCATCCTCGTTGCCGGCCACGCTCGCCGCCACCAGTTCGGTCCCGGCCGCGAGCGCGCCGGCCGCGAGCGCGCCGGCTGCGAGGGCAGCCAACGTCTCTGGCGGCAGGATTGCCTTCGAAACGGCCAGCGGCGGTGACATCTACCTCATGAACGCGGACGGCAGCGGGCTGCGCCGAGTGGCTTCTGGCCTTGACCCGGCCCTGTCACCCGACGGCAGCCAACTGGCCTACACGCGTTGGAACCAGGGGGACTCAGGCGTCTACCTACTCGATCTGGCCACCGGGCAAGAACAGCGCGTGGCCGGCGCCGACCGGCCCCGCTGGCCGGTCTGGAGCCCGGACGGAGATCGCCTGGTGTTCTCGCGCCTGACCGGTTCCGAGGAATGCGTTCAGACACCGCTCGGCTGCGCGTCGGAAGCCAGAATACGCGATCTGCTCGGCGGCGCGGACTGCATCGACACGCCGAGGGGGCGCTTCTGTATTGACGACTTGCCGCGTGTCAGCCAGGACTTCACCGGCCTGTCCCAACTCACCCTGGCCGGAGGGGCCACGCAAGACCTGGCGGCGCAGCTGCTTGCCCAGGCTCCCAGTTGGCGCCCGCAAAGCGAGCAAATCACCTACCGCGGGTCGAAGAGCCTGCAAAACGTGACGCCGCAGGGCGACCTCCAGGTCTTCGTCGACGATACCCAGGTCAACTCACCGGCCTGGTCGCCCGACGGCAAGCTGATGGTGGCGCAGAAGCACCTGCACGACCACGAGGATCTCTTCCTCTATGATGCGGCGGGCCAGATGCAGGCTCGCCTGACGGAAACGCCCTTCCTGGCCGACCATGCCGCCAATAACGTCTCGCCGGCCTGGTCGCCGGATGGGCACACCATTCTCTTCTTCAGCGACCGCGACGGCAGTTGGCGGATCTACCGCATGAACGTCGACGGCTCCGGACAAGGTCCTTTCCTGCCCGACATCTTGGGCAGCCACACCTTCCGTTACGACTTCGCGGCCGAGCACATGTTGACGTGGGGTCGTTAACCTGGCGTTAAGCTGCCATTTTTACTTGCGTTTTTGTGATGCATAGTGTACACTGTTGACAGAACATGAGATTTAGAACATAATTTCGGTGTGACGTTACCAAACCCATATCTAGGATTGAGGTCTAGCGAGGAGCACCGAATGTCGGACAATGGCAAGCAAAAGGCGTTGGATACCACCCTGGCCAGCCTGAAGAAGCGCTTCGGCGAGGGTACAATCATGAAACTGGGAGAGGCCGAACGGCAGAAGATCGCGGCCATCCCGACCGGCTCGTTGTCTCTGGATCTGGCGCTGGGCATCGGCGGCGTGCCACGTGGGCGCATCACCGAGATCTATGGCCCAGAATCTTCTGGCAAGACGACAATTTGCCAGCATATCATTGCTGAAGCGCAACGCCTGGGAGGCATTGCGGCCTTTATCGACGTCGAGCACGCACTGGACACCGGCTACGCCGAGAAGTGCGGGGTCAACATCGGCGAGCTCTACATCTCGCAGCCGGACACCGGCGAGCAAGCCCTAGAAATTGCCGAGGCGCTGATTCGTTCGGGAGCGATCGACGTAGTTGTCCTCGATTCAGTGGCTGCGCTCGTGCCGCGCGTCGAGATCGAGGGCGAGATGGGCGACAGTCACGTAGGGCTACAGGCCAGGCTGATGTCGCAGGCGCTGCGCAAGCTCGTCGGCGCAATCAACTCCAGCAACACTGCCTTGATCTTTACCAATCAGCTTCGGCAGAAGATCGGCGTGATGTTTGGCAACCCGGAGACGACGTCGGGTGGACTGGCGCTGAAATTCTACGCCAGCGTTCGTCTGGACGTGCGCCGTATTGAGAGTATCAAGCAGGGCGGCAACACCGTCGGCAGCCGCACGCGTGTGACGGTCAAGAAGAACAAGGTGGCGCCCCCGTTCCGTCAGGCTGAGTTCGATATCATGTACAACAAAGGTATCAGCAAGGCGGGCGATCTGCTGGATCTGGGCGCGAACATGGGTATCATCGACAAGCGCGGGGCTTTCTACAGCTATGGGGACCTGCGGCTTGGGCAAGGACGCGAGAATTCCAAGGACTTCCTGGAAGCCTCGCCTATGGTGGCCAAAGATATCGAAGAGGCCATTCGTGGCGCAGCTTCGCTCGCCCCGGTCCAAAGCCTTATCGTGCATCCGGTTCCATCCGACGACGGGGACGAGTAAGCTTTCGTCTCTGCAGCGGCTGGAGCATCCGGATCGACCTGGTCCTGGCAGCGGTCTCGCCGGGGGCGGTGCAAGACGCGCACCAGGGCCAGGAGCAGCCCCGGGGGGCGGGGAAAGCGACCGTTGGTCGGACGCGGAGCAACCCCCGCGAGACGGGAGCGGGCTCCGCGTGCTGGAGTCTGGCCACAGCTTTGCATGTTGATCGTGACGCCAACCGAAGGCGTAGGTGGACGAACGGCGTCGGCACACAACGATGAAGTGATTGAGCACTGTTGACCGGTTGAGCGCTCGACGAGCAAACGGCTCGATCGGATCAGGAGCCGGACAGGGTCTGGCAGCATTGGCGCCGGATCGAGGCGGTGCTTAGCCGTTACAGGGTGAGCGTATCGTTTGTGCGCGCACAATGCAGAAGAGCTGTGGTTCAGATCGCACGCGCGGTGTAGTGTCTGACCACGGCTCTTGTTGTTAAGGAAAATGTCAGGAACACTAAGTAAACTGGAGTATCAGAAGCACAACCCGGATCGGGCAAGCGTTTACCTCGACGGGGAGTTTCTGCTGGGATTGCCGGCGCTGGAAGCAGCCAAGCTGCACGTGGGGCAATACCTGAGCGACGGGGACATCGAGCGCCTGCGTGCCCTGGACAGCTTTCACAAGGCCTATGAACGGGCGATGCACTTCCTGAGCTACAGGGCGCGCAGCCGGGCCGAAGTGCGGCGCAATCTGCACGAGGCGGGTGTGGACGATACGACCATCGAGGCCGTGCTCGAGCGCCTGGCCGGACAGGGCTATGTGAACGATGCCGACTTCGCTCGCTATTGGGTCGAGAACCGTGAGCAGTTTCGGCCACGCGGCGCGCAGGCCTTGCGTCAGGAACTGCGCCTAAAGGGCGTGGACGACCAAATCAGCGCCGAGGTGCTGGCCGGCCTGGATGAGGTCGCCAGCGCCTACCGAGCAGCTCAGGCCCGTGCCCAGCGGCTGGCTTCGCTGGCGAAGAGCGATCCGCGCGGTTTCCGGCTCAAGTTGAGCAGCTTCTTGCTCCGCCGGGGTTTTGGCTACGAGGCCGTGCGCGAGGTAGTTAAGACTCTGGCCGCCGAGCTGGCCGCGCAAGAGGACGGCCGGCCCGGCGGATCCGACGCATTGGATAACGGAGAGGCCACGGAGCCGGACGAGGAAGGCTGAAAGACGGCAGACGAGGGGAGTCCCCACTCGCCTTTCGTCTTTCGTCCTTCATCGGACGAGAGCTTATGGCGCAGCCGGCGCCGGCCGGCCGCGATTTGAGCCTTAACAACTTAGGAATTGCGAAAGTGAGGAACCATCATGACGGAAGTTACAACAGGCACCCTCCTGATCGGCCTGTTGATCTTCCTCCTGGCTGCCGCTGCCGGCGCAACCGTGGGATACATGGCATCCCGCGCGCGCCAGCAGAAGGCTCTGGCTGAGGCGGAGGCACGCATCAAGACTGCCGAGGCCGACGCGCAGCGAACGGTTGCTGAGGCAGAAAGCCGTTCAAAAGCGATTGAGCTGGAAGCACAGGGGAGGAAGATCAGAGTTATCGAGGAAGCGGAAGCAGAAGCCCAACGCCGGCGCAGGGAGCTGGAGCGGGCTGAGGAACGGCTTCAGAGACGCCAGGAGAATTTGGACAGCAAGCTCGAGCAACTGGACGCGCGCGACCGCAAGCTCAGCCAGCGCCAGGCGAAGCTTGACAAGCGCGAACAGGATCTGGAGAAAGTGGAGGCACAGCGCGTCGCCGAACTGGAGCGCATCGCCAATATGTCAAGCGACGATGCGAAGCAGGAACTGCTTCGGATTGTCGAAGGGGAAACGCGACAGGACATGGCACGCAAGATCCGCGAGGTGGAGGCTGAAGCGCAAGGACAAGCCGAGGCCCGAGCCAGAGAGGTTATCACCTGGGCGATCGAGCGGCTGGCCTCGGACCATGTGTCGGAGACAACGGTATCGAGCGTGCCCTTGCCCAATGACGAGATGAAGGGCCGTATTATCGGACGCCAGGGGCGCAACATTCGGGCCATAGAGCAAGCGACCGGGGTCGACCTGGTCGTGGATGACACTCCGGAGGCAGTCATCGTCTCTTCATTCGATCCCGTCCGCCGAGAGGTGGCACGCATCACCTTGAGCCGGCTGGTACAGGACGGCCGCATTCATCCGGGGCGCATCGAAAAGGAAGTAGAAAAGGCCCAGCTGGAAGTCGAGAAATCCATTATCGAGGCCGGTGAACAAGCCACCATGGAGCTGGGCGTCCAGGGATTGCATCCCGAGATCCTGAAGCTGGTGGGCCGGCTGAAGTATCGTACCAGTTACGGGCAGAACCAGTGGGCGCATGCCATCGAAGCCGGGCACATTGCCGGTCTGCTAGCGGCCGAGCTTGGCGCCGACGTGCAGATCTCCAAGATGGGCGCCTTGCTGCATGACCTGGGCAAGGCCGTCAGTCACGAGGTCGAAGGCCCTCATGCCCAGGTAGGCGCCGATATCGCCAAGCGTTACGGAGTGCCGGCGGCAGTAGTCAACTGCATTGCCTCGCATCATCACGAGATGGAGCAGGCCTCGGTCGAGGCAGTGATCGTCGCCGCAGCCGACGCCATCAGCGGCGGCCGGCCGGGCGCCCGGCGCGAAGCCCTGGAAACGTACGTGCGCCGTATCAAGGCGCTGGAAGACATCGGCAATTCGTTCCCCGGCGTTGCGCAAACCTACGCAATCCAGGCTGGACGTGAGATCCGCATCCTGGTCAAACCCGACGACGTGGATGACCTGGGCGCGCTGCGCCTGGCCAGGGACATCGCCAAGAAGATTGAGGACAACCTCGAATATCCAGGGCAGATCAGGGTGACCGTGATCCGGGAGACTCGGGCCACCGAAACGGCAAAATAGGGCCACTCCCCAGCGTCTCGAAAAGTATGCAAGCAAAAGGGAGGCGACGTGTCGCCTCCCTTTTCGATCTCGTTTGTCGTGCGTCCCGGCCTCGCTCAGACCTGCGTCACTATCGCGATCACCATCGGCTTGCGGCCGGTCTCCTCATAGAAGAACCTGCTCAAGGTCTCCTGCGCTCGCTCGCTGATCGCCGGCGACTTGCGCACGGCCCCTGTCTTCAAGGCCTGCCAGACCCGGTCGGCCGCCCGATCCAACAACTCCTGGCCCTCACGCAAATAGACAAAGCCGCGTGACACCAGCTCGGGCTTGGCCCCAACCTCACCCGTGGCGGCGCTCACCGGCACCACGGCGATCACAAAACCGTCGCGGGCCAATACTTCGCGCTCGCGCATCACAGCCGGCCCGATGTCGCCGACCCCGGCCCCGTCCACGAAGACATTGCCACTCGCCACCTTGCCCACCACTTCGGCCGAATATTCGGTGAACTCCAGGATCGAGCCATTCTCCAGGATGAAGATGTTTTCGTCAGGGATACCCAGTTGGCGCGCCAGGCGGGCATGGGCGTGCAGATGGCGCAGCTCGCCGTGAATGGGCACGAAAAAGTGCGGCCGGGTGAGGGAAAGCATGAGCTTTTCCTCTTCCTGGCTGGCATGGCCTGAGACGTGCACGTTGGCCAGCGGCGGGTAGATCACATTAGCACCCCGGGCGAACAGCTTGTTGATGACCCGCGCCACCTCTTCCTCGTTGCCGGGAATGGGATTGGACGAGAGGACAACCGCGTCGCCGGGCTTGATCTCGATCTGACGGTGGGTGCCCGCAGCCATGCGCGCTAGGGCCGCCTCTGGCTGCCCCTGGCTTCCGGTAGTCACGATGACGACCTGATCGTCGGGCAACTTGCGCGTTTCGTAGAGGTCGACCAGCACCCCGGGCGGCCAGTCCAGGTAGCCTTCGTCGCGCGCGATCTCCGCAGTCCTGAGCATCGAATAGCCGGCCAGAGCGACGACGCGCCCATGGCGTTGGGCCGCGTTGATTACCTGCTGCACTCGACTGAGCAAGGAAGCAAAGGTCGCGACGATGATGCGCCCGGGCGCCTCGCGGAAAATCTGGTCCAGCGCCGGCTCGATGACCTGCTCGGACGGCGTGGAACCCGCCCGTTCGGCCCCTGTCGAATCGCTCAGCAGGGCTAACACCCCCTCGGCACCCAGCTGGCCCAAGCGGCTGAAGTCGGGCGGCCCCCCATGAACGGGAGTATAGTCAAACTTGAAGTCGCCGGTATGGATGATCGTGCCGACTTCCGAGGTGATGGCCAGGCCGACCCCGTCGGGGATCGAATGGGTGATCGCCAGGAACTCGAATTCGAAGGGGCCGAGGCGGAATGCCTCGCCGGGTTCGGTCGGTTTCAGGCTCGTGCGGCTCATCAGGTTGTGCTCGCCGAGCTTGGATTCGATCAATCCGCAGGCCAGCCGGGTGGCATGGATGGGCGTCCCGGTCGGGACCACGTCCTTCAGGAGATATGGCAGGCCGCCAATGTGGTCCTCGTGGCCGTGGGTGATCACCATCCCGCGCACGAGATCGGCTTTCTCGCGCAAATAGCTGTAGTCGGGGATGACCATGTCGATGCCCCACATGTTGTGCTCGGGTATCATCATGCCGGCATCGACGACGACAATGTTGTGGCCGTACTCGTAAAGTGTCATGTTCTTGCCAATTTCCCCCAGGCCACCCAAGGGAATGATCCGCAATGCGTTCGTCATAATCTTGCTTGTCTTGCTACCTTACTGATAGTGGTGGTCGATCGATCTCGATTAACACAAAAACGCCGCCCGGCGACCCGCAACCTACGGCCCTGGCGGCAATTCTGCAAGCGATCTCTACCGGTTTCTTTATCCCAGTATAGCCGAGCGCGCGCCTCTTGTCAAACGCGTTTTATACACATGTCGCCGCAATACTTGAACTCCGCCCAGGACTGTGGCATAATCAAGTCGTTGAGCAGCCCGATTCTTGTGGAGGTTCGCGTGACGGATTTGGTCGCAGCTTAAGGTCTATCCCGCTTCCCAGCCTGTCTGGGAAAACCGCCTGTCTCGCGACGTTCTTCGGGCCGTCTCCGCCCTCAAATCGCTCTCGGGCAGGCTTCTGGCGGGACCACGCGCCTGCTGTGACCCTGGTTCCACCGCGAACATGCCGAGTGTACGGGCAATTTCGACGCCGCACTCTTCGAGCGCCGCAGCTATGGCAGTTGTGGCGCTTTTTGATTCGTGTCCCGTCGCCCAACAGCAACCAGCGCGTGGCCCTCATCGTCGTCGGGCAGATCGACGACCGCACGGAGGTACGCTAGGATGCTACAAGTCAGAGACATCAGCAAGCGCTTCGGCGACGCCGTCGTGCTGGACCAGATCAGCTTCAACTTGAACCCGGGCGAGCGGGCGGGACTCATCGGCCCCAACGGCAGCGGGAAGACCACACTGCTGCGCATCGTGAACGGGGAAGTGGCCTGCGACCGCGGCAGCGTTCAGCTCGCCCCCGCTTCCCTGCGCGTGGGTTATCTGCCGCAGGCCCTGGTTTGGCCGGCCGGGGCAACGGTAGGCGATGTCCTGCGGGCGGCAGACGGCGAGCGCGAAGCCGCCGAAGGACGCCTGGTAGGCCTGGCCGAAGCTGTGGCCCAGGCGCAAGGCGACGCGCTGCAAAAAGCCCTGGGCGAGTACGATCGGGCCCTGGCCGAGTATCAGGCGCTGGGCGGCGATCGCCTCAGGGCCGATGCCGACGCCGTCCTCGCGGGATTGGGTATGGCCGAAGTCACCCAGGACCGCCCGGTGCAAGCCCTGAGCGGTGGCCAGAAGACCCGCCTGGGCCTGGCCCGCCTGCTGCTCACCGAACCCGACCTGCTCCTGCTCGACGAGCCGACCAACCACCTGGACATCAGCGCGCTGGGCTGGCTGGAGGAATATCTGGCCGCGTATCGGGGTGCCGTCCTCATCATCTCACACGATCGCGCCTTTCTGGACCGCACCGTGACGCGAATCCTGGCCCTGGATGACGCCACGCACCGCTTAAGGGAGTACGCCGGCAGCTACACTGACTACGCGCTGATGCTCGACCGTGAGCTGGACAAACAATGGGCCAGCTATCGCGAACAGCAAGCACGGGCGGCCCAACTGGAGGCTTCCATAGTCAAGCTGGACAGAAAAGCCAGGGGCATCGAGAAGGAGACGATCGCATTTCACTATCGCAAGATAGCGAAAGACCTCGCCCGCCACGCTACCGTGCAGAAACGCCGGCTGGAGCGCATGCTGGAAAGTGAGGACGTGGTCGACAAGCCCAGCCTGGCCTGGAAGATGAAGTTGGAGTTCGCCGACACGCCGCGCAGCGGCCAGGACGTGCTTGTTGTTTCCAACCTTAGTATGGGATTCGGCCCACGCCGACTGTTTGACGACGTCAATCTGCATCTGCGTTTTGGGGAGCGGGCTGCGCTGATCGGGGCCAACGGCAGCGGCAAGACGACCCTGCTGCGCTGCATCGCCGGCCAACTCCAACCGTGGAGCGGCGAGATCCGCCTGGGCCGCGGGGTGCGTCTGGGCTACATGGCCCAGGAGCAGGAGACATTGGATGCGACAGCCACTCCCCTGGAGGCCGTGCGCTCTGTCGCGCCGCTCGACGAGACAGAGGCCCGCGGTTTCCTGCATTACTTCCTGTTTGCCGGGGACGAGGTCTTCGTGCCGGTCGGACGGCTCAGCTTCGGGGAGCGTACGCGGCTCGCCTTGGCGATGCTCGCCGTGCGCGGCTGCAACTTCTTGCTGCTTGACGAGCCGATCAACCACCTGGACATCCCCTCGCGCGAGAGCTTCGAGCGCGCCATGGCCCGCTTCGAAGGAACGGTGTTGGCGGTCGTGCACGATCGCTATTTTATCGAGCGTTTCGCGACTGTCATTTGGCACTTGACTGCGGGACAGGTTTTGCAAACTTGAGCTTTGTCAGGCCGCGTGGCATACTTGCCGCTGATGAGTTGGTGGCAACGCTCGCGAGAGGACTCGATGATGGCCAGGTTAGCGCAACCGATTGACCGACCGGCGCTGGCCGACCTTCAGGTGCGCGCCTGGCGCCGGCACGGCGTGCTCGCCGTCGAGGATCAGATAGCGTTGCTCAACAGCGGCTTCAGTACTCTGGCATTTGCCCACGAGCGCGCCATCGGCTTCCTGGGTCTGCACCTGAGAGAGCCGACCGAGGACGGGCTCTGGGTGGACGCTGCCATGGTCACACTGGCCTCGGGTGTCACCGCCGACCGCATGTTGGCCAGGCTGCTGCAGGCGGCGCTGCCTGGCCTGCGAACCCGGCGCGTGACAGGTGTTGTCTGCCTGACCGCTGAAGCCTGGCTGCGCGACGCACTGCTCGAGATTGGCTTCAAGGAAGTCGATCAGGTCATCACCTACACTCGTCACAATCAGTATGCCCTCCCCCCGATCCGGCCGGTGGCCACTCTGCGGCCCGCCGGACCGGCGGAGGCCGACACCTTCCTCAGGCTCAACGCAGCAGCTTTTCACTCATTCTGGCGCTACGACGCGGCTACCACGCTGAGCTGGTTGTTCAGCGCCGACCACGCCGTTTTGGCCGAACGAGACGGCCAGGCGGTGGGCTTTGCCTTGACCAGCCATGCGTCTGGCAACAGCTACGATCAGTTAATCCGCCTGGCCACGCACCCTGACGCCCAGGGGCAGGGCGTCGGGCGCCAGATGGTGGCCGACGCCATCGCCTTCTCACGACAGATGGGTTCACCAGGCGTGGCCCTAAACACCCAGCTAAGCAATACGGTCTCACGCCACCTGTACGAGGCGCTTGACTTCCACGTCTCCGGCGCGGCCGTGCGCGTTCTCAGTTACCCGGTGCGCTGAAGGAGCCAGCATGCTCGAGGTCCCGGTTCAAGCCTTCATCTTCGACTTCGGCGGCGTGTTCACGCGCAGTGATGTCGTGGCACAGTGGCTGCGCGGCTACGATACACAGTTGGGTCTGGCGCCCGGCACGCTCATGCAAGCGCTTTACAGCGGTGAGACGTGGGAGATGGCTTCCACCGGCGGGATCACGCGCGAGGATTTCTGGGAGCGCGCCGGAGTTCCATTTGAAGCCCGGCTGCCGGCCGAGTTCGGGCGGCTGCGACGGGGGCTGTTCCATGTCGAACCTATCAACGAGGCCATGGTTGCGCTGGCCCAGAGCTTGCGCGCCCGCTACCGTTTGGCGCTGTGCAGCAATGCGCTGGCGGATCTACAGGAAGTACTGGTCGAACGGCCAGACATCAGCGAGTTATTCGACGTGACCGTCATTTCCTCGCTAGCCAGGCTGCGGAAACCTGATCCGGCGATCCTCTCCCTCAGCGCTGAGAAGCTAGGGGTACCGGTCAGCGCTTGCCTGCTGATCGACGACAAGCCGCGAAACACCACGGTTGCCCTGGCGCTCGGCATGCAGGCTATCGTGTTCGAGTCCGTCGAGCAGTTGGAGCACGAACTGAGCGTGCGCGGCCTGCTGTGACATAAAAGACACAGGGCAGGCGATTTGACAGGCTGGGTCCCAGATGTTAATATCCCGAAGCGGTGCCGATGGGCCGCGCCCGGCAGTCAACGCGAAACATTAAGCGCCCCCGACCCGCGGACGGGAATGGGTAGGGAAAAGGCGGCGTCAAGCCGGCCTGATCCTGGCGCCAGAGGAGGTGAACCTTTGGAAGCCTGGTACGTTCTGCACACCAAGCCGCAGTCAGAGGTTCAAGTACATCATGCCCTGGTGGGTCGCGGCTTCGACACTTACCTGCCCATGCTGCCCCCTCATAAAGAAAGGCGTGCGCAGCCTTTGTTCCCGGCCTACCTGTTTGTGCGCTGCGATATGGAAGCGATCGGCATTGCCAGTCTGCAGTGGATTCCCGGCTTGCGACGCGTGCTTGCGTTCGCCGGGCGCCCGGCAGTCGTCCCGGAAGATGCCATCACCCTGATCCGCGCGAAAATGGCCGAGATAGACGCCGAAGGTGGGCTGCCCAGGCATCACTTCCGCGCGGGCGATCCGGTCGTGATCGAGCGGGGACCGCTGAGCGGCTTTCGAGGCGTTTTCCAGGGCCCGGCCGGCCCGGCCGAGCGAGTCCAGATCCTGATTCGCTTTCTGGGCCAGTCAAATCGCGCCGAAGTGGGGGCCGATGACCTGGTCGCCGCTCCTGACGCCGAGGACGAGATAGTCAACCGGCGACGGGGCACACGCGGGCACGGTCGCCGCGTGCATTATGCTGGGCCGCATGCCGGTTAGGAACACGAATACGTTAGAATAATCAACATAAATATCGGAATAATGCGGCCGAACTTGCGCTCCCGGACACAAGAAGTTATAATTTGTTTGGTTGAGCCTGGCTACCGTGGGATGGATGACGAGGGAAACGGAAGCGCTCTGTGAAAAACGCCAATCGCCTCGACATGATCATGCATCTTGGCTGGACGGTCATTCTGGCGCTGCTGCTTCCTCTCGGCCTGGGCCTTTGGGTCGATAGCCAATTTTCGACATCCCCGTTGTTCATTCTTATCGGCGCCATGCTGGGCATAATTGTGGCAACCGTCGGGGTGGTCCGGATCACTGCCGGGAGTATTGCCAAATTGTCGGAGCCCAAGCGGACGCCAACCGGTAAGTTGGACCGGGAGGAGGACGAGGAATAGTGTTGAAGAGACTGTTCACGGTACGCAACTTAATCATTCTCGTCGCGATCGTCGCCCTCTTTGTGATCTCCGGCTTGCTCGGCCTGGAGGTCTACAAGCCGATGGTCGAGCTGGCTGCCCCAGTTGTTTTCCACGTCGGCCCACTCAGCATCACCAACGCCATTTTTAGCGCCTGGATAGCCATGCTCATCCTGATCGTCCTGTCCTGGCTGGCGACCCGCCACATGCCCAGGAAGCTGGAGGCCGCCAGTAGTACGGACTTGGTGCCCCACGGCATCCAAAATGTGATGGAGACGATCGTCGAGATCGGGCACGACATGGTGAAGGACATCGCCGGACCTAAGGTGGGCAAGTTCTTCCCAATCGTAATGACGATTTTCCTGTTTGTCCTGTTGTCCAACTGGTTCGACGTCCTGCCGGGTTTTGGCACGATCGGCAGGCTGGAACACCCGACTGAGGAAATGGCCACGAACGGCTATGTCGCTCACGGCGCCATTCTGACGGCCCAGCCCGCGGCCTCGCCGGAAGAAGGCTATGTCATGGTGTCCCTCTTCCGCCCACCGTCCACGGATCTGAACTTCACCGTCGGGCTGGCCATCGTCTCGGTCGGCTTGAGCTGGTATTTCGGCATACGGGCACAGGGTACCAGCTTTTTCAAGCAGTTCCTGGACGTGAGCCTTTTCAAGACAGGCTTAATGGGTGCAGTGCGGAACTTCGCCGGTTTGCTCGAGTTCGTTGGGCAATTCACCCGCATTCTGTCTTTTAGCTTCCGGTTGTTCGGCAACATCTTCGCAGGCGAAGTGTTACTGGCGGTCATGGCTTTCCTGATTCCATACATCGCTTCGTTACCCTTCTACGGCCTTGAAGTCTTCGTGGGCTTCATCCAGGCCGTGGTGTTCATGATGTTGACCCTCGTGTTCTTCGTCACGGCAACCATGGGTCACGGCAGCGAAGAGCACTAATTATCTAGGAGGAGTGTCGCATGGATATCAATGTCGCAAGAGAACTAGCCGCCGCCTTGGCCATCGGTCTGGGCGCTATCGGTCCAGGCATTGGGGTAGGCTTGGTGGGTGGCAAAGCCGTGGAAGCCATGGGGCGCAATCCAGAAGCCGCCGGCATCATTCAGACCAACATGATCCTGGGCATCGCCTTCGCCGAAGCGATCTCGATTTACGCCCTCGTGATCGCACTGATCGTCAGATTTGTGTAGTCGGAGGAGGTTGGCATTTGGACAAGCTTGGCATCTCGATCGGGTATCTGATATCACAGATCGTCAACTTCAGCCTGTTGGTCTTCATACTCTACTTGCTGCTCTACAAGCCCGTGTTGCGCATGCTGCACGAGCGCCAGAGCCGCATCGCCAAGAGCCTGGCCGATGTGGATGCGGCGCGTGAGAGTGCGTCTAAGGCGCAGCAAGAGTACGATCGGCGGATCGCCGAAGCCCAGCGCAAGGCCCAGGAGATCGTCGGCCAGTCCGCCCAACAGGGCGAACAAGTAGCCGCGGAAATCCGGGCGGACGCGCAGCGCGAGGCTGACGCCATCCGGGAGCGAGCCCGTCAAGAGGCCGCCGAGGAGAAAGCGCGTATCCTGGCCGAAGTTCAGAATCAGATTGCCACGCTGTCCGTGCTGGCGGCCGAACGCGTCTTGGGCCAGTCCGTGGACGATAATTTGCAGCGCAGATTGATCGACCAGTCGCTGCTCGAATTGGGGGCCGTTCAACCCCGCCGGCCTGCCATCCCTGGCACGCCGAACGGTTCTCAGTCCTGACAGGATGTGCTGTGCCATGAGCTCAAGGGACCGCGTAAACGATTATGCCGAGGCCTTCTATGATGCCGCCTGGGAACGCTGGCTGGCCGCCCTCCAGTCGGCCGCCCGGCAGCTTGCCCAGGACCCAGAACTGCGGGCACGCCTCGAGGCAAGCCGGTCAGATTTCAAGCAGACCCAGGCCTTGGTTGACAAAATCCTGCCGGCGGATGCCGACCGGCCGGTGCGGAATTTGCTCTACACCTTCGTGGAGCGCGGGGACCTGGGGCTGCTCGAAGAGGTCGCCGAGGCATTGTGCGCGCGTGTGCGTCAGAAGGAAGCCGGCCCGACCGAGGTGGAGGTCGTCAGCGCGGTTCCCTTGACCGACGAAGAGCAGCGGGCGCTGAAGGCTCAGCTCCAAGAGCATGGCCGGCTCGAGATCCATTACCGGGTGGATCCGCAGATCCTGGGCGGCTTGATCATACGCGTCGGCGACGAGCTTATCGACAATAGCGTCGCCTCCCGACTGGCTGCCATGCGCCAGGCGTTGGGCATCAGGACTGCGCGCTGACGCGGTCACACCGAATAGGCCAACATAGCGTAGAACGAAAAACGCAAACCGTGAAGCGTGGATCCTTGCGCAAGGCTGCCAGATCTCACGTGTCACGTTTTGCGTTTTAGCCTGTTATTGACGGACGGAAGGATTGTCTCATGGCGGTAAGCACAAACGACCTGATCGATCAGCTGAAGCAACAGATCCTTAGCTTCGAGATGCCGACCCGCACGGTCGAAGTGGGCACCGTGACCGAGGTTGGGGACGGCATCGCGCGTGTGAGCGGGCTGGACAATGCGCGCGCCTCGGAAATGGTGGAGTTCGAGAACGGCGTGCTGGGGATCGTGTTCAACCTTGAAGTGGGCAGCGTAGGGATCATCATCATGGGTGAGCCGACCGGTATTGCCGAAGGGCAGACCGTGCATAGCACCGGCCGCCTGGTGTCTGTCCCTGTCGGCCCGGGGATGATCGGGCGGGTGATCAACGCCGTCGGCCAACCCATCGACGGCAAAGGTCCGATCGACACGACCGAGTACCGCCCGGTTGAACGCATTGCCCCGAATGTCGTCAGCCGCCAGAACGTGAACACGCCGGTGCAGACAGGGATCAAGGCTATCGATTCGATGATCCCGATTGGCCGAGGCCAGCGCGAGCTGATCATCGGCGACCGGCAAACCGGCAAGACCGCGCTGGCAATCGACACGATCATCAACCAGAAGGGCAAGAACCTGATTTGCATTTACGTGGCCGTCGGGCAACGACAGGCACAGGTGGCCCAGGTGATCGCCACGCTGGAGAAGTTCGGGGCGATGGAATACTCGATCGTGGTTGCGGCTTCGGCCTCCGAATCCGCCACCCTCCAATACATTGCCCCGTATGCCGGCTGCGCGATCGGCGAAGACTTCATGGAGAACGGCAAGGAAGCTCTCATCGTATACGACGACCTGACCAAACACGCTCAGGCCTATCGCCAGGTTTCCTTGCTGCTGCGCCGCCCACCCGGCCGTGAAGCCTACCCCGGCGACGTCTTCTATCTGCACAGCCGGCTGCTCGAACGGGCCGCCAAGCTCTCGGACGAGCACGGTGGCGGTTCGCTGACAGCCCTGCCCATCATCGAAACGCAGGCCAATGACATCTCGGCCTACATCCCGACCAACGTGATCTCGATCACCGATGGCCAGATCTACCTGGAGACCGACCTGTTCTACGCCGGCATTCGCCCGGCCGTCAACCCCGGCCTTTCAGTCAGCCGCGTCGGCGGCGATGCCCAAACCAAGGCCATGAAGCAAGTGGCCGGCCGCATTCGCATGGAGCTGGGCCAGTACCGCGAGCTGGCGGCCTTCGCGCAGCTTGGCGCTAGCGACCTCGACCCGATCACTCAGCGCCAACTGGACCGCGGCTTGCGCATCACCGAGGTCTTGAAACAACCGCAATATCACCCCATGGCCGTCGAGCACCAGGTGATGATCTTTTACGCGGTGACCAACGGTTTTCTGGACAAGATCCCGTTGGACAAGTTCCAGGCCTGGCAAGACCAGTTCATCCGCTTCATGGATACCAACCACCCGGACATCACCAGGGCAATCACGGCCGGCAACAAGAAGATGGACGAGGCGATGATCGAAGGCCTGCGCATGGCACTTGAGGCCTTCAACAGCACGTTCGCGGCTTAGGGACGACGCATGCCTAGCATCCGTGAGATTCGCCGTCGCATCGGCAGCGTGAAGAACATCGGCAAAGTCACCAAGGCGATGGAGACGGTGGCTGCCTCCAAAATGCGCAAGGCACAGCAGCAGGCACTGGCGACCCGCCCCTACTCGGAAAAGTCCTGGGAGGTCTTGACCCACCTGGCACGGTTGAAGGGAGAAAATCCGCAGGAGCACCCTTTGCTGCAGCAACGCCCGGTGGCACGCATCGGACTGCTGCTGATCACTGCCGATCGCGGCCTGGCCGGTGCCTATAATAGCAACATTATCCGCGCCGCGGCCCGCCAGGTCTACGAATGGGAAAAGCACGACCGCAAGCAGGTGAGTGTGGTGACGGTGGGCCGCAAGGGCCGCGACTGGATGCTGCGCCATGGCCCGCCACTGCGAGCCGAGTTCACGGGCCTCGACCGCCCGACCAGCAATGATATCGCGCCGGTGGCGCACGTGCTGATTGAGGACTACATTGCCGGAGTTTACGACGCGGTGTACATAGCTTCGACGCGCTTCATCAGCACTATGCGCCAGGACCCAGTGATCCGCCAGTTGCTACCCATCCAGCCGATCGAGCCGGAAGCGCCAGCTCCGGCCGACTACATTTTCGAGCCCAGCCCGGAAGCCATCCTGAACGAGATCACGTATGGCATCACCGAGTTGCAGATCCTGCAGGCTATCTATGACGCCATCGCCAGCGAGGAATCCGCCCGCATGATGGCAATGCGCAACGCCACCGATTCGGCCAAAGAATTGGTCGGCGACCTGACGCTAAGCTATAACAAGGCTCGCCAGGAAGCGATCACCCGTGAGCTGCTGGACATACTCGGCGGAGCAACGGCGGGCAACAAGTGATCCTATTGGTGACACAACGGAGAGAAATCAATGGCCTCTAATGGCTCTAATGGTTCAGACGGCGCTCAATCCCATGGCCGGATCACGCAGGTCATCGGGCCGGTGGTCGACGCGTTCTTCGCGGAGGGCGAAAGGCTGCCTGACATCTACGACGCGCTGGAGATCCCGCTCGAGGGCGGCAACAAGCTCGTTTGCGAAGTGCAACAGCAGTTGCCCAACCGCTCGGTGCGCAGCGTAGCCATGTCCAGCACCGATGGCCTGCGTCGCGGCATGCCCGTCGACGGTACCGGTGCGCCCATTCGCGTGCCGGTTGGCCCCGGCAACCTGGGGCGCATCTTCAACGTGCTCGGCCAGACGCTTGACACCGACGCACCAGTCGAGGCGGCCGACCACTACCCGATTCATCGGGCTGCACCCTCCCTCGTCGAACAGGCCACGACCGCCGAGGTGTTCGAGACGGGCGTAAAGGTCATCGACTTGATCGCGCCCTTCCTGAAGGGCGGCAAGACCGCCATTTTCGGCGGCGCGGGCACCGGGAAGACGGTCATCATCCAGGAACTGATCCACAACATCGCCAAGTTCCATCAGGGGTATTCGGTGTTCGCCGGTGTGGGCGAGCGCAGCCGTGAGGGCACACAGCTCTGGCACGAGATGGAAGAGTCGGGCGTCTTTCCCAGCACAGTACTCGTCTTCGGACAGATGAACGAGCCACCCGGCGCGCGCCTGCGCGTCGGCCTGACGGGCGTCACCATGGCCGAGTATTTCCGCGATCAGGGGCGCGACGTACTGCTCTTCATCGACAACATCTTCCGTTTCGTGCAGGCCGGCTCCGAGGTGTCCTCGCTGCTCGGTCGCATGCCCAGCGCCGTCGGCTATCAGCCCACGCTGGGCACGGACATGGGTGCGCTCCAAGAACGCATCACTTCCACCAAGACCGGGTCGATCACATCCATGCAGGCGGTCTTCGTGCCCGCCGACGACTACACCGATCCGGCACCCGCGACCACTTTTGCGCACCTGGACGCGACGGTCACGCTAGACCGTGGGCTGGTCGAACAGTCGCTGTATCCCGCCGTCGATCCGCTGGCCTCTACCAGCCGCATCCTCGACCCGCTGGTGGTCGGCCAGGACCACTACGACGTCACACGCGGCGTGCAGCGCACGCTCCAGCGCTACAAGGACCTGCAGGACATCATCGCCATCCTCGGCGTCGAAGAACTGAGCGAAGAAGACAAGCTGACCGTAGGTCGGGCGCGCAAGATCCAGCGCTTCCTGACGCAGCCCAACTTCGTCGCCGAGCAGTTTACCGGTCAGCCAGGTGTGTACGTCAAGCTGGCGGACACAGTGCAGGGCTTCAAGGAAATCCTGGAAGGCAAACACGATGAGCTACCAGAGCAGGCCTTCTACATGGTTGGCACGATCCAAGATGCTGTAGCGAAGGGCAAGGCCCTGGCGAGTTAGGGATACGAGATGGCAACAACGCACCTGGACCTGGTATCGCAAGATCGCAGCGTATTCGCAGACGACGTCGACGAGATCATCGCTCCCGGCGTCGATGGTCAGCTAGGCGTGCTGCCCAGGCATGCGCCACTGATCACGGTGCTCAGCCCCGGCGAGGTGATCGTGCGCCGCGCGAACCAGCCGGACCTTTACTTCGCGGTCAGCGGCGGATGGATGGAGGTCCTACCTGAAAAGGTGACGATCCTTGCCCGCACGGCCGAGGGTGCGGAGGAGATCAACGAGAAGCGGGCCGAAGAGGCCCGCGCGCGCGCCGAGCAACTGCTGGCACAGGGCCCCCCGCGCAGCGAGGAACGGGCGGGGCTCGAGATCGCCCTGCGACGCTCGCAGATCCGCTTGAAGGTGGCCCGGCGCCGCTCACGGTCCGGCCCTCCCGGCGACGGGCGCCCGCGCGACGAGGGGTAGGCCGGCGCAGACCGCGTTTGGCGTCGACGAGGCCGGTGCATTTGCGCACCGGCCTCGCTTAGCTTATAATCCGCGCGTTATTTATCACCCCTTGCGGAGCTGAGCGCCAGGCGCAAAGCCTTAAGCCCCGCGCCCAGGAGCAGCCATGTTCGAACGACAGATCGGCATCGATCTGGGAACCGTCAACGTGCAGGTCTACGTGAGCGGCCGCGGAATCGTCATGCAAGAACCCTCCGTCGTCGCGATCGCCACGCGCGACAACAAGATTGTCGCCGTGGGACAGGAAGCACGTGACATGCTGGGCCGCACTCCTGAGAGCATCGAAGTCGCCCGTCCGATGCGCGACGGAGTGATCGCCGATTACGTGGTCACCGAGGCCATGTTGCGCTACTTTATCCGCCGGGTGATCGGCCGCAACCCGATGTTCCGGCCACGGGTGATGGTCAGCACGCCCAAGGGCGTGACCAGCGTCGAGAGCCGCGCAGTTCACGACGCGGCGATCCAAGCCGGCGCCAAGGAAGCTTTTCTGATCCCCGAACCCCTGGCCGCCGCCTACGGCGCCGGTTTGCCGATCGGCACGCCCATCGGCAACATGGTCATCGATATCGGCGGCGGCACGACTGAAGCGGCGGTGGTCTCCATGAACGATATCGTCGTCTGGAGCAGCGTGCGCGTGGGGGGCATTCGTACTGACGACTCGATCGTCGCCTACGTGCGCAAGAAGTACAACCTGATCATCGGCGAGCAGACGGCGGAGGAAGTCAAGATCCAGATCGGCAGCGCGCTGCCCCTGGACGAAGAGCTGAGCATCGAGGTACGCGGACGTGACCAGGTCAGCGGCCTGCCGAAGACGATTTGCCTCACCTCCGACGAGGTGACCGAAGCTCTCAGCGAGCCGCTGAGCGCGATCATCGGCGTGGTGCGCTCGACCCTGGAGAAGACGCCGCCCGAGCTCGCGGCCGACATCATCGACCGGGGCATGGTGCTCTGCGGCGGCGGCGCTCTCCTGCGCAGCATTGATCAGCTGATGACGAAGGAAACCGGCGTGCCCTGCTTCGTGGCCGAGAACCCGCTGGCATGCGTGGCCCTCGGAGCCGGTAAGGCCCTGGAGAACTACCAGATCATACACCGCAGCCTGCCGCTCGTGTAGGGCCTAGGATCTTCAGGCGAAAAAACAGAGCAATGGCTCCGGCACGGCCGGGGCCATTTTGCTTACCGGCACGCACTGCCTTCAGCGGCCGCGTGGTCCCGGTCTTCGCCGGGCTCGCAGCTCGAGCAACGCTTCGCGAGCTGCCTTACGCACTTTGCCCTTGCGGTCGGCCTCGGCCGCTTGTTCCAGGGCCGTCTCCGCTTCGCGCCCGCCGATCCGGCCGAGGCTTTCTGCCGCCGCCACGCGTACCATGCTCGACGGATCCCCTGCCAGCCGCCGCACCAGGTCTGCGACCGCCGCCGGCTCATTGAGATCGGCTAACGCGATGGCCGCTCCCCGGCGTACGCCGGCGTCGCCGTGCGTCAGGGCATCGCGCAGAGGGGCTGCGCCGGCCGGGCCCCCGAAGCGCCCCAGCCAACGCGCGGCCAGCCGAGCCTGGTCGACGTCGTCGCCGTACAGGCGATCGATCCAGGTCTCGCCCGGCGCATGCAGGTCCGCTCCGAAGCGGGCATCCTCAGCGCCGGGGTGCATGAACTGCGCAGCCAGATCGGCGAACGCCGGATCGGACGGCTCCGGGCCACCCTCCGGCGGCGGCCGGCCGCGCGACGAGCGCCGGCGTGCCAGCCGCTGCGCAAAGTCGGAGGCCCATTGCAGGCTGGCGCCAGCGTCGGCGGCGCGGATCCGCAGTCCCTGGTCATTGGTCACGACGGCATATTGTCCCGGCTCTCTCTGGCCACGCAGGAAGTCGACGATCGCATCGTCCGCCGTCTCGCCCGGGGCCGCAAAACGCACGCGCACCCCTTCGGTAGATAGGTCAGGAAAGCGGGCCGGCAGATCGCCGCTGTCGAAAAACACCAGGATGTCCTGTCCAGTCTGGCTGCGATAACCGCGCAGGCGCGCCAGGAGCCGCACTTCATCGTCCGGATCAGCCAGGTCTTCGTCGGGCAAAGCGCCGATCAGGTTGTGGCCATCGATAATGAGCATAAGTTGTGCCGCGTGAACTACTGCACCCCCCGGAACTGCCGCGCTTACCGCAAGACCAGAGGCTGACAGTCTGCACCCCAGAGCGGAAGCCGGAAGCGCGTTGACGCTGCAGTGAGTGTATGCTATGATTTCTGCGCAGTCAATTAGCTTCGCCGGACCCGGCCAGGCTGGGCCCAGCTCGCAAATTATGGTCAGCTTTCAGCGATCGCTTCTTGGGAGCGTTTTGGACCGATGAAAATCACGATGGCGCAACTGAACCCGACTATCGGGGATTTTGCGGGCAATCTGGCCAAGATCGAGCGGACGCTGCAGGCAACGGCCGCGGATGCCCCCGATCTGGTAGTTTTTCCGGAGCTCTTCCTGACCGGCTACCCGCCGCGCGACCTGCTCGAACGTAGCTGGTTCATCAAGCAGACCGAGGAGGCGATCGACAAAGTCTGCGTGAGCTCCAGGTCGTACCCGGAGACGGGCATTCTGGTCGGCGCACCTTTGCCCACCGGCAAGCCGGTCGGCAAAGGTCTTTACAACGCAGCCCTGCTCATCAATCGCGGCGAGGTGCTCTTCCAGCAGAGCAAGTCCCTGCTGCCCACCTACGATGTTTTCGACGAGTCACGCTATTTCGATCCGGCGGGCGTGGTCCGCGTCGTGCCCTTCCGCGGCGAAGTGCTGGGCATCAGCATCTGCGAGGATGCCTGGACGGATCCGCAGTTGTGGCTGCGCATGCCCTACACCTTCGATCCCATCGCGACGCTGGCCCAGGCGGGAGCCACATTACTCCTCAACATTTCGGCTTCGCCTTTCTGGGCAGGCAAGGAGGCGATACGTTACCGGCTCATCAGCGGGCACGCCCGCCGGCATGGCTTGCCGTTCGTGTTCGTGAACCAGGTAGGTGCCAACGACGAGCTGATCTTCGATGGCTGCAGCCTATGCTTCGACCGTGACGGCAATGCGGCGCAAGTTGTCCCGGCCTTTGCCGAAGACGTGCGCACCATCGACAGCGCGCAAGCGGGCGAGCAGGCGGCGTTCGTGCCGCAGCCCAAGATCGAAACGATCTATGAGGCGCTGCTGCTGGGCATGCGCGATTACCTTCGCAAGACCGGCTTTCGGCAGGTCGTCATCGGCCTATCGGGCGGCATCGACTCGGCGCTCACTTGCGCACTGGCGGTCGCGGCCCTCGGCAAGGATAATGTGTTGGGCGTAGCCATGCCCGGCCCCTACTCATCGGAGGGCAGTGTGGCCGATGCGCGCCGGCTAGCGGCCAACCTCGGCATCCGCTTCGAGACCGTCCGCATCGGCGAGATGTTTGAGAGCTATCTGAACACGCTCGAGCCGCACTTCGCCGACCGGGCGCCGGACATAACCGAGGAGAACATGCAAGCCCGCATCCGCGGCAACACGCTGATGGCCTTCTCCAACAAGTTCGGTTACCTCGTATTGACCACCGGCAACAAGAGTGAGCTGGCGGTCGGCTACTGCACGCTTTATGGCGATATGAGCGGTGGGCTTGCGGTGATCGCAGATGTGCCGAAGACGATGGTTTACCAACTCGCGCGATACGTGAACCGCAGCGGCGAGATCATCCCGGTGGCTTCGCTCACGAAGCCACCGTCGGCTGAGCTGAGGCCAAACCAGACCGACCAGGATTCTCTTCCGCCCTACGATGTGCTCGACGCGATCCTGCAGTTGTACGTGGACGAGGGTCAATCCGCGCAGGAGATTATGGAGCGGGGGTTTGAGTGGCAGACGGTGGCCAGGGTGGCGCGCATGGTGGACCGCAGTGAATACAAGCGCTGGCAGGCTGCGCCCGGCCTGAAGGTCACCTCCAAAGCTTTCGGGACCGGCCGCCGCCTGCCGATCGCGGCAAGCTACAGCGCGGCCATCTAGCGCGGCGCAGCGCCGCGCACGCTGCGGCTCGGCGTACGGGTCGGGTGAGGAGAAAAGGCATGTTTCGGCGTAGTGCCGTGTGGCTCTTGGTGCCAGCAATCGTCGCGGGTTGCGCGGGCCGGCCGGGCTCCGCCGCCGTCCCGCTCGCCACGACTGTGGTTGTCGCTCCCAGTGAAGCTGTGAGCGGCGGAGGAAGCATGATGCAGATTATGAGTTCGGCTTTCGCCGAAGGCCAGATGATCCCGAGAAAGTATACCTGCGATGGCGAAAGCGTCTCGCCTCCGCTGGCCTGGAGCGGTGTGCCGCCGCAGGCCAGCAGCCTGGCCCTGATCGTCGACGACCCCGATGCACCGGGTGGCACCTGGACTCACTGGATCGTCTTCAACTTGCCGGCCAGTGCCGCGGGCTTGCCCGAATCTGCCGCCGCAGGCAAGCTCGAGAATGGGGCAGTACAAGGCACCAACAGCTCGAGAAAGGCCGGTTATGGCGGCCCCTGCCCGCCCGGCGGCACGCACCGTTACTACTTCAGGCTCTATGCCCTGGATGGGCCACTATCTCTGGGTAACAACGCGACCGCCAAAGACGTGCAGACGGCCATGCAAGGTCACACCCTTGCCAGCGCGGAGCTGATGGGCCGCTACAAGCGCTGAGAGGGCCCCGGAGCCTCAGGCTTTCATCTCCTGCACCAGTTCCTGGCCGTACTCCTCGAGCTTGAACGCGCTCAGCACTCCCAGATCCGCCAGTTCCTCGACGGTTGACGGCGCGGCGCGCGCCACCGCCATCAAAACCTCGTTGGTGAGCACTACATCCGATGCCACACCGCGCTCGGCGGCGCGCGCCGTGCGCCAGGCCCGCAAGCGGTCAAAACGCTCGACCGCGGCCGGGTCAGGGCGGTGTCCATCGTTGCGTGCCCGGGCCGGAAAGGCCGGCGGCTCGGCCGTCAGGCCACGCGCGATCGCCTCGAGCACCTGGTCCCCGAAGCGCCTGGCTTGCCAGGCGCTCAATCGCAGGTCGCGCGGCTCGCGTGGCTGGTTCCGGCTTAGCCGCACCAGCACGCGGTCGTCGATCACCTTGAATACGGGCAGGTCCAGGGCGCGCGCTTGCTCATCGCGCCACAAGAAGAGCTCGCGCAGCACCGCCAGTTCGCGTGGGCTGAGCGAACGGGCCTCACGGTTGCGCCAGAAACCTTCGGGGTCGAAGGGTCTGTCGACAGGCACCAGGTCAGGCAGCGCGTCAAAGGCTTCTGCCGCTTCGCGCCAGCGGCCCCGCTCTTGCAGTTCGCCGGCCAGCAGGTCACGCAGGGGCATTAGATAGTGAGTGTCGAGGCGGGCGTAGCTCAACTGTTCTGCGGTCAGGGGGCGGTGGCCCCAGTCGGTCAACTGGGCGCGCTTATCGAGTTTGACCGCGAAGTGCTCTTCGAGCAAAGCCGCCAGGCTCACGCGGGGCAGACCGAGGATACGCGCCGCGACCATCGTGTCGAAAATGTGAGCGAAAGTGAACCCAAAATCTCGCTTCAGGACCACGACATCGTTCTCGGCGGCGTGGAATATTTTCTCGATGGACCGATTGGCCAGCAAGTCGTTGAGGCCCGAGATGTCTGGCAAGCGCAAGGGATCGACCAGGTAATCGGTGGTCGCGGTACTGACCTGCACCAGGCACACTTTGTAAAAGTAGCGGTATAGGCTGTCCGATTCAGTATCCAGCGCCAGCGCCGGTTCTCCGACCAACTGTTCGAGCATTGCCGAGAATGTCTGGGGCGTGTCCACCAAGATAGGCGGCCGCAAGCCCGCCGCCACTCTCCCTGCCGGCGCGCGTCGCTGCGTGGAAGATGAAGCCATCGACTGTACTGCATGCCTTTCTAGCAGTGCCTGGGTTTCTGCTCCTGATAGCCGCTATTGCGCACCCGGCACTGGGTAGCCGGTATTATCGCTTTACTCAAACCGGATGTCAAAGAGGAGCCGCCAGTGCCGCTTCAAGTATGGGAATTTGTACTTTCTATAACAAGCGAGCCGCGTTTTGACAGAAACCGCGATTCGGCGTTAGAATGATAATGGCGGTATGTGGGTGTTCGCAGGTGAGCACCGGGTTAGCCTGCTGAATGCTCTCGTTGTTTGCGCGTAGTTCTCCCATCCTGTGGGCGCGGTCACCGGTCCTTATTGGGGAAGGCACGCCAAACCAAGTTTGTGTAGCGAAGCAGACCATGGCCTGGCGGCCGGCATCCAGTACGCGCCCAAGGAACCTACGCAGGAGGAGTGTTAGAAGAACATGTACCAACTCAATCTCACACCACTCGAGTACGGCGCCATTTACGGCGTCCTGGCGATTGCGCTCGTGAGCCTCGTGTACGCCTGGCTCCTGCGGCGCGACGTGATGTCTGAGGGCAAAGGCACGCCGGCAATGATTCGTATCTGGACCGCGGTCAAGGAAGGCGCTGACGCCTACCTCTCGCGCCAGGCCCGCACCATCATTCCCTTCATTGGCGTCCTCGTCTTCGCGCTGTTTGCCAGCGTATGGATCGCCGAGCCCAGCCCGGCCGCCCAGAAAATGTACGGCGACGGGGCCCGCTTGATCATCGCCTTCGGGCGTGCCGGCGCTTTCATCCTCGGCGCCACTTTCTCCCTGCTGGTCGGCCAGTTGGGCATGCGTATGGCAGTCCAGGGTAACATCCGGGTGGCTGCTGCCTCCATGAACAACTTCGGCGACGCCTTGCGCATCGCCTACCGCTCCGGCACGATCACCGGTATGCTTACGGACGGCCTCGGCCTGTTGGGCGGCACCACGATCTTCATCATCTTCGGCGCAGCGGCGCCCGATGCCTTGCTGGGCTTCGGCTTCGGCGGCACGCTGCTGGCGCTCTTCATGCGCGTCGGCGGCGGTATCTACACCAAGGCGGCCGACGTCGGCGCCGACCTGGTGGGTAAGGTCGAAGAGAACCTCGAAGAAGACGACCCGCGCAACGCGGCCGTCATCGCCGACCAGGTCGGCGACAACGTGGGCGACTGCGCCGGAATGGCCGCCGACATCTTCGAGTCCTACGAAGTGACGATCGTCTCGGCGCTGATCCTGGGCCTCGCGCTAATGAGCATCACAGGCGACGTCTACTGGATCGTGTTCCCGTTGCTCGTCCGGGCGATCGGCGTCATCAGCTCGATCGTCGGCACTTTCTCTGTGCCGGTCTGGGAGCGCACGGTCGCCAAGGGCAACGCCTGGCATGCGATGGAGATCGCCTACGAGGTATCTTCTGTTATTACCATCTGCGGCTCGACCCTGCTCGCCTGGCTCTACATTCACGCGACCGATATCGCTAAGCCTGACATGGTCAACAACTGGTGGAAGCCCGCGGCGATGATCTCGACCGGGGTGGTCTTCAACGTCATCGTGAACCGGCTCACCGCTTACTTCACCGCCACCGACAAGACCCCTGTGCAGGAAATCGCCAAGAGCACCCGCTTCGGTCCGGCCACGACCATCCTCAGCGGCCTGGCGGAAGGCTACGAATCCAGCACGTGGGCAGTTCTGACGATCGCCGCGGCGATCATGGTCTCGGTACTGGTTTACGGCGCCCAGGGCATGCAGTTCGTCATCTACGGCGTAGCCCTGATCGGCATCGGCTGGCTGACCCATGCCGGCAACCTGGTCTCGATGGACGCATTCGGGCCCATCTCCGATAACGCTAACGGGATTGGGGAAATGGCCGGCATGAATGCCAAGGCCCGCAAGATCATGACCGATCTGGATGCAGTGGGCAACACCACCAAAGCCATCACCAAGGGCGTGGCCATCGGCTCCGCCGTCATCGCGGCTGTGGCCCTGTTCGGTTCCTTCATGACCGACATCGGCGTCGTGCAACAGGCGATGGTCAAGGCTGGCCAGCTCGCGCAGGCGGACGTTCTCAGCGTCATCAACATTGCCGACCCGCTGGTCTTCATCGGCCTGCTCATCGGCGGCGGCATTCCGCTGCTGTTCGGCTCGATGCTGGTCAAGGCAGTCGCGCGGGCCGCCAACGGCATGGTAGCCGCCGTTCGCCTGCAGTTTGACGTGCCCGGCGTGCGTGAAGGGAAGGTCCTGCCCGACTACCGGCAGGCCGTCGCCATCTCCACCGAAGCTGCGCAGCGTGAGTTGCTGCCCGTGGGTATCCTGGTGGTGTTGATCCCGATAATTGTCGGTTTCACGCTCAAGGCTGCAGCCCTGGGCGGCTTCCTGGCGGGCATCATCCTCTCGGGTCAACTGCTCGCAGTCTTCATGTCGAACGCCGGCGGCGCCTGGGACAACGCCAAGAAGCTGATCGAGGACGGCCATTACGGCGGCAAGCGCTCTGAGGCTCATCGCGCAAGCATCGTCGGCGACACTGTCGGCGATCCGCTGAAAGACACCGCCGGCCCGGCGCTGAACCCGTTGATCAAGGTCATCAACCTGATCAGCCTGATCATCGCCCCCATCGTCGTCAGGTCCGAGGGAATTTCTTTGCCCCTGGCCATCGTGATGATCGTCCTGCTCGGAGCCGTGGTTTGGGCGATCCTGCAGAGCAAGAAGCCGGCTGATTACGGCATCTCGCTCGATGCACCGCGGCCGTCGAAGAAGCACCTGGCGCCGACCGGCGGTCACTGAGTTCGTAAGCGGAGCTGGTGGGCGGCGAGAGCCCACCAGCTCCGGTCGAGCATTTCCCCGTCTCCTTGGACCGTTTGCCACGAGCCGATCCCCTCGGGTATACTCAGACGTCATTTATCAGCTAGCGCGGAGGCAGTTGTGGAACGCACTTTTGTCATGATCAAGCCAGACGGCGTGCAGCGAGGCCTGGTGGGGGAGATAGTTGGCCGCTTCGAGGCACGCGGCCTGAAGATCGTCGGCATGAAAATGCTGCAGATGAGCGACGATTTCGCCAAAGAACACTATGCGGTGCATGTCGGTAAGCCGTTCTTCGACGGTCTGATCAAGTACATCACCAGTGGGCCGGTGGTCGCGCTGGTGCTGGAGGGGACAGAGGCAGTAGCCGCGGCGCGGGCCACCATGGGCGCGACGAACCCGAGCAAAGCTGCGCCGGGCACGATCCGTGCCGATCTCGGACTGGAGATGGGCCGCAACCTGATCCACGGCTCGGATGGGCCCGAGACCGCTCAAAGCGAGATCGCCCTCTGGTTCAAGCCCGACGAGCTGCTGCGCTACACCCGCACGATCGACACCTGGATCTTCGAATAGACCGGTGAGCCGAAGCGGGTTGACTCGTGGGGCGCGCCCCGGGGCATCAGAATGAGCGGGGCCGATCGTAGCGATCGGCCCCGCTCATTTAAGTGGCCGGTCGGGAAGTTACCTGACCAATTGCCAGCGTCCGCTATCCTTGTAGAGCACCACCGGAACACCGGCGTAGTCAGGGATCAGCAGCATGCTCCCGTTCTCGAAGTCCTGCACCGTCCGGTCATTGCCGATCTCATCCGACAACGCGTTGCCCAGCCGGCTGCGCACGTTAGGCTGGGTGCACCAAACCTTGCCGAAACCACGTCTGGGGGTCGGCGGGGTGGTCGACGGTGTGTTGTCGCTCGGGCACGAATATTCAGGCTGCCCGTCAACGTAAGTGTCGGCGAACTCCTGCCACGTGTTGTCGACCCCGTAGAATACGTCGACTAGCTTGGTATCGTCGCGCCAGAACATGAAACCGTGCTCGAACGGTTCATAGGAGGTCTTCAAGGTGTGTGCCCCAGACGTCGGGCAGCCGAGTTCCTGCTGAAGCTTCGCTCCGTTGTAGGCCAGGCTAAAATCGCCGCCCACGCCTATCGTGCTGGGGCAAGGAGTTGGTGAGGGCGGAACCGGGGAGGGCGTCAGGTTAGCCGGTGTAGGCGTGGCGCCGGCAGGCACGGGCGTCGGGGTAGGTGCCTGCGCCGTCGCGCTCGGCGATGGCGGGGCTTGCGTTGCCGGGGCCAGTGACGCCGTGGCCACGGCAACCAGGGGCGCCGATGTGGTGGAAACGGGCGTAGGCGTCAGCACCACGGTCACAATCACCGTCACCGGCACCCCGGTGGGGAGAGGCGTGAACTGCGGCGTGCAGCCCGCGCCCAACAGTGCGACCAGCGCCACTGCTAGGCTGGCAGTGTGTCTTTTCACGATGCGACCTCACTACTGAATTTTGAGTACCACCGGGGCAGCCTTCCACAGCTCTTCCAGCCGGTAGAAGGTGCGCGCGTCGCGGGAGAAGATGTGAACGATCACGGCATTGTAGTCGAGGAGCAGCCACCCGGAAGAGGGTTCCCCCTCGGTGGAAAGTGGACGGATCGCGTAATGTCGCTTCAGTTCCTCGGCCAGGATTTCCTGGAGTGTCCTGGCTTGCCGGTCCGACTCCGCGGTGCAGATGATGAAGAAGTCCGCTATCGGCGTAATTTGCGTCAGGTCCAACATGACGATTTCTGCCGCTTGCCGTTCTTCCAACTCCTCGACGATCACGTGCGCGAGTTCTGAAGGTTCCAGAGCCTGCCTCCTGACTATTCACTGATTGGCTGGCCGGCAACAACCGGCAGATTTATTGTAGCACGGAGTGTCAAGCCGTACCGCTTGGCCGCTTGGGATATGGGGCCCAGGCTGGAAACAAAGTTGGAAAAACCTGCGATAAATGCTTGACAAACGAACAGATGTTCGCGTATAATGGCGGGGTAGGGTTCAGCACAAAGTTTCGATTGCCGTGACGAACATGAGTTCTGGTCCAGAGGAGGACTGTAATGACCCTGTCTACGCGTCAGGAGCGGATCCTGGAGTTCATCCGCGAGTACCATGCCGAGCACGATTACCCGCCGACCATCCGCGAAATCGGCAAGGCCGCGGATATCAGCTCTACCTCGGTCGTTAAGTACAACCTGGAGCGCCTCCAGGAGAAGGGCTTTATCAACCGCAACAAGGACGTTTCGCGTGGCTTGCGGCTGATCGACGGGGGCCCGGCAGGCGCGCCGGAAGCGGTAGCCGCGCATGTCATGCCTATCCCCAAGTACGGGATTATCTCCGCGGGCACGCCCATCGGCGCCTTCGGGCAGCAAGAAAATCCCTTCTCGGGCGAAACGCTGAACCTGCCGCAAGATCTCGTGCCCGCCGGCGGCGATCTGTATGCCCTGCAGGTGAAGGGCGACTCGATGATTGACGCGCTGGTCTACGACGGGGACTGGGTGGTCATTCAGCACCAACAGACGGCTCAGCCGCGCGATATGGTGGTCGCATGGATCAAGGATCGTGAAGAAACGACGCTCAAGTACTACTATCCCGAGGGCGCGATGGTTCGTCTGCAGCCGGCCAACCCGGCTTACCAGCCGATACCGGTGCCGGCCGACCAACTCGAAATCCAGGGCAAGGTAGTGCTTGTCATCCGCCAGCTCGACTGACACCGCTGGGGCCGGCCCCATGCCGCGGCTGGCACGACCGTTCTACGCGCGCGACACGCTGGTCGTCGCGCGCGCGTTGCTGGGAAAGCGCCTGGTGCGAATCGTCGACGGCCGGCGCTGCAGTGGGCTGATCAGCGAGGTCGAAGCCTATACGGGACCGGATGACGAAGCCTCACATGCCTTCCGTCGCACGCCACGCAGCACAATCATGTACGGTCCGCCCGGCCATGCCTACGTCTACTTCATCTATGGGGCAAACTTCTGTATGAATGCCGTTGCCAAATCGGCCGAACAGGCCGCGGGAGCCGTTTTGCTGCGCGCCATTCTGCCCCGCGAAGGGATCGACCTGATGCGCGCACGACGGGGCGCCGCCTCTGACCGGCACCTTAGCGATGGTCCCGGCAAGCTCTGCCAGGCCCTGGCGATAGACCGCAGGCTCTACGGCGCAGACCTGACGACCGGCGACGAGCTATTCATCGAAGAGGGCCCGGTGGTGCCTGATGAGGAGGTGTCCCAGAGCGCACGCGTAGGGGTGGTTGGGAACGATCTTGCCCTGGCGCGTCCCTGGCGGTTCATCTGGCAGCCCGCGCCATAGGCCTCACGACCGCGCCAACCGGTTAGCGGCTCGCCAGTCGTCTGACCATCCCCAACTCTGGCATGCGCAAGACCGCTGCGCCGATCAGGTAGATGAGTGCGCCGGACAACAGACCGGCCACGCCCAGGGGCAGGGCGGGAGAGCCCGTCCAGCGCGCTGCCGCCCAGCCCAACGGCACGGCCATCACCAGTGCCGCCACCAGTGAGCGGAGCGCTGTTGACGAGAGCTGGATCCACTCCAGCCCGCCGAGGCGCCGGGTGAGCAGCCACAGCAGCACAACCATCTCCAGAGTGGTGGCAATGGTATTGCCCAGGGCGAGCCCGGCGAAGCCCAAAGAGGGCCGCAGTGCCAGGCTGAGCACGACGTTCAGTGCCATGCTCGCCACTCCGACGCCCACCGGGGTGCGCGTGTCGTGCAGGGCATAGAACGCCCGCGAAGTGATCTCCAACAGCGAGTGCCCGAGCAAGCCGAAAGCGTAGAAGGCCAGCGTGTAAGCCGTCCACTGGGTCGACTGCTCGCCGAAGACACCGCGCTGGAAGAGCATGCGCACCAGCGGTAGGCGCCAGACAAACAGGCCCGCTGCGGCGGGAATTGTGAGAAAGAGGACGGCCCGCAAGGTACTGCTCAGCGTTCGCCTCAGCTCCGCGTACTTCCCGCTCGCCTCGAGGGCGGCAAAGGTGGGAAATGCGGCCGTAGCCACACCCTGCGCCACGATGCCCTGGGGCAGCAGCATGAGCAGCCAGGCATAATTGAGCGCCGACAGGCTGCCGCTGGGCAGCGAGGAGGCGAGGATGGTGTTGACCCAGAAATTGAGCTGTACGACCGCCAGCCCGAGGATACGCGGGGCCATCAGACGGCCTACTTCTCGCACCATCGCGTTGTCCAGCCCAAGAACGGGCGAGTAGCGGGCGCCGTGCCACCACAGCCCGAACAACTGAGCGTCGAGATGCAGGGCCGCGCCGACGACGACGCCCAGCACCAGCCCGTAGATGCCGAGAGTTGGTCCCAGAAACCAGGCCCCGGCGATGATCGCGAGGTTGTAGAGAACGGGCGCGAGGGCCGGGAGCAAAAAGTGCTGCAGGCTGTTCAACACGCCCATAATGATCCCACTGACGCCGAAGATCACGGTGCTGACCAGCATCCAACGCATCAGTTGGGCGGTCAGCGCTTGCTGCTCGGGACTAAAGCCGGGCGCAAGCACGTAACGGACCAACAGCGGCGCGACGATCGCGGCCAGCGCGGCCGCGACCGTCATGATGATGATTACGCAGTTCGTGATCGCGCTGTATAGGCGCCAGGCGCCGCTCAGATCCCGCCGCGTCAGACAGCCGGTGAACACCGGGATGAAGGCCGAGCCCAGGGCGCCGCCCGCCATCAATTGGAACAGCAGGTCGGGCAAGCGAAACGCCGCCAGGTAGGCATCGTATTCCGCACTCGTGCCGAAGCGGGCGCCGATGATCATCTCCCGGGCGAGGCCTGCCGCCCGGCTGAAGACAAAAAGCGCCATCACCAGCGTCGCCGCCCGAGCGATCTGGCGGGTGCTGGACATGGCCGGGGCGCTGCGAGAGGTCATGCCGGTATTATACCATCCCCACATTCCACCGACTAGCCAGAATTGGGCTATACTTGGCTGGCGCCGCGGTCGCTTCGGCTGCCGGCTAGCGGGAACCGCAAGGCTGCACGGGGCGCGTATCACGCATCAGGGAGGCGGCATGGGGCACGAAGCGCAAGGGATAGCCGGAAGCCGCCAGCGCTACCAGGTAATTCCCCGTACCCTCTGTTTCGTGACGCACGGCAACGATGTCCTGCTTTTACGCGGCGGACCGGAAAAACGCCTGTGGGCCGGCCTCTACAACGGTGTGGGCGGGCACATCGAGCCGCGCGAGGACGTTTACAGCGCCGCGCGGCGCGAGATTCTCGAGGAAACCGGCCTGCAGGTCAGCGAGCTGCGCCTGCGCGCCCTGATCCACGTCGACGCGCGCGACTCAAGCGTCGGCATCCTGCTGTTCGTCTTCATTGCCGCCGCTTCCACCCGCAGCCTGACCCCCTCCGGGGAAGGGACGCTCGAATGGCTGGCGCGAGATGCTTTACCACTCGAGCACGTCATGGAGGACCTGCCCGTACTCCTGCCCCGTTTGCTGGCGATGGGCCCTACCGATCCGCCGCTCTCGATCGTCTACACCTACGACGACCATGACCGGCTGGTTGTCTCGTTCACCTGAGGTCCGCCGCCGGACGGTGCGCAGGAATACCGGGCCACCGGTTGCGCCGGGTTCTTGCTCAGCCACCGCCCAGTTGCCCCAGAAAGGTGCGAAGGGCGCGGTTGACCGCGCGCGGGTTCTCGAGCGGGCTCAGATGGCCGGCCCGCGGAACGATGACCAGACGGGCGCCGGGAATGGCCACAGCCAGGGCCTCGGCGTCCGCCGGCGGAGTAAGCCGGTCCGCTTCGCCGGTGATCACCAGGGCCGGCACGCTGATCTGGGCCAGTAAGGGCCGGCTGTCGGGCCGGTCGCGCATCGCCTGCAAATCCCCGACAAGCCCCGCCACCGGTTGCATTGCCATGATCGCCAGAGCCCGCCCGGCGAGCGTGGCGTTGGCGAAATTATCCGGCGCCAGCAGGCGAGGCAACATCTGGCGCGCCAGCGCCTCGCTCCCCTCACGCTGCACCGTCTCCATCGCAGTTTCCCGTCCGGCTATTGCCTCTGCGCCGTCCGGCTCAGCACGCGTGTCGAGCAGGACCAGCGCCCGGACGCGCGCCGCATGGCGACGCCAGAAGGCGAACGCCGCGTAGCCACCCATGCTCAGCCCCGCGATGACGGTGCGCTCGATGCCCAAGTGATCGAGCAATGCCGCGAGATCGTCGGCGAACTGATCCATGCGGTAAGGGCCGGGAGTGACCTGCGAATCGCCACTGCCGCGCAGGTCAGGGGCAATCACCCGCACCGCGCCCGATAGGCCCGCCAGCTGGGCGTCCCACATGTGGCGATTGAGCGGATAGCCGTGGATCAGCAGTATGCTGGAGCGATGGCGTATCCCACGCTCGGAGAAAGCCAGGCGTGCACCGTTGATCGTAGCGTACATTTTCGCCTCCTGGCTATACTATACTCGTAATACCGAGATTTGTGCAGACCGAATTAGCGTACTTTACCCGCGCGCGCCCGCGAAAAAGACCACGGTAATTTACCCTTCCCATGCTTTTCTGCAGGGTGTAAAATCGCCACAGATTCAGGGAGGCTCGCCTGATATTCTGGGAACCTTATCAATCGCTTCAACGTCTCAATTACGTTCGCACCAGCCAATATGGGAGGAGACACCCAATGCACATCCCACTGATCATCGCGATTTTGGCCTTGCTGGCCTGGACCTTGTTGCCCCAATTGGACCACTACCGAGACGTTGAAGCTCCGTCTGACGGCCTGACCTCGTACCTGAGGCGCCTGGCTCAATGGGTCAACGAGTAAAGCGGTACCTTCGACCCGATCAGGGGGAGCCGGTTCGGCTCCCCCCTTTATGTCCTCGTTTATGAGTGCCGTCATTGTCGGCCCCCGTTTACCCCTTTATACTCTCGATAGAATGTTCCGTTAAGGCACGAGTGGGAGCACGAGTATGCGCGAATTCATCGACGGCGCCACGGCCATTGCGCGCGGCGCCCTGGATGCCGGCTGCAACTTTTTTGCCGGCTATCCTATTTCGCCCGCCACGCCGCTGCTGCTGCACATGGTACGTGAACTGCCCAGGGCGGGCGGCGTCGCCATCCAGGCGGAGGACGAGATTGGCTCCATCAGCATGTGCGTAGGGGCAGCGATGACGGGCGCACGCGTGCTCACCGCCACGTCGGGGCCAGGTTTGAGCTTGTACAGCGAAACGATCGGCCTGGCCATCATGGGCGAAGTGCCCCTCGTGATCGTCGACGCTCAGCGCATGGGGCCGGCGACCGGCGGCGCGACTACCCCGGCTCAGGCCGACATTCAGTTCGTGCGCTGGGGAAACTCCGGCGGCTATCCGATCATCGCCCTCTGTCCCAGCAGCGTGTCCGAGTGCTACAGCCTGACTCGCCGAGCCTTCGACCTGGCCGAACGCTTCCGCGTGCCGGTCTTCCTGATGACCGACAAAGAAATGTTCCTATCGACAAGCACGGTCGAGGTTGACGACTACACGTATCCACCCGTGCGGGCGCGCTCGCTCGCCACCGCCCTGCCCGCCAGCACCGCTGGCCTTCGCCCAGAAGAAACGTTCCTACCCTGGCGCTTCGAGCCTCTCGATCGCCCTCCCGACTACAGCCCCTATGGCGGGGAGCACATCGTCCGTTTCACGGGCTCCAGCCATGACGAGCACGGCATGCTGACCAAAGATTCGATCAAGGTCGGGCGCCTGAACGAGCACCTGCTTCGCAAGATCGAGGACCATCGCGACGAGATCGAGCTTGTGGGCGCCGACCTGCAGCCGGGCGCGCGGACCCTCCTCATAGCCTACGGCATCACGGCCCGCGCCATGACCGAGGCCGTCAACTTCCACCGGGGCAGATCCGGCAGTGCCCTCTCCGCGCTCACGATCCAGAGCCTGTGGCCGGTTCCGGCACAAGCCATCCTGGCGGCCCTGCAGGACGGTGAGGGACGTTCCACGGTCGAACGTGTGGTGGTCGCCGAGATGAACCACGGCCAGTACCGGCAGGAAGTCGAGCGCATCATCTACGGCTGGGCCGCCGAGGGCCGGCGGGTGCCTCCGAAAGTGACCGGGGTCACGCGGACCGACGGCGAACTGATCACACCCGGCCAGTTTAGGCAGTACATTCTGGACTGAGCAGGCAATGCAGAAATGATAGAATTCGCTCCACCCGCAACTTACCGCAACGAGCGCTCTTACCCCTTCTGCCCAGGCTGCAGCCACAGCCTGATCCTGAACGCCTTCGACAGAGCGCTGGTCAAGCTCGCTCTCGATCCCCGGCAAGTGGTGATCGTGAGCGATATCGGCTGCCAGGGGCTGGGCGACCAGTACTTCGTTACAAATGCCTTCCACGGTCTGCATGGGCGCAGCATCGCCTACGCGACGGGCATCAAGTTGGCCGATCCTCAGCTCAAAGTGATCGTCCTGATCGGCGACGGCGGCTGTGGCATCGGCGGCGCACACCTGCTGAATGCCGCCCGCCGCAACATCGGTTTGTCAGTGCTTGTCTTCAATAACTTCAACTTCGGCATGACGGGCGGCGAACACAGCGTCACCACTCCATACGGCGGCGTAACGGCCACCACGCGCGCCGGGAACCTGGAGCGTCCGCTGGATCTGTGCGCCACGGTCGGCGCCAACGGCGCCGGTCTGACCTGGCGGGGAACCGCCTTCGACCGTGACTTGCCGGACGTGATCGCCGAGGCAATCCGCAGCGAATGTTTCGCGCTGCTCGACATCTGGGAGCTCTGCACCGCCTACTACGTGCCCAACAACGACTTCTCGAGGAAGGAACTGATCGCCACGCGCGACCAGTTGGGGCTACCGGCGGGCTGGCAGCAGCGCCTGGAGCGGCCGGAATACGCCCATGCCGTCCGGGACGCCAAGGCCGGGGACGCGTACGGAGCGGCGGCGATCGCCCCCTTGCGGGCAGGCGAATCAAGGCAGGTTCAGGGCGCCGGGCTGCGGCCGGCGCCCGTGCAGCCGCGGTTTTCGTCGGCGCTCGACCGGGAGTTCCGGCTGGTGATCGCCGGTTCGGCCGGCGGCAAGGTACGCTCCTCGGCGCACGTCGCAGGGCAGGCTGCCCTCTTGGCAGGGCTATGGGCCAGCCAGGCCGACGACTATCCCGTGACCGTCAAGAGCGGCCACAGCACGAGCGAACTGATCTTCAGCCCGCGCGAGATCCTGTACACCGGTGTCACCCGCCCGGACGCGCTCGTCCTGGTCAGCCAGGACGGCCTGAAGCAGGCCGGGCCCTACTTGCGCGCCCTGACCTCCGACAGCCAGCTCTTTGTGACCCCCGAGTTTGCCGATCTGACCAGCCCGGCGCGCAAGGTCGTGTTCGACTTCGAAGCCGCTGGGGTGCGCGGCAGTAAGAAGAACCTCGCCTTGCTGATGCTCTGTGCGGCGCTGCGGGAGCTAAACCTGTTCCCGATCGAGGCCTGCGCCGAGGCCATTCGGCGGACCCAGCGCCCGTCCATCGCCGAGGAAAACCTGGAGGTTCTGGCACAGAGCGCTGTCGTGACCGCCTGAGCGCAGGCCTGGACTCCTCCCCGCTCCAGGTCTGCCGGGCCACGCCTAAGAGGGGCGCGTTGCGGCCCGCGCCGCGCGCACCCCTCGGCCGGACCGAACGGAACCGCTTTGACGCTTCGGTCGTCTTATCGCTGGTAGCTCAGCGCGTTGGGGTCCGGACTTGGTCTCGGCGCGCGCGGGCAGTATAATCGGGCTTCATGAGAAGCGAGGGACACAGCCATTTGAAACCTATACGACGACGGCGCGTTAGCTGCGCCGGACTACTGGCCGGATTAATTATGACCCTGGTCATTGTGATCGGCGCCGGTGCGGCCTATCTGGAATTCACCTGGCAAACGAAGAGCAGCGAGCGCGTGGCACATGTGCCGGCCGGTCTGCCTAAGCAGTTGACGCCGGCACCGGCGGAACCGGATGCGGCCGTCGACGGCCAGGCCGCCCAGCCGGCTCCGACGCCGGTCGGCACTGCCGTCCCTGCCGATCGGGTGACAGTGCTCATGCTCGGATCAGATAACCGCCCCAACGAACCGGTCGGTCGCACTGATACGATGATGGTACTCACGGTCGATCCGCAGAAACGCTCGGCCGGAGTCATCTCGCTGGCGCGCGATCTGCTCGTTCCGCTGCCTGGCTATACGAATGTTGCAAAAATCAATTCGGCGCACGTGCTCGGCGAGCTTTACAAGTACCCGGGAGGGGGTCCGGCGCTGGCACGCGCGACGGTGGCGAGTTTCATCGGTCAGCCCATCGATTATTACGTGCGGGTGAACTTCGAGGGCTTCCGCCAGATCATCGACCAGTTGGGCGGGATCGACGTCGACGTCCCGAAAGCGATCAACGATCCCCTGTACCCGAACGACACCTACGGCTACGATCCGCTCTACATTCCGGCCGGGCGTATCCACATGGACGGCAGCCTGGCGCTCAAGTACGCTCGCACCCGTCATCAAGACAGCGACTATGGCCGGGCCCGCCGCCAACAACAGGTTGTGCTGGCCATCAAGCAAAAGCTGAGCCGGCCGGACCAACTGGCGCTGCTCTTGCCGCGCCTGCCCGGCCTGATGCTGACGCTTGCCAAGTCCGTCCAAACCGATATGCCATTGGAACAGATGCTCTCATTGGCCGGCGAGCTGAGCCAGGTCCAGGCCGCGAACCCTGTCCAGGTAGTAGTAGACGACGCGATGGGCCTGGATTCCAACGATGCCACCTGGGGCTTCGTGCTCATCCCCGACATGCAAAAGGTGCACGCGGCCGTCGCAGAAGTCTTCGACGGGGCACCCGGCCGGCCGCCAGGCAACGCCGCGCCGAGCGCGGCGCTCTCAGTCAGCAATCCCGACGCGGAGCCGGGAACTGCGGGGGCCGCGGGCAGGCGCATTGCCGTCTTGAATGGCACCGATCAGGCCGGCCTGGCTTCGCGGGTGGCCGGTCGCCTGGCGACCGCGGGCTTCGACGTCGTCGGCCTGGGCGATGCCGATCGCGCCGATTACAGCGCCAGTTGGCTGATCGCCTACGGAAACTCGTCTGCCCCAACCCGCGACGCCCTGGTGCGACAGTTGGCCATTCAGCCCGATCACGTATTGAGCGACCCTGGCTCGGGCAGCGCAGACCTGGTGATCGTCCTCGGGGCTGACGTGGCTGGCGTCGCAAGCAGGTGATAATGCCGCGTTTGGAGATAAAGCGGCTGCCCCTGCTCGCGTTGGCTTTCGGGCATTTGGCGGTTGACATTCAGACCAGCGGCCTGGCGATCCTCATCCCACTGCTGCACGCCCGTCTGCATCTCGGTTATGCCGCGGCGGCTGCCATCGTCTCAACGCAATACCTGACCTCGTCGGTCATCCAACCATTGTTCGGCCTGCTCAGCGACCGCCGGCCGATGCGCAGTATCCTGCCGATCGCCTGTCTCCTGGCAGCCCTGGGAACCGGTACGGCCCTGTACATGCCAAGCTACGGGCTGGTGCTGGCAGTGGTCGTGGTGACAGGCCTTGGCTCAGCACTCTATCACGCGGCCGGCTCCCTGCAAGCCAACCACGTCAGCGGAGACAGCAAGGCGACCGGGATCTCATTCTTCTTCGCCGGGGGGAATCTGGGCTTTGCGCTCGGGCCTCTCATCCTCCTGGGCCTGATCAATCTGTTTGGCGATCGCGGCGCGCTCGGGGCTCTTCTGCCCGGCCTCTTGGCATCGGCAGCCCTGATGGCATTCATTCCCTACTATGCCACGACCGGCCAGTGGCAGGCCCGCCGCGCCCGCCTACGGACGACAGGAGCCACGGTCGCCGGCGGCAGATCCAGCGTGATCGCCGGTCTGGTCGTGATCGTGCTGGTGATCGGCGTGCGCTCCATCATTCAGACGGGACTGATCACGTTCATTCCGCTGTACTTTGCCTACCTCAGCCCGGGCAGCGACGCCTACGCGGCCCTGCTGATCTCCGTCTTCGTCTTTACCGGGGCTGTCGGCACCCTGTTTGGCGGCGCGCTGGCCGACCGCTTTGGCCGCAAGCCGGTCATAGTCGTCTCCCTGGCGACCGTTCTGCCTCTCCTGTTGACCTTTCTCTACAGTAGCGGGCCATTGCAAGTCCTGACGATTGCCCTGGCCGGTGCTTCGCTGATCGCTGCGTCCTCTCTGACCGTGATCATGGCCCAGGAGCTGCTGCCCAACAACATCGGCCTGGCCTCGGGCCTCACCCTGGGCTTAGGCTTCGGGGCAGGCGGCCTCGGCGCAGCGGCGCTCGGAGTCGTCGGCGACCGCTATGGCCTGCCAACGACTATGCTGGTGCTCGCCAGCTTACCCGCTCTGCTGGTCCTATTCACTCTACTGCTGCCCGGGAAGGGGCGAGCCGAGGCTCAGCCGGTTACGGCACCGGGCAGGGCGGCGGGGACGACCACGCTCGAATGAGCGCCGGCCCGGCCGGCGCCTCAGGCCGATCCGCGCCGGCGGGCCTGCCGGCACACGGCCAAGCCACCAAGCAGCAGCAGCGCCAGACCTCCCACGACAGGCCACCAGGGGACGCTTCCCGGCGGCGGTGGACGGAGAGCGATCGTGGGCGCCGAGCTCGCATCCAGAACCTTGCCGGTCACAGGCGTCCCTTCAGCCCGCGCCAGAAAAGCGGTCAGCTCCCAATATTGCTCGTCCTGCAGGCTGCCCGGCGCCTGGTAGGGCATGTTGGCCCTGATGAAGCGGTAGAGGTCGGCGGCGGTCTGGAAATTCGTCAGGGTGCCCGGCCCGATCAGGGGCGGGACATGCTGCGGGAACGCGAAGCTCTCGAGATTGCGGACGTCGCCGTGGCATTTGGCCTGCCAGCAGTTCTGATCGACCTTGGGCCAGGCGGCGCGGAAGGCGTCCGTCAGCCCTTGGCCGTGATCCCCGTGACAAACCATGCAGTGCAGCCAGTAAACCTGGCTGCCCAGGTCGGCCTGGGCTGGTCGGGGAGGCAGCGTCGGACGTGCGAAGATGTCAGGGGCGGGGAGCATCGAACGCGACGCCGGGGGGGTGCCGTCGGAGGCGCCGGATTGAGCAATGACCCGAGGCGGGAGCCATGCCATGCCGACGGCGAAGCCCAACACACACAGAAAACCCAGCCATTGGCCCCAGCTCTCTCGGTGCGCGTGCACCGCTGCCATCCGGCTCACCGCTTGGCTGCCCGCGCGCTGAGGTAGGCTGTTACCGAACGCCAAGACACCGTCTGGCCGGTCAGCCGCCGCTCGTACAATGCCCGAACCGTGGCCAACTCGCCGTCATCCAGCACTGCTGCCAGCCGCTGGCTGTAACTCGGCCGCTCTCCATCAGGCGCAGGGCCGAACCAGCGGGCCAACAGGGCCGGGGTGATGCGCGCCTCGGCCACCGTCTCCTCGCTCTCAACCAACACCTCGGCGCAGCCGGCCGCCCGGAAGGCCGCCAGCAGGTCGGGTTCACTCCAGTTCACCAGATCGTCATCCGGGGCGCTGTAGATCAACTCCTCCGCCGCCTGCACCTTCGCCGCCAGCTCGTCTCCCTGGCCGGACCAGTCGACGAGGGCATACAGGCGCTGGGCATGCCGGGGGACTGGCTCGGCCAGGCTGAGGGTGCCGGTGGGCTGAAGGAGCTCCGCCAGCCCGCGCGCCAGGACCGGCCAGTCGGCGCGCGACGACCGCGTCGCGGCCAGCGCAGCGCGCCCGACGATCGCATCAAAACGCACTTCCCCTTCGCCGCGGATCCCAAGCAGATCGCCGAGCTCGGCCGGCGCGCCCTGGAGCACCACAGGGCGTTCCACCTCTGGCAAACGCGCGGCCATCTCGCGCAGCGCCTCGGCCTCGGCACGGCTTGCCGCCAGGGCCCAAACCCCGCCCTCCGGGGCACGCCGCAAGGCTTCCCAGCTCAACAGGCCTGAGCCGGCGTTGAGGTCCAGCACCAGGGAATGACGCTGGATGTGCGCCGCATCCAGCACCCGGTCCCGCAGCATTGCCAGTCGCTCGCTGGCCCCACTGATCGTGCGCTGCAGCCAGCGGTCTCGCTCACCGCCGACGTGCGGCCCGCTGAAGGTCAGCACTTCGGCGACGCCGAACCCCTCGGCGTCGCCTTCCAGCATCGCCGCCAACTGGGCCTCGCGCCGCCGGTTGACCTGCTCGCGGATCGCGTGCTCGTAGCCCAGATCGCCCGGCTGGTAAAACACGCGCCCCTGCAGGGCATCTGGAAGATACTGCTGAGCCACCCAGTGGTCGCGGTAGGCGTGCGGGTAGAGATAGCCCTCGCCGTGGCCGAAACCCTCCTTGTCGCGGTTGGCATCGCGCAGGTGCGCCGGCACCTCAGCCTCGCGCTCCTTCTCCACGGAAGCCAGGGCGTCGAAGAACGCAAAGCCCGAATTGCTCTTCGGCGCTGTTGCCAGGTAGAGCGCCGCTTCGGCAAGGTGGAAGCGTCCTTCAGGCATCCCGACGTACTCAAAGGCCTGAGCGCAAGCCATCACGACGCGCACCGCGTGAGGATCGGCCATGCCCACGTCCTCACCGGCGAAGACGATCATCCGCCGGAAGATGAAGCGCGGCTCTTCGCCGGCGTAGATCATGCGCGCCATCCAGTAGAGGGCCGCATCCGGGTCGGAACCGCGCAGGCTCTTGATGAAGGCGCTGATCGTGTCGTAATGAACGTCGCCTTCCTTATCATACAGCACCGCGCGCCGCTGAATGCTCTCTTCAGCCACCTCGCGCGTGATGTGCACGATACCCTGCTGATCCGGCGGCGTGGTCTCGACTGCCAGCTCGAGCGCATTGAGCACGCCGCGCGCGTCGCCGTTCGATACGTCGACCAGGTGTGCCAGGGCGTCCTCGTCGACACGCACGTTCAGCTTGCCGTAGCCACGCTCCGGATCCGCCAGCGCTTGGCGCGCGATGGCAAACAGGTCGCCTTCGTAGAGCGGCTTGAGCTGAAAGATTCGGCTGCGGCTGACGAGAGCCTTATTAACCTCGAAATAGGGGTTTTCGGTGGTGGCGCCGATCAGGATGACGGTGCCGTTCTCGACCCATGGCAGCAACGCATCCTGTTGGGCCTTGTTGAAGCGGTGAACCTCGTCAACGAAAAGGATCGTGCGCTGCCCATACTGCCCTCGACGCTCCTGAGCGGTGGCGATCGCTTGCCTGATCTCGGCCACGCCAGCCAGCACAGCATTGATCGCGATAAAATGGCCGCGGGTGGTATTGGCGATAATGCGGGCCAATGTGGTCTTACCGGTGCCGGGCGGGCCGTAGAAGATCACCGAACTAAGCTGATCCGCCTGGATCGCCCGGCGCAGCAATCGCCCCGGCCCGACGATGTGCTCCTGGCCAATGAACTCGTCCAGCGTGCGCGGCCGCATGCGCGCCGCCAGCGGCGCCTCTTGTTCGGTCAGTTGCTCACGCCGAACGTCAAATAGGTTCTGCTTTGTCGCCATCCTGCATCCATCCCCGAGCGGGCGCGGCCCTTCCTTCTGCAGGCACACGTGCTGGAGGCACAGGTGCTATAATGTAGCCATGGACGACCGAAACGACAGGCCAAACGCCGCCGGCGGGGCGGGAGAAGCTCCTCCGCCGCGCCCCCGACCGATACCCGATCGCAGCGCAGGGCGCTCGACCGCAACCTGGCGCGCGCCGTAGTCGTCTTCCTGGTCGGCGTCGGTGGCCTGCTGATTGCCATAGTCTACGGCAGCGGCCCGGCGCTGCTCGGTATCGCTTGTCTGGTAGGCGGCGCGGCCCTCTTTGGCCTGGTCTGGCTGATCCTGACATTAGTGCAGCGCTGGGCCGGCGAAGACTGAGCGCCGCCCTGCCGTGGCCGTCACCCCCGACTAACGCGCCCATCGCCGTTGGCTTCGCTGCCCGCGTCTTGCCGGCGGAACTCGGCTTCCCGGCGTGCGCCGATTCGATCCAGTTCGCCCTCGGCGCCCTCAAAGCCCAGGTTGCTGAACAAGGGACAGATCTGCTCCATATACGGCTGCAGCACCTCCGCCAGCTCGGCCAGTTGCTGCTCCGGCTCACCTCCGCTGCTCCTCAGCATGTGCTTGCCCTCGCTTAAATGTTCGACGATGACTGCCAGGTCGAACCAGCGACTATCGGTGGCGCTCTCCCGGGAGCCATGCGGGCCCAGGGCGATGATGATCTCTCCTCGGTCCTGGAAAGCCATGAAACGACCACACGAGGGTGACTCGAGGACCACGATCCAATTCTGACTGTTGGCAAACAGCCGGCAGCCGATCACCTGGTACTGGTAGCGATCGAACAAGTAACGGAACGGCGGCCGGATCTTCTCGATGACGTCCTTCTCTCTCATGTTCCTGGGCTTACCCTCCCACCAGTTTCACTTTGTACCCCATCTCCTTCAGTTTTTCCGCCACCCGGTCACGCTGATCTCCCTGGATCTCGATCTCGCCTTCTTTAAGGGTGCCGCCCGTGCCACACATTGTCTGCAACGTCTTAAGCAAGGCCTTATGGACGGCCGGGTTATGCTGCAGGCCCCAGATCAGGGTCACAGTCTTGCCGGCCCGCCGCTTGCGATCGCGCTGTATGTACGCCGTCTGCTGATTGGGCGCCAGGTCAACCTTCTGGCAGACGCACGGCTCGCGCCCACAGCGCGGGCACAACTCACGGGGCGCAGGATCGGTTGAATAGACGATGCGCGGGCTCATCAGCACCTCCGGGCGAACAGCTAGCCCACATTCTAGCACGGATGACCTGCGAATGGAACCGCTCTCGCCCAGAACTCCGCCAGGACGGGTGAAGAACGGCCCGAGCAGGGCTGCGCGCGCCGTCTCCATAATCGGCCAATATCCGCCCGTCGGCCCATAGGCCTGGCCAACGTGGTGAGCGATCACCAGCATCACCAGGCCCCACCGCAGGTTGTCGACAAAAAATACAGACGTTTGCCGGCTGCGACCGTCTCGCTCGGTGTGGCAACTGGCAGGCGGACGACTGCGCCGGCAGCGGTGCCGGTCATGGATCACCTCCCGGTAGCTTATCCGACGTTTGCAGTATACCATCGGCGGGCCGTTCCGGCATCGGGCGGCAGATGTATCTTGGCCCAGACTGCCGCAAGGACTCGACGGTCGTTCCGGAGAAGGACGTCTGAATCCCAGGTTCTCCGCTTGGCGCTGCAGGATCGAGGCATAGGTGACCACACGCCTAAGACCCCAGGCCGAGACGCACGCCACGCCGGCCGGCAGAAGGCCAGCCTGCCGGACGAGTATGAACCCACCCCCGGTCCGAAGACGGGCGCACCCTTCGGCGCGCTGAATCCAGACGTCGTCCTGATGCACCATGCGATGCCCGAGATGGAGCGCTTTGCCGGCGCGTGCGGAGCCTGCTTTGTCAAAGCTTGCCCAACTGGCGTACAATGAGTTCACGCATGCGGCCGATACTGACCGCCAGGGTCAGAAACCGACGGACACCGGTGGAGATCGCCGGACACGGTCAGGCATCACCGAACCCCGCCGCAGGTGGCGGCCTTTCGTCAGCCGCCGCCTATCGTCGCCAGCCAGGGAAGGAAGCACAGAGTGGATCCCGTACAGTTGTTCGCAGACAAAGTCGTCGATAACATCGAGCACGTGATTATCGGCCAGCGCCGGTCGATCGAGCTGCTGCTGGTGGCTCTATTCTGCGAAGGACACGTACTGCTGGAGGACGTGCCGGGCGTCGGCAAGACGATGCTCGCGCGTGCCCTGGGCGTCTCACTCGGGATCACGTTCCGCCGCATCCAGTGCACCCCCGACCTACTGCCCAACGACATCATCGGCGTTTCAGTTTTCAATCAGCAAACCAGCAAGTTCGACTTTCTGCCCGGGCCGGCTTTCGCCAACATCCTGCTTGCCGACGAGGTCAACCGGGCCACGCCGCGCACCCAGTCTGCCCTGCTCGAGTGCATGGGCGAGCGGCAGATAACCGTCGACGGCGTAACCCACCCGCTCAATCGCCCCTTCATGGTGCTGGCCACCCAGAACCCGATCGAGTACGAGGGCACTTTCCCTCTACCTGAGGCCCAGCTCGATCGCTTCTTGCTGAAACTCAGCCTGGGCTATCTGGACCAGGCGACCGAGAATCAGATGCTCTTGAACCTGCGCCAGCGTCATCCGATCGAATCCTTACAGCCGGTAGTCGACGGTGGGCAAGTGCCCGAGCTGGCGGCCAGGATCTGGGACGTGCACGTGGACGACACGGTGCGCGAGTACATCGTCCGGTTGGTCAATGCGACTCGCACCCACCCTGATCTCCTGCTCGGCGCCAGCCCGCGGGGCAGCCTGGCGCTTTACAAGGCCAGCCAGGCTTGGGCCGCGCTGCATGGACGCGACTACGTCCTGCCGGACGACGTCAAGCTTCTGGCTCCCCTCACGCTGGCGCACCGTTGCCTGATCCACCCCGAGAGCGCCTTGCGCGGCCGCTCGCAGCGCCTGGTCGTCGAGGAGTTGCTGGCTCAGGTGCCGCTCGACATCGGGAAGGCGCAGTGAAATGCTGTTCCTGGTAGCCACGCCAATCGGCAACCTGGGCGACATTACCCTGCGCGCCCTGGAAGTGCTGCGGAAGGTGGACCTTGTCGCCAGCGAGGACACCCGCAAGACCGGCCTGCTGCTCAAGCATTTCGACATCAAGAAGCCACAGATGTCCTTCGAAGAGCACAATGAGGCGCGGGCCGGGGAACGGATTATGTCGCTGCTCGCCGGCGGGCAATCGGTCGCCCTGGTCACCGAGGCCGGCACCCCGGGTATCTCAGACCCCGGCTTTACGCTCGTGCGCCGGGCGATTGGGGCCGGCGAAGAGGTGACCCTGGTGCCTGGCCCGACGGCCCTGATCATGGCACTGGTGCTTTCCGGCCTGCCGGTCCACAGCTTCACCTACCGAGGCTTCCCACCGCGCAAGTCCGGCCCTCGCCGCCGCTTCCTGGAGGTGGACGCGGGGTCACCGCATACGCTGATCTTTTACGAAAGCCCGTATCGGGTGGAGGATCTGTTGCGCGATGCCCTGGCCGTCTACGGAGATCGCCAGGCAGCATTGGCCCATGAGTTGACCAAACTGCACGAATCGGTGGAGCGGGGCACGCTGTCAGCCCTCCTGGAGGGAGTGCTGGCTGCCAGACCCAAGGGGGAATTCGTGGTCGTCATTGCCGGCGCCGGCGCCGGCGCCGGCACCGCCGAGGCCGAGGAGCCGGGCGCAGAATGAACGATCTGACGCTGCTGTTTTCCGCTCTGTTGGTGATTGCCATCCTGCTGCGGCTGGATTTCGTCTTTTACCTGGTCTATCTTGGCGTCGGCACCTACGCGCTGGCGCGCTGGTGGACCGCGCGCAACCTGCCCCATCTCGCGGTCCGGCGCATCTACACCGATCATGCTTTCCTCGGCCAGACGGTGCCGGTCAGGATCGAGATTGAAAACACGAGCTGGTGGCCGATCCCCTGGCTGCGCATCGACGAAACCCTCTCCTCCAATCTGTCGACCGGCAGCCCGCTGCGGCAGGTGCTGGCGCTGCGCCCGCGTGAAAAGACGTCACTCGGCTATGACATTGTCGGCCGTCAGCGCGGTTTCTATGACGTGGGGCCCGCGCTCCTGAGCACGGGCGACCTGTTCGGCTTCGCCGAAGCCCAGGGACGCCTCGCCAGGCCCGATCACCTGACCGTCTACCCACGCGTGATCCCGCTGGCCAAAGTCGATCTCAAGAGCCGCGCCCCGTACGGCACCGTGAAGAGCCAGGAACGCCTGTTTGCCGATCCGGCGCGCGTGAGTGGTAAGAGAGACTACCAGGCCGGCGATCCACTACATGATATAGACTGGAAGAGCAGCGCGCACGGGGCCAGGCTGCAGGTCAAGAAGTATGACGCCGCCGTCTCGTTGACGACCGTCATTTTCGTCGATCTGAACAGGCCGGAGTACAGCGCGCATCTCAGTTACCAGGCGAGCGAGTGGGGCATCGAGATCGCCGCTTCGCTGGCCAACTATCTTATCACCCAGCGCCAGTCGGTCGGTTTGGCCAGCAATGGTAGTGACCCGCTGACGGGTGCCGTACATTGGGTGATACCGGCGCGCGGGGGCCGCGTGCACCTGATGAGACTACTGGAATGGTTGGCGCGCGTGCAGTTGGCGGACACGGCGCCGTTCTCCGATTGGCTGCCGCGGGCCGCCCTGGACCTGGCCTGGGGCACAACCGTGATTGTCATCCACCCGAGCGGCAATGAGGTGACCTGCCGCGCGCTGCATGGCCTGGTGCGTGCCGGCCTGAACCCGATCCTGATCGTGACGGAGCCCCAGCACCAGTTCGGGTTGCTGCGGGAGCGTGCCCGCCGGCTAGGCTTCACGGCCCATCTGATGACCGATGAACGCGACCTCAAACGCTGGAAAAATGGCGCGTTGAGGCGTTGAAGTGTGGAACCTATGGCAGATTTGACCGACCAGCCGGGCAGCGCTCGCTATCACGACTTCCTGGACGACAACTGGGTAGAGAGCTTCTTCCGCCCACTGCTGATCAGCCTCTTGTCGGCCAGCGTCGTGGCCGGGCCGCTGGCCGTGCTGCGCCCGCTGACGTCCTGGCGCCTTGGCTACGTGCTGCCCCTTGCCCTGCTGATTGCGGTTGAAGGCGTCTACAGCACCGTGCAGCGCGGACGCCCCCAGTGGCGCGATCGGCGCGGGCTTCTACTGCGCTTGGGCGAGGTGGCGGTCATCTTGCTGGTCCTGAGGTTGGCCGTCTGGGTCTTTTCGACCGGCCTGCCGGGTCCCGCGCAGATCTCCCTCTGGCTTGTGCATCCGGCGGCCTTCCTGGATGCCCAATTCCTGGTCGTGGGTTGCGTGCTCATCTTCGCTTGGGGGCTGGCGATCGGCACAACCGCCGACTTCCTGGAACTGGCCATCCAGCCAGACGAATTTGCAGCCTACGAGACTCATAGTTGGGACGAGAGTCGCAGCCACGAGCGGGCGTCACGTGCCAAGTCGCGCCTCGAGACCGTGGCGCAGTTCACCTCGCGCTGGGGTTGGGGTGGCGCCCTGCTGGTGGCCTGCGCAGCCTTCTCGCGGACTTCGTTCGCCATTGGGGGCCCCGTCGGGGTGTCATTCGCCATCACCGGAGCGGGTCTTTCGACCGATATTGTGCTGGCGCTGCTTTGCTATTTCATCTCCGGCCTGCTCCTGTTGAGCGAGGGCCGCCTGGCGGTCTTGCGCGGCCGCTGGTACAATCAGGGCATCTCGGTAATGCCCGGTGTGCTCAAGCGTTGGCATCTCGGCAGCGTGCTGATCATCCTCCTGGTTGCGCTGGTGGCCGCGTTGCTGCCATTGGGACAGACCGGGCCGCTGGCCACGGCGCTGGAGTATGTTTTCAGCTTCCTGCTCCGCGTCGCCCAGCTCGTGCTGGCCGTGATATTTTTCCTGTTCAGCGCGCTTCTCTGGCCCTTCCGTTTCCTGTTCAGTTCTGCGGACCAGCAGGGTCCGGCCCAGCCTCCGCCCCAACTTGAGGTGCCGCCCCCTCAACAGGCCATCAGCCACCTGCCGCCCTGGCTCGGCGGGGCCGTCTATTGGGCACTGATCCTGGCCGTGCTGGCGTACCTGCTGCTCTCGTACCTTGGGGCTCACGGGTTGCTGTCCGGTTGGGGCAGTGGGAGGTGGCTGCGTCTGCGCTTCTGGTGGCGCGCCCGCTGGGCACGCGTCAGCGGCTCAGCCCGCAAGGCAGCCGAGGGACTGAGCAAACGCTTCCGTCTGCGCCGTCCCTCACCCCTGGCGCGGCGCGGCGCTTCCGCGCGCGTGGGCAGCCTGCCGCCCGCGGCCCGCATCCGCTATTTCTACCTCAGCACGCTCCAGCGCGCCGCGCAGCGCGGTCTGGCACGCCCGCCGCACAAGACGCCGCTGGAGTTCGGACAGGATCTTACAGGCGAATGGCCCGAGGCTGAGGTAGAATTGAAGGAACTGACAGACGCTTTCCTGGCCGCTCGTTATGACAGGCGTACCATCCCGGCCGACAGGGCGCGCGCGGTACAGCATGTCTGGAGGCGAGCGCTCCGTTCACTGCAGAGACCCAGCGGCAGCAAAAACGAGGACCAGGCTAGAAACTGAAGCATTGGACCGCGCAAGCTTATTGGCCGATCTCGATCCCTCACAACTGGCGGCAGTGACTGCGCCGCCCGGACCCCTGCTCGTGCTCGCCGGACCCGGCAGCGGCAAGACTCACGTCATCGCCCGGCGCGCCGCCTGGCTGATAGCCACGCAGGATGTGGCACCGCAGCAGGTGCTCTGCGTCACTTTCACTAACCGGGCGGCCCAGGAGATGCAGGGGCGCCTCGAAGGCTTGTTGGGCCCGGCAGCCCGTGATGTCTGGGTCTATACGTTCCACGCGCTTTGCACGCGCATCCTGCGGCGTCACGCGGACACGGCCGGCCTCGACCCTTACTTCGTCGTTGCAGACGAGGGCACTCAGATCGAGCTGCTGGCACAAGTTGCCCGGGCCCAGGATCTCAGCCTGGAGGCCTATCCCCCCGCACGGGTGCTGGATTTCATCAGCCAGCACAAACGCAACCTGAGCAATCCGGCCCGTACTGATGCCGAAAACAGTGACGCCAGGCTGGCCGAACTGGCGGCGGCCTATGCGAGCACGCTGTCGACGCGCGGCCTGCTGGACTTCGACGACCTGATCGGATATACCGTCAGGTTGTTGGCGCGCGAGCGCGGGCTGCGTTTGGCCCTGCAGAGCGCGCTGACGCATATCCTCGTCGACGAGTACCAGGACATAAACCGGGCGCAGTTCGAGCTGCTCAAGTTGCTCGCGCCCGCGGGCCACGACGTATTAGTGGTGGCAGACGAGGCCCAGTCGATCTACGGCTGGCGCGGCGCTCAGCCGGGCTTGATCGGCGATTTCCGTCGCCACTACCGCCCGGCCGTCGTCGAGCTCGAACAGAACTACCGTTCGAGCCAGACAATCCTGTTCGCGGCCGAGCACCTGATCCGTCACGACCTGGCCGCGGTCGCGCACCCGTTGCTCGCCGGCCCGAGTGCAGCGGAGGCGGAGGCGCCCATCTACCACTATCTGTTTGCGACGGAACAGCAGGAACAAACCTGGATCACCCAGTTGGTGCGCAAACTGGTGACAGAGCGGGGCTATCGCTATGGCGATATCGCCATTCTCTACCGCACCCACCAACTGGTCGACGCCTTGGAGGGCAGCTTGCTACAGGCCGGCATCCCTCTCGAGCGTGTCCGCCGGGAGAGCTTCTTTCAGGAGCCGGCCGTGCGCGAGGTCGTCCGTTACCTCTACCTGCTGCACGCGCTCGCCCATTCGGCCTCCAGCACCTCGCCTGGCGCCTTCCTGGCCGCCTTCAATTTCCCGCAGACTCTGGCCGGCGAGCTGACCGTGCTGCAGCTCGATCGCCTGGCCGCCACCCACCGCCTGCCTCTGGCCGAACTGGCCCGCCGCAGCGCCCACTACCCTGAGTTGAGCCCGCTGACGCGCGCTGGGCTGCAGGACTTTGTCAGCCTGCTGGACGAAGGAGTCGAGGCCGGGGCGGACGAGGATGCGGCGGCTGCCATATCCACCGTCTTCGACGTGCTCGAGCGCCGGCGCAGCCCCTTTACGGCGGCCCAACAGACCATGCTGCGCGATGCGGCCGAGTTCCTGAGCTACCCGGAAGCCGTCGTCGCGCTCAAGCAAGGCCTGGCGGGGCAGGGTAACTCAGGGTCGCTCAAGATCGAGAGCGCCGCAAGCGGTGCGCCCGAGGGCCTTGATCGAGCCGCCACGCTGCCGGGGGGAGACGATGGGCCGGCCGGCAGTCCGGCGGGCGTCAGCCTCATCCTGCCGGCCAGCGTCGACGGGGCTTGCGCCGCAGCCATCCTCCAGGGGACAGTCGCCCGCTACCTGGGTGCGGTCCTGGCGGTCGAGTTCACGGGCGCGCCGGGTGCCGATGCTCAGATCGAGATCCGGGTGGGCGACGCCGGCCCGAGCGGGGGACCGTCAACGCTGACGCTGCATCCGCCGCGCGGCTCGCTGTCCTATAGTCTGAGCACCCTTGCCTGGCGGCTGGCCCAGGAGCTGCTGGTGGCCTACGAGACGACGGGGACCGAACGGTTGGTCGTGTACGACCTGGAGACCACTGGCGTCGACGTGACACGCGACGAGATCGTCGAGATCGCGGCGCAGCGGCTCAAGGAAGGCAAGCCGTCCGCACCGGCCTTCTACTCGCTGGTTCGTCCCGCGCGGCATCCCGCTGGCGGCCAGCCGGGTGCACGGCATCTACCCGGAAGATCTGCGTGGGGCGCCGCGCATCGAAGCGGTGTTGCCCGAGTTCCTGCGTTACGTGGGCCCCGACGCCGTCGTCGGCCACAACATCCTCCGCTTCGACAACCGCTTGCTCGACCGCGAGACCGCACGACTCTACGGGCGCGGCTTTCCCAACCCGGCAATCGACACGCTCGAGATGGCGGCCCGCCTCTACCGCAGCGGTCCGGCGACGGCGCCCGCGCTCGGCCTGGAAGCGCTGTTGGCCCGTTTTCACCTGGCGGAGCGCCAGGAACACCGGGCAGGGCAAGACGTCGCGCAGACGATCGCCTTGTTCCAAGCACTCTTGCGCGAGAACGCGCTGCAGCGCGGCCTGGCATCTCTGCACGAATACCTGCCCCTGGTGGCAGCCGGCATTCAGGCGGCGGGGGTCGAGCTGCGCGACGAGAATCTGGCGCTATGGCAAACCGGCGCGCGCATGCTGCAGCGTGCGATCAGGCCAAGCAGCAACCGCACGCCGACCGGCCAGGCAGCGGCTCCGGACCACCAGTCACAGGGGGTTGGCCGCCCGAGCCCGGAAAGCGCCGTCGACCAGGTGCCGGGGGTCGAAGGCGTGCGGGCACATCTGGCCGGCTTCGGCGAGCCCGATCGGCACCTGGCCCCCGAGAGCGAAACGGATGCCCTCTCGACCGGCGACATCGTCACCTTCGATGCCTGCCTGGAAGCGCTGCAGTCCGCCGTCTCTGCGGCGGCTGAGGATCAGGCATGGACAGCGCTGCGCGACCGTTTTGCCGGGCAGCTAGAGACCTTCGCCCGTTTCAGCCCCGATCGCTCACTGGCCGCCTTCCTCGACTACCAGGCGCTCGTGAATGGAGCCGATACATCTCCGGGAGCGCGCCAGGGAGACAGGGTGAGCCTGATGACGCTGCACAACGCCAAGGGCAGCGAATTCCCGGTGGTGATCCTGATCGGCCTGGAAGAGGAGCACTTGCCGCTGTGGACTACCTTGGAGGACGAAGGCCAGTTGCGCGAGGAACGACGCGTGTTCTACGTCGGCCTGACGCGCGCGCGGCGCCAGCTCTACCTGACTTCAGCGCGTCATCGAGGGGACGCGATCGCGCGCTCCCCGTCGCGTTTTGCATTTGAGCTCCCTCCCGAGTACGTCCGCCGGTACGAGATCGGGCTGGAAGGGCAGGTGATCGAAGTCAGCACGCTCGAGCAACGGCCGGACTAACGTTCGGATGCCGGCGCCCGGTTGATCTGCTGCTCGTCGCTGCCCGCATCGCCGGCAGCGCTCACGGTCGAGAAAGTGATCGTGCTGTAGTAGTAGGGAGTGCCAACGCCCTCGGCTGTATACACTAGCACATCCCAGGCATATTCTCGGTCGATCGACAACCCCGCCGGCAGGCTGCTTAGCAGATAATCGCTCACGTCGCCCAGGTGCGCGCTGGTCCACTCCTGGCCGGTCGCCAGGTCCCGCAGCCTGAGGACGTAGTCGTCGCCGGCAAGATTACGCCGCTCCCAGGTGAAGGTAGTGGGCAGGCTTTGGACTGATTCAGTTGGCGGTGAAACCCCCACGACGTCGGCCAGATCAAACGTGCAGCCCGCCGCGCTTTGTCCCGCCTGGTAGTTCTCGATCGGGCGGCATTCGAAGGCCAACAGTCGATCGGCCGCGCTCTCATAGTTCGGGAATCTCAGGAAGTATTCGTGCCCCGTTGGCAACCCCGGCACGCCGTCGAAGCGATAGGCGCCCGAGCCATCGGCGGTGGTGCCGGTACAGGTCGCGCTGTAGCCGTTATTGGCGCAGAGCTGGAGCGGCACGAAGGCCGCCGGGTCACCGCCAGACGTCACGACTCCGGCAATCTGACCCTCACCCGGCGTCCCGGCCGCTGCTACCGCGAGCCGGTAGGGCTGTGCCAGGCTGCCACCCAGCCAATCGACGACGACAATGTAGAACACGCCGCTGGCGGGAGGCTGAAACACGATCCGCTCCGCCCGGCTTCCGCCGAGGTCCGAGATAGCGACGGAGACATCGCGGCTGTCGAACAGGTAGAGGTCGTAGTCCGAGTCAGCAGGCAAATTGTCGAGGTCAATCGCCAGGACGCCAGGGCTGCTGACCTGCAAACGGTACCAATCCAGGTCGCCAGGAGGCCACATATAGGCGTAGTAGGCGCCCGGGCCGGGCAAGGCGTAGGCGTGGGCCTGGTCATCATTCGACTCGTAGACATCGGTGGCCGGCAAGGTCCCGGCCAGACCATGAGTGACAAGCGGGAAGGAGAGGCGGAAGACCGCCGGGCGGATGGTCAGGCCGTATTCCCAACCGCCCTGGCCACCGGTACCGGCAAACAGCCGTACCGGCCAAGTACCGACGACAGTCAGGGCACGCACCTCTTGTTCCGGCAGCCCACTGTTGATCGCCGACCAGACGCTACCCCCGGCTTCGGCAAGGTAGATGCCGTGCCGTTCGCTTCCCACCAGGACGCCCCCACCCTTCGGAACGATCGCCAGCGCGCGGAACTCGTCTTGCGGCAGCCCGGCGTTCTCGGACTGCCAGTGTTCCCCAAAGTCCTCGCTGCGGAAGACGCCCTGGCTGCTCGCGTAGGCCCGACCGGCGGCGTCCGGCGAACAGGCAAGCGCATAGGTGTGCAGGGCGTCGGGTCCGGTGATGCCCACATTCGCCTCGTACCAGTGCGATCCGCCGGCGCTATAAAAGACTCCGCCGCCGTCGGTCGCTGCCAGGAAACGGTCGCTGCCAGGGAAGTGGCACAAAGACAGGACTGTGCCGCTGCTCAACCCCTCGGCAGGCTGCCAACTCACCCCGCCGTCGACGCTGGTCTGCACGCCTGACTGCGTTGCGGCCAGCAGGCGGGCGGGGTCGCCGGCCACCTCTTCGATGTCGAACGAGATGTCACTGGCATAACCATGACTGACCTCGCTCCAACTGGCGCCGCCGTCGTCGCTCCTGAGCACGCCCACGTCGTCATAGAAGGTGGCTGCGTAGAGGAGCGTGCCCGCAGCCGTGGACACCGGCGTAACGGCATAGACATAAGGGAAGGCGGAGGGGCTACCCCAGGACGCCCCGCCGTCCTTGCTCGTGAATATCCCTCCCCCCCAGGTGGCCGCCCACAGCGTATTGTCATCAGCCGGATCCTGGGCAATGTCCAGCACGAATGTATCGGTCATGCCGGCCGCCTTCAGTGCGAAGGGCGCCGCGCCCTGGGTGCGCTTGTAGACGCCTCCGAGGGGGAAGGATTCGCTGCCGAACAGTACTGTGTCCGGCGCTGCCGGGTGGATCGCCAAGCCCTCCACGTAGCCGGTGGGCAACGAAGGATCGGCGTTGGACCAGGTTTCCCCTCCATCCTTGCTCAGGTAGACCCAATTGCGGGCACCGGCGTAAAGCACGCTCCGGTCGCTGGGAGCAAATGCCACCGAGAAGAAAGTGTCGTCTGCCAGCGAACGGCTGACCAGCGTCCAGGAATCGCCCCCATCCGCGCTACGGAAGAGCCCGGCGCCGAGCGTGGCCGCCAACACCAGGTTCGGGTCGCCGGGGTCGACGGCCACCGAGCTAACGGTCGCGCCGATCTGCCCGCCGGCGAGGGGCGACCAGGTGGCGCCGCCGTCCCGGCTGCGGTATAGGCCGCTGGAGGTTGCGGTCGCAGCGAACGACGCGTAGCGGATTCGGCTGTCGGAGGGGGCAAAGGTGTAGCTGCGCCCGCTGCCGCTTCCTAGTGCGAGCCGCGACCACGTGTTGCCGCCGTCCTGCGTTTGATAGATGCCGTGACCGTCGTCGATGGCCGCGAACAAGTGATTCGCGTCCTGCGGATCGGCCACGACCCGGCGGACGGGCGTCCAGGCCAGCGGTTGGGGCAGGCCGGTTGCAGCGACCGCTGCCGGTCGAGGCAGGAGCGCGAGGGACTTGGCGGCAGCGATCTTCTTGCCGGCGGGTGAGGCCGCCGCGCCAACGCCGACTTGGCTGTAGCTGTGACCGGCAAGCCGTGTTGACGGCGCCGCCGTGGACCCGATCGCGGCGGCCCGGGGTGCGGCGGGTGCGCCGGCTACCGAAGCGAGCGGGTCGGCCAGGGGCGTCCATTGCGCGCCGCCGTCCGTCGTGCGAAACAACCCGTGGCCCCAGGTGCTGATTGTCAGTTGGTCCGCTTGGCCAGGGTTTTGGACCAGGCCGGTGACCAATAGAGCGCCGTAGCCTTCCAGCCCGCGGTTACGCGCTTGCCAGCTTTCGCCGCCGTCCTGGCTGCGGTAGACCCCCTGGTTGGTGGTTGCCCAGATGGTGTTCGAATCCGCGCGGTCGAAAACGATCTGGATCACCTCCGGCGCCTCGCCATTGGCCCGGTTGAACTCCGGGCCGCGCTTCGACCAGACATCGATCCCGTCTGGGGCCGTCGCCAGGTGGTTGGCGGGAGCCGGCGGGCCAGTCAGGAGGCGGATCGCGGCGCCGGCCGGCGTAACGATTACGCCGGCGCTCAACAGCACGGCCACTATCAGTGCGGCCACACGGCGCGACTTCATGCAGCATCTTCCCCTTCACTACCGCGTTGGTTCTGCCATGATATAGCGTCGAGCCCCTTTTGACAACCCTATCGGGATGGGCTATACTTCTCTCGGACCTATGGCCAGGCACCGTCTAGAATGCAATGGCCTCACCGCAAGGTGGGGTTTTGTGTTGCCTGCTGCGGGACGCGTCAGGGGTCGAGAATTGGCGACGGAAGGGGGTGATCCCATTTGGCTACGGTATCCTTAAGGCCGGGCGAATCGCAGGAGTCTCTGCTCAAGCGGTTCCGCAAGGAGGTCATGAAGGGCCGCATTCTGCCGACCGTGCGCAAGAAGCGTTGGTTCACGCCGCCGAGCGAAGTGCGGCGGTTGAAGAAGCAGAAGGCGATCCGCAAGGCACGCCAGGCACAGCGGCGCCGTGAGGGTCGCGAGAGCGCTCGCTGACGAACACGTCGATCAATCGGGGGGCGGACGCAAGCGTCCGCCCCGTATACGAGGGCTTCCGGCAGGCGGAGACTCGGTCGCGATAAGGCGGTGATACTTTTTGGCCAAGCAAGAAGAGAAGCTGATTTTGGAAGGCAAGGTCACCGAGGCGTTGCCCAACACGAGTTTCCGCGTCAAGCTGGACAACGGCTACGAGGTGTTGGCATACCTCTCTGGCAAGATGCGAAAGTACTACATTCGCGTGCTGCTCGGTGACAGGGTGCGCGTCGAACTTTCTCCGTACGACCTCACGCGAGGCAGGATCGTATACCGGCACAAGGCCGGTGGGCCGGCCTAAACGGGCCGGCGCGCGGGTCCTCTCCGGTCCTGGAGCGGTCCCACCTGCCGCAATATCGTTTTAAGCCCTAATTGGCGGCTTTTTGCTGCCAAAAGGGGTTGACAAGTTATGCTATAATGACCTATGTGCAGCAACGCAAGCCGAATGGGCGGTGGGTGAGCCACCGCCCATTTCGCGTCATGAAACGTGATAACGGCCTTTGTGGCACATGTTTCACGTGAAACTAAGGAGCTACATTGGCTAGCTTCGCCGGAAACAGTGATGGCACCGACTCCGGGCACGCCATCTGTAACTACGAAGGCACCAGTTATCGAGCCGAGTTCTGGGACGGCCACGGTCGCGAATATGAAGATCTGGCCGAGCGCATTGCGCTAAGTCGCTTGTTACCCTCCAGTGGGCAACGCCTGATAGATATCGGCGCCGGGTTCGGGCGTCTGGCGGACCTGTATGACGGCTACGAGCAGATCGTTCTGCTGGACTATGCCACTTCGGGCCTGCGAGAAGCCCAGACACGGCTCGGCCGGTCCGGCAGATTCGTCTACGTGGCCGCGAACATTTACGAGTTCCCACTCGCCCCTGCATCGGTTGACACGGCCGTTTCCGTGCGTGTTCTGCATCATCTGTCAGACGTGCCCGCGGCGCTGCGGGCTATAGCCAGCGCTCTGCGGCCCGGGGGCACCTACGTGCTTGAGTACGCCAACAAGCGAAACTTCAAGGCCGTCACCCGCTACCTTGCCCGCCGCCAGAGCTGGTCCCCGTTCACTGCTGAACCCTACGAGTTTACAAAGCTCAATTTTGATTTCCACCCCGCGTGGATGGCCAGCCAATTGGCCCAAGCCGGCTTTCGGGTCGAATCGGGACTGGCCGTCTCGCATTTTCGCCAGCGAGTTCTGAAGCGGCTGATCCCTGCCCCGCGCCTGGCCAGCCTTGACGGACTGATCCAGCGCCCGGGCGCAGCGTTGAAGCTGGCGCCGAGCATCTTCCTGCGCGGCCGCACGACCGGCCGCGGTCCGACAGACCAACCGCTGGCCGAACGATCGCTCTTTGCCTGCCCGACTTGCCGCAACCAGGCGCTTACTGAGACCGAGAGCGCGCTCACTTGCCGTCGATGTGGAGCTGCCTGGACCATCTCAGATGGGATCTACGACTTTCGCCGGTCTGACGACTAGCAACAATCTATCTTTCTGAAACTAGTAACTCAGACCACCGTAGTGCATCTAAAGAAGGCTGAAAATGGCCTTAACCTGGTGTGAACGGACCCTGGTGCGCTCTCTCGCTACTCTGAATGTGCCGATCTACACAATCAGCGCGCTTATGGGAGACAGCCGCCGGTCACTGCCCGCGAAGCGGGATCGCCGCCGGCGCTCGCAGTCCTGACGGACACGAGGAAGAATATTGCCGACGCGCACCGCTAACTAGAGAGTTGCGGTGCGGTGCGCAGCAGGCTAGAAGGAGCATGTGCTGCATGAATGCACAGGCTGAAGATTTCCGCACAGAGAACGAACCGATCGACGAAGTGACGTCGCGTTCGACGGAAGCAACCGAGCAACTGATCGAGTTGGGGCGTGACCAGGGTTTCGTGACTTACGATGATGTATTAAACGCTTTCCCTGAAGCGGAGACCAACATGGAACAACTGGAGGACCTCTTCGCCAACTTGTTTGAACAGGGCATTGAGATCAGCTCGCTGCGCGAGGAAGACGAGAACGGCGATGAGGAGAACGAACGGGACGATCAGGTGGATATCGATCTCGACCTGATCGACATCGACGACTCCATCAGCTTGTATCTGAAGGAGATCGGTCGTGTCCCCCTGCTCACGGCTGAGGAAGAAGTCTCCCTCGCCAAGCGCATGGAGCGCGGCCGGGACGCGCGCCTGAAGCTCACGCAGGGTGTCGACGACCCTGACGAGCGCGACCGGTTGCTGCTCGCCGTCAAGGACGGGCAGGCAGCCCAGGAACACCTGATAAAGGCCAACTCTCGCCTGGTGGTCAGCGTGGCCAAGAAATACGTCGGGCGGGGCGTGCCGTTCCTGGACTTGATCCAGGAAGGGAACATCGGCCTGATTCGTGCGGTCAAGAAGTTCGATTTCCGGCGTGGCTTCAAGTTCAGCACCTACGCTACCTGGTGGATTCGCCAGGCGGTCACCCGCGCGATTGCCGACCAGGGCCGCACGATACGGGTGCCGGTGCACATGTACGAGCAGATCAACCGCCTGACCCGTACCAGCCGGCAGTTGGTGCAGGAACTGGGCCGCGATCCGACGACCGAAGAGATCGCCGAACGGCTAGGAGTGCCGCCGCGCAAGGTCGAGCAGATCATCCGTGTCTCCCAGCGGCCGCTGTCGCTGGAAATGCCGGTCGGCGAAGAAGAAGACAGCTACCTGGGCGACTTCATCGAGGACGCCGAGGCCGACAGCCCGACCGATTCAGCTTCGCAGACCATGCTGCGCCAGGTGATTGACGAGATCTTCGAGTCGCTGACACCGCGCGAGGTGCGCATCCTGCAGTTGCGCTTTGGCCTGGTCGACGGCTACTCGTATACGCTCGAAGAGGTCGGCAAGAAGTTCGGCGTCACGCGCGAGCGCATCCGCCAGATCGAAGCCCAGGCGCTGGGCAGGTTGCGCCATCCCAGCCGCAGCCGCAAACTCAGGGACTACCTGTCCTGAGCGCTTGGCTCTGCTGATCCCGGAGATTGAAGCGACAAGGCCACTTCGTCAGGCGGCCTTGTCGCCTTCGCGTTGCGGGCCGCCGGCTGTGACCTACTTCAGCAGGTCATCGACCGCCGCCCGCTCCTCCGGCGTCAAGTGCCAGCCGGCCGCCACTAGATTGCTCCTGACCTGCTCCGGACGCGTGGCTCCCGCGATCACCGAGCTCACGCGCGGCTCGGCGAGCAGCCAGGCAATGGCCAACTCCGCCATCGTATGTCCGCGCTCTTCAGCCCAGGTCGCCAGGCGCTCGAGGCGCGCGTAGTTGGCTTCCGTCATGTAGGCCCGCACGTAAGGGCTGCGCGTCGCACGCGAGCCGGCAGGCGCCTCCTCGCCGCGCCGGTACTTGCCGGTCAAAAAGCCGCCGGCCAGCGGATAGTAGGGCAGCACGCCCACGCCTGACTGGCGGCAATACGGCAGCATTTCCCGCTCGAACTCTCGCTCGAGCATGTGATAATGTGGCTGGATGGTGACGAACGGCGCCCAACCGTGGAGTTCGGCCTGCAGGTTGGCACGCGCCAACTGCCAGGCCATGAAGTTGGAGGCCCCCACGTAGCGCACCTTGCCGGCGCGCACGAGATCATCCAGCGCGCGCAGCGTCTCCTCGATCGGCGTCGTCTCATCGTAGGTGTGGATCTGGTACAGATCGATGTGATCGGTGCTCAGCCGCTTCAAGCTCGCCTCGACGCCCTCCAGGATGTGCTGGCGCGAAGCGCCCCATTCGTTCGGCCCGCTGCCGGTCGCGTGCTCGACCTTGGTCGCAAGCAGCGCCTCGCGCCGGCGGCCCTTCAATGCGGCCCCCAACGTCTGCTCCGAGCGTCCGCCGTTGTACGTATCCGCAGTGTCGAAAAAGTTGATCCCCAGGTCGAGCGCGCCGTGCACGATCTCTTCGACGCCGGCCTGGTCCACGACCCCGCCGAACTGGTTCGTGCCCAGCCCGACGGCCGACACCCGCAGGCCTGACCGGCCGAGTTGTCTGTACTCCATGTGGCCCCCCTCATTCGTAACCTAGCAGTTAGTCCGATCCCTGTTCCCCAATATTATAGCCCTTGACGCAAAGGTGTGCTATAATTCCTACACTAATAGCAGAATCGCCCCCAACGAGGAGGTTGCTCATGGCTGCTGCTCGGCTGCAGAGTGAACAGTTTGCCAACGTCGATGCCGCCTGGCTCCACATGGAAGCGCCCACCAACATGGCGACGATCACCGGGGTGATGATCTTCGACCAACCGATCGACACCCGGCGGCTGGTGGCTACCCTGGAGCATCGGATGCTAAAGTTCGACCGCTTCCGCCAACGTGTGCGCGAGCCACTATTCGGCATCGGACTGCCCCGCTGGGAGCTGGATCCTTTCTTCGATCTCAGCGCACATCTACACCGCATCGCCCTGCCTGCGCCCGGCAACACGCGCGCGCTTCAGGACCTGGTCAGCGACCTCATGAGCACTCCGCTGGATTTTTCCAAGCCCCTTTGGCAGATGCACCTGATCGAAAACGTGAATCAGGGCTGCGCGGTCGTCCTGCGTATCCACCACTGCGTTGGCGATGGGGTCGCTTTGGTCAAGGTGTTGCTTGACATGACTGATGAGGAAGCAGACGCGCCCTGGCCGGGCACGGAACCCGAGACAGAGTCGCCCCGGCCGCGCAGGCGGCCGGGCGCCGACTGGCAGCCACTTGGGCCGCTCTTCACGCCTGCGGTGAGCGCGGTCGGCAGCACCGTGGCACTGGCCGAAGAACTGGTCAGCGAAGGTATGGGCTACCTGGTCCATCCCTCGCGCTTCGTCAACATCGCCAAACTGGGCCTTGCGGGTGTCCTCGCCGCCGGCAAACTGGGATTGAGCCTTCCCGATCGCCGGACGCTCTTCAGAGGCACGTGCGGCGTGACCAAGCGCGCCGTATGGTGCGAGCCGGTCAAGCTGGAGCGGATCAAAGCCATCGGCAAGGCCATGGGCAGCACCGTAAACGACGTGCTGCTGGCCGCCGTCTCGGGCGCCCTGCGCCGTTATATGCTGGCGGCGGGGGGATCGGTCGACCCCTGGCTCAGCATCCGGGCAATGGTCCCGGTGAGCATCCGCCGGCCGCACGAAATGAACCAGGTCAATAACCGTTTCGGCTTGGTCCTGCTTTCCCTGCCTGTCGGCATCGAGGACCCGCTCGAACGCCTGCTGATCCTCAAGCGCCGCATGGACGCCATCAAGGGCACCCCGGAGGCGGCGGTGGCCTTTGGCATTCTCGGCATCATGGGCCTGACGCCGATTCAAATCGAAAAGGTGATCCTGGACTTCTTCGCCGCCAAGTCAACCGCCGTCATGACCAATGTTCCTGGCCCGCGCCAGGTGCTCTATTACGCCGGGGCGCGGCTGCACCAGATCATGTTCTGGGTACCGACACCCGGCCACCTGAGTCTCGGCCTGAGCATCTTCAGCTACGCCGGTGAGGTCAGCGTCGGCTTCGCGACCGATGCCTGCCTGGTGCCCGATCCCGAGAAGCTGGTCGACGCCCTGCAGGCCGAGCTGGCGGAAATGGAGCGCTGGACCTTGCCGCCGGCCGACGGCCGGCAGGAAGCGGTCACCGCCGCGTCTCGAGGCGCGCCCAGCGGACCGCACAACGGGCCGAGCCAGGCCGTCGCCGACGTGAAGGCCGCGATCAGCGCGCGGGCCATCGACACGGCCCATGGCGCGCCGTCGGACGGCCAGAGCCGCGTCCCTGTGGCCATCTTGGCGGCAGACGCTCTGGCGGCCGGCACCGACGGGCGCTTCGGCGCCACGCCTTCGGGCCTGGCAGAGGCCGGCTCGCCGGCGACCGTTCTGGCACCCCCCATCGCGCGGAGGTGTTCGGCCCTCACCCTCGCCGGGGAGCCCTGTCGCAATCGGGCGCTTCCGGGAGGTACGACCTGCCGCGTGCACACCCGTTCAAAGTGAGGCAAGACCATGCTTACTCGCGTGAGACCACCCCGTGAACGCTGATCAGACCTTGCGCCAACAACTGGTGAACCTGCTGCGGGTGGCGCAGGCGCACGCGCCCTTCGAAGAGGTCGTGGCCGACTTTCCCATCGAGCGTATCAACGAGCGGCCGCCCCACGTCCCCTATTCGCCCTGGCATCTGCTCGAGCACATCCGTCTCACGCAGCGGGACATCCTCGACTTTATCCGCGACCCGAACTACGTCGAGCGGCCCTGGCCGGCCGGCTACTGGCCGTCCCCAGAGACACGCGCCGACGACGCCGCCTGGCGACGCACGATCGATGACTATCTCGCCGATCGGGAGGCGCTGGAACGGATCGTGCTTGACCCGGCGACCGATCTGACCGCAGCGCTGCCCGCAGGCGACAAATACACGGTCCTGCGCGAGATTCTGGTCGCGGCGGACCACACCGCTTATCATGTCGGCGAGTTTGGCATCCTGCGCCAGGTGATGGGTACCTGGCCGCCGGGGCATGCATGATCGATGCGGGGTAAGCTCTGCGGGCTACATCTTCCCCTTCAGGTAGGGATCGATCGCATCGCGCAGCCCGTCGCCCACAAAGTTGAAGCCGAGGACGGTGACGAGGATCGCCAGGCCGGGCATGATGGAAGCCCAGGGGGCGGAGAAGATGTACTGCTGCGCCTCATTGACCATCAAGCCCCAGCTTGGCGTGGGCGGCTGCGCCCCGACACCCAGGAAGCTCAGGCCCGCTTCGGCCATGATGGCCGCCGGGATGCTTAGCGTAAACAGCACCAGGATTGGGGCGAGGCAGTTGGGGATGATGTGGCGGAACATGATGCGCATGTCGCTCGCGCCCACCGAGCGCGCGGCCGCCACGAAATCCCGCTCGCGCAGCGAGAGTGCCTGCGCCCGAACCACACGTGACGCGCTGGCCCAACTCACCACGCTCAGGGCAACGAAGAGCGTGAACAGGCTGGCACCCAGGATGTAGGTTACGACCATCGCCAGGATGATTGACGGGAAGGCCAGCACCATGTCCGCCAGGCGCATCACCAGGGTATCGACCCAGCGCCGGTAGAAACCGGCCACTACCCCCAAGGCCGAGCCGATCAGCATCGAGATCGCGGAGGGAATGAAGCCGATCAGCAGCGAAATGCGTGCGCCGAAGATCACCCGGCTCAACAGATCGCGTCCGTACACGTCGGCGCCGAAGGGATGCTGAGCCGATGGCAGGGCGAACTGCTCGTCCAGCGAAACGTGCACCGGGTCGTAGGGCGCGACCAGGGGCGCAAAGATCGCCAGGCCGATCAGACCGATCACGATCCCCAGGCCAAGGACGGCCAGCCGGTTCCGTTTGAACCTGCGCCAGACGTCGGCACCAAACGTCGTGGGGCGCGTGACCAGCCCTTGACCGGCACCCTCGCCGGCGTCCGCAGTAGCCGACCCGCCAATCTCAAACGTGGTTGGTTTACTCATCGACCACTTCAATCATAGCGGATGCGCGGGTCGAGGAAGGCATAACTGACGTCGGCGAGCAGATTGCCGAGCACCACCAGGACAACCGTCAGCATCACGGATCCTTGCAGCAGGGGCACGTCGCGGTTCATGATCGCGCTCACCGACACCCGGCCGATTCCAGGGATGCCAAAGACGCTCTCCACGATCACCGCACCGGTCAGCAGGTCGGCCACCTGGATCGCCATGATGGTCACCACGGGCAGGAGCGAGTTCTTCAGCGTGTGACGGAAGACGACGGCCCACTCCCGGAGCCCCTTGGCGCGCGCCGTGCGCACGAAGTCGGAGCCCAGCACCTCCAGCAGGCTCGAGCGCATCAGCCGCGAGATCACCGCAGCCGACGACCAGCCGAGCACGATCCCCGGCATGATCAGGAAGATGAGGCCGCCATAGCCGGTGATCGGCAGCAGGCCCAGCTTCCAACCGAAAATCAACTGGAAAACCAGGCCTGACCAGAACACCGGCACCGAGACGCCGAGCAGCGAAAACAGCGTGACCAGGTAGTCCGGGGCCGAGTAGTGTTTGAGCGCGCCGACAATGCCTGCCGGAATGCCAATCCCCCAGGCGAAGATGAGAGCGGCCAGCGTCAAGGCCAGGGTCTTGGGGAAGGCGTCGACTAACAGATCGCTGACGCTGCGATGTATTTTGAAAGACGTCCCAAAATCGCCGTGCACGGCGTCCCACATATAGCGGACGTAGCGCGCGGGCCAGGGATCGTCCAGGCGCATTTCTTTGCGCACGCGCGCCACCACGTCCGCATCGATGTGCTCACGCATCATCAGCGCGATCGGGTCGCCTGGCACCACTTGGAGCAACAAAAACGTCAGAAGAGTGGTGCCGATGATCACCGGTATCGCCTGCATGAGGCGCGCCATGACGTATCTCAGCATAACGCCAACGTCTCCATCCCGCCTGTGGGAGGGACGCACAACCGGCTGTGCGTCCCTGCCCGGTCCGCTGCCCTAGTTGGTCAGCTCGATGCCGTAGTACGGCATGTCGCTCCAACCATTCCACGACACCTTGAAGCCTTGAACGCGCGGCTGCACCACGAACAGATGCTGAAGGTGATACAGCGGAATGAAGGCGAAGTCCGTGTAGACGATGGTCTTCTCCAAGTCCTGATAGAGCTTGTAGCGTGCCTGCATGTCGGTCATAGAACGGGCCTCCAGCAGCTTGTCCTGTACGTCCTTGTTCGCGTAGTTCCACGAACGGGCGCTGGAGTTGGCAGAGCCGAAGAAAGTGTAGATGAAGTTGTCCGGGTCGTTATAGTCCGCCGACCAACTGCTGACGTAGCTGCCCAGTTTGCCATCCGCCCGGGTGCCGAAGAAAGCCGCGTCGTCCATCTGCTTGATGTCGGCCTTGATGCCCACCTCGGACAGCATGGCCTGGATGGCCTCGTTGATCTTCAGCGTGCTGGGGGAGTCTGTGGTCTGATAGAGTGTCATCGAAAAGCCGTCGGCGAGCCCGGCGTCCGCCAGCAACTGCTTGCTCTTGGCCGGATCGTACGCGAAGCCGGGAAGATCGGGGTTGTAGCCTGCCAGCCCGGGAGAGAGGATCCCCTTCGCCGGGACACCCGTGCCGTAGTACAGCTTGTCCAGCAATGTCTGGCGGTCGATCGCATACATCATCGCCTCGCGCACTTTCGGGTTGTCGAAGGGCGCGATCTGCTCGTTGATGCTCATGTAGTAGGTGCCGACGCGCGTGCCGCGCACGATCTGGTCCTTCCACTGGGGGTCCTTCTGGAAATCCGGGATCTGGCTCAGCGCCAGATCCATGTCGAGCACGTCCAGTTGGCCCTTCTTGAACATGAGTGCCTGTGTTTGCGCCTCTGGCACGGTCTTCATCACCAGCTTGTCGAACTTGGCCGGTCCACGGAAGTAGTCCTGGTAAGCCGACAGGTCAATCTCGCTGTTATAAGTCCATTTATCGACCTTGAACGGGCCCGTACCGATCGGCTTGATGCCGAAATCCGCGCCCGCCTTGAGCGTGTAGTTCTTGGGGAAAATCGAGCCCGCCGGGGTGGCCAGGTTGGCCAGGAAGGGCGCGAAGGGTGCAGCCAGGGTCACCTCGAGCGTATAGTCGTCGATCTTCTTCAGCCCGCTGACCGACGTCGCCCCGCCGTCCATGCGCTCCTTGGCCCCGCCGATCATGTCCACGAAGTCCGTGTTCAGCGCCTTGGTGGCCGGATCGAGCATGCGATCGATCGTGAAAATTACGTCGTCGGCCGTGAAGGGATCGCCGTTCTGGAACTTGACGCCCTGGCGCAGGTGGAAGGTGTACGTGAGCCCGTCGTCGGACACGTCCCAGCTTTCCGCCAGGCCGGGTACGAGCTCCGATTTGCCGGGGCCGGTGGTCACTGCCTCGACCAGCCGGTCGAAGACGTTGAGCGGCAGAAAGTAATACTCCGTGGTCAACTGTGGATCGGCAGTGCCGGGATCGGTGGTCTCCGCGACGGTCAGTGTCTTGCTGCCGCTGCTCTGGGGTGCAGTTGCCGCAGTAGCGGCCGGGGCAGCCGGAGCGGCCGGGGCTGCGGCAGGTGCGCCTGGCGCGGCAGGAGCGGCAGTGCAGCCGCTCAAGGCCAGCAGGGAGGCAACGGTCAGGACCGCCATTGCCCGAAGCACGAAGCTACGCGTCATCATGGTTCCTTCTCCTTGGACTGGTTAGGGCAGTTATTCGGTTGTCGGCTGGCAACGCTGCATCGTTGCAGAGGGAGATCCCGGGTCGTCCATCCCCGGGCGAGGCCGCGCGGGCGCCGGTGGAACGACCGCGGTCGCCCCGCGAGGCGTCACCGGCAAGAGGATCAGCCGGGAGCGCGCTGGCTAGCATGAGCCGTCATTATACTATGCTTGTGCAGAGTGTCAATCGCGGAAAAACGGCGAGCGCCGCGTGATCCAGGCACGCCGCGCTCGCCGAAGGTTGGAGGTCACGGGACGGGCCCTGATGGCCCACCCAGTGCTACGGGAGGCTCGCGCCGCACGCCCAGGTAGTCTGAATCGTCTGGTCGGGCAGCAGGATGAGTGCCTTTTGGCCGGCCAGGACATCGCCCTCGGTGCGAATCAACTGACCGTGCTCCCACAGCTCGACCTTGTAGGGTTGGCCGTCCCAGCCGTAGAGCGGCGAGATGGGCAGCCCGAAGAGCTTGAGCTCGCCGCTCTGCGACATCGGCCCGTAACCCGCCGGCCGCAAGTCCTCCCAGGCGTTGTTGGGCGCCAGCCGATAGACCTTGATCCACGACTTGGCCGGCCGCATACAAGTGACCAGATTGCCAATCCAGTTGATGCGCGTGTCCTGCCACTCGAGCTTGACCAGCGCCGCCTCGTTTCTCTGGTAGTATTCCACCACGATCTCGTGCTTGCCTGCCGCGATGTCCCGCTCGACGGAATAGGTCTGGCCCGAGCTGTCGTGCCACTCGTCGATGATTGCTACCCAATCCAGCCAGACGCGCACGCCATCGTCGGCCGTGACTGTGAACTTGTAGCGGCCGCGCGCGAAGTCGAGCACGCGGTCCCAGCGTACGGAAAAGTTCTGGCCGCCCAGGCCACCGCCCGGTCCGCCCGTGCCCCAGTCGAAATAGAGCAGCGCGTCGTCGCGCTTGAAGGCCGGGGTACCGGACAGCGTGACGTCGTTGTAGTATGTGCCCTGCCAGGCGCCAGGATGACTCGGCGGCAGCCAGGTGCCGGTATCGACCGGGATGATGGTGCTCTGGTCCCACCAAACGTGGACCTGCGCCCGCTCGGTGTTCTCGAAGTATTCGACGCGCAGCTCGTGTGTGCCCGCCGTGAGAGAGATGCTCGACGTATAGGTGATCGGCGCGGTGACGCGCCACTGGTCGATGACCGGCTGGCCATCCACGTAGAGGCGCAGGCCGTCGTCGACCGAGGCGCTGAAGCGGAACTGGCCGCCCGGCAAGTCGACGTCGCGTGTCCAGCGGGCCGAGAAGTGGTCGGGCGGCAGCTTTGGGTCAGGCGAGCCCCAGCCCCAGTCGTAGTTGAGATCGGCGACCGAGGATACGAGCGCGGGGGCGCCGGAGAGGTCCTGGTTGGCGAAGAATTCGCCACGCCAGGCCGCGTCGCTTGCGCCGGCCGTTGCCGGCGGCAGCACCAGAGCGAGCACCATCACGAGCAGCGCGCCAAGGCGGGACAACGTCAGGAGTGGTAACCTGGACATGGGGTCTCCTCTCTCTGCGGTGAGAGCCCAATTGGTCCGCCAATGGGCAACTCGTCTTGACGGGCGCCAGGATTCACCCGCCAGCCAGCTATTATAGCATCAAAGCGGCGATTGGGCGCCAAATCACGGGCAGAATGCGCGCGACGCGGTTGCGCGCGCCCAACACCGGCTATCCCCGCAGAGCAGTACCTGCCGATGCCAGCGTGATCAGCAACACCGCCATCAGGGCACGCACGTGGATCGCCTCGCCCAAGACCACCCAGCCGATCAGCGCCGCCATCGCCGGCTCCAGGCTCATCAGCACGCCGAACACACGCGCCGGGAGCCGCCGGAGGGCCTCCAGCTCGAGCGAGAACGGGATGAAGGACGACAGGATCCCCACCAGCAAGCCGATCAGCAGCCAGCCGGGCTCGAGCAGGTGCGCCCCGCCGCTCGCGATCCCCAGCGGCGCCATCGCCAGCGTCGCGACGGTCATGCTCAGGGCCAACCCGGTCCCGCCCCGGAACGCCCGCCCCACGCGCACGTTCAAGAGGATATATGCGGCCCAGCAGACGCCGGCGGACAGCGCCAGTACCAGCCCCAGCGGGTCGACCAGTGCTCTCCCCGCCCCGCTGCCCGTCAGGGGACCGATCGGGGCCAGCAGCACGATCCCTGCGGCCGCCAGCACCGCCCAGGCGACGTCACGGCGATCGCGCGATCCCAGCAGCGCCACTGCCAGCGGCCCAACGAACTCGGCCGTCACCGCGATGCCGAGGGGCACACGCGCGATCGCCGAGTAGAAGAGGGAGTTCATGGCGGCAATCGTGAGCCCGAAGGCCAGCATCGTCAGCCAATCGCGACGCGAGGGCCGCGCCGCAGCCGCCGGCTGCCCGGCTGCCGCCGGCTGCCTGGCTGCCGCCGTTGGCACCACGGGTGACAATTGCGCCATCCGCGGCCGCCACAGCACCAGCAGGGCCAGTGCGGCAAAGCCCACACGCAGGAAAACTGTCCCAAGCGGGCCCAGCGCGCCGAAAAGCCCCTTGGCCAGGGCCGCGCCGAGTTGGACGGATACGATCGACAGTACCACCAGCGCCACCGGCGGCGTCCGCTGGAGGCTGCGGCGGGCGGTAGTGACGGGTGTGGTGACGGGGCGGGGGTCGGCGTTCGCCTGCGGTAGTCGGGCCATGCGCTCCGTTATACCACAGGTCGCAGTCTATGTTGAATCAAACTGGCCGCAGCGCAAATGTGCCGTAACCCCTTGATCGCTAGCGGGGACAGAGCGTAGAATCGGACCAACAGGCTAGAGGGAGACCGGCGAGCAAATGGTGCACACCCAGTCATCCAACGCAATCAGCACGCTGCTTGTCGACATACTCGGCAGCGTAACGCATCCGCTTGCCCTGGAGATGGCCGAGTGGATGAGCACGTCGAAGCGCTTCCGAGTTTTCGCCGAGGCGTACCGTGACAAAATCCGCAAGAAGGTGCGTACGCTGCGCGATCGAGAGGGGCTGAGCGACCTGCGCTGCGAGCTGGCGATGGCCTACTTCCTGCTGCAGGAACCGCGCTTGAGCGTTCAGTACGAGCTGCAAAGTGCAAACAAGCAGCGTGCCCCCGACTTCACGGTCACTTTCAGGGAGAACCTGCCTTTTCACCTCGAGGTGACCCGCCTGCACGCTCGGCCGCGTGAAGGATCATCTGCGCCTGGCGGCGCGGATGCGCGGCTGGCCAATGCGCTGTCTGCAAAGCTGGGGCAGATGCAATCGGGCGCAATCAACGTCCTGGCCTTATTCGCAGAGGGTGACGTCTACGGGGAAGCCGACATCGTGGCCACGACCAGGGCGCTCCTTCGGCGCGCCTCTGGCAAAGAAGAGGCCTACTTCGCCTGGCACGGCTTCAGCGGCTCGCGCGACTTCCTGCACCGCTACCAGCGGCTGAGCGGCATCCTGCTCGTTGCCGGTAGCCGGCAAGCGGCCGGCACGCACACCGTGTTATGGGAAAACAACCAGGCCCGCCAGCCGATCCCCGGCGCCATTCGCACCATTTTGGGGAGGGTTGGTGCGAATGGCGCCTGATGGCTGCTGATCGCCGTATCGCTTGCCAATAGCCTACACGTCCAGATTGCGCACCTTCTTGGCATGTGTCTGGATGAACCGCTTGCGCGGCGGGACCGCGTTGCCCATCAGCATGTCGAAGGTCCGGTCGGCGGCCGCGGCGTCCTCCACGGTCACCTGAGCAGCATGCGGTTCTGCGGGTGCATGGTCGCACCAAGCCGTCTATCCATCCGGGATCAGTAGAAGGCGCTCTCATCGATATCGATGTGAGCTGCCAGGATCGACTGGGTAGCGAGATCGAGAGACAACTCGGCCGTGAACGGGAATTCTTCATTCACGACCAGGCCCACATCGCCGGCCACATCGGAATCGGAGCCGTACTGCTGTTCAACGCCGATCGAGCCGCCCGCCAAAACTTCTGCCCGGTGCTCAGCTATCTCGATCGACGTCACCAATATCCCAGCATCCACAATTCGGACGTGCGTGGCTTTTTCTTTCAGCTCCTCGGGCACGTGTTCGAGGAGATATTCCAGGAACCTGTCCTGCAGCCAGTCAAGCTCGATCCTGGGAGTTGCCGGCCGCACAATGGTAATCATTCGGAAACTGTAGCCGAACTCTTTGGCGGCCTGGCGCGCCCGTTCGATTCTGGCCAAGTCATCGTCGGAAATTGGCGCTACCGCCACCTCAAAGGCGACTACATGGCCGGTTGCCACATGTTTCATGACCAGATCAAACGTGGCAGCCCCGGACCCGTTCCGCTGGACCTCATAGCCCTGAGCCGCATATTTATCGGTCAGTTCCTGGACCTTGGCCTGTTCTACTGCTTTGACCACGTACTCAGGAAAAGATGCATGCATACTGCCATATCCAGCCTTACACCCTCGAAGTACACGATAGCCTTGTCGTCCGTGTACACCCTGCCTTGTAATAGATCAAAGGTAGGCTTGAAGATGTTGTGGACATCCCTGACGTTAGTCGGTCCGTGATTGAAGTAGATGATCCCGCCGTAGAGCCTGTCATCACCTCCAAAAACCGGAAAGTCGATAGCCTCGAGCCAGGGCGCGATTTTCTTCTTGTAACGATCCTTGGCCTCGCCAGTAGCATTGACGCTCGGCGGGATCTGGGCAAGAATGACTCTGAACAACACCGCTCCAGAAGAAAGTGGAAGAGCCTGTGCCGTTCCCGTGGAGCAGCCTTCGGGCTTTCACACGTCCAGGTTGCGCACCTTCTTGGCGTGTGTCTGAATAAACCGCTTGCGCGGCGGCACGGCGTTGCCCATCAGCATGTCGAAGGTCCGGTCGGCAGCCGCGGCGTCCTCCACGGTCACCTGCAACAGGAGCCGGTTCTCCGGGTTCATCGTGGTTTCCCACAACTGCTCGGGGTTCATCTCGCCCAGGCCCTTGTAGCGCTGGATGCTGAGCGAGGAGCCGGCGCCCAAATCCTTGACGATGCGCTCCTTCTCGCCCTCGGTGTAGGCGTACTTCTGCTCCTTGCCCTTACGCACCAGGTACAGCGGCGGCTGCGCGATGTACAGGTGTCCCTGCTCGATCAGTTGCGGCATGTAGCGGAAGAACATCGTCAACAAAAGTGTCCTGATGTGGCTTCCGTCGACATCAGCATCTGTCATAATTAATACACGGTGATAGCGCAAGTTAGCAAGATCGATTGAATCCCCAATCCCACTGCCCAGCGCCTGCACCAGTGCCTGGATCTCCTTGTTGGCCAACGACTTGTCCAGCCGCGCCTTCTCGACGTTCAGGATCTTGCCACGCAGCGGCAGGATTGCCTGGAAGCGCCGGTCACGGCCCTGTTTCGCACTCCCACCTGCCGAGTCTCCCTCCACCAGATAAAGCTCACACTTGGCCGGGTCGCGCTCGGAGCAGTCGGCCAGCTTGCCGGGGAGCGTCAGGCTCTCCAGGGCGCTCTTGCGGATCACCAGGTCGCGCGCCTTACGGGCCGCTTCGCGCGCCCGGCTGGAGGTGCTGCACTTCTCGACAATCTTCTTCCCGTCGCGCGGGTTCTTCTCCAGCCATTCCAACAGCACTTCGGCGACGGCGGACTCAACGATCGTCTTGATCTCGTTGTTCAGCAGCTTGACCTTGGTCTGCGACTCGAACTGCGGATCGGGCAGCTTCACGCTGACGATGGCCGTCAGTCCCTCACGCGTGTCCTCGCCGGTGAAGTTCGCATCGCTCTCTTTCAGCAAGCCCTGCCGCTTGGCCCAGTCATTGACGGTGCGAGTCAGCGCCGACCGCAGCCCGGTCAGGTGTGTGCCTCCATCGGGGGTGTTGATCGTGTTGGCGAAGGCATACACCGACTCGCTGTAGCCGTCGTTGTACTGGATGGCAGCCTCGACGGTCACCCCTTCGACCTCGCGCTCGATGTAGACCGGCTCGTGCAGCACGGCGCGGTTCTTGTTCAGGTAGCGCACGAAGCTGCGCACACCACCCTCAAAGTAGAAGGACATCTGGCGCGCGCCGTTGTCGGTCCGCTCGTCCAAGAAATCGATCGTCAACCCGCGCGTCAGAAATGCCATCTCGCGGAAGCGCTGCAGCAGCGTGTCGAACTTGTATTCCGTATCTTCGAAGATGGTCTTGTCGGGCAAGAAGGTCGTGCGCGTGCCGTGCGTGCCGTCTTCCACCTTGCCGGCCACAGCCACCTCGGCCTCCGGCACACCGCGATGGTAACGCTGCGAGTAGAGCACGCCGTCGGTGCGTACCTCGACCTCCAGCCAGTCGGACAGCGCGTTGACCGCCGACACACCCACGCCGTGCAGCCCGCCCGACACCTTGTAGGCGCCGCTGCCAAACTTGCCGCCCGCGTGCAGCTTGGTCATCACGACTTCAAGGGCTGACTTGCCGGTCTGCCGCTGGATGCCAACGGGGATACCCCGGCCCCAGTCCTGCACGGTCACGCTGCCATCCGGGTGGATAGTCACCGCGATCCGGTCACAATAACCGGCCATCGCCTCGTCGATCGAATTGTCGACGACTTCATAAACCATGTGGTGCAGGGCCTTGCTATCGGTACCACCGATATACATGCCCGGCCGGCGCCTTACGGCCTCCAGCCCCTCCAGCACCTGAATATCATCTGCCGTATAATGGTTCGGTCGACTAACTTGATCCGCCACAGCTACAATTCCTCACTCGTCTCAATAGGTCCCGTTTCGGTTATAGTTCCGCGTAATCTCAGGTTTTACTGCCCACAATCCGGCGCGTGCCGGGCCGCTGGCTCAGCCTGCCATAGAAGGCAAAAACGGCCAGGAGCATGCCGGTCGAAAGATAGGCATTCAACGCAATGGCCACCACCGAGCCGGCCACGTTATGCCCCAAAATCCCCCAGACGGCACGGAAGCCGTACATGAGCAGGTTGATCAACAAGCCCAGCCCGAGCGTCGGCCAGAAGTTGCTGTGCACCAGCACGATGCTGCGCGCGACCGCCCGCAGCACCGGCTGATCATCGAGCACGATCGCCTCGCTGACAAAGAACAGCGAGACCAGAAACCACAGCGTGAGCCAGAGGGCCACACCCCCAAAAAGCAGCATCAACACGCCCAGTACCGAGCTGTTGGAGACCCAGAGCAGACCCAGGGCAAAGGCCAGCGGCAAGCGCAGCACCATTACGATAGCCCCGATCAGAATGCTGAAACCGGCCAGCCGCAATGTCAGGGTCAACAGACCCCGCAGACCTGCCCACGGCCGGCTGCCGGCTTGCTCCACCGATTGGCCCCCCGCCGGCGCGACCGTGGCGGGCTGCGCCGCGCTCCGACCCGGCCGGAGCGCGCGAGCGCGCACGCCCGGCAGCGGCGGCGGCGTCATTCGCCAACTCGTGCCGCACCAGCGCAGATAGGTCGCCACTAACACTTGCCCGACCACCCAGCAGCCCACCACCAACAGCAAAACCATCCCCAGGCTCGTGACTTCGATGGGTGCGCCCTGCCACGGGGCGGCGCCCATACGCGGCACCGAGATGGCCAGCCCGGCGGGGGCCAGGACCAGGTCGCTGATGAACGTCATACGCGTGACCTGCGTTGCCGATAGCGCGCTCGGCGCCGCCAACCAGCCACCACCGATGCCGTCAAGCAGATTGAAAACGCTGCCGGCCTGCCCCATAAGGTCTCGCACCGACGCGATCATGTCCCCCAGCCCGCTCATCTGGCTCGGCGTGTAGGCCGTGCGCAGCAGCGCCTCCCAGGCCGACATGAAGTCCTGCAGCAGCCTGGCAATCGAGAAGGGCGGCGCCAGCCACAACAGCAGCTCGCTGATCAGCGGGATCGTGATCAACCAGGGACGCCGGGCGGCTTCGGTAAGCCCGGTGGCCAACGCGTCGACCGGGCTAACTCGGGGGATGGCTTCTGTTTTCATCCTTACATTTTACCACAAAACCGCCCGCAACAGAAAACCGGATCGCGAACGCGCTCAGTATAACATACATTTGTTCTAAACTCAAATGTGTGTTTATCATTCGCAAGACCCCGGCCGGCATCGACCTTCAGGCCGGCGCAGGCGGATCGGTGTAGACTTCGGGGTTCGCGCAGTGGGGCAGCGGCTGGCCTGCCAGCCCGGCCAACAAGTTCTCGCACGCCAGTTCCGCCATGCGCTTGCGCGTGCCGCGCGTGGCAGATCCGATGTGCGGCAGGATCAGGCAGTTCGGCAAACTGTAAAGTGGATGGTCCGGCGGTAGCGGCTCCGGGTCCGTGACGTCCAGGGCGGCTCCGCCAATCAAGCCCTCGCTCAGCGCCCGGTACAGGGCCCCCATGCTTACGACCGGCCCGCGTGAGGTATTGACCAGGATGGCATCCGGCTTCATCAGTCGCAGTGCCCCTTCGTCTATCAAGCCGCGCGTCTCGGGCAGCAAGGGGACGTGCAGGCTGACAAAGTCGCTTTCCTGGAGCAGTATTTGCAGCGGCACACGCTGCGCGCCGAAACCGGCCTCGACGTCGGCCGCGGGGCCGGGATCGGTATAGAGCAGGCGCATCCCGAAGCCACGGGCGCGGCGAGCTACGGCGCGTCCGATCTTGCCCAGGCCGACGATCCCCAAGGTCGCCCCCTGGAGGTCGCCTCCGAGCCAACCGGTCGGCGACCAGGTCGTCCAGCGACCCGCGCGGGCATCAGTCGCGGCTTCCATCAACCTTCGATCGGCAGCCAGCAAAGCGGCCATCGCCAGGTCGGCCGTCGCGTCGGTCAGCACTCCGGGCGTGTGACCCACCGGTATGCCGCGGCGCGTGCAGGCGGCAAGGTCCACGTTATCCACACCCACCGCCATGTTACTCACCACGCGCAGATGCGGGGCGCGCGCCAAAAGGGCCTCGTCGACACGTACGGTAAGCAAACTGAACAGACCGTCGGCCTCAGGCAGGTGCGCGACCAGGCCCGGCGCCAAGCTCTGCGCGTCCGCCGGCCCGATCAGGGTACGGCAGGCGCCTGCCAGAGAATCCAACCAATCCGCGGGCAGAGCATGTGTCACGATCACGAAGGGCTGCGAAGAAACGCTTGACATCGTGGAACTACGCCTCCTGTGGTGAGCGAACGGGCAAACGCACAATGCGGCCGGCCCGCCATCAGCCGGCCAGGGCATTTTACCCAACAAACAGTTCCGAATCAAGGCCCTCCCCGCATTTGCTCCGTCGGTGAATCGTCAGCCACGAGGTGTTGACGCCTAGAAAACCCTGCTGTAGAATGGACGTAAATGACAATTGTCACGTTGACCACCGACTTCGGCCTGGCGGATGGCTACGTGGGGATCATGCAGGGCGTGATCCTCTCTATCGCGCCCGAAGCCCGCCTGGTCGACCTGAGTCACGCCGTGGCGCCGCAGAATGTCCGCCAGGCAGCCTACATCCTGGGGCGGGCCGCGCCCTACTTTCCCGCCGGCACCGTTCACCTGGGGGTGGTCGATCCGGGCGTGGGCGGGGCCCGTCGTGCGATAGCCGTGCGTGCAGGCGGTGCGAGCTACGTTGGGCCGGACAACGGGATCTTCAGCGCCGCCCTGGGGCAACCCGAGGCTCAGGTCTTCGTGCTGGACCGCCCGCAGTACTGGCTACCGGAGGTCAGCCAGACCTTCCATGGGCGTGATATCTTCGCCCCCGTAGCGGCGCACCTGGCCCGCGGCGTGCCGATCGAGGAGATCGGCAGCCCCGCCGCCGATGCCGCACAGCTGACCTTGCACGAAGCCAGCCGGCCTGCGCCCGATCTCGTCCGGGGTGAGGTAGCCTACGTCGACCATTTCGGCAACCTGATCACCAATATCCCGGGCGCCTGGCAGTCCGAGGGCCGCTGGTGCTGCCAGATTGCCGGGCACACGATTCGGCAGTTTTCCACGGCTTACGCAGAGGTTCTCGCCGGCACGTTAGTGGCCCTGGTAAGCAGCGCCGGGACTGTCGAGATCGCCCAATCTGGCGGCAACGCCGCCGAGTCGCTCGGGGTAAGCGCCGGCGAGCCGGTCACTCTTCGGTTGGCCGGCTGATCGCGGGCCGTCAGACCCATCACAGATATTTGACCCTATCACCCACCCACACCAAGGATGGTACCCCATGGAGAAGTTCGTGATCGAAGGCCGGCAGTCACTGTCGGGCGACGTAAAGCCGGCAGGGAACAAAAACGCAGCTCTGCCTATCCTTGCGGCAGTGCTCCTCAGCGAAGACGGCATCACCCTGCACAATGTGCCGCGCATCGGCGACGTAAGCACGATGTTGCTGTTGCTGTCGGAAATGGGGGTCTGCGTCAAGGATGAGGGACCGACGCTCACCCTGTGTTCGAAGGACGCTCAGTTCTCGAAGCTGCGCACCGACCTGTTCCAACAGATTCGCGGCTCGATGCTGCTGGCCGGCCCAATGCTCGCTCGATTCGGTTGCGCCACCGTCCCCCTGCCAGGCGGTGACCGGATCGGGCGCCGCCGCGTCGATACTCACCTGTTGGCGCTCGAATCGCTCGGGGCCAAGGTCGACTTCGATCACCACGAGTTCAGGATGTGCTGCGACGGCCTGCACGGCGCCGATATTCTGCTGGACGAGATGAGCGTCACGGGCACCGAGAACGCCCTCATGGCAGCCGCGCTGGCCAAGGGCACTACCGTCATCCGCAACGCGGCCTCCGAGCCGCACGTCCAGGACCTGTGCCGGTTGCTAAACATGATGGGCGCGCAGATTGAGGGCGTCGGCAGCAACCAGCTCACCATCCAGGGTGTTGAACGTCTGGGTGGCGCCGACTTCGCCATCTCGCCCGACTACTTGGAGGTTGGCAGTTTTGTGGGCCTCGGTGCCGTCACGCGCGGGGAGATCCGCATCCAGGGCGTCGTGCCCGAGCACATGCGCATGATCAACCTGGTCTTTCAAGAGCGGCTGGGGGTCAGCATGCACACCGAGGGCGATGTGCTGGTCGTGCACGACAATCAGGACCTGTGCATCCGTGAGGACATCGGCGGGGCAGTGCCGAAGATCGACGACGCACCCTGGCCGCAGTTCCCCGCCGACCTGATGTCCATTGCCCTGGTCGTAGCCACCCAGGCGAGGGGGACGCTGCTGATCCACGAAAAGATGTTCGAGAGCCGGCTCTACTTCGTGGACAAATTAATCACGATGGGCGCCAAGATTATTCTGTGCGACCCGCATCGAGCCGTCATCGTCGGTCCGTCCATGCTGCACGGCCAGGAAATGAGCAGCCCGGACATCCGGGCCGGCATGGCGCTGCTGATCGCCGCCCTGGCCGCCCGCGGGACCAGCGCGATCCAGAATGTCGGCCAGATCGACCGTGGTTACGAGAAGATCGACGCCAAGCTGCGAGCCCTGGGCGCCGAGATCCAGCGCGTGAAGGCGTAATTCCGACAGCAAGAGCATCACGCGGGGTTACAGACGCATGGAGGTACGATGGCCAATGCCTTGATCGTAGTTGATATGCAGCGCGGCTTCATGTCGCCCGAGGGCACGCTCTACTGCGGGGACGCAGCCCGCCAGATCATCCCTCGCGTACGCGAGCTGGTCGAGGCCGAAGCAGAGCGCGGCAGCCTGATTATCTTTACCGCCGACACGCATGCGCCCGACGACAAAGAATTCGAGATCTTCCCACCGCACTGCGTGGCAGGCACCACCGAGGTCCAGATCATCCCCGAGCTGGCAGCCCTGGCCGCGCAGCATACCGTGCTGCCCAAACGGCGCTACTCTGCCTTCTTCGACACCGACCTCGAGCAGCGCCTGGCTGCCTTTGCGCCCGAGCAGATCACCGTCGTCGGCGATTGCACAGAAATCTGCGTCCTGCACACCGTCGCCGATGCGCGCAACCGCGACTATCCGGTAGTGGTGCCCAGCCGGTGTGTGGCGTCCTTCGACCCGGGCGGGCACGCCTGGGCACTGCGACACATGGAGAAGATCCTGGGCGCGCGCATCACATAGTCGCCGCGTCGGGCCGCGCTGCGGGGTACAAGGCAGAAGGGTGACAATGGAAACTTTCCGCAGCCTGGGAAGCATCCCGGCTTACATCGGTGAGGATAAGGCCCATATTCAGGAGCTGCAGGGTCTCAGCACGGGCCTGACCAGCCACAGCCTGGCCCTGATCACCCTTTCGCCCGCGAGCGCGGCCCGCCCGCATCACCACACCGTGGCCGACGAGGTTTACTTCGTCCGTTCGGGGCACGGGCAGGTGCGCGTCGAAGCCACGATCCGGCAAGTCGCGCCTGGCGACGTGATCGTGATCCGCCCGGGCCAGTCCCACACGGTCTGGAACCATGGCCCTGACGACCTCGTCCTCATCGTCACCTGCGCGCCGGCCTATCAGGTCGACGAGGTTGTCTGGGATGAAGAATAAGCAGAAGGCAGAAGGTAAGGGTCCTTCTGCCTTCTGGACTGAGCCTTAGGCTCGGTCCTAAGCTTTGGGTCCTGCTGCTGCCGGAGTGAACACGGCCATCAGGCGCTCCAATTGCTCGTAAACCCAGTTCTGGCGGAAGCCGGCCAGCACCGCTACCAGGTACGGCAGCAGCCGCGCTGCCGTCGCCGCCTGCGCGTCAGTCAGGTCGACCTGCACCACCAGGAAGCCGGCGGCGAGCACCAGGAACATGATCCCTCCCAGGACCATGCCCATCACCGGCTGGACCAGGTACCAGAGCGAGTACTGTCCGTCGAAATCCTGCCGATCGGCGACGTGCCACCAGAGCATGTAGAGGGCGCCGATCACGCCGCCGATGCCGCCCCACATCATAGTGCTCCAGAAGGGAAAGATATCTGCTGCGGTAGGCCCGCTCATGCTTCCCAGGCGGTTCAGGGCTGTGGTGAGCGGGACGGCCATCACCAGGCCCGCCAGCAGAAGTGCCGCCCAGGCCACCTGGTAGAACAGCAGCCCCAGGCCATAACGCGTCCCGTCGTGCCGGCTCTTGCGCATGCGTTCGAGCATGGCTTTGACCTCGCGCGTCCGGTATTCGGCATTGACGTACTCTTCGGGGTTCTCGATCAGCGTTTGGCGCGCGTCGTGCAGCATCTTCAGCATCTGCTCGCTGTTGCCCGGCGGGCTCGAGTAATCTGTGCTGATCAGGCGATAGAGCTCGTCAATCTGTTCGTGCAATGCCTTTAGCCACGCCGGGTCGATGCTTGCCAGGATCGCCGCGCGCTGCTGATCAGTTAGCTGGCGAAGCGACGGCATAGGACTCACCTCGACCGGCTGTCCGGGCCCGAGCGCGCTGCGCCCGGCCTTGGGCGGAGAGGTAGCGGGTGCGATCGCAACTGCTCCCGGTCCCCCACCAGTTTCCAGTACGATGGCACCGATGCGCCGCCTGGGGACCGCCAGCGCCTGCTCCTGGCGCGCTGCTCCCGACTGCCTTACGGCGACGGAAGCACCCCGGGTCACCGGCGCCAGCGCGCTCGAGACCGAGCCAGCCGCCAGCGCCTCGCTCTCGGCGCTCTTCGGCTCCTCTGACATTGTCTTGCCGGCCCCTTCGGTCGCGTGGTCGCCGGACGGGAGTTCCCCGGCTAGTGGGGCTGCGCCTGGCATTGAGCCGTGGCCCGGCTGCGTGGCAGCAGAACCCGGGCGCGTGGACGCTGGGTACTGGCGGCCCGTTGTGATCGCCGCCACCTCCTTGTCAAGGAGGGCGGCCAGATCTGTGCTGACAGGCTCGTCGGCACCGGGCGCGCCGTCCGACTGGCTGGATTGCGCGTCAAGATCGCGCCCGCGTGTCTGGCGCGGATCGGCAGTTCTGCTGGCGGATATGCTCATGGTTATTCACCTTGCTGAGAGGAAGGAATGCGGACAACAACATTATTATACCATATTATTCGTCAAGCGCGACCGGCCAATTTTGCCAATCAGAGAATTTCGAGGGTTTCGACCGTGGGGACTACGTCAAAGCGGAAACGGTTGCGGAAGCGGCGCAGGACGCGCAGCACCGGGCGAGCCAGAACGAGGACGAGAACCGCGTTGCCGGCAGCACGCCCCAGGTCCCACCACGCCGAGGTTGCAGCGTAGAAGACCAGGTATGCGCGTAGGGTCGGCCAGAGAGACATGCCCGCGTGCCAGGTATCGGTGCCGGCGACCCCACCCGAGAGGAAAGGCCAGAACCAGAGGTTCATGATCGCACCAAAGACAAAACCCAGCAGCCCGGCCCAGACGGCAAGGGCCAGGGCCTCGATCTTGCTTCCGCTCGAATGCCGTCTCGGCAACAGACCCGACAGCAGCCCTACCCAAGCCGTCGCAAGCATCTGGTAGGGCAGCCAGGGGCCCACGCCACCGCCGATGAGGGCCGAAACCAGCAGCGACAGAGCGCCCAGCAGAAAACCGAACGTCGGACCGTAGGCGTAGCCGACCAGGATCGGCAGCACGAAGAGGGCCGAGAAGCCGGCCGGGCCCGGCAAGGCGCGCAACACGGCGTTGAGCGCCACAAGGATGCCGAGCAAAGCCGTCATCTTGCTCGTCATCTGCTGGGCGTTCAGCCCGGCCAGGGCAGCCACCAGGCACAGCCCGATCAAGACCACGGTCAGTAGGGGCGCGTCGGCGGCGTGCGCCATCATCGAGCCGGCGGCGGCCGGCAGGGCCGGCAAAAAGAAGGGATACAAGAACGCTGCCAGGCCGACCAGACTGGCCAGGGCGAGGATCAGGCCCGGGGTGATGCGTGCCAGGCTATTGGTCAAGCGGCCGCGGTACCTTCTCATCGGGCGCGCTTCGTCCCGCATCACGCCGGACGACGTTTCCCTCATGGCACGCCCTTGATCTCGCGGAGCACGTCCTCGACGATCAGGAACCGAGGATCGCGGAAGAGCTTGTTGATCTGTGACGAGAAGACCTGCGAGTCGCTCATGACTGCGCGCGCGGGACCGTCGACCACCACCTCGCCTTCGGCCAGCAGGACCACACGATCGGCGCAGGCGGCGACCAGCTCGACATCATGCGTCGCCATAATGACCGTTCGTCCCTGGCGCTTCAGGTCCAGCAGCAGTGCCGCCAGCGCTTCTTTCTGGACATAATCCAGGCCGCGCGTCGGTTCGTCGAGCAGGATCACCTGCGGTTCCGCGACCAGGATGGCCGCCAGCGCGGCGCGCTGCTGCTCACCCCCGCTCAGATCGCGCGGGTCACGCCCGGCCGCTTCCGTCAGCCCGAGCCGGTCGAGCAGGGCTCGGTCGGCCGCCGGGTCCGGGCGCAGACGATGGCCGCGCCGCGTGAAGCTCAACTCCTCGCCGAGCGTTTCCTGGAAGAGGAGGGTTCCGGGCTGCTGGGGCACGTAACCCACATAGCGGATGACGTCGTCCATCTCGGCCCGTCGCGTGTCGAGCCCTGCGACTGTGACCCGGCCTGCATCTGGCTTGAGCAGGCCGACAATCTGTTTGAGCAGGGTGCTCTTGCCGGAGCCGTTGCGTCCCATCAGGGCCACGAACTCGCTCGGCCCCGCCTGGAACGTCACCTGACGGAGGGCCGAGCGCCCACCGTAACTGTAGTCGACGCCGTCCACGACCACGGTCGCCTCCGGCGGTGGTAGGGCCGGTGAAACCGCGACCGGGAGGTAAGATGCGCCCTCATCGCCGCCCATCCCGCGGTCCGGAGACGATCCCAGGTCCTCCCCCTCACCCGTGTGCCCGGCGCCCAGCAGAGGCCGGGCGAACACCCGTCCCTCCTTGATCGTCAGGGGCAGCGGCTGCCAACCGAGCGCTCGCCCGAGGCGCACGAGTGGGGGAACGAGGGGCAATTGGGCCAGCATCGCGCGCGGATCGCCGATCACCGGTGCCGCGCCGGAGGCAGGCAGATAGAGCACACGGTCCGCGTACTGTATCACCCGCTCCAGCCGGTGCTCGCTCAGGATCACGGTCAAGCCCAGGTCTTCGTTAAGCTGGCGCAGCGCGACCAGGACCTCCTCCGCCGCCTGCGGGTCTAGCTGCGAGGTCGGCTCGTCGAGAACGAGCACTTCGGGTTGCAGGGTCAGCACCGAGGCGATCGCCACACGCTGCTTCTCGCCACCCGACAGGCTGCTGATCCGCCGGTGGCGCAGGTGGGCGAGCGCCAACTGGTCCAGCACCTCCTCGACACGCTTGCGCATGGTGGCTTGCGGCAGGCCGAAATTTTCCAGCGCGAAAGCCAGCTCGTCCTCGACCGTATCGACGGCAAACTGCGCCTCGGCGTCCTGGAACACGAAACCGACGAGGTCGGCCATGCCGCGAGGCGCTCGCCCGACTGGATCGCGGCCGAAGACGCTGGCCCGGCCGGCCCAGCGCCCGCCATAAAAGTGCGGCACGAGGCCGTTCAGGCTGCGCAAGAAGGTCGACTTGCCCGCGCCCGATGGCCCGACCACGAGCACAAATTCGCCGGGCGCGATCGACAGGCTGAAATCCGCCAGCACCGGCAGGCTCTGGTCAGGATAGATGTAAGAAACGTGATCGAGCTTGATCATGCGTGCTTCGCTTTCGCCCCTGCTCCAAGCAAGAGTGCGGGTGCCACCGCCACGCAGGCCGCCAGTCCCAGCACCGGCTGGAACGCGGGCCAGGGCGAGTAGGGCGGGTACGGGTAGTAAAACAGCCAGTTGGCTCGCAGCAGCCATACGCCGAGCCAGGTCAGCGCGCCCAGCAGCCCGGCGCTCAGGATCAGGCGGTCAGGGCGGTTCCAGTACCAGCGCCGATACTGTGAACGGTGGACCCGCCTGCCCTGGTCCCAGAAACTCCAGCCGAGAGCCATTCCTCCGGCGGCCAGCAACAGGCCGGCCAACAGGCGGAGGTGGGGCAAGAAGCCCAGGCAGGCTAGCCCACTGGCCAGTGCCGCCAGCCCACCCAAGATCGCGAGCTGCTGCGATAGCCCGTGCCCGCCGCTGCCGGGCGCCGGCGTTCCGCCGAAGCCACGTGCTTCCATCGACTCGGCCAGCCGCATCGCCCGCTCCAGGGCCGTGATGAGCAGGGGCATGATCAACGGCAGCAGGTCGCGCAGGCCGCGCACCCGGTGGCCGCGCACCTGTTGCGCCTCGCGTATTGTCTGCCAGGCCGCGACCATCTGCGGCACGAAGGCAATGGCGATCGCACTGACCACACCCATCTGGTACACGAAGGCGGGCGTCATGCGCAGCAGACGGGCCTGGTCGACCGCCAGGTTGAAGACCGCAAACGAGAGCAACAAAGTAATGATCTGAAGACCGGTCGTCAAACCATAAAGCAGCGATTCGCCGGTGATCGGTCCGCCGACCACCGGCCAGTCACCCGGCAGGCTCAGCAGCACCAGGTTACCCTGGTGCGAGGTCAGGGCCGCGAACGGAATGGTCAGCAGCCACAATGCCGCGCCGAAGCGGACGAACGCGCCCCAACTCTGCGCCAGCGGACTGCTTTGCCCGAGCGCCAGGTAGGTGATACCCACAGCCAGCAAAACGAGGCTCAGATAGAGCGGATTGCGCGTCAACAGGGCCGGCAAGACCGCGGCAGCCAGCCAGCCGGACCAGGCAACGGGATGGTGCTCGGACGTCACGGCTTGCATTTGAACCTATCTGAGCGCGCGCAGAGCCTCTTCATGCTTTGCGGCGCAGCAGGACAAAGCCTCCTGCGCCCAGCAGGACCAGCGCGATCGCGGCATAAGCCACGTACTGCAGCACGCCGCCCGGACCGGGTGCCGGGGTCGGAGAGGTCGAAGCGGCAGACGTCTGCGACGCCGGCGAGATCGCGGCCGCGTTCTGACAGACATCGGCGAAGGCGACCGCCGGGGGCTCCGTACCACTTGTGAAGTTCCCCGGCCCCCAGGACCAGCCCTGCAAGTCACCGTCCTTCACCTTAACCGCCGCCGCACCGGCCTGTGAGTACTGCCAGGCGCCGTTCTGCCACTGGTAGTAGGCCCAGTACTCGCACTGGCTGCCCGTGCAGCGGCAGAAGCAGTCTTGTGCCGGGTACGCACAACCCTGGTCGTTGATGCTGCAGATAGCGCCGCCGAGCGCGCCAGCAGGGTCGACGACGGCCTTGAACCCCGAACGCTGTAGCAATTGGTCGCCCGTCAGCGACGGCTCATTGAACGAGACGCATGCGGTCTGCACGGTGCCATCCGCAAAACGCACGATCAGCCCAGCCCGCTGCGTCGCGGACGCACCGGCGAGCGGGCTGGCCGTCCCGCCGCCGGTTTGCGCGTACGCGGGGCCCACGGCAACGGTCAGCAGGAGGATGAAGACCAGGCTGACCGGCGCGCGGTGGCTGAAGGCATTCATCTAGGCCCCGATCGTCCGGCGACGCCAGGCGAAGAATCCGGCTGCGCACAAGAGGGCCCCCGCCAGGACCAGGGGCATGACCGAAGCCGAACCACCGGTCGTGGGCAGGGCCGCGGGCGGGGAGGTGGTCGCCGTCGCGCTCGAACCCACCGTCTGCACGCCTGCCGGCTGGGCCTTGATCTGTGCCAGCGTCATCAGGGGCGGTTGGTCAGTGGGACTAAAGCTGGCGTCCACCCCGCTCCAGACGAAGCCCTCGACAGCGCCATCCGCCGGTTGATAGGCGGCGACACCCTCCTGCGAAGCGACCCATTTGCCGGTCGTCTGATCCAGGTGATAGTAGGCCCAGAAGTGGTTCTTGTCGCAGAAGCAGTCGCTGCTGGGGCAGCCGGTGCCACTAATGCTGCACACCGCCGGCCCGAAATCGCCGTTGGTGCTGACGACCTGGACGGACGCCTTCTGCAGCGCGTCGAAAGCCGTCGCCGTGATGGGCACGGTCACGAGCTCGGCGTGAACCTGGTTGCCGGGCAGGGCGATCACCAGGCCCACCTGCTTGGTACCGGCCTGCGCAAGCGCCATGCCGGCGAAGATGGCCAGGAGCGCCAGGACGAGAGACATTGCTGTTATGAGCCGACGATACATAGGTCTCCTCCACACAGTTCGGTGCTTGGCTTGATCGACCGCGCCCCCGGCGTCGCGCTCGCTAACGGAGCGCGCCGGCCAGAGACACCGGCAAGTAGAACGGTTTGCACGCCTGGCCTTTGACCACGAACTCGGCCAGCGCGTCGAGCGAATCGAGAGTGGCTACTAGCCGGCTTTCCGTGTGCGCCGGGTCGTGAGCGTAGACAAAGGCTCCGCTGCGCTCCTGGAAAGCCAGCAGGCTCTGCAAGGCGCTGGGAGCGCGCTGCCCGGCACCGCTCGCCGCTGGGAAGACTTTGGACGGGTCAATCCCGGCCGCGATCAGTCCAGCGACTGCCAGAGCAGTTGAGTTGGCGTTGGCCGGGCCGGGAATGGAGCCGGTTGCCCAGCCGTCTGTGGTCTGCGTCCTTGTCAGGAAGGCCAGCGAGGGGACAAGCGCCGGGGAGCAGCGCAGACCGCCGTACCTCGCCAGCGTCTGCAAGACGCGCCCGGTCGTATCCACATCGCTGGCACTGGCATCAAACGACCAGAACCAACTGCCGTCGCTGCGCCGGGCGCTCAGCAGGGCTGTGAAGGCAGCTGCCGGGACGGGAACCTGTGAGAGGACGAGACCTTCGATTGCCAGGGTGTGACGATACAACAAGTCCGGGTTGTAGCGCCCGCTGGCCGGGTCATAGTCGGCCAGAATGATGCCGATCACGTCTGACCCGGCGACTGAGCGGGCGCTTCCACCGGCCAGCGCCACGGCGCGCGCGACTTTGCCTGCCTGGCCGGCATCCCTCCCCACGTAGGCGGGCGTGAGTGCCGTCAGCGCAGCTAATGCGCTGTGACCGTCGATGCTCCAGTCTCGGCCGGCCGGATCCTCTCCCAGGCGAGCAAGGACAAAGACCGCGTCGGAGGTCGCGGCGGCGCTGCTCGCGCTGCCTGGCGCGCCGCTGAAACCGCCGTCGGGCAGCTGTTGTGAGTGCAGCCAGCCAAGCGCCCGGGCGATGGCCGTCTCGATGGCCTGCCGCTCGGGGGCAGCCTGCGCCGGGTGGCTCGGTGCCTGGCCGTTCGACCGAACGGCGGGAGGCACAGCGACCGTCCGCTGAGCCAGGACAGGCGCGGGGGCTCCTGCGGGCAAAAGGCTGCCCGCTAGTGTGGTCAGCAGGAGAAGGACCAGGACAAAAGCGCTCTGTGCTTGCATACGAGACTCGGCCTCAGGAACAAAAAAAGCCCCTGGCAGGGGCTTCAAGTGGCTCCAGCGGAGGCCAAACAAAAACCCCTTGCCTGATCTGACAAGGGGAGTTGAGACGGTCTGCCGTTTGACGGGCGGCTGTTCCAACTCCCTTTACCTCGAAGGGTGTCGAAAATGGGCAGAGGTGGGTGTTCTGGCTTGCCAGTCAGACTGGCTTACAGTTGCGGGACAGCGCCGGCTTCGCACCGGCTTCCCCCAATGATCCCTGCCCATTTGCATTCTAGTGTGCGGGGAGGATAACACAGGGAACGGTGGGTGTCAAAACCGAAACGGTGGGGCGAGGGGACGAGGGGCAACCCGGCCGGGCAACTAACTGTAAGCCAGCCGTCTAGCTCAATTTGGCTCCATCTGCTATAATATTCCTGGAAAAGGTGTTCGTACTGCCGGAGGCAAGATAAGTGAATTCTACTTGGAAGCGAAACGGCCTGGTATACGTGCTGATCCTGATTGCGGTGGGCGCACTTTTTTATAGCGCCCGGCAGTCATCTGCCCCAGCGGCCGAGAAGGACCTGACCGACGTCGCGACGCTGATCGAGCAGGGCAAGGTGGACAAGATCACGGTGATGGGTGATCAGCTGGAAATCCAGTTGCTCAACGACAAAGCCGGCAAGACGTATGTCTCTCATAAAGAGGCCGGGGTGGCGTTGACGAGTACTCTGCTCAAACTCGGCGTGCCCCCCGATAAGCTGGCGCAAGTGGACATCAAGGTGGCTGCGCCGAGCGACATCGGGGGCTGGCTGACGATCCTCGGAACGCTTCTACCGGTCGTGCTTATGGCCGGGCTGTTCTTCCTGATCCTACGCCAGGCGCAGGGCTCCAATAACCAGGCGATGTCTTTTGGCAAGAGCCGGGCGCGCATGTTCACGGGTGACAAGCCGACGGTGACCTTTGCGGACGTGGCCGGGGCCGAGGAATCGAAGCAAGAGCTGCAAGAGGTGGTCGAGTTCCTCAAGGAGCCGCAGAAGTTCGCCTCGCTGGGGGCGCGTATCCCGAAGGGCGTGCTGCTGGTCGGCCCGCCTGGCACCGGCAAGACGCTGATGGCCAAGGCCATCTCCGGGGAGGCCGGCGTGCCGTTCTTCTCCATCTCCGGCTCGGAGTTTGTGGAGATGTTCGTCGGCGTCGGCGCCAGCCGGGTGCGCGACCTGTTCGAGCAGGCCAAGCGCAACTCGCCGTGCATCATCTTCATCGACGAGATCGATGCGGTGGGCCGGCAGCGCGGGGCGGGGCTGGGGGGCAGCCACGACGAGCGGGAGCAGACGCTGAACCAGATCCTGGTGGAGATGGACGGTTTCGACACCGACACCAACGTGATCCTGATCGCGGCCACCAACCGGCCGGACATCCTGGACCCGGCGCTGCTGCGGCCGGGGCGTTTCGACCGGCAGGTGGTGATGGACCGGCCGGACAAGAAGGGTCGCGAGGAGATCCTCAAGGTGCACGTGCGGGGCAAGCCGCTGGAGCCGAACATCAACCTGGAGACGATCGCGCGCGGCACACCGGGCTTCGTCGGGGCAGACCTGGAGAACCTGGTCAACGAGGCGGCGATCCTGGCGGCGCGGCGCAACAAGCGCAGCATCGGGTTGGCCGAGTTCCAGGAAGCCGTCGAGCGGGTGATCGCCGGCCCCGAGCGCAAGAGCCGCATCATCAGCGACAAGGAAAAAGAGATCATCGCCTTTCACGAGGTGGGCCACGCCATGGTGCGGCGCATGCTCGAGAAGTGCGACCCGGTCCACAAGATCAGCGTCATCAGCCGAGGCATGGCGCTGGGTTACACCATGGCCCTGCCGGAGGATGACCGTGTGCTGATCAGCAAGGGCAAGTTCGAGCACGATCTGAGTGCGATGTTGGGCGGGCGTGTGGCCGAGGAGCTGATCTTCGGCGACGTGACCAACGGTGCCGTCGACGACCTGGACAAAGTCACCAAGCTGGCCCGTGCGATGGTCACGCAGTACGGTATGAGCGAGAAGATGGGCCCCATGGTTTTCGGCCAACGCCAGGAGATGGTGTTCCTGGGCCGGAGCATCGGCGAGCAGCGTAACTACAGCGAGTTGGTGGCACGCGAGATCGACAAAGAAGTGCGGCGTATCGTCGCGGAAGCGCACGGTCGGGCGAACGACATCCTCACCCGCTACGCCGAGCTGCACCGGACGATCGCGCGTAAACTGATCCAGGTAGAGACGCTCGACGCCGATGAGTTCGAGGCCTTCTTCGCCAACGTACCGGGCGTTCCACCACGTGTTGCCGAACCAAGCGCTCCGCCGACGCCGAAGGTGCCAAGCCGAAGCGGCTCGTCCAACTCGGGCAATGAACGTCCCGGGCAGGCGCCCAACCCGAGACCCGCACCGGCCTGAGCCTCAGGATGAGAGAATAGGGCGGAAGGATGAAGGCGTTTTGGGAACGCTCCATCCTTCCGCCTTTGTTTGTTAAGCCAGGCCGTTTGCGTCGAGGAGTCCCAAATGTCTGAACCAAGCCAGCAGTTTCCGATCGGCCTCGTGGCGCAGGTCAGCGTTACCGTTACCACCGAGCTGACTGCCAGACACATGGGCAGCGGGGCAGTGCAGGTTTTTGCGACCCCCGAGCTGGTACGGCTGATGGAGAGAGCCGCCGTCGCGGCGTTGCGCGACCATCTCGCGCCCGGCCAGCAGAGCGTTGGCACGCTGGTAAACGTCCGGCACCTGGCGGCTACGCCGCTCGGGGCCACCGTCACCGCGCGCGCCGAGCTTGTGGCCGTCGATGGACGGCGCCTCACTTTTCTGGTCAGCGCCAGCGACGGAGTTGACACGATTGGCGAGGGCACGCACGAACGCGCGCTGATCGACATGGAGCGTTTCGAGGCGCGCGCCGAAGCCAAGCGGGCGGCAATGCAGAAGGGCTAAATGTCGGACATTCTGCGTGGCACGGTCGAGCGCATCACCTATCACAACGAAGAGAACGGCTACACAGTCGCTCAGTTGATGCCCGAAAGCCAGTCGTACACGGTCACCGTGGTCGGCAACATGCTGGGCATCAACGTGGGGGAGTCGGTGGCGATTGAGGGCGCCTGGACCAGCCACGCCCAATATGGGCGCCAGTTCCGGGCCGACAGCGTGCGCACCGTGTTGCCCGCCACGATTGCCGGAATGGAAAAGTACCTGGGAAGCGGCTTGATCAAGGGCGTCGGTCCGGTCACGGCACACCGCATTGTGCGCAAGTTTGGGCTCGAAACGCTGTCGGTGATCGAGCAGGACCCGGCCCGGCTACATGAGGTGCTGGGTGTAGGCCCCAAACGGATCAGGATCATCACCAAGGCCTGGGAGGAGCAACGCCAGATCAAGGAAGTGATGCTTTTCCTGCAGAGCCACAACGTGTCTACAGGGCTGGCGGTCAAGATCTATAAGGCCTATGGCGACAACGCGATCCAGATTGTCCAATCCGACCCCTACCGGTTGGCGCGCGAGATCTACGGCATCGGCTTTATCACCGCGGACAAGATTGCCCACGAATTAGGCATCGCCCATGACGCCCCCGAGCGTGTCGCCGCCGGCGTGGCTTACGTGCTCGGCCAGGCTGCCGACGAAGGCAACGTCTACTTGCCGGCTGACGAACTGGCCAAGCAAGCCGCCGAATTATTGGCGGTCAGCGCTGAACAGGCGATGGAAGGCATAGGCACGCTGGCCGAGGCCGAGGAAGTCAGGGTCGAAGGCGGCGCGCCGCCCGGTCACGCGCCTGCGGACCCGGCGTCGGCCGGCTCAGATGGCAGCGGCGCAATACCGCTGAATGCCTCGACGCTGCGCCGAGGCCCGCCTGCGCCGCTGCCCTCGGCCCAACCGTCGCCCAACACCATCCTGGCCGAAGAGCGGGCGGTCTATCTGACGCCGTTCTATTACGGCGAGGTCGGCGTCGCAAACCGCTTACGGCGGCTGGCCGCCGCCAGCGAAGATGCGCTCGGGGTCTTCCAGAATTTCGATTGGCCGGCGGCCTTCGCTGCCCTCCAGGGCGGGACCAGGCTGGCCCTCACGGCTCAGCAACAGGAGGCCGTTCGGGCAGCCCTCACGCACCGGGTAGCCGTCCTGACGGGGGGCCCGGGGACGGGCAAGACAACCACCGTGCGCAGTATCATTCGCCTCGTGGAAGCCGCGGGCAAGCGTGCGCTGTTAGCGTCGCCCACCGGGCGGGCCGCCAAACGCCTCTCCGAGGCGAGCGGGCGCCCGGCCAAGACGGTTCACCGGCTGCTGGAATACAAGCCGGCTGAGGGCCTCAAGTTTCAGCGCAATGAAGAAAACCCGCTCGAGACCGAGATGCTCATCGTGGATGAGGCCTCGATGCTCGATTTGCTGCTGACAAACAACCTGCTCAAGGCCATTCCGGCCGGGGTCCACCTTCTTTTGGTCGGGGATGTCGATCAATTGCCCAGCGTGGGCGCGGGGAATGTGCTGCGCGATGTGATCGAGGCGCTCGAGGGAGAACCGGAAGCCACCTCGAACGCGCGCCCGACGACCGGCCAGGCCGGCGCTGCAGTGGTCCGGTTGAACACCATCTTCCGCCAACCCGAGGGCAGCTACATCATCACCAACGCTCATCGCATCAATCATGGACAGATGCCGGTCATCGACAATCAGAAGTCCCATGATTTCTTTCTCTTCAAGGAAGAGGACCCGGAGCGGGCCGCGGCGCTGATCGTCGAGCTGGTCGGCGAGCGGATCCCGCGCAAGTTCGGCCTGGCCCCCGCTCAGATCCAGGTCCTTAGCCCCATGCACCGCGGCGAGGTCGGAGTGGCCCAGTTGAACCTTAAACTGCAGGCCGCCCTGAATCCGCCGGGCCCGGCGATCGCCGAACGACAGGTCGGCGGGCGGGCCTTCCGCGTGGGCGACCGCGTCATGCAGATGCGCAACAATTACGACAAGGACGTCTACAACGGCGATATGGGCCGCGTGGAAAAGATCGACCTCGAGGACCAGGTTGTCACCGTGCGCATAGACGACCGGCCGATCGGCTATGACTTCCTGGAATTGGACGAGCTCACGCACTCCTATGCGGTCAGCGTGCACAAGGCGCAGGGCAGCGAGTTTCCGGCAGTGGTCGTTCCTTTGCTCACGACACATTACGTGATGCTGCAGCGCAACCTGCTCTACACGGCCGTCACCCGGGCGCAGCGGCTCGTGGTGCTCGTCGGCACGCCCCGCGCGATCGGCATCGCGGTCACGTCTAATCGCGTGCAGGCCCGCTACTCGGGTCTGGCCGAGCGCCTCGAGGCGGGAAACAAAACCGCGGCTGTGCCAAGCTCGCAGGCTGTGCTATAATGGCGGCGCAAGGTCATGTCTTGACTTGCCCGCGGGCCGGAGGTCCCCGATGCGCGTACTGACCTTTTCGCGCCAAATGGGCAGTGGCGGTAACCACATCGCACAGGCGGTGGCCGAGCGGCTCGGGCTGCGCCTGGTGGATCGCGAGATCATCAATCAAGCGGCGGTCCAGGCAGGAGTTCCCGAAGTTGCCCTGGCCGAAATCGACGAGCTCGGTCTGCTCGGCGTACGCCCGCGTCCCTCAGCGCTGCGCCTGTACCGCGAGACGGCCGCCGAGTTGATCGCCAAGTTGGCCGGCGAGGGGAACCTGCTGTTCCTCGGGCGTGCGGGTCAAGTAATTCTCGCCGGACGTCCCGGTGTGCTGCACGTGCGAGTGATCGCGCCACGCGCCCTGCGCGTCAATCGCGTAGAGACCTTTTGCCACGTGTCAGATGAGATAGCCGGTGCCCTGGTAGATGCCTCCGACCAGAGCCGGGCCGCCTACCTGCGCCGCCATTACCGCGCAGATTGGCAAGATCCGGCGCTCTACGATCTGATACTCAACATGTCACAACTCACCATTCCTGCCGCCGTAGAACTGGTTTGCCTGGCGGCTCGACACGTGAACAACCCGGGAACCGAGAGAGACGCGTGACCGCTGCACCCCCAATCTTTTCCCATCCGGTCGAGGCCGAGTTTGCCCGCATCCTGGATTTTTATCGGATCCCCTGGCAGTACGAGCCACAAACCTTTGCCCTTGAACAGGATGCGGAGGGCAAGATGATCGAGGGGTTCAGTCCGGACTTCTATCTGCCGGACCAGGATCTCTATGTAGAACTGACCACCATGCAGCCCCGCCAGATAAGGCACAAGAATCACAAGATACGTCGCCTGCGCGAACTGCACCCGGAGATCAACATCAAGCTCTTTAAGCGAGGCGACATCCGCAATCTTCTCATCAAGTTCGGCCTGGATGATTTCCCTCAACTGCTGGACAATCAACTCTGAGCGAGGAGTAGAAGCCCATGGAAAGGTCACTCCCGGCACCATCGCCACGCGCCCCGAACGAGATGAGCAGGGACATCCGTCGAGTGATCTTCAGCGAAGACGATCTGCAGACGCGCGTGCGCGAGTTGGCGGCCGAGATCAGCGCCGATTACCGCGGCCGAAATCCGCTCCTGGTTGGCGTCCTGCGCGGGGTCATCTTTTTCATGACCGATCTAATGAGGGCCATCACCATCCCGGCCAGTTTGGACTTCATGGCCATCTCGCGCTACGACCCGCAGCAGCAGACCACGGGAGCGGTGCGCCTGATCAAGGACCTCGAGGAGTCAGTCGAGAACAGGCACTTGATCTTTGTCGAGGACGTGGTCGACACGGGCCTGACCCTAAGCTATCTGCTGCGCGTGCTTAAGGCGCGCTCGCCGGCCAGCCTGGAAGTCTGCGTGCTCTTCGACAAGTCCCGGCATCGGCTGGTGGATGTGCCGGTGAAATACAAGGGTTTTGACCTGCAAGATCGTTTCGTGGTCGGTTACGGGCTGGACTATCGGGAGGGCTACCGCCACCTACCATTCGTTGGCGAGTTGAAGCCGGAGTTGCTGAACCTTGCCTGATGCTAGGAAGCTTAAATAGAAGGGCCCCAAGCAGCTTTTATACCTCTCGGGGCTCCTTCACCGCTGTTCCAACAGTCTCAGCGCACTCAACTTAGCCTCTCGACCGATTCGGCAAGTTATTTTCCGGCCCGAAGGCCATCCAAGTTTCTGTACCGTTTCTGCCGTCAACCTCGGTCGAACGTTCATCGACTGTCTTCACACCGGCAAGCGCAGGATACCACTTGCCCGCTCAACTGTCAAGAGGTTTGCAGCATTTTTAAGGAATTAATAGCTGAATGTCACTCTCTTGTTTGTCCATTAGCCATGCCGAAGGGGAGCGGACATGCCAGAAGGTGAGGATACATACTCTCTCAGTTTGCCCCCTTTACTATAGTGTCTTTCGTAGTCGTAGACCCTGGGGATATGTGGACAGGTTACCGACCGGGGGGCGGCCCGGCCCTATATACGGCGTGAAATCCCGCACGTGCGACTATGGCTAGGGCATCGCCCGCCGGCCAGCTGGCCGGCGGGCTGGGGATAGCGTCGGAAGAAGCCAGGATGCACAAGCGCGGGACCCGATCCCCCGAGCCGGCCCGTCGCCCACTACGGCTAGGGCAGAGCCGCCCTGGAGACAGGTAGGTAGTATGTAGACCGCGCGACGGTAGCTGTGCTGCCCAAGTGCGGCCGTTTGAAGCTGTGGGTAATTGTGTGCAACTTCGGTTGTCATCCCCCAGGATGTCCACAGGGAAGGACCGGCTCCCCGGCGATAGTCTCGCCCCCGGCTAGGTCCTCCCGGTTTTTGGGACCTCGCGGGCTGCCGTGCTATACTCAGAAGTTGTGTGCGAGTAGTCACATCAAGTGCTCGGTTGGGCATGCGGCCGGGCGCAACAAGTAGGAGCCTTTGTCACACCATCAGATCCAGATAGAGCCGATCCAGGTGATGACGTACAATATTCATCGCTGGGAAGGCCAGGACGGGAGAATTGACGTCCACCGCCTGGCCAACGTGATCGGGTCTGCGAGTGCAGACGTTGTCGGCCTGAATGAGGTCCTCCACCCCGTAGTGGCAAACAGGCGTACCTTCAACCTGTTGGCTGACCTGGCCGATGGCCTGGGAATGCAGTATGCCTTCGGACCGAGCGGCTGGGAGGATTATGGGCCCGCCTGGCAGGGCCCGGTAGGCAATGCCTTGCTGAGCCGCTACCCATTGACCGATATTTCCAACACCTGGCTGCCGCGCGCGCCGAGCACGAAGCAGCGGTCGCTCTTGGGCGCCACCCTGGCCGATGGGCCGGCCACGGGCCTCACCGGTTACGTCACGCACCTCGATCACTTGTTCGAAGGGACGCGGCTGTTGCAGATCAGTGGCGTCTTGCGCCAGATGGGCGAGCGGGGCCCGCACTTTTTGTGCGGTGACTTCAACACGCCCGGTTTCCTTGGCGCGCGCACGCGTCGCTTGCTTCCGCCCGTGCTCCGGCGCATGCGTCGAGCCGGTTACCAGGATGCCTTCCATATGGTTGGAGAGGGACGAGGCCTTACCTACCCCTCTCGATCGCCTCTTTGGCGGCTGGACTTTCTCTTTTTCTCCCATCACTGTGCCTGGGGGCTGCGGTCGGCGCGGGCCCTGAGCGCTGACGGCATCCAGTATGCCTCTGATCACCGGCCGGTGGTCGTGGAATGGGCCTGGCCGGAGCCGCACGGCCTGGCCATCTGAGGCTCAGCCGGTCACGGCCGGACGAGTGATTGCCGCGATCCAGGACTTGAGGAGCTCGATGCCAACCCCGCACGTGCCCCAACGCGGAACTCCCGATTGGTGGGAGGCGCGCTATCAGTCCGGCCAGAGCCCCTGGGATACAGGCATCGTACCGCCGGAGGTCCGGGCCCTGGTTGCCTCGCCCACAACGCGCCGCGGATGGGCCCTGGACCTCGGCTGTGGCAGCGGCGCAAACAGTCGCTTTATGGCCCAGCATGGCTTCAGGGTGATCGGCGTCGACCTCGCCCTCAGCGCATTGCAGCGGGCCGCCCGGGCGGCCCAGGATCAGGCGCTGGCGGCCTATTTTTGCCGGGCCGACGTCGCCGACCTGTGTTTTCTCTCGCTCGATGTGTCTTTGGCTCTCGACGTCGGCTGCTTGCATGCACTGTCGCCCGAACGCCGCGTGAGTTATGCTCGCTCCCTGGCACAACGGCTTGTTCCCGGCGGACTGTACTTGCTCTATGCGCACGAACCAGAGCCCGGGGCTGCGGAAGCCGACGCTGGTGGCTCGCCCGGTCTGTCGGGGCTGGATCTGGCCGTCTTTGTTCCACTGTTCCTGCTGCGCTGGGCGCAGCATGGGTGGGAGGGAGAACGAAGCTCGAACTGGTACTTGTTCGAGAGAGCCTGAACCCGGAGATGTCAACAGTTGTTAGCCTTACTTACCACCTGGGTGCCTGCCGTTAGAATGCGGAGAGATTCAGAAATGCGCAGAGGGCATCGTCACGGAGGTGTGAATGCGAATTGAAAACCCGCTCAGACGGGTGGAGCGGCTCAAACGGGTCCGCAATCTTCCCGAACTCAGCGAAGATGAACGCGTCCCACCCGGCCAGTTCGTCACGCAGAAGTTTCCCGTCCTGCACTACGGTTCCGTGCCAATCTATGCCAACCTTGACAAGTGGGATTTCCGGGTTTTTGGTCTGGTAGAAAAGCCCCAGCGCTTCGACTGGCAGGCTTTGATGAAACTGCCCCAGGTTACCCAGACCGTGGACATCCATTGCGTCACCCGCTGGAGCAAGCTCGGCACGACATGGACCGGTATTCCCTGGCGGGAGTTCATCAAAACCGTCGCCGTTAAGCCCGAGGCGACCCACATCATGGCACATTGCGAGTACGGATTTACCGCCAACCTGGCTCTCGACGTAATGGACGACGACGACACCATGTTGGCTTTTCTTTATGACGGTAAACCTCTCGATCCCGACCACGGCTATCCACTGCGCCTGCTGGTGCCCAAGCGCTACCTATGGAAGAGCGCCAAGTGGTTGAGGGGCATCGAGTTCATGGCTGACGACCGGCCAGGCTTTTGGGAGCGGAACGGATACCACATGGAAGGCGACTTCTGGAAAGAACAGCGATTCGGCTGGTAGGCGGGAAGGCGTTCTTCAACCGGTGACGTGGTCGGGATAATAGCGCCGTACAGAGAAGGGGAGACGGTCGGTTTTGGTACCGTCTCCCCTTTGCGCGTCCCTGACCTCACTCACCGGCTGCAGATCACTTTGAGTGTGGCCGCGCCGCTGGTACAATGAATCTTCTGCCTGAAGCAAACGGCGCCCGAGCCGCTCGGCGGGAAACGAGGAGGAATCTTGCTGGCAACTGGTGACGCGGCGGCGGCCACGGGGCTACCCGCCTCGGCCCGCCCCGCACGCGCCTACCTGGCGCTGATCGGCGGCGTGATGTGCATTGGCTTTACAGCCATTTTCACCAAGTGGGCGGCCGTCCCCGGCCCGGCCGCCGCCGCACTCCGCATGTCCATCGCCACCCTGCTGCTAGGCGGACCCTTCCTCTGGCAGTTGCGCCGTCGCAGGCTGCCGCGCGCCGGCATCCGGCCGGCCGTGCTGGCAGGGCTCTGGGTGGGCATTAACCTTGCCTTCCTGAATTCGGCACTGCTCCTGACGTCGGCCGCCACCGCCACCCTGCTGGACAACATGGCGCCCATCTGGGTGGGGCTCGGCGCGATGCTGCTGCTCAAGGAGCGGCTCCGAGCGCGTTATTGGCTGGGGCTGGTCCTGGCGCTCGCCGGCGCAGGTGTGGTGACCGGCTTTCAGCCGGGGGCGATTCTTTCCCTCAACCATGGGGACCTGTTGGCCTTTGCCGGTTCGGTTTTTTACGCCGGCTATCTGCTGATCACGCAACGTGCCCGGCGCGACCTCGACGCCCTGTCCTGCCTTTGGGTAACGGTGGCCACCGCGGCCGTCTCCCTCGGTCTGGCTTGCCTCGTCCTGCGCATTCCACTGCTCGGCTACGGTGCGCGCTCGTACTGGGCGCTCTTCGGCGCGGCCTTGATCTCGCAGACCGGTGGCTGGCTATTGATCAACTATGCGCTGGGCTACCTGCCGGCTTCCACGGCCGTAGTGATACTGCTTGGCCAGCCGGTGGTGACCGGGTTGCTCTCGATCCCGCTGCTCCGCGAGGCGCTGGCCTGGCGCCAGGCCCTCGGTGGAGGGCTCGTCTTGGGGGGCATTTACCAGTGTGTCAAGAGCGAGGGTCCTTCAGCCACGGTCGGGGCCACCGAGCCTAAGTAGCCCGACCTGTGCCTGCTCTCAGCCGGCGCCAATTACCTTGCGGGCCCCGTAAAGGCGCCGGTAATAATCCTTGAACTCGCCGGACTTGATCTTGCGCCACCACCATTCATTGGCCGTATACCAGCGTACGGTGGCGCGGATCGCCTGTTCGTGGGTGTACTCCGGCTGCCAGCCGAGGGCGCGCAACTTATCGACGTTCAGGCAGTAGCGGCGGTCGTGGCCCGGCCGATCCTCGACGTGCTGAATCAGGCTGGGAGGCTTGCCGAGCTCGTCGAGCAGGATCTCGACCATGCGCAGGTTTTCCATCTCGGAGCCCGTCCCGACATTGTAAACCTCGCCCGGCGTACCCCGCTGCAGTACCACGTCAATCCCCGCGCAGTGATCGATCACGTACTGGTAGTCGCGCCGCTGTTTTCCGTCCCCGTAGACGGGCAGGGGCTGGTCGTCGATGGCATTAGTCACGAAAAGCGGCAGAACTTTTTCCGGGTACTGATAGGGGCCGACGTTGTTGGCGCCACGCGTTAGCGTGACCGGCAGGGCGTAGGTGACGCGGTAGGCCAGGGCCATCAAGTCGCCGCTGGCCTTGCTGGCCGCGTAGGGGCTGCGCGGGGCCAGGTTGTCGGTCTCGACAGAGCGCTGATCGCCCTCAATGTGTCCGTACACCTCGTCGGTGCTGACCTGGTGGAAACGCTCGATCCCCAGCCGCCGGGCGACTTCCAGCAGCGTGTAGGTACCGTAGACGTCCGTCTTGATGAAGGCATCCGGGTCCATGATCGACCGGTCGACATGCGTCTCGGCCGCAAAGTTCACGATCGTGTCAATCTCGTGCGCCCGCACGGCATCCGTCACGGCTGCTGCATCGCAAATATCTCCGCGCACGAAACTGTAGCGGGCATCCGCGGCCACGTCCAGCAGGTTGTCAAGGTTGCCGGCATAGGTCAACTTGTCGTATACGAGGATGTTGTAGTCGCGGTGTTTTGCCAGCATGTAGCGGACGAAGTTGGAGCCGATAAAGCCGGCTCCGCCCGTAACCATCACGTTTTTCATAGAATCCCCACCTGGCTGTTATCGCCCAGGATCATCTTATAGGCCTTTGGCTTGATCGGCGAGCGGGTAATGGTGACGTTTCGGCCGATCACGCTGTCCTCGAGGCGGATAGGGATATCGACGATGTGACAGTTTTCCAGCACGATGCTGTGCTCGATTTCGCTGTTGTCGATCACACAGCCGTGATAAATCGAAGTGAAAGGTCCCACGTAGGAATTAACGATGCGGGTGTCCTCGCCGATGATGGCCGGCCCGCGGATGACGCTGTTGATGACCTCGGCGCCTTTCTCGACCGTCACTTTGCCGTTGACCTGCGAGTCCCGGTCCACATAGCCTGAGACGTGGTGCTCGATCTCGTCCAGCACGCGGTTGTTAGCCTCGAGCATGTCGATGGGCTTGCCGGTATCGATCCACCAGCCGCTATGCACGTGGGGCTCGACCCGATAGCCGTGGTCGATCAGCCACTGGATGGCATCGGTGATCTCCAGCTCGCCGCGCCAGGACGGGTTGATCCCGTTGACGGCCTGGAAAATCGGCTCGCTGAACATGTAGATACCAACCAGTGCCAGGTTGGAACGCGGCTGGCGTGGCTTCTCGACGAGCTTTGCGATACAGCCGCTGTCATCCAATTCGGCGACCCCGTAGTGTTGGGGCTCGCCGACCGGCGTCAGCACGACCTGGGCGTCCCAATCACTGGTCTCGAAACGACGAATCAGGTCGCTGATGCCGCCCTGGATGACGTTGTCGCCGAGGAACATCACGAAGCGGTCGCTGCCCAGGAACTCCTGGCTGATCTTTACGGCATGGGCCAGACCTAGCGGTGCTTCCTGGGGGATGAAAGTGATCTTGACCCCCCAGCGGCGGCCATCGCCCACCGCCTCGCGCACCTGGCGCGCGTTGTCGTCTGCGCCCACCACAATGCCGATGTCGTTGATGCCGGCATCACGGATCGCCTCGATCACGCGGAAGAGCACCGGTTTGTTGGCCACCGGCACCAGTTGCTTGGCGTTCGTGTAGGTGATGGGATAGAGGCGAGAACCCTTGCCGCCGCTGAGGATCAGACCTTTCATCGCGACCTCCGTTCACTGGTCCCGCCTGGGAAGACGGAAGACGGACCTGCCTCGTCGTTCACGCCGCCAGGTATTTGCGCAGCTTCGCGTCCAGGGGGACGTTGACCAACGTCACTCCAACCAGGTGAGCGCCCACCTTTTCGAGCAATTGCTTGGCTTCTTGGGCGTCCGCGCGCTTCGTCTGGCCGGCGCTGACCGTGAGCAGAACGGCATCTACCTGGCTCGCCAGCTCGGCGGCATCGGTTGCCATGCCCACCGGCGGCGCATCGAAGATGACCAGGTCGGATTCCTCACGCAGACGCGCGATGAGCGCAGTCATGGCGGTAGAGCCGACCATGTCGGCCGGGGCCTCAACTGCCGGACCGCTGGTCAGCACGCGCAGGCAGGGGAGGTCGGTGGCCTGCAGCGGCAGGCGCGCCCCCGGTTGAGCCAGCGCCGAACTAAGGCCTTCGTCGTTGCTCAGGCCGAAAAAGGCGTGCTGCTCGGGATGACGCAGGTCGCAGTCGGCCAGTATCACTTGCTTGCCGATGCGGGCAAAGGCGACGGCCAGGTTGGCCGCGGTGCTGCCCTTGGCTCTATCGAGGGCCGCAGGCACAACCAGCAGTGTCCGCAGTGCAGTGCCGTTGCCGGCGGATGCCAGGTTGGTACGCAGGCGGCGGAAGGCTTCGGCGGCTGGTGAGGCCGGCTCGTTGAGCGAAACCAGGTTCGGCTTGGTTGCGGATGGATCCATGTGTTTGCTGCTCTTCTCCTCACCGGCGTGATTCGTGCCGGCCAGGGAGGGAATCGTTCCAGACACCGGCAGGCCCAGGACGCGTTCGACATCGGCCTGTGTGGCCAGGATATCTGCCGACATCCACTCGAGGCCGAGGACGATCATTAGGCCGATCAGCCCGCCCAGCACTCCGCCAGCCAGGGCGTTGGTGGTGGGCTTCGGCTTGTAGAGCGGGGCATCGATCTGGCGGTCGACAAGCTTGACTTCGATGCGATTGCTCTTGTCCTGTGTGTTATAGTAGGCGGTGCGCTCGCTGACGAAGATGTCGGCCATCGTGCGGGCCATCTTGGCCGCGACCTGGGGGTCCTGGTCGTCGGCGTCGATGCGGATGATGAAGTTATCTGGTTCGGCGCTGACCGTCACCTTGGACAGCAGATCGTAGGGGTTCATATCGAACTGGGCCGCCGAGATCACCTGGTTGGCCATGTCGATGGTCTTGATGTTGTTCACGAAGTTGCGCAGCAGATCCTTGGCTTGTTGCCCCAGGCCCCAGTCTGGCCGAGCCGGGACCGCGCTGATGCGCGCCGTGGCACGGTAAATCTTCGTTTGCAGCTTGCTGACGCCAAATGTGCCGAAGGCCGCGATGACCGCGACGACGACAATGATCCAGCCCCGGCGCCGCAGGATGTCGAGGTAAGAGCGCAGATCCATAGGCCTTTTTACTTCCCCCTCGGCCGAATTCTACACGCGAAGGGAGGAATCCGCCAAACCGGTACTGACTGGGCGCCTGCGCCGGCGATAGAATGACCGGCAGGTGCGACGATTCGACTGTGTTCGGAGACGCTGCCATGTCAGATCCGGTTCCCGTGCGGGTCCCCCTGGAGATCCGCTGGCGTGACCTCGACGCGCTGGGTCACGTCAACAATGCCGTTTACTTGACCTATGAGGTACAAAAAACGAGGCCACCCCCGCGGGTGGCCTCTCTCGTGTTCTCTGCCGAGCGGAACGTCCGCCTGGCGTGTGATTCGATCCTACTTCTGCTCGGCCTTGCTCATCACCCTGATCTGCTTGGGTCGGGCGGCCTCGGCCTTCGGGACCGTGAGGGTCAACAAGCCGTTCTCGAACTTCGCCTCGGCCTTCTCGGCATCGACGGGCACGTTGATGTTCAGCGTGCGCTGGAAGGCACCGTAGGTGCGCTCCTGGATGACATAGTTGACGTTCTCCAGCGGCGCCGGCCGCTCGGCTCGGATCGTCAGCGCGTCGCCTTCCAGGATGATCTCCACATCCTCGGGCTTGATACCGGGCATGTTTGCCATCACCACGATATCCTCGGGGGTCACATAGGCATCGATCGGCAGGCGGAAGCGCCGGTTGTGATCGGGCTGCTGACGAGTCGACAAGCCGTCCTCGGTCAAGCGATCCATCGCCTCACGCAGGGTGACTACATCGCGGAACGGGTCCCAACGGGCTACATAATTAGGCATTTCACTGTCCTCCCAGTCTACTCGAACTCACTTCTTGGCAACGATCTTGACGCTCTTGGGCTTGACGGCTTCCCTCTTTGGCATCTCGAGCGTCAGGATGCCGTTCTCGAAGGTGGCGGTCACTTTGTCGCTGTCGACGGCCGCCGGCAGGGTCAGTTGACGGTTGAAGCTTCCGTAGCGCCGTTCCTGTCGAATGTAGTTGCGAGCCTTCTCGGGCTGCGTTTCGGCCGGCTCTTCGGACTTGTACTCGCCCTTGATCGTCAGCACGTCGCCCGTGATGCTGATGTCGAGGTCTTCCGCTTTGAGGCCAGGCACGGCGGCTTTCAGCACGACGTTATCTTTGGTCTCGTACACGTCGATGGGGGCCAGGGCGGCCGTATTTTGGGTCTCGAAGACGTCTGGTCGCAGAAAGCTTTCCTCGAATAACCGGTTCATGGCGTCACGCAGGCTCAACATCTCGCGGAACGGCTCAAAGGGTACCAGGTTGCTCATCGTTTCACCTCCCAATCTGTCCAAGGATGATGGGTGACAGGCACCGCCACGTGCCTCACAGCATGAACTGTAAGCGGCGTGCGTTAGACCGGCGTTGGATTTGTATTAGAAAAGTGTGAGATGGAGCGGGGCTGAGCAAAGGCTTTGACAACGCCGCCGATCGCGGGTATGCTGGAGAGCGCATCAAGCGATCGGGCTGACGATTTATAACGTAAGACGTCGAACGCAGAACGTGGAGGGCTTGCCTTTTGCCTTAGCTCCTTGCGTTTTGCGTTTTTCATTTCCGGACGGATGGTGGAGAGGGCAGAATGCTGATCGACGAAGCGACGATCTATGTTAAGGCCGGCGACGGTGGCAATGGGGTGGTGGCCTTCCGCCGCGAGGCGCACGTGCCGCGGGGCGGACCCAGTGGTGGCAACGGTGGCAAGGGTGGCGACGTTTACGTCGTGGCCGACCACCAGGTTAACACCCTGCTCTTCTTCCACAAGCAAAACCATTTCCGCGCGGCCAGCGGCGATCACGGGCGCGGCAAGAATCAGACCGGTGCTCAAGGGGCGGACCTACCCATTCGTGTCCCGATTGGCACGATGGTGTTCGATGCCGACACTCATCAGGTGCTCGCTGACCTGACCGAATCCGGCCAGCAAGTTCTTGTGGGTGCGGGCGGCCGCGGCGGCAGAGGCAATTGGGCCTTTCGATCCCCGACTAACCAGGCGCCGCGCATCGCCGAGAACGGCGAGCCGGGCGAAGAACGGCGTCTGCGTCTCGAGCTGAAGCTGGTGGCCGACGTGGGGATCATCGGGGTGCCCAATGCGGGCAAATCCACCTTGTTATCGAGGGTCAGTGCGGCCCGACCCAAGATCGCCGATTACCCTTTCACCACGCTCGAACCCAGCCTTGGAGTTGCGGTCGTGGATGATCGGGATATTGTGTTGGCGGACATTCCGGGGCTGATCGAAGGCGCATCCGCCGGGGTAGGGCTCGGTCACTCATTCCTGCGCCACGTAGAGCGGACGCGCGTGCTCATTCACTTGCTGAATGGCCTCAGCCCCGACCCGGTGGGCGACTACGAGGCCATCAACCAGGAATTGGAGCTCTTCAACCCCGAACTGATGGACAAGCCGCAGATCGTGGTGCTCAACAAGCTCGACTTGCCCGACGTGCAGGCGGCCTGGCCCAAGCTGGCGCGCGCCCTGAAGCAGCACGGTGTGCTCGAGCCGCTGGCGATCTCAGCGGTGACCGGCGAGGGGGTTGAGGCAGTGTTGCGCCGGGCGGCCTCCACCCTGGTCGAACTACCGGCCCCCGCGCCCGGCGCCGTGGCCGAGGTGCCGGTCGTGAGGCCCGAAGACGACATGAGCTTCACGATCGAGCGGGACGAGGACGGCGCCTGGCGGGTGCGTGGCCGCCGTATCGAGCGCATTGTCGCTATGACAAAGTGGGAGTACTACGACGCCGTCATGCGCTTCCAGCGCATCCTGCAGGCCCTGGGGATCACGGAAGCCCTGCGTAGTGAGGGCGTGCGCGAGGGTGAAGTGGTGCGCATCGGCAGCAAGGAGCTCGAATGGAGTGAGGAAAATGCCCTGTGAAGTGGCGCTTCTGGGTGGCACCTTCGATCCGATCCATATCGGGCACCTGATCCTCGCCGAGGAGGCCTGCGATCAGCTTGGCCTGTCAGAAGTGATCGTGGTCCCGGCAGGGAACCCGCCCCACAAGCAGGACCGCCATCTGGCGCCCGTCGAGGATCGATTGCGGATGATCGAGCTCGCCATCGCGGGCAATCCGGCCTTCCATGTCTCGAGGGTCGACGCGGACCGCCCGGGGCCGCATTACACGATCGACAGCGTGCGCATCTTCCAGCAGCAGCTCTCGCCCGGCTGCGAACTTTACTTCCTGATGGGCTATGATAGCCTGGCCGAGCTGCCAGGCTGGAATCGGCCGGAAGAACTGGTTGCGGCCTGCCACCTGGTCGCCCTCACACGATACGACGTGCCGCTGGATTGGGAACGGCTCGAAGCCAAGCTGCCGGGGATCCGCGAGCGCGTCACGCTGCTCGACATGCCGGAGATCGAGATCGCCTCGCATCAGATTCAGGAGCGCGTCCGCCAGGGCCGGTCCATCCGCTACCTGGTCCCCGATCCCGTCCGCGAGTACATCGTCGAGCATGGGCTCTATCGCTGACCGGCAGGCCGTGCAGTGTCGGGCCTACGGGGTGAAAAGCGCGGACAGTTGCTCGGCGCCCTCGCCGTCGGTGACCGCCAGGACCTCATCGCCGACCTCAAAGGTGGTCACGCCACGCGGCACGACGATCTTGCCGCGACGGATGATCCCCGCGATGACGCAGTTTTCCGGCAGAGGCAGGTCCTTGATCGCCACGCCCAGCGCCTTCGCTCCGGCGGGAATCTTTTCTTCGACAACCGAGTACTGGCCGCGCCGCAGCTTGAGCAGCGTCATCATGTCACCCATCGACATCTCTTCCACGATCAGGCCGGCCATAGTCTCGGCCTGGTTCAACGCAACGTCGACGTGAAACTGTGGCCCGAAAAGCCAGGCATTGCGTGGGTTGTTGATGCGAGCGATGGTGCGCGGCACGTGATAGGCGCTGCGTGCCAGGAAACAGATTGCCAGGTTGTCGGCGTCGTTGGTCGTACAGGCTGCCAGCACCTGGCAATCACGGATGCCTGCCTGCTCCAGCACGCTCGGTTCGGTCGGCAGCCCCTCGTAGATCATCTCGGTCGGCAGCTCTCGGTGGATGCGCGTCAGCACCTCGTGGCGCGCTTCGACCATGTGGACGTCCTGCTGTTGCGCGAGAAGAAGATTGGCAAGCTGAGCGCCGGTTCGCCCGCCACCCGCAACGATCACTAGCATCTCAAGCCTCCGTCAGGCCCACGCCCAGTTGTTCGTGCAGCGCGACCATACCCGTGGCCGTGGCGCTGACGTGCACGATATCGTCGGTTTGCAGGCGGCTGTCGTGCGTCGGCACGAACGCCCTCCCACTGCGGGTAACTGCCACCACTACGCTATGTCCCTCCGCATTCATCTCGACCGCGCGGCGGTCATTCCAGGACTGCGGCACTGCGATCTGGAAAACCTGCACCTCGCCGTTGCCTGCCGAGAAGACCGGCTCGTCGGTGACGCCGATCAGAATCTCCTCAATCCTCTGCGCTCCCCAGGTGCTCGGGCTCACGATCTGCAGGCCGAAAGCCTCGATCAGCGGTCGCTGGCGCGGGTTGTATAGGCGCACCACGGTGTTGGGCACGTGGTACACAGTCCGCGCCAGGTGTGCGACCACGGCATTGAGCGAATCTGAGCTGGTGACTGCGGCCAGTCCTTGCGCCGTTTCGATGCCGGCGCGGTGCAGGACGTCGGGTGCCAGGACTTCGCCTTCCACGGTGCGCCCGCGGAAATCGGACGGCAGGTTCTCGAACGCGCTCGGCTCTTCGTCAATCACGGTAACGTGATGTCGACGATGATAGAGCCCATAGGCCAGCTCAGCCCCAACGCGGCCGCAGCCAACCACGATAATGTTCATCAAGTTCCCTCTCGCTACTGAACCTGGTACGGCACGTCGGTGACCACGATGCCGGGTTTGAATAGCAGCGCCACACGTAGCATGAGCGCCGTCTGCGTGTGCAGGAGCTGGTTCCACCAGTGTCTTGGTACGAACTGCGGCACCACGATGGTGATCGTTTCGTTCGGCTGCCGACTGGCCGCGACCTCCTCCACGTACGCGAGCACGGGTTCGAGGAAGAGCCGATACGGGGAGTCCAGGATGACCAGCCGGACGCCCTCACCCCAGGTCTCCCACTTGCGCTGCACTTTGGCCGCTTCATCGGGGTCGAGCGAGACGTGCACGGCCGTGACGTCGTCGGAGAGCAGGCGCGCGTAGCGCAGCGCCTCGAGAGTGCCTCGATGCACGCTGCTGACCGGCAAAATGACCCGATGCCGGCCGATGGGGGGCGCCTGGTCGTAGTCGTCCAACGACAGGTGGGAGGCAAGGCTGCGATAATGATGATGGATGCCGCTGAAGATCAGCACGATCGCCGGTATCAGGATCAGGACGATGTACGCCCCGTCGTTGAACTTGGTGCTCGCAAACACGAGGGCCACGATCGCGGTCAAGAAGGCGCCGAAACCGTTGATCGCCATCTTGGTCTGCCAACCCGGCTCATAGCTGAGCGTCGAGCCGCGCTCCTTGATCTGCTGCCCACTGCGCAGGTGACCGATCTTCCACCAACGGTGCGCCATGCCCCCCTGCGACAGCGTGAAGGACAGGAACACGCCGATCGCGTAGAGCGGGATCAGGGCATTGACGCTGGCCTTGAATGCGACGATCAGCATACAGGCAACCAGGGCCAGGAAGATGATGCCACGCGAGTAAACCAGCCGGCTGCCGCGGAAAGCGAGCTGCCGGGGCATGAAGCCATCTACGGCAAGCAGGGCGCTGAGACGCGGGAAGTCGGCGTAGGATGTATTGGCGGCCAGGATCAAGATCACAGTCGTGCCCGCGATCAGGCCCAGGTAGAGCAGGTACGCCGGCCCGCCCTGGCCGAAAGCCGTCCGGCCCAATTGGGAGATCACCGTTTCCCCTTCCGAGGGGACGGCCCCGATGTGAGTGCTCAGGAAGGTGATGCCCAACATCAGCGCGCCCAGGATAACGGACATCATGATCAGGGTCATGCCGGCATTCCGGCTGCGCGGCTGCTGGAAGGCCGGTATGCCGTTGGAGATCGCCTCCACGCCGGTGACGGCGGTTGTGCCACTAGAGAAAGCGCGCAGGATCAGGAAAAGTGTGACGCCCTGGGCACCATGCAACAGCTCCAGTGGGGGCGGGTTGACCACCATGCCGAGGTGGCCTGTCAAATAGCGAACCAGCCCAACGCCAACCGTCAGGAACGCCATGGCCAGAAAGAAATAGGTCGGCACGGCAAAGATCGAGCCCGATTCTTTGACGCCGCGCAGGTTGATCAGCATCACGAACAGCACCAGACCGACGGAAAGCAGAACGCGGTCCGGGTACAAGGCCGGGATTGCCGACGTGATCTGCGCCACACCCGAGGAAATTGAAACGGCGACCGTCAGCACATAGTCCACCAGGAGGGCGGAAGCGGCGGTTTGCGCCGGGATCTCGCCCAGGTTGTCGCGGGAAACGATATAGGCCCCACCACCGCCGGGATAGGCGTGGATGGTCTGCTGATACGACAGCGTAAGGATCGCGAGCAGGCCGACGATGGCGAAGGCCAGCGGCAGGGCGTAGCTGAGCCCCGCTGCTCCTGCCGCAGCCAAAACCAACATCAGTTCTTGCGGCGCGTAGGCCACGGATGACATCGCATCCGAAGAGAACACTGCCAGGCCAACTGCCTTGTTGATCGCCTGATGCGGAGCGTCGGCTGTCTGCAGAGGCCGGCCGATCAGCCAGCTGCGCCAGGAATGCGGCGGCTGATACTCAGCCGTGCGCCTCTGCACGCTTGTCCCATTTTCGTCTTCTATCGTTACCATATATGCTCAAAAAGATGCTGCTGCAAGCGGGAGATGTGGATCCTGCCGGGAGCGTCGCACTCGATTGCAAAGCAAAAGCCCACCCGTTGAGCGGGCAGGCTTCGTCCATTCAGATGCCAGACACCGAGATTATACGCCGGCAGGTGTGCACTGTCAAAAACCACAGGCTGTTCCAGGATTATGTGAGGGATAGTCCCCAGGATCAAGTAGCCGGATTCCAGTGTGCCTGGCGCGGGCGCGCCGGACAAGGGACGGGGAACAAGGAGTGGAGGGATTGCCTGAGCCATAAAGAACACGGATTCGCAGGCAAATTGGTGAACTCGGGTCAACTTAGCCGTTACCTCGGGCCACTGTCCACGTCTATAATTGCGACGGGGACGGTAATGGCCAGATTCGATTCAGCAGATAGAGGTGCAGGCAGATGGCGATCGGGAACTATGTGCTCAAACCACCTTTGGTGCCGCGACAGCAGGACGGGAAGCGGGAGCTCGGCAAGGTTGAGCGCCGCGAGCGTCTGTACGAGGCTGCCCTGGCCCTCTTCCGCAGCCAGGGCTACGACGGCACGACGGTGGCGGACATTACGCGCCGGGCCGGATTGGCCAAGGGGACTTTCTTCAACTATTTCCCGACCAAAGATGCCGTGCTGCGATACCTGGGAGCGCGCGAGGTCGGTCGGCTCGGCGCAGCGACCCTCGCTTCCAACAGCAGTTCATCCCTCACCCGCCTCAAGCGCCTGATGGGCGCGTTGGGCGCCAGCCTCGAAAAAGACCGCGACCTGGTCAGTCTCATTTTCCGCAGCGGTGTGACCGCGCCGGAGTTGCTGGCCGGCGATGCGGGCGGCTTCAGCATTCAGCCGGCGGCGTCACTGCTCATCCGCCAGGCCCAGCGCGGCGGGGAAATCAACCCGGATTTCGATCCCGATATGCTGGCTGCGGCCATGGACGCTCTCTACCTGCAGCAGCTTGTGCGCTGGTGCGTGAGCGAGCACAACTATCCCTTGCCAGAGCGATTGACGGGGATCGTCGACCTGCTGCTGCTTGGCATCACCCCGCCGGGTCCCAAGCCCTGAGCCCGCCGTCGTTCCATCGACTCACATCCGATTCACATCGTCCCCCCGGAATGCGCACTCATCCTCCCCAGCGGAGCGGAAGTGCGCATTTTGATTTCGCTGATGGTATAATCAATGCATGGAGAGATTGGTCGCCGGAGCGGGCCAGATGGGTCTGGCGCTGCTTCCCTCGCAGATAGGCGCCTTCGAGCAGTATACGAGTGAGTTACTGGCCTGGAACGAGCGCTTTAACTTGACCGCCGTCACCGATCGCCAACAGATCGAGCTGCGCCATTACCTGGACTCGCTGGCCCTTCTGCCTTCTCTGGCCCTGCTGGAGGGGACGCCGCTGCCGGCCCTGCTCGGGCGCAGCCTGCGCGCGGTGGACGTCGGCGCGGGAGCAGGACTGCCGGGGCTGGCGCTGCGCATTCTCTGGCCACGTCTGCGACTCACGTTGATCGAGGCGACCGGGAAAAAGGTGCGCTTCATGGAGCATGTCGTGGAGCTTTTGGGGCTCAACGACGTACAGGTCATCCATGGACGCGCGGAAGAGCTTGCCTTGCGCGAGCCCTACCGGGCTGGCTTCGATCTGGTGGTCGCCCGAGCCGTGGCGCCTCTGCCGACCCTGGTGGAGTACTTGTTGCCTCTGGCTCGGCGCAGCGGCCGAGTTGTGGCCTACAAGGGCTCGGCAGCTCATGAAGAAGCGCTGGCAGCCGAGCCGGGCATTCAGGTCCTGGGCGGGCATCTGCGCAAGTTGATCCCGGTCGAGGTGCCTGGCCTGGCCGAAACGCGAGTCCTCGTGGTCATCGACAAGGTCTCGCAGACACCCGAAGGGTACCCGCGTGGGCAGGGCCTTCCTCGCAAACAGCCCCTGGGCGGGAAGATGGCAGTGGAAACGGGGGATGAGCCCGACTTCTAGGCCGGCCGGTTGTCTTCCGCCTGTTCCGGATAGAGCACTCCGGCCTCCACCCGCAGCCTGCGCGCCTGGCGCAGCAGATCGTCGCTGAAGTCACTCCAGTCGGTTGTCGTCGCGACCGCCTGCGTGACTCCGCCCAACGCCTCCAGTAGCGTGCGCCGGCGCGCGGCATCCAGTTCGGACATCACGTCGTCGAGCAACAAGAGCGGGTCGTCCCCGGTCTCATCGCGCATCAGTCGGACTTCGCCCAGCTTCAAGGCCAGGGCGGCCGTGCGCTGCTGGCCGCGCGAGCCAAAAGTGCGCAGGTCGCGGTCGTTGACGGCAAAAGCCATGTCATCGCGGTGCGGACCGAGCAAGGACGTCCCTGCCGCGACGTCGCGTGCGTGCGTGTACTTTAGCTGGCCCTGGAAGCGACGCTGCAGCTCCGCGGGCTCCAGCGTCCCGTGATGCGGGCGGGCCTCGGCTAGCCGGCGACGGGCCGGAGGGGCGGGGGTTGCCCCTTTGTGCGTGCTGCCCTGGCCGAAATCAGGGTTGATGCCGGGGAGGTAGGCCAGGCGCAAGCGCTCTCCCCCGCCCGTCAGGTCACTGTGGCGTTCGGCGGCGATGCGATCGAGGGCCTGGACCGCCCGGCTGCGCTGCTGGAAGATGAGGCTACCGTGTTCGGCCAGCTGGGCATCCCAGAAGTTGAGCTGGGCGCTGTCGCCGCCGCTGTCGCGCAACCGCCGCAGCAGGGCGTTGCGCTGGCTGACCGCTCGATTGTACTCCGCAAGCGAGCGGCAGTAAGCGGCCGATATCTGGCATAGGGCGATGTCGAGGTAGCGGCGCCGCTCGGCCGGGGCGCCCGCCACCAGGCTGACGTCTTCCGGCAAGAACAGGACCACGCGCAGACGCCCGACCAGGTCCAAGGCCCGCTTTGGGCTGCCGTTGATGCGCACCTGCTTGCGCACCGTCGGGCCGTTGTTGCCGTTGGCGGCCGGCTCCAGCACCAACTCCAGCTTCTGCACGTCGGTGCCCGAGCCGATCTCGCCGGCCAGCCGCGCATAGGGCAGCGAGCTCTCCAACGCCAGCCAGTTGATCAGCTCGCGCTCTGCGACGGCGCGCGGCGAGCGCCCCGTCGCCAGCAGGTGGATGGCCTCCAGCAGATTGGTTTTCCCCTGGGCATTGGCGCCCTGAACAACCGTCAGCCGGTCGCTTAGGTTGAGTTCCAGTCGCGCGTAGTTGCGAAAGTTCGTCAGGGAGAGGTATTTCAGGTGCACGTGTCGATCACTGCCAGTCGCCTGGTCTCTTTCTATTGCCGGTTCGCGCTCTTGGCACGAAACCGTCTATGCCGGCGTTCGGCCGTATCAAGCAAGCGAGCAGCCAGGCTGCTTTGTGGGGCGGCTGGCTGCTCGGCAGGTTGCTGTAGCGGGGGCGATGCCCCTTCTAGCGCGTCAGTTGCATCGGCATGATGACGTGTGTGAACTCTTCCGGTCCGGAACCCACCGGCCGGATGACGCCTGGGCGCATGGACTGAGTGGTCTCCAGCACCACGGTCGGCGTGTCGACCACGCCGAGCACATCCATCAGGTAGCGGACGTTGAAGGCAATCTCCACCTCGTTGCCTTCGACCAGCGCATCCAGCTCGCTCACATTGTCACCCATTTCCGCCGAATTGGCGCGCAGGACAAGCTGGCCCGGCACCGTATCCGAACCGGGTGCGACCTGCAGCTTGACGTTGTTGGCGGAGTCGCGCGCAAACAGAGACGCCACGCGCGATGCCTTGGCAAAGGCGGCAGTGTCGAGCACCGTCCGCGTGGCGTAATTCTTCGGAATGATGGCGTTGAAGTCCGGGAACTTAGCGTCGATCAGCTGTGACACGAGGTCGACCTGGTGAAAGCCACTCTGTTCCGTATCGCCCTTGCCGAAAATCCGGAAGAGCATCTGATTGCGGGCCGAAGCCACTGTCACTTCCACGTCCTTGTCGGCGTTCGCCTCACCGCTGACCCGGCTCACCTCGGCCAGGGAGCGGGCCGGGATGATGATGCTCAGGTCTTCGGGCGCCGGCCGCGGCAGCATGGTCCGTCTTACCGACAGGCGGTAGCCGTCGGTGGCGGCCAGGGTCAACCGATCGTCCTCGAAACGGGCCAGGACGCCGGTCAAAGCCGGCCGGCTCTCGTCAGTTGAGGCCGCAAAAACCACCTGGTCGACCATTCTGCGCAGCGCCGCCGGCTGCAAACACAGTGCCCCCTCGCCATCTGCCGTCGGTATCATTGGGAACTCGCTGGCGTCGATGCCTTTGATGTTCGACTCGAAGCGGGCGCACTTGAGATTCAGGCTCATCGTCCGCACCACCATTTCCATGTCTATCTTCTCGGGCGGCATTGAGTTGACCCAATCGGTGAGCAGGCGGGCCGGCAGTGTGATGGCGCCTTCGTCCTCCACCTGCGCGCCCAGCCAGCAACTGATGCCGATCTCAAGGTTCGTAGCCGCCAGCTTCAACCGGCCCTCGTCGGTGCTGAGCAGGACGTTGCCGAGCACGGGTAGGGTGCTGCGCGACGAAACGGCCCGCCCTACGATGGACAGGCCCTTGGCGAGGTTTTCTTGCAGGACTGAGACGCGCACGGTGGAACCTCCTGGCACAAATCAGCGGCTGAACAATACTGCTATCACAGTATACCATCACATCCGGCAGCGCTCAAACAGATCCCGAAGCGCTCAAGGCCTCCGTACCTGCGCATTCGTCACTGCCCTCGTCGTGCTCCTGCATCCAGCCGTTCTCCAGGTGGGCGTCGTCGAACGCCTCCAGCGCCGCAGCGTACTCTTCCGCCGTCACCTTGCGACCGATAAGCGGATCGCCGACGGCCTTATGTGCCGGAAAGTACTGGTCCATCAGGCTGACGTGCACGTGTGGCGAGAGAGCACGCGCGATCCAATTCAGCACATCCTCGCTTGCAGCCAGTCCGCCGGGCAGCACCAGGTGACGAACGATCATGCCACGGCGCGCGATGCCGTCATCGTCCAGCACAAGCTCATCGCCCACCTGGCGCAAGATCTCCTGCAGCGCGGCCCGGTTGTTCGCGACGTAGCGTGGGAAACCAGACAGCCGGCGAGCGACCTTGTCGTCGGCATACTTGGCGTCCGGCAGCCATATGTCGATCACATGCTCGAGCAGGCGCAGCGTCTCCAGTGTCTCATAGCCGCTTGTGTTGTAGACCAGTGGCAAATGCAGCCCGCGCCCGGCGGCGATGTCGACTGCCGCCAATATCTGGGGCACGAAGTGCGTCGGCGTGACGAAGTTGATATTGTGGCAGCCGCGCCCCTGCAACTCGAGCATCATCTCGGCCAGCCGCTCGTTGCTCACCCGGTTGCCGTAGACGAACTGGCTGATCGGGTAGTTCTGGCAGAACCGGCAGCGGCCGGTGCAACCTGAGAAAAAGATCGTGCCCGACCCGTCGGTCCCGCTGATTGGCGGCTCTTCCCAGCGATGCACGTTCCACGACGCGATGACTGCCTCCGCCGCCACCTTGCAGACGCCCAGCTTTCCGGCCAGGCGGTCGACGCCGCAGGCGCGCGGGCAAAGCTCGCAGTGCGCCAAGGAGGCTAGCGCCGCCCGGGCCCGCGCGGCCAGGTCTCCGGAGCGGTGCAGAGCGACATATGAGGGTTCCCAATTCATGAGATCATTCTACTTGATGTGGCGTCATCTCGGCTAACGCAGCTTCAGCGCGCGCTCCGCCGCTCTTACCCGTGACCACCGGCATAGCGGCGTCGGAGCGCCGTCAGGGCAGCCTCAGCAGCAGCATCTTGAGGTAGGGCTCCTGTCCGGCAGGGGTCGGGAAGTCTATCTGCGGCTCGTGGTAGACTCCGGCCACCTCTGCCGGGCGGCCGGCCGCCGCCAGCCCTGCCAACACGCGATCGCGGAAGGCGCGCCTGGGCCACTCGGCCACATTGGTGCAGGCCAGCAGCAGTCCGCCCGGGGCGGTGACGCCAGCCGCGAGGCCGGCCAGCGAGCCGTAGTCCTGCGTGGCCGAGAAACGCCCGTGCTTGGTCTTGGAGAAGCCTGGCGGGTCGAGGATGACCAGGTCAAAGCGCTCGTCGTGCCGGGCCAGGCGGCCCAGCCAGTCAAACACGTCACCGAAAACGAAATCGTGCGCGTCGGGCGCATAGCCGTTCGCCCGGTAGTTCGCCTGGCCGCGCGCGAGCGCCGACCTGGACAGATCCAGGTTGAGCACGCGTTGCGCGCCCCCTGCGGTGGCCGCAACCCCGAAGGCGCAGGTATAGGCAAAGCAGTTCAGCACGCGCCGACCGGACGCCCAGGTCCGCACGCGAAAACGCGTCTCTCGCATGTCTGGGAAGAGGCCTGTGCTCAAGCCGTCTCCCGGCCGTACGATATAGCCCAGCCCTTCCTCGTAGGCCACGAACTCAGGTTGATCGATGCCAACCAGCGGCTGCTCCGGTGCCAGCAGCGCCAACTCGGCCTCACCCACGCGGCTCGCCTGGCGTGGCCGATTCTTGACGTAGACCGCGCTCACCCCACTGACCCGGGTAAGAGCGTCGGCAAACTCGGTTGGCAGAGCGAGGTTTCCGTCCCAGCCCCCCGATGGGGGGCTGGCGTCCGCCCTTGCTCGCCGCCCGGTGGTAGTCCGGGCGTTCCGCGCCGGACCCGCAGCCTGCACCCCAGCTGGCCGGCGGCCGCCCTGGCGAGGCCCTTGCTCACCCAACGGGCGCGCGTCGTACACGCTCAGCACGGCCACGTCCCCGTAGCGATCGACCGTGATCCCCGGCAGCCCATCCACCGCGCCGTTTACCAGGCGATAGACGGTAGTGGCCGGATCGGCGGCCAATGGGGCGCGGCGGGCGATGGCCAGGACCAGCGATTCGTGTAAGCCCGTGGGTCCGTCGCCTGCCTGAGGGCGGGGCGGCGGCCTCTCGCCAAGGCCCGCGGATTTGGACGCCAGCCGGCTGACGGCAACATCGAAGGGCGCGGGCGGGGGCGCAGTAAAGGTCATCGATTGGCCGCTAACCGGGTGAGGCAACGTGAGTTGATAGGCATGCAGGCATAAGCGTGCGTCTGGCTTGCCATACAGCCTGTCGCCGAGCACCGGCAAATCGATCGAGGCAAGATGAACCCTTATTTGATGGCTGCGTCCGGTCTCAGGCACGACCTCGAGCAGGCTGGAGCGCCCGTCGGGCGATTCCGCAAGCAAACGGTAGCGCGTGCGGGCGGCCTGTCCTGACCGGTCCTTGGCGGTGGTCACGTAATAGCGCCCATCACGCCCGCGCGCGATCGGCGCGTCGACGACGCCGGCAGGCTGCCGGGGCCGGCCGGCTACGAGCGCGAGATACACCTTGCGCACCGCTCGGCCTTCGAAGGCTGCGGCCAAGGCCGGGTTGGCCTCCTGGCGCGCGGCGAACAGCAGCACTCCGGAGGTGTCCGCATCCAGCCGTTGGTGCATGCCCAGATAGCTCAACCCAAGCTGCGCTTGCACGATCCGCACGGCGTCGCCGGGATAGGGGTCGTCCGGCTCGGCGGCGTGCGTTGGGAGGCCGGCCGGCTTGTCGACGACAACTATATCCTCGTCCCGATACAGAACCGGTATTCGCATAGTAACGCCCTTGCGGCAGCCAGGCCCTCGCCGGGCCGGCCGGTCCCCGAACCATCACGGCGCCAGCCGCGTCAGATCGCGAGGGAACAATGTCGCCAGGCGGATATTCTCCAGCCCGAGCAATTGCATGATGAAGCGTTCCAGGCCGATCGCGAACCCGCCGTGCGGCGGCATTCCATACTTGAAGGTCTCGAAGTAGGTCTCAAACGCCGTCAGGTCCTTGTAGCCGGCCCGAGCAGCGGCGTCGAGGTAGTCCTGGTAGAGGTGCAGTCGTTGCCCGCCGGTCACCAGTTCCGTGCCCCGGAACAGCAGATCGAACGAGTTCGAGTAGCGCGGGTCCGCCGGGTTTGGGTGCGTGTAGAAAGGCCGCTTGCTCATCGGATAGCCGGTCACGAACAGGAAGTCGCTGCCGTACTTCTCCCTGGCCCACTCGCCCAGCCAGCGCTCATGTTGGGGCGCCAGGTCCGGCTCGCCTCGCGCGTCCTCGCCGTACAGCGCCAGGATCAGCTCCTGCGCCTCCGGGAAGTAGATGCTCGGTATCTCCTCCGGTACCACGGGCAGTTGGACCTCCAGCAGAGCCATCTCGGGGGCATAGAGCGTCTGCAAATGCTCGAGCACGCCCAGAATGACCCGGGTCAGGATTGCCATCACGTCGCGATGGTCGCGGATGAAGCCGATCTCCGCATCCAGGCTGACGTACTCGTTGATGTGGCGAACCGTATCGTGCGGCTCGGCCCGGAAGACCGGTCCTACCTCGTACACGCGCTCGAAGATGCCGACCATGATTTGCTTATAGAACTGGGGGCTTTGCGCCAGGTAGGCCGTCCGGTCGAAGTACCGTACCGCGAAGACGTTAGCGCCACCCTCGGTGGCCGACTCCACAAGCTTGGGAGACTGGATCTCCGTGAAGCCGGCCTGGTCCAGCGTCACCCGGAAACCACCCATCACTCCTGCCGATAACCGGAAGAGGGCCCGCTTGCTGGGATGGCGCAGTCCCAGGACGGCATGGTCGAGGAACACGGGCAGGCTGAGTTTCAGCGCCGGTTTGTTCAGGGTCAGGGGGAGCGGGTCGCGCACGGGCGAGAGCACGTCGAAGATCGGATTACGGATCTCGATGCCGCCGGGCGCCTGTGGCTCGGCCACTACGTCTCCCTCCACGCTCAGAACCGTCTCGGGCGACAATCCCGCCAGTGCCTGCACTGCTTCCGGCGTGTCGAGCACGATCTGAACGGTGCCCCGCGCATCTCGCAGCACGAGAAAATTGATCCCGCCCAACTTCCGCAGCGTATGCAGCCAACCGGCCACTCGCACCCGCGCCCCGATATGTTGCCCAACCTCGCTCGTGTAGATTCGCTCCGGCATGTCACGCCTCCAGGTGGCCAAATAAAAACGCCCGCCATCGTCCAAGGACGAGGGGGGCGCTCGCGGTGCCACCTTGGTTTGCCGGGACCTCACGGCCCCGACCTCAGCGGTCTGCTGTGACCTGCCTCGTAACGGGAGGCGCCGGCCTGGACCTACTTCCGGCTCGCGGGCCGGGCTCGATCCTGCAGCTCCGGAGTGTCTTTGGGGGGCCGTACAGGCGGTGTTCGCAGCGGCTAACCGCTCTCTGGGCTGGGGACAGGCTCCCTACTCTCTCCATCATCGCCGATCAGTCTGATCGCTGGATAGAAACCGGGTTTCTGTCAGAAACCCGGTTTCATCCGTGTCGGAAGAATACCATGCCCCGCCGGCCGTGTCAATCTTGCTGCCTGCGCGCCCAGGGCTAGTTCATAGTGTTGACCAGCCGATGAGCTGCAACGCCCGTTGCGGGAAGGCGCCGTAATGGCGCAAGGCTTCGGCGATGCTGCTCCAGCCCTGGTAGTGCAGGAGCGTGATCAAGCCATTGCGCACAGCAGCCAGGACCTGGGGGGCGTTTCCCAGGTGCGTTTGGCCGCGATCCTCGCCCAGGGTGTCATCCCGCACATAGTGCTCACGGTTTTCGATGGTCCAATGTCCCCGCCAGAAGCGCTCCAACTGCTTGGGCCCGGTCAGTGTACGATCCAGGCTGGTGATGCCGTAGGTGATTTCCTCTTCGACCTCGCCGGTGCGCAGGTGTACGCGCCGGCAGGTGCGGCGCAGCACCTGGGCTGCTCCCGGCCAATCCAGGTAGCCCTGCAAGGCGGTGCTGCAGTCCAGGCGGCGGGTTTCGAGGCGGCCATGCCCCTTCTCGCTGTAGCGGTAACTGAGGCATTCGCCCGCTTGGCCAAGGACGGGCAACTGCTGGAACAACAACTCGATGTCGCGATACAGTGCCAATTGGTTGCACTTGACCACCATCAGATAGTGCCCGTTTTGGCTGCGGATCAGGCGGGCCAGGCTACGCTGGGTCAGCCGGGCATCCATGGTGGTCAGCCTGCCCGTCAAGTCCCGCCCCGTCAGCAATTGTCGCGCCCCGCGCAGTTCATAGCCCTTACTCGGCACCGCCACCTGCCCCAGCACATAGCCGCTGCCATGGCGAGCCAGGCTGACCAAGAAGGTCGGCGTACCGTGCGCACTCGCCCCGCGCACTTCCTTACCATCCAAGGCTTGGCCTTGCAGCAATTCCCCGTTGGCCGCCACGACCTGCGTGCCCGGCGCATCCGCCCGATCCAGGGCCTGGTTGTGCTCGGCCACCTGCTGCTCCACTGCCTCCCGCTGCACTGTGTTCAGCACTCGCCAGAGCGTGGTCAGGCTGGGCAGACGTCCTTTGGCGGGCTTCAGTTGCGCCAAAAACTCCTCGCCATGCTCTTTCATCCAGTCAGCAATGGCGGCAGGCGTCTTGTGGCCGCTGGCCAGCCCGGCTGTGATGATCGCCAGCAGGATGCGCCACTCGAAGCGTTGTCCGCGCGGGCAGCGCGGATCGGGCACCTGTGCCAAGTGCTCGAGGAGAGTGATAGAATGTTCTTGGTCCATCGGGCCAGTTCCTCCGGTCAGTTGATTTCAGCCTAACCAGAGAACCCAACCTGATGGACCATTCTGTTGTCTTCCTGTCGATTCTCTCCCTTTCTACCGCCTTCCACACTGCCGCAATTACCGCTGCCAACCCTCCTCAGCCCCGCACTATGAACTAGCCCTGCTGCGCGCCTTGACGCCGGGGTCGCGTCGCTGCATAGCCGGCGAGCGGGAAAGGCAAGGACCGGGCTTCCATGTGTCCCAAACCTGGTCCGATGTCACCATACCGGCGCAGCCCACCACCACACCGTTTAAGGCGAGGTCCTTGTCGAAGGGTCTTGCGGCGAGATCCTGCGCGCCAACTTGTACCTGCTTCCAGCCGGTCGTATACTGTCTCAGATAGGAGGGGCGGTCAATGGTCCGAGTCGGGGTGAAACCAGCACTTAAACGTTGAGCGCCAGGGCTGCCCTTACCCCGGCGCTCACAAAAAAGGAGGAGAAGGAGAGAAGTCTTCTTGTGTCTGCCGGAGCCTAGCATACCACATTGCTGCCCAGCATGCTGGACGGGTGCCCCATGTATTGACTACTATAATCCTATCGCCACCGTGCGGAAAACATACGTCAACCTGACGGAGGAAACATGCCGGAGCCAGAAACAGCGTTGCCATCCCTGCCGGGGGCTGAGACCGGAGGGGAATCGGCCTCCTCGACCAGGCCGGAACCCGGCCTCCGCGCCCTTGGGGTGGCCGACTACCCAAACATCGTCGCTCTGTGGGAGCGCGCCGGCCTGCATATCCGTCCGGAAGGCCGGGATTCCCCCTCCGCCTTTGCTCGACAGATGGCCGGAGGCCGGCAGCATGTGATCGGGATGTGGGTGGGAGCGGATCTCGTGGCGGTGGCAGTGCTCACTCATGACGGCCGCAAAGGCTGGGTTAACCGCCTGGCCGTCGATCCGGCTTACCGCAGGCGCGGCCTCGCCGCGCGCCTCGTCAAGGAGGCAGAGCGCTGGTTTGTCGACGACCAGGGATTGCAGATCTGGGCGGCGCTGATCGAAGGCTGGAACGCCCCGTCACGCGCGCTATTCGGGCGCCTGGGCTACGGCCAGGCGGACGTGGTCTATGTCTCCAAGCGCATCGCCGATGATGCCTAGGAGAGAGCTATTTGGTCACATATGGCATAATAATCTCTCGGCGGATGATGATATTTATTGATGGGGAGTCTCTTAATGGATGATGTACGGCATGATTCAGACGTGGAGCAGCCGGCCCGGGGCCGTTCGCCATGGCCGTGGGTGATTCTCGCCGTCGTGCTCACCCCGCTGCTGGCGTTGATCGTCGCCGCGGTCATAACCCTGGGTGGTGCCCTCCAGGCCTGGCATACGGTGCAGAATCTCTTCACCGGGCAGTTGGTGATGCGTACCGAGCAGCCGGCCGTCGTCACCCAGGTCAGGCAGCTAAATCGCCTGGAGACGGTGACGTTCACGGTCGAGAAGGTCATCGAGGGCGGCCAGGATCAGGGCAATCCGTTGCTGAACGACCTGCTTGGCGATCGTTTGCTATTCATCGCCCACGGAAACGTCATCGCGGGGGTGGATTTCAGCCAACTGCAGCCGGAGGACGTCGTTACGCAGCCCGACGGGAGTGTTACCCTCCGGCTGCCGCCGGCTCAGATCCTCTCGCACAACCTGGACAACCAATTGAGCCGCGTGTACGACCGGCGAGTGGGGCTGTTGACCAAAGGGGACCCGACCCTGGAGAGCCAGGTGCGCGCCGAGGCGGACAATCAGATCGTGGCCGCGGCTTGCCAGGAGGGGATCCTGACGCAGGCCGGCGCCAATGCCGAGACCCAGGTGCGCGCGCTGCTGGAAACGCTGGGCGCAAAAGAGGTGGTCTTTCTGCCCGCCCGCACGACCGCCGATACTGGCTGTGAAGAGCCGGCTGCAACTTTGTTACCGGCCGGACGTATGGTGAGTTAATGACGAGCTAAATGTTGATGAGACGGTTAGGAGGGTAACAATGTCTTCCACGCGTAGCCGGACCCCCTGGATTCTCTGGCCGTTCGTGGCCCTGGGTCGATTGGTGGCGGGTATCATCAGCCTGACCGGACGCCTGTTGGCGGCCGTCATCGGCCTGGTGTTGATGATCGTCGGCGTCGTTCTGACCGTCACGATCATCGGCGCTATCGTTGGCATCCCACTGCTGATTTTCGGCTTCATGTTGATCGTGCGTGCCCTGTTCTGAGGGGCGGCCATCCATCCCCCACGAACGCCGATCCAGAGCTCTGGCCTTGCGCCGGGGCTCTGCGCGTCCCCGCCATGGGCGGGCTTCCGCGCTGCCGGGCGGCTCGGGCAATTGTGGCGCGGCCTGCTTACGTGTCGCGCGCCCTCTGTTACCATGGCCCGGCCAGGAACGGAGGTGAGACCATGCAGTGGCATATCTTCAGGGAGGATCTTCGGCGCTCGCCGGCGCCATCCTTCCGGTTGCCTACCAACCAGGGTAAGTCATTCTCTCCTGACGACCAGCGTGGCTGGGGGAACTTGGTGCTGTTTTTTGCCCATGACCGGTCCTGCCCGATTTGTCAGGCCGCGCTGCAAGAGTTCGCCGCGCGGCGCATCGAATATGGGGCAGTCGAGGCCAAGGTCGTGCCGATCCTGCCCAGCTCCGCCGCCCAGGTGGCTGCCCTGACCTATCCCTTTCCGGTGCTGGCCGATCCAGACGGCATAGCCCGGGCGCGCTACGCCGGGTTGGTCGGAATGGAGGAGCGGAGCGCAGGCTCGGCACACGATCCCGTCATGTTCTTTGTCCTCGACCGCTACGGCGCACCCTACGCCGCCGGCGTGCTGGACGAGCCGGACGACCCCGACCTGCAGGCCGAGCTTCTCGAATGGCTGGACTTCATCGAGATCCAGTGTCCCGAGTGAGGCGTCGCCGAATGGCTCGTGGAGCCATCAGACGATTAGTTGATCCCGGTGCCATGTGGCTGCGATCGGAGGGACGAGATCGGGTTGACCGGCGGCGAAGTCCCCGCCTGCCGCGCTGCTTTCCCGTGGGATGGGATGGACAACTGGGACAGGTCGTTATTGCAGACTGTACGGGCCACGTCCATGCTGCGCCATGCTCATCCTCCGTTGCGTCTCGGGGAGTGGCGGTTGCTTTGGAGGGGCACGGAAGCGTTCGCTTTCGAGCGCGTGTACGAGGGCCAGAGCGTGTTAGTGCTGATCAATCGTGGGGAAGCGATCGACGCCCTCGAGTTGCTATCGTTTCGGGGACGCCGACCCTACTGTGGGGCGCGGCCCATTTGGGGGCGGCGGCGGGCGACCTGGTATTGGAGAATGTGCCTGCCTGGAGCGGCACGATCGTCGCCCTGTGAAAGGTGGCCGCTTCTCGGGTGCCGGCGTGGCTGTCGGGCAACGGCTGGGGAGCATAGACCGGCGATGATGGGCGTTCTGATCTCCGCCAGCGCCGAATGGCGTGTGGTGCAGCAAGTTTTCGAGGGTGCAAGGCGGGAGGCCTCGCCCTTTGGCGAGTGGTTTACGACCCGCCTGCCCGGTCAGCCGGACGGGGAGCCGCTGCTCTTCTTCCAAGGTGGCTGGGGCAAGATCGCTGCGGCGAGCTCCACGCAGTACGTGATCGACCGTTGGCGTCCGCAACTGTTGCTCAACCTGGGCACCTGCGGTGGTTTCGAAGGCGCGATCGAACGCCACTCAACCGTGCTGGCCACCAGGACGGTGGTCTACGATATCGTCGAGCAGATGGGGGACCACGCCGAGGCGATCGCCCATTACACGACCGATTTGAGCCTCTCTGCCGAAAGCGGACGTCTGCCTGATGCCGGCGTCTGCCGCACGGTGCTGGTTTCGGCCGACCGGGATATCCTGCCGGGCGACATCGCTTACTCGCGCGCGCAATTCTCAGCGGTCGCCGCCGACTGGGAATCCGGCGCCATTGCCTGGGTTGCGCAGCGCAACCATGTGCCCTGCATGATCCTGCGCCGGGTGACCGACCTGGTTGGGGAAGCCGGCGGCGAGGCGTATGGCAACGTGGAAACCTACAGGCGGGCGACACAGACGGTCATGCGGGGCTTACTGGACGCGCTGCCAGTGTGGATAAGGCTGGCGGCGGGCTAAGGACCGCTCCTCGCCCGGCCTACCTGCTCACGGGCTGCCGCAGCACCGTCCGCATCTTCTCTGGGGCTGCCTTGCGGGGATCGCTCAGGTAGATCTCGTGGTGCTTGCCACTTCGCCGGTAGCCTGCTGACGCGATGCTCTCGTGCAGTCGGGCGACGGTCGGCGCCTCGGCTGCGTACGGCCCCAGATGCATGATTTGTGCACAGTGGCCCTCGTCCAGCCTCTCCAGGCGCAGCCTGGCCAACGAGGGCAGCGCCTTCTTCTTGGCCGTCCGCGCGAGTATCTCGGCGAACAACGTTTCGTTGACCTCCGGCGGCTGCGCGATCATCATAGTCCAGCGCCAGTCGGCCTTGTCCGCCATCGAAAACCGGTCCATATCGCCTGCCCACCACAGCCCTTCTGAAGGCATGATCACGTAGTCGATCCCTCCGGGCGCGCGTTTGAGGGCGAACTTGAGCGCGTACGAGACGGCGTACAGCGCCTCTACTGCCGCCTGGTACTCGGACGACACGTTCGGATCACCCGCGCCGTCGATCATAAGGTAATTCGCCGGCGGCACATCCAGGAACACGACTTCCGTTGCCGGCGGGTTGTACAGGACCTTCAGTTCGCGCTTGAGATCGATGGCGCCCATAGTCAAACTTTCTCCCACAAGAAATCGTACGCCTGGCGCCCACTGATCATATGGCGACCTTCGAACTCATCCAGCACGACATCGCTCGCCGGATCGCCGCCGAGGACCGCGCACACCTGCCGGGCGCGTGCTACGCTGGAGCGCACGGTGTCGACGGGGAAGATCGGGTCGCGCGTGCCTGCTTCGACCAGCATCGGGCGGGGCAGGATCAGGCCGGCCAGGTCGTACATCTCACCTATGTTCAGCAGACCCGGCACGAAGTTGCACGTGCAATGGTTCATGGCCAGGATGCTGGCCCGGAAACTGCTGTAGTAGCCGCTGATGACGCAGGCGCGGATCCGCCGGTCGATCGCCGTGTGGAAAAAGGTCAACATACCGCCGCCGGAGATCCCCATCGCTCCGAGGTGCGATGTGTCCGCTTCAGGCACGGAGGACAGGTAGTCTATCAGGCGCATACCGTCGCGCACGCGCAGCCCAGCGACGGATTTGCCGATCATGAGAGCGTAGGTGGCGGCGTTGTGGCAAGTCGTCGGCTCCTCTTGGCCCAGCAGCCGATCCAGGTACGCGTAATCCGTCTGCCGTTCGCCAAAACAAGCGATCTCGGGGGCGGCCACCAGGAAGCCGCGCCGGCAGAGGGCCACGCCGAAATCCTTCTGATATCCGTCCGCGACCGTGCGTTCACTGCCGTCCTCCCACAAGCCCACGACGTCCTTGACGCCGTAACCGTGTCCCGCATAGGCCAAGGCGACGGGAAGGCGGGCGCCGGCGTGGGCTGCTAGCTTGGGAATCAACAGGTACACCGGCATGCGGGCGTGCGGTGCGGTCCAGATGAGGACGCGGCGCCGGATGAAATCGCCGCGGTCGACCTCGTCGAGGATCTCCGGCGCCGGGTCGACGTATGGACTGTCGAGGAATCCGAGCGCCTCGGCCAGGGCTTGCCGGCACTCTACCTGCCAGCGCTGCGCCGCGGCGCGGTCCGTCGCGCTGAAGGCGTAACGGGGCGCACTGCGCGCCAGCTCGCTCAACTCGGTTGTCGGCTGCAACTCGAGAATGCGGCCTGCGCGCGTGACTTCGGTTGTGCTCATGGTCGGCTCCAAGGAGGTCATGCCAAATTCCAGGCGCGCTTTCACAAGGACATGCCGAGTTCACTCCAGATTCTCGCCGATGCGCTGGCGACGTCGTCGGCATCCAGCAGCGAGGCCTCAACACTCAGTCGCTCGACTGCGCGCGCCAGCCACTTCCGTTCAGAGGCGGTCAACGGATGCGACCGCCCGCAGTCGGCCAGATCGCGCACGGTCTGCACCAGCACCACTGGATCGACGTCCAGCCAGCGGGCGTTCAGCTCGCTCATGCGCTGGCGGCCGTTCTCCGGCAGGGGAGACGCTTCGGTATGCAGTTCAGCCACGATCATCCCCAGCGAGTTAACCAGCGGACGGAGCCCGTTTTCCTCGGCGCGCGCGACGGGCACCCACAGGGTGCCACCGGCGATCAAGCCAACCTCATAATACGCCGCGCACTCGCCCATCAGGTCGCTCTTCTGGACGGATCGGACGACCCCGAATCCGCTGCGTGGGTGGTACACCTTATCATCTGGCTGAAATTGACCCCCGCTCATTGACGTTATCCTTTCCCGTTCTTTTCCATTCCTCGTCAAACCGGCTGCCCTGCGATAGCGCATGCTGCGTCGTTCCGCCGAGCCCGGTAGGCGGCCGGAGCCACCGTGACGAATGCCGCAGCCCTGGCGCCCGGTCCGGAGGGTCAGGTGCGGGGCACGAAGGGGAGTCAGGCGGAAGGTCCGGCTTGTCGATTATTCCTTGCCAAGTATACCCTGCATCGAGGCGATGTGCAACGCGGCGCTTGTCGGGTGGCAGGGTAGGCGGCCGGCAGAATTCGCGAATCCATTGGAAGCAAGGCCACTTCGATCGGATCGTCATGGATGTAAATATAAGGCCAGATTCTTCCTCCTCCTTTGCGCACGAATGCCGGTAGCCTATGACAGGCCCGGCGTTCGTGTTTTAAGCGGCCCCCGCGTTTTCGCGTTCAGGCTTCGATGGCCACGTTCACCTCTTGCAGCGGCAGGGCTCGACGCAGGTCGGCCGGGTCGATCTCGACCAGGAACCCCCGCCGTCCTCCATTGATGTAGATCCGCTCCAGAGCCAAAATGGACGCCTCGACGTAAACCGGCAGCTGGCTGCGCGTGCCGAAGGGACTGATGCCTCCCACGCTGTAGCCGGTGTGTTTCTGAGCGACCGGCACCTCACAGGGGGTGACGTGCTTGGCTCCCAGTGTCCGCGCCAGGTTCTTGGTCGATACCTCGCGATCGCCGTGCATCAGCACCAGCAGCGGCCGATGCGCGTCATCTTGCATGACCAGGGTTTTGATGACCTGATGCTCCGCCACCCCCAACAGTTCGGCCGCGCTTGCCGTGCCGCCGTGCTCCTCCCACGGGTACAGATGTGGCTTGAACTCCACTTTCCGGGCGCGCAAAAAGTGCACGGCAGGAGTGCTTGGAAAATCGTTTTTCATGCTGCCTTTCTCCCGTTTGCCTCAGGCTGTAGTATACTCCTGGCAACGCCCCGATCACTTCAAGGATGTCGTCATGCATGCACTGAAGTTCGTCTTTATCTATGCCCGGCGCTACCGCAGACCGCTGTCCATCACCGTGGTGGCCATGATCTTGCTGGTAGTCGTGCAGTTACTTGCCCCATGGATCGTGCGTACTCTGGTTGCGGCCGTGGAAAACGGTACCTGGAACGAGGCGTCGCTGAACCTGGTGACGCGCCTGGCCCTGCTCCTCCTGCTATTGTACGTGCTGCGAGGTGTCCTGTCATTTTTGCGCAGTTACGAGGCCCATGTGGCCGGTTGGGGTGTGGTAGCCGACGCCCGCCAGCACATCTACGAGCACCTGCAGCGGCTCTCGCTGCGTTTCTACGAGGACAAACAGACGGGACAACTGATGTCCAGAACGGTCAACGATTCTGATCTGTTCGAGCGCCTGATCGCCCATGCCGTGCCCGATGTCGCCGTAAACGTCCTGACGCTGGTGGGCGTCAGCGCGGTCCTGTTCAGCATCAACTGGCGCCTCACTCTGCTGAGCATGCTGCCGATGCCGTTAATCGTGATCGCGATGCGCGCCTTTGCCAAATACGTCCGTCCTGCCTTCCGCGAACGGCAGCAGCAGATGGGCGAGTTGAATGCCACCCTGAATGACAACCTGTCGGGCATACGTGAGATCAAGGCTTTCACGCAGGAGCAGCGTGAAGCGGTGCACGTGGGCCGCCACATCGGCGCCTTCCGCGATTCGATGCTCAATGCCTTGCGGTTGATGGCCACCTTTGAGCCGTTCGTCGATTTCACGTCCTCCCTGGGCAGCATCGTGGTCATCTACTTCGGGGGAAGGCTGGCTTTTCAGCAGGTGCTGCCCATCGCCGACCTGGTGGCTTTCTTCCTCTACCTCGACTTGTTCTACCAACCGGTGCGCCTGCTCAGCGGCGCCTGGGAGAACATCCAGGAGGCGCTGGCCGGCGCCGACCGGGTGGCCGAGCTATTGAATGAGGCGCCGGAGATTGACGACGTCGCGCAGGCGACCGCTCTGCAGGGGCGCGCCGCCGGTGCGCTGGCTTTTCACGACGTCAGCTTCCGCTATGGCGAAGGCGACTGGATTCTGGAAGGCATCGATCTGGAAGTGCCGGCCCGTTCGGTGGTCGCCTTGGTCGGGCCGACGGGGGTGGGCAAGACCACGCTGGCCAGCCTGATCCCACGCTTCTACGATGTTTGCGGTGGCTCGATCACGCTCGACGGTCATGAGATCCGCGGGCTGACGTTGCAGAGCTTGCGCCGGCAGATCAGCATTGTCCTGCAGGATGTGTTTCTTTTCCATGGCAGCGTGCGCGAGAACCTCCTCTTTGGCCGGCCGGATGCGTCGGAGGAGGAACTGGTGCGGGCCGCCGAGATCGCAAATGCCACCGAGTTCGTCGATCGGCTGCCCGATGGCTTCGATACGATGATCGGCGAGCGAGGGGTTAAGTTGTCGGGCGGTCAGAAGCAGCGGCTGGCCATCGCGCGTGCGGTCTTGAAGGATGCGCCAATATTGATCCTCGACGAAGCCACTTCGTCCGTCGACACCGAGACCGAGATGCTAATCCAGCAGGCTCTCGAGCGTCTGATGGCCGGACGAACCACCATCATCATCGCCCATCGGCTGTCGACGGTGCGCAACGTAGATATGATCGTGGTGCTCGAAGGGAAGCGTGTCGTCCAACAGGGCAGGCATCTCGAGCTGATGGGGCGCGACGGTCTCTACCGTCACCTGAACGAGGTCCAGACCCAGGTCGAGCGCGACTGGGCTCGCATCGGGGAGACTGGCGCCGCGCCGCACCTGATGTAAGGATGAAAGCCCTTCTCTCCACTCTCTCCATCTCCACCCCTCTCCATCTCCACCCTTGATCCCCTATGGTACAATACCATGCGCTGAATTATGACGCCGGGCTTTTGCGTCTCTTGTATGAGGAGTAGTGCCCAATGCCTGAGAAAGTTCTGGTCTGCGTTGCCTGGCCATACTGTAACGGCGAGCTGCATATTGGCCATGTCGCCGGCGCGTACCTGCCGGCGGATATCTACGCGCGCTATAGCCGCCTGCGCGGGAACGAGGTCCTGATGGTGTCGGGGTCGGACACTCATGGCACCCCGATCACCTTGCGTGCCGACGAAGAGGGCATCACCCCGCGTCAGGTGGTCGACCGCTATCATCCGCGCATCGTGGAGATGTTCCGCCGGCTGGGCATCAGCTTTGATCTGTTTACTGAAACCGACACGGAGAATCATTGGGCGGTAACGCAGGACTTCTTCCTGACTCATCTCGACAAGGGCTATATCTACCGCGATACAATGCAGCAGCTGCACTGCTTGAACTGTGGGCGCTGGCTGGCCGACCGGTACGTCGAGGGCACCTGCCCATTCTGCGGCTACGAGGGCGCGCGGGGCGACCAGTGCGACAACTGCGGGCGCACCTATGATGCGATCGCGCTGCTCAATCCGCGCTGCAAGTACTGCGGCAGCACCAACATCGAGGTCCAGGCTACCGAGCACTTCTTCCTCGACCTGGGGAAGCTGAACGAGCCGTTGCTCGAGTGGTTCAGCCACGAGGACAAGGAGAGTTGGCGCCCGAGCGTCCTTAACTACACCTGCGCGCGCCTCGAAAGTCACGAGTTGCACGGCAGGCCGATCACGCGCGACATCCAATGGGGCGTGACGCTGCCACTGCCCGGCTATGAAGACAAGCGCATCTACGTCTGGTACGACGCGGTGATCGGGTATTTCTCTGCCAGCAAGGAATGGTCGGCGTTGGTCGGCGCACCGGACGCCTGGCGCGCCTGGTGGCAAGATCCCAGCGCTCGCAGCTACTACTTCATCGGCAAGGACAACATCGAGTTCCACAGCATCATTTGGCCGGGGATGCTGATGGCTTACGATGAGACGCTCAACTTGCCGACCGATGTTCCGGCCAACGAGTACTTGAACGTCGAGGGTCGCAAGCTCAGCAAGAGCCGGCGCTGGATGATCCAGATGAACGACGCGCTGGATCGTTACGATCCGGATCCCTGGCGCTATGCCCTGGCGATCAGTGCACCGGAGACCCAGGACGTCAACTTCACCTGGGAAGAGTTCGTGCGACGCAACAACGAGGAACTGGTGGCCACTTGGGGCAACCTGGCCAACCGGGTGCTAGGCTTCGCCTACAAGCGCTTTGAGGGCAAAGTCCCCCAACCGGGCGAACTGGAGGCTACGGACACGGCGCTGCTGGACCAGGTCGAGCCGGCGTTTCGACGGATCACGGGGCTGCTGCATGCGATCAAGCTCAAGCAGGCGCTGACCGAAGCGATGGCCCTGGCGCAGGACGCCAATCGCTATCTGAGCGCCAAAGAACCCTGGCAGCAAATCAAGACCGACCCGCAGGCGGCGGCGACGACTATTTACGTGGCGCTCAAGGTGATCGACAGCTTGAAGACTTTGTTTGCCCCATTCCTGCCGTTCACCAGCCAACGCCTGCATTCTTATCTGGGCTACGAGGGCGACTTGTTTGGCCAGCAGTACACCGAGGAAGTTGTCGAGCGGGAGCGGGCTCATCTCGCGTTGCGCTACGACGCCAGCACCGCGTACGGCCATTGGGCTCCCAGCGAGCTGGCCCCTGGCCAGTCGCTGCGCCAGCCCAGCCCCTTGTTCGTCAAGCTGGAGCCCGACGTGGCTGAAGCCGAGGTGGAGCGCATGAGCGGCGGCGTGGCCTAAGGCCAACCGGTGACCGCTCGGTGGAGTGATGAGAAAAGGGGCTTCGGAACCCTTCCGAGGCCCTTTTTAGCTTAAAACAGCATCTGAAGCTACAAGTTCTCCACAGCCATCCACAGTTTCGGCAAAGTTATCCACAGGCTGTGCGTAGAATACCCCCCACCCGGCTTTCTCGGACGCCGGCGGCTGCGCAGCCGCCGGCCGATCAACGGGTCCCGGTTGGCGCGCCGGCCTGAGCAGGCTGTGTTCTGAAGGCAGGCTTACTGCCGTAGCCTCTGTTCGCCCGTACACTAGCCAAGTTTGCGCCAATGCTGAAGCAACCAGGGATAAAAGATGAATCGGTCGTCAGAAGCGAATGCCCGGCCGGAACTGACGCCAGGCGAGAATGAACATGAGAAAGACAGAGAGCCCGGTTTCGTCCGCCTGGTCAGTCTGTCCAAGGCTTACCAGGAAGGGGAGCGGCGCCGCATCGTGCTCGACGGTATCTCGGCTGATTTCGCGCGCGGCGAATTCGTGGCTCTGCTTGGCCGCAGCGGCAGCGGCAAGAGCACCTTGCTGAACCTCATCAGCGGGATCGACCGGCCGGATGCCGGCCAGGTCTGGGTGGCCGGGCAGGAGCTGACCGCCCTCGGCGAGCGCGAGCGCACGCTTTTTCGCCGCCGGCATATCGGCTTCATCTTCCAGTTCTTCAACTTGATCCCCACTCTGACCGTGATCGAGAACGTCACCTTGCCCCTGGAGCTCGAAGGCACGCCGGTCAATCAGGCTCAGGAGGCAGCGCGCCCGCTCTTGGACGCCGTTGGGCTGCTGGACCGGGCAGAGTCCTGGCCCGACCGGCTGTCCGGCGGCGAACAACAGCGGGTAGCGATCGCGCGCGCCCTCGTGCATGACCCACTACTGCTGCTGGCCGATGAGCCGACCGGCAATCTGGATGAGGAGAGCGGCCGCTCGGTGCTGGCCTTGCTCGATCGGCTGACCCGCCAGGCCGGCAAGAACTTGCTGATGGTCACGCACAGCGCCGAATCGGCGGTGCTGGCGGATCGCGTCCTGGAGTTGCACGTCGCGCACTTAATGGCCGGGAGGCCGGAGAGCTCGGTCGGCGCGGATCGGCAGCGCGACAAGGGAGACGACGCGTGAGCGGACCGCTGGAGCGCGTCACCTGGCGCTACCTCGGACACCACCGCTGGCAGGCGGCGTTGATGATCCTGGGCATCGCCCTGGGGGTGGCGGTCATGGTCGCGATCGACCTCGCCAACAGCGCGGCCAGCCGGGCCTTCGACCTGAGTACCGCTGCCATCGCCGGGCGCGCCACGCATCAGATCGTCGGCGTGCCCGATGGCGTGCCCGAAGCAGCCTACACGCGCTTGCGAGTGGCGGCCGGGGTACGCGAGGCTGCGCCCGTCATCACCTATTACATCACCTCGCCTGAGCTCGGAGGCGAGCCCATGCAGTTGCTGGGCGTCGATCCGTTCGCGGAGGCCCCGTTCCGCAGCTATTTGGTCAGCGGGCAGAATTCTTCAATCGACACCGCGGCATTGGTGCCATTTCTGACCCGGCCGAACACGGTCGTCATCGGTGAGGACCTGGCGGCCCAGCATGGTCTGCGGGCCGGCGACGCGCTTACGCTGAACGTGGGCGGCCGGAAGGTGCGCGCGACCATTGCCGGCCTGCTGCGGCCGGGCGATCGCCTGAGCCGGCGCGCGGTCGACGGCCTGATCTTGACGGACGTCTCCACCGCCCAGGAATTGGCCGGGCTGCAGGGCCGGCTGGATCACATTGACCTCATTCTGCCTGAAGGCGATTCAGCCCTGCGGGCCCGTATCGATGCCTTGCTGCCGGCCGGCGTGCGCCTGGTGCCTGCCGGCGCCCGGGCGGGTACGGTCGCCCAGATGACCACGGCCTTCCGCCTGAACTTGACCGCTCTCAGCCTGTTGGCCCTCGTCGTCGGCATGTTCCTGATCTACAACAGCATGACGTTTTCTGTCATCCAGCGCAGGGCCCTCTTCGGCACCCTGCGCTGCCTGGGGGTAACACGAGCCGAGATAGCCAGGATGGTGTTTGTCGAGGCCCTGATCGTCGGCGCGGTCGGTTCTGCGCTTGGTCTCGCCCTGGGCGTGTTTCTCGGCCAGGGCGCAGTGCGCCTGGTGACGCAGACGATCAATGACCTGTATTACGTCGTCACCGTGCGCAGCATGGTCCTTTCTGGTGCCAGCCTGGCACGCGGCGCGCTGCTGGGCATGCTGGCCACCCTGGTCTCGGCTGCCATACCGGCGCGCGAGGCAGCCTCTGTCCCGCCGCAGTTGGCCTTGAGCCGTTCGAACATTGAGGACCGGGCGCGGCGGCTGGTGCCATGGTCCGCAGCTGCGGGCGGTCTGAGCTTGCTGCTCGGCGCCGGCCTGCTCGCGATCTCCACCCGCAACCTGCCGATCAGCTTCGGCGGGCTGTTCCTGGTGGTGATTGGCTTTGCCCTGCTGGCTCCGCCGGTGACCCTGCTCTCCCTTGCCGTCGTCAGGCCGCTGACCGGCAGGCTGTTCGGTGTCTTGGGACGGATGGCCCCACGCAGTGTGGCCGGCGCGCTCAGTCGCACGACGGTTGCCATCGCGGCCTTGATGGTGGCAGTCTCGGTCACCATCGGCGTCGGCTTGATGGTCGGAAGCTTCCGGACGACCGTGCAAACCTGGATGCGACAAACGCTCTACGACGATATTTACATTTCGGCGCCCGGCCTCGGCGGCACCCGTCCGCTTCAGCCGCTTGACCCCCAGGTACTGTCCATCGCCGGCAGTTGGCCGGGAGTGGAGCAGACCGAGGTGCTGCGCGCGTCTGTTGCAGACTCGCCCCACGGCGAGATCGCCATATCGGCGGTCGGGTCGGCGGACTTTGTCACGCGGCGCTGGTTCATCTCGACCGACAGGGGAGTCGCGGCCGCGGCCGAGGCGGTCAAGAACGGCGCCGTGCTGGCCAGCGAGCCGCTGGCCAACCGCCTGGGGCTCGCAGCCCATGGCGCTAGCCTGACGCTCTATACCGATCGGGGGCCGCACACCTTCCCAGTGGCGGGGATCTATCGTGACTATTCCTCCAGCGAGGGAACCCTCATGATGCCGCTCCAGGTCTACCGAAGGTATTGGAACGACACGCAGCTGACTGCCATGTCGCTGGTGCTCGCCCCGGGTAGCAACGTCGATCAAGTGGCGCGTGACCTTGGGGTGCGCCTGCAGACGGTGCAGGAAGTGTCTGTCCGCCCAAACCGGGTGCTGCGCGACGAGGTCTTGAGCGTCTTCGACCAGGCCTTCGCCATCACCGGCGCTCTGCAACTGCTGGCCGCACTGGTGGCTTTTGTCGGCGTGCTCAGCGCCCTGTTGTCTCTGCAACTCGAGCGCGCCCGCGAACTGGGTATGTTACGCGCGCTCGGGCTCACTTCTCGCCAGTTGCGCGGCGCCGTCTTTCTGGAGACCGGGCTGATCGGCGCGGTTGCGGGTCTCCTGTCCATGCCGACCGGGCTGGTAATGGCCCTGATCTTGACTTTCGTGATCAACCGGCGATCCTTCGGCTGGACCCTGCAGTTCCAGGTCCGGCCGGAGTTGTTCGCGCAGGCTCTGGCCCTGGCCGTCATCGCCGCCCTGCTGGCCGGAGTCTATCCTGCCTGGCGTCTCGGCCGTTTGCTGGCGGCCGAGGTGCTCAGGGGTGACTGATGCCTCAGCGGCGAGATGAGGGATTGAGGATGAGGAAGCGGGATAGGAAGCTTCGCTGGATCATGCTGCCGGTGCTGGGATTGATCGGCGCCGTTCTGGCCTGGGCGTTGTGGCCGAGGGATCCGGGGACCCCACAGGCCAGTTTGGTCGCCGCGGCAGTGCCGGCAAGCAGTGCCGGCTACGCGCACGCCACCCCGGGGCGCAGCCTGGTGTTCCCCGCTGACTACGGTCCACACGACGATTTTCAAACCGAGTGGTGGTACTACACGGGCAACCTGACGGCCGCCGATGGCCGGCACTTCGGCTACCAACTGACGTTCTTCCGCCGTGCTTTGCAGCCGCCCGCGCAACGTGTGGCGCGTTCGTCGGCCTGGGCTACCGATCAAGTCTACCTGGCCGATTTCGCGCTCACCGACGTGGCCGGCAACAGACACGACGTGTTCGAGCGGCTGGAGCGCGGTGCCGCCGGGCTGGCCGGGGCGCAGGCCTCGCCCTATCACGTCTGGCTCGACGACTGGTCTGTGACGGAGGGGCAGGACGGGCAGGTGCTCCTGCGCGCGGCAGCGGGAGACGTCGCTGTTGAGTTGAACCTGCGCGATCTGAAGGCGCCGGTCCTGCAGGGGGACCAGGGTTACAGCCGGAAGGGCAGCGACCCCGGCAACGCTTCATGTTACTACAGCCTCACGCGCCTGGCCACGCACGGCACCGTGACCGCGCGCGGCCAGACGCTGACGGTAGATGGCCTGAGCTGGATGGATCACGAGTTCAGCACCAGTGCCCTCGAGCCGGGGATCGTGGGCTGGGATTGGTTCAGCCTGCAACTTGACGACGGCCGCGAGTTGATGCTGTATGGCCTGCGCCAGGCCGGCGGCCGCCTGGGGACCTTCTCCAGCGGCACGCTCGTCGATCCAGACGGCAGCACGCGCAGCCTGGGGACGCAGGAATTTTCATTCCAGGCCACCGGCCAGTGGCGGAGCCCGCACACCGGCGCCACTTACCCGGCCGGCTGGACCCTGCAAGTGCCCTCGGCCGATCTTCAGCTAACTATCAGCCCATACCTGGCCGACCAGGAAATGAACGTCTCGTTCGCCTACTGGGAAGGAGCGGTACATGTCTCCGGCCGCTCGGCCGGCCGGCCCGTGAGCGGGGACGGTTACGTGGAGCTGACCGGCTACTCCGGGTCGCTCGGCGGGCGGTTCTGACGGCTCTGGGGGCCGCGACGATCAGCGGACATGAGAGGGGAGAGGTCTTGCGGCCTCTCCCCTTGAGTTTCTACCTTTGCCCCTACCGCTTTACTGAATCGCGTCGAGCGTCTTCTCGGTCTGCGGGTCAAACAGGTGCATGTTGTCCATGTTGACGATCAGATCGATGGAGTTGCCGGCGCGAGCATGGGTGCGCGGGTCGACGCGGGCGATAAACTGCTTCTTGCCTGTCAACAGGTAGAGGAAGATCTCGTTACCCATCAACTCGGTCACGTCCACGTCCGCCTTCAGTGGGGCCGGGTTGATGCCCGGAGGCGCGAAGTTGGCGGCGTGCACGTCGTCGGGCCGGATGCCAAAGATGATCTTCTTGCCCCGCTGCGGGACGTACTGGCCGCGCTTGCTCTCCGGAATGGGCAACTTGAAGCTGCCCCCGTCGATGTAGAGCTTGCCGTCCTGGTCGACCACAGTGGCGTCAAAGAAGTTCATGGAAGGGCTGCCGATGAAGCCCGCCACGAAGACGTTGCCCGGATGATCGTACAGGTTCTGCGGCGAATCGACCTGCTGCAGCAGCCCGTCCTTCATGACCGCGATGCGGGTGGCCATCGTCATGGCCTCGACCTGGTCATGAGTGACGTAGATGAAGGTTGTGCCCAGGCGCTGGTGCAGCTTGCTGATTTCGGCGCGTGTCTGGACGCGCAGCTTGGCGTCCAGGTTCGAGAGCGGTTCGTCGAAAAGGAAGACCGCTGGGTCGCGGACGATTGCCCTGCCGACGGCGACGCGTTGGCGCTGGCCGCCGGAGAGTTGTCTCGGCTTGCGGTCCAGCAACTGGGCGATGCCCAGGATCTCGGCGGCCTGCTTCACACGCTTGTCGATCTCCGCCTTCGGGACCTTGCGCAGCTTCAGGCCGAACGCCATGTTGTCGTACACGCTCATGTGCGGGTAGAGAGCGTAGCTCTGGAACACCATCGCGATGTCGCGATCCTTCGGGGGCACATCGTTGACGACGCGATCGCCGATCATGATGCGACCGTCGGAGATTTCCTCCAGGCCGGCCAGCAGCCGCAGGCTGGTCGTCTTGCCGCAGCCGGAGGGGCCGACGAAGACGAGGAATTCTTTGTCAAGGACCTTGATGTCGAGGTCGTTCACGGCAACCACGTCGCCGAAACGCTTGTAGACATGCTCGTAAGTTACACTGGCCATCGGGTGATTTTGCTCCTTAATACCCATGCGGGCCGAGCCTGGTGGGCCTGGCCCATACTGCATCCGTCCCGTAGTGGGCCACGGGATGAGCCGTAGCAGACAGAACTGTTCGGTCGAGCGCGCGGTACCCCAAGATTGAACGCTTAGGCCCCGCCTCCAGACGTCCAATGGCCAAGATCCGGGTGAACCGAGAGCTACAGGCATACAGCCAAAACCGCTCTGCTGCGGCCGGGAATCATTTGCCTTGGTACTGTTAGCTTAGGGAATTTGGGCGCGAGGCTGAGAAGGCGAAAAACACTGCGCTTGTGCATTGGCCATGCACACAACTCAGGCCGTCATCTCACCTCCCTGTCTCGCCGCCACGTTCATGCAGTGCCTCCAGGGTGGACCGCCCGCACGTGGGACCGGGCGGATCGCTGCGAGCATAATAGCAGAAAGAGCGTGAAAGATCAAGCGGTCTGCGGCCGCGATTCCTGCTTCTGCTCGTAATAGATGGCCAACGCCGTGTCGTATACTTGCCGCAACGGCACGCCGCTTGCCCGGGCGGCCTGGGCGCAATCTTCGTACTCGGGGGCGGCTTTCTCCTCGCCGTCACCCCAACGGCACACCTTGAAGCGGATTTGGCCGTACGGGGTGTCGAGCGGCTCGATCGAGCGCGGCAGCGAGTGGCGCGTGACCGCCACCGTGCGGACGCCGAGCGTGCTGGTCTCGCTGAAAAGCAGGCCGCGCAGGCGCTCGGCGTCGGCCGGCCGGCACAGCACGCTCAAGACGGCAGCCGGGCGGTTCTTCTTCATGAGAACCGGGGTGGTGTAGACGTCGAGCGCGCCCGCCACCAGCAGCAGCTCGGCCGTGTGGCCGTATATCTCAGGATTCAGGTCGTCAATATTGGTCTCGAGCATAACCAGCGTCCCGACTTCGACGCCAGGGCTCGCCGGCTCATCGGCCTCGCCAACCAGGAGGCGCAGAAGGTTAGGCTCGGGCGCAATGCGCGTGCCCGCGCCGTAACCCGTGCCTATCAGACGCATGGCTGGGATCGGCCCATAGCCCGCCGCCAGTTCGGTCAACAGCGCCGCGGCAGTCGGTGTCACTGTTTCGAGGGCATCATCGACCCCTGACACCGGCGCTCCCCGCAGCAGGGCTAGCGTGGCCGGGGCGGGAAGAGGCATGCGGCCGTGCTGCGACTCCGCCATCCCGCGTCCGAGCGGGATCGGGGACACGTAAACGCGTTCGATCCCCAACAGTCGCAGGCCCAACAGTGTCCCGACGACGTCTACGATCGTATCCACGGCGCCGAGTTCGTGCAGGTGGACCTGTACGATCGGCAGATTGTGGATGCCTGCCTCCGCCTCGACCATGCGCTGGAAGATGTGCATGGCCGATCCGCGTACCTGCTCGGGCAGGCCGGCCGCGTCGACCAAGGCGGCAATATCGGAGAGGTGCCGCGTCGGCGCATGCTCGCCCGTCTTAACGTCCACCTTGGTGGCCGAGAATGCGCCGCGCTGCACGCGTTCTGCCACCAACTCGCAGCCTGGCAGGCGTAGCGCGCCCAGGGCGGCCTGCAGATCGGGCAGGGGCAGGCCGGCGTCGACCAATGCGCCCAACAGCATGTCGCCGCTGGCACCCGAGATTAGGTCAAGGTAGGCGATTTTCATGCCCGCTCACCGCTTCTTACCTTCAATATCTGGTGCGCCACCACCGCTGCACCGAAGCCATTGTCAATGTTCACCACGGAAACGCCGGGGGCACAGGAGTTGAGCATGCTCAACAGCGCGGCCAGGCCGCCGAAGCTCGCGCCATAGCCGATACTGGTCGGAACCGCCACGACCGGACAGTCTACCAGCCCGGCCACCACACTCGCCAGCGCTCCTTCCATGCCCGCCACGGCGATCACCACTCCGGCCCCTCGCAGCAACTCCTGTCGGCTAAGCAGGCGATGGACACCGGCCACGCCGACGTCATAGACGCGCAGGCTGCGGTCTCCCAGGAATTCGAGGGTCAGGGCCGCCTCTTCGGCAACCGGGATATCGCTGGTGCCGCCGGTCGCGATGACCGTGTGCGGGGTGCCGGGCCGTTCATCCAGCCCGTTCGCCGACCAGGTCACACTCTCGTCGCCCGGCCGCTCTTGCAGCGTGATCGTGCGCGCCAGCTCGTGATAGCGCCCGGCCGGGAATTCGTCCAGCACTGCCCGGGCGACCTCCGCCGAGGCGCGCGTCGCGAGCACGCGGCCCTCGTGCTTCAGGATTTGGGCGACGATCTGCACCACCTGACCGGCCGTCTTGCCCTGGCAAAACACCACCTCGGGAATGCCCGTGCGCTGTCTGCGGCCATGATCCAGGTTGGCAAAGGGTAAGGCGGGTCCGGCCGGCGCCCTCAACGCGTTCAACGCCTCGCCCACGCTTGTCTTCCCACCCTGGACTGCCTCGAGCAGTTGACGCAAGCCCTGCTCGTCCACCGCCGCGGCGCCGGCCATCAAGCCACTCCTTCCTTGTTTTTCAGGGTCTCGTTCAAGCTGCCACTGCGAAAACCGGCCAGGTCGAGTGCCACGTAGGTGAACCCGACCTGCCGGAGGGCCGCGACGATCTCCGTCCTCAGTTCGAGCGCCCGGGCCAGCTCGCTCGCTTCGAGCTCCAGCCGTGCGACCGGGCCGTGATGGCGGACCCGCAGTTGATGGAAGCCGCGCGCGCGCAGGTAAGCCTCTGCTTGTTCGACCTGGCTCAGCAGCTCCACCGTCACCCGATTACCGTACGGGATGCGCGACGACAGGCAAGCTGCGGCCGGTTTGTCCCAGTTCGGCAGCCCTGCCGCCCGCGCCAGGCTGCGGATCTCCGCCTTGGCCAGTCCCGCTTCCTCGAGCGGACTGCGCACCCCGTGCTCGCGCGCAGCCGTCCGGCCGGGCCGGTGGTCACCCACATCGTCGGCGTTGTTGCCGTCCACGATGTTGTGATAGCCGTGCTCGCGGGCATAGGGCAGTAGGACGTCGTAGAGGTTGCCTTTGCAGAAGTAGCAGCGCTGAGGGGTATTGGCCTGATAGCGAGGGTCCTCGACTTCCTTGGTCGTCAGGCAGACGTGGCGCATGCCCATAGAGGCGGCAATCGCCTGTGCTTCCTCCAGCTCGGCGTGGGCCAGGCTGGGAGAAACGGCGGTCACGGCGATCGCTTTCTCGCCAAGTTCTTCGCTGGCGATCTTCAGAAGAAAGGTGCTGTCGATGCCGCCCGAGTAGGCGACGATGACCGAATCCATCTCGCGCAGGATGGCTCGCAATTGACTGAGTTTGTCACCCATGAGTTATCACTTATTCCCACTCCAGTCGCTGACAGAGTTGCACCGCAAGATTTTAGTCGCAGCCCCCGTCTCTGGCAAGTCTGCCCGCCCAAGGCTCATCGAGGTCGCGCCTCGACCCCTCGGATGCCCCCCGCCAAATGGACTTGCGAAGGCGTCCTATCTGGGTTATACTCGAACCCAGTGTGTTAGCCCCGGTGTCTCCACTCACTCGCAAGGAGGAGAAAAAAGTATGCGCAAGCGAACGTTCTTCGTTCTCAGTCTGGTGGTTCTCGTATCCATGGTACTGGCGGCGTGTAGCCCCGCCCCCACACCCGCGCCCGCAGCGCCCGCGGCCCCCACATCAGCGCCCGCAGCGCCCGCGGCCCCCACATCGGCGCCAGCGGCGCCCGCTTCCGGTTCGGCGCTCAAGATCGGCCTGGTGACCGACACCGGTGGCGTTAACGACAAGTCGTTCAACCAGTCGGCCTGGGCCGGCGTGCAAAAGGCCGCCGAGGAATTCGGCTTCGAGGCAAATTATGTCGAGTCGAAGCAGCCGACCGACTACGAGAAGAATATCGACCAGTTCGCCACCGAGGGCTACGACGCCATCGTCACCGTGGGTTTCCTGATGGGGGACGCGACGGCAGCGAAGGCCAGGCAGTACCCGAACATCAAGTTTGCCATCATCGACAACGCCTACGCCCCGACCAAAGACTCGGCGGCCTGCCCTGATACAGTCACCGACTGCTACGCGGACGGCGGCCTCACGAACGTTACCAGCCTGATGTTCCAGGAAGATGAGGTCGGTTTCCTCGCCGGCGTCGTGGCCGGCGGCATGACCAAGACCGGCACTGTTTGCTCGGTCTCCGGTATGGAGATCCCGCCCGTCGTGCGTTACGTCGTTGGCTACCAGAACGGCGCCAAGTGGATGAAGTCCGACGTCAAGGCGCTGAACGTCTACATTCCCTCCTTCGTCGATCCTGCCAAGGGCAAGGAGACCGGCCAGAGCATGATCGGTCAGGGCTGTGACGTGGTGTTCGGCGTTGGCGGCAACACCGGCAACGGCGGCCTGCTGGCTGCCAAAGAAAACAACCTGATGGCCATCGGCGTCGACGTCGACCAATACCTGACCTATCCCGAAGTCAAGGATGCCCTCGTCACCAGCGCCATGAAGAACGTGGATGCCGCCGTCTACAACTACCTGAAGAGCGTGAAGGACGGCAACTCCCAGGCCGGCATCGCCATGGCGAACCTGAAGAATGGTGGCGTGGGCTTGGCCCCGTATCACGACTGGGCGGACAAGGTCCCGCAGACTGTCACGGATAAGGTCAACCAAGCCACGGACGGCCTGTTGAGCGGCTCGATCACGACCGGCTACAAACCGTAATCTGCCGGAGCCAGAGTCGCCGGACGGCTTAGCGCGATGCTGCGTGAGGTGAACCAAATCAGAAGGGTGCTGTGCAGCCTGAGTCGTGCAGCACCCTTCATCGTATCTTCGACTCGCCGGCAACAGAGGGAGCAGCCATGACGCTAGCCCTACAAGCTTCCGGAATAACCAAGCGGTTCCCCGGCGTGCTCGCCAACGATCACGTGGATTTCAGCCTTGAAAAGGGCGACATCCACGCGCTGCTTGGCGAGAACGGCGCCGGCAAGTCCACGCTGATGAACATCCTGTACGGGCTTTACCAGCCCGATGAGGGCCAGATCTGCGTTAACGGCCAACCAACGGTTATCGCCAGCCCGCACGCTGCCATCGCTCAGGGCATTGGCATGGTCCACCAGCACTTCATGCTGGTGCCGCCCTTGACCGTGACCGAGAACATCATGCTGGGTCAGGAGTCGCTGGTCCCCTCGTCCACGTTCATGGGCAGCCTGGCCGTGCTCGACCGGCGCGCCGCCGCCACCCGTATCCGTGAGCTCAGCCGGCAATATGGGCTGGACGTCGATCCCGACGCCTACGTCAGGGACCTGACCGTTGGGGCGCAGCAGCGTGTCGAGATCGTCAAGGCGTTGTATCGCGCGGCCGAACTCCTCATCCTGGACGAGCCGACCGCGGTCCTCACACCTCAGGAAGCGGATGACCTCTTCGTCATCATGCGCGGCATGGTCAAGCAGGGCAAGTCGATCATCTTCATCACCCACAAACTGCGTGAGGTGTTCGCCGTATCCGATTGCATCAGCGTCATGCGCTCAGGACAGATGATTGGTTCCGTTAAGCCCGAGGCAGCCACCCAGGAATTGCTGGCGGAGATGATGGTCGGGCGCAAGGTCATCCTGCAGATCGACAAGGCCGAGGCTCATCCCGGCCGCCCTGTCCTGAGGGTCGATGGCTTATGCGTCATGGACGATCGGCGTCACATGGCAGTTGACCACGTCGGCTTCACCGTCCAGGCCGGCGAGATCCTGGGCGTCGCCGGGGTGCAGGGCAACGGGCAGACCGAGCTCGCCGAGGCCCTAACCGGCTTGCGCAAGGTCACCGAAGGGCGCATCACCCTTCACGGACGCGACACCACGAGGGCGACCCCGCGCCAGTTGGTGCAGGCCGGGCTGTCTCACGTGCCTGAAGACCGTCACAAGCACGGCCTGGTGCTGACGTTCCCCGTCCGGGACAACCTGGTGCTTTGCACTTACTATGAGCCGCCCTTTGCCGAGGGGATGGAAATCGACTACCAGGTTGTCAAGAAGCAAGCCGAGGAACTGGTGCAGATGTTCGACATCCGCACCCCGAGCATCGAGACTTCCGCCGGCACGCTATCGGGCGGCAACCAGCAGAAAGTGATCGTGGCTCGCGAACTCTCCCGCCCGGTGCAGCTCCTGGTTGCCAGCCAACCCACGCGCGGCTTGGATGTCGGCAGCATCGAGTTCATCCACCGGCGCATCGTCGAGGCCCGCGATTCCGGGGCGGCTGTCCTGCTCGTCAGCGCCGAACTGGACGAGATCATGAGCCTGTCAGATCGGATCGCCGTGATGTACAAGGGCCGCATCCTGGCGACACTTGATGCCAGGACGGCCACGCGGGAGCAGCTGGGGTTGTTGATGGCCGGGGTAGCAAAGGAGGCGGCAAATGGCTAGCACTCCGTCTGGCACCTCGTTTAGCACCTCAGGTGCCGCAGTCAAGCTTCAGCCTGCTTCGCAAGGGGGCCCGCCCGCGTCGCCGGCCCGGCGCGTTCTGAATTTGTTGTCCATGCCTATCCTGGCCGTGCTCACGGCCTTCGTGATCGGCGGTGTACTCATCTGGGTCACGAGCGGTGACCTGAACACCGTGATCAAGGCCTACAGCGGCTTGCTGCGCGGCGCATTTTTCAAGGAGCGCGCGCTGTCCGAGACCCTGGTCGCGACGACGCCCTACATCCTGCTCAGCCTCGGGGTGGCCGTCGGCTTCAAGTCCGGGCTGTTCAATATCGGCGTCGAGGGACAGTTCTATATCGGCGCCATTGGCGCGGCCTGGATCGGACAGGCTTTTCACGGTCTACCTGCCATCGTCCATCTGCCGCTGACCCTGCTCATCGCCGCTCTCGGCGGAGCGGTATGGGCCGGGATACCCGGTTACCTCAAGGCTCGCACCGGCGCGCATGAGGTCATCACCACCATCATGATGAACTACATCGCCTTCCGGCTGACCGAGTACGTGGTCGCCGGGCCGCTGCGTGACCGTGCCGCTTCGGCGCCCCAGACCCCACGCGTCGATCCCGGCGCGGCGCTGTGGCCGTTCTACGCCATCCCCCAGCGGCTGGCCGATCCCTTGAATGCACTGGCAGTGGCCCTGGTCATCGGGTTTATCGCCTGGTGGATCGCGCGCTCGGCATTGAGACGCCGCCGGTCTCAAGGCCCGTCTGCGGGCGAAAGGCCCGCTAGCGGTCCGGCATCCTTCGTCGCCGATCACATGGCCCTGCTGATCGCCCTGGCCACCGGCATCGTCTGCTTCTTCGCCCTGCCGGCGCTGACACGGGTTTGGTGGCCCTTTACCGACCAGTACGACCGGCTGCACATCGGCTTTCTGCTGGCATTGGGCGCCGCCGTCGCCGTCTGGTGGCTGGTGTGGAAGACCACGCTGGGCTTCGAATTGCGCACGGTAGGCGCTAACCCCAGCGCGGCGCGCTACGCCGGTATTAACATCACTCGCAATATCGTGGTCGCAATGGCGATCTCGGGCGGGCTGGCCGGGCTCGCCGGCGCGGGCGAAGTGCTCGGCGTCTCCATCTGCGGCTGCCTGCCGCAGATCTTCTCCAGCGGTTATGGTTTTGATGCCATCGCCATCTCTCTGCTCGGGAAGAACAACCCGTTCGGCATCGTCCTGTCCTCGCTTCTGTTCGGCGCAATGCGCAATGGCGCCGATCTGATGGAGCTGACCTCCGGCGTGGGCAAGAACATGATCTCCGTCATTCAGGCCCTCGTGCTGTTATTCGTCGCCGCGCCGCCGATCGTACGCTGGATTTACCGCATCAAGGCTCCGGCCCGTGCCGAAGAAGAAGCGCCGTTGACGCGCGGTTGGGGAGGAGGTTGAGCCATGGGCACTGCCAAAAGCACCATCGCCGCGCGTTGGCGCTACCGCCCGGCCGGCGGAACCCGCTGGTGGGTCACGGCGCTGATCGGTGGCTTCGGCCTGCTTGCCGTCTGGTGGCTCCTCAACCTGGTCATCGGCGGGCAGTGCGGGTACAGGTGTGTCCAGGATACGCTGGCCCAGACTCTGCGCTACGCCACGCCGATCGCCCTGGCCGCCTTCTGCGGCCTGATGTGCGAACGCGCCGGCGTGGTGGATATCGGCATCGAAGGCAAGATGCTGATGGCCGCCATGGTGGGCTACGCGGTAAACCTGTTCCTTTTCCAGGCCCTCAAGCGCCCGCTGGGTGCTGCCGCCGCCGGCGACGTGAGCCGCTGGGTCGCCGTTTTGGCGGGAGTGCTCTCCGCCCTCGTCATGCAGCTCTTGCACGCCGTCGTCTCGATCCGCTTCAAGGTGGATCAAATCATCAGCGGTACGGTCATCAATATCATGGCGACCGGTTTCACCGGGTTCATGTATCGTCAGTACCTGGCGCAGAACCTGCCCGCTGGACCCGGCACGTTCCCGTTGACGCCGATCCCCCTGTTGTCGAAGATCCCCTTCATCGGCCCGATCCTCTTCGTGCAGAAGCCGCTGACCTACATCATGCTGATTCTGACGTTCGTGATCGGCTTCGTCCTGTTCTCCACCCAATGGGGGCTACGGGTGCGGGCGGTGGGCGAGCACCCGCGGGCCGCCGACACGTTGGGTATCGACGTGATCCGTACCCGCTACGTCAACGTGCTGGTCGGGGGACTGATCGCGGGCCTGGCCGGCGTCTGGTTCACGCTCGAGGCCGTGGACGTCTTCAACCAGAACATGACCAACGGCCTCGGGTTCATTGGCCTGGCCGCCATGATCTTTGGCAAATGGAATCCGCTCGGCGCGCTGCTCGGCGCCTTGATTTTTGGCCTCGGCAACAGCGTCACCACCATCATCAGCATCTTCCGGCCAGACATCCCTTCGCAGATCCCGCAGATGCTGCCGTACATCTTGACCATCGTGGTGCTCACCGGCGTGGTCGGCCGGGCCGTGGCCCCGGCCGCCGACGGGACGCCCTATGAGAAGGATTCGAGCGGCTAGCGGAGGGCGGCGCCGCCCCCGCGTGCTGCGTTCAAACATCGGTCTTTACCTTTGCTCCGCACGTCCTGCGAGGGAAGCTTTTTGTCTGGCCCCTCTTTCGTGGTATAGTCGCCCTGCTTGATTGCCGTGGTTCACCGGTTCGCCGGTGAACGTTTTTTATGCCGCTTGCGGGAAGCATCGGCAGGGCACAGGCAGGGCGAAGCAAAGCAGAGGCGGAGCAAGGCGTGAACCTGGCAGAAGTCATATTCATTGCGATCGGGCTGGCGATGGACGCCTTCGCCGTGTCACTCGGCGCCGGCACGACCGGTTTCATAAACGGGCCGCGTCCGATCTTTCGTTTGGCATTCCATTTTGGGCTCTTCCAGGGGTTCATGCCGATCCTTGGTTGGCTGGCCGGCTCGAGTGTGGCAGGCATGATTTCCGCCTTCGACCACTGGGTAGCCTTCGGCCTCCTGGCTTTCGTCGGCGTCCGCATGGTTCGTTCCGGCCTGGGCAAGGCCGAGGAGATCGCGCGGGCGGACCCGTCCAAAGGCGGGACCTTAGTCATGCTCAGCGTCGCGACCAGCATCGACGCTTTCGCGGTCGGCCTCAGCCTCGCCATGCTGCACGTGCAGATCCTATATCCCAGCGCAGTCATCGGCCTGGTGACGGCCGGCCTCTCGCTGAGCGCGCTGCTCCTCGGCAGTCGGTTGGGCGAGACCTTCGGCCGGCGTATGGAAGCGATCGGTGGCCTCATCTTGGTCGGCATAGGTCTCCGCGTCGTGCTCGCTCATCTGCTCTGAAACACGGTGGTATAATCTGGTGCGGAGGAGGCTGGTAATGAAAAGGCGTTCAGTCCGGCAAGTCGTCGAGGTCCTCGGGATCATCCTTTTCGCCCTGGCACTCTCAGGCTGTGCTTCCGCCGCGCTCTCCGAGGATACCCACCTCAAGCTCGCCTTGATGCCCGTGCTGGATGTCCTGCCGATCTACGTCGCGGAGCAGAATGGCTACTTCAAGGACGAGGGCATCCAGGTCGAAGCCGTGCCCGTCAAGAGCCCACAGGAGCGCGACGTTCTCATGCAGACCGGCCAAGTGGACGGCGTCCTGACGGATCTGCCTTCCACAGCCTTGCTCAACAAGGATGGCCCGCAGGTTAAGGCGGTCTACACGGCGCGGCGGCCGTTTCCCGGCGCACCCCTGTTCCGCGTCCTGGCCTCACCCAGAAGTGATCTTCGCGGCCCGGCCGACCTCAAAGGTGTTCCGGTGGCGGTCAGCCAGAACACGACCATCGAATACCTCACCGATCGCTTGTTGGTAGGCTCCGGTCTGGCGCCGGCCGACATCAAGGTGCAAGAGGTGACCGCGATCACCATCCGCTTCGAGCAGTTGATGAATGGCAACCTGCAGGCAGCCACTCTGCCTGACCCGCTGGCCCAGGGGGCGATCGCCGGCGGTGCACGGCTGATCGTGGATGACACGCAGAATCCGAGCCTCTCGCAGTCGGTGCTGACCTTCCGCGACCCGGTCTTGGCCGGCAAACCGGAGACGGTCCGGAAGTTCCTGGCAGCCTGGGAAAAGGCCGTCCTCGAGCTCAACACTAACCCCGACAACTACACTGACTTGATGATCCAGCAGGGTCGTGTGCCAGACTCCATCAAGGGGACCTACAAGATGCCGCCCTTCCCGTCCCCCGGCATCCCAAGCGCCAGCGAGACCGACGACGTGATCAGTTGGATGCGCGAAAAGGGGTTGATCAGCCAGGACATGGCGTACAAAGACTTGGTGGATGCAGCCTATCTGCCCAAATGACGATGGTCGATATCGAGGCCCTCACTTTCGCCTACCCGAACCAGTCGCCGGTTTTTCAGGATTTCTCCTGGCAGGTTGCGGCCGGCGAGGCCTGGGCGATCATCGGCCCTTCGGGATGCGGCAAGAGCACGCTGCTTTACCTGATCGCCGGATTACGCCTCCCGCTGGCAGGTCGCCTGCTGCTGAGTGGGCAGCCGGTGCCACGGCCGCGGGCCAGCACGGGCTTGATCCTGCAGGACTACGGGCTCTTGCCGTGGGCCACCGTCTGGGAGAACGTGGCCCTGGTGATGCGGCTCGGGCGACTTTACCGGGCCAAAGCCGGACCGCCGGACGGTTCGCGTCCTTACCCGCGCGCCGATATCGGCCCCGAGCAGGTCGACGGGTGGCTGTCGCGCCTGGGCATCGCCGGCTTGCGGGATAAGTTCCCGAGCCAGATCAGCGGTGGGCAACGCCAACGAACGGCCATCGCCCGCTCTCTCCTGCAGCAGCCGAACCTGCTGCTGATGGACGAGCCATTCTCGTCGCTGGACGCGCTGACCAGGGAGGACCTGCAGCGCCTGACGATCGAGCTGCAACGCGAGACCGGTGTGACGACCCTGGTGGTGACCCACAACATCGAAGAAGCAGTCTTTATGGGGAGCCGCATCCTCGTCCTCGGACGCCCGCCGAACTGCCGGGCCCGAGTGATCGAGAATTCGGGCGCGCGCGGGCCCGAATACCGCGCCCGGCCGTCCTACTGGGAGAAGTGCGCAGAGTTGCGGGCCGCGTTGGAAGCACGGGTGGGAGCGGCTTCAGGAGCCTCTGGGGCGGCCGGGACTGCAGCCGGCAGGGGCGTGGGATGAGCCGCCGCCATCTCGCGTTGGCCCTAGCCGGATTGCTGGTGGCCTGGCAGCTGGTGGCCTGGCTGACTCGGGTAAACGTGTTGCCCGGACCGTGGCCGGTTGCCCTGGCCTTCATCCACGCCCTGCCCCGTGGTCTGGCGCTGCACTTCCTGGTCAGCGGCTGGCGCGTGGTCGCGAGCGTGATCCTCGCCATGGTCACTGCCGTCCCTGCCGGTCTTGCCCTGGGGCAGAGCCGCCTGCTCGGCCGGCTCTTCGCCCCGGTGGTCTATCTCCTCTATCCGATTCCCAAGATCGTTTTCCTGCCGGTGATCCTGCTGCTGCTCGGCATCGGCAATCTCTCCAAGGTTTTTATCATCTACCTGGTCCTGTTTTTCCAGATATTGGTCGTGGTGAGCGATGCGGCCGCCAACCTGCGTCCGGAACTGCTCTACTCGGTCCGTTCGCTGGGCGCCGGCAGGCGGGCGCTGTTCCGTTTCGTCTACCTGCCTGCCACCCTGCCCGCTGCCCTGACGGCCCTGCGCGTGAGCGTAGGCACGGCGATTGCGGTGCTGTTCTTTGCCGAATCGTTCGCGACCACCTCCGGATTGGGTTACTACATCATGGTCGAGAGTTGGGGCCGTCTGGCCTACCCCGAGATGTACGCCGGAGTCCTGGCGATGAGTCTGCTGGGTTTGCTGCTATACTTCATCATCGATCGCCTGGAGCGCCGGCTGGCGCCGTGGCTCTTCTTAGAGGAGAAACCGTAGTTGCCCGACCGCGATCCTGCTGCCGTCCTGCCACCTGCCTCGGAAAAACGTTCCTACGTGCGACGCATGTTCGCCGCCATCGCGCCCCGCTACGACCTGATGAATCGGCTCATGACGCTCGGGCGAGATAGGACCTGGCGCCGCTCGACCGTCCGACTGTGCGCGCTGCCGCCGGGTGGCCGTTTGCTGGATGTGGCGACCGGCACCGGCGACATTGCCTTTGAGGCCGTGCTGCAGAACCCCGATTGCCACGTCACGGGCGTCGACCTGACGCGTGAGATGATGCTGGCCGGCCGCGACAAGCACCCCGGCCTCAGTTTCCCGTTCATCGAAGGCGACGCCCTCGCGCTGCCGTTCGGCGACGAGGCTTTCGATGCCGCCTGCTCCGGCTTCATGATGCGCAATGTGCTCGACGTGCGCGCCGCCTTCGCTGAGCAGACGCGCGTGGTCAAGAGCGGCGGCCGTGTCGTCTGCCTGGAGATCACCCGCCCGGCCTCGCGCCTCTTCCGCCCGATCTTTGATCTTTACTTTTTCCGACTGGTGCCGCTGATCGGCGGCCTGATCAGCGGCCAGCCGCAGGCCTACCGTTACTTGCCGCAGTCGACCATCAACTTTCCGCGCCCCGCCGAATTGGCACGCATCATGCTCTCTGTCGGCCTGCGCGATGTCCGCTATCAGACGGCCATGTTGGGTACGGTCGCGCTGCACTGGGGGACGAAGTAGGGTGAGCGAGACGCCGCAGCGCTTGATCGTCGGCCTTTCCGGGGCCTCGGGCCAGATCTATGGCATTCGCCTCTTGCAGCTGCTAAAGGAGATGCCGGGCTTCGAAAGTCACCTGGTCATTAGCCCCGCCGCGCGGATCACCATCGCCGAGGAGACGGATTGGACGGTCCGCCGGGTCGCCGCCCTGGCCGGCCACCTCTACCGGCCGGATGACGTCGGAGCGGCCATTGCCAGCGGCTCGTTCCCGGCCATCGGGATGATCGTCGCGCCCTGCAGCATCAAGAGCCTGTCGGCCATCGCCAATAGCTACGCCGACGATCTGCTCACACGCGCCGCCGACGTGCAGCTCAAGGAGGGCCGGCCGGTCTTGCTGATGGTCCGCGAAACGCCCCTGCACCTGGGTCATCTCGAGCTGCTGGTGCGCGCCGCGCGCATCGGCTGCATCATCTTTCCGCCCGTGCCCGCCTTCTATGCCCATCCGGGCAGCCTGGCCGACATTGTCGACGGCACCGTCGGGCGCGCCCTGGCGCGTCTCGGCATCGAGAACGATCTGTTCGCACGCTGGGGAGGACGCACCGTGGCGGGTGAGGGATGAGCGGGCCCGATATCCAACTTTCTCTGCGACCGGGCATAGTCGAGTTTGGCTGGGGGCATCCGGACCTGGCGCTCCTGCCGGTGGCCGGACTGGCCGATGCCGCGGCCCTTGCCCTGCGGCAGGCCGGTCCGGCGGCGCTCGCATACGGCGCTGAGCAGGGACCCGGGCGCCTGATCGAGGGATTGCGCACCCGGTTTGCTGCCCAGGAAGCGGCCGCGCCGGCTGCCGGCGAGGTGTTGATCACCGGCGGCGTCTCGCAGGCGCTTGATATGCTCTGCACGCTGCTCACGCAGCCGGGTGATCCGATCCTCGTTCAGTCTCCCGTGTACCATCTCGCCCTGCGCATCTTCCGCGATCACGGGCTGCAGCTTGTAGCCGTCTCCGCCGACGAGCACGGCCTCCGCCCGGATGCGTTGGAGGCCGCCCTCGCCGGGCTGGCGCGGCAGGGGCGAACCGCGCCCCTGCTCTACACCGTGCCGGCCTTCGCCAATCCGAGCGGGGCGAGCCTGTCCGAGGAGCGGGCCAGGGCGCTCGTGCGCCTGGCAGAGCAAGCGGGCACGCTCATCCTCGAGGACGACGTCTATCGCGAGCTGTGGTACGACGCGCCTCCTCCACCGGCCGTTTACGGCCTGGCTCCGGTCGGCCGGGTGGTGCGCCTGGGCTCGTTCTCGAAGATCCTGGCGCCCGGCTTGCGTCTGGGCTGGCTGCTTGCCGCACCGGAAATCGTCGGCCGCTGCGTGGGCTGTGGTATGCTCGACAGCGGCGGCGGCGTCAATCATTTCACCGCCCACGTCGTGGCCGCCTTTATCGAGCTGGGCTTGCTGGATTCGCAGGTTGCCGGTCTGCGCCGGGAGTATCGGGCGCGGCGCGACGCGCTTGTGGCGGCGTTGGCGAGCGAGATGCCGGGCGGATGCCGCTGGCTCACCCCCGGAGGTGGCTTCTTTGTCTGGTTCGGCCTTCCGGTCGGGCTGGACAGCGCGGCCCTGTTGCCGGCCGCCGAGGCAGGCGGCGTCTCCTATCTGCCAGGCGCCCGCTTCTGTACGGATGGCCGAGGGCGCGAGGAACTGCGCCTGGCCTTCAGTTTGCTGCTGCCCGCTGACATGGCCGAAGGCGCGCGCCGGCTGGGGGCCGTCATCCGCGCGGCCCTGCCCTGATCCTGCTGCCCGCGCCGGGTGGCCGGATGCTGGCTGCTGAGCCAATCGGCCGAGGAGCAAGAGTCTGTGAACGACATCGATCCGCCCAACTTTCGCCGAACCGCCGACGAAGCGGCCCGCCTGGGCCATCCCTCTTACCTCTGGCGAGCTGGACAGCAGCGCCGCCTGGCCCTCGTCGCAGCCTGGGCACGCCTGGACGGGGCGCGCATCCTGGATGTGGGCTGCGGCGTGGGAATGTATACGGAGCACTTCCGGGCTTTCAGCCCCCACGTGACAGGCGCCGAGGTGGACCTGGGTGCCGCTCGGGCCGCGCGCACGCGCCTGCCGGGGATCGTTTTGGCGCCGGCCGAGGCGCTGCCCTTCGCCTCCGGCAGTTTTGACGTGGTCTTCTCGCATGAGGTGATCGAGCACGTGAACGATGACCGTGCCGCGGCGCAGGAGATGCTGCGCATCGCCGCCCCGGGCGGGCGCATCGTCCTGTTCGCACCCAACCGGCTCTACCCGTTCGAGACTCATGGACACTACTGGCGCGGCCGCTACCACTTCGGCAACACCCCGCTTATCAATTGGTTGCCGGACTCGCTCCGCAACCACCTGGCTCCGCACGTGCGCGCCTACACCGCTGCGGGATTGCGCGGCCTCTTCGGCGATCGGGCGGTGCGCCTGGTCCATCACAGCGTCGTCTATCCCGGCTTCGACAACGTCGTGGCGACCCGGCCGGCGCTTGGACAGGTGCTGCGGCGGGTGCTCTACGGCCTGGAGCACACCGCTCTGCAGACGTTCGGCTTGAGCCACTTCATCGTATTCGAGCGTTTGTGAGGAGCGGGGGGGCGCGCTCTTTCCCGGCCGCCGTACACGATTTTGCGCCTCGGCGCCACCCAGTATTGTAGGGGCGCGGCACTGCCGGTCGACATACCGCCGACCATCCAACCCGGCCTCGCACGAGCCAACACCGGTAACCACACAACGTTGGGCAGCGCCACGCCCCCCCGCCGACCATCCAATCTCGCACCGTACGGGCCAACACCGGTAACCTCTTCAAGCCAGCAGAGGGCGTGGCACCCTCTGCACCGCATCGCCGTACCGCCGCATTCATTTGCTAAGTTCGCCGTTTGCTGCTAATATGGCGTCGCGGGGGGTATGAGCTACCCCCCGTTACTTCGCATTACGATCGGCCTCCATGACCTCTACAAATCGCACCGACCAGATACAACGTTGGCGTCGCCGGCGACGGCTCAAAGGCGGACCGCACATCGGGCAATGGACCTTGCGCCTCGGCGGCGGCTGCCTGGTCGTGAATCTGCTGCTCGTCGTTTTCGCGGTCTTTGCCACCGTGGCTTCGGCCGCCGGTTTCTACGCCTACTTTGCCCAGGGCTTGCCCGATCCCACCGCCATCGAGACCAAGCAGGACCGCTTCGAAACCGTCAAGATCTACGACCGGACGGGCGAGCACCTGCTCTACGAGTCCATCGATCCCCGTCCCAAGCTGGGCGGAGACCGCACATACCTCACCCTTGACAAGATACCCGTCCAGTTGCGGAATGCGACCGTAGCCCTCGAGGATCGTAGTTTCTACACGAATATCGGGATCAACGTGGAAGGCATCGGGCGTGCGCTGCTCAGCAATCTGCGCGGTCAGGGCCTGCAGGGCGCCAGCTCGATCACCATGCAGTTGGTGAAGAACATCCTGATCGATCCCGCGGAACGCTACGAGACCTCTTACGCCCGCAAGATCAAGGAAGCGATCATGGCGGTGGAGATCACTCGTCGCTACCCGGGCGAACAGGGCAAGAACCAGATCCTCGAGTGGTATCTCAACTATAATAACTACGGCACCCTGGCCTATGGAGCGGAAGCGGCCGCGCGCGTCTATTACAACAAGTCGGCCGGCGAGCTTACCCTGGACGAGGTCGCCGTGCTGGCGGCCATTCCGCAGTATCCGGCCCTTAACCCCATCGCTTCGCCGGCGGACGCCTACCGCCGCCAGCGCAAAGTGCTCTCGGCCATGGTCGATGCCGGCTACCTGACCCAGGCCCAGGCCGACGGCGCCACGCGCTACTTCAATACCATCTTGCTCAACGATCTCGTCAAGCAGGGCCTGTTGAGCGAGTTTGACTTGCCGTTGGTGGCAACCGGTGACAGGCCGGCGACGGCCCGGGCCCTGAACGCACTGGTCAAGGCCAATGTCGGCCTCACACAGGCCGAGGCGGACGCCGCCAAGAGACTGCCGGGCAGCCTGTGGCAGCAAGTACGCGAGTCGGCGGCCGAGCGCTTCGAGGTGCCACCGGACGCGCCACACTTTGCGCTGCACGTTCTTGACCTCCTGCAGCAGAAGTACAACACGCCGGACGATCCCTATTACATCTGGCAGCACGGCCTGCGGGTCTACACGACGCTCGACTGGGACCTGCAAGTTTACGCCGAGTGTGTCGCCCGCAGCCATATCGCTTACATGAGCCTGCAGACCCCGAAGCCCTGCCAGGCCGGGCTGCCAACGGCGCCGCCCATCCCGTACCTCGACCAGCCCGGCCAGAAGTTCGATCACAAGGTGAGCAACGCCTCGGTGGTCGCCATCCGGCCGAATACCGGCGAAGTGCTGGTGATGGTCGGCAGCCTGGACTACTTCGACGATGCGATCGATGGGCAGGTCAACGTCGCCCTGTCGCCCCGCCAGCCCGGCTCTTCCTTCAAGCCATACACTTACCTGACGGCCTTCGAGAGCGGCAATTTCTCTCCGGCGACGATGGTGATGGACGTGCGCACCGTCTTTCCGGATCAGGGCAACGCGCCTTACGTGCCGGAGAACTACGATCGTCAGTATCATGGGCCGCAGATGCTCCGTTGGGCGCTCGAGCGCTCGTACAATATCCCCGCCGTGTGGCTGATGGACCAGGTCGGAGTGGGTAACGTCATCAAGACCGCCCGCCGTCTCGGCGTCAGCAGCCTGAGCAAGGAGTTGAGCTGGTATGGGCTGGGCCTGACCCTGGGCGGCGGCGAGGTAGAGCTGGTGGACCACACCTATGCCTACAGCGTGTTGGCCAACAGTGGCGTGATGGCCGGCCAGCCGGTCCCGCCGGACGAGCAGCGGCCGGGCTATCGCCAGCTCGATCCGGTCTACATCCTGCAGGTTGACGACAAGGACGGCAAGACCATCGAGCAGTATCGGGAGCCGGCCACCGCGCGGGTCGCCGATCCGGCCCCGGTCTATATGCTGAACAACGTGCTCAGCGATCCGAGCCCGCGGCCGGTTGCTTTCGGCACCTTCTCGCAGTACCTGGAACTGGCCGACCGGCCGGTGGCCGCCAAGACCGGCACCACCAATGGTTACGTCGACGACTGGACCTTGGGCTACACGCCCCAGTTGGCGATTGGCGTCTGGACCGGCAACAGCAACAGCAAGCCGATGGCCGACTCGGCGGGCTCCCTTGGCGCTGCGCCGATCTGGCATGCCATTATGCAGAAGGCCATGCAGGGGCAGCCCGTGGAGCGTTGGCAGGAACCGCCCGGCATCCAGCACGTCAAGGTTTGCGTGCCGTCGGGGATGCTGCCCGGGCCGGATTGCCCTCAGACCACCGTGGAGCTGTTCCGGGCCGGCCACGCGCCCACTCAATCGGATACGATGTTCCAGTCGTTTGACATAAACCGTGAGAATGGAAAGCTCGCCGCGCCCTGTACGCCGCCCGAAAACATCGAGAGCAAGGTGTTTCAGATCTTCCCGCTCAATTCTGCCGATTGGGTGCGCGAGAAGGGCATTGCCCAACCTCCGACCGAGCAAGACGATTCGTGCGGCGGCGGCGGCGAAGTGGCCGGCGACGTAGGGATCGGCTGGCCCATCGTCGGCCAACCCGTCACCGGAACGGTAGAGATCAAGGGCAACGCGCGAGGCGGTGACTTCCGCGCCTACAAGATCGAAGTGGCGCCCGAAAGTGCTCCCGATCAGTGGCAGCAGATCGGCCCCGAGCACACCAACCAGGTGAGCAACGACGTGCTGGAGAACTGGGACACCGCCGCCTTCGATGGCCTGTACACCTTGCGCCTGACGGTGATGCGAAACGACGGCAGCAGCCAGCCGGCCGACATACAGGTCGTGGTGGACCACGCGCCGCCGGACGTCAGGATCGAGCACCCCAAGGACAAGGACCCCTACATCATGGAAGATGCCGAGTGGGTAAGCATCACGGCGGACGTCCGCGATACCTGGGCGATGGATCACGTCGACTTCTACATGGACGGCCAGAAACTGGGCACTACCACCGTCGCACCCTACAGCGTGCGCTGGACGATTGTCATGTCGACCCCCGCTGCGGCCGCGGCCAAATCCAGTGCTCCGATCAGCGAGACCCACAAGATTACGGTCACCGCGTTCGATAAAGCCGGCAACTTCGCCACCAGCGATCCGCCGGTGGAGATTTTCATCCAGCACAAGGAGCCAGACCAGAAGACGGGCCTGGTCAGGCCGGACGCCGTGGCCGCCGGCTCCGGCGGGGCAAGCGGCGGCGCACCCCGGCCCGCCGGTGTGGCGATGCTGGCAGGCGCTCTGGTTGACGAGAGGGACGAGGAAGTCCCGTGGGCAAACCGAAGGGCCGGTGCTCAATGCCGCATATCCTGATCACGAACGACGACGGCTATCAATCCCCCGCGCTGCACGCGCTCGCGCAGGCCATGCTCGGGATCGGCCGGGTGACCGTCTTCGCCCCCGACCATAACTGGTCGGCCGCCGGCCACACCAAGACCATGCACAAGCCCCTCAGAGTCAGCAGGTCCCAGATGGAGGGTGACATTCCTCTCTACATCACGACCGGGACGCCTTCCGATTGCGTCGGCCTGGCGTTGCTTGGCCTCGTCCCCGAGCGCCCGGACATCGTCATCTCAGGCATCAACAACGGCTCGAACCTGGGAGAGGATATCACTTACTCGGGGACGGTTGCCGGGGCGATGGAGGCGGCAGTCGCCGGCTTGCCCTCCATCGCTGCCTCCCAAGATCTGGTCGAAAGCGAGGCGAGCGATGCTGCTGCCGGCGGCGCGGCCGCGCTGGCGGCTCGTACTGCCTTCGCCGCTCGCCTCGTGGCCGGTCTGGCCCGGCGCGTGTTGGAGCGCGGCCTCCCGCCCGGCGTCTTTCTCAATGTCAACTTTCCGGCGCTCCCACCCGACCGGCTGCAGGGGATCCAGGTCACCCGGCTGGGCCGGCGGGTCTATCGGGACGTGCTCATCAAGCGGCTCGACCCCAAAGGGCGCCCCTATTACTGGATCGGCGGCGATCCGCCGGGGGGCGAGCCGCAAGACGGCACTGACATCGGCGCCGTGTCCCACGGCTTCGTATCAGTCACTCCCTTGAACATGGACATGACCGACCGCGCGCAGGTGGACGAGATCAGGCGCTGGGGATTGGGTCTGACCGGCGAGACGGCGCAGCGCTCCGGGTGACCCTCGAGCGGAGACGAATGGCGGAGGATGTCAAAACTTGCGACGTCGTTCCCTGATACACGATAATCAAAGGATGGGGGCCGATAAGTAACCGTGAAGTTCAGACCATTTCCAGCGCGAGATGACTGGGACGGGCTGCTGGCGGTCTCGGGCCTGTTGGCCCTGGATCTGCTGCTCGTTCGGGTGATGTCCGGTCGCCCGATCGACGGCCTGACCTATGTCGTCGGGCTATGGGTGCTGGCCAGCCTGCTCGCCATCCTTTACCTGGGCTACCGCACGCTCGGCGCGTTCACAATGCACTACCGGGTGGACCGCGATGCTGTGACCCTGATCTGGGGACCTACGCGGCAGGTCATACCGATCGGCCAGATCCAACGGGTGCAGTTGGGGCTGGGCGAGCATTGGCACCAACCGGCGCGCGCGTGGCATTGGCCCTGTACCCATCGCCGGCGCTACCGGTGCGAAGGCCTGGGCGTGGTGAACGCTTACGCCACGCGGGAGTTGAGCCAGCAAGTGCTGCTGGTGACCGCAGACGAGAACTACGGTATCTCGCCGGCCGATGCGAACGGATTCATCCGGGCCCTGCAGCAGTGCTATGCCTTGGGGGTGGCCCGGCCGCTGCAGCCGGAACTGGCGCGCCCTCCGCTTTGGACCTGGCGGTTGTGGCGCGATTACGGGGCCCTGTTCCTGATCGGTATCGGGCTGCTCGGGGTATTGTTGATGTTCGGGCTCTTCTGCTTTCGCTTGCCGGTCATCTCTTCCGATGTGCCGTTGCACTTCGACATCAACGGATTGCCGGATCGCATCGCGCCCAAGATAGGGCTGATCGCCTTGCCTGCCATCGGCTTGCTGGCCTGGTTGGTCAACCTGGTGGCAGGCACCTGGATGTATCGCAGGGCCCAGCGCCAGGGCGCTTATCTGGTATGGGGAGGAGCCGTCGTCGTCCAGGTGATCGCCGGCACCGCTCTTCTGAGCGCGATGCGCTGGTGAATCGATGAGTGCTCTGCCGGGACGCTTGTTGCTGGGGTTAGTCCTGAGCCTGGCCGTCGGTGGACTGGGATACTGGCGCCGCTCGCTCTCAGCCGGCGGCGCCTTTGGCGCCGTCATCCTGGGCACTGCCGTCTTCGGATTGGGCGGCTGGGTCTGGAGCGGCACCCTGGTGGCGTTCTTTGCCAGTTCCAGCCTGCTCTCGCGTTATCGGGCCGGACGCAAAGCGGTCTTCGCCGAGAAGTTTTCCAAGGGCAGCCGCCGTGACCTGGGTCAGGTTCTCGCCAATGGCGGCGTCGCGGGGCTGTTAGCGCTGCTCGTCGGTTTGCTCGGCAAAGGCCGTCCGGCTTACCCGCTGCTGGCCTATGCGTTCTTCGGCGCCATGGCCGCGGTCAACGCTGACACCTGGGCCACCGAGCTCGGGGTCCTCTCCGCGCACAACCCGCGCCTGATCACCAGCGGGCGGCCGGTCGTGCCGGGGGCCTCGGGCGCCATCACTTTGGAGGGGACTCTGGCTGCCGCGGCCGGCGCGCTCTTCATCGGCCTGGCGGCCTTCGTCCTCGTCCAGGGAGCCGCCCTCCTGACCACCGGCAACTGGCTGCTGAGCGATTGGCTGCTCATCCCGCTGGCAGCCCTCAGTGGCCTGTTCGGCGCCCTGTTTGATAGCCTGCTCGGCGCCACCGTGCAGGCCATCTATGTCTGCCCGGCCTGCGGCGTGGAGACCGAGAGCGCGCTGCACCGCTGCGGTCAGTCCACCCGTCACACCCGCGGCTGGCGCTGGCTGGATAACGATTGGGTCAACTTTTTTGCCTCCATGGCCGGTGCCGCGCTGGCTGCCGCCATAGGAGCGATCGTAGTCTGAAGTCACGTGGGGTTATCTGGCAAAGAGATGTATCGCAAATGACGAATCAACGTGAACCGATAGTTAGCATCATTATACCGGCCTACAACGAGGAGTTGCGCCTGCCGCGCTCGCTCGAGCAGATCGCGCAGTTCGTGCAAGCCTGGTCAGAGCCGATCGAGGTGCTGGTGGTCGAGAACGGCAGCCAGGATCGCACGACCGAGATCGCCGAGTCGTTCGCCGCGCGCTACCCGTTCATACACGTGCTGCACAGCGCCAAGGGCAAGGGCACAGCCGTCCGGGTCGGGATGATGGCCGGCCAGGGCCGCTATTTGTTCATGTGTGATTCTGACCTTTCCATGCCGATCACCGAGCTGCCCAAGTTCCTGCCCCCCCTCTGCTGCGACGACTACGACGTGGCGATTGGCTCGCGCGAAGGGCCGGGCGCGCATCGCTACAACGAGCCCCCTTATCGGCACCTGATGGGCCGGGTGTTTAACCTGGTGGTTCGCATCTTGGCCGTACCGGGTTTTCAGGATACCCAATGCGGCTTCAAGAGCTTCCGGCGGGAGGTCGCGCGCGAGGTCTTCGCCGAGCAGACCATGACCGGTTGGAGCTTCGACGTGGAGGCCCTCTACATCGCATTGCGCCGGGGCTGCCGGGTGGTTGCCATCCCCATCGAATGGTACGCCGACGACGCCAGCAAAATCGATCCGGTGCGCGACACCATACGCATGGTACGCGATCTGCTGCGCATCCGCTTGAATGGTTGGCGCGGGGTGTACGGCGCGCGCCGGGACGGATCACAACTGGTGAAGACCCACGGAAACAGTTAGCGCGGCGAGGAACTCTGGCGCCCACGGTTGCCAAATCTGCCCACCTGGGCTAAGATAGCGAGGCTAAAATCCGGCAGTGGGATTGATCCCACCATTCCTGGAGGAGACAACGAGATGAAGACGAATCGCTCCTGGCTCGCCGTGGCGGCCCTGGTCGTCATCGCCATGCTGCTCAGCAGTTGTGGTGGTGCTGCGCCCGCTCCGACGGCGGCACCCGCCGCCCCCGCTGCTACTACGGCTCCCGCGCCGACGGCTGCGCCCGCGCCCACCGAGGCTGCTGCACCCACCGAGGCTGCTGCTCCGACGGTCATCCCGACCACTCCGCCCGTACCGACGGTCGAGACCACCGCTGAGGCAGTCGTCGAGCCGACGGCGATCCCGCCCACCCCGCCGGCGCCGGTTTGCGAGAAGATGGCTAACCCGCCCACCGCTGCCGCAGGCGAATTGGGTTCCGCTGATAATCCGATCATCATCACCTTCGTGCCCTCGGGTGACACCGGCAAGATCACCAAGGCCGGCAACGCCATCGCCGACTGCCTCAACCAGATGACCGGCCTCAACTACCAGATCCAGGTCGGCACGAGCTTCGGCGCTTCGATCGAGGCCATGGGCGCCAACAAGGCCCAGATCGGTTTCCTCAACACCTTCTCGGCTCTGCTGGCCCAGACCAAGTACGGCATCACCCCGATCCTGGCCGTCCTGCGCAAGTACAGCACCAACGCCGTCGATCCGGACAAGGATCTGGCGGGGCAGATCGAGCCCTTCTACAAGGGGCAATTCATCGCCAGTGAGGCTTCGGGTGTCAAGACCTTTGCCGACCTGAAGGGCAAGACCTTCTGCTTTGTCGACCCGAACTCGACCTCGGGCTATATCATCCCGCGCATCGTTCTCAAGGCCAACGGCATCGATCCTGACACGGACCTGAAGGCGACCGTCAATGCCGGCTCCCATCCGAACGTCGTGGTCGGCGTCTACCAGGGCGACTGTGACGCGGGCGTCACCTACATCGACGCCATCACCGACCCTGTCGCCAATCTGCCGGCCAAGTACCCGGACCTGACCACCAAAGTCACCGCTTTCGCCGATACTGATCGCATCCCGAACGACGGCGTCCAGGTCGTCAAGGACCTGCCGGCTCCCATCGTGCAGGCGACCAGGGACGGTCTGCTGGCCATGGCTGCCGATCCCGGTGGCAATGCCGTTTTGCGCGGTCTTTACACTATCGACGGCTTCGAGTCGATCGACGCCACCTTCTACCAGCCGTTCCTGGATCTCTTGAAGAAGGCCGGCGTCGATCCCGCCACCCTCGTCAAGTAAGCCCGGCTAACCCTTAGCAGTCACAGGCCCAAGACCGACCCGGTCTTGGGCCTGGGCTGTCCGGCACCGAAGCTGGAAAAAGGGCCGTTGCCCATCGCCGCGACCGTGCCAAATTACGGCAGAGTTAACATGCTCAAAATCGAACACCTGACAAAAGTCTATCCTAACGGGACCCAGGCCCTCACCGACGTCAGTTTCGAAGTCAACGAGGGCGAGTTCCTGGCCGTCATCGGCTTGAGCGGCTCCGGCAAGTCGACCTTGCTGCGCTGCATCAACCGCCTGGTCGAGCCTACTGCCGGCAAAGTAATCTGGGATGGCGTCGACGTCACCGCCGCATCCGGGGCCGAGCTGCGCCGCATTCGGCGCCGCATCGGCATGGTCTTCCAACAGTTCAATCTCGTCAAGCGCTCGCCGGTGATCTCCAATGTGCTCTCCGGCCGGCTTGGCTATGTGAACTCCTTTCTCAGCCTGTTCAACTACTTCACGCCCGAGGATCGGGAGCGGGCGCTCGCCAACCTCGATCAGGTCGACCTGCGGGAGAAGGCTCACGTGCGCGCCGATTCGCTGTCGGGCGGCCAGCAGCAGCGGGTCGGCATCGCCCGCGCTCTCATGCAGGAACCCAAGATCATCCTGGCCGACGAGCCCGTCGCCTCGCTCGATCCTGTGCTCGCCCATTCGATCCTCAAATACCTGGAGCAATTGAACAGAGAGCGGGGTATCACGGTTCTTTGCAGCCTGCATTTCCTCGATCTCGTCCACCGCTACGCCACGCGGGCCATCGCCCTCAAGGACGGCCGGCTGGTTTTCGAAGGTCTGCCGCAGCAAATCGACGACGCCCAGTTCAAGGCGATTTACGGTCAGGAAGCCGAGCGTGTCTCGATCATTTGAAACGAGTGACGGGCCGGCCGAGATCGGCTCGTCAGCCACCCCGGTCACTACCCCCGGCCGCGGCTCCCTCCCGGCCCTGCTCTCCCTGTTTGTGCCGGGCCTGGGCCAATACGTCCTCAGGCGTAGGGGCCGCACCGGGCTGATCCTGGGCGCCGTTCTGCTCCTGGCTTTCCTGATCAATTGGGGACTGTCCGTCGCCGAGGTCGGCCAGGTCAGCCTCGGCGGCCTCACGACCAGTTGGCTTTGGCTCGTCCTGGCTCTCTTCTGGCTCTGGAACGTTTACGATGCCTATCTCCTCCATCGGGGCCGGTCGAGCAGTGCCGTGCCGGCGGTGGTGCTGGCCGCGATCATCCTTTACGTCATTGCCTGGAACGTCACCGATGTCAGGCTCAGCCGCCTGGTCACTCGCTTCTCAGATGCCAAACTGGTTGCGACCGACCTCGTCCACCCCGACATCATCACGCGCGATGCCGGCGGCGCCCTGCATCTCAGCGAGAACTTCCTGGACATCGTCGGCCGGACCAAGCAGGTACCGGCGCCGGCCTGGTTGGTCGGGCTGGGCATCCTGCCGGGTACGGCGACTTTTCCGACCTTTGTCGGCGGGACCCTCGTCGAGACCATCGCCCTCGGCCTGCTGGCCACCCTGTTTTCGACCGTGCTCGCCCTGCCCCTGAGCTTCCTGGCCGCCCACAACGTCATGTCGCGCGTGCCCGGCGGCACGGCCGTCTACTACGCCGCGCGCACCGTGCTGAACATCGTGCGTGCGGTTGATCCGGTCATCTGGGGTCTGATCGTGCTCGTCTGGGTCGGGCTGGGCACGTTTGCCGGCACCATCGCCCTGACCATCCACTCGGTCGCCGCCCTCGCTAAACTGTATTCCGAGGAACTCGAGCACATTGACCCGGGGCCGGTCGAGGCCGTCACCGCCACCGGCGCCACTTTGCCGCAAGTGCTGCGTTTCGCCGTCGTCCCGCAGATCGTCCCGCCGTTCCTGGCCTACACACTCCTGCGCTGGGACATCAACATGCGCGCCGCCACCATCGTCGGCTTCACCGCCGGCGGCGGCATCGGCTACTTCGTCGTCGAGACCATCCGCCTGCACGCCTTCCCGCAGTATGCCGCCGCGCTCTGGCCGGTAGCCATCGTCATCATCCTGGTCGACTACATCAGCGCCACCTGGCGCGCCCGCATCCTCAAGGAGTCGCCGGGCGCCGGCGAGCCAACCCGGCCCTCGCTGGTGCAGCGCTTGCGCACGGGTTTCTACGTCATCCTTGGCGTCGCGCTCTTCGTCTACTGCTTCCAGATCACCGGCATCGACTTGCGGGCGCTTTTCCAGCCGGCCCCCACCTTCGTCCGCCTGGTCGGCGACTTCCTGGCCATCGACTTGAGCCCGGTCTCGCTGGCGACGGTGTCTAAAGAGATCATCATCACCGTCTTCCAGGCCCTGCTCTCCACCACCTTCGGCGGCCTGATCGCCATCCCGTTCAGCTTCCTGGCGGCCAAGAACCTCGTCGGTCGCAGCCGTTTGCTCGGCTGGCTGTACTACGTGACGCGCGGCGTCTTCAACGTCCTGCGCTCGATCGAGGCCCTGCTCTACGTCGCAATCTTCATCGCCTGGGTGGGCATCGGCGCCTTCGCCGGCACCCTCGCCCTCGCGGTCACCTCTTTCGCCTTGCTCGGCAAGCTCTTCTCCGAGGCCATCGAGAACATCGAGAACGGTCCCATGGAGGCCGTCACCGCCACCGGTGCCAACCGTTTGCAGGTCATCGTCTACGCCATCCTGCCGCAGATCTTCCCGCCCTTTGCCTCCTACTGGATCTACCAGTGGGATATCAACATCCGCATGGCCACCATCATCGGCTTCGCCGGCGGTGGCGGCATCGGCCTCATGCTGCAGACCTTCTTCGGGTCGCTCCAGTACCACAAGGCCGGCACCGTCGTCGCCTTCATCGTCATCGTCGTCGCCCTGATGGACTTCGCCAGCGCCAAGCTGCGCCAGCAGTTGGTCTGAGTAAGCGCCCGGCCAGAGCGCGGCATCGCGCTCTCGCGTTACCGGCGTTGGCTCGTATTTAGTGTCTTCCGTCAACAGCACAAGCTTCCGGCCGTCGACCTTGCCGCTCGCCTCAATTACCTTCTGTCCGTTCTCGCCTGCCAGCCTGCCCGACTCCTCCGACGATTTCCTGGTCCTGCATCCGTTGGGAGGCGCCGACCAGGAGCCCGACGCGACGTGAAACACGAGAACGCCGATGAACCCAGATTAGGGCTGATACAAGACAACCTATACAACTGTTTGGGGTATGGTTTCCTCGAGGGGACCGACGAGAATGCACTTGCCCACGAGTTGGCCAGGCGTGGTTTCGAGCTCCGGCAGCAAGCCCCGATCGAGGTGTGCTATGACGGCGTGGTCGTGGGGAAGTACTTTGCAGATCTACTGGTGAACCACGTTATCATCGTAGAACTCAAGGCTGCAGCTGAGATAACTGCTGCGCACGAGGCGCAACTGCTCAACTACTTGAAAGCAACAGGCCTTGAGGTCGGGCTCATCCTGAATTTCGGCCCCCATCCAGGCATGCGTCGCAAAATCTACGAGACTGCGCGAGCCAGGACCGCGGCCGTTCTATCGTCGGGTGCAGGTGCCGCTGACGACGCCACTTAGGTTCCGAGCGGCCCAGGGGTGTCCGTGCCAGCCCCCGCAGCGTTCATCTGCGCCCAGGACGCCGATGACGCCCTGAGCGGCCCAGGGCTTTCCGTGCCGGCTTCCGGCAGCGTTCATCTGCGGTCCTCGGCGTCATCAGCGTCCCGAGCGGGCCAGGGTTTCCGTGCAAGCCTCCGGTAGCGTTCATCTGCGCACATCAGCGTCATCAGCGTTCCATCCTACCTGGCAATTCTTACCACCTCCCTGGCCCTCCTTCGGGCTCCGCTTCCACTCCCCAACGGCGCGACCCTTCGCGGCCATCGCGCTTCCTTACGTCTGGCTGCGGCCCGGACCGCAGCCAGACCCTTCCTCGCCTTCGTGAATTCGTGTTCCAAACCCTCGCCAGGCCGTCGCATTGCCTGCCAGACTGCGTTTCGCCCAGATGCGTGCGCACCCAAAAAGGCTCACCGCGGAGCACGCGGAGGTGCCCTATCATCTCTCTCTGCGGTCCTCTGCGGTCCTCTGTGGTAGAAACGCTGGGAGTGCCCTGCCTCTGCGATCCTCTGCGCCCTCTGTGGTAGAAACGCCGGGAGTGCCTTGCCTCTGCGTTTCTCTGCGCCCTCTGTGGTAGAAACGCCGGGAGTGCTCAGGTGGCAAATCCCACCACCTACCACCACCCCCGATCCATCTTCTCGATCACATCCACCGGCGGGATCACAAACGACTCCCCCCAGCCCACCTCCTCCCAGCACGCCAGCCCCAACGCCCGGTCGATCTCCTCCCGCTCCTCGTGGCTGCACACCGTACACTTCCTCACTCAGTTGCCTCCTTGTGCCATGTGCCGGCAGTTCCATTTGGGCCATTAAATCTGGGGGGTACTCCCCCTCAACCTCATTTTCGCGCGCATTAATGCTATAGGCTCCCGTCCACCTCTCCAGATCCTGGTACGTCACCCTCCAACGCCTGCTGCCCTTCCCTCCGGGCCTCGGTTCCTGTCTCAACCTCATCCGCGCCAGGATCCTTCCCACCTTATGGACTGATATCCTCTCCGAGCCGATCTCCTCCTCCCCTGCTAGCAAGATAGACTGCTGTACCTCAGAAGTCGTCACCACGAAGCCCGCATTCTGCGCGTTAATTGCCAAAAAACGCGTGTCCACACCGGTCACTCCCGTATTAATGGCTCTATCGGACCGTTCGGCACAACGGCACAACGCCCTGATCGTCAACGTCACCAGGTCTGTTGCCTCCAGTTCGCGCCGCTCCGCCTGCCAGCCCCAGCTCAACCCCTCCATACTGCTTGGCTGGAACGTTCTTCATTTTCGCAATTTGGCGATTCTTAAGTAAACGTTTCGCCAGGTTTCGATCCGTTTCGCTTCCCTTCTGTCATTCCGTGCTTTCCTCCAAGAGAGAGCGGCGGGCGTCAGAGAGGTCCACCGAGCCACGCTTCCCCTGCTGCTTCGTCCTTCTTCGTGTCACTTCGTTCCCTTCGCGTTCCAGCGTTCCAGCCTCGCAGCGTTCCAGCGTTCCCCTGTTTGACAACCTTTGCGGACGCTGTTATCATAGCGCCCAACTTACAGAGGTTGCACCTGATGAAGCGGCAAAACCTGTCCGACACAAATATCCTGGCCTTCACATTTTATTATTGGCGCGCGCCGCTTGGATGTTCCGCGCCGGCCGGGAGGTAGGTGTCAGGGAAGCAAGGACCTCAACCAGCAGACCAACGAGCGTGGAGCATCGACTCCACGCTCTTTTCTTATCTGGAGGTTTCTATGCCCTGTCGCGGCCTACGCGGCGCGATCACGGTTGCGGAGAACAGCGAGAACGCTATCCTGGAGGCGACCCGCGAGCTGCTGCAGGCGCTGATCACGGCCAACGGGCTGCGACCGGCGGACATCGCCAGCGTGTATTTCACCGCTACGCCCGACCTGGATGCGGCTTTCCCGGCCCGGGCCGCCCGCCAACTTGGCTGGGCCGATGTTCCACTGCTCGACGCAGTGGAGATGGCCGTGCCCGGCGCCCTGCCTTGCTGCATCAGGGTGCTGATCCATTGGAACACGGATCGATCGGCCGTCGCGATCCGTCACGTCTACTTGCGCGAGGCGGCCGTGCTGCGGCCGGATCTCGCCGGAGGGGAAGAGGACCCGATGACGACTGTTGCCTACCAGGGAGAACCGGGCGCCTATTCGCAGGAGGCCATCGTCCAGCAGTTCGGCCCGCAGGTGGAAACCCTGGCCTGTCACTCTTTTGACGAGATCTTCGCCGCCGTCGAGGGCGGGCGCGCCGACCTGGGCCTGCTGCCGGTCGAGAACTCCCAGGCCGGCTCGATCAACAGTGCCTACGATCTGCTGCTCGATCACGACCTGCGGGTGGTCGGCGAGGTGAAGCTGCGTGTGCGCCACTGCCTGCTGGCGCTGCCCGGCACCCGCCTGCAGGACGTCAAGCAGGTCTACTCGCACCCCCAGGCCCTGGCGCAATGCGAGCGTTACCTCAAGAACCGTGGCTGGGAGGCGGTCACCGCTTACGACACCGCAGGCTCGGCGCGCGAGCTCGGCGCCACGCGGCAGCCGGGTTGCGCGGCCATCGCCAGCCGCCTGGCCGGCGAGATCTACGGCCTGGAGGTCCTGGAGACCGGCATAGAGGATTCGACCGACAACACGACCCGCTTTTTCCTGCTCGGCACTCAGGAGCCGCCGCGCGCCGAGCACAACAAGACTTCCCTGGTGTTCGCCACCAGCCACACGCCGGGGGCGCTCTACCGGGCGCTGAGCGAGTTCGCGTCACGAGGCATTAACCTTACTAAGCTCGAGAGCCGCCCGCGCCGCAACCGCCCCTGGCATTACGTCTTCTACGTCGACCTCGAGGGCCACTGGCAGGATCCGGAGATCGAGCAATCTCTGGTCTCCTTGCTGGTGCGCTCTGCCTACGTCAAATTGCTTGGCAGCTACCCCGCCGCCAGCGAGCCGGGTAGTGGGACAGGTAAGGAATGAAAGGGTAAGCCATGATAATCGTTATGAAGCATGGGGCCTCGGCCGGCGATATCAGTGGGGTGGTCAGCCAGGCCGAGCGCGTGGGTTACAGGACCCATCTGTCACAGGGCACCGAGCGCACGATCGTCGGCATCGTCGGCGACGGTCGCCCGCTGGAGAGCCACCACTTCGAGATGTTACCCGGCGTCGAGCAGGTGGTGCGCATCCTGCAGCCGTTCAAGCTCGCCAGTCGCGACTTTCATCCGCTCAACACGCTGATCGACGTACGCGGGGTCTGTATCGGCGGCGAGAAACTTGTTATGATCGCCGGGCCGTGCGCGGTGGAGAGCCGCGGCCAGATCCTGGAGACGGCGCAGGCCGTCAAAGAAGCCGGCGCCACGGTCCTGCGCGGCGGCGCCTACAAGCCCCGCAGCTCACCCTACACCTTCCAGGGGCTCGGCGAAGAGGGGCTGGAATTGCTGGCCGAGGCGCGCGAGCTGACCGGCCTGCCGATCATCACCGAGGTCATGTCGCCTGAGGCGCTGCCCGTGGTCGCTCGCTATGCCGACATCCTGCAGATCGGCGCGCGCAACATGCAGAACTACGCCCTGCTGCAGGCCGTCGGCCAGACGCGCATCCCTGTGATGCTCAAGCGCGGCATGATGAACACAGTCCAGGAATGGCTGATGTCGGCCGAGTACGTCCTGAACGGCGGCAATTACGAGGTCATGCTCTGCGAGCGCGGCATCCGCACTTTTGAGACCGCAACCCGCAACACCTTGGACATCAACGCCATCCCGCTCCTCAAGCAGTGGACGCACCTGCCCGTCCTGGGCGATCCCAGCCATGGCACCGGCAAGTGGGATCTGGTGGCGCCCACCGCCCGGGCCTGCATCGCCGCCGGCGCCGATGGCCTGATCATCGAGGTCCATCCCGATCCGGCCACCGCCCTATCGGACGGCGCCCAATCGTTGAAGCCGGAGCGCTATGCAGACCTCGTCCGAGACATCGGCCGCCTGGCGCCTGCCGTTGGCAGGACACTGTGAACCGTCGCGCGGCTGCTACGCTAAGTTGCCCATCGCCGCTGCGGCATTCGCCCGGGCGAGAAACGGCTACGATGTCATGCTGAACGACGCCCACCACTCGAGCACGCTTGCGCCGTGGCCGGGTGAAGCATCTCAGGCACGGGACTATCCGGCCACCGAGGCCGGCAACTCGGCAAGGGCTGCGCCGAATCCAGTATCTTCTGCTCCGGACGTTTCCGAGCAGCCCGGCCCAGCGTTGGCGGTGTCCGAGGACGAGTTGAGGGTCTGCATCGTCGGGCTGGGCCTGATGGGCGGCTCACTCGCGCTCGCCTGGCGCGCCGCCGGCTGGCCCACCCATGTCACCGCCGTCAACCGCAGCCAGGCCGCGATCAGCGCGGCCCTGGGCGCGGGTGCGATCGATGCCGGCACCACCGATCTGGCCGCCGGTCTGGCCAGGGCCGGCGTGGTGGTGCTCGCCACGCCCGTGCGCACCATCCTGCAGTTGCTGCCCCAGGTCGGCCGGCTGGCCGGGCCGGGGACGCTGATCATGGACCTGGGCAGCAGCAAAGCGCAGATCTGCGCCTCCCTCGCTGTCCTGCCCGAGGACCTGCAGGTGATCGGCGGCCATCCCTTGTGCGGCAAGGAGACGGCCGGCTTCGCTGCCGCCGATGCGAGGCTGTATCGCGGCCGGCCGTTTGTCCTCTGTCCCCTGCCGCGCACCGCTCCGGCTGCCGTGCGGCTGGCCGAGAAGCTGGCGCGCGCCGCCGGGGCCCGCAGCCTGATCGCTGACCCGTATGAGCACGACCAGGCCGTGGCTGCCATCAGCCATCTGCCCTATGCACTGGCCGCGACCCTGGTGCGCACGGTCGCAGAGGGGGACATCACGCCGGACGGCAACCGCCTGGCTTGGTCGCTCGCGGCATCTGGTTTTCGCGACACCTCGCGCCTGGCCGCTTCGGACGTGGACATGATGCTGGACATCCTGCTCACCAACCGCTCGGCCTTGCTCTCCTGGATCGACGCCTTCGCCCACGACCTGGCCGGCCTGCGGGAGGTCCTGGAGGCTGCGGACGAGGCCGGCCTGCGTGCCCGGCTGGCCGCTTCCCGGGCGGCGAGGGCAACCATCGCCGACGTGGCCGGGTGGTAGGGTAGCCGGATTGCGATGCCCATGCAAGACAGCGTCCGTGTCCTGCTGGTAGACGACGAACCGGGTATTACCGGGAACCTGGCACCCTTCCTCGCGCGCAGCGGCTATAGGGTAGAGGTGGCCGCCGATGGCGAGCAAGCCTTGCGCAAGGTGACTGCCTTCGGCCCGGACCTGATTATCCTCGACGTGTTGATGCCCGTCCTCGACGGCCGCGAGGTGCTTCGGCGGTTGCGCAGGGCCGGCAACTGGACGCCGATCCTCCTGCTCACCCAGGTCGGCGAATCCGCGGAGCGGGCAATCGCGCTGGAAGAGGGCGCCGACGATTACTTGAACAAGCCCTTCGACCCACAGGAGCTGATCGCTCGCATGCACGCCGTGCTGCGCCGCGCCCGGCCCGGCCGGCCCCCGCTCGCCGCGGCATGGCGAATCGGTCGTCGCGGTTTGACCCTCGACCGGCGCGCTCGCCGCGCCTATCTCGGCTCGGCCGAAGTCACGTTGACACCTAAGGCGCTGGCTCTGCTCGAGTACCTGATGACTCATCCCGACGAGCTCATGACGCGCGCGCGGCTCCTTGACTCCGTCTGGGGCTGGGACTACCCGGCCGGAACCCGCACCGTCGACACACGCGTCGCCGAGCTGCGCCGCGCGCTCGGCGACGACGTGAACGATCCGACCTTCATCGAGACCGTTCTGAGCGAGGGCTACCGCTTTCTCGGGCCCGTCGAGGCCATGCCATGAGCTGGCGCTGGCTGGGTGCGCTGATTCCGGCCCTGCTTGGCATCGGTTTGGCCTCTGCCTTCTACAGCGGGTGGCTGTCCGATCGCATCGTCTTTGTGCGCACCGACGCCGGCAATTTGGCCCTGTTCCTGGGCCTTGGCCTCTCGATTCTGGCCGCCGTTGCACTGGCCGAATTCGAGCGTTCGACACGTACGGTCCGGCGTGTGCGAGAGCAGGCCCAAGCCCAGTCCGCCGACGAACGCCGCCGCTTTATGCAGCGGCTGGATCACGAACTGAAGAACCCGCTGATGGCGATCCAGGCCGGGCTGGCCAATCTCCGCGGCGAGGGAGCTCCCGAGCGACGTAGTGCCATCGCCGGGGGTATCGAAGCGCAGGTGCGCCGTATCGGCCAACTGGCGGCCGACTTGCGCAAGTTGGCCGAGTTGGAGACCCGCCCGCTGCAGGCCGCGCCGGTCGACATGAGCGATCTCCTGCAGGAAGCGCTGGGACTGGCCCGCCAGCAGACGGCGGACGGAGGGCGCCGGCTCACCCTAAGCCTGCCACAGGCGCCCTGGCCGCTGCCGGCGGTTTCCGGCGATCGCGACCTGCTCTTCCTGGCCGTGTTCAACCTGCTCGACAACGCGCTCAAGTTCAGCGGGACGGGCGACACGATCGAGTTGCGCGCCTTTGAAGACCGCGGCGGCGTGGCGGTCGAGGTCGCGGATACCGGGCCCGGAATTCCTGCCGGCGAGGCCGACCACGTTTGGGAAGAGCTGTATCGTGGCCGGGCTGCGACTGGGGTGTCGGGCAGCGGGCTGGGACTGGCCCTGGTCCGCGCCATCGCTGAGCGCCACGGCGGCGAGGTTGCCTTGCGCACTCGCGAAGGCAAAGGCACCGTCGTGACCCTGCGATTGCCAGGCTAGCTGGGTCTTGCCACGCGACCGGGGAAGCCCACCGGCAAAGCCCGACGTTACCGAACTGTCACACCGTGGTGATACAGCTGTAACAGCCCTCGGCTACACTCAGATCATCTTGCGCGGAACCTGATACGCCCGAGATGATCTCGAATGGAGGTGCTCTACGATGAAGCGCGTAATCCTGTTCCTGGCTGCAGCAGCCGCACTGTTGGTGGCTGCCTTCGCAGCGCCGCCCGGGGCGCAGGCGGCGTCCGCCTATGCCCAGCGGATCAACTTCCCGCCCGGAAGCACGTCCTACGTGCTCTCGACGACGTTGACGCCGGGCGTCACGCAGCGCTACGTGCTCGGCATCGGCGCGGGCCAGACCCTGTACGTGACGAAGTACGGCAGCGCCACGCTGCAGGTGTGGGACATGTATGGCAATACGTTGGCCGGGCCCACTGCCGAGCAGGGGCCGTGGGGTGTCCGCATTCCGCGGACCGGCGACTACACTGTCGCCCTCAATGGCTCTGGCTCCGTGACCGTCGTCTACTCCATCCCGCCGATCGGCGAGGGGGTGCCGGGACCAGGCCCCGGCACACGCATCTCGTTCGCGCGTGGGGCAACGTCGACCACTTTCAGTGCCACGCTACGGGCAGGCGTGCCGGCCAGCTACCTGCTGCGCCTGAGCGCCGGCCAGCAGCTTTACGTCACGCTGAATGGTAACGCTTTCGTCAGCGCGCTCGATCCCTACGGCCGTGCGGTTCAACCGGTCGCCGTCAGATCCGGCACGTGGCAGTTCCCGCTTGGCTGGACGGGTGACTACCGGCTTGTCTTGCGCGGCGGTGGCCCGGTGACCGTCACCGTGTACGCGCCCCCGCTGGCCCCTGCGGCCGGGGAGGCGACCCGGATCGAATTCGCGCCCGGCAATGCCAGCACTACCTTTAGCACGGACCTGGTTCAGGGCAGGCCCACACGCTACGTCCTGCGAGTGCAGGCGGGCCAGACCCTGTATATCCAGGTGGCGGGCGACGAAAACGCGACCGTCGCCGTGACTGGACCATACGGCGCCGCGGTCAATACGGTCCGCACCGGCCGGCCTGGCCTCTGGACGGCCGCTGCCCGCACAAGCGGCGATTACACGATCGCGATATCCGGCCAGGGTCCGGTTGGGGTGACCCTATTCGTGCCGCCGCTTTGAGCTGCGTCCGGGACGGGGAGAGGCCGAGGCCGAGAAGTGCCGAGAACAGCAAGATCGCGCTGCGCCAGGCGTGACGGACCGGCCGTCGCCGCTAAGGCGATGCCGAAGAAGGCCGGGCGGGTGGCACTGCCCCCCGTCATCTTTCTGCTGCTCCTGGTCGTGGGCGCTTGCGGCCCCTTTCAGGCCGGTATCGAGAGCGCTCCGCCGGTTGGCCGCCCCAGCGTGACGGCCGGCCTGCCGGCGACGCCGTCTCCCGATCGGGCCGTGCCGACCATCGTCGCTCTTGAAACGGCCAACGCTGAAATGGTCATCCAGGTTGCGACCCTGACTGCAGCACAGGATGAGTCCCGGCCGCGGCTCACCCAGCCTGGTGCGGCACCCCTGACCACGGCGCTGCCTCCTGTGCGCATCACCTTCCCACCGGGCAGCGCCTCGGCTACGGTGAGCCCGGATCTCCTGTCCGGCGTCCCGCAAATCTACATCTTGAAGGTGCTCGGCGGCCAGCACCTGCTCGTCAATGCCGATCGTGACCTTCAGCTCGCGGTGACCGGCCCCGACGGCCGCCCGCTGGCGCCGGTCACCGCCGGGCCCCGGCAATGGGACTACGCCGTCACTACGACGGGCGACCAGGCACTGGCCTTCTCGGGCAGCGGCCCGGTCACCATCACCATCTACGTGCCGCCACTTGCCACTCCGACCCCCTGACCAAGCCCTCACAACGGCGCGGCGCGCAGTTTCCCGGTCCGTCGACCGGGAAGAGGGTGCGGGTGGCGGCCGGGGTCAGTCATTGCCTCTTCCCTTGAGGGAAAAGGCCAGGCCCGGCAGCCGGGCGCACGTCACTTTGGCCGATTTTCTTAACTTGACAACCTGCCTGAACGGTGTTATATAGCACATCAGTAAATCGAATATCTCCACACCGAAAGGCTGTGAAGAGGACGAGTACGCGCTGATACGGTGGTCCAGAGAGCGGGAGATGCTGAGAGCCCGTCCACACGCCGGCGTCGAATGGACCTCAGAGCCGCTGACAGAACGGCAGCCAGGCTGTTTCTCATGATGAGCGTCTGGCCCGTCTAGTACGCCACGCCGGAGCTGCCACCGTTATCAGGGCAAAGGGTATAAACCAGCGACCTGGGCTACCGGCCCGAGCGCTTGTCGTACCCGAACAGAGTGAGGCTGGCTTTTGCTACCCGTCGTCATCACGACGGGTATTTTTGTTCCGCTGCCAGGCAGTGGAACAGGCCGGCCTAACCAGGGTGGTACCGCGGGAAGCCGATCGCCCCTCCCGTCCCTGTGGACGTAAGGGGCGTTTAATTTATCCCGTGGAGGTACCATGCTAAGTCCGGATCTGCTGCAAACGTCTTTGCTGACTGCGCCCAACCTGCTGCCCGTCATGCGCGAACTGCCCGCCGACCTCGAGACACCCGTCTCGGTCTATCTCAAACTGGCCGGCGACGGGCCTTCCTTCCTGCTCGAAAGCGTCACCGGCGGCGAGCAGCTCGCCCGCTACTCGTTCATCGGCGTCGACTCGCGCCAGTCGTACGTCCTGCAGGGCAACCGGCTCGTGTACCGCGACCCGTCTGGCACGCGGCTGACCGAGCTGGACGGCGGGTGCGATCCGCTCGACCTGCTGCGCGAGGAGATGGCTCGCTACACCTCGGCGCCCGTAGCCGGCCTGCCGCGCTTCGCGGGCGGCCTGGTCGGCTACCTCGGGTACGAAACCGCTCGCCATTTCGAGCCCACCCTGGGGCTTTCCACTGCCACTGACTTGCCCGACGCGATCCTGCTGCTGGCCGAAACCGTGGTGGCCTTCGACCACGCCTTCGGACGGCTGCTCCTGATCACCAACGTCTCCCTCGACGAGGGCGAGGCTGCCGCCCTGGCTATCGGCGAGGCCCGCCTGGACGACCTCCAGCGGCGCCTGGCGGGCCCCATGCCGCCGGCGACCCCGGCGGCCCGGCAGGCGGCGGCTGAGGTGGCTACCGAGAGGCCGCTGCGCTCCAACATGAGCCGGGACGAATACTGTGCGGCGGTGGTGCGGGCCAAAGAACACATCGCGGCCGGGGACATCTTCCAGGTGGTGTTGTCGCAGCGTTTCTCGCGCCAGACCTCCGCCGCTCCGTTCGCCATCTACCGGGCCCTGCGCCGCCTCAACCCCTCGCCATACATGTTCTTCTTTGACTTCGCCGACCTCGCCGGCGAGCCGCCTGCCTACTTGATCGGCGCCTCGCCGGAGCTGCACGTTCGTCTGCAGCCCGCCGTCGCCGGGACCCGCCAGGCGATCATCCGGCCCATCGCCGGCACGCGTGGACGCGGCGCGGACGCCGCGACGGATGCGGCGCTGGAGCATGAGCTTCTCGACGATCCCAAAGAGCGTGCCGAGCACGTGATGCTGGTCGATCTGGCACGCAACGACCTCGGACGCGTTTGCGAGTACGGCACGGTCCACGTGCCGGAGCTGATGGGCGTGGAGCGCTACTCGCACGTCATGCACATCGCTTCTCAGGTCGAAGGGACCTTGCGACCGGCCCAGGACGCTTTCGACCTCATGCGGGCGACCTTCCCGGCCGGCACCGTCAGCGGTGCCCCCAAGATCCGGGCAATGCAGATCATTCGCGATCTCGAGCCCGGGTCGCGGGGGCCCTATGCCGGCGCCGTCGGCTACTTCTCGTATGACGGTTCGCTCGACACCTGTATCACCATCCGGACGCTGGTCATGCGCGGTGATGTGGTCTCCGTGCAGGCAGGCGCCGGCATCGTCGCCGACTCGGATCCCCAGCGTGAGTACCAGGAGACCGTCAACAAGGCCCAGGCTTTGGCGACGGCAGTCCAGCGGGCGGAGGAGGTTTGAGCATGATCGCCGTAATCGATAACTACGATTCGTTCACCTATAACCTGGTCCAGTACCTCGGCGAGCAGGGCGCCGACCTGCAAGTCTTTCGCAACGACGCCGTTTCGGTGGACGAGATCGAGGCTCTCGATCCGACCCACATTGTCGTCTCGCCGGGACCTGGCACCCCCGCGGAGGCCGGCATTTCCACTGAACTCATACGGCGTCTGGGCCCGCGCAAGCCCATCCTGGGCGTTTGCCTCGGCCACCAGTGCATTGGCGAAGCCATGGGCGGGCGCGTGACGCGCGCCCCGCGCCTGATGCACGGCAAGACTTCGGCCATCTACCACTACAGCGCCGGCCTCTTCCAGGGCGTTCCCAGTCCCTTCGAGGCCACCCGCTACCACTCGCTGATCGTCGCAGAGCCGCTGCCGCCGGAGCTCGAGGTCACGGCTTTCACCCGAGAGGGTGAGGTGATGGCCTTGCGCCACCGCCGTTATCCGGTCTACGGGGTGCAATTCCATCCCGAATCCGTGCTGACCGAGCACGGCAAACGCATCCTGCGCAATTTCCTGCAGATGAAGGAGCTCTAGCCATGTTGAAGCCATATCTGGCCCGCTTGACAGAGGGGCGCAGCTTGACTGCTGCCGAGTCCGAGGAGGCCATGGGGATCATCATGCGCGGCGAAGCGACCCCCGCGCAGATCGGCGGCTACCTGATCGCCCTGCGCATGAAGGGTGAAACGGTGGAGGAGATCACGGGCAGCGCGCGCGCCATGCGCGCCGAGGCTTGCCCGGTACACGTACCGCCGAACGGGCACCCATTGCTTGACACCGCCGGCACGGGGGGCGATGGGGCACACACGTTCAATATCTCGACCGCCGCCGCCTTCGTTATCGCCGGTGCCGGGCGCCAGGTGGCCAAGCACGGCAATCGCGCTGCGTCCTCACAGTGTGGCAGCGCCGACGTCCTGGCCGCCCTCGGGGTGAGCATGGAGCTCACGCCGGAGCAAGTCTCGGCCTGCATCCAGCAAGTGGGGATCGGGTTCTTGTTCGCGCTGAAGTTCCACCCCTCGATGAAACACGCTGCGGGCGTACGCCGCGAGTTGGGCCAGCGGACGATCTTCAATCTGCTCGGACCACTGACTAACCCGGCATCCGTTGGGCACCAGCTGATCGGCGTCTACGCCCCGGAACTCACCCGGCCGCTGGCCGAGGTGTTGGGCGAGCTGGGCGGGCAAGCGGCCTTCGTCGTTCACGGCCATGGCGGCCTGGATGAGCTGACGACCGATGGGCCGAACACGGTCAGTTATCTGAAGGACGGGCGGGTTTCGACGTTCTCCTTCGACGCGCGTGATCTGGGGTTGCGCCCGGCCGCCAACGGCAATCTGCACGGCGGGGAACCGGCCGAGAACGCGCGGATGCTGCGCGCGCTCCTGAGTGGCAAGGACGTGACCCCTCGCCGCGACGTGGTGCTGCTCAACGCCGCCGCGGCACTGGCCCTCGAGGACGCGGACTTCGGGCGAGGCCTGCGGGAGGCCCGCCAGTCGCTGGATGGCGGGGCGGCCCTGGCGAAACTCGACGGCCTGATCGCGCTCAGCCAGCAGCTGGCAGCTCAGCAGACCGCACCGGTCCTGCAATGAGTATTCTGGCCGATATTTTCGCGCACAAGCGTCAAGAGGTGGAAGAGTGCCAGGCGGCCGTACCACTCAAGCAAGTGCAGGCCGGCGCCGCAGAAGCCGACCCGCCGCTTGATTTCGTGGCCGCCCTGCGCGCCGCTCGGCCCCACCCGGCGCTGATCGCGGAAGTCAAGCACGCTTCGCCCTCGCGCGGGTTGCTCGCGCCCGCTTTCGACCCGCTGCGCCTGGCGCGCATCTACGCCGAGAACGGGGCGGCAGCGATCAGCGTGCTCACCGATGAACGCTACTTCGGTGGTTCCCTGGCACATCTCAGCCAGATCGCCGGCTGCCGGCCGCGCCTGCCACTGCTGCGCAAGGACTTCATCGCCGACCCCTACCAGGTCTATGAAGCTCGCGCCGCCGGCGCCGATAGCGTGCTCCTGATCGCCGCGCACCTGTCACGGGCACAACTCGCAAGTCTCCGCGCGCTGGCCGAGGAATTGGGGATGGCCGCCCTGGTCGAGGTACATAACGTGGTCGAGCTCGAAAGCGCGCTCGACTGCCGAGCCCGGCTGATCGGCATCAACAACCGCGACCTGGCCGACTTCTCCGTTGATCTGGAGACTGCGCTACGTCTGCGTCCGCGCATCCCTGCCGGCGTGTGCGTCGTCGCCGAGAGTGGGATCCACACTGCGGCAGATGTGGCCCGGCTGAGCGGAGCCGGCATCGACGCTGTGCTCGTGGGCGAGGCGCTCGTGACCGCACCGGATGTGGCCGCGGCGGTGCGGGACCTGGCCGGATCGGAATGGAAGAGATGGTAGACCGCGTGCGCGTCAAGATCTGCGGCCTGAAGACACTGGACGACGCCTTGGCGGCGCTCGATGCCGGGGTGGATCTGCTGGGCTTCAATTTCTACCGGACAAGCCCGCGCTACGTCGAGCCCGCCGGCTGCGCGCGCATTCTGGCGGCCCTGCGGAGCCGGGGCAGCACCGCGGCGACCGTAGGCGTGTTCGTGAATGCTTCGCTGGCGGAGATCCGGGCGACCCTGGACGAGTGCGGCCTGGACCTGGCCCAACTCCATGGCGACGAGCCGGTCGAGCTGCTGGCGGGACTGGGGGAGCGGGCGTTCAAGGCCATCCGCCCATCGTCCCCGGCTGCCGCCCGCGCCAGCCTGGCGCGCTACGGTTGCGACCGCCGGTCGCGCGCGCCGGCCCTACTGCTCGACGCCGCCCAGCCGGGTCTATATGGCGGCACGGGTCAGGCCGCCGATTGGGGTCTGGCTGCAAGCCTGGCTGCGGACTATCCCATCTTGTTGGCCGGCGGCCTGACGCCGCAGAACGTCGCCGCTGCTGTGCGCCTCGTCCGTCCGTGGGGAGTAGATGTGGCCTCGGGCGTGGAATCTGCGCCAGGCAGAAAGGATCGTGCCAAAATGTTCGAGTTTGTTGCCGCTGTTCGGAGGGAAGAGGTCGACTCATGAAGGATCCCGCAACTACCGGTCGCGGTCTCAACACCAAGTTCGGCCCTTACGGCGGCCAGTTCGTTCCGGATAGCCTCATGCCGGCCCTGTCGGAGCTCGAGGCGGCTTACCTGGACTCGCGTGCCGATGGCGGCTTCAACGCACAGTTCGACGAGTTGCTGCATCACTACGTCGGCCGCCCAACGCCCCTGACCCACGCCCGCCGCCTCACTGCCCATCTCGGCGGCGCTCAGGTCTACCTAAAACGGGAAGACTTGGCCCATACCGGCGCGCACAAGATCAACAACGCGCTCGGGCAGGCGCTGCTCGCGCGCTTTATGGGCAAAGGACGCGTGGTGGCCGAGACCGGGGCCGGCCAGCACGGCGTCGCTACGGCAGCGGCCGCGGCCCTGTTGGGGCTGGACTGCGTCGTTTACATGGGGACGGTCGACATGGCTCGCCAGCAGCCCAACGTCCTGCGCATGCGGCTCCTGGGGGCCGAAGTCAGGCCGGTCGACAGCGGCAGTTGCACCCTGAAGGACGCGATCAACGAGGCCATCCGCGACTGGGTGACCAATGTGGGCCACACACACTACCTACTCGGTTCCGCCCTCGGCCCGCACCCCTATCCGTCCATGGTCAGGGATTTCCAGGCCGTGATCGGCCAGGAAGCCCGCGCCCAAATCCTCGCGCAAGCCGGCCGATTGCCGGACGCTTGCGTCGCCTGTGTCGGCGGTGGCTCCAACGCCATCGGCCTGTTTCACGCCTTCCGGGACGACCCGGGCGTGCGCCTGATCGGCGTGGAGGCGGGCGGCCAGGGGATCGCCTCCGGCCGGCATGCGGCCCGTTTTGCCGACCCCGCGACCGGCCGGCCCGGCGTCCTCCACGGCACCTACACTTACGTCTTGCAGGACGAGGACGGGCAGATCTCCGCAACCCACTCGGTTTCGGCGGGGCTGGACTATGCGGCCGTCGGCCCCGAACACGCCTACCTGCGCGACCTGGGACGGGCGCAGTACACGTGGGCAGAAGACGAGGCGGCGCTGGCGGCATTTCAGTCCCTGGCACGTCTCGAAGGCATCTTGCCGGCCCTGGAATCCTCACATGCGCTGGCCGAAGTGATCCGCTGGGCGCCCTCGCTGCCGCCGGAGCAGATCATCCTGGTCAACCTGTCGGGCCGCGGCGATAAGGACCTGGAGACGGTGGTCCAAGCGTTGGAGTCGCAGACCGTGCCGCCGCAGCAGCGCACGCAGGAGGAGGTGAAGCGATGAGCGTGACAGTTGAGCGGCAGGACGGTGCGGCAGGCAGTGAAAGCCGCCTGGCGGGCGTTGAGCGTATCGCCGAGGCTTTCGCGGCTGCGCACCGTGCCGGTCGGGCCGCATTGATGCCTTACTACACGCTGGGTTACCCTGATGCGGAGACCTCGACGCACGTCGTGCGTGCCATCGCCGAGGCCGGTGCGGACCTGATCGAGTTGGGCGTGCCGTTCTCAGACCCGTTGGCCGATGGCCGGACGATCCAGCGTTCCACGCAGATCGCTCTGCGCCAGGGCATGACCGTGCGGGGCTGCCTTGCCGTCGTGGCCGGGCTGCGTCGGAACGGCGTCCGCCAGCCGCTCTTGCTGATGGGCTACGTCAATCCCATCCTGGCCTATGGGCCCACTCGCTTTGTGACGGATGCGGTCGCGGCCGGCGCTGATGGCTTGATCATTCCGGATCTGCCACCGGAGGAGGCGGGCGAGATCGAGGCCGCCTGTCGCTCCCTGGGCTGCGCCCTGGTCTACTTGCTGGCGCCGACCGCGAGCGCCGAGCGCATCCGTGAGGTGGCGGGCCGCACCACCGGCTTCCTCTACCTGGTATCCTTGACCGGGGTCACCGGTGCGCGGGCAAGCCTCTCCACCGACGTCGAGGCCTTCATCGCCCGCGCGCGCGCTGCCAGCGCCATTCCTCTGGCGGTTGGGTTCGGCATCTCGACGCCCGAGCAGGCAGCCAGGGTGGGCCGCGCAGCCGACGGCGTGATCGTCGGTTCGAAGCTGATCGACGTGGTCGAGCAAGCCAGCTCGGGGCTGGGTGCCGGGCCGGGGCAGGAGAGCGCGGCCGCGGCCGCAGCCCGCTCTTTTGTCTCCGCCTTGCGCGACGCGTTGGAAATTGACCGCAGTGACCATTCTCCCACATAATTGGGCCGGGGATGGCTATCCGGCGGGACGAGTTCTTGCCTGAGGGCCCCAGCCGATCGCGGGGTGAACATGCGTGAGTTGAGAGTGCGCCGCTCTGGACCGCTGCGCGGCCGAGTGAGCGTGCCGGGCGACAAATCGATCAGCCACCGGGCCTTGCTGCTCAGTGCACTGGCGGAGGGTGATACCGCGCTCTCCGGCTGGCTGGCAGCCGAGGACTGCCAGGCCACGCTGCGCTGCGTTCGGGCGCTGGGAGTCGCAGTTGAGCAGCCGGGCGCCAGCGATCTGCTGGTACACGGAGTGGGCCTGCACGGGCTGAGCGAGCCGGCCGATGTGCTGCAATGCGGGGGATCGGGCACCACCATGCGCCTGCTGGCAGGGATCCTGGCCGGCCAGTCGTTCCTGAGCGTTCTCACCGGCACCGAGGCTCTGCGCCGCCGCCCGATGGCGCGGGTGGCCGAACCATTGCGCCAGATGGGAGCAATGGTCCTGGGACGAGAGGGCGGCAGGCTGCCACCGCTGGCCATCCAGGGCGCGGGCCTGCATGGCTTCGAATACAACATGCCTGTCGCCAGCGCCCAGGTCAAATCGGCCCTGCTGCTCGCCGGCCTGTTTGCCGAGGGCGAGACCGTCATTCGTGAGCCGGGTCCGGCGCGCGATCATACGGAGCGTATGCTGCGCTCGTTTGGTTTGGACGTGCGGGTCGATGGGGCGACGATCTGTCTGGATGGCGGGCAGAGCCTGCAAAGGCCGCACGGGGGACAGATCAGCGTGCCCGCGGATTATTCGTCGGCGGCTTTCCCGCTGATCGCCGCGACCCTTGTGCCGGGCTCAGAAGTGCAGGTGCAAGGGGTCGGTGTCAACCCCACCCGCACCGGGCTGAGCGACCTGCTGGCGGGCATGGGCCAGTGTCTGACGGCGCTATCGCCGGATAGAGCCGCCGGCGCTGACGATGCCGGCGAACCGGTCGCGGACTTGTTAGCGCAGGCTTGCTCGCTCACCGCGACTGCGGTCGGGGGCGAGCTGGTGGTGAGGGCGATCGACGAGTTCCCGATTTTCACCGTCGCCGCCACCCAGGCGCTTGGCACTACCACGCTGCGCGACGCGAGCGAGTTACGGGTGAAGGAGACGGACCGCATCGGCGCCGTGGCGGCCGAACTGGCCAAAATGGGCGCGCGCATAGACGAGCAGCCGGACGGCATGCTGATCCACGGGCCCGTCCGTTTGCACGGCGCGCGCGTCGATTGCCATCACGACCATCGGCTGGCGATGGCGCTGGCCGTGGCCGGTCTTGTCGCCGACGGCGAGACAGTCGTGCAGGACGCCGGTTTCATCGACGACTCTTTCCCGGGGTTTGTGGAAACGATGCAGGCGCTGGGGGCGGATATCCGGTGGGCGTGATGCTCGGGGGCAGCGCACGGTTCTCGCCACGTATCGACGGCTCCACGCGCCTGGTCGGGGTCATGGGCTGGCCGGTCGAGCACAGCCGCAGCCCGGCCATGCACAACGCCGCCTTTGCCGCGCTGGGCTTGAACTATGTGTACGTGCCCCTGCCGGTGCCGCCCGCCGACGTACCTGCGTCTGTGCGGGCCTTGCGCGGCCTCGGGTTTGCCGGCGTGAACGTGACCGTGCCGCATAAGGCAGCGGTACTGCCCGTCCTCGACGCCCTGGCCCCGATCGCGGCTGCGGTCGCGTCAGTCAATACGATCGTTGTCCGCTCCGACGGCACGCTGCTGGGCGACAGCACGGATGGAGTGGGCTTCCTGGAGGACCTGCGGGCGCACGGCTGCGAGCCGGCGGGGCGCAGTGTTCTGCTGATCGGCGCCGGCGGCGCCGCCAAGGCGATCGCCTATGCCCTGGCCGACTGTGGCGCTACCCTGACGGTCGCCAACCGGAGCGCGGAGCACGCCGCGGCGCTGCGCCGCCTGGTCCTGGCCGCGCTGCCCTCGGCGCGCATCGCCACGTACCCGTTCCCGGCGGGCCTTGCAAGGCTGGCCGAGGAGGCCGACCTGGTGGTCAACGCCACCAGTCTCGGCTTGCACGCTGACAGTGACCCGTTACCCTGGGATCCCGTCGTCGCTTTCCGCCCAGACCAGGTCGTCTACGACCTGGTCTACGCACCGGGGACGGGCGAACAGGTGGCCGGGCCGACGCCGTTCCTGCGCCTGGCCGCCGCGGCCGGCGCACAGGCCATCGACGGCCTGGATATGCTCGTCTACCAGGGAGCGAAGTCTTTCGAGCTGTGGACCGGGCAACCGGCCCCCATAGACGTGATGCGCGCTGCGGTCCGAAGGAACTGAAATGCCGCTACTACGCTTTCTCACGGCCGGCGAGAGCCACGGTCCAAGACTGACGGCCCTGCTGGAGGGCATGATTGCCGGCGTTCCCCTGACCGCCGAAACGGTTGACAGGGAGTTGGCGCGCCGCCAGCAGTCTTACGGCTCGGGCGGGCGGATGCGCATCGAGCACGATCACGTACGTATAACGGCTGGAGTGCTGGCCGGCAAGACGACGGGGGCGCCGGTCGCGTTGGAGATCGATAACCGGGACTACAAGGCCTGGGCGGACAAGGCAATCCCGCCCATGACCGTGCCCCGGCCCGGCCATGCGGATCTGACCGCGGCGCTCAAGTACGGCTACCGCGATCTGCGTCCGGCCCTCGAACGCGCCAGCGCCCGGGAGACCGCGGCGCGCGTGGCCGTCGGCGCAGTCTGCAAATCCTACCTGGCCGAGTTCGGCATCAAAGTCGGCGGCTACGTGATCTCGATCGGCGAGGTGGAGTGTGACCTGCCGGACGAGTTGCCCTACCCCGAGCGTTTCGCGCTGGCCGAGACGAACGACGTGCGCTGTCCCGATCCGGCGGCCGCCGAGGCGATGCATCGCTCCATCTGGGATGTCATGCAGGCGCGCGATACCATCGGAGGCGTCTTCGAGGTGATCGCCCTCGGCCTGCCGCCGGGGTTGGGCAGCCACGTACACTTTGACCGGCGCCTGAGTGGCCGCCTGTTGGGCGCGTTGGGTTCGATTCAGGCCATCAAGGGCGCCGAGATCGGGCCGGCCTTCGCCAACACACGCCTGCCCGGCACGCGCGTGCACGACGCGATCGTGGGGGAGGATGGGGCCTTGCGGCGGGCCTCCAACCGGGCGGGCGGACTGGAAGGCGGCATGACGACGGGCGAGCCGCTGATCTTGCGGGCGGCGATGAAGCCCATCAGCACCACCTTGACGCCGCTCGGCTCCGTGGATCTTGCCAGCGGAGAACCGGCGCCGACGCGATACGAGCGCTCGGATTTCTGTGCGGTGCCGCGCGCGGTCGTCGTCGGCGAGGCGATGGTCGCCTGGGTGCTGGCCGGCGAACTGATCCGCAAGTTGGGTGGCGATTCGCTCGCCGAACAGAAGCCGCGTTTCGCCGCTTTACCGCGTGCGCGGGTCAAGGACCTGCCCATGGATAACGCCGAGTGGCACTTCGGCTACGAGGACTGAACGGGGGATGGATGCCTGAGCGAAATATCGTGCTGACGGGCTTTATGGCGACCGGGAAAACGAGTGTTGGGCGCGTGGTCGCGGAACGCCTGGGACGCAGGTTCGTCGACCTGGACGACCTCATCGTTCAGCGGGCCGGCAAGCCGGTGACGGAGATCTTTGCCCAAGATGGTGAGGCAGCCTTTCGCGCGCTGGAGGCCGAGGCCTGCCGTCAGCTCGGCGAGCCGGCCGGGTTGGTGGTCGCGACGGGTGGTGGCGCTGTGGTCAATGCCGCCAACCGAGATGCGCTGGCAACCGGTGGAATGCTGATCTGCCTGGAAGCCGAGCCTGATATACTCCTCGAGCGGTTAGCCGGCCGCCACGACCGGCCGATGCTTTGGGCTTCTGATCGCCCGGCACGCATGCTGGCCCTCTTGGCCGAGCGCGAGGCGGCCTACGCAGCCGTCCCGAAGCACCTGGACACGGGCCATCTTTCGGTGGCCGCCGCGGCGGAGAGGGTGCTAGGGGCGGTGGTAGATCTGCCGGACGGAGGGCATCGGCTGGTGGCAAGGATGGGGGACGGGGCCGCCTCCGCCTACGATATCCTGATCGCCGAGGACCTGCTCCCGCAGGCGGGCGCTCGTCTGCTGGCCGCCAGGCTGGGCCCCGGGCGCTGCACCGTCGTGACCAATCCCGCCGTCGCAAAGCATCATCGGGCCGCCTTCTGCGCTGCCCTGGCGCAGGCCGGCTTTGAGCCGGTCATCTGCGAGGTCCCGGATGGCGAGGCGTACAAGACGCTGAAGACCGCCGGCGACCTCTATGAACGGCTGGCTGAGGCGCGCATGAGCCGCGATGAGGCGGTGATCGCGTTGGGCGGGGGAGTGGTCGGCGACATGGCCGGCCTTGTCGCGGCCACCTGGTTGCGCGGCGTGCCCTTCGTGCAGGTGCCGACCAGCCTGCTGGCGATGGTCGACGCCAGCGTGGGCGGCAAAGTGGCGGTCGACCTGCCACAGGGCAAGAACCTGGTCGGTGCCTTCAAGCAGCCCGCGTTGGTGCTGATCGACCCGGCCGTCCTATCGACGCTGCCGGCGGGTGAGTTCCGCTCAGGCCTGGCGGAGGTGCTCAAGACGGCCGTCATCGGCGACCCGGCGCTGTTTGAGGCGCTCGCCGGCGCGGGTCCGGATTCTCTGGCCGGGATGATCGCCGATACGGTGCGAGTCAAGGCCACGATTGTCGAACGCGATCCCTACGAAGCCGGCGATCGGAGCTGGCTGAATCTCGGCCACACCTTCGGCCACGCCCTCGAGTTGGTCTCAGGCTACAGCCTGCGCCACGGTGAGGGTGTTGCCCTGGGACTGGTGGCGGCAGCGGAACTCGAGCGCGGAGCTCGGCCGCTGTGATGCGGGCCTGGTGCTCCGCATCCGCGAGGCGGTGGGGCGTCTCGGACTGCCCCTTACGCACGAGTTTGATCTCGAGGAAGTGTTGGGGGCGATGGGCACCGACAAGAAGCGGCGCGGGCGTGCCCTGCGCTTCGTTCTGCCGCTGCGCATCGGTGAGGTGACGCTGGTCGAGGATGTGCCGGCCGAGGCAGTGGCGCGCGCGCTGGCAAGCATCAGCTTGCCCGACAACCGCCCATCCGGCAGCGGCGAAGATCAAAGGGTAAGCACGCGATGAATGTCCTTGTTTTGCATGGCCCAAACATGAATATGCTCGGCAAACGCGAGCCCGGAATCTACGGCACACTGACTCTGGAAGAGATCAACGAGCGGCTGGAGGCCAGCGCGCAGGAGCGGGGCCTCGTCCTGCGCATCCTGCAGTCCAATCACGAGGGCGCGTTGATCGACGCGATCCAGCAAGCGAGCGGGTGGGCTGATGCGCTGCTGATCAATCCGGGCGCGCTGACGCACTATTCGTACTCGCTGCGCGACGCCATCGCCGGCGCCAGCATCCCGACGGTCGAGGTGCACCTGAGCAACATCCACGCCCGCGAGTCCTTCCGGCACACGTCTGTCCTCGCGCCTGTCTGCCGTGGGCAGATCAGTGGCTTCGGCGCCGACAGCTATCTCCTCGGGCTGGCTGCCCTCGCCGGGCATCCTCCGGCCACCTGACCGGGAGCCGGGAGCCGCGCGGCGCGCCTTAGCGCGATTTGACATCTGGCCACATCGGGTTATAATGCCGCACATTCTTTTCAGAGAGATTTGTGCCTTATGATGCTGGTGTCACCGAAGTTCCCTAAGTGCAAGAAGCCTTCCCTTGGCAGGGACGGCTGTTTGTGCCTGGGGTAACGCCAACACCCGTCGAGCACAGCGCCCTGCCAGGACAAGGTCCCGGCGGGGCGTTTTAGTTCTGGCAGTCTGCAGAATGGGTCACGAAAGATGATGCATAGCCAACTGGCCGTTGCGCCGCGCGCTAAGAAGCAGAGCACCAACCTGCCGGACTGGAGGTCCGGATAGGCGGCTCGCGCGCACCCTAAACCGGTCAACGCAAGCCCCCATCCGCCAGTCCGGCGGGTGGGGGCTTTGTGTTATATCTCAGTCGGAAAGGAAACTTGTAGCATGTCGTATCAAACTGTCTGTCCTGAGTGTGAAGGTGATCTGAGCCTGCAGGACCCGATGGTCGGGGAGATCCTTCCCTGCGCCTTCTGTGGCGTCGATCTGGAGGTTACCTCGCTGGACCCGCTCCAGCTCGAGATGGCACCCGAAGTGGAGGAGGATTGGGGAGAATGACTGCCATCCGGGTCGCAGTTATCCTGTCGCGCATCCGCGTCGAGGAGAAGCTGCTGCTGTCGGCGCTCGAGGCCGCCGGGGCGGCCGTCCAGCTGGTAGAGGACGGCGCCCAGGTCTTCCCCTTGGGCGACGGACGTCCGGCCCTGGAAGCGGACGTGGTGCTCGAACGATCGTTGAGCGCGGCGCGCGGTCTTTATGCGCTGCGACTGCTCGAACTGGCCGGGATTCCTACGGTCAATCGCTACGCTACGGCTGCGACCTGTGTCGACAAACTGCTGACCACGGCGGCCCTGACCGAGGCCGGCGTGCCCCAGCCCCGGGTTCGCATCGCTTTTACGGCGGAGAGCGCGCTGAACGCGATCGAGGAGTTGGGCTATCCGGTAGTGCTCAAACCGGTCGTCGGCTCGTGGGGCCGCCTGCTGGCCCGCATCAACGATCGGGACGCGGCCGAGGCCGTCCTGGAGCACAAGCAAACGCTGGGCTCCTACCAACACAGCGTCTTCTACATCCAGGAGTACGTGACCAAACCCGACCGTGACATCCGCGCATTCGTCATCGGCGACGAGACGGTGGCCGCCATCTATCGCCAATCTGCCCATTGGATCACCAACACTGCCCGCGGCGGCAGCGCCAGTCGCTGCGAGGTGACCGCCGAAATCAATGCCCTGTGCCAGCGAGCCGCGCGGGCGGTTGGCGGCGGCGTCTTGGCCCTCGACCTGATGGAGGATCCCGAGCGCGGCCTGCTGGTCAACGAGGTCAATCACACGATGGAGTTTCGCAACAGCATCGCGCCGACGGGCGTGGATATCCCGGCCAGGATGGTCGACTATGTGCTGCAGCAAGCGCGCCAGGGGGTAACGCTCGAGGCCGTGCCGGAGCCGGTCCTATGACCGATCGCGCGCGTGTGTCGATCGTCGGCGGCTCCGGCTACACGGGCGGCGAACTGCTCCGTCTGCTGCTGCGACATCCGGAAGTCGAGATCGCCCAGGTGAGCTCGGAATCGCAGGCCGGCAACTACGTTCACAGCTTGCATCCGAACTTGCGGCCGGTTTCCGGTCGGCCGCAGGGCGCCGGTGCCGCGCAGCCGCTGCGCTTCACTACCTCGGCCGAGCTGGCGCCGTGCGACGTTCTGTTCCTGGCCCTGCCACACGGCCAGGCGCAGACCCGGATCGCCGACTTCGCCGCGCTCGCCGAGCGGATCGTGGACCTTTCGGCCGACTTTCGGCTGCGCGACGCCCAGGTCTACCAACAATACTACGGCGAACCCCACAGAACGCCCGATTGGCTCGGGCGTTTTGTTTACGGGCTGCCCGAGCTGAATCGGGAGGCTATCCGTGGGGCGCGCTACGTCAGCGGCGTCGGCTGCAATGCCACGGCGTCGATCCTGGCCCTGCTGCCGCTGGTCCGATCCGGGCTGCTCCGGCCGGAGCAGCCGTTGGTGGTGGACCTGAAGGCCGGCTCTTCCGAAAGCGGCGCCTCTCCCAGCCTGGCCTCCCATCACCCGGAACGCAGCGGCGCAGTGCGCTCGTTTGCCCCCACCGGGCATCGGCACGAGGCCGAGGTGGTACAGGCCCTGGGGCGCCCTGACGTTTTCCTGTCGGTGACTTCGATCGAGCTCGTGCGCGGCGTGCTGGCGACCGCTCATGCCTGGGTCGAGCCGGGTGTGAGCGACAAGGACTTGTGGCGCGCTTACCGGAACACCTATGCCGCCGAGCCGTTCGTGCGCATCGTCCACGAGCGGGGGGGAATCTACCGCCATCCGGAGCCGAAACTGCTGGCCGGCACGAACCTGGCGGATGTGGGCTGGGATGTGGATACGCGCACCGGCCGCCTGGTGGCCCTGGCGGCCATCGATAACCTTGGCAAAGGCGCGGCCGGCAGCGCGGTCCAATGCCTCAACCTCATGCTGGGTTGGGACGAGAGCGCGGGCCTTGAGTTCATGGGCCTGCATCCTGTTTAGGTCGGGCCAGTGGCCGGCCAGCCCGGCTGCATTTCGGAACCGCAATTGTCGAGCGAGGAGCAATCATGAATCCGATCGTGGTGAAGGTAGGTGGGGCGGCAGGCGTCGACAGCGCCGCGGTCTGCGCTGACGTCGCCGGGCTAACGGCGCGTGGGCTCCCGGTCATCCTGGTGCACGGAACCTCGGCAGCTGCCGACGCCCTGGCGACCCGCGCCGGCGTGCCGGTGCGGCAGTTGGTTTCGCCGTCGGGCCACGTCAGCCGTTACACCGATCCGGTGATGCTGGAACTGTATGTGGCGGCTGCGGCCGGTCAGGTGAACAAAACTCTGGTCGCCATGCTCCAGAGGCTGGGTTGCAACGCCCTCGGTCTCTCCGGGGTAGACGGGCGCCTGCTGCAGGCGCGGCGCAAGAGTGCTCTGCGGGTGGTCGAAAACGGCCGCCAACGTGTGGTGCGCGACGACTACAGCGGTCAGCTCGAGCTCGCCAACGGGGGCTTGCTGCGCCTGCTGCTGGATGCCGGCTACACACCGGTCATCGCGCCGCTGGCGCTCGGCAGCGAAGGCGAACCGCTCAACGTGGACGGCGACCGGGTGGCGGCCCTGGTGGCGCGCACGGTGGGCGCCCAGGCGCTGCTGATCCTCAGCAACACGGTCGGTTTGATGGCGAACTTCCCCGACGAAAGCAGCCTGTTGCGCCGCGTGCCCTATGAAAGACTGGCGGGGGCAGAGGAAGCGGCCCAGGGGAGGATGAAGAAAAAGGTGTTGGCCGCACGTGAGGCCCTTGAAGGCGGCGTCCCCTCGGTCTTCCTGGCGGACTCGCGCCGCGCTCACCCGGTGGAAGCCGGATTGAGTGGCGACGGAACGGTGTTCGAGAACACCCGCGGCACGGCAGACGGCGCCCTGGCATTTCCGGTCAGTTGGTCGCTCCCTCGGCTGCAGGGTGCGGGTGGGGGCGGCGAGTGATGGGCGGGCCGAGCGATCAGCCCAGCGATCAGCCAACCATCATCGAGCTGGAGAGCACCTATACCTCCGGCGTATATCCAAAGCGCCCCCTGGCGATCGTGCGCGGGCAGGGAGCGCGGCTGTGGGATGCCGATGGGAACGAGTACATCGACTGCGTTGGAGGCCAGGGGGCGGCCAACCTGGGCCATGCCCATCCGGCGATCAGCGCCGCGATCGCCGACCAGGCAGCGCGGCTTATCTCCTGCCCGGAGATCTTTTACAACGACCGGCGCGCGCAATTCCTCGCGGCGCTGGCCGGGGTCGCCCCGGCAGGGCTCGCGCGCATCTTTCTGTGCAACTCGGGCACCGAGGCCGTCGAAGCCGCGCTTAAGCTGGCGCGCGCCAGCACCGGGCGCCCTAACATCATCGCCGCCATGCGCGGTTTTCATGGACGCACGATGGGCGCGCTCTCGGCGACCTGGAACCGGGACTATCGCCGGCCCTTCGAGCCGCTGGTGCCCGGTTTCACGCACGTGCCGTTCAACGACCTGGCCGCTCTCGAGAGCGCGCTGACCGGTGACACCGCGGCGGTCCTGCTCGAAGCGGTGCAGGGCGAGGGTGGAGTCCATCCAGGCGAACCGGCCTATTTGCGCGGTGCCCAGGCGCTCTGCCGCGCGCGGGGGCGCTCCTCATCCTCGACGAGGTGCAGACGGGTTACGGACGCACCGGTTCCTTTTTCGCCGCCGAACACTATCAGCTCGAGCCGGATCTGATGACAGTCGCAAAGTCAATGGCCGGCGGCCTGCCGATGGGCGCTTGCCTGATCGGCCCGCGGGTTGCGCCTCCGCCCCCCCACAGCCACGGCAGCACCTTTGGCGGGAACCCGTTGGCCTGCGCGGCTGCGCTGGCCACGCTGGACGTGATGGCCCGTGAAGACCTGCCGGGCAGGGCGGCCCGACTTGGCGCAGGCTTGCTCGAGCGCTTGAGGGGCCTACGCTCGCCACTGATCCGGGAAGTGCGCGGCTTGGGTCTGCTGGTCGGAATTGAACTCAAAACCAAGGTGACGCCGATCTTGCAGGGCTTGCAGTCCCTCGGGGTCCTTGCCTTGCCGGCCGGAGCGACGGTGCTCCGTCTGCTGCCGCCTCTGGTCATCGACGAGGAAGACCTGGAGCGGGTGGTGGGCGCGCTAGCCCAAACTCTGGAGGGCCGTCATGTCACTTGAACAATATGCGATCATCGATTCGACGCTGCGCGAAGGCGAGCAGTTCATTAACGCCAACTTCACTCACGAGCAGAAGGTCGAGGTTGCCCGGGCGCTGGACGAGTTCGGCGTCGAGTGCCTGGAGCTGACTTCACCGCTGGCCTCGCCCGGCAGCGCAGAAGATGCCCGCGCCATCGCACGCCTCGGCTTGAAGGCGAAGGTCCTGACGCACATCCGCTGCCAGAAGGAAGACGCGCGCGTGGCCCTCGACACAGGTGTAGCCGGCCTCGACGTCGTCATCGGCACCTCTTCGGCCCTGCGCCGCTTCAGCCACAGCAAGAGCATCGAGGAGATCATCGATCTGGCCGCCGACGTGCTGAGCTGGATCAGGGCGCAGGCGCCGGACATCGTCCTGCGCTTCAGCACGGAGGATTCGTTCCGTAGCGAGGAGGCCGACCTGTTTCGGGTCTACCTGGCGGTCGATCGCCTGGGCGTGGTGAATCGTCTCGGCATTGCCGACACCGTCGGCATCGCTTCGCCGGGCCAGGTAACGCGCATCGTCGGCACCCTGCGCCGCATGACGCAGGCGGACATCGAGTTTCACGGCCATAACGATTCTGGTTGTGCCGTCGCCAACGCCTTCGCCGCCCTCGAAGCCGGGGCGACGCACGTCGACACGACCGTGCTTGGCATCGGCGAGCGCAACGGGATCGCCTCGCTGGGAGGCTTCCTCGCCCGCATGTATACCTGGGATCGCGACCCGGTGCGCCAGAAGTATCGCCTCGACCAGCTGCGCGGCCTGGAGCTCCTGGTGGCCGAGCTCGTCGGCGTCGATATTCCATTCAATAACTGCGTCACCGGATACTGCGCGTTCACGCATAAGGCCGGCATCCATGCGAAGGCCATCCTCAACGCCCCGGAAACCTATGAGGCGCTCGATCCGCACGATTTCGGGGTGACACGCTACGTCTCGATCGCCCATCGTCTGACCGGCTGGAACGCGGTCAAGGGCCGCGCCGAGCAACTGGGCCTGTCGCTCAGCACCGAACAGATCAAGGCGCTCACGCGGCACATTAAGGCCCTGGCCGACGAAAAGCGTCTCACGCTGGACGACGTGGATGATCTGCTCCGCCTGTGGGCGAACGGCCACCATGATGCGGGGCTGGAGGCGGTGCTCAGCCTGGCCGAAGATGCGCCGGCCAGTGTCGGATGAGAGAGGGTCAGATGGGACACACCTTCGCCGAAAAAGCCCTGGCGCGCGCCGCAGGCCTGCCGTCGGCCGTGGCCGGACAGATCGTCGACGCCCGGCCGGAAGTCGTGTTGAGCCACGACAACACTGCGGCCATCGCGCGCATCTTTAGCAGCCTGGGGGCCGGCCGCGTAAAGGACCCCGAGCGGCTGGCGATCGCTCTCGACCATGCCGTCCCGGCGCCTAGCACGCAGCACGCCGCCAACCATGCCGAGGTGCGTCGATTCGTGGCCGAACAGGGCATCTCGCACTTCTACGAGGCGGGACGTGGGATCTGCCACCAGGTTATCAGCGAAGAGGCCCTGGTATGGCCTGGCCAACTGATCCTCGGCGCAGACAGCCACACCACGCACTTCGGTTGGCTGGGCGCCTTCGGCGCCGGGGTGGGCCGCAGCGAGGTTGCCGCCATCTGGGCCACCGGCGAACTCTGGCTGCGCGTGCCAGAAACCATCCTCGTTCACCTGGCGGGAAGCTTGCCGCCCTGGGTAAGCGCCAAGGATCTGAGCCTCTCGGTCCTGCAGCGGCTGGGCCCCGGGGCGGGCATCTATTGCGCGCTGGAATTCTCCGGTCCCGGCATTGCCGGCCTGAGCGTTGAAAGCCGGATGGTCCTGCCGAACATGATGGCCGAAGCCGGGGTCAAGAACGCCTACCTGCCGCCGGACCGCGCGGTGTACGGCTGGCTGGCCGGCCGGGTTGCCGCGCGCACCGGCCAACCGGCCGACGCGTGCCTGGAGCGTATCGCCGAGGGCGCGCTGTTCCCCGACGCAGATGCCACTTATATGGCCCACCACAGCCTCGAGCTGGGTGAGTTGCAGCCGTTCGTGGCCGCGCCGCATCGCCCGGACAACGTGGTACCGGTCTCAGCGCTGGCCGGCGTGCATGTGGACCAGGCTTTTCTCGGCACCTGCACGAATGCGCGCTTGGAGGACCTTAAGTTGGCAGCGTCGGTGCTGCGAGGCCCTGACGGTCGCGTGCGGCGCGTGGCGACCGGCACGCGCCTCCTGGTGATCCCGGCCTCGAGCGAGGTGCTGCGGGCGGCGCTGGCGGCGGGCTACATCGATACCTTCCTGGCCGCCGGTGCCATGCTTGGCACGCCGGGCTGCGGACCCTGCATGGGTAACCACATGGGCGTGCCGGCCCCTGGCGAAGTGACGATCAGCAGCGCTAACCGCAATTTCCGCGGCCGGATGGGCACCGCCGAGAGTGAGGTTTACCTTGCCAGCCCGGCAGTGGTGGCTGCCAGTGCGGTGGCCGGCCGGATTGTCGACCCACGCGCTGTTACAGATACTGAAGAGGATGCGCAATGGGAAGCCTGATTGAGAGTCCAGAAGGACCGCCCCGTCCTCTGGCGGGCCGCGTTTGGAAATACGGCGATGACGTCAACACCGACGTCATCTTTCCGGGCAAGTACACTTACACGCTGACCGATCCCCGGCAGATGGCGGAGCACGCCCTCGAAGACCTGGATTCCGGCTTTGCCGCCGGCGTCAGACCCGGTGACATCATTGTGGCCGGCCGCAACTGGGGCTGCGGCTCGAGCCGAGAACAGGCGGTGACCTGCCTGGCGGCGGCGGGCGTGGGGGCCATCATCGCCGTATCGTTTGCCCGGATCTTCTTTCGCAATGCAGTCAACAACGGCGTGCTGCCCGTTATCTGCCCAGAGGCAGCCAGGGCGATCCCGGCCGGCGCGACCGTCAGTGTGGACCCCAAGACCTGCCGGGTCTTCTGCGGCGAGCGCACGTTCACCTTCCCGCCGCTGTCGCCGTCGCTTTTGCAGATTATCCAGGCGGGCGGGCTGATCCCTATGCTCAAGCGCAGGTATGCCACATGGCAGTGATTTGTCTGATCGGCGGCGATGGTATCGGCCGCGAGGTCATACCGGCCGCGGCCCAGGTGCTGGCGGCCATCGAACCCGATCTGCGCTTTGTCGAGGCCGAGGCAGGCTGGGACTGTTTTCAGCGCAGCGGCAGCGCTCTGCCCGAGGCGACCCGCTCCGCCGTGGCGTCGGTCGATGCCACGCTCTTCGGCGCGAACCAATCGCCCAATGGGCCGGTGGCAGGCTATGCCAGCCCGATCCTTGCCCTGCGGCGGGACTTCGATCTCTATGCCAACTTGCGCCCGGCGAAGACGCTTCTTCCCGGTCAGCCGATGCTGGATCTGTTGATCGTGCGCGAGAACACGGAGGGTATGTACAGCGGCCGCGAGCGTCGAGAGGGGGAAACGGCGGTCGCTGAACGGGTAGTGACACGCAAAGCCAGCGAACGCATCGCGCGTGTGGCCTTCGAGCAGGCCCGCCGGCGCGCGCTGGCCCGGCTCGCCGGCGGCAGGTCCAGCCCCAATGCCGCGACCGTCACGATCGTACACAAGGCAAACGTCCTGAAGCTGACTGACGGCCTGTTCCGCGAGACGTGTCTGAGCGTGGCGGCCGAATATCCCGACGTGCGGACAGAGGAGATGCTGGTCGACGCGGCTGCCATGTGGCTCGTCAAGCAGCCGGCCCGCTTCGACGTGCTGGTGACCACGAACCTGTTCGGCGACATCCTGTCGGACCTGGCGGCGGGCCTCATCGGCGGGCTCGGCGTCGCACCCTCGGCCAATGTCGGGGTCGGACCAGCCGCCGTCTTCGAGCCAGTACACGGCAGCGCTCCCGACATCGCCGGCCGTGGGATCGCTGATCCGGTGGGCGCGATCCTCAGCGCGGCGCTGCTGCTCGAGCATCTCGGACGGGATAGCGCCGCGCGGCGCGTCCGGCGGGCGGTGACGCGCACGCTGGCCGGCGGGACGCTGAACTCCTGACCTGGGCGGCACGGCCACGACCGGACAGGTCGTCGCTTCAGTACTTGGATGTCTGGAGGAGTGATTTGGCGACGCGAGACGCCGGCGGGCTGCAGTTGCTGCAGGACCTGGTCGCGATCCCCTCGCCGTCCGGCCAGGAAGCCGATGCCAGCGCGTTTCTGGTCGACTGGATGGCGGCGCATGGTTTCCGGGCCTTCATGGATGCGGCGGGCAACGCGGTGGGTGTGTTGGAAGGCGGCCCGGCCGCGGCAGACGAGGGCGGCCTCGCAGACGACGGCGGCCTCGCAGGCGAGGGGGTGAAGGAGATCGTGCTGCTGGGGCACATCGACACGGTGCGGGGGCACCCGCCCGTGGTCGTGCAGGATGGCCGGCTCTTCGGACGGGGCTCTGTGGATGCAAAGGGCGCACTCGTGGCCTTCGCCACTGCGGCGGCGCAGGCCGGCGCGCCGCCAGGCTGGCGGATTGTGGTCGCCGGCGCAGTGGAAGAGGAGGCGGCTACGTCTAAGGGAGCGCGCTACCTGGCGCCGCAGCATCAGCCGGCCCTGGCCGTCATCGGGGAGCCCAGTGGCTGGCAGCGGGTCACGGTGGGCTACAAAGGGCGGCTGCTGGTCGACGCGACGGTGCGCCAACCGATCTCACACCGCAGCGGGCGCCTGGCGACCGCCCCTGAGCTGGCGATTGCTTTTTGGAGCCGGGTGCAGGCTCACTTTGCCCAATGGAATGCCGGACGCCTGCGTGCCTGGGAACAGGTCTTGCCCGCCTTGGCCGGCTTTGACTCGAGTGATGACGGTCTGTTCGAGGAGGCGCACCTCAGGCTCGGCTTCCGCCTGCCGCCCGAACTGGGCCCTGAGGAACTGAAGTCCATCCTGCGAGAACTGGCGGGGGGCGTCGAGCTGGCGTTTCGCGGCGGCGAGGTCGCATACCAGGCCGAGAAGGACAGCTTGCTCGCGCGCGCCTTCCTGAAGGCCATCCGTGAGGGTGGCGGGCGGCCCGGCTTTCTGCTCAAGACCGGGACCTCGGATATGAACGTGGTTGGCCCGGTCTGGCGCTGCCCGATCCTGGCCTACGGGCCCGGCGACAGCAGCCTGGATCACACGCCCGAGGAACATATCGACTTGCACGAGTGGGTCCAGGGGGTTGAAGTGCTGGTTCGCGTCCTGCGTTCGCTGGGCGAGACGCGCGACTGAGTTGAGAGCCGGGCAAAAACCAGGCGGTTTTGCGGGAAAGGCGCTCCGCGTTATTGGCGGACGTGCGGAAAACGTCATTTGACAGATGCAAAAGACTATGTTAGCATCCCCGGCGTTAACGCAAGGCACGTAAGCTGAGGAAGTCAAGTTGATGCCACACTACGGCCTGGTAATCGTTCTTATTATTAGCGTGCTCCTAAGCCTGTCGCTTATGGAGCCGCTACCCGTTGGGAGGACGTAGGCCAGACCGTAACCGTCGCAAAGCTGTCAAGCCAGGGGCCTCCCAAGAAGGGAGGCCCTTTTTCGTGCCCGATATCGTTCGCAGCGTGCGTGCTGCTGGGTAAAGGCGCCCACCGGACCCTGTTCCGGCTGGGCGCGTTTTCTTGAGCCAGGATTCATAGGGGGACTAGATGAGGGAAAGAAAGAGCGGGGCCCAGATCGTGTGGGAGAGCATGCTCCACGAAGGCGTCGACGTCGTCTTCGGCTTGCCGGGTGGCGCGACACTGCCGATCTACGACGCGCTGGCCAAGTATCGCTACCCAATCCGCCACGTCCTCGTGACCCACGAACAGGGCGCGTCGCACATGGCGGACGGTTACGCACGCGCGAGTGGGAGAGTCGGCGTCTGCCTGGCCACCTCGGGTCCTGGCGCCACGAACCTGGTCACCGGGCTGGCGACTGCCTTTATGGACTCCTCGCCCGTGGTCGCCATTACCGGCCAGGTGTCAACCTCTTTGCTGGGGCGAGACGGCTTCCAGGAGGCGGACATCGCGGGGGTCACTTTGCCGGTGACCAAGCACAATTATCTGATCACCAGGATCCAGGATCTCCCCGACGCCCTCACTGAAGCCTTCTACATCGCCCGCACTGGGCGACCCGGTCCGGTCCTCGTCGATATCGCCAAAGACGTGCAGCAAGCTGAAATGGAGCTGGAATATCCTACCACCATACACTTGCCGGGCTACGACCCGGCTCTCAGCGCAGCCGATCCGCAGGCCATCGCCCGGGCGGCCCGGCTCATCAACGAAGCCGAACGACCGTTGATCATCGCCGGCCACGGGGTGATGCTGGCGAAGGCGACTGCCGAGCTGCGCGAGTTGGCCGAGAGGGCAAGCATCCCCGTCGCGAGCAGCTTGTTGGGCATCGGCGCCCTGCCGGCCACCCACCCGCTTGCCATAGGTATGGGTGGGATGCACGGCGAGGCATACACGAACTACGCCATCCAGGAATGCGACATCCTTGTGTCCGTCGGTTCTCGGCTGGACGACCGCTTGACCGGGGCTTTCAGTAGCTTCGCGCCGAAGGCACGCATCGTCCACATCGACCTCGATCCCGCCGAGGTCGGCAAGACGATGACCGTCGACACGCCGGTCATTGGCGATGCCCTGCTTACGCTGCGCCAACTGATCCCCCTGACCGAGCCCAAGAAGCACCCGGACTGGTTGGCCCAGATCGCTGAGTGGCGTGGCGATACCGACCGGCGCGATGTGCTGGCGCGTGAGGCGGACGAGCTCATCCCGCCCTACATCATCCGCGAGCTGTGGTACCAGACCGGCGAGGGCAACTGCATCGTGGTCACCGACGTCGGCCAGCACCAGATGTGGGAGGCCCAGTACTTCCCCCACATCCACCCCCTCAGCTTGATCACCTCCGGCGGCCTGGGCACCATGGGCTTTGCCCTCCCCGCGGCCATCGGGGCGCAGATGAGCCGGCCCGATGAGGAAGTGTGGGTCGTGGCAGGTGATGGCGGATTCCAGATGACCATGCCGGAATTGTCTACTGTCGTGGCCGAGGGACTGCCGATCAAGATCGCGATCATCAACAATGGCTATCTGGGCATGGTGCGCCAGTGGCAGGACATCTTCTACGAGCAACGCTATGCCGGGACGCCGCTGTTCAACCCGGACTTCCTGAAGATCGCCGAAGCCTATACCATCCCGGCCATCACTGTTGCCTGCAAGGAGGATGTGGACGGCGCGATCCAGCAGGCCCGTGCACACAACGGCCCGTTCCTGATCAATTTCAAGGTCGATCCGTTCAGCAACGTCTATCCGATGGTGGCACCGGGCCGAAGCAATGCCGATATGATCCGCCGGCCGCTGCCAGACATGCTCAACGCAGAAGAGGCATGACAACTATGGAACACACCATGATTGCCTGGATGGAAGACAAGCCCGGCGTGTTGAACCGGGTGTCGAGCCTGTTCCGGCGGCGCAATTTCAACATCGAGAGCCTGACCGTCGGCCACACCGAGAAGCCCGGCATCAGCCGGATGACCTTTGTCGTCGACGGCGACGAGCGAGAGCTGAGCCAGGTCCAGACGCAGCTTTTCAAGTTGATCAACGTCACCGCGATCCAGGATGTGACGCACCAGCCAACCGTCGAGCGCGAGCTGGTGTTGATCAAGGTCCGGGCCAGCAGTGCGAACCGGGCAGAAATCCTGCAACTGGCCGAGATATACCGCGCAAGCATCGTCGACGTCTCACTCGACTGCCTGACGATCCAGATCACCGGGCCGGAAGATCGGGTCGACTCGCTGATCAAGCTGTTGGAGAATTTCGGCATCCTGGAAATGGTGCGCACCGGTCGAGTGGCCATGGTGCGCGGCAATGGCTATCATCCTGAGCCGGCGCACAATGGAATCGCGTGACCGAGCAGCAGCCAGCATGCCAAGAGTGATTAGGACGGGGGAGAAGCTTCTATGAGCGATCCTGACGATACCCTGCTGATCTTTGACACCACTTTGCGGGATGGTGAGCAGTCGCCGGGCGCGACGCTGAATATCGACGAGAAACTGGAGATCGCCCATCAACTGTCGCGCCTGGGTGTCGACATTTGCGAAGCGGGTTTCCCGATCGCCTCGCCGGGTGATTTCGAGGCAGTCCGGCGCATCGCCGAGGAAGTCGGCCCGCTGACTGAGGGACGCAAGTCCGGCCAGCCGATGGTGATCGCCGGCCTGGCGCGCGCGAGCAAGCCGGATATCTCGCGCGCTTACGAGGCCGTCAAGTCGGCGCCCCGGCACCGAATCCACACTTTCCTGGCCACCAGCGACATTCACCTGCAGTTCAAGCTCAAGATCGACCGCGAGGAGTGCATCCAGCGGGCGATCGACGCGGTGGCCTATGCCAGCGGCCTGTGCGATGACGTCGAGTTCTCGCCCGAGGACGCGGCTCGCTCCGATCCGCAGTTCCTGACCGTGGTGCTGGGCGAGGTCATCAAGGCCGGCGCGACCACGCTCAACATTCCGGACACTGTCGGTTATACTACGCCCGAGGAGTACGGCTCCCTGATCGAATACCTCATCAAGCACACGCCGGGCGCCGAGCGGGTGGTCTGGTCGGTGCACTGCCACGACGACCTCGGGTTGGCCACGGCCAACACCCTGGCCGGCGTGCGCGCCGGCGCCCGCCAGGTCGAGGTAACCGTCAACGGCATCGGCGAGCGGGCGGGGAACACCTCGCTGGAAGAAGTGGTGATGGCCATCGCCACCCGGCCACAGGTCTTCGGCTTGCACACGGGCATCGATACGGCGCAAATCACGCGCACCAGTCGCATGGTCAGCGCCTACACTGGCATGGTCGTGCAGCCTAACAAGGCGATCGTCGGCTCGAACGCGTTCGCCCACGAAGCCGGCATCCACCAGGATGGCATGCTCAAGAGCAGCCTGACTTACGAGATCATGCGGCCGGAGACGGTCGGCCTGCTGGCCTCCCGACTGGTGCTCGGCAAGCACTCCGGACGCCACGCCTTTCGCTCCCATCTGGACGACCTGGGCTACGCCGACTTGTCCGACACCGACGTCAACCTGGCCTTCGAACGCTTCAAACGCCTGTGCGACATGAAGAAGATAGTTACCGATGCGGACATCGAGGCCATCATCGCCGACGAGATCTACCAGCCGCGTGAGGTATGGCGCCTGAACCACATCCAGGTTTCCTGCGGTGACCACAGCATTCCGACGGCCACCGTGAACCTGGCCGGACCAGATGGCAAGGTTTATGAGGATGCGGCCCTGGGCTCGGGCCCGGTCGATGCCGTCTACAAGGCGATCAACCGTGTGGTAGGCGTGGTCAATACCTTGACCGAGTTCAGTATCAAGGCCGTCACCGAGGGGATCGATGCCGTTGGCGAGGTGACGATTCGCATTCAGCCGCACAATGGCGATACCGACAGCGTCTTCAACCCGCAGACCGGCCAATCGTTCGCTCGCACTTTCAGTGGCCACGGAGCCGACAACGATATCATCGTCGCCGCAGCGCGCGCTTACATGAGCGCTTTGAACAAGATGCTGACGGCACGCGAGGAAAAGGGGACTGATGAGCGTCAAACCGCGAACGCTGTTTGAGAAGATTTGGGCGGCCCACGTCGTCCACGAGGAGCCGGGCAGCCCCGCTGTCCTCTACATCGACCTGCACCTCGTGCACGAGGTCACTTCGCCGCAGGCGTTTCAGGGCCTGCGCGAGCGGGGGCTGAAGGTGCGCCGCCCGGGCCAGACGGTGGCGACGATGGACCACAGCACGCCCACCACCCCGCCGGGTTCCGCCGCCGTCGACCAACTGGCCGCGCGGCAGATCGCGCAGATGGAGGAGAACTGCCGGCAGTTCGGCATTCGGCTGTACGGTATGGACAGTCCTGCCCGCGGGATCGTCCACGTGATCGGCCCGGAGCTCGGGTTCACCCAGCCCGGCATGACCATCGTCTGCGGTGACAGCCACACTGCAACCCACGGCGCTTTTGGCGCGCTCGCCTTCGGTATCGGCACGAGCGAGGTCGAGCACGTGCTGGCCACCCAGTGCCTTCTGCAGCGCAAGCCGAAAACCTTGGCAGTGCACGTCGACGGCGCGCTCTGCTCCGGCGTCGGTGCCAAGGACATCATCCTGGCCCTCATAGCCAAGATCGGCGTCGGCGGCGGAACCGGGCACGCGATCGAATATCTGGGGCCGGCGATTCGTGCGCTGTCGATGGACGAGCGTATGACGGTCTGCAACATGAGCATCGAGGCCGGCGCGCGCACCGGCATGGTCGCGCCCGACGAAACGACTCTGCAATACCTGGCAGGACGGCCCTTCGCCCCGCAAGGTGAGGATTGGGACAAGGCGCTGGCCGCCTGGCGCGACCTGCCCAGCGACGAGGGCGCGTTCTACGATCGCAGCGTCACGCTGGACGCGAGCATCCTGGAGCCGATGATCACTTATGGCACCAACCCGGGCATGGGTATTCCGATCAGCGCGCCCGTGCCCGATCCTGACGAGTTGGCCGACGTAAGCCAGCGCCAGGCGGCGCGCAAGGCCCTCGCCTACATGGCGCTGGAGCCGGGTAAGCCACTGCTGGGACACCACGTGGACGTGGTGTTCATCGGCAGCTGCACGAACTCACGCATCGGCGACCTCCGCCAGGCGGCGGCGATATTGCGGGGCCGCAAGGTGAACGCCTCCACCCGAGTCCTGGTGGTCCCCGGTTCCCAGGCTATCAAGCGCCAGGCCGAGGCCGAAGGCTTGGACAACATCTTCCGCGAGGCTGGCGCTGAGTGGCGTGAGCCCGGCTGCAGCATGTGCATCGCCATGAATGGGGACCAGCTCGAACCGGGCCAGTATGCGGTCAGCACCAGCAATCGTAATTTCGAGGGCCGCCAGGGGCCGGGTGGCCGCACGTTCCTGGCCAGCCCACTCACCGCCGCTGCGACCGCCCTGCGGGGCGTCGTCACCGACGCGCGCACCTTGGCCGACTGAAGGAGGACGCCGTGCAACCCATCAAAACTCTCACCGGCCGCGTGGTCGCCGTCCCATCGGAGAACATCGACACCGATCAGATCATCCCGGCCCGCTATCTGAAGACGACCAGCAAAGCCGGCCTGGGCGAGCACCTGTTCAACGACTGGCGCTATGACGCCGCTGGCCGGCCCCGGCCCGAGTTCCCTCTGAACGAGCCCGGCGCATCCGGGGCGCGGATACTGCTCGCCGGCGATAACTTCGGCTGCGGCTCCAGCCGCGAACATGCACCCTGGGCGTTGGCCGATTTTGGTTTCCGCGCTGTCGTGAGCACGTCGTTCGCCGACATCTTTCGCAACAACGCGCTGAAGAACGGGTTGCTGCCCGTGATAGTGGATCGCGCAACGCATGAGCAATTATTCAGTCTGGCGGCTGAGGACACGGATCTGACGCTGACGATCGACCTGGCCACTCAGAGCCTTACCCTGCCCGATGGCCGCGCGGTACACTTCCCAATCGACAGTTTCAGCAAGGCCTGCTTGCTGCAGGGGGTAGATGAGCTGGGTTACCTGGTCTCCCAGGAGCCGCACATCCAGGGCTACGAGCAAGCGCACCCAGCGCGGGTGCACGCCTGACGAGGGTTGCACGAGGTATCATAGCGGCTGAGAAGGGCTGACGGGGGCTGACGAGGTTTGATGGGGACTGACAAGCTTATGGTTTTGTGGCTGCCGGCGTAAAATACGGAGGATGAGGGAAATGATGCGCGATCGAGAACGCCAGGAGGAACTTGTTGCGGCGGTGTATGCGGACGCAGCCGCCGGACACCTTATAGGACTCATGGAACGCTACAACGTGTTGAACTCCATCGGCACGACCGCCGTCGCGCGGGAGGCTGTCGGCCGAGTGGAAGGCTCGCAAGCACCGGCGGACTGCCTGAACGCGCCGGCCATGACGCCGGCGTGCGGGGGGCAGTTCGTCAACGATGCTCTTATGGCGTATTATAATCGCTAGGAGGGTGGAAGCCATGACACAGGAAAGTCAGCTGATACCGGCCGGCCAGAATCAGCCGGGAACCTGGGATGCGCGGGAGGCGGGATTGCATTCAGCGGTGGTGGGCGACCCCGATGACAAGACAAACCAGGCGGAACGGGCCGCCATGCACCCCGAAGGTGACGACTTCGAGTGGTCATATTACCATGGGGCCTGGAGTGGCTGAGGTGGGACGTCAGGCGGCGTGCGCCAGACGGCAAGCGGCATCCTCTTTCAGGGAGGCCTCTATCGGGAAGGTGGGACTGATTGACAATACAACTATATGATACTACCCTGCGCGACGGGACTCAGCGTGAGGGCGTCTCGTTGTCAGCCGATGACAAGCTGAAGATTGCCCGCAAACTGGATGAGTTCGGCATCCACTATATCGAGGGCGGCTGGCCGGGCTCCAATCCCAAAGACGTAGAGTTCTTCCAGCGTGTGCGCACGCTGGGCCTCACGCACTCGAAGTTGGTCGCCTTCGGCAGCACCCGGCGCAAAGACAGTTGTCCCGAGGACGACGCCAACCTCAGGGCCTTGCTCGATGCCGAGACGCCGGCGGTGGCCCTGGTGGGCAAGACCTGGGACCTGCACGTGCTCCAGGTACTGGAGACGACGCTGGCTGAGAACCTGGCCATGATCGGCGAGAGCGTGGCCTACATGCAAGCCGGTGGCAAGGAAGTGGTCTACGACGCCGAGCACTTCTTTGACGGCTACAAGGCCGATCCCGACTACGCCCTGGCGACCCTCCGTGCGGCCGCCACGAATGGCGCATCGGTGCTGGTGCTCTGCGATACCAACGGTGGCGCCCTGCCCTGGGAGGTCGAGGAGGTCGTGAGCCGCGTGGCGGCTGAGTTGGCGCTGCCCATTGGCATACATACCCACGACGATGGTGGCTGTGGGGTAGCCAACACGCTGGCTGCCGTGCGCGCCGGGGCCGTTCAAGTGCAGGGTACGATCAACGGTTATGGCGAGCGCGTCGCCAACGCTAACCTCTGTTCGGTCATCCCCGGCCTGCAGCTCAAAATGGGTCTGCCGTGCATTGCACCCGAGAAGCTGAGCCGCCTGACCGAGCTTTCGCGTTTCGTGGCCGAAGTGGCGAACCTGGCCCACGACGATCACCTGCCGTACGTCGGCGCCAGCGCGTTTGCCCACAAGGGGGGACTGCACGCCGCGGCCGTGCTCAAGAATGACTCGAGCTACCAGCACATCGACCCGGCACTGGTTGGCAACGTGCGGCGCACGATTGTCTCCGAGCTGTCGGGGCGCGGCAATATTATCGACAAAGCTGCTCAGTTGGGCCTGGAAGCAGGCAGCAATCAGACGCGCGAGGTGCTCGAGCAGATCAAGAAGCTGGAGGCGCAGGGCTTCACATTTGAAGGCGCCGAAGCCTCGGTGAACCTGATGCTGCGCCACGCGCAGGCCGGTTACGTGCCGCCCTTTGAGTTGATCGATTTCATGGTCCTGGTAGAACGGCGGCGCGGTCGTGGGGTGCTGGCCGAGGCCACGATCAAGCTGCGCGTCGGGCCGAAGATCATGCACACGGTTGGCGAAGGCAATGGGCCCGTCAACGCCCTGGACATGGCCCTGCGCCGGGCACTGCTCGACGTTTATCCCAAACTGTCGAAAGTGAAGCTGGTCGATTACAAGGTGCGCATCCTCGACAGCGACACGGCCACGGCCGCGACCACCCGCGTGCTGATCGACACCAAGAGCGAGGGCCTGCGCTGGAGCACCGTCGGCGCCAGCACCAATATCATCGAGGCCAGCTGGCGCGCGCTGGCTGATAGCATGGAGTACGCGATCCTGAACGCCTAGCCGCTGGCCGGAGCTACCAAAGGACGTTTGCGAACGCTTAGTTTTCCAACGCGCGATTTTCGAACAAATTGGTTTCCGAACACGTCAATCTGAGCAAAGGATCGTAAATGGACGCGAGGATCACTCTACTTCCCGGCGATGGCATCGGGCCGGAGGTCGTAGCCGAGGGCCGCAAGGTGTTGGAAGCGGTCGCCGGCCGGTTCGGTCATAAGTTTAGCTTTGGCGAAGCCCTGATGGGCGGGATCGCGATCGATGAGACCGGGGATCCTTTGCCTCCCGAGACCCTTGAGGCCTGCCGCTCCGCGGACGCAGTGCTGCTCGGCGCCGTCGGCGGGCCCAAGTGGAGCGACCCGCGCGCCGAAGTGCGCCCGGAACAGGGCTTGCTGGGCGTACGCAAGGAGCTGGGTCTGTTCGCAAACCTGCGCCCGGTGACGGTTCGCCCCGCACTGGCTTTGGCCAGCCCCTTGCGGCCGGAAAGCGTGGCCGGAGTGGACCTGGTAATCGTGCGAGAGCTGACAGGAGGCTTGTACTTTGGCCAACCGCAGGGCCGTGAGGTCACGCCGCAGGGCCGCTCGGCGGTCGACACGCTGCGCTATAGCGAGGGAGAGATCGAGCGCTTGATGCGGGTGGCTTTTGACCTGGCGCGCTTGCGCCGCAAGAAGGTCACTTCTGTCGACAAAGCGAACGTGATGGCCTCCTCGCGCCTCTGGCGCGAAGTAGCCCACGAGGTGGCACGCGATTACCCCGACGTGGCCTGCGAGGACTTGCTGGTCGACGCGTGCGCCATGTACCTGATCCGTCGTCCGGCCGACTTTGACGTCATCGCCACCGAAAACATGTTCGGCGACATCCTCTCTGACGAAGCGTCCATGCTGACCGGCTCGTTGGGGATGTTGCCATCGGCCTCGCTGGGCAGCGGCCGTCCCGGGCTCTTCGAGCCCATCCACGGTTCCGCACCCGACATCGCCGGCCGCGGTATCGCCAATCCGTTGGCGACCATTCTCAGCGCCGCTATGTTGCTGCGCTCGGGGCTGGGGCTGGCGCAAGAGGCTGCCGCCGTCGAGGCCGCGGTGGACAACGTACTTGCGGCCGGCCATCGCACGGCCGATCTGGCCCTGCCCGGACAGCCGCAGGTTGGCACGATCGAAATGGGCGATCTCGTGGTCGGCGCGCTCTGATCCTTCACGTTCTCACATCCAAAGTAGCGACTTTGATCGCGGAGGTTTTATGGCTAAGAACACAAATGGGCGCCACATGCGCTCGGATCTGATCAAAAAGGGCTTCGAAAGGGCGCCGCACCGGGCCTTGTTGAAAGCGACCGGCGTCATCCAGAGCGACGAGGATTTCGGCAAGCCGTTCATCGCGATCGCGAACAGCTACGTCGACATCATCCCCGGACACGTGCACCTTAATGCGTTCGGCGAGGTCGTCCGCCGGGCGGTGCGCGCGGCGGGAGGCATCCCGTTCATGTTCAACACCATTGGGGTCGACGACGGAATTGCCATGGGCCACATCGGCATGAAATTCAGCCTGCCGAGTCGCGAGTTGATCGCCGACAGCGTGGAGACCATGGTCAAGGCCCACCAGTTTGACGGCTTGATCTGCATCCCCAATTGCGACAAGATCGTGCCGGGCATGCTGATGGGTGCCGTGCGCTGCAATATCCCGACCATTTTCATTAGCGGCGGGCCGATGGCTGCCGGTCACACGCCGAGCGGGCAGACGGTTGACCTGATCAGCGTTTTCCAGGGCGTCGGGGCGTATCAGGCGGGCAACCTGTCGGATGTGCAGCTCAAGGAGCTCGAGGACTTCGCCTGCCCTTCCTGCGGTTCGTGTTCGGGCCTGTTCACCGCCAACAGCATGAACTGCCTGTGTGAGGCGCTGGGTGTGGCCCTGCCGGGCAATGGCAGCATCCTGGCCACCGATCCGGCGCGCGAGGAACTGGCAGAGGCGGCGGCCCGGCAGGTGCTGACCCTGATCGACCTGGACCTGAAACCGCTTGATATCATCACTCCTGAAGCCATCGATAACGCCTTTGCCCTCGACATGGCGATGGGCGGCAGCACCAACACCGTCCTGCACACCATCGCCCTGGCCCACGAGGCCGGCATCGAATACCCCCTCGCCCGCCTGAACGAAGTCAGCGCGCGCGTCCCCAACCTGTGCAAGGTCAGCCCGTCTTCGGCCTATCACATGGAGGACGTGGGTCGGGCCGGCGGCGTCAGCGCAATCCTGTGGGAGTTGAGCAAGAAGCCCGGTGTGCTGCACCTGGAGCAGAAGACCGTCACCGGCAAGAGCCTTGGCGAGAACATCGACGGCTGCGACAGCCAGGATACGGGCTGCATCCGGACCTTGGAGAATCCCTACAGCCGGACCGGCGGCCTGACGATCCTGTTCGGCAACCTTGCGCCCGATGGAGCAGTCGTGAAGACGGCCGGCGTCCTGCCAGGCATGCTGCGCCATCGCGGTCCCGCCCGCGTCTATGAGAGCCACGACGAGGCCAACGCCGGGATCCTCAACGGCGAGGTGAAGCCGGGCGACGTGGTTGTCATTCGCAATGAGGGGCCGAAAGGCGGGCCGGGCATGCAAGAGATGCTGGCGCCGACTTCGAATATCACCGGTATGGGGCTTGAGTCCTCCGTCGCCCTGATCACCGATGGCCGTTTCTCGGGTGGCACCCGCGGCGCCTGCATCGGCCACGTCAGCCCGGAGGCGGCCGAAGGCGGTCCTATCGGACTGCTGCAGACGGGCGACATAATCGACATCGACATCCCGGAGGGCAGCATGCGAGTGGATCTGTCTGCCGAGGAGCTGGCGCGCCGCCGCGCTGCCTGGCAGCCGCACGTTGGGCTCCCACTGACCGGGTGGCTGCGTCGCTATGCTCGCCTGGCCACGAGCGCCAGCCAGGGCGCCGTGCTGCAGTAAACCCCGGCGGTAGAAGGGGGATCGGGCTCGGTCGGACAGGGTTTCCGCCCGATCCCGATCCCGTTTCCCCACCCACTGCCGGCTTTCTAGGGGAAGATCTCGCGCTGCTCCAGGACGCTGACGACGCGCTGTACCGCCAGCATGATCGCTCCCGAGCGGAGCGTCTCCCCTCGCTCGCGGCTGTACTGCCAAACCTGCTCGAAGCTTCTGATCATGATCCTCTCGAGTTGGCTGGTAACCTGGTCCTCGTCCCAGTAGAACGCCTCCCGGTTCTGGACCCACTCGAAGTAGCTGACCACCACCCCGCCCGCGTTGGCCAGGATGTCCGGCACGATCTGGATGCCGCGAGCGCTGAGAATCTCGTCCGCCTCCTCGGTCGTCGGCCCGTTGGCGGCCTCGACGATCGCGCGCGCTCTGATTGAATGCGCATTGTCCACCGTGATCTGGTTCTCCAGCGCCGCGGGTATCAGCACGTCCGCATCCAGTTCGAGGAGCTCTTCGTTGCTGATCGGCTTCACGCCGGGCGCCTGATAACCCTCGAGCAGATGGTAAGGATGGTCCCGGGTGTGCACCAGGATGGCCGAAATATCCAGACCGTCGGGATTGTAGAGGCCGCCGCTCACGTCGCTGACCGCGATAATGCGTGCGCCCATGTCATGCAGCGCTTCAGCCGTGTTCGAACCGACGTTGCCAAAACCTTGTATCGCCACGCGCGTCTGCTGGATAGGCAGGCCGATCTTCTTCAGGAACTCGCGCGTCACGAAAGCCACGCCGCAGCCTGTCGCCGATTGTCGTCCCAATGACCCGCCAAAATTGATCGGCTTACCTGTAACCACGCTCAGGTTGGTGGTGCCGTCGAACATGCTGATCGTGTCGGCGATCCAGGACATGATCTGCGCATTGGTATTCACGTCAGGCGCCGGGATGTCACGCTGGGGACCGATGATGGGGCGGATCATGGTCGCGAAGCGGCGGGTCAGCCGCATCAGCTCGTTGCGCGATAGGTCGCTGGGGTTAACCTGAATGCCCCCCTTGGCGCCCCCGTAGGGGATATCCACCACGGCGCACTTCCAGGTCATCAGCATCGCCAGGGCTCGCATCTCCTCCACGTTGACATCCGGATGGTAGCGTATGCCCCCCTTGCAGGGGCCACGCGCGCTCGAGTGCTGGATGCGATAGCCCCTGAACACCTTGATCGTCTCGTCGTCCATGCGAATGGGCACTGCCACCGTCAGCTCGCGTTCGGGGGTTTCCAGGATCGCGAGCATGCCTTCGGACAGGCCAAGCCTGGCAGCCGCTGCGCGCAGTTCGTGCAGGGCGCTCGTCCACATATTCGACTGCTCGTTGTCCATTGCCTGAATCCTCTCGTCGATTGGCCAACCGGCGCTGAGAGTATATTTCACGCGCGGTACAGGAGTCAAGCAGTTTGCGTTACGAAGGCGCCGATCATGTGTCGTTCGGCGTGAGCCGCTAACCCGGACATTTCCCCCGCGGTAACAAAAAGGCCGCGTTCTGCTGTTGACTTTTGCGCACCTTTCTGCTATCCTGACTCATGCCTGATTAATCGAATGAATCCGATTAATCGGTAAGGATGAGGTCTTGATTCTCTCCGCAATCGACTCGGATTTTCTGCGTTATCTGCTCACCAAGGCTGCCGAGCCCCAGGGCTTCGAGGTCGGCGCGCGCCTGCCCGCCCTGGACGAGATCAGCGCGCAGACCGGCATCAGCGTCGGGAAGCTGCGCGAGCAACTGGAGGTGGCCCGCGCCCTCGGGCTCGTCGAGGTCAGCCCGAGGCGGGGTATCCGCTGCCGGGCTTACGAGTTCCTGCCCGCCGTCCGGCTCAGCCTGATGGTGGCACTTTCCTTGGACCGGCGCATGTTCAGAGCGTACAGCACGCTGCGCATTCACCTCGAGGTCGCATTCTGGGACGAGGCCGTCGCCTTGCTGACGGATGCCGATCGGGGAACCCTGCAGGAACTGGTCGCACGCGCCTGGGCCAAGCTCAATCTCGAGCGCATTCAGATCCCCCACGCCGAGCATCGCCAATTTCACCTGATGATCTACAGCCGCTTGACAAACTTCTTCGTCCAGGGTCTGCTAGAGGCATATTGGGACGCTTATGAAGCAGTCGAGCTGAACACCTACGCCGACCTGAGCTACCTGCAAACTGTTTGGACCTATCATGAGCGCATCGTGGCAGCCATCTGCGCTGGGGAGTTTGCCGCCGGCAAGGCCTTGCTGGCCGAACACCACCACTTGCTGGATAAGATGGGCAACTCGCACGAAGCGCCGCTGAGCGAGGCCCTCGGGGTCCGGGTGACCCAGGAAGCTGTGGCGGGTGCGAACGGCGCGCAAAGCCGCACGCCGATGAACGAGCTTTTCCCATAGGAGGAAGGACCAAATGACTATCGCAGTGCAAGAGGCCCAGGCCGGGCTTGGCGAACGCCCGTTGGTCGCAAACGACTTTACGATCAACATCGCAACGGTCAATGGGTCGGGCAGCCAGACCAGCAACGGCGTGCTGTTGCGCGCGCTGTTCAAGATGGGCGTTCCGGTTACCGGCAAGAACCTGTTCCCCAGCAACATCCAGGGCCTGCCCACCTGGTACGTCATCCGCCTGAGCAAGCAAGGCTATCTGGCCCGTCGCGATGGCTATGACATCGCCGTCTGCATGAACGGGCGCAGCTTCGCCGACGATATGGCCGGCGTGGCTCCAGGCGGAGTCGTTTTCTACGACGATTCCTTGCCCATCCCGGCGCGTCGCGACGACGTTACCTACTACGGGATGCCGGTCAATCAGTTGGTCAAGGAAGCCAGCCTGCCGTATGACCTCAAGGACTACATCGCCAACATGGTCTACGTCGGCGTGATGGCGCATTTGCTGAATATCGACCTGGCCGAGATCCAGAATGCGGTAGACTGGAACTTCGGCGGCAAAGTGAAACCGGTTGCCCTCAACATGTCGATGGTCGAGCGCGCGCACAAGTGGGCCCAGGAGCATCTGACCAAGCAGGACCGTTTCTGCGTGGAGCGGATGATCGGCTTCAATGAGGGCAAGCTGTTGGTCGACGGCAACACCTCGGCTGCGCTTGGGGCGATCTGGGGCGGGATAACCTTTGCGGCCTGGTACCCAATCACCCCGGCCTCGAGCCTGGCCGAAGCGCTGAACAAGTACTTGCCCCAGGTGCGCTGTGATCCGGCCAACGACAAGGCGACCTTCGCGGTCATTCAGGCCGAGGACGAGCTGGCGGCGCTGGGCATGGTGATCGGAGCCGGCTGGGCCGGGGCGCGTGCGATGACCAGCACCAGTGGCCCGGGTCTGAGCCTGATGTCAGAGTTCACCGGACTGGCGTACTTCGCCGAGATCCCCGCCGTGATCTGGGACGTTCAACGCATCGGGCCGAGCACCGGCTTGCCCACCCGCACCAGCCAGGGCGATATCCTGGCGGCCTACTATCTCAGTCACGGCGACACGCGTCACGTCATCCTGTTTCCCGGCAGCCCGAAGGAGTGTTTCGCCTTCGGCGGCCAGGCCTTCGACCTGGCCGAGCGGCTGCAGACCCCGGTGTTCGTCCTCAGCGACCTCGATCTTGGTATGAATGCCTGGATCAGCGAGGCCTTCGAGTATCCCGAGAAGCCGCTGGACCGGGGCAAGGTCTTGAGCGATACGGACCTGGAGCGGCTGGGCAATGGCTGGGGGCGGTACAAGGATGTCGACGGCGACGGGATACCGTATCGCACCTTGCCCGGCAATCCCAATCACGCAGCCGCCTATTTCACGCGCGGCACGGGTCATAACGAGTTCGCCCAGTACACCGAGAAGTCGGCCGATTGGGAGCGCAACATGGATCGCCTGGCGCGCAAGTTCGAGACTGCGCGCGAGTTGGTCCCGGCGCCGGAGATACACGACGCGCCCGGGGCGCAGATTGGCATTGTCAGTCTGGGCTCGAACGACCCGGCCGTGTTGGAGGCGGTCGATCTGCTGCGCGACGAGCAGGTCGATGCCGGCTACTTGCGCCTGAGAGCGCTGCCCATCAGCCAGGCGGTGCGCGATTTCATCGGCCGCTACCAGCGGATCTACGTGGTGGAGAACAACCACGACGGCCAGTTGCACAAGATTCTGTTAACCGAAGAGCCGGCGCGGGCTCCGTATATCCGGTCGGTGGCCCGGGGAGATGGCTTGTCTCTCGCCGCAGCCTGGATCAGCGACGCGATCCGGCGCCAGGAAGGAGCCAGGTAAATGGGTACCATAGCTGAAAGTCCCGTGCGTTCACCCAAGCTGAACGTGCTTGGTCTGGACAAGAAAGCCTACCAGGCCGTCCCTTCGACCCTTTGCAAGGGCTGTGGCCACGACAGCATCAGCCAGCGTATCATGAATGTGACCTGGGAAGCGGGGCTGGACCAGACCAAAGTCATCAAAATGAGCGGCATTGGCTGCAGCAGCAAGTCGCCGACCTATTTCCTGGGCTGGAGCCACGGATTCAACAGCGTGCATGGGCGCATGCCCGCGGTGGCTACCGGGGCGATCGTTGCCAACCACACCCTGAAGGTGATCGGCGTGAGTGGGGACGGCGACACCGTCTCGATCGGCATCGGCCACTTCAAGCACGTGGTGCGCCGCAACGTGCCGATGGTCTACATCGTCGAGAACAACGGCGTATATGGTCTGACCAAGGGGCAGTTCAGCGCTACCTCTGACCTGGGGCAGAAACTGAAGTACGCCGGCGTCAACAACTTGCCCCCCCTGGACGTCTGCGTCGAGGCGCTGGCATCCGGTGCGACCTTCGTGGCCCGCAGTTTTGCCGGCGACCCGCGGCAAGTTGAAGCCCTGCTGCAGGCGGCGCTGCGCCATCGCGGCATCGCTGTTCTGGACATAATCAGTCCCTGCGTGACCTTCAACAACCACGAGGAGTCCAGCAAGAGCTATAGCTGGGGAAAGGTGCACGAGGAGCCCTTGAACGAGCTGTTGGGGTTTGTGCCTTCCGAACGTGAGATCAGGATCGGCGACTATGAGGGCGAGGTCGAGGTGGAGATGCACGACAAGTCGAAGATCCGTTTGAAGAAGCTCGACCCCGATTACGATCCCACCGACAAGGCGCTGGCTTTCCGCGTCCTCGAGGACGCGCGCAACAAGCAGCAGTTCATCACCGGCCTGATCTATGTCAACGAAGAAGAAAGGCCGCACCTGCTCGAGCTACTCCAATTGACCGACGATCCGTTGGCCACTCTCGAGGAGGAGCGCGTGCGCCCGAGCCGCGAGGCGCTGCAGGCGCTGATGGAGACGCTCTAGCGCCGGAACGTCAAGCTGAAGCCGCACGCGGACGAGCAAATGCAAGCTCGCCGGGAGATCTACTTCCCGGCGAGCTTTATCTTAGCCCTGAGATGCCGAGCGTCCTGCTCTCCTACCGCACCCACCCTCGCGTTGCCACGGCTTCCGCAACGCGCTTGACGGAGACCAAGTAGGCGGCTAGCCGGTTGTGGACGTGTTGAGCCTGCGCCATATCGTGCACGGCGTGGAAGGCTTTGGTCATCTTCGCGTCCAGGCGGGACTGCACCTCGTCGAGCGGCCAGTAGAAGTTGTACGCGTCCTGGACTTGCTCGAAATAACTGACGGTTACGCCGCCGGCGTTGCAGAGGAAGTCCGGGATCACGTAAACGCCGTTCTCATACAGAATGCAGTCACCTTCCGGCGTGGTTGGCCCATTGGCCAACTCGGCCACGATCTTTGCCTTCACGCGCGAAGCGTTGTCGGCCGTGATCACGCCCTCGAGGGCCGACGGGAACAGCACGCTGACGGGGAGCTCCAGCAGTTCGGAATTCGTGATATTGTCCGCGCCTCTGAAATTGATGACGCTGCCAGTCTCATGTTTCCAGGCCAGAACTGCCTCGAAGTCCAGGCCGTTGGCGTCGTAAATCCCACCCTTCGTGTCGCTGACCGCCACCGTCTTCAGGCCCAGCAGGTTTCCGCCAAGCTGATGGGCGAACTGCCCGGCGTTGCCGAAGCCCTGGATCGCGGCGGGGGCGCCCTTCAGGTCGATGCCCATGGCCTTCGCGGCCTCGCGCACCGTGTAGACGCCGCCGCGCGCCGTCGCGTCGCCACGGCCCAACGACCCGAATAAGTTGAGCGGCTTACCGGTGATGACGCCGGGCAGATGGCGGCCGGTGATGACTTCGTACTCATCCATCATCCAGGCCATGATCTGCGGGGTGGTGTAGACGTCCGGAGCAGGCACGTCCTTCTCGGGCCCGATGAAATGGGCCACCCGGCGCATGAAGCCCCGGCTCAGCCGCTCGAGTTCGCCTTCGGAGAGGTGCTTTGGATCGCAGATCACTCCGCCCTTACCGCCGCCTAGCGGGATGTCCACCACGGAGGTTTTCCAGGTCATCCACGCTGCCAGGGCGCGGACAGTGTCGATCGTTTCATCGGGATGGAAGCGAATGCCGCCCTTGGCGGGACCGCGCGCATCGTTGTACTGTACGCGGAAACCCTGGAACACCTGGTAGCTGCCGTCGTCCATCTGAACGGGGATGGAGAAGTGCAGTTCGCGCATTGGCTCGCGCAGGAATGCGTGCATGGCCGGCGATAGGCCCAGGATGGCGGCTGCTTCGTCCAACTGACGCTGGGCGATCTCGAATGGATTGCTAACAGAAGACATTGTCCACTCCTTCGTGCAGTATCTGTTTCTCGGGATGCTTCCAGTACCAGAAACACGTGCCCGTCCCTGGTCGCCGCGGGCCGCTTGCCGGGGCTCGGAAGCGCGGGTCCTCGTCGCGAACACGCCGCCAGTCAGCCGGTGGCTGAACATAGCGGCGGGACATGGCCCAGGGTCGCCATTGTCCCACAGACGGACCGATTATAGCACGCTCTGCCTGCTTCACCCCAAATTGCGGGAATGAAATTGCACGGAGAGAGCCCGGCGGTGGAAGGTGAAGGGGCCGGCGGCGGCAGGACTAAGCCGCGCGCAGGAAGCCGATGCCGCTCCAGGCCATGTACACGCCAAACGCCAGCAGGAAAACTCCGCACACCAGTAACACGGCCCGGTAGGCGCGCTCTCCTATCAAGCCGCTGCCGGAGCCGGCGACCAGGCTGAGACCGCCTAGCCAGCCGAGATCGGTCAGCCAGTGGGTGAAGGCCAGGCCGCCAATTGCCAGTAAGCTCGAACCGAGCAGGCTCACGCGGCCGACGTAGACTGCGCCGACGCTTGCCCACCAGATCGCCCAGTATGGGTTGAACAGGGTGAGGGCCATGCCGCCGGGCACCTGCCCGAAGCGAAGGGCGCCCGGGGCCGGGCCGTCGCTGCCATAAAGGCGCAGCCGTCCGGTCCACGCGCCGACGCTCAACCCGTAGCCCATCCACAGCAGTACCCCGGCTCCGCCCAGCCCAATCAGGCCGCTGACCAGCGGTTGCCGCAGCCAGGCGCCCAAACCGTAGGCAATACCGAAGACCAGCGGGACCTCCACCAGCCCATGGCCCAGCGCCAGGCGGGCGCCCGACCAACGCCCCGCGCGCGCCCCCTCGCTGATCGCCATGGCGGTGAGTGGACCGGGCGAGAGTGCGCCTGAGAGGCTGATGAGCATGAAAGCACCATAGAGCAAGACCAGGTTACTCATCAGCAGCCTGCTTGCTGACCTTCAGCCCCCCGTACGACCAGGGTGTATCGCGCAGCACCAGGGGGCGACCCTGGCGGCGAACGCCGGCCCCGGTGACCTCGCCGAGGATCAGGCAGTGGTCCCCCGGCGCGGCCGGTTCGGCGGCGACGCGGCACTCTACCCAGCCCAAGGCATCCACCAACAAGGGACAACGCGCTGGGCTGGAGCGGAAGGCGAGTCCGGCCAGAGCCTGGCTCTCTTCGGGCACCGTCGTGTGCTCGAAGAAGCGCTCGGCCAGGGATTCCTGGCCGGCTTCCAGGACGTTGAGCGCGAAGCGCCGTGCCTGGCGCACGGCCCCGGCGACGCGCGAGTTGCGTCGCAAAGCCGCGAGCACCAGGGGTGGCTGAATGGAAACCTGGCTGACCCAGGTGATGGTCACCGCATGGATCGTCTCTCCCACACAGGCCGTCAATACGTAGACGCCATTCGACAGCATACGCAGCGCGTCGAGGCGAACGTCGGCAGGTGCGTCGAGAGTCATGGCAGAAACCTCCTGATTGGGGATTGGGCTGCGCCTGGCCGGGATATTCTGGCAGGGATGCCGGCACGGGTCTGGCGTCTTGCCTCCGTCCTCTGATCCTTCCCCTCACCACAAGTTCCGGTCGACTTGTCCGCCCAGGGCGCGCGTGATGGCGGCGGCCCAGGCGGGCTCCAGGCGGGCGCAGGCGCGCAAGAGGCCGAAGCACCCGGCGAGCATCTGGTCGCCGTGCGGTACGGCGAAATGCACGGGCAAACGGCCTTCACCCTGCGAACCAGCCGCCATTGCCGCCGCCATTTGCCGGCGCGGGCCGGTAACGGCAATGAAGCGAACCGGCACCGGCCGGTTGTCCAGGCAGAGCGCGCCGTGTCCATGATCGGCAAAGACCGCCTCGTGCGTGATCGTCCCATCGGCCAACGCTTGCAGCCAGCCGGCCAGGTTGGTCGAGTTGAGCAGTCCGGTGTGGTGCTCGAACATGCGCACGAACTGCCCTCCACGGAACTGGAAGGCCAGGCTGTGAAAGTTGCCCAGGTTGACGACCAGCGCGTCGGGCTGTGACGCGACCGTCGGATCTTCCAGGGCGCCGAGCACCGCGGCCGGCGCGGTGTCCATCACGACCACCGGCAGGCCCGTCTGCGTGCTGGCCGCCTCGGCCACCGCGCAGAGGCGCGTCATGATGGGAGGCACATCGCCGGCCCGTGCGGCGCAGGCGCTCAAGCGGCGGTCCTGGCCCAGCCGGGCGCGCAGGTAGTCGATACGGAACTGGCGGTCGCTGATCTCCGGCGGCGCGGCGCCGTGGTCGAAGACCGCCAGGGCCAGCGCGTCGGGTGCGAGCGTTAACCCAAATGCCGCGAACGCCTGCCGGATCGAAGCGTACTGGAAGTCGCCGAAGCGGATGCTGGCGAACCCCGGCTGCCCGGCCAGGCGCGCCGCCTCCACATCGCTCACGGTCTCCACGCCCATCTCGGCACGGACCAGGGTCAGGTCATCGTTGAAGGTGCGAGCAGCGCTCTCGGTGGCCACGACGCGCAGCCCGGCTCGCCGATGGTCTTCGACCGCCCAGCTACACGGGCCGCCGCCCATGATCGGTCCCTGGATGACCAGCGCGAGGCGGGCTGAGGTCGCGAGCCGCACCTGTCCGGCCACCAGCATGGTGGGCGAGGGCATCACCAGTTTCAGACAGTTCTCAGGCGCGCGCTCGCTATCGAAGAGCAGGATGTCCTGCGTACCGGTGCCGATGTCGACGGTCAGGATCTGCATGGCTGCCTGCCTGGCGCCTCATGTCCTCTTAGGCGTCCGCGCGCGGGCTGATCATGCGGGCCTGTCCGTCGGCGTGATACGACGAACGCACCAGTGGGCCCGATTCGACCCACTTGAAACCACGAGCGTAGCCTTCTTCGGCCAGTTTCTCGAACTCATCCGGGTGCACGTAGCGCTCGATGGGCAAGTGGTCTTTCGTCGGCTGCAGATACTGGCCGATTGTCAGGATATCGACGTTCACGGCGCGCAGATCATCCATCATCTGCAACATCTCGTCCCACTGTTCCCCCAGGCCAACCATGAACCCGGTCTTGGTGAATGCCAGCGGGTCCATCTCTTTTGCCATTTTCAACACCGAGAGGCTCCAGGTGTAACGGGCCTGCGGGCGCACGTGCCGGTAGAGTCGGGGCACCGTCTCGACGTTGTGATTCAGGATCTCGGGGTGCGTATCCATCACCGACCGCAGTGCGTCGCGATTGGCGCGGAAGTCAGGGATCAGGACTTCGATCGTGCAGCCCGGCTGCAGACGCCGTATCTCGCGGATCGTGTTGGCAAAGATGTGCGCCCCGCCGTCCGGCAGCTCGTCGCGATCGACGCTGGTCAGCACGCAGTGACGCAGGCTCATCTCATGCACGGATTGGGCCACCCGCAGCGGCTCGTCCTCGTCCAGCGCGGGCGGGCGGCCCGTCTTGATGTTGCAGAAGCGGCACGAGCGTGTACATGTGTCGCCCATCAGCAGGAAAGTGGCCGTGCCTCGGCCCCAGCACTCGCCCAGGTTGGGGCACAGCGCCTCTTCGCAGACCGTATGCAAGGTCTGCGAGCGCATCAGATGTTTGAGCTTCCAATACTCATCGTTCTGGTTTATCTTGACCCGCAGCCATTCTGGCCGTCGCCCCCGCGTCAGGCCCGTCTCGGGCTTCGACTTGGGCTGCGCGCTCAACGGGATCGGGTCGATTGATACCTTCGATTGCATGCTAGTCCTTGTCAGATCTGGATCGCTTCCCCGTTCACGGCGTGGGCGGCTTCCATGATGGCCTCCGACAGGGTCGGATGCGCATGGACGCTGCGTGCAATTTCGTCGGTGGTCAGCTCCCATGTGCGGGCCAGCTCCAGCTCCGGGAGCAGCTCGGTCACGTCCGGACCAACCAGGTGAGCGCCCAGGATCTCGCCGTAGCGTGCATCGGCAATGATTTTGACGAAGCCCTCGCGTTCGCCCAGCCCCAACGCTTTGCCGTTGGCCGAGAAGGGGAACTTGCCGACCTTGATCTCCCGCCCGCCCTCGCGCGCCTGCGCCTCTGTCATGCCTATGCTCGCCACCTGCGGGCGGCAGTAGGTGGCACGCGGCATGAAAATGTAGTCGCCTTCGTGGATTGGTTTGGTCGGATGACCGGCGGCGTGCTCTACTGCGACGATGCCCATAGCACTGGCGACATGGGCTAGCAGCAGCTTGCCGGTCACATCGCCGATAGCGTAGACGCCGGGCACGTTCGTGCACATATATTCGTCCACCGGGATGAAGCCGCGCTTGTCGGTCTTCACGCCGGCCTCCTCGAGGCCCAGGTTGTCGCTATTGGCTTGCACCCCGATGGCCACCAGCACCATGTCGGCCTCCAGCGTTTGCTCCTGGCTGCCGGCCTGTTCCTTGACGTGGACCCGCACGCCGTTGCCAGTGGTCTCGACATTCTCGGTGCGCGTGTTGACCAGTGCCTTGATCCCCTGCTTCTTGAACGCTTTGGCGACTTCGGCCGCCGTCTCGTCGTCTTCGAGCGGCAGCAAATGCGGCAGCATCTCGACGATCGTCACCTCGCTGCCGTAACTGCGGAAGACGTAACTGAATTCCATACCGATCGCGCCCGCGCCGACCACGACCAGCCGCTTCGGAGCTTCGGTCAGGTAGAGTGCCTCGCGATAGGCGATCACCTTCGTGCCGTCAATTGGCATGTTAGGAAACGAACGCGAGCGCGCGCCGGTTGCGACGACAATGTTCTTGGCCTGCAGCGTACCGTCGTACTTTTGCCCATTTACGGCGGGTGCATCCTGCACCGCGGTCACGTCCACCTGCGTAGGCGAGCGCAGCTTCGCCACCCCCTGGTAGACGTCAACCTTGTTCTTGCGCATCAGAAACTGGACGCCCTTGACCAGGCGATCGCTCACCTGCCGGCTGCGCTTCTGCGCGACGGCATAGTCGACGGTCAGGTTCTCAAAGCTAAAGCCGAATTCTTTGCCGTCGTGCAGCAAGTTCATGATCTCGGCGTTGCGCAGCAACGCCTTGGTCGGAATACAACCAATGTTCAGACAGACACCACCCAAAAACTCACGGTCGACGATGGCAACTTTCTGGCCCAACTGCCCGGCCCGGATCGCGGCCACGTAACCGCCTGGCCCTCCACCGACCACGATGATGTCGTACTCTCTGGTCTCAGCCATGGAACTGCTTACTCCTTCCCGGAACGGCGTGACACGAAAAACAGCCGACTTCTCACGCCGGAAAATGCTCGAGGAATTGTACCACAGTTGCCAAGAATCGGTCTGCCTGGGCGCCGTCGAGGATGCGATGGTCGAAGCTGAAGCTCAGGTAGACCATAGGGCGGATCGCCAGATAGTCTTCGGCGTCGGGGAGTAGCGAGTGGCCTCGGCTGATGACGACCGGGCGTTTCTGGATCGCGCCGGCGCCCAGAATGCCGGCCTGAGGCTGGTTGATGATGGGGGTGGCGAGCAGGCTGCCCGCGGTGCCGTGATTAGTCAGCGTGAAGGTCCCTCCCTGTACCTCGTCTGGGGCTAACCGCCTGGCACGCGCCCGCTCCGCCAGGTCGTTTACCGCCCGCGCCAGGCCCAGCAAGCTCTTCTCGTCCGCGTCGCGCACGACGGGGACGATCAGTCCCTCCGCGATGGCCACGGCGAGCCCGATATGGATGCGCCGGTGCAAGAGCAGATCGTCGCCCTGCAGCGTGCTGTTGGCCTCCGGTACAGCCTTCAGGCCGGCCACGATCGCCTGCAGCAGGAAGGGCGTGAAGGTCAGCCGCGTCCCTTGGCGCTCGAACTCTCCCCGCCGTCCCTCGCGAGCCCGCACGACCTGGGTCATATCGGCCTCCATGACCGTGGTCACGTGCGCGGAGGTCTGTTTGCTCAGCAGCATATGTTTCGCGATGCTACGCCGCATCGCCGTCAACGGCGCTCTCTCCGTGTCACCGTCCGCCTCTGCCGTTCGCTCGTCGGGCTGCCCCTCTTCGACAGGCAGGGCCATTTCCTCCGTCGGCTTGAAGAGTGACCCGGTACCCGGTTGTTCCCAGGCCGGCACTTCCGGCTCGGGGACCGGCCCGGCCTGGCCATCCGGCACCCCGCGCTCAGAGCTCACCCGGCCGGCGGTCGCCCTCAGCCCGGGCGGCACGGGCGCCGCGACATAAGCCTGGATATCCTTCTTCGTGATCCGCCCGCCCTCGCCGGTACCCACCATCTGGCTGAGGTCCACGTCAAACTCCTCGGCCAGCCGTGCGACTGCCGGCGAAATGAAGCCTTTGGGGCCAGAGCGTCGGTGACCGGAGCCTTCCCGGTCGGCTGCTGCTCGGGATCGGGTCTCACTCTGCCCGGCCGCCAGGAGCGCCTCGACATCCTCTTTCGTGATGCGTCCCGCCGGTCCGCTGCCCTTCACCTGGCGCAGGTCCACGCCGTTTTCCTCGGCAACACGCTGGGCCAGGGGGGTTGCGCCGGCCTGCCGTTCGACGTCTGCCGCGTGCTCCTCGTGCCCGGTGCTTTCGGGCTCCGGCGCGGCGGGCGCCTCCTCGCCGGCTTCCTCTGGCCGTCCGATGATGGCCAGGGGCGTTCCCGCCGCCACAGTCTGCCCTTCGGCGACGAGTATCTTCAGCACGGTGCCCGAGGCCGGCGCCGGGATCTCGGTGTCCACCTTGTCGGTAGTGACGGTCAACAGCGGATCGTATTCCTTGACCGGCTGGCCCTCGCCGATCAGCCAGCGGCCGACAGTGCCTTCGACCACTGATTCACCCAATTGTGGCATGACGACTTTGGTGGACATGGGGACTCCGTTTAGTAGGCTGCCAGTTGGCGGGCGGCAGCGGCAATCTTGCCGGCATTAGGCAGGAAGAAATCCTGCAGCGGATGGCTGAAGGGCGTTGATGGGACATCGGGCGCGGCCAGCCGGGTGATCGGACCGTCCAGGTACTCGAAGGCTTCTTGCGCGATGATGGCCGCGATCTCGCCTCCCAGCCCACCGGTCAGGTTGTCCTCGTGGACGACAAGCACCTTGCCGGTCTTCTTGACTGATTCCAGGATGGCCGGCTTGTCGAGCGGTGAGAGCGTGCGCAGGTCGAGGATCTCGGCGGCAATGCCCTCTCCGGCGAGCGTCTCCGCTGCCTTCAGCGCTTCGTGCAGCATCATGCCATAAGCGATAATGGTGAGATCGTCGCCTGCACGCTTGACCTCGGCCTTGCCAATCGGCACCAGATAGTCGTCCGCGGGCACTTCGCCCTTGATCGACCGGTAGGCGCGCTTGTGCTCGAGGAAAAGTACCGGGTCATCGACTTGCAGTGCCGCGTTGAACAGCCCCTTTGTGTCGTACGGAGTGCTGGGGGCGAGCACGTACAGGCCAGGAGTGTGCGAGAAAATGGCTTCGATCGATTGCGAGTGATAGAGGCCGCCGCTGATGCCTCCGCCGTAGGGAGCACGGATGATCAGCGGGACGCAGTAGGCGCCGTTCGAACGGTAACGGATCTTGGCGGCCTCGTTGACGATCTGGTTGAACGCGGGATGAATGAAATCCGCAAACTGGATCTCGCAGATCGGCCGCAGCCCGTTCAGGGCCATCCCGATGCCGACGGCTACGATTGACAGCTCTGAGAGCGGACTGTCGATGACGCGGCTCGGCCCGAACTCGGCGTAAAGGCCCTCGGTGGCTCGGAAAACTCCCCCGCGTGGCCCAACGTCCTCGCCGGTGATAATGACGCGCGGGTCGTTGCGCAGCGCCTGGGCCATCCCCTCGCGTAGCGCCTCGAGGTTACTCTTGGTGGGCATACGCCACCTCCCGGGCCGGCGCGCCCTCCCTGGGACGTGATCTGTCGCCAAAAACCGGCCGCAGTGCGTCTTCGGGCCGCGGGTAGGGCGCGCGCTGCGCGTACTTGTCGGCGTCATCCACCTTGGCCATCACCCGCTCCAGAATGTCTTTCGCCAGTCCGTCGTCGAGGATGTCGCGTTCTCGCAGCGCCCTCTCGCAGTTCAGGATCGGATCGCGCCGCTTCCATTTCTCAACCTCCTCCCGGCTGCGGTAGGTCCGGTCGTCGTCGTCGGAGGAATGCGGCACCGGCCGGTAGGTCTTCGCTTCCAGTAGGCTCGGACCCCGCCCGCTGCGGGCACGCTGGATGGCTTCTTTCGCCACGCTGTAACTTTCCATGACGTCGTTGCCATCGTACATCACGCCGGGCATGCCATAGGCGTCGCCGCGGTCGGCCACGTTGGGCACCGCCATCTCCTTGTCCGTCGATTCCGAGATGGCGTACTGGTTGTTCTGGACGATCACTACCAACGGCAGCCGGTGAATGCCTGCCCAATTCAGGCCTTCGTGGAAATCGCCCTGCGCCGTCGCGCCTTCACCCAGGCAAGTGACCGTCACCTCGTCGAGACCTCGTAGCTTACTGGCCAGGGCGACACCCGCCGCCTGTGGCACCTGGGTCGCGACAGGGCTGGAACCGGTGATGATCCGCAGATCCTTGGAGCTGTAGTGCGCGGGCATCTGCCGGCCCCCCGAGCTGGGGTCCTCAGCCTTGCCGTAGAGTGCTAACATCAGGTCGCGTGGGGTCAGCCCAAGAGCGAGAACGAAAGCCATGTCACGGTAATAGGGGTGAAGCCAGTCCTTGCCGCGTTCCATCGCGTATGCGGCCCCGACCTGGCAAGCCTCTTGCCCGAGGCCCGATATGTGAAAGGCCACTTTCCCCTGGCGATGCAGGATCCACATGCGCTCGTCGACCTTGCGTGACAGGAGCATGCTCTCGTACATGGCGAGCAACTGCTCGGCCGACAAGTCAGCCGCATAATCTTGGCTGATGAACTCCTGAACTGTGAGGGCAGGCATATGACCATTACTCCGCAGATGAAAAAACGGGCATCAGAGGCGCACGCGGCTCCTGATGCCCGTCGATGACCAGGCTAGGGTATAACCGGACACCAGATTAGGCCGTTGCCGCATCGGATGTTGCCTGGTGACGGCGATGCTGGCAATGGAACGACGGCGTCAACACTGACCCTAGTATCCGGTCTGGCCCGGTCAGGTTCTAGCTTCTGGCTTCCAATTCCGCGGCGAACGCTCGCTAGACCCCCAGGTCCAGCTTAATCGGTGCCTTCTGCGGCGCGGGGCGCCTGGCGTTCATCACGCTCACCTGGGCGGCGACCTTCTCGGCCAGGGTCCGGAACGCGCCGGCCTGTTCCGATTCTGGCTCAAAGGCGACCGAAGGCCGGCCGGCGTCACCACCGACGCGGATAGCCGGTGTCAGCGAGATGCGACCGAGGAAGGGGACGCCTAGCTGCTGGGCGGCGCGTTCTCCGCCTCCCACGCCAAATATCTCGCCCGCCATGTTTTCTACGATTCCCATCACGGGCACCTCCAGCCGCTGGAAAGCGGCCAGGCCGCGCGTCGCATCCGCCAGGGCGACGGCTTGAGGTGTGCTGACGATTAGGCCGCCGGTCATCGGCACGGACTGGGCCAGGCTGAGCTGCGCGTCGCCGGTGCCGGGCGGCATGTCCACGATCAGGTAGTCGAGGTTGTCCCAGGCGACGTCGGTGAGCAACTGGCGGATCGCCTTGTGCAGCATCGGGCCGCGCCAGATAAGGGGCTCGCCGTCGGGCACCAGGAAGCCGATCGACATGACTTGTACCCCGAACGCAACCGGGGGGACGAGCTTTTCAGCCTGCGGCGGCGGCATCTCCAGCACACCCATCATCATCGGCACGTTGGGCCCATAGATGTCCGCGTCGAGGATGCCCACCTGCGCTCCCATCTGCGATAGAGCCACCGCCAGATTGACGGCTACCGTGGTCTTGCCGACGCCTCCTTTGCCGCTGGCGACCGCGATAATGTTCTTCACCGGAATATCAAGCTTGCCCGAAATGCGGTTATCCGCACGCACCTGTGCGTCAAGCTTGATGTTCACCTGCCGCACCCCCGGCAAGCGCGCCACAGCCGCCTTGGCTTCTTGCTCGATCTGAGCCCGCAGCGGGCAGGCCGGCGTGGTCAAGATGACGGTGAAAGAGACGTCCCCGCCCTCGATCTCGAGGTCCTTGACCATGTGCAACGTGACCAGGTCCTGGTGCAGCTCAGGCTCCTGCACCTTACCCAGGGCCGCCAGGACTGCGTCCTTGGTGAGACGAGTTTCTGATTTGCCAAACATACTGTTGGTTCCTCCAAAAAGATGCAGGTCGGCAGTCCCCGGTTGGCAAGAGTCGCGCCCGGACTGGCAACCTGCAATCTGTGACCTTCAAACGGCCGCGGGCAACTGCTCCACGACCAGCCGGGCGACGCGCCGTCCGATCTCGACCGCGAAGTTGGTGCCCCGGTCCCATGGATAGACCTGGCTCATGCTTGCAAAGTAGAGGCCGGGCACGGGTGTTTGCAGCGCCGGGATATTCTGCGAGTGATTGACCGGAGGGATGGGCTGCGCGTAAGGCGTCTTCCACAGCCAGGCCTCTCTCACCCAGCTACGCTCGAAATCCGGGTTGACGCGCTGCAGGGCGGGCAGGAACTTCTCGAGCAGCTCGTCTTTGCTCAGCTTGAAATACTCGTGGTCGGGCCCCAGGTAGTCGCCACAGTAAATCAGATGATCGCCCCCATAATGCTCCGCATCCATGAAGTTCGTGTGTTCCACGAGAGCGAGAAACGGGAAGCCGGCCTCTTTTGGCAAGTTGTGCCAGTACCACTGAGTCAACTGGTGCTTCAGCGCGATCACCAGCACCACCGCACCCATCGACTTGAGTGCGCGCAAACTGGCGCTGTATTCAGCCGGCAGCTCGGGCACCAGGCGGGCCATCAGAGCGGGAGAACTGGTGGAGATGACAGCGTCGAAGGTCTCGGGACCTGAGGCAGTCGTGACGACCAATCGGCCGGCCCCGCCCGGCTGCACGCTCCTGATGCTCTCGACCGGGCAATTCAAGCGGATTTCCGTCCCCTGCCCGCGGACCACGTCGGCCAGTTTATCGACGAAGGCTTGAAACCCACCCTGAAAGGTGCCGAGCCGGGTCGTGCGGGCCTTGAGCCTGGCCCAAAACCAGGCCATGTTGACGACGGGCAGGTTCTGTTCACCGAACTTGCCGATCAGCATCGGTCGCCAGATGGTGTCATACACGCGCGCCGGAACCCATTTCCGCATCCAGGCATCGGCCGTCGACTTCTCCAAGGGGCGCCACCAGGGCGTGAGCCGTAGATAGACGCCTACCGCCCCGAAGCGAATCACATCAGGGAGGGAGAAGTGACCTAAGCTGAACTTCAGGGCTTCTACGTAGGAATCCAGGGGTTGGAACCTGCCGTCGTAGAAGACCACAGTATAGGGCCGGCGAAAGATCACCTGGTCGCGCCAGCCCAGCTCGTCGATCAGCCCGAGCATATGCTTGTCCGAGGCGAACCAATGATGGTAGAACCGCTCCAGGCTCCAGTCCCAATTCGCCGCCTTGAACCCCGCCGCGAGCCCGCCGGCGTCCGGCGCCGCCTCAAAGATCGTCACACTGTGCCCAGCACGCGCCAGATCGTAGGCGGCGGCCAGCCCGGCCACGCCTGCGCCCACTATCGCGATACGCTTGCCTGTCATGGCTTGGTACTACTCGCTTCTGCTGCGGATCTGAGGCATGCTCGCGATCTTCAAGCTCAGAGCTCTTCGACGAGCGTTTCGGGCTCTTCTTCCTCGACGACTGCGATCGGTTCGCCGGCCAGATAGGCATCTACGTCGCGGCGGGCTCGGCCATAGATCTCCAGCAAGTCCGCATCGCTGCCCTTGAACTGCATGACGGTTTGCGTGGCACACAAGTGGCAGCCACGCATGTATTTGAAGCTGCCTTCATGGCACTTGACGCAGTCGTCCAGGCGAATCATCAGCAAAGTGAAAGCCAGGCTGTCCGGATCGGTTTCCGGCAAGGCCATCACGCGGTCCACCAGCGCCGCCCACTCGGGGCCGCGCAGGCTGCGTAACACCGGCACTAGCCTGGGTGGGAAAAGGAGTTCGGCCTTTGGATACATAATTTTCTCAAATCACCGTTTCTACTCAGTTACGGCCCGCCCGCGCCATTTGCAGCAACTCGCCACCTCCTGGCTCGAGCAGGCTCCCCAGAGCCTCCATCAGGGCTGCCTGGTCGACCCCATAACTGCGACAAGCGCCTTCCAGGGTATCGACATCGCTGATCGAGCAGTTGGAACACCCACTGAGGTTGAAGCTGGCCAAAACGCGGGCTACGCCAGGGTCGACCTGCAGCGCTTCCGCGATCGTCATGCTGGGTGAGAACCTCAGCCCGCCCGCGTGCCGCCGCACGTCCGCTGAGATCTCCTGCAAGCGGGCTTCCAGCCGGGTTTGGCTCTCATTCCACTGGGCCTTAGCGCGCTGCAGATCGGCCTCGCTCTGCGCCAGCCGATTGTCAATTGCGGCCGCGTGGCGCAGGGCAACGTAGGCCACACCAAGTGCCAAGATGGCCACTACCAGCGCACCGATGTCCATGGCCCCTCCTCGATCTAGACCGTCATCGTCTCCCCAGCCCGCATGACGACGGGACGGGTGTCAGTTTGGCTGGAAATCAAACTCGCCACCGCCTGTTCGTCCTGAACGATGAGGTCAAACGTATCGTAATGCATCAGGATTATGGTCTTGGGGTGCAGAAACTGCACCGCCTGGACCGCGTCCTCCGGACCCATCGTGTAATTGTCGCCGACGGGAAGCATCGCCACGTCGATGCCGGCCTGGCCGATCAAGGTCATATCGTAAAACAGCCCGGTATCGCCTGCATGATACAGCACTTTGCCATCCAGCCAGAGCAAGAAACCGCAAGGGTTCCCGCCATAACGGCCACCCTCAAAGCTGGAGCCGTGGTGGGCAATCGTCAGCTTCACCTTGCCGAACGGGAACTGATGTGCGCCCCCGATGTGCATCGCGTGCGCCTTCAGGCCCTGCTCTTCCATGTAGTTGGCGATCTCCAAATTCGTGATCACCGTTGCCCCGCTGCGCTTCGCGATCGGCACCGTATCTCCCAAGTGATCGTAATGGGCATGGGAGACCAGGATGTAATCGGGGTTCAGGTCGTCCGTCCCAACGTCGGCGTTGCGGTTTCCCGTGATATATGGGTCGATCAACAGCTTGCACGTATCGCTATCGATAGCGAAACAAGAGTGGCCGTGGTACGTGATGCGAAGAGCCATCGACAAACCTCGCCGATATTAGCAGTGGGGGCGAGAATTTCTCGCCCCCCTGAATTCCGCCTGTATTATAACCTGTCTGTCAAGTCGAGTCGCAGCGCGCTCCGGCTACTCGCCGCCTGGCTCCGGCGGCTTCGTCTCCGTGGCTCCTTTGGCGGCGCGTTTGGCAGCCGCTTCCGCCCGCAGGCGGGCGACTTCTTCGGGGCTGAGCTTGCGCGGGCCGGGCTGAGGGTTGGCCTGCTCTGCCGCCGGCGGCGGAACTGGAGCCTGGCCGGTTTCGCGGGCGGCAGTGGAGGCAGACGCGTCCGCCGCGGACGGTGGCGCGCTTTCCTGGGCAGCCTTGGCGGCGCGCTTGGCGGCCGCCTCCGCACGCAGGCGCTGCACCTCTTCCGGGCTCAGCTTGCGCGGTCCGGCCTGCTCAGCTGCCTGCGGCGCCGTGGGAGCCTGCTCCGCCGCGGACGGTGGCGCGCTTTCCTGGGCAGCCTTGGCGGCGCGCTTGGCGGCCGCCTCCGCACGCAGGCGCTGCACCTCTTCCGGGCTCAGCTTGCGCGGTCCGGCCGCCGGAGACGCCGTTTCGGACGCGGCCGGGCTTTCCGCCGTGCCCGCCTCGCCGCCCGCAGCCTTCGCCGCCCGTCGGGCGGCCGCTTCCGCCTTCAGGCGTGCCATTTCTTCGGGGCTAAGCTTGCGCGGCCCGGCCGCAGCGGGCCCGGGCGCCGCTGCTGGAGCGGTGGCGACGTTCGAGCCATCGCCACCGGCTCGGTCGGCCGTGGGAGCCGAAGCCGTCGGGCTTGGGGCCGGACGGGCCGCGGCTCGTCCCCCGCCTGCCTTGGCGGCGGCCTTGCGGGCGGCCTCTTCGGCGCGGCAGGCTTCCTCGGCGGCATAGTCGGTCGGGCGGATCTTGGCGTAGTAGCTATGCGGCACCCGCAACTCTTTCAAGCCGTAAATCAGGTGCGGCATCCGCTCGTAGGCCGTGATCTCGAAGTCGTGGTTCATCTTGATCGCGTCAAACGGGCAGAATTCCGCGCAAAGCCCACAGTTCATGCAGATGCTGGCGTCGATCCAGAATTCGGCCGGTCGGGTGACGGGCTTGCCCCTTTCATCCTTGTCGCGCACGATCCAGATGCACTGCGGTGGGCAGACCTTGGCACAGATGCCGCAGGCCGTACACAGGTCCTCGCCAGTTTCGGCCTGATAAATCAGCATCGGGATGTAGCGGAAGCGCTCCGGCAATTTTCGGCGCTCTTCCGGGTACTGGATGGTGAAGAGGCCGCTCTGGTCGCTCAGGTTCTTGGTCTGGTCGATGACACCACGGCCGCCCGCATAGCGGCTCGGGATTTGCTTGACGTCGTCAACGTAGGTCTCGACGAACTCCTTGATCGTTACGACCAGCCCCTTGATGATCCCGGTTCCGAACATGATTTGCTCCTCTAGCGGTCTACTTCGCCGAGCACGATGTCAACCGCGCCGAACACCACAATCAAGTCGGCGATCTTGCTGCCGACGGTCATCTGCTCGAGGCTGGTCAGGTTGATGAAGGTTGGGGCGCGCACGTGGTAGCGGTAAGGGTTGGGCTTGCCATCGCTGACGACAAAGAACCCCAACTCACCCTTTGGCCCCTCGATGCGGGAATAGGCTTCGCCGGCCGGCACGCGCACCAGGTACTGTTTCTTGCCTGGGAAGATCGGGCCTTCCGGTAGACCGTCCAGTGCCTGCCGGAGGATGCGCAAGCTCTGGCGCATTTCTTCCATGCGCACCATGAACCTTGCCCAGACGTCCCCCTCGGGACGGGTCACTACGTCGAAGTCGAAACGATCGTAGATCGAGTATGGTTGGACGCGCCGCACGTCATAGGGCACGCCGGAGGCGCGCAGCATCGGGCCGGCCATGCTGGTGGCGATCGCTTGCTGCGCGCTGAGCACGCCGATGCCCTTGGTGCGCATCAGGAAGATCTCGTTGCCGCTCAGAAGCTGCTCGAACTCCTCGATCACGCGCGGCATACGGTTGTTGACCAACTCACGCGCGCGCTCGACCCAGCCCTCCGGCAGGTCCGCTGCCAGCCCGCCGAAGCGCATGTAGTTGCACATCATGCGCGAGCCCGAAGCGGCCTCGAACAGGTCAAGGATCAGCTCACGCTCGCGCAGGCCATAGAGGGCCGGCGTGAAGTAGGCTCCCAGGTCGTTGAAGAGGAAGCCGATGGCGATGAGGTGGCTGACAATCCGGGTGAACTCGGCCATGATCACCCGGATATAGTCCGCGCGCTCAGGGACCTCCGCGCCCATCAGCTTCTCGACCGCCAGGACATAGCCCAGGTTGTTCGACATGGAGCTGATGTAGTCCAGCCGATCCGTGAAGGGGATGTTCATCAGGTAGGTGTTGCGCTCGCCGATCTTCTCGTGGCAGCGATGCAGATAGCCCATTTCCGGCTCCAGGCCGACAATGGTCTCACCTTCCAGCGCGACAACCATCCGAAAGACACCGTGGGTGCTCGGGTGCTGCGGCCCCATGTTGACCAACACGCGCTGCGTCTGGATACCTTCCCCAACCATCGGCTCGTCCACGCCCATGATCTTCCGATACTGGACCTGCGGCTGCGTCCACATGTCGGGATCCCAGGCTTCGGGATATTGGACGTTATCGTGCCACGGTACACGGTCCTCGGCCCACAAGTGTTTGCCGTCCGGGTGGCGGCTCTTCAGCGGCTTCGTCTCTTCCTCGTAGTACGCTTCGCGAAAGTCCTTGCGCAGGGGATAGCCTCTGAAGCCTTCCCAGAGCAGGATACGGCGTAGATTGGGGTGGCCCCGGAAGCGGATCCCCATCATGTCGTAGACTTCGCGCTCCTGAAAATTGGCGCCGGGCCAGACCGAGACGACCGAAGGCAGCTCGGGGTTGGCCTTATCGGTCAGGCGCACTTTGAGCACCAGGCCGTCTTTCGGTTTCGCCACGCCGAAAAGGTAGTAAACCACCTCAAAGTAGTCTGGCCAGTCGACGCTGGTGACCATGGAGAGATAGTCGTAGCCTTGGCGGGTTTTCAGGTAGGTGGCCAGCTCGACTAGCCGCCCGGGGGCGACTACGAGCCCGTTTGCGGTCACCTCCTGCACGGCGCCTGGCAGCACGTCAGCATATGGCAGCGCCTCTTTGGTGGGTGCCGCGCCTGTCAGCTCAACTGCAGCAGTCATCGCCTTCCCCCATTATTGACCGGCTGACTCTCTTGCGCCTGACCGCCCGGCCCTCCGGCCGCTTTGGCGGCCGCGATCCTGAGCGCCTCATAGTCCCGAACGTCGTACAGGTCGGGCCCCAGGATGGGAAGCGGGATCGGTTCGTTCAGTTGGTCTTTGCGATACCAGGGTGCCGTGCGGACGGACTGCGTGAAGACCTTTTCGTGCATCTTCGTGAGACCGTAGAGCAAGGCCTCCGGCGTGGGTGGGCAGCCTGGGACGTATACGTCGACCGGGAGGAATTTGTCGATCCCCGAGACCACGTTGTAGCCCTCTTTGAATGGGCCGCCAGAGGTGGCGCAGGCGCCCATTGCCAGCACGTACTTCGGCTCGGCCATCTGGTTGTGAAGCCGGACGATGTTGGGGACCATCTTTTTGGTGACGGTGCCGGACACAATCATCAAGTCCGCCTGGCGTGGCGAAGCACGCATGATCTCCATGCCGAAGCGACTCAGGTCGAAGCGCGCCGATGCGACTACGATCATCTCGATCGCGCAGCAGGCCAGGCCAAACATCATCGGCCACATCGAGCGCGCTCGCCCCCAGTTATAGATGTTGTCGACAGAAGTCAGGAAAACGTTCCCCTTGAGGTCCGGGGAAGCTCGCATCCCCAGAGTGGCTCCTTGCGGAACTCCTTCCCCCGAGATGCCGGTTGGCGGTGTTTCACTCATGAGACTCTCCCTCGCCCAGCGCTTCGACGTCGTCAATCAGCCGACAGGAAACCGGGCCGGTGTCTGGGCTTGTCCTCGGTCCTGGCCAACACGTAGACGGTCGCATTTGTACGATAACCGACGCTCATCATGCGCCAGCCGTCCGCCAGTAACTGGTTCACCTTCGATATCTCTTCGTCGCTTGAGACGGTCACCTGGCAAAGCTTGGAGATCGTCTTGTCCCTATTGGACACCATGGGTGGTGTCACAGACGTCTCCATCTCCATCTCGGTCTCCATCTTGATCATGGTACGTGTCTCCTTACTGCAGCTCCCTGAAAATGCTATCAGTGTCGATCTGCGCCCGCTGCAAGCGGCCGCTGAAGTCCACGTAAACGGATTTCCACTCAGTGAACGTGTCGATCGCCGCCTGTCCGGCCTCTCGATGGCCATTTCCCGTCCCTCGGGTGCCGCCGAAGGGAAAGTGGATCTCCGCGCCGATTGTGCCGGCGTTGATGTAGACAATCCCCGTCGTCAGTTCGCGCATGGCTGCGAAGGCCGCGTTCACGTCGCGTGTGTAGATCGAGCTCGAAAGGCCGTACTCGGTGGCGTTATTAACCGCGATCGCCTCGTCCAGGTCCGCCACCTCGATAATGCTGAGCACCGGCCCAAAGATTTCCTCTTGGGCCACCCGCATGCCCGGTTTGACCTGGTCGAGAAGCGTCGGCACGTAGAAGTTGCCGCCGGCCAGCGCGCCTTCCGCCGCAATGCGGCCGCCGCTGCGCAGCACGGCGCCTTCGGCGCAACCGATCTGCACATACTGGTCGATCCGTTCGAGCGAGCGCCGATTGATGATCGGCCCAACGTCGGTCGATTCCAGCAGACCATCGCCCAGGCGCAGCGCCTCGGTGCGCTCGGCCAACCGCTCCACCAGCTTCTGATGAATGCCACGCTGCACGATCAGGCGTGAACACGCGGTGCAGCGCTGCCCGGAGGTGCCGAAGGCGGACCAGATGATGCCATCCAAGGCCAACTCCAGATCCGCATCGTCCAGCACGGTGATCGCATTCTTGCCGCCTAACTCCAGGCTGACCTTCTTCAAGCCCGGTGCGGCGAGCGCCGACACGCGCCGGCCGGCTTCGGTTGAGCCGGTGAAGGTGACAACCTTGACGGCGGGATGGCTGATCAGCGCCTCGCCTACGGAATCGCCCGGTCCCGTGATGACGCTGAGCACTCCGGCCGGCAACCCCGCTTCCTCAAACAGACGCACGAGCTCGATCCCGAGGATGGCCGTATCGGACGCGGGCTTAAACACGACCGCGTTGCCCGCGATCAGGGCGGGGAGTATCTTCCAGCCGGGGATCGCGATCGGGAAGTTCCAGGGTGTGATGGCTGCGACCACGCCCACCGGATCACGCACGGCCATGCCGAACTTGTCCGGCAGCTCGACTGGGGACGTGTAGCCAAACAGGCGCCGCCCCTCGCCGGCCATGTAGAAGGCCATGTCGATCGCTTCCTGCACGTCGCCGCGTGCTTCGGGAAGCACTTTGCCCATCTCCCGCGTCATGAGCTGAGCCAATCGCTCTTTTTCGACCGCCAGCTTCTGACCAACCTGGAACAGGATGTCCCCGCGCTTGGGAGCGGGCACGCGCCACCAACGATCGAAGGCTTTGACTGCCCCCTCCACGGCCCTGGCCGCGTCTTGCGGCCCGCACTTTGGCGCCTCGCCGATCAACTCACCGTTGGCCGGGTTATGTGAGGGAAACGTCTCGCCGGAAAGGGAACTGACCCACTCGCCCCCGATGTAGTTCCTATACATAAGGCACATTCTACCCTATCCGAGATGCCGTTGCAAGTCACCACTCCGTTTTTCTGACGTTCGGACCGGCGACCAATTGACCGCGCTTAATGACCGCTCGGGCCAGGTTTGTCCCGAACCGATAGCCGAGCATCCGGTAATCGGTTGCGTCCAGGATCACCAGGTCGGCGAGCTTGCCCGGCTCCAGACTCCCCACTTGTGCCCCCAGTCCGATCGCATAGGCGGCGTTGAGCGTGGCCGCGACCAGCGCTTCGCTTGGCAGCAGCCGCATATAGCGACAGGCAAGGGCGATCACGAACTGCAGGCTTTCGCACCAACACGTGCCGGGGTTCATATCCGTGGCCAGGGCCAGGGCCCCGCCCTGGTCAATCAGCGCCCGCCCGGCTGGGTAATCACGCTGGGCCAGGCCAAAGGGCGTGCCCGGCAGCGCCACGGCGATGGTCGTGGACGCTGCGAGCATGGCCAGGTGGTCGGCGGGGGTGGTGACCAGGTGATCGGCTGATACGGCGCCCATCTCGACCGCCAGGGGCGTCCCGCCGAGCGGGGCGAACTCGTCCACGTGGAGCTTCAGGCCGAGGCCGAGCGCCTGGGCAGCGCTCAGGATCCGCCTGGATTGCTGCACATCGAAGGCGCCGGCTTCGCAGAAGACATCGCAAAAGAGCGGCCAGCCTGATGGAAAGCCGGAGCGCATTTCTTGCCACCTGCCTTGCACCGCAGGCAGCATGGCCTCCACGATCAGGTCGACATATTCGTCCGGCCGCGCCGTGTATTCGGGCGGCACGGCGTGGGCGCCCAGGAAGGTCGGCACCAGATCGATTGGCTGCTTCATTCCGGCGACCGCGTCCGCTCGCTCCTCCTCTCGGGCTGTCTGCAGCCCCGCTGTCTGCAGCCCCGCTGTCTGCAGCCCCGCTGTCTGCAGCGCCGCGATCGCCTCCAACTGCTTGAGCTCATCGGCCAGGTTAAGCCCGTAACCCGTCTTTGCTTCGGCAGTCGTCGTGCCGTGAGCCAGCATGCGCGCAAGCCGGGGACGCATCTCGCTTGTCAGTTGGCCGAGGGTCGCCGCGCGCGTATCGGCCACCGTTCGCAGGATGCCGCCTCCGGCGGCCATGATCTGCATATAGGTCGCGCCGCGGATGCGCATCTCGAACTCGGCTGCGCGGTCCCCGGCCCAGGGGAGATGGGTGTGTGGATCGACAAAACCCGGTACAACCGCCCGCCCGCCCGCGTCGAGGCGAGTGCGGGCCTGGTAACGCGCTCGCAAGTCGCGGGCCGGCCCTGTTTCGACCACGCGGCCGCCTGCCACCGCCACCGCCCCGTTCTCGATCGAGCCCAGCTCGCGCATCGCCGCGCCCCGGCGGGGGCCCGCGTCACCGGCCAATGTCACCACTTGCCCGCAGTTGTCGATCAGCAAATCGACCTTGGTGCGGCCAGTACGCCTGGCGGACGTTGCCTTCGCGTTTTGCATCGTTCCGATGATAGCATGTCCGCGCTACTTCCGTCAATCGTTGGCACAAAATGGGATGCCATGTTACAATAGCTCCATAATCCTGCTTTCAAGGGAGCCTGATGGCCGATTGGCCGGTAATAGGACACGAATGGGCAGTGGATCTGCTGGAGCGCGCCATCGCCAGCGACCGGCTTAGCCACGCCTATTTGTTTACCGGCCCGCTCCAGGTAGGCAAGAGGATGCTTGCCAGGGCCTTCGCGCAGGCCCTCTTGTGCGAGGCAGCTGAAGGGGTCCCGTGCGGCGTGTGCCGAACTTGCCAGCGGCTGGCCGCGGCTCGCTATCCCGACCTGCAGTTCGTGATGGCTGAGAAGAACACGATCCAGATCGAGCAAGTGCGTGGCCTGCAAGCCGATGCTGCGCTGTCACCGCTCGAAGGCCGGCGCAAGATCTTCATCATCCGCGAGATCGAACGCGCTACCCCAGCCGCGGCTAATGCGCTGCTCAAGACCCTGGAAGAACCATCCCCTCACGTGATGCTGTTGCTGACCTGTGTCCGGCGCGATCAGGTCCTACCGACCATTCTGTCGCGCTGCCAGGTGGTTGGCTTGCGCCCATTGCCGCTCGAGCAAGTCCAGGCAGCGCTGGTGCAGCGTTGGAACGTGCAGCCGCAACGGGCCGAACTGCTGGCCCGGTTGAGCGCCGGACGGCTGGGGTGGGCGGTGAGTGCCCACACTCAGCACGAGCTCTGGGATGAACGGGCCCGGCGACTGGACGAACTACAGGCAGTGACCGGTGAGGGGCGCATGGCGCGTCTCGGCTTAAGCGAGCAGATCAGCCGCCAGCCGGAAACGCTCGAGCAGACCCTGGGCCTCTGGGCCACCTGGTGGCGAGACATTTTGCTGATTCAGCACGGTGCGCCCGGCGCGATCGTCAATCTCGATCGGCGTGACCAGTTGGCCGAACAGGCTGAGCGGTACAGCTCGCGGCAGGTGGAGGGCGCGCTGCAGGATGTGCTGCACACCGCGCGCCGGCTAAGGTCGAACGTCAACGCCCGGTTGGCGCTGGACGTTTTGGCGTTGAGATTGCCGGCCACGACATAACGTGTGCTCGGAACGCGGCCGTCTGTCAAGCCCGGCCGCGCATCTGGCGATGTCCTATAGGCGATGTCCTATAAAGGGTGCAAGCAGGGCCGCCCGGCTCTGTGGCAATAAGGAGCGACTATGCCTTGGGTAGTGGGTGTGACTTTTAAGCCCGTGACCAAGATCTATTACTTCGACCCGGACGGCGTGCCGGACTTGCAGGTAGGCGACCGAGTGGTGGTGGAGACCTCACGCGGCCGCACGCTCGGCACGGTGAAGCTGGCGGCCCGAGAGGTGACGGAGTCCGAGATCACTGCAGCCTTGAAGCCCGTCGTGAGGCGGGCGAGCGCCTGGGACCTGGTCCAACAAGATCAGGCCGAGCACCGCGAGGCGGAGAGCTTGCAGATCTGCCGAGAACGCTCGACTGCGCTCGGCTTGCCAATGAAGGTGGTCAACGTCGAATACAACTTCGACTGCAGCAGCCTGTTGGTCTACTTTACGGCCGAGCAGCGGGTCGACTTCCGCACCCTGGTCCACGACCTGGCACAGGTGCTGCGCACGCGCGTCGAAATGCGGCAGATAGGCGTGCGCGATGAGGCAAAGAACCTTGGCGGGTGCGGTCGCTGCGGCCTGGGCTTGTGCTGTGCGAGCTGGTTGCGCGAGTTTACCCCTGTGTCGATAAAGATGGCTAAACAGCAGGATCTTCCGCTCAACCCGGCCGAGATCTCCGGCGCCTGTGGCCGCTTGCTGTGCTGTCTCAGTTACGAGGACGAGTATTACGCCGAGGCTCGACGGCAGATGCCGCGCATTAATAGCACGATGATGACGCCTGAGGGGCCTGGCAAAGTGCGGCAGGTTCACGTGCTGCGCAACAGTGTGACCGTTCTCGTGCAGGGTCCGAACGAAACCAAGATGTTCATCGAAGTGCCCGTGCCCGATGCCAACGCGCTGCCTGGTCAGCAGGGAGTGCCCTGTGAGAACTGCCCGGGCAGAGCCGCTGATCATGGTGCGGAGTCCATTGGCGACGACGAGGACCTGGGAGATGAGTTGGTTCAGGAGCCGGCTGAGGTGATGGCGCTGAGATCGCTGGTCGAGCCAGACCGAGAGGCGGATCGCGACGAAGAGCCAAGGGCCGAGGGCAGAGGTGCGCGTGCAGGTGAGCCCGGCGGTCAACGGCGCCTTCGTCGCTCACGCCGCAAAAGCAAGTAGCGCGCCGCGTTCTCGCCGCCGATCGGCGGGCGGGCGGCTGCGGCGCGCGTTTGGCGCGCTCACCCCGGTGGCAGGCACTCGATGACTAGCTTCATGGCCGTCCGTTCCCGGCCCTTGATGTCGATGTTCACGAATTCGGGGACGCAGAAAATGTGCAGGTCGTCGGCGATCAGGTAATTGCGCGCGATCGCGACCGCCTTAATGGCTTGATTCACGGCGCTGGGGCCGATTGCCTGAACCTCGGCACGTCGGGATTCGCGTACGACGCCGGCAATGGCGCCGGCTACCAGGGTGCAACGTGAGTGAGCGGAAACTCTGATCAGGTCCATCGCTGGCCTCCTGGCAGCAAACTGCCGGTAGACGATGAATGCGGTAGCGGAGGGAACCCTCGAAGGGCCGGCGAACTTATTGACCCCAGTCTACAGGGCTGACAGCCGAAATGCAAGGCTTTTGCTATTGTCATTCCTTACAAGATTGCCCGTTTTAGAACAATCTTTGCTGGTCGCGGGCTACTCCGACCGGCATGCGGGGAGCGTCACCACGTGCGCATCGTGATGCTCTCGAAAGCGCTGGTGGCCGGTGCCTATCAGCGTAAGCTGGAGGAGCTTGCCTGCTTGCCGGGGGTCGACCTGACGCTGATCGTGCCGGCCTCCTGGCGTGACCGGCGCGGCGAGACGCGACTGGAACGGGCCTTTACCCGCGGTTACCGGCTGCTGGTGGCGCCGTTGGCCTTCAACGGCCAGTACCACTTGCACTGGTATCCGACGCTCGGGCGGATGTTGCGCAGCTTGCGTCCCGAGGTCTTGCACGTCGATGAGGAGCCGTACAACCTCGCGACCTGGCAGGCGTTGCGGCTCGGACGTGCCTGCGGGGCGCGCGGCTTGTTTTTCACCTGGCAGAACCTGCCGCGGCGTTATCCGCTGCCGTTCAGCTACTTCGAGCGTGCCAGCTACATGCTGGCGTTTCACGCCATTGCCGGAAACCAGGCAGCTTCGCAAGTCCTGCGTGCCAAGGGCTTTGTCGGCCCCATTTCGGTAGTGCCTCAGTTCGGGGTGGACCCGGAGATCTTCCGGCCGGGCCAGGCAGCCGTGCGGCGGGAGGTAGGGGCGGAGCTGACTATCGGTTATGCGGGTGCTCTGATCCCTGAAAAGGGCGTCGATCTCCTCTTGCGGGCCTGCGCCCGTCTGCAGTTCGCAGGTTGGGCGCTGGAGATACTCGGCGACGGCCCGGAGCGTCGACGCCTGGAGGCGTTGGGTCGGGAGTTAGGCCTGGGCGGGCGGGTACGTTTCTGGGGCCGGGTCCCTTCGACGGAAGCGCCGGACTACTACCGCCGCTTCGACCTGTTGGTCCTGCCCTCCGTCAGCCGGCCGAACTGGATCGAACAGTTTGGAAGAGTTCTGGTTGAGGCCATGGCCAGCGGCGTCGCGGTGATCGGCTCCAGCAGTGGCGAGATCCCGCAGGTGATCGGCGAAGCCGGCCTCCTGTTTCCGGAGGGTGACGTCGAGGCCTTGTGCCATGCGATCACCGAACTGGCGGGCGACGTCAGCCGGCGGGCGGATTTGGCCCGCCGAGGGCGGCAGCGCGTCTTGCAGCGTTTCACCCAGAGACAGGTGGCGGCCGCCACCTATGACATCTATCAGCAAATGTTGAGCGGCGCGTGTTGATTGTGATCCGTGCCTTGGGCGTGCTATAATGCCGCGTGTGTCAAATGGTCCCGAGGCCCGTCGCCGCATCGGGCTGAACGCACACCTGCTCTCGCTAACCGAGACATATCGCGGTGCAGGCATCAACGGTTACATCTATCAGCTCTTGCGGCACCTGCCTGCGGCGGACGCTCGCTACCAGTATGCGGCCTATCTCTACGAGCCCGAGTTCCACGTCTCCGCGGATACCCCCTGGCTCGACGTCTGCCGTTCACGCTGGAATACCAGGCGTCCGTGGCGGCGCATTCTGTGGGAGCAGACACGCCTGGCCGCGCTCACACGCGAGCTCGAGCTCCTGCACGGCCTGGCCTTCGCCGCGCCGGTAGTGGCAGCTTGTCCGACGATAGTTACCGTTCACGATCTGAGCTTTCTGAGATTTCCTGCGGCATTCCGGCCTCTTAATCGCTGGTATCTTTCGTGGGTCACGCGCGCTTCTGTCGGGCGCGCGGCCCGCGTGATCGCCGTCTCGGAAAGCACGCGTAGGGACGTGATCGCGCTCTGTGGGATCCCACCCGAACGGGTGGTGACTATCCCCAACGGCGTGACCGAGGACTTCTCGCCTGCATCTCCGCTTGACTCCGCTGCTTTTCGGCGGCAGAGGGGTCTGCCTGCGCACTACATTCTCTTTCTCGGGACGCTGGAGCCGCGCAAGAATTTGCTGTGCCTGCTCGAAGCCTACGCGTCGTGGCGGCGCAGGCAAGCGGGGACCGCCAAACTAGTGATCGCCGGTGGCAAGGGTTGGTATTACGAGCGGATTTTCGCGCGCGTGGGCGAGCTTGGCCTTGCCGGCGAGGTCATTTTCCCAGGCTACGTGCCGGCGCGGGAACTGCCCTGGTGGTATCGGGCGGCCGACGCGTTCGTCTACCCGTCGATGTTTGAGGGGTTCGGTTTGCCGGTCCTGGAAGCCATGGCTTGCGGAACTCCTACGATCACTTCAACCGCTTTGGCTCTGGCCGACGTGGCGGGTGGCGCCGCTCTGCTGGTAGACCCGACAAACACAGAGGCATTGGCCGACGCGATCGGCCGGGTCATGGGTGACCCGGCCACAGCCGAAGCCTTACGCCTTGCCGGACCCTGCCAGGCCGCCCGTTATTCATGGACACGCACCGCGGCTGCGACGGTCAGTCTGTACTGCAGCGTGCTAGGAGAGTCGCCAGGATGAGAGACTTCCGCCGCTGGATGCCCTGGGTGACGTTGATTGTGGACGCTCTCCTGATCAACGTCGCCTTCGTCGTCGCGTACTGGCTGCGCTATGACCTCCAGTTGTTTGGCTCGGTCGATCCGGCCAACAACGTTCCCTACAAAGTCTATTGGCCACTGGTCGGACTGCTCCTGGTGATGCTGCTATTGATCAACCGGCGGGAGGGCGCCTACGACCTGCGCCGGGGAAGGCCGCTGTTCGACGAGTTCTACGGAGTGATCAATGCGACCACCACCAGCATCATGCTGCTGGTGGTGCTAGTTTTCTTCTACCGCCGCCTTTTCTACTCTCGAATCATCTTCATCTACGCCGGCATCATGATTGTCGTTCTCCTGACCCTCGCCCGGGTCTTGCGTAACCTGATAATGGCCCGCATGCGTCAGGCGGGCATGGGGGTGGATCGGGTCTTGATTGTGGGCGCCGGGGAAGCAGGGCGCACCGTGATGCGCAACTTGATCGCGCAACCCCAATTGGGCTACCAGGTGATCGGGTTCCTGGACGATAACCCGGACAAGAGCAACGATATCGGGCCGATCAAGGCCCTGGGACCGCTCGATAACCTGCATGCGGCGTCGGAGCGATACGGGATCGACCAGGTGATCATCACCTTGCCCTGGCAGTATCATCGCAAGATTGTGCGTCTGATGACCGAATGCGGTCGGGTGGGCGCCCAACCGCGGGTGGTCCCCGACCTTTTTCAGCTCAGCCTGGGCAGCGTGGACGTGGAGGCGATCAACGGCATCCCGTTGATCAGCCTCAAGCAAACCAGCCTGACCGGCCTGAACCTGGCCGTCAAGCGCGCTTTCGATCTCGTCGTGACCATCCTTGCCTTGATCTGCATCGCGCCCCTCTGGCTGGTGGTCGCGCTGGCCATCCGCCTGGATTCTCCCGGTCCGATCTTGTTCCGTCAGCCGCGTGCAGGGCGCTACGGGAGGCCCTTCACCGTCTTCAAGTTCCGCTCGATGTACGTCAATGCCGAAGCCGAGCTCGAGCAGCTGCGCGCGCGCAACGAAGCCACGGGGCCGCTGTTTAAGCTTCGTGATGACCCGCGTCGCACCAGAATCGGACGCTTGCTGCGCGAGACAAGCCTTGACGAACTACCCCAGCTTCTCAACGTGCTTCGCGGCGAAATGAGCCTGGTGGGTCCCCGGCCGGCCATCTTGAGCGAAGTGGCTCAGTACCAGGAGTGGCACTTGAAGCGGCTCGAGGTTCTGCCAGGAATAACCGGGCTCTGGCAGGTGAGTGGGCGCAGCGACCTGACTTTTGACGAAATGGTGATGCTGGATATTTATTACGGTGAGAACTGGTCTCTGGGTCTAGACTTGAGCATCATTCTGCGAACCGTTCCCCAGGTGCTGTTCGCGGAGGGAGCCTACTGAGCACGGAGGCACTGGGCCGATGAGGCAAAACGATATGTCGGCGGTCGCAAGAGGCCGGGGGATCAAAAGGCCAAGAGCCAAGCCCTTTAGCTTCTTGTCGGCCCAACGTTTCTCTCCGATGCCGCTCGCGCACCCGTCGTTGCCAACGGGCCTGCCGCGCGTCACCATCCTCATGACCGACGCGGGCGGTGGGCATCGCAGCGCGGCCCGCAGCCTGGCCGAGGCCCTGAACGGGCAGGCTCACGTCACGATCCTTAACCTGGTGGATGACTACGCGCCTTTCCCGTTCAATCAGTTGTCTCCCACCTACGGTCCCTTCGTCAATCGGGCGCCGTGGCTCTATCGACTGGTCTACAAGGCCACCGAGGATCGGAAGTTTGTGGTGGCCGCCGAAAACGCCTGCTATCCGCTGGTCCAAAAAAGGATCAGCGCGCCGTTGCTGGCCCTGGCTCCTGACCTGGTGATCAGCGTCCATCCCTTGCTCACCGACGTCCCTATCAGGCTGCTGCGCAAGGCCGGCAGCCGGGCGCCATTCGTGACCGTGGTCACCGATCCGGTCACCGTCCATCCGGCCTGGTTCTGCCCGGAGGCCGACCTATGCGTGGTTGCCACCGATACCGCTTACCGTTCCGCCCTCGAGGCCGGCATGGACCCGGCGCGCCTGCGCGTGATCGGCTTGCCTATCCGCCGCGCTTTCTCTGAGATGCGCGACCAACCGCGCGCCGAGCTGCGAGCCCGGCTTGGCCTGCAGCCCGATCGGCCGCTGGTCCTGCTTTCGGGCAGCGCTGCCGGCGTGGGGAAGGTTTTGCCGATGGCGCGGGCCATTGCCCGCCGGCTGGGCGAAAGCTCCGTGCCCGCCCAGATGGCCATTATCGCCGGGCGCAACGAGGTGCTCTTGCGGCAGCTACGGGCCGAGCCGTGGCCGATCAAAGTCGTTCCGTTGGGCTTTGTCGAACAGATGGCGGATTGGATGCGCGCGGCCGAGATCCTGGTGACGAAAGCCGGGCCGGGAACGCTGGCTGAAGCGGTTTGCGTGGGCACGCCGGTGATCGTCACCGATTTCATTCCCGGCCAGGAAAGCGGCAACGTCGCCTGGATCGAGCGGACGGGCGCCGGGGCGTTTATCCGCGAGCCCGAACGAGTTGCGGAAACCATCGGCAAGTGGTTGCAACCCGGCAACCCTACTCTGAGCCAACTGGCGGAGCGCGCGCGGGCGGCGGGCCGGCCCGAGGCCACGACCGAGATCGCCTCGGCTGCCCTTGCGCTGTGCCGGCTCCCGAGCGTTCAGCAGGCCGGCGCCGTGTAACCCCGTCCGGGGAGAGGCATCAAAGTGATGTGAGCTGCAATCAGGTTCATACCTCTTTTTGATGCAAATGTTCGTAGGATCACAGGGAGAACGCCAATGTCTACCGCGAGTGTTAGCTGGGTCGATGGGATGCAGTTTGTGGCCGAATCCGGCTCCGGGCATGCGATCGTGGTCGATAGCAGCCGCGAGAATGGTGGACACGACGCTGGCCCGCGCCCCATGGAACTGCTGCTGATGGGGCTGTTGGGCTGCACGGCCATGGATGTGGTCAGTATCCTGAAGAAGAAGCGCCAGGCGGTGCAGGACCTAAGGATCTTCGCCACCGCCGAACAGGCCTCCGAGACGCCCCACTTTTTCACCAAGATCCATTTGGAGTACGTAGCCTATGGTGATGTGACGGAAGAGGCCCTGGCAAGGGCGATCTTTCTCTCGGAAGACCGCTACTGCTCGGCTTCGGCGACCCTCAAAGGCAAGACCGAGATCACCAGCAGCTACCGCGTGGAAAGGATCCAGGTAAATGAGCCGGCGGCGGTCTGAAGGTCAGGTGGCAGGCTCCGCCTCTGCCGGGCGGCACAGACCGCTGTCGCCCTTGTTTTGGGTAGCTCTGTTCTTCAGCCTGGTGTTGGTCGTGGCCGGGGCTTGGGGCATCGAACAGAACCGGCGAGCCAGTCTGCGCGCCTCGGTGGCAGAGGCGTCGCCGGGCGGCGCAGCCACCGGTGAGAACAGTTCTGCCTTGCCGGTCCGTTTGCAGACGGCAGCCCCGGACTTTAGCCTCACTGCCGTCGACGGCAGCCAGGTGAAGTTGAGTGATCTGCGAGGCAAGGTCGTCCTGGTGAACTTCTGGGCCACCTGGTGCCCGCCTTGCAAGGCCGAAATGCCGGACCTGAACGCGTTGCAGCAAGAGTATGGCAGCAGCCAAGGCTTGGTAGTGCTCGGCGTTGACGCGGGCGACGACAACCAGGCTGCCGTCAAGGCTTTCGGCGAACAGAACCGCCTGAGTTTCCCCCTCCTAATGGACCCCGACAACCGGGTCTCGGACGGGCAATATGCCGTCCGAGCGTTGCCCACCTCCCTGATCATCGATCGCAGCGGCAAAATACGTGCTCAATGGCTGGGGCAGTTGTCACGCTCTGACATGGTCGCCCGGCTGAGCCAGGTGTGGTAAAGCGTGTCGAGGCGCCCGCGCCCGACCGCCCTGTAACCGCCTTGCCTCCGATGCATCAAACAGTAAGATGGAGTTTACCAGGAGGAAAAAAACCCATGCCCTTGCTCAATGATCAGATCCGCGACGACGTTCGCGAGATGCTTGCCGACGTTGCCAATCCGGTCTCGTTGGCAGTCTTCGTCCAGGCAGACCAGTGTGAGTATTGCGACGAGACGCGCCAGCTAGCCGAAGAAGTCGCTGCCCTCTCTGAGAAAATCTCGGTTCAGGTGTACGACTTCGACGAGGACCGCGCGACTGCCGCAAAGTACGGCGTCGACAAAAGCCCGGCCATCGCGGTGCTCGGTGCGAAGGATTATGGAATTCGCCTGTACGGCATTCCGTCGGGGTATGAATTCGGCGCCCTTATCGAGGATATCCGCATGGTCTCCGCAGGCGAGTCCGGACTGTCGGCCGAGACGCGCGAGACGGTAGCCAGGGTGCAAGAGCCCGTCCACATTCAAGTGTTCAGCACCCCCACCTGCCCATATTGCCCGCAGGCCGTGTTGTTGGCGCACCGTCTGGCCATGGAAAACGAGTTGATTCACGCCGACATGGTCGAGGCCTACGAATTCCCACAGTTGGCAAACCAATACCAGGTCATGGGCGTGCCGCGCACCGTGATCAATGACACGATTCAGATCGAAGGCGCGCTGCCCGAGCCGATGCTGATGCGCGAGTTTGCCAAGCTCTTCAACGGCAAGGACGCTGCCAGCGAAAACGGCCGGCGCGAGCAAGTCCTGGAAAAATAGCGTCCACGCGCCCCTCCTATGATTGGCCGGATCTGCCAGATCCCCAGGCCCGCCCTGGTCGGATTTGGCAGATCTTTTTCATTAAAAGTAAGCGCATGGGCAAAGATAGGTAATCAGTCCGGTTGACATGCCGTCTATGGCATTATATGATCAGCCACGTGCTACAGTCTAGCCACCGAGAGAGTGCTTCATGACACGTTCTCCAGAATCGACGGTCGGCGAGCCCAGGCAAGGCGACACCAGAACCGTGGCTGCAGCCGGAGAGATCCTGGCCGGTCAAAGCCGCCGGCGCGGCTTGGCTCGCCTGCTGCCCTTCCTCGGCCCCGCAGTCATTGCCAGTGTTGCGTACATGGATCCAGGGAACTTCGCGACGAACATACAGGGAGGCGCGAAGTTCGGCTACCTCTTGCTTTGGGTCGTGATCGCCAGCAACCTGATGGCCATGCTCCTCCAGTCGCTTTCTGCCAAACTCGGCATCGCCACTGGGCTCAATCTGGCCGAGCAATGCCGCGAGCATTTCCCCAGGTGGTCCGTCTGGGGGCTCTGGGCTCTGATGGAGGTCGTCGCAATGGCGACGGATCTGGCCGAGTTCCTGGGCGCAGCCATCGGCTTCAACCTGTTGTTCGGCATCCCACTTTGGACGGCCGGCATCATCACTACCGTCGTCACTTTCTTGATCCTTGGTCTCGAGCGTTACGGTTTCCGGCCGCTGGAAGCCGTGATCACCGCCCTGGTCGGGGTTATCGCCGTCTGCTACCTGGTCGAGACCGTTCTTGTACGCCCGGGCGTGAGCGCAATGGCCGCTGGCATGGTGCCCAGCTTGCCCAACGCCGACGCCGTCGTCCTGGCCTCGGGCATCCTGGGCGCGACCGTTATGCCGCATGTCATCTTCCTGCACTCCGCCCTGATGCAAGGACGAGTGGTGGCCAAAGATGCAGGGCAGATGCGCCGGCTCTTCCGGTTTGAGGTCTTGGACGTGACGCTCGCCATGGGTGTGGCGGGGTTGATTAACGCCGCCATGCTGATTATGGCCGCGGTCACCTTTCACAATCCTCAGTACAACAATATCGGCACCATCGAGGAGGCCTACGCCACGCTGTCGCCACTGCTTGGCCCGGCCGCCGGCTTAGTGTTCGCCATCTCTCTGCTGGCGGCCGGACTGTCATCGTCCTCGGTCGGGACCATGTCAGGACAGGTCATCATGCAGGGCTTCCTGCGTCGCCAAATCCCCGTCTGGGTACGGCGGTTGGCCACAATCGCTCCGTCGCTGGCGGTCATCATCGCGGGCCTTGACCCGACTAGCACGCTGGTTCTCAGCCAGGTGCTGCTTAGCTTCGGCCTGCCGTTCGCGGTGATCCCCCTGGTCGTGTTCACCAGCCGGCGCGACGTTATGGGCCCACTCGTGAACCGGCGAGCAACCACGATTATAGCCAGTCTCGTGGCCCTGTTGATCGTGAGCCTGAACATTTTCATTGTCTATCAGACGCTCACGGGAGGATGAGGCATGTTCAAGCATCTGTTGGTCCCGCTGGACGGCTCGCGGCTGGCCGAGACTGCCCTGCCCGCGGCCGCCTACCTGGCTGCCCGATTGGGTGCATCCGTCACTTTGGTTCACATCATCGAGCGCGACGCACCCCAGGAGGTGCATGGCGACCACCACTTAACGTCGAGTGACGAGGCTTGTGCTTACCTGGAAGCTGCCACCCAACACATGCAGGAGCATGCCCCGGGTGTGACACTGAACGTCGAGCGGCACGTGCACACGGCTGAAATGAAGGATGTGGCCCAAGGGATCGTCGAACACGTGGGCGAACTGGCGCCGGATCTGATTGTGATGTGTACACATGGCTCGGGCGGCCTGCGTGATGCGCTGTTCGGCAGCATCGCGCAACAGGTAGTGGCACGCGGGACGACGCCGGTCGTTCTGATCCGGCCAACTGAAGAAGGTGTGCTCGAGAGCTTCACGTGCCAGCGCCTGTTGGTGCCGCTTGACGGGAGTCCCGAGCACGAACGCAGCCTGCCGGCGGCCGCGGAGGTGGGGTACGCTTGCCCGGCGGAGTTACACCTGGTGTTTGTCGTGCCCACGCTGAGCACACTCGCCGGTCAACAGGCCGCCACGGGACGGCTTCTGCCCGGGGCGACCGCAGCTTTGCTCGACATGGCCGAACGGGACGCCGCAACTTACTTGCAGGAGCAAGTGTCTACGTTGCGCAGCCGGGGACTTGTCGTGACGGCCGAGCTGGAGCGCGGTGATCCGGCGGCGGGGATCGTCGGGGCGGCGCGCTCGGTGGACAGCGATATGATCGTCCTCGGAACGCACGGCCGGACGGGAACCGATGCCTTTTGGGCCGGCAGTACAGCCGCCCGAGTGCTCGCGCGCTCCAGTTGCCCTCTGCTGCTGGTGCCGGTCGATGCGTAACTAGGGCACTTTCTGTCGCATCTATCACTTGACGCACCCAATTCGGTCGTCTATAGTTAGCACTAACGGTCGGCCCGTGTTTTGATCGATAGGAGGATTCTGATGAGCGACGTAACGGCGACCAAACCGGCTCCTGCCGCCAAGGGGATGGCGGGAATGGTGATATCGGACAGCAGCATCAGCTTCGTTGACGGTGCGGCCGGTGTCCTAGAGTATCGGGGCCACGATATTCGCCAGTTAGCCGAGCACAGCAGCTTCGAGGAAGTCGCTTTCTTGCTGTGGAACGACCATCTGCCCACTGTGGCCGAGTTGGAAGAAATGCGCCTGGAAACCCGTGGCTGCCGACCGCTGCCGGGCGAGATTGTGACTATCTTGCGCCAATTGCCCAAGGACGCTTCGCCAACCGCCGTGATGCGCAGCGCGATCTCGATCCTGGCTCACTATGACCCTGAATCAGAGGATAACTCGCCGGCTGCGAATCGGCGTAAGGCTTGCCGCCTCCTGGGGCAGATCGCGGCCGTGGTAGCGCATTTCGAACGCATTCGTAACGGGCACTATCCCGTCGAGCAGCGCTCAGAGTTGGATCACGCGGCCAACTTTCTCTGGATGTTGAACGGCGTCGAGCCAGATCCGCTGGCGGCCAAGGCGCTGGACCAGTACTTGCTGCTCTTGGCCGACCACGAGTTCAATGCCTCCACTTTCGCAGCCCGCGTGACTGCCTCCACCGGCTCGGATTTGCACTCGGCCATCACATCCGCAATGGGCACCTTGAAGGGGCCGCTGCACGGCGCAGCGGTGCAGGAAGCCATGGAGCAGTTCCTGGAGATCGGCGACCTCGACAATGTGGAAGACTGGTTCGTTAAGGGCAAGACGACCGGCCGGCGCGTGATGGGCATCGGTCACCGGGTCTACAAAGTGCGCGACCCGCGGGCCGAGCCGCTGGTGCACAACCTGGAGATGATGGTGAACGCGACCGGCGAACGGCAGTGGTTCGACATCGCCCGCCGCCTGGAAGCCATCGCCCGCGAGGACCCGTATTTCCGCGATCGGAACCTCAGCGCCAACGTTGACTTCTACTCGGCGCCGCTGCTCTACTCGCTGGGCATCCCGGTAGACACTTTCACGTGCATGTTTGCCATGAGCCGCATCGTCGGCTGGACCGCTCACGTCTTCGAGCAGATGGCGGACAACCGTCTGATTCGCCCGAAGTCGAACTACGTCGGCCCTCACGATCTGCCCTGGGTGCCGATCGACGAGCGAGGCTGATTTCCGGCCGCGCTCGCACAACAATGCTAGAAGAAGGCCGGGTCGGAGCAGGCAATCGCGGCCCCGAACCCGGCCTTTCTCCTGCCATCGGCCAGAACCGCCTCCGGTCCCGTCAGATCCAGCGCTGTTTGCGTGCGAAGGCCAGCAATTCCTCTCTGAACTGCGGCGCGGCTATCCCGGCCAGCGCGTGCACCCTCTGGCGGATCGTCTTGCCATATAGCCTGGCCACTCCGTACTCGGTGACGATGCACGAAACGTGGTTGCGGGTTGTGACCACGCCCGCGCCTTGTTTTAGCATCGGCACGATGCGGCTGAACGTGCCTTCCTTGGCGGTGGCCGGCATCGCGATGATCGGCAGTCCGCCCGGCGAACGCAGGGCGCCGTACATGAAGTCGAGCTGCCCACCGACCCCACTGTAGAAGAGGGGACCGATCGAGTCCGCGCACACCTGGCCGGTCAGGTCCACTTCCAGGGCCGAATTCATGGCTATCTGTTTGCTGTTCTGCGCGATCACGAAGGGGTCGTTAACGTAGTCTTGCGGGTGGAACTCGAACATCGGGTTGTTGTCCATGTAGTCATACAACCGCTGCGAGCCCAGCGCAAACCCGGCCACGCACTTGCCGCGGTGAATCGTCTTGGCCGAATTGTTGATGACCCCGGCGTCGATCAGGTCGATCACCCCGTCTGAGAATAACTCGGTGTGGACGCCCAGGTTCTTCTTGTCCTTCAAGTAGAGCAGCACCGCATCCGGGATCTCGCCGATGCCCATCTGCATCGTCGCGCCATCGGGGATCAGCTCGGCGACGTTGCAGGCGATCTGTCTCTGCAACTCTCCGGGCGCGCCCTGCGGCACCTCGACGATCGGGTAGCTTGCCGGCACGATGTGCGTCAGCCGGCTGACGTGGATAAAGCTGTCGCCCAGCGCGCGCGGCATACGGTCGTTGACCTCGGCCAGCACGACCGGCGCTGCTTCAGCGGCAGGCTTGGTCAAGCCGACCTCCACCCCGAAGGTGCAAAAACCGTGTTCGTCAGGCGGCGAGCAGTGGATCAGGGCCACGTCTGGCCGCAGCATGTCCGGGTCGCGCAGAGCGCGCGGGATCTCGCTGAGAAAGATGGGCGTGAAATCTGCCCGCCCATCGTTGACCGCGGCGCGCACGTTTTGGCTGATAAAGAGCGAATTGACGCGGAAGTGGCCCTGCATCGCCGGCGCCACGTAGTCCGCCGGACCGATGGTCAGCACCTGGCAGATCTCTACGTCCTCTAGCTCTGGGGCACGCTCGACCAGGGCAGCCAGCAGTTGCTTGGGCACACTGCAGTTACCGGTCATGAAGAGGCGCTGATGCGATTGGACCAGCTCGACCGCCTCGGCGGCGGAACAGATCTTGCTGCGATACGCTCCCTCCCAGTTCATGCCGCACCGCCTGCCGGGTCACCTTCCGACAAGCCGCCGGCCGGCAGCAGCCCCGGGTGGACGATCACGCCCGCATGTACGTTCAGGCCACGTCGCAGCGCGGCATCCTCTGCGATCGCCTGGTCCAGCCCCTTGGCGGCGATCTGCTGGATATACGGCCAGGCAGCGTTGTTAAAGGCGTGCGTAGTGGTGCGTGCGACCACGCCTGTCATGTTGGGAACGCAGTAGTGGATGACGCCTTCTTCGAGGTAAGTGGGGTTCTGGTAGCTGGTCGGACGGCTGGTCTCGACGCAGCCCCCTTGATCGATAGAGACGTCCATAATCACGGAACGGGGCTTCATGGTGCAAACCATCTCACGGGTGACGACTTTAGGGGACCGGGCGCCCGGGATCAGCACTGCGCCGATCAGCACATCCGCCAGCTTGACCACTCGGGCGATGTTGAAGTCGTAAGCGATCATCGTGCGGGCTCCCCAGCACTCGTGCTCGAGCGCCTGCAGCTTGTGCAGATCGGAGTCGAGGATATAGAGGTCCGCGCCCATGGCATGGAACATCTTGGCGGCGTTCAGGCCCACGATGCCGGCACCCAGCACCACCACTTTGGCCGGCGGCACGCCCGGCACCCCGCCTAACAAAATGCCGTGCCCGCCCTCGTTGTTTTGCAGCAGCCTGGCCGCCTCACTGGCGGTCATGCGGCCTGCGATCTGGCTCATCGGCTGCAGCACAGGCAGCTCGCCGTCGTCGAGCTGGATCGTTTCGTAGGCCAGCGCGTTGATTTTACGTTTCTGGAGCAACTCCAGCTTGGCCGGGTGACTGACCGCGAGATGAAGGAAGCCACACAGGATCTGGCCCTCGTGCAGCAGGTCGAACTCGTTCGGCAGCGGCCGTGACACCGAAAGGATCATCTGCGCGCGCCCGTAGAGTTCCTGGGAGGAGTAGACGATCTGGCCGCCGGCCTGACGGTAATGCTCATCGTCGAAGCCACTGCCCTGCCCGGCTCCGTTCTCTACGTAACACCGATTGCCCATGCGGGTGAGGATTTCCACACCCATCGGCGTCAGGCCGACGCGATAGTCGAAGGGCCGTTTCTGCTTGGGGATGCCGATGTCCATCTGCTATGCCTCCTCATTGAGTCCCAACCTAATCTGCCAGAGGTCTGTCCATCCAGCGCTCCAGCTCTGCCTTCACCGCCCCTGTATCTGCTGCCATCTGCACTGGCCGGTTGCTGTGCAGGGCCTTCACGTCGGGCAGGCTGTCTTCGTGATAGGCGGTCTTAAAGCCCGTGAACTTCAGCCCATGGGCAGTCGAGATCACCACAACGCGCTGCCCCGCCGCGATCAGACCGCGCCGAGCGAGCTTACCGGCGACCGCCAGGGCGACGCCGGTGTGTGGGCATGCGTAGAGCCCCGCCCGGTCGGCCAGGGCCGCGGCCTGCGCCAACTCATCCTCGTTGGCCTGCTCGACCACCCCGTCAAAGGCCAACAGCGCGCGCACGGCTTTCTCATAGCTCACCGGATCGCCGATGCGGATGGCCGACGCGGCCGTGGCGCCGGCCGTGACCGGCTCGAAGTGTTGGAAGCCGGTCTGGTAGGCCCGATAAAGTGGGTTGGCACGTTCGGCCTGGGCGGCGGCGATGCGTGGCAGGCGGTCGATGACACCCAGTTCGTGCGCCAGGGCCAGTCCCTTGGCCAGAGCCGAAATGTTGCCCAGGTTGCCCGAAGGCAGGATGATCCAGTCGGGCACGTGCCAGCCGAGCTGCTGGACGATCTCGACGCCGACGGTTTTCTGCCCTTCGACGCGCAGCGAGTTCATGGAGTTGGCCAGGTAGATTGAGTTGTCCCGCGTCACCTCTCGCACCAAGCGCATGCAGCCGTCGAAGTCGGTGTCGAGCGCCAGCACGTGGGCGCCGTTGGCGAGAGGTTGGATCAACTGTGCCGTGCTGATCTTGCCCCTCGGCAGGAACACGATCGCCGGAATCCCGGCCACCGCCGCATAGGCCGCCAACGCGGCCGACGTGTCTCCGGTGGAGGCGCACGCCACTGCGCGCACGGGGCTTTTACCGTCCGCCATCATCTGCGCGACTGCGCTCACTAGCACAGTCATTCCCAGGTCCTTGAAGGAGCCGGTATGGCTGATCCCGCACTGCTTGACCCACAGGTCCGTCAGCCCGAGATCCCGAGCCAATCGCGGCGCGGCTACTAAGGGTGTAAAGCCTTCGCCCAACGTGACGGTGTTCTGCGGCAACACTTGCGGCAGCACCCACTCGGCCTTGCTCCATACTCCCGACGCAGCCGGTCCCGTGGCCACGGGCCCGCGGGCGTCAAACAGCGTCCGCCAATCCGCTCCCGGCCTCTCGGCCAGCGCCTCGGCGTCGTGAACGACCTCGAGCAGCCCGTCGCAGTGCGGACAGCGGTAGATCACGTCAAACAGGCTGTAGCGGCCCTCGCAGCCACGCACGCACTGGTACCAGGCCGAATAGGACAAAACTCACCTCGCGGGATGGAATGCAGTTTCAAGGCAGATGACTAGAAAAGTATAGCATGGCTGGCCAGGCGCGACAAAAGGCTTTTCGAAGCAAATGGCCGCCGGTTGGCACTGGCCGCGCCTGCGGCGGTCCGGCGGGTGGATCGACGCCGGACGGTCTGCAGCGGGGAGCCATCAAGCCCATTTCGAATTTTGACAGCCTCCCTCGCCTATGCTACACTCGCACTCGCAAAAGATGAGCGGCGGCCGCCAAATCGCCGTCTCAGAAGCATACGACCGTTCGGAGAACAATTACCGTGGCTTTTTGCCTACGATTTCCTCGCCCTCGTACCATCGGTGACCAGGTATTCACCCGGTCGGGGTAGGCGCGGGGCCGAACGTCTAAGGTAGATAAGGCAACCAGCACCCAGGCAAGGGGTGCTGGTTTTTTGTGTTTGGGGGTGGGGCTAATCATGTTACGAATCGGCATTATGGGCGCGACAGGTTACACTGGTCTGGAGTTGTTGAAGATCTTGGGACGGCACCCGGATGCGGAGATCGCCTGGTTGACCTCTGAAAGCAACGCCGGGCAGTGTTTCGGCCAGGTGTTCCCAGTCCCGCCGCCGGTTGCCGATATTCCGCTGGTCGCTCTGGTCGAAGCCGATCTGTCGGCGGCGGATGTCGTGTTCGCTTGCCTGCCGCACGCGGCGGCGCAGACCCCGGTCGCCGCAGCCCTGGCCGCCGGCGCCCGGGTGGTGGACCTGAGTGCCGATTACCGGCTGCACGATGCGACCAACTACCAGGCTTGGTACGGAGTCCCTCACACGCAGCCGGCCCTGCTGGCCGAGGCGGTCTACGGTTTGCCGGAACTGCACCGGACGCAGATCCAGGGCGCGCGGCTGATCGCCAATCCGGGTTGCTACCCGACCAGCGTGATCCTCGGCCTGGCGCCGTTAGCACGCAACGGTTGGCTGCAGGGCACGGTCGTCGCCGACAGCAAGTCTGGCGTCTCCGGAGCCGGCCGCTCCCCCTCGCTCAAGACCCATTTCGTCGAGGCGAACGAGAACGTCAGCCCGTACAGCATCGGTCGGGCGCACCGCCACCTGGCGGAGATGGAGCAGGAACTCGGCGCGCTCAGCGCGGCTGCACCGGTCCAGGGCGCCGAGAGCGCGTTTGGCGTGGTTTTTTCTCCTCACCTGTTGCCCGTCAATCGCGGCATTCTGTCCACGCTCTATGTTAACCTGCCTGCCGGCGTTACCGAGGGGGAGGTGCGCGCGGCCTACCGTGATATGTATGCCGGGGAGCCGTTCGTGTATCTGCTGGCGCCCGGCCAGGTCGCGACGCTGGGCCACACGGTCAATACCAACTTCTGCGCCCTTGGCCTGACACCAGTGCCCGGCATGCAGACTTTGATCGTGACTGCGAGCATCGATAACCTGATCAAAGGGGCTTCGGGCCAGGCTGTGCAGAACATGAACCTGATGTGCGGCCTGGATGAGGCGCGCGGGCTTAAGTAGCGGCGGGCTGCGAGGAGCGATCATGACGGTGCTGACCAAACCCATCCTGGTCCTCAAGATAGGCGGGAACCAGGTCGAAGACGAGGGATTCCTAGCGGGGTTCGTCCAGGCGGTCAAGGGACTGCTGGCGGAGTATGCGGTCGTCGTCGTCCACGGTGGCGGCAGGGAAATCGCCGCCCTGCACGAACACTTCGGTGTAGCCTTCGAAACCGTCGAGGGACTGCGGGCCACCAGCGAGGACAGCTTGCGCCTGGTCGAGATGGCGCTCAACGGCAGCGTCAATACCCGCCTGGTTCGCTGGCTGGTCAACGGCGGGGTGGAAGCTTTGGGACTGAGCGGCGTCGCCCTCGGTCTGATCCGGGTCGCCCCGCTGTCGATCAACGGCCGCAGCCTCGGGCGCGTCGGGCAGGTGCAGACGGTTAACGGCGAGGCGCTGCTACAGCTACTGGACCTGGGGCTGACGCCGGTGGTATCGCCGGTCTCCTTGGGTGCGGACGGGTTGATTTACAACGTCAATGCCGACCACGCCGCCGCCGGCATTGCGCGGGCAGTTGAGGCCGCACGGCTGATCTTTGTGAGCAACGTGCCCGGGGTTCAGGTGGCGGGACGCACCGTGCGCGCTCTGACGCCGGGCCAGGTTGAAGGGCTGATCGGTGACGGCGTGGTGACCGGCGGCATGATCCCCAAGCTGCGCTCGGCGCTGGAGACGGTAGCGAGCGGAGTGGCGCAGGCGGTGATCACCGACCTGGCGGGGCTGGCGAGTGGTAGCGGAACGGCTGTTATCAGGCAAGACTGAAGGGAGGCTATCCATGGGAGCAGATACGGCGAGTGAACTGAGCGCTGAGGACTTGATGTCCCTCGACAAGAAATACGTGCTGGGCACTTATGCACGCGCGCCGTTCGTATTGGACCATGGCAAGGGCTGCTGGGTCTACGACACGGACGGCCGGGCCTACCTGGACTGTGTAGCAGGGATCGCGGTCAATGCTTTGGGCTACGGCGACCCCGGCTTGCAGGCGGCGCTGGTCGAGCAGGCGAGCAAGCTCTGGCACGTCTCAAATCTGTACTCGACGGCGCCCCAGGCCCGTCTGGCCCAGCAGTTGTGCGAGAAGAGTTTTGCAGATAAGGTCTTCTTCTGCAACTCCGGCACGGAGGCCAACGAGGCGGCTTTCAAGTTTGCGCGCAAGTGGGCCGGTACCTGCCTCGGCGCCGATAAACACGTCATCGTCGCCTTCAGCGGTGCATTCCATGGCCGCACCTATGGCGCGCTGAGCGCGACTCCCAAGGAGAAGTACCAGGCGCCGTTCCGGCCTTTGCTCCCGGGTATCCAGATTGCACCCTTTAATGATCTGGCCGGGACGGCAAGGTTGATGAACGACGCGGTCTGTGCCGTGATCGTTGAGCCGGTGCAGGGCGAGGGTGGAGTGTTTCCGGCTGAGCCAGAGTTCCTGCAGGGCGTGCGCGCGCTCTGCAATCGCTACAACGCTCTGCTGATCTTCGACGAAGTGCAGTGCGGCATGGGGCGAACCGGGACGCTGTGGGCGTACGAGGGTTATGGCGTGACGCCGGACATGCTGACCACCGCCAAACCGCTGGCCGGTGGGTTGCCGATGGGCGCGGTGCTGATGTCCCAGCGGGTGGCAAACGTCATGCATCCGGGCGATCACGGCAGCACCTTCGCCGGGTCGCCGCTGGTGGCCGGTGTGGCCGAGGCGTTGCTCAAGCGCGTGTCCGATCCACAGTTCCTGGCCTGCGCGGCCGAGAACGGCCGTTATTTGCTGGATCAGCTGCAGGCCGCCAGTCTGTCACACGTCACTGAGATTCGGGCGCGCGGTCTGATGGTCGGACTCGATCTGGACGTGGCGGCCGGCCCAGCGATCGGCGCCGCCTATGAGCAGGGCCTGATCGTCACCAGCGCCGGCCCGCAGACCCTGCGCCTGCTGCCACCCCTGATCATCACGCCGCAGGAGATCGACCTGGCCCTGGAACGGCTGACGGCTGCGCTGCAGTCACTGTGAGGACGGAACACCCTGCTCTCGTTGAGGTCCAGATGAACACCACTATCCGGCCGGCCACCGAAGCGGATATCGACGGCATATTGAGGATCGTTAACCACTACGCGGCGGAGAATCTGATGCTGCCGCGCACGACGGAACAGATCCGCCGTGTGCTGCCACATTTCCTCGTCGCCGAGCAGGCTGGCCTAGTGGTCGGCTGCGGTTCGCTCGTGCAGCTAACGCCACAGCTGACTGAGCTGCGCTCCCTGGCCGTTGCCCCCGAGCAGCGCGGTTCGGGACTGGGCCGCCGGTTGGTCGAGGCCCTGATTGAGCGGGCGCGCACGGCTGGCTACGATCAGCTCTGCGCGTTGACTTTGCAGGAGGGCTTCTTCAACAACCTGGGTTTCGAGACGGTCGATCGTCGGGTGGTTTCGCCCAAGATCTGGACCGAATGCATCTACTGTCCCAAGTTCGATCACTGCGATGAGATCGCCGTCCTGATGAACTTGACGGAGAGCGAAACGGCGGCGGAACGCGGCCGGGACGTTAGCCTGGGGCTCTGGCAGCAGTTAAAGGTCGGCCGGTTGGCCAACCGGTAGAGGCGGGGCTGGAGGGATAACGATGACCCAGACGGTGCGCATAGCGTTGGTGGGGCTAGGAAATGTCGGACGGGCGATGCTCGACCTGATGGTCAGCAAGGCAGACAAGCTGCGCGATCAGTACGAGCTCGAGTTGGTGCTCACCGGCGCAGCGGATTCGAGCGGGGCGGTGCAGGATGCGGAGGGGCTGGAGCCTGCCGAATTGCGCGCCCACAAGAGCAGCGGTGGTGGAGCCGGCAACTATCGAGGCGGCCAGGCGGGCATGGGTGCGGCGCAGATGGTCGAGGCCGTGACCGCAGATGTGCTGGTAGAGGCGGCGGCGGTCAGTCTGCACGATGGGCAGCCTGGCCTGGATTGCGCCCGGGCTGCTTTGCGCCGGGGCATGGGTGTGGTGCTGGCCGACAAGGGGCCGCTGGTGCATGCCTTCGACGAGCTGACGGCGGCTGCGAAGGCCGCCGGCGCCGGACTGGCCTACAGCGCCACCGTCTGCGGGGCACTGCCGGTGGTCAACATCGGGCAGCGCGACCTGGCAGCGTGTGACCTGCGCCGGGTCCGGGGCGTCTTCAATTCAACCAGCAATTCAATCCTCCAGGCTATGGTCGGCGGGGGCAGTTATGAACAGGCCTTGCGTCAGGCGCAGCTCGATGGTATCGCGGAAGCCGATCCGTCGCTGGATGTCGAGGGCTGGGACACCGCCAACAAGCTGGTGATCATCGCTAACAGCATCCTGGGCCAACCGGCCACCCTGAGCGACGTCCAGCCCGTCGTGGGCATCACCAACATTAGCGCGAGTGAGATGCGCGAGCGCGCCGCGCTGGGCCAAGTGGTGAAGCTGGTCGCCACTGCCGAACGAGAGCATGGGCGCTACGCCCTCTCGGTGCAGCCCGAATGGCTGCCGCTCAATGAGTTCCTGGCCGGAGTCAGTGGCTGGGAGATGGGCATCGTGTTTGATACTGACATCATGGGTTTGCAGCAGTTCAAAGTCGACGAACGCGGCCCGGTGCCGACGGCCGCTGCGGTGCTGCGCGACGTGATTAACCTGGTCACAAAACCAGCCAAGTGATCGAGCGCTCAATTCAGGAACTACCACCGAAGGAGTCACAATGTCACCCGCAAAGAAAGTGTCTGTCAAGAAGGTCGTCCTCGCCTATTCGGGCGGGTTGGACACGTCGTGTATCGTGCCGTGGCTGGTCGAGAACTACGGCTGCGAGGTCATTTGCTTCTGCGCCAACCTGGGACAGGAAGAAGAGTTGTCTGGGCTCGAGGCGAAAGCCATAGCTTCGGGGGCCAGCAAGATCTACATCGAGGATCTGCGTGAAGAGTTCGTCACCGAGTACATTTATCCGACGCTCAAGGCCGGGGCGACCTACGAGCGCGAGTACTTGCTCGGCACGAGCTTCGCCCGCCCGCTGATCGCCAAACGGATGGTCGAAATCGCTGAGCTCGAGGGCGCTGACGCGGTTGCGCACGGGGCTACCGGCAAGGGCAACGACCAGGTGCGGTTCGAGCTGACCGTTATGGCACTCAATCCCAAGCTGAAGATCATCGCCCCCTGGCGGGAGTGGGACATCCGCAGCCGAGAGGACGCGTTGCAGTATGCCGCGGCGCACAACGTGCCGGTAGCGGCTACCATCAAGTCGATCTACAGCCGGGACCGCAACCTCTGGCACCTGAGCCACGAGGGCGGAGGCCTGGAAGACCCGTGGCACGAGCCGACCGAGGATATGTTCCAGTTGAGCGAGAGCGCCGAATGCGCGCCGGATGCCGCCGAGTATGTCGAGATTTATTTCGAGCAAGGCATTCCCAAGCGCATCGACGGCACTGCCTACGGCCCGGTCGACATTGTCGAGAAGCTGAATCAGCTCGGCGGCAAGCACGGCGTGGGCCGGGTGGACATCGTCGAGAACCGGCTGGTGGGCATGAAGTCGCGCGGTGTGTACGAGACGCCGGGCGGCAGCCTGCTGTACCGGGCGCACGAGGGGCTGGAACAGATCTGCCTGGACAAGCAGACGCTGCAGTATAAGCAGGTGCTCGCCCTCAAGTACGCTGAGTTGGTGTACAACGGCATGTGGTTCACCCCGCTTCGCCAGGCGCTGGACGCCTTCGTCGACGTTACCCAGCGACACGTGACCGGCACGACGCGTCTGAAGCTGTACAAGGGCGGTATCACAATTGTCGGCCGCAAGTCGCCTTACAGCCTCTATCGCGAGGACTACGCGACCTTCGGCGAGGAAGACGTCTACAATCAGGCGGACGCCGAAGGCTTTATCAAGCTCTTCGGCCTGCCCCTGAAGGTCGCGGCGATGCTGGACATCGAGGGCAGCGGACGTGGGAAGTACGAAGCACCGGACTATTCCGAGTTCAAGCGCGACTGATTGCCGGTCGGCCCTTGGTTGCGTAGTTGCGGCTTTGGGCATTCATGCCGTTACTACGCAACTTCAGCGTCTCAAAGGCAGGACACTTAATGCTTAACTACACCCCGCTTGGGTTTCGCTTTGCCGGCGCCGCCTGCGGGCTCAAGAAGAACCGCGCCGCGGACCTGGCATTAGTGGTCAGCGACCGGCCGTGCAGCGCGGCGGCCACCTTCACGCGCAACCGCTTCGCGGCTGCCCCGGTCCTGTACGACAAGGCTCTGCTGTCTGAGAGGCCGGTCGGTCTCAGGGCGGTGGCGATAAACGCTGGGATCGCGAACGCCTGCACCGGGGAGGCAGGGCTGGCGGACGCGGCGGAGATGGCGGCAATCGCGGAAGGTATTCTGCGTCTGCCAGCGCGCAGTTGCGCAGTGATGTCCACGGGGGTGATCGGCCCGCGCTTGCCGCTCGACAAGGTGGAGGCCGGCATACGCCTGGGCGCAGACGACTTGAGCGAAGCCGGCTGGCAGGACGCGGCGCAGGCGATCATGACCACTGACACGCGCGCCAAGACGGCCTTCCGCAGGGCGGGCCAAGCGCTGCTATTTGGCATGGCCAAGGGCGCCGGCATGATCCACCCGGACATGGCCACGATGCTCTCGGTCATCGTCACCGATGCCGCGCTCGCGCCCGGCGTCCTCGGCGATCTGCTGCGCCAGGCGGTGGACGGGAGCTTCAACAGCATCAGCGTCGACGGGGATACAAGTACCAATGACACCGTGCTGGTCCTGGCCAATGGCACGGCGGGCGAGGTCGAGACGGCGATATTTGCGGCGGCGCTGACGGATCTCTGCACGGACCTGGCGCAGCAGATCGTGCGTGACGGCGAAGGTGCGACGCGCTTCATAACGGTGCGGGTGGAGGGCGCCGCATCGGAGAGCGACGCCCGCCTGGCGGCCAAAGCGGTGGCCAATTCGCCACTGGTGAAGACGGCGTTCTACGGCGGCGACGCTAACTGGGGGCGCATCCTGGCCGCCGTCGGCTACTCCGGCGCGGCAGTGGATCCGGCCAAAACCGGGCTGTTGATCTCGGCAGGAACCGGCCGGCCGGCTAACGGGCGGAGCGGCGAGAGCGGGGGACGGAAGGCTGACGTCGACAGCGGGTACTTCTCACCACAGCCCCCTCCGCCTGCCGGGCAGGCCCTGCAGCTAGTGGCCGGTGGGCAACCGGTGGCCTATTCTGAGGAACAGGCGAGCGCGATCTTTGGTGAGGCCGAGATCTCCGTCACCGTTAGCCTTGGGCTGGGCCAGGACGCGGCGACGGTCTGGACGTGTGACCTGAGCCACGGTTACGTCGAAATCAACGGGCACTACCGGACATAGTGAGGTAGTTATGTCGCCACTTTGGGGCGGCCGCTTCTCTGCTGCCACCGATGCGAACATGGATCGCTTCAACCGATCGCTACCGTTCGACTGGCGGCTCTGGCAGGCGGACATAGCGGGTTCGCTGGCCTGGGCGCGCGCGATCTGCGCGGCCGGGCTGCTGACGACGGACGAGCGTGACCAGATCGCGGCTGGGCTGGAGGCGCTGCGTACCGAGCTCGCGTCCCAGCCGGAGGCGATCAAAGATGCGAGCGATGAGGACGTTCACACCTTCATCGAGCGCCGGCTGACCGAGAACGTTGGGCCCGTCGCCGGGAAGCTTCACACGGGGCGCAGCCGTAATGACCAGATCGCGACCGACGTGCGCTGGTGGCTGCGGGAGACCGCCGCGCGGCTAGACGGGGCTTTGGGCGCCCTGATTGGCGCCGCTGCCGAGCGGGCCGCGTCCGAGATTGACATATTGATGCCCGGTTACACCCACCTCCAACCCGCTCAACCAGTCCGTTGGAGCCATTGGCTGTTGAGCCACGCCTGGGCCTGGCAGCGCGATCGCACGCGCCTGAGCGATCTGCTGGCGCGCGCTGACGTGATGCCACTGGGCGCCGGCGCCCTGGCCGGTTGTCCGTTTCCCATTGACCGGATCGCGCTGGCCGCCGATCTGGGCTTCGCCTCGGCCAGCCCCAACAGCATGGACGCAGTCAGCGATCGCGACTTTGTAGCAGAGTTCCTGTTCTGGGGCGCGCTCCTGGCAACCCATCTGAGCCGCTGGGCCGAGGACCTGATCCTGTGGAGCAGCCGTGAGTATGGCTTTGTGGAACTGGCCGACGCCTACAGCACGGGCTCCAGCCTGATGCCCCAGAAGAAGAATCCGGACGGACTCGAATTGCTGCGAGGCAAGGCCGGCCGATTGCAGGGTCACCTGGCCGGCCTGCTCGCAACCCTGAAGGGCCTACCGAGCACCTATGACAAGGACCTTCAGGAAGACAAAGAACCGCTGTTCGACACGAGTGATACCTTGGCACTCGCCTTGCCGATCGCCCAGGGAGTGCTCGAAACCCTCACGATCCACCCCGAGCGCATGCGGGCCGCGCTCGGCGATGAGCTTCTGGCGACGGACGTGGCTGACGCCCTGGTACGCGCAGGCGTGCCTTTCCGCGAGAGCCATCACCTTGTTGGGCGAGCGGTGCGGCGAAGCGAGCAGTTGGGGCGACGGTTGCGCGACCTGCCACTGGCCGATCTGCAGGCGATCAGCCCCCACTTCACGGCGGCCATAGCCGGCGTGTGGGACTTCGAGCGTTCGGTAGAGCAGCGCCAGGCCAGCGGAGGCACGGCGCGCGCAGCGGTGGAAGCCCAGATCGAGGCGCTGCGGGCGCAGCGAGCAGCATGGGGAGAGGCGCAACCGGGTCAGGGATAGCGCCTCTGTCCGGGCGCTCAGCCGGCTGACGGGGCGGCACCGGAGGGATCAGGGCTCGTCTGAGTGGTCCCCCGGCTTGGTAGCGGGCCCGGCCCTTCTCTCCGGTACATCAGCCCCCTTGCTCGGCACCCTCACGCGGCGATTCAGCCCGGGGGCAGGCCTTTGCCGCTGCTTGCCTGCGACGGGGAGTTCAGTCGCGTGCCATAGATCGTAGAACGAGAACCACTGCTGTGGCTTGCTACGGATGAACTCTTCCAGGTAGCTGATGCAGCGCAGGGTCAGGCTTTCTTCGGTATCGACCGCCGGGTCCGGGATGATCGGCGGGCGAATATCGATACACAGCTCCCAATTGCGCCGCCGGTAGACCCGAGCCGGGTAGAGCCAGGCGTCCGTCCGCAGGGCCAGTTTGGCGTGCCCGTCGGGCATGTGGCAGGGCTCGCCAAAGAACGGCAGTACGGGGCCCTTGCCGGTGACGTCGCGATCAGCCAGCAAGGCAGTGAAGCGGGCACGACGCAGGGCGTCCTCCATCTTGGCCAGCGCCCCCCCCACCGGCACGACCTCCATGCCGCTTTCTTCCCGGCTGCGGACGAAGATCTGATCGATGCGCGGGTCTTTGTGTGGCAGAGCCACCACGCTCAGCGGGATGCCGCGCATACCCAGGTAGGCGCCGGCCAGCTCCCAGCTCCCCATGTGCACGGTGACGTAGATGCCCCCCTTACCGGCATCAATCGCGTCCTTCAGGTACTCGAGACCGCGGCACTCGTGGACGAAGCGCTCCATGTTCGAACGGTTCATCAGGGGGATACGGAAGAAGTCGACGATGGAGTAGGCGAAGTTCCGGAAAGCAAGGCGCGCATCCCGCCAACGCCGGAACCAACCGGTTTCGGGCGGCAAGACGTGACCGAGGTTCGCGTAGATGCCGCGCCGGGAGCGACCGCTGAAAATGAAGTAAACTTCGCCGAGTGTTCCGGCCGCAAAGTAGACGAACCAGAGCGGTAGTCGGGCCACCAGCCAGATGCCGACGCGATACAGGACGTAGTTTTCCATCTACCTCGCCAGACGGTCCCAGGGTATGGCCGCAATGATGATGATCAGGCTGCCCAGGTAGAACAGGGTGGCCGTGCGATGCGGGTTGATGCCCACTCCCTTATGGCTCTGGCTGTAACCGACGTGCGCTAGTCCGAGCGCCAGCAGCATGAGTGCGGGGTGTTCAATGCCGAAAAAGAGGTTTTGCCCGGTTGCCGCCGGTCCACCGGCGATGACGGCGAAGTAGCGCTCGCCAGCCCACAGTATCAGGCCGAGCAGCACCTGAATGTCGAGACTGGTAGTATATAACATGCCTAGCTGGCGGTCCAGATTGCCATAGACTCGCTGTCGCTGCCAGGCGTCGGAGGACTTGATCAGCGCCGCGAGTGCAGCCACCAGTACGACCCAGCGCCACAGCGAATGGAGTGTCAAGACGATAGGCACGGCAGGACTCCTCACTGCGACCGCAGCCTGGCTGCGACCGCTGCTTGACTGCGACCGCTGCTTGGCTGCGACCGCTGCTTGGCTGCGGCTGGCGAAAAAACCGCGTTGCGATCAGACCTTCTTGTCGCCCTCGGCGCCGGACAGTGCCTACGACCGCCCGTCCAGCCGGGCGATATCGGCCCGGAGCAGTGTCAGATGATGAACTTGTAGCATCTTGAACAAGTTCTGTCAAGAAGCGCTTCGATTTTTCTTCCAGCCTCCACTTTTTGACAGCGGGCATAATAGCGCGTATACTATCTTTCGCTCCTGGGGCTGTAGCTCATCTGGGAGAGCGCTACAATCGCACTGTAGAGGTAAGGGGTTCGAGTCCCCTCAGCTCCACTGGTTACCAACTGGATATTCGGCGTCGAACGGAAGTAGTAGGTCAGCCCTGCAGAGAGCGGGAGCAGGTGAAAACCCGCACGTGGACCGGGGCCCACATGATCGAACTCGTCCGGGAGCCGTGGGTGCGCCCGTTATAGCGCAGGCCAAGTGGCCGGTGTATGATTTATGCGGGGCTGTAGCTCAATTGGGAGAGCGCCTCAATGGCATTGAGGAGGCAAGGGGTTCGAATCCCCTCAGCTCCACTGACCGGCAACCAGGGTGGTACCGCGGAGTCCCCTTCGTCCCTGTGGCGAAGGGGATTTTTGTATTCCCGGAGACCGACCATGGCAACTATTCGGAGGGAGGCGGGGCGACCTGAAAGCATCTACCTGCCCATCCTGCCCGGCGAAGGCGAGCTGCATGTGCGGACCGCCGGACGGCCGGGGTTGCCGCCGCTGTTGCTGCTGCACGGCTCGGGGCAGGATGTGACCTGGCGTACTTGGGAGCCGCAAATGCTAGCCTTCGGTCAGGCGCGGCGGGTTTATGCTCCCGACTGGCCGGGCTGGGGTGAGTTGGCCGGAGAACGGCCGGCGGCGGCGGATGAATGGGCGCCGGAGAAGTTCGTTCAGGTGGCGCTCTCGTGCTTGGATACGCTTGACGTTACACGGACGACGGTGGGCGGCGTCTCTTTCGGTGGGTATATCGCGTTGGAGCTGGCGCGGCTTGCCCCTGAGCGAGTGGATAAGCTGTTGCTGGTGGATGCGGCGGTCCCTCTCCAGCAGGTCGAGGCGAACCGGTATGCGGCGGTCGAGCAGCCCGTTTGCCTGTTCTGGGCCGATCAGGACCCGCTGATCCCCATCGAGCATGGCCGGAGGCTCGCCCGAACCCTGCCGCGCTGCGAGCTGCATATCTTGCCGGGCAGCACGCACTGGCCGCAACATCTGCATCCCGAAGAATTTAACGAGCTCGCGTTGGAGTTCTTGAATCGGAAATAGTACTGGAGCACGTATGGCTGAGAAACACGACAGGTATACTCCGCAAGACATCGAACCTAAATGGCATCGTCTGTGGGAGGAGAGTGGTTTGTATGCCACGCACGAGGACCCGGAGCGCCAGAAGTTCTACTTTCTGACCATGCTCCCCTATCCTTCGGGTGACCTACACATCGGCCATTGGTACGCGATGACGCCTTCTGACGCGGCCGCGCGCTATCACCGGATGCTCGGACAGAACGTGTTCTTTCCGATCGGCTTCGACGCCTTCGGCCTGCCGGCCGAGAATGCGGCGATTAAACACGGTCTGCAGCCGTATAAGTGGACCATGTCTAACATTGAGCGCATGCGGAGCCAGTTACGCAGCATGGGGGCGATGTGGGCCTGGGACCATGAGGCCGTCAGTTGCGATCCGCAGTACTACAAGTGGACGCAGTGGTTCTTCCGCAAGCTGTACGACCTGGGCTTGGCCTACCGCAAGTACGCCCCGGTTGACTTTTGCCCGACGTGTAATACCACCCTGGCGCGCGAGCAGGTATGGGGCGAGGACCGCCATTGCGAGCGCTGCGGGACGCCGGTGATCAAGAAGGAACTGAACCAGTGGTTCTTCAAGATCACCGACTACGCGGACGAGCTGCTGGACTTTAGCGGCATCGACTGGCCGGAACGCATACGGGCGATGCAAACAAACTGGATCGGTCGCAGCGAGGGCGCCGAGGTCACGTTCAAGGCTATCGGGGCAGACCCCGAGCGACCGCCGGAGCAGGGCGACGAGCTGGTGGTCTTCACAACGCGCCCGGACACCCTGTGGGGCGTCACATTCATGGTGCTGGCGCCCGAGCACCCACTGGTGGACAAACTGACCGCTCCGGCATATCGGGAGGCGGTCGAGGCTTACAAGTTCCTGGCCGCACGCCAGAGCGAGATCGAGCGCGCCTCGACAGACAAGGAAAAGACCGGCGAGTTCATTGGGGCTTACGCCATCAATCCCGTCAATGGCGCGCGCATACCGATCTGGATCGCGGACTATGTGCTCACGACCTACGGCACCGGGGCTATCATGGCTGTGCCGGCCCATGACGAGCGCGACTTTGCCTTTGCTCTGAAGTTCGGCCTGCCCATCCTGCCTGTCATCGAGCGACCGGACCGCGCCGCAAAAAGCTGCCTGATGAAGGGCACCTACGATGCGAGCACCGCGGGGGCCCTGCGGGATGCGTTGATCCCATACGAGGAGCGCGATGGGTCGCTGCTCGTACAGATGCTGGCCGGCCGGCTGAATGACTACGTCAACATCGTGCGCAGCCACCTGGTCAAGGGCAACTGGAATGAGGTGGCCGGTAGTGGATGGCTGTTTATCTTCGACGACGGTGTGCAGCGCTTCGACTCACTCGCGGCCGGTGACCAGATCCTGAGCCGTTGCCAGGCGCTCCAGCCGAGCGTGCGCACCGCCCGCAGTCTAATGGAAATGTTGTGGGGCCAGCCCTTCTACCGCGATGTGCTGTTCCACTCGGACTACGGCACAATGATCAACTCTGGCGAGTTCAGCGGTACGCCGGGCGAGGTGGCCAAGCAAAAGGTGAGCGACTGGTTGAGCCAACGCGGGCAGGGGCACCCGGCGGTCAACTACCGCCTGCGCGATTGGCTGATCAGCCGCCAGCGTTATTGGGGTGCGCCGATCCCCATGATCCATTGCCCGGAATGTGGCATCGTCCCGGTGCCTTACGAGGATCTGCCCGTCATGCTGCCTACCGATCTGGAGATCCCGGCTACGGGCGAGAACGCGTTGAAGTTCTCACCGGCGTTCCTGCAAGTCAAGTGCCCGGGATGCGGCGGCGACGCGGAACGGGAGACCGACACGATGGACACCTTCATGTGTTCCTCGTGGTACCAGTATGCCTACGTTACGCCGGACTGGAAGTCCGGAGAGCAGATAAGTGCCCAAGACACGCCCTGGGATCCACAGCAAGGAGACTACTGGTTGCCGGTCGATCAGTATACCGGCGGGCCCGAGCATGCGACCATGCATCTGCTGTACACGCGCTTCTTTACAAAAGCGATGCGCGACATGGGCCTGGTCCCCTTTGACGAGCCGATGCTGCGTCTCTATAACCAGGGCATCATCCTTGGGCCGGACGGCAACCGCATGAGCAAGAGTCGCGGCAATGTGGTTTCGCCCGACGAGTGGGTAACGAAGTACGGCGCAGATGCCGTGCGCGCTTACCTGATGTTCATCGGTCCATGGGACATGGGTGGACCGTGGAACTTCCAGGGCATCGAGGGTGTCAGCCGTTTCCTGGATCGGGTGTGGAACCTAGTCGTCGACACGGCAACCGGCGAGCGGCGGTCGGTGGGCGGCCGTCCAGGGTCAGACGATGACGATCGCGAGGCCGAGACGCGGCAGTTGCGTCACCTGACGCACCGAACACTGCGGAAGGTGACCGAGGACATCGGGTCCTTCAAGTTCAACACCATGCTTGCGGCCCTGATGGAGTTCAACAACAACCTGATCAAGCTGAGGGACAGCGCGCTGGTCGACACTCCGGCCTGGGACGAAGCCATCGACACGCTGATCTTGATGATGGCGCCCTCCATGCCGCACGTCAGTGAAGAGTTGTGGCAACGCAGGCACGGCGAGGGTCGGCCCTTCCATGCTCAGGACAGCGTTCACGTGCAGACCTGGCCCACTTGGGAGCCCGAGCTTGCCAAGGCGGACACCGTGACGCTCGTCGTGCAGGTGAACGGCAAGGTGAGGGAAAAGGTGGAGGCCGATGCCGGGGTGACCGAGACCCAGGCTCGCGAATTAGCTCTGGCCAGCCCATCGATCCAGCGTTGGTTGGAGGGCAAGACGGTGCAAAAGGTCATCTTTGCCGGCGGCAAGCTGATAAACATCGTAGCCAGGTGAGCACCACAGGAACATGCCGGGGAGTCTCTCCTCGGCATGTTTTTATGGTAAGGTAGCATTCGTTCGTGCGGCCGAGAAATTGGGGCAGCGGCTCCCAAAATAGCCTATTTGGCTGACAAGCGCGTTTGACAATTGCTTATTAACTGACTACAATGATACTGCCTCTCACACAGGTACCCCTCCGTTCGGAGTTGTTTCCGTTATGCCTGAGATCATCGTCGCCAACACTGCCCCGGCTGCCATTGGACCGTACAGTCAGGCTGTGCGTGCGGGCGACTTCATCTTCACATCAGGGCAATTGGGTATTGACCCCGTCACGAAGACCCTGCGGCCAGATGTCGTCCCCCAGACCGAGCAGGCGTTGGACAACCTCGCGGCCGTCCTGGCAGCGGCCGGTTGCACCTTCGCCGACGTCGTAAAAACCACGATTTTCGTCACCGATCTGGCGCACTTCCAGGCCATCAACGCTGCCTACGGCGCGCGCTTCAAGGGAAATCCCCCGGCGCGCTCCACCGTCCAGGTGGCCGCCCTGCCGCTTGGCGGGCTGGTCGAGATCGAGATGGTCGCCTGCGCCCTTAATCCGGCCGCAGGCTGAGTTTCAGAACGGGCACTCCGAACCGGAGAGTTTCAATGCCGTCCTCCCACGGCGCGTCAAGACAGGCTGATGGTCTCTGGCACAACCCATGGTATCCGGTCGCTCCGGCGCCGTTCAAGTCCCTGGTGGTCCTGCCTCGCGTAATGTCCCCATCGCCTCCTGGCACCACGATTTCTGGCCGACATCCGCGCATCCCGGTACGCCGCCGGTTGTCTCGCGAAGTCTCGCCGGTGCAAGGCGCGCCCCAACTGCGGCCGTAAGGCGCTGAGGCACAAGCGTGTGCCCGACGCTTGGTTATAGCTTCACGGTAATCTTAAGTGGAGAAGGAGTCATCACCCTCATGGACGACCTGGACACGCTGCAGCCAGCCCCGGCTGCCGGGGAAGTCAATCCCATGGAGGCGCTGTTGGCGGACTCTATGGTCTTCCGCCAGCTGCACTCCGGCGACATCGTCGACGGGACCATCGTAAGTGTCAGCCCGCAGGAAATCCTGGTGGACATCGGCTACAAGGCCGATGCCCTGGTGGACAATCGCGAGCTGGAACGGTTGGACAAGGACTATCTCGCGAACCTGTCCGCCGGCGAACCGGTTGTAGCCTACGTGCTGCAGCCCGAGGACAGGGACGGCAACGTCGTAATCTCGCTGCTGCGCGCTCAGCAGGAGCAGGATTGGCGACAGGCGGACGAACTGCTCAAGTCGCAGGACGTGTTCGAAGGCGTGGTGACCGGCTACAACCGCGGCGGCGTGATCGTGCGCGTCGGCCGCGTACGTGGCTTTGTTCCTGCATCGCAGCTCTCAGATCACTGGCACGCCCAGCAGGACGATGGCGGCGATCCTGAGCAGCGCTGGACGCGCTTAACGGGCCAGAACATGCAGCTGAAGGTCGTCGAACTGGACCGCCGGCGCAACCGGCTGATCCTTTCCGAGCGAGCCGCCGTGCGTGAGTGGCGGAAAACGCGCAAGGAGCAATTGCTCTCTGAACTGCATCCCGGCGATGTGCTGAGGGGAATGGTCACCAGCATCGCGCCGTTCGGCGCCTTTGTGGACTTGGGCGGAGCAGACGGCCTGATCCATCTTTCTGAATTGGCTTGGCATCGCGTCGAGCATCCGAGCGAAGTGGTGCAGGTTGGCCAGGAAGTGCAAGTTTTCGTGCTCAACGTCGAGGAAGAGCGCAAGCGCATCGGGCTAAGCCTACGCCGGTTGACTCCCGAGCCCTGGACCACGGTGAGCGACCAGTATACGGTGGGCCAGGTAGTGGATGCCGTAATCACTAAGCTGACCAACTTCGGAGCGTTCGCCAAAATCAATGATTCGATCGAGGGCTTGATCCATATCTCGGAACTGGCAGATCATCGGGTCACCCATCCGAAAGAAGTTGTGGAAGAGGGCGAGGCGGTGCAGGTGCGGGTCATTCGCATCGACCCTCAGCGCCGGCGCATCGGCTTGAGCATGCGCCAGAACTCCGAGGATGGTTACGTCGAATTCGACTGGCGCGCTGAAGCCCAGGCCGCACTGGAAGATGATGAAGAAGTCGTAGATTCGGAGCCCGCACTCGAATTGAGCTGAGCCGTCTATCGGCGGCTTCTCGAATATTAGCATCTCCAAGAGGCCCGGCGACACGCCGGGCCTCTTGGCGTCCACGGCCGAAGCCCATAACCGCCTGGCTCCTGCTGATCGGCCTGGGGGAAGCCTGCTTACGACGCAGTTTGACGCCTGTGCTATAATAAGGCTCAGTATGGAGGATGGTTAGATCGGGTGTATGAGACGGGCGTATCTTCACAAACAGGAGCCAAGACCGCCGATCGCCATCGTCGATCGTATGTTGAACTCCTTTGGCCTATCGAACATGCATCTCGGATGTCGTGTATCTATGTGACACGCATCGGCATCTAAACTTCTGGCTCAACTAAGTGAGCTAAAATAGCGGGACAGCAGGGGCAGGGCAGCCGAAGCTGCTCTGTGTGGCTGCGCAAGGGGGAGGGGGCCCGGCCAATTCCGGACGGGGCACAAGGTGCAGTTATCCGGCCGTCTCCCAGAGAATCAAGGACGGAGTATCATGGCTGACAATCTAGAGCGTTTTACCAAGCAAGCGCGACAGGTGCTACAGGTTGCGCAAGAAGAAGCGATACGGCTGAATCATAACTACATTGGGACTGAGCACTTGCTGTTGGGGCTGGCAAAAGAGGAGCATGGCATTGCGGCGCGTGTCTTGCGCGAGGTCGGTGCAACGCCGGCCGACGTGGTGCGGGCGGTTGAGCGTATGGCCCCTCGCAACCCGCGGCCACCGTTTGGGAAGCCGGCCCTTACCCCGCGTACCAAGCGTGTGATTGAAATCGCGGTGGAAGAAGCCAGCCAGATGGGGCATCCTAACATTGGCACCGAGCATCTGTTGTTGGGCCTGGTCCAGGAGACTGAGGGGATCGCGGCCGAGGTGCTGCGCAGCCTGGGTGTCAACCTCGACAAGGTTCGCCAGATGACCAATAAAGCGATTTTGGAGAGCCAGGTGCAGGAGAAGACAACTCGCAAGCGTGAGAGCAAGACTCCTCTGACCGATCAGTTGGGGCTTGATCTGACCGCGCGGGCTGAGGAGGGCAAGCTGGATCCGGTGATCGGCCGCGAGAAGGAGATCGAGCGGGTGATCCAGATACTCAGCCGGCGGACGAAGAACAATCCCGCTTTGATCGGTGAGCCAGGTGTCGGCAAGACCGCGATTGTCGAGGGGTTAGCGCAACGGATTGTCAACGGCGACGTGCCGGAACCACTCATGGACAAGCGCGTGCTGATGCTTGACGTCGGCTCGCTGGTGGCAGGAACGATGTACCGTGGCCAGTTCGAGGAGCGCCTCAAGAAGGTGATCGAGGAGATCTCGAACAGCGACGCGATCCTGTTCATCGATGAGGTTCACATGCTGGTGGGCGCCGGGGCTGCGGGAAGCAGCGTTGATGCAGCCAATATTCTAAAGCCGGCCCTGTCACGCGGCGAGTTGCAGTGTATCGGAGCTACGACTCTCGATGAGTACCGCAAGTACATCGAGGGGGACGCGGCATTGGAGCGGCGTTTCCAGCCCGTGATCGTCGAAGAGCCCACGATCGAAGAGACGATCGAGATCCTCAAGGGCATTCGCTCGACCTACGAGCAGCATCATCAACTGAAGATCACGGACCCGGCCTTGCAGGCTGCCGCCCGTTTATCGGCCCGCTACGTGCCGGACCGCTTCATGCCCGACAAGGCGATCGATCTGATCGATGAGGCATCCAGCCGGGTGCGAATGTACAAGGCGCCCTATGCCACGAGCCTGCGTGAGACCTTCCGTGAGCTCAAGGCTACCCAAAAGCAGAAGGAAGAGGCCGTCGAGGCCAAGCGCTTCGACGAGGCCCTGGATCTGCGCTACAGCGAGATCGAGATCGAGCGCAAGCTGGATCAGATGCGCAAGGGCTGGCAGGACGTCGCGCCGCAGCCACAGGTGACCGAGGAAGACATCGCGGAAGTGGTGTCTATGTGGACCGGTGTACCGCTGCAGCGATTGGTCGGCGAAGAGACCGCCCGCCTGCTCGAGATGGAAGGCTACCTGCACAAGCGGGTTGTCGGCCAGGAAGAGCCGGTGCGGGCGATTGCCAAGGCCGTGCGCCGGGCGCGCACCGGCCTCAAGGATCCGAAGCGGCCGATAGGCACGTTCATCTTCCTTGGCCCGACGGGCGTAGGCAAGACCTTGCTGGCCAAGAGCCTGGCAGAGTTCCTGTTCGGTTCTGAAGATGCCCTGATCAAGCTGGACATGAGCGAGTTCATGGAACGGCACAATGTGAGCCGCCTCGTCGGTGCGCCTCCGGGTTACATCGGCTATGAGGAAGGTGGCCAGTTGACCGAGGCTGTGCGCCGCCGCCCCTACAGCGTCATCCTGTTGGACGAGGTGGAGAAGGCTCATCCCGAGGTCTTCAACATGCTGCTTCAGATCATGGAGGACGGACACCTGAGCGATGCCAAGGGACGCCGGGTCGACTTCCGCAACACGATCCTGATCATGACGTCGAACATCGGCGCCAACCTGATCAAGCACGCGACGGGGCTGGGGTTCGCCACCTCCCGCGATGAACAGAAGAAGCAGGACGAACAGTACGAGACGATGAAGGACCGGGTGATGGGAGCTTTGAAGGACACGTTCCGGCCCGAGTTCTTGAATCGAATCGACGGCGTCATGGTCTTCCGCAGCCTGACCAAGGAACAGATCAAGGATATTGTTGACCTGGAACTGAACCGAGTGCGCGCAGAACTGACGGAGCAGAACGTCAAGCTCGAAGTCAGCGACGAGGTCAAGAGCTACCTGGCCGAAACAGGATACGATGCCGACTACGGCGCCCGCCCGCTGCGCCGCGCGATCCAGGACCAACTGGAGGATCGGCTGAGCGAGGCCCTGCTGGGTGGGCAGTTCAAGAATGGGGATACAGTATCCGTGACGCTGAGCGAGGACAAGACCATCGTGCTGACGGCGGAAACACCGGAGGGCAAGACGGAGGTCGCCGAGATCCTGCAGGGTTGAGGACGCTGAAGTAGTCGCCGGAGCCAGGGGCCAGACTTCTCTAGAAGTCTGGCCCCTCTGCGTCAGCCGTGAACCTTCTCAGGACGGCCATTTGTATACTATAATGCAGGTGGCTGTTTGATTTCTGGAGGAGGTGGACTGCGAGTGCGCGCAAATCGAGCGCGATCCCGTGCCGGTGGCCGGCGGTGGCTTCACGCCATTCTGTGGCTAGTCCGGGTGTTGGCGGCGTGTGCGCTGATCGCAGGGGGTGCTGCCCCACCGGCGGCGCAGGCAGCCGTCGGGCCGACGAGCGGCGGGTACGTGCCGGCGGAAGTCCTGGTTGGCTGGCAGGCGGCCGGAGCCTCCCCCGCCGGCTGGCCGGAGCCCCTGCAACTCGGACGGACTGCCGGCAGCGCTGAGTACCAGAGCGCGGTCGAGGCCATCAGGGCGCGGACCGGATTGCGGGTACTGCAAGCGCATCTGAGCTACGCCGCTGCCCGTCTCGCAGTCCCGGCGGGGCAAGAGCAGGCGGAGATCGCCCGTTTGCTCAAGCTGCCTGGCGTCCGGTACGCCGAGCTCAACTACATCGCTCACGCCGCACTCGTCCCCAGTGACCCTTTCTATTCTCAGCAGTGGAGCCTGGCGAGGGTGAGCGCCGCGCCCTCCTGGGACCTGGCCACCGGCAGCAGCTCGGTGGTCGTGGCGGTGATTGACTCGGGCATCGATTTCGGGCACGCAGAGTTCACCGGCCGGCTGATCGGGCCGGGGAGCGGGGCGTACAACTTCATCGCTCACAACGCCTATCCGATCGATGACTTGGGGCATGGGACGCACGTCGCGGGGATCGTCGCGGCCGGCATCAACGGGGTCGGCGTGGTTGGGCTGGCGCCAGGCGTGCGCATCTTGCCGCTCAAGGTATTGGGCCCCGATGGAACTGGCACTTACGACCGGATTGTCGAGGCGATCAACTGGGCGACCGACTGGTCGGCGAGTTTTCCGCATCCCGGGGACCCGCACGCGCGCGTGCGGGTCATCAACCTGAGCCTGGGTGGGTTTGAGCCCAGCGATGCCCTCCAGATCGCCGTGGATCGCGCTCGCGCACAGGGTATCCTGGTGGTGGCGGCGGCGGGAAACTGCGGCCAGGGCTGCACCGTCGGCCTTGACTACCTGTTCAACCCGAATTACTACCCGGCAGCGACGAGCGGTGTTCTGGCGGTGGGCGCGACCGACTCAAACGATCGCTGGACCGGCTACTCCGGCTACAAGTCGTATGTGGGGATCTCGGCGCCGGGCGGCCTCCAATCTGGCCAGATCCTGAGCACCCTTCCCTACGCCATGGGCGACCATGGTGGTTACGGCTCGGAGTATGGCACCTCGATGGCGACACCGCTGGTCTCCGGGGCAGCCGCCCTGGCCTGGAGCCTCTGGCCCGAGGCACAGCCGGCCGAGATCTCGGCCGCACTGACCGGTTCGGCCGACAAGGTGCCCCTCAGTGATGCCGTGTGCGCCTACGACAACGTCGCCCTGAAACACAGTCCGTGCTTCGGTTACGGCCGGCTGAACGCGCTGGGCGTTGTGCGCCTGGCCTATCCGCCTTCCCTGCAAGCCACCTTCACCGAGGCTCACTTTCTGTTCAGCTCCGATGAGGCAATCGGGCGGCGCACTTTCGACGACCCCCTGCTCAACCCCAGCGAGCGGGTAGTCACCTGGCGGGCCACAGTCACCAGTGGCGCCCAGTGGCTCAGCACTACGCCCGGCGAGACTGCCGATCCCACCCAAAGCACCTACAGCGTGCCCGGCATGCTCTCCCTCACGGCGCAGCCGGGCTCGCTCCCGACCGGCGACTACACCGGCGTGGTGCAAGTGCTCAGCGTCTACCCGTTCGACCTGGCCGCCAATTTCAATCTCACTGTGACCATGCAAATCACTGACTCGCTCTTCCACGCCTATCTACCGGCTCTGAACAAGTAGGGCCGATCAAGCGAGGCGTTGCCGGGCATAGACCGCCGCCCCGAGCACGCCCGCATTGTCACCCAGCTTGGCCGGCACGATCTTCACGTCCTTCGCCTCGCGCTGGTTGATGAAGTACTGGTAAGCCACGCGCCGGATCGGTACGAGAAAATCATCACCCAGCGCTTCCACCACGCCACCCCCGAGGATCATCATCTGGGGATCGATGAAGTTTACGATGGAGGCGACGAGCAGACCCAGGTAGAATTGCGCGTGAGCAATCACTTCGCCGACCAATGGATCGCCCTTCTTGAGCGCTTCGGCCAAAACGCCGCTCGTCAAGCGCATCTTGTCTTCACGTTTCAGGATCTCCGGGACGAGGCTTTCCCTGCCCTGGGCAATGCCGGCCTGGATGTCGCGCTCGATCGCGGTGCGACTGGCGAGCGCCTCGGCACAACCCCGGCGTCCGCAGCCGCACAGCGGCCCTTCGGGCAGCAGGATCATGTGCCCGACCTCTCCGGCCGTCTTGCGCCAGCCCTGCCACAACATGCCGTCCAGGACGATCCCGCCGCCGAGCCCGGTGCCGACAAAAATGCCGACCAGGTCCTTTACCCCTTTGCCCGCGCCCAGGGCGGCCTCGCCCAGCGTGCCGATGTTCACGTCGTTCTCGATGAATACCGGCATGTCCAGCGCCTTGCTCAGCAGCTTGGCCAAGGGGAAGTTATCCCAGCCGAGGTTGGGTGCGTTTATGACGACCCCCGTATCCGGGTCGAGCGGGCCCGGGGTGCCGGACGCGATCCCGGCGATGTCGTCCAACTCGAGCTTGGCATCGGCGACGGCATCCCGTACGGTCTTCACTATCCGATCGACCACCTTATCTGCACCGTCAGCCGGCTTGGTGGCACGCTTGGCCATGCCGATGATCTCGCCATCCTCGCTTACCACGGCGGCCAGGATCTTGGTCGCCCCCATGTCCACGCCCACCACGGGATTGTTGAGTTTTTTGCTGCCCATCAGAATGCCTTTCTACGGAGACCGCGTGTTCAAACGCGTAGGAACCCATTATTGCGCACTATAGCTTACACGCTCTCTCGCCGCGCGGCAAGCCGAGCCCGTCTTGGTGGCGGAACGGGCGCGCGCAAAGGCCGCATCGACTGTCGATGCGGCCTTTGCGCGTGCGAATGATGGCGGGACTCAGGCCGCCTGTTTCAGCAGGGGCCTGAACTTGTAACCGTACACGATTTGCCCTTCTTCGCCTTCCTGGCTGAGCTTGCGTGTCACCATTTCCACCGGCATGCCGATGAAGACCTCACCGCTCTCGACGTCGGTCAGTTGAGCGGTTAGCATCGGTCCTTCGGCCAACTTAACCAATGCCACCGTGTATGGGGCATATTCTTGGAACCCCGCCGGTGCATTCTGTATCGTTGTATAGGAATAGACTTCGCCACGTCCGCTAAGGGTCGTCCACGACTGACGCTGCTCCGAGCAGTGCGGGCAGACGTCACGCGGCGGGAAGATCGTGTTGCCACAGATCTCGCAGACCTCAGCTTTCAGGCTGTAGCGCTGCTGGCGAGTACGCCAATTGCCTGGAATCGTCATGCTGGAAAAAACCTCCACGGGATAGTAACTTACCTGGAATTCTAGCCTTGGGCCCCCACCAAAATCTATCAGCCTGGCTAAATTTCTCACAATCCGGTCCGTTGATAGCTTTTGGCAGTCTCCTGCCGCTCAGACGGCGCCCAGGATGTGAGTAATGACGGTCGCCCCACTGCCGCCGATGTTTTGCGTCATGCCGATGCTGCAGCCCTGGACCTGGTTGGCGCCGGCGCTGCCTGTCAATTGCTGGACGGCCTCTACCACCTGGTAGATGCCGGTCGCCCCCACTGGGTGGCCCCGAGCCTTGAGCCCGCCCATCGTCGCGATCGGCAAGCGGCCGCCGATCGCGATCTCGTTTTCGACGGCCAGGCGAACCCCCGAGCCGCAGGGCGCAAACCCGGCCGCCTCCAGCGACAGGACGGCCATGATGCTGAAGGCATCGTGGACTTCGAAGAAATGAACGTCCGCAGGCGTGATGTGAGCTTGAAGGTAGGCCCGGTGGCTCGCTTCGGCGACGGCGTCGAGCACGAGCGGGTTACGGCGGTCGTGCACGGCGAGGCTGTCGGTCGCCACCGTCGACGCCAGGACGCGCGCCCTGGCCCGATCGCGGAACAGGTCAGCCGGGGCAAGAACCACACACGCCGCGCCGTCGCACACGGGACTCGAATCCATGAGATTGATGGGGTCAGCGATCATCGAAGCCTGTGCGTAGGTCTTTTGACTGATCGGGCTGCGAAACATGGCGTACGGGTTGTTGGCCCCGTTGCGGTGGGCGTTGATCGCGAAGGCCCCGAAGTCCTCCTTCGGCACCTTGTACTCATGTATGTAGCGCTGCATGAGCAAGGCGTTCAAGGCCACGAAACTCACGCCTTGGCTGACCTCATACTCCTGGTCGGCGGCCGTGGCGAGGGCGCTGGTCGTGAAGTCACCCAGCGTATCGGTCATTTTTTCCACGCCACAGACGAGGACCACGTCGTGCATACCGCTTGCTACGGCCATCAAGCCGACCCGCAGCGCAGCAGCGCCCGATGCGCAGGCAGCCTCTACTTTCATCGCTTCGATGCCGCGCAGGCCGACGAAATCGGCGACCAGAGCGCCCAGGTGCTCCTGACCAACCAGTTGGCCGGAGAGCATGTTGCCCACGTACAGCGCGTCGGGTTTCTCGACGCCGGCCTCTGCCATGGCAGGCACGATCGCGTCATGGGCGAGGTGGCGCAGCGATTTTTCCCAGAGTTCTCCGACCGGCGTTTGGCCGGTGCCAATTATCACAACGTCACGCATTAAAACTCCAACCTACTTCATCTGAAGTTTATGTCGATAGCGCGCGTAGGTTGCGTAGTCGACGTATTTGCAGCGGGCAATGTAGTCTTTGGTCAGGGGCGCGCGATCACGGCGTTCGGCAATCTTGTCTGTGACGTGCAGGGAAAAGGCGTCCGAGCCGGCGCCCGAGCCGAAGGAAACCATCAAGATACGCTGGCCCGGCCTGGCCTCGTCCAGCACGGCAGTCAGGCCGATCAGCGAAGAACCGGCGTAGGTGTTGCCGATCATCGGCACCAGCAGCCCGAGCTTGATTTGTTCGGGTTTGAAGCCCAGCAACTGCCCGGCGCGCTGCGGAAACTTCGTATTCGGCTGGTGGAACACCGCGTAATCGTAGTCGCCCGGCTGCGTGCCCATCTCCTGCATCAACCCCTTGGCCGCGCTCAGCGTATGCTCGAAATACGCAGGCTCGCCCGTAAAGCGGTGTCCGTGGCTCGGGTAGTGCGCATAAGCCCGGCGCCAGAAGTCTGGCGTATCGGTGACGTGGGACAGTGAAGCTTCGTAAACGGCCAGGCTTTCGTCGGCCGGACCGAGCAGAAAAGCCGCGCCGCCCGAGGCCGCAGTAAATTCGAGCGCGTCGCCGGGCCGTCCCTGGGCGGTGTCCGCGCCGATTGACAGGACATAATGCCCCATACCCGAGCCGACCATGCCGATACCCATCACGATCGCCTCGCTGCCAGCCTTACAGGCGAACTCGAGGTCGGCGGCCTGAACGTGCGGAGCTGCGCCGATGGCTTCGGCGACGATCGTGGAACTGGGCTTGACAGCGTAAGGGTGAGATTCGCTGCCGATCCAGACCGCCCGGATCTCCTCGGGCCCGACGGCTGCCCGGGCGAGCGCATTGCGCGCGGCCTCGATCGACATCGTGACGGTGTCCTCGTCCAGGCCGGCAACTGCCTTCTCCTTGATGGGCAGGCCACCGGCATCGCCCCAAACCCGGGCCACTTCGCTCGCGGGCAAGCGGAAGCGCGGGATGTAGGCCCCGTAACCCACAATTCCTACTTCACGATCTGGTCTTAGCATCTAGCGTTTACTCCCCCTCCCGATCGTCCGGCAAGGCACACCTCGGGAACAGGATAGTCGCTATTCTCGCAGCAGTCAGTAGTGTGTCTTCTCATCGTATGAATCACTGCACACCTATTGTAGATGTTCTGTCAATATTCTCGCCGGCGCATATCTGCCAGGAGCTGGCGGGCCCGGTCGCCCCGCACGGCACCTTCCCGCACGAGGGCTGCAGCGAGCTCGTCTACCTCGCTGCCGTCAGCGCCGGCAGCAATTGCCACCTGGCGAGCGTGGAGGGCCATGTGTCCCCGTTGGATACCTTCGGTGGCGAGCGCCCGGATTGCCGCCAGATTCTGCGCCAGGCCGGCAGAGACCATGATCTCGGCCAGGTCGCGCGCGCTGCTCACGCCCATGATAGCCAGCGCCGTTTGGGCGCCGGGGTGGACACGGGTCGCTCCGCCGACGACTCCCACCGCCAGGGGCAGCTCCAACTTGCCTACCAGATTGCCGTCCGCGTCGACCGACCAGGTGGAGAGTGAAGTGTACCGCCCGGTGCGTGCGGCATAGGCGTGCGCGCCTGCCTCGATCGCCCGCCAGTCATTGCCCGTCGCCAGCGCCACGGCGTCGATGCCGTTCATGATCCCTTTGTTGTGAGTCGCGGCGCGGTACGGGTCGGCGGCGGCAAAAGCGTAGGCTTCGACGATGCGCTGTACGACAACGGCGCCGCTGGTGCGTTCAGTTGTCAGTTCCTGGGCGGGAACCGTGCAGCGTGCGCGCGCCAGGCGACGGTCGGCCAGATTCGAGAGAATGCGCAGGTTGACGCGCCCACCCGTGATCTCCTCGACTAATGGCGCCAGGGCTTCGCAGGCCGTGTTTACGGTATTGGCGCCCATGGCGTCGCGACAGTCGTACAGCAAGTGGAGGATGAGCATCGGACCGCGCGGGCTATCTCGCAGGGTGCGCACTTCGACGTCCCTTGCGCCGCCGTGCAGGCCGACGATGACCGGGTCGGTGCTGTTTGCCAGGTCAAGCAGGCGCCCTTTCTCGCGCTGCACCTTTTGCCCGGCGGCTTCTACGTCGGCCAGCTCGAGGACCTGAATCTGGCCGATCATCAGTGACTCCCCGCTCTCCGCCAGGAAGCCGCCGCCGGCGCGGACCAGCCGGGCAGCAAAACTTGCCCCGGCGACCACCGACGGTTCTTCGATCACCATTGGCAGCAGGACGTCACGGCCATTGACGACGAAATTGGTGGCGATACCCAGTGGCAGCGCATACGTGCCGACCACGTTCTCGACCATCTTGTCTGCCTGGGAGAGCTCCAATGCGCCTGCCAGCGATCCGACCTGGGCAGCAGAGAGCCCTGCCCACTCGCCCAGAACACGTTGCCGCTCCGAAGGGCTTAGTTTGTAGAAGCCACTGATGCGCGAGCTGCGTCCCATCACCGCCCCCCTTACCGCGAATGACCGGCACCTGCGGCGCCGGTCATTGACCTTGCGGAACATCTGCGCCTGTTCGCACAGGCACAATTCACAGATAACATACTTGAACTCTCAAAAGCTATCAGGTCTCACGGTCCCAGGCGCGAAAGGGGTAGGATGACCGCTGCCACGGGGCCGGTGAGCAACTGCGGCAGGAGGCCAAGCAGCACACCTGCAACGACCAGAATCGCCGAAAGCGCGGCAAGGCCAAAGGGCTCGCGCTCGACCGGGGAAGCGCTCAATTTGCCGAAGCAGGCTCGGCCGGCGCGTACGGTGCCGACAAGCACGCCGACGCCCCCGGCGAACAGGAGCAGGCTCCAGCGAGTGTCGCTTTCGGCGACCAACTGCAGCAAGGCCCAGCGCGAGGCGAATTGGGCGCTGAGCGGGAGGCCGGCCAGCGCCATGCCGCCCGCCACGAGGGCAGTGACTGCCCATGGCAGGCGAGAGGCCGCGCCGGCGAGCCGGTCCAGCCGATCGGACTCCATATGGTGCCGAATGACGGCCGCGCCGGTTGCCAGAGTGAGCAGGGCGATGCTGCGCGTGATCAAGAGCCAGATTGCCACTGGGACGCCGGCGGTCCCGCGCAGGGCCATTGCCACCAAGAGGACGCCGTAGTCATACACCGCCGCGTAACCGGCGAAACGGCCCAGGCTAACCTGGGTCGCCGCGACGGCGCCCCCCACCAGGGCCGTGAAAACCCCCAGCCAAAGCAGCCAGCTGGCGCTGTCGACCGCCGAGGTCAACCACGGATACGTGACCAGGAAACGCTGCAGCAGAAAGAGCGTGGTGGATTGCCCGCCTATCCAAAGGAACGCGGCGACGACGGGCGGTGCCTGTCCTGCAACTGCCGGCATGGCGACATGCAGGGGCGCCGGCTGCAGCAAGAGCACAAAGCCTGCGATCAAGAGCCAGCCGGCGATCCGGTATGGGGTCAGGTCATCTGGATTCAGGGGTGCCTGCGCGATATACCAGGAGGCCAGCAGGAACATCGGCACGGAGAGCGTAGGAAAAAGCATCTGGCGCCAGGCGCCGCGCGTGTCGCCGACTTTGCCAGCCTGGATCAGGAAGACCGCTACGATAGCTGCCAACGCGAGCATGAGCGGGGCCAGCGTCAACGGCTGCATCAGAGCCGTCGTGCTCCAGAAGGCCACCAAAACAAGACCAAAGGGAACAAAAGTGCGTCCCTGATAGGTGCGCCAGGCCAGGATGAAGGTCACCGAGGCGGTGGCCAGGAGAAAGACGAGCAACGCCTGGCTGGCCGGTGTGATCTGCAGCGAAAGGTCCTGCAGTTGAATCTGTTGGCCGATGAAGACCGGCCGGCCGGCGAGCAGGGCCGGGACTGCCAGGGGCGAATTCCAGAGCAGAAAAGCCATGGCCGCGGCGAATGCCGCGGCAACGAGAGCGCTCAACCCCTCCAGCCGGCGCAGAACGTAGAGGACAGCTGCGACTATCAGCAGCCCCCCCAGCAGCATCACGGGCCCCGCGATCATGGCGCCTCCTGCCCGAACCCCGGAGGGGCGGCATTTTCAAGACTGGCGAGGCCGCGTGAGACGGTCAGGTAAGAAATGGCGAGTGCGAGCAGCAATTGCCAGCTCTCGAGCATTCCGATCATCAGCCGGCTGCGGGTTAATTGGAAGAAGACCAGCAGGAAGGCAGACAAGACCACGAGCAAAGCCACCCCTGCATGTAACGGCTCCTCGTGCAGCGACAACCCCATCACGCCCATCAATGCCAGCCAGAAGGCCGCGTCGCTCAACAAGGGGCTGAGCATGGGCAGGGTCGGCAGATCGCTGCGCACGACAAAGAACGCGCCGCCCGCCATCGCGACGGCCAGCAATCTGAATCCGGTCAACGATGCCAGCTGTGGCCAGGCGCTTTCCCGGCCAGCCGAAAAAGGTGTCACCCGCCGCAGCTGACGGGCGGACAAAAAGAGCATGACCGCGATCAATCCCCCTGCGATGGCCTGCAGCAGGGCCCATTCCGTCGGAATGGTCTGGCTGAGCAGCAAGGCGAGCAGTGCCGACATCAAAGCATAGCACAAGAGCACCAGGCGCCAGTCGCGCAAGATGACGATCAGTGCCGCCGCCGTGCCCATGAGCAGCACCACCGGCAGGCTCAGCAGCATGCTGATCTGGCGCACAAAGTCGACCGGGGTCATTTAGCCTCTCACCAACACCCACAGGATCAGGCCCGCGAGCAGCAGCCATCCGAGATAGCCCTCGCCTTCGCCGAGGGTGGCGAAGTAGCGCAGGCCGCTCCCGGCAAGTGCGAACCCAAGGGCCATTGCCTGGTAGAGCCATTCGAGCCCTACCAGCCAGATGATACCTTCCTGCCAGCCGCGCATGCCTGAGAAGATCTTTTCCCGCATCAGGCCCAGGCTCAGGCCGGCAACGCCTGACAGAATCAAAACGCCCCACACCGAACGCCTTGCCTCGGCCATGATCTGTGTCAGCGGCAGAGTGGCCAGACCGCTCGCCGGGCGGTTCAGCAGCGTAGCCAAGCCCCGGGCGCGACTCCCCAGACGACGGTTGGGATGGCGAGCAGCATGACAAGCGCGCCGAGCCCGGCGAAAGAGACCAGCGATTGTCTGCGGAGCCAGGCGTCCTGCAGCACCTGGGCGAGCTTTTGCCCCTCCGGTCGCCCGGCCTGTCCGAAGTGGACCGAGCCGGCCAGTGAGCGCCAATAGTGTCGCAGCGCGTCGACCGGCCGGGCGGCGGGCAGCGGATCGGGACCCAGCGCGCGCCAGAGTGCGGCGACCAGCAGGGTTTCGGCTACGACCAGGATCAGAAACAGCAGCATCGCTCCAGGGATACGGACCGGCAGCACCAGTGCCGACCGGGCCAGGAAGCCGGGTGTGCCCGGCAGCCCCCAGACCACGAGGGCGCCCAGCCAGGCCGGCCATTTCCAACCCCAGCGAGCGCGTGTTACCTCTCCGGCAATCAAGAGTGTTAATCCCAGGCAAAAGGTGATCAAGCCCCAGCCCAGGGCCGGTGGCCCCGCAGTGTCGGCCATGTAGGCGGCCATGACGACAAGGCTGGCTCGATTGATCGCCACCCAACGCCAGGCTGCCTCCGGCCGTTCGGTCATCCAGGCCGCCAGGGCACTCCCGAGCAAGGCCAAAGCTCCCAAGGCGGCCCATTCAGGGCGACGGAGGAAGTCCGGGCCGGCTACCGCGTGCACACGCGCCAGCAACCACAGGCCGGTAAGCGGCACCAGCAGGTGCAGCGCGATGCGATCGCTGGGATCCGGATTCTGCTCTTCGGTGAGCCAAAGGTGAAACGGATAGACGCCTGCCCGGATCAGCGCTGCAAGCCACATGAGCGCCAGTTCCAGGCGGTCGAAGGGTCCCGCGGACAGGGTATTGCGGACGCCGTCCTCGCCGAGCAGGAGCAGCACGGCGAGCAACAACACACCTGCCAGGCTCAGGAAGCTCCAGGAGCGCCCCGCACTCCGTTCCTGCCGGGCAGGGCCGAGCCGCATCGCCAGCGTCATGTCAAGCAAGATCCAGCAACTTGCCAGCGTGACGAGGTTGGCCGAGCCGACGAATGCCAGGGCAGCTGCGCCAAGGTAGAGCAGGCGTGGCCAGCGCCTTTCCGCATCAGGACCGGGCTCGTTTTCCTGCAAAAGCAGGGCGGCGCCGACGAGAAGCAGGAGCAAGAGCGCGACCAGCCAGCTCCAGCCGTCCAGCTGCCAGCTCAGTTCACTGCCGGCCACGGTCAGCGGTTGCCACGTCCAATGGATCCCGGCGACGGATGGCGGAAGAGTGTTGTCTGGCAAGGGCCGGCGCAGCAGGACCAGGTCGGCCGCGGCCGCGGCGACTGAAAGCAGACCGATTGCGAGCGGCGAGATAGCCGAAGCCGGCTCGGAACGCGTTTTCTCGACATCGGAGCGTGCCGAGAAGCGTGAAACCAGGTCAGGTATGCGGGAGCGCGCCGAGACGGGGACAGGACGGCCGTTGCTCAACCATGTGCCGAGTTGAAGCAAGAGACCGCCCAGTACCAGTATCAGGGCCGGGCCCAGCGGTTGGAGGAAGAGAATTGTCAACATGAAAAAGGCAATGTAGGCCGCATTCTACCGCCGGGCGCCTAAATGAACAAACTACAGATGATTGACACGTGCCGGACGGCGGATGTAGAATCGGACGACTACACGTATGAGGAGGAGCCGGCCCATGCAGCCGCTTGTTGAATGCATCCCCAACTTCAGTGAGGGGCGACGCCAGGATGTAATTCAAGCGATCGCGAGCGCGTTACGCGCGCACCCCAGCGTGCGCGTGTTGGATATCCAGAGTGACGCGGACCACAATCGCTCGGTGATCACCCTGGTGGCTCCGCCCGATGCGCTCGTGCCGGCGATGTTCAACGCGATCAAGACCGCGGCTGAGCTGATCGACCTGGACCATCAGCGGGGCGAGCACCCGCGCATCGGGGCGACCGACGTGGTGCCGTTCGTGCCCCTGCGGGGAGTGGACATGGACCGCTGCGTGGAACTCGCGCGCGAACTGGGCCGGCGTGTGGGCGACGAGCTGGCCATTCCGGTGTATCTCTACGAAGCCGCTGCCACGCGGCCGGACCGCGAGAATCTGGCCGACGTGCGAAAGGGGCAGTACGAAGGTCTGAAGGCCGAAATCCTGACCAATGCGGAGCGGGCCCCCGATTTCGGCCCAAGCCGCCTGGGTCCGGCCGGCGCGACGGTCATCGGTGCGCGGCCGCCCTTGATCGCCTACAACGTCTATCTCGCGACGCCAGATGTGCAGATTGCCAGGCGCATCGCCAAGGCGATCCGCAGCGCGGACGGCGGTCTGCGTTACGTCAAAGCCCTGGGGCTGTTGGTCGACGGCAGAGCCCAGGTGAGCATGAACCTGACCGACTATCGCAAGACGCCAGTTTTTCGGGCGGTCGAGTTCATCCGGCGCGAGGCCCTGCGCTACGGCGTGAACATCGAGTCGAGCGAGCTGATCGGCATGATCCCCCAGGCCGCGCTGCTTGACGCCGCCCAGTGGTATCTGCAACTGGACAATTTCAAGCCCGAGATGGTCCTGGAGAATCGCCTGGGCGAGTGCTGAGACCCGGTTTGACGATTATGATAGAGCGCTTCGTCGGCCGTTGCCTTGCGGGACCGCGCCTAACGCTTACGGTTGGCATGGCCGGACGCCGATGCGCTCAGCTCGTTGGGCGGTCGCCGGCGGCCGGGGCTTCCTCCAGCGTGCGGATCAGATCGGTGTGGCTCACGATGCCGACCATCTGGTCGTTATGCATCACGGGCAGCGGGTTGGCACGGTTTTCGACCATCACCATCGCGACGTCCTCGATCTCGGCATCCGCGTCGATCGTTCTGACCGGGGTGGTCATGATGTCGCGCGCCGTCAGGCCAAGGACGTGGCGCACGATCTCCTGATACTCGTGCTGGCCACCTAAGGGGATCATCGCGTCGAGCAGCGGCAGGTAGCGCGGGTAGTGCGGCCGTGCATGGCGGGCGATGAGATCGATCTCGGTCACAATGCCGATCACCCGACCCTGCTCCACCACCGGCGCACCGGTGATATTGCGTTCGCGAAAGGTTCTGGCAATGTCCCGGATCGGCGTGTCCGGGGCGAAGGTGATCACCTCGGTCGTCATGACATCGCGTGCCTTCATACTCACCTCCTAACTGACGGCGAGCGGGTGCGCGGCCCGCTCTCGGGCCTGATTATACTTGAACCTGTCGGCCCCGGCAAGCGGCTTTGCGCGCGGCTCCGGGCGCGCCGCTGGCCGCCTCGGCCTGCAGCGCGAGCGGTGATTGCGGCCGGTCGGGGCAATTCGTGTACAATAGCCCGAACACGACTTTTCGCTCGTCAGGAGATCGTTCCATGCAAGACAAATTCGCGTCGCGCGTGACTTTTCTGCAAGCCGAAGGCGCCTACGCGGTGCTCGCGCGCGCCAAGGCGCTCGAGGCCCAGGGGCGCAATATTATCCACCTCGAGATCGGGCAGCCGGACTTCCCAACGCCCGCGCACGTGGCCGAGGCCGGCGCGGCTGCGATCCTGGGCGGCCACACGCGCTACACCCCACCGGCCGGCGCGCTCGACCTGCGGGCGGCGATCGCAGACGTGGCGGGCAGGCAGCGCGGGCTGGCGTTCGGTCCAGAAGAAGTCGTCATCGGACCGGGCGCCAAGCCGGCTATCTTCTTTTCGGCCCTGGCGTTACTCGAGCCGGGCGATGAGGTGATTGTCCCCGATCCCGGCTTCCCGTCCTATGCGGCTACTGTGAACGTAGCCGGAGCCGTGCCCGTGCCTGTGCGCCTGCACGAGATGCGCAGCCTGGATCTGGCTGAGCTGCGTGCCCGCCTCAGCCCGCGCACCCGGCTGATCGTTCTCAACTCCCCTTCGAATCCCACGGGAGGCGTCGCCGGCGAGGCTGAGCTCGAGCAGATCGCCGAACTGGCGCTGCAGGCGAATGCCTGGGTCTTGTCGGACGAGATCTATAGCGAGCTGGTGTTCGAGGGCAGCGCGCCCAGCATCGCAAGCCTGCCCGGTATGCGCGAGCGTACCATCATCGTGGATGGGTTTTCGAAGACCTACGCGATGACCGGTTGGCGCCTGGGCTACGGGATCATGCCGAAGAAGCTGGCCGAGCGAGTCGAGCTGCTATTGACGCATTCCGTTGGCTGCACGGCGGATTTTAGTCAGGTGGCCGCGATCGCGGCCTTGCGCGGCGATCAGGATACCGTGCGGGCAATGTGCGATTCTTTCCATGAGCGGCGCGATCGGTTGGTGCCGCTCCTCAACAGCCTGCCGGGCGTGCGCTGTGCGCTGCCCCAAGGTGCCTTCTACGTGTTCCCGGACGTGAGCAGCTACAGGCTTAGCTCTAAGCAACTGGCGGATTACTTACTTGACGAGGCCGGAGTGGCTCTCTTGGCCGGGTCTGATTTCGGCCCGGGCGGCGAGGGGTATCTCCGCATCTCATACGCCACAGCCTGGGAACAGATTGCCGAGGGCGTGGAACGCATCCGGCAGGCGCTCGCACGCCTGTGAGCTCCGGCTCGCTGCCTGCCCGGGGCATCCTCAGCACCTGGTGGCCGCTGGCGGCGAGCTGGCTGCTGATGAGCGCCGAACTACCGATGTTGAGCGCCGTGGTCGCGCGCTTGGCGCGGCCCGAGATCAATCTGGCCGCCTACGGCGGCGTGGTCTATCCCCTGGCGCTGATTATCGAGTCCCCGGTCGTCATGCTCTTAGCGGCTTCGACTGCGCTGAGCAAGGATTGGGCGTCGTATCTCAAGCTACGTCGCTTCATGATGGTCGCCGGGGCAGTCTTGACCGTCCTGCATCTTCTGGTTGCTCTCACGCCAGCTTACTACCTGATTGTCAGAGGGCTGATCGGCGTACCTGACGAGATTGTCGAACCGGCGCGCCTTGGGCTCATCATCATGACGCCCTGGACCTGGGCGATTGCCTACCGGCGCTTCAACCAGGGCGTGCTGATCCGCTTCGGCCACTCGCGTGCGGTGGGGACGGGCACGGTTGTGCGCCTGACTGCCGAGGTGCTTGTGCTGGTCGGCGCTTACCTGCTCGGCCGCCTGCCAGGCGTCGTCGTGGCCACGTCGGCCATCAGCGCGGGTGTGCTGGCGGAGGCAGTCTACGCCGGACTGCGCGTCGGCGTGGTGCTCGAGACGCAGGTGAAGACCAGCCAGCCGGTTCAGCCCGGCCTGACCTTCTCCGTCTTCCTTCGCTTCTATGCCCCGCTGGTCATGACCTCGCTGCTAAGCTTTCTGGCGCAGCCCATCGGCAGCTCGGCGATCAGCCGCATGCCCGACGCTCTGGGCTCGCTGGCGGTCTGGCCGGTGGTGACGGGACTGCTCTTCCTCCTGCGCAGCTTTGGCGTGGCTTACAACGAGGTGGTCGTGGCCCTGCTCGACCGGCCGGGTGCCGCCGCCGACCTGCGTCGCTTTGCGGTCTGGATGGCCGTGATGACCAGCCTGGCTCTGCTGGTCATCACGGCTACCCCGTTGTCAACCTTCTGGTTCCTGCGTGTTTCCGCGCTTCCTCCGGGCCTGGCGAGCATGGCCCAGCGTGGTTTGTGGGTGGGTTTTCTGCTCCCAGCCCTGTCCGTGCTTCAGAGCTGGTTCCAGGGCGCGATCCTCCACAGCCGGCGCACGGCCGGCATCTCCGAGGCGGTCGTGGCATATCTCGTGGTCAGTGTCACCACCCTCGTGGCAGGGGTTCTATGGGGCGAGGCCAACGGGCTGTATGTCGGTCTGGCGGCCATGCTGGCCGGTAGCCTGGCCCAGACTGCCTGGCTCTATCAGCGCAGCCGGGCTGCCGTGCGGGCAGCCAGGGGAGCCGTCAGCGGCGCGTGATCTCACGCTCCGTTAAGTAGGCGTAACACCCGGTTGACATTCAGCACATCTTGCTCGCGCGCTCGATCTGGCCCGGAGCGCGGCTGCGTCTCCGGGGCTTCGCTGCCTCGTTAGTCCACCCCACCGGCTGCCGAGCCTGTCAGCGCGTAAGCGTCACTTTCTGCAAGGCCCGCGGGTGATCGGGATCATCGCCGCGCTCCAACGATAGGTGGAGCGCCAGCAATTGACCGGGCAGCACGGCGATCAGAGGGGTGAGCCATTCGGGCAGCGCTGCCGGAAGGCGCAAGCCAAGTTGGGCGGCGGCCAGCGCGGCGTCGTCGTCCGAGATGACCAGCAGCTCGGCGCCACGCTCGGCCACCCGCTGCATGGCAACGCGCATCTGCGGCAGCATCGCCCCCGAGGGCGCGACGACTATAACCGGGTAACTCTCGTCGAGCATGGCCAGCGGCCCGTGTAGAAAATCGGCCGGAGAATAGGGTTCGGAGGCGATGTAGTTCGTCTCTTTCAGCTTCAGCGCGATCTCGAAAGCCGTCGCCAGGTTGTAGCCGCGGCCCAGTACCACCAGGCGATCGGCAAAGCGGTAACGTTCTGCCACCCGCGTCACTTCGGCCGCGAGCTCCAGGGTCTGACCGGCGGCGGGAGGCACGGACGACAAGGCCGCCAGGTTGGCCGGGTCGCCGCTGAGCACGGCGTTGATCAAGGCGACGGCCATCAGCTCCGCGGTATAGGTTTTGGTCGCGGCCACGCTGCGCTCGGGCCCGGCGTGCAGGCTGATCACGTGATCGCCCGCCTGGCCGAGCGGCGAATCCGGCTCGTTTGTGATGGCTGCGGTCATCGCACCCTGGCGCCGGGCTTCTGCCAGCACGCTCACGATGTCAGGTGACTGGCCGGACTGTGAGATCCCAAGCACCAGACAGTCGCCGAAGCGGGGAGGCGTGCCGTAGATCGAGAAAAGCGACGGCGCCGCCAGGGCGACCGGGAGATGATTCATGGCCCCGAAGAGATACTGGCCGTAACGGCCCGCGTTATCCGACGTGCCCCGCGCAGCGACCATGATGTACTGAATCTTGCGCCGGTGCATGGCTTCCGCCAGCGCACCGGCTTTCTCGACTTCTTCCGCCAGCAGCCTGGCGAGGACGGCGGGCTGCTCACGAATCTCCGTTTCCAGGTAAGACATGGCTGACTCCTAGCGATTACGAGGGCCGAAGCCATCATACGCAACCTGACCGCCGACGACGGTCAGCCGGACGCGTCCCTTCTCGTCGAGCAGGGCCAAATCGGCCAGGTAGCCGGGCGCCAGTGCACCGATCTGGCCGTCCATGCCGATTGACGCGGCCGGGGTTCTGGTCAACATGGGCAGGGTAGCGGCCAGGGACAAGCCGGTCGCCGCCATGACATTGCGCAGAGCGGCATCCAGCGTGAGGGTACTGCCGGCCAGCGTAGCGCTTGGACCACCCGCCGCATCGGCCAGCCAGCAGGCGCCATCCCGGACGATGACCTGCTGTCCTCCCAGATCGTATGTTCCGTCGGGCAGCCCGGCGGCGCGCATGGCATCGGTCACCAACGCCACCCGGTCGGGCGTCTTGGCCCGCACCGCCAGTGCGATCACCGCAGGATGAAGATGGATGCCGTCGGCAATGATCTCTGCCACCAGCCGGTCGTCGGTCAGGATCGCGCCGGCTGCGCCGGGCCGGCGGTGATGCAGGCCGCTCATCGCATTGAACGTATGGGTGGCATGGTCGATCCCCCAGCCGGCTGCCTCTTCCACCTGCTCGTAGTTTGCCTGGGTGTGGCCGACCGCAACGTGCATGCCAAGCCGGACCGCTGCGCGCACGCAGGCTTCGGCGCCGGGGAGCTCGGGGGCGAGGCTGAGCAGATGCAGTGGGCCGGCGGCCGCGAACTGCTCCAGCTCGACGAGATCCGGCGCGCGGCAGAACCGGCCCGGCTGAGCGCCCTTGGCAGCCGCGTTCAGGTACGGGCCCTCGAGATGCAGCCCAAGCAGGCGCGCCCCCGGCTGCGGGGATTCCCGGTAAGAGGCCACCGCGCGGATCGCGGCCAGCGTTGCCGCGTGGGAGGCGGTGATAGTCGTCGCAAGGAAAGAGGTGACGCCGTGCCGGGCGAAGAACGCAGCCATGCCGGCCAGCGCCTCGGCAGACGCATCCATTGTGTCATGGCCGGCCGCGCCGTGGACGTGTACGTCGACAAAGCCGGGTACGACGAAGTCGCCCTCGGCGTCCAGGCTCTCTTCGCCGGCCGCGGCCGTGATCGTGCCATCGGCTCCCAGCACGGCGATATGTTGGCCGAGTGTGCGCAGGCTGTAGTTCGGCTGGAAGCCAGATGACGTGAATACGGTGCCGTGGCGGATGAGCATGCTGCGTTACTCCCTGTCCCTCGGTCAAAGCCGAAGCCCGGGCCCGGAGGCCCGCTACACGGCCGAGCGCGGCCGGTGGTGAGGATCAGCCGGATGGGCCGGTACCTGGATCGATGACCGCGGTCATGACCGCCTGGCTGATTTCGCCTTCACAGACGGGCGCCACGCTTCCGGTCAAGCGTACCGACCAATCTGGCGCGACCTCGACCAGCATCGAGCCGCCGGGCATGACCACGGTCACGGGGCTTTCGCAACGGCCGGTGCGAATGGCCGCGCCAGCGGCCGCGCAGCTTGACGTACCCGAGGCCAGGGTATAACCGGCGCCGCGTTCCCAGATCGCGATGCGCAGCGTGTGGAGGTCGACGGCCTGGGCGAACTGCACGTTGGTGTGCCTCGGGAACAGGGGCAGGCACTCCAATTGTGGGCCCAGGCGATGGGCACAGTCCACGAGCTGGTCGAGGCCGGCGGGGCCGAGCTCGGACTGCTCGACAAAGACAACGCAGTGCGGGTTGCCAATGCCGACTGCCGTGATGCGCAGCGTCTGACCCGCCACGTCGACCGGCTCTTCGACAGCCTCGCGGGGCGTGCCGGCGACCGGCACGGCCTGACTGGCGAAAGTCAGGCTGCCCATGTCCATCGCGACGCGCGAGCCGCTGCCGTCCAGGATGCGCGCCGTGACCGGGCCACCGGGCGTGCTGATGGCGAAATCCAGGCCCGCCGGCAAGCCGCAGTCCCACAAATAGCGGGCGAAGATGCGCAGGCCGTTGCCGCTCTTCTCGAACTCGCCCCCGTCCGGGTTGAAGAGGCGCAAGAGGAACGGCGCCTGTCGAGTGAGTGGCCCCCAGACGATACCGTCCGACCCTACCCCAGCGTGCCGATCGCAGATGCGGCGGATGGCCTCAGCAGAGGGCGGATCGGGCCAATCGGCCGGATCGAGGACGATGTAGTCATTGCCCAGCGCCTGATACTTGTAAAAGTGCGGCTGCCCGCCGGGCGAGCGCAGGGGCAGGTCGCGCCGGACGAGATCCCGTAGGCTCTCCCGCCGCTGGATCAGCCGCGCGCGGCCGTCTTTAAGCAGGAGAACGGCCGGACGCGTGGCCAGGTTGTAGTTGCTGGCCATCGACAAGGTATAGGCGCCGGCCATCGGGAGGGCGACAAGATCGCCGGGCGCCAGGTGCGGCAGCGTGATATCGCGGATCAAGATATCGCCGGACTCGCAGAACTTGCCTGCGATGGTCACCGTTTCGACCGAAGTCTCAGCGGCATGGTCGCCCGCAGGTCTGCCGTCCGCAGGTGCTGCTGCGCCTGGGATCGCCAGCGCGCTGTATGAGGCGCCGTAGAGGGCCGGCCGGATGTTATCGGCCATGCCGCCGTCCACGGAGATATAGGTTCTCACGCCCGGTATCGCCTTGCGGGCGCCCACGGTGTATAGCGCCACGCAAGCTGGAGCGACCAGCGAACGCCCGGGTTCCAGGACGAGCCGGGGCAGCTCCAGCCCCGCGGCACGGCAGCTTGTGGCAACCGCAGCCGCGAGCGTCTCGACGTAGGCCTGGATGGGTGCCTCCGGATCATCTCCGACCATTGGCACACCCCAGCCGCCGCCAGGACTGAGCTCGCGGAGCACGAAAGCATGGCGGGCATGCATCGCGGCCGAAAATTCGACCAGCCGTCCGGCTGCGTCGGCCAGTGCCTCGGCCTCATAGATCTGCGATCCGATGTGGCTGTGGAGGCCCAGCAACGACAAGCCGGGCATTTGCATCGCTCGCACCAGTGCCCGCTCGGCGTCGCCGGAAGCGATCGAGAAACCGAACTTGGTGTCCTCATGGCCGGTTTGGATGTGGGTGTGGGTGTGCGCCTGGATTCCAGGCGAGAGGCGCAGCCAGATGGCGAGGCTCTTGCCTTGGGCCCGTGCTCGCTTGCAGAGCGGCCCCAGGCGCTCTAGCTCCAGGAAGTTGTCAACGACGATGCGTCCGATGCCCGCCGCGCAGGCTAGTTCCAGCTCGGCCGGCGTTTTGTTGTTCCCGTGGAAATGGATACGCTCCGGTGGGAAACCGGCCGCCACGGCCAGGCTCAGTTCTCCGCCCGAGACCACATCCAGATCCAGGCCCTCTTCGGCGAAAAGCTGCGCGATCGCGGTGCACAGGTAGGCTTTGGCTGCGTAGGCGGTTTGGGCAGTGCCTGGGTACGAGCGCCGCAGAGCAGCCTGGTACGTCTGCGCCTGGCTACGCAGCGTAGCTTCGTCAAAGAGGTAAAGCGGCGTGCCGTGCAAGCGCGCGAGCTCCGAGGCTTTGCAGCCTCCAAGCCATAGTTCTGCCTGCTCGTCGACCTTAGCTGTCGTAGGCCAGAGCTTGTCCAAAGTCGTCCTCCTGCCCGGCCAGTATAGTGGAGTGTAGTTGGAGCGTCAAAATGAGGTTTGCCTTGCAGGCCTTCAATTCCTTCCATCCTTTGCACCCGCTGCCGCTTTCGGGTAGAATTCCTTGACATGGTGCGTTTGGAGGGCCTGTCGCCCAAAGAGAATCTCCTGCGGGCTATCTACTTCCGAGATCCGGAACACGTCCCGTATCCGCGCGAGAACGCCTACGGCTTTCTGGATCATCTGGGGAGGAAACCGCCGCGCGCCGGGTTGGACGAGTGGGGGGTGCGCTGGGCGCCTTTACCGGCTGGCTACCGGTTGGGAGCAGGGGAACCGGCCGAGTCATTTCCGGTGGCGCATCCGGCGCGCACCGCGGCCGAGCTGCAAAAGCGCCCATTCCCGGACGCGGCCGATCCGCGTTTGTTTGCCTGCTTGCCGGACGGTCTGGACCCGCAGAAGACCCTCGCGATCGGGCGCCATCCGGCCGGTCCCTTCGAACGGTTTTTATCTCTACTGGGGACCGAGGCCGCCTTCGCTGCCTTGCTGCAGGAGCCAGACGCCAGCCGCGCCGCGCTCGAGCGAATCGCCGGCTATCATGTGGCAATCGCCTTGGGCTACTTGGGTAGCGGCGCGGAGGCCGGCTGGCTGGCGGATGACTATGCCGGCCAGGCAGGACCCATGTTGAGCCCCGCTCTGTGGCGCGCGCTGGTGTTGCCCGGGCTGCGAGCCATCATCCGGGTCTACCGGGACGCCGGTTATCCCGTCTTCTTTCACACTTGCGGTCGCGCAGAACCATTCGTGGCCGACTTGATCGAGGCGGGCGTCACCGCATTCAACCTGGAAAGCGCAGCCTGCAATGTCACGGCATTGCGCGAGCGTTTCGGGAGCAGCCTGGCGATCGTGGGTGGCATACCACCGCAGGTGATGCTCGAGGGCCGAGCGTCTGACGTAGAGTGCGCCGTGCGTGAGGCCATGCGCGGGCTGGCGGCAAACGGCGGGTTGATTCTGGCGCCTGACCAAAGCCTGGCCTATCCGGATGAGAACGAGGATGTGTTGAACTGTACCGTGCAGCGCTATGGAATCTACCCACTGGTAATATGATGGGGGCTTGACGGGTAGGAGGTTAGGCGTGTCAGAACTGCGTCGCGATCCAGTGCTGGGTCGCTGGGTGATAATCGCTCCCGAGCGGGCCCTGCGCGAAGAGAAACTAGTAGTTCCCCGGGAAGCGCGGTCCCAGGGCCCGTGTGTGTTTTGCGGGGGCGAGGAGTTGCTTGATCCACACGAAATCTACGCCGTACGCGCCCCGGGCACTTTCCCCAACACCCCCGGTTGGCTGGTGCGCGTGCTCCCCAACAAATTCCCGGCTTTGCGCATCGAGGGTGACCTGGTGCGAGAGGGGGTGGGGATGTTCGATCTGATGACGGGCATCGGCGCCCACGAGGTGATTGTGGAAACCCCCGACCACAATGTCGACACCTCGGAGTTGCCCGACTGGCACATTGCGACGGTGGTGCGCACGTACCGCGAGCGCGTGAACGACCTGGCCGGGGACGACCGCTTCAAGTACGTGCTGATCTTTAAGAATCAGGGTTACCTGGCAGGTGCGACGCTGCAACACGCTCACTCTCAGCTGATCGCTACCCCGGTGATACCGAAGCGCGTGAAGGAAGAGATGACCGAATCGCGGCGCTACTATGAATTCAAGCAGCGCTGCGTGTTCTGCGACATGATTCGCCAGGAGCTGCACCTGACGCCGGAGCGCCTGGTGCTGGAGACGGAAAAGTTCGTCGTCATCTCGCCGTTCGCCGCGCACGTGCCTTTCGAGACCTGGATTCTTCCCAAGACCCATTCATGCGATTTCGGCACCATATCCGATCCCGAGACCGAAGGCTTGGCGTTCGTGCTGAAACAAACTCTGCTCAAGCTGCGCATCGCGCTTAGCGACCCGCCCTACAACCTTTTCATCCACACCGCGCCCTTCCGCCGGCCACGAGTGGGCTATTGGGACACAATTCAGCAAGATTACCACTGGCATCTGGAGATCACGCCGCGGCTGACCAGGCCGGCGGGCTTTGAGGAAGGGTCGGGTTTCTACATCAATCCGAGCCTGCCGGAGGACGTCGCAGCAGTCCTGAGGGCGACCAAGGTGCCCTGATCGGCGCGCCTGTTAGCCGGACAACCGCGCCAACGCCTGAGGAAGCTCGCCCAGTTCGTTGATGCAAGCATCGGGCACGATGCACGGGTCCTCTTCCGCGCGCTGAGGGACCCGTATCAGCACCGCGCGCATGCCGGCCCGCCGTGCGCCGGCCACGTCGGCCAGCAGACGATCCCCTACGTGAACGGCGCGCCCGGGTGGCACACCCATGGCGGCGATGGCCGCCCGAAATATCGCCGGATGTGGCTTGGCTACACCTTCATCCGACGAATAGGTGCGAGTACGGAAGTACTCGAGCAAACCGCGGCGGGCCAAGGCACGATCCATATACCGGCCTGGCTGAAGCGTGTTCGAGATCACGCCCAGGCGCAGCCCGGACGCACGCAACTCCGCCAGCAGCTCACGTGCACCGGGGCGCAGGGGCGCCAGGCTTTCGACGCTGTTCACCCCGCAGTAGGCCTCGACGCTGGCCGTCAGCAGACCGTCCCCCGCCTGAAGACCCCATTTTGCGAAGAAGTCTACGAGCACGGCGCGGATGTCAAGTCCACGTTGGGCGTTGACGGCCGCCTGGTAACTGTTCTCGCTGAATTCGCTCAGGGCCTGACAAAAAGCCGCGCGTTCTGGCAGCTCGGACTCCACAAGCTGCAGCGTGCCCGCGCCTCGCAACAGATCGTAGATCTTGCCCATGCCGCGCGCTCAAACGATCCCGATAGTCCGCCTGACCCTCGCGCAGATCCACGAGCGTATCACCTAGATCGAAGAATACGGCTTCTAGCGACATGTGCGTGCAAGCTTTCTCGGCCGCTCAGCGGGGCAGGCGCCCGGCCAGGCGGCCGGCTATTTCGGGCTCCGGCGGGTGGGCGGCGAGGGCCATATTTTGGCTCGCATGCTCCGCCTTCGCCATGCCGATCAGCGCGGTGCAGACGCCGGGCAGCGAGCGCGCGAACTGCAGGGCCGGCAGGATTGTCCCCGGCAGTCTTGGGAAGGCCTTGCCGAGCAGAAGCTTCAATCGCTCGCTGAGCTGCCCCTGCATCACCGAGGCACTGGTGGTTACGGTTAATCCCAACCGTTCGGCGGCCGCCAGTGGCGTGAGTACTTCGCCGCCCACCGCCTGATTGCGGAAGGTGGCGGCCTCGGTCATGGCCGGGTTCAGCGGCAACTGCAAGGCTTTGAAGTGATGGTTGGGCCCTGCGGCTTCGACGGCTAACTGCACGAGCGCTTCCAGGCTCAGGTAGTCGGCGGCGAGGTGCGGCCGGCGCAGCCCGTCCCAGGTCGCCACGCCGTAGCAGCCGATGTGTCCGTCGGTCACCTCTTCCTCCAGTCTGGCAAAAGCAAGCTGCATGCGGCGGCGGAAGGTGGCGCGATCGACGAAAGTTAGCTGCGTCTCGGGGTTATGGATATAGTAGACGTCAAGCGTGTGTAGGCCCAGGTTGCGCAGGCTCCAAATGATTTGCTGGCTTAAGTCAGCGCGGCGCGATACAGTGGATCCCGCCTGCCAAATCCTCCGGTTCGATGATCCCGGCAGCCAGAAACTTCTCATAGATGTAGTCCGAGGGGCTCGCGGGCCGCACCAGGTGGTAGGCAATGAAGCCACCCTTGCTGGCAATGACCAACTCCTCGCGCGTCGCTGCGCCGGAGGCGATCAGAGCCGCGACCACTTGCCCGACTGCCAGTTCGCTGCGCTGAGCCCGATAACTCACCGCCGTATCAAGCACGTTGCAGGCCCGGCGCACCGCCTCGCTCAGCGCCGCCCGGTAACCCTCGTCGACCGCATCGGACGGGTCACCGAGGTAAGTTCCGGCGCCGATCGAGGACATGGTCAATCCGAGGCCGCTCCGGAAGTGTCCCGGCAGGCCTTGCTGGCCGGGCTCCAGCCCAAGATCGAAGCGAGCCGCATAGCGTGCGGTGCCGGCCGCCGTTGCCCGGCCTGCGATGGGCATCAGTGAGAGGCCCCGCCTGCCGGAGCAGCCTTTGTGGGCAGCGCACCGCTCGGCGTGGACGCGCCGCCCGCCTGCTTTTTGTGCCGCTCTTCCGCCTTGCGTGCAATGCGGTTGAACGCGCTGGTCAGGCCCATCGCTTTCTTGACTTCGCGCAGCGTCTCGGCCGCCACATCGCGCATATGCAGCGTCCCGCTGTAGATGATCTCGTCGACCAGCCCGCTTTGTGATTGATAATAGGCCATGCGCTCGCGCACGGGATCCAGGAACCCATTAAGCACACCCGCCAAACGCTCTTTGACCTCTACGTCGCCCACCTTTCCCTGCCGGTAACGCTCCTTTAGCTCGGCAACTCCGCCCTTGTCCGGGTCGAACACGTCCAGGTAAGCGAAGACCGGGTTGCCCTCGACGGTGCCCGGCACGTCGGCATGGATCCGGTTGGGGTCAGTGTACATGCTGAACACCTTCTTGCGGACGCTGGCGGCGGGATCGCTGAGGAAGATGGCGTTGCCCAACGACTTGCTCATCTTGGCCTGGCCGTCTGTGCCGACCAGCGTGGCGCCCTCGACCAGATCATCGGGAATAGGGAAAACCTCGCCGTACAGGCTGTTGAAGCGCCTCGCCAACTCGCGCGTGATCTCGACATGCGCCTGGTTATCCTTGCCGACTGGCACCAGATGGGCACGCGGCAGCAAAATATCCGCCGCCTGTAGGACAGGGTAGCCCAACAAGCCGAACGGGATGGTCTCCTCGTCCATGAGCGCCGCGCGCGCCATGTCCTTGATGCTCGGCAAGCGCGCCAGGCGCGGCACAGTCACCAGGTTGCCCAGGAACAGGCTCAACTCGTAGACTTCATGGATTGCCGACTGCAGGAAGATGGTGCACTTTTGCGGATCGATGCCCACGCTGAGATAGTCAAGCGCCAGGCCGCGCGCGTTGTCGGCGATTTCCGAGACGTTTTCTGGGCCCGGTTTCGTCGTGAGCATATGCAAATCGGCGATGATGAAGAAGCACTCGTATTCGTCCTGCAGGCGTACGCGGTTGCGCAGGCTGCCGACGTAATGCCCCAGGTGGAGCCGGCCGGTCGGACGATCGCCGGTCAGAATGCGTTTTCTCTCGGTCATGATCGCTCTCCATCATTAAAACAAATACCTCGTCCCCAAGCCTAACGCCAGGGACGAGGCTCCGATCCTCGCGGTACCACCCTGATTGGGCCGGCGCAGCCGGTCCCGCCTCTGCCGGTGTGGTGCGGCCCGGTCGCGGCCTCACCATATCGTGCGCTTTGATAACGGCAGCGACACCGGCAGAGCATACTCGGCGGTTGCCTTTCTGTCTGCAACTCCCCGGCCCATTTGCCGGCGGCGTAGATGCCCCTTTCTCATCGCTGGAGGCTCTCTGTCTTCCCGTATTGCCGGCTACTATTTCGGTTCACAGTCTTTCATATATCGGTTATCGCGGCAGGTTAGCGCGCACCGCCCTCCACCGCCTCGCCAGTATGCCATACGCGTCCCAGCCTGTCAACCTTTAAGGAGAAAATTGACATTTGACAACGAGTGGTTAAAATTAAGGTTATGTATCCTCATCGGCCCGAAGGGCTCAGGTCATAGTTCTTCCTCGCTCGTCTGGACTTGTCTTTGTCCATTGGTCTTTGCGTGAGCCAGCACGCTTGGGCGCCGCTATTTTTTTGGGTGTTTGCTAACCTACATCGTCTTCACCAGGGCTTGATATGGCATCGGCGGCCGGCGCACGCCGGTGTGACGCTCGGGGGAAGACGGCGGACCCGCAAAGGGCAAGGAGACGCATATGTTGCAGTCCAACCAGACCCCGGCAGCTACCGGCGAGTGGGAGTGCATGGAGTGTAGCCACATCTTGGAGGGAACCGTACAACAGCGACCCCCCAGATGCCCGGAGTGCAACGCGGGACCCGAGGCGTTCGAATTCTTTTCCTACGAGGATGACGAGTGGGAAGGCGACGCCGAGGAAGAAGAAGACGATGATGACGACGAGATCGACGACTTCGAGGACTTTGACGACGAGGATGATGAGGATGACGCGGATGGCGAAGAGGATAGGGATGACGAGGAGGAGTTCGATGATGAGCGCTGACAGAGCTCGGCCGGCCCCGGGTGGCAACCCTGCCAAGAACAGGGTGGCGCCTCGGGCGGGAACTTTTAGCGCTCTGGTTCGTAAATAGGTTGTCAGTCCGAATTAAGTCGTTCACACCCCCGCTTTCTGAAACTCGGGTCGCGGGGGTGTCGTTTGTCCGCAAAAATCAGTCTTGTGAGGAGCTATGACGATGGGTACTGCGTCTGATGTAGAAGTCCGTAGTGAGAAGCCTCCACAATGGGGCGATTCGACCGAGAGTGCCGAGACCGCTCTGAGCGATGAACCTCCCCAACGGAGAACGTCCCGTCGCGCCCGGCGGTGGGACACGGTCCCGGACAGCCAGTGGGCGGATTGGCGCTGGCAGCTCAGCCACCGCCTGAACACGGCTGAGGAGCTAGGCCAGATCATCCATCTGACGCCGGAGGAAGCCGAAGGCTGTCGCCACCATCATTTCCGCGTAGATGTTACGCCGTACTTTGCCTCACTGATCGATCCCGACGATCCGAACTGTCCGATCCGCCGCCAGGTGATCCCAACCAGCAAAGAGTTGGCGGCCTTTGACGGCATGTACACGGACTCGCTGAACGAAGATGCACACAGCCCGGTTCCCGGTTTGGTGCATCGCTATCCCGACCGCGTGCTCATGTTGGTCACGACGCAGTGCGCCAGCTATTGCCGCTACTGCACTCGCAGCCGGATTGTGGGCGACCCAGGCGCGCAGTTCAGCCGCAGCGACTACGATGCCCAGATCGACTACATCGCCCGCACGCCCCAAGTACGGGACGTGTTGTTGAGCGGAGGGGATCCGCTGATCCTACCGCAACGTGTTCTCGAGGATCTGCTGCGCCGCCTGCGCGCGATCGAGCACGTGGAGATAATCCGCATTGGCAGCCGTGTGCCCACATTCATGCCGCAGCGCATCAATTCCGATCTGGTGGCCATGCTGCGCCAGTTCCACCCGCTGTGGATGAACGTTCACTTCAACCATGCGAAGGAGATCACACCGGAGGTCTCCGAGGCCCTGGCCCGTCTGGCCGACGCTGGCATCCCGCTGGGCGCACAGACGGTGCTCCTCGCCGGGGTCAACGATTCCCTGGAAGTGATGAAAGAACTGCTGCATAAGCTGGTGCGCAACCGGGTGCGCCCGTACTACATCTACCAATGCGATCTGGTCGCCGGCGCCGGCCACTTCCGCACGACGGTCAGCAAGGGGATCGAGATCATCGAGGGCCTGCGCGGCCACACCAGTGGCTACGCCATCCCGACCTACGTCGTCGATGCCCCGGGCGGCGGCGGCAAGATCCCGGTGGGACCGCAGTACGTCATCAGCCAGGCGCCGGGCAAGGTCGTGCTGCGGAACTTTGAGGGTTTCATCACGACCTACAACGAGCCGAACGATTACACCGGCCATACGACTGCTCAGCCGGAGCGGGCGCTGTCGAACGTCGAGCGAGGCCAGGAGGGTGTGGCGGGGCTGCTGGCAGGCGTGGCCGACAACATTAAGCCCCAGGGCTTCGATCGCGTCCACCAGCGTCTGGGCGACATCACCTGGGAGACGTACAGCCCCGGTCCGGCCAGCATTCAGGTCACACCGCTGGCCGAGAGCGTCGCGGCCGGCCCGTCCGCGGGCAGCGGCGAGGCAGCGGCCGCCCGCGAGCACAATGGGCGTCATGCCGCGTCGCGGGGCAGGAACCACGCTGCTTCTGGACGAGCCAATGGACGGCGGGGGACGCCGGCCGGCGGCGACGAGCACAAGGGAGACGCCTGATGGGGCTGAGCGTTGCCGTTTTGGCCAATCTGAAGGCGAACGCGCCCCGCTTTGCAGGCATGCCGTCCGACCACTGGGATGACCTCGATTCGGATGTCACGATCAACGCGCTGGTCGCTGCCCTGGAGGGTCGTGGCCATCGGGCGACTTTCCTGGAGGGCAATCTCTCGCTGGTCGAAACTTTGCCCAGGCTCAAGCCAGACATATGCTTCAACATCTGCGAAGGCCACTGGGGAGACAGCCGCGAATCGCACGTTCCGGCGCTTCTCGAGATGCTGCGCATACCGTATACGGGCGCGCGGGTGCTGGCGCTGGCCCTGACGCTCGACAAGCCCATGACCAAGCGGATCCTCCACTTCCACGGCTTGCCGACCCCCGCGTTCCAGGTTTTTGAGCGCGCCAACGAGCCGCTCGATGCCGATCTGCGTTTCCCCCTGTTCGTCAAGCCGAGCCGGGAAGGGACGGGGATGGGCGTGACGGCAGACTCGATCGTGCAGAACGAACGCGAGCTGCGCGAGCGGTTGGCCGGACACCTGAACAAGTACGAGCAGCCCATCCTGGTCGAGCGCTACGTGCGCGGGCGCGAGGTCACGGTGGGGGCGATCGGCAACCTGAACCAACCGGTGGCCCGGCGTGTGCCGGCCGACGAACGAGCCGCGCGCGTGTTGCACGGCTTGCGCTTCCTGCCGCCCCTCGAAGTCGACTTTGAGGCCTATCCGGTTAGCGAGAATGGCGTCTACACCAACCGGATGAAGACCGAGTGGGCGCACGACTTCCATTGCCTTTGTCCGGCTCCCCTGGAGCCCGCCGTGGCAGAGCGGCTCAACTGGTTGATGGCTGCGGCGTTCCGGGTGACCGGTTGCCTCGATGTGGCCCGGGTCGACTTCCGGCTGGACGCCGATGACGACGACAGCCCGTACATCCTGGAGGTTAACCCGCTGCCCGGCCTTTATCCAGGGTTGAGTGACCTGGTGTTCGAGGCAGAGGGCGAGGGGATGAGTTATGAGGAGTTGATCAACGACATCCTGGACGCGGCTTGCGCGCGTTACGGATTGAATCCGACCTAAGCCGGGCCTGGTCGCTGAAAACCCTTAAGACCTCCGAAGATTGGCTTCGGAGGTCTTTTTTGGTGGTCGTTCTGCGCGTCGCGGCTAATTTGCATGCGCGAAGAAATTGTGGCATCCTCCGGCTCAATGATGTCAGGCACGGGCGAGCCCAATTTTAGTGCCGGCACCAGGTCAAGAGGGGGAGAACGCTATGAGTGTGAAGGTGTTCTGCAAGCTTGCCGACTGTGTCAACTGGGACAACGGCCTGTGCGGCTCAGAGGAAATACGGATTGATCGAGAGGGCTATTGCGCAACTTACGAGGAGATTCCCGAAGAGGTCTCCGACGAGATGGATCTGCCGAGTCGTGTCGAAGATCTGAGCTGGGAGGACGAGGAAGAGGAAGAGCTCGAGATCGATGAACTGGGTCAGGGCGACTGGCAGGACATGGACGAGGACGAGGAAGAAGAGGAAGAGGCGGAGGAGCTTGACGAAGACCCTTGGGCTCGTTGACGAGGTGCCGCAGCCTCGGGCGGGGCCGGGCGCGCCCGAGGACTGACTTCAGCCAGGCTGCAGGCCCAGGTGTCTTTCGCTTGTTTGGGCGGGACCTGCCCAACAGGCAGCTATGCCAGCCAAAAGGACAGGGTTGCCGCCCTGTCTTTTTTATCCCTTTCGTAGCCGAGTGTTTGCCAAATGGCCACGTTCGTCCTATAATCGGGTGTTGTATCACAAAGTTGGCGCTTCACACACAGGAGGTTCTAATAGCATGACGAAAAAGTGGGTTTATCTCTTTGGAGAACTGGACCAGGCGCAAAAGTATGTCGGTGGGGACTGGCAAGATGTTTTGGGTTTGCTCGGCGGCAAGGGTGCAAACCTGGCCGAGATGACCCGCATCGGTCTGCCGGTGCCTCCCGGCTTTACAGTCACGACTGAAGCTTGCAACGCCTACCTGGCGAACGGCAATAAGTTCCCGGAAGGCATGTGGGACCAGGAATTGGCAGCGCTGCATACAATCGAAGGGCTCGCCGGCAAGAAGTTTGGGGATTCCAACAACCCGTTGTTGGTGTCTTGCCGCTCGGGCGCCAAGTTCTCGATGCCCGGTATGATGGACACGGTGTTGAATATCGGCCTGACCGATGCGACAGTCGAGGGGCTCGCCAAGCTGACCGAGAACCCGCGTTTCGCCTGGGATGCCTACCGCCGCCTGATCCAGGGTTTCGGGGCAGTGGTCCTGGACATACCCGATGAGGCCTTTGAAGACGCTCTGGAAGCCGCCAAGAAGCAGGCGGGCGCCCGGGAAGATGTGGACCTGACGGCCGGCCAACTCAAGGCCCTGGCAGGGGAATACCGCCAGATCGTAAAGAAGCACAAAGGCTTCGACTTCCCGCAAGACCCGCTGCAACAGTTGAGCCTGGCCACCGAGGCTGTGTTCCGTAGCTGGAACGGCAAGAAGGCCGTGTCATACCGCCGCCATGAGGAGATTCCGGACGACCTGGGTACGGCCGTCAACATTGTGACCATGGTCTTCGGCAATATGGGCAGCACCTCCGGAACCGGCGTGGCCTTTACCCGCAACCCGAGCACGGGCGAGAAGGGCGTTTGGGGCGAATACCTGATCAACGCCCAGGGAGAAGACGTCGTCGCCGGCATCCGGACCCCAAAAAAGGTCGCCACGATGGCCGACGAACTGCCCGACGCTTACAAGCAGTTCCTGGAAATCTGTGAGATCCTCGAGACGCATTACAAGAACATGCAGGACATCGAGTTCACCATCGAGCGCGGCCGCCTGTGGATGCTGCAAACCCGCAACGGCAAGCGCACCTCGGCGGCTGAGATCAAGGTCGCCGTCGACATGGTGCACGAAGGCCTGATTGACCGCAAGACGGCGCTCACGCGCGTCACTCCGGCCCAGGTGAACACCCTACTGCACCCACAGTTCGATGCCAATGCGAAGAAAGCGGCCCAGAGCGCCGGCAAGTTCCTGGCTAAGGGAGTGAACGCCTCCCCCGGCGCGGCGGTCGGTCAGGTTTACTTCGATGCCGACCTCTGCGAAGTCAAAGCCAAGGAAGGCCAGTCGGTGATTATGGTCCGGCCCTTCACGAAGCCTGACGACGTTCACGGCATGATCGCGGCCAAGGGTATCCTGACCAGCGAGGGCGGTGCCACCAGCCACGCGGCCGTGGTTGCCCGCCAGTTCGGCAAACCCTGTGTCGTGGGCGCCAGCAGCATGCGCATCGACCTGGATGCGCGCAAGCTGACCAGCAACGGCGTTGTGGTTCGGGAAGGCGAATGGATCAGCGTGGACGGCGCGACCGGCGAGGCGTTTGTCGGGCAGATCCCGACCGTTGCGCCCAAGTTCGAGGAACAGACGGACCTGGTCACCCTGCTCCAGTGGGCCGACGAGGTCGCCGCCGAACCGGGTGTGCGCGGCGGGCCCGAGGGCTATCCGACCCGTGGCCTGATGGTGTGGGCCAACGCCGACTATCCGGCGGATGCCCGCCGGGCGCGCAACTTCGGCGCCCAAGGCATCGGCCTGTGCCGCACCGAGCACATGTTCTTCGAGCAATCCCGTCTGCCGATCGTGCAGCGCATGATCCTAGCCAAGTCGAGCGAGGAGCGCACGGAGGCCCTGAACGAGTTGCTGCCTTTCCAGCGCAGCGACTTTGACGGCCTGTTCGAGGCTATGACCGGTCTGCCCGTCATCATCCGCCTGATCGACCCGCCCTTGCACGAGTTCTTGCCGGACGAAGAGGCCTTGCAAGAGGAAGTCACGACCATGAAGGTCCTGGGCAAGACCGAGGGCCTGGCCGAGAAGGAAGCCGTGCTGTCGGCCGTCAAGGGCCTGCACGAATCCAATCCGATGATGGGGTTGCGCGGGATCCGGCTGAGCATCGTGATGCCCGAGATCGTGCAGATGCAAGTGCGCGCCATCTTCGAAGCGGCCTGTGACGTGGCGATGCGCGGCTTCGATCCGCATCCAGAGGTCATGATCCCGCTGACGGGCACCGTCAGAGAGCTTGAGTATATCCAGCCCAAGCTGGAGGTGATCGCCAAGCAGGTGATGCAGGAGAAGGGCCGCCAACTCGACTACAAGTTCGGCACCATGATCGAGATCCCGCGCGCCGCGATAACCGCAGGGGAGATCGCCAAGCTGGCGGTGTTCTTCAGCTTTGGCACTAACGATCTGACCCAGATGACCTATGGCTACAGCCGCGACGACGCCGAGCGCAACTTCTTGCTCAAGTACGTCGAAGAAGGCATTCTGCCCTCCAACCCGTTCCAGACCATCGACCGCGGTGGCGTCGGCCGCCTGATGGACATTTGCATCCGTGAAGGTCGCGAGAGCCGCCCGGGCCTGGAAGTGGGCATCTGTGGTGAACACGGCGGCGATCCCAACTCGATCGAGTGGTGTCACCTCATCGGCAACAACTATGTGAGCTGCTCGCCCTTCCGTGTGCCGGTGGCCCGCCTCGCGGCGGCGCAGGCTGCGATCAAGCACGCGCCTAAGGAGTAATCCGGACGGCCGGAGTTCCCAGCTGCTAGAGCGACCGGGTTTTGGACCACAGAGGCCTGAAACCCGGTCGCTAATTTTGGGCGTAGCGCAAATCGTCTCTTTTGACACGTTGCGCCCGCTCTTGTATAATTTGTGTAGGCGAGATGGGGAAAAATCCCAGCATCCTGATGATGCATTTGCGGCCTGGCGGCCTATGAGCGTAACCGACGAGATCAAAGAGCGCCTTGACATTGTCGAGGTTATCTCCAATTACGTGCCGCTCAAAAAGGCGGGGCGCAATTATAAAGGGCTCTGCCCGTTTCATGGGGAAAAGACGCCCTCGTTTGTGGTCTTTCCCGACAGCCAGGGTTGGCATTGTTTCGGAGCCTGCGGCACCGGCGGCGACATTTTCTCGTTCATAATGAAGCGGGAGAACGTCGACTTCGCCGAGGCACTGAAGCTCCTGGCGGCCAAGGCTGGCGTCGAACTGCAGCCGCGTGAAGGACCGGCCCCCGCTGCAGAGCAGCATCTGGAGCGGCTGAGGGAAATTGTTGCCAACGCCGCAATTTACTTCCATTACCTCCTTGTCAATGCCGCTGAAGCCGCGATCGCTCGGGAGTACCTCGAGCGGCGTGGACTGGTCCCCGCCACCTGGGAAAGCTGGCAGCTCGGGTACGCGCTGGATTCCTGGGAGGCCCTCAAAGAGCAGCTTTTGCGCAAGGGCTTTACGCTAGAGGACATAGAGGAAGCGGGGTTAGTCATTTGGCGGGAGGAGGAAGGCGCGACGGCCGGCTCAGGCTCGGAACGTAAACGCGGGTCTTACGACCGCTTTCGCGGCCGGTTGATGATCCCCATCCGGGACGGGCAGGGACGAACAATTGGCTTCGGCGCCAGGGTGCTGCGTGAGGATCCGGCCCGGCCGCAGCCAAAGTACATCAACTCGCCTGAAACCCCACTGTTCGACAAGGGCGGTGTGGTGTTCGGGCTCGACATGGCCCGCAAGGCCATCCGTGACGCCGATCTGGCAGTGCTGGTGGAAGGCTACATGGATGTCCTGATGTCGCACCAGGTGGGTGTGCGCAACGTGGTGGCCGGGATGGGAACGGCATTGACCGAAGCCCAGCTACGCCTGATCAAGCGTTATAGCAACAACATCACCCTGGCACTCGACCCGGATGCCGCCGGGGATCATGCGACGCTGCGTGGGCTGGAGACGGCTCGCCAGGCCCTGCAACGGGAATGGGTGCCGGTCATCGATCCGCGTGGGCTCGTCCGCCAGGAAAGCCGGCTCAAGGCGCAGTTGCGCATAGCTGCTCTGCCAGACGGGCTCGACCCGGACGAGCTGGCCTACAAGGACCCGCAGGTCTGGCAAGCGGTGATTGCCGGCGCCCGGCCGATCGTCGACTACTACCTGGTGCTGGTAGGCCGGGAAGAGGATCTGAGCACGGCGCGCGGTAAGGCGAACGCCGTCGATCGTATGGCGCCGTTGATCGAGGAGATCGCTAACCCGGTCGAGCGCCAACATTACATTCAGACGCTGGCGCGTTTGATCCAGACGGACGAGCGCTTGGTCGCCGAGCAAGTGGGCTCAGCCGTGCGGCGGGCCGAGCGGGAGCGGGACGGCTCGACTGCTCCGCTGCTGCGTAAGCCAAAAAACCGGGCCGCGCCCGGATCGACAAGCGATCAACGACCCGGGCAGGTAGCCGGCAGCGGGCCGATCGCGCCACGGGTGACACGCTATGGGGCTGAAGAGCTGATCCTGGGCTACCTCATATGGCGACCGGATCTGCTGGCCAGGCTGGATGGGCAGTTGATCGAAGGCAACGCGGCGCCGTTGGGCCCTGAAGACTTCAGCGGCGGCGAGAATCGAGCCATCTTCGGTGTGATCCAAACCGCGTTGATGGCCCGACCAAGTGATGAACCGCCGGAGCCTGCGCCCGAAGAGGGTTTTTTGGATGCCCTTCTCGATCGCGTGCCTGGTGAACTCCAGGAACGCACTCTGGCCCTACTGGAGCAAGCGCAACAGGGCCTTTCGCTGAGCGAAGAGAAGCTGATCAAAGACGTTGGGGATGTGTTGCTGCGGCTGCGAGAGCATAATCTGCGACGCGATATCAATCGGCTTCGCTTCCTGATCATGGAGAGCGAAGAAGCGGGCGTGATCGAGCAATTGCGTGCTTATCACGACCTGGTGGTATCGTACACCGCGCAGAAGCGTCACATTCAGAGATTACTGAATTCTCGCACGATGACGGGCGCGCTGGCCCGGTCATCTAATCAGATGAGCTGAGGATAGCATTTATGACTGCTGATCGGCGTCGACGGAAAACTCGGCCGCAGACGGAGTGGAGCGAGGCGGGTGGAGAATCGCCCGAAGAGCGCGACCCCGATGTTCTCGAACGCGAGGACTTAGACCGCGAACTGGGACCGCGCCCGGCCCGCGGGGCCGGAACCAACGGGCTGTCCGAAGAAGAGGATTTTGACGAAGGGGACCTGGTAGAAGTTCGGATCGCGGTGGGCCCGGATGGTTTGGCCGAAGCGGTGACTTTCCCCGTGACCGAGGATGATGAGACGCCGCTGATCGAGCGCGATGAGAAGCTCGAGCAGGAGATCGAATGGGAAGCCAAACAGCCGCTCGATAAGGTGATTGACGAGTGGGACGACCCGGCGGCTACCAGCGACCCGGTGCGGATGTATCTGCATGAGATCGGGCGGACCGCGCTGCTCTCGAGCGAGGAAGAAGTGATGCTGGCCAACGCGATCCGCGAGGGCAAAGAGATCGCGCAGCGGCTCCGTGCGGAGGATCTCGATGCGGACACGCGCGACCAACTGGCACTGGTTCGCCAGCGCGGGCTGAGCGCAGAGCAGCGGCTGGCGCAGGCCAACTTACGGCTGGTGGTCAGCGTCGCCAAACGTTACGTGGGCCGTGGCATGTCGTTCCTGGATCTGATCCAGGAAGGCAACATCGGCCTGCTGAGGGCAGTCGAGAAGTTCGACCCCACCCTGGGCTTCAAGTTCAGCACCTACGCCACCTGGTGGATCCGCCAGGCGATCAGCCGGGCCATCGCCGACCAGGCCCGCACCATCCGCATCCCCGTGCACATGGTCGAGAGCATCAACCGGCAGATTCGCGCTCAGCGCCGTCTGATGCAGGAGCTGGGGCGCGATCCCACGGCCGAGGAAGTGGCCCTGGAGATGGACTTCCTGAGCCCGGAGGATCGGCGCGCCATCGAAGAGGGCCTCGGGGCCGGCCTGCCCTTGGATGCGGCGCTCAACCGGCGCCTCGGGTTAGCCGCGGCCAAAGTGCGGCGTATTATGCGCATCGCACAGGAGCCGATGTCGCTGGAGACCCCCGTCGGCACCGAGGATAATAGCTCATTGGGCGACTTCATCGAGGATGACAGCCTGCCCGGCCCGGCCGATCAGGCCAGCCGTCATCTGCTGAAGGAGCAGATGAACGAAATCTTGAGTGGTCTGAGCGAGCGCGAGCGCAAGGTGCTCGAGATGCGGTTCGGGCTGAAGGATGGCACCGCTCGCACGTTGGAAGAGGTCGGCCAGGAGTTCGGCGTCACACGCGAGCGCATCCGCCAGATCGAAGCTAAGGCGCTCCGCAAGCTGCGCCACCCGATCCGCAGTCGAAAGCTGCGGGATTACCTGGGATGATTTGACGTATTCGCCCATCCGGCTATAATAGCGACTACAAATCACTCGGTGCTCTCTTGCATATTCCTCGGTAGCTCAATTGGCAGAGCAAGCGGCTGTTAACCGCAAGGTTGTAGGTTCGAGTCCTACCCGAGGAGCTCGCGTACCCGTACTGCCTCTCCCCAAAATCAGCCTGTAGACAGCACTAGGATTCGTCCTCAACCTGTTCGGCTAGTTGAATGTCTTCCTGCATCACTCAACGGCCATCATTCACCACAATGCGGCTGCGCTGTCCCCCGACTCCTATGGCCTCGCTACGGTGCGGTGAGACGTACCCGACGACCACCGACCAGCCAGGAGTAACCCGCGCGGCGATTGCTTGCGCAGGCGACCGTTCAGCGCTCTTGCTATACCTTGGACACTCTCGGCTGTTCAGTGCCCTAGTGAGGGCGAGAGTAAGGGATTGGTGCGCCGGCCAGGGACGGGATTGCAAGGCACACCGGAACCTCGGCTGCGGAATTCCTGCCAATGTTCGCTTAGCCTGACCGTAGACGATTCACAAGGAGGACGTGCATGCTGGAGAGAAAGCAGTGGCGTGATTTGACGATGGGACAACGGCTTGCCGTCCAGTTGGCGGTAGCCTTGCAGTTCAGTCTGCTGGCCGCGGCCCTGTGGGATATATGGCATCGCCCGGTGGACGAGATCAACGGCGACCGGCGCCTCTGGACGCTCGCCTCGTTTGTCAACTTCGTCGGTCCGCTGTCGTACTTCCTGGTCGGGCGAAGGGACTGTTGCTAGGGTGGTGGGCTGTCGCCCCCCTCAGGTTCACCGGCCCACTCCTGCACGTCGAAACCGCCCGCGCCGTTGATTTCGACCACGTACAAATTGTCAAACCCCTCGTCGGGCACCGGCACCTGCAACTGGTGGTACATCCCCGCGATGCCCTTCACAGGCACTATCTGCCCCGGCACCCGCGCTCGATTGCGCGCGATACTGTCCCCCAACTTCGTCCGGAAGTAATAGCCGATGACGCGGAAACCGGCCGCCTTGGCGAGGGCGATGTAGCGGGCGCGTTTTTCTCGGCTCACATTCGTGTTGTCGACCACGAAAGACTGCTGGCACGCCAGGCAGGCTTCGATCAGCATCTGCTCGCGGTGCGGGGTCTTGAGCATGTCCCGGTTGATGCGGATGTGTGTCTCGAAGAAGCGCTGCGAGTAGAACGTCGACTTGCCGGATGCCTGTATACCGACGAAGATCACAGCTTCCATGTGGATGGTGCGCTCATTTCGTGTCGTTCTGCGCAGGTTGGAACCTGGTGGATGGCGAAAGCAAGCCGCCGTTCAACGAGCTATCAGGCACTTCATGCCGTGCTGACCAGGTAGAGCGGGATCACTTCAGCCCGACCGGCGAGGTGTCGTGTGGCCCGAGGCCCCCCGTCACTTCAGCCGAGGGCTTGCTCGTCGCCCATCAGCAGCAGCGCGCAGGGGTGGGAAAGCCACCAACTCCCGTTCGAGGAGATGTGCACAGGCGAGGCGCGCCGGCTGACGATCCTACGACCGCTCGCCCTTGGCCACGTGGTCCTGGAAGTACCTTCCCCAGTCCGGCTGCCGGCCGTCCACGTCCTTGAACCCATACTCGCGCGCCAGGCGCCACGAGCTTTGCACGGTGCCCGCCTTGGCGGCAATCTGCGGATCGGCCACCAGGGCGGCGACCGCACGCCCGATGTAGAAGGGCGTTTCCGAGGCCCCAAAGTGCGGGTCCTGCTTGACGCCTTCCTGCCAGTTCGCCTCGCTCACGCCGAAGTGGTCCAGCACCGCCTCAGAGCGCAGGAAACCAGGCGTCAAGGCGAGCGCCGTCACGCCGTGCGGACGCAATTCCTCCGCCATCGCTTGGGCGAGGCGGATCACGGACACCTTGGCCAGATCATAGAAGAGGTTGCCCCGGTAATCCAGGTTCTCGCCGTCGGTAATCTCGATGATGATCCCGTGTCGCTGGCGGATGAGCAGCGGGGCAGCGTAATGTGCGGTGATAATGTGCGTATTTACCCCGCGTTCCTGCATCAACAGGCCTTTCTGCAAAGACAGTTCCCAAAAGGGCTTGCCCCACTCGCTTAGCTCGTCGCCCCCCCAGATGTCGTTCACAAGCAGGTCCAGTCGCCCCTGCTCGACCTCAACGCGCTCGAAAAGCCCCGCGACCTGCGCCTCGACGCTGTGATCGACGCGGACTGCTATCCCGGTCCCGCCGTAGGCCGTAACCATCTCGGCAGTCTCTTCGATTGTTTCCGGGCGGCCGGCCGTGGCCGGCTGGCCGCGCACGCTGCGCCCAGTGCAGTAGACAGTCGCCCCCGCCTCCCCCAACATGCAGGCGATGCCGCGCCCTGCGCCGCGGGTGGCTCCCGCGACAACGGCCACCTTGCCTGCCAACGCTTTCATCTCCTCGCCTCCTGGCGGCCTCAAGCTCGATGCCCCTGCCCTGACGTCGCTTTCGAGGAGCGAGAGCGAGCGGCAGGCCGGCCTATTCAGGCTGCGCTGACGTCAACCGCCGGTAGTGTGAAACTTGAACCGGCGCGGTCTTCTGGCCCGCCGCCGATCGCAATCTGGCCGCCCTGCAACTCAATCAAACCACGCGCCACGCTCAGCCCCAGACCCACCCGCATTTCTTCGCTCTCGGACGGAGCTAGCTGGGTCACGACGGGTTGGTTAGCATCGGCGAGAGCCGGCTGCCGGATCTGGTAGCCTGTTCCCGGGTCGCGTACGGTCTGGGCGTGCCGCATCTCGGCGACGGAGGCATCCTGGCCGGCCGGTCCGTTCTGGTACACCCGGACTTCAACCCCGCCCGCTACGGCGCGGGCGCTCACTACCAGCCGTATCTCCCGATCGGTCCGGCGTGGATTGATGGCTTGCTCGATCAATCGCACCATGGCTTCGGCGAAAAAGCGCGGATGGATTCGGACCGCCGGCAGGCCCGGTTCGACGAGCTGTTCGAGCCAGACATTGGGCTGCGCATGCAGGCTTGCGACGCGCTCGATCGCTTGTTCGATTTGAAAACCCAGGTCGTCCCGGACGCGTGCGAGCAACTCGAACTCTTCGCGCGCCTGGCCGGTCTCGAGCAGAACAGCCAGCACCCCGTCCTCGACCATCCGCGCCAGCCGGTCGCTGCCCGCCTTTATGCCCTGCAGCGACATCTGTAGTTCTTCGGGCGTCAGGCTGTCAGCGCCGGAGAGGAGTAGCTCTGCGTAGCCCTGGATCCAGGTCAGAGGCGTGCGGAGTTCGTGTCCTAATGCTCTGGCCACGGAGCGTTTGAGGACATCCATTTCGTTGGCGGTCGCCTGTGAGATCGCACGCGCACGCGCCAGTTTGGATTCGACGGTGGCAATCAGGGTATCGCCATCGCAAGGCTTGACCAGGTAAGCGTCGGCCCCCATACGCATGCCGAAATAGGTGTCCTCGGGCTGCCCACCGCCGGTCAGGAACACAAAGGGTATGAACACCCAGGCTGGATTGGCGCGCACCGCCTCGTAAAACTTGAAGCCGTCCATGCGCGGCATCAGCACGTCCGAGATGATGAGGTCGTGGCGCGTTTCCTCGAGAGCCATCAGGCCCTCAATGCCGTTGCCGGCGACGCGGACCGCGTGCCCAGCCAGTTCAACCAGCACATCGCGAATGCTTTGCGCCGTAATGAGATCGTCCTCGACGACGAGAATCTGAGCCACGGGTCTATCTCACCTGCTGCGCGAGGCGCTGCCGTAGCACCGGCGCCGGTTGAGCGCCGACGATGCGATCGACGACCTGGCCATTCTTGAAAATCATCAACGTCGGGATGCTCTGGATCCCGTAACGGCTCGCGACGGCCGGGTTTTCGTCCACGTTCAGCTTGGCCATCAGCGCGCGCCCCGCATATTCGCGGCCGAGCTGCTCCACGACGGGCGCGACCATCTTGCACGGGCCGCACCAGACGGCCCAGAAGTCGACCATGACCGGGACCTTACTGTTGCGGACGACCTGGTCAAACGAGGTGTCTGTCACGACCACGGGCGTGCCCGGTCCGGCTGCCGCAGATACTCCGGGGCCGGGACCGCGCGATCCTCCGCTCGCCTCATAGGAGTGCCCAGCCGGCCGCGCCGTTCCGCCGGCAGTCTGCCCCGGGGCGTACGCCGCGGCTGGCGCGCTGACCGGGATGCTGGCGCCAGACGGGACCGGCGGACGCGGGGCGTTCCCAGTCAGATGATCCAGCCAGGCTGCGAGATCGGGTTCCGTCGCTGCTCCCACCGCAGTCGCCAGTTCCTTGCCGCCTTTTGCGAACACGATGGACGGCAGGCTGCTGATATTGTAGCGGGCCAACAGGGCCGGCTCGTCGGCTGCGTTGACCTTGACGACCAGCGCCCTCCCGGCATAGCTCTTGGCGAGTTTGTCAAGCGTGGGCGCGAGCCGGTCGCAGGGCGAACAGTCTTTTTGCCAGAACACGAGCAGCACGGGCAGACCGGCACTCAGCACGCGTGGCAGGTTGTTAGCGCTGCTATGGATGGGCGCGTCAATCGCCATGGGTACTCCTTTCGCATCGTTTCCTATACAGACCAGCCAGGGACCATATTACGAGCAGCGCGGCCGTGATTGCTGCAATCAGCCATCCAAGCCGCCAGGCGGGCGAAGTAAACACGAACTCAACCTGGTGGGTTCCGGCGCCCAACGGATAGCCCTGAAAGGCGTAATCCACCCGCAGCGCGGCTCCCTGCGTCACGCCATCAATAATCACCTGCCAACCCGGATACCAGGCCTGGCTCACCACGAGCAGCGCTGGTCCGTCGGCCATCACCTGCAGCGTTGATCGGCCTCGGTCCGCTTGTATATTGGCAACAGTGCCATGCCCGCCCCCGGCCAGGCCACCCGAGGTGGTTTCGACGAAGGCCGAGACGGCGGGGTCAAAACCCGGGCTGTGGATGCCGTCCCAGGCCGCCTGATGATCGCCGACGGGCCGGACGTCCGGGACCACGAAGGCGCGAGGCAAAGCTTGCCGGTCTTCATACACGTTCAGATCGGGGTCGCCCTCGAAAACTAGCGAGAACTTCTCCCAGTCCAGGGTGACGTCCTTCTTGGCGATAATGTAGCGGCTGTTTAGCAGATCGTACAGCCGGCTGGAGCGGGAGCCCATGCCCTCCCAATAGCGCTGCACGTCGGCCAGGGTCAGCGGGTTAGCGATTCCTCCGACGTCCTCGATGCTGTAGAACAAGGAGGTGTCGGGTTGCCAGAGGCCATCGATGCCTGTGCGGGCGTCGATCCTGAACGGTCCGTTCTGAGCGCCCAGAAAAGCGGCGATCTCGGGGTGTTGAAAGGTTCGGCTCGGGTCCTGGGTGCCGAGGTCCTGGTAGGCCCCGTTACTTGCCAGGTCCAGCAGAATGAGACCGGCCGCCGCCCAGGCCAGCGTGTCGGGCCTCGCCCAACCACCGCGCAGGGCGGCCAGCCAGAAAAGGCTGGCCGCCAGCAAGCCCGCAAACGTCATGACCGCGATCAGCGCGATCGACGTCCGGGTCACGATGGCCGGATCCTGGTTCTGCACGAGCAGCAGCGCCAGGTACATCAGCGGCACTCCGAGGGCCCATACTACACCCGTCGCGTAGCTCAGCCCTTGCCACACCTTCTGCAATCCGGCCTGGCCTGCCCCTACCAGTGGTCTCAAAGCTGCATCTAGACCGATCGCGGCCAGCGCGGCCAGGGCAAAATCGGTGACCAGCACTAGGCGCGCCGGGGCGCGCAATTGGTTGAAGCCGGGCAAGAGCGTCAGCCAGCCGTGCGGGATAGCGTAGATGCCGAGTGCGAGGACGAAGCTGGCCAGGGCCAGGCCTACCCAGATCCAGGTACGCGGCGTGCGTCGTAGGACCAGCGCTAATGCGGCGAGTATCAGCGGCAAGATGCCCAGATAACCCACCTCGACGCGCGGCCACGCGCCCCAGTGGAACTGTGGGCCGCGGCCAAAGAAGCCGGGTATCAACCAACCAATCCACTGGGCAGGCGCAAGCGAATAGCCGGCGGCCTCGGTGTAGTTCCAGCTTGCACGCGACGTGTAGGCCGTCAATTGGAGCGCGGGGAGGATGACCGGGGCTGCGAGGAGGACCGTTACGAGGAGGGTCAGCGCCAGGTAGACCAGGTAGACCAGCGCCCGGCGTCCCGCTGCGGCCTCTTCCCGCTGCTGCCAGAGCTGTATTGTGGCGTAAGTGCCGAGGGCGAGCAGGATGAATAGGGTGGCTTGAATGTGTCCTGCCAGGCTGGCGACGGCCAGCAGGACCCCGGACAGGGCGGCCCACTTCAGGCGCACCGTCTGATGGATTCCGGCCGTGAACGCCCAGAAAATCCAGGGCAGCCAACTGGCGACGGCATTGAAGTTGAGGTTGCCAAAGTGAACCAGGAAAGCGTCGGAGAACATGAAAGCCAGCGCTCCTGCCAGGGACGCCAGACGGCGGGTGCGCAGCCCGTGTGTCAGGAACAGGTACATGCCGGCTCCAGCGAACCAGACGTGCCCGATGCTCAACCACTCGAGCGCTCGGTACGGGAAAGCCGGCTGCAGGAGGAAAAGCAGGAGATTGGGCGGGTAGAGAAAGCCGGCCTGAATGTCGGCCACATGCGGCGCGCCCAGGTATAGGAAAGGATTCCATAACGGCCAGGCGCCGCTATGGAGGGTTGCGGCGGCAAAGCGATAGGTGGGGTAGAGGAACGAGACCAGATCGCCCCCGTCGGCCGGCATCCAGTTCTGCCCGCTCACGACGCGCCAGAAGAAGCCCAGAGTGACGAGGACGAGCAAGGCCACGGAGCCCACGTCGGGCAAAACTCCGGCCGCCAACGATGCGGCAGCCCGCATTTTCGTCCCGGACAGGTTGCGCGTGCCAGCGGCCGGAGCCTGCGGTAACGTGAGGAAAGGCGCGGCCTGGGGCCGGTGAGCTTCTTTCATAGCGTCGAGGATCATACCATGAAAGCGGGCAAAGGGTAAAGCTTCGCAGGCCCCCGACCTTGCGCTTGCTCCGCCCTTCGATTTCGGGTATTATGGGCGCGACTTTGCGGGCAGATTCCTGAGTGTGTGGAGTTCTCATTGGAAATGACTAGATCGCGGCGCCTTTCCTGGTGGCTGTTGGCCGCTTGCGGAGCCTTGGCCGCCTTGATACTTGTATTGTTGCCGGCCGAGAAAACCATCGGTCAGGTGATCAAGATCGTCTATCTACATGGGGCGCTGAGCCGGGCAGGTATGGTCGGCTTCGTGGGGGGTGGCGTCGTCGGATTGGCATATCTGCTGCTGCGCCGGCCGGCGCTGGCTTGCTGGAGCACCGCGCTGACCCTCAGCGGCTGGGGCTTCTGGGTGGCACACTTCGTCGTCAGCATGCCGGCCACGCACTTCACGTGGGGGCCGTGGATCGCCTGGGGTGAACCGAGGGTGACCATGACTCTGCAGGTGATCGTCGCCGGCCTGGCCGTGCTGGCCGTCGGCTGGTTGCTCGCGAATGCGTTCTTTACAGCCGGCGCTAATGCCCTGCTGGGCGGAGCAGTGCTGTTCCTGGCGGAGCGGACCGGCGTTCTCCGCCATCCTTTGGACCCGATCGGCAATTCGCCCGCGTTGGTGTTCCGCCTGGCCTACCTGGCCTTGTTGATACCGGTGGTTGGCGCGATGGTTCTGGTGGCCTGGCGTCTGGCCCTCAACAGGTCCGTGCTGCCTGAGCCGGCCGACGACCAGACGGCCAGCCGTCAAGCGGAGGCTTGACATGAAGATAGTCAACGTCGAACAGATGCGACACATCGAAGAGGCGGCGGACAAGAGTGGCCATTCCTATGCTGCAATGATGGATATGGCCGGGCGCTCGGTGGCTGAGACGGCTGATCAACTGATTCTCGGCCGGCCGGACCGGTATGTGGTTGTCCTGGTCGGGCCGGGCAACAACGGCGGCGATGGCCTTGTGGCGAGCCGCTACCTGCTCGAGGCTGGACAGAACGTATCGATCTACGTTTGGAAGCGCAAGACTAAGGGCGACGAAAACTTCTCGCGCCTCAAGCGGCGCAGGCGCGGCGTAACCATCCTGTGGGCTGACAACGATGCGGATTACAAGAATCTGCGCGCAGAAGTCGGTCGGGCCGACCTGGTCGTCGATGCCCTGCTCGGCACTGGGGTCGCGCGGCCGATCGAGGGGCCGCTGGCCGAACTGTTGGCGGTTGTCAAGGAAGAGCTTGCCCGCGCCCGCTCCGAGCGGCAGGACGATGAGCCGGCCCCCGAGCTGCTCATGCTGCCTCGCTTTCCGATTGCTGAGGCGCACGCCTGGGGCGTGAAACAGGATGAGGGCAAGGCTGGGCCCGACGAAGACGATGATGAGTGGGATGACGATTGGGACGACGATGACGCCGATATTGACGACGCCATGCCTTCCGGGGACGTGGAAGCAGCCGCCCAGCCGGGGGGCGTCCCGGACCTGGATTGGGTGGATGACATGGACGACTACGACGACCTTGACGACGAAGACGAGACGGGCATGCCGCCCTGGCCGGTCCCCGCCGTCCTGGCCGTCGACTGTCCTAGCGGTCTGGATTGCGATTCTGGCGCCCTCGATACTGCGGCCGTCCCGGCGGACGTCACAGTTACCTTTGCTTACCCGAAGTGGGGACAGCTGGAGTACCCGGGCGCCGGCGCCTGCGGGCTGCTGGCCGTCGCGGGGATTGGGGTGCGACCGGAGCTGGCAGCAGATGTCAAGACGGAACTTGTGGACCCGCAGTACGTCCGGACCTGCCTGCCTCGCCGTCCGCCGGATGCGCACAAAGGCACTTTCGGGAAGGCGATGGTTGTTGGCGGGTCGTTGAACTACACTGGCGCGCCCTTCCTGAGTGGGGCCTCGGCAACGCGCGCCGGAGCGGGGTTGGTCACGCTGGCGATCCCTGCTCCCTTGCACCCGGCCCTCGCCGGCGTGCTGCCCAACGCCACCTGGCTATTGTCGCCTGGCAATGAGGGCACGCACACCCCTGAGGCAGTCGCGCCTCTGCTGGCCGGCCTGGAAGGCTACGATGCCCTCTTGGTCGGCCCGGGATTGACCACACACCCGCCCGCCGCTGCGTTTGTCGACGGTCTGTTCGCTGTCGAGGGTGGTCTGCCGCACGCGGAATGGCGCGGCAAGATGATCGTCGATGCCGACGCGCTCAACATCTTGTCCGCCTTACCGGACTGGCCGGCGCGACTACCCGCCGGCAGCATCCTGACGCCGCACCCAGGCGAGATGGCCCGTCTCACCCACCTGACCGCTAAGGAGATCAACCGCCAGCGACTGGCGAACGCCTTGCGTTGGGCCGCCGAATGGGGACATATCGTGCTCTTGAAGGGGGCCTACACCGTTATCGCCGACCCCGCTGGGCGGGCGGCGGTCTTGCCCTTCGTGAACCCGGTGTTGGCCACAGCCGGCAGCGGTGATGTGCTATCCGGGGCGATTTTGGCCATGCTGGCCCAAGGGCTGCCGGCATTCGAAGCGGCGGTGTGTGGCGCTTACCTGCACGGGCAGGCGGCGCTGCTAATCCTGCGCTCGGGTACGCCCGCCGGTGCAGCCGCCCAGGACCTGATCGTGCGCTTTCCCGAGGCGCTGGGACAGCTATATGGCGTGCAGGCCCTGAGCCGCGCGTAGGCAGAGCAAAGCTTCCCAACCCGCTTGGCTCGCCGCGTTCGCTCCGAACGCGCTCGCGCCGGTAATGGCATGGCCGCAACCTAGCGGCTGTGGCGAACAGTCATTTGCCAACCTGCCGGCTTCAGCCGCTCAGGCTTCCTCACCCGGCTTGGTGATCTTCTGCTGGGCGCTATCCACAGCCTGTTGGGCCTTCTTGACTTTGTCAGTCAGCGTGCTGCGGCCGCGCTCTTGCACTTGCTGGGCCTGCTGCCGCGCCTGATCGGCCAACTGCTGGGCCTGGAGGCGGGCTAGTTCGGCCTGCACCTTGGCCTGCTCGGCCAGTTGTTCGGCCTGCACCTTCGCCTGCTCGGCCAGCTGCTCGGCTTGGCTTTGCATCTGGCTCTTCAACTCCATGCTCTTCTCTTGGAGCTGTCTGAGGGTCTCTTCACCGGAGTTCGGAGCCAGGAGCAAGGCCGCAGCCGCGCCCGCCGCGGCGCCAATCAAAAAGCCTAGCACGAAGGTTCCAGAGTTGTCAGCCATATGGACCTCCTTTAGTCCCCTAACGATTCTTCAAGCGCAATAATACTTCCATCCCTCGCCGCACGCCTGCCGCGTAGCCGTTGACTTTGACAACGGGTTGTACCACATGGTCGCTCACGAATGTCGCCGTGCCACGGACCGTCCCCAAGGTCTCCTGCGTCGAGCTGATGATCGGCAGCACTTCTTCCCGCAACAGGCGGATCAGGCGGATGATCTGGATGACCAGGATGGCCATCAAGATGTTGATAATGATCGTTTCCAGGGCAACGATAATGATCGCAACATCTCGAGCGATGTCCATGCAGCACCTCCACGTGGACAAATTCTATCACGAACCAACGTTTTTTGTAAAGCAGAATTGCATTTTATCACTGCCCTGCGTCTGTTTCTGTGATCACACCCCCGCCCAGGCACGTGTCATCTTGATAGAATACCGCCCCCTGACCGGGCATCGCGCCACGCAACGGATCGGCGAATTGGATCTCTGCCCGACCGTCAGGCAACGACGTGATCAGGGCCGGCGCCGGGGACGTGTGATAGCGGATCTGAACGCCGGCTCGCAGTGGGCCGGCTGGTGTCCGACCAGACACCCAGTTGACACGCTCGGTGCGCAAGCGGCTGCAGCCAAGTTCCTCGATCGGGCCGACGACCAGCGCATTGCGCGCGTGGTCTACCTCAAGGACGTACAACGGCCGGGGCGCGGCGATGCCTAGCCCGCTGCGCTGCCCGACCGTGTAAGAGGGCAGGCCAAGGTGGGTCCCCAGTTGGCGGCCCCAGCGATCGAGGATTGGACCCGGCTGGCTGATCTCCGGCGCCCAGTCCCGCAGAAAGCGGCGGTAATCGCCGTCTGCCACGAAGCACAGGTCCTGGCTCTCGGCGCGCGCAGCGGTTGGCAAGCCCCTTTCGGCAGCCAAGGCGCGCACCTGAGGCTTGGTGTACTCGCCTGCCGGGAACATCGCCCGTGCAAGCTCGGCCTGGCCCAACACGTGTAAAACGTACGATTGGTCCTTGGCCGGGTCGGCGCCGCGCCAGAGTTGATAGCGCCCTTCGCCGTCTTGCCGCACGCGCGCGTAGTGGCCGGTCGCAAGATAGGCCGCGCCTAGCCCGCGCGCGTAATCCAGCAGGTAGCCGAAGCGGATACTGCGATTGCAGGCCAGGCACGGATTGGGTGTCCGTCCGGCGGCATGTTCCTCGATGAAGAAGTCGACGACGTGCGTCTTGAACGGCCGTTCGACGTTGATCAGGTAAAACGGGATGCTGAGGCGCTCGGCGACGGCACGTGCGTCGTTGACCGCTTCCAGCGAACAGCACTTGTTGCTGCTTCCCGTGCCCGGCCCGACCTCAGCCCACAGGCGCATCATCACGCCGATGACTTCATAGCCTTGCTCGACGAGCAGCGCGGCGGCCACCGAGCTGTCAACCCCCCCGCTCATGGCTACCACAACTCGCTCGGCTTTCCTCTTGGTTTTCTTCAACGCAGCTTACCGCTCCTCTCGCAGCCTTTGCACGATGCCCGGCAGCGTCTCGACTACCGTGTCCACCGCCTGAGTCGTGGTTTCCCGGCCGAGGGTCAGGCGCAGGGCGCCCAGGGCTGCCTGCTGGCCGAAGCCCATGGCCATCAATACGTGGCTTGGGGTCGCGGCACCGCTCGCGCAGGCCGAGCCAGACGAGGCCGCGATCCCGGCCAGGTCCAGCCCGATCAGCATCCCTTCGGCTTCGACGTCGCCCACGACGAAGCTGGCGTGGCCAGGCATACGCCTGTTCGCGTGACCGGTCAGCGCCATATCGGGAATGCGCTGCAGGAGACCTCCGATCAGGCGCTCGCGCAAGGTTACCAGGCGTGCGCTCTCGACCTCGCGGTCCTTTTGGGCAAGCTCAAGGGCGCAAGCCAGCCCGACGATGTACGGGATGTTTTCCGTGCCGGCCCGGCGGCCGCGTTCCTGGCTGCCCCCGGTCAGCACGGGCTGCAGAGGAGTGCGTCTTCGTACGTAGAGCAGCCCGGCGCCCTTGGGTCCGTGAAACTTGTGTGCCGACAGCGCCAACAGATCTACCTGCAAGGTTTCGACGTTCAGGTCCAGATGCGCGCCGGCCTGCACGGCATCTGTGTGGAATGGAACGCCGGCTTCGTGAGCGAGCGCGCCGATCTCGGCGATCGGTTCCACCGCGCCCACTTCGTTGTTGGCGTACATTACGCTGATCAGCGCCGTGTCCGGCCGGATGGCCGCGCTCACGGCTCGCGGGTCCACCAGCGCCTCGTGGTCAACCGGCAAGTAGGTCACCTCAAAGCCAAAGTGTTCGACCAGATCGGTCACGGTGTGAAGCACAGCATGGTGTTCGATGGGTGTGGTAATAATGTGCCGGCGTCCGCGCCTGGCCTGAGCCAGGGCAGTGCCCCGGATGGCCAGGTTGTCGCTCTCCGTACCGCAACTCGTGAACACGACTTCGGCCGGCAGGCAGTTGAGGATGCCGGCCACGCGTGTGCGGGCCTCTTCCAGCGCCGTCGCCGCGTGCCGCCCCAGCCCATAGATGCTCGATGGATTGCCGTAGACTTCCGTCCAGTAGGGTAACATGGCCTCCACGACCCGGGGATCAACGGGGGTAGTGGCCGAATGGTCAAGATATATCATGGATTTCTTCCCTCAAAGTATAACCTTTCTCACATTGGAGCAACGATTACTGTAGGCGTCGTCCCCAAGCTCCAAGCTCCGATAGGAGGCCCCATTGCATGGCTCACAGCCTATTCTACCGTGCGACGGGCAGGCTTCCAAATGAGAAATAAAGCACAATTTGCCAACAGCCTCTTGGTGGGATATGATGCTCGGGCCAAAGGGCTACTCAACCGGGACAGGAACGGGTAAACACATGCTCGCATTGCTAAACAGCTCAGAGGAGCTTGCAGATTTTGAGGAACGGGACACTATGCTCGAAATGTTCACGAATCCGAGGGGCGTGGCTGTCATCGGCGCATCGCCTAGCCCGGAAAAGTTAGGTTACGCGGTACTCAAGAATGTCTTCCAGTACGGCTACCAGGGCCGGGTTTATCCCGTCAACCCGAAGGCGCCGGAGATTCTTGGCCTGCCCGCTTATCCTTCGGTCGCCGAGATCCCCGGGCCGGTGGACCTGGCGGTTATCCTCATCCCTGCCAAGGCGGTGCCGGCCGTCCTCGAGGAGTGCGGCCAGAAGGGCATCAAGGGCGCCGTGGTGATTTCGGCCGGCTTCCGCGAGGTGGGCCGCGAGGGGCGCAAGCTGGAGCAGCAGTTGATCGAGATCGCTCACCGTTACGAAATGCGCCTGATCGGGCCGAACGTGCTCGGCATAATCGACACTTTCTCGGGCTTGAATGCCTCGTTCGCATCGGGCATGCCGCGCCAGGGCCACATCGCCTTCATGTCGCAGTCCGGCGCTTTGTGCACTTCGATTCTCGACATGGCCCTGGGACAGGGGACCGGCTTCTCTCGTTTCTACAGCATCGGCAACAAAGCCGACATTAACGAGATCGACCTGCTGAAAGCCTGGTCGGTGGATCCGGAGACCAACGTGGTCGTGGCTTACCTGGAAGGGATCGCCAATGGGCCGGAGTTCATGAAGGTCGCACGTGAGGTCACGCGGCGTAAGCCCATTGTCTCCATCAAATCGGGCAGCACCAGCGCCGGCTCACGCGCCGTGTCTTCGCACACCGGCACTCTGGCCGGCTCTGAGGCGGCGTACGAGGCGGCGTTCAAGCAGGTTGGCATCGTGCGTGCCGGCTCCGTGCAGGACCTGTTTGATTACGCGCAGGCCTTCGCTCGCCAGCCGTTGCCGGCCAGCGACGCGGTGGCCGTCGTAACCAATGCCGGCGGCCCCGGCATCATGGCTTCAGACGCCATCGAGCGAGCCGGCATGCGGCTCGCCTCGCTCACACCCGAGCTACAACAGCACATGCGCGCTAACCTGCCCGCGGCTGCCAGCGTGGTCAATCCGATCGATGTGCTGGGAGACGCGCCCGCCGAGCGCTATGCGATGGCAATCGAGGCTGCGCTGCAGGATGCCAACGTGGGCATGCTCCTCGTGGTGCTGACCCCGCAGACTTCGACAGAGATTCCCGAGACGGCCCGTGCTATGGGTGAGTTGTCGCAGAAGTACCACAAGCCGTGCTTTGCGGCCTTCATGGGCGATCTGGCCGTCCGACCGGGCGTCGAGATCCTGACGAAGCACAACGTTCCTAACTACCAAGTGCCCGAACGGGCGGTTGCGGCGATGCGTGCGATGTGGCACCAGCGCCTCTGGCTCAACACGCCCGAACCCCATCCGGAACCGCTGGCCGTCGACAAAGAGGCGGTGCGGCGTGTGCTGGATGTGGTGCGCGCCGACGGGCGCGCGACGGCCGGCGATGCCGAAGCGCGGGACATTCTCTTGGCGTACGGCATTCCCCTTCCGAAGGCCGTCCTGGCCAGCACTGCCGAGGAGGCGGTGGCAGCCGCCGAGTCGATTGGCTACCCGGTGGTGATGAAGATCGCCTCGCCGGATATCCTGCACAAAACGGATATCGGAGGCGTCAAACTCAATCTCAATTCTGCCGGCGACGTGCGTGATGCCTTCGATCTGATCATCTATCGCTCCCGGCGCTACATGCCGGATGCCACCATCTGGGGCTGCCAGGTTCAGCAGATGGTCAAGGGCGGGCGCGAGGTGATTATCGGCATGAACCGCGATCCGCAGTTCGGACCGCTGCTCATGTTCGGCCTGGGCGGCGTCTACGTGGAAGCCTTCAAGGACGTTACCTTCCGCGTGGCGCCGATCGACCGGCGGGAAGCGCGCGAGATGCTGGGGGAGATCCGCTCTTACAACCTGTTGCGCGGCGTGCGCGGCGAGAAGCCCGCCGACATGGAGGGCATTATCGAGACGCTGGTCCGCATTTCGCAACTCGTCACCGACTTCCCTGAAATCGTCGAGATGGACATCAACCCCCTCTTGGTCTTCTCGGCCGGGCAGGGCGTCCTCGGGCTCGACATGCGTCTTGCTCTCGAAGCCAAGTAGTGAGTCAGTCTTTAGAGGAGTGTGCCGGTATGGCTAATTTGTACGTAACTTCCGCCGAAACATTTTCCGGCAAGTCTGCCATTTGCATCGGCCTGGGGATTCATTTTCGCGAGGACGGTCTGAAGGTCGGGTACATGAAGCCGGTCAACGTCAATTGCCAGCTCGTCGGGGGCGTGGCATTCGACGAAGACGTCGACTTTGCCAAGAAGGTCCTGGAAATGCCCGAGGCGGCCGATCTGCTTTCGCCCGTCGCTTTGACTCCGGCCAGGCTCGAGCAGCAATTACGCGGCCCCGAAACCGACTACGAGCAGCGTCTGCGGGATGCCGTTGGCAAGGTGTCGGCGGGGCGCGACATTATGGTGCTGGAGGGTGGCCGTAGTTTGCGAGAGGGCTACGTCGTCGGCCTCGCGCCGCAGAAGGTGGTCGACATTCTGGACGCGCGTGCGCTGGCCGTGTTGCGCTATGATGCCGATCTGATGGTCGACCGCGCCTTGACCGCACAATGGTACTTTGGACAGCACTTCCTGGGGGTCGTGATCAATGGGGTGCCGCGGGCCCACTTCGAGCATGTCCAGGACGTGGTTCTGCCGTTCCTGAAGCGCCACAACATCCCGGTCCTCGGCCTGCTGCCGAAGGATCAGTTGCTGGCCGCGCCGACCGTGCGGGAGATAGCCGAAGGGCTCAAGGCCGAAATCCTCTGCTGCTCGGAAGGAATTGAAGAGCTTGTTGAACACATGCTGGTCGGGGCGATGAGCGTCGAGGGCGCCCTGGCCTACTTCCGGCGCAAACCGAACAAGGCGGTCATCACCGGTGGCGATCGGGCCGATATCCAATTGGCGGCCCTAGAAACGTCCACCCGCTGCCTGATCCTGACGGGCAACCTCTACCCAAGCCCGGTCGTGCTGAATCGAGCCGAGGAACTGAACGTGCCCGTGTTGCTGGTCGACATGGACACCCTTACCACGGTCGAGATCATCGAGGCTTACTTCGGCCGCAGCCGGTTCCAACAGCCGCAGAAGATCAGCCGCTTCACTGCTATCCTGAATGAGAATTTCGACTACGCCGCGCTTTATGCGAGCCTGGGAATCAAGAAGTAACTGCTTCGCCGGCGTTGCGCGAGGCGCGACAGGTAGATCCATAGCCCGTCCGGTTTGTGGCACCGTTCCACGAGCCGGGCGGTTTTAATGTCATTCCAGGCTGCGTGTGGCCGTGCCGAACGCGGCGGTGCCCACACCCGCCCCGATGGCCAGCAGCGCCGCGACCTGTGGCCAGAGCACCGACAACCCTGCATGCTCCGGTCCTGGTCCAGGATCGCCAGCCCCAGGTGATTGACCCCCTTTTCCGTGACTGCCGCCAGCAACACGAGCTGGGCGACTGGAAAGAGCAGGATGAAACCGGCCATCAAGCGGTCGCGCATTAACTGGATGAGTTCTTTGAGGGCCAGGCTTGCCACGCGCAGCAGCATAATGCTACCTCACCCACTTGCGAAACAGCAGCAGGCTGGCCGAAAGGCTAAGGAACGCGAGGGCAGCCAAGCGTGCGACATGAGGCAGCAGGGGTGCCGGGCCGGCCCCCTTCAAGAAGACGGCACGCGCGATCGCAATGAAGTGGGTGGCGGGGAGGACGTTGGCCGCGATCAAGCCCGACAGGCTGGACGTGTTGGGGGGCAGCATGAGGCCCGCCACGAAAAAACTGGGCACGAAGAAGATCAGCAACACGAGCAGCATCGCCGTCTGTTGGCTGGGCACAAACTGGGCGACAAGCAGGCTGACGCCCATGCAAGCCAGGTAGAAGTCGACCACCAGTACCAGAAACCACAGGACGTCGCCGTGAAAGGGTACGCCGAACCAAAACACGGCGACGGCCACCGCCAGGGCCGCGCTGATGAGGCCGCGGAGCACGTAGGCGGCCAGCTTCCCCAGTTGATACTCGGCCCCGCTGACCGGGGTCGCGATCAGCGCCTCCAGCGTGCCGATCTCGCGTTCGCGGCTGACGCTCAGGGTCAACGCCAGGGCGGGCAGGGTTAGCACGATCGCCAGGAGGCCCGGCACCATGCTCCAGAGCGATTTGAGCGAGCCATTGTACCAGGCACGAGTGGCGAACGGGACGTCGGCTGGGTCCGATCCTGCCTGGCCCCGATACGCGGCCGTCCTCGCCGACAGGTAACTCAGGGCTTGCGAGGCCGCCAACGCGTCCGTCCCGTCGACGACCGCCTGAACATGTGCCCACCGCCCGGCCAGCAAGTCATCCTGGAAGCCAGGCGGCACGACCAGGGCGATGTCGGCGCGTCCGGCCAGCAGCGCGCTCTCGATCTCGGCGTAGCTGCCAGGCGCGCTTACCATGTCAAATGTGCCGTCGTTGGTCATCGCCGCCAGGTAGGCGCGCGATGACGCCGTGCGGTCGCTGTCGAACCAGGCGAGACTGATTTTTCCCAGGTCAAGGGCGAACAGGTAGGCCAGCACGACCAGCAGGCAGGCGGGCGACAGAGTGACCAGGAAGAATATGCGGAAGTCGCGCGTGATGTGGCGCAGTTCCTTGCGCGTCATGGCCGACAGTCGACAGATCGAGAAGCGCATGTCAGCAGTGGCTCCGTGCCGCCAGGTCACGACGGCATCAGGGGCGGGCGGATTCCTCGGCAATTATCTCGTGGAATCGATCTTCGAATAGCGCCATCAGCCGGCGAGTATGCGGCCCGACCCTTCCCTCACCCACCGGGCGGCCATCGATGACGGTGAGCGGCATAACGTGCCGGCTCGTGCTGGTGATAAAACACTCGTCCCAGCCTGGCAGGCCTGCCAAGTCCAGGTTGGCCTCGCGCAGAGCTATGCCGTGCTGCCGGGCAACCTGAAAGACCATGTCGCGGGCCACGCCGGAGAGCACCTCCTGCGCAGGCGGGGTGAACAGCGAATCGTCGACGACGACGAAGAGGTTGCTGCTGGAGCCCTCGGTCAAATACCTGTCGTGGTGGAGCAAACCCTCGTGTACCCCGGCCGCAGTGGCATGCCGCTGAGCCAGGAAGCTTACGAGCGTGTTGAGCGTCTTCGCCTGCGGCAGGCTTCGCTGGCCCTCAAAGGTGATGGCCGTCGCGCCATTGTCGTATAGCGCCGCCGGGTAGCTCGGCGCGGGCTGCGGCCAGATATAAACCCCCGTTTCACCGCCGTTTTCTGGCCCGAGCACGAAGATACGCAGCGCGCATTCCGTCGCCCGATTGGCCTTGAGGAGGCCGCTAATCCAGGCATGGAGGGTCGCCAGATCCGCCGGCAGCGGGAGCTCGATCATTGCTGCCGAGTTCGCCAGCCGCTGCAAGTGCGCGCTTTCCGCGAAAGGGATACCGTGAAGAACCTGAAACAACTCGTAGACGCCATAGGAACCCGACAGCGCCGGGTTGAAAATCGAGATGCGCGCCTCGGCCGGCGGGATCAACTCGCCGTTGCGCGATACGAAGGCCGGTAAGTGCATGCAGAACTGCTCCGAAAGGTGGTACGCTGGTGATGGGTCGCTTGTCGACCGCGCGTCAGCGGGGTTGCGCCCGCATCAGCGCCTCGATTTCTTCAAGGCTGGCCGGCCGGTTGGCCGGTCCCTCGTGCTGGCAACTCAACCCGGCCGCCGCGCAGGCAAACTTCACCTTGCGTTCCAGCGGCCACTCTTCGCGCAGCCAACCGTAGATAACGCCGGCCTTGAACAGGTTGCCCGCGCCGCTCGTATCGACGATGTTAGGGATCTCATATGGCTCCACGCCAAAGGCCGATCCGTCTGCGCGCACAACCAGTACCGGGCGCGGCCCGTCGGTGACCATAATGATGCCCGCACCCTGGGCCTGCAGCTCCAGAATGTGATCGTACTCGTAGACGCCCGGGAAATTGGTCTGCAGCCACGGGCGAGAGATGATCACGACATCGCTGAGGCTGGCCAGAGGGTACTGCGGCCAGATCGCATCGGCGCTGATCACCGGCCGATTGAGATCGTGGGCCAGATTGGCCGCCCGCTCGCGTTCGGGACCGCCATAGGCGTCGGTGCTCAGCAGACGGGCGCCCCGGATCATGGCCCGGGTAAGCTCGACTTTAGGCGTGTCATCGTACCAGTAGGCCACGCGGCTGCGCTCGCCGTCGGGCGTGAGCAGCACGCGCGAGAAGGGGGTGATGACGTTCTCGTGTTGGCGAATATAGCGCGTGTCAATGCGGGGATAGGGTGTCAGGGCGTTCAGGATGAATTCGCCCTTCCAATCTTTGCCGATCAGGTTACCGACCACCAACACGCGCAGTCCCCAGGCGGCGAGCGGAACCGCCACGCTGACTGCCTCGCCGCCCAGGGCGTTGTACTCGGCGACGGCCGGCGTGTCTCGTCTCGGGGTGGGCAGGTACGGAATGCGGGTGATGTTGTCCAGGCTGACAGTGCCGTAGCATAAGACGTCGAATTCGCCCTCGGCCTCCGGCATAATGCGATTCTCCTCGCGCTAATTCGGAACGAGAGGCTATTCTACCACAGTCGAGGCGAATGCGCGAGACGACGAGGCTCGCGGGCCGGAGCGCAATCGATCTCAGGCACGCAGGTCGAGCGCGAGCTGAAACGGTGGACGCCGGCCACTCAAGAGCACGTAGGGGGCGGCCTGATCGGCCCGCACCCCCAGCCGGCGCAGGTCCCCGAGGCTTGAGAGCTTCGCCTGGCGGCGTGCCAGCAGGATCGCGCGCGCGGACAGTGGCCCTATGCCGGGGATGCGCAGGAGGTCGTTGAGCGATGCCCGGTTGACCTCGATCGGGAAACGCTCTGGGTGAGCGCTAGCCCAGGCCTGCTTCGGGTCTACCTGCCGGCTCAACTGCCCATCTTCGCCAAAGGGTAGTTCCTCCACCGCGAAGTTGTAGTATCGCAGCAGCCAGTCGGCCTGGTAGAGGCGAAACTCGCGCCCCGGGTCGGTTGCCTCGGCGTCTGCCAGGGGCGTCCCGCGGATGGGCGTGAATGCGCTGTAATATGCGCGAGCGAGGCGCAGCTCATGGTAGAGCGTCTGCACGGTGTTCAGTAACTCGCGGTCGCTCTCGCCGGCCGGCCCTACTACGAACTGCGTGCTCATGCCCAGGCGCGCTCGCCCGATGGCCTGCATGGCCGGGCCATGTGCCTGGCGATCTCGGTTGATCAGGTCGGCCGCCGCCCGCAGCGGGGCCAGCAAGTGGTCCATCCGCTTCTTCGGTGCCAGCACCGTCAGCCGTTCGGCCGTCGGCGCTTCCAGGTTAGTCGAGACACGGTCGGCCAGTTCGATCGCGCGCGCGACCTGGGCAGGCTCGGTCCCGGGCAAGAGCTTGAGGTGCATGTAACCGCGGAACTGGTAACGCAGGCGAACCAGTTCCGCAGTAGCCAGCATCTCGTCCATCGACTTCGCCGGGCCGGCGATGCCTGAGCTGAGGAAGATCCCTTGTACGAGGCCGGATCGTTGCATGAGGTCGAAGGCACCCGCTAGTTCATCCGGCGCGAGGCGGCTGCGCCGGATGTCTCGTCCGGCGCGGAATGCGCAGTAATGGCAATCGTTCTGGCAGACGTTGGTTTGGAGAACCTTGAGGACCGGGAGGCAGCGGCCGCCTGGGGCCTGAACGTTGGAGATGCACGGCAGCAGATCGTGAGCCGCAGGGGCCGGCTCCTGCGCATCGGCGAAGAGGCCCGTGCGCCGGTCGTCGAACTGCGCCGCCTGTCCCAACAAATTCAGCCGCTCGCGGATGTCCATACCCACACATTATACGAACATCTGTTCAAAATGGCAAGCCGGCTTCAGGTCTGAAACCATCCGCAAGCCGAGGCGATGTCGACGTTCCCGCCGCTCAGGATCACGCCGACGCGCTGGTTCTTGAGCGGGTAGCGGTGATTGAGGATCGCCGCCAGCCCGAGGACGCCGGTGGGCTCGACGATCAGCTTCAGTCGCGTCCAGACAAACTGCATGCTGCGCACCAGGTCCTCGTCGGACACCGCCAGCATGTCGCTCACGAACTCTCTGACGAGTGGAAAGGTGTACTGCCCCAAGGATGGGGTGCGGGCGCCGTCGGCGATAGTGTCCGGGTTGTTCACTCTATGCAAGATCCCGCTATGAAAAGAGCGTGTGGCGTCGTCCCCGGCGGCCGGCTCGACCCCGATCACCCGGCAGCCCGGCGCCAGAGCGCGCGCCGCGATCGCCGAGCCGCTCAGTAGCCCACCGCCGCCGCAGGGCACGAACAGGTAGTCCAGCGGCCCCGTCTCTCGAAGCAGCTCGAGGGCTGCGGTGCCCTGGCCGGCGATGATCTGCGGATGGTCGTAAGGCGGTATGACTGTATAGCCCTCCTCGTCGGCCAGCCGGCGAGCGATTTCCTCGCGCGAACTCGTCGCCGGGTCGTAGAGCACGATCTGAGCCCCGTAGCCACGCGTCGCCTCTAGCTTCAGCCGCGGGGCGTTCTTTGGCATGACGATCGTGGCTTGCAGGCCTAGGATCTCGCTGACCAGAGCGACCGCCTGCGCGTGATTGCCGGAGGAGTAGGCGATAACGCCGCGCTCTTTCTCCGTCGCGCTCAGCCGGTTGATCGCGTTGTAGGCGCCGCGGAACTTGAAAGCGCCCATGCGCTGCAGGTTTTCGCACTTCAGGTACAGCCGATTGCCACAAGCTTCGTCCAGCAGGCGCGACGTGGCCACGGGTGTCCGGTGGGCGCTGCCGGCGATCTGCTCGGCGGCGGAGAGGATGTCCTCGAAGGTCACGCTTGGCATCAGGCTATACTCACTCTCGACCCCGCGGCCGTCTTGACGACGTCGATGCGCGCCGGGAAGAGGTCCTTCATCTCCTCGATGTGGGTGATCACCAGGATGCGCTCAAAGTCGTGTTGGATGGACGTGATGGCCTCGACCAGCAACGCGCGGCCGGAGGCGTCTTGGGAACCGAAACCTTCGTCGATGACCAGGGTTTGCAGTTGAGCACCGGCGCGCCGGGCGAGCAACTTACTGATCGCGATGCGCAGCGCCAGGTTGGCCCTGAATGCCTCGCCACCCGAGAACATCTCATAGGCGCGCGGCCCAACCTCGTCCGAGATGATGATGTCCAGCGTCTCGGCCACACCCCCCGTCACCTTTTCGCGCTGTGTCTCCAGGCGGAGACTCATGCGTCCTTCGCTCATGCGTGACAGCAGCCGGTTGGCTTCCGTCTCGACTTCGGGTATGGCGCTCTCGATGATCAGGGCCTGCAGGCCGCGTTTACCGAAGGCCTCGCGCAGCTGGTTGTAGACGCTGATCTCTTCGTTGATCAGTTGTTGCTGCGCTGCCAATTGGGCGCGTCGTTCCGTCAGGGTCTCGAGCACGTGTAGCTGCTGCATAGCCGCGCCTTCTTCCTGGCGCGCCCGCCGTTCGTCGCTCGCGGCCTGGTCGACGACGGCGTCGGCCCGGGCCAGATCGGCCTCGAGGCCGGACAAGCCGGCCAGCGCTTCTGCCAGCTTGGCTGCGCGCGCCTGGTCTTCGGCCAGGTCCGATTCGCGCCGCTGGATCTGCTCCGCCAGGGCGGAAACCTGAGCGCCTGCCGTCTCCACCCCGTCGATCGCCGGCAGGAGTTGCCGCTGATAACGGCCGTCGAACGGCTCCAGGCTCTCCAGCCTCGAACGCACGGCGCGGTGGGCGGCAGAGTCGTAACCGCTCTGCTCAACCTCCGCCTCCAACTGCGCCAACTCAGCCTGTTCGGCCCCGGCGTAGTCCTGCGCCTCCAGTCGGGCCGACAGCCGGGCCATTTCTTCGCTCAAGCGCAACTCCTCCTCCGCCGCTGCTTCGCCGTCGGCCAGGGCAGCTTCAGCCTTGGCGGCCTGGCGCTCGCGCGCGCTGACCACACGCAGCTCGCGATCCAGCTCGGCGTCTTCGGTATCAAGGGCGCGCTTGCTGCTCGCCAGCAGCTTCATTTCGGCCTGATTGGTCTGAAAGCGGGCCTGCAGCGCCTGGCGCTCGGCACGGAGCGAGATCACCATTTCGTCACGGTGGGATGGTGTCAGCGGCTGCCCACAGAGCGGGCAGGACGCGGTCTCCGCTTCATCCAGCATCGCCACCTTGTCGAGCAAGCCCTGGCCTTCGGCCCGCAGACGCTCATTCTCCACGCGCAGGGCGGTGCTGCGCTCGAGCACATCCCGCAGCTCGGCGGCCACCACGCTGCGGCGGGCCGCCTTCAGAGCGAGCTCTGCCAGGACCTGCTGCGCTTCGGCCAGGATCGTCGCCTGGGCTTGAGCGGCCAGGATGCGCACCTGCATTTCGTCACGCCGCTCGGCCAGTCGTCTGTGGTCGGCTTCCAGGGCCAGCCGCGCCTGGTCGACGGTCATACGCACCTTGCTGAGGCGCTCCTGCAGGCCCGTATAGCGCAGCAGGCGAGCGTTCCAGGTCGCGTCTTCCTGGCGGGCCTCCAACAGCGCTTGCCAACCCTGTTCGATCGCGTCTCGCCGGTCGAGCAGCGCTTGATACTCGGACAGCCGGGCCTTGGCGGACGTCCACGCCTCGCGCGCTTCCGCCAGGTCGCGTTCGGCGCGCTGCAGGCGCACCCGCAACTCCTGCAACTGTCGGGTCTGCTCCTGGGCGCCCTGGAGGCTCTGGCGGATGGTGGTTCTTTCGGCCTCCGCGGCCCGCACCGCCTGGGCAGCGGCAGCAACAGTCGCGCGGGCGGCCTGCAGTTGGGCTTCGTAAACCGGGCGGCGAGCCAACTCACGCTCGATGCCGGCGACCTCGCCCTGAATGCGCTCGACTTGGCTCTTGCGCTCGCCGGCAGCCAGCTTGGCTTGCTCCTCGTATCGGTCGTAGCGCGCCAATCCCAGAATCTCGCCGAGAATCTGCTTGCGCTCGCCGGCGGTCTTAACCGTAAAGGAGTCGGCCCGGCCCTGCAGGAGGAAGGCCGAGTTGACGAAAGTCTCGTACTCCATGTGCAGCGTGCGGATGATCTGGGCCTGGCGCTCGAGCAAGCCCCCTTCGTCGATCAGTTGCCAATCGCCGCCGGCACCGTTACCTGTCTCGCGCCAGACGTAGAGATGCAGATCGCTCTGCCCACGACCCTTGCGGCTGCGCTGTCGCCACACCCGGTAGCGCAGACCGCCCAGGCCGAACTCGAACTCGACCCACATATCGGTCTCGCCCAATGCGATCAGTTCGTCATCGCGCCGGGCGCGCGCGTGACCCCATAGCGACCAGGTCATGGCGTCCAACAGGGCCGACTTGCCGTGGCCGTTGTCGCCCGTCAGGCAGGCGAGGTGGATGCCGCTGAAGTCGAGGACCTGCTCCTCCCGGTAGGAGATGAAGTTACACAGGCGCAGTTTGTAGGGGATCATCTTCTTGGCTTCAGAATCCTTGCAGCTGGCTCAAATCCGCAATGCCATCCGGGAGAGCTGCAATCCGCTGCACCAGGGCCAGGCGTGCCTGCCGCAAGTCCGGGTCCTCAGCCATCACCAGCACCTCTGTGAAGAAACGGTTGATGGGCGCCTTGAGATCGCGCAGCGCCTGCCCGAGGACCGACACCGAGGTCTCCTCCCTGACCAGATGGGCGGCCGCTTCCCAGGCCGCCTGCAGCGCGCGCGTGGCATCCTCGGTGTAGCGTTCGGGCGCCAAGGGGTAAATTTGAGGGAGACTGCGCACGATGCGCTTCGAGCGGGCGTAAGCCGTCAGCACTTCTGGCCAATCGGGTTGATTGACCAGCTTCGCCAGCTCGCGTGCCGCCAGTAGGGCGCCGTATGGATCAGCGCTCTGCTCGGCAAGCACCGCGCTCACCACATCGTGCGGCAAGCCCTCGTCGCGCAGCAGCCCATACTGGCGATCGCGGATGAAGCTCAACACGTCATCCACGACGGACTGCACCTCCACGGCAGCGGCAGCGTCGACGCCGGGCAAGAGCTCGGCCGCCGCCCTCAGCGCCGGGCGCAGATCGAACCGCTGCTCTCTGCCGGTCAGGACCTGGGCAAGGCCCAGCGCTTCGCGGCGCAGCCCGAAGGGGTCCGTGGAGCCGGTCGGGGCGAAGCCCACCGAGAACAGGCCGGCCAACGAGTCCAGCCGGTTGGCGAGGCCGAGGGCCAGCCCGGCTCGGCTCTGCGGCAGCGCATCACCCGGGTAGCGCGGCAGGTAATGCTCGAAGATGGCGTCCGCCACGGCCTCCGGCTCGCCCGAAAGCCGGGCGTACTCGCGCCCCATGGTGCCCTGCAGCGAAGTCAGCTCGACGACCATGCGGGTCGCCAGGTCGCTTTTGAACAATTCGGCTGCCTGCTGGGCAGTAGCCATTTCGGAGGCATCCAGCCTCAGCACCTCGCCGATCACCGGCACCAGCCGGCGCACGCGCTGGACTTTGTCCAGCATGGAGCCGAGTCTCTCCTGAAAGGTCAGCGTGGCCAGGATCGGCGTGGCCGCCGCCAACGAGCCTGCGGTGTCGGCGCGGAAGAAGAAGTCGGCGTCCGCAAAACGTGCCCGCAGCACGCCTTCGTTACCCTCGCGCACGACATCCAGATAGTCCGTGCCGCCGTTGCGAACCGCGATGAAATAGGGCAGGAGGGCCGCACGCCCGCTCGCACCTGGCCGGCCGTCTGCTTGCAAGACCGGGAAATAACGCTGGTGCTTGCGCATGACAGTGACGAGGACGTCCTTGGGCAAACGCAGATAGTCCGCCGAGAAGGCGCCTCGCAGTGCGGTCGGGTACTCTACCAGGTCGGTTACCTCGTCCAGCAGCCCAGGGTCATCCGGCACGACCCCGCCCACCTCGGTCGCCATCTTTGCCACCTCTGCCGCCACCCGCTCCCGCCGAGCCTCACGGTCCACCAGGACGGTCTGCGCCTGCATGGTCGCAAGGTAATCGCCGGCGCTTCCTAGCTCGACCGGCTGCGAGCCCGTGAAGCGCGGGCCCGTCGTCTGCCGGCCGGCAGCCAGGCCGGCGTAACTGAACGGCACGACGGCCTCGCCCAGCAGGCTGACCAGCCAGCGTATCGGGCGTGAAAACGAGGCGCCTGACGAATTCCAGCGCATGCTCTTGCCGAAGCGCAAGCCGCCGATGAGGCCCGGCAGGGCCTCGGCCAGCACCTGGGCTGCCGGTCTGCCGGCCTGGCGCACGATGGCATAGACATAACGCCGGCCGGCCTCTTCCTTCACCGTGAGGCTTTCCGCCGGCACCCCGCGGCTGCGCGCGAACCCGGACCCTGCCGGTGTGAGCGCACCCCCGGCGTCAAAAGCCCGCTCCGCCGGTGGCCCCTTGACAACCGTCTCGTCATCCGCCTGCTGTGGCGCCAACGTCTCGACCAGCACGGTGAGGCGGCGGGGTGAGCCAAGGACGTTGACCTTGCCATGGGCCAGTCGCAGATCGTCGAGGAGTTGTCCGACGGCCGCCCCTAGCTGACTGATAGCATCCCTCAGATCGGCAGGGGGTAACTCCTCGGTGCCGATCTCCAGCAGGTAGGTTTCAGGCCGGTCCACAGGCACCCGCGCTCCGTCACCGGCCGCCTGAACAGGCCTGGCGGGACTCTCGGCGCCAGCAGCGGAGGTGCCTGATAACCAAGGGTATTCCAGCCGGGCACGTTGCTCGGCGTAGGCGACCGATACCTGGCGGGCGAGATCGCGCATGCGCGCGAAGTAGTGCTGCCGTTCCGTGACCCCGATCGCGCCGCGCGAATCCAGCAAGTTGAAGGTGTGTGAGCAGCGCAGGACGTAGTCGTGGGCGGGAATGACGAGCAAGTGCGAGAGGCAACTGCGCGCTTCGGCCTCGAACAGGTCGTACATCTGCTTCAGGCGGCCCACGTCGGCCACCTCGAAATCATAAGTGCAGTGTTCGATTTCCGGCTCGCGGAACAAGTCGCCGTACGTATGCTTGCCGTCCCAATCGATCTGCCACACCTCTTTGACGCCCTGTAGGTACATGACTATGCGTTCCAGCCCGTAGGTGAGCTCGACAGACACCGGATTGAGCGGGAACCCGCCGGCTTGCTGGAAGTACGTGAACTGCGTGATCTCCATGCCGTCCAGCCAGACCTCCCAACCCAGACCCCAGGCTCCCAACGCCGGCGATTCCCAGTTATCCTCGACAAAGCGGATGTCGTGCTGGTCGCGATCGATGCCTATCGCCGCCAGGCTGCCCAGGTAAAGCTCCTGCGGGTTCCCCGGGTCGGGCTTCAGGATAACCTGCAACTGGGTGTGCATCTGCATGCGATTCGGGTTCTCGGCATAACGGCCATCATCTGGCCGGTAGCTGGGCTCAATGTAGACGACGTTCCACGGTTCCGGGCCCAACACGCGCAGCACTGTGGCGGGGTTAGCCGTACCGGCGCCCACCTTTTCGCTGTAGGGCTGCCAGAGCGTGCAGCCGTGATCGATCCAGTAGCGCTCGAACCGCATGATTACGTCTTGAAAGGACAGGGGTTTGGGGGTCATGAACTACTGCTCCTGACTGGTTCTATCACTCAACAATCTCGCCAACTCCTCGGCTTGCCGGGCATGATAGCGCGCCAGCTCGGCGCCGGCCCGCTCCAAATCTGGGTAGCGACCGTCGGCCTTGGCTTGTCCACGTGCGAGTGCCGCCTCGACGTCCACCCCGGTCTGGTAGGCGAGCTTGAATAGGAACACAAACACGTCGGAAAGCTCTTCTTCCAGCTCGGCGTGCAGCTCCTCCGGGCTTGGGCGGTCTTTATAGCCCTCCCACTGCAGCACCAGCCGCGCGACTTCGCCCATCTCCTCGAAGGCGTGTACGAGCGTGTGCCCCGGCAGCACCCGATCCCAGCCGCGCGCCCGGTCCCATGCCTCCAGCCAGTCTTGATACTCGCGGATCTGCATTAGCGCCTCGTCTGCTTCAGTCGCTCTATGAAAGCGGTCGAGCGCAACTTGCGCTCGAGGTGAAACACGATGTAGTGCGCAAGCAGTGCTTCGACCTGCTGGCTGATCTCGGCGCTCAACTGAAGCTGGACGACCTGTTCCCAGGGCCGGCTTTGCATGAAGCGCAGCACCTTCAACACCGGCAGGCTCAACTCGGCCATGTCCGGCCCCGGCGCGCCGTGGGCAGGACAAAGCGCCCCGCCGCGCGCCAGGCTGAAGTAGTTGGGTTCTGGTTTGAGCAGCTGGTTGCACTCGACGCAGTGAAAGAGCTGGGGTTGGAAACCGGCGAGGCCCAGCACGTGCATTTCGCCGTACTGCAGCGCCAGGCTCGGCTGAGCGCTCTGGTCGATCCGGTCCAGTGTCTCGAGCAAGAGGTCGAACATCAGGGCGTTGGGATCGGCTTCCTGGGTGACCGCGTCGACTAACTCGACCACGTAGTACGCCAGCGCGCTGCGCCACAGGTCCTCGCGTAGCTGCCGGTGAGCGGTGATAGTCTCAGCCTGCGTCACCAGGTCCAGGCTGCTGCCACGGGCCACCAGCAGCTCGACGTGGGTAAACGGCTCGACGTGCCCGGCCTTCCGACTGGCAGGCTTGCGGACCCCCTTGGCCAGCAGCGTCAATTTGCCCCGTTCGCGCGCCCAGACGGTCAGCAGGCGATCAGCTTCTCCGATGTCTCGCCGCTTGAGCACGATGGCCGAGATGCGATATAGCCGCTGGCGGCGTTCCTGTCCGGGTTCCATATGAAGCGCTATTATACCATCGCGGAACAATTGCGACAAACGTTCGGTTCTGCGCGTTCGACCAATGGAGCAGTCCCTACTGACCCCCTACCCGTCTCGGGCCTATACCGCAGATACTGCCAGCGATAAGCAGCGCTTATCTAACGATAGGCACGCCTTATCTCTAGTGATGCGTTTCAGTGAATTAGCCATGTTGTAGGAGCAGAGATATGGCAGTGACCACAAGAAATGGTGATGGGCGGCCGATTGGCGAGGTGGTGCGCGACCTGGCGCAGGGCACCGAGACGCTGGTCAAGCAAGAGGTCCAGTTGGCCAAGCTGGAGTTGAAACAGAAAGCGATGGGCGCCACGCGCGCCGTCATTGTCCTGGGGGGCGCGGCCGCGTTCGGCTTGGTCGGGCTGATAATGGCGTCAGTTACCACCTCCGCCCTCCTGTCACTGGTGTTGCCGGTGTGGCTGGCCGCCCTGATCGTGACGGTCGGTCTGCTGCTGGCTGCTGGGGTCCTGGGACTGATAGGACGGAGCATGCTTGCCAAGACCAATCCGGCGCCGGAACAGACCATCCAGACTTTGAAGGAGGATCAGGAATGGCTAAAACGGCAGATGAGATGAAGGCCGAGATAGCGTACACTCGCCAGCAAATGGCTCAGGCACTCGACGAACTCGACCTGGCGGTCGCCAGGACGAAGCGACGCATCCCTTTCTACGGTATGGGACGCCGCGAAAGCTTGACCATCGCCGCCGGTGCTGCGCTGGCCTTTCTGACTGTGTTCGCGGCTCTATACGCCATGCAGAGCAACTCTAAGGACTACGTGGGCTTCTCAGGTAACTGCGAGGGCAAGAACGCGGCCGGTAACAACTGATCGAGTGTCAAGACCCGTCGGCCACCGGAAGCATCGGCCAGGATAACCGTCATCTGTGGTCCAAACTCGGCCAACACCTGGCGGCAGGCGCCGCAGGGGCTGGCTTTATTGTCGGTCACCACGGCAATCGCTTCGAATTTGCGCGCGCCTGAGGCTACAGCCTGGAAGACGGCATTGCGCTCTGCGCATATCGTCAAACTGTAGGACGCATTCTCGACGTTGCAGCCGGCAAACAGCCTGCCGTCGTCAATGCGCAGAGCGGCTCCGACTGCAAAGCCGGAGTAGGGTGCGTACGCATGCCGTCGCACGGCTGTAGCAGCGGCCACCAGGGCCTCGATTTCAGACTCTGTCGGCATTTCTATCCTTCAGTGGTCGATGGATTCGTTGACGCGGTGTTGATGCTCGTCGCCGTCGGTCGTCTGGCCGTCAGGCACCCTCCCGTTTCCTCCACTGGCCGGTCTTCCGGCGGTCTGGTCTGCCAACCTGGCGCGCACTTGCTTGATGCGACGGCCGGCAACGGTCAGGACTTCAATGCTGATGGCGCCGAATTCGATCGTGTCGCCTACCGCCGGGACCTTGCCCAGTTGGCTGTAGATAAAGCCGCCCAGGGTGTCACCGCCTTCCTCCGGAAGTTCGACGTGCAGCAACTTGTTTACCTCATCGAGGGGCACGCGCGCGTCGAACAGGAACTCATCTTCGCCCACGGGCTCGATTGTCGGCTGCTCGGCATCGTATTCGTCCTGAATTTCGCCGACGATTTCTTCCAGCAGATCTTCGATCGTGACGATGCCCGCGGTGCCTCCGTATTCGTCGACCACCACCGCCATGTGCACGCGACGCTGCTGGAGTTCTTGCAGCAACTCGTCTACCTTCTTTGACTCCGGAATGAAGTAGGGCGGCCGCAGGATCTTGCTCACGGGCACATCCGTGCGGCCGTCTCGCAGATAGCGCAGCAGATCCTTGGCGTAGAGAATGCCCGTCACGTTGTCGATCGACTCCTCGTAGACCGGCACGCGCGAGTGCCCGGCCTTCAGGATGACGTCCGTCGCTTCGAGCATCGGCATCTCCAGTGGCATTGCCACGACGTCGATGCGTGGCACCATCACCTCGCGCACCAGTGTTTCTCCGAATTCGAAGATCGACTGGATCATTTCCTTTTCGTCGTCTTCGATCATCGCATCGTCGTCGGAGGCGTTCAGGAAGAAGCGCAGCCCGTCTTCGCTGAGGAAAAGATTGTCGGCCGATGCACCCTCGGGCGTCGCCTGTTTGCCGATCCTCAGCATCAGCCAGGTGACGGGGGTGAGGAGCGTGGCCAAGGCTCGAAGCGGGATGGCTACCCAGAGCGCGATCTTCTCTTGCCGTCCGAGCGTCCAGGCGCGTGGCAGAAGCCGGGCCAGGATAAGGACGGCAATCGAGCCTAGGATGGCCCAAACGAGGGCCTGGGCGCCTCGCACGCGCAAGGCAAGGATTGTAGCGGTGGCAGCAACTGCGACACTGCTGAGAAGCTTCAGTACCAGGAGAGTAGAGAGAAAGCGCGCCGGCTGGCTGAGCACTGTCTCTGCCGCCTGCGCGCGGGGCTGCCCTACGTCGAGCATGTGCCGTAACTGGATGCGACCGACCGAAGCGAGGGCCATTTCGGCAAGGGCAACGAAGGCTGCCAGCAGTACACCCAGGCCCAGCAGCCCGCCAAGTATCCAACTTTCCACGTCTAGCAATACCACTCCTTCAGAGGCCGGCAAGGGCATGGCCCATTGTCGCCTCACCATGAGACGTGATTATAGCATTATATTTATCACTTAAGCAAAGCCTGGAGCGTTGGTGCGAGACGATGGCGGGGTGGATTGGGGGTGATGAGCACGTGCTTGGGGGACGTGCGCGCGGATATTTGCGCATTAAAACAGCAAAAAAGCTTCGTTGGCGATGACCTACTCTCGCAGGGGCTTGCGCCCCAACTACCATCGGCGTGGAAGGGCTTAACTACCGGGTTCGGGATGGGACCGGGTGTACCCCCTTCGCTAAGGTCACCAACGAAGCTTTTTTAGCCAAGGTGATGGTGCTGGGGCGGCGGGTGGCCGCCGGGCAGCGATGTCAAGGGCGGGTTGGCGCCCTAACAACTGAATGGAATGCGTTTGAAGTATGAGAGATATCACGGATCAAGGCTTGCAGCCTCGCGTGAATTAAGCCCTCGTGCATTAGTACGGCTTAGCTGAGTGCATTGCTGCACGTACACTTGCCGCCTATCGAACTGGTAGTCTTCCAGTGCACTTACCCTTACGGTGGGGGATCTAATCTTGAGGCGAGCTTCCCACTTAGATGCTTTCAGCGGTTATCTCTGCCCAACTTAGCTACCCAGCTATGCCCCTGGCGGGACAACTGGCACACCAGCGGTTGGTCCACTCCGGTCCTCTCGTACTAGGAGCAGCTCCTCTCAAATCCCCTACGCCCACAGCGGATAGAGACCGACCTGTCTCACGACGGTCTGAACCCAGCTCGCGTACCGCTTTAATGGGCGAACAGCCCAACCCTTGGGACCTACTTCAGCCCCAGGATGCGACGAGCCGACATCGAGGTGCCGAGCGGCGCCGTCGATGTGAACTCTTGGGCGCCACCAGCCTGTTATCCCCGGGGTAGCTTTTGTCCGTTAAGCCACGGCCCTTCCACACGGGACCGTAGGATCACTAAGCCCGACTTTCGTCTCTGCTCGACTTGTGGGTCTCGCAGTCAAGCTCCCTTATGCCTTTACACTCTATGGCTGGTTTCCATTCAGCCTGAGGGAACCTTTGGGCGCCTCCGTTACCTTTTAGGAGGTGACCGCCCCAGTCAAACTGCCCACCTGACACTGTCCCCACGCCGGATAACGGTCGCAGGTTAGGGCCAAAACTGTATCAGGCTGGTATTCCAAGGGCGACTCCACCGAAGCTAGCGCTCCGGCTTCACAGTCTCCCAGCTATCCTACACAGACACAGTCCTAGCGCAATATCAGGCTACAGTAAAGCTCCACGGGGTCTTTTTGTCCTGCTGCGGGTAAGACGCATCTTCACGCCTATTTCAATTTCACCGGGTCCTTCGTCGAGACAGAGCCCCACTCGTTACGCCATTCGTGCGGGTCGGAACTTACCCGACAAGGAATTTCGCTACCTTAGGACCGTTATAGTTACGGCCGCCGTTCACCGGGGCTTCAGTTCAAAGCTTCGCTTGCGCTAACCTCTCCCTTTAACCTTCCGGCACTGGGCAGGCGTCAGCCCCTATACATCAGCTTTCGCTTTAGCAGAGACCTGTGATTTTGGTAAACAGTCGGTAGGGCCATTTCTCTGCGGCCGTCTCGAGCTAGATGCGCGAAGCATTTCACTCTACTGCGGCGCTCCTTATCCCGAAGTTACGGAGCAAATTTGCCTAATTCCTTAACGAAGGTTCTCCCGATCCCCTAGGTATACTCTACCCGTCTACCGGTGTCGGTTTGCGGTACGGGCACCCGGACTTCAACGCTTAGAGGCTTTTCTCGGCAGCATGGGCTCAGTCACTTGTGGCCCCGAAGAGCACCGCCCACCCCTCAGGATCAGGTCCCGGATTTACCTGGGGCCCTCAACTCCCTACGGGCTTAGCACCTCAATCCAATAAGAGGCTGACCTACCCTCCTGCGTCCCCCCATCGCTCGATCCAGGTGGTACAGGAATATTAACCTGTTGTCCATCGCCTACGCCCTTCGGCCTCGGCTTAGGCCCGACTAACCCGACGCGGATTAACCTTCCGTCGGAAACCTCAGACATACGGGGTACATGTTTCTCGCATGTAGTACGCTACTCATGCCGGCATTCTCACTTCTGACCGCTCCACCCGTCCTCACGGTCGGGCTTCGATGCTATCAGAACGCTCCCCTACCACAATCCCACCGAGTGGGACGTCCGCAGCTTCGGTGACAGGCTTGAGCCCCGGTATATTTTCGGCG
>CAWIPK010000006.1:0-2500 GCA_963837925.1 uncultured Chloroflexia bacterium | reverse complement strand
TAGTCCCCAGGCGGTCAACTTAACGCGTTTGCTTCGGCACTGATAGTGTAACACTACCAACACCTAGTTGACATCGTTTACAGCGTGGACTACCAGGGTATCTAATCCTGTTTGCTACCCACGCTTTCGTACCTCAGCGTCAGGTGTGGGCCAGGGTACCGCCTTCGCCACTGGTGTTCCTCCCGATATCTACGCATTCCACCACTACACCGGGAATTCCATACCCCTCTCCCAACCTCAAGCCCCGCAGTATCGAATGGCCTCTCCCAGTTAAGCCAGGAGCTTTAACATCCGACTAACGAAGCCGCCTGCGTACGCTTTACGCCCAGTAAATCCGGATAACGCTCGCCTCCTACGTTTTACCGCGGCTGCTGGCACGTAGTTAGCCGAGACTTATTCCTGAGGTACCGTCCTTGTCTCTTCCCTCAGAAAAGAGGTTTACGACCCGAAGGCCTTCGTCCCTCACGCGGCGTTGCTGCATCAGGCTTTCGCCCATTGTGCAATATTCCTCACTGCTGCCTCCCGTAGGAGTTTGGCCCGTGTCTCAGTGCCAATGTGGGGGGTCACGCTCTCACGCCCCCTACGGATCATCGCCTTGGTAGGCCATTACCCCACCAACTAGCTAATCCGCCGCAGGCCCATCCCAAAGCGCATTGCTGCTTTAGACGTGGAAATGAATCCACGACCATATGCGGTATTAGTCTCTCTTTCGAGAGATTATTCCCCACTCTGGGGCAGGTCACCTACGTGTTACGCACCCGTCCGCCACTAACCTTTTCCGAAGATCAGGTTCGTACGACTTGCATGTGTTAGGCACGCCGCCAGCGTTCATCCTGAGCCAGGATCGAACTCTCCGTAAAGTTTGATCTCTCAGTTGTCTCGCAGGCTCTCCACTCAAATCCTCTTGAGCCCTTTCTGTCACTCTTCAGTTGTTAAAGTGCCGCCGTTGACTACAAAACCGCTTCTACTATAAAGAGACGAAACCGCCGACGTTTCCGTCGGCAGACCACCACGGTTTTGTTGTTCAGGCGCTTGTTTCTACTGGTCTTGTTTCCACCAGCGAAGTGAGATTGTACCACAGCTCCGAAGGGCTGTCAAATCTCATCCTCAACTTTTGAAACCGCCGAAGCCATGCCTTGCGGGCTTCGTTCCTCGTGGCCGGGGACCCCACCCAGGTCCACTGCCAACGGGACGGCCAGTGTACTTCATCGCTCTTTAGCTGTCAAATCTGCCGGCAGGCTTTTTCTCTCTGCACCGTCTAAGGTACCGGCCGGCTCGGCTCACTCGCATCGGCCGCCGCCTGTGCCAGGCCGGCCTTCTGTTCGAGCTTCCCATTAAACAGCAAAAAAGCTTCGTTGGCGATGACCTACTCTCGCAGGGGCTTGCGCCCCAACTACCATCGGCGTGGAAGGGCTTAACTACCGGGTTCGGGATGGGACCGGGTGTACCCCCTTCGCTAAGGTCACCAACGAAGCTTTTTTAGCCAAGGTGATGGTGCTGGGGCGGCGGGTGGCCGCCGGGCAGCGATGTCAAGGGCGGGTTGGCGCCCTAACAACTGAATGGAATGCGTTTGAAGTATGAGAGATATCACGGATCAAGGCTTGCAGCCTCGCGTGAATTAAGCCCTCGTGCATTAGTACGGCTTAGCTGAGTGCATTGCTGCACGTACACTTGCCGCCTATCGAACTGGTAGTCTTCCAGTGCACTTACCCTTACGGTGGGGGATCTAATCTTGAGGCGAGCTTCCCACTTAGATGCTTTCAGCGGTTATCTCTGCCCAACTTAGCTACCCAGCTATGCCCCTGGCGGGACAACTGGCACACCAGCGGTTGGTCCACTCCGGTCCTCTCGTACTAGGAGCAGCTCCTCTCAAATCCCCTACGCCCACAGCGGATAGAGACCGACCTGTCTCACGACGGTCTGAACCCAGCTCGCGTACCGCTTTAATGGGCGAACAGCCCAACCCTTGGGACCTACTTCAGCCCCAGGATGCGACGAGCCGACATCGAGGTGCCGAGCGGCGCCGTCGATGTGAACTCTTGGGCGCCACCAGCCTGTTATCCCCGGGGTAGCTTTTGTCCGTTAAGCCACGGCCCTTCCACACGGGACCGTAGGATCACTAAGCCCGACTTTCGTCTCTGCTCGACTTGTGGGTCTCGCAGTCAAGCTCCCTTATGCCTTTACACTCTATGGCTGGTTTCCATTCAGCCTGAGGGAACCTTTGGGCGCCTCCGTTACCTTTTAGGAGGTGACCGCCCCAGTCAAACTGCCCACCTGACACTGTCCCCACGCCGGATAACGGTCGCAGGTTAGGGCCAAAACTGTATCAGGCTGGTATTCCAAGGGCGACTCCACCGAAGCTAGCGCTCCGGCTTCACAGTCTCCCAGCTATCCTACACAGACACAGTCCTAGCGCAATATCAGGCTACAGTAAAGCTCCACGGGGTCTTTTTGTCCTGCTGCGGGTAAGACGCATCTTCACGCCTATTTCAATTTCACC
>CAWIPK010000005.1:0-364812 GCA_963837925.1 uncultured Chloroflexia bacterium | reverse complement strand
GTAAACCCCCCCATTTACGAACCCCTGATGTAGGTCAGGGGTTCTCTTTTGCCCCTTTCGAACCTCTGATTTTCCACCCCTCCGAACCGCTTATCTTGCTAGAAGGTTGCCAGAATGCTGCAACACCCACAGGGCTAGCGAGCTATGTACCCTGACGTTGGAGCACACTGACCTGCAGCATGGGACAATCAAGGTCATGAGAAAAGGCAAGCTGGTCCGTCAATCCTGTTACCTTTTGCCTGATTCCACGATATACAGTATAGAGTACGTAGACTTGCCCAACTGACCAAGGAGGGTCAATGCAAGGGGTGGCTTTGGCCGAGGTGCCAGTTGCGGAGCACGCTGGGTCGGACGCTGAACTTGTGCGGGAAGCACAGCATCGTCCGGCCGCCTTCGCGGCCCTATATCAGCGCTACGTGGCGCCCATCCATCGCTATCTCTACAGTCGTCTGAGCAATGCAGCCGACGCCGACGACGTGACTGCCGAGGTGTTCACAGAGGCGCTGCGGTCTTTGCCTCGCTACCGAGAGCGCGGCACTTTCGCCGCCTGGCTATTCACGATTGCCCGCCGAAAGGTGGCCGATCATCGCCGGCACACAGGGCCGCAGGTGCCCCTGGACGACGCGCTGAATGCCGTCGACCCGACTGCAGCCGATCCCTTGACGCAGAGTATGAGGCACGAGGCGCTAGAGGAATTGGGTGTGCTCGTGCGACGCCTGAACGAGGACGAACAGGAGCTACTCCGGCTGCGCTTCGCCGCTGGCCTGAGCTATCGCCAGGTGAGCAAGCTGGTTGGGCGCAGCGAGGCGGCCGTCAAGATGGCGATTCACCGGCTGTGCAAATCTCTGGAGCTGGCATGGGAGGCAGGCGATGATGCGGGCAAGTGAGACCGAAGGCAGGCCACAGGTAGAGAGAGCGCTGACCGGTCTCTTTGCGGCCGGCGATCCTGATCCAACTTTCGTGCTGAGGCTAGAGCTACAACTACGGTCGGAAGCCGCTGCCCAGGTGACTGGCCGCATGGCACACACCGGCACAGCCCGGCCAGCCTGGCGTACACTCTTGCCACGCCAACGTTTGGCCGTTGCGGTACTCGCTATCGTACTCGCTTTGATCGCTACTGTGTCTGCTGTCGGACCCGGCCGCGTGCTGGCCGACATCCAGCGTCTCTTCAGGTACGTGCCTGGCATAGGCTTCGTGAACCTGCAGAAGACGCGTGTGCTGGCTGCTCCGGTGGAGGTTGCGCGTGGCGGCGTGACCCTCCGCGTAACGCAGGTGGTGGCCGGGCCAGAGCGGACCCAGATCGTTCTCAGCACCGAGGGCTTGCCCCGCGAGGACCAGGTGCGTCCGGCCGGCACATCGCTCTTGCCCCCGGAAACCGTGTTTGCCGGCCAACTGCGCCTGCCCGACGGCACCGCACTCGTATCGAACAGCTACACGCTGCGGTGGGGCGGCGGCAGCCTCGAGTTTCCCGCTCTGCCGGCCGACGTCTACACGGCCACCCTGGAGCTAGCGCGCCTGCCGTTGGTCCCTGCCGGCGTTGCTCCCGAAAACTGGCAAATCCATCTCGTCTTGCAGCCGGCTGACGGCCCGCTGGCCGCGGCGCTCTACCCGCAGCCCGATCAGCCCGCCGTGCCGGGCGACACGCACCACGGGATTACGATCAGAGTAGAGGATGTGGCTTACACAGCGAATGAGACCGTCGTGAAAGTGCGCGCCCAATGGGAAGACCCGAGTTGGGAAATGCTGAGCATCGGGGGCGGCGGGCCGCTGCCGGTCCTGCGCGATGACGTCGGCCACATCTACGGCTGGGCACCGTCCTCTAGCAGCGGTTCGATGGCGGTGCGAGCAGTGGTCGCCGTCCCGATGCCGACAGCCGGCCCGACCCCACTCCCGCAGCCCCCCAGTACAGAGCAAACGATAGCATTTGCACCGCTGTCGGTTCTCGCTCGCGAAGTAACGCTGGAGATTGAAGGCATCCAGGTCGAGGTGCGGGCCGGTGGGCAATTCCAGGTGACCATCCCCGAGGGGACGGCAGTTGGGGATCAATGGCCGCTCGACCTTCGGGTGGATGTCGCCGGGTTCCCCGTGCATATCACCGGCGCGCGCCTTTATGAGGAGACCCTGACGCTGCGCGATGGGCCGATGATCCGCACGGTACTGAGCTTCGACGTTGCTGAAGTGCCGGAGCAGGACGGCAAGCGTCTAGCGATCTTCCATATTGATTCCGCCTCGCCTTCCTGGCAGTCGGGACCCGGCTCATTCAACGTAGCGGAGCACAGGATGAGCATCGGCCTGGCGTTGCTGCCGGGCCACGATCTGCCCTCTGGTGCGGTAAACGTCTCAATCAGGGGCGCAAGCGTGGTCTTTCGTGGGCCGTGGTCCGTCCACTGGACGGTCGGCGGGCGAGCGGGAGATACGGCGAAGCCGATTTCGCTGCGACCTGCCAGCGCCACCGATTCTCACGGAGGCTTGACGCTGCAACTGCTGGACGCAATCACCACCGACCGGCTCACAGCCCTGCGAATGGATCTGAAGGGCGCGCCAGAGGGCGTACGGCTCGGCCAGTTGCGGTCGTGGAACCCGCAAACGGGGCGAAACGAGCTGTATCTCGACGATAGTCGCGGAAACCGGCTTGATTACGGAAACAACAATACGCGCTGGGCGTTTCCCGGCGAAACCTCTCCGCTTGTCTATCGGCCGCAGTCGGGCGCACAAACCCTGGTGTTGTCGCCAGTCGGGCACCTGGCTCGGCATGTCACACTCAGCCTGCCGGCCATCGAGGTGATCCGGCCCGAGGCGGGAACTTTTGATGTGGTAGTGCCTGCAGGCGTGGAGCTGAAGGCACAACCCGACGGCCGGCCGCGCGCCAGCGATCCCTGGGAGGTGAAGGTTGCCTTCGAGGCAGGCGGGTACGCAGCCCGCTTTACACATGCCCAACTCCTGGATCGCGGCGATTTCAGTCGCGGCAACTCGGTGTGGTTAGTGTTTTCCCCGGCCCTGGGGAGCGACTCTGGCAAGGCAAGTCTCTCCGGATTGTGCGACCTCCGGTTCACCTCGCCGTCTGGGCGGGATGCACGTGCGGGCAAAGACGTCATCGTTGCGGAAAGCGGCCCTTGCGCCGCTACTCTCAGCTTTGAGGTGACCGACCCCGTAACCGGCAGCGTCGAGGCCGGCGTGTACCACGCGGCGTTCTCCGGTATTGCCGAGGCAGTTCCCGGCCCCTGGCGGCTGGCCTGGGACTTGCCCGGGCGCTGATTGCCTGCCTGCTACTGCCTTTCGGGCGAACGGAGGCCCGCGCCTCGACCTGCAGAGCGAGAACCTCCAGGCCCAATTCCTTGTTTGGTCCACGTTGGAGTGAACGACAGTGCTTTGCAAGGCAACGCCAGATATCACGCTTTGGAGGATGGCTACACATAATGGAACACGCGGCTGACTATTGGCGCGAGCGGAGCCGGAGCTTCGATCAGGTGGCCGAGCTGTACGATGCCTTCCGGCCAGGCTACCCAGATGAGATGGTGGACTACATCGTCAATGCAAGTGGCATCGGGCCGCGTGGGCGCATGGTGGACATCGGCTGCGGCACCGGCAAGGCCGCCGAGCCCTTCGCCCGCCGCGGCTACACGTTGACCTGCATCGACCCGGGCGCCAACATGCTGGCCGTTGCCGCGAGACGGCTGGCCGGCTGTCGGGTGACCTTCGTGCATTCACCCTTCGAGGACTGGCCCGAGCCAGAGGCTGCGTTCGACCTGGCCATCAGCGGCCAGGCTTTCCACTGGGTACCGAAGCCCCTGGGCTTTGCCAGGGTGTCGCGGGCGCTCGTGCCTGGCGGCACGCTGGCGCTTTTCTGGAACCGCCACCCGCCGGCCAGAGTCCCGCTCGACGATGCCATCCAGCGCGTCTATGCGGCCGTGGCGCCGGAGACGGTGACGCCCGAGGAACCCTGGGAAGAGACCATCGCCCGGGAGGCGGAAGAAATCCGGGCCAGCGGCTACTTCTCCGATGTGCAGACGCAGACTTTCGCATGGACTGCTCGGTACGACGCGGCGCAGTACATCGGGCTGCTCAACAGCTACTCCGACCACCTGGCGCTGCCGGTCGCACAGCGGAAGCGTCTTTTTGCGGCGATCCGCCGGCTCATCGCCGAGAACGGTGACTACCTCGACCGGCCTTACGTTGCTGTAGCTTATGTTGCTACGACCGGGAATACCGCAAGAGATTCGTCTTCTCTCGTCCAGGCAGTGTGACCCGATCACCTGCCCGGCAGGCGATGGCAGACGGATGACTGCGCTCGTGGGTACGAGGACGGCGACTTCGCGTCGGGCAATTGGGTTGCGACGCGGGGGAGAAACACCGGCTGGCCTATGAACCGGACGCGCCTCGACCTGTGCCTCGCGGGCGGAACCCCCGGGACAGGCCGGACGTTTGGAAGTCAGACTCATCGTGCCCTTTCGAGCAGGCATCGGCAAAGGGGAAAACGCATGCGCGTCCAAATTCGTCTTGGCCTCGTCGCCTTGCTGACCCTCATACTTGCAGCCTGCGTGCCCAAATTCGCCAAGCTGCCGTGAATCGTGGAGAAGACATGCCAACAGATGAACTCTCGCAAGCAGCGAGGCGCGTGTTGCGCATTCGGAGCATCTGCGAGCCCGCGCTGGACCGGCCGCCGCAGGATTCGGCATTGTTCTCTTCTCGGATTATGGTGCAACCGTGCCTCGACGTACAGAGGTATTCAGTCGTAGCCGTACCATGGATTTGACGCACCACGGCCAGATGATTCGCTTCAGCACGATCGATCCAGCGGTGAATATGGCGGCGTACAGAACTGACAATGACTGTGGGTGCGACGAGGGGCTGGGACATGCAAGCGCGATTCAGCACGGAGGTTCCCATGCAATTAGCAGGCAAGCCATCGTGGCAAATGTCCTTCGACTTCCCGGAGGAGCTTCAGTTCGCGGCCTATCTCGGGCGGGAAAATGGCTTCAGGGGCGACAACCAGGCCGCCGGGTCATCGCAGTCAGAGCGTGAATGGCGCACGTGGTGGGACGACCTGCCCACGCGCCGTTTCGCGGCCCTGTTTGCCGTGCAGCACTGGGCCGACCCGCGCACCGTCTCCGGCTACGCGCCGCCCGAATTCGCCAATCTGGCTAACCTGCCCGCACTCCAGGCGCTCTGCCTCGCCCAGTGGCCGGCTTTTCAGCAGACGTGGGCTGGAGAGAAACGCCTTAGCGTGAATAAAATGAACGAGCAACTGCAGCGTATCAGAATCCAGGACATCGTAGCGACCGCAGCCAAGGCGACCGGCAAAAATGGGAATCCGGTTTTCTACTTCATGGCCGACTTCGTCATCTGGCCCGAAAACCATCTGCACGTGGTCTCGCGGCATCACATGGTGTTCGGCGCGCAGTACGCCGAGCCAGGGCAGGTAGACAAATTGCGTGATATTGTAGCCGAGCATGTGAGCCGGATCATTATCATGATGCCGTAGCCCGCAGGGCATCGCCGAGTCGTGAGGCGGAGAGCGAGGTACTTGCTAGAGCGATCAGATGCAGCGCGCCACTGCCACAGTTCGCCGTCCCTTACCCAATCCAAAGGGCGCCCATCACGGGTGCGTCTGGCCAGTCCGGTGCACTACGGGGGTAAGGACACTATCATTGCTGAACGGTCGGGGGTTGATCCCCGGCACCGCGATAACTCTGATCCTGCTGGACAACGACTTCAGCGGGTCAGGTGGCTGTAACCAGTATGGCGGAAAACACTCGGTGACTGACAGCGATCTGCGCATCCTGCAAATACAAAGCAGTGCCATGGCATGGCATGCGCCACGCCAGCAGGTGTCATGGGCCAAGAGAGCGACTACTACCGTCCCTTGAGCAGCGGCGCTCACTTCCGTGTAGAGGGCACCCGGTTGAGCATTAGCAACGCTGCCGACGAGACTGTGCTGGTCTTCTTAAGCAAGTAGCCGACACCGCCGAGTGGCAAGCACCCAGGCCGCAATGCGATGCCGGCAAGGCATCGGCTGCGGAAGCAGACCAAGTACAAATCGACGCGGGTTTCTCCTGCGTGGACGCGTGTAATGAGTGACCAGTGGCCGGAGTGTCATGGCTGCTTCGTGACTAGCGAGGAAGTATCTCAGCATAGTCCAATGGCGGTACACGCCTGATTGTCGGGCGGAGCTCTGACAATCCTTTGCTCTTCACGGCGCGAGGGGGGGTGCAAGGTGAAACGGAGAGCGCTACTGTACATCGTTCTCTTAATGGTACTGGGTCGGATCATTCAGTGCGTTCCGCCTTCGCCTGCAGCGGACGGCAAGCGTGACACCCCTGAACCGGTCATATTGCCAACGGTCACCGTGCCGGTTCATCCCCGCATACCGACGTACGGCCCGTCCTCAACCCCTTCCGAAGCGATCACGGCCAACGTCGAGGTCGGCACTCCTATCGAATTGGGTCGGAACGTGCCCATTACCGTCACGGCTCATAGTAATGTGGCGATTCCGACAATGAGGGTGGTAGTGGCCTTCTGGCAAGGGTCCACCCTGCTTCAGGGGAAGCCCGACTGGCGTGTGAATGACGTCCGGCCCGACCAGACGGTACAGCTAACGACCACCTTGGTATTTCCGGCCAGGGATCGCTACCTGCTGCGCCCTGAATTTTGGGGCGGGAACTGCGGATCCTGCATGTACGCACTCGTTATCGACCTGTCTCGTCCGGGAGCGCCACTCATTGCGACCGCCACGCCCTATCCTTATACTCCACCTCCAAGGCCACTGCTATCCCCGACCCCTGCCCCGGCTAGGCCTGCCGGCACCTGGATCCCTTCACCGCCGACCAGAGCGCCAAAGGCTGCTCGCCCGACACCGTAGCGACCTTGCTTGCCGCCGGCTCTAATGCTGAAGACGCAGGATGGACTTGCGGGGACCAGTTTGAGAAAACAGGAAACGGCATAGTGCGATTTGGCACGGCTCATGTTGCGGCACCTTGTGGTTATACAGTTACGCAATCTCGACATCTGAGGGGGACGAGCGATGACGCTAGAGCAACTTCAAGTGAGTAGAGGAATCATTTGGCACGTCCAGGCGAACGGCTGTCTTTATTCCATCCTGCTTCTTACTGCCCTGTTACTGAGCGCTTGCTCGGCTGACTCTGTGGCTGACATGGCCACTGTGGGGCCGATTGATACGGCAGGACCCGTGCGTTCGCCCGCTACGGCCGTGCAACCCACGCCAACGAACACCCCTCCGGCGGCGGCCTCACCCGATCCGGCTGCAACCCTGCCCCCGACCGCCCTGCCCGCTGCCGTTGTGGAAGCAGTGATGCAGCTAAGCCCGGAGGAACAGGCAGCGGTCAAGTATGCTTATTGGCTTGTCACGACGGTCGGCGACTGGCACAAAGAGAACGTCAGCCCCGTCGCAATTCCACTGGCCGACGCACTCATGCAGAAGAACTATGACGCCTTCTGTCAGGTAGAACTGGCGGACGCCACGCCGCTTCTGGAGACCCTGCGCACTCGTCAGGCTCCTGACCGTCTTGGGAAAGCATACGGCTACGCAGTGCTGATGCTGCAGCGCTGGCAGGACTACCGGACCGCAGTAAAGGCGTTTTGCCAGAGCCGAGACATGAAAGACCTTGCCCCTGCCGGGCAGGCCATGCTGGAGATGGGCACAGCCTACCAGAGCATGCATTCAGAGTTTGAGGCATACGAGGACGAGATAAGCCGCCGCATCGGCTTGACGCCCCCGCCTGCCGGAGGCCGACAGGCATCTGCCAGCGTTCCGCCCGTGGTCCAGGCTGAGCATACGCCAACACCCGACCCATTCCCAACGCCATCGGCGGCGTTGCGAGAGATGATGCTGCGCGATGGCGTTGAGCGCCTGGACAAGCAGATGGGCGAGTGGATGGAGCGTATCGCCAGCCCGAAGCTGGCGGAAGTGCGCGGCAATCTGGCGCGCGGCGAGTTCGACGCAGCCTGTCACGTGACGCATATCGATGTCAGTCAAATTCTCCTGGCCATGCCCACGCCGATGGCTGCTCTGCAAGGCCTGCGCCCGGCGCATGATGCTGCTCGAGGAACCCTGACGGCGTGGCAGGATCTGCGAAAAACGCTGCAAGCATTCTGCCAGGACCCGAAGGCCGGCCAGGCGGAATCGGTGTTGGCAGACATCGATAACGTCGTGACGTCCTACCGACAACTGCAGCCGGAACTTGAGCGGCTGCGCTCCGCTTCTGCCACCCGCGAGGTGGGGAGCGTTGTGGCGAGACCAACAGCAACCCTGCAGGTGACGCCGGTTGTGTCAGCAACATCTACCCTTGAGCCGGTCGCCGCCGCTCCATCTGCGCTGCACGGGCCGGCGATTGCCCTCTTGAAGTATTCCCTACGTGGGGCGCCTTGGATTGAGCTCTATGATCTGGGCTCGCCCGCAGAACGCACCCTGACCTTTGGCAGCGCAGAACCACGGTGATGCGATGGTCAGCGGATGGTTGCCACTTGCTCGTCACTCTGAGGGCTTCAGGTAGGATCGAGGTGGTCAGTGTCGACCTGCACGGCAAGAGGCTGCAGACGATTGCTTCGCTGCCGGCTGTCGATCCTACCCGGGAAGCGGACACAAGCGCCAATCGATGGCAAGCCTCCCCGTCCGCTCAGCACATGGCGTACATGCTGTTCTCCGGTGGCCAGTATTATGATGGCTCGGAGTTTCAGGATCTGGAGGTGATCCGCAGTGAGAACCCGGCCCAGCCAACCCGGATCTCAAGCGGGAGAGGTGTGCTCAGCTACGCCTGGTCGCCTGACGGCAAACGGATAGCCTATAGTGATCTTGACAGCCGGGGCATTCGCCAACTGTACCGGTCGAACGCCGACGGGACGGACAAAGCGCAGCTGACCCACTTCACGGAAGTGACTAGCTACCCGGTGCCTGAGTACCGTGGGAATCACATGGGCACACCTATCTGGTCGCCGGATGGAGAATTCATCGCCATTTCCTACGGGGTGACCGACGCCACAGGCGTGACCACCGCGACGTTGTGGCTCGTATCAACCCAGGAGGACCGGCAACGAGAGATCTATCGGGGCAGCCAGTCACTTACCACGATCATGGGCTGGGAAGACGACTCCAGCGTTCTCGCCTACTACGTCGAGGATGACAAGGCGGGAACCCGAGGGTTTCGATGGGTCCTTGCGGGGGACGGAACGGTCGTGCGCGCGCTCGACACCGTATACCTGCCGGGTACGAAGATCGCTTTGGTCGCAGCCGTGCGCGGGGTCAGGGATTGGCTCGGTATCGACGGCGACGGCGCACTTTACCCCTATGACATGCTGACGAGCAGATTGGACCGAACAACGCTCGCCGCTCCATGGATCGAGAAGGATTTCATCGTCGGGGCAGGTGGTCTCGGAAGTGGCGAATTGATCCTTCAGGGACAGTTGATGGACGCCCGTGTGTCGCCGGCCGCTTTCTCCGGCGAGGATGCCTGCGAGCAAGCTGCAAGGCCATGACAACCAGGATGTGCCAGATCCAGGCCTCGCCATCCTCATGACTGGTCCGGCCGGATCTTTCCAGGACGCACAGAGAATGGGTTGGGTTGGGTATGGTTGGCGATCCCCAAGGTGTCTTTGCAGAGGGAGTCAGGCGGAGCAAGAACCGTGAGAGATCACGCGCGGCTGGCATTGCCGCTCCGGGCGCGTTGCTTGCCGATGATCATGGTCGCAGCCTGTCAGCGCTCCATGCACACGTGCCATCGTCGGCAGCGGCTCCCAGTGCCACCAAGGCACCCATGACTACTCCCACGCCAAGCGGCGCTTTGCCGGCTGACTTCAGAAGGGAGATTGCGTCGTCATGGCAGACCGACCTCTATCCGAGCGGCAGCCAGGACCCATCCAAGATCTGGGGGTGGATCTGCCTGCGCTGCAAGCCAGCCGGCTCTACGCCAAAAGCCCAGCAGTGGTTCTTGCTCGGCCGAATCAGACGAGGCAAGATAGAGGCAAAGCCGTCCGGGGCTGTCTGTGCTCAGGCTCCCGGTCTATGTCGCACGATGATTGTACTCGTCGTCGTCACTTTCGTCTTGTTGGGTTGCGCAAGCAGGTCCTCGCAGTCGCCCATTCGGCCTGACGGTTTGTCACCCCTGCCCACATCTGTGTCACCTGCCCCACCGCCGTCAAGGGTCGTGCAAGCATTTGCATCTCCGCTCCATTCGCCAATTGCCACCCCCAACAGCCCACGCGAAACTGCCACTGTTGGAGCACGCCAGAGAGTGGCGTCGGAAACGGCCAAGCCGCCACGGTTTGGGTGGTCCGGTAGTTGCGTGGACAAACCCACAGCATCCGCACAGGCCATGCCGACCTTCTCGCCTGGATGGGCAAACAGCACGCCGGCAGGAGCAGGTGCCATCACTACAGGCGGCCCCGCCATTTACCCACTCACGCCAATGGCCTACCACGTCACGAACAAGTGGTGGGAAGTCCCTCACACCGGAGGCAAGATGATCTGGGTGCAGGCAGGCTCCATCTCGCGCGACGTTTCGCAGGACCATACCGAAAACCAGGGCATGATCGCTGTCATAGTCAGCCTGGTTTGCGCGCAAGGGACCGGCTACACATCTGATTGGATCGAGGTGGGTGTCTACTTGACGCCGGTCAGGGCTGGCCCCGTCCGCATAGTCGATGCCGTTGGCGAGCGCCTGGTCCTGAAGGCAACGGAGGGCGGAGTATTCTATTTTGACGTTCCAGCACGTCAGTTCGTGCCGTCTCTGACCGTAGCCGTTCCATCTGCAACGCCGTTGCCGGCCCGATCAGATTAGGGCTTGCCCCCACTTGTCTCGGACGCGGATTGCGCATCCTCGCTGGAGAATTTTGACCGGGTTGAGAAGATCATGCCGGGCCAGATTGTGCCTGTAGCCCATGCAACTATGCATGGGTGCGTGAGAAAAACTGCGATCCGAGAGGCGGTACCCGGTTCCGTCCTGTGTGGACAACGGAGTGCCTTCACCGGCAAGCCAGGCGATATGCTATAATGGACCCATCGACCGGGCAGTGAGGGGATGCCAGGGCATGTACGATCAGGACAAGATCGCGGATTCCATACGACGGGCGCTGCAGGACAGGGACGACTTGGTGGCCGTCTACCTGTTCGGCTCCGTGGCCGAGGGACGGGCGCACGCCCTGAGCGACGTCGACGTAGCCGTGCTGTTCCGGGCCGGCATGGCCGGCGACTCGCTGTTTGAGCGCGTCCTCGAGATTGGCACGGCCTTGGAGTCCTTGTTAGCGAGGTCCGTGGATGTAGTGACCCTCAACAGCGCCGGGCCTGCACTCTGCTTTCAAGTGTTGAGCAAGGGGCGGCTGGTAATCGAACGGGACCGCGATGCGCGCTCGCTTTTCGTGATGCGTGCGCTGGGCCGCTATTATGACGCGAAGCCATATCTGGACTATCACAACGCCCAGTTAGTGGCCAGGCTGCGCCGGGAAGGATTGGGTCGTGGATACCACGGTGATCGTGACGCGCTTGCGGAAGCTCGACGCCTATCTGCGAAGCTTGCGCCAAATGCAGAACGTGGCCCTGGATGAGTACCTGGATGACGATAATATCCAGACGATCGTAGAGCGCAAGCTGCAACTGGCAATCCAGGTGTGCATGGACGTGGCGAATTACCTGATCGGCCAGCTAGGGCTGACGGCGCCCGATGCACCGGAGAATGTGTTCCAACTCCTCGGGCGCGAGGGCGTCATCGACAGGGAGCTGGCCCGCCGCATGGCCGGCATGGTGCGCTTTCGCAATATCCTCGTTCACGACTACCTGGAGATCGATGCACACATCGTCTACGGAAATCTGGCCGAGCATCTCGACGACTTCGATGAGTTTTCCCGGCAGATCACGGAGCGCTTCCTCGCCTAGCGAGCGACAGGAATCCTGCCCGTATCGGCACTCGCTTGAAGCAGCCGCCACCAGTGGCCGCACCCGAAGATCCTCGAAAGCGATCCCTCCGTCCTGGCAGTACAAGAACAACTGGTCACCCTCCGGCGCGCCGACCCCGTTCACCAGAGTCTGTCGCCGGTCAATGCACACGTCGATGGTGTCGTCCTGGGCGACGATCTCCAGATCGAACGCGCGGTCCAGCCCCCCAACTATGGATCGCCGACCGCTCCTGCTCCTCGGCGTCCGCCTGGCGAAAGGCAGACAGTGCCCGGCTGGCCGGCGACGACCAGCTTACTTTCTCCCTGTAGGGCTCGAAACGCAGCAGATGCCCTTCCTCGAACCCGCCGCTGCCGCGCAGGCACAGGCCGAAGCCCGCCGTCCGGGGCGCGGGGCACACCTGCGCCGTCAGGCGAAAGTTCTGAGGGAGGCTGCCAGAACCGGCCACAGCCAGGCCCTCGTCCGCCGCGAGTTCGACGCCCCTGCCCGCCTGCCGGACTCCCGCCGCCAGGCCGGTCCACTCCAACAGCAGAGGTCAGCCCGCGGCCGGGCCGATCTCGGCCGGCAGCTTGGTACCCAGCGTGCCATCCTAGTGCGTGCTCAACGCCAGGACCGGGTTGGCCGGGGATTTCTGCCAGGTGGAGCAGCCCTGGATCGCCCACGGCCGCCCACTGCTGCTTCGGAAGGCGCACGCCATCCCGCTGGAAACCGACGCTGGTATAGATCAGCTCCACTCACTGTTACGCAAACCACTGCCGGGCACCTTTGTCAAGAATCCGCACAGAGCTTAAGCCATAACCGTCGAACCAACCGCTGTTTAATGTTAACAGAAGTTTTTGGCCCGCCTCCCCAACACGCTCTATAATGAACCGGGTGGGTCTTGCCACAGACTTGACTGAAGCGCAGGGGAGAGGAGCAGGATCGTGACCGAAGAACCCGACGTTGTGCTGTGTGCCTCCGAGGAGGCCGGGCTGCAGGCGCAGCTCGTGCAGTACCAGTCGGAGATCGCGCGTTTGACAACGCAAACCAATAGCCTGAAGGCCGAGCTCGCCCGCCTGCGCGCCACGCCCGGCTGCCGGGAGCTGCCGGGGTTGAGCCAGATGATCATCGAGCATTCGCCGGTCGGCATAGCGGTGATCGACGGGCGTGAGCTGCGTGTGCAGTGGGCCAATCCGGCTTGCCGCGGCTTCCTCGACGAGCCGTACCGGGCCCAGGTCGATGTGGCCGGCCTGACGGTCGAGGACTTCATCCCCCAGGCCGTCGAAACCGGCATCGTCCGCTCGCTGCGCCACGTCGTACGCACCGGCGCCCCGCTGCTGAACCTCCAGCTCACCTACGACGGCTTCGAACGCGGGCGCACGTACTGGCAGTTCGGCCTGCTGCCCCTCCCGGCCGTCGAAGGGGAGCTGAACGACGTGTTGATCTTCGCCACCGAAGTCACCGAACAGGTGCTGAAAGCCAATGCAGAGTTACAGCTCAGCCGGGAGCAGTTGCAGACCTTATCCCGGCGGCTGGTCGAATCGCTGGAGAACGAGCGGCGCGCGATCGCCCAAGAGTTGCACGACGAGAGCGGCCAGGCCCTGACTGTGCTGAGGCTCGGCCTGGGCCAACTGCGGCGCTCCATGCCGGCGGGGGAAGAGACACGCCAGCGGGTCGAAGAGTTGGAACGCATCGTGGCCGGGGTGATGGAGAACCTGCACCGCCTCTCGGCTAACCTGCGCCCGGCCAGCCTGGACCGCTATGGCCTGGTGGCCGCGTTGGAGCAGTTCACAGGCGACTTCCAGGACCACGGCGGCCTGCGCGTCGACTTCATCAGCGCCGGGCTGGACGTCGAGCGCTTACCCAGCGCCGTCGAGACCGCCCTCTACCGCATCGTGCAGGAAGCGGTGACGAATGCCGCCCGGCACGCGCAGGCAACCCGCGTCGGCGTGATCCTCGAAAAGCGCGGGGAACGGGTCGTAGCGGTCGTCGAGGACAATGGGCGTGGCTTCGACGTCGACGAGGCGCTGCGCCGGGGCCAGCTGGGGTTGCTGGGCATGCGCGAGCGGGCGGAGATGCTGGGTGGTACGCTGAGCATCGAGAGCGCGCCGGGCAGCGGGACGGCGGTGTTCGTCGAGATAGACTGCGGCCGCGGAGGCGCAGGCTGATCGAAGAGCGGCTGCTAGGCTTCGACGTCCGTAGGCGCGGGAGCGCGGCGGATCTCTGGGACGCCGCCCGGCGCGAGCTCTTCCTGCTGCGCCCGGAGGTCCTGGAACCGCTGTCCGGCGACACTCTGGTGTGGCCTTCCGTCTTCGATACCGGCCAGGGTATCGGTCTGCCCGCCGAGGAGCGGGCGCGGCTGGCGCTGGCCGGTTTGCAGGCCCCGCCCTACATCAGGCCCCAGGCCGGCCTGTGGCAGGACAAAGCCGGCCTGCTGCGTTATCTGCTGGAACATTGGCAGGCGCCGCGCGCCGCCTCGCTGATCGCGATCACCTGGCTCTCGGTCCAGGGATTCACGGAAGCGACGGCCTACGGACCACATCTCGCCGAGACGGGCGGTGCAGTCGAGGCGACCCTGCCCGGCGGCCGGGAACTGCTCGGCTTCGACGTCGGCGATGGCGGCCTGCTCAGCGGGCTCTCCAACTGCGGCTACCAGGCAGAGGAGCGAGCGGCCCTCCGGCTGCGCTGGGCTCCACAACTCAACGAGCACCACCTGTTCGAGGAGACCGCGCCTGCTTTCGAATTCCGCGCCCTGGCAGACGAACGCGTGCCTGAACACGCGCCGTTCTTCGTGTACGGGCTTTACCTCGTCGGACCGGCTTAGCGGCCCGCTACCACCCGCAGCACCGCCCACGGCCCCTGCAGCCCGGGCACCTGGCGCAAGCTACCGCCGGTGATAGGGTCGAGCGCGAGCAGCCGCTGCCCCTCCGGCTGGCCATTGCCAGCCACCACGTAGAGGCGCGTCCCATCCGGGCTCAGTGCAAGATCGTTGAGCGCCAGGCCGGCGAGGTAACGAGCTTGCAGCGAGAGCCCGTCGGTGTTCAGCTCCAGAAGCCCCGTATCCCCGATCACGTACAGGACCCGCCCATCGGGAGAAAGCACCGCGCCCGAGGCAATCAGGCGCTTGGCCTCGGCGACAGGCAGAAGCCAGCGCTCCAATTGCCCAAGCAGAGCGGGCGCTTGAGCCCGCACGCCGGCCGCCGCGGCGGGCAGCGTCCGGCTCTGGATCACCTCGAACCCGTTGCCCGTGTCCACCTCGGCGACCTCCCCCGACACACCATTGACCGCATAAAGCCGGCTACCATCCCCGTTCAGGGCTAGCGACCAGAGCAGATCCTTCTCGTAATCGCCGCCCGCGGTGAAGGGCAGGTCGATGCAGATGGCGTACTTGTCCGTCAGGTTCAAGGCGTGGATGAACGGTCCCTTGTCCGGTCGAGTGTACAGGCTGTATAACCAGGTTCCGTCAGGCGAGAACACGCCCGTGCTCCGCAGGCCCTTCATGACCTCGACGTCGCTCTTGTCGGCCACCGGCTGCGGGGCCAATTGGCCAGCCGTCAGGTCATAGAGGCGCACCTGATAATGGGGTGGTTGCAGAGGAGAGTAGGCGGGCGGATAGCCAGGTTCCAGGTTCTCGAGCAGGTAGAGCGTGGCGCCGTCGCCGCTCAGCGCATCAAAATCAAAGTTGCCGGCCAGGTCCACGCGCTGCGGAGCCAGGCTCAAGGCCGTGTCGAGCACCAGGAAGCGGCTGCGCGGCTGGCCCGTCTGGGTCCAGGTCTTCATGTCATCCGTAGTAGCAATCTTCTGCAAGACCAGCCGGCGCCCGTCGTGAGAGAAGGCAGTCGTCTGCGCGCTGAAGGCATCGACCGGCACGAAGTACGAACCGTCGAGGGTCAGCTGCTTGATCAGCTTGCCCGTCGTCAGGTCGAACTTGCGCACGGTGGTCTTGCCGGATTGCGCGTCGAGGGCAAAGAGCGTGCTCCAGTCCGGAGAAATGTAGCCCAACGGCAGGTCGCGCTGCACAGTCCCGCTGGCAGCGTCCACGATGCGCACGTGGTCCTCGGTGCCTCCGGATCCCGCCACCTGATCCACGACGTAAAGGCGCGCGGATCCGTCTGGCGCGGCAGCGGCGGACGCCGAGGGGGTGGGAGCGAGGGCCGATGCCGTGGCCGGGACCGGCTGCGCTGCTGCCTCCGCCGCGGTCTGCACAGTGCTGCCCGCCTCGGGCAGGACGACGGGCATGCAGGCCCCGAGCGCGAGCAGCAAGATGAGCAAGAACGCCAGAGGACGCGAGGCGCGGCTCAGGCGGGCGCGCCAGCTGCACATGCAAGACGGTCTACCGAACATGACGAACCTCCCGTGACTGCGCTTGTATATGCCTTAACTACACCGCTGCCCGGCGGAACGTTCCCATCAACGCAGCGATTCACCGATCCGTCGCGCTTCGGATAGCGAGAGATCCGTTTCGAGCCGGTAGGTCACGCCACCCTCGGTCCAGATCAGGGCCTGGCCCTCCACCACCCGGCGCACGGCGGTTTCTCCGTTCCGGCCCACCAGGAAGTATGGGCCGGTGGCCCAGATGGCCGGCCGGCCGTTCACATCGGTTTGCTGGATCACCGTGGGCGCGATCTTGGCGACGTACGAGGCGGGGCTCATCTCGTAGAGGCTCAGCCAGGGGGTCTCCGGCTGACCGGGTTGCGTCCAGACGAGCACGACGAACGGGCCGATCACATCCTGCACGAAGACGTGATCCGGGGCGCCGAGCTCGGGCGGGTAGGTGGGCAAGCGCAGCGTGAAGGTGACGGCCTGTTGGGCGTCGACCAGCGTCGTTTCGCCGGCCAGGTCGAGGACGGAAGCCAGCGGGGTGGCTGTCGCCGGTGGGGCCAGAGCCGGTCGCACCGGGGTTGCCGGCGGCGCAGGCGTCTGCGACCGGGCAACCCCGCCAGACGGCGCTGCAGAGCCGGGGCCCGGGACGGCCTGGCCCGGCGACGCGGCCGTGGGAGACGGCGCCGGCGAGGGAGTCGGCGCCACCAGGAAGATGCGCACGGCGCCGATACGGAGGACGTCCACCACGGCCGCGCGCACCTGCGGCACCATGAGAAGCCCCGCCAGAAGGATGGCAAGCGCGGCGAGAAGGCCAAAGACCCACCCGTTCCGGCGAGCGGCCGCGTTCGCCGACGGCCGGCCGGCCCGTCCGCTTGCCAGGCGGCGCGCGACGGTACCAGATATATCCGGAGTTGGCGGATAGGAGAAGGCCGCCGCGGCCGCCGCCACCGTCGCTTCCCAGGCCGCATCTCGCCCGGCGTCGCCGTTGCCCCGGTACTGCTGCTCAGCCATTCTCATAGCCCTCTTTGAGATCCGGAAACTCTCGCTCGGCCACGCTCCGCAGGCGGGCGAGCGCGCGGTGCAGCCTTGACTTCACGGTTCCGGCAGCGATGCCGAGAGTCGCAGCCATCTCTGCCTCCGACAGTCCCACATAATAGCGCAGGTAGATGACCTCCTGATCGGTTCGCCTCAGACGGCGAATGGCTTCCCAGAGCGTACCGGCCAGCCAGGTTTGGGCCGGGGCCACGGCCGGAGCGGGCGCTCCCAGTCCGGCGCCGGACGGGTCGGATGCTACGCCCACCAGGCGGCGCACGGCGGCAAGATAACGACCCAACGCGCGGCGACGGTTGCGCGCTAGGTTGGCGACGATGCTGAGCAGCCAGGGGCGGAACGGCCGCGCGAGGTCGAAGCGGCCCAGCGCGCGGTAGGCGCGGATGAAGGCTTCCTGGGCCACGTCGGCAGCTTCGGCGGTCTCGCCCAGGAACAGATAAGCTAACCGGAAGGCCGCCTGCTGGTGCTCCCTAACAAGCGCTTCCCAGGCGGCCTGGTCGCCGGTCTGCGCCCGGCTGATCAGTTCCGACTCGTTCAAACCTGGCCTCACGCTGACTGGGCCCCAACCCCTCGGCCACGCACGCGCTCATTCTATATACACCGTTTGACGCTGACTGGTTCCGCAAGGGGGAAGAGTCGTCGATGATGCAGGGTTAACGAGAAATCCAGGCGGCGATCGACGCTCATCAATCGCCACCTGGACTCGCAGGCGACCGGATAGCAAGCTGACAGGTGGCGGTCAGCCGGGCTGATTGGCCTTGCCGGCCTTCTCCACCTTGGCCCAGGTGTCGCGCAGGCCGACCGTGCGGTTGAAGACGAGTGTCCCGCCGGCCGAGTCCGGATCGCAGCAGAAGTAGCCCACCCGCATGAACTGGTAAATGTCACCTGGTTTGGACTGGGCGAGGCTTGGCTCTACCTTGCAGCCGTGCACGACCTGCAGCGAGTCCGGGTTGATGTTGTCGCGCCAGTCGCCCCCTTCGGGCGCGTCGTCGGGGTTCGACTTGGTGTACAGGCTGTTGTACAGGCGCACTTCGGCTTCCAAGGCATGCGCCGCCGAAACCCACTGCAGGGTGCCCTTGACCATTCGCCCATCGGGCGTCACGCCGCTGCGCGAGGCGGGATCGTAGCTGCAGCGCAGCTCCACCACCTGCCCGGCCGCGTCCTTGATCACTTCCTTGCAGGTGACGTAGTAGGCGTGCTTCAGACGCACCTCGCGCCCCGGTGCCAGCCGGAACCACTTGGGCGGCGCTTCCTCGCGGAAGTCGTCCCGGTCGACGTAAATCTCGCGCGAGAACGGCATCGGCCGCGTACCGGCGCTCTCGTCCTCGGGATTATTCGTCGCCTCCACCCATTCCACCTGACCCTCTGGGTAGTTCTCGATGACCACCTTGAGCGGGTTGATAACCGCCATCACGCGTTGGCAGCGCTTGTTGAGGTCCTCGCGCACGCAGTGCTCCAGCAGCTCCACTTCGACGGTGGTGTTGGCTTTGGAGACGCCAATCCGCTGGCAAAAATCGCGGATCGCCTCGGCCGTATAGCCCCGACGGCGCAGGCCCGAGATGGTCGGCATACGCGGGTCGTCCCAACCCCGCACCAGCCCCTCACGCACCAAAGTGATCAGCTTGCGCTTGCTCATAACGGTGTAGGTCAGCGCAAGGCGCGCGAACTCCACCTGGCGCGGGTGATAGACACCCAGGGCGTCCAGGCACCAGTCGTACAGCGGTCGATGGTCCTCGAACTCGAGCGTACAGATCGAATGCGTGACGCCCTCGATCGAATCCGACTGACCGTGCGCCCAATCGTACATCGGGTAGATGCACCACTTGTCGCCCGTGCGGTGATGGGTCGCGTGCAGGATGCGGTACATGACCGGGTCGCGCAGGTTCATGTTGGGCGACGCCATGTCGATCTTGGCGCGCAGCACCCTGCTGCCGTCCGGGAACTCACCCTGGCGCATGCGCTCGAACAGGTCGAGGTTCTCCTCGACCGAGCGGTTGCGGCAAGGGCTGTCTTTGCCGGGCTCGGACAGCGTGCCGCGGTACTGGCGGATCTCGTCGGCGCTCAGATCGTCGACGTATGCCTTGCCGGCCTTGACCAGCTGTACGGCCCACTCGTACAACTGCTCAAAGTAATCGGAGGCGAAGAAGAGCCGATCTTCCCAATCGGCGCCCAACCAGCGAACGTCGTGCATGATCGATTCGACGTACTCCGTCTCCTCTTTGGTAGGGTTGGTGTCGTCGAAACGCAGGTTGAACTTGCCGTCGAAGTCCCGCGCGATGCCATAATTGAGCAGGATGGACTTGGCGTGGCCGATGTGCAGGTAGCCGTTGGGCTCTGGCGGGAAACGCGTCTGCACGCGGCCGCCGAACCTACCGGTCCGAATGTCTTCCTCGACGATCGCCCGCACGAAGTCGGTCGAGGAAGTAGTGTCAGGTGTGGGCATAGCGAGCTCCTGTCTCGTTTCTCAATAATAAGTAAACATTCTAGCACCAATTAGTGGGCGCCTGCAAGTCGTTGCGCAGCCTGATGGGTGCTATACTTAGGCCCTGCGCAAGGGGCCCTTGCAAGGGCCCCTTGCGCAGGGGACTGCCGAAGGGGACTGCCGAAGCGGCCCGATCATGGGGCTGATCAGGCAGACGCCATTTATCAGGAAAGGATGTGCGCCGAGCATGGATGCCAACCTGGTGCTTTTTAACGGCAAGTTCTACACTCTCGAGCCGGCCCAGCCCTACGTGACGGCGCTGGCAGTGCGGGATGGCAAGATCATTTACGCGGGAGATGACGCGAGCGCACGCGCATTGCTGGCCGCCGGGCCGGGCGCCGAGGCAGTCGACCTCAAGGGCCGCTGTGGCGTGCCGGGTCTGACCGACGCCCACCTGCATCTGGAGTGGCTGTCGCTGGGCTGGCAGCGGGTCAACGCGGAAACGCCGAGCCTGGACGAGACGGTGGCGCGCGTGGCCGAGCGGGCGGCCCACACGCCGGAGGGCGGCTGGGTGCTGGGCTATGGCTGGAATCACAACGCTTGGGAGGGGCAGCTGCCGGCTGCGACCGACCTGGACCGTGTCGCGCCCGGTCACCCGGTCTCGCTGGGCGCCAAGAGCGGCCACGCCCTATGGGTGAACTCGCGCGCCCTGGCACTGGCTGGCATCGATGCCGGCACGGCCGACCCGCCCGGCGGGCGGATCGTGCGCGACGCGGCCGGCCGGCCGACGGGCATTCTGCTCGAAGACGCTCAGGCACTGGTGGAGGCGGTCATCCCCAGCCCTCAGCCCGACGAGCTGGTCGACGCCATGCGCCGGGCCATTCCGCTGATCCACCGGGCGGGACTGACAGGCGTCCACGATATGGACGGTCCAGAGGCGTTCGCCGCCGAACAGCTCCTCCACCGACGCGGCGAGCTGACCCTGCGCGTCGTCAAGAGCATCCCCCTGGAGCACCTGGACGAGGCCATCGGGCTTGGCCTGCGGTCTGGCTTCGGCGACGACTGGCTCCGTCTCGGACAGGTCAAGATGTTCGCCGATGGCGCGCTGGGCCCGCAGACGGCGCTGATGCTGAAGGGCTACGAAACGGCGCCCGGCAATACCGGCATCGCCACCACTCCGATCGAGAAGATCAATGCCGCCGTGCGCCGGGCCAACGCGGCCGGCCTGGCCTGCGCCATCCATGCTATCGGCGATCGCGCCAACCGGCAGGTGCTCGACGTCTTTGAGGAGGTGCGGCCGTTGGCGAACGATCGGCCTCGGGGGCCTGGCATGCGCAACCGCATCGAGCACGTTCAACTGCTGGACCCGGCCGATCGGTCCCGGCTGGGCAAGCTGGGCGTGGTCGCGTCGATGCAGCCCAGCCACGCCACGTCAGACATGCTGATGGCCGAGCGTCACTGGGGGCCGCGCTGCGCGGGCGCGTATGCGCTCAAGACCCAGCTGGACCACGGCGCGGTTCTGGCTTTGGGCTCAGACTGCCCGGTCGAGCCGATCCAGCCCCTGGCCGGCATCCATGCCGCCGTAACGCGTCGCCGAGCCGACGGCGCGCCGGGCCCGCAGGGCTGGTATCCCGAGCAGCGTTTGAGCGTCGAGCAGGCGGTGCGCGGCTTCACCTGGGGCGCAGCCTACGCGGCCGGGCTGGAGAACCACCTCGGCAGCCTGGCGCCGGGCAAGCTGGCCGACGTGACGATCCTAGACCGGGACATCTTCGAGATCGAGCCGATGGAACTACTGCAGGTAGTAGTGCTGGGGACAGTGGTGGGCGGCAGCTTTGTGTGGCGAGCGAGCGCGCTCGCCTGAACGGGGAGCGACCGCCGCCACTTCGACCGCCGGCCGCGCACGCACCCACTAGAGCGGCCCAAGACAGGACCGGTTGCTTGGCTGTCTACATCCTGCCGCCCAGGTGGCTCGGCGAAGTGCCGTCAGCTGCGCCAGGTCTCGATGTCGAGCGCGGCCACGAGCGCCAGGTGATCCGAGAGGCGCACCGAGCCTTCCTCTTCGGCCTTGCCTGCCACCTCGATCTCCGCGGCATGCGGAGCCAGCAGATGGTTGGCCCAGGCGTAGTCAATGCGGATGGCAGGCACGTCCGCCTCGAACGTAGGACCCGGGGCGTCGGGCTGCAGAAGAGTCCAGAGGTCCGTCCACCCCGCAGCCGCGAGCCGCTGTAAAAGGTCGACCTCTGGCGTCTGGTTGAGATCGCCGACGAGCAGGCCGGCGTCGTGAAAGGAATCGATGTAAGTCACGATCTGGTCCAGGTTCTGGCGCGCCTGGTCGTAAACCCAGGAGACGTGGCAGTTGAACAGGTGCAGCGGCCCGCCTGGCAGGTCGAAGCGGGCGTGCAGGACCGTGCGCCGGTTGGTGTCCTCGAGGCCGGGCAGCAGCGTCAGATCCAGGAAATCGGTCTCGGCCATCTCGATGCGCGCCAAAAAGGCGGAGCCTTGGGTCACGCCGCCACCGCAGTCGTCCGCCGGTTGATAAACCACGTACTGGAACTCGGGCAGACCCAGGGCAAGCTGCCCGGCCTGATCCAGGCCGTTCTCGAGCTCGGGCGCGCTGCGGACGGCCTGCAGCGCGACCACATCCGCGTCGGCGGCAACTATCAGATCACGTACTAACGCCCGCCGGGCCGGCCAGGCGCCGTGCTTCGTGCCGTAGTAGTTGAGGTTGAGGGTCATAATCCTGAGCATGCTGGTGGTCCTCCCCTGACGTCAAGCCGGCCCGGACTTCCCGGCACTCTGCCACACGGTTTTGGGCGTGGCCAAACCCTGGCCCGGAACCAAGCCAGCCAAGTATGGCACACGTCAGAGGGAATTATCGGTAAGAGCAGACACATCTGCGGGCTCGCACTGCGAGTACAATTCCGCAAACTAGAGAGGATGTGAAGGTTATGCACGGTGGAGGATGGTGGACTTACCTGTATCATGATGAGAAAGAGAAACCCCCGGAGATCGGTTGGCCGCTGATCCGGCGCGTGGCCAGCTACGGGCGACCCTACGCGCGCGGGATCTCGGTCATGCTGGTGATCATCGTGGTGACCACGTTGCTGAGCCTGATTCCGCCCCTGCTGACCCGCTCGCTGATCGACCAGGTGCTGCCGCAGCATAACTACCGCGGGCTCTACCTGTTAGCGTTGGGCATGATCGCCATACCGGTGGTCACGGGGTTGCTGGGCGTGGGCCAGCGCTACCTGAGCGCCAACATCGGCGAAGGGGTGATTTTCGACCTGCGTGTGGCGCTGTTCAATCACATGCAGAAGATGTCGCTGCGCTTCTTCACCAACACGAAGACCGGCGAGTTGATCTCGCGCCTCAACAACGACATCATCGGCGCCCAGCAAGCGATCAACGGCACGATCATCGACATCCTGACCAACGTCATCACCCTGGTGAGCACGCTTGCCATCATGCTGCGGCTGGAATGGCGCCTGACGCTCCTGGCTTTTGCCGTCTTGCCGTTGTTCCTCATCCCGGCAAGGCTGCTCGGCAAGCGCCTGCGCGCGGTGGTGCGTGAGCAGATGATGATGAACGCCGAGATGAACGCCATGATGGATGAGACGCTCAACGTCAGCGGGGCACTGCTGGTCAAGCTGTTCGGGCGCGTGCCGATGGAAGTCGACCGCTTCAGCGCCCGGGCAGCGCGGGTGCGCCGCGCCGGCATCCGGCAGGCCTTCCTGATGCGCTGGTTCTTCCTGCTGGTTAGCCTGGACAGCGCGGTCGGCACTGCGGTGGTGTTCCTGGTTGGCGGACTCCTGGTGCTGCGCAACACCGGCTTCACCACCGGCACGATCATCGCCTTTTCAGCCTACCTGGGCATGCTCTACGGTCCGCTCTCGGCGTTGACCAACGCACGCGTCAACTTCGCCCAGTCGGTGGTCAGCTTCGAGCGCGTGTTCGAGGTCTTGGACCTGCCGGTGGAAATAAGAGAGAAGCCGGATGCGCGGCACCTCGAGACGGTACGCGGCGAAGTGAGCTTCGATCAGGTGTCGTTCAGCTATCGCCCGGGAGAACACGAGCCCGGAGCCGCGATGGCCCTGAGCGAAGTCGAACGTTGGGGCAGGATGCCACCTCTCTCCCAAGAGGGCGGCAGGCGGGCAGCCGCTGCCCCGGCGGCCGGGCAGGCAGCCGCTGCCCCGGCGGAGGCTCCGGCGAACGGCACGCGTGGGAATGCTCCGCAGCCAGCCGGCGGAAACGGGCCCGATGCGGGCGCGGCTGGAGGCGAGCAGGCGCAGGATGCCCCTCGGGCAGTCTCCGAGACGCGCTACGCGCTTTGCGACGTCAGCTTCCGCGTCGAGCCGGGCCAACTCGCGGCCCTGGTTGGACCGAGCGGGGCCGGCAAGACGACCATCACCTACCTGTTGCCGCGCTTGTACGACCCGACCAACGGCACGATTTCGATCGACGGCTATGACCTCAGAGATCTGACCCTGAACACACTGTCCGAGCAGATCGGCATGGTGACGCAGGAAACCTACCTTTTCAACGACACGATCCGGGCCAACCTGTTGTATGCGCGGACGGACGCCAGCGAGGCACAGATCGAAGCCGCCTGCCGGGCTGCCAACATTCACGAGTTCATTGTGGATTTGCCCGAGGGCTACGAGACGGTGGTCGGCAACCGCGGCTACCGGTTGTCGGGGGGCGAGAAGCAGAGGCTGGCGATCGCGCGTGTGATCCTCAAGGACCCCCGCTTGCTTGTCTTGGACGAAGCCACTTCGTCGCTCGACAGCCAGTCCGAGGCCCTGATCCAGCAGGCCCTGGAGCGCATCATGATCGGCCGCACCAGCCTGGTCATCGCTCACCGGCTGAGCACGATCCTGGCTGCCGACACGATCCTCGTCATGGACCACGGGCAACTGGTGGAACAGGGCACTCACGGTGAGCTACTTGCCCTGGGTGGTTTGTACGCCAAGCTTTATGAGACGCAGTTCCGCCACGGGCGCATCGACCTCCCGGCAGCGGCTGAGCAAGTGGTCGAAGAAGCGGCCTGAGGACCGCGCTGCGGGTTCGGGCCCGCGGCGTGGCCCGAAGCACGGGCTGTGGACGCCAAAAGCCGGCCGCTCAGGCGGCGCTTCCGCCCGGCGGGCCGGCTTGTTATTGATTAACGCAGCCGAAGCTCAACGGCTGGACGGTACTCGTGTCACATCGAAGTGAGTGCGACAGCCGGCAGATCATTTAGCGTGGGAATACCGTCTGGTTCCCCGGCCACCCGCTTGAGCAGGTCCCAATCGCGGGCAGTCAGCGGAAACTGGCGCACAAGACCACTGACCTCGTCCCATTCGACTCGATGGTTGTACCCGAGGAATGGGATCGGTAAGTGGAGCCAGTTGAGGAGCTCAGCCAGCCGGTCCAACTCTTCGTTGGACATACTGAGCAAGGCCACGGTTGTTTTTGCCTCGGCTCGCAGCGAGGGCAGGATCAGGGCACGGAAGAACTGGTCATAGGCCAGCAAGTAATCGGTCGTCGTATCGTCCTCGTCCAGCGCTTCAGCCGCTACCAGAGCGGCCTGGCGGCCGATGTAAATGGCAGGCAAGATGCCTAGCTGCCCGGCAGGCGTTGCCGCGTCACCGACGGCGATGAAACCTTCGGCAACCAGCGCGGCCGGCGCATCGTGCAGCGGGGTCAGATAGGATGAGCCACCGGCCGGCAGAGGGCTGGCCCCGTCCAATAGACCCTGGAAACGCGGGTCCCCTTCGAACTGGCGCAGCCGGCGACCGACCGATTCGGCTCCGGCGCAGTCGGGCTGGACGATGAGTGTGACGAGCGACAGAGTCGCCTGGCCGGGCGCCGGCATCGAGAGCGTGGCGTAGCCCGGCTCTCCATCGGGAGCGCCCAGCACCACGATTCGGCCCACGTCGATTGGCCCGACTGCGGGCGCCTGGTACTGCTGGCTGACGGACAAGATGCTCTGTGAAGCCGGGGCAACGCAAAGCCCCGCCTCCTCGCACACTTCCCGCGATGCACCCTCGGCGGCCATCACGATGCTGGCACGAATATCGCCTGCGCTGGTTCGCACCCCGACAATCCTGTCTCCCTCGCGCAGCAGCCCCGTCACCTCAGTATCGAAGCGCAGGTCGGCCCCTTTCGCCGCCGCCTGGTCGGCCATCAAGCGCAGCAAACCCGCCTTGTCCACAATCGCCGGCACGGAACCGGCCAGGTCGTTGAACACGGTCTGGTATTCCAGGCCGCTTGGGCTGTAACAGCGTTGCGTGGTTTCAGGGGCGCGGATAATAGACTCGGGGATCCATAAGTCGACCTGTGGGAAGAAGAGGCCGCCGAACAGCGACCGGCCGGACACCAAACCGGGGGCCGGGACGAGCACGGCGCTGCACTCATGGCCTGTCATGCCTGGCGCAGCCAGCCGGTCTACCACCGCGGTCGCGAAACCAAGGCGGGCTGCAGTGCGAGCGGCGCTCAGTCCGGCAGGACCGGCGCCCACGATCAACAGGTCATATCGCTCATTGTCGCTCATGCATTCAACTCCTCTCGTGCCATGATTATACGAGAGGACTTGATTGAGCGAAACGGTAGAAGGATGGGATTTTGAGGGACGCTTCCGTGTGGTAAAGTACTTATCTTTCCTTAGCCAACCTGTGCGCCATTGCGTAGCGCACCAGCTCGGCCCGGTTATGCAAACCCAACTTTCCCATGATGTTCGCCCGATGGCTCTCGACTGTGCGCACGCTGAGCATCAGGGTGTCGGCGATCTGAACATTGGTGTGGCCCCTGGCAATCAGCCCCAATACCTGGACCTCGCGCGGCGTAAGCTGCTCGCCGCGGTCGTCGTCGCCGGGAGCGGCGTTGTTGGTGAGATCGGCGACCAGGGCGCGCGTCATGACGGGATGGACGTAAAGATCGCCGCGCATCACCGCCGCGATCGCGTTGAGCAGCTCTGACTCGAGAGCGCGCTTCACCACATAGCCACTGGCTCCGGCACGCATCGCCTCGCGCAGCAGTTCCTCATCCTCGTGGACCGTCAGCATCAGCACCTGGGCCTCAGGCCGCAAGCGCTTGAGCTCGCGGGTGGTCTCGATGCCGCCCCGGCCGGGCATGCTGATGTCCATCAATACGAGGTCGGGAACCAGCTCGCCGGTCAACCGCAGCACTTCGTTGCCGTCTCCGGCCTCGCCCACCACTTCCAGGTCCGGGCGGGCGTTGAGCAAGGCCCGCAGCGCAGCCCGCAGCACGCCGTGATCATCGGCGATCAGGGTTCGAATCACAAGGCACCTCCACATACAAAGTTGTTCCTGATCCCGGCGCGCTTTCGACGGTCAGGTTGCCACCAACGGACTGCGCGCGCTCGCGCATGCCGAAAAGCCCTAATCGGTTCCGCTGAGTGACAACGTCCAGATCAAAGCCGATACCGTTATCTTCGATGATTGCGAGGATGCGGCTCGGCGTCGCGAGCTCGCCCATATCCTCTGTTCCCTGGGCCGCCGCCGTTTCGCCGTCCGCTTCGGCAGTCCCACAAGCCGGACCCCGGCGCTCGAGCACGACCGCCACGTTGGTCGCCTGGGCATGACGGGCCACGTTGGTCAGCGACTCCTGCACAATGCGGTAAAGGGCGATCTCCACCTCGGGCGCAAGGCGTAAACCATCCAGCCCGATCACTTCCATTTGGGCAGCGATGCCGTATTGACGGCGAAAATACTCGATGTATTGGCGCAGGGCGGGCACGAGCCCGAGCTTGTCCAGGCTGACCGGCCGCAGGTTAACGGCGAGATCGTGCAAGCCTTCGAGCACCTGCCCGGCCAACTGCTTGACGTCCGCCATGCGTGCCGACACATCAGGACTGCAGTCCAGGTCGCGCTCCAAGAGGGTCAGCTTGACCATCAGCGCCGTTAGCCCTTGGGATGCTTCGTCGTGCAGTTCGCGAGCCACGTGCAGGCGTTCGTTTTCCTGGACGTCGACCAGGCGGCGGGAGAGATTCTGCAGTTGCTCACGGCTGTTGCACACTTCTTCATAAAGCCTGGCGTTCTGGATACCGACGGCCAGGGAGTTGGCGATCTGGCGGGCCGTGCGCTCGTCCTCAGACGCAAACGCCCCCGGAGCTTCGGCCTGCAGATCCAGCATGCCGATCAGTTGCCCGGCCACCATCAGCGGTATGCGCAGGTACGATCGGATGCCGCCGGCCAATAACGCCTCGTCCAACGCGCTGCGCTGCTTTTGTGCCCGCAGGTCTTCGACCCGGCCGGCCTCTTCCGGCCAATGGGCACCAAGCAGACCCAGCTCGTCCAAGGCGAGGGTCTCGCCGGTCGCCAGGCCATCCGGCAGGTCCGAATCCACAGCTACGACATGCCCGTGGTAGGCGTCGAAGTCAAACAGGACCGCGCTCGCCCGCCGGCAGGGAACGACGTGCCGTATGCGCTGAACGACCGCGTTCGCGATCTCGGTCGCCGACTGGGCGGCCAGGATGGCCTGCTCTACGTCATGCAGGATCTGCAAGCGCTGAGCCTGTTGGCCCAGGGCGCGCACGGCGCCACGCAGCGACTCCTCGGCCTGCTCGCGCCGTGTGCGTTCCTGGACCTCTTGTAGGGCGCGGCGCACCGCCGGTACCAGGCGCGAGAGACGGTCCTTCAACACATAATCCGTGGCCCCATTCCGCAGCGCCTCGATCGCCCGCTCCTCCCCGATTGCGCCTGACACAAAGATGAAGGGCACGTTCGGACACTGCCGGCGCGCGAGCGCCAGGGCAGCGGAACCGTCGAACAAAGGCAGTGAATAGTCGGCCAGGATCAGGGCCGGGGCGAAGCTAGTCAGTCCCTTCTCGAACTCCTCGCGCGTCTGGACCCGGCGCGCCTCAAAGTTGATCTTGGCCCGGCGCAGCTCGTATTCCACCAGCTCGGCATCGGTCGCTACATCCTCGAGCATCAGAATACGCAAGGGAGCATCCATAGAACGGAATTATATCACAAAGCAGAGAGATATGCTAGTGTCAAAGCGCCAACGCGCCAGCGCCAACGCGTCAACGCCCACCCGCCGGCTGACCGGGCCCGACCCCTCATTGCGGCCGGCTGCGCTCCGGCAGGAATTCGGCCAGGCCCGGTTAGGTGCTATACTGAGCGCCATGCGGCGTTGCGCCATGCGGCGTCTCGTCGCCTCTTGCCAGCCAATCCACACACCCGGAGTTGAAGACCGCTCAATGGGAAAAGCGGACCTACATATTCATACCGCCCTCAGCGACGGCATGGGCACGATCTCGGCTGTGCTCGAAGCGGCCAGCCGCACCGACTTGAACGTAATTGCCATCACCGATCATGACCGGGTCGATGGAGCCCTGGAGGCGCTCGAGTTGGCTCCGCGCTATGGGCTGGAGGTGATCCCGGGGGCGGAGATCACCACTGCCGAAGGGCACCTGGTTGCGCTCTACATCAGCCGTCCGATACCCGCCCGGCTGTCGCTGCATGAAACGGTGCTGCGTGTCGCGGAGCAAGGCGGGCTGTGCATTGTGGCTCATCCCATGGCGCCTTTTCTCAACAGCATCAAGGCGCCCAACCTGATCTGGGCCCTGGCCGACCCGCGCGTTGCCGGCACCCTGGTCGGGCTCGAGGTGTACAACGGCGGGTTGCCGAAGTTGGCCAACAACCGGCGCGCCCTGGCGCTCGGCGAGAAAACGGGACTGGCCCAGGTAGCGAGCAGCGATTCGCACTTGCTGTGGACGATCGGCATGTGGGCCACTCAATTCCCCGGCTCGAGCCCCGCAGACCTGCGTTACGCACTGGAACACCGGCTGACTCGGCCGGTGATTGCCGAGCGGCCGTTCCGCTACTTCACCAGTTGGGTGCGGGGTTTGCTGCTGCGCCGTGCGGGCATCGCCTACTGGTCGCCCGAGCCGGGGGCTGAGGCGGTGCTGAGGAAACTGAGCAACATCTGAGGGGTCGCCCAGAAAAGTGGCGGGTAGGTGATGCTTCCGCGTCTGTCGCTTGCGAACCCCGCGCCTCCTTTGCCAGCAACTATGTCTTGATGTACGATTACTCAGCCGGACCGGACCGGCGGTCCATATCGGATGTCCCACAGCGTTTCACAGAGAGGTGGAGTATGCACAAGAAACTGTTTATTCCTGGCCCCACCGAGGTAACGGACGAGACCCTGCAGGCCATGGCAACGCCGATGATCGGCCACCGAACCTCGGGTTATGCCGCCCTCCAAGGCGAATGTGAGAGCAAGGTCAAGCAGTTGCTCTATACGCAAGGCCGCGTTTTCCTGTTCACATCATCTTCGACGGGCGTGATGGAAGGCGCCATCCGTAACTGCGTCGCCAAGAAAGTGCTCAGCACTGTCAACGGCGAGTTTTCGCGCCGCTGGAACGAGATCGCCCGGTCGTGCGGCGTCCAAGCCGACACGTTGGAAGCCGAGGCCGGGCAAGCGATCACCCCAGAACTGGTCGATGCAGCCTTGAGCAAGGGTGGTTTCGACGCCGTCTGCCTGACCCACAACGAGACCTCCACCGGCATCATGAACCCCGTTCGCGATATCGCCGCGCTGGTGCGTGCCAAATACCCGGATGTGCTGATCCTCGTCGACGCCGTCAGCTCGATGGCCGGAGTGGAGATCCGTTTTGACGACTGGGGCCTGGACGTCTGCCTGGCCGGCGTGCAGAAGTGCTTCGCCCTCCCCCCAGGGCTCGCGGTCTGCGCGGTCAGCGGCCGGGCCATGAAGCGGGCCAAGACGATTCCGTACCGCGGCTACTACTTTGACTTCATTGAGAACGAGAAGTTTGCCCAGAAGAACAACACACCGGCTACGCCGAGCATCAGCCACCTCTTCGCCCTCAACAAGCAGATGGACTGCATGCTGGCCGAAGGGTTCGAAAACCGCTTCGACCGCCACCTGGCAATGGCAGAGTTCACGCGCGCCTGGGCGCGCAAACACTTCGCCATGTTCGGCGACGAGCGCTACCTCTCCAACACGGTGAGCAATATACGGAACACGCGCGGCGTCGACGTCCCGGCGCTCAACAAGGCGTTGGGTGAACGCGGCGCCATGATCTCCGACGGCTACGGGCCGTTCAAAGGCAAGTGCTTCCGCATCGCCCATATGGGCGACTTGACGATGGACGACATGCACTGGCTCACCGCACAAATCGACGACATCCTGGGCCTGAAGTAGGAGCACTAAGATGATGAAGGTATTGGTCTGTGATCCGATCGCTTCTTGCGCCTGCGATTCGATGCGCAACGCCGGGCTGCAGGTGGACGTCATGGAGACCATCACGCCGGAAAGGCTGCTCGAGGTGATCCCCGAGTACCACGCGATGGTCGTACGCAGTCGTACCAAGGTCAGGAAACCCGTCCTCGACGCGGCTTCCAACCTGCGCGTGGTCGTGCGCGGTGGTGTGGGTGTCGACAACATCGACGTGGAGTATGCCGAGAAGAAGGGCGTGCGGGTGCTGAACACGCCGGCGGCCAGCACCGAATCGGTCGCCGAGCTAACGTTAGCCTACATCTTCGCGCTGGCCCGCCCCATCGTCCAGGCTACCGAATCAATCAAGGCCGGCAAATGGGAGAAGAGCAAGTTCCATGGCAGCGAGATCCAGGGCAAGACGCTGGGGATCATCGGGGTCGGCCGGATCGGCTCGGTGGTAGCGCAGCGGGCAGCGGCCCTGGGTATGATCGTGCTGGGCTATGACGCCTGCGCGATCGGAGCAGTGCCGTTCATGATGCTGACCTCGCTCGAGGAGCTGCTGGCGCGGTCCGACTATATCACCATCCACATCCCCCTCACCCGCGAATCACACCACATGCTCGATGCTCGGAGCTTTGCGGCCATGAAAGACGGCGTACGCATCGTCGACTGCGCGCGTGGCGGGGTAGTCGACGAAGACGCGCTGTACGCCGCGATCGTCGCCGGCAAGGTCGCGGGCGCCGCTCTGGACGTCTTCGAGACCGAACCGGTGCCTGCCGGCGCAAAACTGGTCCAGTTGCCTCAAGTGATCTGCTCGCCGCATATGGGCGCGATGACCGGCGAAGCGACGGAGCGCATCGGCGACGAAGTGGCCGACTTGCTCAAGAAGTACCACAAAGAGACCTTCTGATAGGGCAGGCATGGCGATGACAAGCACACCCGTAGCCGGCGTTCAGATACCCAGGCTCCTGCTTCCCCGGAGTGAGGTTGACCCGCAGAAGTGGGCGGTCATAGCCTGCGACCAGTTCACTTCCGAGCCAGAATACTGGCAGCAGGTGGCGGAACTGGTCGACGGGCACCCTTCCACCTATCACATTACCCTGCCAGAAGTCTATCTCGGCCAGCCGGAGGAAGCGGGGCGCGTCGAGAAGATCCGCCAGACGATGCAAGACTACCTGGCGCGTGACCTGTTCGACGAACACGAGGGACTGGTGCTGGTCGAGCGAACGGTGGGTGGCAGAACGCGCCACGGCCTCATGCTCGCGCTGGACCTCGACCAGTACGACTTCAGCCGTGGCGCCGCCAGCCTGATCCGCGCGACCGAAGGTACGATCCTGGAACGGATACCGCCGCGCGTGCGCATCCGGCTGGGAGCGCCCCTGGAAGTTCCGCACATTCTCGTGTTGATCGACGACCCTGGGCGCACTGTCATCGAACCGGTGGTCGCTGCCCGGCAGAACCTGACCCGGTTGTACGACTTCGAGTTGATGTTGGGCAGCGGACATCTCCGGGGCTACTGCGTCGAAGACCAAGGACTGCAACGGCAGATCCTGGAGGCGCTGCAGGCGCTGAGCGACCCGGATAGCTTCTGTCGCAAATACGCGGTCGAGCCCGGGACCCCCGTGCTCTCCTTCGCCGTAGGTGACGGCAACCATTCGCTGGCGACGGCCAAGACCATCTGGGATGGGCTCAAGGCCCAGGTCGGCCCCGATCACCCGGCCCGCTACGCGATGGTTGAGGTCGAGAATATTCACGACGAGGGGTTGGAGTTCGAACCCATCCTGCGGGTGCTGTTCGACGTAAAACAGGATTTCGTGGCCGCGCTGAATGACTTCTATCCCGGCCGTTGCCGTTGGACCGACTACGCGCAGGCGGACGAGATGACCGCCCGCGTTGAGGGGCAGGCCGGACCCGACCAGGCGATAGGCATCGTCACTCCAGCCGGGTGCAGCGTGGTCTCCATCGCGGAGCCGCCGGCGAATCTGCCCGTCGGCACCATCCAGGGCTTCCTGGACGCCTGGGGCAAAGACGGCGGCTTCGATAAGATCGATTATGTACACGGAAAGGACGTGGCCCTCCGGCTGGGCAGACAACCGGGCAACATCGCCATCTATCTGCCGGGCATTTCCAAGCACGCCTTCTTCAGGACCGTCATCGTCGACGGCGCTCTGCCGCGCAAGACCTTCTCCATGGGCGAGGCCAGAGAAAAACGCTTCTACATGGAAGCCAGGCGGATCGCTTAGCATGCGCCAACACCCACGCCCTGCCCGTATCGCCATGACCCCGCGGAAGGGTAAGGGAACCAGTATGCCGGTATGACCACCCGGAACACGCAGAGCGGCGCGCAGCTCCCGGATCGGCCTCGTTTCGGGGCTCACTGCTACCTGTTCACCGACCGCTGGTCCGACGCCAGCCTCGGCCTGCTCGACCAGGCGCGGGCGCTGAACGCCGAGCACTTCGAGATTGCGATCGGCGACGACGTCGAGTTCACCCCAGCGCTGACGCGGCGCCGGGCGGAAGAACTAGGGCTGCAACTGACGACCGGGCCGGGCGGGCTCTGGCCGGTGGAGTGCGATCTGTCGGCGGACAACGCCGGCGACCGAGAGCGTGGCCTGGCCTGGCACAAGCGGCAGGTGGACCGCAGCGCGGCCATCGGGGCGATCGCCTATACGGGAGCCCTGTATGGCCATCCCGGCACGGTGAAGCGGCGCATCCCGCCACCCGGAGAGTACGAACGCACCGCCGAGGGCTTGCACTCTCTGGCGGAATACGCCGGCGAGCAAGGCCTGCAGATCGTCCTCGAGCCGATGAGCCATTTTCGGACCCACCTGGTCAACACGCCCGAGCAAGCCATCCGGCTCGTCGGGATGGCCAATCACCCCAACCTGCGCATCCTGCTCGACACTTACCACATGGTGACCGAGGTGCGCGACTTCGCGGCCGCCATCCGCACCGCACAGGACCGCCTGTGGGGCCTGCACGCCTGTGAGAACGACCGGGGCGTGCCCGGCGGGGGAATAGTGCCCTGGTCGGCGGTGTTCAGCGCCCTGCACGAGATCGCCTTCACCGGTTACCTGGTCCTCGAGACCTACAACTCGTCGCTGGACGATTTTGCCTATCGGCGGGGGATATTCCAGGACGTCTGCCCCGATGGGGTGGCGTTCGTGCGGCAGGGGTTTGGGTTCTTGCGCGAACAGTGGGCCGAAGCGCGCGCGCCGGCCGGGCAGCCGGCGCGCGCGGCCGTCAGGCGATAGCTGCCCATGCCGGCAGCCTGCCGCCACCGCTGCGACCTCCGCGCGCAGACGTAGGGCGAAAAACTGGTCAAGCGGCCAGGTGCCAGGCTACCTGGCTGGCCGGTGCCTTTTGGTTTCCACTGGTGTAGGTTGTGTCGCAGCAACCCAGGATGGGATCGGTGGCAACCATGGGAATTCGACTCGACCGGCGACGAGGCTCACGGGCACCCATTACGATCGCCCTGGGACGGCTCGTCCTTAACCTACCCGCCCGCATCTTCTACCCCTTTCTGCCCGCCATCGGCAGGGCGCTAGGCGTCTCCCTGGCAACGACAAGCCTGGTCTTGACCGCACGCGCACTGGCGAGCGCCGCCAGCCCGCTCTACGGCATGCTCGCCGATCGTTGGGGCCGCCGTGCCCTGATGCTGGCCGGCCTTGCCTGCCTGGTGGGCGGCTGCCTGCTGGCCCTATTTGCCCCCGGGTTCGGAGCACTACTGGTGGCCTTCGCCCTGCTTGGCACCTCCAAGGCGAGTTACGATCCGGCCATGCTCGCCTACTTCGGCGACACGGTACCCTATGAACGCCGCGCACGCATCGTCGGCCTGCTCGAGATGGCCTGGCCCGCCGCCTGGTTGTTGGGCGTGCCGGCCGCCGGGCTGATGATTGGGGCCTTCGGCTGGCGCTCGCCGTTCGCGCTCATCGGCATCCTGGGGACCGCGGCCCTGATCTTGACCTGGCGCCTGCCTTGGCGGCCGAAGCGCGCCTCGCCGGGAAGAGGCAGCGCTCCCCGACGGCCTGCAGCCTTCCTCAAGGGCGGCTGGCTGACCGCGTCCGCGCTGGGCGCCCTGGCCGTCAACCTGCTCCAGGTAATGGCCAACGAGAACGTATTCATCGTCTATGGCGCCTGGATGGAGGGCCAGTTCGGGCTGAGCGTCAAAGCGCTCGGCGTGGCGTCGATCGTCATCTGTGTGGCCGAGTTCGCCGCCGAGGGTGCGACGGCGGGGCTGGCCGACCGCATCGGCAAGAGGCGGGCCGTCCTGGCAGGGCTGTTCCTTTCGGTGACCGCTTACTGCTTGCTGCCCCGGCTGGCCGTCGGCCTGGTCCCGGCGCTGGCCGGCATCTTCTACATGACACTTGCCTTCGATTTCAGCATCGTCACCATGTTGTCCCTTATCAGCGAGCTGGCCCCCACCGCCCGGGCCACCCTGATGGCGCTGAACGTGGCCGCCCTGGCGGCCGCCAGGCTCGTCAGTTCGCTGGTCGCGCCGCGGCTTTGGTCGGCGGGCGGACTGCCGCTGACAGTCTATGTCTCGGCCGGCCTCGCTGCGCTAGCCCTGCTCGTGCTTTGGCTCGCGGTTCGCGAGCGGGAGGCGGCAGCCTACCCCGCCCTTTCTCCCTCTTGAAAGGAGTAGAGTGCCCGATCAGCTCCTGGCCACCAAGTTCTTCGTCCCGCCCACGCCCCCTGCCCTGGTGCGCCGGCCACGCTTATTGGCGCGCCTCGACGAGGGCCTGAACCAGCGCCGGTCCCTGAGCCTGGTATCGGCGCCAGCCGGTTACGGCAAGACCACCCTGGTGAGCGAATGGCTGAACTACCTGGGCTGGGACTGCGCCTGGCTGACTCTGGACCGTGGAGACAACCACCTGGCGCAGTTTCTGGCCTACTTCGCGGCCGCGCTGGGACGCGTCGACGCGCGACTCGGCGCGGTCCTGCAGGAAACGTTGTCTGAGCGGCCGCCTCCGGAGGCCGGCCTGGCGCCTGAGTGGCTAGAGGGCCTGCTGGTGACGCTGATCAATGAGGCAGCAGGCCTGTCACGGCCTTTCCTGCTCGTCCTCGACGACTATCACGTCATCACCGAACTGGCCGTCCACCGGGCGGTCGGATACCTTATCGAGCATCTGCCGCCGCTCACCGGCGGCGCCTCCAGGCCCGGAACACCCGAAGGGTGCAAAGGCAGCCAATGGGGCGGGATGCACGTGGTGCTGACGACGCGCGCCGACCCGCTGCTGCCGCTCGCACGGCTGCGAGCCCGCGGCCGGCTGACCGAGATCCGCAGCCTCGATCTGCGCTTCACGCGCGAGGAGACGCTGGCCTTCCTCAACGACTGCATGGACCTCCAGTTGGCCGACGACGAGATCGGCACGCTCGCCGCGCGCACGGAAGGTTGGATCGCCGGCCTGCAACTGGCTGCGCTCTCGCTGGCGCAGCTGCCGCCGCCCGCCGGAGTGCCGGGCGCGGCGCCTCTGTCGTCCGGCAACGCTGCAGACCGAGCGCGTTTCATCCAGGCGTTCGCCGGCGATGACCGCCACATCATGGATTACCTGGGCGATGAGGTCATCTCTCGCCAGCCCGCAGGCGTCCAACGCTTCCTGCTGCGCACCGCTGTCCTCGGCCGGCTGTCCGGACCGCTTTGCGATGCCCTGATGGGCGAGCCGTGGGAGCTGGGCCAGAGCCAGAGGATCCTGGAACAACTGGAGCGGAGCAACCTCTTCATCATCCCCCTGGATCACCGGCGCGAGTGGTATCGCTACCACCACCTCTTCGCCGACCTGCTCAGGCACCGCCTCCAGCAGACGCAACCCGATCTGGCGCCTCTGCTTCATCGCCGGGCAAGTGAATGGCTCGAGGCAGCGGGCCTGTTGGCCGAGGCAGTAGAGCATGCACTACTGACAGAAGACCTTGGGCGGGCGGGCCGCCTGATCGAGCACGCCGGTCGCGCCGCCATCTGGACAAATGGTGAGCTGCAGACACTGCAACGGTGGTCCGATCGGCTGCCCGAGGACGAGCTCAAGACGCGGCCCCGTCTGTGCCTGTACTACGCGCGCGCCGTGCTGTTCTCCGGCGACGTCGCGGCCTCGCAGCGCTATCTGCGGCAGGCGAAGCAGGCCATACGCAGCCAGGTTGCCCGGGGCGACGAGCCGGGCCAGCGCGAGCTTTGGGGCCTGCTCTTCCTGAACCGGGCCACCCTGGAGGCTATGCGCGGTGATGATCCGGGGCAGGCCCTGGCGCTGGCAGAGCGTGCCGCCGGGTGTTTGCCGGAGGGCGACCAGTCCGCGCAGGCCCGCCTGGCGCACGCACGCGGTGTCGCGCACGAACTGCTTGGGGATGTGGCCGAAGCCGGCCGCCAGTTCAGCCTGTCATGGTCGTTGGCCCTGGCGGCAGGCAACCGCAACCTGGGCCTCGACGTAGCCGCCTGCCTTGCCCGCGTCCATATGGCTGCAGGAGAACCGGTCGCCGCGATTCAGGTCTGCGAGCAGGCGCTCGCCGGGGCGTTGAACGCCGGTGGACCATGGCCCCCGGCCTGCGCTGTTTATGCAGCACTGGCCGAGGCGCTGCATATGCAAGGTGAGTGCTCCAGGGCCGAAGAGGCGGTCGCACGCAGCATCGAGTTCGCAAGGCGGGCCGGCTGGCCGCACGTGCTCTGGGAGGCCTACGTCACGCTGGCGAATATCCATCAGACGCAAGGTGACCGGGCAGGTGCAGTGGCAGCCATCGAACAGGCCCGCCAGGTGGCAGCGCGCTACGCCATACCCCGCGTCCAGAAGCGGATCGCGGCGGCGCGCGCCCGGCTGGCATTGGCCTGGGGCAATCTGGCGGCAGCCGCTGCCTGGGCCGAGGACTACCGGCGAGCCCCGAACACCGCCTATCTGCGGGAGTACGAGGATCTGACCCTGGCGCGCGTGCTGCTGGCAGAAGGACAATCCGCCGAAGCGCTGGCCCTGCTGGACGAGATCCAGGCGGCGGCCGAAGCCGCGGGCCGCGGCCGGACGGTGGCGGAAGCGCGAAGCCTGCGCGGCCAACCGGGGGCACCATCCGCACGTCCCTCGCCTTCGCAACAACCTTTGCTGGAGCCGCTCAGCGAGCGCGAGTTGGAGGTACTGCGCCTGATCGCCGACGGGCTCTCCAATCCCGAGATCGCCGGCAGGCTCTACCTTTCCCCGAACACCATGCGGGCGCATACCTACAACATCTACGGCAAGCTTGAGGTCCACAGCCGCACGCAGGCGGTCGCGCGCGCTCGCGCGTTGGGCCTGCTGCCAGGCGGCTAACGCCAGGGCTTCCCCGATTCGCTCACAGGCCCCTCTCCGGGCACCCCTGGCTCCATCTCGACGCCCGCATCCCCCCACGTATTAATACCGCCGGTTAACACACTTTTCCGATGCGCTTAGTACACCTCCTGTTGTAGGCTGTACCTGTAAGCAAATGGAAAACACAGGGTCATTTCTACACAGGAGGCGCTAACATGAATCGCACTACCAAGATCGTCGTCGTACCGGTCGTCGGGCTGCTGGGCATTTGCCTGCTGACGGCCGCAATTCCGGTGATCACTCTCGGCGCGGCCGGAGCGCTCGTCGGTCAGCGCACGGTGACCGATCCAACCCAGGTCGCCGCTATCGCCGCCGAGGTCGCAAGCTACAACCTTCCGGCGGACTATAGCCACCAGTTCGCGAGCAAACTGCTGGGGTTCACGATCGTCTCGTGCACCCCGGACGGCTACCCGGGCCACATTTACCTGATGCAGTTCCCGCGCGGGCTTCAGCTCGATCAGCCGGCCATGGAGCGCCAGTTGTGGCAGGCCACCAACGGCCGCCGGGGGGAGGATCACAGCCGGTTCGTGGTCGTAGGCACCAGGCAGGTGACCATCCGCGGGCAGGCAGTCACGTTGCAGGTGGGTGAGGGCATCAACTCGGACGACCAGCGCTATCGGCAGTTCAGCGGCGTGTTCCAGGGCAAAGGGGGCCAGGTGCTGATCACAGTCTCGGCTCCCGCCACCCGCTGGGACCCTGCGGCAGTCGACGCCTTCCTGGCTTCGATCGACTGAGCCGAAGGGGCGGGAAAGGAGCATGCTGCGATGAGCAGACAGCCTCACCGGTTGGGCATGGACGAGCCGGCCGCTTACCAGATCCGGGTGCAAGGGCGAATCAGCCAGGACTGGATTAACTGCTTCGATGACATGACCGTGGCAGCCGCGGGCGAGGATGGTGGAAGCATCACCGAACTCACCGGCAGGCTTGCCGACCAGGCAGCGCTCTACGGCCTGCTGGGGAAGCTGTACACGTTGGGATTGGTGCTGTTGCTGGTGAAGCGCAGCTAGGAAGGTCGCAACAACCTGGGAGGATAAAATGGACCCCGTTCAGGATCACTTCGGTCAATGGTGGGCGGTAGCGGTGTGGATCGTCATATGCAGCCTGTTCCTGGCCTTCATCCCCTTCTACAAGAAGAGCCAGCGCAAGCCGGCCAGCGTTTACCTGGCGTTCGTCGTCGCCCTGGCTCTGGAGATGTTTGGCGTCCCGCTCAGCATGTACGTGCTGACCGGCATCCTCGGCAAGGCGCTGCCCGACGGCATCCTGTGGGGCCATACGCTTAACCAGTGGATTGGCGTCAATGGGGGCATGTACCCGGCCTATGCCTGCTACCTGATCGGTGCCTCCCTGGTTATCTGGGGGTGGCGTGACATCTACAAGCACTACTGGAGCAAAGCAGAGGGCAAGGGCGAGATGGTTTCCAAGGGCATCTACGGCGTCATCCGGCACCCGCAGTACACCGGCTTTCTGCTGATCACGCTGGGCATGCTCTGCGAGTGGGCCACCTTGCCCATGCTTATCATGTGGCCGGCCCTGATCTGGCTGTACGTGCGGCTGGCCAGGCGGGAAGAGGCCGACATGGAGGCCGAGTTCGGCCAGGCGTATCGGGAGTACCGGAGCAGGACGGGCATGTTCCTGCCGCTGCTGGGCCGTGGTGCCCCGACAGCACGCCCCGCGACGGCAGCCGCTCACCGACGATAGCCGCTGCCGTCCCTCGACGGAGCCGGTCGATGCAGACAGCGCCGACCGGCTCCGTCGCGCCAGGACCGTGCCTGAGCCACGGGTGGCGAGGGACATGCGCCTCACCCTATCTGCCCGGCGCCACCCCCACGGCGTAGTAGCTGAGCCCCGCCCGTCCGGCCTGCTCGGCATCGAAGACGTGGCGTCCGTCGACGAAGATCGGCGTGCGCAGGACGGACCTCAGGGCGGCCAGGTCGAGCTCTCGATAAGCCCGGTGCGCCACCATCAGGACGGCCGCGTCGAAGCCCCGCAGCCGCAGCAGCAAGTCGCCGCGGTACTCGTCCACCCACGGATCGTGGATCACCACTTGGGCCCCCAGTTCCCGCAGCCGTGCGACGAGCACCTCACTCGGGCTGTTGCGCGTGTCATCGGTATCTTCCAGGTAGCTGAAGCCCAACACCCCGATGCGTGCTCCCGCCAACGGCTGCCCGGCGCTTGCCAAAGCCCCAGAAACCATCTCCACCACGTGCAGCGGCATGCCGGCGTTGACCGCCCTCGCGGCAGGGATGAGACGGGCCCGGTCCCGGTCGGGCGCCCCGTAGGCCAACAGCCAGGGATCTTTAGGGATGCAGTGCCCGCCCACCCCTGCGCCGGGCAGGTGCATCTGACGGGACGGGCTCTTGTTGACTAGCTCGCGCACGCGCCAGACGTCGCCACCCGCGGCCTCGCAGATCAGCGCGACTTCGTTGGCAAAGGCGATCTGGACATCCCGGTAGGCGTTCTCGGCGGTTTTGACCAGTTCCGCGGTCACCAGGTCGGCCGGGTCCAGGTCTGCGGCCACGATGTAGCGGTAGAGGGCGACCATCGCCGCTGCCGTTTCCGGCGTCCTGCCGCCGCAGACCCGGCTCATGGCTCGCAGGTTGGCCAGCAATTTGCCGGGCATAACTCGCTCGGGGCAGGTGCCGAGAAAGAACCCCTGATCCACCCGGCGTCCCGAAGTTTCCTCCAGCAGCGGGCGTACCAGCCGGTCCATGGTGCCTGGGGCAACGGTCGACTCAACCACAACCAGGGCACCATCCTTCAGCACGGGCCCCAGGCTGCGACACGCAGCGCTGAGGGCGACGTACTGCGGCCGATGCAATTCATCAACGGGAGTCTCGACCCCAATCAGGATGACGTCTGCCTCGGCCAGATCCTGAGCGTCGCGGGTCGCGCTCAATCGACCGGCCGCCACTACCTCGGCCAACAGCTCAGACAGACCGGGCTCCTCACCGTCGATCGGACAGCGTCCGGCGTTGATCATGTCGACGCGCTGGGGCTTTATCTCCAGCCCGGTAACACGAAAGCCGGCCCGGGCAAAGACGCATGCCACCGGCAGGCCCACGTAGCCCAGGCCAATGACACCCAGATGTGCTTCGGCGCGCTCGATCTTGCCGGTCAGAACTTGCAGACTCGTGGGTTGGCTTTCAGAACGTCGCACTACTACCCCCGGTGCGGGCATCGCCGATACGGCTCAGTCAAAGGTGATCACCCGATGTTCCAGGCCGGAGGTGACCACCGCCTGGGCGAGTTCAAGCGCCTTGAGACCATCGTCACCGCTCACCACCATCGGCAGATCGTCTCGCAGCGCAGCCACGAACGCCTCCTGCTCGGCGCGCAGGGGCTCCTTCTTGGCCACCACGTTGCGGATCATTCGTCCCTCACTCACCCCCCGCAAGACTCGCAGGGTCTCCCACTCCATGCCGGAGGCGGTAGCATTCTCATAGAAATAGAGGTCCTGGGTCAGGTAGTCGACGCGAAACAGACCGCCCTCGCCGCAGACGGCCAGCTCGCGGATCTTGGTCGGCGTCAGCCAGTTGATGGCCAGCGTCCCCACCGTTCCGTCCGCCAGGCGCACCAGACCGGACAGCAGGTCCTCGCGGGTCGAATGGATGCGCCGTTCGGTCTCGGCGTAGACGCGTACGATCTCCGAGCCGCTCACATAGCGCATCACGTCCAGATCGTGAACGGCCAAATCGATGACGACGCCGACATCCTGGACGCGGGACGGAAAGGGTCCCTCGCGGTGCGCCTCGATCTGGAACACCCGCCCCAGCTTGCCCGCTGCCAGTTGTTGCTTGAGAGCGAGCACCGCCGGATTGAAGCGCTCGACGTGCCCGACCATCAGCTTGACGCCGGCCCGCGCCGCCGCCTCGATGATCTGGCGACCCTCGTCGACGGAAAATGCGATCGGCTTCTCCACGAGCACGGACACCCCGTGCCCGACGCAATCGAGGGCCACTTGCAGGTGCTCGACGGTCGGGACGGCAACGGTGACAGCGTCGGGGTGCAGTTCTCGCAGTAACCTAACGTAGTCGCTATAGGGCTGGGTGCCGTAGCGGCGGGCGACGACCTGCGCCGTCGCGAGGTTTGCATCGGCAATCCCAACCAGTTCCACCTCAGGCATCTCGGCATAGACACGCGCGTGGTTATGACCCATGGCGCCCACGCCAATCACGGCTACTCGCAGATTGCTTCGCATCGCGTCATCCCCGTCTCAGCTCAGGTAAGACCGCCTCGCTACAGCTTATTCACCTCGACGACGATCTTTTCAAGATCGGCCTGGCTCAGTTGAGGGTGCACGGGCAGCGAGAGCACTTCGTTCGCCATGCGCTCGGCCACCGGGAGAATGACGCCACCGAAGCCCATCTCGACCAGGTAGGCCTGGCGATTGGCGGGCACGGGGTAGAAGATGCCGGTGGCGACGCCGGCGGCGTTCAACTGCCTCGCCGCCGCGTCGCGATCACGCCCGCAGTCCACTCGGACCGTATATTGGTGAAACACATGCCCGTAACCCTCCTGCACCTTGGGCGTAACCACAGCGGTGATATTCTGGCTCAGGTAGGCGGCATTGGCCCGCCGCCTGTCCGTAAACTCGGTCAGGCGGTCGATCTGCGCCAGGCCGATCGCCGCGTGCAGATCGGTCATGCGGAAATTATAGCCCAGGACGTCGTGGAAGTATCGGCGCTGCATACCATGGTTGCGCAGCATGCGGCACTTTGCCGCGAACTGCTCGTCGGAGGTCGTGATCATACCGCCTTCGCCCGCCATGATATTCTTCGTCGCGTAGAGGCTGAAACAGCCGGTGCCGAAACTGCCCACGCAACGCCCCTGGTAGGTGGCGCCGATGGCCTGCGCGGCATCCTCGATCACGACCAGACCGTGGCGGCGCGCAATTTCGAGAATAGGGTCCATGTCGCACGGGTTCCCGTACAGGTGCACCGGCAAGATCGCCTTGGTGCGCGGCGTGACGGCGGATTCGATCAACTCCGGATCGACGTTGAAGCTGTCTGGGTCGATGTCGACGAATACCGGCCGCGCGCCGGTATAGAGAATGCTGTTGACAGAAGCGATGAAGGTGAAGGGCGTGGTGATTACTTCGTCGCCGGGGCCGATGCCATGGGCCAGCAGCGCGATCTGCAGCGCCGTCGTGCCCGAGGACGTCGCGACGGCGAGCGAAGTGCCGCAGGCCGCGGCCCACTTCTCTTCCAGTGCCGCGGTACGGGGGCCCTGGACGAGCATACCGGAGTCCAGCACATCCAGCACGGCCTGCTTCTCAGCATCACCGATGAAGGGTTTTGAAATGGGAATCATGATTGGCTCCAGTCCGTGTTCGCGCCGGAGCGCGGGCGACCGAATAGTCCCAGCCCCTACTTACTCGGTTCTGCCGCCCCAACGCTGTCATTTGGCTACCGATAGGTACGTTTCCAGCGGGATCGCAACGCGCGTCCCGCAGTTGGGACAGATCAGGCTGACCGCCCCGGCCGAGGCCGCCTCGCCCGTCGCTTGCGAGAACTTCTCACCGCACGGGCACACAAAACCGTGCAGCCGGGCCGGATTACCGTAGACCAGGCCGTAGTCAGGCACGTCGTGCGTCACGACTGCCCCGGCGCCCACCATCGACCAGCGACCGAGCGTGACCCCACAGACGACCGTGGCGTGCGCGCCGATGGAAGCCCCAAGACGCGCAAGTGTCTCGCCGACGGTCCAATCGTCCGCCGACTTGAGCGAGCCGTCCGGATTGATCGCACGCGGCTGACGATCGTTGGTAAAGACGCAGTGAGGCCCGCAGAAAACGCCGTCCTCCAGAGTCACCCCGTGGTAAACGGAAACGCCGTTCTGTATCTTGACGTTGTCGCCAATGCGCACCCCGGCATCGACGTAAACCCCCTTGCTCAAGATGCAGCCCCGGCCGATCCTGGCCCCCTCGCGCACCTGGCAGTGCTGCCAAATGCGCGAACCCTCGCCGATCGTCGCCTGGGGAGAAACGTCGGCGCTGGGATGAACGTAAGTGCTCGGCTCCATTCGGATACGCTCCATCGGCGCAAAAGGCATCAAGCAGATCCGGTCAAGCGCTCAATCGCTCGCTCGCTTCCCGCCGCGCAGGCGCTCGCCGCCGTCGACGGGAACGACTATCCCGGTCACGTAACCCGCCTGGACCAGAAACAGCACCGCCCCGGCCACGTCAGCCGGCGATCCCCAACGGCCCAGCAAAGTGCGCCGCGCGACCGCATCCAACTGTGCCGGGCCGTAGTCCGGCGGTGGCAAAACCGGGCCCGGCGCGACCGCGTTGACGCGCACAGCGGGAGCGAGTTCCATCGCCAGCGCATAGGTCAGGTTCAACAGCCCCGCTTTTGCTACCGAATGGGGCAGGAAATTCGGGAAGGGCACGAAAGCCGACAGGTCGACGATGTTGACGATCGCCCCGTCGCCGTGCTCCGCCAGGTGAGGCGCCGCTGCCCGGGCGCACAGGAAGGCTCCCTTCAAGTCGACCTCAACCAGGCGATCCCAGGCGTCTTCGGTCAGGTCCCTCCAGGGCGTGCGCAGCCAGAGCGACGCGCTGTTGACCAGCACGTCCAGCCGGCCAAAGTGGGCGATCGTCTCCTCGAGCATCGCGTCAACCTGCGCCGACTGCGAAACGTCGGCCTGATATGCCAGCGCCTGCCTGCCACGCGCCTGGACTTCGGCCACCGTGCCGGCTGCGGCATCCGCCGACCTGCTGTAATTGAGCACGAGGTCAGCGCCCGCGTCCGCCAGCGCCAGCCCGATGGCGCGCCCCACTCGGATCGCGCCTCCCGTGACTAATGCTACCTTGCCGTGCAAGTCCACGGGTTCACCCCTCCATCAGCTTTAGCCAGACCTGGCGACGGCGCGGCCCGTCAAACTCGGCCAGGTAGACGCCCTGCCACTGGCCCAACTGCAAGCGTCCGCCGGCCACGATCAAGACCAGGCTGGCACCGAAAAGCGAGGTCTTGATGTGCGCGGGGGAGTTGCCTTCGCTATGGCGGTGGCGGGGATCGGCGGGCACGGCCTCTCCCAGGCTCAGGAGGATGTCTCGTTGCACATCCGGGTCCCAGTTCTCGTTCAGCGTCAGGCCGGCCGTCGTATGCGGCGAAAAGAGCAAGCACAGCCCCTCGTCCAGCCCGGCCCGGCCCACGGCCTCCTGAACCCGCCGTGTGATATCGACCAGGGCCGAGCCCCCCGGCGTCTCAATCTGCAAGGTTTCCATTGGCGGCCGATCCCTCCCAACCGATGTCCAATCTCTGCCAGTCGCAACATTGTATGACAGGTGCCACGGCTTGTCGAGAAAGGAAGCAGACAAAGCCTTTGTTCCGCGCGTAGCTATATTTTACACATAAGGAATTGACAAAATTGCCCGCTGGTGATACGATGCGCCTGTGGATATGCGAGGGAAAAGCATGCAGGTGAATCAAGAAGATATTATGCTGCAGAAACGCCCAATTGGCAACCCGGCCGGGGCCCTGTTGACGCTGCTGCAGCGTAAGGGTCCGCGCACCGTCAAGGAACTCGAACAAGGGCTAGGGGTGACTGCCAATGCGGTGCGCCAGCAGATCGGTAACCTGTTGGCCGATGGCTACATCGAACAAACGCAGGAAAGCAACGGCCGGGGACGGCCGCGCCACGTCTATACGCTCACCGCACAGGGGCGCGCGCTCTTCCCACATCACTATGACGAATTCACGAACTCGCTGCTGCGCGAGATCCTCGTCACGCAAGGGCCGCAGAAGGTCCGGGAGTTGTTGAGCGGGATGAGCCAGCGGATGGCAGAACAATATGCCAGCCGCATCTCTGCTCAGGCACCGGCCGACCGGGCCCAGGAGCTGATCGAGCTGCTCAATGCCAAGGGCATCCTCGCCGACATGCAGGTCGGCGTCGAGGGCATCACGGTGCAGGAGTACAACTGCCCCTATTATGAACTGGCGCGCCAGTACCGGGCGATTTGCGATATGGAGCTGGGGATGCTATCGCAGGTGGTGCGGCAGCGCGTGGAGCTGGTGGCCTGCAGCCTCGACGGGCATCACGGCTGCAGCTTCAAAATAGACACCGGGCTCTTGACGCAGGATTCCATCAAACTCACTTGACGCAAGGAGACTATTTTTCATGCCGGCCGAACTCGTTATTAAAGGCTTGAAGGTAAATGTTGACGACAAACCCATCCTGCAAGGCGTTGACCTGACCATCCGCCAGGGCGAAGTGCATGCTCTGATGGGGCCAAACGGCTCGGGCAAGAGCACCCTGGCCTACACCATTGCCGGGCACCCGCACTACCAGGTCGTCGGCGGCGACATCCTGCTCGACGGCGACAGCATCCTGAAGCTCACCGCCGACCAGCGCGCCAAGGCAGGCCTCTTCCTCGCCTTCCAGTACCCGACCGCCATCCCGGGCGTCAGCATGGCCAACTTCTTGCGCCAGGCCGTCAGCGCCGTGCGTGGCTATGCCGAAAAGGCCCGCCAGGCGTCGGCCGAGGGCGGAACGGCCCGGCCGATCGGGGCCGAGTTGATGCCCATGAAAGAGTTCCGCAAGGAACTGCTCGACAAAATGGCCAGACTCAACGTCGACCCCTCTTTCGCCCGGCGCTACCTCAACGACGGTTTCTCCGGCGGCGAAAAGAAGCGCGCCGAGATCCTGCAGATGGCCATGCTCGAGCCCAAGATCGCCGTGCTCGACGAGACCGATTCCGGCCTGGATATCGACGCGCTGCGCGTGGTTGCCCAAGGCGTCGACAGCCTCGTCGGCCCGGATATGGGCGCGCTGGTGATCACTCACTACCAGCGCTTGCTCAACTACATCAAGCCGGACTTTGTGCACGTCTTCTATAATGGCCGGGTGGTGCTCTCCGGCGGCCCCGATCTGGCGCTAAAGCTGGAAGAGAAGGGCTACGACTGGGTGCGCGAGGAATTCGGCGAACCCATGCCGGGGCAGGAACTGGCTTAGGTAAACGGGGGAACAATGGGTACACTATCTGATGAGCAGGCGTTGGCCGGCATCAAGGAAGAATACAAGTACGGATTCAGCCAGCCCGAAAAGTACGCCTTCAAGGCCCGCCGGGGCCTGGATCATGACATCGTCGAGCAGATCAGCCAGATGAAGCGCGAGCCCGAGTGGATGCGCAAATTCCGCCACGACGCGCTCGACATCTTCTTCTCCAAGCCGGTGCCCAAGTGGGGGCCCGACCTGGGCGGCATCGACTATTCCGACATCTACTATTACATCAAGCCGGTGGAATCGCAGAGCAAGAGTTGGGACGATGTGCCGGCGGACATCAAGGAGACGTTCGACAAGCTGGGCATCCCGGAGGCCGAGCGCAAGTTCCTGGCGGGGGTCGGGGCGCAGTACGAGTCGGAGGCGGTCTACCATTCGCTGCGCAAGGAATGGGAGAAGCTGGGCGTCATCTTCATGGACAGCGACTCTGGCCTGCGCGAGCACGAGGAGATTTACCGGGAGTACTTCGGGACGGTGATCCCGCCGACGGATAATTTTACGGCGGCGCTGAACAGTGCGGTCTGGTCGGGCGGCTCGTTCGTGTATGTGCCGAAGGGGGTGCAGCTGGATATCCCGCTGCAGGCCTATTTCCGCATCAACGCCCAGAGTATGGGCCAGTTCGAGCGGACGATGATTATCGTGGACGAGGGGGCGAGCATCCACTACGTGGAGGGCTGCACGGCGCCGGTCTATGCCAAGGACTCGCTGCACAGTGGGGTGATCGAGATTATCGTGAAGAAGGGCGGCCGCTGCCGCTATACGACGATCCAGAACTGGTCGGCGAATGTGTATAACCTGGTGACGCAGCGCTCGCTGGTCTACGAGGACGGGACGATGGAGTGGGTGGACTGTAACCTGGGCTCGAAGGTGACGATGAAGTACCCGTCGGTGTATATGCTGGGCGAGCGGGCGCACGGGGAAATCCTCTCGATGGCCTTCGCCGGGCCGGGCCAACACCAGGATACGGGCGGCAAGCTGGTGCACGCGGCGCCTAATACGACCAGCCAACTGATCTCGAAGTCGATCAGCAAGGGGAGCGGGCGGGCGAGCTACCGGGGGCTGCTGCAGATCGCGAAGGGGGCGCACGGGGCGAAGTCGAACGTGGTCTGCGACGCGCTGCTGCTGGACGAGCACAGCCGGTCGGACACTTACCCGTATATCGAGGTGAACGAGGACGACGTGAGCCTGGGACACGAGGCCTCGGTGAGCAAGATCGGCGAGGAGCAGCTCTTCTACCTGATGAGCCGGGGCTTGAATGAGGACGAGGCGAGCGCGATGATCGTGGCGGGCTTTATCGAGCCGATGGTGAAGGAGCTGCCGATGGAGTATGCGGTCGAGATGAACCGCCTGATCCAGCTGCAGATGGAAGGCTCGGTGGGCTGAGTGAGCGGCGAGGGCGACCGGGAGAGGGTGCAGGCGATGACGATGGCCTTGAGTACAAGGTTGGGCGATGTGACTTTGCCCCTGGAGCACTCGGCGGCGGGGGTGGAGGGTCTGTCAGCGGGCGGGAACGAGCCGGGCTGGATGCTGGAGCAGCGCCTGAAGGCGTGGCGCTTCTTCGAGGAGATGCCCTGGCCGACGGGCAACGAGGAGACCTGGCGGCGCACGAGGCTGACGGGCTTCAAGCTGGAGGACTTCCGTCCGCTGGGCGGGCTGCCGGCGGCGGGCGGGGTGGCGGAGGGGATGCAGCAGAGCCTGGACGAGGTGGCGAGCGCGGGCAGCCTGGCGCTGGTGGACGGCCAGAACGTGCTGGAGGAGCTGGACCCGGCCCTGGCGGCGCGCGGGGTGATCCACACGGACCTGCGCTCGGCGCTGCGCCGGCACCCTGAGCTGGTGCAGAGGTACCTGGGGACGGCGGTGGCGATGGACGAGAACAAGTTCGCGGCGCTGCACTACGCGCTGTGGAACGGGGGGACGTTCTTGTACGTGCCGCGCGGGGTGAGGGTGGAGGCGCCGCTGCAGACGGTGGTGCGGCAGAGTGCGGGCAAGCTGGCCGGCTACCACCATACGCTGGTGGTGGCGGAGGAGGGGGCCTCGGCGACGCTGGTGGAGGACTTCTCGGGGGCCGAGGATGGGATGCTGGACAGTGTGGTGGAGCTGCTGCCGGGGCCGGGGAGCCAGGTGCATTACCTGCACCTGCAGAACCTGGCGCAGTCGGCCTGGAACTTCAGCACGCAGCGGATGCTGCTGGTGCGTGACAGCTTGCTGCGCTTCCTGATTGCTTCCTGGGGCAGCCGGCTGAGCAAGAACTGGATCAATATGGAGCTGAACGGGCCGGGGAGCCACGGCGAGCTGTTGGGGCTGTACTTCCCGAACGGCCGGCAGCACATCGACCATCATACGAACCAGCTGCACAAGTCGCCCAACGGGACGAGCGATCTGCTGTTCAAGGGGGCGCTGAAGGACCGGGGGCGCTCGGTCTACCAGGGCTATATCAAGGTGTACCCGGATGCGCAGAAGACGAACGCCTACCAGGCGAACCGCAACCTGCTCTTGAGCAAGCAGGCGCGGGCGGACAGTATCCCGGGGCTGGAGATCGAGGCTAACGACGTGCGCTGCACGCACGGGGCGACGGCGAGCCAGCTGCAGGAGGAGTATGTCTTCTACCTGATGTCGCGCGGGCTGCCGCGGCCGAACGCCGAGCGCCTGGTGGTGCAGGGCTTCCTGGAGGAGGTGCTGGATCGAATCCAGGTGGAGGGGGTGCGGGCGAAGATCGAGGATGAGATCGCGCGCAAGCTGGGGTTGTGAAGCATGGCAGACAAGGGGTATGCGGAACCGGGTAAGCTGGTGACGACGGAGTGGGTGGCGGCGCACCTGGACGACGAGAGGGTGCGGGTGGTGGAGTCGGACGAGGATGTGCTGCTGTACTCGCGCGGCCACCTGCCGGGGGCGGTGAACATCGACTGGGTGGCGGACCTGAACGACCCGGTGGTGCGCGACTACCTGGACCGGGAGCAGTTCGAGCACTTGATGACGAAGAACGGGATCGCGAACGATACCCGGGTGATCTTCTACGGCGACAAGAGCAACTGGTGGGCCTGCTATGCGCTGTGGGTGTTCGAGCTGTTCGGCCACACGAACAGCGCGATCATGGACGGGGGGCGGCTGAAGTGGGAGCAGGAGGGCCGGCCGCTGACCCGTGAGGCGCCGGCGGTGCCGGTCGGGCGGGCGCTACCATGCGCCGGAGCGGGCGGACTTCCGCATCCGGGCCTTGCGGGACGACGTGATGCAGCACCTGCGGGCGGGGTACCCGCTGGTGGACGTGCGCAGCCCGGGCGAGTTCAGCGGGGAGCTGTTCCACATGGAGGGCTACCCGCAGGAGGGCTCGCTGCGGACGGGGCATATCAGGGGGGCGGTGAACGTGCCCTGGGCGAGGGCGGCGAACACGCAGGACGGGACCTTCAAGACGGCGGAGGAGCTGCGCGGGATCTACGAGGGGGAGCAGGGGCTGGAGCGGAGCGATAATGTGATCGCCTACTGCCGGATCGGCGAGCGGTCGAGCCATACGTGGTTTGTGCTGAGGTATTTGCTGGGTTACCCGAACGTGCGCAATTATGATGGGAGCTGGACGGAGTGGGGCAACCTGGTGGGGGCGCCGATCGAGAGGTAGGCTTTGTGTGAGGGGTGCGGCCTGGGCGGAGAGGGCTGAGGGGGACGGCTTGAGTGGACACGGCTGAGCGGCAGGCGAAGATCGACTTTATCCTGGGACACTACGAGAACCCGCACCGCTACGGGGCGCTGGAGGATGCGACGGTGGTGCAGCGGGGCGGCAACCCGGGCTGCGGGGATGTGGTGACCTTCTACCTGAAGGTGGACGAGGGCGGCGCCGGCGGCGCAGACGGCGGGCGGCGGATCGGGGAGATTTCGTTTGAGGGGGAGGGCTGCACGATCAGCCAGGCGGGGGCGTCGCTGGCGACGGAGCTGTTGGAGGGCAAGTCGCTGGACGAGGTGGAGGCGATGCCGGCGGAGGTGGTGCTGGATCTGCTGGGGCGGGAGATCACGGCGACCCGGCTGAGGTGCGCGACGCTGGGGTTGAATACGGCGAAGGCGGCGGTGCGCAGGCTGAGGAGGGTCGGAGCGGAGGGGCTCACCGCAGAGGGGCCCACCGCAGAGGACGCAGAGGGACGCTGAGGATCGGAGAGGGGAGCGGAGGGCTCACCGCAGAGGACGCAGAGGGACGCTGAGGATTTGCACGGACGCTGATTTGCACGGACGCTGAGGACCCGAGGGGCCCTGGGGTTGGTACGCAGGAGTATGGCAGTGGGGGGTGGGAATATGGCGCAGACGACTACTTTGGTGCCGAGGATGGCGGTGGATCTGGATGTGGATGCGATCCGGGCGGATTTCCCGATCTTGCAGCGCCGCATCCACGATCAGCCGCTGGTGTTCCTGGATAGTGCGGCGAGCTCGCAGAAGCCACGCCAGGTGATCGGGGCGCTGGAGCGCTTCTACGAGACGACCAACGCCAACGTGCACCGGGGGGCGTATACGCTGAGCGAGGAGGCGACGGCGCAGTACGAGGGGGCGCGGGCGCGCGTGGCCGGCTTCATCCATGCCTGCTGTCCGAAGGAGATCGTCTGGACGCGCAATGCGACGGAGGCGATCAACCTGGTGGCTTTCAGCTGGGGGCGGGCTAACCTGCACCGGGGCGACCATATTTTGCTGACGCCGATGGAGCATCATTCGAACCTCGTGCCCTGGCAGATGCTGGCCGGCCAGATGGGGCTGGAGCTGGATTTCGTGCCGCTGGCGCCGGATGGGACGCTGGCGCTGGAGGGCCTGGAGCGGCTGCTGACGCCGCGCACGCGCTTGTTCGCTTTCACGGCAATGTCGAACGTGCTGGGGACGGTGAACCCGGTCAAGGAGCTGGTGGCGGCGGCGCACCGGGTGGGGGCGCTGGCGCTGGTGGACGGGGCGCAGTTCGTGCCGCATGGGCCGATCGACGTGCAGGAGCTGGACGCCGACTTCCTGGCTTTCAGCGGTCACAAGATGCTGGGGCCGACGGGGATCGGGGTGCTGTGGGGCAGGCGTGAGATCCTCAACGGGATGCCGCCCTTCATGGGCGGGGGGGACATGATCCGGGAGGTGCACCTGCGCCACTCGACCTGGAACGAGCTGCCCTGGAAGTTCGAGGCGGGGACGCCGGCGATCGCGCAGGCGATCGGGCTGGGGGCGGCGGTGGATTACCTGGAGAACCTGGGGATGGCGGCGGTGCAGGGCTATGAGAGGCAGCTGACGGGTTATGCGATGGAGCGGCTGAGCGAGGTGGAGGGGCTGCGGATGCTGGGGCCGTCGGCGGACAAGCGGGGCGGGCTGGTGGCCTTCACGCTGGGGGAGGACAATATTCACCCGCACGATATTGCGGCGATGCTGGACACGATGGGGATCGCGATCCGGGCGGGGCATCACTGCGCTCAGCCGGTGCACGAGCATTACGGGGTGCCGGCCAGCGCGCGGGCGAGTTTTTACGTTTATAATACGCCGGCGGAGGTGGATGCGCTGGTGGCGGGCCTGCACAAGGTGGTGGAGATGTTTGCGTTCTGAGGGTAGGGGATGATGATGGACCTTTATCGTGACGAGATCCTGGACCATTACAAGCACCCACGTCATTTCGGGCATTTGGACGAGCCTTCGCTGACGTTCCACGACAGTAATCCGTTCTGCGGGGATGAGATCACGCTGGAGCTGTTGGTGAAGGAGGGGGTGATCAAGGACGTGGCTTTCACGGGCCATGGGTGCGCGATCAGCCGGGCGGCGGCGTCGATGATGTCGGAGGAGATCATCGGCAAGCGGCTGGAGGAGCTGAGGGGCTGGGACAAGGAGGACATCGTCGACCTGCTGGGCATCGAGGTGGGGCCGGTGCGCCTGAAGTGCGCCCTGCTGCCGCTGAAGGCGCTGAAGGCGGCGGTCTGGGGCCTGGCGGAAGACGGTCCGCAGACGGACGAGGCCGGGACCTGAGGAGCGGGGGCCTGAGGAGCCGGGGAAGCCGGGCGGTCCGCAGACGGGCGGTCCGCAGACGGACGAGGCGGGGTCTCCTGAGCGAGCGCAGGATGTGTGATGGCGAAGTTTGTGAGGGTGGCCGGGGTGGAGGACATCCCGGCGGGTGAGAAGCGCATTTTCGAGGTGGACGGGACGCTGGTGGTGGTGATCAACCTGGACGGGCAGTTCTATGCGATAGAGGACGTCTGCACCCACGACGGGGGGCCGCTCGGCGAGGGCCAGCTGGAGGGCGAGCAGATCGTCTGCCCACGCCACGGGGCGCGCTTCGACGTGCGCACGGGCGACGCGCTGACGCTGCCGGCCTTCGAGCCGGTGCCGACCTTCGAGGTGAAGGTGGAGGACGGCGAGGTGTGGGTGGAGGGCTGGTGAAACCGGAAGGGGGTGGCTGAGGAGATGGGTTTACCGACGGGCGACGAGGTGCGCGAGGTGATCAAGGAGAACGTGTTCGACCCGGAGATCGGGCTGAACGTGGTGGACCTGGGGTTGGTCTACGATGTGGCGGTGGAGGAGAAGGACGGCAAGGGGCGGGCGATGGTGACGATGACGCTGACGAGCCCGGGCTGCCCGGTGGGGCCGCACATCATCGGGGGGATCCAGAGCTGCGTGCACAAGGGCTACCCGGAGCTGGACGAGATCGACGTGCATGTGGTCTGGGAGCCGATGTGGAACCCGGATATGATGACGCAGGAAGCGAAGGATCTGCTGGGGTTTTTCTGAGATGGAGCGGCTGTGGCTGGGGACGCAGGGCTGGAGCTACCCGTCCTGGGTGGGGAGCTTTTATCCGCCGGGGACGGCGCAGGCGCAGTTCCTGGAGGCGTATGCGTCGCAGTTCAGGACGGTGGAGCTGGACACGACGTTCTATGCGGTGCCCTCGGAGAGCACGGTGGCCGGCTGGCGGGCTCGCACGCCGGACGGCTTTTTGTTTGCGGCGAAGTTCCCGCAGCTGATCACGCACGAGAAGGGGCTGGTGGACTGCGCCGGGGAGACGATGTTTTTCCTGGAGCGGATGACGCTGCTGGACCTGAAGCTGGGCCCGCTGCTCTTGCAGATGCCGCCCTCGTTTGCGGCGACGGAGCTGGGGAGGCTGAGGGCTTTCCTGGAGGGGCTGCCGACGGGGTTGCGCTATGCGCTGGAGGTGCGCCACCGCTCGTGGCTGGCGGAGCCGGTGCACGGGCGGCTGCTGGAGCTCTTGGTGCGCCAGGGGGTGGCGCTGTGCCTGGTGCAGCACGCCTGGATGCCCCGGCTGGATGAGGTGACGGGGGATTTCGTGTACGTGCGCTGGCTGGGCCGGCGGGCGGATATCCCCGACGACGACTACGGCCGGGTGCGGATCGACCGGGAGCGGGAGCTGGACGCCTGGGCGGAGCAGATCCGGGGCTATTTGCGGGCGGGGAAGTTTGTGTATGGGTATTTCAACAACCATTATGCGGGGCATTCGCCGGCGAGCGTGAGGGGGCTGCAGGGGAGGCTGTGGGGGTCGACGGGTGAGGGTGGGGGGGCGGCCGGCAACGGATAGGGGGGCGGCCGCGTAGTTCGGGTTGAACAGCGACATCGTCGTGATGCCTTCTTCGAGTAGCCCGTATGCCACGCCCAGTATCACGATGCTCGGCCAGCCTCGCCGGGTATGCCAGGCGATCTCACGGATAAGTAAAGCGCTACCAGGTGAGTCGTAGGTTGTGCCAATATCCCACCTCTCGCTTTTTGCACTCAAAGTAGCCGTTCTAATTGGCTCGAAAAGCCTGAGCGAAGATTCCCCATCGTCTCTCGCCCCGCTCTGCTTACCCCGATGGACGAGGGTCTGAACCACAAACTCATGCTGATTTCGGCCAGCGCTCGGGGAAAACGACCCCGGCCGGGGAAGTGCCGGCCACGCACTTTACCGTAAGCCATCGGCGCTTGAAGAACCCCCACCGCGTGAAAACCCCGTAGACCAGGCCCAATACGACGGTGCCCATCCCCCCTATCCTGACAACATTATCGCTGATGATATCCATGCTCCAATAGGTCGCAAAGACACTCTCGAAGTCGGTCAGCGCCAGGCCCAGGGTGAGAGCAAATGAGCTCAAAATGAATATAATAGGATTACTATGATACAATAATGTTAGGAAGGATCTGCTTGTGGCAAGCGCTGATAGACAGAAAGGAGATATCGAGATGAAGAGGTCTGTCCTCGTCGCCGGGGGATTGTGCCTCCTATTGGCAGGCATGAGCGCTTTTCACACAAAGACCACGGCGAGCAGCAATGAAGTAGATTTCAAAGCCATAGATGAGTACGTCACCGCCCGGATGCGCTCCGGTCGCATTCCCGGGGTGGCCCTGGCGATCGTCAAGGGCGATCAGATCGTCTACCTGAAAGGCTACGGCCAAGCCGACCCATCCGGGCGACCGGTGACGCCGGGTACGGGCTTCATCATCGGCTCGATCACCAAGCCCTTCACGGCCCTGGCTGTGATGCAGCTGGTGGATGCCGGCAAGGTGGATCTCGACGCCCCGGTCCAGCGCTATATCCCCTGGTTCCGCGTGGCCGATCCGCAGGCTTCCGCCCAGATCAGGGTGCGCATGCTGATCAACCAGACCAGCGGCCTGCCGGGAGACCCGACCCAGCCCACCTGGGTCACCTGGACCTGGCCGAATACCCCCGATGCGATCGAGCGGCACGTCCGTTTGCTCGCCAACGCGAAGCTGGCCTTCCCGCCCGGGCAGGGTTTTGCTTACGCCAATGCCAACTACGCCACCCTGGGGATGCTCATCCAAAGCGTCACCGGGCTTTCGTATGAAGATTACGTCAAGCAGCACATCTTCGCCCCACTCGACATGAACGCCAGCTTCGTCTCACAAGAGGAAGCCGCCCGGCACGGGATGGCGACAGGCTACCGCTGGTGGTTTGGCTTCCCTGTTCCGGCCAACCTGCCTTTTAACCGCCCCAATCTGCCGGCCGGATTCGTCATCTCGAGCGCCGAAGACATGGGCCATTTCCTGATCGCCCAGATGAACGGCGGGCGCTACCAGGATCGCACGGTGCTTTCGCCGGATGGGATCGCCACGTTGCAGGCCGAACCCCCGGCAGGCCATTATGGGATGGGCTGGGAAACTGCCCAGCTCAACGGGCGCCGACTGGTCAACCAGGATGGCTCGAATGGCGACTACCAGGCGTCGCTGTTCTTCGATCCGGGTAGCCGGGTCGGGGTGTTCATGGCGGCCAATATCGTCAGTGCCCTGGACACTATTGCATCGGCGCATGGCACCTCGAACCTCGATGGCATCAGTACCCGCAACATGGCCGAAACCGTCCTGGCGATGGCCACAGCTCAGCCCCTACCAGGCCAGGGGATAGGGATCGGGCGGTTATCCATCATTGTCGACCTGCTGCTCCTTGGGCTGACCGGGGCGTTGGTATTTTCACTGGCCCGCATCCCGGCCTGGCGCAAGCGCCTGGCTCGACGCGGTATTGCCGGCCAACCGGACCTGCTACGCCTCGGCGGAAAGACCGCCCTACTGCACTTTACCGGGCCATTGGCGCTCCTGTACATCGCCCTCGGCATCCCAGGATGGATCGTGTTCGTCATGTTCGAACCCGACCTGGTCGCCTGGGCCAGCGCGGCAGCCGGTTTGCTGGCGCTCGAGGGATTAGTCAAGCTCGGGCTCATCGGGAGCGTGTTTCGCCAGACGCGCCAGAATCTTGCCCGGCTGTCTTAGGCCCGGCTGCCGGCCGACGATCCGGAATTCCATCCCCAGCAGAGCCAAGAGCGCACGAATGAAAGATCTGCCTGACACCCTATCAAAACCAGCTTCATCTGTATCCAGGCGCTCTACCCGGCAGCGCCTGGGCCGATGGCTGCCTGCTGGGACTTGTGCACGGAGGATTCGAGCGACATGGTGCCGAGGGCCAGCCTTATCGGGATGCACTGGACTCACCGCAGGGCCGGACGTATATCCTTGAACGCTACGCGGCGGCGGCTGCCGGACACCTGGGCCACGCGCGGGCCGGCTGAAGGGTCAGAAATAACCCAATCATGAAATCAATTGGGCGCACTCATCCAACTACGCCGGCGTGGAGCAGTCCGGTACCGGCAGCAGCCATATTGGGGCGCAGCAGGTCTGCTGGGCGGCCTGATCCTGACCCTATTGCGAGATCAGTATGGCCCACCGTTCGTCGCCGGCGCAGGCCTGGCAGCGCTGTTATCTCTACTCATGAGGGGGTAACGTCATGGCCGGAAGATGGAACGCTGAGCTGAGGTTGCTCTTCCTGCTTTCCATACTTGGCGGAGCCGGCTTCGCCTCCCCGCCGCGGCGCGCCGCGGCGCCCACCGCGTTCGATTCTGCGTCCATTGACCAGTTCGTGATGCAGGAGATGGCAAACCAACGCGTGGCGGGGCTCGCGCTGGCCGTCATCCAAAACCACCAGGTGCTCTACGTCAAGGGATACGGCGTAACTCCGCAGACGCAGTTTCATATCGCCTCGCTGAGCAAATCCTTCACCGCAGTGGCGATCATGCAGTTGGTGGAAGCCGGCAAGCTCGCTCTCGATGCGCCGGTGCAGCGCTACCTGCCCGAGTTTACCCTGGCCGACCCCGAGGCGGCTGAGAAGATAACTGTGCGTGAACTGCTCAACCATACCAGTGGGCTGGCCGATGCGGGGATCCCGGACCTGCGGCTACCGCGCCCGGCAACGACCGTGGATCGTATCGCCAGCCTGCGAGACGCGCGCACCGTTGCTGCGCCGGGCACGAAGTTCCAATACACCGACGTCAATTACCAGGTGTTGGGTCGCCTGGTGGAGGTCGCCGGCGGGCAAGCCCTCTCAGACTATCTGCAAACCCACATCTTTGCGCCGTTGCAGATGACACACACGGTCAACGTGCTGACCTCGTTTGAGGTACCGCAAAAGGCCGATCACCTGGCGCAGGGACATCTGCTCGCCTTTGGCGTACCCATTGCCTCGAGCGAGGAGCGCGGTTACCTGGGCGGCAGTGGCGGCGTGATCTCGACCGCCGAGGACATGGCACATTACCTGCTCATGCAGGCCAACAACGGGCGCTTTGCGGGTCAGCAGATCCTATCACCCGCCGGCATCGCGACGCTGCACATGCCGCCGGCGAACATCCAGAGCGACTACGCCATGGGCTGGATCGCGCACATCGTCAACGGCCGGCGACTGCTGGAACATAACGGCCTCCTCTCGACGTACTATGCCGAGATGGTCCTCATGCCGGACACTGGCCGGGGCTTCGTGCTGCTCTACGACATTCACAGCCTGGCCCAGGACGCGCTGGGCTTTCCCAAATTCAAGAACGGGCTGATCGCCCTGCTGAATAACGAGCAGCCGGCAGGCGGCGGCTTCAGCGTCGGCTGGTGGAGCATTCTCATCGCTGCGATCACGCTCCTGGGTCTGGCGCTCGGTATACGCGCGCTCTGGCGGCTGCCGCGTTGGCGCCAACGGGCCTCCGGGCGGCCCTGGTGGCAGCATCTGCCGGGCCTGATATGGTCGTTCACCCCGGCTGCGCTCGTGCTGGCGATGCCCGCCATCGTCGTCAGCACGTCGGGGCGCGCCTTTGGCTACCTCACGCTCTACCGCTCGATGCTGGGACCGATGATCTGGATGAAGTCTGACCGGACTGGTGGGCGTGCTCAATGGCGGCGCACGTGCCTTCTGGCTGATTACGAGAGCGAGGCGCACGTGACTGATGGAACCTTGGCACTTGCTTACGGCATGAAACAGCAAAGTGTCAATTCGTCCGTAGCTGAAGGAGAATAGGCATGAGAGTTCTGCGAGCCTTACCGCTGATCCTGGCACTTGCCATGGCTACACTCGCCGCGTGTGTGCCGATCCAGCCCACTGTACCGCCCGCGGCGCCATCTGCCACCTCACCGGCTGTGGCGGCGACGCCAGCCATGTCAACCGGACAACCCGGCCCAACACCGACCGCACCCGGCATTGCTACGCCAGCTCCGTCCCCGAGGACGCCGGACGCCCTGGCCGGTACGCATTGGCAACTGGTCTCCTTTGGCCTGCAGGGGACGCCTACGCCTGCGCTACCGGCAGCGCAAGTCACCCTCGAATTCGAGGCCGGCGGCCAGGCGGGCGGCAGCGGCGGCTGCAATTCGTATGGTGGCAGCTACCAGGTGCAGGGCAACACCCTCACCTTCAGCCAGATTATCAGCACCCTGATGGCCTGCACGGATAATCAGGTCAACCGGCAGGAGCAGCGCTATCTGAAAGCGCTGCAGACTGCGGGCGCATTCGAGGTGGCCGGGGATCGGCTGACCATCTGGTACGACAACCGTCAGGGGATGCTAAACTTCGTTGCAGCCAGGGCGGCCACCCCGGCTGCTCAGGCTACTGCCCGTGCGGCTGCCACCCAGGCGCCTGCCGGTGCTGCCCCGGCGGTTGTGCTGCCGGCCGTGACCCCGGCGGAGCCGCCCGAGCGGGTAGAGTTCGCTGCCGGAAGTACCTCGGCGCAGCGCAGCAGCCTCTTACCGAGCGGCCTGGGCGTGAAGCAATACGTGCTGGCCGCTCAGGCAGGCCAGACGCTGACCGTAGTGATGACCAGCGATGGGGTGCCGCTCAGCGTGATCGTCGAAGCTCCGACCGGCATGCGTTGGGTGTCACAGGCGACGCCGGTGGACGGCGGCTACCGGGCGACTCAGACGGCGGCCCTGCCTGAGGCCGGCGACTACCGGGTGACCCTGGCCAAGGCCGACCACACCCCGAGCACAAATTACCAGGTGGCCTTCGCACTGGTCACAAAATAGCCGTCGCTCCACTGTGGATACGACGGGATCAGGATTCGCAGACCGTACCGCCGATATCAGAACGGGTACCCTTTGAGCCCCTGCAGGCCTTTTGCGGCGGAGATCTCGCCGGTCAGGTTGTCGACGTGGCCTTTGAAGTCTGTTTGTGGTAATTTCTCCTCTGGCATATAATCCGTGCGATGTCTTGCTTGATGGCACGCCGGCTTGGGCAGCAGGGGTTGAGCCGGGACAAGCCGGCCCGCCGACCGCTGAGAATGATGGGCGGGGGCCAATGCGCCGCCGAAAGAGACCTCTTCGCAGCTGACCTCCGATCGGCCGTATGGCGTGGGTGAAGCACATTGTCAGGCGAACGGGTTCCCCTTGTGCTGATGGCGCCTTCACGAATGGCCCGGTAAGCAGGTCGGCGACGGCAGTGAGGCGCCGTCTGACCGGACGCTCCCCGATCGGCGCTCCGCGATGCGGCGGGCGACTGCCCGAGATCACAGCCGGCCGCTGCGTGCGCTGGGGGTGCGGCTGGCGCAGGAAAGCGGCCGGCTTGATGTCCAGCTGGCAACGTGCGAGCGTTACAAGCCTGCGCTTCGCCACAGGACCCCCGCCTGTCGGTCGTATTGCCGGCAGCAGACCGCCATGTTCTGCAGGTTTCACCCCGGAAGCAGGTTAGTCGATGGCCGATTCAACCGGACCCACGAAGGGTTTGGGCGGGCAGAGAGCCTTAGTCGTCGCCGCGGCGCTGTTTGTCCTCACGTTCCTTGCCGGCCTGGCCTTGCTGTTCGATTGGTGGCCGCTCCTGCGCGGCGGTTTCGGCTGGCAATGGGATCATGTGGCCCCTACCGGGTCGACGCTGCGCCGCTGCATCCCCTCTTTAGTTGCCATAGCCCTGTTCCTAGGCGGCACGAAGGCGCTCAGGCGCGCCCCTTCGTGGGCTTTTGTGGCCTGGTCCGTGGCCGGCGCGATCGCCATCCCTGTCGCCCTGCTCGGAATCGAGGGCCCGCCGCTGCAGGTCCTGTTCGCGCGCACCGTGTCGCCCTTCGCCACCGGCGGCTATGCGCTGAGCCTGAAATTCGCATCCTTGGGCGAGACGCTCCGCCAATGGCCTGCTGCCATGCCGACTTGGGGCATCGCCTACCCGCACCTGGCGATCAGCCCGCCAGGTTGGCCCATCCTGTACGACCTGGTCAGTCAGGCGCTGACGCTGATGCCGGCTCTGGCGGCTCGACTCGCCATGCCGATACGCGCGCTGGCCTGCGACAACTTCGCCTTCCTGGCGTTGAGCAATGCCCGCTTGGGCAGCGCCTGGCTGGGGATGGCTTCGCCGCTCTGGACGGCGCTGACTATCGTGCCCTTGTTCCTGCTGGCTCGCTCCGTGTCTGGGGAATCCGTCGCCCGGACGGTGGCGGTCTGGTGGCCGACGGTACCCGCACTGGCTCTCTTCGCGGGCACCTTTAGTGTGGTCTACCCGTTGGGCACCACCGCTATGCTGGCGCTCTTCTGGAGCGGTCTTTGCCGGCCGGCGCTGGCACGGATGGCCCTACGCATAGCGCTGGCCGGGCTCCTCATGGGCATCCTCCTGCTTTTCAACTTTGCCTACCTGCCGCTGCTGATGGTGTGTGGTCTGCTGGCGCTCTTTGCCTGGCGCCTGCATCGGAGCCGGGGCCAGGGATCGCGTTGGCTGCTGCTGCTTGGCCTCTCCTTCACCGCCGGCATCGTCATCCCGCTGGCTGTTTTCAGCCGGGTCGCAGGCTACTCTATACTGCCGGTGTTTCTCGAGGGGGCGACACAGCAGACCGGATGGAAAGGGGTTTACTTCCCCTGGTTGGTGCTCAACATGTGGGATCTGGCCCTGTTCAGCGGCCTGCCGTTGTGCGGGCTCGCGCTGGTTGGCGTCCTGCGTTTGCCGGGCAGACCGCCCGTGCTGCGCGCCAACGCTAGCCGCCTGGCCGTGGCGCTCGGCGTGACCCTACTGGTGCTCGAGCTTTCCGGCGCCACACGGGGGGAAGCGGGCCGTATCTGGATCTACTTCATGCCCCTCATGCTGGTGGTCGCGGCCACCCTATTGGCGTCCTGGCCAAGACGGGCCGGTTGGCTGCTCCTGGCTCAAGCCGCCTGGCTCGTGGTGGTGTCCCTCTGCTTGCGCACCGTCGTCACGGGTGTCCCGTTGCCACCGAGATACGCCGACGTCGCCCCGCCGGGACTCAGCTCCCAGGTGGTGGGAACCGACGCAACCTTTGGCGATGAACTGCGCCTGACAGGCTATCAGACTGCATATCAGCCCGCCACGCAGAGCATGCGGCTGGCCCTTCACTGGCAGCCCAGGCGGGACATCGCGACGCCCTACTACTTCTCCGCTGTGCTAGTTGCGCCTGACGGGACTGTCCTGCCGGCCAAGGTCTGGCAGCCTTTCGCCACTCGTTATCCCACCACCTGTTGGCGATCCGGCATGAGCGCCGGGCAGCCCACCGTGGACCAGATAGAGCTACCCCTGGGTACTCAGCCGCTGCATGGCAACTGGTGGCTCAGTCTTTCGGTCTTTGCTATCTCCCAAAACCAGCCCTTGCCGCCCCTGACCGTCCGTCTGCCGGATGGGGCCACGGATCAACAAATAGGGTTGGGACCCCTGCCTGTAGCAGAGCCCTGATACAGGGAGGGCACCCGCCCTCCTGTGCCGTTAGGACCGTTAGGACCGCCAATCTGCCTGGGTATCCCCCTGCACCCTCTGACCCCATCTCCTCTTCCCCCCGCAATACTCACCATCGCTCGCTGCACCCCCGCCGTCGGCGCCGCCAAGGCCCTTCGCGCCCCGCTCCGTCCGCCGCCGGCCAACCCAAACAGCCCCGGCAATCAACTCATGATCTCGCCCCGCTAGCTTCGTCAAAGCCCAAAGGCGAACAATCGTCCCCAGCGATGCCCTATCACACCGCATGGCCGCCCGTCGGCGGGCCGGGGGGTCCGGCCCGCCCTTCCCTCAGCGTCTGCCGACCATGCGCAGGAGCGGCTGGGCGGGCTTGAGCCCACGGCGCACGAGCTCGAGGTACTGCTCCACCGCCGGGTCGTCCAACTGGCGGGCCTGTTCCAGGTGCGGCAGCGCCTGCTGGTAGAGGCCGGCGTTGGTGAGGAGCACGCCTAGCTCGCGGTGGGGCAGCAGATAATCCGGGGCGATGACGATCGCCTTCAGGAAGTCGGCCCGGGCCTCCTCGACCCGCTTCAGCTTCTGCCGCGCCCGGCCCCGGTTGTAATAGGCCTGGGCAAAGTCCGGCCGCTTCTCGATGACCACGCTGAAGTTGGCGACCGCGCTCTCGTAGTGGCCCATGCGGTAACACACGTCGCCCCGGTTGCTGTAGGCGGCGATGTCGTTGGGGTCGAGATCGATGGTGGCGGTGAACTCGGCCAGGGCCTCTTCCCAGGAGCGCAGCCGGAAGTAGAGCAGGCCACGGTTGTAGTGGGCGTCGATCCGGCTCGGCTCGAGCTGCAGCGCACGGTCATAGTCCGCCAGCGCCTCGGCGAAGCGCTGCAGGCTCAGGTTGCAGGCCCCCCGGCTGCAGTTCAGGTCCGCCGTCTCGCCTCCGAAGGCCGCCGCAGTGGCGAAGTCCTGCAGAGCCTGCATCGGCCGGTCCAGGCTCTGCAGCACCAGGCCCCGCCGGTAGTAGGTGTCGGCCCGGGCCGGGTCGAGCGTCAGCGCCCGGTCGAAGACCAGCAGGGCGTCGTAGTAGGAGTGCACCTGGCAGTAGGCGTCGGCCAGCTCGCACTGCGCCTCCACCGAACCGGGCAGCTGCGAGGCGACGAAGCTCAGGTCTTCCACGGCCCGCTCGGGCTCGCCTGAGGCCAGGAAGAGGCGGCCGCGCTCACGGAAGGCGGCCGTGTGCGCGCCGTCGGCCTCGATGGCGAGGGTGAAGCACGAGGCCGCCAGCGCCTGCTCGCCCAGCTCCTTGTGGATCAGGCCCCGATCGTAGTGCACCTCCGGAGAGGTCAAGCCCAGCTCCGCGGCCCGGTCCATGTCCACCAGCGCCAGGCGGGCGTCGCCGCGTGCGTAGTACAGCTTGCCGCGCCGGTAGTGCGCTAGCGGCGCCCGGCTATCCACGTGGATCGCCTCGCCGTACGCCTGCAGCGCTTCCGCCGTCCGGCCCAGCGCCTCGTGGACCAGGCCCCGGCGGCAGTGCACGTCGGCGCCGGGCAGTCCCAACCTCACCGCCGCATCCAGCTTGGCCAGCGCCTCTTCCCAGCGCTTTTGCTCCTGGTAGATCACCCCCGCCAAGTACGGCACGTCCGCCAGCCGCCGGTCGATCTCCAAAGCCTGCCCCAAGCTAGCCAAAGCCTCATCCAACCGGCCCAGCTTGCTCAGCACGCGGGAGCGTTGAATGTGGAGCCAGGCATCGCCGGAACGCGCCGCTAGCGCCCGGCTGAAGTCGGCCAACGCCTCATCCAGGTGACCCAACGCCGAGTGGATCGACCCGCGCTGCTGCAGGGCGTCCAGACGGCTGGGTGACGCGCCGGGCGGGTCCAGGTCGACGACGCGGTCCAGGTCGGCCAGGGCAGCGGGATAATCACGCAGGTGGTAGTTGGCAGCCGCGCGCCGCAGATAGAGCTGCGCCCTGCCCGGGCAGAGCGCCTCGGCCTGCTTGAAGTCCGCCACGGCTTCACGGAAGTGCCGCAGACGATAGTGGATCAGGCCGCGCTGCCAGTATGGCCCAGGACGGGCAGGCGCGGCCTCGATAGCCTGTCCCAGCTCCTCGAGCGCGGCCGCCGAGCGCCCCAGGCGCCAGGCGATCAGCCCGCGGTACTGGCGCGCCACGGGAAGAGTCGGATGCAGCTCGAGCAAACGCCCGAACGCGGCCGCAGCCTGGTCGTAGCGACAGCCGATCGAGTGCCGATAGCAGAGGACGCCGCGCGCCACCAGAAACCGGCGCGTGTCGGGCGCCAAGGCGAGGGCCCGGTCGAAGTCGGACAGGGCTTCCGGGATCAGGCCCAGGCGGCGGCGAGCCAGGCCCCGCCCGTAGTAGGCTGGGGCACAGGTAGGCGCCAGGGCGACGGTTCGCTCGAAATCCTCCAGGGCAGCGTGGCAATCACCGCGGCGATACTGGAGGCGCCCGCGCTGATAGACGACCTGAGCGCGGTGCGGAGCAAGTTCCACGGCCAGGCTGAGATCCTCCAGCGCAAGATCCAACTCCCCCCGACATTCCAGGAAGATGCCCCGCTGCAGCCGGAGCAATGCATCCTGCGGCCGCCGCTGGATCGCGCGATCCAGGTCGGCAAGGGCCTCGTCTGAACGGCCGAGCGCCATGAGCGAGCGGCTGCGCCGGGCGCACAAGATCCCGCCGCCCGGGCGAAGATCTAGGGCGCAACTGAAGTCAAACACGGCGGCCTCGTGATCGCCGCGCAACTGATGGGCCACGCCCCGCAGGGCGTAAGCGGCGGCCAGATCCGGATCGAGGGCCAGGGCGGCACAGCAGTCGTCGATCGCCAGCTCGAAGTTGCCCAGGCGGCGGAAGATGCGGGCACGCTGGAGGTAGGGCTCGGGCCAGGAGGGCACCAGCCGGATGGCGCGTTGCAGGTCACGCAAGGCGAGCTCGTGCTGTCCCAGCTTGTGGTAGAGCACCGCCCGTTGATAGTAGGCTTCCGCGGAATACGGCTCCAGCGCCGCGACCCGCGTATGGTCGTCGATGGCTTCAGCCGCGCGCCCCTGGCCGGCCAGGACATGCGCCCGCCGCCGCAGCGCGTCCACCAGCTCCGGCTCCAGCTCGAGGGCATGGTTCAGGTCGGCCAAAGTCGCATCCGCTTGACCGGCGGCGTCCAGCAGCAGCGCGCGCCGGTAGTAGGCGCCGGCCAGCCTTGGATCGTTCTCGATCGCCTGGCTGAAGTCACTCAGCGCCTCGTCCGCCCGTCCGGCTTCGGCCAGCAGCACCCCCCGCTCGTAGTAGGCCCGGGCGAAGCCCCCATCCACCTCCACCACGCGACTGAAGTCTTCCAGCGCGGCGGCAGACTGCCCATCCTGGAGACGTAACAAGCCTCGCCGGTAGTAGGCCGGCCCGAACTCGGGATCGCTCTCCAACGCCCGTCCATAATCCGCCAGCGCCTCGTCGCTCCGTCCGGCCCCGGCGAGCATCCGGCCGCGCTGGTAGTAGGCCTGCGCGAGGCGTGGGTTCGCACCCAGTGCCCGGCTCAGATCTCCCAAGGCATCGGCCTCCCGTCCGGCCTCGACGTGCAGGAGCGCCCGGCGGTAGTAGGCGGCGGCAAGGCCCGGATCTAGCTCGAGCGCCCGCGTCAGGTCAGCGCCGGCCTCCTCGGCCTGCCCCAAGTCGGCCCGCACGCAACCACGTTGGTAGTAGACCTCGGCGCTGCAGGTCCCCAGGTGGAGGGCGCGCTCGAGGTCTGCCAGCGCTTCCTCGGGCCGGCCCTGGCGGGCCAGGACCAACGAGCGCTCGTAGTAAGCGGCGGCGTGGCCTGGATCCAGCTGAAGCGCGCGGTCAAACTCGACCAGGGCCTCGGCGCCCCGGCCCTGCCCGGCAAAGAGCAGCGCGCGCCGGTAATGGGCTTCGGGCAAATGTGGATCGCCGGTGACGGCCTGAGTGAAATCGGCTTCGGCAGCGGCGACCTGGCCGGCGGCGGCGTGGAGCTTGCCCCGTTCCAGGCAGGCCCGCGGGTGGCCCAAGTGTGCCGGGGCCGCCGCGATCGCGGCGCTGAAGTCGGCCACTGCCTCCGCGGCCGCGCCGCGGGCGGCGTGCGTCAGGCCCCGCCAGTAGCGGGTCTCCGCCTGATCCGGCTCGATCTCCAGGGCACGGCTGAGAGCATCGGCCGCCTCCGCATGCCGGCCGCGCCCGGCCAGGATGAGACCGATACGCTGATGGACGTCGGCGCCCTCAGCGCCGAGGCGCGCAGCCTGCGTCAGGTCGGCCAGGGCTGCGTCCGTCTGGCCCAGGACTTGCTCGACGACGCCCTTCCAGTAGTGAGCCTCGCCGGAGTCCGGGTCCAGTTCGACGGCCCAGCCGGCATCGGCCAGGGCTTGCGAGTATTGCCCGTTCCGGGCCTGGAGGGCAGCCCGCTGGCGATAGGCGGCGGCCATGTCGGGCTCGAGCTCGAGCGCGCGCGTCAGCTCAGCCGACGCCTCGGCAAAGCGCGCCTGCCCACCGGCGACCACGCCATACCAATAGTGCGCCGCCGCCCAATCTGGTGCGCCTTGCACCACCTCGGCCAGGTCACGCAGGGCCACGTCGCCGCGCCCGCCGGCCTGATAGAGCAGGGCACGCGTGTAGCGCGCCTTCAGCATGTCCGGCACCAGGCGCAGCGCCTGGTCGAAGTCGCCGATGGCTTCGGCAGACCGGTCCTGCTCCCGCCGAATGCAGCCACGCTGATAGTAGATCTCGCCGCTGGCGCAGTCCAGGTCGATCAGGCGGTTGAAGTCCTGCAAGGCCTCGTCGAGCCGTCCGGCTTGCTGGAACAGCAGCCCGCGCTGCTCGTAGGCGGGCACGCATACGCCGTCAAGCTCGATCGCCCGGGCCAGGTCGGCCAAGGCCGCCTCCCGGCGGGCATTGCCGACATGCCAGAGAGCACGCGAGGTGTAGATCTCCGCGCAGCCCGGGTCCAGATTCAGAGCACGCTCGAAATCTTTCCCGGCTTCGGCCTGCCGGCCTGACCGGGCGGCCGCCAGCGCGCGCGAACAATAAGTGGACGCCATCCCTGGCCCGAGGGCAAGGGCGCGCGTAAAGGCCTGGAACGCGGCTTCGGCTTCACCCTGCTCCAGGTGAATCTGCCCCGCGGCCACGTGCGCCTCGGCATGAGCCGGCTCGAGCTCGACTGCACGGGCCAGGTCGGCGAGCGCCGGACAGGGCTGCCCAAGCTTGGCGTAGAGCTTACCCCGCCGGTAATGAGCCTCGACCGGGCGCTCTTCGTGCGCGATCGCCTCACCATAGGCGTCCAGCGCTTCGGCGGCGCGCCCCAGCGCCTCATAGGCCGTCGCTCGCCCATAGTGGGCCTCCGTCGCCGGCCGCTCACACTCGGCCGCCTGCTCATAGCCGGCCAGTGACTCGTCCCAGCGGCCTTGGGCGGCATACAGATCGGCCAGCGCCTGCCAGGCTTCGGCCAGGTCGGGTGCGAGCTCGACTGCCCGCCTGAGGCCGGCGATCGCCGCCTCATATTCTCCTATCCTGGCCAGCAAGAGCGCATGCTGCAGGTGAGCGCGGCTGTCAAGTGGGCAAAGGCAGAGGGTGCGAGCCAGGTCGGCCAGGGCCTCCTCCAGGTGTCCGAGGCCACCCTGCAACAGCCCACGCTTGTGATAGGCGTCGGCCGAGTCTGGCTCCAGCCCGATCACCCGGCTGAGGTCATGCACGGCCGATTGATCGTCTCCAAGCCGGCAGCAGCAGTCGGCCCGGCGTTCCCAGGTCGGCCGGTCGCCGGGATCCAAGTCCAGCGAGCGGTCGAGATCGGCCAGCGCCTCCTGGTACCGCCCGTGCTTGTGCAAGAGTTCGCCCCGCCGGCGCCAGGCGATCATGTTCTGCGGGTCGAGCTCTACCGTACGCGTCAGGCTGGCCAGGGCTGCCTCGTCGTCACCGTGGCTGAGGCTGAGCAGGGCACGCGCGCAGTGCGCCGGGGCGAAATCAGGCCTGAGATCCAGGGCCCGTGCCAGATCAGCCGCGGCCTCCGCATCTCCTCCCTCTGCCTGGTGGACCAGTGCGCGCCGGTAGTAGCCCTCGACGTTGCGTGGGTCCAGCTCTAGAACGCGGCCGAGATCGGCCCGCGCGGCTTCCAACTGACCACGCTCGGCCCGGACCAGCGCCCGCCGGCGATAGGCGTCAGTCAAACTCGGTGCCCGCTCGATAGCTTCCGTGAAGCAGCGCTCGCCCTCGTTCAAGCGGCCCTGATCGACCCGAATGCAGCCCGCCCAATAGAGAGACTCCGCGACGTTGTAGCCGCAGCGGATCGCCTCACTCAGGTCGGTCAGCGCATCTCGAACCAAATCCAAGCCGTGATAGCTAAGCGCACGGAAATAGTAGGCTTCGCCGCTCTCGTCACCGGCGGCAAGGACCCGGCTGAAGTCACCCAACGCCTTAACGTAGTCCCCGCCACGCAAATGCAGCTTGCCCCGCTGAAGGCGCGCGGCAGACAAGCTCGGGTTGGCCCGCACAGCGGAGTCGAAATCGGCCAGGGCTTCCGGGTATCGTTCCCCGGCAAGGTACAGCAGCCCGCGCCGGTAGTAGGCGCTCGCCAGCCCGGGATCAACGTGCAAGGCGCGGGAGTAGTCGGCGACAGCTTCATCCTTGCGGCCCAGACGGAGGCAGGTCATCGCACGCTGCGCCCAGAGCGACGCCTGGTTAGGATCGAGGGCGAGGGAGCAGGTAAAAGCGCTCAGAGCCCGGTCGTAGCTGGCAGCGCGGTATTCGACCAACCCCCGCTGGGCGAAGGCGCGCGCATAAGTGGGATCGAGCGCAATGGCGCGCTCAAGGTCGGCGACGGCGGCTGAAGGCTCGCCGTCGAGCCGGTCGTGCACCAGCCCGCGGTTGTAGTAGATCCGTGCGTTCGCCAGGTCGAGCGCCGCCGCCCGGGTGAGGTCTGCCAGGGCGCGCTCGTAATGCCCAAGGCGCGCCAGGGTCAGCCCGCGCCAGGCAGGGGCCGCTGCCGAGTCAGGCGCCAGGCGCGCGGCCTGGGTGAAATCGTGCAGGGCGTCCCGATAACGCCTTGCCGCGCTGTAGAGCCGGCCGCGCAGCAAGTACGGCTGTGGATTGCGGCGGTCGAGCGCAGCCGCATGGCCATAATCCTCGATAGCTTCGGCGTCGCGGTGCAGGCGGGTGTGCATGCGCCCGCGCTGCAGATAGAGCGCGGCCTGACCCGGAGCGCGGTCGGAGCCTAACTCGATCAGCCGCGTCAGGGCATCGCGCGCCGGCCCATACTGCCGGCCGGCCAGGCGTGCCCTGACCAACCAGTACAAGGCCAGGCGATCGCCGGGCGTTACGGCCAGGGCCCGCTCGCACATAAGCGCCGCGTTCTCGGTCTGCTCGAGACGCAGGTAAAGGGCAGCACTGGCGCGGCAGGCGGGGACGCAAGCCGGGTCGCGCTCGAGTGCCGCGTCAAAGCTGGTGAGCGCGCGCCGGTCATCGCCCAGGTAGGCGTAGATCATGCCGCGGTCACAGCGGCCCTCGACGTCGTCCGGCCCGAGGATGGCGCTGTCCGCCATATCGGCCAGGCTCTCGGCACAGCGCGGCAGCAGGAAGTGTGCGCCGCCCAACCGGCCGGCGGCCGGTGGATGGAGGCTGCCCACCTGCAGGGCAACGGCAAAATCGCGCAGCGCCTCGCCATGGTGGCCCAGGGCAAAACTGACGGCGCCCTGGTTGTGCAGTTGCCCGACCTTCAGTTCCAAGCCCGTGGCCGCCGGCCCAAGCAGGCCATAGCGCCGCTCGTAAACCCCGATCAGGGCCGCCAGCAGGGCAGCCGCGGTGGGAAAGCGGTCCCCGGCGCGCTTTGCCAGGCAGCCTTCCAACACCTGGGACAAGTCTGCCGGCAGATCGCTTGTCCCGACGAGGGGCACAGAGGCCCACAAGTGCTGGCGCTTGAGCCCGTCGAGCGTGCGGGCGCTGAACGGCGGGTCCTCGGCGAGCATCTGGTAGAGAAGGCAGCCGAGAGCGTAGAAGTCGGCGGACGGACCGGGCGTCTCGCCTCGCCAGATCTCCGGAGCCATGTAGAGCGGTGTGCCAATGCAGCCGTTGAGGCACTGGGTGCTGTCGAGGGCCGGCGCCTGCCTGCCCAGGCGGGACAGGGGCCGGCCGGCGGCAAATGCCGGCGGAGTGGCATGCAACGCGTTGACAAAGGCGAAGCCCGTCAGGCGAGCCCTGCCTTGCTGGTCGATCAACACGTTGCCCGGCTGCAGGTCGCCATGGGCGGTGCCGGGCTGCGCCCGTTCCACGTGCTCCAACGCGCGGCAGATGTCGATGGCAAGAGCCAGCGCCCTGACAGGGTCGAGCGGAGCTGACAGCCAGTCGCGCAGGCGGGCAGGACGCGGCGGCAGGGCGGCGTTGGCCTCGAGCTCGAGCATCGCCCGGTCGTCGATCCACACCAGGCCGTAGACGCGCATCAGGTTCGGATGCTCGGGCAGGGCGCGCCAGGGCTCGACAGTCTGGATCAATGCGTTGGTGAGGCCCGCGTCCTGGGCATAGGGCGCCTGAAAGGCCATAAGGGTGCGGGGGACGGACAGGGCGCGGTCGAAACAAAGATAGGTTTCGGTCAGGTCTCCGGCACAAGCCTTGTGCACCAGATAGCGCTCGGCAAGGATCTGGCCAACTTCGTAAGTTGCTTGCGGCTTCACGGTCTACCTCTTCCCAGAAAGGCGGCTAGGACGGGCAAAATGCAAATATGATTTTCTGGATGTCCCATATAATACCATTACATTTTGTTTCTTGCAACCCCCAATAATGCGCATTTTTCACGTTTCGCGCACGAATCAGGCGGATTGTCAACGTCCTGTCATTGGTGCTAGAATCCACTTGAACCTACGACATGATGGCGATGGCGATGGCGACCGTCGTCGTCTCAATCGTCGTCGTCGCCATCGTCGTCGTCATCATCATCATCATCATCACAAGGGAGTGACTTTCATGGCAGACAGACAGCCGGCGCAGGGCGCGCCTGCGGGCGGAGAAGGCATGGAATACGGCGACCTCTTCTTTGGGGTCGAGACGGGGGCGATCGACCCGGACATCGAACGGATCATCGGCCTAGAGGAAGCGCGCCAGGCGCGCAAGCTGATCATGATCCCGTCCGAGTCCATCGCGCCGCGGGCGGTGCGGGAAGCCCTTGGGTCGGTGTTCAATAATGTCTACGCCGAGGGTTATCCGCCCCTGCGCATGACACGCGATGACGAGGATCGGCTGGTCGACGAGCCGCACCAATTGGCTTATTACCGGCGCTATGCCGACCGGCGCTTCTACAAGGGCGCCGAATACGTGCACTTTATCGAGACGCTGGCCCAGCGCCGGGCCGCGGCCTGCTTTGCCACCTCACGTGTGGCCGCCGGCGACATCTTCGTCAACGTGCAACCTCTTTCCGGTGCGGCGGCGAACCTGGTGGCCTACGATGCCCTGGTCGAGCCGGGAGACACCGTGATGGGCATGGACCTGTACCAGGGCGGCCACCTGACGCACGGCAGCGAGTTCAACTTCTCGGGCAAGCGCTATCACGTCGTCAGCTACGGCGTCAGCGCGAGCACCGGAAAATTGGATTACGACCAGATCCGTGACCTGGCGCGGCGCGTCCGCCCGAAGATGATCATCGCCGGCTTCACCTCCTACACCTGGGCGCCGGATTGGCAGGCCTTCGCGGATATCGCCGATGAGGTCGGCGCCTGGCTGCTGGCCGATATCAGCCACCCGGCCGGAATGGTCATCGCCGGCGCCTTCCCCAGCCCGCTGGGCCTGGCCGACATTATCACCTCGACCACACACAAGACCCTGTGCGGCCCACGCGGGGCGATCGTCCTGACGACCGACGAGGAGCTGGCCCGGCGGGTCGACAGCGCCGTCTTTCCGGGCGAGCAGGGGGGACCGCACACACAGAAGTTCGCCGCCATGGCGGTGGCCTTCAAGATCGCCCGGAGCGACGCCTTCCGTCGCATGCAGTGGCAGATCAAAGATAACGCGGCGGCCCTGGCGGAGGGGCTGCGGAACCGCGGGCTGGGTCTGGCCTATGGCGGAACGGACACGCACTTTTGCATGCTGGACCTGAACAGCATCCCTACCAAGACAGGCTTCGCGCTGAGGGGTGAGCCGGCCGTGCGCATCCTCGACCTGGCCGGGATCGTGGCGAACAAGAACACCGTCCCCGGCGACCAGGTGACGGCCCTGGCGATGGGCATTCGCCTGGGCACGCCCTGGTTGACACAGCGTGGGTTCCGCGAGCCCGAGATGGATCGTGTGGCCGGCCTGATCCACCAGATCGTGACCAAGATCCAGCCGTTCAGCTATATCGGCCTGAGCGGCGAACTGCCGCGCGGCAAGATCGACCTCGACGTGCTGGAGGAGGTCAAGGCCGGCGTGGATGAGCTGGCCGCCCAGGGAGCGGCCGAGACCGAGCGGCACGGCGCCGGATACCCGCACTACTACCGGCTGGGCACCGGGCCGGCCCCGGCCGTGGCGCCCCTCGGGCCGGCCGGCGGACCCGGGCCGGCCGCAGAGCTGGCGGCGGCGCGCGAGAGCGCGGTCTTGCTCGACGTCAGCCGGTCCGGCCTGCTCCTCGTCAAGGGAGAACGCGCCGAGCCGGCCCTGCAGCAGATCGTCACCAGCGACGTGGCTGCTTTGAAGCCCGGCCAGTCACAGACGGGCTTCGTGTTGGACGCCGACGCGCGGCTGATCGACGACGTTTTCGTCATGCGCCTGGAGCGGGACGAGGCCGGACGCGACCAGTTCCTGGTGCGCACGCAACCGGCGAACCACGAACGGGTGGCGGCCTGGCTGCGCGGCCTCGGAGACGGCTACACGCTGTTCGACCGCGAAGAAGTGCTGCGCAAGGTCGAAGGGCCGATCACCGTGGAGGATCTGGGCCAGGCGCCGGAGGGAGAACGCGTCGTGCCGCTGGCCGTCCACGGGCCGAAAGCCGCCGAGTTGGTAGCCAGGGCCAACGGCCTTGCCGGACGCGTCTTCGTCCACGAGGGGGACCACGTCGAGCTGGCGGTGCCGGCCGGCTTCGTTCAGGGCGACTACGACCGGCTGGTCGAGGCGGGGATGACCCCTGCCGGGGCCGGGACGCTGGCCGCTTTGCGGGAAGAGGCGGGCCTGCCGGATTACGGCCGCTACTCCGGGTACGGGCCGGATTCGGACCGGCCAACCGGGCTCGAGCTCTACGAGAGCTGCCACCACGCGCGTTTCGAATTGCGTACTCCGTACTTCGTGGGCAACCAGAACCTGGATCCGGTTCGCTCGCGGCCGGATCTCCCCGTCTTCGAATGGCAGGAGCCCGCCGATGCGCCGCTGAAACGGACGCCGCTCTACGAGTGGCACAAGGCCCACACGCGCAAGATCATCCCCTTCGCCGGCTGGGAGATGCCGGTCTGGTACACAGGCGTGCTGGACGAGCATAATGCCGTGCGCAGGGCGGCCGGCCTGTTCGACGTGGCGCACATGGGTGTGTTCGAGGCCAGCGGTCCGCATGCGACCGAATTCCTGGACATCGTCTGCAGCAACTACGCCCGCTGGTACGCACCCGGCGAGAGCTTTTACAGCTACCTGCTCGACCAGGACGGCCGGGTGATCGACGACATGCTGGTCTACCACCGCAGCCGGGACGTCTATCAGATCGTGGTCAACGCCTCCAATGCCGGCAAGGACTGGGCCTGGTTGAACGCCGTCAACAACGGCGAGGTGCTGATCGACCGCGAACGGCCCGACATCCGGGTGCTGCGGCCGGCCGTGCTGCGCAACCTGAAGGACCCGTCCAGCGGCGAGGACATGCGCGTCGACCTGGCGCTGCAGGGGCCGGCCTCGCTGGCGATCCTGCAGAGCATGGGCGAGGACGCACGCTTCAAGGACCGCCTGGGACGCGTGCGCAAGACCGGCCTGATCGAGTGCGAGCTGGCCGGCTTCGACCTGATCATCGCCCGCACGGGTTACACGGGCGAGGATGTGGGTTACGAAATCTTCGTCCACCCAGAGCGGGCGCTGGCTTTCTGGGAGACCGTGCTCAAGGCCGGCGAGCCGTTCGGGCTGCAGCCGGCCGGGCTGGGGGCGCGCGACAGCACGCGCACCGAGGCCGGGCTACCACTCTACGGACACGAGCTGAGCGGGCCGTTCGACATCGGCCCGAGCGGGGCGGGCTTCGCGGCTTACGTCAAGCTGCACAAGCCCTACTTCGTCGGGCGCGCGTCGCATCTGGAGCGCGAGCGGACGCGGGACCAACAGGTCATCCGCTTCCGCATGAACGAGCGCGGCGTGCGCATGCCCAAGACCGGCGACCCGGTCATCACGCGCAAGGGCCAGGCGATCGGCTGGGTGACCAGCGCGGCGGTGGACGTGGACGGCCGCATCCTGGGGCTGGCCTACGTGCAGAGCCGCTACAACCGGCCGGGCGAGGAGATTGGGATCTACAGCCTGCCGGTCAAACCGCAGCCTGAGAAGGCGAACAAGGCCGAGCTGTCGGTAGGCGACAAGGTACTGCTGCCGGACGCGGCCAACATCTTGCCCCGCTTCCCCGACCCCGAAGAGCGCGCGCACTGGCGGGTGGCAGAGGTGGGCAAGGGGTAATAACGGATTCTCTGGCACGGGGGACCCACGGATAATGCCCGTGTTTGCCCCCGTGCTTTTGCTGTTCCCTGGTCACCTGACCAGGGTCAGGTCCCGTCACACAGATACTATTCGCACCGTACAGTGAGCCGTTGCTTGCGCTTGCCCTCTTCGAATAAACTGGCTGTGTACGCTAGCACAGGAGTACGAGGAGGGTATATGCCTGACACAGAGCAACTAGTGATTGAGACGAAGGGGCTGAGCAAGACCTATAAAGAGGTTATGGCGCTCAATGGCCTGAACCTGAGGGTGCAGGAACACTCGATCTTCGGTTTTCTGGGTCCCAACGGCGCAGGCAAGACCACCACTATCAAGCTTCTGCTGGGCCTGGCACAGCCGACTGCCGGCAAAGGCACCGTGTTCGGACATGACGTCGTGCGCGATAGCATGGCCATCCGCAATCGGGTCGGTTACCTCGCGCAGGATCCGCGCTACTACGAACACCTGTCGGCCCGCGAAACACTGCGCTTCGTGGCGCACTTCTTCTTCAGTGGCCCGGTTGATATGCTCGAGGCCCGCATTACGGAAACCCTGGAGCTGGTAGGCCTGGCCGACAAGGCTGACCGGCCCATTAAGGGCTTTTCCGGCGGCGAGCGCCAGCGCCTGGGCATCGCGCAGGCCCAGATCAACTACCCAGACCTCCTGATCCTCGATGAGCCGGCGGCCAGCCTCGATCCCCAAGGGCGCCGCGATGTGTTGGAGGTCATGGAGCGGCTGCGCAAGTACACCACCATTTTCTACTCCACGCATATCCTGAGCGACGTTCAGCGTGTCAGCGACACCGTGGCCATCTTGAACCACGGCCAACTGGTGGCCGAAGCTCCGATTGAGGACCTTCTGACAGGTGGCTCAGGCGGCATTATCTACACGGTGAAGTTGCACGGCGATCCTTGCAACGTGCAGCCGCTCGTCGCGAGCCAGTCATGGGCCGCGGCCATCAAGACCACGGCCGGCAACGGGCTGACGACCTGGGAAGTGACTGTCACGGACGATTCTGCGGCCGAGGACCAGCTCCTCAGGCTGGTGCTCTCGGATCCAGGAGTACGCGTGGCGGAATTCGGGCGTCATAAGCACGAGCTCGAAGAGGTCTTTTTGGATATCGTGGGGGAGGGCAAAAATGGCAAGCAATAATGCGTTGCGGGCTGTGCCATCAGGAGGAATGCTGCAGGGTTACGGCAACCTGGCCGCTAAGGAAACCGGGAGTTGGTGGAAGACGCGCAAGTGGCTGGCCCAGGTTTTGATTTGGGCCGGCATCGTCAACGGAATTCTGGCTATGGTCCTCTGGGTGGCGCCGCAGTCGAGCGCAGAGGTTCGAGCGCCGGGCCGCGACCTCCTGCAGAGCGCCTTGGAGTTGTTGATGGTCATGGGTTCGCTGGCCCCGGCAGTCGGCGTCGTGATTCTCGGGCAAGATACCATTATCGACGAGAAGAAGAGCGGGACCGCCGCCTGGATCCTGTCCAAGCCGATCTCGCGCAGCGCGTTCGTGCTGGCCAAGTTCTTTTCACACGCTTTGGGTGTTGGGGTAACGATGGTGCTGATACAGGGCGCGATTGCCTACGCGCAAATTGCTGCGAGGACGGGACAGCGGCCTGCCCTGCTGGCCTGGCTTGGCGCACTGGCCCTGCTTTACCTGTTCCTGCTGTATTTCCTCGCCCTGACGCTGATGCTCGGCACCTTCTTCAGTGCCCGCGGCCCTGTGGTCGGCATACCTCTGGCGCTGCTGTTTGGTTACCAGTTGTTCACCGGCGCGCTGCCGCAACTTGCGTACGTTCCGCCCTATCTGCTGACGATCTCCCTCGGGCCAACGCACCCCGCCGTGGCGCTGCAACTGCTCGCCGGCAAACCGCTGGACAGTCCACTGCCCATTGTTCTGACCGTCGCCTGCATCGCGCTTTTCATAGGCGTCGCCGTCTGGCGCTTCCGTCGGGAGGAATTGTAGCTCGAGGGCAACCTTCTGACGAACGGCAACGCAGCAAGCTATAACGTGGCGATATTTCCGGCCGGACAGGAACGAACGGCGGCCTCAAGTCACTGACGGGCTGGCCGGGACAAGCAGGCGGGAGCAGGTTACCAAGCCGGTGAAATGAAGAATCGGGTTTCTGAGAGACACTCGCGACTCAGAAACCCGATTCTTGCTTCGCTTTTTCGCTTTTGGGGGCTTGACAAACATACGGCCCCGTGCTAGAGTATGCAGCATACAAGACACAGTCGACTGTCTCCTGTATACAGTCGACCGGAGCAAATCGATGACAGCGACCCCTTTTCTTGCGCCCGTTCAACAAAACACCCTCGCGGAAGCCGCAGCGGCCCGCATCCGTGAGGCCATCATCATGGGCAAGTTCCAGCCCGGCGAGAGGTTGGCTGAACCCCTCCTCGCTGCGCAGCTCGGCGTCAGCCGAAGCCCCCTGCGTGAGGCGCTGCACACGCTCGAGACTGAGGGGCTGGTGTCGAGCCAGGTCAATCGCGGCACCTACGTGTGGGCGCCGACCGAAGCCGACAGCGACGAAATCCTGAGTATCCGTACGGCAATCGAGTGCCTCGCAGCCGAATGGGCCATAAATCGCATGTCCGATCAGGATTTTGCTGAACTCGAGGACATGATCGAGGAGCAACGCCAGGCCATGGATGCCGGTGATCGCCTAGCCCTGATCGAGTCCGATCGGCATTTCCACGAGGAGCTCTGCAGAAAGGCCGGTCACAACCGCCTGCTGCATTGGTGGCGGCAGATCAGGAGCCAGTGGGAGGTCCTGATCTATCGCAGGATGGAACACAGCCCGGCCGACGTCTTTTCCTCCATCCTCATGGATCACCGAGCGATTCTTGACGCTCTCCGGCGCCGCGACCTGCAAGCCGTCACGGCGCTCCACAAGAGCATAAACAGCAGGGTCGGCCAGGAAATGAGAGAGGCTTTGCGCGGTACGGGGCAGCGCGTCCCTGCGTAATTCCGTCTTCCGTTGTGCTCGCAGCATCCAGGCCAGTCTCCTGGTGATCGACAGACCGCATTCCTTTACCCCAACGGGACGCGAACTGGCGCTTCCCTACTCCGTGCAACGAGGAGGTTCGAGTGGACGAGCGCAGCAGACAGTTGAGCAGGCGCGCCTTCGTGCGCTATTTGGGGCTCGCCGGAGTTGCCGCAGGCATCGGTGCCTGTGCGCCGCAAGCCCCGCAAGCGCCGCAGGCGCCGGCCCAGGCTGCCAGTGCAGCCGTGAATCCGACGGACGTGCCAAAGCCCAGCAAACTGGTTCTGTGGCACATGTTCTTCGACGACGACGCGAATAAGGGCCTGGTGATCAAGGACTCGGTCGCCAAGTTCATGAAGGACACGGGAATCGACGTCGAGCTCAGCCAGATCGTCTGGACCGACCATCTGAAGCGTATGGGCACGGTCGGCGTGGCCAAAGACAAGCTGCCGGATGCGTTCAACAGCGGCCTGGCTGCGGCTGGGTTGCAGAGCATGGTCGATGGCGACTACGTGTTGCCCATCGACGACTACGTCACGGCCGATGAGTTGAAGCAATACCAGCCCAGCCTGCTGGAACACTGCCGCATCGGCGGCAAGCTGTACGCCCTACCCGAAGAAGCGGCGCTGTTCGGCCTGATCTACAACAAAGACGTCTTCAAGCAGTTAAGCCTGGATACTCCAAAGAGCATTGAAGAGCTCGAGGCGGGCATGGAGAAGATGAAGGCCGCCGACATCGTGCCGCTGCCGCTCGTCGTGGCCACCGGCACCTTCGCTGCCGCCTGGCTCTTCGAGGCGTTGGCCGGGCGCACGGTGACCCAGGCCGACATGGATGCCGTCAGCGCCAACCAGGTCAAGTTCTCGGACAAGATGATGGCTGTCGAGGAGATCATGGAACGCTGGGGCCAGAAGGGGTATTACGGGCCCAACGTCCTGACCAACGAGTGGGGGCCCGCCATCACGGCCATGCACGACAACAAGATCGGCATGATGGCGATGGGCGTCTTCTTCGCTGCCGAGGCCAAGAACCAGTTCCACCTCGACGACCTGCCCTGGGGCATCATGGTACCGCCGGAAGTGACCAAGGGGATCGGCAACCAGGTCGCGGGCGGCCTGTGGTGGAACGTCAGCGTCAACCAGTACAGCCAGAACCCCTACTGGGCCTCGCGCCTGGCGGTGGCCCTCAGCGGCCCGTCCTTCTCGGATCAGTGGTTCCACCGCACCGACAATCTCTGCGCGGGGCTGACGAACACGGACAACCTGACCTTCTCGGCCCTCAAGGATGCCCTTGCGATCCTAAAGGACCACAAGACAGCCTGGTTCAACGTGCCTGCTGCGATCTCGACCGACTACGAGAACGTGCAGGTCGAGCTGGTAGCCAATCGCATCACGGCCAAGGAGGCCGCGGACAAGATCGACGCGCTCTTCGCCAGCGTCTAGCGGCGGATCGACGAACGAACTCCAGGTTGTCCATCTCCGGCAGCCGGGGATGGACAACCCGCAAGCAGCACGGGGAAGGATCATGAAGGCGCGCGAAAAGAGGAACCTGTACCTGCAGTTGTTCGCGATACCGGCCGTTGTCTTGATCGCCGTCTATCTGTACTACCCGATCGTCGACAACCTGTTTTTCAGCCTGTTCGACATTAAGAACTTCAATTTCGATCGTCGCGTCTTTGTCGGCCTGGGAAATTATGTCAGGCTCGTGAGCGAGGACGCCACGTTCCGCCGCGCGATGATCAATACAGTGCTTATGACAGCGGGCACCCTCTTCATTCAGTTGCCAATCGCCTTCTTCTTGGGCAATGCACTCGTCAACCACATGCGCAAAAGACATCGGCGCACGGAAGAGTGGCTGCTGATCCTGCTTTTCATTCCCATCCTTTTGCCCACGCCCGTCTATGCCAAAGCCTGGCGCCTTTTCTTCACGGGCTCGCATGGGGCCGGTCAGGGGCCCATCGAATGGATCGTCGGCAGATTGGGCATCGAACGACAGCTCACCAGCCTGCTACATACCCAGACGGTGCTGCTCCTGGGAGAGGTCAACGCTGCCTTCTGGGTCGTCCTGGCCGTCCAGACCTGGGCGCGCATCGGCTTCAACTTGCTGATCTACCGTTCGGCGATCCTGACCATACCCGGCGAGATCTACGAGAGCGCCGAGCTCGACGGCGCCGGACCGTGGTCGAAACTATTCCACGTCACCATGCCCCTGACCCGACACGTCATCAGTATGACCTTTACGCTGGCCATCCTCGGCGTTTTCCAGCTATTTGACACCGTCTGGATGATGACCGAGCGCGGCGGGCCGCTGAACACCACCCACGTGTTGGCAACCTACATGTACTCGCGGGCATTTGAGGATCTGCGCGCCGGATACGGCGCAGCCATCGCGATGACGATCCTGGTGGTCAGCCTCGGGCTGAGCTTCGCCCAGCGGCGAATGTTTCAGGAGGCAGCGTGATGGAAATCAGCCAGCGAGAGATCGCTCGGGGCCGCAAGCGCGCCAGGCCCACCTCGGATCTCGTTCGGCCCCTCGACTGGGCCAAGATCTCCTTCTGGATGGCGGTGGGAGTGATCGCGAGCCTGGTGCTCTTCCTCAACCTGTTCCTGATCTACCAGATCCTCGCCAACGCCTTCAAGTCGATCGACGACTACAACGGCGCCGGTGCGTTCTCCGGCATGGGGACCAACGTCTTTCTGCTGCCGCGCCAGTTCAGCCTATCGTCGTTCGCCTACTTCTTTCACGTGGCCGGGCTGCCGCGCGCCTTCCTGAACAACATTATCCTGTCGGTCTTCTCCATCATCATTCTCGAGGTGATTGGCAGCGCAACGTCATTGGTGCTGGCCCAGTATCCCGTCCGCTGCACCGAATGGATCGTCAAGTTCCTGATCGGCGCGCAGGCCATCCCCATCGTTATGACGATGATCACCACGTTCCGGGTGACTCGCTCCCTGCAATGGCTCGACACCTATCAGGGGGCGATTGTCGCCTTTTCGGCCCAGTCGCTGCCGTTTGTCATCTTCCTTTTTTACAGCTACTATTTGAGCCTGCCCAAAGAGCTCATCGAAGCGGCAGAGGTGGACGGCGCCAGTTTCCCGGACGTGCTGTTCCGTGTTGTGTTGCCCATGTCTGGCCCCATCGTGGCCACGGTGGGCATCCTGATCTTCACCAACGTCTGGGCCACCTATTTGATCGGCCTGATCATCCTGCGGAAAGAGGACATGCACATCCTGTCCATGGTGATCCAGAACATGGAGATCGCTCTGCGCTTGATGCGCCCGGTGTTCTATGCCGCTTTCGTCATCGTTTCGCTTCCCATGCTGGTGATTGCACGCTGGGCCCAGCGCTACATCGCGGCAGGCATGCTGGCAGGTGCAGTCAAAGAGTAATCAGGAGTCCGACGCATGCGCATATTGATCTCAGTTGATTTCGAAGGTGCCTCCGGAATCGTCAGCGAGAAGCAGACAGGCTTCCCTAAGCGCCTGTACAGCGATCCCGAGCAGAGCGAGGGGTACCTGGAGGGCAGACGCTGGCTGACCGGGGACGTGAACGCGGCGGTGGAGGGCGCGCGCGAGGCCGGCGCGACGTCATTTGTGATGCACGACAGCCATGGGCTGGACTATCGGAACGTGCTTCTGGAGGAGCTCGATCCGGCCGTGGAGGCCGTCCGGGGTCAGCCTGTGATCTTTTACGAGACCGATCTGGTCGACAAGTCGTTCGACGCAGCCTTCTTGATTGCCATGCATGCGCGCGCCGGGCAGCCTGGCATCATCAGCCACGTGCTGTCATGGCCGCTCATACAGGGCGTACGCATCAATGGACGGCCGGTCGGCGAGAGTGAGATCACGGCCGCCCTTGCCGGCAGCCAGGGGATCCCGACGGTGCTGATCACCGGCGACGACCTCGTCTGCGCCGAGATGCAGGTGGCGACGAACCAGCAGATCGAGACGGCGGTCGTCAAGTACTCGCTTTCTCGCTACGCCGCCCGCTGCCTCCCGCTTTCCGCAGCCCGGGAACGCATCCGGCAGGCCGCCTGCCGGGCAGTCGAGCGTATTCGCGAGATCCGGCCGTTCGGTTATGAGCCTCCGATCAGCATCGCCGTGGATTGGCGGGAGCGCCAGGTGGCCAGCTACGTTTCTTGGATCCCCCAGGTGACTTACGACGGTGTCTGCACGACCACCTTCACCGCTGTCGATTTCCTCAGCGTTTACAAAGCGCTCCTGGCCATGTTCTGGGTCGCCGGCTCGGGCTCAACCCCCTGAGCGGCAGGTGGACCCGGCCGGCGGCGCTCTTCAATCACAACCAACTCGGAAGGACTGGCACTATGGACAAACTCATCGTGACAGTGGCGCCCGACGCGCCTGCAGCTCACCTGGCCCGTTTTCCAGATCTGCCACGATCCCCGGAGCAGATCGCCGACGAAGTGCTGCGCGCCTGGCAGGCCGGGGCCTCGATCGCCCACCTGCATGTGCTCGACGAGCAAGGCTGCCCTACGCAGGACCTCGCCGCCTTCAAGCGCACTCTTGACCTTATCCGAGCGCGCTGTGACATTCTCATCGAGGGTTCCACGGGCGGACTGACCGGGTTCAGCGCCGCCGATCGCTGTGTGGCATTGCAGGCAGGCGTCAACCTGGCTTCGTTGAACCCCGGTTCGGTCAACTATGACCAGGGCGTCTACGTCAACTCGCCGCAGGACATCGACTACTGGGTGCGCGAGATGCGACGGCGCCAGGTCAAGCCGGCGATCGCCGTGTTCGAGGCCGGGATGATCGCCAACGCCATGAGCTACGCCCAGCCGGGGCTGCTCACTTTGCCGCCATTCTTCAACTTTGTGCTCGGGCAGAGGGGAGCGATGCCGGCAACAGCACGCAATCTGTTGTTCCTGGTCGAGAGTCTGCCGCAGGGCGCGCTCTGGGAGGTCACGGGCCACACCGGCCACGATCTGGAAGCTGCCTTGTGGGCCCTGGCGTTGGGTGGTCACGCGCGCGCCGGCTTCGAGGATAACATCTATTATGGCCCCGGGATACGGGCCGCAAGCAACGCCAGCCTAGTCGAGCGTGTTGTGCGCATGGCACACGAGACTGGGCGGGATGTGGCTTCGCCTGCGGAGGCCCGCAGTCTTCTACACCTGGCGCCGACGACGCGGCCCGAATTCGAGGCGGCGCCTGGCCTGATCCCACAGGGAGCCAGCGAACTATGACGCTCAAACACTCCGTGATGGTATCCTTGATGGGCTACTATGCCGACCGCTTTCACGAATTCCAACCCGCCCGCAACTTCGTCGCACGGCTGGCGATGGCCCGGGATGTTCCCGGTGTCGATGGCATCGAGGTGGTCTACCCAGCCGACTTCGAGGTCCCCGCGACCACGATCGCGCTGATCAAGGAGTCGGGCCTGCCGGTGTCGGCGGTCAATGCGAACATCAAGTCGGCCAAGAAGTGGCAATCTGGCGCCCTGACCTCCCGCGACGCGCGGCTGCGGGCCGAGGCTGTAGCCGAGCTGAAGGCGGCCATGGACCTGGCCGCCGAGCTTGGCGCCGGGATGGTAAGTTGCTGCCCGTTGATCGACGGCCACAACTACAGCTTCGAGAGGGACTACCTCAACCAGTGGTGCTGGCTCCAGGAAAGCATTGCCGATGCCGCCGGCTACCGCTCCGACGTCCGGCTCAGCCTCGAATACAAGAGCAGTGAGTCGTGCAACCACCTGATCCTGGGCGACGTGGGGCGCGTCCTATACTTGTGCGAACGGCTCGGTCTGCCGAACCTCGGCGTGACCGTCGACGTAGGGCATGCGCTGATTGCCAGGGAAACGCCTGCCGAGGCGCTGGCCATCGCCGCCCAGGCCGGCCGGCTCTTCTACGTACACTTCAATGACAATGGCAGAGACTGGGATTGGGACATGCTGCCCGGCGCCGTCCACCTGTGGGACATGCTGGAGACCCTGTTCTACCTCGACCGGCTGGGCTGGGAAGGCTGGCTATCTTACGACGTCATGTCGCGCGCCGAGAGTCCGGTGGAAAGCATGGGCGCGAGCATCGCCATCATCGAAGCCGCTCAGGCGCTGCTCGAGAAGATCGGCCGGCAGCGGTTGGGTGAGCTCATCGAAGAAGGCCAGCCCGCCCACACCCTGGAGTACCTGGTGAAAGCCTTGCTGTGAGCCGGCACAGCTCCCAAGAACGGGGAGGGATCAATGTCTGCAGCGCCTCGCGTTTTGATCGCCGGCGAATCGTGGGTGATATATACCACGCATGTCAAAGGCTTCGACAGTATGACGACGTGCAGCTACGGTGAAGGGGTGGGTTTTCTCAAGACCGCCCTGGAGGCCGGCGGCATCGACGTGACCCACTTACCCAATCACCGCGCTCCCACGGATTTCCCGACCACGCTGGCGGCTCTCCAGCGCTATGACGTGGTCCTTTTGAGCGATATCGGCAGCAACACGCTGGTCCTGCATCCCGATACCTTCGAACGATCGGTGCCAACTGCCAACCGGCTCGACCTGCTGCGTGACTTTGTCGCCGCCGGCGGGGGACTGGGCATGGCCGGAGGTTACCTGAGCTTCCAGGGGATTGAGGGCAAGGCCCGCTATGCGGGCACTGCAGTCGAAGAGGCCCTGCCCGTAACGTTCATTCCCTACGACGACCGGGTCGAGCGCCCTGAAGGCGTTGTGCCGTCGGTAATCCGCTCGGATCACCCCGTCATGGCCGGCCTCCCCGCGACCGACTGGCCGATGCTGCTCGGCTACAACCGAAGCACCCTGAAGGCCAATGCCACCCTCCTGGCTCAAATCGGTCGAGATCCACTGCTTGCCGTCCATTCCTTTGGCCGAGGACGCTCGTTCGTTTTCAGTTCGGACTGCGGCCCGCACTGGTGTCCGCCCTCGTTTCTCGACTGGGAGTGCTACCCGCGCCTATGGCAACAATCGATACGCTGGGCGGCGGGCCGCGATTGAAGGACAAGGCCAAGCCATGATCACGCACAAGGAGTTCGAGGGAGCGCGCGTGCGGGCCGCAGAGGTGCTGCGCAAGACGGGTATCGCACTGCGGCCAGAAGAATTGGAGCTCATGGAGGTCGCCGACTTCGGGCTGGGGGAACTGACCGTCACCGGCGTCCAGATCCTCACCCTCGTCAACACCGACAAGATCGCGGCCAAGCTGCTGGTGCAGTTTCCGGGCCAGACTGAGCCGGAGCACACCCACCCACGCCTGGGCAGATATGAGGGCAAAGAGGAGACCATTCGCTGCCAATGGGGCGAGCTACGCCTCTACGTGCCAGGCTCGCCTACGGCGAATCCTCGAGGCTGTCCACCCGCTCACCGGCGGGAGACTTATACCGTCTGGCATGAGATCCTGCTACAGTCCGGGGAGCAGGTGACGCTCGAGCCGAGCACGCCACACTGGTTCCAGGCGGGACCTGAGGGAGCCGTTGTTTGGAGCTTCTCCACCAAGGTGCTCGACGCTCAGGACATCTTCACCGATCCGGCCATCCGGCGGGAGACGATCGTGACGGACGAGGGTAGTGGTGGCGCCAAAGAAAATCGAGTTACTGAGGGACTCTAGCGACTCAGAAACCCGGTTCTTGCTTTGAAGGCGGGCTTTGGGTCGCCCCAGATCGCGCCGCCGGCCCGGCGCGGCTAGCCCGTGGCTTGCTCGACCAGCTCCCTGATCCTCTCCCGGTTGCTACCGATCAGCTCGCGCTGGTCGGGCCAGAACATCGGCAGCGCGCCGTCCAGGTCCAGCCAGGTCAACCGGTAGTCGTGGTGGGGATCGGTCGGGTGGCCAGCGGACTGCCCGGTCAGGTAGAGAAAGTAGTGCGTCTTCTTCCAGCCGGACTTGCGAAAGCGGAAGGTTATCTGCTTCACTTCGCCGGCCTCACACTCGGCGCGGATACCGATCAAGCCGGCGGGAGCATCGACGGCGAACCCGGTGACCGGCTCGCTCATCGGGATCACCCCGGTCTCCCGCACTGTTGCGACGCAGATGGTGTTGGTACCCGACATACCGGGGTTCTCGACCTGCCCCATGATGACGTAGCCCGCGTCGGCCTCGGGGCGTGTCGGCGGCACGATCTCGTTGCAGCAAAGGGCGGGATAGCCGTGCTTCTCGCGCAGCATCAGCTTGTGCAGGTCGTCGCCGTGCTGGCGCAGGTGGCACATCTTCTCGAACATCGTGGCACCGAGCACGTGGAGCACGGCAAGCGATGCGTCTACTGAGTAGAAGCGAGCCAAGCTGTCGTCCTTGACCCAAGCGACCGGAAGGCTTAGAATGCCATCGAGCGGGGGAAAATGGAGATGACAGCCAAACAAGGCGAACAAGTGAAAAGCTCAGAGCGTATCCGCCGCAGAGCGCAAGACGCCGCCACTGACTACGTGCAACGGGTGGTCCGCGCATACCCGGACGATGTCATGGCGGTCATTCTATTCGGATCGGGGGCACGCGGCGACGCGAACGAGGATTCAGACCTGGATTTGCTGGTGCTGGTCAAGCACAACCGCCCTTCACTGCGCGAGGACCTGGCGCAGATTACCTGGGAAGTTCAGTTCGACCACAAGGTCATCGTCGCGGATATCGTGCGCGATCTCGATCAATGGCAACGCATGCAAACAGCCGGTTACCCGTTCTATCAGAGCATTGCGCGAGAGGGCATCGTGCTATGGAAGAGCGCGTCCGCGCCTACACCCGCCTAAGGTTGACGCAAGCCCGCGAAGAGTTACAGACGGCACGCGAAAATGTCGCCCTCACTCACTACAGGACGGCCCTGAGTTCGGGCGTACTACGCCGTCTTTTACATGGCTTCGGCCGCCCTCTTTAGCCGGTCCATTCTCCGCGGCAAGCATTCCGGTGTCGAGTCCGCCTTCTCTGAGTTCTTTATCAAACCAGGAATGATCGAGCAGGAATACGGTCATATCTATCAGAAGGCACGCCGGCGGCGGGAGGAGGCAGATTACGCCGAGGATTCGGTGGCCGACGAAGCCGTAGTCCGGCAGACCATCGGCGACGCCGAGCGGTTCGTGGATCGCCTTGAAGCGTTCCTCCGGCAGCAGGACGCGCTTTGAGGGTCCCGGCGCGGCTAGCCCGTGGCTTGCTCGACCAGCTCCCTGATCCTCTCCCGGTTGCTATCGATCAGCTCGCGCTGGTCGGGCCAGAACATCGGCAGCGCGCCGTCCAGGTCCAGCCAGGTCAGCCGGTAGTCGTGGTGGGGATCGGTCGGGTGGCCAGCGGACTGCCCGGTCAGGTAGAGGAAGTAGTGCGTCTTCTTCCAGCCGGACTTGCGAAAGTCGAGCCGCTCGCGCACGCCCAGTTCGCCCAGCAGCCGCAGGTCGGTCAAACCGGCCTCTTCCTCGATCTCGCGGCGTGCGGCCATCTCGATCTCCTCGCCCGGCTCGACGTGCCCCTTGGGCAGGATGTATCCCGACTGATCCCCCTCCCCGACCGCTGCGAAGTACAGGCGCCCAGCGTCTCGGCGGACGATGACGCCGCCGGCCGCGACGTGTTCGGGGAAACCAGGCGGGCGACGGTACCAGGTCTCGTCAATCATAGGCTATCCTTGTGATGCCTCACCAACAAAGTGAATCCAATTTACCCCTGCCCCCTGGCATTGTTGCACAAGCGCCTGTCCGCCGTCCAGAAGTCGGCGTCGGCAACCGTCAACACGCTATCAAAGGCATACTTGTGCATAGTCGAAGTGATCTCATGGCTCCCCAACCGTGGCGCCCAAAGCGTGGTCGCGTCCTGCAACAACCGCTCCCACAGGGCCACTGCCATGTCCCTGGCAGGCGTGTTCAGTACTCGCTGAGAAGGGCACCTCCGGCGTCAACAACCGCCGGCGAGCTGCTCATCGCGCTCCTCCCGCAACCGGCGCAGATCCTCTACGACGTCCACGTCTGCGAAATGGCCAGTACGACTCCCTATTTGCTCTGCGAGTGCATCAGCCCGCCTCAAAGCGCGAGCACGCGCGGCAAGGGCGTCCTTCTGGGTCAGCTGTTCCAACCCCAATGCAATCACGCGCCTGGTGATATCTGCCACACTCCGCCCGTCTCGTTTCGCAAGGCGGACCAGGATCGCGTGCTGTTCCGGCCCAATCAGCATTTGAACTCGTCGTAGTGGCTCACCCATACATACCCCCGCGCGCACTATAGCACATACGCATACACATTTCAACGGTGAAGACGCGCCCGGTGCGCAGAAGAAACAGTGCCGGCCAGATGGGCTGGCCGGCACCCTCGGGCTTTCAATCACCTGCAGTTGGGCGGGCCGTAGCACAGTGTCAGGTCGCGGGCGGCCCTGACCTCGTCCAGCCGGCCGACCGGCGCGCGGTGCGGCGCGTTCTTGAGCAGCTCGGGTTCGTCGCGCGCCTCCTGGGCGATCGTCAGCATGGCGTCGGCGAAGGCGTCCATGGTTTCCTTGCTCTCGGTCTCGGTCGGCTCGATCATCAGGGCTTCAGGGACGATGAGCGGGAAGTAGACCGTCGGCGGATGAAAATCGTAGTCCATCAGGCGCTTGGCGATGTCCATCGTGTGGATGGTTGGGGCGCCGGGCAGGGTGCCTTGGGCGACGAACTCATGCATGCACGTGCGGTCGCCATGCGGGATCGGATAAACGTCGCGCAGTCGAGCCTGCAGGTAATTGGCGTTGAGCACGGCGTTCTCGCTCACCGCCCGCAAGCCCTCTGCCCCGTGCATGCGGATATAGGTGTAAGCGCGCACGAGGATGCCGAAGTTGCCGTAGAAAGCCTTGACGCGCCCGATCGAGTGCGACGGCATGACCCAACGCAGGAGATAGCCGTCGTCCGGCCGGGCCACGATCGGGCCGGGCAGGTAATCGGCCAGGGCTTCGCTCGCGCCGACCGCGCCGGCTCCTGGCCCGCCGCCGCCGTGCGGGGTCGAGAACGTCTTGTGCAGATTGTAGTGCATGACGTCGAAGCCGATGTCGGCCGGCCGGGCGATGCCCAGCAGCGCGTTGAGATTGGCGCCGTCGCCGTAAGCAAGGCCGCCGGCCTCGTGCACCAGCCGCAGCACCTCTTCGACGTGCTCGTCAAACAGGCCGAGCGTGTTGGGATTGGTGAGCATGATGCCGACCAGCCGCGGGCCATGCTCGTCGATCAGGGAGCGCAGGACCTCCAGGTCGACATTGCCGCGCGGGCCGGAGGGCACTTCCACCACCCGCAGGCCGGACATAGCCGTGGTGGCCGGGTTGGTGCCGTGAGCCGAATCGGGGATCAAGATGACGTCCCGCTCGGACCCGCCATGCTCGCAGAGGTACTTGCGCATCATCAGCACGCCGGTCAGCTCGCCGTGCGCCCCGGCCGCCGGTTGCAGCGAGACCGCCGCAAAGCCCCCTATCTCGGCCAACAGGTCCTGCAGTCCCAGCATCAGCTCCATCGCGCCCTGCGTGCTCGAGGTCGGCTGCAGCGGATGGACGCAGGTGAAACCGGACATGCGCGCCGCGGCTTCGTTGACCTTCGGGTTGTACTTCATCGTGCAGGACCCGAGCGGGTAAAAGCCGGTGTCGATGCCGTAATTCATCTGTGACAGGCGCACGTAGTGCCGCACCAGGTCGACCTCGGCCAGCTCGGGCAAAGGCAGCTCTTCGCGCAGGCAATCACAGGGGAACTCGGCTGCCGGTACGTCCAGGTCCGGCAGGCTGACGGCGCGCCGCCCGGGCTTGCTGATCTCGTAAATCAAGGGCTCAGGCATGGCTCACCTCCGGCGAATGGGAGCGAGGGGACGAACCGTTGCCTTCGACGCGCTCCAGATCATCGGCCGTTCCGTATTCCTCAGGGTCCAAGCCGGCGATCTCGGCCAACGCCTCGGCCAGTTCTTCGATCTCGGTGCGCGTGTTCATCTCCGTCACGCAGAGCAGCATGTGATCCGCCAACCCTGGGTAGTCCTGGCCCAGGTCGTAACCACCGACGATACCATATTCGTCCAGCAAGACCTGGTTGACGAAAGACACCGGGTGTGGGCATCGCAGGGCAAATTCCTTGAAGTAGGGCGCCTCGGCCGAGAGGGCGTAGCCGTCCAATTTGCCGAGCAGCCCCGCCGCGAAGTGTGCCTTATGGTAGCTCAGCTCGGCCACTGTGCGCAGGCCATACTTGCCCATAGCCGCCAGGTAGATGGCGGCCGCCAGGGCGTTCAGGGCCTGATTGCTGCAGATGTTGCTCGACGCTTTCTCGCGCTTGATGTGCTGCTCGCGGGTGCTAAGGGTCAGGACGAAGCCCCGTTCGCCGTCGCTGTCAACCGTCTCGCCGACGATCCGACCGGCCGAGCGCCGCACGTCGTGCATCTTCATGGCGAAAAAGCCCAGGTACGGGCCACCGAAATTGAGCCCGCTGCCCATCGGCTGGCCTTCGCCGGTCACCACATCCGCCCCGTAGGCGCCCGGCGGCTGGAACAGCCCCAGGCTGATGGGATCGGTGGAGACGACGAACAGCGCGCCGCAGAGGTGGACGCGATCGGCCAGGGCCCGCATCTCGGCAGGGCTGTAGAGACGGCCGAGGAAGTCCGGGTTCTGCACGATCACGCAGCTCACGTCCTTGTCGCACAACCCCGCGAGGGCATCCAGATCGCCCAGCGGGGCATCCTCCCCCGTCAGCTTGAGGTTCATGCCCTGCGTGTAGGTGTGAACGACCTCGCGATACTGCGGGTGCAGGGTGGGGCTGAGGACGACGCGGTCGCGTTTGCCGCGCGCCACCTGCTGGGCCATGATCACCGCCTCCGCCACCGCCGTCGCGCCGTCATAGTGGGAGACGTTGGCGACTTCCATGCCGGTCAGGGCGCAGATCATGGACTGGTACTCGAAGTGAGCCTGCAGCGTGCCCTGGCTGATCTCCGGCTGATAAGGAGTGTAGGCGGTGAAGAACTCGGAGCGCTGAAGCAGAAAATCCACCACGCTCGGCACGAAGTGATTGTAGGCGCCGGCGCCGAGGAAGCAAGCCGCGTGGTTCAGGTCGTCATTCTCGTCAGACAGACCACCCAGCTCGCGAAGCACTTCCATCTCGGAAAGTGCCGGCGGCATGATCAGCTCGGGAAAGCGGTGTTCGGCCGGAACGTCGTGGAACAGATCTCCCACAGAGCCGGCGCCGATGACCTTGAGCATTTCGGCTCGGTCGGCTTCGGTATTCGGAATATAGTTCATAGTGTCGCCTCAGTGGGCGCCCTTCTCTTCTTCCTCGGCCACGAAGGCCTCGTAGGTCTTCGCGTCCAGCAAGGTGGCCAACTCGCCCTGGTCGGTCGGTGCGACCTTCACCAACCAGGCCTTACCGTAGACATCTTCGTTCAGCCACTCGGGATTGGCTTCCAGGCCGGTATTGACCTCGACCACTTCCCCGCTGATCGGGGCCAGGATCTCCTCGGCGGCCTTGACCGACTCCACGCTTCCGAAGCTCTCTCCCTGGGTGAGGGTATCGCCGGCATCCGGCAGTTCGACGTAGACGATGTCTGACAGCGTGTGCTGCGCATAATCGCTGATGCCGATCACGGCGATTTTACCCTCCATGCGGGCCCACTCATGCGATTTGGCGTACCTGGCGTTCGCATCGATCTTGTAAGCCATTCTTGCCTCCTGGGGTTGTTAGCCAATAGTCAGCGGATTAAAAAGCAAACGGGAGTCGCGGCAAGCTCGCCCGATCCCGTCTCTGTCCTGCCACCTGAGAGATTGCCGGTGCATTTCGGGGTGGGTTGAACCAGCGAGCCCGAAAAGAACGGCTTGCCCCGTCGGTATCCTGCACGTGATGTCTCCAGCAGGAACTCTCCAGAGTGCTGTCCCAGCGCGATGTAGGTGCCTGAGAGCTTGCCGGGACGGCTTCGGCGGCCGGCCCAGGTTACCCCTACGGCGACCCCGTTTCGCGCGAAACGGGGTTCTCTCTCGCCCTGATCGTTCAGCATGTATGCGATTTGTGGTGCCAGTCTAGCACACGCTGGGGCGGATTGTCAACGACACGAGTTGAATCACTACGTGCAAAGCTGCCCTATTACCGACTCGCCGCCATGTCCGACTATAATGCCAGGGCAGAGAATTGCAGGAAGGATCATGGATCATGGAAAAGGATCCAGCGTCAAGCCCGGCAAGGGGCCGGACACTGTGCGTGCGTGGAATAGCAGGAAAGGCCGCCGCTCTGGTCGTCGCGCTGAGCCTGGCGCTGGCAGCCGCGAAAGTGGTCCGCGGCGGCGAGTACCTGATTCCCGCATGGAACACCTTTCTCGGCGTCTCCGTCATCCCTACGCTCCCCCGTCTGGTCCCGGCGCTCGCGTGCCTGGTTCTGTACGCGCTTGGGACGCGGCTATTGGCACGCGCGCCATGGTGGCTGTTTGTACTCTGGGGGGTGCTCGGCGGCGTGGCGATTCCCGTATCGCTGCTCCTGCTGACCGGCGATCCCCTGGGCCAGCTATTCGCGTGCACCATCACGAAATCATGCAGCGGTGGCTACCGCGCCGGGATCATACTGTCGCCTGTAGTGCTCCACGACTGGCCAGCGCTCATGCCCGGCATGCTCGTGCCACTGCCGCACATTTCCGTCAGCCCTCCGGGCTGGCCGCTGCTTTTTGCCGGCGAGTTTCAGCTGTTGGCGCATTTCCCGCGCCTCAGCGCCCTGCTGGCACAGCCGCTGCGCGACCTGCAGTGTGGACGCCCGGATGTGATCTCGCTCAGCAACGCCCGCTTGGCCGGCGCCTGGCTGGGCATCGCCACGCCGGTCTGGGGTGCTCTGACCTGCGTGCCTCTCTACTATCTGGGACGGCGCCTAGCCGGTCCGCGCGTTGCGCGGATTGCGGTCGCATGGTGGCCGCTGGTCCCGGGCCTCTCTTTCTTTCCGGGCAGTCTCAGCATCCCTAACCCGCTCCTGGCTATCACTGTCGTCGCTCTCTTCTATGCCGGCATCGTGGCGGAGCAGCGCCGCCGTTCGGTGTCCTTGCTCATTTTGGCAGGCGTAGCGGCCGGGATCGCGCTCCTGCTCAGCCTGGCGCTGCTGCCCATTCTGGCGGTCTGCGGCTTACTCGCCGCGGGCCTGGTTTTGTACCGACCCGCGCGGCTGATGCCGCGGCTTGCACACCTGCTCGTTGCCAGCCTCATGTTCAGCCTCGGGGTGGCTGCCGTCTTCGGAGCCTACCAGGTCGCTCTTGGCCATAGCCTGGTGGATGTACTGCGCGCCAGCATGACCGTACATCTGAAGGCCGACCATCCCTACGTCTTAGGCCTGGGCCTCGACGCCTGGGACTACGTCATGTTCGCCGGCCCACCGTTGGCCGGGCTCGCCCTGATCTACGCCACCACACGCCAGACAGCGCCCATGAATGCCCTCGCGCTGGCCACCGGACTAACGCTGGCCGCCCTCGACCTGTCTGGCATAGCGAGAAACGAAGTCGGCCGGGTGTGGATGTTCTTCACGCCATTCATGCTCCTGATTGCGGCGGCCACCCTGGCCCAGCTCGACCGCCGGCTGCGGGCGATAGCTATCGCGGCGCAGATCGTTTGGCTTCTGGCCATCGCCACCACCTGGTGGCCCTGGCATGCGGAACTGCTCCCCGTCACGACCCTCGAACAGGTGGCCCCGGCCCCGCTTCCCACGCCGCTGACGCCGGCCGGCGCCGTGTTCGACGGCCAGTTGCGGCTGCAGGGCTTTCAGTCGCGCTACATGCCCGACACCCGGACGCTTGTGGTCGCGCTGCACTGGCAGGCGCTGCGGGCGGCAGAGGCGCCGCAAAGCTTTTCGGGCGTTCTGGTGGGACCGGGCGGCCGCACGCTGCCTGGGGTCGTCTGGGAACCTCTGGCCGGCCGGTATCCGACGACGTGCTGGCTGCGGGGTCAGGCGTCCGGCGGCGAGATCGTCGATCAGGTGGCGTTCCCGCTGGGTGAAGCGGCCGAATCCGGCGAATGGTGGCTGAGCCTGCGGGCCTTCACGGTCACCGGCGACCAGATGTCGCCGCCCCTCCCCGTGGTCCTGCCCGATGGCACTCACGACACGCAGGCTGGGCTGGGACCGCTACCCGTGCTGCCATAGTGGGCCTTAGTTGCCGCACCCCCCAGCGCTGCGCCGGTCGCTGGAAGTGCAGCTAACTTCAGCCCTGTAGCGATGGTGAGGAGACTTTAGCGTGCAGACGTGGAAGATGTTTCCGGGTCACTTTCCATAAGCACGGCATCATCTGGCTTGTGATCGACGGCTAAGGTCGCGCAAACGACCCACGAACAATCACATGCCGGCGGCCGTTGAAGGGGCGTGGTCCAGGCCGGCCAGATGGCAGGTCCCGACCCCCACGGACAGATTGGCGTCGTGAACTGCATACCCAGCTTACCTGGCCAGTTCCAGCGCCGCGACCTCGACGGTGTCGCCTTGTAGCCGCGCACCATTTTTCTCGAGAGGCGCACGCTGGCCTGTTGCCGGGTCGTACATACCAGCAAAAAGCCGGTATGTGCCAAGCGGGGCGTCTGCCGGCACAGAGAGCCAGATCCGATGGGCGACTATCTCCCCCACCTGCCACTCGTCGGTCGGATAGGTCCAATCCACCGGGACTGCGTCGTGGCCTGCCCACTGCTTGCCGTTGGCATCCACCAGATGTGCGAAGATCTTGTAGCTCGTCTGCTGGAGCCAGGCAGCCTGCCAGTACAGTGTTGCTTGCAGCACCCCGCCGGGCTTCAGAGTTCCGTCCGGGACGCTGGAGCCCAGCAAGGCTATGCCGTCGCCTGCCTGGACGTCGAGCCAGCGGACCCCAATGGGCAGGGCCAGGAGCCGAGGAGCGGGAACCAGTTTGTAGGCCAGGTAGACCGGCTCGCCGTTGCGCTCGCGATAGGTCTTCCACAGAACAGGGAGCAGGCGATTGCGGTACGCCACGCGCTCGAAAACTTCCCAATGGCCAGGAAATGCGGTGTATCGTGGCGAATGAAAGACGTAGAGGCCGCGGGGCTGAGCCATCAGCTTCTGTACAATTTCCTCGAACTCAGGCGCAGGCGGAGAGGTGTATGTGACGGCTTCTTGCAAAGGCACCCGATTGGCGGTGATGATCTGCAGATTGCGCAGGAATCCCCAGTCGAAAACAACTGCGCCCGGAGCGCCGGCCTGCTCCACGTCGTTTGCCAGGGCATAGATCGCGTCCGAGTAGTGACCCTGACCACCGGAACGAGCAAGAGCCTGGTGAAAGGAGTAGGTCGTCCTCGCTTCGGAGCCCACGAGACAAATCGCTGCAAGGCCGGTAGCGGTCAGGCCGAGCCTGTAGGCTCGCGGAGACGCCGAGGCGAGCGCGTCGACTATCCCGACCAGGGCGACGCCGAGCAGAGCCTGCGGGATTGGCCAGATGAGGGTCAGGTGATTGGCGCCATGGCTAATGCTCGAGGCCGCTCCCGAGACGACGAAGCAAATCATCAGGACCAACAGGAAAACCAGGCGCCGGGGACTGTACTTCAGACGGCGAGTGGCCGCCAGCACAACGATGACAAGGAGGGCGATGACAAAGGCAGGCAAAGCAACCGTGTTGAGAGATGCCGGGCCGATCGCTCCTAAGAACCACGAACCGTTCATCAGGCCCCGCAGATCGCTAAACCCCACCCCCAGGACGTTCTGCAGCACGTTTGACCCGGCCGCTTCTCCGCTCGACCAGATCTGAGCCATGAAGAAGCGGAATGATCCCAGGCCCTGGAGGTTGTACCAGATCACAATGCAGGCGCCGGCGACGCACGCCAGCCCCACAAGGGCCAGGCTGCGTGCAGACAGGCGTCGCAGGGGCCACAGCCATCGCCGCCAGCCTCTACCCCTGTCGAGCCACGGGGAGAGCAAGAGCCAACAGGCAGCCAGCCCGGCCCAGGCCCACAGAAAGAGCAGTTTTGTGCTAAGGCCGAAGCCCATGAGGAAGGATGCGGCGACCAGGTAGGCCGGCTTGCCGCTGCGATACCAGCGAAAAAAGCACCAGAGCGCGCCGATGAAGATCGGCAGCATTGGTTGAGCCACGAACGCGCCCATGCGCGACCAGAAGACATACGAAGCATTTAGCGCCAGTAACAGAACGGCGATAGACGCGGCTCGTTCGTCAAGGAATTCTCTCAGGAAGCCCCAGGCCATAAGCAGGGTCAGGGCACCAAGAAGGATCGTAGTAAGACGCAGGCTGACAACGCCGACTCCGGCCAGGCGAAACGCAGGGATGAGCAGCAGAGAGGTGGTCGGCCCGATGTAGGGCATGATCATGAGCGGCCACTGCTGGCCGGCAATCTCGACCGTTGCGCGAGCCTCCACCGGTTGATGAAGGACTACATCCATCGCCGGCACAGCGTCCAGGGCTTCATCGTAGTTCAAGCCGGGGAGCTGCAGCTGGACTGTACCGGCACACAGGTATGCAACCAGCGCCAGCAAGACCATAGCCCGCCATAGCAGGGCCGACCGCACTGCAGGCGAATGGGAGCTGGCTGCGGCGAACGTCCGCCGTCCGCCGAAATGGTGAGTGGACCCGTCCTTCCTCATGTCGGAGGAGTATAGCACAGCCGTGGTTCGCGGCAAGCCTGCGGCAGAGCCAAATCACGTCTTTTCCGGCAGTCGATCAAGGCTTGATCAGGAGCCTGACGGGTAAGGTCACGGTGTCACCCGGCAATGCCTGACCTGCTTTGTCGAGCGCTGCTAGGCGGCTGCCGGTCGCTGGAGTATACCAGCCCGTGGCGAGTGGGTAGACGCCGGGAGCGACGCCTGCAGGAACCTGTAGAACCAGGGTGTCCGTCAGGACCTCGCCGGGTAGCCATGAAGTCGTGGGGCACGCACCTTCGCAGGGCGGTCCATCCCGCTGGGCTACTGGGCGGCCATCCGCGCCAAGGGCATGCACAAAACGGACCAGGTCAATCTTGGACGTGCTCAACGCCTGCCAGACCACCGTCACCGAAATCATACCGCCGGCAGAAACGGGGATCTCGGGCGGGGCGTCCACACCGAGTAACGCTATCGTGCCGCCAAAGAGGGCCTCAGCTCGCTCCCGCAGGGCCGGGGCCGCGAATTGCCGTGGGCGCCCGAAAACCTCAATCTCGCCGAGGTCAGCCGGCGGCCCTCCATCCTCTGTAGCCATTCGCAGCATGTACCGGCCGGCCGGTGTTTGGGCAGGCAGCCGTATATCCAGATAAGTGTGCACGATGCTTCCCGGCGCCATATCTGCTGGCACGCGGCCCAGGGTGCTCGCAGCGTGCTGACCCGCCACGTCCAGCCACGCCGTGAACTCGCTGCTCACCGCGCCGGTGTTCCCGATCTGCCAGAATAATCGCAGGCTGATCACTTGACCAGGGCCTGCCTGAACGGGCCAGCCGTTCAGGCCCAGCAGTTTAGTGCCATGCGCGAAGTCAAGCTGCAAGTTACGGTCCAGGTGAAGAGCGGTGAGCGACAGTGGCACGGAAGACGGCGATATGGCAGCAACTGCCACGGCTGCGCTCAGGCGCGCGGTGCCGTCAGCAGGCAGCAATGGTTCGAGTGTGGGTTGATCGTAGACGCGCACCTCCAGGCTAAGATGGCCGGCAGGTTGCGTCGGCGGCACCGTTATGAGGTGGTAGGTCTGCAAGGTGGTGCCTGGTGCCCAGGTCGTGGCGGCTGCCTGGCTTGCGTCCATCAGCGGGCTTTCGTCGCTGGCCAGGCGGTGTCCCGCTTCGTCCACAAGGTCCAGCGCCACCCGCTCGTGTGGCAGAGGCGCCGTCAAGCGCCAGGTACAGATGGCCCAGATACGCGTACCGGCAGCCGCGGTTGCGGAGCTTCGGTCCTCATTCGGCGCCGCCCCGCCCCAGCGAATTCCGACCAGCGATAGGTCAGAGCCATAGCCCTGATCAAGGGGCGTGCGCTGCCCATCCGCCATGAACTGCGGGTGCGGATCCATCTGGTAGCTCAACAGCGTGAAGTCACGATAGTCCTGCCCGGGCTCCGGCATACCTTCTCTTGCCAGGTAGAAGGGCAGTACGCCTGCCGGGTCGGCCAGCAGATTGGCGCCTTCGCGCCACATGGGTGTCATGACCAGGCTGCCTGCCGCTCGGCCCAGCCGGGCGTCAAGCCAGGGCTCAGCCTGCTGATTCCCGGCCGGCCACTGGAAAATAGGAACATGCTCGAAGGCATAATCCAGCTGGTAGCCGTAACCAGGGTAAAGTGGCACCACCCCCAGGCTGCCCGGAGCACGACGTACGGCATCGCCAAAAGCCCACAGGTCGCCCTGGTAGGCAGCGTGCAGGTCCGTCTGCTGCGCCCACTTCACGAAGTAATCCTGAACCGTGCTCGAGCCCTCACCGGCGAGAAGGATAGCCAACAGAGCGCCCGCTCCCCAGGCGGCTGCGCGCCTGCGATGGCTGATTGCGCTCGCGGCCCAGCCAAGCGGCCACGCTGCGAGAAGCAATGCAGCCGGCAATGCACCGAAGAGTCGTGGAAAGGCCGGAGTGCTCGACCGGGCCAGGAAACTCGGCACGCACATCATGACGAACCAGATCATAAGGGTCCATGCAGATTGGCCTTTCCGCCAGACCGCCTGAACTAGGCCCATCGCCAGTCCCGCGGCAAACATCGCTGCCAGGCCGGGGCTGAACGGCGGCCGGCCGGGAAGGTTGTGCCGGTCAATTGGATCGCCCGCCCAGCCCAGGAAGCTGCCCCATAGCCCGTGCCAGGTCCAGCGGAAAGGCTCGACCACGCCCAGGCTACCCGGTTGCACGACGTCAAAAGTGTCGATACGTTCGAAGATGAACTGTGGATGCAGGGTGAAGAAGATCGCCAACGGTGCGACGACCACCATAAACGCCAGCAGCGCCCAGGGCACGGTCGTCCGGATCCCTTGCCGCTGCTGTTTGGATAGAGTCAGATACAGGGAGAGCCAGATCAATGGCGTTATGCGCGCCGCCAGGTAGGTCAACAGAGTCAGTCCAGCAGTTAGGCCGAAAACCAGGGCGCGCCCGCGCAGCGGCCGGTGAGTCCAGTTCAGCCAGGCAACTACGGCCAGGGTCAGCATGATGGGAAACGCGTTGACTTGAAAGCCGATGCGGTTGATGCTTTGCGGCCAATAGTTGGTCATCCAGAGGCCAGCTGCCGCGATAGCAGCCCAGAGGCCCACCTCCCGGTGGTCTCGCCACAGTGCTCGACCGGCGAGATAGATAACCGGGATCATGAGAGCACCCAACAGGGCACCGGCCAGCCGCACCGCAGCCGGATGACCGTCCCAGGCGGCGACGAAGGGCGTTGTCAGATAGACGTACAGCGGCTCCTTGCCAAGCGCGCTGGGAAAGAAGACCTGAAAGTGGCCGTGCAGCAGCTCACGTGCATCCACACCCTGGGTGGCTTCATCCCACCACAGCCAGGGCGGAATCGACTCGAGGCGCCAAGTGCGCAATATCAGTGTGAGGATCGAAAATGTAAGGAGGACCAGCGGGACCGCGATGCGGGTCCGGACGCGCAGAAGGCTGAGTGATTTCATGGCGTAAATTCACCCAGTGGTGGCAGCGCTTTGACGGCGCGACACAGGTTTGGCTGATGCTTCTTGACGAGCATTATGTGCGGGCATTTCGACGGAAGTTCGTACACTATACAGCGTTCCAGGCTCGGCGCCAAATGCAGAGGGTGAGCAGGCGGCCCACTCGTTGGGCACAAATCCCTCGATGTGGTATCCTTGTGGCCTGTCCGAACCGGTTGTCCTGGTTCTCGCCCACGCTGTTGTTTGCGCCGTCCGGCGCCCGGCCCTTACTGCGCCGTTCTCGGTGCGAGGGCCGGGCCCGTTTGACGGCGGTCGGCGTCCACCTGCTTGGCCCACAGCCGCTATGTCTACAGAGCCGGAAGAGCGGCCCAGGGCTCGCGCGATGCAAGATTGAGATCGGTCGATGATCGACACTAATGCGCAAGAATCCTCCGGGCGTGCTCCTCGTTCACCTGGAATGCGAATCGGGCCTTTGCCTGGCATAGCTACAGTTCGTCGATTCCCTTGGGATTGGCTGCTCGTGTTGGTCCTGGCACTGGGCTGGGCCGTGGTTCTCAGTTGGTTCGCTGTCGTGCGGCACCTGGCTGTCAAATCGAGCTTCGATCTCGGGTTCTTTTCACAGATTATGTGGGCCACGACGCGGGGCGCGCCATTCTACCAGACTCTGGTGGAAGATGGCACGAATTCCTTGAGCATCCACTTCTTCCCACTGCTGATCGTACTTGCGCCCATCTATGGGATCTGGCCGGACGCACGGATGCTTCTGGTGCTACAGGCCGTCATCCTGGCCAGTGCCGCCATCCCACTGTTCGCGTTTGCACGCCGCCGTCTTGGCTCGCCATTGGCCCTGGTTGTAGTGCTGTCGTATCTGCTGTCTCCACTACCGCAGAACATTGCCCTCGCCGACTTCCACGAGATTGCCCTCGCGGTGCCCTTGTTGATGGCCGCTGGGGCGGCGCTCTTGGATAAACGTCTGCGGGCCACTTTCATCTGGATCGCGCTGGCGCTGCTGGTTAAAGAGGAAGTCGCGCTGATTGCGGCCGGCTTTAGCCTCTACATGCTGCTCATACAACGTCGCTGGCGCGTGGGCGGACTGGCAGGGATCGGCACCGCTGTTTGGATCTTCACGTTGGTGAAATGGCTTATGCCCGGCTGGTCCAATAATGGCGGGGGTAGCAACTTCGCCCAGCACTACGGGGCCCTGGGCGGGACACCACTGGAAATCCTGCGCAGCATCTTCTTTCGCCCCGCTGCTGTTTTGCAGGTCATCCTGACCGAGCGCAAGGGGCTGTTCCTCTTGCAGTTGTTTGCACCTCTGGCAGGTCTCCCCATCCTGGGGCTTCCTGCGGTTCTGCTGGCGTTGCCAACCCTGGCCTACTTATTGCTCGCCGGCGACACGACGCTGGTCTTGATCCGCCATCACTACTCGGCGGCCCTGCTGCCCTTCCTCTTTCTTGCGACGGCCTGGGCCTTGCAGCGGCTGCGAACCGCGCATCCGGCTGCCGGAAGCGCAGCCGCTTGCGCGCTGCTTTTGGCAGCGGTTCTCGGCTTATGGCGCTGGAGCCCATTGCCTGTCGGCCAGGCCTACCGGGCCTCGGATTTTGTCGTCAACTCAGAAACCCGGGCAACGCTACAGTTACTCTCGACCATTCCACCCACAGCGTCGGTCGCCGCAGACGCGCCCTTCCAACCGTGGCTCGCCAATCGCTGGTTGTTGGCAGACATCCTGACACCGCCGTTTGCACAGTTCGAGCCGCCGATCGAACCGGATTATATCGTGGCCCGCACTCCCGGCGATTATGCGGTCACCGACCCAGTTTACCCCTGGCTGATCCAGGATACGGGCGCGAAACAGCTAACCGTGCCACGGTTTATCTCAGTCGGCCGCGCTCCTGACGCGACCGAAGTCTGGAAACGGCAGAGTTCCGATCGCGACGTGGTTTTGCACCGCTACGATGCACCTTTTTCCCGCAGCCTTACGCTGGTAGCGGCCGGTACCCCACCGGAGGCGCCCGCCTGGGGTAGCACCCTGGTGGTCGACAAGGGCACCGTCGTTCCCATCTGGCTCGCTTGGAGCGCCACAAGCTCGCTCGATCAAAAGATCGTATTCAGCCTTCACCTGGTCAACTCTGGCAACAAGATCATGGCACAGGTGGATCAGGAAATGGGTGCAGGCCGTTTCGCGACCACATTGTGGCACACGTGGCTCAACAACCCGGTTCTCGTGAGCGAATTTCCGCTGGAGATACCGGCTGACATTCCTGAGGGATCCTATACGCTACTTGCCGGCGCTTTCGAATCGGCGACTGTGACCCCCCTCGTGCAGCCGGATGGAAAGGCATGGGTGACCCTTGCGCTCGTGAAGCCGTCGCCCTGAGAACAAGACGGCTTGAGGTGCTTGTCTGGCAGCGTTGCTCTCCATAGCACCCATTTTACGCGCGGCTACTGCCCCATCCCCGTCCCCAAAAGGCAGATTGACAGGCGCCATCCTTCGGACTAGACTAAACCGTGTCAAAGGGCGGCGCCTGACAACCAGGTCCGCCAGGATGGGTCAGGGGCGCTGCCTCAGGAGGGGGCGACCGATGGACTCACGCGAACGTGTGCGCTGCTCGTTGAGCTGTGGCGTACCCGACCGCATACCGGTGGCCCTGGCGTTCTGGGAAGAAGCACTGCCCGCCGTGCCGTCCGCCGGCACGGCGGGCGCGGCCCAGCACCAGTTCAAGCTCGACGTGCGCTTTGCCGAGTTCGAGCCGCCGGCCGGTCAGGCCGGGTTTCTGGAATACCTCCGCAACCTGCCCGGCGACGTCCACGTCGGCAGCCTGGGCCAGCTCAGGACCTACCACGAATGGGGCTACCACCCGGAGGCTGCCCCGGCCGCTGGGCCGCTCAGCGCGGCCCAGACCATCGACGACCTCGAGCGCTTTGTCTTCCCGGATCTGCGTGATCCCAGGCGCTACAAAGGCCTGGCCGCACAGGTGGCCGGTTGGCACGCTCAAGGACTGGCGGTAGCCGGTTCGCCGCCGCACCTCGGCGGCGAACTTTTCGAGATGGCCTACCGGCTGCGCGGTTTCCACGATTTTCTGTCGGACCTCAAGGTGCGTAAACCGCTGGCACACTATCTGCTCGACCAACTCGCGGCGCTCACCACGCACAGCGCGCTGGTCCTTGCGCAGGCCGGCATCGACGTATTGCTGCTGGACGACGACGTCGCCATGCCGACAGACTTGATCATCGGTCCGGATACCTGGCGCGAGTTCTTCAAGCCGCGCCTGGCGGCTATCATTCGCCTGGCACGCTCGGTCGCACCGGAATTGCTGATTTTCTACCACAGTGACGGCAACTTCACGCGGCTGATCCCCGACCTCGTGGAGATCGGCGTCAACGTGATCAACCCCGTGCAGCCTGACTGCATGGATGCGCAGCAGATCAAAAGCGACTTCGGCGACCGGCTGGCGCTGTGGGGCACCGTGGGCCGCGCCTGGCTCTGGGACCGGGGCACGCCCGAGCAGGTGCGCGCCGAAGTCAAGCGGCGCTGCCAGACGCTGGGACCCGGCGGGCTGCTGCTGGCGCCCGCCTACGACGTGGACTTCGCACCCCCCGGCAACCTGGTCGCGTTCCTCGAGGCCGCCGAAGAGTACGGTGCGGCGACAGGCTGAGCAGCGGACGCTCCACCCACCAAAAGGAGACGAGGGATTTCGGGCAGGTGTGGTAAAATGGAACCCTGCCGGGTAATGCTGGAAAGGATGTTGGTGTGATGCTGATGACGCTGATGATGATGCGGGTGGCGCGAGAGTGATGGCAACAGTACAGGCTGAGGCACCGAAGCTACGGGCGCTGGATTTCCGACCTGTCGAACAGGATGGCCGACAGGTGATCCTGCTGCGCGATCCCCTGCAGTTGAGTGACATGCTGGTGGCGGTGCCGCGGCAGCTGGCGCCGGTCCTGGCGTTATGCGACGGCACACGCGATCTGAGCGCGCTGCGGGCGGACTGCATCGCCCATTTCCGCCTGCTTGTCGGCGCAGACGTGTTGAACCGCCTGGTTGAGGTATGTGACGAAGCCTATCTGCTGGACAACGAGCGCTTTCGGGACGCGTGCCGCCTGCGGCTGCTCGAGTACCACGCCGCGCCCTACCGACCCCCCGCCCTGGCCGGAAAATCCTACCCGGCCGATCCAGCAGAACTGAGGGAGTTGCTCGACGATTATCTGCAGATGGTGGACGGCGGCAGTCCGGATGGCGCGAGCCGCCCCGCCGGGTCCCGGTTCGACGAACCGTTAGAGCATATCGGCCACCGGTTCAACACCTGGCGCGGCCTGGTCAGCCCGCATATCGATTACGAGCGCGGGGGGCCGATCTACGCCGCGGTGTGGAAAGCGGCCGAGGAGATGGTGCGCGCGGCAGACCTGGCTGTGGTCCTGGGCACCGACCACTACGGCGGGCACGGGGCCCTGACCCTGACCCGCCAGAACTATGCAACGCCTTTTGGGGTCCTGCCGACAGCCGGCGCCGTGGTCGACGCCGTGGCCCGGGCAATCGGCGAGGAAGCGGCTTTCGGAGCCGAGCTGCACCATCGCAACGAACACTCGATCGAGCTGGCCGCCGTCTGGCTGCACCACATGCGTGCCGGCGCGCCTATTGACCTGGTGCCCGTCCTGTGCGGCAGCTATGGCCATTTTATCGCCGGAGAGGCAAATCCAGCGCATGACCCCACCATCGACGCGTTCGTGGAAACGTTGAAACGCGAGCTCGCAGGGCGGCGGGCGATCGTCGTCGCCGCGGGCGATCTATCGCACGTCGGGCCAGCCTTCGGTGGTCAGCCATTTGGCCCGTCGGAATGCGCTCGCCTGCGCCTGGCCGATGACGAGATTATGGCGCGCACGTGTGCCGGGGATGCGGCCGGTTTCTTCGACGCCATCAAGCGTGTCGAGGACGGCAACAACGTCTGCGGCCTGCCGCCCATCTACGTGACCCTGCGTTTGCTCGGGCGAACGGAAGGCGAGCAAGTGGCCTACGACCGCTGCCCGGCCGACGAGCAAGGCTCGTCCTTCGTCTCTATCGGCGGGATCGTACTGAAGTAGGAGAAGAAATGCTGCTACCGGCATCCCCCAGCCAGCGAATCCTCTGGGGCCTGATTATCGTGGTGGTCCTCGGTTACCTCGCCGGCAACTGGGTCAATCGCCGGCGCAGCCGGGCCATCGGTAAGTGGCTGCAGAGCGCGCTGAGCACCCTGGGAGGACAGCCGGCCTGGAACCTGATTGGCACTATGAGTTCCGGCGTGCAGTTGACAGTCAATCACGCGGCGCGCCCCTTCCGGCAGTTCACAATCACGTACCACATGATGACGCGCGAGTTCGTGCCGTTGTGGCTCGTCGAGCTACTGCGCGGCAAACGCGATCTGATGTCGCTGCGGGCCGATCTGCGCGGCTCCTTGAACGAGGAGATTGAGATCGTGCCGCTGCGAGGGAGCCTGCGCCGTGCGCTGGACCAACACCCTGGCGACCGCCCCTGGAACTGGCAGCCGGCGCCCAGCCGCCTGGGGCTGGCTACGCACGAGGCGGGCAATAGCGAGCTCTGCTGTTCGGTACTGGCCTTCCTCGAGCGCTACGGCCGCTACATCGAACGGCTGTCGCTGCGGCGGCGCCAACCGAACCTGATCATGTTCGTCAGGCTGAACGGCCTCGAAAAAGCACCCGCGGTAGACTTCCTGCAAGCTCTCCACGCCGCTTTGAGCTCCGCCACGTCCTCCGACAGGCGCGCATGAGCGATGAACGCGGCTTTCGCGCCGTGCTGTGGGATCTCGACGGTACCCTGCTCGATTCGACCGAGTGTCATTGGATCGCCTGGCGCCAAATCCTGGCCGAGCAGGGACGCGACGTGACCTACGAGGACTTCATCGCCACTTTCGGACAGCGCAATGACCTGGTCCTGGGCCAGATGTTCGGTCCGCACCTGACGGCGGACGAAATCGGGCGCTTGGGCACGGCCAAGGAGGAGCGCTACCTGACCCTGCTGCGGGCGCGCGGCATCCAGCTATTGCCGGGTGCGGCGCGCTGGCTGCGCGATCTGCGGGCCTCCGGATGGCGGCAAGCGCTGGCCTCCTCCGCGCCCCGGCACAACATTGAAGTGATCATCGACATGCCGGCGCTACGGGGCCGATTCGACGCCGTCGTGGCAGGCGAGGACGCGCCGCGTGGCAAGCCCGCGCCGGACACGGTCCTTCTCGCAGCCAAGAGACTGGGAGTGCCGGCGGAGCGGTGCGTAGTGGTCGAGGATTCGCCGGCAGGGGTGGAAGGGGCTCGGCAGGCGGGCATGGTCTGCATCGGGGTCGGCCCATCACATTTGGCATTGCCCTCCGACCTCAAGGTGCGCTCGTTGCTGGATCTGCCGCCAGATGCCTTCGATCGATTGCTCGATTCGCGGCGCCCATCATAAAGAAACGTTAAGCTTGAAACGGAAGCCCTCTTTTACTTGGCTTTCGCGGCCGGTGCTATAATCAGGGTATTCTTATGTTCATCCTTATGTCGGGAAAGCTAGAGTACAAGGACAGTCCGTGACCGAACTAGAGACGCCGCCACACGATGAGTTCCCCGAGGCAGGCTCGGCCGCCTCGTCCGATTCACAGGCCAACCCTGCATCCTTCCTGGGGGTGCTCGGCGAGTTCATTCAGACGATCCTGCTGGCGTTTGTGATCTTTCTGTTGATCCGCAATGTCATCCAGAACTTTCGCATTGACGGTATCAGCATGGAACCGAACCTGCACGACGGCCAGTTCTTGATCATCAATCGTTTTGCCTACTGCCCCGGGCTGCACCTGGACTTCCCGCCGCTGGGCATCGAGTTGAACAAGACCTGGTGCGTCAGGCAGCCGCAGCGCGGCGACATCATCGTCTTTCATTACCCGCGCGACCCAAGCCGGGACTTCATCAAGCGAGTGATCGGCCTGCCTGGCGAAACGGTCGAAGTGCGCAACGGGGACGTGTACATCGACGGCCAGTTTTTGCCCGAGCCATTTGGGCCGAACCCGGGGAGCTACAACGCGCCGCCCGAGAAACTCTCCAGCGACGAACTCTTCGTGCTGGGCGACAACCGCAACAACTCGAGCGACTCACACATGTGGGGTCCCTTGCCGGAGCACTTCATCGTCGGCAAGGCCTGGCTGTCCTACTGGCCGCCGCAGTACTGGTCGATCATCCCGCACTACAAGTTCTCCGACCTGGCCGCCTTGCCCGCCCGGGGGCTGGCCCTGGTCGGACTGCGATAGGTCCGCGCCCTGAAGCATCAGGATAGACAGCCGGGAAACAGACATCCAGGAGGATGTACATGCAGCCAGTTATCAATCACGAGACGAGCAAGCAGACGTCGCAGCGCGTGGCCGGCATGATCGACCATACCCTGCTTAAGCCAACGGCCACCGAGGAACAGATCCGCGCGCTCTGCGCCGAGGCACTCGAATACCGTTTTGCGAGCGTCTGCATAAATCCCACCTGGGTGCCCCTGTGCAGCCGTGTCCTGGCCGGCGGTCCGGTCAAGGTCTGCACGGTAGTCGGGTTCCCGCTGGGAGCCACCCTGACCGCCGTCAAAGCCTACGAGACGCAGCGGGCGATTGCCGCCGGGGCACAGGAAGTCGACATGGTGATCAACGTCGGAGCGCTCAAGTCGGGCCAAGACCAGGCCGTGCAGGACGATGTAGCCGCGGTGGTTAACGCAGCGCGACCGGCGGGCGCGCTCACCAAGGTGATCATCGAGACCACTTACCTGACGGAAGACGAAAAGATCCGGGCCTGCCTGCTCGCCAAGGGGGCCGGTGCGGACTTTGTCAAGACCTCGACCGGCTTCGGCCCGAGCGGCGCGACCGTGGAGGACGTGGCGCTCATGCGGCGGACGGTCGGGCCGAACATGGGGATCAAAGCCGCAGGCGGCATCCGCACGGCTGCCGATGCCCTCGCAATGATCGCGGCCGGCGCGACCCGCATTGGCGCCAGCGCAGGCGTCAGGATCGTCGCCGAACTGAAAGGCGCCTGACCGTGTCACACCGAGAGGTTATGATCGTGCTTTCGCACGCCCTGGCCTGTTCCTCCTGCCGCGCCCGGCTTTTGGAGCAGCCGGCCTCGGTCTTTAGCGGCCGGGCACTGACGGCGGACGAGAAGGAAGCCCTCGCGAAGCTGCAATCGGGCGATTTTGTGACCCCCGACTTGCTGGCACGTGCCATCAAGACGCCCGTGAGTGAACTGCAGAGCTACAGCGACCACCCGGTGGCCAGGTTACGGCATTTCTGATCGACGAGGGAGTTGCTCGCTCAGCGCGTGCCGCCGAGCGAGGTGGACATTTCAGGGCAGCGCCGGGCGCGTCTCTTGGCTGGCACACCTCATTCCGGGGCCGGTGAGATGTCAGCGGGGCGTCCTAAAGACTGAGATGTGCAGGTGTAAGTCGAAGCTCGAGTTGAGGAGGTAAGGCCGTGCAAAACCTGTGGCGTGAACTGCGTCCGGGGCCAAAGGTGCCGGACATGATGTATTGTATAGTTGAGATCCCCAAGGGCTCTCGCTGCAAGTACGAGTACAACAAGGAGAACGGCGTCATCGTCTTGGACCGCGTCCTCTTCTCATCAATGCACTATCCCGGCGATTACGGCCTCATCCCGCACAGCTTCTACGATGACGGAGATCCGCTGGATATGCTCGTAATGACGAACGAGCCGACCTTCCCGGGCTGCGTGATCCAGGCCCGTCCGATTGGGGTCTTCCGGATGCTGGACCGCGGGCTGGCCGACGACAAGATCCTGGGCGTACCGGCCACCGATCCACTCTTTTCAGAGTACCACGACCTGAGCAACGTCCCACCCCACTTTCTGCACGAAGTCGCGCATTTCTTTGAGGTCTACAAAGACCTGGAAGGGATCCGGACCAAGCCGATCGGCTGGGAGGATGCAGCGGCAGCCAAGAAGGAAATTCTGCGCTCGATAAAGCTCTTCGACGATCGCTTCACACTCGGAGGGCTTTAGGAGTCCTGCGCGTTGCCTGGCGCCCGACCCGATCATCCAGAGAGGTTCAAATGCCTGACTCCATCGCACCCATCCCCGTTATGTCAAGTCCGGTCATCGACCTGGCCAATTGTCACGCTTCAGCCCGCAATTACCAACCCGAGCCGGTGTCGTCGGCCCTGGTGGAAACCATCGTCGCCGCCGCGCAGCGCACATCCAGCTCGTCAAATCTGCAGAGCTACAGCGTCGTGGCGGTGACCGAGCCGGCCACGCGCCGGCAGTTGGCAGAGATGTGTGGCAATCAGAAGCACGTCGCCGAAGCGCCTGTCGTCCTCGTCTGGTGCGCCGACCTGGCTCGGCTGGACCGTGTCTGCGAGTTACGGGGCTACAGCCAGGTGACCGACTACGTCGAGAACTTCCTGATTGCGGCGGTGGATGCGGCGATTGCCGCGCAGACTGCGGCCCTGGCGGCCGAGTCGTTGGGGCTGGGTATTTGTTACATCGGCAGTATCCGCAACCGGCCGCAAGGTGTGATCGACCTGCTCCATCTACCGCGCCTGGTTTTCCCTGTGACCGGTCTGACGCTCGGCTGGCCCGCGACCGAAGCCGCCATCCGCCCTCGCCTGCCGCTCCCGGCAGTGCTGCATTGGGAAACCTACGACACCGGGGGCCAGGACAAGGCGCTGTATGCGTATGATCGGGCCATGGTGGCGAGCCGCATTTACGAAGGCCGTCAGGTGCCGGTGCCCGGCCAGCCAGAACGTGTCGAGGACTATGGATGGATGGAGCACTCCGCACGCCGGGTGGCCCAAGTGGTGCGGGCTGACATGCGAGGCGTGCTGGAGAAGCAAGGCTTTGCATTAAAATGAGGGGTCCGCGATGTCCCGCAATCCGAATGACGTTGTGATCTTGGGTGCGGCGCGCACGCCCATCGGTAAGTTCCAGGGAGCGTTCAGCAGCGTCGCGGCGCCGCAATTGGGAGGCGTGGCGATCCAGGCGGCCCTGCAGCGGGCTGCGATCGATCCGACCGCCGTCAGCGAAGTCATCATGGGCAATGTGATCCAGGCGGGCGAGGGCCAGGCGCCGGCACGTCAGGCGGCGGTGGCGGGCGGGGTGCCGGTCGAAGTGGGCGCCCTGACGGTCAACAAGGTGTGCGGATCGGGGCTAAAGGCGGTGATGTTGGGCGCCGGCGCGATTCGCGCCGGAGACGGGGACGTCTACGTGGCCGGCGGCATGGAGAACATGGACATGGCCCCGTACCTGCTCACCCGGGCGCGCTTCGGCTACCGGCTGGGCGACGGGGAGTTGGTCGACGCTGTGGTGCACGACGGCCTATGGTGCGCGTTTGAGCACCACCACATGGGCGCTTCCGCCGAGTGGGTGGCCGCGGCCTGCGGTGTGACACGGCCGATGCAGGACGAGTTCGCCCTGATCAGCCAGCAGCGCGCCGTGGCTGCCATCGACGCCGGCAAGTTCCGCGCCGAGATCGCTCCGGTGCCGGTCGCACGGCACAAGGGTCCGCCGGTCCTGGTCGAGGTCGACGAGACCCCGCGCCGGGACAGCGGACTGAGCGCGCTCGCCGGCCTGAAACCCGCCTTCCAAGAAGACGGGACGGTGACGGCCGGCAACGCCCCTGGCATCACCGACGGAGCCGCTGCGCTGGTCATCTCCTCGCGAGCCGCGGCCCAGAAGATGGGAGCGCAACCGCTGGCCCGCATCACCGGCTATGCCCAGGCGGCCGTCAAACCCCTGGAGCTCTTCCTGGCGCCGATTTACGCCATCCGCAAGCTGGCCGAGAAGCTGGGGATCCAGCCGGGTGACTTTGACCTGTTGGAGCTGAACGAGGCTTTCGCCGCACAGTCGGTGGCCGACATCCAGCAGTTGGGGCTCGACATGGCAAAAGTCAATGTGAACGGCGGCGCCATCGCTCTCGGGCACCCGATCGGCGCGAGCGGGGCACGCATCCTCGTGACCTTGCTGTACGCGCTGCGCGATCGGGGCCTGTCCACCGGCGCGGCCGCGCTCTGCCTGGGCGGCGGCGAAGCCGTTGCTCTGGCGATCGAGTTGGAATAGGCGAGCGCAACTGCTTATCGCCAGGAGCCGACCATGCGTTCGAAAGGCAAAGTGGCACTGATCGTTTGACGGCTCCGTCAGAAGCGGTTATACTGCCGTTCTGGCGGCCGGGAGTGGCCGCCGATCTTTTGCGAGACGCAACGGCGGCACATGCCAGCTCTACCGGTACCTTCCCCCCTGCCCGTCCGGCCGGGCAATCAGTCTTGGCGGCGGTTCTGGAAGCAGGCCGATCTGTTCGTCGCAGGGCCATTGGACGAAGAAGCAGGCAGCGAGCCTCTGGCGCGCCAGGGACGCCGGCTGCTGTGGCTGGACGGTCTCTTCTCCAATATCTCCGAGTCCTTCTTTACCAGTTTCCTGGGCCCGTTCCTGTTGACCTTCGGCGCAACCAACGCCCAGATTGGCATTCTCAACTCGGCGATGAACGCCGGTGCGGCGCTCGGACAGTTGCCGGGCGCCAGGCTCGTGGAGCGCATCGGACAGCCAAAACGGATCGTTGTCTGGTCAGGTGGCATCGCCGGCCGCCTGATCCTGCTCATGGTCGCCGCCACCCCACTGCTGCTCGGCGCACAGGCGGCCATCTTTGCGGTCATCACCCTCGTCGCCCTGCGGTTCTTCTTCAATCAGCTTGGCTTTCCGGCCTGGTCGGCCCTGACCTCGCGACTGGTGCCCACCGGGATACGCGGCCGCTACTTCGCCTCCCGCAACATGGCAATGGGCGCGGCCGCCCTGCTGTTCGCGCCCATTGCCGGCATCGTCATCCAGTCAGGTGGCTCACCACACGGCTACCAGCTCAGTTTCCTGCTTGCAGGTCTGGTCGGGTTCGTTGCGACCGTCTTCTTCGCGCGCATCCCCGAATCTGCCGATCGGGCCGCGGAGCGCGGCGCAGCCGGCACGACCGGCACGACCCAACATCTCGCGGCTGGGACCTGGTCCCTTCTGCGCAGCCATCCACGCTTTATGGCCTTCACTGGGGTTGCCCTGGTATGGAACCTGGCGCTGACCATAAGTACGCCGTTCTTCAGCGTCTACATGGTGCGCGACCTCGCGGCGAGCCCGGTCCACATCGGCCTGTTAGCCGCGACTTTCAGCATCTGGAACATCGCCGGCCAGCGAGTGTGGGGGCGTCTTAACGATCGGCGTGGCGCGGCCTGGGTAACCCGCCTCGCGGGCCTGCTCATTCCATCGATCCCCCTGATCTGGGCTTTCGTGCCAAACCTCTGGTGGTTGTTTCCCGAAGAGTCGTTGAGCGGCTTCTTGTGGGCGGGCTACGGCCTGGCAAGCTTCAATCTGATGCTCAGCCTATCGCCGGAGCACCAACGGCCGCGCTTCGTGGCGGTCTACCAATCGGTCGGCTTTGCCGCGGCTTTCGTAGGTCCGCTGATCGGCAGCCTGCTCGCGGACGCCCTGAGCATTCGCGGCTGCTTCTTGGTCTCGGCAGGTGGACGCCTCCTGGCCGCGCTGTTGTTCGTGTTCACGGTCCGCGGCGATTCGGAGGCCAACTGAACATTTTTGCCCGGCTAATGTGTTTGTGATAATATGTCTACAATGTATTGGCTGCTTCAGCGAAAGGAGGCAGCATGGACTGCCCCAAATGCGGTACCTGGAATCCCGATGACAAGCTCGTGTGCTGGCGCTGCCAGGCCGAGATGCCAAAGCCGGTAGAAAAAAAGAAAAGTAAGCCGCGCATTTTCCTCGGCCTGCCTCTCTGGGCCTGGGTTATGCTGGCCATCATGCTGGTCTTCTTTGTCGTGACCCAGTTCGGCGGAGCCGCCCTGGTCGCGCACTAAGGACACCTTTCGCTCGAGGACCCGACGCCCGCACGTCCAGCGGGCGTTTTTTCTGTTGCGAGCCTGTCCGTTATGTCGATGTCTATCTCGTCTCAGGACCCTCCCAGCCCCAGCGAGGTCGCGGGCCTGCTGCTTGCCTGGCTGCCGGCCGTCCGGCGCGACCTGCCCTGGCGACGGCGCCGCGACCCGTATGCTGTCTGGGTTTCGGAGATCATGCTTCAACAGACGCAGGTGACAACGGTCGTCCCCTATTTCGAGCGTTGGCTGGTCCGCTTCCCCGACATCGCAGCCTTGGCCGCTGCTTCGCCGGACGCGCTCCTCAAAGCCTGGGAGGGCCTGGGCTACTACGCGCGCGCCCGTCACCTGCAGGCGGCCGCTCGGGTAGTGATGGCGCAGTATGGCGGCGTGCTCCCCGCCCAACGGGAGGCGCTGCTGGCGCTGCCCGGCATCGGCCGCTCTACGGCCGGCGCGATCCTGAGCCTGGCATTCGGCCGGGCCGAGCCCGTGCTCGACGGGAACGTGCGCCGCGTGCTCTGCCGGCTGTATGACGTTGCGAGCGATCCATCCGCCCCGGCAACCGGCCGGGACCTGTGGTGGCTGGCCGCGAACCTCGTTCGTGCGGCGCCCGAGGGAAGGGCGGGTGATCTGAATGAGGCATTGATGGAGTTGGGCGCCCTTATCTGCGTCCCCGCCAGGCCAGACTGTCCCGCCTGCCCACTGGCGCGAATCTGTCTGGCACGCGCGCGCGGTGTCCAGTCAGAGCGGCCGGTCAGCCCGCGACGGTCTCCGACCCCCCATTTCGAGGTGGCGGCCGCGCTGCTGGCGGACGCAGCCGGGCGCTACCTGATCGCGCGCCGCCCGACTCCGGGACTGCTCGGGGGTCTTTGGGAGTTCCCCAGCACGCCCGCGGACGCGAGCGGCACCGGTCAGTGGGCACAGGAAAGCCTGGCCGATTTCCTCGTGCGCGCCGTCGACGAACGCCTGGGCATCCAGATCGCGGCGGGTGGGCCCGTGGCCCGAATCGCCCACGCCTACACCCACTTCCGCATCACCTTGCACAGTTACCCCTGCCGCTGCTTGGGCGGACAACCTCACCCTGTCGCTTTCTACACGGCCGTCGCCTGGGCCGGGCCGGCCGAGCTGGACGCGTACCCACTCCCTGTCGCTCAGCGTAAGATCCGGCCGGATTACTGACAATGCCCGCGCGGGGCGTATAATAGGGCAGTCAGAAGCCGGGAAATGGAGGAACACGTGTACAGAATGGCACCCTTCTCACTCATATGTGGCGGACTACTGTTCTTGCTCGTCGTGGCCGCGCTAATTGCGCTGGCCGTCTGGGCAGTGCGCGCTTACGGCCGGGGAACAGGTCCGTCGGGCGGGACAGGAACGCTCAGCGGCCCCGGACCGGGTACTCCGGGTCAGCCGGGTTCCAGCCGGGCGCTGGAGATCTTGAGGGAGCGCTACGCGCGCGGCGAGATAACCAAGGAACAGTTCGATGCCATCCGCCAGGACATCCTCAGCTAGTCAGACCCCTGGGCCAGGCCGAGGGGCTTCCCACGTCAGGACCGGCGATCCTGCAGGGCATCCAATAACTCGAACAGAGGGGTTAGCGAGGCAGGCTCGGGCTTTGCTTCGAGCGAAGCAAGGGCCCGCCTCGCTTCGTCGAGTGCGTCCCGGACGCACTTTTCGACGTAGGACCGCGCCCCGGCGCGCTCCAAGAGTGTGAGCACGACGGGGATATCCGGCGCCTCAAAGGGCGGGCCGGCGTAGTGCTCTCGAAGCTCAGGTCCAACCGTCGGGGTGGCGAGTGCATACACCACCGGCAGGGACTTCTTCTTACTGAGAATGTCGCTCGCTGCCGATTTGCCCGTCACTGCCTCATCTCCCCAGATGCCGAGCAGGTCGTCCTGGAGCTGGAACGCCCGGCCGAACGCCCGGCCGAAACGCCGGTAGACCCCGGCCGTCTCCACCGGCGCCCCCGCCAGCAGCGCACCCACCTCTGGCGCCGCGCCCAACAGGGCCCCGGTCTTGCCGGCGATCATCGCGAAATACTCGTCCACCGCCACGTCGAGCCGGGTCTCGAAAGACATATCCAGGAACTGTCCCTCGGTGAGCGCCAGACACGCCTCGTCGAATACCTGCAGAGCACGCAGCGTGTTTTCTGCCGGCACGCCGTGCTCGGGCAGGCGGAAGAATGCCAGGTGGGCCAGGCTAAACATGGCATCCCCGGCGTTGCAGGCCAACGGCCGGCCAAAAAGCACCCAGACGGTCGCACGGTGGCGGCGCATCCGGCCGTCGTCCTCGATGTCGTCATGAATCAGGGAAAAGTTATGCAGCAGCTCGAGGCCGGCCGCGGCGGGCAGCGCCTGCAGAGCATCAGCGCCGGCGGTGGCACAGGCCACGAGGCAGAGCAAAGGCCGGATACGCTTGCCGGCCGGGACGTCTGCCGGCGCCAGGTTCGCATCCAACCAGCCCATGTGGTACCGCAGGATCGCGTAATGACGTGTGAGGGTCGGATCGCTGGCAGTCAACAGCGAGCGCATCTCTGCCTCGACGGCAGGGAGGTAGGCCGCGGTGGCTTCTGTCAAGTTCATGGCTCTCACCCATTCAGTGCCAGAATGCGGCCCGGCTCGCGCAACGCCTCGAGATTGCCCGCCCCGGAGCAAAACATCGCGATGCGCAACTCAGCGCTGAACCGGTCGATGGTCGCGATGACCTCGTCGGCTGAGACGGCGGCCGCTTTGAGGAACGGCGAAGCGATGCCGACGGCGCGAGCACCCAGGGCCAGGGCTTTGGCGGCCTCGATCCCGTCGCGCATGCCACCGCTGGCGATCGCCGGAAGACCAGGCGCAGCTCGCAGGGTCATCCGCAGGGCCTCGGCCGTCGGGATGCCCCAATCGGCGAAAGCGCGCGCCAGGGCCCGCCGGTAGTCGTTGGGCGCCCGGTGAGATTCGACCTGGCTCCAGGAAGTGCCGCCCGCACCCGCGACGTCGATCGCCGCGATGCCCACCTCGCTCAACCTGTGGGCAACGGCCTCGCTGATGCCCCAGCCGACCTCCTTGGCCACCACCGGCACGCCCACATTCCGGCAAACGGCTTCGATCTTGGGCAAGACACCCGCCCAGTCCCAGTTGCCGTCGGCCTGCAGCACTTCTTGCAGAGGGTTCAGGTGCAGGATCAAGGCGTTTGCCCCGATCATGTCCACCGCCCGGCGGCACTGGTCGACGGTATAGCCGTAGTTGAGTTGCACAGCGCCCAGGTTGGCAAAAAGCAGGATCTCGGGCGCGATCGCGCGCACGTGGAACGTGCTTGCCATATCGGGCTGCTCCAAGGCCGTGCGCTGCGAGCCCAGGCCCATGGCCAGCCCGCGCGCCTGCGCCCCCTGGGCCAGGTTACGGTTGATCAGCGCCGCCGAAGCCGTACCACCGGTCATCGACGAGATCAGCAAAGGGACCTGCAGGTGCTTACCCAAGAGATCGACGCCCATATCGACCGCGTCAAGGTTCAACTCGGGAAGCGCCTGATGCACCAATCGATAGCGCTCGAAGCCGTTGGTGAGATGCGGGAACTGCACGTCCTCTTCAAGGTTGATGCGAATGTGGTCCGCCTTGCGGGTGTCATGTGCCATACGGCCGGCTCCTGCTCCCATAATGCGCGCAACTTTCTCAAAATCCTGGTGTTCTTGACAATGGATCTTACCACAGGTAGGCGACTTTTGACACGCCGCGGGCGCGCTGCTACAATGCTCGCCAAAACTCAGCAGGTATATTCCAAAAGGAGACCCATAATGGATACGTTCGAGAGAGTCAAGGCGATCATCATCGAGAAGCTGAACGTCGATCCGGCCTTGATCACGCCAACGGCCCGTTTCCGTGAAGACTTGAAGGCGGACTCGCTGGACCTGGTTGAGTTGATCATGGCGTTCGAAGAAGAGTTCGGCGGCAACATCTCCGATGAAGATGCCCAGAAGATCCAATCTGTGGGCGACGCCGTCACCTTCCTCGACAGACAGATGGCCAACGCCTGATCCACTGCCACCGGGCTGCACGCGGACGGGCAGCAGCACGAGCTGCAGCGCCGGCAAACAGGCAGGCACGAAGGCCCATGCTTCTCGAAGTATGGGCCTTCGGTTGACTTAACCGATCTCCATTCCGATGCCGGATAACATTCTATCGATCCTTATCCTCGCCGGCGGTGCCAGCTCGCGCATGGGTACTGACAAAGCCTGGTTGCCGGCCGGCGGCCAACCCTTGATCGCACTGCTGGCCCGGCGCGTCCTGCCATTGGCGGGAGAAATCCTGTTCAGCGCCAATCAGCCCGAACGCTATCAGGCCCTGGCAGCGTCGCTGCCCGTCCCCACCCAAGTGATAGCCGACATATATCCCAACGCCGGACCGCTGGCCGGCCTGCAGGCCGGGCTGAAGGCCGCGCGCTACGACCTGGTGCTGCTGCTGGCAACAGACATGCCGCTGGTCAACCTGGTCCTGGTCACCCATCTCGCCGGGCTGGCCGAGGAAGTGGACGTAGTGATGCCGTGGGTCCCGAGGCGCAGGTCGCCGGAGGCGCGCCGCGAGCCGGTAGCCGCGCGTCGTGCGGCGGGCGATCGAGTGGATGAGGCAGGCGCAAGGCGCGAGCCGGCGCAGGCCGGCGCAGGGGGCGAAGCGTGGGAGCGGGAGCCCCTGCACGCGCTCTATCGGCGCAGTTGCCTGGCCGCCGTCGAGGCCCGGCTGGCCGCCGGGCAGCGGCGGCTGGTCGCCTTCTTGCCGGACGTACGCGTGCGGGACGTCTTTCCGCCCGAGATCCGTCCCCTCGACCCCAGCTTCCTGTCTTTCTTGAATGTCAACACCCCCGAAGACTGGGAACAAGCGCTCAAGCTGCTCTAGCCCGCTGCCGCCTCGAGCGCGGCCGGCGGGCGGTGGCACCTGCGTCCCACAATTTCCGCATTAGTCGAAATGGGCTTAGAATAAAGAGCGTGTAAAACGTTTCACGACGGCGGTGCCGTTCTCCGGCCCCATCGCGGATTGACCGGGTACAAGAGGAAATGGTCCTTATGTCACGCAAAGCTGCGCTTCTGCCAACACTGCTTGTGGCTGCACTTGTCCTGGCCGGCTGCACGATATTGCCCACGGCGAGGCCCCGTGCCGGCGCACAACAAGACGCCACGCCAACGCCCATCCCGACACCGATCGTCCCCAACAAACCCGTCTACAAAGTCCAGTCCGGCACAGTGGTGCGCAAGCTGCAGTTTACAGGCCGCATCGCGCCCGTCCAGGAGAAGGAGCTGTTCTTCCGTGCCTCCGGCCGCGTCCATAGCGTGCTGGTGAAGACACAGGACACGGTGCAAGCCGGACAGATCCTGAGCGACCTGGAAAACGACAGTCTCCAGCGCGATCTGATATCTGCCAGGCTCGACTTGACGCGGGCGCAGTCACTGCTCGAACAGGCCAAGGTGGACCAGGAGGACAATATCAAGCGGGCGCAGGTGCAACTGGATATCGCCCGGCAGAACCTGGCGATCACCCAGGGACAGGATCCGACGCCTCGCAAGACCCAGGCGGAGGTAGCCCTGCGCAAGGCACAGATCGAGGTCGCGCGCGCCCAGTCCGCCTATGACGCCATCGCCTCGCGCCCTGACAAGGGCCAGTTGCCGCAGTCGGCGGCCCTGGAACAAGCCACGCTGAATGCCAAATCCGCCCAAGCAGATTACGATTTGGCGCTGCAGTCGCTCGCGACCCACTCTCACGAGGTGGCCATCGGCCAGGAGCAGGTCCAACTAGCCCAGCTTGCACTCGACGCGCTCCAGCGAGGGGTCGATCCGATGTTGCAGAACGACGTCGAACGGGCGGACCTGAATGTGAAGAAGCTGGAAGCGGCGCTGACCGATTCGCAGTTGATCGCGCCCTTCGATGGGATCGTCACATCCGTCGGCGTGTACGAGGGACGGGCTGCCGAGGCCTACAACCCGGTGATGACCATTTCCGACCCAACGTCACTGGAAATACGGGTGGATTCAAGCAACACCTCAACCACCGAACTGGCCGTCGGGCAACCTGCCACCGTGACCCTGGTCGGCAAGCCCGGCGTAGAATTGGCGGCAAGGATCCGTCAACTCCCGTACTCCGGCGCCGCCGCCGCCGGACAGGACGCCGACAAATCGATCCATTTGTCATTCGTGGGCGATACCTCGAGCGCGGGCTACCAACTGGGTGACCTGGCGCGCGTGGCGGTCACCCTGGAACAGAAGGACAACGTCCTCTGGCTGCCTCCCGCCGCGATCCGGACCTTTGAGGGACGGAAGTTTGTCGTGGTGCAGGACGGCAATGTGCAAACACGCGTCGACGTCAAGATCGGCATCGAAGGCGACGACCGTAGTGAGATCCTGGATGGCCTGACGGAGGGTCAGACCGTGCTCGGTCAGTAGAGGTCAGGCATCCGATGGGCGTCTTGCTGCGCTTTGGCGCGATCTTCATTGTCGCTCTCAAGCGGCTCTTCTCACAGCGTAGGTTGGCACTGCTGACGGCACTCGGCCTCACCGCGGCTGTCGCCTTGACGCTGAGCATCCCGCTCTACTCGGACGCCGTCTACTATCGTATCCTGCGGCAGGCCTTGGGGACCGGGCTGCCGCAGACAGACCCCAGCGCGCGGCCGCCTTTCGCTTTCATGTTCCGCTATATCGGCGCCTGGTACGGTCCGGCCAAGTGGTCGGACGTGGAGCCGGTGGACACCTACCTGTCCACTACCGCTGGGCCGGCATTGGGACTGCCGCAGCAGTTGCTGGTCCGCTTCTTCAAGACCGACAACCTGGCGTTGTTTGCCGCGCAGCAGAACACGAGCACCTACGATACTCAGCACTCGCTGAGCTGGCTGAGCATTGGCACCATCAGCAACATCGAAAAGCACATCACCCTCGTCGAAGGACACCTGCCGGCCACGCCCACGGGATCGGCGGATAGCCCAATCGAGACGCTGATGAGCGAAGAGCGGGCGGCTGAGCTGGGTCTGCATGCCGGAGAGCATTACATCGTATACGGCGACAAGGCGGGCATCAACGGCAAACCGCTGCAGATACCGATCACCATCGCCGGCATCTATAAAGCTACCGATCCGAGCGAGGAGTTCTGGTTCTATAACCCTTCGGCGCTGGCAGACGTGCTGCTGGTGCCGGAAAATGTCCTGAAGAGTTGGATCGCGCCGCGCCTCGACGGCGAGGTATACGTGGCCCTCTGGTATATGGTGATGAACGGCGACAACGTCCGCTCGGCCGACAGTCTCCCGCTCCTGCAGCGCATCGCGTCGGTCCGCAGCCAGGCCGCCGGGCTGCTGCCAAACACCAGCCTCGACGTCTCACCATCCGACTCGCTGATCAAGTACGAGCAGTCGGCCCGGCTCTTGAACGTGCTGCTCTACGCCTTCAGCGTCCCGATCATCGGCTTGATCCTGGCCTTCATCGGCCTGGTCGTCAGCCTGACCGTGGCGCAGCAGCGTAACGAGATCGCGGTCCTGCGCAGTCGAGGCGGCACGGCGCTCCAGGTGCTCGGGATCGCGACGCTTGAGGCTTTAGTGCTGGGCGCATTTGCGGTGCTGCTGGGCTGGCCGGTGAGCGAGTGGATCGCGGCCGCCATCGGCCGCACGCAGAGCTTCCTCAACTTCAGCGCTAAAGGCAACCTGCCCGTCCACATGTCGCTGAATATCCTGCGTTTCGGGGTCGCCGTGGCGCTGCTTGCCCTGGTGGCGCAACTCCTGCCGACGCTCGGCGCGTCACGCCATACGATCATCACCTACAAGCAGGAGCGGGCCCGCAGCATGAAGCAACCCTGGTGGCAGCGCGCCTGGTTGGACGTCATCCTGCTCGTTCCGGCCATGTACGGCCTCTACACATTGCGCAAGCAGGGCAGCATCGTTCTGCCGGTGGCAGGCCAACTGCCGAATGATCCGTTTCAGAATCCATTGTTCTTCCTCGTGCCGGCCCTGGCCGTCTTCGCGCTGACCCTCATCTTGTTGCGTCTGCTGCCGTTGATCATGCGAGCGGTGGTGTGGCTGGCCTCGCATACCAAAAGCGTCGGCCTGCTGATGGCGGCCCGCCAACTCGCACGCACACCCGGCTCGTACACGGCCCCGCTCGTGCTGCTCGTGCTGACCCTCAGCCTCTCGGCCTTCACCGCTTCGCTGGCTCAGACGCTCGACGACCACCTGTACGATCAGACGTACTACCAGGTTGGCGGCGACATGAGAGTGGACGAGCTGGGAGAAAGCACCGAAACTGCCTCCAGCCCGATGGACCCGCTTGCGCAGCCAGCCGGCGCCGGCAGCCAGGCAGGGACCGGCGCCGGCGAACAAACCGGACCGCGCTGGTTGTTCTTGCCAGTCAGCGAATACCTGAAGGTGCCCGGCGTGCATGCCGCCGCACGCGTCGGACGTTACGAGACGAGCTCGCGCCTGGGTGGGCAGACCCAAGACGGCGTCTTCATGGGGGTGGACCGGGTCGACTTCCCCAGGGTGGCCTTCTGGCGGAGTGACTTCGCGCCGGCCTCGCTGGGCGGCCTGATGAACGCGCTGGCCACCACTCCCAACGGCGTGCTGGTGCCACGCAGCCTGATGGGACAGTACGCGGTCAACGTGGGCGACACCATTCGGGTCACGGTCAGCACTTACGGCCAGCGCACGGATGTCGATCTCAAGATCGTCGGCGGCTTCGATCTGTTCCCGACCTGGTATCCCCAGGACGACGGGCCGCTGTTCGTGGGCAACCTGGACTTCCTCTTCGAACAGGCAGGGGGACAGTTCCCCTACGAAGTATGGCTCGGCACCGAATCCTGCACCGACTCAGGCTGTGCTACGGTGGACTACCCCGGAGTGCTGCGGGGAGTGCAGAAACTGGGCATCAGAGTGCTCAACAGCGACGCCTCGGTGCCGGAAATCGTAGTGCAACAGCGCCTCCCGGAACGCCAGGGCCTCTTCGGATTGCTCTCAGTCGGCTTCGTCGCGGCCGCGCTCCTGACCGTGCTGGGTTTCTTCCTCTACGCGCTCTTCTCGTTCCGCCGGCGGACCATCGAGCTGGGTATCCTGCGCGCGATGGGGCTCTCGCCCCTGCAGATGACCTCCTTGCTGGCCTGGGAGCTGGCCTTCCTGATCCTGACCGGCCTCGCCGCGGGCACGCTTTTCGGGGGCTGGATCAGCCAACAGTTCATACCGTTCCTGCAGGTGGGCAGCGGCTCGGCCGCGCACGTGCCGCCCTTCCTGGTGGAAATCGCCTGGCCGGCCATCTTCCGCATCTACGCGTTGTTCGGCCTGTTGTTCATCATCGCCCTGAGCGTGTTGGCTGCCCTGCTGATGCGCATGAAGATCTTCCAGGCTATCAAGCTGGGGGAGACGGCGTAATATGGCGCAAGAAAAGACAGAGGCAAGCGCGATCCTTACCCCTGGCGGGCAAGCCGGCCAGGTGGCTGACTTCACAGCGCCAGAGCCGGACGAAACCGGTGGGCCCGGTCCGCTGATCGTCTGCGATAACCTGGTCAAGATCTACAAGATCGCCAACCTGGAAGTGGTCGCGCTGCAGGGCCTGGACCTGGTGGTGCAGCGCGGTGAGCTCCTGGGCATCGTCGGGGCGAGCGGCAGCGGCAAGACCACCCTGATGAACATCCTCGGCGGGCTGGACCGGCCGTCGGCCGGCCGGGTGTGGGTCGATGGCTATGACCTGCTCAAGATGTCCGATTCGGCGCTCGACACTTATCGTCGCGCGAAGGTGGGCTTCATCTGGCAGCAAGGTGGCCGCAACCTCGTACCGTATCTCAACGCCCTGGAGAACGTCGTCCTGCCCATGACCCTGGCCGGGCGAACCGGGCGCAACAAGCGGCGCCACGGCGAAGAACTCCTGGAGGCAGTCGGTCTTGCCGATCGCCGGCACCATTACCTGCAGCAGATGTCGGGCGGCGAACAGCAACGGGTGGCGATTGCCGTCGCTATGGCGAACGACCCTCCACTGCTTCTGGCCGACGAGCCAACCGGGGAGGTCGACAGCGCCACGGCGCAGACGATCTACGAGACCTTCCAGCGCTTGACCGACGAGCTTGGGCTGACCACTCTCATCGTGAGCCACGACCCGACGATCGCCCGGCAGGTGCACCGCGTGGTGGCGATCCGGGACGGACGGACGTCGAGCGAGACGCGGCGGCAGGGGGCGTTCGCAACGGCGTTCGGCGGAACGGCCGCCAACGGCGCACCGACGGACGGCGAAGGCGAGAGCAAAGACTCGCAGGGCCAGCCGGAAGAGGAGTTCGAGGAACTGACGGTAGTCGACTCGACCGGCCGGCTGCAGCTGCCAAAAGACTATCTGCAGCGCCTGAACATCCAGGGCCGGGTGCGGCTCGAGCTGCGCGAGGGTGAGATTGTCATCCATCCGGCAGCGCAGGAGGCCAGCGAGGCCCAGGCCGGGCGGCTTTCGGCCGAGCTGGCCGAGGCGGCCAGGACGCGCGGCCTTTCGGGGCTGCTCCGCCGCCGGCTGCAAGGGCGCGACACAAAAACCGGGCCCGAGAAGTAACGGGCCGCGGAATCCCCTACCCTGCTTTATCCGCCGTCGCCTGATCCGACACTCAGGAGGCTCTGTGGACGTTCTGCGCCTCATCAATTGGTACCCGCCGTTCGCCGGCGCCGGTATTCGCGTGCATTTTGACCCGCACGAACCTCTCACGGTGCGCAGCAGCCTGACGCTCGGCTGGCTCAATCGTAACGCCTACGGGACCCATTTCGGCGGCTCGCTGTACGCGATGTGCGATCCCTTCTTCGCCCTGATCCTGTTGCGCGCCCTCGGCAAAGAGTACGTTGTCTGGGACAAGGCCGCTTCGATCCAGTTTCTGCGGCCGGGCAAGGGCCGCGTCACGGCCACCTTCGTCGTGTCGCCGCAGCGCGTGGAGGAAGTGCGCCGGGATGTGGCCGCGCAAGGGATGAGCCAACCACGTTTCGAGGTGGATGTGGTCGATCAAGGCGAGCAAGTGGTGGCCCACGTCGACAAGTTGCTGCACGTCAAGAAGAAATAGGAGACCGGATGTCGAACAGCGCCTGGCCGCGCATCGGCGGCCTGTTGTTGCTCATGCTCGTGCTGACCGCGCTGCCCGCGTCGTGCCAAAATCGGGCCGGCGAGGCCACGCCCACGCCGACCAAGACGCCACACGTCGTGGGCCGGGCGAGCGCCACGCCCGCCGCCGTGGCCCAGGTGGTGATCCCCGACCTGCCCACCGCCACCGCCACCGCCAAGCCCAGCCTCACGCCCACCGCCACTCTACTCCCGACCGCCGAGCCGGCGACGGCTACGGTCGCGCCCAGCGCCAGTCCTGTCCCGCCGACGACGACGGCCCTGCCGCAGGTGGTGGCGCCCGTCCCGGTCGCCACCACCGCGCCGCCCGCGCCCACCGAACCGGTTGCGCCCGCCAACGACTTCGTCATCGGCGAGCTGCGCGTGCTGGGCGAAGGGGAGAACAACGGCGGGATCGAGGGGCCGGGCGCGGGCCGGACGATCTTCATCACGGTGCTCGACGCGGCCGGGAACCCGTTGGACGGAGCGTCGATCGTCAACACGGCACCGTGGCCCCGGCAGACCGTATCAGGCGACAAAGGGCCGGGCAAGGCCGAGATCCTGATGGACCGTGAGGAGTTCCGCCTCAAGGTCGAGAGCGTGAACGGGCAGCCGGTCAGCAGCGAGGTTTCGCACAACCTGTCGCTGATCGCGCCGCTCCCGGCCGACATCGCCGGCAAGCTGGGCGCGGCCTGTCCGACGGTGGACGACTGCCCGCTGCCGCCCTACAAACACTTCTCCTACGTGATCACCTTCCGCCGCACTCGCTGAGGCGCGCGCTGGCCGCGGGCCCCAATCTCTATCCATCTCTGTATGGCCTAATACATTGCCCCCGCCCAACCTGGGACACACTGAGAAAGATATCAGAACAGGAAAGGCGGGCGTAAGAAATGGCTATAGCAACCATCAACCCTACGACGGGAGAGACGCTGCGCACGTTTCAGCCGCTGACGGAAGGCGAGATCGAGCAGAAATTGCGGCGCGCGGCCGATACCTTCGGCGAATTCCGGCGCACCTCGGCTCGACAACGCAGCCAGTGGCTGAGCAATGCGGCCGGGATTCTGGAAGCCGAGAAGGACAAGTTCGGCCGGCTGATGGCGACCGAGATGGGCAAGCTGGTGCAGGCGGGGCGCGACGAGGCGGCAAAGTGCGCCTGGGGCTGCCGCTACTATGCCGAGCACGGCGAGCGCCTGCTGGCCGACGAGGTGGTGCCCACGGACGCGAGGCGCAGCTACATCCATTACCAACCCCTGGGCGTGGTGTTGGCGATCATGCCCTGGAACTTCCCCTTCTGGCAGGTGTTCCGCTTTGCGGCGCCGGGACTGATGGCGGGCAACGTGGGGCTGCTCAAACATGCTTCCAACGTCCCGCAGTGCGCCCTGGCGATCGAGGACGTGCTATGCCGCGCCGGTTTCCCTGAAGGGGCCTTTCAGACCCTGCTGATCGGCTCGGACAAGGTGGCGCGATTGCTGGACGACTCCCGCGTCGCGGCGGCGACCCTCACCGGCAGCACGCCGGCCGGCAGCCAGGTGGCGGGCCAGGCGGGCAAGGCGATCAAGCCGACGGTGCTGGAGCTGGGCGGCAGCGATCCTTTCATCGTCATGCCGAGCACCGACCTGGAGCAAACGCTGAAGATGGCCGTGCAAGCGCGCATGGTCAACAACGGCCAATCCTGCATCGCAGCCAAGCGCTTCGTGGTGCACGAGCGCATCTACGATGAGTTCGAGCGGCGGTTCGTGCAGGCGGTGGCGGCGCTGAAGGTCGGCGACCCGCTGGACGAGGCGACCCAGGTGGGACCGCTGGCGAGCGAACAGTTGCGCCAGGGGCTGGAAGAACAGGTGCAGGCGACGCTGAAGATGGGTGCGCGCCTGTTGACGGGCGGCAAGCGGCTGGAGCGGCCGGGTTTCTTCTATGCGCCGACCGTGCTGGCCGACATCCCTGTCGGTTCACCCGCCCAGGCTGACGAGATCTTTGGCCCGGTGGCCTCGCTCTTCCGGGCGCACGACCTGGACGATGCGCTCCGTATCGCCAACAACACCCCGTTCGGGCTGGGGGCGAGCATCTGGACGAACGACGAGGACGAACAGGCGCAGTTCGTCGAGGAGATCCAGTCGGGGCTGGCCTTCGTCAACAGCATGGTCGCCTCACGCCCGGAGCTGCCGTTCGGCGGGGTAAAGCAGTCAGGGTACGGGCGCGAGCTGACCACGTTCGGGATGCGCGCGTTCCAGAACATCAAGACGGTGAATATCGTCTCGCAGCGAGAGTAGGCCGAGGGGAACGCCGAACAGCACGGCTCTCGTTGCGGCCCCGCAATCAGCCACTCCTACTCCAGGCCCCGGCGCAGCGACTCCTCGAGCGCTGGGGGCAGGGTGGTCTGATAGACGTGAGCCTGGTGGGGGCGCACGGCCTCCAGCGCGCCGCGCAACGGCCACGAGCTGGCCTTCCGCAGCCAGTTCTACACCCCGCGCTACATGGTCTAGTTCCTCGTCGACAGTACGCTGAGTCGCACATGGCACGAGATGACGCAGGGACAGACGGACCTGGCTACAACTTGCCGCTACCTGATCAGGCAACCAGCCGGCACCGCGCCGATCCGCACCGCATCTTCCGATCACGAGCATGGAGGGCGGTTGCCGAGGGACCCGCGTGACATCGGGCTCCTCGACTCGGCCTGCGGGTCCATGCATTTCGGACTGTACGCCTTCGAGCCGTACGAACGCATTTATGACGAAGCCTGGGAGCTGGAGGGTCGGCTCGGCCCGGATGCGATCGCCCGGCCAGACGACCTCCGACCGTTGCGGGAATGTTATCCCGACAAGGACGCGTTGGTGTGCGACGTGCCGCGGCTGATCCTGGAACAAAACCTCCACGGCATCGACATCGATCCGCGCGCCGTGCAGATCGCCACGCTTGCCCTGTGGCTGAGCGCTCAACGGGCGTGGGCTCAGATTGGGATCAAGGTGCGTGGGCGGCCGCCTATCGAGCACATCCACGTCGTCTGCGCTGAGCCGATGCCGGGCGAGGATGATCTGCTGGGCGAGTTCGTGCGCGACCTGCATCCGGCTGTGCTACGCAACCTGCTGCGTGATGTCTGGGAGAAGATGAAGTTAGCGGACGAGGCGAGCAGCTTGCTCAAGATCGAGCAGGAGATCCAGGCTTCGATCAGCCGGGCGCGCGAGACCCTCGCCAGCCTGCCGGAGGCGATCCAGTTGACCATGTTCGGCGAACAGCCGGCGCAGCAACTGAAGATCGGCCTTGACCCCGCCGATCTGAAGGATGAAGTCATCTGGGCTGAGGCAGAACAGCGAATAGTGGAGGTCCTACGGGTTTACGCCCGGCAGACGACAGTCGAACAGCGCACCTCCCGGCGCCTCTTCACCGACGACGCCCTGCAGGGGATCGCGTTCATCACGCTGCTGCAGCGGCCGAGCGACGTGGTGGTCATGAACCCGCCCTTCGGCGCGGCCACACTGGGCAGCAAAGCCTATATCGAGCGCGCCTACCCGCGCACCAAGAACGATCTCGACGCCGCGTTCGTCGAACGGGGGCTCGAACTGCTGCGGCCCGGCGGATACCTGGGCGCCATTACCAGGCGCACCGGCTTCTTCCTGACCACCTTCCACAAGTGGCGCGAGGAAATCCTCCTCAAGCAAGCTCGGCTTGCCGCCCTGGCGGATCTGGGGTAGGGTGTGCTGGATACGGCGATGGTGGAGACCGGTGCCTATGTGATGGAAAAGGCATAGCGCGGCTGCGGTGCCAGCCCGTTCGAAAGTGTTCAGCTTATGCCAACTCTGATTGGTTTACTCGATAAGTACATCTTTGCCGGCGTGCCCGGAGAGGCTGTGTACGACCTGCTCAAGGCCGGGTGGGAAAAAGCTACCGCGCGCCACTGGGAGGAGTTGTACCTCGATGCTTTTGAGCAAGCCCTGGCCGAAGAACGGTCTAGCCTGTCTCGCTATGGCCGCATAGACGTCGTGCTGAACCGTGCGGCGTTGGAGCGTGCCCTCCATTATAACTTGGCCACATCCCTCACCGATAGGGCTCTCAGCCAATTAACAGACCCGCAGTTCGTGGACGCCCTGGCCGCAGCCATGAGCGAGCACCGGGCTCTGGCCGTCGGAGGAGACGATCTCAGCGAGGACGACTACCGTCAGTTGCTGGCCAACCTGGTCCGCCATGCAACAGCGTCCTTCAAAAACGCCGTGACGGAAAGTCAGGTTGCCTTTCAGCAGGCGATTATCGCCCAGTCGCTCCACGACGCGTCCCTCCTCGCCGAGACGCAGCGCTACCTGGCGCAGCACTTCGATCTCGCCTTGGAGGCGCTGGCCTTGCTGCCTGCGGTGAAAGCGGACACCGATGCCATCCGCCGGGACCTGGCAATCATTGCTTCTACTGCTAGCATGGCCACGAGGCCAGACAGGGCACAGCGACTCGGTGAGATGGCGTTGTTTTCTCGCGCTCGCTGTATCGAGCGATGGCAGGCGGCAGGGCTTTCGCGTGATCAGGCTATGGTGCTTGCTGATGATCCAGCGGTCGGTCGGCTGAGTCTGGAATATCAACCCAGTCCACGGCGCCCGCTGTTGGTACTCGTCGCCGACCTGGGTGCGGGCAAATCGCTTATTGGCGAACGCCTGCTTCAAACTGCGATCGATCTCGCCGCTCGCAACGTCGAAGCTCCCGTGCCAGTGTTCCTTGAAGCACGCGACTGTATTGGGAGACTGATGCTAGCGGTGCTTGAACAGGCAGAGAACATCGGCGATGCTCAGCGGCAAGGCGCGACAGTGGTTGTAGACGGCGCCGACGAAGCAGGATTAGGATCAGAAGAGCTACTCAGCGAATGTCGCATCTTGGTTAGCAGCTGGCCGAATACCACCATTGTGATTACCAGCCGACCATTGCCTGCCTTTGCGCCGGATACCTGCAAGGATGAGCGCGTCGATATGCGGCTGCTATCAGAGGAAGAGTTGACGGATCTCATCCGCCGCTTGTCTGGACATCAGCAGTTTCATCTATCCAGTTGGCCGGCACCGATTCGTGATGCGCTGCGCTTACCACTATTCGCCATTCTCCTCGGCGTCCATCTGCAAAGGTCGGCGCAAGTGGTGCCTCAGTCGACGGGTGAATTGCTCGCTTACCTTGTGGTGCGCTCTCTGGGGCGTACAGCGCTGAACAGCACTGCGTCGGATCTGTTGCTACAGCAACTTGCCGTCCTCAGCACCGATCGGCAGGGTGGCGATGTGCCAACATCTGGACTCGCGACTATGGATCAGGTACAAGCACTCCTCGATTCCAGACTGGTGGTCGAACGCATAGGCGGAGTCGCTTTCCCTCTGGCAATACTTAGGGAATGGTTTGCGGCCCACAGCCTGGCGAATGGGGATCCAGATGTAGATGCATTACTGGCTGATCGGAAGCGTCTGGAGCTCTGGCGCTATCCCTTGATCATGTACGTGTCGCTATTCGACGACGATCAGGTGTTTGGGGTTCTCGGACGACTTGCAGAAAAGCATCCCGGCTTTGCATCCGCGATCGTCGACGAGGCACTACCACGTCGGAATACTGGCGGCGAACTCGGCCCGTCGTCTCACACAGAATGGGCAGGCTGGATTCGCGCCGCGATGCAAGGATGGGTCAAAGGGCTCGGCCGCCTCTCGAATCTGGTCGCTCCCGTCACTGGCGCTGGTCGATTGCGCCCCCTCGCGGTTCATAGTTCGCGCGATGGTTTGGCTGCGGCCTGGTATTATGGATTGGAAGACCTGCCTGAAATTGTCGATTCCTGGCCGCGCGTTGACGTCTTTGGGTCGTCTGATTGGCGTGTTGCATCAGTATCACATCCGGTCCAGCGTTCGGTATGGGCCTGGCGATGGACGCGCGATAGCCTGAGGAGCGGCCTGACGAGGCTGATCCGCGACAAACGGCTGCCCCTGGTGGACGGTCCTCTGATGGCGGAGCGCTTTTGGCTGGTCTCGAACGCACTGGCCCGTCGCTCCTCGTTGCGAACTGACCCGGTCTTGGTATCCGAGATTGAGAAGATCGTGCAAGGAATAGGCCCGAACACGGCCCTCAGCCTGCCCGGCGGCGTTACGGTTTGGAGTGACGAGGTCAAGTGGTACCGCGAGCGGGTCGCAAGGCTGCGTTCGGCAGGGGTGAGCGCCATCAAGTCACCCTATCCCGGACCTGACCTTCGCGGCCCGTCGATCGGGTGGATTTGGAGCAACTACAGCGACGAGCAGTTTCTGAGGCGGACCGTAATGGTCCTTGAGGCTGCTATCGAGGGATATAGGCAGTCTGTGGAAACCTGGTTTCAGACACTTGAGACAGAACTGGCGACGGCTGTGCTGCTCCCTGCACGACTTCAGGGTGTGTTGAGCCCACCGAGCCGCAGCGAGGGGACCGGGTTGACCCTATATTGGTATTGGTTGCCTCTGCCTGCCCGAGAGTCTAGCATCGTTAGCGTTCAACTCGGAACTGAGCCGCGTAATCACGAAACGGACTTTGAGGTCATTAAGAAGCACATTTGGCAATTTCGTGCCCAGGCGGCTGATTGGCTTCCCATCACCGTACATGGTGGCCTCCCGAGTGTAGTTCTGGAACCGACGCCAGCCATTCAGCTTGTCCACGGATGGCTGCTGGACGATCTCAAACGAATCTCGTGGACTCAGTGATGAATGTCGAGCACCGGGATTGCCTTGCTTAGCCGTATCGGGCTCTGACTTTCCGGGGTCATGTTTGTCACGATGACTATAGGTCGGGGGCATTAGGAGCTTCAACGAGGATGCTACTCAGAGCCGTCGCCATAAGTGAGGACGTAGTGACTAGCGCGGTTACCGGCTTGCGTATCGACCGCCACCAGTTCCAGCCCGATTTGGCGCATCATCAGGTGGCGCCTGCCGGCTGGGCTATGAACTCGTCCGCCAGCCGCGCTCCAAGCACGGAGGAGTGAATGCTGAAACAATTCGAGTCAGTTGCGCGCAAGCTCCAGGCCGATTTCGATGCGTCACAAGATATCACCCATCCCGGTCTGAAGGGAACCGCGCGAGAGAAGGGGATCGCTCAGGACCTACTCGGGCATTATTTGCCCAAACGATTTTCGGTGGCGGGCGGCCAGATAATGGACTCGGTCGGAAATTCCAGCCAGCAGCAGGATCTTGTCATCTACGACGTCCTGTCGTCGCCAACGCTGCTAGACCTCGAGGACAACCAACTCTTCTTCGTGGAGCAAGTCCTGGCCACCGTAGAGGTCAAAACCAGTCTGGACCTGGGAGACCTTAAGGACATCTGCGCCAAAGCCAGCAGTGTCGGCAAACTACAACGACATCCTCAGCCAGAGATCCAGCTGGCTCGCGGCATGCGGGTAACGGCCAATCAGGGCACCGTTCTGTCCTTCGGGTTTGCTTATAGAAGCTCCCGCCAGTTGTGGGACATCTGCGGTTTGCTGAACCAGGGGTCGGCCGGGGTGGATCCGGAGCATCGGCCTAGCGCCATAGTGGTCATGCAAGATGGCAAGGGAAAGCCCGGGTTGATAGTCAACGTAGAGCCCCCGGACTATGGCACCGCGCTCGTAAGTCCTCACCCAGCATGTGAGTTCGCCGCCATCAGGACTGATACTCAGGGCCAGGCCCTCCTCAATTTCTACCTCGTGCTTATGGCATGGTTACAGCATGACGGTGGGCTCCTGAACAGGCCGGACTTCATGGCGTACGCGAGACTGGCAGGTCTGCCACGCCCGGCTCCGGCAGTCATCCGGGAGGGAGCTTCGCACGGGAAGTTCATAATCGACGGCGAGTTGTGGGACCCTGAATCCACATCGACTTTGCGGCTACTGCCGGAGAAGTTTCAGGCGGCCGAAACGCTGACTGATCAGGAAATCGCCGATGTCTTTGGAGCATTGAGAGCTATGCCTGTTCCGGACCCTTTCGTCGAGGGCATGGTCTTTGTACTTGACGATCACATCTGGGACGTCTGCACACCGGCCCAAGTTGGGCGAGCGCTGTCAGGGTGGAGAGGGCAGTCCCCGAGCCCAGAAGACGGCGAAGTGTTGCGCCATTTTGCAGCCCTGATTCGTGATGTCCTTAGTAAGAAGAGGTTCCTGGCTATCCCGGGTCGCCGGGAGCGAGACGATCCGCCGTCGACCTTCCGTCTGCTTATGTTCTTGAGCCCCGGCATGCCACTCAATGTCAACGGCAAACTCGAGGTACTCGGCCTTGGACCTGTTCGTTTCCGTCAGGCTAAGCCCTTGGGTAACCCGCTTTCGTAGCCCCGCGGGCGGCCAGCCGAGCCTGATCTGAAGTGTTGATCATCGCGCTGGTGGGTGATGCGCCATCGCCAACGTAGACCTGTGGCATCTGCGGCTTCGTGATGAACGAGGCGCGAGAGTGCCCCCGCTGCAAGCTGGAGATCATGGAACTTGAGCGCGAGGTTCAACAGCACATAGCAGAGTTGACGCCCGATGTATTTGAGCAGCTGCGGGAACTACTGGATACTGGACGAAAGCTATGACGGCGAGGTTCGAGCCGCCGCTCGGACTGCCCAGGCGGCCGGGGTAAGAAACAGAGAGCACGGTTCTCGGGGAGCCTCCATGCGCAAAATCATTTTCGTTATGCTGATCGGCGTCCTCCTTTCTGCATGTTCGGGTGCCCTCGCAACCATGTCCGCTGCCACGGTCACTCAGCCTGAGCAACAGGCAACCGAAGCGCCATCAACAGTGGCTCAACGGAGTGCTACCCTCACGCTTGCGCCAACAGATGCGCCCGAACCCACAGTTACTGTGGCCCCAACTAATACGCCCCAGCCGCCAACAAGCACTGCAACTGCTGCGCTTACTACCCTACCTCGCCCAACGGCTATCCGCACCCCGGCTCCGCCAACCGCTTCCGCTTTCGTCGAAGCACAGGTGGTCAAGATCGTTGACGGCGACACCATCGATGTGAGTATTGGCGGCAAGACCTATCCGCTGCGCTACATCGGGATAAATACGCCGAAGGATACCACGCAGCATGAGCCCTACGGGCCTGAGGCGACGGCCAAGAACCGGGAGCTGGTCCAGGGCAAGACCGTAAGGCTGGAAAAGGACGTCTCAGAAACCGACCGCTAGGGGCGGCTGCTGCAATACGTTTACGTCAGCGACGTGATCATCAACACCGAGGTGGTGCGACTGGGTTATGCGCAGGCGGCCACCTTCCCGCCCGACATTATGTACCAGAGCCTCCTTCTGAAGCTGCAGCAGGAGGCGCGCGCTGCCGGCCGAGGCTTGTGGGGCCCCGCGGCCACTGCGGAGCCGACACCGGCACCCCGGGCGCCCGCGGGCAGCCTGACGTGTGACAAGTGCATCAAGGGCAACGTCTCAAGCAGCGGCGAGAAGATTTAGCATCTTCCGGGCTGCAGGGACTACGAGAAGACCGTGATCATTGAGGGCAAGGGTGAGCAGCAGTTCTCATCCGAGGCAGAAGCCAAGGCGGCGCGGTCGCGGCGGGCGCTGAACTGCCCGTGATGCTGCGTTTCATCGGTACAGACCGCCCACATGATCTGGACGGAACTCGGCCCGAACGTATTCTGATTCGTCTGGTCAGCCCGGCACGGCAGTCTGGCTACTGTCAGGCGTGTGCGTTGCGCCTCCGGGCAACGTATCACTAAGCGCAAGTCTTATGGCGATTGTTACGGCCCGACGTGGGTCAGATCAGGCCTTCTCGTTGTGCCTCTGGCGGAAAACTCAGGCAACGTCGGCCCCGCACCGTGTTCGTGCGTGTGTGAGCCCCCTTTTCCCTGCGCCTTCGTTACCAGGAGCATGTGCCCACCGGTGGGGCGTATCCGAAGGCTCTGAACTGGTGATGGGTCACGCCCGCGTAGCTAACGAAGTTGAAGGCTGCAGAGATGGTCTTTGTCTGACCCGGATGGAGCCCAGCATATGGACTGCTCCGTGGCCAAATCTCACATCCAATGACCCAATCTCCAGCGTCATACAGCGTCGCCACAAGATAAACAGGGCAAATGTCGCTGTTGCTATCGTTGCGGATCTGGGCTGACACCTCGTACGCTCTAGTTGAGGGATTGTATGCGCCGCTTTCACTCGTAATGGATAGTTTTGGCGCGACGACCGGTGTCTCGCCAATCGCCGAATCGATCCCATATTGACTGCCGTACCCACTGGCGCTGTAGACGCCCACCATGTAGCAAGCTTTGCCACCTGCTGGGATCATCTCAAACCCGGTGGTGCCGAAATGCCGTGTGCCTAGAGGGTCGATATTGTAGCCTCTGACCCACACGTCCTGGAAACCGTTCGCATAGGGGTTGTAGAATTCCCCGAGCATGAAAAAGAAGCCGTTGACGATGTACGTTTCTATCTTCGGGGACACCACCAACTGGGGAGGCGGAGGCGGTGTCGGCTTCACCACGATGGGCAGAAACTGAAGGGCCAGCGTGACAGCGAATGGACCGTGGCTGGTGACGGTTTCGTTGTAGTCCACGTCATCCAGGCGATAGTAGTAGGTGCCCGCTGGACGTGGCGACGTGTCAAAGCTGTACCCGCAGCTAGCTGAGCAACCTCCGCTGATGATGTTTTGGTTCAGCTTTTGGTAGGGGCCTGCGAAGTTAGTCGCCTCGTATACGTAGTAGCCAAGGTTATTCGTAGCTGAGCTCACGCTCCAGTTGAGGATGACGTTGCGACCGTATGGGCCGGGACGTCCGTAGAACTCCGTTAGCACTATGCTCGCTTTGGCTATTTGGCCAGAAGCGGGCAGGCCCAACATCACCAGGGCGGCGAGGGAGGCGAGAGACAGACGATACAGTAGAGGTCGGACGGAAAACGCACCGGTCGATGCGGTATTGTTCATCCACGTACAATCATTGGTCCGAGTCCGGGGTAGCATTCTGCACCTCACTGCTCAGTTGCGGGATTCGTCAGCCGTGGTGGGTTACTCGGCGACCCTGTCAAACCCTGGCCCATAATGAAGAACCGGCCACGTTGTTTCCGCATCCGGTTTGAGTCGCGGCAGAATGAGGTTGTCGGGCCGGCTGCTACGGTCCGACCATTGCCCGGCCTCCGCCGAGCACGGCCGGGACCGAGGTTCCTGTACCGAATCATAGCACCACTGTCCCGATTGCGCTATCAGCAAGGAACCAGCCCAACCAGCCGCCCGCGCGCCACTCAGCCAGCGACGGGAACACGAGCCACGCCATGGCAACAAACGGTTGTGGTGGCTGTTCACGAGCATCAGAACGTGAAGACGGTGAACGTCGCTTCGCGGCGGATGTAGGCCCCAGGTAACGTCGAGGAGTACGTATTTCCTTACGCTCCGGCCATCAGCCACCCCTACTCCAGCCCCTGCCGCAGCGAATCCTCGAGCGCTGGGGGGAGGGTGGTCTGGTAGACGTGGGCGTGATGGGTGCGCGCGGCGGCCGCCAGGGCCTGGACATCGCCCGTGCGAAGCAGGACCAGCAGTGCCGAGCTGCCCGGCTCGAGCGCAGTCGAGACGTCGGCCACCATGTCGGCGTCCAGCCGGCGACCGGCGAACAGCCTGCTGATGAGCGCGCCGGCGCCGGCGCCGAAAAAGATGCCGATGATGGGGAACATGAACATCAACCCCAGTCCCATGACGCCGCCGACGATCGCGCCGGCGACGACACTCGGCGCGTCGTGCCGGACGCTCACCTGGCCGCCGGCATCCTTGACCACCACGGCCACGTCGTTCAGTCCCAATGAGCCGCGCCTCTCAAGGTCCCTGAGAGCGGCGCGCGCCTGTCCCGCTTCCCCCGGGGCATCAAATGTCAGTGCAACCAGCCTGCTCATGACCCAAACCTCCTCTCACCGGATGTGAGGGCGGAGCGAACCCCCGCCCGCAGGTGATAAGCGCTCACAGCTCCTCGATCGGCACGTATGGGCCGCCCCATAGCCCAGGCTCTTGTATGTCCCCAGGAAGGCCGCCACGATCGAAGGCACGCGCAGCTCGGGCGTGCTGGGCGCGCCGATCGCGACGACCTTCGTACTTGCCGACCGTCCCCAGGTCGCCATCGGCGAAGGGCCGGCCGCCGGCGGTGAGGCGGCGGATCGGGCCCGGCGCCAGCGCGACCGGCGCCGGGCGAGCCAAGTTCCAGACGATCGGGTTCGCGTGCTGATTGTAGACCAAGAGCATGCATGTTCCTAATGACAGGAACGGCAGGTGGCGAAGTTGCCCGTGTGATGGCAGGTACCGTAGCAGTAGTTCACCTGGACCCACATGGCTTCCGGTCGAGAAGCGCGGCCTGCCGCCTGGCAGCCGGCCACGGCTCGTGCTCAGGGGCCGCGGCGAAGCAGCGGCAGGTACAGAAGGGGCGGGGGCGGTGCGGCCAGCAGGCCATTCACGCTCACGCCAACCTGGGCGCTTGCCTGACCGCCCTGCCCGTCGTCGACGGTGACTGCGATGGTGTGTTGGCCAGGGCTCAGCGAGGCGAGGCTGAACTGCGCGCCGGTCCCCAGAACCCCATCCTGGTTGGATGACCAGGTGATGCCCGAGTCGGGGATGCTGCCCAGGTCAGTATCGTACGCCAGCGCCTCCAGGGAGATAGTCTGGCTGATGGCGACCTGGGTTCCGGGAAGCGGGCTGGTGATCGAGACCGTCGGGACATGGTTAGGTACCGTGAAGGGATCAGACAGCGCGCTGGTGGTATGAATCCCGTCGGATGCCCAGACCCGAAAGCGCGATGCACCCGGCGCGCCGGCGACGACGTTGACGGCATCCAGCGTAACCGAGGTGCCGGTCACGCGCTGGTCCAGCATCTCCCAGCTCGCGCCGTCGTCATGACTATACTGCACGTCGAAGGTTAGGGGATCGTCGTCCGGGTCGGCGGCCGTCCAGGCAACGGTGATCTGGTTACCGGCAAGCGTCTGGCCCGCCGACGGTTGTGTCACCGCCAGCGCCGGCGGATTGGCCCCCGCCGACACGCTCTTCAGCGTCCCTCCGTCGGTCCCAAGGATCTTCACCTCTATCGTCCCCGCGACGTACGGCAGCAGCTCGTCGATCGTCAGCAGATCGTAGCCGGGGCTGCCCTGCGGATCACTGCCCACGTGGGTCAATGTCGGGCTGAAGGGGTAGCCGGCGAGCAACTGGTCGCCGGCGCCCCGCAGTTCGATTTGGTAGTCACCGGGCGTGTTGGGAGCCACGTCTCCGGCGTCGGGGATGACGTACAGCGGCGCCAGGTCGACACTGCCCGTGGCCGGATTGATGCTGCCAGACACCAGCAGGCGCTCGGTTTGGGCGCCGGCGCGCCGGTCGGTCGTCGGGGCGAGCCCAGGGGTGACCTGGAAGTACGTCATCAGACGCTCGTAGGTGAAGTCGCCGATCCATTGGTTGTCGCAGTACGTCATCACGTCCTCCCAACTCGGGCCATAGATCGCATGCGTACTGATGTCGAAGCCGTAGATGGCCGTAAGGCCGCTGAGCGACGGGCTGATGCGGCCGCCCGGATAGGGGTAGGCAGGGTAGTTCAGGCCGCCGACGGCGCCGCAGAAGTTGTCGTGAGGGCGCCCGAAGGTGTGGCCAAGCTCATGGCCCGTATACCAGTCACCGTAGGAGCCATCGGTATCCCAGCCCCAGGTCGCGCTGCCGGTTGGTCCAGAGGCGACCAGGCCGGGGATATCGATCGCACAGCCGCGCATAAACCCTGCGCCATCATCGACCAGGCCGAAGTAATGGTACAGGATCGGCGTTCCCGAACCGAAGATCAGATCCCATACCTTCTTGGCCAACAAGTCACTATTGACCTGGTCACAGTTGGGATGGGTCAGGCTCCAGTTACCATACGCGTCCTGCACGCGGCTGGCAGCGCCGAACAGATAGCTGCGGTACTCCGCCGTGAGGCTGCTGACCGGGTAGGCGCGGCGCATCCAATCCATGGCCTGGTTGCGGTGGAACGCTGCCGGGTAGAAGGTGGAGCCGCCGAGGGTATAACCTACGTTGTAGAACACCAGGTGCACCGGGGGCACGGTCTCGAAACTGACGGCGGTGGTGGCCTGGTTGTCGGCGTACGTCGTCTCGGTTGGAGAGGGGGGAAACCAGAGCAGCCCTGGGTTCAGGTAGCCGGTCAGGGTGACATTGCCCTCGCGGTAGCCTGCGGGAAGCTCGAAGAGGAAGGAATCGTTGAGCACGGCGCGGTTGGGCGCTGCCCGCACCCAGACGAAGCCCGGTGAGGTCCCGTTGATCGGCGCCAGCCAGGTGGTGTTAGCGCCACGCTGGACTCGCAGCATGGCGAATGTCCAGTAGTTGCCGGCGGCGGCATGCGCCGAGAAGCGGACGTAGGTGCGCTTGTTTTTGACGAGGCGCACGCTGTTGTTGAGGTCCTGGACACCTTGGGTCACTTCCAGGCGATCGGCCACCAGGTTAGCGGTCGGGGCCAAAGTGGGGGTGGCGGTCGGCGTGCGGGTCGGCGTGGCGGTCCGCGTCGGAGTGACGGTCGGGGTGCGCGTGGTGGTCGGCGTCGGGGTGACCGTCGGCGTGCGGGTGGTGGTCGGGGTTGTCGTGGGTGTGCGGGTCACGGTGGGTGACTGCGTAGCGGTGGGAGTGGGGGTGTCGACGGGGACAGGTCCCAGGCGCCCGATCAAGCCGATGTCCCAGACTGAAGTGCCGGCCGGGATCGGCCAGATAAGCTGGCGTGGAGTTCTTGAGCTCGAGCCGGAAGATCCCGTTGGCGACGTCGCTAAAATAGACCGTCCCGGCATCGTCCAGCAGGAAGCCAGCCAGGCCCCGGCCATCAGGCTGCTGGTACACCGGCTGCCAGCTGCCCTCGACGGGCAGCATGTAAATGCCGGCGAAGTCGATGTTGCCCTGGCTGACGTAGAGAGTGCCATCGGGCCCGAAGGCGAAGTCGCCGGCGAAATAAGTCACGACGCTCAGGGGCACGACGTAGACCTGCTTCACCCCGGTGGCATTCACCTGCCAGATCTGCCCGTCTGCCCCGGCGCCGGATGCATTCGAGAAGTAGAGCAGGCCATCCGGGCCGAAGGCCAGGTCGCGCACCATACTCCGGCTGCTCACCACCAGGGTCTCCAGGCCCTGGGCGTCGGTAGTGTAGATGTTGTACTGGTTGCGGTCAAGATAGTAGAGCTGTTGAGAAGGGCTGAAGGCGAAGTCGGTGATCTTGCCGCCGGCGGGGCGAGAAAAATACGGATCGAGCTTGCCGGTGTCGGACAAGTGGTAGACCGTTCCGGTGGCAAGGTTTGCGTCGGCGAGGTAGATGCCGTCGGCCGGTGCCAGCGGTGCAGCCCGGGCGATGCCCAACGTACCGGGGGATGCGCTGGACGTGCTCCACCAGGTGCCGATGGCCAGCGTCAGCACGAGGCCGGCCAGCACGGAGATTATGCGCGACTGGCGGCGCCAGCGGCGGCGCCAACGGAGTGCAGGCGCGAAGTCAGAAACACCGCGGGGTACGTTCAACCACAGTTTCCTCCTGCCCTTGGCGGATCGTTGTGTGCTACAAGCGGGAACTTTGGGGAACAGTCGTGCCAGAATTGTGTGTAACTTTAGCACGCTTCTCGGGGAACGTCAATCGCGCGAAGACCGAGGGGCGCATCTCACGATGGGGGCGAGTTGTAGACCTGCCGCCAGACGTCGGCGAAGCGCCCGCTCAGGATGGCCGTGCGGATCGGGATGAGATGTTCTGCCCCGTGCCGGCTCCAGCGCATGCCCGGGCCGCAAAGCCGCGCCTGGTATTGCTTGGCACCGCCTTCGACCATGCCCGAGCCGATCACGTACTCCTCCTCGCGCATCTCAAGGTAATTCATGCGGTGCTGATGCTCGCGGAAGTAACCGGCCTCGCGGCGCAAGCCGTCCGTGACCTTGGGCAGATCGTTAGCCGCCTGCTCCATTTCGCAAGCGATGCGTTCGGCATGGCCTTGGTACAGGGCCGTCTCTCGGCTGTTGAACCAGAGCTGAAAGGCGGGAGTGCCCTCGCCCTTGAATAACTTGGCGGCATCAGCCAGGTGCTGATTGGCGTGATACCAGTCCACCAGCTGGCGGCTTTGCCCGAAATGCAAATCGGCCTGGTTCCAGATCCACGCTGCGCCGTCAGCGACAACTTGGGTATCCTGCGCTTGCTCCCAGTTGCGGCGTCTGGCCTCGGCAAAGACCATCTCGCCAAAGGTTTCGGGTCCGCCCAGATGCGCCGCATAGCTGTTGTGGACCGCATGCGCCATCTGCATCGGCTCGCGCGTGTGCTCATCCTTGCCCAATCGCACCTCAATATCAAACACAGCTCCGACTTTGAGTTCCTTCCAACCCTCCTTGCGGATATGGACCATCATGCCATCCATGGCGGCACCCATGCGCCGATCTGCCTCAACGTCCCGGCTGGGCGGTTGCCACTTCTCTGGCACGGCATTCGCTTTCGCCCGCTCGGCCTCTTCCAGTGCCTTGAACTGTGCGCCCCACGTCTGGCTGTGCTGCCAGATGCTACAGCGCGAGATATTCACCTGTCCGATCTCCTGCAAGATCTTTTCGGCCTGCTCAAAGGGCACTAACCCACCCAGCCAGACCGCCTGCCGGGCAATGCCCTCGCTCCAGCCTTCGCCGCACTGCTTAAGCTGACTCTGGAGGGGGAAAAGACTCACTCTTGCAGTGAGGACAGTGGTAGTAAGCCCGCTTGAAGCGCAATGTCCCTGCCAAACTCTCTACGTTTCGTGCTTTCTGTCCCTTGTAGCGCATGGGCTTCCCACACCCTGGGCATAATGGTGCCTCAACGGGCCGGGCTGCATCCTGATCCTCAATCGCCACGACCGCCATGCGCTCGCTGATCTGACGACGGACCTTGAGCACGGCCGCTTCGATCTGGCTGAGATTGGGCTTTGCCGCCTGTTCTTCCCAATCGAGAAACTCGTCAATCATCGCCTCGGCGGCTTTCAACAACTCGGCGCGCTTCTGCTCTCGTGTGTATCGCATCGGGCATCCCTCTCAGTCTCGGGTTGCCTTTAGCATAACACACGCTCAGCACTCCGCCGGTGCGCCAGCGTCCGATCCAGCCGGCCTCGGCCGGCTTTGCCCTTTCAGGCCGGTGGCTTCAGCCCCGGCTCTGCCCCCAACCTGAGATGCGCCCAAGACCGAGGGGCGCATCTCACGATGGGGGCGAGTTGTAGACCTGCCGCCAGACGTCGGCGAAGCGCCCGCTCAGGATGGCCGTGCGGATCGGGATGAGATGTTCTGCCCCGTGCCGGCTCCAGCGCATGCCCGGGCCGCAAAGCCGCGCCTGGTATTGCTTGGCACCGCCTTCGACCATGCCCGAGCCGATCACGTACTCCTCCTCGCGCATCTCAAGGTAATTCATGCGGTGCTGATGCTCGCGGAAGTAACCGGCCTCGCGGCGCAAGCCGTCCGTGACCTTGGGCAGATCGTTAGCCGCCTGCTCCATTTCGCAAGCGATGCGTTCGGCATGGCCTTGGTACAGGGCCGTCTCTCGGCTGTTGAACCAGAGCTGAAAGGCGGGAGTGCCCTCGCCCTTGAATAACTTGGCGGCATCAGCCAGGTGCTGATTGGCGTGATACCAGTCCACCAGCTGGCGGCTTTGCCCGAAATGCAAATCGGCCTGGTTCCAGATCCACGCTGCGCCGTCAGCGACAACTTGGGTATCCTGCGCTTGCTCCCAGTTGCGGCGTCTGGCCTCGGCAAAGACCATCTCGCCAAAGGTTTCGGGTCCGCCCAGATGCGCCGCATAGCTGTTGTGGACCGCATGCGCCATCTGCATCGGCTCGCGCGTGTGCTCATCCTTGCCCAATCGCACCTCAATATCAAACACAGCTCCGACTTTGAGTTCCTTCCAACCCTCCTTGCGGATATGGACCATCATGCCATCCATGGCGGCACCCATGCGCCGATCTGCCTCAACGTCCCGGCTGGGCGGTTGCCACTTCTCTGGCACGGCATTCGCTTTCGCCCGCTCGGCCTCTTCCAGTGCCTTGAACTGTGCGCCCCACGTCTGGCTGTGCTGCCAGATGCTACAGCGCGAGATATTCACCTGTCCGATCTCCTGCAAGATCTTTTCGGCCTGCTCAAAGGGCACTAACCCACCCAGCCAGACCGCCTGCCGGGCAATGCCCTCGCTCCAGCCTTCGCCGCACTGCTTAAGCTGACTCTGGAGGGGGAAAAGACTCACTCTTGCAGTGAGGACAGTGGTAGTAAGCCCGCTTGAAGCGCAATGTCCCTGCCAAACTCTCTACGTTTCGTGCTTTCTGTCCCTTGTAGCGCATGGGCTTCCCACACCCTGGGCATAATGGTGCCTCAACGGGCCGGGCTGCATCCTGATCCTCAATCGCCACGACCGCCATGCGCTCGCTGATCTGACGACGGACCTTGAGCACGGCCGCTTCGATCTGGCTGAGATTGGGCTTTGCCGCCTGTTCTTCCCAATCGAGAAACTCGTCAATCATCGCCTCGGCGGCTTTCAACAACTCGGCGCGCTTCTGCTCTCGTGTGTATCGCATCGGGCATCCCTCTCAGTCTCGGGTTGCCTTTAGCATAACACGCGCTCAGCACTCCGCCGGTGCGCCAGCGTCCGATCCAGCCGGCCTCGGCCGGCTTTGCCCTTTCAGGCCGGTGGCTTCAGCCCCGGCTCTGCCCCCAACCTGAGATGCGCCCAAGACCGATCTTTCGGGTCATCATTCGGACAGGAGGGTGGAGCCCGGTCAGGAAAAAAGCGGCGGCTTGCAGGGCGGGTAAGCAGAGATGGGTTGAGGTCCCTGGGAGCAGAGGGCAAGCAAAACCCCGCCCGCAGCGTGACAAGCGCTCACAGCTCCTCGATGGGCACGTAGGGCCCGCCATAGCCCAGGCTCTTGTAAGTCGCCAGGAAGGCCGCGACGATCGAAGGCACGCGCAGCTCGGGCGTGCTGGGCGCGCCGATGACGACGACTTCCTTGTTGCCGACCGTCGCCAGGTCGCCGTTGGTGAAGGGCTGACCGCCGGCGGTGAGATAGCAGATCAGGTCCGGCGCCATGGCGACCGGGGCTGGGCGGGTCGAGTTCCAGGCGATCAGGTTCTCGTTCTGATTGTAGATCCAGAGCTGGGCCTGGTTTCTCTCGTCCTGCAGGGTGACCGTGCCGTACTCGAAGCCGCCGGACGAGGCTTCGCTGCTCTGAGTGATGTGGCCGCGGAACAGGACCCGACCCTTCAGGCAATCGGTCACCACCGCGACGGGATCCAGTCCCTTGCGGCCTGCCTGGCGCAGCGCCTTGCCCAGTTGATGGGCGTAGGAGATCGTGTGCCCCACGGCAGCCTTTTTCATGGTCGCGCCGTCCATGCCCCAGAAGGCGATGCCCGCCCCCTGGCCAAAGTCCGGCCCGCTGACAATGGCGCGCATGATCGGCTCGGCCGTCGCCGCATCCGGAGCGTCAAAGCGGATCTGCTGCCGGGCGCCACAGACGACTATCGGCGCGATCGGCAGGCCGTTGCTTGCCCAGGTCGATTCGCTCAGGGTGGGGATCGAGCGCCGCGCACCGGCCGCATCGACCACGGGAAGCTTCTTCTGAGCGCCAATCGCCAGCGGCACCAGGACATTGCCGGGTCCGGTCTCGCCTGGCAAAACAAAGCCAAAGTCGCGGCCGGTGCCGGCCTTGTGCAGCGCCTCAAGCCCCTCGAACGCCCGCAGCACGGCGTCCTGGATGCCTTTCGGGATCGACTGGATCGAACCGATGCCCGCGGCGATGGCCATCATCGCCCCGTCGGGGACATCCCGCTCAGGATCGGCCAGGGCCGGCCGCGCGGGCAGCTTGCGGATGAAGTCGAGCATCTGCTTTCCGAAGGCGAAGGTGGCGCCGCCGCCGCTGCCGAGAATTGTCGTGCCGTAGAGGATGTCTTCCAGGTCCTGAGAGGTCAGAGTGCGCATCTTACCCGCCTTTCTGCCAATAAGCCCTTGTTCTGTCCCACCCTTTCCGCTATAATGGCGCTGCAACAGCTTGGGCGATCAAGGGCGTGGCCGGCGAGTCCACCAGACCGGATTCCGGCCCAGCCGTGCGTTAGCGGAGGATCCTATGAGCATGACGCGTGACGAGTTGATCTACCTGCTCAACGAGGCGGCCGAGCTGGAGCACATGCTGAGCTGCCAGTACATGTACGCCTCGTTCTCCCTCAAGCGCGATGTCTCCGAGGGCGTGACGACAACCGAACTCAATCATATCACAGACTGGGCACAAACGCTACTGGTGATCGCGCGCGAGGAGATGAGCCACCTTGGTCTCGTCTGCAACTTGCTGACCGCCATCGGCGCGGCGCCCCATTTCAGCCGCCCGAACTTCCCGCAGCCTCCCAAGTATTATCCGTTCGAGCTGGCCCTGCACCCGCTCAGCGAACGACTCATCAAGCGCTATATCTGCATCGAGCGGCCCTCGCGGGTCGAGCCCGCCGATGCTTTCTGCTTCGAAGAGGGTCAGAAGTCGCGTCGTGCCGGGCGGGCGGCGAAGCTCTCACCTCACCGTGTGCCCTTCCGGACGGTGGGCGAGCTTTATTCAAAGCTGGCCGAGGGCATCCGCAGCTACCCCGGCGACGATCGCACGCTCTTCATTGCGCCGGCCGAAATCCAGGTGGAGAGCGCCGAGTTGACCCTGATGTACCCGCTGGACGGAGTGTTCCACACGGGCCTCTTCGACGTGAACTTGCTCCCTGTCGTCGACCGCGCATCGGCGCTGGCGGTGATCGCCACCATCGTCGAGCAGGGAGAGGGAGGCCCGGGGCCGGCGCCCGAGGAGCCCTCGCATTACAAGCGCTTCGTGAAAATGCGCGAGGACTGGCTGCGACTCGAGGCCCAGGCGCGCAAGGACGGCCGCGCGTTCGAGCCCGCCCGGGATCTCGTGTCCAACCCCTGCCTCTACCATCACGCCGAGGCGCCGGGAGGCACCCCCATCCGCGACCCGGACACCAGCCGCGTGATGGACGTGGCCGATGCGGCCTACGGGGTGCTGCTGCTGTTGTTCATGCGCCTCTACAGCCACACCGACGAGAGCCCGGCCGAGATGCAGGGCCTGGGATACATCCTGCCGCCTTTCATGGTCGCCGTCATCCGCCCCCTGTGCGAGCTTCTGACGACCATGCCGGCCGGGAGAGACGGCCAGTTGGCCGGCCCGGGTTTCGAGATCGACAGCACCCTGACGTTTCTGCCCTACAGACCGGCGGCCTGGCAGTTGATCCACGAGCGGCTGATCGATGCGGCGACCCGCTGCCGGGCGCTGGGCGAGGAGCCCGGTATGCCTCGCCGGCTCAGTACAATCGCCCAGACGATGCTGGTCATGGCCGGCCGCCTGCAGGACTACATGGACCCTGCCCTGTACGCGAGACTGCCCAAGCCACCTCAGCCCTAGGACCTGCCATAGGAGAGCGAACATGTTGAAGATCCACTTCCAGGGCTGGTACCAGGTTCGCCTGGCAACGGATCCCGACCCGTTCGACGAGAAGCGCGGTATCAGTGGACCGACCTGCGCGCTGCCCGGCGAGCCCGACTTGGATCGCATTATCCGGCTGCAAGACCCGGTGGCCGCGCGCTGGCCGATGGAGAAGGCAGTGGGTGTGAACGTTTACCGAGTGACGCTCGACGATCTCGAGCAGCCCGGCCACCCTCTTCTCGGCGCACGGGTGGAGCTGCTCGACGACCCCGTCTACGAGGGGCGCAACTGGGCGGTGGCCCACGGCGGCAGCGAGCCGATCGACCCCTTCCACCTGCAGATCTCCGGCGGCGGTGTGAGCATTCGCCGGCAGGACCTGTGGGATCCGGCCGACCCCGGCGCCACCATCTTCAGCATCACTCCCGCCCAGATGGCGCGTCGCCAGCCCGTCGCCCTCGAAAGCCAATCGGCGACAGTGGCGGACGCGACGGGTATCGTGAACTACCAGGACTACCGGCGAGAGCGCAAGGAACAGCTAAAGGCCCGCTTGCAGGGCGCCACCGACCCAATGGAGCGGCTTGGCCTGGAAAAGCGGATCGGGAACCTGGAGAAGGACGCGACCATTCACGGCATCACCACGTCCTCGATCCTCTTTCTCGGCGCCAGGATGTCGAACCAGTTTGAGATTAACGGCCCGGTCGCGGTGAGCGACCCCGACAACCGTCTCGGCGGCAAGATCGGGACGTCACAGCTTTGGCCCATCGAGTTCTGGGCGGGCGGCTATGACGTGGACACGCTGATGGCCTACATGCGCGGCCGCCTGGACCTGCCGTTCTATCCGGTTCAGCGCTAAAACTCGAATTGACACCACGACCGGCGGGGACATGCCCGCTCTACCCCGCCAGCAGAACAGCCGCCTCGCTCAGGTCCGGCGTGTCGAAGCCCTCGACGAGGCTTTCGCAGATAACGCGCAGAGCGGCGCGTGCCGTCTCGACTTGCTCGGGCGTTCCGTGGGCCTGGCGCAGCCGGACCAGACTGGCCGCTGCCCGCAGCATGAACAGGAATGCACCCTGCTCCCGTGCAACCGCCAGCGCCCGTTCGATCCAACTCTCCGCCGCGGCAACCGGCGCGGGAGCCCCACCCCCGGGCGCGAGCGCCAGCAGCAGCTCCCCTTTCTGCCGGTACAACTCGGACAGCAGCACCACCTCGCGGCTCTGGTTGGCCCAGGTCAGTCCCTTCTCCACCTCTTCCAGGGCAGGCTCTGGCCTGCCCAGGCAGCGATAGGAGTCGGCCAGCAGCAGGGAGCACAGGCTGGTTGCAAAGGGCGAGCCCGCCATCCGGAACCCCTGGATGCCGCCCTGGAGCTGGGCCATCCCCGGCTCGAACTGACCGAGCTGCACGAGCGCCCAGCCGGCCAGAAGCAGCGCGAAGCCGATGTACTGCGGGAAGTGATTTTCCGACGCATAGCTGAGCAGTTCGCGGGCGTACTCGAGCGCGGGCCCCGGCTCGCGGCGCATCCAGTAGATCCAGCCGACCACCTGAAGGGCGATGGCGATGTTGAACGGCAAGCCCATCTCCTGCGCCTGGCGCAGCGAATCCAGGGCGATGCTCAGCGCCTGCTCAGGATAGCCCAGGGCCATCTTGCTGTAGCTGTCGAACATCAACGCGCTGATCCAGGGCGCCTGCGCGAAGCGAAGCACGTGGTCCTGGTGCTCGCCCGGGCGATAGAGAGCCAGCACGCGCTGCGCGTGCGCCTCCGACTCGCCGGGTCTGCCCATCCAATAAAGCACCGCGCTCTGCGAGAAGTGCGCCTCCATCATGAGATCGGCATCCCCCGAGCGCTCGGCAATACGGATCGATTGCTCCGCCAGGTCGGCAGCCGTGGCGAACTCGCCGCGGAACAGGTAAAACGCTGTCAGCCCGAACAATACGGCTGCGATCTGCGGCACCTCGCCCAGTTGACGGCACAGCTCGCGCGCCCGGTCGTAGGCCCGCTTCATCTCGGGCGAGCCCTGCCCACGCGTCGCGAGAAGGAAGGAGCCCAGCGTCAACTGAAGCTGGATTTCGCCGCCGATATTCTCCGCTGTGGCCGGCAGACGCTGCTGGAGCTCGATGGCCCGCTCCAGGTAGCGCACCGCGTCGTTGCTCGCAAAGCGCGAGGCCGCTTGTTCTCCGGCCAGCCGGGTATACTGCCGCTCGCAGTCCTCGGCCTGTGCCCTGCCGTAATGGTAGGCCAGGTCGGCATAGAAGGGGGCCAGGTTAGCCGCGTAGGCCTTCTCTTCGGCGTCGCCGGCACGCTGATGCAGTTGGCGCAGGGTCGCGCCGGCCTGCATGTTATAGGCCGCATCATGCAGCAGCACATGCTGGAAGGCGTAACGGGCCTCGCTCACGCGCACCCAGATCTGGCCGTCGACGGCCGCGGCAAGCTCGCCGGCGACGACGCTCCCCATCAGCTCGCCGAGGATGCGCAGCTCGAATTCACGCCCGAGCACCGCGGCAACCTTCACGCTTTCCTTCACCCGCGGCTCGAGGCGGTCGATACGGGCCACCAGCAGTGCGTTGATGCTCGACGGCAGATCGGAGGGTGAACCCTTGAGTGAGACCACCGTCTGAGTGCCGGCAGGCTGCGCGTCCAGGAGACCATTCTCGGCAAAGTAGTAGAGCAGTTGCTGCACGTAGAACGGGTTGGCCTCCGTCCGCTCGAGCAGCGTAGCGAACGCGGCATCGTCGAGACTGATAGATGAGGGCGGTTGGATCGCCAGCCGCTCGCTCAAGACGCCGTCTGCCAGGCCGCGTACGTCAGATGGGGCCAGCGCATGCAATTCCAGACCGAGCTGCGGGATTCCAGGTCCGAGCTGGAAGTGCGGCCTGCTCCCGTCGTCGGCATAACGCGAAGTCGCCAGAATCAGCAGTGGGTAGCCGCCTGCTTCCGGCACTAGCGCCGAGATCAGGGCTTGAGAGGCGTCGTCGAGCCACTGGATATCCTCGATCTCCAGGATGCAGGGCCCACCCCGTGCCTGGCCCAAGAGAAAGTTGCGGACTGCCTCGATCGTGGCTTCAAAACGACCGCGCGCGTCCAGACTCTCATAGGGCGAGCCCGGCCACGATAGCCCCACCAGGGCGCCGAGAAACGAGCTAGACCGGGCCAGCGCCTCGCTCAGGCCCTCGCTGCCGGCAGTGGCCGCCACTTCTGACAGCAGTCCGGCAAGATGGGCCTCGAAGCGGGCCTTGTTAGCTGCGGGTGGCTCCTCCGGCGACTGCTCGAAGTACTGCCTGAGCACGTAGGCGAACGGGTTGAACGGCTGGCGCAGGGTCTGGTCGGTCTGGGCGACGAACCAGCGCACGGCCGGCCCCGCCCCGCGCGCGCTGCGGTCGTCCAAGCTCGAGCGCAGCTCGTAAGCCAGCCGCGACTTGCCGATGCCCGGCTCGCCATAGACATAGGCCACGCCCGCGAAGTCGCCCCTATAGAGCGGCTCGGCGGCGGCAACCAACCGGTGCAGCTCCGTTGCTCGCCCGACCAGTGCCTCGCGAAAGAATTGGCGTTCGGCCGGTTTTTCTCCCAGGAAGCGATATGAGGCGACGGGGAACGCGAAACCCTTGTAGTCCAGGTCGCCGAGATACTGGAAGCTGTGAGTGGGCTTACGCGCCACCTGGCCGTCAGTCCGAATCTCCCCCCAGTCGGCGGCCATTGCCAACCGTGCGGCCAGGTTGACCACGTCGCCGGAGACGACGTAATCGGCGCGAAAGCGCGCGCCGACCAACCCGGCGAAGGCCCGGCCGAAAGTGACGCCCGCGCGCCAGTCATCGGGGCGTCCCTCGGGCAGAGCGCAGAGGTCGGTACGCAGCCCGCCGAGGAACGAGAGCACGCGTTCGAGCGTATTCTCGTAGGCGACCGGGGCGCCGAAGAAAAAGAGCATGTAGCTACCTTTGTCCCCGAAGTTCACGCAGTTAAGGTAGCCGCCAAAACGATCGGCGCCCTGGATCGCCTGCGTTATCAGGGCGTCCAGCTCGTCGAAGCTCCTGCCGCTGCGGAAGGGCAGGAACACCGCTGCGACGTCGCGGAACTCGCCGGCGTGCAGCGATCCCAGCAGGGTACCCGGGTAGAAGGCGTCCAGGGGCCCCGCGGCCTGCGTGGGCAGCGGGTGGTCTTCAACAGGGGCATGGGGACCCAGGCCGAGCAGCCTTGCGTAACCCTCGCCCAGCGGCTCGGATTGCGTCCGCCCGGCCGGCTGCAGCGCGAGCAGCGCACGGTCGACGATCACCTCGCCGCTGGCCGCCTGGGCCTCTGCCTCGGCGGCACGGTCGATCGCGCGGCCGCGAAAGAAGGAGGTCAGGTGACCGGACGGCCCCACGATGCCCCACTCGACTTCGCCGTGCGCCAGGCCCAGCTTGACGGTAATTGGGAAGGTGCCCAGCTCGGTCGCCGGAGCCTGACGGTCGTGCATGAGCCGTTGGATCGCTTGCGCCGCGGCCAGCGGCCGACCGACGGTGGGCTCCGGGAAGAGGATGGTCATGGCGTCTCCGGCGAAGGCGGCCACAAACCCTCCCTGCCCGTAGACGATCTGTATCAGGGGCTCGAACACGGCGTTGAGGATGGCCGAGACCGCCTCGGCACCTTGCCTGCCATGGCTCATCAATGCTCGAGTCATGGGCGTGAAGCCAGAGATGTCCAGGAACATGGCCGTCGCAACCAGGCTGCCGTGCCGCCGTCTCTCTCGCTGCGCCTGCACGATATATTCGGGAACCAGTCCCGGGTTGTCCGCGGAGGGCGCGGTCGCAGAGCCATTGACGTACGCGCCTGCCTCAGGTCGATCCATGTGCAGCCCCTTTCGCCATCCATGACCGCGCGTTCGCCGCGCGGATCGAAGCCACGGCGCTTTTGTAGGTTATTGTGAGATCAATGCGCTTCTTTTGTCAAGTCCTAATTTGCACGTGCCAGTGTCGGCCCGGTCTCAGGGCAGTCGGAGCACCTGCCGCACCAGCAGGCTGAGCGCCTTGCCCTCGCGCTGGACAATGCCGGCCACCAGCAGGACCGACGAATTGTGCAGGGTGGCTTCCTCGCGCTGGTAGAGGTCGGGGCGGATGATCAGATTGGCGAGGCCGGTCTCGTCCTCCAGGGTGATGAAGAGGTGGCCTTTGGCGGTGGGCGGCGCCTGGCGCACGACCGCCAGCCCCGCCACCTGGACAAGACGCCCGGCCGGCTGATCCGCCAGCTCGGCGGCAGTGAGCACACCACGCGCCGCCAGGCGCGCCCGCCAGAGGCGCAGGGGATGATCGTCGGGCGATAGGCCCAGCAGCTCGTAGTCCCAGCTCAACGCCTCACCCTCCTCCAGGGACGGCAGATCCACCGGGGTGGCGGGCTCCTCCAACAAGGCTTCTTCCTCATAGTGCAGGTCACCCAGCGCCCAGAGCATCTGGCGGCGCGCGTTGGGCGGCGACCGGCGCCCGGCCGGCAGCGAGCTGCCTTGCGGCCCGCCGGCCAGGCTGTCCAGCGCACCGGCGCGGATAAGGTCCCTGATCAACGGCCGGGGCAGGCGCGTGCGGCGGCAGAAAGTGGCCAGGTCCATGAAGGGCCCGGCGTCCCTCGCCGCCAACAGCCGTGTGCGGCCCGCCTCGCCGAGACCGTGCAGGTAGCGCAGGCCGAGACGGAGGGCCGGAGACCTCTCCCCCAGCCCCGCAGATCTCTCCCCCTTCCTCTTCAGGGAAGGGGGTTGGGGAGTTAGGTCCGCCTCCAGCGTGCACTCGTCCAGGCTCCAGTTCACGTCTGGGCGCTGGATGGTCAGGCCGTGATGGCGGGCGTCGTTGACGACGACCTCGGGAGAGTAGAAACCCATCGGCTGCTGGTTGAGCAGGGCACAGTAGAACTCAGCCGGGTAGTGGGCCTTCAGCCAGAGCGTCTGGTAGGCGACCAGGGCAAAGGCGGCCGCGTGGGACTTGCAGAAGCCGTAGGTGGCGAAGCCCTGCAGTTGTGAGAAGGCCTCCTCGGCCACCCGCAGCTCGACGCTGTTGGCCAGCGCCCCGGCGATGAAGCGCTCGCGCAGCGCGTCCATCGCCTCGGCCGAGCGGCTGCGGCTCATCGCCCGGCGCAGCATGTCGGCCTCCCCAGGCGTGAAGCCGGCCAGCGCGACCGCGACACGGATCACCTGCTCCTGGAAAATGATCACCCCGAGTGTCTCCTTCAGGATCGGCTCCAGGCGCGGGTGCAGGTAGGTCACCGGCTCCAGGCCGGCGCGGCGGCGCAGGTACGGGTGGACCATGCCACCCTGGATCGGGCCGGGGCGCACGATCGAGACCTGGATGATGATGTCCGAGAAACAGGTGGGCTTCAGGCGGGGCAGCATCTGCGACTGGGCCCGGCTCTCGACCTGAAAAGCGCCGATAGTGTCGGCCTCGAGCAGCAGGCGGTAGACGGCGGGATCGTCCAGCGACAGCGCATCCAGGTCGATCTCCCCCGCCGCATCGCGCGGCGGCACTGCCCAATCGTCCGGCTCAACCGGCTTCCCGCCGGCCGGCCGGGTGGGGCCGTCCGGTCCCGGGGCGGGGAAGCGTTTGTCGATGAGTTGGCAGATCTCGGTCACCATCCCGAGGGTGCGCAGGGCCAACAGGTCAATCTTGATCAGGCCGGCGTCCTCGACCGAGTCCTTGTTCCACTGCGCGACCACGATCCCAGGTTTGGCAGCAGGCTGCAGCGGCACCACCTCGACCAGCGGTTGGGCGGTGATGAGAATGCCGCCGACGTGGACGGAGATGTGGCGCGGCAGGCCGACCAGGGAGGACGCCGAGAGGGTGGGGGAAGCAGGGATAGTATTGCGTGCGGCGTGATGGTGATGCGTGAAGGAAGCCTGAGAGGTGGCTCGTGACACAGTCTCGCTCTCGGGGCCCTCCATCTTCTCCCCGAAGGCCCGCTCCCAATCGATGGCGGCCAGGCGTTCACGGTAGGTAACGACGTTGCACACCATGGCGGCGTGGTCGACGCCGTAACACTCGTAAACGTAGGTGATCACCTCGTCGCGCCGGTCGGCGGCGAAGTCGATGTCGATATCGGGCATCGTATCGGTGCGGTCGCTCAGAAAACGCTCGAAGAGCAGGTCATAGCGCAAGGGATCGACGGGGGTGATCCCCAGCAGATAGGCCACCAGCGAGTTGGCCGCCGAGCCCCGGCCCTGGCAGCGGATGCCCTGGGAGCGCGAAAAACGCACGATATCCCAGACGATCAGGAAGTAATCGGCCAGGCCGGTCGCTTCGATGACGCTCAGCTCGTGGGCCAACTGGCGCATGGCCTGGGGCGTCACAGGATGGTATTTGGCCCGCAGCCCCTGGTGACACAGCCCATGGAGGAAGCTGAAAGCCGTCTCGCCGGGCGGGATCCCGTGAGGAAAGTCATCAGTCCGGGCCGGGAAGCCGGGCAGCCGGCGTGAGGACAGGCCGCCCTCGCGTTTGGAAAAGTCCAGCGAGACGCTGCAGCGCTCGGCGATGGCCTGCGTCGCGGCGAGCGCAGCCGGATGTTCCGCAAAGAGGGCCGCCATCTCCTGCTCCCCCTTCAGATAATACTCGCTGTTCGGCCGCTGCAGGGTACCCAGTTCGGCCAGGCGCAGATTATGGCGGGTGGCGGTCAGCACGTCATGCAGGCGATGTTCTTCGCCGGCAACGTAGTGGACGTCGTTGGTGGCTACGACGTCCAGCCCGGCCCAGGCGGCGACCGCCAGGAGACCGGCGTTCAGCAGGGCGTCGTCGGGCAGCCAGTGGTGCTGCAGCTCGATCCACAGGCGGTCGCGCCCGAAGATGGCACGCAATCTGAGGGCAGCCCGTCGGGCGCGTTCCTCATCCCCTGCCAGGATGGCCTGGGACACGGTGCTCTGCCGGCAGCCGGAAAGGCAAAGCAGGCCGGCCGAATGGGTAGCGAGATCCTCGATGCCCAGGGGCAGCGGGATATCCCGGCCGCGCGCGGGTGACGGCGGTGGCGGAAGGGGAGAGGCCGGGGCGGTGGGGAGGCCGGGAAATGTTTCACCCCGGCGGCGCAGGTGGCCGAGGCTGATCAGGCGGCAGAGATTGGCGTAGCCCGCCTGGGTCTCGGCCAAGAGGGTCAGGTGCGAGCCATGGGCCAGGGATAATTCGGCGCCGATGACCGGGCGGATGCCGAGGGCGCGCGCTGCCCGCCAGAAAACGACCGCGCCGTACAGACCGTCGTGATCGGTGATGGCCAGGGCAGGCATACCCAAGGCAGCGGCCCGCTCGAGCAGGGTCTCAGGAGAAGAAACCCCGTCGAGGAAGGAATAGTAAGTGTGGCAGTGCAGCTCGCAATACATTGCGCATCACTTGTTATACGTCATACGTACGCCAACTCACGCGCCGCTCGGGCAGCGGGTTGTCCGGGTCGGTCAGGGAGGCGAAGCGGAAGGCGTCAGGTCCGAAGCGGGCCGCCAACTGATCGAGGGTGGCCCGCAGGCGGGCCCGACTATCCGAGTTCAGGTCGAACAGGGTCAGCTGCCGGCCCGGCAGATCGGTGATGCCGGCCAGCGTCAGGGAAATCTCGCCGGCCGGCTGGCCGTCCCAGGCAACGCGATCGAGGGCGGCTGCAAGCGCGAAACGGATGGGGCCGGGGGCAGCGGCCGGCAGGGCAAAGGTGTAGCCGGCCGGCACGACCCGGCCGTCGGCCCGGGTGACCGACAGGGCCACCCGGCTGATGACCTGGAACCGCTCTCGCAGGGGCGCAAGGAGCCTTTCGGCCTGGCGCTCCAGGACCGCGAGCAGGCGCTCCCGGTCGGCCAGGGGCGAATCGAACTCGACGCGGGCCGATACTTCCGGCGCCTCCCAGGGCGGGATCACCGGCCGGTCGTCCAGGCCCTGTGCCCAACGCTGGGCGGTGCGTCCTGTTACCCCAAAGCGCGTCAACACGCCGGCAGGCGGCAAGCGGGCGAACTGGCCCAGGGTGCGGATACCCAGGTGGCCCAACTGGGTCAACGCATCCACGTCCAGCGGCAGGGCGCCGACCGGTTGGCCGGCCAGAAAGGTGCGTTGGGTGACCGGCATCATCAGGAGCGCGGCATTGCGCCCGGCCACCTGGCCGGCCACCGAAGCGCCGAACTTGCTGCCGGTCATGCCCAGGGCGGGCTGCCAGCCCAGCTCACGCACGGTCTGAGCGGCGGCCTGGCACCAGCCGAGCAAATCGCCGCTCATACGCGTGATGTCCAGATAGACGCATCCCAGGCCCTCGGGCTGCCAACGCTCGGCATAACGCTTGACACGCGCCCAGAACGCCTCCTGGGACTCCCAAATCGGGTAACGCGCGGCCGGGAGCAACGCGGCCGCCGGGCAGCGCAAAGCGGCCGTGCGCTCGGCCATCCCCGCAGCCACCCCGGCGCCGGTCGCGCGTGCATCGGCAGCCAGTACCCGGCCCTGATCGTCGATCAAAACCAGGGGTCGCTCATCCAGGGTAGGATCGACCTGGCGGGCGACGGCTGCACCGAAGTAGGGAACCCACAGGTAAGCGATTTGGGCTGGCATGGCAGAGCAATACATCAAAACTTCGAACTTTTGTTCTGGTGGGCAGTGTAGCAGAAGGTGGACGCTCCGTCAAGACCCCAAAGGGTTTGCGGGACGACGTATTCGTCGATCGTGGCCGGATGACTTCTCTCCCATGCGACGACAAGTCCTTGCCTGTTGTCGGGTGGCGTGGGGGAACAGATTCCCCCTCACCGTAAAAACTCCTCAGGCGTGCCAGAATAGGCGGCACAGCCAGGAAGTCACGTGCTCTGATGGAGTTCCGGCCCAGAACCGAATATTGCCGGGAAACCGACCGGCAAGGGGAATGCCGATGGTATTACCTAGACACGTACCGAGCGTGCTGACAAGTTTTGTCGGACGCAGGCGCGAGCTTGCCGAACTGCGGGAGCGGCTCGCAAATGCGCGGCTGTGCACCGTGACCGGCGCTGCCGGCTGTGGCAAGACCCGGCTCGCCCTGCGGGTGGCGGCAGAGATCAGTCCCAATTACGAGCACGGCGTTCATTGGGTCGAGCTTGCCCCACTGACCAACCCCCTTCTTCTCGCTCAAGCCGTGGCAAGGGCAGCCGGCGTCACCCCGGGACCGGACCGCCCCGTCATCGACGACTTGCTCGAGGCGCTCCAGGACAAGCAAGTCCTCCTGGTTCTGGACAACTGCGAGCACCTGTTGAGTGCCTGCGGCCAACTTGCAGAAACCCTGCTACAAGCGCCTGGGGTGAGCATCCTGGCGACGAGTCGAGAGCCGCTCGACGTGGCAGGAGAGATGCGCTATCCCCTGGCTCCGATGGCGCCGCCACCCCCCGACCTTTCAGCGCACGACCTGGCGCAGTTCGACGCGATCCAACTGTTCGTCGAGCGAGCGAGCGCTATCCAGCCGGGGTTTGCTCTGTCTCCCACCAATGCCCAGGTGGTGGCTCGCATCTGCCGCCACCTTGACGGCATCCCCCTGGCGATCGAGCTGGCCAGCGCGCACGTGAATGTACTGGCGCTCGAACAGATCGCGGCGCGACTGAACGATCGTTTCACGCTCCTCGCGCCGGCAAGTCAGGTGACTCACAGCCACCACCGCACGCTGCGCGCGGCCCTCGACTGGAGTCACGATCTGCTGGCCCCTCCGGAGCAGCAATTGCTGCGACAGCTATCAGTCTTCGCCGGCGGTTGGTCGTTGGCGGCGGCCGAAGCCGTCTCTGCCCCGGCCGGCCCGGAGGGAACACAGGTGCTCGAACTGCTGTCGTCGCTGGTCAACAAGTCGCTCGTCGTGGCAGATACTCGCTCAACCGACGAGGCCCGCTACCGGTTATTGGAGACGGTCCGGCAGTATGCGCAAGAGAAACTGGCTGCCGCTGCCGAAAGGCCGGCGGTATGCGATCGGCACTTGCGTTACTTCCTCGAGCTGGTCGAAGAAATGCTCCCACATCTCAGCGGACAGGACCAGCAGAAGTGGCTCGACCGGCTAGAAGTCGAGTACGACAATATCAGGGCCGCCCTTAGCTGGTCGCTGACGGGCAGCCAGGTTGAGGCAGGTCTTCGCATCGCGATCGCCATTTACCAGTTCTGGACGATCCGTGACTACACGGAAGAAGGACTGGCGTGGATGGAACGCTTGCTCGGCGGGGCAGGGGAGGCGGTCTCTTCGGTCGTCCAGGCAAATGGCCTGGCCTATGCGGCATTCCTGGCCGGTTTCCGAGGCAATGCTGCCGCCCAGATCGCGCACGGGCGCGAGGCGGCGACCGTGGCCGAAGCGGCAGGCGCCGAGGGCAAGCGGGCCCTCGTCTGGGCCCTCGCCGCGCAGGCCTATGGCGCGCGAGCAGAGGGTGACTATCAGACCGAGTTCGCCCTCGGCGAGCGAGTCATTCGACTGAATCGCGAGCTGGAAGACGCGTACCAGTTGGGGGTGACGCTCAGCGTCTACAGTTTTTCCGCAATGGCGCTGGGCAAGTACGACCGGGCCCGCGCGATGCTGAATGAAGCCCTGGGCCTGCTCCGGGAGGCGGGGAACCCTTATCGGACCGCCATGGCGCTCAACTACTCGGGCGATCTGGCCCGCTGCGAACGGGACTACGCGGCGGCTCGAGCGGCCTACGAACAAGGCGCGTCGCTCCTGCGACGGCTCGATGCCCCACGCGACCTGGCGTCTGTCCTGCAGAACCTGGGTCACACGTGGCTGCACCTGGGTGACGCAGAGCGCGGCCGTGTTCTGTTCGGCGAAAGCCTGGCGATCCAATTGGCCCAGCGAAATACGCAGGGTGCGCTCGAATGCCTGATCGGCTTCGCCGCCATCGCCGTGGTGCGCGGTCTGCCGGCCGCCGGCGCGCGCTTGCTGGCTGCGGTCCAGGCGCTCGGCGGCGAGCGCATCACGTCTGCCTGGGCCGCCACACGCATCGAATACGAACATTATCTGGCCCTGGCGCGCGCACGGCTTGGCGAAGAAGCATTCGAGGCCGCGCAGGCGAGCGGGCGCACACTCTCTTTGCAGGAGGTGGTGCAGGACGCCCAGGGTCTGCCCCTCACAGGCGCCGGGTCGCGCGCGAGCAGGGGGGGACGGGACGAGTTGACGGTGCGCGAGCGTGAGATCGTACGGCTGATCGCGCAGGGCCTCTCGAACGGGGAGATTGCCGGCCAACTGGTGCTCAGCAAGCGGACGGTCGAGAAACACATCGCCAACATTCTGTCCAAGCTGGGCTTGACGAACCGGACCCAGCTGGTGCGCTGGGCATTCGAGGCGGGGCTGGGGCAGCCGGCCGGACCGGCGAAGTCCACGTAGAGATGCGGAAGTACGTGCGCAGCTACGTGCGTCCACGCATGCAGTTGCACCCGATTTGTACCATACTTAAGTCGTCATCGTGCCAGCCGAGACCCGACACTGGCAGAGTTACGAAAGGGGAATGCAACCATGACGACTGGCGAAGCGCAGAACAAGGCGATTGTGCGCCGCTTTTACCAGGCCTTCGAGGCCAACAATCGGGCGGCCTTGGACGAGTTGCTGGCAGCCGAGCTGTTGGCCTATTCGCCCCACACCCACGGCGCTGAGACCCGCGCGGTCCACCTGGCGGGAATCGAAAGGTTCAACGCGGCCTTCAACGAAGTCCACTTCGCGATCGAGGAGCAGCTAGCCGAAGCGGACAAGGTGGCCACCCGCGTGACCTTGCGGGCCAGGCACAGCGGTGGAGATTTTCTGGGCCTGCCCCCGAGCGGTAAGCAGATCGCGATGAGCGGGATCAGCATCGAGCGCATCCAGGGCGGCAAGATCGTCGAACGCCACGTCGACTCCGACTGGTTGGGCATGATGCAGCAGCTCGGCCTCGTGCCGTCAGCCCAGCCGGCACAATAAAGGCATCCACCCTCAGGCTCGATGCCTCGAGCGGGCCCGAGCGCCGGGCCTTCGCCGGCTGGCTGGCGCTGAATGCCTTTCCGAGTGTCCCGCCGGCATCCGGCAGGGGGATCAGATAGTCGGCGGCGGCATCGAAATGCCGCCGCCATGACCCACCATCGGGGCGCGACTCGCCCTCCCCATCACGGGACCAGGCGATAGAATCGCCACAGGAAGTGCTCGACCGGCAGGATCTCCACGTCCGCAAAGCCGGCCTCCGCCGCGTAGCGGCGCAACGTGTCGGGCCGCATCACCGTGCCCGTAGCCGCCGAGGGCTGCTCGGCCATCGATGCCGGGAGGCAGACCAGCAGGCTGAACCCGTAAAACAGGCGGTCGGTCAGTCCTCCCGGTGCCTCGAATGCCGCCGGCACCTTCTCGTCCATGACGATGACGCTGCCGCCCGGCGTCAACAGACCGCGGATGCTGCGCAGCGCCGCGACCGGCTGGGCCATATCGTGCAGCGCCTCGAACACCGTCACGAGATCATACTCGCCTGCCTGGCTCAAGCCGGCGGCATTGCCGGCATGAAACCGCAGCCGGCGCGCAACCCCTGCCTGCTGCGCATTCTCCCGTGCCATCTCGATCGCGACGTCATCAGAATCAAAGCCGTCGACGGAGACCTTGGGGTAGGCTCGGGCGATCGCGATGCTCGACCAGCCGGCTCCGCAGCCGACATCTGCCACGCGCGCCGGTGGGTCGGCCTGAAGCCGGGCGTGGACTTCGGGGATGGCCGGGAACCAATCACTCGCCAGCAGGCGGAGAAATGCCGGCCGATTCCCGTCGGCCTGGCCCTCCCGCACATCGGCCCCGTAAGCGCTCCACGGCACGCCGCCGCCCGAACGAAAGGCCTCCAGGAGTGCCGGCAGCTGTCGCACGCTGCCGGCGACCTGCCGGGCAAAGGGCGCAACCCACTCCAGGCTGTTCTCGTCCAAGAGGGCCTCAGCATGGCCGGGCGGCAGACAGTAGCGCCGCGTCCTCGCGTCGTCCCCACGATTTGCCACCTGCAGGATCCCGGCGACGGCCTGATGTTCAAGCCACTCGCGCGTGTAGCGTTCATCCGTTTGCGCGTGAGCCGACAACTGAGTAGAAGTGGCAGTTCCAAGGTCCGCCAGAGCCTGGTAGAAGCCCAAGCGGTCGCCAAGGTAGACGGCCGCAACCTCCGCCGTCTGCACACAAGCTTCCAGCAGCCGTTCGACGAGAGCGTCGCGCCGAGCGGTCTCTTCGTCTACGGTGGTCAGTGCGAAGCACGGCCTTTCTTCGAGGCCTGTGGTCTGTCGGCCCGCGTCGGTTAGCGGTTCACTCATTCGGCTTGTCCTTTCTCGGATGGCATCGCTGGCTGCATTTGAAGTATGTCTGTCGCCTGGCCGAGCATCGATCATGGGCCAGACGCAAATCCTGTTGCGCAACGCAGGCCGGGTCAGGACCAGGACGCAACTGATGTGCGCTTGTTTCTCCAGAACGAGTTTTGTACTAGCGGCGGATAAGCCTGATATAATATATGCCAAGGCTTGGTCCTTGTCAACCGATTTGTTGGATTAAAAAACGCGATCGCCGAAGACCGGCGTGGGTCTCATGCCGGCGGCCGATCACAGGGGCGGCCCCCGAGATAAGGAGTTTTGATCTAGCTGGTCATGCATGGGCGCTGCGCCGGCCGCGCAGATTTCCCTGTCAATTCCTGCTTTTGCCCCCTTGAACTCTGGCACTATTAGTACTATAATAATCGTGCAATTAGATCCGTCGCGAACATCGGGCTGACCGTCCCTGACCGGCCTCGCCGGCTCTGATGGCCAATCCGTTTGATACAGCCACGCTTCTGCCGGCAGTTCGTGCTGCGTGGCCCATATCTGCCCCTTGAGGGAAGTCAGGAGTATCTCATGATCCAGTTACGGTGGCGCAGGATGGTTTTCGTGTTGTTCTGGCTGGCGGCGATTTCCTTACCCGGTGCGCTGGTCGCCACGGCGCAGACGGCGACGCCCACGGCCCCCACCCCCGCGGCCACTGTCGCAGCGCCTACCCCGACGGGTACGGCGCAAGGCGCCGGCCAGACCGTCACCTCGACCCTTTCGTCTAACGCCACGGTGTTCGCGAGCAACCTGAACAATCCACGCGGTCTTGCCTTCGGGCCGGACGGTAACCTTTACGTAGCCGAAGCCGGCACGGGCGGCACCCAGAGCACGCAAGCGCAGTGCCCGCAGGTGCCCGGCGCCGGCCCCTACACCGGCAGCCCAACAGGCAGCCGGATCTCACGCATCGACCAGAGCGGCACTGTCACGACCGTCGTCGAGGGATTTCCCTCCAGCCAGACGAATCCGCAGCTCGGCAGTCTGGTAAGCGGCGTGGCGGCGGTCGCCTTCGTGGGCCCCACGCTTTACGCCCTCACCTCCGGCGCCGGCTGCACGCACGGCGTCGTCGGCACCACCAACGGCGTGTTCCGCGTCAGCTCATCGGGGACGTTCACCCAGACTGCAGACCTGAGCAGCTTCCTGATGCAGAACCCGACGGCGGTCACCGAGACCGAGGACTTCGAGCCCGAAGGCACCTGGTACGACATGATCTCAATGGGCGGCGCACTCTATGCGCTCGAGCCGAATCACGGCGAGCTCGATCGGATCACCCCTGATGGCGTCGTGACGCGCATCGCCGACATATCCGACACGCAGGGCCACATCGTCCCGACGGCGCTCGCCTTCCACAACGGCAACTTCTACGTCGGCAACCTCGGCACGTTCCCTGCCTCGGCGAACTCGCGCATCCTGAGGATTGACCTGCACGGCAACGTCCACTTCTACGCGGGCGGGCTCAGTGCGGTGACCGGTGTGGCCTTCGGGCCCAATGGTCAGCTCTATGCGCTCCAGGCGTCGGCGCCCGTCACCTCCACCACCTCCCAGGCACCCGTGGTGCCAAACAGCGGCAGCGTGGTGCGTCTGGGCAGCGATGACGCCTGGCATCCTGTCGTCACGGGGTTGGCCTTCCCCACGGCCATGACCTTTGGCCCTGACGGTATGCTCTACATCTCGAACAACGGCTTTGGCATGCCACCCGGCGGGGGACAGATCGTGCGCGCCGACGTGACAAAGGCGCCGTAACCTGATTCACTGCGGGGGCAGGACTGAGTGCCAGGTGACATGCAAGTCCTGTCCCTGCATGCGTGGCGGTCTCGGCGACGGGCTCCATTTGCCAGATGCTGGTCTGGCGGCACGAACGTGAGCTCGGAACCCGGTGCAGCGAGAGATATGCTGACTGGAATGGCGCAGGCTGTTCAGTCGTTTGTGTGCCCCACTCTCATCGGACGCGAGGGCGTCCTGGATGCCTTCCAGGAAGCGCTCGATGCGGCGGCGCGCGGTCGCGGGCAGACCTTGATCTTGACCGGCGAGGCAGGCATCGGGAAATCGCGCCTTGCCAGGGAGGCCCGCCAGCGCGCCGAGCGGCGCGGATTCAGCCTGCTGCAAGGGCGCTGTTTCGATACCGATCGCAGCCTGCCCTACGGGCCTTGGCTCGACTTCTTGCGCAGCTTCTTCGACGCACACCCGCTCGAAACGCTTGACCCCGGCTTGCGCTCTGTCTCACAGGCTATCCTGGCTTTGCTGCCTGAACTGGGCATTGGCCGGCCTCAGGCGGCCCCTGGCCTGACGCGCGATGCCGATCGCAACCAGCGCCGCTTGTTGTTTGCCTGCGACCAGTTCTGCGCCCTCCTGGCGGCGCGCCGGCCCTTGCTCCTGACCGTCGAGGATCTGCATTGGAGCGACGAGGTCAGCCTGGATGCCTTACGCTACCTGGCTTACCACCTTTCATCCCGGCGCACTTTGCTGCTGCTGACTTATCGCGACGATGAGGCTCCACCCGCGCTCCGCCACTTCCTGGCCGAGCTCGACCGCGAGCGCCTGGCGACGGAGATCACCCTGGCACGATTTACGGCCGAGCAGGTCGATGAAATGGCGCGCGCTGTGCTGGGACTGGATCACGCGCTCTCCCTCGATTTCCTGGGTCACCTCTACGCCCTGACCGAGGGCAACCCGTTCTTCGTGGAGGAGGTGCTCAAATCGCTGTCAGCTACAGGCGATGTCGCGCCCAGCGGTGGGAGGTGGCACGGCAAGCCCCTCCAAGAGATGCGCATCCCACGCACAGTGCGGGATGCCGTCCGGCGCCGCGTAGAACCGCTGAGCGCGCCGGCTACGAGCGTTTTGTCGCTTGCTGCCGTGGCCGGGCGGCAGCTCGACTATCTACTGCTCCGCCAGCTATCCGGCCTGGAAGATCAGCCACTCCTGCAAGCCGTCCAGGAGCTGGTTGCCGCGCAGCTATTGGTTGAAGTGCCGCCGGATGGGCTCGCCTTCCGCCACGCGCTCACCCGGGAGGCCGTTTACGCTTCGCTTCTCCAGTACGAGCGCCAGAGCCTGCACGCCAGGGTCGCGCAGGCCGTGGAGAGGCTGTACCGGCGATCTCTCGATGCTCATCTGGCCACACTCGCCCATCATTACCACGAGGCGGGCTCCTGGGAGCGGGCCCTCGATTATGGTCGACGCGCGGGCGAGCAAGCGCTGGCGCTGCACGCGCCCCGGGAGGCGCTCCAGCACTTCACGCGCGCTCTTGGAGCCGCCGAGCGGTCGTCGATCAGGGCATCGCCGCAGCTATGGCGCATGCGCGCCCTGGCCTACGAGACCGTCGGCGATTTCGAGGCTGCGCGCGCCGACCAGGTCGCGGCGTTGCAAATGGCTGAAGCGGCCGGCGACGCTCGGGAGCAGTGCGAGGGGCTGCTGTCGCTGGGCCAACTGTGGGCCTCACGCGATTACGAGCAAGCGGCCGCCTGCTATGCACGTGCCCTCGACCTGGCCAGGAGCATCGACGACCGGTTGCTGTTAGGCCGGAGCCTGAACAGGGTCGGCAACTGGTATGCCAACATCGAGCAGCCCGGTGCGGCTGTCCGCTTCCATCGCGAGGCGCTGGGAATCTTCGAGGAGTTGGGTGACGCCCCGGCCCTCGCCCGAACCCTCGACTTCCTTGGGATGGCCAGCCACGTGATGTGCGATCCGGCGGCCGTCTCCGAAAACTACTGCAGGGCCATCGAACTGTTCCAACGACTCGACGACCGGGCAGGTCTGAGCTCCAGCCTCGCTACGCTGACCGTCCTGAGGGCGAGCAATCACTCGTTCGTGGTCGGCACGGTGGAGGCCTTTCCGCAAGGCATGGGACCGGACACGGCGCTGCAGACCGCGCGCGACATCGGTTGGCGGGCCGGCGAGTGCTACGCGCTGTTCACGCAAGCGCTCTATCTCGGCGCCCGCGGTCGATACGCGGAAGCGTTGGATGCCGCCCGCAGTGCCCTGCACATCGCGGAGGAGATAGGGCACCAGCAATGGTTGGCGGCGTCACACAATGCCCTTGGCGTGCTGTACCTCGACATGCTGAACCCGACGCCGGCCAGACAGCACATGGAACGGGCGCTTGAGCTGGCCAAAGAGACGCGTTCCGGACTGTGGCCGCGCCTCGTATCGGCTGACCTGGCGGCAGCCTACATCCAGCAGAACCAGCTCGAGTTGGCAAAGAGTCTCCTCGACGCGGTCCTGGCTCCCGATGCTGGGATGCGGGCGCAGGGAGAGCGCGTCTGCTGGTCGGCACGTGCCGAGCTGGCGCTGGCCCGCGCCGACCCGGCCCTGGCGCGCCAGATCGCCGAACGGCTGATCGGGTCGGCTCCCAATCCCGCTGCAGCCGCCGAGCGAGCCATCCCACGCATCTGGCACCTGCGGGCCCGGGCTCTGGCTGCCCTCGGGCGCGACGCTGAGGCGGAAGCGATCCTGGCGACCTTGCGTGACGCGGCATTGGCGGATGGAGTACGGGCGTTCCTGTGGCGCGTCGAACTGTCACTCGGCAGGCTCTTTCATGCCACGCGGCGCTATGGCGAGGCCAGAGATGCCTTCGATCGAGCACGTGGGCTGGCCCAGGAGTTGGCGAGGGACATCCCGGACGATGGGGTCCGGCAGGTCTTCCGGCAAAATGTGCAGGCACTGATCCCCCCGGCACCGCGTCCCACGCGCCGCGATGCCGCCAGGCGGCGGCACGGCGGGCTCACGCCCCGAGAGTGGCAGGTGGCGCAGCTGATCGCCCAAGGGAAGTCGAACCGGGACATCGCGGAGGCATTGGTGGTCAGCCTGAAGACCGTGGAAGGCCACGTGAGCAACGTCCTCTCTAAGCTCGGCATGCGATCCCGCGCGCAGGTCGCCGCCTGGGCGGCCCAACAGGAAGCAGGACGCCGTCTCCCCTGAGGCGCCATTCGGCCTCGCTGCCCGTCATGCTCAAACTTGGTTGGGAATACCTCTCACTTTGCGTCGGCCAGGCTGTTCGTTCCTGCCAGAACATCCGCGCGCAAGATCGCCGACACTTTTTCCGGTTCCTCGAATATCGGGCTGTGAGCAGAGTGCTCGAAGCTGTAAAATCCCTTCATCGGCGCCTGCAAACGCGCAAAATAGGACTTTGCCTCGCTGTAGGAGCAGGTGTAATCGTAGGTGCCCTCAAAGAAGTAGACGGGAACGGCGAGCGCCTGCAGGTCCTGGCTCAGATCGGTGGCCAGCATCTCATCCCAGAGCGAGCTCACGCCGGAGCGGGACTTGCCGCGCCACATATTGACCTTTTCGGGCAGCGTGTACTCTCGGCTCGCGAGCGACGGCAGAAAGATGCCGGTGATCACGGACTTCATGTCGTGCGTCGTGCCGATGCCAAGACTGTGCATGGCCTGGTCGCGCAATGCAAGATAGGCATCCGGCGTCCCGCCTGTCATAGTGACCGGTGCTGCCTCCAGTTTTCGCAGCATGTCCTTGTTACCGTTCTCCTTGAACTGCTCGAGCATGTACTCGTACGCCAGTCTTTCGGATTTGAGCTGACTGGACATCTGGGCCACGCCGATGTAGGCATGGTACAACTCGGGTGCCCGTGCGGCCGCTTGTATACCGATGAAGCTTCCTCCCGAATGGGCCATGAGGTATATCTTCTCTTTGCCAAAGCGCTGCCGCAGGTAGTTCGTCACCTCCAGCGTATCAGAAATCATCTGCTCCAGCGTCAGGGTCTCCGGGCGAATATCGGCGCTGTAAGAGATCCCTGAACCGCGCTGTTCCCACCACGCGACGGTGAAATAGTCTTCGAGGCCTGTCGGGTATCTCTCTGTCAGGAAGTATTCCGGCATCCCGCCATGAAGGTAAAGCAGCACCGGATGCGATGCATCCTTGCTCTTGATAAACATCCCCTGCGCCACACCGTTGATCTGGACGCGTGTCTTCTCTGAGATGCTGCCCGGCAGCGGTCTGCCGCTCTCGTCCAGCAGGGGGTTCGGTTTTCCGGGGCTCAACAGCAGCAGCACGGCCACAAGAACGGCTGTGCAAGCTAATAGAATAGAGGTCAAGATCAACATCATGCGCCCCGCCTCTCGCCCGAATCTTTGAGTTCCCATGCCGTTCCCCACCTTACTGGGTCTCGCCCGGTGCGCGCCAGGTCCGCAGCCGGCGTGATGCTGCTCAGTGTAGCACCGTCCCGGCTAGACGGTATCCGCCACCTGGGGAGTTTAGGCCTGGACAGGAGGCCAGTCGTGAAACGGGCGGCGGCCACCTGCCCTCGCGCCCCTTCGGATTCCTCTCAACGGCCGGGCGGCTTTAACCCTTGCCGCCCAGGATACGCGCGACTTAAAAAAGGTCAAAGACAAGGGTTTTCCCTCGTGTCAAGTCTCGGATCTGCGCCTAGAATTAAGCCAACGGCGATGAGAGCCAGGGCGTCATACCGGCGCAGACAGCAGGCCAGCCGCCGGTCCTGGCGTAGCACTACTGGCAGCAAGTTGGTGGAAAGGAGATCTCCGATGGAATCTGCATCTACGACGACCGATATCTTTGGGCAGGTGAAGCAGTCTGAGGCCCCGTTTGACGAGACGCGTGTCGAGGCTTTTCAGGGCAAGGCGCTTGGCGATTTAGCCGGCTGGTGCGCGACTATCATGGGCTCGCTTGGCGACCGCTTGGGACTGTTCAGGGACCTGGCAGCGCACGGACCGGCGACCAGCAGCCAACTGGCGGCGCGGACCGGCCTCACGGAACGGTATATTCGGGAATGGCTGGCCGCGGTGACGTGCGCGGGCTACCTGGCCTATGACTTCAGAGGACCGCCGCTTCAGCCTTCCCCCCGAGCACGCGCCCGCCTTGGCGCAGGAAAACGGCCCGCTCTTCCTGGGCGGCACCATGCAGCTCTTCCCGATGTTCGGGACGAGTGTGGACAAGATCGAACAGGCTTTCCACTCGGGCCGAGGCGTCGGACAGCCAGATTATGATCCCCGTCTATGGGCGGCGATGGAGCGAGATGCGGGGCCCGCGGCCGATCATCTGCTCACCGGCTCCTGGCTGCCCCTGATGCCCAGCGTGGTGGCCCGGCTCGACGAAGGTGCACTGGTGGCTGACGTCGGCTGCGGCAGCGGACGAGCGCTGATCAAGCTGGCCCGGGACTTCCCCCGTTCACACTTCGTCGGCTACGACTGGTACGCACCGCAGCTAGAGCGCGCGCTGGCCAATGCGGCTGCCGCCGGGGTGGCCGATCGTGTGCGCTTCGAGCAGCGCGACGCGTCGCAGGGGCTGCCTGAGCAGTATGATTTCATAACCACGTTCGACGTGATCCACGACGCGGTGGCCCCGCGTCGCCTCCTGCGCTCGATCCGGGACGGACTGCGGCCAGACGGGACCTACCTGGCGGTCGAGTTCAACTACTCGGACAAATTGGAAGAGAACGTGGGCCCGATCGGGACCATGCTCTACAGCGCCAGCCTGCTCTACTGCACTGCCGTGTCACTGGCGGGGGGCGGAGAAGCGCTCGGCAGCGCCGGTCTGCCAGAACCGAAGCTACGGGAACTTGCCTCCGAAGCCGGCTTCCGGACCTTCTACCGCTTGCCTATCGAGGATCCCCTCCACGCGCTTTATGAGCTCAAGCGGTGAGCCCGGTCGCCGGTCACGTGGGTGGGGTCAGGAACCTCGCAGATGCCCATGGGCCGCTCACTGCTCGGCCGGCGACCCCTCCCCGAAGGCAAACGAAGCCCCGCGCCTGAGCGGCTGCGGGGCTTTGCGCGTGCGACCTGCGGGGTCGGGCCAGTTAGCGACCCTCTTTCACCTCGATGATGCGGTCGGCCACCAGCCCGTGCGCCTCCCGATGGACAGCCTCAGCCGCCTCCCTGCTCGGCGCCTCTACCAGGCAGAAGACCTGACCCGTATCGTCATTGTACCAGTAGCGCTGGTACTTGACCCCGTGCTCCTTTTGCGTCTCCAGGTCGCGCCGATGGGCTTCGGCTACGGCATCGGCGGTTAGCCCGTCCACGTGCTCATGTATATCCATGAAGAGCGGCATCTTGCGTGTCTCCTTGTCAAATGTTCGAGCTGGCAGCTATCAAGCCAGAAGCGCCTCCTACCTGGCAGCCTGCCTGAAACAAGACCTTGCCTATCGCTCATACTCCCGGCATGCGCCTCAAGATGTGCTGCAGATTACCTTGCGTCTCCCTTCACAGGCGACATCGGTTGTCCGCTCTTTGCGCTATTCTTGGGTTCTGTGTTCGGCAGTACAGCTTACAATGTAAGCGTCGCAGCAGAAAAACGGGGGCAAGCTGGTAGTCTTCGCGATGGTTTATCGCATACTTACTATTTATATTACGCTTATATAGCCTGTACTTGAGCCAAATGAGTTCTTGCCAGGTCAGCCTCGTCAGTCCTGTGTTATCGTGAGGCGGCTGTGTCTCAAGTCTTCGGTCGCAACAGCAATAGCGTGGCCCGGGTCAGCATCGTAGCTGTGGTCTTGTTGATCCTGGCAGTATTGCTTTTCCTATTCGTCTACGTGCGCTCCGACTATTTCACGCGTGCCAATGCGACCGTGGTGCAGCCGGTACCGTTCAGCCACGAGCACCACGTCGGAGGTCTCGGCATCGACTGCCGCTACTGTCACACGTCGGTCGAGTATTCCGACTTCGCCGGCATGCCTCCTACCCAGACCTGCATGAACTGTCACAGCCAGATCTGGACACAGGCGCCGGTTCTGCAACCTGTGCGTGACAGTTGGACCAGCGGGCAATCACTGCAATGGAACCGCGTGTACAACCTGCCCGATTTCGTCTACTTCAACCACAGCGCGCACGTCCAGAAGGGCATCGGCTGCGAGAGCTGCCACGGCAGAGTTGACCAAATGCCGTTGATGCACCAGGTGCCCAGCTTGCACATGGATTGGTGCCTGGAGTGCCACCGCGACCCGGCCAAGTTTATCCGCCCGGTGGCACAGGAGTTCACGATGGGCTGGCAGCCGCTCGTACCTCAGTCGGTGCTCGGCCCTCAACTTGTCAAGCAGTACAACGTGCCCGACGTGCGCACGCTGACAAGCTGCTCGACCTGTCACCGCTAGAAGGAATGCTCATGAGCGACGGAACACTGGACATCGCGGCGATCCGGGCCCATCTGGCGGCTCTACGAGGGCGCCAGTACTGGCAGAGCCTGGAAGAGTTGGCCCAGACCGATGAGTTCCAGGAGTACCTGGAGCGCGAGTTCCCCCGACAGGCGTCGGTGTGGGATCGATCCATGGATCGCCGGCGCTTCCTCAAGATCCTGGGCGCGAGCCTGGCGTTGACCGGACTGGCCGGCTGCGTCAATGTGCCGGCACAGAAAATCGTGCCCTACGTGAAAGCCCCAGATCCGAGCGTGATTCCGGGCAAGCCTCTGTTCTACACGACGGCGATGACGCAATCGGGCTACGCCATGGGGCTGCTGGTCGAGAGTCACCTGGGGCGCCCGACTAAAGTCGAAGGTAACCCGGACCATCCGGCCAGCCTTGGTGGCACCGACACTTTCGCGCAGGCTTCTGTTCTCGGCCTGTACGACCCGAACCGCTCGACCACTGTCCTGCGGAACGGCGAGATCCGCACCTACAGCGACTTCGTCCAGGAATTCACCGGCATGCTGGACGGGGCACGCGCTAACCGGGGAGAGGGCATACGCATCCTGACGGAGGTGATCTCGTCGCCCACGCTGGCGGCGCAGATCAAAAGCATCACCGACGCGCTGCCCAACCTGCGTTGGCACCAGTGGGAGCCTGTCGCCAACGACAACGCCGTATTGGGCGCGCGGCTCGCCTTTGGCCGCGACGTGAACACGGTCTACCGCTTCGATCGCGCCGATACAATCCTCTCCCTCGACTCGGATTTCCTGGACAGCCACGCCGAGAGCCTGCGCTACGCCCACGACTTCATCGCCCGGCGCAAGATTCGCAGCACCAGCGGCACGTCCATGAACCGCCTGTACGCGGTGGAAGGCTCCCCAACCCTGACGGGGGCCAAGGCGGACCATCGCCTGCGCGTCCGTTCGAGCCAGGTGCAGACGATCGCCCTGGCCCTGGCAGCGCGGCTGGGCGTGCAAGGAGTCGCCGTGCCGGTGCTGCCCCCCGGCGTGCGGGCGGAATGGCTGGATGCTCTCGCCCGCGACCTGCAGGCCCACCGTGGAGCCAGCATCGTCATCGCCGGGCGCAGCCAGCCTCCCGCCGTCCACGCGCTGGCCCACGCCATGAACGACGCCCTTGGCAGTCCCGGCAAGACCCTCTTCTACACCGACCCCGTCATCGCGGGTCCGGCGGACCTCACCGCCTCCCTGCGCCACGCTGGTGCAAGACATGAACGCCGGCCGCGTCGATCTACTCCTGATCCTCTCCGCAAACCCGGCCTACACCGCGCCTGCCGACATCGGGTTTGCCGAGGCCCTCAAGCAGGTAACCCTGAGCGTGCACGTGGGCCTCGAGCAGGACGAGACGGCCGTTCTCGCCGACTGGCACATTCCGGAAACGCACTTCTTGGAAACGTGGGGCGATGCCCGGGCTTTCGACGGCACGGCAGCGATCGTCCAGCCGCTGATCGAGCCGCTCTACGAGGGCGCCCACTCGGCCTCCGAGGTGCTGGCGCTCCTCAGCAGCAGTCCCCTGCGGTCAAGTTACGAGATTGTGCGCGCCTACTGGCAGGGCCAACACCCGGGCAGCGACTTCGAGACCTGGTGGCAGGGCGTGCTGAACCGCGGGATGGTGCCAGGTTCCGCCCTGGCCAGCATCTCTCCCACCCTCGACCGCGCGGCCGTTGCCCGGGCCGCCGGCGCGCCGCCGACCGCGGCGGGTGGGCTGGAGATCGTTTTCCGGCCCGATCCGGCCGTCTGGGACGGTCGGTTTGCCGACAACGCCTGGCTGCAGGAGCTGCCCAAGCCGCTCACCAAGCTTACCTGGGATAACGCGGTCCTCTTCAGCCCGGCGACGGCCCAGCGCTTGGGACTTGCAGACGGAAGATGTCGTCGAGCTGCGTTATCGCGGGCGGACGGCGAGCGGCGCCGTGATGATAATGCCGGGCCACGCCGACGACGCGGCCACCGTCTACCTCGGCTATGGGCGCACGCAGGTTGGCGCGGTCGGCGAGGGGACGGGGTTCAACGCCTATCTGCTACGGACATCGGACGCGCCCTGGTTCGGCCAGGGACTCGAGCTGAGCAAGACCGGTTCAGCCTATAGGCTGGCCACCACGCAATCTCACTGGCAGATGGAGGGCCGCGATCTCGTTCAATCAGGCACGCTCGACGAGTACCAGAAGAACCCGCAGTTCCTGGGCCCCCCGCCGGAGATCATAACGCTCTACCCGGGGTGGCAATATCCCAATTATAAATGGGGCATGGCCATCGACATGACCGCCTGCACCGGCTGCAGCGCCTGCGTCCTGGCCTGCCAGGCAGAGAATAACATCCCCACGGTCGGGAAGGACGGCGTCTTGCGAGAGCGCGAGATGCACTGGCTGCGCATCGACCGCTATTATGAGGGCACGAACCTCGACGAGCCGCAAACCGCCTTCCAGCCCGTACCTTGCATGCAGTGCGAGACCGCGCCCTGCGAAGTGGTCTGCCCGGTCGGCGCGACGGTGCACAGCTCCGAGGGCCTGAACGACATGATCTACAACCGCTGCGTGGGCACCCGCTACTGCTCGAACAACTGCCCGTACAAGGTGCGGCGCTTCAACTTCTACTCATATACCAATGACATTGGGCTGGAGCCAACGCTCAAGATGGTGCAGAACCCGGAGGTGACGGTGCGCAATCGCGGCGTGATGGAGAAGTGCACCTACTGTGTGCAGCGCATCCGAGCGGCCGAGACCTACGCCGAGCGCGAGGGCCGGCCGGTGGCCGATGGCGAAGTCATCCCTGCCTGCGCGGCCGCCTGTCCGACACACGCCATCTCATTCGGCAATCTGAACGACCAGCAAGCCGAGGTGAAGGCCTGGAAAGACCTGCCTCTCAACTATGCGCTGCTGGCCGAGCTGGATACCCGACCGCGCACCACCTACCTGGCCCTGCTGCGCAACCCCAACCCGGAGCTGGCAGCACTGACCTGAGACCGTCGCCGAGCCAGGGGACCCGGCCCGCCGGCCCGCCCAGGTCCCCCTGTCTCGCTACCCGGAGAGTAGAAAGACCGCATGACAACAGACGTCACACGCGGCAATCCCGCCGCTCTCGAACCGATCCCGGTGGTGGCCCCCGGGCAAACCATGGAGGGAGTGACCGAACAGATCTCGGGCCTGGTGCTGACCCGGCACACGCCGTTCTGGTGGATCGCCGGCTTCTTCCTGGCATTTCTGCTCGTCATGACGCTGCTGGGCGCCGTCCTCTACCTCTTCGTGCAGGGCGTCGGCATCTGGGGCGTCGAGATCCCGGTGGCCTGGGGTTTTGCCATCACCAACTTCGTCTGGTGGATCGGGATCGGGCACGCGGGTACGCTGATCTCGGCCATCCTGCTGCTTCTGCGCCAGGAGTGGCGGACCTCGATCAACCGCGTTGCCGAGGCCATGACCGTGTTCGCCGTGGCGCAGGCCGGCCTGTTCCCGATCCTGCACCTGGGGCGACCCTGGTACTTCTACTGGCTGCTGCCGTACCCGGCGACGACGGGAGTCTGGCCGCAGTTCCGCAGCCCGCTGGTCTGGGATGCCTTCGCCGTCCTGACCTACGGCAGCGTCTCGACCGTCTTCTGGTACCTGGGCATGCTGCCTGACCTGGCCGCCTTCCGCGATCGGGCACAGGCTCGCCCCGCGAAGGTGTTTTACGGCATCCTGGCGCTTGGCTGGCGCGGCTCGGCCCGCCATTGGCGGCGTTTTCAGCAGGCGTACTACCTGGTGGCAGCGCTCATCACGGCTCTGGTGGTCTCGGTGCACACCATCGTCAGCTTCGATTTCGCCGTTGCCATCGTGCCGGGCTGGCACACCACCATCTATCCACCCTACTTCGTGGCCGGCGCCATCTACTCCGGCTTTGCGATGGTGCTCATCCTGATCATCCCGCTGCGTTCGCTGTTTAAGATCCAGAACATGATCACGATGCAGCATATAGACAACGCCGCCAAGGTCATGCTGGCGAGCGGCTTGATCGTGGCTTACGGTTACACGATGGAGGCCTTCACGGACTTCTACAGCGGCAACATCTTCGACATCCAGGCCGCAGTGGCACGTTACGTTGGGCCTTTTGCCTACCTGTATTGGCTCCAGATCGGCTCCAACGTCATCATCCCGCAGCTCCTGTGGTTCAAGCGCATCCGCCAGAACCGGTTCATCCTCTTCCTCATCTCGCTGGTGATCCTTTTCGGCATGTGGATGGAGCGCTACGTGCTGATCACCACCAACCTATCGCGCAACCACATCGTGAGCAAGTTCGGCGTTTACACACCCACCATTTTTGATTATGCGACGCTCTTCGGCACGGTGGGCCTGTTCTTTGCCCTCATGTTCCTGTTCTTGCGGCTCCTGCCCGTGATCGCGAACTTCGAAATGCGCGAACTCATCGTCAAGAAACGCGAGCGACGGGCAGGCGGAGGAGCCGAGGCATCAAAGCGAGGCGCGGGATGAGGTTGAGACGATGAGTGAGCCCAACCAAGAAAGCCCTGAACTCTACGGTCTGATGGCCGAATTCAGTGACGAGGAGGCTCTGCTCGGAGCCGTGCAGGCGGCGAGGCGCGCCGGCTATCGGCGCATGGACGGCTACTCGCCCTATCCGGTAGAAGGCCTAGCCGAAGCCCTGGACTTCCGCCGCACCTGGGTGCCACCCATCACGCTCATCGGCGGCATCGTCGGCGGCACCACCGGGTACATGCTGCAGTTCTGGGCCATGGCCATCGCCTACCCCTATTTGAACATTGGAGGACGGCCCCCGAACTCGTGGCCCTACTTCATCCCGATCACCTACGAACTGACGATCCTTTTCGCCTCGTTCGTTGCCCTGTTGGGCATGCTGGCGCTGAATGGGCTGCCACAGCCGTACCATCCGGTGTTCAACGTGCCGTCGTTCGCCCGGGCGAGCCAGGACCGCTTTTTCGTCGCCATCGAGGCGGCTGATCCGCAGTTCGATCCTGCCGCAACGCGCGAGTTCCTGGAAGGGCTGGCGCCGGGGAGAGTCTATGATGTTCCGAGCTAAGCTGCTGGCGCTCGCCGGAGTGCTTCTGCTGCTCGCCGGCTGCTCCACGACCATGAAAGTGCAGCCCAAGTACCCGCCGTTGGCCTACTCGGAGTTCTATGCCGACCACCAGTCGGCCCGCCAGCCGCCGGCCAACACGGTCGCCCGCGACGTGACGATCGGCCAGGACCAGGTCCTGCTGACGGGCAAAGTCAACGGGCAGCCGGTGACAGAGTTTCCCTTCAGGCTGACGGCGGACGACTTGCGCCGAGGGCAGTCGCTTTTCGACGGGATCTGCGCGCCGTGTCATGGCCTGGCAGGCATGGGCGATGGGGTGGTCGTCGACCGCGGCTTCACGCGGCCGCCGAGCCTGCACTCGGATACCATCCGAAACATGCCACCGGGCCAGCTCTTCGACGTCGTCACCAACGGCTTCGGCGCCATGCCGCCCTATGGCCCGATCCTACAGGCGCCCGATCGCTGGCGCGTGATCGGCTTCATCCGGGCGCTCGAGCTGAGCCAGAATGCCACGCTGAACGATGTGCCCCCGGACCAGCGCGGCCAGATCAATCCGCCTGTCGGAAGGCAGTGATCGCTATGCCATCGACGAACGACAACGGTACGCTCGAGTTGGCCCGCTACGGGCGCCTGGCGCTGATCACAGGCGGTGCGGCTGCCGTTCTGGCCGTGATCGGCGCAGTGCTCAACGTCGGGCTGTTCATGCACGCCTATCTGACCGCCTACTTCTTCTGGCTGGCCATCGCTCTCGGCAGCCTGGCCGTGCTCATGATCCAGAACCTGGCCGGCGGCCTGTGGGGCGCCGTTCTGCGGCGGCCCCTGGAAGCAGCGGCCGGCACCCTGCCGCTGCTGGCGCTGCTCTTCGTCCCCGTGCTGATCGGCCTGCCGAACCTGTACGTCTGGACGCAGCCCGGCTGGGTCGGCAACGTCGCCGTGCCGCAGGTCAAGGAGTTCTACCTGAGCGTGCCCTTCTTCATTGGGCGGGCGATCATCTATTTTGCCGTCTGGATCGTCCTGGCCTGGGAGTTGCTGCGCTGGTCCCGCCGGCGCGATCAGGACCCTGACCCGGCACTGACCGTTCGCATGCGCAACCTCAGCGCACCCGGTCTCGTGCTGATTACCCTCACGGTAACTTTCGCCGCCTTCGACTGGCTGATGTCGCTCAGTCCGAATTGGGCATCCAGCATCTGGGGCGCCGTCGTCGCCACCGACGCGCTGCTGACCGGCTTTGCTTTCGCGACCCTGCTGGCCACGCTTTGGGCGGAACGCGAGCCCTTCGCCGAGCTCACTTCACCGTACTTCTTCAACACCCTGGGCAGCCTGATGCTGGCCTTCTTGATGTTGTGGGCTTACATGTCGGTGTCGCAGTTGATCCTGATCTATGCGGGCAATTTGCCCGACGAGCAGGTCTGGTACGCCCAACGCATCCAGGGTGGCTGGGTGGTCACCTCGTGGTTCGTGGCGCTTTTTCACTTCATCGTTCCCTTCGGCTTTCTCGTAATCCGCAGCGCCAAGCGCAACCGGCACGTGCTGGGCGCGATCTGCGCCCTTCTGCTGCTCGCCGGGTATGTCAACCTGTACTGGTTTGTCCAGCCCAACTTCCCATCCGACTCACCGGTGGTCATCCTGTACGAGTTGGTGCTCGCGGTCGCCATCGGCGGGCTCTGGCTGGCGCTCTTCGCCCGGCAGTTAGGCCGCTGGCCACTGCTGGCGCCCACCGATCCGAAGCTGGTTGCCCACCTGGAGATAGCCCGTGAGCAATGAACCACGCAAGCCTCCGGATCGCGATCGGCGGCCCGGCTGTTCCCCGAGCGTGCTGCTGGCGATCGCCGCCGTTGCCGGTGGGCTGATCGTCCGCCGCTTGAGCCACCACGACGGCGAGAACCTGCCGGACCGCCGCTCTTTGGCTGCCGGACATGAGATCAAGGACATGCGTCCCTCACAGGTCGTGCTCTACCTGGGCACCTTGATTATAGCGATCGGCCTGCTCGTGGCGGTGGTGACCGGCCTGGAATGGCTGATTCTCGGCCACCTCGGTTCGATCCAGGCAGTAGTGGCGAACCCTCTCAACGTCCCGATGCCTCCTGCCCCCAATCTCGAGACGGGCAACGGTCAGGTGCTCGAACAGTTGCGCGCCAAAGAGGACCAATTGCTCAATGGCTATAGCTGGATCGACCAGAGCAAGGGCATCGTCCGCATTCCTATCGACCGGGCCATCGAGCTGACCGCCAAGCGAGGCCTGCCAACGCGCAGCCAGCCCTCCGGCCAGGCTCAAAACGCCCTGACTCGTCCCGCCGTCTCCAGTTCGGGGCGAACACTGGAGAAGATACCATGAGACATACTGCCCTGGCAGTGTACCGCGCCGCGTTGAGCGTGGGCCGTCTGCTCGTCGTTCTGGCGCTGCTGCTCGCGGCTGCTCTGCTGCTGCCGGCGCTAGCCCAGGCCCAAGCGGCTCAGCCCGGCGCGGTGCCCACACCCGCCGACAACTTCGCCTTACGCGATGTGGGCTTCACTCCCCACCTCGACGCCCAGGTGCCGCTCGATCTGAGCTTCCGCGATGAGACGGGCAAGGCGGTACGCCTGGCAGACTACATCCACGACCGGCCGGTCCTGGTCTCGCTGAACGATTTCACCTGCCAGGATCTGTGCCCACTCGAGCTGCAGAATCTCGTCGACACCATGGACCAGGTGCCCTTCCGCCTGGGCAGTGAGTACGGCGCGCTGGCGATCAGCATCAACCCGGCGAACACCGCCGCGGACGCCACCTCTATGCGCTCTGAAATTCTGCACCGCTACGCGCGGCCGGACGCGCCCAACGCTGCGGACGGCTGGCATTTCCTGACGGGCGACCAGGCCGCCATCACGCAGCTGACGCAGATCGTTGGCTTCCATTATGCCTACGACTCGCTCGCCAAGGACTACGCCCATCCGGTGGGCGTAGTCCTGCTTACACCCGACGGACGCGTTGCCCGCTATCTCTACGGCATGGACTTCCCGGCGAATGACGTGCGCCTGGCCCTGACAGAGGCCTCGCAGCGCAAGATCAGCACTCCAGTGGAGGCCGTGCTGCTGCTCTGCTACCACTACGATGTCGGGCGCGGCCGCTATACCAATATTGCCCTCGGCGCCGTGCGGGCCGGCGGAGTCCTGACACTGCTCGGCATGGGCGCCCTGCTGGGCACGATGCTGTTGCGCGAGTTTCGCGGTCGGGCCGCGATCCGGCCGCCGGCAGACGGGGTCGCGAGCGGCGTCCATCCCGGCCGGGCGAATGCCCAGGACCCGGCGCAACCGGCGAGCAGCCGGGCACCGGACCTGCCGGCCCAGCCGGGCTCCGGGGAGGCGGTGGAGTAACCAGCATGCAGCTTCCCTTCCTGCCCCCAGAGGCATCCACTTCCGCACAACAGGTCGACCTGATTTTGCTGGCGCTGCTCGTGTTGAGCGCCCTCTTCGTCGCCGTGGTGTTCCTGCTCGTAGTCGTGGCGGCTTTCCGCTTCAGGCGCCGCTCTCCGACCGAGTTCGGTCGCAACACTACTGGCAGCGGGTTGATCGAATGGGGCGGCATCGGCTTCCTCGGCGTGCTCTCCATGGGCATGTTCTTTTGGGCCGCCATCACCTACATTCACATGTTCAATCCGCCCCCCAACGCCGAGACGATCTTCATCACCGGCAAGCAGTGGATGTGGAAAGCCCAGCATATGACCGGCCAGCGCGAGATCAATACCCTGCACATCCCGATCGGCCAGCCCATCAAGCTGGTCATGACTTCGGAAGACGTCATCCACGATTTCTTTGTCCCGGCCTTCCGCGTCCACACCGACGTGCTGCCCGGGCGCTACACCACGGAGTGGTTCACGCCCACCCAAACTGGCACCTTTCGCCTGCTTTGCTCGCAGTACTGCGGTACCGGCCACGCCCTAATGACCGGGGACATCATCGTCATGAGCGGCGCCGATTACCAGGCCTGGCTGGCAGGGGGCCCGCAGCAGTCGGCTGCCCAGATAGGGGCCCGCTTATTTCAGGATTCGGGCTGCGATGCCTGCCACCGCAGCGACTCGCTGGCGCGCGCGCCCAACCTGGTGGGCCTCTTCGGCAGCCCGGTCCGGCTGTCCAATGGACAGGTCGTCATCGCCGATGACAGCTATATCCGCGAGTCGATCCTCAACCCCACCGCCAAGGTCGTCGAGGGCTTTCAGCCGATCATGCCATCGTTCCAGGGCCGGCTGAACGAGGAACAGGTTTTCGATCTCGTGGCCTACATCCAATCGTTGGGCAGCGCCGGAGCGGCACCCTCGCCCGGGGGCACGACCCAACCCTTCTTGCCCTCGGTTGGCTCGCCGCCACCCGGCCTGCCGACCACACTGCCCGTGCAGGGCACGCCTTCCGGCCCATCGGCCACCGTGCCCGTTGGCACGCCGCAGCCGCTGGGCGCCACGCCCGCCCCTGCCGGAACACGAGGCCCTGCTGAAGCAACGCAGGGCGCTCCCCAGGCCACGGGCAGCCCGGCTGCCTCGAGTGCAGCGGGCCAGCAACTCTTCCAGGCACACGGCTGCATCGGCTGCCACGTGCCCGACGGCAGCGGTCCCGCGCCTTCGCTGGTCGGCGTTTACGGCAAGCCGGTCCAGCTCCAGAGTGGCCAAACCGTCACCGTCGACCCGGGCTACATACGTGAATCCATCCTGAATCCGACCGCCAAGATCGTGAAAGGCTATCAGCCGATCATGCCGTCGTTCGCCGGCCAGCTTAGCGATGCAGACATCAACCAGATCATCGCCTACATCCAGTCGTTGTCCAGGTGACCCGCTGCCGAGCCATCCGGCCGCGGGCCTGGCATAATCAGGAGAAGTCATGAGCGCAGTCGCCATCCCAACTCGTAGGACCTATCTCAATGCGGGTTACAGCGCACGTTCGTGGTTGCTTACGACGGATCACAAACGCATCGGGATCCTCTACATGATCTCGATCACCCTGATGTTCTTCGTCGGGGGCGCCTTCGCGGCGGTGATGCGAGCCGAACTGATCTCGCCGGTGTCCTGGCTCGTCTCGCCCGCCACTTACAACAAGCTTTTCACCATGCATGGGGTGACGATGGTCTGGTTCTTCCTGATCCCCTCCATCCCTGCCGTGCTGGGGAACTTTCTGCTGCCGCTCATGATCGGTGCCAAGGATGTCGCCTTCCCCCGCTTGAACTTGACGAGTTGGTACATCTACCTGTTGGGCGTCATCTTCTTGCTCTACGTCGTGCTCACCGGCGGCGTGGATACCGGCTGGACTTTCTATACGCCCTACAGCACGAGTTCCAGCAACACGCACGTGCTTGGCACGACCGCCGGCATTTTCATCGTCGGCTTCTCCTCGATCCTCACCGGGCTCAACTTCATCGTCACCACGCACAAGCTGCGCGCGCCGGGGATGACCTGGGGACGCCTGCCGCTGTTTGTCTGGACGCTGTACGCCACCAGCCTCATAATGGTGTTGGCGACGCCCGTGCTGGCCATCACCCTGCTGCTGATAGCGGTGGAGCGTTTTGCGCATGTCGGCATCTTCGATCCGGCCCTGGGCGGCGACCCGATCCTCTACCAGCACCTGTTCTGGTTCTACTCGCACCCCGCGGTCTACATTATGATCCTGCCGGGGATGGGCGTGGTCAGCGAGGTTATCACCACCTTCTCCCGCAAGCGGCCTTTCGGCTACGGCTTCATCGCCGGCTCGAGCCTGGCGATCGCCATCTTCGGCTTCCTGGTATGGGGCCACCACCTGTTCGTGGCGGGCGAATCGGTGCACGCCGCGCTCGTCTTTTCCGGCCTGAGCTTTGCCGTCGCCATTCCCTCGGCGGTCAAGGTCTTCAACTGGACCTTCACCCTCTGGGGTGGCTCACTTTCGTTCAAAGCTCCCATGCTCTACGGGCTGGGCTTCATCGGGCTATTTACCATCGGTGGGTTGACCGGGCTGTGGCTGGCGTCGCTGGCCGCCGACGTACACGTCCACGACACCTACTTCGTCATCGCCCACTTCCACTACATCATGGTGGGCGGTATGGTGATGGCCTACATTGGCGGCATTCACTACTGGTGGCCGAAGATCACCGGGCGCATGTACCCCGAGATCTGGGGACAGTTGGCTGCCCTCACCACCTTTCTCGGCTTCAATCTGACGTTCTTCCCGCAGTTCCTGCTGGGCCTGGAGGGAATGCCGCGCCGCTATGCCGTCTACCCGCCCGAGTTTCAGGTACTTAACGTGCTTTCTACCGCCGGGGCGACCATCCTGGCCGTGGGCTACGTGCTCCCGCTGTTCTACCTGATCCCCTCGCTCTGGACAGGCAAACGGGCGTCGAACAACCCCTGGGGTGCCACCGGGCTGGAGTGGACGACCGCTTCTCCGCCCCCACCCCACAACTTTGAGCAAACGCCGATCGTCACCCACGAGGCATATGACTATGAGGCCATTCGCGACGTAATCCTGAGGGAGGCGGAAGCCGGTGACTGAGGTAAATCTTGGCCAAGGAGAAGTCGATCGGTCGATCGTGGCCGAGCATTTCGCCAACCTGGAACAGCAGCACTCGACCAACGTGCTGGGCATGTGGGTCTTCCTGGCCACCGAGTTGATGTTCTTCGGCGGGCTGTTCCTCGGCTATACGATCTTCAAGGCCATCTACCCGGAGATCTTCAACGAGGCCGCCCAGCACCAGAACATACTCGCCGGCTCGATTAACACGGTGGTGCTGATCGCCAGCAGCCTGCTGATCGCCCTGGCCGTGCGCAACGCGCTGCTCGGCAATCGCCGGCTGGTGGTCCTTTTTCTCGTGTCGGCTGCCGCCCTGGGCACGCTGTTCCTGTGTATCAAGGGCCTGGAATACTACCAGCACTGGCACGACGGCCTGGCGCCGGGTTTCGGCTACGATTTCGGGCGCCTGAACGCCAACATCGAGGCGCTCTTCTTCTTCCTATACTTCGCCATGACCGGCGTGCACGCGATCCATCTCACCATCGGCGTCGTGCTTGTCCTGATTGTCGCCTGGCGCGCCTGGCGCCACGGAAACTTTCTGGGGGCGCGCTACACCGGACTGGAACAACTGGCTCTCTACTGGCACTTTGTCGACGTGATCTGGTTGTTCCTTTTCGCCTTGTTCTACATGATCCGCTAGGCAAGTCAACTATGGTCGAACGAATTACTTCCACCCGAACTTACCTGATCGTGGCCCTGGCCCTGGTCGCGCTGACCCTGGGCACGATCGGCGCGTCCTACCTGGACCTGGGCCGATGGCACCCTGTGGTTGCGCTGGCGTTTGCCGCCACCAAAGCCACACTCGTCGTCCTCTTCTTCATGCACGCCCGCTACAGTGGACCGCTCACGCGGGTGGTCATCGTCGTCGCCCTGGTATGGTTTGGCATCCTGCTCCTGGGCACGGTCGACGACTACGTCACGCGCACCTGGCTGGCCCTGCCCGGGCACTGACGGCCCGCCCGCCGGTCGAGCCGATGATCTGGTCGAAGAAGCGAGGCGCCGTTCAGGGCGCGGCACCTTCCAGGTAAAAGGTGTCGGCATCGTCGTCGTACGAGAGGATTTCCGAGTAGCGGCCCCAGTCTACCATGATATCCCGCTGTCGCTCGGCCTCGTCCGGGGGGAACTCGAGCTCCAGGGCCGTCTGCACGACGTCGCGCTCCAGGCGCCGCTGATTTGACTTCCTCAGCATTGTCAGGAGCCATTTGAACAGCGGCACCCGGCGTAGCCTGGCGGCAAAAATCTCCTTGCGGGCAAGGATGCTGGCCTCTGCGAATGTCTCGCCCAGGGGCGTCAATTCGATGTCCCCCTGGGCAACCTTGGCGAACCCCAACATTTCCGCGGCCTCGGTTACCCGCAGCAGGTGGTCTGAATCCACCCGCAGATCGTCGCTCAGGCGATAAAGGTCGGCCCTGTCACCCGGTAGTTCGTTGACCCGTTCCAGCAATCCGGCCAAATCGTTGACGCTGACGTGCGGGAGCCCTCGTGTCGGGCCCGGCTCACCCGGCGCTGTTCCCAACTCCACGATCTCGGGCTCGGTGTGACCGGCCAACAAGCCGTAGACACGATCGATCAGCGCCAGGAACTGTGGGTGCTTGCGATCCCTCGGGTGTGGCAGCCCGACCACCAGCTCGGTCGCCACCCGCCCGGGATTGCGTTCCATCACGACGATACGGTCGGCCATCAGCACGCCTTCTTCGATGTTGTGCGTGACCATCAGGATCGTCTTCGTAGGAATGGAGCCGTTGGTCCACAGCTCGAGCAGTTCGCCGCGCAGCGATTCGGCGCTGAGAACGTCCAGCGCGGAAAAGGGTTCGTCGAGACAGAGCAGTTCCGGCTCGACGGCCATGGCGCGCGCGAAGCCCACCTTCTGGCGCATCCCGCCCGACAGCTCGCGTGGATACGCCGCCTCAAACCCGTCGAGCCCCACCCGATCGAGCAACTCCTCCGAACGCGGCGCGCGCACCCTCGGCTCGACCCCGCGTGCCTCGAGCGCCACCTCGACGTTTTGCTGCACGGTCAGCCAGGGGAAGAGTGCGAAGGTCTGAAACACGATCGCCGTGTGCGGGTTCACTCCGTGCAGCGGCTCTCCCTCGTAGAGCACCTGGCCAGCGGTAGGGGCCTGCAGACCGGCGATGATCCGCAGGAGCGTGCTTTTGCCCGAGCCTGATGGGCCGAGCAAGGCCACGAACTCACCCTCCTGTAGCTTCAGGTTGATGTCGCGCACCGCGTCGAACCGCCGCGGCCCTGCGCCATAGCTCTGGGTAATGTGTTGCAGTTCTACGAGCGTCTTCTTGCCGGCCATCTTGTTTACTCCATGCGATAGCGTTCTTCGGCCAGGCGGTAGAGCCGCTGCCACAGCAAGCGGTTGAGCAGCACCACCGTCAACACCAGGCTGAGTGTGGCGGCCAGAAGCAAAGGATAGTCCCCTGCCGCGGTCGCCCCGGCGATCAGCGAGCCAATGCCCGTCGTGCTCAGGGTTCGGCCGCCGAACTGAATGTACTCCGCCACGATGCTGGCATTCCAGGCCCCACCGCTGGCCGTGATCGCGCCTGTGATGATGTAGGGGAAAAGCGCCGGCAAGAACAGGGTCCGCCAGCGGCGCCAACTGCGCAGTTGCAGCAGGGCAGCCGTGTACTTGAGATCCTGTGGGATGCGAGTTGCGCCGGCGATGATGTTGAAGAGCAGGTACCACTGGGTGCCCATCAACATGAGCAGAACGGCAGCCAGGTTCAGGCCCCCGGTCAGCCCGACCAGGGCCAGGACGAATATCGGGAACAGCGCGGTTGCCGGCACCGAGGCCGTGACCTGCACGACCGGCTGCAGCCAGCGGGCCAGGCGTTCATTGGTGCCGATCGCCAGTCCGACGGGGATCGTCCAGGCCAGCGCGATGGCGAGGGCGGCGACGACGCGCGCCAGCGTGGCCAGCAGGCCCAGCGCGATCTCTGCCCAGGCGGCGACCGGCAGGGTGCTCAGCATGAGGCCTGCGCGGTAGGTGCCGTAGGCCAAAAGGAGGCCGCCGGCACCGCCGAGGAAGAAAAGCAGGGTCGGGCGCGGCGCCCGCCGCACCGGACTAGTCGCCCCCCCTGCCTGTTGACCGGCGAGCCGCGCTTCGAGGCGGCGGGTGATGGGAGCAAAGAGATACCGGCGCAGGCTCCGCAAAATGCGAGAATCGTGCAGTACCTCGTAGAACCACGAGGTCGGCGGATTGTCGCTCTCCACCATTTCGAGCGTGAAGCGGTCTGACCACGCCAGCAAAGGACGCCAGACGAATTGATCGAGCGCCAGGATCAGGAGCACCAGGGTCAGCAGACCGAGGCCAATGCCTCTGAGATCACCCCGGCCGGCCGCCTGGCTCAAGTAGGCGCCCAGTCCGGGGAGACGAAAATCTCGCTGCCCGACGGTGAAGATCTCGGCCGCCATCAGGAAGAACCAGCCACCCGCCCAGCTCATCATGCTGTTCCAGATCAGGCTGGTGGCTGCGAAGGGCAGTTCCAGGGTTTTCAGGCGCATCCAGCGGCTGAACCGGAAATTGCTGCTCGCTTCCCTCAGCTCCTTGGGGATCGTCGTCAGTGACTGGTACCAGGCAAAGGTCAGGTTCCAGGCCTGGCTGGTGAAGATCAGGACCACTGATGCCAGTTCTGCCGCGAGGGCCTGCGGCATGACGGCGCTGAAGCCAAGCAACACCACGGGCAAAAAAGACAGGATCGGCACGCTTTGCAGGACGTCGAGGAGCGGCAAGAGCACCTGCTCGGCGCGGCGGTTGTAGGCGGCCAAGTAACCGTAGACGAGGGTAAATGCCATGGACAGAACGTACGCCGCCAGCATGCGCGCAAGCGAAAACGCAGCATAGCGCGGCAAGGCAGCGGGCGAGAGCGTGATCGCCGGGCCGGCGATTCTGGCCGGCGCGCCGAGGGCCAGGCGAACGCCGGCATAAACCGCCAGCGCGACGATCAGGAAGATCACAACGTCGGCCTTCCTCGATCGCCGTTCGGCCGCCTGGGCCTGCCCGAACACTTCCATCAACCGCGGCATAGCACCCCACTCCCACGATTTGTGTTCCCCATTCTGGGTCTCGATTGAAGCCGCGGCCACCCGTCCCCTGGCTTCCCTGTCCGACAAGCGGCCGGCAGAGGTTCGCGACCGCCATAGCACGCCAGACGATCGCCTTCGGGGGCAGATTGTACACCTGCGCGCAGGCCGCGTCAGTGATCATTCCCCCACCGCCGCTGGTTAATGGCACGAGAAGCCGGCTCGAGAGTCTTGAGGTCGGTGATGTCGAAACGCGAAGCCAGGTCGAAAGACGGGATCGGGTTGATCAAGGTGACCGGTAATCGAGCGCGGGTTCTGCGGCGAAACGTGGGTCGTCAATCGAGGGTGGCGGAAGCCACGGCGCGCTCGATGCTGCTCGAGAATGCGCCGATTACTCCCCCGGCGGGCGGCCGGCCGGCGCGCTGCACCTGAGGGCCCAAGCGCTTGGCGGCCGGCCGTTTTCGCCAGCTTAACGGGCTAGATTCGGTAGCCTTGGCCCGATCACTTGGCGCGACGTCCTCGCGAAAAATCGGCGCGACCGCGGCCACCGCGAAGCGCCGTGAGGCCCAGCAGAAAGCCGGCCACGTATCCCCGGCCACTATTGTGTACCTCGTAGACGTGCACCTTATCGGAAAACAGCGAGATGATCAGCGTCACCGGCGCGATCATGCCGTGCCAGAGCCCCAGCCAAAAGCCGGCGACGCGGCCCTTTTCGTCCGGGGTGTTGGCCGCCGGATTCGGGCCGGCAAGGCTGCCCGCCAGTTTTTCGAACGTCGGAGCCAGCGGCCCATCTGTGATCTTGTTCTGCTTCACGAAGACACCTCCTCTGATGTGCGGCCGTGCGGCGATAAGTTCGCCCGTGCCGGGTCGAGTTGCCGGCCGCCAGGAAAGTCGCTCTTCGGTAGAATACGGCGGCTCGAGCCAGGCTTCCTGACATCGGAAGGACTACAGCTTGACGTCTGCGGACCGGGGGCAACCTGGTCTATGGCGGCTCACTTTCTCGGTCCGATCACAAGTGACGTCATCGTCAACGAACCCGCCACCGGCACATCGTTGAAGTAGACCACCTCTTCGTCGGGCTCCTGCAGCGCGAGGGCATAGAGCATGGGCAGGTAGTGCTCAGAGGTCGGCACCGCCAATTGCACTGCGCTGCCCAGCGACGGGTAGTCGATCAAGGGGCCGTGATCGCACTCGTCGATGAGCTTCTTGAACAGATCATTGGCTTCGACGGCCCAGTCGAAGGCGAACGGCCGGTTGAAGTCCTCAAAACCCCGGCCGGTGAGCCGCACGCGGCGCAGGTTGTGCACCATGTTGCCGCTGCCCAGGATCAGCACACCCTTGCGGCGCAAGGGCGCCAGTGCCCGCGCCAGGTCGTAGTGCGCCTGCGGTGCCTTGGCCTGATCCAGGCTCAACTGGACGATGGGCACGCCGGCTTCCGGGAACATCGGCAGGAGCACGCTCCAGCACCCATGATCCAGACCCCGATCCCGGTCGAGTTCCAGGGCACCCGCGCCGAGCGCCTTCCGCGTCTCCTCCGCCAGCCAAGGGCTCCCCGGCGCCGGGTACTGCTGCGCGTAAAGCTCTGGCGGGAAACCCCCGAAATCGTGAATGGTACGCGGCGCTTCCATGGCCGTCGCCAGCGTGCCCCAGGTTTCCCAGTGGGCAGAGATGCAGAGGATGGCTTTGGGCCGGGGCAGGGCCTGGCCCAGGCTGCGCCAGGCGCGAGAGAACTGGTTGTCTTCGATGGCGTTCATCGGACTGCCGTGCCCGACGAAGAGCACCGGCATCTGGTCCGTCAGCTTTACGATCGAGCCCAGCTGCAGCAAATCTTGCAGTTCCACCGTCCCTCCCTAGCGCCGCTGGCGCTTGATGAACGTGCCCTGCCGTAGCTCCTCGAAGGCGGTACGCAGTTCCTGCTGAGTGTTCATCACGATCGGACCATACCAGGCGACCGGCTCCCGAATTGGTCTCCCTGAGATCAGCAGGAACTGGACCTCTTCCTGCTCCGCTCGCACCGATACGGCGTCGCCGTCGCCAAAGAGCACCAGATGACCGTTGCCGATCAGCGGCTCGCGCTCCATGTCGAAGTAGTTCGCCCCTTCGGCTTCGTAACTGTAGGGGTCTTTTTGCCGGCAGAAGTCGCCCTTGCCGGCGATGACATAGGCAAAGACGGTATGGCCGCGTGGCGTCGAATGCGTGAACGTGCCACCGGGCGCTACCGTGACGTCCAGATATTCCGGATCGGTGACGATGTCCCGCACCGGCCCGCGTGTGCCGTCGATCTCGCCGCAGATGACTTTCACCCTGTTCCCGCCGGCATCGTTTGTCTCCGGGATCTGCGCAGCCGTGAGGCCCTGGTAGCGCGGGTCCATCATCTTGTGCGAGGCCGGCAGATTGGCCCACAGTTGGAAGCCGTACATTCTGCCCTGGGGATCGCCCTTGGGCATCTCTTGGTGCAGGATGCCGCTGCCGGCCGTCATCCACTGCACGTCTCCGGCCCCAATGACGCCGCCATTGCCGGTGCTGTCGGCATGCTCCACGTCGCCGGCCAACACGTAGGTGATCGTCTCGATGCCGCGATGCGGGTGCCACGGGAAGCCCTTGAGATAGTCCTGGGGGGTGTCAGAGCGGAAATCATCCAGGAGCAGAAAGGGATCAAACAGCTCCGGGTCAGCAAAGCCGATGGCCCGATGCAGGTGGACGCCGGCCCCTTCGATCGTTGGCCGGCTCTTGATGACCTTCACGATACGTCTGTTCTCAGCCATCGTGGCGCCTCCTGTCAAGCTCGCTCAGGTTTGGGCCGTCGCCAGCGTCTTGGCCGGCGCCGGAACCGCAGCGTATTCTAGCACCGAGCTCCGCGGAACCGTAATGGGCCCGCGAGCCGAAGGGCTCCCCTTTCGTGCTCGATCTGGAAGCCGGCCTGACCTGGGAAAGCAGCGCAGCGCCGCCAGGCTCGAGGAAGCCGAGCTGTCCCGGTCGGACGATGCCGCTGATGAGTAAGCACTACGGCTGAAACATGGGATCTTCACGGATTTCCGCCAGGCATTCGTCGAGCGACAGATCCTGGAAGATCTCGACCCACTGCCCGGTGTAGCGCCTAAGTGCCAGGTTGAAACGGCCGCCCCTGACGTATTCCATGCGGGCGAACTTGGACTCGAAGAAGGGTGCGATGGCGTTCGGGCCGGGCGAGTTGTAGCGGGCGCAGAAGTAGAAATAGTGCCGGTACCAGCGGCCGTATAGGTCGGCAATATAGTTGAAATGGTCGTTGGCCGGCGGTGGCTCGAGGTACTTGGGCTTCAGCTCCTCGTCAATGAGACGACGGGCTTTCGCTTCCACCTCTGCCTTGAGCGCTGCAGGCACCTCTGACGCCTTCGGTTTGGCCGGTGAGTAGACCCAGGCCTTACGCGGTTTTGCCGTCGCTATCCTCCTCGACCGGCTCGATCTCCCTTGCTTCCAGCCATTCGAGCACGCGCTGACGCATACGTTCGTCCCGATAAGCGAACCAACGCTCGCGCTCCCCTGGAAAATCCAGCAACACGTCCTTGAAGTAGCGAAAAGCACCGCGGCCTCCGATCGCCCGATACAGGCGCTCCTGCAGGCCAGGGTTACCTACCGTGGCGATGAAGTCTTCCATGTCCCCATAGGCTTCGTGGCTGCCTACCTGCGGCAGCACGATATAGCGCGTGCCATAGCCTTCTTCCACCGCGCGTGCGACTGCCAGCGCATCTTGCTGCCATTTTGGCAGGCCGGCTCCATAGGGTGACGGCGTCTCGTGTGCAGACGGCTCGCCATCCTCCATCGGCTCGTCGAGCGCTTCCAGCTCGCGGCGCGTGTCGTCGGTGATCAGCTCCAGGTTACCCGTTTCGAGATCCAGGTAGTAGGTCAGTTCGTAGCTGCTGTTATCGAAAGCAGCCGCCAGTTCGTCCAAATCGACCCGCAATCGACGCATCTGAACCCCTCCCACACGGTGTTCCATCCACCCCGATCGCCTCGGTAATATACTCCAGAATATGCCTGTTTGCACGCCAGCCGGTCCTTTTGTTTGTCTGGCTTGGCAATGCGTGCATCCTGGTATGGCGATCCCGGCGCGAGCTCCGATCCTGTCGATAGGGGGCCCAAGCGGCAGGGTTAGGATCCTGGGTCAGCAGGCTGGCCGATTGCCGCGGCATGGGGGAGTAGCGGCCATCACGTCCCGTAGTGCTTGAACTCGGGCCAGACCTCACGCAGCGGCAGGCGCGGCAGCCGGCAGACGTAAATGCGCAAGTCGGTCTCGCCTTGCTCGATAGGGCTGGCCTTCGACAGAAATGAGGTAGAAGCAGATCCCTGCCAGCGAAAGCAGGACGGTTGTTGGGTTCATGCCCACGATCTGCTGCAGCGCGAAGCCCAGTGCCGAACGCTGCAGGAGGTCTTGCCGGTAGCTGTTCCAGAACGCCACCGCCGGCCAGCCATTGGCAGCTTGCCAAAACAGGTAGAGCGCCGCCAGCAAGCAACGCCAGAACGCCGGCCAGTCAGAACCAGCCCGTGCGCAGACGGCGCCGCGCCGGGCTCAGCAGCAGCCCTGCAACGAGGGCCAGAACCCAGGCGAAGATGCTCTCTTTGGTCAACAGGCCGAGGCCCACGACCGCGCCGCACAGCAGCCACGACTGCGGCCGATCCTGCCGCAGCAGACGGATGGCGAGGTAGGCCAGCAGTGCCCACCGTAATTGGTCAAACGAGTTCATCGAGAAGAAGCTGTCGATGGCCAACAGCATCGGGGCCAGCGCGATTTCCTAGGGATACCCCAGTTACGGGCATCGCAGGCCTGCTCTGGCGCCTTCATCCTATACGATTCATCTGCATAACATGTACAATACCTTGACACGGAGGCAATTGAGTGCTACGATATGTTTACGAGCGGCGACGCGGGCCAGAAAGCCAAATCTGGTGCATTGGCCCCTGGCTCGATCGCCCATTAAATCAAGGAGTAGAAGATGGCTATCCTTCAGGTGAACCCTGCCGAATATGAGGTCTTCCGGAACGATCTTCTGGACATCCCGGAACAAGAGTGCTCCGGAGATATCGAATGCGCGGTGCGAGACATACTTGGGGCGATCGGCGAGGACGCCGGCCGTGATGGCTTGCTGAACACTCCCGCCCGAGTCTCGCGCATGTACGCCGAACTGACCGCGGGCTATCACGTGGACCCAATGCGCCTGATCAACGGGGCCCTGTTTGATGTGAGCTACGATGAGATGGTGGTCGTAACGGATATTGACTTCTACAGCCTATGCGAGCATCACATCCTGCCCTTTCTAGGCAAGGCGCACGTCGGCTATATCCCGAATGGCAAGGTGTTGGGGCTGAGCAAGATCCCCCGCATTGTCGATATGTTCGCCCGGCGGCTACAAGTGCAAGAGCGCATGACACAGCAGATCGCCGAGTTCCTGGACGAGACGCTGCATCCGCAAGGTGTGGCGGTGGTTGTGGAAGGCACGCACATGTGCGCGGCGATGCGGGGCGTGAAGAAAGCCAACGCTCGCATGGTCACCAGCGCCATGTTGGGCGCGTTCAAGAGCAACCAGGCGACCCGCAACGAGTTCTTCGAACACTCCAGGCGCGGCTAAAGAGGAGACATTCATGCAATTCCCAACCGTCAGCGGCCAGGATCTTTTGCGACGCAAGGTCACGTTACCCTCTGGCCTGGAGGGCCACCTCAATCTCGTCCTGGTCGCGTTCCAGCGCTGGCACCAGGCACTCGTTGACAGTTGGCTGCCGGCTGTCGATGCAGCGTTGTTCAACTGTTCGTTCAAGCCCATGTCTGCTTCTCCGGCGACCAGGCGCCGTACACAGGCCCCTTCAACGCCGGTTCGAGAAACAGGCGCACTTGGGCTATAGCGTCAGCGAGATCAAGATCGTCAAGGCCGACCTGATCGCATAGCAGCTTGAACGGAGCGCGCCAGTCAGCAGGAGGATCGGGTAGGCTGAGTGGTGACGCATCGAGGTCGCGCGCCGAGAAGGTGGCCTGTAAGGCTGCATGCAGCATCTCCCCGCCCACCGGGCAGTTCCTGGCGAGCAGAACGAGATCGACGAGGTCCCGCACGCGGGTATTTGCGCTAGTGCTGTGAGGACGGACGTAAGCATGTACCTTCTCCGCGATGTGCTGCGACACTGGATAGCAGGGAACCGTGGCCGGTTGGATGGCGGCAAACACAAGGAAAGGGGGCATACTCAACGTTTCAGGCGTCTCGATCACCGGATCTCCGCTCCCAACGTCGACGTGAAAGCTCTCAAAGGTGCGGCTGTCGAGCAGCGCTGCGACAGGGAAACGCAGGCCGCCCTCGCCGACGCCGGGCAGCGGGCTGCGTGCGGGCTCAACGACGAATTCAAACCAGTCGCCCAGATCAAGTCGCGCCGCGCGTACGAGAGTTTGGTAGGCAGCAGTGGGGGGCAAGCTCAGCAGCAAGTCGATATCCTTCGTTGTGCGCGCCAGGCTGCCAAGACGGAGTTGCATGGCTACCCCGCCTTTCAGCAACCACTCGCCCGGTTGCCCGGTTGCCAGCCGTGCCAGGAAACGATCAAATGCGACCAGTTTGCGCAGGCGAACCAGGGCCAGGCCGGATTGCCGGCTCTGCGCGAGCAAGCGAGCTTCCAAAGCGCGGCGAAACGCTGCACTGTCGTTGTACGTCATCCGTTCTTGGCTTTCTCTAGGGCGCGGCCCAGCATTTCGCACACTCGGCGATTCCGTCCAGCCGCAAGGATTTCCTCTGGTAACGCCAACCCGCGCGTGAGCGCATCCTGGACTGCTTGGGTGATCAGCTCCTCGGCTAGGCCCGCAAAGGCCATGTCGGCAATAGTGCGTGACACGGTGGTCACTGTCATCCCATTACGACGTGTCACCTCCGAAGGCTCCAGGCGCTGAGTGTGAAGGCGCATCCCTGAGCGTCGGCGGGACGCGCTGCGCGGTACAGTCACATGGACCTCAGTCGGAAGCGCGTCAGACAGGTCATAGAGCGCCAGTGCGCTATCGTGTGAAATGACCGATCCCGGCCCGGTTTGCAGCCAGGCAATCATCAGATCCTCGTGCGGCGATGCTGGGAATTGGACAAGACGGTAGACGCCCGGGGCGACTCGAGCCAGGCGCCCGGCGGCAGTCTGTCGCGCCAAGCGCGCACTGTCCACGCCTATCTCCGCCGCCTGCTGGCGCGTGAAGTATCCCGCCTGGCCCTCAGCCACCGGGTACAATTTTGCAGCCCAGTCCTGCCCTGTCATATTCTCCCGAGTTTTGTGTGCAAAATACTGTCACATCAGCAGCGTTTTGCACGCATCCTATCACCGTTTCTTCAGACATGCAAGCGAGCAGCAGCGGCCGACGCTCACGTCGACTTCTGCTTAAGGTTCTCCACAGGCTTCTGAAAAAGCATTAGTTACCACGGTACGCTTCGCCAGTCGTGCCATCCGTGAGGTATAAATCCCGAGGGTATCCGTGAGGTCTGCGGTTAGTTCCGGGCGAAAAACGCTGGCCGTAGAACAAACCGGCGACCTCACGGATGGTCCAAAATGACCATCCGTGAGGTCGCCGGTACAAGAAAGTCGGGGAGAGAGGATTTGAACCTCCGACCTCACGGACCCGAACCGTGCGCGCTAGCCTGGCTGCGCTACTCCCCGAACACAACCAGGATTATAGTACGTCTCCCCGCGGAATGCAAATGCCGCACCCCGCCACCCTGCCGGCCCGCCCAGGCGCCCTCAAGCCCTGTCTGGCCCACACGCACGAGCCGTCCGACTATTTGCCATAAGCGACCCAGGGTGTTATAGTAGCGATTACCGCGCGAGGGCACCTGCCCTCGCTCTTTCTGCCCCCGGCGCAATGGCTCCAGTCTTTGCAGGCCGGCGGCACTCCCGTTGACCACTCCGTCGAACCGGAGTGCCGGGAATCCCGTGGAAAGGAGGTATCGACGCGGCATGGCCGAGAATCTTCACGATTACGAGATGGTTGTGATTGCCGTCCCCGAATTGGACGACCAGGGCATCACGAGTCTCAACGAACGCATCAGCAGTTGGATCACTTCTAGCGGCGGCACCACCCCTCAGACCAGCGTCTGGGGCAGGCGCCGTCTGGCGTACGCCATCAACAAGCGTACCGATGGCATCTATGTGCAGTATAACTACCAGATGGACCCCGGCGCGAGCCGTGACCTGGACAGGAACCTGCGTATAGACGAGCAGGTCGTCCGGCACATGATCGTGCGCACCGACGAGGAGTAATTGCAGATAACCAGGGGAGGGACGGGCTGTGGCACGAGGATTGAATAAGGTCTTGATTATCGGCAATCTCGGGCGCGATCCCGAGATGCGCTACACGCCCAGCGGAAAGCCCGTGACCTCTTTCAGCGTCGCCGTGAGCCGCGGTTGGACTACCAGCGGCGGTGAGCGGCGTGAGGCAACGGAATGGTTCAACGTGGTCGCCTGGGGCAACCTGGCTGAAGTCTGCAACCAGTACCTGCGCAAAGGGTCCCGCGTCTACGTCGAGGGACGCCTGCAGACACGCAGCTGGGATGACCCGGATGGCCAGCGCCATTCCCGCACCGAACTGGTTGCCAACGAGATGGTCATCCTTGACAACCGGTTCGGCAGCGAGCCAGAGGACATGGACTTCGACGAAGAGATGGGTTTCTAGAGCGCCGGGTTCCCAGAACAGTGGCTTCTGGAGCATCGGGTTTCTGGGTCAACAGGTATCTTGAGTACCAAGGTTTCTTGAGCACAAGAATTGGAGAGAAGTGCTATGGCAGATGACAATACCACCAGCGGCGGCGAGCGCCCACGGTCGGAAGAGCGTGGACCGAGCCAAGAGCGCCGCGGGCGCCCGGGTGGGCGCTTCCAGCGCCGGCGCATCTGCGCTTTCTGCGCCGACAAGATCGAAAAGATCGACTACAAGGACATTAACTTGCTCCGCCGCTACGTTTCGGACCAGGGACAGATCGAGTCCCGGCGCAGGACCGGAACCTGTGCCCGGCACCAGCGGCGGCTGACGACGGCTATCAAACGCGCTCGGAACATCGCGCTGCTGCCATATACCGCCGAACACATCCGGAGATTCGGCGGCTAAGGATCCAGTCATGCCTAACAAGCAAAGAAAGCCGGAAGAACGCCAGTTAACCCGTAAGGAACACGCCCGACGGCGCAAGAACGACGCAGCCAACCGCCGGGTCGTACTTTTGCTGGGCGGCGTCGGCGTCATACTGCTGGGTCTGCTGGTGGCGGGGATCCTCCAGGCGCTGGTGATCACTCCCCGGCAGCCGGTGGCGACGGTCAACGGCAGCAATATCACGCTGGCCCAGTACCAGAAGGCCGTCAAGTTCGACTGGGCTCAGAATGCGCAGGATGCGGCCGATCCGTCCGGCTCCAGCGTCACCGTGCTGGATAACCTGGTGGACGACCAACTGCTGCGCGCACAGGCGCGCGAGAAGGGCATCACCATCAGCCAACAGGATGTGACCAACGCGATCGAGCACGACTTCGGCTACTACGCCGTGCCGCCGACGCCCACACCCACGGCGACTGCCACGCCCACCAATACACCCGGCCCGACGCCGACGAACACGCCCGGGCCGTCGCCGGCACCGACCGCAGCCGGCACCGCCGCACCCTCGCCGACGCCCGCTCCGACCGCCACTCCGGTCACGCTGGAGGCCTACCAGACTGCCTATCAGCAGTTCCTGACCCGCCTCTCGCAGCAGACGGGCATGGGCGAGGCGGACTTCCGCCAAATCGTCGAGACCGACCTGATCAAGCAGAAGCTCTACGAGCAGGTGACGAACGACGTCCCGAAGACTGCGCTTGAGATCCGCGCGCGGCACATCCTGGTCTCTATCCGCACGCCGCAACCGACGCCGCAGCCTACTCCTACCGAGGCCCCGACTGCCACCGGCCAACCGACTCAGCCCATTTCGCCGACGGCGACACTGGCTCCCGGGCAGCCAACACCTGCTCCGACGCCTACACTCGCGCCGACGCCAACGCCGCTGCCGCCGCGCGACGACGCCCAGGCGCTGGCGCGCATCATCGAGGTACAGCAGAAGCTGGGGGCCGGCGGTGACTTCGCCACGCTGGCCAAAGAGTACTCAGACGACACGGGCAGCGCTCAGCAGGGCGGTGAGTTGGGCTGGCTGGGCAAGGGCCAGGGGCTGGACCCGGCGTTCGAATCCGCGGCCTTCGCCCTGAAGGTCGGCGAGATCAGCCAGCCGGTGAAGAGCTCCTTCGGCTATCACATCATCCAGATCGAAGAGAGCGATCCCAACCATCCGCTGGATCCCTACACCTACCAGCAGAACCAGTACACGGCCTGGACCACCTGGCTGGATTCCTTGCGCCAGGCGGCGAAAATCACCAGGAACTGGTCGGCGGACAAGGTCCCGGCCACCCCGGCAGCCCTCGCGGGCGGTTGACGTCTGCGTGACACGTGCGCCTGACGGCTGAACGCATCGTCGGGCCGGCAGCGACAAGACGCACAAGAGGCGTGGTGGAGCCATCCATCACGCCTCTTCTTGTCTGCGTCCCACGCTTCTAGCCCGTCTGACGCTTGACAGAGACGACGTTCGGCAGCCGGTCGATCCGGGAGAGCACCCGGCTCAACTGTTCTGCGTCACGCACCTCCAACGTCGCCGTGATGATGGCCAGGTTATCCTGCCGAGCCGTCACGGCGGAGGCGTCTTCCAGGTTGATGTGCTCCTCGTTGATGATCTCGGTGATGTCACGCAGCAAGCCGGCTCGATCGTACGCCTGGACGCGGATCTTCACCCGCGAGCTTGCCGGCTCCGTATTGCCCCAATCGACCTCGATCAGCCGCTCGCTGTCCTTGAGCGAAGACACGTTTGGGCACTCCCGGCGGTGGATCGAAACGCCACGACCGCGGGTGACGAAACCGACGATGTCGTCGGGCGGCATCGGATTGCAGCAGCGGGAGAGCACCGTCAGCAGGTTGCCTACCCCCTGCACTGCGATGCCCTGCACGGCCATCGCCGGCTTCTGCGGCTTCTCCCTTTCTCCCAGTTCCTCCGTCGCCTGCCGGGGTAGCTCTTCGACCTTGCCGATCTGCAACACCCGCGTCGCCACCTGCACCGTCGTGATGTCGCCGGTCCCGATATCGTGCAGCAGGTCCTCGACTTTCTCCTTGCCGAAGAGCTGGGCGATATGCTCGTAGGTGACGTTGTCCACGCCGAGGCGGTTCAGCTCGCGCTCCAGCAGCTCACGCCCGGCATTGACGTTCTCGTCGCGCTTCTGCAGCCGGAACCATTGCCGGATCTTCGAGCGGGCGCGCGAGGTCTGCGCATACTCGAGGTGCGGATTGAGCCAGTCCCGGCTCGGGCCCCCGCGCTTGGCGGTGATGATCTCTACCTGGTCGCCGTTCCTGAGCGCGTAATCCAAGCTGACCAACTGGTTGTTGACGCGCGCTCCTCGGCAGCGATGTCCGATCTCTGTGTGTACCTGGTAGGCAAGATCGATCGGCGTCGAGCCGGCCGGAAGATCGATGATGTCGCCTTTGGGCGTGAAGACGTAGACCCGGTCCTTGAACAAGTCTTCCTTGACCGTCGCCAGGAAGTCGCCGCCGTCGTTCTTCTCCTGCGTCTGCCAGTCGATCACCGAGCGCAGCCAGGCGATCTTGCGGTCGTAGACTTCGTCGTTCTTGGTCTGCGTCTTGTAGCGCCAGTGGGCGGCGATGCCGATCTCCGCGATCCGGTGCATCTCGGGCGTGCGAATCTGCACTTCCAAGGGCTGGCCCTCGAAGGCGATCACCGCCGTGTGCAGCGACTGGTACAGGTTTTCCTTCGGGCTGGCGATGTAGTCGTCGAACTCGCCGGGAATCGGGCGCCACAACGTATGGACCACGCCGAGCGCGGCATAACAGTCACCGATCTCGGGCACAATCACGCGCACTCCCGCCCGGTCGTAAATCTGGTCAAAGGTGACGCCCTTTTTACGCATTTTGCGCCAGATGCTGTAGATGTGCTTCGGACGCCCGGTGATCTCGGCCTGGATGGCGTGTTTGGCCAGTTCTGTTTTCAGGACGTCCGTGACGCGCTCGACGTAGCGCTCGCGTTCACCCCGATGTTGGATCAGTGACTTATCGAGCTCGTGATAGGTGGTCGGGTCGAGGTAGCGGAACGCCAGATCCTCCAGTTCCCACTTGATCTGCCAGATACCAAGCAGGCTCGCCAGGGGAGCGTAGATGTCCAAGGTCTCGCGCGAGATGCGGCGCTGCTTCTCGGGGCTCATATAGCCCATCGTGCGCATATTATGGAGGCGGTCGGCCAGCTTGATGAGCACCACGCGCACGTCGCTGTACATGGCCAGAAACATCTTGCGCAGGCTCTCGATCTTGGGATCGCGGCTGTCGGCCGGCAGATTGGCCAGTTGCGAGATCTCGACCAGCTTGGTCACGCCGTCGACCAGGCTCGCCACCTCGGCCCCGAACTCCTCGGCCAGGTCGGGCACCTGGATGGCGGTGTCTTCTGCCACGTCGTGCAACAGCGACGCGGCCACTGTCTGGGCATCCAGACGCAGCTCGGCAAGGATCCCGGCGACGGCCAGTGGATGGACAATATAGGGTTCGCCCGACTGGCGCTTCTGGTCGGCGTGCGCTCGCTCGGCCAGCTCAAAGGCGCGCCTGACCAGCTCCACATCCTGCGTGGAGTAGGTTTTAGGCAGTTGTCGGCGCAGCCGGTCCCAGGTCATGAAAGAATTCCTCATTTTTATTGTACTCATTGCGACCCCAAAAAGCAAGGGAAGCGGAATCCCGGTGGCCGCCCGTCCCCGCCCTCGACCCGCAAAAAGACGCTTGACGACGGCCCGCTGACGGGTGTATGCTCGACTATGCAGCAGCCATAGAACCACGATGGGACCGCGGGAGGGCACTGATGGACCGATCCAGGACGAGCGCGCTCTCACCCGTCGAGCTTATCTCGACCGACCCCCCTGAAGATCAGCCCGAAGAAGGCATCGCGCTTTGCCTGTCCGGAGGCGGCTACCGCGCGATGCTGTTCCACCTCGGCGCACTCTGGCGCCTGAATGAGGCCGGCTACCTTCCTCAACTGAAGCGGGTTTCCAGCGTCTCAGGAGGCTCGATCACCGCCGGCGTGCTTGGGCTGGCCTGGCCCAAGCTGGAGTATGACGATCGCGGGGTGGCCGGCCGGTTCGACGAGCAGGTGGTGGCGCCCTTGCGGCGCCTGGCCGGCCAGACCATCGACGTGCCCGCCGTTCTCAGCAACCTGGTCGTGCCCGGCAGCGCCAGCCGCCAGATCGCGAGTGCTTATCGGCGTTACGTGTTCGGCGACTGCAACCTGCAGGCCCTGCCCGGCGACGAGCAGGGGCCGCGCTTCGTGATCAACGCCGCCAATCTCCAATCCGGCGCCCTCTGGCGCTTCTCCCGGCCCTACATGTGGGACTACCGGGTCGGCAAGATCGCCGATCCGACCGTTCCGCTGGCGCTCGCCGTCGCCGCCTCATCCGCCGCACCCCCCATGCTCTCGCCGGTGCTGCTCCAGTTCCGGCCGGCCGACTTCGTGCCCGCCACGGGCCTCGACCTGCAGTTCCCGCCCTACAACACCCAGGTTTACCTCACGGACGGCGGCGTCTACGACAACCTCGGGCTCGAGACCGCCTGGAAACGCTACCGGACCATACTGGTCAGCGACGGGGGTGGCCACACGGGGGCCATGCCCAATCCGCACCGTGATTGGCTGCGCGGCACGGCGCGCGTGATCGCGGTCATCGACAACCAGGTGCGCGACTTGCGTAAACGCCAGGTGATCAGCTCCTATCGGGCCGGTGCGCGCACGGGCGCCTACTGGGGCATCCGCAGCCACATTGCAGACTATGGCTTGGCGGACCCCCTGCCCTGTCCCCCGCAGGCTACGCTCAGGTTGGCAGACACCCCCACGCGGTTGGCTGCGATGAGCTCGGACCGGCAGGAGGAACTGATCAACTGGGGCTACGCGATCTGCGATGCTGCCCTGCGTAAGCACGTCGACCAGGGACTGGCTTCACCGGCCGACTTCCCGTACGGCAGCGTTGGCCTCGGATAGTCGACCTGCAGAAGGGAGTGTGTTTTCGCGATGAGCACGAATCTTCCTCCAATGTCGCAGCGGGCCATCCCCGTCGAGCGCCCGCAATTTCGCGGCCTGAACGTCTACGCCTTTGACCCGAGCCTCTCCGAACAGCTCGAATACGCCGGGCTGAACTGCGTCACCATGAAGGTCGTCTGGGAGTCGGACCTGACCACCGGGCAGGAAACGGTCGGCGCAGGGCCAATCGGGGAGTACCTGGAAGTGGTGGATGTGGATCCGGCCAGCGGCTGCTTCTATGCCCCGGTGGATCTCAACCAGCCCTACCTCCTCGCAACCAACGGCCTCGAGCCTTCCGAGGGCAATCCGCAGTTCCACCAGCAGATGGTCTACGCGGTGGCCATGACCACCATCGGCTACTTCGAGCGCTCCCTTGGCCGGCGCGCTCTTTGGTCTCCGCGCCGCTGGAAAGACGGCGGCGAGGGAGGTGGCTGGCACGAGGAGTACGTGCAGCGGCTGCGCATCTATCCGCATTCCCTGCGAGAGGCGAATGCCTTCTACAGCCCTGACAAGAAGGCTCTGCTGCTCGGCTACTTCCCGGCCCCCACCACCGATATTGCCTCCCATCTGCCTGGTGGCATGGTGTTCACCTGCCTGTCGCATGACGTCATCGCTCACGAGACCACCCATGCCCTGCTGGACGGCATGCACCGGCGCTTCATCGAGCCCACCAACGCGGATGCGTTGGCCTTTCATGAAGCCTTCGCCGATGTCGTGGCGCTGTTCCAACACTTCTCGCTGCCAGAAGTGCTGTGCAGCCAGATCGCCCGGACGCGCGGTGACCTGGCGAGCGAGAACCTTCTCGCACAGTTGGCCCAGGAATTTGGCCAGGCAACCGGGTTGCACGGCGCCTTACGTGACGCACTTGGCGGCTTCGACCCGAGCAGCGGCCGGTGGGAGGCGTCAATTCCGGACCCGACGCTGATCCAAAACCTGATGGAGCCGCACGCACGCGGCTCGATCCTGGTGGCAGCCGTGTTTGACGCCTTCGTCGCGATCTACAAATCCCGCACGGCCGATCTCATGCGCATCGCCACCGGCGGGAGCGGGGTCTTGCCGCAGGGGCAGTTGCACCCAGACCTGGTGAACCGGCTGGCGCAGGAGGCCGCCACCACCGCCCAACACGTCTTGACGATCTGCATACGTGCCCTGGACTACTGCCCACCTGTCGACATAGATTTCGGCGACTACCTGCGGGCGCTGATCACGTCTGACCATGACCTGGTGCGGGATGATGACCTGAAGTACCGGCTTGCCTTCGTGGAAGCCTTCCGTCAGCACGGCATCTATCCCCTGCACGCGCGCAGCCTGTCGGTCGACGGCCTGCTCTGGCGCGCGCCGGAGGGCCCCACCTTCCACCCGCGCATTCTGCCAATGGTGCGCGAGCTGCGCCGGCTGGCGTCCTGGCAAAACTACAATACCCCGCGCGCACAGCTTTACGAGCGCCAACGCGATGCTTGCCGCATCCTCCATGGCCGGCTGAAAGACACGACACGCGAGCTCGGCCAGGAACTGGGGCTCGACGTGACCAGTTTCAGCAGCGAAGGCCAGCCTACGTACGAGGTCCATTCGGTACGGCCGGCCAGGCGGGTCGGGCCGGACGGCCAGGTGCTTGCCGACATGGTGGTGGAGATCACCCAGTGGCGGCGGGGATACTTCGATCCGGATATCCAGCGTCAGGTGGACGATGGCAGCCTCAGCCCGGCTCCCCCCGCCGATTTTCCCTTCCGGGGTGGCTGCACCCTGCTGATCGACCTCGACAGGGGCCAGGTGCGCTACTGCATTACCAAGAACATCTCCAGCCAGGAGCGGCTGGAGCGCCAGCGCGCTTACCTGGCCGATCAGGGCGTCACTTCGCTGCGCGCTGCCTATTTCGGCAGCCTGCTCCGGCAGGAAGCGAAGGAGCCCTTCGCGTTGATCCATCGCATGGAAAGCTAGGAGGCGATGCCATGGGCGACGGCGCGGCCACACTGCAGGCGCCCACATCGGGCGTCACCATCCGGATGTATCGCCAGGGCCTGGGCGACTGTTTCCTGCTGGCCTTTCCTACCGGTACCCCGGACAAGAGCTACTACATGTTGATCGACTGCGGCGTGCTGTTGGGAACTGCCGATGCCACCGCGAAAATGACACGCGTCGCCGAGGATATCGAGTCTGCCACCGGGGGCGACATACACTTGCTCGTGGCCACCCATCGGCACTGGGACCACATCTCGGGGTTCACGCAGGCTGCCCCGGTTTTCCAGCGGATGAGAATTCACAATCTTTGGCTATCCTGGGCGGAAGACCCGCAGGATACGTTGGCGCGCGAGCTCTGGGGAAAGTCTCAGCAAGCGCTGACCGGCCTGCGGCGGGCCGTCGGCATGGCCGGTAGCCAGGCTGGGTTGCGCCACGTAGCGGCTCTGCTGGACTTCGTGGGCGATATGGCTCTGAGTGGAGGCAGCGACCCGCTGCAGCACGTGCGCCAACTGGCCGCGAACAGCGCGGGCCTGGTAACCTATCGCCAACCGGGCGATGGCCCGTTGTCGCTGCCGCCTGCGCCCGGCCTGACCGCCCTCCCGGGCGCGCGGCTCTACGTGCTCGGGCCGCCACGTGATGTGCACGCACTCGGCCAGATGGATCCTGCCAAGGGCTCACAAGAGACCTACCTCACATCGGAAGGGCTGGATGCCCAGCTAGCATTCGTGTTGGCGGTCAGCGACGAAAGCGGCCTCACGCCGGAAGAACGCCTGCTGCGTTCGTTGAGCTACCCATTCGAGGAGAACGTTCGTATCCCGAGCCAGGATGCTACGGGATACGAATTCTTCCGCCGGACCTACGGCTTCGACGACGCGGCCAACCCGGCGCCGAAGCGGGCCGCCAGGAGCGGTGCGGCTGTGCCAGATGGACCCACCTGGCGGCGCATCGAGGATGAGTGGTTGGGGACGAGCGAAGACCTCGCCCTGCAGCTCGACAACTGCATCAACAACACCACCCTGGTGCTGGCGATCGAGCTGCCCGGCACAGGCAACGTGCTGCTCTTCGCCGGCGATGCGCAGGTAGGCAACTGGCTCTCCTGGTACGACTTAGCCTGGAATGTTCCGGGCCAGGGAGGCAGCGTCGAGATCAAGGCCGCCGACCTGCTGGCACGCACCGTACTGTACAAAGTCGGCCACCACGGCAGCCACAATGCCACCGTTCGGGCGCACGGTGCCGACAAGTGGGGCCTGGAACTGATGTCGAGCCCGCAACTGGTCGCGCTGATCCCCGTCGACGAGCAGATGGCCAAGAAGCCGCCGCGCGGCTGGCAGATGCCGTATGCGCCCCTGCTGGCACGCCTGGACGATCTAGCCGGCCTGCGCGTGCTGCGCGCCGACACGGGTGTCCCGCCGCAGTCTGGCCCACCCGGAGCAGGCGACAACCGCTGGCAGGAGTTCGTCGCCCAAACGGCGCAAGACGCCCTCTATATTCAGTTCAGCGTGGCCGGCTAGCCGGGCAGGGTGCGCCGGCAGCCCCGGCAATTTGCCGCCCGGTCGCGCGCTGTGGTAATATTCACCCGTCTGCCCCTGCGGCAAGTGGCGACGAGCCCCCGTAGCTCAACGGATAGAGCGACAGTCTTCGGAACTGTAGGTTGCGCGTTCGAGCCGCGCCGGGGGTATCCGCCGGCCTTCCAAGCCCGGCACTGTGATCTTCCGATCACCCCAAGAACACGCCCGTTTCTCCACGTCAGCCTCTAATTGTCTGCCCTGGCTCGCATATGGGTAAGAGAATCCCACGCAAAGAGGACGGAGATTGCGCCGAAATCGCATACGTCTTTTCAGCTTGGTCGTGCTCGTGTTCGTCTTCCTGCACCTGTGCGGCGCAAGCGGACAGGTCGTGGATCCCGGAATTGTCACCTGGAACTTCGGACCGTGCTCTCTTCACCGGCCACTCCGGTCGAGCGCGATGACCATCACCTGCTACCGAAGCGACGTGGTGCGGCTGTGGCCACCGCCCGGGGTCCAGGCCAGTACAGTCCACTAGCCGGCTCAACGCACAGCGCAGCCCGGACGGCCCGGCAAGCCGGCTTCGCCTTCGGGCGACCCTCGGTCTTCCGCGAGACTCGCTCATCATGCTGCACGGCGCGCCCACGCAATGCGTGGCCCTCAGGCCCGCGGCTCGGACCGGGGCTCATCATCGACCCGGCGCTCGTCGCCGGCCCACAAGCGGCGCATCTCTTCAGAGCCGGCCAGCAGTTGGGCCAGCTTGCCCTGGGCTTCGACACGTCCGGCTCTGAGGACAACGACATGGTCGGCGCGCTGCAGAACTGCCCGCCGGTGCGAGACCACCAGCAGCGTCCTGTCCGTCGCTTCCCCCAGTCGCTGCCACAGCAACCTCTCCGTCTCGACGTCCAGGGCGCTGGAGAGGTCGTCGCAAACCAGCAGTTCGGGCGCGCGCACGAACATGCGCGCCGCGGCGGCCCGCTGCACCTGCCCTCCCGAGAGGCGCACCCCGCGCGGCCCGACTACTGTGTCTAGCCCCTGCTCGAGCATCTCCACGTCCGGTCCGAGGACCGCCTGCCAGACGGCGCGAGAAAGGTCGACCTCGTCTTCACGCAGACCCAGCAGAATGTTTTCCCGCAGGGTCTGGCTGAACAGTCGTGGCACCTGTCCGGTATAAGCACAGCGCGGCGGCCGGAAGAAGCACGCCGGATCGGCCACCGGCCGTCCGTTCCAGCAGATCTCCCCACCCTCCGCGGGCAGCAGACCGAGCAGCGTGCGCAGAAGGGTCGTCTTGCCCGAGCCGACGCGGCCGGTGATTACGGTGAACGAGCCACCTTCCAGGCGCAGGTTGATATCGCTGATACCGGCGTGCTCCCTTTCACGCGCTCCGTTCGCCCCGTGCCGATAGGTCAAACCGCGCGCTTCGAGCAGGCGCAAGCGGTCTTCAGGCTCCCGTACGAGGGCCGGCAGGCGCGGCAGCTCGCCGCGTTCATAGACGGGCGCGTGTTCGAGCAGGACCTGCGCCGGATCGCCGGCGGCCAGCTCGGCCAGGCGGCCAATCGAGACCGCCTGCTGCTGATAATCGCCGACAAAGGTCCCGACGACGGACGGCAGCTCGGTGGTGAAGAATAGATAGTAGACGAAAAGAGCGAAATCGCCGACGGTAAATCTGCCGTCTGCGATCCCGCCGCCGGCGAACAGCAGTGTCATGCCGATGCCAAAGGCGGTTGCGGTGCTGAAAAGCGAGTTCAGCATCTCCTCGAAGGCGCGGTCGCGCACAGCCGCACGCCGGCGCGCCTCGTTGAGCGCCAGCATGTGGTCGATCACCTCGTTCTCGGCGCCGGCCACCTTGACGGCCTGCACTGCACTGAAGAGCTCACCCAGGAAGGCGGTCACCTGCCCGGCCGCGATCCGGCTGGCATGCCGGTAGCGCAGGATGCGGCTCCACGCCAGGCGGGTCAGCACGACAGTTCCGGCCAGCGGCAAGAAAACGATCAGTGTGATCGTCAGGTTGATGCGCGCCATGAGCAGCAAGGCGAGCACGAAGCCCAGCATGTGTCCGGCCACGTGCGGCAGCCAGGTCGGGAAGTCGCACACCTCGGCCACGTCATCCCGGTAACGGCTGACTGCCTCGCCCGAAGAGACGGGCAGTTGTGCAGAGCCGGGGCGCCGCAGTAGGCTTGCGAACAGATTACGGCGCACGAGGGCGCCCACGGTGTAGCGGAAACGCCAGCCGAACCACTCCGCGCCCAGCGACGAGCCCAGCCGCGCTGTCTCGAAGGAAACGTAGAGGGCGATCAACTCCCACAGACCCGGGCCGGCTGCCGTAGCGCCGCTCAGGTGATCGAAGAACTGACGCTCGATCAGGCCGGGCACGACCCGGCCGGCCAGGTAGAGCGTCATCAGCAGGAAATGTGGGCCGAACAGGCGCGGCGGGCCAAGGATCAACTGCCAGTTGAAGGACCAGGTCGGGATCGTACGCGCCTGTGCTCCGGCGGCCGGACGGGAGCCGGCGGAATCAGCGTTCATGCCAGCGCCTCCTCGAGACCGGTGCGCAGCAACTGGCTGAGACGCGAGCGGGGATCGCCGGCGAGTGCGGCGCGTTCGCCGCGCTCTATGGAACGGCCATTCTCCAGGATGAGGATCTCGTCCACCCGCTGCAGGGTCTGCAGGCGATGGGCGATGACGACCGCCGTACGGCCGCGCAGAAGGCGGTCGATCGCGTGTTCCAGCAGCGCTTCGGTGGCCGGGTCGAGGCGCGACGAAGCCTCGTCGAGCACCACCAGTCCCGGGTCCTTGAGGAATACTCGTGCGAAGGCTAGAAGCTGCGCTTCCCCGGCCGACAGGCCTTGCCCTCCCGCGCCCAGCGGCGTGGCCAGCCCGGCCGGCAGCCCCTGCACCCACTCCCAGAGCCCCAGTTCCCGCAGCCCATACTCGATGCGCTCATCCGCGATCCGGCGGTTGAAGAAGGTCAGATTGTCACGGATGCTGGCTTGGAAGAGCTGTACGTCTTGCGTGATCAGGCCCACCCCGCGACGTAGCTCGGAGAGCGGGAGCTCGCGGATATCGATCCCTCCCAAGTGGATCGAGCCCCCGGCGGCATCGTACAGGCGGAACAGCAAGCGCGCCAGGGTCGTCTTGCCGCTGCCGGTGCGTCCCAGCAAACCCAAGACGCGCCCGGGCGGCAGCGCGAAGCTGACGTCGCGCAGCGCAAAGCGAAGGCCGGCCGGCCAGCCTTCCGCGTCCCGCCCCGGCGCAGCCCCCCCAGCCTCTTGCTCATAGGCAAAGGAAACGCCACGCAAGTCGACTGACAGCGCCCCGGCCGGGAGTCGAGCAGAGCCCTGGTGGCCGTCCCCGACCGGAAAGGCGAAGAGATCAAGGGCGCGCCGCAGGCTGGCCCGAGCCCCACCCAGGTCCTGTGCCTGGCGCCGCACGTCCTCCAACGGGCCGGCGATCATCCCGATGTAGTAGACGACCAGATAGGCACCGCCGATGGTCAGCGCTCCCCGCAGGTAGAGAAACGCGCCAAGGCTCAGACCGAGGGCGTACCCCAGGAGAAACAGAAGGTTGGTGGCGAAGAAACTCAGGCTGTTGAACATCCACGCCGCGACGCCCTTCTGCAGCACCGCACGCATCAACCTGTAGAGGCCGTTCATCACGTATTGCTCTGCGCCACTGGCCCGGATGTCCTCTGTTCCGTTGTAGCGTTCCTCGATGAAGCCGAAGAGGTCGGCGAAGGACTGGCGCTGCTCGCTCCAGCGCACAGTTGCCAGATCCTGCAAGCCGGCCAGCGTCAGCAAGGTGGCGGCGGCGTAGAGAGACATACCCAGCCCCAGGCGCCAGTCCTCGCGAAAGAGCAGTGCCAGGACGCCGGCGATCAGCAGGCCGTTGCCGAGCACACGCAGCGCGAACTGCGAGAAGAAGTTGGCCAGGGCGGCCGCGTCGCCGTCGATGCGCTCGATCAGCTCGCCGGGAGTGTGCTGCTGGTGGAAGGGCATGGCGAGGCGCAGGCAATGCCGTGTCAGGTCGGCTCGCAGGGCGTTGGTAGCCGCCCAGGCGGTATTCTCGCCGGCATAGACCGCTGCCAGCGCCAGGGAACGCTGCAGTAAGCCGATGCCGATAAAGGCCAGGCCGGCACGCCCCAGGTTCTGGCCACGCGCCCCGGACTGGGCGGCATCCAGGAAGTGGCCGATGATCTGCGGGTTGATCAACTGGAGCACGCTGCCGGCGAGCAGCAGGACGCCGAGCAGAGCCACGCGCTTCCATTGGGGTCGCAAGTAGCCCCCCAATAACCCGCAGTACTGCCGGAAGCCCGGTCGGGTAGGCGATGACGGGAGCGCGTAGGAGGTCATGCGGGCTCCCCTCCCCTCACCGGTGCCAAATCCTTGCGCAGGGTGTAGAGCGCGGCGCCCGGCGGGTAATCCTCCAACTTGCCTACCACCCGGTAGCCTTGCTTCTCGTAGAAACCTCGGGCTTGAAAACTGAAGGTGGTCAAGAAGACACGCGTACAGCCGCGCTGCCCGGCCTCGCTTTCGGCTGCCAGCAAGAGGCGGCGGCCATTACCCTGGGCGCGCAGTGGTGCGGCGATCCACAGCTTGTGAACCTCGAGCCAACCCCAGTAGGTGGAGCCCGCCAGGCCGCCGGCCAGTGCTCCGTGAGCATCGCGCATCAGCACGTTGAGGGTCCGCTCACCGGCCGTGCGGATGGCCAGATGGTGTGGCGACACCGCATTGTTGAAGGATCGAATCTGTCCGGTCAGGAAGGTTTTAGCTTCGTCATCAGGGACATCCGTCAGGGTGATAGTGAAGTCTCCGACCTGCCACGTTGTCTCAGTCAAGCGAAATCTCCTCGCTTACGGATCGGCGTGGCGGCGCGACGCGCCGGCCACGGGATAAGGGGCTGTCCCGTGGCCGGCAGCGCCGTCGGCGGGCAGGGAACTATCCCCGATCGCCGAGGCGCTTAAATAGAAGACGACCACGGGCTGAGGCGCCTGTGGCCGCCGCAACGTCCCAGCCTTGCCAAACGCGATTAAGTCCCAGGTAGGGGGCTCTCGCTCGCAAGTGCTGTTGGTCCCGTCAGGCTCTAGGCAGCAGGCGCGCGCTCCAGAAGCAAGAACTGGTCTGGTTTACGGGAAGATACTGACATTTGTGCGCCTCCAAGGACAATCGCTGCGAACAAGCAGCCACGTACACGCGCCGTGGTCAAGAATAGAGCGCACCTCGCGTCTGAGTGCGGGTGGCGCTAGCTGCCTTCCAGCGTCAGGCGCGGAAGGGAGCGCCGCGCCCTCCCAGGCTCGGGTGGGTCAGCAGCCACTGCTGGCTGCAGACGGCCGGCTCGTCATCGCGCGGCTGGCGACGGATGTACTCGCCGTCGCTGGTCAATTCACGCGCCCGCTGATTGTTGTGCAGCTCGGCTTCGAGTATGCTGTTCCGGATGTAGGTTCGGATGCGGGCATCCTTCACCGGGAAGAGGGTCTCGACCCGGCGATCCAGGTTACGTGGCATGAGATCGGCGCTGCCCAAGTAGATCTCGGCGTTGCCGCCGTTCTCGTAGTAATAGATGCGGCTGTGCTCCAGGAAGCGCCCAACCACACTGGTGACGCGTATGTTCTCGCTGACGCCGGGTACTCCGGGCCGCAGGCAGCAGATGCCGCGCACCAGCAGATCGATCTCGACACCCACCTGTGAGGCCCGATAAAGCGAGCGGATCAAACGTTCGTCGACCAGGGCATTCATCTTAAAGATCAGCCGGCTGGGCCGCCCGGCGAGCTTGTGCGCGATCTCACGCTCGATCAAGGCCTCGAGGCGGTCGCGCATGGTGACCGGCGCGACCAGCAGGCTGCGGTAGTAGGTTTGGGTCGAGTAACCGGTCAGGGTGTTGAAGAGGTCGGTCGCGTCGGCGCCCAGCTCCTCGTCGCAGGTGAGCAAGCCAATGTCCGTATAGATGCCGGCCGTCACGGCGTTGTAGTTGCCGGTCGAAAGGTGCAAATAGCGCCTCAGGCCGCCGCCCTCCTTGCGCACGACCAGCGTCACCTTGGCATGGGTCTTCAAACCCACCAGTCCGTAGACGACGTGCACCCCTTCCGCTTCGAGGGCGCGGGCCCAGCCAATATTGCTCTCCTCATCGAAGCGGGCCTTCAACTCGACCAGGACGGCAACCTGCTTCTCATTGCGTTGGGCCTCGAGTAAGGCGCGGACGACAGGTGCGTTTGACCCGACCCGGTAGAGGGTCTGCTTGATGGCCAGGACATCAGGATCGATGGCGGCCGCGCGGATGAAGTCAAGCACTGGGCCGAACGAATCGAATGGGTGGTGGAGCAGAATGTCGTGGCGGCGGATGGATGCAAAGATATCGCCGGCAGTCTTGAGATCGCGCAACTGCGGCGGAACGGCCGGCACAAAGGGCAGATCTTTCAGATCGGGGCGGTTCACGTCCATTAAGGCGATCAAGCTGCTCATGCCCAGCGGGGGCCGCAAGGCATAAACGTCCTCCGCCGCTACCTCGAGGTTATCAGCCAACAGCCGAATCAGGTGCTCGGGCATGTGGACGTCCACCTCCAGGCGGACGGCGGGCCCGAAGTGACGCTGGCGCAAGCTCTGCTCGATCGATTCGAGCAGGTCCGACGCCTCATCCTCCTGGATTTCCATGTCGGTATCGCGCGTGATGCGAAAAGTGTAGGACTCGATCACGTCGAAGCCCGGGAAGAGAGTGCCCAGGTTTCCGGCAATGACATCCTCCAGCCAGACGAAACGGCGCCCGGGCTCGAGCGGCACCAGGCGTGGCAGCGAAGTGGGCACCTTGATGCGGGCGAAGCGCTTCTCCCCGCGTGGGCTGCGCACGCTGACGGCCAGGTTCAGGCTCAGATTCGAGATGTGCGGGAATGGCCGGCCCGGGTCAACCGCCAGCGGCGTCAGCACCGGGAAGATCTCGTTCTTGAAATAGTCGTGTAGCGCGTCGCAGTCCCCGGCCTGCAGCTCCGAATAGTCAAGGATGTGGATGTCGGCGGCATGCAGGGCGGGCACGATCTCTTCGTGCCAATAGCGTCTCTGCTCGAGAATCAGGGGTAACACCCGGGCGCGGATCTGCTCCAGCTGTTGGGAGGGCGACATGCCGTCCGGGGGCGTGTTGGTCACCCCGGCTGCGATCTGGTCCTTCAGTCCCGAAACGCGGATCATGAAGAACTCGTCGAGATTGGAGCCGAAGATCGCCAGAAATTTGACGCGCTCGAGCAGAGGATGGCGTTCGTCCTTGGCCTCCTCCAACACGCGCCGGTTGAACTCAACCCAGCTTAGCTCGCGGTTTATGTAGAGCGCCGGATCCATCAGGTCGACCGGAGAAGACACGGTCGGAACTGGCACCGCATCTGGCGCCACTACCGCTACGTTCGAAGGTTCTGTGTCGTCCAAAACTGCCTCCCAATCATTGGCAGTGCATGATCGCGAGACCATTGTAGCGCACTTGGAGTTGGCTGACAAGGGGTAGCGTAACCTTCCACCGGGCGCTGCCCGGAAGAACAGGCCAAATCAAGACTGAGCTTGACCCGGCTTGAGGCCGGCATTACAATGATCGGCACCTGGACCGGCGCCCGGATGCGGCGCCTGAGGAGGACTTGATGGAACGCACCGTGCCGGAGACTGTCGGCGAGGGGATAGAGCTCTACATCCGCACGTATTATTCGCTGCTGCGCAGCTCGGGGGACATCCGCATACGCTCGCTGGAGGAAACCCACGAGGGGATGCTGTCCAGCCTGCACCTCGGGGCCGAATCGCCCGAGTTCGACGCCTCTGCCTTCCTTTATGCGGCCCTGCGACTGCCGGAGGTCCTCTGCTGCACTCGACGCATCGTGCTCGGCCAATCGGAGAAAGTCTTCATCCAGGGTGGGCTGACCGACATTAACGACTGGCAGCGGGTCGACGCACCGGCGCGCCGCCGGCGGATGCTCTACAACGGGAAAGACACCATTGCCGCCTTTGTCTCCAGCGTCTCGGACATCGACGACCTGATCCCCGCCCTGACCGCCTTCCAGATCGAGTGGAACAAGCTGCACCAACGGTTGGGGGGCAGCCGGCTCGGCCAGGATCTGGCAAAGGGCAATGTCAAGGCTCACGAGGTGACCGATGCGCTGCGCAAGACGCTGGAGGTGAGCGACGAGGACTTCGATAAGTTGCGCCGCGTCTGGGCCAGGCGCTGGGAGCGCCAGATGCAGGAAGTGGCGTCGCACGGCATGGACTTGCGGGTGACCTCGCTGGCCAGTGGCTTCAACGACTATCGCAAGGCCGTGCAGGGCTGGTGGGATGACCTGGTGGAGGCATGCGAGGGGATACAAATCGAGCAGCGCCCGGTATATTTCGTGTCCAGCAATCCCCACAGCATCCCCAACCTGATCTCGGGACACGCCCTGCAGCAGCGCGAAGAGCTGATCGAGTTCGTCGAGTCGGAAAACCCGGAAGGGCTGCGCGACGAGTGGCAGCGCCTGAAGCGCGAGGGGACGGAAGCCTCGCGGGCCAATTACCTGTATTACCTGCAGCGAGCGCATCATAAGAAAGACGAGTCCCACCTACAGTCCTGGCGCGAGGCCAACCGGGCTGCCGGCATTTATCGCTTTGACGACCCGCGCTCGCACGACATCAGCGCCCAATTGATCGACTTGCGCCAGATCGACCCGGCTCGGATGGACCCGCGCGTGCGGATGGAAGGGCTCGAAGCGCTCAGGGCCAGCGACGCGCTGCTTTTCAATGTCGATTATCCGCTCGGGTTTGCCGCCTATCACCTGCTATCGCAGGTTGCATCTGGCGTCTCCGACATGCTCGGGCTCTATATGATGGGCAAGGCCGCGACGCTCAATGGCCGGGTGGGCGACGTCATGATCCCCAACGTGGTCTACGACGAACACTCCGGCAACACGTTCCTGTTCAAGAACTGCTTCCTGGCGGAGAATCTGTCGCCTTATCTCGTCTACGGGGACGTGTTCGACAACCAGAAAGCGGTCACAGTGCGCGGCACCTTCCTGCAGAATCGGGAGTTCATGGGGGTGTTCTACCGCGAGGGTTATACGGACATCGAGATGGAAGCCGGGCCCTACATGAGCGCGATCTACGAGGACATATACCCGCGGCGCTACCCGATGAATGAGATAGTGAATCTCTTCATTAACGCGCCCTACGATATCGGCGTGCTCCACTATGCGTCGGACACACCTTACAGCCGTCGGCAGAGCCTGCTGAGCAAGAGCCTGAGCTATTTCGGGGTCGACGCCACCTATGCCTGCAGCACGGCTGTTTTGCGCAGGATCTTCGAGATCGAGCTGGAGCGGCTGCGCCGCCGCTGAGAAAGGGCCACTCTACTTCCCGAGCGCGACCCGCATCGCGGCGATGTGCTCGGGTGTGCTTCCGCAGCATGCGCCTATGTATTTGACCCCCAGAGCCCGCATCTGCTCGGCATAGGCGGCCATCACCTCGGGCGTCCCGTCATAGGTGATCTGCTTCTGCGCCCATCTCGGCAGACCGGCGTTCGATTGGGCGATCAGGAAAACATCGTCAGGCTTGGCCGCCACCATTTGGGCGATGACCGTCTGGGTCTCCGCCGGTCCGTTGCCACAATTCGCCCCTAGCACGTGCACACCCAGCCCGTACAACCTCTCCAACGCCTGCACCGGGCTGACACCCATCATCGTGTGCAAGCGCGTGTCGAAGGTCATGGTGACGGCAACCGGGCGGTCCGAGGCGGACCGGACGCCCTCGACCGCGGCCTGAACCTCTTCCAGGGCGCTCATCGTCTCGATCAGGAAGAAATCAACGCCCCCTTCGTGCAGCGCTGCCGCCTGCTCGGCAAAAGCGTCGCGCGCTTCTTCGACCGTTCGCAGGCCAAGCGGGAACAGGATCTCGCCCGTTGGACCGACAGATCCGGCAACCAGGACCTCACGCCCTGCCCGGTCTGCGACCTCGCGCGCCAACGCGGCCGCCGCCCGGTTGAACTCTGTCACGCGGTCCTGACAGTCGTGCAGAGCCAGCCGGAAACGAGTGCCGCCGAAAGAGTTGGTGGTGATCACCTGGGACCCGGCGTCCACATAGCCCTGGTAGATCGCTCGCAGCACCTCGGGATGGCTGATGTTCCATTCTTCGGGCGAGCCACCGGTCGTCAGCCCGGCTTTCTGGAGCATCGTTCCCATTGCGCCATCGCCCAACACGACTGGATTGCGAGAGAGGAATTCGACGAGCTTATCCATGCGATCCTTCTTTCCTACCCCTTCTGTGCCACGAAGGCCCGGGCCGCAGCCACTGCTTCGGCGGCGTCTTTGCAGTATGCGTCGGCGCCGATATCTTCGGCAAAGGCCTCGTTGAGAGGTGCTCCGCCGACGAGCACCTTCAGCCGGTTGCGCAAGCCCTCCTCCCCCAGGCGATCCATCACCGTCGCCATGTAGGGCATCGTGGTGGTCAAGAGCGCCGACATGCCCAAGAGGTCGGCATTGTGCTTGCGCAGCGCGTCGATGAATTTGTCGGCATCGACGTTCGTGCCCAGGTTGATGACTTCGAACCCCGCGCCCTCCCACATCATGGCGACCAGGTTCTTGCCAATGTCGTGGATATCTCCTTTGACTGTGCCGATCACCGCGGTTCCGATGCGCGGCACCCCGGTTTGGACGAGCAACGGGCGCAGCACCTCCATGGCGGCCTTCATGGCGTTGGCGGCGCGCAGCACCTCGGGCACAAACAGAATGCCCGCCCCGAAATCATTGCCCACGACGTCCATGCCCGCGACCAAGCCGTGAGCAAGGATGTTGGCGGGAGACTGGCCCCACTCCAGCGCCTGGCGGGTTGCCTTGACCACGGGTTCGCCCAATCCGTCATAGAGATCGTCCTGCATGTTCTCAAAGTGCTGCTGCAGGTCGGGAGAGAGGGTGTCCCAGGGATCTGCCATTCAGGCTTCCTTTCGTAGAGCCCGTCGACGCTCGCGGGCACTGACGTAGTCCGGGATGCCATGCGCCCGCCGGTGCTCGGCCGCAGTGGTCAAGGTACCGGCGAGGTGCGGGAAGGAATCAACGCCATGCGGCAACGGGATCGCTTCGACGAAGGCGTCTTGGAAACGCGGCTCGAGAGCGATACCGATATAAGTGGTCCAGCGCGCGAGACGGCGGGCTTCCTCGCGCATGGGCGCGTTGAGCAGGGCGATGCGAGCGCCATCTCCCGCCGAATTGCCCACGGCAACCACCTTCGCCAACTCGCAATCCGGGATCATGCCCAGGACCATCGCGTGCAGCGGATCGATGTAGCTGCCGAAGGCGCCCGCCAGCAGCACGCGGTCGACGTGGTCAACCCCCTTGCGCTCCATGAGCAGGCGGGACCCGGAATAGAGGGCGGCTTTGGCCAGCTGGATCGCGCGCACGTCGTCGCTGGTGACCACGATCGGACGGCCAGTGCTGGACTGGTCCGCCTGTGCGATGACAAACTCGGCCTTGTTGCCGTGCCACGTCAGGCGGGGCGACTGAAGCTCGGGCGGGAAGCGACCGTCGGCGGTCAAAACGCCGGCCATGAACAACTCGGACACGGCCTCGATGATGCCTGAGCCGCAAATGCCGGCCGCGAGGATGGGCGCGACCGGCCGCTTGCGCGACCGCCGAGGCCTGAGCGCCGGCGCAAATTCCGGCTGAGCCGGCTCCAGCCCGGTCGAGGGGAGCGAAACCGCATCCGCCCCCCCGTTCTCCCACTCGGCCGCCCCCGCGCCAGCCCACTCATCGCTCCAGCCCTCGCGCCCAATGATCTTGAACCTGACCTCGAGGGTGGACGGGTCAATCCGGATGCGCTCGATGGCGCCGGGCGCGGCACGCATCCCATGACGGATCTGCGCGCCCTCGAAGGCCGGACCAGTTGGGCTGGAGGCCGAGAAAAGCTGATCGCGATTGCCTAGCAGGATTTCTCCGTTCGTACCGACGTCGATGATCAGCCAGATCTCGTCGGCCGGTGCTTTCTGCGGTTCCTCAGCCAGGATAACGCCGACATTATCGGCGCCAACGTGGCCGGCCTCAACCGGCAAGACGTGAACATACCCGCCGGGGGCAATCTGCAGGCCCAGATCGCGCGCCTTAATATCGACCGCATCGGTGATCGCCGGGGCGAAGGGTGATTGGCCCAATTCACGCGGGGGGATGTTTAACAGGATGTGGTGCATGACCGTGTTGCCCACCAGCACGCTATCAGTGATGGCATCCACGGGCACGCCGGCCTCGTCGCCGGCCTCGGCCGCCAGGCGGTTCAGCGCCGCGATCACCGCGCCATGCAGCGTCGCCAGCCCGTCTTCGCGCGTGTCGCAGTAGCTGACACGGCTCATCAGGTCCTCGCCATATGCCACCTGTGGGTTCATTTGGCTGGCGGTCGCCAGCACGGCACCGTTACGCAGGTCGCAGAGATGGAGTGCGATGGTGGTAGTGCCTATGTCAACTGCCAGGCCATAAGCCTCTTCCTGGTAACCCGGCAGCACCCGCACGACCTCGCGTCCCTGCCAGACGCTGACCGTCACCTTCCGCTCGCCGCCGGCCAGGATGCTCTGTAGGCTGCCGAGCAGGATCGGATCCAGGCGGAGATCGCCCAGCCCGAAGCGGGCGCGCAACTCGCGCGCCATGCGGTCCCAGTCACCCAATGGATCGTCGAGGCTGGCTTCTTCGATCTCGATATAGTACAGGCGGATGGCAGGATCGACCTCGATCGCCCGCTCGGTGACCGCCTTGCGCACCACTTGCTTGCGCGCCTGGCTCTCGGCGGGCACGTTGACCATGAGGTCGCCCTGGACCGTACAGACGCAGGACAGGCGACGACCCGGCAGGCGTGGATGACGCTGCCAGTAGCGCTCCTCGCGCTGGTCCGGTGGGCTCAGGTGTTCGGCAGCCGATGACACGCGGTGCTTGGGGAAAAAGCCCTCTTGCACGGTCACCTGGCACTTACCGCAGGTTTGGCGACCGGCACAGATCGCTTCTATCTCCACACCCATCGAGCGTGCAGCATCAAGCAACACGGTGCCTGCCGGCACATCGGCCTGCCGGCCCGATGGCTGGAAAACGACCCGATAGGTGCGGGGAACAGCGTCATCACCGCCCGGGATCGGGCCGGCGGGGTTGTTGCGAGCAGTCATAGAAAACGATTGTACGATACGTACGGCCGTTTCGCAAACGCCGCGCTTTAGCAACTCGACTTGCGTCGCCGCCGGCTCCTGGTCTATAATCATTCCGGCCGCGCCCGGATTCCGGAAGTCGTCATTCGCAGACCAGGAGAATGTCCTCATGCACACGGTCCTTCGTTCAAAGAACGGCAAAGAAACGATCATTGGACCCGATTTGCCCTTTGTGGTCATCGGTGAGCGTATCAACCCGACCGGGCGCAAGGCGTTGGCGGCCGAGATGCTGGCCGGCGATTTTAGTCGCGTCAAGGCTGATGCGCTGGCCCAGGTGCAGGCCGGTGCGGCTGTGCTGGATGTGAACGCCGGGCTCGGCGTGGCCAATGCGCACGAACTCGAGCCAAAGGTAATGGTCGCGGCGATCGAAGCCGTGCAAGCAGTCGTCGACATCCCGCTCAGCGTCGACTCATCCGTGGTCGGGGCCTTGCGCGAGGGGCTGAAAGCCGCCGGTGGTAAGCCGCTTGTCAATTCGGTGACCGGCGAAGAAGAACGCATGGCGACCGTCTTCCCACTGGTAGCCGAATATCACGCGGCCGTGATCATCATCTCAAACGACGAAAGCGGCATCAGCCAGGATCCCAAAGTGCGCTTCGAAGTGGCCAGGCGCATCGTCGCACGCGCCGAATCCTACGGGATCCCACGTGAGGACATCTTGATCGATCCGCTGGTGATGCCGGCGGGCGCGGTGGCCGGCGCGGGGGCGCAGGTGCTGCAGATCGCGCGCTGGGTGAGCGAAGAACTGGGCTGCAACACCGTTTGCGGCGCCAGCAACGTTTCGTTCGGGCTGCCAGATCGCGAAGCAGTCAACGCCAACTTCCTGGCGATGTTGATTGCCGCCGGCATGACCAGCGCCATCACCAACGCGCTGAAGCCGGATTTGAAGAAGTCGATCCTGGCCGCCGACATGCTGATGGGTCACGACGAAGACTGCATGCACTGGCTGCGCTACCAACGTCAACTGGCGAAGGCCGCGGCCGCGGCAGGCGGGACGGCTGCGGATGCAAAGCCGGCCGACGACCGCGCCGCGCGGCGCGAATTGCGCCGCGAGCAGCGCGACGGCTAACGGGAGCCGTGATGAATCGGGTCCTTGTCAAGTTTGGCGGGCTAGAGGTTCACTGGTACGGCGTGCTCATCGTCCTGGGGGCCCTCCTGGCCGCCTGGCTCTCGACCAAGGAGGCAGAACGTCGCGGCGAGGATCCTGAACACGTCTGGAACCTGCTGACCTGGGTGCTGATCCTGGGAATTGTCGGCGCGCGCTTGTATCACGTCTTCTCGACGCCGACGGGGAATTTCGTGGGCTGGGCCTACTACCGTCAGCACCCGCTGGATATCATCAAGTTTTGGGACGGCGGCTTTCGCGGCCTCGGCATCTACGGCGCGGTGATCGGCGGAGTAGTGGGAGTCATGATCTACGCGCGCCTCAACCATCTTCGCTTCATACGCTGGTTTGATATCTGTGCCCCGGGCCTCATCCTGGCGCAGGCCATCGGACGCATGGGTAACCGCGTCAATCAAGAACTTTACGGGCCGCCCACCAACGCGGCCTGGGCCTTTCACATCAATCCCATCTACCCCTGCCAGGAACCGGCCGGCTCGCCAATGGCCTGTGGCATACCCGATCGCCTGACCGCTGCGGCACGCGACTGGTACGCAACAAACGGCTTCCATCCCACCTTCTATTATGAGGCGATCTGGAACGCGGCCGGGTTCGGCATACTGTGGATCCTGGGCCGGCGACTGAAGGATTGGCTGCGTGACGGCGACGTCTTCTTCATTTACCTGATGTGGTATGGCGTGGGACGCTTCTGGGTCGAGATGTTCCGCCCGGACGCATGGCGCATGGGTTCGCTGGCTACCGCTCAGTGGGTGGCCATTGTCGCCTTCGTCCTCGGCGTAGCCGCGATTATTGCCAACCACGCGCGGCCGAGATCGGCGGAGCCAGAGGTGGAGCCGGCGCCGGGTTCGGGCCCGGTGGTCTCTCCGGCTGCCGAAATGATGACCGGCGATGGCGGACAGGGCGGCTGAGCGGTTCACGCGAGACGGCAAACCCGACTTCCGAAGGACACCGGCTGGCATCTAGCCGCGCGACTTCGGACGTCTGTCGCGAACCGAGACAAATATCACATACGGATTGACGGGGCAACTGTATGATGGTTGGGTGGCGTTGTTGACCGTGTGTATCTTTGGTGATATACTCGGCGATATCTCCGGTGGGGTACGGTGACTACCCGTTGTCGTACCGATCGCCCTTGGAGGCAGGATGGCTGGAAGTTCCACGATTCTACGGGGCACTGTTCGCTCAAATCGAGCCAATCGGCAGCTCAAGTTCATCGTCGGTGGCGTGATCGTGGTCGCGCTCATCGCTTACCTGATGGTCAACGCGATCCAGAGTGCCGGCACGTACTACCGTGAAGTGCATGAAGTGCTCGCCCAACAGACCGCACTGACCAACAAGCCCATCCGTGTCAGTGGCAATATCGTGTCGGATACTATCCTCTATGATGCGGCAAAGTTGGATCTGCAGTTCAAGATTTCCGACCCGACCAACGCCAAGGAGCAGTTGGCGATCCATTTCCACGGCGTGCGCCCAGATCAAATGTCGACCGAAGGTTCGAGCGCGATCGTCGAGGGCACCCTGGGTCCGAACGGGGTGGTCGAGGCCAGCAACTTGCTGCTGAAATGCCCTTCGCGCTATGAACAGTTTCAGGAAATCAACGTTCAGGCGGTGAAGTGACATCCCGCGCCGGCGCTCGGCGCGCTTGACGCTTGGTCCGTACCTGGGCAGGGAAAGCGGGCGTAGAACACGCAGCGTGTTGAGCGTGGAGACGTGCGAAGAAGAACGGTCACCCACACCGGGCGGCCGTTTTTGTATGTTTCGGAAGCAAGGGGGAGTATGATCGAGGAAGATCGGGGTTCGAGAGGGAGAGACGCTACGACAAGCAAAGCGCAGCGTCATGCCGCAGGTGTGGCCTGCCTGCTGGTTTGCGTGCTGCTCGTTGGCTCGGCCATGCCGGCGCTTGCGGCCCCGGGGCCGCAAGCGGCTACTCCGCAGGCGCCGTCGGCCGGCAATGTTGCGGCGAGCACGCCGCCGCCCATGGCCGGTCCGCTCACTCCGCCGGATGCAGTTGCCGGCCGGACCATCTATTCCCAGAACTGCGCGCCCTGCCACGGCGACACCGGCAACGGCGACGGCCCAAGCGCCAGCGGCCTGCCGTACAAGCCATTCGCCTTCGCAGACCCTAATCTGGTCGGGCAAGTGCCGCTTTCCGAGCTCTTCGACGTGGCCAAGAACGGTCGCATGGCGCGCATGATGCCGCCCTGGGGCAATCAGCTCAATGACCAGCAGATCTGGGACGCGGTTGGCTATGCCTGGACTCTGCACACGTCGCCGGCCGAGGTGAACCAAGGGAAGACGGTCTACGAGGCAAACTGCGCTAGTTGTCACGGGGTCGACGGCAAGGGAAAAGCCCCCATGCTCGATCTGACGAATTTCGCCGCGACCTCGGTTATCAGCCAGACGGCGTGGGCCCAGGTCGTGGCCAACGGCGCGAGCAGTGCCGGCGGCACGATGCCAGCCTATGCAGACAAGCTTGATGCTGCCAGCCAGGCGGCAGTCCTGGAGTACGTGCGCAGCCTATCCTTTAAGCAGGCGTTTCGCGGCCCTCTGCCCGCGGGGAGCGGGGTAATCAGCGGGACCGTCACCAACGGGACCACCAACCAGCCGATGGCCGATCAGACCATGACGCTGCACATCTTCGACGGCAACACTCTGCTCGAAAGTCACGACGCAAAGACCGACGCGCGGGGCTTTTACCGCTTCGCCTCCTTGCCGGATGACACCACTCTCTCCTATGCGGTGAGCACGCAGGGACCAGGCAACCTGCCCTACGGCAGCGACCTGCAGTCGTTTGCCGCAGGCCAAACCGGCCTCAACATGCCGGTCACTGTGTTCGAGACGACCACCGACGGCTCCGGGATCGGCGCCGGGCCGGTGCACTTCATCGTCGAGTTCGACCAGGGCCAGCTCCTGATAGCCGAGCTCCTGGTGTTCAACTTGAGCGGTAACAAAACTTACCTGGGCGACGGCAACGGCGTCCTACGCGTCACACTACCGACGGGCGCGCAGAACTTGCTGATCCAGGATGGCAACCTGGGAGAGCGCTACAAAGCGACCGCCGATGGCTTCATCGACACGCTTCCCTTGCCTCCCGGCGTCGGCAGCCGGCAGATACTCTATCGCTATACATTGCCGTACACCGGCAGCAGTCTCGACCTGGTGCGCTCGCTGCCCTACCCGGCGACCAACGTCAACGCCCTGATCAGCGATGTCGGGGAAAAAGTGACCAGCCCGCAACTGACTGCGCAGCCCGTGCGCCAGACGCAGAGTGGCAACTATCTAAGCCTGCTCGGCGCAAGCATCGCAGCCAACCAGCAGATCGCGCTGAGCTTCACCAACTTGCCCGGCCCCGGCGCAACCCAGCCGGGCGGCGCCGCGTCCGGCGGCGCCGGGGGTCTGACACAGACCCTGCTGTTGGTCGCGATCGCGCTGGCCGGATTTGCGGCGGTCGGGCTGATAAGCTGGCCGCTGTTGAGGCGGCGCGCCGCGGCGCGGGCTTCGTTCGCACCGGGCCCAAGTGGAGTTAATCCCGGGCCGGGTGGGACGCAGGCCTATGGACGCGATGCCTTGGTGGACGAGTTGGCCCGACTGGACCTGGCCCACGAGGCCGGAGAGATCTCGGATACGGCCTACCGCGATCGCCGGCTGCACCTGAAGGCACAGTTGAGCGATGCAATCCGCCAGGAACGGCGCTCGGGCGGCATCAACGATGGGCGGCCGCATGGCGGCTGATGCTGGGCTGCGGCGGCGAGAGGACGTGAGCAACGGGTCGCCGGCTGTTGTGGCCGACGGCCTGCCGCCGATGATCGAGTTGCGCAAGCTGACTAAGGCCTTTGGGCGAAAAATCGTGCTGCGCGGCATTGATCTGAGCGTGGCCGCCGGGGAATCGCTGGTGATCTTCGGGCCCAACGGCGCGGGCAAAACGACGCTCATACGCATTCTCGCGGGGCTCAGCCGGCCAAGCGGCGGGACGTTGCGTGTGGGTGGGCTGGACATGGCCACCCACTCCGACGGCATCCGCGGTCACCTGGGTGTCGTCTCGCACGCCCCACTGCTCTACGACAGCCTGACGGGGGAGGAAAACCTGCGTTTCTTCGCCAGGCTCTACGGCATGGCCGATCCCGGAGCGCGCGTCATGAGCTTGCTCGGACAGGTCGGCCTGATGCAGCGCCGTAAGGACCTGGTCCGCACGTACTCGCGGGGGATGGTCCAACGCCTGGCCATCGCACGCGCCGTGCTGCACGACCCGGAGGTGCTGTTGCTTGACGAGCCGGACACCGGCCTCGACCCGCAGGCAGCCGAGATGCTCCACAACCTGTTGGTCCGGCTGGGCGGCGAGAGCGGGCGCACGATTGTCACCATCACCCACAGCCTGGAACGCGGCCTGAGCACCGCCAACCGGGTAGCGCTGTTGGTGAATGGACGGATCGTCTTCCTGGCAGATTCTCAAGGGCTCGGGCCGCAGGAGTTCCGCCCGCTTTACGATCATTACGTCGGGGTCGGACGATGAACTTCTGGTACGCGGTCGGAGCCATCGTCTGGAAAGACATCCGGGCTGAAGCACGCACCAAAGACATCTTCAGCAGCATGTTCGTGTTCGCGCTTTTGTCTGTCATCGTCTTCAACTTCGCTTTTCAACTGCGCGTGGCCGACATGAAGAGCGTTGTGCCCGGTATGCTGTGGGTCGCCATCAGCTTCGCCGGCACCCTGGGGCTCAACCGGGCCTTCGTGATCGAAATGGACAAGGGCAGCCTGGCCGGGCTCCTGCTGGCACCGATGGACCGGGCGGCGATCTATTTCGGCAAAGTGCTGGGCAATCTGCTGTTCATGCTGATCGTCGAGGCCGTGCTGCTGCCCCTGATCATGATCTTTTTCAACCTTTCGCTCTTTAGCCTGCCGCACCTGCTGGTGTTACTGCTGGGCACGATCGGCTTCGCCGTGGTAGGCACCATTTTCTCGGCGATCGCCGTCAACACGCGAGCGCGCGACGTCCTGTTGCCGATCCTGCTCTTCCCGGTGCTGGTGCCGGTGCTCGTGTCCGGCGCCAATATGACCGGAATGCTGCTGGACGGCTTTGGCTTCCGTGATATACTGGGAAATCTGCAATTTGTGCTGTTCTATGACCTGGCTTTTGCGGTACTGGCTTATCTGACCTTCGATTTCGTCGTCGAGGAGTAGACTATGCAGCGCTCTGAGAGAATATTGACCGTGCTCACCGTCGTAGCCGGTCTGGCCGTGCTGGTCGCGGCATACCTGGCCCTGGTCGTGGCCCCCCCGGCGCTGGGGCCAGAGGGACAGAACCTGGGACCAGACCTGACGGCTGCGCAACGGATTATCTACTTTCACGTGCCCAGCGCCTGGGTGAGCATGCTGGCTTTCGCGGTCACCATGATCGCCAGCATCGGCTACCTGCGCACCGGCAATCAACGTTGGGACATCGCCGCCCTCTCGTCGGCCGAGATCGGCATCGCCTTCACCGTCGCCGTGCTGGGCAGTGGCTCGGTGTGGGCCAAACCGGCCTGGAACACCTGGTGGACTTGGGATCCGCGTCTGACGACCTACACGATCGTCTTCCTGCTCTATGTCAGCTACTTCATGCTGCGCGGCTCAATGGACGACCCGGGGCGCCGGGCCCGGTTCGCTTCGGTTTACGGCATTTTCGCCTTCGTCAGCGTGCCGATTACTTTCTTCTCCATTCGCTGGTGGCGGACGATCCACCCGGTGCTTTTCGACGCGCAGAATTTCGGCCTCTCGTCGGGCATGAAGCCGGTCTTCTTTTACTGTCTGGCGACCTTCACCTTGCTCTATGTGGTTTTCTTGCTGCATCGAATGCGGCTGGAGGAAACCCGAGAAGAGGTGGAGGAACTCAAGGAACGGCTGGGATACTAGAAAGGAATTCCTATGATCTACATGGTGGCCGGTTATTTGATCATCTGGCTGGCCTCGTTTGCCCTCGTAATCAGCATGGTGCAACGTCAGCGCCAACTGCGGCAGGAGCTTCAGGCGCTGCGCGACATGGCGGGCGAGGACCAGTCCACGCTGGGTCACGAGACGCCTGACTACGTGCCAAGCCCGACCGTGAGGTAAGCCCATGGAATCGTCGGCGAGCCGAAGGGAGGTGTTTTTCCACGCCCTGGCCTTCGTAATCGGCTTTAGCCTGGTCTTCGTCGCTCTCGGCGCCTCCGTGGCATTCGTGGGCTATTCGCTGAACCAATACCTGGCTCCCGTGGTCAAGGTCGGCGGTATCGCGGTGATCATCTTCGGCCTGCAGGTGTCCGGAGTCTTCGGCTGGGTCGCCGAGCGGCTGCGTTACTCCGCGGCGGGCGGTTCATTGCCGGCCCGTATCTACCTGGGCTTCGCGGACGGCCTGGCGCGCCTCATGTACACCGAGGGCCGCATCCAGGTGCAGAACGACCGCAGTTGGGGCTATCTCTCGTCGTCGTTGATGGGCGTCTTCTTCTCAGCCGGCTGGATCCCGTGCGTCGGACCGGTGCTCGCGGCCATCTACCTGCTGGCGAGCGACACGGGGACGGTGGGCCGGGGAGCGCTGCTGTTGTTGGTATACGCGCTCGGCCTGGGCATTCCGTTCCTGCTGACCGGCGCAGCCCTCGGCACGGCCAGTGGCTGGCTGCGCAGGATGAATCGCCATCTCGGACTGGTGTCGAAGATCACGGGGGTATTCCTGATCCTGCTCGGCGCCATGCTCTTCAGCGGAGAGATGACCCTGATTAACGTGTTCTTCGTCTCCCGCTTCGGTACCGGGTTGGCGAGCTTCAACGGTGGCGGTGGTTCGGCCATGATGACGCTGCCGATCGCGTTCGTCGCCGGTTTGCTTTCCTTCCTGTCGCCCTGTGTGCTGCCGCTGATCCCGGCCTACATCGGCTATCTCAGCGGCACCGCGGTGTCGGCGGCCCCGGAGGCTGAGGCGCCGAGTGCCGAGAGAGCAGCCGCGGCCGCTGCAGGAGAGCTTGCAGGAACAGGCAGCGACTGATGGGTGTGTCCGCCGGCTGAAACTCGCGGGCGGGCGGGTGCGTATAGGTGGGTAGTGCGTCGGGCGCCAGAGCCTGTAACTGTGTGATCGTTGTTGTGCAGAGGTGGGATTGTGGCTGTTGCGGAGAGAGACCCGAAAGTAGTCGTGCGGGCGCCGAATGGGCGACTGGTCACGGCCATTGATCGCTTTGTCCGCTGGCTGGCCCGGCACTGGCTGGCGGTGTTCAACACAGTGGTGGCGATTTTCGTGACCCTGCCGTTCCTGGCCCCGGTATTCATGCACATCGGCTCACCCGGGGTGGGCCATTTGATCTACATCGCCTACAGCCCCACCTGCCACCAGTTGCCCGAGCGATCCTATTTCTTCTTTGGACCGCAAGTGGTCTACTCGGAGGCGCAACTCGAGGCGGTGGGCGCGATGCCCCCGGGTCTGAATCTGTTCCAACAAGAATTGCTGCGCTACCCCGGCAATGCGCAGATTGGCTACAAAGTGGCCTTCTGCGAGCGGGACGCGGCCATTTATGCCAGCATCCTGCTAGCGGGGATTGGGTTCGCGCTGGTGCGTGGTAGGCCGGGCAGCGGCCGCAGCGTGCGCAAACTGCCATTGTGGGCTTACGCGCTGTTCCTGGTGCCGATGGCAATCGACGGCTTTACGCAGCTTTTCGGTTTCCGCGAGAGCAACTGGTACTTGCGCACGATCACCGGCGTGCTGTTCGGCTATGCCTCAGTCTGGCTGGCCTACCCGTACGTTCAGGAGGCGATGGACGACGTGCTCAAGACGGCGCCGGTGCGCTGAGTGGCTGTGCCGGTGCGCGGATGCGATCGGCACAAGGCCGGCTCTGCCTGCCGGTCGCTCAGGCCGGTAAAACCCGGCGTTCAGCGCAAGCCGCGCGCTGCGGGGGCAAAACTGGACAAGAAGCCTCACCTGCGGTATATTTACTGGCCGGAGAACGTTTTTCCCTTATCTTTAGCGGAGGCTGAAAGTTGGCTGTCAAGAAAAAGAGCCGGACTGTATTGAAGCGCATGCGCAGCAGTGAACGCAAGGCGACATATCGGGGCCGGGTGCGCAGCAGCACTCGCACTCAGTTGAAGAAAGCCCACACCCTGGTAGCGGCCGGGAAGGTGGAGGCTGCGACCGAGGCAGTGCAGGTCGCCATCAGTAAACTGGACAAGGCGGCCGAGAAGGGCGTGATCCACAAGAACAACGCTGCCCGCCACAAGTCGCGCTTGATGGCCGCCCTGAACAAGGCGAAGTCCGCCTGAACACAGGTCTTCAGCGTTCGGGTTTTTGCCCCAAGATATCCAAGAATCGGTGCCGGCGGGCGCCGATTTTGCTTTGTCAGGCGGGAACGTTCAGGACGTAGCCCACCCCGCGGTGGGTCGTGAGCAAGTTGGGGCGGGTGGGGTCAGTTTCGATCTTCTCGCGCAGCCAGCGGATGTGGACGTCGAGCGTGCGCGTGTCCCCCAGATAGGCAGTGTCCCAGATCCGGTCCATCAGGTCTTTGCGCGAGATTACCTGGTTCGGATGCTGCATGAAGACGGTCAGCAGGTTGCACTGCTTGGGAGTGAGGTGTTGCTGCCCTTTGGGACCGGTCACTACCCGCGCGACCACGTCCAGTTGCAGACAACCCGCAGTGACGAGGTGTGGAGCGGCTTCCTCGAGGAGCTTGAAAACCGTATCCCGCAGCTTGCGCAGCGTGAACGGACGGACAAGACGCTGTTCGCACGGGACCTTGGACGTGGCAGAGTTCCGATCCGCGATGACCAGGCGGCGGGCGCTGGGCAATCGGCGGCCCAGGGTCTGGCAGAGACGTTCACCGGAGAACTGAGCTTCCACCAGGTTAATCACCACCACCTGCGGTTGCAGATCAGCAGTCAGATCGAGACCCGCCTTCTGCGTTCGCGCAAACTCAACCGATATTCCCTCTCGGGGCAATTGCTCCCACAGCTTCTCGTGGGTTGGGTCTGGCTGGCCAATGTAGAGGATTTCGACCGGTCTAGTGTTGAGATCGCGTCCCATGTGTCCTCTCCCCCGGCACACCGTGCGGCCCTGTATTGGGATTATACTGCAGCGGCCGTGAAATGGCAACTGGTCTTGCGAATCAATTCTGTCAGAACGACCAGAAGGGCCGCTTTGACGTTTCGCGACGCTGATGGTAGAATTGCTTACATATGCGTCCCGACGAACTTCCCGTTCTTCCCCCTGGCACTAATACTACGGTCGTCGTACCCACCTACAACGAGGCGACCAACCTCCCGAACCTGGTGGGGGAATTACTGTCTCTCGGCATCCCCGGTCTCACCCTGCTGATCGTGGATGACCGGTCGCCCGACGGAACGGGTGAGATCGCGGACACCCTTGCCGAGCGTTTTCCCGGTCTGATCCTGGTCCTTCACCGCGCGCAGAAGCAGGGGCTGGGGCGCGCCTACGTGGCTGGCTTCACTTGCGCGCTGCAGTCTGGGGCCGACTTCATCATTCAGATGGACGCCGACTTCTCGCACTCGCCGAGCACTATCCCAATCATGCTGCAAGCCATCCAGGATTGCGACGTGGTGATTGGCTCGCGCTACGTGAGCGGGGGCCAACTGGACGAGCGCTGGGGTTGGGAGCGTCGATTGCTGAGCTGGTGGGCCAATGAAGTCTGGGCGCGCCAGATCCTGCAACTGAAGACGAAGGACATCACGGCCGGGTTCCGCTGCTGGCGCCGCGCCACCTTGCTGGGCATTGGACTGGATCATATCCAGTCCAATGGTTACGCCTTTCAGGTGGAAATGACCTATCTGGCGGAGCGCTTGAGCTATCGAATCAAGGAGATCCCGATCTACTTCGAAGATCGGCGCATCGGCATGTCGAAAATGAGCGTCCGGGTAAAACTCCAGGGGGCCGTAGACGTCATCAAGATGCGACGACGCCACCGTGAGGTCGCCCGAAGAGAGATCGCGAATCTCAGGTATTGACTTGAAATCGTCGCGCAGGCAAGACGCCCTGATACTGCTTTTGCTGCTCCTGCTGCCCCTGCTCTGGTTTGGGCCGCAAACCCTCGGCGGCAAAACTCTTCTTCCCGCGGAAAACCTGTACGCCTTTGAGCCTTGGGCCGGAGCGTCCGCTGCCTTTGACGCGGGCGTGCCGCAAAATCCGCTGGTCAGCGATCTCGTGCTTGAAAACTACCAGTGGAAGTCACTGCTGCGCGACGCTTTGAGCGACGGTCAGATCCCACTTTGGAACTCGCGGCTGTTCGCCGGGATACCCTTTCTCGCCGCCGGTCAGCACTCCGCCCTCTATCCGTTGAGCGTCGTCTTCTACGTCTTGCCACTCTGGCTCGCGTATGGCGTCTTCACCTGGCTCCAGTTGGGGTTGGCCGCGGCAGGGACCTATCTGTTCGCCCGTCTGCTCGGCCAGCGCCGGCCGGCGGCTTTCCTCGCGGCTGTGGCCTTCAGCTTTTCCGGCTTCTTCATCAGCAGCGTGAACTTCACCATGATCATCGCAGCCGCGGCCTGGCTGCCGCTGATCCTGGCCGCGATCGAGCTGGTGGTGCGGACGGTCGTGACGGGCAGGGAGGAGGCGGGAGTCGGGCAGCCAGGGCAGAGTGTGACCGCGCCGGCCCGTCGCGAGCGTGGCCCCGCCGGCCCAATCCCGTATGTGGCCTTGGGTGCGGTCCTCTTCGGGCTGCAAGCCCTGGCCGGCCACGTCGAAATCACCTATTACGTGCTGATGGTCAGCGCATTCTACGCGGCCTGGCGGCTGGGCGGCAGCTGGCTGCGACTGCGTTCTGCTGGTCTGTCCCCCAAGGCACGCTGGGCCCGCACGCTGCAGGCCGCGGCCTGGCTGTTGGGGATGGTGGTGCTCGGCATGGGTCTGGCCGGAGTGCAGCTCGTGCCGATGTACGAGCTGGCCGCGCAAAACTTCCGGCAAGGGTCGGCCGACCTGCAGCAGGTCATCAACTGGGCGTGGCCGAAAAAGCAGATCCTCACCTTCGTCCTGCCTGATTTCTTCGGCAATCCCACCAGTCACAGTTACTTCGATATCTGGCAGCGGTCATGGGTGCCGGTCAACCTGAACGCGCTCGGCCAACCGCTGAAGAGCATCACGAACGGTGCGATCGACTGGGGCATCAAGAACTACGTCGAGGGCGCCAACTACCTCGGCCTGCTGACGCTGCTGCTGGCGCTGGTGGCGTCTTTCTCCGTGCTAACGACGAGCTGGGCCGGCCTGCGGCGGAACAGGACCGACGGCTCGTCTCTGCCCGGTCCGAGCCTGTCCAGCGGGCTTCCATCCGGTCCGAAGACGGGGTTCCTGGTTCTGGCGGTCCTCTCGCTTCTTTTCGCCTTCGGCACGCCGGTCTACGCGGTGCTTTTTTACCTGGTGCCCGGCTACAATCAGCTACATTCGGCTTTCCGCTGGGTGTTTCCGTACACGCTCAGCATGGCATTGCTCGCCGGCTTTGGCCTGGATCTGCTGCTGCGCGGGGGTCTCTCCCCCCACTTGCGGCGCGCGGTACGCGTGCTGGCAGCGTTGACGGCCCTGGCGGGCCTGGGTAGCCTGGCGGCCGTCGCACTCAGCCTGATCCTGCCCGGCCCGTTCGTGGCCCTGGGCGATAGGCTGCTGGCGACCTCGGAACTGGCGCGCACGCGGGGCTTCGCCGACGGCGCGATGGCCTGGAGCTACGAGGCGTCCGGCCTGGCGCGCTTTGGCGCGCTGGCCGCGCTCTCCGCGGCTGTCCTGTTCTCGGGCACTGCTACGGGCGGCAGAGCAGGACATGCTCCCAAACCAGGCAGCCCCCGCCTGCGAGCCTGGCCTATCGCGGCAATCGGCGTGCTGATACTCGACCTCTGGTTGTTCGGGCACGCCTTCAACCCGGCCAGTGATCCGCGGCTTCTGGCCTATAAGCCGCCTGTCATCGGCTGGTTGCAGGGCATGATCGACAACAGCCAGCCCTGGCGTTTTACCACCTACGACGCACCGGGCGAGAAGCTGCTGAACGCTAACGCGGCCATGTCCTATGGGCTGGAGGACATCCGCGGCTACGACTCGATGATCCCGAGCCAGTATGTGGCCTACATGCAGCGCATCCAGAACCAGGGTGAGCTGCTCTACAACCGCATTGCTCCCTTCTATGGACCTGGCAGCGGGGAATGGAGCGATGCGCTTGACAACGGGCTGCTGAACCTCCTCGGCGTGCGCTTCGTGATGACGACTCAGGACGTGGTCAACCAGGGTTACCGGCTGGCCTATCCGACGGATCATCGCCCGGTGGCGGGAGAGGTGCGCGTCTACGAGAACACCAGGGCTTTGCCACGCGTGTTCATCGCCTCGACGGCGGAGGCAGCCCCAGATCAGCAGGCCGCGCTGGACGCGCTGCAAGAGGTAGACCCGGCCCAGACGGTCGTTCTGGAGGGGCTGAACGCCGATGCGGTCCCAGCGCCGTCCGCACCGCAAGTGCATGAGGCGCGCATCAGCGCGCGCGGCATGCGCCAGGTTATGGTCGACGTCAACGTCAGCGACCGGGGTTGGTTGGTCTTCACTGAGAATTTCTTCCCCGGGTGGAAAGCTTACATCCGGCCTTTCGGCGCCCAAGGCGAGGGCGTGAGCGCGTCGGGTGATTCGGTAGAGAAGCAGATGACGCTCTATCGGGCAGATGGCACCTTCAGAGCCGTCTATCTCGACCGGGCGGGCCAATGGACAATCCGCTTCGTTTACTCGCCACAGAGCTTTCTGCTGGGCATCTACCTAAGCTTTTTGTGCGCGGTCACGCTCGCGCTGCTGGCCGGGGCCTGGGCCTGGAACCGCTATTACCGCGGGATGCGCAGCGAAGTCGGCACCGCGGCCAAGAACACCGTGGTGCTGGTGGTGATGCAACTGGTAAACCGCGGCATCGACTTCGCTTTCACAATGCTGCGCTTGCGTATCCTCGGCCCGGAGGGCGAGGGGAGCTACGTCAACGCCATCAACTTCTACATGGTGTTCGACATCCTTATCCGTTGGGGCCTGGGTACCCTACTAACGCGCGACGTTGCGCGTGACCGTAGCCAGGGCAGACGCTACATGGTCAATGTCCTCGGCCTGCGCACTCTCCTCTGGCTCGCCAGCCTGCCGATCATCTTCCTCGCCGCAATGGCCTACCGGGCCGGGGGCAAACTGAGCGGACCTGAGGGCCAGGCGATCGCCATCTTCGCGGTGGCGCTGTTCTTCGCCAATATCGCGGACGCGATCAGCGCTGTCTTCAATGCCTATGAAGAAATGGAATACCCGGCCGCGCTGGCCACGGCGACGACGGTGGGCAAGGTAGCGCTGGGCGCGCTCATCCTGCTGCCCCCGTTGAGCCTCGGTTTTGTCGGCCTGACCGTTGTTTCGTTGTTCATGAACATCGTGCAGGTGGTCTGGTTGTACGTGGTGTTGGAGCAAAAGGTGCTCAAACCCCGGCAGAAGGGGCACGGCGCGGCGGAGCCGGCCTTCGAGGGCGTCGAACCGGTCAGCAGGCGCACATCGTTCCGGCCTCGCCTGAGCTGGGCCGCGGCTCCACTGCGCTTCGACTGGAAGCTGCAAGGCGAGATGCTGCGCGAATCGGCGCCGCTCATGATCAATAATCTGCTGGCCACTGTCTTCTGGCGCATAAGCCAATTCGTGCTGCGCGGCGCCACCAGCGCGACCGCCCTGGGTATCTTTTCGGTTGGCGTCAAGTTCCTGGACGGCCTGAACGTGATCCCCGCCTTCTCGACGCAGGCGATTTTCCCGTTGATGAGCCGGTACGCCTACGCGGGCGGCGATGGGCTGGTGAAGGCCTACCGGCTGGCCGTCCAACTGCTGCTGATCGTCGCGCTGCCGATCGCCGTCTTTGCCTCTTTCGCCGCCACCCCACTGGTCCAGATCGCCGGCGGGACCGCCTTCCTGCCCGATTCGGCCACCAGCTTCAGCGTCATGATCTGGTCGATCCCGATCGGCTTCATAAACTCCGTAACGCAGTATGTCCTGATCGCGGTGAATCAACAGCGCTTCCTCACCAAAGCGTTCCTCATCGGCGTCATCTTCAGCACCCTGGCCAACCTTCTCTTCGTGCCGCGCTATGGCTCATTGGCCGCATCGGCGATCCTCATCCCGGCCGAACTGTCGCTGTTCATCCCGTTCGCCTGGGCCGTGCACCGTTACGTGGCGCCGATGCCGTGGCTGGCGTTGACCGGGCGCCCGATTCTGGGAGCGATACTCGACGTGGTCATCGTCTGGGGGATGAACCGGGCCGGCCTGCCCCTGGCGCTCGGGCTTCTGGCCGGCTTCCTGGCCTACCTGGTAGCCCTCCTCATCACGCGCACCTTCAGCGGCGACGACTTTGCGGTGATTCGGGCCAGGCTGCCGGGCCGGCGACTGGGCCGAGCGCCTGCCCAAGGCTAGGCCAAGCACAGCCTGAGGTCAAAGGCTAAGGCAGCCTCACCTTCGAGGCGCTTCGGCCACGAACTGGGAGGGCGGCAAAAGGCGTGTTGCGCGAAGTCTGGTAAATTGTTACAATAGGCCCGTCATCCGTCATCGGTTGTTCGCTTTCAGGACGATCTTGGAGGTCGAGATGCGCATCGGCATCATAACCAGCGGCGGCGATGCTCCGGGCATGAATGCGTGCATCCGGGCAGTGACGCGCTGCGCCCTGGATAAAGGGATGGAAGTCGTCGGCATCCACGAAGGGTGGCAAGGCGTGTTCATGGGTGGCCGGTATTTCGAGCCCTTCAACTGGCGCAGCGCCGGCGGCATCCTGCAAGCGGGCGGCACAGTCCTGGGCACGGCCCGCTCGGATGCCTTCCGCACCTTGGAGGGCAGGCGCCAGGCCGTGCGCCACCTGGTCGAAGCCGGCATTGATGGTTTGGTGGTGATCGGCGGCGACGGCTCGCTGACCGGCGCGCTGGTCTTGCACGAGGAGTGGGAAGAGCATCTCAAGGCGCTGGCGGCGACCGAGGTGATCCCGGTGGAGAAGGCGACCGGCGCTCAGCCATTCCTCATCGTTGGCCTGCCCGGCTCGATCGACAACGACCTGTACGGCACGGACATGAGCCACGGCGCCGATACGGCCCTGAACACGATCGTGCAGGCGGTTGACAAGCTGACGTCGACGGCTGACGCGCACCAGCGCACCTTCATTGTCGAGGTCATGGGCCGTCGCTGCGGCTACCTGGCATTGATGGGCGCAGTCGCCACCGGCGCGGACTGGGTGTTGATCCCCGAAGAGGAAATGGATGCGCGCTGGCACATTCGCATGGCAGATGCCTTGAAACACGGCCGGGCTGCCGGGCGGCGGCACGACATCATTCTGTTTGCCGAAGGCGCGCGTCACAATGATGGCTTGCCCATCCGTGCGGAGACGATTCAGGAAGTCTTGCGCGCGCGAACCGGGATGGAAGCACGCGTGACCGTGCTCGGTCACGTACAGCGGGGCGGTTCCCCGAGCGCGTTCGACCGGGTCCTCGCCAGCCGGCTGGGTGCCGCGGCGGTCGACTACCTGGCCGGGCCGGACGCGACGCCGGTGATGATCGGCTTGCTCCATAACCGGCCGGTGGCCACTCCCCTCAGCGAAGTGATCAGCAAGAGCCAGGCTGTCAACGTCGAGATCGAGCAGGGGCGCTTCGAGCAAGCGCTGGAATTGCGGGGCAGCAGTTTCATCGATGCCCTGAACCTCCTGAAGACCCTCAGCCGCGCGCAACCACGCGAGGAGATAGGTGAGCGCGGACGTATCGCCATGCTGACCGGCGGTCCGGATTCGCCGGGCATGAACGCCGTTCTGCGAACGGTGCTGCGCTACGCGATGAACGAAGGGCAAGATGTGGTGGGCGTGCGCTACGGCTTCGCGGGGCTGGCACGGGAAGACATCTGGGATCTGCAGTGGATGGACGTCCAATCCTGGATGGCGCAGGGCGGCAGCGAGTTGGGCGCGGTACGCCACGTTCTGACCGAGCAGGAGATCGCGTCGGTCGCGGACACCATACGCAAGTGGGACATCCGCGGGCTGATCGCGGTGGGCGGGCTGGACACTTACACCGAGGTCGACAAACTGGTGGCGGCGCGCGAGAGACACCCCGAACTGAACATCCCGACCATCTGTGTGCCGGCAACGATTGACAATAACCTGCCGGCGACGGAGGTATGCATCGGCGCCGACACCGCGCTCAACAATATCACCGACGCCGTGGACAAGATCAAGTACACCGCCGGGGCAGCTCACCGGGCATACGTTGTCGAGGTGATGGGGCGCGAGTGCGGCTACCTGGGGCTGTCCAGCGGCATCGCGACCGGGGCCGAGATGGAATTGCTGCCAGAAGACCGGCTCACCCTGAAGTGCCTCGAGGCGGATGTGGAAAGGTTGCGCGAGGGCTTTGAGCGGGGCAAGAAGTTGAGTATCGTGGTGATGTCCGAAGGCGCGTCACCCTATTATGATGCGACCTTCGTACGCCAGGTGCTGGAGGCTGAGGCCGGCGGGGCGTTCGACGTGCGCACCGTAATCCTGGGGCACCTGCAACGTGGCGGCGTACCGACCGCTTTCGACCGTATCCAGGGCACCCGGCTCGGTTTATGGGCAGTCAGGCAGCTGATGGAAGACATCCAGGCCGGACGTTCGGGCGCGAGCGTGGTCGGCATTCACGGGCGGGGCGTCGAGATTACTCCTCTCGCCGATGCATTGGCACAGATGGACTGGACCACCGGGCGGCCCAAGGAAGAGGCGTTCATGGCTTGGCGGCATCTGGCCGATACCCTGGCCAAACCGGGACCGGGTTGGGTACGCGAGTGCTGAACGCTGCCGGTTGGAGAGACTGAACCCGAGAGGGGGACACGATCGCATAGACGGCCATCGCCGGCCAATACCTGTGGGGGAGCCGATCAGAGTTGAAAACGCCCGCTCGCGTTGATGACTTTCTGCTGGAAGTTGCTCACATATTCGAGCAGTTGATCCCGCAGCTTCCGCCAATCATCACCATTCAAGATACGACGCATTGTGTCGATGTCGTCGGACACGGCGCCCGTCAGAATCTGGGCGCCCTTGCCATAAACGGTGTACCAAGCTTCGGTCGGCTGCAGCCCGAGCCGCATCAGCCCGGGTGCAAACTCCCGCACAACGAACTCAAAGTACGGTTGTTCGCGTCCCGACTTGATATCCCAGCTCATGAGCAATTTCACCATGCGTCGCCACCCTCTCTGAGTATGTATGGCCGTGCTGAGAATACCAGAATAGATGGGTTTATGCAAGTCATCAAAATGCTGGCATCAGGATTGGTTTTCTGCGCACTCCTCTTCGCGCGCCCGGCACTGGCCGCAGGACCTGGCAGCGAGCCGATGGCGGTCGCTCCGGCAGGTGGCCGAGCGCAGGGCATAGAGCTGCGGTCGCAGACCGTAGACGTGAACATCAGCCAGGTTGATGGTCAAGTCTGGGCCGACACGCAGGTCTGGCTGCGCCTGAACAACCCGCTCGTCGACGCGGTCAGCGTGGACCTTGCCCTGCCCGGCCCTGCCGATGAGGCAATGGCGAAGGTCATGGGGCAGAGCTTGCCGCTCGACATCCAGTTGAGCATTGAGGATGAGCCTCAGGAGCTTCAGCCGGCCGAGGGCGGCGGTTTGCTCGTTCCGCTCGAGCTCCGTGGCCAGGGCAGCGTTTCCGTGCGTCTCAGTTACCGGCAGGTGCTGCCCGAGAACGACGGGCTGGTCCTCTTCGCCTACCCGCTCACGGCCGGAGGCCGGTGGGCAGGCACGCCAGAATCTATGCGGGTGACCGTCAAGTTCGCCGGCGCTCTGCAGGCCGAGCAGATCCTCGGACAGTCACCGCTGGCCGACAGATTTGACGGGCAAACCCTGAGCTGGGAGGTGACCGGCGAACGAGCCGGCGAGGACGTTTGGCTGGCGTTTATGGCGCCAGATTGGTGGGCCGGGTTCAACTCGACGCGCGGAGCGGCGGCCGCGTCGGGCGCCGGAGCAGCCGAGGAGGTGGCCCTCAGCAAGCTTTATCAGCAGCTGGCAGCCTTGCCTCGCCTGCCCTTCCGCCCCGAACTGGATCTTTACGTCCGTTACTATCCCGCCGCAGTGGGCGCACTGCAAAGCGCCATCGACGCCGCCAGGACAGCCGGCCAACCGGCCGAGGAAGGCCGCGTACACGGCCTGCTCGCCACCCTTTACGAACAGCAGGTGGCGCGGCTGGGCGCCAGCGGTGGCGACCTCTACCTGCAGTTGGCCGCCACCGAAGCGCAGCTGGCCTTGACATCTGGAGTGGACGATTCGGCGCTGCGGCAGTTGGTCGCCGATGCTTACCGTCAACTCGCCTCCAGCGCAGCCGCCAGCGGGAACGCGACGACGGCGAGTGACTACCTGAACCGCCTGGCAGCCATCGACCCGACTGCGCAAGCGGGCGCCGGCTCGGAACAACAGCAGGCCACCCGGCTGCAGGTAGCAGCCGAGCAGATCGCACTGGGTGACCAGGAAAGCGCGCGCCAGACGATCGCGGCGATGTACGGGCAGGACGCGGCCGAAGTGACCGGTGCAGCCCGCCCACTGGCCGAACAGGCGGTGTTGGTCGTGCAGACGCGGCCCGGGCAGCGCCTGATTCGCTTGACCCTCGGCGATTTCCGTGAGCCCGTCGCCGTGGAGGCTATGCTCGACCGCGCGGCCGAGGCCATCCGGGACGTGCCGGGAGTGCAGGTTTCGTCTGCCACCGATTGGCTGGCCCTCAAGCTCCCCTATACCGATCTGGCCAATCTGACCGGCCTGCAGCATTCAATTGGCGCAGCCCTGCCCACCAATCCCGAGCTGGCTCTTTTGGCCGCGATGCTCAGTACCGACCAAACATCGTTCGACGTCGACGAGAAGCCGTACCAGCGCCGGTCACATTACGTGGAGCGGGCAGACTTGCAGGCGGTGCGCGCCACGTGGGAGAGCTTGGCGGACCGCATTGACAGCGCGGCGCAGGCCAGGCAAGAGGCGGCGCAAGGGCAGGACGCGACGGCACAGCTGGCCCAGCTACAGACGGTCCTCTGGACCCGCGACGCGTCCGCCTGGCGGTCCCTGGCCGCAGCCAGCCGAGCAGAATACAGCATTGCGCTGCCGCAGGCCGGCCTGAGCCGTCAATGGGTCGTGCAGGCCGGAGCGGCTCGCATCATGGCCGCGGACAGCGTTGCCCTGCGTTACGAGCGCATCCTGGGGATTGGCGCAGGCGGAGCGCTGGCGTTGGCAGTCATTGCCTTCGTCGTCTGGCGTTGGGCCTAGCGTGCGGGCGGCAACCAGGCGCCGGCCCGAGAGAATGAACACGCCGGCCGCGGGTCAAGCCTCGTCGGCCGGCGTGTTCGTCCCGGGGTGATGGTACGGTCCGCGGCTAGAGCTGTATCGGGGCCCCGAGCAACGACACCAGCAAGGCGACAGAGGCCTCGACATCGCGCCGGTCGACGATCTGCGATGGGCTGTGAACGTGCCGGCTGGGCACGGAGATCGCACTGGCCGGCACGCCTTCGCGTGCGATCTGCATGGCACGCGCGTCGGTGCTGCCGCCCGTCAGCACCTCCATCTGGTAGGGCACCTGCGAGCGCTCAGCGGCGGCGATGAGCAGACGGTTCAGCCCGACGTGGCCGATCATGCCGCTGTCCTGGACCTTGATCGCCGCGCCGCGCCCCATGTACACCTCCATGGCCGGATTGGCGTGCGGCGTATCGCCGGTAAGGGTAACGTCAAGCGCTATCGCCATGTCTGGATTGACGGCATAGGCGGAAGTCGCCGCGCCGCGGGTGCCGACCTCTTCCTGTGAAGTGAAAACACCGTAGATGTCGTGGGCGATGTCCTTCCCCTTGAGCTCGCGCAGCAACTGGATCAGAACCACGCAGCCGATACGGTCATCCAGGTTGGGCGCAAACCAGGCGTTCCCCTGCGCGGCGAAGCGCTGGCGGAAAACGGCCGGATCGCCCGGCTTCTGCTTGACCTCACTACGGGAGCCGGCCCCGACGTCAATGAAGAGATCGGTCAGCTTGGGCGCCTGGTTGCGGTCTGCCCGTCCGTCCAATCCGATGCTGCCAACCGTACCGTCGGCAAACAGGACTTGCTGTCCCAGGCAGATCGAGGGATAAAGCCCGCCCACCGGGGCAAAGCGCATGAAGCCTTGCTCGTCGACGTAGTTCACCATCGCGCCGATCTCGTCCATGTGGGCCGCCAGCATGACCCGCCTGCCCCCGCCCTGGCCGCGGCGCAGGGTGACGAGGTTCCCCATCGCGTCGACATGCTGCTCGTCCACCAGCCCCGCGATCTCTTCGCGAATCACCGTACGGATCTCATCCTCGTGGCCCGATATGCCGAAGGCCCCCGTCAGGCGGCCAGTCAACTCTTGCATAAGTCACTCCTATCGCTAGTCTTGGCGCATCAGGTAGCCGCGGTCGATGCGCTGCAGCGCTGCACCGACCAGGCGCACGGTGTTGGTCAGATCGTTCAGGTTCAGGATGCTGGCCGGGCCGTGGATATAGCGGCACGGGATCCCGGCCTGGATGGATGGCACTCCCGCCCGGCTGAGGTGGATCGCGCCCGTGTCGGTGCCGCCAAAACCCGGCGCCCGATACTGGATGGGTATGCCCTCCGCCTCCGCCGTCTCTCGGAACAGACGAAGCATGCCAGGATGCGTGAAGAAGCTGCGATCCATGATGGTGATGGCCGGGCCGTCACCGACGCGCGTCACAGGCGTGCCCTCTTCGTCGGGCGGCCTCGGAGTGTCGTCACAGGTGTTGCCTTCCAGGGCGATTGCCGCATCCGGCTCAGTTCGGTAGGCCGCCACGCGCGCCCCCCGCAAGCCGACCTCTTCCTGCACGCTGAAGAGGCCGACTATGTCAACTGGGTATCGCTCGGCCAGCAGGCCGATCAGGGCGCTGCAGCCAACGCGATCGTCGAAAGCCTTGCCGCGGACAGTCGGAAAGGCCGGGTCCTCGCTGAGCACGCTGAAACGCGTCGCAAAAGTGGCATAATCGCCGACCTTCACCTTGCCACCGGCCTCTTTGTCACTGGTGGCCCCGATGTCGATGGCGAGCTCTTCGATAGGGACGCTCCGATCACACTGATCGCGGTTCAGCAGATGAGGCGGCTGGGCCCCGATGATGCCCACCAGTCGTTCGTCGCCGATGATCAGCCGCTTGCCCAAGAGCGTGCGCCGGTCAGGCCCACCGACGCCGGCGAAGCGCAAGAGGCCGTTTTTCTCGACCTTGGTGATCATGAAACCGACTTCGTCCATGTGAGCCGAGAGCATGATCCGCAATCGCGGCTCAGGGCCATCACCCGCCTTGTAGGTGATCAGGTTGCCCAGCGCATCGACTTCCAGGCGATCGACCAGGGCTTCTACCTCGTTCTTCACGAGCGTGCGCACGGCCCGTTCGCGGCCCGAGACACCCATCTCGTTTGACAATCTTTCCAGCAGGCCACGTAGATCGACCATGCTCATGCCCTAAACCTCCTCCGGCAGCTGAGCGAGAAACTCGCCGTCCAGCCGGCTGACAAAGGCTGCCAACAAGCGCGCGGTCCGGTCAACGTCCGCCAGCGCGGCCATCTCGGTGGCGGAGTGCATGTAGCGGACCGCCATGCCCACCAGGGCGGTCGGCACCCCTGCCCGGCTGACTTGAATGGCCCAGGCATCGGTTCCGGAATGGCCGGGGACCGGCTCGCTGACATAGCCGAGCTCGATACCGTCGGCCACCTCCCGGAGTTTCTTGACCATGCCGGGGTGTAGGTTTGGCCCCCAGCTGATGACCGGGCCTTTGTCCATTTCGACCGTCTGGGCATCGTCGAGGCCCGGCGTGTCGGCGAAGGTCACGTCGAGGGCGATCGCGACGTCCGGTGCGACGCCGAACGCGACCGTCGCCGCGCCCATTTCGCCAACTTCCTCCTGGATCGTGGCGACGGCATAGACGTCCCAACTGTGCTGCATCTCGGCGAGATAGCCCAGCGCCCCGAGCATCGCCGCCACGCCGGCGCGGTCATCCAAGGCCTTGCTGACCACCCGGCCACCCAGCAGTTCGCTGTAGGCGCCGCGCACCGCGACGCGATCGCCGACGCGGACGAGGGCGCCGATGGACGGCGCGCCTACGTCGATCCGCAATGACTCGAGCGCCACCACTTTGGAGCGCTCCTGTTCGGAGAGCACGTGCGGCGGACGGCTGCCAATATAGCCGGCTAAACCGTCCGGGTGCCGACAAGCACCCGGACCGGAGGCATAGACCGTCACCTCCTGGGCAAGCAGGGAGCGAGGGTCCACGCCACCGACCCGAGCGACGTGCAGGAAGCTTCCTTCGACCCTGGTGACGATCAGGCCGATCTCGTCCATGTGAGCCGCCAACATCACCCGGCCGCGGGCCGGTGCCCCGGTTTCGCGTGGACCCGGCTCACCACTGCCCGTCCCCGGCTTGAAGGCGATGACGCTGCCGAGTGGGGTCACGCGCACTTCAGCCGCGTAGGGGCGGGCGAGATCCTGGACCACGGCGGCGACGCGCTCTTCGGCCCCTGACAAGCCGTCGGCCTGTGTCAGCAGGCTCAACATCCGTCCGATTTCCACTTTGTCCATAGACATACTCCTTTGGCGGAAAAACAAGACTGATTGTACCTGCGGGAACGCGGCGTGTCAACAGAGTAGGCGGAGCGCCGTCTCGGCGTCAAACCGGTTTGAGAGGCTCGACACTTGACAGACGCCTGCTATCCCGTACAATAGATCAACCATAGAGTAGATTAACACGAGGGAGTTGTGGCTGCTAATACGCATTCGTTGCCCGTCATAACCGAGCTGCCGCCGGCCTCCAGTCCCGCCGAAAGGCTGTACCGCGGCGGAGGTTGGTTGGCCTTGCTGCTTGCCCTGGCGATGCTGTTCACCGTCGCCGCCTCGGTCGAAGCTGCGGGCTGGACGGACGGCCTGGGACTCGTGCAGAGCGCTGTGTTGGGTGGCGGACTTTTTGCGTTTTTGCTCGCGCTGACCCGCTGGGGCAGTGGCTTTTCGATCTTCTACGGCTTTCTGGGCAGCATCCCATGGATCGCGACCGGCCTGGTCCGCACCCTGGTGCAAACCTCAGACGTGCACGACGGCCTGATCGTCCTGGCCCATCACTACTCACAGTGGTATTACGCCCTTGTCAGCGGCCGGGCGAGCGGCGATAACTGGGTATTCGTGATCCAGTTGTGCATCATTGGCTGGTGGATCGCCTTCTTCGCGATCTGGACGCTTTTCCGCCATCAGCGCGTCTGGCAGGCGATGCTGCCGGCCGGCGTCGGCATCCTGGTTAACGCTTACTATGCACCGCAGGATGTGCGCGGTTACGTGGTAGCGTTTCTGATCGCTGTCTTGCTCCTGGCCGTGCGCGTTGAGTTGGCACGTAACGAAGCGCGCTGGCAAATGGAGCACATCCGCTACGCGCCGGACATGTACCTGGATTTTCTGAAGAACGGCCTGATCTTCGCCGTGACTGTCGTGGTCGCCGCCTGGTTCCTGCCCGCCGTCAACACAAACGGGACAAAACTGGACGACATCATCCAGCCGCTGCACCAGCCCTGGCAGCAGGTTCAGCAAGACTGGCAGCGCATGTTTACGTCGCTCAAGTACAAGAACACCACCTACGTAAGCACCTACGGCAAAACACTCACTCTCGGCGGGCCGGTCTCGCTGACCGACAGACCGGTCTTCGAGGCAAGCGCGCCCATGCGCGCTTACTGGCGTGGCGCGACCTATGACACATACACGGGGTCGGGATGGTTGAATACCGACCAGCAGGTGGTGCAGATCGACCAGGGCAAGCGCTTCCCGCAGCCGATCTTCGAGATGACCGGCGCGGTCACTGCCACGATCCATACCCTTCAATCCGGCCAGAACGTGCTCTTTGGCCCGCCCACGCCGATCGGCACTTCCCTGCCGGTCAACGCGGATGTGACGCCGCTCGATGACAGCGCGAGCGGCGGCCAGGTGCTGGTGTCGATGCTGCGCAGCCGCGTGAGCCTGCGCAAGGATACCGTCTACACGGTGTCCTCGGCCGTCAGTATGGCGCCACCAAGCGTTCTGCGGGCCGACAATACCGACTACCCGGATTGGGTCAAGCAACGCTTCCTGCAGGTGCCCAAGGAACTGCCGGCCCGCGTGCACCAGTTGGCACAACGTGTGGCGGGCAGGCAGGAGAACGAGTTCGATAAGGCATCCGCCATCGAGGCCTATCTGCGCCAGTTCCCCTACAATACGCAGATCTCGGCCCCGCCCCCGGGTGCAGACGGGGTTGATTACTTCTTGTTCGGCGTCAAGCAGGGTTATTGCGACTACTATGCCAGCGCAATGGTGATGATGCTGCGCTCGATCGGCATTCCGGCACGCTTCGTGGCAGGCTACGCGCCGGGGAACTATGACAGCCAGACCGGGACTTACGTGGTGCTCGAGCAGAATGCACACGCCTGGGTCGAGGTATTCTTCCCGTCTTATGGCTGGGTGCAGTTCGAGCCGACGGCCTCGGAGCCGGTGCTTCTGCGGCCGACCCAAGCGCCGGAGCAGGCACTGCCACCCGTCGGCGGCGTGAGCGATCCTAACCAGGACATGCAAGACATCCGGCAGCAGAAACGGGACGCAGGTTCGGGGCCGGTTGGGACCGTGGACACCGCGCAGACGGCGGGACCGGCAGACTGGATCAAGAGCCATGCGCTTGGCCTTGGGCTTGGGGCGCTGGGCATCGCTATGGCCGGCGGAATGGCACTGTTCGTGTGGCGCCGCAACCGCGATCTGTTCCAGCTCGACAACGGGCTGCTGTTACGGCTGTTCGAACTGCTGAACCGATGGGCAGAGCGCCTGCACGTCCCGTGGGCAGCGAGCATGACCCCGCTGGAGCACGCACGCACGTTTGGTCAGGCGTTGCCCGAGGCCCGTGAGCCTGTCAACCGCCTGACGGGTCTGCTGGTGGCCCAACAATACGGGCGCCAACAATTCGCACCCGAGACTCTCCGGACAGTGGCCGGAGAATGGCGGCTGCTCGAGCCGCTCCTATGGAAGCGTTTGGCCAGACGTTACGTGAGGTGGCCGGTCCGGCGGCGCAGAAGCTAAGGCGCTGCCGGGGGAGCAGAAGGAGTTCCGCTTCTTCGGAGGCAAGCCTCCTCGCTCCGATCTGTCACTGCCCCCTCAACAGCTCGAGCTGCTGCTCCGCGTATCCCTTGGCGGCCGGGTCCTGACCGGGACCGATCTGCAAGAACTTCTCGAAGTTGGCAATCGCCTGGTCTTTCTTCCCCTGGAGCTGGTACAGCGCGCCCAGACCGTAGTACGTCTCGGGCAGATCGGGTCTGGCGTCGCGGGCCTTGAACAGGAGCTGCTCGGCTTCGGGGAGGTTCTGTTCTTGCAGGCGTACGGCGGCAAGGAGATAGAGGGACTGGGCATCGTGTGGGTTGGCCTCCAAGACGAGGTTGTACTGCTCGGCAGCCTTGATGTAGTCGCCCATCTGGTAATAGACCACCCCCAGGTCGGCCCGCGCGTTCAACTGGCCGGGATCGGCTCGCAGCGCCGCCTCGTACGCAGCCTGCGCCTCGTCCAGCCTGGCCGCTCGCAAATACACGTTGCCCAACCCGAAGTTCGCCTCGGTCGAGGCCGGATCGAGTGCGAGAGCAGAACGGTGCTCCTGCTCAACCGTCGCCAGGTCCCCTGCCCTGAACGCGGCATCGCCGGCGCCCAGGTGCGATGTCACGTCCCCACCAGCTCTGCCGGACACCTGCGGAGTGGCGCCGGCGGGCCGGGGAGGCAGCGCGGTAGGCCGGCCGGCGGTCGCGCCGCTCGCGCAGCCGGCCAGAAACAAAAGCAGGCCGGCCAGCCCGACCCAAACGCCACTGGAGATCAGGCGCCGCACGATTCCCCCTCGGTCCGGGTCCTGACCGGCTGAGGGCGGTCCGGACCTCAGCCTTGCTTATAGCCGAGCACCACCACCTGCGTTTCCTGCGGCAGGTCGGAGCGGGTGACGCGCAGACTGTCCTGCGGCGCGTGCTCGGTGACGCCCATTTCCTTCAGGAACTTGCTGAGGGGATCTAGATGCACTACCTCGACCGGGGTCTGGTAATGCATTGGGATCACGATGCTTGGCTCAACCAGGCTGATGACCTCCGCAGCCTCGTCGGCGTTCAGGGCAGTGCCCCCACCCACCGGCACGATCAATACATCGATGTTTGGCAGGGCCTCGACCTGAACCTGTGTCAGGACCTGCGAGAGATCTCCCAGGTGGCAAAGCGTCAGGTCATTGAACTCAAAAACGTAGACGACATTTCCCTGTGTCGGCTCACCCTGGGCGCCGGCCTTGCGCCAGGTCTGAACCCCGGTGATGAAAACGCCCTTGACCTCGTACTCGCCCGGTCGGTCGAGCACCTTGAACTCGCCTTTGATCGCGCTCACTCCCGTATGTCCGGGCGACTCGTGGCTGACCGTGACAATATCCGCCCGCACGCGCGGTATGGTGTAGCCGATGCTCTTGTCGTACGGGTCGGTTACGATGGTGACACCCTGCTCTCGCAGCCGAAAACAGGAGTGCCCAAACCAATCAATATCCACGGAAACTTGCCTCCCATCTGAATGGCGAAACGAAAATGATTATACCTGAAGGAATTGGTTTCGCAAACGCGAAAATACACGCTAGACACGTAATAGGCTTTTGTTGTATAATATTGATGCAGCATTTTGTGGTTGCTTCCGCCTGCTCTACCACCCATGGAGGGGGCCATGCCCCGCCCACTGAACGACTCACCATACCTGTACGGCCTGCACGATCCAGGCGGCGAAAGCGTTTTGGCCGAGCGCAACCTGTTCGGCTGGATCCTCTTCACCGAGAAGCTGGGAAGCGATCCGAGCGACCATTCGGGCCACGACTACAGTCCCTGGGCCAACCGAGGCTTCGGAATCATCGCGCGCCTCAACAACGGCTACGCGCCCGAAGGCACCATCCCCCACTCCAGACGCTACGCCCAGTTCGCGCAGCGCTGCGCGAACTGGGCGGCTGCCTCGCCCGGCTGCCATATTTGGGTCATCGGCAATGAACCCAACCTACCGATCGAAAGACCAGGCGTCGGCTTCGACGGCGGTGGCAAGCCGACACTTTCCGGCGAGGTGATCGTCCCGGGACTATATGCCGACTGCTACCTCCGCTGTCGCAAAGCCATTAAAGCCCTGCCCGGCCATGGGGCGGACCAGGTGTTGGTCGCGGGGGTCGGGCCATGGAACAACCAGACGACCTACACCGGTAACCCGCTGGGAGACTGGGTCACCTACCTGCAGGATCTGCTCAAGACAATAGGACCAAGCAATTGCGACGGAATTGCGCTTCACGCTTATACTCATGGTCAAGATCCCAGCCTCGTCTATACCGACACCTGGATGCAGCCACCGTTCGCGCATCGGCATTACGACTTTCGCTGCTACCAGGACTTCCTGGACGCCGTACCGCGCGCCATGCGCGCTTTGCCGGTCTACCTGACGGAGACAGACCAGGGCGAACCGTGGCTCGACAAGAACACTGGCTGGGTGCAGCGAGTATACGGCGAGATCGACTGGTGGAACCGGCAGCCATGCCATCAGACGATTCGCGCCGTTATCCTCTATCGCTGGTCGAGGGACGACCAGTGGGTCATCGACGGCAAGGGCGGGGTCATCGAGGATCTCCGACAGGCCATGGCCTACCAGTACGGCTGGCCGAGCATCCCACCGCCCCCGATCTACGGCGTGGACTTCCTCAGCCAGAACACGCCATCGCAGATGGACGCCGGGCAGACGGTGGAGGTGGCGCTCGTACTGCGCAATTCGGGGTGCAAACCGTGGGACTGCGAGCGGGTCCGGCTGGGCTATCAGTGGCTGAACAGCCGCGGGGAGCCCGTGGCCGCGGCCCCTCAGCCCGCGCTGCGCACGCCACTCGCACGAACGGTGCAACCAGATGAGACTGTGTCGATTCAGGCCCGCGTGGCGGCACCGGGTGATGCCGGCGCCTACCGGCTACAGTGGGACCTGGTAGAAGATAGCGACGGCTGGTTTGCCGCAATGAAAGCCAGCAAGCCGGTTTCGGTGGAGGTAAAGGTGCAACAAGTGGACGTTAGCCAGCAAATCGCTCAGCTCAGGGCCCAGGTGGCCGAGTTGCAGGCGCAGAACAGTGTGCTCCAGAAGCAGAACGGCTCGCTGCAGAGCCAGGTTAGCCAGCTGCAGGGGCTGATCGTCCAGTTGCAGGCAGAGATCGCCGCTCAACTGGCGAAGGAGGGCGGCGGGCAGCTGCCCATGCCACCGGTCACGGACATTACGCTCCAATTGCCGCGTGACCCGGCCGGTTTCGCAAAACGTTCTGCCGGAGACGTCAAGTACGTCGTCGTCAATCATACGGCCGTGCGACCCGAGGTCGGCGCGGCGGCCGTGGCGCGCGCACAACGGGCGCGTTGGCCTGGGATTGTCAGCCAGTATTACGTTTGCGGTGACGGACAGATCCAGCAGACGGAACCGCTGGACGAAGCCGTCACCCCAGATTTGGCCTGGTTCTATAATGGCATCAACATCTATGTGGCGGGCAACTTCAACGAGACAGTGCCGTCTCCCGCGCAACTGAGCGCTCTGTCCCAGTTGGTGGCCTGGTTGCTGGCAAAATACGGCCTGGACGAAAGCGCCTTGCGCGGCGCCAGCGAGTTTGTTGCCACCCAATCGCCCGGGATACAGTGGATGAGCGGCTGGCGTTGGAAGGATATGCTGCTGCAGCAAGTCCGGGCCATTCTGGGCACACAAACCCGCAGCGAGCAACTGCAGACGGGGCAGGCCGAGCACGCCGGACAACGTGCGCTGGGCGATCAGCCGCAGGCACCGGCGCCACAAGCACGATCAGACGCCGGGGATGATGCCGTGAGCCCGGCCGCGCAGGCCGCCGAGAGCGAGCGCCGCTTGATCCTGCCCGGCGTCGAGATCGTCAGCCTCGAGGACGGCGCGACGCCAGAGCTGGGTCGAGAAACCAACCGGCCACCTTCACGGGCCGCGGAACAACTGCTCAGCGCCCCACCCCTGACCGATATCAGCGCGCGCTTACCCCACAACGATGGCGCGCTCAAGAGCCGGCCGGCCGACCAGATTCGCTTTCTGGTCTTCAACCACACGGCAGTCGACGCCACGGTCGGCGTCGAACGCGTGGCCGCCGCCCATCAGAAGCGCTGGGGAGCGATCCTGTACCAGTTTTTCATCGGACCCGACGGCTCGATCCTGCAGACCGAACCGATCGAGGCGGCAGTGGATCTATCGCAGACCTGGATCGCGCAGGGGATCAATATCGGGCTGGCCGGCAACTTCAACGAAGACGTGCCGGCGCAAGCTCAAATGGACTCGGCCGCCCGGCTAAGCGCGTGGCTGATGCAGGAGTACCAGATCCCGGCGGAGCGCGTCAAGGGCGCCAGCGACTTCATCGCCACGCAATCCCCGGGGCTACAGTGGTCGCAGGGCAAGGCCTGGAAAAACCTGCTCCTCGACGCCATCACCCGCCTGCAAGGCAGCCCGGCGCCTGCGCCCGCCGCAGACGACCTGGCCGGCCTCCAGGCCAGCCTATTGGCGGCTCAAAACAGCCTGGCCGCATTGACCCGCGAACGCGATGAACTACAGGCCGAGACCGGCGCGCTGGCAGATGACAAGGCGAAGCTGCTGGGACAGGTGCAGGCGCTGACGGTCGATCAGAGCGAGCTGGCGCAGCGGATCCAAGCCCTCACCGGCGACAACGAGCAGTTGGCGGCGCAACTGGCTGCGATGCAGCAGCAGATCAGCGATTTGCAGGCATGCATCCAGTCTCTGCAGGCCGGCCCGGCACAACCCGCGGCACCGGCGCGGGCGGCACGTCCCGCGATCAAAGACATCACCGACCAGTTACCCAAGCACCCAAATTTGCGCTACGACACGCGGGCGCAGGGCAGCATCACGCACCTGGCCATCCATCACAGCGCGGCGCCAGCGAATGTGGCGCCCTCATCGATCGCCGCCTACCACGTGAGCCAGGGTTGGCCGGGGATCGGCTACCATTTCCTGGTCGAAGCGGACGGGACGATCTATCAGGTCAACCGCTTGGAGACAATCGCCTACAACGTGTACAATAACAACAGTTGCCTGGTGGGCATTTGTACGGCCGGTAACTTCAACGACGTGATCCCCACCCCACTGCAGATCGAGCGGCTGGGGGACCTGGTGGCCTGGCTGATGCAGGAACTAGGCATCCCCATCGAGCGGGTGCTGGGCCACAGGGAGTATCCGGAGAGCGCAACAGAGTGCCCTGGCAATCAATGGCAGTCTGGCCAGAAGTGGCGTGACCTGCTGCAGACGCGGGTGCGGGCAGTCCAGGCGGCGGCAGCAGGCTGCGCGAGCGTCAACCACTATCTGCTTTTCTGGCGAAGTGCGACCGATTGGGCCAGGGATGACTGGAACGGGGCCATCAACTACATCGCCCGCTTCCAGCCGACGGCCGGCTTCTCGGCCGAAGACGCCCGTAGCGCCCGGTACGTGACCATCGTGGGCGGGCCGCTAGGGATTCCCGACCAGGTCGAGCAAGACCTGCGGGCGGCAGGCTGCAAAGTGGAACGCATAGGCGGCGCCTCGTTCGCAGAAACAAAGCAAATACTGGACGATATGGCGGCGGCCGGCAAAGAGTTCAAGACCTTCGACGCCTGATGTTGGCGTCGAAGGTTCAATTCCCAGCGTTTTGAGGTCTGATGCTCGCTTCCTTACAGAATGAAGCCTACCAGGTGCGTCTGCCGGTCTTCGAAGGTCCGCTGGACCTGCTCTTGCACCTGATCGAGCGCGAGAAGCTCGATATCACCGCCGTCTCGCTGGCGCAGATCGCGGACCAGTTCCTGGACTTCGTCAGATCGATCGAGAAGGTGCAGCCGGGCACGCTGGCGGACTTCCTGGTGATGGCCGCCCGGCTGGTCTACATCAAGTCGCGCCTGCTGCTGCCTCAGCCCACCAATAGCGAGAACGGCGAGGACGAAGAGGATCCCGGCGAGGCGCTGGCCCGGCAGTTGCGCGAGTACAAGCGCTTCCGTGACGCGGCGGAGGCCTTGCGGTTCATCGAGGAACGGGGATTGCGCAGTTACCTGCGCGTGGCCGGTCCGCCAGAGCTCGAGCGCCACCTTGAAAGTGACGCCATGTCGCTGGCGGACCTGCTGGCTGCCGCGCAGGCAGCGTTCGTGGTCGAGCTACCAAAGCCCCCGGTGGGCACAGTCGTGGCACCATTCACCGTGACCATCCATGACCAGATACGGCTGATCGCCCAGGCGACAGCCGGAAACCGTCCGGTCGTGTTCGGTTCGCTGCTCCGGTTCACGCGCAATCGGGTGGAGATCATCGTGACCCTGCAGGCCTTGCTGGAGTTGTTGAAGCGCCACCAGGTGCAGGCCGAGCAGAGCCTGCTCTTTGGCGAGATCGTCATCCGGCCGGTAGAGGGGGCGGAGATCTCGGCCAATGGAAATGGCGTCAGCGAGAACGATGCCGAAGCGTGAGGCGAGTTGCCAGCCAGCTGAGGAGCATGGCGGCGCTGGCTCCCAGCACGTCGTTCATCCAGTCGCCGACCGCCGGGTCGCGATGCGGGACGAAACTCTGATGGAATTCGTCGCTGATGCCGTAGAGGGCACAGAGTCCCACCGCCCACCAGGCGGGGTGGCGCACGCCGGCGCCGGCAAGGGTCCAGCGCAGCAAGAGCGCCAGTACGAAATAGGCAGACAGGTGCCCACCGATCTCCTCCAGGCCGGGCGCGGCGGGGGTCAGGTTCGGCAACTGAGACTGCGCCGACAAGAAGAAAATCAAGGCCATCCAGAGCAGCACGGTGGCCCAGCGCAGTGGCTGGCCCTTTATGATCTGTCCCCGCTTCACGTCATCGTCCTCTCATACGCCTCGAGCGCTCGCTCCACCAACTTGTCCCAAGTATATTCGGCGAGCACCCGCCGGCGCGCCTCGGCGCCGAGCTGAACCGCTCGCTCGGGCGCGTTCAGCAGGCCAACCACTGCCCGAACGAATCCCATCTCGTCGGCGGGCGGGACGAGGACAGCGCCGCCGCCCACCGTGGCCGGCAATTCGCCGACCGCATAGGCCACCATCGGCAGGCCGGCAGCCATCAACTCCAGCACCTTGGCGCTGTTGCGCGCCTGGTTCGCGGGCGTGTCTGTCCAGGGCACTATTGCGAGGCACATGCGCGCGAAGAGGGCCGGCATCTCCGTGGGCTGGAGCCAGCCGGCGAGTTCGACATTGGCCATCCTCGGCACCAGCTCGTTCTCCTCACCGGCGAGCCCTTGCCCGACGACGGTCAGCCGCGCCGCCGGACAAGCAGCGATCACCTGCCGCCAGATGCCGACCACAGCTGCGACGCGCACCCCGGCAAAGCGCGTGTAGAGCAGCACGCGCAGCCCTTCACACGCTCTTTGCCGGTCAGCAGGCAGCGCTGCACCGGCCGGCAGCGGGTCCTCGTCTATGCCATTGGGCAGAAGAAAGACTCGGCCCTGGGTCGCGCCGAAGTCGATAGCCCGCCGGCGTAGACAGCGACTGGCGGAGGTCCAGGCCCGGGCATGCGAAAGGCCAAAGCGCTCCTGCCAGGCAAAGAACCGGCGTTGCAGTGCGGAATAGCCGGCGCGGGGGTCGTCGTTCCAGCCACCCGGCCCTTCCCAGTCATCTGTGTCGATTACGAGCCGATCTCTGAGCAGCCAGAAGGCCACGCCGGCCAGGCCCGAGGGACCCTTGGGCTTGAAAACGTGGACCACTTCCGGCCGCCAGGCACGCACGGCAAGCACCAGCCGCCAGGCGAGGACCAGTTGCCAGAGGGGCGCGAGGGGCGGTAGAGAGAGCATAAAGCCTGCGGGCAGACGGACGTTGATCACCGCTACGCCACCGTCCGGCCAGCACAACCCCGAATCTGCAGCACCGTCGTAGGGCGGAACAAACAGAGCAACCTGGTGACCCCGGCGTGCAAGTGCCCGCCCGAGGGGCAGCGCGCGCGCACGCCCGGTGCCCTTGGCGCGCAGGCCAAAAGGAGCAACAAGAGCGATGCGCATCAGTCGCGTCTCTCGCCCAGCACCCTGTTGAGCCAGCCCATCGCAAAGACCACCAGAACCAGAACTGCCAGGGCGCCGAGCGCGAAGACCGGCCCGCGCAGGGCAAGCGTGATCACCCAGAGCGGAAGCGTCACGAGGAGAATGGTCAGCAATCCGCAGCCGGCGTCCCTGAAGGAAGTGACGCGCTTCAAGATCTTACGTTGCACCGGGGGATTTTACCGCGAAGAGGCCGGGGACGCAAAGCACAGGGCGCGAAATCGCCCGGGTCTCCCGCCGTCCGTTCTCGCGCCGCCCGTTCCCGGGCCTCTTTGCTTTCTGGCGAGCCCAGCCGCCGATCGGACCGCGTCAGGCCGGCTGCGGATTGGCCTCGTGGTACGCGGCCTGCGCGGCGGCGACCCCCGCCCCCCAGGCGAAGGCGTGTCCGCAGCTTTCCAGGCCGGTTTCGATGGCGCCGACGGTAGCGAGAATGTCGCCGAGATTGGTCGAGCCCATGTGGCCGACCCGAAAGTACTCGCTCTTGATGGCCGGGTGCAGCCCGCCTGCCAGGGTGACGCCGGCTGCCGAGACGCGTGGCAAGAAGCCGGCTGCGGTCACGCCCACCGGGAAGCGCGGCGCGGTCATCGTGCTGGCGACGAAAAGCTCCTCGAGCGGGACCTGGGTCAGGCCCAAGGCTGAAACGGCCGCACGCAGCGAACGAGCCAGGGCCCGGTGGCGGGCGAAGCGCGCCTCCAGGCCCTCGGCCAGGATTTGCGCCAAGCTAACGTTGAGCGCCCAGACGAGGTTCACGGCGGGGGTACCGAAATAGGCCACCTGGCGGGCCTCGTAGGCCCGCATGACGGGCAACCAGTTGTTCCAGTCGGCATAGTAGCTGCCGACCGGCGTCCGGCGCGTCTGGAAGGCCGCCATCGCACGCGGCCCGGCCATCAGCAGGGCCAGACCGGGGGGCACGCCGATCGCCTTCTGAGAGGCGGTGAGCGCGACATCGACGCCCCACTCGCTCATCCTCAACTCCTCGGCGGCCACCGAACACACGCCATCCACCACGACCAGTGCGCCGTGTTGCCGGCCGAGCGCGGCCAGCCCCTGAACGTCGGCGATCACTCCGGTGGAGGTATCGACATGGGTGATGACCAGGAGCTTGGGCGGGTTTCCTCGCAGAGCATCCTCAACCTCCCCCAGCGAGGGGCGCCCGCCGACGGCGGCGCGCACCTGGGTGACCCGTGCTCCGTAGCGCTCGAGCAAGCTCGCGAAGCGGTCGCTGAAGTAGCCTGTGTTCACCACCAGCACCCGGTCACCCACCTCGACGAGGTTCGCGCCGGCCGCGTCCATGGCCAACGTCCCGGAACCGGCCAGGACAAACGGCTGGCCATCGGTCGAGAGAAAGACCTGGCGCATGCGCTCCAATGCCTGCCCGAAGGCGTCAACAAAGTCAGGAGCCGTGTGACTGGTGGTCGGGGAACCGAGGGCAGAGAGCACGGCAGGATCAAACTCGATCGGGCCGGGGATCATCAGGAGCTTGCGATCCTTCATGCAGAAACCTCCAGGGACAGGATGCGTGCGAAAGAACCCGGCCATTGTAGCATCGGAAAACGCCAAACGAAAAAACGAGAGGCGTGAGGCGCGGTCAGGCTTACAGCCGCCGGTCCGTGTGAGACGCGGCACAAAGGTAGTAATGGCAACTTTCGTCCCGGGCGCTTGCCATTTATAGTGATTGGTGGGCCAACCGGGAGGGGTCAGAATCCACATCCAAAATGCTGCCGGGAAAAAAGAACTGGCACGAAAGGATTCGGGTACATGAAGATGCAGCGAATGAAACGGAGTGGATGGCGATTGCTGATCGCAAGCCTCTTGATCTTGGTTCTCGCTTCGGCCTGCAATTCGGGTGCAAGTCCGACCCCGACCCCGACGTTACCGCCACCGCCAACGCCAACGCCGCAGCCCGTCGCGCCCTCCAACAGCGCCGCGCCGGCAGCCCCAGCACCAGCGGCAACCAACCCCCCGGCCGCGGCTGTTGTATTGTCTACCGCAGTGCGCGACGTAGCCTTGGCGGTCAAGCCGGCAGTGGTGCAGATCACGAACCAGCAGACGCAGTACTCGCAGTTCAACCAGCCATTTACCGTACCGGCCGGCGTGGGATCGGGCGTGATCTACGACAACGAGGGCCACATCCTGACGAACGACCATGTCGTCGAGGGCGCATCCAAGCTGCTGGTCTCGCTGCCAGACGGGCGCTCGTTCCCTGCCAAAGTGGTCGGCACCGATCCGCAGACAGACCTGGCCGTGATCCAGATCAGCGGCGACAACCTGCCCGTAGCGCAGTTGGGCGATTCGAGCAAGCTCCAGGTGGGCGACTGGGTGGTCGCGATCGGCAACGCGCTGGCGCTGCCCGGCGGCCCGACAGTGACGGCGGGTGTGGTCAGCGCGCTCGGGCGTACAGTGCAGGAACCGGGCAGCAGCTCGAGCGGTGGGCCGGGCGGGCTGAGCGGAAACGCCTCGAATGGCCCATTCCTGTTCGACGTCATCCAGACCGACGCCCCGATCAATCCCGGTAACTCCGGCGGACCGCTGACCAACCTGGCCGGCCAGGTCGTGGGCATCGACACCCTGGTGGCCGGGCAGGCCGAGCCGGGCGTGCCGGCACAGGGTATCGGTTTCGCGATCGCCATGAACACGGCCAAGCCGATTGCCGACCAATTGGTCAAGAACGGCAAGGTCGCGCACCCCTCACTGGGCATCGGTTATGTCCCGTTGAATCCGCCGATCGCCGCCCAACTGGGTGTCAGTGTGAAGAGTGGCGCCGTCGTGCTGCAGGTGACCCCAGGTGGTCCGGCCGCGCAGGCAGGTCTGCAGCAGGGTGACGTGATCACCAAGGTGGATGATCAGCCGGTGGTAGGCGACTCCGGACTCCCGCAACTGATCCAGGCTCACAATCCCGGCGACAAAATCACCCTGACGATCCTGCGCAACAACAAGGAGATGACTGTGCAGGTGACTCTCGGCCAGATGCAGACGTCCTAGACCGGGGCTGACTGCACAGTCGCTCGCGGCCGGAGAGAAAGGCCAGGCGCGAGCAATCGGGATACGCCGACGCATCCGGGCGAGCGCGTTTGCAGGAACCCACACGAGCGCACCCACGTAAGCGTGCCGGTGCGCTCGGGCCGCGCCCGCCTCGTGGATGGAGAGCGGGAGAGCAGATGATTTTACAATAAGCCCAAAGAGAGCTATAATTGTTAGTTGTGCGTTTTAACACGATTCCCCTTACTCCAACGAGGTTATCATGATCGTTACCACGAAGAAACTGTTCGAGTTGGCATATGGCAAATACGCCATCGGCGCGTACAACATCAACAATCTGGAGCAGACGATGGGCCTGTTCCGCGGGTGCATCGAAAGCCAGGCGCCGTTCATCATCCAGATCAGCAAGGGCGCCCGCGGGTATACGCACAAGAACATGCTCGAGGCGCTGATCCGCACGGCGAACGACATCTTCCCGAGCGCGATCTTCGCCGTGCACCTGGACCATGGCGACGAAGCAACCTGCATGGACTGCATCAACAGCGGCTTCTACAGCTCGGTGATGATCGACGGCAGCTCGCTACCCTACGAAGGAAACATCGAGGTCACCCGCCGAGTAGTCGACGCCGCTCATGCACGCGGCCTGGTGGTCGAGGCAGAGCTGGGGCAACTCGGCGGCGTGGAGGAACACGTGCAGGTGAGCGAAGCCGAAGCCAAGCTGACCAATCCCCAGCAGGCCAAGGACTTCGTGACGCGCAGCGGCTGCGACTCGCTGGCTTGCGCCATCGGCACCAGCCACGGCGCCTTCAAATTCAGCGGCTCACAGGGCCTGCACTTCGACGTCCTGGCGGAGATTCAGCGACGGTTGCCCGGTTTCCCCCTGGTCATGCACGGCTCGAGCTCGGTCCCCCAGGACGAGGTCGCGCGCATTAACGCCGCCGGAGGCAAGCTGGCCGGCGCGAAGGGCGTCGACGAGAACCAGTTCAAGCGGGCGGCGGAGCTGGGCGTGACCAAGATCAACATCGACACCGACGGCCGCCTGGTGTGGACGCGCGTGCACCGCGAGTTCTTCCGCGACCATCCCGAAAAGTTCGATTTGCGCGATCCCGGCAAAATCTTTATGGACGAATACGCCAGGTTCATCGCGCACAAGAACGAGAAATTGGGCAGCGCCGGCCAGATCCGAATGCTTCAGCCCGAGCTCGCCTAGCCGTCCCGGCAGCCAGGGCCCGATCAACCGGCCTTCGGCTAGCGCACATGGCAGCTAACGGGGAACGGCACGGACGAGAAGACGGCTGTCTCTCGATCCGTGCCGTTCCTTCCGGCTTAGCCTTCTGCGCCGGCGCTTATTTGCCCGCGGGCAGCTTGGCCGGCGCCTGGCCGGCAATGGCCCCGAGCACGTCCGAGATGCGCTGGTTCAGGTTGGCGTCGATCGCGCCCGGGTGGATCGCCGAGATGGGGCCGTCTTCCGGCCGCCGTCCGGCGATCACAGACACGCGCTGGGCCGGGAAGAGGTCCATCGTCTCCGCGAAGGCCTGCACCAGGCCGCCGAACTTCTCAATAACGTAAGTCGTCAGCCCCTCGTCACCGCCCCGCTGCAGTATGTCGACAGTCGCGCAAAGCTGGCTCAACTCGGCCTGGGCCCGTCCCTGGATCCCGGCCGCCTCGCCGCTGGCGTTTTGGACCATCTGGTCGGCGTCGGCCTGAGCAGGGATGATGGTGGTAGCCTCCAACTGCGCCTTCACCATCTCAACCTTCTGTTTTTCGGCCTCAACCTGGGCCCGCAGGCCGGCTACGTCGGACTCGGCATTGCGCGTCGCCTCTTGCACGCCCACCGCCTTGCGCTGGTTCTCGGTCGCCAGGCGCACCCGGGTCTGGGCTTCAATGCTCTGACGCTCGTTCTCCAGGGCGCGAATGGCAACCTCGGCCCGGCGGCTCTCTTCCTGTTCTTTGGCAGCGGCTCGCCCCGTAGCCTTGGCCTCGCGCGATTGGCTCTCGGCATTGGCCGTTTGGATGCGCTTGAGCAAAGCGATGTAAAGATCGGGTTCCTTGACGCCTTCCAGCCGGTGATCCTCCACGTCCGCGATGTTCATCGTCGTGATCTCCAGACCGATGCCTTCCAGGTCGGCCTTGCAGGTCTGGATCATGTTCTGGATCAGGCGATCCTTGTGGCTCATCACCTCTTCGGGCGTCATGGCGGCGATCGAATCGCGCAGGTGACCCTCGATCATGGAGGTCGCGATGTTGTTCAACTCGGCCCAGTCATGCGTCAGGTAGAGGATGCGCTTCACGGCATTGATCATGCCACGCTCGGAGCGGCAAACGGCATAACTGACCGTCGCCTTGACGGTGAGCGGGACGATGCCCCGCGCGATGGCCGATTCGACGATCACGGTATTGGTCTGCGGCGTCAGATCCATCGTGCTGAAGCGGTTTACGAGCGGGAACACGAAGACGCGGCCGCCGCGATAGATCCGGAAGCTCTTGCCCTTGCCGTGCACCACCGCCAGGCGGCTGGGCGGGACGAGTTTCATCTTCATGACCAGCTGTAAGAACAGCGTGATCAGGATCAGAACGAGCAGTGTAACCAGAAAGGCAAGCATCTTCAAGCCTCCTTCGCAGCGGCAGGCCCCGGCTCGGCCGATGATGTGGCCGGCGCAGGTGAAGCGGAAGTGGACAGGAGTTGCTTGACGCTGATGCCGAACCCCTCTTCCAGACGCTGCATAAAGTCGACCATGGCAGCCGGGCCGCGATTGACGGCGTTGTTGAAGCCGTCATCCTCGCTCAGCACCAGGTACTCGTCCACGGACAGCTTCTGAGCGTGCGACTGGTAAGCCTGGAACAACGAGGGCAATTGCGTGATGAAAAGCGCGATCTTGCCTTTGTCACCGGTCCGCTGCAGCAGATCGACCTTCTGCTGCAACAGCGCGTTGCGCGCACGCTGGACGATCTCCACGGCCTGGGACTGGCCACCGGCCAGCACCTCGGCACAGCGGCGCTGCGCTTCCGCGGCCAGCGTCACCTCGGAGCGGTTCTTGAGCACCTGCAGGTCACCGCGCACCTCCTGGACAAGCCGCTGGCCCCCGTTGGCGGCCTGAGCGATACCACTGTCGGCCTCCAGCTTGGCGCGCCGCACCTCGGCCTCACACTGCCGCCGGTAGAGCTCCACCTCCTGCTGCTTGGCCAGGATGCGCTCGTTGGCCGCGTTCTCGGCCACCAGCATCCGCCGGCCGGCGTCAGACTCGGCCTGTTCGGCGCGTGCCCGCAGGCGGGCCTCCTCGATCTCAACTTCCTGCCGTTTGCGGGAAAGCGTCTTGTTGGCCAGGTTAGCAATGTAGTTCGAGTCATCCCAGATGCGCTGCAAGGAGACAGAGACAACTTCCATGCCGAAGGCGCTCAAGTCCTGGCGGCAGTCCTCGAGCAGGAAGCGCCGAAAAATGGCGCGTTCGCCGAGTCCGATTCCGCTACTGAACCGGCAGCGCGCCCACCGGCGGTATCGGCCAGCTCGACGTCGTTCACGCCTTCGGCGCTCTCGACCATGCCGATCGCCTGCAGCGGGGTCGTCTTGTTGAGCGCCGCCCGGAAGTTGCCCACCATCGTCTGCTGGATCTGGTCTTTGATCTGGGTCCGGGACTTGCCCAACAACTGCTGCACGGCGCTGTAGAGCAAAGTGTCGTTCATATCGTTGATACAAACGCAAGCCGTTGCATCCGCGCCCACGGCAATGCCGTTGGCCGAATTCACCCCTTCGACCCGCACGTTGATGGGTAGAATGGTGAGGTCGATCGCCTGCGCGGTCTGGATGAATGGAATGACCAACGTCCAGCCGCCCTTCTGGATGCGGAAACCGTACTTACGGCCGTCGACCACGGTCTCCGTGCCACCGGTGACGACCAGGACCTGATTGGATGGGCAGACGCGCACCAGGGAGCGCAGCAGCCCGAGCACGATCAAGAACAGCATCAGGGCCAGCACGCCGCCCGCGATGGCCGTAACCATCACCACAGCACTACCGTCAGACATTTTGCCTCCTCTTCAGCAGATGGAATCGTCGGTACAGCCGGCCGGCGATCAGGTAATGGCTGCGCCCGTTCGACGCTCGTCGAGCGCAGGCGAACCGGGTTTGAAGGATCAACGCACATGCACGCAGTCGTCCGTCACCTCGACAATCTGCACGACATCGCCCCGTTCATAATGGCGGCCCCGTTCGGAGGCCAGCGCATAGAGATCGGATACGCTCTGCCCCACGCTGACACGCACTTTGCCCATTATCGCGTCGTCCAGCGGGACGATCACCTCTGCCTGCTCGCGCAGCAGGTCGATCTCAGCCGGCACGGCGCCAGTGTCCCGGCGTTGAAAGCGAAAGAAGGCGCGGGCGAGGATGAGAGCCAGCAACCCGACCGGAACGGCCAACAGCAAGCTGCGCAGGGGGCCCCAGCCGGCTGCCAGGCCGGCCCAGCCGGCCGGACCGAAGCCCAGGCAGAAGTAGACGAGCAGACGCAAGTAAGCCAGGACAGACAGGATGGGGGCCACAGTGGCAGCGGGGGCGCGAGCGGCGCTCGCGTGCGCGGCGCTCGCGTGCGCGGCGCTCGCCGTCTGCCCATCGCTCGCCGCGCCGTCATGGCCGCCGGCATCGTCCGCCTGTGCTCCTTCGTGGCCAGCGGCCGAGCCATTCCCGGCGTCACCGTCGAGGTCGTGGCCGCCGAGATCGTTTCCTGCAAGATCATGGCCGCCCAGGTCTTGACCACCAAGATCATGGCCCGCGAAATCCTCGCCGGTCGCATCGTGGCCGCCAAGACCGTCGGCGTGATGCCCGCCGAGCACTCCGGCAACGTCGAGCAACACCACGCCGCCGGCGAAGATGGTGCTGGCGACGTAGATCTGAAGCAGGTGGTCAGGGCTGATCACCTGCCGGGCCAGAGAGCTAGCCAGGATCAGCAGTGCGGCTGCCAACGCCAATAGGAAGATCGACCGGGTGCGATTCATACGACTCCCCCTTCTAGAACTCGCCCTCATTTAACTCCGGCTGGGCCGGCCCGTCCTGACGAAATCGGGACCGTTGCCTGACATCGACCTCTCTCACCCCCGGCCCTCTCTCCGCTCAGCGGAAGAGAGGGAACTTCGCGGGAGGCAGGCGCGGAGCGCTTTGGGCGAGAGCAACGGGAGGTCGCCCGGCCCGGACCCTTACCCTGCATCCTCACCGTAGATCTGCTTCTCGTACTCGCGGCGGCTCTCGAGCCCTTCTTCCTGTTCGATCCAGTTCAGGAAGCGCTGGCGTTCTTCTTCTGAGGCCGCGCGCCAGAGACGCTGCAGCTTGTCGAGCGTGCGCACTTCCTTCTCGATCCCGGCCTGGACGTAAGCTTGCTTCAAGGTCATCTCGCCAGCATCGACCGCCTCGGCCAGGTCGGGATAGGTGCGCTCCAGCCGATCGCGCTTGCGTTGCGCGGCCGTGCGCCGTGGCGCGGCCGCTTCAGCCGGCTGGTCGGCAGAACTCGCTCCACCGGAGGCCACCCCCGATCCCTGTCCCCCGGACGCAAGCTGCGAGGCGTCCCAGGGTGGTGCCGCGGCGTACTGGTCCAGCAAGGCGTTGCCGAGGGCGACCTCTTCTTCTTCGCTCAACGGGCCCTTCGGCCGGCCGGCCGGCCCGGCGCCGGGCGCCGGCAGGCTGACCTGGCCGCGGCCAGGGCCGGCGGCCGGGACGCTCGCCGTGTCGCCCGGGATCGTCCCGGCCTCGAGGCCAGCCACCGGCCTGCCGTCTTGCGGCGCCGATCGCTCCAGGACGCCGCTGAAGCGGATGGCGATCTGCATCGGCTCGGCCTGACCTGGGTCGGCCAGGCGCCGGATCAAGCCGTCCAGCGAAGTGATCGGCTCTGCGGGGGGCGGCGGTGAGAGCATCTCCCAGATCCGGTACTCGTACGCCGCCCGTACGGCTGCCAGGAAGCCCTGCTCGGCCGTTTCGCGCGTGCGCCAGGCTGCGTTCATCACTTCGACAACTTCTTCACACCATTCGAACGTCCCCGGATTTCCGACCGTCGGCAGCAGCGCGCCGGACGCGGCGGGCAACTGGTCTTTCCTCGACAAATCAACCTCCTGTCCCAGGCAAGTGACGAGAAGGGCGGGCCCGTGCCCGCCCTGATTAGGCTACTAGAAAATACTTTCTACACTACTTGGACCGAAAAAACAAGCGGTGTCGATCAAGGGGCAGCCAGGCCGCCCGCGAAGGAGTTTATGGCCGCCACGGAGGGCAGGACGCCGATCTCGAGGTGGTAGCGCTGACTTTCGCCGGGAGCCAGGTAGCGCAGCCGCCCGGCCGCCCGCTCTGCGGCCCGGCCGCCGGCCTCATTGGTGCCGGGCTCGAGGCCGCAGACGTAGGTGCCCTCGCCCATCATCTTCCACTCGATCAACAACGGCAGTTCGTCGGGCAGGAAGCGGAGATAGACGCCCAGGCCGTTCCCCCCCGCAAAGGCCCGGTTGACCAGCGCCGCCTGGGCATAGCCGTCGCCTCCGGCCGCGGGCGTGTGGTAGAAGACCTGCTCGCGATAGCCGGTCGTGGGCGGCTCAAAGCGGCGGCATTGGCTGAGCCCGGGGGCCGCAGTGTCGTCACGTGGGCGAACCTCGGAATCACAGAGCAGCTCGCTGCCCTCGTCGAGGAGTGGAAAGCCGAAGTTGCAGTGATAAAGCAACATGTGTGGTGCCGGGTCGAAAGCATCGTTGGTGACGACGTCGTCGATGAAGAGCCGGGATTCGCCCAGGCGAGCGGAGATGCGCCTCTGCAGGCGCAGGTTCTCGCCGAAAACGGCTGCCTCACGCGTCTGGCCGCTAACCCACACCTCATACTCGTCGCCGTGCCACTCGCCACCATAGGCGAAGTGCGTCGCCGGCAGATACGAGGCCCGGCCGTGCTGGCCGAGCCGTTGGCCCTCGTCGAGACTCGGCGTCCCGTAAGTGGACAGACCGCAGGTCACTACGAGGCCTCCCCCGAAGCCGCGCAGCCATCCAAGGCCTTCGGGTTCGTAGAAGGCCGGCGAGAGCGCGCCGGTCGGCGAGCGCCAAGCCAGGGAGGCACCGGCGAAGGTTGCCGGGCCAATGTCCAGGCCGCGATCGACGAGCACCGTGAAATCGAAGCCGCTGCCGGTGTAGAGGCGGGCCGTGCGGACGCCGCGTTCAAAGCCGTCGGCGAGCTCGCCCGTCTGGACGCCCGCGACCTGGTCCACCTCGCCGACGTGCTTGAGCAGTTCAGCCCGAGTGTACGTTCGGCCGTTCAGGGTAGCCATAGCAGATTGCTCCTTCAGTCTATGTCAGAGTGCGGGAGTGCCAACCCTCGCTCAGAGTCTCAACTGGCCCGCCGGCTGGCGCTCGACCAAACGACGCAATGACGTAACGACGCAGCCACGATCCCTCACAGTACTAGTGTACCATGGAACAAACGTTTGCCGCAAGAGGGACAAAGCGGTCGCGAGGCCGCAAACGACGCCGGTTGATACGGGACTCATTTCTTGGCGGCGACGTACAGCTGGACTGCGCCGAAGCCGCCGATGGCCTCGTGGCTGAAGGCGAACCCGTGCCGGGTGAAAAGCGGGGCCATATCCCTGAGAATATCGCCGGTTGCCTCGACGAAGCGGGCCAGGGCCCTGCCGGCCCAGTTGCCATCGGCGGGGACGCCAACATCGATGAGCACGAGCCGGGCACCTGGCTTGAGCACCCGGCGGATCTCGCTCAGTGCGTCGTCAGCCCTGGGATAGCCAGAGAAGGCCATGGTGTTGACCACCGTGTCGAAGACTTCGCTACCGTAAGGGAGCGCCTCGACCACCGCCCTTTGAAGCGGAAGAGCGATCCCGGCCGCTTGAAGGTTTCGGGACGTGATCCGGATCATCTCCTCGTTCAGATCGATCCCGTAGCTATCAAAGCGACCCGCGTAGCGGCTGAGCAGCCAGCCCGTCCCGAAGGAGACCTCAAGCACGCGAGGGCCATGGATGTGAGGGATAGCCGGCCCAATCCAGGCATTCCAGAGCGGGGTGTGCTTGACCAGGAAGTCGTAGATCCCGCTGAAACGCGAGTAAAACGCGTCGAAGCCAGAGGTATAGGCTTTAGAGTCGTTGGGCTCAAACTTGCTCATGTCGGTCTGCCGTCTGCCGCCGGCGATGCCAGGTCCTCGGCTACTTGCTATCACTCACTCCACCGTGACGCTCTTGGCCAAATTGCGCGGCTGGTCGACGTCGGCGCCGCGGCGGACGGCGATGTAGTAGGCCAACAGTTGCAGTGGGACCACCGCCAGCACCGGGGTCAGCAGCTCGGCTGCGTGCGGGATGGGCAGAATGTAGTCCGCCTTGGTACGGATGGAGTCGTCATCCTCGTCCGCGACGGCGATCACGATGCCGCCGCGCGCCTTGACCTGCTCGATCTGGCTGATCATCTTGTCGTAAACCCGGTCACGCGGCGCGATGGCGACCACCGGCATGTGCTCGTCGATCAGGGCGATTGGGCCGTGTTTCATCTCGCCGGCCGGGTAGCCCTCGGCATGGATGTAACTGATCTCCTTGAGCTTCAGCGCGCCTTCGAGAGCGATGGGGAAGTTGACGCCCCGGCCGAGGTAAAGAAAGTCGGTGTGTTGGAAGAAGGTCTGGGCCAACTGCCGGTAGAACTCCTGCCCTGAGGGCTCGAGCAGCCGCCCGACCAGCGCCGGCAGGGCGGCCAGGTCGTCGAGCAAGGCCCGGCGCCGCTCGGCCGGCAGGGTGCCGCGCAGCGTGCCCAGGCTGACTGCGAGCAGGTATTGGTCGACCAGGGAAGCCGTGAAAGCCTTGGTGGAGGCAACGCCGATCTCGGGACCGGTGTGCATGTAGACGACGCTGTCGGAGACACGCGCCGCCTGGCTGCCGATGGCGTTGACGATCGAGAGCAGGTGAGCACCCTTATCCCTGCCCTCTTCCATCGCTGCCAGGGTGTCCACCGTCTCGCCGGACTGGGTGATGGCGAGCAGAAGCGAGCTGCGGCCGATCACCGGATCGCGATAGCGAAACTCGGAGGCGTATTCGACCCGCACCGGCAAGCGGGCGAGCTGTTCGAACATGAAGGCGCCGACGAGCTCGGAGTGATGCGAAGTCCCACAGGCAACACCGACCACTTCCGTCAGCCCGCGCGCCATCTCTTCCGTTATGTGAACTTCTTCGAGACAGACCTCGCCCTGCCCCAGGTCGACCCGCCCGCGAATGGTGTCGGTCAACGAGCCGGCCTGTTCGTAGATCTCCTTCTGCATGAAGTGCTTGTAGGCCCCCTTGGCGGCCGAGACGGCATCCCAGGGGATGTCCTGCACCCGGGGATGGATGATCTCCCCATCCAGCCGGCTGAAAGTGGCACCGGCGCGGGTCAGCAGGGCCATCTGACCGTTTTCGAGAAAGGATATGAGCCGGGTGTGTTCCAGAATCGCCGGCATGTCGGAGGCGACGAACATCTCGCCCTCGCCGAAGCCGATCGCTACTCCACCGGCGTTGCCCAGGCGGGCCGCGACCAGGGTGTCCGGCTCGCGCGCCGACAGGGCGACGATGGCGCTCGGTCCGCGCAGTCGCCGCAGGGCCAGCCGCACCGCTTCGCTCAGGGCACGCTCGGGGCTGTAGTAGAGCCCGATCAGATGGGCGATAACCTCCGTGTCGGTGTCGGAGCGAAACTGGATCCCTTCCGCCTCCAATTCAGCGCGCAGCTCGCGGAAGTTCTCGACGATGCCGTTCTGCACCACCACGACCCCGCCATTGCCGTCGGAGTGCGGGTGGGCGTTGCGCTCGCTGGGCCGGCCGTGGGTGGCCCAACGGGTATGGCCGATGCCCGTCTGCCCGGTGATGGGCGCCTCGGCCAGGCGTTGGGCCAGATTGCTCAGCTTGCCGACGTCGCGCCGGACGGAAATGTGCCCATCCTGAATGACGGCAATGCCGGCCGAATCATAGCCGCGGTATTCGAGCCGGCGCAGTCCGTCCATGATGATCTGCGCGGCATTACGCGGCCCAATGTAAGCGACGATTCCACACATGGGTCCCCCTGACGTATATGGTTGGGGGAGAAGAGGACCGTGGCTGGTCCTGGAGGCGTCCGCCGATCTGTTCGATGTTCCCCCGGAGATGCCCGGGGTTAGCACTCACCTCGCGGTGAGGAACCTCCACCTCGTCATCCGACCCACCTGGGCTCGGACCTGGCGCTATTCTCCCCAGAGAATACTGGCTCACTATACTCTAAAACCGGCCAATACGCAATCAGTATCGTAAGGGAAAGAAGCGGCTTCTAGAAGCACGATTCCAGAAAACACGGCCTGCGGCCCGGCGCACCGTCCCTCAGACCAGAATCTCAAGCCAGCGGACGGCAGACGGGTCCCGACCGGCGTAATCGCCGTGCATGTCGGGCGGCAAGAGCGGCAGGAATTGGGTCATGGCCTCATCTGTCATCGCTCGCTGCACGTCTCGGCTGGCCTTGCCCTCCGGCCAGCAGAAACGGAATGGACGGCCGAAGGTAAGGGTGATGCGGGGACGGCGCCAGAAGTGCTTGAAGTCAAAAGCCGGGGTGCCGGTGACGGCACACGGTATCAACCAGCAGTCGGGGTTGTGATGCGCGATGAAGGCCAGGCCCTCTTTGGCCGCCTGCAGCCCGCCATCCTCGCTGCGGTGTCCTTCCGGGGAGATGACGGCGACATCGCCGTCATCCAGTACCTGCCAGGTGGCCCTCAGCGCCGTGCGGTCGACCACGCCACGCGCTATAAAGATCGCGTGATACCAGCGCAGCAGCCAGCCGACTACCGGCCAGCCGCGGGCTTCGATCTTGGCCAGGGGCACGGCATAGCGAGGCGACTTGGCGCAGATCAGCGGCGGATCCGTCCAGTGGATGTGATTGTAGTAGATGATCCCGGCGCCCTCAGCCGGCACGAGCCGCGTTTCGCGGGCAGTAACGCGCGCGAACAGCCAGGCAAGGGACACGAGGACGACTTGCCAGATGTAGCGGCCGATTGGGATGTGACTTCTCTTCAACTACTTCTTCCGCTCTCCCCAGCGCCTGACCAACACCCTCATCTGCTCCATCACCTGCTCGATGCTCAGGCTGGTGCTGTCGACGACAATGGCATCCGGCGCAACCGAGAGGGGGGCGTGCTGACGGCTGGAATCAAACTGGTCGCGGCGGCGCAACCGCTCCGCCACCTCATCCTCAGTGGTTTGCTGGCCGCGCGCGATGCACTCCAGGTAGCGCCGGTGGGCCCGCTCACGCAGGGCAGCGTCGAGATAGATCTTCAGTTCGGCACCGGGCATGACCACCGTGCCGATATCACGGCCGACCATAATCACCTGTCCCGCCCCACCGATCCGGCGCTGTTGGGCGGTCAAGGCCTCACGCACGCGGCGGTAGGCCGAGACGGGCGAGACTGCCACGTCGACCTCCGGCCGGCGCAGCTCCGGGGTGATATCCTCGCCATCCGCCAGCACCGTGACGTCACGACCGTCGTCGACGGTAGGGGATAGCACATCCAGGCGCACTTCCTCGGCCAGCTGCCCGACCGCATCTTCGTCGCCGATGGGCACACCCCTAGCCAGGGCCAGACAGGTGATCGCCCGATACATCACGCCGGTGTCGAAATACAGATAGTCCAGTTCATCGGCCAACCTGCCGCCGATGGTGCTTTTGCCCGATGCGGCTGGGCCGTCGATCGCGATTGTGGAAGGCAACGGTCTGGTTTTCCTTTCGGTCTGCGGCTTGGTCTCATCGGAGCGGTCCGGCCTGGCCGCCCGAGCGGGGCCGGCTGCGGCGGGAACCAGAGCACGCAGGGCCCGCACTTCACCGCCAGACAGGTCGCGCCATTTACCGGGGCGTAAGTCGCCGAGGGCCAGCGGGCCCAGGCCGATGCGAATTACCCTTAGCGCCGGATGGCCGAGCAGGGAGACCATGCGCCGCAACTGCCGCTTCCGTCCCTCGCGCAGGGTGATCTTGAGCCAAATGGACGGCCTGGGTCGACGGGCGCGCCCGCGGGGAGCCGGCGGCATGCCGCCGGCCGGGCCGGGCTCACTCACGCCGGGTTCCAGGCCGGCTCGCCTGCGCCGCTGCTCTTCTGCCCGCATGCGGCCCTGCTCTACCTCAGGCGGCGGCGTGTGCAACAACTCAACCAGCGCCGGGGCGGTGGGGCCGTCGTCCAGCATGACGCCATGCCGCATCCGGCGCAGCTTGCGCGGGTCGGGGTAACCTCGCACCTGTACCAGGTAGGTCTTGGGGTGTTCGTAACGCGGGTGCGTCAAGCGGTTGGCCAGGCCGCCGTCGTTGGTCAACAATAGAAGGCCCTCGCTGTCCACATCCAGGCGGCCGACCGCGTAGAGACGTTCGGGGACCTTGACCAGCTCTTGCCAATCCGGATATTCGGCACGCCGGTCGGGGTTGGAAAGGTAGCCGGCCGGCTTGTGGAGCATGATATAGCGGTAGTGCTCGGCGGCGATGGGCCGCCCGTCCACCCGAATATCGGCTTGCACCGGGTCCACCTTGGCGCCCAACTCGCTGACCACCCGGCCGTCGACGGTGACCCGCCCGGAAATGATCAGCTCTTCACAAGCGCGCCGCGATCCAATGCCGGCGGCCGCCAGTACTTTTTGGAGACGTTCTTCAGACATGAGCCAACTTCATCTAGGGACCCGGCCAGACCGTCAACGGGACGCGGGCCAGGGTATTGCCGTCCAGCGTTAGGATCAGGCTGCCCACCGGCTTATCTCCAGTGAATACGGCCTTGCGATCTATCACGCGCACCGTCCGGGCCACCCTCCACTGCCAGTTGGGCATGAACAAGTCAGGAGCGCCCCCAACGCGCAGCCGATAGCGCCGTCCATCGGGTCCAATCTCCGAGGCGAGCGCGTCGTCGGGCAAGGTCACGGCTCCCCAAGACCAACCGCTGGCAGCGTAGTCGAGCAGCGCACGTGCGTCGGCGTAGCGATCGGCGCTGTGCAGGAGAACCAGGAGCAAGCGATGACCGTGGCGCGTGACCGAAGCGACCAGGCACTCGCCCGCCTCGTCCGTCGTGCCGGTCTTGATCCCGTCCGCGTCGGGGTAGGTGCCCAGCAACTGGTTGGTGTTCACCAGGTGTCGCCCGGCAACATCCGCCTCCTGCGTCGCCACGATGCGCACGAACTCCGGGTAGGAGAGATCGGCGCGTGCGAGGGTCACCAGATTGGCGGCGCTCACCGTCTGCTCCGGCACGTCCTCACCGTCAGGGTTAGCGAAATGGCTCTCTGCCAGCCCCATCTGGGCAGCTTGCTCGTTCATTAGCGCGACAAAGGCTGCCTGGCTGCCGCCGACCCGCTCGGCCAGGGCAACGGCGGCATCGTTGCCGGAGGGCAGCAGCAAGCCGTAAAGCAGATCGTGCACGCTGAGTTTCTCACCGGCCTGCAGGCCCATCGTACTGCCGCCGGTCGCCGCGGCCAGGGCAGACACCTGCACCGTATCGGTCAAGGGCAGGCGGTTGAGCACGAGCAAGGCCGTCATCAGCTTGGCCGTACTGGCGGGGGGTAAAGCCTGGTGCTCGTGCAAGGCGTAAAGGGTCTGATTGGCGTCGACGTCGAGCACCAGAGCGGCCGCGGCGCTGATACCAGGTGCGCTTGCCAGGCGCCGCATGGCGTCGATCTGCTCCGGGTAAAGATGCCCGGGCGGGTAGGTCCCGTCTCGGATGACGGGTGGGCCAAAACCGGCGCAGGCCAGGCCGCCGAGCAGCGCCAGGCAAACCAGGGCCCAGTGGGGCACGGCTTTCCAACATCGAGGGCCGACCGGCCGGCCGCTAAGCGCGGGGCAGGGCCGGGTCGCCGGCACTTGACGCGCCGGGCCGCCTGGATTAGAATGCTCGCAAGTCATCTTCTCGAGGTAATCCAATGCCGCTATATGAATACTTTTGTGAGAAGTGCGCTGCGCCTTTCGAGGTGCTGCGCCCGATGAACCAGTCTGGCAGCCCCGTTGCCTGTCCGCAATGCGCCGCCGCCGGCGCACGCCGCATGATCTCCGTCTTTTCCGCGGTCAGCAAGGACAACGGCGGGAGCAGCCGGCCGGTGGCCGGCAGCCAGGGAGGCGGGGGTTGCGGATCGTGCGGCGGAGGCCACTGCGCCACCTGCGGCCACTGAGAAATAGTATACCACACATACAGAAAAGAGGGGCACTGGCGAACCAGAGCCCCTCTTGCGTTTGCGAAACCTGAAGAGGTCAATCGCCTTGACGCATGACGATGTCGTAGCTGCGCGTGTCTCCGGCGTAGAGGTGATTCGGACCCGGTGCGATCTCAACTGCCAGTTGATACTGCCCGAGCACTGCCGGCACGCCGCTGACCGGTGCAAAGCGCACGACGCGCAGCTCGCCAGGGCGCAGCGAACCGGCGACCACCGTATCGCGATAGAGTTCGTTCTGGCCATCCGGCAGGGTCGGGTCGAGCAGGCGGGCGGTGACGGCGACGCCTTCCTCATCCGATAGTCCCTCGTTACGCACGGAGACCAGCAGCATAACGCCGCCCATGCCGGGCACGCGCCCGTCGAGCGGGGGATCAAAGTCAACGCTCAGGATGCTGAGGGCATGCTGCCGAGGCTCCACGGTTGACGGGGGCACTCCGACGGGTGCAGCCAGGCGAGGAATGGCGACATAGGGCACACAACCGGCGAGCAGCAGTGCCAGGGCGAGAAGAGCCGGCGTTGAACCCCGCGCGCCACGACAGACAGACTGTGGATTAGCCACTTTTATCCTCATATCAGATGCCTACATGGAGCGGATTGCCAAAGGTCACACAGCTCGTGGATCGAGCAGCACCTTGAGCACTCCGGGCTGAACGGCATGGGCAAGAGCTGCCTCGCCCAACGCAAGGGGGTAGATCGCGCTGATCAAAGGGCGCGGATCAATCAGTCCAGACTGGAGCAGGCGCAAAGCCGGGGCAAACGGCCCGCAGCGTGAGCCGACGATCGTAATCTCGTCGACGACCAGGGCGCTCATATCCAGGGTCAGGCGGCCGTGGTAGGTGCTCTTCAAGACCAGAGTGCCCTGCGGCCGCAGCAACCGGCGGGCCTCGGCGAAGCCTTCTGCCTTGCCGGTACACTCGACCACTATGTCGGCGCAGCCGTCGGGCAGGGTGTGCGGCGTGCCCGGCAGCAGCCTCGTCCGCCCCGGCAGGGCTGGCCGAGGGGGCCTTCCCCGGCCCTGCCTCTCGAGTGCAGGCAGACGCGCACGCCCCAGGCGGCCGCCAGGGCCAGCTTGTGGGCATGCCGGCCGACGAGGGTCAGGTCGACGCCCTGCAGCCGAAGGACGGCTGCCGCCAGGAGCCCCAGCTTGCCATCGCCGAGCACCACGACCCGATCAGCCGGGCGAAGCCTCACCTGGTTCAGGATCTCGCAAGCGGCGGCCAACGGCTCGACGAAAACCGCCGCCTCATCCGGAACGGAGTCCGGAACGGCGTAGAGATTGGCCTGGGGCAGAAGCAGCCGGTCGGCAAAAGCGCCGTCGCGGCCAGAGATGCCCAGGGTCGTGCGCTGCGGACAGTGCGTGTGCCGTCCGGCGCGGCAGGTTGAGCAGCGGTAGCAGGCGGCATTGATGTCGCCCACCACCCGCCGACCGAGCCAGGTCGGGTCCGGCGAGCTCAGAACTTCACCCACAAACTCGTGTCCCAACACACCGGCGAAATCCATATAGCCGGCCACCAGCTCGAGGTCGGTGTTGCAGATACCGGCCAGACGTACCTTTATCAGCGCCTCACCGGGCGGCGGGAGCGGGTCAGGGTAAGCCGGGTCATAGAGGACGTGATTGCCGTCGTCGAGAACCAGTGCGCGCATTCGACCTCAGCCGGTTCTTCTAAAGAGTAAACGAAAAACGTAAGGCGCAGATACTACGTGCGCCTTACGCCTGAGACTTTTCGGTGTCGTCTGACTATGAGGCCAAACTGGGCTTCGGAGCCTCAATCTGTCCATGAGTGTGCAAACCCAAGACGTCCCCTTCGTCCCAGCCAACGAGAATCTGCGACGCGTTGAAGATGGACGAGTAGGTGCCCGTGGTGATACCGATCAGCATCACGGCGATGAACGGCTTGATCGTCTCGCCACCGAAGATGAGAATGGCCGCCATGACGAACAGGGCCGTCAAGTGGATCGCCAACGATCGGTGGAGGGTCTCGAGCAGGCTGCGATCGACGATGCGCCGCAACGGCTCGCCACGATACTTCGGGACGTTCTCGCGAATGCGGTCGAAGACCACGATCGTGTCCTGCACCGAGAAGCCGAGCACCGTCAGGACGGCAGTCAGGAACAGGGCGTCGGCCTCCCAGCCAAGCAAGAGGCTGAGGATGCTGAAGATGCCCATCGTTACCAACAGGTCATGGAGCATGGCCACGACCGCCGAGACGCCCCAACGAAATGAGTTCGCCGCCCGACGGAAAGCCAGGATCAGGAAGACCAGGATCACCAAGGCCATGGCAACCACAGCCAAAGAGGCAGCCTGGGTCACTTCGGCGCCGATGGTGGGGCCGACAGAGGAGAACTGGACCTCGGTGACCGCGCCGAACTTGCTCTCCATGGCCTTGAGCAAGGTCTGCCGTGCGCTCTCGTCCAGCGCCTTAGTGCGGATCTCCGCCGTCTTGGCGTCGCCGACGGTGGTCACCAGGGCATCGGGATAGCCATTGTCCGCGAAGACGGCGCGCACATCCAGGGACTGGATCGGCTGCGGGAAGCTCACTTCCCACAAGGAGCCGCCGGTGAAGTCGATACCGAGGCGGAACGGTGCGCCGAACGTCGCCAGCGAATAGATCATTGCGATCAAACCCGGGGCGATGACCAGGACAGACAGCAGAAAATACCACCTGCGGTTTTCTACAATATGGAACATGCTCTTACCCGTACCCCCTCTAGTAGTCCAGCAGCCAGCGGCTCTCGCGCAACTGCTCGCTGCCGCGCGTCTCGAACAAGAAGGTCATGAACGTGCGGGTGACCACGACGGCAGTGAACATGCTGATGATGACACCGAGCGCCAGGTTGAGTGCGAACCCCATCACGGACTGCGCTCCAAAGCTGCTGCCGAACCAGATCAGGATGATGCAGCTTATGATTGTCGAGAGGTTCGAGTCACGGATCGACGGCCAGGCGCGGCTGAAGCCGGCGAGGAAGGCCGCGTGCACGGAGCGGCCCCAACGCAGTTCTTCCTTCATGCGCTCGAAGATGAGAATGTTGGCATCCACGGCCATGCCAATTGATAACAGGAAACCGGCGATACCGGGTAATGTCAACGTCACCGGGACCAACTTATAGATCATCAGGTTCAGGAGAGCATAGATGATCAGCGCGATGGCCGCGAAAACACCCGGCAGACGGTACTGGATGATGATGAAGAGCAACACGGCTACCAGCCCGATCAGCCCGGCGGTGATGCTCTTGCGCACCGAATCGGCGCCAAGGGTCGCCCCCACGGTGCGGCGATCGACCACCTCCAGAGGCACAGGGAGCGCGCCGTAGCGCATCTGGATGGCCAGGCTCTGGGCCTCGGAGAGCGTGAACTTGCCCTGGATGATGCCGCTACCCTGGGTGATGGCCGTCTCGATTCTTGGGGCCGAGAGGACGATGTTGTCCAGAACGATGGCCAGCACGTTACCGACATTCTGCGAGGTGTAGGTCGCAAAAGTCTCGGAACCCGCGGCCGAAAGCTGGAAGCTGATCGCCGGAGCGCCGGATGAGTCGGTGGTAGTACCGACCTGCGCCAGATCGCGGCCGGTCATGATCGTCTTGTAGACCTTGTCCGGGTAGGGATCGGATACGTTGGCCTGGGTGGTCTGGTTGGGCGGAGCCGGGCTGTTGGTCGTGCGCAAGTAGACGCCATCGGCGATCTTGGGATCCGCGGGGCCGATCTCGACGAACTCCAACTGGCCGGTGCTCTTCAGGGTTTGGACGGCCGCGTCAGGATTGCTGATGCCGGGCAGTTCGACGATGATGCGGTTGTTACCCTGCGACTGGATAGTGGGCTCGGTCACGCCCAGACCGTTGACGCGGCGCTCGACGATCGCTTTGGCTGCCGCCATGTCGTCCGCCGTCACCGTCTGACCCGCCGCAGGGGCTGCTTGAAGCAATATCTGCGTGCCGCCCTGCAGATCAAGCCCTTCCTTGATCTGAAGATCACGGAACTCGGCAGGCTGCTGCCAGAACAACGCTTGCTTGGCCCATTGCGGATGGTCTATCGGCAGGTCAATCCACACCGCGAGCAAAGCGAGCGCGATGACCAGGATCAGAATGACTATGTCGCGATCGCGCATGCTTCCGTCTCCCCCCTCAGAATACCGAAATGGCGTCCCATCAAAGTCAGCGCGCGGCCTGCTATATCAGGTTACGCGCGCTGGCAAACAGGCGGATTATACCTTTGGTGCGGGATTGTGTCAAAACGAATTTCGCGTTTTACTCATCGACCGGGCCGGCGTCAAGCTCACTCAGTTGGGCCCGGATCCAAAGGCAGGCCTCCTCAGCCGTCGTGACCTCGCCGATCGCCTGGGCCTCGCGCAGGGCCGCGATCAGGCGGCCGATCAAGGGGCCGGGGTTGAGGCCAAACTCAGCCATGATCTGCCGGCCATTCAGCAGCGGGCGCGGGTTCGCCAGCACCCTCTCGCCGTCCGGCGGGCCGCCGATCGAGAAGTAATTGCCCAGGATCAGGCCGGCCACGCCGAGCTGATCCGCCCAGTTCCAGCCCTCGAGGATCCCCGCTTCGCCTTGCCCATCGGCTGCGCCCGGCCGGCTCTCGGCCGCATGGGTCGCCAGTTGATCGGCGAGGGCCAGCAGGGCGACATCTGGACTGAGGTCGCCGGCGTCGCGGAACAGATGATACAAGGCGCGCCGGGTAGGCGGGTAACGGCCCGCCAGGTGACCGGGCCGCATGTGATAGTCCACCATGCGGCTCAGGTAATCGACCTCGCTGGACGCGGCACTCAGGTCCCTGGCCCGCAGGGCCGCCAGGCGCGCGCTCTCGTGTTCATGTCCGTAGAAGTGCATCCGGCCGTCGGGGCCGGTGCTGGCAGTCAAGGCCTTGCCCCAGTCGTGCGCGAGCGTGGCCCAGAAGAGCCAGTCGCGCCGCGAGTGCCCCCCGGCCAGGGGCCGGGCCAGATGCGAGCGCAGGGGGGCGAGGTAGGGCTCGAGCAGCGCGGCCAGCTCATCCCAACGCGCCGCGGCGGCGATGATCACCGGGTCGCCGGCGATAGCTTGGGGGCGAGAGTACTGGCTTGCGGGCCACAAGAAGGCAATCAGGCCTTCCAGGTGCGCGACGACGGCTCGAGTGTGATCGAAGACGTCGAGGTAGTGCGGCAGCGACTGTTCGATGCCCACCAAAGCGGCGACCTCGGGCAGGGCGAACGGCAGTAGACCGAGAGCCGACAGGCAGCGCAGATGGCGCCAGGCGCCCGAGACGGTGACGATGCGCATCAACTCGTCCCGGATGCGCTCGCTGGCGACAGCCGGCAGCAGATGAGCATCGCCCCGCACCATGTCCGCGGTGGAAGATTCAATACTGAAGCCGAGCTCGGCGGCCAGGCGGACAGCCCGCAACATGCGCAGCGGATCGTCGACGAACGCCGTGTCCCCAACGGCGCGGAGCGAGCGGCGAACGACGTCACCGCGCCCGTCGAACGGATCGACGACCGTCGGCTCCGCCCCAGGCTCAGCGGCGCCGGCCCACAGGGGCACGGCGATGGCATTGACCGTAAAATCGCGCTGGGCAAGATCGGCGAGCAGATCGGGCGCGCGCTGGCGCGCGACATCCACGAAGAGCGGCCGGCCCTCATCGCCACGCAGGACGGCCCGACCCACGTCACGCACCTTGTCGAGCACAAAAAACCCACCCCCGAACGCTCCGGCGACCGAGCGCGCCAAGCGGATGCCGCCCTCGGGAACGATAATGTCCAGGTCATGCGTAGCCCGGCCAAGGAAGTAGTCGCGCACGGTCCCGCCAACCAGCCAGGCGGGGTCGCCCCGCTGGCGGATATGGGTCAGCACGCGCGCGATGGTTGAGTCGGGGAAAGTCAGCATGCCGTGGCCTTTGCGGGAAGGCCGTCCCGCGCACCTGTGGCCCGGCTCGCCGGTGCACGGGATGGGCAGATGCGAGGGCCGGGCACCCTCGGCTACGCCAGCTCGGCGACCGTCTCGGCGATCTCGCCGGGGTGGCTGGCGATGCGCACGCCGACCGCCCGCAGCGCGGCGATCTTGTCGGCCGCGGTGCCCTTGCCACCACTGATGATGGCCCCGGCGTGACCCATGCGCTTCCCGGGCGGAGCCGTCTGTCCGGCAATGAACCCGGTGACGGGCTTGGTCATGTGCTCGCTTATGAACTCGGCAGCGCGTTCCTCACCCTCGCCGCCGATCTCGCCGATCATGACGACCTGTTCGGTGTCGGCATCGTTCTCGAAGAGCTGCAGGATATCGACAAAAGTCGAGCCGATGATCGGGTCGCCGCCGATGCCCACCGCGGTCGATTGGCCGATTCCGCGCAGGGTCAAGGCATAGACCACTTCGTAAGTCAGCGTGCCCGAGCGGCTGACCACACCGACCGGGCCACGCGTGTGAATGTGGCCGGGCATGATTCCCACCTTAGCCTCGCCGGGCGTGATAAGGCCGGGACAGTTGGGGCCGATCAAGCGGGTACGGCTGTTGTCGAGGTAGGCCCGCACCTTGATCATGTCCAGGGTCGGGATCCCCTCGGTGATACAGACGACCAGGCCAAGCCCGGCGTCGGCCGATTCAAGAATGGCATCGGGCGCGCCGCGGGCGGGCACGTAGATGATGCTGACGTTGGCGCCGGTGGCGTCGACGGCCTCGCGGACGGTGTCGAAGATCGGCACGTTGCCGACCCCCCAACTGCCGCCTTTCCCCGGGGTCACGCCGGCCACGACCTTGGTGCCATAGGCGATCATCTGCTCAGTATGGAAGGCGCCTTCTCGACCGGTGATCCCCTGCACCAGCAGGCGAGTGTCTTTGTCGACCAGGATGCTCATGTTGTCCTCTTCATTTACGTAGGCGGGTGCCGCAGATTGGCCCTGATAAGGAGGGCGGACGACGTCTGGCCCTTCCCGACGCGGTCAACCCTGGACCTTGGCCGCGGCGACAGCCTTCTGGGCTGCCTCGGCCAGCGTCTCGGCCGTCTGCATCTGCGCGTCTTGCAGGATAGCCCGGCCCTCGACGTCGTTCGTGCCGACCAGCCGCACCACCATCGGTACCTTCGTGGGCACCTCCTGCAAGGACTGGACGATGCCGCGCGCCACCTCATCGCAGCGAGTGATGCCGCCGAAAATGTTGAAGAGCACGGCGTGAACATTGGGATCGGAGAGGATGATGCGCAGCGCCGTGGCCACCTTATCGGCGCGGGCGCCGCCGCCGATATCGAGGAAGTTAGCAGGCGAACCGCCGTAGTACTTGATGATGTCCATCGTCGCCATGGCGAGCCCTGCGCCATTGACCATGCAGCCGATGTGTCCGTCGAGCTTGACGTAGCTGAGACCGCCCTCGCGCGCCTGGCGCTCTTCGGGCGTCTCCTCTTCGTCGTCGCGCAAGGCCGCGAGCTCGGGGTGGCGGAAGAGGGCGTTGTCGTCGAGCACCATTTTGCCATCGACGGCCAGCAGTTTGCCATCGCCGAGGACGACCAGGGGGTTGATCTCGGCCAGGCTGGCATCGCTACCGACAAAGCAGTTGTACAGAGCCTGGCAAATCTGCGAGAAGGCCGCCAACTGCTCGCGCGGCAGGCCGATCCCCATCGCGGCATCACGCGCCTGGTAGTCCTTCATGCCCAGGCAGGGGTCAATCGCGACCTGGATGATCTTCTCAGGCGCGGTCGCCGCGACCTCTTCGATATCCACTCCGCCCTCCCTGGAGGCCATCATAACCGTGCGCCGGCGTGCCCGGTCGATGACCATGCCCAGGTAGAGCTCCTTGCGGATGTCGGCCGCGGGATCCACCAGCACCTTCTTGACGGTCGACCCTTTGAGGTCCATCCCCAGGATGCGCGACGCGACCTGCTCGGCCTCGACTGGCGATTTCGCCAGCTTGATGCCGCCGGCCTTGCCGCGTCCGCCCACCAACACCTGTGACTTGATCACCACCGTCCCGCCCAACCGCTCGGCGATCGCGCGCGCCCCGGCTGGAGTATCGGCCACATCCCCATGCGGGACGGGCACCCCGTACTGACCGAAGATCTGCTTGGCCTGGTATTCCTGCAGTTTCAAGGCTATGCCTCCTTACCAGAAACCCCGTCACTGACGACGAAAGGGTGACACGTCTTCGTATCACCCGTGACACACGCGCATTATATCATCCCCGGACAAGGCGATCAGTCAGCGAGCTACCCGCGCTGGACTTACTGCCAGGCTGGGAAGATCATGATGCGGTTGGCGCCGCCATCGGCCACGTAAACCTTGCCGTCCGCCCCCACCGCAATCCCCGTCGGCAGCGTGAACGTGTCCGCTTCCTGCCCAAATCCACCCCACATCCCCTTGAAGCTCCCGTCCGTCCCGAACACCAACACCCGGTACCCCTCCGGGTCCGTCAGGTACACCAACCCGCGCTGCCCGTCCACCGCCACGTACGGCTTGTTCACCACGCTCTCGCTCCCCCAGCCGTTCACCGCCCACTGCCCCACATACTTCCAACTCGCATCAAACTTCTCCACCCGGTGGTTCCACGTGTCCGTCACGTACCAGTCCCCGCTCGCATCCTGCGCCAGCCCCACCGGCTCGTCAAACTTCCCGTCCACCACCCCTCCCCCACCGTACTGCCCGACAAACGTCCCGTCCGGCTTGAACGACTGCACCCGCTTGTTCCCCGTGTCCATCACATACACCAACCCGTCCTGCCCCACCGCGATCGCCCGCGGCCCGTACAGCGCCCCAGGCTCCGTCAACTCCCCGTTCGTGCTCTGGAACACCCCCCACATCGCCTCGAACTTCCCCTCCCGGTCAAACTTCTGCACCCGCGAGTTCCAGGTGTCCGACACGTACACGCTCCCGTCACTCCCCACCGCAATCCCCCACGGCTCGTTGAACTGCCCCCGCCCGTCCCCCACGCAGCCCTGGTTGTTCTCGATCAGCTTGCACGTCCCGCCCCACTCCCGCAGGTACTGCCCGTCCGCCCCAAACACCTCCACCCGATTGTTCCCCGTGTCCGCCACGTACACCGTCCCGTCCCCCGCCACCGCCAGCGCCCGCGGCGTCGCCAACTGCCCCGCCCCGGCCCCGCTCACCCCCGCCGTCCCTATCTGCGCCAGCGCCGTCACATCCTTCTGCCCCGCCGCATACGGATCCACTGCCGCCGCGGCCGCCGCGGCCGACGGCACCCCCCAGTCCCAGACCTGCGCCGCCACGTCCTTGCGCACAAACAAGCTGAAACGGTGTACCAACGACCACTGGGTGGTCGGCGTGGTGTAACGCCGGTTGAGCACGACGTCCCAGAACTGGCCGCGCTGTTTCGGGTCTCGGATCCCGTCCCAGATGCGCTGCCAGGTCAGCCCGAAGTAGGTCTGGGACGGCCACCAGATCAGCCGATAGCTGAACTCGTAGTAGCGATCGCCGAGATAGGGCCGCACTTTGTCGATGTTCTTATCGCCGGCGATGACCACCGGCGCATCCAGGCTCTCCTTGGTCGGATTCGCGCCATAGAAGACCTGATTCTTGTAGTCCCTCAGATACCAGACCAGCGGCCAGCTCGAATCGTCGTCGTAGGCCACCTTCAGGCTGTGATCGCCGGCGATCTTGCGCGAGATCTCGTCGATCTGGCCCATAGCCAGCTTGATATCCGGGGTCGCGTGCGCGTAAACCATCGGCTCGGTGGCATAGTCGTAGTCGACGAAGGCGAAACGGAATGCCACGTTGACCGTAAAGACGGCCAGCACGACAGCGAGCGCGACCACGATCAGTCGCCGGCTGAGGCGCCAACCGAGGCTTGTGATCCGCGGGTAGGCCAGCCAGACGAGCGCGACGCCGACGATCAGCGCGAGCAGCCATTGGACGGTGTTGCTGAGCGCGGTGGTGCTAACGCCGACAAAGGGACGGCGCTCCGGGACGGGAAAGATGGCTTTGAGCACGAAGAGGAACACCGGGACGCCGCCCAGCAGCCAGAAGCCCCCGCGCGCCCGCACGACGCCCCAGTCAATGCCCTCGATCACCCGGCCCAACCACCAGCCACCGAGCAGGGCCATGGGCGTGGCGAAATACACCACGTGCCAGGGCATCTTCTCACCTACGTAGGTGAAGACGACCCAGACCGCGAACACCCAGAAGACCAGGAAGGCTACGAAAAGGCTCGCCGGCGAAGAGCCCGCCTGGGAGGGCGTCGTGTGGAGCACGCTCTCAACCGGCCCGACGGCCGGAGGCGCGCCGCGCAGCTCGACGACGTTGCTCGGCCCGGGATATTCTGCGGCCAGGGCTGCGCCCATGACCGGCAGTACGGTGCCGCCCCCGTCGGCCCCAGCGTTGCCGTTCTGCCGTTCGGCCGCCAGGCGCGTCGCCTGGCCGCCGGCACCGAGGCCCAGGAACCAGGCAACTGCCCCCCCGGCGGCCAGCAGCAGCGGCAGGAACTCGTAGAGCGGGACCAAGAGGAAGAAATAGTACCAGGGTTGGCCGCCACGCATGACCTCCTGTTGATCGATCCAGTAACCCAGGGAACCGATCAGGCCGGTGGCAATGCCCTGCCCGTTGGTCAGCAAAGTCGTGAAGAGCAGCACCTCGATCGCCCAGAAGAGGCCCGCGGCCGCGAACCAGCGCCCGCCCAACCAGTAGGCGCCGACGGAGACGCTGAGGATGAACATGACGACGAGGACGATGCCGCCCTGCCAGACGTTGGCCAAAGTGACCGAGCCCGGGCTCGTGAACTGGCTGATCTGCCAGCCCAGCAGCTTGAGGACGACGGCGGACAGGAACGGCAGGACGAGCGTCAGCAGCAGGACGACCAGGTCGAGCTCGGCGAAAGCGCGCAGCCGCAGCCGCCAGCTCGTGGCCACCAGGAGCACCGCAGCGGCGAGCGCCAGGCCGCCGGCGCCCAGCAGAACAAAGCCGGCCAGCTTTTCCTTGAACACGAGGAAGATCAGGCCGGCGACCAGGGCCGGCAGCCCCACGACGAGCGCGCGGCGGAAGTTCTCGCGGGGACCGGGGCCATCCGGCCAGTCGAGCTGCCACCACTGGACGGCGAGGGCCAGGAGCAGGAAGATGCCGAAGATGCCGCCGAAGATGAAGGAGGCCTCCATGGTCGTCAGGGCCAGTCCCAATGCCACCGCCGTCCAGATCAGCCACTTCGTCTGCCGTGTCGCCAGGTAGCGGAACATCGCCACCACCAGCAGCACCAGCAGCGCACACAGGATCACCTCATCCCGGATGTAGCGGCTGTGGAACAGCAGCGCCGGCGAGATCGTGAACATCAAGGCCGCCAGGAAAGCCCCCACCCGCCCCAGCCACGGCCGCAGCAACCACACCAACCCCACCATCAGCACGCCGAACAGGGCCACCTGGATGCGCGCGCTCCAGTCGTTGACCCCGAAAATGAAGTACATGAAGGCGTTGACGATGAACTTGAGCGGCCCATGCATCAGCGGCTGGTGCTGAAAGCCCTGGCCGTCGAACAGCTTCCATGAGTAATAAGAATGCAGGCTCTCGTCGTGGCTCATCGCGCGGTCGCCCAGGCCGATCGTGCGACTGAGCAAGGCGACGACCAGCAGGGCCGCCCAGGCCAGCTTCTCTACATCCCAATGCACCAGCGCCACGAAAGCCCGGTCAAGCAGAGCCTGGCCGACCGGGGCCTCGCGCCGCGGAGTAACCGTCGTTTGTGAATCCTGCATTCTCTAACTCCCGAAGGCTGGGAAGATCATGATGCGGTTGGCGCCGCCATCGGCCACGTAAACCTTGCCGTCCGCCCCCACCGCAATCCCCGTCGGCAGCGTGAACGTGTCCGCTTCCTGCCCAAATCCACCCCACATCCCCTTGAAGCTCCCGTCCGTCCCGAACACCAACACCCGGTACCCCTCCGGGTCCGTCAGGTACACCAACCCGCGCTGCCCGTCCACCGCCACGTACGGCTTGTTCACCACGCTCTCGCTCCCCCAGCCGTTCACCGCCCACTGCCCCACATACTTCCAACTCGCATCAAACTTCTCCACCCGGTGGTTCCACGTGTCCGTCACGTACCAGTCCCCGCTCGCATCCTGCGCCAGCCCCACCGGCTCGTCAAACTTCCCGTCCACCACCCCTCCCCCACCGTACTGCCCGACAAACGTCCCGTCCGGCTTGAACGACTGCACCCGCTTGTTCCCCGTGTCCATCACATACACCAACCCGTCCTGCCCCACCGCGATCGCCCGCGGCCCGTACAGCGCCCCAGGCTCCGTCAACTCCCCGTTCGTGCTCTGGAACACCCCCCACATCGCCTCGAACTTCCCCTCCCGGTCAAACTTCTGCACCCGCGAGTTCCAGGTGTCCGACACGTACACGCTCCCGTCACTCCCCACCGCAATCCCCCACGGCTCGTTGAACTGCCCCCGCCCGTCCCCCACGCAGCCCTGGTTGTTCTCGATCAGCTTGCACGTCCCGCCCCACTCCCGCAGGTACTGCCCGTCCGCCCCAAACACCTCCACCCGATTGTTCCCCGTGTCCGCCACGTACACCGTCCCGTCCCCCGCCACCGCCAGCGCCCGCGGCGTCGCCAACTGCCCCGCCCCGGCCCCGCTCACCCCCGCCGTCCCTATCTGCGCCAGCGCCGTCACATCCTTCTGCCCCGCCGCATACGGATCCACTGCCGCCGCGGCCGCCGCGGCCGACGGCACCCCCCAGTCCCAGACCTGCGCCGCCACGTCCTTGCGCACAAACAAGTGGAAGAAGCGCACGTACGGTGGCTCCCAGGCCGCCGTCGGCGTGGTGTAACGCCGGTTGAGCACGACGTCCCAGAACTGGCCGCGCTGTTTCGGGTCTCGGATCCCATCCCAGATGCGCTGCCAGGTCAGGTCCCAGTACGTCTGGCGGGGCCACCAGATGAGGCGGTAGGTGAAGTCGTAGTAGCGGTCGCCCAGGTAAGGCTTGGCCTTGTCCAGCCCACCGTCGCCCACGATGACCACCGGCGCGTCCAGGGCGGCGCGCGAGGGGGTTTCCCCGTAGTAGACCCGGTTGCCGTAATCCCGCAAGTACCACTCCAGTGGCCACAGGGCGTCGCTATCGTAGGCAATCTTCAAGTTGTGGCCGCCCACGGTCTTGCGCGAGATCTCCTCGACCTGGCTCATCGCCAACTTCAGGTCCGGCGTACCGTGAGCGTAGACCAGCGGCTCGGTAGGATAGTCGTAGTTGATGTAGGCAAAGCGATAAGCGACCCCGACAGTATAAATCCCCAGCAGGGCGGCCAGGCCCACGGCCAGCAGGCGCACGCTTTGTGCGCGCCCGAGCGCGGCGACGCGCCCCGAGGCCAGCCAGAGCACTGCCAACCCGACGAGCAGCGCCGCGATCCAGCCGACGGTGGTGCCCAGCCCGTTGACGCTCATGTCGACGAAAGGCCGATTGGCGGAGACCGGGAAGATCGCTTTGAGGGCGAGCAAAAATGCCGGCAGCGCGGCCAGAAGCCAGAAGCCCCCGCGCGCCCGCACGACGCCCCAGTCAATGCCCTCGATCACCCGGCCCAGCCACCAGCCACCGAGCAGGGCCATGGGCGTGGCAAAATACACCACATGCCAGGGCATCTTCTCACCTACGTAGGTGAAGACAACCCAGGTGGCGGCGACCCAGAAGAGCAGGAAGAGTGGGAACAGCGCTCGCACGTCGAGCGCCTGCAATAGCTCCGGCCGGGACTCCCCCTGGTAGGAGCTTTGCGGCCCGGCGGCCGGCGGCCGGATGGAGCCCAGGCTCGCGTCGCCCGACGGCAGCGAGGACGCGAAAGGCCGGCCGGTGCCGTGCGTGAGGATCGCGAGCGCCCCCCCGGCGGCGAGCAGCAGCGGCAGGAACTCGTAGAGCGGCACCATCAGCAGGAAGTAGTACCAGGGCTGCCCGCCGCGCATGACCTCCTGCTGGTCGATCCAGTAGCCCAGGGAGCCGATGATGCCCGTGCCCACGCCCATGCCGTTGGTCAGGAACGAGGTGAAGAGCACCAGCTCGATGGCCCAGAAGATGCCGGCCGCCGCGAGCCAGCGCCCGCGCAACCAGTACCAGCCGATGCCGAGGCTGATCAGGGCCAGGATGCCCATGACGAGAAAACCCTGCCAGGTGGTGGCAAGGGTGAAGGCGCCGTCCGCTTTCTTGAATGGGTCCACAGACCAGCCCAGCAGCCGCATCGGGAAAACCGTCAGGAACGGCAGCACCAGCGTGAACAGCAGGACCAGCAGGTCCAGCTCGACGAAAAGGCGCAGGCGTGAGCGCCAGGCGAGTGCCACTATGAAGGCCGCGCCGAGCGCCAAGAGGGCACCCAGGCCGGCCAGAGCCAGGCCGGGCAGGGATTGCCTGAAGATCAGGAGGGCCGTGTCGGCGGCCAACCCCGGCACGGCCGCGCCCACCAGGTAGCGATAGAGCTTCCTGCGGTCCGCCGGCGCCGGCGCGCGCGCGGCCGCGTCGGGAGGGTAGCCGTCCCCGCCGGAAGGGGCGGTGGCCGCCGCGGAGGGCCAGGGACAGGTCCAGAGGCGCACGGCGAGGGCCAGGAGCAGGAAGATGCCGAAGATGCCGCCGAAGATGAACGAGGCCTCCATGGTCGTCAGGGCCAGTCCCAACGCCACCGCAGTCCAGATCAGCCACTTCGTCTGCCGTGTCGCCAGGTAGCGGAACATCGCCACCACCAGCAGCACCAGCAGCGCACACAGGATCACCTCATCCCGGATGTAGCGGCTGTGGAACAGCAGCGCCGGCGAGATCGTGAACATCAGGGCCGCCAGAAAGGCCCCCACCCGCCCCAGCCACGGCCGCAGCAACCACACCAACCCCACCATCAGCACGCCGAACAGGGCCACCTGGATGCGCGCGCTCCAGTCGTTGACCCCGAAAATGAAGTACATGAAGGCGTTGCCGGCGAACTTGAGCGGCCCGTGCATCATGGCTTCGTGCTGATACCCCTGGCCGTCGAACAGGTGCCAGGAATAGAGGGCGTGCAGGCTCTCGTCGTGGCTGATCGCTCGGTCGCCGAGGCCGATCAGCCGGCTGGCCAGGGCGGCGGCCAACAGCAGCAGCCAGGCCAGTTTCTCGCCATCCCAACGCACGACTTGCAGGAAGGGGCGATCCAGCAGGCTCTCCACCGGCATGGACGGAGCGCCGGCCGCGGGCGCGGCCCCAGGCGCCGCCGGGCGCGCAGGCGCGCCGACGACGGCCGCTCCGGCGGGGCCGGGCAAGGCGATCGGAGCGCCAGCATCGGGCGTGAAGTCGTAGTCAGACATGGAACCTGTTATTCAAGTTACTGCGCCTTGCCAGCTGGCAAGGCGACGGGTGACACCTGATTGTTCAGGCTGTTTTGCGAAAATCCCTGCCCGGCCGGCAAGCGGTCTGCCCAGAGCACAGCCTTCCAGGTCGTCTCGGGCGCCGTGGGCGCCTGCCGGTAGATGATCCAGCGCAGCCACTGCTGGGCCGGGTCTGGCCCGGTCAGGCTTTCGGGTCTCCACTGCTCGAGCAGATCAAAGCTGGCACCGCTGTAGCGGTCTCCGATCGAGCGATCGCCGATGGCCGGCTGAACGTCAGCCGGCGTGATCACGAGCGGGGCGGGGTTCGACGGCAGGCCGGTCCCGACCCGGAGCGCGCTGTGGTCACGCAGCTCCCAGAGCAACATGGGAGTCAACGGGTCAGCCGGGTCCAGCGGCACGACGAGGTCGATGGGCGCCTCCCGCGCACCGCCGGAGTTGAGCGCCGAAAGGTCGCGCAGCTCGGCCCGCAAGTCCGCCCAGTCCGGACCCGGCGTGCGTAGCAAGACCCCCGGGCGCTGCAGCGGGTTGGTGTCATAATTCAGGCTGTTAAGTTGGCTCAAGGCCCAGACCACGCCTACCAGCAGCGCCACCGCCGGCAGCGCCCGCCGCACTGTGTGCCAGCTCCCCCACGCGCCGTAGACCAGCCACAAACCCGCAAGGAGCAGCAGAGTGACCGCTGTCACGCCGAGGTAGAGGACCCGGTGGCCGGCATCCGTGGCGGCATAGAAACTCGGCAGGCTGATGGCCGCGGCGGCCAGCAGCGTCAGGCTGAGCGCCACCAAGAGCCAGGGGTCGACCTCCCTGCGCCAGGACCAGAGGGCCGCCAGCGTCCAGGCGATGGCAGGGCCGGCGAGCAGGAGCAACGGGATCACCACGAGACCCAGGTCGTCCACCTGGCGCCCGCCGCCGAGCAGCGGGACCAGCAGGGCCAGGCCGGCGGCCAGGCCGGCGAAGAGGCCAAAGCCGTCCCTGCGGCGGATGGCCCACACCAGCCCGGCGATGCCGAATCCTAACAGGAGCGGCTCGCTCAACAGCAGCCGCAGCAGCAGCTCGGCCGGGCTGTAGCCGGTCAGGCCGGGCATGAGGCCCCGCAACCAGGCCCCGAGCAGGTCAGCGGCTGCGGCGAGACCGGCAGGGGTGGAGAAGAGGGCTGTCGACGAGAGCACGAAAGACAGCACCCCGGCCAGCAAGACCGGGCGAGCGTGCCCGCGCATGGCGCTGGCGAGGCGAACGGTCGTGCCCGGCCAGAGCAGGGCGGCAGCCAGTCCGATCAGCAGCACGGTATAGGCACCGGAACCCGCGGCCAGAAGGGCGCCCAGCGCGATGGCCGCCCAGACGAGGGCCGTGCGGCCCTCCCCCGAGGCCGGCCGTCCGCCAGCTACCCCGGCCCGCCTGTCGGTCGCGATCGGCGGTTCTGCCGTGGGCGAGGGGGCAAGTCCTTCCCGCGCCCGCAGCGCCAGGCTAAGGCCGGCGAGCAGGGCCAGCGCCAGCGGCGGCACCAGGCCATAACCGGTCGCCTGCCGGCTGATGAACACCGCCAGCGGTGAGCCGGCCCAGAGCAGCGCGGCGACCAGGGCCCCAGCGCGCCCCAGGCGAGCGCGCAAGGCGTAGAACAGCAGCGTCGCCAGGCCGCCGGCCAGGGCGGGCCACCAACGCGCCAGGCCGTCGCTGCCGGCCAGAGGCGTGAACAACCAACGCTGCAGCCCGAAGAGCAAAGGGCTGAGGCCCGATAGCTGAAACGGCTGGGCTTGCCCGGCCTGCCAGGCCGGCAGGGCCTGGGCAGCTTCCGCCGGACCCAGCGGCCGAAGGCCGAGCCCGAGCAGGCGCAGGAACAGTGCCAGGCCGGCGGCCCCGGCATAGGCCACACGCTCAGTCGTCAGCCAGGCGGACAGGCCGAGGCCGGCGCCGGTCGTTCGGGCAGTAAGTTCAGCTTGGGTCATAGGTCACCACTCTTGAAAACTCTTCAACGCGCGTAGATCCTCACGCCATCCTCGTCGTACACCTTGCGCAGAACGCGGTCAAAACGCGCCATGACCGGGTCGGTAATGCCATACTTGCTCCGCTCCAGGGCCCCCACATACACGTAATCGACGTGCCAGCGCTCGAGCAGGCCGCGCAGCTCGTCCGGAGCGGCCGTGCGATAGATGGCCTGGATGGCATCGGGGCGGGCCCCTGCCAGCGCATCGAAGGCGCCGCCGCGCCATTGCCGCTCGTGAAAATCCCAGCCGAGCAGGGTCGGATTGCCGGTCGACATGGAGATACGCTCGGCGCCCTCGGCGCTGTACGAGCCGCCCGCGTACTCGAGGACGGTGGCGGTCGGCGGCAGGTTGGCCCGGATCCAGGTGATGGCCTGATAGTCGGCGCGATCGCTCTGGCAGAGAAAGCTCAGCCCGTCGAGCGTCGGGACGGCCGGGCAGGCGCCTGCCTGGGCGGTCGACTGAGCCTGGAAGTCGTTGGCCTTGCTCGGCGTGGCAAGCAACGGGTAATAGAGCCCGCCGAAGATCAACAGGCCGGCCAGGCCGAGGCCCGGAAGGGCCAGGGCGGGCCGCGTCCTGGCCTCAGCCAGGCGGCTCAGCCCGTAGGCCGAGGCCAGGGCCAGTAGTATCCAGGCCTGGTAATAGAACTTGAAGACCGTGTTCATGCGCGACGAGAAATAGTCCTTCAGGTAGACAAATTCCACGCTGAGGGTAAGCAGCAGCGCCAGGGCGATCATGACCGTCACGAACAAGTCGGTCGGCGGGCAAGCGCGGCGCACCGGGCCGGCGGCGTCGAGCCCGTCCGCGCCGGTCAGCCCCGCGCCCGGCCAGCCAGGTCCACAACAACCCTCCCGCCCAGGCGATCAGGATCGCCAGCACCAGAAAGGTCCAGGGAGTGGCAGCCCGCAACTGGACCACCAGGGCAGCGACCTGCGAGACGTCCCGCCCACCCAGAGCGGCGCGCACGTCGCCGTTGCTCAGGAGGGCATCGGCCACGGCACGCCCCTGCGGCAACAGCAACGCCCCGCCGAGGATCAGGCCCAGGAAGGCCAGGGGCAGCAAGACGAGCCACAGCCACAGTCGCCATAAGTGCCCGAACAACGTGCGCCGCGGCAAGCCGCCGCTCAACAGCAGCAGGAAAAAGACGGTCACCACCAGGAAGGGGCCGAACATCAGGAAGAACTGGCTGAAGCGCGTGGGAAAGAACAGGTTGGGCAAGATCCCGCCGGCCTGCGATTGGAAGCCAACGTAGAATGGGAAATAGAGCGCGATCCCGAGCGCGCCCAGCACCAAGCCCGCACCAAGCACCCTGCCGAGCACCCGCCGGTTAAGCCCGTTCGGCAGCGCCAGGCCGGCCCCCAGGGCCAGGCCCGCCAAGGCAAGGTAGATCGGGAAATCCCAGGTGTTGAGGAACGCCAGCGCACCCAGCGCCAGGGCGTAAAGGAAGATCCCCGGCGCTCCCATGCCGGTGACCCGGCCGAGAAAGGCCCAGAAGTGCGCCAACCCGCTCGACAACTCGCCGATCAGGGAGCCGCCCCGTGCAAGCGGTGCGGACGAGGAGGCGCTCCCCGGGCGGACCCGAGGAGCATCGGCGGCCAGCACCAACTCCGAGGCCTGCAGCACCAGGTTCAGCGCCAGGCCGACCGCCAGCAAGACGAACGGCAGCGCCAGCACGTGCGGATGCAGGTCGCCCAAGAGAAAACTGAAGAAGGGGAACTCGTCGATGACCTCGAGCGTGCGGCCGAGCAGTTGGTCATGGACCGTGCGCGAGGCGTGCCACCACCACCAAAAGCCGCCCGCCCAACCACCGCTCGGCGCGCTGTCCGTCAGTCCCTTTATGTCAAGCCACTGGATCCAGGCCAGCGGGACGAGCCGGCGGTTGTAGGCCATCTCCACCAGGCCTTCGAGGTTGCCCATCACGCCCGTCAGCAGGGCGCCTACCAGGCCGAACCGGATCGCCCTGGCGACCCCAGCCTGATCGGCGACCGCCGATGCCTCTGCCCGGCTCGCGCGCTCGCGGACGTCCGGCAGGGCCGCCTGGCCCAACCTGACCGGCTGCCCTGTGGAGGGACCGACCGCCAGGGCCGGCTGCGCGCGCGACGCCGAGGCGGCTGGGGGCAGCGCCGAGGCCTGCGCCGCCTGCGGAGCGATGCCGGGGCTGCCGGGCCGGAGCGGCGCCGCGGCGGGCCGGGGTGGGCGCCCGGCCGGCTCCTCTTCCGCGCCCGGGCCCACGGGCGGCGGGGCCGGGGCTGCCCGCCGCAGGCCGGCCAGCCGCACGAGGTCATAGACCACGCCAAAGGCGCCGGTCAGGGTGAGTGCGTACCACATGGCAACGCCGACGTTGAAACCGACGGCGGGCAAGACGCCGCTCAGCCGGATGAGGGCCGCCAGCATCACGTAGCCGAAGTAGTAGTAACTGATCGCATAGCCTGACAGCCAGGGGTCCTGCGGCGGGAAGAAACGGCTATCGAGAATGCCGTTGATGAAGGCGAACTCCATCGGCTTCTCGGTGCCGGCGATGTCACCGCTGTAGGCCCGAAAGACCGTCCAGGCAGCCAGCACCGCCAGGAACAGGGCTTCGGTGGCGAGAATGAGCCGCCAGTTTTTGCGCAGCCAGGCGATCAAGGGCCGGCCGGCCGACGGCGAGAGCGGCCCTGCCTCGCCGGCCGGGACCCGCCGCAGACCCGCGCGGCCCAACCAGCCGGACACTCCGCCGACGAGGAGCAGCGCAAAAAGGATGCCGCCCACGCTGTTCGCCAGGAGGTGGAACTCGGCTCCCAACCAGAGCACGTAGCAGATCAAGAGCAAACCCAGGGCTTTGGCCAGCGGATAACCGCGGCTGGGCAAGCGCCGGAACAACCGCCATGCCAGCGGCAGGGCAGCGAGGGCGAAAAGCTGAATGATCAACCACCATGAAAGCATTGGTAACATAATCGACAACTGACCCGTGACATCACCACCTGAACTCGACCTCTGCCTCCGCCGGCGGCCCGCAAGCCGGCCGCGCAGACCAAGCGGTTATTTTAGCACCTCGCGGAAACGACGCCAAACTGCCTGCCGGGGTTCCAGATGCTCTGATCGCCGGAGCGATCACCCTGCGGCCCGCTTCACCCGGTAGATGACCACCTGCGGGTTGCGATAGGCCACCTCCAGGTCCCCGCTGGCGACCAGCGCGTCGAACTTGCTCAGGCCGGCCTCGCCGAAGAGGATACGCTCCAACTGGCCGACATAGATGTAGTCGACGTGCAGCTGGCCGATGAGCGCGCGCGCCCGCCCGAGGTCCGGGGTGGCAAAGAACTCCTGGCCGAGCGCAGCCTGTTCGCCGACCTGCGCGCCGGGACGCTGCTCGTACTCGTGCTGCCCCACGAAAGTCGGCAGGCCCGTCAGGCTGGCCACGCGCAGGCCCCCCGCCCGATAATAGTCGTAGGCGACCGACCTGCCCGCGACGTCGTAGCTCCCGGCCGGGGCTTCGGCGACCACCGGGGTGCCCTGCACGTGATCCAACAGCCAATGGATGGCCTGGTAGTCGTAGTAGAGGTCGATCGTGTGACGATCGTCCGGCCACTGATAACGTCCGGTGGCCATGTAGGCGCTGGCGTCCAGCGTGCCGATGGGTGGCCGGGCCGAGGGGAAACGGTCGGTGACCCGCGCGGGGGTGCCGAACGCCGGGAAGAACAGCCCGGCAAACAATAACGCACCCGCGACCGCCCGCCAGCCGCGGCCCGCCCAGCGGGCGGCTGCCCGCCGGCCGGCGGCCGGAGGGGCCCACGGCGGCGCGGGATACACGGCGGCCGGACCGGCCGGGGGCAGGCCCGGCCACGGCGCGAGCGGTAGGCCGGTTTCGGCTGAAGGCTCGGAGACGAGCGGCCGCGAGCCGGCCTCGTCCCTAGGTCCGGCGGCATGCGGCCACGAGCCGGGCTCGTCTGCAGGTTCGGCGCCATGCCGCCACGAGCCGGGCTCCTCAGCCGGCAGCGGCGCGGCCTCCAGGGCGGGCTCGGTTGCGCGGGCGGCGGGCGCCCCGGGGCGCTCCGCTGAGGGGGAAGAGGCAGCGGCGGCGGGAAAGGCGTCCGCTGCCGCCTCAGAGTGCGCCGCCGGATGGCCCAGGCCGCGCCAGAGGTGGGGCAGTCCTGCTCCGGCGGCGATCGCCAGGAAAAGCCAGGCCGGCATCGAGAACTTGAAGACCGTGTTCATGCGATACCAGTCGCCGCCCTCCAGGAAATCCCGCAGATACAAGAGCTCGCTGCCCACGAGCAACCCAAGGCCGGCCAGCAGTAACAGGTTGGCGAAGGCATCGGCGGCGCCGATCCGGCGCCGGAAGAAAGCGACCAAAGCGAGGACCGCTGGAACCACCGCCAAGGCGGCGGTCGGGCGGCCGAGGGCGACCAGCCCCAGTCCGGCGAGCAGGGCCACGAGCAGGGACAGGATGGCCGGCGCCGCGGACCGGCTGGACGCGAGACAGCGCCAGAGCGCCAGGCTGTAAGCCATGAACAGGAAGAAACCCCAGACCAGCAGCCAATCAGCGGGCGGGCTGGAAGCGTGGACGGCGGCGAAGAAACGGGCCAGCAGGGGCCCGCTGCCGGCCCCGATCTCGATGTTGTAGTGCGCGTAAAAGGGCCAGTAGGCCAGGACAGCGAGAGCGATCACCCCGCCGGCCACGAGCAGGCCCTCCAAGGAGGCCAATGCGCTGCGACGGCGCCAGGCGGCGAGCCATAAGGTTCCGGCCACCAGGACGGTGTAGACCGGCAGGTCCCAGGTATTGGTCGGCCCGAGCGCCCCGAGGGCGAGGGCCAGCAGAAGCAGCAGCCCGAGCTCGGCCGCGAGCGAGCGCTCCCGTGCGGTGGCGCCGGCCGGACCAGCGTGTGCCGGCAGAGCCTGCCCGGCAGCGGCGCCGTCCGCGTGCGGCCGGTTGCCGGCGTTGTCCACCCTCCCCACGAGAACCTCCTCGGCGGCGGGCGGATCGGGCCCGGCTTCCGGCGGCATCAGCCAGCCCAAGGCCAGGCCGACGACGAGCATCCCCAGCGGCATCGCGATGAGGTGGGGATGCATGTCGGCGAACAGAAAGGTCCAATAAGGGAACTCGTTGATCGTGAAAGGGATGACACGACTCGGTCCCCAGTAGTCATAGCCGGGCAGCGGCATGCCCTGGATCGCGTGGCCGATCCCGAGCAGGAGGGCCCTGACGAAGGCGCCCGCCCCGCCCCCCGGCGCCGCCCCGCCCAGGTCGGCCAGGTTCTGCACTACCTGCCAGAAGCCCTGCAAGTTGCCCATCAGCAGGGCCAGGAAGACCGACAAGGAGGCGGCGGCGAGCGGCCGGCCGGCAGGCGACCGCGGCGAGCGGCCGGCCGAGAACCGGTCACGCCGGCCCGCCACCAGGCTATAGGCGATGCTGAAGATCGCGCCGGCGGTCAGGGCGAACAGGCTGGGAACGGCGAGATTGAAGGCCACCTCCGGGACGATGCCGGTCAGCTTAATCAGCAGGCTGACCAGGTAAAGGCCATAGTAGTAGTAGTTGATGGTCCCGCCGGCGAAGTAGGGATCGTAGGGCGGGAAATGGGCACTGCGCAAGATGGCGTTGAGAAAGGAAAACTCCATGAACTTCTCGCCGCCGTTCCAGGGCTGCCAGAGGTCGGGGTCCAGCAAACGGATGCCGACGAAGGCGAGGAAAGCCAGGGCGAACAGTCCCTCTTCGATAAGCAGCAGACGCCGGTGCCGCGCCCAGAAGGCGGCGATGCGCACGCGCTGCCGCCGGTAGGCGAGGAGGCCGGCAACGGCGAGAGCGCCGAGCAGGGCCGCGATCCAGACCGCCCGGTTCTCCCACAGGCCCAGGCTGGCGCCCAGCCAGTTGACCCAGCCCACCGTCAGCCAACCGGCGATGCGCGCCAGACCGAAGCCCCGGTCGCGCAGACCGGGAAGCAGGGGGTAAAGCAGTGGCCAGGCCAGCCAGCCGAACAGGCCCAGGACCAGCCACCAAAAAAGGACGGCGGACGGCGGCCACTGGCTGGCGAACTTGTTCCAGCGGAAGTCGGCGACGATCGGGAGGGTATCGACAGGCTGGGCCAACATCGCGGGGGGCCGCGGCGCAGCGGCCTGCGGGACAGCGGCCTGCGCCGCCTGCCCGGCCGGGAAAGAAACGGCCGCCGTGGGAGCCCTCGCAGCCGCAGGACCGTCCGAGAGCAGGCTGACCGGGCCTGACAAGGATGGCTGCCGGCCGTTCACGCGCGGCAGGTATTGGCCCAGGCGCAGCCGCAGGACGCCCTCGTCCAGGCGGGCCGCGTTGGCATAGATGAAGACGTGGGGGTGGTCATAGACCGTGAAGCTCTCGTCGGCGTTATCGTCCGGGATGGTCAGGCTCCCGAGACGCGGGTAAACCGCGAATTCCGCCACCCGCACATAGCCCAGCTCGCCGTCCCGCAGCAGGCGATAATACTGGCTGCTCATCGGGTAGCGCCCGGTCAGGCGCCCGATCGGTCGCCACAACCGGTTGCTGGCGACGACCAGGTAATCGGCGCGGCTGAGGTCCCCTGCCAGCAGGTCGGCCTTATCCGGCGTGTCCGGGTCGTAGAGCGGCAGCTCAACCCGCTGATACTGCTGCGGCGCCGGCCCCCCACGCACTTCGTCCATCGCCAGCGGCAGGCTGTCGTCCCAAGCTTCGCTTAGCAGCGTGCTCCCGTCGGGCACGTGGGCGTAGAGCCACTCGGAGGCCTGCAGCCAGGGGTGTTCCTGGGCATAGACGCCGCTGAAGGCCAGCGCCCAGGCGACGGTGAAGAGCCCGACCGCGCTTAGCGCCAGCGTCCCGGCCAGCCGGCCGCGCCGCCCCCAGCGGACCTCCAGCCAACGGCAGACGGCCAGCGCCGCCCCGGCCCCGAAAACCAGCAGGCAGGGCAGCAACGGCGCCAGGTAGCGCGGGAACTTGGCCAGAAAGGCACCGGTGGTGGCAAAGTAGGGCACGGCCCAGGCCAGCAGGACCGCCTCAGCCGGGCCCACGCGCGCGCACAGCAGCCGGAGCACGGCCCAGGCGAAGCCACCCCAGGCGACGATCCCGAGCGGCCAACCCAGGCCCCATTGGCCGAGCTGCTGCACGAAGTACCAATAGGGCAGGCTGCCGATGAACTGGCGCGTGTAGGGCGCATCCATCGTGCCGCTGACCATGGCATTCTGCGCCAGGATGTTGCTCAGGTAGGCGGGGAACTCGATGACGGCAAAGGGATTGGTGATGACGAAGGCCAGCACGGCCGCGCCGCCGGCCACGGCCAGGCGGCGCGCCAGCGAGCCCCAGTTCACCCGGCGCCAGAAACCCACCCTGCCCGGCCCGTCGTCGGGGAGAAACGCTTCGGGCCGGTAGGCGGCCGCGACCAGCAGTGGGATCACCAGCAGGACCGCGCTAAACTTTGAGCCGACGGCCAGCCCGGCCAAGGCACCGGCGCCCAGCCAGGTCGCGCGCCCGCCGCGCTCGGCGTAACGCGCGGCCAGGGTGAGGCTGGCCAGGATGCACAAGGTCAAGACCATGTCCACCCCATAGTAGTGGCTGAGCTGGATGGGCAGCACGGCGAAGGCGTAAGCCGCGGCGGCCAGCAGCCCCGCCGCCCGCCCGTAGGCGCGCCGGCCGGCCAGATAGACCAGGCAGAGCACGCCCAGGTCGGAAAGGCCGGAGAGCGCCCGGCCGGTCAGGGGCAGGTAATCGTACGAGGCCAGGTGGCCGGCAAAGGCGGCGGCCGGTGCCAGGGCGGCCGGCAGGGCGGGTGCGGCGAGCTCGCCGAGCGCCGCAGCGGCATGGCTCACGAGCACCAACAGGTAGAGCGGGAGATGCCCGTAGGCATAATCACGCGGCCGGCCGGCCAGGTCACCGGCATCCGGCGGCCAGCGGAACGGATCGATGGTCGAGAGGGCGGGGTCGAAGGCCGTCCGTAGACTGGCCGGGCGCGAGATCGAATCTGCTACCCAGACGATGAACCGCTCGTCGGGGTGGACGTGCTGGAACTGGTCCCAGTTGAGATCCGTGAAGCGCAGGGCGGCGGCGGCCACCAGCAACACAAAAAACGCAAGCCGGAAGGCGTAAAGCGCGGCGCGCTTCGCGTCCCGTGTCTTGCGTCTGGCCCCCGCGACGGTGCTCACACCGACCGAGCCCGGTTCCGATCGCACGTTCACTCCCCGCCAGCGCCCTCCCTACCACAACAGACCGGCATCAGCCGTAGCGCCGCCAACGGCCCTAACACCTCGCCCCGGGGCCCGAGGCCCGGGGGGACACACTGCGGCGCATGCCGACCGGCCCCGCAGCGGCAGAGGACGCGAGGACGGCCCGTCCGCCGGCCGCCCGGGGATGAGGGCCGTCGGGCCGGGCGCCCTCGGGCCGGGCGCCCTCGCCGCGAGCGCGCACTCACTGCTGCGTCGTTCCCTGCGGAACAGGGGCCAGCAAGTCGACCCGACCCTCGGGTCCCCGGTCGGCGGGCGTACCGCGCCCGATCACCTCGTAGATGCGCACCGAAGCCCGGTCGTAGGCGACCCGTAGGTAGCCCTGGCCGACCATCTGGTCGAACTTAGCCAAGCCCTCGGGACTGTAGTAAGCCCGCTCGAGTTGGCCGACGACGATGTACCTCACGTCGTAGTAATCCAGGAGGTGCTCGGCGCGCGCCACGTCGCCGGTGTCGTACATCTCCTTGACGTGGTTAAGGCGCCGATCGATGACGGTGCCGGGCACGACGGAACGCTGCTGCCGCTCATGCCAATCCCAACCCATGACGGCCGGCAGCCCGGTGTAGATTGCGAAACGGTTGCCCCAGCGGTAGCCGGGCGTATTGCCTTCCAGGATGACGGGCGAACCCTGCACGTTCTGCAGCATCCAGTCGATGGCCAGTTTGTCGTCCGGGATCAGCAGATCCTGATTGTTGTCGAAGTAGACGGCGTCGTTCATGTAGGCCATGCCGTCCAGGGTGTGTGGCTGATCCTGCGCCGAGAAACGGTCGAGCACCTTGGCGCGCGCGGCCAGGGGTGGATAGAGCGCCGCGCAGGCAAACAGGACCAGTACGAGCGCCCCCGCCAGGCGGCGCGCGCCGTTCGACCACTTCCCCGCTCGAGGCAGCCAACTGGCCAGGCCGAAGGCCGAGCCGATGCCGAACAGGACCCAGGCCTGCACGTAGAACTTGAAGACCGTGTTCATGCGCCCGATATCGTCCTTCTGGCGCACCACCTCAACCCCGATGGTGATGGCGAAGGCGAGGGCAATCACAAGCAGGGCCAAACGGCGAGCCGGCGGGATATCGCGTCCGAGAGCCAGGACCAATGCGAGGGTGAACAGCGGCACGGCGATGGCCCAGATGGTGACGTGCAGGGCCAGGCCGGCCAGTATCAGACAGGCCACGGCGGCGAGCACAAACGGGAAGGTACGGCCCAGCCAGACAGGCGTCTGTGCCTCGCGCACCTGGGCCCACCACTCGCCGAGCAGGACGATGGTCGTCGTGACCAGGAATAAGCCCCAGACCGTGAAGTAGTCCGGGATCGAGGTCTTCGCGTCCGTGTAGAGCTGCAGCCCGGCGTAGGCGGAGGCATAGTACTTGGTGTAGGGATAGAAGACGAGGGTTGCGGCGACGACGAGCACGAGCGCACGCCACAAGACGGACACCACCGCCCGGAAGGCGAAGGCCAGCCGGGCATCCAATCCCTCGGGCAGCGCCATACCCCGGCGGCGCTGCAGCTCGGCGACGGCGAGCGCCGCGAGGGCGACGAGCAGGTAGGTCGGGAAGTCCCAGGTATTGGTGGCACGCAGGGCGCCGGCGACCAGGCCGAAGAGCAGGATCAGAACCAACTCCGGCCAGGCGATGCGCCAGGGGCTGGGTTCGGCGATCGGCAGGCGCCGGTCCGGGTCCTGCGACCCGGTGGCGCCCGGGAAGTCGGCGAGGCCAAGCCCGAAGTCCGTCAGCCGTACCAGGGCGACGGCGGTCGCCAGGGCGAGCAACGTCAGCGGCAAGGCGATCATGTGCGCGTGCAGGTCGGCGTAGGTGAAGGTAAAGAAGGGGAATTCGTTGATCGTATCGGGGATGACGCGCGAGGCATTCCAGAACCACCAATCGTTGGGGAATGCCAGCGGCTGCCGGTGCAGCAACCAGGCGAAAGCCCCGTCGAGGCCGCGCAGCAACCCGCTCAGCCCGGGGATGCTGCTCTGCAGGCTGAGGACCGAGTGCGCCGACCACTGGTCCCAAATGAGCTTGACCTCGGCCAGGTTGCCGATGATGGTCACGAAGAAGAGGCCGGCCACCCCGGCCAGCAGTGGCCCGAGCCACAGCCCGCCTTCTTCCTCGACCTCACGGGCAAAGCGCGTCGCGCGATCGCCGGCAGCCAGGCTGTAGGCCACCGCGAAGGCCCCCGTCCCGGTCAGCGCGAAGAGGGCCGGGACGGCGAGATTGTAGGCGACGGCGGGTACGATGCCGGTGAGCTTGATCAGGGTGCCGACGATGACGAAGCCAAAGTAATAGTAGCTCAGGAAACCGCCGGCGAACCAGGGGTCGTAGGGCGGAAAGAAGGTGGACTTGATGACGGCGTTCAGGTAAGCGAAGTCCATCGGCTTCTCGCCGCCACGGGCCGGGTGCCACAGGTCGGGATTGCCCCAACGCACCAACAGGAAGAGCAGGAACAGGGCCAGGAAGATGCCCTCTTCGGTGAGCAGGAGCCGGCTGCGGGCGCGCAAGAAGTCCCGCAGGCCGGCGCGCCGGCGCCAGGCCAAGACAGCGCTGCAAGCCGCGATCAGCAGGAGCGCCAGGCCGATCTCCCAACGCTGATAGGGCAGGATCTTGAGCGCCGGGCCGATCCAGCTCAGGACGGCCAACAAGAGGATGCCGAGCACCTTGGCGACCCCGTAGCCGCGGTCGGCCAGACCGCGCATCGCCGAGAAGGTGAACGGGAAGGCGAGCAATCCCAGCACCTCGAGCAGGACCAACCAGGCGAGCACCGGCACCTTGTTGACTAGGTCGTCGGCGTTGAAGATGCTCGACCAGGTGCCGCCGGCCTGCTGGGCCGCGGTCAGGGCGGGCGGCAGCAGCAAGGCGGTCGGCGCTTCGCTGATCTGCTTGGGCCACATCTGGATCGTCTCTTCGAGGTCGACCGAGTCCAGGTAGCGGCGCACCTGGGCCTCGCTGTACTGGGGGGTCTTCTGGAAGATGTAGACGACCGGGTGATCGTAGACGCTGAAGGCTTCCTCGGCACCCGAATCGTCGAACGGAAGGCCGAAGATCGTCGGGAACGAGGTGAACTTGGCCGCCTGCTTGAACCCCAGCTTGCCCTCGAACACGAGCTTATAGTACAGCGTGGTCATCGGGTAGCGCATGGGCAGGCGCGGGATGGAACCATAGAGCCGGTTGCTGGAGAGGATGATGTAGTCTGCCTCGTCCAACCACTGGACGAGCTGCTCGCGCTTCTCCGGCGTGTCCTCGTTGTACATCTGCATCATGCCGTCGCTGGAGCTCAGCCCGTAGTACATGCCGGACGGCTTGAAACTCATATGGCCGTCGATGCTGAAAGGCAGCGGATCGTCCCAGTGTTCGTTCCCCAGGTGGCTGCCTGCCGGTATGTTCTGATAGATCCAGCGGCTGGCGGTCACGCGGCTCAACGGCCGGCGATAGATGGCCAGGAAGCCCCAGCCCCACAACATGGTGGCGATGACAACCAGGGAAAGGAGGCCGTAGGCCACGGGCTGACAGGCGGGAACGAGACGCTGCGCCAGGCGGCCGGCCCGTTGGCGCAGGCCCGCCGCGCCGGCGACGAGGCCCGGCCCCGCGGGCGGCGTGCGCAGGCGGCCAGGGACAGGATCTGTGACCGCCGAGGGGCCACCGTCGGCGTCGGCCAGGGGCAATTCACTTTCGATGGCGCCAAGCAGCGACCCCGGCGGCCGCATGGCCGCCGCCCCGGCTCCAGCCGGGGGGAGGGACGCGCGCGGATCCTCGACGGCGCCGTTGCTCGTCTGCAGGACCGGGAGGGCGGGTTCGGATGCCAGCAGGCCGGCTGGCAGGGCCTCCCGCCCGACCCGCCACGCCGACGCCACGGTCCGGGCGCGCGCCACCAGCCACCACAACAACCAGGCCGCCATCATGGCAAGCATCGGGTAGATCGGCAGGAGGTAGCGCATCGTCTGGACGTACTGCAGGCCTTGCCAGAGGAACATGCCGCCGATCCAGGCGACGGGCAGGAGGTGGGCGCGCCAGGCGTCCGCGCCAGGCGGCGCGAAACGCCGCGTCAGCCCACGTCCGATCTGCCAGGCGGCCAGCGCCCAGCCGGCCCAGGCCGCCAGGCCCAGCGGCAGACCCATCCCCCAGATGACCATGTTGGTGAACGGGAAAACGAAGGGGGTACGGCTGGTCCACTGGTGGCCCGGCGGCATGTCGATGTCGCCGGCAGCCGACTGCTTGGCCCAGCGCATGTTGTCCAGCCAGTGGGAGGAAAAGCTGAAATCCGTGATCGAGGTGCCGCCGAAGGCATAGGGTTGCGCGATACGGAACACGGCGAAGGCTACGAGGAGCATGAGCAGGAGCCGGAACAGCGTGGCCTGCACCAGGGTGCTCAACCAGGCGCCGTCGCGCAGACGGGCCACCTGTGCATCGAGCGCGCCCGGCGAACTCGCGGCCGAGGGCGTGACCGGCGAGCCGTGCCGCGCGGCGACGGGCGCGGCGTGCCAGTCATCCCAGGCGCGGATGGCGGCCGCGAAGACGGCGATGATGATCATCGGCAACAGGTTGATGCGGCAGGCCAGGGTGGCTCCCAGGCTGGCGCCGAGCGCGACGTACGACGGCCAACCGCCGCCCGCCCTGCCGGCCTGCCCGCCCTGCGCGACGCGCACGGCAAAGTAGAAGGTGAGCAAGGCGAAGAAGTTGCCGAACGTGTCGACGGTAAAGAAATGGGACTGCTGGAGAGGCAGGACGGCGAAGGCATATAGGGCTGCCGCCAGCAGGCCAACGCGGCGGCTGTAAAGCCGCCGGGCGACGAGGAAGATCAACCAGACGCAGCCCAAGTCAAAAACGCCCGACAGCGTGCGGCCGACGAACTGAACGCCGTCATAGCCGGTCAGGCCGATCGGGATGCCGGGCCCGAAGGTCCAGAGGTTGAGCGCCTGGTTCAGCTTGTCGGCGAACTCGGCCACGTAGCGGACGATAAAGATGGGCAGAGTGCCGTAAACGAACAGCGGGAACGACGGATAGTTGTACGGGTTGAGTGGCGACTTGGTGCTATCGAAAAACTCGCCCACGCTCTTGGGCAACTGCATTGCAGCTTCCACCATGGTGAGGAAGCGCTCGTCCGGGTGGATGTGCGTGCCGTCGTCCCAGTTGACGTGGCTGAGCCGCAAATAGGCGCCGACGAGCAGGATTAGGACCAGGATGATCCTCGCCGCCGCAGCGGTGTCTAGCCAGGCCAACAGCCTGGCCGGCATGGGGTGCCTGCTCGCAGGCGCCTCTGAGGGCGCCGGCACACCGTCCGCGGTCTGCCAGTCATAGGACGATTCACTCATTAATCAACTCTCCGCTGAAAACGTCGCCGACAAACACATGATCATCGGACCATCCTGGGAGCGCGCGCGATCCTGCCCGGCAGCCAGGTTAGCCAAAAGTGTAACATATCCGGCGCCGTGTGCACAATGTAGCGAGCGTTTGCGCCGCTGGCCAAGCGAAGCGGGGATGGCAGGAGGGCCGGTGAGCGCGGCCGAACTGCCGGCCTTGGTTCCCGGCGACATGCCGCAACCGCAGGATCGGGTGCCGCATCACCTGAAGGCCAGCTCGCGTACGTGAATCTTCGCCTGCGGACCGGCGGTCAGATGGTAGATCTCAAGGCGCAGCTTGGAAACGGTCTGCGGGCTCGACCCAAAGGCCAGATCTACCTTGGGGTCAGGCGGAAGATTGCGATAGGTCTGCGTGTAGGCCACCGGATCGGCGTTTGCATCGGTGTATAGTTGCGCCGTGAGCGCGAAGTCCATGCTCCCGAAAACCGCCGTCAGGCCGGAAAGGGGGCGGGGCTGCGAGAACGAGAACTCGATGACCAGCGGGTTGGCCTCGAGGCCGCGCACGAAGGTGAAGGGGTCACCGTCGAAGAGGTCGCTTAACTGCCCGGCCTCGAACTGCGAGTGCGAAACCGTCACCGGCTGGCCGTCGAGCATGAACTGCTCCACCACGGGCCGGCGCCGTGCGGCTTCCTCGGCGGCAAAGGCGGCGTCCACATTGTCGGCGTAGGCCAGGCGCGCGAAATAGAAGCCGGGGCTGCCGTCTGGATAGGGGATCAACTGCTCGACGGTCACCGCCTTGAATTTCCCGCTGGCACGGGCATTTTGCAACTCTTCGGGCGTCATCACGAACAGCAAATCAGGCGTCAGGTCACCACGCTGCTGCATGAAATCGTCGACCGTCCGCATCTGGACTCGGGATTGCTCCTTGGGGGAGAGGAAGAAACGCAGAAACAGATCGGTGCCGTTGGCCCAATTCGGCGACATCATGATGCGCACATTTGGATCGCGCGCCAAGGCCTGAGGGACGGCCTGCACAAAGAGCTGCTTGGTGCCATACTGCATGCCGTATAGTTCGTAGTTGCGGAACCATGTTGGCCCATTCAGCAGCGCGTCGCGCAACGTGTAGATGCTGACGAGGGACAGGCCGCCGATCACCGCCGCAGCAGCTGCGCCGTAAGCGACACGTCGGGACAGCCGGCCCATGAGCCAGTCGAGGCCCAGCCCCGCCAACACTGTGGCGGGCACCACGAAGGCGATCACGCGTGTCATGCTGATGTCGACCAGCGCCGCCCCGGCCGGCGTGGCAAGGGCCGCCAGCAAGAGCGCGCGGTGGGTCGCTGAACGGACACGCCAGAGACACACCGCGAGGCCGATCAGCACCAGCGGCACGGACAGGGCTCCCAGGTTAGCATAACCAAGCATGTGGTGCCGCACCAGGTCATGATCGTTGGGCACGAACCAGTAGGCCGGGCTGAGGCCGTAAGAGTAGGTACTGATGAACTGGGCAAGCTTGGCCGGCAGCGGAATGTCGCGGAACCAATAGGAATCGATGACGCGCAGGTGCAGCGCAAGGCTCTCTGGTTGGCGCAGACGGAAGAGAAGCAAGGGCAGAACGAGCACGGCGAACAGCAAGGCCGCTTTCAGGACCGTGCGCCATTGGCGGACGTGGTAGCGAAGGTCCGACATGAGCAAGAAGACTCCCGCCGCGGCCATGATCAGTTCGCCGTTCGAATAGGTATAGAAGCTGGCCATACCGAACAGGATGGCGGGATAAAGGTAGTGCGGCGCGCGAGTGCGGTACAGCAAATAGAACAAAAGGAAGCAGCCGTAGAAAGAAGCCGCGATGACCGTCTCAAAACCGGTGCGCGAATGTAGAAACCAAGCCGGAACGACCGCCAGCAGAAGGGCACCGGCCCACCAGAAGCGCGCATTGAAGATCAGCTTGAGAATCAGGGCGACCGAGACCGCTGCCAGGACGCTGAACAGTGCGGTGGTCGCGCGGGTCACGAAGATCGTCTCGCCGAAGAGGCTCATGCTGAGGGCGTGGATGTAGACGGACAGCAGTGGGCCCCAGCGCTGCGGGGCAACTTCCCAGTACAAGGGGAACAGATGACCGTTCGCATCGCGGAAACCACGGGCGATCAGTTCGGCGGCACGTACCGGGTTGGCGGCCTCGTCGGTCAGGAAGTAGATCGGCCAGCTATCCAGCGCCCACAGTCGCGTGACGAGGTAGACTGCAATGCCCAGCCCGAACAAGGTCCACTCGAGTGACAGGTGAGTGAGCAGTTGGGCCGCGGCCGCCAGGCCCTCGGCCGGCCGCCCGTACGCCGCCGGGAGGGCCGGGATGGAGAGGCGCGCCTGCTCGGACGCCGGCCGGACCGTCAGTCGGACGGGCGTGCCCTCCGGCAGGTCCAATGGCCTGAGGGGCACCAGCGCGCCCGCGCGGTAGACGGCGCCGACCGTCTTGGGTCGGAAGCCGGGCAGGGTCGAGGAGTCTCGCGCGGCTGGGGTCAATCCGTCCGGAGCCCCCGATCGGCCCCCAACCAGCAACGACGAGTTGCCGGACACGGGCCAAAGCTGGCGCAGCCGCCGGCGGAACGAACGGCCAGACATGACGAATGCCAATATGACGAGCAGCGAAAGCAGACTGATCATCAGGCCGACGCTGAACGGCTGCGAGCGGTATGTGAAGACGTAGTGATGGGTTCCGCTCTGAAGATCGGCTGCAAGGTAGCCGCCAACGTTTTTGACCGGCTGCAAGCGGCCGTCGACGGCCAGTCGCCAACCGGGATAGGCGGACTGCATGACGACCAGGGTCCCATCAGGTGTGCCCGCAGCCGTCACGTCAACGGTATTGGGGTCCGGCATCCGGGCTGCCAGGGAAGTAACGTCGTCGGCCTGGAGCTCGCTTTTGAGCGACGCGTCGAAAAGTTGCGCGTTGGCGACGGCAAAGGCAAAGGGCAAGTTGTGCGGATACTTATAAATGGTGAGGGTCGGGAAGCGCTCGACGACGATGGCATCGGGCACCGTAGGTTGCCTATCGATACCCAGCACGTCGTAGTTGGGACGCGCCTCCAGGTAGCGAGAACTGGTAGACCCACCCAGGGGACGGATCAGGTCGAAGCCATACCAGCCGTTGACGTAGTGCAGGCCGTTGGCTGCAATCGGCGAATGCCAGTCATTGGCCGCGGTGACGAAATACTCCCCTGCATCAGCCGCACGCAGCCAACCGATCGTCTGCCAGCGAGGCGGGTCGGGGTCGCGCGTGCGGATGTGCCGGCTGTTGGTGGCGTACAGATCGCCCACCGACCACACGCTGAAGATCACGAGTGCCAGAACGCCGGCACGCCGGACGGCCCAACGCATGATCCCCGGCACCGATACGCTCTCAACCCGTCCCGGGGCGGGCAGGCTCTTCCAGAGGCGATCGAGCCCGAAGCCGGCCAAGACGACGAGAGCTAACGCGCCGAAGATCAGCATGCGCGTCGGGTAGCGGAACTGGTTGAGGAAGGGCGTGCGCTCGTAAAGTGCGCGCCAAGGCATGTGACGGATGTCAATCCAAGCCCAGGTCAGGATGAGGACTAAAACGAAAAAAAACAGCGGCCTGGCTTGGCGCTTCCAGGGCGCGAAGGGCAGCAAGAGGAGCAGTAAGAACGGCCAGATGCCCGTGTAGGCATAGAACTCCTCGCGTGGAATGGCTTTGATCGCGTCGGGACGCAAGCTATCTTTGGACAGGTAGTCCAGCAGTATCTGCGGCAGTGATTGTGCGCCAGTTCCTTTTGGATCGGCCACCTTAACGATATTGTGCCCGAAGTCGGCCATCGGAATGAGCTGCACTGCGATGAGGCCAAGCGCCAGCAGGCCGATCAGAGCCAGGGTGGCGGCGCGTGGCAGGTGCAGGCTCAGATACGGACGCGCCCGGCGCACATCCAGGACGGTGACCAGTGCCAAGAGCACCAGGACGAAAGACATGTAGTAGGAGTAGTAAACGTTGCCGGACACGAAGAGCAGAGCGCCCGAGAGCGCGGCGAGGGCGATATCCGAGCGCCGGCGAGTGCGCGTGGCGATCAGGACGCCGGCGATGACCCAGGGGATCCAGGCATAGCCGAGCACGAAGTCGTACTCACCCTGGAAGAAACGGGCCACCGCCTGTCCGGTGAAGGCGTACATGAGCGCAGCCCAGAGACGGGTGGCGCGCCCGAAGCCCAGGCCCAGGCAAAGGCGCCACATGCCGAGGGCGGCGGCCAGAAAACTGAGGAAGAGGGCGATCTTGAACCCGTCGTCGACGCCGAAGAGCAGCACGGGCACGGTCGAGAGCGGGTTGTAGACGTGAAGGAAAGGATCGGCGACGTAAGGCAGCCCGGTCCTCAGATATGGGTTCCATAGCGGGAACCCCCCCTGCCGGAGGCCGGTGGTCAGGGCCCAGTCGAGCGACTGGACGATCTCGGATTCGTTGCCGGGCAGGACATGGCCGGGCCCCAGGGTGAGAAAAGCGCCGCAGAAGCTGAAGACGACGACCCCGAGGATGGCCCACTCGACCAGCCGGGAGCGAAGACCGAGCGCCGGACCGGCCTCGACGGCTGGGGGGACGGCAGCATCCGGCCAGAAGCGGGCGGAGCGGCGCAGCACCTCCAGCCGATCCCTGAAGGCCAAAGAGCGGGCAGGTGCTTTGGGGGCGGAAATCCCGGCATCGCCCATAACCCCCCTCCTCTGATCCTCCGCCCAGGCGAGCCGCTAAGCCCTGCGGCAGCGCACGAACTGATAGGCGCCCTCTGCCGGGAAGGGCTCGTCGTAGTAGGGACGCAACCAGCGTTCGAAGGGCTTCATCTGCCCGGGGAACAGCACCCAATGCCCCAGGAGGCGCTTGCTGACCAGGTTCGGCACGCCGAGGTAGTGGCTCAGGTCAAAGCGCCGATGGGCGGCAGCCGAGAAGTAGTAGCGCTGCTCCACGACACGCAGACCGACCGCGGCGAGCTTCTCGCGCCAGACCGCCGGCGGATAGACATGGTAATGGTGTGAGATGCGGTTGAAGAAGTCGCCATAGGCCCGCTCCAACCCGCTGAGGCCGGCCTTGCGGAACAGGGTCGAGCCGAAGAGGAACTCCGGGTAGTGCTCGCTGGGCAGGGTGGTGGCAAAGGTGCCGCCAGGGCGCAGGACGCGCGCCACCTCCGAGAGGACCGCTCCGAGGTCCGGGATATGCTCGACGACGCAGTTGGCGACGACGGTGTTGAAACAGCCATCGGCAAAGGGCAGGCAGGTGGCGCTGGCAAAGGAGACGGCACAGTAGACGCCGGGCCGGCGCGCCGCCTCGGGCAGATCGCGAGCCATCACGTCGATGCCGACGTCGATCGGTAGACCATCGTAGGCGATCGAGGCGAAGTGGCCGTCGCCGCAGCCTATGTCCAGGATCGGCGGCTGCAGCGCCACCCGGTTCATGAACTTGCACTCCACCGCGCGCAAGATCGCGCGATGGGGCGCCATGTCCAGCAATTGTTCGGCCAAATAATCACGGGGGCTCAATTAGGTTCGTTTCTCCTCGAAGAGTTGCTCGTATTCGTCTACCGTCCGGCCGATGTCGAACTGGCTGAGGATCGCCGGGCGCGGCCTGCAGTAGCGTTCGGGATCGCCGAGCACCTTGACGATGCCGGCCGCGAGCCTGGCCGGGTCGGCCACCGGCACGATTTCCCCCATGCCCGTCATGGTGACGGGCTGGCGAACGCCCGGCAGATCCGTGGCGACGACCGGGGTGCCGCACATGAAGGCCTCAACCTGCACCAGGCCAAAGGACTCGGTGTTGTTGATCGAGGCCACCGTCACGACATCGCAGAGGGCAAAGAAGTCGGCCATCTGGTTCGGGTTGAGCGAGCCCAGGAAGGTGAGATAGGGCTCGTACTGCTTGATCAACGGCTGCAGATCGTACCAGATCGTTTCCCCGATGACGTCCTTGTACGGACCGGCGAACAGGATACGCAGGTCGGGTATCTCCGCCAGCAGGGATGGGATGGCCTTGATCAGATAGTCTGCGCCCTTCTCGTGGGCGAAACGGGCGGCAAAGCCGATCACCTTCTCGTTCCCGCTCAGCCCGGCCCGCGCGCGGATCTCGGCCATCCCCTCGGGCGTCGGATCGGGGATGATGACCGGCGGGAGGATGATGCGCAGCTTATCGCAGAACCGGCTGAGCACGGGCGAGTGCTGGGCGAAATCCTCGGTATAGGCGACGATGGTGTCGGCCAGGCGCCCGGCCATCAGGTTATTCCAGAAGGTCAGGCGGTCCACCAGGCGCCCGTACCAGACGGGGGGCATCTGCAGATCGCAGTGATAGGTCAGGAGCGGCTTGCGGCCGGCCAGGCGCGTGAGCAGGGTCGCCAGGCTCGCCTCGACCTGGGGCAAGTGAATGCTGACCACGTCGTGGGCCCGTATCTCGCGCCAGGCCTGGGGGACAAAGGCGGGCATGAAGACACCTTTGTTGATGCGGAAGGCGACGGGCACGCGCAGGACGCGCACGCCGTCCAGGACCTCCTCGCGTGCCAGCCTGGGGTCATAGCCGGAGGTCAGCACGGTTACCTGGTGGCCCCGCTGGGCAAGCGCGCGCGCCAGGCGCTCGACGTAGATCGTCAGGCCACTGACGTGCGGCCGGTAATAGGTCAGGACGAAAAGGATCTTCATGCGAACAGTTCCCGGTTCTCCTTTACCCAGGTCACCAACCGTGCGATCCCCTCGCGCACGCCGACTTTGGGCACCCAGCCGAACTCCCTGGCTGCCTTGCCGATATCGGCCACAAAAACCGGCTGATCGCCCGGCCGCCAATCGCTGTAGGCCACCGGCTCGAGCTTGTTGCCGAGCAGCCCGCGGAGCAGTGGCCCGAACTCAGCCCAGACCGAGAGCGTGTTCTTCGGCCCGCCGCCCAAGTTGTAGATCTGGCCGGCCGTGACGTCGATGTGCTCGGTCGCCCTCAGATAGGCCCGCACCAGGTCGTCGACGTGGAGCAGGTCGCGCACCTGTTTGCCGTTGCCGTAGATGGTGAACGGGTGCCCCGTGACGGCGGCGATGACGAACCAGGCGACCCAGCCCTGGTCCTCGACGCCCATTTGTCTTTGACCATATATGCAACTTTGCCTGAATACAACAGACCTAATATCATAAATTCTTGCATAGTCGTGTACGTACTGGTCGGCCGAGCCCTTTGAGCACCCGTAGGGAGAGTGGAAGTCGAGCGGCCGGGTTTCCGGCACGCCGTCCGGGTAGCCGGACAGGACGTAGCGGGTCTCCAGCTCGACCGCCTGAGCGTCCTCCATGCCCCCGTAGACTTTGTTGGTAGAGGCAAAGATGAAGACCGGGTTCTCGCCGGCCGTACGCGCCGCCTCCAAGACGTTGAAAGTGCCGAGGGCATTGATCTCGAAGTCCGGCCGGGGGTCCGTGACCGAAGTCGTGACGGCGGTCTGGGCGGCCAGGTGATAGATCGCCTGCTGGCCCTGGGCCACGGCCAGGACCGAGGGAAAATCGCGGACATCGCCTTGCACGAAGGCGAACGAATGCTCGCCGCAGGTCTGGCGCAGCCAGGCCAGGTTCGCCGCGCTGCCGCGGCGCGAGAGGTTGTCAAACACGGTCAGCTGGTGCCCCGCCCGGATCACCGCTTCCGCCAGGTTGCAACCGATGAAACCGGCCCCGCCGGTGATGAGAATACGCATGCGATGCTCCTCAGTCGCTCGACGACGAATGGATGATCGAACTCAAGCCTCGGCCGCCGGGGTCGCGCTTCGCCTGCGCAAGGCCTGCATGACGCGCGTGAACGACGTACCGTGGATCCACAACGCCAGCACGCCCGCCGCCGACAAGGTCAGGTAGTTCACCAGGTGCCAGACGATGGCGAAGCCGAAGGCCACGTCCTTCGGGACGCCGAAGGGCAGCAGAGCGACGGTCGTCAGGTACTCGAAAACGCCCAGGTAGCCGGGCGTCGACGGCAAGAGCATACCCAGGCTGGTGACCACCACACACAGCACCAGCGCGCCCAGCGGCGCGTGGAGGCCCACCGCCTGGGCAGAAGACCAGGCCATGAAGACCACGCCGCACCAGGCGACGAAAGATTGGCCCACCAGCAGCAGGCCCATCCGGCTGCGCAGGGCGGCGAAACCGTCGATGAGGTGCTCGATGGCGGTATAGACGGCCGGGCGATCGAGAAAGCGCACCCGGCCGAACAGCGCGTGCGCCCAGCGCAACAACATGCCCTTGAGCGGCGATAGCAGCACTACCAGCACGGCCACCAGCAGCACCAGCAGAATGCCCACCTGCGCGCCGCGCAGCACCTCCGGTGGCAGCTCCACGCGCAGGAACGGCAGCAGCCCCGCGAATATGAGCAGCAAGGTCAGCACGTCCAGCACGCGTTCGATGACGATGGTCGAGAAGATGCGGGTCACGCTGACCGGTTGCTCGCCGGCCAGCAAGACCAGCCTGGCCAGCTCCCCGAGGCGCGCCGGCAGGACGTTGCTCACCAGATAGCCGGCACAGAGGGCCGAAAAGACCGGTCCGTAGGGCAGGCGGAAGTCGGGCAAGAACAACAACTGCCAGCGCCAGCCCTTCAGGACCAGGATGGCCGCCGTGACGGCGATGGCCGGCAGGAGCCACGCGTAGTCGGCGTGGCGCAGTTGGGCCCACAGCTCGCCAAAGTTCACCCCGCGCAGCGCCAGGCCCAGAAAGACCAGGCTGACGAGGATCTCCAGCGCGCGCTGGAAGAGAGACCGCCGGCCGGAGGCTGCGACCAGTGGAACGGGCCCGTGCGCGCGTGCATTCGGCGAGCCAGGGACGACGTCCTCGTCGAGGGGCAGCGCGGGAGGTTGTTCGGACAAGATCTCGATCACCTGGTAATGAAATGCGGCAACGCCGTCAACATAAGACAAACGCGAAGATTATACCACCCGTGAGGGAGGCTGACAAAGAAAGTGGGAAACTACTTGAACTGCGGCCAGTTTGGCAGGACCCAGCGTATCCGGCCGGCCGGCGGGGGAGGGCCAAGCTGATAGACGTCGACCCACTGGTGCCAGATGACCAGGTTCTCGTCGTCGTAACCCAGGTCTACCCACTTGCCGCGCACACCGCCGCCGGTGTCGCCGGCCAGACCGGTGCCGTAGCCGGGCACGTAGATCTGGCTGCCCAGGGCGACCACCGTCGGGTCGACGGCGACGATGCCGCGTCGCATGGGCAGGCCGAGACGGGTGATGCCGAAGTACGAGGCGCTGGGCGAGACGCCGGCGGTGGATTTCGAGTAGGAGGTGGCATACATGCGGATGTGGCGCCAGTAGGTGAGCTGGCCCTGGGGGGTGTCCAGGGTGCGCATGACGACCTTGCGGCCATAGGAGACGACGTTCGTGACCGGCTCTGCGGCCACCCAGGCATCGACCAGGGTACGCGTCACCTGGATCCCGTCCTCGATCGTGACCCGGTAGCGGCGGCGGAACTCGCCGTCGGCCCCGGCCTGCGTCAACTGCTGATGGTCAAGCTCGAGCTCGTCGTCCGGGACGACCACCAGTTCGTAAGGGATCGGCTGCCGCTCGACCTGTACCAGGTTCTGCACCCGGACCAGGCGGATGGTGACGTTGTCCGTGATCGCTTCGGGCATGGCGGGGGTCACCCGGTCGCTGCCGGCGACCGTGATGCCGAGCTCGGCCAGCGTGTCGCCGACGGTCTTGCCGCGCGTGCGTGTGCGCACGGTGTGGCCGTCGGCGCTGACGAGCACGGGCTTCGAGCGCTCGATGCTGACGTGCAGGCCGGCCTGGACGGGACTGCCGAGGCCGGGCCGCACCTGGTCCCCGAGATAGAGCGTCACTTGCTCGCGCAGCAGGGCCTCGCCGAGGGTCGGGGCGGTGCTGAAGATCCAATAGGGGACGCTGCCATCGTCGACCACGATCCGCACGGCGCGGCGCAGGCTGATCCGCACCGGGGGTGGGTCGGGCACCACCCAGGCGCGCGGGCGGGCGAAGCGCGGCGGCGCGGCCGGCCTGACCGGCGCCGGCAGCACGGAGCCCAGGGTCGCGGGCGACCCGTCGAGCATGAGCTCGTCGTGGCCGCCGACCCGCAGGCCGGCCGCGGCCAGCAGCTCGCCAACCGTGCGCGAGCGGTCATACACCTCGAAGAGCGAGCCATCAGCCGAGATCAGGCCGCGCCGGGCGCGCAGGACGGTGATCTCGCTGCCGGGGATGACGCGGGTCGAGGGGGCGGGGCTGACCTGGTCCTCGGGGCGCAGGCTCAGGCCCAAGTCGGTCAGCACCCCGGCGACATCCGGGCGGGTGGTGCGCAGCGCCTCGCGGTAGCCGTCGACGGTCACCGTGACCGGGACGCCGGCAGCCCAAGTGAACCAGGCCAGGCCCAGGCCGGCGGCCAGCAACAACCACACGGCCAGCAGCCACGTCAGGCCGGCCAGCAGGCTGCCGGGACCCGCCGGACGGTCGGCGGGGCGCGCGGGGCGCGCCCGGGCCACGGCAGGCCACGGGCGCTGCGGGACAGGCGCGGGCGCCCGGGCAAGCCGTCAGGGAGGGGCAGATCGTCTGGCATGTGTGATGGATCGTTCAATGGGATTTAGGACTTGGGATCGTGGATTGCGGATTCCGGGCTGCGGGGAGAGCAAGGTTCCAGAATCAGACATCCAAGATCAAGAATGGAGTCGACATGGACAAGCTCAACGAGACAGAGATCAACCGGGCGCTGCAGGACCTGCCGGGCTGGCAGCGGAGCGGGGACTCCATCACCCGCACCTTCACCCTGCCCGGTTTTCCCGACGCGCTCATCTTTGCGGCGGCGGTCGGCAACCTGGCCCAGCGCGCCGATCACCATCCCGACATCCTGATCCAGTACAAGAAGGTGGCCCTTACCCTTTCCACGCACAGCGCGGGTGGCCTGACGGCCAAGGATTTCGCGCTGGCCAAGGAAGTCAACAACATATCGAGGTGATCGGATCAGGATCTCCGCATCGGGTGATGTGTATCACCCGATGCGGACACCGTGACGAGCCTCGCCTGTCAGGCGATGCGCTCGGCGATCAACTCGACGATGTCCTTCACCGCGACCCCCTGCTCGGCCTGCTTTGAGGCATCAGTCAACATGGTCAGGCAGAAAGGACAGGCGACGGCGATGGTCGAGGCGCCGGTGGCGGTGGCTTGCTCGTAGCGCGTGTTGTAGATCGTCGCGCTGCCATGCTCTTCTTCCTTCCACATCTGGGCACCACCTGCGCCGCAGCAGAAGGACAGGTTGCGGTTGCGGGCCATCTCGACGAAGGACCCGTCCAGCCCCCCCAGCGCGGCCCGCGGCGCATCGTACACCCCGTTGATGCGGCCGAGGTAGCACGGATCGTGGTAGGTAAACTTGCCGGCCGTCTCCCCCAACGGGTCGAGCCGTCCCTCGGCGATCAGCTCGGCGATGAGCTGCGTGTGGTGCACCACGTCGTAGTGACCGCCGAACTGGTAGTACTCTTTGCCCAGGGTCTGATAGCAGTGCGGGCAGGTGACCACGATGCGCGGCGGCCGGACCTCATTCAGCAGCTCGACGTTGGCCGAGGCCAACTGGTAGAACAGCGCTTCGTTGCCCGCCCGGCGGGCCGAGTCGCCCGTACACTGCTCGAGCTCGCCCAGGATGGCAAAGTTCACCCCGGCATGCCTCAGAACCTTGGCGAAGGCACGCGCGGTCGCCTGGGCGCGCGCGTCGTAGGAGGCCGCACAGCCCACCCACCAGAGGATCTCGAAATCCGGGTTCTCCTCGACTGTCGGGATGTGGATGCCCTCGGCTTCCAGGCTTTTGGTCCAGGCGGTGCGTTCCCGCTTGCTCAGGTTCCAGGGGTTGCCGTTGCGCTCCATGCCCTTGAAAGCGGTCTGGAGCTGCCGGGGGAAGGCGCTGTCCATCAGCACCTCGTTGCGCCGCATGTATAGCAGGTCGAACATTGGCTCGTTGCCGACCGGGCAGACCTCGACGCAGGCCGCGCAGGCGGTGCAGGCCCAGAGCGCCGAGACGCTGGTGCAGCAGTCGAGCAGCTTATCGGGCGCCGGCTGTCCGGCCGCCAGCAGCGCGAGGTGATCGTTCAGGTAGTAGCGCTTGTTGACCTCCAGGGCCGAGGGCGAGAGCTCCTTGCCGGTGGCGTAGGCCGGGCAGACGTCCTGGCAACGGTTGCACATGATGCAGGCATAGGCGTCCAGCACGTGCTTCCAGGACAACTGCTCCATGCGCGCCACGCCCAACTGTTCCACCGTCTCGTCCTCGAAGTCGATCGGCTGAAGGGTGCCCAGGGAAGTGCGCACGGGCCGGACCAGAAAGTTGATGCCGGACATGATCAGGTGGAAGTGCTTGGTGTACGGGAAGTAGGGGACGAAGGCCAGGATCAGCCCCAGCGCGATCCACCAGGCGGCGTGGCGAGCGACGTCCAGCGCCGCGGGCGTCATGCCTCCCCAGAGCAGGGACACCAGCCCGGCGAACGGCTGAGTACCGAGGAACTCGCCCGTCGTGCCCGCCTGGGCGACGGCGAAGCTCTCGCCGATGAAGCGGAAGCCGACGTGCAGCATGATGAAGCTGGCGACGATCAGCGAATCCCGGGCGATGCCGCCGGCGATGACCTTGGGGAGCAGGAAGACGTTGGGGCGGTACTTCAACGCCCGGCTGCGATAGATGAAACGCCGGACAAGGAAGTAGATCATGCCGATGATGACGGAGACACTCAGGATGTCGGCCAGGAAGCGGTAGGCCGTGCCGATGGCGCCCCGGCCCAGGAAGGTGAAGTGCGGCAAATAGCCCTGCAGCACGTCGCCGAAGTTGACCAGGAAGTAGAACATGAAGCCCCAGGCGATCATGGCATGAAAGACGTCCGGCCAGCGCCGTACTTGCCACGTCGGCGCGAGGGCGAGCCACTTCCAGGCCGCCTTGAGCGTCCGTGTGACGAAGTTGCGGTCGTCGGCATCGGGCGCCCCGCGCCGGATGACCAGGTAGACCTTGCGGAAACCCACGAACCCCAGGTATAGCGAAGCAGCCGCCGCGACGATGAAGAGGATCTTCTCAACCAGGGTAAGCATGGCGATGCTCCTTCCAGAGAAGGATGGTCCTTCGGACGCAAGATGATCCCTGGCAGGCGGGGTGAGCCGCTGTTCCAGGGCTGGGGGCCCCAGGTGCGGGCCGCGGGCAGTTCAATAAATCACTAATTAAGCCGAGTATAATATGCGAATCGGCGCGCTGTCAACCTGGCCGGGACCTCAAGCTGAGGCCGGGCCCTGATCGGCCCAGACGCCGGGGACCGGCGTGCCACAGACCGCGCAGGCGCCTTCGCGCAGGGCGACTTGGCGCACCCGGTAGCCGGCCCGCGCGATGAGCGTGCGCCCGCAGTGCGGGCAAAGCGTGCTCTCGGTCTGGTTGCCGGGCAGGTTGCCGACGTAGACGTAGTGCAGTCCGGCGTCCAGCCCGATCCGCCAGGCCCGCTCCAGCGTCGAGGCCGGGGTCGGCAGCCGGTCGCTCATGCGATAGTTGGGGTAGAAGCGGCTGATGTGCCAGGGCACGTCCGGGCCGAGCTCGTCGTGCAGGAAGCCCGCCACCCAGCGCAGCTCGTCGTCGCCGTCGTTGAGCCCGGGGATGACGAGGGTGGTCACCTCGAGCCAGACGCCCAGGCGCTGGATGGTCTTGAGATTGGCCAGCACGGGCGCGAAGGCGGCGCCGGAGATCTTGCGGTAGAACTCGCCGCGGCCGGCCTTGAGATCGACGTTGATGCCGTCGATCAGGCCGGCCATCTCCTCGAGCAGCTCGCCGGTCATGTAGCCGTTGCTCACGAAGACATTGTGCAGGCCGCGGGCGCGCGCCTGGCGGGCGGTATCCAGGGCATACTCGGCGAAGATGGTCGGCTCGGTATAGGTGTAGGCGATGGAAGCGCAACCAGCCCGCTGCGCGGCGACGGCGAGCTCCTCGGGCGTGGCCGGTTCCCCAGCGAAGAAGTCCTGCTCGCGCGGCATCTGCGAGATCTCGTAGTTCTGGCAGAACTGGCAGCGGAAGTTGCAGCCGGGCGTGGCGATCGAGAAGGCACGGCTGCCGGGCCGGAAGTGGAACAGCGGCTTCTTTTCGATCGGGTCCACATGTTGGGCGATGGTGCTGCCATAGGCCAGTGTGTAGAGGACACCGTCGCGGTTCTGGCGGACGTTGCAGGCACCCTGCCTGCCCGGCGCGATGACGCAGCGATGGGCGCACAGGTTGCAGCGCACGCGCGCGTCATCCGGCGACAGGCGGGACCAGAGCATGGCTTCGTGGAGCATGTGACCTTCCCCCAAGGGCGCAGATCGGGCATGGATCTGCGTTTTGCGCATTCTACCACATTCGCAGCGACGGGGACAGTTTGACCGGTGCCCGCCAGCGCGTGTATGATGGCCCGTGGGAGTGGTTGTCGTCCGGTGGCGGCCCCGGTCTTCAAAACCGGTGAGGGGCGCTGCAGAGGCGTCTCCGGTGAGTTCGACTCTCATCCACTCCCGCCTATCGGGCCTTTGGCCCGATGACCTACCAGATATCCTGGTCTCTCAAACTCAGCTCCAAAGAGTAGAGGACTACACTGGCTATCACACCTCACCGGTCCGACCTCAAAGTCATCGCTCGCCCGGCGCCCAACAACCTCTGGCCGGCCTTCGACAGTTTCATCATCTCCTTGCACCTGCTGGACCACCTGGGCGAGCTAACCGGCGTCCAGAACTGCCATGCCCATACATTTCGCCGGAGCTTCGCGCTATGGCCGCTGCACCCAGTTCGTGAGCGGCCACATGCGCCACCGCCGCGGCTTGTCCGGCGGTGCGAGCCGCTTCCTTCGCAGCGCCGCTCACCTCTCTGGTAGCGCCGTTTGCGTGTCCGGCGGCGGTGCGGACTTGAGTCATCGTGATTTCGCCTCGCACCCAAGCTTGCGCCTGCTCAATCGCCCCGCGCGGACGGTCGTCACCGGGTTGCACTTGCTCGAAGAAACGCAGGACGTGCTGCGCGCATTCGGCCGCCCACACTGCAAGAAGGCGATGATCGGCGTCCTCTAGCATGCGGCCGCGAGGCACCGTGATGAGCCTCGGGTCTCGGATCTCGCTGATAATCACTGGTCCACCCCTCTGTGTTCCGTCTACCCAACAATATTACACGTTCTCCTGCCATAATCTCCATCCGCCGTACTTGCGCCGCCACCGGTAAAACGTGCGCTCGGCGATGCCCTGCTCACGACACAAGCCTCCGACTGGCTTCTCGCCCTTCTCCGCTTCGCGCAGAATGCCGACGATCTGTTCCTCCGAAAACCGCACCTGCTTCACGCAGGAGCTCCTGCCTTGGGGAAGATTCCAGCACATCCAGTGGCGCGCATTTCGGGGGGCATGTCAATGACGTCGGCGTCGGCCTTGCAGAACCGAGTGCATGAGTTCCACCCTGAACTGGCATGGCCACGTTTGGCAGGCAGCGCCTTAACGTCCTAACATAAACAAGGGCGAGATTCTTCGCTGCCGCTCTGTCGCATCGACTAAAGCTTTCAGCCTAAACGCGGCCGAAGTTCGCTGCGCTCGTTGGCGAGAATCGTCGTATAATGCGATTGTCACCGTGGGTACATTCCCCCGCCAAAGGAGTAGAGCCATGCATCGCCCTTCTCGTCGTGCGCTCGCGTTGTGCCTCGTCCTGCTGTTCCTCGTCCCTGCTATCCCGGCCAGTGCCCAAGAAGATCCGTTTCTTGGCTGCGACCGCGGCGTGTTCGCCGAGACCGGCGCCTCGTGGGTCATCTGCATGCCAGAGCGGATCCCGGGGCTAGCCTGGAATGGCGACCTGATCATCTACGCGCACGGTTATGTCTCACCGGTCCCCGCGCGGCCGCCCGAGATACCACTCGACCAGTATGCGTTGCCCGGCGGGTCCACCACCTTCCCCGACCTGGCCAACGGTTTGGGTTACGCCTTCGCCACCACCAGCTTCCGCACTAATGGTCTGGCCGTGAAGGATGGCGTGGCCGATATCATGGACCTGTGGGGAGAGTTCAAGGCGCAGCACGCCCTCAAACGGCCCTCGCAGGCCTTCCTGTTTGGCGCCTCCGAGGGCGGGTTGATCGTCACGAAGGCGATCGAGGAGAAACCCGCCCAGTTCGACGGCGGCATCGCGGCCTGCGGTCCGATCGGCGACTTTGGTCTGCAGGTAGACTATGTCGGCGACATGCGCGTCCTCTTTGACGTCTTTTTCCCCGACGCGCTCCCGCCCACGGCGATCGATATCCCAGACGCTCTGATGGACAATTGGCTGACGCTCGCGCCCGACATCGCCAATGCCGTCGCCACGACCCCGGCGTCCACAGAGCAGTTGCTCAACGTCACCCAGGCCGCTGTCGACCCGGCCGACCAGCATACCGTCGTCGACACGGTGCTCGGTGTCCTCTGGTACAACGTCTTCGCCACCAATGACGCTCGCCAGAAGATGGGCGGCAATCCGTTCGATAACGCAAGCCGCACGTACTCCGGTTCGCTGGACGACCCGCTACTCAACGACGCAGTAGCACGTTTCCGGGCCGACACGAACGCTTTGGCCTCCATCCGGGCCCACTACCAGACGACCGGGCACCTGAAGACCCCGCTGGTCACCCTGCACAACACCCTGGATCCGATCGTGCCCTACCGGCACGCTATGATGTACGGGGCGAAGGTGGTCGAGGCGGGCTCGTCTGGCCTCTATCATCACATCGCAGTGAACAGTTATGGCCACTGCAACTTCACGATTGCAGAGATCATGGCGGCCATGAACCTGATCGGGGTGCGCACCAACCCGCCCACCCCCTAACGTGCGCTAGGCGGCGCCCGTCCTGGTGCCCATGCCGGCGCCCACGTCTCCGCCGCCAGCAGTGTCGACGCCTGCGTCGACTCCGCACGCAACCGATGGGCCAACTGTCCCGGCCACCGCCACACCGTCAGGGCCGGTGGCCGTCGTCAATTCGACGAGGTTGCACGTGCGAGCTAGCCCTGGCACCGGACACCCAGTAGTCGCTACAGCCCAGGCAAGGCCACGCGCTGAGGGTCACAGGGCGCAATGCGGGCAGGACTGCGTAGAAGTTGGCCTGCCCCAGGGGCGATCTGGATGGATATCAGCCGGATTGGTGCAAGATCAAGACTGCGAGCAAGGCGAGGTAGAATTGCGGGGGAAAGGGTTCACAATATGCGTCGTGTCCTTATCGTCCTGGCCCTGGTGCTGCTCGCCACCGCCTGCTCCAAACCCGCCGCTCCTGACCCGAATCAGGTATCCCAACTCGTCCAGCAGGCCGTGCAGGCCACTCTGGCGGCGCAGCCAACCCAACCGCCCGCCGCGCCCACGACCGCGCTTGCACTTATGACCACCTCGGCATCGCGCAGGCCATAGCAACCGGTCCCTGCCACAGAAGGCGTGTCCCAGAGGGAGAACCGGAGTGTGATAGCCTGGGATTGAAGATGGAGATTTGGTTCTAGCGGCGACCGCGTGAACTGCGGATCATCAAACAGCATACGACAATTGCCGAAGGGGCCGCCCGCTGGGTGGCTCTTTTGCTACCCTAACCCTAGCGTTTCCGCGGATGACGCGGCTGCACCGTCAACCTATACTGAGGGTGGGGGAACAATAGGGCGGGCAGGTGCCCGCCCCAATGCTGGCTCGCCCGGCAACTCGCATGATTGACAGGACCATGGATGGAAAAAGGGGGAAACATGGACGAGACAACTTACATGCTGCGCAGCCCACACACACACATCTGGCATCTGCCGAGCGCGCCAGAGCAGACCCTCTGGAAAACACTCTGCACGATGCCGGTTCGCGGCAAGGAGGAACGACTGTGGCTGCCAAACCAGCCGCAGGCGCGCGATACTCTGTGTCCTAAATGCCAACAGATCAAGCGGGCCCAGGAAAGAAAGCGGGTCAAGGCCGTCGGGGCCGCAACGGTGACGAATTCTGATTAGGTTTCCGGATTGCCACCGCGCAACCCAGCCTGTATGCGATGGAAATAACGCGCCTCGCCGGGGTCGTTGGGCGGAGGTCTGCACGCGCCACGGCTTCTTCTGCGCTACAATAGGCTCGTATGTGATGGCTCTGGTGACGATCGTAGCCAACATCGGCTGGTACGACTACTCGTCGCAGGACCCCAGGCCCGCCGCGACTCACTGCGTAGTTGACCATTAGGGGGGCCTATTTGGGAGAGCGGCGCCGAACGACACCCACTACGCGGTCTGGCTGCGGCTCTCGATCGAGCCGCAGCCCCGCTTACGGGAGCAGAAACGGCGTCATCGGCTCCCACTGTGCCTTCCAGGCCATTGGCACAAGCTGCTGTGTGATGACCGGGGGCAGTTGGGAGGCCAACATCGAACGCTCGGCGGCAGGCAAGTTGTAGAGCATGAACGGGACCACGAGGTATTCCGGCTTGCTGTGCTGCTGGGTGAACGCGCCGATCTCCTGCAGCAACTTGTCTTCATCTGCCCGGTCCACGGCGCGGGCGAGCGCCTCCGGGCTGAAATGTGTCTCTTCCTTCTGGATGTGCGGGTGCCAGATGGCAGCCAGCCGGGCGGCGGCCTCTCCCAACTGAGCCAGGCCCGCAGCCTGCATTCCTTCTGCCTGCGCCTCGACAACCGCCGCGCTCATGTCAGAGAGGATCGGCAGCATGGTCTGGTGCTCGGCTGCCAACTGCTCGTAGGGCGTGCCGGGCAGGCGCACGGCAAAGAACGGGAAGGCCAGCTGATCCTCCGACTCGTGATGTCCCTCGAGCACCGTCACGAACGCGCGCACGTAGTCGAAGAACCCTTGCCGGCTCACGCCAGCGGGAATGCCGTCCTGACTGAAAGTACGGCTCTTCTCCTCAATCTGCGCCAGGGAGCGCGTGATGACCAGGTGCGTCCGGATGAGACCGCCTGCCAGGCCCGACTGCTCTTCCATGGGTGCCTACCTCCTCCCGCGGGGCGCATCCGCAGCACCCGCGACTTTGTGCAATTCCGCTCAAGATACCGCCGCAGCGCACGTGAATCTGTAATCTCGGCCACAGCAAAGGGGGGAGACGAGGGCGGTCGCTGCGCCTCCGCCCACCACGGCGGACGGCAAGCTGTGGCGGGCTTGCCGAACGAGCTGCGGAAGGCGGGGCTTGAAAGGGTGATGCTGGCGGTCAACGGCGAACAGCCCGCGGTAGTCGGGCTTCACACTGAAAGGCATGCACCACCCAGGCCGCTCAGTCGCCGCTCATCCTGCATCCCGACACTTTTCCGTCATGCTCGACCAACGAATGTGCGCGCATTCCCCTGGGACAGCGCGCTGTCGAACTGTGCGGCCGGTTCGGCTATGTTAACCGGCGCGGGTTCGGGCGCAACACGAGGCTGGTCGCGCTCGCCGATCTGCTGACGCCACATCGCATAATACAGGCCGGGCTGCTCCAACAGCTCACTGTGGGTGCCCTGTTCCACGATGCGCCCCTTCTCCAGCACGTAGATCTTGTCCGCGTAGGAGATGGTGCTCAGCCGGTGCGCGATGAGGATGACGATGCTTTCCTTTCCGCTGGAGATCTCGAACATCGAACGGGTAATCTCCTGTTCGGTGATCGAATCCAAGGCCGAGGTTGCCTCGTCGAAGATGAAAAGCCTGGGCTGGCGCAGCAGCGCCCGAGCAATCGAGAGCCTTTGGCGCTCGCCGCCCGAGACGCGGGTCCCACCCTCGCCAATGCGCGTGTCCAGCCCCTGGCCCGAGCGCTTCAGAATTGGTGTCGCTGCCGCTCCGGCGAGCGCCGCCAGCATCTCCTGGTCGGTCGCGTCTTGCTTGACCAGCTGCAGGTTCTCGCGGATCGTGCCCGAGAAGAGCTGCGGGTCTTGCGTCACGAAGCCGATCTGCCGCCGCACCCGGTTGAAACGCAGCGAGCCGGCGGGCACGCCGTCTATGGTGATCTGGCCGCTTGTCGGTAAATACAGCCCGACCAGCAGCTTCACCAGGGTCGACTTCCCGGAGCCGGACGGGCCGACGAAAGCGATGGTATCGCCGAGTTTGGCCTGAAATGAGATGCCGTCAATCGCGTTGTCGCGGGCGTTGCGATAGCGGAAGACGATGTCCTCGAAGCCTATGCTCTCCACCGGGCCGATCTCGACAGGCTCTTCCGGCCGCGTCTCGACCGGTAGTGCCATCAGTTGGTTGAACGTTTGCAGCGATGCCTCCGCTTCGCGGTACTGCAGCACGAACCCGCCTAGTTGCTGCAGCGGGCCGAACATCGTGTTGAGGATGACTTGCGTCGCGACGAGCTGGCCGGGCAGCAGTACCTTACGGAAGATGAGCCAGAGCAGGATGAACAGGATTGACTGCTTGAGGACGTTGATCACGGTGCCCTGGAGAAAGGACAGGGAGCGAGCGCGCTTCACCTTGTCCATCTCCAGGTCCATGATGCGCTGCGTATAACCCTCCAGCCGCCGGTATTCCTGCCGCGTGAGGCCCAGACTCTTGACCAGCTCGACGTTGCGCAGCGACTCGGTGATAACGCCGTACATGCGCTGGGTCTCGCGCACGATGGCACGCTGCGTCGTCCGGATTCTGCGGCTCAGCAGCCCGGTCAGCCCGCCCAGCACGACCACGCCTAATAGGAAGACGGGGACCAGCAGCCAGTGGCGCGTGACCGCGTACCAGATGAGGAAAGCCACACCGACGGCCGTGGAGAACAGGATGTTGACGGACGAGTTGATGAAGCGCTCCAGGTCATTGCGCACTTTCTGCAGCCGCGCCACGGCCTCGCCGCTGCTCGAATCCTCGTATTCGGCAAAGGAGAGACGCAGGGTCTTGCGCAGCCCATCATTGAACAGGGCCCGACCAGTCGACTGGACAACGTACTGGATAAAGTAGTCCTGAAAGGTACGGGCCAGCCGGCCGCCCAGCGCGATGGCCACGGCGACAGCCAGCCACGCCAATACGCCCCGCACCAGCTCGCTCTGCGGCATTTTCGTCGGGTTGAGCGCGTACTCGTCGATGATCTTGCCCAGGATCAGCGGGTCAACCATCTCGAGGACCTGGCTGGCTCCCGCCAGCGCGAGGACCAGGGCTACCCACCCGCGCACCGGGCGCAGGTATTTCCAGAGGACAGACATAGCGGTGTGGCTCCCTTTTAAGAGAAAGTGGATGGAACACAGGAGACGTCGACGGCAACTCAGAGAAGAAGATTGCCTCCAACGCTATGGCCGGCATGCGGTGGCGGGGCATATTCCTCCAACGCGACCCACCCGGCCCGGCTACACTCACTGGTCAGTTCGGCGCAGCACGACGGCAAACACGAGCCAGCACAGGGCGTCGGGGCCAGGACGCCGACCACCATCGCTGCCTGACGCCGCACGCCGTGCATGTCATACACCCAAAAGGCCCCGAGGAAGAGGGCAGGTAGCCGATCAGGATCAGGAACGCCGCCTGCCGCGGCGTCCCCCAAACAGGTGAATAGTAGGTAAAATGAACGACCAGGCCGTTCCAGATCTCGTTACACCAATCCATGCCCAAAAACGCAAGTCGGGCGAAGACCAGATCGAGCTTGCGTAAGTCGATCTGGTTGGCATAAACGTAGACGGCCACGGCGAAAAGCGGGATGACGTGCCATTGAGACGTCTCAGGGTTGCGCAGGATCCGGGCGGCTTCGGCCGCAGCAGCGGTGAGCATCGCGGACCTCCGCGCAGAGAGAGAGCCGGATTGATACGCATTGTCGCGCCGCTGCCCGCCCTACGCAAGCATTCGCGTTGGGCCGGCCAAAAGGTTAGCCGGCGCAGGTGTAGTTAAGCCAAATGAAAATGTTACCGAGGGCCAATGCCTGCCGGCATCCAGATGACACTGAACGAACGTCGCGAGTAGCCGATACGGATGCGCCGGCGCGATGTGCAGGCCAATCGCGCCGAACGCAGCCGGCTGCTGGACGAGATGGAACACATCACCGAGCTGCAGCGCAAGAGCCTGATCCGATTGATCAAGGATGATGCGCAGCGCAACGCCCGGCCGCGCCAACGCGGCCGGGTCTACGGCTACGATCGGAAGACCTGCAGCCTCTCGGATGCTGGCGCACCACCTGGCTTCCCGGGCTGATCGTGCAAATGGTAGCAAACTGACAGCCCGCCCGGCCGTCTAGGTGTAAACTCGCACAATCTCACGACCGAGGCGAGGGGTGACGGCGGCTCCCGGCCGCGACGTGCACCCCGGGATAATCACGTTCGCCGAAAGTCTCGCACCTCGCGGGACGGGACGGGGAGGATGGCGCCCAATGGCGGAAGCTCAGCGCGTGAAACGGGCCGTCGAGCGGACTGCAGCCGAGCTGCGACGGCTGCCCACATATGCCTGGCGGAGCTGGTTGGTCTATCTCCTCAAGAACCTTGAAACCGAGACAGATCCCGATGAATACATCGGTGCACTGCGAACGCTGCAGTGCGACATCCGGGCAAGGTTGAGCACGGGCCAGTGGTAAGGCGCCCTTAACGGGGATGAGCGGACCGGCCGCCTGGCGCTCTACCGATTGACCTTTCCCGGCGGCCCAGGCACGATGGCGATGCACTCGGGAGTGCGCACTCCCGAGGGTGCTCGCCCTGGTCCGCGCGCCCGAGACCCAGGCTCTCTTTCTGCCGAAGCAGGGCGCCGATGAGCCAGACAGGAGTCCTGCTGCTGGCCTGCCCCGGGCGATGCTCGCGCCCGGGGGAGCGCTCTGCGCCTGCGACCTTTCGACGCGTTAGGAAGATGGCCATCCTCAGCCGGCAGCCTTACTCGCCGCCCGATATCTTGCTCAATCAGGCTTAGTAGGGTTGAACGGTCCTCTCGACCAACAGGGCGCTGCCAAGGGGAGGCGAGCCATGGAGTACGATCTGAGCGGCAAGACGGTGCTGGTAACCGGCGCCACAGGCTTTATCGGCCGGCAGGTGGTGCCTCGTCTGCTGTCCCAGGGAGCGCTGCTCCGCTGCCTGGTACGCGAGCCGGCGCGCGCGCAGGAGCTGGTCGAGCCGGGAGTGGAGTTGATGGAGGGCGACATTACGGACGCCCGCCGCCGCGCAGAGGCGGTGCGCGGCTGCCAGGCCGTATTGCACCTGGCCGGCATGCTGGTAGGGTTCGCTCCGATGATACTGATGGCAAACACTAAGTCGCCAAGTGGGCCAGGCAGGTCAGGCCAGGTGGTCGCGTGGTGGCGGGTCGTTCGGCCATCAGCCACAAGGCAGTCCGGCGCAGGTTCACAGCGATGGCGGTCAGGATGGCCTGCAAATCGGTTTTCGCCAGGCCGATGTAGCGTGTACGCCGTGCACCCTGGCTGCGGACGGTGGCGGAAATCGTGCCTTCGATGCCGGCCCGCCGCGCGTACTCCTGTTTGAAGAGCGCCGTGCGCTGGTTGGCACGCGCGGCCAGGATTGCCTCGTGGTAAAGGCTGAGCTTGAGGCGCCGCCCCGCGCGGTTGCGAGTACAACCTTGGCGTAGCGGGCAGGCTTGACAGGCCGCCTTTGAGAAGCGGATGTCGACCTCGGGCTGGCCGTCGGAGTCCCGGTTTAGCTGCCAAGCGCTCGATTGCTGGCCGTTCGGGCAGGTGGCCACCTGCGCCACCCAGTCTAGCTTGAACTGGTCGCTGGCAATGCCATCCGGGAGGTGTGCTTGCCAACTCGCATCTTGGGCCAGCGGACCGACGAGACGTACCTGACGCGCGGAACTGTCGACCAGCGCCCGGCCGGTGGTGTAGCCCGCATCGACCAGGTGTTCGCTGGGCAACAAGTTGCGCCGGGTCAGGCGTGCGTAGATCTGCTCGATCACTTGATGATCAGGGGTCGTGGACGGGACGACGGCCACATCGGTGATCAGATGCGGCCGGTCCTTATCACTGGTTTCGGTGAAGTGCACTGCGTAGCCTTCCCAGACATGATCGCCGTGTTGGCTACCCCGCACCTGGGCATCGTGCGGCGTGGTCACCCGCTCGGCACCGGCGGGAATCTGTTCGCGCGGGCGCCAGCTGATCTTGTCCGCTTCTTGCACCAGTTGCTGGCTCCAAACCTGGCGCAGGCTGACCACCTCCGGCAGGCTGGCGGCCTGGCTGGGAGCCTCGGCTGCACTCAGTGCCTGGAGCAGATGGAAGCCATCGGCCGCGATCTCCAGCGCCAGTTGCTCGCGCTGCTCGGTCTTCCTGGGCAGTCGCCAGCTATTCCAGGGTTTGCCATAGCGCTCATGCCAGTGCACAAACGCCACCGTCCGCAGCCAGTCCGGACGATACTCGGCCAGGGCTTGCAGGGCCAGACGCATGCTCTCCGCCAGCAATTCCAGACGCGTCAGCGTGCGCGTGGCGGCCAAGACATAAGTGCCGTCGCTGCGCTGCTTGCCCCCGGCCGCCAGCAAGCCCAGCTCGGTCAGGCGCTCAAGCACGCCATCAAACATGCGCAAGGCGGCGGCATCGTGCAACAGACGCTCGCGAAAGTCGCTGAGCAGCGAGCCATCAAACCCCATATGCTCCAGCGGCAAATGCAAGGCGTACTTGAGATCGATACGCGCCCGCACCGCATCCGCCATGGCCCGGTCGGATAAATCTTCCAGGCGCTGAAAGACAGCCACCAAGGCGAGCAGATTCGGCGAGAAGGCGGGTGCACCGTCGGAAGCGTACAGGTCGGCAAAGTCGATCTTCTCAAACAGCGTGCCAATCTGGTCACCGATGACCAGATAGAGGTTGCCCTTGCGCTTGAACACTTTCTTGGCAATCCGTGCGGTCTCATCCGGAACCGGCGGAATGGCGGTCGGTTGGAGTGACATGCTGAGCCTCCCTGGCTACGAGTTGGTCTGGATGCCTACCATCATACACCCAACCGGCCTCTCACCAATTCGCGCCCTTCGCCGGTCACAGTTCAGGACCAACTGTTTGCCATCAGTATCCTCCGATCAGCCGCTACCGCCAGGTCAACGTCGAGGCCAGCCGCGGGCTGGCCCTGGCCGCACTCGAAGCCGGCGCCGAGCGTTTCTTCCATGCCAGCACCGCCTGGGTCTATGGATTGCGGGCCGGCCGCGGCGTGGACGAGACGTGGCCTTTGCAGCCAAGCGGCCACGCGTACTGCGATACCAAGGTGGCGGCTCAGGAGGCGATCGAGAGCCTGGTTCGAGAGCGCGGCCTGCCGGCGGTGATCGTGCAGCCATCGGAGGTCTACGGGCCAGGCGACCTCAACTGGACCCTGCGGCCCTTCCGCATGATCAAAAGCGGGAGCATGATCGTGCCGGGGGAGGGCGTGATGCAACCGATCTACGTCGACGATCTTGCCGACGGGATCGTGGCAGCTATGCGGCGCGGGCGCGTTGGCGAGGCATAGCTCTTGTGCGGGAGCGAAACCGTGAGCGTGATGGAGTACTTCGGGCGGTTCGCGCGCATGGCGGGGCGCCGCCGGCCGGCGCACGTGCCCGGATGGGCGGGGCTGGCCGTGGCCGGGCTGGCCGAGGGCGTAGCGCGCATCACCGGGCGGCCGCCCTTGTTTACCCGGGACGACGCCAAAGGGGCCATGGTGGATGCAGTCTATCGCGGCGACAAGGCAGCGCGCGAGCTCGGCTTCGTGGCCCGCACGGGCCTCGACGCCGGCATGGAGCGCGTCGAGGCCTGGCTGCGCGATAGCGGAGAACTGCCGCAGGGCGGCTGAGTTCGCAGCGACGTAGGTTCTGTAGCTCAGCGTGCGACCTGACCGACATCCTCTCGTCGGATTGGTAGACACGGACCACTTACTGCAAGTTTACGACGAAGAAATCGGTGATGGTGGCACTGAGTTCCGACGGCGAAGACCGCCACCGGACGCAAGGGTCAGCAACGGGCTCCGTCGCAACATGGGGCTACGGCTCCAACTCGAACGCGTATTCTTTAGGCCCGCCTATTATACGCCCGCATCGCAAAGACATAAGCCACAAGCATAATCCCGACGCACCACGCGAGCGCGATCCAGATGTCATTTCCGGCAGGCTGACCTGACAGCAGGGCGCGGATGGCTTCCACGATCGAGGTCACCGGCTGGTTTTCAGCAAAAGCACGGACGACTGGCGGCATCGATGCGGTGGGCACAAACGCCGAACTGATAAATGGAAGGAAGATAAGCGGGTAGGAAAAGGCACCTGCGCCGTCCACCGATTTTGCGGACAGTCCGGCAATCGCCGCGATCCAGGTCAAGGCCAGCGTAAACAGCGCGAGTATACCGGCCACGGCAAGCCATGACAATACTCCTGCCGACGAGCGGAAGCCCATAATGAGCGCCACGAGTATGATGACGACCACCGAAATCGCATTGGAAACCAGTGAGGTCAGCACATGCCCCCACAGCGGGGCCGAACGCGCAATCGGCATGGAGTGGAAGCGTTCGAAGATGCCTCTTTGCATATCCATAAACAGACGGTAAGCCGTATAGGAGATGCCGCTGGCAATCGCAATCAGCAGGATGCCGGGCAGAAGATAATCCACATAGTTATCCGTGCCGGTTTGAATGGCGCCGCCGAACACATAGACAAACAGCAGCATGAACGCAATCGGCATGATAGTGACCGTGATGATGGTGTCCATGCTGCGGAAAATATGGCGCATGGAACGTCCAAGCATGACGCCCATGTCGCCGAAAAAGTATCTCTTTCCCGTTTCCATCTATTTTTCCTCCTTCTTGCCGATGATTGCGAGGAATATCTCCTCCAACGTCGGTTGTTTTTCGACATACTCCACCTTCGCGGGCGGGAACCGCTTCTTCAACTCCGCGAGTGTGCCGTTGGCGATAATCTTGCCCTCATGCAGAATGGCAATTCGATCGGCAAGCTGTTCGGCTTCCTCCAGATACTGCGTGGTCAGCAATACCGTCGTGCCTCCGTTCGCGAGTTCTTTGACAGTCTTCCAAACCTCGATGCGCCCCTCGGGGTCAAGCCCGGTGGTCGGCTCGTCGAGGAAAATAACCTGCGGTTTTCCCACCAGGCTCATGGCGATGTCGAGTCTGCGGCGCATCCCACCCGAATAGGTGGAAACCCTGCGGTCGGCGGCATCGGTCAGGCCGAAACGGTTCAGTAGATCATCCGCGACCTGTCGCGGATTTTTGAGGTGCCGCAACCTGGCGATCATGATCACATTTTCCCGCCCGGTCAGAATCTCGTCCACGGCGGCAAACTGCCCGGTCAGGCTGATCGACTGCCGTACGTGATCGGGCCTTGACGCAACATCGAATCCGTTGACAGCGGCGGTTCCGCCGTCATGTTTGAGTAGCGTGGCGAGGATTTTGACAATCGTCGTCTTGCCCGCACCGTTGGAGCCGAGCAGGGCGAAAATACTGCCTCTTTCCACCTCAAAATCTACGCCTTTTAGAACATGAAGTTTCGTGTAGGACTTTTGCAGCCCGTTCACTTGAATCGCTTGATCTTGCATATTCTTCACCCCTTACGGCTTGCGCCTTCCTGTGCTATAATGAGTTTAGTTTAGTTATCGAATTGAATGCCATGAAATTATCTTAGCAACTAAGACAATCGGATTATAGGCGGAGGAATGCCAATTGTCAAGTGGCTCTTTCGAAAAGCATGAGGAACTGCTAGCCGAGTTTGCGCGCGAGGTGCGGCAGTACAATGGCCTCAGTGCATCCTTTTTCCGGGCGGCGGCGGCGCAGGTGGGGATGAACGTCACAGACTTGCAGGTTACCGACATCCTGGATATTACCGGGCCGACGACTGCTGGTCAGCTTGCCGAGCTCATGGGCTTGACGACGGGCGCCATCACCGGGATGATCGACCGGTTGGAGAAGGCCGGGCTGGTACGCCGGGAGCGTGATCCGGAAGATGGGCGGCGGGTTATCGTCCGGCTCGTCCCGAACGAAGAGGCCCTGCGGAAGATGGGCCCGGTTTTTGATTCCATCGGGGTGAGCTGGGACGCGATCGCCTCAGGGTACAGCGATGAGCAGGTCGCCTTCCTGGTGGAGTTCCTCAAGCGCAGTAACGCGATGTCCAGGGGGGAGATTGCCCGGCTGCGCGCAGTGCCAGAAGGTGCGGGCAGCGACTTCTCCGCGCCGCTTGGCGATCTGGAGTGGGGGCGCCTGGTCGTTTCTGCCGGGACATCCACCCTCATCGTGCGTGCAGTCACCGGGATAAGCGATCTCTACCGGGCGAGCTTCAGCGGATCGATGCCCAATGTGAAAGTGGAAGACGGGACGATTACCATCCGCTATCCGCAGCGCCTCTGGCTGCTTGCCCGGCGTCAGCGTATGGCAGAAATTGAGCTCAGCACCGCCATCCCCTGGCAGATCGTGATCCGGGGTGGCGGGTCGGAGGTCACCACCGAGCTGGGCAGTCTGGATCTCGTCGAACTGGATGCCAACGGGGCAGGAAGCATGTTTCGCGTCGAGCTCCCCGAGCCCACTCGCGTGGTTCCCATCCGGCTTGGTGGCAGCGGGTCCCAATTCACCGTCCGACGCCCACGCGGCGTCGCGACCCGAGTCCGCCTGAAAGGCTGGGGTTCTGGCGTTGTCTTCGACGATCAAACGGTCAGTGGCATGAGCAGCGACGTGCGGCTGCAAAGCCCCAACTATGAAGGGGCGGCCCGGCGCTACGACCTCGAAGTCTCCGGAACTGGGAGCATGATCACCGTCACCGCTGGTTGAGGGCGAACCGATGCTTGGGAGTGGTCAAAGAATGGCCTCGCGTTTTACCTCACCCCCTCGGTTTCCCCTCTCCGTGTAGGGAGATGGGAAGCAAACGCAGTGAGCAGGGGGTCGTGACCCGTTTCCTGGTTGCCTTGACCATGGCGCTTGACCGACCTATAATTGACACCGTTCTGCCACGCATGGGGCGCACACTATAGCAACCATGAGCCATCGCATCCTTGTCGTCGACGACGAACCCGCCGTAATCGACCTGCTCGCCTATAACCTGCGCAAGGCGCACTACGAGGTCCTGGCCGCCGCCGATGGCCGGGAGGCCCTGCGCCTGGCGGCCGCGGCCGCGCCTGACCTGATCCTGCTCGACCTGATGATCCCCGAGGTCGACGGGCTCGACGTTTGCCGTGAGCTGCGCAAGACCAGCGCCGTGCCCATCATCACGATCAGCGCGCGCGGCGAGGAGGTCGACCGCGTCGTCGGCCTCGAGCTCGGCGCCGACGATTACCTTGTCAAGCCCTTCAGCGTGCGCGAACTGCTGGCACGCATCAAGGCCGTGCTCCGCCGTGGGCAGCCTGATCCCGTCGCCGCCCGATCGCCCACCCTGCTGGCCGGCCCCGGCGGGCTGGCGCTCGACCTCGAGCGCCGCTCCGCGGCCATCGACGCCACACCGCTGGACCTGACCCGGCTTGAGTTCGACTTGCTGCACCTGCTGCTGACCAACCGCGGCCGGGTCCTGACGCGCGAGCTCTTGTTGGAACAGGTCTGGAGCTACGACTACGCCGGGGACACACGCGTCGTGGATAGCGCCGTCAAGCGCCTGCGCGCCCGGCTGCGCGCCGCCGCGCCGGCCGCCGCCCTGCCCGGCGCTGCCGACCAGGGCGACCTCATCGAGGCCGTGCGCGGCGTAGGCTACCGCATCGATGGCTGAGCCTGCCCCCGGGCCGGTCTCGCTCCGCCGGCGGTTGTCGCTGGCCTTCGTGGCCGTGCTGCTCTTCGGCATGACCCTGGCCGCATTCCTGGCCTGGCTGGCCGTGGAGCAGCAGTACATAGATACTCAGCGCGAGAACCTGCTGGCCCAGGCTGAGGTGACTGCCGCCGCATTCAGCGGCACTTACCTGGGGGCGGCCTCCACGCAGCCCTATCTGCAGACCTCCAACGTCACCCCCGGCATCCATACTCGCCTGATCGGGCAGACGGGCGCGGTCGTCCTCGATCTATCCAGCCTTGCCGGCGTCTCGCCGGTGGCAGTCCCCGCCGCCGAAGCACCCGGCTTCGTCTCGCCCCAGGAACTGCGCCAGCGCCCCGAGATCGCCCAGGCGCTCCTCGGTGAGCCCGGCGCCGCCATCCGCCGCGTTGCCGCGGCAGGAAGCCGGCGCGTGCTCTATGCCGCCGCGCCGGTCCTCTCGGCCAACGGCGACCCGGCCGGCATCGTCTACCTGGCCACGCCCTTGCCGCGTGGCGGGCTGCCGCTGCAACTCTCGCTCCAGCTCAGCGGCGCCGCCTTCCTGGCCATCGCCGTCGCCGGCGTCGTCGCTGCCTGGCTCGCGCGACGCATCGCCCGCCCGCTCGAAGAGCTGGCTCGGGCCGCGCAGGCGGTCAGCGCCGGCGACATCGGCCGGCACGTCCCGGCTGAGGGCGACATCGCCGAGCTACGCCGCGTGGGGACCGCCTTCAACGCCATGACTGCCAGCCTGCGCCGCGCGGACCAGGCCAAGACCGCCTTCGTGGCCGACGTCACCCATGAGCTGCGCACTCCCCTGACCGTCATCAAAGGCACCATCGAGACGCTGGAGGACGGCGCCCTCGACGACATCGAGGGCCGGGGCCCCTTGCTGGCTTCGATGGCGGCCGAGACCGAGCGCCTGATCCGGCTGGTCAACGATCTGCTCGTCCTGACGCGCGCCGACGCCGGCGCCCTACGCCTCGACCGCCGGCCGCTCGATCTCGGCGAGCTGGCGCGCGCCCGCTGTGCGCACCTCGCCCCATTGGCCGCTCAGCGCCGGGTGAAGATCTGGCCGCGCGCCGCCGCCGGTTCGCTTTGGGCGTGGGCGGACCCGGACCGCCTGGCCCAGGTGTGTGATAACCTGCTCGACAACGCGGTCCGTCACGCTCCGCCTGGCTCGGAGGTGATCGTCGGCGTGAGCCGCGACGGCGACGATCTGGCCTGCGCGGTCACCGACTGCGGTCCCGGCATCCCTGCCGAGCACTTGCCGCTGATCTTCGAGCGCTTCTACCGCGTCGAGCCCGCCCGCAGCCGAAACCGTGGCGGAGCCGGTTTGGGCCTGGCCATTGCCCGCGCGCTCGTCCAGGCCCACGGGGGCCGGATCGACGCACAGAGCACCCCCGGCCAGGGCACGACTATCACGTTCTGGCTGCCGCGTCCGCGAAACGCCCCACAACTGACTGACGACTGACATCCTCCTGCCCGCTTGCCGGGTTAGTATCCGGACACATCGAGCAAGCACAGGAGGTTTCCGTGAAACAGATCAAGGTTCCGCTTAAGGGCATTCTGGCGGCCGTTCCTCTGGCGGTCGTCGCCCTTGTCCTGGCCGTCGCCGGCGGCCTGCCGCGGGGCGTGGTGCTGGCCGCGCCGCCGCCCCAGGACGGCCGCTCGTTCGTTCCTCTGCAGGCGCCAATAGGCGCCGGACGGACGGTGCAGGTAAGCGGCAGTGCGGTCGTCAACGTGGTCCCCGACCGCGCCTCGATCCAGCTTGGGGTGCAATCGAACGCGGCGAGCATCGCCGAGGTCGAGCGGGACAACTCCGCCGCCATCCAGAACGTGCGCAAGGCGCTGGCCGGCCTCGGCGTCGCCGAGCGCGACATCGCCACCGATCGTTATGTCATCCAGCCGATCTACGAGAACTACGACTCGCTGCGCATCCGCGGCTACCGCATCGACAACCTTGTCGCCGTCACCCTGCGCGACGTCGAGCTGACCAGCCCCGCCGTCGCCGCTGCCCTCGCGGCCGGCGCCAACCATGTCGTCGACGTCTCGTTCTACACCAGCTGGCTACGCGAGTACCGCGACCAAGCCCGCGCCCTGGCGATGCAGGCCGCGGGCGAGAAGGCCAGCGCCCTGGCCGGAGCCGCCGGCGCACGCGCCGGCGCCGTGCTCACCATCAACGAGAATACCTGGTCCAGCTTCAGCGGCATGTGGGGCAGCCGCGGCATGAGCCAGATGACGCAGAACGTGGTCCAGAATGTCGCCCCCAGCGGCGTGGGCGGCTCCGGCCCGGAGGACGAACCCATCAGCCTCGGCCAGATCGCTATCCACGCCGAGGTCAGCGCCACATTCAGCCTGCAGTAGGACGCCCGTCACCATTTCCTCGCCTCACAGCCACGGAGAGCGCAGCGCTCGCCTGCCTCTCCGTGTCCCTCTCCGCTTTGCGATCATGCTAAGGCAACCACTGGCAAGGGTATCGGCAGGCAAAACAAGGGCCGGGCAATTGGAGTGACCTGCCCGGCCGCTGTTCGCCCTTGGCTACATCTCCTACTCTTCCACTTGCACCAGGTAGCGGGCCACACTCTTCAGGGGCACGCTCGTGGATACCCTGAAGGGCGAGGTGCCTCCGGGCGCCACCGAGTCCAGGCTCTGATAGCCACTCGCAACGCCCAGGATGTTGCCGTCCGAATCGTAGAGAGTGACAACGAAGTGAACAAGCTTCAGCGCGCGGTCCTTGGCGGCATTGCGAAATTCGCCGGTCATGTTCAGATTGCCGGCGAAATCCTCATCGACACGCCATTGGATCACCTCGACACTGTCGGGGCCCTCAAGCTGGTAGGCAAGGCCATGGTTGTCGACCAACGCTGTGCCGCTCTTCTGGAGGTCGCTGACGGCGATGCGCGCCGTCTGAGTGGACGTGATGGCCTGGACCGTGGGGGTGAGCGTGCCGGCAAGACTGAGCGCGAGGTTCAAGTCTATCACTGCCGGGACAGTCATCGTGAGGGTCTCGGTGGCGGAACCGGGCACGGACAGCGTGACCGAGAACGGTATCTTTTGCTCGATTCTCACCAGCAGCGGCTGCAGCTCAGCCGCTGGCTTACCTGCAACCGGGCTCTGGCTGCTCACCGCGCCCAGCAGACCGAAGGACAGAAGCATGGCCACCGCAACTGCAAGCAGGAAACGTTTCATCAGGCAGCACCTCCTTACTAGCTCAGGCTGGCAGCACTACACCACGTTGTTCGATCGCCCACCTGGTCGACGTCGTCAACGAGCAGCTATGGACGGCAGCGCCGGCCTGGCCGAGCCTGTGGCTGGGCGCCGGTATTGGCCCGGCCGGCGCTGCCACGCCGTGACCCCTCGTTTCGCTTCCTCGGCCTGTTCGCCTTTCTGTCACTGCTCTTTGCCGTTACCTGGAACCGCGACCCGGGCGGCCAGAGGGATTGGCATCTTCTCTCGCCGGGCGCCGTCCCGGCTGCTCTAGTGCTGGCCTATCCCCTGCACCGCGTGCCGGCGGAGCGCCGCACGCTGAGCCGCGCCGGCGGGGCGACCGTCGCCGCGCAAGCTTACCATACGGCCGCCTGGATCTGCCAGAATGCGCTGCCCTGGGCGTGGGCCGGCATGTGAGGGGGCAGGGAGCGGCCAGGCGAGGCGACAGGAGCGGAAGGCCGGTCCAACTCATGGCCGGCCGCGCCAGCCGCTCTCCGCCCCGCCTGCGGCGGCGCCGCGAGCCGGCCCACTCTGCCTGGCCTGCGCCTACCCTGCACGGCGCGTCGGCGTGTCGCGTGCTGCGAGCCGCAAATCACGCATCGTCTGCCGGCGCCCCGGGGTTCGGGCGGGGGCAGGAACCCGGCGCTATCTCCTCGAGAACGTTGGAGCCAAGACAGATCCCGATGCACAGATCAGCGCACTGCGCAGGCTGCAGTGCAACAGCCTGGTCAGGTTGGGCGCCGGCCAGCTGTGAGGCGCCCTTGGCCGGCAGAAACGAACCGGCGTCCTGGTGCTCGACGGTTTGACCTTTCCCGGCGGCCCGTGTATCATGGCGGAGCACTCCCGAGTGCGCACTCCCGAGTGTGCTCGCCCCGCTGCACGCGCCCGAGACCTAAGCTCTCTTCCAGCCGAAGGAGGTCGCCAATGAGACAGACAAGAATCCTGCTGCCGGCCTGTCTGTTGATCGCCGCGTCGCTGCTGGTTGCCTGTGGCTCCAACCCGACCCCACCCCCCATCGCCGGCCCGCCGCCGACCGCTACCGCGACCAGCTTGCCGACGCGCGTGCCCTCGAGCACCCCGGCGCCGACGCCGACGGCCTTGATCTTGCCCACCAGCACCCCGGCGCCCACTTTGACCCCGCGCCCGCCGACGCCGACCCGGTCCGTCGTCGCCACGCCCACGCCTGAGGCGAGCCTGACGGAGACTGCAGCGCCGGTGGCAGGTCCGCAGATGAGCCAACAAATCAGCGGGCCGGCGGTGACGGTCAGCAGCGCTGGCGCCAACGTACGTTCCGGGCCGGGCACGGTCTACCCGGTCATCGGCGGGGCGAGCAAGGGTCAGCAGCTGGCCGTGACCGGACGGCTGCAGGACGGCTCATGGTGGCAAGTGAGCTACCTCGGCAAGCCGGCCTGGATCGCGGCCTCGGTGGTCAGCGCGAGCGCGGAGACGACCAAGGTGGCGGTGGTCGCCCAGCTGCCGCCAACTCCCGCACCCTCGGCCGGCGGTGCAACGGCCGGCGCCCAGCCGTCCGCCGGCGCGGCACCCGCGGCGGGAGGGGCCCGCGGCAGCGGCCACATCGCCTTCGCGCGCGGCAACGGCAGCGGCAGCGACCTGGCCCTGCTGGACGTGGCCAGCGGGCAGGTCTCGATCCTGGCCGGCAGCGGGCGCCAGCCCGACATCTACAACGACGGCTGGATCGTGTTCAAGGGGGCTGGCAACGGACGTGACAACCTCTGGCTGGTGAAGATGGACGGCAGCGGGCTCAAGCTCGTCAGCGAGAAAGCCGAGGACGCCTACCCCTCCTGGGCGCCCGACAAACACGCGATCATCTTCTACGGGACTCGCTATGACGAGGAGCGCATCTGCGAGCAGCGCGACCTGAGCGGCCCGCAAGGCAACACGGCCCTCAACATCGATCGCTACATGTACGACTCGCCGGTGCCGATGTTCGGCCGTTACCCGGTCTTCGTCGAGAACCAGCGCATTGCCTTCACAGGCTGCGACGGCTGGGCCAACTACACCAACTGCGGCATCTGGGTGCTTTTCATCGAGTACCCCTTTGGCGGCGGCGCCTTCCCATACGGCTTGACCAGCAACCCGAACGACCAGCCCAGCGACGCGGCCGGCGACCAACTGCTCTACTCGTCGGCGGACAGCGGCAATTGGGAAGTCTACAAGATCCGCTGGACGCCCCCGGCGCGCAAGGTGGACCCGAAGGGAACGCCCGTGAACTTCAGCAACGACGCGGGCCAGGATGTGGGCGGCACCTTCTCGCCCGACGGGGGGAGCGTGGCCTGGATCTCGAACCGGGGTGGGACCTGGGGCATCTGGGCGGCGAAGGCCGATGGCAGCAACAAGCGGCTGCTGGCCGCGGTGCCCGAGGGCTTCGGGCCGCACTGGGAGCAGGAGAAGCTGGCCTGGGGGCCGTGAGCTCGGGCGTTGCCCCAATACGCGTGTGAGATCGGCAACAGCCGGGTGTGCCAGGGTGGGCGCCCGGCTGTTCGCGCCACCAGGCCGAGCCCCGGCCAAGGATGGGGTCGAAGCCATTGGCCTACCGGTTCTGCGAGGAAGGGGCCCGCGCTGCCGACATGCGCGCGATCATGACCGCTCGCCATGCATTTACGTGTATGTGTCAGGGTCGGCCTGTATGGGCCGGCCCCGGCGAGCCAGACCCGACGGCAGTCCCCCCTGCCGGCCCGCCTGGCCGAGGTCGTCGGTGGAACAGCCGGCGCCGCGGCCGCCATGCTCGACAGGATCCCTCAGACCAGCCAGCTTCACACTGCTCCCGCCAACCAACCCCTACCTGATTGAGCCACCCCACGAGGGCAGCAAGACTCGCCGGCGGGGAGGCAGCCGCGCTCGCGCGGGTCGGCCTGGCCGGGGGACCGAAATGTCCGGATTTGGCCGGAAATGTCCGGCCCCTGGCGTTTTGCCGCGGTTCAGCGCTCCCCTGGCAGAGCTTCCGGCCGCTGCAGCGCAGTCAACTGCCCTGCCGAGAATGGGGAGGGGCGGCGGTCCCACCGCATTCCCGCCGCTCCCGGGAGTGCCCCCAACGCGCCTGCTTGGGCGGACGGAGCCGGCCGTCCGATCGCTGGTTGCCCGCGCGTCCCCGGCGGAGCCAGGTGTGCCCGCAGCTTGCCGATGAGGGAGCCGCCGACGCTCGCGCCGCACCTGGCCCCTCCCGGACGGCGGACCGATGGCGCCGGACCGTCCTTGCGGGGGAGGAGCAGGGGCCGCCGGCCCCGAACGACGCCCGCCTCTCGCCCACGCCCACCTTGGCCCTTGCCTGCCCAGGTGTGCGCCGCAACCCTGGCGCCGACGCAGCTCCCTGGGCACGGAGCCAGTATCAGGCGGCCGTGATTGTTGCGAGAGGGTCGGCACTCCCGCTGTCGATGGGCAGCAGCCACCACCCGTCGACGGAGAGCCGGGCAGGCGCGCCAAGCGCAGCAGCGAATTAGGAGAGTGTTGGATAACTGACCTGCCGGCAAGATAGGCGGGTGATTGTGGTGTTTTTGGGGGCCTGTAGACGCCTTCGAGCGATAGAACGGGCGAAAAGGCGGGCTCAGGCGGCCGAATGGGAGCGTTTTACCGGCCGCCGGGCGCGCCAAAGCCCATCGGTCAGGCGCCGATCAGCTCCGTCTTGCGGGCACCGGGTCGGAAGCGCACGCCGGTGAGCAGGGTGACGATGCGCTTCAGGTTCAGGACCAGGGCCATGAGATGGGCCTGGAGGCCGTAGCGCGAAAGGCCCAGGTAGCGGCAGCGGCCAAAGCGGTGCCAGAGCTTGGCCTCACCGAACTTGCGCTCGATCTTGTAGCGCTCGGCCACGCCTGCCCGGTACTGGGGCGAGTCCTTGACCTTCTGCCAATAGTCCCGATTGTCGTTGCTGGCCGCCGTGCGATAGTCGTTCAGGTGGAGAGCCGAGTGCTTGCCGCTGTGCCACAGCCGGTAATGCAGGTCGCTGTCGTCGTAGGCCTTGTCGCCGGCGTAGGTCTCGGCCCCAACGCCGAGTTGCTCGTCATGCGCCAGCAGCTGGGGGAACTGCTCGTTGTCGGCGGCGCTGCCACCGCTCGGCTCGATGGTCGTGATCAGGCCTGTCTCGGCATTCAGGCTGACATGGCTCTTGTAGCCCAGATACTGGGTCTCCTGCAGGCTGACCTTGCCGTCCGGCCCGGTCTTGCGGCGCTTGCCCTTCTTGACCAGTTGCGCCTGTTTATCCCGAGGCGGCTTGCCCTTCTCCTGGCGCAAGCGATCGGCGTCGTTGTCGACGTTGGCGACCGTGTGCACGCTGTCCACCACCTGAGTCTTGCCCAACTGGATCCCGGCTGCCAGGGCCTGACGCAGCACGCTGTCGCCAACCGCCTGGAACTTGGCCCAACCGCCAGCCTCCCGGATGCGCTTATTGAACTCACTCAAAGTGCTGTGATCGGGGGCCAGTTCGTCTACTGCCAGCCCGACGAACTCCTTGATCGCCAGGTTGAAGTTGGTCGCCTCCTCCACCTGCCGCTCCGAGAAACTGTACAGGTAGCTGATGACCAACATCTTCAGGATCACCACCGGCGGATAAGGCGGCCGCCCCTCTTCCGCCAGCCCTTTGTAGGCCGGCAGCAAGATCTCCGTGAACGAGTCCCAGTCGATCAGCTGGTTCAGCTTGACCAGAAAGTGATCCCGAGGCACGACCCGTGTATAGACATAGTCGCCGAAGAACGAGTTCATGCCCAATTGCTTGTAGCGCTTGTCCGCCATCGCCGCCTCCACCTGGTTTGCTGGCCGATGGCTCCATTGTACCTACTTCCCGAAAAATCGCGAGTTTGGTCAACCTTTTCCAACACTCTCGCGAATTAGGAGATTTCCCGGTTCTGTTGTAGGATCGCGATGGCACCAGAGGCATGGCCGCTCTCGGTGCCGGGCCGACCTGGGTCGAGCCGCGAGTTTTGGCAGTCTATGGAGAACGCCACCTTACGTTGCGTCAGTCACGCAGCGAGAGGTGGCGTTTTTTGTTTGCGCCCGCCTTGCCGCTCTGAGCGGCCCGGGCAGGGGCTGTTTGCAGGCAGGCGAACCTGGCGGTCCGTCGATCCCGGCCATCGATCAGTGGACGCATGCTATACGGAGGGAGAGATGTCAGATTGTGGGTTGGACGGCCCGAGCCGGGGAGGGGGGGCGCGGTCGCCGAGAACGTGCTTGATCCTTCATCCTCGGCGGGATCGAAAGGGCCCCTGGCGGCGCTCGCCCGGGCCTACAGTCTCGAGGTCGACTATTTGCGCAGCTGGGGCCTGAGTGAGATCTACTACTGCGGCGAGCAGGTGGTGCGGGTGCCCTATCTCAGCCGGGACGATGAGGTGTTGGCGACCGCCTACCTGAGCGCGTCGGGCGGCCCACGGCGCACCTGGAAGCGCGGCGACTGGCCGGCGCTGCACGGCCTGCAGCGCCTGGCCGCCATCCGCCGTACCGGCTGGGTCGTGCTGGTGGCGCACGAGGCGGCTGCCTGGGTGCTCCAGCGGCACGGCCTGCCGGTGCTCGCAGTGCCGGGCTGGGCGAGTTGGCGCTCGACCTGGGCAGAGCTGCTGGCCGGGCTGGAGGTTTACGTCTGGTCGGCGGCGGAGGACGCTGAGCTGCCGGCCAAGATGATCGCCGACCTGCCCGGCGCCAGACGGTTGACCGCCCAACCGGACGGCCCCGGTCCGCTTGAGGCGCAACTGGCCGGGACGGATGTGGGTGCACTGGTGGCAGAGCTCAAGGAGACCGCTAGACCCCTCGTGGTCGAGAAGCCGGCGTCAGGAGAGACGGGTCAGGCCGACCTGTATCGTCTGGCCGCGCCCTTCCTCGCGGGCGCCGACGTGCTGGCGGCGGTGGGCCGGGCCATCCGCCGGCTCGGCTACGGAGGCACGCGGTGGCCCGCTCTGGTGCTGTATCTGGCCATGAGCACCCGCCTGCTCCTGCTGCGGCGCGGAGCGCCGCCTGTGCATGCCTGCGTGATGGGCCCGCCATCGCTCGGCAAGTCGTTCCTGGTTTATGTCGTTCAGCAACTGGTGCCCGAACCGTACCGGGTCGTGCTCGACGCCGGCAGCCCGGCCGCCATTATCTACGAGCCCGTCGACCTTCGACACCGGGTGCTGATCGTCGGCGAGGCCGACTCGCTGCCGACCGACGAGGATAGCCCGCTCGCCTCGGCGGTGCGCAACCTGCTCCAGGAGGGCTTCCTGCGCTACAGCCGCCCATGCATGGGCCCCGACGGGTCCCTGACGACGCAGGTCCTGGAGAAGGCGGGCCCAACGGCGATGGTCACCAGCACCACCCGCCGCCTGCCGGCCCAGATGGGCTCGCGCTTTGTCACCCTCTGGCTGGACGACAGCCCCGAGCAGCTGCGGGCTGCCCTGGCCGCCCAGGCGGCGCTCGAGGTCAACGGCCCGGAGGAGCCCGACCGAGCGTTGCTGGCCCACCAGGCCTACCTCCAGGAGCGCGCCCCTTGGGACGTGGTCGTGCCGTTCGCGCCCGCGCTGGGGCAACAGCTTGGTCGCTCCCGGGCGTACCCCCGCGTTTCGCGCGACTTCCCACGCGTGCTCGCCTTGACCAAGGCGGCTGCGGTCCTCCAGCACAGCCAGCGTGAGGTCGGCGCCGACGGGCGGTTGATCGCGCAGATCGCCGATTACCGCACGGTCTACGAGCTGGTGGCGCCCATGTACGCCGATAACTCCGACGGGGTCGCGGCGCGCGAGCGGGCCGCCGTCGAGGCCGTGCGTGACTTGCTGGCCTTGAAGGGGCCGGGCGACGCGGCCAATGGCAGCGAGGTGGCGGCACGCCTGGGCATCAGCGTCCCAGCCGCCACGCACCGCCTCCAGGGCGCGCTGGAGGCCGGCTGGCTGGTCAACGCCGAGGCGCGCCCGCGCTGCCCCTACAAGCTGCGTCTGGGCAACCCGCTGCCGCCGCGCTCCGGCCTGCCCGAGCCCGCGTCCCTGCTCGATGGCGACGCTCACCGCCCGCCGGACTGCCAGGCAGCCGGGGACCTTTGCTGAAGCGTGGCTCGCCGCTCGGCGAGGGGGCCCGTGACACATGGTCGACGTCGCCGGCCAGGTGCGTTTCGGACAGGTTCCAGCGGGCCCGCCCCCCCATCGGGGGGACCGGGCAGGCTGGCGGCCCGGCCAGAGGTGGTTTGAGGAGAGGAGTAAGGGATGACGACGCAGATTCGGGATGCGCTCACGCCAAAGCAGCGCCGGGCGCTGAACTACCTTATGACAACATCCGACATCGCCGAGGCCGCCCGCCAGTCGGGCGTCAGCGAGCGCTCGCTGCGCCGCTGGCTCGCCGATCCGGCCTTCGCCGGCGCGCTCAACGAGGCGGAGTTCGCACTGGTAGAGACGACGACGCGGCGCCTGACCGGCATGGTCGAGTTGGCGCTGGACGCCGTCAAGGAGATCCTCGGTGATCGCTCGGCCAGCGCGACGGCGCGCCTGCGGGCCGCCGAGATCGTCCTCAGTGAGGCCACCCGCCAGCGTGAGCTGCGCGACCTGGAGCGACGGCTGGGGGCTTTGGAGGGGCTATCGGCAGAGCAACAAGACGGGTCAACGCGCCCTTGAGGGAGCGGCTGGCGGCGCAGGTCGACCACGATGGGCAACGCATGCTGGCCCGGCTGAAGAAGCTCCTGACCCCAGCTGAGCGTAAGGTATTGGCGGCGGCGATGAGGGAATTGCAACGCCACCGTGTCGTGGAATGGACCCCTGAGCTCCGGCCCGTTGCGCTGAAGGTGCTCCAGGATGCGCAGGTCGTGGCAGCGTGGGAACGGACCCGACGCCTTTGCGTGGCCGTCGGTGAGAGTGATCCGGGCCCCTTCCTGAGGCGGCGCCTGTAAGCGGGAGTTATGGCCGGCGCTGCGTCACCGGCAACCAGGCCGGTCACGCCCGAGGGGGCCGACCTTCGTGGGCCGTAGGAACTCGGAAGGGATCCCGGCGCATGCCGGCCACGTCGAGCGGCCGGCCTGAACCCCCCGCCGGCCGACTTGGCCATCGCCCGGCGACGAGCAGAAGCGCGCCCGACGACCTCACGAAGAGGGCGGCCCCGGTGCCCGGTTAACGGCTGACGCTTACGTTCAGCTGATCCCCAACCAGGGTGCCCGTGGCCGCGGCCGCGGCCCGCCGGCAGCTCGAGGACGTGGTGCACGCCTCGGTGCGGGCTGCCGATGCGCCAGGGTTTGAGGGCGGCGTCGATGGCGACGACCCGGTCCTGGCGGTCGCAGTAAAGGACGTCGATGGGGATCGGCATGAACATGCAGTGGACGCAGCTGCAGAGCGTGATCAGCATCCCGTCGCCGGCAGGGCGCGCTGGCCGATCAAGCCCCGGAAACGGGTCCAGACGTTGTCGGCGACCCAGGCCCGCTTGACGAGGGCCGCCGCCCTAACGCGACGAGAACTGCCGGTGGCGCGTGTCGCCAGCCAGCCGCCGGCGGCCGAGCGGTCAAGCGACACCGGAGAGTGGTTGAGCGTCTGGCCGTGCGTGTTCGGCTCCGCCTCCAGTCGCCGGCCGATGCTGCCCGCGTGCACCGCGATCGTCGGGTTGACTTCGCAGTTGCTCAACCCAGGCATGGACGTCCATCGGCTTATTCCAGGCGCTCCAGGTCCAGAGGATAGACGCCATAGGTGCGGATGGCGCCCAGCATGGCGCGGTACAGGTCTGGGCGCACGCCGGAGTGGATGGAATTGCTGCTCGAACAGGCGTAGCCACCGCCGGGACCGGCGGCGCGGATGCAGGCCTTGACTGCCGCCTCCACCGCGGCCTCGGTGCCGTTGACCAGCAGGTTGGCGCAGTCGACGTTGCCCTTGATCGCCACGCGCGCCCCATACCGCTGCTTGATAAGCGCCAGATCCATGTTGCCGAGGGGGTCGATCGGGTCGATGCCGTCGATGCCGGCGTCGACCAGCCCGTCGATCAGCTTCATGATGTTGCCGTCCGTGTGCTTCCAGTAGTACAGGCCGCAGCCGTGAACAGCGGCGACCCAGCGCCGGAAGTGGGGCAGGAATAGCCTCTCCCAGAGCCGGGGCGAGACCAATGGCCCGCGGTTGTCGGCGATGTCGTCGCCCGAGATGACGACGTCTACGCCGCGCTCGGCCGCCATCTGGACGACCTGGATGCTCTGGTCGACGCACTTGGCGATCAAGGCGTCGACCAGGTCCGGCCCCTCGATGCAGGCGACCAGGAACTGCTGGTAGCCCATCAGGTCACGCGGGTTGGAGAAGACGTCACGCGCGCGGATGAAGATGGCGCGCCGGCCCTTGAAGCGGGCGATCCGGCGCTGTAGGGTGGCGAAGCGGCCGGGCGCGCGGGGGTCGGGCGGGTTCCAGCCTTCCAGGTCGGCCCAGCTCCCGATGGGCGCCAGCTCGTCCACTGCCATCGGGTAATCCTCGTGGCCCCGGCGCCGGGTGACGCCCCATTCGTCGCGCACCAGGCCGTCGCCAAGCTGAGTTTCCCGATAGTTGGGGCTGCACATGACCGCGTCCAGGTCGAAAAGGTCGACGAAGTCCTCGTACGACCCGCCGCCGGTCATGGTCGCGATCAGGCCCGGGTCGATGTCCCACTCGAAGGTGGGAATGGCATCCGGCTCCCGGTGACTGAGGACGGTCAACACCCGTTCCTGGCCGCACATCGCGCCGCGCACGATCACCTTCCTTTGCTAGCTACAGGGGATACGGGGAACATCGAACACAGAGATCGTTCGACGTAACGCAAGCCCGGGTCAGCGCAATCTAGCATGCGCTCCCGCTTAAGTCAAAACCCCCGGCTGACGGATGACCTCAGTTGGCGCTCAGACGGCGCCTGCCAGACGGCGCTTGCACTCGTCCAACATCTCGGCGGTGCGGGTGGCGCCGACGCGGGTGACGCCCAGCGCGCGCACCTCGAGCAGGGCATCGAGAGTGCGGATACCGCCGGCGGCCTTGACCTGGACCTGCGGCGGCGCGTGCTTGCGCATCAGCCGCAGGTCGTCGTGGGTCGCGCCCCCCGAGCCGTAGCCGGTCGAGGTCTTGACCCAATCGGCGCCCAGCTCGCCGCAGATCTCGCACAGGCGGATCTTGTGCTCGTCCTCGAGGTAGCAGTTCTCGAAGATCACCTTGACCCTGGCGCCGGCGGCGTGGGTGACGTCGACGACGGCCCGGATGTCGGCGCAGACGTAGTCCCAGTTGCCGCTCAGCACCTGGCTGAGGTTGACCACCATGTCGAGCTCCTGGCCGCCGTCGGCGAGCGCCTGGCGGGCTTCGGCGACCTTGACGGCCGTGGTGTGGCCGCCGTGCGGGAAGCCGATGGTCGTGCTGGCCTTGACCGGGCTGCCGGCCAGGATCTCGGCGCAGCGGGCCAGGTAGTAGGGCATGATGCAGACGCTGGCCACCCCGTAGTCACGGGCGAGAGCACAGCCTGCCTCGAGGTCCGCGACGGTCAGGGTCGGGTTGAGCAGCGAGTGGTCGATCATCCCGGCGATGTCCGCATAGGTGTAGTCCATGGGTCGGTTCCTTTCACTCAGGTCACTCAGGTCACTCGGGTCACTCAGGCCATTCGAGGATGACCTTGCCGGTCCTCCCGCTCTCGAACAGGCGGAAGGCCTCGGGGGCGCGCTCGATGGGCAGGCGGTGCGTGACGATGCGCTCGACGGGCAGGGCGTGCCCGGCGATGAAGTCGACCAGGTCCCAGTACATGGGCAGCGGCATGACGTGCGAGCCCATCAGGGTCAGCTCGGGATCGATGGCGCCGACGATGTCGACGGTCTTCTTGTGGATGCCCAGCCCGGCGAAGACCGCCTTGCCGCCGTGGCGCAGGCAGGCGACGGTGGCGGCGTGGGCGGCCTCGCTGCCGGCGGTCTCGAAGGCGAGCGCGGCGCCCTCGCCGCCGGTGCAGTCGCGGATGGCCGCCACCGGGTCGACGGCCGCCGGGTCGACGACCTGGGCGGCGCCGAGGGCGAGGGCCAGCGAGCGCCGCTCGGCGACCGGCTCGACGCCGACGACGCGGGCGCCGAGGGCCTTGGCGACGATAAGGCCGCCGAGGCCGACCGGGCCGAGGCCGAAGATGGCCAGGGTGTGCTCGCCCGAGGTCCCCAGCTTGCGCATGGCCGAGAAGGCGGTGCCGAGGAAGCAGGCGATGGCCGAGCCGGTGGCAAAGCTCAGGCTATCCGGCAGGGGCAGGCAGCAGACGGCGTCGGTGAGGACGAGGTCGGCGTAGGCGGCGGTGCCGCCGCGACGCTCGGGGCACCAGTGGATGTAGCCGGCGCGGCAGTACTTGCAGCGCCCGCAGCCGCGATAGTGGTAGACGGAGACGCGATCGCCGGCCCGCAGCCCGCTGACGCCCGGGCCGATGGCTTCGACCACGCCGCTCGGCTCGTGGCCGTAGACCTTGTCCAGGTAGGGGGCGCGCTGGGCGGCGGTCTCGCGATAGCGATGCAGATCGGTGCCGCACAGCCCGGAGGCGCGCAGGCGGACGAGCGCCTCGCCCGGTCCCGGCCGGGGGTCGGGGAACTGGCGGACCTCCACCCGGCGGTCGCCGCAGAAAACCACACCCTTCATCCTGCCAACCTTTCCCCGTAAGCACGAGGGAGCCGCGGCTGCCGGCGCGCAGGCCGGGCAGCGGGGGCGCGGCCCGCAGGCCGGCAGCCGGGACGGGAGCTCAGCGGCCGGCGCTCGCCTTCAGCTTGACGCTCAACTGGTCGCCGGGCAGGGTGCCGGTGGCGGCGGCCTGGCCGGCGGGGAGCTCGAGGACGTGGTGCACGCCCCGGTGGAGGGTGCCGATGCGCCAGGGCTTGAGGGCGGCGTCGACGGCGATCACCCGGTCCCCGCGGTCGCAGTAGACGACGTCGATGGGGATGGACATGAACATGCAGTGCACGCTGGTGCAGGGGGTGATCAACATGCCGTCGCCCGCGGGCAGGCTGCGCTCGCCCATCAGGCCCCGGAAGCGGGTCCAGATGTTATCGGCGACCCGGCCGCGCTCGACCAGGGCCGTGCCGCGGGTGAGGTTCTCGACAGACAACACGCTCTCCTCCTTTGGCAGTCAAGGCAACAGAAGCGGACGCCGGTGTGATGTAAACTACACTATGAGGCGTATCCCGGCCTGTGCAGTGTAGCACAGAACGGGCGCCGGGAGAAGTGGATCGATGTGGTGGAACGAGTTGGGCGCGGGCGGGCTGGTGGGCCTGCTGGCGGCGCTGATGTTGGTGACGGTGTGGCACGAGCTGGGGCACTTGTGGATGGCGAGGCGATTTGGGGTACCGGTGAAGCTGATCGGGCTGGGGGTGGGGCCGGCGATCTGGCGATTCCGCCTGCCCGACGACGTGCGCTTCGAGGTGCGGGCGCTGCCGGTGGGGATGGCGATCGGGGTGATGGGGCGGCGGGAGGCGGACGGGCGGCTGCGGCGTCCGGTGTCGCACGACCTGGCGATGGCGGCCGGGGGGCCGTTGGCGAGCTTCGTGCTGACGGCGGTGCTGCTGGCGGCGGCGCTGGGGGCGCGCGGGCTGCCGGGGGTGTCGCTGTGGCTGTTCTACACCGGGCTGCTGTCGGCGATCGCGGCGGGGCTCAACCTGCTGCCGCTGCCGGGGCTGGACGGCGGGCACCTGTTCCTGCTGACGCTGGCGCAGATGGGGCTGGAGCTCCCGCCGCACCTGGAGGTGGAGCTGCACAGCATCGGGCTGCGGGTGACGGCGGTGGCCTGCGTGGTGGTGTCGCTGGTGGCGCTGGGGGCGCGGCTGATCGGCAAGGGGTAGGCGGGAGGGTAAAGGGGTGAGGAAGAGCCAGCGGCGCCTGACTTGGCGATAGCGCGGGGCGGCGGGGCGGGAGCGAAACAAGGCGAAGTGAAACGCAGCGCAACGAAACGGCACATTTTTCGCGGCAGGGGCCGCCCGGCGGGGCGCCAGGAGGGATGGGCCACTTCGTCAGCGCAATGAGGGTTGAGTTGCAGGAATTCAGCTCAAACACCCCCCAGATTAACAGCCCTAACGGCACGGCTGGCACAGCCCGTGGGGGCGCAGGGCGGCCGGCGGGGGGCCATGAGGCATGGGCCACTTCGTCAGCCAATGAGGGTTGAGTTGCATCAATTCACCTCAAACACCCCCCAGATTAACGGCCCTAACGGCCCTAATGGCCCTAATGGCACAGCCCGACAGGGCCGGCGGGCGGCGGGGCGCCAGGAGGGATGGGCCACTTCGTCAGCCAATGAGGGTTGAGGTGCAGGAATTCACCTCAAATTGTAGTGAACCCCAAAAACTGGACACCCTACAGTGGCACAGATTGGATGGTGGTATACCACTCGTAGGGGGTCCAGATGGTCAGACGCCGAAACATGCGCGACAGTAAAGCCAAGTTCAATGCGGTCATGGCGCTGCTAGCCGCACAGAAGTCGGTAGAGGACATTTGTCTTGAGTACGGCGTACCGCGACGGTCGTTGTATCGGTGGCGACTGCAGTTGATGGAGGAGGGACCACTGATTTTCGACCGCGAGCCAGAAGAGGCCAAGGCAGCGGAGGCCAGGGTCGCGGAACTGGAGCAAATGGTGGGTCGGTTAACGATGGAGATGGAGGTGTTAAAAAAAGCCTCGGGCTTGCTGAACGCTCGGTCAAAGAAAGACGAGCGATGATCGAGGGTTTGGCGGCAGGCTATGCGGTGCGGCCGCTGTGCGAGTGGCTGGAAGTCGCGCCCAGCAGTTACTACTATCAGCCAGGGGGCGAGGACGACGCGGCGCTGTTGGTGCGCATCGAGGATGTGTTGGCGGACTACCCCACCTACGGCTATCGGCGGGTGACAGCCGAGTTAGCCCGGCGAGGGGTAGGCATCAACCATAAGCGAGTACAGCGAGTGATGGCCGAGAACGATCTGCTGCAGGCGGTCGTGCGGGGGGTACGAACCACCGACAGCCGGCACGGCTACCGCCGCTACCCCAACCTGCTGCAGGACTGCCAGGTGGTACGCCCGGACCAGGTGTGGTGCGCCGACATTACTTACATCCATCTGCCCAGGCAGTACGTCTACCTGGCGATCGTGTTGGATGTGTTCACCCGCAGCATCCGAGGTTGGTACCTGGGGCAGTCTCTCGCCAGCGAACTGGCGCTTGGGGCCTTGCAGGCTGGTCTGCGCCGGGGTCAGCCTGAGATCCACCACTCCGATCAGGGCATCCAGTATGCGGCGACCGGTTACGTGACCCAGCTGCAGGCCCTGGGGGTCAAAATCAGTATGGCCGAGGCGGGAAAGCCCGAGCAAAATCCTTATGCGGAGCGGGTGATGCGTACCATCAAGGAAGAGGAGGTGTACCTCAACGACTACCAAGACCTGCGCGAGGCCCAGGAGAACCTGGGCTACTTCATCGAAGCGGTCTACGAAACCAAGCGCATTCACTCGGCCCTGGGCTACCTGACGCCCAGCGAGTTCGAGGCGCAGTGGCGGGAGCAATGCCGGCAAAGGCGAGAGGCGCCGGGAGGCAACGGATGAGTTTACCGCTTCCGAGACGGTGTGCGGGCCGGGAGGACCGCGACAGGGCAGAGCGTGCGAACACAGGTCGCCCTGCCCCGCCCCGTACACCGTCCCTGTGCCGACGCTCGGGTCGCTCTCCAGCGTTGCCCTATCCTCCGCACAGGCAATTCGTAGTCTATCACAATGGCACAGGCTTTGCCAGCCAAGCCACCCGTGCGGGCTTGAACTGTGCCATTTATGCCACCCAAAAGTGTCCAGTTCAAGGGGGTCACTTCAGTCACTTCAAGCACCTCACAGTTTAGTGGCTCTAGTGGCCCTTGTGGCCTAGTGGCACAGCCGGGCTGCGGGTGGGCGCGAGCAAATGGCGGGGAACGGACGCTTGACCTTTCGTGCGAGAACCGTTATGATGGCGCTCGAGCGAGAGGGCCGAGGCAAGGGCATCGACGATGGGCGCCGGGTGGTCCTCTGCGGCGGGTTACCACGCTACGAGCTGGCCTCACTAATGCGCAAAGGAATCTACATGCGTCGTTGGCGCGACATCCGGCTGGGACCACAGGACGCGGCCGCGTTTGGGCTGTTGGTGGTCGACGTTGTCTGCTGGCTCAGCTTCATGGTGTGGGCCGACCCCTTGCTCAGCACGCAGGTGTTGGTGACAACTCTCTGCGTGTTCGGGATCGGGCTTTGCGTGGGTTCGCTCGCGCTGAAGCGGCGCAAGCCGCGATGAGCGCGAACACGCTGCCTCCAAGGCCGCGTTGACGGAACCTCGCTCTCTCGGATAGTGCGGAACACTGGCGGGGCCGGGTTGGTACGACGCGATTGGCGCTGTGACGGTCCTCATCCAAGTAGCGTTCACGTCCGGCCGGAACGCTTGGGGAGTGCGGCTTCTGGTTTTCCTAAGCTGATGGATGCGGGGATGCGGGTCCAGTTGACATCGTGACCCAGCCGCAGTACTATACATACGGTTGATCTTCGCTTGCTAAACTCCTTTGCCTGCTGCGCCCCCACCTTCTAGGCGCGCTTGGAGGACCTTTATGCCTGGCACCAAACTGCACTTCGTCCTGGATGGCTTTCTGGTCGCGCTGATTGTCAGCGTCTGCTTACCTCAGTTAGCTTTCGCCTACATCGACCCAGGCATGGGAAGCATTGTCTGGCAAGTTCTGCTTGCCGGGCTGCTCACATTGATGGTCTTGAGCAGGCGCTATTGGGGCAGGGTCAAGACGCTTTTGCACATAGGGTCCGCAGGCAAGCCCAGTGACCCCGGCGATGACGACTGACGCCTCTCTCGTCGCTGGCTCGTTCCGCGATCCGAGCGGCTTCGTGTTCCGGCACAACGGCTTCCTGTACCGGCAGGTCAACCGTTGCTACGCGAGCGACTACGATCTCCTCATGTCTTCCGGCCTGTACCAGGAACTCGTCGAAGCCGACCTGCTGGTCAGCCACGAAGAGTGCGCGGCTCCGGCACCCGTTCCCGCAACCGCCTACAAGGTGATTCGGCCCGAGCCAGTCTGGTTCATCTCCTACCCGTATGAATGGTCATTCAGCCAGCTCAAAGACGCCGCGCTTGCCCAACTTCGCATCCAGCGACGGGCTTTGCGGCATGGGATGACGCTGAAGGATGCGTCGGCTTACAATGTCCAATTTCATCACGGCAAACCTGTGTTCATCGACACCCTTTCGTTCACGCGCTACCAGGAAGGGCGGCCCTGGGCTGCTTATCGCCAGTTCTGCCAGCACTTCCTGGCCCCGCTCGCGCTGATGAGCTACTGCGACATCCGTCTCTGGGCAATTGTTGCGCGTTCACCTCGACGGCGTCCCGCTGGACCTGGCCGCCCGCCTGCTGCCCCGGCGTACCTGGCTGGTTCTGCCACTGCTCTTGCATATTCACCTGCACGTGGCGAGTCAGCGTCGCTACAAGACGCGATCGCCAAAGCCCGACGTTGCCAGAGGCAAGTTTAGCCGGGACGCGTTGACAGGGATGCTCGACGGGCTGCGGTGGGCCGTGAATCGGCTGACCTGGCAGCCAGCAGGCACCGACTGGGTGAGTTACTCCTCGGAGGCCAGCGAGTATTCCGCGGAGGCTGTGGAAAGCAAAATACGTTTTGTCGCGGACGCCTTGGACAGGATCAGGCCGGGGAGTGTGTGGGACCTGGGTGCCAACACCGGGCTGTATAGTAGGGAGGCCAGCAGTCGCGGCATACCCACTGTGGCTTTGGACGTGGATCCAGGGTGTGTCGAAGTGAACTACCAAAGAGTCAAAGAAGGGAATGAGGACCGCCTCTTGCCCCTGCTGTCCGACCTCAGCAATCCTAGCCCGGGCATCGGTTGGGCAAATGCAGAGCGGGCGTCCTTACTGGAGCGCGGGCCTGCAGACATGGCGCTGGCGTTGGCACTAGTCCACCACCTGGCGATCGGCAGCAACCTGCCCTTGCGCGACATCGCGGCTTTCTTGTCAAAGGTCTGCAGGTCGCTGGTCGTCGAGTTTGTCCCGAAAGCCGATCCGAGAGTGATGCAGATGTTGGGAAGCCGCGAGGACATTTTTGGCGATTATACGGAGAGCACGTTCCGACGCGCGTTTGAGGAGTTTTACGCCGTGGTTAAAACCGAAAGCGTTCCATATTCGGCAAGGACGCTTTACCTTATGACGAGGAATAAGTAATGTTGAAGAAAGGTGCGCCGGTGCTGCACCCGATGCTGTTCGCGATCCTGCCGATAATCAAGATTGCCGGCGGCCGCGGGTTGCCGCTTCTACTGATAACCAGTCGCGCAGCGCTGCTACTGGGGTTCACGCTCGGACTGATCCTGGTACTGAGGCCGCTTCTGCCGTGTTTGCCGCGTAGAACCGTGTTCGTTTCCTTCTTCTTGCTCCTGTTCTTCAACTATATCCCGGTTTATTTTCTACTGATGGCAGTCTGGCCCGCAGGTCCCACCCTTTTGTTGAACCTGGCCTTCATAGCCGGCCTCATCGCAGTTATCACCTTGCTGACCCGGGCCAAGAGCGACTTCAACATCTTTACCGTATTCGCGAATGTCGCGGGCCTGGTTGCTTTGACCTACGCATTGATGCCGGTCCTTGGCACTCGCGGTGCGGCCGAGAACGTTCGAAAGGTGGATGTAGCGCGTCAGATCGTTCAGCAAAACATTGCCCAACCGGTGCAACAGGCCGGCGCCCCACCAGATATCTACTATATCATTCTGGATGGCTACGCACGCGCTGATACTTTGCAGCGGCTTTACCAACTTGACAACTCGGCTTTCCTAACTTTCCTGGAGAGCCATGGTTTCTACGTGCCCCGGCACAGCCGCAGCAACTATCCCCAGACTTACCTGTCGCTCGCCTCGTCTCTCAACTGGAGTTATCTCGATGGTCTGGCGGCTGAAATGGGTCAATCAAGCGATGACCGCAGTCCGCTGCTGTATATGATAGAAAACAGCAGCGCTGCAGCGCTGCTGGCGAAAGACGGCTATTCAGTTGCGCTCCTGCCGCCAGAATACTGGACTAGCCCGTATGGGGTGAATATGGACCTTGCTTCGCTAGGCCCCTTTGTACTGCAACCATTCGATGCGAATCTGGCGCTGAACACACCCGTATCAACTTGGTTCGCAGCCCAGCGCTACCAGTCGCATGGAACGAGGAACCTCCGCACGCTCGACGAGTTGACTATCAAGCCCATCCGTGGGTCACCCAGGTTCGTTTATGCCCACATCGTGGCTCCCCATCCCCCTTTCGTGTTTGGCGCGGCTGGCGCGCAGCTGGTGCCGACCGCGCCATTCGCAATCAACGATGGCAATGCATATCTGGGGTCACATGACGAGTACGTCAGCGGATATCGTGACCAACTGATTTTCATCACAACCAGGGTGGAACAGCTCGTTGACACCATCCTTGCTCAATCCACAACCCCGCCGGTTATCATCCTTCAGGCAGATCATGGCCCTGGCTCTATGCTCGCCTGGGAGGATCCCGCCAGCACGGACATGCAAGAACGTCTCTGCGATCTTCGCCGCCTACTACGTGCCTGACAAGATTCGGCGGCAGCTTTATGACACAATGACGCCGGTAAACACGTTTCGAATCCTCTTCAACGGCCTGCTCGGAACCGAATATCCTATTCTGGAAGACAGGAGCTACTTCGCGACCTGGAGCCACCCGTATAGCTTCATCCCGTTGCCCTCGGAGACAGATGGGCAGTCCAGTGAGAGGACCGGCCGGTAGCGGCAACAGAAGTGGAAATGCCTGCGCACCTAGAGGTAGCCGTGCGCCGGTTGGGGGCGCGCGTACCTCGATCGACAGCTTGTCGTGTCGGGGGTGATGCTGAGTGGCGTTTTTTGACTAGGTGACGGAAGGCCGGACGCTGGCAGCTTCGGGCATGGTGGAATTACACGACGAGGTGCTGAGCAGTGTTGATTATTCAGCGCTGAATTGGGGCGATGCGCGGTTCGCAACTGGAAGTGCCGCACGGGCGCCAGGCTGCGAGGAGACTATCTGCCAAAAGCAGCCATATGGCAATCTGGTACGGCAAGCTGGCAATGAACGGCCACGCGTCTCCAATCCTTAACAGAAGTAAGGTCGGCAGACAGAGTGGCGTGGCCGAAATGCAGACTGTTCTATTGCTTCTGTTCCACAGGATTGGCAAGAGCAGCATAGCGTGCCCGACCCACCCGAGCGGAGAGAGCAAGATCGAAGCCGACAGCCCCAGAGAGCTGGCTTCCGTGGACGAGAAGCGCCTTCGCCCTACAATGAGGGTAAGAACAATCAAGACCGTAGCCGAGACGGGAAGGGCCAGATTAGACGCACCTATTCTCGTCAGCAGGCCAGTGATTGGCGTGTGGGCAACGGCAGCGGGATGAACGTTCGTGCTGACGGCCCCCAGCCACAAACGATAGACTTTCAGGCCGTATAGGAAGACGGGTAGGAGGATAAGGACAACGGCGGAATAGGCCCCCAGAAAGCGCCGGAAGCCAGGCACCGGACACCAGAAGCAACAGGGGCCATACGGCGAAGTTCGGTTTAACTGCGACTAGTGCGCCAATCAGCAGACCTGCTATGACGGGGCGGCGAGGCAACAATAACCAGGCCCCTGCCGTCGCCAGTGCGAGGGGAGCAATAATCTGTCCGAGTCCCAACGTGTGCCAGACACCGGCAGATAAGACAGCCAACCACAACCACATGCGAGAGGGTCGGTAACGGCGATAGAGAATGAGAAGCGGGGTTGCATAGCAGAAGACAGTGAATACTCGCCACAGCCAGAACGAAAATAGGGGTGGCGTCAGCGAGAGCAAGGCAAAAACTGGTAAGCAGATTAGGGAGATCAGACGAGGTTCCGGTAGGTTGGAGCCCAGTGATCGCCACCCACCGGCCTAGGGTTTCTGCTGAGTAGGGGTTCATGCCCTTAACCAGCCCCCATCCAGAGGCTAGAAAATCACCGTAATCCCACACAACTCCCCCTCTTAGGCCGAGTGGGGCGATCCCCAAGCCTAGCACAATAGCGACAAGGACAATCAGTGGCGAGCGGGCGACGCGCTGACGCAGTGACATGGAAAGCTCCTTGCGATGTGGCAGACTGTACCACGGCGTCCGGGATTTGTACCCAGCCGGATCGACGTCAAGGGCCCCGCAACGCGGGCGACATGCTGGCGAGCACATTCGCTGACGTCGGGAGACTAGCGACGGACAACGCGTAACAGAGGGAACCGATCCAACAGCGAGGGAGCATTAGGGAGCCACGAGAATAGGAGAGCCAGCAACGCGGAGGGATACAGAACGCCCAAAATGGCAGCATGCAGCGGAGACGCCAATGAAAGCACCCACACAGCGGCTTGGGGGACGATGAGAAGTACAGCTGCTACCCACTGAGCCCTAGACCAGGCGCGAGATAGGAAGAGCGGCAGGAGTACAACCGTGTAGCCGATCCACGCTACCGGCGAGGATAGGAGTGCTCCGGCCAGACCGAAGCCGGTCGCGGCTGCGGTCGGCAGGCGACGGCAATAGGCGACCCAGGCGAGCGCCAACAGTAGTATGGCGGCAGTCACATAGCCCAGAAAAGGCAGCCCAAAACGGGCGAACAGAGCGGGTAGTGACAGGTTGGTGGGCGCGGCCAACACTTGCGGGTTCTGGGCTACCGCGCCAATCCAGGCGCTATAGGCATCTGGACCGTAGGCAAGGGCGGCCAGCAGGTTACACGCAATCCCGGAAAGGGCAGCGAACAGCACGGGGCGGAGATGACCTGCAAAGAGCAGCATGACCGGCCAGACCGCGAAATTTGGCTTGATTGCCACGAGTACCCCAATTGCGACGCCTGCTAGTACGTAGCGGCGCTGTTCCAGGCAGATCCAGGCAACAACGGAGAGCAAGGCCAGTAGCGTGTAGACCTGTCCGAACTGAAGGCAAGACCACAGGCCGGCGGACAGAAGCGACCAGGGAAGCACGAAACGGCGTTGACCGTATATGCGGAGCAGCCACCAGACGCTGATAAAGTAGAAGATCAGGGAAAGAAGGGACCAGACCCGGAATGCCGAGACGGGCTTCAGGTAAGCCAGCAGAGCAAAGAGCGGTAGGAGCGGCGGTGGGTTGAGGTTGGCCGATGTGACCGTGAAACCGTCGGTTTGCATGTAATGCAGGATAGTTAGGTCGGAGTAAGGTTCGAAACCGTCGTGGAGCGCCCGACCAGATGACCAAAACGCACCAAAGTCGAGCAACTGCTGACCGGCGGGCCAGATGCTAAGCACGATCAGACACGCGGCCCAGAATAGGGCCAATACGCCAGCGATGGATGGAGAGGTTTTCCGGCACATGATCTATCTCCGGTGAGGCAGAACGCATGATGGCTCTACCACCAGACGCTGCTGTTGCATCATTGGCGTTGATGGGGAAGGGCAGACCTCATACGCCCAGCGCCAGCAATTGTCTCTGTCGCATGGTTCCGTTCCTATTGAATCGCGCTGTCTAGCGCAACCGTTTGTCCCCGCGGGAGAAGATGCGGAACTGAGCCGGACCCAGGCGTTGCAGCAGATACTGGAAAGACGTCCTGAGGACACCCAGTCCATAGACCACACTGCTGCGATAGTTGATCGAGGAGGCTTCGGGAAAGTAGCGAGCCGGACAAGAGATCTCGCCGACGGAGTAACCAAAATAGATGGCCTGGGCAAGCATCTGATTGTCGAAAAGGAAGCCTTCGGAGTTCTCTTCGAGCGGCAGACTGAGGAGCAATTGGCGCGAGAAAGCCCGATAGCCCGTGTGAAACTCGGAGAGCTTGGAGCCGAGCAGGATATTCTGAACAAAGGTCAGAATGCGGTTGGCCACGTATTTCGGCAGCGGCATCCCGCCCTTGATGGCACCGCCCGAGAGAATGCGGGAGCCCAGCACGACGTCGTACTGGCCGATGGCGACCAGCGACGCCATCGCCACGAGCAGCTTCGGGGTATACTGATAATCGGGATGCAGCATCACGACGACATCGGCGCCGAGGTCCAGCGCTGTCTTGTAGCAAGTCTTCTGATTCCCTCCGTAGCCTCTATTCTTGGGATGGACAATTGTCCTGAGACCTAGTTGTCTCGAGATAAGTGCAGTGCCGTCGGCGCTCGCATCATCCACCAGGACTATCTCATCCACAAATCCTGGCGGGATCTCCCGACACACATCGGCAAGTGTCTTCTCCGCGTTGTAGGCGGGCATCACGACGACGACTTTACACCCGTGAATCATGATTTTAGCCTCTCAGCGTAAACTACGAGGGTCGCGCCAACTCCGGCAAGCCCAGAGAACAGATACTCGCTCAGGCCCAGTGGCAGGAGCACCACGGCCGGGACGGCCCAGGACAGCAGTCGCGCAGCAGAAGAGGAACCCCGCGGGGCATGCAACAGCGAATACAACGTGTTGGGTGGGTGCGATGACGCGAACGCGTTGAGGCAGCTCTGCACAAACCCGTAGGGATTCTGTTCGAGAGAAAAAGTGCTCACGGAGCAAACGCGAAAACCGCTGCGTGCCAGATGATCACGCAGCGATTGCAAGCCGAAGTGGTGAGTGTGCCTCGGTAGATCCAGGTGAAACCAATTCCTACCGAACAGCCGGCGCTGCAAGCTGTCGAAATTGGGAACGGCAAGAGCGAGCGTCCCACCAGGTTTCATGATGCGCGGAACTTCGTGTAAGGTGGCAGCAGGGTCCCCCAAATGCTCCAAGACGTGCCACATCACCACCAAGTCGAAGTATTCGCCGTCGAAGGGCATCGCCTCGACGGCCGCTGGATGGAACCGGATGGGACCCGAACCCTCTGGCAGGGGAAAATCGACCCGCTCAGTGCCGTGGCACTCGCAACCCAGTTTGTCGAGAAACCGCAGCAAGGATGCCCGTCCGCATCCAATATCCAGCACCCGAAGCGGCCCATCTCCCGAGTGCGCGTGGCGGTTGCTTGCCCGGCGGACGAGGGCGCGGGCGCGGCGGTAGGTACACAAGCGTATCGCTAGCTCAACCAAAGGGCCGAACTTCCCACGAGGTCCATTCCCATAGTAGGCGGGCGTGTAATACCTGGCAAGCTGATCATCAGGGAGGAGCGGCTGGGTGCGTACAAGGAAGCAGTTTGAGCAGCGCATCAACTCATACTGATCGATGCCACCGTCAAAGCTGCAGGCTCCAAAGAGACTAGTGGCATCCGAGCCGCCGCAGCCGGTACAAATCTGAGTCGTCATGTTCATAGTGGTTTTGCCGGCTTTCGAAAAGGCAAGCGAATCGACGACCAACGGAGTAACTTCAAGAGTTTAGCGCGGAGCTGTTCGAGATTCTCGCGCCTTTGCCAACAGCGCCAAGCGCCGCGGTTGGCCGAGCCTCGTCCGTGAGTATACCTACCAGAACCAATATTAGGGCGTAACAGTACAGAGAACCGACAGTTAACTGCACGCCGATGGGCGCGCCGTAGCCAAGCAGGACGACAGGCAGCGGAACGACCAGCAGCGTGAGCCCCGGTGCTAACGCACGGGACCAGGGGCGCAGTAGCAGCGCGGGCATTAGGGCGAGCGCGTAGCCGATCCAGGCCAACGGGGACACTAACAAGGTAACCGCAAGGGCCAGGGCGCCTGCGTCGCCAACGGACGGTCGCAGGCGCCAGAGGTGCCGGGCCCCGAACAATACGGCCGCCACGACAAGCGGCCAGGCCAGCCAGGGCAGACCCAGACGGGCGGTCAGGCCAAACAGGGAAGCATTGGCTGGGAAAAAGAACAGCGGCGCGGTACTTCCGGAAGCGGCCCGCAGCCAAGCGGTTAACACCCCCGGTCCATACCAGAGCCCAGGCACGGCGAACAAGACCGCGCCGCTGATAAGGGCCACTAAAGACACGGCCGGATAGCCTGCCACGAACAGCAACACCGGCCAGAGGGCGAAGTTGGGCTTGAGAGCGATGAGGAGGCCGATGGCAAGACCGGCCAGCACCGAACGGTGGCGGTCCAGAGCCAGCCAGGCGGCCAGGATCAGCCACAGGACCAGCACGTAGACCTGAGCGAAGATCAAGGTTTCCCAAAGCCCGGCAAAGGCCAACAACCAGGCGAGGCGGAAGGGCGTGAATCGGCGCACTCGGGCAAGGACGGCAATGGCAGCAAGGTAGAGTACAGCGGAGACAGCGCGCCAGAGACCCGCGATGCCGTCCAGATCGACGACGGCTAACAGACGAACGACGGGCAGCCAGAGGGGCGCCAACAGATTCTGATCCCGGGCGGCGATGGCGTAGGGATCCCGGCCTTCGGCAAAGGCCCTACCTGTGGCGACAAACGTCCTCATGTCACCGGGACTGTCGAGGAGGAGCAAGCCGGCGAGGTTGAAGACCGCAATGAGCACCAGGACGATCATAGAGGCGGAGCGCATACGGGAAGCTGCGACAGAAGAGTTCATGCAAGCCAGTATAAAGCCCGGCCACCTGAGGAAACAAGAGCGATGGTTTGCGATTGCCTTACAGCCTGTCCCTGTGCTCGAGTGGGCCACAGCCTTCTGACTGGCGCCAGCGCAGCTCATCGCCGACCGGTATGTGTGCCCAGCGCCTTTGCGCGGCGCAACCTCTCGCTCAGCTTGCCAAGACCGGCAATGTCAGTCTCCTTCGGGCCGTGCTGGACTAAGCCATCTGGCCTACTCAGCAACGGTGTTGCCACGCCACTCAGAGCCAGCAGCAGAGCGCTGCAATAGACCGCTCCGGATAGCACTCGCCAAAGGTAGGAGCGATCTCCCGCAGCCCAGACCAAGGGAGCTGGGATTAGCAAGAGCAACGCTGCCAGGCGCAACGCGCGCGTCCAGGGCCGGCTGAGAAAGACCGGCGCCAACAGCGATGTGTAGCCGATCCAGGCCACCGGCGAGGCCAGCAACGACGCGACGAGCGCGAGCGCACTGGTGGCTTCCAGCGGCGGGCGATGCCTGCGCACGAGGGCGCAGCAAGCCAGCACGAGCAAGAGCGCAAATGTGAAGCCCAGCCACGGGAGATCCAGACGGGCGAAGAATCCGGGCAAAGAGGCATTGACCGAGAAGGCGGTAGAGACGAGCTCGGTGGCGTGCAGCCAGGCGATGTAGATGCCAGGACCATAGACGAGAGCGGGGATAAGCGTGAGCAGCGCTGCGGTGGCGTAGGCGACGAGACCGGCCAAATACGCCCCGGTCAACAACAGCAAAAGCGGCCAGAGGGCCAACTGGGGCTTGACGGCAATCAAGAGGCCGAGCAACAACCCGGCAGGCACCCGGCGCCCCGTGGCGAGGAAAAGCCAGGCGCCCGTGGCGAGCACAAGCAGCAGCGTGTAGATCTGGCCCATTTGAAGCGTGAACCACATCCCTGCAAAGGCCATGACCCAGAGAACGCGAAAGGACGAAGGCGGCGGCGGATACGCCCTCACGAGCAGAATGAGTGCGACGAACATGCAGGCCAGCGAGAGCACGTACCAGGCCCGGCGAGCGACCAACGGATCTAGCCGGTTCAGTGGCTCGAAAACGAGCAGGGAAATTGGCGGATTCAGATTCGGATCGGCACCGGAGACTGCGTAGGGGTTTCTACCGGAAGCCGCTGCAGTACCGGCAGCCAGAAAGGCCCCGAAGTCGCGCAGCTGATCCAAGTTCGAACTAGAACCGATCAAGTTGAATACCAACAGAAAGATAAGTGGCATTTTCCGCAGCGTCCGTCCGACAGTTCTCACTCGAGTCTCCAGGAAGTACATGTAGCCGCGACCATACTGCCGACTGCAGTCAGATCAGGCCCGGGTATAGGATGACAACTGGCTGTGGCCTGACCGGATCCTTGTTGCCCACCAATAGCAGCCCAACAGCGCCGGAGCAAACCAGACATACCAGGCGGCATCCACGCCAGCGAGGTTGAGGCCCATCGCAAGCAGGTCGACGGCGACATAGGCCGCGATCGGTAACGGCGCCCGTGCATTGAGCCCCGCCACCATCAGGGCCGGTAAGGCGACGACAACATCGTATGGCCAGCCATAGGGGGCGGTGACGAGCGAGACAAGTATCAGAAGGGGCGTGTGCTCGGCCCAGGCCCACGCAGCGCGGCGCGCTCGCCAGAATTGGAGTAGCCACAGAAAGCCGACGAGACAAGAGAGGAACTGCAGGCCATAGCGCGACGGGCCGAACACGAGCCGCAAGACAGTACCGATGGTGGGCGTAACATAGTCGGGTGGGCGGTTGGCAACCAAGTGGACGAACTGGACAAATGCGGAGCGATCGAGCACAAGCGCGACAACCGAGGCGCTGCCGATCGCGCAGGACAAGCCAAGCAGCATGCGCCACGAACGGCGATGCACTGACCAAAGCAAGAGCGCGGGCCACAACAAGAAGACTAACTGAGGTTTAGCCGCCACGAGCGCAACCCAGACACCAGCGACGAACGGGCGGCGGCGCGCGTTGATCAAGAAGCCACTCAGGCCGAGCAACATCAGGGCACTAATCTGCCCCGTCCGCAGCACGAGGAGAGAGGGGAAAAAAGACAACGCCAAGACGATCGGAAGCGGCGAGTGCCGCTTTCCGGCATAGAGAGCCGCCAGCCCGATTGCCGAGGCGAGGATGGAGGCGAGCTGGATCCCTAACCAAAGCAGGCGAGCAGAGCGAAAAGACAGGGCGCCCAGAGGAAATACCAGCGGCAGGCACCAGGGGGGGTTATACATCATGACTGGGTAAGGCTCTTTCCAACCCTGGGATCGTTCGACGGCGAGCACCTCGGCTGGCGAGTAGGGATTGCCGCCGGAGATGAGAAGACGGCCGGCCGACCAATATTCGACAAAGTCATGGTCGGGCAGACTTAGGAACCGATCCGCCAGTCGCGGTGTCAGGCTGGCCAGCAGGATTACCGTCAGCGCGGCAAGGAGTGCCGTGCGGAAAGCTCGGCGAGTGATCCGATGCATGAGACGAAAACCATACGACGGGAATCTCATGGTACGGCTATCTGTGAATCTGGCCCTTGCGGCCGCGCCTGTTCGGGAGGCAGACCAGCCTCGGACTGGAGGTGGCGGCGGGCGACGAGGTAGAAGACCAGCGAGACGAGCGGAACCCAAACAAAGCGCTCGTGATGACCGGGTACTAGCATCCAGGCACACCAAATCCCTGCATCGAGCACCAGGTAGCCGCCCATCGCTCTCGCCAAACCGCCCGGCCGCAAGGAGAAAGCGGCCAGGATAGCAGTAACGGGCAGAAGGATCAGCGCGAGATCGATCGCCCAGATAATGGGGGTAGTAACCAGGGAAACGAGGACGAGCAAAGGGAGCTCGCGATCCCACTGCCAGTTGGCCCGACGAGCGTGCCAGTACCACATGGCCCAGGCGGCCGCACAGGCTGCAAGCGCAAGGTTGTACGGCCTGGAGAGACCCAAGACCGAGAGCAGTGTTGGGGGACCTGGGTAGGTGCCGTAGTGTACTGACTGCAGAAAGGCAAGGAGGGCGCTCCGATTCTGGATGGCCACGATCGCGCAGCCTGCGACCAGCGGCAGCAATCCCCCGAGCGCGAGCCGCCAGCGACGGGCGCTGATCACCCATAGCAAAACGACGACGCAGACCAGGAAGACGAGCTGCGGTTTAAGCGATATCAAGCTGAGGGCGGCTCCGGCAAGCATCTCGTGGCCGCGACGATTCAAGTATAGAAAGAGCGCGAGTCCGAAGAGCACAAGCGGGGCTGCCTGGCCGATGAGGAGCACCATGAGGAGGGGGGCGAAGGCGATAGCGGCGGCCAGGCACGGCCAGGAGCGACGGGTCGAACCGCCATATGTCACCCATAAGGCAAGGCAGCCAAAAAGGGCCAGTGCCAGGAACAGTAAGAAGGCCAGAAAGAAGGCGGTAGAGTAGTACAGATGCCCAAGGAGGGCCATAAGCGGCAGAAACCAAGGCAGATACCAGAAGGTGATCATGTCGTGCTGGAGAGGGCCGAATGGTTGCTGGACTACGGCCATCTGGGTTGGATCGTAAGGGTTGCCGCCGCTGAGGTAGACGCGACCGGCAGACCAGTAATTGATGAAGTCCATCGAGACAAGGCTAACCGGAGGCAACTTGGCCAATACGTACCAGATGACGGCGACTGCGACTACATAAACGGCAGCGACGAGGGACCAACGAGGCAAGCGCACGACTCATCTCCCTTTTTCGGGCTCTGAAAGCGGCAGGTGCTCGTGAGCGGAGTCAGAAGCCAGCGGCAATCCGCGATGCGCAACGGGCCCGGCAAGAGCAGCCTGCCAGATCGCCTGCGCGGAGCCAACGCGTTCGCGGGACAACGCCCGCAGAGCGCAGACGACGAACAACAGAACGATAGCCAACACAACAGGCGCCCAGCCGAAGCCGAGCAGATACACCAGCGGACTCAGCCAGACCAGAGCCACGGCGAGCTGCATCAGCCGATCTCCGGGCAAGCCGGGTACCAGACAGGCCACCGGGACGGCCGCCAGGAGAAGGTCGTACGGGCCCAGATAGGGTGTGACGATGAGCGGCGACAACCAGAGCATCGCCTGACTGTAGCGAGTGGGCGGGCGGCGCGACACAACATACAACACGCCAAGCGCTGCCAAACCCGCGGTGATCCCAAGCGCCGGGCCTCCCAATCCGCCAACCGTCGGGTGCCGGGCACGAGCTACGTTCTCGGCCAGGATCGGAAACACCGGCGACTGGAGTGAAAAGAAGACGCGGCGACGCGGGAACGCTGACTAGCAGCGATCCAGCCACGACCAGCAGCCCCCCCGCACTCAAGGCTGCGAGCGGCCGCCAACGGCGCCTGTAAAGCCAGTAGAGCGCCAGAGGCAACAGCAACTGGGGTTTGAGCAGGATCATACCGGCCAAAAAGCCGTCGCGATAACCGCAGCGGCTCTGCCACTCGCGCAGAGCCAGGACCACAAACACAAGCAACAGGATCGAGGACACCTGGCCGGTGTACAGCGCAAGCGAGAGCGGAAAAAAAGCAGCGAGCGCATATGCGCTGTCGCGGAGCAACAAGCCGGTCAGGCGGCAGGTAACACCCAAGGCGCCATAAGCGGCAGTAATCGTGACCGCCAACCAGAGCAGCCGCGCTATGCCAATGGGCAAGCTCGCCAGGGGTACGAAAACGGCAGCAAACACCGGGGCGTTGTTGAACGGCATCACTCCCGACGAAAGATAGGGAGCCTGCCACTGGGCTAGCAAGGACAGGTTGTAAAGATTGTCTGCATTATGGGTCAGAACGGCGTGGCCGGCAAAATAGTAGGCAAGCCAATCTCCACCGACACCGCTGATGGTGAATGCAGTCAGAGCATGAAGTAACAACAAGAAGCCGCCCAGACCGAAACAGGCCAGATGAAGCCACTTGGGAAGTCGCATGCAGAGGCTCCTGACGACCAGCTCCCCCGGCAGACAAGAACAGGATCGCCGCGTAGAATGCGGCAGAACCCCCGTACTTGCCTCAGCGGTCATTATACCATAGAGGGCGCGCCAGCGGACCTTGCAGAATGCTGACGAACGCGAGGACCGCACCCGGATGGCTCCCATTCGGGCCCGCTTGCGGGGCTTGACCGTCCGGGGAAGGATCGGCATGATCGGGCTCTATCCCAATGAACCCCCGCACAAATCCGTGCAAACTACGGTTCTCGGCAGAGCGAAACGGCTGTATCATGTGACGTGTTGGACAATGGGTCTTGGCGACCGTCCATGACAGCGTCACGAAACCAAGACCGTAAGGCAAATGTAAGCCAGTGGGGGTTAGTGAGAGTTGCATCTGGCGGCATATGAGCTTACAATGGTGTGCGTCGTCGAGTGAGGGTGCTGCCAGGTGCTGAGGTTACTGGCGGCACGCAGCGGGGAGAAGCGAACTACCAACCACTCTTCACCGGTCCCACGAGGGCTCCGAGAATCCAAGCGAAGTCAATCGCGCTCATCGGATCGCAATTCTGGCCAACAATCTATTAGGGACACGTGAGTGCCAACAGTGGCAACTGCGGGGACCCTGGGCACCACAAAGCTGAGATCTCTCGGCCGAGCCTGCGTGCTGTCTGGTCCATCCTCACGGCTTCTGCTTTTGAACCTCGGCGTCGTTTTCGGCTGGCCGAGGCTGGTATCGCTAAGTAACCGAGTGGTAATCAGCGCGAAAAGTCCAAGGCCGCGCCGGTTCTGGACGGCGTGACCTGTCAACTTTGCAGGCTCCGGCCGGGAGCCATCCACCCGGCCAAGCGGCAGATTCCATCCACCACATAAGTTGGGGCAATACCCCGGAAGAGAGGAACCCGTGTTAGCACCCTATCTCTGGTTCACTAACTGGTTCAAGAGCGAAAAGGGCCAGGACCTGATCGAGTACGCCCTGATCATCGCCCTAATGGTCGTCGTCGCCGTCCTGGCCCTGGGTCTCCTTGGCGACAAGATCTCGGGGCTCTGGTCGGCGATCGGAGACTGGCTGCAGACCACGCTCGCAACCTAAGGTCGACCCGGCCGCGCCGGCCAGAACCGGCGCGACCTGTCAACTTTGCAGGCTCCGGCCGGGAGCCATCCACCCGGCCAAGCGGCAGATTCCATCCACCACATAAGTTGGGGCAATACCCCGGAAGAGAGGAACCCGTGTTAGCACCCTATCTCTGGTTCACTAACTGGTTCAAGAGCGAAAAGGGCCAGGACCTGATCGAGTACGCCCTGATCATCGCCCTAATGGTCGTCGTCGCCGTCCTGGCCCTGGGTCTCCTTGGCGACAAGATCTCGGGGCTCTGGTCGGCGATCGGAGACTGGCTGCAGACCACGCTCGCAACCTAAGGTCGACCCGGCCGCGAAAAGGCGCGACCGCCGCGCGCGTGCGGCGCTCACGCACATGAGAATGACACCAGACGATGGGAGCGGGGGCGGCATAGCCCAAGCGGGGAGGTCGCCCGCCCGCTCCCACTCACCTTGGATGATCAGGCGCTACAGGAGCCCGAGAACATGAGATCCCGGTCTAGGTCAGCTCCGGAACACGGCCAGGACCTGGTCGAATTTGCCCTCATAACCCCTTTACTGATGTTAATCCTGCTCGGCATCATCGAGTTTAGCCTGATCGTCTTCTGTTACAACAGCATTTCGAACGCGGCGCGCGAGGGGCGCGCTACGGCACCGTGCGGCCGGCCGACGCGGCCGGAATCGAGTTGGCTGCGCGGGCTTCGGTGAGTGGGCTGCCGGTGACGGTCGCAGCCACCCTACCGATTTCCGGCACAATTCGACGTCCAGGTAGATTACGACTATGAGATGATCACGGCGCCGATGCTACGTGTCGTCGGCGGCTCCGGGACGATCCACCTGGCCGCGGCGGCGGCAATGAAGACCGAGAACTGAAAGGTATGACGTATGGGACGCTTACGCGGATGCCTGTGGCTGACGGCCGGACTGGTAGTGGCTCTCTTGGCCGGATTCGTGGGATACATGACGCTGACAAAGTACGGCGCCCAGGCTAACGGTGCGCCCGCGGCGGCGGCGCCCCAGGTGCAGGTGGTGGTGGCCGCACGGGCAGTGTCCGTGCGTTCGCCGCTGACGGCGGACGACGTCGAAGTGAAAAACGTGCCGGTGGACGCGGCACCCGAAGGGTCGCTGCGCGAGGTGGCGGCGGCGGCCGGCAAGCTGACCCTGGTCGACCTCTTCCCCGGCGAGATCCTGCTCAGCCAACGGCTGAGCGACCCGAACGTGATCTCGGGCGACGGGCGGCAGGCGCTGGTGATGGCCGAGAACGAGGTGCTGACGGCGTTCCCGGCGTCGGACCTGCTGAGCAAAGTGGGGGTATTGAAGCCGGGGGACCACGTGGACATGTTGTTCACGGTCAAGTTCCCAGCCGGCGCCCAGGGGGATAAGGAAGAGCCGAGCAGCCTGACGGTGCTGGACAACGTCACGATTTCGGCCCTGGTGGGCGGGTCCGCCCCGGCCGAGGGGCAGCAGCCCACGGCGCCGAGCGCGCTGCTGCTGGTTGTGAATCCGCAGGACGCGCTGGTGTTGAAGTACCTGCGGGACAACGGGGCGGTGATGGACCAGGTGCTGCGGGCGCCGGGCGCCGAGCAGCCGTTCACGGTCGAGCCGGTGGACATGAACTACCTGGTGAACCGCTATCGGGTCCAGGCGCAGGTCGGCAGGTGACGGGCGAGCGTAACGGAGAGAGCGGGAGGGTGGATTGGCCAGTCTGATCACGGGAGAGACACTGCGGGTCCTGCTCGTCAGCGAGCGTGAGGAGGCGCGCGACGAGGTAGGCCTGGCCCTGGCCGGCAGGGCGGGCGACCATCGCCTGTATTGGGTCTCGCAGCCCGACCTGGCGGCGACGCGCGGGGAAGACCTGCTGCCGCACGTCATCCTGGTCGACGAGGCGCTGGGGGACGCCAACCCGAGCGCGCTGATCGGCCAACTGGCGGGGCGCCTGCCGGGCGCGGCCGTGCTGGCGATGGTCTCGAGCGGCAACCTGGAGCTGGCTCAGCGAGCGGTGCTGGCGGGAGCGCGCGGCTTCGTCACCCGGCCCTTAAAACAGGACGAGTTCCTGGCGGCGCTGCGCCAGGTGCTGGCGCAGCGCAAGGGCACGGGGATCCAGACTGACGAGGGCCCGGCGAGCGGCAAGATCGTCGTCTTCTGCGCGCCCAAGGGGGAACGGGGCGGACCACGCTCACCATCAACACGACGATCGCCCTGCAGCGAATCAGCGGGGGATCGGCGGTGCTGGTGGACGCCGACTACGCGGCGCCGGCGCTGGACGTGGCCCTCAACCTGCCGGGCGGGCGGACCATCGCCGACCTGCTGCCCAAGATCGCGCGGTTGGACCAGGACGCGGTAGCGAGCGTGCTGGCGCAGCACGCCTCAGGGGTGCGGGTGCTGCTGGCGCCGCCGGCAGCCGACCTGGCCAACCCGATCCCGCTGCAGCAGGTGCAGCAGGTGCTGGTGTGGCTGAAGCGCATGTTCGGCTGGGTGATGGTGGACCTGGGGCTGCCGATGGACGAGACGGCCTTCGCCTTCCTGGACGGGGCGGACCGGATCGTGATGACGGTGCTGCCCGAGATGGTGGGGCTGCGCAACACGCGGATGATGCTGGACCAGTTCCACCTGCGCGGCTACCCGGACGAGAAGATCTGGCTGGTGCTGAACCGGGCGACGATGAAGGCCGGCGTGTCGGTGGCGGACATCGAAGAGCGGCTACGGGTGAAGGTGCGGGATCGCATCCCCGACGACCAGCCGCTGGCGACGCACAGCATCAACCGCGGCGTGCCGATGGTGATGAGCCATCCGAAGAGCGCGGTGGCACGGGCGGTGGACGGCTTCGCGCGCGACCTGGCGGGAGGATTGGGACCGCAAGCCCCGGAGACAGGAGAGCCGAAAGCGGCGGGCGGGCTGCTGGACCGACTGCGCGGGCGGGGCGGCCGGCCCGGGGCGCACGAGGCGCGCTCTGAGGGGGCAATGGGTAGGGCAAGCTCATGATCGGGCCGCTGCTGTTCGCCCTGCTGCTGGCCGTGATGGTGATGATCCTGTTCGTCGGGTTCTGGCGTTTCGCCGAAACCAAGGACCCGCTGGACGCACGCCTCGCGGAGTTCGCGGTGCCGGCGGATGTCAGCACGGACAAGGCGCGCGGGCGGCGCAAGTGGCCCTTCATCACGCGCCTGCTGAACGGTTTCGGGCTGGGGCCGCGCCTGGCGACCAGGTTGATGCAGGCGGATATGCGGGTCACCGCAGCCGAGTATGCGCTCGGCATGGCCGGCCTGGCCCTGCTGGGTTTCGCGGTGGGCGCGCTGCGCGGGAGCCCGCTGCTGGGCCTCGCCCTGGCGGCAGCGTTCGGCTGCCTGCCTATCGTCTACCTGAACTCGCGCGGCGGCGGGCGGCGGCGCAAGCTGAGCGAGCAACTGCCGGACGTGCTGACGCTGCTGGTGGGCGGGCTGCGGGCCGGGCTGGGGCTGACGCAGGTGATCGACATGGTAGTGCGGCAGATCCCGGAGCCGGCGGCGACGGAGTTCGCGCGCGTGACGCGGGCGATCAACCTGGGGCAGGGGGTCGAGCGGGCGCTGAACGACATGGCCGAGCGCGCCGGCAGCGACGACCTGGACCTGGTGGTGACGGCGATGAACGTGCAATACGAGATGGGCGGCAACCTGGCGGAAACGCTGGACATCATCGGCGAGACGGTGCGGGACCGCATCCGCATGAAACGTGAGATCCGCACGATGACATCCCAACAGCGCTTCACGGGCTATGCCCTGGCGCTATTGCCGGTGGTGCTGGGCGGGATCCTTTTCCTGCTCAACCCGGACTACATGTCAGAACTGTTCCAGCCGGGCTGGATGGCCCTGCCGATCGCGGGGGTGGTGATGATGGGGATCGGGTTCCTGGTCATCATGAAGATCCTGGACATCGAGGTATAAAGGGTGGACGCTGGTAACCTGCTGACGACGTACGGCTCGCTCTGGTCGCCCGCGGTCTTTGCGGCGCTGCTAGGGCTGGCGGTGGGCCTGGCCTGGATGGCGCTGGCGCCGGCGAAACAGGCCGAGCGCGTGGACGAGCGCCTGGACGGTTACCTGGAGCGGCCGAATGGGCTGGGCGAGGCGGGCATGCAAGGGGGAGCGCTCGGGCGGACCTTCGTCCCGCTGCTGACCAGGCTGATACACGCCCTCGGGCGTTTCGCGCCCCGGCGCAGCATGGAGGCGACGCGGCTGCAGTTGCTGCAAGCCGGCGAACCGGGGCGGTTGAGCCCGATCGACTGGTATGGCGTGCGCCTGCTGGTCTCCCTGGCGGTGGCCATCGCCACCTTCCTATTCGTGATGCCACAGTCCGGGTTTCAGCGCGCGCTGCTCTACGCGTTGATAGGCGGGATGGTCGGTTTCCTGCTGACGGCACTGTGGCTACGGATGGCGATCAACCGGCGCAGGCACCGCATCCAGCGGGCGCTGCCCGACTGCCTGGACATGCTGACGATCGGGGTCGAGGCCGGGCTGGCCTTCGAGGCGGCGCTGCTGCGGGTGGGCGAGAAGTGGGACAACCCGCTGGCGCGAGAGCTAATGCGGGCGCTGGCCGAGATGCGGGTCGGCACGCCGCGCGACGAGGCGCTGCGGCGGATGGCCGAGCGCTGCGGGGTGCCGGACCTGAACACCTTCGTGGCCGTGCTGATCCAGTCGAGCCAGCTCGGCATGTCGATCGCCGACGTGCTGCACGCGCAAGCCGCCGAGATGCGGCTCAAGCGGCGCCAGCGGGTCGAGGAGCTGGCGCGCCAGGCTGGGGTGAAGATGGTCTTCCCGCTGGTGCTGTTCATCCTGCCGGCGCTGTTCATCGTCGGCGTGGGTCCAGCCGTCCCCAGGATCGTAAGAATATTGGGCGGTGTCCAGGTGGGCGGACTGCCGTGAATCAGGAAAGAAGCTGAGAGATCAATGACCGCTAGCGTAGACATGCCCGGCTCCGGTCGGGACGATCCACTGTTCGACGAGGGATTGGCGCGCCTGCAAGGGGGCAAGTGGGCGGAGGCGCTCAAGTGCTTCGAGACGCTCGCACGCAGGTAGCCCGGACGACGCGGCCGTGGGCAACGCGCTAAGGCAGGCGCGCTTCAAGGCCAGGCTGGACGCCACGGCCGGGGTGCGGGCCCGGCGCTGGACGTTTCCCTGGCAGCGTTGGGCTGTGGGCGTTCCTGTTGGTGGCGGTGGTGATTGCAGTGGTGGCCGAAGGTTTCATCTTCATGCAGCGGCAGGTCAGGCCGGCGCTGGAAGAGGCGCAGCTACGCGGCGGGTGGCCGGGCTGCTGAGCGCCGGCAACTCGCTGCTACAGGCCGAGAACTACGACGCGGCGGAGGGGAAATACCAGCAGGCGCTGGCGCTGGGCCGGATTCGGAGGAGGCGCAGAGCGGGCTGGGACAGGTGGGCGAGGGACGGGCGATCTTCGGGGCATACACGAGGGGGTCGCCCTGCAGCAGAGCGGCGACTTGGCGGGGGCGCTGGAGAAGCTGAGGGCGACGTCGTTACAGCCAATGA
>CAWIPK010000004.1:0-325203 GCA_963837925.1 uncultured Chloroflexia bacterium | reverse complement strand
GGCGCATCTCAAGTTGGGGGCAAGGCCAGGGGTGAAGCCAGGGGGCGGCGAGGACGAAGGCCAAAGATAGGGGCTGGATGGGACGCTTGGGCACGGGAGTAGCCAAAAGCGCGTGTTATGCTGGGGATAGCCTGAAATAGAGAGGTTGCCCCATGCGATACACGCGAGAGCAGAAGCGAGCAGAATTGGTGAAAGCGGCAGAGGCGATGATCGACGAGTTTCTCGACTGGGAGGAGCAGGCACAGAAGCCTAACCTAAGCCAGATCGAGGCGGCGGTGCTAAAGGTGCGACGCCAGATAAGTGAGCGGATGGCGGTGGTGGCGATTGGGGATCAGGATGCAGCGCGTCCGGTCGAAGCTCCGTTATGCCCACACTGCGGTAAGCGGATGCGCTACAAGGGGCAGAAAGGGCGGACCGTCGAGAGCCTGGCGGGGACATTGCGCTTCGAGCGGGCATACTACCACTGTAATTGCTCCAAAGCGGAGCATTTTCCCCCTCAAGAGACAACTTGAGCAGCCAGACGTAGGCTGGAGCGAGGGCATTGCCCGGCAGGCAGTCTGGTTGAGCGGGCTGGTACCTTTTGCGCAGGCCGAGAAGATCTTGCAGGAAATCGGGCAGGTGAACATCTTGCGCTGTAGCATTTGGCGGCGCAGCGACGTGTGGGGCACACAATTCAAGGCATTGGAGGAAGCCGAGCGGGCGAAAGCGAACGCACTGCCTGAGAAATGGCAGCCACCCAGCCGTGAAGTTGAGCCAGATCGACGCATGGGTGTGGCGATGGATGGGATGATGGTGCACATCCGCCAGGAAGGCTGGAAAGAACTCAAGGTTGGGGCTACCTTCGATATCGAGGTGCGATTGGGCAAGGACGAGCATACCCGCGAACCGGTGCAAATGGCGCATGCCGTCCACAACAGCTACGCTGCGCACCTGGGTGGGCCGGAAGTTTTTGGCGAAATGGTCTTTGCCGAGGCGAGGCGGCGGGGCTGGGAGCAGGCGCAGGATACGCAAGTGGTGGCCGATGGCGCAGCTTGGATCTGGAATCAGGCCGATCTGCATTTCGGTCGCAGCCGCCAGTTGGTGGACTGGTATCATGCCAACCAGCACCTGGCCGCTGCCGCCAAGTTGTTCAAGGGCGAAGGCACAGCGGCCTTTCAGCTCTGGTTCAACAGCCGAGAAACCGCCCTCTACCAGGGCCAGGCCGAACGCATCGCCTGTGAATTGGAGCAGGCGGCCAATGATTTGCCCAATGTCGCCGACGGCTTGCGCCGCGAGGCCGGTTACTTCCGCGAGCATCAGCACCGCATGAATTACCTGGAGATGCGCGAGGAGGAGTACGTGATCGGCTCCGGCATGGTCGAAGGGGGGGCCAAGCAGTACCAGGCCCGACTTTGCGGCCCAGGCATGCGCTGGAGCCGGGCTGGCGCTGAACATCTCGTCCCAATTCGCACGGCGATCCTCAGCGGGCGCTTCGCTGACGTCTGGCAAAAGGTCTACAACTCGCCCCCATCCTGAGATGCGCCCTCCCATCGGGGCTTTCTTGACAGGATGTGCTGCCACCGCTAGAATCCAAGAGATGACAAGAGTTGCCGGCTCGCCATGGCAGCCCACTTCGATCTCCGCAAGGCGCTCTGTCTCGATCGCCCGACGCGGTTGCTAGAACTGACCGTTCACTATAGAGCGGGCATCAACCGTTCTCCGGAGCAGAATTCCAGACAAGCTCGCATTCCCGCTGCTTTCGAAAGGTCTGCAACCCAGGCGAGAAGAACCGCCCTACTCCGCTCCCGTGTACCGACGACCATCTGGACTGAACCAGCCGGGCAATCCGGCCCCGGGCCAGTATCTGCCCGTGCGCGAAACGCCCCTGGAAAAGACGCTTCTGTCGCAGCTTACGCTCCAGAAAGCCTGTCATGACCGCTTGTGTCCACCGTCACGATATCCGTGACGGCACGGCGGAGCCATGTCTATGACCTGAAAGCGAAGCTGTCATGAGCCTGCAGTAGCAGTTCCAGACTTCAGTGTCGCATGGGACACGCCCACGTCCGATGGCCAATCCGGCGAAAGCTGCACACCGGGTCGCGGCAACCGTGGCTCCTTCCCAGAATTCAAGACCATTCTGACGTCGTGGCGATAGTGGGCCCGGGCTAGGGGGGCCTGCCTCGGACAGTTACCTTCGGAGAGAGCGGCTTCCGCGTTCTCTTCGAAGAGCCTGAACGCCTGGAATCATAGCGACTTCTATGTCTCTCAAACAGAAAACTGTATCTGGCCTTTATTGGAGTTTCATCGACAACTTCGCCAAATTGGGTATTACATTTGTCGTTGGCATCATTTTGGCTCGCCTGCTCACGCCGCGTGAATTTGGGCTGATTGGCATGACATCGATCTTTATCGCTGTCTCTCAATCCGTTGTTGATAGTGGCTTCAAGCAGGCCCTGATCAGAAAGCAAGACTGCACCCAGGCCGACTATTCCACGGTCTTTTACTTCAATTTGCTCGTCAGCGTGGGCTTATATGCCCTATTGATCTTGACGAGCGGTCTGATCGCCCGTTTCTTCGGCGAACCGCTTCTGGCACCGATCGTTCGGGCGTTGGGCCTGGTGTTGGTCATCAACGGATTGTCGATCGTTCAGCAAGCCCTGCTCACCAAAGAGATCAACTTCAGACTACAGACAAGGGTGTCGGTCATTTCCTCCCTGTTTTCGGGCATAATCGGTATCTCGATGGCGCTCGCAGGCTACGGCGTCTGGAGCCTGATCGCGACCACCTTGTCCGGGTCGGTTGTTGTCGCCCTGCTGCTATGGCTGTGGAATGGTTGGCGGCCCTCTTTCGTTTTCAGCCTAAAGTCATTTAGGGGCATGTTTTCCTTTGGCTCGAAGCTGCTTTTAAGTGGCTTGATCGATACCGTTTACCGCAATATCTATCTCCTGATCATTGGCCGCTATTTCTCAGCGGCAGCGCTGGGGTATTACACGCGCGCAGATAGCTTCAGGAAGATACCCTCAGAGAACATTACCAACGTGGTGCAGCGGGTGAGTTATCCGGTTCTGTCAACATTACAGGATGACGTCGCCAGGCTAAGAGCGGCTTATCAAAAGCTTATCAAGAGCACCATGCTGATCGCTTTTGTCCTAATGCTGGGTATGGCCGCTGTTGCTGAGCCCATGGTACTTGCTCTGATTGGAGAAAAGTGGCGGCCTTGCATTGTCTACGTGCAACTTCTTTGTCTTGTTGGAATGCTCTATCCTCTCCATGCGATCAATCTTAACATGCTGCAAGTCCAGGGACGCAGCGACTTGTGCTTGAGACTGGAGGTGATCAAGAAACTATTGGCTGTTCCTGCGATTGCCATCGGCGTTCTTCTGGGTATTAAAGCCATGATCATCGGCATGCTGGTGAACTCGCTCATCGCCTATTTTCTCAACAGTTACTGGTCGGGAAAATTGATAAGATATTCTTCGAGGCAGCAGTTGCAGGACATATTGCCCTCTTTCGTGCTGGCGGCTGTGATTGGGCTGGTCGTCTATCTGGCCGGACACTTCATTGCGGCGGCGCCCCTTTACCGATTGACCGCTCAACTGATTCTCGGTGGGCTGCTGAGTATTGGCCTGTCTGAATTGACACGCTTCGCTGACTACGGGTACATAAAACGGCTTGCTCTCGAGCAACTTGCGAAAGGAGCGCCCACCACATGAGACAAGCATCTCATGGATTAGTATTCTCAGCCCGCACGGTCACCGTGTTGCGCCATGGGGACCGGCTCCGATGAGCGAACAACACCCAGCCATAAACGTCACGAAGAGCTACCTGCCGCCGCTAGAGGAGTACGTCCATTGTCTGGAGGGCATCTGGGAACGCGGGCAATTGACCAACAACGGGCCGCTCGTTAAGGAGTTGGAAGCCCGGCTCAAGGAGTACCTGGGCGTCAAGCATCTCTTCTTTGTCAGTAACGGCACTATCGCGCTGCAGATTGCCATCAAGGCGCTGGATCTGCATGGAGAGATCATAACCACGCCCTTCTCCTACGTGGCCACCACGTCCAGTATTGTGTGGGAGGGCTGCCAGCCGGTCTTTGTCGACATCGATCCCGAGACGCTGTGCCTCAATCCCGAACTGATCGAGGCCGCCATCACCCCGCGCACGACCGCGATTCTGGCGGTGCACGTGTACGGCCACCCGTGCGACGTAGAGTGCATCGAGACCATCGCCAGATGGCATGGGCTGAAGGTGATCTACGATGCAGCGCATGCGTTCGGAGTACGATACAAGGAGCGATCGCTGCTGGTGCACGGCAACATCGCGACCCTAAGTTTCCACGCCACGAAACTGTTCCACACGGTGGAAGGGGGGGCGCTAGTTACCGACGACGATGACGTGGCCGGTCGCATTGCTTATATGCGCAACTTCGGGCACCGAGGACAGGAGGACTTCTGGGGGCTTGGCGTCAATGGCAAGAACTCGGAGTTTCACGCAGCCATGGGACTATGTGTGCTGCCGAAGGTGCCCGAGCTTATTTCGAGGCGCAAAGCCACCAGCGCGCTGTATGATGAGTTGTTAAGCGGCAGTGACGTGGTACGGCCGAGGCACCCAAGCGACACCGATTACAACTTCGCTTATTTTCCCGTGCTATTTGCATCGGAGGAAGAGCTGCTGCGGGTTCACTCCACTCTCAACGACCACGGAATATTCCCGAGGCGGTACTTCTATCCATCACTGAACACACTGGGCTATGTCACTAATCGACCTGTGCAATTCGCCGAGCGCGCCGCCAGAAGGGTGCTCTGCTTGCCGCTATCCGCGGAGATGACTGCTGAGGATGTGCGCCGGGTTGTGGCAGGCATTGCGGAGGCTGGAGCATGCTAGTCGTGGCCGCAGTCGCGGCAAGGGCGGCGTGGGAAAAACGGCTTTGAAGAGGCCACCGCGATGACTGGACGTGAGCCCACAATGGACGGAAGGAAGAGCATCCTGATCACTGGGGCGTGCGGCGTAACCTCGCGGGCCGTGGCCAGATCACTTCGGATGAGTGAGCGGTTCGGTGGCGCTAGGCTGGTGGGAACGGATATTGCCGACAACATCTACGGACTCTACGAGGGTCTTTACGACAAAGTATACCGCGTACCGTTGACAGCTGCCGCGGGATATCTACCTCTCATTCGGAGAATTTGTACCGAGGAAGCCATCGATTTGTCGATCGTGACTCCTGAACCCGAAGTGCTGTTTTGGGCCGAACGTGAGATGCCAGTGCCCTCTCTGCTGCCGCCACCGCGCTTTTCGAGAATTGCGATCAGCAAAAAGCGCACTCACGAGGTGTTGGCCAGGCAGGGTCTTGTAGCTGAATTCCGAGTGGTTTCCCGGGCTGAGATTCTAGGTGGCGAGATAGCCCACCCAGCCGGCAAGTCGTCCTGGCTCCGCGATTTTGCGGAAGGTTCGACCAGCGGCAAGGGAGCGCTAAGAGCGACTTCTGCGGCTGAAATGCAGGCGTGGGCCATTCTGAACCCCAGCATGCAGCAGTTCATGATCGCGGACTATCTGCCGGGCCGCAACCTTGCCTGCTGTCTGTTGTTCTACCGCGGGACATTGCTGAAGATGGCAAGTTACGAACGCGTCGAGTATTTCATGGGGCGCACAGTCATGTCTGGTATCTCCGGGAATATCTCACGGGGCAGGCTCATCAATGACGAGCTCCCGGGAGACACAGCAGAAAAAGCAGTGAGGTTGGTCGCCGCGGAAACCAGAGAGGAGATGCACGGGTTGGTTACAGTCGATCTCAAAGAAGATGAAAGCGGGACCCCGCTGGTGACAGAGATTAACCTGCGCCACGTGGCAGCCACCTCCGCCTTCGCCCAAGCCGGTGCAAACATGGCTGAGGCTCAAGTTCTTGCCACCCTTGGTGATATCAGGACGGTCAGCATCGGCGAGCCGAAATTCGAGTTCCCGCCGAACAACTTGATCCTACGGGATATTGATGGTTTGCCAATCTGGCTCAGCGATCACCGTGAAGTCGAAATTGGGCGCAGCGTTTGAACCGTAGGGAATGAAAATGGATCCAACCGTGAGCGCTTGCTGCATAACGTTCAACCACGAGCGATTCATTAGGAAGGCCCTGGATGGATTCCTGATGCAGATCACCGATTTCCCGTTCGAGGTTATTGTTCATGATGATGCCTCAACAGATCGCACTGCCGACATCATCAGAGAGTACGAACAGCAGTACCCGCGTGTGATCAGGCCCATTTACCAAACGGAGAATCAATACTCAAAAGGCACCACAATCAGCGCAAAGTACGTCTGGCCCCTAGCCCGCGGCAAATACATCGCCCTCTGCGAAGGCGATGACTACTGGACCGATCCACTCAAGCTGCAAAAGCAGGTGAATTTCCTGGAATCGCATCCAGAATCCCCCATGTGCTTTCATGATGCGCTGTCTCTCTGGGAAGGCAAACTCAGGCCACCCGAGTATTTCTGTCCAAACGACCTGCCAGAGATGGTTACGATAGCCGACGTAATCACGCGGCCCTGGTTTGTTCCGACAGCCAGCATTCTGGCGCGCAGTTGTGTCTTGAAGGCAATACCAGAGTGGAGCCGGCATGTCTGGTGCGGCGACCTCTTGATGCATTTGTGGTGCGCGCATCACGGAGATTTGGGATACATCAGCGATGTCATGTCAGTGTACCGCAGACATCTGGGTGGATTGACGATGACGATCGCCCAGGATGCGGATCGCGTATTCCCAGCGGAGATATTCGTGTATCGCGAATTTGACAGAGAAACTGATTACCGCTACACGGGTCTGTTGAAGAGGGCTATCAGGCGCGCTGAGAATGACCGCCGCTTCACCAAATCGCGGATAAAGTGGGGCGTCCTCTCATTCCTCTTGCATCCGGAGCAGGCCCTGACTAGGTCAAAGAGATTTGTCGTGTTGGTTTCGCTCATGTACAAAGCTACGCGTCGCTACACTCGTTGAAGCAGTCCAAAGGCTACATCGAGCGCGACGCTTCGGTGAAGCGGTGCAGGTGCCCCGACCGAGTACTTGTCGAATATAGAACGTGTTGAGTATCTACGAATGCCGGCAAAGTGCGTGCCGCGGGCGGTCGTGGTTGACTCTTCGACTATGACGCTGGCTTTGCACTTACCCAAAGCCCTGCTGGCCGAAGGCAAGTCCGTCGTACCGTGCCCGGGTCGGCCCACTGCATCGTTGTGCACCCGCGTCGAGGCCCGCCGCAGTTCGGTTGTGCTGCCGTTCTCAGAACAGAGGTGGCCGAAAGTAGGGCGGACCTGCGGACATGGCCATTCAGTAGTGTCTGAGATGGCTGTTGGCCGAAGCGGAAACGAGATTGGCTGTTGGAGATTCGGCGATTGTCACGCGTGACTATCTGGCCACTTCCAGTGGTGTTCGTGCTGGTGCTTGTCGCGGCTTGTAGCCGAGCTCTACCGAGCTTTATCATTATGAACTGGGCCAACATCCAGACGGGAAAGGCCGTGCAGACCGGGTCCTCAGGCCTCGAAAGCGGTGCATTATTGAGCCGTGCACGGCATCTAGCGCAGCTGGCGACAGACTTGTCGCCCGACCTGGCTCGACCACACGTCGCTGCTGGCCGGATCAGCATGCTCGCGGCCCGGCCGGCGGACGCTGCACAATCAATGGGTCAGATCAGGCAGGATGACTTGTGCAGGGATGAGGTGAGCGCCTGGCTGTTTGGCGAGGCCCTCTCCGCTACAGGCGATTATCAGGGGGCAGTGCGTCAGTGGGCATGTGGACCACACACGCCGCGGAAGTATCTGAGCGAGGGAGATCGACTCTACGGAGAAGGTGACCTGGCGGGTAGCGCAGCAGCGTACCAGGCAGCGCTGGATATTGGTGCTCGGCAGCGCAATCTGAACTATGAAAGCGCCGGCTACATCGGTCTGGCCCGAGTAGCGGTCGCTCAAAAGCGCTGGGATCAGGCGATCGCCAGCGGGCGGAAGGCTACAGAGCTGACACCGCACGATGCTGACGCAGTGGCATCGCTGGCCCATACCCTTTCGATAGCAGGGCAGACCGTCGAGGCGCGTCTCGTGGCCAATCGCTCGCTGGCCTTAGGCCCCAACTGGCTGGCAGACCTGGTGTTGGGCGAATTGGCTTACAAGGCGGGCCAGCTTGATCAAGCGGCGGCGTACTACGCGACTGCAGCCGACCTGAGACCTGATGATCCATGGGCATGGTATTGGCTGGGAGTAATCAGCGGCAGGAAGGGTGACAAGGCGGCAGAAGCGCGTTACCGAGCGCAGGCTGCCACCCTGGCTCCTTCATTTGGGGAAGTCGGCGGGGTTTCAGAGGAGAATCGTTGACCACAAGAGCCCCTGAGATGAGTCGAGATTTCGGGACGGGGACGTCAGGTGTACGCGCCGAGTCGTTGCCAACTGCCATACGCTGGACGCTTCTGACCGCACTGGTGATCCTGCTATTGGAGTTGTTGCGGATTCCGCTTGATGCGCGCGACCCCATTGTTGTTGCCTTGGCAGTTTTGGTCTTTGTCCTGGCCCTGTACGACTTTACCGGCGCCTGGTTGATACTGATCCTTGCCTTGCCCTTCGCGTCCCTGATTGCTGGCATGTTCGATCAGTCAAAGATCACGGGCCTGCGTATCTTCTTGATCGCGTTCGGGGCGGCGTTCTTCTTCGGGCGAAAGCCGGCAGATTTCTGGCGTGCGCTGTTGCACCACTGGGTCCTTAAGGGGTTCGTCTTCTTTATCCTGGCCAATCTACTATCGGCTTTGTTCTCTGGACAGATAGCTGCGGTATTTCACGCGGTCGTGTACATGGAGCCGCTGCTCTACTTCGTGTTTAGCTACTACGCAATTCGTCAATCCCCAGCAGGGATTTCCCGCCTGGTCTGGGCGATCGCGGCCGGGGCTCTGGTGGTGGCCCTGCTTGGCCTGGTCGAGTTCGCAGCGCAGCGGCCGTTGGTCGAGGTCTTGGGCCTTCAATACACAACCTACAAGCTGAGCACCTTACGATATTACCTGGCCGAGAATCGTCTTGGTGTCGGCGGACGCATCTCGTCCGTATTGATTCAACCCGTCTACGCCGGTCTCTACTTTGCAGCCTGCCTGATTGCACAGATTTTCTACGTGTGGGTATACACGCCTGATCCCCGCAAGTGGTTAGCATGGCTGGTGCCGTTCGGGCTAATAATGGTACTTATCACTGGATCGCGCGGCCCTATTATTGGCCTGTTGCCCGCGATCCTGGTTTTCGTGGCCTTCAGCCGCAAGCGCAGCCTGACTTCAGTCGTGGCAATCGTCGGGCTGGCCGTCTTGATCCCCGCCTTCGTGCTGGTATTCCCCAACATGGCGCATTACTTCAGCGGCTCAGTGGATCCGACAAGTCGTGAGTCGGTCAACGTCTTTGCCCGCTATGACCTGACAGTGTCGCTACTGAGCTTCTTCAAGCACAACCCGATCTTGGGCAATGGCCCGGGTCTGATCCAAGACGCCGCCCAACGGGGAGTCTATGGCTTCTCGGGCCTCGTGGGTGTTGAAAACCAGTACGCCCTGATCCTGGCGGATGGCGGGTTGGTCGCCGGAGTGACTTATCTCTTGTTTGCCGGCGGCGCGGTAGCGATTGCGCTGAGGCTCTATCACAGCGCCGACCGGGAGCTCACCTCCATTGGGCTTATGCTGCTGACACTCTTTGCCTACTACTCCGTAGTTGCAGCGTCAGTGGATGCCTTGTTGTCGGTGGCTATGGCTGTAATGATGTGCCTGATGGGGGGAGCCACCGCCCTTTGTGATACCCGGGATACCGATACGTCTGGATCGACTGGAGGGGAGCCGGGATATGCTCTCAGTTGTGGTGGTGAACATCAACCGATGTGAACTCCTGGAGAAGTGCTTGCTTTCTATCTACCGTGAGGCGGGGGAGCTCCGGCTAGAAGTGATCGTAGTAGACAACGACTCGAGCGACGGCAGTCCCGAGATGGTGCGAAAGCGCTTTCCGCAGGTGCGTCTCTTGCGCACGGCCGGTTGCAAGGGGTTTGCCGAGAACTACAACACCGGCATCCGTGCCGCAACCGGCCAACACGTCCTCATTCTGAACAACGATACCGAGCTGCTCTGCAATGCTGATGGGGGCAGACTGTTACCCGCAATGGTGGAGCGGTTGGATCGAGAGGTGTGGATCGGCTGCCTGGGTCCGATGCTGGTGTATCCTGATGGGACAATCCAGATCGAATGCGCCCGCGGGAGCCTCACGCCACGCAACTTGGCCTACAGGGCGCTGTGGCTTGATCGGTTGTTCCCGCAGCACACGGCTTTCGGTGCTTTGAACATGAGTTATTGGGATCACGCAACGGAGCGGACCGTGGACACGATTTTGGGCGCGTGCATGTTGGTTCGCAAGTGCTTGCTGGAGCGGGTCGGCGGATTCGACGAGCGGTTCTTCCTCATGTCAGAGGACATCGACTTGTGCAAAGCCATCAGGGACGCGGGCGCGGGCATCCTGTACTGCCCTCAATTCAGAGTGATGCATTTGGGTAGCCAGACCGTTGGAACTCGCGAATCTTACGCACCGCGAATCGAGGCCACACTCAGTCATTACAAGTACTTCAGGAAGCATTTTGGCATAGGCTATGCGATGTGTTTTCATGTTCTGGCCGCAGCCCTGCTGCTGGCAAAGATCCTGTTGATAGAGAATCGCTTGATTGCCTCAAAGCTGGGTCGACCCGCGCTGCCGATCCGCGACCGGTTGGCAGCTTGCGCCAGTATTCTGGGTTGGCGATCGCTCTACACCGGTCAACGCGTTACCTTGAGATCGTAAACGAGATCGAGTAACGGAGCATATCTTCCTGAAACGGAATCTCGACAGAATTTCCCCTGCGGCTCAACCTGGTATAACGCGTAACGGTTGCTAGTGGGAGGCCGTGCATGATCGCAGGTGGATATTTCCGGCCACCCGACCGCGATCACCGACCTCCGAGTTGCCCACGCGAGGTGCAAGAAAAATGCCAAATCGGTCTCGATTAGATCGCGCCTTGAGGAAAAGAGGATACGCATGACGAAGCGACCGGTCCGTGTCATCGTGCTTGGGCCGCTGCCGCCTCCGTACGGCGGCCCAGAGGTTATGACGGTGGCATTGGTCGATGGCTTGAAGTCGTGTCCCAATCTCGTTGTCAGTCATCTCAATACCCAGGTCTCGCGCTCGCTCGCCGAAAAGGGTGGGCGCAACCAGGCCCGCAAATCGTTGAGCGGCCTGGTGCAGGCGGCGCGCCTTGGCTGGGGGCTGCTTACCTTCCACCCCGACGCGGTTTACCTGCCTCTGACCAATTCACCCAGCTTCTTGGGTTTCCTGCGGGATGCGCTCTTTTTCGTGATCGCCTTCCTGGCCGGAAAAAGGGTAGCCGTCCGGCTGCACGGGGGGTACTACTTCTATGCTCATGTCACGGGACTGCGCCGGTTATTGGTCGCCAGGTTGTTAGGCCGCGTTTGCCTAGCCATGGTACAGGGTCAGCGTCTGCGCAACGCGTTCGATGGATTGATACCAGCCGATCGGATCGTCGTGATCCCCAACGGATTGGACGACGCGCCTTTTGCCGAAGCACGGAGACGAACGGCGGGCAGGGGAGCCGGAGCGCGTCCACGCGTGTTGTTTGTCGGGCTGATGTGCCTCGAGAAAGGCTTTCGTGACGTTATCGCCTCGGTGCCACACGTGCCTGGAGCCGACTTCATATTCGCCGGTGAATGGCCGTCGATCCGAGACAAAGCCGAAGTGGATGCTTTCCTGGCTCAACACGGCGTGACGGAGCGCGTGACTTTTGCCGGCGTTGTCGCCGGCCCTGCCAAGTACGATCTGTTCGTCTCCTCTGACATCTTTGTGTTCCCGACCTATTTCGTGTATGAGGGCCACGCGGTCAGCAGCGTCGAGGCGCTGGCGGCCGGGTTGCCGATCATCTGCACGAATCACGGCGCCTTGGACGAGTTGTTGCGCGACGGGGTCAATGGGTTTTTTGTGCCGCGCTCAGATTCTGCCGCACTTGCCGATCGATTGAACGAGCTCATCGAGAACGAGACGCTCCGTCAGACACTGGGCAGAAACAGCCGCAGGTTGTATGAAGAGCGCTTTACCATACAGCAGTTCCTGCAAAGCTGGAGCACTGCCGTGCTTGCTTGTTCGCGCAACTCGTCGCGCGCCGGTTCTGCGGCCGCGGACCTGCCATCATAACTGCCGGGCCAAGAAAGGTGGGCTTGAGCGCAACCCGCTGTGGAAACGCTGCAAGAAAGGACCCTGAAGCGCAAGTGAGCCGCGTCTTCATCGAGAGATTCGACGCGCCCGACGGTGTCCTGCAAAGCGTCATGCATGCTTTGGACTGGGTGGATGCCGCTCGGATCATCGCGCCCGATGCGCGGGTGTTCATCAAGCCCAACTTGACCTGGAAGAGACCTTCCCCGGGGGTGACCGTAACGCCCGCTTTTTTGCGTGCTGTCGTGCAAGGTCTGCTGCCGTTCACTCACAACATTACCATCGGCGAAGCAGAGGGCGGCCAGGCATGCTTCCAACCCGAGGAAGCATTCGACAGCCACGGTCTGTACGACCTGCAAGGGGAGTACGGCATCCAGGTCATCAACCTGAGCAAATGTCGCCAGGAGTTGGCGACCACGAGGGTCGCGGGGGAGCGCGTTTCGATCGAACTTCCCTCACTGCTGCTGCATGACGTAGACGTCTTCATCACCGTGCCGGTACCGAAAATCCATGCCATGACCGGGGTCAGCATTGGGTTCAAAAACCAGTGGGGTTGCCTCGGCAACAAGATGCGAGTGACGCAACATCCCCGCTTCAACCGGACCATTTTGGCGATCAACAAGCTGGTGCTGCCAAGGCTTTGTATATGCGACGGGACGTATTTCCTGGATCGTGCGGGGCCGATGACCGGCGAAGCAGTGCCGATGAATCTAGTCGTTGCAGGAACTGATGTTGGCGCGGCGAGTCTGGTGTGCTGCGAAATCATGGGTGTGAATCCCATGAGTTTAGGTCATTACCAATTGGCTCGCCATGAAGGCATGTTACCCAACTCACTGGAGTCAATCGCGCTCAATTGTCGGCCGCATGACTATGCTCACCGAACGTTTCGCTTGAAGCGGTCGGCCATCAACTATGTTCAATTGGCGGCCTTCAGGAATCCTATGCTGAACCGGTTTTTCTACGACTCGGCTTTTGCCGATGCCGCTCATGAGATCCTTTGGGTCATCCGCCGGAATTCTCACGTGAAGCGGCTGCTGTATGGGAAGTATGGTGCCGGCGAGGCAAACAGGGGCGGTCGTCTGGCGTGACATGCGGCTGCCAGCGGCTCCCGACTCTCGGTGGTCGCGCAGGATCCAGAGCGGAGGGCATTGTTGCGGCTGCTGTTCCTCAACCACAATGTGGTCTGGCACGGCGGATTCTTCCGGGCTTATCACTGGGGACGCCACTTGGCCAGGCGCGGTCACTCCGTGACTCTGCTCTCCATCTCAGAGTCGAACCGATTGCGCTTTGAAGTTCAGCAGCGGGACGGGATCCGGCTTGTCAAGACACCAGATCTGTTAGCCGGTAGACTGCGTTCGGGCTGGGATGTCTGGGATACGATCAACCGGATAGTGTACCTATGGCCTGACCGTTTTGACCTGGTTCACTCCGTCGATTCACGGCCGGCATGCATCCTGCCGGCGATGGTTCTCAAGAACTCAAGAGGCGCCAAACTCGTTCTGGACTGGGGCGATTGGTGGGGACGAGGCGGTACAATCACCGAACGTCCGGGCAATCCGGCCGATCGTTTGTTCGCTCCCGTGGAGACGTTTTTTGAAGAGGGGTTTCGTCGCTTTGCAGATGGCACGGTGGTCCTCACTTCAGCTCTTCAGCGGCGTGCGGTCGCGCTAGGTGTTCCCGCTAACTCCATTCTCAGGATTCCGCACGGCGCTGACGTCGAGGGGGTTCGACCACTCGATAGACGTCAAGCTCGACAGGCAATGGACATCGACCCACGAACGCTGATTCTGGGCTATGTGGGCTTGCTGCCGCCAAGGGATGCCGGCTTTCTGTTCCGTGCTTTTGAGATCATGCGCGCCCACGAGAACCGTCTTCGGCTTTTTATCATTGGCAATTCGAATGTCACCGTCCCTGCCCCGTTTGTTGAGTTGGATTGCGTGGTCAGGACCGGCAGGCTGACGTATGAGGATCTGCAGCGTTGTATCGCTTGTTGCGACGTCATGCTGTTGCCACTGAATGATTCGATCGCCAATCGGGGGCGCTGGCCATCCAAGGTTGGCGACTACCTGGCAGCTGGTAAACCAGTAGTCGCCACTCGGGTAGGAGATGTGGCTAACCTGATTGAAGAAGGGCGCTGCGGCGTATTGACCGATGTTGCGCCAGAGGATTTCGCCTTGAGTACCCTGGATGTTTTGTGTGATCGCGTCCGGCTTGACGAGATGGGCAGCAACGCCCGCAAGGTCGCTGAAGACAAGCTCGACTGGCGGATTTTGACAGATCAACTCGAGCAGTTCTATCTTCAAGTTCTTGGCAAGTGAGCCGCTATGATCCCACGTCGCATCTTCTGGCTACTCGACCTTATCATCCTTGCCCTGGCATTCTTTCTGGCCTATGCCTTCGTCCCCACTCTGCGTCCCTTCCTCGTTCCCGGCGGCTTCCTGCAGCAGCAGTGGGCGCAGGCGCTGGCGATCCACAACGCCTGGATTGGCGTCTTGCCGCCGCGCAGCGAGTTACTGTGGGTTCTCTGTGCCACCGCTCCCGTCACGCTCGCGGTGCTGGCCGCTATCAAGGACTACGGCCGGCTGCTGAACCAGTCACCGGCGCGGATCTTCCTCGGTGGTTGTCTGGCGCCGCTTGTGGGCCTCAGCTTCGGCACGCTGGTCATGGCGTCTCTGAAGGCGAACCCGGTCAGCCGGCTCTTCCTCTTCTCTTTTGCCTTTTTCAGCGCCGCAGGTCTGATCCTGTACCGGCTCCTGCTGAGAAACTACTTCCGTCGACGGCAGGCCGCCGGCTCCTATGCGGTCAACGTGCTGTTGATCGGGCTGCCGGAGTGTATTGCCTGGATGGCGCGTTACTTCTCGGATAACGTCTCGCAAAGCAGTTATCGGCTGATCGGATATCTCAGCGCCGATCAGGGAGAGGCCCAGTCCGCCGCGGGCGGCGCGGCCGCCGGGCCGCAGTCCTCGCCGCCGCAGCTGGGCTATGCCGGGCAACTGGGCGAGCTGCTCATCAACCAGCCGATCCACGAGGTGATCGCCATCCAGCCTGCCTCAGGCGGGGAGTGGGTCGCCCAGGTGGTGCGCGATTGTGACTACTTCGGCATTATGCTCCGCATCGTGCCCGAGGCCCTGTTGTTCGGCGAACGGCGTGTGCTGGAAACCCTCTACCCGTTTGAGGCGCTGCACTTGCCGGCAGTTGTGCTTACGCCGCCCCATTGGGACTCGGACGCACTGTTCCTCAAGCGGCTGTTTGACATCCTGGTTGCGGGCCTCTTCCTGCTTCTGCTGTCGCCGCTCATCGGCGTCATCGCCCTGATCGTCAAGGCGAGCGCGCCCCGTGCGCCGGTGTTCTACCCCTGGCACGTCGTCGGTCAGAAGGGCGTCCAATTCACCGGTTATAAGTTCAGGACGATGGTGCCGAACGCGGATTCCATGAAGGCGGACCTTCTGAAGTACAATGAGATGAGTGGACCCGTCTTCAAGATGAGGAACGATCCACGCGTCACGTCGGTCGGCCGCATCCTGCGCAAGTTCAGCCTGGATGAGCTGCCACAGTTGTGGAGCGTGGTCAAGGGCGACATGAGCCTGGTCGGGCCACGGCCGGCGGGGCCGCATGAGTTGGCACGCTATGAGTTCTGGCACAAGCGCAAGCTGAGCATTCGCCCCGGCATGACCTGCCTCTGGCAGATACGCGGGCGCAATGGGATCAACGACTTCGACGAATGGGTCAAACTGGACCTCGAATACATCGACCGCTGGTCTCTCTGGTTGGATTTCAAAATCCTGGTGAGCACGGCCTGGACCGTGATCGCCGGTACGGGAGTGTAGCGCTATCACCGAGAAGGTGCTCGTCACCGGCGGCGCCGGTTTCATTGGCTCGCACACGGTGGACCTGCTGCTCGCCAGCGGCTACGCGGTTCGCATTCTGGATAATCTCCAGCCGCGCGTTCATCCGCGTGGCAAGCCTGCCTGGGTGCCGAGTGAGGCCGAGTTCATCCAGGGGGACGTCGCGAGCCCGCTAGACCTGTCACCGGCCTTGCGTGGCGTGGACTACGTCATACACCTGGCGGCCTATCAAGATTATCTGCCGGATTTTTCGACTTTCATCCACACCAACGCGGAGAGCAGCGCGCTGCTCTTCGAACTGATCGTGGCCGGCAGGCTGCCGGTGCGCAAGATCGTCTTTGCTTCGTCGCAAGCGGTCTGCGGCGAAGGGCTGTACCACTGTCCCGAGCACGGCCTGTCGACACCGCCCGCGCGCCCGGTCGAACAACTCCGTCGCGGGGACTGGGAGCTTCACTGTCCGCATTGTGGCCAATCGATGGCCTGGGCGCCGATCCCGGAGACCGTTTGTAGCCCCGGCACCACTTACGGCATCTCGAAGTACTCGATCGAGTTGTTGGCCGATCGCTTGGGGCGTCGCTACGGCATTCCGTCTGCCTGCATGCGCTACACTTACGTGCAAGGCACGCGCAACTCGTTCTACAATGCCTACTCCGGCATCGCGCGCATCTTTGCCCTGCGGCTGCTGCATGGCCTACCGCCGCTCTGTTTTGAGGATGGGCAGCAGCTGCGGGACTATGTCAACGTCAAAGACGTTGCCCGGGCCAACGTGCTGGCAATGGAGGACGAGCGGGCCAACTACGGCGTTTTCAATGTCGGCGGCAAGCGCCCGGTGAGTGTGCTGGAGTTTGCCCGGATCATGCTCAGGGAGTTCGGCAGCGAGTTGGAGCCGTGCGTGCCGGGGGAGTTCCGCCTGGGAGATACGCGCCATACCATTTCGGATGTCTCCCGGATGGCAGCGTTGGGCTGGAAGCCCGAGATTCCGGTCGAGCAAAACGTGCATGAGTACGCGGAGTGGATGCGCGAGCAGCAGACCAGCGCCGAGTTCTTGCGCGAAGCCGACCGGCTGATGCGTAAGCAGAACGTGATCCAGCCGGTCGAGGCTGGCGGATGACGCTGGCCGGGCGCGTTGCCTTGGTGACCGGGGCCGGTCGTGGCATCGGACGGGCCATCAGCCTGGCCCTGGGCGCGGCAGGTGTCGACCTGGCCCTGCTGGCCCGCAGCGAGGATGAGCTGGAGCAGACTACCGGGGCCGTTCGCCTTCAGGGCCGCACCGCACTTCCCCTGTTGGCCGACGTTGCCCAGCGCGAAACCGTGCAGGCAGCCGTCGAGATGGCCCTTAGCCGTTTTGGCAGGATCGACATTCTCATCAACAACGCCGGCGTGCAGCCGCCGATCGGCCCCCTGGTCGATAACGATCCTGATCAGTGGGAACGAGCCGTCGCCGTCAACCTGTTCGGCACCTTCCATTGCCTGAAGGCGGTGCTCCCCGGCATGATCGAACGCCGGCAGGGCAAGATCATCAACCTGTCGGGTGGGGGAGCGACCGCCCCCAGGCCAAACTTCAGTGCCTACGCTGCCTCCAAGGCGGCAGTCGTGCGGCTGACCGAGACCCTGGCTGAGGAATTGCAAGCCTACAATATCCAGGTCAACGCCATCGCCCCGGGTGCGATCAACACACGCATGCTCGACGAGGTGCTGGCGGCCGGCGACGCGGCCGGTGACGAGCTGACCTCAGCACGCAAGCGCAGCCGGCAGGGCGGCACGCCGGTCGAGCTTGCCGCGGACCTGGTCGTGTTCCTGGCCTCGGAGAAATCGGGCAGTTTGACCGGCAAGTTGATCAGCGCCCCGCACGACGACTGGCAGGTGTGGGATGACCGGCGTGTCGAGGAGCTGGCGGCGTCGCCGTGGTATACCCTGCGGCGGCTCGATCCACATACGGTCGGGTCACTCTTGGAGCAGATCAAGTGAGCCTGCGTGTTGCGGTGGTGGGCTGTGGGTTGATCGGCAAGCGCCGGGCGCACGTGGCGCGCGAGCTTGGAGATCAGGTCGTACTGGTCGTTGACGACGACCTGGCCCGAGCAGAAGCGCTGGCGGCCGAAGTGGGCAGCGCAGCGGTAGACGATTGGCAGGCGGCAGTGGGAGATCACCAGGTGGATGTGGTGGTCGTTTCCACTGTAAACAAGGCGCTTGAGCCTATCACGACAGCCGCGCTGCATGCCGGCAAGCATGTGCTGTGCGAGAAACCGTTGGGCCGCAACGCGGACGAGGCCCGGCGGATGGTGGAGGCGGCCGGCAAGGCCGGCGTGATTCTGAAGACCGGCTTCAATCACCGCCACCACCCGGCCGTCTGGCGAGCGCACGAGCTGTGCGAGGACGGCGCAATTGGCCCACTGATGTTCATCCGGGCAGTCTATGGCCACGGCGGCCGGCCGGGCTACGACAAAGAATGGCGCGCCGATGCCGACGTTTCTGGCGGGGGCGAGCTGCTTGACCAGGGTGTGCATGTCGTCGATCTCTGTCGCTGGTTCCTTGGGGACTTCGCGACTGCCTTTGCTGCGACCGATACCTGCTTCTGGGATCTCGGCTATTTCCAACCGATCACAGGCGAAGCCCCGGATGCGTGCCGGCGACTCGAGGACAACGCCTTTGCCCTGCTCCGCACGCCGGCCGGACAGACGGCGCAGTTCCACACTAGCTGGACGCAGTGGAAAAACCGCTTCAGCTTCGAAGCGTTCGGCCGCGATGGATACCTGCGCGTCGAGGGCCTCGGCGGCAGCTATGGGGCCGAGACCTTGACCCTCGGCCGGCGCCGGCCGGAAGGTGGGGCGCCGATAGAGGAAACTTGCGAGTTTCGCGGGCCAGATTTATCCTGGCAAGCCGAGTGGCGCGAGCTAACGTCGGCGATTCATGAGCGCCGCCGGCCGCTTGCCGACGGCGAGGACGGGCTTCAGGTGATGCGTACCATCGCCGCCCTGTACAGATCCGCCAGCAGCGGCGCCTTGGTGCAGGTCTGACCGAGTATCTATGAAAGCCATGCTTCTCGCCGCCGGCGCCGGCTTACGCTTGCGCCCGCTCACCGAGCGCGTTCCAAAGTGCATGCTTCCGATCGCCGGCAAGCCTCTGCTCGAGCACAACGTCGTCTGGCTTCGCGATTGCGGCATCGTCGACATTGCGCTCAACCTATGCCATCTGCCTGGCGTCATCATGGACTACTTTGGCGATGGTTCCGCCTGGGGGGTGCGCCTCAGCTATTCGCTCGAGACGCAAGCGCGGGGAACTGCGGGCGGGGTCAAGCAGATGACGCAGTTCTTCGACGACGGCCCATTCTTGGTCTGGTACGGTGACAACCTGAGCCGATGCCGCGTCGATCGCCTGATGGAAGCCCATCGCAGCACTGGCGCCCTGGCCACGATTGCCCTGTTCGAACGCGAAGATGTCGCTCAAAGCGGTATTGTCGGCCTGGATGTCCACAACCGAATAACGCGTTTCCTGGAAAAGCCGAGCCCCGAGGAAGCGTTCTCGCATTGGGTCAACGCCGGCATTTACCTGCTTGATCCCGTCATCCTTGACTGGATACCGGATAACCAGGTCTACGATTTTGGCAAGGAGGTCTTCCCTGCGCTCTTGGCAGCACGCCAGTCCCTATATGGCTATCCGTTGACTGTTCAAGAAGGACTGTGGTGGGTCGATCGGCCTGTCGACCTTACGCGCGTCGCGGCCGAATGGAGGGACACAAGGTGATTCTTGCACGGGCGCCTTTCCGCATCCCATTGGGTGGAGGCGGAACAGACTTACCGTCATATTACTCGGAACATGGTGGATTTCTGCTGAGCGCGGCGATCAACAAGTACATGTACGTCTACGTCAACCGGCCGGCGGCAGATGACTTCATTCGCGTCAAGTACTCGCGCTATGAAAAAGTTTCGTCGCCTGACGAAGTCAAGCACGACCTCGTGCGGCCGGCCCTAAGGCACCTGAATTTGTACGGCAGCCTCGAGGTAGTCTCGATGGCGGACGTTCCAGGTGGCACCGGGCTGGGTTCATCCAGCGCCTACCTGGTGAGCCTGTTGACAGCCCTCTACGAGCTGAAGAGTGAGAAGGTGCCGACTCAGGCGCTCGCGGAGGTGGCCTGCTATATCGAGATGGAGCTTGCGCACCATCCGGTCGGTAAGCAGGACCAGTACATCGCAGCCTTTGGCGGGCTCATCTGCCTGGACATCGCCACCGACGGTCGGGTCAAGGTCACGCCGCTGGACATCTCCATCAGCGCGGCCCGCAATTTTCGTAACAAGGTACTGCTGTTCTACACCGGCATGACTCGCTCGGCCGACGACATCCTGCGCGCTCAACAGCAGGACACCGAGCGAGGGGATGTGTCAGTCATCGACAGCCTGCATCGCACGAAGGAGCTCGGCTATCGCATCAAAGAGGCCCTGGAAGAGGGCGACGTAGAGCGCTTCGGCAGGCTGCTCGACGAGCATTGGCAGAACAAGAAGCGCCGCTCGGTCAAGATCAGCGACCCGCGCATCGATCACTGGTACGACGTCGCCAAAGAGAACGGCGCCCTGGGCGGAAAGATCATGGGCGCGGGCGGTGGGGGCTTCTTCATGTTTTGCTGCGGAAGTGACCACCCAGCGCGACTGCGCCGGGCCCTGCTTGACGAGGGCCTACGTGAGCTGCCCTACGACTTTGACTACGAGGGCGCCAAGGTGCTGGTAGATTCCTGATTTCAAGAGATGGCTTTGATGCCAGATATTTCTCGCCGTGGATCGCCTGCCTCCGGCCGGCCTGCCGTTTTCCTCGATCGAGACGGCGTCATTAACAGCATGGTCTACCGGGCTGACTTCGGCCTGATCGACTCGCCGGCCAACCCCGACGAATTCGAGCTGCTGCCCGGCGTCGCCCAGGCCGTTCGCCAGCTCAATCACCTGGGTTTCCTGGCCGTAGTCGTGTCGAATCAGCCCGGCATTGCCAAAGGCAAATTCACCCCGGCCCTGCTCGACGCCACGACCGGCAAAATGCACGCGGCCCTGGCGCAGGGAGGAGCCCGCCTCGACGCCGTTTATTACTGTCTGCATCACCCGCAGGCGGTAACGCCCGCCTACCGCCAGGCATGCGAGTGCCGCAAGCCCCGCCCTGGTCTGCTGCTCCAGGCCGCGCGTGATCTGCGGATTGACCTGGCTGCCTCCTACCTGGTCGGCGACGGGGTCAGCGACGTAGCCGCGGGGCAGGCGGCGGGAGTCAAGACGCTTTTCGTCAGCAGTCGCAAATGCTACGTCTGCAGTGAGTTGGCCCGCCAGGACATCCGGCCCGATTTCGTGGTCCCGGATTTGCCCCGGGCGGCGGAGCTCGTCCGTCTCGCGCAGGCAGGCGACACGTGCGGCCTCGAGCCGTATCTTTTCCGGTGTGTGTTCTAAGGGAGAAGCAAGGATGGAGTACGTTGTCCGCTACCTGAGCGAGGCGGCCGAAGTAATCTGCCATATCGAGCCTACGGCGATCGAGCGCACGGTTGATCTGCTCGCTCGACTGCGGGAGCGCCAGGGGCGGTTGTTCTGTCTGGGTGTCGGCGGCAGCGCGGCCAACGCTTCGCACGCAGTGAACGACTTCCGCAAAATCGCCGGCATCGAAGCCTATGCACCCACCGACAACGTCGCCGAGCTAACGGCCCGCGTCAACGACGATGGTTGGGAAACGGCCTATACTGAATGGTTGCGCGTCAGCCGGCTCGGCGCATCAGACATGGTCTTCGTGTTTTCGGTCGGAGGCGGCGACGTGAAGCATAACGTGAGCTGCAACCTGATCCACGCCTTGCGTTACGCCCGGCAGGTAGGCGCCACTATCTGTGGTGTGGTGGGCCGCGACGGCGGCTATACCGCTCAGGTAGCCGACGCATGCGTGATCGTTCCCGTATCCAATCAGGCTACCGTCACGCCCCATACCGAATCCTTCCAGTCACTGGTAGCCCACTTGCTGGTCTCCCACCCCAGGCTGCGGGCTTCCGAGATGAAGTGGGAATCGGTCAAATAGAGCGTGATCCGGCAACAGAAGGAGGGGAAGCAAATTGGCTCTCTTTTTGGACACCAGCGACCTGACCGAGATCGAACGTTTTCATCGCATGGGCATCATCGATGGCGTTACCACCAACCCCAGCATCCTGTTGAAGGAGGGGATCCGGGATGGGTGTTACGGCGTCGAGCTGCGCATGAAGGAGATCGCTGCCCTCGTGGACCCTCTTCCCGTATCGGTCGAGGTCACCAGCAATGATTATCAGCAGGCCTTGCGCCAGGCAATTATTTTCTCGCAGTGGGCCAAGAACATGGTGATCAAGGTCACGGTGCATGGGCCGCAGGGCGAACTGGACAACCTGGAGCTGGTTCATCACCTCGAAACCGTGCATCGCATTCCGGTGAATGTGACTGCCATGATGAGCGCGCAACAGTGCTTGATCGCCGCGCTGGCCGGTGCCACCTACGTCTCGATCTTTGCCGGCCGCATGAACAACATGGGCTACAATGCCTGCGACGAAATTGCCCGTCTGCGTCGTGTCCTCGACAAATTCGGCCTCAAGGCCCGGATCATCGCCGCCTCTACCCGTGAGGTACTGAACGTCATCGAATGGCTGGACGCGGGCGCTCACATCGTCACCGTCCTGCCCGAGCTGCTGAAGGGCATGATCGTCCACCCGTACACCAAGGAAACGGTGCAGATGTTCCTCCGTGATGGCGCTCTGGTCACTCAGGCCATGGCGGGCCAACTCTCGGCGGCGCCTGCCTCCACCGTGCTGCCGTTTGCAGGCAACGGGCGCGAAAAGGCTGAGGTCTTTGAGCGCGAAAGTTGATCTCGCGACCGGGGACGCGCGCGAGCCGGTCGAGCACGGCAAGGGAAGTTGGCAGGGGTTCTCTCACGTCAGATCGGTCGCCCGCTGTCTGGCGGATTACGAGGGCGTCGCTGTCTGTGCCCTGGTAGCGGCCTCGCTCCTGTCGGCTCGCCTGCTTCCCGCGGCTCTCGCCCTGGCCGCACTCTTCTGGGGACTCCGCTGGCTGGCCTATGGCCGCCTGACTATCGCCGCGCCTGGAGCGTGGCCTGCCGCGCTGTTGGCCCTTTTGGTGCCGGTCACGCTGTGGGTCACCCCCTTGCCCGAAGTCACGCGACCGGCCGTCTACCAACTGCTGGCCGGCATGGCGCTCTACTTTGCGATCGTGAACTGGACGATTTCCCGATCACGCCTGAGATGGGTCCTGCTGGCCGCAATCACCGGCGGATTGTTGCTCGCTCTTGTTTCCGTCTTAACGGTGAAGTGGTTCTCCGGGACAAAGCTGCTCTTTATCCCGGTCGATCTCTACAAACACCTGCCTGCCACGGTATCCGATCCGGTACATCCCAACGTCATGGCCGGCGCACTGGTCCTTCTGCTGCCGATTGCCCTTGCGCAGCTGGTTTTTCCTGGCCCCCGTCTGCCCAGGCATGAGCGCCTGGTAGCCGGTCTGGCAGCGCTCGCGATGGCGGCCGTCCTGGTTCTCACGAAATCGCGCGGGGGCCTGGTTGCCTTTGCCGCAACGCTTGCGGTCCTGTGCGTACTCCGGTGGCGGAGGGGCTGGTTGGCCATCGCGGCTGCCACTCTGGCCGCCGGCGCCGGCACATGGCGGATCGGCGTACCGCGCATCGTCGAGGCTCTGAGCGCCACTCAGACCGTCGGCGGGCTGAGCGGCAGGCTCGAGGTTTGGTCGCGCGCCATCTACATGCTCCAGGACTTCCCGTTTACCGGAATCGGCATGGGGACCTTCAAACAGGTGGCTAACGCGATGTACCCGTTTTTCCTGGCCGGTCCTGACGCCGACATCTCCCACGCCCACAATCTGTTTCTCGAGGTCGGCGTCGATCTGGGCCTCCCCGGCCTCATCGCCTGGACCAGCCTGCTCATGCTGGCCGTGGCCTTTGCCTGGCAGACCTATCGCCTGGCGGCTCGCAGCGGAGATCGCTGGCTGATGGGGGTCGGGGCCGGACTGCTCGGCAGCCAGGTAGCGCTCATCGTGCACGGCCTGGTAGATGCGGCGACCTGGAATACGCGGCCCGCCATTATCGTGTGGGCTCTCTGGGGACTGGCCGCGGTTGCCCGACGCTCACTGAACGGACGAGGCCAATAGGGTCTCACGCGGCAGAGCGCCCGATCGGCGTGGATGCATCGTCAATCGGGCAACAACTCCCACAATTACGCAGCAGCAGAAGGGTGGAAGGCGGTCCAGATTGTCTCTTGGGATACCACAGTCGAAGCGCTACGTTACCCATGTGGTCGGATCCTCGGTGCAGAGAACTGCGGGCCGTAATACCCGCCTGTACCTGGATCTCGAGGACGCCCTCTGCGCTCTCGACGGCGCCGGCATTCCTGCGATTGTTCTGAAGGGCGCGGCGTTGGCAGCAACCGTCTATCCGGGCATCGGCTGGAGGCCGATGGCCGACGTGGACATCCTGGTGCATCCGGAAGATCGAGATAAGGCGCGCGCCGCCCTGAAGAGCGCGCGTTACGACTTTCTGCCGGAACCGCGCCGCCTCTTCAGCCCATTCAATACAGAGTTCACCGGCGAGATGAGTTTCATGCGCTCGCCTGGCGTCATCATCGAGCTGCATTGGGAACTGACCGCCTGTGAATGGCTGCGCAGACTGAGCCGGATTGACATGCTGGAGCTCTGGCGTTGCGCCCAGCCGCTGGATCTCCCGGGGCTGCGCTCGCTCCAACTGGCGCCCAAGGATCTGCTCTTGCACGTCTGCCTGCACCTGGCAGCACACGCATACGTTCACCCGCCCGCCTGCTCGGATATTCGGCAGCTCCTTGATCGGTATCAGCCTTTCCCCTGGGAAGACTTCCTGGCGCGCGCACGCGCCTTCAGGCTGGTCGTGGCCTGCTATTTCGCCCTTGACATGGCCCGCTCTAGCGCCGGTGCGGCCGTCCCGGAGGATGTCCTCGAGCGCCTGCGCCCGCCTATCTGGCGCGCCTGGCTGATGCGCCGCCTGGGATACGGAGTTGGCGCTCCCGTTGACGAGCACAGCGCATCGGTGCAGCGCGCGTACTATGCGCAACTAGCCGTCGCCGATCGCCCGGTCGACATCTTGGGGGTGGTGGCATGGCTGTTCTTTCCGGGACGTCGCTGGCTGGCCGAGCGCTACCGGCTGGCAGGCACCGTCCGTTCTTGGCTTGCTTGCCTGTGGCATCCACTGGTGGTCCTGTGGCAAGCAGCCTTGGGGCTGCGGCATCTGCGGACTCGCGACTGAGTCACTCACTGCATTCTTTGGAGGATGAATGGAACTGCGTCGCTATTTTGCCATATTACTGCGCTGGCTCTGGCTGATCCTGCTGGGCATGGTTGTGGCCGGTGGGGCTGCCTACGTCATCAGCAAGCGGACCGTTCCCGTTTACGAGGCCTCAGCCACGCTGATCCTGAGCCAGAGCAAGACCGCCGTCATCGACGTGAGCCAATACCTGGATACTGACCGCAGCCTGGGCACCTACGCTCAATTGTTGCGCCAACAGCCGGTCATGGACGAGGTGGCCAGACGCCTCAACCTGGAGTTGACCGGGGAGGCGCTCGCCGGGATGGTGACGGTGACGCCCATTCCGAGCACGCAGATGCTGGAGCTAACGGTGATGGACACGTCGCCGGCGCGCGCCGCGGCCATCGCCAATGAGGTGCCTGTGGTTTTCAGACAGCAGAACGAAGAACTACAGAATAGCCGGTTCGCTACCAGTAAGGCCAGTCTGCAGCAGCAGATGGACATAACGCAGGCCCGGATCGCAACCACCCAGGCGGCGATCGCCGAGCAGGAAAAGCTCGATAACCCTAGTCAGGCCGAACTGGAACGTTTGCGCCGGGATTTGAGCGAGCTGCAGGGCAGCTATGCCGGCGTCTTCAACAGCTATGCCAGCCTCAACCTGGAAGAGGCCAAGCAGCTGGACACTCTCCTGGTCACACAGCCGGCACAGCAGCCAAAGTTTCCGGTCTTGCCCAAGACGAGACAGGACACATTCGTGGCGGTTATCGTGCGGCGCGCTGCTGGCCGCGGCCCTCGCGCTGCTAGTCGAGTACCTGGAAGATCTGCTGAAGAACCCAGACGACGTGAAAAACTACCTGGGCTTGACAACCCTGGGCGCGGTGCCGGCGATGAAGGGAATGACGGATGCCAGCGAGCTTGTGATGCTGAGCAGCGGCCACACGGCTGCCACGGAAGCCTACCGCGTGCTGCGCACCAACCTTCAGTTTGCCGCGGTCGACCGCCCGTTGCGCTCTCTCCTGATCACAAGCACTGCGCCTGCCGAGGGGAAATCGCTGACCGCTGCCAACCTCGCCGCAGCGCTTGCTCAAGCCGGTCAGCAGGTGGTCTTGCTGGATGCCGACCTCCATCGCCCGCGCCAGCACAGGATCTTCAAAATACCCAACAGCATAGGGGTGACGACCGCTCTCGTTACTCCCGGCATCGACCTGGATGACCTGCTGCAGGTGACGCAGGTGCCGGGACTGCGCGTGCTTACCACGGGCCCGCTGGCGCCTAACCCATCCGAATTGCTGGCTTCGGAGCGCATGAAGGCGCTTTTGGCGGAACTGAAGGCCCACGCCGACATCGTCGTGCTCGACAGCCCTCCCACGATGGCGCTGGCGGACGCCGCTATCCTGGCAAGCAACGCCGACGGTGTTATCCTGGTATTGGATGCCAGCAAGACCCGACGCGGCCTGGCCAAGAAGGCCGTGGAGGGCTTGCAGCAGGTTAAGGGACGGGTTGTGGGCGCGGTCCTCAACCGCACTCCGACCCGAGGCGCCGGGGCCTACTACTACTACTACCATGACTATGGCCGTTACTACGGCTCACATAATCAGCACGGTCATGGATCGAACGACGGTCAAGGGCCGAGCGACGACGGGACGCAGCCGGACAGGAAGGGCATCCTCTCTCGCTGGCGGCAGAGGGCCGCGTCAAAGCCCTACTGAGGGTGGGGGAGCGCCGATCGATCTGGCATCCGAGTATCCGGTCGATTTGCGCTTTTCCGAACACCGTGTTACTATGCATCTGTCGTCCCGCCTCTGTTCCACTCAGCAGGAGAAGCATCATGTCAGACACCACCAAGAGAGAATGGATCACGCCGCAGTTAATCGTCCTGGGCCGCGGTAGACCGGAAGAGAGCGTCCTGGCCAACTGTAAGACCGGGGAACTGCCGGCGCCCGGGCCAAGCAGCAACGCCTGCACTCAATCGCAGATTCAGTGCCGCACTAGTGCGGCCTCTTGACCATCGGCCCTGCGCCGGATGCCTGAACCACTCGGATCATCGCAGGTGAACCCTGCCGGCACCTTGGAGTCCAGTCAACAACATACAGTTCGCTATGGCGTCGGTGGGATGATCGTCCGCGTGACCGCGGACGTCCCGATTACCGCCGAGACGTTTGCCGCTAAGCTCCGTCGATTTGAGACTCAGGCGGCCGGCCCCGATACGCTCACTCTGCGGCACCATTTTACGCTGCCCACTGTGGACGGGATCGATGCCGGCGCCTGCGTCCATCGGCAGCCGCCCTGGAACATCTACCGTCGGGACGGAGGGTGGCGCTACCTGGGTGTGTTGCCGCAACCGCACGAACACGCCCTGTTTTGCGTTGCCCAATTCGACGAAGGCCACAACCTGGGCGAAATCTACCACCGGGATGACCGGAGATTTCGCCAGGGCGGCATCCCGTCGCTGACCCTCTTCCCGACTGACCAGATCCTCCTCGCCCGCGTCCTGGCCGACCGGCAAGGCTGCATTTTGCATTCCTCCGGCATCGACCTGGGTGGGCAGGGTTTCCTCTTCCTCGGCCATTCCTCGGCGGGCAAGTCTACCATGGTCACCCAACTGCGGTCTGAGGCCAGCATCCTGTGCGACGACCGCATGATCGTCCGTCGTTGGCCGGATGGCTGGCGCATCCACGGCACCTGGAGCCACGGCGACGTGCCCGACGTGTCGCCCGGTCCGGCCCCCCTGCGTGGCCTGCTGTTTCTCGAGCAGGCGGACGAGAATCGCTTGATCCGCATCACCGACCGCGCCGAAGTGGCGCGGCTGCTGCCGTTCCTGGTGATCAAGCCCCTCGTTACGGCCGACTGGTGGGAGAAGACCTTCGACGTGCTCGAGCACTTGGTGCGAGAAGTCCCGGCCTACCGGCTGCGTTTCGACCTGAGCGGTCGCGTGCGCGACGTCCTGCGCCAGTTGTCTGACTCGTGAGCATTGCCCCTTGACGACCAGGGTCCGCACGTCCGCTGTGCCGGGCGACCGCTATGCCGTCCGCCGCAGCGACGCCAGCTTCGATCCCTTCGCGGGCCGCGCACCCCGCCTCGGGCACCTCGACCTGGAGCTGACCGAGCGCTGCAACAACGCATGTGTCCACTGCTACATCAACCTGCCGGCAAATGACGCCGGGGCGCGCGCGATCGAGCTGACCACCGCCGAGTGGCAGGCAGTGCTGAGTCAGGCCGCCGGCCTGGGTGCGCTTTCAGTGCGGTTCACCGGCGGAGAGCCTCTGCTGCGCGAGGATTTCGCCGAGCTCTACCTGTTCGCTCGGCGGCTTGGGCTGCGGGTGCGGCTGTTCACTAACGCCCGGCTCATCACCCCCTCACTGGCGGATCTCTTCGCCCGAGTGCCACCCCTGGAGCCTATCGAGATCACCGTCTACGGGATGCGAGCAACGTCGTACGATGCAGTGACCGCCGCACCCGGCTCCTTCGACGAGTTCCGCCGTGGCGTCGAGCTGCTGCTTGGACGCGCCGTGCCTTTCATCGTCAAAGGCGTTTTGTTGCCGGCCAACCGCAGCGAAATGGACGAGCTCACGGCCTGGGCTGCCGGGCTCCCGTCGATGACGCAGCTCCCGTCATTCGTCACTCGGCTGAGCCTGCGCGCGCGGCGCGACAGCCCGGCTCGCAATCGGGCCATTGCCCGGATGCGCCTGACGCCGGAGGAAGGTCAGGCCGTTCTGGAACGGCAAGGCCCGGCTTACCGCCAAGAGATGGCCCGCTTCTGCAGCCGCTTCATCGGTCCGCCGGGCGAAGCGCTCTTCCATTGCGGCGCGGGCGATGGCGGCAACGTGGATGCTTACGGCCGCTACCAGCCCTGCATGCTGCTGCGCGACCCGGCGCTGACGCGGGATGTGCGGGCACCCGGCGGGCTGGCCGAGGCGCTGGAAACCATGCCTGCCCGGCTGCATCTCCTGCGCGCTGGTAATCCTGATTACCTTGCCCGTTGTGCCCGCTGCTTCCTGAGTGGACTGTGCGAGCAGTGCCCGGCGCATTCCTGGATGGAATATGGCACGCTGGATACGCCGGTAGAATACCTGTGCCAGGCAGCCCATATCCAGGCGCGGGCGCTCGGACTGCTGATGGATGGCGAGCGTGCCTGGGAGGTCGAGGACTGGCGGGCGCGTGTGAAGAGACTAGCTGAATCTGAGGGAGGCTCATGAGCGTGCGAGAGACCGACATGTCCGCCATCTACGTCCCTTCGGAGGACGTCGTGGCGCGCAAGATCGAAGGCGTGCTGATTCTGGTGCCGCTGGTGGCCGGGATGGGCGATTTGGAAGACGAACTGTACACCTTCAACGAGACCGGGGAGGCCATCTGGGCTCGTCTGGACGGGTGCAATTCCCTCGCCGATATCGCGGCTTCGCTGGCCGGTGAGTACGACGCACCAGTTGACGAGATCGCGGGCGATGTCACCGGCCTGGTTGGGGAGCTGCTGGGACGGGGGATCCTGGTTGAGGCAAACGGGCGTTCAGACGCAAGCTGAGCCCGGCTCATTCGTGACGGATGGCGGTGAGCTGTCGCTTTCGGGGCCCGCGCTCGTGGACCTTATGCGCAGTGTGCTGGGACGCGCCGCGCCCTTCCGCTTTCGGGCCGGAGGCGCCAGCATGTTCCCCTTCGTACGCGATGGCGACATGATTCGCGTCTCGCCGCTCGAGCACCCGCCTGGCTTGGGCGACGTCGTCGCCTTCGTTCACCCGGAGACGGGACGGCTGGTCGTCCATCGGATTATCGCACGCCGCGGGCCATCCTATCTGCTGCGGGGCGACAGCGCGCGGGGCGAAGTCGAAGGGCCGGTGCCACCGGCGGGCCTGCTGGGCCGGGTTACGGGGGTCCAACGCAACGATCGCGCCGTTCGCTTGGGTTTGGGGCCGGAGCGGTACGCGATCGCCCTGCTCTCCCGCTTCGGCTGGCTGCTGCCCTTGGTCACGGGCGTTGGGCGCCTCAAGCGATCCATGCCCTGGAGGGCGAATTGACCGATTTGCCCGCCGCACAGACGGCGCGCGCCTCCGCCATCCAGCAGCGGCTTATCACAGGTTGAACCTGTTTCTCCCACTCGCGAGCGGTTCCCGTGACGGCTCATAACTCCTTTCTGGCTTCCCGATTGCGGCGGGCCGCTGCACAACTACCGTACTTGCCACGCGCCCTGGCCTTGGTCTGGACGGCGGCGCCCGGTTGGACCGCAGTCTGGGCCGCGCTCCTGGTGGTCCAAGGGCTCCTGCCCGCGGCCACTGTCTACCTGACCCGGACGCTGGTCAACAGCCTCGTGCGCACAGTGGGCGCCGGCCTGGCCTGGGCGACCCTCCGGCCCGTCGTCCTGACGGCGCTCCTCATCGGCGGTGTGATGCTGGCAAGCCAGCTCCTGGGCGGTGTCGCCGCTCTGATCCGCTTGCTGCAGGGCGAAGTGGTTGGGGACTACCTGCGGGCTCTCGTGCACCGGCAGTCGGTGGCGCTGGATCTCGCGTTCTATGATCTGCCCGAGTACTACGATCACCTGTATAGAGCGCGTAACAAGGCCGCCGAGGGACCCGTCTCCCTGCTCGAAAACACCGGCAGCCTGATCCAGAACGGCGTCACCCTGGTCACGATGGCGGCGATCCTGCTGCCTTACGGTGCCTGGCTGCCGGTCTCGCTGCTGGCCAGCACACTGCCTGCGCTCTACGTGGTCCTGCGCTACCGGGCGCGCGAGCATCAGCGCTGGCTGCGCACAACGGCGGATGAGCGCCGGACCTGGTACTACGACTGGCTGCTGACCGCGCGGGACGCCGCAGCCGAACTGCGCCTCTTCGCGCTAGGCGAGCGGTTCGCGGCCGCTTATCAGGCAGTCCGCCGCCGGCTGCGGGCGGAGCGGATCCGTTTGGGGCGGGATGAGGGGCTGGCCCGTCTGCTCGCGGGCTGTGCCGCGCTGCTCCTGACCGGCGGCGTAATGGCTTGGATGGTCTGGCGGGCAGCTCAGGGCCAGGCTACGCTGGGCGACCTGGCGCTGTTTTATGCTGCCTTCAATCAGGGGCAGGGATTGATGCGTGCGCTGCTGGAGAGCCTGGGCCAGATCTACAGCAACAGCCTTTTCCTAAGCGACTTGTTTGAGTTCCTCGGACTGCAGCCAAAGGTTGTGGATCCGCCCGTCCCGGCGCCGTTCCCCGGCCAAAGCACAGGCCCAGGGCGACCTGGTCCCGCTATCTGCTTCCGAGACGTCACCTTCCGCTACCGGCCGGGCGGCCGGGCGGTCCTGCAGCATCTGAACCTGACCGTTGCGCCAGGACAGATCGCCGCCATCGTCGGCGTAAACGGCGCCGGCAAGAGTACCCTGATCAAGCTGCTGTGCCGCTTCTACGACCCAGAGGCGGGCTGCGTCGAGATCGACGGTCTAGACGCGCGCGAACTATCGCTCGCCGAGCTGCGTCGTTCGGTGACCGTGCTGTTTCAGGAGCCGCTTCAATTCAACGGCACCGCGGCCGAAAACATCTCCTTGGGTTTCGGCGAGGTCGAGGGTCCGGGCCGGAGTGACGAGGCAGGAGCCGCGGCCGGCGAGGCTGTCGTCGAAGCGGCGCGGGCCGCGGGCGCAGCCGCTCCGATCGACCGTCTGCCGAAGGGCTACGACACATTGTTGGGCACCTGGTTCGAGGGTGGCACCGATCTGAGCGTCGGCGAATGGCAGCGAATCGCGCTGGCGCGCGCCTTCCTCCGCCGCGCGCCGATCCTCGTCCTCGACGAGCCGACCAGTGCCATGGACTCCTGGGCCGAGGCCGACTGGCTGGGGCGCTTCCGCACGTTGGCCGCCGGCCGCACTGCCATCATTATCACTCACCGTTTCACCACCGCCAGGCTGGCGGACACGATCCACGTCATGGATGCAGGCTGCATCGTGGAGTCGGGCTGCCATGACGAGTTGCTGGCTCTGGGTGGTCGCTATGCAAGCTCCTGGCAGGCCCAGATGGCGGGCTGAGCGCGCCTTCACCCTCGTCTGGGATCCGGCGTGGTATAATGCGCGCAACTGGCAGCTAAACCGAGCCGTGCAGGCATTGGAGCCATGGAGGGCTGCATGAACAGACCCAAGAAGATCATGAATGACCCGCAGAACGTCGTGCCTGAGCTCCTCGAGGGGCTGGTGGAGGCCTACGGCGGGCGGATCAAGATGCTGGAAGGCGTGCATGCGCTGGTCAAGACCGCGTTGGCACCGGGCAAGGTCGGCCTCTTGATTGGCGGCGGTAGCGGGCACGAGCCCCTCTTCCACGGCCTGATCGGCCAGAACCTGGCAGACGGCGCGGCCTGCGGCAACATCTTCGCGGCTCCGGGCCCCAACATCGTCTTTGAGGCGACCCGCTACCTGGACCAGGGCTTGGGCGTCCTGTACGCGTACGGCAATTACGCGGGTGATGTCCTCAACTTCGACATGGGCGCAGAGATGGCTGCCGACGAGGGCATCCAGGTGCGCACGGTCCGTATCTGGGACGACATATCCAGCGCTCCGCCCGAGAACGTCGACTGCCGGCGCGGCATTGCCGGCGACCTCTTCGTGGTCAAGATCGCCGGCGCCTCTTCGGCCGTATGCAAGGACCTGGACGAAGTCTACGGGGTAACCAGCCGGGCGCGCGACAACACACGCTCGCTGTCGGTAGCCCTCTCCGCCGGCTCGATACCCGAAACCGGACAGCCTACCTTTACACTGCCCTTCGACGAGATCGAGGTTGGCATGGGCGCACACGGCGAGCCCGGCGTCTATCGCAGCAAGCTCATGCCCGCCGACCCGCTGGTCGATATGATGGTAGCCCGCCTCCTGGCCGACCTGCCCTTTGCCGGGGGAGACGAAGTCTGCGTACTGGTGAACGGCGCCGGATCCACCACCATGATGGAGCTGCTGATCGTGAACCGCCGCTTGCAGCGGCTGCTGCGTGAGGCGGGCATACGCGTGCATGATACGGTTATCGGGGACTTCCTGACCACTCAGGAGATGGCCGGCTGCTCCATCACGCTCATGAAGCTGGACCACGACCTGGCCGGCTATTACGACATGCCGGCCGACTTGTTCGCCTTCAAGAAGCTGTGAGCGCATGGGCCAGAGGCAATTGTCGGCCGAGCAGGCTGCCGAGATGTTTTGCCACGTGGCTGATCACATCGAGGCGAACGTCGACCGCCTGACGCAAGCGGACCAGGCTATCGGTGACGGTGACCATGGGGTCGGCATGGCGCGCGGTCTGGCGGCCGCGCGCCAGCAGCTGACAGCTCAGCCGCCCGAGACGATCGCCGGGGTCCTGCGTGTCGTGGGCATGGCCTTGCTCAGCGCCACCGGAGGCGCGGCCGGCGCGATCTTCGGCACGCTGTTCCGTGGTGGCGCCCGGCGCTTGGAGGGCGTGACCGCTTTCGACGCGCCTGCCTTGGCAATGTTTCTCGAGGACGGCCTGCGGGCTGTGCAGGAGCGCGGGCACGCCGCGTTGGGCGACAAGACCATGGTCGACGCTCTTGCCCCGGCTGCAGCGCGGGCTCGGGCCCTCGCCGGGGAGGACCTGGAGGCTGCCCTGGCCGGCGCAGCGGCAGCCGCCCAGGAAGGCATGCAGGCCACGCGGGACATGCTGGCTGCGCTGGGCAAGGCGCGACCGCTGGGCGAGCGGGCGCGGGGGCACGTCGATCCGGGCGCATTCACGATGTTCCTGATCCTGGAGGCTATGGCGGAGTACGTGGCTCAGAAGTGAGCCCTGGGCACACCACACAACTCTCCAGGGGAGACGCAGCTTTCAGCCAGGGGCTAGAATGCCTCCGGCGACCAGGTCGGCGTGGATCGCGGCGCTTGCAGCGGTGCCCAGCGGCGCGAAGGGCGCGCTCGCCCTGGGGCTGCACAGGTCCAGTTGGCTGACCGCCGTCTTCAGGCAGGACAGCCACTGGCCGTGTGAGTAAAGGTGCGACAGACGCAGTAATCGCTCCTGAAGAGCCCAGGCGCGTTGCAGGTCCCCGGCACGCGCGGCCGCGCAGAGCTCGACGAACAGTCGAGGCGCGACGTTGGCCAGGCCCCAGACGCCACCGTCGGCGCCGCGCAGCACGCTGATCGCTGCCACGGCTTCGGCCCCCTGGAAAACCATGAAGCCGGGGTGCTGTTGGCGGATGAGCAGCAGCCGCTGGAAACGGGCCATGTCGCCGTAACTATCCTTGATACCCACGATCCCCGGCGTCTCGGCCAGACGCTCAACCGTCTCAGGCTCGATCACTGTTTTCACGGTCTGCGGGATGTTGTACACCAGCGCCGGCAGATGCTGAGAGCAGGCCACCGCACGAATATGTGTGACGACTTCATCCTGCGTTTGCGCAAAGTAGAATGGCGCGGTCAGCAGGATGGCATCGCCGCCCTGGCGTGTCAGCCGTTCTGCAAGGGCGATTGACTGGCGCGTGCCGACCGCAAAAACCCCCACCAGCACGGGCACCCTGCCCTTAGCCTGCTCACTCACACAGCGCACCAGACGCTCTTTGACAGCGTCTGTCAGTGCTGGCCCTTCTCCGGCTGAGCCAAGCACAAAGATGCCAGACACGCCGCTGCCGATCACATACTCGACGAGCTTCTCCAAGGCCGGCTCGTCGACCTCCTCGTCTTCGGTCAGCGGAGTGATGAGTGGAACAATCACGCCCTGCATTCTCATTGATACCCTTTCTCTGTGTTCAACCTGAACCCTGTACCCTCGTCTCGAACCCCGCCTTTACTGGAAACATGCGATCTGCCACGCCTGATTGGCTCCTATCCTGGCAGCGAGCTGATAGGATCAGCCGCCGAGCGCCTTCAGCATCGGTACGGTGCGACCCACCCAGCTTAGCGCGGGATCATCGTGGGTGGCCTGGACGCGTTGGTTACCGGCCATAAACCACATGAAGTAGCTCGTGTAGCCCGGAGCGCTGTTGGTGGTGTGATAGCCATTGGGCGCCATCAGCATGGTGCTGTCCTTGACGACGTACGCGTGGTCGAAATTGTCGCTATAGTAGCGGACCATGCCGAACCCGTCCGGTGGGCTGAGCTTGAAATAGTACATCTCTTCCTGGTAGGCTTCGTAAGGCAGGTTGTCAACTTCATGTTTGTGCGGGGGATAGGTGCTCCAGTTACCGGATGGGGTATAGGTCTCGCCCACCACGAGACGACGGGCCTGAAGGTCGGGCTGGCCGGCCACGGTGAGGATCTGCTGATAGTTGCGGCTGAAGTTGGCCGCTCCCCAGACGCCCGAAGTGCACTTGTCGGGTGGGATCACGTACGGAGCGATACCCAGATCGCTGGGGGAGCTGGGCATCGCGACCTCGAGTGGGCCGCGGGCGGTTATGGCGTAGTCAACGCCGCAGGGCATGTAGACCGAATAGGGCTTGCCCGCGAAGACATTGGCCCGCGCACCAAGACCGGTGAAGGATCGGTCGCCGACCGTGAAGTCTGCCTTCCCACCGAGTATCACGGCCAGAATCTCTCGATCCCCGGTCTTGCCGCGGTGTGTTTCCCCCTCGGCGAGGGTCAGATATGCAAAGTCGAGCAGCTTACAGGGATTTGTCGGCAGAAGGTTAAGACCCGGAGCGGTTGAAACGGGGGTGAAGTAAGTCACGCGTGCCTCCTTGAACGTGATGGACCAATTTGCGTATTGACATTCGAGCCGGGGTCGTGCTATATTGCCAAATATAGGACGACATTGTCGTAAAGTCAAGAAACCACACCACCCGAACCCTTCAGTTGTTGGCCGCACATGTCACAGAATTCGAAGCTCATCGGTTCAGTCGATCGGGCGCTTGAGATCCTGAACTTGTTTGAGGAGCGGCGTCCCGAGCTCGGCACTACCGAGATCGCGCAGAAGACCGGCCTAAACAAGAGCACTGCCGCCGGTCTGATCCGCACGCTTGCCTTCAAAGGTTATCTGGATCAGGACCCGGCCTCCCGCAAATACCGCCTGGGACTCAAGATCATCGAACGTGGCTCGGTTGTGCTTGGGAGCATGAATTTGCGCCGCTGTGCCACGCCGCACCTGCAAGAACTGCACGGCCGATTCGATGAGACCGTTAGCTTGGCCGTCTTTGACGACGGCTATATGGTGTACGTCGAGCGCCTGCTCAGCAGCCACGGGCTGGGAATGCGCTCAGAAGTCGGCAAGCGCGAACCTGCCCACAGCACCGCGCTGGGCAAGGCTGTCCTGGGACAGATGGAGCCTCACGAGGTGCAGTCCTACCTTGCCGACTATGGTCTAGTGCCTGTGACAGCCCGCACCATAACCGACCCAGCCCTGTTTCTGGGCCAACTGGAGCAGGCCCGCGACGCCGGCTACGCGCTGGATGACGAAGAGAATCAGGTGGGTGGTCGGTGCGTCGCTGCCCCGGTTCTCGACAACACTGGCCGTCCGGTCGCTGGCATCAGCATATCGGCGCCGACCGCGCGCCTCGCCATGGGCGATATCCCCCGTTACGGGGCAGCGGTCGTCGAGGCCGCACGAAAGATTTCCCGCAGCTTGGGCTACCTGAGCCGTTAGGAGCGACCCGGGCGCCCCCGCAATCACAGTAGGCACAAGGAGGTACCGAATGTCCGAGAGCAAGAGGCTGACCAGGCGGAAGTTTCTCGTCCTTGCTGGGGCTGCCACGGGCAGCACTGCACTAGCGGCCTGCTCGCAGGCCACAGCCGTTCCCGCAACCGCGGTCCCACCGACCGCCGCACCGGCCGCTGCCGAGGCAGTCGCGCCAACCGCGGCAGCTGCCGCAGCCGTGGCCCCGGCCGCCACGGAAGTCGCCGCCGCACCGGCCAAACTTGGCGATACCCTGATCGGCAAGCTGGAGGGCCCGGAAATTATCCTGGATGTCGCACAGTACCCCGCCAAGTTTGCGGAAGCTCCTGCTTGGGCTGAAAGAGTGAAGGCCGGCACTCTGCCCGCTGTGGAGCAGCGTCTGCCGGACGCGGGCGAAGTGATGGTCGTCAAGCCGCTCGGCGAGATCGGGACGTACGGAGGCACCTGGCGTCGCGGTTTCACCGGCCCGGCCGATCATGAGAACGGCAACCGCATCGTTTCCGCTGACAAGATCCTCTTCTGGGACTACACTGGTTCCAAGATCATGCCGTCCCTCGCCAGGGACTGGAAGCTGAGCGACGATGGCAAGACCACCACGATCTATCTGCGCAAGGGCGCGAAGTGGTCAGATGGCACGCCGCTGACTGCCGACGACTTCATGTTCTGGTACGACGACATCTACATGGAGCAGGAACTGGTGCCGACTCCGTTCCCCGAGATGTTGGCCGGAGGCAAGCCGGGTGTCATGCAGAAGGTCGACGACTTCACCGTCGACTTCGTGTTCCCCGAGCCGAACTATCTGTTCCCCTACATCCTGGCAGGAAGCACCGCTATCGGCGCAGGCTTGTCCACGCGCGGCGCGTTCGGTACCTACGGGGGCGGCTACGCTCCCGCGCACTACCTCAAGCAGTTCTTGCCCAAGTACTCTTCCGTCGACGAGATGAACGCCAAGGCGAAGGCAGCCGGCTTCGACGACTGGAAGGCTTACTTCAAGAACATGTACAGTTGGGCGCTGAATGTTGATTTGCCCGTCATGACGCCATGGGTGACCAAGAGCCCGATCAATACGCCCACCTGGAGTATGGATCGCAATCCGTACTTCTGGGCAGTGGATACCGAAGGCAACCAGCTTCCCTACATCGACACGATCACCATGACGCTCGCTGAAAACCTGCAGGTGCTCAACCTGCGCGCGGTGGCCGGCGAATACGATATCCAGGAACGCCATGTCGGGCTGGCCAATCTGCCTGTGCTGCTCGACAATCAGGAGAAGGGCAACTATACAGTCCACCTCGATCCTGCCCTGAACGGCTCAGATGTGACGATCCACATGGGCAACGCCTATCACCTGGACGAGGAAATCGGCAAATTGATTCGCAACAAGGACTTCCGCCACGCGCTGTCGCTGGCCGTCGATCGTGACCAGCTAAATGAGACCTTCTGGTTGGGTGTCGGCACGTCAGGCTCGACTGCCCCTGCCGAAGAGACGATCTACAGCCCCGGACCGGAATGGCGTACCAAGTGGGCGACGCTCGATCTCGCTCAGGCCAATCAGCTGTTGGACGGCATTGGCCTGGATAAGAAAGACTCCGAAGGTTTCAGGCTGCGCACGGACAACGGGCAGCGCCTGCGGCTCGGGGTGATCACTGTCGGCGGGCAGTTCATTCCCTACACTCAAGCCGGCGAAATGATCACCCAGCACTGGAAGAAAATCGGCATCGATGCGACCGTCAAGGAGATGGAGCGCAACCAGGCATTCGGGACCACAGCCAACAGCGAGCAGCAGATGATCCTCTGGGCAAACGACGGCTCCGAAATGCTGTTCCTGTTCCCGCGCCATGCTCTGCCGGTCGATCCAGTCGAGTGTCACATGGGAATGGCTTACGCGAAGTGGTTTGCTTCTGGCGGCGCGCAGGGTGAGAAGCCCGAAGATCCGGAAATGCTGCGGGCTTTCGATCTGTACTCGAAGGCGCCCACTCTGCCCGAGGCGGAGCAGATCGAGACGGGCAAGGAACTCTGGCGGATCATCGTCGAGCAGCAGTGGAGCATCGGCACCGTCGGACAGTCGCCGGCCTTCATGGGCGTTCGCGTCGTGAAGAACAACATGGGCAACGTGCCAGAGCGGCAAGTCAATGCCCAGCACGCACGCACACCGGGCAGTTCGCTGCCAGAGACTTTCTACTTCAAGAGCTAAGCAAGGCTTGAGGTGCCGCGCGGGATGGGCGCATTGACGCTAACGGGATCGCGCCCATCCCGCCGACGATCCTCCGTACCGCTATTGTGAGGAGGATCTTCGCTCGAGCGGAGCCGCTTCTGGAGGAGGCCCAATGCTTGCCTACCTGGCGCGTCGCATCATGCTGGCGGTGGTGACCGTTGTGGCGATCAGTATCCTGTCATTCGCCATCATCCAGCTCCCGCCAGGCGATTTCGTGACGACGTATATTGCCTCGATGTCAGCCGGCGGAGCCACAGTGTCAGAGGCGGAAATCAGCGCCCTGCGCGAGCAGTACGGCCTGAACCGGCCGATGTACGTGCAGTACGTCAAGTGGGGCGGCCAGATGCTGCAGGGCAACTTTGGCATGGCGATGGAGTGGAACCGTCCGGTCAAGGATGTCATCGGCGACCGCCTGATGCTGACGATTGTCGTATCGCTGGCCGCCATCATTTTTACCTGGGCGCTGGCCTTGCCCATCGGCATTTATTCGGCGGTCCGCCGCTACTCCATCCTCGATTACGTCTTTACGTTCGTCGGTTTCATCGGACTGGCCATCCCGGGCTTCATGTTGGCCCTGATCGTGTTGTACTTTGGTTTCACAATGTTCAACGCGAACATTGGCGGCCTGTTTTCACCCGAGCTTGCCGACGCACCCTGGACTTGGATCAAGGTCAAGGACATGCTCGGCCACTTGCCGATCCCGGCCGTTGTGCTGGGACTTTCCGGCACCGGGCAGATGATTCGGATCATGCGGTCAAATCTGCTCGACGAGCTCCGCAAGCCCTACGTCATGACGGCGCGCGCCCGCGGCCTTTCTGAGTGGCGTCTGATCATGAAGTATCCGGTGCGGGTCGCGCTCAATCCCTTTGTCAGCACCATAGGCTATCTCCTGCCCTACATCGTGTCGGGCAGCATCATCATCTCGTTGGTGCTCAGTCTGCCTACCGTTGGGCCATTGCTGCTGAAGGCGCTGGTCGCGCAGGACATGTTCCTGGCCGGAACCATCGTGCTGCTGCTTGGCCTCATGACCGTGGTCGGCACCTTCGTGTCGGACCTGCTTCTCATGTGGGTCGATCCGCGCATACGGCTGGAGAGGCGTTGATGAGCTTGCCCGTTCCTCTCTCCGGTTCCTACTCTGAGCCAACCGAGGAGCTGCCCGAGGAGGAGACCACTGAGGCCGAAGAGCGTGTCTCGGTTGCGACGGCCGGACAACTCATGTGGTGGCGGTTCCGCAAGCATCGCCTTGCCGTAATCAGCGCGGTGGTGTTGATCCTTTTTTACCTCGTCGTCGTCATCGCGCCCTTCCTTGCCTACGCTGACCCTGAGCTCTCTGAGGCGCAGCGTGGCCTGATGCCGCCGCAGGCCGTTCACCTTTTCCAGGACGGGAACCTGCGACCGTACGTCGACGCGGTGAAAGGCGCACGCGATCCCAACACGTTCAAGCGTGTGTACGTGACCGACCCGTCGGTCCACGTCCCGCTCAAGTTCTTCACTCACGGTTATTCCTACAAGATACTCTCCGTCTTCAAGTCGGACGTGCATCTGCTCGGCCTGGACGGCGTTCCGGCTGAAGAGGGTCTTTTCATTCTTGGCACTGATCTCAACGGCCGGGACATGTGGTCACGCCTGATGATGGCGTCACAGATGTCGCTGACTATCGGCCTCGCCGCGGTGACCATCAGCCTCGTGCTCGGCGTGGTGCTGGGCGGCATCTCCGGTTATTTTGGCGGCATGCTGGACACCTTCATCCAGCGTGTGATCGAAATCCTGCGCTCCATCCCGACGATCCCACTCTGGATGGGTCTCGCGGCTGCACTGCCGCGCGACTGGTCGGTCAACAGGATCTACCTGGCCATCACGATCATCATCTCGCTGCTGGGCTGGACCGAGCTGGCGCGCGTCGTGCGGGGCCGCTTTCTGACCCTGCGCGAGGAGGACTTCATCACCGCAGCGGAACTGGCGGGCTGTGGCAAGATGCGGATCATTCTGCGCCACATGGTACCGTCCTTCGCCAGCCACATTATCGCGGCAACGACTCTCGCCATCCCGGCCATGATCATCAGCGAAACATCGCTGAGCTTCCTGGGCCTCGGGCTGCGCCCGCCGGCCATCTCATGGGGTGTGCTGCTGGAGCAGGCCCAGAACATCCAGTCGCTCGCCATCTCGCCGTGGTTGCTCATTCCGGTGATTCCGGTCGTCTTGGCCGTCCTGGCCTTCAATTTCGTCGGCGACGGGCTGCGGGACGCAGCCGATCCGTACGGGTAACGCACGACCATGGCCGGATCGTTGAGCCCTGCCGGTCCCTATGAGACGAGTGATGGAATCAACAACCAAGCCCTTGCTATCCGTAAGTGACCTCAAGACGTACTTCTTTCCGGACGAAGGCACGGTCAAAGCCGTCGACGGCGCCTCGTTCGAGATTATGACCGGCGGCACGCTGGGTATCGTCGGTGAATCGGGCTGCGGCAAGAGCGTGACGGCCCGCTCGATCCTGCGGATCGTGGAACCTCCGGGACGTATCGTGAACGGCGAGATCCTCTGGCACGATGAGGACGGGAAGGTGATGGATCTGGTCAAGCAACCCGACGATGGGCCCGAGATGCGTGCGCTGCGAGGCCGGGATATTGGGCTCGTCTTTCAGGAGCCGATGACCTCGTTCAGCCCGGTGCACACGATCGGGAACCAGCTCGTGGAGGCCGTCCAGCTTCACATGGGTGTCTCAAAGCGTGAGGCACGCAGCCGCGCGATCGAGTCGCTCCGCCAGGTGGGCATTCCCAAGCCCGAGAGGCGCATCGACGACTACTCGTTCCAATTGTCGGGTGGGCTGCGCCAGCGTGCCATGATCGCCGTGGCGCTCTCGTGCGATCCGCGTCTACTAATCGCGGACGAGCCGACGACTGCGCTTGACGTAACCACTCAGGCTCAGATTCTGGACCTGTTGCGCGAGCTGCAGCAGCGGCTGAACATGGCGATCATGCTGATCACCCACAATCTCGGCGTGGTAGCTGAGATGTGCGATGCGGTAGTCGTGATGTACCTGGGCCGGGTCGTGGAGGTTGGTTTGGTGGACGACATCTTCCATGCCCCCAAGCACCCGTACACCCGCGCCCTGCTCCGCTCCATCCCGAGCATCGAATCGCAGCCCCGGTCGAAACTGCACACGATCAGCGGGTCGATCCCGCATCCCTACAACCGGCCTGCCGGCTGCCCATTCCATCCGCGCTGCTCAGAGCGGCGTCGCGGGGTCTGTGAGACCGTCGAGCCGGCGCTCAAGCCGTTGGGCGCCGGGCAAGCCGTGAGTTGCGTCCTATACGAGTAAGTGATGACTGCTTCCCCACCCTCCGATAACCAAATGCTTCTGGAAGTGAAAGGGCTGCGCAAGTTCTTTCCCATCCGGAAGGGCGTGCTGCAGCGGGTCGTGGGTCATGTGCGTGCGGTGGACGACGTGAGCTTCTTCATCCGCTCCGGCGAAACCTTCTCGCTGGTCGGCGAGAGTGGCTGTGGCAAAACGACCACGTCGCGCTGCATCCTTCGGGCGGTACATCCGACCGACGGCCACATCGACTTCCACACTCACGAGGGCAGGGTGGTGGACGTCGCGAAGATGTCCCTGGAGGAGCTGAAGCCCTTACGCGCAGAGATGCAGATGATCTTTCAGGACCCGTTCTCGTCGCTCAACCCACGAATGACGCTTATGGACATCGTCAGCGAGCCGCTGGAGATGAACGGCATGAAGAACCGCGGCCTGCGCGAGGCGCGCGTCGCCGAGCTCCTCAAGCTGGTCGGCTTGCGGCCCGAGTACATGCGCCGTTTCCCGCATGCCTTTAGCGGTGGACAGCGCCAGCGCATCGGCATTGCCCGCGCGCTGGCGCTCAACCCGCGCCTGGTGGTTGCCGACGAACCCGTGTCCGCGCTCGACGTTTCGGTTCAGGCGCAGATCCTTAACCTGATGCTCGAGCTCCAGGAGCGTCTCGGCCTGACCTACCTGTTCGTTGCGCACGATCTCAGCGTCGTAAAGCACATCAGCGAGCGCGTGGCCGTCATGTATGTCGGCCGGCTGGTGGAGATGGCGCCGACGCAGGCCCTTTTCTACAGCCCCAAGCACCCCTATACCGAGGCGCTGCTCTCGGCGGTACCAAAGCCAGATCCGCGCTTGCGCGCCCAGCGGATCGTGCTCCAGGGCGGCGTGGCCGATCCGGCTAACCCGCCCCCCGGTTGCTACTTCCATCCCCGCTGCCGTTATGCGCTGGACGTATGCCGGGTGCAGGCTCCGCTGTTGGAAGAGGTCGAGCCCGGACACAGCGTGGCCTGCCACCGCGCGCGAGCTCATGCTGAGCGGCACGGCTCGATAGAGAGTGTTCGTGGGCCGCGGAAGCGCGATCCATCCAGAACCAAGTCGCGGCCGGGCTGGCGGCCGTCCGGACCGGGGCCTACGCACCGGTCAGGCAAGAGGGTACATGTCGCGATTCCTTGCCCTCGAGCTTTGCACGTCGCTCATGAAGGCGGTACATGAAAACGATTCGTTGGGGCATTATCGGCTGCGGTGATGTTACCGAGGTAAAGAGCGGGCCCGGGTTTCAGAAGGCCCGGAGCTCCGCGCTGGTTGCCGTCATGCGGCGTAACGCAGCCTTGGCCGAAGATTATGCGCGGCGTCACGGCGTCCCGCGCTGGTATTCCGATGCTAACTCCCTGATCGCCGATCCGGATGTGGATGCGGTCTACATAGCCACGCCGCCGGCTTCACATAAGGAGTATGCCCTGGCCGCCGCGCGGTCGGGCAAGCCGGTCTATGTTGAGAAGCCAATGGCCCTGAACGCGCGCGAGTGCGACGATATGATCGCCGCCTGCAAGTACGCAGGCGTGCCCCTGTTCGTCGCCTACTACCGCCGAGCCATGCCAAAGTTCCTCGCTGTGCGGGACCTGCTGGACAGCGGGGAGATCGGCGATGTGCGTTTCGCCCGCGCCCTTCTGGGTAGACAGCCGGTGCCCGCGGAAGCGGACCCCGCCACCAGCACCTGGCGCTACGTACCCGAGATGTCAGGCGGTGGGCACCTCCACGACATGGGCAGCCACCAACTCGACCTCCTCGACTTCCTGTTAGGGCCCATCCGGCAGGCAAAGGGCATCTCGGTCAACCAGACCGGCCTCTACCCAGCCGAGGATTCAGTCGTCGCCAGTCTGGCGTTCGACCACGGCGTGCTCGGCGTAGGCCTGTGGAATTCGGCAGCGTACGCCGAGGAAGACTTGATCGAGATCGTGGGTGACCGGGGCGAGCTGCATTTCTCGTGTTTTGATCCCGCGCCCATCACGCTGATCAGCACGAATCGCACGCGCAGGATCGAGGTGGAGCATCCGGCCCACGTTCAACAACCACTGATTCAGACGATTGTCGACGAGTTGAACGGCACGGGGCAATGCCCAAGCACCGGCGAGAGCGGCGCCAGGACGACACGCGTGATTGACGCGATCCTGGCAGAGGATCGGGCCATCAGATCAGCGCAGGCAGCGTAATCCCTAACCCAGCCAACTGCTCGACGATCTGGCCGTGGATCGGAATGCCTTGCCGGAGATTTCGCTCCCGGTCCTGCCATCCGCGCTGTCCTGGATACAGGAACCCCTCGCCCGCACCCTCTCCGACAAAGCCCAGCAGTGCGGCCACACGCTCGGCAAAGACCTCGGCGGGCACGAACTTCTCGATATCGATTGCGAGCAGGAACTTGCAGGCGTTGACGTCCATACCCGACCGATCCCCCGAGGCGATCTCGTGGCTGAGCAGCCCTCCCGCCAGCGCCCCGGTAAGGATCTCCATCATGAACGCGAGACCAGATCCCTTGTGCTCTCCCACCGGCAGCACCAGCCCCGATGCGAGGATCGCGCTGGGATCATTGGTCGGATTGCCCTCGGCATCCCGTCCCCAGCCGGACGGTGCTGCCTTTCCCTCGCGCACATAAGTGGCGATTTTGCCGATTGCGGCCTGGCTCATCGCCATGTCCAGCACGATGGGGTCGAGGCCCGCGCCCCGTGGCGCGGCAATGGCGAGCGGGTTGTTGCCGAGGACCGGTCGCGTCGAGTCCCAGCCGATCATATTGGGAATGGCGTTGGTCGTGCAGATGCCGATCATATCGGCACGCGCAGCCTGATACGCATACGCGTGCGCGCGTCCCCAATGGGCGACACGCGTGGCCACACACAGGCCGATGCCATAGTGTCGCGCCCGGTCGATCGCCAGATCCATGCCGTACGCCGAGACGAAGCGGCCGAGTCCTTGATCGCCGTCGAGCAGGCAGGTAGCCAGGTTGTCACGCAGGAGGCGTGGATGCGGGGCTGGGTTGACTGTGCCGGCGCGGATCGAGCGGATGAGGAGTGGCAAGGTGCGCACGCCGTGCGACGGCACGCCCATCAGGTCCGCGTCCGCGGTCAGCTCGGCCTCCAGTCGCCGCGCCTCATCGGGCACGCCTTCTGCGGCGAGGGCCTTCTCTATCATGCCCACAAGGGCCCGGTGCTCCACGCGAATGTCGTTGCTCACGGGCGGTTCCTCTTGGCTCGGAACACAGCGGCTTGTCACACGGCCGCGCTTCAATCGCCGGATTTGGTCCAGACGGGATCCCAGGCGTCATACGCCCAGGGGGTCAGCGGCTGCTGATCGCTGCCGTCAGCGTTCATGATCCAGAGCTGCTGCTTCCCGGAGCGATTGGAGCCGAAGACGATCTGCCGGCCGTCGGGCGACCAGCTCGGGTGATGGTCCCACTCCCAGGTGTTGTGAGTCAGTTGTACTTCCGGCCTCTCGCCGCGCTTCACTACCCAAATCTCGTCGTTGCCGCTGACGTTCGACACAAAGGCGACCCTGTCGCCGGCCGGGGCGAAGGCCGGCGCCCAGGCGATGCCGGCGCCCAGGCTGGTCATCTGCCTGGAGGTGTTGAACTGGGTGTCGTAGTAGTTGATTTGCAGCCTGCCGGACGTGATGTCCTCGACCACATAGGCCCGGTACGTCTTGTCGGCCGAATAGGCCTCGCCCTCCATGGCACGCGCGTACGGCCAATCGGCCGTCAGCTGGCTTAGCCCCGAGCCATCCGGGTCCACGGCAAAGACGTGGGTCCTGCCGTCGGCGGCCATGTCCGAGAGGAACAGGACCTTGCCTACCAGGAGGGGCGGGAAGTCCGGCGACGGGGTGGGCGTGCGCGTGGCCGGCGGGCCTGCCAGCGCGATCATCACCGGCGTGTCGCTGGCAGTGGGGCGCGGGGTGTTGGTTGGGCGCTCGGTGCTCGTCGGTTTCGGCGTCAGAGTGGGCGTCTCGCTGGCGATGACGGCCCAGGCCGGCAGGGGTGTGGGCGTGCCGGTGGAGGCTGCCGCCGCGGCCGCCAGGGCTGCCTGGAACTCGGCGGTGGCAGCATTGCCGGGCGTGGGTGTCCTGGTAATCACCAGAGGCCGCGGTGTATAGGTCGCGGTGACCATGTTGGGCGGGGTGGCGGTGGGCGTGCCGTACTGCAGCGCGTCGGAGGTTGTCTGGGCGGCCAGGGTGGCGGCGGCGAACACATCCACCGGCTTTGGCCGCGGAGTGACGACGATCAGCGTCGGTTTTGTGGTGGTCGCCGCCTCAGGAGACGTGGTTACGCCGGCTGCCAGCTTCTGCAAAGTGGGCGCCGCGCCCGGTGGGACGGGCGTGTCCGCAGCCACCTGGGCGATGTTCTCCATGGCCTTCGGGCTCTCGGGTGCTTGAGTGGCGGTGGGCTGCACCGGTGGTCGGGTGAGACGGGGTAGCGACAAGCGGTCGATCAGGATCAGCCCGAGACCGAGCACGATGAGCGCGGCCGGCAGCAGGACGGTGAGTACCACCGGGCGGCGGCTACGTGAGGGGTCAGCATTCATTGGCTATATTCTCTCCTGTCTGGTGGCGGCTTCACCCCGTTTTCAGGTGGCGAAGCGCCGGGCCACGTTCGCCGGTAGTCGGCCAGGGGCTTGGGCACGCTCGAGGTATTCGGTCCACGCGCGGCGCAGCCCCTCTCCCATCCGCCACGGGGTGCCGGTCCGGTAGGGAGCGTCGTCAACAGGTTGCAGGCTGACCTGTTTTCGCAGTCGTGAATTATACCACGCGCAGAGACATTGAGTGGGATCTTGAAGCGTCAATCCGCTATTCGGCTCTGGATGAAGATGACCTCGTGGCGTCCTAGCGGTCGCATAGCCTGGCGGACACGTTTCTCGAGGTGGCAAGTCACGGCCATTTTTGAGAGTTTGCACCTTTTTTCAAGCCATGCTATACTCGCTTTGATAGTCAGCTTCGCTGCGAGGTTGTGCTGTCAGGCTAGCGCCGTACCACAAAGGGTAGTAGGTCCAAGAGCGGATACTACTAGATATATGGTGTATCGGGCGGGTATAGTTCAGCGGTAGAACGTCAGCTTCCCAAGCTGAATGTCACCGGTTCGAATCCGGTTACCCGCTCCTTTCTGTTTAATAGCCAGCCAGACAGAAACGCAAAGGGTTCAGGGGGGAAGAATATGTCACCGGAAGATCGGCGCAAGAAGCAGCGCGATGTGTTGGCTGCATTCGAAAAACTGAACGGGGAGAATCGCGAGAAACTGTTGCGCTACGCCGAGCATCTGGCCGAGCACCGGATGCTGGGCAACCTGTACATGGGCCAGGACAAGAATCCCGAGCCCTGCTGCATGTTGCTTTATCTGAACTGAGAGCGGCGGCACCGCCGCTTTCCGAACCATAAAAGGCCCCGGGCCAATTGGCCCGGGGCCTTAATATTCCACTCCTCGATCCCCGCGCGAGTGTCCGCCCTACTCGCGCTCGCCCCAGGTCGCCGGGCCACCCTCCGGCAGCGATGGCATGTCGACCCGCACGACTTCGCCGTGGACGTTGACCACGACGCGAAAACCCAGCGTGCTCAGCATCTGCCGGGCTTGCGGCGGCAGACCCTGGTCAAGGATCTGATCCACGTTCAGGTTGCGCACGGTCGACTCGAGGGCCGCCTTCGTGAACAGATCGTCCTGCCCCAGTTGCATCAGCATCGCCATCACTGCCTCCTCGCGGTGCTCCTGCAACTGTTCCATGAACTGGGTAAGAACCGGGTGGTCGACCTCACGCGCCTCGACGTGGCGGCGAAAGCCCTGGTCGTCGATCACGTAATACGCCATCGTGCCGATGTAGCTCACTTCCACCGGAACGCCATCCTCAGTCACCACCAGCCCCTCAAAAAACGCCATTTGCCTCTCAGGAGTCCTCTTGCTCCAGCCAGCCGCGTGCCTTGGCAAAACGGACAAGTTCCACCCGGCTGGAGACCCCCAGCTTGCTCATTAGATTAGCACGGTGGGTCTCGACCGTCCGCACGCTCAATGCCAGTTTGTCCGCTGCCTGGCGGTTGGTATAGCCTTTGGCGATCAGTTGCAGCACCTCGACCTCTCGCCGAGTCAAGGGAGACTCCTCCTCTTGCCCACCCTCTTCTATGGAGCCGGGCGCCTCTGGCCCGGCCCGGCCCTTCAGAAAGGCACGCGTCAACGCCGGGTGGATGTACAGGTTCCCCGCAGCGACGGCCCGGATGGCATTGGTTAATTCGGTGTCGAAGGCGCGCTTGATGATGTATCCCGCGGCCCCGGCGTGAAGCGCCTCGCGTACCAACCGCTCGTCCTCGTGCACGGTGAGAATCAGGATTCGGGTCTCCGGCAGCGATTTCTGAAGCTGGCGGGTGATTTCGATCCCGCCCGGACCGGGCATACTCATATCAAGCAGCAGCACATCCGGTCTCAGCTCCTGGGCTTCCCTGATTGCCTCCGCTCCGTCCGCTGCCTCACCGACGACTGCCATGTCGACTTCGCCCTTGAGGAGGGCACGCAGGGCTGCGCGCAGGACGCCATGATCGTCGGCAATGACGATGCTGATGGTCATAACGCGCCTCCTTGGCGCTGGACGTCTGGCCTCGATTCACCTGCCGGAGGCACAAACGCAGGGTGAACTCAGTCTGCTGGGTAGAACATCTCATCCTGATATTCGTGCGATCACCATTGTAAGCGTGCTGCGCGCTTTAAGCAACTGATTCCATCGCTCTATCGCCGCTCGTGCCCGAATGGTTGCCCATCAGCTCTTTCAGCGTCAGGGCGTTGCGAATGGCGTAACCCGAGATGTCGTTGTTGAAGTAGACGAAGACGTCATGTCCGTCCTCGCACCAGGCTCGCACGCGTTGAGCCCACTGCTCCAGGCTGGCGCGATCGTAGTCTCCGCCCAGTGGGCCGTGAAGGCGCACGTACACGGTCCGGCTGGTCACGGCGAGAGGAGTTTCCAGGCCCGCCATATGGAAGATGCAAAAACTCAAGCCGTGCGCGCGCAGCACGTCGGTCACCGCCGCGCCAAACCAGGTCGGGTCGCGAAACTCGAAGACCTGCGTCAGGTCATCCGGTAGCAGATTTACGAACTCCTCCAGGCGAGGGAGGTTGGCGTGCCAGTGGGGCGGTAGTTGGTACAGGATGGGGCCCAGCGCACCCCCGATGCGCCGCGCCCGCTCCAGGAATCTGGCCAGCGGCTCCCCGGCTTCGATGAGACGGCGAACGTGGGTCAGGTAGCGATTGGCCTTGACGGCATACAAGAACCCTGGGGGTGCCTGCTCTCGCCAGGCATCGAAAGCGCGCTCCGCCTGCAAACGGTAAAAGGTGTTGTTGATCTCGACTGTGTCGAAATGGCGCGCATAGTACTCAAACCACCTCGCCTGGGGCAGTCCGGCCGGGTAGAACGTGCCGCGCCAGTGTGGGTATACCCAGCCGGATGTGCCGATGCGCCAACGGCCTCGTGCGGGCATGCGATGGCTCCAGTAACTGCCTGAACCGTTGTCCTGCCGGCTGGCGGACTCGATGCATGCCTAAACCGGATCGGTCGGCGGGAGTGGTTGGCCGGTGCGCGTGAACCAGTCGGCGCGCGCCTCCGCAACCGTGAAAATGGAACCTGTCACGCAAATCACATCCTCGGGGCCGGCCTGGCCGAGCGCGGTCGTCACGGCCTCGGCTACCGTCGGCGCCACCGACACCCGCTCGCCGAAGCCTAGTTGTGCGGCAGTATCGGCCAGCACTTGCGGGTCGGCAGCCCGCGGGTGTTGCGAGCGCGTTACGAAGGCCCGGTTGGCGATGGGCAGCAGCTCGCGCAAGGAATGGTCAAACGGATGGTCGCCCGAGGCGCCGAAAACCAGCACGATCCCCCGGCCGGGGAACAGCTCTTCCAGCGCGAGCCGCAGCTTGTTGGCCGAATCGCCATTGTGGGCGCTATCGACGATCACGTACGGATGCTGGCCCAGGATCTCCAGGCGGCCCGGCCAGCAGGTGTCTCGCAGACCCTGTTTGCGAGCGTCGAGCGAGACGACCAAGCCGGCACGGCGCTGGAGCGCGTCAAGTGCGGCCAGGGCGGTGGTTGCGTTGGCCAATTGGTGCCGTCCGAGCAGGGGGATCCAATAGCGCTCGCCGCCGAGCTCAAACGCCTGCCCGCGCAGGCTCATCTGCCCCGGTTGCCAACGGTAATCCTCCTCGCCGACGACGACAAGCTCGGCTCGTCGCCCTTCGCAGACCTCTTCGATCATGCTCATCGCTTCCGGCACCTGGGGGGCGCTCACCACCAGCGCACCCGGCCGGATGATGCCCGCTTTTTCCCGCGCGATCAGCGCCAGCGTGTCGCCCAGCAATTGCATGTGATCGTAGCTGATCGAGGTGATGACGGCGACGGCTGGATTGCTGACGTTGGTGGCGTCCAGCCGGCCGCCCAGGCCGACTTCCAGGACGGCGATTTTGACACCCGCCTCCGCAAATGAATAGAAGGCCAGAGTCGTGATAGCCTCGAAAGCGGTCAGTCCCTCGATCGCCTCGAAGTCGGGCCGGAGCTTGTCGACCAACCGGGTCACGTCGTCCTCGGAGAGATACTCTCCGCCGATGCGTATGCGCTCACGGAAGGTGTGGAGGTGTGGCGAGATGTACAGGCCGCTGCTGTATCCCTCTGCCCGCAGCATACTCTCCGTGAAGGCCGCCGTTGAGCCCTTCCCCTTGGTCCCCGCGATCAGCACCGATTTGAAGGAGCGGTGCGGCTGACCCACTCGCGTGAGCAGCGCTTCCATGCGCGCCAGATCGTAGTTCGCCATGACGTAGCGAGGCATTCCCTTGCGCTCGTAGTTGGTATAAGTGTAGAGATAAGCCAGGCTATCCCGATAAGATGATGGCATTTCGTTGCTCATTAGTTTATCTTCTCGCTATTTTGTTGAACGCTGGTAGCAGGTAATCGGTTACGGTCACGCCCCAGCTCATCTGGGCGGCCACACGTTGTCCGTCGTCCAGCAGGTGTTGCATGTCGACGCGATCGCGCGGGAGGCGGCCCATCACTTCCCGGGCCACTCGGTAAATGGTACGCGCGACTGTCTGATTGTAGGCGGATGAACCGAGCAGTCCCTCCAGGACTGCGCCGATGCCGCCGATCTTCTGACCTGCTTCGTACGTTTACGTGCGCGAGCAGGGCAATGGGTACCTGAGACATCACCAATTCCAATCGAGCTTACGCTGAACAAACGCGCCAATCATACCCCATCCGCCGGGGGCGGACAAGCCCATCTGCCTTTCCCAGGCGGCCGCGGCCACGGTTGCCGGCCGCACGAACCCGCCTCGAATGCCGGCCGCAGGATCTTATCGGCGCTTGTGCGCGATTTGCGCCTTTCATAATTCAGCATATAATAGCACTATTCTTCTCGTAAATGGTTCACCCCCGGCTGCTCTGTCTTCATGCTACTGTGAGGTGATCGTGGCCCTTCCCGTTTCCATTAACTCGCGTATCGGTTTGCACCTGTTACGCGCCCGGGCGTCGGGGCGTGGCCCGCGTATCCCGCTTGTGCTGATGTTGGAGCTGACCCATGCCTGCAATCTGCACTGCGCCGGCTGCGGCCGGATCCGCGAGTACGCGGACACTCGCACTGAGCGCCTCGATTTCGAGCAGGCGATGAGCGCCATCACCGATGCCGCAGCTCCTGTGCTTTCCATCAGTGGTGGCGAACCGCTCTTGCATCCCGAGGTTCCGGCGATCGCCGGCCGCGCCTTACAGATGGGCAAGGTCGTTTACCTGTGCACAAATGGCCTGCTGTTGGAGCGGCGCCTGCCCGAGTTCGCTCCCATCCCGCGCTTCTACTTCAACGTGCACCTTGATGGCTGGATCGACGTCCATGATAGGCTGGTGGGCCTGCAAGGGGCCGCCCAGCGGGCCATGGAAGGGATCAGGGCCGCCAAGGCACACGGCTTTGGCGTGACCACCAACACCACCATCTACCGCGACACGTCCGTTGCCAGCGTTGTCCAGCTGTTCACTGAGTTGACGGCGTTCGGCGTCGACGGGCTGATGATCGCGCCGGCCTTCGCTTACGAGGTGGGCACCGAGGCGGCGACCCTGTCGCGCGCCGAGGCCCAGGCATGGATGCGACAGCTTCGGTCGGTTTGGGGCGAGCGCAATCTCTACCACACTCCGCTTTACATGCAGTTCCTGCGCGGCGAAAGATCGCTCAGTTGCCTGCCTTGGGGCACAGTCACCTACAATCCCCAGGGTTGGAAGAAGCCCTGCTACCTCCTGACAGACGGGCACGCACGCTCGTTCGGCGAACTGATGGCTGACACCGACTGGGGCGCATATGGCCCCGGGCAAGACCCGCGCTGCGCTGATTGCATGCTTCACAGCGGCTTCGAGCCGTCCGTAATGACCAGTATGCGCGGCCCGGGAGACTGGATGCGGATGATCCGCTGGCAGTTTCAGGGGTAGAAGCCATGGCCATTGCTGCCAGCACTTTGCGCTGCGCTCTGGCACGGAGCACCGACTACTTTCGCCGGTCCCAACACCCGGCCGGCTACTGGGCCGGCGAACTAGAATCGAATGCGACCATCACGGCCGAATATCTCCTTTTCCGGCGGCTGCTCGGGCGGGGCAGCGCGCCGCGCGAGGCGGCTGTGGTTCGGCAGCTCCTTGCCTGGCAGGTCGAGGGTGGCTGGCCGCTCTTCTACGACGGGCCGCCGGATCTGAACGCGACTCTGGAGAGCGCGGTAGCGCTTCAGATGGCGGGCCTGTGCCGAGACGAGCCTCCGCTGGCGGAGGCGGCAAGGGTCGTCAGGGAATTGGGTGGGCTGGACCGCGCCCGCGTGTTCACCCGCATCTGGCTGGCGCTTCTCGGCGCGCTGCCATGGGGCACGGTGCCCGTCATGCCGCCCGAGCTCATGCTCCTTCCCGACAGTTTCCCCTTGAGTATCTACCGCTTCGCGAGTTGGGCGCGCGCTACCATCGTGCCCCTGCTTGTCGTGCTGGCCCGGCCACCTGCCTATCGCGGCCTGGTTCCGCTCCTGGACGATTTTCGCCTCCCGCAGGGCCGAGCCCGTGCGACCGGTCTTCCCGCCGTCGATACCCGGCTGGCCTTCCGGGTGCTCGATGGCGGCTTGCAGCGCCTGCGCGGCCCCCTGAGTGCCAATCCCCTGCGGGGCCGTTCTTTGGCTGCGGCCCGGCAGTGGATCCTTGCCCATCAGGAGGATGACGGCGGCTGGGGAGGTATCCAGCCGGCGATGGTGTACAGCACGCTGGCCCTGGCCAGTCTCGGCCGGGACGAGCAGGCAGTGGCAAAAGGGCTCGCGGCAATAGAGGGCTTCGGCGTTGAAGAGGACGGTGCCTTCCGTTTGCAGTCGTGCGTGTCGCCCGGTTGGGATACGCCCTGGGTGATGCTCGGCCTGGCCGAGGCTGGTCTGGCTCCAGATGATCTGGCGTTAGTTCGCGCGGCTCGCTGGCTGCTGGCTCAGCAGAGCGACGTCTACGGAGACTGGGCCCGACGTGCGCCGGGCGTGCAGGCTGGCGGTTGGCCGTTCGAGTTCGCCAACGCCCAGTACCCCGACACCGATGACACGGCCCTCGTCCTCCTGGCGCTGCGCGGCTGCGCGGTCGGGGCGGGGGAGGCGAGCCGGCGCGGTCTGGCTTGGTTGCTCGGGATGCAGAACCCGGACGGCGGCTGGGCGGCCTTCGATCGCGAGAACACCACCACGCTGATCGAGCAGATACCCTTCTGCGACTTCGGCGAGGTGCTTGACCCTTCCAGCGCCGACGTGACGGCGCACGTGCTCGAGGCACTGGTCCGTGAGGGCTACGGCTATGACCAAGCGCAAGTGCGCCGCGGACTGGCCTACATTTGGCGGCAACAGGAGGCCGACGGTGCCTGGTTCGGGCGTTGGGGGGTGAACTACGTCTACGGCACGGCCACTGTCTTGATGGCGCTGGCCCGCCTCGGGTTTGGACCCCAGGACGGGCGGGTAGCGCGTGCAGTGAACTGGCTGCGAGCCCGGCAAAATGTCGACTGCGGCTGGGGTGAATCGTGCCTATCGTATACGCATCCCGGCTGGCGAGGGCGTGGTCCCTCCACAGCCTCTCAGACGGCCTGGGCAGCGTTGGGATTGCTGCCCATGCTCGGCGTGCAGGATGCGGCGGTCCAGGGCGGGCTCAACTGGCTGGTGGAGCGCCAATCACGGCTGGGTACGTGGGACGAGCCTTACTTCACCGGCACCGGCTTTCCGGGTGCCTTCTACATCAACTACCACGAATACCGCAACTACTTCCCGACCCTGGCGCTCGCGCGCGCCCTACGTGCCGGAGGGGAAGCCGGCCACGCTGAGACAAAAGGGAGAGCATATGTCTGATTCCAGAGCGACCAACGGCAGCGACGGTCATGACGGCTCTATGCCACTGGCAGATGTGCCAGCAGCACAGCGACTTTTGCTGCTTCCGCACTGTTTGCGCCCAAGCCAGGGCTGCCCGGGAAAAATGACCCGCGAGGGTCTCATCTGTGATGATTGCAACGACATGGACTGCGTCGTACGACCATTGCGCGTCGCTGCCGAACGTGCCGGCTACGGCAACATCTGTGTCGCTCCTGGTGGCAGGCTGGCCGTCCGGCGAGTAGCCGAAACGCGTCCGCAGGCGATCGTCGCCGTGGCTTGCGCCAAGGAACTGGCCGAGGGCGTCGAGGCCGTGCTGGCTCTCGGCTGGAACGGGCCGGCGCCTCGTATTGTCCAGATCCCGCTGCTGCACGATGGCTGTGTGGACACGGAGGTGGATGTCGATGCGGCGATTGCCACGATCGAAAGCTGAGCAGGCATGCAGACTTTCGTGACCGGAGGCACAGGATTCATCGGCGGCGCTGTCGTGCGTGCACTGCTTGCCGCCGGGCACCAAGTGCGGGTGTTGGTGCGACCCGGCAGCGACCTGCGCGGCCTGGCCGACCTGCCCGTGGACGTCGTCCGCGGGGACCTGGCCCAGGATGGCGATCTGCAAGCGCTGCTGGTCGGATGTGAATGGGTCTTCCACGTGGCTGCGCTCTACAGTTACTGGGGCCATCCGTGGCGGGATTTCGAACGGGCCAATGTGGAAGGGACACGGCGCTTGATGCGAGCCGCAGCCGATTGCGGAGCCGGGCGCGTCGTCTATACGAGCTCCGTGGCAGTGCTGGGCATCCCCCACGATGGGTCGCCGGGCACCGAGGTCACTCCGTCGACTTTGGCAGACATGGTCGGCGATTATAAGCGTTCGAAGTACCTGGCCGAGGAAGTGGTGCACGAGTTCGCCGCAAAGGGCCGGCCGGTGGTGATCGTGAACCCCAGCACTCCGGTTGGCGCCGGAGACTGGAAGCCCACGCCGACAGGGCGGATCATTGTCGACTTCCTCAACGGACGGATGCCGGCGTACGTCGACACCGGCCTGAACCTGGTGGACGTCGAGGATGTGGCCCGAGGTCACCTGCTGGCTGCCGAACGGGGCCGCATCGGGGAGCGCTACATCCTGGGCGCAGAAAACCTGACGCTGCAGCAGGTGCTGGACATGCTGGCCCAGATCTCCGGCCATCAGCCGGCACGCTGGCGCGTGCCACACGCTGCGGCCTGGACGTTCGCCTGGCTGGACGTCACAATGGCCCGGCTCAATGTGCACCATCAACCTGCGGCTACTCCCGCTACCGTACGTCTGTCACGCAAACACATGTACTTCGACCCTGGCAAGGCGGTGCGAGAGCTGTGCCTGCCGCAGACTCCTGTTCGCGAGGCGCTGCGCAAGGCGGTCGACTGGTACCGGACCCACGGCTACGTTACCGAACGCCCGGCCCGCGGCGCGCGGCCCGGTTGAAGTGAGAGGTGGGATGTGGCGCTCGTGCTCGGCACGATCATCCTTCGACCCTACGTGTTCATCTTTCTCGTTGCCTACCTGGGCTTGGCAGCGCCGGCTTGGGGCTGGCGGCGCACCGGTCTTTACCTGGTGGTAGGTTATGCCATCGCCTGGCTTGCCGAGTACTCATCCGTTCACAACGGCTTCCCATTCGGACCGTACTACTACATCAGCACACCGACCCTGGACCACGAGCTTTGGGTTGGCGGCGTCCCCTTCATGGACAGCCTGTCTTTCGTGTTCGTTTCCTTTGCCGGGCTGCAGACGGCGCGCCTCATCCTGCAGCCGCTTCGACGCGGTCCAGCTGGAAGCTGGGATCTGCGCTGGGAATGCCCGACCTGTGGCCCGGACTGGCAGAGCTGGGCCCTGGGTGGGCTCCTGACCATGGGTCTGGATGTGGTGATCGACCCGGTCGCCCTACAGGGCAGCAAGTGGTTCCTGGGGCAGATCTGTGGCTATCCGTCCGGCGGCGTCTACTTCGGCGTCCCCCTGGCCAACTTCGCCGGCTGGGCTCTGGTGTCCTGGGCCATCGTCGGCGCCTTCCTGACGCTCGATCGACGGCTCCTCGCCGCCCACTGGGGACCCTGGAGAGGTTTTCGGAGCGATGCGCTGGGCGGCGCGGCCCTGTTCGCCGGGGTGCTCGCCTTCAACTTGCTGATCACGTTCGCTATCGGCGAGACCCGCCTCGGAATTGCCGGCTGCGCGTGGAGTACTCTGCTGCTGGCGCCGATTTCCGCCAAACTGGCGCGCCGGGCGGTCGCGACCGCATCGTCCGGCGGTAATTGAGACGCGCTGCGCTCGCCCTTTTTCCGACTGCCGGGCGGGAACGAGCGCAGCGGACACCGGCGCCGGCCATCTCACAGGTAGTAGTCGAAATCGTGTTCGGTCCGCACGCGCCGCCGCAGGACTAAGATGTGAGCGGGTATGGTCTGGGGGTTCAACTCCACGTAGTTGTGCGACCCATGCCACAGGTAGCGGGCATCCGTCAGAAGGTCATGGGCCTGGTAAGGCTGGTGCGGGTCGAGGCCCATCTCTTCCAGTGGCAGCGTGACGAAGCCCGACTGTGTGTAGTGCGGATCCAGATTGACCATCACGAGCACGCGGTTCATCCCATCCGGGCTGCTTTTGCTGTAGGCGATAATCTGCTCGTTGTCGACGTGGTGAAAGCGCAGCCCGTGGTTGGACTGCAGCGCCGGGTTGTCGCGACGGATCAGGTTCACCTGGCCGATCAGACGCCGCAGGCTGTCGTGGCGCGTGATATCCCAGCGCCGGATCTCGTACTTCTCCGAGTCCAGGTATTCCTCTCTGCCAGGCGCCAGTGGACGGTTCTCGCACAGCTCGAAGGCCGGACCGTAGATGCCGTAGCTTGGCCCGAGCGTGGCGGCCAGGATGAAGCGCGCGATGAAGGCCGGGCGTCCCGCATATTGCAGATACTCGGTCAGGATATCCGGGGTATTGGGCCACAGGTTGGCCCCGAAATACTCGGCCACCTCGGTCTGGGTCAGTTCGGTCAGGTACTCGGTCAGCTCCCGGCTGTTATTACGCCAGGGGAAGTAATTGTAGGACTGGGTAAAGCCGAGCTTGGCCAGGCGGTAGAGTACCTTGGGACGAGTGAACGCCTCGGCCAGGAAGATCACCTCGGGACAGCCTCGCTTGAGCTCGCCGATCAGCCACTCCCAGAAGGCGAAAGGCTTGGTGTGTGGGTTATCGACCCTGAAGATGCGCACCCCCTGCTCGATCCAGAACTCGAACACGCTCTTGAGCTCATCCCATAGTTCCCGCCAGTGCTCGGTCTCGAAGTCGAAGGGGTAGATGTCCTGGTACTTCTTGGGCGGGTTCTCGGCGTACTGGATGGTGCCGTCCGGCCGCCCGCGGAACCACTCCGGGTGCTCGCTGACGTAAGGGTGATCCGGCGCACACTGAAAGGCGATGTCGAGCGCTACCTCCAACCCGTGGTCCGCTGCAGACGCCAGGAGGTGGCGGAAGTCGTCGAGGGTGCCGAGTTGCGGGTGTATCGCTTTGTGCCCGCCCTCCGCAGAGCCGATCGCCCACGGGCTGCCGGGGTCGTCCGGGGTCGGGCTCGTGCTGTTGTTGCGGCCTTTGCGGAAGCTGCCGCCGATTGGGTGGATCGGTGGCAGATAGAGCACGTCGAACCCCATCGAGGCGACGTAGTCCAGGCGCTGCTCGACGTCGCGGAACGTGCCGTGCCGGCCACCCTCGGGCGCGCACGAGCGCGGGAACAACTCGTACCAGGCGCCAAAGCGGGCGAGCGCTCGGTCGACCACCACCGGCAGCTCCCGCTCGTAGCGGGTGGCAAATGCGCGCGGAGCGTGGCGGGACATCAGGACGGCGAGGCGCGGTGCAAGCGCCTGACGGGCGCCTTCCTCGCCACCTGTACGCAAGGCTTCGGCAGACGCCTTCAGCCAGCCGGCGTCATCTCCGCTAGCTCGCCCCACAGCCGACTCGACCATCGCCGCTCCGATCAGCAGCTCAACTCGCAGATCTTGCCCCGCTTCCACGCGCTTCGCCAGGTCGCGTTGCCACGTCTTGAAGTGATCCACCCAGGCGAGCAGCGTGTAGTAGTAGCGTCCCAGCTTGCTGACCGTGAACTCGCCGCACCAGCGATCGTTGACCAGCGGCTCCATCGGGACCGCGGTCCATTCGCCGTCGGATTCGTGGCGGTAGTGCAGTTGACACGCAAGGGCGTCGTGACCGTCAGTGAACGCGTCGGCTTCGACAACCACCCTGTCGCCGGCCACGCGCTTGATTGGGAACCGGCCGGCGTCGATCTCGGGTGTCACGCCCTCGATCATGACCCGTCTGCGACCTTCATCAGGCTGCACGTTCTCACTCCTTGGTCTTTGGTCTAGAGAAGGGATTCATACAGGTCAAGCGTGCGCCGCGCGATGGCAGTCCAACTGAAGCGTTCCTCGACCCGCCGCCGCCCGTTCTGCCCGAAGCGGGTGCGCAGCTCGGGATCGAGCGCCACGCGGTTGATGGCGGCCGCCAGCGCGCTCGAGTACCCGGCCGGGTCCACCGGATCGAAGGTTCCGGACTTGAGCGCCAGGTGGACGAGCAGTCCCGTCGCTTCGGGGACGACCACTTCCGGGATACCGCCAATCGCCGAGGCGACCACAGCCGTCTCGCAAGCCATCGCTTCGAGGTTGATGATCCCGAACGGCTCGTAGACAGACGGGCAGCAGAAGACCGCGGCATGCGAGTAGAACTGGATGATCTGATCGCGCGGTAGCATCTCCTGGATCCAGACCACGTCTGCCCGTCCGGCGCTGACCTGCGCCACGCGTTCGGCCATCTCGCGGCCGATTTCTGCCGTATCGGGTGCGCCTGCACACAGTACCACCTGGAGTGAAGGATCGATCTCCGGGATTGCGTTGACGAGATGGATGATGCCCTTCTGGCGGGTGATGCGGCCCACAAAAAGCACGAATGGGCGAGCCGGATCGACTCCCCGCTTGACGAGCGCGTCGGCATCCGGTTCGTTGCGATACTGATCCAGATCGATGCCGTTGTGGATCACGTGGACTTTCTCCGGCGCGATCGAGAACAGGCGCAGCACGTCGTTGCGCACTTCTTGCGAAACGCCAATCACCGCCTCGGCACCTTCGATGCCGGTCTTCTCCATCCAACTGCTCAGGTGATAGGCATTGCCGAGTTGTTCGACTTTCCACGGCCGCAGCGGCTCCAGGGAGTGGATGGTCAACACAAGCGGCACATTCCAGAGCTTCTTGGCCAGGAACCCGGCCATATCCGTGTACCAGGTGTGGCAATGTACCACGCCTGCGTCCAGGTCGTCCTTGGCCATCGCCAGGCTGCGATAGAAGGCATCCAATGCGCCGCCGAAGCGCGGGTCGGTGTCCAGCCGAGCCTCAGACCAGGGCGGATAGCCTTTGACGCGCAAGTTGACCTGCTCCAGGTCCTGCTCCCCGAAGCAGCGGACCTCGACGGGCACCAGGCGCGCTCAGCTCGCGGCTAAGATACTCGACGTGTACTCCGGCCCCTCCATAAACGTGCGGAGGATATTCGTTCGTGAAGAGGGCTACTCTGTTCAGCTCCGGCATCGATGACTCTCCTTTATCTGGATCACCCGGCTGTTTTGATGGCCTGGCCGCGCTGGAGGCAATTTAGCTCGTCACGAGCGGTGGGTTGGCCCATCGGGTGCCCGGTGGCTCGGCTTGGACTTATTATACCCACCCACGCTCCCGCTGCAATAGCAGATCCACCCAAGGACTCCGCCTGCCCTTTGAGCGTGACAACGAATGTCGACTTGCACGAACCGCTGCCCCCGACTATCATCCGGGTGCACTATTCGGCTGTCAGGAGCGGATCATGAACGTGTTGGTGACGGGCGGAGCTGGCTATATCGGAGGGACCGTAGGCGAGCAATTGCTGCAAGCCGGACATCAGGTGACAGTTTACGATAGCCTGGTGAAGGGCCATGCCGCTGCCGTACCGGCCGGTGCCCGCTTCATACACGGCGATATCCACGATCGGGCTACCCTGGACCAGGTGATGGGAGACGCCAGCTCGGCCGCCGGCCCATTCGATGCCGTGATGCATTTCGCTGCCTCCATCCAGGCAGGCGAATCGATGATCGCGCCGGGACGCTACTTTTACAATAACGTGGCCGGCAGCCAGGCGCTGATCGAGGCCGCAGTCTCCCATGGCATTGGCCGCTTGGTGTTCTCCTCGTCCGCCGCGGTTTACGCGACGAAGGACAGGCCGATCTGCGAGAGCGATCCGCTGGACCCGGCCAACGTCTACGGCGCGACCAAGCTAATGGTCGAGCAGACGCTCGGCTGGTATGGCAGGGTCAAAGGGCTGCGCTTTGCGGCGCTGCGTTACTTCAATGCTTGCGGCGCGGTGCCCGGCCATGGCGAAGCGCACCAGCCCGAGAGCCACCTGATCCCGCTGGTGCTCCAGGTCGCGCTCGAGCAGCGGGAGTACGTGGGCATCTTTGGCACCGACTATCCCACGCCCGACGGCACCTGCATCCGCGATTACATCCACGTCGCCGACCTGGGCAGCGCCCACATGCTGGCGCTGGAAGCCCTGTCCCAGCACGAGGCGCTGATCTGCAACCTGGGTAACGGCAGCGGGTTCTCGGTGCGCCAGGTGATCGATGCTGCGCGCGCGGTGACCGGGCGGCCCATCCCCACTGTCGAACTCCCACGGCGACCCGGGGACGCTCCCATCCTGGTGGCGGATGCCGGCCTGGCCCGGAAGGTTCTGGGCTGGCAGCCGAAAGTGCCCGACCTGCGTACCATCATCGCCAGCGCCTGGGAATGGCACCGCACGCATCCTCACGGTTACAAGTGAGTACCGATCGCGTAGCCCGGCGAAGACTCTTCTCCGGCTTGTCCCAACCAGTCTACAGGACCGGCCAGGGCACCCCCAGTACCGTGCTCAGGCAGACTGCCAGCAGCACGATCGCGAGGAAGAAGTTGGACGTGTGGAACAGCCGGTAGGCGCGGCCCTTACTGGGGTTGTTCACCAAGGCCGCGCCCTGCACGAGCAAGGCGACCGTGATCGCCAGGACCGGCAGAAGGTAGATTGGCCCCAGCCCCGGGTGAAGGGCCAGACCGACTGCGGTCACTCCGGCTGCCACGCCATGCAGCAGCCCCCAGACCGCGGCGGTGCGCGGTGTAGCCGTGACCGGGAGCATGGGTACCCCGGCCCGCGCGTAGTCCTCGCGATAGACTAACGCCAGCGCCCAAAAGTGGATCGGCGTCCAGAAGAACAGCAGAACTGCCAGGGCCAAAACGCCGGGGTCACCCGACCTGCCTGCCGCCGCGCCACCCGCCATGACGGCAAAACTCCCTGCAGCGCCACCGATGACGATGTTCAGCGAAGTGCGTGGCTTGAGCCAGAGCGTATAGATCACGACGTAGACGAAGGCGCCTGCTGCGAGGTAGAGGGACATCTGCCAGTTGAAGGGCAGGATCGCCAAGACCGGTAGGGCAATCATCGCGCCGGCGACGTAGGGCACCCAGCCGGGGTGGACGATCGCCCCGGTGACGAGCGGACGCCGCTTCGTGCGTTTCATCATGGCATCTTTGTCCCGCTCGATGTATTCGTTCAAGGCTGAGGAGCCCATGGCAGCCGATGTTCCGGACAGTAACAGTGCCAGCAGGGCCAGCCATCCCGGATGGCCTTCGGTTCCCAGGAAATAGCCGCCCACGGCCGCGAAAAGCAGCAGCAGGACGATCCGCATCTTGAAGAGCACAATCAGTTCGTGCAAGAAACCGGATGTTTTGGCGCGCGATCGTACTCGCTGCTCGATCATTAAGCTTCTCCTGAAGTGCGGCCAATTCCGAAGTATGGCCGGGCGATGCCCCATTATCCCACAGCCTCCGCTTCTGTCTGAAATCTGGATAGCAAATTGTGCCGTCTTTCGCAGGCCGCCAGGGTTTTTTGTCAGTTGACAGCGCTAATTCAACGGGCTATACTCGACTCATCGACCGTTCGTCAAAACGTTCATTCCCGGAAGGAGGGGCGTATGTACCGTCGCATCTGGACCACATTCAGCTTGCTCGTGACCTTGGCCCTTGTCCTCACCTCTTGCGTCGCCGCGCCGGCAGCTACCCCGGTGCCCGCTCAACCTGCGGCTCCTTCGGCACCGTCTGCCACTGCCGCCGCGCCCCAGCCGGCCACAACCAGCGCGGCTGCGCCCGGGCAAACGGTCACCCTTCTCTGGGGTTTCTGGGGGAGTCCCGAGGAAGCGGCCAGCCACCAGGTCGTGGCGGACGCCTTCATGAAAGAGCATCCGGAGATTAAGATCGAGACCTGGAACCAGCCCTACTCTGACTACTTCACCAAGATCCAGGCGCTGTGGGCTGCCGGCGACCCGAAGACGATCCCCGACGTTGCCTTCCTTTGGCCGCCTCCCCAGTACGCGGCCGAAGGCGTGCTCGAAAACCTCGACCCTTACATTAAGCAGTCCGGCTATGACCTGAACGACTACTGGCCGGGCTTGCTCGAATCGGCCACCTACAACGGCAGCATCTATGGCCTGCCGCGGGACATCGAGGCCGACGTCCTTTACTATAACAAAACGCTGTTCGACAAGGCAGGCGTCAAATACCCGGATGAGACCTGGACGTGGGATGATCTCACCGCTGCGGCGCAGAAGTTGACCGTCAAGGATGCCAACGGGAACGTGACCCAGTATGCCCTGGCGATGGAGAATGACAACAAGTATGACATCTTCCTTAACCAGAACGGCGGCGCGATCCTCGACGACTATCGCAACCCGTCCGAATGCATGCTGTCGGACCCGAAGTCCGTCCAGGCAGTCAGTTTCTTTGCCGATCTGCTGGCGAAGGGCTACGCGATGACCGATGCCGACCTCAACCAGGCCGGGGGCGATCAAGGTGCTTTCCTGAGCGGCCAGGCCGCGATGATCATCCAGAATACCAGCCGCGTATCGGCTTTCAACGCAGCCAAGATGAACTATGACGTCGCGGTGGTGCCCATTCCGAAGGGTGGCAAGCGCTACAACCCGGCCGGCGGAGCGGCCTGGGTGATGAGCGCCAAGAGCGACAACAAGGACGCCGCCTGGACCTTTATGGAATGGCTGCAGAGCACGAATGGCGGCGAAAAGATCTATACGGAGCGCGGCGAGATCTTCCCTGCGCTGCAGTCGGTCGCCAATTCCCCGGCCTTCATGACGGACCAGCCGCCGGCAAACAAGCAGGCGATCATCACTGAGGCGAAAGCCTCGGCTGTTGGCAGCTTTGGTTACTTCCCGGAGTGGGGCGAGCTGCAAAGCTCGGTCGTCAATCCGGGTCTCGACAAGATCTGGACGGGAGCCGTGTCGCCCGACCAGGGGCTGACCGACGTGTGCACGCAGGTCAACCAGTTCCTGAAGGACAACGGTTATCCCAAGTAATAGACGGCTCTCGAGCTAAAGGAAGCAGACAAGGGAGGGCAAGCTGCCGCCTGGTGGCAGCTTGCCCGTTCCCGTGCGCGCCGCAACTGAACGGCGGAACCGGTGACTCAGCTTCGCCTCGATACGGCCACCCGTCGCAGCCCTTTCCGTTGGCGTCCGGACCAGCAATGGGAGGCCTACGTTTTCATTCTGCCCAGCTTGCTGGGCTTTTTGGTGTTCGTCTTTCTGGCGGTAGGCGCCTCTTTGGGGATAAGTTTCCTGGATTGGGGGCTGACCGGCGCGAAGGGCTTTGCCGGCCTGAACAATTACCGCCAGACGCTGCGCGACCCGGTCTTTTGGACCACTGCCCGCAACACGTTGTTCTACATCGTCACGATCGTGCCGCTGCAGTTGGCGCTGGGCCTGCTGACTGCCGTCGCGCTGAATCAGGCGATTCGCGGCCTCGAGGCCTTCCGGCTGATCTACTTCCTGCCGGTCGTGACCACGATCGTCGCCGGTGCGATCGTCTTCCGTTTGCTGTTGAGCCGCACCGGACCGCTCGCCGACGTGGCCGGCGCCCTGGGGGCTCTGCTCAACAGGCCGATCCGCCTGCCCGATTTCCTGGGTAGCATCGTCTATGCCAAATGGGGAGTGGTGAGCCTGACCCTGTGGAAGAATACTGGTTTCACGATGATCGTTTACCTCGCGGCGCTCCAGGGGGTGCCCAGGGAGATGTACGATGCGGCGCACGTCGACGGCGCCGGAGTCTGGGCGCGCTTTCGCCACGTCAGCCTGCCGCTGATCAGCGCGACCACCTTTTTCCTGTTCGTGCTGCAGACGATCGGCGCGTTTCAGCTCTTCACGGAGCCGTACGTGATGACGCGCGGTGGCCCGGCGCAGTCTTCCATGCCCGTCGTGCAGTACATCTACGATAATGCTTTCCGCTTCACGCGCATGGGCAAGGCCTCGGCCATTGCCTGGTTCTTGTTTGTCTTCATTTTTGCTTTCACGCTGATTCAGACCCTCACGCAGAGGCGCTGGGTGTACTATGAGACGGAGTAGCGGCGCTCTGGGGCCGGCTGCGCGGCTCGTGTTGTATATAGTGCTTATCCTCGGCAGCGGCATCATGCTGGCGCCTTTCTTTGTGATGTTGGTCGTGTCGCTGTTCCCGAATACGGCCTTTCTGTCACGAAGTTTTCCACTCGACCAGCTCACGCTCGAGAACTATTTCCAGACCTTTCGCGTGATCCCATTCGGACGCTACATGCTCAACAGCGGCATCGTCAGCGTCTCGGTGACGGTCTTGCAGATCCTGATTTCGTCGCTGGCTGCCTTTGCGTTTGCCCGCCTGCGCTTCCGGGGGCGAGAGGCGTTGTTCTTGTTGTACCTGGCCACGCTCATGATCCCGGCGCAGGTGACGCTGATCCCCAATTTCTTGATCATCAAGACCCTGGGTTGGTATGACACCTTCGCCGCCCTCATCGTGCCGGCGCTCTTCAGCGCGACCAGCACTTTCCTTCTGCGCCAGTATTATCGGGGCATCCCGCTTGACTTCGACGAGGCAGCCCGCATGGATGGCGCGTCCAGCGCCCGCATTTGGTGGCAGGTGATCGTTCCGCTTAGCGGGCCTGTCATGGCTGCCCTGGCGATCTTTACCTTTCAGGGCGCGTGGAACGACTTTTTGTGGCCGCTGGTGGTCACCGGTTCTGACAATATGCGGACCATACCGGTCGGCTTGTCGTACTTTGTGGGCCAATACAGCACCGCCTGGAACTTGCTCATGGCGGGCTCGGTGATCGCGCTACTGCCCGTGCTGATGATCTACCTGCTGGCTCAGAAGACATTTGTCCAGGGCATCACCCTCACCGGTTTGGGCGGTCGTTGATGGCGGGCGGACAGACCCGGTGGCTGCACACGCGGAAATCAGGTGACAGAATGATCACGCTCGAAACGGCACGTAAGCTGAAGGAGGCCGGAATGGTCTGGCAGCCCGCCAAGGGCGACCAGTTTGTGGTCCCGGAAGGTGGGATGGACGAACAGGTGTTTGTGCTCAGCGACATGGCCATAGTCATCGAGTCGCTCAAAGGCTACCCGGCCGTCATGTTCCACGGCACGCCCGAGTGGGCGCTGGACTACGTATTTGTGGTCGACACACTGTGGTTGCCGAACGAGAGCCAGCTCCGGTCGGGCCTGCAGCAGCGCCTGGCCGAGGCCGGGTCGCCGGTCTTCGACCTGCTGTATGCCGACGGCGCCTACACCTGCCGCTTCGAATATCGGGGTCAGCGGCTGGCTTTCAGAGGCGACGATGCGCCTGAAGCCTACGCCCTAGCGCTGCTGCACATTCTGACCACGTCTGATCGCGACCCAGGCGCAGCCTGAGTTCACCCCTTCCGGGCCGCCGGTCCAGGCCGGTGCCTGGCGCGCGCGGTCTTTCTGCCGGCATTCTCCCAGGGAGGCACCATGTCCAAGTTCACACCGCTCGATCTAGGATCCATCTTCAACGCCGGTCGCGAGGCGACCGGCTGGCACCCTGCGCTGGCCGATCAACTGGCGAAGCTACCGGCCGGCCGGCAGACATTCTGGGGCGTGCCCTTCCTGCTCGGTCCCGTCGCCGGTCCTTCCTGGCTGGTGCTAGAGCCGGGCCGCGAGGACGGCCGCGCCACCGTGCCTCTCACACAGCCGCCTACTGGTCCTGGACCCGCTGGGGCAGGCGGCGAACCCGAGAAGAAGGTCGGCTACCTGGTGATCGCGCATTTCTGCGACGAGTCGCACGATCCCGAGAACCGGCAGCAGCCTGCTGACTACGTCCCGGGTTGGGTGACGCGCCCCGGTGAGCACCTGGCCGATTACGTGCTTGGCTACGCGGACGGCAGCGAGTACCGCACCCCGATCCGGCGACGCTTTGAGATCGACGAGGCCCTGACTATATGGGGCCAATGGGCCTTTGCCGCCCAGCCGCACGTTGCCCTGGTTCCCGCGCCCTGGCAAGGACCCTATCCCGCCACCGCCTGGGGCAATTACCAGACTGGGGTGGTGGACGCTCCGCACGACACCGATCTGCGCTACTGGCTGTACGCCTTGCCGAATCCTCAGCCTGACGTACCACCGGCGTACCTGCGCTTCGAAGCCCGTGCCGGGCGGGTGGCGATCGCCGCGATCACCCTCTACCACGGCGCAGCCCACCCGTTCCAACACCGCCGGCTGGCATCTTTGCTGGTCAAGACGTCCACCCCTGTGGATGCGCGGTCTGAACGGGCAAGTGTAGACCTGGGCATCGTCCGCCGCACCTACGTCGTGCCGGCCTTCGACCCTGAGACCTGGCTGGCGGCCGAAGTGCAGGGTTGGGGCGAAGAGCCGGACTCCGCAGATACGACCGATCGGCTGTTGGTAGACGTAACGGCGAGCCCGGAAGCGACGCTGACAGTCGCCGGCCATGAGGTAGCGCTAGGGCCGGTCTACGAGACCGGTCGTTCGGCGAGCGAGGGCGGGGAAGTGCGGGTGGAAGTCCTGACCCCCGAGCATGCCTGGGTGCATGGGCGGGTGATCGATGCGCGCACCGGCCGGCCCACCGCGGCGCGCCTCCACCTGCGGACGGCTGACGGTCGTTACCTGCCGCCCTACGGCCATCGGCAGGAGGTCAACGACAACTGGTTTGAGGACTATGGAGGCGACCTTAGGCTCGGCTCAACTCAGTATGCCTACGTGGACGGGCAGTTCCAGGCGGAGTTGCCCGTCGGCGAAGTCTATGTCGAGATTGCCAAGGGCTTTGAATACCGGCCGATCAGGCAGCGTCTGACGATCACACCCGGCCAACGCGAGCTGGTGCTGCCATTGGAGCGCCCGCTCGACTGGCGCAGTCAGGGCTGGGTCACCGCCGATACACACGTGCACTTCATCTCACCACAGACCGCCTGGCTCGAGGCGCAGGCGGAGGGCGTCAACCTGGTCAACTTGCTGGCCTCGCAGTGGGGCGAGCTCTTCACCAACGTCGCCGACCTGACCGGCGATCTGTCGGGCGTCAGCCGCGATGACACGCTGATTTGGGTGGGGACCGAGAACCGCCAGCACATGCTAGGTCACATGAGCCTGTTGGGGGTCAAAGGGCAGCCGGTCTATCCGATGTGTGCCGGTGGGCCTGACGAGAGCATGCTGGGCGACGCGACCTGGTCGAGCCTGGCCGAGTGGTCGGACCGCTGCCGCGCGCGCGAGGGCCTGGTCGTGATCCCGCATTTTCCGGCCCCGTTCTGCGAGGTGGCCGCCGACATTGTCTTGGGCAAGGTGGATGCCGCGGAGATTCGCTACTTCGATCCCGGGATGGATGGCTTTAACGTGCGTGAGTGGTACCGCTTCCTCAACCTGGGTTATCGGGTGGCGGCAGTGGGCGGGACCGACAAGATGTGGGCGGGGATGCCGGTCGGCGGTGTCCGCACGTACGCGCAACTAGGTGACGAGGAATTCACCTTTGCTAACTGGGCGCGCGCCGTCCGGGCAGGACGCACTTTCACCACCAGCGGGCCGCTGATCGGCCTGGACGTGGAAGGGCGGTCGCCGGGTGACGAGATACGCCTGCACGCTGCCGGCACCTTGCATGCGGAGGCGTGGGTCCAGTCCCTGCAGCCGTTCGACGAGCTGCAAGTGATTGTCAACGGGCAAATCGCTGCTCGCCAGCCGGCGGCGCCGGCCGGCGGTGAGACCCGGTTGAGCGCCGCACTGGCCCTGCCCGGCAGCGCCTGGGTGGCGGCGCGTTGCGTCAGTCACCACAAAGTGTGGCACGGCTGGCCGATCAACATCGGCGCCCACACTTCGCCAGTTTACGTGCGCGTCGGAGACGACGAGCTGTTCAGCCCGTCGGAGGCGACCTACATGCTGACCTTGATCGACGGCGGCCTGACCTGGCTGGACACGTTGTCCATTCCCGCCGGCCCTGAACATCAGGCGCGCATTCGGGCCGTCTTCGAGACCGCCCAGGCAAGTTTGCGTGGCCGGCTGGCCGGCCACGGCCATTCACACGCCTAGACGCCCTGGCCGGTTGGCCAGACCCAGCCTGGACGACCGGCCAGGGCGGGGACCGGCCTGCGGTAGGGGCGCCTGTCCCGTCTTTCAGAGGATGTCTCTCCGGCTGTCTTTGCCTATACTGTTCCCAGCAAGGGCAAACTCAGCAGGAGGGATACCATGTACGGCGACTTCCCATACAAATCAGCCAGTATCTTTCTCGGGGCAACATCCTCCGAGCGGCGCGCCCTGGAGTGCAGATCGCAGGCCCGCTATCTCTATCAGAAGACATGCCGCCAGGCGCTGCTCTCCCGGCTCAAGTCATTCCTGGGCCGGCGCGCGCACCGCCTCCGGCCGCTGCAGACGGTCATTGCCGGGGACTGCCACGACGCCGGCATCCGGACGGTGCCGATCGAGGCGATTGTGGGGAGCGAAGGGCGCCCAGGCGACTTCGACGTCGAGTTCCGCCCAAGGCAAGACCGTACGGCCGAACGCTGGATGAGCGTGGCGGCCGCCCGTCTGCACGGCGATGCTTTGCCGCCGGTCGAGCTGCTGCAAGTGGGCGAGGAGTATTACGTGCGGGACGGCCATCACCGTGTCTCCGTGGCACGGGCGTTAGGTGAGTGCTTTGTCGATGCGCAAGTGACGGTGTGCGGCTGAATTGGCGAGGGCATAGCCGAGGGATGGGGTGAAGTACTGGAGGCACTCGGGTCAAAGACTGATGATGAGGGACCAGGCTCCCGAGCCACGGATCGTCAAGATACGTGGCTCGGGAGCCTGGTTTTAGTGCTGTGGCCAGCCGCATGTGAACCGATATTTCTCATTTTTGCTATTGACAAACCCTTTGGGGGGCCTTACAAGACCTTAAACAACATTTAGCGACCGTTTGATTGCCAATTGCACCCTCGTCGCATCATGCATGTGGTCGCACTCACATGGCCGTTGAAGCCGGTGCAGCCCCGCGAATCTCGACGGCCTGGTTAACTGAATATCGTTGTGTACACGTCTGCACGTCTCACCGAATCCGTATTTCTGCCCACAAGGAGGCATACCATGAAGCAGAAGATCTCGAGACGTCGGTTCCTTCAGTACGCGGGTATCGCAGCAGGTGCATCGGCGTTGGCGGCATGTGTTCCCGCGACGGCCCCCGGCGCCGCTCCCGCAGCCCCGGCCCAAGGCGCCGCCACCAGTCCCACGGCGGTAGGTGCGGCTCCCACCGCTGCGGCCGCGGCGCCGGCAACGAAGACCCTCGAAGTATGGTCTCAGATGACCGATGTGGCCCAGCAGTCGCTAAAGGAGATTATCGCCAACTACAACGCCGAGAACAAAAAGGGCATCCAACTCACGTTTGTATACATTGCGCAGACCCAGGGTAGCCAGGCGGACCAGAAGCTCCTGACCGCCGTCGCCGGCGGCACTCCTCCGGCCTGCTACTACGCCGACCGCTTCACGGTTCCACAGTTCGCTTATCAGGGGTTCTTCACGGACATTAACGATGCCGCTGTCGCCGCCGGTGTGACGGCCGACCAGTACTTTCCTTTCGCCTGGGATGAGGCGACCTACAAGGGACACATCTACGCGTTGCCGCTCGACACCGATACCCGTGGCCTCTGGTACAACAAGGACACCGTTCAAGAGGCCGGCCTCGATCCCGAGAAGCCGCCGCAGACCCTGGACGATCTGAAGGCATGGACCAGCAAGCTGACCAAGAAGTCCAGCGCCGGCCAGATCACTCAATTTGGCTTCCACCCGTACTTCGACCAGATGTGGCTGTACACCTGGGGCTTCGACTTCAAGGGTGAGTTCCAGGACCCCCAGACCAAGAAGATCACCTTCAGCAATCCGAACGTCGTCAAGTCCATGCAGTACATGAAAGCCTGGGCCGATGAGATCGGCGTGCAGGACCTGGACTCCGTGATCTCTGCCTGTACCGGAGCCACCTGCAACGGCCCCAATGACTGGTTCTGGACCGGTCAACTGGCCACGACCTGCAGCGGCGACTGGAGAGTGTCGCAGCAAAAGCAGTTCAAGCCGGATGGGCATTATGGGGCGATCCCGTTTCCCGGCCCGGACGGCCCGGCGCCGTTCGCCAGTTGGGCCGGCGGCTGGAGCATGGCAGTGCCCAAGGGCTATGCAGACGTGGCGGACGCATTCGATGCGATTTCGTACATCTGCGGCCCAGTGGGCCTGTTGAAGTACTGCAAGGATACCTACCACATCCCAACTCTCAAGCAAGCTGCCGAGGATCCGTACTTCCGGGACGACCCATTGCACGCGGTCTTCATGGATCTGCTGCCCGTCTCGCACAGCCGCCCGCCGATCCCGCTCGGCAGCCAGCTATGGGACCTGCAGGTGAAGGCCTTGCAGGACGAGATCCCGCATGGAATGAAGACGCCCGAGCAGGCCCTGGCCGATATCGATACCACGATCAACAAGGCCCTGCAGGACGCCGGTTTCTTCTCGTAAGCCTGCGCGTGTTTGCCGGCTCGCGGGCAGTGGACCGGCAGTTGCGCTCTAGTCGATCGGAACCCGGAGTTGGCTCGAGCGGATGCTCCGGGTTCCGGCAGGAACGTGGTGAGAAAGAACTGAGACTGAACAACGGCTACGTGCTCGTTCCGTCTCAGTTCTTGCCAACGTGGCAAAGGGAACACATGGCCAGTACAACGACTGTCACGCCGCAACGTCGCCCCAGGCTGCGCCCAAGCACGCGCCACACCATCAACGGCTTGCTTTTCGCGTTACCCTGGCTGTTGGGGTTGTTGGCGTTCTGGATCTATCCGACGCTGGCCTCGGCCTATTACAGCTTCACCAAGTTCAACGCGGTGCAAGCGCCCGTCTGGATTGGCCTGGCTAACTATATCCAGATGCTGACCCAGGATCAGGACGTCCGCGACGCCATCTACAATACCCTCTACTTTGCAATCGTCTCCATTCCGCTGGCCATCATCCTGGCCTTCGTCCTGGCCCTGATGATGAATGCCAAGGTCAAGGGCCAGGTCATCTATCGGACGATCTACTTTCTGCCCACCCTGGTGCCGGAGGTCGCGTTGGCCTTCGTGTGGATCTACCTGTTCACCCCGGGCTCGGGCCTGGTCAACATACCGTTTCAGTGGCTGGGCATCTACCGCTTGTGCTGGTTGACGTGTGCTCAAATGGCGCGCCCGACCTTGATACTGCTCGCGCTGTGGATCGTAGGGCAACAGGTGATCCTTTACCTGGCCGGCCTGCAGGATATCCCGCAAGACCTCTACGACGCCGCCGACGTGGATGGCGCCGGCTTCTTCCACAGGTTGCGGCACGTCGTGATACCGCTCATTACCCCGGTGATCTTCTTCCACCTGGTGACTTCAATCATTGGCGCGCTTCAGTTCTTCACCATCCCATACATCATGACCGGCGGCACGGGCTTTCCTGCCAACAGCACGCTCTTCTATTCGATCGATCTATTCAAACAGGCGTTCCAGTACTACAACATGGGCTATGCCTCGGCCATGGCGTGGCTCCTGTTCGTCTTTACGCTGCTGGTTACCGGTCTGGTCTTTCGTTCGGCGCGGATGTGGGTCTTCTATGCCGGCGGGGAGCAGTTATAGACTGATCGTGATACAACCAAGTGAGGATTGGTGCCCGGTCGCCGGACAGTCGGAGAGGAATAGCGGATGGCGAGAAGAGTAACAGAGCAGGTGTCAGGCCAAGCTGCGACGCCGACCTTGCTGCTGACCAGGAGGCAGGTCAGGCATGCCGTTCGCAGCCTATTGATACACAGCGCCCTCATTCCTGCCGCTTTGGTGTTTATGACGCCGTTTCTATGGATGCTTTCCACCTCGCTCAAGTCCGACACACAGCTCTATGTCTATCCCCCGATCCTGGTGCCAATTCCGCCGCATTGGGCCAACTACCCCACTGCAGTTACCTATATCGACTTCTTCCTTTATCTACGCAATACGCTTGTCATTGCCGCCGCGGCGACGGTCGGCGAGCTGCTCTCCTGTTCGTTGGTGGCGTATAGCCTGGCCCGCATCCCGTGGCGCGGGCGCAACCTACTTTTCATCCTGACCGTGGCCACGCTCATGCTCCCGTTCCAGGTGACCCTGGTGCCACTTTTCATCGTGTTCAAGAACCTGGGCTGGGTGGGCGATTTCCGACCGTTGATCATCCCTCATTTCTTCGGCAGCGCACTTTACATCTTCCTGTTGCGCCAGTTCCTTATGACCATCCCGATGGAGCTGTCGGAGGCAGCGCGCATCGACGGCGCCAGCGAGCTGCGCATCTACGCGTCAGTCATCATGCCCCTGGCCAAGCCGGCCCTGGCCACGGTGGCAATCTTCGAGTTTATCGCGCGCTGGCGGGACTACCTGGGGCCATTGATCTACCTCAGCAACCAGAACCTTTATACCCTCTCGCTCGGCATCTATGAGTATCGGTCGCAGTACAGCTCCCAATGGGGCCTGCTAATGGCCGCGTCGGTGTTGATCACCCTGCCCGTCGTCTTGCTGTTCTTCTTCCTGCAGAAGACTTTCGTGCAAGGCATCGCGCTCACCGGCATCAAGGGCTAACTAGAAGGTCATCTCCAGGGTAGCAACGCGGTACGGGCCGACGACCATCGTCACCCGCTGGCCGTCCACGTGCGGCGTGTTGACGTCCTCGGGCAGCGGCCGCTCGTTGACGTCGAGCAGGCGGGCCTGGGTAATGGGCCGCAGGAAGCGCAGGACGGCGCACGTCTCACGGCCCTCTGTCTCATAGACGCGCACGATCAGCGTTTCGGCGTCCCCTCGTTCCTCCGGCAGCTTGACAGCCGATACCGCCACGCTCCCAGCCTCGAGGGCGAGAAAACTTGCCTGGGCGGGCATATCCCCATTCTGCACCGTCCCGGAGATCACGCTCAGGGGGTGACTGTAGTCGAAGGCAGCCCGGGTCAGGTCGCCCGTTCCTTGACCGGCCGCGAGCACTAGCATAGACAGTTGAAGCTTGTGAATGCCCAGTTCGGGATACGGGTCCGGATCGTAAGAGCTGCGGATCAAGGTCGCCGAGAGTGCCTCGCCGCTACCGCGGAAGCCGTGGCTGCCGCGCGTCAGCAGTGCCAGGGAGCTGCCTTCATCGCCGGCGCGCATGGCCTGCACCCACGTCCGGCCCGGCTGATCCAGGGCAGAGGGCCCGCGCAGGACCGAGCCGAACGGTACGTCATAAAGGTAAGCCGTGGCGGGATAAGCGTGCGGGAGATAGAAGCTGAGCTGCGGCACGCCCTCACCTTTGCGGCCGGCCTCCTGCCAATCACACTCCGCCTCGACGTCCAATCGGTGGCTGCCAGCGTCCAGCGACACGGTGATGGTCAGTCGGGAGCGGTTGCCGAACTGCGTCTCATAGGTGACCGATTGGCGCAGCTCGCCGCGCACCACACTTACCAGGCGGGCGCCCTCCGCCAGGTCCCGCACGCGCATCTGGCGTCCCACCACCCAGGCCGTCATGCCGCGGCCGTCGTCTTCGTCGATGTGGCGAAAGACGGTCCCCGGCTGCCTCTCGTCGATCAGGCGCTCGCCGCCGACCTTGTCGAGCAGCGAAACGAGCGCATAGCCCCCGGTCGCGAACCCGGCACGCAGGTATTCATTTTCCAGCACCAGCTCGTCCTGTTGATCGACGCGCGGATCACGCGGATACTGCCAGGCTGCGGACACGGCGTCGCTCTCGCCCAGGATGTAGGTCGCATAGCCGCCGGCCGGGACCGTCACCTCGAGCAGCAGGCGCAGGTATTGATGCCCCCAGTAAGCGTGCCAGCCACCCTCGATCACCTGGTGCCGCACCGGCCGGCCCTGCGCGTCCGTACAGGCGAGCCGCGTCAGGTCGCCATCCCAGTCCCAGAGCACGAGCTCGGCCATCTCCCGCCGTTCGGCGGTCGACGGGTTGAAGGCGTGGAAGAGACGTGTCGTGCCGCTGCCGCGCGCCGCCTGAGTGACGCGGAAGTCCTCGACGCCAAAGCCAACGCCCGCGCCAACTGCCGTGTCCTGTGCGCCATCGCAAGTAGCAGCAGTGTCTGCGGCGCCGCCGATCTTCTCGAACGCCGGCTCGTCAGGGTCACTCGTCGCGGCGAACAGCGAGGCGGTGTCGATGCGCCGGGCGATGGCTTGCAGCGCCCGAGCCTTCTGGCTGCCAGCCATCGCCAGCGTCTGCTGGAAGAGCCCCAGGGCGTACTCACGCGTGTCGACCGTGCCTGAACCCGGCAGAATATCGTGGAACTGGTTGAAAAGCGTGTTTTGCCAGGCGCGAGCCAGCTCCGGAGCGGGATAAAGTTGGCCGCCGCCCAGGCCGGCCCAAGCGCCGAACGCCTCCGCTTCGTAGAGTGTCGTCTCCGCCACGTGGTTAGCCTTTTTCACTCGGCTCTGGCTGGTATAGCAGCCGGTGAAGATCGGGTTCAGTTCTCCCCGGACCTCGGGCAGTTGGCCGGCGACTCGCTCCACTTCGGCGAAGTATTCCCCAAACGTGCCGAAACAGATGGTCGGGAAAACCGGCCAGGTGTTCATATCCACGAGGCGCGCCAGGTCACGCCGCGTCGGCCCGCCCCCGTGGTCGCCGACGCCGTAAACCCTGAGCATCGTGTTCATCCCGTAGCGGCGACAGAAGTCGGGCACGCACAAGGCCATCGATTGGTCGATCGCACCCAGGTACCAGAACGGTTCGCGGTAGCTGAGGACGGAGCGACCCGAGGGCGCGAACCAGCGGTACAGGTTCTCGCCCTCGTCGCCCCGGCAATGGTAGTAGTGCCTGATCCCTCCATCCGCCAGGATCTCCGGCACCATGAGGCTGTGGCCGAAGGTATCTGGCTCGAAATCGAGGGTCAGGGAATCTGGCTCGATCGTGAAAAGCGCGCTGAGGTAACGCCGGGTGTACAGGATCTGGCGGGCCATGCTCTCTCCGCTGGGCATGTTCTTGTCCGCCTCCACCCAGGTCGAGGCCGTGATCTCCCAGCGTCCTTGCTTGACGCGCGCGCGGATCTCGTCCAGAAGGTCGGGCGCGTGCTCCTCGACGATGCGATAGATGGCTGCCTGGGACTGCGAGAACTTGAAATCGGGAAAGTCGCGCATCAGGTCGAGCACCGTGCGGAAAGTATCCAGACACACCTGCACGGTCTCGTCAAAGCGCCACATCCAGTTCATGTCGATGTGGGCGTGCCCGGCGCAGAGCAAGCGATAAGCTTTGGCCTCGGCCGATAGCGGCGCCAGCATCGCCTCCGCCGCGAGCGCCGTCGCCTGCGTGATCGGCTCGTCACCGCAGCGCGCTGCCAGCTCGCCGATAGTCTCGGAAACCAGGCCATCGTATTCGCCACGTGCCAAGAGGGACAGTTGGTGGGCATATTCCAGTTGCGAGGCGATGCGAGTGGTCCAGTACAAGCCACCCGGCTGTTTCATCTTTTCGAGACGCGCGTCAAACATTGGTGAGCATCCTTTCCCGGCGCGATTCGGCGACGGGCGCCAAGACCCCGGCGAAGAACGTCACGTCTGCCAGGCAGGAGTTCTTGGCCGGGGTATGTCAACAATCTGAGTTGGTGGGTCAGCCCCTCGGAACGCGCGCCCTGCTGGCTGCGCCCGCTCTCCCGGAGGACCGCTCGCCACAGGCGAACCAGGTAGCGCCTAGACGCTAAAGTGTGTGAATTGCGGCAGGTAGTCGCGGTTCTGATCGAACATGCAGTTTACCATCTCCTTGATCTCGGCCAGGGATAGGACGGCCGCGGTCAATGGGTCGTGGCAGATCGCCTGATAGATCAGTCGCGCATCTCCGGTGAGGGCTCCCTCGACCGCCACCTCTTCGATCTGTGAGCTCAGGTTGGTCAGCAGCGCGCATTGGGGCGGCAGGGCGCCGACATGCACCGGTTCGAAGCCCTGGCTGGTGACCCAGACCGGCACCTCGACGCAGGCGCCCTCAGGCAGGTTGCTCACCAGGCCGGTATTCGACACGTTGCCGTTGAACCTGAACGGCTCGCCGCCCTCCAGGGCATTGATGATGTGCGCCGCATACTCGCGCCCACGTTCCAGCGAAATCGGCGTCTCCTGGGCGAACCACTTACGCGCCTCTTCCTTCCACGTGTTGTCGCGCTTCTGGTACTCCTTCACGACATACGCGTACTCACCCGGGTTCCAACCGGTGCCGTGAGTGCAGTACTTTTCGATCAGGTCGGGGCGCTTGCGGAACCACCAATTGTATTCGGAGTTGTGCCCGCTTGACTCGGTCACGTAGTAGTCCAGCGCGAGGAACATCTCGTTGCGCACCTGCTCCTCGTTGTACACCTCGGGCCGCTCGGCGACGGCCTTGCGCAGCAGCGGGTAAGCATCGGCGCCGTTCCAGTCGTATTTCAGATACCAGGCCATGTGATTGATGCCGGCACAGGTATAAGTGATCTCCTCGTACGGTGCGCCGATCCAGTTCGCCAGCATCATCGCGGTGCCCTGCACGCTGTGGCAGAGCCCTGTCAGTCGGATCGCGGTCTCGCGCTGCATCGCCCGGCAGAGCATGGCCATCGGGTTGGTGTAGTTGAGCATGGTGGCAGATGGGCAGTAGCGCTCCATGTCGTGCGCGATGCTCAGCATCACCGGGATGGTACGCAGGGCACGGAAGATGCCGGCTGGGCCGCGCGTGTCGCCAATGTTGATGTCGACCCCATATTGCTTGGGGATCTCGATGTCGTGGCGCCACACGTCGGTGGCGCCGGCCAGGATGGTTACGAGGACGGCGTCGGCGCCCTTCAGAGCCTCGGCCCGGTCCTGGGTGACCTCGATCTTGGCCGGATATCCGCCCATCTCGACGATGCGCTGGACGGAGTTTCTGGCGAAGTCCAGGCGCTCGGGGTTGATATCCATCAAGGAGAGCGTGGCGTCACGGAGCAGTGGGAAGGTCAGGACATCCCGCACCAGCCCGCGCGTGAAGCCGACACTGCCTGCACCGATGAAAGCGATCTTGGTCATTGTTCTCCGCCCTTCAGCCCAGTTTCTCGATGGGCTCTGGCACATTCGGCGCCTGCGTCAGATCACGGTAGCCCTTGACCGGCACGGGCGCGGCCCAGCGCACGGCATTAGCGATCACCCGGCGCACCTCAGGCTGGTGGTAGATCGGGAACGTTTCGTGACCAGGCGAGAAGTAGAACACTTTGCCGCGCCCGCGGTAGAAGCAAGCGCCGCCGCGCAGCACTTCACCGCCCTCGTACCAGTGGACGAATACCTGCGTGTCGGGCTGCGGGATGTCGAAATACTCCCCGTACATCTCGGTATGCGGGATCTCGAAGTACGGGGGCAATCCCTGCGCGATCGGGTGGCCGGGTGCAACGCACCAGACCCGCTCCTTCTCGCCGATCTCTCGCCAGGTGAGCGAGCAGTTCGTGCCCATCAGCTTCCTGAAGATCTTGGAGAAATGGGCCGAATGCAGCACGATCAGCCCCATGCCGCCGATGACGCGCTGCTGGACGCGTTCCACAATCTCATCCTGCACCTCGGCGTGCGCCATGTGCCCCCACCAGATCAAGACCTCGGTGCCGGCCAAAGCGGCTTTGGTCAAGCCATGTTCTGGCTCATCCAGGGTGGCGGTATTGACTGCGAACCCTTCCTGGCGCAGCCCGGTGGCGATTGCCTCGTGGATGCCGTCCGGGTAGACGACACGGACGGCCTCGTCCTCCTTCTCGTGCCGAAACTCGTTCCAAACCATGACTGAGATAGGGTTGGGCATTGATCCTCCTTGTGATGCGATACGTACGTAGGCGTCGGTACTCATTGCCACGCTTGCCCGTGCAGCTTTCTAGAATACTCGGCGGCTCAAACCCATGGGGATAGGATCCATTCTAGCGCGCATCGGTCCAGTCAGCTAATTCAGGTTGTCGCGAAAAGTTGGGGAATCCGCGCCGGCAAGGTATAATCCCCCGGCAAACTGGCACAACGAGGTGATGAGAGGATATGAGACCACCGACAACACCACCCCCGCCCGAAGAGCGGACCCCCTATGTCGTCTTTCAGCCCAAGGCGTACAGGGCGATGCAAAGAGGCATCAACTGGATGCTCAACGCCATCCGGCCGACGCTGGGGCCCCTGCCCGGAATCGTCGCGTTGGAGCGTAATAGCGGGCGCAATCAGGCGCCCGAACTGATGGACAACGCGGCGCTCACCGCGCGCCGGGTGATCGAGCTCGCCGATCGGGACGCCGACATGGGTGCCATGCTGCTGCGTGGCATGCTCTGGCGCATCAATCAATCGGTCGGGGACGGCAGCGCCACAGGAGCCGTGGTGTTCGGTGCGGTGTACAATGAGGCCCTGCGCTACATAGCTGCCGGCGGCAATGCCATGCAACTGCGCCGGCACCTCGAGCACGGCATGCGGATAGTTCTTGAGGATCTGACTGCCATGAGCCAGCCGGTCGAGGGGCAGGCCCTGCTCTCCCAGGTAGCGGAGGCCATCTGCTACGATCCAGGCCTCGCGCACATGCTGGGTGAGATCTTCGACATCGTCGGCGAATACGGGCAGTTTGAGATGCGAGAGGGCCGGACGCGTGACCTGGTGCGCGAGTACGTGGAAGGCGTGTATTGGGACGGCGGCTTGCTGGCCCGCGAGATGATCACGAACCACGCCAAGCAACGCACCGACCTGGAGAACGCGGCCATCCTGCTGACCACCTGCGAAATCGACGATGCGCGCCAGCTTATCCCGACGCTGGACGCGGCCATTCAGGCAGGCATCCCCTCGCTGTTGATCGTCGCGCGCTCCCTGTCGCCGGCAGCGGTTTCGTTACTCGTTGCCGACCAGACGCGAACGCGTATCAAAGCGATCGCCGCCAAAATGCCCTTCATCTATGGCATTCCCGAGTCGGCCATGATGCAGGACCTGCAGTTGCTGGTCGGCGGCCGGCCGGTGATCAAAGACGCCGGCGATGCACTCGAATCCGTCGTCGTGGAGGACCTGGGTCGAGCGCGGCGCGTCTGGGGTGACAGGAACTACTTTGGGATAGTGGGCGGGCAGGGCGACGTGCGCGGGCTGCGCGCACATCTGGCGCAACTGCGCAGCGCCTACGGCGAGACGCGCGACCCCGAAGAGCGGGACCGGCTGCGGCAGCGCATCGGCAAGCTCATGGGTGGCTCGGCCATTTTGTGGGTCGGAGCGGCCAGCGAGTCAGAGATCAAGTTCCGCAAGGATCTGGCCGAGCGCACTGCCCGTGCGCTGCGCGGGGCGATGCTGGAGGGGGCGCTGCCGGGCGGCGGGACGGCCTTCCTGGCATGCCGCCCGCGCCTGCGGACGGTTCAGCAGGGCAGTGCGGACCCGGACGAGCGGGCGGCCTACGGCATTCTGCTGCGTGCCCTCGAAGCGCCGGCCCGCACCATCATTCGCAACGCCGGCTACAATCCGGATGAGATCATGGTCGAGCTCAAGCATTCCTCTGAGGGATGCGGTTTCGATGTGCGTACCGGCCAGGTGAGCGACATGCGCGCAGCCGGGATCCTCGACGCGAGCGGGGCGACTAAAGAGGCCTGGCGCACCGCCGTAAGCAGCGCGGCCATGGCATTGACCATTGATGTGCTCGTGCACACGAAGAAGCCCCAACAAGCCGTCGAGCCCGAATAATAGCAAGAGGATTTCGCAGTGTCAGAGATGCCCGAAGAACGTGACCTGGAAGACGAGCAGGACCTGGCGGACCAGGACATGGTCCTTGCCATTGCTACGTCGCCGACCTTTGCCCAAGACGGACTGTGCTTTGCCGCGCGCCATAGCGGCCTGTACTCCTCTACCGACGGCGGGCGCACTTTCGAATCCGCCTACGGTTCGCTCAACCTGCAGAGCGAACTGCCTACCCTGGCTGTGGCGGTCTCTCCTCAGTTTGAGAGCGATCGAACCGTCTTTGCCGGCGCCGAAGGCGGCATCCTGCGCTCCTTCGACGGCGGTCAGACCTGGTATGTGGAGTTGCTGCCCGCGCCGCCGCCGGTCATCTCGGCCATGCTGGTGTCGCCCGACTACCAGGAAGACGGGACGGTGTTTGCGGCCACGCTCGAGGACGGGGTCTACCGTTCGGCGACTCGCGGCGCGCACTGGGAGCTGTGGAACTTCCGCCTGCTGGACCTGCACGCCCTGGCCATGGCGATCTCGCCCAACTTCAAACAAGACGAGACCCTGTTTGTTGGCACCGAATCCGGCCTGTACCGGAGCACGAATGGCGGTCGCGCCTGGCGCGAGCTGACCTTCGCGGCCGAATCCGCGCCTGTGCTCGGACTGGCAGTCTCGCCGGCCTATGCGGCAAATGGCACCCTCTATGCCGGAACCGAGACCGCAGGCGTCTGGCGCTCGCTGGATCGGGGGGCAAGCTGGGGACGGCTGAGCGCAGGCCCTCTCGATGACCTGATCCAGGGACCGGTGAATGCAGTCCTGGCGGCAGGCGAGGCCGATCTCCTCGTGCTCCTCGAGGACGCGGTGCTGGTTTCGCATGACGCCGGCGCCTCGTGGGCCGCCTGCCCGGGCCGCGAGGCCCTCGAAGCTGGGGCCAGTTGTGTCGCCGCCCCGCTCGGCCTTGGGGCGGGTGCTCCTCTCTTGGTCGGGCTGGGCGATGGCAGTATCGTCAGCCTGGCAGTCGCCTAGGGGTGGCTGCGCGACCGGTGGCTTACCCTATCAATCAATAAGGCGCGCGCCTCCAGCACGTCCCGCGCAGCCTGATCGACCAGCACGATCTCTTCTGGGCCCCAAGCCCTTCGCCGGCCAGGGCGGAGCGCACTCGCCGCTCACGTTCCCGATCGACCTTGATGTCCATCCCCATCCCTCCGCGGCGCTCTTGTCCCGCTCAGCTCGCCTGAATAGTCAACACCGCCGCGCCCTCGATCTTCCCCGCTCGCAGGCGATCTAGGGCCTCATTGGCTTGCTCCAGCGGGAACGTCTCGATCTCTGTCTTCACCTGTGCGGATGCAGCCGCGGCCAGCAACTCTTCCCCATCCCAGCGCGTCAGATTGGCCACGGAACGCAACACACGCTCGCCCCAAAGGATATCGTAAGGGAACGACGGGATATCGCTCATGTGGATGCCGCCGCAGACCACTGAGCCGCCCTTGGCAGTCGCCCGCAGGGCGGCCGGCACCAGGGTGCCGACTGGCGCGAAGATCAAGGCGGCGTCCAGCTCTTCCGGCGGCAGGTCGGTCGAGTCGCCGGCCCAGGCCGCGCCCAGCCGGCGCGCGAAGGCCTGCGATTCCGTGTCGCCGGGTCGCGTGAAGGCATAGATATGCTTGCCCTGGTGGATGGCGATCTGGGCGATGATGTGCGCCGCCGCCCCGAAGCCGTAGATCCCTAGCCGGGTGATCGGCGGAGACTCCGGTTCATCGCTGCTGCGCCCCGAAATGGCGCCCGCCGTGCGGGAGCCGGCCGCGCCCCCGGCCAGCCGGTAGGAGCGGTAGCCGATCAGCCCGGCGCACAGCAGCGGGGCAGTGTGTGCGGCGTTCTGCGCCGACGAGCCCGAATCGGCTCGTTGTTCGGGCAGAGGGAAGCAGTAGCGCTCGTCGGCCACGGTATACTCGGCGTAACCGCCGTCAATGGTGTAGCCCGTGAAGCGAGCGTAGTCGCAAAGGTTCTCCCGGCCAGTCAGGCAGAAGCGGCAGTGGCCGCAGGTCCAGCCCAGCCAGGGCACCCCGATGCGGCGCGCCCGGCTCGAACTGGGTCACTCCCTCGCCGGCCTCAGCCAGCATTCCCACGATCTCGTGGCCGGGAATGAGGGGTAGTTTCGGCTCCGTCAACTCGCCGTCGACGATGTGCAGATCGGTCCGGCAGACGCCGCAGGCTAGCACGCGCAGCAGGACCTGGCTGGGGCCCGGCCGGGGCACCGGCAGCTCGCGCAGCTCCAGCGGTTGGCCCGGCGCGCTAAGTACCATCGCACGCATAGTCGAAGGGATGACCATGACGCACCTCCAGGGCCTGATTATAAACCCGGACCGGGCACAGTCAACCCCAGCCGTTCGCCCGGCCTCGCGGCAGAAGGGAGGGCGAACTAAAACGGCAGTGGCGCCCGCGCGACGACTGGCCTCGCTCTGCGTTCTCTATCGTTCTGTCGAATGGTCGATGGTGAAGCGATAGACGTTCGTTTCGCGCAACTGGAAACCGATGCGCCGGTAGAGGCGGTTGGCCGCCTCACGCGAAGGGCGCGAGGTAAGGTCGACCGTAAGCGCCCCGGCCTCGGTTGCCCGCTGGATGGCGGCGCGCGTCAGCGCCTCGCCGATGCCCTTGCCACGCACCCGGGTGTCGACCACCACGTCTTCGATCCAGGCGCGGATGCCGGTGGGGATGCGGAACAGCACCAATGTCAGGCTACCGACGATCTCATTGTTGTGGTCCCCATCGCGCGCGACAAACAGGACAATGGCCGGCGATGCTACCATCTCGGCCAGCTCCTCGCGCAGTGGTGGTGGGTTCGAGGCAGAGAGTTGGGGGACGAGCCGGATGAAGGCGGCCACCACCTCGTCGGTGACCTCGCTGACGACGCTGATTTCCATGCACGCTCTCCTCGTCAGGCTGCGGCCAGTGGCAGCCAGGCAAGTACATCCTGGATCTGCTGATCCCAGTAACCCCATTCATGCTCGCCGGGTCCCTCTTCGTAGGTCAGGTCCAGGCCGAGTTGGCGCGCGTGGTCGCGGAACCTGACGTTGCTCTCGTGGAGGAAGTCTTCGGTGCCGCAGCACTGGTAGAGGCGCGGCCTGGGTCCGGCCGAACGGGCGATCTGGGCGGCCAGGGCGAAGAGGTCGTTGTCGCTACCCGGCAGCTTGGCGAGATCCCCGAAGACGTTTCTTAACTCCGCCGCCATGGCCGGGTCCGCATTCTCTGGCCGGCCGTGAGCAATGGCCAGCGCACCTGACATGCTCGCGGCCGCGGCGTAGCGCTCGGGGTGGCGCAGAGCGAGTTTGAAGGCGCCGTAGCCGCCCATCGAAAGCCCCGCCACGAAGTTGTCTTCCCGTCGCTCCGAGATGGGGAAGAGCGAGCGCACAAGGGCGGGAAGCTCTTCGCTGATGAAGGTCCAGTAGGGATAACCGAGGGCCATGTCGGCGTACCAACTGCGGTGAACTCCCGGCATCACCACCGCCAGGCGCAGCGAGTCGACGTAGCGCTCGATCGAGGTCCGCCGTTGCCAGATCGTGTGGTCGTCGGACAAGCCGTGCAGTAGCCAGAGCACAGCGTATTTGCGGGCCGGCGGGGCGGCATCCCAGGACAGGGGTCCCGCCGGCTGCGGCAGGATCACGTTTATCGTCGTCCACAGGTTGAGCGTCTCGGAGCGCAAGTCACAATGAATGAAGGCCATCCCATCTCCTTGGGGTCACCTGCCGCGATTCATCAGACTCGGGCAGCCGGCGCGAGATCGGTGCCCTCTGGCTGGCCGGATCATAGTTCTTGCTGGGACGGCTGTCAATGCCTGAACCACCCCTATCGCCACGGCGTCGGCGGACGCTCCTGCAGCTCGCCGTCGATGTACAGATCCACCCGCTCGTTGAAGAAGCATAGCAGACCCTTGATCTTCGGGTTCTCCAGGATCGGCTCGGGGTAGCTCCAGACGATGTTCTTCTTCACCGTATCGCCAAGCTTCACCGACCAATACGAAGCGATACCCTTGTACGGACAGCGGGTAGTTAGCTCGCTTGGTTGGAGCAGTTCCCGCCGCACGTCTTCGGGTGGGATGTAGTAGCGAACCGGCAGCGCGGTCTCGAAGAGCAGCGTCGGCCGGCGCGTTTCGGCCACTGTTTCCCCGTCGATCACCACCTTCACGTGGCGCGAGCTGCGCAGGGTGTCGACCCTCTTATGCGGATCACGCGCGTGAACGAAGACCTCTTCTTCCTCTTCGAACCAGTGCAGGCCCTTGTCCCAGGCGAAGGTCAGGTGCTCTGCCAGCGAGGCTCGATCGGGCGGCGGATCCTGGTACGCCCAGGCCGCCCTTACTGCGACCAGCTCGCCTGCCAGGGCGTCGCTCTTGACCGACCAATAGTTCAACCCATCGACCCCTGGCTCTCCCGGCGTGCGCTCGAGCGCCTGCATCCGCACGTCTTCTGCCGGAAAGAAGTAAGTGGGCAGGCGGCCCGGACCGTACTCGCGCAGCAATAATGTGCGCCGGCTGTCCGCGATCGTCGTCTCGCCGGCTTTCACCCTGACCCAGCGCGCGCTAGGTTCGACAATTGGACCAACCATGGCGGCCGCATACATATCGGCCACACTTCTCACAGCAGGTGCTTGTGTCACCTGGAACCTCCTCGCGTTCGAGCCAACACCCGTGGCATCAGGGTATGTGACCGCGTCCGGCGATACTGCGGTGGCGGCCTTGGCTCGTTCTGATCTCGCCCACATTCTGCCACATGGCGGCCGCTGTGACTGTGCCTCAGCACCCTGATCCTCGCCTCGCGGGCCACAGCGCTAGCCACCTTATCAAGCGAGCCCGGCGTCTCAGAACGCGGGAGGTCGTGGCGAAGGCAGTCAGAGCCGGCGCAGCCCCCTGGTCAGCCTGGCCGGTTAGCCATCTGGTCTGCTTGCATCCACACGTCCGGTGGATCGCGCGACGCGATCGGGCGCTGCGCGCCCACACCGCGTTATCGACGAAGCTGGGTTCGTGGTCGCGTTTCTTGCCAGGTCCTTCGACGGCTTCCGTCCGGCGCCAAGCTGCGGAACAAAAGCCGGAGCAGGTACGTAGTAACAACCAGAAGCAAAGGAGAGTTGCCATGAAGCGAGTTGTTCCTTTACTCGGCGCACTATCGTTCCTGCTGGCGGGTTGCGTCTATGCACTCACGTCCACTCCTCATGGCGAGGGCGTTGCCATCTACCTGACCGCCCAGGGCTTGAGCGTGGCGCAGATGGAGGCGGCGGACCTGGTGCAGGTCCAGCCCGCCTCGACAGCGCTCATCGGGCCCGGGGATGTCCTGGCCTATCGCCAGGCGAGCCACGAGGTCGAGCTGGCGCCGGACGCAAAAGAGCGCGTCCGCAACCTGAAGGTGCCCAACAATGGTGTGCCCTTCCTGGTATGCGTCGACCGCCGGCCCGTCTATTGGGGCGCCTTCTGGACAGCGCTTTCCTCTGCCAGCTTCGAAGGGGTGGTCATCCGGCTGCCCCTCGGGAGCGATGGGAACACGATCCAAATCGAACTGGGGTATCCGGGGGCATCGTTCTTCCAGGGCCAGGACCCGCGCGGGGTGCCGGAGATCATGCGGGCGCTGGAGCGGGCGGGCAAGTTACAGTAGGCGCCCCGGCGCCCAGTCGACCGGCTGTCTGCCGAGGTCTCGACCTTTGAGGTACAGCAACGGTAAGGGTAAGGGAGGGGCATGAAAACGAAGACATCGGGCTTCGCACTGAGCGTTCTGGCCCTCGTGCTCCTGCTGGGAGCAGGAGCGGCCGGCGCGTTCTACTGGCGGCAGCGGTCGCTGCCGGTTTATGTGGTGGGCGACCTGCCCCCCTCCGGGCGCTATGCCACGAATACGCTCACGCTCGGTCACGTGACCTACGTAAGCGGTAAGGCAGAGTTCAGGTTATTGCCGGAGGCGGCACCGCTAGGGGCGGCGTTGGCGATCGGTCGCACGTCATTGGGTGACATGCAGGTTTTCAGGCCTAACGGGGGCGGACCGGGCTACATCTATACGTCCGGGGACATGATGGGCCAGACGGTCTACCGTGACACCCGACTGGAGCCCCTCGAGGTATCCGATCTGCGCGTGCGCGAGATGCGATTCCCTTCCAGGAATGGCTTGACGTCCTCGCGGACGACGCAGGACCAGGAGCTCATTCACGAGGTGCTGGCGAGCCTGTCCGCCGCCCCGAGCGTCGTGCTGCGCCCGGATTACGATGCGGGCGACCAGCGCTATCGCCTGGACCTCCTGCCGGAGCAGACACCCGGTCTGGCCTACACGGTCGATACCCTGATCGATCGGACCGGCCGCGTGTACTTCTCCACTGAGCCCGAGTTAGGCCTGGACACCTGGATCCCGGCCGGCGAGCTGTTTACGCGCTGGGTCAGCCAGTAGCCTCCGGCCTCCGCTCCCTGGCCCGTGCGCGGCAGGTACTTGCCGAAACCTGTCGGGTGGGCGTAGAATCTCGCTATGATCAGGATCCTCTTGATTGAAGACGACCCGGCGGTGGCGACGAGCCTGCGGGATGGACTGCAGAAGGACGGGTACACCGTCACCTGGCAGCCGACCGGCGAGGAGGGCATTGAGTACGCCCGCAACGGCGATCCGCACTTGATCATCCTCGACGTCCGATTGCCCGATGGTTCGGGGTTTGACTTCTGTCGCCAGATGCGCCTCCTCGGCTTGCGCCAGCCGATCATCCTCTTGACCGTCCAGCGGGACGAGATCGACAAGGTGCTGGGGCTGGAAATGGGCGCCGACGACTACGTCACCAAGCCTTTCGGGCTGCGCGAGCTGCTGGCGCGCATTCGCTCACAGTTACGACGCGCCTATGGTGAACTGTCGACCGGCGATTCGAGCATCATCCGTGCCGGCGAGCTGGTCATCGACCTGACCCGGGCCCAGGCCTGGCGCGGCGATGCAGGCCCGGCAGGCGCCCGGCAGGCGCTTCTGCTGACGCCCACAGAATTCAAGTTGCTGGCCTATCTCGCCCGCCACCCCGGCGCAGTGCTCAGCCGGGCGCAGATACTCGACGCTGTCTGGGGCTGCAGCGCCGACGTGGACGGCGAGCGCCTCATCAACGTTCACATCCGCCGCCTGCGCGAGAAGGTCGAGCTCGACCCCAGCCGTCCAACCTTGATTCTCACCGTCCCCGGCGCCGGTTACCGCCTGGCCGGCTAGTATGTGGCCCCTTTCACCCGCTCATTACGGGACCGTAACCTCTAGCTGCACAACTGTAAGCTTCTCGCAACCGCGCTGAGACATGCGCCTGCTACAATTGGCCCCGGCATGAGTCGCTGCCGATGCATCGGTGGTTCCTATGAGGGCGCGGCTCGGAACCGCCGGGCTTGCAGGCAGATGGGCTGCTCGCGGCGTCCCAGTCCCGGACGGCCGCGCCGGCCGATGGGACGCCGCAAAGGACGGATATGAAACGTTGGACGCTTCCAGTGGTCGTGCTCGCGGTTGCGATCATAGGCGCGAGTGGTTATCTTGGTTCCCGCGGCGCTGCCGGCGAGAATGCTGGCGCCGTGCAGCCGCCGGCGACAGTGGCAGTGACGCGCGGGGAGGTGCAACAACTGGTGTCTGCACCCGGCCACCTGGTTGGCACCCGCCGGGTGACCCTGGCAATGCAAGTGTCTGGCGTGCTGGCGCAGATTGATGTGCGGGCCGGTGAGCGTGTGCCGGCCCGCACGCTATTGGCCCGGCTCGATACTGCGGACCTCGAGCTGCAGCTCCAAAAGGCTCGGGCCAGCCTCAAGATCGCCCAGGATCAACTGGCGCAGGTCAAGAACCCCAGCACGGCCCAGGACGTCGCCACCGCGCGTGCCGGGCTCGAAGCGGCCCAGGCCAACTACGACAAACTGAAGGCGGGACCGGAAGCGGCCGATCTCGCTGCCGCGCGCGCCGCCGTCGCCAGCGCGCAGGCGGGCTATGAAGCGGCCTCGAAAGGAGCCTCGACCACGGACGATCAACTGGCTGCCGCGGCCGCGGCGACGGAGAAGGCCCAGGTGGCCCTGAGGCAGGCCCAGGCGGCCTACGACCGGGTGGCGAGCAGCCCCAATGTGGGCATGCTGCCCCAGTCCACTGCGCTTCAGCAGGCCACCATTGATTACCAGCAAGCTCTGGCGAACTACCAGGCGCTACAGGCGACGAGCGGCGCTGACGCCAACTCGAGGGTACAGCAGGCCAAATCTGGGCTGGAACAAGCGCAGGCCAACCTCACCCGGCTGCAGAAGCCGGCGTCCGCGGCCGATCTGGCTGCTGCCCAGCTCCAGGTGATCCAGGCCCAGAACGATCTGGACAAGCTGCTGGCCGGTGCCGAAGCCAACGCGCTGGACATCGCCGAAAACCAGGTGCTGCAGGCGGAGGTCACCGTCAAGCAGACGCAGTTAGCGCTCGATGGGGCCAGCATCGAGGCCCCATTCGATGGCGTGGTCCTGGAGGTCCGCGCCGGTGCGGGCGACGTGGTTGGCGCCAACTCTCCCCTGATCGTGTTCTCCGATCCCGCCGCGCTCGAAGTGGTAGGGACCGTCGTCGAGGAGGATCTGTCACAGGTGCGGGCCGGCCAGGCGGTGGACCTGTTCTTCGACGCCCAGCCGGACGCGGCGGTCAAGGGCCACGTGGCACGCATCGTGCCGGAGCGTGATGCAACCGACGACCGCACGGCCTACCCGGTCGCCATCACCCTCGATCAGCCTGTGGAGGGCCTCATGCCGGGCATGACGGTCGATGCCTCGATCATCATCGCTCAGAAGTCGAATGTCCTCTGCCTGCCGCGCTCGATCGTGCGAGCGGGGGCAGGGGGCCAGGCGGTGGTGCAGGTCTGGCAGGGAGATCACGCTGAGCAGCGGACGGTCACCGTTGGGCTGCGTGGCGACGTCAACGTCGAGATCGTGGCCGGAGTGACCGAAGGCGAGCAAGTGGTGGGACAGTGAAGCCTCTACCATGTCCCTCCTCGGGGAACTGAGGCAATGTCGCATACCATCATCGAAACGCAAGGCATGACGAAGAGTTACCCGATGGGCACGGGCCAGATACAGGCGCTGCGGGGTGTGGACCTGGGTGTGGAGGCCGGCGAATTCGTGGCCCTCATGGGAGCATCCGGCAGCGGTAAATCCAGCTTGCTGCACCTCTTGGGCTGCCTGGATCGGCCGACGAGCGGCATCTACCGGTTGGAGGGAAACGACGTCGGCCGGTTGACCGCCGACGAGCGGGCCCGGGTGCGTAACCGGCGCATCGGTTTCATCTTTCAGAACTTCAACTTGCTGGCCAGCCTGACGGCCCTGGAGAATGTCATGCTGCCACTGCTGTACGGGAGCGCAGGCCGCGGCAAGAGCGGCGAGGTTCAGAACCGGGCGACCACCGTGCTCCAGAAGGTGGGCCTGGCCGCGCGCGCCGAACACCGCCCCACGGAGATGTCGGGCGGCGAGCGGCAGCGCGTGGCGATCGCACGTGCCCTGGTCACGGATCCTGCGATCGTCCTGGCCGATGAACCAACGGGCGCCCTTGACAGCGTCACGGGGCGCGACATCATGGAATTGATGGTCGGACTGTGCGCCGGTGGCCGGACCATCCTGGTGGTGACCCACGACGCGCAGGTGGCGGCTTATGCCGGCCGGGTTCTGCACATGCGTGACGGGCGCATCGTCGATGACTGACGATCGTTCCCTTCTTTCGCCGAAGGTGAGTGGCGATGTCGTTTCGTAACACCTTGCGTTCCGCGCTGCGAGGGATTGTCACGAACAAGCTGCGGGCTACCCTTACAACGCTTGGCATCATCATCGGCGTAGCCTCTGTGATCGCGACCCTCGCGTTGGGCAACGGCGCTCGGGCGGCAGTGGACGCCAACTACCGCTACCTCGGTTCGGACGGTCTGCAGATCAGCACGCGCCAGGAGCTAAAGAATGGGCAGTTCGTGCCGGTCGGCAAGAACCTGGTCTACGAAGACGGCCTGGAGATGCCCGGCCAGGTCCCCATGATCAGCCGCGTCGAGATGACCGTTGGCGGTGCGGGGAAAGTGCGCCAGGGTCGCAACGTGCTGGACATGTCCATCACCGGCACGACCGCCGACGCCCTGCTCACGATGGCCTCCAGCAATCAATTTCAACCGGCCGGTTGGCAGGGCGGCCGGGCCCTGCGCAGCGAGGATTTTATGGGACCGGGCCGGTTCTTTACCGCGGCAGAAGTGTTGGGTAACGCGCCGGTGTGCGTGCTGGGCTATCAGACGGCGCTTGATCTGTTCCTCGGCGACGATCCGCTCGAGCAAACTGTGTGGGTCAACCGCCAGCGCTGCCAGGTGATCGGCGTGCTGGCCGAGCTCGAGACGCAGGACCCGACCCAGCGCAACCGCGCCAAGCCCAACGACGTCCTACTTCTGCCCATCAGCACGGCCATCAACAATCTGTATGACAAGGAACCGCCCGTGACCATGACTGCTCACGTCAGCGACGAGAGCCGCATGAATGAGGCCAAACGGCAGGTGGCAGACTACCTACGCAAGCGCCACGACGTCCCGCGCGACGCGAACGGCGACTGGGCGGACGACTTCGACATGAGCAGCCGGGACGACATTTTGGGCGCGCAACAGGACGCGGCCCGCACCTTCTCGCTGCTGCTCACGGCCATGGCTGCGGTTTCGCTGATCGTCGGGGGCATCGGCATCATGAACGTCATGCTCGTCAGCGTCAGCGAACGCACGCGCGAGATCGGCGTGCGCATGGCCATCGGCGCGCGTGGCCGGGATATCGTGGCCCAGTTCCTGTCCGAAGCGGTGCTGCTCAGCGCGGGCGGTGGCCTCCTGGGGGTGGCCGTGGGAGTGCTGACTGTTCCGCTGGCCGCCACGCTCAACAAGGGAATCGCCCTGCTCGCTCCGCAGAGCATCCCGCTCGGCTTGGGAGTCGCGCTCCTGGTCGGCGTGGTCTTCGGCCTCTATCCGGCCATCCGCGCCGCGCGGCTGGATCCGATCGAGGCCCTTCGCTATGAATAGACATGACCGGTTCGACAACTGGCGATGCTCGAACTGATAACTAACAGGGAGGATGTTCACATGGACGAATCAGAGATGCAGCCTGGTTCAGCAGGCGAGACAACGGCGACCACGCAGGTTAACGAGGCAGCGGCTCTTTCCCCGGGCGGCGAGAACACGCTGGGGCCGGCTGAGAAGGCGCCTGCCCGGAAGCGGAACCTGCGGCTGATCGGCGGACTGGGCCTGCTGGTCGTCGTGCTGGCCGCGGCCGCTTTCGTCGGCGGACGGCTGCTCAATCGGGGGCCGGCCGGGGCGGTCAACGGCCTGTCCAGCGGGCAGCCGAGGGTCATGATCTCCAAGGGGGGAAATTCTACCACCTTCACGATTGCGCCGGCCAAAGAACTGCCGCAGACCAAACCCGACCTGATGGGCGTGTTGGTACGGCGCCAGGACAATAGCCTGTTCCTCGGCACCGGTAAAGTCACGCGTCTCGTGCAGAAGAGCGGCAGCCAGTCGCAGCCGCAGGCCTCGGCGCCAACCTACGATGGTCCCGTCCTGGAGGCCGTGATCACCCACGACACCCAGATCTTTCGCGACGAGACGAATTTCACCGCACCCCCGGACGCCTCGGGCAAGATCCAACAGGTCATCAAACCCGGGTCCCTGGATGACATCACGCCCAACAGCATGATCCAGGTCTGGGGCGACAAGACCGGCGAGCGCACGATCGTACGCATCCTGGTTTATCAACCGGGTTGACAGAACGGACCAAGCGTCTCTCCAAGGGGACACATATGGACGAATCCAAAGCAGGACCCGATCCGCCAGCCAGAAACCGCAAGGTATGGATGATCGGTGGCCTGGTGCTGCTGGTGATCGTGCTCGCCGCGGCCGCCTACGTGGGCGGAGGCTGGCTCAGCGGGGCGCGGGCCGGCGCAGGCCATGGCGCGAGCAGCGGCCCGATGATAATCAGCAACGGCCGCACTTTCCAGATTGCGCCGGCCAAGGAACTGCCGCAGACCAAGCCCGATCTGACAGGCATGCTGGTGCGGCGGCAGGACAACAGCCTGTTCCTGGGTACGGGCAAGATAACGCAGCACGCGCAATTAGGTCAGGTGTCGGCGCCAACCTACGATGGTCCCGTCCTGGAGGCCGTCGTCACCCACGACACCCAGATCTTCCGCGACGAGACCAACGTCGATGCCCCGCCGCCCGGCGATCAGCCCGGCAAGATACAACAGGTCGTCAAGCCAGGCTCGCTGGACGACATCACGATCAACAGCATCGTCCAGGTCTGGGGTGACAGGACGGGCGAGCGCACCATCGTACGCATCCTGGTTTATCAACCGGGTTGACAGAACCGCCCGATTGGCGGTAAAAAAAGGCTGCTGCCGTGCATCGTGTCGGGAGAGGAAGCCTTTCAATGTTCAGATCGATCCGCTGGCAACTGCCGCTCAGCTACGCGGCAATCGCCCTGCTGGCTGCCCTGGCTTTGGGCGCCGTCCTGGTGTCCATCTTGCTCGGGTACTATGCGCAGCGCGAGCTCGACTACCTGCGGGGCAACGCCAAGGCGATCGGCCAGTTCGTGATGGAGAGCGGTGCCTGGGACCTGTCGGGGCCCGAGCTGCAAGCCCAGGTGCAGAGCCTCGCCTTTCTCGAGCAGACGCGGGTGCGTCTGCTCGACAAGGACGGGCGTGTGTTGGCCGATACGGGCCATGCGGACGGCGCGCGCTATGTCTCGCTGAGCAGTCTGCCCCTTCCGGGGGCTGCCCCCGACGCGTCCATCCACGCTTTTCCGGGCGGCAAGCCGCTCATCGTCATACGCGCGGTCTCGGGCAACACAAGCGAAGCCTTGCCGGCTGGCCTTGCCGACGCCCTCATGCTCAAGTCCAGCCAGGTGCTGACCGGCACCGCGGCAGCGCGGAGCATGGTGCTGTATAATTTCGCGCCTGTGGATGAGGCGACCATGGGTGGCGTACGCTCCATCCGGGTAGTCAGGCAAGCGCTGATCGACGGCGCGGGCAATTTCGTCGGCTACGTGGAACTCTCGGAGGGTCCGGCTTATGGCAGCCTGATCGTGGCCAGCGTGGCGCGGGGCTGGGCGATAGCCAGTGCCGTCGCCGTGCTGCTGGCGACGGCGGCTGGTTGGCTGACCAGCCGGCGCATCAGCTCGCCCATCGCGGCGCTGGCCGGTGCAACCGAACGCATGGCCGGCGGCGACCTGGCCGCCCGGGCCGCAACCGGCCGGCGTGCCCCGCGCGAGCTGGCCTCGCTCGCTCATTCCTTCAATCAGATGGCAGATCAGGTCGAGGAGACCGTCGGGACTCTGCGCCGCTTCGTGTCGGATGCCGCCCACGAGCTGCACACGCCGCTCACCGCCTTGCGCACCAACCTGGAGCTGGCTTCCGGCGAGACTGAGATGGCAGACGTTCTGCCCTTGCTCGAGAGGGCGCAGACCCAAGTGCAGCGGCTCGGCGAGTTGACCGATAGCCTGCTCGAGCTCTCGCGGCTCGAAGCCGGCGCCGCCGGCGAGGACAAGAGCCAGGTCCGTCTGGGTGGCGTAATTCGTGAGATGGCGGAGTTGGAGGCTTCGCGGGCAGAGCAGGCGGGCCTCAACTTCCTGCTCGACTTGCCGGAGGCGGAGCTGGTGGTGGATGGTAGGCAGGATCGGTTGTCAAGCCTGGTGGCCAACCTGGTGGACAACGCAATCAAGTTTACGCCTGCGGGCGGGACCGTGACTCTCGGCCTCAAACGCGACGAGGCATGGGCAGTGCTATGGGTGGCGGACACCGGCATCGGCATCCCGGCCAAGGATCTGCCGCAGTTGTTCAACCGCTTCCACCGGGGGCGTAACACGACCGGCTACCCGGGAAACGGCCTGGGGCTGGCTATCGTGAAGGCCATAGCCCAAGGCCACGGAGGATCGGTGACCGCGCAGAACGCTACCCCCGGGGCACGCTTCGTTGTACGCCTGCCGCTGAGCGCGGCAAAATGAGCGGCTCGCCAAAGTGCTTTGCCCGGCCGATCGAGTCAGGTGCGCGCTGGACAAAAACCACCCAGGAGTATCGTGATGGCCGACTCTTCCCCTTCCTCCTACCAGTATCAAGACCGCAGCGGCATCCGCCCCGAATATGCGGGCGCGTTGGCCGCGCAGGGCATCGTTCCCGATGCCACCCTGCTGCCGGGGATCGATCCGATCCCCTCCGCCAAGTAAGGGCAGACCCCGCAGACCGTCACGGCACGCAAAGACTGGCCAGTTGGTGAGTGCGCAATCTGGTCATTTGGCGGACGCTCCGACCGCGCGCGGCTACTATACTGTCCGGGAAACGCGGGAAGCGGGTCTAGGCGTGTGCGACGTTCGCGCACTGAGAAAGTCCATATAAGAATGTCGGCGCGAGCGGGAACCATTCGGCTTCTCTGTCGTTTAACAGATAGTGTGACCGCGTTCTGCACGGTCCTAGCGGTATTGCGCGGAGGGTTCGCGATGAGAAGTCACGGCACTATTGCGCGGCCGAGCCTGGCCAGGCTCGGCCCGGCCCGTTTTTTGCTTCCGTTTTTGCTTCTGGCGCTGCTGGCCGTCCTGGCCGGCTGCCGGTCGCCCCTGGAGATGATCGTCAAGGCGGAGAGCAACACTCCTACCCCGGCGGTCACGCCCAGCCTCACTCCTGAACCATCGATTTCGCTGTCGCCGAACGAGGGCGGTCCCGGCACGCGCATCGTCGTGAACGGCCAAGGCTGGAAACCGGGCGACACCGTATACGTGGACCTGGAAGACCCCGCCCAGGCGGCCGGCCAGCAGACCGCGTATGCCGGCGCGGTCGTCGCGACGGACGGCACTTTCGCGCTCCTGATGACTTTCCCGTCCGATCAGAGCTTCGCGAATTTGCCCGTCGTCCAGATCACTGCCTGGTCGTCAACTACCGGCCGTAAGGCCTCGGCTCAGTTTACCCAGACCACTGTCGCGGTGGGCACTCCCGGCACGGCGGTCAGTGGGACCGCGACTGGCACGGTCGCGCCGACGGCCACGCCCATGCCCACTATCCCACCCACCGCCGCAGCGCCGGGCGAGACGCCCGTGCCGGAGGGTAATACGGGCACCGTGATTGCCAACACCCTGAACGTACGCACGGGCCCGAGCACGAACTATCCGGCCGTCAGTGCCATCACCTATGGTGCTTCATTCGTGGTCACCGGCGAGAACGCGGCCGGGGATTGGCTGCGGGTGCTGCTGGCAAACGGCCGAGAGGGCTGGATCTATCGGAACCTGACCGACTTCGCCGGCATCGCTCCCGTAGTGCCCGCACCGCCGCTGCCGACCGTTGCCCCAGTGCCAACCGTCGTCCCGCCACCGACGCCCGTGCCTGCCATCACCGGCTGGCGCGGCGAGTATTACGCCAATCGCGACCTGGCCGGTGCTCCTGCCGTCGTGCGGGGCGACAACTACATTAACTTCAGCTGGGGCACCGGCTCGCCGGTCTCGGGTTTGCCGGCCGACAACTTCTCGGTACGGTGGACACGCACGCTGTGGTTCGACCAAGGGACGTACCGTTTCTATGCGAACAGCGACGACGGAGTGCGTGTGTGGATTGACGGGCAGGAGGTGCTCGATCAATGGCGCGACACGGCCCCGTCGACCTACTTTGTCGATCTGACCCTGGGCGCCGCCTTCCACGACGTGCGCGTCGAATACTACGAACACAGCGGCGGCGCCCAGATCCAATTCTGGTGGGAGCGTCTGAGCTACTTCCCGCAGTGGCGCGGTGAGTATTACCCCAACCTGGGCCTGACGGGCTCACCGGCCTTCGTGCGCAACGATGCCGGCATCAGCTTCGATTGGGGCAACGGGTCTCCCGGTTCCGGCATGCCGGCCGATAATTTCTCGGTGCGCTGGACCCGCACGTTGGCTTTCGACGAGGGCTTGTACCGCTTCCACGCGATCGTCGACGATGGCGTGCGGCTTTACGTGGATGGGAACCTGGTCATCAACCAATGGCAGGACGGCCCGCGCCGTGAGGTGACCGGCGACTACCGCACGAGCGCAGCCAATCATGATGTGCGGGTCGAGTACTACGAACGGAATGGGGGGGCGAGCATCCAGGTGTGGTGGGAGAAGCTGACGTCCTATCCCGACTGGCGGGGTGCCTACTGGTCGAACCCGGACTTGGCCGGGAGCCCGGTCCTGCTACGTAACGACGGAAACGTGGACTTCGATTGGGGCGGCGGGGCACCGGCAGGTAACCTGCCGGCCGACAACTTCTCGGTCGAATGGACGCGGACTCAGGACTTTGGCATGGGCACCTATCGCTTCCATGTGCTCGTAGACGACGGGGCGCGCCTCTACCTGGACGACCAAGTGATCATCGACGACTGGCGTGACGGCAGTGTGCGCGAGGACGCGGTTGATTTTGCGCTGGCTGCCGGCACGCACCAGATACGCCTGGATTACTACGAGCGCGGCGGCGGCGCGAGGATCAAGCTGTGGTGGGAGGCTGTTACGCCTACGTTCAGCGACTGGATGGGCCAGTTCTGGACAAATCAGACGCTCAATGGCTCTCCCGTGCTGGTGCGCAACGACAAGGCGGTCGACTTCAACTGGGGGGACGGCGCTCCGGCCAACGGCGTGCCCGCCGACCATTTCTCGGCCCGCTGGAGTCGTTGGCTGACCTTCACACCCGGCACCTGGCGCTTCTGGCTGCGGGCCGACGATGGGGTCCGCCTGTACGTGGACGGCAACCTGGTTATCGACCAATGGCACGAAAGTGCGGGCGGCACCCAGTACACGGCCGACCTTGCGTTGACCGGCAATCACTTCCTTGCCCTCGAATACTATGAGCAGGCGGGTGCGGCGCGGGTACAGCTCCTCTACTCGTTGCTCAGCCTGCCGCCGACCGCGACCGCGACTGCTACCCGCACCCCGACGCCAACGGCGACGGCCACTGCGACAGCCACTGCGACGGCCACGCCAACGGCGACGCCGACCGCCACGCCGACTGCGACGGAGACCAGTACGCCGACCGAGACGCCGACGGCATCGGCCACTCCAACCACGACGTCGACGCCATCGGAGGGCGGCGACGAGACGCCGATGGCGACGCTAACGCCGACGGAGACCGCGACGCCGACAAACACGCCGGTGCAGAGTCATCCCGAGGGGAAACCGACGGCGACTGCCACGGCCACGCCGCTGCCGCCGACCGTGACGGCCACGCCGACCGAGGTGCCGCCAACCGATACGGCCACGCCGACTGCGGTGCCGCCGACGGACACCGCCACCCCGACCGAGGTGCCACCAACTGAGACGGCGACGCCGACCGAGGTGCCACCAACGGAGACGGCGACGCCGACCGAGATGCCACCAACTGAGACGGCGACGCCGACCGAGATGCCACCAACTGAGACGGCGACGGCGACGCCTACGCACACGCCAGTGCCACCAACGGAGACGGCGACGCCAAGCGTTACTCCAACGCGGGTGCGGCCGACCAGGACCGCGACCCCGACGCGCACGCGGCCGCCAGCGACGGATACGGCAACGCCGACTGCGCTGCCGCCGACTGCCACGCGCGAACCTGAGCGGCCGGAGGAGCGGCCCAGCCCGACGCCGACCGCTGTGCAGGCCGAAAGCGAGCTGCCCACCATTCTCATCAACGAAGTGCTGGTCCGGTCGGCCAAGCAGGACTGGAATGCCGACGGCGAGGTGGACGTGAATGACCAGTGGATCGAGCTCCACAACACGGCCAAGCGGTCGGTCAATCTTGGAGGTTGGCTGTTGGACACGGGTCCGGGGACGGCCGCCTATCGGCTGCCCAAGGGTACGGTCATCAAGGGCAACGGCTACATCGTGCTCTATGGCGACCGCACTGGGCTGGTGCTTCCCTATTCCCACGGCGAGGTGCGTCTGATCGCCGCCGACGGCCGGAGCGTGGTGGACATTCTCAGCGACTATCCCGAACTGGGCGCCGACGAGAGCCTCAGTCGCGACGCGTTAGGACGCTGGCGCGTCGACTGGCCTCCATCACCGGGCACTGACAACTCACCCATCGAGCGTCGGACGGGGCTACAGCGTATCACCTTGCCACCCCTCTTGTCCTGGCTACAGGGCCGGTACTGAGCAGCGGCTGAGGCCGGATCTCCCAGAGATCCGGCCTCTTCCATGCCAGCCGCCCGGTTAAGGTTGCGCGAATCAAGCTTCTATTGTATAAGTATCACACTAATCTTCCGCCTGAAGGGGAGGAATGTGCGATGCCCAAACCAGTGATCCTGGCTGTTGACGACGAACGCCCGGTTTTGAATGCGGTGGAACGTGACCTGCGCGGCAAGTATGGCAAACAGTATCGTATCCTGACGGCCGATTCGGGCGCGCTGGCCCTGAGCACGCTGCAAAAGCTCAAGGTACGCAACGAGCCGGTAGCCCTTCTCCTGGTTGATCAGCGCATGCCCCGTATGACCGGGGTGGAGTTTCTGGTGGAAGCGGCCAGGGCCTACCCGGATGCGAAACGTGTGTTGCTCACGGCCTACGCCGACACCGAGGTCGCCATCCGCGCCATCAACGAGATCCGGCTCGATTTTTACCTGATGAAGCCCTGGGACCCCCCTGAAGAACACCTTTACCCGGTACTGGACGATATCCTGGGTGATTGGCAGGCCAACTTCCACCCGGCCTGGGAGGGCATCCGGGTGGTGGGGCATCGCTGGTCGCCTATCAGCCACCAGGTCAAAGATTTCTTGGGACGCAATCTCGTAGCATACCAGTGGCTCGATTTCCTGGACGATGCAGAGGCGCAGCGCCTGCTGGAGGCGACCGGCGTCGAGCCGGCTTCGCTGCCCCTGGTGGTCTTTCCCGACGGCACATTCATCGCCCAGCCAACCAACGCGCAGCTTGGCGCCAAGATCGGGCTGAAGCAGCAGGCCCAGCAGCCGTTCTATGACCTGGTGGTCGTGGGCGCCGGACCGGCCGGTCTGGCGGCCGGGGTTTATGGGGCCTCAGAGGGTCTGAAAACATTGCTGATCGAGCGCGAGGCGCCGGGCGGGCAGGCAGGCACCAGCTCGCGCATCGAGAACTACCTCGGGTTCCCGGTTGGGCTCAGTGGCGCCGATCTGACGCGGCGCGCCGTGGCTCAGGCACTGCGCTTTGGCGCCGAGCTGCTGACCCCGCAGGAGGTGCAGGGCGTCGAGCTGCGCGATGACTACAAGATCGTCAAGCTGGCGGGAGGAGCCGAGGTGTCTAGTCGTGCTCTGCTCATCGCCAGCGGCGTGCAGTATCGCAAGCTGGATGTGCCGGGAGTGGAAGCGCTAACCGGGGCAGGCGTGTACTACGGTTCGGCGATCACCGAAGCGCTGTTGACCACCGGCCGAGACGTTTACGTGGTGGGCGGGGGCAATTCCGCCGGTCAGGCCTGCATGTATCTGTCGAAGTATGCCCGGACGGTTGGCCTGCTGGTGCGTGGTAGCTCTCTGGAATCCGGCATGTCGCAGTACCTGGTTGACCAGATTTACGCCACACCGAATATCAAGGTGCAGGTCAGGGTGAGTGTCTCGTCCGTCCAGGGTAAGGATCAGCTAGAGCAAGTCGTGATCACCGATCTCGAGACGGGCGAGCAAGACACGTGTGATGCGGCGGCACTGTTCGTGTTCATCGGCGCAATGCCGCGTACCGAGTGGATCGCCGATCTGGTGGCGTGCGACAAGGCCGGGTTCATTCTCTCCGGTCCGGATCTGCTGCACGACGGGCAGCGGCCGGCCGGCTGGAATCTGGGGCGCGATCCTTACTGGCTCGAGTCCAGCGTCCCAGGTATCTTCGTCGCCGGCGACGTTCGTCACCGTTCTGTCAAACGGGTCGCCTCATCCGTCGGCGAAGGCTCAATGGCCGTACAGTTCGTTCACCAATATCTGGGCGGGCTTTAGGAGGTTCGATGGCACAGCGTGCATGCACCCACGTCGACAGCATTCGAGACCTCGAGCCCGAGACACATGTCTGCGCCGAATGCCTGGCGCAAGGCGATAGCTGGGTCCACCTGCGGATGTGCATGACTTGCGGACATGTGGGGTGTTGCGACGACTCCAAGAACAAGCACGCGACGGCCCACTTTCACGCCAGCGGGCATCCGATCATCCGCTCGATCGAGCCGGGCGAGGACTGGATGTGGTGCTACATCGACCGGATGGTCCTATGAGCAAGGAGGTACTGCGCAACCTACCTTTCTTTGCCGGGCTGTCGGAGGCCGACCTGGACCGCCTCTACAGCCTGACCGAGCCGGTGACGATTGCTCGCGGGCAGTATCTCATGCGTGAGGGTGAGCCGGCCGACGGCGTGTTCATCGTGCTCGACGGCCTGCTGGAGGTCACCAAGCAGGCCGGCGATCAGGACCTGGTGCTCTCGGGCTGCAAGACGGGCGATGTGATCGGCGAGATCGGCTTGCTGGAAAAGGTGCCCCGCACGGCATCGGTGTGCGCGCGTCGGGAGAGCCACTTACTCAAGATCACCACCGACGCTTTCTACGAACTGCTGTGCAGCCGCTCAGCAGCCGAGGCCGTGCTGAGCACGATGATGCAACGCCTGCGCAACACCGAAGGCATGTTGATGCAGCAGGAAAAGATGGCTGCCTTGGGCAACATGGCCGCTGGCCTGGCGCACGAGCTGAATAACCCGGCCGCGGCCGTTCGCCGCAGCACTGAGCAACTGACCGCTGCCCTGGCGGATTGGCAGACGGCCACGCTCGGGCTGGGGGCGGCAGGATTGGTTGGAGAAGACGGCGGCCGCCTAGCGGAATTGGCAGCCGAGGTGCAGTCTCGCGCCTTGACTCCCGTGGAGCTCGACCCGCTGGCCCGCTCGGAAAGCCTGGACGAGCTCGAGCGATGGCTCGGCGAGCGCGGTGTTGAGGAGCCGTGGATGCTGTCCCCTGCGCTGGTGGATGCCGGATGGGACCGGGCCGGGCTCGAGGCCCTGGACGTCGATTTCACGCCTGCTCAGTTACCGGCCGCCGGGCAGTGGATCGCCAGCGCCAGCCTGGTCTACAACCTGCTCCACGAGCTGGGGATCAGTGCCGGCCGTATCTCGGAGATCGTCAAGGCCGTCAAGACCTATTCGTTCCTCGATCAGGCCCCTATCCAGCCTGTCAACGTGCAGGAGGGTCTGGAGGACACGCTGGTTATCCTGCGCCACAAGCTGAAAGGCGGCATTCACGTCACACGCGACTACGCCGCGGATCTCCCGCGCATTCAAGCCTATGGGAGCGAGCTTAACCAGGTCTGGACCAATATCATCGACAACGCAATTGATGCGATGGGCGGCGAGGGAGAATTGAGCCTGCGCGCCTATCCCCGGGACGGACACGTGGTGGTTGAGATCACGAACAACGGCCCAGCCATTCCCCCCGAGACACAATCGCGCATGTTCGACCCGTTCTTCACGACTAAGCGTGCTGGCATGGGTACGGGGCTCGGCTTGCACATCACCCGCAATATTGTCCAGCTCAAGCACCACGGCGAGATCCACGTGACGTCGGAGCCAGGCAACACGACCTTCCAGGTGATCTTGCCCCTGGAGCTGCCCCAAGATGAGGGCCGGCCGAGAACCAGGGACCAGGGCTGAATCGAGAAGGAGCGGAACATGCCGGGGCAACAACGAGAGATCACCCTCAAGTTCTTAGCCGGCGCGACGGACATGAACATCTTCGGCAAGGTGCACGGTGGTGCCGTGATGAAGTGGATCGATGAGGCGGGCTATGCGTGTGCCGTCGGCTGGTCCGGCCAATACTGCGTGACCGTCTACGTGGGCGGGATCCAGTTTCACAAGCCGGTGTTGGTCGGCAACATCGTCGAGGTGCGGGCCCGGTTGATCTATACCGGCCGGACGAGCATGCATGTGCTGGTGGACGTCAGCGCAGGCGATCCGAAGGACGGCCGCTTGACCCACACCACTCACTGCGTCATAGTGTTTGTGGCGATCGACAAACAAGGGCGGCCGATCGAGGTGCCCTCCTGGCAGCCGCAGTCCGACGAGGACATGTCCTTGCACAACTATGCTCGCCGGCTGATGGAGTTGCGCCGGGACATCGAACAAGAGGCCGGCTTGGGCCGCAAGCCTGCCCTCACCTAAGGTCTCCGGGTAGATCTTCCGTTCATTCCGCCGCGGTCTGCGTCCCTCGGTCCGTCAATGTCAGTCCTCGGCTGTCCCGATCGGGGCGCCAGACCGGGAGCCGCCTATGCTATAATAGCTCGCATTCTCGTCCCGTCGGAGAGCGCATGATTGAGATTGGCCCGTTGGAGCCCGAGGACCTGACAGAAGCCGGGATGGTACTCGAGCTAGCCTTTGGGCGCCGTGGAATGGCCGAGAGCCTCCGCAAAGCCTATGAACTGCAGCCGGCTTATTGGTTCTGCGCGCGGCGCTTGAACCGCGTCGTCGCCACGGTGGGCGCCTACGGGTATTGCTGCGGCGGTCCCGATTGCGATCCCTCGGGCGATCGACACTTTGCCTCAATCGGCATGATGTCCGTCCATCCTCAGTTCCAACAGCAGGGCGTGGGCGAACGATTGATGCAGCACCTCGTTTCGCACCTGACGTCGTTGGACTACGCGGCATTCTTCCTGGAAGCCACGCCATCTGGCCAGCGTCTTTATCCGAAACTCGGCTTTTGGCCGGGTGGTGACACGCTGAGGATGGCCCAGCACACGCCGGTCAGAGGCAGGTTCCCGACGGATCGCGAGCTCGAGCGCATGCGGCCCCGCGACCTGCCTGAAGTGATCGCTTACGACGGCCGGGTTTTCGGCATCGAGCGCCCGCTCGTTTTGGAGACGTACTTCGAGCGCCATTCAGGGCGCGCACTTGTCACCCGGGACCGTTCCGGGGCGCTCACCGGCTACTTGTTCGTCTCGGGCATAACTCTCGGTCCCTGGTGCGCCGCCTCCCCGGCCACCGCCGAACTGCTGTTGCGCGCGGCGCTAACCCTCACCTGTGCCGGTCAGCTGCGGGCAACCGTCCCGGCCGCAAATCGGGCCGGACGAGAGCTGCTGGGTCGCTACGGCTTCGTGGAGGCCGAGGCACTGCTGCACATGCAGTTGGGCAGCGCTCCCGACCCGCGCCGGTGTGACCGTTACTACGGCCAGGCCAGCTTGATGCTCGGCTAGCCCTCAAAACCGCGCTACGGCAATATCAGATCAGTTCGCCCACCAATACCGTAACTGCCTGGCCACCGAGCATGACGCGCTCTCCCGCCAGGCGAACCCGCACGGTCCCGCCGCGCGCCGACGCCTGGAAGCCCACCAACTCCGTCTTGCCGAGGCGGGCGCCCCAGAAGGGCCCCAGGCAGCAATGCGCCGAGCCGGTCACCGGGTCTTCGGGGACGCCGGCAGCCGGGCCGAACCAACGCGACACGAAGTCATACTCGGAGGAATCGGCGCGCGCGGTAACGATGACCCCGCGCATGGCCACCCGGGCGAGCCGGTCGAAGTCCGGCCGCAGATCGCGCACCGTCTGCTCGTCGGCCACTTCAACCAGGTAGTCATAGACGTTCTTGCCAACATACAGCGGCCTCACCCCAAGGGCAGGTGCCAGGTCATCGGGGGCCGCGCAGGCCTGTTCAGGTGTCGCCGGGAAATCCATCTCGATCCAGGCCCCGTCGCGCGACGCGCTCAGCCGGCCGCTCAACGTGTGGAAGCGCGCCTTCTCGCCGGGGTGCAGCCGGCCGGTCTCAAAGAGGACGTGCGCGCTCGCCAGTGTCGCGTGCCCGCACAATTCCACTTCCACGGCCGGAGTGAACCAGCGCAGGTCGAAGCCGTCCGCCTGCTGGACAAGGAACGCCGTTTCCGATAGGTTCATTTCGTTGGCAACCGCCTGCATCCACTCTTCGGTGGCCGGGCTTGGCAGTATGCACACCCCCGCCGGGTTGCCGGCGAACGGCCAGCCGGTGAAGGCGTCTACTTGGTAAATGGTTTGGCTCATCGTACGTTCTCCAATCTCTCTGCCAGCAGCCGGGCAGAAATGTGGACCATCGGCATGCCGATGCCCGGATAGGTGCCCTGACCGACAAAGTACAGGTTGTCGATATCGCGGGCCTTGTTGTGCGGACGAAAGTAGGACGACTGGAAGAAACCGTGCGACAGCGAGCCGAAAGCCGTCCCATAGAGCGAATTGAAGTTCGTCTCCCAGTCCGGCGGGCGGTATTCGCGCTGCCAAACGATGTGCCGGCGAAGCTCGGGGTCGACAATGCGCTCGAGTTTGGCGAGCAGTTGTTCGCGCACGATCGGGACAGCCGCGTCCCAATCGATATCGCTCTGCAGGTTGGGCATCGGTGCCAGGACGTAGAGCAGAGTGTGGCCGGGCGGCGCCAGACTGGGGTCGGTAAGCGAGGGCGCGCTTAAGTGGAAGGATGGGTCGGCCGGCAGCGTCTTGCTCTTGAAGACGGCGTCCAGGTTGGCCCGGTAGTCTTGCGCGAAACAGAGTGCCTGGTGCTGGAGGTGATCGTAGGTCCGGTCGAGGCCCAGGTAGAGGACGTAGCCCGAACAGGCGTAACTGAGCGCCTTTAGCCGCCGGTCGGTGTAGTGCCGCCTCTGCTCGGCCGGGATGAGCTTAAGGTAGGTGTAGGGCAGGTCGGCATTGGAGACGATGATGTCGGCCTCCGCCACCTCGCCGGAGGCCAGCCGGACGCCGACCGCGCGGCCGTCGCGCACCAGGATCTGCTCGACCGGATGGCCGGTGCAGATGCTCACCCCCCGCTCGCCGGCGATCTTGACCATATCCTCGACGATGCTGTAGACGCCGCCCATCGGAAAGTACATGCCCTCGACCAGGTCTACGTACGTGATCAGGCTGTACATGGCCAGGGCATCGAACGGCGACAGGCCGAGGAACATCGAGTGGAACGTGAAAGCCTTGCGCAGCTTGTCGCTCTTGAAGAAGGTCGCCACCTGTCGATAGAGATTCTGGTACGAGCGGGTGGTCAGCAGCCTTAGCCCGGCCGCCGGGTTGGCCAGGTCGGTGATACGGTCGTAATTGCGTTCCACGAAATCCATGCCGAGCTCGTATTTCTTGGCGCCCTGGCCGATAAAGCGAAATAAGCGCTCCGTCGCGCCCGGCTCGATGCGCTCGACCTCGGCCGAAAGGCGGGCCATGCTGTTGAAGAGGTCCAGGTGTGTGCCGTCGTGGTAGTAGATCCGGTAGTTGGGGTCCAGCCTGACCAGGCGCAGTCGTTGGTTGATATCGAGGCCTATGTCGCGGTAGGTCTTCTCGAAGGCTTCTTTCATGACCAGGATCGTCGGCCCCGTGTCTACGCGGAACCCGTTCTCCTCGATCACGTTGCTGCGCCCGCCGGGCCGGTCCTGCTTTTCGAAGACTGTTACCCGGTAGCCCAGGTGCTGGAGGCGCAGAGCGGCTGCCAGCCCGCCCATCCCTGCGCCAATGATGATGACTGACTTCATGCCATGCCTCGCAACTTCCGGGCCGCTCGAACCACGCTCGGACTTGCCCAAAGTGTACCATGCATAACGTGCCCCTGTCATCTCGCCGCGGTCGCCCCAGCCGACAGGCAGCCCGGGCGGCGCCATTTACACAGGCCTGATCGACTCTCCTCCCGCTTTCGTGCCTGATCACCTGAGTTGATGGCACTACTGGCTGACGGGTGGGAGGCCGGCCAGGAACTGGATGGCCTGCTGGGCATTGGCGATCTCGACGACCTTGATACTTCGTGCCACCGAGCGCGCGGCCGCGTAGTTGTCGACCGGCGAGAGGAAGTAGCTTGCTCCGGCGCTTTCGGCCGCGGCGACTTTCTGCTCAACGCCGCCGATCGGGCCGACGGAGCCGTCCACGCTGATCGTCCCGGTGCCGGCAATCCGGCGGCCTTCTGTCAGATCAGCGGGTGTCAATGCGTTGTAGACGGCGAGCGTGAACATAAGCCCGGCGGAAGGGCCGCCGACGATCTTCTCCGGTACGATCTTGACCGGGAAGGGCAAGCTGTAGTCTAGTCCGGCGGATTCGACGGTGATGCCGAGGCGCGGTGATCCGCCTGGCGCAGCCGGGGGCATCAGGCCGACGCTCAGGGTGTGCCTCGCGCCCGCGCGCACCACCTGAAGCTGGACCTTGTCGCCCGCCTGCTCCAGGCCGATTAAGCGGATCAGGTCGGCGGTGGTCTGGACCGGCTGCCCGTTGACCGCGGTGATGATGTCGCCGGGCTGGAGCACTGATTGGCTCGGGCTTTGTGGCAGCACGGAATCGACGGCCGCACCCTTGCCCGCCGCGGGCACGTGGAAGCCGGCCAGGCGCATGCCAACGATCACGGCCGTCGTCTCGCTTTCGTCGAGCATACGAAAACCCTGCCGGGCTTGCTCCTGGGGCGTGGTGTTTGGCGGTACGATCTGGGCGGGTGGCACGATCCTCAGCCTCGGATCGAGGCGCGCGTAGACCCATTCGCCGGCGGTGATGGGGGTTTGCTGGATCACCGTGGTCAGGATAAAGCTGCCCGCCACCGGGTGAGCGTGGTCGGGGGGCACCTGGACCATCGATTCGACGCCGAGGGCCACGCCCGGCGCTTCCAACCCACTGTCGGTCGGCACAATGCTGGACGCCATAGCCAGCAGGATCACGATGGTAACGGATGCCAATAGCGCACCGCCGGCCCGCCTTGCTGCCGCCCCGAGCCCGACGCGCGCCGCGAATGACGTCGGCGGCCGGTCCCACTGCCAGGTCGGAGTCGCGATCAGCGCCAGCAGCAGCAGCGCCGCCACGATCAGGTTGGCGACGCCGGTTTCCAGGCCGAAGCGCACCTGCTGCGTGCTCAGAAGAATGCCCCAGCCGGACAGCGCTGCGCAGACCAGGTAACCCAGCCTCCGCGCCAGGGGCGGGCCCCAGCTGGCACGCTCGAGCAGCCCCCAGGCGAGCGCGCGTGTCAGGCGGCCGCCGTCCAATGGATAGGCCGGCATGAGGTTCAGAACGGCTAACCCGGCGTTCGCGATGCCCAGAAAGGGCATACTGACGTTGAGATAGGGATGAAGCTGGGCGTTCCAAAGCAAGTAGGCTACACCGGTCAAGAGCAGGCTGGCGAACGGGCCGGCCAGCGCGACCAGGCTTTCCGCCCAGGGGGACGGGGCAGCCGGCCAGACCTGGGATGCGTCCCCGAAGGCGTAGACGGGGATGCGATCCGGCAGTGTCGCTTTGACCAAGCGCGCGGCCCATACATGCGCCAAAGTGTGCAAAACCAGCGAGACGAGGAACAGAACCCCTATCAGAAGGGCCACCAGCCAGGTCTGTGCCAAGTCAAGGAAAGCTCCCAGGATGGCCACGTACAAGCCGGCGATGGCCCAGATGCCGAGTGGCAGGACGACCAGCCAGGTAAGCCCGAAGGTCAGGCGAGACCCGGCCAAGGGCAGGCGGATGGCCACGCCGGGGGCGAAGGTGCGTCGCGAGCGAGTAGGATCACCTGTGGGCATTCCGTCGCCTGCCTACCCTACCTGCGTGCCCGGCGTCAGGCCTTGACCGGCCGGGCCTCGTGCGATGCCGGCGCCTGCCCGCGAACGAAATGCTCGGCCCGTGACTGAACGCCACGCAGCAGCAGGCGGGCGAACGCGAAATCGGCCAGGTAGAAGGGCATGGGCGCGATGCTGCGCAGGATGCGCGGCCCGAAGCGGGCGCGCGTGCGCAGGATCAGGCGCGTCGCCCCGCCGCCCTCTGGCCTGAGCACGAACCCCCAGGTGAACTCGCCATGGGCGGCCCAGCGCGTGCCCTGCAAGGCAGACGGCGTCAGGTAGCGGGCATGGCTATCCGAGTAGAGGACCAGGCTCTGGCCTGGCTTTGCTTCCCGGACCGTGAACCAGGCGGTGCCTTGAGGGCCATCAGGGATGATGTCGCCCACGGATACTTGCTGATGCTCCGGCAGGATGCGATCGACGCTGGCTGCGATTCCGTCCCCGGGCCGATCGCCGGCCGGAACGAACAGTGGCAGGATGTACTTGCTGATGAAAGGATCCCAGGTGGCGTCGGTGTACCACCCCGCGCGCCCGGCGCCGCGATAGCCCGCCTGCGCCAACCAGGGCCACACGGCCGATGCCGGCGCCTGAATGCTGATGGCGTGCGTGGTTTCCAGCATGGGGTGGGGGATCACCTCGTCCCCGGGCAGCGAGGCGTGCACTTCGTCCTCGCTGGCTCCCCAGCGGCGCCCCAGGCGGCTGATAAGCCATCCTCCGGCGAGCGCCGACCACAAGACGATGCCGAGCTTGTTACCCATGTTCGCGTTCTCCTCTCACCCGTGTCACTGCATACCGCGGCAGCAGACCCGCACGGGTCTGCTCGCGTATTGTACCACAACAAGCTGCTTGTGCCCCGGCGCTCGGCTGCTGTTAGCTGACCGGCCTGCTTCCGAGCTGCGGCAGGTGAGCGGCTGCAGCGTGACCGCCGACCCCTGAGGGATGGAAGCCAGGTCTCACTCAGGGCGAGGCGTCCCCAGGCAGGGCCAACGACACGCGCGCATCGGGCGCCGCTGCCCCGCCCGATAGCTGCACCGGCAAGCGCTCACCGCTAGCGGCGGCGTATAGGCCGGCATAGATCACGACGGGAGCGCGACCGGGCGGCAATGTCAACGAAACCTGGTCCAGCACGCATTCTCCGGCTTGCCAGTGCGCGGCCGGCACGCCGTCGGCCTGAAAATCGGCGTCCGACTGGGCAATGATAGACCCATCGGCGGCTGTGACGTGGACGAAGCGCTTGAGCGGGCTGCCCACCGGCACGTCTCCGGCGCGCCAGTAGAGGGTCAGCGAGATCACCTGCCCGACCCGCGAGACATCGTACCCGGCCAGTGCCACGTGCCCGGACCAATTGGCCGCGTACGGATGGGCCGGCGGGGCCGGGAAGGCGAGGCGGACGGGCCGATTGCTGACCTGAGAGGTCCCCAACTGCCAGCAGCCGAGCAGGGCAGCTCCGTCCTGGGCGCAGATCTCTATTTGCGCCTCGACCGGGCCCGGAGCAGGCGTGCGCGGCAGGAGCCGGTGGCTGAGACGGAACACCTGGCCGGCAGGCCAGACCCCCGGCAGGGGCTCGCCCAACGGCAGGCTCTGCTCCCACAAGGGACCGCCATCCGGGCCGCGGCCCGACACGTAGAAATGCAGACCGGCGGTGTCGACCGGGCGGGTCGCCTGCCAGGAGAGATGGAGATCGGTGGGTACCCCGGCAGTCAAGGTCGCCAACGTCTCCCAGCGGCCAAGCAGGCGCAGTCCGCCATCCGTCCCCTGGTCAGATCCGGCAGTGTAGGGAGGCGGCGGGGCCGCGCCCGCCACTCGGGCGGGCAACTCCGCGTTCAACGCCACAGGATCCGCCGCCACCCGCCGGCCGCCATAGCTCACCGGCAGCGGGCCGCCCTCGTCGTCGTAGATCGTGAGGCGAATGCTGTAGGGTCCCGGCGGAAGGTCTCCGGGCAGCGGCAGGTGGCTGATCTCGAGCAGGTGTTGGCCGGCTTGCCAGGTCGTGAACGGCAGCGACGTGCCGACGTCGGCCTGCGACCAGCGGTAGCCGCCATCGCCGGTCAAGGAAAGCGAGAATTTGGGCCGCGCCGGCGCGTACCCCGGCCTGGCCGCGCGCGGCCAGGCCGCCAGCGCAGTCCAGTACGTGGTGAGTGTCGCCGACAGCCCCTCGTCCTGAAACGCGGCCGCGTCCAGGCGCAGCGCATCCCCGTAGGTGATGGGTTGGGCCAGCCGCGTGCTACCCCGGTCCCGCAAGAAGGCGGCGACGTCCTCAGCCCGCAGGCGGAAGCCACGTATCAGGTCGTATCTCCCGGACGCCGCCGGGATCGAGAAGGCGTCTCGACCGAGCGCCTCCAGTGCGACCAGAGTAGGGGGCAGCTCGCTCGAGGTGGGCAGCAGGTAGAGCGCGCTTCCTTGCGCCGGCACGGGCGGGCTATCTGCCGCTTCGAACCAGTTGACGTCCTTCCTGTGTGGCTCATAAAAACGGTAGGTGGCGCTGTCGAGGTCCAACAGGCGATCGGTACCGATGAAGATTTGCTCATCGGCCGGCTGGCGATCGACGAAGGGCACTGCTGCCCGGAAGTCCGCATTGTAGATGCGCTGCGTGCCCTCGGCCTGGGCCCAGCCGACAAAATAGGCGGTCGCGCTGCTCGCTACGTGCCAGAGCAGGAGCGCTGCAAGGAGTGCGTCGACGGCGAGGGAGACGAGCCCGGGCCGCGCGACCCAGCGGGCGGGCAAGCGGCGACCGGCCAACCGGCCCGCAGCCCCGCCGCCGGCCCACAAGCCCCGGCTGACCAGGATAGAGATTAGCGGCAGTGTATAGCCGGCGCGCATGTAGAGTGCGTCGGCGCCGGTCAGCAGGTTGGGCAGCAGCCCGGCGAACAGAGCCGCCAGCAGCACGGCGGTGTGCCAGCCCCGGCGGCGCAGGAGGGTGAGGCCGAGGCCGAGCAGCAGGCAGGCGGCAAAAAACGGCTGCAGGGCGGGCCGGCCGGGCACGTTATAGTGGTAGGGCAGCGCGACGGATCCGCGCCAGAGCAGGCTGCGCACCGTGTCCCAGGCAGACCGGGCGACGGGCCACAGGTCACCGTGCAAGGCTGCCAGGATCCCCCCGCTGAGCTGGCCGATCCGTCCGTCGGCTGCTGCCGGGTGTCTGACCAGGTAGAGCAGCAGCGGTGCGCTGACGAGCAGCATAATTGCCAGGGTAAGCAGCAGGCCTGCCATGCCGCTTGCGGCCAGCCGGTCGGCGATGCCGCTGCCGGCCGGCCCGTGCGGGAAACCGGCAGCGCCGCTTTCGGCCAAACCGGTCGGCTGGTCGCCTTCCCCCCCCGCTTTCAGTACGGGCCCCCGGGCCATAGAGTGGTACGCGCCCGAAGTTAGGAACCCCGGCCGGTCATGCTCAGCGGCTTGATCACTCATCCTCGGTTGCGGCGAATCGCCAGCGAAGCATCTGCCGGCGCGGCCGGCAATCATTCGCCAAGTGGCGTACAGCATCAGCAGGACGATCACCAGGTACAGGCTGCGTGAGGCAAGATAAGTGTAGTTGGCGACCCCGCCCAGTATGCCGGCGGAGGCGAAGCCGGCCCACGAACGCTCCGTCAGGCCGCGGTCGAGGAAATAGAACATGCCCGCCGCGGCCGGGACCAAGGAGATCACCTCCAGCCCCAGGCGACCGGCCAACAGGAACCAGAACGAGCCGGCCATCAGCGCGACGGCGAACACGGCGCCCCCGCGTGACAAATGGCGCCGGGCGAGCGCGCCCGTAATGGCCAGCGCCAACATGGCCCAGAGAGCTGCCGTTAAGTGCAGGCCCCAGACGTAATGGCCGGCGCTCAGGCCGTAAACGGCGGCGACGGAATACATGAAAAGCGGCGCGTGGCCGAAGTTGTCCGGGAAGTAGATCGGGTGACTGCCGCCGAGGATCTGCAGCGCGTCCAGCGAGGTAAAAGTCTGGTCGTGTTGGAAGCCCGGCGGCGCGTCGGCGAGCCGATAGACGAGCAAGCCCCACCCGACCAGCAGTACGATGAGCGTGCCGATTCGAGTGGCGCTGCGCGACCAGGAACGGGTCAAGAGGATCTCCATGGTTCAGCGAGCGGCGTCGGGACCGTGCCGGGGCTACGATGCAGCCCTACTCCTGGGCTGCGCGCGCGAGCCTGCCACCCGGCCGTGGTCGTTGGCCCGCTGCAGCAGATAACCCGGGGCCGCTGGGCATGCTGGCCAAGGTCGCATCCGCTGCGGCTCAGCGGATGCCGAGCAGCAGCTCGACCGTCAGTTGGTCCAGGCGCTCGTAGTTCAGACCGCGGCCGGCAATGGCCGGGCGATCGAAGGCATGCGACTTGAGCGCCGCGGCCCGCTTCCCCGAATACGTCCCCAGCAGCGCGCTGGTGGCCGCATCCGCCCGCCCGGCCTCAGCCAGCAGCCCCTGGATCTCGGCATCCGCGTTCCAGCGCCGCGCCTTCTCGCGCAGGATCAAATAGGTGCGTATACAGCCGCGCGCGAATTCCTTCACCCCCGCGTAGTCCTCGGTGCGATAGGCGTGAGCGTCAAAATGGCGAGAGCCGGTGTAACCGACATCTTCCAGAAACTTGACCAGGAAGAAGCTCTGCTTGATACTCTGGGCCCCGAAGCGCCAGTCCTGGTCGAAGCGGGCGTAGTTCTGGTCATTCAGATCGATGTGGAACAGCTTCCCGGCATCCCAGGCCTGTGCGACCGCATGCAGGAAGTTCAGCCCGGCCATCTGCTCATGGGCCATCTCGGGGTTGACCCCCACCATCTCCGGGTGATCCAGCGTCGCGATGAAACCCAGCATCGCGCCGGTGGTGGGGAGGTAGAGATCGCCACGTGGTTCGTTTGGCTTGGCCTCCAGGGCGAACATCAGCCCGTACCGGTTATCCAGTGCATACTCGCAAAGGAAATTCAGGGCCTCGCGCAGCCGCTTGGCTGCATCAAGCGGGCTTTTGGTGGCGTCGGTCTCGATGCCCTCGCGCCCACCCCAGAACACGTAGACGCCGGCCCCCAGCTCGACGCCCAGGTCGATGGCGCGCATGGTTTTCTGCAGAGCGTAGGCGCGCACCGCCGGGTCGTTGGCCGTGAAGGCGCCGTCCTTGAAGATCGCGTCGCTGAACAGGTTGGTGGTGGCCATTGGCACGACAAGTCCTGTCTCTGCCAGGGCCCGCTTGAAATCGGCGACGATTTTGTCCCGCTCCGCCGGGGAGGCGTCGATCGGCACCAGGTCATTGTCGTGGAAGTTGACGCCGTAAGCGCCGGTTCCAGCCAGCAAGTGCACCAGGTCGACCGGCGAGAGCGGCTCGCGCACCGGCCCGCCGAATGGATCGCGCCCGATGTTGCCGACCGTCCAGAGCCCGAAGGTGAACTTATCTTCCGGCCGAGGTTCATACGCGTCACTCATGGACATAACGTAGCTCCTTTCGCGAAACTGCCACTGCGCCCTCACCACAGGCACGTTCGCGCACGCCATCCCGGGGAACTTGATGCCCGGTACCAGCCGCCGGCGGTAAGCGGGTCTCGCCAGGTGGTCGGTGCATGCTCGCGGCCAGGCACCCGTCGACGGCAGATGGCCTTGCTAGGGACGCTGGTGGGCGTCGAACCAGCCGCGCAGATAATCGTATACCGCCCGGCGTCCCGTACGCAAATCGCGGCGAACGCCGTCATACTTGCTGCCTTTCAGCAAGGCCACCACCGGCGAGTACTGGGAGCAGATCACGACCCCGCGCGGCGACAGCGAGGATAGCAGTTGGTCGAAGTAATCCTCATACTCCAGTGGCGTGAAATCGCACACGAAAAGCACGACCCGGTCCTGCAGCTTCGTCTGCAGCTCCACGACGGACGGGATGTTGTACAGGTTGTAAATATTGAGCGCCCGCAGGCCGCGTGTGTGCAGAAAGCTCTCCGCGTGGTGCGTGGCGTTGCCGCAGTAGTGAATGCAGCCACCGCCGAAGGCTTCCAGGATGCGCGAATTGTAGGGCACCACGAACTCTCGGTAGGACCGGGCCGACATCAATACGGCGTCGTCGTCCGAGAACCAGACGCCGGCGTGCTTCCCGGTATAGATCTGCTGGTCGCCGATGCACTCGTCAAGTGGCTCCCCGATGACCTCTTTCTGGCGCTTGACCCACATGATCAGGGTCTCGGAGACCTTGTCCATCAATTCGTGCATGGCCTTCGGATCGTCGTACATCAGGTAGATGAGCTTGTCATAACCCATCAACTGATTGGCCGTGGTGAGCGGCCCCTGGAAGTCGGTAATGCCGACCGGGAGGAAACTGCTGGCCCTCATGAAGCGTAGATACTCGAGCACCTGCGGCATGAGGCCGTCCCGGTCCGGATCGGGGATCTGCAGCCGGCGGATGTCGCCGACACTCTGCACGGGATAATAGCGCGGGTTGGCGGCCGGGTCTTGCTTCGGGAAGTACTCGATCCGGCAGCCGAGGGCCGAGGCGGCGACGATCGTGCCGAACCAGGGCATCAAGTAAGGCACGAAATCGTCGTCGATCTCCTTGACCTGCTCGAAGTAGGTGCGCTCCTGGAAGGCAGTCATGACCGCCGGGTCCTGCACATAGTCGTCCGGCAGCGTGTCGGGGTCCAGACCGAAAATCCAGTACAGGGCGCCGTTGACGATGAAGGGTGGCGCGCTCGAGATCCTTGAAGGCAAAGACGTCGGCAGTCTTGGCAGCAACTTTCTCCAGTCTTTCCGTAAAGAGCCGGCGGAAATCGGCGCGTTCTTCTGCGTTAAGGGGCACGGTTGTCCAGGGTTTGACGGGCGACGGCGCGGTCATCTCTTTCCTCCCTCACTGGTGGCTGCCGGCCTTCCGGTGCGGCGCGCCATTATACCGCGATTCTTGTGCGCGGGCCACTTTCCGGGTGCTTGCGCCAAACGTAATTAATCCAGCGGCGGGACGAATTGCCGGTGAGCAGCGCGGTCTGGGGCGAGACAGCTCTCAAAAACCCTTGACAGGGTGGGGACTCTGCGCGATACTGTGGCAGGTTAGTTTTTCCTCTTGAATAATCAATGGGCGGGCTAGTATGCCATCTGAACTCGTCCCTGTGGCCTCTCCCCCTGGCGCCTCTCGAGCAGCCAGGCGAGTGGCGAACAAACTTGCTCTCACCGGCCGGAGCATCGGCAATATCAAGAACTCACAACCTGCGCGCCGTGCTGCTGACGTTGCTTCAGAACGGACCGACCTCGCGCGTGCGTCTGGCGCAGTTGACCGGCCTCTCCACAACCACCATCACTAACCTGATCAACCAGCTCTTGACCCAGGGTCTCGTTTCCGAGATGGGCAAAGAGCCGGACGCTGTAGATCCCGAGGGAACGCAGACCGGTCGGCACGCCGGCGAAGGGCGTGCAGAGCCGGTACGCGAGACGAACGGCCGGAGCAGCAGCGGCCGGCCGGCAACGCCGCTTGGCATCGTCCCCGGCGCGCGCCATGCCCTGGGTCTCCACTTCGGCGTCGACACTCTGCGGGCGGGCATCACCGACCTGTTCGGCGAGCTGACCTGCTATCGCGTCTTGTCGCACTCGGTCGATATGCCGGTCCCCGAACTGTTGCAGAAGGCGCTCGGACTGGCAGACGAGGTGGTGGGGGCCTTCCCCGGCCGTCAATCGCTGGTTGGCGCCGGCATCGGCGCCTCGGGCCTGGTCGACCCCGATACCGGCGTGAACGTCCTCGCGCCCAACCTGGGCTGGCGGGGCGTGCCGCTGCGAGAGGCTTTCGGCCGGCATCTCAATTTGCCGGTTTTCGTGGACAACAACGTGCGCGCCATGGCGCTTGCCGAATCGATGTTCGGCGCAGGTCGCGGGGTCAACAATCTGGCGTTCGTGTACGGGCGGATAGGGGTCGGCGCCGGCTTCGTGCTCAACGGCGAGCTCTACCGCGGCAGCCGGGCCGGTGCGGGCGAGATCGGGCATATGACCGCCATACCGGCCGGCGGGGCGCCGTGTCGATGTGGCAACACAGGCTGCCTGGAGACATTGGTATCCGAGCCCGAGATCCTGCGCCAGGCACGCGTGTTGGCCGGCCGTGCGCCCGAGTCGCTGTTGGCCGCCTACCTTAACGCTCCCCCGGGTGCCGATGGCTCGCCCGACCCGCCGATCGAGCGCGTGTTCGCGGCTGCCCGGGCCGGCGACCGTGAGGCCCAGGCGCTGCTCAACGAGCGAGCCTACTACATGGGAACCGCCCTGGCCAATCTGATCAACCTGATCAACCCGGAAATGATCATCCTGGGCGGCTTGTTCGCGATGGGGCAAGATCTGCTCTTGCCACAGATCGAAGAGACTATGCGCCGGCGTTCGTTCGCCGGCCTCGGCGAAACGGTTCAGTTGCGGGTCACTTCCTTTGGCCGTGAGGTTGGGGTCATCGGCGCGGCAGCCCTGGCGCTGGACACGTTTTTCTACCGGCAGGACGCGCTGCCGGTCACATAGCGACCACTTGCTGTCAGACAGGAAAGGAGTTCTCTTGGGCACTTCGCTGCGCATTGGGTTCGTGCCGCTTGGCAGGCCTACTTTCGATACCGCGCTTGCCGACCAAGTGGCTGCCGAGATGCGCCAGGCGCTATCGGCCGCCGGCTGCGCGCTGGCCGGCCCGGAAAGCCTGGTGATGGACATGCCTGCCGTCGAGGCTGCCACCGCCGGCCTGCGGGATGAGCCGCTCGACCTGCTGCTGGTGTTTCAAGCCACCTTTGCCGACAGCACCATGGCCATCGCCCTGGCCCAGGCGATCGAGGCCCCGCTCTTGCTCTGGGCCGTCCCCGAGGAGCGGGTCGGGGGCCGGCTGCGCCTCAATTCGCTGTGCGGGATCAACCTCGCGGCGCACGGCTTGCACCGGGCCGGACTGCGCTACGACTACGTCTATGCCCCGCCGAGAGACGGCGCCGGGCTGAGCAAGGCTCTGACACTGGCCCGTGCCGGTCGGGTGCGCCGTCTGTTGCGCGGCACGTGCGTGGGCCGCGTCGGAGAGCGCCCGACCGGCTTTGAACCCTGTGGTTACGACCGCGCCGCCCTCGCCGGCCAGTTTGGCATCAACGTCGTCGAGCGCGCCCTGCCGGAGCTCTTTGCCGACGTGCGCGATCTTTCGGTCGCCGATACGCAACCAATCCTCGAGGGTCTGCACGGGCGCGTTGGCGGCCTGGAGGGGCTGGACCAGGCGGCACTGCACGGCACGCTGGGGGTATACCTGGGCCTGCAGCGCCTGGTTGCCGGCGAGCACCTGAGCGGCCTGGCGGTTCGCTGCTGGCCGGAGTTCTTCACCGAGTTAGGTTGCGCGGCCTGCGGCGCGCTGTCCCTGCTGACCGACGACCTCATTCCCTGTAGCTGTGAGGCCGACGTCAACGGGACGGTCACGCAGCTCATCCTGGGGTGGTTGAGCGGAGAGCAGGCTTTCGGCACCGACCTGGTCGGCATCGACGCAGAACGGAACGAGGCCGTGGTCTGGCATTGCGGGCTGGCCCCTCTGTCGATGGCCGATCCCGCCTTCTCGCCACGCGGCACGGTGCATTCCAACCGCAAGCTGCCGCTGTTGATGGAGTTCCCGCTCAAGCCCGGACGGGTGACGATGGCCCGCCTCACCCAGGCGGGGGATGGCGCCTACCGGCTGGTGGTCGGCGGCGGCGAGATGCTGCGGGCGCCCATGAGCTACAGCGGGACCTCGGGTGTGCTGCGCTTTGACCGCCCCGCCGTCGACGTGCTCGACACGATCATGCGTCAGGGGCTGGATCATCATATTTCGTTGACGTATGGCGACCATGTGGAAGAACTGCTGGCCCTGGCCGGCCTGCTGGAGTTGCCGGTCCTGCACTTGACCGGGAAGGAGGAGAAAACTGCTGCCTGAGCGACTATCGTCCGCCTGGCCCAATCGGCGATCGCGCCATTGCTGATGACGCCATTGCCAATGGCGCCATTGCCGATGGCGCCATCTCTGGCCGACCTCTTATCCCATTGCACTAAGGAGCAAGATCCAATGACGGAGAAGAAGATATCCCGCCGGCAGTTCCTGACTCTAAGCGGAGGGACCGTCGCTGCTGCAGCGCTGCTTGCGGCCTGCGGTACTCCGGCAGCGCCCGCTGCACCGGCAGCCCCTGCAGCCCCCGCAGCCCCTGCAGCCGCTTCGGCAACCAGTGCACCCGCTGCTCCGGCAGCGCCGGCTGCACCGGCAGCGCCCGCTGCTCCGGCAGCCAGCAGCATCGAGTTTCTGGCCTGGGGTGACACCACAGACGGCCCGGCCTGGGAGAAGCTGGCCCCGGTCTACAGCGCGCAGAATCCTGGCCAGACGGTCAACGTGACGCCCGTTGCCGATCCGAACAACAACTTCTACACCAAGCTGCAGACCATGTTCGCCGGTGGCACCCCGCCCGACCTGGCATCTTTCCAGGGCTGGGAGTGGCAGGTCTACGCCGACAAGGGCTTGCTGGCCCCGATCGACGATTATATCGCCAAGGACAACGTGACGGCGCCCTTCCCCAAGGGCTACACCAGCGTCGAGCAGAGTACGGTGCGCAACGGCAAGACCTACTTGATCCCGCTGCAGGCCGCGACGATGATCATGTTCTATGCTAAGAAGATCTTCGATGATGCCGGTGTCGCGTACCCGACGGACGACTGGACGGTCGACCAGTTTGTCGAGCTGGCCAAGAAGCTCTCGAATGCTGATAACAACAAATTCGGCTACCAGATGAACGGCAACTGGTATCGCGACATCGGCTGGATCGTGGGCACCGGCAAACGCGAGTTCGATCAAGTCATCGATCCCACGAAATCGCAGTTCAATACGCCTGAGATCGTCGACGTGATGCAGACGATGGCCTACGACATGGCCTACACCTTCAAGGCTGCGCCCAGCCCGGCCGATACCTCCGGCGCGAACACAATCAACACCGGCGCCTGCGCCATGAAGTACGAGGGCCCCTGGTTCCTGCCGCAGCTCAACAGCCCGACCCTGCGCGACCAGAAGAAGGAAGTCGTCTTCGACGTGGTCCGCATGCCTAAGGGCGCCGCTTCCGGCCGGCCGCACCGCGGTTGGGGCGAGGGTGTCTGCGTGGTCAAGGGCGACAAGGTGCAGGCCGCCTGGAACTTCGCCGCCTACCTGGTCAGCGAGGACGGCAACAAGACGTACTCGACGATTACCGGCCGCATACCGAGCAACCTGGACCTGGCCAAGTCCTGGTGGATCGGTTCGGCCAAGGACCTGTATGGCATCGAGAACGGCCAGGCATTCCTCGATGCCTTCAAGGAAGGCCAGATCGACGTCGTCAGCGGCAAGGTGCCGCGCTCCAAGATGTGGTCCGAGGTTGTGAAGCCGGTCGCCTGGGACGCCATGAACAGCGGCCAGGCCAAACCTGCCGACGTGTTCCCGAAGGTCGACCAGCAGCTTCAGGCGCTGCTCGACGCCGCCTGAGGGCAGGTTGAGCTCTAGCATGAGGCCGGCCTGCACGCCAGGCAGGCGGGCCGGCCTCATGGCTCCGGAACGTCAGGGGGTGAGTATGGCATTGAAGGCCCTTTCCCGACCACGCCCGTCACGGCTTCGAACGCGCGAATGGCTCGAAGGCTACGCCTTTGCCGCCCCGTTCCTGATCGGTTTCACCCTCTTCGTCGCCTTCCCAATGCTCTATTCGATTTGGCTGATGTTCCAGAAGTGGGACCTGCTCTCGCCGCCGGTCTTTGTCGGCCTGAAGAACGTCAGGCTGGCGTTCACCAATAATCTGGCGCTCCAGAGCCTCTACAACAGTGCGTTCTATACGATTATCGCGGTGCCTTTTCAGATGGTCATTTCATTCACGCTGGCCATGGCGCTGACACAGCGCATCAAACTGCGCAGCCTCTACCGGGCCGGTTTCTACTTGCCGATCATTATCCCGATCGTGGCCACCGCCGTCGTCTGGCAGCGCGTTTTTCACCCGGATTTCGGCCTGCTGAACGTGGCGTTGGGCTGGTTCGGCATCCCTCCGCAGCCCTGGCTGCTCGATCCCGCCCTGGCGAAGCCGGCCTTCATTTTCATGTCGTTCTGGATGATCGGTCGCCAGATGGTGATTTTCATCGCCGGGCTGGGTAACATCCCGGTCCAGTTGATGGAGGCCGCCCAGATCGACGGCGCCGGTAAGCTGCGCACGGTGTTCAGCATCACGATTCCTCTGATGACGCCGCTTATCTTCTACAACATGGTCATCGCCGTCATCAACTCGTTCCAGACGTTCGTGCCGTCGCTTATCATGACCGACGGCGGCCCGCAAAACTCGACCCTGTTCGTGGTCCTGAACATTTACCGCAATGGTTTTCAGTTCTTCAACATGGGTTATGCATCTGCACTGGCCTGGCAGCTCTTTGTCATCGTGGTGGGCTTCACGATCGTACAGTTCACCGTCTCGAACCGCTGGGTCTATTACGAGTCGTAGGAGGGGCGCATGGCGACGGTAACGAAGGATGTGACGACCGTTCCGGCGCATTCGAGCTCGGCCCGCCACCTGCGGCGCAAGGCGCTCGAGATTGGCGGACTGATCTTGCTGCAGATCGCCCTGACCATCATCCTGATCAGCTTTCTCGCGCCCACCCTGTGGATGGTCTCGTCGTCGCTTAAGGCGCGTACTGAGGTGTTTGCGCAGCCGATTGTCTGGATCCCGGCGGTGCCGCAGTGGCGCAACTACGCCGACGCCATGAAGCTGCTGCCGTTTGGGCGCTTTGCCGTCAACACCTTCGCGCTCTGCATCCTGACGGTGCTCGGGACGCTGCTCTCGGCCTCGCTCGTGGCTTACTCTTTCGCCCGTCTGCGTTGGCCGGGACGCGACTTCTTCTTCAGTCTGCTGCTGGGCACGATGATGCTTCCGGAGATCATCACCCTGATCCCGATGTTCGTCGAGTTCCGCACGCTCGGCTGGACCAAGCCGGGCACGGTCTTGGGCGTGCTGCCACTCAACTTTCTTCCGCTCACGGTGCCCTACTGGCTGGCGCTGGCGCCTCTCTACGTCTTCCTGATGCGCCAGTTCTTCAAAGGTATCCCGATGGAGCTGGAAGAGGCGGCGCTGGTCGATGGGGCGAGCCGTCTCAACATCCTGTTCCGCATCGTCCTGCCGCTTTCGAAGCCCGTCATCGCGACGGTGGCGGTCTTCTCCTTCCTGCAGACCTACAACGATTTCCTGCAGCCCTTGATCTACCTGAATGGGCAGAAGAATTGGACCCTCGCCTTGGGTCTGCGCGCGCTCAACGACGTGCAGCAGACGGGGCAGTGGGAGCTGCTCTTCGCCGCCTCGACGGCGGTTCTCATACCGATCCTTCTGGTTTTCCTGTTCGCCCAGCGCTACTTCGTGCAGGGCATCGCGACAACCGGGTTCGGCGGACGCTGAGCGTGATTCTTACCGATTCGACTAGAGGAGGTCTGGAACCATGAAGTTTTTCCTGGATAGCGCGCAGGTGGACGAGATCGCCTACGCGCTGGAAATGTGGGAGCTCGATGGGGTGACCACCAACCCGCGCCACGTCCAGGCTTCCGGCAAGCCCTTCATGGCGGTCATCCACGAGATTGCCGACCTTTTCGCCGGCACCGACAAGCCGATCTCGGTCGAGGTCAACCCGCATCACACGGATTGGCGTGCGATGTTGGCAGAAGGCGAGAAGCTGGCGTCCCTGTGCCCCAACTTCGTGATCAAGCTGCCGGCTACCGAGCCCGGCTTCAAAGCCGTCTCGGCGCTGGCCCAGAAGGGCATCCGCGCCAACCTGACGCTGGTTTTCTCGACCAGCCAGGCACTCCAAGCCATGCGCATGGGCGCAGCTTTCGTTTCGCCCTTCATCGGCTGGAAAGAAGCCAACGGCGAAGAGTCGCTGCGCTTCATTCAGGAGATCGTCGCCATCCGGGACAACTTTGCCTTCGAGACGGAGATAATCGTGGCCGCGGTCCGCAACGGGCGGCAGATCGCCGAGGCCGCCATCGCAGGCGCCGACATCGTCACCGCCGGGCTGACGGTCTTCAAAGAGAGCTTCGACCATCCCTACACGCACGACGGATTGCTGAAATTCAGCAACTTCTGGGATCAAACCCAGTACGAGTAGAGACCCCTGGACCAGACAACCCTGGATGAGGAAGCATGCTCCCCAACGTCAAACGTCTCGACAGCCTGGCCTGGGATGGCCGGCTTCCCAACGGCGCCCGCTTCACCACTGAGGCCGGCCCGCTGGAAGTCACATTCTACGCACCTGGCATCCTGCGCCTCAAATTGGGTCTCGACGACCGCAACGACTATGGCCTGCTGGTCGCTCAGCCCGAAGCACTTGACGTAACCGTCGGCGCGGCCGAAATGGACTGGGCAAAGCGTCCCGATGACCCGTCGCTGCCCACCGCTGGCTACCGGATCCGCTGCGGCGACCTATCAATGGAGTTGGCCCCTAATCCATTGCGCTTGCGCTTTCTACGGGGAGAGCGGGTCTTGTTGGAATCTACCACCGACGGCCACATTTCCGGCGGTTGGCGCGTCGCGCCGTTCGCCGGCCAAGCGGGCGAATGGCAGCTCGCGCTGGGCTTGCGCAACGGCGAGCCGGTTTATGGGCTGGGCGAAAAGTTCGGTCCCCTGAACCGGCGCGGGCAGTTGGTCGAATCCCTGGCGGTCGACTCGCTCGGCGTCAATTCCGAGGTCTCCTACAAGAACGTGCCGTTCGCTTGGAGCCCTGCCGGCTGGGGTCTGTTCGTCCACACCACGCTGCCCACCAAGACGGGGGTGGGCTACGGCCAATGGTCGTATCGCAGCTACATCGTTCGCCTGCCCGACAGCGTGCTGGATCTCTTCTTCATCGCCGGCGCTACGCCCGCCGCCATCCTGGAGCGCTACACCCATCTCACCGGCCGCGCCCCTGCCTTGCCGCGCTGGAGCTTCGGCGTCTGGTTATCGCGCTGCTACTATCGGACCGGCGATGAGCTGCTGGAGGCAGCCCGCGGCATACGGGCGCGCGGCATCCCCTGCGATGTGATCACCCTCGACGGGCGCGCCTGGCTCAAGGTGGACACACGCTTCGCCTTCGAGTGGGACGAAGAACGCTACCCGGACCCGGCAGGCTTCCTGCGCGAGGTTCACGCGCTCGGTTTGCGGATGTGCGTCTGGGAATATCCCTACGTCTCGGCCCAAAGCCCGCTGTTTGCCTGGCTCTCCGCCAAGGGTTACCTGCTGCACGATGCCAAGGGTGAAACCTACGTGGTGGCCTGGGAAGGCGATACCTTCGGAAAGGTGCTGACGCCGCTGCCGCCCAGCGCCGGGCTGGATTTCACCAACCCGGGGGCCTACGGTTGGTGGGCGGAAAAGCATCGCGAACTGTTTGACGCCGGCGTTGACGTGATCAAGTCCGACTTTGGCGAGCATGTCCCGCCGGATGCGGTGGCGTTCAATGGGGACAGCGGCCTGCGCCTGCACAACGTCTATCCGCTCCTCTATAATCGCTGCGTCTACGAGGCGACCGCCAGGTGGGGACCCAGCGGGCCGTTGGTCTGGGCTCGTTCCGGCTGGACGGGCAGCCAGCGCTACCCGATTCAGTGGGGCGGCGACGCACAAGGGGATTGGGAGGGCCTGGCCGCCAGCATTCGTGGGGGGCTGTCCTGGGGGATGAGCGGGGTCCCGTTCTACACGCACGATATCGGCGGGTTCTACGATCATCTGCAACAGAAGCCCTCGCACGAGCACTTCGTGCGTTCGACACAGGTGGGCGTGCTGACCTCGCACACGCGCTTCCACGGTCAGACAGTGCGCGAGCCGTGGGAGTACGGCGCCGAGGCCGAGCGCATCGTCAAGGACTGGCTTGGCCTGCGCTATCGGCTGCTCCCGTACCTGGAGGCCTGCGCAGCCGAGGCCTCGGAGAACGGGCTGCCCGTCATGCGGGCAATGCCGCTCGCGTTTCCAGACGACCCGCTGGCCTGGGGCTTTGAAGAGCAGTATATGTTCGGACCGGCTCTGCTCGTCGCACCCGTGCTGGAGCCGGGAGGCCACGTCCGGTTCTATCTGCCGGCCGGCGCCTGGTACGACTTCTGGACGGGCGCCAGGCTGCAGGGCCCACAGGTGGTCGATCGCTTGATGCCGCTCGATCGAATACCTGTTTTCGGCCGGGCGGGGACCTCGCTTCCCCTCGGACCCGCTGTCGAGCTCAATACCGACGAGCTGCCCCTGCCGACACCCGTGGTGGAAGTGCGGTGCTTCGATGAGTAGGGCCCGCGTGGTCGCCATTCCGGCTGCGCGACCAACCGTCTGGGGGCGGATCGGACCCTATCTACCCGGCCTCTACCTGGTGGTCGCCGTCGCCGTCGTCGCTCGTTATCTACACGGCCTGATCCCCATCCCGTCGATGGCCCGCGCGGTCAGCGAAGTCTTCATCGCCGTCCTCCTGGGTCTCCACGTTCGCAGCACCATCGGTTACTCGGCCCGATTCGCGCCCGGGGTGAGGTTCGCCTTGCAGCGCGTCCTGCGCCTGGGCATCATCCTGCTGGGTCTACGTCTGAGCCTGCAAGATGTCGTGGCCACCGGCCTGTCGTCGCTGCTCCTGATCCTGAGCTGCATGACGCTGGCCTTGAGCCTGGCCTATTTCGGTGGCAAGCTGCTCAAGATCCCACCCCGGCTGGCAACCCTGCTCGGCGTGGGCACCGCTATCTGTGGCAACACTGCGATCGTGGCCACCGCGCCGATGATCGAGGCCCGGGACGAAGATATCAGCGTGGCGGTGGCTACCATCACCTTCTTTGGCACACTGGCTGTGCTGCTTTACCCGGTCATCGGCTACTTTGTCGGACTGACGGACCAGACCTTCGGGCTCTGGGCGGGCACAGCCGTCAACGATACCTCCCAAGTGGTGGCGGCGGGCGCGGCGTTCAGCGACAAGGCCCGCGACATCGCGACCATTGTCAAGCTGACGCGCAATACCTTGATGGTGCCCATCATGATCGTCATCGGCACAGTCTACGCCCGGTCTCAGAACCGGCAGGGAGCAGCCGCCGCAACCCGTTACAGCTTCAGCAAGGTTGTGCCCTGGTTCGTGGTTGGTTTCCTGGGATTGGCCCTGCTGCGGACGCTGGGGGTCTGGTTGGGTGTCTTCCCGCAGAACGTCGCCAGTCCAGGCCCCCTCACGACGGCGGCGGGCCTGCTCAGACTCGTGGACCAGCTCGCCACGTTTGCCATCCTGATGGCACTGTCGGCCATCGGCCTGAGCACGGACGCCGGAGCCGTTCGCCACACCGGCATCAAGCCATTCGCCCTGGGCGTGGTCGTGGCGGCGGCCCTGGCCGTCTTCAGCCTGGCCGCGATCCTGCTAACCGGGTTGGGAAGGTAACGGCGGGCTGGGTCCTCCAGGCCGCCCACGAACAATTTGCCACTAAAGGCAAAAAGAGGAGTTCGATAATGGCACACGGCATTCTGATGCACGAGCCGGCCGACGACGTCGGCGTGGCCGTGAGGGATCTCAAGACCGGCGAGGAAGTCGGCGCAGTCACGCTCGAGGGCCAGCCGGTCGGCACGTTGACGCTGGTCACCGATGTTCCATTGGGGCACAAAGTGGCCCTGCGCGACATGGCCCCCGAGCACAAGCTGCTCAAATACGGGCGGCCGATCGGCCTCACCACGCAGCCCATCGCCCGCGGCGAGCACGTCCACACGCACAATCTGAAGACCATGAGGTGGCACGCATGAAAGCCGAAGAAATGAGACTGTTGGGCTACCGCCGCGAGAACGGGCGCGTGGGCGTGCGCAATCACGTCATCATCCTGCCCGTCGACGATATCTCCAACGCCGCGGCCGAAGGCGTTTCATACCTGATCAAGGGCACTATGGCCCTGCCGCACCCTTACGGCCGGCTGCAGTTCGGCGACGACCTGGAGCTGTCCTTCCGCACGCTGGCCGGGACGGGCAGCAATCCCAATGTGGCGGCGGTGGTGGTCATCGGCATCGAGCCGAAGTGGACGCAGCGCATCGTGGACGAGATCGCCCGGACTGGCAAGCCGGTGGTGGGCTTCAGCATCGAACGTTATGGCGATCTCAAGACCATCGAGATGGCCGCCTGGAAGGCCAAGGAGTTCGTCCAATGGGCAGGCGAGCTGCAGCGAGAGCCATTCTCGGTCAGCGAGCTGTGGATGAGCACCAAGTGCGGCGAGTCCGACACTACTTCTGGGCTGGCCTCCAATCCTACCGTCGGCCGGGTTTTCGAACGCCTGGCGGACGTGGGCGCGACCCTGATTTTCGGCGAGACCACCGAGGTCACCGGCGGCGAGGATATCATCATGGCCCACTGCCGTACGCCCGAAGTTGCCGCCCAGTTCAAGGTCGCCTTCGACGACTACCAGGACCTGATCAAGAGCCAGGGCGTCGACCTGATGGGCTCTCAGCCGACCGAGGGCAACATCCGCGGCGGGCTGACGACGATCGAAGAGAAGGCGATGGGCAATATCCAGAAGATGGGCCGCTGCAGCATCGAATCGGTGCTCGAGCCGGCCTGTCCGCCGTCCGGACCGGGCCTGCATTTCATGGATTCCTCCAGCGCCGCCGCCGAGATGGTCACATTGTGCGCTGCGGCCGGGTCGGTGGTACACTACTTCCCCACCGGCCAGGGCAATGTGATCGGCAACCCGATCCTGCCGGTGATCAAGCTGTGTGCCAACCCGCTGACCGTAGCCACCATGACCGAGCACATCGACGTCGATCTGACCGGGCTGCTGCGCATCGAGATGAACCTCGACCAGGCCGCGGATAAGGCGATGGACGCGCTGCAGCATACAATCTGCGGCCGGCTGACGTCGGCGGAAGCGCTGAGGCACAATGAGTTCGTGTTGACAAAGCTGTACCGCAGCGCATAACCTGGACACGGGCTAATCTGGCGGCCGCGCCTGCTGCATTTGCCAGGCGCGGCCGCCCGGTCCGGCCGGCGCTCGACCTGGCGCATTCTTTTCGGAGCGATTAACGACGCGTTACCATCTGCCATACGGCAAGACTGAGCTGACCTTCGCCTTGCCGGCCGGGCTGGACGTTCAACTCCTGGCGCCTCGTGCCAGCGTCGCCCCCGCCGATCCGCGGCCGATCGTCGAGGCGGCGCTGGACGGCCCGGTCGGCGGCCCGGCGCTGAGCGAGTTGTGCCGGGAACTGGGTGGGCGGGCGGTTGCCATTGCGCTCAACGACAAGACGCGTCCCGTTCCGCATGAGTATCTCCTGCCACCCCTCCTCGAACGGCTGGAGCAGGCGGGCGTGGCCCGTGAAGCGATCACCCTGGTCATCGCCCCGGGCTCCCACGCGCCGATGCGTCCGGACGAATTCGCCGCGGTCGTTCCCGCCGGCATTCTGAGCCGCTTTCGCGTGTTCTGCCACGACGCCGAGGACCGGGCGAGCCTGGCCTACCTGGGAAGCACCCGGCGCGGCACTCCCGTCTGGACCAGTCGCGCCTACGCGGAGGCGGGCCTGAGGATCGTCGTCGGCGACGTCGAGCCGCACCAGTTCCAGGGTTTCTCGGGCGGGGTTAAGAGCGCGGCGATCGGTCTGGCGGGCAAGGACACGATCGCCCGCAATCACTCGATGATGTCCGATCCGCGGGCCCAGCTCGGCCGTTACGACGACAACCCCTGCCGCCAGGACGTCGAGGAAATCGGGCGGATGATAGGCGTCCACTTCGCCCTGAATGCCGTACTGAATGAGGACAAGCAGATCCTTCACGCCTTGGCCGGCGCACCTGTCGCGGTGATGCAGGCGGGACTGCCCCTCGTGCGGGACGTGTTCCAGGTGGCGGTTCCGGCTCTCTTTGACTTGATGATCGTGGCGCCGGGCGGACACCCGAAGGACATCAATCTTTACCAGGCGCAGAAGGCGCTCGGCCATGCGGCACGCGTGTCGAAGCCGGGCGCGACGGTGATCCTGGTGGCGGCCTGCCCCGAAGGCACCGGCAGCCTGGGTTATGAGACCTGGATGGCGGACCCGTCCATGACTTCCCACGCCGCGGTCTTGGCGCGCTTTGAGCGCGAAGGCTATCATATTGGGCCGCACAAGGCTTTTCTGATCTCGCGTGACGCGAGCCGCGTCGCACTTTCGTTTGTCTCCGACTTGGACCCGGCCTGTGCCCGCCGCCTGTTGCTAAACCCGGTCGCAGATCGGGCCGGGTCCACTGCCCAGGCTCAACTCGAGCGAGCGCTCGAACGGGTCCTGGGGGAGCTGCCTCAGGGGGCGCGCATCGGCGTGATGCCGTGGGCTAACGCGACCATCCCCGCTCTGGCATAAGGGCCCTTGTGGGCTCGCAACAACGCATATTTTCGAGGTGTTCGATGAGCAGTTCTATGGGTGCCGGCTACGGCAGTACGGGCAAGCTACTGCACGTGGACCTGACCGAGAGCAAGATCTGGCAAGAGGAGATCGACGAGGAGGTGTACCGGCTGTACCCGGGCGGGCGGGCACTGGCGACCTATCTTCTGCTGCGCGACCTCCCGCCCGGTACCGATCCGCTTGGTGCCGGCAATACGCTGATCCTGGCCAACGGCTTGCTGACCGGTGCACCCTTTTCGACCGCAACACGGTTCAGTGCCGCCGCCCGCTCGCCGCTCACCGGCGCCTACGGCGAGTCGGAAGCCGGCGGCTTCTGGGGACCCGAACTCAAGATGGCGGGCTGGGAAGCGATCGTCATCAGGGGGCGTGCCGAGCAACCCGTGTACCTATGGGTCAAGGACGACCAGGTCGAGATCCGGCCGGCTGCTCACCTGTGGAAGCGCGATCCTGAAGAGGCTCAGGCAGCGATCCGGGCCGAGGTTGTTGATAAGCTGGCGCGTGTTTTGCAGATTGGGCTGGGTGGCGAGAACCTGGTGCGTTTCGCGGCGCTGACCAATGAACTGCGCCACTTCAACGGCCGCTCGGGCATGGGAGCGGTGATGGGCTCGAAGAACCTCAAAGCGGTGGCCGTGCGCGGCTCGGGCAAGTGGGTGCGACTTGCTCACGACCCGCAGCCGGTAGCCGAGATCGGACGCAAGCTGGCCCGCCTGGTCAAGGAGCACCCACAGAGCTGGGATTTGCAGCACAAGGGGACGCCCGGTCTGACCGCCGGGCTCAATGCCTCGGGCATCTTGCCCACGCGCAACTTTCACGGTGGCGCCTTCGAGGGGGCGGACAATCTGCGCTGGGAGGCCTACGAGAAGGAGCTCTTGACTGCGCGGCGCAGTTGCTATGCCTGTGCCGTGCGCTGCAAGCGCGAGGTCAGGCTCGACAAGGGTGTTGATGGGGCGCGCTACGACGTCAGCGACAATTACGGCGGCCCGGAATATGAGACGATCGCAGGTTTCGGCTCGAATTGCGACATCGGCGACCTGCAGGCTGTCGCCAAGGCGAATGAGCTGTGCGGCCGCTACACCTTGGACGCCATCTCTTGCAGTTCGGTCGTGGCTTTCGCCATGGAGTGTTTCGAGCATGGCTTGATCGGTCCCCAGCACACAGGCGGCCTGGAGCTGCGCTTTGGCGACCCCGATGCCATGCTCAAGACCATCGACCTCATCGCCCGGCGCGAACACGTCGGCGATCTGCTCGCCGAGGGCGTGAAGCGGGCCGCCGAAGAGATCGGCGGTGACGCACCTTACTTTGCCATGCACGTCAAGGGCCAGGAGCTCTCGATGCACGATCCGCGGGGTAAGGTGGGCCTGGGGCTGTCGTATGCCGTATCGGAGACCGGTGCCGAGCACCTGACCGCGTACCACGACACCATGTTTACCAATCCCGACTCGATCAGCTACAAGGGCGCAGTCCCGCTTGGGATCAAGCAGGCGCTGCCGGCCCGCGAGATCAGCCGGGCCAAGGCGGAAATGTACGCGATCGGCGAGAACTGGAGCAGCTTCGAGAAGGTTGTCGGGTTGTGCTACTTCGGCCCGGCCCCGCGCTCGTTCATCCAGGTCGAAGAGGTGTTGAGCATCGTGCGCGCCGCCACCGGTTGGGACGTAAGCCTGCCGGATCTGCTGATGATCGGCGAACGGGCGACGAACATGGCGCGCGCGTTCAATATCCGCGAGGGTTTCTCCCGCAAGGATGATGTCTTGCCCGAGCGCCTGTATCAGCCCCTCGAATCAGGCGCCCTGACGGGCGTCGCCCTGCCGCGTGAGGCATTCGAGCGGATGCAGACCGATCTGTACGAGATCAAGGGCTGGGACCCGGCGACCACTGTCCCCAGCCGCACGCGTCTGCGCGAGCTGGGGATAGAGTGGGTGGCCGACTTGGTCGGCCAATAACCTCTGGTTCGAGGGCCTTCTCTGGCTTGGCCTGACGTGGTCTGCCGGCAGGCGCTGTGAATCGAGGTACTGCCGCACGGGAGCTCTATGCGCGTTCATCTTGGCGGTCATCTCAGTTGGTACGATCCCCAGAAACGGTCCTGGCTGGAGGTGTCGCAGGCGGCGCCCCTGCGCCTGATCGACCTGGCAGCCCGCCTGGGTCTGCCCCCAGCCGAGATCTCCATCGTCGCAGTCAACGGCCAGGCCGTGAATCTTGCTGAAGGAGTCGCCACCGATGCGGATCGGGTCGAGTTCTTCTCGCCCCTGGGCGGCGGCTGAGCTAGTGCCAAGACCAGACCACGCACCATGCGGTGCGCGCCGGCTGCCCGGTTGTGCCCGGAGGGTAAGATGACGGTAGTCTGCGGTTTCGAGCTGCTCCGCGAGCTACACATCGCCGAGTTGAACACGTCTGCGGGGCTGTACCGGCACGTGGGTACGGGTGCCGAGCTGCTGGCGCTCTCCAACGACGATGAGAACAAGACGTTCGGAGTCGCTTTCCGGACCCTGCCGCCGGATAATAGCGGTGTGCCTCATATCCTCGAACACTCGGTGCTGGGCGGATCGCGGCGCTACCCGGTCAAGGAGCCGTTCATCGAGCTGGTCAAGGGCTCGCTGGCCACCTTCATCAATGCTTTCACGCGCGCCGACAGCACCGTCTATCCCGTAGCGAGCCAGAACCTGCAAGATCTCAGCAACCTGATGGACGTTTACCTGGACGCGGTCTTCGGCCCGCTGCTCACCCGGCAGACTTTCGATCAGGAGGGCTGGCACTACGAGCTGGACAACGCCGATGCCCCGCTCGCCTACCGGGGCATCGTGTTCAACGAGATGAAGGGCACGCTCGCCGAACCGGTGGCCCTGCAGCGCGTCGAGGGCCTGCGCGCCCTGTTCCCGGATAGCGACTACGCCTGGTATTCCGGCGGCCAGCCACAAGCGATCCCCGATCTCACTTATGAGCAATTCCGCAGCTTCTACGCCACCTATTACCACCCATCCAACGCGCGCTTCTTCCTCTACGGCGATCTGCCTATCGGGGATGCGCTGTGCCGGATCGACGAGCACCTGGCCGGGTTCGCGGCGGCGCCGGCCACGGCCGAGGTGCGGCTGCAGCCGCGCTTCGACGCGCCGCGTTCTGTCACAGTTCGCTACGCGGCCGGCGCCGCCGCCCGGCCCAAGGACTACGCGACGCTCAGCTGGGTGACAATACCGGCCGGCGACCCGACAGAGATGCTGGCTGCCGACGTATTGGAATATGCGCTGATCGGTTCGCCTGCCTCGCCACTGCGCAAGGCGCTCATCGAGGCCGAACTGGGCGAAGACCTGACGGCCGTGATGGCCGGGCCGCTGCGCCAGCGGGTCTTCTCGGTCGGCTTGAAGGGTGTCGAGCCGAAGAACGCCGGCCAGGTCGAGCCGTTGATCCTGGACACCCTGGCGGCGTTGGCACGCGATGGCCTCGAGCCGGCGATGATCGACGCGGCGGTCAACACCATCGAGTTCGCACTGCGCGAGAATGGCGCCGCGGGTGGCCAGCGCGGCATCAACCTGGCGATGCGGGCGTTGGAGAGCTGGCTCTACGGCGGCGACCCATTCGCCATGCTCACGTTCGAGGCCCCCCTGGCCGAGGTCAAGGCTCGCCTGGCAGGGGGCCCGGCCTACCTGCAGGACATGATCCGCCAGCATCTGCTCGACAACCCGCACCGCGTGACGCTGATCCTGGAGCCCGACCTTGCCCTGGGGCAGCGCCAGGAGGCCCAAGAGCGCGCGCGCCTGGATCAGGCGCGCGCGGCGATGAGCGAAGCGGAGGCGCAGGCCGTGCTCGAGAACACACGGGCGCTGAAGGAGCGACAGCAGGCGGCCGACAGCCCGGCGGCATTGGCTACTCTGCCCATGCTGCGGCGCTCGGACCTCGAGTCGCAGATCAAGACCATCCCGCTCGAAGAGCGCACGGAAGCAGGCACGAAGACCCTCGTTCACGCGCTTGCCACCAATGGGATCATCTACCTCGACCTGGGATTCGACCTGCGTGCCGTGCCCGCCAGCGCGCTGCCTTTCGTCACCATCTTGGGCCGTGCCCTGCTGGAAATGGGAACGCGGTCGGAGGATTACGTCCGGCTTGCCCAGCGCATCGGCCGCCTGACGGGTGGCATCTGGCCGTCGGTCTTCATCTCCGAAGCGCGCACAGGGGAGCCCTCGCCGGCCTGGTTCTTCCTGCGTGGCAAAGCGACGGCCAGCCGTGGGCCCGAGCTACTGGAGATCCTGCGCGATATCCTGACCGGTGCCCGCCTGGACGACCGGACGCGCCTGCGCCAGATCGTCCTGGCGGAAAAGGCACGCCGCGAAACCGGACTGCTGACGCGGGGTTCTGAACTGGTAGCCGGGCGGCTGGGGGCGCACTTCAGCCAAGCCGGTTGGGCAAGGGAGCAGGTCGGCGGGCTGGGCGGGCTGTTTGCCGTCCGGCAACTGGCCGAAGACATGGAGCGCGATTGGCCCGCAGTCGTCGCCCGGCTGGAGGCCGTCCGGCAGGCGCTGGTCACCCGCCGGACCATGCTGGCGAACGTGACGCTCGATTCAGGAGAAAGCGCAGGCTTCGGCCTCCTTCTAGCCGATTTCCTGGCCGGCTTCCCGGCGGAGCCCTCCGCTCCGGCGCCGGCCGGCTGGGGTCGGTCGGAGATAGCGCAGAACGAGGGCTTTGCAGTGCCCTCGCCGGTTAACTACGTGGGCAAGGGGGCCAACCTCTACGAGCAGGGCTACCGCTTGCATGGCTCGGCGCTGGCCGTAAACGGCTACCTCAACCGGACATGGCTCTACGACAGGATCCGGGCGCAGGGCGGCGCTTACGGAGCGGGCAGCCGCTTCGACTACCTGTCGGGGAACTTTGCCTACACATCCTACCGCGACCCGAACCTGCTGTCGACGCTGGACAACTACGATGCCGCGCCCGCTTTCCTGCGCCGGCTGGACCTCAGCGAGGGAGAGCTGACCAAGGCGGTCGTCGCCGCCATCGGCCGGCTCGACAGCTACCGTCTCCCGCCCGACAAAGGCTTTACCTCGCTGACACGTTTCCTGACCGGGGAGACCGACGAGTGGCGCCAGCGGATGCGGGAAGAGGTGCTTTCGACCGGGCCCGAGGACTTCGCTGCCTTCGCCGGCGCTCTGGAGGCGGTGCGGGAGGCTGGCCACATCGTGGCGATGGGTTCTGAGGAGGCCCTGCAAGCAGCCGGAGAACAGCGGCCGGGGCTTTGGTCGACCATCACCCGGGCTCTGTGAGTGGCTCGCCGGCCGCTCGACTACAGTGCGAAGCCGCTGGGGCGGCGTCTGCCAATCAGTTCGCGCCGCAAGGATGCATCCGAGTTTGAGCCCGTGCCGCTCGGTTCCACGGACTCAATCCAAAATGTGGCGGGGGTTTCCGGGGCTTGTACTGACCCCGAAAACACCCGCCACTCGCTGTCACCTCACTACCGCACCGCAGGTGTGGCTGGACGCCCGCCGCTTGCTACGGCAGGCGTGCCACGACCTGCGCGAATTCCTCTTCGGATAGCGCCCGCATTGTCGTTGTGGTGGCGTTGCCCGCCATTCCCAGGGCGAGGGCGAACGCTGCCATCGTCTGGTCATCCGGTGCATCTCCGACGATGACCAGGTCATATGGCCCCATGGTAACCCACGTGCCGATGGGCCGAATTCCCATCTTCTCGGCCAGCGCCTTGGACTGGTTAATGCGCTCCGGCGCATTCTTGATGTCGGCCAGTCCCTGCTGAGTGTACTTCAACAGACCAATGTAGCCCGGCATAGATCCCTCCCTGTTGGGCGCCTGAGCCCAGCTAGTGTCATCGGCTGGCAGGACGGACGGTGGCAGCTTCGAGCGCGCAGCCACAAATGGTGCTGCCGTTCTTGAACGATTATAGCACCATTTATGCCCGCGCGCGTGGCTGCTTTCGCTGCGCGCTCACGCTGCTTAGGCTGGCGTGTAAGTAACTGCCGACTTGAAGGAATTCCCGCGATTTGGCCTTACCGGCTCGCGCTTTGACAGATCCAGCCTGTTATGGTAAGAACGATCTGCTCCAGACTGTGACATACATTCCACCAGGAGAGAAGCATGCCAGATGGGCTCTTGAGCGTGGCTGGGTTGAGCGCCAACCCGGGCCAGAGAATCGTCGAAGACGTCCCGATTTCGATGGCCGGCGTTCCCTTGCGCCTACCTATCTTCCTGATCAACGGTGTGCAGCCTGGACCCACCTTGTCCGTCACGGCAGGTGTCCACGGCGCCGAATATGCGAGCATCGAAGCGGCGCTGCGACTGGGTCGCACCCTGGACCCCGGCGTCCTGCGGGGCCGGGTCATCGTGGCGCCCATCGTCAATCCCCCTGCCTTTGCCGCGCGCAGCATTTACGTATCTCCGCCGGACGGGAAGAATCTCAACCGCCAGTTCCCCGGCCAGGCGAAGGGCACCTACAGCCAGGCCTTGGCCCACTGGCTTTTCCAGGAGATCATCCAACGCGGCGATGCCTACGTGGACCTCCACGGCGGCGACCTGATCGAGGCACTCGAACCTTTTGTCATCTACTTCCGCAGTGGCAACGCCGCCGTCGACCAGGCGTCCGCTGCCCTGGCTCGCAGCTTTGGCATCCACTACGTGGTCGAAGGCGACACGCCGGGCAGCACGTACGGTGCGGCCTCAGAGGCCGGTATCCCGGGCTTGCTCGCCGAAGCAGGCGGCCAGGGGATCTGGACCGAGGAAACAGCCGGCCTGCTCCATACCGGCCTGCTGCGTGTCATGGCCCATCTGGGCATGATCGATCCGTTGTCGGCACCCGCCGAGCCCTCGCGCGTCTTGAAACGCTGGGAATGGCTGCGCTCCACGGCAGACGGGCTGTTCTATCCGGGCGTCCGCGTCGGTGAGCACGTCAGCGCAGAGCAGGACCTGGGCCGGGTGGCCGATCTGACAGGAAATACGCTGCAAGCGCTCCACGCACCGATGGACGGCACGGTGCTTTTCCTGGTGACTTCCCTGGCCATGAACGCCGGGGATCCGTTGCTGGCCGTTGGTGCCTGACCGGCCCAGTACGGCGCGCTGCCAACGCTGTCTGCGCCGATACTTCCGTTTGGCATAAGAGATGCGCATATTGGCGCGCTCAGAAAGGAGCCGAATCTACCGCAAAGCCCGCAAACGCGTGTCTTGGCCGGATGGGATCTCCAGCATCCCACAGATCACAAGCGTGACACCATTTTCACGGAGGAAGAGATGCACAGGCGACTATTGTTTCCCGTAACCCTTGTAATCCTGGCTTCCCTGCTGCTGGGCGCCTGCGCCCCGGCGCCCGCGCCGTCTGCACCGGCCGCCGCGCCTGAGGCCGCTGTGCCCGCCCAGGCCGCAGCCCCCAGCGGCGGTGAAAGCCAGGCGGCTTCTCCGGCAGGGGGCAAGACGCTGACGATCGCGATCGGCGCCGATGCCACCTACCTGGACCCGGAATCGGTGATGAACAACGAGTCCGGGTTCATCATGTCCTGTATCTTCGATGGGCTGACCAAGTTTGGGAAGGGCACCTCGGAACCGGGACCGGGCCTGGCCGAAAGCTGGGACGTCTCGGCCGACGGCAAGGAATACACCTTCCACCTTCGCCAAAACGTGAAGTTCACAGACGGCACGCCGTGGAATGCCGATGCCGCCCTGGCCGAGATTGACCGTGTGACAAACAAGAGCAATCCCTACTACGTCTACAATCAGCCGGGCATCAGCAGCTTCGCCGATTTTACCTGGCCGATGGTAACGGGGTCGGAGAAAATCGACGACAACACAATCAGGCTCACACTCAAGGCGCCCAACTCGCCCTTCCTGGCCGACCTGGCGATGGTCTGGAGCGGCATGATGAGCCCTGCTGCCGTCAAGGAGTACGGCTTCAAGGTATCAGACCACCCCGTCGGCACCGGCCCCTACAAGTTGGTAGACTGGGTCCGCAATGACCACGTCACCCTGGAAGCGAACAAGGACTACTGGGGCGGCGCGCCTAAGATCGATCGCCTTATCTTCAAGGTCGTGCCCGAGAGCTCGGTGCGCCTGCTGCAGCTTCAGAAGGGTGACATCCAGATCATGGCCGACGTTAGTCCCGACGACTACGAGACCATTAAGGGCAACAAGGACCTGGCGTTCTTGCAGCAGCCTGGCCTGACCGTATCGGCGCTGACTTTCCCAACCGATACTCCACCCTTCGACGACGTGCGCGTGCGCCAGGCGCTGAACTACGCGGTCAACAAGGACGAGATGAACCAGTTCCTCTACAAGGGAGCTGCCGTCACCGCTGCCACGGGCATGCCCCCCATTCTGATGGGCTATCCCAAGGACTTGCAGCCCTACCCCTACGACCCGGAAAAGGCCAAGCAGTTGTTGACCGAGGCAGGCTACCCCGACGGCTTCAAGGCCACGCTGCTGGTGTACGATAACCCGCGCGGCTACAACCCGGTCGGCAGCAAGCAGGCCGTCGCCATCCAGGAATATTTGGCCAAGGTCGGCGTGACGCTGGAGTTCAAGACCCTGGAGTGGGGCGCGTTCCTCGAGGCAGCCCGCGCGGCGGATAACCACGACATGGCCATGACCGGCTGGTCGGGCGACAACGGCGACCCCGACAACTTCCTGTACGAGATGTTTGCCACCGCTATGATCCCTTCCGGCAATGAGGCACACTACTCCAACCCGGAGTTGGACTCGGTCCTGACCAAAGCCCAGACGGTGGTCGATACCACCGAGCGTGCCAAGTTGTACTCCGAGGCCGCGACGATCATCCACGACCAGGCGCCGTGGTTGTTCATCAACCACACGCTCCACGTGCGCGCCACGTGCGCGAACGTGTCCGGTTTTGCTCTCAATCCTCTGCAAATGTTCTGGTACATGGAGGACGTGGATCTGAACTAAACCTTTGGGGGGGTGATGTGGGCTGCTTCGGCAGGCCGCACCACCCCCATGCTTGCGGCGAATGACAAGCAAAGGTGGTTATGGCCAAATACGCTCTGCGGCGCGTCCTGCAAATGATCCCCGTTCTGGTCGGCGTCAGCCTGCTGGTCTTTTTCGGCATGCACGTCATTCCGGGGGACGTCGCTCAGTTGCTGCTGGGCGACAAGTCCACCCCGGACGCGCTGGCCCGGCTGCGCCAGCAACTGGGGCTCGACCAGCCGGTTTACGTTCAATACATCAAATTCCTGCTCGAGGCGGTGAAAGGCAACTTCGGCGTCTCGCTGCGCACGCGCCAGCCCGCCTGGATGGAGGTCTGGCAAGCCCTGCCCATGACCCTGGAGCTCTCCTCATTTGCGCTCCTCATTTCGGTCGTGGTCGGCATCCCGATCGGCGTGCTTGCCGCGACGCGCCAGTATTCGCTGTTTGATTCCCTCTCGATGGTCGGAGTGCTGATCGGCGTATCCATGCCCATCTTCTGGACCGGCCTGATCCTGATGATGATCTTCGGCGGTACGCTGGGCTGGTTCCCGATCGGCGGGATCCTGGATGACGGCATCACGTTGCAGCGGGTCACGGGCATTCACTTGTTGGATGCCCTTCTCGCGCGCAACCCCCAGGCGTTCGGCTCAGTCCTGCAGCACCTGGTGCTGCCGGCGTTGGCGCTGGGCAGCATCCCCATGGCGACGGTTGCGCGCATGACGCGCTCTACCATGCTCGAGGTCATGCGCCAGGACTACGTCCGCACGGCGCGCGCTAAGGGTCTGCAGGAAAGCGCGGTGCTGGTCCGGCACGCCCTGCGCAACACCTTGATCCCGATCGTGACGGTGATTGGCCTGGAGCTTGGCGTTCTGTTGTCGGGCGCAGTGCTCACCGAAACTGTCTTCGCGCTGCCCGGCCTGGGGCGTCTGGCCATCACCTCGCTCTTGTCGAGGGATTATTCAGTCGTCCAGGCGATCGTCATGGTGAGCGCGTTGATCATCGTCGTCATCAACCTGGTGGTTGACCTGCTGTATGCCTACCTGGACCCACGCATCAGATATGCCTGAGAGGAGCCGGACTGGATGACCCAGGCCGAACTTATCCTACAGCCCGGCGCAAGCCCCGAGGATGCGCTTTCCCAAAGGAAGCAGCCTTCGCTGGTCAGCCGCCTGGCACGCAGCCACTCCGCCGTTATGGGCGCCTCAATCGTGTTGCTGTTGATCGGCGTGGCCGCCCTGGCATCCGTAATCACGCCTTACAGCCCCACCGACCAGCACTTCGTGCTGCAGCTACAGCCTCCGTCGCTTGCGCACCCCCTAGGCACCGACGAATTCGGGCGCGACATCCTCGCGCGGGTTATCTTTGGCTCGCGCTGGGCCCTGCTGGTCGGACTGCTGGCGGACGGCATCGCGCTCGTGCTGGGGGTTCTGTTGGGGCTCTTGAGCGGCTTTTATCGCGGCTGGGTCGACGGGGTGATCGGTTGGCTGACGGACGTGACCCTGGCTTTTCCCTACCTGCTGCTGGCCATGATCATCGTCGCCCTCCTGGGACCGGGCATCATTAATGCTATGATCGCCATGGGCGTCGTCTACACGCCCAAGTACACACGCCTGGTGCGCGGCACCGTGCTCTCACTGCGCGAGATCGAGTTCGTCCAGGCCGCGCGCGCGGTAGGCGTCAGCCCCGTGCGCATGATGATGCACCACATCTTGCCCAACTGCATCGCACCGATCATCGTCATGGCCACCCTGGCGATCGGCTGGGCCATCGTCGAGACGGCGGGGCTGTCTTTCCTGGGTCTGGGCGCACAACCGCCGACGCCCGAGTGGGGCGCTATGCTGTCGTCCGGTCGCACCTACATGCTTTCGGCCTGGTGGATCGCCACTTTCCCGGGCGTGGCCATCCTGCTGACCGTGATCGGCTTCAACTTGCTCGGCGACGGGTTGCGCGACGTGCTGGACCCATACCTGCGGAACAGATAAGGCAGTGACCGGGTAGGGCTTCAGGCCGCTCCCCAAGGCAGTCCGATCTCCTGGAACAGCGCCCAGGCCCGGTCGATGGGCAGGTTTGTGGTCGGATCGTTGAAGAGAGCCCGAAAGGCCAGCTCAGGATCATGCTCGAGCGCCGCCGTCACGATCATCTCCTGATTTGCGACGTGGCGGGCCACCAATGCGTGAACGCCTGGCGCGAGGGGCCCGGCCGCCAGCGGCTGGACGCGGTCCCGGCTGAAGCGGGCATTGGTCTCGACCACTACGCCGGCGGGTAGGTTACTGACTTGCCCCACGTTGGCGCTGTTGACATTGGTGACCAGGTCCTCGAACCCCAGCAGGGCGCGCAGTTGCCGTACCATCTCCTCGCCCGACGGCCGGATTTCCCAGGGCCGGCGTCCTTCCAGGTAGTCCCTCGCGATCTGCGGCCCCTGCTGCCAGCGCCCAAAGCGATAGGACATGGGAGTGCGGATGATCCCCCAGCGGAAAAGCTCCTCCGGGGAATGGGTGAATCCGGGCAGGAACTCGACCAGGTGGCGGTCGCCGGCAGCCGCCAGGCTGCCGTAACGGCGGAATAACTCGAACTTGACCTGTCTCGGATCGAAGAACCAGTTCTGCTGCGCCTCTACCTCCGCCTGGGTGTATGAACGCAGCACGCTGGGTTGCCGGATGTGCTCGCGCGTGAGGGCGAGCAGGTCGTGCCCGGCGTAGGTTGCGGCGTCGATCCAGGTGAAGTGATTGATGCCCGAGACATTGACGTACACCTCGTCGCGGGCCGGGACCTGGTCAAGCCCGAGATATTGCTTGGCCAGTTCGGCCAGTATCGCCTGGGTCCCGAACACTTCATGGCAGCAGCCGAATACCTTCAGCCCCGGCGCCACCCGTTTCAACGTGCGCGTGCAGATCGTCATCGGGTTGGCGTAGTTTACCACCCAGGCATCGGGGCAGCGCTCGGCAATTGCCTCGGCGAAACCGGCATAGGTGATGGCGGCGCGCAAACCGCGCATCAGGCCTGGCGCGCCGGTCGTGTCGCCGACCGGAAAGAAGATCCCATACTTCTCGGCAGTGGTGATCTCGTGCGCCATCATTTCGAGGGGACCGGGCTGGATCGAGATGAAGACGAAGTCCGCCCCGGCAAGAGCCTGCTCCAGGCGCTCGACTGCCTGGTAGCGCCAGCGCGAACGCACTCCCGGCTGGCTCTGCAGCCAGTTGCCCAGCGCCTCGTTCAATTGCGCGGCCGCATAGTCGATGTCGTAGAGCAGGACCTGCCCGGACAGGTCAGGGCAGGTCGCAAGGTCGCCCATCAGCACGTGCGCCCAGCCCCGGCTCCCTCCGCCGATGTAAGCGATTTTTAGCTCAACCGCGCTGTTATTCATTTTCCTCACCCCTGGCCGATCTTGGTCGCCTGAGCATTGTACCATCGATCACGTGCAAGGCGCTCATCGAGCGTTCCGGTTCCGTGACCGCCCGTCGCCGATTTGACAGCCCCAAAACAGGGTGGTAAACTGTTGTGTGTACCCCCCCCAGGGGGGAGGGGATAGCCGGGCGAAGACTGGCACGCGGGGTGCGGCGCAAGGCGTAGGTTATCTGGCGTTTGGCCTGCGAGGAGTGTGAAAGTGGATGATGTAACCAAGGCCGCGACGGTGCGGCGGCTGCAGAGCGTTGAAGGCCACGTGCGCGGCATTCAACGCATGGTGGCCGAGGACAAGTACTGTATCGACGTGATCAAACAGGTGGAGGCAGTGCAGGCGGCGCTCAGTAAGATCAATCAGATGATACTGGAAAACCACCTCCGCACCTGTGTCACCACCGCCATCCGGGGCGATGACCCCGGCGCGCGGGAAGCAGTGATCGGCGAGATCCTGGATGTGTTCGCCGTCGACAACAAGTGAGCCCGGCAGCCCGCTGCTGGGCAAGGTGCTGTAGCAAGGTGCTGTAGATGAAGGAAACGAAACAACTCATTCTGCCCATCACGGGCATGACTTGTGCCAACTGCTCGACCACGATCGAACGTAATCTGAAGAAAATGCCGGGTGTGGCGAGCGCGGGCGTGAACCTGGCCAACGAAAAGGCCAGTGTCACTTACGATCCGGCGCTGGTCGACGAACCCCAGATCCGGGCGTTGATCGGCGACCTGGGTTATGGCGTGGCGACCGCCCGGATCGAGCTGCCGGTCAGTGGCATGACCTGCGCCAACTGCTCGGCGACCATCGAGCGCAACCTGAAGAAGATGCCGGGTGTGGTCAGCGCGAACGTCAACCTGGCCACGGAGCACGCCACGATCGAGTTTATCCCGACCGAACTGGGCTACGCCGACATCAAGCGCAAGATCGAGGATGTTGGTTACGGCGTTATCGAGGCCCCGGAGGGCGCGTCCAACGCGCCCGAGGACGCCGAGGCGCAAGCCCGCGCAGCCGAGGTACAGAAACAACGCCGACTGCTGTGGACGGGTGTGGCACTGTCGGTGCCCATCTTCCTGGTCAGCATGGGCATGATGCTCCGGTTCTTGCCAGACGTCGCCTGGCTCAAGTGGCTGCAGTTCGGGCTGGCAACGCCGGTGCAGTTATACGTCGGTTGGCAGTACTATACGGGAGGCTACAAGGCGCTCAAGAACGGCAGCGCCAACATGGACGTGCTGATCGCGTTGGGCTCCTCGGCCGCCTACTTCTACAGCGTCGCTGTACTCTTGTTGATGCCGAGCCTTGGCGACGTGGTTTTCTTTGAGACCTCGGCCCTGATCATCACGTTGATCCGGGTAGGCAAGTACCTGGAAGCGGTCGCAAAGGGCCGAACCAGCGCCGCCATCAAGGCGCTGATGGGTCTACGGCCGAGCATTGCCCGCGTGATCCGGGCGGGCGTCGAGCAGGATGTGGCGATCGACGACGTACGGGTGGGAGACACCGTGCTGGTCAGGCCGGGCGAAAAGATCCCGGTCGACGGTGTGGTGCTGGATGGCCGCTCGACGGTCGACGAGTCGATGTTGACGGGGGAGAGCTTGCCCGTGTCGAAGAGCGCCGGCGACGAGCTGATCGGCGCGACGCTCAACGGTTCGGGTCTGCTGCGCTTGCAAGCGACCAAGGTGGGTGCCCAAACCGCGTTAGCCCAAATCATTCGCCTGGTCGAGGAAGCACAGGGCTCCAAGGCGCCGATCCAGGCGTTAGCCGACCGCGTCTCGGGCGTCTTTGTACCGATCGTGATCGGCATTGCCCTGCTGACATTCCTGGGCTGGTTCTTCATTGGCAAGGGAGGCTTCACGCTGGCGTTGGTCAATATGGTCGCCGTCCTCGTAATCGCCTGCCCGTGCGCGCTGGGCCTGGCCACGCCTACCGCCATCATGGTCGGCTCGGGCAAGGGCGCCGAAAACGGCATCCTGTTCCGTAGTTCCGAAGCCCTGGAGCGCACCGAGCAGGTGCAGGTGGTGGTGCTGGACAAGACCGGGACGATCACGCGCGGCAAGCCCGCCCTCACGGACGTGGTGCTGGCAGAACGGTCACCGGTCGGGCAGGCTCAGCCGATCCTTGCCGCTGGTACGAATCAGACCGGCCTGGCCCAGTCCCTCCCGCAACCTGACCCAGCCGGGCAGGCACAGAGCGACTTCTTGCGCCTGGTGGCCTCGGCCGAGCGTGGCTCCGAGCACCCGCTGGGGCAGGCGGTCGTCACGGCCGCGGCGGAACGCGGTTTGGAGTTGAGCGAGCCCGATGGTTTCGAGGCGGTCGCCGGACACGGCATCCGGGCCCAAGTCGACGGTCGGAGCCTGCTGGTGGGCACGCCGCGCTGGCTCGCGTCCGAGGGGATCCCGACCGGCAGCCTGGATGCAGCCATCGAACGAATGCAGACTGAAGGCAAGACGGCGGTGATTGGCGCCGTGGACGGTGTGGCCAGGGGCGCGCTCGGCATCGCCGACACGGTCAAAGAGGGCTCGCTGGAGGCCATCGCCGGGTTACGCCGGCAAGGTCTGACCGTGGTTATGTTGACGGGCGACAATCAGCGCACTGCCGCTGCGATCGCCAGGCAAGTGGGCGTCGACCGTGTGCTGGCCGAAGTCCTGCCGGGCGACAAAGCGGCGCAGGTACGCGCGCTGCAGCAGGCGTCTCCGGCTGAGCGGGCCGGGCGGCGGGGATCCCCTGCCGCAAGGACTGTGGTGGCGATGGTCGGGGACGGAATCAACGATGCCCCGGCCCTGGCGCAGGCCGACGTCGGACTGGCCATTGGGACCGGAACGGACGTCGCCATGGCGACTGCCGGGGTGACGTTGATGAGCGGCGATCTGCGCGGCGTCGCCCAGGCGATCGCCCTCAGCCGGGGAACGATGCGCACGATCAAACAGAACCTGTTCTGGGCCTTTTTCTACAACCTGTTGCTGATCCCCGTCGCGGTAGCCGGCTTGCTGCACAACGCACCCTGGCTGGCCGCGGCGGCAATGGCCTTCTCGTCCATCTTCGTGGTGACGAATTCGCTGCGGCTGCGCGGCTTCCGGATGCCCAGCCGAGTTGACCAAGTGGTTGAGAGATCTTGAGTTGTATTGGGGGATTTCGGGGAGTATAACGATGACTATGAACAAGCTGACGCCGGACGAGGAGCACGTTATCGTCCACAAAGGGACTGAACGACCGTTCACCGGCGAGTATGATGATTTCTACCGGCCGGGTACCTACATCTGCCGCCGCTGCAATGCCCCGCTGTTCTCGTCGGAGAGCAAGTTCGATGCGGGCTGTGGCTGGCCGGCCTTCGATGCCAGTTACCCGGACGCACTCAAGCGGCTGCGAGACCCGGACGGCTACCGTACGGAGATTGAGTGCGCCAACTGCGGCGCGCACCTCGGACATGAGTTCGTTGGCGAGCGCCTGACGGCGAATAACACGCGCGAGTGCGTCAACTCGCTGTCGATTCGTTTTGTGACCGAGGGCAAGGAAATGCCTCCGGTGATTCGCGGCTGAACGGCTCATCGGGCCGGGTGGAGTGAGCACATTGTCTGAGATGGCGCCGGACTCCACGCCCGTCACCCGGGCCCTGGATGCTCTGAAGCTGCCCTACCGCCTGTTCCGCCATCCCGGCCCGGTGCGCTCGCTGGAGCAGGCGGCGCGCGAGCGAGGTCAGCGGCCAGAACAGGTGATGCGGAGCATCGTGTTCCGGTTGGCGCAGGATAGCTTCGTGATGGTGCTGGTCGGCGGGCCAGGCCAGATTTCCTGGCCCGCGCTGCGCAGTCACCTCGGCCAGTCGCGCTTGACGATGGCGAGCGAAGCCGAGCTATTGGCGGCGACCGGCTATCCTCCCGGCGCCGTCGCCCCGCTCGGCCTGCCGGAGCCCATGCGCGTGCTGGTTGATGAGCGTCTGCTGGCCGAAGAGGAGATCTCGATGGGCTCCGGCGTGCGTTACCTGGCGGTCATCCTGCGGACCGAGGACCTGCTGTGTGCCTTGGGACCCGTCGAGACGGGAGCGTTTCTGCAAGCTGCCCCGCCACCGCCACCACTCATTCCCTCAACCTGAACAGGTCAGGTCCACCCGGTCACTCTCAAACTTGTCATTACTGAGGTAGAACGTGCAGCAGCCCACGCGCCTTAATGTGCATTCTGTAAGGAAAAAGCGCGAATAATCCTTCAAGAGCCTCTTGACGGGTGATTCAATTCACAGTAATATGCGTTATGTGAGCGTCGAATTGCTCACAGGGTGAAAACCGCTCGGCGGGTGTAGACCTGCATAGCCTCGCATCGTGTTCCTCATCGCCACCCGCACCTGACGGGAAACCCCACCTGCGGCGAGGGGTCCTTTTTTGATCGACCGATCCGTTAGTCAACGTCCGTTCGGGAAACAAGGCTGGAAATGCGACCCCTGCGGGCGACCGTTGTGCGACCAGGCCGGGCGGAGAACGCCAACCGAAGGAGGGCTGGGCATCTCGACTGCACTTCTGGTGATCGACTACCTGGTAATCGCCTTCCTGAGCGTCGACCTGTCGCACCTGGTGAGCTGCGTCCGCTCCCCGCTCACACTGCTGGTGGCGTTGGCGGTCGTAGCGGTGCTGCTGCCCGGTCGCGTAGTGGGCCAGGAATGGCTAAAGCGACACTTCTCCCGCCAGAAGTACGACTCCGGCCTCATGTTGCAGCGCTTAAGCCGGCAGATGGCGCCCTAGATGGACCTCGATATGCTCGCCCGGCTCCACCGGGCCCGCCGCGCTAGGGGGCGGCTCGTACCACGATCTGGTCGGATCATCGATTCATGAGCAGCGCAGGAGCGGACGGATGAACCACAAGACGAAAATCCTGGTGATTGACGATGACGCCAGGCTGTCGGAGGCTCTGACGATCTTCCTGAGCAAGAACGGCTATGAGGTCAGTGCGGCCGGCAGCGGCCGCGAGGGCTTGAAGTGTTTGTACCGTCTCCACCCGGACCTGGTGGTGCTCGACATCATGATGCCGGGCATGGACGGCTGGGAGCTATGCATGCGCATCCGCGAGGTGTCGGACGTGCCGTTGATCATGCTCGCGGCCCGTGGAGAGGAGTGCGACAGGATCAAGGGCCTCAAGATGGGAGCCGACGACTTCCTGGTCAAGCCGTTCAGCCTGAATGAACTGGAGGCCCGCATCGAGGCGGTCCTACGCCGCACCAGCCCGGCGCAGTCGGCGAGCAGCAGCATCGCTTACCAGGATGCGGTGCTCACAGTGGACACTGCGCGCTGCCTGGTGCTGCGGGATCAGATGCCGGTGGCCCTCACTGCCACCGAGCGGCGCCTGCTTTACCTTTTGGTGGAGAACGCAGGCTGCATCGTGCCCACGGCGCGCATACTGCAGGCGGTTTGGGGGCCCGAGTACATCAATGAATCCGACTATGTGAAGCTATACATGTGGCGGCTGCGGCAGAAGATCGAGGCTGATCCCGGGCGGCCCGAATATCTGCTGAGCGAGCGAGGCCTGGGCTATCGGTTTGCCGGTAAGGGTCAGACGTAGGCCGGCCGGAGATTGAGGGCATCTTTCGCGTTACCATCGGTCTGATCCCCTCGTTGTAACCCATTATTAACCCTTCTGTAACCCCCTTTAGACCCTGGCACGATACACTAGTGGCATGAGAAGCACGGCACAAACGGGCTCCCGCCCGTTGACAAGCGCGGCCGGTGGACTCGCGTGACCGCTGCCGGCACGTCCTTGATCGAACTGGGCAGGTGGAGCCTGGGTCAGGAGGAGAGCGCGATGGACGGCTGCTTGTTGGTTGTGGCTGCCGATGCAGCGCTTCGAGCGCATCTGTCGAGCTTTCTGCAGTCCACGGGTTTCCAGGTGCTGACGGCGGCCGATGGTCGCGAGGGCCTCAGATTGGCCTATGAGCATCATCCGCAGGTGGTGCTCCTCGACCTCGACTTGCCGGCGCTGGATGGTTGCCAGGTGTGTGCGCGGCTGCGCGATCTTAGCAGCGTACCTATCTTGATGCTGTCGAAGCGCTCGGAAGAGGACATAGCTGTCGCCTGCCTGGCCGCGGGCGCAGATGACTTTGTCACCATTCCTGTGCACTTGAAAGAACTGGAAGCGCGTGTGCGGGCTCTACTGCGCCGGGCGACAACATCAAATGCACCCCTGGCGGCCGGCTACGATGACGGCAAGTTGCGCATCGACCAGCAACGCCAGCTTATCTGGTGTCGCGGAGCGCCTGTGCACCTGAGCCCAACGGAATTTCGTCTGCTGATCACGCTGGTCGGTCGGCGCGGCCGTGTGGTCCCGCACGAAGATCTGCTGACCGAGGTCTGGGGCCCGCACTGCTTGGACAACCCAAACTACCTGTCGATCTATGTCCGCTACTTACGTCAGAAGCTAGAGGACGATCCCAACCATCCGCAGTACATCCGAACTAAGTGGGGGGTAGGCTATTGTTTCGTTCCCCGCTGAGAGGGCTGCAGCAGCCCCAACCGGACGTCTGACGTCTGACGCCTGGTTCCGGCCCACCCCGGACGTTACCGGGAGCGCGTCGGTCCTGTCCTACGATTCACCCTCGTGGAGCTCTTGCCACGGGAACCCCCAATCCCAACTTGCCGGCGCGACATTTGTGTCGCCGGCGGCTCGCATCCAGCCCCATGCATTCCTAAGAACTTTCTTAGAATTCAGTCGCGCAATTCTATGAAATAGTCTCGGTATTCAGGGCTATAATGGGCTCAAAGTGTGCATGCACGCGCGACGGATGGGCACGGATCTACATTTCCTCGTCGAACAGCGCCGCCATTCAACGTTATCTGCCTCCCCCACCCATCGACAGCCCAGCAACATACTCTGCGTTCGCAGCCGCCCAGGCATGGTTTGCGTGACCCGAGCGACGCCAACGCTTAGCCGCCCTGGCCGGGTTTGCCTATCAGCGCATTACCGATCGGTAGGTCAAGCATGGAGAGACGGAGAGCTTCGCCGGTGCCCGCGATGCCGGCCGGTTCGATCGGCGACCACGTCTCCTCCGCCCTCGGTGGGAGCCCGGAGATGCTTCTATACGTGTGGGAAGACTGCCTCGAGGCAGGCATGGAGACAGTGACGGCGCTGCGAGAGGCGGGGTACCGGGTGGAGATGATGCCGGCGACTGAGTTCCGCTGCCGGAGAGTGGTGCGCAACAATAAACTCGGGCTTGTGATGTTCGACATTTCTGCACCCGACAGTCTGGTGCTCTGCCGCCGGCTGCGCCGCGTTTGGCACAGGGCGATCATGGTTATCTTGCGCGGCCACGCCCGCCCGGCAGTGATGCGAGCATTTGCGGCCGGGGCAGACATGTATCTTGTGGCCCCCTTTGCCGAAGCTGAGCTGGTCGCGCGTGTCGCCGCATTGCTCAGACGGTTGCTGATAAGCTAGCCGCAACAAGGTGGCATTACATGCTTCGCGCGTCGTAGCGCTCCGCTCCGGCGAGGCTCATGATATGCGTGCACCCGGCGAACAGCCGGGGCAGCGGAGCATTGCGCAAGCTGCCGGTGAGCTAGCATTCAATAAGCAGGCACAACATTGCGGTCTACGCCGCCCATTGTCTCAGGAGGAATGTAATGCGCCAAGAAGACGGCGTCGAGTTACGCCAGATCTTCGGGACAATCCGCCGCTGGGCGTGGCTCATTCTGAGCTGCGTCCTGGTCGCCGTCTGCGTCGCACTCGTCGTTACCTCTCGGATACCACCCGAATACAGCGCAACCACCACGCTGCTGGTCGGGGGGGCTGACGATCCGCGCGGTTCGCAATACACCACGCTGATTGCCGGCCAACAGCTGGCCCTCACTTACAGTCAGATGCTGCGGGAAAGATCCACGCTTCAGGCGGCGATCAAACAATTGGGACTGGAGACGACGCCCGAGATCCTCGCCAAGAAGGTCAAGGCGGAATCCGTGAGGGATACCCAACTTATCCGCCTTACCGTCGGTGACACCTCCCCCACCGGGGCAGCCCTCTTGGCCGATGCCATCGCCAATGCGTTTACGCAAAGGGTCGCGACACTGCAAGGCGAGCGCTATCACAGCGAAATCGCAAACGCCGAGGCGGAGATGCAGGCCCAGCTCGCGGTCGTACAGCAGACGCAATCGGAGCTAGATACGGCGGCAGCCGGTAAGGTAGCGGAAGACACCGAACTCGCTCATCTGCAGGATCACCTTGGCGCCCAGCGCGCCGAGCTCAGCTCCCTCCAGCGTGACGAGCAATCACTCCAAATCACCTTGAACCAGACGGCCGATAAGGTAGCGATCGTGGAGCCGGCCCAGATCGCCGTGGAGCGCACTTCGTTAGTCTGCACGGCCACCGTGACACTGCTGATGGACCCGTCCATGGTGGGAGATGGGCTCTATTCGGACAGCCTGGCCGGCACCTACGCTCAAATCCTCACCGGTGGGTCGGTGTTGGAGGCCGCGCTTGCCGACGTGAATTCTGGGCAGATCCCGGATGACCTGGCGCGGAGGGTGCACGCCAGCCCAATTGCGGGCACGCAACTGATTCGCCTTAGCGTCTGGGGTCAAGATCCCGGCCTGGTCAAGGGCCTGGCCGGCGCCATCGCCTCGGCCTTCGTCCGGCAGATCCAGGAGCTGCGCGCGGAACCCTACGCTCCTCGCCTGGCGAATTTGAGGGAGCAACAGAAGCAACTGGCGACGCAGATCGAACAGACCCAGGCTGAGATCGACGGTCACGTCGCCCGACAACTGAGGGCCGCAAACGAGTTGGCGCGGCTGGAGGCGCTTCTGGCCGAGGAACGCAACAACTACCGGACCTACCAGCAAAACTACCAGGAACTGCGCGCCGCGGCAGGCCAGGCGGCAGGCACAATCGTGGTCAGCGAAAGGGCGGCCGTGCCGAATCAGCCGGTGGGGGGCCGCACGTTGTACATACTCATCGCCGCTGCCGCTGCGGCAGCGTTGGGTCTTGGCGCCGCTTTCGCCCTTGAGTACGTCGATGAGACCATCAAGAAGCCTGAGGACGTCGGCGAGGTGCTGGGCGTGCCGACGGTCGGCATGATCGGGCACTTTGGCAACCGAGCAACTGGGCTGGTGATCGTGTCGCAGGCCCAGTCGCCCGCCGCCGAAGCCTTCCGCATGCTTGCCGCGAATGTCCGTCATTGCATCGCCGACACTCCCCTGCGCACTCTGCTCGTGACCAGTTCACAGTCCGGCGAAGGAAAGTCGGTGGTTGCCGCCAATCTTGCCGTCGCGTTGGCACAAGCCGGTCTGCGTGTCGTTGCCATCGATGCCGATCTGCGGGTCCCGCGTCTTCACCAGCTGTTCGGATTGAGCCGGTCCGTGGGGCTGACCGGTGCTCTGCGCTCGGGATTCATCGATGGCAACCTTCAGTGTACCGGCGTGGAAGGGTTGGCGTTCCTCGCCAGCGGTCCGCCGTCCGCGGACCCGGTGAAAGAGCTGAGCTCTCCGCGCATGGCGGCCCTAATGGCCCAACTGCAAGCGATGGCGGATGTGGTCGTGATCGACAGCCCACCCCTGCTGGTGGTCGCCGACGCCACCGTGCTCGCAGCGGCGGCCGATGGCGCGCTGTTGGTGGTGCGAGCGGGCCAGGCGAGGATTCCCGGCGTTCAGGCCGCCGTCGCCGCCCTCCAGCAGGCGAACGAACACATTGTGGGGGCGGTGCTAAACGCAGTGCCGGAGACAAGGCATGGCTATTACAAATACTATGCGCATGCAGAGCGTACTCAGGAAGCGCGTTCGACCAAACCTCGCCAACACTTCGGCTTGACCGGCCTGGTCAAGCGCTGGCTTGCCTAAATTCCCGGTATCGCGTGATCTGGGAACCGGCGCTGAACTGGCCGGCATCCTTCGACAAGCCATGAACATCGAAGAAGGATTTGCGGTGTCAACAATCGGAATCGGAAGAAGGTTCTCCTTTCTGTCGCGGTTCTTCGCAGCCGAGGATCTGACCAGAAAGGCTTACCTGAACGCCATCAATGCCGTCGTGAACAATGTAGCGAGGGTGTTTGTCACTTTCGTGATCACACCCTTGCTGGTCGCCGGTCTCGGAGACTACTATTTCGGCGCTTGGCAGATCCTCAACCGCCTGGTTTCCTACATTTCGCCGGCCAGCGGTAACCCGCTTGAGGCGCTTAAGTGGACCCTCGCCCATGAACAAGCTTCGACAGACTTCGATCAGAAGCGTCGCTACGTCGGTAGCGCAGCTATGGCGGGTGCGCTATTTCTCCCACTCACCGGTGTCGCCGGGGGCGTGGTAGCCTGGTTTGTTCCTTACTGGCTCAGGGCCTCGACCGAGGCCTTCTGGCTGCTCCGCGCGAGCGCTGCATTGATGGTCCTAAACCTTGTCTTCACCATGGCCGCCGGCTTGCCGCAAGCAATACTGTGCGGGGAGAACCTTGGCTACAAGCGCATGGGGCTGAGATCGTTGCTAACCGTGGTAGGAGGAGGCCTGGCCTGGCTCGCCCTTCGCCTTGGAACTGGGATTGTTGGTATCGCGCTGGCCGGTCTGGTTTCCACAACCCTATCGGGTCTGCTTTTGTTCCTCGTTGCCAGGCTGTATATCCCATGGTTCGGAATTGCGCGGCCCTCACCGAGGACTGCTCGCCGGTTCCTGGGCCTCAGTTGGTGGTTCCTGGCATGGGATTTAGTCTCGATTGTCATGATATCGAGCGATGTGGTGGCACTCGGCCTGCTGAATTCGCTAGAATCGGTAACGGCGTACTCCCTTACCAAGTACGCGCCTGACACTCTCAGCACCATCATTGGCGTCATTGTCACCGGCGTAACGCCGGGCTTGGGCGGCATCGTTGGTTCTGGAGATCTGAAGAGAGCGACGCGGGTCAGATCCGAGGTCATGACGCTGGCATGGCTGGCTCTGGCGGTCTTGGGATCATCTATCTTACTCTGGAACCGATCCTTTCTCGGGCTCTGGGTCGGGTCCAGCAGGTTCGCAGGTTCCATCTCTGCGCTCTTGATCGTAGCGGTAGCAACGCAACTCGTCCTTATTCGAACCGACGCCGAAATAATCGACCTGACACTGCGCATCGACCGCAAGGTGCTGATCGGTGCCCTCTCTGCCGGGTTGGCCCTCGGGGGCGCCGTTCTGCTCGTGGGAGTGTTTCGGCTAGGGATTGTCGGACTGTGTCTGGGGCTCATTATCGGCCGGTCTATCCTGAGCCTTGGTTATCCCATGTTGATAGGCCGCTTTCTGGGGATCTCATTGCAAAGACAACTGGCCGGTGTAATAAGACCGGCGGCCGTCACGGTACTGCTTTTCATGTCTTGCGCTAGGTTAGACTGCATTCTTGCCGGGCACCTGCCGTCTGGAACGAAGGGATGGGCGGCCCTGGTGGCCTCAGCTGGCGTCACGTTCGTGGTGTTCCTGCTCGTGGCATTCCGGGCCGGGCTGTCGGTAAGTCAGCGCCGAAGCGTCCTGAAGCGCGTCCGAACGGTGATCGGTAAAGGGTTCTGACCTGCCTGCCAAAGCGGGCCGAGGTCTATCGGGGCGGCCGAGTCACAGTGGACCGCGCCGGCGAGGCTGCGAAGAGAATAGTTGCTGTTAGTGACGATTGTGAAGTCAGCTTCAAATCCGTCGAAGGCGTACCCACCGTCAGTTCGAGGCAACTGGGTGTATGAGTTCCCAGGTTCTAGGCTGATGCAACTTCGGGCAAAGGAGCCATTTGCCATGGCAAGAGCGCCCGCCGAGCGGCGGCTCGAATTGGTCGCCTTGACCGTCACAATGACCATAGCGGCGGCTGCGTCGGGCCTTGTCTTCGCTTCGCCCTACGCGCCTCTGCTGGTGGTGGCGGCTGTGGTGGCGGTGGGAGCAACGATAGTTTGCGTGCAGCAGCCAATATGGGCCCTGTACGCGGCGCTTTTGGTGGTTCTTCTGCCCACCGGTCTACTTCCCGCGAGCCTGCACTCGAATCTCAACCGGGCCAGCGCGGTGTATGCCTTCGTCGTGTGGTTGGCCTGGACGCTTGCGGGGCGTGGGCGGGTGAGGTTGACCGGGCCCGCATGGCTCATGTTCGGTTTCGTGGCGTGGGGCGTCATCGCGCTTGGGTGGACACGCGATGTCACCGCGGCTTGGACGGGCATCCAGACCTACGTGCTGCGACTCATGGTGTATCTCGGCCTGATCGCTAACGAGGTCCGCACAAGACGCGACGTGGATGGGCTAATGACTGCCCTAGCGCTGATTGGATGGGCTTACGTGCTGCTCAGCCTGTACTCAGTGCTGCAAAACGGTTACGTCCCGGGGACCCGCCTTGAAGTGCTGGACGCCAACGAAAACACAATAGGCATTCTGGCTCTGGTTGCTTTGCCCGGAGTCCTCTGGCAGATTTCGGGCACTTCCAGACGAGCGAAGCGCGTCTGGTCCGTCCTAGGCCTCGTTTATCTGGCATCCGCACTGCTTCTCACGGTGCTCAGCGGGTCGCGCGGGAGTACCATTTCGTTCCTGATCGCCTTAGTAGCTTTTGTTCTCTGGAAGCCAACACGCGCCTGGGCGCGGTTCGGTCTGGTTTTCCTGCTGCTGGCTGGGCTTTGTTTTCCAGTCGCCTTCTCGACGACCCTGGCCCGCTTTTTGTTGACCGGGACCCACGATACTGTGCTGGGAGGGCGGGAAGCGCTTTGGCAGGCCGGTTGGCAGCTCATCCAGGACCACCTCTGGCTAGGCGTGGGAATTCGGAACGCACCGATCGGAGTACTGCCTTACCTGCAGAAGTACGTGAGCGTTGGACAGGCAAACGATGCTGCCCTGCACAACCCCGTACTAACAATCTGGGCCGAGACCGGCATCCCCGGACTCCTGCTCTATCTGGCTGTGTTAGGAAGCGCCGCCTGGCTCTTCGTCCGGAAATGGCTGTCGCATCGGCGTCAGGGCGGGCATTGGCTCGCGCCCTATTTTGCCCTCGTGTCATCGGTGTTCATGGGATACATCGCCTCGTGGATCAAAGGCGGCGGGATGGAAGACGACTTCAGCTACTTTCTGGTGCTGGCCCTGTTGATTCTTCCTTCGCACCTGGAAGGTGAATGGCCGGATGAGACGGTCCGGGCAGACCCACAAGTTCCCGGCCTCGTCACGGGGGGGAACACGCTTTAAGTGATTCGGTGCACCGCCGTACCTGTGGGCGCCGAGACCCGCGAGCGTATGAGGGCCATCGCAGTTCGACCGATAGCGCTCGCCAGATCGTAAGGCAGGTCCCAGGTAAGTTCCGCGGCTCAAGTGGCGAGTAGAACCTAAGGCTCTCAGGTGGTTAGGGTTGTGCATCGCCCCTGCCAACTCAGGAGAATGCAGATGGCGGAAATACTTATGGGTATTGGGACACGCTCGGACGTGTCGTCGCCCGGTCCTTATTTCAGCATCGTAGTACCGACTTTCAACCGTGCCTCCATCATAGAGCGTTGCATCCGGAGTTGCCTTGTTCAGAATTTTGGCGATCGCGAAGTCATCGTCGTCGACGATGGTTCTACGGATGATACATCTGCTGCGCTTCGCCGGGTTTCCGATCCTTGCCTTACCGTTGTGGCACTGCCCAAGAACCGGGGCCACCAGGCCGCGAAAAGTGTGGGGGTCAAACAGGCGTGCGGGAAGTGGATCCTCATTGTTGATAGCGATTTTGAACTCCTGTCTTGCGCGCTGGAGAGATTGCACGAGATCACGCGCAAGCTGCCGCTGGAGATCGGCCTGGTACGGGCGCGGCTGCGATGGGATGACGGTCATATTACTCCCACATTTGTTCCGGACAAACCTGTTGGTTACGAAGAGCGCATCGTCTGGGTGGAGAGCGAAGGCGGCTCAGACGCGCTAATGTGTTTCAGGCGGCAATTGCGAGATAGCATCCAGATTTATGACCCGGTGCGAAGGACGAGCGATCTGCTCCACCAGTTGGATCTGGGGCGTGCGACCAAGAGCCTGTACGTCACCGACGTGTTGGGGCTGGAGCACGAAGACGGGCCTGACAGTATGACGAGAAGCTGCTCCTGGACCGGCATGCAGAAGTACAAGGCCCGGGCAACCGACATGTTGTGGATGTACGAGACCTGCCTCGAGCGACATGGCGAAGCCCTCAGAACATGCGGCCCCAAGCAATACGCGAGACTGCTGATGGGGGCCGCTCTCCAGTCTTTCTACGGCGGGAAGCGGCTACTGGGAACCAGGTACATGCTCCAATACCTGAGGCGGCGGCCAGACGATGTTGTTGCCTGGCTGATTATAGCGCTGGGTGCAATGGGCTCGCGCGCCGCGCTGTTCGGCCTGTACGTTAAAAGAAACCTGGGCAAGTGATAGTTGAAAATCTTGTTCACTGGCGATGTGGCGTTCAACCAGGAGGGGCTTGGCAAGCGCGGGAACCCTTTAGTCGCTCTCATCCCGCTTGCCAAGGAAGCCGATCGCACCATCCTAAGCTTCGACAGCAGTATCGGGTCGGTGCCGCCGGGGCCCTGGAGCCGTCCATACATTGCGAGCCCGCGCGAATTCCTCCCGTGGCTCGCCAAAGTGCCGCGGCTGACCCTCAATTGTGCCACCAATCACGCACTCGACTCGGGGCTACAGGCATTTGTGTCGGAGAAAAGGCGTCTTGCAGGACTGGGGATCTCGGCCTTCGGCGCCGGTTGCTGCAGCGAGGAGGCGATCCGGCCTCTATGCCTGCATGGCCCTGATGCTAATGTCGCCGTTCTCGCCGCCGTAACACCTGACTGTGGCGTTCCGCAGGTTGCTGCAAGCGATCGCCCCGGACCCGCCCTATGCGATTCCGAATTCTTGGCGCAACAAGCCCGCAAACTGCGGCCCTCGCACGAGTTCGTGGTCCTTTGCGTCCACTGGGGCAAGGAATACCTTCCACTGCCCCAACCGCAAGAAGTAGAGTTGGGACAGGAATTGCTGGATGCATTCGACCTTGTGATCGGGAACCATCCGCACGTAGTTCGGGGAGCATATGAGCGAGAAGGCAGGCTGGTCTTTTTCTCGTTGGGCAATACCCTTTTTGGAGATATCAAGATGCACGACGGGTGGGAAATGTTTCGGCAGGGCCCCGCAACTCAAAGTGGCCTGCTCCTGGAGGTTAACGCTGTGCGCGGCGAGCCGCTGAAAGTGAGACCAATAGGCATTCATCAGGATGGCTGTGAAATCCGTCTCGATCCCAGCCCGCGCGCAGTTCGTCGGCTCCGGAAACTAAGCACGGATCTTAATCTACCACATGATGCTTACGCGAGGCGTTACCGCACAGCTGAGCGCTTCTTCTGGCTCTGGACATATCACTACTCGTTTCGATACCGTGCCTATGGCTTGGTTGGAGCGGTTCGGTATTTGCTGGCCCGGGCCATGAGGCGGATGGCTTGAATGGCAAGCAAGAGAAGTACTCGATTGATCAGTAGGAGAACAAGCGCATGAGGATCGCCAGAGTCGTTCGGAACTGGTGCGGCGCGTTGGTGGGTCGGTGGGCCTTCTCTGGATTCCGGCCGGCTAGGGTGGCCGCCAATCGTGCCTTTCATGCGGCGCTGCGCCAGCGAAGGCAATTCGAGCTCATGCCAGAAGCCCTTCAAACCGAGTACGCGCTCGACGCACTACGGCGGCAGGTGGCGTACAGCCGCGCACATGTCCCATTCTATGAGCGGCTATGGCGCGGTCAACCGTTCGGTTTCCCTGAATCATTTGAGGACTACCGAGAGGCACCGATATTAACCAAGTCAGACCTGCGCGCCAATGGGGTCGGCCTGATTTCATCTGAGTACTCCGTATCCGGCCTGACACGGGAGTCGACAGGGGGCAGCACCGGAGAGCCGGTTGTCGTGTATCTGGCGCCCGAGGATATTGGCTGGCGGCTGTCGGGCATACAGCGGCATCTGGCTATGCTCGGGGGAGAGCACGGACGCCCGGTGGGAACGCTTTATGGGGGCGAGCTCGAGGTCAACGCCAAGCGAGGGTTCGGAGCACGCGTAAAGAACTGGTTGACTAACTACTCCCCGCATGACTGTTTTCGGCTCGACGAAGGCTATCTGCTGTCGGTGCACCGTGATTTCGCTCGTTTTCAACCGGATGTAATCGTAGCTTACGCTTCTGCCATATACCGATTGGCCGTGCTCTTGCAGCAGCTTGGAATCCGCCCGTCGTACCCCGGGCGTGCAATTCTTACGGGTGCCGAGAAACTCGAGGACTACCAACGCGCAGTTCTAGAGGCGGTGTTTCCCGCAGTCGTCGTGGAGCGCTACGGTTCACGTGAGCTTTCATTGATGGCGTATCAAATCCCCGGCCACGGGTTGCGCTTTCGTGTGGATCGGTGCTACTGCCATCTCGAGCCGGATGGTGAGCCCGATTCGCAGGGTTTTGCCCCGGTTCTTGTTACCCTCCTTCACGCCCGCGCCATGCCCCTGTTGCGTTACCAGATCGGCGACCTGGCACGGTTCCCGTCGAATTGGCAGCCTGACGGGTCGGTTCAGTGGCTTGAGCAAATCGCCGGGAGGACTGTGGACTACATTCGGTTACCGAGCGGCCGCGTCGTACATAGCATCGAGTTTCCGCACCTCTTCAAGGACCTCGACGTGCTGGCCTACCAGGTCCGGCAAGACAAGAGCGGCGCGGTGATGGTACATGTGGTTCCCGGACCCCAGCATGGGGAGCTCGAAAGGGAAAGGTCGCAGCGCGTCATCAAACAGAATCTGGCTGGTGTCCCTGTGCAGTTCTCCTATGTGACGGAAATAGAGCGTACTCGCCAGGCAAAACTGCGGCCTGTGGTCTCCGACTACTCTCCCACGTCCGGACTTGGTGCCGGTCGCCTGGTAGATACGACTTCATAGTCAACACCGTGCTGTGGCTTGAGGGTGGCACAAGCCCCCGGCAGGAGTGAATTCCGGGCATAGCATCTCGAGTGAGGTCTGATATGCGACTCCTCTTCGTTATCGACAATCTTGACACGGGTGGTGCGCAGCGACAGATGGTCAGTCTGGCGGCAGGTCTTCACCAACGCGGCCACCAGATTGACCTCTTCTGCTATGCGCCCGGCGATCTGCTCGCCGGACCCCTACAGGCAGCCGGGATCCGCGTCACCGTCCATCCCAAGCGGTCACGTTTCTCGCCCGGCGTGGTTTTCGCCCTCCGCAGACAGATGCGCGCGGGTCGGTACGACTTGATTCTCTCGTACCTGCCTACACCAAATGTCTACACTATCCTGGCCGCGCGGACACTGCCACGGCCGCCGCGCATCGTCATTTCCGAGCGAAGTGTCTTGGGGGACAAAGTCAACGCGCTGGAGGAGGCGTGCCACCAGTTGTACAGGCTGGCCGACCATCTGGTGGTCAACGCGCATCACCAACGCCTGGCTTTCAGTCGCCGCTACCCGTGGCTACACAACCGAATCAGCACGGTATACAACGGAGTGGACACAAACGCCTTCTGTCCATCCGAGCGTGAACCGGCCGACCAGCCCTTTCGCCTGCTGGCGATCGGCAGCATCGCGCCAGAGAAGAACGGGCTCTGCCTGACGTCTGCTCTGGCGATCCTGGAGAGAGAGTGGGGGCTGCGCCCAAGTGTGAGTTGGGCGGGTCAACATGTGATCAAGTATGCCAAGCGTGCGAGCTGCATTCACCAGATGGAGAGCGAGATCGCGGCTCGAGGGCTGACAGAGCGCTGGCAGTGGCTATACCAGCGGCAGAACGTTGTGCCATTGTACCAGGAGCACCACGCGCTCGTGCATCCCTCCTATGTGGAAGGACTGCCGAACGTGGTGTGCGAGGCGCTGTCTTGCGGCAGGCCGGTCATCGTGAGTAATGTGCTGGATCACCCGCGTTTGGTACAGGATGGAGTATCGGGCTATCTTTTTGACCCGCAGGATCCGCATGACCTGGCCCGCTGCATTAAGGCGCTGCACGATCTGCCGGCCGGAGAGCGACACGCGATGGGACAGAATGGGCGGCGGTTTGCCGAGAGCTGCTTGTCCCTGGAGCGCTTGTGCAATGACTACGAGCGGCTGTTTGCCGACCTGCTGAGGTAGCACGAGCCGTATGTGTCTGATCCGATTTCGGGGTGGGACGCTGGAAGGAGTGTGATAAGGGCATGGGCCATTATCTTGTGACGGGTAGCGCAGGCTTTGTGGCTTCGAAAGTCGCGGAGACTTTGCTAACACAGGGACATACTGTTGCCGGCGTCGACAATTTGAACGACGCCTACGATGTGAGCTTGAAGTATTGGCGGCTGGCTCGTCTGGGGGAGCGGCCCGGCTTCTCCTTCGATCGCCTGGACATCTGCGATCGTAGCGCCCTGCAGCGCTTGTTCGGTCGTCGGTCCGGGGCCAGTGCTCGGCCATTCGACGCGGTCGTCCACCTGGCGGCACGCGCCGGCGTTCGCCAATCGGTCCAAGATCCCTGGAGCTATGTGGACACCAACGTTACCGGTACGCTGAACCTCCTGGAAATGTGCCGCCAACGCGACGTGCCGAAGCTTGTTTTCGCCTCCAGTTCGAGCGTGTATGGCAGGGACAATTCCCTGCCATACCAGGAGGATATGAACACAGACCGGCCGCTGTCTCCCTACGCCGCCTCGAAGAAGGCTGCTGAGACCTACTGCCATGCCTACCACCGCCTGTACGGCCTTGACGTGACCGTGTTCCGTTATTTCACGGTTTATGGCCCGGCCGGCCGGCCCGACATGAGTCTCTTCCGTTTCGTTCAGTGGATTAGCGAGGGACGCCCCGTAGAAGTGTACGGCGATGGACGCCAGACACGCGACTTCACCTACGTGGACGACATCGCGCGCGGGACGATCCTGGGGCTCCGAGAGCTCGGCTACGCGGTCATCAACCTCGGCTCCGACCATCCGGTAGCGCTATGCGACGCCATTGACATGATCGAGGAAATGGTAGGCAGACCTGCCGTGCTCCGCCTGTTGCCCCCGCAGACCGCGGACGTCGCTGCAACGTGGGCCGACATTGGCCGGAGCAGGCAGCTGCTTGGCTGGGAACCGCAATTCGAACTACGCCGAGGCCTGGAAGAGATGGTTGCCTGGTACCAGACTAATCGCGACTGGGCACGCGAGGTGGTAACGATCTGACCGAGAGTTCGAGCAGACGAGGATCGGGGTGCTGATGCTCGGTCCGGGCGAAGGCCTTGCGGGCAGCATTGCCTGTTCGAGGGCAACAGTCATGCTAATGCGCGCGGCTCTTGGATCTGCTGTCTGACTAGGTGCACAGGAGGGCTTCGCATGGGACTTCGGTATTGGGGCGCCCGAACGTACATTGCCTGGCGGCGCCTGTGCCGGGCCCTGAAGATCTGCCTACTGGCGCAGGCATTCCGGAGACACGGCCGCAACTTCCGCTTCGATCCGGATGGTATCTACAGCTACCAGACGATCGAGGCCGGGGACGATGTGCACATCGGTCACGGCGCCACGTTTATGGCGTCGAGGAGTGGAATCATCATCGGGAACAAGGTGATGTTTGGCCCGCACGTGACGATCATTGGCGGAGATCACAACACATCGCTGGCCGGTCGCTTTATGTTCGACGTCCAGGAAAAGCGACCGCAAGATGATCAGGTGGTGGTCATCGAAGACGACGTCTGGATAGCAACGGGGGCCATCATCCTCAAAGGGGTGCATATAGGTCGAGGCGCCATTGTCGCGGCCGGCTCAGTCGTCACCCACGACGTGCCCCCATATTCGCTGGTGGCGGGCGTGCCGGCCCGCGTGCTCTCCGTGCGTTTCGACACGCGCACCATCCTGATGCATGAGGCGGCGCTATACCCTCCCGAGCGACGGTTAGCGCGCTCGGTCCTGGCCGAGCAATTGGGTCGATATTTGCCGGGCGGCAACCTCCAGTTTCGGCCGGAGCGGCCGAAAGAGCCAGAGCATGCCTGACCGTATCTCGGTTGTGATCTCAACCCATATCGGAGCCCCTTGGGGAGGCATGGCGACGCTGTATGAGGACCTGTTCAAGTCGCGTTTTGGCGAACTCGTAGACCTCCACTATGCAGACGACCACCCGGACGCCGGCCAATTCTCAGGGAGCGGACAGCTGAGCTGCGCTAACCTGGCGTCCGCGCTTCGCTACTACACCAGGTTTACAGTGCTGCTACTCCGAGTGCGGCCGAAGGTAGCGCATATCGCCACCGCTTGCGGTCTCTCGTTCGCCAAACAGGGCCTGGCCGTCTTGATAGCCCGCGCCCTGGGAGCCCAGGTAGTGCTCGCGCCCCACTTCAGTCTTGGTCGCCTGTTTGTGGGCGGTCGCCTGTGGCAAGCCTACGTGTGGGTGGTATTGCGACGGTGCAGGGGACTGATCGCTCTATCGACCGAGTGGCTCGTCTTGAAGGAAAACTTGCCCCGCTGCCTGATGGAGTACATTCCAAACTCGATCGACCTTGAGCCTTACCGGCACTTGCCTCGCCCGCGGCCGGCTGCCGGCGAAGGCCCTGTCAGAATCCTGTTTCTGGGTCACATCGGCAAGGACAAGGGCAGCTTTGACTTGGTAGAGGCGGCCGCCATCCTACGGCGCCTCCTCCCTTCCATCTCGTTCGCGATCGAGATGAGAGGCGAGAGCCTGCTGCCGGGCGAGATGCAGAGCGTCCAGCAATTCGTCCGCGCAGGCGGCTTGGAAGGCGCTGTGCGCATCGCCCCGCCGGTTTTCGGCGTCGACAAGGTCGCCTGTCTGGCCCAGTCCGACGTGTTTGTGCTGCCCTCCTACCATGAGGGCATGCCGATTTCGCTGATCGAGGCCATGGCGGCCGGCCTAGCGCTGATAGCCACAAACGTCGGCGGCATCCCGGATTTGGTCACCGACGGTGAAAACGGGCTGTTGGTGCGGCCCGGCAGGCCGGCGAAGCTCGCAGAAGCTTTGGCGCGCTTGATATGCGACCCAGAGCTGCGCTTGAGTATGGGGCAGCAGGGGCGCAGGCGGGCCCAGGAATGTCATGATCTGGATAGGCGGGTAACGGAACTGGTCAGCTACCACGAGAGAGTCGCACGCGCACCCTGATGGCCGTTCGCCGGTGTGCTCAGGCATTGCGGCCGCCCGCTGGGCCCACCCTATGTCAACGCAGAGTTGGCGCGACGCGTGCATTCGCCGCCTCAGCAGTCGAGCAGGTCGAGACGCTGCCGAGGGTAGGCTTTTCTGGGAGCCAACGTTGAACGTGGGATTGTTCTCCGATAGCCGGTGGCGCGCGCTACGGGCCACACCGTGGAAAGTCAAGAACGAATTGTGGCGCTGGGGAATCTATCCGTACATGCGGCTTCTCTTCGCTGTCTACGGCATCCCCTGGGGAAAGGCCTGGCGCTTCTATGGCGTCCCGGTCATCCAGAAGCATCGCCGCAGCCAGATGAGCTTCGGACCAGGACTACAATTGCGCTCATCGATGCACTCAAACCCACTCAGCCCGAACCATCCGGTTGTGCTGACGACCCTGCGCCAGGGTGCCTGTCTCGAGGTGGGAGCCAATTTCGCAATGACCGGTGGTGCCGTCTGCGCAGCCGAGCGCATCATCATCGGCAACCAGGTAGTGATTGGTGCGAACTCGACAATCGTGGATACGGATTTTCATCCCCTGGACGCCCAAAGGCGCAGGTCGGGCGCATCGGAAGGCCGGTCGGCGGCGGTTGTCATCGAGGACGACGTGTTCATTGGGATGAACTGTCTGGTGTTGAAAGGCGTAGCGATCGGTCGGGGCAGTGTGATCGGTGCCGGCAGTGTAGTTACCCGGGATGTGCCCCCAAACGTGATTGTGGCAGGGAATCCTGCGCGAGTTCTGCGCGAGTTATGGGACGAGCAAGATTGACTGTGGTACGGGAGGGATCTCCTTGGACGCCCAAGCCGATTGGTTCAAGAAGCGCGGATTCAGGGTAATCGTTTCAAAGAGCAGTGGTTGGGTGGATGTCGCCAGAGGGGTGTATCAGGCGTTTCCTTATCACTGGATCATTGATCCTTCCGAAGAGGAACTGGCGGAGATCTTCCGCAAGGATCGGGCCATCGCCCTGAGGTATTCGACCGCGTTGGATAAGCCATCCGGGCAAATAAGTTACCATGTATGTTACGACAAAGGATCTTATCCCCTGACATCTCTCGCGAAAAAAGCGAGGTATGACGTGACTCATGGTTTGGCGTATGCTTGCTGCGTACCAATATCCCTGCGGTGCCTGGCTCGCGAAGGCTGGAAACTACGCTATGAGACATTGGTGCGCCAGGGCAGACAAGGGGCAGAAACACGGGAGTCGTGGGAAAGCATGTGCTCCTGCGCCGACGGCTTACCCGGATTCGAGGCTTGGGGCGCGATCCATGAAGGTGAGCTGGTTGCGGCTTTACTCACCTACACCTCCGAAGATACGGCCAGTATCCTGTATCAGCAAAGTCGGACGGAACACCTCAAATACGGCGTAAACCACGCGCTGACCTATGGCTTTTCGCAGGCCGTCCTTCATCGGCCAGGTATCCGATGCATCTTTTACGGACTTCATTCGTTGGATGCCCCGCCTGGAGTTGACGAGTACAAGTTTCGGATGAGGTACTCGGCCAGGCCGGTCAGACAACAAGTCGTCTTCAGTCCTGTCGTCCAGCCTTTCGTCAACTGTCTGAGCTATGGCTTTCTCAGGCTTGTCCTGAGCCTGCGGCCTGGCAGTTCTCTCCTGTCAAAGGCTGAAGGCATGCTGCGATTCCATCTACAGGGCAAACGCTCTTTATCGGAACAGGTTTGGCCGGAAGCTCTGCTGCCACAGAAAGACGCAATCCTACGCGAAGTTGGGATGCAAGGCGAGAGTGCCCAGCTCGAGAGTTGATATCCTGTGAAAGTGCTCGTGATCGGAACTCTATACGAACCTGACCTTGGACCGAGCGCCTCGCTGTTCACCTTGCTGAGCGAAAACCTGGTCAAGCGCGGGCACAAGGTCACAGTCGTGACTATGGTGCCGCATTACCCCTCTGGACAAGTGCGAGCAGACTTTCGGGGCAAATGGGCATGGCGCTCAGTCGAACATGGTGTCCGCGTCATTCGCGTGGGGATCCCATCCGCTGATCGTTCGAATCTCTTCCAGCGTCTTGTCCAGTACCTCTGTTACCAGATTGGAGCCATTTGGCGGGCCGCGCGCGAAGACTATGACGTTGTGCTCGCCGCGAATCCGTTCTTGACAGTGTTTCTGCCGTTCGTCTGGTTCGTCGTCCTCCGACGCAAACCTGCGGTCTACTCGGTTCAGGATTTGTATCCCGATGTTGGCGTGAGGCTTGGCATTTTTAGGGGCAAGCTCGTAATCGCGCTGGCAACCGCGTTGGAGGGCTTTTGCCTGAAACGGGCGTCCATTGTCCAAATCATCTCGGATTCATTTCGGTCACCGCTCAGCGACCTAGGCGTCCGAAAAGAGAGAATCATCCTGGCCCACGACTGGGTTGATACCGATTTGATCCGACCTCTCCCGCACGAGAACATGTTTTCCAGGCAGAACGACCTGAGCGGGCGATTTGTTGTGCTCTATGCGGGGAATTTGGGATTTTCGCAGGGGCTTGAGCATGTTCTGACCGTTGCCAGGCAAATGGCGGAATATCGGGATATCCTGTTTGTATTTGTGGGGGAAGGCGCCGCTCGAGACAATCTGAAATCTCTGGCCAGGGAATATCAGCTGTCGAATGTCAGATTTATCGCTTACCAGCCGCGCGAGGCATTGCCGCAGGTCCTTGCCAGTGCAGACGTCTCGTTGGTTCCACTGCGTCACGGGATTGGCCTGGATTCGGTTCCTTCCAAGGCATTTTCCATTCTTGCCAGCGGACGTCCATTGCTCGCCAGCGTGGATGAGGAAAGCGAGATTCGGAAGCTAGTGGAGCAGGCTAGGGCCGGCCTGTGTATCCCACCTGAGGCACCTCTCGCCCTGGTTGATGCTATCCTCACGCTCAAGCAGAGCGCGGAATTGCGTGAATGCCTCGGGCGCAATGGACGCGAGTGGGCTGAGCATCACCATTCGCCTCAGTCAGCCGCTGCTCAATTTGAAGCGATGTTGCTTGCTGCCACACGGTCGAGGGAAGCTGTGCAGGCCTGACATGCAGGAGGTAAACATGATCTCGTTTCGACGTATTCACCTGGAAGATGTACGGTGGGAGGACTCGGGTCTCTATGACGAAATCAATGTGTTCCAGAGCTTGCCATGGCTACAATTTCTGGCCGAGACCCGAAAGGCAGAGCCGGTCATAGCCGCGGTCAAATCTGACGGTAACGTAGTGGGCTATTTCACGGGGCTAACGGTCAAGAAGTTCGGCGTCAAGGTGCTTGGCAGTCCTTTTCGAGGGTGGGGAACCTACTTTATGGGTTTAGCAATGCTGCCGGATGTTCCTCGCCGTGAGGCGCTGGAGGCTCTGCCGGCGTTTGCCTTCAAAGATCTGGGGTGTCATTACTTGGAGATAGTGGACCCCAGTCTGTCTGCGAGCGATTGGGCAGGATTGCACTATAGGGTTGAACCTCTCAACTGGTTCGCTCTTGACCTGACTAAAAGCGAAGATGACCTGCTCGCGAACATGAAATGCAGTGGCCGCAACTGCATTCGAAAATCCATCAAGAATGGCGTCAGCATTGAGGAAGCTGACGATATCGCGTTTGCGATCGAGTACTACGAGCAGTACCAGGACGTGTTAGCCAAGCGCTCGCTGGTGCCTGCATACAGTCTCGATTACGTTCAGAAACTGATCGAAACCCTCCTTCCCACGGGCCACCTACTTCTCCTGCGCGCGAGAAGCCGCGAAGGACTGTGTATTGCGTCAGGGATCTTTCTTGCGCTCAACAAGACTGCCGTCTTCTGGGGGGCGGCGAGCTGGCGGGAACATCAATCTCTGCGGCCTAATGAGCCATTGGCATGGTGTGGGATCCAGAAGCTTAAGGCAAGAGGAATCCAGCAACTGCATTTTGGAGGTGAATGTGAGCAATACAAGGAAAAACTCGGTTGTTACGAAGTACCGATTCATCGTCTCATGAAGGCCAGGTATTCTGCTGCAGACCGTTTGTTGGATCTTGCGACATCACCGAAGAGTGCTCGCTACAGAAACTGGGCGTTGAGAAGATTGTGATGCTGGCCCAATGCCCAAATCCTGGGTTGTCAGGAGGTCTTGTGGACAAGAGAATGAGGTCGATATGCTTCGCAGTTCTGTCCGGCTCGTTGTTATGGCTTGGCTTACTAGCGGGTTGCCAGAACCAGACCGCATACGGTGAATCGCAACCGGTCGTTATCGACGAATCGAGCCAGACAACGGTGATTACTTCGATCGACCCCGTTTGGGCGATGCTTGGAAAAGTCAGCAAAGACCGAGTTCTGAGGGATCTCGGCCAATTGACCGGTGACACGCCGATCTGTGCTGACGGTAGCTGTCATTCGGTCACTAATCGGTTGACCGGGAGTGAGGGGCTCCGCTGGGCGACCAATTACATCTACACGGAGCTTGCCGGACTGGGCTACGCGGTCGAATTTCTGCCCTGGTCGCGCGCGGGGCACGCCGATCGCAATGTTGTTGCCCGGAAAGCAGGGGTGGTCTCCCCAACCGAGGAGCTATATTTCGTTGCTCACATAGATGGCGTGGGTTCGGGCAGCGAACGCTTTCCGGCTGCGGACGACAATGCCAGCGGCGCCATTGGCAATCTTGAGGCGGCCAGGATCCTCAGCCGCTACTCATTTAGTCGTACGGTGGTTCTGCTCTTTTCCACCGGAGAGGAGCAAGGGACGCTGGGAGTCCAGAGCTATCTTGCTCGTCTCTCGCCGAAAGAGCTAAGTTCTGTCAAGTACGTAGTGAACGTTGACATGGTCGGTTATGACACCAATCGCGACGGCGCGATGGAGCTTTGGCATGGTGGTAAGGCGCCGTCCCAGGCTCTTGCTCACATTATGAGCGCAACCATCGGCGCCTTTGAACTTGATCTGGCGCCAGGGCTAGTCGTTGGCTGCGGTTGAGGTGACGAGGGACCCTTCCGTGAGAAGGGAATACCAACCGCCCTGCAAATCGAGAATTACTCGAGTGAACGCAATCCGTATATGCACTCTCCGCAAGACAATGTTGCGCACCTGAATGTCGACTACTGGCTGGAACAGATAAAGGCAACGCTCGCGGTTGCCGCTCGCCTGGCAGTTCCGGTCACGCCCGGGCTGCTTTACTTGCCAAGCAGCTGAGGGACTGTTGAGAACGCGGGTCTCTCATCGGTTGCGGTCAGGACTCAGCTTTGTGTCTGCCATTCATATTGTCAGCCAAGGAGTGAGGCATGGAGAGCAACCAGTCTCTGGGTGATTGTCAGATCCCGTGTCTACGCCACCTTGTCGAGGGGCCACAGGAGTCTCATAGGAGAAGCCTGCAGCAGGTAATCAGGAGCTACTTGGGTTCCCGTCGATCGCAGGTACTGGAGGGGCATGTGAACGACATGAAGAATTGGTATGCAAGGCTTCGAGGCCGGAGCACAAAACCGGTCGTGCAGGCCGCTCAAACGGGATCGACGAAGCTGAAGGCCGGCGACCCCGTTCGGGTGCGCTCTGCGCGGGAGATCGAGGCGACTCTCGATCACTCGAGACGTCTCAAAGGCTGTAGCTTTCCGCCTGAGATGGAGCAGTATTGTGACACCGCGCAGCGTGTGCTGAAGCCGGTGGACAGGTTTGTCGATGAACGTGACTACCGGGTTCTGAGATGCAGGGGTGTAGTTCTGCTCGATGGGCTGACCTGCCAGGGAACTGCCGGCATCGGGCGTTGTGACCGCAACTGCTACTTCTTCTGGAGAGAGGAATGGCTGGAAAGGGTCGATGGGCCGGCGGCCTGAGTATCGGTTGTCGGAGCTAACCATGATTGAGAAGATACGCTCTCGCATCTTCCCGGTAACCTGGCATGGCTTCTGGCACAACACCCCGGCGAAGCGGGCGTTCGACATTGCCGCCTCGCTGGTTGCGTTGGTGTTCCTAATGCCACTTTGCGGCTTGATCGCGATCGCGATCAAACGCGACTCGCCTGGCCCGGTGATCTATCGGGGCCGGCGCATAGGAAGAGACGGGCGTGTTTTCCAGATTCTGAAGTTTCGAACCATGTACGAGACCCCGGCGAGTTACTCGGGGCTCAAGGTGACCGCCCAGAATGACCCGAGGGTGACCCCTTTGGGACACTGGTTGCGGGCCACGAAGCTGAACGAACTGCCGCAATTCTGGAACGTCCTCAAAGGTGATATGAGCCTGGTCGGACCGCGACCTGAAGAACCAACTATCGCCCTGGGGTGGCCCACGACGGTTCGCGAGCAGATCCTTTCGGTGCGCCCGGGCATCACCAGCCCAGCGTCAGTCCTTTACCACAATGAGGAGGCATTGCTTTGTGGCGACGATGTGTTCCGGCAGTATGTTCAGGAACTCGGACCAGACAAGATGCGGCTGGATCAGTTGTATGTGCAGTGCCGCTCCTTCTGCCTGGATCTGGATACGCTGCTGTGGACGATGTCGATATTGCTGCCGAGAGCCCGCTCTTACGCGCCCCCAGTTGACCTTCTCTTTGTCGGGCCGATCACGCGTTTGGTTCGCAGGTACGTGAACTGGTTCGTGGCTGACTTGCTCGTTACGTTGGTCGCCGTTGGCTGCTCGGGCCTCTTCTGGCGCGCCTTTGGTGCGCTGAATGCAGGTTGGCTCAAGGACATTGCCGCTGCTCTGGTGCTCGCGCTCCTGTTCAGCATCGCTGGCGCAGTGCTCGGTGTCAATCGCATTGCCTGGTCAAGGGCAGCTCCCGAGGATATCTTCGATCTCCTCATAGCGTGGGCCGGGGCTGCGGCGGTGGCACTCGCGGCTAATCGGGTGGCAGGCGTTTTGCCTTCCCGCTTGGTGGCCACGGCCTCAATGTTAGCTCTCTGCGGCTTTGTTGCGCTCAGATATCGCAGTCGCCTGGCCACCGGCGCTCTTAGCTATATCATGCGCCGTCACATTAGGGCCCACGACAATCGTGAGCGCGTCCTGATTGTCGGATCTGGCCAATGCGCTCAGCATGCCGCCTGGGTCCTGGACCGGCCGGCCAATGCGCGGAAGTTCCAGGTGTTTGGATTCGTTAACGACGATCTGTTTGACCAGGGCATGCGCGTTCACGGTGCTGACGTCGTGGGCACCTGCAGTGACATCCCAACGCTCCTGACTCGACAGAACATCCAAGTGGTCATCCTGGCCGATCACGGGATCGCCAAGGATCAACACGGGTCAATCGCTGAGGCCTGCCGCGCCGCCAACGCCAGTTTGGTGGAAATGACCAATAGGATTGACTCGCTGGCTGACGTACGCACGGCGTCACCGCCAACGGGCCACACCGGAAATGGAGCCAGGAAAAGCGCGGATCCAAATTGCCTCGATTGCCTGGCAGGACGCGGAGCCGCAGACATCACGTCGCTGTTGCCGAAATGAGATGGCATGGAGGTTGTCTGATGGAATTTTGGGAGGGAAGGGACGTCTTGGTCACGGGTGCAGGGGGCTTCCTCGGGAGTCACCTCGTTGAGTCCCTGGCCCGGCAGGGGGCACGAGTCCGGGCATTTGTACATTACAACTCTAGGGGAGATCCCGGCCTGCTCGGCCAGTTACCCCCTGATCTCCACTCCACGCTGAAAATCATCGCCGGGGATCTGTGTGATCTGCCTGCCCTGATGTCTGCCACGCGAGATGTCGAGCTAGTCTTTCACTTGGGTGCGCTTATCGCAATCCCCTACTCCTACCTGCATCCAGCCGAAGTTGTGCAATCCAATATCATAGGGTCGCTGAACGTCCTGCTTGCGGCGCGTGAGAACCGGGTGCCACGCATCGTGCACACTTCCAGTAGTGAGGTGTATGGGTCTGCAGTTAGGGTACCAATTGACGAGACCCATCCCCTGCGCGGTCAATCGCCCTACTCGGCCAGCAAGATCTCCGCAGACAAGCTCGCGGAGAGCTTCTACTGTGCCTATGATTTGCCCGTGGTCACCGTGCGCCCGTTCAACACGTACGGCCCGCGCCAGTCTGCGCGGGCCGTCATACCGGCGATCATCACGCAGGCGCTCGTTCAGGAGGCTATCTACCTCGGCAATTTGGACACGCAGCGCGACTTCACCTTCGTAGCCGACACAGTCGATGGGTTCCTGCGCGCGGCTCAGGTACCTGGCATAGAAGGCGAGACCTTCAACCTGGGAGTTGGAAGTGAGACCCGGGTTGGGGACCTGGCAGCAGAAATCCTGTCGCTGCTTGGCATCGTCAAGGAGATCAAGACGGATCCTGTCCGCCTGCGCCCGGGCAAAAGCGAGGTGCAGCGCCTCGTATCAGACAACAGTCGGGCGCGAAACTGCCTCGGATGGGTGCCTCGCGTCAACCTGCGGCAGGGGCTCTTGGAGACAATCAATTGGATTTCGGCGAACTTGCATCTCTATCGCAATGGGGGCTATCAGCTGTAGGGCATGATAGATGGAGATGGACGAGCTAGGAGGAGAGATGGGGACACGAGTAGAAGGAGGGCTAAATGAAGGCCGTCATTTTGGCAGGAGGAAAGGGCAGCCGCCTGGCTCCCTACACTAAGGTCCTACCCAAACCGCTCATGCCGATTGGAGAGGACATGCCGATCCTGGAGATCCTGCTTCGGCAGCTGAAGCGCTACAGCATCGATGAGGTGACACTCGCGGTTGGGTACTCGGCGGGATTGCTGCGCGCGTTTTTCCAGGATGGCAAGCGGCTCGGACTGAATCTCTCGTATAGTTTCGAAGACCAACCGCTTGGCACCGCAGGACCACTTTCCTTGCTAGAGGGTCTGGATGACACTTTCCTGGTCGCCAACGGAGACGTGTTAACCACTCTACACCTTCCAGCCCTGATCGACTACCATCGTCGCAGCCACGCGGTAGCTACAATCGCGTCGTATGTCAAAAGGGTGCGGATCGATCTGGGGGTAATCGGTGCAGACCCCAACCACGTGGTCGTCGGATACACTGAGAAGCCCACGTACGATTTTCTGGTGAGCATGGGTATATACGTCTTCGAGCCACACGTCCTTTCCTACATTCAGTACCGCGAGCGCGTAGATTTTCCGGAGCTGGTGCTGCGGTTAATCGGCGCAGGCGAGAGGGTTTTCTGTTATCCCTTCGAGGGCTACTGGGCGGACTTGGGGCGGGTTGAGGATTATGAGCAGGCCATCACGGACTTTAAAGAGTTGAGATCTCAACTACTAGGAGAAGAAGATGGCGAGCCGCGGCTGTCGCCCGCATTTCGTCCCAAAGTGTCGCTCGCTGCGTGACCGTGTGCGATCGATCGTCCTGGAGATGGGGGGCGGTATGGAACTTCGTATTCCGTTGTCCGACCTGAGCTTCGGTCTGGAGGAGGAAACCGCAGCACTAGACGTGCTCCGCAGCCGGTGGTTGACGATGGGAGCGGTAACTCAGGAGCTGGAGCGCGCCTTCGCCGATTTTACCGGGGCCAAACATGCGCTGGCAGTCTCAAACGGCACCCAGGCGCTGCACCTGGCGTATCAGGCGCTGGGGATTGGGCCGGGAGACGAGGTCGTCGTCCCCTCGCTGACTTTTGTCGCCACGGCGAATGCGGCTTTGTACACGAACGCCGAGGTACGCTTTGCCGACATCGTCGGAGCGGCCGACCTGAACGTCTCTCCTCAGGACATCGAGCGGCAGATCACGCCCGCCACGAAGGCCATCGCCGTCGTGCACTACGGCGGGTATCCCTGCCGGATGCCCGAAATCATGGACATCGCCCGCCGCCACCGCTTGGCGGTTGTCGAGGACGCAGCTCACGCTCCGGGCGCGTGCCTCGACGGGCGCGCCCTGGGAACATGGGGCGATGCGGGTTGTTTCAGTTTCTTCTCGAACAAGAATCTGGCTACCGGAGAAGGGGGGATGTTGGTCACCAACCGTGACGATATCGCTGAAAAAGCCAGGGTCTTGCGGTCGCATGGTATGACCACGCTCACCTGGGATCGCCATCAGGGACACGCACACACCTATGATGTGACGGCGCTAGGCTACAACTACCGGATTGACGAGATCCGTTCGGCTTTGGGGTTGGTCCAACTCCGCAAACTTCCCAAGAGTAACGCTCGCCGCATGGACCTCACCCACCGCTACTGGAAGGGGTTGGAAGCCGCCTGTTTCTGCGGAATCGAAGTTCCCTTTCGGGAGTCACGGGGAGAATGTTCTTACCATATACTTCCCATCTTGCTCCCAAAGGATGCGGAGCGCCAGGTGTTCATCGATTCCATGCGCAGAGCGGGAGTTCAAACGAGCATCCACTATCCACCGATCCATCACTTCACCTACTATCGCCAGCGTTATCCTGATGTCTCTCTCCCCATGACCGAGCAGGTCGCGTCGCGCGAAGTCACCTTGCCCTTGTACCCGACCATGCTGGATGAGGATATCGACTATGTCCTCGAGGCCGTTTCTGCAGCATTGGCTGTCGCACGCACGAACGGCACCGCTCACCTCGAGCCAGGCGAGGAACCCGGCGATCGCTAGGGCGGATAGGGCGAACGGCCCGTTTCATCATGAACGAGCACGGTAAGTTGGAGCGCAACCCGCAAGATGATAGCAGCCGTTAGCAGCAGGTGACAGACCTTACCTCCAATGAAGCGCCGCCGGCTGAGGCATTCGGCCTGCGGCCGTCCGAGCTATCGGGCCAGGGAATGCCCCGGCCGGCAGCAGCCGTCGCGCGCGATTGATAGTGCGTGTTGCCCTTGCGCCGAGGCGACGCGGAGCCGCACCCCCTGGTGGAGTGCGGCTCCGCGTTCTAGCGCGCTACAGTATCGAGGTCACGGCCAAACGTATTCGTCGCCACCCATGTCGGGCGCGGTTCCGCGTGAACGTTTGAAATAATCGTTGACGACCTGGGACAACGACACAGCGTGGTCGCGGCCAGGCGAGGTCGACAGCAGCTTGAAGTACTGCCCTTCAAGAGCACCAGGCGAGAGAGTGCCGGACTTCGCCAGTTGTGGGTCGGCCACGATATCGTTGCTGCCGGCCGCGTTTGGGCCGGGCGACTTCGACCAGAGGTTATTCGAGAAGCTCAGTCCAGTTCGGGTCCCCACCAGCGCGACAGGGACCTCGTCATCTTGCTCGATCACGTTGTTGTAAATGCGGGTGTTAATGTGCGTACCGCTGCTGATTTGGAGGTTGCCCGACGCGCCAGCGCGCGCGTTTAGGAGGGTGTTGTTGGCGATCAGGACATTGTTCAGACCACCTCCTTCAGTTCCCTGCCACCAATAGATGTTGCGATTCGCACCGTACACGAAGTTGTTGATGATCGCGTTGTTCGCCGAGGGCGGCGTGTACCGCTCGTCGCCTAGCATGATCCCGACTTGCGAGCCAAAGGTGCCCAGCTCGTTGTTGGGAGTCACATAGACCAGATTGCGCTGGACCAGGGCATTTGTCGCATCGGAGACGTAGATATTGGTCATGTTGTTGTAGACCACGTTGTCTTCCATGACGGTGTGGTCAGAGCCAAACGTGGACAGGCCCTCGCCCCAGTTGTTGTGGACCTCGTTGTCCCGCAGCGTCGCGTAGGAGGTCACGCCGTCCAGGGCGTCGCGGGCTGCATTCAGGCCACCTGACCATCCGCTGCGAGCGACGGGCGAGCTGGGCGAATTACTATAGGCGTTCTCCCAGACGTTACAGCCCTCGACGGTGCTAGAGTTGCCGTTAGCGAGGATGCCATTCTCCAGATTGTGATGGACATTCATATTGCTAACAGTATCGTGTTGTCCGAACAGCCCTACCCCCATCCAAAGCGAGTTGCGGACCTCAATGCCCGAGACATGGATGTAATTACCTGACAGGTTGAGCAGGAGTCCCCATGTGCCCGTCGGCAAGGTCCAGTTCTTGCCATCGATCACCGGTACCTCGCCGGGATAGGCGAACACGTTGATGGGTTGGCTGGCCGTTCCCGATCGGCTGAAGTTGACCACCTCCTGGTAGACGCCGGCCCGAATGTAGACCGTCTGTCCTGCGCTCAGGGTGCTGGCCGCTTTGGCAATGGTGCGCCAGGGAAGGGCCAGCGTGCCCGGGTTAGTGTCAGCTCCGTTCTTTGCGACGTAGCGAGTGTTTTGGTCGGTGGGCGGCACAGGCGTGGCGGTAGGCGGCAGAGGCGTCGCCTCGGGTGGCCTGATCGTCGCGGTGGGACGATCAGGCGGCTTCCCACTGCTCAGGAACGGCAAGTGGATCACCGAAGGGGGTGTTCCGGCCAGACCGGGCGTGGCGCTGACTGCGGCTGGTATTGCGCCCGCCTGTTGACCAGGACCGAACAACAGCACACCAGAAAGTAGCAACGCGCCAAGCACTGGCAGTGCGAGTTTGTGGCCGTACATAGATTCTTCCTCTCCTATATGGTTTTTGACCTGGCTTTTGTGGGCCTGCAGACGGCTCGAAGGGCACCCTGGACCAGGTCTTCTATCTTGCTCCTTGTTGATTGTGCGGCGGATGGTAGGTAAATCGCACTCGGCTCGCTATTCAACTGCCGGCGTGTGGGCGCGCAGAACGTGCGCGAAGGCGAGTGTAGTCGAGATTCTGGGTATTAGGGACCCGGCTGATGAACCGAGGGTCAGAGAGCCGATAGAGCCGAGGGTACATTGGGATTGTATGATGCGCCTGCGTAAACGCCCCGCAGCGCTGAGCCAACCGGCGACCCTTCTTCGACACCGTTGTCAAACCGGTGAGGATTATCTGACTCGCGAACAGCCGCCCTTATACCACCGATCACGGGGCTTGTCAAAGTGTCGGGAATAGGGAATAGGGGAATAGGGGCGCGTTCGTCTTCGAGCGTCGGAACCACTAGCGCCGTCGGACGTCTTCGGTATTTATATGTTACCTGCTTGCTCTGAAGACGGCCTCTTGCCCTAGCCGCCCGTGCTGGGGCTGCGTTTCGGCCCTGGCCGCTGGCGAGTGCTGCCATCGCTGCGTGCGACTGCTAACGCAGCAGCCGCAACTGCAAGGACGTAGTCGACGTCCCCGTCGAGCATGCTCGAGTACAACGGGAGGGTAACTTCACGCGCCGCGACCTGTTCGGTGTAGGGGAGCGAAACGCCGGGGTACCGCCGGCGGTAGTAGCTGAAGTGATGGATCGGTGGATAGTGGATGCAGGTCTGCACTCCGGCTTTGCGCATGGCATCGATGAACAACTGCCGGTCGGCGTGACGCGGAAGCAAGATCGGTAGAATGTGATGGGCCGACGACCCGCGCGCTGCCGTAAACGGCACCTCGACTTCGCCAAAGGAGGCCGCTTCCAGACCCTTCCAGTAGCGATGGGTCAGGTCCATGCGGCGAGCGTTGTTTTTCGCAAGTTTGCGAAGCTGGACCAGCCCCAGCGCGGAACGGATCTCGTCGATCCGGTAATTGTAGCCCAACGCGGTCACGTCATAGCTGTAGGCATGTCCGTGGTGTCGATCCCAGGTGAGCGTGGTCATACCGTGCGATCGCAAGCCCCTGGCTCGCTCCGCGACGTCATCGCGGTTGGTCACCAACATCCCTCCTTCTCCTGTGGCCAGGTTCTCGCTAGAGAAGAAGCTGAAACAACCCGCATCGCCCCAGGTCCCCAGGGCCCGACCGTCCAGGACAGCGCCTGGGGCGTGAGCTGCGTCCTCGACAACCGCCAAGCGGTGGCGGCGGGCGATGTCCATGATTTCGGGCATCCGGCAGGGATACCCGCCGTAGTGCACGACGGCGATGGCCTTCGTGGCGGGCGTGATCTGCCGCTCGATGTCCTGAGGAGAGACGTTCAGGTCGGCCGCTCCGACGATGTCGGCAAAGCGTACCTCGGCGTTCGTGTACAAAGCCGCATTCGCCGTGGCGACAAAAGTCAGCGAGGGGACGACGACCTCGTCTCCCGGCCCAATCCCCAGCGCCTGATACGCCAGGTGCAGCGCCTGGGTGCCGTTTGAGACTGCCAGCGCATGTTTGGCCCCGGTAAAATCGGCGAAGGCGCGCTCCAGCTCCTGGGTTACCGACCCCATCGACAACCACCTGCTGCGGATCACATACAGGGCTGCATTCTCTTCCTCAATCCCGAAGTCCAAGGCTGACAACGGTACACGCAGTTCCATACCGCCTCCCAGATGCACGCGGATCCGCCGCAGGCGGTCACGCAGATGCCGCCGGCTAGGTCTCGACGATATAAAGCAGGATCAGAGAAGCAGGCACGCGAAGAAGGGATTTCGGCCGTGTACGGTACGTCGCGGCCGTGTGTAGCCTGCCAAGGGGGCGGCCATCTGCAGGGCTGGCGGCTGCCAGGTCTGTGCAGAAAGCGAGGGCAGGCGTCCTCGGCCAAGGGCTTCGTGAATGACTGGCTGCGCCCACCGGCACCCTGGATCTGTTCTCATTGTATCACGAACTGGGTGCAGCCAACCATGCGAATTCCAGGATCTTACTTACAATTTGACCACGGTCTGGATATGATGCGCGTTGTTCCGCGTCCATCCTTGCTCAAGCGGTGTTATAATGCGTGAATATTCGCGCAACGTGCTTGATCCACTGTTCACTTTGGCGCAAGCGAGGAGGATCCATGGCTCTCGACAAGGGCAATCTGTTCCGTTTCCCTTGGTCGCTGAACGACAACCCCATTGCCTGGCTAGAGGTTACCGACATCTGCAACATCCACTGCGAGGGTTGCTATCGGCAGTATATGACCGGCCACAAGACGTTGGAGCAGGTCAAGGAAGAAGTGCTGCTGTTCAAGCGTTGGCGCAACCCCGACAACGTCTCTATCGCCGGTGGCGAACCCCTGATTTACCCCCACATCGTCGAGCTGGTAGCCTTCATTGCCGAGAATGGCATCAAGCCGATCATCCTGACCAATGGCGTCGCTTTGAAGCCCGAGTTGCTGCGCGAGCTTAAGCGGGCGGGCCTGGCAGGATTTACCATGCACGTGGACAGTCACCAGAATCGCCCAGGCTGGCACGGCAAGAGTGAGGCCGAACACAATGAGCTGCGCCAGCATTACGCTGACATGATCCGCCAGGCCGGTGGCCTCTACGTAGTCTTCAACTCCACGGTCTACCCTTCGACCTTCCATGAGATCCCCGACGTCTTGCGCTGGGGCCAGGCTAACATCGATCGCGTGCATGGTCTCGTCTTCATTACCTATCGGACGACCACTACCAGCGACCACGTCGCCCTGGCCGGCGGTGAACGCGAGGTTGACCTGGGGAAGCTGAGTTACGTGCGTGAGGATTTCGCCGAGGAATTCGTCACCTCGCCCGAGGTCCATGATCTGCTGCGCCAAACCTGTCCCGAGTATGATGCTGCCGGTTACCTCGGCGGGACCATCCGGCACGATTCTTTCAAGTGGCTGGCCGGCGCACTGATCGGCTCGAAGCAGGGGATGTACGGCGCAATTGGCAAGAAGACCATGGAGGTCGCGCAGGCCGGGCACCACTTCTTTCGCGGCACCTACCTGGCCTACCTCTCCCAGGCCAACATCGGCCGCAAGATCTTCTTGATGTCGCCCTGGGACAAGAGCGTGCGCGGGGCCGCGCGCCGCTGGCTGCGTGAACTCGGGCGCCACCCGAGCCGGCTCTTCCAGCCGATCTATGTCCAGAGCATCGGGATCATCCAGGCGCCAGACTTGCTGCCCGACGGGCGTGCCGATATGTGTGATAGCTGCCCGGACATCACGATCTACGAGGGCAAATTCATCAACTCGTGTCGGATGGATGAGTACCGCCTGTATGGCGGTCTTCTGACGGTCAACGAGCGCGATCGGGCCAACTGATGGTGCCACACCTCAGCCTGCGCGAGTTCGTTGGCAGCCTGCTGAAGATTCTGCGGGCTGGGCCCCGCGTGCCGCCATCGCTCGAGGGCAACCGCCTGCTCACGACCATCCTGGAGCGGCGGAGCGTGCGCCGCTTCAGCCATCGGGCGATCCCCGACGATGTCTTTGCCGCCATCCTGGAAGCTGGCCGGCTGGCCCCGTCCACCGTCAACTTGCAGACGTGGAGCTTCGCAGTCTTCGGCGCCGCTGAGTGGCGGACGACCTTCGCCCTGCCGATCCCCCTTGGTGCAGCGCGCGCCGCGATCGTCATGGGCGACACGCATCGTGACAAGACTGTGCTGGACGTTTTTCCGGCCAGCCCGCTGGTCGAGTACACCGTGGCCGTCATGAATGCATCGCTGGCCGCGATGAACATGAACCTGGCCGCGGAAGCGCTTGGCATCGCCTCGGTGATGCTCTCCGAGACCGGTCGCAGCGGTTTCCTGGATGCGGCTTACTTGTGCGCTGTCCTGCGCCTGCCGCCTGGCGTGGTCCCGTTGATGACCATCGTGTTTGGCTACCCGCGCACCACCCGTCCGCCCATGCCGCCCAAATTACCTCTGGAGCAGGTTGCATTCGGGCCACAGTACTGCGAGCCAGATCCTGCCATCATGCACGATTGGCTGGCCCAGATGATCGCCGGCTACCGGGCGAGCCACCTGACGTCAACCTTCGACGCGCAACTCCGCCTGTACCGGTCGAAGATCGGCCAGGCGGAGCGCGACCTGCAGATGCTGGTGTTCGGCAATGACCCGGATGCGGGGGCGAGGGCGTCCCCACCCCCGCACGATGGGCCGTAGGCCTCTGACCGAGGTGGAGCCACTACACCAGAAGGGCTCGGGCCCATACCGGTCAGCCCGAGGGACCTACGACTCGATGTCTGCCACGGAGTCACAAATGCGGGCGGGCTGATAGGGGAAGCGCCCCACGTCCTCCCGCCGCGTGACGCCCGACAGTACCAGGATCGTCTCTAGTCCGGCTTCCACGCCCGCCACGATATCGGTGTCCATCCGATCGCCCACCATCACGGTGTCCTCGGAGTGGACGTCGAGGTAGTTGAGTGCCGTCCGGATCATCAGCGGGTTGGGCTTGCCCACGAAGAAGGGGCTAACGCCGGTCGCCTTCTCGATCAGGGCGGCCATCGCCCCGCAGGCCGGCACGAGCCCGTTCTCGCTTAGCCCGGATGGGTCGGGATTGGTGGCAATGAAGCGCGCCCCGCCCGCAATCAGTCGGATGGCCCGGGTGACGCGATCCAGATCGTAGCTGTAGGTCTCGCCGAGCACGACATAGTCGGGATCGAGCGAGGTGATCACGTAACCGGCGGCGTGGATGGCTTCGGTCAGCCCGCTCTCGCCGATCACCAGGGCGGTACCGTTGGGCCGCTGAGAGTGCAGGAATCGGCCGGTCGCCATTGCCGACGTGAAGATGCCCTCGGCCGGCACGTCGAGGCCAATGCTCTGCAACCGGTGCGCCAGGTCGCCGGGAGTGTACTTGGGGTTGTTGGTCAGCACCAGGAAGCGGATCCCGCGCTCTTTCAGACGCGCGATAAACGCGTCGGCACCTGGGACCGCCACCAGACCGTTGACGAGCACGCCGTCCATATCGATCAAGTAGTTCTTTGCTGAGGTCATGGCTGCAGCCGTCCTGCTAGTCGCTTAGCGGGCGCCGCATCAGTATAGTACTCGAGCGCCGGCACAAAGTATAACACATCATCCCACGGCGCGAGCAGGCCCGACGAGTTCGGACACCGCTCACAGTCCTGCCGCCGTAAATGCCTGCGCGACGATTTCCTGGGCCTGCTCGAAGATCATCCGCAGGTGGTCCTGGCCGCGGAAGCTCTCGGCGTAGATCTTGTAGATGTCCTCGGTGCCCGATGGCCTGGCCGCGAACCAGCCGTTTTCGGTCACCACCTTCAGCCCGCCGATCGGCGCCTGGTTACAGGGCGCGCGGGTCAGCTTGGCGGTGATTTCTTCGCCGGCCAGCTCTTTCGCTTGCACCATTTCTGGCGAGAGACGTTCCAGCGCCGCCTTCTGGGCGGGGGTGGCGACCACGTCCATGCGTTCGTAGACCGGGTCACCGAAGCGCTCGGCCAGGGACCGGTAGTGCTGGCCGGGATCGCGGCCGGTGACGGCGGTGATCTCGGCCGCCAGCAGGTCCAGGATGACGCCGTCCTTGTCCGTCGTCCAGACGCTGCCATCGTGCCGCAGGAAGGAGGCCCCGGCGCTCTCCTCGCCGCCGAACCCCAGCGACCCGTCCAGCAGCCCGTCCACGAACCATTTGAAGCCCACCGGCACCTGGCACAAGCGACGCCCGATCGAGGCAGTCACGCGATCGATCATCGAGCTGGAGACGAGCGTCTTGCCGATGGCCACGTCCTTGCCCCAGGCCGGCCGGTTCTGGAACAGATACCAGATGGCTACCGCCAGGTAGTGGTTCGGGTTCAGCAATCCACCGCTGGCGTCGCCGTTCCGGGCCGGCACGACGATACCGTGCCGGTCGGAATCCGCATCGTTGCCAAAGGCGATGTCGAAGCGGTCCTTGAGGCCGATCAGCCCGGCCATGGCGTAGGGCGAGGAGCAGTCCATGCGGATCTGGCCGTCCCGGTCGACCGTCATGAAGGCGAAGGTCGGATCGACATAGGTATTGACGACCTCGAGGTCGAGGCGGTAGCGCTCGGCGATCGGCTGCCAGAAGGCGACGCTGGCGCCACCCAGCGGGTCGACCCCGATCTTGAGCCCGGCCCGCGCGATGGCGGGCATATCGACGACGTTGGCGAGGTCGGCCACGTAGGGTGTGATGTAGTCGTGTTCGTGAGTGGTCTCGGCTGCAAGCGCGCGCGCGAGGGGCCAGCGCTTGACCTCGCGCAGACCGTTCCGCAGGATCTGGTTGGCGCGCTCCTGCATCGCCTTGGTGGTCTCAGTGTCGGCCGGTCCCCCGCTGGGCGGGTTGTATTTGAACCCGCCAGCTTCGGGCGGATTATGCGACGGCGTGATCACCACGCCGTCGGCCAGCCCCGAGGTCCGGCCACGGTTATAGGTCAGAATGGCGTGCGAGATGACCGGCGTGGGGGTGTAGCGGGCAGTGGAATCGCCGTCCGCCTGTATCACGATCTGCTGCTCGTTGCCGGCAAAGACCTCGATCGCGGTCGCGCGGGCCGGCTCGGACAGGGCATGCGGGTCCATGCCGATATACAGCGGCCCCGTAGTCGCCCTGGCTTGGCGCAGCTCGCAGATCGCCTGGCAGATGGCCAGGATATGGTCCTCGTTGAAGCTATTGTCCAGGGAAGAACCCCGATGCCCCGAGGTCCCGAACGAGACCTGCTGCCTGGGGTTGGCGGGGTCCGGCTTGTGAGTGTAGTAGGCCGAGATAAGGCGTGGCACGTTGGCGAGCATATCTGGCGGAGCGGGCTGGCCGGCCAGCGGGTGAACACCGGCTCGATTCTCGATCGGAGAGCGTCCTTCGTCGACCGGCGTGGGCTTTTCAGGCATCTTGTCCTCCCGCATCTGCGCTAGGCAAGCTGGCCGGCCATCTCGGCCGCATACTGGTCGGCGTTGGGGCCGACGATCAGGTGCAGGATCTGATTGGGCAAGCGCATGACGCCATCCACACCCGCCGTCTTCAGCCCGGCCTCGTTGACCTGTTTCTCATCGCCCACTACCACGCGCAGGCGGGTCTCGGCCACGGCCTCGACTTTCTTGATGTTCCTAAGGCCGCCCAGGCCCTGGATGAAGCTGCGCGCCTTCTCTCCCGCTGCCGGGTCACGCAGCTTGGTGCTGACCGCAGCCGGCGCCGCAGCCGCGCCGGCGGCGATCAGGTCCGTCTCGGAGAGCTCCGCCTCCGGGCCGGCCACCTTCATGTAGTCGTCCATATCATTCTTGTAGCCCTCGGACTTCGGCCCGTAGATCGCCTGCATGTTGTTGCCGACCACTACCACCCCCGCCGCCCCCAGCGCCTTGAGCCGGGCCTGGCTGACCTTGGCAGGGTCGATGACGCTGACACGCAGGCGTGTGATGCAGGCGTCGAGCGCCTTGATGTTGCTCTTGCCGCCGAAGGCGAGCACCAACTGGTAGGCGAAGGCTTGCTCTTTGCGCACGGGCAGCCCCGGCACCAGCAAGCCCGGCACGACCTCGGGTTCGTCGACCTCACGACCCGGGGTCTTGAGGTCGAAGGCCCTGATCACCCCGTAGAAGATGCCGAAGTACAGCAAGAAGTAAAGCGGCCCGACGATCAGCACCATCCAGGGTTTGATGTCCAGGATCGAGAACAGCGCCAGGTCGATCGCCCCGTGTGAGAAGCTGTAGCACAGCCGGGCGCCGAGCAGGTACAGGATGGGGAAGGCCAGACCGGCCAGGATCACGTGGATGACATACAGCAGCGGGGCCACGAACAGGAACGAGTACTCGAGCGGCTCCGTGATGCCGGTCAGGAAGGCGGTGAAGCCCCCCGAGCTCATCAGGCTGCCGATCGCTGCCCGTCGCGCCGGCTTGGCCGTGCGCCAGATGGCGGCCGCCGCGCCGACCAGGCCGAACATCTTGAACAGGTAGCCGCCCCCCAGGATACCGCCCTGCTGCGGGTCGCCGGCGAAGCACATGTTGGTCAGGCCCTTGACGGTCTCACCGGCGGCGGTGGTGAAGCTGCCGAACTGGAAGAACCAGAGCGCATTCCAGATGTGATGCAGGCCAAACGGCAGCAGCGAGCGCTCGACCACACCGTAGATGAAGACGCCGAGGGCCGGGTTCTGGTTGATCGACCAGTTCGCCAAGCCGTCCAGCGCTGCGAGGATCGGAGCCCAGACGAAGGCCAGCACGAAGCCGATGCCGATGGCGGCCAGAGCGGTGACGATGGGCACGAAGCGCTTGCCGGCGAAGAAGCCCAAGTAGGACGGCAGCTTGATGCGATAGTAGCGGTTGAAGAGGCTAGCCGCCACGACGCCCATCACGATGCCGCCGAACACGCCGGTGTCCACGGTCTGGAAGCCCAGCACGCTGTTGGTCGGGATGTTGAACAGCGCGGCCACGGCCGACATGGCGCCCAGCAGCACCAGGTAGCCGACGGACGCCGCCAGGGCCGCGATGCCGTCGTTATTGGTCAGGGCGATCACCACGCCGATCGCGAACATGAGCGGCAGGGCACCGAAGACCGCGTCACCCGAGGCTTTCATGACCTGCAGCATGCCCAGGATGAACGGCGAACTGATATGGAACGTGCCGGCTGCCACGCCGCCCAGAATACCCCCGCCGACACCCAGCAGGATGCCGGCTGCCGGCAGGACCGCCACCGGCACCATCAGCGCGCGACCCAGCTTCTGTGCAAAGCCGAAGGCGCGGCTGCCGAGGCTCTCGTGCGGGGGCGCGGCAGGTAATGCTGTCTGTGCGCTAGTCATAGGGTATGTCTCCTCTCGCTCTCTGCTACGGGAGCGCCGACGAGCCAGGTTGTCACGCCCACGGGTCCGGCACGAGTTCCCGCACGGCGGCCGCCGTATCCATGCTCAAAGCCTTCTGCGCCAGTTGCTGGCAGTCTGCCATGTTCAGGGTGCGGATCTGCGCCTTGATAGCCGGGATCGCCGGCACGCTGACGCTGAATTCCTTCACGCCCAGGCCGATCAGGATCGGCACGGCCTGCGGGTCGCCGGCGACGCCGCCACAGACGCCCACCCACTTACCATGCAGTTGGGCGCCCTGGACGGCCAGGGCGATCAACTGCAACACGGCAGGGTTCAGGGCGTCCACCTGTGGCGCCAGCTTGGGATGGCCGCGGTCCATGGCCAGGGTATATTGCGTCAGGTCGTTGGTGCCGACCGAGAAGAAGTCCGCCTCGCGTGCGAATTGTTCGGCCATCACGGCCGCCGCCGGGATCTCGACCATGATGCCGACCGGGATCGGGTCGACGCCGAGCCTGGCGCGTTCCTCGTCGCACATGCCCTTGGCGGCGCGCCACTCGCTCATCGTCGCCACCATCGGGAACATCACCAGCAGTTTGCCGGCCCCGGCTGCACGCAAGATCGCGCGGAGCTGGGTGCGCAACACCTCAGGTCGATTCAGCCCAACACGGATGCCCCGCTCGCCCAGGAACGGGTTTTCTTCCTTGGCGATCGGCAGGTAGGCCAGCGGTTTGTCGCCCCCCACATCCAGCGTGCGGATGACCAGTGGCCGGTTTGGCCCCAGCGCCCGGGCGATGTCGCCGTAGACCTGGAACTGCTCGTCTTCGGTGGGGGCGGTCTCGCGATCCTGGAACAGGAACTCAGTGCGCAACAACCCGACGCCCTCGCCGCCCAACGACACCCCCTTCAGCGCATCGGAAAGCCCGCCGATGTTGGCCACCACTTCCACCTGGCAGCCATCGCCGGTGACGGCCGGCGCGGCTGCGTTCTGCAGGTCGGCCTGCTTCTTGGCCAACGCTCGCTGCTGGCGTGTCTGCAGGCCGGCCATCTCCTCGGCGGAGGGGTTGAGTCGCAGCGCGGCCCGCGTGCCGTCGAGGATCACCGGCGTGCCATCCGGGATATCCAGGACGCGCGGCTCGATGCCGGCCACGGCCGGGATGTCCAGTGAGCGGGCGATGATGGCGGCGTGCGAAGTGGCGCTGCCCAGCGTGGTGCAGAAGCCGAGCACCTTGCTGCGATCCAGGTTGGCCGTGTCGGAGGGGGTCAACTCCTCGGCCACCAGGATGCTATTGGCCGGTGCGTCGATCCTGCGCGGGCCGATGCCGGTCAGGTTCTGCATCACGCGCTGGCCAACGTCACGCACGTCGGCGGCCCGGGCCGCCAGCAGCGGATTGTTCATGCCGGCCAGTTGCCTGGCCTGGCTGTTGATCATCTGCTGCCAGGCAAAGGCGGCGCTCTTGCCCTTGAGGATCGCGCTGCGCACCAGGTCGTGCAGCTCCGGATCGTCCATCACCTCCTGGTGCGCGGCGAAGATGGCCGCCTTGTTGGCGTCGGCCTGGCCGTGTAGTTGGTACTGCAACGCCTCCAACTGGCGCCGGGAGGTCTCGATCGCCGACGCCAGCTTGAGTTCCTCGGCCTCCGAGTCCTCGGCCGTCTCGGCCACGGCCACGTCCCGGTGCCGCACCTGAAAGACATTGCCGACGGCGAACCCCGGCGAAGCGGTGACGCCGAGCAGCACATTGGGGTCGTCCGAGCGCCGTGGGGGCAGCGGGCGGGCGATGTCGGCCACCACTCGGCTGGCCGGCGCCGGCGCTGCCGCCCCCTCCTCGCCCAGGCCGGAGAGGATCAAGGGCGCCAGGGTGTCGAGCGCCTCCTGGGCATCTGCTCCCTGGGCGACCAGGTTCACCTTGTCGTTGTAGCGGATATCCAGGTTCATCAGCCCGGTGACGCTCTTGGCGTTGGCCCGTTCGGCGCCACGCTGGATCCAGATCTCCGAGGCGAACTTCTTGGCCACGTTGGCCAGCACCGCCGCCGGACGGGCGTGCAAACCGGCGGTGTTGGAAATGAGGAGCGCCTCTGAGGTGATCGGCTCGGCAGGCGCGCCGGCTGTCCCCTGGGCTCCCTCGCCAGCCAGCTCTAGCTCGAGGATGGGATCCTGGCCGCAGGCGACGAGGCCGGCGTGCGCCTTGAAAGAGGCCACCCGCTCCGGATTGGTCACCACGATCATCGAGAGCAGGCTCTTGGCGTGGGTTGCGATGTAGTCCGCGTCGAAGTCGATGAGCGGCGCGCCGGCCCTGACTTTGTCGCCATTCTTGACCCTGGGGGTAAATCCCTGGCCCTTCAGGTTGATCGTGTCCAGGCCGATATGCATCAGCAGTTCGATGCCGCCGGTAGTCAGAAGCGTCAAGGCGTGGTGCGCCGGATGCAGCATGACGACTTCGCCGTCACATGGCGCGACCAGGCTCTGACTGACCGGATCGAGCGCGATGCCGTCTCCCACCATTTTCTGAGCGAAGACCGGGTCGGGAACGCGCTCGATCGGCACCAGATAGCCGGATAAGGGGGCCAGTAAAATCAGGCTGCGCGTCGTGGCCGGCGAAACGATGTCACCTATCATTTCTATGCCTCCATGCTAGGGGTTGGAAAGCTCGCGGATGGCGACGAGATCCTTTGCCGACTGAACGAGTTCGATGGAAGGCAGCCCCGCGCCGATGTGGCTGATCGCGCTGACCGAGAAAGCCGTCGCCAGGCGGGCGCACTCCCTCAAGCCAAGTCCCCGGAGTTTTCCGGCGACGATCCCGGCAACCATCGCGTCGCCGGCCCCAACAGTGCTCTTCACGTCGACCGGCGGCGGCACCGCCCACACCGTTTCCTCGCGCTCGACAAAAATGGCGCCTTCGTCCCCCATGGAGACGACGACGGTGGCAATGCCGTAGCGCTCGACGAGGGCACGCGCCACCCTTACGATCGCCTCTGGTGTGTCCAGCGGTTCGCCGCAGAACTCGCGGAGTTCATCGCGGTTCGGCTTGACGAGCCACGGCCCGCTGGATACCGCCTGTCGAAACCCCTCACCACTCGTATCGAGCACGACGTTCCCGGCTTTGGCGATTCGCAGCATGTCGGCGTAGATGCCGGCCGATACGCCGGCCGGAATGCTGCCCGAAAACACGAACCATTTGTGGCTGGCCACAAGTTCCCGCAGGACGGAGAAGAGTTGCTCGATATCGGCCGGGGCTGGCGTCTGCCCGGGAAAGTTGATATCCGTCGTCTGCCGGCGGTCGGGGTCTAGAATTTTCAGATCGATGCGAGTTTTGCCGGCAATGCGGACGCAGCGGTCTTCGATCCGCTTCCTGGCGAAAGACCGGCGGAATATCTCGTCGTTGTCGGCCCCCAGAAACCCGCTGACCGTGACCGGTTGGCCGAAGTCGGCCAGGAAAGAAGCCACGTTGATGCCCTTACCGCCTGCGTCCGACTGCGAGGACTGGACCCGATTCACGCCCCCAAGCGCAAAGTTCGGAACGACGATGGTTTGGTCGATGGCCGGGTTGATGGTCACAGTGACGACGCGGTCATTGGGGCTCACCTGGCAAATCCTTCTCCGCGTTGGCGGGTCGGGGAGGGCGGGCGGTGAAGGCCGAGCCGCAAGCGGCCGGCCAGTTTTTCAATTGCGCCCTTGATGGAGTGGAGCGGGTCCAGTTGAAGACCGGGCCCAGAGAACCGCGGGGAAGCCCTGTCAGCACACAGGCCGTGCCACGGGTGCGGCCGGCATTGTTCGAAGCCACTGAGGTCAGTCGCCATGGCTCACCTCCGAATATGGAGCAGACTGGCACACTGCTTCTGCTAGTATAATGCGGGCAAACTACAATGCAAGTATGGCGAATGATGGCGAACGGTGGCGAATCCGAGGATGTATTTCAAGCGCAGCACTATCTTCGATTGAGCTGTGGCTCGTGGTAACCCCGGGTTCGTTTCAGGCGTCGTTCAGCTGCGTTACGAACGGGCAGGCGCGGGGCAGGAGCAGGCGAGCTGCTTCTGCCCTAGCGCTCGCGCCGGCTAGGAAGGGGTCTTCTCCTCATCCCCCTCGGCCTTGGTCCCATGCTCGACGATGTCGCCCGGCTTGAAAAGGATGTCCTGCAGAGCGACACGCCATTTCGGTTTGCGCCGCAGCAGGAATTCCAGGTCCATGCCAAAATGCTTGAACTCCTCTTGCTGCGAGTTCTGCATGATGGCGCGTGCTTGAGCGTCCTGTTCGACGGACATGCGCTGTTCATACCAGTCGATGGCCTCGGCCTCCTCGATCATCGACAGGATCATTCGGGCAAAGGTGCGTACTTCCGCCGGCAGCTCGCTGGCCGGCTCATGATACTGGTCAAACGGCATTCTGGTATTCCTTCGGTTGATGTGGTGCGGGCCGGCCCTTAGTCGTGAGCCGGGTTCTCGGTATGTGGGCGTTTGCCCAGCTGATGCCAGTTGCTTTCTTCGACCTCTATGTTGTAGTGCTTGGCCGCCTCGCGGATATTGGCAAAGGCCAGGTCCCGGTCGGCGTCGGAAACGTCCTGGACCTGGTCAAAGCGGGCGAGGGCGGCTTTCACGTGCGAGGCGTCGGTCAGCGGTTCCTTGCGCTGCTTTGGGAAGGCATAGACGCTGTCTGGCAGATCTTGACGCTCCTTGGAACTCAGTTCCCCATGCTCGGTCTGCGGTCTCCAGGTTGGTTTTGGAGCCATAGCGGCGTACTCCTTTCAAGGTGCGAGATGTGCGCCATGAGCCGTCCTAATGCCCGCGGCGCGATCGGCGCCAGGCTGCTGCCCATCCGAGCAGGCCGGCGCCGGCAAGCAGAACGAGGCCGGCTGCCGCTGCAGCCGGCAATTCGGCCGGTGAAGAGGACGGAAGCACCGCGTCTTCTGGGCGAAGCCCTTGGCGTCCGTCGCCGGACCCGGCTGGGACCCTTTGTCCGTCGTGCAGGGCCATCTGCAGCACTTCGGCCAGATGCAGCGCGCGCCGGTCCGTGCCCTGGGCGATCTGTTCGCGGCACGAGAAACCATCGCTGATGATCAAGGTGTCCGCCGCCGCCGAGCGCACGGCAGGCAGCAGTACCCGCTCGCCCGCCTTGATCGAGACCTCGTAGCGCTCGCCGCGCTCGAAGCCGAAGGAGCCGGCCATGCCGCAACAGCCAGAGTCGAGCACCCGAAAATCGAGGCCAAGCGCATCCAGGACTGCCTTCTCGTCCTCCAGGCCGAAAATGGCCTGATGATGGCAGTGGGCATGCACCAGCGCTCGAGGATGATCTGCCGCACCCTCTCTGCCGGACGGCCGGACCAGCTCGGGCAACCTGTAATCGCCGGCTTTCCGCGCGAGGAACTCGCTCAGCAAGTATGATTGGCCGCTGAGCCGGCGTGCGTTCTCGTCGTCGGGCAGGAGATTGACCAATTCATCTCGAAAGACGGCCATGCAGCTCGGCTCCAGCCCGACCAACGGTACTCCCGCACGGATCTGTGGCCCAAGCTCCTCGAGGGTCTGGCGCAGCAAGCGCTCTGCCAGATCGAGCATGCCCCAGTCATAGAGCGGCCGGCCGCAGCAAAGAGACGGCTTCGGCACGAGCACCTGAAAACCCGCGCTCTCCAAGACCTCAACTGCCGCCTGGGCTGTATGCGGGTGGAAATGATTATTGAAGGTGTCCGGCCAGAGAATCACCGGCGGCCGGCCGGCATTCCTCTCGCCACGGCGCTGGAACCACTCTTTGAAGGTCTGGGACGCAAAGGCCGGTACCTGTCGCTCGGGCGCGAGGCCCCCCAGACGCCTGAAGGCGCCGCCGAGGAACGGGGCGCGCAGGAGGGTGTTGACCAGCCGCGGCGCATGGCGGGCCAGGCGCGCCCACCAATAGATGAGGCCCATGCTGTAGGCCGCGACCGGGCGCAGCCGCCCGGCATAGTAGTGCGACAGAAACTCCGCCTTATACGTTGCCATGTCTACGTTGACAGGGCACTCGCCCTTGCAGCCTTTGCAGGCCAGGCAAAGGTCCAGGGCCTCGCGCACATGCTGATCGCGCCAACCGGCCGCCAGCGGATCTCCCTGCAGCATCTCGAAGAGCAGGCGGGCACGGCCACGTGTCGAATGTTCCTCTTCAAGTGTGACCATGTAGCTGGGGCACATGGTGCCGCCTTCCGTGCGGCGGCACTTGCCGACGCCCACGCAGCGTAGGCTGGCCTGCGAGAAGCTATGGTCGTCGGACGGGAACTTGAAGCGGGTGGTCACGGGCGGCGGATCGTAGGTCACGCCCAAGCGCAGGTTTTCGACGATCCGGTAAGGCTCGACCACCTTGCCGGGGTTCATTCGGTTCTCTGGATCCCAGATAGCCTTGAACTCGCGAAATGCCTGCACCAGCTCCTCGCCGAACATCTTGGGCAACAACTCGGCTCTGGCCTGGCCGTCGCCGTGCTCACCTGAAAAGGAGCCGCCGTACCGCAGCACAAGGTCGCTGGCCTCGTCCAGGAAACGGCGGAACTGGTCGATGCCCGCGGCATTTCGCAGGCCGAAGTCGAGGCGTGTGTGCAGGCAGCCCTGCCCGAAGTGGCCGTAGAATGAGCCGCGGTAGTCGTAACGGTCGATCAGCGCGCGCAAGTCGTGCAGATAGCGGCCGATCTTCTCAGGCGGCACGGCTGAGTCCTCCCAGCCGGGCCAGCCCGGCCGCTCGCCGGGCACGTTCGCCGTCGCGCCCAACGCCGACTCGCGCACTTGCCATACGGCCGCGACCTGCTCTCCCTGAGTCAGCAGTTTCATGTGCGGCCGGTCTGGCTCGCGGGTCAGCGCGTCCATCAGGCCGCGCGCTTGCGCTGCGGCGTCCTCAGCTCGGCCGGCGCCGAACTCCACCAGGAGCCAGCCCTGTCCGGGCGGCAGCAGCGAGAGCTCATGGCCCATCTGGTTCTTCTTGCGCAGGTCATCCACCAACCGCTCGTCGAAGCCTTCCAGCCCAACCGGCTTGTGCTCCAGCATGCGCGGGATCTGATCGCAGCCACGATACAGATCGTCGTAGCCCAACACGAGGAGCACGCGAGCCGGGGGGCTGTCGACCAGACGCAGGGTTGCTTCGGTTACGGTGACGCAGGTGCCCTCGCTGCCCACGAGGGCACGCGCAACCTGGAAGCCGTTTTCGGGCAGCAGCCAGGGCAGGTTGTAGCCCGACACGCGGCGGGGAATGTCAGGATAGCGCGCTCGAATCAGGGGCGCGTAGCGATCGCGCAGCTCGCGCAGGGCCCGGTAGATCTCCCCACGTCTGCCGCCATCGGCGATGATGCGCGCCAGCTCATCTTCGCCGGTCGCGCCGACCTGCAACCGGGTTCCGTCATAGGTCAGGATCTCCAACTGCTCGACGTTGTCATCGGTCTTGCCGGCCATGACCGAGTGCACGCCGCACGAGTTGTTGCCGATCATGCCGCCCAGGGTGCACCGGTTGTGAGTGGCGGGATCGGGTCCGAAGGTCAGGCCGTGCTGCTCCGCGGCCGCCCGCAGCTGGTCGAGCACCACCCCCGGCTGGACCCGAGCCTGCTTATTGCCGGCGTCGATGCTCAACACGCCCCGCATGTACTTGGACATGTCGATGACGACGGCGACATTGCAGGTCTGGCCCGCGAGGCTGGTGCCCCCGCCGCGTGCGAGCACAGGTGCGCCGAATGCGCGGCAGGCGGCGACCGTCTCAGCCACATCCGTGGCATCCCTCGGGACAACCACGCCAATCGGCACCTGGCGATAGTTCGAGGCGTCCGTGGCATAGAGTGCCCGGCTGCCTTCGTCAAAGCGGACCTCGCCCCGCACTCGCGACCGCAGCTCCGCGGCCAACCTCGCCACGTCGGTCGATGCCAATCTACCGCCGCTCCGTCCTGCTGCTACGCTCGCCGCTTGTTCTCGGATTGCCGCTACTTCCATTGCTGCCACTCTCAAACCGGTCTCATCTTCAGCTGTCAGAGCCTTCACAGATGATCGCCGAACCAATCGGCTGCCAGCTTCGCGACCTGTTCCAGCGCACCCGGCTCTTCGAACAAATGGGTGGCGCCGGGGACGATTCTTACCTGACGTTCGGCCTGGAGAAGGCGGGCTGCCTGCTGGTTCAGCTCGAGCACGACGTAGTCTGCCCCGCCGACGATCAGCAGAGTGGGCGCCTGCACGCGCCCCAGCGCTTGCCCCGCCAGATCCGGCCGTCCGCCGCGCGACACGACTGCCCGCACCAATTCCGGGCGCTCCGCCGCCGCGACCAGGGCTGCCGCCGCCCCCGTGCTTGCCCCGAAGTAATCCAGCGTCAAGTGGCTGATCTCCGGGCTGCGGTAGATCCAATCCGTAGCGCCGATCAATCGCTTGGCCAACAGGTCGATGTCAAAACGCAAGGCGTGCGAACTCACGTCAACGTCTTCTTCTTCCGGTGTCAATAGATCGATAAGCAGGGTGGCCAGTCCGGACTGCTGCAACGTGGTGGCTACAAAACGATTGCGTGGGCTGTGCCGGCTCGAACCGCTGCCATGCGCAAACAGCACCATGCCGGTTGCGCCACCCGGGACTACCAGATCACCTTCCAGGCTGACTTCCCCCGCCTTGACAAGCACGCTTGGCCCCTCACGAATGGGGTTCGTATCCGTATCTCTGTTCACTCTCATTACCTCCCGCAACGCGCCCCTGCTTCCAACGTTTTGGACCAACATGCGGGGTTTAGAGCGCGGACGGATAGGTCTCCTCGACCTCGCCCGTCCGCCACTGAGCCGTGCGCTCCAGTGGTTCCAGGGCCCGCGTCTCGTCAATGTGAACCACGAAATTGAATTGCTCGGGCAATACCGCGTCAAAGTAGTGGCTGATGCGCTCTGTTTCGGGCCGGTAGATCACGCCGATCGCCCGCTCCAGACGGCGCTCGCGCAGACCGTCGGTGGCTTCTCCCCCTGCCTGCAGGTCGAGAAGGCACTGCGGCAATCCGGTGGCGTGCAGCAGCGCTTCGTAACTTCCCGGCAAGCCCGGTCGCACCCGCTTGCGTTCTGCCGGCGCATCCCAGTTCGAAGCGGCAGTGACCGTGCCCGTGTTGGTCGTGAAGCCAACGTTGCACACTCGCTCGCCGTAACGCTCACGAACGAGTTGGCCGACATTCAGCTCCCCGCGCTCGCCCATCTCGGTCGCCCGCGCATCGCCGAGATGTGTGTTGTGCTCCCAGACCACAATCTTGGCGGGCTGGCCCTGCTGGCTGACATGCTCTGCCAGGTGTCCCAGCGTTTCGGCCATATGGGTATCGCGCAGGTTCCACGAGCCGATGTGGCTGTGGAACATCGCCCGGTAGTACTCTTCGGCACTCTTCACCAGGCGGGCATTCTGCTGCACGAAGAAATACTCGTCCTCGGCCAGGCGGCCGTCACGCTGGGCCAGTTCGCCGGCTTTGCGCTGCAGTTCGACAAGCTGGCCGACCGCCTCGGCCTCGCACGACTCGCCCAGATCAAAACTGGCCGCGTAGCTGTAGGCTTGGCTGTCTTCGCCGAAGTGCTCAAAGCAGGCGTAGCGATAACGGGCGCGGCGGGCAGCCTCCGGGTCGACCTTATCCAGGTACTGCAGCACCGCTTCGATCGATTGGTACATGCTGTAGAGGTCGAGCCCGTAGAAGCCCGCCTTAGCCGCTCCCCCGCGCCGGTCGTCGTTGTAGGCCCGGAGCCAACCGACGAAGTCGAGAACCACAGCATTGCGCCACATCCAGGTCGGGAAACGCTTGAAGCCCGAGAGGGCGTCGACGGCGGTGCCGCCATCGGCCAAGCCTTTGACGTAGCGGTTGATGCGGTAGGCGTCGGGCCAATCAGCCTCGACGGCAACCGCCTGAAAGCCCTTCTCCTGGATCAGCCGCTTGGTAACCTCGGCTCGCGCTTCGTAAAAATCGTGTGTGCCGTGCGAGGCCGCCCCGATCAAAACGAACTGGGCCTCGCCAATTGCATCGAGCAATACATCGTAGTCTGCCGCAGCGCTGGTCAACGGATAAGCCGCGGCACGCACGGCATCGACCAGCACTTTGTCAGCATCACTCGCCATGGCTTTGCCTCCTTTAGGGTGCTTTGCCAGCCGGGCCGCGCTCGGGTGCTGACGCCCGGCGTGTCGTCGCACTCACCCCCTCATTCGCTGTCTGACCTAACCCGCGCTGTTTGACCTAACCCTTCGTAACGTTATATCATAATAATAGTGGCAAATGTATGCGGAAAGACTAATGCGGCCGAATCAGGGCGCTATCCTTACGTCCTGATTGACGAGCAGAAACAATTGGGATACGATGGGCGCTGCGATAGCTGCCCATTCTGGCACACGCCTTCACCTTCATCAAAGAAGGGTGCCTTGGCGTGGTTTGCTTCGAAAAAGGGGGACCAATCATGAAATCGAAGCTGCTCCAGGTACAGCCGCCGCGAACGTATGTGATTGTCTTCGACAAGGGCGAGGAATTCATCAGCAGCCTGACCGCGTTTGCCGTCGATCAGGCCCTCAGCGGCAGTCACTTCACCGCAATTGGTGCCTTCCACGATGTGACGCTCGGCTATTTTGACCGGGAGCGCAAAGATTACAAGAAGATCCCGCTAGAGGAACAGGTCGAGGTGCTTTCGTTAGTCGGCAACATCGCAGACAATCAAGGCCGGCCGAAGGTTCATGCCCACGTTGTAGTCGGCAAGTCGGATGGAACGGCCTGGGGCGGTCATATCCTGGAAGCGCACGTTTGGCCCACTCTTGAGCTCGTCGTGGAGGATGAGCCGGAGCAGCTGCGCCGGCGCACGGATCCCGCCACCGGATTGGCGCTCGTGGACCTGGCCGCGGGCTGAACGTGGGTGGCCGTCTTAACGCGCTCGCCGGTGATGCTCAGCGCCATTACCTTTGCCGCCGCAGATCGCGGTTATCAGCGCAGCGATCTTCTCAAGGGATCATGCTTGATCGGGCATTGATGCCAACCGCAATACGTACCTCCAGCGGGGACCGGCGTCTGCGTCGCTTGGTTTGACCTCGAAGGAGCCCTCGAATTGGACCGCCCTCGCTCGGCGTCACAAGTCATCATGAACGCCGATGATTTCGGGCGCTCGCATGCCGTCAATCTGGCGGTGGTGCGGGCCTACCGGGCCGGCACGCTCAGCAGCGCGAGCCTGATGGTGACGGGCGCGGCTGTAGAGGAAGCGGTCGAGCTCGCCCGCGCGCTACCCGGCCTGGCCGTGGGCTTGCACCTCGTGCTCGTGAACGGTCGTTCAGCCTGCGCCCCGGCACGGATTCCGCACCTCGTCGATCGCCAGGGCCGGTTCCCGTCGCAGGCGCTGCCGCCCGGCTTGCGGTATGTGGTCGACCGGCGAGCCGCCGGCGAAGTGGCGCTCGAACTGACTGCCCAGTTCGAGCGCTTCGCCGCGACCGGCCTGGCTCTCTCGCACGTCGACGGTCACCTTCACTTCCACATGCACCCGATTGTGTTCAGCCGCCTGTTGCCCCTGGCGGCCCAGTTCGGAGCACGCGGCGTGCGCCTGCCGCGGGACGATCTCTGGCTCTCGCTCGGGCAAGATCGATCCCGCGCCGGCAGTAAGGCGCTCTGGACTGTCGTCTACGGGCTGCTTTGTGGTTGGGCAAGGCGCCGTCTGCGGGATTATTCCCTTGTGGCCGCGGACCGCGTCTACGGGCTCATGGACACCGGTCATATGGACGAAAGGCACCTGCTGTCCGTGCTGAACAGCGTGCGCGTGCCGAGCGCCGAGATTTACCTGCACCCATCCCTTGTTCGCGAAGACGGCGGCTCGGGTCCCAATCCTGACGACCTGGCTGCCCTGCTCAGCCCGGCGGTGCTTCAGACCGTCCAGGCACGCGGCCTGCGCCTGACCACGTACCCCGGGCTGCGAGGGAGGCTCGCACCGTGCTGATTCAGATCCTCTTTGTGCTCATTTTGCTCAGTTGGGCCTACTGGCTGATTGCCGCCTGGTTCGTGTCGTGCTTTTTTCGAGCTGCAGGACGCGGCGCTATCGGCGCCGGGTACCGGCCTCCGGTCTCGCTGCTCAAGCCCGTGAAAGGGCTGGATGCCTGCGCCTACGACAACTTCGCGACCTTCTGCTGCCAAGACTACCCTGCCTTCGAGCTTGTCTTTGCGGTCGCCGACGCCGATGACCCGGCCGTCGAGGTGATCAGGCGCTTGCAGGGGGATTTTCCTGACCTGAGAATCCGGCTGGTGGTGGCGCCGACCCAGTCGACCAATCCCAAGGCCGGGTTGCTGGAGGTCCTGGCTACTGCGGCCGAGCACACGCTGCTGGTCGTGAGCGACAGCGACATGCGCGTGACCCCTGATTACCTGGAGCGGGTCGTGGCGCCGTTGCAGGATCCGGGGGTGGGAACTCGTGACCTGCCCTTACCGTGGCGAGAACGCCGTGACCCTGACTGCGCAGCTTGAAGCGCTGCACATGGGAGCCACTTTTCTCCCATCGGTCATCGTCGCGCGCAAAGTGCTGCGCATGCGCTTCGCCCTCGGCGCGACGATGGTCCTGCGCAAGTGCGACCTGGCCCGAGTGGGCGGATTCGCCGCATTGGCTGACTGGCTGGCCGACGACTACCAGCTCGGCGCACGGATCGCAGGGCTGGGGCTGCGTGTCCAGCTTTCGGATTACGTGGTCGCCAGCTCGCTGGGGGCTACGACTTTTCAAGACCAGTGGCAGCGCGAGGTGCGCTGGTCGCGCTGCAACCGGGTGAGCCGTCCCTTGGAGTACCCGGGCATCTTGCTGACTTTCAGCACTCCTCTGTCTATCCTCGCACTGATTGCCGGGGGTATAACGCCGCTGACAGGCGCAGCCTTGGCCGGCTCATTGTGCCTGCGCTGGACGGTGGCGCGCATCGTGAGCGGCTATACCGGCGACCGCGCGACCCGGGCGTCGCTTGCCTTGCTGCCAATAAGCGATATCCTGAGCGTGTTGGTGTGGGGCGCGGCGGCATTTGGCCGGCGGATCGCCTGGCGAGGGGCGGAGTACGAAGTCCAGCCAGACGGACGCCTGCGGCCCATCGGCCGGCGTGTGATGGTACATGGCCCAGGCAATCCCTGACAGGCCATCCTTCCCGTGGCCTGCCGGCCGGAGGAGAACACAGGATGTACGCAGCCGTCCGCTTACTAGACCGGCTATTGAGCCGCATATATCACGTGTATCGATATTCGGATGATCCGGCTTGCGGCTTCCGTATTTGCGTGACCCGCTTGCCCAATGACATCACGCTGCCTGGCGAGCACCTGGCTGCCGGAGTACCGGTCATCGTGTTGCACATGGACAACGAGCGAATGCCGCCGCTCCCCGCTGCCGGGCCAGACCTTGCCTGGGCCCTGCGCGCCCAGCGGATGTTGGTGGGCTCGTGGCGTACGCTGGCCGACTACTTGCTTGCCCATCCGGAACTGGCCCAGGTGCGGGCCCTGGGCGCCGTTACCTGGATGGGTATGATGGGACCGGGCTCGGAGCGGCTTTTCGACCGGCTTGGCTTCACCACCCAGCCCTATCACAGCCCGCTCGGGTGGTTTGGGGAGTTCTGGGAGAACGTCTACACTTGGTGGCTGATGGGCGCCTATAACCCCGCCAGCCGCCACGGCCGCAGCCTGCTTGGGATCCGGCGCGTGGAGGCCTGGATGGCGCGCGAGACGTTTCTGGAGCGCTTCGGCGAAAAGCGGAGCTAGCGCCGGCCGATTAGGACGATCCCCAGCGCGACAAGCAAAGCGCCGACCCACTGGCTGAATGAGATGGACTCGTGGAAAAACAATCCGGCTGCGAGGATTTCCACGCCTACTTAGCGCCTCTGGCGCGGCCCGTCGGGGGCCCGCCCCACATCTTCGGCAAGCGCCGTCCGTAACCCCTATCACAGCACAAGGCCGTTGGCGGCACTAACCTCTGAGCGGGAGGTTCGCGATGGCCCGAATCGGCAGCGCCCGTCTCGCATCGGCGCTGATCCGGGACGGCTTGATCGACGAACATCGGATCACGGTTAATCCGCCTCTCCTCGGGCGCGGGCAACCGCTCTTCGGCGACCTCAACGGTCCGCTCGTGTTGCGGCTGGTCAATGCGGGACGTTTCGTAACGGGAACGTATTGCTCAGTTACGCTGCCGAGAGGAAATGAGGCGGAGGCGCTCGCCAGACTATGACCCTATCGGATCGTTTGCGGACGAACGGCTATTCTGGCGTGACGTTGACCGCCTTCGGGCCCTTGTCACTCTGCTCGATCTCGAATTGGACCGCCTGTCCCTCTTGCAGGGTGCGGTAGCCGGCCGTCTGGATCGAAGACTGATGAACAAAAACGTCTTCGCCGTCGGCGCGCGCGATAAAACCGTAGCCCTTTTCGGCATTGAACCACTTGACCGTTCCAGAAAAGCGTTCGGATCCCATAGTGTAACTCCTTGAACTGGCAGCCTGCCGGCCGCCAACGAGCCGGCCGCTGCTGCAGGGAATGAAAAAAGAGCCCAGGCAAGAGGCCCGAGCTGCAGTCAGACGTCTTGGACAGGTCAATCCCTCACCCACGGGATATTCTGGCGCAGGGTCCGGCATAAAGCGGTAAGCCGGCCTACATACTGCTGGCCTGGCAGTGCTATAGTAATCTATCTTGAACCTTCTCTAGCTCGGCCGAATCGGCGGATTTCTGGGCCTTTGTAGCGCTCGTCTCTGCTTACCCCCCTCGCGCTGGTGAATCGTTTCTAGCATCTACTAGCTTCAAAGGACCCGGTTATGATTAAGCTTGACCTGCAGTTGCAGGACGCGACCATCACGTGCAGCGAGTGCGGCCAGCCGTTCACGTTCAGCGCGCGCGAACAACTCTCTCATGCCCGCCTCGGACAGCGGCAACCCAGCCTGTGCGCCTTCTGCCGGGCTGCGCGCATGATCGCCGGCGGCGAGCATAACGCGCCCGGCCGAGAGGGACATCTGGGCCGGCGTGGCGAGGCGGGAGGGCGCGAGGCGGCGCACGTCATGTACGCCGCGGTCTGTGCTCGCTGCGGCAGGCAAACCAAGGTTCCTTTCGAGCCCCGGCGCGATCGCCCTGTCTACTGCTCTGATTGCTATCAGGACCAGCAGCGGGTGAGTGGCGGCTACCAGGGCGGCGGGCGCGGCGGCGGGCGCGGCGGCGCCGCCCGCCGCTAACGCCCGCGCGGGGCTTGGGCCGTGCGCCTCGTTTTCCGAGTATCGCTCTGGTTGTTTCGCTAAACCTCGGGCCGGGAACTCCGTTCGTTACTCTGTACGGCCTCTCTCTATCCTCGTGCCAAGCGCGCCGCCGTCTCCGCCAGACGCGTTGCATAACCCATCTCATTGTCGTACCAGGCGGCCACGGACACCAGGTCGCCGCCCATCACCTGTACCAGGGGCAGGTCGACGACGGAGGAGAGAGGGTCGCCGACGATGCGCGCCGAGGGCCACTCGTCTTCGAAGACCCCCATCACGCCTTTCAGCGGGGCGGCGGCCGCAGCCTTGCGGAAGACCGACCTGATCTCGTCCGCGCTCGTCGCCCGCTTCAGCACGGCGTTGACTTCGGCAATGCTGCCCGTGCGGACCGGCACGCGATAGGCTTTGCCGGTCATGTCGAGATCCGGCCAGATGAACTTCAGCGATTTGGCCGCGCCCGAGGACGAGGGGATGATGTTCTCGGCCGCAGCCCACGAATCGCGCCGGTCGCTCATCGGCTGGTCAGTCAGGGACTGCGAGTTGGTGTAGGCATGCACGGTAGTGAACAGACCGCTCTTGATGCCAAAGCTCTCCCGTAATACCTTGACGACGGGCGCCAGCGCGTTGGTGGTGCAGCTAGCCATGCTGATGATGCGCTGGCGCTGTGGGTCGAACTCGTCCAGGTTGATGCCGGGCAAGAGCACCGCGTCGCAGTCCTCCCGGGTCTTGGGTGGGGCACTGACCAGCACCCGTTTGGCGCCATGATCCAGGTGGGCTTGCGCGCCGGGCCGCCGCGTGGCTCGGCCCGTGCAGTCAAGCACCAGGTCCACGCCGAGGGCGCCCCAATCGGGCACGCCCTGGGTCGAATCGATGTATTTCATGCGCCGGTCGCCGACGATCAGGTTGCCTTCGTCGGCCCTGACCGCCTCATGCCAGCGGCCATAGTTTGTGTCCACCTCGAAGAGCGCAGCCAGGGTAGCCAGATCCTTGATGTCGGCGATGGCGACCGGAACAAAGAGATCGCGCTCGAATGCCGCCCGCAGTGCGGAACGGCCGATGCGGCCGAAACCGTAAACCGCTATGTTACCCATTGGATTCTCCTTCCATCGTTGTTGGCGTCTGGCAGAATTCAGCGGAACCAATCGATTGTATGCCGCGCGCCTGCCCGCCTGCAGTAAGCTGCGTTCGCATGGCTGACCGTGTTCGCACGTCAGGACGGCGGCCGACTGGGCGCGCGGGCCCGTCAGGCGAGCCGTATCGTGAGCGCGCTCTGGCCTGCCGTCGGCGTGATCAGCATCCCCTGGTCGCCGGCCTCTGCCGCTCCACCCTCGACTTCCGCAACTGCCCGGATGCCGCGCAGGAGGATCTGCCAGGACGAATTGGAGCCCGTGGCGAGCACCTGTAGGACGTGGCCGCGGCGTCCCACTGTCACGATCAGGCCGTCCTCGCCATCGGCCCGCGGGACGCGCGACACAATCTCCAGACCGTCGTCGAGCTCAAACAGGTGGAATGTGACCCCGGCCGTGAAGTCGTAGTCGGGCCGATCCGCGACCGCGCCGACGGGCAGCAGTGCATTGGGACGCACCATCAGCGGCAGGCTGAGGTAGTCGTGCCGTTCGCGCAGCCAGCGCTCACCTTCGAGCACCTCGCCCGACAGGAAGTTGGTCCAGCGCCCGGCGGGAAGATAATAGTCGACCTGACCGCCAGGCGAGAAGATCGGCGCCACCAGCAGATCGTCGCCCAGCATGTACTGACGGTCCAGGTAAGCACAGGCCGGATCGTCGGGGAAGCACAGCACCATCGCGCGCAGCATAGGGAAGCCCTCGTCTTGCGCCTGGCGGGCGGCCCCGTAGAGGTAGGGCATCAGCCGGCACTTCAGCTTGGTAAAATAGCGCAGGACCTCCACTGCCTCCTCGTCGAAGAGCCAGGGAACGCGATACGACTGGCTGCCGTGCAGGCGACTGTGTGATGACAGCAAGCCGAACGCGCACCAGCGCTTGTAGAGATCGGGCGTGGCGGTCTGCTCGAACCCGCCGATGTCGTGGCTCCAGAAACCGAAGCCGGACAGGCCCAGCGACAACCCGCCGCGCAGGGTCTCGGCCATCGACTCGAAGCTAGCGGTGGAGTCGCCTCCCCAGTGGACCGGGAACTGCTGGCATCCGGCCGTCGCCGAGCGCGCAAAGACGACCGCATGCCCATTACCCAGCTTCTCTTCCAGCATTTGGAAGACCGTCTGATTGTAGAGGTACGGATAGAAGTTGTGCATCCTGAGCGGATCTGAACCGTCGAAGTAGACCACGTCCGTTGGGATCTCCTCGCCGAAATCCGTCTTGAAGCAGTCCACTCCCATATTCACCAGCGCTCGCAGCTTGTCCGAGAACCAACGTCGGGCGGCCGGGTTGGTGAAATCCACGATGCCCATTCCCGCCTGCCAGCGGTCCGTCTGCCAGACGCTGCCGTCCGCGCGCCTCAGCAGATAACCGCGCTCAGCACCTTCGTCGAAGAGCGCCGACTGCTGCGCGATGTAGGGATTGATCCAGACGCAGATGCGCAGACCACGCGCCTTCAGGCGCTTCAACATCTCGGGGGGATCGGGGAAGACCCGCCGATCCCATTGGAAATCACACCAGTGGAACTCGCGCATCCAGAAGCAGTCGAAGTGAAAGACGTGCAGCGGTAGATCGCGCTCGGCCATGCCCTGGATGAAACTCGTGACGGTCGCCTCGTCATAGTTGGTCGTAAAGGATGTCGTCAGCCAAAGGCCAAACGACCAGGCGGGCGGCAGCGCCGGTCGCCCGGTCAGTGCGGTGTAGCGGGCCAGCACCTCCTTGGGCGAAGGCCCATAGATCATGAAGTAGTCCAGGTATTCACCGGGGACGCTGAACTGCAAGCGCTCGACCTTTTCCGAGGCGATCTCGAAGGAGACCTTTTCGGGATGGTTGACGAAAACGCCGTAACCATGATTGGTCAGATAGAACGGAACATTCTTGTAGGCTTGCTCGCTGCTGGTGCCGCCGTCCAGATTCCACAGATCCACGACCTGTCCGTTCTTGACGAAAGGTGTAAAGCGCTCACCCAGGCCGTACACGCATTCGCCCACGCCGAGCGATAGCTGTTCGTGCGCAAACGTCCCGCGCGGCGTATCGACCACGCCCACGGCCCGCTTTCCACTGCCGGTGATGGTTCGCTCCCCGGCGCGATATTCCACCCGCCACTCGCCGCCTTTGGCTACGCGCGCGCTCAGTCCGCCGCTCGTCAGCGTCGCCGCTTGCTCGTCATCCTCGGTCGTACACTCCGGCGCCACCGCAGGTTCGAGCGGAAAGTGGGGCTCGCCGGCCGGCCGTCCCTTGTGCCGGTAGATCTGCACCCGTATCACGTCGGCCATCGGCGACGAGAAGCGCAGGGTAATGAGCGGCGAATTAAGCGTGTCAGCGCGGTCTGCCAGCGGCTTGGAGGCCGCGTACACCGTCAGCGCCGCCGGCTCGACCTCGACCTGGTGGACACAAACGGCGAAATGCGGCGTGACGTCCGTCCGCATGTTCCAGTAGCCATCCGTGAACTTCATCCTTGCCAACTCCTTCTTGCCGGTCCGGGACCATGTGACGCGGGATGCGAGGTAGCGCTTCGCCAATTCTCGGTCGATGCGCGCATTCTCCCGGCGCCTAGCATAGCGCGAATGGGCCCGGCGAACAAGATCAAGGGTTCCGGTTCCGCTTCCCGGCCGGCTGCGCGTCCCTGGCTGCCACATCGCCAGACGCGACATTCGGTTTTGGCGTGCAAGCCCGGCGGCCAACGTGAATCACCAGACGACAGCCCGCGGCACTGCCATATCGGTTCGCCAATTTGCAGAATCTGGTTTCGCACCAAGCCTTCATGTGGACCTCTCAAGGTGGCCGAGCTGCCGGAAGGCAAGTACACGGTCACCGTCAACGGCGCGACGACGACCTTCGGCGTCTTCTGTGACCTCGCCGGCTGGGCAGCCGCCGGCCGAGACCCGGGAACCCGACCGAAATATGTATCCTGATCGGGAGCATAGCCGCGTCAATGTCTTGATGAGCCGGCTCTCTTGAAATCGATAAATCCTTGCTGGACGTCAACAGATGTTAGCTGCACGCGAACCTGATCGCCGACATCCAGGCCCTCGAAGCCCTGCACCAGTTTGCCTTCGACTGGCACACTCAAAAGCCGAACCCACGTCCCTTTCTCGGAAGCGCCGGTGACAATCGAGCTGAACTGCTCGCCGATTCTCGATTCGAGCAGAAGCGCGGCAGCCGATTTGCCGACTTGCCGTTCGACCTTATTCGCTGCGTCCTCAGCCTGGGTGCAATGAGCCGCCAGAACAGCCAGCTCATCGTTGCGATAGGGCGCAGGCTTGCCTGCCAGGGCGGCCTTCAATGAGCGTTGGGTAAGCAGGTCGGGATAACGGCGATTCGGAGCGGTCGAGTGAGCATAGTCCTTAACTGCCAGACCAAAGTGGCCCTGGGCATTGGCATCAGGCAGCTCTGCAACGTATTCGCCGGCGCCCAAAAGCTTGATCACGGCCAAAGATAAGTCGGGGAAGCGCAGCGGATCTGCGGCTCTTTGCCTGAGGAGAAACTCATCCAGTGCTCTCGCATCCGGGTTGTCGGGCAGCCTGGATCCGTGTTCCTGGGCAAGCTGGACGATCCGGTCCCAGCGTTTGGGCGTGCGCACCACGCGGCGGATGGAAGGGAATCTTCTTGCCGAGAGATAGCGGGCCGTCACACCATTGGCTGCGATCATGAAATCCTCGATGATCTCCTTCGCGCGGTTCTTCTGCTCTACTTCGAGTCCGCCGATTTGGTCGCCCTCAAAGACCGGTCTCGCCTCGATCGTTTCCAGGCTCAGCGCCCCGTGGAGGTGGCGCTGGTTTTTCAGGCTCTGGGCGATCCGGTCCTGCAGGCGCAGATTATCCGCCAGGCCGTCGACGGCCACGATCGGATGGAGGCCACCTTCCCCTACGGGGAGTGCGCCGTTCCCATCCAGCCAGGCGGCCACGGCATTATAAGCAAGCTTCGCATGATTGCGGACGCGCGCCCGGTAGATATCAGAGCCTTCCAAGGAGCCGTTCGCGCCGACGATCATTTCCACCACCACGGCCAGGCGCTCCTCATCGTGACTGAGTGAGGTGAGATCCGTAGAGAGCCTTTCAGGCAGCATGGGGAAGATCTCGGCTGCCGTATACACCGAAGTCGTGTTATGGCGAGCGTGCCCGTCGATGGCTGAACCGTCCTTGACCAGTGCGTCCACGTCGGCTATGGCCACACGAATCTTGCCTTCGTCTCCGGGCAGGGTCTCGGCGACAGTCAGCTGGTCCAGGTCGCGGGAGTCATCGTTGTCAATGGAAGCCCACAGGAGATCCGTCAGGTCACGAATCTCAAGGGGATTGCCGGCCGACTCGCCGTTCACGCCCGCGGGCGCTCGGATGGTGTCGAGTTCGGCCAGTGCCGCAGCCGAAAAGTCGGGCAGCAAGCCTCTATCCAGCATCGCCTTTCGGGCAATGTCCTGCAGGATTTCACGGTGCTGCTGAGCAGTGTGTGGTGTTCGCGGCATATGGGTTCGCCAGACCTCCTTACAATCCCGACGCTCGGAACGCGTCGGCCACGATAGTCTGAGCCTCGTCCTGGATCTGCTGGAGATGCTCCGCGCCTCGGAAGGTCTCCGCGTACAGCTTGTAGAGGTCTTCCGTCCCAGATGGTGTGGCTGCGAACCAGCCGTTTTTCGTGATCACCTTCAGCCCGCCGATAGCGGCCTTGTTGCCCGGCGCACGGGTGAGCCTGGCGATGATCTTCTCACCCGCCAGCTCGGCGGCCTGGACCAGGTCAGGCGACAGGTTGGCCAGGACGGCTCGCTGCAGCTCGTTGGCGGGCACGTCCATGCGCTGATACGCTGGACTGCCGAACCGGCTCTCGAGTGCCCGGTAGTGCTCGCCGGGGTCACGTCCAGTGGTCGCCGTGATCTCGGCAGCCAGGAGATCCAGGAGGATGCCGTCCTTGTCTGTGGTCCATACCCTCCCGTCTTTGCGCAAGAAGGACGCGCCGGCGCTTTCCTCGCCGCCGAAGCCAAGGGAGCCGTCCAGCAGGCCATCGACGAAGTACTTGAAGCCAACCGGCACCTCGCACAGGCGCCGTCCAAGCTGCCCGGCCACGCGATCGATCATGGCGCTAGACACCAGCGTCTTGCCGACGGCGACGCCGTTGCCCCAGGCCGGCCGGTTCTGGAACAGGTACCAGACGGCCACGGCCAGGGCGTGGTTCGGGTGCATCAGTCCGGCGCTCGGCGTGACGATACCGTGGCAGTCGCAGTCGGTATCGCTGCCGAATGCAACGTCGAACCTGTCCTTCATCTCGATCAGGCCCGCCATGGCGTAGGGCGAAGCGCAATCCATACGGATCTTGCCGTCCCAGTCCAGGGTCATGAACGAGAAGGTTGGGTCCACCTGCCGGTTCACCACCTCGACGTCAAGCCCGTACGTCGCGACGATCGGGTCCCAATAGGCCAGGCTGGCCCCGCCCAATGGATCGGCCCCGATCTTCAGCCCGGATCGGGCGATGGCCTGCACGTCGACGACGTTAGGCAAATCCGCCACGTACGGCGCGACATAGTCGTACTCATGCGTGGTGCTGGCCTTGATCGCCCTTGCCAGTGGCCAGCGTGTGACTTCCCTCAAGCCGTTGCGCAGGATCTCGTTGGCGCGGTCCTCGATCGCCCGGGTGATGGCGGTGTCTGCCGGCCCGGCGGATGGCGGGTTGTACTTGAAGCCCCCATCGTCCGGAGGGTCCTGCGAGGGGGTGATGAGGACGCCGTCAGACAGCCCGGAAGTCTTGCCGCAGTTGTAGGCCAGGATGGCGTGCGAGATGACCGGCGTGGGGGTGTAGCGTGCGCCGGAACCGCCACCGGCCTGGATCACGACGTCGACGCCGTTGGCGGCAAACACCTCGAGCGCGGTCGCTTGGGCGGGCTCGGATAGAGCATGGGTATCCATGCCCATATGCACTGGTCCCGTGATGCCCCTGGCTCTCCTGAGCTCACAGAGGGCCTGGCAGATGGCCAGGACATGGTGCTCATTGAAGCTGTTGTTCAGGGAAGACCCCCGATGCCCAGAGGCCGCGAACCAGACTTTCTGCGCCGGGTCGCCTGCATCTGGCCGGCCGGTGTAGTAGGCGGAGATCAGGCGGGGAACATTAATGAGTAGCTCGTGTGGAACGGGCTTCCCTGCCAGTTCATGTGGGTTCATGGCTCATTCCTCGGCTCGGCGTCCCTAAGGCGTCGAATATGGACACCGGCCAAGAAAGCGGTAGAGCGAGCAGTCATATGCTTTATCCATGCTGCCCTTACTCCCCAGACCGGACACCCGCCCTGCCGCTTGTTGGCCATCGACTGCGTCGCCTACGACCTCAGTTGGATTCAAGATTCTTGGCTGGTCGTAGGCGGCTCGCAGTAGTTGTACGCATTACGCGGTCCTAAACCCTGCGGCGACCGCCAACCGCCCGCAGGACGGCAATCAGGATCACTGCGCCGATGAAGGCCACGAGGATGCTCTCAACGTTGATGCCGTTCACGGCATCCGGGATGTGGAAAAGGGATGCGGCGAGGAAGCCCCCGATCACGGCACCCACGATGCCCACGATGATATCGCCGAGGAGGCCGTAGCCACCACCGCGCACGACCTGGCTGGCCAACCACCCAGCCACTAATCCGACCACGATCCATGCAAGGATACCCATTGTCCTACCCTTCCTTTCTCGATTCCTCTGGTGAAAATTGTACCTGCTCTATTCTTGAAACTGCTGTCGAACTCTCGCCGCTATCTGGCGATCAGTCATCTTGTCAACCGGTTCCACACCCACGACACGCCCAGCCAGTTCGGTGTCCTGTAGCCGTTTTTGGAGCTCGCCCTTGGCCTCACCCGGGCCAAGGATCAGGATGGATCCTGCATCGCCGATACTTTCAATGACACGATCATAGTAGCGGGCGAGATGGCTCGCGAACCGCCGACCCCGCATATCGTCTGCCGATTCATCCACATCCGAGCCACCCGCAAAGCGGACGTGTTTCTCCATGCCTGATTCGATGACTTCGGTCCCGTCCCCATCGTCCGAGACCGTCACGATCACAGCCTTCCGATGGTCAATCCACAAACCGACGTCTCTCTTCATCGATGCCTCCTCTCAGCCGATGCGCTCCGGTTGCTACTGCACATGCAGCTCGACCACCTGGCGGAAATGGAAGCCGAAGATGGCCATGGTTACTGCCAGCGGGAACAACTCCGGACGACGGAAGAGCGTCCAGAACAAAAGCGCCCAATACTGCGCCCGTGCCGAACCCCGCATCCCCAGCTGGTAAACGGAGCGGAAAAACGCCATGACGTATTGCGGCTCGATGTGCAGGCTGACCGCCGGGGGCTTGTACTCCCGTAGGAAGGTCCGCACGCGGGCATAGTAGTACTGCGGTGAGTAGATCTGATCCAGCAGCCACAGGTAACCCTGGCGTAGGGGCTCGAGCCCCATCGTCGGGATGATGTTGGTCGAGCCGTCGACGTTGTCGCCGGTCATCTCGCCGGTCAGGCGGTCTTCCAGTTTCATGCGTTCGTAGAGGCGCGTTCCATATGGCGCCTGCAGCAGCCCAACCATCGCGGTGACGATGCCGCTCTTCTGGATGAAATCGACCTGTTGCTGGAAGATCGTCGGCGTGTCGCTGTCGAAGCCGACGATGAAGCCGCCCTGCACTTGCAGGCCTGCGCGCTGCAGGCGCTTGACGCTCTCGACCAGGTCCCGATTGCGGTTCTGGCTCTTGCCGCACTCCGACAGCGCCGCCTCGTTTGGCGTCTCGATGCCGACGAAGACCGTATTGAAGCCCGCCTCGACCATTAAGCCGAGCAGCTCGGCGTCGTCCGCAAGGTTGACAGAGACCTCGGTGCTGAACGGCAGTCCCACCTTGCCCACTCGCCAGCGGATCAGCGCCGGCAGGACCTCGTTCTTCAGGATCCGCTTGTTGCCGATAAAGTTGTCGTCCACGAAGAAGACGTTGCCGCGCCAGCCCACGGCATACAGGCTGTCCAGTTCGCGGACGATCTGTGCCGCCGTCTTGGTGCGGGGTTTGTGTCCGAGCAGCGCCGTGATATTGCAGAAATCGCAGTTGAAGGGACAGCCACGCGAGAACTGGATGCTGACGGTGTCATAGTAGCGCAGGTTGGCGAGCCGCCACCGGGGCACGGGTGTCTGGCAGATATCGGGAAACTCGCCGGTCGCATACATGCGCTGCGCCTGTCCGGCGGCCAGGTCGGCCAGGAAGGGTGCCAGGGTGAGCTCGGCCTCGTTGAGTACAAAGTGGTCGACCTCGGGGAAGCGCTGGTGTTCACCGGTAAATAGCGGTCCGCCGGCCACCACCGGCAGGCCGGCCTGCTTGCAGCGCTCGATCGCAGCCCGGGCGGTGTCCCGCTGGATGATCATAGCGCTGATAAAGACGATCTCGGCCCAGGCCAGGTCCGCGTCACTCAGGCTCTGCACGTTGAGGTCTACCAGCCGCGGCTCCCAGTCAGACGGCAGCATGGCGGCCACCGTCAACAACCCTAACGGCGGCGCGCCCGCTTTCTTGCGGACGAACTTCAGTGCGTGCTTGAAGCTCCAAAAGGTATCGGGGAACTCGGGATAAACGAGCAGGACTCGCAAGGGAGTCTCCTTCGCCCTCAGTGCCGGGCTCACCGGGCAGAGTTGTCCGGGTTAGCCTTTGAGATCACGAACCGCTTTCTTGCCGGCCTTGACGGCCGAAGACAGGCGCTCGCTTTGTTCGTCGAACACGGTCTGAGCACGTTGTTCCAATTGATCGGTCGTCTGGCGTACGCCGTCCGTGATCTGTCCGGCCTTTGCGCGGGCCTGCGCCAGCGAGTCTTCTACCGACTCGGCCGTCTGCTCGCGCAGTTCGGCGCTTTTCCGTTGGATCCTGGCCCGCATCCTTTTCCCCGATTGCGGCGCCAGCAACAGCATCGTCCCCGCGCCAATCAGGCTCCCGGCCACCAGTCCGGCCAGAAAGCCCCAAAGTAACTTAGCGTCTGACCCGTTTTCATGGTTATGATTGATCATTCGGTCTTCTCCTGTGTCAGGGTTGTAGTGGCGTCTTTCGTGTCGTCTGCCTTCTCTTCTGGCCCCGTCCCCGCGGCGCCGGCGACGACGATCATATCTTCCCCGATGGTGATTATGCTATCGGCGGGGATGGTGAGAGACGGGCCCACGACGTTCATGCCTTCAGGGACGGACAGCGAGGTCAAAACAAAGGTATCGGGCGCGAATTCATAATCACGCACCTCGCCCAGGCGCTCTCCATTCTCGGTGATCACCTTGTTGCCAATGACCGGGCGTTTGGCTTTGACCAAATCACCGGCTTCGGTCGCGTCGGCAGGAGCACGAAGATCGGCTTCGGTATTGATCGTGAGGGCATCTTCACCCAAGCCGTGCACCGCGTCGACCGATACCCAGAGCCGCTCACCGCCCAGCATCCCCCCGCGGTGAAGCCGTAGCCAACGCACCGCCTTGCGCTCCGGGTCGACGACCAGATCGTCAACCTTGCCGACTTGCTTCCCCTCCGCCATCGTAATGACGGGCAGACCTTTCATGAATTCATAGCGAGCCATGTTTCATTTTCCTTTCCAGAAGGTATCGGACAGCGCGGCAAAGACGAGCAGGGCCTTCAACAGGCTTCTTTGCCTCGCGATTCTGTGTGAATTTGGCGTCGCGATATGTTGGCGTCGCAATATGATTGTAGGGAACAGTGGGAAGAAAGGGTAGGCCCAAAGGGGTGGTTTGCAGACCCCCAAAACGAGGGGGTCTACTGCCAACGCTAGTTTGGACCCGCGGGTGTCCGGCTAGTCGTCGATCGACGCATTGAATTGCAGCCGCGCGCCATCCTGCGGGTGGTGCTTCGAACGCCGATGACCTCGCCGCCGTAGACAATTGTGACAAATATCCTTTTAACTCTATTGACTCGGGTGCAGAATCGATGTAATATTCGTAAAGTGTCCTCGTTGTGCGTTCCTCAGGCGTTCTGTTCAGTCAGGAGGTAGGAATCATGCTCAAGCCCATGCGTTTGGTAGCGGTCTTGTTCATTTGCGCCGCGCTTTTGCCTGCAACGGGCAGCCCCTTGTTTGGAGTGTCCGCGGCTCCGCTTGCGGCCACCGCGCCAGGACTGGGTACGGCAGCGAGCTTCGCCGTCCTGGGAGGCTCGGCCGTGACGAATACCGGGCCGTCGATCGTGGACGGAGACCTGGGTGTCTCGCCAGGGACTGCCATCAGCGGCTTTCCCCCGGGTATCGTGAACGGAGCAACGCACGCCGCGGATGCGGTCGCGCTTCAGGCGCAGACTGACGTCACCACCGCGTACAATAATCTGGCCGGCCAACCGTGCACTATGGATTTGACGGGCACAGATTTGGGCTCACGCACGCTCATCCCAGGCGTCTACTGTTTTTCGTCGTCGGCCCAATTGACGGGACAACTTACCCTCGACGCCCAGGGCAACTCCGCAGCGGTCTGGATTTTCCAGATCGGGAGTACACTCACCACCGCCAGCAATGCATCTGTCCTCATGATCAATGGAGGCAACGTCTGCAACGTGTTCTGGCAGGTTGGCAGTTCCGCGACCCTCGGCACAGGCACTACGTTCGTAGGCAATATCCTGGCGCTCGCGAGCATCACCCTGGCGACCGGCACCAACGTGTCCGGTCGGGCTCTGGCACGCACTGCTGCCGTGACGATGGATACCAATCACGTCTCCAACGCGGCCTGCGGCCAGGTCGTGCCGCCGTCGACGGCCACGGCCACGGCCACCAGCACGCCGCCGGCCGGGACCAGCACGCCGGTGCCGCCGTCCACGCCTAGCCCCACCAACGTGCCGGAGCCGGTGACGATTACGCTGTTTGGAGCAGGGTTGGTTGCCTTGGCAGGCTACCTGCGTAACAAGCGCGCGGCGGGAAAGAAGGAGTAGCTCTAACGAACCTGCTGCAATCACATAGCGGCCGAACTTCGGCCATGCTTGACTGATGCGAGGCCAGCCGGTCCACACTGGCTGGCCTCGTGACATTGAACTGGAGTTGGCACTCCATGACCTCTCGACGGATACCATCGGTGGCTGCCTCGGTTATGCCCGCGATCCTGTTCCTGGTCCTCACCTGGCCTGTCTGGCGCTGGCTTTGGGCTGAGTGGTGGCGCAACGACTACTATAGTTACGGTTCACTCATCGTGCCGGTGGCGTTTTACCTGGCCTGGCGGCGCACGACGCCACGAACTGGGCAGGAAGCCACCGCCCGCAGGGGCGACAATCGCGGCCTCGGGCTTTTGGTTGCCGCGCTGGCGGCCTACCTCCTTCTGGTTACCGGGCGCGTCTATTATTTGGCAGCCTTCGCGATGATTGTCATGATCGCCGGCCTGGTCTGGACGTTCGCGGGATTACTGACTTTACGCCAGCTTGCATTTCCCATCGGCTTCATGATTCTGATGGTTCCACTGCCTTTCGTGGACCGAGCCACTCTGCCTCTGGCCCTCATCACCGGGGCGTGCTCGGGCACACTGGCCCACTGGCTGGGTCTCAATGTCTCTGTTGTCGGCTCGGCGGTGACGCTGCCCAACGCGAATCTTGTCATCGGCGCTCAATGCAGCGGGATCAACTCGGTTATGGCCCTGCTGGCGCTGACAGCGCTGGTGGCGTATGCGGTAAAGGGAACCTGGATCAGCCGGTTGTTGCTGATCGCGGTGGCGATACCCCTGGCAATGCTGGGCAACATCCTGCGGGTGGCGAGCCTGCTGCTTGTGGCGCAGAGTTGGGGCACGGAGGCTGGCTTTCGTTTCTACCATGATTACTCCGGCATCGCTACCTTTTTGCTCGCGCTGCTGTTGATTATCCCGCTCACGAGGTTGCTACGATGCAGAACGCTACGCTTCGAAGTCTTATAGCTGTCGCTCTGCTGGCGGCCGGCGCAGTTTTCGTTGTTGGCTCTGGGCAGGTCGATCTCCCCTGGGGCCGCAAAGCCCCGGCCCCGTTTACCTACGTGGCTGACATAGACTTCTGGCAGCGCAGCGAACGGGAGCGGGTGGTCGGCGCGGTAGCAGCTCTCGACCTCGGGCACAACTTGGACCAGGTACCGCTCTCGGTAGGTGACTGGCAGGGGCAAGACGTACCTGAGGCCAACCAGGGTGTCTTTGCTGTTTTGGAGCCTGAGCAGTTCGTTGAGCGCCTGTACCACAATGCTGAGGGTCAGTCGCTATGGCTGACCATGATCGGTGGGCGAAGCACGCGCACCTTTCACCCACCTGAGCAGTGCTACAGGTCCTATGGTTGGCAGACCGTGCTCAGCTCTCACGCTGTCACGCTAGACGGCGGAGGCCAGCTCTATGGATTGTGGATCGAGGCCCACAAGCGGTCAGATGGCGCCAATGATGAACAGTACTCTCTCTACTTCTACCTCTTCCCACAGCGGACGCGCCAGCCTGCCGACGGCATTGTGATCTTTCGCGTAACATCCCCCTTGATTGGTAGCGTGGCTGACACGAGGGCGCTGCAGGAGGAGTTCGTCCGCCTATTCTTCAAGTCGGCCATAGTGACCGGGGCATAGCGATGTCTTCAAGGCCTGCGATCTTCTACGTCTTCCGCTTGGCATTAAGCGTGGCCAGTTGCCTGCTGTTGAGCGGCTGCGCGGCGCGACCGGCTTCCACGACCACGCCCCTCGCTGGGCTCGCAACGGGTTCATGCAGTCTCGAGCTATCTGGCAATACAGACAATTACAAAGCGATTTGGGCGCTCATCTCCGCTGAGAGCAAGTACGTGGTCTCGCAGGACATTGACAGGCTGATGCGTCTGTGGAGTGAGGACGCTAGCATCACCGATGCCCGGCATACGCCGGACGACCCAAGCGACGATCAGAGCGTGCAGGGCCAGGATGCGATTCGCTACCGCTACACACGCTTCGTCTTTCCAAGCGCGCCCAGCTTTGCGGAAGCAGCCGGCCTGGATATCCACATCTCAGATAACCAGGCCGAAGTTACTTCCAGCACGCACATCGGCAACCAACTCACGCCGGGAGGCAATCGTTGGCGGCTGGTCAGGGTCAATGGGTGTTGGGTGCTACAGGAACTCGTCTATAATCTGACGCCGACCGGCGGAACGTTGTTGCCGGCCAGATAATTCGAGAGTGATATGGTCCCTATGATGCGCTATGTCAAAGATAGCGGCGGGTGCCATCGCACACCTTAGCGCGTTTGCATATCGACCTGGCTGGATGTCGTGTGCACGCCCTGCCGCGTGGTTCCCATCACCAGCCCCACCGCCTTGACCAGCACCCGGGCGATCAAGGCGTAGACGAGCATCGCCACCAGTGGATTCACCTCAAACACGCTGCCTCCAAAGCGCGCCGTCCCAAACAGCCCCACGAACGGGGCCAGGAACGGACCCGTGATGCCGTAGATGAACTGCGCAAAACCCGCGGCCTGGTTTGCCCCGAGCAGAGGCAACACGAAGCGGATGGCGAGCAGCCCCTCCAGGACCCCGAACAGCAGATAGATGAGCCCCTGGACTCTGAGAGTCCCCTCGCGCCGCACGGCGTACGGGTCGCCGGTAAAGGTCTCGGTCTGATGCGCCGTCGTGCGGGCCTGGCCGTTTGAGTTCACAGCTACGACGCGTGGACCCGAGTACACGGTTCCGTTATCCGCGACGTTGCTGTTCACGACGTCAGTTTGTTCTTCGCGTGTTACCGTATCCATCTTTGTAACCTCTTCTGGAAAGACCGATGTTTGCGAGCGGCACTAACACGGCCGCTCTTTTCGTAACTTTTAGCATAGCCGAAGCGTGTGTCCCTGTCATCAGCGCATACGATGAGTTTTGCAGAGCAAAAAGGGCCGCTCGGGCCGGCCCCTTTCCTCGTTTGTTGTATGACATTTGGTGTACGGGTGTTTTGTCGTGCTCGTCGCGAGCTTTGGAGATCCCTCCAATGGGGGGTCTGCGAACCACCCTTTGGGGTCTACTCCCTGATCGCGCGAGCGCCTACAATGTGCGAGGTAGATCTTACCTTCGAGGTGGGTCAGGCTGGTATCCGTATGGTTGGAGGGTTGGCATGCATATCCCGCTCGTGATTGCTGTTCTGGCACTGCTGGCATGGACGCTGCTACCGCAGCTTGATCGCTATACCGGTTCAGGAACTGGCGCAACCGGGCTGCGGTCATACCTTGTCCGCCTGGCACATTGGGTCAATTCATGATCATGGCAGGCTGAGTTGCAGAGATATTGCCTTGAGCTGCGGTGCCTGCATCAGGTGGTATTTCTTTGTCAGTCGCACCATATCAGCGCGACTGCGCGTACCCAGCTTCAGCACAAGCCTAGAGCGATAGCTGTCGATCGTATGCACACTGAGGCCCAAATCCTTAGCGATCTGTGCATTGGTGTAACCCTCACCGAGCAGGCGCATCACGTCCATCTCGCGAGCCGTTAGCGATGGCAAAGTATCGGTCTGTAGGGTTCGATGGCCCGAGAATCATTATCGCCCTTAGCAGAGCACGGGTCACGCTCGGGTCCAGGTAAAGATCACCACGCAGAACTGCCTCGATGGCGCTCATAAGCTCTGACTCAGTCGCACTTTTCACTGCGTACCCGCAGGCGCCGGCTTGCAGCGCGCTCCGCAGCAGCTCGACCTCCGTGGCGGCCGTGAGTATCAGGATGCGGGTGGCGGGCAAGGTGCGGCTCAGTGCTTCGGCCACGGCGATGCCGTCCAGCTCAGGAGTGTTGATTTCCAGCAACACGAGGTCGGGGAGCAGCTTCTGGGCCAGGCGTATCGTTTCACTACCTTCGGCTGCCTCCCCAACCACTTTCAGATAGGGATAGCGGGCGAACATGGCCCGCAGGCCAGCGCGGAGCAAGCCGTGTTCATCGGCGAGCAGGACGGTGGTTGGGGTTTCCTTTGCACTATCAGTCATCTGGGGGACCTCTACGAAGAGACCAAATCACTATCAGGATGTAATGATAGGGGATTTGGGGAGGAGAGAGTAGACCCTAAAGGGTCGTAAACGCACCCCTCCTTTAGAGTGGGGCTATTGAGCAGGAGGCCAGAAGCTGAGGCATCAGACTGATGTGTCAGAAGCTACAGTAGGCCATTTTCACGGGCGCTGGAGATCGCCTCGACCCGATTGCGCGCCCCCATCTTGCCCAAGATTTCCTTTACGTAGCCTTTGACCGTGTTTTCGCTCAGGATGAGCCTGGCGGCGATCTCCTTGTTGGTCAACCCGAGGGCCATTGCATTCAGGATCTCTGTCTCGCGCGGGGTCAGGCTCTCGAAGACCGGCTCCCTGCGCCGCACAAACCCGGTCAGAATCGCGGCCGCGCGCGGGTCGACAACTACCTGGCCCTGCGCGACGGCGCGTAACTGTTCGGCGAGGTGCAGGTCCTCGGCACTCTTGAGCAGGTAGCCTCTCGCTCCAGCGCGCACCGCCGCGCCGACCATGTGCTGATCGATGAACGCCGTCAGGATAACCACCGCCGATCTGGGGCTGATACGCGCGATCTGCTGGCAGAGCTGCACGCCATCACCGTCGGGTAACCTGAGGTCGAGCAGCACGATGTCGGGCTGACACGCCTCGATCAGGCGCAATGCGTCGGCGCCAGAGCCGGCCTCGCCCACGATCTTGAACCCCGGGTCCGGATCGAGGATCGAGTGCAGCCCCTGGCGCACGATGTGATGGTCGTCGACCAGCACCAGGCGGATGCTGCTCATGCGAGGCCCCCAGCGGGCAGGGGAAAGGTTGCGCGTACGATCACGCCCTGGTCATCATTATTGTCGATCAGGAATTCCCCACCGGCCTGCAAGGCCAGTTGGCGCATCGCGACCACACCGAAATGCAGGCCACCCTCTCCGTTCTCCATTGCTGAAGGTCGCGCCAGCCCGATGCCGTTATCTTGAATGGTGAGACTGATCGAGGCTTCCGTCGATTGCAGGCTGACGATGACGGCCGAGGCCTGGGCATGCTTGCGCACGTTGGAAAAGGACTCACGCACTATCCGATAGATCGCCTCGCCGATCAGCGACGGTGGATAGGCAAAGTCGGTCGGGACGACGAGGGTGGTCGCGACGCCGGTCCGCGCTTGGAAGTCACGCACCGCTTCTTCGAGCAGTGCCACCAGCCCGGCGCCAACTGCCAGGTTCGAGATGGCGAGGGGCAGCATGGCGTTGCGCAGCTCGTGGCTGCTGCGGGCCGCCAGCCTGCCGATCAACTCCAATTTCGGCCGTGCGTCTTGTGCCAAGCCGGACAACTTAAGACAGCTTTCTGCCTCCAGTCCGATGGTGAAAAGCATCTGGAGCACGGTATCGTGCAGGGTTTGCACGATTTGCTGGCGTTCATGCAGGCGGGTCAGCTCCTGGGCGCGTTCATGCGTGCGTGCGTTGTCAAGGGCAATCACCGCACTTCCGGCCAGCATGGTCAGCAGGCGCTCATCGTCGGGGGTGAAGGCGCGGGGTTGGCGATCCCCCACGAGAAGGGCACCGATGGGCCGGAGTTCAGAGATCAGCGGGACCGCCAGAAAGGAGCGCATGCCGGAAAGCTGCGCGAACTCCGCGTCGACACGCCCGTCCTTGTCAGCATCCGGGCAATGGTAAGCTTGGCCAGAGCGGACGGCCAGACCGGCCAGCGAATCTTTGAGCGGTAGCCGATACCCGATCAGCGCCTCGACGGGGACGTGGCCGTTTGACGCGGCGGCAACGCGCAGGTCTTCGCCGTCCACCAGGCTGACAACCGCTCCCCGGCAGTGGATGAGCTGCCGCGCCCCATCGGCAATCAACTGGACCACGACCTGGGTGTCCAGGTGGCTGCTGATCTTCTGCTGAACTGTGAACAGGGTCCGCATTTCGTCAAATGTTGACCGGCCAGCGTCTTCCATACGCACTTCTCCCTCAGCTCCCAGCCTCCCACGCTCCCAGCTGCAGAGCATGTCCAAGTTGCAGGGCGGAATTGCTCGCTGCCCGGCTGTGACTTCACATGTCAGATTTTAGCATCGAAAAGATCATGCAACAAGAGGAAGTAGTGGACAGTTTTGGCTGATGCCTTGGCTAACGGAATGCTAAGGCTTCAGTCCGGCCGTCTCGCAGGCGGCGAGTTCTCCGGTCTCTAGACCGTCCTTCAAGGCCTGCTGCCGCTGCGCAGACGATCCATGGGTCCACGACTCGGGCGAGACGTAGCCCTGCGTCTCGCGCTGGATGCGGTCGTCGCCAACCGAAGCCGCGGCGTCCAGGCTCTGGGCGATCTCCTGATCCGTCGGCTTCGTCAGGTAGCCGGTTTCTGCGGCGTGGTACGCCCAGACGCCGGCCAGACAGTCAGCCTGGAGTTCAGTCTGAACTGATGCGCTCTGCGGCCCTGTGGCGCCCGAGCCACCCGTCTCGTCCAGCACACCCAGGAGGTTCTGTACATGATGACCGTACTCGTGAGCGAGCACGTATGCCTCGGCGAACGGGCCGCCTTGAGCGCCAAAGCGCGTGTGCAGTTCGTCGAAGAAGGCGAGGTCTAGATAGACCTTCTGGTCGGGCGGACAGTAGAACGGCCCTGCCGCAGCGGTGGCGTATCCACAAGCGGCCTGCGTTGACCCCGTGAAAAGCTGTGTCTTGGCCGGGGTGTACTGGTCCCCCTGGCGAACAAATTCGTCGGTCCAGAAAGCCTGGATGCTGTTGACGAAGCCCACGACGCTGCAATCCACGCGCGTATTCGCGTCTGCCCCCGTCTGGCACTGCTCCGCCAGGCTGTTGATTTCGCTGGTGTTCTCGATCGATGCCGATGGCGCTTGCTCAATCACGCCCGCCAGGTCGCCAGGGTTCACACCGAGCAGAAGCGCCACCAGCAAGACCACCAGGCCGAGTCCGCCGCTCCCGACGGCCACCTTGGTCCCCAACCCCCGGCCACGCCGGTCCTCGACCTGGGAGGTGTCCAGGCGGGATCTTTCGTTGAACGGCATTGGTCCTTCCTCCTATCGTCTGAGCATTCTCCAGAGTGCGCGAGTAGCGCATCCGGAGCATTGCAGCCTGTCATGACGATGGTGTACCCTCAACAATCGAGGGGATTCTGACCGTCACCGGCCATGGGCGGCACCCTCTTCGTAGTCGACCTGCTTCTCTCCTGTTTGCCAGCGGCCCAACCGCCGATGCGCCTTCTTGCACGTCTTCCCGAATTCTAACATAGTCTTCTTACTTGATAGAAAGCGCGTGACTTTCGTTCCGCACACCGGACAAGTCCCCTCAGCCACCCTCCGTCCGTTTGCCGCCTCTTTGACGGTGGCCTTCGCGACTGAGGCATCAGCCCAAACGATACAGCCTCGGACACCTTAAGAGCAATCTCCCGAGGCGGCCCTCGCTTTTTGTTGTATGACGCACGGCGTACAGGATTCACCTGCATTGTCAGAATGGCCAGCCGTGGACCAAGCAGAAGCAGCGCGGTGACGGACACGGCACTGTTGATCCCCCGCACTCGCGTCGGTTTGAGTATCGGGCGACGGATGGCACCTAGTGCTTACTTCATCCGCTGTTGAAGGCGCTCGATTTCAGCCAGCACATCTTCGGGCCTGGTCTCCATTTCAAGGTCCGCCAATTCGCTGTCTTCATCGTTTTCGATTCCCAATTTGTCTTGAATGGAATCGAGCATTTGCAGTACTCGGGTCAGCTCACGTTCGGTCAGCAAACCGATGTGCATATCCAGTTCAGCGCGATGCTCAGATTCTCGGCTCAAACGGTTCTGACTGATGAGCACAAAGGTAGACAGAAAAATCGCTTCCAGTGACACGACCATCGTCAAGAGCCCGTACGGGAACGGGTCGAACGGCCGCACTCCCAGACTGCCGGTATTCAGTAGGATCCAAATGGCGAACCAGGCGACATGCACATACGCAAAGATCATGCGCCCAGAAAACGAGGTGATCGCATCGGCGATCCGGTCCTGCAAGCTGCGCTCACCTGCCGCTTTCAGGCGCAGGCGAATAATCGTCCGGATGTTCCGCTCGATGACCTTGCTCAGTGCGGGATTATCTTCGGCATTGTCTGCCGATTCCGTCTGGTTCCGAAGGCTTTGCTGCATAGGGCGGATGTCCTTGCTCGACGTTGCGACATGATTGTAGGGAATCGTGGAAGAAACGGCAGACCCCAAGAGAGCGGTCCATAGGCCCCCAATACAAGAGGGTCTGGGCTTAGCGAGCCCGTCATGGGCGAGCGGACAACGGGGAAAGCTGAATCATCCGACCCGGGCGGCCCATGCCAGTACAGCGAAGAGCACGCACAGCCCGGTCGTCAGGCGTATTGAAAGCCGCTGCACGGCCACCTCGCGCGCAGGTGAGAGTTGCCAGCCGAAGTGCGCGAGTGTTAGCATGGCCAGATGCCCGCCGTCGAGACCCGGAATCGGCAGCAGATTCATTCCGGCCAGGAGAGCAGAGATCATCGTGTCAGAACCAGCCACGACGCGATGTTCAGCGCCGGATGCCCCAGGAATGCCAACACCACCAGGATCACCGAGAGGGTCAGGCTGGCAGCCGGGCCGCCCGCTGCTACGGCAAAGTCGTGCGAACTGGGCCGCCGGGCATGGCCATCGGCCGCGCGTCGTCCCACCACGCCAACCGTCGCGCCCAACGGCACGGCCCGCACCTCGAAACGCAGATCTCGCCAGAGCATGTGTCGCCAGATGACGGGACCCAGGCCTATGGCGAGAAGCCTGACAGGCACGCGGTAGAGCCTGGCAACGACGAGGTGTCCCAGCTCATGCCAGACCGTACTCAGCATTAGCGCTGCCAGGAAACCCAGAACCGTCATCGGCAGGGCCGATTCAGATAGCATAGACCATTTCACAGTTCATTACGCTTACTCATGCAACATTGTTCTGCCGTGTCCACGCACGTCGGGTCCGCCGGCCGAAACGGCGGACCCTGCCTGCGATACTTTCGGAAGGTTCTTTTCCTTCTAGTCGCAGCATAGCAGAAGCCGGCGGCTCAATCGTCAGCGCAAACGCTAGATTTCCCATAGCAAAAGGGCCGCTGCAATGGGCGGCCCTTGATACTTTAGGTATACGTCGTTTGATGTACAGACATTGACGTACGGGAGCACGGCGAGCAGCGCGCTGAGATCTGCCTGCCATGAGGATTCACGACAAGCTCTTTGTCGCTCTGTTTGCCTGGTTGCCCCGATAAGCCGCCTGCCCCAGGCGGCTTATCCCCCGTTTCTATTCCGTTGTTTTGCCGTCGAAGTGTTCGTCGTCAGCCTCAGCTTCGGCGCGGGTATGGTGGATAACGCCGTCCCGATGATTCGGTGGCGCATAGAGCGTGTAGAGCTTCAGTGGAACACTGCCGGTATTGATGATGTTGTGATTCGTCCCAGCCGGGACGACTACCGCGAAGCCCGCGCGGATCTCCGTCCGAACGCCGTCGAGAACTGCCTCACCGGTTCCCTCTTCCACACGAAAGAACTGGTCGAGCTTGTGGACTTCCGCCCCGATCTCTTCTTTGGGTCCTAACGACATGACGACGAGCTGGCAGTGCTTAGCCGTGTAGAGTACCTGGCGAAAATCGTCATTCTCGACGGCGAGACCCTCGATGTCTTGCACAAAGCCTTTCATAAAGTCTCCTCTTTCGTTATCCTGTCCCACGGGGGAATTGGATGCCATTCAGAACTAGCAGCCTCTCTTCCGACCGCCAGGTCGACGAGCGCGATCTCGTACACCGGTTCCTGCTATATCACATGTAGCAGGCTCAAGATGATCAGGATCACAGCGATGACGAGCAGCGTATGGATAAAGTTGCCCGTGTGTGGGATGCTGTTGCTGACTCTCGACCCGAAGAATCCAAGCAGCCATAGAACAACCAGGACCACGATGATTATTGTAAGCATGGGAATTCTCCTTCTGACTGATCATTGGTGCCGGTACTACCGGCTGTAGCGTGGGATACGATTGCGGTTACGATAGGCGCCGCCGGAGTGGGAGGCCATGTCGACCAGCAGACCGAGCGCCAGCCACAGCCAGTCCTGACCCGCAACGCCCCCGGGGAAGACGATCAAATACGCCAAGGTAGTCCACGGCAGGAAAATGCCGCCCAACAAGGGCCAGACCCACAGTGGGAAGGCGAGTTGGAACGGGTGCGGCCACGTCTGGAAGGCAAGGCTGAAGCGCGCCGAGTTGATGAGCCACCAGGCCAGAATGGCCAGGCGTGGACCAAGCAGAAGCAGCGTGGTGACGAGACAGCACATGTTACCTCCCTGCACCTCTGTTTGTGATGAGAGTTGCGAATGTGATTGTAGGGAATTTCGGAATGAGACGCTAGACCCTAAAGGGTGGTTCACAGGCCCCCAATATGAGGAGGTCGCGGGGCGCTTAGCGAAAGAAACCCGACCCCCTCATGAATCGGAATCCTAGGAGGGCTTGAGGTGCTGCCGTGGCCCAGTCCAGAGCAGGATGACCGTGGCCCCCAGTGTCGACAGCGCCAGCACGGTGGCCAACGCTCCCAATATCCAGCGGTTGAGCAGTGCCTGGGCTAATGAGCCGGGCAAAGCGGCTGCGACGAGGGGTGCTTCGTTCTGGCGGTTGGGATCGGCAGAACTGATCGTCGCGCCCGTTGTCGTGCCGGCCGTGTGGAGAATGGGGCTCGCCGGCGCAGCGGCTGACACCTGGCTCAAGGCCAATTCTGCCGGCGCGGTGTGCATCTCACCCAGGGCCCAGGTTGCCTGAGTGCGCACAGCGGCATCCGGATCGGAGAGTGAGCGGACCAGTGTGGGCACTGCGTCCGCCGCGCTCAGCCAACCCAACATCTCGGCCGCGTTGCGCCGCATGGCCGGGTCGTTGTCCGACGACAGTGCTACACCGAGCGGCAGGATGGCGCTTTGCCCGGCGAGCTGCAGTCCGTTCATCGCCGCGAAGCGGACCGGTGTCATCCCGGCGTCCTGCAAGGGCCTGGTCAGGGCAGCAATGGCTTCGGGGGTCCCGATCGTTGCCAATGCCTCGGCCGCGGCGCGCCTTGCCAAGGGTCCATCGCTTTGCAGCATCGTGGCCAATTGTGGGATGGCTTCTTTGGCCTGCAGCAAGCCCAGCGCAGTCGCTGCGCTGGCACGGATAGCCTCGCCGGCGTCAGACAAGACGGGCATGAGCAGGGGCACAGCGGCGGGATCGCCCAACCGGCCGATGGCGCGCGCAACCTGGTCGCCTGCCAGCAGGTCAGGGTCACGCAGGTGGTTAATCAGGACGGGCAGCAGCGAGCGATCATGAGATAGTCCGAGGGCCCGCGCCGACGCCGCACGAGTGCCGGCATCGACGCTGTCCAGCCCGCTTATCAGCGCCGGGCTTACTTCCAACATGACAAGCGGGCTGCCGAATGCAGACACGATGGAGACGGCGAGCGACGGGCCGGTGAGTGGCATCAGTTGTACGATCGTCTGGGCAAAGCGTGGCGCCGGGGTCATCTCAAACCAGCGCCGGCCGTCGTCGACGCTGATAAACACAGACTGCACGCTATGCTGTCCTTCCGGGGTTGACATAGTGAAAGTGGATGCCGCATAGACCACGTGCAGATCGCCAGGGTTTATGGCCAGGGCGGTCACGGCGAGATCTCCCGCGCCTACGGGAGTGAGCGAGCCGCCGGCGGCCTGCCAGGTCGTGCCACCGTCCAGGCTGCTGTAGAGCCCGTGAGTAGCGGTGCCGGCGAAGACCAGTCCCGATGGCTCGCTGCTGCCGGCGAATGCCAGTGCGAGCGGCCGGTCCGGCAGGTTGTCAACGCGTACCCACGTCACGGCGCTGTTCGCGCTGTGCCATAGGCTTGTGCCGGTCCGTGCGAAGAGAAGGGTGTCATTGGCCGGATTGACCGCCAATTGGGCCACAGCGTCGGGAATCATACCGGCTGCCGGCCAGGTGAGGCCGCCGTCCTGGCTGCGCTGCACCTGGGTGGTGCCGTCCGGCCGACCGGCGTAGCGATAGGTTGCCGGTTGCGTAACCGGGATAGTCGAGGAGGTTGCGCCCACCGTTTGCGCGGCTGCCCCCGCCGGCGCGAGCCCGCCGATCAGCAAGCAGACCGTCAGTGCGAACATCACGCGCATGGGTGACTTGAGCCAGAGTATACCAGTCGTCTTGCGAATCCATTTGCCGATCATAGTATTTGCCTCCTGCCGGAGCCCCGCCGCTTAGCGCGTCTCCCGGCACATCACCGTTGATCGCTCACCCATGGGACAGCCCTTGAGCAGAAGGCATTGGCATTGATCGCACGAGGCGGCAGAACGTGCGCTCTGCCGCCTGACGGCTCGCGTTCATGGCAGAAGAACCACTATTTCTTGGCTGTGACCCCTCGCCTGTTGGCGCGAGCTGCGTCCCTGGCATGCTTCCTCGCGACGTGAGCGGCATCCTTGGTGTCGTTCTTCACGTCGTGAGCGGTATCCTTGATCTCGTTTTTCGCATCGTGGGCGCCATCCTTCACCTTGTTTTTCACGTCGTGGGCCATGTCCTTGACGGTGTTCTTGAGGTCGTGGACGGTATCCTTAGCCTTCTGTGTGTTGTTCGACATATATCCCTCCGGATCCGTGAAATGGCGGATAGACAATCGATTTACCTGCTGCGCGTGTCGACCTGGCTCGACGTCGTGCGCAGGCCGCGCCGCGAGTCTCCCATCACCAGCCACATGGTCTTGACCAGCACCCAGGCGATCAGGGCGTAGACGACGATCGCTACCAATACGTTGAACTCGAAGACGCTGCCCTCAAAGCGCGGCTGGCCGAACAGCCCCACGAACGGTGCGATGAACGGCCCTGTGATGCCGTAGATGAACTGCGCAAAGCCCGCAGCCGGGTTGGCGCCGAGCAACCCCAATACGAAGCGGATGCCCAACAGCCCTTGCAGGATCCCGACCACCAAGTAGATGCCGTTCTGTAGCCTGAGGGGCAGGTCGCGCCGCACGGCGTACGGGTCGCCGCTCGAGGTTATGGTTTGATGCGTCGTCATGCCGGCCGTGCCGTTTGTGCTCGCGTCCACGGCAGGGGCAGCCGTATTCAAGACTTCAGTACTTTCTTCGCGTCGTACAGTTTCCATATTCGCAACCTTCCCCGATCGGTCGGATTCAGTGTGATTTGGGCCTTGGTTCTAGAACGCCCGGCGGCGGCCCGAAGAAAACAGCCGCAGGACGGCGATCAGAATTATCGCGCCGACGAAGGCTACCAGGATGCTGGTAACGTTGATGCCGTTGACGGCGTCCGGCATGTGCAAGAACGTGGCGGCGAGGAAGCCGCCGATCACGGCGCCCACTGCGCCGACGATGATGTCGCCGATGAGGCCGTAGCCACCACCGCGCATGACCTGGCTGGCTAGCCATCCGGCCACCAACCCAACGACGATCCAGGCGAGAATACCCATTGTCGTTACCGTTCCTTTTCTATACTGGCGCCTTCAGGCTCGTCCTCGGAGAGCGATTTCTCCGCTGCATGGCCAGAAGCACCTTCTTTACCTGATAAGTAGGATAAGCCAAATGCGTCTCTCTCGCATCAGCGCAAACGATAGAGTTCGGGATAGCAAAAGAGCCGCTTCTCGGGCGGCTCTTGCTTTTTGCTGTATGACGTTTAGCGTACAGGATTCACTTAGGGTCGTTGCTGCCCAGCACGATCTGTACCTGGTGCACCTTGCCATCTTCGTGCAACGGCAGTAGATTCCTCGGTACGGTCTCGCCATCGACCATCATACCGGGTGCGCCATCTACATCGCGAGCACTGCCCCTGCGGGCGCAAATATGGTAAGTCGCGTTGCCAAAGCGATAGATCACCTCATAGCCCGGCCACCCGGCAGGGATGTGCGGCTCGATGATGAGGCCGGCGCCGGCACGTTGCAGGCCCAGGATGCCTTCCACCCCTAACCGGTACATCCAGGCCGCGGACCCAGTGTACCAGGTCCAGCCGCCCCGCCCGGTATGCGGCGCCACGCTATAAATGTCAGCGGCCACGACGTATGGCTCGACCTTGTAACGCTCTACATCGGCAGGGGTGCCGGAATGGTAAATGGGGTTGAGCATGCGGAAGAGCTTTTCCGCCGTCTCGGGCCGGCCAAGTTCGGCGAAGGCCCAGGCGCTCCACAGCGCAGCGTGGGTGTACTGGCCACCATTCTCGCGGATGCCCGGCAGGTAGCCCTTGATGTAGCCTGGATCGCGTGGCGTCTTGTCGAAGGGCGGCGTGAAGAGCAGGACCAGGTTGTCCTCAGTCTGCACCAGGCGACGCCGCACCGCCTCCATGGCTTGCGCGGCCCGGCCCGGTTCACCGGCCCCGGACAAGACCGCCCACGATTGGGCGATGCTATCGATCTGGCACTCGGCGTCCTGGTCTGAGCCGAGGGGAGTGCCGTCGTCATAGAAAGCGCGCAGGTACCACTCGCCGTCCCAGCCACTTCGTTCCAGCGCCTGGCTCAACGCTTCCGCCCGCTGGCGATAGGTTGCCGCCTGGCCGGCCTCCCCGCGGCGCTCGCAGACGGCAGCGAAGTGCGCTAGGGTAGCGTGCAGGAACCAGCCCAACCAGACGCTCTCCCCGCGGCCCGCGGCGCCCACCCGGTTCAGGCCGTCGTTCCAATCACCGCTCCCTATCAACGGCAGACCGTGGTCGCCGGACGTCGTGCCCCGCTCCAGCGCCCGGCGACAGTGCTCGTACAGGCTGGCGGTGCCACCGCCAGCCCCATACTCGCCGTAACGATCCTCCTCGCCCACTCCCAACGGGGCAGCCTGTAAGAACGGCACCTGCTCGTCGAGGATGGTTTGGTCGCCGGTCGCCTCGATGTAATGGGCAGTGACGAAGGGCAGCCATAGCAGGTCGTCTGAACAGCGGGTCCGCACTCCGCGGCCTGAGGGGGGGTGCCACCAATGGAGCACGTCGCCCGCCTCGAACTGGCGCCCGGCCGCAGCCAGGATGTGCCGCCGCGCCAACTCTGGCGCGGCGTGGACCAGTGCCATCACGTCCTGCAACTGGTCGCGGAAGCCGAATGCGCCGCTGGATTGATAGAAGGCCGACCGGCCCCAGATGCGGCACGAGAGGCCTTGGTACAGCAGCCAGCGATTCAGCAGCAGGTCCATGGCGGGATCCGGGGTGTGGACCTGCACTGCGCCAAGCAGATCGTCCCAGGAGTCGTTGGCAGCCTGCCAGGCACGTTGGACCTGATCCGGGTCCTGGAAGCGCGTGGCCAGGGCCACCGCTTCGGCGCGATCAGCGCCCTGGCCAAGCAGAAACCACACCTCTTCGCTCCCTCCCGGTGGCAGGTCGATGTGCAGTTGAAGCGCGGCGCAAGGATCGAGGCCGGCCTGGACGGTGCTGCTCAGGCCGATACGGCCCAGCGCAGCAGGTTGTGCCAGGCTGCCCAGACGGCCCAAGAACTCGCCGCGGTCTGCGGTCAGACCGTGCAGGCGCTTGTTGGCGGCGGCAAAGGCGACTCGTCCGGCGAACTCGGGCTGCCATGGATTGCGGGCCAGCAGCGCCTGGCTGGCGTCATCGAACTCGGGTATGACAAACTGATCGGCAGCGTCGCGCGTAACGCCGAGGACCCATTCGGCATAGAAAGTGGCAGTGATGCGCCGCGGGCGTTGCGTGGCGTTTTCGAGCCGCAACTGAATGATCTTGACCGGGGCGTCAGGTGGCACGAACAGGCGCAGCCGTTGGCGCAACGCGTGGCTATTGTGTTCGAAAACAGTATAGCCTGCGCCATGCCGCACCAGGTAGGGAGCGCCGGCTCCGCACGGCTGCGGCGTGGGCGACCAGACCTCAGCCGTCTCTTCGTCGCGCAGGTAGAGCACCTCGCCGGGTCGATCGGTGACCGGATCGTTCGACCATGGAGTCAGGCGATTTTCACCGCTATTGAGCGACCAGGTGTAGCCACTACCGGACTCGGATACCAGAAAGCCAAACACCGGGTTGGCAACCACATTGATCCAGGGAGCCGGTGTCTGCTGCCCTGGTTCGAGATAGATCACGTACTCGCGGCCGTCTGTGCTGAATCCGCCCAGCCCATTGCCGAAAGTCAGCCCGACAGGGTCGGCCACCGGTGGTACAGGTTCTTCGTTCTCCGTCACGATTGACCGTTCGGGCGCAAAGGGCGGCAGTGGCTCGGGCCGGCCTCGCGCCGCCTCCAGTTGGGCGGCGAGGCTGGTCTGGCCGGTGCCCCGCGTCCCCAGGCGCGTGTCCAGAACGACCCGGGCGGCGCTCTCAAGCAGGACCCAGTCGGCTTCATTCATTTGGCCGGCGTTCAGGATGAAGATCCCGCCGCGTTGGTTGAGCCAGATGTCGCTGTGCACCAGGGCCAGCAAGCGCTGGATCTGGTCGCGCAAGCCCTGGTTGTAGCCCTCCTGGCGCTGGTTCAGGATCACCAGGTCGATCTTCAGCCCGCGTTTGCGCCAGTATGTGTGCGCCTGGAGCAGTTCTTTGATGACCCCCAGGCCTTCTTCTGCGTCGATGCGCGCCAAAAGGATCGGATAGTCACCCGAGATGCCATACGCCCACAAGGCGGGCTGGCCGCGGATGTCGGCTGCCAGCGTGGCAGGTGCGGCGCGCAACCCCGGCTGGGGGTAAAGCAGGGCGGAAAGCAGCGTCTGGATGCGCTCCAGCTCTACGGTGGACAGGCTCGACTGGCGCAGCTCTAGCTCGGCCCGCGAGCGAGCCTGGCCGATGGCCTGCTCGATGGCCGGCCAGCTTTGGTAACGTCCGGCTACGTCCAGCAATTTCGCGCGTGCATCGGCGGCGAGGGTAAGGAATGCCAGCTGCACGGTCTGACCCGGTAGCAGGTCGATTTCACGCTGCAGAGACATGATCGGATCGAGGGTGGCTCCCACTGTGCCGCTCAGCCCGCCAGTTGCCTTTTGGTCTGTGCCGAACTGCAGCGCTTTCGGGTCGCGAGCAGCATCCTGGCCCCGGCCGAGGAAGCGCGCTCGATCGCTCTCACACATGCTGCCGCGAGCCGTGTGTGCTTTCTGGTGGCCGGTTGCCGGCGTCTGCTTGTCATCAGCGCCAAGCACCAGGTGCGCCAGGAAGACCGGGGCCTCGCTCTCGGCCCGCGGGCGCCGGCGGAAGAGCAGCGCATCAAGCTCGGGCAGATACTCGCTCTCAATGAAGAGCTTGTTGAAGGCCGGGTGGCGTTCATCGGCCGGCGGCGCAGCCATGACAACCTCGCCATAGCTTGTCAGCGCCAGCCGGCGCGGGCGCTCGCCCTGGTTGTGCAGGGTAACGCGCCGGATCTCGACGTCATCGTCGGGGGCGACGGCGATCTCCATCGTCAGAGCGATCCCGTGATCGCTACGCCGGAATTCGGCCTTGTGCGCATAGAAACGGACGTCGCCGGAAGAGGGCGGTATGCGGACGGGTTGGTAGGCTGCAGACCATAGCGCTCCACTGTCCAGATCCTGTACGTAGAGCCAGGTTCCCCAATCGTCGAGTGTGGTATCAGCGTGCCAGCGGGTCAAGTCCAGGTCGCCCCAGCGACTGACTCCGCCGCCACTGGCGGTGACCAGCAGGCTGTAATGCCCGTTCGAAAGGTAGTGGACGTGCGGCGCAGGAGCGCCCTCGGCCGGGACCGCCCAGGGCAAGGCGATGACGGGCGGTACTGAGCGCCGTGTAGGCGCCAGGTCGCCTGGCTGAGGAAACTCGAGTGGCACGTCTGCCGGTACGCGCTCTTGCAGTAACAAGTCGACGCTCTGCAGACGCGGGTCAGAGTGAAACCGCTCTACCATCAGCCCGTCCTGCCCGAGAGCCAGGGCCGACAGGTAGTTATCGAGCGCCACCAGGATCATGCCCTGGTGGTGGGCCATATACTCTTGCACGAGAGCGCGTTGCTGGCCGAGTGGCAGGCGGGCAGGCGTGTAGTCGACTGCTTCGTAAAGCCCATACAGACCCAAGGCGCCGGCCTGGGTAAGGCGTGTCAGGTTTTCGGCGACCGCCTGGGGCTGAAAGGGCAGCGCCAGGAGCGAGGCATAGGGCGTGACGACCAGGTCTTCAGCCAGGTTGCGCTTGAAGCCCAGTCCTGGCACCCCGAATGCCTGGTACTGGTAGTTCATATTGGGATCGAACGCGTAGTAACCCGACTCAGAGATGCCCCAGGGCACGTTCTTGCGCCGGCCATAGGCAATTTGCAGCTCAACGGCCGTCGCCGCGCTTTCGTGCAGCAGCGTGCCCGCATAACTGCGCATGAAGAGGGTGGGCATCAGGTACTCGAACATAGTTGCGCTCCAGGAGAGGAGCACGCGCGTGCCGTCGACACGCGTGAGTGGCCGGGCGAGGTGCAGCCAGTGGCTGAGAGGCACCTCATGTTTGGCCAGGGCTACCAGGCTGGCGATGCGTGCTTCCGACGCAAGTAGATCGTAGGAATTCGCGTCCAACTTGCCGGCAGTCACGTTGTAGCCGATGTGGAACACCTGCCGCTGCGAACCGAACAGGAAAGCAAAATCCAGTTCGTGGAAATAGGCTTCGGCCAGGCCGTCAATGTCGTGCAATCCTGCCAGTAGGTCTTGAGCCAAGTCCCGGGCAGCCGCCAGCTTCTCGTCAAAGGTTCGACACCAGGTGAATGCCTCGTCGAGCTGAGGTACGCCGGTTGGCCCGGGTGGTAGACGGTTCAGCCTTTCCTGAAGTTGGGACAGGACGGCGTGGGCGGCTGTGCATCTCTCCGGAATCTGCTCGAGCGGCTGATTGGCGGGTAGCACATCGACCAGGGCGCGGTAAGACTTGCCCAGTTCACCCGGCATGCCGGAGTTGCCGAATAGTTGAGGGGGCCGGTCAAACAGCAACAGCCCGGGCAAAAGCATGTCGATAAAGCGCCGGAACGTGACGAGCTGGTCACTGATGCGCCCGGCTGCGATGCGAAGGTCGCCCAGCGATGCAGTGCTCAGGCTGGCTGCGTTTTCCTCCACCAAACGACCCAGCAGCAGCTCCAGGCGCTGCCATCCTGTGCCGGCGACGTAGTCCAGCGCGGGCAACCAGGCGTCGGGGTCGTTTCTGACGTTCAACACGCGCTCCCGCAGCTCTCTGGCCAGCACACGCAACTCCCCGGCGCCTGGAACGTTCTTCGCCGTTTCCAGATCACGCACGAAATCGTCCAGCAGGGCGAAGGTATCGGCTACTCCCTCCCAACGTTGCCAGCGCAGCACCGGTATGGTCGGAATGTGCTTGCAGGCCTGGCCCAGGATGCGCAGGCAAGCGGCGAGATTGCCACTATCAACGGTCGAAACATAACGCGGCAGCATGGGTTCCAGGGTGCGCGTGTCGTACCAGTTCAGGAAGTGCCCCCTGAAGCGCTCCAGGCGCTCCAGGCTCTCGAAAGTCGAACGCAAACGGGAGACGAGGCCAGTGATGCCGATGTATCCCAGGTCGTAGGCGGCCAGTGTGGAGAGCAGGAGCAGACCGATATTGGTGGGAGATGTATATGCGGCCACGGTGCCACGCGGCGATTCCTGAAAGTGATCCGGTGGCAGCCAGTGGTCGTTCGGACCGACGAAGTCCTCAAAGAACAGCCAGGTGCGCCGGGCCAGACTGCGCAGGGCAGCCCTTTGCTCTTCTGAAAGGGGCATGGGGATGTTACGTATGGGCCGGCTGATACGATAAGCGGTCTCGGGCGCCAGAGCCCAGACGAGGAGCAACGGCAGGGCCAGGAGGAGATGGTCAGGCTGCACTGAGACCACCAACAAGGCCAGCGTTAGCGTCATCAGCGGAGCACTCAGCATTTCTTTCCAAGTCTGCCAGCGACGGCCCCCCCTGCGATCGCGCTGGGCCGCTTTCGCGGCAGTCATCCACTCCAATAGGTGCCGGTGAGTAATCAATATCCGCGCTAGGGTGGTAGCGATCGCGCCCACAACCTGGGCAGCTTCAAAGGGCAGAAAGACCACAGCCAGCAGCCAGCGCAACCCCCCATCCTTGAGCGAACGCACCGATTGCCGCCAGCGCGAGCCGCCACGGCCCGTCGCAATAGGTGTCACGCCGCCGATCAAGGCCGGAATTGCCAGGGCCAGCAGTGCAGCCGCGGTCCAGGCCCAGGCGGCGCCGGGCAAGCCCAACCAGCCGGCAATGAGCAACAGCAGCAAGGCCGGTGGCAGCAGACTGCGGCGCAGATTATCCAGCAGCTTCCAGCTGTCGATAACACCGAAGCCGGCCGTGATCCGCTGCCGGCCAGCGCCGAATCCACGCGCGCGCGGCAGCAACCACGGCAAAAGCTGCCAGTCACCGCGTGTCCAGCGGCGCTGCCGGTGCACGTAGGCCAGGTAAGACGGTGGATAGTCTTCATACAAGACCGTGTCCGTCACCAGGCCGGCCCGCGCGTGGATGCCCTCGAACAGGTCATGGCTGAGGAGGGCGTTCTCGGGCACGCGGCCTGCCAGGCTGCTTTCAAAGGCATCGAGGTCATAGATACCCTTGCCGATGTAAATGCCGCTGCCGAAGAGGTCCTGATAGACGTTGGAGACAGCATGCGTGTAGAGGTCCAGGCCAATGTCACCGGCAAAGATCCGGCTAAAGCGTGAGTAGTTGGCACTGGCAGGAGTGATCTCTGTCCGCGGCTGCAGTAGCCCGTAGCCGTGAACCACTCGCCCGGTACGTGGATCAGCCTGAGCTCGGTTCAGCGGGTGAGCCAGTGTGCCGATCAGCCGTCGGGCGCCGTCGCGGCCCAGGATACTATCGGCATCCAGTGTAATCACATACCTGACCAGGCGGAGTTGATCGGCCTGGCCGATCGAAAATATGATTGAAGTGTCTGTCGCGCCCCGTAGCCAACGGTTCAGCTCGTGCAGCTTGCCGCGTTTGCGTTCCCAGCCGATCCAGCGCCCCTCTTGCGCGTTCCAACGCCGCTCGCGATGGAACATGCAGAAGGGTCCCCCCGGCGCAGCGCCCACATCGGCGTAGCGCGCATTCAGCGCTTCGATGCCCAGGCGCGCTTGCTCTAGTAGCGTAGTATCGCTTGGCAGGTTCTGCTGAGAAGCATCGCCAAAGTCCGTCAGGAGCGCGAAGTACAGGTTGTGGTCGGGGTTACGCAGATAGTGCTGCTCGATCTGCTGCAACAGAGACGCTACCTCTTGGGCTCTGCTGAGCATCGCCGGCACCACCACCAGCGTGCGGCACGAGTCGGGTATCCCATAGGCACCTTGTTCCCCTGAGAGATTGAGTTTAGGCAGAGTCCGGGGTGGCACAACCAGGGTGACGACCCAGTCGACCAGAGCCACGGTGGCGGCGAGCGCCGGCAGCAAGACCAGCAAACCAGCCAGGAGCACCTGAGGCGTTGAGCCCCCCCGAGCGGCGGCGTAGGCCCCAGCGGCGACCAGCATCAGCAGCGTCAAGAACCCGATCGGGCCAAGGTAGCCGACGGCGGGGTGTCCCCGAGCCAGACGCGCCAGTCGTCCTCCCGCCGAGGGCCGATAGCGCAACCGGCGCTCCAGCGCCGCACGGCCGTCGTCCAGCAGGTAGTAGCCCACGTGTGCGGCGGGCGGCATATCTAGCCCCGGCCACGCCTCTACATCTGCCTTTCCCCCGCCTTCAACCGGCGCGAACGCGGCGGGCAGGTCGGCCCAGGCTGCCTGCGCCAGGGCGTTCGCCTTGCGCGCTACTTCCAGTTCGCTCTGGCCGGTCGCCAGGGCCAATTCTTCGACCACGTGGCGATAATGGTCGCGCGTGGCACGGTCCATACCGGCGTAGACCGCGGCCGGATCATCGCGCAGAATCTGCTCCACGCGGCTCACGCTCTCGAAGAAATGTGGCCAGTCGTGGGTGCCGATGGCGCGCAGGCTGGTAAAGCAGTTGGCCACGATCTCATCGCCGGTCAGATGTCCAGACAGAGGCAGGGAAGGAGGCACGCCCTGCTGCACCAGGTTGGTGATCTGCCCGGCTGCTTGGGCCAGGGCGGCGAGGATGCTCAGGCGCAGCATGACCGGCAAAGCCCACAGTTCGCCTGTGGTCAGCGGCCTGATGTCTTGATAAAGCCCAACATAGCGCTGCACCTGTTCCATGTCCAACTGGGCGCCGCTGCCCGCCACGAGCTCTTGCGCGACATCGTAGATGCGGGGATAGCCTGCCAGCGGGCCAGCGGCCAGCTTGGGCAACTGGCGGTAGAAACCTTGCGGCATATCCTCGCGAATCTGGCGCAACGACTGCTGGGCGAGGTAAAAGTTGTCCAGCATCCATTCGGCAGCGCGGGAGAGAGTTTGTTGCCCGGAGATGCTTTGAAAGAACACCACCGTGGCCTGGAGAAACGTCTCCTGTGCTTTCAGGCCCGCCAATAACCACGGCTGCGCACCCGGTCCGGGTGTGGCTTCCCCGAGGCCTGCGGTTTCATACGCCTGGGCACGGACCTTGTCGGGACCGACCGCGTCATCCGTTATGCGCGGCAGCTCTTGGGTGGTCTCTTGGTAAACCATGCCCTAACGTCTTCCGTAGTTTTGAGCCGCAACCTCGGCGGGTGTGGGTGCGATTTCCTTGGCTGGGGCATCCTGAAAGATCAACAGAGGCGATGAGCCGTACGCTATAAAGCCGGCAACCAGGCCGCCATATGGCCAGCGCATTTCACCAGAATAGCCATGTGCGCTTAACAGCACCAGATCGGCATTCTCCTGGTCGGCCAACTTGTGCAGCTCGGCCGCCACGTGGTTGCTGATCAGTAGCCTGGTCTCTACGGCTGCCGGCGGCAACTGGGAGCGCACTACCTCAAGATACCGCTCGGCCTCGGAGCGATTGCGCTCCACAATGCGGTCGGCCAGGTCGCTGTCTTCTTGACTGGGCGGCGTTCGCCTTGGCATTTGCGGACGCTGCACCACGTGCGCCAGCAAGACCTGCGCCTCGAAAGTGCGGGCAAGGGCGGCGACCAGCGGCAGCACACTCTCGGCGCGCGGGGATCCGTCCAGCGGTACCACCACCCGCCGGTAGCGCAGACCTGCCAGGTCTGGCTGCGCAGGCTGATAAGCGCGCACGATCATCAGCGAGATGGGCGCGCGCATAATCACCTTTTGCACGACGCTGCTAACGTTCCAGCCGCTCAGGCCGCTCTGCCCATGGCTGCTGATGATGGCCAGCCCGACCTGGTTTTCGCGGGCAAAAGCCAAAATCTGCTCGGCCGCGTCTCCGTCGAGGACGTTCGTCTGCGCCGCGACGCCTACCTCTTGCAGTCGCGCGCGGACCCCTTCCAGGTAGCTCTCTGCTTCTGCCCTGCGCAACTGCCACTCCAGAGGGTCCACCGCGCGCAGGCCGTCTTGCCTGTCGGATCGAGAGAGGATGTGGAGGAGCATCAATTGTGCGTCCAGAGAGCGTGCCACCGCCACGGCGTGAGGCAAGACGCATTCGGCCAGTGGTGAACGGTCCAGGGGGACAAGGATCATATCGAACATAAGCACCTCTTGAGATGGCCGGCTGCAACTCGGGGCCAGCAACTGTCCTTGCCACAGGCCGTGCTCGGCTACAGCCGCGAGCAGGTCATCGAGCATGACCTGGAGTGGGAACCCGTGGCTGGAGTCGCAATGTCTTACCAGATAGTGCCCTACCCGGGCTCGGAGAGTGGGCGCGAGTAACTTCCTATGCGATCGAGCCCACAACGGCAAGCTGGGCCCGGATTAATTTAATCGCCAGCTTTCCTCAGTGCCGAACGTACCGTGGGGCATCGGCAAGACCTCCTGGTTGGCAGCCCGGATTTCAGCTGGGTTTGGCCGTATCTTGTCCACAGGAACGTCCTGCACAATCAATACAGGGGTACTTCCGTAAATGATGAAACTAATGACTACTCCACCGTAAAGAAATCGGGTTCCTCCAGAATAACCGTGAGCGCTCAAGACGACCAGGTCGACCCTTTCATCATCCGCCAACTGATGCAATGTTGCCGGCACATGATCACCCACCAGGACACATCCGCGCACAGATGATGGCATCCAAGACCGCAGCTGATCCACGTACCGCCGCGCCTCCTCCTGGTTGCGCTTTACGACACGCTCCGCCAGTTCGGTATCCTCGGCGGTCGGTGGCAAGCGGCGGGGCATCTCCGGCGGCCTGACCACGTGGGCCAACACGATCTCAGCTCCCTCCGCGCGAGCCAGAGTGGTAGCCAGGGGCCAGACCCATTCGGCACGCTGCGAACCGTCCAAGGGAACCAACAACCGCTGGTAGCGCAGATCGGCTAGACCGGCCGAGTTGCGCTGATAAGCGCGCACGATCATGATGGACGTCCGTGTCCGCATGACGATTTTCTGCACCACACTGCCCACATTCCATCCCGTCAAGCCGCTCTGACCATGGCTGCTCAGAATGATGAGGTTAATATCACTACTATGTGCAAAATTGATGATCTGTTCTGCGGCCTCGCCCTCAAGTGTTCGCCTCTTCAGGGGCAGGAGGGTTTCCTGTAACCGGTCGGCCACGCCGCGGAGATAGCTTTCGGCTTCAGCTTTCCTGATTCGCCACTCGAGGGGATCGACCCTGTACGTGCAATCCGGCCGGGTAGCTCGCTCAAGCACACTGAGAAGCGTGACCCGTGACTGGAAGGCGCGCGCCACAGCTACGGCATGGGGGAGGACACATTCAGCCAGAACTGATCGATCTAGGGGAACCAGGATATTGTCGAACATGGCCCCTACGCTGCCCTCCTTTTCCATAGTGCCCGCGGCTCAACCCTGGACTGATTTGGGCCGCTTTCCCGGTCAGGCCGGTTGGATCGCGATGTGGCTGCGCGTCGACAATGCCTGTACGATTATGATGTATCTACTGCTAATATTATACGCTATTAAACCCCGGGTGTCAATCTTTTTCCCACCCCCGCGCCTGCCCGGTCTTTCCCTGAGTCAGACGGCCAGGTGGGCGGCGACTTGCCCGAGCACGCCCACCTGGAGCCGTTAGTTTAAGGCGTTAGCGGCGGCGGACGGTTGGCTTGAATTCACCGGCCTCTTTCAGCCGGCGGATGTGCTTGCGTTGGCCCTTCGACAGCCGCATCGGCGCGGGTAGATGCCGAGCCCCTACGACGACGGGCAGGGCGGCCGCCACGGTGCCGGCCGCAGCCGCCGGCTTGGACGGAGTGGTCTTCTCGATGTTCGCGATCAGGTCTTCGCTCTCTGTGGTGTTATCTGCCATGTGGTTTCTTCAACTCCTTGTACCTTTCTTGGCCCAGGCGGCTGCCCGGACTATAGAGGACAGCGTAATCGAACGAGCGCCCCCTGTCGTCAGCACAAACGATGGTCTTTGCTATAACAAACGAACGGCCTCTCGGGTCGGCGCACTCACTTTTGCCATACGCTATTTGGCGTAAGGTGGATCGGGGGCGTGTCAGCTCTGGCGCTACATCAGGCTTGTTCAGGCCCAGCGCCGTGCCCGTTATGCGATTGACCCGGCGCGCCGTCTGCCGTGCCTGTGGCTTGGCCCGCTCTCGCCTTCTCATGCCACGCAGTTGGATCCTGCCAGGCCCGCCGTGGGCCGCCGCCTGGCGACAGCTCCTCACCTCCAAGGCTGGCCCTTGCCGTGCTTGCCTCTGCCAACATGGCGGTCACTTCGCTGCCGTTTACCGTCTCGTGCTCGCACAGGCGCTCGGCCAGTCGGTCGAGGGTCGCACGATGAGCGCTCAACAAGGCCGAGGCTTGATCGAGGGCCTCTTCGACAAGGCGCCGCGTTTCGGCATCCACCTGGCCTGCCGTCTCCTGGCTGACTCGACTGTCCAATCCAAATTGCTGACCCAGGTAAGCGGTTTGCGGGTCGCCGGCCAGCCGCACCGGCCCGAGGGCCGGGCTCATGCCGAACTCGGTGGCCATGCGCCGGGCCAGGTCGGTGGCGCGCGCCAGGTCGTCGGAGGCCCCCGTCGAGACCTCGTCGAAGGTGAGCGCTTCGGCAGCCCGTCCGCCCAGCATCACCGCCAGCCGGGCCCGCAGCTCACTCTGGCTCAGCAGGTAGCGGTCCTCAATGGGCCGTTGGATTGTATAGCCGAGCGCCCGCCCGCGTGGCACGATGGTGACCTTATGTACCGGGTCCGTGCCCGGTAGCAGGCTGGCGACCAGGGCGTGGCCGGCCTCATGGACCGCGACCGTCTGCTTCTCCCACGGGTTCATCGCACGCGTGCGCCGCTCTGAGCCGGCAACGACCCGCTCAATCGCCTCATCGAAGTTGACCGTCTCGACCGCTTCCTGGCCGTCGCGGGCGGCTGCCAGCGCCGCCTGGTTGACCACATTCTCCAGGTCGGCGCCCGAGAAGCCCGGCGTGATACGGGCTATCGCCTTCAGGTCCACATCTGCGGCCAGTGTGACCGGCCGGGCATGGATGCTCAGGATCTCCTGCCGGCCCACCAGGTCCGGCAGGTCGACCGTGATCTGGCGGTCGAAGCGACCGGGCCGCAAGAGGGCCGGATCGAGCACCTCGGGCCGGTTGGTGGCGGCCATCACGATCACGCCATGTTGCGACTCGAAGCCGTCCATCTCGGCCAGCAGTTGGTTGAGGGTCTGTTCGCGTTCCTCGTGGGCACCCATCGCGCCGGCGCCGGCCCGCCGGCCGCCGATCGCGTCCAGCTCGTCGATGAAGATGATGCTCGGTGCGGCCTTCTTGGCCTGCTCGAACAGGTCACGCACGCGCGAAGCACCGACGCCCACGAACATCTCCACGAACTCGGAGGCGCTGACCGAGAAGAAGGGCGCGCCCGCCTCGCCCGCCGTGGCCTTGGCCAGCAGCGTCTTGCCGGTGCCCGGAGCGCCAACCAAAATGACTCCCTTGGTCATCCGGCCGCCCAGGCGTTGGAAGCGGGCCGGGTCCTTGAGGTAGTCGGTGATCTCGCGCAGTTCGCCCACGGCCTCTCCGGCCCCACCCACATTCTGGAAGGTCACCCCTGTCTGCTCGCCCTGGATGACGCGCGCTTTGGTCTTGCCGAAGGAGAAGATGCCGCCGGGACCGCCCCCGCCGCCCGCCGCGCCGCGGATGCTCTTGAGCACGAAGTAGCCGAAGGCAGCAAACAGGATCAGCGGCAGCAGCCAGCCCAGCAGGCTCAGGAGGCCCCCGTTGCCGGCGACCTGGCCGGTCGCGTTGACATGGTTGGCTTCCAGGTCTTTCAGCAACGTCGGATCGTCCACCCGCACCGTGTGGTAGAACTTGTCCCCCGGCAACTTGCCAGAGATCTGGTCCACGCCGACCACCGCGGTCTGGATCTGCCCGGCTCGCAGCGCCGTCTTGAACTCGGTATAGGTCATCTCGGTTATCGATGGCAGCAGCCGGCTGCTGATCAGCGGCCAGAGCAGCGCCAGGCCGAGGATCACCGGCATCACATATGCGAACGGGAAGCGGATCTTGCGGCCGGGCAAGCTCTTGTTCATAGGGGCTCCAATCTTCTTCTTACACCGACAGTTACACCGGGCCGGGTCTCACCGCCGCCAGCAGCTCACCGGTCGAGCAGCCTTTGAGCAAAAAGGCGTCTGCCCCAGCCTCCAGCGCAGCCGCCCGATCGGTGGCGTACATCGTCAGCACCACAATCCTGACTGCCGGCCACCGGCTCCTGATGACCTTAATGGCGCTCAGGCCGTCCAGCGTCGGCGGGTGCAGCTCCATCACGACGACATCCGGCTGCAATCGCTCGACCTGGTCGATCGCCTCCTGACCATCGCCGGCTTCGCCCACGGTCTCGATCAGACCGTCGCCGCGTGCCTGGTGGCTCCAATGCATAGCCGTCAGCAGAGCGTGCAGGCTGCGCCGGGCCCTGAACTGGTCGTCGGCGATCAGCACGCGCGTCACGATCGCGCCCTAAGACCTTCATTAGCCGTAACGCCAACGTCCCGACCTGGCGTCAGGGCTTCGTCGCCCCACCTCAGCTCCGCGCGCTCCTCGTCACTCAGGCGATCGAGGGCGGGCGCGTCCGGGGTTAGCGGTGGACCACCGATCCCCATAATCTTGGGTATAGTTGCCATCTCGTCACCTCTTCCGACTGCCGTGGCCCGGGCCTTTCGAGACCGGCGATCCGGGTTATTCTGCGCTCGGCTGCTCGTCGTCGCGGTGCTTGCGCATCCAGCGGATGCTCTGCGTCTCGGCGTGCTGCTTGGTGTAGCCGTACTTGTGCTGCAGCATGCCCGCCAGGCGCTCGGCTTTGCCCGCGATCCTCGCCAGGTCGGCGTCGTCAATCCTGCTCCAGAAGATCTGGATCTCGCCGCTGACCTGCTTCCAGCGGCTTTCCGGCATGTTGGTGTTGCTGGCGCCAGCCCCCTGCGTTCTGTCGTTGGGAGTGATCACGCGGCGATTTCCGTCGACATCGTCATCGGCAGACTGCCCAGCAGCAGGGTCGGGCTGATGCCGTGCTCGGTGATTACGATTTTGCTGTTGTTGCGCAGCGACGTTTCGATCATCTCCATCCGTTTGAGCGCCTGGGCGTTGCCGATGAAGTACTTGTCGGCCGCTTCGTTGACCAGGCGGATCGCTTCGGCCTTACCCTGGGCCACCTGGATCGCCGCTTCGCACTCGCCCTGGGCCCGCTGGATGATCGCCAGCTTCTGCTGTTCTGCGGCTTCGAATTCCCCCGTTGCCAGCAAGCGCATGGATCTCCGCTCCTGCTCGGAGGTCTTCTGCTTGTGCATGGCCTTCTTGATGTCTTCGGGCGGATCGATCAGGCGGATCTCCACCTTGCTGACGGTCAGGCCCCATTCGACGACGTAGACATTCAGGATGCGCTGGATGTTGGCCGCGATTTTCTCGCGCGCGACCAGGCTCTCATCCAGGGTCAGATCGCCGAATTCCTGGCGCAGGTTGGTCATCGCGAGCTGGATGACCGCTTTCTTCCAATCGTCGATGTTATAGAAAGTCTTCTTGATCGACTCCTCGTCGACGGTCGGCCGCACCCACATGATGCCGTCCACCTGGATCTCGACGTTGTCCTTGGTGATCACCGGCTGTGGGTGAATATCCATTGTGTGCTCGCGGATATCGCGCACCCGGATGAGATGGACGAACGGGATCTGAAATCCCAGGCCGGGCATGACAAACCCGCTGTACTTGCCTAGCGTCTCCTGGATCCCTCGCTCGAAAGGCCGCAGGGTGTAGATCGGGAAATAGAGCGTTCTCATGGCTGTCCTTCTCTCCTCCGTCGAATGACGGAACGACGTGCAACGATCAGCGAATAGCCGCCAGTTCCGCGTTCCCGAGATAGGACTGTAGTTCCGGCAAGCCGGGCCCCAACTTCTTTCTTTCCTCCAGCCCATAGACCTCGAATGACGCGGCTTTGGGCTTGCCAAGGAAGAGCCTCTTGGTAGACAACAGGACGGTCACCTCCTTATACCTGGTGCTGATTAGCTGCCAGCGGTAGCTTGAACCTTCCTGGACTGGTCCCTTCAGTTCCAGGACCTGGGCCGAGAATTTCGTCAGGGCGAAGTCGTTCAGGATCTTCGTGACCGCATCTAGAAAACTCTTGTCCATCGTTTGACTCCTCTCAAGCATGACACCGGAGCACGTACTTTTCTTGATTACTAGGATAACCCGCGCGCGCTCCCCCGTCGTCAGCGCAAGCGCTAGAGTTGCGGATAACAAAAAGGGCCGCCCCTGAGGGCGACCCCGGCTATTTGTCGTATGACGTTTGATGTATGGTTTTCGAGCGCTCGTGCTTGCATGCCAACGCTTCTGCCGATGGGTCTGCGAACGGTTCTGCGAACTTGCAGCCGGGCGCGTCTACTCCCCTTCGTTGCTGGCTTGCCCGAATGCACTCTCCTCGGACGGCGACGTCAGCCCTTCGCGCACGGCATACAGCGCGGCCTGGGTCCGGCTGGCCAGGTGCAGCTTGCCCAGGATGCGGCTCACGTGAGCGCGCACCGTCGGCTCGCTGACGGCGATCCGATCGGCGATCTCCTGATTGCTCAGCCCCTGCGCGACCAGGCGCAGCACCGCCATCTCGCGGGCCGTCAGGGCCTCCGGGGCGGGCTCCAGCTCCGCCGGATGCGCGACCTCTTGCAGCAGCTTGCGTGCGATGGCCGGATGGAGGGAGGGTTCGCCGCGGTGCACCTGGCGGATGGCCCGCACCAACTCGTCCGGGGAAGAGTCCTTAAGCAGATAACCGGCTGCGCCGGCTTTGATGGCCGGAAACACCTTGTTGTCGGCGGCGAAGCTGGTCAGCACGAGGACACGCGCATCCGGGCGCAGGGCGGTGATCTGCCGCGTCGCCTCGATGCCGTCCATCACCGGCATCAGCAGATCCATAAGGATCACGTCGGGCTGTGTTTCTTCGGCGCGCCTCACCGCTTCCTGCCCGTCGGCTGCCTCTGCCACCACCTCGAAACCCTCGGCTTCGGACAGAAGCGCTCGGATGCCCTTGCGCACGATGGCATGGTCGTCGGCTATCATGACCCGGATCGTCGTCACAGAGCCACCTCAACCTTCACCCGTGTGCCTTCGCCCGGTTTGCTGTAACAGGCCAGCGTCCCGCCGAGGCGCGCCGCCCGTTCCTTAATACTGCGCAGCCCCACTCCGCCCTGCCCTTCGGGCCGGATATGCAGTGGATCGAAGCCGATGCCGTCATCATCTACTTCAAGAGCGATGCTGTCTGACGTGTAGTGCAGGCGGAGGCTCACATGCTGCGCCTGAGCATGCTTGAGCACGTTGTTCAGCGACTCCTGAGCGATCCAGTAGAGTTCCCCCTCGATCGCGATGGGCAGCCGGCGCTCGCCCTCAACGCGGAACTCGGTCTGCAGACCGGCGCGTGCCTCCACGGCTGCCAGGCGTGCCTGGAGGACCGCCGCCAGCCCTTCCGTTTCCAGCTCGGGGGGATGCAGCTGGAAGATGAGCAGGCGCATGTCGCGCATGCCCTCCTGGGCGGTCTCCTGCAACTCCTGCAGGTAGCCGGCCACGCCTTCCTGTTTGCCCGCCGTCAGGGCCAGGGCTGCCGCGCGGGCATACAGGTTTACGCTATACAGCGATTGGGTGACCGAATCATGCAGCTCGCGAGCCAATCGTTCGCGTTCCTGCAGCACGGCCAGTTGCTCCGCCTGGCGCTGCAGCCGGGCATGCTCGATCGCCATCGCCGCCTGGTTGGCAAAGACCGACATGAGACGCACGTCCTCATCGCTGAAGCCACCTGGCTTGTTGACCACGTCCAGCACGCCGATCACCCCGTCGCTGCCGTGCAGTGGGACCGCAAGCAGCGCGCTCAGATCGGCGGGCCACTGGTATACCTCGGCTTGTCCGGCAAGCGAGATAGCAGAAGGGTCGTTCAGCACCATTGGCGCACCCTTGCGCACTACCAGGCCGGCCAATGACCCATCCACTGGCAGACGCTCGACAATCGCCATAGGCCGGCCCAGGCGGTGCCGGACTTCCAGCCAGGCCCGGTCGGTCAGCAGCAAGATGGCGCTGCCGGTCGCGCCGATCAACCCTTGGGCTTCGGCGCAGACGATGTCGAGCACTTGCTCCAGAACGGTCTTCTGGAGCAAGCTGACCAGAACACGGCCGAAACTCTCGCTCTCCGCCAGCCGGCGCTGGATCTCAGCGTACAGCTCGGCGTTCTTGAGCGCCAGAGCGGCCGAGGTGCGTTCACGGGCGGCCATTTCCGCCCGCAGCCGGGCCATTGTCTCCGCCGGTCCGGTATTGCCCTCAAGGTGCATAAGCTCCCCTTAATGCACGCGCAGTGCCCGCACGACCTCCAGGATGGCCGCGCGCGCCTGGAACATCGGGACGCGATCGACCAGTGCCGCCTCGGTGCTGAGACGCTGGCACGACTTGTCGAGCCACGTCTTTTCGCCCATCGAAAGAGTGCGTCCGCGACTCTGGGCCAGCATATCACGCACCGAATGGGCCAACGCGCCGGGCCCACCACCCTGCTCGCGCGCCCGCAGCACGGCCGCGCGCTCGCGGAAATTGGCGGGCAAACCTTCGGCAGGCGAGCAGAGGCCCTCCTTGACTGCCTCTACCCCGCCGGTCAGGCGGCGCAGCCCGGCGCTTTCGGCGCGACCCACTGGCACCAGCAGCGTACCACCCTCGGCAAGGTGGATGTCGTAATAATCCTCAGTGCGGTCCGACGCTGCCTCGGTGCAGGTAGTCTCCTGGATCGGGTGGATGCGATCACGGCGCATCAGGCTATGGATGGTGCCAAAGCCGAACTTGGGGTGAAACACTTCGTCGCCCGGCATCAGGCGCTTGTCGCCTGCCTGCCGATCATTTCCGGCTGCCAGGCGATCATCGCCTGGCAGCCGGGGCTCATTGTAGGCTGACATTGGTGGCCTTCAAGCCCTTGGCGCCCTGCTCGATCTCAAACTGCACCTGCTGCCCTTCCTCCAGGGTGCGGTAACCTTCGGCCTGGATGGAAGATTGGTGGACAAAAACATCCTCGCCGTCCGTGCGGGCAATAAAGCCATAGCCTTTTTCGGCGCTGAACCACTTGACTGTCCCGAGAAAGCGTTCGGATTCCAAGTTGTGACTCCTTGAGGCGGTAGCGTGACAGCCAAGAGTGAGCTTCACGGTGCGTTTCCGACCTGCAGTACGGGGAAACGAAAAAAGCGCCCAGGCAAGAGAGGCCTGGGCTGCGGACGAACATCTGTAAGGGACCAATCCCACTTGCCAGTCATCCTAGCACGAAAGGCGACATAAAGCGGTAAGCAAGACTACATACTGCAGGCTGAGGGGTGGTAAAATGTGTGGTTTTCGCCGATTCCTTGTGGGTCGAGAGCCGTCTCTACCAATCTGCGAACAGACACCGGATGCCTACTACTTTATCCACCCCAAACCTGCGGCGATCCCTGCCGACCCGCAGGCCGCCAGAATGCTGCCCACCAACTTGCGCTTTTGGATGAGCCCCAGTACCGCGCCCACAGCCAGGAAAGCTGCCCCCAGGCCCCAACTGGTTCGCTGGACTACCCGGTCTGCCTGCTCCACGGACCGGCCGGCCTGGACCAACCGCCACTTCATGATGATCCCGCCATCCACCATCGGCAGCGGAGCGACGCTGCCCACCAGGATAAAGCCGTGACCAACCAGGGAGGTTTCCGCAAGCTCTCGACTGATGGATTCAGGTGGCGACAGCCTTCGCCACAGCAGGCTGAGGGTAAAACAAATCAGGCTGAAAGTGGGGCCGCCCAGCGAGCGCAAAATGTGTACTTGCGGCAGGACATGATTATTTTCGTAGAGCGTGCGGGGCATCTCAGCGGAGAGGAGAATCTCATCCATTGGCGCACCGGCCAGGCGGGCGCTGATGGTATGCGCCATGGCGTGGCCGATGTCGGCAATCAACGCCACCGGTAGCGCAACCAATCCGACAGCCAGGCGCTGAAGCCAGGAGCGTTCCGGGCGGCGCAGGCCAGCGATCCAGGCCAGCACGCCTGTCACCAGGAAGGGGATTGGCCAGAAGGCAGGCTGAACCTTCACCGGTACGCCATTGAAGCGGAAGAGCGTGGTTCCCGCGGGTAAGGAAGAATTGGCCAGATGATCTGTTTTCATCCGAACATCCTCGAGTAAATTGTAAGTCAGATCTCCGGCTCAGTCAATACTTTAGTGGCGACAGGTTGCGCCGCTTTGACGGCCAGAACCCCTCCAGGGTATCATCGAGCTGCACGTGAGCGTCCAATTCTGCTAAGGGGGCGGTGCAGCAGGGTGCGACAGGGATGAGCGCACCCTTGCTGTTTTAAGGATCATCCGTGCGTGCTTACGGCTTTGCACCGTCTCTCCCCTTGTGATAATGTTAACCGTGGCTAGAACGCACGGAACCGCACGAATGGCGATCCGTGCGGTTCCGGCTAAACCCTTGTGATAATGTTTATGGGCGGGGAGGGACTCGAACCCACGACCTCACGGATGTGAACCGTGCGCTCTAACCAGCTGAGCTACTCGCCCTGACCGCTCCATTTTAGCATTACCCGGCCTGTATGCAAAATCCTGGGGCTGCGGCTTGCGCCCCAGCGCGGAGGTTTGGAAGATTCTATGGCCAAACGCGGCTACGCGATCGCCTTTCTCATCGTTCTGCTCGCCGCCGGCGCAGGGGCCGTGTTCGGCGGGCGTTACCTGTTGAACACGTTCCGGGCCGGTGGCCCGTCGACCGGCGGGTGGCTGCCACCCGATCAACGAACTGCGACCCCGGGCAGCGAATCGGTCGCTACCGTCGTCGCGCTACCCATTGCAGCGGCTCCTGCCGGCCGAGCGGCCGACTTCACGCCCGACCTCAGCCGGGTGACCGTCGTCCCCTTTGCCCCGCCCACGCCGACCGAGGCCCCAGCGCTGCCGCCCGCCCGCACGCAGGCCGCACCCTTTGTCGAGACGGCGACGCCTGCGCCGTCACCTACGCCGGTGCCGGCGGCGACCGAGTACGTGGCCGCCGGCCCGGTGCTCTACACCAGCGGCGACTGCCCGGGCAACTATATCCTGGGGCGCGTCACCGGTCCCGGCGGCGATCCCCTGCCCAACGTGCGGCTGCTCCTGGTCGACGAATATGGCAACGCCGAGGACAAGTTAAGCAAGGCGGGCGCCAACGATGCGGGACAGTACGATTTCCCGCTCTTTGGCGCCCACCGGCGTTTTTATCTTAGTATCGCCGATGCGGGTGGTAACCCGCTCAGCCCCGTGGTCGAGATCGATTTCGGCGTTGGCACGGATCCCGGCGCCACTTGCCACCGTCTCGACTGGCGGAAACAGTAGCCTGCCCGGAGACTATTGGTGCGGCGCGTTCTTGCAGGTCTTGCCGTCCAGGCCGTTGATGAAGATGCACAGGTCCATATAGGCCGCCCGCCAGTAGGAATCCGGGTAACCGGGGCCGATGATCGACCACCAGTACTGTTCGTCTTCCTTGCTCCACTGCACGTCCGGCATGTAGATCGCCGTCATCAGGCCGATCCAGGGCTGCCAGTGCGCGGCCGCAAATTGGTAGGCCCGCACCAGGTACTCGCCCTGGGTCTGCTCATCTATCCCCGCCCCGGCCCCGAACCAGTAGTAGGGCGAGTTAGGCCGGTTGTCGGTCGTCCAGCCGAACTCCAGAATCGCGATGCGCTTGGCCTCGTCACCATTCTTCACCATCAGCTCGCGCACATCCTCGACGTGCCTGAACGCGTAGACGCGCAGCAGGTCGGGTGAGCTCGGATCGTTGTTATGCAGGTTGGGATCGTCGACGACTACCTGCGGATCGGTCTCCGGCGCAACCGCCCAACCGGTGCCATGCGCGCCCAGCACGTCGAAGTAACCGTTGCTCGATCCGCCCATCGCGTCGTACATACCTTGATAGAAGTACATGTCCGGCATGGCCACATCGTCGTTGCGCGTGGTCGGCGCCATACCGGCAGTGATGATCGCCGCCTGCGGGTCCGCCGCCTTGATGTTGGTGTAGCTGGCCTTCAGCATGCTGGCGTAGGCCGCCGGATCGGGCCGCTTATTGCCCCACTCGCGCGCCAGGTTCGGCTCGTTCCAGACCTGGTAGGCCTGCACGCGACCCTTGTAGCGCGTCGCCACCGCCGCCACGAAATCGGCGAAGTCCTTTGTGCTGTCCGGCGGAGTGCCTGCCCAGAACGGCAGATCCGGGTTGGCGCTCAGGCGCACGACCAGCTTGAGCCCGTACTTCTGCACCTGGTCGACAATGCGATCGGTGTGGGTCCAGTCAAACTGGCCCTTGCCGGCGCCCTCGATGTCTTGCCAGGAGAAGTACTGCTTGACCCACTTGAAGTCGGCGTCGCGGATCAGTTGTAGATCGCGGTCGGCGACTTCCTCGCGCCACCAGAGAAAGGCCTGGACGGCGAAGTCGGGCGAGGTCATGTTACTGTCGCCGACCGTCTGGATCGGCTGCGTCGTCGGCGATGGCACCGCCGTCGCCAGCGCGGGGCTGGCCTCTGGCACAGCCGTCCCTGCCGGTTCGGCGGTGGGCGGGGGCGTGTCGCTGGGCAGAGGCGTGGCCGTGGCCGGCACCTCGGTCGGCTTCTGAAGGGCCTCGGGCGTCGTCACCGCCGCCAGCAGTGGCGTTTTGGTGGGTGTCGGGGTCGCCTGGCTGCCTATGCCGGAGGCACACGAGCCGAGCAACGGTCCCAGCGTGAGCGGCACCAGCAGGAGCAACCAGGGCCAGACGATGCCCCAGGTCAGACGAGTCTTGGTCATCTAAGCAGAACTCCAACGCTACGCCATGGCTTGCACGGCGGAAACACCCTCTCTCACTACTTCCCCATTTGCTGCAGGGCAGAATAGGCCGGCCGGTTCAGGATGCCGAAGGCCGCCAGCTCCGTGCCCCCCTGAGTCACGTTGTAATCCAGGTTCCAGAGGAACGCGGCGCCGATGTAGCCCGAGCTGCGCATGATCGAATAAGCCTTCACGATCCAGTCGGACTGCTGCTGCTCAGACACGCGCACCTCGTATTCGTAACCGGCGTGTGGGCTGCCGGTCGAGCCCCAACCGAACTCGGTCGGCCAGATGCGCTTGTTCGTGTCGCCGTACCTGACCATGATGCTGCGGTACGACTGCAAGGTGTTCAGGAAGTAGAATGACGGGTGGTTGGCATGCGAAGGCGCCTGATAGCGCCCCGCTTGCCAGTCCTGGAAGGTCACGTCAGGCGGGTTGGCGAAGCCGCTGGGATGCGCCCCGATGGCGTCCGCGTAGCTCCGCAACCCGTTCCGGTACATCTGATCCAGATAAGTGTTGTCGTCGATCGCTTGCGGAGGCGGGGCGCCTGTCGGGGTCGGCGCGCCGCTGACCACGATCATGCTTGGGCAGGCCCCCTTGATTGCCCTGTAGGCCGCGGACAGCAACTGCATGTAGCGGCCCGCATCCAGCGGTTCGTTGCCCCACTCATACCACAGGTTCTCTTCGTTCCACACTTCGATGGCCCCGACACCCTTGCCACAATAGTGACCGGCGAAGGCAGCGACGAAGTCGGCGTAGTCCTGCGGGTTTTGCGGCGGCCCTTCGGCTGCGAAGCCATAGCTGGGGTTGCGCGCCCAGTTTGGCGCCTTGACGATGCTGGCGAGCACAGTCAGCCCGTTAGACGCGGCGTTGTTGACTGCGCCGTCCGGGAAGTTCCGGTTGCCCTTCGATCCCTCGAAGTCTTTCCACGGCACCTGCACCTTCACCCAGGAGAACCCGAGGCCTTTTGCCTGCGCATAGTGGCCACCGTAGGGATCCACCTGAATGCCGAAAGCGAAGCTGCCGCCGCCGCTCGGCGCGGGTGCCGGTCCGGCCGCCGGCGCTGCCGAGGCTACCTGGGGCGCCGCGGTCGGCGGAGGCTCGACCGTAACCATGGCGATGTTCGCCAGAGGCCCGCTGGTGCTGGCCAGTTCACCCGATACCCAGCCTTTCTTGCCGCTGCAGTCGACCTGCCACCACGCGCCGTCTTCGCTCTTGCCGATGATTTGGCAGCTTGCGTCGGCGCTCAAATCGCCAACCTTTGCGTAAGCGGTGCTGGGCCCCGAGCGCATGTTGATCGAGCCAGAATTCGAGCGTAAAGTCGCTACGTCGGGGGTGGCGGTCGGGGCCGGGGTCGCCGTCGCCACCGGCGTCGGCGTGGGCGTCGGGGTATAGGTGGCAACGATCACTCCCGAGACGCTCTCCTGCGCCAATACCTGGCCGCGATCGACCAGCGAGGCCTTGATCTCGACGTCGCCCGGTGCGACCGGGGCGTTGACGACCAGGTTGGAATCGCCAACCGGACGCACTTGGCTGATCAACTGGCCGTCAGAGCCACGCAGGGTCCACTCGACCGTCAGGTTGCTATCGATTGGCTTGGCCATTCCCTGCTGGTAGTCGCGCATGATGGACCACAGGTCGGCATCCTGGCCGTCCGCCGGCAGGTTCTCAACCATGAAGCCCTTGATGCTGAACTTGCCCAGCAACTGCAGTTTGTGGCTCAGGCTCGCCGCGTTCTCTAGCCAGACAGTCCTGGCATTGCCCTGGTCGTCCTGGTAGCGGTAGACATAAGCGCCAATGTTGGGATCGTAGACCAGGCCACTGTTCGGGCGGCTGGACACCAGCGCCAGATTGATCGGCATGCCCGGCTCCACGATCGTCTGGTCGGCCTGCACTCGGCCCATCAATGGCTGCAAAGCGTCGGCGTATTTCTTCAGGAGCAGGTAGCTGCCGGACTGCTCGACGCTTTGGCCGCTCAGCACCATCTCCAGCTTATAGCGGTTCACCTCGCCGACCGCGTAACTCAGCAGCGCTTCCACCTGGCCGCCCGGCACGTAGGCCCGCGGATCGAGGGGTGCCGGGACCTTGACCGTGTCGGCCAGCAGGCCCAGGCTGCGCCAGTCGTAGGCGCCGGTGTCCCAACGGTCCTCGGCGATCTGCGCGGCCGGTTCGACGCGCACGGACAGGGTCTTGTTCTGAGCGTGCAACTGGTCGGCAAGGGCGCCGACGAAGGCGTTGAAGTCGGCTGTCTCGCCGGGCTCGACGCCGTGGTAGTCGATGTCGACCCCCGCGTAGAGGTTCCCGACCACCATGTTCACGATCGCGTTGATCTGCGCCTCGCGCTGGGCGCTGTCGGCCAGCATGTTGTTGAGCAGATCCGTTCGCACAATCGGGCCATCATAGTTGCGGACCACTGGCACGATGGCGTAAGCGTCGCCAAGCTGGTCGAAGCCGGCGTCGATCGAGCCGGTGAGGGTGCCGTTATCCCCCAGGAACATCCCCGTCGGGTGCACCTGCGCCAGGGCGCTCTTGCCCTCGGCGGGCAGCGCGCTCGCCAGGGCAAGGTCGGCCGATACAGTGGCCGGCAGCGGATTAGTCTGCACGACCATGATCGACGACGGGACGAAGTTCAGCCGCGATTCAAGCTGATCGTCCTCGGCGATGATGGAGTGCGGCAGCCACTGCCAGCTTTGGCTGGCCGTGTCCCACGTATAGGCGTCGAGCGTTTCGTAGGGCTCGCTGTCATTCGGGATCGGGATTGACCAGGTCGAGGCCGCCGAAGCGTCGCCGCGCACCTGCAGTTGGTACAACGGGCTCTTGGCGTTCAGATTGGCCGGAATTGCCTTGGCGGCCGCAGCCAGATCTTTGCCCGCGCTGCCCTCGAGGAACGTCACCCGTGGGATGGAGTTGAGCTTCACCCGGAAGGAATGCTGGACGGTCTCGGGCAGGAAAGTCACCTGCGTCCCGTCCGGATCAGAGAGCGTGCCCCCTGTTTCGTTTATCCCGGTGGTGCCAAGGTCGAGCAGCCTTTGCGGCACCGAGATCGGGGGGAGGATCAAGGCGGCGATGATGAGGAGCGGGATCACCACGTAGGTGATAATCTTGGCGCCTCGCGTGTCTTCCAGCCAATGGGTCAAGCGCGATGTGATGGAGTTGTCGGGAAATGCCATGTCTTCTGTCGCACTCCTGAAGGGGATATCGCAACCAGGATTCTGAAAAACCCGGCTCTGTCGGAGGCCGGACCTTCAGTGCGCTTGTGCATGTGGGCACTAATGCGCGGCGCCGCTGCTCTATGATTCCAAACAGGCGCGTGGCTGCCAGACGCGCTAATGCCGGCGATGTCAGCCGATGCTGCCTGGATTCACCAATAGATGTTTAGAGCGATGTGCCATATCTCTCGGCAGAAATCGTGGTCGCCGCGATGACCGGGTCATTGTACCCAGGGAAGTTTGCCAGGCCCACCGCATGGAGGCACAAAGCGGGCGCAAGACCGGCCGAACACCGCAAGGACGGTGCAGCGACGAAGCGTTTCTTGACCAAATACGTCTAGCCTCCCACTGCCTGGTCAAGCAGGGCCTATATTATCACAAGGCTTTCGGATTTGGCAAACGCACGCGCGCGCCACTATGGAATCTGCCTTACACGCACTAGGCGTCGCAATTCGCACGCCGTTCGGCTCTATGCTATACTCCCTGCCTATGGAAAATGCTCTTCCCCCAGACTCGACCGGGCGCGCTCGCGCAGGCCAATCGCCGGTGGACGAGCGCGATCGCCGATCGCGTCGCTTGCTCTTCATATTGGCTGCCGGCCTGATTTTCCTCACCGTGGCCGGCCTGGCCTTGCTGGGGACTTATTTCATGCTCTCGCGTACGGCCGGCGCGCCGGTCAGTGCCGCTAATCCACTGGCCGCCGTCCGCTCCGCCGATGTGGCGCCGGACATGGCGGTACTGCCGCTGGCCGGCTATGCTGATGATCGGGTGATCGGGGCTGCCCTGGACGCGGGCGAGGTCGAGACGGCCTTCGCGACGATCGCCTACAGCCCGTTGCTGCCCGACACGCTGCGCGCCGGGCATTGGTTGCTGCTGGGTGGCCGGCTGAAGGAAACGGACCCCTCGCGCGCCATCGTGGCTTATCGCGCGGCCCTGGACGAAGCGGCGCTGGGGCCCGGGCTCAGCGAGTTGGCCCGCGGCGATATTTCGTTGCAGGCTGCCCGGGGCTTGCAGGCAGTCAACGAGGGCAGCGTTGCCGGCCTCTCCCTGGCGCAGGCCGAGAACATCGCCCGCTACAGCCTCTCGCTCATGCCTGCCCAACGTCGCGATCTCTTGCGGCGGGTGGCCGCCGGTTATCGCACAGCCGGCGACGCCGGCCGCGCTGCGGCCATCCTGGCCGGCCTGGACGCTGCCAGCCAGGGTCCAGGCGTCAAGCTGCCGGCCCCGGCGCTGGTGCTGCCCGGCCTGCACGGCAGCGTCGTTCTGCCAGCCGCGGTCACCGAGGCTCTGGCCGCTCGACAGCGCGCGGCCGCCGACTTGGCGACGCAATGGCTCAAAGCCCCACCTGATGTGCGCGACGAGTTGGCCGGGGCACTGGGCCAGGCTCTGACCGCCGAAGACCAGGCACGCGGCGCGTTCTACGCCGGGGCCGATGCCCTGGCCCTGCCCGATCAGCTAGCCCTGCTGCACGACAAGGTAGCCTGGCTGACGGTCAAATACCGAGTGTCTGAGCTAGGCTACGGCCTGTCGCTCGTGCCGGACTGGGAAGGGCAAGGTGCGGACCTGGCAACGCAGTTGGCCGGTGCCTACACCGAGCTGGTCAACGGCTACGGCCAGCAATTGGACACGCTCAGCGCAGCGGATGCCGCGCTGGGGCGGGTCGAGTTGCTGCGCCAGGCGGTGCTCTGGTGCCGGTTGGGGATGTTCCCGGGCAACAGCGAGGCCATGCTCAGCGGACAACTGGTGAGCGCTGCGCGCCAGCTCTGGACCCGCCAGGGCGATGCCGGGTTGATGATCGTAGAACAGCAGGTCGCCGGCCTGCATTTCTACCTGTTGGCCGGCTCGCAGCCGTAGGCATATCGTCAGTTTCGTTCCGGGCAAAACGTTTGACAAAGGATCGAGCCGCAGGTATACTGTAGCCAGTTGAGATTGAGGAACTGCCGCGGAGAATTCTCCATTATGCTTGAGTCTGTGCAGGTCCAACACGTGACCAACGAAGTAAAGCACCAGGGCCATGCGCGCCGTGGTGCTTTTTTTCTCCACGATGAGCTAGCCTGAGGCGAGGACCTACCCGGTCCTCTTAAGGTTATCGGAGCCGAGAACGCGGCTATCCAGGCAAGTTAGAGGAGGTAGCGGTATGGATTCGGCCATGATCGCAAAGATCAGCAAGGCCCGTGAGTATGCGCAGCAGCCTGAGCGCATTTGTTTCAAATCCTTTGAGGTAACGTTCCAGGGTAGGCACCAGAACTATACGGTCACTTACGACCACGGTGCCTGGCACTGCGAATGTGATTTCTTCGTGCAACGTGGCGTTTGCAGCCATACGATGACCATGGAGCGCGTGCTGGGTGTCATGTTGGCGCAGCACGCCGAGTTGGCGGCATAAGCAGCAGCCGTCCTGTTCCCTGAGTATGACACGATCGGGCGGGCTCTGACCCGCCCGATCGTGTGTCCGCTAGAGTTGGAGTGGCGCTTGAAGCGACGGTGGCAGATTTTGCTGGGTGTATTGGTCAGCCTGGTTTTCCTATGGCTGACCGTCCCCAAACTCGGGCTCGGGCAAGTCTGGCAATACCTGAAGACGGCCAATTACTGGTGGATCGTGCCCGGGGTGCTCGTCTATTTCCTTGCCGTCCTGGCCCGCACCTGGCGCTGGCACTACCTCCTGCGCCCCATCAAATCCATCGCCCTGCGCGACCTCTTCCCGGTCGTCTGCATCGGCTACTTCGGCAACAACGTCTATCCGCTCAGGGCCGGCGAAGTCATCCGCGCCTTCGTCCTGCGACGCAACCAACGCGTCCCCGTCAGTGCCTCCCTGGCCACCATCATCGTCGAGCGCGTCTTTGACGGCCTCGTCATGCTCCTCTTCGTCTTCTTTGCCCTGCCCTTTGTTGGCGGCGATCGCATCCCGACCATCTACCGTCAGGCCGTCGTCTTCTTCAGCGTGATCTTCCTGGCCGCCCTGCTCGTCTTCGCCTGGATGGCCTTCGACCGCCGCCGCTCTACCGTCGCCTACACCTTCCTGGCCGACCGCTTCGCCCCCGTCCGCGTGCGGGAGCCGCTGGACCAGTTCTACCACCGCTTCGTCGACGGCCTGGAGTCCCTGCGCCGGGGCCGGGACGCCCTCATGGTCTTCGTCACCTCCGTCGTCATCTGGCTGTTGGAGACCGTCAAATACTGGTTCGTCATGCACGCCTTTCGCTTCGCCGTCAGCTTCATCGGCCTTATGCTCATGAACGGCGTCGTCAACCTCACCACCACCCTGCCGTCCGCGCCCGGCTACGTCGGCACCTTCGAAGTCGGCGCCAAAGTGCTCCAGGCCCTGGGCGTCCAGAAAGACCTCGCCTTCGGCTACACCATCGTCCTGCACGCCGCTCTCTGGCTGCCCATCACCGCCCTCGGGGCCTGGTATATGTGGCGCGAGGGCCTTAAGTGGCGGGACCTCGACGCTGCCCAGGCCGTGAAGGGCGCACCCGGCACCGAGGCCGCCCCCGGCACCGAGGTGGCCCCGCACGCGTGACGCATAGGGCTGCGAACTAAGGGCCATGGGTAGGTTACACCTGCCCCGCCTGGCCGGCCGCCGGCAGGTCCGTCCGCCCCGCCCGTCATCGACCAAACTCACCCTGGAGGTCTTACCCGTGAAAAACATCGCCGTCATAGGCACCGGCTACGTCGGTCTGGTCACCGGGACCTGCTTCTCTGACCTTGGCAACCACGTCATCTGCATCGACATCGACCAGCGCAAAATCCAGATCCTGCGTGACGGCGGGCTGCCCATCTACGAGCCTGGCCTCGAAGAAGTCGTCAGGCGCAACGTCACCGCCGGCCGCCTCACCTTCAGCCACTCCTACGAGGACGGCCTGCGCCACGCCGAGTTCGTCTTCATCGCTGTCGGCACCCCTTCGGGCGTCGACGGCGAGGCCGACCTCCAGTACGTCCGTATGGCCGCCGAGACCATCGCCGAGACCATGGACCACCCGCTCATCATCATTAATAAGAGCACCGTCCCCGTCGGTACCGGCGACTGGGTTGCGGACATCATCCGCAAACACCAGCCCTCCCCCATCCCCTTCTCCGTCGTCTCCTGCCCCGAGTTCTTGCGTGAGGGCTCCGCCCTGGCCGACTTCATGAGCCCCGACCGCGTCGTTCTCGGCTCCCTCGAGCGCGAGGCCGCCGAGAAAGTCGCCCAGCTCCACCTGCCCCTGCGCGCACCCATCGTCGTCACCGACCTGCGCACGGCAGAGATGATCAAATACGCCTCTAACGCCTTCCTCGCCACCCGCATCTCCTTCATCAACGAGATCTCCACCATCTGCGAGCGGCTCGGGGCAGACGTCAAAGAAGTCGCCGCCGGCATGGGTTACGACAAGCGCATCGGCCGCGCCTTCCTCGACGCCGGCATCGGCTTCGGCGGCAGCTGCTTCCCCAAGGACGTCAAAGCCCTCGAGTACATGGCCCTGCTCAACGGCGCCCATCCCTCCCTCCTGCGAGCCGTCATGGAGATCAATCGCGACCAACGCCGGCACGTCGTCCAGATCCTGCGTGAGCTCCTGGGCTCCTTCCGCGACCGCAAGATCGGCCTGCTCGGCCTCGCCTTCAAACCTAACACCGACGACATGCGCGAGGCCGCCAGCCTCGACATCGCCCACATCCTGCACGGTGAAGGCGCCGAAGTCGTCGGCTACGACCCTGTCGCCATGCCCGTCGCCGAGCGCATCATGCCCCAACTCCGCCTCGCCAAGGACCCCTACCAGCTCGCCGCCGGCTGCGACGCCCTCATCCTCGTCACCGAGTGGAACGAGTTCAAACACCTCGACCTCGCCCGCCTGCGCAGCACCATGCGCACGCCCGTCTGCGTCGACGGCCGCAACGTCTACGAGCCCGACGTCATGCGTGAGGCTGGCTTCGTCTATCGGGGCATCGGCCGGGGTTACGGCGACCAGTTTGGCCAAGCACCTTTAGGTGCCGCACTTTTAGGCGCCGCACCTTTAGGCGCCGCACCCGCCAATAGCGCTGCTGACGGCGCCGCTGTCCAAGCACCTTTAGGTGCCGCACCCTCCGGTGCCGCACCCTCCGGTGCCGACGTCACACCCGAGGACCCCGCCGGAGCTGGTGCCGCCCTCACCCAGTCCGGCTCCACCATGGCAGAAGGGAGCGCCCCTTGAGCGACCTATACGGCGATATCCGCAAAACAGTCCTCGACAACGGCCTGACCGTCGTCCTGCGCGAGATGCACCATGCCCCCGTCGCCAGCTTCTGGATCTGGTACAGGGTCGGCAGCCGCAATGAAGTCCCCGGCCGCACCGGCATCTCCCACTGGGTCGAACACATGCTCTTCAAAGGCACGCCCACCTACCCGCAGGGCCAGTTCGACAAACTCATCGCCCGCGAGGGCGGCGTCTTCAATGGCATGACCTGGATCGACTTCACCACCTACTTCGAAACCCTGCCCTCCGACCGCATCGACCTCGCACTGCGCGTCGAAGCCGACCGCATGCTCAACGCCCAGTTCGACCCCGCCGAGACCGACCTCGAGCGCACCGTCATCATCTCCGAGCGCCAGGGCGACGAGAACAACCCTGGCTTCCTGCTTGGCGAAGCCCTCCAGGCCGCCGTCTTCCAGGCCCATGCCTACCATCACCCCGTCATCGGCTGGCTCGCCGATCTGCAGAGCATGACGCGCGACCAGCTCTACGCCCATTACCGCACCTACTACGCCCCCAACAACGCCATCGTCGCCGCCGCCGGCGACTTCGTCCACGACCAGATGCTCGAGCGCATCCAGGAGCTCTTCGGCGCCGCCCCCGTCGGCCCATCTGTCCCTCTCGTGCACCTGCAGGAGCCTGCCCAGCGGGGCGAGCGGCGGGTCGTCGTCGAAGGGCCCGGGACCACCTCCTACCTCGAGATCAGCTACCGCGCCCCGCGCGCCACCGACGCGGACTTCTTCCCGATGGTCGTCCTCGACTCCATCCTTGGCGGGGCCAAAGGCATGTCCCTCTTCGGCGGCGGCACGGCCAACCGCAGCTCACGGCTCTACAAAGCCCTCGTCGAGACCGAGCTCGCCGCCGACGCCGACTGTGGCATGAGCCCCACCGTCGACCCTTACCTCTTCAGCTTCTCGGCTACCGTCCGCCAGGGCCGCTCCCCCCAGCAGGTCGAGGCCGCCATCCTCGGCGAGATCGAGCGCGTCGTCCAGCAGCCCGTCAGACAACAAGAGCTCACCAAGGCCATCAAACAGACGCGCGCCCAGTTCGCCTATTCCAGCGAAAGCGTTACCGACCAGGCTTACTGGCTCGGCTTCAGCGAGTCCGTGGCCGATGTCAGTTGGTTCGAGACCTTCATGTCGCGCCTCGAGAAAGTCACCGTCGACGACGTCCAGGCCGTCGCCCGCACCTACCTCAGCCGGACCCAGCGCAACGTCGGCTGGTACCAGCCGGCCGTGATCGGCCAAGCACCGTTAGGTGCCGCACCGTTAGGTGCCGCACCTACCGCCACCGTCCAGGAGGAGGAACCACATGCCTAACCAAACCTTCGGGCCCAGCCTGCCCGGCCCCGGCGACATCCTGCGCCGCTCCCTGCCCAACGGCGTCATCGTCCTCGCCCGCGAGAACTGGACCGCCCCGTCCGTCGTCGTCGAGGGCTACCTGCTCGCCGGCAACCTTGACGAGCCCGCCGAACTCATGGGCCTCGCCTCCTACACCGCTGGCATGCTCAGCCGGGGCACCCTCCGGCGCAGCTTCGGCGACATCGCCGAAATCGTCGAATCCGCCGGCGCCAGCGTCTCATTCGGCGCCGACCGCTACATCACCAGCTTCTCCGCCAAGTCCCTCGTCGAAGACCTCGACCTCATCCTCGACGTCCTCTCCGACGAGGTTCGCCATCCCGCCTTCCCCGCCGACCACGTCGAAAAAGTGCGCGGCCTGCGCATGACCGCCATCGCCGAGCGCGAGAACGACACCCGCCAGATGGCCAGCCTCGCCTTCCGAGAGCTCTGCTATCGCGACCATCCCCTCGGCCGCAACCTACTCGGCACGCGCGCCTCCCTCGCCGCCATCTCCCGCGACGCCCTCTACGCTTTCTACCAGACCTACTACGCCCCCCAGGATATGGCCGTGGTCGTCGTCGGCGCCGTCCCCGCCGAAGAAGCCGTCGCCAAAGTCGCTGCCGCCTTCGGCGACTGGCAGGGCCGCCGGCCCCAGCGCGACCCCCTCCCGGCCATCCCCCGCCCCCAGGGCGTCATGCAGCGGCGCATCCCCATGCCCGACAAAAGCCAGTCCGACATCTACCTCGGCTGGCCCGCCATGCGCCGCCTCGATCCCGACTTCGACGCCGCCCGCCTCGCCAACACCGTCCTCGGCGTCTTCGGCATGGCCGGCCGCCTCGGCATGAACGTGCGCGAGCAGCAGGGCATGGCCTACTACGTCTACAGCCAGCTCGCCTCCAACAAACTACCCGGCCCCTGGGCTCTCGCCGCCGGCGTCAACCCCATCAACGTCGAGCGCGCCATCCGGTCCATGCTTGACGAGATCAACCGCCTGCGCGACCAGCCCGTCCCCGACGACGAGATCGAAGACAGCAAGCGCTACCTTACCGGCTCCCTCCCCATCCAGCTCGAGACCAATGACGGCGTCGCCGGCATCATCGTCGACCTCGAGTGGTACGGCCTCGGGCTCGACTACATTCAGCGCTACACCGACCTCGTCAACAGCCTCACCGCACAGCAGGTCCAAGCCATCGCCCAGAAGTACCTCGACCCCGTCCACTACATCCTCACCGTCGCCGGCCCCGCCCCAGAGGATGCCTGACCCGTGCCCACCACCGCCGTCATCCTCCCCCTCATCCCACCCCTGCAGCGGGCCCTCGGACAGCATCGCCGGCGCTTCCTCGCGAGCCTCGGCGCCCAGGACCGCTGACCCGTGCTCACCACCGGCGTCGACCTCGTGTCCGTCCCACGCCTCGAGCGGGCCCTCGACCGGCACGGCCAGCGCTTCCTAGCCCGCATCTATACCCCCGCCGAGATCGTCTTCTGCCGCGGCCGCCTTCCCGAGCTCGCTGCCCGCTTCGCCGCCAAAGAAGCTGCCGCGAAAGCCCTCGGCGTGGGCATGGCCCTCCTTCATCCCGCCGGCATCCACTTCCCCGATGTCGAGGTCCTCCCCGACTCCCTGGGCAAGCCCCACCTCCGGCTCAGCGGGCGGGCCGCCGAGCGCGCCCTCGAGCTCGGCCTCCGCGAGTGGGCCATCAGCCTCAGCCACGAGCGTGACATGGCCATCGCCATCGTCGTCGCCCAGTAGAACCCTATCACTCAATAGAACGCTCCTCGTCCCACAGTCTGCCGGTCGCCCGACCTCCTTCGGTCTATTGTCGTCTCTTTGAGCAGTACCCATCCCCCCGCCCACAAAAAAGGCGCCGGACCGGCACACTCCCATGCCGATCCGGCTCCCCTCGACGGCCCGGGGCGCAGAGGACCTCAAACCCCGACCCGCACGCCCCAACGCAGTCGGCCGCTTCCTCCCCTACTCCGTCACCCTGAACAGGCTCCCTGCCCCCCGTCCCCAGACCTCCGGGAAGTACATCTCATAGCCCGTCGGCGGCAGCGTCAGGAACTGGCCCGGCACGCTCGCCCGGATCTGGTAGCTGAACTCATACGCCCCTGGCGCCAGGCTCGTCGCGAAGAGTGCCACCTTCTCGTCACGCAGCTCACTGTGGGTCGGCGTCCACCACCAGTCCCAGGCCGACCGGCCCTGCCCCGGCTCCACCGGCAGCTTCTCCATCTGCGGCCCCTGCGCTAACGCGCTCGTGGTCCGCAAGCTGGTGTCGACTGCCTCCGTTCCGGCCGGCAGCGGGTCTTCGATCACCACGTAGTACAGCGAGTGTGGCACCACGATATTCAGCTTCACCTCCAACACATCCCCTACCCGGGCCTGCGACACCGTTGGGCAGGCCTGCTCGCGCTCCTGCTTCGTCCTCTCGTCGCCTGCCGGCAGCAGCGGCGGGTTGACGCAGTCCGCCATCCGGTACTCCCTGCTCACCGCCACCCCCCGCTCCAGCGGCTGCAGCTGGTCGACCGGCAGATACGACTTCAGGTGCACTGTATAGTAGAGCTGCCCCGCGCCCGTCTGGCCGTCCGTCGCGTTACGTTCGAACAGCAGCGCGTTGGTTTGGTCGAGCAGCAAGCTGGCCACCCCCGCCTGCAGTTGGGCCGGCTCGCCCACCCGGTCCGGCGTCACCGTCCCCTGGCCCAGCGCCTCGTCGTTGAGCAGCACCTTCCAAGAGTAGTCCCCCTGTAGCTCGCCCGAGGCTGCCATCCAGTCCGTCAGCGCCATGATCGCCCAGGCGTTCTCCTGAGTAGACTGCCAGCGGTCGCCCTGGCGCGCCGTCATCAGCCAGCGCACTGCGTTCGGCGCGAGGCTGTTGTGTGGGTCGAGCGTCGCCAGCACGTCGAGGATGATCGCGCTGCTGCGCGTGTCCGTGTTCATGTTCCAGAAGTCCGTCCAGCCCTCTTCCCAGTGGGTGGCAGTAGCGCTGCTGATCGCCTTACCGTTCAGGTCCGCCAGCAGCGTCCGGATGCGGTCAGCGCTCGCCTCGTCGTTGATCAGGCCGAGCGCCAGGGCCAGGTACCCCTCGGCGTACAGGCTCAGCTTCTCGCGCGCCTCGAACAGGCCGCCGGCCCGGTTCGGCTGCCGGTCGCCGGCCGTCGCCAGCGCATACACGACGAATGCCTGCCGGTTCAGCTGCCAATTGCTCAGCGCCTCCGGGGCTTGCAGCGTCGATTCCAGGTATCTCAGGCCCCGCTCCAGCACGTCCTGGTCCACCGTGAATCCCGCCTCCTTGGCCCTGGCCAGCCCGAAGGCCACATAGGCGCTCGTCCATGCGTTACTCTCATCCGTCTGCCACCAGCCCCAGCCGCCGTCGAGGTGCTGCTGCCCGTAGATCCGCTGCAGCGCCACCCCTACCTGTTGGCCCAGCTTCGCTTGCAGCTCCTGCTGGCTCATCCCCAGCTTGCTCAGCGCACGGTACGTCATTACGTTCGGCAGAAAGCGGCTGATCGTCTGCTCGATGCACTCGTATGGGAAGTGCTCCAGGTAGTCCAGCCCGCCCACCATCCCTGCCGCCAGGCTAGGCTCGATCTTCACGTCCAACTCCCCGCGCGATGGGTCCGCCTCGGCCGGCGGGCGCACCAGCTCCAGCCGGCTCTCGTCCCGTCCCACCTGCCCGCTCGTCCCCGTCACCTCCGGCGTCGTATACCGGTATACCGGCAGCGTCATCTCGAGGGCATCGCTTAGCGTCCCACCCGTCGCGCTCATCCGCACCTTCACCTGCTCCACGTTGGCTTGGACCTTCACCGGCCGCACCGCCTTGTAGCTCCCGCCCGCCTCCACGGTCGCCACGGTCGCCACGTTGGTCGCTCCGCCCGCCGGCTCCAGGCCCGTCAGCTCGAACTCGATCGTCGTCCTCAGCGCCTGCTTCGTATTATTGTTGACGATCGCCGCGATCTCTGCCTCGTCCCCGGCCACCAGGAACCGCGGCAGCACCGGCCGCACCAGCAGGTCCTTCGTCGCCACGATGTCCGTCTGCGACTGTCCGACCAGCGTCTCGGGCGTCACCGCCCGCGCATCCATCGTCCAGGTCGTCAGATTGTCTGGAAGCGTGACGGCCACCCGCGCCGTGCCCGTCCCGTCCGTCTCCACGTCCGCCCGCCAGAAGGCAATGTCGGGGAACTCCGTGCGTACGGTGAGCCCGCCGGCTTCCCCGCCGCCACCGCCGCCACCACCCTTGCCGCCCTGCGTCAATTGGGCCACGATGCGGTCGACGTTGACCACCAGCGAACTGGCAGTCCGCACTCCCAGTGCTCGCTGGCTGTAGAAACGGTCCAGCAGCGTGCCGGCCTGATCATTGGCGAGCGCCAGGACGGCCTTGTCGACCAGGGCCAAGGAGACGCTTGCCTTGACCGGCTGGCCGGCCGCATCCAGCGTCTTCACCGTCCAGGTGACGGTGTCGCGCGGACCGACGTGCAGCGGTCCCGCCCCGGCGCTGCTGGATGTGGTGGCCGACTCGGGCGTGACCACGACGCTCAGGATCTTGTCGGCCACCGAGACCTTGAGTTGGGCCAGACCGACCTTGAAGCTCGGCGCCGGGCTGCTCTGATCCATGCCCTTGACCAGCACGATCGAGACGAACACATCCGGCGCGTAGTCGGCCTGGATCGGTATTCTCAGCGTCTCGCTGTTCCCCTTGACCTCGATGACCTGGTAGGTCAGGATGTGGTTGCGTTCGATCGACAAGAGGGCCTTCACCGGTGTCTGATACGGGCTGGCCACCAGCAGCTCCGCGACTTCGCCTACCGCGTATTGGTCCTTGTCGGCCACGAGCTGGATGCGATCGTTGTTTTCCTGTCGCCAGAGAACGTAGCTGCTGTCGCTCACCCAGACGTAGGCAGCGCTGCGGATCGAGTGGCCGGCCGCGTCACGACCGGACGCCGCGATCTTGTACTGGCCACCCCGCTGAGGCGTCCACTCGAACACGGCGCTGCCCTGACCGTCGGTGGTCAGCGTCTGGGTCACCACCGGCGTCAGCCTGGCCTGGCTCGTCCAGTAATAGCGCCCGTCCTCTGCCAACTCACGCACACTGAACCACTCGACCTGGTTGGCGACCACGGTAACAGTTGTGCCCGGAACCGGCCGGCTCTGCGGGTCCACGGTCAGCACGTCCACCTCGTTCTTCTCGCCGACCGTGGCCACGTAGCGCTGTGGCTGCAGCCCGATGTAGAACTGCCCCTTGTGCACTACCGCACTGGCCTGAGTAGAGACGGCCTGGTTGTTGATGTCGGTGATGGTCAGGTCGAAGGTGAAACGCTGGCTCTGCGCGAACTTCGCGATATCGGCCGGCACGCTGAAGGTGAAGCGCCCCTCGGCGTCAGTGCGCCCATTGCCCTGGCTCAACGCCCCGCCGTAGCGCGGCCCGCCGACCTGGTTGTACCAGTCCCAGTCCATCCAGCTATAGTTGCCCTTGCCTGAATACTGGAAGCCATAGTCGACGGTGGAGAGCACCCAGCGCACCTGGCCGTTCTTGACCGGGCCACCGAAGTAGTAGTCGGCCTGGACGGTGACGGAGATGACGTCCCCCTGCACGTACTCGGGTTTGTCCGTCGCGGCGCTGAGCTCATATTCTGGCTTGCGATACTCGGCCACCTGGAAGCCCACGCCGAACGTCGGTCCTTGGGGCTCTGGGAGCTGCGGATCGGGCGGTAGTTGGAGCATGACGTTGTAGTACCCCAGCACTGCTTCGCGGCCCAACAGCAAGTTGCCGTCCAACGTGCCGAGCGGGTCGAGGCTGCGGCTCTCCTTGAGCACCTCGTTGCCCTGATCGTCGCGGATCGTCACCGTAACCGGCTGGCCGCCGGCAGGCAGGCTGTAGATGGCGTCGTTGTCGCGGCGGATAATCGCCTTCCAGTAGACAGTCTGGCCCGGGCGGTAAATCGGCCGGTCGGTATAGACATAGCCATTATAGGCCGACGCGCTGCCGCCGCCGGGCAAGTTGAAGTTCCAGACGCCAATGCCCTCCTCCCAGCCACTGGAAGCCACGCCGAACCGGTCATGTTCGCCGGTGGCCAGGGCCGTGAGCGGATCCCAGGTCTGGTGGGGCGCAGTGAAGACGATGTGCGCGATACCGTCTTTGTCGGTAGTCGCTTCCTGATCGAGCTTGGCGGCATCCGCGAAGCGCACCTTGATGCCTTCGACCGGCAGCCCGCTCTTGAGATCGGTCACCCAGGCCAGCGCGCCCTCTTGCTCCGTCTTCAGGGTCACGTCCAGGTCGGTTCGGGCCAGGAGCTGGCGGAAAGTGGCCGGGATCTGTTCGCCGAGCTTGAATCCCGACCCGCTGATTGCCAGCCAGTAGGTGCCCGGCGGAAGGCTGATTGCCGTCCTTATCGGTCAGGTCCGTGCGCAGAAAGCCGGTTGTGTTACGCGCCGCTGGAGTTGATACCCGCCACTCGTGCACCAGGTTGGCCTGCTTAGGCGAATAGTTCTGCCATCTCTCCCAATAGGCTTGACCGGTCAGTGCCACGAAGTCGGCCGTCGGAACCTTATACAGCTGGAATAGGATCTCCGGAACGTTGACGTAGGTCACGATGGCTTGCGTCTTGGTATAGGCATTGTAAGTGCCGACCATGCCCGGACTGTTGAACTGGAGTAGCGGCTGGTAGTCACTCGTAGTGAAGTGCAGGACGTAGTCCTTGCCCAGGGTGTTGCCGTAGGGGTCGGCCAGCTTGCCGGAGAGCGTGACAGTGTAGGCGGTGGCCGGCAGCTTGTTGAAGCTCAGGTAGAAGGTGTTCTCGTAATCGTTGTAGCCGGTATAGACCTGCGTCGGCTTCGGAAGGATTGTATAGGTTCCAGTGATGAAGCTGCTCTCGGCCATCGGGCTGGCAAAACGGAAGGTCACGGTGTCAAACGGATCGGCCTTCGCCTTTTCTCCCGGCTGGGTCTTGATGATGCGCGGGGTATAGACCGTGCTAAACGTGTGGGTCGCCTGTTCCCGCAGGCTGCCCTCGCCGTTGGCCGGCCGAGCGGTCGCGGCGACGGTCGCCACGTAGTTGGCACCGAACGCCAATGGCGTCACCGGCCAGAAGCCCATCTGCGTGTGATCCAGGTTCCAGCGGTAGGTGCCCGCCAGGGCGGTATCGCCGGTGCCGGCAAGGACGAAAGCCGCTTCGGTGGAGGCCGGATCCATCGGCATCGAGAAGGTGACCGAGACCGGGCTCTCTACCTTGACGTTGCTGGTGTTCTCCGGGAACCAGGAGACTACGGCCGGATCGGTCGTGCGGAAGCTGAACGAGTAGCTGTGGTCGAGCAGCGCCCCGGTCGCGTCCTGCAAGCCGGCCTTGACCGTCACGGTATAGTTCGTGGCTGCGGCCAGGCCCTCGTCTGGCTTGAACTGATAGATGGCAGTGTTCAGCCACTCGCTCTTGCCGGTCACGCTGGGGGTGATAACCAGCGGCGACGGCAGTTGAGCCTGTTCCCTGGTTCCGGTCAGCGGCACGACCGGGCGGTTAAAGCCCACCGTGATCGTGGCATTGACGGGCACATCGGTTGCTTGGTCAGCCGGCTGGCTGTTGGTCACTTCGAGGAAGCCCACTGTCGCGATTTCCAGTGAGACGGGCTGGTTCAGCTTGAGGCCGGCTGCGCTCTCCGCGCTGTCTTTCACGCTCACGACATATTGCGCAGCGCGTTTGAGCGGTTGCGCCGGCGCGAACACTAGCTCAGCCCCTTGCACCTTGACCTGCCCGTCGACCTCGGGTTGGATGCTGAAGGCCGCCTGCGTGGTGGACGGGTCCATCGGCTGGTCGAAGGTCAGCACCACCGGCTGGGTGAGCTGCTGTTCTTGGCCGGGCTCCGGCGTCACGTTAACCAATATCGGTGGCAACGGCGTGCGCGTGGGCGTGGGTGCAGGCACCGAACTTGGCGCCGCTGCCGGCGCAGAAGGCTGTGTTGCCGGGTCAGCCCCTTGGATCGCGAGGCCGGCGGATGCGGCGGCGAGCGCCGCAGCGGGGGCCGGGCGGCTGCGCTGGCATGCGCTCAGCACGGGGGTGAAGAGCATAACCAGAATGAAGAACCAGTTGAGAAGACGGGTCGCGCGCATCGATGGGCCTCCTGTAATGGCTAAGGGTGTCGCCTAATGCTCTTGAAAAGGGGCGTCGCGCCGAGCGCTTCAAGGCTGGACGTAGACGCTCACTACCTCGCTGGTGACCTCTCTGCCGTCGGCCAAACGGCCGGCAGCCTGAAACGTATGTTGGCCGGTGGACAGTTGCCACCAGGCGCTGTAGTCTGGGCCGGCGACGGTCGCGAAGGGCCGGCCGTCAAGCAGCAGGGTGACCGGGCTGCCTTCACTCAGCAGAGCGGGCCCCGGCAGCGCCCGCACCGGAAGTTTTTGGGCCTCTCGCGGAAGACCAGGGTCCAGCCGGTAGGAGCGGTTCGGGTCTGGGCTGGCGAGCGTGAGTGGCGCCGGAGCGCGTGCGACCAAACCGGCCTGCCCATCCGGCGGGTCACTCCCCTCGGCTTCCTTCGCCGGCTGAGCCAGGCTGGCCGTGAGCAGCCCGACCGCCGGTTGGGGGATATCATTCTCCCGGGCCCACGCCTGGTACTCGACCGGCAGCGCCCACATCGCCTGATAACCGAGCGCACTGCTGGGCGTTGATGCAGCGGCCGGCCGGCCTGTGCGGACGTCGATGGGCACCTGCAGGTGCGCCCGGTCGATCAGCTTGGGCTCGATCCCAGCAATGAACCACTCCAGCCGGCGGGATGGGCAGGGCTCGGCGCTCGGCGCGAGCGCTCCAGCCGCTGGGAAGGCCGCCGCCCCACCGCTCGCCACGGTTCTGGCGGGCCAATCGCTTTCTCCTCCCGGCAGCAGGCCGGAGTTGGCGCACACTTCAAGCTGCACCAGCCCGGAGGGGCGGGTGAACGGCCGCGCCGGGACATCGCGCAGGACGCTGACCATGAAGTCGTGCCAGATCGGACCAGCGCCACTGATGCCACTGATGTCGAGCATCGGCGAGTTGTCGGCGTTGCCGACCCAGACCCCGCTGGCCAGCTCGGGCGTATAGCCGAGGGTCCAGTTGTCACGCCAATCGGTGGTGGTCCCGGTCTTCGCGGCCGCCGGACGGCCGATGTCGAGCACGTTGCCCGGCCCGAAGGCCGGCAGGCGGGCGTCATCGTCGCTTAGGATGTCCGTGATCAAGTAGGCCACGCGTGGATCGACGGCCAGCTGCGGTGAGGCGGCCGCAGGCGCGGCAGCCACGGCTTGCCAGCCGCTGCCGGACGCTTCGCCAAGCGGCTCGCCGGCCAACGTTTCGACCCGTTCGATCGCGTAGGGTGAGACGCGCTGGCCGCCGTTAGCAAAGGCGGCGTAGGCCGCGGTCAGGTCGAGCAGGCGGACCTCGCCGCCACCCAGCGTGAGAGCCAGGCCAAACGATGCCGGTCGTTCCATCTGGGTCGACGGCCCGGCCGTCCCTGTCGTCGTGTCCGGTGGGGTCAGGGCTGCGGCGTAGGCCGGCCGGGAGCCGAGGTCGGACGCCCAGTTGATCCCCTGCCGCTGGGCCTGGTCGATCAGCGCTTCCACGCCGATGTACTGGAGCGCCTTGACGGCAGGGATGTTGTAGGAATTGGCCAGGGCCGCCCGGACCGTGACCGGACCGTGGAAACGCAGGTCGTAGTCCTGCGGGACATATGGTCTGCCCTCCTCCGTTGGGAAGACGGTGCGCAGATCCGCGACCAGCGTCGACGCCGTCCAGGGAGCTCGACCCGCCGCGGTCGCGCGCGCCGGGTCAAGCGCCGCGGCATACGTCAGCGGCTTGATGGCTGAGCCGGGCTGGCGCAGGCTCAGGGCCGCATTGACTGCCCCACTGATGGTAGGATCGAAATAATCCGCGCTGCCCACCATTGCCCGCACCGCCCCTGTCTGCGGGTCAAGGGCTACCAGCGCCGCGTCGTCCACCCGGCGGGCCGGGCTGGCGCTCGGGTCGCACGGCGCCCCGCCGGCCGGCGCGGCCGCGCGTGGGTCACCGCCGGAGGGGCAGGGCCTCAACTGCGCCAGGCGCCGGCTGACGATCGCTTCGGCCTGGTGCTGCCAGTCCAGGTCGAGGGTCGTGATGACGCGCAGGCCGCCTGCCCGCCAGCGTTCCTCGCCAAGCATCTCTTCCAGTAGTCCCTGGACCCACATCACGAAGTGCGGGGCCTGGATCGGGAAGGGCGTGCTCGCAAAGGCCATGCTTTCCTTGTGGGCCTCCGCCGCCTCCTCGGCCGATACTGCGCCGTCCTTGAGCATCAGGCCTAGCACTACGGCCTGCCGGGCGGCGGCCGCTTCCGGGTTCTCGATTGGATTGTAGCCGCTGGGGAACTGAGGCAGCCCGGCGAGCAATGCGCATTGGGCGAGATCCAGCTCGCGCGCGTGCATGCCGAAGTAAGCCTGCGCTGCCGCTTCGATGCCGACTGCGTAGTGACCGTAATAAGTGGTGTTAAGGTACAGCGCGAGGATCTCGTCTTTGCTGTAAGTGCGCTCCAGCCGCCAGGCCAGCCAGGCCTCGCGCAGCTTGCGGCGCAAGGAACGTTCGTTGCGTTCCTGCCGGCTGAGGAAGAGATTGCGCGCCAATTGCTGCGTGAGCGTGCTGCCGCCGGATACGGTTCGTCCCTCGCGCCAGTTGAGCCACAGCGCACGCAGCATGGCCAGCGGATCCACGCCGGGATGCAGGTAGAAATGGCTGTCCTCGGTGCTGATGGTGGCCTGCTGGCAGGCAAGCGGGATGTCAGGCAGCGACACCGGCACTTGCTTGCTACCGTTCGGGTCGATCACCTCGTAGAGCAGCCGTCCGTTGCGGTCGGTGATCAGGATGCTCTGCGCACCGGTGCTAGCGCGTGAGCGCGCCGGGTCGGGCAGATCAGCGAAAAGAACCCGCCACGCGCCGGCGGCCGCCACGACTAGCACGAGGGCGGCGATCAAGAGCACGCGGCGCAAAGAAGGGTGGGTCATCCCGGCTGGCTTCCTCTAGGTGGACATTCTGCTCTTCATAACGCTCCGGCATGAAGGATTGTTCCGCCGTCTGCGCCGGACTCACACCACCCGGCCGCGACGGAGCTGCTGCCCTTCAGCCGGTGAATAGCCGAGCTCCGCCAGGATTTCGTCGGTATGCTGGCCGAGGGTTGGGGGCGGGCGCCGGTAACTCAAGCCACCGGGCCGCAGGTGCGCAGGGAATGCCAGCGAGCGGACCAGCCCGGCGATTGGGTGCTCGAGCTGCACGATCAGGTCGCGCGCGAGCACCTGCGGGTCGGCCAGCGCCTCGTCAAGCAGGTAGATTGGGCCGCTTGGGATGTCGAGTTCGCGGAAACGTTCTAGCCATTCGCTGCTCGGTCGGGTCATGAAACGTGCGCTGAGCGTGGGCACGAGCGCGGAGCGGTTGACGTTACGCGCCGGATTAGTGGCGAAGCGTGGATCATCGCGTACGTCGTCCGGCAGATCCAGGGCGCGGCACAGGCGTGCCCAGATGCGGTCGGTGCCGCAGGCCAGGATGATGTGGCCGTCGGCGGTAGCGAATGCCTGATAAGGGGTGATCGTGGGATGCTGGTTGCCCAGCCGCGGCGGTGGCTGGCCTGTCGCAAAATAGCTGCCGGCAAGGGTCGTCAGCCAGGTTATCTGGCTCTCCACCAGCCCGACGTCGATGCTCTGGCCGCGCCCGGTCCGTTCCCGGTCGTACAGCGCCGCCAGCACGCCGCTTAGCGCGTACAGCCCGGCGGTCATGTCCGCGATCGGAGTGGGGAAGCGGATGGGCTCGCCGTCCGCGTCACCGGTCAGGCTCATCGTGCCCCCCATGCCCTGGGCCAGGATATCGTAGCCTGGCTGGCCGGCACGGGGCCCCCTGTGCCCGAAACCGCTGATGGCGACGTGGATCAAGCGCGGGTTGCGCGCCAGGCTAGTGGCTGGGTCGATGCCCAGCTCCTCCATCGAACTCGTCCTCGGCAGGTTCGTAACGAATATGTCGGCCGTACCGAGCAGGCGACGCAGAATCGCCTTGCCCTGGACAGTCTTGGCGTCCAGGGTGAGACTACGCTTGTTGCGATTGGTTGACATAAAGTAGGCAGCTTCGCCGTTGATGAAGGGCGGTCCCCAGCCCCGCGTCTGGTCCCCGCGCTCCGGTCGTTCGATCTTGAGCACGTCGGCGCCCATGTCGCCAAGGTACATGGTGCAGAAAGGCCCGGCCAAGGCTTCAGTCACGTCCAGCACGCGCAGGCCGGATAGGATCGCAGATTGACCGGCGCCAGGTGCAGGCGGTGGGGAGATGCGAGCAGAATGTGGATCGGTCGGGTGGTCCATTGGATCGTCTTTGCTCCGTTGGTGAAGGCAGGGTTCAGCAGGCGACCGGCCCGTTCGTGAGCCAGGCCGGAAGTCAGGCGCCCGCGCGGGGCCGGCCTGGCCATGGGCCGGCGGGCCGGCGCTTCACGCGGCTGTCGATGCGCCGCGCGTCCGCCGCGCCTGCTCGCGCTCGCGCCGCTTATCGGAAAGCGATGGCGCCGGCCCGGCGCGCAGCACGTTGACGATCTCCGCCATGATGCAGACCGCGATCTCTGCCGGAGTACGAGCGGCGATGTCGATGCCGATCGGGGCATATACACGATCAAACTTGGCCGGGTCGATGCCCTGTTCCTCGGCCAGTAGCTCGAACACAGCGTTCACCCGGCGCTGTGAACCGATCATGCCGATGTAAGCCACCGGGCGGTCGAGGACCTCGAGGAGGCATTCGACGTCCTGGGCGTGCCCACGTGTGACCAGTACGACGAAGCTGTCGCGGTCCAGGGGCAGCGCGCGCACAGTTTCGCGCAGCGGGGCAGCGATGACTTGCTGTGCGCTTGGGAAGCGTGCTTTATTGGCGTACATCGGGCGGTCGTCGAGCACCTTGACCGAGAAGTCGCAGAGCGAGCCTAACTGGGCCAGCGGCAGCGCGATGTGCCCCGCGCCGACTATCAGCAGCTCGGGCGCGCGGCGCTGCACTTCCACGAACAGCTTGATCTGTGGCTCTCCCGCCGTCCCCGCACTGTGACCGTCGGCTACCCGGCTTCCCGAGATCAGCACGCCATCCCGGTACAGCAGCAGCCGGTGCTGCCGCGCGCGCAGCACTGCCTGTGCATCGGCGATGATCTGTGGCTCCAGTACGCCCAACCCGAGCTCCCCGAGCGGCGGGCGATCGAGCCAAATCACTGCCTGCCGGCCTGGCTGAGGGCCTGTTACCAGGGTCACAAGAGCAGCGGGCTCGCGCTCGAGCATGGCACGGCGCAAGGCGGCCATACGCTGCGCGGCCGGCAGCAGGCCGGGCCTGAGCGCGGGGCTGACTTGCTCGATGAACGCGTCAAAGATTCCACCGCAGACCCCCAGCGTCTGCATCGACACGTCTTCCGTCAGATCGACGCGCACCGTGGCCGGTTGCCCGGTCTGCAGCACTTCCAAGCCTGCCCGGATGATATCGGCTTCGCCGCACCCGCCACCCACGGTGCCCACGTGCTTTCCCAGCGGGTGGACGATCATCTTCGCCCCCACTTCACGCGGCACCGACCCACGCACGTCAATGATCGTCGCGACGGCTACTGTTTCGCCGGCTTCGATTAACTCGGCGAGTTTGTTGTAGATGCTTTCCATGATATTGATTCGCGACTTCCGGCCTGCCAGCGTTCGTAGTCCTCGATCGTATCCAGGTCGGCGAGGACCGCCGCCGTATCCACCACCAGGTAGCGCGTCCTTTCTCGCTGCTCGGCCAGCACGGACCGCAGGTCCTTTTTGGCAGCCAACACTTGGGGCCAGAGCCGGCGCGGCAGCAGGACAGGGTGGCCACGGCGCATCGAGTAACTCGGGACAACCACTCTCTGGCAGCCGTCGGACTGCGCTTCGGCCAGGAGGGCCAGCACCGTCTCGAGCTGCATCTGTGGCTGATCGCCGAGGCACAGCAGCGCGCCGCCGGCCGCAGCGCCCAGGGCCGCCAGCCCAACCTGGATCGAGCTCAGCATCTCGCCTTGGGCATAGCGCGGGTTGAAGACCGGCTTGGCGCGCGTCTCTGCCAGGGCAGCCGTCACCTCAGTCGCTCGGTGGCCGGTGACCACGACGATCTCGGCCACGCCCGCGGCCTCGAGCGTCGCCACCACGTGGCCGATGACGGTGTTCTCGCCCCAGGGCAGGAGCAGCTTGAACTGCCCCATGCGCCGAGACAGCCCTGCCGCAACCACCAGTGCGCTGACTGTCAATTGTTCCACGTCAGGATTATATCATGCCGGAAGAGGCGTCACAAGGGCAACGGAGCCTGCCGAGCCCCTTCTCGACCGCCCAGGCGGCGATTTGTGTGCGCGTCTAGCCGCAGTGTCGCCCGGATGATGGCGACGATCCGACGCGGCGGGGGTCTGGAGAGGGGGGGACGGTCGCGCAGAACAGCACGAGACCGGGCAGCCAAAGCTGCCCGGTCTCGTGACTCGCTACCACCGACAATGGCTCAATAACGGCTTAATACAGAAACATCGGTTTGCCGAGCATGTTCGCGACCTTTGGCCGGTACTCGTACCGGTCGTAGAGTTCGTCGACGTCCACGCGCTTAATGCCCGAGACGATCGTGTTCATCGGGATGTGCGTGTACTTGCCGTCGCGCAGAGCGACCATGCGACCGGAGCGCCCCTGCGAGATAAGGTCTGTCGCCAGGTTGGCGAAGCTCAGGGCCACCATACGGTCCAGCGAATCCGGTGCGCCAGAACGCATCAGATAACCCAGTTGCTGGTAGATTATGTTTTCGCCGGTGATCTTCTTGATCAGGTCGCCTGCGATCTGGCCGACGCCGCCAAGCTTGCGGTGCCCGTAAGCGTCCGCTTCTCCGCTCTCAACCACCTCGCCACCCGTCAGGACGGCGCCTTCGGATATTGTCATCACGGCATAGTTGCTTGGGTTGGTGTGCTTGTCTTCGACCAGCATCGACGCGAGCTTCTGAATGTCGACGGGCACTTCGGGGATGATCGCCCGGTCGACGTGCGACAGGTAGGCGGCGAAGAGCGACGTCTCGCCAGAATTCCGGCCAAACAGCTCGACCACTGCAATGCGTTCATGCGAGCCGGTCGGCGTGCGCAGAGCGGTGATAAAGTCCACACTGCGGGTCACGGCCGTGCTGAAGCCGATGCAGTAGTCGGTGCCGTACACGTCGTTATCCATCGTCTTGGGGATCGCGACGACCGGGAAGCCTTCCTGGTGCAAGCGCGCGGCGTAGCTCAGAGTGTCGTCGCCGCCAATCGCCACCAGGCCGTCGACGTGCAGGTGTTCGAGCACGCGCAGCACGTGCGACGTGCAGTCGATCGTGGTCGTAGACCCTTCCGTCGACGGGAAGCTGGTGTCTTTAAGGAAAGCCGGAACGTCCTCCGGACGCACATGCGAAGGGCGGGTGCGCGAGGTATGGAGAAACGTGCCGCCAGAGCGATCGATCTTCCGCACGACGGCCTTGTTGAGCCGCATCACCCAGCGCCAATCCTCTGTAGGGTCGTCGGGGTTGACGTTCAGGGGGCCGGCCCAGCCGCGGCGGAAGCCAATGATCTCGCATCCGTCGTCGACCGCTCGATCGACCACCGCTTTGATACACGGGTTGAGGCCAGGAACGTCGCCGCCGCCCGTCAGGATACCGAGTGTTTTGGGCTTAACCATAGAAATATTCCTCCTTGCAAACTCTCGCGACGGATCAGTTCTCAACCCAATGGCGACCGCGCGACCAGAAAGACCAAGCGGATAGTTTAGTGCCAGGGGCATTTTTTGGCAAGTTCGGGGTTCTGTGAAAACCGTTTTTAGCGAGGTCAGCCAAGAATGGAACAGCCGGGACGAGGGATGAGCGAATCGGCTTGCAGCCACTTCCACTCATCCCTGCATCCCGGCTGTCGATAGTTGCCCGGTGCAGCTACGCCAGATCGACGGGCGCCACGCTGGGCTGTTCGGCCAGCCAGCGCGTGTTCTCCTCAATGTCGACGAGCAGTGATAGGACGCTGCCCAAGGCAAAGAGCTGGACGAACCAGACGATGCCCACCAGCGGTCCAACCACCATGCCCAGCGAGCGGACCGTATCTACCAGGGTGTTAGCGCCGGAACCACCGCCCACGGCGATACCGATCGCCGTGGCCAGACCGGCCACCAAGGCGACCCAGGCAAGCAGTTTCAAGATGAAGGCGATCGCTCGCACCACCCCGTACTTGTGAGGCACACTCATAGGGCCATCCTTACTTAGTGCATCTGAGCGACGATAGGTGTCTGTCCAGCTGCCACCGGGAAGTGCACCAGCACCGCGATATCCGCGCTCGCAATGGACGGCGCAACTTGTTTCACCAAGTCAACCGGCACGTAACTGCCCACGCCGGGGTTCAGTTGTAGCCAGAGATCGACGGCATTGCCCAGAAGCTTCTGGTCCCAGGCGATGTTGGGCAGCGGGTTGCCGTTCACGTAGACGAAGATGCCATCTCCCTTGCTCCGCAGCTCCATGTTCTGAATGTTGTTCGCCTGCAGGGCAGCGGTGACCGAGGGAGCCAGCGCCAGGGGTGCATTCAACCCGAGTGCGGCCAGGTCCGAGGCGGTGATGCCCAGGATGCCTGGAACGCCGTTGTCGTTATACTTGATCTCAAACTGCACGACCGCGGAAGCCGGCTGGGTCGACGGTTCAGCCACAGCCTGCACAACTTCCTGCGGGTTCGCCAGCTGAATCGCAGCCGCATTGTCCGCTTTCGGGAAGGCCAGCACCAGGTCCAGCCCAATGCGTCGCACGGCAGGCAGGAGTTTCCGTACGAGGTTCATGACCTCCGCGTTCGGGGAGCTTACGCCGAGCAGACCGGTCAGGTCCGTGAGCTCTTGCAGTGAAGCGTCGCTCCAGGCCAGGTAGGGCATCGGCATGGCATTGACAAAGACCACCACACCGTTGCCGGTCTGCCGCATCTCGATGTGCTGGATGTTGTTGGCCGTCATCTGCGCGGCCGCCGCCGGCCCGATCCCACCGACAGGGAGGGCGACCCCGTACCTAGCCAGGGTGGCGGCGTCAATTCCCAGCACACTGGGGTTGCCGTTCTTGTCGAAGTTCACGACAAGTTGGGGCAAGGCGACGGTGAAAACCTCACCGCTTTCGGTTTGCGGGCTGGCGGCGGGCTGCATCGCGGGACCACAGGCAGCCAGCACCAGCGAGACGATTGCGAGGACTACCCATACCGACTTCCTCATCATGCACCTCCAGGTGGATGTGAAATAGGGCTCGTCGAACAATTAAAAGCTAGCCGGCCAGGCCCGTGGGCCGGTTAGCCTTGGAACACGAGTTGTTTGGGCAATCCAAATATAGTACACAATAAGCTTAAGGGTGATTATACCCTAATCCATCCGACATTTCAAGCCCCTACCCGCATGAACTTACGTCCTCTAAGCCTACGATTTGCGCACGCTAATCATGCGCTTGTCCACCCGGCGGATGCTCAAGGCCGCGCCTGTTCCTGCAGGGCCGCCCAGACCTTCTCGCTCGTTATTGGCATGCTGTCGATTCGCACCCCGGTCGCGTCAAAGATCGCATTGGCGATCGCCGGTCCGGTGGGAACCATCGGGTGCTCGCCGATGCCCCGAGCACCGAAGGGGCCGTCGTCCTGCGCCACCTCGACGATGATGTTCTCGGTTTCCAGGGGCGCATCCGCCGCAGTCGCGATCCGGTAGTCGGCAAAGTTTGCATTGCGCGGCACGCCGCGTTCGTCGAGGATCAGGCTTTCGAGCAGTGCCGTGCTCATGCCCTGCACGGCCCCGCCTTCCATCTGTGTCCGCACCATTTCGGGATTGATCGCCCGCCCAACATCAAAAGCCGAAACGATCTTGAGCACCTGGACTTCGCCCGTCTCGGTGTCGACCTCGACCTCGACTGCCTGCGCGCCGGTGGTGAAGTGCACCACGGCGCGTGGACCCTGCCCAGTTTCCGGGTCGAGCGGCGTCACGTACTCAGGCATGAAGCGTCCCTCGGCCAGAACGGGACCGCCCGTCCAGGTCCCATCCGGCCGTTGCAGCCCGTACACGACCATGTCCTTCGGTGGCAGGGACTCTTCCGTGCGGTAGCTGATCACCTGGCCATCAACTATGTCCAGGTCATCGAGATTTTCGCCCCAGGCCGCGCTGACGGTCTGCAGGATCTGCGTGCGTGCGGCGTCGGCAGCCCGCAGGACGGCGTTGCCCATACTCCAGGTCAAGCGGGAAGCCACCGTTTGCCACTCGTAGGGGCTGTAATCGGTGTCTACCGTGTTCACCTGCACATCGTCCACGCGCACGCCCAAGCCTTCTGCTGCGAGTTGGGCCATGGCCGTCAGCGCGCCCTGGCCAATGTCCACACCGCCAATGCTCACCGTAACGCTGGCGTCTTCGTTGAGGCGGACTGTTGCGCTGGAGCCCGGGTTGGGTGGCATAGCCGGCGCTTTCCACATCGCCGCCAGCCCCCTGCCGCGCAGCTTGCCGGGGCCCGTTGCCCGCCAGACCTGTTTGGTTCCCGCTTTCTCCCAACCGACCCCCTCGGCGGCGCACGCGATACACTGGCTGAGCCCGGTCGGGTGCATCTTCATGCCTGTCAGCGTCTCGTCTCCCTCCTTGAGGCAGTTCCGCAGCCGCACTTGGACGGGGTCGAGACCCAGTTCGTGCGCGACACGATCGATCTGCTGCTCGATCGCCCAGTGCATCTCGGCCATGCCGAAGCCGCGCATTGGGCCGCCGACCGGCTTGTTGGTATAGACGCAAAGGCTGTCAACCTGGATGTTCGGCACGAAGTAGGGATCGCTCCCGCTGTAACCCGCGGCCCGCGTGACATTCGCCCCGTACTCGGTGCTGGCACCCCCGTCCCAATAGAAGCGGTTCTGCATGGCCGTGATGCGCCCGTCCCGGGTCATGCCCAGCTTGACGTAGGCCACCAGGCCCTGCCGCACGAAGGTTGTATAGAATTCTTCTGCCGCGCGTCATGCGCAGCTTGACCGGCCGCCCTTTGGCGTTCATCGCCAGGGCCACGGCGGCGCCCTCGATGCTCAGCCCAGCCTTGGAGCCGAACCCACCGCCGACGTGAGGCGTGATCACGCGCAACCGGCTGTGTCCGATCCCCAGTGCTTTGGCAATCAGGTTGCGCTGCGCGAAAGGCGACTGGCTGGATGACCAGAGCGTGATCTTGCCCCGCCCATCCTGCTGAGCCACACAGACGTGCGTCTCCATCGGCACGTGCTGGAGCTTGGGCACCTGGTAGCGCCCTTCGAGCACCAGGTCTGCCTCGGCCCAGCCACGTGCGAGATCCCCCTTGCGTACCTTGAACCAGTTCGAGACGTTCGTGCCCGCCTGGGGAAAAATGAAGGGCACGTGCTCGTAATCTGCCAGGTCAGGATGGATCAACGGCGCACCGGAGCTGGCGCCGTACTCGGGGTCAAAGACCGCAGGCAGCTCCTCGTATTCAACGTCGATCAAGGCCAGGGCCCGCTCCGCAATCTCCGGCGTGTCGGCGGCCACAGCCGCGACCGGGTCACCCACGTAACGCACGCGGTCCGTGGCAAAGATGCGGCGGTCCTTCAGGTAAAGGCCCGTGTAGCCCGGGAAGTCGGCGCCGCTCACCACGCCACGGACACCGGGGAGAGCCCGCGCCCGGCCGGTATCCACCGTCAGGATGCGTGCGTGCGCGAGCGGGCTGCGCTTCAGACGGGCGTGCAGCAGATTGGGGCCGAACTGAAGATCGTCCACGTACTGCGCCGAACCGGTGGCCTTTTCCTTGCCTTCGATCCGCTCCGGGCTGGTGCCGATCAGCGTGGTCTTGGGAGCGCCGGCCAGGGTGTGGCTTCGCTGGACGCTCATCGCACGCTCTCCCGGGCCATCCGGGCGGCCGCTCGCACGGCCTGAATGATGCGCACGTAGCCGGTGCAGCGGCACAAGTTGCCGACCAGCGCCTCACGGATCTCCTGCTCGCCGGGATCGGGATTACGATTGAGCAAGGCGCGTGCGTTGATGAGCATGCCCGGCGTGCAAAAGCCGCACTGAATGGCGCCTGCGGCGATGAAGGCCTCTTGCAACGGCTCGAGTTGGCGGTCGCTCGCCAGCCCCTCGATCGTGACGATCTCGGCCCCTTGTGCCTCGGGCGCCAGGACCATACACGAATTGACCGGTTCGCCGTTCATGAGGACCGCGCAAGCACCGCACTCACCGGCCTCGCAACCGTTCTTCGTGCCGGTCAGCACCAACTGCTCGCGTAGGACCTGCAACAGGGAGTGGTGCGATTCTACGACCAGGTCGCAGGGCTCGCCGTTGACCGTGAGGTGGATGCGATGGTTCATGCTGTGCCTTCGGCGGCGCCGGGGCCAAGCACGGCTTCGACGGCGCGACCGGTGAGCACGCGCACCATGGCCCTGCGGTAACCAGCGCTGGCCCGGATATCGCTGATCGGCCGCGCGGCCGCGGCGGCCAGTCCGGCGGCCGCATGGATGCCGGCCGGCGTCTCGTCTGCCTCCAGCGCCGCCGCCGCTGCCCGCGCATATAGGGGAGTTGGTCCGACCGCGCCCAAAGCGATCCGCCAGCGGGGACCGCCCTTGAGGGCCGCAGAGGCTGCGACCTCCACTCTATATACCGCGGCCGTCACGATCGAAATGTCGCCCAATCTCGTCCTTCCTAGCTTGTTAAAGACGCCGCGCGCGCCCAAAGGTGACGGTGGCAGAATCAATGCGGTCAGAAACTCACCCGGGCCCAGGGCGTTGCGTCCCGGCCCGATGAAGAACTCGTCGATCGGTAGGCAGCGTGCGCCCGAGGGCCCGTAGATCTCGGCGAGCGCATCCAGGCAGTAGAGTGCAGGCGCAGTGTCGGCGGCCGGGCTGGCGTTGCAGCAGTTGCCGCCGATCGTGGCCCGGTTACGCAGTTGGTAGGAGGCGACTGAGTTGCAGGCTTGGACCAGGAGATCGTATTCGAGCCGCACGCGCGCGTGACCGGCAACCTGGTTCAGCGTGCAGGCCGCACCGATGACGCGGCTGCCATCCGAAGCCTGGCGCAGCTCACGCATCCCCGGCAACCCCTTCAGATCGACCACGCAAGCCGGACGTGTACTCCCGTTGCGCGCCCGGATGATCAGGTTCGTGCCGCCCTGGAGGGCATGCACGGCCCGATCGGCTCTGGCCGTACTGCCGTCCGCCAGCAGCGCCGAGGCCTCAGCAAGGTCCCTGGGCGCGATGTAGTCAAAGGGTTGCACCGCGTATTACCTCCTGGCAATGCCCTTCGTCTGTGGCGCTACGTGAGGCGTAATGTGATCCCCACGCCTCACGTAGCCCTCGTCGTACTGGACCTCACAGCTCCAGGTTGCTGCGTTCCGCTACTCCGAACCTGGACGGAGGAAGCACGATGAACAGCAGGTTCAGCAGGATTCCGGCAATGGCCGCGAATACGATCGCCGGGATGCCGTTAGGGAAGACCAATGGGATCTGGAATGGGAACAGGCCGTTTGGCAGACCCAGCGAGCCGCCGATGCCCAGAACCAGGATGGAGGCCCCGATCGCCAGGTTCTTGGGGTCGAACAGGTTGACCCTCTCGCTTTGCAGCAGCGCCACGCCCTGCTTGCCGATGACGCCGAACAGGTAGATCGACAGGCCACCCGCGACCGCCGTCGGCAGGGTCTGGATCACGCCGGCCAGCTTGCCGACGAAGCCAAGCAGGACCGCGATAACCCCGGCCGCCATCAGCACCGCGACCGAGTAGTTGCGCGTGATTGCCATCAGGGAGTTGTTCTCACCGTAGTTCGTGCCGGCGCACCCGCCTAACAACCCGGCGATAAGTCGTCGGAGCCGTCGGACACCAGGTTGAGCCCGATCAAATTCTTGATTGAGGTTGGCTTGCGGCCGATGTCCTTGGCCAGTTGGTCGATGTACAGGCTCATCTGATAAAGGTGGGCCGTTGATTCGGGGATGGTAGCGATGGCGATGAGCGCCACGCTGACGAACGCGCCCCAGGCACGCGGATCGCCGAAGGCGGGGAAGGTGATGTTGGGGACGCGCAGCCACTGCGCCTGCGCGACCACATCCCACTGGACCAGTCCAAAAGGTATGGCCACGACGTAGCCCGCGACGGCGCCCAGCAGAATCGGCAACATGCCCAACAGGCCCTTGCCCTGCAGGTAGACCGAGAACGCGATGGTAAAGATGAGCGTGATGAAGGCGACGCCCCAGTTTTGCGCGGCGTTATTCAGCGCAGAGCCGGCCAGAGATATACCGATGACGATGGCGACGGTGCCGGTGATGATCGGCGGCAGGACTTTGTCGAGGCTGGCTTTTCCGACGCGCATGATCAACCAGCCGATCAGAATTTCTACCACGGCGGTGCCAAGGATGCCCAGTTGGACCAGTTGCACCCCAGTCGGGCAGTAGGGTTGTTGCGCATACGGTGCGCTGAAGCACACGTTATCATACTGTGCCATGACGGACATGATCACGGCGATGTAGCTGAAACTCGAGCCGTAGTAGAGTGGGATCCTTCTCTTGGAGACGAGCAGGGCGATGATGGTGCCGAGGCCACTGGCGAGCAGGGTTACCCCTACGTCGAATTTGGTGAGAATGGCAACCAGGACGGTCGCCGGGAACATCGTCAAGACTTGCTGAAAGCCGAGGCTGAGCATCGCGCCAACGGGGGGGGGACGTCGTCGGGCATAAAGCCCAAGACCGGCCTGGTGCCGGCTACCGTTTTGGACTGGACGGCCATTTGTGGTCCTCCTCTGCGGTTCGGTGGGATCGTGAGAGTGGCACTGAATACAAGGCTCGCCACGAACGCTGGTCGAGGGATGGCGTTCGGGTCGGGCAGCCGCGCTCGAATACCCGCGTTCCCCCGCGCGATCCGGCTCCGTCATCACCTCCCTTCCAAAGACGCCGGCCGCACTGATTGGGGACAACCGCTGGCAATTGTAGCACGCGCTACAAAAAAACGCGCAACGTTACTTTCGCTGATCGGGCCCGGCTGCTGATTGACCGGCCGCTGCGCCAGCCGGGCCGCTTGCCTGTTCGACCCGGCTGGCAGGCTCAAATCGGCTGCGCCCGGGCTGTAGAATGTCGCGGTAGGCGGCCAGGTTGCGGTCCTGCAGGTGGTCGAAGATCATGGGACTGGCCGCCCCATAGGTGATGCGCTTCAGCGGGTCTGGGTCAAGCCGCGCGCTGATCACCTCCTCGGTGCCGCGCGCTTGCGCCAGCTTGTGTGCGATCGGGTCCACGATCATGCTGTGACCGAAGTAGTAGTTCCCGCCTGCATCCGGTCCGACCGCGTTGCAGGCCACCATGTAGACGTGGTTGTCATATGCCCGCGCCCGGTTCGTCAAGTCCCAGATCTCGAACGAGCGCAGCAGGGCGCTGGGCCGGGCGATCACCTCTGCGCCCAGCAGCGCCTCGGCGCGAAACAGCTCTGGGAAATCTCCGTCGTAGCAGATGCTCAGGCCAATGTTGGCCAGCGGCGTCTGAACGACCACCGGGTCGTTGCCCGGCGTCGACCAGCCGCCTGCTGCCCGCCGCTCGGTAGGGAAGAGGTGCGTCTTGCGGTAGACCCCCAATAGGCTCCCATCGGGACCGAGCAGCGCGGCCGAGTTGTGGACGATGCCGCGTTCCGTCCCCCGTTCGTAGGCGCCGAAGACAAGGTATATGCCCAGGTCCCGCGCGACGGCCTGCAAGGGCTCCGATTGCGGGCCGGGCAGGCTATCGGCCAGGTCCCACAGCTCCCCCGCGCCGATCGCCGGCCCGGGCGCAAAGCCGGTGGTGAGGGTCTCGGGCAGCACGACGAGCTGCGCCCCGCTCTCGTCGACCGCGCGTCGTGTCCAGGCGACGGCCTTGGTCACATTGGCCACCGGGTCGAGTGGGGTTATGGCAAACTGCGCACAGGCGACTGTGAAGGCTTGCATCAGCGTGCCGCTACCTGCTGGTTAAGGCTCTTGACGTGGGCCGGATCGCAGGCATCGCCGAACTTTGTCAGCGGCATGGTCGCTTTGCGGGCCAGCAAGGCCGCATATTCGTCGTCCTCGACCATCGCCACGCAGCGACCGATGCTCGACTCTCCGTCCACGAATCGCCATGGGAAGAAGGCGATGTTCAGGCGCCGGTTGAGCAGCAAATCAATGTCGCCTCCGATGCACTCGGCGTGGATGATGTGGTGCGGGAACATCTCGATGTGCATGAGCTGGTACTTGGATTCGTCAAAACGCTCTTCCAGCTTCTGGCCATAACGTTGCTGGAAATAGGCGTCGGCCTGTTTAGCCTGGCGCGGCATCCACTGCCGGATGATAGTGTTCATCGGGTGGTCGGCGCTGCCGCAATCGACTCCGATCCAGCGGATCTTCTTCTCTTTGGCCCAGTCGGCAAAATCACGGTCGGGGCCCGGGTGCTGCACCATGTAGCGGATTTCGTCGGCTGCCGGCTGGTCCCAGCCGAAATGGTGGAAACCTGTGTGAATGAGCAGGATATCGCCCTCCTTGACCTGCACCTTCGATTCGACCATCTCCGGGGTGTAGATGTCGTAGTCGGCGACGCAGTCAGACAGGTCGACCAGTACGCCCTCATGAGACAGGAAGTCAAAGTCCAGTGACGCGATATCCTTGCCCGGAGTGTAGAAGTGAATCTCGCCGTCGAGGTGCGTGCCCAGGTGGTTTGAGTGGGTGAGCAACTGGCCATTGGCGCCATTCGGCGCGAGGCGCTTGAAGTACTTCACCTGCAGCGGCTCGTAGGTGGGCCACGGCGGCGTCGCGATGCCCAACGGGATGGTCAGGTCGACGATTCTCATGGTTCAACTCTCCTTCAGGCTCAAAGGTGCGGCCGATTTGACCGCGTCGAAGGCTGCCATAAAGCATTCTTTGGGCGCTTGCAACAAGCCGGCACCGACCATGCCGATGCCCGGCTGCTTGTGCGCGATGCCGGTGTTGATGCGCGGCAAGATCCCCGTTGCCATTACCTTGCGCACGTCGATGCCGACGGGCGTGCCGCGGAAGTCCAGGGCGGGGATGGTGAAGGCGCTGTGCTCGCCGGCGGTGATCTCGTACATCTCCAGGGTCGCGTTGAGCGCGCCGTCGGGGTTGCCGCCGACGAACTTGACGATCGCGGGGGCGCCCGCCATGGCGAAGCCGCCTATGCCGCCGGTCTCGGTGATCGCGCTGTCGCCAATGTCGGGGTTGGCATCGGCAGCCGTGAAACCGGGCAGCCAGAGGCCGGCGGGCATGCCCGCCGGGCAGACATACCAACTATCGCCCGTCCCGCTCAGACGAATACCGAAGTCGGTCCCGTTGCGCGCCATCACCGTCAGCACCGTGCTGCCGTGGACGTTCTCGGCCGGCTCGAGCATGGCCTTCATGGCCGGCATCGACAGGTTCAGAAAGAAGTGGTCGTTGCCGTCGATGAAGCGCAGCACTTCGGCCACCGTGTCCGGGTCGCGCACGGCACGGCTCAGGGCGGAGGCAAGGCTGCGAATGAAGAGCCCCGTGCCGGCCTTGTTGCGATTGTGGCACTCGTCTCCCATGTGCAGGGCTTGGGCAATCATGCTGCGCAGGTCGAGCGGCCCGTTGGCTGCCAACGCAGCCGCCAGGGCCGGATAGAGGGTCGTCTCCATCCACTTGAGCCGGCGTATGACTTCGGGACCATAGGCACCGTAGCGCAGCACTCTGCCCAGCCCTTCGTTCTGCGTCGCGTAGGCCAGGTTGCCGAACGTCTCGTTGTGCACGATGAAGACTGGCATCGATGGGCTGATAATGCCGGCCATCGGCCCGACCGCGTGATAGTGATGGCAGGGGGCGAACTCAACCTCGCCCGATCCGGCCAGCGCAGCCGCTTCCTCCGGCGTCGTCGCCAGTCCCTCGTACAGCAGGGCCCCCATGATTGCTCCACGCGTCGGTCCGCACATTCGTTCCCATTCGATAGGCGGTCCGCTGTGTGTGATCAACAGGCGTGCCCGTCCCGACGGCGCGAAGCCGGGGATAACTTCGCGCGCCTGCCCCATGCCCGTCAGCAGCGGCCTGCCGCTGCAGATCCGGGCGACCGCCTCGGCATTGGCCGCGTCGATGTCGACGCCGCCGGCTGCGTACCTCAACGGTACGTAGCCCTCGAGAGGAGGTCGCCAGTCTACGTCAACAGGGCGGGCGCCCTGGGCTTCCAGGCTATCGTGGAAACTGCGCAGCCCAACATTGATCGGGCGCAGGGGCTGAGAAAAGAGATCGACCATCCTGCCTCGTCCTTTGACCTAACACGCTTGCGCGATCAGACCGGCCAGGCGGGCGGCGCTGGCGTTGTCCGGGAGCACGAGAACGCCGGCTGCGCGCAGCGCTGCCTCCTGCTGGCTGAGCGGCTGAGGGTCGGCCTCAGTCCCGCAGACAGAGGCGACGAACACCAGATGCCGGTCCTCGGCCTCTGCGGCGGTCTGGGCTGCGCGCACCGCCTCAGCGGTCGCCCCTGCCGGGTCGGGATGCGCGCCGTAGCCCAAGACCACGTCAAGCAGGATCACCGCCGTGGCCGGATCGCGCGCTTCCTGCAGAATGCGCCGGTTTCGCAGGCTGGGGTCGATCATCGGGTGGAGGCGGCCCTGCGTGAACTCATCCTCCCCCAGGTCGACGCAGACGTGCCCGCCGGCAGGCGCCGCGCCCGCCAGCTTGTGCGCCTCGTCGGGCGGGGCGTTGCTGTGTATCGGCTCCAGTGCGTCCTTCAGCACGAGCTGAGCTTCGTAGCAGAAGGTTCCACCGGCGAACAGGCCGCGCAGGGCGCGTTGGTTTGGGCTAAGACTGGAGCGTTCTCGCTCGGCCACGGCCGGCAGCGACGTGGGGTAGCCCGCCGGCTCGGCGAATGTCTGGCCACCTGTCACCCCGGCACGGCCGGTGTTGGCCAAGGACGCCGCCAAGCTGGCTGCCTGGGCAAGCGTGGCCGCGGGCTGGGCACCGGCCGCCACGGCGAGGGCCGGATCAGAGCCGAGGAAGCAGACCACGGCCGGTTTCCCCAAGTCGCGCACGCGCGTCAGCACTCGCTCAGCGACCGGCTGCGCCGGAGGCTTGGAGATCAGCACCACCACCTGCGTCTCGGGGTCGGCTTGCAGGGCGTCCAGCGCCGCCAGCATCATGCGCCCGCCGACCGCCTCGCCGAGATCCCGTCCCCCGACCCCGATCGCCTGGGACACGCCAACCCTCGCGCGTGCCAGCCCACACGTCACCGCCTGCAACCCTGTCCCGGCGGCGCTGACGAGCCCGACCGAGCCACGCGGCACGACGTTGGCGAAGCCCAGCGCGACGCCGTTGATGATTGCCGTTCCGGCGTCCGGTCCCATGCACAGCAGACCGCGCTCGAGCGCCAGCTGCTTAAGGGCAATCTCTTCTTCGAGGGCCACGTTGTCGGAGAAGAGCAGCACGTGCAGGCCATGCAGCAGCGCCGTGCGAGCCTCGCGCGCCGCATATTGACCGGCGACTGAGATCACCACCAGGTTGGCGTCCCGCGTGGCGGCGATAGCTGTGTCCAGTGAATGGGGGCGCCGGGCTTCCCCACCTGGCGCCCGCTCGCCTCGCAGGGCTAGGCGCCGGTCCGCTTCGTCCAGGGCAGCCAAGGCCGCAGCATCGTCGTCGGCCTTGACTACGATCACCAGGTCGTCCGGCCGCGCTCGTTCCGCCGCGCGGTCCAAGAGACCTGCCCCGGCCAGGATCTCGCGATTGGCTGCCGTCCCCATGACCACTGCCGCGTCGAGGACACCCGGCCGATCGGACAACGCACGGGCTACCAGCATCAGGGTCACCGAGTCATGGTATTCGGAAGACTTGACGCGGGTTGCTACCAGCACAGCTTGCCTCCTGAGATCAGGGCGCCAGCATAAGGCATGTGAGTGCAGCGTTCCTCTTCGGTGGTCAGCAGTCGCATGATAGCTGGCTGGATGACCGGCACCAGGCCCCCTAATCGATTCTCATGAGCAATTGATTGTAGGTAACGCTCTGCCCTGCCCTGACCGCGATCTCGCCGACCGTGCCCGCACCTGTGGCCCGGATGGGGTTCTTCATTTTCATGGCCTCCAGAAGGCACAGCGTGTCGGCCGCTTGCACAGGCTGGCCGGCGATCACGTTGACACTCAAGATAGTTCCGGGCATCGGGGCCCGGACTTCCGCCTGTCCTTTTTTGCGGGGAGGGCCAGGTGGGCGAGGGGTGTCGACGGGTGGCGGGGCAGACGGTTCGGGCGTCCGGAGCGGGAGCGGGCGGGTGGGTTGAATGCCAAGCGCCCCGCCATCGATTGCCACTGTGAACGCTTCGCCGTCGACGATCACCCGCAGCGGGCGGGCGGCCGGGTCGGTCACTTCCACCTGGTAGGTCTTCCCCTGGATGCTAACGCAGAATGCTGGCATGCTCTCGGCCTTATCCTTCTCCCCTGTTCCTCGGCGGCTGCCACGGTTGCAAGGCCTGGGCGCGCTTCACCGACACCCAGGCTGGAGAAGGCCGGCTGCGCTCCAAGGCCGGCTCGACCGATATCTCCGCCGGCTCTGTTATGGCTTTGGCGAGCAGGACGCCGGCGACGATCGCTGCCACCCGGGCCCGCTCCTCCGTCAGGGTTGCCTGCGGTTCGCTGTGCGCTGCCTCGAAGATGCGCACGATCCCACCCTCAAGGGCGGGCTGCGCGCCGGCAGCGCGCCCGGCCGTCTCCACTTCCGACGAGGCGGGGAAAAGTCGCGTTAGCCCGGCGATGAAGCCCCACACGATCGCCAGGGCCCCGAGGACGAGCCTCGGGCCCGCGAGGCTCATGGCGGCTCCCTGGCTCAGCAGTTCCGTCATGCGTGCTCCTTGCCCCTTTCTCAGACCGGCATCAGCCCGTGCTTCTTGGCCGGGTTGCTCGCGACTTTCGAGCGCAAGATCTCGAGCGCCATCACCAGGTGCAGGCGAGTGGAGCGCGGCTCGATCACCTCGTCGATCTGGCCCATGTCTGCCGCCGCGTAAGGGTTATGGAACTTATCCCGGTAGGCTTGGACCAGGCGTTCGCGTTCGGCCTTGGGGTCAGGGGCCTTGGCCAGTTCCTGCCGATACAGCACGTTGACCGCGCCTTCGGGTCCCATCACGGCGATCTCCGCCGTGGGCCACGCATAGGCCAGGTCGGTGCGCATCTGTTTGCTGCTCAGGGCGATATAGGCGCCCCCCATGGCTTTGCGCACCACGATGCAGACCTTGGGGATGGTGGCTTCACAGTAAGAGTAGATGATCTTGGCCCCGTGCCGGATGATCCCCCCATATTCTTGCTCGATGCCGGGCAGGTAACCTGGGCAATCGACGAAGGTCAGCAGAGGCAAGTTGAACGCGTCGCAGAAACGCACAAAGCGCGCAATCTTGTCGCTCGACTGGATGTCCAGCACGCCTGCCAGGTGCAGGGGCTGGTTTGCTACCACGCCCACCGGAAACCCGTCCAGTCGAGCGAGGCCGACAAGCGCGTTCGGTGCGTACTGAGCGTGTATCTCCAGGAAACTGCCTCGGTCGAACACGCTGCCGATCACCTCCCGCATGTCGTAGGGCTCGCTGCTGTCATCCGGCACAAGGTGGTCCAGGGCCTCGTCCGCGCGGGCCGGATCGTCGTAGGGGGTCGCACGTGGCGGGTCCTCCATGTTGTTTGGTGGTAGGTAGCTGAGCAACGCCCTGACCAGGCCCAGGGCCGCTACCTCGTCTGGGGCCGCGAACTGGGCGACGCCGCTCTCGACATTGTGAATGTCCGCCCCGCCCAGCGTGTTGAAGTCGACTTCCTCGCCTGTCACGGCCTTGATCACGTCGGGACCGGTGATGAACATGAAGCTGGTATTGCGTACCATGACGATGAAATCGGTCAGCGCGGGCGAGTAAACGGCCCCGCCTGCGCAGGGGCCCATCTGCACCGATATCTGGGGGACGACTCCCGAGGCCATCACATTGCGCACAAACAATTCGCCGTAGGCGGCCAACGAGCGCACGCCTTCCTGGATACGCGCTCCACCGGAATCGAGCAGCCCGATTACCGGCACGCCGCTCGACATCGCCAGCTCCATGATTTTGCAGACCTTGTGCGACTGGACCTCCGAAAAAGAGCCCCCCAGGACCGTGAAGTCCTGCGCATAGACGGCGACGCGGCGTCCATCGATCTTGCCGAACCCGGTGATGACGCCATCGCCCGCGAACTTCTTGTTCGCCATGCCGAAGTCGGAGATATTGTGGGTCGCCAGCCGGCCCAGTTCCTGAAAGCTGTCCCGATCCAGCAGCGCGTCGATGCGCTCGCGAGCCGTCGACTTGCCCCTGGCATGCTGGTCGGCCACGCGCTCGGGACCACCTCCCATCTTGGCCCTGGCCCGCATCTCGCGCAGGTCCTCGAGTTTATCCTTCATTATAGTGGCACCTGTCCATTTTGATACTCCCACCGCGCCTGTGCTATACTGCTCGACGTTGGAGAGGTCGCATAGTTGGCCTAGTGCGCGCGTCTCGAAAACGCGTATCCCGAAAGGGATCGAGGGTTCGAATCCCTCCCTCTCCGCCACAATGGACCCCCTGGCCAAGGGGGTCCGTTTATTTGCACTGGATGCGCCATTCTAGTCTCTGGGGGCGAGGCGGGGCTATGACGATAGTCATACCGGCCGGCAGAGTGGCCTGAGGGCAAGGAACGGCTTGCTTGACGTGCGCCGTAGAAGCCGGCCGGCTTTGGCCCGTTGCCATTTGACCGGCGGGACAAGGCCGGTTACAATCCTGGTGAAGTAGTGCGCACGACTCTCCGCAAGTCATTGGCCTGCTGGTTTGTGGTACCCGTCACAGCCGGTGGGTGAGATGGTGGCGTGCACTACATATAGTACCCTGGAGAGGTCGCATAGTTCGGTCTAGTGCGCACGACTGGAAATCGTGTATCCCGAAAGGGATCGAGGGTTCAAATCCCTCCCTCTCCGCCATAGTCTTCGGCAAGCCGTCCCAGCGTGGGGGCGGCTTGTTGCGTTCGCGAAACGCGCGCGCCCGGAGGGCTTTGTCGGGAAAGTATCGGCCAAATGACATGCACAGCGGGGCTTTCGCGGCTATAATGGGCAAGTGATGGAGGTGACGGATGAGACGTCGCCGTATGGGCTATTTGCTGACTGCCGTCGCGCTTGCGGCGGCCGTGGTGCTGCTGCGGGCAGGCCCGGTCACAGCCGCTGGACTGGCGCAGCCGATACCCGTGCCCGTGCCCCTGTTCGAGCAGTTCCTGGCCATGCTGGCCCAGCCTAGCGCAGCCTATTTCCTGTTTGTGCTGGGCTTGCTTGGACTGGTCGGCGAACTGATCACACCGGGCGCAACCTTCCCCGCGGCCGCGGGCACGATTTGCCTGCTACTCGGCCTGGTCGGGCTGGGACAACTGCCAACGAATTGGGGCGGGGCGGCCCTGATCATCGCCGGCGTCCTGATGTTTCTGTTCGACCTGAAGATACCCGGGAACGGCCTGAGCGTGGGCGGCGTCATCGCCTTCGGTCTCGGTTCGTTGCTGATCTTCACGCCGTTCTGGGCCGTGCGGCCGATCGCCGTCGAGTCGGTGACCCTCAACCCGTGGGTGATTCTCGGAACCACCCTGGGAGTGGCCGCCTTCTTTATGGCCGGCGCCGCAGCGGGCCTGCGCGCCCAGGCTCAGCCGGTGGCAGTCGGACGCGAGACCCTGGTCGGTAAGGTGGGCAGTGTGCGCCAGGTTCTGCGGCCGGCCGGTATCGTCCATGTCGAGGGTGAGGAATATAGCGCCCTGTCGTGTCCAGGGGTCGAGATCGCCGCAGGCACGGCCGTGCGGGTGATTGGTATTGAGGGGCTGAAGCTTCAGGTCGAGCCGCTCGACGAGCCTGAGCGGCTACCCGCGCCGGCGACGGACGAGATGCCCCAGCCGTGACGCCGGCCGGAGCAGGAGCTCGGGGCTGAGCGGATGACCGGTGCGTCGCTCTGCAGAAAGGAGTGTCAGGAAATGGAAGGTCTGATGTTGGGTCTCGTGGCCCTGGTTTTGGTGATCCTGTTCCTGTTCTTGTTGGCGGTGTTCCGGCCGTTCCGCATTGTCCGCGATTACGAGCGGCTCGTGCTATTCCGCCTCGGCCGTTATGTGGGGCAGCGAGGCCCGGGCCTGGTCTGGCTCTGGCCGATCATCGACCAGCCGGTGCGCTCGAACCTGCGGGAGGATTTCCTGGAGATCCCCAGCCAGACCTGCATCACGCAGGACAATGCCCCGATCGATATTGACTTCTTGATCTATTGGAAGGTCATCGATCCGGGCCTGAGCGTGCTCAAGGTGCGCGATTTCGCCGGCGCCGCCCAGGGTATCGCGACAACTACCCTGCGTGCGGTCATCGGCGACATCGCTCTGGACGACGTGCTCTCCAAGCGGGAGCAGATCAATCAGTTGCTGCGCGCCAAGCTTGACGAAGTCACCGAACGTTGGGGCGTCAAGGTGACGAGCGTCGAGATCCGCGAAATCGTGCCGCCGCGCGAGATCCAGACCGCCATGAACCGGCAGATGGCGGCCGAACGCGAGCGCCGCGCCGTGGTCCTCGAAGCCGACGGTAAGCGTGAAGCCTCGATCAAGGTCGCCGAAGGTGCCAAGCAGTCCGCCATCCTGACGGCTGAGGGCGCTCGCCAGGCGGCGATCCTGAGCGCCGAGGGCAACCGTCAGGCGGCCATCTTGAACGCCGAGGGCTATTCCATGGCGCTGGGCAAGATCTTCGAGGTCGCGCATGGCCTGGACAACAAGACGATGAGCCTGCAGTACCTGGACGCCTTGAAGGTCTTGGGGTCCGGTGCCTCGACCAAGTTCATCTTCCCAATGGAGTTCGCCAACCTGCTGAAGCCGTTCACCGGTTACATGGAGGGGGCGACGGACGGTAGGGACCGGGGCTGACGTTGCACGATCCGGCGTCGCGACGTTCGGACGTTCGCCATGTTAAATCCGGTCAGACAAAGTGACTTTGATCTCAATTGACAAATCGGCCCCGCTCGGCTAGAATGACTTCTGGTCGTGCTAGACGGGGAGCTAGCGGTGCCCTGTATCCGCAATCCGCTATAGCGGAGTTGAATTCCCCTTCTAGGGTCTGCGGTCAGCAGGACTGCTGTGCCAGCGGGCGTTGAGGGCTGGGTCCTGTGCGGCGGGAGCCTGCGAATCGGGTCAGGACCGGAAGGTAGCAGCCCTAAGTGGTCACTCTCGGGTGCCACGGGGGAGCCTGGCCTGAGCACGCTGGTATCGGTAAGCTGAGTGACGAGGTTCGACGGGGGGTGCACGACCAGACATGATATCCGGGGGACGGACCGCTCGGTCCGTCCCTTTGTATTTCATGCTCCAACTGTGTGACTCCGCACTTGCCTTGCCCGCCGCGATCGGCCTATCATGCATGCATGCAAGATCACCCATCGGTCGCGGCATCCGTCGCCGTCATCGTGGCTCACCCGGACGACGAGACTCTGTGGGGTGGCGGGCTGATCCTCGCCCACCCCGGCTGGGAATGGACCATTGTCACCCTCTGCCGGGCCGGGGATCCGGACCGCGCGCCGCGCTTCTTCCGCGTCCTCCAACACCTGGGAGCGTCGGGCCGCATGGGTGACCTGGACGACGGCCCCGAGCAAGCGCCGCTGGACCAGGCCCTGATCCAGGACACGCTTCTCTCACTGCTGCCCCGCCCCCGTTTTGACCTGATCGTTACCCACGGCCCGCGGGGCGAATATACGCGCCACCGCCGGCACGAGGAGACTTGCCGGGCAGTGGTCGGGCTCTGGCAGGAGGGGCGGCTGTCGGCGGACGCCCTGTGGCTGTTCGCCTACGAGGATGGCGGTCGCGCCTATTATCCACGCGCCGACGCGTCTGCGGGAAGCGCCGAAGAGCTGCCCCTGCGGGTTTGGCAGAACAAGTACCGCCTGATGACGCAGGTCTACGGTTTTGCGCCTGAAAGCTGGGAAGCCCAGGCGACGCCCCGCCGGGAGGCCTTTTGGCGTTTCACCTCGCCGGCCGCAGTCCGGGATTGGCTGAACGCCAGGAGCGTGGAGCCGTGAAAATACTGCTGCTCTATGATTACCCGGCCGGCCCTGGTGGGCTCGCGACCCAGGGCGAGCTCCTCTACAAGGGCTTGCGCGAGGTCGGCGTCGAGGTGCAGCCGGTCAACTATCAGGCGGCCAAGGAAAAGGAATGGTACTATCGCTGGTTCAAGCCGGACGTCGCCCTCGGCATCGGCTATTGGGGTTACGTTCCGCACCTGGTGATGCACCCACAGCTCAACCGTATCCCGGCCGTGCCCTGGTTGGTCGCCGACGGGTATATCGGCAACTACCTGGGGGTGCTGAACTCGCTGCCGCTGATCCTGGTGACGTCTAGTTGGGTCAAGGAAGTCTACGAACGTGATGGCGTCAGGCCAGACCTGATGGAGGTCTTGCCTGTGGGCTGCGACACGGAGCTTTTCATGCCGCGCGCGGCCGGCGACCCCCTGGTGCAGGCCGTGCGGCAGACGATGGGCATCGCACCCGACGAACTGATGGTGCTGACGGTCGGCGGCGACGCGGCCTCCAAGGGCGCGCAGGAGGTGATGCAAGGCCTGGCTTTGATTGGGCCGCAGGCGCCGCCCTGGAAATACGTCTGCAAGGTCTGGCCGCAAGCACGCACCGTGCGCCAGAACCTGGTCGACCTGCAAATGGCCACGCATCTTGGCATCGACAGGAACGTCGTCTACACGGCCAACATCATGTCGCGCAACTTCATGCCCTACCTGATTGCGGCCTGCGACATCTATGCTGCACCTTCACGCCTGGAGGGATTCGGCATGCCGCAGGTGGAGGCCGGCGCCTGTGGCAAGCCAGTGCTGGCCATCCAGGCGATGGCTTTCCTGGATACCATGGTACACGGTGAGACGGCCTTGCTGGCCCGGCCGGCGCGCGAGATTCGCATCAACGAGACGGTGCTTGGGCCCGAATCCGGTTACGAGGAAGGGCACCGCATCGTTTTTGATACCCCGCGGGTCGCCGAGTACCGGGCGAACGTCAACGACGTCGCCGAATACTTGCTCGAGTTGATGCGGGACCCGGACCTCCGCCACCGGATGGGGGCCGCCGGGAGGGCGCGCGCCGTCGAGCTCTTCGACCACCGCGTCGTAGCCCGCCGCCTGGTGCAGATACTGTCGACGCGTCTCGGCCTTAATTGAGCCGGCGCTCGGCGGCCTGCAGGATCGGATACCCCCATGACGACTATCAGCTTTGAGATTGACCAGGCGCGGAGCGCCGCGCTGGAGGTCTTGCGGCACAACCTGCATGGCGCCTACGGCGGACTGCCGCGGACCGCGGGCTGGGGTTACCCCGAGCCCTACACGCGCGACCTGATGCTTTCGGCCTTTGGCGTCCTGGTCAGCGGTGATCAGGACTTGGTCGACGGTCTGCGCCGCACCCTGGAAGCGTTGGCGCGCAATCAGAGCCGGCTCGGGCAGATCCCCTCGCTGGCGCACGACCCCGAAGACCGCGGCGCGAGCGACACGACGCCGCTCTTCTTGCTATCCCTGGCGCTCTACCGCCAAACGACGGCCGAGGCGGCGTTTCTCGACGACGCGGCGCGCCGGGCTCTCGTCTGGCTGGAATACCAAAGCCCCGACGACACCGTCCTCGTTGGCCAGCAACCGACCAGCGACTGGCGAGACGAGCAGTGGGTGCTCGGTTACGGCCTGTACGTCAACTGCCTGGTCTACGCCTGCCTGCGCCTGTACGGAGCCGACGAGCGGGCGAGCGCCCTGCACGCGCTGATCCAGAGGCCGGACGGGCGGCTGGGTGATGGCGAGCACGGGCACCAGCACGAAGGTCTCGCGGTCCCCGGCCGTCCCTACTACGCGCTCTGGTCGTGGAAGGTGCTCAACGACGAGCGCTGCGACCTGCTGGGCAACAGCCTGGCAATCCTGGCCGGGATCGCCGACCCAGGACGCGCGGGCGAGATCGTGGACTGGATCGAAGGCGAATGTGCCGTCCTGCGCGCGGCCGGCCAGTTGGCCCTCGATCAGCCGCCGTGCCTACTGCCGTTCATTCAGCCCGGCGACCCCGACTGGCACCCGCGATACGATCAGTTCAACCTCCCGGGCCGCTATCACAACGGCGGGATCTGGCCGTTCATCTGCGGCTTCTACGTCGCGGCCCTTGTGGCCGCCGGCCGGCACGAGCTTGCTCGCCGCAAGCTCGACGCTTTGACCGCCCTGGTCCGCGCGGCCCGCCGGCCCGGGTTGGCTTTTGGCTTCAATGAATGGGCGCGCGCCGAGGACGGCAGCGTGGCCGGTCAGGATTGGCAGAGCTGGTCGGCCGCTCTATACCTCTACGCCGTGGCCTGCGTCGAGCGCGGGGCCACCCCTTACTTCGGTCTATTGCGAGACTAGCAGCGCGCGTTATGCGCTTATGTATACAGTTTTGACCACGTGCGCATTTTAAGGTACTCTTGGAACGAATGTCAGCCGCAAGACGTTGATCAGATATGATGTCGTTCGAGAATAATCGCGTGTGTGGGGGAGGATGGGCCATGTCATGGCTGAAGGCATTCGTTCGTCTCTTCATTGAAAAGGCCTGGCTGCGTGTGGGGCTGGCAGTGGCGTTGCTGATACTGGGTCTGGCGCCGGTCGGGGCGCCAATTTTGTCGGACAACACGCTCCGCCAGGCTCTGCGCCCGAATTCAGCGAGGGCAGTGACCGAGAACATTTCCTACCGTACGCTTGTGCAGGCGGATGGGACCTCACGTGTGCAGCGCAGCCACGGCACGACCGCGGCGAGCACGCCCCTTATCCGGCTGCCTTTGTTGCAGACGGCTGCTGCCAACCCCGCCTGGGAGAACGCGGGCGTCATTCCTGAACCCGTCCTGCGGTTGGAGCCAATGGCCGGCCGGCAGAGCCTGGTCTTTGCGCTCACCGAGAGCAGCATCTGGCGGAGCTTGGATGCCGGCAACACTTGGAGCCGGACGCCGCTACCCGATGTCCCCATGTCACTGGCGGTTGGTCAGGGCAGTACCCAACTATTGGTGGCTGGCAGCGCGGCCACCGGGCTTTACAGGAGCCTGGACGATGGGCAAAGCTGGCAGGCCGTCGGCAAGGCGCTGGCCGTGCCGGGCGCCGGAGCTTTGGGCGTGAGCGCGTTGGCCATCAACCCCGAAGACGAGAACGTGGTCTATGCTGCCCCCGGCTACTGGCTGGGGACCTCCGAAGTGCATTTCACGCCCATGGGGCTGTATGCCAGCACTGATTACGGCGCTCACTGGTTCGTGATGACGCCGGCCGGCGCGACTCCTGCAGGCAGCGCTCCGGCAGGCGAAATGTTCACCCAACTGCAGCCGGTGGCCGGCCGGCCACTGTCGGTGCTCGCCGCCTCACAGGAAGCCTCGGGGACGCAGCAGTTCGATTTGGTCGTCACGCCTTCGCTTGTGGCCCAGTTGGACAGGCCCGACCCGGCAGTGCGGGGCGCGGTCGCCACTGCGCTCGGCCTCTCCGGCAACCACGCCGCCTTGCCGGCCCTGGTGCAGCACCTCCGTGACGATGCGGGCACGGGTGCGGATGTTCTGGCCGGCGATCGGATCGCCGAGGCCATCGGCCGGCTGGGCGATCCGACGGTGATCCCGGTTCTGCAGGCGGCGCTGACCGACAGCCGTGAGGCCGTGCGTGAGCGGGCCGCCTACGGCCTGGGGCTGCTGCGGGCTGTGCAAGCGGTGCCCGAGTTGGCCGCCATGCTCCGGAACGAGAACTCCGACGGTGGCAGAGCGTGCCGGACAGGCGCTGGCCAACATCGCTACGCCAGAGGCATTGGCCGCACTGGTCGCGCCTTTGGCCGATCCCACCCCGGCGGCGTCCCTTCATGCCGCCATGGCCGGGCTGGAACAAGCGGGCCCAATCGCAGCGCCACAATTGACTGCCGCGTTGAGCAGTGACAACCCGGCTCTGCGTCGCAACGCGGCCGAGATGCTCGGCTGGACCCACCCGGACTCAGCCGCCCCGTCGCTGGCCGTCGCCCTTCACGACCCCGATCCTGAAGTTCGGACTGAGGCGGCCTGGGCGTTGGGCCAGATCGGCACCTTGCAGGCACGCCAGGCGCTGCAGCAGGCCGCGCCGGCGGAACAGGATCCGGGCATACGCACGAGCATGCTGCAGGCCCTGGCGCAGGCGCGGGCGACCGTCGAGCAGCATCCCGACCCCGCCCTGAACTTTGGCTCTGCGCTGATGGAAGCACTCAGCCAAGTGCCGCCCACGCGCTGGACACTGTTGGGGCTGGCCATCGCCCTGGCGGCGATCGTGCTCGCCGGCGGGAGCCGGCGGCTCTTTGCCGGCGCCAGCGGAGGCGGAGCCTGAGCCAATACCAGCCGATCCGCTTCTGGACGGCTTTCGCAGCGCGCCCGTATGCTTTGGCGCTCCTCCCCGTTTGTAAGGGTGAATCGACGCTGACGCCTTGGCGATTGTCGCCAGGCGGTAAGCCAGGGGCCAGGCGTCGAGAACACACAGCAGGGAGGCTAGTACCATGAAGAAGAGCATCGGGCGGATCATCGTTTTGGCCGCGGTCGTGGCCCTCATCGGGGCCCTGGTCATCAGCGCCGTTGCCTTTGCGGCTGGCCCAGGCTCGGCCGTTCAGAGCCAGAATGGCAATGTCTACGGAGGGGGCCACAACGATGGCCCATTGGGCGGTGAGCAGTTTGGTCCCGGCCCGCAATGTGATGACGACAGCGGCACCTGCCCCTGCCAGCCGTAGCGGCCCGCCGGCTTCATGCCGGCTCTAGAAACCGAAGCGCCTCCAAGTGCTTGGAGGCGCTTGCCTTTCCTGGCCAGGGGTGTGCTGCACCCCCGAGCGTGGTTTTTGCACGGCGCTGTGCTGGCTGCGCCGGTCCTCCGCCCGCCGGCCGCAACCAGGACAGCCCGCCGACGAGGACATGACCTATTGTTCCTCTCCCACGATGGAGTGAGGTCCTGCCCGGCTCTGCCCTACCGTCGCCCGCCGGGGCCACGCCCGCGCGACATGGCGATACGAGCGAGCAGCCCCTTGGCTACAGGTTCAGCGCACCGAGAGGGTCTTGATGACCCAGAACTGGCTCTGGCCGAACGGCCCGCGCCGGGCCCCCAGGCGCTGCCCGTCAGCCGCCCGGTAAAGGCCGACCACAAGGCGGTAGCTGCCGGCGGCCAGATCGGCGGGCAGGGTCAGGCTGTGCCGGTCGCGCACCAGTTCGCCGCTGCCCCATTCCTGGGTGGGGTACCGCGCGTCCAGCGGCTGGGCCTCCAAACCGGCCGCGACGCGGTTTTGACCGTCGAGCAGTTGGATCACGACGACCAGGGGCTCTCCGGGTGAGCGCAGCGTCTGCCAGAGCAGTTCCACCGGCACCTGGTCTCCCGGCGAGACGGCCGTGGCCGGCTGAGGCCGCCTCTACCAGCCCCAAGGGCCCAAACTGTGCCAGGAGCGGCCGTCGGGCTGGGACGAGCGCCGGTTTTTCCACCACGACCTGACCCAGGACGATCCCGTTGGCGCCCGCCCCAGGCTGATCCACGGGCAAGCGCGGCCAGGGCCGGCCCGTCGTTGGGTCGTAGACCACGAGCTCGACGCTGTAGTTCCCCGGCGGCGTGCCGGCGGGCACCGGCAGGGCGAGCGGCTGGAGCAGCGGCTGCTCTACCGGCCAGGCGCCGGCCGGCAGCAGTGGCCCGAGCGGCTGCTCGTCAGGTGGCTGGGACCAGGTGACGCCGTCCGGCCCGACCAGGCGCAGCGACGTCGCCAGCGGGGTGCGGATGGGGCTGCCGGCTTGCCAGGTCAGGAAGGGATAGAGTGTTTCTCCGGCCGCCACGCGGGCAGGCAAGGGGCCCGCGCTCAGGCGCAGGTCGTTGCCCAGCGTCGCGACCAGCCGTCCCTGCCCCGGCCGCGGGGCGCTTTGCCCGGTTGCCTGCGCCTGCGGCAGGAAACCCTGGACCCGCAGGTTGGCTTCCCCGGGGAAGACCTGGTCGTCGAATAATCGCCCCCGTTGCGCCAGGAGATCGCGCAGCGAGCCCTGCGGGTCGTTGACCGTGTCGTAGATGCGGAACTGCCAGACGCGGGCATAGCGCGCGAAGAGGGCATCGAGGCCGCGCGCGGCGTCGTCTGCGGGCATGGCGAAGAAGTCCGAGCGCGGATCGGCCCAGCCCAAGCCGGGCGCGCCGTCCACGTGCCCCGTGGTCACGAGAACCAGGCCCGGCTTCGCCTCTCCTCCGCCGTCCGGCAGCCCGTCGCCGGTCTGGCCCTCGGCCGGCAAATCGCTCAGCCGGCCACGCCACGCCAGCGGGCCGTCCCAATAGGTGAGCAGCGCCGGATAGGCATAGCCGGCGTTCACCAGGACGGCGTCTCCGGGCCGCCAGCGGCTTTCCAGGTAGCGCACAGCCCCGCGCAGATCGTCGCTGCGGTAGGCGGGCGCTTGCCAGAACGCGTAGCCGGTCACTGCGGCCGCGCCCAGCCAGACGACGGCCGCCAGTCCGGCGGCGGCCCGCCGCCGTCGCCAAAGCCATATCAGGCCGGCGGCCAACACCACGTAGAACGCCGGGCTGTATGTGAAGACGTAACGCACGTTGTAGAGCGGCGTGAACGCCGAGGCGATCAGGATCAGGACCAACGAGCCGAAGGGAACGCTGAGCAGCATCGCCGCCGCCCAAGGGTTGCAGCGGGCGCCTGGCGCGCACTTGAACAAGGCGAAAGCACCCAGCCCGTAGAGCACCAGCGTGAGCAGCAGGGCGGGCCACAGCCAAGCCGGCGCCGATTGGCCCAGGCTGAGGGCTGCCCAACTCTCGCGGAGGGCGCCGATCAGCGCCGGCGCCGTCCGCCAGGGAGGAACGGGTGGATCTGTCACCTGGCGCCAGGCAACGGGTAGCCAGGGAGCATACAGCAGGAGCGCGGCGCCGTTGGCCAGCAGCCAGGGCCGGGCGCGCCAGCGCGCCGGCTGCGCCATCCCGGAGCGGGCATCTCGCGCTCGCCTGATCTGTCTCGCGACGAGCCAGGCCAGCAGCCAGAGGTTGGACACGGCCACCAGGAACACGAAGTAGTAGAGCGTGTACATGCCGGCTGCAGACGCGAGCGCGTAGACGGCCCACCAGCGTCCCTCCGGACCTCCGGCTTCGCGCCGTCCCGACGTTGAGCTTCTGGCCCCGCCGGCCGGCTCGGCACCCGACCTTGCGCACATCCCTGCCATCCCCGTGGCCCGCAGCAGGGCATAGAGTACGAGGACACCCAGGCACGCGCCGAGGGTGTACATACGGACTTCCTGGCTGTACCAGAGGTTGAACGGGCTGAGCGCCACGAGCGCGGCGGCCGGGCGCGCGACTGCGCGCCCGGCCACGCGCCGCGCGAGGTTGTAAACCAGGGCGATCAGCAGGACGCCGGCCGCCAACGACAGAAACCCGGCCGCGAACTCCAGTCCGCTGCCGGCGGGGCCGGCGTGCCCGGTCGGATAACCGCTGACCAGGAGCCAGGCGCGCAAGAGAAGGTAGTAGCCCGGCGGGTGAATGTCGCCGGCCGTGTGACGCAGCAACTCGGGCAGCGGGCTGCCGGCCAACATGACGCTGACTGTCTCGTCGTACCAGAGGCTTCCTGTGCCGAGTCGGAACAGCCGTAGGCCGGTCCCGGTCAGCAGAAGGAGCCCCAGCGGCAGCCGGCTACGCAGCATGACCTTCATGAGGGGAGTATAGCACGTTTTCCAGGCCTGCCCGCATGCGTTCCAGGCCCTCCACCAGCAGGTTGCGCGGGCAGCCGAAGTTCACGCGGACGAAACCTTCGCCGCCTTGCCCGAACGTCGCTCCGTCGTTGACGACCACCCGGGCGCGTTCGAGGAAGAAATCGAAGGGCTTGCCCGGCAGGGCCGTCTGCCGGCAGTCGAGCCAGGCCAGGTAGGTGCCCTCCGGCGCGCTCGTCTGGACGCCCGGCAGCTTCTGGTTGACATAGTCCACCAGCAGGTCGCGGTTGCCCTCCAGGTAGACCAATAGCTCGTCGAGCCAGGGTTGGCCGTCGCGGTAGGCCGCCAGGGCAGCCGTCAAGCCCATCAGGTTCACGTCGCCCACCATGCCGCCCCGGCCCGCCTTCATCTGCTTGCGCAGGTCAGCGTTCTCGACCACGGCGAAAGAGCAGTTCAGGCCGGCAATATTGAAGGTCTTGCTCGGAGCCATCAGCGTGATCGTGCGGGCCGCGATAGCCGGGTCGAGCGTGGCAATCGGCGTGTGAGGATGTCCCTCGAATACCAGGTCGCAGTGAATTTCGTCGGAGCAGATCAGCAGGTCGTGACGCAGGCAACCCTCGGCCATGTCTCCCAGCTCGGCCGGACTGAAGACGCGGCCGACCGGGTTGTGCGGGTTGCAGAGCAGGAAAAGCCGGCTGCGTTCGTCTATGCTGGCGGCAAAGGCATCCAGGTCGATGGAGTAGTGGCCTTCGGGGCCGCGCACCAGCTCCGACGCCTGGCGGACGAGCTTGTGGTGTCGCGGGGCGCCGAGGATGGGAGGGTAGACCGGTGTTTGCACGAGCACGCCGTCGCCCGGGGCCACGCAAGCCGCGCAGACCAGGTTGAAGCCTGTGACCACGCCGGGCAGGAACACGATCGACTCCGTCGCGACCCGCCAGCCATACACGCGTTCCAGCCGTTCCACGATCACATCGCTCAGCTCGCACGGCTCCTCGGGATAACCAAAGACGCCGTGCTCGACGCGCTCGCGCAGCGCCCGGATGACGGGCTCCGGCGAACGGAAATCCATGTCGGCCACCCACATCGGCAGGGCCTCTCGGTCGTAACGCCGCCACTTGACGCAGTCCGAGTCCGCGCGATCGATCATCTCGTCAAAGTCGTAAGCCATTGATCCTTCTATCTCCTTAACCGTTCTGGTGTTCGGCGTCGCGCGCCAGCCACTGCCGCACATCCTCGGCAGTGACCACCTTGCCTGTGCCGCCGGGGGCCAGCGTCGAGAGCCCGCCGACCACGTTGCCCCAGCGCAGACACTCCTCCAGCGGCAGCCCTTCCAGCCAGGCCCGCACAAAGCCCGAGTTGAAGCAATCGCCGGCGCCGGTCGTGTCCAGCGGCGTCAGCGGTATCGCCGGGGCGTGGACGATCTCGCCGCGAGCACGAGCGCAGGCGCCCGCCCCGCCTTCCTTGATCACTACCAGCGGGCTGAGTTCGTTGAGTTCTCGCAGCGCCTGCGCGACATCGCAGGCGCCTGTCATGCGGCAGGCCTCGCGCGCGTTGGCGAAGAACAGATCCACGTTGCTCACCGCCCTGCGCACCTCCGCTGCGCACAGCGTGGGCTCCTCGGGCGAGTTGCCGTCCATGATCAGCTTCATCCCCTTGGCGCGCACGATAGGCAGCGCCGCTTCGAACGCCGGTCCGTAGAACATGCCCGGCACGCAGACCGCGCGCGCGGAGACCGCGCCCAGTGCCCGCACGCCGGCCGGCATTTCCGGCTCGGGATCGAAGTAGGTGAGGAAGGCCCGTTCTTCCGGATAGGAGATCGAGACCGTGATCCGGCGATACGAGCGCGGGTGGTGAACGAACAACTCGTCCCCGAGGCCTTCTGAGCGCGCCCGCTCCATCGCGAAACGGCTGAACTCGTCGTCGCCGAAGTCAGCCGCCCAACCAACTTTCAGACCGAGGCGGTGCATCGCCAGGGCGGTGTTGTAGGCTCCGCCGGGCAGCATCTCGAAGCCCGAGCCGACGATCTCCCGCCCCAATTCCGGGAAGCCTGGCAGCCCACTGAAGACCAGGTCGAGGTAATAATCCCCGATTACGATAACATCATACTCGGCCCGCATCATTCGTCCTTCTACTTGAGCGATGGAAAGGCGTCGCCCTGTCTGGCGCAGTACTCATCCAGGATCGTGCCGGCCAGGCTATAGTCGCCCAGCAGCGGGTGGATCGCCAACGCCTGGCGCGCGAGCGCATACGAGTGCTCGACCGCCGCGGCGATGGTCAACCGCTCGTAGGTCTTGACTTCTTTCATCAGGCCGAGGCAGGCATCTGGTACCGCGCCTACGGCCAGCGGGCGCACGAGGCCGCGGCTCACGTAGGCCGGCACCTCCACCACCACATCCGGAGCCAGGCCCTCGATCGCACCCTGGTTCGGCACGTTCAGGATCATCTGCCGAGGGCGGGCGCCGCTCAACGCCTCCATCAGATCCAGGGCGACGCCGGCATAGCCCTCGTCGTCGCCGGCTTCCGCCGCAGTGCCGGCTTCCGGTGCCTGGGCGGCGCCTGCCGCGGTCTCCGTAGAGCCACGTATCTGGCCGCCCGTCTCTCGCGCCATGTAGCTGTCGCTCCGCCGGTGGAGGTAGCCCGCATAAGCCGCGCGCATGCCGGCAAGATCTCCGGCTGCATGCCGCTGCCTGAGCTCCTGGAACAACTGGCGGTTGAGCGCCGCGACCTGTTCGCCGCGGCTGCTGCCGCTGTTCAGGATGTGCTGAACCGCCTGGCGGCGATAGTAATAGTAGTACAGGTACTCGTTTGGGATCATGTGCAGCGACGCGATCAGCTCGGGATCGAAGGGCAGGCCCGGCACCCGGCCCAGCTTGCACAGCGCTTCGATGAGTTGCGGCAGATAATCACGCTGGTTGTGCACGACGGCGCGTGACCAGCCCAGGTGATTGAGGCCGAAGTAGTCGAGAAAGATCTCGTCGACCGGCAAGTGCAGCACCGCCGCTGCCAGGCGCGCCGCGGCTTGCGGCGAATCGCAGATGCCCACCGTGCGCACCCAGCCGGCGCTGCGCGTGGCGGCTTCGGCCAGCATCCCGGCCGGGTTGGCAAAGTTGATCAGCCAGGCGTCCGGGCAGGCTGCGGCCATCAGCTCAATGTAGCCGAGCAGGACGGGGACGCCGCGAAGCCCCATGGCGAAGCCGCCCGGGCCGGTCGTCTCCTGGCCGAGCACGCCATGGCGCAGGGGGACCTGTTCGTCGATCACCCGCGACTCGATCCCACCGGCCCGGAAGGTGGTGATCACGAAATCGGCCCCGGTCAGCGCAACGCGTGGGTCCGTGGTGAGCGTCAGCTTGAACGGAAAGCCCGGCTCCGGCGGGCGGCCGAGGGCGCCTATCAGTTCCAGGCGCTCGCCGTCCACGTCCATCAGCGCCAGCTCGTCCAGCCCCAATCGCGCCTGCCGCCGGGCGGTGGCCGCAATTATCAGGGGCGTGCGCACTCCCGCCGCGCCCAGGATTGCGATTTTCATGGTTCTTCAATTCATCCTGTCACTATGAGCCGGCGTCCGGCAGCAACATGCGCTGCAAGTCCTGTGCGCCCGAGATCGACTGGCCCCGGTAGTGGTTGTTCATGTAAACCAGCGTGAGCGGGGCCTCTTCGTCCAACCGCTGCAGCTTGGGGACCCACTCCTGCAGCTCCTCGGGCGAGTACCTATAATTGTAGCGCTCCCAGGCTTCGTCGTGCCCATACCATTTGGCCGCGTTGCGCCCGTGGAAGCGAACGTAGGCGACCTGGCCCGTCGCGACGGCCAGCGGCGGCATCAAGCCGGGCAGGCGTGGCTCGTCTACCGAGCAGAAGCCGAAGTTCAGCTCGCGCAGCAGGTCGAAGGTCTCGTCCGCCACCCAGCGCACGTCACGGAACTCGATCACCGCCGGCAGCTCGGCCAGGCCGGCGCGCACGACTTTCAGGTAGTCTCGGTTTTGTGGCGTGGGGTGGAACGAGTACGGGAACTGGGCCAGCACGCAGCCGAACTTGCCCGCCTCGACCAGGGGATGCAGGGACTCTACGAAAGGCTTGAAGTCGGGTGTCTCGCGTCCATGCGTCAGCTCCTGGAAGGCCTTGACGGCAAACAAAAAGCCGGGCGGCGTCTTGAGCACCCAGCTTTCGATCGTGCGCAGCGCGGGGATGCGGTAGTACGTGACGTTGATCTCGACCGTCGAGAACGAGCGCGCGTAGAAGCTCAACCAGTCACGCCGCGGCAGGTCGGGCGGATATACCTCGCCTACCCAGTCGTCATATGAGAACCCGGAAGTGCCAATCCTGATCATCGCGACCCTCCGTCGACGACCTGAATGTTACACCGGCGGATGCGAAAGATCAAGGGCGACGGTCAGACAGGGGCCGCCGCAGCGCTCTCTACGGCTCGGCAGTGACCGGGTTTTCCAGCACGCCCACACGCTCGATCTCGACGCGCACCACCTCGCCCGGGCGGAGGTAGCGCGGCGGTTTGCGATAGTGGCCCACGCCGCTGGGTGTCCCCGTGGCGATCACGTCGCCGGGCTCCAGGGTCAGGATCTGGCTGAGGTAGGATATGAGGTAGGCCACCGGGAAGATCAGGTCGCGCGTCGTGCCGTTCTGCAACAGCTCGCCGCCGATGCTCGTGCGCACCGAGAGGCCCTGCGGATCGGCGATCTCGTCGGCGGTGACCAGGGCCGGCCCCATCGGGCCGAAGGTGTCGGGCGACTTTCCCAGTGTCCATTGGCTGGTGGCAAACTGCAGATCGCGCGCGCTGACGTCGTTGAAGACGGTGTAGCCGCCGACGCAGCGCAGGGCCTCGGACTCGGCCACGCGGTGTGCCCGGACTCCGATCACGACCCCCAGTTCGCCCTCATAGTCCACTTGCCGGCTGACGCGGGGCAGCACGATGGCTTCCCCTGGGCCGATCACGACATTGCTGTACTTGGCGAAGACGATCGGCAAGGTGGGCCGCGGCGCATCGCCCTCGGCGGCGTGGTCGGCATAGTTGCGGCCGATGCAGAGGATCTTGCCGGGCGCAGGGATCGGCGCGCGCAGCCTCACCTGCTCGAGCGGCAGGCGGGCGGGCGCGGATCCGGTCGCGGCAGGCGAGCGCAGCGCCTCCTCGGCCAGGGCATGGGCGGCCGCGCCGGCGCGCAGGAACTCGATCATGCTGGCCGGCAGACGCGGCTCGCAGCGCTGCAGGTCGATCACCGTCTCCCCGTCCGAGCCGCTCTGCAAGGCGCCCAGGCGATCTTGTCCCGCGAACCGATAGGTAACCAGTCTCATTCGTCTTCCCCATAGTAGCGCCTGACCGTCTCGAGGGCGACGCGGGCGTGCTGCCCCGTCAAGGCCGCTGCCCGGTCCTCGTCGTGCGCGCGCAGGGCGTCCAACAGCGCGCGCTGCTGGGAGATGGAAGTGGCCAGGAATTCCGGTTGGGCCACGGCGTAGCTGAGCATCAGCATGTGAAGGAGCGGGCGCATGCGCTCCCAGCACTCCATCAGCAGCCGGTGTTTGCCGGCGCCGTAGACGGCATCGTGGAAGCGAATGGTGGCCTCGGCCGCGGCCGGTGCGCTTGTCTGGGCGCCGTTCGCTTCCATGGCGTCGAGCATCGCTTCCATCTGCGGAGAGATCGGCTTCGGTTGCGTTGCGAGCCGCGAGACGCACTGCCAGGGGTGCCAGCGCCTCGCGCAGGCTGGAGACTTCCTCGAGATCGGCCGGCGACAAGCGGGCCACGAACGCGGTGTGATTGCGCGGCAGGATGACGAGCCCCTCCTGTGCGAGCTGGCTCAGCGCCTCGCGCACCGGTCCGCGGCTGACGCCCATATCGCCGGCGACCGTGTTCTCGCGCAGCAGCGCGCCGGGAGCCAGGCGGCCGCTCAGGATCCCCTGGCGCAGGCGGTCGGCGACATCTTCGCCGAGGGTGCGCTTCGAGGAAGGTGGCAGGGTACTGTTCAACTGGTAGGCGCGCATCGTGCGGTTCTCCCCCTCGTTGATGAAATCCATGACATTGCCGCCGGCCCACGCCGGGTTGCCTGCAGCATCCAGGCGAGACGGCCTGCGGCCGGCCTGTGTGAGGCGATGAACAAAAAAAGCTTAGCACCAGAGCGAGGATTGTGCAAGTGGCATAGAACTTCCGGGCGCGGATCGCGTGCGACCGGGCCGCTCTCGATTTGACGCAAGTGCCCGGCGGGCATATAATGATCGCGTCTGGGCGGGCAGCGCGCTCGTCCGGCGCCCGGGTCGCTAGCTCAATTGGCAGAGCATCTGACTCTTAATCAGAGGGTTCAGGGTTCGAGTCCCTGGCGACTCATACAATCTGGAAGGCCCCGAGGCTGCCTGCTACCGCACGGTCTCGGGCCTCTTTATTTCCTGCCGAGCGTTCCCGGTTACCGTCCGGCCGCTTGTAGTTGGCTTGCACAGCCTGCCAATCCACCGATCTGCAGCAGCCGCCCGCGTCACACGCCTGGTTGCCCGGGTCCGACAGTTTGACAGCCCAGGAAATGTGGCATATACTCGTGCCCGAGTGTCAAGCAGTGAATTCGCTAAAGCAGACGACCTGCGCGGGACACTCATCCGCCACTGACATCGAGCGACCGATCGGGGACATTCCCAAGTAGTTGGAACGGACTGCAACGGCTAGGGGAGGAGGTGGCAGCGTCCACCTGAGGAAGAATCCCGCAACCCCGCAGACCCCCTCGAACACTCACCCGATGTTCAGCATTCGAAGGACTTTTCGCCCACAATTCACGCCGCAAAAACACAAGGACCCCCAACGCGAGCCCAATGCGTCCGTGGGACCACGATCATGATGATGACGGTGTTGCTCATCATGCCCTGACCGGGCGACCTTTCGCCCGGCACTGTCAGCGTCCTTCAGGGAGCCACCCTGGGGCCGGCGCGCGCCAGCATGCATCGTCTGTCAGCGAAGACTTTCGTTCTCCTTTCATTTGAGGACCCTCGCCGAAGCAGCCGACGACATGCGTCTTAGCCTGATGGCGCGTGGCCGGCACCGCTGTGCGCGGCCGGTAGACGGCGTGGAGAACAAGTCTCTTGTCGAAGCCGGCGCTCCGAGAGACGATCATAAATCCACTTGTGTTCCGCGACCAGGAAATGCCACGGGCCGGCGGAGCATACCCCAGAAACAAAGGACAACCAGCAGCGCAACAAACGCTCCACGGTTCCGGCTGCGCGCAGCCGGTTCGGGCTGCGCGCGGGTACCGACGGCGTCGTGCGCCGGCAGGCGATGGTCGCGCGGGACGGCGGCGCGCTGCTCGATGGCGCCGGGATGCCGCCCGCTTAGGGCAGGTTCACAAACACCTTGCCGGCCCCGAACCTGTCGGCCGCGAAGGTGAACTGCAGCCCGCTGGCAGCCTGCGGGATCTCGTAACCGATCTGGGCCTTGATCGTTTCGCCGGGCGCCAGGGTCAGGTCGGGCAGCGTCCCGGTTATCGCCTGCGTCGCCTTGACGCTGTACTTGTAGATCTGCGCCGTCGAGTCCTTGAGGATCATCTGCTGAGAGGGCGTGATCGTGACCGCCAGGCTGCCGGTGTTGGTGATCTGCATCGTGAAGGCGATGAACACGTTGCCCTGGGCGGGCCCGCTGCTCCCCGTCCCCGGCGGGAACTGCAGGTCGCCGACCACCATCTGCAGGTCGCCCACCTGGATCGTCTCGCTGATGCCGGCCGTCGTGATCGGGTAGGGCGTGGCGGTGGGCTTGGGAGTGGCCGTTGGCGCGGGAACCTTCGTCGCGGTGGCAGTCGGCAGCGGCCGGCTGTCGGCGGTAGCCGTCGCCGCCGCGATGGCCGTGTTGACCGCAGCCCTGGCGGCCGAACTGCCTGTCCCAGGCGTGCACGCGCTGGCGTCGAGGGCCAGGAGCAAGAGCGCCGCCGCGCAGGCCCAGCGCCCCGACTGGGCCCGGGCCCGGCCAGTTTCGATAAAGCATATTCTCTCTCCTCGGGGAACTATCCGCCAGACAGGATCGGGCTGAAAACCCGCCGGGGGATTATAACCGGCCGGCAGCTCCTGCACAAACAGGCCGAGGACCGGCGCCCAGCGGGGGCCGGCTGGCGTGCGTACCTGGTAGGAAATTGCCTGCGGACAATCCTGCTGAACCTGTTCGCCAGCCAGAACGTAGACTTCGCCGATGCCCTGGTCTTCGTGCACATGCAAGGACAGGGCATACCGCACATCTACAGCTTCGATCGCCACTTCGACCGCCTGCCCGGGATCAGGCGGGTCGCGCCGGCCGCCGATCAGGCCTAAAGGACCCGTCATCGGCCATGGCGAGCGCGTTCCTCGAACACCCCGAGAGCGCCGCCCTTCTGGCCTTTCTGAGCATCAAGAACCTCGCGAGAAGCGGGACCGGCAATATCGGCGAGTGCTGGGGGGCTCTTTCGCCGGACTGGCGCCAGAGGTGAATTCGCCCAGCCAGGTGACGGCGGCCCGGTTGCGCCGGTAGGTGGCCGGCCTGCAGGCTCGGGCCCTGGCCGAGAAAACGGTCGACGATCGGGTATTGCTCCTGAAGCGTTTCTTGCGGCTTGCTGGCGGCCGAGGGCTACCCGGCGAGCGATCCGGCCCGGCGCCTGCCGGCGCCGAAAGCAGGGCAGCGGTTGCCCGAGGCGCTCGGCCTGGACTAGAGCCGGGCACTGTTCGGAACGCCGGCAGACGACGGCTCGCCGCTCGGGCGGCGCGACCGGGTGCTTCCGAATTTGCTCTCTATATGTGGACTGCAGGAGCCACTTCCTGCTCGCGGCGCCGATCCCTGGGACGGCTTCGTGGCAAACATCTTGGGCCGGGTGGCGGACTGGCGGGCCGGCGCCCTAAGGCATCTGGGCGACAAGCGTCCGCATATCGTCGTGGCTCACGCCGCCGGCCTCTCGGATTCGTCGTTCGGCTTCGTCCAGCATCTTGCGCAGCTTTTGGCTGTGAGCGAGCACGATATCTTCGACCTCGTCATCGTCCGTCACACAAATCAGGACCGCTACGGCACGCCCGTTCTTGGTGACGACGATCGGTCCGGACCCGCATTGATCCAGGTAATGGCTGAGGCGCTTCTTCAGGTCTGCGACAGGGGCGATTCTCATCACTCGATCTCCTCTCCAGCAACATACAGCCTGTTACCCGTCTTGATCCCGATGGCAAGAATGAGCACGGCGTGGCCAGGCCGATCCATCCGCTAGAACACCCTGAACGAGTTGTGAGGTCCAAGTCGCAGTTCCCACGTTGCGCCAGTAGGGCCGGGACGTCCCAGAGGTTTCCGATTTCGGCTTTGCACGTCTGGCTCGAACCGTAATTCGCTCTCGATGCCATCCAGAATTAGCGACCGATACTTACGCTCGATCGCGGCGAAATGCCGAATCGTTCCGGTATCGTACAATAAGGCAAATGGCTGCGCTGGCACCATACCCATAATTATAGTCAAAATCATGGGTACGTCAAGCATCCGGAAGCGGAAGTTACCGTGAGGGTGAATTCGAAAAGGCGCACCTTTCGGGATGCGTGCAACTCCTCGCAGTTGCCTCAATAAACTGCAAATCGCGCAGGAAGAAGGATTCGTGAAAGAACAACTGCTCGCCAGGATCCAGGATCGCTCGGCAGTCATCGCCCTGGTCGGCCTGGGCTACGTCGGCTTGCCCCTGGCCGTGGCCTTCGCCGAGCACGGGTTCTCCGTGCGGGGCATCGACGTCGACCAGACCAAGGTCGAGCGGCTCAACTGCGCCGACTCCTACGTGCAGGACATCCCCTCGGCGCGCCTCGCGCCCCTGGTGGCCTCCGGCAAGTTTCGGGCGACGACGAACTTCGCGGCCCTCGACGACTGCGACGCCGCCATCATTGCCGTGCCCACCCCGCTGAACAAGACCCGCGACCCGGACGTGCGCTATCTCATCGCGGCCGGGGAAGCGGTGGCCGCACACGTGCATCCTGGCATGCTGGTCTCGCTCGAGTCCACGACCTACCCGGCACGACCGACGAGCTGCTGCGGCCCATGCTTGAGGGCAAGGGCCTGCGGGCCGGCCAGGATTTCTTCCTGGCATTCTCGCCCGAGCGCATCGACCCCGGTCGCAAGGATTATACGGTCGAGAACACACCCAAGGTCGTTGGCGGCATGACGCCGGACTGCCGTGACGTGGCCGTCGCCCTCTATTCTGCCGGCCGTCGAGCACGTGGTCCCCGTCTCGTCTACCCAGGCGGCCGAGATGGTCAAGCTGCTTGAGAACACCTTCCGGGCCGTCAACATCGCCCTGGCCAACGAAACCGCCATCATGTGCGACAAGCTGGGGATCGACGTCTGGGAGGTCATCGAGGCCGCGGCCACCAAGCCCTACGGCTTCATGAAGTTCACTCCCGGGCCCCGGCGTCGGCGGCCACTGCATCCCGCTCGATCCCTACTACCTCTCCTGGAAGCTGAAGACGCTCAACTACAACGCGCGCTTCGTGCAACTGGCGGGTGAAATCAACAGCGACATGCCCAGGTACTGGGTCGACAAGGTGCAGGATGCGCTGAACGAGGCCGGCAAGCCGCTCAAGGGCAGCCGGGTGCTGGTGCTGGGCGTGGCCTACAAGAAGGATATCGACGACGTGCGCGAGTCGCCTGCCCTGGACATCATCGAGTTGCTGCGGGCCAAAGGTGCCCACGTGGGCTTCCATGACCCCTATGTGCGCTCGGTGCTCCACAATGGATACGGGTTGGACTGCGAAGATGAGTTGATTCCTGCCGTCCGGCTTGCCGACTGCGTGCTGATTATCACCGATCATTCGGTCTACGATTGGACTGCAATTCAGTCGGCGGCAGCCGTTACCGTGGACAGCCGCCACGTTCTGGACAAAAGACAATACCAGACACGCTCAGAGCGCTAATCTCAGGCATTACCGGTCAGTACGGTTTCATTTCGCTGATCTTCTGCTGGGGCAGGGCTACGACGTCGGCGGAAACTGAACACCGACCGGGCCATAGCAAGCTCCGGCTTTGAATCACAGACTTCATCCGCCGATGGCCTGTAGGAGACAGTCATGTGGTGTGAGAATCTGCTCGTCCATTCCTAAGCACCGCTGCCACTCGTCGACATCTGTAGTATGACCCCTGGAGCGAAGGACGCAGCGGGCGTGACCGTGCTGGTTCCAGGATGTAAAGCTTGCGTAAACTACTTATCAAAAACTCCATCTGGAATGTTATGGCGCTCGTTGTTACCCTGGTGTTAGGCTTCGTCGCCACACCCATCATTCTGAAATTGCTGGGAACGAGCCGCTACGGGTTGATGGCCGTACTGACTGCGATCCTATATCCGCTCGGCCTGACGACGTTGAATTTCGGTCAGGCCACGGTGAAGTACGTTGCAGAAGCGCTGGGCAAGGGCGACAATCAGCAGGCAGGCGCGTACCTGCGTACCACGCTGCTCTTCAACCTGATCATTGGCGTGGTCGGCATGATGACAATAGTAGTCCTGGCATCATGGCTCACCTCCTCGGTTTTCCAAATCGCGCCGGTTGACCGCGTTCTGGGTCGGGACTGTCTGTACTGGCTGGCGGTCGGTTGGCTCGTAACCCAAGCCGTCGCTACTCTCAGCAGTGTGCCCATGGCCTTTCAGCGCTACGAGTTGGTTACAATCACCAATGCCGGCTATTCCTTACTCTCGGCCATTTGCTCGATTGGCATCCTTTATGCAACCGGCAACCTCGTGTATTACGTCGCAGCTCGGACCTTACTTCAGGTCTGTGCCATGGCCGCATGGATCATCATCGCGCGCAGCCTGTTGCCCGGTGTGCGTCTATTCCCGCAATGGAACCAGTTGGCGTTCCGTCGTTGCTTCGGTTTTGGCATATGGCAAACTGCCAGTCAACTGGGCGGCATGCTCGGGGCACAGACCGATAAGTACGTTCTGGGCATTTTGATGTCGACTGCCTCCGTTGGTCTTTACGATGTGGCAATGACAGCGCAAAAGCAAGCCTACAGCCTGGGGAACAAGTTCGGCGAGGTGCTCTTCCCCGCGTTCAGCCGCGTGAGCGCTGAGAACGATCGACGCAACGAAGCGAGCATGCTGATGCGTTCGACCTGGCTTCTGAGTCTCCTGTCGACGATAATCATGGTGCCTGTCATTGTCCTCGCCAAAGACTTCTTATCTTTGTGGGTAGGTCGAGAAGTAGCGGCGAGCAGCGGACCCGTTCTGCGGGTACTGGGCGTGGCCGGAATGCTTGGCAGCGCGAGCAATGCTACTTTCTTCTACTTGCAGGGTGTAGGGAAGACCAAGTGGAACGCGCTGATCGTCTTTGCGACTGGGGTCACGGTGTTGACGAGCAGCTTACTTTTGGTGCCTCGCCTGGGTCTGGCCGGCGCCGGCTGGGGCAACATCGCGGCCATGTTTGTGCAAGCGGTCCTGGTGGCGTACACATGGAGTCGCATGTTTAGGGGGATATTGACTTCGCGCGTATACCTGACGGCTCTCTACGAACCCGTGATTGTTGGCCTCCTGTCCGCGCTGCTCGGACTGTGGATTCGAGGTCACTTAGCGTATCCGGTGACATGGCTCACTCTGCTTCTGGCCGCGGCGATTTGTGTGAGTGTCACCGTCTCGTTGGTTGTCGCCGCTAATCGTGTCATGCCGGGTGGAAACGTGCGCCATCATGACCTGTTCTCAATCTTGTCGACCCTGGCCTTCCAGCGGCCTACTTTGATGAGACTAAAGTCCAGTTGAGGTGTCTTTATGCGATTGCTGCTGAAGAGAACATTGGACGGTCTTCTGGGGCCGCGTTTGAGGCGGGACTTGCAGTTTGGGTTGCGAGTTACGGCTCAGCACTTTTTTGCCTCGCTATCCCCATCTCAGCCGAAACGTATACCGCAACTGAGATCGCGCCGAGATCTGAAGTTGCACCTGGGATGCGGACCCAATTGTCTGCAAGGGTGGCTGAACGCTGACATTATTCGAAGGTCCGACATCAGGCTAGACCTACGACGAGGGCTTCCCTTTTCTGACTGCTCGGCCATTTATACTTTCTCCGAGCATCTGCTGGAACATCTGGATGTCGCTTTGGAGGTACCCTTTTTTCTGAGCGAGTGCCATAGGCCCCTCCGGCCAGGTGGAACCATGCGCGTCGTCGTGCCAGATGCGAAGCGCTTTGTTCATGCCTACAGTAGGAATAACCTGAAGTGGTTTGGCTTGGTCGAGCCCAGCCGGCATTGGGGAAGCTCAGGTCAAGGTCTGGCCTTCAATTTCCTGTATCATGGCCAGCACCGATCAGGTTGGGACTACCGAACCCTTGCCCTAAGCCGGCGCCCTGCCGGTGTCTCGCAAATCCAAAGAACCGAGTATCGAAACGGGCCCATCGCCGAACTCAATGGCGTAAGAGATTTGGCTATGCGGGCTGCTCACTCCCTTTGCGTTAATGCGGGCAAGTGACCAATGTGTGGTATCAATGCGATTTACGGTCCTGATCGTCCTGGCCTAGACAAGACCGCGATCGTGGCTCGGATGAACAAACAGATGATATATCGGGGACCGGATGAGGCTGGGATTCACGCTAACGGCAAAATCGCCCTTGGCATGCGCCGCCTGAGCATCATTGACGTTGCGGGGGGGCACCAACCTCTCTATAATGAGGACGGATCGCTGGCACTCGTCTTCAACGGCGAGATTTACAACTATGTAGAACTCAGGCAGGATCTTCAGAGGCAGGAGCATCGCTTTGCAACGGGAAGCGATGGTGAGACGATCCTGCATTTGTACGAAGAGAACGGCGAGCGCTGCCTGGAGCATTTGCGCGGTATGTTCGCCTTCGTTCTTTGGGATGCCGCACGCGGCCGAGTCTTTGCGGCTCGCGACCGGGTGGGCATCAAACCGCTCTATGTGGCCGAGTACGACGGCCTCCTCTGGCTGAGCTCCGAACTCAAAGCAATTATCTCTGCCAGTCGGATCCCCCTCACTCTTCGTCCGCAGGCTGTGCATCAGTTCCTACTTTACGGCTATGCCATTGATCAACGGCACACGGTCGTGGAAGGCATAGAACGCTTGCTGCCTGGCGAGTACCTGGTAGCCGACGAAAGTGGGATCTGCTACAAGCGCTACTGGCAGCCAGTTTTTGGCGGGGGCGAGGGTGTTTGTGACCGCGGTGATGAGGAGATTCAGGCGCTGCTTAAGGAGGCGGTGCGCTTGCATCTCCGCAGCGACGTGCCCGTGGGTGTCCTGTTGAGCGCCGGCATCGATTCGTCCGCCATAGCCTCTCTCGCGGCGCACTCGGACGGCGATTACGTGGCGCTGTGCGCCGGGTATCCAGGCAATCAGCTCGTTGATGAGCGACCGGATGCGCACAGAATTGCGAATAGCCTGGGCATGCGCTACATTGACGTCGTTCTCGATGAAAGGGAATATGAAGGCTGCTTTGATGAGTTATGCCGTTGCTGTGACGAGCCCGTTGGTGACAGAGCTGCTATGGCCCAGTGGGCCTTGTATAAGCATAGTAGAGAGCTGGGTTATAAGGTTTTGCTAACGGGGAACGGTGGTGATGAAGTCTTCTACGGATACCCGTTCTGGAATACGATAGCCGGTGCGACCCAGGTCCTACCTGTCGACCAGCAGGCTAGATGGGCAGGCATCAACCAGACGGCATGGGTGCGGCGAGATCGCGCCCTACTTGAAGGCTTGGTGCAGCCGGTCCTCAAGGAAATCACCGGCGAGGCGCATGAGTGCCTCTATCCCTTGCGCGACCGGGTGCCATGGGGCCCGGACGCCATGGCAGCCGTTGTTTTTGGCACCTACCTGGTCCACAATGGCTGCTTGCTGACCGACAAGCTCGGCATGGGTTGTTCCGTAGAGGCCCGGGTGCCTCTGCTAGACCACGTTCTAATTGAAGCAGTCTTGGCATTGCCACTCCATCGACGTTTCGATCCCGTGCAGAGCAAGCCCTTGCTGAAACGGATCATGGAGCCCCTTTTGCCCGTGTGGGTGCTGGCAGCCCCCAAACGAGGCTTCCGCCCTCCTATCCGCTACCTGGAACGCCTCTTGTCTGATCGGCGCGATCTGCTCCGTCAGGGCGCCTTGGTGGGTGAGTTCCTACAAGCCGGGCGCCTGCGTACTCTCGTCGATCGTCAAACAGCGCTGCCCTGGCTGCGTTACAGCCGAGTTCGCAAGTCTCTCAGTATTGAGCGATCCACTGAATTTCTCTTCCGGGTGCTCAGTTTTGAGACCTGGTTCCGGACGATGAAAGGGACCAGGCTGTGAATGCCATAGCCTCGGGAAGTTGCCCTAAAGTCTCTTTCGGAATCATTGTCCTAAACGGTGAGCCCTTCACACGCTACAATTTGCGTTCGCTCTACCCGTTTGCCCATGAGATCATTGTGGCTGAAGGGGCGAGCCCATATGCGGCGCACGTGGCTACGCCAGATGGTCATTCGATCGACGGTACTCTGGAGGTCCTGGAGGATTTCAAGGCGCATGAAGATCCGGAAGGCAAGCTCACGCTCGTGACGGCCGAGGATGAGGGTCACCCGAACGGATTTTGGCCGGGCGAGAAAGATGAGCAGAGTCAGGCATATGCCAGGCGGGCAACCGGCGACTGGCTCTGGCAGGTCGACATCGACGAATTCTACCATGGGCGCGGCATGAAGCTGGTCCTGGACCTGCTCGCCTCCGACCCTACGATCACCGCCATCACTTTCCCCGAGATACCGTTCTGGGGTTCGTTCGACATTTGTTGCGAAGGCATTGCTTTGGCAATGGGGTACAGTCAGTTCCACCGGCTCTTCAAATGGGGTCCAGGTTACGTGATGGCGACGCATCGGCCACCCACAGTGTTGAATGAGAAAGGCACGGATCTTCGGCGCCTGCATTGGGTCACGGCACGCGACATGGAGCGATTGGATGTGCGCCTATACCATTACTCGCAACTTTTCCCAACTCAAGTGCGGGCAAAGATGACGTACTATGACCGGCTGATCACCAATACCCATCGTGCACGCCGGATCATGAACGTTGGGCAGTGGTTTCGGAACTCGTTCCTGAGTTTGCACAATCCTTACTACGTCCATACGGTTAATACCAGTCCCAGTTGGCTTGTACAGTTTTGCGGAGAGCATCCAGCGCAGATCCAACGCCTAAGGATGGCAATCGAGGTCGGTGAGCTACCTATGCGGCTTCGCGATATGCACGACGTGAAATCGCTGTTGGCTAGTAGCTGGTATGCAGTGGGTATTACTTGCCTCAAGGCCTGGACAAACTACGTCCTCCAGCCGCACCGCGTTGGTCGTGATTTCCTAAAGCGACGCCTCTCGGGTCGCGATGCCTTAAGGCAGATCTGGTTGATTGCCGTCGGGAAGGATCGTATCTTCCCAAGCTGAACGAGATGATGATTTGCTCAGTTGGTAGGATCTAGAGAAGCCAAATTCGGACCACAAGGAGAGCATTCATGTTACGGACGGCCTTGCAGCGCTTGGAACCAATGCTCAGGAGGCTCTACAAGTCGCTCAAACAGCAGTCGATTCCAACTCTAGCCGGTGATCGGGATGTCGAGAATACGTGGATTGCTGAAAACATGCCGGAAGGTCCCGGAACGGCCCTTGACTTCGGACCGGGGGTCAACTGGCTCGGCTTGTTGGCAGTTCGACGTGGATTTGATGTCACATCAGTAGACCTCACAGACGTACAGCTGCCCTACGAGCTTCCGAGCATGAAGTTCGTCCGTGGCAATATTCTGAGCCTGCCTCCCACTGCCGTCGGTGGACCTTTCGATCTCATTATTAACTGCTCAACGATCGAACACGTGGGGCTCTTTGGACGATACGGGACTCCTGAATATCGGCCCGAGGGTGATGTGCAGGCGATGGATGTGCTTCGAGGCGTCATTAAGCCAACGGGGCTGATGTTGATGACGGTTCCTGTTGGGCGTGACCAGGTATTTATGCCCCTTCACAGGGTCTACGGGCGCGAACGGCTGCCGAAGCTCTTGCAGGGTTGGGAATGCCGGAAGAAAGAATTCTGGACTAAGGATATGACCGATCGCTGGCATCGGGTTTCAGAACAAGTTGCTCTTGCCAGTGAATCATCTGATCACTACTATGGCCTCGGTCTATTCGTGCTGAACGCGGAAGCTTGAGCACGCTATGACAGGTGCAATCAGAGGTGGTTTTCTTAGGAGTTTTGCAGGCGGCATTTCAAGAGAAGTCCGCGCCTCCTATCATTGGGTGTTGGACCGATATTCTTTGGCTGCCCGTTACCCCTCGACGGCTTTCGGGCCGCGCTGCCGGGTCAACGGCGATTCATCGTTCGCGGAGGGCGTGACTGTTGAATCGGGTACGAGGCTCATCAACTGCAGGCTCGGTAGGTACACTTATCTGGCCTTCGAGGGCTATTACCGAGACTGCACGATTGGTTCCTTTTGCTCGTTCGGTCCGCAGTCGATGGTCGGCCTGGGACTTCATCCGACGAACGTCGTCTCAACTTCGCCGGCATTCTATGCCGCGGCACATTCCGCCTGTCGCATCAGGTTTGCCGAGCGCCAGGTATTCGTGGAGCATCTACCAACGCAGTTCGGCTCCGATGTCTGGATCGGCGCTCGGGTGATCATATCCGGCGGCGTGAATGTCGGACACGGTGCCATCATCGCCGCCGGTGCCGTGGTCACTAAGGACGTGCCTCCGTATGCGATTGTCGGCGGCGTTCCTGCCCGCTTGATCCGGATGCGGTTTCCCGATGATGTGATCGGCCACCTCCTAAGAGTTTGTTGGTGGGATCAGTCTGTCGAGTGGATACGCAAGTATTCCGGTACCTTCAGCGACGTCGATCGCTTCCTATCCGCACTGGAGATCTTAACGACCCCGAATGAGGTCGCCGAGTGATACTCGATACCGAAACTCTCGCGCTGCCCAGCTGGGCAGCCCTGCTCGTGGTCATGTTGTGTGCCGGGGTCATTCTCAGACGCGATTTGGAGCTCATAACCGGCATCTATTGCTCCCAGGGTCTATGGCTAACGAACATCATGGTCGGCAAGGTTTCGCTTACCTGGTTTTGGGTCGCGACCATCGGGGCTGTGGCACTGCTGCGCGCCCGAAATAAAGACGCGGTCTTGGAAAACCCGGTCTTGTTGTGGGTTGTCCTTTGGGGCGCGTGGATTCTAGCGGTGTCACAACTGCTCCCGGGCGATCCTGTGGTTGTCCGTGGTCTCATTCGCAACTTGATTCTGTACATATGCTTGCCGATCGTACCTGTGCTGCTTTTCCCCAGCGATCCGGCCTCATATTGGCGCTTCGTCACAGCGTTCGCGGCAGTAACCGTGATTGGCGGTGCTGCGATTTTCTTCGTGCTAAACGCGTCTTTGGGTAATGTGTTCCTATACGACCCACTCTCACCGCAACTGTATCGACTTGGCCGCGTAAATTACCACCAATATGCTGCGGCCTTCGTCATCGGCTTTGTCTTTTTGATAGCCCGTCTGTATCGATCCCGCAACGTTGTCGTCCGCATCGCTTTGCTGCTTCCGTGCGCTTTTCTGGCTTACCTTACGGTTCTCTCTACCTCCCGTGAGGCAACGACCGGCTTGATACTCTCCATTTTGCTCTTTGTTGTCTGGGGCTTCTGGAGGCACCGCCAATCCAGGTTGCTCACGCTCGTGATTCTTGGGCTTTGCGTCGCGATAGCAAGCTACTTGGTGCGCTTTGGCCCACTGCTAGAACGCTTTTCCGCGGATCGAATGGCGACGCTGGGCGAGCGTACCCTTCTGTGGCAGGAATCCTGGCAGGCATTCGTCGGCTCACCGCTCTGGGGGCAGGGTTTCGTAGTGTACAATCTTGCCCACAACCTGTTTCTCGAGGCGCTCCTCACCACCGGCGTTGTAGGTTTCGTGTTCATACTTATGTTCCTGATTCCTGTTCTGCGCGCCGCCTGGCGCCTCGTTCTCCGGTGGCAGCGAGGACCGGCCAGTTTTGATGAGGAACTCGTGATGCTCGCGTTGATTATTGCCTTCATCTACGCGCTCTACGCGGCGCAGTTCGTCGGCAATCTGTTGCATGGTTTCCCGATCTACTGGGCTGGAGTCATGATCTTGCAGTCAGTACGGGGGGCACGATTGGAGTCCGTCGCGGAACGCTCAGGTGCTGCCTTGTTGAGCAAACCGCAGCATGCGCTGTAAATTCCTCTGGCGCGTTCATCCGTTGCTGTTGTTCGCGTGCTTGGTGAGTGTCCTGCAGATTGGCAAGAGCGCAAAAGCACTGGCGCCGAATATCGAGAACGTTGCCGTGGTGAAGGCTCTCCGCGAGAATGCCAGCTGACCGCCCTCGCATGCAACTCTCCTGCTACCTTCTAGACAAGGGAAATCGGTGGCCGTTTTGGATGATCGGAAGTTAACCAGTGTATCCAAACGGCTGATGGGTGTGGCACTTCTTTTCGCGGTCCGGCCCGACGCGGTGCTCGTTCCTTTGATGGCCGAGCATTCAGATTCGGTCACAGACTTCATGCCGGCTGCCGCTTACGTCCAGCGGGGTGAAGTAGATCGCGGCCACAGCCTCTTGCCGCAAATACGTTTCCTCGGCCGATACCCAGAGAGCGAGGACCTTCGCTACCAGGATCGCGGGGAATACGCGATGGCCGTTCCCCTAATCGAACTAGCTCTGACCTACGGCCAGAGCAGTTTGCATGACGAACGCTACCTGTACCAGACGATCAGCGAAGACCTGTATCGCGAACTACAAAGGCCGAAAGACGCCATTCGTTGGGCACGCGGTGCCGTCGTGCGATTCCCGAACGATGAGCGCTCGGTCGCGTGGCTAGGCACTCTCTACCTCTGGACCAACCAACCTGAGCAAGTCGAGCCTTTGTGGAAGACGCTGGGTCAAGACCAACGCGTCCGGTCATGTGCCCACTTTTATCAGATGGGCCAGGTGGATACGTCTCGGGGTGCCATTCAGCGGGCGGTAGACGCCCTCATCCAGGCGCGCGAATGCCGCCCGGGCGACATGGACATCGCCTATGACCTTGCAAGGGTCTACCACAGACTCGGAAACGGCCAGGTCGCTTGGCTCCTCTTTGAACTGGTTGCTTCGACTGCCACCCGGCCCAGTCTCCGAACGGCAGCCGCGACAGCCCTGGCTTCGGGAACGAAGTAAACGGTTGGTTAATATCGGAGGCAGGAAAACTATGCCCACCCCCCTGTTCAGCGTTGTGACGATCGCGGTTGATTGCGCCAACCAGGCAGAAGCCACGGCTCGCAGCGTTTTGGCTCAAGATTTCGCTGACTACGAGTATATCGTTAAGGACGGGCGCTCCACCGATGGCACGCCGGAACGTTTGGCCGCATTAGGAGTACCATGTATCATCAGTACTCCCGATGACGGGATCTACGACGCCATGAATCAGGCGCTCGCGAATTGTCGCGGGGAGTACGTATGCTTCATGAATGCAGGCGACGTTTTTCTCGATGAACACACGCTCGGGATAGTCGCTAGGTGCATCGACACGAAGGGGCATCCTGATCTTCTCTATGGCGATATTCGTTCGTTCGTGACGCACCCCGATACCACATTGCGTGCTCTTTCGAGGGACGGCCGCCTGATCTGTTACCCGTCGCGGCTGGGGCGCTTCTACTTGTATCGGAAAATGATTTGCCACCAGGCGTGGTATTTGAAGCGCGAGGTGTATGTGCAACATGGTTTTTCGACAGATCTGAAGCTGCTTGCCGACTATCTATTGCTCCTACAGCTTGTTCTGGACAATCATGTTAGCTACGCGCACATTCCGGCAGTAGTAGCCGTGTTTGACGGCACCGGCGCCACGGGTAAGCAGTCGCGTACCAAGGAGGAAGAACGCGATCGTGTGCTTCGATCGGTATACGGCAGGGCCGAACTGGCACTCTACAACTTGGCCTTTAAGGCCCTGCAGCAGGTCTACCGCCGCGTTATGTACCCTTTGGTCTACCCGCTGCTGCCCGATCCTATCAGGGGAAAGGCGAATGGCTTTTGACTAGGAGTCCTATCCGCGCGGTCCACTTATCAACAGTGCATCCACCCTTTGACCAGCGTATCTTCTACCGGGAGTGCCAATCACTCGTCGGGGTCGGTTTTCACACCACTCTCCTCGTTCATGCAGACGCAGATGTCGTACGCGGGGGTGTGCGCGTGCAGTCGCTCGGCCCCCCATTTGCCGGGAAGCCCAGCCTGCGCTTGCTCGATCGACGCAGGCGCACGCAGCGCGCTCTTCGGTTCGCAAGACAGGTGCCCGCCGACATTTATCATATCCATGATCCAGAACTGATCGGCGTGGCTCTGACCCTGAAACGCGAGACCCGTGCGCGCGTAATCTATGACTGCCATGAGGACAACGTGGGATACGCCCTTCAAAAGGCCCATTTTCCAGTTGCCTTCAGGTCTCTGCTGGCTCTGATCATCAAACTAGAGGAGCGCAGAGCTGCCCGAAGCTGTGATGCAATTATAACAGCAGATGTCGGGGTACGTGAGCGGTTTCAAAGTATGCGCGCACGTACCGAGGTCATCTATAATTTCCCTCGGCTCGATCTGTTTCCTAAATCGGTCGCGGTCAGTCCCACCTTCGACCTTGTCTACCATGGCAGTTTGCCGAGCTACCATCTGGAGACCTGTTTTGCCATTGACGACGCTCTGACACGACGCGGACGTTCCGTCCGCTGGCTTCTGTTCGGGAGGTTCACTGACTTGGAATGGGCCCGGGCACAGGTTTCACTACGCAACGCAGGTGATCGGATCTGCCTGAAGGGGCCGGTGCCGCACGAATCAGTGGGTGACATGGTTCGACAGGCGCGAATTGGGATTATCCCATTGCCCAATCTTCCCAAGTTTCAGTACAACATCCCGACAAAACTCTTCGAATTTATGGCACTAAATATGCCTGTCGTGTTGAGCGATCTCCCACCGAGCCGACCTTTTGTTGCTGATAGTCGGTGCGCTACCATGGTTCGGCCTGACGACCCCGAAGCCTATGCCGACGCCATAGGGCACCTGCTGGATAATCCCGAGCTTGGGTCCGAGATGGGTCAAGAAGGGCGACACCGGGTCGAACTGGAGTACAACTGGGAATCCCAGGCAGTTAAGCTGGTCAAGCTCTATCAAGGACTATTGTAATGGTGCTACAAAACCAACTGATCGTCACAGCAGATGACTTCGGCTTCACTGCAGGGATCGATTTGGGTATTGCAGACTGCGCTGAGGCAGGAGGCATCACGGCCACGTGCGTCATGACAAATATGCCGCATTGGCACGATATTGCTTCATTCGTGGAGCGTCATCCCGATATATCGATAGGCGTTCATTGGACACTGACCCAGGGTAAGCCGGTCCTGGCTGCAAACCGGGTTCCGTCTCTCGTGGACGAACTCTGGCAACTTCTTCTCAGCAGCCGCGTTTCGTCAGCGATTCCCGAGGGAAATAGTTATTCAAGAACTACGTGATGAATTGCAGGCCCAGTTTGCGCGTCTGCGGGCTGCCGTGCCCGCGGTCGAGTTTTGGAACACTCATCAGAACATCCACGTAGCCTGGCATCTCTACCGATTCTTCGTCGAAATCGGTCGGGAATTCCGCATCCCAGCAATGCGTTCCCATGCTCACGTACTGGTGCGTGGCGGCCATGGCAATATCGGTTACTACCTGAAGGCGCCGGCATTCTGTGCCAAAGGTTTGGTGCTCGGGGCCTGGGCACGCCGCGTCCGCGGGCAAGGTACGAGGGTGCCGATCGGTCTGATTGCCGATATGGAATTCGGGCCGGGACATGCGAGGATCATTGAGGCTGTACATAATACGAACTGGCCCGGTGTAGCCGAGTTAGCAATCCACCCAGCCGCCTACCTGGATGGCCTGCAAGGGCGTTCGAAGCTGCTGCGGTCGCGTTGCGAAGAGCATGCGGTTTTCTCGTCGGCAACTCTTGCCCATGACTTGACCGAGGTCGGCGTGCGGCTCGTCGGCTTTAATGCCCTCACGGAGATGCGCTAATGGACCTAATGCGGCTGTACTGGCATCTCCCGGTCTCATTCCAGGAGTTCGCACTCAGTTCCTACAGTGTTGTGTTGCAGCAACGTTATTATGGGAGAGGTTACCAGGAGTTTTGCCGAGCCCTGGATGGTCAGGAGTCGTGGTCGCCGGGCCAGATCGCGGACTTCCAACTCGTCAGCCTACGCTACATCGTTGGGGTCGCGGCAGAACGCGTCCCTTACTACCGATCAGCCTTCAAGGCGGCAGGAGTCGGACACAAGTCGCTGCATACATGTGAAGACTTAGCTCGCTTTCCCTTTCTAGAAAAGCAAGTCGTGCGGCGCGATAGTCGTGCCCTAGTCGACGAACGGCGACAGATACAGTCCCTCGTCAGCCATCGCACGAGTGGCAGTACGGGCACACCGCTGGTCATGTTCTGGCCGCGCGAAATGTTTCCAAAATGGTGGGCCTTGCACGAACGTCGCGTGCGCGCCTGGGCCGGCGTCTCCCAAGCCATGCCACGAGCCATGGTTGGAGGACGGCCGATCGTTCCTGGCAAAAGCAAAGGCCCGTATTGGCGGTACAATTACCTGTGGCACCAGCTCTATCTGTCAAGCTACCATATCTCGCCCTCAACGGCACCGGGGTATATTGGCGCCATGCGCCGGCGGGGTTCGGAATGGGTAACGGGCTATGGATCGGCCATCGCCCTGCTTGGCGAATGGCTAAGAAATCATCCGGTCGACGATTTTCAAGCTAAGGCTGTCCTTACCAGCGGTGACAACCTACTGCCTGCGCATCGGCAGGCCATCGAAGAAGGTTTTGGCTGCCGCGTCTTCGATTATTACGGTAGCACGGAAGGCTGCCTGGTCATCTCCGAATGCGAACACGGTCGCTTCCACGTACAACCCGAATCGGGCGTTCTCGAAATCATTAACGAATCGGGAGGAGCGTGCCGGCCGGGTGAGGTCGGCGAGATGGTGATTACGGGACTGCTCAACGACGCAATGCCCTTGATCCGTTATCGTATCGGTGATCTGGCGGCCTGGTCCACCGAAACGGAATGTCTGTGTGGCAGACAATCACCGCTAGTCAGCCACATCGAGGGGAGGGGGGACGACTACCTACTTATGGTGGATGGACGCCGCATTGGCCGCCTATCCACGGCGATTAAGAAAGCTTTGACGATCCGTAGCGCCCAGATCGTGCAGGATGCGACTGATCACGCATGGCTACTGTTGCAGCCGGGCGCGGACTACCGGCACGAACATGCCCAGGTCATCGTAGCCGATATTCTATCGCGCATAGGCTCCTTTGACATTGATGTCCACGAAGTCGATTGTCTACCCAAAACCCGGACCGGTAAGCAGCGCCTCGTGGTCCGTTTAGTCGACCACCAGGAGATAGCCGAGTTGTACCTAGCTCAACTTCCTCGCGTGCCCTGGCGATGCTAGAACCCGCTGTTTCGATCATCATACCGTGCCGGAACGAGATCGACTTTATCGACCAGTGCTTAACGTCCGTATTCGAGTTTCAGGTCCCGGTTGGAGACTTTGAAGTAATCGTTGTCGATGGCCTGTCGTGCGACGGCACCCGCGAGAAGCTCGGAACTTGGTGCAAAGAGCATCGGCATCTCCGCGTGCTGGACAACCCGAGGAAAATCGTTCCAACGGCAATGAATATTGGCATTAGCGCGGCGCGCGGGCGCTGGATCGTGCGTCTGGACGCTCACTCGGCCTACCCAACCGACTATCTGCGTTGCTGTATTGAAACTGCTGAACGCTCCGGGGCAGATAACGTCGGAGGCGTGATCATCTCTTCGCCCCGCGAGGATAGCATGCAGACTCGCTTAGTGCAGGCAATCACAAGTCATCGTTTTGGTGTAGGTGATGCCGGTTTCCGAGTTGGCGCGCCTGAGGGCCCTGCCGACACAGTTCCATTCGGCTGTTACCGTCGCGAAGCTCTCGATCGGATTGGTCCATACGACGAACGCTTAGTACGTAGCCAAGATTATGAGCTGAATCGGCGTCTTCTGAAAGCTGGAGGAAGAATCTGGACCAACCCTGCGATCAGAGTCCACTATTATGGCAGAAATTCCTTGCGCGGTTTGATGCATCAGGCTACGTCTACAGGGAAGTGGAATCCGTGGTGCTGGTATGTAGCTCCATATGCTTTTGTCTGGCGACACGCTGTCCCCGCGGTTTTTGTCCTCTCTCTATTTACTGCACTTGTGCTTGGTCTATTGATCACCGGTGGGTGGGTTTCCTTTACTGGCATTATCCTTCCCTATATGGTTCTGGCAATATCTGCCAGTGTTCAGCAGTCCCGGCACTATGGCTGGTGGATGCTTCCTCTATTGCCATTTCTGTTCCTGTCTTACCATCTCTCCTATGGCATTGGAATTCTGTGGGGTATTTTGCTTCTTTCCTTGGGAAGGTCTCCGGTACAGCAAATGACAGAACCATGGATTGGCGCGGGGCGATACCGGGCGTGGCCGCCCTTGGACTGGGTAAGGAAAGGTTCATAACAGGTAGGCTGAACTACAGTTTGGTCGAAGTGAAGAACCTAGACATGTCGCTTGTTGGGGCACCAGAAAATCGACGTGTTATGAGCAGGTTCTGGACATTCAAGTTGCATCAGGTTGTCCTTCGGAGCTGAACCTTGGACCGGGTAACTGACAACTCCATGGCATCGTCCCCGGCATTGCCGACGCATGGCTGGTGGTAAATAACTATGCATGAGATCGTAGGGCTTGGATTGTCGGCGTTGGTTCTTTCATTCTTTGGCGTCGGTTACTGGCGTAAGTGGGTAGAACGTCGCAATATTCTCGATGTTCCGAATGAGCGCAGTTCGCATTTCCGCCCTACGCCACGCGGAGGTGGATTACCAATCGTCGTAATCTCGACCGTGGGACTGATTGCTGCATGGCTTCTTCAACCTGCCTGGCCTCTGGTGACTCTTTTTGCCTTTCTGATTGCGGCCTGGTCGGTCGCTGCGATTAGTTGGCTGGACGACGTCCGCTCGTTGCCCAACCGAGTGCGTTTCGCCATCCACGGCCTGAGCGCAATCCTAGTGGTCCTAGTTTTCGGCTACTGGCGAGTTGTGCCGATCCCCCTTGTGGGGCCTGTCGACTTCGGCTTGTTAGGCTTTGCGCTCACGTTTTTTTGGATCGTTGGTTTGACAAACGCCTACAACTTCATGGATGGCATCGACGGGATCGCGGGTGGACAAGCAGTAGTAGCAGGCGCGGGGTGGGTAATCCTCGCATGGCTCACAGAGCAGCCACTGGTTGGAGCACTGGGGCTATTTGTAGCCGCGAGCAGCCTGGGATTTCTTGGCCACAACTGGCCGCCGGCACGCTTATTCATGGGGGATGTCGGCAGCGCTTTCCTCGGCTTCTCTTTTGCCGTCCTGCCGGTTATAGCGGCACGAGAGGATTCTCGTCTGGCTGTGGGCGGCCTGCTGCTCGTCTGGCCGTTCGTTTTCGACGCCGGTTTCACCTTCCTGCGGCGGCTTCGACGTGGCGAGAACGTATTTGCCGCGCACCGCTCACACTTGTACCAGCGTCTGGTCATCGCCGGCCACACCCACCGCTATGTCAGCACGCTGTATATCGGCTTGGCCGTCGCCGGCCTGGCGCTCGCGCTCGCATGGTTACTCGGCAGCATGGGTGGCTTAACTCCCTTGACCTTGGCTTTGCTTTGCGTCGCTTTGTGGGTCTTCGTCCTTCACGAGGAGCGCAAACACGCTTCCCCTGGGCGGGCAACTTGGTCTGCTCTTGCCAAGCCGCCGCAACCCGGATGAGCCGATCCACCTGCAGCCCTTCTACGTCCGGAAGGTCGGCTACCGGCGCGGGGACTTCCCCGTCACCGAATACCTCGGCGACGTCTCGCTGGCCCTGCCCTTCTCGGGCGTCATGACCCAGTCCCAGGTCGACCAGGTCTGCGAGGTCCTGCTGCACGCCGTTTCGGCCTCGGCAGCCGGCGCGTAACCGGCCTTCGTGTCTTTCGCGGCGCCTTCGCGCCTCCGCGTTCCAAACCGTCCACCTATTTCCCAAAAGCCGCCCTGTGACGCCTGATCGCGCCAAGACACTTCCAACGCCGAACCGTGTGGTATAATATGGTCATCATGTACACATGGCCGATGGAGGTGTCACCACGAACGCTGTCAATGTGGCCCAAGCGCGCAGGGCTTTCTCTGAGCTCTTGGCACGCGTGGCATTCGGTGGCAGTCGCATCATCGTCGAAAGACGGGGCAAGCCTATGGCGGCCCTGATCAGCCTCGCCGATCTGCGTAGGTTGGAAGCCTTGGAGCGCGAGTGCGGCTCGCCCCGCGAGCGCGGCTTGGCTGCGTTGGAACGGGCACGCGCCCTGCGCCGGGAGATCCTGGGCGAGCGTGGTGGGCAACCCCTGCCTGACTCGACTGAATCGATCCGCGAGACGCGCGAGGAACGGATGGATGAGCTTGCCGATTTGCGTTGATGCCAGCTTTGTCGTCAAGCTGGTCGTGCCGGAACCGAACAGCGAGAAGGCCGATGGGCTTTGGGCCACCTGGCTCGATGCCGATCTCGAGATCGCAGCGCCGGATTTGCTGCCCTATGAGGTGGCCTCCGCCATCCGCAAGCAAGTTCACCGGGGGCTGATGACTCTCGAGCGCGCTGCGGCTGCGCTCGACGCGTTCTTGGGCCTGGCCGAACGCATGGCCCTCGTGCCGCCTGATGATCTGCACGCCCGCGCTTGGGATCTGGCCAGCCAGTACAGCCAGCCGAATCTCTATGACGGCTATTATGTGGCGTTGGCCGAGAGTCTCGGATGCCGTTTGTGGACCGCCGACGATCACTTGCGGCGGGCCATGCCCGGCGTGGCAGGGGAGATCGCATCGCTGACCGATGCTGTGGACGGCGCCTGAGCAGCGCGGTGCTGCGGGTCGAAGCGAGGGCGTCCTCGCCCGGCCCCATCACCCGCCGATCCACCTGCAGCCCTTCTACGTCCAGAAGTTCCGCCACCAGCGCGGCGACTTCCCCGTCACC
>CAWIPK010000003.1:0-1759665 GCA_963837925.1 uncultured Chloroflexia bacterium | reverse complement strand
TCGGGGACAGGGACTCGAACCCCGACTATCTGATCCAGAGTCAGACGTTCTGCCAATTAAACTATCCCCGAACGACGTTGTGCATGTTAGCACGGGGCGGCGGGATGCGCAAGTTTAGTGGGGCGGTTTGGCGGGGAGAGTGGGCCGATTCTGCGCCGGGTACTCCTCAGCCTGAGGGCTGGATCTCCTTCGGCTCAGCCGGTCCACCCGTTTCAAGATCGTCGGCAACCTGTGTTCGCCATGCATCCGCGTGATACAGTCTCTTGCCTCTGCTTCGCCGATGCCGGCCGCGGTCACGTACAAGGGACGTCTGCTCCCGCCTCTGAAGACCGCGGCGCTGAGCGGCGTGTCTTTGTATCGGCGCTTGGCCACGCCAATGACGGCAGACTGGCCACGAAGCGCATCATACAGGCGCTTCCCGAAACCAGGCCGTCCTTCGGCGTCCAGGTACACGTGACCGTCGACCACGATGCATTCCGGCGTTCTCTCGAGTTCCCGCAGCAACTCCAGGACGCACGGTAACTCCCGCCGCCAGAACTCCCCCGGTTCATACTCAGCCACGATCGAGCAACGCACCGTCAACTCACCGGCAGGCTCGCCGTCCTCCCAGTCTCGAAACAGCACTCCTGCCGTCACGGCATGGCGCTCGTGATAACCTACGTCAACGGCCAGGATCATGTCCTCGCGTCTCCGGCCATGGTGAACCACCGGCGCCAAAAATCAGTACCCAACCGATGTCCTCGTTTGGGCCGACAATGAAGCCATCAAGAACTCCATTCTGTGCGAGAAGGATAGTCGCTGCCAACTGGGCGTGTTGGCCATCTTACAGCGCCGCCGTGAGATAATCTGTAACAGTCTGTAGCGGATCGAATGCCAGGCTCGCAGGATGGACGCACGAAAAGCCTATCCGAAGGACGTAGGGATGAAAACTGCGAGGGCACTGAGCTGGATCATCGCGCTGTGCGGGCTGTGGGAGTTCGGCGATATCGTCGCGCCCTTCGTTCCCGGCTTTGGCGCGATACGGCCCTTCGTTTGGAACCACATCGTGGTCGGCGCCATCCTGATGATCGCCGGCGGCTGGGCGGCCCGGACGAGGAATGTTGGCACGGCCAGGACGATGGATTGCCTTGCCGCCGTCGCCGGCCTATGGCTGATCATTGCCTCATTTGTTTTGGGCAACCCCGTGCTTGCGGCCGGGCTGTGGAACGATGTTGGCGTGGGCGCAATCGTCTTAGTCCTCGGCGTCTGGGCCGCTCTTGTGGCGCCGCGGGCATTTGGCTAGAAAGCGGCGCTATGCAGCATCCGCAGTTACCTGAGCCGCGTTTGCTGGGTCGCGGTGCGGCAGTAGCGCAACGCCGGGGCCGGCGTGTGCCCACGAGCATGATCCTGTCTGATCTGCGCTAACTTCGTCCTCACGCGTCCTCCGCGACCCGAAAGCTGATCCACGAATACCCCTCCGTGGCGAGCATGTGCCCCTGGACGCGAATGACGTTGTTTCCCTCGCGCAGCCAGGGCGGGTAGAAGATGCTCCCGAGCACGCGTACCCGATCGGTGCCGTAGATCGGCACTTCCTCGGTCTCGCAGGTCCACTCGCAGAGACAGGAGTCGTGCGCGACGCAATCCGGCACCTCACGCTCGGCGTCCGCCGGCCACACGCCTACTTCCAGGTGCTTCTGTTCGGCTTCATAGTGGAACGCGATCAGCTCGGCCACGCTCGGCAGCCGGTAGCGCCCGCCCTCGCGCTTGCCCAGCCAGTCACAGAATTCTGTCGCCTCGACCTGTGAAGCCCAGGTGACGGGGTTGGCCGGCGACCCGGAGTGCGTGAGCTGCCGCGGGACCGGCCGGCCCGCCGCCTCGAGGTACTCGACGTAGGCACGGCGGGTCACCATCTGCGCCCCGACCAGGGAGCGGAAAGCGGTCCCCTGCACCCTGAGCATGTCCGTCATCCTTGCGCCACCAACCCTCTGAGCAACTCCTCCCCTCTGCGCACGCGCGCCAGGGTCGTCTCGCGGCCGAGCGCCAGCATGCTGATGAACAGCGGGGGGGCGACGTCCTTGCCGGTCGTCGCCACTCGCAGAATGCCAAAGAGCTGGCCTGCTTTCAGACCCAGCTCGCTCGCCAGGTCACGCATCGGCTGCTCCATTTCCTCGGCGCTGAAGGGCAGCTCGGCCATGCGGCGCTCGGCGGCCTCGAGGGCCAGCAGCGAGCCGGTCGCGTCCAGGCCCTTGGCGATCAGCATCTGCGGGTCGTACTCGATCGTGTCGTTGAAGGCGAAGTCGACCAGCTCGGTGGCGTCGGCCAGGGTCTTGAGGCGTTCCTGGATCGCCGGCGTCAGAATGTCGAGCGCGCGATGGGCGCGTACGGTCTCCGGCGCCAGGGCCAGATCGTCGGCTATGAACGGCGCCAGGCGATCCGCCAGGTCGGCCGGAGCCAGCCCGCGGATGTAGATACCGTTCATCCAATCCAGCTTGCTGATCGGCAGCGCCCCGGCCGAGGGGTTGATGTCCTTCAGCTCGAACCTGGCGATTGCCTGCTCGCGCGTGAAGAGGTCGGTCTCGGCGCTGTACGACCAGCCGATCAGGGCCAGGAAGTTGACCATCGCCTCCGGCAGGTAACCGGCCTCGCGATACTCCCAGATGTAGGTCAACTGCTCCGAGCCGTCACCGCCCCGCTTCTTGCGCTTGCTCAGCTTGCCGCTGCCGCTCGGATCGAGGATCAGCGGCAGGTGCACGTAGACGGGGATCTCCCAGCCAAAGGCGTGGTAGAGGTTGACGTGCAGCGGCAGGCTGTTGAGCCACTCGTCGCCGCGCAGGATGTGCGTGATCTCCATGAAGTGATCGTCGACCACGTTCGCCAGGTGATAGGTCGGGAAGCCGTCCGACTTGAGCAGGACCGGGTCCACGATCAATCGGTTCTCGACCGGTCTGGCGTCGCGCAGGAGGTCGACGAAGCCCGTCTCACCCTCGAGCGGCATGGCGAAGCGGACCACCGACGACGTGCCGGCCGCCTCGAGCTCGGCGCGCTCGGCCTGGCCCAGGTAGCGGCAATGCCGGTCGTAACCGATGGGCTGCTTGTGCTCCATCTGCACCTTGCGGAGCTCCGCCAGCCGCTCCTCGGTGCAGTAGCAGCGATAGGCGTGGCCGTGATCGATCAGCCACTGGGCCCATTCGTGATAAAGCGGCAGCCGCTCGGACTGGAAGTAGGGCCCATATGGGCCGCCGACGCCCACCCCCTCGTCCCAGTCCAGGCCCAGCCAACGCAGGCTTTCCATAATATCGTCGAGCGACTCGGGCACGAAGCGCGTCCGATCGGTGTCCTCGATACGCAGCAGGAACTTCCCGCCGGTATGCCGGGCATACAGCCAGTTGAACAACGCCGTGCGGGCGCTGCCCAGGTGAAAAGCGCCCGTCGGGCTTGGCGCCATGCGCACCCGCACCGGACGATCGTCGGTCATCGGAGCACCCTCTTCCTGTTGGACCGCCGGTCACCCGACGGCTTACTCGAACTCAATCTTTTTATACCTCATCGCCACGCTCTGCACCAATCCGATGCCGGCGAGGAAAGCCCACAACGAGCTGCCGCCGTAACTGACGAATGGCAGGGGCAGCCCGGTCACGGGCATCAGGCTCAGGTTCATGCCCACGTTGACCACGAACTGGAACAGGATCATGGCCGTGATGCCGACCACGATCAGTCTGCCGAAAGTGTCGCGCGCGAGGTTGGCCACACGCAGTAACCTGAATAGCAACAGGGCGATCAGGAGAATCATGATCATCGCCCCGACGAACCCCAGCTCTTCGGCGGTGACCGAGAAAATGAAGTCGGTGTGGCGCACCCGCAGAAAGTGGAGTTGGCTCTGCGAGCCGCGGAAGAGGCCGCGTCCCAGCCAGCCGCCCGAGCCGATGCTGATCATCGCCTGATCGACGTTGAAGCGATCGGCCGCTGCGGCGGTGCTGGGGTTGATGAACATCATCACCCGGTCTTTCATGTAGTCTTTGAGCAGGTACTGCCAGGCCGGCACGGCGGCCGCGGCCCCGGCGCCGGCGATCAGCAGCGCATGGTACCAGCGCAGGCCGCCGATGGCGATCATCGTCCCGCCGATGACGATGACGCAGAGCGCGGTGCCCAGGTTCGGCTGCAGGTAGATCAGCACCACGGCCGGCACGAGCAGAGCAAAGGCGCCGATGAGCGTCGTGAGCCGGCCCATCTTGTCTTCGTTGTTGGCCAGGTACTTGGCCAGGGCCAGGATGACGGCCAGCTTGATCAGCTCAGAGGGCTGGACGAAGAGCTCGCCCACCGTCAGCCAGCGCTGCGCTCCGCCCGAGGTGGTGCCCAGCGCCCACACGAGCAGGAGCAGGCCCAGCAGCAGCATGTAGAACGGCGCGGTAACCGCGGTCAATAAGCGGTAATCGATGCCGGCGACAAAGAACAAGACCAGCATGCCGAAGCCCAGGAATGCCGCCTGCCGCACGTAGTAGCCTTGCAGCAGCGGATTGCCCGAGAGCGCGCTGGCGATCATCAAGATCCCATAGCCGCTCAGGAGCAGCACCAGTCCCAGCAATATCCAGTCGAAGCGCCGCCAGAGTACACTACGCATGGTTCTGCTTATCCTCGGTCCGGGCGTCAGCCATCTGTCTTCCCGGCAAAGTAGGCCTCCAGCACCTTCCTGGCCACCGGCACGGCATTGGCCGAGCCTTCGCCGCCATTGGCGATAAAGACCGTCACCACGATCTCCGGGTCACCGTAGGGAGCAAATGAGGTGAACCAGGCGTGGGTAGGCATGTTGCCCTTGCTGTCGCGCAGCGGCTGCCCGTCCTTGCCGGGTTTGTAGAACTCGGCCGTCCCGGTCTTGCCGGCCACCGCGATGCCGGGAAGGCGCGCCGCGGGCGCCGTCCCCTCGCTCCAGTTGACCGCCCCGAACATGCCCTCGCGCACGATGTCGAGGTTCGCCGGATCGACCTGGACCTGGCGGATCAGGTGCGGGGTGAAGGGAACCACCACCTTGCCATCGGCGTCGGTGACATGGTCGACGAGCGTGGGCTGCCAGAGCGAGCCCCGGTTGGCGACCGCGGCCGTCACATTGGCCATCTGCAGCGGGCTCACCAGCACGTCGCCCTGGCCGATGCTCATGTTGTACGTGTCGCCGGTCACCCAGGTCTGCTTGAACAGCAGCCGCTTCCACTTGGTGGTCGGCACCAGGCCGTCCGTCTCGCCGGGCAGCTCGATCCCGGTCGGAGCGCCGAGGCCGAACGAGTTAGCGTACTGGGCCAAGGTATCCGCGCCGACGCCCTGGAAGTCCAGCCAGCCGCCGCCCAGCTTGTAGAAAAAGATGTCACACGATACGGCGAGCGCATCGCGCACGGTGATCGACCCATGCCCGTAGCCGTAGGCGTGCGACCAGCAGACGAACGGTTGGTCCTGACTGCGGTCCCAGGGGAAGTACTTGTTGGGCAGGAACATGATACCGCCGTCGTCGGACAGGCGGGTGTTGACGTTGATGCGACCCTCCTGCAGGCCGGCAGAAGCGGTGATCTGTTTAAAGATCGAGCCGGGCGGATAGCGGCCGCTGATCGCCTTGTTAAGCAGGGGGAAATCCGGGTCGCTGGTGAGCGCCTGCCAGGCCTCCGGGGTGATGCCCTTGGCGAACAGATTGTTGTCATAGCTCGGCAGGGCGACCAGGGCGCGCACCGCGCCGCTGCGCGGGTCCAGGGCCACCACGGCGCCCTCGGTGACCGGTCCCCACTTGGCGACCCAGGCCTTGTCGTTGGAGAGCTTGGTCAGCTGTTCTTGCAGGGCCTGCGTGGCCACTCGCTGCAGGTTGAGGTCGACCGTGAGCACCAGGTTGTGCCCGGGCACCGCGGCTTGTGGCTCGCCGATCGTGCGCACCTTGTGCCCGTTGACGTCGACTTCGATGGTCTGCTGGCCCGACTGCCCGTGCATCTGGCTCTCCAGGGCATACTCCAGCCCAACCAGGCCGACCTGGTCGTTCTGGCCGTAGCCCTGGGCATCGTATTCGGGCAGTTGCTCCTGTGGGATGGGTCCCATGTAACCCAGCAGGTCAGACGTCAGCCGCCCCAGGGGATAATCGCGGATCGGGATGAGCTGCAGGGTCACGCCGGGCAGGTTGACCGCGTCCTGGGCGATCTGGAAGGCGGTTTCCTCTGGCACGTGGTCGGCCACGGCGATGGACTTGTAGGCGCCACCCAGGCGGCCGTTGGCGATCTGCTCTTCGATGTCAGCGCGTGACATCACCCAGGGTCCGCGCTCGGGGATGTTGTCAAGCGTGCTCGTCGGCTGGCCGCCGGCCTGGATGGCCGGTTGCTCCGGAGTGCCCGCCGCCGCGGGCACGGTAGGCAGGGCGGTCGGGGTTGGGGCGGGGGTGGCGGTGGGCACGGGCGTCGGCGCGGGCCGGTTGGAGTTGGCGCCGAACGGATGGTCGGTCATGTTCGCCAGGGCCGCGGATCGGGTCGGGCTGGGGAGCAGGCCGAGCAGCCGGTCGATCACCGCCGCCTCGGCGGCTTCGTCGGGTTGTCCCTGGCTGTCTTTGGGCAGGTCGGCCGGGACGACGGCCACCGTGAAACTGGGCCGGTTGCGCGCCAGGATCTCGCCCCCCTGGGCGTAGATCACGCCGCGCGGGGCGGGGTCTTCGACCAGGCGGAGGCGGTTCTGGTCCGCCATCAGCCGGTAGCGCTCGCCGTCCACGATCTGCAACTGATACAGACGGACGGCCAGGACTGTGCTGACGGCGCCGATTATGAGGTAAAGCAGGATCAGCCGTCCCGCGAACCCATCCCTTTTCGCAGCCATGTCCTTACCAATTCAGGCGTTGCGCGCCCACCTTGCCGGCCAGCCAGCGCAGCACCGGGTAGACCAGCGCCACGGTGACGACGTTCAGGGCCATTTCGGGGAGGACGACGCGCAGGGCAATTCCGATCCAGTCCACCTGGACGTGCCGCAGGTGCTCGGTCATGAGCACCATGCCCGCATGCAGCGGAGTGGCCAGGAGGATGACGATGATCGGCAGGAAGATGTTGCCCTGGAAGAGGTTGGTCTCGCCGAGCCCGGTCAGGAAACAGACCGTCATCAACGCCAGCGACGAGGTGCCGAGCGGCAGCCCGGCCACCAAATCAAACAGCAGCCCACCGACGAAACTCCAGGCGATGCCGGGACCGATGCCCCGCAGAAGCCCCCAGGCGACGATCACTGCCAGCAGGGCGTCCGGGCACGCGCCTCCAAGGCGGACGCGCGCGATCAGGGTGGCCTGCACGATCACTGCCAGCACCGGCACCAGCAGGAGGGGAGAGATGCCCGGCAAGTGGAAAACGTCCTTACGCTCGCGGGTCAGGTTGCTCGTAGCCGTTCTCCCTCAGCCAACCGGGATCAGCTCGTCAGGCTGGCCCGGCCTCGGCTTGAAGTTGGTGATGACCAGGACGATCTCCAGCCGCTCGAATTTCACCGTCGGCCGGACGACCGCCTGTTGATACATCTCGTAGTCTTTGCGCCGCACCGACTCGACTTGCCCTACCACCAGTCCCTTTGGGAAGGCGCCGCCCAAGCCGGAGGTTATGATCAGGTCGCCGACGCTGACGTCCGCGTCCTGGGTGATGTAGTCCATGACCGGTTGCCCTCCGGCCACGCCCTGGACCACGCCGACGACCCGGCTGGTGCTGCGCTGCAGCATGGCATCCACCGCGCTGCTGGCGTCCGACAATAACAGAACGGTGGAGGAGTCGGGATAGACTTTGTCGATCCGCCCGACCAGGCCGGCTTCGGTCACCACCGGCATGCCGCGCTCGATACCCTGTGCTGCGCCCAGGTCGATGCCGATCGTGCGCCGGTAGTTGCTCGGTCCCTCGCTGATCACGCGCGCGATGACCTGGCCGCCCCGAAAATCATAGCCGGGGTTGAGCTGTTTGAACCTCAGCAGCTCGCGCAGGCGCTCGTTCTCGCCCTCCAACTCTTGCACGCGCAGGTTATCGATCGTGAGGGTGTCTACTTGGGCCTTGAGCATGTCATTCTGTGAGCGCAAGACGCTCAGGTTGCGGGCCGCGCTGGCGGCTTCGCTGATCGAGCGCCCCGTGTTGTTGAAGACGAGCAGGAAGGGCCGGGTGACGCGCCCCAGCAATCCCTCGACGGGGGCAAGCTGATCGTTAGTGGACAGGACCAAGAGTCCCAGGCTGATCGCGGCCAGGATGTAGAAGATGAGGGTCCGAGTCGTAACGCGCGTCATTCAGATGCAAATCTTCGCGTCAGGGGGCCGCGACGAGCGCCTGGCCCCGCCGATACGTGCCGCGTGCTGCGTGATCAGAGAGAGTGGCGTCTGAAGCGTCGATGAGGGGCGAGCACTCAAAGCCAACCGGGCATCACGCCGCACGTACTACGTCTCGCGTCACAGGCATCAGTGCAACGTGCTGCCGCGCTGCATGCTTGCCAGCGTCTTGTGCAGCAAATCGAAGTTTTCAAGCACTTTTTCCGCGCCCCGTGCCACGCAGGTGAGCGGGTCGGGCGCCACGTAGACTCGCATCTTGCTCTCTTCGCTCAGGCGCTCGGCCAGGCCATGCAAGAGTGCCCCGCCCCCGGCCAGCGCGATGCCGTGCTCCATCAGGTCGGAGATCAGCTCCGGTGGCGTCTCGTCGATCGCCTGGCGCACCGTGTCCACGATGATGCCCACGGAATTGCGCAGCGCCTCACGCAGCTCCACGCTGCTGATCTCGATGCTCTCGGGCAGACCCGAGATCAGGTTGCGGCCGCGCAAACAAACGGTCCGCTCGGTCTCCATCGGGTAAGCCGAGCCGCATTCGATCTTGATCGACTCTGCCATCTGCTCGCCGATCAGAAGGTTGTACTTCTGGCGGGCGTAGTTGATGATGTCCTCGTCCATCTCGTCGCCGGCCACGCGGATCGAGCGCGCAACGACGATGCCGCCGAGCGAGATCACGGCCACCTCGGTCGTGCCGCCGCCGATGTCTACGATCATGCTGCCGCGTGCGTCTGCCACCGGCAGGTCCGCGCCGATGGCGGCCGCGATCGGCTCCTCGATCAAGTAGGCCTCGCGCGCACCGGCGCTCAACGTCGCATCGTTGACGGCGCGCTTCTCGACCTCGGTCACGCCCGATGGGATGCCGACGACCACGCGCGGGCGGGGAACGCGCAGGAGCATGTGGTCGTGCACCTTCTTGATGAAGTAGTGGAGCATCTGCTCGGTGACGTCGAAGTCCGAGATAACGCCATCCCGCAGGGGGCGGATCGCGACGATATTGCCGGGGGTGCGGCCCACCATTTCCTTGGCTTCTGACCCGATGGCCAGGACTTGCCTGGATCTCTTCTCGATAGCAACCACCGAAGGTTCATTGATCACAATCCCGCGGCCGCGTACGTCTACCAGCGTGTTTGCCGTTCCCAGGTCTATCCCAATGTCGAGTGAAAAAAGTCCGAGAAGCCAATTGAGTGGACTGACCACGCGCTTATCGCTCCTGTGGGCTGGCTAGAGGAACCAACCGTTGTTTACCGCTGGCGCGGATTATAACACTCTGTACCCTTAATCCCAAATCAGGGTCGTCTTGAACTTTCTGCGCAGGCGTGTTATCATCCGCTTCCAATGGACGACCTCCTGGACCTCGTCCGCCGGTACGCTGAACGGTACGGGTTGTGGCGCGACGGCGAATGTGTTGTTGTCGGCGTTTCGGGCGGACCAGATTCACTCTGCCTGTTACATTTGCTGCGCCGCCTGGCCCCCGAATCGCATCTCACGCTGCACGTCGCGCACTTGCATCACGGCATACGGGGCGCAGCCGCCGAGGCCGACGCGCAGGCGGTTGCCGAGTTGGCAGACGGTTGGGGCCTGCCGTACACCATCGGCCGGGCAGACGTACCGAGGCGGGCCGCCGAGAGCCGCTCTTCGCCGGAAGAGGCAGCCCGGGAGGCGCGTTACGCTTTTCTGCAAGAGGTGGCGCTGGCAGCCGGGGCAGGCACGGTCGCCGTGGGGCACAATGCCGATGACCAGGCTGAGACCGTCCTGATGCATTTTCTGCGAGGCAGCGGGTTGGCCGGGCTGCGGGGCATGCTGCCGCGGACGGCGCTCGCTCGGGTCTTTCTGATCCGTCCCCTGCTCGAAGTGCCGCGCGCGCGGGTCGAGACCTACTGCGCCGCGCATGGGCTTCAGCCGCGCCGGGACCTGAGCAACGCCGATACGACCATCTATCGCAACCGGCTGCGCCACGAGCTGCTGCCGCTGCTGGAAGAGTACAATCCCGGCATCCGCCAGGTATTGGGTCACACGGCCGCTGTGTTCGCTGGCGACCACGAGGTCGTCGAAGAGGCTTTGCGGGCCGCTTGGCGGTCCATCCTGCTGCCGCTGCCGCCGCTCCCGATGCCCCCCGGCCAAGGGGCCTCGATGCCCAACGAAGTGCGTTTCTCGCTCCCCGCCTGGCGGGCCCTGCCCGTGGGCCTGCAGCGGGCCACGCTGCGTCGTGCGATCCACGTCTTGCGGCGCCATCTGCGCAATATCAACTGGGAACATGTGGAGCCGGCCGTCTGGCTGGCCCGTGACGGCACGACCGGGCAGGAGGCGACGCTGTCCGGGGGCCTGGTGATGCAGATCGGCTATACGGCGCTGCGGGTCGGTCCCGAGGGCAGCCCCTGGCGCGAGAGTTTGCCGCAGGTGCAGGGGCCGGTGAGCCTGCAGGCGCCGGGGACCACGCCGCTGGGCGGTGGCTGGCAGGTGTCCGTCCGGCGCCTGGCGACCGGCGAACTGCCTGCCGGCTGGGATGCGGGCCGGGATGCGACCCGGGATGCGGGCCGGGAGGGTGCCGGGGCGGAGGGGCGCGATCCCTGGCTGGCTCACCTGGATGCGGTCGTGGTTGGTCCAGAGCCGATGCTGCGACCGCGCAGAGCCGGCGAGCGCTTCCGGCCGTTGGGCCTCGGCGGTCGCAGCGTCAAGATCAGCGAGTTCATGATCAACGCGAAGGCGCCGCGCGCGGCGCGCGCCGCCTGGCCGCTCTTGGCCGGCCGCCAGGGGGTGGCCTGGCTGTGCGGGCTGAGGGTCGACGAGCATGCCGCGGTCACTTCCGGCACGCCAAGCGTGTGGGAAGTGCGGTTCCACTGGGAAGGGTAAGGCTTGACGAATCTGGATTCGGCGACAGGGAGTCTTTCCTCGACGACCACTGTTTTTTTGGCTCCGGCCAAAGACCGGCCGGTGCGTCAGCGCCATCCATGGATCTTTTCCGGGGCGATCGAGCGGGTTGAAGGCCCGGCCGCGCCGGGCGATCTGGTGGACGTGGCCGACGCGCGCGGCGAGTGGCTGGCGCGGGGCTATATCAACCCTCGTTCGCAGATCGAGGTCCGTCTGCTGACCTGGGAACGCGCCGAGCCGGTCGACGAGGCTCTTTGGCGGCGCCGCCTCGGCGCGGCCGCCGCCGCTCGCGCCGCCCTGGCTGCCGACCCGCAGACGACAGCCTACCGATTGGTCTATGCCGAGAGCGACGGCCTGCCGGGTCTGATCGTGGACCGCTACGACGATTGGCTTGTGGTGCAGTTCCTCACTGCCGGCGTGGAGGTGCGCCGCGAGCTTTTGCTCGACCTGCTGGTCGAGAGTTATGCACCGGCAGGGATTGTCGACCGCTCTGACGTGTCGGTGCGCCGCCAGGAGGGTCTGGCAGCCCGCAGTGAACCGGCCCGCGGTGCGGCCCCGCCGCCCGTCCTCGAAATTCGGGAGAACGGTCACCGCTTCCCGGTCGACTTGCTGGCGGGCCAGAAAACCGGCTTTTACCTCGACCAGCGTGAGAACAGGGCGATCGTGGGCCGATTGGCGGATGGCCGGCGGGTCTTGAACGCTTTCAGCTTCACGGGGGCCTTCGCCGTCTGTGCGCTGGCCGGGGGCGCGCAACACGTCACCAACGTAGATACGTCCTATGAGGCCCTGGCAGGCGGCGAAGAAGCTTTGCGCGTCAACGGCTTCGATCCGGACCGGCAGGCCGAGAGCATCGCCGGCGACGTGTTCCAGGTGCTGCGCTCCTTCCGGGACGAGGGACGCCGTTTTGACCTGATAGTCCTCGACCCGCCGAAGTTCGCCAGTCGCAAGCAGGACCTGCCCGGCGCGGCGCGCGGCTATAAGGACATCAACATGCTCGCCCTGGGTCTCCTGGCCCCCGGCGGCTTGCTGGCCACCTTTTCGTGTTCGGGGCTGGTGTCAGCCGATCTGTTTCAGAAGATCCTGTTCGGCGCCAGCCTCGATGCTCGGCGGGACGCGCAGATCATCGCCAAACTCAGCCAGGGTCCCGATCATCCGATCCTGCTCAGCTTTCCCGAGAGCGAGTATCTCAAGGGACTGCTGTGCCGGGTGGTGTGATGTGTCAGAGCTTTACGAACGCAAGCCCGAATACTGGGACGAGGATCTATCCGACCGTGACTTCGAGCAGGCCGTGATGGCCCAGCTCGGGGCAACGGGTTGGAAATACCAGGATAACACTGCCGCATTCGAACGTCCGGATCTGTACCTGCTCTCAAGGGTGCGTGGTAAACAGTTGCGCACTGCCCTCGAGCTGAAGGACAAGCGCCAGCCTTACCGCGGGCGCTGGGCGGAGTTGGCCGGCCTGCCCGAAACGGAACTCCTGGTGGTGGACGAGGTTTCGCTGCGCAAGTTGTTGGGCCACGCCCCTCGCGCGCTGCTGCTATTCTGGGATCGCACCCGGCCGGATCGTCCGTACGTGCTCTTTACGATCATCGATCTGTTTTGCCTTCCCAGGCGGCGCGTGCAACGCAAGATCCGCCTCAACTCGGATCGCCTGAAGGCCAAGTGGTTGCTGGACGCTCGGCATGGCTTCAGCTTCACTGACCTCAATCACGTACTTGCTGCTATCGGCAATTACCTGGCCAAGGACCTGCGTACCGACCTGTTGCGGCTCGAGGCGCATGGTCCCTTCGTCAACGAGACCGTGGAGACACTCTGAATGTGCGCATTCTACCGCCCGACCGGATCCTGGTCACGAGATCTGGTCTCTGCCAGCCATCGCTTTGTCACCCACCAAGCCCGCTCGCTGCTCAAGGTGTTGCGGCGCGCCGGTCCAGTATCAGCCGGCCGGCCCGCCTCTAGCGCCTTACTCAGCCTGATACTGGTCAGCGGACTCACCCTCTGGCTGCTGGGCTCAGCTCAACCCGTGACCGTGGTTGCCCAGAGCCCGGACCGCCTGGTGCTCGCCTTTTACTACAACTGGTTCGGGCCCAATGACTGGCAGCCGGGCAGGCTGGTCGACGGGCCTCAGGTCGCGTATACGTCCAGCGATCGCGGCGCGATGGGGCGGCACATCGATCAGGCGAAGGCCGCCGGGATCGACGCCCTGCTGGTCAACTGGTACGGACCGGCCACTGAGAACAACCAGACCGAAACTAACCTGTGTGCGATGCTGGATGAAGCGGCCGCGCGCGGCTTTCGGCTGGCCGTCGACGTCGACATGAACTCGGGTCAGTTTGGCAGCGCCGCCGCGATGCGCTCGGCCCTCGCGAGCCTGCTTTCCGGCCACGCCCAACATCCGGCCTATTTGCGCAGCGGGGGCAAGCCGGTGATCTTCTTCTATCACCAGAGCGCGCGTTTCAGCATCGATACCTGGGCAGGCATCCGTGCGGCGGTCGATCCGAACCACACCAGCCTCTGGATCGAGGAGGGCACGGACGTCAGCCCCCTGTCGGTGTTCGACGGGCATCACCTCTACTCAGTCACCTGGCCTGACCGCACGGACATGGGCTACACCGCCCAGAAGTTCGCGGCTCGGGTGCGTGATGCCGCGAACCGTCTGGGCACCCCGAAGATCTACGTGGCCACGGTCATGCCGGGCTACGATGATCGAAAGGCTCCGGGCCGAAGCGCCGCCTTCGCGGTGGGCCGCGAAGACGGCGCTTACTACGAGCGCTCCTGGCAGGGTGCCATCGGCGCCGTTCCGGATTGGATTGTCATCAATAGCTTCAACGAATGGTACGAGGGCGACTATATCGAGCCGAGCCAGGCTTACGGCACTCGTTATCTCGAGCTGACTGCTGCATGGTCGGCGACGTTCCACAATTCCAGCCCGCCGCCCGTCATGGCTGAAGCGCCGGCCCCGGTCCTGCCGGCACCGGCGCCTGAGACGGCGGCCGATACGCCCGTCCCGACGCGACGGCCGCAACCGCCGACGCCCACGCCCACGCCAAAACCCACTACGCCGCCGGAGCGACTGGTGCGCCCGAACCCGCGTGGCCCGTGGGCCCTGTGAGGGTGGGGCAATGCTAACGGCACGGTAATCGCCCCCAGAGGAGGTGGTCTGTGATCGATCCCGCTCTGATTGCCGAGGTCCTGATCCCGTCCGACAAGCTGCAGGCCCGCATCGCGGAGTTGGGCGCGGAAATCAGCCGCGACTATGAGGGGCAGGACCTGCTGCTGCTGGCCGTGCTGAAGGGCAGCGTCCTCTTCCTCAGCGATCTGATGCGTCGCATCGACATCCCGCACGCCATCGACTTCATGGCCACCAGCAGCTACGGGGCAGGCATGGAATCTAGCGGGGCAGTGCGCATCTTGAAGGATCTGGACGCGCCGATCGACGGTCGGAATGTGCTGATCGTCGAGGATATCATCGATACCGGGCGCACGCTGAGCTACCTTAAGCGCCTGCTCACGGCGCGCCAACCGCGCAGCTTGCGCATCTGCACGCTGCTTAACAAGCCCAGCCGCCGGGAAGTGGATGTGCAGGTCGAGTACATCGGCTTCGACATACCCAACAAGTTCGTGCTCGGCTACGGCCTCGATTTTGTCGAGCTCTATCGAAACCTGCCATACATTGCGGTTCTGGCGCCGGAGTATTACACGAATGAGTAAGCGGTCCGGGCTCGTCATGGGGTTCTTGCTTGCCGCTGTGGCCGCCGTCTGCCTGGCCGGACAGGCCGCCGCGCAAGGCGCCGTGCCTGGGGCAGCCGCCCCGGTCGATACCGTCTCGACCAGTCTGGTTCTGCTCGCAGCTGCGCCGGGGGAGGGCGGTCCGCAGTCGGATGCGGCGTTCATCTCCCCGCAGATCGCGGCGGCTGCCGCCCGGCCGGCGCCCACGCGCAGCTATACTGTTCAGACAGGTGACACCCTTATTGGGGTCGCGGCACGGGAGAAGGTGGACGCGGCTAGCCTGGTCGAGTTGAATGGGATCGCCGACTCCGATCAGGTGCAGGCGGGGCAGGTTCTGCTCTTGCCCGGCCAGGTTCTACGGCCACCCGCCTTGCCCCCAGACGGGCCCGTGGAGCGCGTCCAGTTCTGGCCCTGGCCGCCTAAACAGGGCCAGACCCTGGTAGCCTGGCTGAGGGCCAAGGCCGCCATCTCGCAGACCGTCAGTTTTGCAGGCCAGGTCTACCCGGTGTTGGGCGGCGACCGGCAAGCCTACGTCCTGCTGCCAGTCCCGGCCCTGTTGCCCCCCGGCCCGCAAGCGCTGATCATCGCGGCCGGCGGACACACCGTCACCCTTTCGATCCCGGTCGCCGCGGGCGCGTTTGAATTCAGCCCGGTTCCGGCCGAGATCACCGATCCCATCCTGAGCCAGGTGGCCGCGGTCCAGGCTGAGGATGAGCGGCTCGCGGCCATCTGGGCGGTCCACAGCCCCTTGCCCTGGACGCCGCACCTGCGTTTCAGCAGCCCGCTGGACGTGCCGGCCGTGCACACGGCCCCATTCGGCTCCCGTCGCACGTACGGCGCCGATCCGACCATCCTCGCGCACAGCGGCGAAGACATGTCCGTAGCGGCCGGAAGCCCGGTCCTGGCGCCTGGCAGCGGCAAGGTAGTGCTTGCCGATCGCCTGCTCGAGCGCGGCAATGCCGTCATCTTGGATCATGGGCAGGGTGTCTTCACCGGCTACTGGCATTTGCGGGCCATCGACGTCGGGCTGGGAGACACGGTGAGCGCCGGGCAGAAACTGGGCGAGGTGGGCAGTACCGGCTTGAGCACCGGGCCGCATCTGCATTGGGAGATGCACGTCAACGGAGTGGCGGTGGACCCGTTGCAGTGGTTGGAGGCGACAAACTAAAGCGCTGGCGCCAATTGCAGTCTGTCAGACTGCGATTGGCGCCGAGCAGAGGCCGGCTTGCCTTAGCTCTTGGCTGCGGGCTCTTCCTCTTCCTTCTTGGCCTTGGTCACCACTTCGGGCTCGGTGCCAGCCTCGGCTTCAGGAACTTCAGCCGCCTCTTCGACCGCGCCGCGGCTGATCGTCAGGCTGATCACGACGTGGTTCCCATCGACCAGGACCCTGACCCCAGGCGGCAGCACCAGGTCTCGCACATAGATCGAGTCGTCGATGGTCTTCAAGCTGGCAAGGTGCGCCACCAGGTGGCGAGGAATGTCTACGGCCAGGCACTCGACCTCGATCTCGTCCATCTCGCGGATCATGACCAGTTCCGGGCGGCTGAGCGTGGGCGCAACGCCCTCGACCACGATCGGAACCTCGACGCGCAGTTTCTCAGTCATCGATACGGCCATGAAGTCTACGTGCAGAGCGCTGCGCCTGATCGGGTCGCGCTGGACCTCGCGCGCCAGCACCTGAACCGGTGTGCCGTCGCCGACTTGCAGCTCGATCAGGCCCGTTCCGGCGGCCATCAACGCCCGATGCAGTTCCTTGGCGCTCATCGCGACTTTCTGGGTTTCGATATCGGCGCCATAGATGACTCCCGGAACCCTCGAGGCAGCCCGCAATTCGCGCAGGGCATGGCGGCCGGCGGTCGGGCGTGGGTCGGCTTGCAGAGTGATCTTGTCCATTCCGAAGTGCTCCTGTCCTAGCTAATTCTCAGCGGCTGCCTGTGCCCTGCCTGACCCGTCCGGGGCTTCTGATCCAGAAGCAGAGTGGGCGCTCAACGGGGCCGTTGGTCATGGCTGACGCTACTATATCAAAGCACACGATGGCCCGGTTGTGACCGGGCCGATCGAGTGATCCTATTCTAATCCAGGTCGCTACTTTCGTCAAAAGTCCGGGGTTATGGTACGATGGCAGCACTTTGGCAAAGAGCACCCCCCCCCGCATGCGTACGCTTCTCCCGGCACCTTGGCCCTTGATTGGGGCCTCCCTGGCGGCGCTGCTCTGGCTCAGCGCAGTTCTCGCGTTCGCCAACACACGCGCGCCCCTGTCAGACGTTCCTGCCATCCGTCCTGACCTGGCCGGGGAGACCGGCGTCAACCTGGGAGCGGCCGAACTGTATTCTCCCGAGCTTGCCGGCTCGCTGGCACGGCTCGACGAGAACGGCATCCGCTGGGTGCGCCTCCGCTTGCCCTGGGACGAGATCGAAGCCCGCCAGGGCCAGTACGAATGGTCGACCACGGACGCCGTCTTCGCCGCCCTGGCGCAACATCCGCACCTGCAGCCTCTGGTGGTGCTCGATGGCTCTCCTACCTGGGCGCGCGCCGCGGCCGACGCTGGGAACCCGCTGGCGCCGCCCCACGACCGGGTCGATTTCGGGGCCTTCGCCGAGGCCGTCGCTCGGCGCTACGGCGGGCAGGTGGGCTATTATCAGATCTGGCAAGAGCCGAACATCGCGCCTCACTGGGGCGCACGCCCGGCCGACCCGCTCGACTACCTGGGTTTGCTGCGAGAAGGCGCGGCGCGCATACGTGCGGTCGACGCGGACGCGCGGATCGTGCTGGCCGGCCTGGCGCCCACGACCGAAACCGGTGGCGCGAACCTGAGCGACCTCACGTTCCTGGATCAGCTCTACGCGCATGGAGGCCGGGCCTGGTTCGACATCGCTGCCGCCCAGCCTTACGGGTTCGGGCAGCCGCCAGACGCCCCGGCTGCGTCCGGGATCTTGAACTTCGGCCGTGCCGCGTTGTTGCGCCAGGTGATGGAGCGGCACGGCGACAGCGGCAGCGCCCTGTGGGCGACCTCATTCGGCTGGAGCTCAGGCCAGGATGGCGCGGCCGCCTCGACGAGCTTTGGAGATGTCAGCCCCGAGGAGCAAGCGCGCTACTTGAGCGCCGCGCTCGAGCAAGCCCACACCGGCTGGCCCTGGTTGGGGCCGCTGTTCTGGGCCGCCGATTGCGCCCCACCCCCTGCCGGCGATTCGCTGGCCGGTTTTGCCCTCTGCGCAGCCGGGGGCGTGCCGCGTCCGGCCTGGCAAGCGCTCGTCCGCTCAGCGCAGGCGCCGCCCCTGCTTCCGCCGGGCGACCACGCGGCCGATCACCCGGCCTTGCGCTATGGGCCCGGCTGGCGAGTATCGCCGGCCGGTGCCGATCCGAGCCGGGACGGGGATGCTCTGGATTTTGACTTCTACGGCACCGGGCTGGCCCTGCGCATCCAGGGTGGTCCCTACTGGGCCTACTATCACGTCAGCATTGACGGGCGTCCTGCCAACGCCCTGCCGCGCGATGCGGCCGGTCAGGCCTACCTGGTGCTGAACGATCCGGAGGCCGCGCGGCGGATCGTGCCCATCGCGACTGGCCTGGCCGCCGGCCGCCACCGGGTGAACCTCCAGACCAACGGAGGCTGGGGACAGTGGGCCTTGCAGGGTTTGATCGTCGCCAACAGCTCGCCGGGGCTGCCGGCCTCCGTCTGGCAAGTCCTGGCCCTGGGCGGCCTGCTGGCCGCCTTGGCCTCCGTCTCTTTTGCCTTGCCCCGCTGGCGTCGGGCGGCCAGGTCTCCGGCAAGCGCGTGGCTGCGCGCAGCCCTCGCCTGGGCTGGCGCTTGGCCGGCCGCGCTGCAGTGGGGCCTGACCGTCGGCTGTGCGCTTCTGCTAGCGTTCTCACGCTGGTTCGTCGTCGACCTGGCCGCGCTTGGTGGGCTGGCGCTTCTCTTCGCCATTCGCCCCGACCTATCGTTGCCCCTGATCGCCTTCGCCATTCCGCTCTGGCCGCACCCCAAGCCGATCCTCCACTGGAGCTTTACCCACTACGAGTTGTTTCTCTGGTTGGGGCTTTTCGGCTATTGCGTGTCGCTGCTGACTGCCGGGCGGCCCCGCCGGCTGCGGGGTCTCGATTGGCCGGTGCTGGCGCTCGTGCTGGCCGGCCTGGTGTCGTCACTGGCCGCCGAGCGGCGGGGGCTGGCTCTCCACGAATGGCGCGCGGTCTTCCTGACGGGCGCCGTCTATTACTGGCTGATAACGCGCGTTCCCGTCCGAGGCGGCCGATTCTCCCCCTGGCCAATCTTCGATGGGCTGCTGCTCGGCATGGTCTTCGTCAGCCTGCTGGGGCTGGGGCAGCTTGCCAGCGGGCGGGGACTGATCGAGGCTGAAGGGGTCTGGCGCGTGCGCGCATTTTATGGCTCGCCCAACAACCTGGCCCTCGTGCTCGATCGAGTCGTACCCTTGGCGCTGGCGGTCGCGCTATTCGGCCCCGGACGCGGGCGCCGCTGGCTCTACGGCCTGGGCGCCTTGATCATGCTCGCGGCCTGCATCGCGACTTTCAGCAAGGGAGCATTGCTGCTCGGCCTGCCGGCCGGCGCTGGCCTGGTGCTGCTGGCCGGCGCATTCCGGCTGCGCAGTCGCTGGCCCGTCTGGGCTTTGGGCGCCGGGAGCTTCTCCGGCCTGGTCCTGCTGGCCTTTCTGTTTCGTACCCCGCGCTTTGCCGGCCTGCTCAACTTTCAGTCCGGCACGACCTTCATCCGGCTGAACTTGTGGCAGTCGGCTTGGCGCATGGCCCTGGATCATCCCTGGCTGGGCGTTGGGCCGGACAATTTTCTTTACGCCTATCGCTCGCACTACGTCCTGCCTGCCGCCTGGCAAGAACTTAACCTCAGCCATCCGCACAACATCCTGCTCGACCTATGGACACGCTTGGGACTGGCCGGCGTGGTCGCCGGGACCTGGTGCCTGGGGGCTGGCGTGCATCTTGCCTGGCGCCTCTACCGGCGCGCGGACCCGGACATTTGGCCGCTGGCACTCGGCCTGTTGGCCGGCCTCGTCGTCGCCGTCGTCCACGGCCTGATCGACAATTCGCTCTTCCTGATCGACCTGATGGCCTTGTTCCTGATGTCGCTTGCCGTGCTTCGGAGATTCTCATGCGCATCTTGATCACCGGCGGCGCCGGTTTCATAGGTTCTCACCTCTGTGACCGGTTACTGGCCGATGGTCACGAAGTGTTGGCGATGGATAATCTGATCACCGGGTCAGAGAACAACATCGCCCACCTGGCCGGCAACCGCCGGTTCATGTTCATCTACCACGACGTAACCAACTATATCTACGTGCCGGGACCGTTGGATGCCGTGATGCACCTGGCTTCTCCTGCCAGCCCGGTTGATTTCGCGCGTGTGCCGATCCAGATCCTCAAGGTGGGCTCGTTGGGTACGCACAACGCGCTCGGACTGGCGCTGTCCAAGCATGCCCGCTTTCTGATTGCTTCGACCTCCGAAGTTTACGGCGATCCGCTCGTGCACCCGCAGCCCGAAACCTATTGGGGCAACGTCAACCCCTTGGGCGTGCGAGGGGTCTATGACGAGGCCAAGCGCTTCTCCGAGGCGATCACCATGGCCTACCAGCGAATACACGGCCTGGATGTCCGCATTATCCGCATCTTTAACACCTACGGCCCACGCATGCGTCTCGACGACGGACGGGTCGTTCCCAACTTCATCGGCCAGGCGCTAAAGGGCCTGCCGCTCACCGTCTACGGCGATGGCAGCCAGACGCGCTCCTTCTGCTTCGTCTCCGACCTGGTCGATGGGATGGTCCGTCTGCTCCTGTCCGATATCCTCGGACCCGTCAATGTCGGCAACCCTGACGAGATCAGCATCCTCGAGTTCGCCAAGGTGATCAATGGCTTGACCGGCAACCAGGCAGGGATCGTCCACAAGCCGCTGCCGATCGATGATCCCCGCGTGCGCCAGCCCGATATCAGCCGTGCGCGCGCAACCCTGGGCTGGGCGCCACAGGTGACGATGGACGAAGGACTGGCGCGCACAATCGACTACTTCAGAGCGCGAATCCGGCAATAATTGTGTAACTAAACATATTGACGCGGCGGGCTAATTGTGATATAGTGAACACATGCAAGCGGGCAGCTGTCGCCTGCTTGGATCTATTCATCAGGCCGGCGTCCCTGTCGCGTATCCTGCAGGAAGTTCTTCGCATTCCGCGTGCCGTTGACCGAATCAGTTGCAGACGAGGCGTTTTGGCCTTAGCAGGACCTTAGGAGGCACTATGGTGTCCGTCACAAGCCTGACGGAGGTGGGCGTGGCTAGCACGGCCTGGCTGTCTTTGCCCGAAGAGACTCGCGAGAGATTGCAAGCCCTCGGGCAGATCCAGGCGGTGGAGAGCGGCGCTCTGCTCTTCAAGGAGGGAGAAGCGGCGCAGACGGCGTTTTTCCCGCTCACCGGCACTTTCTTGCTAAGCAAGACTGGCCGAGGGGGGCGGCGCCAGGTGCTCTGCAAGCTGGATGCGTCGAAGTGCGGCGGTCCATGTTTGCTCATGATGGGCGACCACAACCTGGGCGATATGCGCGCGCTCGAGCCGGGTTCTGTCCTGACCTTGCCGCGTGAGCAAATGGCAGACGTGACCGTCGCCGATCCCGTCTTGGGTCGCAGGGTGTTGACCAACGTGGTGCGCTGCATGTCGCACTTCATCAATTCGTTGGGCAACCTGTCCTTCAACAAAGTCGCCCAGCGCGTGGCCATGGCCCTCCTCGATTCGACCGGGGACGACAGCGGACCGGTTGTGCGCGGGACCCAGGCCGACCTGGCTGCCGAGGTGGGTACAACGCGCGAGGTGGTGGCTCGCTGTCTGGCCGAGCTACAAGACGGCGGCGCGATCAAACTGGGGCGCGGACGGATAACCGTGCTGGATCGGAATTACCTCCAGAACGTGCACTGACACGGCCAGTGCCGGGCTAGACCGGACTTTGAGCGAAACCGTCCTGCCTTTACGTGGGCGACCGGCCGCAGGCTTATGCGGCCGGCCGCCTTTGTGTTTCCTTAAAACGTCTTGCGTGGGGTATAATCACCCTCGGACAGATTCCTTCCCTGAGTGGTTGTGATGGATCAGCAAAAAATCCGGAATTTCTGCATTATCGCCCATATTGATCACGGTAAGTCGACCCTGGCCGATCGCCTTTTGCAGGTGACCGGCACCATCGCCGATCGCGACATGATGGAGCAGGTGTTGGACACCATGGACCTGGAGCGGGAAAAGGGCGTGACAATCAAAGCCTCGGCGGTGCGCATGCTGTACCCTGCCTCCGACGGCCAAACGTATGAACTCAACCTCATCGATACTCCGGGGCACGTGGATTTCGCATACGAGGTGAGCCGCGCACTTCAGGCCTGTGAGGGCGCCGTGCTCGTCGTCGACGCGTCGCAGGGAGTTGAGGCGCAGACGCTGGCCAACCTTTATCTGGCCATGGATAACGACCTGGAGATCATCCCGGTTATCAACAAGATCGACCTGGTGACAGCCCAGCCCGACGCCGTAGCGCAGGAGATCGAAGAGGTGCTGGGTGTGCCGGCCGAATCGGTGTTGCGGGTTTCCGCCAAGGCAGGCACCAATGTGACTGCGGTTCTGGAATCGGTCGTGCACCAGGTGCCTCCGCCGCGTGGCCAACGCAACCAACCCTTACGTGCGCTGATCTTCGACAGCCACTATGACGCCTACAAGGGCGTGATCGCCTACGTGCGTGTGGTCGACGGGAGTATGGAGACGGGCCAGGTACTGCGCCTGATGTCGACGGGCCTGACGGTCGACGAGCTGGAGATCGGGGTTTTCGGACCGGCCATGCGTCCGACCGGACGGCTGGACTCTGGAGAGGTCGGCTACGTGGCGACGGGCCTCAAAATCGTCGGTGACTGTCGGGTTGGCGACACCTTTACGGGCAACGCCGACCCGGCCGAGGCTCCCTTACCCGGCTACCGGCCCATGAAGCCGATGGTCTTCGCCAGCGCCTTTCCGAGCGATGCGGCGGACTATACCAACTTGCGAGAGGCGCTCGGCAAGCTGCAGCTCAACGACGCGTCGCTGACCTGGGAGCCGGAAACCAGCCAGGCCTTGGGTTACGGTTTCCGTTGCGGCTTTTTGGGGCTGTTCCACCTGGAGATCATACAGGAGCGCCTGGAGCGCGAGTACGACCTGAGCCTGATCTTCACGGCGCCGAGCGTCGAGTACGAGATAACCCTGACGGACGGCAGCGAGATTCTGATCGACAACCCGGTGGAGCTGCCGGAAGAAACCAAGATCAAGGAGATCCGCGAGCCTTGGGTACAGATCGACGTCTACACGCCCGCCGAGTTCATCGGGGTCGTCATGGATCTGGTGACGCGCAAGCGCGGCGAGTTCAAGAACCAGGAGTACCTCGACACCCGGCGCGTCATGCTGAGCTACAGCATTCCGCTGGTCGAGATCCTGACCGAGTTCTACAATGACCTTAAGGCACGCACGCGCGGCTATGCCAGCCTGGATTACCACTTCGAAGCCTATCGTCCGGCAGACATGGTGCGCCTGGACGTGCTTGTGAACAAGGACCCGGTGGACGCGCTGAGCATGATCGTCCACCGCGACCAGATTTACACCAAGGGTCAGCGGTTGGTCAGCAAGCTCAAGGACGCCATCCCGCGTCAGCAGTTTGACGTGCCAATCCAGGCCGCGGTGGGGAGCAAGGTGGTCAGCCGGGCGAACGTCAAGGCGGTGCGCAAAGACGTGCTGGCCAAGTGCTATGGGGGTGACATAACGAGGAAACGCAAACTGCTCGAGAAACAAAAGGCGGGCAAGAAGCGTATGAAGATGATCGGGTCGGTAGAGATCCCCCAGGAAGCGTTTATGACGATTCTCAAGCTGGAGGAAGAATAGGCCAGTCTCTGATCCGGCAACTGGCCGGCCTCGGCATTCACCCCCGTAAGGGACTGGGCCAGAACTTTCTGGTCGACCCCGTGCACCGGGAACGCATCGTGGCTGCCGCCGACTTGACGGCGCAAGACACAGTCCTGGAGGTTGGGCCGGGTCCCGGCGTCCTGACCGAGCTACTGCTGCAATCCGCGGGACGTGTCGTCGCGGTCGAGCTGGACGACCGCCTGATCCCCTTCTTGCGGGCGCGTTTTGCCGCCTATCCCAACCTCTCGCTGGTGCACGGCGACATGCTCAAGCTGGACGTCAGCACGCTGATGACCGAGCAGGCGGGTAAGGGCCCGACGGCGGTCTCTCCAACCTATAAAGTTGTCGCCAACCTGCCTTACTACATCACCGGCGCCGTGATCCCCCAAATCCTTGGGGCCGAACGGCCGCCTGTCCTGACCGTCGTGACGGTGCAACGCGAGGTGGGCGAGCGCATGATCGCCCGTCCGCCGGAGATGAGCCTGTTGGCACTTGGGGTGCAGTTCTACTGCGAGGCACGGATTGTGGATCGTATCCCGGCCGGCGCCTTCTATCCGGCCCCAAAGGTGGATTCGGCGGTGGTCAGAATGCGCCGGCGCGCGCAGCCGGCCGTCAGTGGGGTAAGCGAGGAGCAGTTCTTTCGGGTGGCGCGCGCCGGTTTCGGCCAGCGACGTAAGCAGTTGCGCAACTCGTTGGCCTCCGGTCTGAGCGCGCCGCCGCCGCAGGCCGAAGCCTGGCTGCGCGCGGCCGGCATCGATCCGCAGCGCCGGGCCGAGACACTCACCATCGAGGAGTGGGGCGCGCTGGCACTCGCCGTTCAGACCTGAGCCGGCCTTCCCCGACCGGCTACCTCACCGGCTTGGCGATGACGATCACGCGGTGCGTGTTGTTCGTGTACGGCCAGCAGGTGACGAGGGTCAGGCGTTCGTCGGCGAAGGGCCCGATCCACTTGCCGTTGTCGAGCTTCTGCTGCGCCGATACGTACTTATCGGGCACGATAAAACTGTCAGTCACCCGGTAGTTGTAGGCCGTCCCCCCAGCGTAGATGGTGATCGGGTCCCCCACCTTAAGGTCGACAACGTAGCGGAAGACCTCTCCCAGGATGTTATGGTGCCCGGAGAGGACCATGTTGCCCACCTGCCCGGGCACAGCCGAGTTGATCAGCCAGCCGGCCGCGTAGGAGGCCACGTCCCACACTTCTACGGGGCCACTGGCCGTCTGCTCAACGTGCCAGCCCACCGGGATAATCTTGCTGTCCAGCTTGATGCTCGGGGCGACGACGCGATCGGGCGGAGGGGCCGGGATGTTCTTGAGCAGGGTCAGGGTGCTTACGTCGCCCTGAATTTGCACAATCCCGGCCGATACCCAGCCGTCCTGCCAGCCATAGGAGAACTGCAGCCAGTCACGCGTCGCGTTGGTCCCGCTGATGGGATAGGCACTACCCGCCGCCAGTTGTCCGAGTATCGCGTAGGCGGTGCCTGGGCCCGCGCGCACGTTGATCACGCCGCGGGCGACGAAGCGCGCATCGGGAATGGACGGCGGCAGGGCAGGGTCAGGCGCGGCAGCGGCAGATGGCGCAGGCTCCGCTGCGGCAGAGGCACCCGCAGCCGCAGCGAGCGCGGCCGAGGCGAGCGCGACCCGAGTGGGCGCGACCGGAGCAGGTGCGGCGGCAGCACTTGCTGTCGCCGGAGCGCGGACGGCGACCGGGGAAACGGCCGGCGCGGCGGTTGCGGTCTTGACGACCAGGCGCGCCGTCGGCACCAGACTGGCCGTCGGCTCGACCACTTGTTGGGTCGGGGTTTCTGAAGCCGCTTCTACCCTCGGAGCACTGGCAGCGTTTCTGCCACTCCTGGTCACCGGCTGGCAGGCGGTGACCAGGAGCGCAGCGGCTACCAGGCACGGGGAGAAAGCACTGATTTGCCTACGGATGAATGTGAAGCGCATGGGATCCTCCCATTGCCTTTTCGGCACGCCGTCCCACGCCGCTACTGCCCGGCGCCCTCCACGGGCTTCGCGATCACGAACGCCCGATGCGTATTGTTGTCGGGTGGCCAGCAAGTCAGCAGCGTCAGTCTGTCATCCGGGAACGGACCGATCCAGCGCGCGTTCTGCAGGCGCTGTTCCATCGGAGCATTCTTCTCCAACAAGATGAAAGTGTCTGTAACCTTGTAGTCGTACTCACGTCCCCCAGCAAAGACAGTGATCGGGTCGCCCACCTTGAGATCGGACAGGTGGAGGAAAACCTCGCCCTCGATGTTGCTGTGCCCAGCGATTACGGTGTTGCCCACCTGTCCGGGCGGAGCCGAAGTTTTGTGCCAACCGGCAGCATACGTCGCAACGTCCCACTCCAGGGATGTCGTGCCATCGGCGTTCTGCACCGAGTGCCACCCGACCGGCGTGACCTTGGTGTCCAGCCCTATGCTGGGCGCCAGCAGGCGGTCGGGTGCGGCCCCCACCGGATTGGCGACCGCCGGCGGCGGAGGTGGCGGTGGGGCCACCCGCGCGGGGGTGGGCGCCGCCGCCGTCGGCAGAGCCGTGGACGTCGGGACGGCAGTGGCAGTCGGTGCCGGTGTGGCAGTCGGCGCAGTCGTGGCAGTTGGCGCCGCGGTCTCGGTCGGCGCCGGAGTCTCGGTCGGTGCAGGAGTCGCCGTGGGTGCCGGCGTGTCTGTCGGCGCCGTGGTCGGCGCTTGAGCCGCCATTGCCGTAGCCGGTTTGGCAGCGGCCCGTCCTTGTGCACCGGCTTTGTCCAGGAGCAGGGTGCCATTGGCCGGAGGCAGGTGCGTGGCCGGCCAGTCGGGCGGGACCGTGGCTGTCGTATGGATACTGTTGATGGTTTGGGCTTGCGCGCGTGCGACGTGACCGCGCGAGCCACAAGCGCTTGCGGCAATGGCCACCAGAAGCAGCACAAGGCCGAGAAGCGCGGCGTCTTTCCGCATCAGATTCTTCCCCCAATATTCGCGACCTAGAGGCGGCTGGCATACACGCCCCTGTGCTCGACCGGCAGGAGGCGTGCCAGCGCGAGCATGATCTCGTCGGTGTAGGCGCTCAACTGAGTTGTCCGCGCCTGCGCTGCCTCTGCAGGCAGGCGGATGGGTTCTGCAAAGCGCACATGGATGGCCGGGCGTTGGAAGTGGGCCCAGCTCGTGAATGTCTGATCATGGCCCCAAGCTGCCAGGGGGACGATGACGGCCCCGCTCCGGCTGGCAAGGTAGGCCGCTCCGTCCTTTCCGTGCTGGAGACCACCACTGCGACTGCGCGTGCCCTCGGGTGCTACCCCGAGGACGCCTCCTGAACGCAGCACGACGACCGCCTTTGCTAACGCTCGCCGGTCTGCTTCCCCGCGCGTGACATAGATGGCCTGGCCGATGATGCTGAGCAGGCAGCCGAAGGGCGGAGTACGCCACTTGTCGGCTGCGAGCGCGGTCACCCGGCGTGGGATTAACCCGAAGGTGAGCACGGAATCAAGCAGGTGAATATGGTTGGGTGCGATGATCAGTGGTCCCGACCGCGGGACGCGTTCAAGTCCTTCGACATCGAGTTTAGTCAGGATGCGCAGCAGGGCGAAGACAATCCCTTGCAGCAAGCGGTAGAGTAGGGGCGCATCCTGCGCTATTACGCTCGGCACAGTGTCTGGCATGAGAGTCTCGCTCTCAACTGGCCGGCGCTGATCAGCCGGTACGCCTCACGCGGGTGGCGTAGGTGTAGGCAGGCGTCTGCCCAGCGCGTCTATCTTGAAGCTGCTGACCGGGCCGCCGGCCGGAGTCAACTGCAGTGAGAAGCTCGTCTGGCCGCCGCGCGGGATCACGTTGTGATCGGGTACGCCTCGTCGGGTGCCGATCACGCGGCCGAGAACATCGTAGAGCGTCACTGTGACGCTCACTTCGACGGCGTCTTCGGGACCGGTGTTGGCGATCACGCCACTCACCGTGTAGGCCGCGTACCGTTCGCCTTCGCCGTGCGTGTCCCTGGCCACCAGGTCCCGGTAATAGCTGCCCAGGTAGCCGCGCACGCCCGAGTGCGGGTAGACGGTGTAGCTGGCGAAGGTGGCGGGCGGCTCTGCGAAACGGACGGCAAAGGGCGCCCAACCGGCGGGAGCAATCAGGTCGACGATAGCCGGCGTGTCTGCCTGCGCCAGCGGCTTCCCGTTTTCATCCAGCAGAGTGATGCGCACCCCTGCTTGTTCCAGGTCCACCCCCGTGGTGTTATGGATCTCTCCAAAGCACCACAGGCCGCCCAAGGCGGTGCGATTGAAGGTCACGTGATCCACCGCGAACGGTAGTGCGGTGGCGGTGGCGGTGGGCGTGCCCGCCGCGGCGAGCACTTCTTCCCGGGGGATGATCAACTCCTCGCCGATCTGCAAACCGGTCGGGTTGGTGATCCCGTTGACATCCTCCAGGGCCTGCAAGGATATGCCGAATCGGCCTGCGATCCCGAGCAGCGTGTCTCCCGACTGCAAGGCATAGATGATTGGGGTCGGCGTGATCGTCGGCGTGGCCGTCGGCGCAGGTGTATAGGGCGCCGGGGTCGACGTGGGACGCAACGTCGCCTCCAAGGTCACCGCCAGGGTTGGCGTGATAGTTGGAGTCGGAGTTATGCGTGTGATGACCTGTCCACAACTGCCCAGCAGAAACAGGGCCAGTGCGGTTGCCGTAATGGCGCCTGAGTGCATCAAAGGCGTCTCGATCTATGCAAGCGACACATCCCTAACGGGGAGCGATTATACCATGTGCGAAAGAAGTAGCAAAACAACCACATGGGAGGTGGGAAGGTCCGGCGAGCCTCTCGGCTGAGAGGCTCGCCGGACCGATTCCGGGATTTGTGACACAATATGAGGCTTACGGAGGCGCACGGACGGCTTGTGTCGCTTTTGCGCCGCCGGTTGTCGGTTTTCGGTGCCAATCTGCGCTGCTCGGGCAACTATCGCGGCGGCCGGCCATCGGGGAGGGCGGCTCGTTCCGTAGGCCAAGCGGAGGTTAAGAGTACGAAATCCGGGCTGCCTCAGGCCCCGACAAGCTTGAGGAACTTGCGTTTGCCGATTTGGAGCACATGCTCGCCCACCGGCCCGACGACTTGGGCCGGATCATCTACCCGTTCGCCGTCCAGCTTAATGCCGCCCTGCTGTGCCAGGCGCCGCACCTCGCTCTTGCTGCCCACCAGGCCGCTATTGGTCAGGATGTCCAGGACGCTGCCGGCTTGCAGCAGCTTCAACTCGGGCATCTCGGCCGGCAGCTCCCCTTCCTGGTGTACTCTCCGGAAGTCCAGATCGGCAGCCAGGGCGGCGTCTGGCCCGTGGAAGATGTCCACGATCTCGAATGCCAACTGCTTCTTGAGATCCATCGGATGGACCATGCCGGCGTCGAGGGCCGCGAACTTCTCGGCGATCTCTTCCGGGCTCCAGCGCGTCACCAGGTCGGCAAAGCTGCGCATAGCCGAGTCTGGGACGCTCATCACCTTGCCGAAGATGGTTTCGGGCGGCTCGTTAATGCCGATGTAGTTGCCCGTCGACTTGCTCATGCGCAGCACCCCGTCGGTGCCGACGAGGATTGGGAACGTCAGGACCGTTTGCGGGCGCAAGCCGGCGTTTTCCATCAGCTTGCGTCCGGCCATCAGGTTGAATAGCTGGTCGGTCCCGCCGATTTGGACGTCCGTGCGCATCGCCAGCGCGTCGTAACCCTGCATCAGGGCGTAGAAGAACTCGTGTAACCAGATCGGTTCGCCCTTGTCGAAGCGCAGGGCGAAATTCTCGCGCACCAGGAACTGTTGTACGGTGAAGTTAGCCGCCAGCTCGATCACGTCCTTGAACGAGAGCTTGGACAGCCAGTCGCCGTTGTACATCACCAGCGTCCGTTCGGGATCCAGGATTTTCCAGGCTTGATCGGTGAAGGTGCGCGCGTGGTCGCGCACTTCCTCGTCGGTCTGCTGGCGCCGCGCGCTGGCTTTGTCGCTCGGATCGCCGATCAGGGCCGTGAACGAGCCGATCAGGAAAACCACTTCATGGCCCAACTGCTGGAACTGCGCCAGCTTACGCATCGGCACCGTGTGCCCCAGGTGCAGGTCGCTGGCGGTCGGGTCGAAGCCACAGTACACCCTGAGTGGCCGGTCGTCGCGCGCCGACTCGCTTAGCCGCTGGCGGAGTTCGGCTTCCATGTTGCTTCGGATGAGCGGGTCGCCGAATTCCACGCCGCGCATCAGGATGGCCAACTGTTGCTCCACGGGTAGGAAGGCACTCATGCTGTCGCTCCCCAGGCGCTCAAGAGGATCTTGTTGCCCGATGGGTCTTGCGTTTTCGCCGCCGGCACGACCCGACCTGCCGGGACGTCCTCTAGCTGCACGATCTCCAGCCCCGCGCCTGTCTGGCGCAGGTGCTCGACCGTACGGGCCAGTTCAGATGCGTTCGGAAGAAGGATCGTGAACTGCTCCAGCCCGACGGCGTCCGGGGGCGGCGGCGGGGCACCGGCGCCAGCCCAGATGTTGGCGCCGATATGGTGGTGATAGTCGCCGGCGGATACGAAAATTGCGCCTCCCCCCATCCGCTGCATGAGCCCGAAGCCAAGGCCCTCACGGTAGAACAGCTCGGCCTCATGCAGATCGGCAACGTGCAGGTGAACATGGCCGATGACCGTGCCGGACGGAAGCCCGGCCCACTGCACTGCGCCGTGTCTCAGCTCATGCAGCAGGTCATCCAGGTCCAGGGCCTCGACTCCCATATGCACTTCATCGCCGCGCCGCGGCCATTCGTCACGCGGCCGGTCGCAGTAGATCTCGATCCCGTTGCCGTCCGGGTCAGACAGGTATAGGGCCTCGCTGACGCCGTGATCCGAGGCGCCCGCTAGCGGATAGCTCCTCTCGTCCAGGCGCCGCAACACTTGGGCCAGGTCGGGGCGCCCGGGCAGCAGGATCGCGAAATGGTACAGTCCCGTGGTATGGGGCGGCTTTCGGCGTGCACCGGGCCCGGCGTGCAGCACGATCAGCGCCGGATCGCCGCCGGCGCTCAGGCTTAGCACCTGGCCGTTCTCCCCTGCCGCGGACGCCGGCCCGGCCCTCAAGCCGAGCACGTCCTGGTAGAAGGCCAGGGCGCGCGACATGTCGGCAACCCTGAGGTAGACCGGACCCAGATGGGTCGCCGGATGGATTGTGAAGCCGGTTTCCTCGGCCATGTGAGCCTCCCGTCCATGCAGAAAACAAAAACAGCGTGGCAACTGCCACGCTGTTGTCTACGTTACTGGCCTGCCAAATGCGCGCTCAGTCGACTGGGGCGGAGCTGCCCCTGGGGTACGAGTACACGTGCGAGCAATTGGTCCAGATCGGGCAGGCCTGATCATTCATGGCCCCGAATATAGCATACGGCGAAATGCTTGTCAACAGGTTGATGTTGAGATGTTGATCAGGCTCGATCGGCGCGCCGGACAGCAGCCAGAGTGTCAGCGGGGGCGGGTCGCTAGTGGCCCTCGCCGGCGTCCGGCTTGACGACGACGTATCCCAGCGAGACGCCGGCGTCGCTCGAGTCGACGGTCAGCCGGCCCATGGTCTCCGGGTCGTAGAGCCCGATTTCGATAAAGTAGAACTCCCTCAGGCGCCTCCGCCGGCAGGGCCAGCCGGAACTGCTCCTCGACCGGCCGGCCTGGTTGCCAGTGAGAAGCCGTCCCCTCCGCGTTCTGCAGCGGCTTATCCGTGCCGGCCCAGACGCTGCCGGGAGGCAGCACCAGGTGCGTGAAGGCCGTGTAGTCTTTTGTCGGCGGCTGCGCCAATGCTTCCCACCACAAACTCAACGTGAGGTCCTCGCCAGGTCGCAGCACCCTCTTGTCCAGGTCAAAGCCGACGAGGGCGATCTGGTCCTCGAAATTGACTTGCAGCGGATTTGGCAGGCCGTCGGCCGAAGGGCGAGGCGTCAAGTCCACATAACCCAGGGCCAGTTGCGCCTGCCCGTCGACGGGCAGGCGTGCTCCGCTGGTGAAGTCGTAGACACCCACGGTGATCCTGAGCCGGTTCGGCGCTGGGGCGGTGGCGGGAATCTGCACGGCATGCCGGTCGGGAATGACGCGGTCAAGCGGCCAGTCACTCGTGGGCAAGCTGCCGGAGCCCGGGTAAGTGTCGTTCTGGGCCTGGGTGATCTCGTTCTCGTCGAGCAGATGGATAAAGATCGAGTAGTCACTGGCCGGGCGCTGCAGCGCCCGCCAGTACAATGTCAGGTAGATCGTCTCGCCAGGCTGCGCCTGGTCTTGCTCGAGCTGGTAACCGGCGAGCTGGACCTGTCCCCCGAAATTGGCGCTCATCGCCTGGGGCACCTGCGCGGTCAGGGGCAGGAGTTCAGGAGGCGCATAGGCCGGCGCGATCCAGTGCGTGAGGGCCACCGCGGCCAGCAGCCCGAGGGCGCTCGCGGCCAGCACTGCCAGCGGAGCGTACAGCTTGCCCGGAAACCAGCCCGCCAGCCCGAGGGCCAGCAGCACGGCAGCCGAGCTGATGGCCGGGAAGAGCAGGCGCCCTTGTGGATAGCGCATTTGGGCCCAGGTGACCAACGCCAGTACGACCACGACCAGCCAGGTTGTCAGCAACAACAACTGGCCGGAGTGCGGGCCGGCGGGCGCGCCTCCCATCGTCATGGCCTCCGCCTGGCCGCGGTCCGCCGGCCGGCCGGCCCGAGGCCCGAAGAGCCGGCGCATCGGCCAGGCGACGACCAAGCCGACGAGGCCGGCCAGGCTCAAGACGGTGTAAACATTGTAGAGCCAATCGTCGGCCGCGACATTGAACCAACCGAACACAGCCCAGGCAGAACGCCACACCCCCTGCCCCCGCGCCAGGAGCTCGGCAGGGCTGGGCGGGGCGGCGCGGCGCGGCAAGATATCGAACATCGCTTGCAAGCCAAGCGGGTCGCCATACAGGACCAGGTTGCGGCCGTACCACCAGCCCGCCGTGATCAGCATCCCTGTGCCGGTGACGAGCCCCCAGATCAGCAGCGTTCGCCAGGGCGTCGCTCGGCGCCAGGCGATGATCAGAAGTGCGAGGCCGGCCAGCCCCACCAGCGCCAACCCACTGAGCTTGGCCAAGGCCGCGACCCCGGCCAGCGCTCCGAGTAAGCTGAGCTCCCAGACCCCGGGCCCAGTCCGGTCCCAGGCAGATGACGCGCCATCGTCTTCCCTGGAAGAGTGGTCCTCGCTCGGACGCCGGCCGTACTTGCCGACCAGCCATACTGCCAGCCAGACGCCGGCCGCGCTTGCCGCGATGACCAGGTTGTCGTTGTTGACCGCAGCGCTGATAAACAGGAACTGGGGATTGAAGGCCACCAGGGCCGCGGCCAGGGCGGCCAATGCTTTGCGCCGGGGGATGATGACGCGTGCCGTGCCGTACGCGCTCAGGACGGTGACGGAACCCAACAGTACGGAGAAGAAGCGTGCCGCATGGGCTGCGAGGGCCACTCCGCGCCAGGGCCAGGCATCGGCGCTGCCGTGGACCATAACGTTCTTGTTTCCGAAGGAGTCGGGGAGTCCGACCGCCGCGTGAGGGTTGTAGCGGATCACCGCCTCTGTGTTGCCGGTCGGAATGGGGGCGGTGATCAGAGCCGCCGCCAGGTAGTACAGGGGCGGCTGGCTGCCTTCCTGATGCCAGGCCGCACTGCCGACCTGTTCGGGCCGGGGCAGCCCGTGGCCTTCGACCAGCCAGCGTACGTATTCGTAGTGCCAAACTTCGTCTGGCGATTCGAACAGTGGATTGACCGCGCTGTAGGCGCTGCCCAGCGCGAGGAACAGGGCCAAGATAGCAATGATCGACCAGTGGCCCCGCAGCATCCTCACGGCGTGAGCCGATCGTCAGGCGCCGGCGCGCCAACCACCCCCAGAGCCTGCGCCTGCCGGCGATTTGCCTGATCCCGTGCCAGCCACTTCTCCTGGGTTTGCATGAAGATCAGCGCCGGTCCGCCGAAGACCACGGACATCAGCAAGGTAAGGATGTTGACTGCGAAACCGCTGGCGATGGCCGTCGCCAAAGGCATACCCACCAGGCTAAACCCGATCGTCCAACCCGCTTCATGCGCCCCGAAACCGCCGACCGTGATGAAGGGCACTGCCTTGGCCAGCGAGGCAAAGGTCGCGCCGACGACCACCAGCCCGAACGGCTGGCCGACGCCGATCCCCTGCATCGAGGCGGCAAACCAGCCGAAGGTGCCGATCCAGGTCAGCAGCGACCAGCCGAGAGTGATCGCGTAGAGCCGTATCGAGCAGATTTTGCGAAAGTGGTCGACGACTTGCTGGCCGACGCTCAAGAGCGCGTGTACCAGCCGTCGCCGTTCGAGGCCGGTCCGGCGAGCCAGCCAGTCCAGGCTGTCAAGCACGCGTTGTCCCAGCCAGGGGGCGAGCAGCAGCAGCGCCAGAGAGACGATCAACAGCATGCTGACTGCCCAAACCGCCGTGGTCGCGCTGGACGTGAGCCGGTGCAGGTTCGCGGACGCGCAGAGCACGTAGAGGAGCGCCACGGCCATGTAGTCGAAGATGCGTACCACGATCAGCGCGGCTGTGCTCTCGCCGATCGCGACTCTGCGCCGGCGCCACATGAAATATGGGAATGACAGCTCGCCACTGCGGGAGGGAAGGGTGTTGTTGAGAAAGCTGAGTGCGAACATCTCGGGCATGAGTTGGAGCGCGCTGATCAATCCCCCCGAGACCCGTCCGGGCTCTCCGGCGGCTTTGCCACGCTCGGCCGCAGCCGCTGCTGCCGGCACGAGCGCGCGGCTCGAAACACTCAGCGAGTGAAGCCCGAGGAGCGCGTTGAAGCGCAAGGCTCGCACGAGGTTGGTGAGGACATAGGCGCCGGCTGCGGCGAGCAACCAGCGCCAGTCGATGGCGGCCAGCATACGCAGCACCTGCGCCGGGTCGATCTGGCGTAAGAGGATGACGACGATGGTCAGGACCAGGGCGTACGGGCCTACCCGCTTGATCCAATACATATCGGCTCAGTGCGACTTGCGGAAGAAGGCTCGGGGCGATGCCTCGAGCTTGACGGTCTGGATGAGTACGCTGCGACTGCATTATCCGGTCAGAGGCCAATAATGTCAAGGAAACAAGGAAATGCAAAAAACTCGCCTAAAACTCGTCAAAAAGACAGTAGCGCGAAGCGGGAAAATGATGTATAATATAGCTGTCCCTTTTCGTGTTTCCACGTTCCTCACTCACCCTATATAAGGAGGTCTCCGATGTGGAAGCTCCCCTGGCGCCGGGTAGGCGTCGTCTTCACCCTCTTCATGGTGCTCGGCCTTGTGCTCGTTCCGGCGGCCTTGGCCAATGGAGCGGCCGCCCCGACTGCTTCCGCTTCAGCCGGCGCGACTTGCTCTTACTACGTGCAGCGCGGGGACAACCTGACCCGCATTGCGGCTCGCTTCGGCACCACGGTCTGGCAGTTGATGGTCTGGAACGGCATCACCAACCCCGACCGTGTCTACTCAGGCACGTGGATTCGGGTGTGCGCTCCCAAGCCGCCTGCACCGCCGCCCCCGCCGAAGCCGAAACCGGCGCCCTGCCCGGCGCCCTGCGCACCACCGCCTCCGGTTTGCTACACACCCTGCGTCCCAACCTGCGCAGCCCCGGCTCCGGGTCCGTGGAACGGTGAGTACTTCAACAACCAGGACCTGGGCGGAAGCCCAGCCTTTGTGCGCCAGGATGCGGCGATCAACTTCAATTGGGGATGGGGCTCGCCCTCGGCCCAATTGATCTGCTCCGACCACTTCTCCGTCCGCTGGACCGGGCGCTTCAACTTCGTCTGCTCCGGCAACTACCGTTTCACCGCCGTGGTGGACGATGGCGTGCGGGTCTGGGTCGACAACAATCTCATCATCGACCAGTGGCGCGAGCAGTCGGTTCGCACGTTCACGAGCGATGTCTGGATCGAGGGTGGCTGGCACGATGTCAAGGTCGAGTATTTTGAGCAGGCGGGAGTAGCTGAAGCGCACCTCTACTGGTCGAAGCTCCCGTGAGCATCCGAGCAAAGCCGCCCGGCTGAGCTCAAGCGCCGATAATTGACTTTCCGACGATGGTCCCCGGGGTGTTGGTCACGACGGCCGGGCCTGGTTGCGGCATCTTAGGACCGCCACCATGTCCGGCCGCCGGGCCGGCACCCCTTATTTTCCTAAATATTCTCTAAGACTTTCGGTCGCCAGACCGTGTTATGATGCACGAGTGGTGAGGCAATGGGACCTGAGTCACGTCCACGCGTTCCACCCCATCACCTGCAAGAGCAGCCGAGTTCGCCCGTCAGTTACGTGGAGCCCCCGCCTGCCGCTGCCGGATTTTTTACACAGCCTGCGACAATCGTTCGCTAGATGTTTCCGAGGTGCTATTGCGCTTCCAACAATGTCGCTTGCCATAGGGTAGAGCATCGCCGGTGGCATGTCGGCAACGAACGTGATGCTATCAACAGAATAGACCGGCCGTCGCAAACAGAGGAAGGATCGGAATGCGCAACGACTACGCGACGCAAAACGCGGATGTTGCCCTGGTACTCAGTGTTCACCCTGGCTTTGAGCCGGTCATCGAGCAGCTACAGGAAGTTCTGGCGGAGGACGAGTTCTCCCGTTACATGCGCTGTTGGGCGGCCAACGTCGTTGAATACGCCGACACGGGGCATGCAGCAGCGCGCCTGACGCTCACACTCGCGCAGCAGACCGCCGGGCTGCGCTTCCGAGACACTTTCCAGAGTCGTGCCCGGACGCGTCGCGCACGCACCTTGCTGCTGGATTGAGCCATCCGTCACCTGCTCTCAACTCTCTTTGACAGAAACATCCATCTGCCGTAGAATGGCTATTCGACGCGCTGGAGCTTCCGGCGCGTCGTGATTTGGCAATGGATGATTTCAATGACTGACAAACCCACCAGCGCTCAGATTCGCCAGCAATTCCTGGACTTCTTCCGCAGCAAGGGCCACGCCATCGTCCCCAGCGCCTCACTGGTGCCCATCGACGATCCTACCCTCTTGTTCACCAACGCCGGTATGAACCAGTTCAAGGAGATCTTCCTCGGCCTGCGCGAGCCGGAGTTCCCGCGCGTGGCCGACGCGCAGAAGGTGATGCGCGTCAGTGGTAAGCATAACGACCTGGACGACGTTGGGCGCTCGCCCTATCATCAGACCTTCTTTGAGATGCTCGGCAACTGGTCTTTTGACGATTACTACAAGCGCGACGCCATCAGTTGGGCCTGGGAATTGTTGGCGCAGGTCTGGAGCCTGCCGCGCGAGAGTGTCTGGGCGACCGTCTTTGAGGACGACAAGGGCGACCTGGGCCGCGACGAGGAGGCGGCAGCCTTCTGGCGCAGCGAGACGGACATCTTGCCCTCGCATATCTGCTTCTTCGGCCGCAAAGACAATTTCTGGGAGATGGGCGACACCGGGCCATGCGGGCCGTCCAGTGAGATCCACGTAGACATGGGCCCGGAAGCCTGCGAACTGCAGGGGGCGCCGGGCCACGTTTGTCGTGTCAATGGCGACTGCAAGCGCTACATCGAGATCTGGAATCTGGTGTTCATCCAGTACAACCGGGCCAAAGACGGTCAACTGACGGATCTGCCGAGCCACCACGTCGATACCGGGATGGGCTTCGAACGTATGGTCGGCGTGCTGCAGGGCGTCCATTCCAACTACGAGACTGATCTCTTCTTGCCCATCATTCGGCGGGCGCAGGAGATGCTGGGTCAGACCGACCAGGAGCGCGAAGCGCACCGGGTGTCCTACCGCGTGATCGCCGATCATATCCGCGCGATCACCTTCCTGATCGGCGACGGTGTGATGCCTGCCAACGAAGGCCGCGGTTACGTGCTGCGTCTCATCTTGCGTCGCGCGGCCCGCCACGGCCGGATGCTGGGTTTCCAGGGTCCGTTCCTCGCCCGCCTCGCGCAGATCGTCATCGACGTCATGGGCTCGCATTACGACGAACTGGTGCGCCGCCGCGAGTTTATCATGGCTAACATCGAGCGCGAGGAGAGCCGCTTTAGCCAGACCTTGACCCTTGGCCTTGGACTGCTGGACGAATTGATCGCGACGCTGGAAGGCCAGAACCGGGCGGTGATCCCGGGCGGCGAAGCTTTTCGGCTGTATGACACCTTTGGCTTCCCGCTCGATCTGACCCAGGATGTCGCGCGCGATCACGGCATGACCGTGGACCTGCCCGGGTACCAGGCGGCGCTCGCCGAGCAGCGAGCGCTGGCGCGCTCTTCGGCGCGCTTTGGCGCGGTCGAGACTGCCGACGTTCAGGTGTACCTGGATGTACTGCACGATCTCAAGGGCACCGGCCTGCTGCCGCCCACCGGCGTGACTAATCTAAGTCGCCAGAGCCTGCAGCACAACACCGGCCTGGCTGCGCTCTTCCGAGACGGCAAGCCGGTGGAAGGCGCCGCGCCCGGTGACAGAGTGGATGCCGTGGTGCCTGAGACGCCGTTCTACGTGGAAGCGGGCGGCCAGGTATCGGACACGGGCATGATCGTCTCCTCCCCGGAGAAGGGCCCGGGCACAGGCTGGAAAATCCGGGTTGACGACACTCGCCAGCCGGTTCCCGGGTTGATCATCCACAGCGGCGAGGTGATCGAGGGCAGGCCACAGGTCGGCGAACAAAGCCTGGTGGTGGTGGATGCCGCGCGCCGCTGGGACATAATGCGCAATCACACGGCCACTCACCTGCTGCACCGAGCCCTGCGTGACGTGCTGGGCGAGCACGTCCACCAGGCCGGATCCGTCGTCGCCCCAGACCGGCTGCGTTTCGACTTCACGCACTCCGCAGCGTTGGGCGCCGAACAACTCGAAGCGATCGCGCGCGGGGTCAACGCCGCCATCCTTGAAGACCACCCGGTTAACGTGGCGCAGATGCGCTATCGCGAGGCGCTGGCCGCCGGGGCGATGGCTTTGTTTAGCGAAAAGTACGGCGACGAAGTGCGGGTGGTCCAGATCGGGGCGAGTGACGGGGAAGTGAGCCGCGAGCTGTGCGGCGGAACGCACGTCGAGCGCACCGGCCAGATCGGTCCGTTTCAGATCGTGTCTGAGGAAAGCGTGGGCGCGGGGGTGCGGCGCATCGAGGCGGTGACGGGTCGCGGCGCCGAACGCTTCGTGCAGGCGCGGCTGCGGGAGCTTGACCGAGTTGCCGAGCTGTTGCACGCCCCGGCCGACGGGGCGGAGCGCGCGCTGCGCAGCCTGCAGTCTGAGCTGCAAGCCGCGCAGAAAGAGGTCGCCGGCCTGCGCGCCAGCATCGCGCGTGCGCAGACCGAGAGCCTGGCTGCCGAGGCACAGCGGGTGACTCCGGCGTCAGGCAGTGGACCCGCGGTGGCCGTAGTGGCGGCGCAGGTGGCGGGTGCGGACGTGGATACCCTGCGCGAGATGAGCGACTGGTTGCGGAACAAACTTGGCTCATCCGTCGTCGTACTGGCGGCGGACGTGGGCGGCAAGCCGCAGCTGATCGCGGCCGCCAGCGATGATGTGGTCAGGCGCGGCCTCCACGCGGGCGAGCTGGTCAAGGCGGTCGCGAAGGTGGTAGGCGGCGGCGGCGGCGGCAAGCCGGCTTTGGCTCAGGCGGGAGGCCGCGACCTCGGGCGGTTGCCGGAGGCGTTGGCCCTGGTGCCCGAGCTCGTTGCCAAGGCGCTGAAGAGTTGATAGGTCGGATGACCACAACCGTCCAACTGGCCCCCCAAGATAACCTGGCCAGCCTTCTGGCGCGATTGCGGGCCGTCCCAGATGGCAGGGTGGCGTTTGTGCTCCCCCCCGGGCTGTCCCTGAGCGTCGTAGACCTGCGGGCCCTGCGGCGTGATGCGGCGGCCGGCGGGCGCGACCTGGCGCTGGTGACATCCGACGCCCGCATACGCGCGGCCGCCGATCGCATGGGCATCAGCACTTTCCGCAGCCAGGCACACGCCGAGGGGGCGCGTTGGCGCCGTCTGCGGCCGGAAGCAGCCCGGCTGCCCGTTCCGGTCGGTCCGGCCGAGGTCACTCCGCCGCCGCGGCCCGGCCTGTTTGCCCGCCGCTCCCCGAGCGGGTTCTGGCCGCTGGCTTTCCTGCGCTCCTTTGTGCGCCGTTCCAGCCCGTGGTGGACCAACCTGCTGCTGTCGCTGTTCCTGCTGCTGCTGTTGGGCGGGATGATCTGGGCCCTGGCCGCCGTGGTTCCGGCGGCCGAAGTCACACTGGTGCCCGCGGCCGAGCCAGTAAGCGTGACGGTGGCGCTGAAGGCCGTCCAGGATTCCGTGCTCGATGTGGAGGCCGGCGTTCTGCCGGCGACGGCAATGCGCGTCCAGGTGGCCGGTGAAGCCAGCCTGCCCACCAGCGGCCGGCGGCACGAACCCTCGGCCAAGGCTGCGGGTAACGTGGTGATGATCAATCGCACGGCCCGCCTGCTGACGGTCCCGTCGGGCACCATCCTCTCGACGGCCACCGGTGACAATGTGCGCTTCAGCGTCGTCGAGCAGCAGCAGGTAGAGCCCAACGGGCGCACCACTCTCCAAATCGAGGCCGTGCTGCCGGGGCCGACGGGCAACGTCCGGGCCGGCACGATCACGCGGGTTGAGGGACCGCTGGCGCTGTCTGCGGTCGTCACCAATGACGCGCCGACCAGCGGCGGCGGTTCGGCTGAGGTCGGCGTGGTCACCGAGGAAGATCAGGCCCGGCTGCAGGCGCAGCTTTTTGAAACCCTGAAACAGAGAGCTCTGGAGCAGTTGCGGGAGAAGTTGGCGCCCGGCACTTTCCTCGCCCCGGAATCAGTCACTTACCTGGCGATGTCGCCCACCTTCACGCCGTTCGTCGGCGACGTCTCTCCGGACCTGTTCTTGAGCATGAGCGTCCAGGCGGACGGGCTGTCGGTCGACGCGCGTTCCGGCGATCAGTTGGTGCTTTCGCGCCTGCAGGCCGCGATGCCGCCCGGCAGCCGGCTGATCTCGGACACGGTCCGTTTCATCCTCGGCGCGATTGTCGTCGAGGACCCAACTACGGTCAGCTTCAGCATGACGGCAGAGGGGACGCTCTTGCACGGGGTGGACACGCGCCAGGTACGCGGTACAGTCCTGGGCTTGCTTCCCGATCAGGCAGTGGCAGCGCTCGTGGGGCGCTTTGCCCTGGCCGAGACGCCGCGGGTTCACCTCGGTCCCGATTGGCTGCCGCTGATCGTGCCCACCAAAATGCCCATCCTGCCCTGGCGGATCCGTGTGCAGGTGGACTGGGATGCAGCGGCGGAGATCGCACGCGGGTGACGTCGATTCTCAAGTCGGCCTTCGATTTGCCCGCCGGACGGCTTCTTGGGCTGGACCTCGGCCGGGTGCGCATCGGAGTGGCGGTCTCTGACGAGCAGGGGATCCTGGCAACTCCGCTGACCGTCGTGCAGCGCCGCTCGCGCGCCGAGGATTTTGCGACTCTGGGCGAACTGGTGCGGCGTGAACGGGCCGTGGGGGTGTTGGCCGGACTGCCGCTGGCTTCGCAGGGTGAGATCGGCCCGCAAGCCCAGCTTGCCCGTCGCTACGGCGGGCGCCTGGCAGTCACGCTGCCCGTCCCGTTGGCCTTCTGGGACGAGAGCTATTCGAGCGTCGACGCGGCGGGGTTGCTCAGGCAGAGTGGGGGCCGCGTGCCGATCGACGCTGCGGCCGCAGCCGTCATCCTGACGAGTTATCTCGAAGCGCGACGGGCTCGTCATTTGGGCTCAGAAATCAGCCATCCGTGAGGAAGAGCCGGTGAAGTTCCTTCTGGTCGCAACCAACGTCCTCCTGCGTTTTCTGCTGTTCCTGGTAGCCATCATGGCCCTGCTCGTGCTGGCCTTTGGCGCCGGGAGCTTCGTTTCTGCCCAATTACAGGATGTGCCCAAGACTCCTAAGGTTGCCCTCATCCGCGCGGGGGCCGATCAGCCGCTTGACCTCAGCCCGACGGCGCTCGAAAACCGGGTGCTCGGGCTTTACCTTCGGCTGCAGGAGGGCCAGATCGATCGCCCGGCCGGGAACGACCCGACGGTCGAGCCTTTCACCATCGCCGACGGCGAGACCGCGGCTTCCGTCAGCCAGCGGCTGCAAGACATGGGCATGATCGACGACGGCAACCTGTTTCGGACCTACATGCGCTACAACGGAATTGACCACAAGTTGGCCGCCGGCGACTTTCAGCTCGCGCGGAACATGAACATGCCGCAGATTGCCGAGGCCCTCCAGCAGGCGCACTTCGAAGAGATTGTGCTGACGATCCCCGAGGGAATGCGGACAGAGGAGATCGCCGACCTGCTCAACGTCAAGGGCGTGATGGACGGCGGTTCGTTCTTATCCCTGGTTCACGGTGGCACGGCCTCGGCGCGCGCGCTGGGTGACTATCCCTGGCTGCCGGAGGGCCTGAGTACGCTCGAGGGCTATCTTTTCCCCGATACCTACCGTCTGCCTTCTAAGGCCAGCCCGGCAGACCTCATCCGGCGCATGCTCGACAATTTTGGGCAGCGCGTCACCGCGGAAATGCTGACCTCCGCCGCGCAGAGCGGGCGCAGCCTGGCACAGATCGTGACGATGGCCTCGATCGTAGAACGCGAGGCCGTGCGCGCCGACGAGCGGCCGCTGATTGCCAGCGTCTATTGGAATCGTGTCAGCGGTGTCTGCAGCAAGGAAACCGGTGGCGCTTACCTGCAGGCCGATCCGACTGTTCAGTATGCGAACGGCCGGCCGGGCGAATGGTGGTGGAAGCCACCCTCGGTCGAGGCCTACAAGGCCGTCATCTCGGCCTACAATACCTACTTGCATCCGGGTCTGCCGCCCAGCCCGATCGCCAATCCGGGCCTGTCGGCCATCGAGGCCGCCATTCGGCCCGCGGCGACCCAATACTGCTTCTTCCTGGCAGTCAGCGACGATTCCCATGTCTTTGCAGTGACCCTGGCCGAGCACGAGGCGAACCTTGCTCGCTCCCGAAGATGAGGCCGGATCTGCGCCGCAAAAACCTGCTGCGGCTTGCGTTCTGTCTGCTTCTGCTTTCCTCTTGCACTTTGCCGGGACAGGCTGCGCCTGTGGTCAAGATCGGCCTGATCGCGCCCTTCGAGGGACTGGGCCGGCCGCTCGGCTATCAGATACTGACGGCGGTGAAAATCGCCTTGGAAGACGCCAACGCAGGCGGCGAGCTAGGCGCCTATAGGTTGGCCCTGGTGGCTCTCAACGACGACCTGGAGCCGGCCACGGCCGCCCGGCAGGTCCGGGCGCTGGCTGCGGACGACAGCCTGCTGGGAGCGTTGGGGCCGTGGACTTCGCCGACCGCCGCCGCGGCGGCCCCGGCTTTTGTCCGGGCCGGGTTGCCGGCCCTGGTCGGCGCACCGCTGGCCTCGGCGGTGGGTGCTCCGGCCGTCGTCTCGCTTTGCCCCCCGTTCTCGGATATCGCTGCACGGGTGCTGGCTAAGGCCGGCGAGCTCGGCCCCAGGCCTGTTGTCGTGGCCGGCCCGCCGGGCGACCTGCTGGCCGCCCTGGCGGCCCTTCTCCCGCCGCTCGGGGCTGGCGCCGCGCGCCAGTCCCCCAGCTACACGCTGTACTCAGGGGATGCTGCTGCTGTCGCGGAAGAGTTGGCACGTCGTTCGCCGGCCGGGGAGGTCACGCTGCTGGGCGGGCCGGACCTGGCGCAACCCTGGTTGGCCGGCCTCGCAGGCGGAGCGGCGGAGGGGGCGTGGGCGCTGGCTTGCACTGCTCAACCAGCGGGCGCTGAGCCGGGGCTGCCGGACGGGGCAGCGGCTCGCTACCAGGCACAGGCCGGCGGGCCGGCCGGGGCGCAAGCGGCCCTGGCCTATTGGGGCACGCGACGGCTCGTGAGCGCCCTGAAAAAAGACATCGGGGTGCACGGGCGGCCCAGCCGGGCGGGACTGGCCGCCGCTCTGCAAGGGGACGGCGAACGGCCCGAGACCGTCTGGCTGCAGATGCAGTCCGGTCGCTTCGTGCCTCGCTAGTGCCTCAGCGAATGATACGATGGATCAACGCCGGGACGGCGACCGCGTCGTCGCTGAAGCGATAAGCCGCCGCCAGGCGGGCGAGAGCCGCCTGCGCCGCTGCGTCGGTGCGGGCGTGAACCCACAGCAACGTCTGCCCTGGCTCCACCTGGCCGCCTACTTTGCCCGCCTGCGCCAGCACCACTCCCACGGCCGGATCGACGGGATCACCCTTTTTCTCGCGGCCACCGCCGAGATCGACCACCGTCCGGCCCACTTCGCCCGCGTCAAGCCCGGCCACATACCCGGCCCGCGGGGCAGGCAGGGGCTGGACCACGGGCGCCTGCGCCAGTTGGCGCGGGTCATCCACGCAAGCCACGTCTCCACCCTGCGCGGCCACAAACTGCCGGAACTTAATCCAGGCCGAACCCTCGGCCAGCGCTCCTGCGGCTTTGGCGCGGGCTGCCTCCGGGCTCTCGGCCGCGCCGGCGATCAGCAGCATTTCCCCGGCCACGTCGATACAGTGCTGCCTGAAGTCGGCCGGCCCGCCCCCATGCAGGGTTTCGATCGCTTCGGCCACCTCGAGCGCATTGCCTACCGCCAGCCCGAGCGGCTGGCTCATGTCGCCGATCAGCGCCGTCATGCGCCGCCCCAGCCCACGCCCGATCTTGATCATCAGCTCCGCCAGCTCGACAGCTTCGGCGTCCGTGTTCATGAAGGCGCCTTCGCCCACCTTCACGTCGAGCACTATGGCATCCGAGCCGGCCGCGATCTTCTTCGACATGATTGAGCTGGCGATCAAGGGCAGGGACGGCACTGTCCCGGTCACGTCGCGCAAGGCATACAGTTTGCCGTCGGCGGGCGCCAGTTCATGGGTCTGACCCGCGATGACCAAGCCGATCGCGCGCAATTGCTGCTTGAACTGCTCGATCTCGAGCGTCACCCTCAGACCGGGGATGGACTCGAGCTTATCCAGGGTACCGCCCGAAAACGAGAGCCCGCGGCCCGACATCTTGCCCACCGGCACGCCCAGGGCCGCCACCAGCGGACCGACAACTAACGTGGTTTTGTCGCCGACGCCACCCGAGGAGTGTTTGTCGAGGATGAACGGCGCGACGTCGTGCAGATCGAGGACGTCTCCCGAAAAAGCCATCGCTTCGGTCAGGTGCGTGGTCTCCTCCGTCGTCATGCCGCGGAAGTAGACGGCCATCAGCCAGGCGGCCGCCTGATAGTCGGGCACCTCGCCGGCTACGTAGCCGCCGATAAAGTAGTCGATCTCTCCTCGCGACAGTTCATGGCCGTCGCGCTTCTTGATGATGATGTCGCAAATGCTCATTTGGCTGACTCGATCGTTCGCAAAGGGTTCGCTCATCAAACTGAGTGCGATAAAGCGCATTATAGCACAGGGCACCTCATCGATGCTCTCGGTGGTCACTTGCCAGAAACGCAGCCGGCAAATATCATGCAGCAGGATTGGTACCGGCATTTGCAAGACTCTATGGAGGATCGAGTATGCCTTCCCCTGTCAAGAGCATCGTCTTTGTGTTCTCTGCCTATGGCATGGGACAAACTGAACACCCAGATCTCAAGCTGAGTCTGGCGCAGGAGTTCCTCGCCTTGCTTGCGCAGGCGGACCCCCTGCCCTCACGCATCTGTTTTTATACGGACGGTGTCAAGCTGTGCGTGAACGAGTCGCCGGTGTTGGAGGAGCTGCGTGCGCTGCAGGCCAGAGGGGTGGAACTCGTGCTGTGTTACACGTGCCTGGAGGCGTACGGTTTGGCCGATCAGGTGGCCGTCGGCGCCGTCACGGGGATGGGCGACATCATCACCGCCATGACGAACGCCGACAAAGTGATCGCTCTCTGATCCCATCTTGCGCTTCGTCTTGAGTGGCCGCGGTGGACACCCCCTTGACGCGGGCGGGGCGCAGGGTTAGCATAATTGAGCGCGCTGAAGCCAGGCTCGCGCCAATCCCGCCGGATGGAGATCAGCCTTTGACCGTTCCAAATTCTGCGCCTGAAGCCCGCACGTCACCGCCCGACCTGGTCGTCATCGGCGGCGGCCTGGCCGGCTCTGAGGCGGCCTGGCAGGCCGCGCAGCAGGGACTGCGGGTCACGCTCTACGAAATGCGTCCCACGCGGTCGACCCCGGCCCACTCGACCGGAGGGATGGCCGAGCTGGTTTGTTCGAACAGCCTGGGCTCCAACGCGCCCGATCGCGCCCTCGGCATCCTGAAAAATGAGCTGCGGCGGATGGGCTCGCTGATCATCGCTTGCGCCGACGCCAGCGCCCTGGCGGCCGGCGACGCGCTGGCCGTCGGCCGGGACGCCTTCAGCCACTCAGTCACCGAGGCCATCACCGGCCACCCGAACATTACCGTGCGCCGCGAGGAAGTCAGCGCCATCCCGGCTGGCCTACCGGTCGTCGTGGCTTCTGGCCCGCTGACCTCGCCCGCCCTATCGGCGGCCATCCGTGAGCTGGCCGGGCAGAACTACCTCTACTTTTTCGACGCGATGGCGCCGATCGTGGCCGCTGACAGCGTCAACCTGGACGTCGCGTTTCGCGCCAATCGCTGGCAGCGTCCGGCCCTCGGCGCCGATCCGACGGCGGACCAGCCCGACGGCGAATCGGTCGCCCGCCCGGCTGAAGATTACGGCGACTACCTCAATTGTCCCATGTCACGCGATGAGTACTACTCGTTCGTCGAGGCGGTGAATGGCGCCGAAAAGATCAAGCTCCACGAGTTCGAGCAGGACGACGAGGCCCGTCGCTATTTCGAGGGCTGTCTGCCGATCGAGGTCCTGGCGGCGCGCCAACCGGATGCCCTCGCCTACGGGCCGATGCGGCCGGTTGGGCTGCGCGATCCGCGTACTGGTCACCGGCCCTGGGCGGTAGTCCAGCTTCGCCAGGACGATGTCGCGGGAACTCTCTACAATATCGTCGGTTTCCAGACGAACATCAAGTGGGGCGACCAGGAGCGGGTGCTGCGGATGATCCCAGGGCTGGAGGAGGCGGAGTTCGTGCGCTTCGGCCAGATGCACCGCAACACGTTCATCAATAGCCCCGCCCTGCTCCGGCCCACTCTTCAATGGCATGGTCGCGACGACCTCTTCTTCGCGGGCCAGATCACGGGGACAGAGGGCTACGTCGGCTCCGCTGCCGGCGGCCTGCTGGCCGGTCTCAATGCGAGCCGGCTGGTGAGAGGACAGGCGCCGATGACCTTGCCCGCTACCACCATGATGGGTGCCCTGTTTCACTACATCACGCACGCCGCGCCGGCCGACTTCCAACCCATGAAGGCCAACCTTGGGCTGCTGCCGCCGGTCGAGAACCCGCCGCGCGGCAAGCGCGAGCGGGCCATGGCCTATGCCCGGCGCGCGCAAGCCGACCTGGGGGCCGCTTTGGACGCCTGGTAGTCGTTGTCGCAGCCTGGCCCTGGATGTGATCCCCGCCTCCCTGCCGGGTGCTGCTTTCCTGTAGCCTGTCTTTTCTTTGTGCCAAATCCGTTAGTCTGAACAGCGAAAAGAGCCGATAGATTTGCCTCTTGCACGGGCGCCGCGATTGTGCTAGTATTATCATTACCTAAAAAACGGGTGCAGTGTCGCCTCGGCTTCATATCCTTGTACTCGGCGCGCCCTGCTCCACGCGCCGGGGCCAGCTACGTAGGAGGGGTCCATGAAGCTATGGAAGCGCAAGCAGCGCCTCGTGACCCTGGCACTAGGTTTGGCGCTGCTGGCCAGTCTTACCCTGGCCAGTGCCAGCGGCTTGGCTGTGGCGGAGCAGGAAATGCTGCAGAACGGTGACTTCGAGGGCGGTTTCACGTTCCTGCCTGATTGCGGGAATGTCGGCACCGGCTGGGGTTGCTTCACCAACGGCGGTTCGATCAAGTACGGCTTCTACGACGACCAATGGGCCCCCGTAGTCGCCCAGGGCGGCCACGCCCAACTGATCGAGCTGAACACCAAGGGCTTCCCCGCCTCTGAAAGCGACCGGTTCGCCGGGATCTATCAAACGGTGAAACTTAACAAAGGCAGCAAGTATGAGTTCAAGATCCAGGGTATGCTGCGGGAAGACATGCCCGACCGGCGTGACGACCCCTGGCGCTATCGCGTCCAGTGGGGCTACACTGCTGACGGCTCCCAGGATTGGCAGGCGGTCACTAACTGGGCCGAGTTTCCCTGGCGTAATTACTATCCTCGCACCTCGCCCGGTGCCATGCACAGCTTCCGATCGAGCCTTGTCGCTCCCTCAGACGAGATCACGCTGTTCGTGCGCGTGTGGAAGAAGTGGGGCACGACCGGCAAGGAACTCGACGTCGACCTGGACGGGATCAGCCTCTGGGGTCCAAGGGTCGGCCACGCCGTCTGCCTGACCGGCGACTGCCTGAAGCCGCCGGTCAGCCCATGCAACGGTCCTTGCGAAGAAGAGGCCGAGCAGGCCCCGGCACTCACGTGCAGCGGCGCGAACCTCGTGAGGAACGGCGACTTCGAGTTGGGCTTCAACACCTTTCATGGGTTCGGGGACGTCGGGAAGCAGTGGAAGCCGTTCACGAACGGTGGCGCGGCTGGTTACGGCTTCTATAACGAAATGTGGGCCCCGGTGGTCCACGGCCCGACCCACGCCCAACTGATTGAGATCAACACCAAGGGTTTGTTGCTGGGCGACCAGAACCGTTATGCCGGCATCTACCAGGTGATCTCGGGACTGAAGCCCGGTGCGACCTATCAATTCTCGATGTGGGGCGAGATGCGGGAGGATGCCATGCATTCCGGCGACGACGCGTTCCGCTACCGGGTGCAGTGGGGCTTCGCGGCCGAAAGCGGCAACTCCGGCTCGATCACAAACTGGACTGAGGTTCCGTGGGACGATATCTTCGTGCGTACGAGCCCCGGCCCATTGTCGTCCTTTACCACGCAATTCAAGGCGCCAAGCAGCACGGTCGTGCTGGGCGTTCGCGGCTGGAAGAAGTGGGGCAACGGCGAGCGCGAGCTCGACGTCAACCTAGACGACATCAGTCTGCGGTCCTGCGCGGAGCAGCCTGCTCGGCCCAAGCCTGAGCCCAAGCTGTGCCCGGGCTTCGACGTATGTCCACAGCCGCAGCCAGAACCGCAGCCCAATCCCTGCCCCGGCTTCGACGTCTGCCCCGGGCCGACGCCTGAACCGGGCCAGTGCCTGACCTACATTATCCAGCCGGGTGACACACTCGGCGCGCTCGCCGTCGCCTACAATACTACCGTGGCGGCCCTGGCTGCGGGCAACAAGATCGCCAACCCTGACGTGATCTACGTCGGGCAGAAGATCGTCATCTGTCCACCGATGTAGCCCGAGCGGTAGCTACACCAGACGCCGGATATCTGACGGGGGAGCTCCTGGCCGCCGACACGGCTTCAGACTCCCCCGTCCGCCGCCCGAAGTCGGTTATCCACGAACTCATCAAGAGGAGCCGGTATGAGATCAGGCGATACAAGACATTTGTTTGCGCATACCGTCGTCATAGCAATCCTATTGGCCCTCGTGGTCAGTTACCTGGCACCGCTCCCATCCCTGGCCGCGGACACGCCCGGCTCCCCGCTGGCGGCCGGCAGCGGAAAGCGCGCCGGGCAGGGGACGAGTGGGAGTGCGACCGGCTGCCTGACTGTGAAAGAGAGCGTGGTCGCGGGCGCCGCGGCGGTCTATCCGGCCGAAGGGTGGACCGTCAGCCTGTCGGGGCCTGAAGCCGCCGAGGCGCAGACCGACGCCAACGGGGAAGCGCGGTTCACCGGACTGGCCACTGGATCTTATGCCGTCAGCGTAGAGGTCGCCTATGGGTTCAGCGCCCTGACCCCCACCACGGTCCAGGTGGAGGTGAAGCCTTCGCTCAACGGAGACGCGTGTGCGACGGCGGCGTTCAGCAGCGAGCCGGCGCCGACAAGTTGTATCGACGGGACGCTAGTCGACGAAGCGGGCAGCCCGTTGTCGGGGTGGACTATCTACGCCGAACCGACAGACGGCAACGGGCCCACTTTCTTGACTCTCAGCGGGGAAGACGGGACCTTCCATTTCCCCAGCCTGACGGTCGGAACCTGGACGGTTCGGGAGGATGTCTTGGCTGGTTGGAGCCCCGTCTCGCCGGCTGAGCTGCGGGTGGCAGTCACCCAGGCCGCCGGCGAGCAGTGCATCCAGGTGGCTTTCAACAACCGCCCAGCCGGGCTCTGCATCGAGGGCAGCCTAATGGATGCGATCGCCAACGTGGGTGTGGCGGGGGCCCCGGTCACGGCGACTCTGCAGAGCGATGGCGCGATCAGCACTACGCAGACCGACGCAGCGGGCCACTTCCGCTTCGACGAGCTCGCTCCCGGCACCTATGAGGTAAGGGTGGGCGCAGCGCCGGGCTGGGCTGCCGTCGGCCCGCTATTCGCTACGGTGAGCCCGACTGCTGGCGCAGGCTGCTCGGAGCTGAAGTTCTGGGTGCGAACCGTCGTCGCTGCCCCGCCTGCTACTCCCACGGCGCCGCCGCCCACTCCCACGGTGTCGCCTGCAGTCGCCACTGCACCGCCTGCTACTCCCACGGTGCCGCCTGCAGTCGTCGCTGCCCCGCCTGCTACTCCCATGGTGCTGCCGCCCACTCTCGCGGTGCCGCCTGCAGTCGCCACTGCACCACCTGCTACCGCCGTGCCGCCGGCGATTGCCCCCCGGCCTCCGGCGATTACCCCCCGGCCGCCCGTGGCCCGGCCGCACGTGAAGACGAGCGCTTGTCGTGCGTGGCACACCGTCGTCCGCGGCGATACGATTGGCGACCTGGCGTACCTTTACCACGTGTCAGGGTCGGCCCTGCTGAGGGCAAACAAGATCCACAACCCCGACAAGATTTACATCGGGCAGGTTCTCTGCATCCCTTGACCCGATAGGCGAGGCTCCTGAGGCGATCCCTCGGGAGTCTCGCCTCAGGAGCCTCGGCTTACCTCGCCGATCATCGACCAGGGACCTGCCCAGGTGATGCGCACCTGGGCCAGGCGGCCGCGCCAGTCAGCGGGATCGGCGAAGAAGACGAGCTTGTTGGTGCGTGTCCGGCCGCGCCAGCGCCAGCCTCGCTCGCCGCCAGAGGCGCCGACCGGCTGGCCCTTGTGCTTGCCCTCGACCAGCACTTCGACCGTTTGGCCGAGCGAGCGGCTGTTGATCTGGCCCACCACCACGGCTTGCAGCTCATCGAGACGGTCCCAGCGGCGCTTCTTCTCTTCGGGCGTCACGTCGTCTGGCATGCGCCGCGCGCTCGACCGTGCCCGGGCGCGGCGAGTACATCGCCAGGTGCGCCTTGTCCAGCTTCAGCTCGGCCAGCAACTCGTAAGTACGCTCGAACTGCTCCGGCGTCTCCCCTGGGAAGCCGACGATGATGTCGGTATGAATGGCGGCGCCGGGGACCGTATCGCGGATGTGAGACACCAGGTCACGGTACTGGGCGCGTGTGTAGCCCCGCTTCATCTCCTCGAGCACGCGGTCGTCCCCGGCCTGCACGGGCACCTCGATCTGCTCGCAGACCTTCGGCAAACGGGCGACGGCTTGCAGGATACGGTCGGTCATGTAGCTGGGGTGGCTGGTCAGGAAGCGGACCCGCCATAACCCTTCGATTCTATCCACCGCCTCCAAAAGATCGGCCAGGCCAGGCCGGCCGCCGGGGAAGTCCTTGCCGTAACGGTCTACGATCTGGCCCAGCAGCGTTACCTCGCGCACGCCCTGGTCGACCAGTCCTCGGACCTCGCGCACTACCTCGTCGAGCGGCCGGCTGCGCTCCACGCCGCGGCGGTAGGGTATGATGCAGAAACTGCAAGCGTGCGAACAGCCATACACGATCGGGACGTTGGCTGCCACCGGCACCTCGCCGTTGAGCGACAGGTGCCGTACGCTCTGGAGCGGCCGGGCCGGCAGGCCGGCGTCTTCGTCTGGCACTTCGATCAGCCCGATCGCCGCCGCCTCGGGGCTCGCATTGTCCTGCAGCCCGTAGCGCGCGCTGGTCAGCTCATCTTCCAGCGCGCGCGCATCCGCGTCCAGCCGCCGTGCGGAGAGGTAGCCCAACAGGGGAGCGGGGTCGGAGGGCGGCATGAAGACATCCACGAAGGGAAAGCGTGCGACGAGCGCCGGGTTGGGCTTGATCCCGACCATGCAACCCATCAGCGCGATCACCCGATCGGGGTCCTGGTCCTTCAATGGTTTGAGCGACCACAGGTGGCCTACGGCACGGTCTTCGGCGCTCTGGCGCACCACGCAGGTGTTGAGCACGATCACGTCGGCCCGCTGCGGGTCGTTCGTCGGCGCATAGCCCAGCGCGTCCATCTCTGCCGCCACCCGGCCCGAATCCGCCACGTTCATCTGGCAGCCAATCGTCCAGATATGGTAGTGTTTCATGTTATTCCGGCTTCACTCTCACGGCTATCTCTGGCACGTCAGGCAGCTTGTTGCGAAAGCGCCCGCATATCGATGCAGCCGCACGCCGAATCGTCGCGGGATCGATGCTCGCGCCTGACCGGCGTGGGCCCCGCTCAGCGTTCGGACACGGCCCGCGTGGTGGTCCGAGCCGGGTCATCGGCGGCCGGCGTCTTGGCGCGAGCCGCGAGTACCTCGGCGGGCTGCCTGGCCGGCCGGTCCGCGAGGACGGGCTGCAAGAACTGCCCGGTGTATGATTTCGCGACCCGGGCGACTTGCTCCGGCGTGCCTTCGGCCACGATGAAGCCACCGCGGTCACCACCTTCCGGCCCCAGATCGATCAGCCAATCGGACGACTTGATCACGTCCAGGTTATGCTCGATCACCACGATCGTGTTGCCCTGGTCGACCAACTGCTGCAACACCTGCAACAGCTTCAGCACATCGTCGAAGTGCAGGCCGGTCGTCGGCTCGTCCAGGATATACATGGTCTTGCCCGTCGCACGCCTGCTCAGTTCTTTGCTCAGCTTGACGCGCTGCGCCTCTCCGCCAGATAGCGTCGTGGCCGGCTGGCCGAGCTTGATGTAGCCCAGCCCCACTTCCGCCAGGGTCTGCAGCTTGGTGCGGATACGCGGCACGTTCTGGAAAAACTCGAGTGCCTCGTCCACCGTCATGTCGAGCACGTCGGCGATACTCTTGCCTTTGTAATGGATTTCGAGCGCTTCACGATTGTAGCGCTTGCCATGACAGACCTCACATGGCACGTAGACGTCGGGCAGGAATTGCATCTCGATGCGAATAATGCCGTCGCCCTGGCACGCTTCACAGCGCCCGCCCTTGACGTTAAAGCTGAAGCGACCCGGCTTGTAGCCGCGCATCTTGGCCTCTGGCAGCGAGGCGAACAGGTCGCGCACGTCGGTGAAGATGTTGGTGTAGGTGGCCGGGTTCGAACGCGGCGTGCGGCCGATCGGCGACTGATCGATGTCGATCACCTTATCCAGGTTCTCCAGGCCCTCGATACGCTCGTGACGGCCGGGCCGGTCCTTGGCGCGATACATACGCTGCGCCAGGGCCTTGTACAGAACCTCGATCACCAGACTTGACTTTCCGCTGCCGCTCACCCCGGTGACCGTGATGAACTTGCCCAACGGTAAGCGCACATCCACGTGCTTCAGATTATTTTCCGACGCGTTGTGGATTATCAGGTATTCGCCGTTGCCCGGCCGCCGAATGGCCGGCACGGGGATCTCCTTGTCGCCGCGCAGGTAAGCCGCCGTCATGCTGTCCGGACACTGCAAGAATTGGTCGCGTGCCGCCGAACAGACCACGTAGCCGCCCTCGTCGCCCGCCCCCGGGCCGAGGTCCACGATCCAGTCGGCGGAGCGCATGGTCTCCTCGTCATGCTCGATCACGAGCACGGTATTGCCGAGGTCGCGCAGGAAAAGCAGAGTGTTGATCAAGCGAGCATTGTCACGCTGGTGCAGACCGATGCTTGGCTCATCGAGGATGTAGAGCACGCCCATCAACTGCGAGCCGATCTGGGTGGCCAGCCGGATGCGCTGGGCCTCGCCTCCCGAAAGCGTTGCGGCCATGCGGTCGAGCGTCAGGTAGTCCAGCCCCACGTCCATCATGAAGCGCAGGCGAGCGTGCAGTTCTTTAAGGATCTGCCGGGCGATCGTGTACTCACGCTGGCTCAACGGGGAGTTGGGAGGCAGCGTCTCGGAGGAGCCCACCAGCTTGGACTTGAGGTTCTGGATGCGGGACTGCGGGTTGAATCCACCGCTGCTACGCGGTGCGGACGGCGCGGGCCCGGCCTGCGCGCCGTGACCGGCCCCGTCCGCCGGGCCGAAAGCGGCTCCCGCACCGTTCTGCCGGCCGGTCTCAGTTTCGACTGCGGCCACCGAGAAGTCGTCGACACCGGCCAGGGTCTCGACCCAGTTGATGGCGTTGACGACCGAGAAGTGGCTGACCTCGTCGATATCGCGATCGAGGATCGTGACGGCCAGGGCCTCCGGGCGCAGGCGCTTGCCGCCGCAGGTTGGGCAGGGGCGCGTCGACATGTAACGCTCCAGCTCGCTGCGGATGTACTCGGAGCTCGTCTCCCGGTAACGGCGCTGCAAGTTCGGGATCACCCCTTCATACTCGGTCTGGAATCGGCGCTGATGTCCTTCGTGATTGACATAACTGACGGTCACCGTCTCACCCCGCTTGCCGCCGTGCAGGATGAGGTCCGTCTGGTGCTTGCTGAGCTCTTTGACCGGAACGTCAAACGGGATCTTGTACTGCTCGGCGACCGCTTCCAGCAGGGAGTGGGTATAGGATTCGGTCCCCTCGGGCCAGGGCTTGATCGCTCCATCCGCCAGGCTCAACTCCCTGTCCGGCACGATCAGGTCGGCATCGAACTCCATCTGGCTGCCCAGGCCGGTGCAAGTGGGGCAAGCGCCGTGAGGGCTGTTGAAGCTAAACGTGCGCGGCTCGATCTCGGGCAGGCTGATGTGGCAGACCGGGCAGGCGAAGCGCTCGGAGAACAGGCGGTCGTGCGGATGCTCGGCATCGGTGACGTCGCCCACCAGCACGACCCCGCCGCCCAGGCGGATTGCGGTCTCAATCGAATCGGCCAGGCGTGCCCGCTCGCCGTCCTCAATCGGTCCGTTCTCGGGCCGGTGGATGACCAGGCGATCGACGACCGCCTCGATGGTGTGGTTCTTGTAACGATCCAGATCTGGCGGGTCGTCTACTTCGAAGATCTCACCATCCACGCGCACGCGCACGAAACCGGCCTTGCGCACGTCTTCGAAGACGCTCTTGTGCTCGCCTTTGCGGTCCATGATGAGCGGCGCCAGGATCAGCAGCCGGCTGCCGTCCGGGTAGCCCAGGACGGTGTCGACGATCTGCTCGACCGTCTGCGCTGCGATCTCGCGCCCGCACTGCGGACAGTGGGGGATGCCGATGCGCGCGTAGATCAAACGCAGATAGTCGTAGATCTCGGTGATGGTACCGACGGTCGAGCGCGGGTTGCGGCTCGCGCCTCGCTGGTCGATCGAGATCGCCGGGCTCAAGCCCTCGATCTGGTCGACGTCCGGTTTCTCCATCAGGCCCAAGAACTGGCGCGCGTAGGCCGATAGAGACTCGACGTAGCGACGCTGCCCCTCCGCATAGATCGTGTCGAACGCCAGGCTGGACTTGCCCGAGCCTGACAGGCCGGTGACGACGACCAGCTTATCACGCGGGATCTCAAGGTCGATATTCTTCAGGTTGTGCTCGCGTGCACCGCGAACGATCAGTCTGTCTTGAGCCATTATTCCTCCCGGCCGCCGACGGTCGAACAAGCGTGCTAAAGCAACTATATCATACTCGCGGCGACCAAACAAGCCGGTTGGCGTGCGCCCAGAAACCAGATTTCTGCCGGGACCGCGGCCCATGTGGGGGCCCGCACCCGGACCGAAACCCGGTTCTGGAGGCGCGCAACTGGCCAGGAATCATCCATTCTACCACGCGCCTGCAAGTCCTCAAAAACATCCCGACGCACCACGCACCTGCGCCCCCACCGACTTTGACGAGGCAGAATGGATCGAGATCGTCGGCAAGGGCCTGTACATGGACGAGTTGGTGAGCCGGCACTCGACGATCATGGACAAGTACGACCCAGCCAAGCAGGTGGCGCTGGTGGTGGACGAGTGGGGCACCTGGTACGCGGTCGAGCCCGGCACCAACCCGCGCTTCCTCATACCAGCAGAACAGCATGCGGGATGCCATCGTAGCCGCGACGACCCTGGATATCTTCAACAAGCACTGCGAGCGTGTCCCCATGGCCAACATCGCGCAGACGGTCAACGTCCTGCAGGCGATGATCCTGACCCAGAACGAGCAGATGTTGCTCACCCCGAGCTGTCACGTTTTTGAGATGTACGCCGTCCACCAGGGGGAAGGGCGTTTCCTGCAGGGCGCGACGATGGACGCGCACAATACCTTCGAGAACCCAAATGCCGTCCGGCCGCAGGCATTTGGTGGTGCGCGGGTATCCGGCGACCAGATAGACATCCTGCTGCCGAAGATGTCCGTGGTGGCGCTGGAAGTGAGCTGAGTGCGGGCATAGGCGAGGATTCGCCGACCGCTGCCGAGCTCCCTGAGGCGCACATACTGGACTGACTGGCAGCAAAAGAAGAGCCGCCGGCCGATCGGCCGGCGGCTCTTCTTCGTTCGCGGACTGGAGCCGGCGAGCCGGTCCCGCTGTTAGCCGGCCCGGCTTTGTGGTGCAGTCTCGCCGTTCCCCTCGCTAGGGCATGCGCAGAGTCTGTCCGCTGCGGATGCGGTTGGGGTCCGTCAGCCCGTTAGCCGCCATGATCGCGTTCACCGTCGTCCCCCAGCGGCGGGCGAGCGAGTAGAGGGTATCGCCTTTGAGCACGACGTAGTAGGAACCCCGGCCGTACGGGCCTGGCGTCAGCCGGTAATCGCAATTGCAGGGCGCGCCGGCAACGCCGGGGCAGGTGCAGGCTGCCGGCCCAGGTGAGACCCTGGGCGCGGGGTACTTGCTCTGCGCGGGCAATGCGTTCTGGGGTGGCGCCGAACACCCGCAGCCCGTGCATGTGCAGCCAATGACCGGCGGCGCGGGCGTGGGGCAGCCGCAGCTCGCGCAGTTACAGGCCACCGGCGTGGCGGTCGGGGTCGGCGTGGGTGTCGCGGTCGGGCAGTTGCAGGGCGTGGCCGTGCCGGGCGGGCAGGTGGGGGTGGGAGACGGCGCCGGCGGGCAGTTGCAGGGCTGAGACGAGCAACTACAGGTGCCGGCCCCCCAGCTCCCGTCCGGGATCAGGAGTCGCTGTCCGGCGTAGATCTGGTCGGGGTCGGACAGATGATTACAGCGGGTGATGGCCGAGACCGTCGTGCCGAAGCGTATGGCCAGGCGATAAAGATGATCGCCAAGTTGCACCACGTAGTACGAGCCGGTGCAGCCCGTGCCCGGCCCGGGATCAAGCGCTGCCGCCCGCGCAGGGCTGGCCACGAAGATGGCGGCTGCCAGCGCTACCAGGGCCAGCAGCACCACGCCAAGGAGTAACGAGTACCGCATGCGTTCACCTCCGCACGAGCCATTCACAGATGAAGACGCTGCGCACGGCAAAAAGATGCGGAATTAGTGGACAGCGTTGCCCATGACGTCGACGGTTTTTGCCATCACCAGGAAGCGGGGCGCAAACTCCGCCAGCTCACGGCGATATTGCTGACCGGTGAAGTCGAAACCTTGCTGCTGCCAGAAGGCGATTTCCTCCGGCACGTGCGCGGGCACACTCGCTTCCAGCCGTTCCACGCCGAAGCGTTCGACTAACCAACGGGTGAGTATGCGCACTGCCAGGCTGCCGATGGCGGGATCGTCGTACGGCGGGATCAGCAGCAACAATCCGATGTGCGCCTGTTTCTCGACTTCGGGGTCAAGCTTGCAGTCCAGCATCCCGATCAACTCACCGTCGACGAAAATGCCGAACTGGTAGCGCTCGGGCTCGGTCAGCGCCTGCACGAAGTCCGTTGCCGCCTGGTCGGGTCCGGCAGGGCGGCCATAATAGCGCATGAAGAGCGCTCCTGCCCCCTCGTAGACCGCCTGGAGGGCCGGGACGTCGCCGTCGATCAGCAGCCGCAGGTTGAAGTCCATTCTGCCTACAGCTTTTCCGCGCGCGGCAAGGGCGGCCAGGGATCTCACTGCTGCACTGAGCCCGGTTTCGATCTCGGCCACCGATGCTTGTTGCACCTCAACAAAGCGCGTGTATGGCCGCACGCCCTCTCGGATGCGCTCGAGCGATTGCGACAATTCGCGTTCGAACTGCGCCGACATAGCCTGCGCCAACCGCCCGCGCAGGTCTGCGATCTTGGCCTGCAGGTTCAACTTCGCGCTCTGTCGCCGGTTCGGGATCACGTACAGGCCAACGGCTGCCATGGTGGTGGCGGCAAGTATCCCCGTCACGTCTGCCAGCGTAGTGGCGAGCAGATGTACCAGCAGCGTGCCGAGCCCGATCGCGCCGACCTCGACCAGGGCAGTCTGCGCCACGGCCATCTGCACCGACTCGGCCAGCGCGCGCGCCTCGCCGTCCTTATCGTAACTGGCCACTGTCTCGCGCGCCGCCCGACCCACGGACTCGAGCAGTGCCTGGCGGTTGTACTCGAACTGCCCGCCCACCTGGCCCACTATTTGCTCGTGGTGTTGCTTGATGCGCCGGTTGAGGTATTCCATCACCGACTGCCACTGGCGGAAATCTTGCTGGACCAACCAGTCGATCAGGTCGTGGGTGGCCGCTTCCACCTGTGCGGTGGTATCGGCCACAACTTCGCGCTCGAACATGCCGCGCACACGATCGGCGTTCACCAGGTCGAAGATACGTGTCAGGCGGATGGTCTGGTCAAAAAACCGGTTGCCGCGCTCGGCCATGCCGTAGAGCGCGTTGTCCACCAGGCTGAGGTGGTACTTGAAGTCGCGCCGCATGTCCGCCTCGTAGCCGGCCAACTGCATTTGGAGAGTCTGGATGGTTGTCTCGTCCTCGCGCAGCAGCGCCCGCCGTGCCTGGGCCACCGCCAGGTAGCGCTCGGCCAGCCGACGAGCGACGCCGAGCGGGTTGGCGAGTTTGAGGCGCAGGCGCTCGCGCTCGTCCAGGGTGTCGAGGATGTAGTGTTCGAGGGCCTCGAAACGGCTGGCGGCCCACAGACGCGTGCGCTCGTCGCCGTCGATGGTTTGCTTCGCTTGGCGTGCCTGGCGCGCGGACACTGGGAAGATGCTCGGCTGCCGGCCCAATAACTGCGACGCGTTTTCTCCGACGAACCGCAGCACGTCCTCAACGTCGTCCACCGTTTCCAGCATGTCGATCTTGTTGACCACGAAGATGACTTTCTTGCCCCACTCGCGCACTCGCTGCAAAAAAGTTCGTTCGCTCTCCGTAAACGGCCGGTCGGCGGAGGTGATGAAGAGGACCAGGTCGGCGCGGGGGACGAAGTCCTCGGTGATCTCCTGATGCCGCTGGATGACGGCGTTGGTTCCGGGCGTATCGACGATGTTGATCTCATGCAGCCAGTCGATTGGGTAGGTGAGTACGAGCAGTTCCGACCCGTCCTGCTGCCGCGAGATCTCCGGCCCATACTTGAGTATCTGGATCTCGGTAGTAGTCGGGGTAACGCCTTCGACAAGAAAGCGGTCGCCCAGCAGCGCGTTGACAAAGGCCGACTTGCCCGCGTTGAACTCGCCGACCACCACCAGCAAGAACAGCTCGTCCAGTTGTCGGGCCGCTCGTTCGAGCACCCGGGCATCGTCGGAAGGTGCGTCGAGGCGCCCCAGCAGCCCGCGTAAGCCCATCAATTGGTTGCGCTCGTCCTTGAGGATCTGTTCTTGCTCGTCGGTCAGTACTCGGTGCAGGACCATCGGCCGCCCTTCCCTGGTTCGCGAACGCGCCTGGATATCTCCATCTTGTCAGTATAGTGTGCCCACCGCCGCAATCACAGCAGTCTCTACGACAAACCAGGGTCTTCAGCCGGCCCTTACCCGGGCTGGGGGGTCGCGGCCGCCGCCGCCATGCTGCTCACCAGCAGTTCCAACTCGGTTATGCTGAACGACGGCTTGTCTGGCTGCGGATGCGACGCGCACCAGGCCTGCAGATCCGGCACGAACCGAAACATGCCGGCCAGGTCCACCGGCAGTGCGGCGGGGTTGACACCGATCCAGGTGACTTCCGAGTCTGGAGGACAGGCGGCTTGCCAGTCACGAGCCGAGACAGTATCCCAGGCCGGGGAGAAACTGGGCGCCGGGGCCAGCAGTACCGGCTTGCCGCGCGGAAACTGGGGGGCCATCTGGCGCAGGAAGGCCAGGCTGTCGCTGCAGTTGTAGGGCAGCCAGAGGGGCAGCAGCCCTGCCCGCAAGGCCGCGGTCGGGCTGGTCTGAGTGAAACAATCGATCAGAACGCCGGCCGGTTCGCGCCCGCTGCTGAGAGCGGCCTGATAGGCGGCGTAGAAAGCCAGGCGCGAGAAGTCTTCGGGGTGGCTGCCGCGCAGCACGCGGAAACGATAGCCGTTGGCCGCGGCGAAGTCTTCCACGGCCTGGCGAAACGGCGGCAGCGAACCCCATTCCGATTCTGGGGCGGGCAACCAGGGTGAGGCGATCGACCAATCACCCTGGTCTGACCGGCCGCGCTCGGCCAGGAAGGCTTTGACGTGGGCAGAGCCTTTGATCCACTCGTCATCCGGGATGCCGCCCAGGCCGCCGACCTGGAAGGTATGCCGCTTCTCCACCCGGTACTGCCCCCACATAAACTGGCAATCGCTGAACAACAGCGTACCACCCCCTCGGAGGCGAGCGCGTATGAAATCTGCATACGGCACCGGCAGATCGAGCAGCTTCATGCGCAGGTGGTTGACGTGTGGCACCAGGAAGCGATTGTGGATCGGGTCGTAATGATTGATGACGGCCAGGTCTGGGTTGTGTTCCAGGACCGTCTCCGCCAGCCGTCTGCCGAAGCCGCAGTAGCCGCTGACGTCGTCGGCTTGCCCTTGGTAACGAAAGCGCGTGACGAAATGTTGGCTGAGGAAGGGCGCGTCCAGCAGGGCAGCCAGATGAGCGATGCCGCCGCTCGGGGCGCCGATCACCATAGCGTTATAGGGCGCCCCGCCGGATGACCCGCTGCCCTGGCCGTTGCCTGGGGGAGGTTGAGGTGCTCCGCCCATCCGGCCGTCAACTTCGCCGCAGTAGAGGTCCACGGCCCACTGGGCCAGCCCGGCGCTGGTAATCTGGCCGGCCTGCTCGGGGCTGACGCCAGCGTTACGCACAAAACGTTCGACCAGGCGTAGCCGCGCCACCTCCGGCAGTCGGTTGGCCGCGCCGCTGAGCGCTTGCACGTAGGCAGGCCAGAGCTCGGGGACCATCCACTCATCGCTCAGGGCTGCGGCGACGGCGCGCATCATGGTCGCCGATGAATCCGTAAGACTGATGTAGCCCTCTGTCTGCCCCTGTCCGCTGTTAGAGCTCGCCATGCCTTCCTCCTCGCCAGACTCGCGTTCTCATGGATATCAGATGTTTTCTGTACGGAGGTGCTACCAGCCGCTGGCTCGGAAGACGCTGCTCAGCACCTGGATGCGTTCCTCAGGCGTAGCCCAGCGGAGCTGCATGTCGGGACTGATGACCGTCACCAGCAACTCCGTGTTCAGCAGGCGACCCTGATAGATCGTGTGCCGCACCACCATCCCCGTACTTGTTTCCCAGCTCCAGGTCTGGTCGAAGTAAAGGTTGCCCAGCCCGAACAGGATCACTCGATTGCCGCGCAGTTCCGCGGCCTGCGGCGCGTGGGCCTGCACCCCGGTCACCACATCGGCACCGGCATCGGACAAGGCCTCGAAATCATCCGCCTGTCCCCAGATCGGCTCGACAGTGTAGTCGCCGTTGCCGTCCTCTTCGGTCCACTGCAGGTCAGTGAAGACCAGATCGACCTGTGGCTTGACGGCCTGAATGGAGGCGATCATTTGGTCGCGATCGTACTCCGCCGAGCCGGGATAGTCCGCAGCAGCCCAGACCGACTCGGGCCCAAACTGGTTTGCGCCCAGGAAGGCCAGCCGGTTGCCGTGATCTTCGACTATCAAGGGCGCGCGCGCCGCGTCGCCGTCGATCCCCCCGCCGTAAGTCCTGATCCCCTGCTCGGCGTAGAAGCTTAGCGTCTGGGTGAAGGGCTCGAGGCCAAAGTCAAGCAGGTGGTTGCCGGTGAGGTCGACCAGGTCGACGCCCGAAAGCGCGAGCGTGGCCCACCATTCCGGTTTGGCGCAGAAGCTCATCAGCCCGACGCTGTTGTCCGGCAAGCAGTCGTCCACGAATGAGATCTCGTTGCTGACGGTGGTGATATCCGCGGCGGCCAGTTCGGGGCCGATCACTCGGGCGGGGAAGGCAGGATCGCCGGCCTTCTCGATCGCGACGCCGGTGCCGCGTGTGATCGCAGTCGTGCCGGTCATGATCAGCACGGTTAACCTGGCCGGGTCCCGGTTGGAAAGCAGGGCCTGGCCCGTAACCGGCTGAAGCCCTGGCATGTCATGAGCGCCTTGGCTGTCGACCGATCCTCGCATGGCCAAGGGCCACTTCGACTGCTCCAGCCGGTTGTCCAGGGCCGAAAGACCGTCCAACGGCAGGGCGCGCACGCGCGGCATGAGTTCCTCGAACGGCAGGATGCCGATGGCCGTGGAATCCTCCCAGAGCCGGTCTGCTACCTGCTCCCCGTCTGCTTGGGGCACGACCGCCTCACTCGCGGGGCCTAGCAATGTCTGCAGGTCCGCCAATGCATTCTCCCCGACGTAAATCGTCCTGAAGCTGCTCGAGGCGATCTGGCCGCTCCAGACCCCGCGCAGCTCCTCCCTAGAGATGCCCGTCATCAGGGTCGAGAAGCGGTCCACCGGGACCAGAATGCGCTCGTAGGCGAGGCGAGCGTTGGGAGCGTGCGTGGGGCTGAGGGGCGGCTCGGCTTTATTGGCTGCGGGGCCTGGGGTTGCCCTGAGGGCCGCCACTACTGTCGCCGGCACGCTGAGCGCGCGTATTGGGCCGTCAGGATCGGCCGGCAAGGCGGCCTGACCGGGCGTCAAAGGGCCGGGTTCGCACCCGGCAAGCACCACTGTCGCCAGCAACAGAATGAGCATGCAGGCAGGCAAAAGACCGGGGCGCCCCGTCGGGCCGGGAGTGATGTCTTTCATTGGCACCTCTTGATTATAGCACAACTTGGATCTCGCCGTGGCTCAGGTCGATCAGCGCGGCCGCCAGGCCGGCGGCCTGATCCTCTGGCGCTTCGATGTCCCACGTCACGTCCGCCGCGTAGCTCTGGTCGACGATGCGGGCCTCAAATTGTGGGAGCAGGCGGGCCACCGGCGTGATCCAATGGTACGCGCCGGCCGCCACCAGTCTGCGGCGGGCCACTTTTTCGGTCACACGCAGCACGGCCAGCACCGCCTTCACACCGCCCGCGTAAGCACGTACCAGGCCGCCCGTGCCGAGCAAGGTGCCACCGAAGTAGCGCGTGACGACGACCGCGATGTCCCCAATGCCAGAACCCTGCAGCACGGCCAGCATGGGTCTCCCCGCCGTCCCGCCCGGTTCTCCGTCGTCACTCATGCCCATCTGGGCACTGGAGCCGGGCGGTCCGGTCACGTAGGCGTAACAGTTGTGGGAAGCGTCCGCGAATTCACCGCGCACCGCGGCGATGAGGGCCCGTGCCTCTTCGTGTGCGGAAGCCGGACCAGCCGTGGTTATGAAGCGTGAGCGCAGGATGACTTCTTCAACGCGGGCGCGGCCCGCCGGGATCGGGTAACGCATGGCCTGGCGGCATTATATGTCATCCCCGGCATTTTGGAAACTAGCTGCCAGCGCGTTCTTTGCGAGGGCGCATAATCGTAGGCAAAACGTGACATGGGAGGCCGCGGTGATCGAACCGATTGACTTGATATTGCGCGCTCTTGAAGAGGGAAACGCACCCGATATCGGTATCGAGGCGATGGCGCCTGATGAACTCCGGGACGAGTATGGCGATCTGACCGAACTGGTCGGCCAATCGCTGCAGGAAGTTGGAGGCGACCGGCTGCTGGAGTACTACATGGGCCAACCCGAGTTGTGGGCCGATGCATTGGCCAAGGCTTTGGTAGATGCCGGTGCGGACCACGACGCGGCCTTGCTTGACGCAGCCCAGCGCTTCATGACCCTGATGGACACGCGTCGGGCCGCGCGCGGCGGCTACACGATCGACTTCGCGGACAAGGGCCTCGTGGACGAGGGCCTCGCGGACGAGGGCCTCGCGGACGAGGGCCTCGCGGACGAGGGCCTCGCGGACGAGGGCCTCGCGGACGAGGGCCTCGCGGACGAGGGCCTCGCGGACGAGGGCCTCGCGGACGAGGGCCTGGATGACGACGAAATTGACAGGTAGGGAGAGGCCCGCCGTCTGCCTCATCACCATATAAATTGTATCTGGTGATACAGGCTTTTTGATGAACTTATTGTTATAATTGTGATAACAATACGTCGCGCCTGTGCTTGAGTGTAGCTTGCCTGGCCAAGATGGCCTCGCAGCAAGGAGTATATGGTGACTATGATTTCCGACAGAGTGGCGGGACGCTGGAGTCAACTACGGGGAGATGCTCAGCAGAAGTGGGGGCGTCTCACCAACTCGGATCTGGACCAGATCCAGGGCCAGGCCAACAAGCTGGTTGGTCTCATCCAGGACCGCTACGGCTACGGTCGTGCGAAAGCCCAACGTGAAGTTGACCGATTCCTGAACCAGTACGGTCTCGACAGCGGCGTGCAATCGACGGCGAACGACGCACTTGCCAGGGTGCAGCGCTCGATGAACGACTATCCGTGGGCCTTCCTGGCCGGCGGCGTGATTCTGGCGCTCGTTCTGGTGAGCTTCATCTGGAGACCCTTCAATCGCTGATCTTCTCGATTGCACCAACCCTATTAAGGAGTATGAAATGAACGACGACACCATCAAGGGTAATGCCAAACAAATCCGCGGACAGTTCCGCGAGTGGTGGGGCAAACTCACCGATGACGACCTCGAGCAGGTGGCCGGTCACAAAGACAAGCTGATCGGCAAGCTGCAAGAGCGTTACGGCTACAGCCGGGAACAGGCGCAGCAAGAGGTCGACCGCCGCACGGCAGGCCGCGACTACTGGGCCTGATCGTCCGGCATGAGCGTCGCGCACCAGAGTATCCACCTATACTCTGCCCGTTGCGAGCTCGAGCAATGCCAGCATTCCGGTAAATAATCTATGGGGGAACCGTTCATGTCCTCTATGGCACTACGTATTCTCTTGGTAGCGGCCCTGGTCTTGGTCGCGTTCGCCGCTCTCATGGGCGCGGCTTACGCCCAAACCGGCACCGCCACCCCGGCGGCGGCTTCCGCCGCCATGACAGCGACCCCGGGCACGCTGCCCACCACCGGCGCCGACACTCCGGCCAGCACTGCGACCGTTGTGCTGCTGGCCTTGGGCGCGACGGCCGGCCTGGGTGGCTTGCTGTTGCGTGGGCTTCGCCAGCCTCGCTGAGCGCGAGGTGAGGGTGCGGCACGGAGGTTGAGTGCCGCGATGCGCCGGCCTGTCTCGCATGATACAGGGCTTTCCCTAAAACTCTGCCGCTGCGAGACAGGCCTCCTTATGTGACTTTCAATCGCGGCAGGCAGGTCCTCCCCCTACCTGAGGCCATGCCGGCCGCGATCTCCCTGGAGGGAAAGTATGAAACTGAACACGCTTCAAGACCTGTTCGTTGATCAGCTTAAGGACATCTACAGCGCCGAAAAGCAGATCATCCGGGCGCTGCCGAAGATGGCGAAGGCGGCCCAACGACCCGAGCTGCGGCAGGCTTTCGAAGAACATCTCGAAACGAGCAAGCAGCAGCTCGAGCGCTTGGATCAGATTTTTGGCAAGATGGGTACCTCGCCCGGCCGCAAGAAGTGCGCGGGTATGGAGGGCGTGATCAAGGAAGCTGAAGAGTTCATGGGCGAGGACCCGGCCCCAGACGTGATGGATGCCGGCTTGATCGCCAACGCGCAGCGCGTCGAACACTATGAGATTGCGGCCTACGGAACAGTACGCACGTTTGCCCGTATGATGGGCCACAACGACATGGTGTCGTTGCTGCAGCAGACTCTCGACGAGGAAGGCCAGACCGATCAAAAACTGACCAAGCTGGCCGAGAGCGGTGCGAATCGACAGGCCGAGACAGGCACCTACAAGAAGTGACGCCGGGTGCCCACTCGTCAGGGGTCGCCATCGAGCGATGGCGGGTCCTGCCTGCCCGCAACGTTTGCTGTCGCTTTGCACGAACTTCTATCCAACTTGAAAGGGAGGTACAAATGGGTATTCTATCCTGGATCATCGTGGGCCTGATCGCCGGTTGGTTGGCCGGCCTTGTGATGCACACCGGCTACGGCATCATCGGCGATATCATCGTCGGTGTCATCGGTGGCCTCCTGGGCGGCTTCATTGCCCAGGCTCTGTTCAATCTCCCGAGTGGGGTGAACGGTATCAATGTTCCCAGCATCATTATCGCCTTCATCGGCGCGGTGATCCTGGTCGCGATCCTGCGGGCCATTCGTGGTCCGCGGGCTGTGTGAGCTTCTGATCAACCAAGAGAAAACCACCTGCTAACCAAGCGGCGGGTGGTTTTCTCCCGACCATCCGACCGGCACGAGCCAGGCTCGTGCTGGTCCGTCGTCTCCAGAAGGCTTTCTCCGATGGCAAAGACAGTGGCCGCGCTATTTGACCGCTTCGAGGACGCTCAGTCTCTGGTGCAAGAGCTCATCCATGCCGGCGTGCGAAGGGATGACATCGGCCTGGCAGCAGGCAAGAACCTGCCGAAGGACGAGGCCGGCCGCTATTCTCCCGCCACGGGCACCGGCGGCGCGCGTGACCCGAGCGGTGCCGGCGCGAACGCCGCGCTGGGTGCGGCGTTGGGCGGCGCGGCGGGTTTGTTCGTGGGATTGGTCGCTGTGGCTATTCCTGGCATCGGCCCGCTCCTGGTGGCCGGCCCGTTGGTTGCCGCCCTCACGGGAGCAGGGGTTGGCGCGGCAGCCGGCAGCCTGGTCGGCGGCCTGATGGATGCCGGCGTGTCCGAGGAAGACGCTAACTACTATGCCGAAGGCGTCCGGCGTGGCGGCACCCTCGTCTCAGTTCGCGTCCCGGACGAGCTTGTCGAGCGGGTCGCCGGCATCCTCAAGGCCTATCATCCGGTCGACCTGCAGCAGCGCTTCGCCGAGTGGCAAGGGGGCAGCCAGGCGGGTTCGGAGTCGCAGCGCCCTGTATGAGTGTGGTCCTCCTACGAGGCAAAACTGAGGCAAAACGATATGCACATGCAATCAGACGTCAGCGTTGACGTAACGCAGATTCGGCGGGTCGCCCAGGACGGCTTGGGGTTCGACAGTCTACGCCCCGGCCAGCAAGCGGTGATCCGCTCAGTGCTCGACGGGCACGATACGCTGGCTGTCATGCCGACTGGCTCGGGCAAGTCGGCCATTTACGAGATTGCCGGCGAGCTATTGCCGGGAGCAACCGTCGTGGTGTCGCCCCTGATTGCGCTCCAGCGTGACCAGGCGGCGGCCATCGCTGAGCAGGAAGTGGGTTCGGCAGCGGTCATCAACTCGACGCTGGCCGAGGGGAAGCGCCAGGCCGCCTTCGATGAATTGCAGGAACAGAAGATCGAATTCGTGTTCCTGGCGCCAGAGCAGTTCAGCAATCCCGAGGTACTGGAGAAACTGCTCGACTCGCAGGTGTCGCTGTTCGTCGTCGACGAAGCGCACTGCATCAGCGAGTGGGGACACGATTTTCGGCCCGACTACCTGCGGCTCGGGACCGTGATCGAGGCCCTGGGCCATCCTACCGTCCTTGCCTTGACCGCCACAGCGGCCCCACCGGTCCGCCGAGAGATCGTGACGCGTCTGGGCATGCGCGGTGCGCGCACCGTAGTGCGCGGTTTCGACCGGCCAAACATCTGGCTTGGCGTGCAAACCTTCGCCGACGAAGTCGCCAAGCGGCGCGCGCTTGTCAAGAGCGTGAGCGAGGCCGCCCAGGCTGGGAAAGTACCGGGCATCGTCTACGCCGGCACGCGCAAACACGCCGAGGAGGTCGCCGAGGCGCTGCGAGATGCCGGTGTCAAGGCCGAGCGCTACCACGCCGGGTTGAGGGCTAAAGAACGGGCCCGCATCCAGCGGGCGTTCATGGACGACGAGTTCGACGTTATCGTCGCCACGATCGCCTTCGGTATGGGTGTCGATAAGCCCGACGTGCGCTTTGTCTTTCACTACGATATCAGCGACTCGCTTGACGCTTACTACCAGGAGATAGGTCGGGCCGGGCGCGATGCTGAGCCGGCACAGGCGGTGCTCTTTTACTGTCCTGAGGATCTGGGCCTGCGACGCTTTTTCGCCAGCAGCGGCAAACTCGACCCCGAGCAAGTGAAGGAGGTCGTCGAGGCGGTGGACGACGCGGCCGCCGACGATGTGCCTGTTGCCCCGGAGGCGCTGCGCGCCGAGACTGAGTTGTCGAAAACCAAGCTGGCCTCAGCGCTCGATCGCCTGGAAGAGTTGGGTGCCCTGGAAAAACTGCCGAGCGGCGAGGTCCTGCCTGGCGACGCCTCGCTTGACGACGACCAGTTGGCTGCCCTCGCCGTGCAGGCGCAGGAACAACGACGCGAATACGAGATGTCCAGGTTGGAGATGATGCGCGGCTATGCGGAGGCGATCGACTGCCGGCGCCGGCAGATGTTGAGCTACTTCGGAGAAGAACTGGCCGAACCATGCGGCTACTGCGACAACTGCGACGCGGGCACGGTGGCCTCCGTTGGCGACGATCGCCCCTTCGCCGTCAACAGCCGGGTGGTCCATTCCAAATGGGGCGAGGGACAGGTGCTTAGATACGAGGCGGATACGATCGTGGTGCTGTTCGATCAGGTCGGCTACAAGAACCTGGCCCTGAGCATCGTCACCGAAGATGGGCTCCTGCGGACCGTGGAGTGACTGCCATGAACCGATCAACGCCGGTCTCCTATCGGGGATGCGGGTGATGATCCAAAGTGAAGTGAGCGGCCAATCCGCGTCGGGCGAAGGTTTTGCCCGGCGAGTTAGCTTGCGGGCTCACTTTGGCAGCCGGGCGAGGGCCGAGAGGGCCGCGCGTTCGCTGGCCGGCCATGCGCGCTCGGTGCACGTCAGCGCCGGCCATAGCCCACCGTCTTGGGCTGCCCGGACAGTTCCGGGCGAAGAAGTCGCACGGGTCAAGCTGGTCCGGCCCCATTGGCCCGCCTTCGCGGCTGGACTGGCCATCGGGACGGTCGCTTTGCAGTTCCTCCTGCCGGACCTTCTGGCTGCCGGGCGGGTGGGGCTGGCGAGCGCGACCGAACTGGTGAAGGCGGCTTTTGCGCTCGTCGGTATCGCGTTCGCCGTCGCCTGGCTCAAGGTCGCGTTCGGCCGTTTCGTGCGCCGTCCGCTGTGGACGGCAGGCTACGAGCTGCAGGCCGAGGTGCTCAGACCGACGCTCGGCGATGCCGAGCAGGCCCTGCATGCAACCGGAGCGGTGGTCGTGTGGGTCTTGGGCGACGAACCGCTGCCGGCAGCGGGACCAACGGATTAGGGTTAGGGTCCGGTCCGTCGCGAGGCAACAGGGTAGCCAGATGGTCGAACGCTTCCACGACCGGGCTGAGGCCGGTCGGGTTCTGTCGGAAAGCTTGTCCGCTTACGCCGGGCGATCGGATGTGCTGGTTCTGGCCCTGCCACGCGGTGGGGTGCCGGTGGCCTTCGAGATCGCGCGCGCCCTGCAAGCACCACTCGATCTCTTCCTGGTGCGTAAGCTGGGCGTGCCGGGCCAGGAGGAGTTGGCAATGGGAGCCATCGCCTCGGGCGGCCTGCGTGTGATCAACCGGGAGGTGGTGGAAGCGCTGCACGTACCTGAGGCGACCATCGACGAGGTGGCGGCAGATGAGGAGCGCGAGCTGAGCGCGCCGCGAGGTGATGTATCGGGGTCAGCGGCCTCCTACGCAGGTGCGCGATCGCTGCGTGATCCTGGTCGACGACGGCCTGGCGACCGGCTCCAGCATGCGCGCGGCGGTGCGCGCCCTGCGGCAAAAGGGCCCGGCCCGGCTGATCGTCGCCGTACCGACGGCCTCGCGGGAGACCTGCGCTGCTCTTTCCCGCGAGGTGGATGAGATCATCTGCGCCCTGACGCCGGACCCCTTCTATGCGGTCGGCCTTTGGTACGAGGACTTCGCGCAGACCGATGACGAGGAGGTGCGGACCTTGCTGGAAAGTGCCAGACGTGGCTTCAATCAGCCCCGTCCGGACGCCTGAGCAGGCAGCCGGTCCTGCCGGCGGCCCCCCTGGCCAATAATGTGATCAGGCTGACACCAACGTTTGCGCTTAGGTGTTATAAAAATCAGGTATATAGAGACATACGGAATATGCCACGAATATGTCTCCGCGCTATCGAGAGGAGTATGCAAATGGGTTTACGCAGACTACTGACTGTGATGGGCCTCGGCGCAGGCCTGATGTACTTCTACGACCCGGACGAGGGCAGGCGCCGGCGCGCTCTCCTGGGCGACCAGGTGACCCGGTTCAAGAACGATAGCCAGAACTTTATGGACCGAGCCCGGCGGGATCTGCAGAACAGGCGCCAGGGCATGCAAGCCGAGCCGATAACCGGTGGAATGGGCGGCCTGTCTGGGGATTGGACACCGGGCGTCCGCCTGGTGGCGGCTCTGGCCGGGGGTGGGATGACCGTCTATGGGCTCGCGAAAAGCGGTCTCAGCGGTGTGACGGCGACCCTGCTTGGCATCAATCTCTTGTCTCACAGCGTCTTCGACGGCCACGCAGCCGATGCTGCCAATGCCATCGGGGAGCAGTTGGACCAGGCGAAGCGCACCGCTGGTGAGAGGCGCAGTTCGGACGGCAAGAAAACGGGCCGCCAGGAAGAGAGCGCTTCGGCACGAGCGGGCGGGCAGTCCAGCCGCACGTCCGCTTCGCTGACCTCCGAGCAGGGCGCGAATCCCCGCCAGTATCAACGCAAGGAATCCTCGACCGGCATGGCGGGCAGCAGCCGCGCCGAGCGCGACGCGGGGCAAGAGAGTGTCGGTTTTGACGGCATGCTGCCGGGTAACCCGCCCGAAGGCAGCGTCCAGTAGGCCTGGCCGGCGCTCTGCGCCGCCGCCTTGCGCCGCCGGGCCCGTCCTATTGGGCCCGGGCGCCCCGGGGCGTGGCGGCAGGACGGGGACAGGAAATGGTGTGTGAAAAATGAAGCGAGCATTTGTGATGGCCGCGATGGCGGGCCTGGCCGTTGGGTTCGTCCTGTACATGGTCGATCTGCAGATGGGCCGGCGTTCGGCCGAGATGCGCCGTGAGAACGGCCTACGGGCCGGGCGCGGGCGCGTCGACGAGATCCTTCCGACCGGCGTCTACCCGACGTCCGCTGAGAGCGCCCCGGCATCAGCCGAAGCACAAGGCATGGCATCCTGGGGCCAGGGAGAACGCGGTGCGGCCGGGTACGAGGACTCTGGCGGTTCGGAGCTCCCGGGGCCCCAGGAGCGATGAGAGAAAAGCTGCGCGTCGCGGCGCTGGCGGACATGCACTACAGCAAAACGTCGCAGGGGTCTCTGCTGCCTTTGTTCAACCAGATTTCCGAAAGCGCTGACGTCCTCTTGCTGGGCGGCGATCTTACGGACTACGGGCTGACCGAGGAGGCCGAGATCCTGGCCAAGGACCTGCATGCCAGCGTACGGGTCCCGATCATCGCCGTGTTGGGTAATCACGACTTCGAATCCGCCCAGCAGGATACAATCCGCGCGATCATGCTCGATGCCGGCGTGCTGATGCTGGATGGCGAAACGTGCGAGGTGCGCGGAGTGGGGTTTGCCGGCGTAAAGGGCTTTGCCGGCGGCTTCGACCAGTGCATGGTGGCGCCTTGGGGGGAGAACACGATCAAGGGCTTTGTCCAGGAAGCGGTCAACGAAGCCTTGAAGCTGGAAGCGGCCCTGTCGAAGCTGCAGAACGAGCAGCGAGTGGCGCTGCTGCATTACGCTCCGATCCGGGCGACTGTCGAGGGCGAGAACCCCGAGATCTTCGCTTTTGGAGGTTGCAGCCGTTTGGAGGAACCACTGAATCACTTTCAGGTGGCAGCCGCCATCCACGGTCACGTTCATTTTGGCAGCCCGGTGGGCAAGACGAGCAAAGAGGTGCCCGTCTACAACGTCTCGCTGCCCGTTCTTCGGCGAGCTTTTCCGGACCGCCCGCCCTTTCGCTTGTTTGAGGTGCCGTTCGATGCCTAGGCAGCCACCAGACGGCAGCCGAGCCGGTCCGGCGCGCACTCTCCAGGGAGCATGAATGGGACCGATCATATCTGGCGACGGCGAGCTGCACCCGCACGCCGTCGAGTTTTACCGGCGCTCGCTGCATATCCTGGAGCGAGCCGAGATCCCATTTCTGGTCGGTGGCGCGTATGCACTGGCACGCTACACCGGCATTATCCGCCACACCAAAGACTTCGATATCTTCGTCCGTCCGGCCGATGCTCAGCGAGCGCTTAACGCCCTCGCCGAGGCAGGCTATCCGACCGAAATGCCGTTCCCACATTGGCTCGGCAAGGCCCACTGGGGAGAGTACTTCATCGACGTGATTTTCAGCGCCGGTAACGGCGTGGCCGAAGTCGACGATGTCTGGTTTGAGCACGGCGTGGCCGAAGTGGTGTTTGAAATGCCGGTCAGCCTGATCCCACCTGAGGAGATGATCTGGTCCAAGGGGTTCGTGGTGGAGCGCGAGCGCTGTGATATTCACGACGTCATGCACCTGCTGCGCGCCCGCGCCGAAGATCTGGACTGGGCGCGCTTGCAGCAGCGCTTTGGCGTCTACTGGCGCGTTCTGCTGAGCTATGTCGTCTTGTTCGGCTTCGTCTATCCGGGTGAGCGTGACCGCATCCCGGCCGGCGTGACGGATGAACTGCTGGGACGGTTGGACGCGGAACGTCACAAACCGCCTCTCCACGCCCGGCTCTGCCAGGGAACGCTGTTGTCGCGCCAGCAATACCTGCCGGATATCGAGGATTGGGGTTACCGGGATGCCCGCCTCATGCCACGCGGCAACATGACGCCTGAAGAAATCGAGCTCTGGACGGCAGCCATCGAGGAGAAGAAAGAGCAAGGATGAGTTCGGTCTCTCTCGGGCCGCTCAGCGACCCGGTTGTTTCGGCCGCCGAGGCCGGCTTGGTCTACATAACGGACGACGTGCCCGGCATCCGCCGCATCCGGCGGGGCAGGGGATTCAGTTATGTCGGGTTGGAAGGCAAGCCGATTCACGACCCGGACGAGTTGGCCCGCTTTCGGGCATTGGCCATCCCGCCGGCATGGACTGATGTCTGGATCTCCCCGGATGCCTGCGGACACCTGCAGGCGACCGGACGCGATGCCAAGGGGCGCAAGCAGTACCGCTATCATCCGATGTGGGGCGAGCAGCGCAGCCAGGCCAAGTACACGCGGCTGATCTTGTTCGCTCAGGTGCTGCCGGCTATCCGGGCACGCGTGGAGCAGAACCTGGGCCAACGCTGCCTGTCGCGCAGCAAGGTGCTCGCGACGATGGTGCGGTTATTAGAGTTGACCTACATCCGCGTGGGCAATGCGGAATACGCCCGCGAGAACAAGTCCTTCGGCCTGACGACGCTGCGCGACGGTCACGCCGAAATCTCGGGGGCCCGGCTGCGCTTTCACTTTCGGGGTAAGAGCGGGCAACATCATGACGTCGAAGTGCGAGACCGGCGGCTGGCCCGGATCGTCAAGCAGTGCCGCGATCTGCCGGGCCGGCACCTCTTTCAGTACGTGGACGACGACGGCACGCGCCAACAGATCGATTCAGGTGACGTGAACGATTACCTGCGGGCGATCACCGGCCAGGATTTCACTGCCAAGGATTTTCGCACCTGGGGTGGGACCTTGCTGGCGGCCCGAGCGCTCAAGGAGCTTGGACCTCAGCCATCACAGCGCTCGAGCAAGAAAAAGGTGGTCCAGGCCATCCGTAAGGTGGCCAATATGCTGGGCAACCGCCCGGCCACCTGCCGCAAGTACTACGTTCACCCGGCCATCATCGATGCCTACCTGGATGGATCGCTCTTCTCCGCCTTTCAAGCGGTCGCGGCTCGGCCGGTGCCGGACGCGCCGCACGATCTGGATGTGGAGGAAGCGACGGTGCTGCAGTTACTGCGCGAGAGGCTGATTGATCTCGAGGGTAGCCAAGGAGAACAGGCATGAACTGGGAGCATGTTGTCAGGACAGCCACACGTCCGCCTTGGGTCGAGTCGTTGGCCTCGACCGTCCAGGGGTTGGTGGGCCAGGCTTACGCCGCCGCCGGGCCTTCCGGGCAGAAGGTGCAAAACGTGCTGCATGGCACCTGGTTGGGGCACCCGTTCCATCCCTTGTTAACCGACATACCGATTGGCGCCTGGACGGTTGCCCTGGCCTGCGATCTGTTTGACACGCTGGGCGGGCAAAAGGAACTGGCGGCGGGCGCGGACTTCGCCGTGGGCATAGGGGTGTTAGGGGCCCTCGGCGCGGCCGCGGCCGGTCTCACCGATTGGTACAAGCTAGCGGCAGGCCAGGACAAGCGCGTCGGCATGATACATGCCTTGTCCAATACCGGCGCCGCGACTCTTTACACGACGTCGCTTATTTTCCGGCGCAGCGGCCTACGCTCGCTCGGACGGGTGCTGGCTTTCGCCGGTTTTGGGGCCGTCACCGCCGGTGCCTACCTCGGTGGCTACCTGGTGTACCAGCTACAAGTCGGCGTCGATCATACGGCCGAGGAGCAGCAGCCCGGGAAGTTCCAGCCGGCGCTGCCCGCGGCGGAATTGGGTGAGGGCGAAATGCGCCGGGTAGAGGTCGACCGCGTGCCCGTCTTGCTCGCTCGGCACGACGGCGTGCTCTATGCCCTGGCCGATACTTGCTCACACCTCGGCTGCTCCCTCGCCAAGGGCCGGCTCGAGGACGGCAGCGTCCGCTGCCCGTGCCATGGTTCGCGTTATGTCCTGGAAGACGGCCGGGTGGTGGATGGTCCGTCGGCATTTCGGCAGCCGGTGTACCGGGTGCGGGTCAAGAACGGACAGATTGAGGTCGGCAAGCGCCGGGAGGTTTGATCATGATGATGTTTGGCAAGAAAGGCCGCCGTGTCGCGGCACGGACCCTGAAGCACCGGGTTTCGCCGACAATTGGCGCCGCCCTGACGCTTTATGTGCTCCGCCGTTCGCTGGGCTTTCTCCTGCTGCTGGCGCTGGGTGGCTATCTCCTCTACCGGGGAGGCGGCCGCCGTCGCGTCGAGGAGGCCTACCAGGTGGGAGAAACGGGCCGGCCGCGCGGTTCCGGCCGCGCAGCGCAGACCGCCGGCCCGCAGGCGGACGATGAGGTCGAGACGGCCTCGGAACAGTCTTTCCCGGCCAGCGATCCGCCGTCATGGACGATGTCCCGGCCGGGAGAGGGCTGAGCCCGTATCGCCGGCAGAGCTTCGACGCGGGGACTGACGGTTGACGCTTGAGCTACATCAGCAGTACGGTGGTCACTCCTCGACTGAACCCAGCGCGGCGAGGTTGACCCATCATCCCCTGGCGACAATCTAAGGAGGTTATGGTGCCTAAGGTAAATCCGATCCAGCTTCAGAAGTCTCTCAAGGGAACGAAGTACCCGGCCAGCAAACAGGATTTGCTCAAGTCGGCCAATGACAATCAGGCGGATGAGAACATCCGCAAGGCGCTCGAGACTCTGCCAGATGAACGCTTTGCCCGGCCTTCGGACGTCAGCAAGGCGCTGCGCGGCGAGGAATAACAGGAGTGCGTGACTAATGGCAGACCAGGACCGGCAAGCGCGCGGGCCCGGTTCCGGGGATCCGGAGCAGCATCGCGTGCCCAACGTCGACGACCAGCCAGTGCTGTTTACTCCCAGCCAGGCCGAAGGCGATCGGGATACCATCGAACAGGACTTGGCCGAGTAACTGGAGGGCGCACAGCCGGGCCGTCAGCACGCCACGGGCGGCGACGGCCAGGGCGACATCGTCATGACTCCCAGCCAGGCCGAGGGCGACCGAGGCGAGGTGGAGGAAGACGAGGACGAGCGCGAGGGGTAAGGACCTGCATCGCACCAGGATGGGAGTAACATCAGATGCCAGACCGTGAGACTCGGAGCATTATCGTTAAGGCTAATACAGCGCTGGCTTTCCGGCTGTGGGCGGACTTCGAGAACTTTCCCCGGTTCATGAAGTATGTCCAGGCAGTCGAGAAGACGGGAGCGCAGACCAGCCATTGGGTTGTGGCCGGTCCGCTTGGCCGCAAGTTGGAGTGGACGGCCGAGACAACGGGCTTGGAAGAGAACCGCCGCATCGGTTGGAATACCAAGGATAGCCACGGATTGACCACCAGCGGGGAAGTCTCCTTCAATCCGCTGCAGAACGGGTCGACCGAGATCACGGTGACGCTGCAGTATGTGGCGCCCGCCGGGAAAGCGGGGGAGATCGTCGCCGACTTGTTTGCCGACCCCGGCAAGCGGCTGGAGGAGGACCTGCGCCATTTCAAGGCGTATGCCGAAGCTCAGGCGAGCGCAAGCGCGCCGACGCCGGCATCTTCGGCACCAGATGTGGATCAGGCGCCCACGGTACGCTAGTGGTGCCCTGACCGAGGAGAAATCACAATGGAACCGACGACAATCGCCGGGATATTTCGCCAATGGGATAACGCGGCGCAAGCCATCGACTTGCTGAGCACCGCAGGCTTCAACTCCGACCAGATCAGCCTGATCATGCCCCAGAAAGTGGCCGACAAACACCCGGAGCGTGGACGCCCGGCGGGGTTGGGCGACGGCGGGCTGAATGCCGAGGCTGCCCTGGGGGCCAGAGGCAGCGCAGCGACTGGCAGCATGAATAACATGCTTGCCGGTGCCAGACCGATTGCGACGGCGGGCGTGGGAAGCGTGTTCTTCACCGGGCCGCTGGCCACCCGTTGGAGAGGAGCCTCGGCCGGCAAAGAGGTCCAAACGCGCGAAGGGGATGTGATGGGCAGCCTGACCGAGGCCGGCATCCCCCAGGATCGGGCCGAGGTGTTTGCCGAAGGCATCAAGCGAGGCTTCATCCTGGTCGCCGTCGAGGCTGAAGACCGCTCGGCCGAGGTCATCAACCTGCTGAATCAGGCCAATGCGACCGACGTCGAGGCGCTAAGGCGAGAGTGGCAGCGCGGCGGCTGGACCGGTTTCAGCCACAACGCGTAGCACCTGGCCGGAACTGACTTCGGAAGCTGCCTTACCTGTAGGGTGGCTTTCGAAGTCAGTTTTTCGCGCCATACGGCCAGCTCGAAGACGCCGGGATGGCGACATAGGAAGCCGCCCTACCCTGGTTGGGTTCCGCGTGGGCTATCATGTGGAATCGTTGATCTCCAGCGCAAGTTGCGCTTCGGAGCTCTTGCGCACTCTAGACCCTGGGAAGGCTGATGGACGAGGAAAAACGTACGGCTTTGAAGCGAGTTGCCTTCATCGGCAATTACCTGCCGCGACAGTGCGGGATCGCTACTTTTACAACTGATCTCTGTGAGGCGGTTTCAGCTGAATACGAGGACGTGTCATGCCTGGCGGTCGCGATCAACGACATCCCACAGGGTTATCCGTATCCGGAACGGGTACGTTTCGAGATCCCCGAGAAGGATCTGCCGGCGTATCGGCTGGCTGCGGACTTCCTGAACACGAACTCGGTGGATGTGGTTTCCTTGCAGCACGAGTACGGCATTTTCGGCGGACCGGCGGGCAGCCATGTGCTGGCGCTGCTCTGCGATCTGCGCATGCCCATCGTAACCACGCTGCATACGATCTTGCCTGAGCCTGAGCCAAAGTACCGCAAGGTCATGGAGGAACTGATCGATGTCTCGGATCGCCTGGTGGTGATGACCGAACGCAGCGTCGATTACCTGGGCAGCATCTACAAAGTACCGCAAGAGAAGATCGATCTCATCCCGCACGGCATTCCTGACGTGCCTTTCGTCGACCCGAACTTCTACAAGGACCACTTTGGCGTCGAAGGTAAGCAGGTTCTGCTCACCTTTGGGCTGCTATCCCCCAATAAGGGCATCGAGAATGTCATCCAGGCCATGCCGAAGATCCTCGAGCGTTATCCGAACGTCGTGTACCTCGTGTTGGGAGCCACTCATCCGCACGTCTTGCGTGACGAGGGCGAAACGTATCGCCTGGCGCTTGAACGGCAGGCGCGCGAGATCGGTGTGGCCGACAACGTCACCTTCTTCAATCGCTTCGTGAGCTCGCCCGAGTTGATCGAGTTCATCGGTGCGGCCGACATCTACGTGACGCCGTACTTGAATCCGGCGCAGATCGTCTCGGGGACTCTCGCCTATTCCGTCGGCGCCGGTAAAGCTGTCATCTCGACGCCTTACTGGCATGCCGAAGAGATCCTGGCGGAGGGCAGGGGTTTACTCGTACCTTTCGGAGACCCGGGCAGTATTGCCTGTCGGGTGATCGAGGCCCTGGACAACGAAGCAGAGCGCCATGCGATGCGCAAGCGAGCCTACATGCTGGGGCGTGAAATGATCTGGCCACGCGTGGCCGGCCGCTACATGGAAAGCTTCGCACGGGCCCGGGCTGACCGTGCCCGCTCGCCGCGTTCCGTGGTCGCGTTCAAGAGCCTGAACAAGCGGCCGGGCGAGCTGCCCATCCTGAAGCTCGACCACCTGCGCCACCTCACCGACGAGACCGGCATCCTCCAACATGCCGTCTTTACCGTTCCGGACTATGATCAGGGCTACACGACCGACGATAACGCCCGGGCGTTGGTGGCTACCGTGCTGCTCGAAGAGAGTGGGTTGGGAGCGCGCGTGGATGCACCCGGTCTCAGCTCGCGCTACCTGGCTTTTCTCTGGCACGCCTTCAATCCCGATAACGGCCGTTTCCGCAACTTCATGCCGTACGACCGCCGCTGGACCGAGGAACGCGGCTCGGATGACAGTCACGGGCGGGCGGTCTGGGCGCTCGGCGTGGTCCTGGGGCGCTCCAACGACGAAAGCCTGCGCGGCATGGCCGGCCGGCTCTTCAGCCAGGCCTTACCGGTGGCCCTGGAGCTGGAGAGCCCGCGCGCATGGGCCTCGTCGCTCATCGGCATCCACGAGTACCTGGAGCGTTACCAGGGCGATCGGGCGGTGCAGAGCGCGCGCGAGGAGTTGTCCGGCAGACTGCTGGACCTGTACCGCCGTAACAGTACTGATGAGTGGCCCTGGTATGAGGACCGTCTGACGTACGCCAACGCCCGATTGCCGCAGGCGCTGCTGCTCTGCGGACGCCGCATGGATTGCCGCGAGATGACGGACGTCGGGCTTAGGTCCCTCAAGTGGTTGTGTGAAGTGCAGCGGGCTCAAAGTGGCCACTTCGTGCCGATCGGTTCCAATGGCTGGTACCTGCGCGGGGGCGAGAAGACGCGCTTCGACCAGCAGCCGCTCGAGGCTGCTGCTACCGTTTCGGCTTGTCTGGAGGCCCTCATGTTGACCGACGACAAGCGCTGGTACCTTGAGGCGTCCAGAGCGTTCGAGTGGTTTCTCGGCCGCAACGACCTCGGTCTGTCGCTCTACGACCCTACCACTGGAGGTTGCCGCGACGGATTGCATCCTGACAGAGTGAACCAGAACCAGGGCGCCGAATCGACGCTAGCCTTCTTGTTGGCCCTGCTCGAGATGCGTTTGATCGACGGCACGCTCCGCCCCGCATGAAAGTGGCTATGCTCGCGCCCATTTCCTGGCGAGTACCGCCGCGCCACTATGGCCCGTGGGAGCGGGTAGTCTCGCTGCTGACCGAAGGGTTGGTGCAGCGCGGCTTGGATGTGACACTGTTTGCAACGGGCGACTCATTGACCCGAGCCCGGTTGGCCGCCGTCTGCCCGCGCCCCTACTCGGAAGACCCCAGCCTCGATGCAAAGGTCTGGGAGTGCCTGCACATCTCGGCTTGCTTCGAGCGGGCAGCCGAGTTCGACCTGATCCACAATCACTTCGACTTTCTGCCACTTTCGTACAGCGGCCTGGTCTCGACGCCCATCGTGACCACAATTCACGGCTTCTCGTCTGAGCGCATCTTGCCGGTCTATCAGAAGTACGACGGTCGCGTCCAGTACGTGGCGATCAGCGAGTCCGACCGCCGGCCTGAATTGCATTATGCCGCCACGGTCTATCATGGCATCGCGTTGGAGGAATTCACGCTGCGCGAAACCGCCGGCGAGTACCTGCTCTATTTCGGCCGCATCCACCCGGAGAAGGGCACGGCCGAGGCGATCCAGGTCGCGCTCCGTGCCGGCCGCCGGCTGCTAATCGCGGGGGTCATCCAGGACCAGCGTTATTTTGACCGAGAGGTGGCGCCCTACCTGGATGATCGGCGCATCTGCTACCTGGGCTCCGCCGGCCCCGAGCGGCGGGACGCCCTGTTGGGCGGCGCCTACGCTTTGTTGCACCTGATCGACTTCGATGAGCCTTTCGGGCTGAGCATGGTCGAGGCCATGGCCTGCGGCACGCCGGTGATCGCCACCCGACGCGGCTCGGTGCCTGAAGTCGTTAGCGACGCCGAGACGGGTTTCATCGTGGACCGAGCCGAAGACGCCGTGGCAGTGCTGCCGTCGGTCAGCCGGCTCGACCGTGCGGGCATCCGCAACTACGTGGCCGAACACTTTAGCCGCGAGCGGATGGTCGAGGGTTATATCCGTGTGTACGAGCAAGTGTTAGGAGGACGACACCGTGCCACAACGTACTCATCATGAACTGCTTTTTCATCGCTACCCCGGCAATCCGATCCTGACGGCCGCGGATTGGCCGTACACCATCAACACCGTCTTCAACGCCGGAGCCGCGACCCTGGCCGACGGCTCGACCGTGCTGTTGTGCCGGGTCGAGGACATGCGAGGTATCTCACACCTTTGCGCGGCGCGCTCGAAGAACGGCATCGACGAGTGGGACATCGACCGATACCCGACGATGTTGCCTGACCCCGATCATTACCCCGAGGAGATCTGGGGCATTGAGGATCCGCGTGTCACCTACGTGCCTGAGCTGGGCAAGTACGCCGTCGTTTATACGTCCTACTCGCGCGGCGGGCCGGGCGTCTCACTGGCCCTGACCGAGGATTTTCGCACTTTTGACCGCCACGGGGTCATCATGTCGCCGGAGGACAAGGACGCGGCCCTGCTGCCTCACCGCATTGGCGATTATTGGGCGCTGATCCACCGCCCGGTCGGCATGATGGGTGCGCACATCTGGATCTCCTATTCGCCTGATCTGCGGCATTGGGGCAGCCACAAGCTGATACTCGAGGCCCGGCGTGGTGGCTGGTGGGATGCCAACAAGATTGGCATGTCGCCGCCGCCCATCGAGACCCCGCGTGGCTGGCTGATGATATATCATGGGGTGCGCCAAACTTGTGCCGGCTGTTCTTATCGGCTGGGCCTGGCACTGTTTGACATCAACGAGCCCGAGCGTTTGCTCGCCCGCGGAGACGAATGGATCTTCGGGCCGGAGGAGCCGTACGAGCGTTTCGGCGACGTTGGCTACGTCGTCTTCCCGGCCGGCTATACCATCAGTCCCGACGGAGACACCATCCATCTCTACTATGGCGCGGCCGACAACTGCATGGCCTTGGCGATCGGCAGCGTTCAGCACTGTCTGGATTGGCTCGACCGCCACAACGTCGGCACGGAGGGCACTCCCCATTACGAACGGGGCATGGGCGAGCCGTCGTAGATCGCTCCAGAGCGTCCTGCGCGCTTGACCTGGAGTGATCGCCCGCGATGAATGGGTCCGGAGATGGCAAGGGTTGGCCGTCCGCTAACGCATCGTCCTGTTGTTGACCCTCGTCGCCACGGCGCTGACCGTCGTGTTGCGCTGCTTGTTCGTGGCCGGCCTGGCCGCCATAGTCGGCGAGTCCACCTGGCTGGAGGGTATCGCTTTGATCGGCCTCTACGTCATCATCGCGAGCGGCTTCTGGCGGGGCGCGCCCGGCTGAGACGCGAATTTCTGGTTGCCGTTTTCGGTGTTCTCGCGTAAAATACCTCCCTGTGAGCGTCGGGCGACCGCCGGTCGCCGGCGTTTCCGGAGGAGGCTTATGACACAGGACCGTTCGCCTATTCGAGTGATGCTGGTCGACGACCATGCAGTAGTACGCAGCGGACTCAGTGCTTTCCTGATGGCTTTCGACGACCTCGAGCTGGTCGCCGAGGCCGGCAGTGGCATGGAAGCGGTGCGGCTGTGCAGCCAGACGCAGCCGGATGTCATCTTGATGGACCTTGTCATGCCCGGCATGGATGGCGCGGCGACCACCAAGGCAATCCGCGACCGCTACCCGCAGGTGCAGGTGATTGCGTTGACGAGCTTCAAGGAAGAAGAGCTGGTGCAAGCAGCCTTGCAGGCCGGAGCGATCGGCTATCTGTTGAAAAACGTGACAACGGATGAGCTTGCCAGCGCGATCCGAGCCGCCCATGCCGGACGGCCGACCCTGGCGCCCGAAGCTGCCCAAGTGTTGATCCACGCCGCGACTCATACGCCTGCACCTGGTTTCGACCTGACCGAGCGCGAGCGCGAGGTGCTGGCGCTCATGGTCCAGGGCCTGAACAATCCTGAGATCGCCGAGCGGCTGGTGGTCAGTCGCTCGACCGTGAAGTTCCACGTCAGCAGCGTCCTTTCGAAGCTCGGCGTCACCAGCCGCACCGAGGCGGTCGCGCTCGCCTTGCACCATCATCTTGTCGCCTGACCCCTGGCCGGCACGTCATCTGCGCACAGTCGCGCCGGCGCTCCGCCGGCGTGCTGCTCGCCTGGCCGCCAACCGCCGTAGTACCGGCTGCAGTCGTGCAGGAGAGGGATCACAGGATGCTTGATCTGACTGGGGAGCCCGTCAGGCAGACGCTGCCTGACGGGTTGGTCATGCGCAGCGCACGGGATGAGAGCGACCTGCAGGCCGTGGCCGAACTGCACTCGACCGTGCACGGCCCGGGGGTTGGTGTGCTGGCACGCGACTTGTTCGTGCGCCACCCGGACACGCGCCCGGCCGATCTGATATTCGTCGAGGACGAGCAAGGCTGCATCGTTTCCTCGCTCTGCTTGATTCCCTGGGACTGGCGTTACTCAGGGGTCGCCCTGCCGGTCGGCGAGCAAGCCATCGTTGCCACCCGCGAGGATTACCGCGGGCGTGGTCTGATCCGCGCGCAGGAGGATCACTTCAAGCGTCGGCTGGTCGCACGCGGCTGCCTGCTCTCGCACGTCGAGGGCATCCCGTACTTCTACCGGCAGTTTGGTTACGAATATGCCCTGCCATTGGAGGGCGGCCTCAAGCTGGAGCTCGGCCAGGTGCCGGAACCGTTCGGCGAGGCACCGGCCTTTCGGCTGGCCGGTCCTGATGATGTGCCCGTCCTGCAGCGACTTTACGATGCAGCGGCGCAGGAACTGGCGATCCATGTCGCGCGCAGCCGGGCAGTCTGGCGTTATCTCCTCGAAACCGTCGCGGGGAGCGAGGCGGCCTGCGAGACCTGGCTGATCGAGCGAGGCGGCGAGGGCGTCGTTGGCTATCTGCGCTTGCCACAACACCACTTCGGCGAGGAATTGGCCGTCAACGAGGTCTCGCTCCTCGACTACGCTAGCGCAACCGCGGCGCTGGCGCATCTGAAGTCTTTGGCGGAAGCGCGCCATACGCCGGGCATACGGCTCAATCTGCCGGCCGGCTGCACGCTCATGCGCCTGGCGCAGTCGCTGGGCGCACGTGACCTGGGCACCTACGCCTGGCAGATCTACGTTCCGGACGTGCCGGCCCTGTTGCGCGCCTTGATCCCGGTTTTCGAGCAGCGCATAGGCAACTCGCCCTTCGCCGGGCTGACCCTGGACGTGAGCATATCCTTTTATCGCGAGGCCAGTCTCCTCAGCTTCGAAGCTGGCCGGCTAGTCGACGTGAAGGCTGCCGGCCAGACTGACGACTGCCAGTTGCGCTGCCCACCGCGCGCCTTCGTTCCACTCCTGCTCGGCCATCGGTCCATCGATGAGCAGGCATCTGCCTACCCGGACCTGGTGGTTGCCCGGCGTTGGCGGCTGCTGGTCGACACTCTCTTTCCCAAGGTGAGCGGGTTCCTCTACTCCCCTTACTGATGTTGGCGCTGGCTGAACGAGCCGGGCGGCAGCATGCGCTTGACGCTCATACGTCGACGTGCTACCATGCCCTTGTCCCTGGGCGCGACACGACCGCCTACATCCCATCACGCTACGGGAAGAGTCTCCACATGTTCAACCGCCTGGTAACCTGGATTGAAGTGGACCTGGACGCGATCGCCGAGAATGTGCGCGCCATGAAGAGACACGTGGGGCCCGCAGTTGAAGTCATGGCGGTGGTCAAAGGCAACGCCTATGGGCATGGTGCCATGCCGGTCGCACGGGCCATGCTCGAGGCGGGCGCTACGCGGCTGGCCGTCGGACGCGCCAACGAGGGCGTCGAGCTGCGCCAGGACCGGGTACATGCCCCCATCCTGGTGATGGGCTACTCGCCACCCACCTCGGCCGAGGCTTTCGTGCGCTACCGGCTGACCGCCAGCCCGACGACCACCGAGTTCGCGCAGGCGCTTTCCGCGCGTGCCGAGGCCGTCGGCGTCCCGGTGCCGGTGCACCTCAAAGTCGACAGTGGCATGAGCCGCTATGGTCTGATGCCGGAAGAGGTCTTGGATTTCGCGCGTCTGGTGGCCTCCCTTCCCGGGCTGCGGCTTGAAGGCCTGTTCACCCATTTTGCCACCGCCGACGCCGCGGACGATACTTACCTCCGCCACCAGTTGGCGGTATTCTGTGACGTGCGCGCTGCCCTGAGTGGGGCGGGACTGCGCCCCCCCCTGGTGCACGCCGCCAACAGCGCAGCCGCAATGCGCTGCCCGGAAACGCATTTCGACATCGTGCGTCCCGGTGTGGCCCTCTACGGCATGGAGCCCTCCGACGAATGGCCGCCCTCCTTCGCCCTACGGCCCGCGCTGACGCTGAAGGCGCGCGTCGGCCGGCTGCGCGAACTGCCGGCCGGCCGCGGTGTAAGCTACGGCCTGACTTATGTCGCGGCGCAGCCGACCTTCGCCGCGCTGGTTCCCGTGGGCTACGGTGATGGCTATCCGCGTATCTTGTCCAATCGGGGCAGTGTCTTGGTGGGCGGGCGGCGCGCAGCCATCCTGGGACGCGTCTGTATGGACATGTTCGTCGTGGACGTGACCGGAAGCCCGGGCGTGAAGCAGGACGACGAGATCGTGCTGATCGGCCGCCAGGGTGAGGAGTGCGTGCGCGCCGAAGAACTGGCGCGCCTGACCGGCACCATCAACTATGAGATCACGACCGCGCTCCTGCCGCGCGTCACCCGCCTTTACCTGCAGGCCGGCCAGGTGGTCAGTGCGGCATCGGTTGGGGATGGCTGGTACTGAGGCGGCTAAGGATTGCGGGGCACGACGCGGGCGAGCAGCACCTCCAGCCTTGGCTCGACCAGTCCGCCGATGGTGACCGCCGCGCCGGCAATGAGGGTGCTGCCGAGCACGTCAACCGGGTGATGGGCACCGGCCAGCACGCGGCCGGCCGCGACCCCGGTGGCGAGCACGAGCAATAGAGCGCCGCCCCGCCGGTTGAAGGCGAGTACCAGCATTGCGAAGGTCATCGCCAGCAGGGTATGGTCGGAAGGGAAGCCGTTGTCTGTTGCGACCTGGATCAGCGGCTGGATGTGATCAGTCACAGGCGGCCGAGGGCTGATAATGACCAGACCCAACAGCTTGGCCAGCACGTAAGCGAGCGGCAGCGCTACCAGCGCGATCAGGGCCACCTGGAGCTTTTCTTGCCTGCTGGCCCGCCAGCCCGCGACGAGGGCGAGCACGAGCACGACCAGGTACAGGTACGAGGCCGCGAAAACAATCAGGCCGTTTGTCATTCTGCTTTAGCCATGGTTCTGCTTCGGTTTTCCAAATCGCTGGGACCGGCGCTAGCCTTCGAGAAGCAGCGTTTCCGGATCCTCGACCAGCTCCTTGACCCGCACCAGGAACTGCACCGCCTCCCGGCCGTCGACGATCCGATGGTCGTAGCTGAGGGCGACGTACATCATTGGCCGGATCGCCACCTGCCCGTCAAGCGCCACCGGCCGTTCTTGGATCTTATGCATGCCGAGGATGCCGACCTGCGGGGGGTTGAGGATCGGGGTGCTCATCAACGAGCCGAACACTCCTCCGTTAGTGAGCGTGAAGGTGCCACCGCGTAGGTCCTCGAGCGAGAGCGTGCCGTTTTCGACCTTGGCGGCAAAGTCCTTGATCGCTCGCTCGATCGCCGCGAACGACATCTTGTCGGCATCTCGCAGCACGGGCACGACCAGGCCGTCGGCCGCGCCGATGGCGATGCCGTATCGTAATAGTGCTTCAGTACGAACTCGTTGCCCTGGATCTCGGCGTTAAGACGCGGGAACGAGCGTAGGGCGCCGATTGACGCCTTCACGAAGAACGACATGAAGCCGAGCCCCACTCCCCAACGTTCTTTGAACGAGTCGCGCCGGCGCTTGCGCACGTCCATCACCGCGCTCATATCGATCTCGTTGAAGGTGGTGAGCATGGCTGCCGTACGCTGCGCCTCGACCAGGCGCACGGCAATCGTCTGCCGGCGGCGCGACATACGCACACGTTCTTCCTCTCTGCCCGGCTGAGCCGGAGCAGCAGCCCTGGGTGGCGCGCCTGCCTGGGACGGTCGCGCCGGCGGCGGCTCTGCGGCGGGGGTAGGCGCCGGCGGTGTAGCAGGGGCCGCAGCCGGCGGCGCGGCGGCTCGGGCCTGGGGCGCGGCTGTCGCTGCCTGGCGGGACTGCAGGTAGCCTTCAAGATCGTCCTTCGTCACCCGCCCCTGCGGCCCAGTACCGCGCACCTGGTTGAGATCCACGCCCAGATCCTGCGCCATGCGCCGCGCGACGGGGGTGGCTTTCTCCTCGCCGGGCCGCCCGCCCTCTGCGGTCGCCACCTCCTGGCCCTCGGAGCCCGAGGCAGGAGCAGTCTCGGCCTCGGCCGCCTCGAGCTCCTGGCGCTCGTCGGGTGCTCCCTCGGGCGTCACCAAGCCGGGTGCTTCGCTCGGCTGGGCCTTCCCGTCCCGGCCCTGCGCGCTTCCGTGCCTGGCTGCCGCGGGCTCCCCGGTCGCCCCGGCCGGGGCAGCACTACCGCCTGCCCCACCACCCGGCCCCGCACCCGCCTCCTCCAGCGTGGCCAGCACGTCGCCGACCTTCACGTCCGTCCCGGCGGCCTGCTCGATGTGGGCCAGCACGCCGGCTCGCTCGGCCGCGACCTCCAGGTCGACCTTGTCAGTTTCCAGCTTCACCAGGGCCTCGCCGGCGGCCACCTGGTCCCCTTCCTTCTTCAACCATTCGGCCACCGTGGCCTCGACAACCGATTCACCCAGTTCGGGCACGACGATCTTGATCGGCATGGGTACTCCTACAGGCGCCTCTGCTCGACGGCGTTTACATCCTCATCAGCCAGGCGATATCCCGCGGCGGGCGCGCTTCTTCGAGATCGAAGGCCAGCTCCAGGATCGCTTCCTGGTTCACGGCGTGGAGGGCCGATGAGCCTTCGGCGGGGCTCGAGCTGGGTGGCCGGCCGATATAGTGGATCGGCAGGCGACCACCGATCAGGTCGCGCAGGAGGGGACGCACGTATGTCCAGGCGCCCATGTTCTCCGGCTCTTCCTGTACCCAGACCACCTCGGCGAGCTGCGGAAAACGCGCCGAGCGCGGCGCCCACTTCTTTGTCGGGGAACGGATACAGTTGCTCGATGCTCACGATCGCCACCTGGGGCGCCTCGGCCCGACGCTTGCTGCCGATGAGGTCGATATAGACCTTGCCGCTGCATAACAGCAAGCGCTTTACCTGCCCAGCGGCTGTGCCCGTGCTGCCGTCGCCTGTCTCTGTCGAGGCTTCAGTGCCGGCGCCTCTATCCCTGGACGGATCCTCGTCCGCGGCGGCCTCCGTTGCGCTCACATCACCGAGGATCGGCTGCCAGCCACCTTCGGCCAGGTCGCGCAGCGAGGACGCCGAGGCCCGGTTGCGCAGCAGGCTCTTGGGCGTCATCACAATCAGCGGCAAGGGATCGCTCTGCAGCAAGGCGGCCTGGCGGCGCAGCAAGTGGAAGTATTGGGCCGCGCTGGTCGGTACGGCGATGCGCAGATTGATCTCGGCGGCCGATTGCAGAAAGCGTTCCAGGCGGCCGCTCGAATGGTCCGGACCCTGCCCCTCGTAACCGTGCGGAAGCAGCAACACCAGAGAAGGGGTTTGCTCCCACTTGGCCCGCCCCGAGACGACGAACTCGTCTACCATGACCTGACCGCCGGTGACGAAGTCTCCGTACTGCGCCTCCCAGATCACAAGCCTGCCGGGGGCTTGAATGTTGTAGCCGTACTCAAAGCCGATGGCTGCGCTCTCGGATAGGGGGCTGTTGGCCACCTCGAAGCCGGCCCGCGCCTGGGGCAGCATCTGCAAGGGAGCGACCGTCTTGCCGTTCTCCACGTCGTGGTAGACCGCGTGCCGTTGGTTGAAGGTGCCCCGTGCCGCGTCCTGACCCGTCAGGCGGATGGGAACTCCGTCGGCCAGGATGCTGGCCAGGGCCAGTTCTTCGGCGGTGCCAAAGTCGATCTGGCGTTCGTTCGGATCGTCGAGTGCGCTGCGCCGGCGGCGAATAGTGCGCTCCAGTTTTGGGTTAAGGTTGATCGTCCTGGCGGCTTCGGCCAGAGCGCGGTTTAGCTCGAGAAGCCTCTCGGCCGGCACCTCGGTCTTCACTCGCCTCGCAGTGCCCGGAACCGGTGGCTGCAGGCGGGGCTCGAGCAACTGCTCTTCTGGCGCGAGCGATTCGAGGATCCGTTGCAGTTCGTCCATGCGGCTGCGCACCAGTTCTTCTGGTTGCGACGCTGCGACGGTTCCCTCTTTCGCCAACTGCTCCGCCCACAGCGCACGCACGCTCGGGTGTTCGGCGATGTTGGCGTACATCAGGGGTTGGCTGAAACTGGGTTCGTCTCCCTCATTATGGCCATAGCGCCGGTAGCCGATCAGATCGATCACGAAGTCCTTACGGAAACGGTCGCGGTAGGCAAAGGCGATGCGCGCCGCTTCCAGACAACCGGCGGGGTCGTCCGCGTTGACGTGCATGATCGGAACTTCGAAGCCCTTGGCCAAGTCGCTGGCATAGAGCGTGCTGCGCTCCTCGCCTGGCGGGGTGGTGAAACCCAACTGATTGTTGGCGATGATGTGGAGCGTGCCCCAAGTCCGGTAGGCGGGCAAGCGCGACAGGTTCAGCGTCTCGGCGACCACTCCCTGGCCGGAGAACGAGGCATCGCCATGGATCAAAATGGGGAGGGCCGCGCAATCGTACAACTGCGGCCCACCCCGCTCTTTCATGCCGCTGCCGGCCGCGCGGGCCATGCCTTCGACCACGGGGTCGACGTACTCGAGGTGGCTGGGATTCGGCGGCATGCACACTATCAAAGCGATAGTGTCTGTGCCTTCGGCCCCGACCGCGCGTTGAGCGCCCTTATGATACTTCACATCGCCGGTCCAGCCGAGGTTGTCGCGGATCGCGAAGTCGTGACCGCCGACCGGATCTCGGAACTCGGTCAGAAGCTGTGCATAGGGTTTGTTCAGGACGTGCGCCAGGACGTTGAGCCGTCCTCGGTGGGCCATGCCGATAAAGATCGTGCAAATGTTGACCTCCGCCGCCAGTCCGATCACCTCGTCGAGCATGGGCACGAGCATGTCCAGGCCCTCGATCGAGAAACGGGTCTTGCCCGGGAAAACGCGCTGCAGGAAATGCTCTAGAGCCTCGACATCGGTCAGACGTTCCAACAAGCACTTCGCGGTCTCCGCATCTTGGCCCACGGCATAGCGCCTGGACTCGGCGGCCTCGCGCAGCCAGGCCCGCTCTTCGGCCAGGCGAACATGCTCGTAGTCGTGCCCGACGGTCGAGCAATAGATCCGGCGAAGCGCCTCGATGGCGTCAAACGCGCTTGCGGGCGCGCTTTGCGCTCCCCCGTCGCCGTTCGCCCGCCGCTGGGCCGTGACCGGTCCCTTGATCGCGCTCGCGGGCAGTTGTCGCAGGTCGTCAGCGGTGATGCCGTGCGTGGCCGGGTCGAGCGCCGGGTCGCCCGGCGGTGGGGAGCCGAGTGGGTCGAGCCGGGCCGCCAGGTGGCCATAGGCCCGGATCGCACGCGCCAGATTGGCAGCTCCCACGATCTTTGCGGTGAGCACCCCCGAGGGCGCCGAGATCGCCGGCGCGGCGAGGCTCCAGGCGCCGTCCGGCGGCGTCCAGTGCTCGAAATAGGCGCGCGTGGCGGCGTCTACGGACTTCGGGTCCGCGCGGTAGCGCTCATATAACTCCAACACGTAGCCCAAATTCAGTCCGCTAAACTCGTGGGTAATATCCATGATCCATCACTGAGAACGTTGTGCGGCGACGCGGCGTCGACATGTCGAGGTGCAAATCATCACGGTCCTGGTACTTGCGCCCGGCCAGGCTCCATAATCTTATGCAACTCTGGCTGATAACGTCGTAAGGTAGAATGCAAAGGCCGGGCGCGGAACTAACCCGGCCAGATCATCGTCTTTAAGCCAATTTAGCGGATACTGTCGTGCGTAAATGCTTCCGGAACTACCGGGCATTGGACGGACCGGCGCAGCGTTGGCCAAGTTGGGAGCAGCGCGCCAGGAGAGTGCAGCGCGCGCACGTGGCCCGAACAACGCGGACGCTACAAAGATGAAGGGTATCAGACCATCCATGGGAGGGCAGACCATGTCCAAGCGCATCTCGTTAGTCTGTTTCGTCGTCCTGCTGGCCCTGATTTTGCCCGGCAGCGCGCTGGCGCAAGGGCCCGTCGGGCCTATGCACAGCGACACTTTCTGGCAGGCCAGCTATTGGAACAACACTGACCTGTCGGGCCCACCCGTCCTGCAGCGTAATGAGAGTGAGATCAATTACGATTGGGGCAGTGGGTCACCGGACAGCGCTATTGCGCATGACGGCTTTTCGGCCCGCTGGACGCGCTACCTCGACACGGCGGGGGGCACCTACCGCTTCAGCGCTACCTCGGACGACGGCATGCGCGTGGCAGTCGACGATCGCTGGGTGATCAATCAGTGGTCAGAGCACGCCGTGCGCACGACGACCACGGACGTCTCGCTGACCAACGGCCATCATTGGGTGGTGGTCGAGTTCTACGAAAACGGTGGCGCGGCCGTGGCCCGCTTCTCCTGGGCGCCGGCTGCCGAGGTGGTGAGGGACTGGCGGGGCGAGTACTTCAACAATAAGCTGCTGCAGGGGGCGCCTGCCCTGGTGCGCAATGATTACGCCGTCGACTTCAACTGGGGCGACGGCTCGCCTGCCCCTGGAGTGCTAAGCGCCGACAACTTCTCGGTCCGCTGGACGCGCACGCTTACCCTGGCACCGGGTACTTACCGTTTCTCGATGACCGTCGACGATGGCGGGCGTCTGTGGGTCAACGATCACCTGTTGATCGACGTCTGGATGGACCAGGCGGCGCGCACCTACACCGGCGATATCTACGTTCCAGGCGGCAGCACGACGCTGAAGATGGAATACTACGAGAACGCCGGCCTGGCGACGGCCCGCCTGGGCTGGAACGGTGCCACCAATCCGCCGCCAGCCGGCGGAGAAGTCGTGATCGACGACAACGGTCCCGGTTTCTCGAAGGGTGGCTCGGCCACAGGCTGGCGCAGCGTCGCCGAGGGCTACGGCGGGCACCAACTCTGGACGCGTAATAACGATCGGGTGCGCCCGAACTATGACTGGGCACGCTGGCAGCCCCGCTTGTCACCGGGTCGGTACGAAGTGTTTGTCTACATTCCCGACCGGTACTCGACCACGGCTTCGGCTCGTTACTGGATCTCCCACGCCGGCGGCTTCACGCAGCGCGTTGTCAACCAGTCGGCCTACAGCAACCAGTGGGTCTCGCTCGGGACCTACCAGTTCCGGGGCACGAGCGCCGACTACCTGTCGCTGGCCGACGTAACTTACGAGCCGTATCTGACACGCCTGATAGCCTTTGATGCCGCAAAGTGGGTGCCGCGCTGATCCTCGTGCCAGACGGGACTCCGGGTTTTCTTGAGAAGGCCATGTAACGTGGCATACATATCGTTTCTTGTGGTAGTATATGCTTGTTGTACGTCTCGATCACGGCCCGCGCGGGCCGTCCATTTCTCCTCGTCTCTTGGAGGCTACACACATGCGTAGGAAATCCTGGATGTTGTTCACGGCGACAGCTTTCGCGTTCTTGCTGGTCGGCGCGCTGTTCCTGGCGGCCGGCGGCGTTTCCGCCGGATCGGCGCACGCGCAGGCCTCGACGCCGACTGTGTCGGCGGGCATCCGCACGCTTCTGACCGGCACGCCACCGGCCGGCGAACCCGGCGCGATCACCACGACCGCCGCACTCACTGCCACCGGCGCGCCGTTCACGGGAACCACTACCAGCCAGCCGCTGACGCCCACCGTCACAGCGACGGCCACCCCGGTGATACGCGTGCCGCTGGTCACCACCGGCACCGTGCCGGCGGGCGCCATGCGTTCGATCACCGTCGTCGGCGACGGCGTGGTCAGTGCCCAGCCCGACACGGCCAACGTCAGCCTCGGCTATGAGGTCGTGACGGACACGGTTAAGGCCGGCACCGACGCCGTCAGCGCTACCATGTCCTCGATCATCGACTCTCTTCACAACCTGGGTATCGTCGACAAGGACATTCAGACCTCTAACTACAACATATCGATGGACAACCAGGGTCCGACGCCGGCCACCGGCATCGCGCCGCACATTCAGTACCGCGTCAGCAGCAACGTCTCGGTGACCATCCACGACCTGACGAAGGTGGGGGCCGTTCTCGACGCGGCGGTGAATGCGGGGGCCAACAGCGTTTACGGCGTGAGTTTCACTATTCAGAACCAGAACACGCTTGACCGCCAGGCGTACACTCTGGCGATGAACGACGCGGACGCTCGGGCCGGTTACCTGGCGGACCTGGCCGGCGTCACCCTCGGGCCCGTCATCAGTGTGAGTGAGGTGATCGGCCAGGGGCCGGTGCCGCTTTACGCGCGTGCTGCCGTCGGCATGGGCGGCGGCGGTATCCAGCCGGGTGAGCTGCAGATTGAGCGCCAGCTACAGGTGGTTTACTCCATCGGTCAGTGAACAAAGCCTGACCGGCTTCAGCGAGGCCGGTCAGGCACAGGATCCAGAGTGCCGGGCTTTCAGACGAAGCCCGGCTTTTGTTTTAACGGCCGGCTGCTTTACAATAGCGCTCACACTTCCGGGGCCCAACTTCTCCTGTCCTTGCGTCTGCTGCCAGAACGCTGATCCCGCAACCCGTGGAACAAGGATTGTGGGTGCAGCGTCTAGGGTGCAGTTGTGCCTCGGCCGCGGTTGCCTGTGCCTCGCCTGCGGCAGCTGCGGCCCGGAATGACATCGTAGTCCTGAGGAGATCCCTTTGAATTCGACACGAACCTTACGCGGGGTAGTGATGGGGAGCGCGTTGTTCTTGCTCGGGCTCCTCGCCCTCGGCATACTCGGCGGCAGCCTGCGCTATGGTGGACCGGATGGCCTATTCCTGCGCGCCCGAGCCGAAGTGGCTGCGCACCGCTCTCATCCGCAATTTGTCCCCACACCGTTCTTCGACGCCGGCCTGGCGACCGTTGCACTCGCCAGCGCCAGCGATTCCATCCCGGTCGATGGGATCGGTTTGCTGGCGGCAGCGCCGGTGGACACGCCTTCCACCACTCTCGCGCCGTCGCCCCCTGCCGGCGCCAACGGGGACCTGGCGCCGGCGCGCGTACAGATCGAGGCGACCAGCTCGAGCGGACAGCAGGCGGAGGGTGGGCAGCCGCAGGACGCAAAGCCTGGCGCACAGCCCACTCTGGCCCCTCCGCCAGTCCTGACTCCGACCGCAACAGCCTTGCCACTCTCTCCTCAGGTGGAGCTGACCGGCCTGACCCACGCCTGGCAGACCTGGAACAACTGCGGTCCGGCGACTCTGTCGATGGCTTTGAGCTATTACGGCAGTAAGCTCAGCCAGGCCGACGTGGCGGCGGTGATGCGTCCCAATCGGGATGACAAGAACGTCAATCCTGGCGAGATGGCGGATTTCGCGCGCAGCCAGGGTTTCCTGGCCCTGGTGCGGATCAACGGCGACGCGGATCGGCTGCGGGCGCTGCTGGGCAACGGCATTCCCGTGTTGATCGAGACCTGGCTGGAGCCCGAACCGGACGACGGCATGGGCCATTACCGGCTGCTGACCGGCTACAATGACGCGCAGCGCGAATGGACGGTCTACGATGCCTATGTCTCGACCGGCGTAAAGGGCAACGGGCCCTACGAGGGCATCCGCATGCCTTACGACGATCTCGACTATCTCTGGTCGGTGTTCAACCGCCCGTACATCATCATCTACACGCCCAATCAGGCCGGCATCGTGCAGTCGATCCTGGGTGCCGAGGCCAATGACGAGGCGATGTGGCAGCGGGCGCTGCAGCGCCACCAGGCCGAGGCGGAGCGGGCGCCCAAGGATGCCTTTGTCCGGTTCGACCTGGGCAGCGATCTGGTGGCACTGGGCCGGTTCGCAGAAGCTGCCTCTGCCTACGACCAGGCACGCCAGGCCGGCTTGCCCTGGCGCATGCTCTGGTATCAGTTCGGGCCCTTCGAGGCCTACTACCAGACCGGACGTTACCAGGAGATCATCCGGCTGGCAGATGCCACGCTGAAGAGTGCGGGCGGCGACATCGAAGAGCTCTTTTACTGGAAAGGCATGGCACTCGAGGCCGCCGGCGATCCCGCCGGTGCTCGGTCGGCCTGGCAGCAGGCGCTGAAGCTCAATCCAGGCTACCCGGAGCCCAGTGCGGCGCTGGCCCGGATCGGACAATGAACCAGAACGATCAGGCGGCCTCGCGCACGCGGCATATCGTCGGCAACACCGTCATTGTCGGCGCCTGCTTCGGGCTGGCCGCGCTGGCCGGCATCGTGCGCAATATCGTGATCGCCCGGCAGTTCGGCATCGGCGCCGATCTGGATGCTTACTACGCAGCCTTCAAGTTGCCCGATCTGTTGTTCACGATCGTGGCCGGTGGGGCGCTCGCAACGGCTTTTATCCCGGTTTTCGCCGAGTCGCTCGCCACCGGCGATCGGGCAGGAGCCTGGCGTCTGGCCAGCGCTACAACCAACCTGGTCGTGCTGGCCGTCGCCGGCCTGGCGACCGTGGCCGCCCTGGCGGCGCCGTGGCTGGTCCGGGTCGTGATCGCGCCCGGTTTCGATGCCGCCCAGCAGGCGGAGACGGCCAGCCTGATGCGCCTGGTACTGATCTCAACCTTGCTTTTCGGGATCAGCGCAGTGCAGGGCAGCGTGTTGAACGGCTTCAAGCACTTTCTGCTGCCGGCCATCGCCCCGGTGCTCTACCCGTTGGGCATCACCGCGGGTGCGCTGTTGCTCGCGCCGCGTTTCGGAGTGCGCGGGCTGGCGATGGGCGCAGTCGCGGGCGCGGCCTTGCACCTCGCGGTCAAGGTGCCCGGTCTGCTACACTACGGCTTTCGCTGGTGGCCGGTGTTGGACGTCAAGAGCCAGGCGGTGCGCCGCGTCGGCTGGCTGGTGCTGCCGCGGGTGCTCGACCTGGGCGTTTTCCAGATCACGTTGCTGGTGACCACTAACCTGGCCTCGCGCATGGGGCATGGCAGCGTCAGCGCGCTGGAGTGGGGCTGGGGCGCTATGCAGCTGCCAGAAACCGTCATCGGCACCGCCTTCGGCCTGGTGGCCTTCCCCACCCTGGCCGAACTGGCCGCCCGTCACAACCTGGCCGGGCTGCGCAGCACCCTGGCCGAGACTCTGGGAATGGTCCTGGTGCTGACCGTGCCCGCCACCTGCGGCCTTCTGCTCCTGGGCCGGCCGTTCTTGGCGATACTTTACCAGCGCGGCGCCTTCGACGCGTCCGCCACTGAGGCCGTCACAGTCGCCTTACGCTTCTATGCGGTGGGCCTGGTCGGACAGTCGACGCTCGAACTGGCCGCACGCGCCTTCTTTGCCCAGCAGGACATGGTCACGCCCTTGTTCGTCGCGATAGGTTCGGCCGCGGCGAACATCTTCCTGGCATTCGCACTGATGGGCCCCTTGAGCTATGGCGGGCTGGCATTGAGCAATTCGCTGGCCGTTTCCGCCGAGGTGCTCGTCCTCCTGTTTATTCTGCGCCGTCGTCTCGGCGGCATACAGGGCCGGCGGATGCTGTCGACTCTGGTGCGAGTGGTCGTAGCCGCGGCCTGTATGAGCGCGGCGATCGAGGCAGTTGTCTTGTGGGGCCAACAGAGCGGTGCGAGCGCCATCAGTCTGGTGATTCTGGCCGGCGGGCTGGGCGTCCTGGTCTATGTGAGCGTGGCCTTGCTCCTGCGGGTCAGCGAGCTCTACCGCTTGCCGCGCCTGCTGCTGGCCCGACGCTGATCGGCTTTCTGCGCCGGCCTGGCTAAGTCCTGGAGGGCGGCGTACGGCGAGCGTCGCCGTGCTGATTCTGGAAGATTGTCGGCGGGAAGGTCGGGATCGGCGGAGTCGACGGGGGCCTCGCGCCCAGAAGCGGAACCGCGCGCCGCTTCCGGGCGTCTAGTAGGCAGCACCTGCAAAGGAAACCGAGGTGAAATGAAACTCTACCCGCGCTGGGCCCTTCTCGCCCTGACCGTGCTGGCCTTGCTGGCTGGTAGCTGTTCTCCATCCGATGCAGTCGCAGAGGGTCCATCTGCAGATGCGTCCCTGCTGCTGGGTATCACCACGCCAACACCCACCCCCTTGCCTCCCACTCCGCAGGCCACGGGACAATCCTCGCCGCTCAGGGATGCTTCGGCCCTCGCCGCGCCCGCGCAAACCCCCGATGAGGTGGCGCAGACCTTCTACGACTGGTACCTGGCGTATGCCCAGGCCGCCAATGCTCTGCTGGACAAATCCTACCGGGTGAACAACTACCTGGCGCCTGAGTTGATCGCACGGATCGACAAAACCGTCTCGGCCCTCGGCGATACCGGCTTTGACCCCTTCCTGTGCGCCCCGGAGATACCCGCCAGCATCACGGTCGGGCCGGCCAAGATCAGCGGCGACCGCGCGCAGGTCGTGGCTCGCACAAGCCTCGACGACCACTGGCTCGACCTCAGCCTGGTGCGCGTGGCCGGCCGCTGGCAGATCACGGAAATCGGCTGCGGAACGAAGGGAGGCGCCCAGGCGACCGCGACGCCGGTCGTCACTCCAGAAGAGGCGGTGCGGAGCTTCTACAACGGGTATCTGGCCCATGCGCGAAGCAAGGGCAGCCCGTTGGCCGATGGCGCTTACAAGGACAGCCCGTACCTGAGCGCGGCAGCCGTCGACGGGATTGAGAGCACTTTGGCCGCTTTCGGCAGCGGTCCAGGCTACGACCCGGTCCTGTGCGCCCAGAATGTACCCCTCGGCTTTACGGTCGACCCGGCCAAGGTGACGGGCGACACGGCGCAAGTGTTCGTCCGCATGCGCTGGCAGGATGCTTCGGTCGCCAGCCAGACGGTGTCACTCAAGCTGCTGGCGGGCGAATGGAAGATCGACAGCCTGACCTGCGCGATAGAGAGCAAGTAGGCGAGCCTGCCGCCCGCAACCGGCTGCGCAGCCGACAATCGATTCGCGCAGGCTTCCTGAGGGGCCAACTGACCGGGCCCGCGACCGTCTGTCGGTCCGGTCTGCCACTCTCCGGATGGCGGGTGCGTCCGGAGAGTTTTTGTGTTAAAATGTCGCCGCTATGGCCGAGTATGTTACAAGGAGCGACCGAAGGTGTCTGCTTCGGCGGTTGCGGCGATAATCCCACGTGATCTCGGCGACGGGCTGATCCTGCGCCGGGCGGTGGTGCATGACCTCGAGGCCCTGCTTGCTCTGCAAGTGGCTGTCTTTCGTGAGGAAGTGACCCAGGAACCGACCGAGCCCCTGGTCGCCTGGACGCGTGACTTGATGTCGGGCGAGCACCCTACTTTCCGGCCGGACGACTTCACCGTGGTCGAGGATATGAAGAGTGGCGAACTGGTCTCTTCCCTTAACTTGATCTCGCAGAAGTGGAGCTACGCGGGGATCGAGTTTGGCGTCGGACGGCCGGAGGTCGTCTGCACGCGGCCCGCCTACCGTAACCGCGGCCTGGTGCGGGCCCAATTCGCAGTGATTCACGAGTGGAGCCTGCAGCGGAACGAACAAGTGCAGGCGATCACGGGCATTCCCTTCTACTACCGCCAGTTCGGCTACGAGATGGCGATGAACCTGGGCGGGGCGCGCGCCGGCTGGTGGGCCCAGGTCCCGGCGCTCGCCGCCGGCCACACTGAGCCGTACTCCGTGCGCCCTGCCGAAGAGGACGACCTGGCGTTCATCATGACGCTGGCTGCCCAGGCGGCTGCCCGATCGCTGGTCACGTGCGTGCGTGACGAAGCGCTCTGGCGCTACGAGTTGGCCGGCAAGCACCCGCCCAACGGCGAGCGCGTCGAGCTGAGGGTGATCGTGACGCCCGGCGGCGAGCGCGTGGGATGCTTCATGCACCCGAGCGTGCTCTGGCGACTGGGGATCGGGATCACGCTCTGGGAGCTGGTGCCCGGCGTCTCCTGGCCGGTGGTCGCTCCCAGCGTCCTGCGCCACCTGCGAGGTGTGGGGGAAGGTTATGCCGCCGAGACGGGCAAGCCGTGTCCGGGGTTCGGTCTGCAGTTGGGCGCCGAGCATCCTGCCTATCAGGCTCTGCGTGGTTGGATCCCGGCCACCCACAAACCGTACGCCTGGTACCTGCGCGTGGCCGATCTGCCGCGCTTTGTGCGGCACATAGCGCCTGTGCTCGAACGCCGCCTGGCCGAGTCGCCGGCCGTGGGCCATAGCGGCGAGCTCAAGCTGAGCTTCTACCGGGATGGCCTGCACCTGGTGCTCGAGGATGGGCGATTGACCGGATGCCGGCGCTACCTGCCCGTGCCGGACGCGCAGAACTCGGCCGCTTTCCCAGGCCTGACGTTTCTGCAATTGCTGTTTGGCTATCGCAGCCTGGATGAGCTGCGCTACGCCTTTGCCGACTGTTGGGTGGAAGGCGACACCGAGCAGCTTTTGATCGAAGCGTTGTTCCCAAAGCAGCCCAGCCACCTCTGGCCGGTCAGCTAATTGCGGGAGGTCAGGATGTCTAGCATGGAATCGCTCGTCCAGGGCCGCAGCCTGCGCGTTTCAGCCCAACTCAAGGCCCTCGGCGTAATGATCGGTCTGTATGTGCTGGCTGCCTGCGTCTATATCCTGGTGCCCGGCGGCGCCCTCGACCCGACTGCGATGCCCGCCACCTTGGCCGCCATGCCAGGCTCTGACCTGCCTGCATGGCAGATTGTGCTGGGTAATGCCGGCCTTATCGTCGTCGTCTACGGACTGCTGGGCCTGCTGGGTTACCGGCTCCACCGCCTGGCCCGTTTGCCAGGCATCTATCGGTCCGGTGCAGGCTGGCGCAGCTGGGCCCTGCGGCCGCTGGCCATCGGCGCCGTCGCAGGGCTGATCCTGGTGGCCGTCGACCTCGGTGCAAGCCGCTTGGCTGGCGCGATGCCCTTCCCTCATCCCAAGTTCCCGGCCTCGATCCTGGGCTCGCTCTCGGCTGCCATCGGCGAAGAAATCCTGACCCGCTTATTTGTGATGGGACTATGGACCCTTGTGCTGACGTGGCTGCTATCCCGGCTTTTACCCGGCAGGCGAACGGGGGCGCCGGCCCTGTGGATCGCCAACGGCATCGCGGCCCTGGTCTTTGCCGCTAGCCATCTGCCGGCAGTCATGCTCTTGGCGGGCGGGAGCACCGCCGCCGGCGGGATGAGCTTTGACCTGTCAGCCGTTCCGGCCTTGACCCTGGCCGAAGTGTTCGCCCTCAATGGCCTGGTCGGACTCCTGGCCGGGCGCGCCGCCCAGCGCGATGGGTTGGTGGCGGCTTCCGGGATTCACTTCTGGGCCGATATCGTGTGGCACGTGATCTACGGCGCGTTGGGGGGGTAAGGCGGGTCACGCACCCGCCCGTGGACGAATTCCCTGGATTGAGGTGAGGCTTTGAACGGTGCTCAAGCTCTCGTCGAACAGTTGATTCTTTACGAGACCGATGTCGTCTTCGGGCTGCCGGGCGATACCAGCATCGACCTTTACGATGCCCTACGGGCCGAGAGGGCGCGCATCGCGCATGTGATGGCACGCGATGAGCGCTCCGCCGCCTTCATGGCCGATGTCTACGCACGCCTGACCGGTAAGCCGGGCATCTGCGAGGGGCCAAGCGGTGGCGGGGCTACCTATCTGCTGCCCGGGGTGGCGGAGGCGAACGGCTCGTCCGTGGCCTTGATCGCGTTGACGACGGACAATCCGATCGGTTATGAGGCCGAGGGAGCCTTGACCGACCTGAACCAGGCGGCACTGTTCGCGCCGGTGACGAAGTGGAGCACGCTGGTCCGGCGCGGCGACATGCTGCCAAGGCTCATGCGCCGCGCGTTTCGCGTGGCGACGAGCGGTCGCCCCGGCGCAGCGCACCTGGGTCTCCCTAAAGACATTCTGGCCCAGCCGCTCGCCGATCCCGTCGAGCTCTATGCGGAAGAGGCCTGTAAGCGCTGGCCCGCGCACCGCGCACGTCCGGAGGCCGATGCCGTCAGCCGTGCCGCGAGCCGGCTGCTGGCGGCCAAGCGCCCGGTCATCATCGCCGGCGGCGGAGCAGTGGCGGCCGGCGCCGATGCGGAGCTGGCGGCCGTCTCCCGGCTGTTGGCTGCCCCTGTAGCCACGAGCATTAACGGCAAGGGAGCCGTGACGGAAACGTCGCCGCTCAGCCTCGGCGTGATCGGGGCCAACGGCGGTCGCTCCTACGCTAACGAGGTCGTCCAAGAAGCGGATCTCGTGCTGCTTGTCGGCTGCAAGGCCAACTACGTGGACACAGATTCCTGGCGGGTGCCCTCTCGGGCCCACCCGCCGCTCGTCGTGCAGATTGACGTTGACCCCGTCGAGATCGGCAACAACTATCAGGTGACGGAAGGACTTTGCGGCGACGCCAGGTTGGCGTTGGCGGACCTGCTCGGCGCATTGCAGGATCTGCGCCGGCTGCCCATCGAACGGAGCGACTGGTTGCGGAGCATCGCAAGGCGCAAGGCCGCCTGGCGCCTGCAGACCGCGCGGGGTGCCGCGGGGAATGAGAAGCCGATCGTGCCCAGGCGCGTCATCGCCGAACTCCAAGCGCTCCTTCCGGACGAGGCGGTCCTGGTCTGCGATCCGGGCACCCCCACACCGCTCGTCGCGGCTGAATTCGAGCTCAAGCGCCCGGGACGGCGGGTCATCTCGCCGCGCGCGCAGGGGGCCTTGGGCTACGCGATCCCAGGCATTGTCGGCGCGCGCCTTGCCAGTCCGCAGGTGCCGTTGGTAGCCTTATGCGGGGATGGCTCGTTCGCCATGGCATGCGGCGAATTGGCGACAGTTGCCCGTGCCGGTGGGCAAACAGTCGTCGTGCTTTTCAACAACGGTTGTTACGGCTGGATCAAGGCCCTGCAGGAGCTATACAGCGGCGGCCGCTTCTTCTCCGTGGACTTCACCGAGGCGTTGAGCTACGCGCAGGTCGCGCAGGGCTTCGGCCTGCCTGCGCGCCAGGTGTGCGAGCCGGACGAGGTCGGCGATGCGCTGCGGGAGGCGCTGGACTACGGCGCTCCGTGCTTCGTCGAGGTCGTGGTGGCCCCCGAACACCAGGCGCTGCCACCGGTGGCCCCGTGGCTGCGAGCGGCCGGCAGGAGTGACGAGGTAGAGAGGATCACAGGGCCCGCTGAGGGTAAATAGACCGTCCGGCAGCTCGACAAATCGGATGCGAGCCATGAACATGCTGTCAGCGCCGGAGCGCCCGGCCAACGGAATCCCGGCCGGGCGTTCTCGCGCTTTGCAGGGTGCCAATGACCGTTCTGGCGGAGCGTCACCCCTCACGCCTCGTCCAGCGCCTCGGCCTTTTCCTCCCAGTATTCCCCGATATTCTCGTATATATCGTCCGGGAAGCGCAGCTCACGATACACGTTGCAGCCCTGCGGATCATCCGGGGTCGGGCAGATGGGGAAGTCTTGCTGAGCCTGCCACTCGAGGATGCGCTCGCGTTTCGGCGGGTTATAGTCGCGACTTTGCACTTGCAACAGCAGAACGCGCGCTTCGCGTTCGTCCATCCCTGGCTGTCGGCTCAGTAGCTGGATCAACTCGTCTTCGGCCATGAAGTGCCTGGCCACCATCGCAAAAACCAGCCGACCGTAGTGCCCGATGTCCGTGCCTTGTTCCAAGGCGTCCCACAGATGCGCCATCATCGGCGAGTCGCGCAAGTTCTCGCTGCCCACGTGGGCGGATTCATCGCTCGGACTAGCTAGTGTCCTGTCAGTATCAGTCATCAGATCCTCCTGAAGCCATCCGAATAACTCTAGAACATTTGTATCACTCTGACCATGGCAGAAAAGTACCCTGGCCTCCAGTCGTGTGATAGAATAATGCGAGAGCAAGAGCAGGGAGGGAAGACGTGTCCGGCATCAATCCAGAGGCACAGGGTCTCGAAACCGGGGGCTTCGAAGCTCCGAGCGTCACGAAGCGCAACCCTGGTCGAGTGCGGCTGCGTGGTCTGCGCTTGCGGATTATCGCCTGGTCGTTCGTGCCCACGGCCATAATTCTTGCTGCAGTGGCCTGGGCCGCCTTCTACGCCTATCAGCAGGTGACACAAGACCTGGTGATGGAACGCAATCAGGATGTCGCCCGCCTATCGGCTAACCAGCTTTCGGCCGGCTTCTCCCAATACAGCGCTTTGCTCTCGGCCGAGGCGCGCAGCCTCGACCCTGTCATCGCCGACCATGGGGCCCTGGCAACCACTCTCAGCCGTCTATCGAACCGCTTGGCGGTTTTCGATGGCGGCGTGATCGTCGTCGATAACCTGGGTGCCGTTGCAGGAGCCTGGCCGGTGCGTCCCGAGACACTGGGCCAGGACTGGGCGGACCAGCCCTGGTTTCGGGAGGTCGTGAGCACGCACGGCCCAATCTTTTCGGACATCTTGCCCGATGGCCCGGGCGGGACGCAGGTGGTGTTGGTCGCGGTCCCCGTTTCCGGCTCTCAAGGCGAGTTCTTGGGCGCCCTGGCAGGCCTTTTTCGCCTTGACGCTCCCGCCGTGAGCGCTTTCTACGGTGGTATCGTCAAGCTGCGGATCGGCCGCAGCATCACGTACCTGGTCGACGGCTCTGGGCACGTCATCTACCATTCGCAAGGGGCACGCACGGGCGAGGATCTGTCGCGCGAACCAGCCGTGCAAGCGGTCGTGGCCGGCCAGGCCGGTAATCTCCGCAGCTTCGACGCCAACGGCCGAGCCCTCCTGGCCGGGTATGCGCCCGTTCCAGGCACCCCCTGGGGCCTGGTCACCGAGGAAAGCTGGTCGTCGCTGCTGAATGCCAGCCGAGAGTATGGGGGCCTGCTGCTGTTTTTGCTGGCCCTGGGCATCGTCGTGCCCGTCATCATCCTCATGTTCGGCATTCGCGAGATTACCCGGCCGATCGAGGAACTCAAGGCTGCGGCCCAAGAGGTGGCCAGCGGGAAGTTCGACAAGCGCATTGTCGCGTCCACTGGGGATGAACTGCAGGAACTGGCCGAGCAGTTCAACCTCATGTCTCTCCGCTTACAGGAGTCTTATGCCCACCTGGAGCAGCGTGTCGCGGCGCGGACACGCGAGCTGGCCGCGCTCAACAGCATCGCGGCCGTAGTAAATACCTCGCTGGACCTGCAAGAGATCCTCGTCGAAGCGCTCGACAAGACCATGGAGGTCACCGGTTTCGAGTTCAGGTGAGGCCTATCGTCTGGAGCAGGACGAGAACTGCGGCGCCAGCGACGGTCGCTGCCTCGTCCTGCAGGCTGACCGGGGTCTGCCCGAGAGCGTCCGCTCCCTGAGCCAGCGCATCCCGCTCGAGAAGAGTATCGTCAGTCGGGCGGTCGAGCAGGGTGGCCCGGCGGTCATGCGCCTGGTGGATTATCCTGACAACGAACTCAGGCAGGCGGCCGTGAGTATCGGTCTCAAGCTGCTGGTCAGCATTCCGGTGACGGCCAAAGGTCGGACTCTGGGAGCGTTGACGCTGGCCAGCCGGACAGATCGAACGGTCACCCCTGAGGAGCTAGCCTTGCTGGCGAGCATCGGCCAGCAGATTGGCATCGCGGTCGAGAACGCCCGCTTGTACGGAGAGGCGGAGGAAGCGGCGACGGCCGCAGAGCGCGGCCGGCTGGCGCGCGACCTGCACGATGCGGTCAGCCAGACTCTCTTTTCTGCCAGCCTGATCGCCGAGGTCCTGCCTCGTCTCTGGGAACGCAACCCTGAGGAGGCCAGGCGCAGGCTCTCGGAACTCCGCCAGCTGACGCGCGGCGCCCTGGCGGAGATGCGCACACTCTTGCTCGAGTTGCGCCCGGCTGCACTGACGCAGATCCCGTTGGCCGATCTCGTGCGGCAGCTCGGCGATTCGACCATCGGACGGGCGCGCGTGCCCGTCAGCGTTTCGATCGAGGGCCACGCTATCGAGCTGCGGCCCGATGTTCAGGTCGTCCTTTACCGCGTTTGCCAGGAGTCGCTGAACAACATCGCCAAGCACAGCGGCGCGACCGCCGCTTCGGTGACCCTGCGCTACTTGCCCCCCTACGAAGGCAAGGCAGGCGTGGAGATATCGGTGCGCGACAATGGCCAGGGGTTTGACCCTGCTGCGGTGAGCGCCGAACACCTGGGCTTGGGCATTATGCGCGAGCGGGCCGAGTCGATCGGCGGCGAATGTAGCATCCGCAGCCAGCCGGGCGTGGGCACCGAAGTCAGAGTATTCTGGACCGAGCTGGCCTTCTAGGTCAACCCGTCCGCACTAATTGTACGTCCCTCTCGGCGGCAGCTGGAGATAGAGGCGATTGTAATTCCAGCAACGACCTCCCATGAATGCGAGTTATAAAATGATCATAGAATTCGACTGAAGGGAGGGCATCAGTGACTGATTTTAACGAGATGCAAAAACCACATCTTAACAGGGATGAGACCGGTTTTCTGACTGCCTGGCTCAAGGATGCCTACGGAATGGAGAAGGCGCTGATCCCGGTTCTTGAGAATCACGCCAAGGACGCCAAAGATCATCCGCAGCTCCAGGCGAGGATTCAGCAGCACGCCGACGCGACGCGGCATCACGCGGAGTTGGTTGAGCAGTGCCTGGACCGGTTCGGCGAGAAGCCATCGTCGGTGAAGAGCTCGCTGGGCAGCCTCTTCGGCAGCGTGCAGAGCGTCAGCACCGGTGCGGCAAAAGACGAGGTCGTCAAGGACGGCCTGCAAGACTACGCGGCCGAGAACTTCGAGATCGCTTCCTACAAGGCTCTCATAGCGGCCGCCCAGCAAGTCGGAGCCAATGACGTGGCCCAGGTATGTGAACGTATCCTGAGCGACGAAGAGAACATGGCTCACTTCCTCGAGCAACACCTGCCCACCGTCGTGCATGAGGCGATGAGCCGCAAGCAGGACGAGCAGATCAATAAGTAAGTCCAGGGCCGGGCGAACAGGCTTCCCTCGGCGAGAACGCGCTGTCGTGCAGCAGTTTAGCACGGCCCGCCGCCGCGGGAAGGCGAGCGCCCGGCCCTCTATTTGCCGGCCTCGGTCTCTCTGCACTGCCGGGCAGCGTGTGGTATACTTCTCAATCGTCTACGGATTGTAGAGGCTTCAGTAGCAAGTGGCCAAGGAGATACCCTATGCCCGGCAATAACCAGGCCGACATGGAGCGGCGCGCGACCTACGTGACCTTGAGCAGTCTTTTCACCGCGCTCTTCACCCTCTTCTCGTTCATTGAGCACCGCAAAGCCAGGAAGGACGACTTCTCGGCCCTCGACCTGGCAATGCTGGGGCTGGCCAGCTACCGGGCGGGTCGCATGGTGGCGTACGACAAGGTTTTCGAGACGGAGCGACTGCCGTTTGCCGAGACTGTCCCGGACCCTACCGGGGCCGGCGAGACGGTGGTGCCCAGGGGGACGGGGATCCGTCATGCGATCGGGGAGCTCATCTGCTGCCCGATCTGTGCCGGCACCTGGATCTCCGCCATCCTGGTCTTCGGCTTGGTGGTCCTGCCCGGCCCTACTCGCATGTTCATCAAGATCATGAGCGGCATCGGGTTGGCCGAATTCATCAACGCCGGCACCGAGGCCCTGCAGTGGAACGGCGAGGCGGCGCGCGTGCGCACCGGTGCGGGCTGGCGCGGTGGCGGATGAGTCCGCACCTGGAGCGCGTATGATCAAGGTTCGGCGTGCCTACGAGCCTGCGCAACCAAGCGACGGGCGGCGTTTTCTGGTCGACCGTTTATGGCCGCGCGGGGTCAAGAAGGAAGACCTGCGCCTCGACGATTGGCTGAAGGATGTGGCGCCCAGCGATGAGTTGCGTCGCTGGTTCGGCCATGACCCTTCGCGCTGGGACGAATTCCAGTTGCGCTATTTTGCGGAGCTGGACGAGAACCCGGCCACCGCTCGTTTGCTCGACGCGGTTGCTCAACCGGGTGACGTGACCCTCATCTACAGCGCGCGTGATCCTGAGCATAACCAGGCCATCGCGCTCCGATCTTACCTGCAGCGCCGGCTGTCGGAGGCGCACTAGCCGCCCCGAGGCGAACTCTGTACTCTGTCCTGCATCCAGGCGTGCGTGGACAACTATAATAGCGGAAGCTGACCTGGGGTCCTTTCTCGGGAACCGGGTTTTTTGAGGTTGCCCCGGACGGGTGTCCCGGGCCTGCAGTGCGGAGGGAGGGGATGAGGCGGAGTTGTTCCGATGCGCTTGTTGTTCTCGAACCTCTTGGAAGGGCGTCTGCGGACGTTCTGGCGACTGCTGCTGACCTTGCTCCTCAGTTTCGTCCTCTACTGGCTGCTCAGTTCCGCCGCCGTCATCATGTTGGTAGTCGTTCTGCTGGCGGAGAGAGCGCTGCCGGCCGGTGGTGATGTCGCCGGACGCTACAGCGCGCTCGCCGCGATGCCGCTGGTGCAAATCATCAGCCTTGGCATGGCGCTTTGTGGCACATTCTTCGCCGCCTGGGTGGCCGCACGCTTCTGGGATCGCCGCCGCTTCGCGGACTTTGGCTTTCACTTCTCGCCTGCCTGGCGCCGCGACTTGCTGTTTGGCCTCTGCCTTGGCGGAATGCTCGCCGGCGGCGTGTTCGTGCTGGAGCGCGCCGCCGGTTGGCCCAGTCTTGCTGCCCGGCCGGGCAGCGGCGGCTCCCCGCCTTCGTTCGCGGCCGTGCTCGTGGCTCCTTTTGCGGGCCTCGCCGTCGCCGTCTATCAAGAATTGCTGGTGCGCGGCTACCTCTTGCGCAACCTTGCCGAGGGGCTGGCCGGGCGATGGATCGGCGCGCGCACGGCGGTGCTGCTGGCCTGGTGGCTCTCTTCACTCGCCTATGCACTCGCGCGCGCAGGTGGTCCCGGCCCGGACGGCCTGCGCTTCAGCGGCCTCGCGCTGTTGAGCCTGACCGCGCTCAGCGGCTTCTTCGGCCTCGGCTATCTATTGACCGGGGAACTGGCACTGCCGATCGGCTTGCACGTGGCCTGGTTCGTCTTCAGTACCAGCGTGTTAGGGCTTGCCGCCCCGGCCCAAGGCCTGTTCGCCGGCGTCCTCGTCGGCGTCCGCCAGGCAGGGCCGGCGGTTTGGACGGGTGGCGCGCTCGGTCCCGACGCAGGGCTGGCCGGCCTGCTGGCGGCTGCCGCCGGCAGCCTCTCGCTCCTGTTATGGGTACGTGCCAGCCGCGGTCGCCTCGTACTCCGTACGGAACTTACTCACTATGTCCCGGCCCCCTCGAGCCGCGCTGCGGAACTCCAGCCTGCGCCCGCCGGCAGCCGGCGGATTCCCCAAAAGGGGTCTTGACGTTTTGACAACGTTTACCGCGTATGCTATAGTTGACGTGTTGTGTTGTTTCCGTCATCACAGGCGACGGACCCCCGTAGTCCTCGTTTTTAGAGAAACATGCCAGACCCAGTCTGGTAGCAGATTCTAGTCGTTCGTTGCTCGAGTTCATCCGCCAGGCCTTGGTCGGAAGGAGAGGCGCCGTTGCCTGCAACCTTGCGCGATGTAGCGCGTAAAGCGAGTGTCTCGATCAAGACCGTTTCCCGCGTCGTCAACCGCCAGGGAGGGATCTCAGACGGCACTCGCCGGCGGGTGCAAGAGGCGATCGCCGAGCTGGACTTCCGCCCGAGCAAGCTGGCGCGGGCGCTTGTCACGCAGCGCACTGACACAATCGGCTTGATCCTCAGCGACGTCACCAATCCCTTTTTTCCAGAAGTTGCGCGCGGCGTGCTTGATACCGCGGAAGCCCAAGGCTACGACGTCTTCGTGTGCAATACCGACAGCGATGCGGCCCGGGAAAGTCGCCTCCTGCGCTCTCTGACCGACCACGCGGTCGACGGCATCATCGTCTTTCCGACCTTTGAGCTGGAGAGCGTGCTGCGGGCCGGCGGCCACCTCGACCATCCGGTTGTCGCCGTCAACCGGATGGTCGATTGTCCGGGTGTCTGCAACGTCTTGCTGCGCACTCACGACGGCGCCAAGCTGGCCGTCGAGCATCTGATCCATCAGGGTCATCAGGCGATTGCTATGGTGGCCGGGTTAGCGCCCACGGTCCACCATCTGCAGCGCGTGCAGGGGTACTGTGCGGCGCTGGTCGAGCACGGCTTGCCAGTCGTCGAGGATTGGATCGTGCCGTGCTCTCCGGTCGAGATAGAAGGCTGCGCGGCCACGCGGGCCCTGCTGGAGCAGCACCCCCAGATCACGGCGCTTTTTGCCTATAATGACCTCTTGGCCTTGGGCGCCATCACGGCGGCCCGGGATCTCGGGCGGCGCGTGCCGCAGGACCTCGCCGTCGTCGGCTTCGACGACATTCCGCTCGTCGATCGCGTCTCGCCTGCGCTGACCACGGTCCGCGTGGACAAGTACGGCCTGGGCTGCCGGGCCACGCAGCAGCTAATCCAGATGCTCAGTCGGCCCGGCGAGCCTTGCCCGCCAATGTGGCTCGACGTCGAGCTGGTGGTGCGAGCGTCAGCCTAGCGCTTCGTGCGGCCGGGGGTGCCACTTCAGATGACAGTCGCGACTTACCCCGAGAACAAAGCCATTCTGGAGGTCGTCAACCTCAAGACTTACTTTTATTTGGAGGCGGGCACCGTTCGGGCCGTCGACGGAGTAGATTTCTCGCTCAGACGCCAACAGACCCTGGGATTGGTCGGCGAGAGTGGCTGCGGCAAGAGCATCACGGCGATGTCGATCATGCGCCTGATCCAGTCACCACCAGGCAAAATCGTCGCCGGACAGATCAACCTCTTTACGAAGGAGGGCGAGGGGGTCGACCTGGTCACCCTTGATCGCAGAGGCGCCAAGATGCGCGCTATCCGCGGCGCCGAGATCGCGATGGTGTTTCAGGAGCCGATGACCTCGCTCAACCCACTTTACACGGTCGGCCGCCAGATTGCCGAGTCGGTGGAACTGCACCAGAACGTGGGACGACGGGAAGCCATGGAACGCGCCTTGGAGATGCTCCACAAGGTGCAAATCAGCGATCCCAAGCAGCGCTTGAACGAGTTTCCGCACCAGATGAGCGGCGGGATGCGGCAGCGAGTGATGATTGCCCTGGCGCTCTCCTGCAACCCGCTGATTTTGATCGCCGACGAGCCCACCACTGCCCTCGACGTGACCGTTCAGGCGCAGATCCTCGATCTCATGCGGCAATTGCAGGCCGATTTCAGCTCGTCGATCATCATCATCACGCATAACCTGGGGGTCGTGTCTCAGCTTGCCGACCACGTCGCGGTGATGTACATGGGCAAGGTCGTCGAGCACGCGGATGTCAGGGAGGTGTTCCACCACCCTCTGCATCCCTATACGGTCGCGCTGTTGAACTCCGTGCCGGTCTTCGGCAAGAAAAGCGGGCGGGTGCTAGAGCCGATCAAGGGCATGGTACCTTCGCCCATGTCCGAGATTCGCGGCTGTGCCTTTGCCGAGCGCTGTCCCCGGGTCATGCCGGCCTGCCGCGACGAGCCGCCAGCGCTCAAGGAAGTGGCGCCGGGCCACCAGGTGGCCTGCTTGCTCTACTGAAGTCTGGCGTAGTGCAAGCGCGAGCGCAAAGGAGGTGATGCTGGGGTCAAAACTTAGCGTCAGTCCGTTTGGCCGTCTTTCAGCCGTGTTTCCCACATCCAAGGAGGGAACCCACAATGAAGTCTCTGCGTGCAGTGCTGTACGCGCTCGTCGTCTTGAGCATCAGCCTCGTGATAGCAGGTTGTTCGACCCCTGCCCCTGCCCCTGCGCCGGCTCCGGCGCCCGCTCAGCCGGCAGCGCCCGCCGTGCCGGCCGCCCCAGTGGCGACTGAGGTCCCGCCGGCGACGACCGTCCCCGCCGCTGCCGAGGGTGCAGCTGCCCCGGCGGCCGAGCTCCAGGGACCGGTCCCCTATCCCGACCCACCCAAGATTGACGTCGGCGGCGCGCCGATCAACCGCCAGCCGATCAGCGACATCGTGACCTACAAGGCCCTGCCGAGCTATTCGGAACCGGCCTGGGTGACCGAGTTGGTCACCGCCGGCAAGCTGCCGCCCGTCCAGGACCGGCTGCCCAAGGAACCGCAAGTGGTTCTCAAGTCCGGCATGGCCACCGGCATCGGCGTGTATGGGGACGTCGGCCGCTTCTTCTCGGCCTGCCCCACGGCAGGCTGGAACTTCATGGCCGGCACGACTGCCGGCTGGTTCGGCATCGAGTCCTACTCCTACAACTATCAGTCCCTGACTAAGACCGGTCCGCTCTGGCGTGCCGCGACCGACGTCGAGCCTTTCCCCAACCTGGCCAAGAGCTGGGAATGGTCCGCTGACGGCACTCAACTGACCATGCACCTCATCGAAGGCGCCAAGTGGTCGGACGGCGTGCCGTTCAATGCCGACGACGTGATCTTCACCTGGGAAGACTACATGGTAGACCCGAACGTCAACGCCTGGCTCAAGGCTGACGCCTTCCAGTTCAACGGCAAGGACGCGACGCTGGAGAAGGTCGACGACTTTACCATCAAGTGGACCTTCGGGGCCTCCAAGCCGCCGGTGGCCCTCTACCAGATGAACGAGCAGAACTTCGACGTGATGCCGGCCCACATCTTCAAGCCGCTGCACCCGAAGTACAACCCGCAGACCGATTACAAGGCCTTCGCCAATGCCCAGCCGCCCCAGGACCTGCCGCAAGTTACCATGGGACCATGGGCTGCGGTCGAGTACAAGACCGACCAGCTTCTCGTCATGCGCCGCAACCCATACTTCTGGAAAGTCGATGAGACCGGCCAGCAACTGCCGTACATGGACGAGATCGATTACCAGAAGGGCACAAGCGGCGCCGGCCGCTCGCTGTGCGTGATCGCCGGCGGCTGCGATCAGGACAACCTTGAGAACCCGAGTGTCTTCACCGAGGCCCTGCAGAAGGCGCAGGATCCCAACGCGACGTACGCGATCAGCTGGGGGCCGGAGACGCTCGGCTACTACATGCAGGTTAACCAGTCGGCCGATCTCGGCACCAAGACCGATGCCGACAAGCAAATGCGCCAACTCTTCCGCGACGTGAACTTCCGTCGCGCGCTGAGCCAGGCGATCGACCGCGACGGCATCGCTCAGTCGATCATGCGCGGGCCGTTCCTGCGCGCTTGGGCCGGCGGTATCTACCCTGGAGCCCCGGAATTCGACAAGAGCTCGGTCGTCTTCTATCCATACTCTGTGGACACCTCCAAGGCGCTGCTGGCGCAGCTTGGCTTCAAGGACACCGATGGCAATGGTATCCTGAATTGGACCACCGGTGGCTTGAGCGGCCAGGACCTGACGATCAGCATGTTCGCCAACCAGGATCAGCAGGAATCGGTCAACACGGCCGAGGCGTTGGTCAACCAGTTGGGACAGGTCGGCATCAAGATCAACTTCCGCCCTGTGACGAGCGAGGTCGACAACGACATCAACCAGAGCGGCGAGTGGGACCTGCGCATCACGCGCGGCGGCCAGGAATTTGCCCTGCCAAACGTGCGCTGCACGGCGATTGCACCGCTGACCAAAGCCCAGCCGTCGTGGCATCGCGAGGGCGATACCCCGCGCCAGTTGGAGCCGTTCGAGCAAGACCTGATCGACATTGTCACCAAGTACTGCGCTGAGACGGACGCTGCGACGCGCAAGGACCTTCTCAATCAGTACAACAAGGTCTTCACTCAGAATCTCTACAACATCGGCATATTCGTCGGCCGCTATGGCGAAAGCCTGGCCAAGCGCTTCCAGAACATCAACCCCGGCCTGCCCGCCTTCCTCTACAACTGGACCGAGGACGCGGACATGCTGGAACAGGTCTGGACGCCGGCCGACCAGCAGATCAAGCAGGTGAGGCCGGACACGATCCCGGTATACGCTAAGTAGCTCACGAACTAGCGCTGCCGGGTCCTGATTTTGCGCCGGCCCGGCGGCGGTGATCCATCGCCCTTCCTCCCTGCCGCGGCTGCGATCGACCGAAGCACAGCGCTGCGGGGGGAGGAGGGGATTGATCAGGCGATAAGGACCGGCCATGCTCAGCTACATCGCGCGCAGACTCGTGATCTCGGTATTCCTTCTACTGGGCGTGGGGGTGGTTTCGTGGGTCGTGATCCAGTTGCCTCCCGGCGATTTCGCGACCACCTACCAGACGTACCTCATGAACCAGGGTTCGATGACCCAGCAGCAGGCCGAAGACGCCGGGAACCGGTTGCGCAAGCAGTACGGGCTTGATCAGCCGCAGGTGCTCCAGTACCTCGACTGGATGAAGGGCATCGTTACCCAGGGGAAATTCGGTCCCTCATTCGCCTATGGGCGCGACGTGGGCGAACTGATCGGCGAACGCTTGGGCTACACGCTGGTGTTGGCCCTCAGCGCACACCTCATATCGACGCTGATTGGCCTCTTTGCCGGGATTTATGTGGCCCAGCATAAGTATAGTTTCTGGGATAATGTCGCATCCGTCTTTGCTTTCGTGTTCGCTTCTCTGCCACGCTTCTGGATCGCCCTGGTGATCGCCTACACGCTGGTTTTTGTTCTCAACCAGCATCACATTACCTCTTTCTTTTCGCCGGCCTATGCCCTCGCGCCGTGGTCGTTCGCCAAGCTCGGCGACTTCGTGCAGCACGTCTGGCCGGTGGTGATGATCGCCGGACTGGGCGGTGTGGCCCGTAACATGCGCGTCATGCGCGGCAACCTGTTGGACGTGCTGGGCGCCCAGTACGTGACCACAGCGCGCTCCAAAGGGCTTGAGGAACGCAAGGTGATCGGGCTGCACGCGGTCCCGAATGCGCTTCACCCGATCGTGGCCTACCAGGGCACCGTCCTGCCCTACATGTTCCAGGGGGAAATGGAGGCCGCGATCGTGCTCGGCATCCCGACCCTGGGTCCGCTTTTCTACGATTCGCTGGTGACGCAGGACATCTATATCGCCGGCAGTTTGCTGTTCATCTACGCTGCCATGATTGTGCTCGGCAACCTGATTTCCGATATTTCACTCGGATTTCTCGATCCGCGCATCCGCTACGACTAGATCGGCGTGGTTTTTGGGGAGAGGTTATGGAAGACGCAGATGTGTTGGTCCCCCGCCAGCGCCCGGCTCCGGTCGAGAAGGCCGGCGTCGAGGACTTGCTTGCCGAGAGCGCCCAGCACGAGGGCTACTTGCAGCTCGTCTGGCGGCGTTTCCGCAAGAGCAAACCCGCGATCGTGGGCGGTCTTTTGGTGATCGGCCTCGCGATCATGGCCATCCTGGCGGATTTTTTCTCGCCGTACGCGCTGGATGAGGCCATTCTGCAAAACTCCTTCATCCCTCCGACGCAGGTCCACCTGCTCGACGCACAGGGCAAGCTCCACCTGCGCCCATTTGTGTACGAACTGGGCTACACGGTGGACATGAAGACTTTCGTGGCGACCTGGACCGAAGACACGAGCAAGATTTACCCGCTCTCGTTCTTTGTCAAAGGCTCCGCCTACAAGATCCTGGGCCTGATTCCATCCGATCGGCACCTCTTCGGCGTGGCCGAGGGCAGCGCGATCCACGTTCTGGGCACGGACAAGTTCGGGCGTGATCTGTTCGGCAAATCGTGCGAGGCCGGCCGCATCTCGCTGACCATGGCCCTCTTCGGCACCCTCATCAGCGTCGCGATCGGTTCGGTGCTTGGGGTGACCTCCGGCTATTACGGTGGGCGCGCGGATACGGTCATCCAGCGTTTCGTCGAGTTCGTCAACTGTTTCCCACAGTTGCCCCTCTGGATGTCGCTGGCTGCGGTCGTGCCACGCCAGTGGGACTCGTTCCGCATCTTCGTGATCATGGCCTTCATTTTCGCACTCCTTTCATGGACCACTCTGGAACGCGAGGTGCGTGGCAAGGTCCTGTCGTTTCGCGAGACAGATTTTATCCTGGCTGCCAAGGAGATGGGCGCTTCCGATTCGCGCATCATCTTCCTGCATCTTTACCCGAATACGCTCAGCCACGTCCTGGTGATCCTGACGCTGACCGTGCCCACGATCATTCTGGCCGAGGCCTTCCTGAGCTTTCTCGGCATCGGCATCCAGGAACCACTGGTCAGTTGGGGACTGCTGATGCGTAATGCGCAGAACGTGCAAACGCTCGGCCAATATCCCTGGATCATGAGCCCAGTGCTTTTCATCATCATGGCTGTGCTCGGCTTCAACTTCCTGGGCGACGGCCTGCGCGACGCAGCCGATCCCTACGCCGTCATGTGAATGCGAGGGCGGGGACGGGGACGGGAGATCCAGGATCTGGAGAGAATATCTTGAAAGTAATGCGCGGCTTCGCCGTTTGGGTTTCGCTGTGTGTCGCTTGCCTGGCGGCGCTGGTGCTGGCCCTGAACCAGCATCCGGTGGCCGCACAAGTCGCCGCCGGTTCCACGCCGACCCCGCCGCCGCAGACGGTGACACTGGCGGGCAACGTGCGCGACGAGGACGGGCCGGTGGCCGGCGCGGTCGTGCGCGTCGAGACGACGGAGGGCAGTACCACCACGGATGCCGGCGGCCTGTTCAAGTTGCGCATCGTGCAGGTCGCGGCCCCTATTACCGTCACGGCGTGGATCACGGGTTACTACGTCGGCTGGGCGGCACTCATGCCAGATGGGCCGGAGATCACCGCCGGGGTGCCGGTAAGTATCACCATGAAGCGGCACTACACGGGTGATAACGCGCAGTACGACTGGTTTTCCTTCAACGGGGTGCAGGGTTCCGCCAGTTGCGGCCTCTGCCATCCCCAGAACGTCGAGTGGCAGGCTGACGCGCATAGCCAATCGGCCGCCAACCCTCGTTTCTTGAGCATGTACCGCGGGACCGACGTCAACGGCCAGGCCGGCCAGGCGACCAAGTTCAACGCGGCAGGCGTGCCCCTGCCGCCCGACCCGGCGCAACCCTATTTTGGCCCGGGCTGGCAGCTCGATTTTCCGGGGCGGGCCGGCAACTGCGCCACCTGCCACACGCCCCTGGCGTCCAAGCTCCCGAACACCAGTAACTGTGGCTGGTCGGGCTGCCACACCGACGTCACTGCCGGGTTTTCGAATGGGGTCGTGCCGCCGGGGCCAAGCCCGCTCAACCTGACAGGCAACGCGGTTGAGGGCATTACGTGCGACTTCTGCCACAAGATTGGCGACGTATATCTGGACCCGAAAACGGCGCTGCCATTGCCCGATATGCCGGGCATCTTGGGCTATCGGCTCTACCGCCCCTCTGGCGACGACCAGCTCTTCTTCGGCACGTTTGACGACATCCCGCGGCGCGACACCTACCTACCGCTTCAGAAGGAGAGCGCCTTCTGCGCTCCTTGCCATTACGGCGTCTTCGGAGGCGTGGTCGGGGTCGGCACTGTGGCCGGCGGGACCGTGATTTACAACTCGTACGGCGAGTGGCTTGACAGCCCGTATAGCGATCCCAAGACCGGCCAGACTTGCCAGGACTGTCACATGCCGCCGGTAAGCTACGATCACATCGTCTTTGCCGAGCAAGGCGGCATGCGGCGCGATCCCAGCCAGATCCACGATCATCGAATGTTGGGCGTCGGCGATGCCGGGCTGATGCAGAATGCCGTCACCATGACGACCACGGCCCGGCTCGAAAACCGGCAGCTCGTGGTGGATGTCACCGTGACGAACGACAAGACCGGCCATGACGTGCCAAGCGATGCGCCGCTGCGAGCGATGATCCTGGTAGTGCGAGCCGTCGACGCGGTCGGGCGCCCTCTGACCCGGACAGACGGCCCGGTCCTGCCCGCCTGGGCAGGGGATCTGGCCGGGCAGGCCGGCCAGACCTTTGCCAAAATTCTGCGGGACGACTGGTCAGGCGAAGAGCCGGCGGCCGCCTACTGGCGTCCGGTGACGGTCGTCGCAGACACGCGCCTGGCGCCCTTTGCCGGTGACCATAGCCGCTATACGTTCACGCTGCCGGGGGGAGATGGGACGATAAGCGTCCAGGCGCGCTTGCTCTACCGGCGAGCGCCCCAGAAACTGATGATGCAGAAGGGCTGGACCGACGCGGATCTCCTGATGGCATCCGACAGCCTGGCGTTACAGGTCGCCGGTCCTGGGCTCGAGAGGTGATAAAAAGGCATGGCAGCTAATCCGGCGAAGGGCAGCGATTCCGGCGGCGACGGCGACCGCGACGGTTACGGGAACGGCGAAAACCGGATCCTCGAGGTCAAAGGTCTCAAACAGTACTTTCCGATCACGCGCGGCTTCATGCAACGCACCGTCGGCTATGTCAAGGCGGTCGACGACGTCAGCTTCTTCATCCGCGAGGGTGAGGTGTTGGGCCTGGTCGGCGAGAGCGGGTGTGGCAAGACCACCACCGGCCGCTCGATCCTGCGTTTGTACGAGCCGACTGCGGGCGAGGTCTGGTATCGCAAGGCAGACGGCGAGCGCCTCGACGTCGTGCGCCTTAGCTTGAAGGAGATGAAGCCGCTGCGCCGTGAGATGCGCATGATCTTCCAGGACCCGTTCAGCTCGCTGAACCCGCGCCTGACGGTCAAAGACATTATCGGTGAGCCGCTGGTCATACATCGCATTGCCAAGGGGCAGGAGCTGGATGATCGTGTCGGTAGGCTGATGACCGAGGTCGGCCTTGACCCCAACTACATGAACCGCTACCCGCACGAGTTCTCCGGTGGTCAGCGACAGCGCATTGGTCTGGCCCGTACGCTTTCTCTCAGTCCGCGCCTGATCATCGCCGACGAGCCGGTTTCGGCCCTGGACGTCTCTATCCAGGCGCAGGTGCTCAATCTGCTTCAGGGTCTGAAAGACGAGCTTGGCCTGACGCTGCTCTTTATCGCGCACGACCTGTCGGTGGTCGAGCACGTCTCAGATCGCATCGCGGTAATGTACGTAGGAAAGATCGTCGAAATGGCAGCCACCGGCGAACTGCTCCGACATCCCCTTCATCCCTATACCGAGGCTTTGCTTTCGTCGGTTCCACCGGCAGACCCGGATATTCGCTATCAGCGCATTGCTCTGGAAGGGGAAGTCCCCAGTCCGGCCGATCCCCCGTCCGGCTGCATCTTTCACCCACGCTGTCAGTATGCCAGGGAGGTGTGCCGGCAGGTTGCGCCCGAGCTATCCCAGGCGTTGCCGGGGCATTTCGTAAGTTGTCACCGTGTCAAGGAATTGACGCTGCGCGGCATCGGAGCACAACCGTGAGCACATCTCAACGCACGCTTGCCTTTTTGGCCTATTTGCTCAGCCCCGTTGGCTGCCTGATCGTCGTCTTGTTTGGGCAGCACGACCGGTTTGCCGTCTACCACATGAAGCAGTCCCTGGCCCTGCTCCTGTTCCTCGTCGGCGTGACGATCACGTGGGCAGTGCTCACCTGGTTGAGCGTATGGGGGCCTCTCTTGTTTGGCTTCATGATGGCTGCCTTCAGCGTCGTGCTCGCGGCCTACGTCTTCGCCCTGGTGCTGTGGGTGCTGGGTATGGCAAACGCGCTGCGCGCCCGCACCTCCCCTCTGCCCATCATCGGCGGGTGGGGCACCCGTCTACCGCCTCGCTGATGCGCCTTCGGCCGCTTCGTAAGACGCGCTCGGTTTCTTTGTCAATACTGCAGGGCTGCGCTACACTCCGGCCGGCGCGCCTATCTTCCATCGCGCCAGTGATCTGGAGCGGCTGAACATGGACCCGTTCGTCAGTACCGAAATCCTGGTCATCGAGCTGATCCTCGTGGTCACGCTGGTGGCTATCGTCGTGCGGCGCCTGCGCATCCCCTATACGGTGGCGCTGGTCGTCGTGGGACTCGCGCTCACTCTGCAAAACCGGCCCGCGATCCGCCTCAGCCCGGACGTGATCCTCGGCCTCCTGGTGCCGCCCCTGGTCTTCGAGGCGGCGTTTCACCTGGACTTCACGCACTTGCGCCGCTCGCTGCCGCGCATCCTGCTGCTCGCGGTCCCCGGCGTTGCGCTCACGACCTTGATCGTCGGAGGGCTGGTGGCCCTGATGGTGCCCCTGGCCTTGCCCGTGGCGCTGGTTTTCGGCGCCCTGATCTCGGCCACCGACCCGGTGGCGGTCGTCGCGCTATTCCGCAGCCTGGGCGCCCCCCGCCGGCTGGCGCTGCTGGTCGAGGGTGAGAGCCTGCTCAACGACGGCACGGCGATCGTGCTCTTTGATCTGGTCCTGGTGATCGCGCTCACCGGGCAGTTCAGCCCCCTGCAAGGCCTGCTGGATTTCGTGCGGGTTTCGATTGGCGGTGTCCTGACCGGGCTCTTGTTGGGCTGGGCCGTCTCAGAAGGGTTGGCCCGCATAGACGATACGCTGATCGAGACCACGCTGACCACGTTGCTGGCCTTTGGATCGTATATGCTGGCAGACCAGCTCCATTTCAGCGGAGTTTTGGCGGTGGTGGCGGCCGGCTTGATCAACGGCAATGTCGGCCCGCGCGGCATGAGCCCCTCCACCCGCATCATGCTGGCCAACTTCTGGGACTACGTCGCCTTTCTGGCCAACTCGCTGGTCTTCTTGTTGATCGGACTGCAGGTCAACCTGTTTGAGTTGGTCGCCGGTTGGCAGTCAATCGTCTGGGCCGTGCTGGCAGTCCTGGTGGCGCGTGTGATCGTGGTCTACGGTCTGGGTTGGATTGCCGGCCGATTCGACGAGCCGATCCCGTTGGCCTGGGACCACGTTCTGGCCTGGGGTGGCTTGCGCGGCGCAATCAGCCTTGCCCTGGCCCTGAGCCTGCCTGCGGCCCTCGGCGCCCCGGCAGCCACCTTGCGGGTCATGGCGTTCGGAGTCGTGCTCTTCACGCTGCTCGTCCAGGGAACGACGATGGGTCCGCTGCTGCGGCGGTTGGGCATCAACGTGCGCAGTCCGGTGCAGACCGAGTACGAGTTTCGCCACGCGCGCCTGGCCGCCGTCCAGGCGGCCCTACGCCATCTCGATCAGCTTTACCGCAGGGGTCTCGTTTCGACCCAGTCCCGCAAGCTGCTGGAAGCCGAGTGGGAGCAGCGATCGGCCGCCCTGGCCGACCAACTGCAGGACATCCTCAGCGCCCAACCCGAGTTGGAGGCCAAAGAGCTGGATACGACGCGCCGCGAGCTCTTGCGTGCCCAACGTGGCGCCTTGTTGGGCCTGCGCCGCGATGGCGTTATTGCCGACGAAGTCTACGAACAGTTGACGGCTGAGATCGACGCGGTGCTCGTTGGCGAGCGTATGTCGAGGGCGGCTGTTGCCAACCATGAGGATGCCGCCGCCGTGGATCTCGAGCGGGTGGCCGGCAGCGCCGATGGCCTCGAAGCTGGCGTGGCCTTCGATCTGCCCGAGGTCCTGGGCCCCATCGAGATGATCGATCCCCCCGACGCCGGCGTGGGCGACCTCGACCCGAGCGCAGCCAAGCTTTCCCGGTAGTTCGCCGAGTGCCCGCAGGCCCCGCCGAACGCACCAAAGCCACCCCTCCGCCACGTCGAAACCGGAATAGGGCTTGCGTTGAAGGGCGCAAAGTATGCTATACTTTGTAACGATTAAAGTCGCGTTAGCCTCAGAAGGCTTTAGTCATGCACAAGCGCCTTATCATCGGCTTTTGAGCTTCGGCTCTAGCCACAAGCTCTAAGCATGAGCGCGAGACCAAGGAAGTCAGCTATGCCAAAATCATTACAATCGGATCTGTTGCCCGAACAGGCTGTCACGAAGATGGCCCCGGGAGCGGTACCCACCGATCAGCTTTTGGACATGTACCGCCTTATGTTCCTTATCCGGCGGGTCGAGGAATCTCTTCTGCAGATGGCCGAGTCGGGCAAGATCGGCGGCGCGATGCACACCGCCATCGGTCACGAGGCGAATGCCGTCGGCGCGGCCGCGGCGTTGCAGCCCGGCGACTACGTGACCTGTACGTACCGCGGCCACCATCATGCGTTGGCCCACGGCATGGACCCGAAAGCGGCGATCGCCGAAGTGCTGGGCAAAGCGACCGGCTTTTCCAAGGGCAAAGGGGGTTCCATGCACTTCATCAAGCCCGAGATCGGCCTGATGGGCGCGAACGGCATCGTCGGCGCGCAGGTGCCGCACGCGGCCGGTATGGCCCTCGCCAGCCAACTGCGTGATGACGGTCATCTGGCCATGACCTTCTTCGGCGAGGGCGCGATCTATCAGGGCGTGATGCACGAGACCTTCAACATTGCCCAGAAGTGGCACCTGCCGATCATCTTCTACTGTGAGAATAACCGTTACTCTGAGATGACGCCCATCCGACGCACATCGTCCGCCGAAGAGATTTTCCTCTTCCCCCAGGGCGCCTACGGCATGGAGAGCGTCCAAATCGATGGCAATGACGTGGAACAGGTTTACAGCGCGGTACTGGAGGCAGCGCAGCGCGCGCGGGCCGGTGACGGGCCGACCTTCATCGAGGGGCTGACCTACCGGCTGGCCGGTCACATGGCCGGTGACCTCGAGACCTACCGCTCGGCCGAGGAGATCGATCTTCAGCGCAAGCACGAGCCGCTGGTCGTCCTCGGTGATCGCCTGCTGGACCGGGACGTGCCCGAGGAAGAGCTCGCACGGATTCGTGATGAGGTCGAGGCCCAGGTCAAGGGGGCGGTCGAATTTGCCGAGAACAGCCCCTGGCCCGATCCGGCTGAAGCATACACCGACGTGTTCGTCGAGTAGGGAGTTTGTATGGCACGCCAGACGACGTATATTCAGGCGGTTAATGAGGCGATGCGCGATGAGATGCGGCGCGATGAGAGCGTCTTTATCATCGGCGAAGATGTAGGGCGCTACGGCGGCCTCTTTCGGGTGACGCGCAATCTGTTCGACGAGTTCGGTCCCCGGCGCGTGCTCGACACTCCTATCAGCGAGCAATCCTTTCTGGGCATGGCGCTGGGCGCGGCTATGGTCGGTATGCGGCCAATCGTCGAGCTGATGTACATGGATTTCACCCTGGTGGGCGCCGATCAGATCTTCAACCAGATCGCCAAGATGACCTATATGAGCGGCGGCCAGGTTCATGTGCCGCTGGTGATCCGTGGCCAGCAGGGCGGCGGCAAGCGTTATGGGTCGCAGCACAGCCAGTCACTCGACGGGGTCTATGCCCATTTTCCGGGCATCAAGGTCGTGGCCCCCTCGACCGCGTATGATGCCAAGGGCTTGCTGACCTCTGCCATCCGCGACAACAACCCGGTTGTGTTCCTCGAGCATAAGTTGCTCTACTTTACGCGCGGCGAGGTGCCGCCGGTCGGCGAAGAATACGTTGTGCCGATCGGCAAGGCTCAGGTGCGGCGAGAGGGCACAGATATCACCATCGTCTCCTACAGCTACTGTGTCCTGCAGAGCCTGGAAGCAGCCGAAGAGCTGTCCAAGGAGTATGGCATCGAGGCCGAGGTGGTCGACTTGCGCAGCATCGAGCCGATGGATATGCAGACCGTGCTGGATTCGGTCGAGAAGACCGGCCGCTTGCTGGCAGTTCACGAATCATATGCCAATAGCGGTGTCGGCGCAGAGATCGTCGCCCGCACCTATGAGTTGGCCCCGGGCCTGCTCAAGGCTCCCGCGCGCCGCCTGGGAATGGCGCCAGTGTCGATCCCGGTCTCCAAGGCTTTGGAGGAGGAGATCCTGCCGTGGCGCCGCCATGTCAAGTCACTGGTGCTCGAGATGATGGGGAAGGGGTGATTTGATGGCTACCGAAGTCAAGCTACCCGATGAAGCCCAGGGCGTGGAGAACATTACCGTCAACCGCTGGCTCGTCAAGGCGGGCGACACGGTCAAGAATGGCGATCCGCTCTTGGAAGTGGCGACGGAAAAGGTGGACACGCAAATCCAGTCGCCGGCGGACGGCGTGGTCATGCAGATCAATTTCGGCGAAGGTGACCTGGTCCCCCCGGACGCCGTCCTGGCGCTCATCGGCGCGCCTGGGGAGGCGAAGGTAGCCATGCCGGCGCGCGCGCCGGAAGAGCCCGAACATGCCAAAGTGGAAGACGCTCAGGTGTCTCCGCGGCCCGGCGAGGGCAGCGAGAAACCGGGGGCCAACGGACAAGGGCCCGCGCCGGCTGCCGAGGGCGAGCCCAAGGTGACGCCGGTGGCCCGGCGCGTGGCCGAGCAGGAAGGCGTTCCGCTCGATGCGGTCAAGGGCAGCGGGCCGGGCGGGCAGGTGACGAAGGATGACGTCTTGCATTACGCCGAGCAACGCAAAGAAGCCGGCCAGGAACCGTCAGCTGCCGCCCCAGCGCAGGATGAGGAACTGGCCGACATCCCTTCGCTGCCGGTGGCCCGGTTGGCAGCCGAGCATGACATCAACCTGCGCCAGTTGGCCGGGGACCGATCGCTACGCTCGCTGACTTTCGAGGACGTCCTGAGTGCCGTCGAGAGCAGTCAGGCGGGCACGCCTATCAAGGTCCAGCCGCGGCGTGCGGCTCGGCCGGCGCCAGTTCAGCAGCCCGTACAGGCGCCCGTACAGGCGCCCGCACAGGCGCCCGCACCGCAGCGACCTGCCCCGGCGCAGCCTGAGGGTGCGGCCGCGGCCCGCCCACCACAGGTCGCGCCTTTACCCCGGCCCGAGCTGCAGCCCGGCGAAGAGTTCATCCCGCACACCCGCATGCGTTCCCTGATCGCCCGCAACACGGTGCAGGCAGCCTTCAGCATCCCGCACGTCACGACCTGGTGGGACGTGAACATGAGTGCGGTGCTCGAACACCGCCGCACGCACAAGAGCGAGTTCGCGGTAGGCGGAGTCAACCTGACGGCCACAGCCTACCTGGTGCAGGCAGCCGTCGCGGCCCTCAAGGCGGTCCCAGCAGCCAATTCGAGCTGGACCGACGAGGGTGTGATCATCAAGCGTTACTACAACATCGGGGTCGCCGTGGCCCTGCCCGCCGATCCGAAGAGCGGGCTGGGTGGGCTGATCGTGCCGGTGATCAAGAAGGCCGATGATCTGAGCCTGGTGGGCGTGGCGCGGGCGGTCAACGACCTGGCCCAGCGCGCGCGCGCGAACAACCTCAAGGCGGACGAGTTGCAGGGTGGGACGTTCACCATTACTAACTACGGCACGTCGGGCAGCCGTTTTCAGACCCCGGTCATCGCCGGCAGCGAGGCAGGTATCCTGGGGGTGGGGGTGATCGAGAAGCGCGCGGTGGTGGTCAGCAACGGCCATCAGCTGGACCCCAACGTCGGCGACTCTTTGCTCTTCTTGCCCATGCTGACGCTCGGCTTCAGCTACGATCATCGCATCCTTGACGGCGCCACGGCAGACGCGTTCTGCGCCAAAGTCAAGGAAGCGTTGGAGGGCTGGAAGTAGGGGCGCCGGACCTTGGAACCTGACCCGTCTGCCATGGCCGCACGGTCGGCCAAAGCGCGCTCGTCTGCCCACCGAGTGGTGATAGTCGGGGGTGGGTTTGCCGGGCTGTACGCGGCCCGCAGCTTAGGCGCGGCGCCAGTCCACGTCACGCTGGTGGACCGGCGCAACTTTCACTTGTTCCAGCCATTGCTATACCAGGTGGCGACCGCGGGTCTCTCGCCGGGCGACATTGCCTCGCCGCTACGGACGGTTCTGAAGCGGCAGCAAAATGTCGAGGTACTGCTGGCCGAGGTCATCGACGTCGACGTCCCCAACCGCCGGGTGATCTTCCGCGATGGCGACCTGTACTACGACACGCTGGTGATCGCAACCGGCGCCAGCCACGCTTACTTCGGTCACGACGAGTGGGAACCGTTGGCGCCTGGTCTTAAGACCATCGAGGATGCGCTCGAGATCCGCCGGCGCATCCTGTTGGCTTTCGAGGCGGCCGAACGCGAGCCCGATCCGGGCCGGCGGGCCGCCTGGCTGAATTTCGTGATCGTCGGCGGCGGGCCGACGGGCGTCGAGCTGGCCGGCACCCTGGGCGAAATCGCCAACCACACTCTGAAGGGCAACTTTCGCCATATCGACCCAAGCGACGCGCGCATCGTCTTGCTCGAAGGCGTGGATCGCGTCCTGCCTCCTTATCCGCCCGATCTATCGCGCAGAGCCCGGCGCTCGCTGGAGAGACTCGGGGTCACCGTCCGGACGGGCAGTCTTGTCACCGAGATCGGGCCAGACGACGTGACCGTCCGCTCGGGCGACCTGGTCGAGCAGATCCCCACCCACACGGTCCTGTGGGCCGCGGGCGTGAGGGCGTCACCTCTCGGCAAGGTGCTCCAGGTGGAAGCCGGCGCTTCACTGGACCGGGCCGGGCGCGTCCTGGTCGCGCCCGACCTGACGGTTCCCGGCCATCCCGAGATCTTCGTCATCGGCGACCTCGCCAGCTACACTCACCAAGGGGACAAGCCCCTGCCCGGTGTCGCGCCGGTCGCCATCCAGGAAGGGCACTACGTCGCCCAATTAATCCGCCGCCGCGTCGAGGGGGGCGCCTTGCCTGCCTTCCACTACACGGATAAGGGCAGGCTGGCGACCATCGGGCGCGCTGCCGCCGTGGCCGATATCCGTGGCCTGCATCTCAGCGGTTTCCTCGCCTGGCTCACCTGGGTCTTCGTACACCTGCTCTATATCGTCGAATTCGAAAACCGGGTGCTCGTGCTCGTGCAGTGGGCCTGGAACTACTTCACCAGCAACCGGGGAGCGCGCCTGATCACCGGGCAGGACCTCTTGCCCACCGTCAGCCCCATGCCGCCCCATCTTTTGCCTGCCGAGCACGAAGAGAGCAAATGACTCTCCGGGGTCATTTGAATCTGTTCCCCCAAGTGGACAACTGGCCGGATAGAGATATAATGATCGCTCGAATCAGGGGCCCGGTGCCTGCTTGCCCTGCCTATCCTCCCCTCGGCAGGGCAACGCTGTGTCCGGCTCCGACAGAGTTTCGTCTGGCTCCGATTCCAAATTGAGGAAGATCGACTGCCAGTGGTCTACCAGTGGGAGGGAGAGAAACGAATGATCGATGTTGACGGCCTCACCAAGTCTTACGGTGCAGTTGAGGCCCTCCGTGGGGTCAGCTTCCACATCAAGTCCGGCGAGATCGTCGGACTCCTCGGACCGAACGGTGCCGGCAAGACCACCATCATCAAGATACTGACGGGCTACTTGCACCCCGATACCGGCACAGTGCTGGTTGACGACCTGGACGTGCTCACGCACACCCGCGAGGTGCAATCACGCATCGGCTATCTGCCGGAGAACGCCCCACTGTATCCAGAACTATCTGTTCAGTCCTATCTCAAGATGATGGCGGACATGCGCCAGATCCCGCCGGGGGAGCAGCGCGCCCGGATCTCGGACGCCGTCTATGCCACCGGCTTGGTCCCCATGTTAACGCGTCCGATCGGGCAGCTTAGCAAGGGCTTTCGCCAGCGGGTGGGCCTTGCCCAGGCCATCCTGCACAAGCCCAAGCTGCTCATCCTGGACGAGCCGACGGTCGGGCTGGACCCCACGCAGATTGTGGAGATCCGCCGCCTGATCCGCCGCCTTGCCACGCACAGCACAATCCTTTTCTCGACGCACATCCTGTCCGAGGTCGAGGCGTTGTGCGATCGGGCCATCATTCTGATGAACGGCCAGATTCGCGCCGACTCGCGCCTGGCGGAGCTCGAAGTGACGGCCGATGCCGTGCTGGTGCTGCAGGCTAAGGCGGATGGCGTGGATGCCGCGCTGCGCCGCATGGCCGGAGTGCGCGGTGTCGAGATGGACCGCACCTCCGATGGTTATCCGGCTTACCGGGTTCTGGGGAAGGGTAAAGTCGACCTTTGCCCCGGCATCTACGACCTGGCTCGGTCGCAGAGCTGGCCCTTGCGGGAGCTCCATCGCGACGTCCGCACCTTGGAATCCGTCTTTAATCAGTTGGCGACGACCGAGGCTCGACCATGAAACAAACGCTTTCCATCACGCGCAAGGAGCTCAGCGCCTACTTTGGCTCGCCGCTCGCGCTGATCTTTGTCGGTGTTTTCCTGGCGGTAACGCTCTACGTCTTCTTTTGGGCGGAGCCGTTCTTCGCCCGGGGCATCGCCGATGTGCGCCCGCTTTTCCAGTGGATGCCCATCCTGATGATCTTCCTGGTCGGGGTGTTGACCATGCGCACCTGGAGCGAGGAACAGCGCTCGGGCACCATGGAGATATTGCTCACGCTGCCCGTCAGCAACTGGCAACTGGTTTTGGGCAAGTTCTTGGCCGTCTTGACGCTGGTGGCCACGTCCCTGCTGCTTACGTTGTTCATCCCGATCACCGTCTCGCTGATCGGCAACCTGGACTGGGGACCGGTAGCCGGTGGCTACGTGGCCGCATTGCTGCTGGCCGGCGCCTACGCGGCCATCGGACTTTTCATCTCTTCGCGCACCGATAACCAGATTGTTGCTGTCATCCTGACGGTCCTGCTCTGCGGCTTGTTCTATGCCATCGGCTCGACGGGCATCACGGGTCTGTTGGGCCGTACCCCGGCCGATATCCTGCGCGCCATCGGCGCCGGCAGTCGCTTCGAAAGCATCGAGCGAGGGGTGATCGACTTACGCGATCTGATCTACTACCTGTCTCTGGCGGCGATCTTCCTGGTCCTTAACGTGGTCTCGCTCGATCGTAAGCGTTGGAGCTTCGGGCCACGCACCGAGACCTATCGCCGGGCGGTGACGGTCGGCGTCGTGCTGCTGGAACTCAACCTGGTGGCCCTGAACGTCTGGCTTTACCCGCTCAGCGGCTTGCGCCTCGATCTGACGGCCCAGAAACAGTACACGCTCTCACCGGCCACCCACGACCTGCTCAACGGACTGCAGGAGCCACTGCTGATACGGGGCTACTTCAGCCAGAAACAGCACCCGCTTCTCCAGCCGCTTGTGCCGCAGGTCGAGGACCTGTTGCGCGAGTACGAGGTCGCCGGGCACGGCAAGGTGACGGTCGACATCGTCGACCCGGCGCAGAGCCCCGATAAGGAGGCCGAAGCCAATCAGGTATACGGCATCAGGCCCACGCCGATGCAGATCAGTGGGCGCAATGAAGCTTCCGTCATCAATGCCTACTTCGATCTCCTGATCCGTTACGGCGATCAGAACGCGACGCTGAGCTTCGGCGACTTGATAGAGGTTCAGCAGCAGCGCGACGGGACGGTGGACGTCAACTTGCGCAATCCTGAATACGACCTCACCCGCTCGATCAAGAAAGTTGTCTACGGTTTCCAGAGCGTCGACGCGGTCCTGGCGGCCATGCAGACTCCCGTCAAGCTGACGCTGTTCGCCACCATGGACGCGCTTCCGGAGGCAGTCAAGACGGCGCCGGATACGGTCAAGAAGGTCGCCGCCGATTTGCAGAGCAAGTCGAACGGGAAGTTCACCTTCGAAATGGTGGACCCGGATGCGGCCAGTGCCAAGGTTACACGGGCTCAGCTACTCAACACATATCATTTGCAGCCCATCTCCGCCGGCCTGTTCTCCGGGCAGACATACTACATGGACATGTTGCTGCAGATCGGCGACACGTCAAGCATTCTGTCGCCGAGCGACACCAGCGAGGCCGGGATCCGTTCGACGATCGAATCTGCGCTGAAGCGTTCCTCGTCCGGCTTCCTGAAAGTTGTCGGTTTGTGGACGCCCAGCCAGGCCGGCCAATATGACCAGTATGGCCAGCCAATGCAGCCTTTCTCGACCTACACTCAGTTGCAGCAGCAGTTGGCTCGCGATTACACCGTGCAGAACCTCGATCTTTCCAGCGGGCAGGTGCCCTCGAGCATAGACGTGCTGGTGTTGATAGCGCCGCAAGGGATGGACGATAAGGCCCGCTACGCGATCGATCAGTACCTCATGCGTGGGGGCTCGGTCGTCGTGGCAGGCGGCAGCTTCGAGTTGGCCCCACCAGATCAGATGACCGGCGCTTTGAGTGCCAAGCCGCTCGAGAACGGCCTGGCCGATATGCTGGCCTCGTACGGCATCACGATCGACAAGAGCATGGTGATGGATCCGCAGAACGAACCCTTCCCCGTGCAGGTGCAGCGGACGGTGGGCGGGGTTCCCATCAGCGAGATTCAGGCCATCAACTATCCGTTCTTTGTCGACGTCCGTAGTGACGCCATGGATCGCAATAGCCCGATCGTTTCGAGTGTGCCTGCCGTCACCTTGAACTGGGCGTCGCCGGTCGTGGCCGACCCGGAAAAGAACCAGGGACGGACTGTCAGCGTTCTGCTTCGGTCATCCAAGAACTCGTGGTTGCGCACCGATCCCAACGCCACGCCCGATAACAATCTCTACCCGGACACGGGCTTCGCGGTGGACGGTCCGCGCGCCTCACATCCGCTGGCCGTGGCCGTAACCGGCTCTTTCCAGAGCTACTTCAAGGGCAAGCCTTCGCCGTTGGCGGCTACTGCGCCGGAGACGAACACCCAGGGTGCGGCAGTCCCGACCCCGGCGCCGGCCACCCAATCCAGCAGCACCATCGAGCAATCGCCGGCCACCTCGCGCCTGGTCGTGATCGGCAGCTCGGACTTCGTGAACGATGTGATCTTCCGCGTCTCGCAAAGCATCAGCCAGGAGCGTTACCTGAACAGCCTGCAGTTCTTCCAGAACGCGGTCGATTGGTCGGTCGAGGACCTGGATCTGTTGAGCATCCGCTCCCGCGGGGCATCCTCCCACGTTCTGGCCCCCATGGCGGCAAGCCAGGAGACCATGTGGGAAGTCGGCAACTACGGGCTGGCTCTGATTGCGTTGGTGGTCATCGGTGTGTTCTGGTCTCTGCGACGGCGTAACGAGCGGCCGATGGCACTGGACGAACCCGGTCGGGAGACCGCCAGTCCGGCGAGCAGCAAGGCGTGAGAGGAAAGCAACCATGACCAAATTTCATCAGATTCTGATCGGCGTTCTCGTCGCTCAGCTCGCCCTGGTGGGCGTGGTTTTCTGGCCACGCAGCTCTGCCGGCGCCTCGAACGCCGTTCTGTTCCAGGGGCTGAAGGGCAGTGACATCACCTCTTTTACCGTCAGCGAAAAAGCGGGCACCAGCAGCACGCTGGCGCGCCAGGGCGATAAGTGGGTCGTTCCGGCGGCCGACGACTACCCGGCGGATGCGACCAAGCTCAACGGCCTGGCCGACAAGCTGGCGGCGCTCAAGGGGGGCCAATCGGTCGGCCAGACGGCCACTACTCAGTCCCAACTACAGGTCGCCGACGATAATTACGCCAAGAAGATCGACTTTCAGACGGCCAACGGCAGCAAGTACACGCTATACCTGGGCACCGTGTCCGGCGGCGCCGCCACTCACGTCCGGGTCGGTGGCGAGCAGGACGTCTACCTGACCCGCGATGTCAGCGCCTATGACGTCAACGCGGATGTAACGACTTGGATCGACCCGATCTACATGAGCGTACCGGTCGAACAAGCGATGACGGTGACGATCAAGACGTCGGGCACCGACCTGACCTTCAACAAGGACGCAGCAGGCGCCTGGGTCATGCAAGGCCTGGCGGCCGGCGAGGTGACCAACGATGCAAACGTGAGCAGCCTGGTGTCTGTCGCCACCGCCTTGCGAATGGATAAACCGTTGGGCAAGCAGGACGACCCTTCGTATGGCCTGGCACAACCCACCGCGGTCCTGACGGTGGTGACGAACAACGCCGGCAAGGAGACGACCCATACGTTGATGGTTGGCGCCAAGGATGCGACCGGCTATTTCGTCAAGTCGGCCGATTCGGAGTACTACGTCCACGTGGCCGAGTACACGCTCAAGGACCTGGTCGAGCGCCAACGCAGCGATTATCTGGTTCAGCCGACGCCGGCTCCGGCTCCGGCCGGCGGCTCCGCCGCCACGCCGGCCCCCTAATGCCTAGCCGCTCAATGCGGCTTAGTCTCGCGCGGATGTGTGTCATTTTCGGCCTGAAATGTGACATACATCATTTAGCGTAGGTGAGGCAAGTGCTATACTGATCGCAGAGTGGCTGAGCGGCCGCTCTGCGATCAGGAAATCATTGGTGTCCGCCGGTCAGTGTGACCCGTGGATCGCCCAACCTCGCGGAGGAAAGAAACAATGTACGTCATCAAGATCGAGCGTGACAAGTGCCAGGCATGTGGCGACTGCGTCGACACTTGCCCGAATGAGTTGATTGCCCTCGTCGAAGAAGGGGGAGCTCAGTTCGCCATGTACACCGGCGACCCCGACGATTGCATCGGCTGCTTCTCTTGTGAGTTGGCCTGCCCCGAAGGATCATTGACCGTCACCGAATTGTAAGGCTCGCGCAGTTCGGTCACGTCCCGCGCTCGCGCGTCGACGGGCCAGGATTGATCTTCGGCGTACTCAGGGCCGCAGTCATATGAGCACTGCGGTCCTGATGTTTTTCCAGTATCCGGCACGCGACGCTTGCCAGAACTCCCCAGGATAGGTCATAATTCATCGTCCTTGGCTTTCGCCGGCTGATCAGGAGACCTCGACGATGAACCGACCGGTCCGTTGGTATGACTATATCACCGTCAACATTTATTCCCTTGGCCTGGCCACCCTTGCGCAGACCAACACCCTGGTCTTCCCACTGCTGATCCAACTGTTTGTCGGCGATGCCGTCAAGGGCGCCTACCTGGGCAGCCTGCGGCTTTGGACCCTTATGGTGGCCCTGTTGATGCAAGCCGTCATGGGTATGCTCTCCGACCGCAGCACCTCACGCTGGGGCCGGCGCCGGCCTTTCATACTCGCCGGCACCGTGCTGGACCTGGTCTTTATCACTGCCATCGGTTTTTCGGCTGGCATGAGTGGCAGCGCGGGCTACGTCTTCCTCTTCGTGATGGCGATCATGCTCCAGGTTTCGTCCAATACCGCGCAGGGACCCCAGCAGGCGCTCATCCCCGACCTCGTGCCTGACCAACAGCGGGGGCGCTTCTCCGGCATCAAGGCGGTGATGGACCTGCCTCTGCCTTTGATCCTGGTTTCCTTCACGGTGGCCCGCTTGATCAGCGGCGGCCACATGTGGACGGGCTTGCTTCTCGCGATGGGCATTCTGACGCTCAGCATGCTTGCCACGATGCTCGTGCCTGAGAGGTGCCCGAGCGAGCGGCCATTGCCGTTCGACTGGACGCCGGTCCTGCGCCTGGCGCTGATGACGGCCCTCTTTGCCATGATCATCCTTGGCACCGGCCAGGCGGTGCAACTGCTGGGCCGGGCTATCGCCGGCATCGAATCGCCCATCGTGCTGCTGCTGATCATGGGACTGGCCGGACTGGCTGCGATGGCGATCGCCGTCGGCTTGGGCGTCTGGGCCAGCGTGCGCGTGAGCATCGGAACCCAGGCGGCGCGCAGGAACCCATCGTTCACCTGGTGGGTGGTCAACCGGTTGGCGTTCCTGGTCGGCGCCACCAACCTCTCGACCTTTGCCGTTTACTTCATCCAGGGACGGCTCGGCTACGTGCGCGAGAAGGCTGCCGGTCCGGCAGCCTACTTGATGTTGGTGGTAGGTTTGTTCGTCCTGGTTTCGGCCCTGGGGACTGGCTGGCTGGCCGACCGCTTCGGCCGCAAGAGCCTGGTGGCGGTCAGCGGCTGCCTCGCGGCGCTGGGCACCCTGGTGGCCCTGTCATTGCCCAACATGGGCATCATCTACGCCGGCGGCTGCCTGATCGGTCTGGCCACCGGGTCTTTCTACGCGGCCAATTGGGCCCTTGGGACCGAGATCGTCCCCAAAGAGGAGGCGGGGCGCTACCTGGGCATTTCCAACCTGGCGGGCGCGGGGGCCGGGGCGGTTGGGGCCTATATCGGCGGACCGATCGCCGACTATTTCACTATCAGGCTGCCGCAGGTAGCAGGCCTCGGCTACATGCTGATCTTCATGATCTACGGTATCCTGTTCTTGCTCTCGGTGGTCGCTCTGCGCGGGGTCCACGAGCCCGCTCGGCGGCCCGCCGCTGCAGGCAATGGACTGGCAGCCTGGCCGGCCGACTAGGCTTACCCGCAGGACGAGCGCAGTTCGGCGCGTCTCCACTTGCTGGCTGCACTTTCAGGCCGGTCTTTCGCCTCGCTGCAGCTTTCCCAGCTCCTCGTTTACGTCATGCAGCCCGGCGGGGCGACCGGCAGGCTGGCGCCCGCCAGATAGGGGCGCACGGCGGCGTGTCACGGTGATTTCATGCTGTCACCCCGGCCAACAGCCGCAACTGCGATATTGCTCTGGCCATGCTGGCGCAGCAGGGTCAGGATGGTCAGGATGGCATTTCGGTAGCGACGCTGGCTAAACTATGATATGGCGCGGCCTGCTCATCTCTTCGCGGACGTGAAAGCTGAATGGCGGCGCGCCGGAGCGCTCGTCGAGGATCTCGATTTGCTCATCGCGGCCACAGCTCGCGCTTTGTTACCCCATCCAGCCCTCCACCTGGCTCGACTTCGCCCATCTCAAACTCGACGCGGTGGTGCTTGAGGCCCATGGCTAGCCGCACGATATCGCCGACGAAGACATCCCGGCCAGGCTGCTGACGCTCAACTCAGATCGATCCGCTAAGGCGCAGAATGCCGGAAAGCCCGGTGTGAGCGCGGGCTGGACACCCGTCGTCCCCGTAACGTGATTGAAGTGTGAGCAACCCGGGTCGCGGCCAGGTCGATAGGGATGGCTCTCAGCAATTCAAATCAGCCGTGCCAGCACCTTCCTCGGCTTTTCGCCGGCGAAGCTTTGGGTCATCTGTTTTTGCCTTGTAGCCAGGTCATCATCTGCTAACACCGAGACGGCCGGCGTCGAGCCTGGTTCATCACCGAGCCGAGGAACCTGACGGCCGCTAGTGTTGGCTGATCCCTGCCGTTGACGCGCACCGATAGGCAACATGACTAGACAGTTACGGTCGCGCCGAACCCGCAAGCCTCCGGGCCGCCGTGCACTGGCGTTCAACTGACCGAGGGCGCAGCTCTGGCGTGCATCGTGAAGCGAGTGATTGCCAGCTGGCAGCGAGTCGCCGTGTAGGGCCGGCCCGTCGACATTGATCTCCAAGCAGTCGAGTGCAAAGCCCCTTGTGACAGAAATCGCGGGGTAACGCTGAACAGCTACTTATGGAGTCGGGATGGAACCTGCTCGGCGCTCCCGCCACTCGTTACTTGCCCCTGATCGCTTGGCGCTCGTTTGAGAGAAGCGTCGCTTGTGCTGCTCCAATCACTACGCGGACCCCTGCGTCAGCCAGATCCTGGACTATCTGCGGTGAGACGTCCGAGTCTGTCACAATAGTGTCGACCACGGAGATCGGTGCAATGAAAGCCGTCGCGGTGCGTCCGAATTTGGTGTGATCGGCCACGACGATCAATTTCGGCGAGGCACGCACGATGCTGCGGTCCGTCATGATCTCGGACAGATAATCACTGGTTAGCCCGCGCTCGATATCGATGGCACGCATGCCCAGAATGACCTTCTCCGGGCGTAATTCATTGGTAGCCTGTTCCGTCAGGTGGCCGATCATGGAGAGCTCGCCCCGGCGCAGCAGGCCTCCCAACACCACTACCGACACGCCCGGCGAATCGGCAAGCAAACTCACCACCGGGAGCGAATTGGAGATCACGATGAGATCAGAACGCGCTTTGAGATGCTGCGCCACAGCGAGAACTGTGGAACCGCTGCCCAGCAACACGGTCTCGCCATCGAAGATCAGACGGGCAGCGGCCCGGCCAATCTGGTCTTTGGCTTCGGCCATCTCACGCGCCCGCTGGTAGATGGGCGACTCGGGAACCGCGGCGCCCAGGCTGATCGCGCCACCGCGCTGGCGTTGTATTACACCTTCGGCGGCCAAGTCATCCAAATCGCGTCGCACGGTCGCTTCGCTGACGTCGAGCAGCGCACACAGTTCAGCAACCATGGCGTGTCCAGTTGCGCCTATGCGCTGGCGAATTTCTTCTTGGCGGATGGACTTGCTAAGTGGCATTTGCAGTGCCCGTGGAAACGTGAATGTCCGATAAACAAGCATAACATCAATTCACACCTTCTGTCAATCACCAGTCAGACGGATCTTGACTGATTATGATGCTAATGGGCAGAAGATGACGGATGTTGCTCGAAAAGCGCTTGACATATGCGCGCAATCGTGCTAGGATGCGTGCGACTGTTTCCTACCAGCCTTGCCTGTCGCTTTGTATCCGCCCTCAATAGTCTGCAAGGGAGAAGCGAAGATGCATTCAGACGATCTCCTGTTGCGAGACTTTACGCCTCGCAGCGCCCTGGTAACGGATGACCACACACCGCAGAGAGCACGTTACCCGGTGATCGACGCTCACAACCACCTGCGCAAAATCACTACGGATTTATCCCAAACGGTCGCACTGATGGACGAAATGAATGTCCATTGCGTCGTCAATCTCGACGGTGGTTGGGGTGATCAACTGAAACGTAACCTCGACCTCTTCAAAGGGACGTATGCCGACCGATTCTGCGTCTATGCCTGGGTGAACTGGGCGGAAGTTGACCGGCCGGATTTTGGTGAGAGATGGGCTCAGGAGCTGCGATCGGCTGTTGGCGCCGGGGTACAGGGATTGAAGGTTTTCAAGGAACTGGGCTTGGGGCATCGTGACCGGTCCGGCAAGCTAATCATGCCCGATGATCCCCGGCTAGATCCTGTCTGGGCCGCGGCCGGCGAACTCAAGATCCCCGTGCTGATCCACTCGGCCGATCCGGTGGCATTCTTCTGGCCTTTGGATGGCTTCAACGAACGTTGGGATGAGCTACACAACCACCCGGAGTGGCATGTCTATGGCGGCGACTATCCCTCCTTCATGGACTTGATCGAACACCAACTGAACATGGTCGCTCGTCACCCAGAGACCACCTTCATTAGCGCGCACGTACTGTCTTACTCCGAGAACTTGCGCTATGTGGCCAAAGCCCTCGACCGTTTCCCGAACCTGTATGTGGATATCGGTGAGCGCATAGGCGAGCTCGGCCGCCAACCCTACACAGCGCGCTGGTTCCTTACCCAGTACGCCGGGCGCGTCGTCTTTGGCACTGACATCCACCCTGACAAAGCGACCTACCAGATCTATTTTCGTTGCCTCGAGACGGCCGACGAGTATTTCGATTACGGCCGCAACCAGGGACGCTACCGCATCTACGGCCTGAATCTGCCCGATGACGTTTTGCGCAGCCTGTACTTTGAAGCGGCCTGCAAGCTGATTCCCGGGCTGAAACGTCCTGCAGCCTAGTGGGCTTCGACGCGCATCCCTGCACGTTCAGGGTGTGCGGTACCGGGGCAGCAGTGCGTGGTGGGTAGCTGGTCTGCGGCTCACTGCGCGACCGCGGCGGGTTCTGGTTTTCTGCTGCAACACCGGGAGTTGACTGGAGATATACTGATGCCATCCCGAATCGGACAGGTGCCAGGCCGAGCCGCGACCTATACCGAGATCATAACCCAGGTGGATGCATGGGAAGAAGCGGTGACGGTTGTCAATGGCCATAGCTACGAGTTGACCCGTCTGTGCCCGCCGGGCAGGTACACCCAGGTTATCTTTACGGGGTGTGGCTCTACCTACTACCTTGCGCTCGCTGCTGCAGCTTTGTTTCAGCAGCTGACAGGAGTGCCGGCTCGAGGTGTGCCAGCCGGAGAATTGGTGATGTATCCGGACAGCACCTACACGGCGCAGCGGCAAGAGCTGCTCGTGGCGCTTAGCCGCTCGGCGGAAACCAGCGAGACGCTGGCGGCCGTCAGGGCTTTCCAGAATGACAGGCGTGGGAAGGTGATCGCCATCACCAACTACGGCGATCGGTCCCTGGCCGGCGCAACCGATTTGTCCTTCGCTATCCCGGCCGGGCAAGAGGAAAGTATCGCGCAAACCCGCTCCTTTGCCTCGATGTACGTGGCTGCGACTGCCCTGGCCTGTATCGTTGCCGCACGCAACGATCTGACCGCGGCCATGTACCGCCTGGCTCCGGCAGGCCACCAACTCATCGAGCGCTATGCGGACCTGGCTCAGCGCCTCGGCAGCCGTCTTGACATCGAACGCTTTTACATTCTGGGCAGCGGCCCACGCTATGGCCTGGCTTGTGAGATCAGTCTTAAGATGAAGGAGATGGCCCTGACACACAGCGAGCCGTTCCATTTCCTCGAGTTTCGTCACGGGCCTATTTCGATGGCCTCCTCTGGCGCCCTGGTGGTCGGTCTGCTTTCAGAGGCCAGGCGAAGCTATGAGGCGGCAGTTCTCACGGATGCAGCGAAGTCTGGGGCTGCGACTCTGCGTTTTGGCGAGTTTGACGCAGACGTGATGTTTTCCTCGCAAGTCCCCGAGCCGGTGCGAAATGTGCTATATCTGCCAATGCTTCAGCTATTAGCCTATCACCGTGCCGTCGCCAAGGGCCTGGATCCCGATCGGCCGCACAACCTCTCAGCCGTCGTTACGCTGGGATTGGATTTCGGCGCCGTCTCCGATCCCTCCAGTCGTGCAACCGGCGCGCACGACAACGGCGGTCTGAGCTGATCAGGGTTCTGGCCAGCTGGGCATAATCACCCTATTCCACAGGAGCAACAATATGGAGAAAGTCAGAACGGCAGTGATTGGGGTCGGCATGTTCGGAGACACGCATGCCCGGACCTACGCCCAAAGTGAGACAGCTGAGCTTGTCTGCGTCTGCGATCTCAATGAGGAGCGGGCCAAGAAGGCGGCGGCCGAATATGGCTGCGAATGGACCACCAATTCGGCAGAGATAGCCAACGATTCGTCGATCCGCATCGTCAGCATCGCCACGCCCGACCACGTACATCGTGACGTCTGCCTCCAAATGATCGCGGTGGGCAAAGACCTGTTGGTGGAGAAACCACTGGCCACCAACGTGGCAGATGCAGAAGCCATCACTCAGGCTGCCAAAGACAAGGGCATTCGCCTGATGACCGATTTCCAGAACCGCTGGAACCCACCCCTCATGGCAGCCAAGCAAGCCATCGAGAACGGTACGATGGGCCGTCCTGTCAGCGCCTATGCACGGCTCTGCAATTCCCTTATGATCACCAAATGGCTGCCATGGAGCGGAAGCTCAGGGCCGCAGTGGTTCTTGGGTCCGCACATCATCGATCTGGTCCGCTGGCTCTTCTGCCAGGAAGTCAAAAGTGTATATGCGGTCGGCCACCGCGGGATTCTCAAAGAGCGGGGCTTTGACACCTACGATGCCGTGCAGGCGCATCTCCAGTTCGAGGATGCGTTCGCGACCATAGACACGGCCTGGATCCTTCCTCCGAGCTGGCCGGGGCTGGATTTCCGCCTCGACTTTCTTGGCTCCGAGGGCAAGATCGAACTCGAGCCCACCCAACACGGGGTTGCGATTGCTGCGGGCAGCTTCCAAACGCCCTTCATCGGCGGGCGACAGGACATGTACAGCCACATGTTCGGGTTCTTCCGCGAGCCAATTCTACATTTTGTTGACTGCGTGCGCAACGATACTCCCTGTCTGGTCGACCCCGCCGATGGTCTGGCCATCACGCGTATTATCGTCGCCATCGAGAATTCCATAGCCACCGGCAAGGTTGTCGAGCTCTGATAGGACCCAGACTGCAGCGTCACCACGTAGAGCCGAGTATAGTCGGCCAGCGGGCTAACTCGGGAGAGGAGGTTGTCCAGTTAGCGACGCTTGATCGACGGTGAAGCTTCGGTGATGAAGTACTTTGTCGCCTGGAAGAGGTACCCAGTTAGAGGAGGAATATGTCATGAGGACTCAGTTACCCATGTACAGAACCATTGCCGTGCTCGTGCTAGTGGCGATGGCGGTTGGCGGTCTCGCGGGCTGTGCGCCTGCAGCGCCCGCGGCTCCGGCAGCCGCACAGGCACCCACGACCGCGCCAGCAGTCGCCGCTGCAGCACCCGCAGCCGGCGGCGCAAAGATCAAGATCCCGGTTGAGATGTCTGTCTACGTCGAGGCGCCTCACAAGAAGGCCTTCGACATGCTCAAGCAGGCCTACGAGCAGCTGAACCCCAATATCGAGATCGACTACTACGGCGCGGCGTATAATGATTTCTGGGATAAACTGACGACGGAAATCATGGCTGGCACCGAGGCCTGCGTCGTGCAGCTACAGACTGGCAACATGCATTATGCCACTTATGCCGCACTCCGAACGGGCGACACAGGGTCGTTCGTCAACCTGGACCAGTACATCAAGGGCACGCACTGGGAAACTGACCTAATAGGTCAGAAAGACTTGACCTATAACGGGCATTACATCGGCATCTCCGACTACGCCTGGGGTCCTCGGGCTGTGTACTACCGCAAGTCCCTGTTCGAGGCAGCGGGTATCAACCCGGATGATATCAAGACGACCGACGACTTCCGCCAGGCAGCCATCAAGCTGACGAAGAAAGGGACGGGTGGCCAGCCTGATCAGTACGGCTTTGGCGCCGTGCTGAGCTCGCACTCGTTCGTGTTCGACGAGATGAAAACCTTCATCGCCCGACCCATCGCGGGCGGCATCTACTTCCCCAACGATCAGGGCCCCTACACCGCCGACAGGGTCGTGGTGAACAGCCCCGCGAACGTGTGGGCTTGGCAGTGGTGGCAGGACATGATCCTCAAGGACAAGGTCAGCCCAACTGGCTATGACAAGGCTGCCCAGCGCCAGCAATTCTGGAATGGCACCCAGGCCATGGAGATCGACGGGCCGTGGTTCGTAGGCATGACCCGTGAACAGGATCCCAAGCTAGTCGACGATCTCGGCGTGATCGCATCGCCCGATGTGGTATACGATGGCAAATCGTACCCGTTTCATCTCGAGACCAATGGCATCACGCACTTGATCTCAAGCAAGTGCGCTAACCCGGACGAGGCATGGAAGTTCCTCGAGTGGATGGCCGGCCCAGAGGCTCAGAAGATCGTGGCCGTCTCAGGCATGATCCCCGCCAACCTCAAATTCGCAACCTCTGACGAATACAAGGCGTCCGAGCCGCTGAACGCGCAGCTCGTGGACCTGTCCCAGAAGCGGTACAAGCTGGACGGCCAGGTTGATCCGAACATTCCGCAGGCCGGCGCTATTAGTCAGGTCATGGTGGAGGCCGCGCAAGAGGCGTTCATCAACGGCGCCGATGTAAAGGCGACCCTGGATAAGGCTGCTGAGCAGATCAAGACAGAGCTGTCGAAGTAGCCAGTCCTATCCGAGGCGCACGAAGTCACCCGGTCCCTGGCGGACACGTGTCAGCCAGGGACCGGGTGTGAGACGTCCTTGGAGGCATCAGAGAGACCACATGGATGCATTTTCAGCCCATGGCCACCCTCGCGCCGAGACGAAGCCTTCTTCACGCCCCTTGCTGGATAGGGTGAGGAAGAATGCACTTCCCTATCTGTTCGTTGCCCCCATGGCGGCCGCTGTAATTCTGATTATCGTCGTCCCCATTCTGCGGAACATGTGGATGAGCTTCTTCGACTGGTATCTCGCTCGGCCTACCAACCACGCGTTCCTCGGCCTGGCAAACTATGCCGCGGTCCTCCGCGACCCGGTGTTTAGGACCACTGCCCGGGTGACAGCGATCTACCTGGGTGTCACGCTGCCGGCCCGCTTCGTGCTCGGGTTGGGTATCGCGCTCTTGTTTAATGGCTCTTTCAAAGGGCGCGGGTTCGCCCGGTCTCTCCTCATCATCCCGTGGGCCGTCCCTGAGGTCGTCGCCTGCCTGGTCTGGATCCAGATGTTTGATCCGCAGTACGAGATCGTGAACTACACCCTGCAAATGCTGCATATTATCAGCGCCCCGCTTCCATGGCTTACCACCACCAAGTTCGCCCTTCCAGCAGCCCTGCTGGTAAACATTTGGAAGGGCACGCCCTGGGCAGCCATCATGTTGCTGGCAGGCCTGCAAAGTATCCCCCCCGTGCTATATGAAGCCGCCATTATGGACGGCGCCAACGTTTGGAACAAGTTCCGTTATGTAACGCTCCCTTTGCTTAAGCCGGTCTCTCTTACGGTGTTTTTGCTCCTCATGATTTGGACCGTAAAAGACTTCGCCATTGTCTATGTTTTGACCGGCGGAGGTCCCGCGCATGCAACTGAGGTAATGACCATTTACGTCTACCGTAAGGCCTTTGAAGGTCTGCGGATGGGAGAGGCAGCCGCGGGGGGAATGATTCTGCTTCTGCTTTCGCTGGTCTTTACAATTCTTTACCTGAAGGCGCTGGGAGGAGAGGAGACTGCATACGGATGAACACTAAGACATTCCGCCTGTCTAGGCTCCTGCAATACCTGGCCGTCATTCTGGTCTCTGCAGTGGCGGCTGTCCCGTTTTTGTGGATGGTGTCGTCCTCCTTCAAGCAGCGTGCCGAGCTATTTACATACCCGCCGGTCTGGTTGCCGCGTCTCGCCACCCTTGCCAACTACCGCGATTGGCTGCCAGTGACATCTTTGGCAACTCAGGTTTCGTACAGTTCACGCGGAACAGCCTGATTGTCGCCTCGGCCACAGCCGCACTCACGGTAGCAATGTCTTCAGTGGCCGCCTACAGCATATCCCGGTTCCGGTTCCGTGGCAGCGGCGTGTTGCGCTACACAATTTTGCTCAGTCAAATGTTGCCCGGCGCCCTGCTGCTGGTGCCTCTCTACCTCTTTCTGAAGGATTTGCAGCTCCTGAATACCTTGTGGTCACTAATCCTGGTCTACACCGCCTTCACGCTGCCATACTGCACCTACATTCTCAAGGGATATTTCGACACGATTCCCCCTGACCTGGACGAGGCAGCTATGGTCGACGGTTGCAGTCGCCTGGGGGCCCTCTTCCGGGTCGTCTTCCCCGTCTCGGCCCCCGGCATCGTCGTCACGATCACCTCGGCGTTCATCATGGGGTGGAACGAATACATGTTTGCCCTGGTCTTTCTCAATTCCTATGAGAAATGGACACTGCCTGTGGCGTTGGGCGCTTTTCAGGGCCAATACCTGGTGGAATGGGGCTTCATCTTCGCCGGCGCCACTCTGGTCACCCTCCCGGTCGTAGCGCTCTTTCTTCTCCTTCAACGCTGGCTCGTGGCCGGGTTTATCTCGGGTGCAGTCAAGGCATAGTTGGGAAGCCATCTGAGAGGTCAACGATATGCTAACATCGCACGGAGCACGTTGTCATGGCGCTGGAGCACAGGGAACCGGACCGTATCCCGCTAGACTTGGGGGGAGTTACCGTCACCGGCATGCATGCCAGCACGGTTTATCAACTCAGACAGGCTTTAGGCCTCGACGCTCCGGGCACGCCAGTCAGAGTGATCGAGCCGTTCCAGTTCCTCGGGGAGATCAAGCCTGACCTGGTGGATGCCTTGGGACTGGACGTCGTGCCTGTGGCTCCGCCACAAAACCTCTTTGGGTTTAGGAACGAGGGCTGGCGGCACTGGACGTTCTTCGATGGCACTCCCCTGCTAGTGCCCGAGGCTTTCAACACCGACCCTGAGCCGAACGGAGACCTGTTGATATACCCGGAGGGGACCGCTCGGTGGCGCCAAGCGGGCGCATGCCGGAAAGAGGATTCTACTTTGATGCCATCGTGCGCCAACCTCCGCTCGATAAGTCCAGCCTGAACCCCGAGAACAACATGGAGGAGTTCAGCCTGCTTAGCGATGACGATCTCGCCCATTTCAAGAAGCAGGCCGAAAGACAGTTCAATGACACCAACAAAGCGGTTCTCGGCAACTTCGGCGGAACGTCGTTTGGAGACATTGCCACGGTGCCCGCCATGTGGCTCAAAAATCCCAAGGGTATCCGCGATATCGCCGAATGGTACATCAGCACCTTGCAGCGCCCGGACTACATCTACCGGGTATTCGAGCGACAGTGCGAAATTGGCTTGCTGAATCTGGCGAGAGCCCATGCGGTGGTGGGCGACTGTGTGCAAATCGCGTGCATAAGTGGGACCGACTTCGGGGGCCAGATGGGCTTGATTGTTTCTCCTAAGACCTACCGCCAACTTTACAAGCCATTTCACAAGGAGATCAATACCTGGATTCATCAACACACTTCGTGGAAGACATTTCTTCACTCCTGTGGCTCGATCGTCGATCTGCTGCCCGACTTCATCGATGCCGGCTTCGATATCCTCAACCCCGTCCAAACATCGGCTGCCGGAATGGACCCCAAGACGCTGAAGCAGCGCTTCGGTGCACAAATCGTGTTCTGGGGCGGAGGTGTGGATACGCAGCACACGCTGCCGTTCGGTACACCCGATGAGGTACGCGCCGAGGTCCGAGAGCGGCTAAGTATTTTCGGGCCCGGCGGAGGATTTGTCTTCAATCCGATTCATAACGTGCAGGCGCTCGTACCTGTGGAAAACCTGCTGGCCATGTTCGAAACTGTACGCGAATACGGGGGCTACCCAGTACGTTGAGGAAGAAGGATTGCACGCAGCACGGTAATGGGGATTTGCTTACAGGCTGCGCGGAGCAGCGGAGGAAGACAGGATGAAGGAACTGAATCTAAAAGTGCAGCCGATGACTGAGAGCACGATGGCCGTTCTGGAGTCGCGCGGAACTCGTAACGCGGCTATTTCCGCCGGCAGCCCCTTTGACCGCTGCGGAGGGGACCACCAATGTAGAGCAGATTTACGTGTCCGACGAGCAGTTTGGTGGCCATATGCTGATATGCGTCGGCTTCAATCGGTCCGTGGTTGACCTGGCAATCCATCCGGACAACGAGGAATTCATCCTGATCAACGAGGGGCGACCGCAGAAGCCCCTGGTGCTTGTGATAGCTCTGCACAGGGAGCCGGACCTACAGCACCTGATTTCGAATGGCGAACTTGCCGAGGGCGACATCTGGGCGCTGGAGATGGCGTTCAACGATCCGAGGCTGAGTTTCTTTACGATGAACGCCTTTACGCCGCATTGCGAATGGACTATTCCAGACCCGGGCCCGGCCAATATCTTTTTCGTTACCGAGCCGAGCCAACTGGGTATGCGCCGCATCGACATGTGCGATTATGCAGTCCATATCGAGTATGACACCCGGGCGTAGTCGCCCGGATGACCCCACTACTGGCCTCAGCTGGCATTTGGATTAAATAAGCGACGAGGCAGCCGTTAAGCGGTTGCCTTCGTCGTAAGCCGCATGCCTTGCGCCTCCAGTTCCGCCAGCGTGCTCTGCCCTTGCACTCCACCTCGGGCTTGCGTATTGGCACGACCGCAAGCATTTCCCACTACGGCGCACTGTCTTAGCGAGAGGCCGCGTAACCAGGCGGCTATGAATCCCCCGTCGAAGCTGTCGCCGGCTCCGATCGTGTCAACTACTCCTGGCACCGGCTCTACCGGTACCTCCAGCCAGCCAGCAGACGACTGCACACCCGCGCCGCACTCGCCAAGCTTAGCTACGACGATCGGCCCCAGCGAGGCCAATCGGCAAGCTGCCGTCTGTATATCCGTATCACGCGCGATGGCCAGCGCCTCCTGGCCGCTTGGCAGGAAGAGGGTGGAGGCTGCCAGCGCCGACCGGATGCAGGCGTCCCATTGTTCGGCCGGATCCCAGTTGGTATCGAGCGAAGTGGTCAGCCCAAGTTCTCTGGCTCGCCGCAGCATAGCCGGCGCAGCGGACAGCAAGTTCGTCTGCAAATAGTAACTGGCGTAGTGCAGATGGCTGCCGCTGCGCAGGAAATCATCCGTCACATCTTCAGGGAAAACCGCATTGAGACTACCGCCGTAAGTGAGGATCGCCCGGTCTCCGGATGTCCGGCATAGAGAGACCCCAACGCCAGTCTTCAGACTCGGGTCGACGGTAACATAGCAGGTGTCGACATTGCTCTCCTGCAGGCGACGCGTCACCAACTCGCCAAAGGGGTCAGCCCCGACACGGCCAAGCACGGCCACACGCAACCCGAGTTTCGCCGCCTGACAGGCGAATATGCATGCCGAGCCCCCCATCTCGAGGAAAAAGTTGGTCACCCATTGCTCGGCCTGGCCGAACTGGGGCACCACTTCCCCGAGGTCCATGATCAGATCCACGGACATGTCGCCAATAGTGATCACGTCAAAAGGCACGTTACTCATCACAGTGCTCTCCAAAGCCGGAGTGGCACCGGCGCGGTCAAGTGCCGGTGCGATGCCGGCGCTACGCGACGCTTACCGGGTGGAAAAGGTGGTTCGCACCACAGAGGTTAAGAGCGACGATGTAGCGGTCGATGACCATCGCGATGCGGTCTATGACGTAGCTGTCAGGATCCCGAATAACCGAACCCAGGTTCTCATATAGTCGCCGACGCGCTGCCAGGACAGCCGGTTCGGTCCATACATAACGCGCCCCGGTGAGGACAAGCCATTCCCGGCGTTCAGCAGGCAGGAGCTCAAACGACAGCCCGATCTCCTGTGGCAACAGCCACTTCTGCCACCGTCCGGACCGCAATACAGCCGCCTGCAGCTCACGCATGAAGCCAGAGGGCTTGCGCGACGGCTGGGCGCGACACACCGCCTCCTCCTTAGCGCATAGATCGGCGAGCGCGTGGTACTCCGCGGCGGTGAATTCCGGACCCACATTGGCGCCCCCCATGCCGGTTTGGGGATACATACCCAGATTGGACACCCAATCGGTATAATGTCCCTTGATCAGGCTCCCGTAGGGGGAAACGATTTCGAACAGGCGGGCGGCCACATCTGGGTCGAAGTAAGTAGTGTGGAGATCTGTGCCCACCTTGCCAACGACGAAGCACGGCCAGGCATCCAGAAGACCGCGGAGTTCCAAGCCCTGTCGCAGCCCCGTCAGGAAAGCGGCAAAGCTATCAAGATTCGCCAGGCCGCCGTGCACCTCCTCGGTGCCTACCTCATACGAGATAGGCGGCACCCCAAGCCGGCGGCGCTCCGCCTCGGCGTATTCGATGAGCTCCAGGGTGCGGGAGATTATCAGGGAGATGGGGAGAGGATCGCGGGATGAGACGCTCCGGTCGACGGTCGGATCCATGTGCAGCAACTGATACCCGGCTTCGATGCACGCCGTGAGGCTCAGCTTGACCTCAGCCATCGTCTCGTCCAGCGACAGACCACGCTGGGCATGGCTATCTTTGAGCCAAGGCCCGCCGTGATCCAGACAGGCGTATACAGATCCCTCGCAACCATGCGCCACAGCGAGTTGGTGTGTGCGCTGCACGAAAGCCGATGGTGACCAGCCAGTATACCCGCCGTCGAGATCGACTTGATTCAAGGTGGCCGCCAGGAGCATCGGCGCCCCGTTCTCGGCAGCTACCTTGACCGCTGCTTCGAGCACTGCCGCTGAGTTGGGACAAACGGCAAGCAGAGTTACCTGTGCCTGACCCGACCGGCGCAGATCAAGCAGACGGTGCACTAACGCCCTTACCGCTACCATCGCGACTCCTTTTCTCTTGGCCTAATTGGTAAATTAGCCCAGCGCGTCCGCTACCAATGCTGGCAGCCCGGCATCCGTACGCGCCGAGAGACTGGGGCCAAGCTATCCCGGTCCGTGACCGGCAAGTCGACGTTGGTGAGCGAGCTCAGCCTGGCGAAGGTGACCCGTCCGGTTGTGGACACATAAAGTCTCCGGCTGGCATCGTGGACCTCGACGGCTTAGGCTTGTGCCGGCATATCCAGTCTTTGTGTTGCGATCCTGCCCAGCGCCACTTCCACCCTCGGTCATGTCCGGCCTGTGCTGGTGGCCATTCATCACCTCTGCTTCATCTTAACATTATCCTCCCCACTTGTCCAGGCTTTGGTCAGCAGGTCAGCAGGGAGGGCGGTACAAAGTTTTGCGTGCGGGCGGAAGGGAGTTGCAGGGGGTTGGTAGAATGGGGTAAGTGACAGATTGGGAGGGTGCGATGGAGTTTGATTTCGATGCCAAGTGGGATGAGTTGGCGGAAGAGGTCATGAGCGGGATGAAAGAGTGGCGTTTGCAGCACCCGCGGGCTACCTTCCGGGAGATCGAGCAGGCGTTGGACGAGCGGTTGGCGAAGATGCGGGCGCGGATGTTACAGGATGCGGCGTTAGCAAGTGCCGCGGCTGACATCAAGGCGGCGGTGGAGGCCGAGCGACCGGTTTGTCCCCAGTGCGGAGCCAGGCTGGAGGGGCGTGGGACGGCAGTGCGTCGGCTGACCACACAGCACAACCAGACGGTGGCCCTGACTCGGAGTTATGGGGTCTGCCCGCAGTGTGGGGCAGGCTTTTTTCCCCCTGGATGACGAACTAGCGTTATTGCCGGGCACGTTGACGCCGAGCCTGCAAGAAGATTTGGTCCGGCTGGGCGCTTGGATGCCCTTTGGCCGGGCGGCGCAGGAACTCCAGCATTTTCGCCTGGTGACGGTTTCCCGCCCGACCGTGGAGCGCATCAGCGAAGCCGCCGGTGCCGCCTACGGGGCCAGCCAGACGGCTGAAGCGCAGCGGATTGCGCAGGAATTGCCCGCGCCGCCTGCGGGGCCGACCCAGCAATTCGTGAGTGTAGATGGCGCCATGGTCCCGCTGGTCGGCGGGGAGTGGGCGGAAGTCAAGACGTTGGTGATTGGCGAGGTCCAGCCCCCGGTCATCGAGAAAGGCGAGCCCGTCGTGCACACGACCCAGCACTCCTATTTTTCGCGGTTAACGGATGCGGAGACTTTTCAGCATCTGGCTCTGGTCGAGACGCACCGGCGGGGGGTGGAGACGGCCCAGGCGGTGGCGGCAGTCACAGACGGTGCCGAGTGGATTCAGAAGTTTGTGGATCAGCACCGCTACAACGCTGTGCGCATCCTCGATTTCCCCCATGCAGGTGAACACCTCAGTGCGGTGGGCCAAGCAGTTTTGGGTGAAGGGAGCCCCCGGGCGCAAAGCTGGCTGGCAGATCAACTCCACTGCCTCAAACATGAAGGGCCCACTTCAGTCCTGGCGGAGGTCCAGGCATTGGTTGGCCAGCAACCCGACAATGCCGCCCTGACGACGCACCTGGCCTATCTCGAAAAGCGTGCTGCACACATGCAGTATCCCGCTGTTTCAGGCCGCCGGTTGGCCAATTGGCGACGGGGCGGTGGAGAGCGGCAACAAATTGGTGGTCGAAGCGCGCCTCAAAGGCAGTGGTATGCATTGGCGGCGTGACCACGTCGATCCGATGCTGGCCTTGCGCAATATCGTTTGTAGTGATCGTTGGCAGGAGGCGTGGCCGCAGATCACGCAAACCCTCCGCCAACAGACCCGCCAACGGCGTACCACACGCCATGAAAAGCGCCGCCAAGCAACACGGCCCGCCCAAACGGCTCAAGCGCCAACCGCTCCCGCCCAAACAAGTCGGGCCAAGTCCCTTGCACCCAGCCCGATAGCCCCCAAAGTGGCTTCGACCGAGCCCTGGCGGCCGGCCGCCAACCACCCTTGGCGGCATATGCCCGTCGGTCGGGCACGTTTCGAGTCGCACGGCCACCACGTTGACGCAAAAACTTGAATCACACCCGTCAGCAGATTTGGCCATAGACGCCACGAACACGCTCATGTCGAGCAGCAGGTCTGCTCGGCCAGCAGCGCCGCTATGACAAGGGCACACAGGTAGGACCAGGCGTAGTGCTGACCACGTACACGACGGGATGGATCGGGCACTTGTGCCACGCCGACCAGCAAGCCAGGCTGCGAAGGTTGAACGCCCTACACGAGCCTGGTGCGCTGCACGCTGCCCAAACCTTCGTTTACGCCATGCAGGGCCGTGTAGAGGGGAAGATAGGTGTGCCTGTACAGGGCATCATACCAGGCGACGGCGCTCTGGATCCGGCGCGACCTCGGTCTTTCCATAGCGCAGCGAGCCGACGGCCTGGGCCGGGTCGGCGAAGGTGCCCGTGCCGAGCCCCGCCAGCAAGGCCGCGCCGATCGCGGCGGCTTCGGGCAGCTCTGGTACGCTGATGGCGCGATTCAACACGTCGGCCTTTAACTGCGTCAGCAATCCCAGCCGGACCGTTCCGCCGATGATGGCGACCGGGCCGGTGCTCTGGCCCGAGAGACGCTGCATCTGCTCCAGGTTGTGTCTCAGCCAGAAGGCCAGTGACTCAAGGAGGCCGCGGAACAGGTCACCCTGGTCGTGTTCGGCCCTCACTCCCACCAGCGCGGCCAGGCTGTGCCGGTCGCCTTCCGGCGTTCCCGAGCCCAGCCAGTGTGGCAGCCACAACGGCCCGGCGCGTTGACCGACGCCGCTCTCGGCGCGTGTCAGCAACCGCTCGTACGGCAAGTGGGGATCCAAACCGGCCAGCAGGCGCGCCAGCCAATCGACTGCGCCGCCCGACAGCTTGAGCCCACCCTTGAGCACGTACTGGCCGGGCGCAACGTGCGCGTAACAGGCGTAACTGGCCTGCGCCAAGGCAGCGCTGGTCTGGAAGCCTGCCAGGGCTACCGCGACTGCCTCCGCCGTGCCGGTGGAGTCCACGACCATGCCCGGTCGATATGCCCCGGCCGCCAATGAGGCGCAGAGATGGTCGTGCCCACCCAGCACGCACGGCGTGCCCTCCGGCAGCCCGCTGGCTTCGGCCGCCGCGCGCGTCACCCGGCCCACCCGTGTCCCGGCCGGCCGGGCGCGCGGCAACTGTTCGGCCATCAGCCCGGCTCGGGCCAGGATCTCCGGCGACCAATCGAGGCGATATTGGTCGAACATCTGCGTGCGCGAGGCGAGGCTGTAGTCGGTCGCCTGTTCTCCGCTCAGCCGCCAGAGGATGTAGTCGTTTGCCGACAGCCAGTGCGCCGTGCTCCGGGCGAGGTCCGGCCGGTTTTCCTTCAACCACAGCCACTTGTTAACCCCAAACGATGGGCTGCTTTGTTGGCCGGTGATCGCGTGCAGTTCGGCGTCCGTGAACTGGGTGTCCCACCAGGCGGCCTGCGGCTCACAGCGCCTATCATACCAGGCGATGATCGGGTAAAGGGGCCGCATCTCGGCGTCGAGCGGCAAGCCCGCTTCGGCAAAGCTCGCGATCGCCAGCCCCGTTACCGCTTGGCCGGTCTCGTGCGCCAGGAGCTCGCGCAGACACTCCGCTGCCGTCGCCCAGAACTGTTCGGGGTTATGCTCGCTGTATCCCGGCTGGGGGTGCGTGACGGGGGTCGGGCGCGCCGACGTCGCCCCCACTCGTCCCGCGATCGGGTCATAGGTGATGGCCTTGATCGTCGTCGTGCCCAGGTCGAGGCCTATCAGCATGCTCTCTCTGCCAGGAACCGCTGTACGGTCGGCCAGTCCGGGATGCCGGTTCGGCCACCCGGCTGGGTGGCCTTGAGCGCCGCGGCCGCGCTGCTGACGCGGATGGCTTCGGGCGCGCCCAGCCCGCGCGCCAGGCAGGCCGCGTAGGCGCCGTGGAACACGTCGCCACAGCCGGTTGTATCCGCCACCGTCACCCGGCAGGCCGGCACGTGTCGCACGTCGCCATCACGCTCTGCGTACCAGCAGCCTCGTTCGCCGTCCGTCACGGCGCAGCAGGCCCTCCGCGGCCCGGCGAGCGAGCGCACCATGGCAGCCGGCTCGCTCTCCCCGCTGATCTCGCGGGCGAGGGCAGTGCCGATGATAAGGTGGCCGGCCCGGCGCAGCAACTCGCGCGAGGCGGGCCGTTCAACGTGTTCCAGGTCGGCCACGCATGGGATGTCGTGCGCTTCTGCCAGCTCCAGTGCGCGCAGCCCGCCCTCGCCGGCGTGCTGGTCCAGCAACAGGACGCGGCAGGCGGCCACCAGATCCTCACCAATCTCGTCCGGCCTCGGCTGCGTTTCGCCGGCCAGCGAGTAGAGGATAGTGCGCTGCCCCGCGCTGGGATTGACGATGATCACGGCCCGGGCCGGTCCCGCGCCGGCGCGGCGGATGACCGGCGAGCAGTCAACGCCCTCTCGCTCCAGCTCACTCAGGGCAACGCGCGACAGGTCATCCTGGCCCAGCACGCTGCAGTAGGCCGCCGTAGCTCCCAGGCGCGCGGCCGCTACCAGGGCGGTAGCCACCTGTCCGCCGCCCTGGCGCCGCATGTCGCTAACTTGTACCTTGCTGTCCGGCAAGGGGAAGTGGTCGACGTACACCAGGTCGTCGATAGTGACTACGCCGAGCCCCAGCACGTCCCAGCGCTTGGTTGTCATATCCCGCCTACAGTCCGGCGCTCTCCATCGCCTGCCGGGCCGTCATCTCATCGTGGATGACGGCTTTGAAAGCCGTCACCGCGGCGCTCACCCGCTCGAAGCCCCAAATGTTGCGCCCGATGGTCGCGCCGCGTGCCCCGCTCTGCACCACCTCGGCCATCATGGCCAAGGCCGCCTGCAACGTGTCTGTCTGTGGACCGCCGGCTGCCACCATCGGCACGGGGCAGTCAGCAACGATCTGGCGATGCGCTTCCACATCGCCACAGTATGGCACCTTGACGACGTCCGCACCCACCTCGACCGCGCAACGTGCCGCCCAGGCGATATCCTCGGGTGCGAACGAGACGTGCGGGCCACCCTCGAAACGGCGCGGATAGATGTGGCAGATCACAGGCAGCTCGAAGCGGGCCGCGTCGCGCACGCAGTCGGCGATCACCCGCAGGTGAGCGCCCTCCGATTCCCCACGGATGAATGCCGCGACCGCGATCGCCTCGGCGCCCAGTCGCACTGCCTCTTCCGGGGTGGCAATTTGCTCAAAGGCCAGGTCGTCCACGCGCATCAGGCTGCTCTGCACGATCAGCGGTATGCGCCCTGCGTAGGGTGCCCAGGCCGAAGCGGCGATCCCTTTGTGCATTGTCACGGCGTCCGGTTGGGCCGCCGCCACCTCCTCCACGGTCTTGAGAATGTGCAGCAGGCCGGCCGGCATACCTGGGCCGTAACCGACCAGGTGGTCGACCGCCACTGAACACAGCCTGCCAGACGGGTGCGCGAACAGACGGTTCAGACGTATCAGTTTGCCAACGTTCATGATTCTCCTCTGTCAGGGCGTAAGCGCGGCGAAACTCTCCCTCCGCTGCGGAAAGGATAGCCCATCCGCCACAGCGCGTCAAGAAGCGTCGGGATGCTCAAATCGGATGGCCGTCTCTGACAAATGGCATTGACTGCCCAAGGACTGTTGTGCTAGATTGGGAACGATGAGCGGCTCAAACTGGCTGCTGGGCATAGACGTCGGCACGACACACTGCAAAGCGGGTCTCTTCGGGCAGGATGGGGCGCTGCGGGCGCTCGCCGGCCGGCCGACCCTCTTTTATCGCACGCGGCAAGGCGTGGCATTCCACGAGCCGGAGGAACTCTGGGCGACGGTCGTCGAGGCCGTGCGCCGGGTGCTGGCGGGCGGGGACCGCGCGGTCGACGAGAACGCGCAGAGCCGGGGCGCGGAGCGCATGCTGCCGGCCATCGTGCCGGCCGACGTGGCCGGCATCGGCATTACGAGCATGGCCGAGACGGGCTGTCTGATCGACCGGCGCACCGGCGCCTCACGCAGCTCGTTCGCGCCCTGGTTCGACACCGCGGCCTTGTCGCAGGTGGCCGTCCTTAACCGGGCGGACGATCCGGCCGAGCGTTTTCGTTGCTCGGGCATCCATGCGACCTACAAGTGCAGCCTGGCCAAGCTCCTCTGGCTGGCCGAGCAGGAGCCGGGCATCGCTCGTGATGCGGTCTGGCTCTCGGCGGCCGACTATGTCGCCTGGCGCCTGTCCGGCCGCCTGGCAACCGATCTCTCTTTGGCCGCGCGCACCTATGCCTTCTGCATCGCCCCCCCACACTGGGACGCCGGCTGGTTGGCCCGCTTTGGCCTGGACGCGGACCTTTTCCCACCTGTCCGACCGGCCGGCGAACGCATGGGCAGGATTTTGGCCAAGCCAGCCGCCGAGCTCGGCCTGCCCGCAGGGTTGTCTGTCGCTATCGCTGGCCATGACCACATCTGCGCCGCCTTTGCTTCCGGCATCGTCGAGCGCGGCCGGGTGCTGGACTCGCTGGGCACAGCCGAATCCTTCGTCGGCGCTTTCGGGGCGCGTCCCCTGGACGAGGCGGACTTCACGTCGGGGCTGACTTTTGGCCCACACGTCGTGCCGGGCCTTTACTGCTGGATGGGGGCGCAGCCGGCCTCCGGCGGATCGCTCGAGTGGCTGCGTATGCTCCTGGGGGAGGAGCCGCTTCCCTACCAGGCCCTGGCGGAATTGCTCAAGGCCGCCGGTCCGGAGCCCATCGATCTGCTCTATTTCCCATATCTGCTTGGCAGCCAAATTCCGCTGCCAGGGATCGGCGGCGGTGCGGCCGACCGTGGCGCTTTTGTGGGTCTTGACCCTGCGCATGGCCGCCCTGAGCTGCTCAAAGCCGTGCTGCAGGGAACGGCCTACGAAATGGAGCTGATACGCCGTCGGGCACAGGACGTGAGCGGGGCGCCGATCGACGAGGTCGTGGCGACGGGTGGGGGGACACGCCTGGGCGGTTGGCTGCAGATCAAGGCTGACGTGTCGGGCTGCCGCCACGTCGTCTCGCAGCACCCGGAGGCGGCCCTGCTCGGGACCGCTCTTCTTGGCGGCGTGGGCGCAGGTGTGTTCAGCCATCCTGAGGCGGCGCTGCACGCGCTCGATCCCGCTTCGCGTCCGACCACTGCCTTCGTGCCTGATCCTGCCCGCCACACCACCCACTTGCGTCAATTTGAGACGGGCTATATGGCCTTGCAGGAGCCGTTACGCCGCTACTATGCTGCCTCCGCGAGGGCGGGCGCGCGCGAGCGCTGAGAAGTGAGCGCACGGAATTCGGTCGGCCTGAGCCCGGTCTGTGTATCAAAGGCGAAGCTGAAATAGTGCGGGTCGCCGTAGCCGGCCCGGTACGAGACCTCGGCGCACTGGAGCACCGTTGTGCTCAGCACCTCGTTGGCCTTCCTAATCCTGATCTCGGTCAGATAATCCCTGAACGGCTGGCCCGTTTCTCGCCGGAAGATAACGCTGAAGTGACTGGGGCTGAGATTCACAAGGGTCGCGATCTCGTTCAGCAGCAAGTCCGGATCCGCATGACGCTGCTCCATGTATTCTCGAGCCTGCTGGATCAGCCTCGCATGTTGGCTGCCAACCCGCTGCTCTCCCGGCTCCGCTGCGCTCTCCGGCAGCCGGCTGCTCTGTCCTGCGTGCTGCAGGTCCGCCAGCGCCTCCAGAATAGACTCGTGAAGCAGCCGAGCAGCCGAGCAGCCGAGCAGCCGAGCGCAGACCTTGACAAGTTAAAACCTTTTTGCTATAGTACCGGCAGATCCATCATCTCCGAGCGCGCATGCTCGCGCGCCATTCTCCGGCCAGGCTGTCCAATGGTCACCATAAAAGACGTCGCAAAAAGAGCCAACGTTTCACCCGGCACCGTCTCCAACGCCTTGACGGGCAAGCGTCCTGTATCGGCCGGGACTCGCCGGCGTATTCTGGATGTCATCGAGGAGTTGGGCTATCAGCCGAACGTCCTTGCCCGCAGTCTCGTCAACCGGCGCAGCGAGACGTTAGCCGTGGTGGCTTCCGGCCTGGAGTATTACGGGCCGTCGCGCACCGTCATCGGTATCGAGCAGGAAGCCAACCGCCTGGGCTACTCGTTGTTGTTGAGCCTCTTGCACGATCCGGTCAATGCCGACGTCGACCTGGCCCTCTCCTCGTTGGCCGCCCGTCGGGTTGACGGCATCGTATGGGCAGTGCCGGAGATTGGCAGCAACCGCTCCTGGCTCTCCCTGGAACGCCTCGAACGCTTGCCGCCCATGATCTTTCTCAGCATGGGCATGCGCCGCAGTGTCCCGCTGGTCGCCGTCAACAACCGAGCCGGCGCAGCGTTGGCGGCGCAGCACTTGCTTGAGCGCGGCCGCCGCCAGATTGGCCTTATCACCGGCCCGCTGCAGTGGTGGGAAGCGCGCGAGCGCTGCGCGGGCTTCAAGGAAGCCCTGGCACAGGCGGGGACGGAGCTGCCGGAGCGCCTGGTGGTCGAGAGTGACTGGAGCGCCGCCGGGGGCGAGGAGGCGATTCGCCGCTTGATCCGCCAGTGCCCGGAGGTCGACGCCGTTTTTGCCTCAAACGATCAGATGGCCTTGGGCGCGCTGCGTGTCGCCGTATTGCTCGGCCGGCGCGTCCCGGCCGATCTGGCCATTGTCGGCTTCGACAATATCCCCGAGTCGGCCTCGTTCTGCCCACCGCTGACCACCATCTACCAGCCGTTGGAGCAGGTCGGGCGGTTAGCCGTCCAGGAGTTGCTGGCCATCATCGAGGGCCGGAACAAGGGCCAGGAATCGGCCGCCCCGGTCGCTCGCCTGCTTGCGCCCGAGCTGGTCGTGCGCGACAGCTCTCGGTGACGCCCATCGTCAATTCTCGCTCAGGCAGGAGCGCAATATACAAAGGAGTGTGTTCAATGCAGTCCATCACCTTGGGGTTGATCGTCGGCAATCGGAGCTTCTTCCCGAGCCACCTGTGCAAGACCGGCCGGGAAACCATCCTGCGCGTTCTCGAGGCGGAGGGGATCAAGGTTGTGACGCTTGACCCCGAAGAGACCCTCTATGGCACGGTCGTCAGCCTCGCCGATGCCCACAAGTGTGCCGAGCTCTTCAAAAAAAACGCCGCGGCGATAGATGGGATCTTGGTCACCCTGCCCAATTTCGGCGAAGAACGGGGCGTCGTCGACGCCATTCGTTTCTCGGGCCTCGACGTCCCGGTGTTGATCCATGCCTTTCCGGATGACCTGAACAAGATGGATGCCGAGAATCGGCGTGACAGCTTCTGCGGCAAAATGTCGCTATCCAACAACCTGCGCCAGTACGGTCTCGCCTACACCCTGACCCGGCTGCACACCGTCGATCCCGACGCCGCCAGCTTCCGCGAGGACCTGCGCGATTTCGCTGCCACTTGCCGGGTCGTCAAGGGCCTGCGGCATGCCCGCATCGGCGCGATGGGCGCTCGTCCGGCGGCTTTCAACACCGTCCGCTACAGCGAGAAGCTGCTCGAACTGGAGGGGATCTCGGTCGAGACCTTGGACCTGTCCGACGCCTACGGGCGCATCGATGCGCTGTCCGATGACGATGTTGCCGTTCAGGCCAAGCGGGCCGAGATCGCAGCCTACGCCCGCACCCAGGGGGTACCCGCCGCTGCCATGAACAAGATGGCCAAGCTGGGGGTCGTCATGGACCGCTGGATGACGGAGTACGAGCTGAACGCAACTGCCGTTCAGTGCTGGACCTCGATGGAGACCTACTTCGGCGTTGTCCCCTGCACGATCATGAGCATGTTGAGCAACAAGCTCTTGCCCAGTGCCTGCGAGACCGACGTGACCGGTGCAGTCGGCATGTACGCGCTGCAGTTGGCCTCCGGCCGGCCGAGCGCGCTGCTGGATTGGAACAACAACTATGGTAACGACCCAGACAAGGCCGTCGTGTTCCATTGTTCCAACCTGCCGGCGCAGGTCTTCAGCGACATCCCCGTCATGGACTACCAGGCGATCATCGCCGGCACGGTTGGCAGAGACAACACCTACGGCACGATGAACGGACGCATCAGGCCGGAGCCCTTCTCTTATCTGCGCGTTTCGACCGACGACATCGCCGGACGGCTCGCTGCTTACGTCGGCGAGGGCGAGTTTACCACCGATCCGATCGATACCTTTGGCGGGTACGGCGTCGTCCGTCTGCCGCGCATGCAGGATCTGCTCCAGTACATCTGCGAGAATGGGTTCGAGCACCATGTGGCGGTCAACCAGGCGCGCGTGGCCCGGCCGGTCTTCGAGGCGTTGACAAAATACCTGGACTGGGATGTGTACTACCACGGCTGATCATGCTTCCCGCTGCCGAGGAGGGCTTCCGACGGTACTTGCAGAGCTAATCAAGGAGCACGTCTATGTCCGAGATTGAAGAAAAGCTAGCCCGTCTGCGCGGCCTGCTGGCTGAGCGGAACCTGGATGCGGCGCTGCTGGCGCGCAGCGTGGACTTTGCCTGGCTGACTGGCGGCGCCAGGGGTTACGTTGACACCGCCACTGACTACGGAGCGGCCAGTCTCTTGGTCACGCCTGATGCCCGGTACGTGCTGACCACAAATATAGAGGCCACGCGCTTGCACGCCGAGGAACCGCTCGAGGCCCAGGGCTTCGAACTGCGGGCGGCGCCCTGGTACGAGCCGAACCCGGCCCTCGCCGAGCTGACTGCGGGCTTGCGCCTGGGCGCGGATGTGGCACGGGCGGGTGCAGTGGATATTTCCGGCGGCCTGAAGCAGCTGCGCCTGGATCTCACACCCGTCGAGGGCGAGCGCTACCGAGCGGCGGGGCGGCTCTGCGCCGAGGCCATGGACGCGGCCATCCGGCAGGTGCGGCCGGGCATGAGCGAGTACGAGATCGCCGGTCTGCTGGCGGGAGAGACTATGGCGCGCGGCGCGCTGCCGATCGTCAACCTGATCGCCACCGACGAGCGCATCTTTGAGTTCCGCCACCCGTTACCGACTGACAAGAAGCTGCAAAAGTACGCGATGCTGGTGCTGGGTGGACGGCGGCACGGGCTGGTCGTCTCCATCACCCGCCTGGTTCACTTCGGCCGGCTCTCCGCCGAACTGCAGCGCAAGCAGGACGCCTGTGTCCGAGTCGACGCCACCTTCCTCGCCCGCACGCGCCCCGGGCGGCTGGTCTCGAGCGTATTCGAGGCCGGAGTGCAGGCTTACGCCGCCGCTGGCTTCCCCGACGAGTGGCAGTTCCATCACCAGGGCGGTCCCACCGGCTATGAGCCGCGCGAGTACACGGCCAACGCCGCGACGGGCGAGGCGGTCCATCCTGGCCAGGCCTATGCCTGGAACCCGTCCATCAGGGGGGTCAAGACCGAGGATACGATCCTGGTGGGCGCCGAGACGAACGAAGTCTTGACCGTGATCGAGGGCTGGCCCACGGTCGCCGTCGAGGTCGATGGCCGGACCTACCAACGTCCGGCCGTTCTCGAAATGTGATACCAGGAGGTGATCGGATGAGCAAGTTCGCAATCGGAGTGGATTTCGGCACCGAGTCGGGCCGTGCGCTCATCGTCGACGTGGCGGACGGACGAGAGCTGGCGACGGCGGTGTATCGTTATGCCAACGGCGTCATCGACGAAAAACTGCCCGGCACGGCTATCCGCCTGGAGCCCGACTGGGCACTGCAGGACCCCAACGATTACATCGAGACCCTCAAACACACCATCCCGGCCGTGCTCAAGGAGTTCTGGGGTCGATCCCGCCGACGTGATCGGCGTGGGCATCGACTTCACGGCCTGCACGATGCTGCCCGTCAAGGCCGATGGCACGCCGCTCGCCTTCCTGCCCGAGTGGCGCAATAACCCGCATGCCTGGATCAAGCTGTGGAAGCACCATGCTGCGCAACCGGAGGCGGACAAGATCAACGCCACCGCGCGCCAGATGGATGAGCCCTGGCTGAAGCGTTACGGAGGCAAGATCTCAAGCGAATGGTTCTTCAGCAAGACGCTGCAGATCCTGGACGAGGCGCCTGAGATCTACGAAGCGGCCGACCGCTTTATCGAGGCCGCGGATTGGGTCATCTGGCAGTTGTCGGGCAAGGAGACTCGCAACAGTTGCACCGCTGGCTACAAGGCGATGTGGAGCAAGGCAGAGGGCTTTCCGCGCCGAGAGTTTTTTGCGGCGTTGGACCCGCGCCTGGCGGACGTGGTCGACACCAAGTTGTCACGCACGATCTTGCCGATCGGCTCCCTGGCCGGCGGTTTGACAGCCGAGGCCGCCGGCTGGACCGGCTTGTGCGAGGGCACGGCGGTGGCGGTGGCCAACGTCGACGCTCACGTGACAGTTCCGGCGGCAACCGTGGTTCAGCCCGGCCGCATGGTGATGATCATGGGGACCTCGACCTGCCACATGGTGCTCGGCGACCGGCCAAAAGAGGTCGAGGGGATGTGCGGCTGGGTCGAGGACGGCATCATCCCAGGGCTGATCGGCTTCGAGGCCGGACAGAGCGCGGTCGGCGATATATTCGCCTGGTTCGTGGACCATGCCGTTCCGCCCGAGTACCACCAGCTGGCTGAGGAGCAGGGCGTCGATTTACATAAGCTGCTGGAGCGGGAAGCGGCGAAGCTCCGGCCCGGCGAGAACGGTCTCCTGGCGCTGGACTGGCTGAACGGGAACCGCTCCACGCTGGTGGACGTGGATCTGACCGGCCTACTGGTCGGCCTGACTCTCGCCACAACCGCACCCGAGATCTATCGCGCTCTCATCGAGGCCACCGCCTATGGCACACGGGTCATCATCGAGGCCTTCGAGGAGAATGGGGTGCCCGTGCGCGAGCTGGTGAGCGCCGGCGGTCTGCCGGAGAAGAATAAGCTGCTGATGCAGATCTACGCCGACGTGACCGGGCGCGAGATGAGGGTGATTCGCTCCGGACAAGGGGCGGCGCTCGGCTCTGCGATGCATGGCGCGGTGGCCGCGGGGGCGGCAGCCGGCGGATACAACTCGATCGTCGAGGCCGCCGAGAAGATGGGCGGGCTGAATGACGAGGTCTACCGGCCAATTCCCGAGCACAAGGCAGTCTACGATCGCCTGTATGCCGAGTATGTGCGGCTTTACGACACATTCGGGCGGGGGGAGAACGACGTGATGAAGACGCTCAAGCGCATCAAGGCCGAAAGCCGGCGACCCTGAGGAAGGGGAACCCGAGCCAGGAGCGCAGCGTCGAGCCCAGAGGAGAGGAACGTGCTCGAAGACCTGAAGCGCGAAGTCTACGAACTGAACCTTGACCTGCCGCGGCATAACCTGGTCACCTGGACGTCGGGCAACGTCAGCGTGCGCGATCAGGCCAGCGGTCTGGTGGTGATCAAGCCCAGTGGCTTGCGTTACGAGGCGATGCACGCCGAGCAGATGGTGGTGGTTGACCTGGAAGGGAAGGTGATCGAAGGGGGGCTGAAGCCTTCCTCCGATACGGCGACCCATCTCTACGTTTACCGCCACCGGCCGGACGTCAACGGCCTTGTGCACACGCACTCCAACTACGCGACCGCCTTCGCTGCTGTCGGCAAAGCGATCCCGCCGGTTCTGACTGCCATCTGTGATGAATTCGGCGGCCCGATCCCGCTGGGAGGGTTCGCTCTCATTGGCGGCGAGGAGATCGGCATGGAGATCGTGCGCTCGATCGGCGATTCTCCGGCCATCCTGATGCAGAACCACGGTGTTTTCACGCTCGGGCCGACGGGAGAGGCCGCCGTCAAGGCGGCGGTGATGGTCGAGGACGTCGCGCGCACAGTCTGGCTGGCCCTGCAGCTTGGGACACCCCTGCCGATTCCTGACGAGGCGGTCGCCCGCTTGCGCAAGCGCTACGTGACTCAGTACGGCCAGTAACGGGGCCTCCTCCCGATCGCGCTCCAAAAAGACCAGGCTGTTGGCCCGTAAGGACCACAGCCTGGTCTCGTGTGTATGGTGGCACAGCGGCTGGAACTTTCAGAATTCAGGGAGGCAGAATGAGCAGCGCGCAGACGACGGGTCCAAAAAGCCCTGAACCGGCAGAGCCGCCGGTCACGGCGCACCTGGAAAGCTTCTGGAACGAGTTCCGCGAGTTTGCCGCGCGTGGCAACGTCGTCGACCTGGCGGTGGCTTTCGTAATGGGTGTTGCCTTCGGCCGGATCACTACGTCGCTGGTCAACGACATCATCATGCCACCGATCGGCTTGCTGTTAGGTCGCGTCAACTTCTCAAACCTCTATCTCAGCCTCAACGGCAAATCCTACCCATCGCTGGCCGCGGCCCAGGCCGAGGGTGCACCCACGATGAATTATGGCCTGTTTATCAACAACGTCCTCAATTTCCTGATCGTCGCTTTCGCGATGTTCGTCATCGTGCGGGCGATCAATCATCTGAAGAGCCGCCAGCCCACCGGCTCGGCCGAGCCGACCACCCGGCCGTGCCCTTACTGTCTATCAAGCGTCCCACTCAAGGCGACCCGCTGCTCGCAATGTACCTCCTACCTTCCGCCTGAAGGCGCGCAAGCGGCGGGCGGAGACGCGGGCGGCACCCCGCCGCCCGTCACGCCCTGACGTGGAGCAAAAGCCCCAACAGGTAGGTGAACAGCGCCACGCCCATGCCGACGACGAACATCTCAAAGCCACTGCGGATGGCCGGCCGACCGGTGAAGATGGCCCGGCTCATACCGACCAGGAAGTGAGCCACCATCGCCACGCCGATGCCCACCCATAGGGCCGTCGCGCCGCTGAAGATCAGAAAAGGCACGATCGGGATGATGGCGCCGATCCCCGTAGCCACGCCCGTGATCACGCCTTCCTGGAGCGCGCTCTGAGGCACTTCGGGATCGATGCCGAGTTCCTCGCGCGCCAACTCAGTCAGCGCCACCTGGGGGTTCTCCATCAGCCGGTCGGCGACATTGGCGGCTTCCTCGTTCGATAGCCCGCGCCGGCGGTACATCCAGATCAGTTCCTGCCGCTCTTCTTCGGGCATCAACTGCAGCTCGGCGCGTTCGAGCGTCAGGTGGTAATCACGCACCTCCTGTTCGGAACGGGCGGCCAGGAACCCGCTGGCGGCCATCGAGAGGGCGTCGGCCAGCAAGCCGGCAAACCCGGCTAAGAGAATGAGCTCGCTGCTCACCGCGGCGCCGACCACGCCCATCACCAGGCCGAAATTGGCCGTCAGCCCGTCGTTGAAACCGTAGACTACCTCACGCAGCCAGCCGCCCACACCCGCCGAGCGGTGCCAGGGCTCAACTCGCTGGGGTTGCTCGGGGTGCCGCAGCGCCTGCAGCGCGCGTGCGTGCGTAGTTTCGTCCGTCAGCACTCGCCGGTAGGTGCTCGTATCGTCCGAGTTCTGCGCCTGCTCCATGTAGCTGGTAATGTCGCTGACCTCATCGTCGATCAGCAATCCTAGCACCGCCTCTGCCCCCAACAGCCGCCCTAACAGGGCCACCATCCGGACGCGCAGGTCAGGCCTTGGCTCGGCAGAGGAGACGCCGGCCGCGCGCATATGCTCGCCCCAGATGACGGCGTGGTCACGTTCTTGGCCCGCCATTTCACTCAAGGCTCCCTTGACGCGCGGCGTACGGGCGACCCCGGCCAGTTCGCCATATAGGTAGGCCCCTTCGATCTCGCGCTGCCAGTTCGCGCGCCATGCGCGACTATCGGGCGCTGTCTGCTGAGCCATGTTTCCCCCATTTCTGAGCGATGCTCGCTGTGAAACATCGAACATGGTATCGCAGGTTGATTCCGCAAGCGCCAGTACAAACCCCGTGCAATGCGCTGACCGAAGAGCGGGCCTCGCCCTTCACGTGCAATTGGCCGTGGCCCACTGGCTATGTACGCCGATCAAGGTCTCGGGGCCGGCGTAGTAGCCTTCGCCCGCGCAGGACCGGCAGAGGCTCTCGCCGTCGCGTCGCACTTCGCGCTCGTTGATGATTTCCTCACCGCAGACGGCGCACAACGCCTTAAGGCCAGGCCGGCTTATCAGCCTCGAGAGGGGCGGTCGAAGTTGTACTTCCTGGAACGACAAAAGTGCCTCGGACGGCATCCGCTGATAGCCGAGGAGCTGAGCCTCCCACGGTGACGATGCCTCGGGGGCCCAGCCGGCCGCGATCCGCCGGGCGTCCGGGGAGGGGCTGATGCGCAGCGCGGTCCCGGTCGAGACGTCGACGAAGGTGGCTGCGGACTTGCCATAGTCTTCAATCCGCAGCGTGCGCCCGCCGGGAGTACACCCTGTGGCCGCGCTGACGCCATCCAGCAGGCACCCATCTGTCTCTACGATGACAAGCAGGCACCGGTCGGGCCCTGGCAGGTCGATGCCGAGCAACTCCCCGGCCCAGAGACCCATTCTGGCACCCAAGACCTGCCGTGGGCAAAGATGATGGTGAGGCTTTGCGCTGAGCTCCAGGATTGACGACAGTGCATTTTCATTCATCGTTTGTTTGACCTCAGAAGATGCGCGTTCAGGCGAGCACCAGGAGACAGGCCGCGATCAGCAGCCCGAGGGCCAACTGCCAATCGCCAGGCGCCCACTCGAGGCGGCGTGCGGGTGCTTTCTCGACCGAGAAGGCGCGGGCTTCGGCTGCGCTCACGATGTCGTCGGCGTGGCGCAGACTGTTGACGACGATAGTCACCAACAGCGCGCGCGCCGCTTCCAGTCTTGCGCGGCGAAAGCCCCCGCGCAAGCGTAGGGCATAAAAGGTCGTGACGGCGGTCTCCCGTACGACGGGCAGCATGTTGAAGCCGACGCCGAGCGCAAACCCGAGACCTTTGCAGCCCATGCTTTCCAGCAGCAGGGTCAGATCCAGGATCGAGACCGTGGCTGCGAAACCTGTCACCGCCACGATCATGCTCAGCGCGCGCAGCGCCATCTGTGCGCCGAGCGCCAGCCCCGCGCCCAGGCTGGGCGCGCCGCTCAGAAAGGTGGACGACAGGACCAGCGCCGCGACCATCGTCCAGAGCCAGGGCCGGCGCAGCGGCGCCAGCCCTGGACGATAGAGCGCCAGCGCCAACGCCATGCTCAAAGCGCAGGCGAGCACTACCCGCCACCCGGACAAAAGCATGGCGAGCAGCAGGCAAAAGAGCAGGCAGCTCAGGTAGCCGGCGGTGCCGACCCGCCAGGTTCCGGCTTTCATGCTCTCTGTCCGCTCGGCACTCGCAGCCGGGCGTGCACCATCTGTCCTGCGCCCCAGGCGAGCCAGCCGGCGACGGCGCCGATCAGCAGGTAGACTGCAACGAGGACGCCGATGATGACGGCCACTGCCGCAGGATTCAACCCCAGCAGCCGGGCACCGTTGCTCAAGGTACGGGTGTAGATCGTGAAAAGACCCGCGCCGGCCAGGAGGCCCTGGGTCAAGAATGGGTGGACCAGCGGCCAGAATACGGCCAGAGCGCCGGCGGCGACGAAACCGACCCGGCGCGGTCTGCCGGATGCCGTGAGCACGATTTCGGCCAGGAGGCTCTCGGCGACGATGCCGATCATGGGGTTGATGACGATGCCACCCAGGCTGAACATTTTCAGGATTGCGGTCACCAGGCCGATCAGCAGGACGGAGCCCCGACGTGGCACGAACAACCTGCCGATGAGCGCGATCGCGATGCCGACCGCGCTCAACATAACGCCTGCAAAGGGGACGTTGAGCACGTGCAGGAGTGATCCGGAAGTCATCTCGATGGCTCCCCAGAGCGCCCCGAACACACCGATGTACACGAGGTCACGAACTGTTGCGGATCGCATGCTGCCTCTCCTGTCAGATTTTGATTGGCACCCCGTCGGCCGCGATTCGCCCTCCCTGCAGGAGCAGGATGCGCCGGGCGTAGCGGAAGACCAGCTTGTAGTCGTGCGTAATCAGCAGGATTGTGCTGCCGGCCTGGTTGAGCCGTACCAGCAGATCCATGAACGCGCTCAGGTGGCGCCAATCCTGCCCGAGCGTCGGTTCGTCCAGGATGATCAGACCAGGGCGCAGGCTCAGCACCGCGGCCAGGGCGGTGCGCTGCTGTTGGCCGCTGGAGAGTGTCTGGATCGGGCGCCCACGGAGCCCGGTCAGGTCTGTCGCCGCCAGCACGGCTTCGATGTCCTGCCGGTCCACTTGGTCAAAGTTGCGTGGACCGAAGGTGACCTCGTCCTCGACGCAATCGCAGAAGAGCTGCTGTGCCGGATTCTGAAACAGCAGGCCGACGTCGCGGCCAAGAGCCCGCCCGCCGCGGCCGCCCAGCTCTATCGTCCCTCGCCGCGGCTTGGTCAGTCCTGCCAGAACGCGCGCCAGAGTGCTCTTGCCCGCGCCGTTGTCGCCGACGAGAGCCGCGAAATCACCGCGATAGAGCGTCAGGTCCAGGTCCTGCAGGACCGCGTGACTGCCATAGCCCGCTTCGACGCCGCGCAGCGCCACCACCGGGTTTTCCCGCGGGTGACCGTTGGGAACCAGCAACCCGGGCCAGTCCTCTTGTGCTCCTGCGGCCGGTCGTCGCAGCCCAAGCCGGAGCAGCAAGTCGCGTCTTGCGAAGACATCGTCGGTGGGCCCGTCGGCGATGATTCTGCCTTCTTCGAGCAGCACCGTGCGGCGCGCGAGCCTGGCGACCTCACCCAGCCGGTGCTCGAAGACCAGTATGGTGACGCCGGCCGCATTGAGCCGCGCGAGGATCGACATGACCTCGCGGGTGCTGGGCACATCCAGGCTGGCGGTAGGCTCGTCCAGAACCAGGATCTTCGGCCCCATGGCGAGCACCGAGGCAATGGCCAGCCGCTGCTGTTCCCCTCCCGAGAGAGCACGCGTAGAACGGGTCTTTAGGTGGCTCAAGCTCACAGCCGCGAGCGCTTCATCGCAACGCCTGGTGACCTCTGCCGGCGGCAGGTCCAGGTTTCGTGGGCCAAAAGCCACTTCTTCGCCGACCGTCAGGTTGAACAGTTGGGTGGCCGGGTTTTGGAAGACCACCCCTACCGCTCGAGACAGTTCTGCCACCGTCGCCGCTGTTGTAGGGCGGCCATCGATGACGACCTGCCCGGAAAGGCGCGCTCCGAGCGCGTGCGGGATCAACCCGTTTAGACAACGCGCCAGCGTGCTCTTGCCACAGCCCGATGGCCCGGTGAACAGCACAAACTCGCCCTGGGGGATGCACAGGTTAACACCTTCGAGAGCGTGTAGGCTGTCGTACCAGACGTCGAGATCGCTGATCGCTATCACAGGGTCTCTCTCAAGCGTGCGATTATCTTCGCCGTCAGCGGGTCGCGGCTTGCCGGCGTAACGCTGAAGACTTCGATCGCCGGGCCGGGCACCAGCTGGCGGAAGCGGGCCACCAGCGACGAGCGCACGACGACGAGGGCGGCGCGATAGGCGCCGTGGCGCAGCACATCCAGGCTCACCTGCCAGCCCCCAGCCCGTTCCAGCTCCAGCGGCCCTAGCTCGTCGATCACGAGCAGGTCGCAGGGCACGGCACGCGCAATGGCCTCGCCTCCCCAAGCGATGCCTGCTGCGTCAAATCGCCAGCGGCTGGTCTGCAGCAGTCCGGCTCCTCCGCCCAAGCTTGCGAGTGAACGGACCTCTCCGTTGGCCAGGTTCACGACGTCGAGGCCCACCTTATGCCCCTCGGCGAACCGGCCCGCGCTGACCACGCCACCGATCCGCCAGGGGCCCGCATGCATGTCCTCCAGCACCCGCAGCACGAGAACAGATTTACCGGTCCCGGTCTCGCCCGTGACGAGCATGATGCGCCGCTCAGGCTCCACACCTGACCTCCCACGACAAAAAGGTGACGCCGGCCTTCAGGGAGAAAGGCCGGCGTCACAAAGCGCGCACCCTTGCCAGGGCTACGCCACCGCTCCTTTCTCCTTTCCAAACACGCGGAGGCAAGGTCGTTTCCGACCTTACCCACGGCAGCCTGACCACGTGGGCAGGTTGCCCCCCGAGTTACGCTCGGAGTCCGGCCTCGTGGACCCTGGCAAGTAGCTGTAGGTCCCGAGGCTTGGAGAAATATCAACTATGCGGTTGTGATCGCTGATGAGCTAGCCGTGCAGGCGGCGGACGCCTCCACCCCTACCAGGGGGCGGGCGCTTGCCCGGGCACGAACCATATCACCTCCACCGCTTCATTCACCCAGGTTGCGGCATCGCAACCCGGCGTCAATTCGACGGCCTTCCAATAGCAGATCTCACGGCACAGACCACAGTTGGTGCATAGCGAGGCCTGGAAGGCCACTCCGGCTTGCTCTCCCTTGCGCACTTTGCTCAGGGCACCCGTCGGGCAGAACAGGGCACACATCTGGCAGCCCGAGCAGGCTGCGTTGACGCCGAAGTGGGCCGAGAGGGTGGCCGGCAGCCTGGCGCCGGGCAGTGGCTCGCCGAGGCGCCTGGCGCTTTCGACCAGCAGATGCTGCTTGGTCGACGGACGCGCACGCGCGACGCCCTTTGACCGGCCGCTCTGCACCGGAGCGGGCGCCGCCGGCTCGACGCTCCACCATTCCGACTCGTGATCCTGCCCGGACAGCAGTTTGAGCAGCCGGCGCCGCGACAGACTGGAGCCGGCGGTCTGCGGCGGCGAGTGACCATCGACCTCAGGCGGCAGCGCGCAGACGAGCTCGACGCAGACGTTTGCCCCGAAGCAGGCCGACAATGCGGCCGTGTTTGCGCTGACCTGCGCCAACCGTGCGCGGGCAGGTGCAAGCGTGCATCCGTCGCAATCGCCGTGCACCAGCCAGATGGTGCTCGCGCCCAGCGCGGCGGCGCCCGCCAGGACTGATTCATCCAGGCGGCCCAGACAGGGGAGCGAGATGTAACCACCCCCATTCGACTCGGGGACGGTGCACTGTCCGCAGGCGAACGCGATCGGCTGGCCGTTGCTAAGCCGCTTCCGGACGCGCCACAGCAGCTCGCTGTTCGATGGCGCCATGACCTCGATCGCGCCCACCGGGCAGGCAGCCGCGCACGCGCCGCATTCAAGGCAACGCTCAGGGTCGATAGTGAGCTGCTCCCCGCGCTCGATCGCGCCTGCGGGGCAGGCTTCGACACAGGTTTTGCAGCTCGAGAGCCTGTGCCGGTGGGGAGCGCAGGCGTCGACGCTGAATGATAGACCGCGGGCAGCGATGCCCTGGGGGCCGTCTACCAGCGTAGTCAGATTGATTCCTTGCATCGCAATCAGATCCTGGCGGGTCCGGCACACTCTGCCCATCTCGGCACGAAAGTACAGGGGGCCGGATACCGCATTCAGTCGAGGCCCGCTTAACCGGGCGGAGCCGAGAAGTCTTGGCCGGCGTTGGCCAGATCGTCCAGGTTAGCCGGTTCATCGCGCAGGAATTCGTCGGTTATCTCTGCCAGGCCACGGTAGAAATCGTCCTGCGCGGCCTCTTTCAAGTTCTCCGCGAATCTCGGCACCCACGGGAGGAGATGCCGCTCCAGGAACTGTCGCTGCGTTGCCAGCCCTGCTCGGTATGCGTTGCGCTCTCCACTCGTCAGGGCCGACCGGGCGCGCGCGCAGAGGTGAGCCATGAACTCCATCTCGACCGAAACGTGGTCCTCTGGCTCGCCGGTGCTCTCGATGCGCCCGAGTCCTTCTGCGCGATAGATCGCCAGCACCTGCGTGTAGGCCTCCTGCTTCATCATGCACTCGGGGCTCGTGTAGACGGATTCGCATGGATAGAAGCACGGAATTTCGCCGGTGTTCAGCAGAAGCCGGGCATACTCGGTGGCCAGCTCGTGTTCGCTCGCCGGCAGGGTTGCCGGGGTGATCCCCTTGGCCCAGTGACGCAGCCGGGCGTAGCCCGTGCTTTCCCCACCTGCATTTTCCTGCGAAAGCGTGCCGGCCAGCCCGGCGATCAGCTCGGCTTTCGGTTCGTCGCGGAAAACACGCGCCAGGAACTGGTAGGTCAGCTCCCGGCTTCGCAACAGTTCCATCGATTGTGACGTGGACATGAAAGCGTATCCTGAGATGGGGCTTGGGCGCCGGATCGCAAGATCCGGCGCCAACAGCCGCGCCATTATATCACGCTTGTGCGTGCAAGCACACAATTGGCGATACTACTTCACGAGGATGATAGACGGCTGGGTGGCTGCCACGATCCTTTGCGTTGCCATCTCGCTCGCGATCGCCGACAACTCATCGAGGGTGCCCGCGTGCAGCGCACCGTAGAAGCACACCGCGGCGCACGCCGGTTCCTTGCCCATGGCTACGAAGTCCTTGCAGCCGTCACACTTCACCATCGTGCCGTCGTTACCGTACTGCGGGACGCCAAACGGGCAGGCATACAGGCAGGAGTGGCAGCCGATGCACTTATCTCTGTCTACGACCACCAAACCATCTTCGGTTCGCTTAGTGATCGCGCCCACCGGACACACCGCCATGCAAGCCGGACTGCCACAGTGCATGCAGGCGATCGAGACGTTCGCCACCTGGACATCGGGGTACTCTCCGCTTATCAACTGATTGACGCGGCGCAGCCGTGGCCCGACGTCCAGCTTGTTGCGGTTTTTGCAGGCGATCTCGCAGGCCTTACACGCCGTACATCTGGAGATGTCTACCAAGAATCCACGTTGGTTGCTCATGTTGTTTCTCCCTCGTCGCTTCCTAGGCCTTGTAGACCTTCACGAGAATGCCGGCGAACGTTGCCTGGCCGCCCAGATCCTTGGAGGGCTTACCGGCGCCATAGATGTTGACCATAGGCAGCTTCAGGCCCGGGTAGAGCGATATTCTGACCGGGTTGATCCGGTTCTGATGGCCACCCCAGCCATATGGTGTGACGACCAGTTGCGGGTGGATGCGCTCGCTGAAGAGAAGGCGTCCCTGCACCTTCCCCCACTGGGACTCCACCCAGACCATGTCGCCTTCCATAAGCCCGAGCGCGCGAGCGGTTTTCGGGTTCAGCTCGACGGTCGGCTCTTTTGCGGTGCCGTGCGCTTCGCGGACCAGAGGAGACGCCATGCCACCGTCGGCGATCAGGTTGTAGCCCAGGAAGGTCCAGTGGCGATGCACGCGGGTGTGGGAGATCAAAGGGTATTCTTTGAACAGGTCGGGCGTGCTGATCGGGCTTTCGGTCGGCTCCTGATGAATGGGCAGCGTTGGCAGCTTGAGGCCATTCATGCGTTCGGCGACGAACTCGATCTTTCCCGACGGGGTTGGGAAGAACAGATCCTTGGCAGGATCGTTGTCCACGTGATAAGGGATGAAGCCTTCCTGATTGTTGTAGCGCGTCAGGCGATAGCCGGCCGGGTTCTTGATGGCCACCTGGTAGTTCAGATTCGGATAGCCTCCCAGGGGCATTTCCTTGTTATTGAACGCCTGGTTGATGATCGCCTCGTCCGTGCGCCACGGGAAGATCTCCTCCTTGGTCAGCTTGAGGCCGAGTTTCTCGGCGATCTTGTCGGCGAGCTCGGCGGCGATCTGCCAGGTTGGCTTGGCCTCGAACATCGGCTTGACGGCCGGGCCGGTGGCGATCAGGTGCGTATACTCGGCGTAGAGCATGGACTGCTCGGTCCATAGAGCATTGGGCAGCACGAGGTCAGCCTGCCGTGAGGCAGTGTAGTTGACGAAACGGTTCTCGACGACGATGAACGGGATCTGGGCCACGGCCTTCTCGAGCCGGTTGGTGTCCGCCAGCTTGCCCAAAATGTCGGTCTTGCAGTAAAGGACGCGGTAACCGTACGGTTTGCGATCGTACAGCACATCCGTCTGGCCGAAATTTGGACTGACCGCGGGCACCGTGCGCTTGACGAGCGGGTCGCCCGTCCAGTTCCAAGAACCGAACGGAATCCACTGGCTGAAGCCCGTGGCGCTGGGACTGTACACGGAGGTCTCCACACTGTAACCCGCCCCGGGCACTCCCACCTGGCCGGTGAGCCCGATCAGGCAGGTCGCGCCGCGGGAGCACAGCCAGCCCGCATCGCCCGAGACGTAATTTCCACCCCGACCAAACTCCAAGACGCCGGGCTTGATCGTGGCGTACCATCTGGCCGCTTGCCGGATCTTGTCCGCTGGGCACCAAGTGATCTCTTCGACCTTCTCCGGTGAATATTGCAGCGCCAACTGCTTGTACTCGTCGAAGCCGACGGTGTACTTGGCGACGAACTCCTTGTCGTAGAGCTCCTCGGTGATGATCACATAAGCCATGCCCAGCGCCAGGGCCGCGTCGGTACCGGGGCGAACGGGCAGGTACAGGTCGGCTTTCTCGGCCGTCTCGCTAAAGCGCGGGTCAATCACAATCAGCTTGGCGCCGTACTGCTCCTTGGCCACCATGATGCCATCGCGCCACTCGGACGGCATCGCGATGGCCTTGTTGTGGCCCCAGAGCACGATCAGCTTGGAATGGTGGAAGTCCTCGACGTGGAAGTGATAGTAATCTCCGAGCGTGATCCAGGGGCCGAATGCGAGGTTAGCCCAGCAGCCGTGGGCGCTGCCGGCGGCGTCGAAGCTGAACATTTGGGTCAGGCGGCTGGCAGCGCCGGTCGTGCGTGTCATGGAGTGACCACTGTCGAAACCGACGGTATGCGGCCCTTCGGCCTTGATCGCGTCCACCATCTTCTGGGCCATGAGGTCGTAGGCTTCATCCCACGAGATGCGCTGGAACTTTCCCTCCACTCCCCGTTCGTTGATCCGCTTCATCGGGTACTTCACACGGTCGGGGTGGTAGATGATCTGCATAGCTGAAATGCCGCGCGCGCAGAGCGCACCCTGGTTCTCGGCTTCCTTGCAGCCGTCATAGTAGACGATAACGCCGTCTTTGACGTAGGCGTTGCCCATGTGGTAGGAGCCGCAGACGTCTCCGTTGCCACAGCGCACCGGCACGACGCTATCGGCGCCGAACGGCAGTTGCGGGGCAGGGGCCGTTGCCGCCACCTCCTCGGCCAGCGCCTTCGAGGCGCACGGCGTCAGGGTGCTGCCGAGTGCGGCGGCGCCCCCCAGCACGCCGGACCATTTGAGGAAGGCGCGTCGCGATACGTCCTTTTTCCAAAACCTGGAGTTGTCTCCCATGGATCACCTCTCCTGAATGTGCGAGCCTACGAGTTCCCATACTGAGTTGCAGTGAATGAAGCGCAAAAATCTGTCAGTGTGCAGGTTTTCCTCCTCCCCCATATGCAAGCACCGCTTAGGTAGCCATGCCGACAACTGCCACGGCGCAGGCCATCGGTCTCGGCCAGGCGACGCGCGAGTACCCGCCGCAGCGGCAAACCTCTCGCACCTTACTACCAGTGGTCGGCCGGGCACTCACAAGCCCTCACCCAGTCCTGCGGCCGGCGGAGCGTCGTCCAGCAGTGTGCTCAGTTCAGCCACGCGCTGCGCTTCCATGGCGACCAGACTGCGCGTCATCTTCGCCAGCCCGCCGTAGAAAGCCGTCTCGGCTTTCTCTTCCACGAGGCCCAGTAAGTGACCGAGCCAGACCTGCAAGTGGCCGACGAGGAAGTCGTCCAGCGCCGCCAGATCTGCGCCGGCTGTTCGAACGTCCCCTCGTTCCAGCGACCGCTGCACGCGCCGGTCCATCTCGGCCACGAACTCGAGTTCGAAGGCGATGTGATCCTCGGGCTCTTGCCCGCGATTGGGAACCTGCAGCCCGAAGCGGCGATAGGTCTCGCTCACCTGCGCGGTCGCCGCGCCGAACAGTCTGCCCTCGTTCAGGTAGATCGAGGACCACGGCGGAGCCAGGACATGTGTTGGACCCACGAAAAGGGTGCTGTGGTCCCCCGTAGCGTCCAGCACCGCTTTCTCGACGTCCGTCTGGCGACAGTAACCAGCCAGCAGGCGAAGGCCTTCGGCCCACCCCGGATCCTCGCGAGCCAGCGCAAGGCTGTCCTCTCCATCGAGGTTGCGCAACGATAGGATGGTGGACGTGTCAGGCGAGCGTGCGAACAGCGTTCCAGCCGCCCGGCACATCGCCGCGAGCAGTCCAAACGTCTCGCCGATCTCATCCCAGCGGATGTCCTCTTCAGGCTTTCGATCCATCACCTCTCTCCATTTGCGGGCGTGCGCAGCCTTCCTTGGCCTGGGCGGAGCCGGCCTCGGAAGGGCGCGCATTTCAAGGACTGCCTCGCCGGGTGTCTTCGCGGCCCGTGAAGCGCACGCGTCTATATCCGGGCATTTGCCCGAGGAACCTGGGCGATACCGGCTTCAGGGCAAAAAGCGGGCTCCAGCCATGAACTGCGTGATCTCAGGAGTGGTGAGCATGACCGGCAGACCGGCCATCAGGACCACCATGCGCAGTGTGAAGCCGCCCGCCAGGCAGGATGTTGCCCCGATCAGGGGGGCCAGAACGGGCACCCGCCGGGTCAGCCCAGATAGCTGGACGAGGCACATCAGGAGAGGCACGGCCAGCCCGAAACCGACGACCATCGCCCAGAAGGGGAACCCGAGAGCGCCCCGGAGCAAGAGCTCTGCCGAACGAACGGTATCCACCGATCCTGCCAGACCGGCGCGCACGAAGTTGAGCAGGGCAGCCCCCTCGAGGACGATCAGTACGAAGGCTGCCAGCTCCAGCACCAGGCGTAGCCGCCTGCTGCGCTCGCGCAGAGACGCATAGGCCGTGACCAGGGCAAGGCCCGTGTTCAGCGCGGAGGCGGTGAAGAGCGCCGGTAGCAGCAGCGTGTGCCAGAAGGGCCGGAAGAGCAGCGAACTGAGGAGCATACCGGTGTAGACGGCAACGCCCAGGTTCAAGGGGATGGCCACGATCAGCAGGATGATCTGCACGATCGGCCGCCAGACTGCGATGCGCTGCCAGCGCTTGCGGAGCCAGGACAGCAGGGCATCGGTGTGCAACAGCGCAATCAGGCCGTTGACGACGATGGCGGCGAAGAGCAGCCAGGCGCCGATCGCCATCCACGAGTTGAAGCGGACGAAGCTGCGGAAGAGAACCAGTGCGCGCAGCGGTCTCCCCACGTCAAACAGCAGGCACGCCGTGCCGAGGGCGATGACGACCGCGCTCGCCCAGGCAGCGAAGCGCACGGTGGATCGGAAGCGCTCGCCTGTCGCCAATGCCAGGACGGCCGACGTCACCATGGCGCCGGCTCCGAGCCCACCCAGGAACAGGTAGATCGCGACAAGCCAGCCCCATTCTGTCTGTAGCTGGGTCATATTCAGCCCCCTCCCCCGAATCCGCGTGACGACCGGCCCGCACCGCTCGCGGCGCGCCGGCCGTCACGCGGCGGGGTTAGTCTACTTGGTGACGATAATCGACGGGTTGGTCGAGCCGGCCAGCTTAAGCGCAGCCTTCTGCGACGCCAGCTTGGCCATCTCTTCCATGGTGCCCGCCTTTAGGGCCCCGGCCGGGCACGTGGCCACGCAGGCCGGCTCCTGGCCATTCGTCGTTCGGTCAAGGCAGTAGGTGCATTTCTGCATTGTGCCGTCTGAACCGAATTGCGGGGCGCCGAACGGGCAGGCCATGGCGCAGTAATGACAGCCGATGCATTTGCTGCGATCGACGACGACGATGCCGTCTTCCGCGCGTTTGCTGATCGCCCCGGCCGGGCAGACCGCCATACAGGCCGGCTTCTCGCAGTGTTGGCAGGCCAGCGAGACGGCCACGATCTGGGCGTTGGGTGACTGGCCGCTCTCGATGTAGGTGACACGACGCCACTTCGGCCCCTGCGTTCCCGGCACAGCCGTCACGTTGGGTTCCACTCCATTCCAGTTCTTGCACGCTGCAGCGCAGGAGTAGCAGCCCATGCAGATGCTGAGATCCACATAGAAACCCTTTTGCATCATATCCTCCTCAGGCCTTTGCGACCTGGCAGAGCTGTGACTTGAACGCCGGGAAGCCTGAGATCGGGTCGAAGGTCCGCGGCAGGATCGAGTTGACGTCGGCCTCCACCCAGCCGTGGTACAGGTGCACCTGGCCCGGTTTGGCCATCTGGGTCAAATTGGCTTTGACGGTGAGCGTGCCCCCTGGCGTCGACACGACGATGTCGTCGTCCTGCTTGATATGACGTGGGGCGGCGTCGACAGGGTTGATGTCGAGCTTCGGATTCGGCTGCAGCTCGCGCAGCCGCGGGTTGTTGCGGTGGCGCGTGTGCTGCCAGAAAGGCTCGCGCGAGCCGGTGTTGAAGACCAGCGGGAAATCTTTGGCCATGGCCGCGTTTTCCGGCCCTTCTGGTGGCTCCTGGTAGATCGGCAGTGGATCGAAGCCAGCAGCCTTCAGCACATTCGATGTGAACTCGAACTTGGTACTTGGCGTCTTGAATCCGGGCTTGGCAGCAGCCGGTGCCGCCGCGCCGGGCGGGATGGTGATCATTCCACCGGGTGCCTTCAGCAGATCGTCCACCGTCAGCTTAAGTGGCTCCAACTGCCAGTTCAGCGCAGCCTTCAGGTCGCCATCCCAGAAGTCGGCGCCCATGCCCAGCTTCGTACCGAGCTGGAGCAAGAACTCCGTATCGCCGCGGGCCTCGCCGATCGGCTGGACCACGGGCTGGCGCAAGAAGATTGAGCGTCCGGCAACGATCAAGGGCCCGAGCCGCTCGTAGGAGGTGGCGGCCGGCAGCACGATGTCAAAGAGCTGCATCGTCGGCGTCAACCAGAAGTCGGCGCCGGCAGAGAACTCCATGTCGCTGATTGCCTTGTAGTATTGCTGGTCCCCGGGCCACATGCGGAAGTTGCCGCCGAGGAAGAGCCCGGCTTTTAGTTCGCCGTCGGCGACGTATTCGGGCAGCTTGTTCATCTGGATTTCTTCGATGAACTGTGCCCAGACCGGGAAGTACTTCAGATCCACGCGCTTGTCGGCCAGCGGGGGCAGCAGAGTCTGCCATTCCGCGAAGTTCCGGAACGAGACGCCCGGCACGGACGGCGCGGCACCCGGCACGGCCACTGTCCCCGTCAACGCGACCATACAGTCGATGGCCCGGTGGTTCTGGGCACCGTTCCAGTGATGCACGGTGGGCGAGGCGCTTGTCTGCCATGCGGTGGGCTTGTTCGAGGCAAACATGATGGCGGCGGCGGTGATCTGGTCGGCCGGGACGCCACAGATCGCAGCGGCCTTCTCTGGGGTAAACTCCGCCACGTAAGCCTTGTACTCGTCAAAGCCGTCCGTCCAGTTGTTGACGAAGTCCTTGTCGTACAATCCCTGGGCGATGATTACGTTGGCCATCGCATGCGCGAGGGCTCCGTCGCTGCCCGGGCGGATCTGCAGGTGGATGTCCGCCAACTTGGTGAACGGGACCTGCTTGGGGTCGACGTCAATGATCTTCATGCCCCGGTTCTTAGCGTCGATGTAGGACTGCATCTCGCGCGGCATGGACCAGCCGGGGTTGTGGGCCCAGACGATGATGGCGTTCGTGTTGGCGTTCAGTCCGACGCCGCCCGCGCCGCATAGTGAAGTGGCCACAGTGGTGGCGCGCGCACACACCGAACTCTCGGTGCCGTAATTCGGCGACCCGAACTTGAGCGCCAGGCGCTGCAGCGCCGGACGGGTCGATTCCTTTGGGTCTCCCGAGTAGAACAGCACCTTCTCGGCCCCGTATTTTGCCTTGACGTCGTTCAATTTCTGCGCAATGGTCGTCAGCGCTTCATCCCAGGAAATGCGCTTCCAGCCTGGGTCCTTGGCGTCCCTGGCGTTCGTGCGCTTCATCGGGTATTTGAGGCGATCGGGGTGGTAGAGCTGGAACAGGCCCGAGTTGCCTTTGACGCAATTGGGACCGTTGGGGTACTCGGCCCAGGGCTGGGTGCGGGTGGCGACGCCGTCCTTCACCATCACCTGGATGCCGCAGTAGCCCGTGCAGCACATGTCGCAGATGCTGTTGGTGGGCACCTCCTGCGCTGCCTGTCCTGCCTGGGCGGCCGGCACTGCCTGCTGCTGAGCGAGGGCTTGCGTGACTCCCCCGGCGCCGGCCACCACCAGCCCGAGAGCCCCCGTGCCCTTCAGAAAGGCACGCCGTCCAAGGCTGGTCCTGGAGCGCGATACTTCGTTTCCCATGGCTGCTCCTCCTTGAGAATTGACCGCTTCGTGCAGACCGACTTTGATTGGACTACCGGTCCCGCCCACGCTGGCTGCGTGGCGGACACTTGTCAGACGGCACCTTGCTTGCGATTCGTGCCGTCACCGGCTGGCCAGGAGCGCGCTGCAACGAGATCTACGCCGGGAACGGCACCTGACACCCTCAAAGGTGATGGCCCTCACGGGTCATCGGTTCAGCGCTGGAACGACACGCGTTTGTCGCGCAGCGAGACTCCCGCGCGTCTCAGGTGATATCGGGATCCTTGATCCCGGCACGGACTGCGCCGATCAGGTCGGCGACGCCGGCAACCCGTACGGCCTGCAGGTCGAGCAGGGCCATTTGATTGCAGGCGGGATCCACCAAAATGACGCGATGGCGTTGCTGCGCCGTGAGCAGATACAGCAGACGAGCAACCATGTTGGGTGGCAACGTGCTGTCGAGTAGGACCACATCCGAGGTTTCTTGCTCGAGCCGGTCTTCCGCGTGTGCCGGTTCGATCTGCACCAGGCGAATGCCGGCTTGCCGAAGAGACGCGGCGAGAATCTCGCGAAAAAGAGGATTGGCGCTGACGAGCAGAACTGCCATAGCACATCGTCTTTGTTGCTATCCGGCAAGAAACTCACCATAACGTCGATACTATAGCATCTTGTGATTTTTTGCACTAGCTCCGATCGGTTGCTTCCTGCCCATCCGAAAGGAGATACTTGGGGATACTTGCGGATATACCGGGAGGAACTGGCCTCAGCGCGCGCCCAGCGTCTCACGCAGGGCATAGGTTGCCGCTTCGACGCGGTTTTCGAGGTGAAGCTTTTGCAGCAGGTTGTGCATGTACTTTTTGACGGTGTTCTCGCTCAGGCAGAGTTGCTTTCCGATCTCGGCATTGCTCAACCCATCTGCCAGCAGGTGCAGTACCTGGTGCTCGCGTTCGGTCAGCGCATCCAGGTCTCGGGCGGCAGGCTGAGGCGTGACGCCGGGATCGAACGGGCTCCTGAGGGCTTTGAACTCTTTGAGGATCTTGGCCGCCACAGTCCCGGACAGCGGGGCTTCGCCGCGCAAGAGGCCGCGTAGCTCGTCGTGAAGACGTCGCGAGGGGGTGTTCTTCAGTACGTAGCCGGCGGCTCCGCTGCGGATGGCCTCGAACAGGTCGGCCTCGTCTTCGGACATCGTCAACATGACGACGCGGACCGCCGGAAATTCCGCGGTGATGATTTTGGTGGCCCGATTACCATCCATCACCGGCAAGCTGATGTCCATGAGCACGACGTCGGGCAAGAGCTCGCGGACTGCGGCGACCGCCTCCTCACCGTTGGCAGCCTCGCCGACCACCTCGATGTCCTCCCAGCGGTTCATGAGGCTGCGCATCCCTTCGCGGAAAAGGACGTGATCATCCACCAACAGCAGGCGGTACGTCATGATTCTCCCCTGAGCGAACGTGGTGCAGGCTTCAGTATCCGCATCTGAACCGCGGTGCCCTGCCCTGGACCGGACCTGATTTCCAACGTTCCATGAACGCTGGCCGCGCGTTCGCGCATTATGCGGATTCCGAACCGGTCGCTGTCTAGCCTCGAAACATCAAATCCAACGCCGTCGTCCTCGATCGTCATCGTCAAAGCCCGTGGGCTGTCGGCCAGAGCGACGACCACCTGACTGGCTCGACTGTGCCGGCGCACATTAGTCAGCGCCTCGTGCATGACCCGCAACATCTGGATCTCGTGAGACGGCTCGATGCTCAGCGCGGCCGCGTCGGCGCCGTCAGGCAGCAACAACACGCTACGGATGCCCCATTGCGTCTGGAAGCGGTCCAGGTATCTGCGCAGGATCGGTATCAACGGCTCGCCGGGTGCGAGGGACATGCGCAGACCCAGGATCTCTTCCCGCAGCACGTTGTATGCTTCCTGCGCAGCGCTGTCGATCTTAGCTGCGCCGGCGCGTGCCCCCGCCACGTCGCCGTCGGTCAGCGCGGCTTGCACTTCCTCGGCCCACACGTGCATCGTGCCCAGCAACGGTCCAAGGCTGTCGTGCATTTCCTGGCCCAGGCGGGCGCGTTCCTGGGCAACGGCGAGATCCCGAACTTGGTCGGTGAGCCGGACTTGGTGGATGTTCATGCCCAGGCTGCGGCCGAGCAGGGCCAGCCACTGCAGTTCATCGGTCGACCAGGTGTGTGCATGCATCAGGGCCAGCTCCATGCTGCCGACAAGCTCTCCGGCCGCCAACAAGGGGACGCTGACTATGCTCCGATAGCCGGCCTCGATGGCCGTACTGCCCACCCGCTCTGGTTCGTCGGGCATGTTGGTGCTGACGACCGGCTTCTTCTCGCGCACCACGTCGGCCAGCAGACCCCAATCTGCCGAAAGGCAGCCGAGCTCGTCCACCATCGCGGGCGTCATGCCCACCTGCGCCATGAGCTGAAGACAATGCGTCTGCCGGTCGTAGAGCCGCAGAGCAATGTTAGCGAACCCGGTCAGCTCGCGCAGTGTGCCAACGGTACGCGCGAACATCTCCTCCATCGTCTCCAGATTGCCCATGGATTCGCAGAGAGTTTGTAGGGCGGCCAGAGCCCGCCGCTGGAACGACAACTCGGCCTCTTTTTGCGCCAGTTGATCCCTAAGTCCTTCTGCACCGGTCCGAACGTCACTCACGGATACCCCTCCAGGCCCACGCGCCCGCGGAATGATAGCCCAACTGTCGTCAATTTGGAAATGGCCGCACGCACGCACGGCCGCAATCATGAGATGCTTTGCGCAGGCTCGAGGGTCGCCGGTAATACGAGTTGTAGTTACAGAAACGGAAGTGGAAGCCTGGTACTATAAGTTGACGTTATGAGTGGCCGGCATACGGCAGGCGGCCGTGTGGCGAGCCCGGGAGGTTAATCATAATGCCACATGAGATCAAGCCGGAGAACGGCGAGCAAGTGGTGCGAAGCGCTCCGGACCCTGCCGATCAGGTGTACACTGACCCGGTCAGTGGCGAAGTGGTGCGCACGGGTCCCGCCGAGCCGGCCCGCTATCCAGTCTCCGCGAGGGAGGAGCGCCTGTCCGGCTACACGGTTGATCGCTACGCAGCCCGTTGGTCGGCGGCAGACCGCATACAGCGGGCAATTTACCTGGTTTTCGGCATCGTCGAAGCCCTGATTGCCGTCCGTTTCGTCCTGGAAGTTCTGGCCGCCAATCCCAGGGCCGGTTTCGCACACTTTATCTATGGTGTCACGGCCTTCTTCATGGCACCCTTCACGGGCCTGTTCGGCACGCCACGTTTCGGCTCGAGCGTGGTCGAATGGTCGGCGCTGGTCGCGATCATGGTCTATGCCCTGCTGGCAGCGCTCCTGGTCAGGCTGGTCTGGCTGGTCATTGGCGACTCGGCCGGTCGCGCGCGCCGCGCCGCCATTCGCACGGAACACGTCGACGTCGACACCCGTCGGGAGCGATGAGGTGCGTGGACCGGGCCATGATCCCGCACGTATCCTCCGCTCGGGGAGTTCAGGGGTATGTCAGCATGAGTGATCTGAACGAGGCAATGCAAATCCTGGAACCACTTACGCGGCCCGATCATTGGCAGGGCGAGTGCTGGGTCGGTGACGGCAGTGTGCGGACACTGGTGGTGGCCGCTCTGGCGCAGATGGGCGAGGTGGATGCGATGATGCGCGAGATCGCGCGTGCGACCAGCGCGCCCGCCAGTGCCGAAGAGCGGGCCGCACGGGCAGTGGACATGGCCGCGGCGGAGATGCGCAACCAGCACAGCACTAACTGGCCCAGCTGGATCGTCGAGCTGCTGGAAAGCGCGCAGGCGACGGTGCCAGAGGCCGAATATCGCAGCGCGCTGGAGGCGCTGCGCGAGCGCATCTCAGCCCGGCTGGACACCGAAAGCTGGTGACGGCGTCAACCCCCACTCTTGCAGCAGTCTGACCGCTCGCTCGACGAGTTCGGGCAGCGCGTCGCCAAGAACCGGGCTCATTTCGTGCGCGTCCGACAGAACCGCTGGTTGCGCGCCGATGATCTGCAGGTGCGCGGGCAGATGCCCGCGGGGCCCGGCGAGCTCCAGCGCTTCCTGAAAGGCGAGCTGATGCCGGGAGACCTGAAGCCCGGCATACGTCGAGATCTGGCCCGGCCCTAGCGCCACCACAGAGCCTGCCCGACGGCCCATGTCGAGCGCGTCCAGCACCAGCAGGTGGCTGCAGGCCTCGATCAACTCGAGCAACGATTCCGTGCCCAGCCCTTTGCCGTCGATCAGCTCGAGGTCGGTCTGCGGGCCCAGTCGCCCGCCCAGGGCCTTCAAGGCGTGCACGCCTACTCCGGCGTCGCCGAGCTCGATATCGCCCAGTCCGAGCACAACTTTGCGAGTCATGCACTGCCTCCCATCTGCCTGGCCACTTGGCCCGGGTGCCACTCATTCGCGCACCAACAACGCCACGGGGAAATCCCGACACAACTCGGCCAGCGGCAGGCCGGCCCGGCCCTCACGCTCGCCGGTCCTAAGGCTTTCGCCGGTAAAGACGTTGCGGAAGCCGGCAGAGCTCAACCCGTCGGGCAAGAGCAGCCAGGTGTCGCCCCAGGCGCCGGGACCCAGCGGCGGTCCGCCGCTTTCGCCCGCCAACCCCAGCACCAGTCGCGGCACTATCGTCAGCGCTGCGCGCTGGCCGGCCAGGCGCGCAAAGGCAACGACGTGCTCGGCCCGGTCACCGTTGGCCGCAAGCGCCCGATAGGCGCCTTCGCGGAAGAGCTCGGCTTGCTCCCGGCGAAAGTTCAAGGTGCGGTAGGTCACGAACAGCTTGATGCGGCCGTCCTCGCTCCGCTCGACCAGTTCCTGCGCCAACGCCCGCAAGCCGGCACCCGGTCGCTCGCTCGCTTCCCGGGCTTGCGCCTGCTCCACGCGGCCCTTGAGCTCATCCAACAGCGCCCGGCGCCGCGCGTAGTCGACCGGGCGGCGGTTATCCGGATCCACCAGGCTGAAATTCCACAGCTCGTTGCCCTGGTAGATGTCGGGAACGCCGGGCGCTGTCAGTTTGAGCAACACCTGCGCCAGTGCGTTGAAGCGTCCATAGTATGCCACGCGTTGGAGCAAGGGCGCGAACTCGTTCAGGAAGCGCTGATGCCTGCCCGGTTTGAGGATGTCGTGCACGAACTCGCTCAGCGCCCGGTCGTACTCGTCGTTTGGGTTGATCCAGCTCGTGTGAACCTTGGCTTCCATCGTCGCCTTGCCCATGTAGGCACTGACCCGCTCAACCAGTTCGTCGTGTTCCGGCCCGCCCGTTCCGCTCGGCGCGGCCGCGTCCCAGACCCCCAGCAGCGTCTGATAGAGCAGGTACTCGTCGTTCCGGTCCGGTACGCGCTTGCCGGCGATGCGCCTGGCGTGGGCGGCATTGATCCGGATCCAGCGGCCCAGGGCGGTGCGCCAGTCGTCGGGAAATTCCGACAGCACGTTGATGCGCGCACGCACATCCTCACTGCGCTTGTTGTCGTGGGTTGAGGTGGCCAGCATGGAATGGGGCCAGTTCTCGGCCCGTCGCGCGTTTTGGCGGTGAAACTCCTTCACCGAGACCCCGAACTGCCGCGGGTCGTCGCCCACTTCGTTCAGGCTGACCAGGCGGTTGTAAATGTAGAAGGCCGTGTCCTCTCCGCCTTTCGCCATCACGGGGCCGGTGAGCTGTTGGAACTTCATGACGAAATGCGCCAACTCGTGCCGATCCTCATCCGAGAAATCCTGCCAACTGCGGAGCAGCAAGGTGTCGCCGATGAAGCGGTACACAGACTCGTCCGTGCTTGGATTGCGCTGCAGCGCGTCACTAATTGCGGCTTCAACAAACCGCGCATCGCGTTCGGTGACAATCCCGTCGATGGCGTTGATGTACGTGCGGTAGACGGGCAGCACGGCGATAACGTCGCGCAGCGCATGGATCAGGCCGCGCAGCGTGAAGTCGCGATAGTGACGGTTGCGTTCGGCGATCCGCTCCAGCTGGTATGCGAGGGCATTTATCTCGCTCGAAAGGGCGTTTCGCATCACGTCCATTTTTGTCTCGACGACGAGATCGCGGAACGATGACTGCGGGCCGACGAAATGCCTGTAGATCCGGTTGAAGGCCTTCTCATTGCCGGCGTCGACGAAGAGCCCGTTTACCAGCGCCAGGAAATCATAGCCGGTGGTGCCGTGGACTTCCCATTCACGCGGCAAAGGCTCGGTTTCCGACAGGATCTTCTCCGCCACCACGTAGAGCGGGGGCACCGCACTGCGAACGGATGGCGCAGAGGCCCCGTCTCCGCTTTCCGAGACCCGGCTCGTCTCATCTGCTCCGGTCAGTTGGGCCTCCGCGTGGCCCTGGGCGAGCTCCACGTGTTCCCGATAGCCGGCTTGCAGTTGCTGAAAGTAGCTGGTCGGGTCCCAAAGGCCATCCGGATGATCGATGCGCAGGCCTGTTACCTTGCCGGTGGCGGCCAACGCCAGCACAAAATCGTGGGTCGCGTGAAACACCTCGGGCAGTTCCACGCGGATCGCAGCCAGGGTATTGATGTCAAAGAAGCGCCGGTAATTGATTTCATCCCCGGCCACCCGCCAAAACGCCGGTCGGTAGGCCTGTGCGCCGATCAAGTCTTCCAGCAGCGTGAAGCTGTCCGGCTCGCCGACCCTGCCGTTGAAGGCCTCGACCGATTCGTCGATGGCTGTTTTCATCGCCGGACTGCTACTATAGAGGTTGGCGATCCTGCGCTTGATGATCTCCTTCTCGCGATTACGCTCGGCCACCTTCGCCGGGTCTGCTTCCCAGCGGCGCGGCAGGTAGCTGATGGCAGTCAGGATACTCTGCAGTTCTGCGACATCGTCGTTGTCCGACCCCAACTCCTCCGTCAGCGCATCCAGCTTATAGCCCAGCAGGCGGCCGTAACTACGAGGATTGATGGGCAAGCGCCGTTCGTAGTAGCACAACCAGAAACCGCCGTCGGCGTACTCCAACTGCAGCGTCCCGCTCTCGAGGACGCGCCCATACTGGTTTTCTAGTATTGGCAAAAGCACCCGGTTCTCCAGCTCGGGCTTTACCGGCTGCCACTCTATATCGAAAAAGGGTGCGTATTGCGAGATCGGGCCGTTTTCCAGCACGTCTGTCCACCAGAGGTTGCAGTCATCCGCAATGCCCATGTGGTTCGGGACCGTATCGACCAGCAACCCCATGCTACGCGCCTGTAGGGCGTGAACGAGCCGGTCGAAGTCTTCGTCGCTGCCCAATTCCGGATTGAGGCGGCTGGGGTCGCAGACATCGTAGCCATGCAGGCTGCCGGGCGCGGCCTGCAGCACGGGCGAGGCGTAAACGTCGCTGATGCCCAGCTTGTAGAGGTAATCGACGATCTCTCGCGCATCGCTGAAGGTGAAGTGGCTGTTAAGCTGCAGTCGGTAGGTGGCATTCGGGATGCGGGTCCCCCTGGCCGGAGAATGCAGGGCCTGTGGTTGCTCGACTGTTTTCGTCTGTCCCATCTCGCCTTCCTTTCAACGCATGTGCTTCGTTCTGGCAGCGCGAGGACCCTGGTCGACGGCTTTCACCTGGACCTCCCTTGCCGAAGTCGACGTCCTGGACTTGTGATGTGAGCGAACTCGTTCAGGCGGGGCGGCCAATTTCTCGCCCTGGCCGCGCAAACCTCTCGCATGGGGGGCCCAGGTGCTGTTCAGCCTGACGCGAACACCAGGACCGTAAGGGCCGGCACCTCGATCCACACCTCTCCATCTGACACGATCTGCCGCGCCATGACCTTTGGTCGCGCTGCTGCCTTACCGCTCGCGGTCACTACCCGATCGTCCGCTTCGGTGCCCCGCAGCCACTCAGCGGAATCCAGCACCTTCTCCCAGCCTCCCACCGGCACCGGCAGCACCAACTCGGCCGGTTCCTCCGCGAAGTTGAGGACGGCCCAGGTCTCTTGCTCGCCGGCCCAGCGTCGCCAGAATACAGCCCTTCGAGCCTGAAAGCCCAGTACCTCGATCTGGTCCTTATTTAGTTCACGCAGCGCCGGGAGCGTCCTGCGCAGCCGCAGCAGCGCCTGGTAGAACTGCCAGAGCCTGTGGTGCCAGCCATGCTCGCGCAGGCTGTGATCGAGTTTTGAGCGCCGGAAGGTGCTGATCGCGCTCGGGTCAGGCGGTTCCCCTTGCCAGTCAAAAGTCGCAAACTCTGCCCTGCGCCCCACGCGCACCGCCTCACTCAGTTCCGGATCAGAGTGGCTGACAAAGTACAGGAACGGGGCCGTTTCGCCGTATTCTTCACCCATGAACAGCAGCGGGATGAAGGGCGAGAGCAGGACCGTGGCTGCGGCGAGCTGGAGCTTCTGCTCTCGCTGCTCTCCTGACCCCAACAACTGGCTCAGGCGCTCGCCCAGCATGCGATTGCCCACCTGGTCGTGGTTCTGAGCGCAGACCACAAAGCGGTAAGCCGGGACATCCGTAGGCGGCGCGCCGTGCCGCCGTCGTCGATAGACCGAATGCTGACCGGTGTAGGCGTAGCCCTCACGTAGTGCCCGCGTCAGCAGCGGCACTGACGGCTGTTGGCTGCCGTCGGCCAAGGTGGCCACAAAGTCGATATAATAACCGTCGTGGTCGCCGGTAAGCTGGACGTGCAGGGCATGGTGTAGGTCGTCTGCCCACTGTGCGTCCAGCCCGAAGCCGTGCAGGTCCGGCGTGCGCACGATGCGTGGGTCATTCAAATCGCTTTCGGCAACCAAGTGCAGCCGTCGCCCAAGGCGCTGACCTTCGCCCTCCACTCGGCCGGCCAGTTCCTCGAGGAAGGTGCCTGCGGAGAAGTCCAGCATGGCGTGTACTGCGTCGAGGCGCAGGGCATCCACATGAAAATCGCGCAACCAGTAGAGGGCGTTCTCGATGAAGTATGCCCGGACTTCATCGCTGTATGGCCCGTCGAAGTTGACGGCGGAACCCCAGCCTGTTCTGTAGCGGTCCGTGAAGTACGGCCCGAAATCCCAGAGGTAGTTGCCCTCGGCTCCCAGGTGGTTGTATACGACGTCCAGCGTCACTGCCAGCCCTTGCCCGTGACAGGCGTCTACCAGGCGTTTCAGCCCCTCGGGTCCGCCGTAGCTGTATTGCACGGCGTATGGGTAGACACCGTCATAGCCCCAGTTGCGCTCGCCGGGAAACTGTGCGACCGGCATGAGCTCCACGGCCGTGATGCCGAGTTCTCGCAGCGTCGTCAGATGCGGAATGGCCGCCTGGAACGTCCCTTCCGGCGTGAATGTGCCGATGTGCAGTTCGTACAGCACGTAATCCTGCAAGCTCCGCCCGGCCCAGCCGGCGTCGGTCCAGGCAAACTCCTGGTCGATCACTTGCGATGCCGCGTGCACCCCCTCGGGCTGCAGACGCGAGGCCGGGTCGGGGCGCTCGACTTGCTCGCCCAGACCCTTGTGCAAGCGATACAGATAGCGCGCTCCCGGTTCGACGCCGTCCAGCGCTGCCTGGTAGTAGCCGCGGCCCGTCGCCTCCAACGGCAGCACTTGCGCTTTGGGCGCGACCAGGCTCACGGCTACCGTTGTCGACTCGGGAGCCCAGACCCGGAAGGCCGTTTTGCCCCTCCCCAGGTAGGTCGAGCCGATTGGCCACTCACTTGGTTGCATCTTCCGTGTTCTCCCGGCTGGTCTTCGCCGTACTGTCGCGCGCCAGAGTGGGCGACAGATCGCTCGGTAATTGTGTGCCCGCCTCTACTCCCAGCTAGATATTTATGATACTATATGTTTTCAATGGCAGCCAATATTCTTTTGATAGACGACGACGCGCTTCTCCGCCGCAGCCTGGCCTTCAATCTTGAACGGGCCGGCTATCACGCCGCGACCGCCGAAAGCGCGGAAACCGCCCTGGCGATGGCGCAGCGCCACCGACCGGATCTCGTGCTCCTTGACATCAGCTTGCCCGGCATGGACGGCCTGGAGGCCCTGCGCCAGTTCGAGGAACGCCTCGCGGTGCCCGTCATCTTTCTGAGCGCCCGCCATCGAGAGCTGGACCAGGTGCTGGGTCTGGAAATGGGCGCCGACGATTACGTCACCAAGCCATTCGATCTGGACGTGCTGCTGGCGCGCATCAAGGCCGTGCTGCGGCGCACGCAGCGTGTCGCCGCTCACGCCGCCACGGCGGCAGTGCTGCAGACCGGTGATCTGACGATTGATCCCGTCGCGCATGTCGTGACCCTGGCCGGTCGTCCCATCGATCTGCCGCCGCGTGAGTTCGACTTGCTGTATGCTCTTGCATCGGAGGCCGGCCACGTCGTCTCGGCCGACGAACTGCTGGCCCAGGTCTGGGGACCGGAATACGCCGGCGAGCCGCAGGTGGTCTACGTTCACATTCGCTGGCTTAGGGAGAAACTGGAGGAGGATCCGCAACACCCGCTCCGGATCGTGACCATGCGCGGTGTAGGCTACAAGCTCGAGCCACGAGACGGGCAATCGCGGATGACCGGCGCTCAGGAGAGTGACCTGGAGGGGGATCCGAGCAGGTAACCCCGGGGCGATCAGCGAGGAGGACACTTGTTCAGCACCCTGCGCGGCCGCTCGATTTTGAGCCATGTTCTGCCCTTGCTGATCATCTTGCCCTTGATGGGTATTGCCCTCATCTACGTGGTCGAGAGCCGGGTCCTGTTGAGCAGCCTGTCTGGCCAGTTGGTCAGCCAGTCACTGCTAGTGGCGGAAATGGCGGGCGACCACGCGGAGATTTGGACTGACCCCAGGCAGGCTCAGGCGTTCCTGGCCCGTCTCGACCCCTTGCTCAATGCCCAGGCAATGCTCTACGATAGCAGCGGTCGCCTGCTGGCTTCGAACGTCGCCCTAAGCAGCGCCGGCCAAGTGAAGCCGCTGACGGCGGCTGACATCCGCAAAACCCTGGGCGGAGAGGTCGCGCTTCACGTCAACTACAGCCCGCGCTTGAGCGCCCAGATCGTGGATGTGGCCGCGCCCGTGATGGGCTCCGGCGGCCGGACGCTCGGGATGGTGCGCCTGAGCCATGCGATGACGAGTGTTTACCAGCAGTTTTTGGCCCTGCGCTACCTGATCGCTGCCGTGCTCGGGATCGCCCTGCTGTTGGGCGCGGCTGCCGGCTGGATCCTGGCAGTCAACCTCGAACGCCCGCTACAGGACGTGACTGCGGCCGTGGGTGAACTGGCCCAGGGAGGGCCGCTGGAGCCGTTCCCCGAGCAAGGTCCTGAGGAGATCCGCCTGCTGCTGCGCGCCGTCAACATGTTTGTCCGGCGTCTGCAGTCTCTCGAGGACGCGCGGCGCCAGTTGCTGGCGAACCTGGTGCACGAGCTCGGCCGGCCGCTGGGCGCCATTCACTCCGCGATCCAGGCTCTGGAGAGCGGCGCCAGTGACGACCCGGCGCTGCGCGATGAGTTGCTGACCGGTATGAGCGACGAAGTGCGCCGTCTGCGCCGCCTGCTGGATGACCTGGCGCACCTGCACGATCAGATCCTCGGCGGGCTGGAGCTGGCCCGCCAGCCCACTCCGCTCAGTTCCTGGCTGGCCGGTGTCCTGCCCACCTACCGGCAAGCAGCGCTCAGCAAGGGGCTCCGCTGGCAGACTGACGTCCCGCCGGACCTGCCCGTGGTCCCTGTGGACCCGGATCGTCTTGGGCAGGCCCTGGGCAACCTGCTCACGAACGCGATCAAGTACACTGGCCCCGATGGTGAGGTCTCGGTTACCGCGGGTCGGGAGGATCACGAGGTGTGGATCGACGTGGGGGACACGGGGCCCGGTATCCCGGCGGAAGAACAGGAAGTCATTTTTACCCCCTTTTATCGGAGCAAGCGCCTGGCCCGCTTCCCGCAGGGCATGGGCCTTGGTTTGACCATCGCGCGTGACCTGACCGTCGCGCATGGGGGACGCCTGCAGCTGCGTAGCCGCCTCGGCGATGGTAGCCACTTCATCATCCGCCTCCCCGTGCCGGAGTGAGCGCGGCCGCTTCGATAACAATAGTCTTAATGGCCTCTTTAGGTAGCCTGCAGTTGTCCTTAAAGGCGCCGTCGATCGGCCAGGTTTATAACCAAGGACAGACTCGGATGCGGTTTATCTCCTATCAAAGGACGTGCAGATGCTGTCCGCCGGCGCAACCCCTATGTTGCTCAGCTTATTGGTGGGGTTATTGATTGGCGTCCTGGGCTGGGGCGTCGCACGTCAGCGCGAGCCGCGACACAGTGGGAGGCTGACCGAGCCGCGCGACGATCTTCTCCTCGGACTATTGGTCCTCGCAGCTTTCTCGCTTGGGGTATTTCTGACATATCTGTTAGTAACAATGGCAGTATAAGTAAAGTCACCGTATTCCTTGCTACTAACGGAAGGAGACCAAGCACATGAACAGAAGACTTTTGCTATCGACCGCGACAGCTTTGCTGCTGTCGCTGTTTCTGCTGGTCGGTATCGGCACGCAGACGTCACTGGCCCAGGTCGGAACGGCCACGCCGTTTCCTGGCACGGGTCCGATGCCCACCTCGACGGCCATAGCAGCCACCCCGACGCCGTTCCCCGGGCTGGCTCCCACGCTCACCCTGACGTCGACTGTGGCCCCCACAACCACCGGCCCCAGCGTGGCGGCCACGACCACCGTCACTTCTACCGGGCCCCTAAGCGGCACCGCGCCTCTCCCGGCACCGCCCGAGGCAGTTACAGCCTTCGAGGGCGCGCTCGAACGCATCTATACGCAGGTTGAACCTTCTGTGGTCAACGTGCAAGTTGTTCAGACCATGACCATCTCGGGCTCGCCTTTTCGGGGCATGCCAAACGTTCCGCTGACGCCGGGGCCAAACATGCCGCCGAGCGGCGGCGTGCAGCGGTTCGCACAGGGACTGGGCTCGGGTTTTGTCTGGGATACCCAGGGTCACATTGTGACCAATAACCATGTGGTCGCCGGCGCCAGCTCCGTCTCTGTCACCTTCTCCGACGGCACTGCCGTCACCGCGACGGTAGTCGGCAGCGACGTCAACAGCGACCTGGCCGTGCTCCAGGTCAACGCGCCGGCCAGCCTGCTCAAGCCAGTGACGCTCGGCGATTCGTCAGGCCTGAAGGTTGGGCAGTTTGTCGTGGCCATCGGCAATCCTTTCGGCCTGCAGGGCAGCATGAGCACCGGCATCGTCAGCGCCCTCGCGCGCTCACTGCCGGTCGGCGGCCAGCAGGCCACTGGGCCGTCGTACGCCATTCCGGACATCATCCAGACCGATGCCGCCATTAACCCAGGCAACTCGGGTGGGGTGCTCACCGACGTTATGGGCCGGGTGGTCGGCGTAACGGCGGCGATCGAATCGGCGGCCAATAGCTCGTCTGGGGTCGGCTTCGCGATCCCGTCGGCGATCGTGCAGAAAGTGGTCCCCGTCCTGATCAGCGGCCAGCAGTACAGCTGGCCGTTCGTGGGAATCAGCGGCACCACCCTGCTCCCCGACGTGGCCCGTGCTATGGATCTCCCCGCCGGCCAACGCGGGGCGCTGGTTGTCGACGTGCTACCCGGCAGCCCCGCAGCGGAGGCAGGACTGCAGGGGTCTCAGCAGTCGCTGAATATGTTTGGGGTAGAGATCCCCGTGGGCGGCGATGTGATTATGGCCATCAATGGCAGCCCTATCAAGACCTTTGACGATCTGGTGGGCTACCTGGCAAACAGCACCCAAGTCGGCCAAACCGTGACACTGACTATCTTGCGCAACGGCCAGCAGCAGACGGTCCAGGTAACCCTGGCAGCTCGGCCTTCTCAGACCGGCGCCCCGCTGCCGTTGGCCACGCCGTCGATCAGCGCCACGCCGTCGATCACTGGTACGCCATCGATCACCGCTACGCCGTCGATCGGCGCCAGCCCGACGATGACCGTGGTGCCGTTGATCACGCCCACGCCGTTGATTCTGTCGACACCGGCGGGCACTCCGATGGCGACCCCGCAGCCGACGCCTACTGCACCTGCGGGCGCCGCAGAGGCCACTCCCGGCGGGGGCCCGCGCCTGGGCATCTTCGTGATGAACATGACGCCTGAACTCGCGGCGATCATGAACTTGCCAACCAGCCAATCTGGCGTGCTGGTGGTGAGCGTCGAGTCAGGCAGTGCGGCCGATCAGGCAGGCATGCGCGGCAGCTTCCGCAGCTCCATCATCTCGGGGCAGCAGGTGATGATCGGCGGCGACATCATCACTGCGATCAATGGGCAGCCGGTGGCTACCGTTCAGGACCTGCAAGCAGGCCTCCAGCAGGCGGGTGCCGGTTCGACCGTCACACTCACCATCCTACGCGATGGCCAGCAGATGCAGCTCAGCGTCCCGTTGGGCGGCAGTGCCGCGCCGACCGCGACTCCGACGAGCTAAAACGCCCGTCTGGATGAGGCCGTACTATCGCTGAACCGAGGAATGCGCGATACTTCCCGAGACCCGTTCTCGCGAGCGGATCTCGGGAAGTTTGGCTTTGTGGGGATTCTTTCTCGGCGGATGGGGCATGAGCTCTCGGGCATCTGGCGCAGATTAGCGTTGCCGGCTGTTTGGCGGTAATCTAGTGTCAGGGCAGGACACGCCGGCTCGCGTGGAGGAGAAGGAGTTGAGTCAGTGAAGAGAAGTCTGCGACGGTTGTGGCTGGTGAGCGTCGTTTTGCTGGCATTGCTGCTGGGCATGGCCGGGGGCATGCTCCTCGACCGGCAGGCGACGGTGGCTGCCGCCGGACCGGCGGGGCAGGATAGCCCCAATTTCCACCTTGTTTCCGAAGCCTGGGGCATCATTCAGGCTCACTATGTGGACCGAGCCGCCCTCGATGCCCAGCAACTGACTTACGGTGCGATCAGCGGCATGGTCAACGCGCTCGGCGATACCGGGCACACAGTCTTCCTGAACCCCCAGATGGTCAAAGAGGACCGTATGTCGCTACAGGGCGCGTTCGACGGGATCGGCGCCACCGTCAAGATGAAGGACGGTTTCGTGGTCATCGCCGGCTTGATCGACAACTCGCCCGCACTGCGCGCGGGCTTGCATCCCGGCGAGATGATCCTCAAGGTGGACGGGCAGGACATGACCGGCCTGACTCTCGACCAGGTGGTCAGCCGCGTCTTGGGGCCGCCAGGCACGAATGTGACGCTCACCTTGCGCGATCCCGACACCGACCAGACTCGCGAGCTCACGATCACGCGCGCTCACATCGTGACGCCCAGCGTCACGTGGCGCATGCTGCCCGGCACCAGCGTGGCGCACGTGAGGCTATCCGCATTCAGCGACAAGGCCGGGGCTGACTTGCAGAAGGCACTGGCCGAGGTTCAGCAGGCGCACGCTTCGGCAATTGTCCTGGACATGCGCAATAACCCGGGCGGGTTGCTCGGCGAGGCTATCAACGTGACCAGCCAGTTCCTCAAGGACGGGAACGTCCTGCAGGAAAAGGATTCTGACGGCACGGTGGTCGCAACGCCGGTGCGCCAGGACTTGCCGAAGACCGGCTTGCCGGTCGTCGTGTTGGTCAACGGCGGCACCGCCAGCGCGGCAGAAATTGTCTCCGGCGCGCTGCAAGATGCCCACCGGGCGACGGTGCTGGGCGAGACCACCTTCGGCACGGGGACGGTGCTGAACCAGTTCACGCTGTCGGATGGCTCGGCAATCAATGTGGCAGTCGCGGAGTGGCTGACCCCCAATGGTCGCGTCATCTGGCACCATGGCATCGTTCCCGACGTCAGCGTCACCCTGCCGTCGGACGTCAATCCGCTCACGCCCCCGGCCGAGCAGGACATGACGCCGGCACAACTGCGTGCCAGCGGCGACACCCAGCTTCTGGCCGCGCTCGACAGTCTGACGACGGCGACCGCCGAGCGGTCGCCTGCATTCTGGATCTGGGCCAGGTGAATCCTTTAGCGGGCCTTAAGGGAGACATTATTAACATATAAGGTCTAGAAGTGTTTTAAGTTGTATAGTCTACCGTGTTACGCAGGGGCGCGCGTCCGGCGAATTGGACCGCGCCCCGTTATTATGGAGGACTCGATGTCATTGACGATGCATCTTTTTGAACAGTACCTGAACCAAACGGTGAGTGCGGAAGATATTACTTCGCTGGTCAACCAGTTGGGTAATGATGATGGACTCTTGCGGCGCAAGGCGCGCGAGTCCTTGGTGAACCTGGATGGGCACGCCGTCCCAAGCCTGGTGATGGCGCTGGCAAATCCCAGCCGTGATGTCCGTTGGGAGGCTGCCAAGGCGCTGGGTGAGATTCGTGACCCAGCGGCGGCGCCTGCCCTGGTCAAGGCATTGGAGGACGAGCGCTTTGGCGTGCGTTGGCTGGCGGCCGAGGCGCTGATCTCTCTTGGCTCGAAGGCAGTCTTGCCTCCCTTGATGCATGCGCTGAGCATCTCGGCCGATTCGGTCTGGCTGCGGCATGGAGCGCACCACGTTCTGCGCGCCCTGGCGCGTGATGGCCTGCCGCAGAAGGTGCAGCCGGTTCTGGCTGCCCTGGAGGACGTCGAGCCGGCAGTGGAATGTCCCGTGCTGGCGCAGCGAGCCTGGGAGTCGCTGAGGGACAGTTGATCTCGACCTAAGGCCTAAGGCTCAGTCGGGCCAGATGGCCGTCACTGCCGGCGGGCAGGTGAGTGGCACCGCAAGAGCGATCCGGCGGTGCCAGGCACCTGCCCGCCGGTGCATTACGGGCTACAGAAAGCGCGACTGCGAGGCGGTAAGTTACTTAGGTGGAGGATAAGTATGGATGTTCCTGTGAATGCGACGGTCGAGTGCGTCGACGGCCGCTGCGGCCGTTCCACCTATGTGATCCTGGACCCAGCCAAGGAGCGCGTCACCCACGTAGTAATCGAGGAAGCCGGGCTGGGTGGTCACGAATACCTTGTGCCGATAAGCCTGATCGCCGACAGCACGCCCGAGATGATCCGGCTGCGCTGTAGCGCTGACGAGCTTCACGGGATGCAGCCCTTCCTGAAGCGGGAGTATTTGCCGGGTGCCGAGCCTTTCCTAATGTATCCCCCCGGCCACTATATGGTCTGGTCCACCGGCATCAGCGGCGGTGCCCCACCCGTGGTCGAGCACAGCCAGCTGCCGGCCGGCGAGCTGGCTGTCAGCCGCGGGGCACGTGTGGAGGCAACGGACGGCAAGGTGGGCCAGGTCGACGAATTTCTGACCGATCCCGTCGCCCAGCAGATCACTCACCTCGTCTTGCGCCAGGGACATCTCTGGGGCCAGCGTGAGGTGACGGTTCCGGCTGATCAGATCGAGCGCATCGACAATGGCGTGGTTTATCTGAAGTTGGACAAGAAGGGGATCGAGGCTTTGCCAGGCACCAAGCATTGAGCCGGCGGAGCACCGGCAGCACGGACCTTGTGAGCACCGCCATTGCCGGTGGCCAGCACCGGGACCCGAGGAGCAAATATCATGCAGCAAACACGCGTTGATAGACAGAACGGGACGCACCTGAACCCACTCTTGCAGTTGGAGGCTTTGGGCCAGAGCATTTGGCTAGACCTTATCCACAGAGCGATGATGCCGAGCGGTGACCTGCAACGCTTGATTGATGACGACGGGTTGAGCGGTGTGACCTCCAATCCTTCGATCTTCGAGAAGGCGATAGACGCCAGCCACGAATATGACGACGCCATCGATGCCCTGGTCCGCAAAGACAAAGACGCCAAAACGATCTACGAAGCGCTGGCGATCGAGGACTTGCAGCACGCGGCCGATCTCTTGCGCCCGACGTACGAGCGCACCGGCGGCCGTGACGGCTTCGTCAGCATGGAGGTCTCGCCTCACCTGGCGCACGATACTGACGGGAGTATTGCCGAGGCGCGTCGCTTATGGCGCGCGCTGGATCGTCCAAACGTGATGATCAAGGTACCGGGGACGCGGGAGGGTTTGCCCGCTATCCGACGGTTGATAGGTGAGGGGATCAACATCAATATCACGCTGCTGTTCGGCTTGCAGCGCTACCGCGAGGTGGTCGATGCGTATATGGGAGGCCTGGAGGATCGGATCCGGCAGAGCCAGCCGGTGGGGCACCTGGCTTCGGTAGCAAGCTTCTTCCTCAGCCGCATCGACGTAAAAGTTGACCCCCGGCTCCAGGCGATTGTCGATAACCAGGGCCAGGTGTCGGCCGGAGCGACTGCGGCGGGGGCGGAGTCGCATTCCGTCTCGGCCGTCGAGATCGCGCGCCGCTTGCTCGGCCAGACTGCGATTGCCAGCGCTAAGGTAGCTTACCAGATCTACAGCCAGGACTTCGGCGGTCGCCGCTTCCGGGCACTGCTCGAACACGGCGCGCATCCCCAGAGGCTGCTCTGGGCAAGCACGAGCACCAAGAACCCGGCCTATTCGGACGTGAAGTACGTCGAAGCTCTGATCGGGCCGGACACAATCGATACCGTGCCCATGGAGACGCTCGAGGCATTCCGTGATCATGGCGTTGCCCGGCCGACCCTGGAAGCGGATGCCTTGGCCGCGCATCAGGCGCTGGCGGACCTGGCCAAGGTGGGGATCAATCTGGACGACGTGACCCAGGAGCTGGAAGATGAAGGCGTCCAGAAGTTCAGCGCCGCGTTCGACAAACTGCTCGCCGCGCTCGAGAAGAAGCGCCAGGCCAGTCGCTCGGCTCAGAGGGCCGCATGAGCACGCCACCCCGCGTCACCGCTCTCTTTCTGGATATCGGCGGGGTGCTGTTGACTGATGGCTGGAACCGGGCCGCGCGCCGCCAGGCGGCCCGGACTTTCGGGCTCGACTATGACGAGATGAACGAACGCCACCACCTGACTTTTGACACTTACGAGGTGGGCAAGTTGAGCCTGGACGAATACCTGGAGCGGGTCGTGTTCTACGAGCCCCGCTCCTTTTTGGTCCAGGACTTCCGTGCGTTCATGTTTTCCCAATCGCAGCCCTTTCCCGAGATGATCGCGTTCATGCGCGAACTGAAGCAGCGTTATTGCCTGAAGGTGGCGGCGGTGAGCAATGAAGGGCGCGAGCTGACGCTCTACCGCATCCGCCAGTTTGACCTGGGGGAGTTCGTCGACTTCTTCATTTCCTCGTGTTTCGTGCATTACCGCAAGCCAGACGCCGACATCTACCGCATGGCCCTTGACGTGGCGCATGTGCCGCCCGAACAAGTTACCTACGTTGAAGACCGGTTGCTTTTCGTCCAGGTTGCACGCGGCCTGGGCATTCAGGGCATCGCCCATCGCGATCTGGCCACTACCCAGGCGGCGCTGGCTGATTTTGGGCTTACGGCATGAACGGGAAGAGACTCTTGGCGCGGTAATCGCCTTGCCGGCGCAATCCGCTACCTTACCGCGGAGGGCCTAAAGATGGCAGAACAAGGGTACCAGATAGGCATGGTGGGCCTCGGCGTCATGGGCCGCAATTTACTGCTCAACCTGGCGGACCACGGCTTTTCCGGCCTCGGTTACGACACTGACCCGAGCAAGGTCGAGCTGCTACGTCAGGAGGCGAGCGCGCGCCCGATCGGGGGCGCAGAAGGCGTAGCGGAGTTCATGGAGGGACTGAGCAGCCCGCGCTCGATCATGATGCTCGTGCCGGCCGGCCCGCCGGTCGATGCCGTAATACGCGCCCTGCTGCCTCATCTGCGGCGGGGCGACTTGCTGATCGACGGCGGCAACTCATACTTCAAGGATACTGAGCTGCGTGCCGCGACGCTGGCTGAGAAAGGCGTACACTTTCTCGGCGTCGGCATCTCGGGGGGCGAGCACGGGGCCCGGCACGGGGCCAGCCTGATGCCGGGTGGCGCGCCCGAGGCCTATGAACGGGTCCGGCCGATGTTCGAAGCGGTCGCCGCACGCGTTCCCCCACCTGACGACCAGCCTACGGCCGCAGAGGAGAGCGGAGAGTCCGCACCCGGCCCCTCGGCCAAGGGTGTCGCGCAGGTTGAGACGGGGCTGTGCGTGACCTACCTGGGGCCGGGCGGCGCCGGCCACTACGTCAAGATGGTACACAACGGCATCGAATATGCGCTCATGCAGTTGATCGCCGAGAGCTACGATATCATGTCGCGCGCGCTGGGCTTGACGGATGCGGAGATCGAGGCGGTTTACAAACGCTGGAACGAGGGCGAGCTCAACAGTTATCTGATCGAGATAACGGCCAACATCTTCGGCACGATAGATGAGCTGACCGGCAAGCCCCTGGTGGACGTAATCCTTGACGAGGCGGGCCAGAAGGGTACCGGCAGGTGGACCTCTCAGGGCGCGATGGAGTTGGGCGTGCCTGTGCCGGCGGTCGATGCGGGCGTCGCGATGCGCGAGCTCTCGGCCATGAAGGACGAGCGCGAGCAGGCGGCAGCCCTGCTGCGAGGTCCGGAGCGCGCCTACCGTGGCGAGCGAGCCCGGGTGCTGCACCAACTTCACAACGCGCTCTACATCGGCATGGTCGGCGCCTACGCTCAGGGCCTGGCGTTGTTACGCGCAGCGTCACGCGCCTACCACTACGACCTGAAGCTGGCTGAAGTGGCCCGCATTTGGCGCGGCGGGTGCATCATCCGCTCGGCCATGCTGGAACCGATCCGGGCGGCCTACGAGGCGCAGCCGGACCTGCCGAATCTCCTGCTGAACAAGCAGCTCGGCTGGGAAGTGATGGCGCGCCAACCTGACTTGCGCGCTATCATCGGTTCAACCGTGGCACTGGGGATCCCGATCCCTGGGTTCTCAGCCGCACTGGCTTATTTCGACGGCTACCGCAGCGCCTGGCTGCCGGCCAACCTGATCCAGGCCCAGCGCGACTATTTCGGGGCACACACCTACGAGCGGATTGACGAGAAGGGCGTGTTCCATACGCGCTGGAGCGAGGACTGAATGGACGACCACATGCATCCTGCGCCGACCGTTCTGGTCATTTTCGGCGCCGCAGGTGATCTCACCTGGCGCAAGCTGGCCCCTGCGCTCTACAACCTGGGCGTGGACGGCTGGCTGCCGGAGAAGTTCGCCGTCATCGGTGTCGACGGCAAGTCGATGACCGAGGACGAGTTCCGGGCCCGCCTTCGTGATGGGGTGTCGAGGTTTTCGCGCCGTGGGGCGCCTGACGACGCCGGCTGGGACCGCATTGCCGAGCGGATCACGTTCATTTGTGCCGACTTCGCCGAGCAGCCTGGCTATAGCCTGCTGAAGCAGCAGTTGCTGGCGCGCGAGAAAGAGTGGCAGGCCAAGGCCGAGCACGTCTTCTACCTCGCCGTGCCGCCGGTTGTGTTTCCGACGATCGTCCGCGGGCTGGGAAACGCCGGCCTGGCCGAGGATCGCGTTCACGCGCGCGCATCGTCATCGAGAAGCCGTTCGGCCACGACCGGGCCTCCGCCCACGCGTTGACCGAGAGCCTGACCCGGGTCTACGAGGAGTTGCAGATCTATCGCATCGATCACTACCTGGGCAAGGAGACGGTGCAGAACATCCTGGCCTTCCGCTTCGCGAACGCGGTCTTCGAGCCGATCTGGAACCGGCGCTATATCGACCACGTGCAGATCACGGTCGCCGAGAGGGTGGGCGTGGAGCACCGTGGCGGCTATTACGAGAAGGCCGGTGCCTTGCGGGACATGGTGCAGAATCACTTGCTGCAGCTCATGTGCATGGTCGCGATGGAACCCATGGTCTCCTTCCAGGCCGACGAGATTCGCAGCAAGAAGGCCGACGTGCTGCACGCCATCCGGCCGATCCCCCCCGACGACCTCTACTCCTACGCGGTGCGCGGCCAGTACGGCGCAGGCTGGATGCGCGGCGAGCACGTTGTCGGCTACCGGGAGGAGCCCGGAGTGGCGCCCGATTCGTCGGCCGAGACCTTCGCCGCGCTCAAGCTCTTCGTCGACAACTGGCGTTGGCAGGACGTGCCTTTCTACCTCCGCACCGGCAAGCGCCTGCCCGTCCGTGTCTCGGAGGTGTCGATCCAGTTCCTGCCGGTGCCGCATAAATCGTTCCCGTCGGCCACAACCGTGAGTTGGCAGGCGAACCGCCTGGTGCTGCGGATCCAGCCGGAGGAGGGCATCCTGCTGCGCTTTGAAGCCAAACAGCCCGGCCCCAGCATGCGCCTGAGCCCGGTCGACATGGAAATGACCTACTGCCGGACCTTCAAGGCGGACCCGCCCGAGGCGTACGAGACCTTGCTGCTCGACGTGATGCGGGGCGACGCAACCCTCTTTATGCGCGCCGATCAGGTGGAAGCGGCCTGGAACGTGATCAGCCCGGTCCTCGATGCCTGGCAATCCGTGAAGCCGGTCGACTTCCCCAATTACCCGGCCGGTACGTGGGGGCCCGAGGATGCCGAAGCCCTGATCGCCCGGGACGGTCGTAGTTGGGTGGTGCCGACCGTGCCGGTGGACCAAGAGGAAGCGACGGCGGGGTAGGCGCAACACGCTCACGAGTCTCCAGAACCGGAGGTCATCCGCAGGTGAACGCTTCGATCAACTACGCCCCAGGCTGGCCCGGTATTCCGGCCCGCTGGACCAGCAGCGCCAAGAGTGGCGTTGGCGTCTCGTTGGACAATTCTAGCCGCATATGGTTCACGCTCAGCCACGGCATCGTGGATGAGATCTACTATGGCCGCCTGGACTGGGCTTGCACGCGTGATATGGGAATGATCGTGGCCGACGGCAAGGGTTGGGTCTCTGAAGAGAAACGGAACGCCAAACACGAGGTGAGCTTCCTGGCACCGGGCGTTCCGGCCTACTGCTTGACGAACACCGACCTCGACGGCCGCTACCGCATCGAGAAGGAGATCCTCAGCAGTTCGCTGCGCAAAGTCGTCGTGCAACGGACGCGTTTTGTGGCGCTGACCGGCAAGCTGGAAGACTACCACCTGTACGTCTTGCTCTCGCCACACCTGGGCAATCAGGGCTCGGCCAACACCGCCTGGATAGGCGACACCAAAGGCGTCCCGATGCTCTTCGCCCAGCGAGACAGTACGAGCCTGGCGCTGGCCTGCTCGGCCCCCTGGCTGAAGCGCTCGGCCGGTTTCGTCGGCGCTTCGGATGGCTGGCAGGACATCCAGAAGAACCGGCAGATGACCTGGGCCTACGACCGGGCCGAGAACGGCAACGTCGCGCTCACGGGGGAGATAGATCTGGCGGCCTGCGGGGGCGAGTTCACCCTGGCCGTGGCCTTCGGCGCGCTGCCCCTGGACGCCGGGCACCACGCTCGTGGCGGCTTACTCGACGGTTTCGACGTGGCTCGGGCCGGCTACGTCGAGGAGTGGCAGCACTGGCAGGCGCCCCTGGCCAAGCTCGAGCTGAGCGAGAACGACGGTACCGAGTACCGCGCCAGCGTGGCAGTACTGCGAATTCACGAGGCCAAGGAGTTTCCCGGCGGAATCATCGCCAGCCTCTCGATCCCCTGGGGTGACTCCAAGGGCGACCAGGACCTGGGCGGCTATCACCTGGTTTGGACGCGCGACCTGGTAGAGGCCGTCGGCGGGCTGATGGCGGCCCAGGCCACCCAGGACACGGCGCGCGTGTTGCGTTACCTGCAGATCACCCAGGAAGCCGACGGACATTGGACGCAGAACATGTGGCTGGACGGCACCCCTTTCTGGAGGGGGGTCCAGATGGACGAGACGGCTTTCCCGATCTTGCTAACCTCTATGGCCTGGCGCGAGGCGATCCTGAATGCCGATCAGTTGAAAGAATTCTGGCCGATGGTCCGGCAGGCAGCCAGCTTCGTCGTGCGCAACGGACCGGTGACGCAAGAGGACCGTTGGGAAGAGAACGCCGGGTACTCGCCCTTCACGCTGGCCGTGGAGATCGCCGGGCTCTTGGCGGCCGCCGAGTTGGCCGACGTCGAGGAACCGGCGCTCAGCCAGTACCTGCGGGACGTGGCGGATGTGTGGAATGCGAACATCGAGCGCTGGACGTACGTGAAGCACACCGCGTTGGCTCGCAGACTGGGCATCGAGGGTTATTACATCCGTATCGCGCCGCCAGACGTGAGCAGCGGGGAGCCGCTCAAGGGCGGATATATCCCGATCAAGAATCGCCCACCGGGGTTCAGCCACGAGCCGGCCCGCCAGATAGTCAGCACCGACGCCCTCGCCCTGGTGCGCTTCGGCCTGCGCGACGCTCTCGACCCGCGCATCGTCAACACGGTCAAGGCGATCGACGCGCTGACTCAAAGTCGAGACGCCCTTCGGACCGGCCTGGCACCGCTACAACGACGATGGCTACGGCGAGAAGGCCGACGGCGCCCCGTTTGACGGCACGGGCATCGGCCGAGCCTGGCCGCTGTTGGTCGGAGAGCGAGCCCACTACGAGTTGGCCGCGGGCCGGCCAGATCAGGCCGAGCGCCTGATGAGGGCGATGGAGGACTTCAGCAATAACGGCATGATCCCCGAACAGATCTGGGATTCGGCCGACATCCCGGAGCGCGAGCTCTTCCTCGGCCGTCCGTCAGGCTCGGCCATGCCCCTGGTCTGGGCGCACGCAGAGTACGTTAAGCTGCGGCGGTCATTGCGCGAGGGCCGCATCTTCGACACACCCCAGGCGACGATTGAGCGTTACTTGATCGCGAAGACTGATACCATGTACGCGGCCTGGCGCTTCAATCAGAAGATGCGCTCGATGCCGCCGGGCAAGGATCTGCGCATCGAGGCCCTGGCGCCAGCCATGGTGCGTTGGACTGCGGACGACTGGCAGACGTGGAAAGACGCCCAGTCGTCTCCTACGGGATTGGGTGTTCACCTCGTCGACCTACCGACCCGGGGCTTGCCGTCCGGCAGCGTTGTTACCTTCACCTTTCGCTGGCCGGAAGTCGACCGTTGGGAGGGACGCAACTTCTCGGTCCGCGTAGAATAGGGCCAGCGTGATCCGCTTTCTGACGGTCGATCGGTTGGCTTGATAGTCGTTTCCTAATCAGGGCGGCGGCACCGGCTGGTGCGGGGGGCGGCGGAACGGTGAGGTCGACTGAACCTGAACCGGTCCTTGCTCCGAGTTGCCCGCATTGGCGATGGTTTCCAGTCTGTAGAAAAAGATGCCCGCTCCGGGATAATCCTCATAACTGTAACTGCTGGAGGCGATTGGCGTCGGGTTCAGTTGGTCGTATTCCCCGTCCGCCGCGAGCGTGCGGTACAGGTTATAGCCCACGGTGTCCGTCTCGCCGGGCATTTGCCAGGTCAGGAGCACGCGGCCAGCCGCCGAGTAGGCATTGAATGCGGCGCGGCCTTGCGCGCCTTGGGTGATGCTGCAGCCGTCCAGCCCGAGATAGCTGGGCATCGCCGCGTCCCCCACGTTGGCGATGCGTGCTTCCAGTGTATAGCTCCCTGCCCCCGTCAGCGTGTAGCTCCATTGTTCCCAGGGCAGGCTGCCGTCGTCGGCCGCGGAATGCATGTCCTCGTGATATACCGTGGCGACGAGATCCGTTCCTGACAGGATGCGCACGTCCGCGGTGTCGTTGTAGGCCTCGGAGTCTTCGCCATCGAAAAAGGTCCGGCAGGAGAGGACGTCGCCGGTCTGAGCGTTGAAGTTCTGCGAGAGCGTGGTGTAGACGTCCTCCTCCTCGGGTTCGAGCAGGGCATACCATCCGCCCTCGACCGGTTCGTAAACGGTGATGTTATTGCCCGCAAGGTGCGCGTCAACTACGGTTACCAAGTCTGACGGGCTCGCCGTCCAGTTGATCAGGTTCTGCGATTCAAAGCCGGCGTTCTTCAGCGAAGCGTCGGCCGTCTGACTCGTGAGCGAGGCCTGCCGGCGGGGAGGAGCGTCGAGCGCACTTGCCTGGCGGCCCGGCGAGAGGGCGAGCAAGACTACCAGCGCGATGAGCTCACCCATTCGCGCGCACCGGCGCCCGCCGCGGCACCGCATCCAGCAGGTGGCGAGGTTCTTCCAGAAGTGTTTGAACATTGGTCCCTCAGTTGGCGCTGATCACAACCTTGGTCAGATAGGTGTACATGATCAGAGTGTATGATGAGACGTCCCTGCGAGCACCCACGCTCCACCAGTACTCTCCGGGTGCTGCCGCCACTCCGGCCGAGGTTTGGCCGTTCCAGGTGCCGGAGGTGGTCTGAAGCAGCGCTGACTGCCAGACCGTCCGGTCATCCAGCCCGCTGGTCAGGTCAAACCAGTAGTTGCTAGCCTGCGGGTAAGGCGACCACGTGAAGTCAATCGGGTCGGCGTCGGCAATGGCCTGGGCGGAGATTTGGCTGGCGAAGGCCGGGGTGAGGGGCTTCATGCCCAACAGCGATATCTCCAGGTCGGGCAGGCGGAGGTTCGAACCGCCCTGGACGCGGATGAGCCCGAGCCAAGCCCAGGTGGCAAGGTCGTCGCGCTCGATAGGCCGCCCCATTCCATTCCTGGGCGAACGCGAGGTTATAGCCATCGCCGGAAGCGGGCACGCCGCTGAAGGCGTACTCGCCACCTGCCGTGAGCGATGTTTCAGCGACGGTGCTGTAATCCTGCGTCTGCAGACGGAGGATCACCCCTGCCGGAGCCGGTTCGCCGTCCAGCAGCACTCGCCCGCTCAGGCGGCTACTGTCCGGAGTCGACCCATTTTCGGGCGTCGCGGTCCCGGTGGATGCGGCGACCGCGACTGTCGGCGAGACCGGGGGCGCAGTCGGCGTGGGAGTGCCGATGACGGTCGCCGCCAGCGTGGGCGCAGCGCTCGGCAGGCTGGTCTGGGCGGGTTCGTTCGCGGCTGAGGCCTGGGTCAGCGCACCGCCCGGCGTGTGGCTCGGGCTGGGCACGGGCGAGGGGGTCGGAGCCGCCGAAGGCGAGGTTCCCGCGTTAGCTGCCGATAGTCCAGGCACTTGCGCTGTGGGCGAAGGTCCCGACGAGACGGCCGGCGCGGCCCGCCCACCTGCCGGTACGGCAAGCCGGGGAGGCCACAGCGGCCGCAGGGTGGGAACGTCAGCCGGCGGTGTGGCAAGGGTGGTTACGACGGCCGCGCGTGGGATGGCGCGTGAGACCAACCAGGCTGCGCCGAGCAACCCGACGATTGCCAGAAAATAGATCCCACCAATCAGCAGGATATCCCGTCGGGAAGACATGCCACCTCACCGGCTCCGTGACTCGGCACCCAGGGTTATACCCCATTTCGACCCCCTTGTCTAGAAACATGAATTTCCCTGGAACCTTAAAATTGCCGCACTTCTGCTTGACAACCGCCCCGAAGTCTGCTATATGTAGCCTGGAACACAATGTAACATGTTTAGTAAACAGCGATCTCGGCGGCGGGCCGGCGAGCCTGGTGCCGAGATGAAAGTGGATCGGTCAGCGCAGACAATGGGCAATACGGCCAGCACTCGCAAAGTCGCTCAACACGCGGGAGTGTCTATTGGTACCGTCTCTCGCGTGCTAAACAACAAAGCGGGCGTCAGCGAGGCGACGCGCCAGCGGGTGCTGGCAGTTATGCACGAGCTGAGGTACGCTCCCCCTAAGCGCTCTTCTCTTCCAGTCGTCACCCACATCGGCTTGCTCGTCCGTCCTTTCCCTCAGGCACTGTTGTTCAATGCCTTCTATGGCGACGTTTACCATGGCGTCGAGCAGATGTGCCGCGACCATGGTATCACCATGTCTCTCAGCACACTGGATTTGAGCGGTGGCACGCTCGCTTCGCTGCCGGTCCTCCTGGCCGACGAGCGTATCGGCGGCATCATACTCCTCGGAGCCTTGGGCCCGGAGATTGTGGAGACGGTCGCTGCGTCCGTGCATGTCCCTCTGGTCCTGGTGGACAATTGGTATCCGCGCTGCCCGTGGGACGCGATCATGATCGACAATCAGGCCGGAATGTCGCTGGCCACCGAGTACCTGATCGGTCGCGGTCATCGGCACATCTCGCTGGTCGGCGGCCCGCCTCACCCGAGCATCATCGAGCGCCGCGCCGGCTACGAGCAGGCGCTGCGTGAACGTCACCTCAAGCCGTTCGTGGCGCCGCAGTCAGATATGGAGCCTGACAATGGTGAGGCGGCGGTAGAGGATCTGCTGCGCGCACGCCCAGAGACCACCGCCATTTTGTGCTCCAATGATTCGCTGGCAGTGGGTGTGCTGAAGCGGCTCCGGCTGTTGGGCCGTCGTGTGCCCGAGGACATCTCCGTGGTAGGGTTCGACGATATCGCGCTGGCACAGCACACGCTGCCGCCCCTCACGACGATGCGCGTGGACCGGAGAGGCCTGGGTCGTTCGGCGGTTGAGTTGCTGCTCGGCCGGCTCAATATCCTGGACCGGGCGCCCACGAAACTGCTGGTCAGCGTGGCTCTCGTCGAGCGTGCCTCGGTTGGTCCACCGCGCGCGGATGCCGCCCTGACCGGTGATCGCCTGTAACGCCACGGCTGAACCGCCAGAGGTCCATCCAAGCCAAGGTAGAGGCGCGTGGCTCGCATTCTGCGCCGCTGGCTCGGCCCAATGCTTAAGGAGGTGGGGAGATTCCATACGTAAAGTGCGCGATTCGATCGACAGGTACGCCGATGCCAACCAATCAATCTCGATGACTGAGAGGAGAAACCCAAGATGAACAAGAAGTTCTTCGCCTTCACTGCCCTGCTGATTATCTTCAGCGTCCTGCTCGGGGCATGTGGAGCACCTGCTGCGCAGCCCGCCCCTGCGCCTGCCCCAACCGAGGCGCCCGCGGCCCCCGTAGCGACGGAAGCGCCCGCCGCCCCCGTGGCGACGGAAGCGCCCGCCGCACCTGCTGCCACGGAAGCCCCCGCGCCCACCGAGGCGCCGGCTGCCACGGAAGCGCCGGCCGCGTCCACCGGCCCGTCTCTTCCCCGCAATGAGACCCTGTACTTCAACGGCCAGCAGTGGGATTCTGTCAAATGCTGGAACCCGTACTCCTCCAACTGCAACAACGCCATGGTCATCGCGCAGCAGGACAACGCGCGCGTCACTGTGTTCGAGACCCCGTACCTGTACGACATGATGGACGGCAAGCAGTATCCGCTTCTGGCCGACGGTCCCTACGCCTGGGACGACGGCATGACGCAGATCACCTTCAAGATCAAGACGGCCGCCCACTGGAGCGACGGCACGCCCGTGACGGCGGATGATGTCGCCTACACCTGGGCCTCCAACATCAAGTATAGCACCGTTGCCGGCGCCTCCAACAAGGACTACATCGAGGACATCGTCGCCCAGGATCCCCAGACGGTCGTGGTGAAGGCCAAGCTGGGCACAGACGGTAAGGCGCTCAACCCGCTGCTCGTGCAGGCTTACCTGAGCACCAACTACGTGAACCAGAAGGCCTGGACCCAGAAGCTGGAAGCGCGCACTGGCGGCGACGCCACCGCGTTCATGGCCGATGCGGCCGACGACGTCGTGGCCTCCGGTCCCTACATGAAGTACTTCGCGGACCCGACGAAGGTCGTACTCGTGCGTGACGACAACTACTGGGGTAAGGACCCGAGCATGTTCGGCAAGCTGCCTGCCCCGAAGTACCTCACCCACGTGATCTTCAAGGATAACGCAGCCGGCACCGCCGCGCTGCAGGCCGGCGAGGTGGACGTCAGCCAGCAGTTCAATTCAAACGTCCAGGACCTGTGGCTGAAGGATAAGCTGCCCATCTCCACCTACCTGCCGGATGCTCCGTACAGCATTGGCGCCAGCCTGCCGACAGCCTGGTTCGATTTCCAGTCCTACGGCCTGGACAACGTCACCATCCGCAAGGCTATCGCCATCGCGGTCGACTATGACACCATCATCGCCAACGCAATGACCAACCAGTCGGCGACCTTCGCGCAGGTGCCGCGCTCGCTCATGAACCCAACGCCCGGCGAGCAGGCCCTCTTCGACCATGGGGTCCTCAAGGACCTGCAGTGGGTCGGCAACGACGTCGCGGGTGCCAACAAGCTGCTCGACGATGCCGGCATCACCGATACGAACGGCGACGGCTGGCGCGAGTACAACGGCAAGACGCTGCACTACGTGGCCACCTGCCCGCAGGGCTGGACCGACTGGCAGGCGGCGATCGAGGTGGTGGCTGCCGCGGGCAAGAAGATCGGCATTGACATCACCACCAACTATCCCGACTGGGGCGTTTACCAGACCGTCGTCACCAACTGGCCCCTGCCCGAGACGGGCTACGACATCTTCATGATGTACAATGACGGTGCTGGCCCGACCGAGCCGTGGGGCCGAGTCCGCAAGTTCATGAGCTCCGAATTCGCCGAGACCAAGAACAACTGGAACGGCAACTTCAACGGCTACAAGAATCCGGAAGCCGACAAGTTGATCCAGGAGATCCCGACCCTGACCGATCCCGCCAAGATCAAGGCGGACTACACGGAACTGAACAAGATCTACCTGACCGACATCCCGTCCTTCACCCTGATGTACCGGCCGCAATCGTTCCACACGGTGAACGAGAGCGTCTGGACGAGCTTCCCGCACCAGGGCGATGGCACCAACCCGCCCGTCCCGCCGCTTGACCTGACCGACGGCTGGTCGATCGCGGGCCTCTACAACCTGACGCTCGTCGCGAAGTAAAGTCGAGAAACCGGGTCTTTCCCCCGGCCCGCCGGGCGGAGCCGGGGGGCAAAGACCCGGTTTCTATACGGACCACCCAGAAACCGGGTTCTTTCCAAAAAGCCCGGTTTCTAGGTGAACTGAAGCTCGTGCGGAGGTGGCGCGTTGAAGGGCTACGGGAAGTATTTTCTCAACAAGCTGATCTGGCTGCTGGTCACCTTTATCTTCGCCTTCATACTGAACTTCACCCTGCCCCGCCTGATGCCGGGTGATCCTGTGGCCGGTATTATCGGCAGGCTCGCCCAGGGCATGTCCGATTCCACGTCCATGAAGCAGATGTACGAGCGCTACACCGAACTGTTCGGGACCAACAGGCCCCTCCTCGAGCAATTCGCCCTTTACATGCGGAACGCATTCCAGGGCAATTTTGGTTTTTCTTTCAGCCAGTATCCCAGGACGGTAGGGGCCGTACTCGGCGATTCGATCTGGTGGACGGTAGCCCTGCAGTTCCCGGCGATCATCGTCGGCTGGCTGATCGGCAACACGCTCGGCGCGTTGGCCGCCTACCTCAGGAAAGGCTTTGACAAAGTCCTCTTGCCCGTCGCCATTTTCGTGAGCAATTTCCCCGCATTTGGCATGGCGGTCATTTTGATGGTCATCTTTGCAGTCAAGCTGAAATGGTTCCCGATCGCTGGCGGGTATGGGTACGACCTGCTTCCAAGCTTTACCCCCGGATTCGTCTGGTCGGTGATCACTCATTACCAGCTCCCGTTCTGGTCGATCGTACTGATCGCCATTGGAGGCCAGGCGATTGGCATGCGCTCCATGGCGATTTACGAGCTGAATGCGGACTACGTGAAATATGCCCGCTTCTTGGGAATCAAGGACCGTACCATCGTCGGTTACGTGTTCAGAAACGCCATGCTGCCCCAAATCACCGGCCTGGCGCTGTCGATCGGCACGATGGTCAGCGGCGCGCTGTTCGCGGAGATCATCTTCAGCTATCCGGGGCTAGGCACGACGATCTTGAATGCCGTCCAGGGAAAGGATTACCCCTTGATTTCGGCAGCTTCATTGATCATCACGGTGATGGTCCTGCTCGCGACCTTCGCCATCGAGATGCTGTACGGCGTCATCGACCCGCGCATCAAGGCAGCCCAGGCTGACTGAGGATAGAGGCCGCCATGAAACACATGATCGAAGAGGTCTTTCACTCGGGCAAATTCATCGTCGGTTTTTGCATCTTGGTCGCGCTCCTGCTGATCGTGCTTGTTTATCCCGTGTTCATCAGGTATGCCCCGTTGACGATCATTGGCCAGGGGACCTTCTTCCCGCCAGGGGTCTACGTCAATGTATACGACAGCATCGGCGCCACGCACTATACGCTCCTGCTGGACGATGCCACGGCGAAGCGCATCGCGAGCCGGTTGAGCAACGACGACCGGGTTGCCATGGCCGATTGGCTTGTGCTGGCCGGGGTTCCCGATGAGCAGATCGACATTGCGAACACCGCAACGCTCCTGGACCTGTGGGAGAAAAACTATGACCCGAGCAAAAATCTGCCCGGGATGACCAACGCCAAGCGCAATTACTATATGAGGCTCGATAGCTCGGTCCAGGGTCTGTTGTCCACTGCGGCGCTGGACGTCACGTCCGCAGGATCTGCTGCGGGCGCCAACACCAGCACGGGCGCAGGTAAGAGCGCCGGTTCAGCCGCCGTTTCGGGCGGCGTGATGGGTCCCGGCCCGGCCGCCGCCGGGGGCGGCGTTTTGGGCAGCGGTACAGGCCCCACCGCCCGGCCTGACATGGGCGTCCGCGCGGGCACCACCATCAACCAGGCCGAGTTCGCAAACATCAGCCAGGTTGCTAACGTGCGGCTGCTGCCGTTGGGGACCGATAACTTCGGCCGGGACGTGCTCACGGAACTGGTGAGGGCCACGGCCGTGTCGCTCGAGATTGGTATCGTCGCCGGGATCATCTCGACCTTGATCGGCCTGGCCCTGGGGCTGCTGGCAGGGTACATCGGCGGTTGGGCCGACGACGTCATCATGTTTTTCACCAACCTCTTCACCGTGATCCCCAGCATCGTATTGTTGATCCTGATCTCGTTCAGCATCGGGCAGGACCAACGCGGGGCCGTCACCATCGCCGTGGTCATCGGGTTCACTTCCTGGTTTTGGACGACCAGGGCTGTGCGGTCTCAGGTCATGTCACTGCGCAACCGCGATCACGTCAATCTGTCGAAGATATCCGGGCACTCGATCGTCTACATCATCCTCAACGATATTCTGCCCTACATCGCCTCGTACGTCATCATGGCGCTGATCCTGCAGATTTCGCAGGCGATCCTGGCGGAGGCCAGCCTGTCGATCATTGGGTTGGGACCCAGGACGACCGAGGTGCCAACCTTGGGGTTGATGATGCAGTGGGCCTTGCTCTACCAGGCGCCGCAACTGGGGAAATGGTGGGCGTACTTGCCCGTGCTTGTGACCATCGCCCTGATCACCTTCTCGATGAACCTGATGAACACGGGCCTCGACCAGGTCTTCAACCCGGCCTTGAGAGACTAGGCGGCATAGATGTCAAAAGTGATTCTAGAGGTCAAGGACCTGACGACAAAATACGTCACCCGGTTTCAGGAAAATGTGTACGCAGTCGACCACGTTTCGCTGACCGTCGAGGAAGGGAAATCGCTGGGAATCGCCGGAGAATCCGGCTGCGGAAAGTCAACGCTGGCGCTCAGCCTGATGGGTTACTACTTCGCTCCCCTGCACTATACGAGCGGCGAGATCATCATCGACGGGCGGAACATCTCGGGCATGAAGCCTGATGACGTTCGTAAGTCGATCTTGGGGACCGAGATTGCCTATATTCCCCAGTCCGCAATGAACGCGCTCAACCCCACTCGGAAGATCATCAACTTCATCGAAGACGTCGTGCGGGCGCACGATCCAACAGAGAACAAGAAATTCATCCATGACCTTGCCAGAGCGAGCTTTGAAGTCCTGGGGCTTCCAGCCGAGGTATTGCAAAAATACCCCGTTGAGCTTTCGGGTGGTATGAAACAGCGCACCGTCATTGCCGTATCGGTGATCCTTTCTCCGAAGGTGTTGATTGCCGACGAGCCTTCCTCGGCGCTTGATGTCACTTCACAGAAGATGGTCATCAAGATGCTAAAGAACCTGATGGAAAAAGGCTTCGTCAAATCCTTGATCTTCATAACGCACGAGCTGCCCCTCCTTTACAACGTCACCGACGACATTATGGTCATGTATGCCGGGCAGATCGTAGAGAAGGGCACCGCCAAACAGACCGTCTTTGACCCGCTTCATCCGTACGCCAAAGGGTTGATGGGGTCTATCATCGTGCCTGAAGGAGGTCTGCGGGACGTCAAGTTAACCGCCCTTCCTGGGGTGCCGCCCAACCTGAAGAACCCGCCCTCTGGCTGCCGGTTTGCCGAGCGCTGTAGATATGTTCGGGCGGAATGCAAGGTGGCCCCTGTCCCTCTCTACGACGCCGGTCGCGGTCGCGCATACCGCTGCATTCTATCGGAAGCAGTGCTGAGGGAGGCCTACAAGAATGACCGCTGAAAGAAGCCCGTGCCTGAGCGGCTCTGGACTCACCAAGGTATTCGGGCTTGGCCGCCGTAGGACTGTCGCCGTTGATCACGTCGATTTCGTTTTCGGCGAGGGCGAAGTCATCTCGATTGTGGGCGAGTCAGGCAGCGGAAAGACCACGCTGGCGAAGATGCTTCTGGGTTTGATCAATCCGACTGAGGGCGAGATCCACTTCAAGGGGAAAACGCGCGACATAAGCTCTCAAAGGAAGAAGCAAGAATACTGGAAGAATATCCAGGCGATTTTCCAGGACCCGTTCTCCTCGTACAACATCTTTCGCAAGATCGATGCCGTGCTCTTGGACTGCATACGCATGCGCGGAGGCGGCCATCTGCCGCGCGCAAAGAAAGTGGAGTTGATGGCAGAAGCGTGCAGCTTTGTCAACCTGAAGTTCGAGGAATTGACCAACAAGTATCCCTTTGAGCTTTCAGGAGGGCAGATGCAGCGCTTGATGATCGCCCGCATCTTCCTGCTCAAGCCCAAGGTCCTGCTGGCCGACGAGCCCACCTCGATGATCGATGCCTGTTCACGCGCCACCATCCTCGAGTATCTGATGAAACTGCGCGATGAAACCGGCATGACCCTGATCTTCATCACCCATGACATCGGCCTGGCGTACTATGTGTCCGACAGCGTCTATATCATGGAGCATGGGAAGTTCGTCGAAAGCGGATCGGCGGATGAGGTGATTCTGCGGCCGAAGGAGGCTTACACCCGGCGCTTGATCAGCGATGTTCCGAAAATCTATGAAGCGTGGGATCTCTCAACTGTGTAGGCCATTCCCTTCTCCTCGTTTGGCAGATCCGCGACGGATCGCGACCGGGGGCGTCGGCTTTGCCCCGCACATTTTGTTGAGCATCACTCTGTTGGGCGCGGGGCTGCGTATCTTTCAGATCGGCGAGAAGGGCATGTGGCTCGACGAGGCCTTTAGCGTCTGGCTGGCCCGGCAGCCGCTCGGGCAGATGTCGGCCTGGCTCGTCCGCATCGACCAGCACCCGCCCCTGTACTACACTCTGCTCCACTTCTGGTTGTACCTGGGCGACACGGCCGGCTTGGTGCGCCTGCTCTCCGCGTTGCTCGGCACACTGACGATCCCCGTCCTTTACTTGCTGGGCCGGCGTCTCCTGGGACCGTCGGCCGGCCTTCTGGCGGCCCTCATCCTGGCCCTCTCCCCCTTCCACGTGCGCTTCGCCCAGGAAACGCGTATGTACACGTTGCTGGCGCTCAGTGCGTCGCTGGCGATGCTGGCACTGGTCTACTTGCTTACCGATCCCCGCGCGGCGGATCGGCCCATTGGGTCGCAACTCATCGCCGTCTATCATGCCTGGCGACGGCGGCAGCGGGGCAGCCTGGTGGCTGCGCCCACGCGGTGGCGTTGGCTCTCGCCGGGTGAAATCCGCACCGACCTGGCCTGGCTGGCTTACATACTGTTTAGCGCCGCCACTGTGCTCAGTCATAATACGGCAGTGCTGTTCCCGTTGGCCTGTAACCTGTTCGTGTGCGGCTTGATCATTCGACAGCGCCGATGCGGCGCCGGGCGGGATCAGAAGTCAGGCAGCGGCGACTCCGCTCCCCGGCGCGTGGAAGTTTGCCAACCGATCGAAGCGCGACCGGCCTCCCGGCTGCAGGCCGCCGTCCTGCGGCCGCCTTCGCTCCGCAACTGGCTGCTTGCCCAGGGCGGCGTGTTTTTGCTCTGGAGTCCCTGGCTGCCAGGTTTCGTCGTTCAGGCGCGCGGTGTCTACGCCGAATTTTGGATCCCTCGGCCGACCATCGGGACCGCGCTGGCGACCTTCGGCACGTTTCTGAGCGATCTGCTGCCCGGCAGAACGGCCTGGGCGGGCCTGGTCTGGGCCGGTTTCGGGCTGCTGGTCGGCTTGGGCGTGGTCGCTTTGCGCAAGCGCCCGCTGATCGTCGCGTTGCTGCTGACGCTCATTGCTACCCCGTTGGCGGGCGAATGGCTGGTTAGCCTGAAACGGCCGATCTATTACGATCGCACGTTGATCTGGGCCTCCCTGCCGCTCTACCTCTTGCTGGCTGCCGGCCTCGCACGCATGCGCTACCGCTCTGGCTTGCTGGCCGGGCTGGTCCTGCTGGTGGCGGCTAACGGCGTATCGCTGCACCAATATTACGCCTTTTACCCGAAGGAGCAGTGGCAGGAAGCGGCAACCTATGTCGACAGGCAGGCGCAGAGCGGCGACCTGCTTCTCTTCAACGCCACCTGGGTGCAGATCCCGTTCGACTTCTACTACCGCCACAGCGTCCGGCCGCTTCCGGAGCACGGCGCCCCGGTCGACCTCTTCGTTCGTGGCGTTCTCGAACCGAAGATGACGCCCGCCGACCTGCCGCGCTTGCATGATCTGATTCAGGGCCAGCGCCGGGTCTGGCTGATCTACAGTCACGATTGGTACACCGATCCACAGCGCTTGATCCCCGCCGCACTCGGTCAAGAACTGGATCTTCTGGAGCAGCGGCAGTTTTATGGCCTGCAGATCCAGCTTTACGGCCGCCCCGCCGGAGATGCCGGCCGGCAATAGCACGCCCTGGCAATGTGGTATTTCTGCGCCCGCCATTGTATGATGATCCCCCGAGCTTCAAAGAAAGGCATGATCCCATGCGTATCGAATCTCTTGGCGGCACCTGGCAGTTTCGCCAGGTCGGGGCGGTGCAACGCGGGCAGGCGGGGGCGTCAGAACTGCCTCTGCGATTGCCAGATTGGTCCCAGGCACAGGTGCCGGGCGGCGTGCACACTGATCTGCTGGCCCTGGGCCGGATCGAGGATCCGTTTGTCGAGGACAATGAAAAGAGCGTCGCCTGGGTGGCAGAAAGCGACTGGGAATACCGGCGTACGTTCACAGTCGAGGCTAGTCTGTTGGACGAAGAAAAGGTGTTCCTCGTCTGCGATGGCCTCGACACGCTCGCCACGCTGACGCTCAACGGCCGGCAATTGGCGAGCACGGACAACATGTTCCGCCAGTACTACTGGGAGGTGAAGTCGTTGCTGCGCAGCGGCGACAACGAACTGTTGATCTCTTTCGCTTCGCCTGTCCGCTTCTGCATGGAGATGCAGACCGTCCGGCCGCTCCCAGGCGTGACGGCGGCCATCCCCGGCGGCCCGCACTTGCGCAAGGCGCCTTGCCAGTTTGGCTGGGACTGGGGCCCCATGCTGCCGCCCATCGGCATCTGGAAGGACATCCGTCTCGAGGGGTGCGCCGTCGCCCGTCTTGACGACGTGCATCTGCGTCAGAGCCACGCCGCGGGGAGTGTCACGATCTCGGCTGACGTGACTGTCGAACGCTGGTCCGCCGCGCCTCTGAAGGCCACCCTGCGCGTGACCGCGCCCGACGGTGGCGTGCAAGAGCAGACCGCCGAGGTCCCCGAGGGCTCCCAGGACGTCCGGCTAAGCATGGAAGTCCCGGAGGCAGAGCTCTGGTGGCCGAATGGCTACGGCGATCAGCCTCTTTACGGCGTCGAGGTGGTGCTGGCCGCCGCCGGAGAGGCCGGGCGAGCAGCAGCCGGCCCGCTGGACCGGCGCGGCAACCAGCTGGGGTTGCGCACGATCGAGCTGCGCCAGAAACCCGACCGATGGGGCCGCTCCTTCGAGTTCATCGTCAACGGCGTGCCCATCTTTGCCAAGGGTTCCAATTGGATCCCGGCCGACTCTTTCCCGACACGCATCAGCGACGCCCACCTCGAGGGTCTGATCCGCTCGGCTGCGAAGAGCCATCAGAACATGCTGCGTGTCTGGGGTGGCGGGTTCTACGAGGAGGAGCGCTTCTACGATCTGTGCGATCGCTACGGCATACTGGTCTGGCAGGAGTTCATCTTTGCCTGCAGCATCTATCCGCTGGACCTGCCGGCCTTCGTCGACAATCTGCACGTCGAATCGGTCCAGAATATGCGCCGTCTCCGCCATCGCGCCAGCCTGGCCCTTTGGTGCGGCAACAACGAGATGGAGCAGGGCTGGGTGAGCTGGGGCTGGGACAAACCGGAACTGCAGGAGCTTAGGGCTGCCTACGATCGCTACTTTCACCACACCCTGCCCGCCTGGGTAGCCCAGGAAGATCCCGACCACGCTTACTGGCCCAGTTCGCCGTCGTCGGACGTGCCCTTCGAAGACCCCAATGGCGAGGTCCAGGGTGACTCGCACTACTGGGAGGTCTGGCACGGGCGCAAGCCCTTCACCGCTTACCGGAGTACCTTCCCGCGCTTTCAGAGTGAGTTCGGCTTCCAATCGCTGCCACCGCTGCCCACCGTGGCCGCCTATGCCTCCCGGGCCGACTGGAACATGACCTCGTACATCATGGAACACCACCAGCGGAGCGGAAGTGGCAACGGCTTGATGATGGCGCAGATGACCGACACCTTCCGCATGCCCAAGGATTTCCCGTCACTGGTCTATCTCAGCATGCTGCTGCAGGCAGAAGGCATTCGCTACGGCGTAGAGCACTGGCGCCGCAATCGCCCGCGGGTGATGGGAACGCTGATCTGGCAGCTCAACGATTGTTGGCCGGTCGCTTCGTGGGCCAGCCTGGACTACTTCGGGCGCTGGAAAGCCTTGCACTACGCAGCTCGCCGCTTCTACGCGCCGGTACTGCTATCCGTCCTGGACGAGGGAAGCAGCATGAGCATCCACGTCACCAACGATCTGCGCGAACGGTGGCAGGGCCTGGCACGTTGGTCGCTGCAGACGATCGGTGGTGAGGTGCTGGCGCAGGCCGAGGAGGCCGTCGACGCCGCTCCCCTGGCAGATACAGAGGTGCGAGTGCTCGAGTTCGGCGACCAGGTCAGGCCCGACCCGCCGGCCGAGCTCGTCCAAGGCAACGCCCACCAGGTGATCTTCGTCTGTGAGCTCGTGAAGGGCTCAGAGACCCTCGCCGCGCGCGTCGCCACCTTCGCGCCCAATAAGCACTTGGCGCTGGTCGACCCTGGCCTGGCGGTGAGCCTGCGCGCCGTCCCGGAGGGCCTGGCGATCGACGTCAGCGCCCGCTCGCTGGCCCGCTTCATCGAATTGGAGCTACCAGGCGCCACTCCCGAGCTCATCTTCAGCGACAATTACTTCGACGTTCCGGCGGCCCGCAGCGTGAGCGTCACTTGTCCACTGCCTGCCGGCTGGACGCTGGAAGGGGCCAGGGCCGCCCTGCGCGTGCGCTCGCTGTACAACTCGTTCGCGTGAAGGCCGGGGCTGGGCGACCGGACTCGCCGTCGTTTCAACCGCCCGGCCAGGCGGATAGCGCGCGCAGCATGGAGAACCTGCCTGTGGGTGCAGGGCCGCCTCGCCTGGCGGTCCCCCGCCGAGCACTCGAGGGGCTGCGCCGTCGCTATGGCCGCCTGCCAATCGGCGTCCAGGCTGCGCTGCTGGCTCCGCTCGCCGGCGCGGTCGCCCTGACGTCGCAGCCGGCCCTGATCGTCCTCGAGACCCTGGCTCTCTCGGCGCTCTTCTGGCTGGATTCAGCGCCGGCCCTGCCGTTGATCGCCTTCTACATACCTTTCAGCGCGGTGTACGCCCACGCCGGTCCTGCCAGCATCTCGCCCACGGAGGTGCTGGTCGTGGCCTGCGCTTGTGTCTGGGCGGTCCGGCTCGCGCACCGGCGTGACCCCGGCCGCGCGCCGGTGTCCGCCTCGACTTTGCTCGCGGGCGCTCGGCGGCTGTCCTCGCTTGACCAGGCCGTGTCCTTCTTCGTGGCCGTCTGCTGCCTCTCGCTGGCCTCCGCCAGCGACCTGCCGGCGGCCATCTGGGTGCTGCGCACGGTGGTAGTCGAGCCCGTCTTGCTCTACCTTTTCATCTGCCACCTGCCGATGGAAAGGCGTGCCACTCCCCACGGGGCGATGCCGCCGCCCCGCGACAGCCTGCTGCGCCTGATCGACGCCGTCGTTCTCGGCGCCGTGGCTGTGGCCTTAATCGGGCTGCTCCAGTACTTCCTCACCGCTTATGTCGAAGCCGTCGAGGGCGTGCGCCGCATCCTGAGTGTCTACGATTCTCCGAATCACCTCGCCTTGTACCTGGATCGGGTGATCCCGCTTTCGCTCTGCCTGGCGCTGTTCGCCCCCGGGGGGAGACGGAGGCTCTGGCACGGTCTGGCCCTGGTCCCGCTGACCCTCTGTCTTTTCCTGACGTACTCGCGCGGCGCATGGCTGCTGGGTCTGCCGGCGAGCTTGTCCGTCATCGGCCTGTTCCGCGGACGGCGAGCTCGTTTGGCAACCCTCGGAGCGCTGCTCGCGGCTATCCTGGCGGTTCTCCCGGTAGCCCGCACCGCCCGCTTCGCCTCACTCGTGGACCTGGGCGGCGGGACCTGGTTCAATCGGCTGGTCTTGTGGCAAGGAGCGCTGCGCCTGGTGGCGGCACATCCGCTGCTGGGGGTCGGGATCGGCAACTTCGCCGCTCAGTATCCGCACTACATGCTGCCGGAGGCCTGGCGCGAGCCGAATCTGCTTCATCCGCACAACTTGCTGCTCGAATTCTGGTCGGCACTCGGGATCATGGGTGTGATCGCGCTGGTATGGTTGCTGGTCGCCTTCGGCAGGGCCGCCCTCAGGCTTTATCGCCACCTGGACGACCCTGCCCTGCGCGCTCTCGTGTTGGGTCTTCTGGCCAGCCTGGCTGCCTCGCTGGCTCACGGGCTGGTCGACGCCGGTTACTTCCTGGCCGACCTGGCCTTTCTGTGGATGCTCGGCCTGGCGGTCGTCAGGAAGCTCGAGATGGCTAGCGCGCTGCCCAGAGCAGCCCGCGCACCTGTATCTCCTTAGCCTCGGGCGCGTTCTCGAAGTCACGCGCGACGTGGCCGAGCGACGAGTAGAAGACGCGGCCCTGCCCGTACATGCGCTTCCAGACCACCGGCATCACGCAGCCCCACGTCCAGGGCGCACTGGCGTGATAAAAGGTGGTCGTCGCCAACACCTGGTTGGATGGGTCGACGTGCATGTAGTACTGCTCCGAATGCATTGCGAAGTCTGGGATGCCCTGCATGACCGGGTCTGCATGTTCGACCACGTTCACGGTGTAGTCGCAAATGCCATCCGGGTGCGCGACCCACTGGCCCCCGACCATCCACTGGTAGTCGGTGTTCTGACGAAATGAGTCGGCGATGCCGCCGTGCCAGCCGCCGATGCCCACGCCGCTGCGCACCGCCTCCAGCAGACCTTGTTCCTGCTCACGCGTGATGCTGCCCATCGTCCAGGTGGGCACTATCAGGCTCAACGACTGCATGCGGTCTCGATCCAGGTAGACGTCGAGCGTGTCAGAGACTTCGACGTCAAAGCCCTTGGACTGCAGGATTGGGGCGAAAATCTCGGTGGATTGCTTTGGCTCGTGGCCGGGCCAACCGCCCCAGACCATCAACGCTTTCTTCATTTGGCTTAGCTCCTCTGCTTGGTTACTCACCCGAGTGCTTGGTTCAACCGTCCAACTCGCCGGCCGGCAACCCCAACGGCAGCGCCGCCGGTTGCTCGCAGGTGCTGGCGATGTTCACGTGCCGGCCGCTCTCCGACGCGTCCTGGAACGCACACATCACGTCCAGGACGTGGTAGGCGAGCGCGCCGCTGGCGCGGTGCGGCCGGCCGCAGCGCAGCGCGTAGGCCATGTCCGCGACCCCGATGCCCCGGCTGACGTCGTCGCTGTGCGTGTGCGGGACTTCGCTCCAGGCATCCGCTCCTGCCCTTCGCACTTTGACCGAGCCGCTGAACTTGTTCGGGTCGGGCACGCTCAAAGAGCCGGCGGTGCCGTAGATCTCGATGCGCGGCAGCTCGGCGAACCACACGTCGAAGCTGGTGATGATCGTGCCCACGGCACCGTTGGCGAAGTCCATCACCCCGGCAATGTGTGTCGGCGTCTCCACGCGCACACGCTTGCCGTGCTTAGGCTGGCTCGTGATCACCCGTTCGCCGAACGTCACGCGTGTCGATCCCGTCACCCGAGCCACCGGGCCGACCAGGTTCACGAGCGCCGTCAGATAGTACGGTCCCATGTCGAGCATCGGCCCGCCGCCGATCTCGTAATAGAACTCGGGATCGGGATGCCAGCTCTCGTGACCGTGGCAGGTCATGAATGCGGTCAAGGCCACCGGCTCGCCGATCCAGCCGTCGTCGATCAGCTTGCGGGAGGTCTGGATGCCGCCTCCCAGGAAGGTATCCGGAGCGCAGCCGAGAAGGACGCCTTTCTCCTTCGCCGCGGCCAGCGCTCGTTGGCCGTCTGCCCGCGTGATCGCCAGCGGCTTCTCGCAGTGCACGTTCTTACCCGCTGCGATCGCGGCCAGGTTCACCTCAGCGTGCGCCTTCGGGATGGTCAAGTTGACCACTATCTCGATCTCTGGGTCCGCCAGCAACTCGTCCACGCCACAGGCGCGCTGAACGCCAAATTCCTCCGCGCGCGCCCTGGCGCGCCCCATATCTATGTCTGCGCAGGCAACGATGTCCAGGATACTGAATGCCCGGCAGCCCTTGAAATAAGCCGGGCTGATGTTGCCGCAGCCGACGATCCCGACCTTCACTCTTTCAGGCACATCCGACTCCTCTCTTGACTTCAGATGACTTCCAGCCCGTTCGCGTCCGGCAAGGACGGGAAGGGCGCGTGTGGCTCCGCCTGGTACCAGAAGGCGGTCGAGGCAATGTCGTCCTGCAGGGGCAGGTAGCGCCTCTTTCCCTCGGCCTGCGAACGCCAACCCAGCGCCTGAATGGTTACTCGCAGTTCCTGCCTGAAGCGTACCGGGTCCATCACATGCCAGCGATACATGCCAAAGCGCTGCTGGCTCTGGTAAAGCCCATCCGGCTTGATCACCTGCGGCAGCCCGCTGAACGGGGAAGAGAACACGCAGTAGTGCCCCTCGGGCTGTTCGAAGTCCCACGCGCCGCCGAAGTAATCTTCGGTGCCGGTGCCGCAGATGCTCGCCCAGGCTTTGTCGCCGTCGAGGTAGAACTTGATCTCACCCTCACCCCACCAACCGTTGTTGTTTACGCCCCAGGCCAGGTAAGTGCCGACATAGTGACCCTGGCCGCGCACGCCGTCCAGCAGGGTATGGACCTGGCCATAGGGCACGGGATTGCTGCGCCGCCACTGGGCGTGGAAGTAGGCCCGGTCGGCCGAGACTTCGGTCAGGGTGTAGTTGATCTGGTAGTAGAAGCCGTACAGGGTATCCGCGCTCAGATTTTCGACGGTGATCCGGGCATGCCGGCGGAAGGGCATCTCCCAGTACGCGTTGAAGCCGCCTGCCGGATTGACGGCCACCGGCAGCGACGTCACGTTGCAGCGCACACCCCAGCCGTTGCAGAAGAAGTCGCCGATGGGCGCTTCGACCGACGGTGCGCTCTCGTCGTCCCAGTACATGCGCAGCACCACTCTGCGCCAGAACGATGGATGCAGGGTGAGCCAGATCTGCTGGACCGCACCCGGCCCATCCACGTCGGCCAGGGTGATGGTGGCGTTGCCCGGCAGGTCGAGCGAGGGAGACAGCTTCCAGCCTTGTCCCAGCTCGCGCGCCGCGACCGCCCCGGTACCTTCAGTCGCCTGCCCTCCGGCGCCCCGGGCGCCGGTCGGATTCTCCGCGCTCAGCGAGCGCGTCTCGGCCTCTGACAGCCGCGCCAGGTTGCCCAGCCCAAGGCCCAGACCATCGTAGCCTGCGTTCATTCGCGATCCCTCCGCAGTGATCCCACTCAACTGCCTGCCGGCTCTGGCTCAACCCCACGCGTGGCCAGGCTGTCGGGCGTCTGCAGCTTCCGAAAGCGGAAGGTGGTTGAGCCCAGCAGGCACAGCGCGCCTCCCGCGATCAGGACCGGCGCGAAACCCACCTGGTTCGCGACGACCACGCCGATCAACGGCATGATGAACGCGCCCACGTTCATCATCGACGTCCACAGCCCCAGATACACCGTCCGCTGGCCGGCCGGGCAGATCTTGAGCAGCATGTTGAAGTGGCTCAGGTTCGTCCCAGGCGCAAGCAGGCCGTTGAGCGCCGTCAGCAGAAGGATGACGTTCAGGCTGTGGGTCAGGCCGACCAGCAATGGATACAGCCCGATAAACGTAATGGTCGTGATCAGCACATACTTCTCGCCGAAGCGCACGATGCCCCGCTGCCACAGGTAGTAACCGATCGCCGGTGTCAGAGTGGCCAGCATGCTGTTCCATCCGATCCAGCCTTCGTTGGCTCCCAGCGTACGCACGAAGTATAGCACGTAGAGCGGAGCGACCATCCATAGGCCGACGCCGTGCGCAAGGGTGTTGATCATTAGCCGGAAGAAGTCGGGTTGCGTCGTGAACGCTTCCCGCCCCACCTTGACGAGCGCGCCGAAGCGCAGCGGTTCCCTGCGGGCCACCGGCACCACTGAATCGGGCAGGCGCAGGCGCGTGACGTAAAGGACGCTCAGCAGCCCGCCGGCCAGCCCCACGACATACATGAGTTGGTAGTTGAATGGGAAGGCGCCCCGCTCGAGCCAGCGGCCGGCCAGGTAGATCGAGGCAGTCGCCGAGAAGGCCACCAGGATGTTACGGGTAGCGAACACCTTCGCGCGTTCGGTCTCCGGGATAGCTTCGGCCAGCATCGAGTTCCAGGCGACGGTGAAAAACGCCCCCGGTGCCGTCATGCCGATCAGCAGCCAGACCAGGGCGGTGCCCTGCGGCACGCCAGGAACAAGTGGGACCAGCGCGACCAGCAGGTACCCGATGCGCGCCAAGAGCAGGCTCCAGATCAGCCATGGCATGCGCCGGGCGCGGTGGCTGAGGAACTGACCGGCCGGCAGCGTGATGATCAGCGCCAACAGAGCCGGAATCGAGCTCAACAAGCCTATCTGTGAGTTGGTCGCGCCGAGGCGCAAGGCAAACGGCCCGTTGAACGCCGCCGCTCCGGCCAGGATCGCGGCCCAGACCACTTCGATCTCGAGGTTGCGCGCATTGCGTTCGCCGGTTGCCCGGTGCCCTGGCGCGATCCAGGAACGCGCGCCTCCCCACGCGCGTGCTCCGGAGTGACGCAGCCGCCTGCCAGGTGTTTGCCGTGAGCCCGGATAAATGGGCAGTGGTTGTTGCATAGTTGCAGATTTCACACAACCGACAGACTGCAGGCATTATCATTCAGGTCGGGCAAGTGGTCAAAGCGGAGGAGTGCGCTTCGCGCTCGGATGCGGGACCGAAGGCCCGATCGGGGACAAGCGACGCATCCGGCCGACGATGGGGCGGTAGTCGCGAGGGGCAGTTGGTTGACAAAGATCACCCCGGTGCGGGGGCGGGCCTCGGCCCGCCCCCGCACCGGGGTGATAGCGTCTCTGAGTGCGCTTACGGCAGTTCTGCGGTTCGGTAGCTGCCTCGGTCTCAGGCAGCCGGTGGTGGGGTGCCCCCGTCCATGCGCTCGACCACGATGGTGCAGTGGGTGGCAATCGCCGCGATCGCGCCGATGGCGGCTAACTGCGGCAACAGCAGGGCGCCGACAACGCCGAGCGTCAGCGGCACGTTGATCAGAACCTTGCCCTCTTCGTTCTTGATAGTGATGCTGCGGATGTTTCCTTCGTGCAGCAGCTCCTTGACCTTCGTCAACACAGCTTCACCGGTAACGCGGAACTCTTCGGTGTATGTGTGCCCTTCGTTCATTATCGGATGCTCCTTGCCTTATGGCTCCAACGGGATGACGATTGCCAGGATCAGATAGGCCAGCACCCCGGAAAAACCGGCCAGCACTGCCGCCACAAAGATCAGGCGAACAATAGTCGCGTCGATGCCGAAGTACTGACCCAGCCCACCGCAAACTCCTGCGATCATCCGGTCGTTTCTGCTACGATACAGCCGCCTCGTGTTTTCCATCAGCATGCCTCCTGCCAATTGTCCCTGAGTGATTGGGATCGGTCATCGAACCCGTCAAACTACAACTACAATACGCATCGGAGGGGGCTCTGGTTGCGGGATTTCTGGCGTCGCCGGACGGCTCATTCCGTTGCCGGCGCCGGCCGCCGGGCATAGAGCGCCATCAGTGCAAAGACACCGGTCGCCAGCAGTTGGGTCACCAGGATGACGAGGATCGCGCTGCGCGGGCCGGCCGGCTCGAAGAGCTGGCCGATCAGCCAGGGTTGAAACATGCTACCCGTGCTCGAGCCGATGAAGAACAGACCGGTGACCCGGCCCGTCAGCGTCATGTGCTGACCGGCCAGGGTGATGGTGCTCGGGAAGATCGAGGCCATGGACAGGCCGAGACCGAGCGTGCCGATGCCGACGGCCAGCAGCGAGCCGGCGCCGAGCCAGATCACCGCCAGGCTGACCAGCGCGCCCAGCATGTCAGCCAGCAGCATTCGGCTCGCCGAGAAGCGGGCCGCGATCGGGATGCCGAGCAGTCGCCCGGCAGTGAACGCCCCCCAGAACACGGAGGTGAGATAGGCGGCACTGGTGGCGGTCGCTATGCCGGACTTCAGGGCGAAGCTGTAGATCCAGCCGCCTGCGCTGACCTCGCCGCCGACGTAGAGAAAGAAAAAGAGCGCGACCAGGGTGACCAGCACGGGCCTCGCCGCGCCCTGGGCGCCGTCGTCGGAGACACGCTGCGGGGTCGGACTGGGCAAGCGCAGGGTCCAGGCTACGATCGGCAGGCAGGCCAGCGCGATGACCCAATAGGCCCACTTGAAGTCCCCGGTCATCAGGATGACCTGCGCGATCAGCAATGGCGAGAGGAACGTGCCCAGGCCGAAGAACAGGTGCAGCCCGTTCATGAACGGTCCCACCCGCTCGCGATGGACCCAGACGAGCATCGCATTGCAGCCCACGTCGACCGAGCCCTCGCCGATCCCCAGCAGGAGCATGATCATGGCCAGGAGCCAGAGCAGGGGCACGGTGGGTACGAGCGCAGTCATGATCGCCAACAGCAGCAAGGCGCCGGGCATCAAGCCGTGTCCGGGGAACCGGTCGTAAAGCCGGCCGCCGCCGAATGAGCCGATCAGGTAGCCCAGGGAGCGGGCCGTAAAGAGATAGCTGATCTGCTGCAGGCTCGAACGTGTGTGGGCGGCCAGGCCCGGCAGCGTCGGCCCCATCACCGACGCGACCATGCCCAGCCCTACGAATGCGGCGTAATAAGCACCGGTTTTCAGTAAGCGCGCCGAACGCTCGTCCGCCGGTAACGTGGTGGATGATTGGGTGGTAGGGGTAGACAACAAGCGAGCTCTCTTTCCTATCAGCCGGTATTTCTGAGCCCGGCCGCGATGCCGTTGATCGTCAGCACCAGCACCTCACGCAGCGCCTGCCCGTCAGGGCCCTCGGGATCGGGGAGCGCTCGCAGGCGGCGCAGCATCTCGACCTGAATGTAGTTCAATGGGTCGACATAAGGATTGCGCAGTTGGACCGAGCGTTGGATGACGGGGTCGGAATCCAGCAGGCGCGCGTGTCCTGTCACCGCCAGCACGGCCGCGGTGGTGCGTTCGAACTCGGCCCTGACGTGGCCGAATATGCGCCGCGCCAGGGCCCGGTCGGGGACGAGCTCGCTGTAGAGGGCAGCGATCTCGATATCGGCCTTGAGTAGGGCCATCTCGGCGTTGTCCAGCAGCACGCGGAAGAACGGCCACTCGGCATACATCTCGCGCAGCAGCGCGGGCGCTGCCCCCGCATCCAGCCCGCTGCCCAGGCCGTACCAGGCGGCCAGGTTGAAGCGGCTCTGCATCCAGGAGAACACCCAGGGGATGGCGCGTACCCGCCGCACGTCCAGGCTGCCGGGCTGGCGCGAGGCCGGCCGCGAGCCAATGTGCAACCGCGTGATCTCGTCGATGGGCGTGGCTGCCTGCCAGAAATCCATGAACCCGGGCGTATCGTAGACCAGTTGGCGGTAGGCCTGCCAGGAAGCGTTCGCCAGGCGTTCAGCCGCCGTCCGCCATTCCGGCCTTGGCGCGCCCTCAAGGGGGCTGGGGCTGGAGGCGAGCAGGACCGCGCTGACGACCTGTTCCAGTTGGCGCTGGGCCAGGTCACGGTTGGCATAACGGGCGGCGATGATCTCGCCTTGCTCGGTCAGTCGGAAGCGCCCACGCACGGTGCCCGGAGGCTGGGCGCGGATCGCCCGGTTGGCCGGACCGCCGCCGCGAGCCACGGTGCCGCCGCGGCCGTGAAACAGCATCAAGCGCACCCCGTGTTCGTCGCAGGTCGCCGTGATGCGTTCCTGCGCCTCGTAGAGCGCCCAGTTGGCCGCCAGGTAGCCGTTCTCCCTGTTGCTGTCCGAGTAGCCGATCATCACTATTTGCTCGTCGCCGCTTTGGTGAAGGTGCTCGCGGTAAATGTCGGTCGAGAACAGCTCGGTCAGCACAGCCGCAGCGCCTTCCAGGTCGTCGCGCGTCTCGAACAGCGGTACGATCTGCAGCCCTTCGGCGCAGCCGGTCCAGCGCGCCAGCAGCAGCACGGTCAGCGCGTCGGCCGCGTCGTGCGCCATCGAGATGACGAACGGCCCCAGCAGCGCCGAGCCATAGACGCAGCGGGCGCGGCCTATGAGCTCGAACAGCGACCAGGTGGCCGCTGTGCGAGCCGTGACGCCCGGATGGGGCGCGAGCTCTGGCGCCGGTTCGGCGAGCAACTCGGGCAGGATCGCCCGGCGGGCCGCGCCATCGCTGTTCTCGAAGTCTGCCATCCGACCCAACGCACGCAGGATCTCGCCCAGCGCTGCCCGCAAGCGCCCCGAATGCTCGCGCATATCCAGGCGCGCGGCGTGCAGGCCAAAGATCTGCACCCGGCGCTGCAAGACGGCCAGTTCATCGGCGACGATCTCGGGCGGTAGGCTGCGCGCCACCAGTTCGAGCGGCTCCGTGATATCCTGCACTTGGACCCGTGCCGAATGGGGCGCGGTCGACAGCAGGCGCGCGGTCATGTCGTCGCGCGAGGCCTCGGCCAGATCGGCGGCGAGCAGCGCCAACGTGATGCGGTACGGTTCATCAGGATAACGTTCTTCGACGTAGGCGACGTGTTCAGGGAGAGGGCGGCGTGCTGCCAGCCAGGCTTGCAGCTCAGGGACAGGCGGCATCTGGCGCGCGCTGAAGCTCAGTCGCCGTGACAGGTCACCCAGGTCACGCCGCAAGTGTTCGATGGCCAGCCCACGGTGCAGGCGCAGCGTCTCGGCAGTCACCGCGGCGGTAACGTTGGGGTTGCCATCGCGGTCGCCTCCGATCCACGAGGCCAGTCGCAGCCAGGGCCCGGTCGTGCGCAGCGCCGGGTAGTCCTGCGCGAGCGCCTGGTCGAGGTCGGTATAGATCAGTGGCAGGACGTTCCACAGGATCTCGTCGATGAAGAACAGCCCCGTGCGCACCTCGTCGGTGACGGTCGGGCGGGTGGTCCGGTTGCGTTCTGTTAGCCAGAGGCCGGCCACCTCGGCGTAAAGCGCCCGGCCGGCCGCATCCCGCTCGCGCGGCAGGCTGCCAGGCCGGTTCAAGACCTGGACCTGGTCGGCGATGCGCTGTAGCTTGGAGAGGATGGTGCGGCGCCGAGCCTCGGTTGGGTGGGCGGTCAGCACCAGCTCGATGTCCAGATCGCCGAGCAGGGCCGCCATCCCCGCACTGCTCACGCCCTGGGCCTTCAGGGTCGCGATCGCCTCGGCGATCGATTCGGCGCGCGGGCCGGCCCCCTGTGCCTCCGCCTCCGCCTCGCGCTCACGCAGGGTCGCGACGCGGTACTGTTCCTCGGCCAGGTTGACCAGGTCGAAGTACAGCGCGAAGGCCGAAGCTACGCCACGCGCCTCGCCGGCCGACAGGCCGGCGACGGCCGTCCGCAGTCGTTCGGCGGCCGCCCGATCGCCGGCTCGCCGGGCCTTGGCCAGGTTGCGGATCTGCTCCTCAGTCTCGAACACGGCGGGCGATTCCAGCTCAGAAATGATCTGGCCGAGGACATCGCCCAGAAGATGAATAGTCGCCGAAAGGTCCACAGGCCGGTCCTTGTCAGAATTGTTTTGTCTGAAGGGCAATTGTAGCTTGGTTAGCCGGGTTTGAAAAGGGGCAGAATGACCTGACTCAGTGCGTTGCCCCGGCGCGCCGGCCGCGCCTCAGGCGGGACGCGACCGACGCCACGAGGATTCCCCCGGCGGTCAGCCAGGCGGCTCCCATCACGGCGGGGCCCAGCCTCAGCTCCAGCCACCTGGGCGTCGTGACCAGATGCTTGCGCAGGACCAGCGTGGCGTAGACAAAGGGACGGAGGCTGAAGCTAAATGCCATGGCCAAGGCGAGCAGCATCTCCCAGCCGGCCGGCATGAGCGCAGCCAACGCGATCGGCCACAGGCTGTACCAGGGCCACAACCAGGTGACGGCCAACAACAGATAGAAGATCGAGATGTGGTAGGCCGAGCGGGCAAAGCTGAGCCACGAGCGGTCCCGCCAGGCGCGCACACCTTCCAGGAGCGCGAACAGCGCTGTGGCGGCGAATGCCGCTCGGCTGACCAGCGTCATGGCTTTGTCGAGCGGCATCTTCGGTTGGATCAGCCAGAGAACCACGCTGGTCAGCGAGCTCGTGAAGAGCTTCTCGCGCCGGCTGATCGCAAGCGTCCCTAAACCGTGCCAGAACGGTCCGTAGCTGGCCGCCACCAGGGCCGCCGAGAGCAGGCCGGTGACGGCGATGAAGCGCAAGCGCGCGCGCCAGTCGGGCAACTCCCGCAGCGCGATCAGGCCGGCTGCCGGCAACATCAGCACCGGGATGAACTTGACCAGGGCGCCAGCGACGAGTAGCAGGATCGCGAGCGTGTAGCGTCGAAAGCTGAGCGCCAGGGCCGCTGCCAGGATGCAGAAGACCATGACGATGTCGTTGTGGCCGTTGCCCACGGTCTCGTAGAGCACGATCGGATTCCAGGTGAGCAACAGCACACCGGCCGGCGCCCGTTCGGGGGCCGTCCGGTGCAGCATGACGCCAATCACCGCGCCGCAGCCGGCCAGGAACAGCACTTCCAGCAGCTTGAAGGCAATCACGTTGGAGACCACGCCGTTGCCCCCCACTCGGGCAAGCAGGCCGGCCAATCTTTCCCAAAGCGGGCCATAGGCGGATGTCGCGGCGGGCCAGCCGGTGTAACGCAAGAAAATGTCACGCGGGAACAGCGCGGCGATCGTCACAAACGGATTGGCGTGATAGAGACCCACCATGCGCCCGTGCATGATGTAGTCGAAGATATCGGTCGAGCCTATGGGATACATGAACAACAGCGGAGCCGCCAGCAGGAGCGCTCCGCCGATCACCGCTGCCCAAGCCGCCCGCCCGCGCACCATGCAGGCGGCCTGCCAGGCCAGCCAATAAAGCGCGCCCTCGGCCAGCAGCGCGGCATACAAGGTCCATTGGAGGTGGGCTTTGCCAATCTGCAGCCGTTCCAGGTCGAGGTGATAGTAGGTCTGCAGCTTGACCAGGCCGAAGGGCAGCGTGCACGTACCCAGGTAGAGCGCAGCGCCCACGATGGCAGCAATCGCCAGGGCCGCTAAGGCGGCGCGCTCGGACGCCTGCTCGCGGACGGCCGTCGTTTGGCGCTCCCTCTCCAGCGCCCGTCCGCGCGCTAATTCGTCAACGTCAAAGGTCAAAGTGCCTGTGCCCCCTAACAAACGAGTTTCCGATCATCCCTGATATTTTAGTAGGTTATTATGATCAAAATGTAGTGACTATTCCGTGGTTGAGAATTTGCGTTTGGTCAGACAGGCCTGTGAAGGCCGCGCTCAGCCCGCGGTCTGCTCGGCCGGCCGGAAGCTGACCGCGGAATATATCTCTGTGAGGAAGCGGGAGGGGACGCGTCGTCAGCAGGCGCGTGCCGACGAATCCCCCCTGGGCCGCCATGTTTTGCCAGGTGGGGTAGGAGAAGGGGTGAGGCACCCAGGGGTTGCCGTGGTCCACGTTGTATTCGACCACGATCAGTCGCCCACCGGGTTTGAGGTAGCCGTGCACCAAGCGCAGGACCGGCAGCTTGTCGCGTTGAAAGTGCAGACTGTTCGCCATGACGACGCCGTCCAGGGGCGGCAGGTGCAGCGGCCGCGCAAAGTCGGCGCTGACATAGCGAGCTTCAATCTGTGGATAGTGAGCGCGCAGGACGCGCTCCTGTTCGCGGAGCGCGTCCCCGTTCTTGTCGACCGAGTAGATCATCCCGCCCCGGCCGAGCAGTTCGGCCAGGGCCAGAGTGAACGCGCCTGTCCCCGAACCGAAATCTGCCCATGCCCGGGGAGGTTCGCCCTCACCTGTGAGCGCCATCCCGCCGCGCAACAGAGCCACGTGATCTGGGTGTTCCATCAATCGGGGATGATAGCACCCTTCGGCACCTTGAACTGCCAGGATGCCCACATTTCGTGGAGCGACGCCGGAGCGTCAGGCGACCGCAGCTTCCGCCGGTTGCGTCTCGGGCTGCTTCACCAGCTCGAGCTCGATGTTGACCGTCACCGTTTCGCCCACGAGCAAGCCGCCGCTCTCGAGGGTCTGATTCCAGTTCAAACCCCAGTCCTTGCGGTTGAACTTGGTGTGAGCATTGAAGCCGGCGCTGGTGCGGCCCCACATTGTGCCCATGCCGGTGAACTCGACCTCCAGGGTGACAGGGCCGGTCATGCCACGGATCGTCAGATCGCCGGTGATGCGGCCATGGTTCTTGTCGAGCTTCTCCATCTTGGTGCTCTTGAACGTCGCCGTCGGGTAGTGCTCGGCATCGAAGAAGTCCGGCGAGCGCAGGTGCGCGTCGCGGTTGGGATCGCGTGTATTGAGGCTCGCCGTTTCTATCTCGGCGACCACGGTCGACTTGGTGGGATCGGCCTCGTCGTAGTCCACGGTGCCGCTGAACTTGTCAAAGCGCCCGCGCACGGTGGTGATCATCATGTGACGAGCAGCGAATTCGATTTGCGAATGAGCAGGATCAATTTGCCAAGACATTGTGTATGCTCCTATCTGTGTTACCTAGTTATCGAAACTTATGTATCAATCCTAGCAGGGACGCGTAACAGTCTGGTGAACGCCTGCGTGAACGCGCGCGTAAACAGGCGCGCCAGTTTATACATCGGGGCTCGCTGAGGCCGGCCCATCGTTTGCCGGTGTCGGCAAATGGAAGCCAGATTACAGTGTTGTTTGCCCTTGGACCTGACTAGATCTTGCCTGGGGAGACGGCGAAGAATGTCAAGGCTGTGCGCCTCGCCAGAAGAGGATACCCGGCTTAAGATTGCGGAAGAAAATTGCCGCGCTGGTCGCCTACGCGGTGATTCGGCACGGCCGGTCATGTTCGCCGATCCCGGCAAGCTCAGCGGCTCGTCAGCTCGCGCTCCAACTGCTCGGCCTCGGCGAGCAGCCGCTTGCGCCCACCGTCCGCGGCCATGGTGCGTGCTTCCGCCAGTATGGCGCGCGCTTCGTCTCCGGGCAAGAGCGGGACCAGCCAGAGGCGGATCTGCGCGGCGAGGTGCTGCGTGCCGGCGGCGTCGGCGCGCGCCAGGGCTCTGGATAGGCGATGGACGGCCAGCGTCGTTTCCCCGCGTCGCTGGGCCACCAGTCCCAGGTTAGCAGTCAGCCCCGCGATGCGCTCGGGCATGGACAGCCGCTCTGCCAGGGCCAGGCCTTGTTCAAAACGCCGTTGCGCTTCGTCCAGGTCGCCGGCGGCCAGGGCGATCTCGCCCAGGGTCGAATAAATGTAGGGTTCGAAAGCCAGGAGACCGTGCTCTTCGGCGAGGGCCAGCGCAGCCTGCGCATGTCCGGCGGCCTCGGCATCGTTCAGCAGCAGCAGGTGATAGGCCAGGTTGTTGTGTGCCAGGACCCGGTGGGCGATCGCCTCGTTCCTCAGGGAGGCCGCCGCCAGCGCTTCCCGGTAAAGGGCGATGGCTGCCGTCAGGTCACCCTGTTGTGCTGCCACGCTGCCCAACTCAAACTTGGCTTGCGCCAGGGTGACCGGGTCGGCGGCGCTGAGGTCGACGGCCTCGCGCAAATGCGCGGTTGCCTCCGCGAGATCGGCGCCTTCCAGAGAGAGCGCGCTCCCCCAAGCGAACTGTGCCCGCAGCCGGTTCTGCGGCAGGCCTTGTTCTAAAACCAGCCGCGCAGCCTCGATCGCCTCTCGATAGCGGGCCTGGGGCAAGAACGACTGCGAGAGCGCGAGCCTGGCCTGGTCGGCGGCCGCCCGGTCGCCGCGGCGCTCGGCCAGGAAGAAGGCCGAACGGAAAGACTCCGATGCTTGCGGGTTCTCGCCGGCTCGGGCCAGCGCGGTTCCGAGGGCCATCTGGATGGCGATCTGTTCCTTTTCGCCGAGCGAAGAGCCGCTGGCCAGGGCTTGCTCGTAGAAAGCGATTGCCTCGCGCCAGGCCGCCAGCCGCTCGGCTTCTTGGCCGGCACGGAAGGCATAAGGGGCGGCGCGTTCAGGGGCTTGACCGGCGCTGAAGTGCATGGCCAACGAGCCGGCGACGGAGTCGAGCCGGTTGCGGTAAAGGCTTTCGATGGCTTCGGCCACCCGCCGGTGAAGCAGGCGATAGCGTGGCTCGCCCATCTCGCGGTAGGCGACTTCTATCGTCAGGCTGTGGTCGAAGGTGTAGCGGGCCTCCTCCGCCGGGCGTATCACCCCCGCACTCAGCAGCTCGTCGAGCGCGTCCACCGCCGCATCTTCTGACAGGCCAGCCGCGCGCGCCGCCACGTTGAACTCGAACTTACGACCGGCGGCAACTCCCGCTTCCAGCACGCGGCGCGCACCGCCTGGCAGGTGATCGAGGCGGGACTGGATCAGGCTGTACACCGACTGGGGCACGATCGGCTCCGCCGAGAGCGTCAGGAGGTCGAGCGAGCCGTCGGCGCGCAGCAGGCCGTTCTGGCGTGCATGGCCGACCAGTTCGGCGAGGATGTAAGGATTGCCCTCCGATGTCCGCAGCAGCCAGTCGGCCAGCGGGTAGGCGTAGTGCGGGCTAAGCTGGCGGGCGATGGCGAGGACCTCTTCCTTGCCGAGCAGGCTAAGCGACAGGCGCGACAGTGCGCCCTGGCGACCGAGCGCTTGTAGCATGCCGGCGAGCGCCGAGCGCGGCTCGACCGGCCGGCTGGCGGCCAGGAAGCCGATCGGCGCGAGCGAGGGTTGTCGCACCAGGTAAGCCAGCAAGGCCAGCGTCGAGGCATCGGCCCAATGCAGGTCGTCCAGGAAAAGCAGCAGCGGCCGCGGGGTCGGGCCGTCCCCCAATGCGCCTGCGAGCGCGCGCAAGAATTGGTTCACTCCCTCCCAAAGCCGGGACTTGTCGGCGGCCTGCAAGGAGGCGGCCGGACCGGGCGGCACGGCCCCCAGTTCCGGCAGCAGGCGCGTAACTTCAGCCAGCCAGACCGCCGAGAGGCGTGCACGCAGCCCGGCGTAAACATTTGGCCAGTCGCTGCGGGACTGCAGACCGCGCAGCGCCTCGATGACCGGCTGGTAGGGCAGCGTCTGCTCGAGTTCACGTCCTGCACCGGCCAGCACGAACATGCCCGCGGTGCGCACCAGCTCCTCGACCAGCCGGCTCTTGCCGATGCCCGGCTCTCCCTCCAACAGAGCTAGCTTGCGCGTGCCCGGCAAGGCGCGCAGCGTGTCCAGTTCGGCGGAGCGGCCGGCGAAGGGCAGGCTGACGGCGGTGCGGAGGCCAAAGAACGGCTGAACTGCCGCGGGAGCGGCTCCGTCAAGCAGACCGTCGGGCCGGTCCTGTCGATCGATATCTGAGCCGGCCGAGCCGTCTTTGGCGCCCGCGGAACCCGTGAGCTGCGGCCTCGTGCCGCTCCCGCGCCGAGCGGGCTGCGTCAGTTCCTTGAGATCGGGCGAGTCAGTGACGATGGCATCGTACATCTGCTGGGTTTCGGCCATCGGCGGTACGCCCATCTCCTCGTCGAGCAGATCGCGCAGGCGAAGAAAGCGGCGGATCGCGCCGGTCCGGTCGCCGGCCAGGTAGTGCAGGCGCATTGCCGCCCGCTGCAAGTCTTCCTGCAATGGGTCCAGGGCCAGAGCGCGGTCCAGGCAATTCAACGCCGCGGCAAAGTCCGCTCCCTCTTCATGGAAGCGGGCCAAGGCGATGAAACCGCGTACGGCCAGCCGGCGGTAGCGCTCGCGTTCGCCGGTGATCCAGTTCTCAAATTCGGGTGAGTCGTCCAGGGTGACTTCCGCCAGAAACTCGCCGTGGTACAGGTTCAGCGCTGCCATCAGCCCGTCCAGGCTGCTCGGAGCGGGTGAGGTTCCGGCGATGGGTGGGCGCGCTTCGCTTCGCAGCGCCGCTTCGAAGCTGCGCACGTCGACGGTCACTTCGGGCGCCAGGCCGACCGTATCGCCGGCCACCAGCAGACCTTGCGGGAGGGCCCGGCGCAGGCCGTGAAGGGTGGTGCGCAGCACCTGTTGAGCGGCCGGCCGGGGCGTATCGGGCCAGAACAGCGCCAATAGATGCTCGCGCGTCAGGCTCTGGCTGTGCGCCGCCACGTAATACAGCAGGGCGCGGCTCTTGCGCCGCGCCAGCTTCAGCGTGTTCCCATCCAGGATCACCTGTGGTGGACCCAGCAACTGGATCGTTAACATAGGAAGTCATTATAAACTCATCGATCAAGGGAACCAATGTTTTGGCGAATGCGAGATATCTCGGTACAATGCGGAGCATGCCAGCAACCATCTCAGCCACCAGTCGGCCCATGCCGCCGACGCAGACGTCTGCCTCCGCACCCCCGGCTGCCCCCCGCAAGACTCGGCGCGGTCGCAAGCGTAGGAGCCTGGGTGCCGTGATCTTGAGGGTGAGTGCGGGCATCCTGATGCTCACGCTGCTGACCCTGGGTGGCCTGGCGCTGCTTTACTTCAGCGATTTTACTCTCCCCGGCGTCCAATCGTTGGGGCTGCGGCTCGGCGGCAAGACGACGCTGCAGGCGGCAGACGCGCTGCTGGCCGGCTGGCAGAGCCAGACCATCGCCGTCACGGCAGGCGGCCAGACCTGGCAGGTCCCGCCCAACCAACTTGGCCTGGTGCTCGACGCCGACGCCACCGTGCGCCTGACACACGCCGAGGGGAGATCGCCGGAAGGGTTGGAGCGGCTGTGGCAGACGCGCGGTCAGGTCGACGTGGCGCCGGTCTGGAACTTTGACCCGTTGGTGGCTGAGACTTTCCTGCGCACTCTGGCCGCTGAGGTCGGGACACCGGCCCGGGATGGCAGTCTACGGGTGGTGGACGGCCGCGTCGAAGAGACGCCGGGCCGGCCCGGCTGGGCGCTGGACGTCCGCTCGAGCGTCGACTGGCTGGGGAGCCATGCGATGCAGGTCTACCAGACCCGACACCTCGACATCAACCTGGCGGTCGTGCCGCCGGCGATCAACGACCTCGCTCCGGCTATCGCCCAGGCGAACAAGCTGCTTGGCGCGACGCACTTTGTCTATCTGTACGATCCGCTGCAAGACGAGAAGTTTACGTGGGAGATCACGCCCCAGGTGGTCGGCGGCTGGTTGAGCCTTCAGCTGGACCCGGAGGCCCCGGGTTATTTGCAGTGGACGGTGGGACAGGCCGGGGTGCAGGCTTTCATACAGGACCGTCAACAGGAGACGCTCGGCGCGACACGCTTCGTGATGATGGACGACGCCCTGCCGGCCGTGCTCAAGATGGTGACGGACAACGGCGACGACCTGCACCTGCGGGTCTATCACGGCGAGCAACAGTACGCGGTGCAGGCGGGCGAGACCATTTCGAGCATCGGGGTTAAGTTCGGCATGCCCTATCCCTGGATCCAGAAGGCCAACCCGGATTTGGGCGACATGCTGCAGGTCGGCCAGAAGATCACCATCCCTTCGCCGGACGTGTTGGTGCCGCTGACGCCCGTGGAGAACAAGCGCATCATCGTCAGTATCAAAGATCAGAATGTAAAAGTTCTGGAAAACGGGGCGGTCAAGTGGAACTGGAAGGCCAGCACGGGCATGGCTTCCAGTCCGACGTCGCCCGGCATATTCCAGGTGCGCACGCACGATCTCAACGCTTATGCCGCTAACTGGGACCTCTGGATGCCCTACTTCATGGGCATCTATCAGCCTGTCCCTAATAACGACTTCATGAACGGCTTCCACGGCTTCCCGAGCCGCGGCGGTTCACAGTTCCTCTGGACAAACAACCTGGGTAGCCCGATCACCTATGGCTGTATCCTGATCAGCAGCGAGAATGCAGCCGCCCTCTACAAGTGGGCCGACGAGGGCGTGGTGGTCGAAATCAAGCCGTAGCGTCGGGCCCGTCCATCTCAAAATAGATGCGCGCAAACTGGTCGATAGTCCTTCTGGCCAGGCCGAAATTCGCCTGCCAGTGGCTGGGCAACGCCAGCAGGTTGCCCAGGGCCGGTTCAGCCGGGATGACGTCACTGGCGGCCTTGACCACCAGCAGCGGCAGGCCGTGCCGCGCGGCGACCTCGGCGATGGCAAATGCCTCCATCTCGACTCCCAGGGTCGTTGTCCTCAGGCCGAGGCGCGAGAAGGCGGGCCGATCGACCGTCTCCACCTCGCCCGTGCGGAAGGCCAGACGGCCCGCCAACCGCCGCCCCATCTCATCGGTGTGAGGGCCGGTCGTCGCAATCGCCTGGCCTTTGTATACCACACTCTCCGCCAGCAGCAGTTCTCCCACCCGCAGCCCGTCGCCGCCGGCGCCGCACGTGCCCAGCGACAGCAATAGATCAGGCTGGAACAGCATGCACACGCGCTCTGCGGCCGCGCGTGCCCGTTTCTGGCCTACCCCGCAGAGGACGACCGCCACATCGCCCCAACCGCTCTGCCAGAGGCGGGCGTGGCCCGGGGGTGGTGCGGGCACGCACTCAGGCGTTTCTCCCCGCATGGCGATGAGCAGGCCGACGGTCCGCCTCGCGCCCGCCGGCGATGGCTCCGTGTACGTCATGGTCGCTGCCTTTCTGTGCTTTCTCACTTGCCAGTGCAGGTTAGCATGGAACGCGCGGGCGGGCAATTGGCGAAGGTGGGCACGGACGCCGTCAACGAATTCCAGGAACGAATCCAGCGAATGCTGTGAGCGACGGTCGGGGTTGTCTTGCCCAGCCACAGATCGAGCGCGAGCAACCAGCGCGGCGCTCCCTGTATCTGGCTTCGTGCGGCGGTTCACCGCCGGTGCTATAATCGGGCCACAGGCCATGCGAGCGCAAGGGGAGGCCGGGGGCCTGCGGGTGCATGGAAGGGCAGTTCCTGATACTTCGGGTCTGCGGTGAGGCTGGGCATGACGCAGTGGGGCGCCGGATCAGGGCCCCGGACCACGCGCGTGAGCCTGACTTGTGCATGGACGTGGGGAGACGGACGGAGACGGGCTGACCGGGGCGCGGAGGCAAGTGTGAGCATCGATCTGAACTGTGATATGGGCGAGAGCTTTGGGGCGTACCGTATTGGCGACGACGAGGCACTGATGCCGCTGATCACGTCGGCGAACATAGCCTGTGGCTTCCACGCCGGCGACCCGCTGGTGCTGGAACGCAGCGTCCGCCTGGCCAGGGCCCACGCGGTGGCGGTCGGGGCGCACCCCGGCTACCCCGACCTGGCCGGGTTTGGCCGGCGGACGATGGGGCTGGCGCCCGACGAGGTCGAGGCGTTGGTCCTCTATCAGGTCGCTGCTCTGGCGGGCTTCTGCCGGGCGCATAGCTTGCCCCTCGTTCACGTCAAGGCGCACGGGGCGCTGTACAACACGGGGGCGCGGGAGCCGGGGAGCGCGCGTGCGATCGCCCGGGCCATCGCCCGCTTCGACCCGAACCTGATCATGGTCGGCCTGGCTTCGTCGGCGGTGATGGCCCAAGCGGCGGCAGGCGAAGGGCTGCGCTATGCGCGCGAGGCCTTTGCCGACCGCGTCTATGAGCCCGATGGGTCCCTGCAGTCACGCAGCCTGCCCGGCTCGCTGATCACCGAGCCCGCCGTCGTCGCCCGGCAGGCGGCAGACATCGCCCGCGGGGTGGTTGTAGCTCACGACGGCACGGCGCTGTCGATTCAGGCGGATACCATCTGCCTGCATGGCGATAATCCGGCCGCCGTCGCCAACGCCCGTGCCGTCCGCAGCGCCCTGGCCACGGCCGGGGTTGAGTTGCGCGCGCTGAGCGGCTGATCCCGATGATCTACGCGGTGCCCCAGCTTCTCCCGTTCGGCGACGCAGCCCTGCTGCTCGAATTTGCCGACGAGATCGGCGAGGCGGCCAACAGCCGGGTGCGGCTCCTGGATGCGCAGTTGTCCTGCTCCTCGGTCTCCGCTCGCATCGTCGGCCTGCGCGAAACCGTCCCGGCCTACGCTTCGCTGTTGATCGACTACGACCCGCTCGTGCTTCCGTACGCCGTCCTGGAGCAGCAGGTGCTCGAAAGGCTGGCCGAGGCGATCGCGCGGGGTGAGGACGCCGGCCGGCAGAATACGCGCGCCGTCAAGGAGGTGCCGGTCCTTTACGGCGGCGAGGACGGGCCGGACCTGGCGGACCTGGCTGCCCGCCAGGGGCTCACGCCCGAGGAAGTGGTGCGCCTTCACAGCGGGCAGCCTTACACCGTGTATATGCTCGGTTTCTCGCCGGGCTTCCCCTACCTGGGGGTCGTGCCCGAAGCGATCGCGGCCCCGCGCCTGCTCGCGCCGCGTCGCTCGGTCCCTGCCGGTTCAGTCGGCATCGCCGGCCGCCAGACGGGGATCTATCCGCAGGCCACGCCGGGGGGCTGGCGCCTGATCGGGCGCACCGACCTCGTGCTCTTCGATCCACAGCGTGACCCGCCGGCTTACTTCGCACCCGGCGACCGGGTCAGGTTCGTGCCCGTGGACGAGCCGGCTCAGCGCCCCGGTCCGCGGCAGGTGGCCGCCGGGGCGGCGGCAACGGGCACCACTGGGCAGCCCCACACGCAATCCGCGGCAGTGGAGGTCCTCGCTCCCGGTCTGCTGACCACCGTCCAGGACCTCGGACGCCGGGGCTATCAACGTTACGGGGTGCCGGTCTGCGGGCCGGTGGACGAGTTCGCCTTCCGAGCAGCGAACGCGCTGGCCGGCAATGCGCCCGACGCGGCGGCCCTGGAGCTGACGGTTTCGGGGCCGGTCCTGCGCTTCCACGCCGATTGCGTCCTGGCCCTGACCGGCGCCGACCTCGCCTGCCGCCTGCACTCGGTTGACCTTGGCGCCTGGGATGCGCCTCTTTGGACTGCGGTCTTCGTCCGGGCCGGCAGCCTGCTCGAATGCCGCGGCCGGCGCAGCGGCTGCCGGGCTTACCTGGCGCTGGCCGGCGGCATCGTCGCTCCGCCCGTGCTGGGCTCGCGGGCCACCTGTCTCTCGGGCGCTTTCGGCGGCCACGAGGGTCGGGCCCTGGCCTCGGGCGACCGGCTGGCGATCGGACCGGTGGCGCCGGGTCATGCGCACATCGCAGGGCGGGTGGTGCCGGCGGAGCGCCGGCCAGCATATGCAGAGAACCCCACGGTTCGTGTCGTCGCAGGGCCGCACGCCGGCCATTTCTCGGACGAAGCGCGGCAGACTCTCCTTGAGCGGGCATATCAGGTCAGCCCAACGTCCGATCGCACGGGTTTGCGGCTGGCAGGACCGCCGCTGGGCCGTGCTCGAGACGGTGAGATGGTCTCCTGTGGGATGGCGCCAGGCGCGATCCAGGTGCCGTCCGACGGCCAGCCGATCGTGCTGTTGGCCGACCACCAAACGGTGGGCGGCTACCCGGTGATCGCGACAGTGATCCAGGCGGACTTGCCGCTGCTCGCCCAATGCCTGCCAGGCGAGGGCCGCGTCCGTTTTGCCGAGGTAACCGTCCAGGAGGCGCAGCGGCTTTGGCTGGCGGGGCAGACCGCCTGGGAGGCGGACGAAGCGGATTGGACCGGCGCGGCCGGCTGAGATAAGGCTGCCGGCCAACAGGATTATCAGCTCAAAACGCGGAAGCGCGCGTCGAGGCGCGGCAGATCCACCTCTCGCAGGCTCAGCTCAAGGCGGCTGTCGAGGGGCAGGTCGGCTGGCAGATGCTCGCGTGTCTCGAGCGCCAGCTCGGGGATCAGCAAGTTACCGCTCAGACCGTGCTTGTCGACGAGCACGCCCTCGCCGCGCCACCTGCCCTGCTGGAGCAAGTAGACGAGCGTCCAATGGCGCACGGCCGACCGGTCCGCCATGCGGACCGCTCCCAGGATCGCTTCGGCCGAGCCCACACGCTCCAGCATTTCCTGGTCGTCGAGCAGGGGCTCGCCGCGCAGATATGAGCGCAGTTGTTGGTGGACGACGAGGTCGAGGTAACGGCGCAGGGGGCTGGTGGCCTGCGCATAGGCAGCCAGCCCCAGCCCGGCGTGCGGGGCCGGGGCGCTGCGGTACTGGCTGTGCTTCAACGTGCGGCGCAGCGCATACATCTCGGCGTAGGTCTGGGGTTGAAGGTTCGCGTCCGGGGCATCCGGCGGGTCCTGCGTGGCGAAGGGCAGTGGGATGCCGCGTTCGATTGCCAGCCGGGCTACCGCCTCACCGGCCATGATCATGGCTTCCTCCACCAGCGCCCGGCTGCGCAGCGGCGGGATGCGCCGGAGCTGCACCTGTCCGTCGATGAGCTTGAGCTTGACTTCGGGGAAGTCGAGGCTGAGCGCGCCCTGTGCCATTCGCCTGGCCCGGTGCCCGGCGGTGACCCGACACAATTGCCGCCAGGGCTCGTGCTCGAGTTGTGCCTCGGCCGCTTCATAGGTCAGCCGCGTGGCGCGAATCCAGCTCGGCGCGACCTGCACTCCCAGGATCTGTCCCTCACCGTCCACGTCGAGGCCAAACGAGAGGGCCGGCGATAGTGGGCCGAGCCCCAGGCCCAATACCTCAACCGCGGCCGGCGGGATCATCGGCACATTGCCTTCGGGCAGATGGAGCGTGCTGCCGCGCGCCCGAGCCTCCAGGTCCAGCGGGCTGCCTGGAGGCATGAGCGCCGCCGGGTCGGCCACATGCACCCACAGACGCCCACCCCGGCCTTCACGCCCGGTTCGGTCCGTGACGTCCTCACCTCCCACGCGGCCGGCTGTCGCCTCGCCCCCCGCCGGCGCGAAGCTGAGCGCATCGTCGGGCGTATCGGTCTCTTCGTCGTCGATCGCGAAGGCCACCAGGCCGGTCAGGTCAAGGCGCTCTTCGTCGGGCAGGGGGGGCACGGCCAGGACCGGGGCGGCCGCCGGCAATCCCAGCCGAGCGGGGTACGGATCGATCAGGGCGTCCCAGTAGCCGAGCTCCAGCAACAGGGCATGGGCGTTCTCGGCACTCTCTTCGCGGCCCAATTCGCGCAGGGCACGGCTGCCGGCCGCCCGCCCAAGGGCAAGCTTCTCGACCTCTTTCACGAAGCGCAGATCTTCGGCAATGAAACGCCGTTGGCGCGCCCGGCCGAGGAAATCCTGCCAGGCCTCGCGTTCGGCCCCGGCCGCCGTCCGCACGGCCTGGCGATGAGCGACTTCCTCCGGCGTTCCCGCCAGCACGTCCTCGACGCTGCCGCGAAAGTAGACGCCTTCGGCAACCAGTTGCCAGGCGGCCCAGGCGGTGGCCGGCGAAAAAGCGCCGTAGACCAGCTCCGCCAACTCGGGCAGTGTCGTGTGGCTGCCGGACAGGATCTCCCACGCTGCCTCGACCTCGCCGTGCTGTGTGCGCAGCTCGTCCAGGCTGCGCAGCGGGCCTGGATGCAGCGGTACCACGTCCTTGGGCCGGACTTTCGCCATCTGACCGTCATCCAGCTCGATGTCGAGCTTCTCGCCGGCCCGCAAAACTCGTGCCGGGCGGTTCTTATAGAGGACGAGACTGTTCTCCAACAACATAACGGCTCACTTTACGATTGAGGGCAGTTCGGATTGCCGCACGACCAGTCCCACATTCTAGCCGGATACCGGCCACGGCGCAAGAGAGGCGCTCAGGCGCGCCGGCGTGCCGAAAGACGGGTCAGCCAGGGTGCGCAACCTCGTTGTGGGAATCGGCGGCACCTCCGTCGCTGCCGTCGAGCAGGGAGGCGGCGGCGCCGGCCACACATAAAATCAGGGCCTGATGGACCGCCGCTTTGGGCGCCGGTTGAGCAGTCGGCCGGGTGTCATTCGGGCCATCGGCGCGGCCGGCGAGCGCTGGCTGATCGCCGGCCGGCGGACGGGTGAAGAGAGCGCGTTTGCCTCCTCTAGCAGGAGCGCCGGGCAAATGAACGCGTGTTCGCATAGTCTTCAGGGTCGAAGGCCACCTCGAGTTGATCGGCCGGGAGGATCAGGAGCGCGGCGATACCCAACGCCGGCCGCGACGGGACGGCCAGTGCCGGGCCGGGCGCTCGCGGCCTGATAATCGGCCGGGACTTCCGCTTATTCGCATAGTCTAACAAGCAGCTGCCTCCCGGCATTCGTAATCGCGCGGTCTCGAAAGGCGTTTTCGACGACCAGGCAGCCGGGACAAAGCCGTCTACCCGACCTTGCGCGCCGCGAAGCGCAGTCGCACGTAATCTGCCGTCCAGTGCCCTGCAGCATCGCAAAGAGCCGGTTGCAGCGCCTGCCTGAGCTCCGCGAGCAGGGCTGGGCGCGCCGGAGCGGGCACCGGGGCGAGGAAACTGCCGGCAAACGTCTCCAACCAGGGGATGATATCGCCGGGTAGAGCCGTGGGGCGCGGGAAAAGGGCGATGCTCCCCACTTGGAAACCCTGGCGCTCGAGCCTGCCCTGGTACTCTTCGGCGGTCGGGAAGTACCAGGGATCAAGCGGGCGCGGGTCGATCCCTCGGCGCTCGAGGACCGCGTACAAGGCGGCCCGGATGTGCGCGATGTCGCCGTGGCCCCCGAACTCGGCCACGAAGCGGCCGCCCGGCACGAGGGCGCGCCAGACCCCGGTGATGACCGCCTCCTGATCAGGCATCCAGTGCAGAGCAGCATTGCTGAAGACAGCGTCGAAGTCCGCGTGAAAGGGGAGCGCCCCGGCGTCGACGACGCGCGCGTCCAGACCCCGCGCCCGCGCGGCCGCGACTTGTTCGGGGCTCGCGTCCGCGCCAATGACCTGGCAGCCGAGCGCCACCAGCTTCTCGGTCAGAGCGCCGTCGCCGCAGCCCAGGTCGAGAATGCGTTCGCCGGGCCGCGGGGCCAACAACTCGACGACGGGTAGGCCCAACTCGGCCACGAAGCGCGCGTTGCGCGCATAGCCTGCGGGGTCCCAGCGCTGCGTCATCGTCCCGCTCCGCTTACCAGTCTTCGACCACCGAGAGACGTCTCTCTGGGCCCGCCATGCCTTCGGTCCAGAGCCAGTAGGCAGCCTGCTCACGGTCGCCCACGGCTACCACGTGGTAATTGCCCTCGGAGTCTATGGCGTGGATGGTTACCCCGCCCGCATAACTGCGCGCGAGAGAGCGCAGGTCGTTCAGCGCCTCGTGGCAGGCCTGGCTGAGGCCCAGGCCCATCTTCATGTAGAGGACAATCGCACGAGCCGTGCCCGCCCGGATAGTCAGCTCACCCAGCCCCATGCAGGCCGCGGCGCCATAGCGATTGTCGGCATAGCAGCCGGCGCCGACGATCGGCGAATCGCCCAGGCGCCCGGGGTACTTGAAGGCCCAGCCGGACGTGCTGACCCCCGCCCCGATGTCACCCGCGCTGTCCTTCACCAGAGTGATCGTCGTGCCACGGACCTTGGTCGGATCGGCAGTCAGCCGCGCCCATTCGGCCAGGGGCACCGCCGGCCAGCGGCTGCGCTCGCCCTCCGGCACATGCTCTTCCAGCCAGGTCTGCCACTCGCGCCGGCTCTCGTCCGTCAACAGCGAGCCGCTCTCCGCCCCGCATTCTGCGGCGAAGCGTGCCGCGCCCTCGCCAGCCAGCAAGACGTGGGGCAGGCGTTCCATCACCTGGCGGGCTACGCTGATCGGGTGCAAATATCCCTGCAGCGCGCCGACTGCCCCGGAACTCAGGCCCCTCCCATCCATGATGCAGGCGTCCAGCTCGACTTCGCCCAGCAGGTTGGGCCAGCCGCTCACGCCTACGCTGCGCACCGTCGGATCACGCTCGACCGGGCGGATACTGCTCTCTATCACGTCGAGCGCAGGCGCGCCGCGCGTCAGTGCGTCGACGGCCGCCGCCATGCCGGCTCCTCCGTGGGAACCGGCCAGGATCACTTGTGGCATTCGTTCGCTCCCGCTGGTGGTGACGCGCCACGAGCACCCGCTCGCGAGGCGCCCTCGGAAAAACGGGAGTAAGTATACCCGATCGCGTGCTCAACACCCCATTCGGCTAGGTTCAGTCGCCCGGTTCGACCCGCGCCACCGCGCCCTCTATCACCACCCGGTAGGTATTCAGGGGCTCTCTTGCCGGTCCGCGCACGACCTGCCCGGTGGTGACATCAAAACGCGAGCCGTGCCACGGGCAGGTGACGACTTTTCCGTCAAGTTCGCCGTCATTCAATGGGCCCGACTGGTGCGTGCATTCGGCCTGCGTGGCGTAAAAGGCGCCGTCCACGTCGTAGACCGCAACCTCTGCCCCATCGGCTTCGACCGCGATCACGTCGCCCGGTTCCAGATCGTCCGGCCGGAATTCATTGGCCTTAAGTGAGTGCGCACCTGGCGCCTGGACGGCGTCCCGCGGGCCGGCGGGCGGCTGATCGACCGTGACGCTGCCCAGCGGCGGGGCTGCCGGTCCGTCGCTTACGGCCGGCGCCGGGACCCTCTCTGGCACCTGCAGATGAATCTCGCCGTTCTGTACGGTTACGGGGAAAGTCCGCAGCACGGCGTTCGGATCCAGCAGGAGTTGTCCGGTCGTGAGCTTGTACTGGAAGCCATGCCAGGGGCACGTCAGGACGTCGCCCTCCAGGTTTCCCGTCGCGACCGGTCCGCCGCGGTGCAGACAGTGGTTCTCCACCGCGTACCAACTCCCGTTATGGTGGAAGACACCCACCGAGAGCGCGCCCAGGTCGACGATCTTGCGCTCGCCCTCCGCGATATCTTTCGCCTGACCGACAACCACATCACGGCTGCTCAAGGCCGCCGATTTTCCCATGGCTTCGGCAAACGCCTGGTCGGCCAGCCCAGAGACCATGGCCCCATCGACGGACATGAGCGGATCGAAGGTCTCGGCGACTCGCTCATTGCCGTAGGCTCGCGAGAGCATCTCCAGGATGACCATCAGCAGTTTCCCCCAGGCCGCCTCGGCCCGGTCTTCGGCGACGTGGTCCCTGTCGTGCAGTTCGGAGTCCAGCGCCTGGTCGATCGCACGCTGCATGAAGCCGACCATGCCGATTACGTAGCGCTCGGCGACATAGATGTTGGGATCAGCGCCATGTGAGGTATGCGCCCGCCCGACGTAGTCGACATAGCTGGCATAGTCGTCATCGTAGACCCCAGAGGCGGAGCGCAGCCAGAAGTTCATCTGGAAGAGCATGCGTTTCTCGACATATTCCTGGTCGATCGTGCCATCGGGTTTCAGGAACACCTGACGCGTGGGCGGGTAGCGCAGCAATTGGTCATAAAAATCTGCCACAATGCCGGGCAGATGTTTCTCGATGATCGGGTGAGTCTGGGCGATGGCTTCAGCATCGGCGCCGGTGAAGCCGACGAACTCGGCCATGTAGCGGAAGTAGCGCCCCGCGTCCTCCGCCCCGCGCTTGGGCATCAGCGCCGAGGTGACCGGTGTGGGCATAGAAACGACCTCCTGGAAGGTTGTGCGAGCCTGGCTTCGCAACTATTACCAGGTTTAGCCGGGTATGTCAAGCTAAGCGGTTTTCTATCAACGAATTGTTGTGATTGGTTGGGGCCAACGCGAAAATGGCGCCGTGTTGGCACGGCGCCGTCTCTGGCCGCGAGCTCGGACGCTGCTCAGCGGTACTCGTCGACTGCTTCGAACATGGCGATGATGTTCTCGGCTGGCACGTCCGGCATGATGTTGTGGACGGTGTTGAAGACGAACCCGCCACCGGGAGCGAATGTCTCGATGTTCCGGCGCACGTGGTCTTTCACCTTCTCGGGTGTGGCACCCGGCAGGATGTGCCGGGTGTCGCAGCCCCCGCCCCAGAAGGCAATATCCGCGCCGAACTCGCGCTTCAGGCGTTCGGGCTCCATGTCGCGTGAGGTAATCTGCACCGGGTTGATGACGTCATAGCCGGCTTCGATCAGGTCCGGCATCAGCTTGTAGATCGAGCCACAGGAATGCAGGAAGGTGCGCATCTGGCTGTGCTGGTGGACGTACTGGCAGAGCTGCGTGTGCCTCGGCTTGAACAGCCGCCGGTAAGTGGCCGGCGACATGAACGGCCCATTGTCGGTCCCCAGGTCGTCGCCAAAGCGCAAGATGTCGACCACGTCGCCCACAGTCTCGCAGACGAGCTTGAGGGTGGCCAAGTGCCGCTCCATCAGGGCGTCCAGCAGTTGCTCGACCTCGGCCGGGCAGGTGACCAGGTCCATCAGAAAATTGTCGAGGCGGCGCAAGAAGGTTCCCCACTCGAACAGGTTGCAGCCGCAGACGATCATCAGCGCCCGATCCGAGTTTTGGCGCAGGTCGAGCGCGGCCTGTCGCAGGCGGGGCCAAAAATCGGGGTCGCCGGCGTGATCCCAGGGGCTGTGGGCCAGTCCTTGCCATAGGACGCGGCTCATTTGCCGTCCAAGGTCGGCGTAGTCCTGGGGGTAGCCATCGATCAGCGGCCAGACGGTCTCGTCGAAGAAGTTGGCCCCCGGCGGCATGCGCGCGATCACTTCGCCGTTAAGGCGTGCCACGAAGGAGTCATCTGGCAGGCGCTCGGGCCGGAACCAGGCCGGGAATTCGACCACCGTGCCGTCGAGCAAGGTGAAGGGATACCAGTCTCCTGGGGCGGTGTCGAAGGCCCGGCCGATGTCCAACACGTCGATGCGGTAGCGGTCGAGGACCTGCATCTCTGGCTGCGTCACCTGCTGCACCACGTCGTAGACGCGGTTGTGCGTATTGGCGAGCTGCAGGCGCTTGATCAGGCGATCATAGGCGATGGCCGAAATGCCAGAGCTGGGTGTCGCGCCCAGGTCGACGGGCACGCCGTCGGGCTCGACATGGTCGATCGCGGCCAGGATACGCTCGCGCGAGTTCATGTCCCCCCCTTGCTCAGTCGCAGTGAAAGACTTCTTCCATCGAGGCCCACCACTCGCCCGGTTTGCGGGTCGGCAGCCCTTCCTGGCAGGGGTCGGTCAGCTTCCACCATTCCTGGGTCACCGGGTCGGCGGCCATCTTGGCCATGTCGCCCTGGTAGTCGCTGCCGGTGTATTCGTAGTAAGCGAAAAGGTAGTCATCCTTCAAATAGATCGAATAGTTGCGAATGTTGCAGTCATGGATCATCTGCAGGACACCCGGCCAGGCGGCCGCGTGCAGCCGTTTGTACTCCTCGAGCTTCTCCGGCCGGACCTTGATCACCGAGCCATAGCGTTGCATGGCGCCTCCCCTGCTTGAGTGCCTTGAGTGGTGTTGCGCGGGCATCTCTGTTACGAATGACAGGAATGTATCCAGTAAGCAGAATCCTGTCAAGTTCGAGCGAAACCTGACGCTACAGACCGGCCCGCTCCCTAAAGCCGTCGAATTTCGTGTTGACATTATCAATATTGATAGTATAATCGCTCGTGGCTATCATGGTTGATAATGAAGTTTCGTGGAACAGCAGATCCAGGGAGACCCATGAACAAAGTCAAGGAAAACCTCCTCCTGCATCCCGTTCGCATGCGTATCATCCTGGCAGTTGCCGGACGCCGCGTAACCGCGCAGCAACTGGCCAATGAGCTGCCGGATATCCCGCAGGCGACCCTGTATCGGAACATCAAGACTCTCGCAGCCGCGGGCATCCTCGCCGTGGTGCAGGAGCGCCGGGTACGCAACACGCTCGAGAAGACGTATGCCCTTCCAGACCAGGACCTGTTATTCACCGTGGAGGACCTGAAAGAAGCCCAACCGGAGGATTACGTCCGGCTGGTCACCCAGTATCTTGGCCTGCTGCTTGCTTATTCCGTGCGTTACATCGGACAGGGCGACGTCGATTTCGCCCGCGACAACGTCGTCTTGCGCTCGTTTCCCCTCTATTTGAGCCCGGCAGAAGCACAAGGGCTCGGGCAAGCCGTGGATGCGGCTCTGCTGCCCTACGTGAAAAACGAGGCGTCGCCCGAACGCCGGCGCTTCATCATTGGGCTCGTGTCTGTCCCCGATGTCGTCGGCGCGCCCTTGCCTACCGGCTCCGCAGCCGAGAACTCCGACTGCCGAATCGGCTGCCGCCGGCGAAGAATCGCAGAGGCCAAGAACAAGCCAAGAAGACAAGACGACAAGAGGACGAGAAAGGAAGCGACCATGAACACCATGGATGACCTGAAACAGGAAGCCCAGCACTTTCTTGGCCAGTTGGTGGCGGGCGATTTTGCCGGCGCCCGCCGTCTCTTCAACCCCGAGCTGGCCGAGGCATTCCCGGAAGCCAGGCTCAGAGAAACCTGGCTGCAAACCATCGGTCAGGCCGGCCCGTTCGAGAACATATTGGCCTGCCTGGCCGTGGAAAGACAGGAAAACCGCATCGTTACCGTTTCCTGCCAGTTCGGAAGAGTGCCTCTCGATTTCGGGCTGAGTTTCAACCACGCCGGCCAAATCACCGGCCTGACCCGCCAGCTCGGCCCGGCCACATCGCCCTACAATCCGCCGGCTTATGTCGATCCGACGGCTTTCCACGAGCTCGAGGTGACCGTCGGTAGTGGAGAATGGGTCCTTCCCGCTAGCCTGAGCCTGCCGCACGGCACCGGCCACTTCCCGGCAGTAGTGCTGGTCCACGGCTCGGGCCCTCAAGACCGGGACGAGACGATCGGTCCCAACAAGCCCTTCCGAGACCTGGCCTGGGGCCTGGCCTCGCAAGGCGTCGCCGTCTTGCGCTACGAGAAGCGCACCAAGGCCCATGCCCGGCAGTTCACCCCCGAGATAACAGCCAGGTTGACCGTCCAGGAAGAAGTCGTCGACGACGCCCTGGCCGCCGTCCATCTCTTGCGCCAGACGCCGGGGATCGACCCAGGCCGCATTTACGTGCTGGGTCACAGCCTGGGAGGCACCGTGGCCCCCCGCATCGGGCGGCAAGACCCATCGATTGCCGGCTTGGTGATCATAGCCGGGATGACGCGTCCCTTCGAGAACGCAATTCTCGACCAGTACACCTACCTGTATAGCCTCTCCGGCAGGTTGACCGAGATACAGAAGGGGGAGCTGGAGCAGCTGAGGGCAAAAGTGGCCCGGGTGAAAGATGCCGGCTTATCCGCTGCAGTCCCGGCAAAAGACTTGCCATTGGGCGTCCCGCCGGCCTATTGGCTGGACCTGCGCGGCTACCAGCCGGCCGAGGTGGCGAAATCGCTGGTAATGCGCATCTTTGTCTTGCAGGCTGGGCGCGATTATCAGGTCACCACCAAAGGCGATTTTCCCGCCTGGCAACGTGCACTGGGAGAAAAGAGTAACGTCACGCTCAAGGTGTACCCCAGGCTGTCTCACGAGCTAATCGCGGGCGAGGGCCCTGCGACGCCTCAAGATTATCTGGTCGAAGGGCACGTCAGCGCTGAAGTGGTCCAGGATATCGCCGCCTGGATCAGGAAATAGCTCGCTGCCATCACATCCTGGTCAAGGACTTCGCCGATGAAAAAGTACCCGCTTGCCGTCGTCGGGCTGTGTCTCCTGGCGGTCACCAGCGCGTTGTGGGCCTCTAGCGCCCCCGCAGCCGGTCAAGGGATCAGCCCGACCCCAACACCTTCGTCCACCGCGCCGGCCACCGAAGCCGCGCAAGGAAAACTGGCGGCAGACGCCACCAGGTATGTGGACCAGCTTGCGGCCGGCGATTTCACTGCCGCCGAATCCACGTTCGGCCCGCAGATGAAGGCGGGCTTGCCCCCGGAGCGTCTCGCGAGCATCTGGCAGGGTTTGGTAGCGCAGTACGGCGCCTTCCGGCGGGTGAGCGCGACCGAGGTAAGCAAGGCTGGCCAGTTCGATCAGGTGCTCGTAACCTGCGAGATGGCCAACGGCACTTTGGGTTTAAGCGTCACGTACAATTCGAGTGGCGAGATCGCCGGCTTTCACCTGGCGCAGGCATCGCCGGGCGGAGGCAGTGCAAGCGCGGGCCTGCCCAGCCGCGCGCTTCTTGCCACGACTGCGATCGTGGGCCTGTTCTGCTTCGCCTACCCGATCGTCGCGGGCGCCATTACTCACAAGCGCACGGGTGGGCGGTGGCGCTCGTTCGCGATCGGCATGCTCATCCTCACGCTGTTCCAGCTTGCCACGCGCATCCAACTGCTCAAGCTGGTGCAGCCGTACGTCACCAGTCTCGTGACTTCGCCACTCCTCATTATCGCCTGGCTGTTCATCCTGTCGCTCACGGCCGGGTTGTTCGAAGAGGTCGGCCGCTACGTCGCCTTCCGCTGGCTTTTCGCTCCGGGTGACCGGACTTGGGGCAACGGGCTCATGTACGGCTTCGGCCACGGGGGCATGGAAGCCGTGTTCCTCGTCGGGGTGCCGTACCTTGCGTTGGCTTTTCAGGCCTCGGGCCCGTTCGTGTTTATCCAGACGGTTGCGTCGGGGCAGGCCGCGGCGGCTCTTCAGACGTTCCGGCAGTATGCCCAGAGCCCTGCCTGGGCGCCGCTGATCGCCGGCTACGAGCGCCTCTGGGCGGTCGCGCTTCAGGTGGGGCTTTCGATCCTCGTGCTTCAGGTATTTCGCCGTCACAGCCTGCGCTGGCTCTGGCTGGCCATCGGCGTGCACACGCTGGTCGATTTTCTGGTAGGTGTCTTACCCACCCTTATACCGATGCCCCCTGCCTCGAAAGTGATCATTGGCGAAGGGATCGTCAGCTTGTTTGGACTTGCCGCGCTCTGGTGGATCTGGCGTCTGCGCGAGCCGTACCGTGGGGATTAGCGACTTTCTTTGACACGTCCGGATAGCCCAAGGCGGTCGCTCGTCAGCTCAGAGTCCCGCCATTGCCCCCGTCGCGTTCGGGCGCAGTTCCGCAAGGCCCGGGCAGCGGCTGTTAGCGGAGCCAGATGCCATGAGCCGGCCGCCGCCGGATCGAGGCGCGGGTGTCACGCCCTTTCCGGCCGCGCCTGGCGCACGATGGAGCAGGCCTCGGCGGCCAGCCGCGTGATCTCGTCGAACTTCCCGCCGGCGATCAATTTGCTCTCGACCATCCAGCTTCCCCCGCAGGCATGCACGAAAGGCAAGGCCAGGTAGGAGGCGAGGTTCGCTGGGCCGATGCCCCCGGTTGGGACGTACTTCACGCCCGGGAAGGGGCCGCTCAGCGCCTTTAGCATGGCTGCGCCCCCTAGTGCCTCGCTGGGGAAGAACTTCAGCACCTTGAGCCCCTTCTTGAGCGCCGCGCCGATCTCTGAGGCGGTGGCCACGCCAGGCAGAACCGGCACGCCATGGGCCTGGCACCAGTCGACCAGGTCGGGATCGAAACCGGGCGCCACGACGAAGCGGGCGCCTGCCCGCACGGCCGCCTCCGCCTGCTCGATGGTCAGGACCGTCCCGGCGCCCAGCAGCAGCTCGGGGCAGGCGCTCGACAGGCTCTGGATCGCAGCCGCGGCGGCGGCAGTGCGGAAGGTTATCTCGGCACAGGGCAGCCCGCCTGCCAGCAGCGCCTCGCCCAGCGGCAGGGCATCCTCGGCCCGCTCGATCTTGACGACGGGAATGATCCCAAGGCGGCCCAGGGCCGCGAGCATGTTTTCCACTGTCATCCTCCTGAGGAGCGTGTGTAGACTTCTGGGTTGGCGACGGCCGCGCGCCCGGCCTCGGGCTCCCGGCCTGCCAGCACGGCCAGCGCATTCTGCGCCGCCTGCAGCCCCATTTTGAGTGTGGTCTGTCTCGTGGCGGCGCCGGCATGCGGTGTGGCGACGAAATTATCCAGGGCGGCCAGCGCCCGAGGCAGATCGCCGCCCTCCACCAGCACGTCTGAGGCCGCGCCGGCCAGCCGCTTCTGCGTCAGCGCCTCGTACAGCGCGCGGTCGTCCACCAGGCCGGCGCGCGCCGTGTTGATCAGGACTGCGCTCGGCTTCATGCGGGCCAGGGCCTCGGCGCCGATCAGCCCACGCGTGTCGGCCGTCTCGGGCACGTGCAGGCTGACGGCATCGCTCTCTCCCAGCAGTTGATTCAACTCCCGGCGCTCAGCGTACAGCCCGGACTGATCTGCCCCAGCCGGCAGGTAGGGATCGTGGTAGAGGACGCGCATGCCCAGGCAGGCTGCGCGGCCTGCGACTTCCCGGCCGATCCGCCCCAGGCCGACGATACCCAGCGTGCTCCCGGCGAGCTCGAAGCCGGTCTTGCGGATCCATTTGCCGGCTTTGGCCGACCGGTCGTGGAAGGGAACATCCCGCGCCAGCGCCAGCAAGAGCGCCAGCGCCAGCTCGGCCACGGCCACGCTGTTTGCCCCAGGGGTGATTGTCACGACCACGCCATGCCGGGTAGCCGCCGCCAGGTCCACTTTGTCGACCCCGACCCCGTAGCGCGAGACCACACGCAACTCAGGTGCCTGGTCAAACACCTCGGCCGTCAGCTCATCCAATCCAAGGATCGCGCCCTCGACATCGGATAGCCATTCCGCCAGTTCCGCGCCCGTCAACGGCTGTTCGTTGGGGCTCTCGACCAACTCGTAACCGGCGTCGCGCAATATCTGTTTGTGCGGCCCCTCGGTCTTGCGAAAGGAGCGCGCGGTGATCAGTATTTTTTTGGACATCGCCAATTCCCCTCCGCCCGGCTGCTCCGCGGCCCGTCAGCGCACGCTGTCGGCCAGGCGGGCAAGCTCCTGGAATAGTTCGCCTTCGATGGGTTGATGGAAGACCTGGGCCATCACCTGAGTCCAGCCGTAGAGGAAGTAGAGCCAGCCATCTTCCACCCGTAGGTGGCGCCACGGGCGCTGCGCCTCGGCCTGGCGCATGAAGTCTAGCTCGCCGCGATAGTTGAGCTCCCAGGCAACGCCGTTCAGTGGGAACTGCCCGGCATCGGTGATCGGCGAGCCGGGGCGGTCTTTCCCCATCCCGGTCGCGTTGATCACGACACTGCCCGGCGGTAGCGTGGCCATCGTCTGGTCGTTGCGCAGCGGATCCTCGTTGCAGATGTACTCGAAATCGATGTCGCTGCCCACCTGCCCGACCAACGCGCGCAGGGCATCCAACCGGCCGGTCGAGCGGTTGACGACGACGAAACGGCGCGGCTGGTCCGCCTGCTCAGGCTTGTTGATCAGGTGCAGGGCGATCGCCACGGCCGCGCCGCCCGCGCCCAGGCAGAGCACGTGGCCGCCCGTGCGCCCGAAATAGCCTTCGCCCAGGATGGCGTCCAGGCTGGCGCCCGCCGTGAGCGGGTCCTTGGCATGACCCTCCAGCCGGCCCTCAGCCTTGGATATGCACGACACCTCCTGGCAGAGCGAGGCGTACGGATCCAGGTAGTCGAACAGGTCGCCGGCGGCGCTGACGACGTCGAGCTTGTGCGTGGTCACCAGGCCACCCGGCGACAGCGGGTCGTACTTGATCTGTGCCACGGCCCGGCGATAGGCTTCAGGCCGGTCGTGCAGCCTCAGATCGATCCCGTCCAACAGAACTTCAGGACGGCCCAGCGCGGCGGCCCAGAGCGGGAAGATCTTGCGGATGGAGGACTTACCCGTCGTGACCCCGATGAAGTAGAAAGTGGGCCGCTCTCTTGGGATGATTGAAGATGTGGGTGCCGATGCCGGCTCTGGCATAGTGCTTGCTCTCCTCCCTGTTCAGCGCCGCTCGGGTGGCAGCCAGCGCGGGTTGTCGACGATCGCCGGCCGGCCGTCCTGCTCGACGATGAGTTTGCGGAAGCCCTGTTTCTCGATGCTTCCGTAGTCGTGCCCGGCATCGGCCGGATAAACGAAGAAGGTCGCTAAATCGGCCTCCGCGGCTGTGTTGACAGAGCGATGCGCCCAGCGGGGAGGCACGTAGAGCACGCCGCCTGGCTGCAGCTCGGAGACTGCCCACTCGCCTTCGGGTGTCTCCATCACCATCAGGCCCTGGCCGGCCAGGCAGTAGTAGACCTCGGCCGTCGCAAGCTTGGCATGGAAGTGCCCCTTGGTCATGAAGTACTCGTCGCCGACCTTGCCCGGGTGAACGATCGAGATGCCCTGCAGCAGCTCCCCGGCTTCTTGCGGCACCTGTTCCTCGTAGACCTCGTACAGTAAGACATCCCCACCTGCCAATAAGGCCGCAAAACCGGCCTCGTCGGCATACTGTCCCTGCATCGACGAGAGCCGGCGCACGATGTGGTTCGAGTAGGGCTCGGGGATCGCGCCCGGCCAGGTAATGTGGAAGGTAAAGGGTCGATTATCCATTCAGTATCTCACTCAGCCGCACCGGGCGTTCTTCGAGGAAAGACCTGGTGGCCGCCAGGACGCCCGCCACCGCCCAGCGGCCATCCTCGCCGCTGACGCCGGCTGCGCGTCCGTGCCTGATGCAGTCGACAAAGTGTTGCATCTCGCGAATGTAACCCCAGGCGAAACGTTGCGGCCAGGTGCGGTAAACCGGCGCCACCAGGCCGTGTTCGCGATCGGTGCAGACCACCACAGCCTGGCCCTGCATGCTGCCGATCTGCATGATCCCGCGCTCGCCGACGATCTCGACGCGCGCGTCGTACCCGTAGTCGCAGGGGCAAATGCCGGCTATGCTGCCCAGCCCACCGCCCTCGAAGCGCAGATCGACCATCGCGTTGTCGTAGAAGTGTGTGGTGTCGACGCCGCGCGCCGGCCCCTTGAAGTTCGCAACCTCGGCGTAGACCCGCTCGAGGTTGTCGCCCATGAGCCAGCGTACGCAGTCCCAGTCGTGGCTGTTGACCTCGGCCAGCATGCCGTTGGAGGTGCTCATGTCACGCGCCCAGGCCGGAGGCAAACCGGGCCCGTGGGTGAGCGACTTGATCATCATTGGCCGGCCGATCTCGCCGGCCCGGATGCGCTCGGCTGCGGCGGCGAACTCCGGATCGAAACGGCGCATGAAACCGAGTTGCAGGATCACACCCGCCTGCCGAGCAGCCTCGATGATGTCGTCACATTCGGCCAGGCTCAAAGCCATCGGTTTCTCCAGGAAGACGTGCTTCCCGGCCCGGGCCGCCTGCACCGCCAATGCCCGATGGGTGAAAGTGGGCGTGGTGATGACGACGGCCTCGAACTGCGCACCTTCGAGTGCGGCCTCCAGGCTGCCAAATGTGGCATCTGACCCGAGGTCGAACTCCGCGGCCGCGCCCGTCCTGCTCTCGGGCACGGCATCCACGACGGCGGCCAGGCGCGCGCCCGGGATGTAGTGGGCCAGTGAGTTGGCGTGTACCTTGCCGGCGCGTCCTGCCCCTACGAGGCAGACGCGGATCGCTGCTGACATTTGGTTCTCCGATCGAAAATACCTTGGCGGTAGTACGCTTGGGTCAGGCTGAGCGGAAGGCCTCGCTCAGCACCTTCTGCCAGGCGACGTAGCGGCCGGCCAGTTCCCGGTAGACGGCTGCCGGTCCGGGCTGTGGCACGAGCGGGGCGCCGCGCAGTTCCGCGGCGGCCGAGGCCGCCGCGGCCAGATCGGGGTACAGCCCGACGGCGTAGCCCGCAATGAGGGCGCTGCCCCAGGTGGCGAACTCGGCGCGCTGCAGCCGCTGGTAGGGCACGCCCAACACGTCGGCCTTGATCTGGTTCCAGCGATCGCTGCGCGCCCCCCGCCGATCGCCCGCGCCTCGACCAAAGCCAGGTCCGGAATAAGCCGGCACAGAATCCCCAGGTAATAGGCGTACTCAAAAGCGATGCTCTCGAGGATCGCCCGGAAGAAGTGGGCCTGCGTGTGCCCCCACGAGAACCCGACCCAGGCCCCACGCATCGCCGGGTCGGCCGGACAGATCCGGCCGCCCAGGTGCGGCGAGAAGAAGAGACCGTCCGCGCCGGGCGGCACCCGGTCGGCGGCCTCGATCATGCGCTCGTACAGGTCCTCGCCGGCCGGCCGGGTGCCGCCCTGGACGCTGTTGTAGAACTGGTCGCGATACCAGCGCAGCGCCAGCCCCCCGCCACCGATGTAGGCCAGCGGGTTCCAGAGGTCGGGGATAACAGAGCGCATGCAGAGCAGCGCCCGGTTCTCGACGTCGGCGACGAACTGATCCGTGCAGCCGGCCAACACCGATGCGGTCCCGGCCGTGTCGAAGAGCATTCCCGGCCGCACGATGCCCGCGCCCAGCGCCCCCGCGGCCGTGTCCCCGGCCCCCGCGGCGATGGGCGTCCCGGCTGCCAGGCCGAAATCGGCCGCCGCTGCCGGCGTCACCTGGCCGATTACCTCCCAGGGGGCGACGATGCGCGGCAGCTTGGCCGGGTCCACGCCCAGCAGGCCGCACAACTCGGCCGACCACGTCCCGGCCCGCGCATCGCTCAGGGCCGAGAAGTGGATGAAGGTATAGTCGATGAAGGCGCGCTCGGCCCGCAGCCCGGCCATACGGCCCGCCACGATCCCGGCCGGCATCAGAAATTTGGCGACGCGCGCATAGCTTTGCGGCGCTTCTTCCCGCCACCAGAGGATCTTCGGCCCGTGGTCACAGGTAGGGGGACAGCCGGTCAGGCGCGTGATACGTTCCCCGTGCTCGCGTTCGAGCTGTTCGATGTACGGGCGGCAGCGCATGTCGAGCCAGGAGTCGAAGCGGGTAGCCGAGCGGAAGCTTTCGTCGATCGAGCCCACGCCGGCCATCTGGCTGTCGAAGGCGATCGCCGCCACCGCACGCGCATCGATGCCGCTGGCGGCGATGCAGTGGCTCACTGCCTGCGCTGCCGAGCGGTAAAAGTCGTCGTTTTCTTGCTCCACCACGCCCGGCTGAGGGTAGTAGAGCGGCACCTCGACCGTGGCGTCCGACAGCAGCGCGCCGTCTGGCGTGTACAGGGCCGCCTTGGTCGCACTCGTGCCCAGATCGACGCCGATCAGATACTTTTGCTTCACTTATCCCGTCCTGCCACAACAACCCTGGTTCATGCCGCTCAGAAGCCCGCCCGGGGAGAGCCGCCGTTGGCAAGCAGCCGGCCTTCACCCGCCACACGCCTTCGGCAGCCAAGCCGGCGCCGTCCTAGGCGATGTCGATGAAGACCTTCATGGCCTTGTCGCCCTGCCGATCGATAAACTTGTAGGCGTCCAGGTAGTCATCCATAGGGAAGTGCTTGGACATGAGCGGCCCGGTGTGGATCCCGCCGGCGTCGCCAAGCGCGATCAACTCGACGGCCCGTACGTAATCCTCGCGTTTGTACATCAAGGTCCCGCGTATGTTCAGCTCGCGGTCCTGCACCAGGCCCAGGTCCACGCGTGGCTTCTCGCCGAAGACGCCGACGACGACGATGGTGCCGCCCTTCTGGATGTTGGCGACCGCGGCGGTGATGGTCGGCTCGACCCCTACGCACTCGAAGGCTACGTCGAAGCCTTGCTGGCCGAGGATGCGTCTGGCAGCATCCGCCACGCTCTCCTCGCCCGACTTGAAGGTCCCGGGCAGGCCGCAGCGGCGGGCGACGTCCAGCCGGTAGTCGCTGAGGTCGGTGATCATGACCTGCGCGCCGCAGCTGCGCGCGACCTGGGCGACAAGGTTGCCGATGGTGCCGGCCCCGAACACTGCCACGCGCCGCCCGGTCAGGTCGCCGGCGCGGCCCACGGCGTGCACCGCCACCGAGACCGGCTCCACCAGCGCACCCTGCTCGTAGCTGAAGTCCTCCGGCAGAGGAATGATCTTGTCGGCCGAGGTCACCCAGAGCTCTTGCGCGCAGCCAGGTGCCTGGAAACCCTCTACCTTGAGCCGGTCGCAGATGTGATAGTCGCCGCGCTTGCACGGCGCACATTCGCCGCAGATGATTTGCGGCATCGAGGTTACTTTCATGCCTGGTTGGAGCCCGGTCACGCCGGGGCCGACTGCCTCGACCGAGGCCGAGAACTCGTGCCCCTGGACGACCGGATAGCCGGTGTATGGGTGCTTGCCGTGGTAGACGTGAATATCTGAGCCACACACGCCGATGCGCTGAATGCGCAGCAGTACTTCGCCCGGTCCCGGCAGCGGCGCCTCGACATCAGTGCGGATCTCGATCTGGCCCGGCGCGGTCATGACTGCTTGCTTCACGGTCCACTCTCCTCTCAGGCGACCACGTTCAGCCAGCCGCCGTCGACATAATATTCGGAGCCAACGCAGTAGCTGGCGCGCTCGGAGCACAGGAAGACGTAAAACTGCGCCAGTTCCTCCGGCGAGGCGAAGCGGCCGATGGGTGCGTTCTTCTTGGCGATATCGTCCAGGTATTGGTCGGCGGTCTGAGCGGTGCCCGCGGTCAATTGACCGGCCGTCTTGCGCCAATCGGGTGTGAGGACCAGCCCCGGGTTGATGCAATTCACCCGGATGTGATCCGGGATGCACTCGTTGGCCAGGCACTTCGAGAACATCACCAGTGCCGCCTTGGTGGTGTTATAGATCGGCTCGTAGCCGAGCGGCTGCTTGGCGCAGATGGATGAGGTATTCAAGATCACTCCGGCGCCGCGCCGGCGCATGGCCGGGATCAGCCCGCGTGACATACGCACTGCGCCCATCACGTGTAGGTCCCAGTAGTACTGCCACTTCTCGTCAGCGGCATCCATGATCGTCTCGTTGCTGCCGGTGCCGGCATTGTTGATCAGGATATCAGCCCCGCCGAAAGCCTGCTCGATCTCGGCCAACGCCTCCGCGATGTCGCCGGGCTTGGAAACGTCCGCCGAGATGCCGAGCGCCTGCACCCCATGCGCTGTGCTGATCTCGGACGCCCGCTCCTCCGCACGTGCTCCGTCGCGCCCGATGAGCGCGACGGCTACACCTTCCGCTGCCAGTGCCTGGGCGACCGCCAACCCGATCCCGACGCTGCCGCCGGTGATCACCGCTTGCTTGCCTTCAAGTGCAAGATCCATATTTCATCCTCCTGCGGGCTACATGGTTCCGGGTTCTTTGCGCTCCTCGTAGGCGCCGCGCCCTCACCAGCGTTGGTGCACTTGTGGCTTGATCAATCGCTCGTAGACGTCCTTGATCCTGGTCATGGTCGCGGCGTCGAGCGGCGGCAGGTCCACGGCCCGGGCATTGTCCGTCGCCTGCTTGGGATTCTTGGCGCCCGGGATGGCCAGCGTCACTGCGTCGAACATCAGGATCCAGCGCAGCGCGAACTGGGCCATACTGGCACCTGCGGGCACCAGCGGGCGCAGCTCTTCGACTGCCCGCAGCCCCGTCTCGTAGTCCACACCCGCAAACGTCTCGCCGACGTCGAAGGACTCACCGTGACGATTGAACTGGCGATGATCGTCGGCTGCGAAGGTGGTCTGGCTGGTCATCTTGCCCGTCAACAGGCCGCTGGCGAGAGGCACGCGCGCGAGGATCGCCACGTTGCGCTGCCTGGCCAGGTCAAAGAACATGTCGGCCGGCCGCTCCCGGAAGATGTTGAAGATGATCTGCACGGAGACGATCGGGAACTCGAGTGCCTTGATCGCTTCTTCTACCTTCTCGACGCTGACCGCGTAATAGCGCAGTTTCCCGGCCTTGACCAGGTCGTCGAGGATGCCGAACACTTCTGGCATGTAGTAGACGGGAGTGGGCGGGCAGTGCAGTTGCACGACGTCCAGCGTATCTACTCCCAGGTTGCGCAGGCTGCGTTCGATGAAGGCCGTCAGGTTCTCACGCGTGAATCCCTCGGGCACGTGTGGGTCGAGGCGCCGTCCGGCTTTGGTCGCGACGTAAATCCGCTCGCCCGGCCGTTCCTTGAGCACCTGCGCCACCAGGCGCTCGCTGCGCCCGTCGCCGTAGACGTCGGCCGTGTCGATGAAGTTCATGCCCTGGTCGAGGCCCGTGCGCAAGGCGTCCAGCGCATCCTTGTCGCTCACCGTGCCCCAACCCCCGCCGATTGCCCAGGCACCAAAGCCGATCTCCGACACCTGCCAGCCGGCCCTGCCAAACGTTCGATACTGCATTTGATGCTGCATCAATCAACCTCCCAGATGGAACCAGGTGGCGCTTCGCCCGCTGGGGGCAAAGGCCTCAGAACTCGCTCCAGACATTATACAACGGCTCCAGGGCCTCATAGCAGCGGTTGAAGCCTGCATAGAGCCGGTCGTAGATGGCGGAGGCCGCCGGATCGGGCAGGGTGGGGTCGACGATCGGGGTGAGTTTTTCGGCGATGCCGAAGTCAGGGAAGATGCCGACCCCGATGCCGCCGGCCAGCGCCGCGCCCATCGAGGTCGCCTCGGCGAGCAAGGCCGGGCGCAGGATGGGCATCTTGTAGACGTCGGCCATGATCTGGCGCCAGACCCGCCCTTGCGCCCCGCCACCGATCACCCGCATCGCGTCCACTTGTGCGCCCTGGCTCTGGAAGGCTTCGAGGATCACGCGGAGGTTGAAGGTGATGCCCTCCAAGGTTGCACGGATCAGATCGGCGCGGCCGTGCTGCATGGTCAGGCCGATGAACGCGCCGCGCGCCCGGGGGTTCCAGCGTGGGCTGCGTTCGCCCAAGAGGTAGGGGAGGAACAGCAGACCATTGGCCCCGGCAGGCGAGCGTTCGGCCTGCAGGTTCATCACCTCGTAGGGATCGAGCTTGAGCCCTGCGGCGGCCTCTTTCTCCGGCAGGCAGAAATTGTCACGCAGCCATTGATAGGAACCGCCCGCTGCCTGCATCGTCCCGCACGGGCTGTACATGCCCGGCACCAGGTGCGCCCAGGTGAAGGTGCGCATGGCCGGGTCGAAGATCGGTTCTTTCGTCGCCATCGCGATCCAGGACGACGAGCCGAGGTAGTTGTAGGCGCTGCCCTCGGCCACCACTCCTGCTCCCGTTGCCGCGCAGCAGCCGTCACCACCGCCGATGACCACCGGCGTGCCCGAGACCAGGCCAACCTCGTCGGCTGCCTCGCCTGTGACGGTGCCAACCACATCGGTCGAGGCGTGCAAGGTGGGCAGCAGATCGCGGTCCAGGCCGATGGCATCGAGGATCGACGCTGACCAGTCGCGGGTCTCGAGATCGTAGAGGTTCATCCCCGAGGCATCGGAGAGGTCGGTGACGAAGGCGCCGGTCAGCCGGGCGACGATAAAGTCCTTGGCATGCAGGAACTTGTGCGTCCCGGCGAATATCTCCGGCTGGTGCTCACGCACCCACAGGATCTTGGCCCCCGAATAAGAGGAACTGGCGCGGTGCCCGGTGATGCGGTAGGCGCGCTCCGCGCCCACGCCCTGGATGATGGTCTCGGCCTCGGCGACGGCCCGCTGATCCGCCCAGATGATGGCCGGGCGCAGGGGACGCGCGTGTTCGTCCACCGCCACGCAACCCATCATCTGCCCGCTGAAGGCGATGCAGGCAATCTCCGCCGGTCTCACATGGGCGGCGCTGAGCAAGCGGTGCGTCGAGACGCACACTGCCTGCCACCAATCCTCCGGGTTTTGTTCGGCCCAGTTGAGGTGTGGGTAGTCGACGCCATAAGCGAAAAAGGAACTGGCCAGCACCTTGCCTTCGCCGTCGAAGAGCGAGGCCTTGTTGCCGGTGGTACCGAGATCATGGGCAAGGATAAACTGCGCGCTCATAGTCGACCTTCTCTTCACGCTTGCGTCAAGGCACGCGCCTAGAAGCGCAGCAGCGTCTTCAAGGGACGCCCCGTCTTCGAAGCTTCGAAGGCCTCTTCGATCCGCGCGATCGGGTACTCGGCTGAAAGGAAATCGTCGGGATCGAGCTTGCCTGCCATCACCCAATCGCAGAGCGGCTCCTGGGCCGCGGCTTCGCGTGCCCGGGTCGGCCACTGATGGATCAAGAGGTTGAAGTTGTAGGGCCCGCGTATCTTGTCGACCCGGATGGCTGGGGTGTCGATCACCCCGTAAACGCAGACCGAGCCGGCCAGCTTGACCAGCGGCAGGGCGGCGTTGATGATCGCCTCGCGTCCGACGGCGTCGATCACCGCGTCCAGGGGCTTGCCGCGCTCGGCGGTCAGGTTCGATAGGCGCGCGTCGTCGGGCGTGAAGACCGCGTCGGCGCCCATGGTCAGCGCCTTTTGTCGCTTTTCGGCGATCGGATCGACCAGACCTACGAAACCCAGGCCCAACAGGCGGGCGAACTTCACGAAGCTGAGCCCCACCGGGCCGGCACCGAAGATCAGGATATCGAGGCCCGGCTTGAGGTGGAAGTCGCCGAACGCCGCATAGACTTCTCGCCAGGTACACATCAGCACCGCCGCCTCCACCGGCAGCTCCGGTGGCACTGCGCGCATGATCTCGAACACCTCGGCGTAACCATGCACGGCATCTGCCACCCCGTCCGCCAGCATGGCGGCGTGATCGCCAGCCAGGACATACTCGGAGAAGCCGCCCCAACCGCTTGCGTACTCGCCGACGGGCGGGTTCAGGAGGAGGCCGCCGATCACCCGGTCGCCCACCCGGAAGCCCCGCACCTTCTCGCCCACGCAGTCGACCACGCCCGCGTTCTCGTGGCCGAGCAAAAGGGGATACCGCTCGACACCCGGGAAATGGCCCTCGACGAGCTTACGATCGGTGGCATTGCACAGGCAGGCCGCCTCGAGGCGCACGCGTGCTTCATATGGACCCGGGACAGGATCAGGGAGTTGGACGATCGCCAGCTTGCCAGGCTCTCTGACGGCGACTGAGAACATAAGCCCTCCGGTTTTGCATCTATTTGATGATCGAGATACGGGCCCGGTCGATGGTCAGGGCGACGGCCATAATCAGGATCACGCCGTAGATGGCTTGTTGGAACCAGGGGTCGACCCCGGCCATATTCATGCCCGTGTCGAGCACCATCACGATCAGCACGCCGACGAAGGTGCGCAGGACCCCGCCGATGCCACCGCTGATCGCGGTACCGCCCAGGATTACGACCGCGATGGCCCGCATCTGGAAGCCGTCGGCCATGCGAGGCGAGCCGCCGGACATGCGCGCTGAGAGAAGCACGCCGCAGAGCGCGGCCATGCAGCCGGAGAGGGTGAAGGCCAGCGTCTTGTACTTGTCGATCGCGACTCCTGAGACGGTGGCAGCCTTTTCCCCTGCTCCGATCGCTTTGACATAACGGCCGAACGGGGTGTACTCGGAGAGGACGTAGCAGACGACCAGCGCGGCCATCGCGGTGAAAATCACATTTGGGATGCCGAGCGTGTTACCCGTGGCCCAGGTTAGGTAGCGGCCGTTGCTGCTAGAGACGGTGATCGGCGTGGCTCTGGAGATCGTGAAGGCGACGCCTGTCCAAATACCCATCGCGCCGAGGCTGGCGACGAAGGAAGGGATGCGTGCCTTGGTATGCACGATTCCGGTCAGCGACCCGGCCAGCGCGCCGAACAGCACGGCGACGACAAAGGCCCCGTAGCCCAGCGAGGGTACGAGCATGGCGGAGATGATCGTCGCCAATGCAGCCACCGCTGCGATCGAGAGGTCGATGCCGGCCAGCAGGATCACGAAGGTCTCCCCCAACCCCATCACCAACAGAGTCGCGCCCTGCGCGACCATGCTGGTCATGTTCGAGAAGGTCAGGAAGTGCGAACTGCCGACGGTCATGATCAGCACCAGGACCACCAGGGTGATGATCGGCATCCAACTGGTCAGGGAGCCGGTGCTGCGCAGGCTCCTGATGCGTGAAGAGAATCTGGCTTGTACGGACATGCTCGCGTCCTTCACATCATGTGCTCTATCAGATCGACGGGTCGCGGCTTGTTCCCGGCCGGCGCCTCGATGCGCTGCGTCATCGCGCCGTCTCGCATGGTCAGGATTACGTTGCTGAGGCCGATGGTCTCGTCAAGCGTGTCGGACATCAGCAGGATGCCGATGCCTTGCTGCGCCAGCGTCCTTACCAGTTCGTACACGTCTTCCTTCGCGCCCACGTCGATCCCGCGTGTCGGGTGGTCGAGCACGAAGACCTTGACTTGCGAAGCGAGCCACTTGGCCAGCACCACTTTCTGCTGGTTGCCGCCGCTCAGATTGAGGCAGAGCGCTTGCGGGCCCGGCGTCTTGATGCCCAGCCGCTTGATCCATTCCACGGCCAGCTTCTTTTCCAGTCGGGGTGAGAGGAAGCCACGCTGCATGACCTTGGCCAGGCCCGGCAAGGTTATATTGGGTCCGATGCTCAGATAGGTGATCAGGCCCTCGCTCCCCCGGTCCTGGGGCACGTAGCCGACACCGGCCTTGATTGAATTGGCCGGCGAACCCAGCGCCAGCTTTTGGCCACAGATCAGAACCTCGCCGGCGTCCGGCTTGACGATCCCTGCCACCGTGCGGCAGACCTCTTCACGGCCGGAACCCAGCACCCCGGCCAGGCCGACAATCTCCCCGGCGTGCACGTCGAGGCTGACGTCCCGGTAAACGCCGTGCTTGCTGAGGTTGCGGACGCTCAGGGCGACGTCCTGGCGTGGGGCAATCTGTTTGCCCTCCCGATAGTACTCGCCCTTCAGCTCACGACCCACCATCAGCCGGTGCAGCTCGCCGACGCTGGTCTCGCTTGTCTTGCGCTCGGTGACGTTCTTGCCGTCCTTGAAGACGTAGACCCGGTCGGTGATTTCCAGGATCTCGTCCAGGTGGTGCGACACGAAAATCACTGAGGCGCGTTGTTTGAGGTTGCGCAACCGGTCAAACAGAATTTTCACTTCGGCACTTTCCAGCACCGTCGTCGGCTCGTCCAGGATGACGATGGGATGGCGCTGCGTGCGGTCTTCCAACGTCATCACGCGTGCCAGCTCGACCATCTGCCGGCTGGCGAAAGTCAGCGTATCCGTATACGTGCTCGGGTCCACATCCAGCTCGACCTTGGCAAGTTGGCGGCGGGCCGCCTGGTCCATCTTGCGCCAATCGATCACGCCGAAACGCATGAAGGCTTCTTCATTGCCCAAGAAGATGTTTTCGCGCACCGTCAGGTTGGAGAGCAGTGACTGTTCCTGGAAAACCATGGCCAGCCCGTAGTCACCGGCTTCTTTGACGCTGTGTGGGTGCGCGGGCTGGCCGTTGACCAACAGCTCGCCCTCGTCCGGTTGGTAGGCCCCGATCAGTATTTTTAGCAGTGTCGACTTCCCGGCCCCGTTCTCGCCAACCAGGCCGACGATCTCGTTCCTGCGCACCTCAAAGCTGACGTGGTCCAGCGCCTTGACCCCTGGAAAGCTCTTGCTGACGCTGCGAACCTCGAGCATGACTTCATCAACTTGATCAGGCATTGTACGATCCTATTTGATGATGGGGATCTTTTTGCGGTCGATGGTCAGCCCGACGGCGATGGTGATGATCGCGCCGTGGACGGCCAACTGGATCCAGTTATCGACGCCGACCATGATCATGCCATTGCCGATGACCGTGACAATCAGCGCGCCGACCAATGTTTGCACCACGCCGCCGGTGCCGCCCGTCAGCGCCGTCCCACCCACTACCACGGCCGTGATGGCAGCGAACAGTTGTCCCTGGCCAGCCGAGGAAGTGCCGGCGCCGATGCGACCGGTGGTCAGAACGCCGGCGATGCCGAAAAACGCCCCCGCGATCGTGAACGCCAGGATTTTGTATCTGTCGACCGGGATCCCGGCCAGCTTAGCCCGGTCTTCCGCGCCGCCGATCGCCCGAATGTAGCGGCCGAAGCGCGTGTAGCGTTCGAGCACGAACGCGATCAGGAACATCCCCAGGCCGAAGAAGGCGAGATTCGGGATGGGACCGGTCGCGTCGCGTGTCCAGGTGCTCAAAAGGGGGTCAAGCACGCGCACATCCATTCCGCCGGCCAGCCATGTGGCCATCCCCAGCCCGATCGATAACATACCGAGGGTGACCATGAAAGAGGGGATGCGCAGCTTGGTGTGCAGTACCCCGTTGGCGAAGCCCATCAGGGTGGCGACGCCGACCGCGATCAGCATGCCCAGGACGCCCAGCCCGTTCTCCTGCTTGATGCTGAGCACGAGCAGCGATACAACCACTGAGCTGAGGGCCATCACCCCCTCGATCGACAGGTCTATCCCACCCATCATGATGATAAAAGAGGCACCGACCGCCAGGATCATCAGGATCGAGCCCTGTCGCACCAGCGTTGCCAGGTTGAATGCGCTGAAGAAGCGCGGACTGATGATGCCGATGGCCACGCAAAGGATCACCAATATCGCCAGTGGTCCGGCGATCGCCGGCAGGCGGTGCCGGCGCAACCCCGTCAGCTTGCCCGGCCTCTCTGTGACTGCTGTAGATGCCACGTGACTTCACTCCTGATGTGGTGGGCTGGCAGCGTCACTTCTGAGGCGGCCGGAGGGTTCGTACGCGCTCCGGCCGCCTCAGAAGGCCAAAGGAGGAAGGCTCAGGCCTGGACGCGACCCCAGAAGTCGGTCCAGTCGTAGTTCGGGATGCCGTTGACGTAGTTGGTCTGGATCTCCTGGGCGTTCTTCTGATCGACGAACACCGGCATGAAGTAGAACTCGCGGTGCGTGTGTGGTTCCGCGGCAGGATCGAACGTACCGAGTTTCGCATTATAAGCCAGCGAGAGACCCATGCCGCCCTGCCACATCGGGTCGTTCACGACTGTGCCGGCAAACTCGCCGTCGATGACGGCCTGGATCGCTTCGCTGGTGCCATCGATACCAGTCGAGAGGATCTTCTTGTTCAGCTTGGCGGCGCGCAGCGCTTCGAGGGCGCCCAGACCCATGTTGTCGTTGGCAGCCCAGATGCCTCCGACGTCGGGGTACTTCGCCAGGAAGGCCTCGGTGACGCTCACGGCCTTGGTGCGGTCCCATTCGGCGGTCTGGTCGGCCAGCAGCTCGATGTCGGGGTATTCGTCCAGGGCTTTCTTGAGCCCATCGAAGCGCTGAATGGCCGGCACGTTGGCCAGCAGGCCTTGCAGCGCGACGATTTTACCCTTGCCGCCCATGGCGTCGAACAGAGCTTTGGCGATGAAGTAGCCGGACGGGACGCCGTCCACGCCCATGTGGCACACCCAGTACGGATCGTAGTCCCACGGATGAAGATCGTCGGGCTTGTTCCATTGGGTGACGAAGTAGACGCCGGCTTCCTTGCACATGTCGGCGATCGGTTTGCAGTCTGGCGACTCGTTCGGGTCGCAGTTGAAGATGACTTCCTTGCCGCCTTCCTGGATCAGGGCCTTCATCAAGGTCAACTGCTTCGCGCTGTCGCCTTCGCAGTGCAGACCCCGCGCGTACTTGCCTTGGCCCACCGATTCGGCGAAGATGCGGGCGCCGCGGTTCCAGGCCGCATGGTACTCGTTGGCCAGGGTCCGGATGACGGTGCCCATGTAGACCGGCTGAGTCGGGGCGACGGTGGCCTGGACGATCTTCTCCACCACCTTCTCGACCGGCTTCTCGACGACCTGGGTCTGGACGACGGTCTTCTCGACGACCTGGGTCACGACCTTCTCGATTACCTGTGGGGCTGCCGGGGCGACGCATCCGGCCAGCACGCCGGTGCCGGCTACGCCGGCTGCCAGCTTGATGAACTGCTTGCGGTCGATGTTCTTAGCCATGGGTGCAGATTCTCCTTCTTGTGATCTTCTCTGATACTGGGCCACACAAACTCTGGGGGCTGAACCTCTGCGATTGGCTGATTTGCCTCCTCCTTTTGAATGTCAGTCCGGATCGGCGGGCACCAGGATTCGCTGGACGATGCGCTGGCTCGCGACCGCATCCTGGGAGGCTTGCGCCTCGCAGAGGGCGGCCACGTCGAGACGAGTGAGCAGGCGCAGGTAGTTCTTGAGGGTCGCGATGCTTTGTGCCGCGGCGGCCGGTGGGGCCTCGCGTTGCGGTACGATATCCAGGCTTAGCCAGCCGTCGTAGCCAACCTGGTCCAGGGCCAAGAGGAATTCGATCATGGCCCAGAAGTGAACGGCACCGAACATGATGTCGTTGTCGCTGGCACCATAGTTGTCGTTGACGTGAACGCCCACCAGGCGATGGTGGCGGGCCAGCAGCACGACCGACTCGGCCGGCGTTTCGCGGCTCATGAGAGCATGGCCGAAATCGAGGTAACCTCCGACGTTGGCCAGCCCCAGTTCACATCCCAGCAGAGCCGCCTTGGCGGCGTTGCTGACCAGCATGTGCGTGCGCGGCTCTTCGGTCTTGTACTCGAGGCCAATCTGCGTCTCGGGGTCGTACTCGGCCACCTCGCGCAGCCCTTCGGCCGTCAGATCCCACAGGCGGCGGTAGTCAGCCTGGAAGTGGTAGTCGTAACCGTCCTCACCAGGCCACAGGCACATCCGGCGTGTGCCGAGCACGTGTCCGATGTCGATCGCTTGCTTGGCGGTATCAATCGCGGCCCGGCGCGTGGCCGGGTCGGGCGAGGTAAAGGCGCCGTGTTTCCACTGAGGTTCGGTCCACAGGTAAGGGTTGACCGCGATCGGCTGCAAGCCGGCGTCCTCGAGCCAGGACTTGACCTCGGGCGCATTCCCGAGCGTGACGTGAGTGGGAGCGATCAACTCGAGTCCCTTGAGGTCGGGCACAGAGGCCGCGGCCGCGATCTGCTCGCGCACGCTCAAGGCTCGGTTGTAGCCGCCGAACTTCTCCTCTGACTGGGCAAAGACCCACAATCCGGCGGAGAACTGCTCTTTCAGCATAGCTGGCTCCTTTGGGCGAGAGGCACAACTGGAGTGAGAACTGATTATTCGGTCAGGTCGTGAATGCGGATCAGCTCGGCTTCGAAGCGCGAGCGGTCGCCGCGATGAAGGGCGTGGTAATACTCGATCGGGCTGCCGTCTTCCAGATAGCTCACGCTGTCCAGCAGCATCAGCGGAGCGCCGGGTTCGATCTGGAGCAAATCCGCCTCATACCGATTGGCGGTCACAGCTTCGAGCGTGCGATGGCCGCGGGCGATGGTCAGCCCGAGTTCCTGCTCCATCAGCCGGTAAAGCGACTGGTGCATCAGATCGGCAGTTAGGAGTCCCGGGCAGCGTGCGTAGGGCAGGTAGGTGGTCACCAGCACGATCGGCTCCTCCCGCACGAAGCGCACCCGCTCGATCTCGATCACCGGGGTGCCCGGCTCGACCTGCAGGAATGCAGCCACTTTCTGGCTGGCAGGGACGACGAATTGCTTCAGGACCCGACTGACCGGCGGGCAGCCGCGGTCGGCCATATCCTGGTAGAAGCCGGTGAGCTTCTGGGCCAGATTTTCGACGATCTTCGGCTCGGCGACGAAGGTGCCTTTGCCTTTGGCCCGCAAGATCAGGCCATCGTGGAGCAGTTCGCTGAGGGCCTGGCGGATGACGGTACGGCTGACATCAAACAGAACACACAGCTCGGGCTCGCCGGGGAGCTGGTCACCGGCTTTCCACTCGTTGCGCTCGATGCGCTCGCGCAGCGCTTCCTCTACCTGTGCATAATAGGGGACGTGGCTGTTGTGATCGATGCTTAGGTGGAGGGGCCGCCCCACGCCGGTTTGCGACATGCCGTGTCTCCCTCTGTGGAAGGCGTCTGAAAGTCAGGTCATCTTGTCATCCTGTCATTACAAGTGCATGATATCACAGCCCGAGGCGGGTGTCAAGTGCCAATGGAGAACTCTGGAGACCTTAATCCTTGAATCGGCGAGGGTTGCAAGTCCCGAACCCAGCGCGCCAGGCAATCGGGCGACGCCTTGCGACGGGACATTGGAACTGGTCTCACGTCAAGTTGGTCGGTGCGGTTACTATAATCTCTGTGCTCAAAGAGCGAAATTACCGCAACTGGCGGAATCTCGCACAGCCGCCGGTCGACAGGGCAGACAGACACGCATGCGGATACGATCCAGGGCGCTCCTAACGGCGCTGCTTATTACCCTGGTGGTGATGTTGGCGGTCACGTTCGTCGGGCAGGTCTGGCTGAACGTTGCCTCAGCGCCAGGAGGGGCGTCGTCGCCCAGCCTATCGCCTCTGCTGGGTGCCTCCGATGTCACGCCCCCGCTCTCAGCGCCGGCGACCGCTCCCGCGATTGATGGAACGGCTACGCCCGATTTGCCGCGCAAACTGCTGGCCGCCTCGACCCTATCCGAGTTTACCGTCACCAACGAACAGGGAATGCTGCTCGGACGGGTCGAGAACGTGCTGGTTGACTTTCCCACGGGCCGGGTACAATACGCGTTCTTGATGTTCGGGCGCGACCCGGCGACGGCCAATCTGTTCTTTGCGGTGCCGTTCGCGGCTCTTGATCTCAACCGCCAGGGCCAGGGATTCGTCCTGCGCGGCGATCTGACCGACTACCAGCGCCAGATTCCACTCAGCCGGCAGGTACTGGACCTCAGTCCTGCCCTGCCTCAGGACTTCCACCGGGATTTTGGCCAGACCGTCGACGCCTTCGGCCAACCGCTCACACCGCTGCCGGGTGTCACGCCCATTCCGACTGTTGGCCCGGCCAAAGGATCGTTGGTGCTGATTCCTCAGCTCATCGGTTGGCAGCTTGAGGACGGGCTGGGCCGGCCGCTGGGTATAGTGCGTGACTTTCCGATCGACCCCGCGCAGCGCCTGGTACGCTGGGCCGTCGTGGCTCCCGGCGATTTGCCGTCGCCGAACACGAAATTGGTTCCCGTGCCGCTGTCCGGGCTGCGTTTCGATACCGGCGACAGGACGCTGCGCCTGATTGACGGGGGTGGTCTCCAGGGAGCGCCCGGCTTCAAGCAAGATGACTGGCCAGACATGTCCAGCGCGGGGTGGGATACGGCGTTCGCCAGATATTGGCAGCGGCGAGGCATTCTCACACATCACTAATAGTCGACTAACGAAAATCTAACGTGGCCGCGATAACCTAATAACTGGAGGGCGGCGACAGCCGCCAGCACAACAATCTGAAAAAGGGAGGTGCTTAATGGCAAACCTTGCGCGTTGGGATCCTTACAGCGATACGATGAGCTTACGCGAGGCAATGGATCAGTTATTCCAGAACGCCTTGATCGGCTTTGGGCCGTGGCAGGGCAGCAGTGGGCAGCAGCGCACGAATGCTAGCTTTCCCATCGACCTGACCGAAAACGACGACAACTTCGTGGTGAAGGCTTCGCTGCCGGGCATGGACCCGAACGACCTGGAAGTAATGGTGCAAGACAACGTCCTCACTATCCAGGGCGAGATGAAGAGCGAAGAAGAGAACAAAGACGAGCGCTATCACCTTCGGGAGCGCCGCTGGGGCAGTTTCTCCCGCAGCATTGGGCTGCCGTCCAACGTGGACGCCGGCAAGGTCCAGGCCGAATACGAGAACGGCGTGCTTTGCCTGACACTGCCGAAGACCGAGGAAGCCAAGCCGAGGCGAATCCAGATCAAGGGTGGGCAGCAGGGCAAACAGCTCGAAGGTCAGGCCACCTCGGTAGACGTGAAGCGCAAGTAACGGGGCGCAGAGGCGCCTTACAGGGTAGCATCCCTCGTCGGGCTAACGATTACGGGCCTGCGGCCGCAGTGGCTGCGGGCCCGTCAACTTTAGGAAAGTTCGACCTAAGGGATGGATTGGGGAGGGCGCTGACTGACCAGGCAGCGTGACGAGGCGCACAATTGCCGAGCGCGAGTTGGCGCGGCGGTGGAGTCTCTCAATCCTTGGAGAATTTGGTGGTTGATCAGGTTGTCTCTGCGGCGTCTCAGGCGGAGTTGATTGATCTTGCCTACGCGGCGATGATCGTCCGCGATCTGCGCGGGGCGATCGTCTTTTGGAATCGTGAGGCCGAGCGTGTATACGGCTGGTCGACCGACGAAGCGCGAGGGCACGTGGTCCACGAATTGCTTCACACGCGGTTCCCCCAACCACGCGAGCAGATCGAAGCTCAGGTGGTAGCGACAGGCTACTGGCAGGGTGAACTGGTGCAGGAGACGCGTGATGGTCGCAAGATCATCATGGTTAGCCGCTGGGCCCTCCAACGTGATGCTGGGGGCGATCCTGAAGCGATCCTGGAAGTCAACCTGGATATCACGGAGCAGAAGCGAGCCGAGGCGGAACGGGCCGAGTTGCTCAGCCAGGCGGCGGCGCGGGCCGAAGCCGAGGCGGCGCGGCGGCGTTTTGCCTTTCTTGCCGAGGCCAGTGCGATCCTGGCGGGGTCACTGGATTACGAGACCACACTGTCCAGCGTGGCTCGCCTGGCGGTGCCGCAAATCGCGGACTGGTGCACGGTCGACGTGCTGGCGGAAGACGGCACCATCCAGTTGCTCGCCGTAGCTCACGTCGATCCGCATAAAGTGCGCTGGGCGCGCGAGCTGCGCCAGCGCTACCCTCCTGACCCTTCGGCTGCGTCCGGCGTGCCCCACGTTCTGCGCAGCGGGGAGCCCGAGTTATACCCCGAAGTGAGTGACGCGATGTGGAGGACGGGGGCACAGGACGCCGAACGACAGCAGATCATGCGCGGTATGTCCTCGGTAATGATCGTCCCGCTGGTTGTGCAGGGGCGGATCCTCGGCGCCATCACCTTCGTCTCGGCCGAATCCCGCCGTCACTACGCTGCCGACGACCTAGACCTGGCCCAGAACCTCGCTCGCCCGGCCGCTCTGGCCATAGACAACGCCCGTCTCTACCGCCAGGTTCAGCGGCTGAACGACAGCCTGGAGCGGCGCGCCGAGCGCCTTGAAGCGGCCAATAAGGAACTCGAGGCTTTTGCCTACTCTGTCTCTCACGATCTGCGCTCGCCGCTGCGCGCCATCGATGGCTTTTCCCGCATCCTCGTCGAAGATTACAGCGACCAACTCGACGAAGAGGCGCACCACTACCTTGGGCTGGTACGCGACAATGCGCAACAGATGGGTGAGTTGATCGACGACCTGTTAGCCCTGTCGCGGCTTGGCCGGCAGGCGCTGACTAAGCAGTCGATTGAGCCGCGCACGCTGGTGGATCAGGCGCTTGACGATCTGGCGCACGAGCATGAAGGCCGCGAGGTGGAGATTGTGGTGGCAGACTTGCCTGCCTGTCAATGCGACCCGGTGCTTGTCAGACAGGTCTATGTCAACTTGCTGTCCAACGCCCTGAAGTTCACGCGCCACTGCGAGCATGCACGGATTGAGATTGGCAGCCTCGAGAAGGACGGATACACCGCCTACTACGTGAAGGACAACGGCGTCGGGTTCGACATGCAGTACTCGGCCAAGTTGTTCGGGGTTTTCCAGCGCTTACATCGTGCCGAGGATTACGAGGGGACGGGCGCCGGGCTCGCGATCGTGCAGCGCATCATCCACCGCCACGGCGGCCGCGTCTGGGCGGAGGCGCGGCCAAACGAGGGCGCGAGTTTCTACTTCACTCTGCCCGCGCCTCGCTAGCCGGCGAGATCTGAAGTCAGCGGATGCGCTCGCCGCTCTTGCCGTCGAACAGGTACAGGTGTTCGGCCGGGAAGAGAACGTCGAGCGTCTCCCCAATCCTGACGCCTTCGTCCCTGCCCGCCAAGACGCGCCAGGTCAAGTCTCCGCTGCGTAGGAAGATCATCTGGGCCTGGTGGGCGAAATCCGGCTCGAGCATCTCGACCTCGCCGCGTACCTGCAGTTGCGCGCTATCCAAGGCGACTGCGTCGCTTCCCATGCTTGCCGGCGCCAACCGCCCGTGTTCCGGGCGGACGCCGATGCTGAGCGCGCGGCCGGATCGGATGCGCGCTAGCAGCGCGGCGGGCAGCGGCTGAACCACTCCGCTTCCCCGCAGTACCCCGTCCTCGCCAAGGCTCCCACTGACGAGGTTCATGGGGTGCCGGCCCAGGAACCCGGCCACGAAGACGTTCGCCGGGTCTTCCACTAGTTCGCCGTAGACGCCCACCTGCTCCATCCGCCCCTCGCACATGACCGCGATCCGGTCGCCCAGGGCAATGGCCTCGTCTTGATCGTGGGTGACGTAGAGCGCGGTGATCTGAAAGCGGCGCAGCAGGCGCTTGATCTCCACGCGGGTCTGTTGCCGCAGCTTGGCATCCAGATTTGAAAGCGGCTCGTCGAAGAGGAACAGGCGTGGGTTACGGACGAGGGCGCGCGCGATGGCCAGTCGCTGTTGCTGCCCACCCGACAGCGTGCCGGGCTTGCGGCCCAGCAAACGCTCGAAGCCAAAGCCCATCATCTCGGAGGTCGCACGGATGCGCTCAGCAGCCTCCGCATCCGGCGCTTTGTGTACCCGGAAGAAGAAACTAAGGTTGCCTTGTCCCGGAAAATGCGGATAGAGAGCGTAGCTCTGAAACACCATGCCGATGTAGCGGTCCTTCACCGGCACTTCGCGTACGTCCTGCCCGTCATAGTAGACCGTGCCCGAATACTCGCTGTCCAGCCCGGCTACCACGCGCAGGAGGGTGCTCTTGCCGCAGCCCGACGGTCCGACGATCGCGCAGGTTTCGCCGTCGGGGACGGTCAGGTTGACGTGATCCAGCGCGCGCACCTCAGCCCGGGCCTCATCCCCGCTGCTGCGGCCGCTTCCCTCGCGCGCGGCCTGGGCGGCTGCCCGTTCGGCAAACGCGTGGTCTTGCTGCCGGCCGGCCAGACCGCGTGGGGCGGCTCGTTCCAGCCTGGAACGAGCCGCCCCGCTGAAGGTGCGCGCCACGTCGTGCAGCCGCAGCTGGGCCATCTCACCTCTCCCGCCCGTCCCGGTGGGCCCGTCGAGCTGGCTGGCTCAGACCACCACGCAGCCGGCGCCTAGCACCTGGCGCGGCGCGGCGTCGCACTCCAGCTTGATCACTGCCACTCCTGCCAGCCGGTCGGGGTTCTCATCGCTCAGACCTTTAAGGATCAGGCGATCCGGCACTTGTTCGTACGCGATCTCTTGGCCTGTCGCGAGCAAACTGGCTCGAATAACGTCCACTTGCAGCCCGCCAATCGTCAACTGCTTGCCCGGCCACTTGTCGGCCCAAAAATAGAGGTCATTGCCCTTGATCGACCAGTAGCCGCAGGCCATCCATTCCATGCGTCCGTCCACGCGCTCGACGGGGCCGTAGGCGGCTTCTCCGTTGGCGGCCAGCCACTCGCCGAGTGGCTCCAGGCGCTCGTAGGCTTGTTCCGGCACGCTGCCATTCGGCCGCGGGCCGATGTTCAGGAGGAGGTTGCCCTGCCCGGCTGCTGCCGTCCGCAGCATGAAGACGACCTCCCGCGTCGAGTGCCAGTCGACCGCGCTGGGCATGTAGCCCCAGGAGCCGTTGAAGGTCATGCACGCTTCCCAGTTGCGTCCGGCCCGTTCGGCGGTCACCTGCTCCTCGGGCGTGCCGAAATCCTCGGCCAGTTGCGAGCGGTCGTTAATCAGGATGCCCGGCTGTAGCTCGCGCACCATCCTGTTGCGGCGGGAGCTCTCCCACAGCTCTGGCGACTTGAGCGGCCAGGAGACGTCGTACCAGAGGACGTCGATCTGGCCGTACTTGGTCATCAGCTCGCGCACGCAGCCGTCAGTAAAGTCCATGAATCGCCGGCGGGCGGCTTCGTCCTGCGCGCAGCGCGCACCGTCCGGGTGGTGCCAATCCATCAGCGAGTAGTAGAAGCCGACTTTGAGGCCGAACTCGTGGCAGGCTTCCACGTACTCGCGCACCAAATCACGCCCGGGTCCGCGCTTGACGGCGTTGTAGTCCGTCCCTTCAGTGTCCCACAGGCAGAAGCCCTCATGGTGCTTCGTCGTCATGACCATGTATTGCATGCCTGCCCGGCGGGCCAGCCTGGCCCATTCGCGCGCCGGACGCTCGCCCGGATGCCAGCTATCCGCCAATGGCTCGTATTCCGCCAGCGGAATGCGCTCGCGGTTCATGACCCACTCGTGCCGCCCGAGCTGCGAGTAGAGGCCCCAGTGTACGAACATGCCAAAGCGAGCTTCCTGCCACCAGCGGATACGACTGGCGCGCGTCTCGTCAACCTGCCGGAGATACTCGGTGGTTTCCATCTGGTCCACTCCCTTGCTCTATTGACTGGATCCGTTCGCGCCATCGCCTCGGCGCGCGCTGGACACGTCTGCAGTACACGCAACTGCCAGTATACCAGCTACCAGCCTCGGTGGGAAGGCGCCAGATGAGGTTTAGCGGTTTGGCGAGCTGGCGAGCGCCGGCTGGCATTCCTTGTTTCTCGGTGGTATGATTGTGGTGAATGCGAGAACTAATCGAACAGGAGGGGCAGGGCCGGAGCCGCGCCTGAGCGCTTGCGAGGGGGCAACATGGCCGTGATCACCGTATCCAGGCAGTATGGCAGCGCCGGCGACGACATCGCCAACCGGCTGAGTGTGATACTGGGCTACCGTTACTTGTACAAGGATACACTGGCCGAGGTTGCCGGGCAAGTCGGACTATCGCGTGAAGAGGTGGCCAACGCCTCAGAAGAGCAGCGCCGCGCGGCCGGCCGCCCGGACGTGCTGGTTGCCGGTTCCCGTGGCTGCGGGCAGGCTCGGGCCCCGGGCGGGGGGGGCATGGCAGACTGGCGCGATCTGCCCGGACTGGACGAGAGCGAACGTCGACCACTCGTCGAGAGGATCATCCGCCTCGCGTGCGAGCAGGACGACATCGTAATCGTAGGCCAGGGCGGCCAGGCGCTTCTGCGGGGACTGCCAAACGTCCTACACGTGCGCATCGAGGCCCCGCTTGGCGTGCGCATCCGCCGCGTGCAAGAGCAGGAGCAGCTCAGCGAGCCGGCCGCACGGGCCCGGGTCGCCGACAGGGACCGGGCTGCGGCCGATTATGTGCGTCGCTTCTATAAGGTCGACTGGGCCAACCCGTTCCTCTATCATCTGTGGCTCAATGCGGGGCGATGGGATGTCGAGAGCGCGGTTCACATCATCGCCGCGGCTGCCGGCAATTTGCCACTTCGCCGTCACGTCCCATGGCCGGGGACCGGCATGTAGCCGCCGCGGTCAGTCCGCCTCGTGGCCTAGCATGGCTCTTTTCGGGTTCCCCTCTGCGCGATTCGGGTGCCCAGCACGACCCCGCCCATTCGCCTTTGAGTGCAAGCACATTCTACTTGACCAGGCGGAGAACCGGCTCTGCGCCCCTGCCTGACCCGCGAACGGCTTGACATTCGGAACCCGTGGCGTATCATAGCCAGCGGGGGTGCTTTGTATGCTGGCGCTCAAGGACTTCTACCATCTTCCGCAAGTGGACTCGCTTGTCGCCCAGATCGTGCGCGGGCGGGCGGGGTTGGTGGTGGTTGCCGGGCTCGATCCGCGGCCGGGAGCCGGTTACGGCGACGGCGTGGGCGAGACCTTCCTGCCCAGCGGGCGCTCGACCATTTTCGGTATCCTGGCGCGTGAGATGTTGGAAGCGCACCCTGCCGCCCCGGCGAGTCTGGTATCTACCCAGCGCGACGCGATCCGCCTGCCACGTGCTTTGAAGGCGCGCGTGCGTCTGCCCCCGCTCAAGAACGTGCCGCCCCTCTCCGTCCAGCTTGCCGAATCCATCGATCGGGGCTCCGAGATTATCCTGCTCGATGGACTGGACCTCGAGACCGTCGAACCGGCGCTGACTGCCGGCCGGGCGGGGGCACGCGTCGTAGCTCAGCTCGACAGCGTCTTCCGCGGTTCAGCCGTCGCCCGCCATCTCCTGGATCTCGGCGCCGGCATCGATTCTCTGGCCGGCCTGGCCTGGGCGGTGACGGTCCTGCGTCTGCCCACTCTCTGCCCGCACTGTCGCGAGGGGGCGACGCTTGACCCTGCCCGGGAGGTCGAGCTGCGCCGCCTCTATCCCGACTGGCCACCCGGTGGGACCGTTTTTCGTGCCGCAGGTTGCGTTCACTGCGGCGGCTCAGGTCGCCGGGGCGATGTGGCGGCCTTTGATTTTTTCCAGGTGGACGCGCCGCCGCCGGCCCTGTTCGAGCAGCCGAGCACGCTGTCGCTGGAAGAGTACGTGCTGCGCCTCGCGCTGGCCGGGCAGGTGCCGATAGACGACCTGCCCCGTCTCGAAGCTGGCCAGTTGCACCGCACCTATCGCTTGTTGTCGGCCAGCGAGCGAGCGCTGCACGAGACTAACCGGCAACTGGCGCGCAAACTAGCCGAGCTGCAAGCCGCCAACCGGGTGCTCGAGCAGCGCACCGAATCGCTGGTCTCCCTGCAGGAGATCGCGGAGACGCTGATCTCCTCCACCCAGCTGCACGACTTGGCCCAGCGCATCACCCGGCACGTGGTCGACGTTTGCCGTGCCGACCGCTCGATCCTGTACGTGATGCGCCCGGATGCTACGGCCGAGGTGCTGGCGGTGAACGGCTGGGACCCGGCGTTCGTCGGCGCACGGCTTGACGCGCTGGAAGTGTTCGGCCCCGCAGGCCAGGGCAGGCCGCCGAGCGAGGCGCCCTCAGCCGCGCGGGCCACGGCCGCCGCCGCGGCTTTCGACGGTTGGCCACCCGGCATCCCATATCGCCATCCGGACCTGGAGGGCGCCGTGCTGCGGGCGGGATTGCGCATCCCGCTGATCTCGCAAAACGAGATCGTCGGCTTGATGATCGTCCACTCGACCCGCCGGCCACGTTTCATGCCCGGCGAGGTGGCCTTGCTGCAGACTTTCGCCAACCAGGCGGCCGTGGCCATGCAGCGGGCCGGGTTGATCGATTCACTGCGTGACAAGATCGCAAGGCTGGAGGCTGCTCAGGCCCAAATCGTGCAGAAGGAGCGCCTCGAGCGCGAGCTGGAGCTGGCCCGCCAGGTTCAGCAGAGCCTGCTGCCGAGCGTCTTCCCGGTCCTGCCCGGCTTTCGGTTCGCGGCACGCAATGCGACAGCCCGTCAGGTCGGCGGAGATTTCTATGACCTGTTCCGCGTCGACGAGGGGCATTTCGGCGTGGTCATTGCCGACGTCTCGGACAAGGGCATGCCCGCTGCCCTCTACATGACTCTCACCCGCAGCCTGTTGTTAGCCGAGGCCCGCCGCGAGCTCTCCCCGCGGGCAGTGTTGGCCGGCGTCCATCGGCTGCTGCTAGAGCTGGGCGACCCAAACATGTTCGTGACCGTGTTTTACGGGGTGGTCGACCGCACCGCGTGTACGCTAACGTATGCCCGGGCGGGACACGAGCGGCCGATCCTGTTGCGAGACGGCGCTTCAACGCAACTGACCGGCAAGGGGCTCTTCCTGGGGCTGCTGGACCTCGGCGAACTGCCGCTGTCGGAGGAGTGTCTTCAGCTCGCCGCGGGCGACCGTCTGGTGTTTTATACTGACGGCCTGGCGGATACGCTGGGGGCGGATGGATCGCCGTTTGGTCTGGAGCACCTGGAAGCCTTTCTGCGTCGCCAGGCCGGCTCAGACCCGGCCGAGCTCTGTACGGCGACCTTCGACGAGTTGGCCGCGTACCGCGGGGCTACCGACCAGTACGACGATATGGCGATGCTGGTGCTGCAGGTCGACTGAGCGAGCGCTCCACTGTGCCCCATCCTGCGCTACCGAACGGAGTTACACATGCCTGACCAGACCGGACGGCCCTGGTACGCGGAGTTCTTTGGCAAAGACTATGTCCGTCTGGCTCGCCCCTATCTGACGCCGGCGCGCACCGAGGCCGAAGTGATCGGCGTAGTTCGCCGGCTGGGCCTGTCCGCGGGTAGCCGCATCCTGGACCTCTGCTGCGGCCCGGGCCGGCACAGCATCCCGCTGGCCGCGCTCGGTTACCACGTAACCGGGCTGGACCTCAGCCCGGTCTTGCTCGCTCATGCTCGCTCGCTCAGTCGGGAGGTCGCAGCGGGCGTGAGCTGGGTGCAGGGCGATATGCGCCGCCTGCCGTTCCTTGGCGTCTTCGATGGCAGCTTTGATTCCGTCATCAGCCTCTTCACATCCTTCGGCTACCTGGAAAGCGAAGCCGAAGACCGGGAGGTGCTGCGCGAGATCAGACGCACCCTTGTCCCAGGTGGGAGCTTCCTGCTGGACGTCCCGAACCGCGAGGCTCTGGTGCGTCACTTCGTGCCCAGCGAGATCGAACGCCACGAGCAGGGACTGTTGGTCCTGCAGGAGCAGGAACTTGACCTGCGCACCAGCCGGCTGGCCATACACATTACCGCGCTTGAGCCCGATGGGAGGCGCAAAGAATATGAACAGTCGATCCGGGTCTATACCCTGACCGAGCTGGCTGAGATGCTCGCCACCGCCGGGCTGGTACTCGACGAGTATTACGGCGACCTGGCAGGCAGCCCGCTGACCCTCGACAGCCCGCGCCTGGTGCTGGTAGCCCGCAAGGCCAGGGCCTGATCCTGCCCTAGCCCAGCCACCGGGTGCCCACTGCGGAAGTCACATTTCCGCGCCTTCGTATTTGCGCTTTGCGGTAGCCTATGGTAGAGTGCACGGGTTGTTAACTTTCCCTAGCACGGTCGAAACCAGGCGGACCAAGTCCCTTCAGGCGCTCGCCCCCTGTTCCTCCCTTCGCTGGCGGATCGTTCCAAAACAAACCATTTTCACCCAGGAGTTCAGCGTGAACAACATGCAGGACAAGATTCTCAGTTGCAGCGATTGCGGCCAACAATTCACCTTCACGGCGAGCGAACAGGAATTCTTTGCGAAGAAGGGCTTCACCGATCCCAGCCGTTGCCCGGACTGCCGGGCGGCCCGCAAGGCCGCGCGCAGCGGTGGCGGCGATTACCGCGGCGGCAGCACTGGCGAGCGCCAGATGTACCCGGCCGTGTGTGCGCAATGTGGCAAGGAGACGGAAGTCCCCTTCAAGCCCACCGGCGATCGCCCGGTCTACTGCTCTGACTGCTACCAGCAGCAGCGTGGTGGCAGCAGCAGCAGCCGCAGCAGCTATGGCGGCGGCCGCTCGAGCAGTGGCGGTGGTCGCAGCCGCTGGTAAGCCGCAAGGCTCCGGGGAGCCTCTGATCCAGTAAACTGCAAGGGCCTGGCTTTTCACGAAGCCCGGCCCTTTTGATTGCACTTGGCTACAGCCTTGCCCATACCCGCAAATCGACGCCACAGGGGGCCCAAAGTCGTAACCGATGGGCCGCTTGCTAATCTAAACGAACATGAATGCTATGCGCCGTCTCTTGATTGTTGTCGGCTTTCTCTTGGCCTTGCTGCTGGGCTTGGTGGGTGGCGTGGTGCTGGACCATCTCGGACCTGGCGTTCTCGCCGCCGTGCGGATGCCGTCGTTGCCTCTCGCTGGGCCCGGCAGTGGCGTTGCCGCACCGGCGCCAAACTACGACTTGCTCACGCAGGTGTGGGACTTGATCCAGGCGCACTACGTCGATCGTTCGGCCATCAAGGCTCAAGAGCTGACCTACGGCGCAGCGGCGGGCATGGTTAATGCGCTGGGCGATACGGGCCACAGCACCTTTTTGACGCCGCAACAGGTTGCCCAGGAGAAGGTCTACACGCAAGGTAGCTTCGAGGGCATTGGTGCAGTGGTTGAGTTCAAGGACGGCTATGCGGTTATCGCAGCCCCCTATGACGGTTCGCCCGCCCAGAAGGCCGGAGTGCGCGCCGGCGACGTCATCCTGAAAGTAAACGGCGAGGATATGGGCGGCAAGACCCTGGACCAGGTCGTCTCCAAGATATTGGGCCCGGCCGGCACCCAGGTCACCCTGACCCTGCGCGATCCCAAGACCCAACAGACCCGCGAGGTCACCATCACCCGGGCGCACATCAATCTGCCCAGCGTGGAGTGGCAATTCCTGCCGGGCACCAAGATCGCCCACGTCAGGGTCTCTGCCTTCAGCCAACACGTCGTCTCGGACCTCGAAAGCGCCCTCGCCGAGGCCAAGCAGGGCGGCGCGACCGCACTGGTGCTCGATCTGCGCAACAACCCCGGCGGGCTGCTCGATGCATCGGTCGACGTGGCCAGCCAGTTCCTCACGGATGGCAACGTGCTGCAGGAGAAGGACGCCCAAGGCAAGATCACAACTGTGCCGGTCAATTCCAAAGTGCCCAAGACCGATCTGCCGATGGTGGTGCTTATCAACGCCGGGACCGCCAGCGCGGCGGAGATCGTGTCCGGAGCGCTGCAAGATGCCGGACGGGCTCCGCTGGTCGGCGAGACGACCTTCGGCACCGGCACCGTCCTGAACCAGTTCGCTCTGCCGGACGGCTCCGCCGTCATGCTCGCCGTGGAGGAGTGGCTGACACCCAAGGGCCGCACCATATGGCACCAGGGCATAACACCGGACTACGTCGTGGTGCTGCCTACCGACGCCGTCCCGCTTCTCCCCGAGGCGGAGAAAGGCATGACGCCGGACCAGCTCAAGGCGAGTGAAGACACGCAGTTGCTGAAGGCGCTGGACCTGTTGAACGCCAAGCTCAAGTGAACACGTCGGCTGCGCGCATGCCGAGCGTGCGCGCAGCGAGTGCAGGTAGGCTGAGTGTCAACAGCGCCTGCCAAGTGGACTGTTCCACTGGCCAGTATCCGATCCGCCCACTTGCCCGGTGACCGGTCGCGCATCCCATGCTATGCTGTCTGCATAGGGTAAGGAAAGAGAACCGCTAAAGGAGTAATGTCGTGAACAGCAACGCAAGCAAGGGTAGATCGGATACATCCGGAGTGGCGATCGGTGGCATACTCGTTCTGCTCGGCATCTTCTTCTTGTTCGCCGAAATACTCGGGCAGGTATTTCACATCTACCTCGGCCAGTTTTTCTGGCCGTTCTTCGTCATTGTGCCCGGTTCTGCCCTGCTTTTGTTTGGCCTGGCGGGTCACACGCGCGCCGGGGAAGCGCTCGCGATGGTCGGCGCACTGATCACCATGACCGGCCTGATCCTGTTCTTCCAGAACCTCACCGGCTTGTGGGCGTCCTGGTCCTACGCCTGGGCCCTCGTCGCACCCACTTCGCTGGGCCTCGGGCAACTGGCCTACGGGATCGTGAAGCGCCAGCCGGCGGCACAACGCAGCGGCACGCGCCTGGCAACGATCGGTTTCATCATCTTCCTGATTGCCGGCGTCTTCTTTGAACTGATCATCGGCGTCAGTGGCTTCGGCTTAGGTCGGTGGGGTTGGTCACTGTTGCTGATCGCGGTCGGCGCCCTCATGCTCCTGCGGGCGGTTCTGCCCGCACGGAACAGCACGGGCGGCGGAAGCGAATAATGGCTCCGGCGGCGCCGGTCAAGGGCGAATGACCACGCCGCCGTTCATCACGAACTGTGGCCGGGCAAGGGCCCTGATATCCTGCAGCGGGTTGCCATCGACGGCCAGGATATCGGCGCTCTTGCCCGGTTCTTGCGTCTCCGGGCGGGAGTCGCGCCCGCAGGCGTGCGCCGCGTTCTGAGGGGCGGCGACGATGGCTTGCCTCAGCGGTCTCCCCGTCCCCGCGGATGTGCCGGACCTCATTGGTCGGCATGAAGGGGCTCGTCCAGGCTTGATGTGCTTCTCGCGCTGCTACGCCCTGGCATGCGTGCGCCGCGTTCTACCGCCGATAGACTTGAGTGTTCGCTCTATCACCAGCGCCGTGGCCAGTATTGTCCAGGGGTGCGCGCTGGCCCAGAGGCCCGCCCGCAGCGCACTGCGCCAGGCTTTGACCTGGTCCGACCCATCGGGGGCGACCAGGGGCGCGTTCCAGTCGAAATCCAGCAAACGCGCCAGAAATCCCTGGCGGACACAGCCTTCGAGGCTGAAGATGAAGATCTCGGGCGCGCGCCGGTAGGCCAGGCGCAGGTCGCGCGCCAACCCGTCCCAGTCGAGCGCCTGCAGAGTACTGTCGACGCCGCCCCCGGTGCTGCCCACGCCCGCGGCCCCGGCATCTGCCGCATAGCTCCACAGAATGGCCGGTCCGGCCGCCCCATGGAAGTTGGAATAGAGCATGAGCACCTCGCGGTCCGCCGGAACATCGACAATGCCGAAAATGCGCTGCACCAGGGTAGAGCCGGCCGCGCGCTCGTCGACAATGAAGTGAAACTGGTAGCTTTCGACCGTGTAGCCGTCCGCGCGCATTTGCGCCAGTAAAGCGGCGTAGATGCGTTGGGCGCGGCGCAACCGTTCGCCGTCCATTATCCGGCCGGCGAGGGCAGCGAGCGCGGCGCAACGGTGGCCGGCCCGAAGGGCTTGCATCTGGCCGAGGTCGGTTTCGATGTCGACGCCGATGCCGGACCAGCGCAGGCCCTGCTCGGTCGACCAGGCCTTGAGAGCGGCGTAGCAACCTCCCGCCGCGGGCGCATTGTCGAGCCCGAACCAGTAGCCCTGGTCCTTGGGCAGCAACAGCCAGGCCACGACCGGTACGCCGGCCCGGTTGAGGCGGCGGACCACTTCGGCGCGCTCGGCGCTGTGATCGAGGATGCCCAAGCTCACCGCGGCGTGCAGGGCCAACAGGTTGGCAATGACGGCCGGGTCAGAGAACAGGGCTTGCAGAGGGGCCGGTTCGAGTTCGCAGGCAAAGGTCAGCCTGGGTTGCGGCATGCATGTGCTCCTTGGTTGGACCATCATCCTCGGCGTTCGAGCGCGGCGTTGTCTGTCACGGAAATTGGCCCGGCGTTTCTCTCGCCCAAGTCCATTATAGCACCAACACGGACTGGCGTTTGCGATGAGCCGCGCCGGCTGGAGCGCCCTCCCGACCGGCCTGCTCCGGTGCCCAACTGGGTGATCGGCAACACCTGCGACCAGCAGCGGGAACGCCGGCCCTACGTCGAGCGGCTCAAGCGAGCGTACTTGCCAGGTAGTTGAGATGCCGATGAACCGCCGGCCGCGCAACCACCGGCCCGCCTCTTAATGCTCGCTTAACTCCCCAAAGTAGCGAATCATACGGACCGCCCGTGCTTCTGGGCGCGACCATCACCTGGTTGAACTAAGTTGAACTAACGAATCCAGGATGTGACATGCCGCCCAGCTCTCCCTTCAGCCCGTTCTCGCCCGAAGCGCTGGCGATCTCCAACCTGTTCATCGTGGCCCTCAGCATCGCCGCATTTATCTTCGCACTGGTCACCGGACTGGTTCTGTACATCGTCTTTCGCTTTCGCGCTCGGCCCGGCACCAGCGAGCCGCCGCAGGTGGCAGGGCTAACTAAGCTGGAAATCGGCTGGACGGCTGCGCCCGCGCTCGTACTGGCAGTCCTGTTCGCGCTTACACTGGTCACCATGCAGCGGGTGCAGGCTAGCTCCGACGGGCAGCAGCCAGACGTCATCGTGATCGGCCACCAGTGGTGGTGGGAATATCGCTATCCGAAGCTCCATATCGACACTGCCAACGAACTGCACATCCCGGCCGGCCAGCGCTGGTTGGTTCAGGTCAAGTCGGCCGACGTGATCCATAGTTTCTGGGTGCCCAACCTCAACCGCAAGATCGATGCGACGCCCGGCTACGATGGGGCGTTCATCTGGCTTCAGAGCGCGACCCCCGGCTTCTTTCTGGGCAGTTGCGCCGAGTACTGCGGGACGGAGCACGCCTGGATGTTCGTTCGGGTGTACATACAGAACCAGGCCGACTTTCAGGCCTGGGTGCGGGAACAGCAGGCTGTGCCGGCCGCACCGGCGGCCGGCCTGGCCGCTGAGGGCGCCACCATTTTTGCACAGCGTTCTTGCGCCAGTTGCCATGCCATCGCCGGCACATCCGCACAGGCCCAGATCGGTCCCGATCTGAGACACGTCGCTACCCGCGACACGTTGGGCACGGGAATCCTGCAGAACACGCCCGCGAACCTGCGCGCCTGGATAAAGGACCCGCAGGCGATCAAACCGGGCGTTCACATGCCCAGTGTGCGCCTGGACGATCACCAACTGGACGCCGTCGTGGCCTACCTGGAGTCTCTCAAATGACGCAAGCCCAGATCCCGCTGGCTCCGGAGAGCAGAGCGACCTACCCGCGCCTGAGCACGCCGGACGGATTGCTGGCCTGGATCTCATCCGTCGATCACAAGCAGATCGGCGTCATGTACATGCTGGCCGCACTGTTCTTCTTTGCCGTTGGCGGCGTCGAAGCCGAACTCATCCGCATCCAGCTTGCCCGCCCTGAAATGCGCTTTCTCTCGCCGACGGCCTACAACGAGATCTTCACCATGCATGGCACCACCATGATCTTCCTGGTGGTCATGCCGTTGCTGTTCGGTTTCGTGATGTACTTCCTGCCGCTGATGATTGGCGCGCGTGACATGGCCTTCCCGCGCCTGAACGCCCTCGGCTTCTGGGTGTTCCTGTTCGGCGGGTTCTTGCTCTACTACAGCTTTTTTGTCGGCGGCGCCCCGGCGGCCGGCTGGTTCGCCTATGCGCCGCTCAGCGACGTGCCGTTCAGCAGCGGGCCGGGCCAGAGTTTTTGGGCCGCCGCGCTGCTCGTCGTCGGCATCGGCTCGGTGGCCTCGGCGATCAACATCATCGCCACCGTCTTGACCATGCGCGTCAAGGGCATGACGCTCCGCAGGCTGCCGCTCTTCGTGTGGATGTCGTTCGTCAATGCGTTCATCATTCTCTTTGCCTTGCCGGCGCTCAATGCCTCGCTGGTGACCCTGCTGGCCGACCGGGTTTTGAACGCCCACTTCTTCACGCCCGCCAGCGGCGGCGACCCGCTGCTCTGGGAGCACTTCTTCTGGGCTTTCGGCCATCCCGAGGTCTATATCATGATCTTGCCCGCCTGGGGCATGATCTCGGAAGTGATCCCGGTATTCTCCCGCAAGCCGATATTCGGCTACGAGTTCGTCGCCGGCTCGAGCGTGGCCATCGCCTTCCTGAGCTTTGCGGTCTACGCGCACCACATGTTCGCCGTCGGCCTGGGACTGCCCTTCGATACCGCTTTCGGCGCAGCCAGCATGCTGATCGCCATCCCGACCGGCGTCAAAATCTTCAATTGGATCGCTACCGCCTGGGGCGGCAAGATTCACTTTACGACCTCGATGATGTTTGCCCTGGCCTTCCTAGTGCTGTTTACCGTTGGCGGCATCACGGGCGTCACGTTCGCTGCCGTGCCCATTGACTGGCAGGTAGAGGACACCTATTACGTCGTCGCCCATTTCCACTATGTCTTGTTTGGCGGCACGATGTTCGCCGTATTCGCCGGCACGTACTATTGGTTTCCAAAGATCACCGGGCGCTTGCTCTCCGAGGCTTGGGGCAAGGTGGTCTTCTGGTTGACTTTCATCGGCTTCAACACGACCTTTTTTGTGCAGCACATCCTCGGCCTGATCGGCATGCCCCGGCGAGTGTACACCTATCCCGACCTGCCGGGTTGGGGGCTCTGGAACCTGATCTCGACCATCGGTTCCTTCATACTCGCGCTCGGCTTGCTGATCTTTATCCTGGACCTTTGGTACAGCGCTCAGCATGGCAAACCGGCCGGCAACAACCCCTGGAATGCCTGGACGCTCGAATGGGCCACCAGCTCGCCGCCTCCGCCCGAGAACTTCCACCACTTGCCTCCGGTGAGCGGCCGGCGCCCCCTTTGGGACCTGGCGCACCCGGAAGATCCGGACTGGAAACGTAAGTAGCGCGGGGCGGCCCGATGTCGTCATCAAGCGCGAGCAAGCGTCTATCGAAGGCGCAGAACACGGTGAATCGCAGTATGGACAAGAACAGGATCGGCGTGTGGGCCTTTATCGGCTCGGAGGCCACGTTCTTCGCGCTGTTGATCATTGCATTCATCTATTACCGCTGGTCGGGACCCACTGCCAACGTTGCAGGCGGCTCGGCGCGCATCGCAAGCGGCCTCACAGCACGCACCTTGCTTGACCCGGTGAGGACCGGCATCTACTCGCTCTTTTTGCTGGCGAGCAGCGGCAGCATGTGGCTGTCGGGCCGCAGTCTCAAGCGCAGCCGCCTGGGCGCGACCACATTCTGGCTGGCGGTCACGGTTCTCTTCGGGGCCATTTTCCTGTTCGGACAGGGAACCGAATGGGCGTCCTTGGTCGCAAGTGGCGTGCTGCCCCGCACGAATGAGTTCGGCAGCACCTTCTTCACGCTGACCGGCTTTCATGGTCTGCACGTTCTCATCGGCCTGCTCATGTTGGCAGTCCTGTCCGGCTTTGCCCTCTCGGGCGCCCTAAGGCCGGGCCGGCGCGGGCCGGGGCTCGGCTCGCTGGAGGCGATCGCCCTCTACTGGCACTTCGTTGACGGCGTCTGGATCGTCATTTTCTCAATCGTCTACCTCACCATCCTGTTGGGCCTGGCATGATCACTGGCGCGCAGTTGTTAACCGGTACCTGGTCCTGGCACCCGTCGGTGTTGATCGGCTGCCTGGCCTTGCTCCTCGTTTACTGGCTGGCCCGGCCCGGCCGGCGCGGTGGACGGGTTGACGCAGGGCGGGCCGCGCTCTTTACGACCGGGGTCGCCGCGCTCTGCTTCAGCCTGGTCTCGCCGCTGGATTCCCTGGGCGACGACTACCTCTTCAGTGCGCACATGCTTCAGCATCTTTTGATCCTGCAGGTGACGCCGTTGCTGTTGATCGGCGGCATTCCGCCCGCCATGGCGGCCCGTTGGCTCAGGTGGCCGCTCGTCCGGCGCAGCGAACACCTGCTGCGCTCGCTACCGCTGGCCTGGCTGCTCGCAACCGTGACGCTCTTCGCCTGGCATCTGCCGTCGCTCTATAACGCGGCCCTGGCGAACGAAAACGTGCACATCCTCGAGCACGTGTCTTTCCTGGTTACTGCTGTCATTTTCTGGTGGCCGATCCTGTCTCCCCTTGAAGACAGCCGCGCCGGCACCTTTGGCGGCGTCTTCTACCTTTTCACGGCCATGGCCGCGACGGCCGGCTTGGGCATCTTTCTGACTTTCACACCACCCGGTCTGTATCCCGCATATCTGACCCCGCCTGCGGACGGCATCACCGCACTGCTGCGGCAGGGTTGGGGCCTGACGCCGCGTGTCGATCAGCAGGTGGGTGGGTTATTGATGTGGGTGGGTGGCGGCTCGGTCTACCTGGTGGGCCTGGCCATCCTGCTCGCGCGCTGGTACCGGGCGCCGGAGACGGAGGACGGCCCGGAGGAAAGGAGTCCCGGCAATGTCCGATCGTGAGCGCCGTGTCGCGTCCGCCCCCGTCCCATCGGCGCCATCCGCGCGGCCGCGTTTACCGGCCCCCGGCCAGGAGCATGAGGGTTGGGAGCTGCCGGTACCCGAAACGCTGCCCCGGCCCACCTATTGGCCGATCGTCATGGCCGTGGGCATCACATTCGTCTTCATGGGCATCGTCACATCGTTGGCCGTGTCTGGTTTTGGCCTGGCCACCGCGGCCGTTGCTCTGGCCGGCTGGATCGGAGACTTGAGGAGTGAAGGCAATGGACCACACGACCGGGAAGCCTGAAGCAGAACCCGCGCGCGCGCCCGGCGAGGCTCGGCAAACTCTCTCGCGCCGGGAGTTCATGCTCAAGTTGAGCCTGGCCCTGGCGGGGCTTGCGTCCCTGCTGGCCGGGTTGCCGCTGATTGGCTTTGTGCTGGCGCCGATTTTCAAGCGCCAGCCGGAGGTCTGGCAGAAGGTGGGCGCGGTCGACCAGTTTAAGGAGAACCAGACGGTTGAAGTGGCCTTCCCCGATGCTTCACCCGTCCCCTGGGCCGGCGTCACGGCGCGCACCGCTGCCTGGCTCCGCAGGGAGTCTGGCAACAACTTCACTGCCTTCTCGGTAAACTGCACGCACCTCGGCTGCCCGGTCCGCTGGCTGACCAACGCCGAGCTGTTCATGTGCCCGTGCCATGGCGGAGTATATTATTCAGACGGCACCGTGGCGGCCGGACCGCCGCCGCGGCCTCTGTTCACCTACCCGGTGCGTGTCCGCGATGGCCAGGTCGAGATTCTGACGAAACCTCTCCCCATCGGTTGAAGGAAGGTCACCGGCGATGAACGTCCTCAAGCGCCTCTGGAATTGGTTCGACGACCGCACCGGCACTTCGGCCGCGATCGTGCCGCTGGCGAAGCACCTCGTGCCTCCCAACACCGGCTGGTGGTACGTCTTCGGCAGTGCGACTCTGTTTGTGTTCATCCTGCAGGTTGTCGGCGGGATCACCCTCGCCACCGCCTACGTCACTTCATCGGGGAGCGCCTACAACAGTCTGCAGTTCATTACCCAGGACGCGTTCCTTGGCCGCGTCGTACGCGGCATGCACTTTTTCGGCGCGGCCACCATGGTCGTGCTGATCGGCATCCACATGCTGCGCACGTTCCTGTTCGGCTCCTACAAGTACCCGCGTGAGATGAACTGGCTGACGGGGGCCGGGCTGCTGCTGTTCACGCTCGGCATGGCCTTTACCGGCCAGTTGCTGCGCTGGGACCAGAACGCCGTCTGGGGCGTGATCGTTGGCGCCGAGCAGGCCGGGCGCGTGCCCCTGATCGGTCCGGCGATCGCTCGCTTCATCCTCGCCGGCGACACCGTCGGCGGAGCGACGCTCAGCCGCTTCTTCTCGTTCCATGTCTTTTTTATCCCGGCTTTGATCTTTGGTTTCATCGGCATTCATCTGTACCTGGTGGTGCGCAATGGTATCTCTGAGCCACCGCGCCCGGGCCGGCCTGTCGAGCCCAAGACCTACCGCGCCGACTACGAACTGATGCTGCACCGGCACGGCGTACCGTTCTGGCCCGACGCGGCCTGGCGAGACGTGGCGTTCGGCGCCCTGGTGATCGTGGCCATCTTCGCGCTGGCGGTGATATTTGGCCCGCCGGAACTCGGCAAACCGCCCGATCCGACCATCATCCAGGCTTACCCCCGCCCCGATTTCGAGTTTCTATGGTACTTTGCCGTGCTGGCCATGCTGCCGCCGCCCCTCGAGCCGTGGGTGATTATTGGCGCGCCGCTGCTGTTCGGGGGGCTCATCGTCCTCCTGCCGCTACTCTGGAACCGTGGCGAGCGCCATCCTTTGCGTCGCCCCTGGTCGGTCGGCATCGGGGCGGTGGCGGTGCTCATCCTCGGCGTGCTGTGGCGGCTGGGGGCGATCGCCCCCTGGTCGCCGGTGTTCAGTGCCCAACCGTTGACACCCCAAGTCGTGGCCTCGACCGATCCTCAGGTGGTCAGGGGAGCGCAGCTCTTCCACCAAAAGGGCTGCTTGTACTGCCACATGATTGGCGGGGATGGCGGGCTGCGTGGTCCGAATCTGTCGGACGTGGCGACGCGCCTGTCGCCCGAACAGATGACCATCCGCATCCTGAACGGCGGCGTCAACATGCCGGCCTTCGGCTCTACCCTGAGCCCGGACGAGGTGGACGCGCTCGTGGCTTTCCTGCGCACGCGACAATCGCCTTGAGTCACGTTGCCAGGCCGCAGTTTGCCGCAGCGCGTCCGCCTGATCTATAATCCGGGCGGACCGGCGCGTAACCAACAACCCGCAAGAGTGAGAGGACAGAATCAAACATGCCGTCGACACAAGTCGCAATTCAGAATGCCTGGCAGGCCGGGCTGGCACTGCCGGCCTTCAACATCCCTTACTTGCCGATGATGGAACCTGTAGTGCAAGCTGTGGTCGATCAGGACGCGTTTGCCCTGATAGCCGTGGCGCGCCTGGAGTGGGTGAAGTTCGCAGCCGAGAGCCCAGCGGCAGTCGCGGCGGAATTCGCCCGCTGCGGCCAGGCGGGCTATGTGAACTTGCACCTGGACCACGTGCCGGTCATCGACGAGGATCGGCTGGCGGTCGATTACCTGCCCATCCTGGCCGAAGCTATCGAACTGGGCTACGGCTCGCTGATGGTTGACGGCTCGCGGTTATCGCTTGCCGACAACATTGCTGCCACCCGCCCGGCCGTCGAGCTGGCCCAGCGCGCCGGTATCGCCTGCGAGGCGGAACTGGGCGCGGTGCTCGGACACGAGGCCGGCCCGCTCCCGCCCTATGAAGAGCTGTTTTCCTCGGGCAAGGGCTTCACGGACGTGGACGAGGCGCGGCGCTTTGCCCTGGAGACCGGCTGCAACTGGCTGTCGGTTGCCATCGGCAACGTACACGGCGCCATCTCGGGCGTCTTCAAGGACCAGAAAAAGGTGGAAGCGCGCCTGGACCTGGCGCAGCTTGCCCGCTTGCGGGCCGCGACCGGCTTGCCTCTCGTCCTGCACGGAGGCTCTGGGGTCCGCCAGGAGTATGTGCGGGAGGCGATCAAGGCCGGCATCGCCAAGATCAACATCGGCACCGAGATTCGCCAGGCGTACGAACAGAAGCTGCGCGAGACCGGCAGCACGGGCGCGGCGCAGGACGCCGTCCATGCACGGACCACCTGGGTCATCCGTGACCACCTGGGCCTGGCGGGCACCCGCCGGGTGATCGTCGGTGAGATCGCGGCGCAGGACGCGGGCAGCCAATCTGCTTGACGGCGCGGAGGGGGCGTAAATGAGTCTGCTCGGTCTCGACATCGGCATCTCTGGCTGCAAAGCCGTCGCCTTCAGCCCGGCCGGTGCCATGCTCGCCCAGGCCTATCGCGAGTATCCACTCTACCAGCCCCGGCCTGGCTGGCTGGAGTTGGACCCCGCCGAGGTGTGGTCAGCGGTCAAGACGGTCATCTGCGAGGTGACGGCTGCCCTGGCGACGGCCGGCGCCGAGCCCGCGCGGGCACTGGGCATTTCCACGCACGGCGAGTCGGTCGTGCCGCTTGACGGGCAGGGGCGGACGCTGTGCAGGTTCATCAGCTCGATTGACACGCGCGCGTCACAGCAAGCGCGCTGGTGGGCCGAGCAGCTGGGCCGGGAGCGGATCTTCGCGATCACCGGCATGCCGCTGCACCCGATGTACACAGTCAATAAGCTGATGTGGCTGCGTGAGTATGACCCGGACACCTTCCAGGCGGCCCGGCGTTTCGTGTGCATGGCCGACTTCATCTTCACGCGCCTGGGCCTGCCGCCGACCATGGACTACAGCCTGGCCGGCCGCACCATGGCCTTCGACGTGACCAGCCTGACCTGGTCGGCGGAGATTCTGGCGCTGGCTCACCTGGACGAACGACAGCTTTCACGCACGGCTCCGGCGGGCACCGTGGTCGGCGAGATCGCGCCCGATGTCGCGCGTGAGTTGGGGCTGGCGACCCGTGCGCTCGCCGTGACGGGCGGGCACGACCAGCCGAGCGGCGGGCTGGGCTGCGGTGCGATCGCCGAGGGGATTGTGATGGACTCGACCGGCACCGTGGAGTGCCTGGGAGCCGCCTCGCCGGAGCTGACCCTTGACGAGACCCTCTTGAACAGCAACCTGCCCATCGCCGCACATACTGCCCCCGGCATGTATTTCGTCCTGGGCTGGTCGAGCGCCGGTGGGGCGCTGCTGCGCTGGTTTCGCGATAACTTCGGCGAGGCCGAGCAGGAGGAAGCGGCCCGCACCGGCCGAAGCGTCTACGATCTGATCCTCGCGCAAGCCGCACCGGGTCCTTCGCCGGTTCTCATCCAGCCGCATTTCGTCGGCAGCGGCACGCCGCAGATGGATCCTGCCTCGAAGGGCGCGATCATCGGCCTTGACCTTTCGACCACGCGCGCGCAGATCATCAAGGGTCTCCTGGACGGCGTTACCTACGAGGTCAAGCTCAGCCTCGACGCTATGGAGGCAGCCGGCATCGCCGTTCACGAGCTGCGCGCCTTCGGGGGCGGGTCGCGCTCAAAGCTGTGGTTGCAGACCAAAGCCGACATCCTGGGCAAACGCGTCATCGCCATGGACGTCACCGAGGCGCCTTGCCTGGGCGTCGCCATTCAGGCAGGCGTCGCGACCGGGGTCTTTCCCTCGGTGACGGCCGGCGTGGCCCAGATGCTGCGGCCTGGCCGGGCCTTCGACCCGGACCCGGCCATGCATGCCCGCTACCTCGAGCGGATGGCACTCTTCGAGCAGGTGTACCCGGCTCTGAGAGAGCTCAATCACAAGATGTAGAATCAGCGCCCGGACGGCGCTGCGCAGGCGACTGCGACCGAGCCCGGCTCCCTAGCCCGGGACCGTATTGCTGACCAAAGCCACCCTTGTTCCATCCAGGGACCAGGAAGGCACATTTATCGTGCCCTGGCCGCCGTAGAGATAAGCCTGCCATTCGGCTCCATACGCCCGATTTGCGAGCCCCCACTGCGGACCGAGTTGAAATAGATGTACCGGTCCCGAGTCCAGTTGGGCGCCTCGAACACCTCATCCGCAGAGTAGACGAGCTGCTGGTGACCGGCGGCAATGTCCAGGATTTCCAGCCGGTTGCCGAAGGGATCCCTAGCTCGATCGAACCCTTCCTCCACGGTCAGCACGATGCACAGCCTGGGAGTGAGCTTTCTCCACCACGTCGTCCTCGTGTGAGCAGACAAAGGGACCTGCATAGACCTCCTCACCCAGGTTGATCTCCTTGACCTGGACGGCTGTGAACGGCTCTCCGTAGTGGGCGACGGACATGGTATAGGTACTGCCTTTTGTCGTGGACGCAAAGTTGCCTCTTGACATTAACGTTACGTCATAGTGTAGACTTTGCCCGGAGGTGAGGGAAATGCCCTATACCGTGAAGCAGCTCTCGGACCTGGCCGGGGTCAGCGTGCGCACCCTGCATTTCTACGATCAGATCGGCCTCCTCAAAGCGGCGTCTTATGCTGAGAACGGCTACCGTTACTACGGCGAAGAAGCCCTGATCAGGCTGCAGCAGATCCTCTTCTTCAAGGAAATGGACTTCAGCCTGGCCCAAATACACGAGATCGTCGACCGGCCGGGTTTCGACGTCTTGCAGGCCCTGGCTGCACACAGGCGTTTGCTCGAGGAGCGCGCCTTACGGCTCCGGCGCCTCATCCAGACGGTCGACAAGACCATTCTGCATCTGAAGGGAGAGATGGACATGAGCGACGACGAATACTACGAGGGCTTCAGCGAGGAAAAGCAGAAGGAGTATGCGCAGGAGGCGCGCGAGCGCTACGGGGAGGCGGTGGTGCAGGAATCCGAGAATCGCTGGAACCGCTTGACGCCTGACCAAAAGGCAGCCAAACAGGCCGAAAGCGATGCCATCACGCGTGCAATCGTCGCGCACATGGCGGAGGGGCCGGGCAGCCCCGAGGTGCAGCGCCTGATCGGCCGCATGCACGAGGGCATGAACTTCTACTACGATTGTACCTACGACATCTTCCAGGGCTTGGGCAAGATGTACAACGACGACGTGAGGTTCAAGTCGATGTACGAGAAGCTATACCATCCTGAGCTGCCCGGGTTCCTAGAGCGGGCGATCACGTACTACTGCGAGCACCGGCCGGCCGGCTCGCCGTAACGTTCTCCCTGCAGTTGCTGCCGAGCAGGGGGGATAGCTACAACCGTCCTGCAGCCGCCTGGATCAGGTTGATCAGCGGCGCGGGGAAGATCCCCAGCCACAGGATGGCCAACAGGAGGGCCGCCAGGGCGATCCCGCCCGCCCAGGACAGCGAAGGCGCTGCGGCGGGCGGGAGCTGGCCGGCCTCCGACACTTCGACCTGCAGGAACATGGTGACCATGATGCGCAGATAGTAGAATAGGCCGATCGCGCTGCCGATGACCAGGATGATGACCAGGAACCACAAGGCCGAGCCGATGGCAGCCGTGACGATGTAGAACTTGCCGACAAATCCCGCCGTCAACGGCAGCCCCGCCAGCGAGAACAGCGCCACCGAGAGGATGGCTGCCGACCATGGGCGTCGCCAGTAGAGGCCCCGGTAGTCCGTGACCCTGTCCAGGTCTCGCCCGCCCCTCGATAGGACGGTGATCACGCCAAATGCCGCCAGGGTGGTCGCAAAGTAAGCGGTCAGGTAGAATGTCACGGCGACGATGCCTGCCTGGGGGGTGACGGCCCCGGGAGTCCCGTTCCCTCCAGCCGCAGCCGTCGCCGGGCCGGCGGCCAGGAATGCCACCAGCAGATACCCCAGGTGGGCGATCGACGAATAGGCCAGGACGCGCTTGACGTTAGTCTGCAGCAGGGCCAGCCAGTTGCCGGCCAACATCGAGGCCACGGCGACCACGGCGAAGACGACGAAGAGCGAAGGAAAGGCCCGCACGTCCACCGCAAGGAAATAGCGCAGCAAGAGCGCGAACATGCCACCCTTGGAGACTGTGGCCACGAAAGCGGTTACCGGGGCCGGTGCGCCCTCGTAGACGTCCGGCGTCCAGAGGTGAAACGGCACCACCGCCAGCTTGAAGCCGAAGCCGACGATGAGCATTGCCATGCCGGCCAGGAGGACGGTCTCCCCCGCGCTGCCGGCCTGGTCGCGCAGCCTGGCCATGGCCGAGAACTGCATGTTGCCGGTCTGGGAGTAAACGAGGGCCATGCCGAAGAGCAAAAAGGCCGAGGAAGCGCCGGCCAGGACCAGGTATTTGATGGCGGCTTCGACGCCCAACTGGCTCGCGCGCGTGTAGGCGATCAGGGCGTAAAGCGAGACGCTGAGGATTTCCAAACCCAGGAAGAAGCTGGCGAAGTGCGTGCTGGCGGCCAGTATGGCCGTGCCGAAGGTCGCCAGCAGCAGGAGCACGTAGTATTCCTCGCGGCGGCCGGTGTGCCCCTCAAGATAGCCAAATGACAATAGGGCGACGGCGAAGGCGGCCGCGAAAAACAGCCCCATGAAGAAGCGCGAGTAGCCGTCCACGATCAGGAGGGGGGTTACCTGGGTCGTGGCAGCTCCGCCCGCCGGCCAGAGGGAAGCGAAGGCCGCAGCCAGTGCGATCAGGGTTAGGGCCAGTGCGAGCCGGTGATTGCGCACGAAGGCAATCACCACCATGATCAGCACCGCCGCTCCGCCCTCGACGATCAGCGGCAATAGGGCCAGGATGTCGTTACCAGTCATCGCATCTCTCCGCCACTTCGGCTCCCAGCCGGCCGGGAAGCCGTCACAATCCGCTCGCGTTCAACGTGACTCAGGGCTGCTCGGCAGCCGGCCCGCCGTGCCCGGCCGCCAATGCCCCTGCTGCCGGACCCGCCGGCGTGCCCCCATCCCGCACCGTGACCGCCGGTCTCGGCGCCTGCTGCTGCAGCCCTTGCAGTGCCTTCTGAGCCGTGTTCAAGAAGGTCTGTGGATAAAGGCCGAGCCAGGTGATGGCGGCCGCCATCACCAGCATGATGCTCATCTCGCGCGGGGTCGACGCCGGCAATTGCCGGTTGTGGATGTTCTTGCCGAAGAAGGCCGCCTGGATCATCCACAGGGCATAGACGGTCGAGAAAATGAAACCCAGCGTGGCGAGGATCGTCAGCAGCGGGCTGACGCGCCAGGCGCCGAACAGGACCAGGATCTCCCCGACGAAATTGCCCAGGCCCGGCAGACCGAGTGTGGCTACGGCAAAGAACTGGCCGAACCCACCGATGCGCGGCGCCGCGGCCCACAACCCGCCCATGGCTTTGATGTCACGCGTATGGAGGCGATCGCCCAGGTCGCCGACCAGGATGAACAGCGCCCCGGTGGTGACGCCGTGGGCCAGCATGACGATGATCGCCCCCTGCAGAGCGAGTTGATTCCAGGCGAAGATGCCCAGTAGCACGAACCCCATGTGGCTGACGCTGGTGTAGGCGACTAGGCGTTTGAGGTCGGTCTGGCCATAGGCCACGACCGCACCGTAGATGATGCCGACCACCGCCAGGCTCATTGCCACCGGGGCGAAGGCGAAGGCTGCCTGCGGGAAGAGTGGGATCAGGAAGCGCAGAAAGCCGTAGGCTCCAACCTTGAGCACCAGCCCGGCCAGGTCCACGCTGCCTGCCGTCGGCGCCTCGGTGTGGGCATCGGGCAGCCAGGTGTGGAATGGGAACAGGGGCAGCTTGACCGCGAAGGCGATGAAGAAACCCAGCATGAGCCAGAAGGCAATGTTCGGCTGCATGGACTGGGAAGCACCCAGCAGGATGTTGTAGTTGAAGGTGTAGACGCCCGTGGCTTGCCCGTGCACGATATAGAGCCCGATGATCGCCAGCAGCATGAAGAGGCTGCTGGCCTGGGTGAAGATAAAGAACTTCAGCGTCGCGTAGACCCGGTTCTCGTGCCCCCAGATGCCGATCAGAAAGTACAATGGGATCAGCATCATCTCCCAGAAGAAGTAGAAGAGGAACAGGTCTTCGGCCAGGAAAACGCCGACGATGGCCGCCAGGATCCAGAGCAGGTTGAAGTGGAAGAAGCCGATGCGGTACTGGATGCCCGCCCACGATGCGGCGACTGCCATGATGCCAAGGAAGTTCGAGAGCAGGATCAGTAACAGGCTGATCCCGTCCAACGCCAGGTGAAAGCTGATGCCCCACTGGGGGATCCAGGGAATGTCGAGCTCGAGATACCAGCGCTGCCCTGCCCCCGCGCCTCCGGCACGGCCGAACTGGATCCACAGCACGATCAGGCCGATCATGTGGATGAACAGCGTGATCAGCGAGACCCAGCGCGGCACGTCCTTGCCCAGCTTACCGGTTGCCCAGGCGACGATACCGCCCAGGACGAACCAGAAGATCAAGAGTGCGAGTGTGAGTGACATAATCAACCCTCGACGTCAGGCGCCCGTTGGGGCTAACGCAAAATCACCGCCAGCGCGATCAAGATGATCGCGCCCCCCACGATCGACGCCGCATACCAGCGCAGCCGGCCGGTCACCGTCGTGCCCAACTGCCGGCTAAGCCCGGCGTTGAGGGCAGCAATGCCCCGGTAGAACCAATCCACGAAATCGCTCTTGTTGGCATGAGCGAACCAGACCACCGGGCGCACGAAGAGCGTGCCGTAGAGCCAGTCGAACCCCCAACCGCCCTTCAGGAACAGAGCCGGCTGGCTGACCGGGGGAGCGGCGGCGAGGCGCGCGCTCGCCCGGCCAAACAGCAGGTAAGCCAGGTAGATGCCCCCCAGCGTGATGACGGCAGAAATGACGGTCAGGGCCAGCTCGGCGCCCTCGCGGGCGGGGGCCAGGGCCGTCGCCGGGAGGGCGGGCGCCAGGTAGTTGGTAAAGAGCGGCAGGATACGCGGGATCTCCACAAACCCGCCCACGATCGAGAGCGCTGCCAGCGCCACCAGGGGGATCTTGACGACCAGGGTTGGCAGGTGGGCGAGATGCTGCCACTTCGGCGGCCCGTAGAAGGTGAGATATACCATGCGGAAGGAGTAGAGGCCGGTCAGGAAGGCGCCCACCAGGGCGGCCAGCCAGAGCCAAAAACTGCCACCCTGGGCGGCGTAGCTGTCGAAGATGATCAGGTCCTTGCTATAGAAGCCGGCGGTGACCAGGGGCAGGGCGGCCAGCGAGGCGGCGCCGATCAGGAAAGTCCAAAAGACCACGGGCATTTCCCGCCGCAGTCCCCCCATCTTGTACATATCCTGCTCGTGATGGACGGCCAGAATGACTGCCCCGGCACCGAGGAAGAGCAAGGCCTTGAAGAAGGCATGCGTCATGAAGTGAAAGATACCGGCCGACCAGGCACCTACGCCCAGGGCCAGGAACATGTAGCCGATCTGGCTGACTGTGGAGTAGGCCAGGCAGCGCTTGATGTCGGTCTGCACGAGGGCGCTCGCGCCGGCGATGAGCAGCGTCAGCGCGCCGATGATGGCGACCACCAACATGATGGACGGCGCCAGCGTGAAGATCACGTTGGTGCGCGCGATCAGGTACACGCCGGCGGTGACCATCGTCGCGGCGTGGATCAGCGCGCTGGTGGGGGTCGGGCCGGCCATCGCATCGGGCAGCCAGGTCTGCAGCGGCAGTTGGGCCGACTTGCCGACCGCGCCGCCAAGCAGCAGGGCGGTCGCCGCCACCGCCAGCCCCGAGCCTGTCGCCCAGGAGCTCTGCGCCTTGGCCATCATATCCTGGATGGTCAGCGTGCCCAGGTTAGTGAAGAGGATGAAGAGGCCGATGGCCATCGCCGTGTCGCCGACACGCGTCACCACGAACGCCTTACGGGCCGCGTAGCCGTTGTACGGATCGGTATACCAGAACCCGATCAGCAGGTAACTGCAGAGGCCCACACCTTCCCAGCCCAGGTATAGCAGCAGCAGATTATCGGCCAGCACGAGGGTCAGCATTGCGCCGACGAATAGGTTCATATAGGCAAAAAAGCGGCTGAAGCCAGGGTCATCCGCCATATATTCTACCGAGTAGAGATGGATGAGGGTTGCGACAAAGGTGACCACCAGGATGAAGAGCAGAGACATCTGGTCAAGGTAAAAGCCAATGGCCGGGTTGAAGTTTCCGACCTGCATCCATGTCCAGAGCACCTGGCGGTAGGCATGACCTCCGCCCGCAGCGAAGCCAAGGCCCACCAGAACGGCCGCGACGAACGATAGCCCGACTGAGCCGACGCCGACCGCGGCCGACGCCCTGCTGGACAGACGCGGGCCGATGAATACCAGGGTCAGGAACCCGGCAAACGGCAGTACCGGGACCAACCACAATAATCCGAGCATATCACCCTCGCATCTCGCTGGCCTCGTCGGTATCGAGCGTCCTGAAGCGGCCGTAGAGCAGCAGCACGAGAGCCAGCCCCACCGAGACCTCGGCTGCGGCCATCGCCAGGATCAGGATGAACATCACCTGGCCGTCGGCCTGTGCCCAGTTGAAGCCGGCGACCACGAACGCCAGGCCGGCCCCATTGAGCATGATCTCAATCGAGAGCAGCATCATCAGCAGATCCCGGCGGACGAGCACCCCGATCGTGCCCAGCGCAAACAGGATTCCCGCCAGGATCAGTCCGTGTTCCATCGGCACAAATGCCATGCGGCCCCCTCATAATGGACCATGGGACAAGCCGACGACTCGCCCCCATCGTCATCCTGACCGCCGGTCCCCAAGCAACTTCGAGACCCCGGCGTAAAACGCAACCTTGCCTGTTCGAAGCAGCCTGCGCCCGTCACCCGCGGCGCTGCTCCGCCTCGCCCGCTTTCTCCAGGCTGACCGGTGTCCGCTGGCCGAGGTGATACGCGCCTACCAACCCGGCCAGCAGGAGCACCGAAGCCAACTCGACAGCCAGCAGGTAGGGACCGAAGAGCGAAAGTGCCACGGCTTTCGGTTCGATCACCTGCGGGTTGGGCGGTTGTTGCAGCCCGCTCACCAGCGCATAGATCAGTTCGGCCGCGAGGATCAGCGCCAGGATCGCCGGTCCCGCCCAGGCGGCCGGGGAGAACCAGGAGCGCCGCGCCGCGACGGCCTGCGGGCTCAGGTTGAGCATCATCGTGACGAAGAGAAACAGGACCATGATCGCCCCGGCGTAGATGATGACTTCGAGCGCGGCCACGAAGGGCGCTCCCAGGGCATAGAAGACGATCGCGGTCGCAAACAACGAGATCACCAGGTACAGCAGGGCATGGATGGCTACCTGGCGGGTGATGGCCATGAGCGTGGCCACGATGGCCAGGGCGGCGGAAAGGTAAAAGAGTACGGTCATGAGTGCGTCCTCAGGGCATCAGGCTGTGGGGGTCCACCGGCGGCAACTCGTTCTCGTTCTGTCCCTTGTCCTTCCCTTGGATGGCCAGCCCGGCGACTCGGTAGAAATTGTAGTCATGGTACTTGCCGGTGCCGCTGATCAGCAGATCTTCCTTTTCGTAGACCAGGTTCTCGCGCTTGTACTCGCTCATGTAATAGTCCGGCGTCAACTGGATCGCGTAAGTCGGGCAGGCTTCCTCGCAGTAGCCGCAAAAGATGCAGCGCGAGAAGTTGATGCGGAAGAACTCCGGGTAGCGGCGCCCATAATCGTCCTCGGTGGCTTGTAGTGAGATGCAGGCCACCGGGCAGGCCACGGCGCACAAGTAACAGGCCACGCAGCGCTCGGCGCCGTCAGGGTCGCGCGAGAGGATAATCCGTCCGCGCCAGCGTGGCGGCAGGTAGTACTGCTCGTCCGGGTACTGGACAGTCTCGCGACGGTGAAAGGTGTGCGAGAGGACGTCCAGGATCGTGCGTATCGAGCTGAGAATGAGCATGTCTCCGTATCCCTTTTTTCGACCTTATTGCGTCGCCAGGAGAACCGCGCCGGTGACCATCAGATTCAGGAGCGCCAGCGGCAGCATGACTTTCCAGCCGTAGTGCATCAACTGGTCGTAGCGCGGGCGCGGCAGCGAGGCGCGTAGGAGCACAAACAGGGTGATGAAGGCGCCTATCTTGATCAGGAACCAGATGATCGGCGGCAAGAACGGCCCGTTCCAGCCGCCGAGGAACAGCGTCGTAAGCATGCACGAGACCAGCGTGATGCCCAGGTATTCGCCGACGAAAAACATGCCGAACTTCATGCCTGAGTACTCGCTGTGAAAGCCGGCGATCAGCTCGGAATCGGCCTCGGGCAGGTCGAAGGGCAAGCGGCGGGTTTCGGCAATACCGGCGACGGTGAACACAAAGAAGCCCACGAACTGCGGGATCACGAACCACAGGTGCTGCTGGGCCTCCACGATCGCTCTCAGGCTGAAAGAGCCGGTCAGCATAACTACGCCCAGCAGCGAGAGACCCATGAAGACCTCGTAGCTCAGCATCTGCGCCGACGCCCGCAGCCCTCCGAGCAGCGAGTATTTGCTGTTGGATGACCAGCCGCCGAGCACCACGCTGTAGACCCCCAGTGACGACAGGCCCAGGAAGTAGAGCAGGCCGATGTTGAGATCGACCACCTGGATTCCCGGGGCGAAGGGGACGACCGCGAACGACATCAGTACCGTGAAGATGATGACGGCCGGGGCAATGACGAAGACGACCTTGTCGGCGAACGGCGGGACCCAATCTTCCTTGGTCAGAATCTTGATCATGTCCGCGACTACCTGCAAGGTGCCAAACGGCCCGACGCGGTTGGGGCCATAGCGATCTTGCCAGAGGGCCAGCACGCGGCGCTCGAAGTAGATCAGGCCGGCGGCGATACTCATCAAAACTGCCAGTTCTCCGACGATGATCAAGACGAAGCGAAGGGTCTCGTTCAACTGAGCCTACTCCATATGGGCAGCGCGATCCCACGCAGGCCGGGCAGGTGGGCCGGCAGGCCAACCACGCCCAGCGGCATTTCTGGCAGGATGCGGATCGCCACCTGATGTGACTGCCCTCCCAGCAGGATCTCCCGTTCGTCACCCTCGTGCGCTCCCAGCCGCTCCGCGTCGCCCGGGTTTACCATCAGGAAGGGCCGCGGCATCAATTCGGCGATGCCGGGCGTCAGCACGCTGAGTTCGTCAGAGCCGAAGATTTGCGGCAGAGGCACGACGAGCCAACGACCCTCACGCGGCTGGAACGGTTCGGGCATCTCGAGGAAATAGGCCGGGGCGGCCGGCTCGCCACCCTCCTGACCGGCGCCACCGGAGGCCGAGGAGACCGGGGCGGGCCCGGGACCCGTTGCGCCCTGGCCTCCGGACGGCCCCACCGCCTCACCCCGCTCATCGCTGGCCGGCGGACGTGCGGAGCCCGTCGCCGAAGGGCCCCCCGGCTCCGCGGGCTCGGGTGTCGGGCCGGCGCCGGTGCCCATCGACGGCGTCGCGCCCGCGCCACCCCCGGCCTGTTCGGGCGTTCCGGGTGGTCCCTTGACGGGCTGCGAGCTGGGCTGGCCGCCGGGAGGCGCACCCGTCCCTCGCTCGGCCGGCCCGGCGCCAGGTCCCGTTGCCGATCCCTCTGCCGCTGCCGGCGCGCTGTCGTGCGGCGACTGGGCCGGCTCGCCGGAAAGGGGCGCCGACGGCGCCCCTGGCGGTTCGATCAGGCGCCGGCCGGGATTGCCGCCCCGCAGTGGCCCGCCGACCTCTTCCTGAAACTTGTTGAGTGCCTGCACCGAGTTCCAGCCTGGTGCCCAGAAGCGAGGGATCAACGCAGGAGGCGGGTCGCCGTGAAACCCCTCCATGCTGAAGTTGAACGGCGCGTCCGGGTCATCTGGCGGCTTGGGCTCGCTGACCGCTATGTTGGCGAGCATGGCAGTGCGTCCGCTGTAGCGCGCCGGCTCGCGCGCGATCTTCTGTCCGGCGATGCGGAAGGAAGCCGCGGGCGCGATATCGAGGATCGGGCGGAAGACGGGCAGGTCAGCCGCCAGGGCCGCACTGACGTCGTCCAGGTTGTTCCAGCCGGCGAACTCGTTCCGGCCTGCCGCCAATCCGATATCGCGCAGCCAGCGCCAGCTTTCCTGGACCGCCCCGCCCGGCGGGAATACCTGGTAGAAGCGCTGCGCCCGCCCTTCGCTGTTGACCAGGGTGCCGTCGCTCTCGGCGAAGGTGCTTGCCGGCAGTGCGACCTCGGCAGCCCGGCTGGTCGGGTTCAGCAGGCTGTCCAGGGTGATCAGGTGCTTGACCGCGCCCAGGAAACCATCCACCTGCACCGCGTCGGCTCGCAGATACAGGTCGTTCTCCAGAACGATGGCCGTCTCGACAAGCTTGTTCTGGGCGGCGTAGAAAGCCTTGCCCAGGCCGCCTCCGCTCCCGCCGGCCATCGCCATGATCGATTGGCCGAGGGTGTTGCACTCGGACAGCGTGAAGGCCAGTTGCGCGGGCACCCCTGCGAGGTTGAGGGCCCAGGCCACGTCGGCAGCAGCCTGCAGGATGGCCTCGTTCAGATACTCCGTGCCTGCGACGATCAGCGGCTTCTCGGCCTTGCGCAGATCCTGGGCGATGGTCGCCGCCAGCCCGCGCACTTCGTTGCTGGTCTCTCCGATATCTATCACCTCGACGCCGAGCGCCTGGGCTACGGCAAAACCCAGCCGGGCCAGATCGTCGGGCGCGCCGTAATAAACCTGGGACGCGATGTCGTCCAGGTGAGTTGGCGTGACGCTGGCAATGGCCAACGGCCCTTTGCGGTTCTGGGTGATCTCGCGCGTCGGCGAGTCGTCCCAGCGGGGGATCCGTGCGCGGGATGCAAATTCCTTGATCGGTTGGTTGCGCACCGATTGCCGCAGAGCCAGCGCTAGCACCGGGGCGTACTGTGTGGGATCGCCCAGCACGAACACCGCATCGGCGGCTCGCACATCCTCAAGGGAGGGCGAGCGGGCGGGCCCGCGCTGCAGCAGGTCGAGGGCCAGGCGGGACAGGCGTTCGTCGAGATCGCCCATGCCCGTATAGAAACGATCGGCGCCCACCAACTGGCGCAGGGCAAAATTGGCTTCCAGCGAGGCGCGCGGCGAGCCGACGCCGATCACGCCCTTCGGCTCCTTGATCAACCTTGCCAATCGGGCCAGCAGGGCCTGGCGGTCCGAGGCGGGCGCGCCGTCTTCCATGGGCGCCGGGATGGCACCGGCCCTTTGGCGCGGGGCCGCCCAGCCGGCGGCAACGTCGCTTAGCCGGTTCGTTGCGCCGGCCTGCAGCGCGCCTTTATCGGCCGGGTAACGGATGCGGCGTTCGTCGTTGACGAACTCATAGCCGTAGCGCCCCCGGTCACACAGGAAATAGCCGTTGACCGCGCCGTTGAAGCGGTTGCGGATGCGGCGCAGCGTGCCGTAGCGCTCGCCCGGGATCGTGTTGCAGCCGAGAGCGCAGTTCACGCAGATGGAAGGGGCGGTTTGCAAGTCCCACTTGCGCGTGTAGTGCCGTTTGAGAGTCTTGTCGGTGAAGACGCCGGTGGGGCAGACCTCCACCAGGTTGCCACTGAACTCGCTCTCCAACACACCCGGCTCGGCCCGGCCGAAATAGACCTCGTCGTGGGCGCTGAAGACACCCAGGTCGCGGCCGTTGGCGTAATCGTTGTAGAAGCGGACGCAGCGGTAACACTGGATGCAGCGGTTCATCTCATGGTTGACGAACGGGCCCAGGTACTGGTTGCGGTAGGTGCGCTTGGCGAAGCGGTAGCGGCGGTAGACGTGCCCGGTCATCACGGTCATGTCCTGCAGGTGGCACTCGCCGCCCTCATCGCAGACCGGGCAGTCGTGGGGGTGGTTTTCCATCAGCCACTCGATCACGCTGGCCCGAAAGGCCACCACGTCGGGGTCCTGGATCGAGATGCGCGCGCCCTCGGAGGCGGGGGTCATGCAGGCCATGACGATGCGCCCGCGCGTATCTTTCTCGTCGCGGAACTGCTTGACCGCGCATTGCCGGCAGGCCCCCACCGACCCCATGGCCGGGTGCCAACAGAAATAGGGCAGGTTGAGCCCGGCTGACAGGCAGGCCTGCAGCAGATTCAGACCATCGCCTACCGTGTACTGCTTTCCGTCAACGTAGATCGTCGCCATTCGAAATCCCCCCACGGGCAGCGTTTCTCGTCAATGTGTCGTTGGAAATCGGCGCGGAAAAACTTGATCGCACTCTGCAGCGGCTCGGCCGCGCCCGGTGCAAAGGCGCAAAAGGTGTTGCCGGGCGCGATGCCGCGGCACAGCGCGGCCAGCTTCTCGATGTCGCCCGGCTGGCCATCGCCGGCTTCGATCGCCGCCAGCAGTTTCGCGCCCCAGGGGACCCCTTCACGGCAGGGGGTACACCAGCCACAGGATTCGTGAGCGAAGAAATCTTCGAGGTTGGCCACGAATCCGACCGGGCAGGTCTGATCGTCGAGGATGATCATCGTACCGGTGCCCATACGGCTGCCGGCAGTCTGCACCGAGCTGAAGTCCATTTTGACGTCCAGGTGCTCGGTGGTCAGGAAGTCGGTCGAGGCGCCGCCGGGGATCAGGCCGCGGAAGCGGTAGCCGGGCGCCATACCACCGGCGTGGTCCTCGAGCAGCTCGCGAACTGTCGTGCCCATCGGCAGTTCCCAGCAGCCGGGTCGGTTGACGTGCCCGCTGACGCCGTAGAGCTTGGTGCCGGCGTCGGCCGAAACGCTCAGGCTCTTATACCAATCTGCGCCGCGAGCCAGGATGTGGGGCACGTTGCAGAGCGTCTCGACGTTGTTGACGATGGTCGGCATGCCCCAGGCGCCGCTGACCTGGGGGAAGGGCGGCTTGGTGCGGGGGCTGGCCCGCTTGCCTTCCAGCGAGTTGAGCAGCCCCGTTTCCTCACCGCACATGTAGCGCCCAACGCTGACGTGCAGGTGCATCTCCAGCCGGTAGTCGGAGCCGAATACCTTCTGGCCCAGGTAGCCGGCCGCGTAGCACTCGGCGATGGCCTTAAGGATGCGTTCGGCCGAAAGCTTGTAGGCCCAGCGCAGGAAAACGTAGGCCACGTCGGCCTGGATGGCGTAGGCGCTGATGATCATGCCTTCGATGAGCTGGTGCGGGTTGCCCTCCAAAAGCAGGCGGTCCTTGAACGTGCCCGGCTCCATCTCGTCGGCGTTGCAGACGAGGTACTTGGGGCGCGGCGCCTCGTCGCCCATCGGCACGAAGCTCCACTTTTGTCCGGTCGGGAACCCGGCGCCGCCACGCCCGCGCAAGTTCGAGTCCTTGACCACCTGCTGTACTTCTTGCGGGGTCATGGTCGTCACGGCCTTGCGCGCCGCCGCGTAGCCGCCCACTCCCTCGTACCCTCGCAGGTCCAGCGGGTCGTCCAGGTGGATATGTTGAGTCAGTGGTGTTTCCATTGACTGTTCTCTCTGCCTTCTCCGGGATCAGGTCACGGATCACGAATATCGTTCGAGGATCTCGTCCAACTGGCCGGGTGTCAGGTCGCGGTACAGGTCGTCGTCGATCATCAGGGCGGGAGCGTGGTCGCAGGTGCCCAGGCAGACGATGGGCAGCAGCGTGAAACGCCCGTCAGCCGTGGTCCCGCCCAAGTCAATGCCAAGGCGCCGGTACAGGTGCGCGCGCAGGTCGCCGTAACCCATCACCCAGCAACTGATGCTGTTGCAGAGCAGGATCACGTGCCGGCCGACGGGCTGGCGATAGATACGGCTGTAGAAGGTGGCAGTGCTGTCGAGCTCGTCCTGCGTCATCTCCAGATATTCCGCCACGTCGCGCAGGCTCTCGTCCGAAACCCAGCCACCCCGGTGACGCTGCACCACCATCAGCGCATCCATCGAGACGGCGCGCTTGGTTGGGTACTGGAGAAGCTCGTGGTCGATCTCGCGTTTCTCTTCGTCGCTCAGCATACCCCTGTCCTTCGCGAGTGAACGCGCGGCCCCCGTTTGCCGGGTCGCCTACTGGTGCTCACCGGTCCACGTCTGACATCACGAAATCGATGCTGCCGAGCACGGCCAGCAGGTCGGACACCATCGCGCCGCGCACCATGAAGGGGATCATTTGCAGGTGTGGAAAACATGGCGTGCGGATGCGCGTGCGATACGAGATAGTGTCTCCATCGCTGATCAGGTAGTAACCGTTGTTGCCCTTGGCCGCCTCGATCGAGCGGAATGTCTCGCCAACCGGCATCACCGGCCCCCAACTGACCCCCAGGAAATGGTTGATCAAGGTCTCGATGTCGTGCATCGTGTTGTCCTTGACGGGTGGGGTCGTCAGCGGGTGAGGCGATTTGTAGGGACCGGCGGGCATATTGTCGAGGCACTGCTGGATGATGCGCACGCTCTGGCGCATTTCCTGGACGTGGACCCAGGCCCGTGCGTAGCAGTCGCCCTCGGTCGTCGTCGGCACCTCGAAATCAAACCATTCGTAGCCCGAATAGGGCATCTTCTTGCGCCAGTCCCAGGCCAGGCCGGTGGCCCGCAATCCCTGCCCGGTAACGCCCCACTCGATCGCTTCCTGCGTGCTGTACTGGCCGACACCCTGCGTGCGCCCGCGGAAGATGCCGTTGGCCATCACCATCTCGTCGTATTCGTCGAGCCGCCCCGGCAGGTAGTCCACGAATTGCTGGACCATGGCGTCCCAGCCCCTGGGCAGATCCGCGGCCACGCCGCCGATCCGGAACCAGCCGGGGTGCATGCGAAAGCCGCAGATGGCTTCGATGATCTCCAGCGCCCGCTCCCGATCGGTAAACATGTAGAAGACCGGCGAGAGCGCCCCCATGTCCTGGGCGAAAGTGCCGTAATAGACCAGATGATTGCTGATGCGGAAGATCTCGTTCAGCATCACCCGGATCACCTTGGCCCGGTCGGGCACTTCGATGCCCGCCAGTTGCTCCAGGGGCTCCAGGTAGGCGAGGTTGTTGATCACCCCTCCAAGGTAATCCACCCGGTCGGTGTATGGGATGTAGGTGTGCCAGGACTGGCGTTCGCCCATCTTTTCGGCGCCGCGGTGATGGTAGCCGATATCCGGGATCGCGTCGATGATCTCCTCGCCGTCCAGTTGCAGCACGATGCGAAAAACACCGTGTGTGCCGGGGTGCTGCGGGCCCACATTGAGGAAGATGAACTCCTCATCCGGCCTCTGGCGCCTGAGGCCCCACTCCTCAGGGTGGAACTGCAGGGCCTCGACCTCCTCTTCCTCCTTCCGCTCGTCGAGCAGGTAAGGTCCCATCTCGGTGGCGCGCGCGGGATGCTCCTTGCGCAGGGGGTGACCGACCCAGGTGGGAGGCATGAGGATCCGGCGCAGGTTAGGATGGCCCTCGAACACGATGCCGAACATGTCCCAGACTTCGCGCTCGTACCAGTTCGCGTTCGCCCACAGGTCGGTGATCGTGCGCAGCGACAGGGATTCGTTTTCTTTGAGGGGCACTTTGAGGCGAATAAAGGCGTTGCGCTCGAAGGAGAGCAGTTGATAGACTACGGTAAAGTCGCTGTCCGGTTGTCCGGCCCGGTTCTTGCGCAGTCGCTCATCGATGGCCATCAGGTCATAGAGCATCCGGTAGGGTTGCGCACTGTCCAGTTTCAGGTAGCGCAGCACATCGCGTACCCGGTCCTTCCCCAACCAGGCCGTGGGCAGGCCGTCACAGGTTTCCTGGATGGTAAAGGCCACATCAGGGAAGCGGCTCTGCAACTCCTGGATGACGGTCGATGCGGTCGAGCCGCTCGACCTGGCGTTATCGTCCATAAATGCTCCGCTCGAGGTGGGGACGGGAAGAAAGCCCGCCCGGTGCAAACGTCAAATGCTGTCCGGCGTGCGCAGCTCGGTGACAGATGTGCGCTGAGCGCGCTTGAGGTCCCGGTTCGAGGGCAGAGGGGGTCGCTCGATCGTCTGTGATCCGGCGATCCAGCTCAATGGGCGCCGCTCGTGGCCGACCTTCTGCTGCAGCATTATCAGGCCTTCCATCAAGGTGTCCGGGCGGGGCGGGCAGCCTTGCACGTAGACGTCCACCGGCAGGAACTTGTCCACGCCCTGCACCACGCTGTAGATGTCGTACATGCCGCCCGAGTTGGCGCACGAGCCCATCGAGATTACCCAGCGCGGTTCCATCATCTGCTCGTACAGGCGCTGGATTACCGGCGCCATCTTGATGAAAACCGTCCCGGCGATGACCATCACATCCGCTTCGCGCGGCGTGCCGCGGATCACCTCCGCGCCAAAGCGCGCCAGGTCATACTTGGGCGTCAGGCCCGTCGCAAACTCGACGTAACAGCAGGAGAGGCCGAAGTTAAAAGGCCAGAGGGAGTTCTTGCGCCCCCAGGCCACCAGGTCCTGCAAGCGGGCCAGAAAAAAGCTGCGGCTGGCGGCGTGTTCGAAAGAGCCGCCGTCGCCCTCCGCGAAAGAGAGGTGTGCGGATTTGAGCAGCCGTTCATGCATCAGATGAGTCCACCCTTCCAGGCGTCAGCCAGCGTTAGCCGGCACGAGCCCAAATTAGCCTCGGTTGCTGGTTGAACTGCTGCCCGAGGCCGCCGGTTCTTCCAGTGGAGAAACGATCGGGCGTGAAGTGCGCCGGGGTGCGCCCGCTCGGCGGCGCTCCGTGCCCCATTCTAGCGCACCTACCTTCCAAAGGTAAACCAGCGAAAGCACCAGCACCCCCACAAAGATCAGTGCTTCAAAATAGCCCGGCCAGCCGAGCTCGCGCGCCGCGACGGCCCAGGCGACCAGGAATACCGATTCCAGGTCGAAGATGACGAAGAACATGGCCACGAGGTAGTACTTGACATTCCAGCGCACTCGCGCTGAACCCGTGCTCTTGATGCCCGATTCGAATTGCTGGCCGGTCTGCGGCTGCCGGTGTCGCGGCCCCAAGAGGAAGGGTAAACCCATCATGCCTACCAGGAGGATGAGAACGCCGAAAAAGTAGACTGCCAGTGGCCAGAGCGGCGCAGCGGGTAAGGTCGATCCTTCCACGAGCGAACTCCTTCACGCAGCTATCTGGCGTCGAGGTCTCCGAGCTCCATAACGCCTGGCGCGTACGGATGAGGGTTAAGAATACGGGCTGAATAACCTTCGTGAAGCTTAATGCGATCGAGTCCCGGTTTATGTAGTAGACATTCCGGTGATTTGGGCGCCTTCTCAAAGTTGGCATGCGGTCCTGCTAGCCGGAATCAAGGCGACAGAAGTCGGCGCGTGACTGGCATAGTCTTTGCATTGTGGCAGGAGAGCGCCGGTTACTGGCGCGCGCGGCAAGAGCATGCTCATGAGGGGAACCGCCAGTGAGAGATTCGGCATCGGCAATACGCGCAGTCGCGCTGCAGGCGCGCGTCCGAGCGTCCGGCGCCCGGCGCATCCAGTGGACGGCGTACCTGTACATCTTGCCCGCCTTTGTCATCATCACTATTTTTCACATCCTGCCGGTATTTTACGCCATCTTCATCAGCTTGAACCACGGGCCGGTCAACCGCTTCACCTTCGTCGGCCTCGGCAACTATTTGCGTGCCTTGGGCGGCCCCGACTTCTGGAGTTCATTCAGCGTCACCTTCGTCTACGCGTTCCTGACCATGCCGGTCAGTATTGTGCTCGGCCTCTTGTTCGCCTACCTGCTTTTCCAGCGGGTGCGCGGCCAGGGGGTGTACCGAACGATCTACTTTCTGCCCTACGTGGTCTCCACGGTCGGCTCTTCGGTGGTCTGGGCCTGGGTCTTTGATCCGTCCAGCGGTCTGGCCAACAGGGTCCTGGGCTGGGCTGGCATCCCGCCGCTGCGCTGGCTGATCGAGCCGGCAGGCGTGTTCGACCTGCTTCGGCGATCTGGCTGGCCCATGCCCCCCTGGCTGCATGGTCCCAGCCTGGCGCTGATCGCGGTTGCCATCTTTACCATCTGGCAATCGATGGGCTACGACGTGATTATCTTCCTGGCGGGGCTGACGAACATCCCGAGCGAGTTGTACGAGGCGGCGCGCATCGATGGCGCCAACGGTGCCCAGCTCTTCCGGCATATCACGATCCCACTGCTTGCGCCGACGAGCTTCTTCGTCGTCATCATCTCGGTGATCGGTTCGCTGCAGTCGTTCAACCAGATCTTTGCCATGAACACGGCCGCCGCGCAGCAGCTCGGCGGACCCCTGGGCAGCACCGCTACGCTGACCGTCTACATGTTCAACCAGCTCTATACCTTTTCCGACTACGGCTATGCCTCGGCAGTGGCCGTACTACTCTCGCTGGTGATCCTGGGGTTGACGGTGTTCAACCTCCGGGTGCTCGGCCGAGGAGAACAAGCATGAAGCCCATGACGCCCGTCCTTCGCAATCGCCTCAGCAGGGCAGCACTGCACGCAGCGCTGATCCTTGGGGCGATCTGGGCGCTCTTTCCCTTCGTCTGGATGGTGCTGACCTCGCTCAAGGGCTATGCGGAAGCCTCCGCGGCGCAGGATCTCCTCCCAAAACAGTGGCTGTTCTCGAACTATGTCCAGGCCTGGCAGGCGGTTGGCGTCTTCCCGCGCTACTTTGCCAATACCCTTTTCATCGGGGCGGCGACGGCCGTCGGGGTGCTGATCACCTCCGTGCTGGCCGCTTACGCCTTCGCGCGCATGGAGTTCCCCGGGCGGGAAGTGCTCTTCGTGGTCTTGCTGGCGACCATGATGGTGCCGTTTGAGGTCACGCTGGTGCCGAACTTCGTGCTGATGCGCCTGTTCCACTGGATCGATCGCTACCAGGCGCTCATCATTCCCTGGACCGCCAGCGCCTTCAGCGTTTTCCTGTTGCGCCAGTTCTTTCGCAGTATCCCGTCGGACCTGTACGACGCGGCCGTGATCGACGGGGCGGGCGATCTGCGCTTTCTGACGGCCATCGTGCTGCCGCTCTCGCGTCCGGCGCTGTTGACCAGCGCCCTGCTGACTTTCCTGGGAAGCTGGAACGCGCTTATGTGGCCGTTGCTGGTGACCAACAGCCCACAGATGCGCCCGATCCAGGTCGGCATTGCGGCCTTCATCACCGATGCCGGCACGCAGATCCAACTGCTGCTGGCCGCAGTCACCATCAGCGTCGTCCCGGTGATCCTGATCTACCTGGTGCTTCAGCGCTGGTTCATCGAGGGCATCGCGACGGTGGGAATAAGAGGATAAGAGGTAGGAAAAATGAAAAGGATGCAACTGTTCGCTCTGTTGCTCGTCGTAGCCATGTTGGCAGCCGCCTGCGCGCCGGCAACTACCGGGTCCAGCGCTGGGGCCCCGACGGCGGCCGTCGTGCCGCCGCCGGCGGTACAGCCAACCCAGGTAGCGGCAGCAACCCCGGCGGGTGCGGCGGCCGCTACGTCCATAGCGACCTCAGTCGCCCCGACGACAACCGAGGCAATCACGCCGACCGCTCCGGCGGCAGCGGGCGGCCCGGTCGTCCAACTCCAATTCTGGCACGCGCAGAGCCAGACGCAGCAAAAAGCCCTGGACGCACTTATCCAGGACTTCAACAACTCGCACCCCAACATCCACGTCACCGGCACCTACCAGGGGACCTACAGCGACGTCTACAAGAAGGTTACGGCTGCCATCGCTTCGGGCAGCCCGCCCGATCTCGCCATCGCCTACCAGAACGACGTCTCCAACTACATCAAGTCGGATGCAGTGGTTCCGCTGGACGACTTCATGAAGGACCCCCAGATCGGCTTCAGCAGTGCCGATATGCAGGACATTTTCCCAACCTTCATCGACCACTACCCGCAGGCCGGAAACCAGGTGTACAGCATGGCGTTCATGCGCAGCATGGAGGTCATGTACTACAATGCCGACATGCTCAAGGCGGCCGGTTTCAGCGACCCGCCAACCACCTGGGACGACTTTCTCAAGGTGTGCGCGGCCGTGAGCAAACCGCCCGACGCCTACTGCTACGAGATGAACACCGATGCCTCGCGCTTCGCCAACTGGGTCTGGAGCCGTGGCGGAGAGATCCTCTCCCCTGACGGAAAGACCGTGGCTTTCGATTCGCAGGCCGGACTGGACACCCTGAACTGGCTGAGCGAAATGTTCAAGAACAACTATGCCATCGTGATCGGCAAGGCCTTTCAGGACCAAACGGACTTCGCGCTCGGCAAGATCGCCTTCGCTTTCGGCTCAACCGCCGGCTTGCCGTACTACAAGCAGGCGGTGGACCAGAGCGGCGCAGTCAAGAACTGGGCGATCGCGCCCTTCCCGCACAGCACACCCGATCCCGTGGTGGACATCTACGGGCCTAGCGTGACGATCTTCAAGACCTCGACCGAGAAGGAGCGCGCTGCCTTCGTTTTCCTGAAGTGGCTGATGAGCACCGACGCCAACGCCCAGTGGGTCAAGGCCACGTCCTACTTCCCGGCCCGGCAATCGACCAAGGCGGCATTGACCGACTTCATCCAGGCCAACCCGCTCTATGGTGACGCTTACGGCTGGCTACAGTACGGCAAGACCGAGCCGACGGTGGCAGCCTGGAATCCTATCCGTACCTACGTCGCCGACACGCTGACTGCCGTCGCCAACAACACCCAGACCCCCGAGGCGGCGTTGAAGGCCCTGGCAGACAAGGCCAACCAGACGCTGGCCGCGCAGTGACCTTGCCTGCCCGGCACGCGTTCGGCATGGCGCGTCTGGCCGGATGAAAGCACTGCTCGGGTTGGGCCGGCTTTGCCCGGCCCAACCCGAGACGCAACCAAAGCGCCCGGCAATGTCCGGGCACGGGCGGCGATGGGTGGCCGGTTCAGTCAGTCTTGCCGACCAGGCTGATGATCGACCGGCCGTCTGCGCTACCCTCGACGGGCAGGCGCTCCATTGATTCGCGACGATACAGCCCCACTGCCAGCGGGTACTCGCCGGCCGGTGCGTCCGCGGGAACTACCAGTTGCAGTTCGTCCACGATCACCTCGCCGGGCTGCCAGTCTGTGGTTGGGCAAGCGCCCTGGCCCGGAATCGCGTCCACCCCGGCCAGTGGCGGCTCGCCACTGCGTCCCGGCTGCTCCAGGTGGATGAGGGTGGTGTAGCTGTGGTGCGGCGTCGCCGAGACCCGCCAAAACAGGCGCACATACAGACGGTCACCCGATCTCACCGTCGCCTGGCTCAACCAGTACCCCAGGAGCTCGATGTTGTCACCGAATGACACCGGATGCGAAGTGATTTCTGGGAACTGGACGCGTCCGCCGCTGGGCTGGTCGATCACACTGGCCCAGGCGTTGCCGGCCGGGTCCGTTACCGCCACCCGGCTTAGGCTGTCCGGCAAATATTCCTTCAATGCGCCGGGACCCCGCTTATCCACCGCGCTCAGCACATAGTAACGCGCCGGTACATCGGTCGCCACCTTGACGCAAACTTGGCCGTCGATGGCGTGCGGACGTTGCGCTTCCGGCAGATCGGTCAGCAAGTACCTCACGCTCGGATTCTCGCTCAGGCCGGCATCGGCGTACACGCGCGCCGGTCCCCCGCCGTCCGCCGCAGTCCCCGCGACGATATCCCTGGCCACCTGGGTGTACCCTGTGTCCCAGAATACGAACAGTTCGGGGAGGCGCGCATACTGCACGAAGTAAACCTGCCAGGTGACGACCACCGAGGCCAATAACAAGGCCCAGGCGGCGCCGCGGGCCACGATTTCCAGCCGGGGCTGCCGGCGGCTTGCCCAGGTCAGGGCCCACTCCAGGCCCGAGGCAATCAGCAGGGCAAAGACGGGCAAGGCGCCGATCGACCGGCCGAAGTTGGGCGCATCTACGCTCATCAACGTGGGCAGCAGCAGGGTACCCAGGGCAGCCAGGACGAAAAAGTTGCCGGGCCGCCAGAAGCGTCGCAGCGCATTCAGGAGACCGGCCACGAACGGCGCCACCGTCAAAAGGTCCAGCACCGGGCGGTAAGGGTAGTTGAGGCGGACGTTGGCGTCGCCCCGCACGAAAGCCATGCCTGCCACCCGGCCGATGTTCTCGAGCAGCGCCCGGGCGCCCCCGGCGGACAAGATGTCGACCTGACTGGTACGCATGTTGAAGTCGCCCGGACTGAGGATGAAATGGACGATCAGTGGTCCGGCCACGACCAGGGCGACGAGGAGTCCCGCCATGATGCGCGTCCAGCGCTCTCGGAGGGCTGCGCGATGCCTCAACCCTGCCAGCCCGAGCAGCAGCACCAGCAGCAGCGGGATCGCGCGCACGGCCAGGTAGGTGTACAAGCTCAGTCCGGCAGCGATGCCCGCCAGAGCCCACCAGCGCCAGCGCCTGGTGCGCCAGGCGCGCCAAAGGGCCGCAAAGAAGACGGTCTCCAGCAAGGCGAACAGGCTCATGCGCTGCGCGAGGCGGGCGATGGTCTGGCTCCAGAGCATCGCCAGGACGGCCGTTCCGGCCCAGAGGGCAAACTGCTTACGATCAAGCACGCGCAGCGCCGGTGCGATCTCCCAGCCAAGCCAGGCCACGGCAGGGGTCAGGAGCGCGCCGGCCGACGCCGACACTACCCTCACCGACCAAGCGGAAGGGCCCCAGATAACCTGGGCCAGGTGGACCAAGTAAGTGAAAAGCGGTTCCCGCCCGTTGTTGGACGTGAAGAAGAGCGGCCAAACCCAGATTGGCTTGCCGAACAGGGCGTACGCGTCCAGGCCCTCGTGGGCTTCATCCCAGAAGACGCCCATGGGGGATTGGTCCAGCCGGTAAAGTCGCATGGCAAGCGCGAGCCCGGTCACGGCAACCGCCGCAGCCCAGAACCAGGGTATGGATATGGATCGACGGCTATGCCGGCCGCCAGGCTGCCAGGGCAGAGATCTCATGGGTTGGCGAGGGTGCTCCAGGAATGGCCACGCAGGCCAGGCCGCGTGGCGCCTGCGATTATAGCTGCGCGGCCGCATTAGCACAAGGTTGGCCCGCGCGCGGAGCCGGTGGCGCATACCTGCGCAGCAGCCAAGGCACGGCTGTTGCATGAACTGCGCTCCTTTGATAAACTGCCGGGCAGACCCCAATCCCTACCGAAGGCTCAGCATGGATTCAGACGCGAGGCAGATCCCCCAAGTCACACGCCTGACGAAGTTGGACGGCCTGCTGTTGGTGTTGGTACTCGGCGTGGCCCTTTTCTTCAGCTTCTGGCGGGTAGACCAGATCCCGCCCGGCATGGGCTATGACGAGGCTTATGAATCGTTTGAAGCCCGGCGCATCGCCACCGACGCGAGCTATCGGCCGGTTTTCATTGCCGGGAACAATGGCGTGCCCGTTCTCAAGATGTACCTGACGGCCCTGGCCTACCGCGTCATCGGCGAAGACCGGCTGACGATCCGCTACGTCTCGGGGCTTCTCGGGCTGTTGACTGTGCTCGCCACTTACCTGGCGGCGCACCGGCTGTTCGTCGTCCGGAGGCCCGCGCCAGCGATCGTGGCCCCCCGGGGCTGACCTCTCGGGCGCGCCGCCGCTTCATCTGCGCTTGTTGCCGCTGGTGGCGTCGCTCCTCCTGGCGGTCTTGCCCTGGTTCAATGCCTTCAGCCGGGTTGGCATCGAGTCAATCTTGCTGCCGCTGTGGGCGGTGCTGACGACGCTGTCACTGTGGATTGCCTTGGGTTCGCGCCGCTGGCAGGATTTTGCCATCTCAGGTGCTCTCTGGGGCGGCGCGTTCTACACATACCAGCCGGCATACTTCCTGCCCGGTCTGCTGGTGTTGTTCCTGCTCTATAAACTGGCGCAAGAGCGGGGCTTCCTACGCCGCTACGGGCTCCATCTGCTGGTGCTGGCATTCGCAGCCTGCGTCGTGGTGGCGCCGCTGGCGTTATACGCCTACCGGCACCCGGAGATCGTGTTCCGGCGCGGCACGCAGGTCGCCGTTTTTGCGCAGGCCGAGGGCCAGGGCGCGTTGCCCAGCCTGGCGCAGAATGCGCTCAAGGTAGCCGGGCTGTTCGTGGTCGGCGGTGACACCTCCGTCAACGACAATATCCCTCTTCGGCCGCCGCTGCCCTTGCCACTTACGCTGCTGTTGTTCGCCGGGCTGGCGGTCGCCTTACGCCGTTGGCGTCAGGCCCAGTACGGTCTATTGATCTTGTGGTTCGTATGGATGCTCATGCCATCTGTGGTGACCGGCAACGCGCCCAGCATCCGCCGCGCCCTGGGGTCGTTGCCGGCAGTGGTGATCCTGTGCGCACTTGGAGTCAGTTGGCTGGCCGGCTTGGCGGTGAAGTGGGCGTCGCGCAGCAGGCAGTGGCACGAGCTGGCGACCGTGACGACAGGGCTCGCCATCGGCGGGCTGCTGATCTACGCCGGTGCCTGGGGCTATCACTACTATTTCGTCGAATGGCCACAAGGCAAGGACATTTTCCATTACTTCGACGTCGGTCTGCTCGATCTGGGGAGCTTTGGAGCGGCCGCGCCGGCGGACACACGGTTGTACTTCTCGCCGTCTCCCTCAGGGGATGTCATACACCAGACACTCTACTGGCAGACTCGCGACCACGATCTGCGGACCTTCGACGGACAGTACGGCCTCGTGCTCGCGCCCGAGACCGCCCAGCCGAGCCTGTACATGATCACAACTTTCCAGGGCGACACGTGGACTCTGCCAATTCTGCATAAGCTCTACCCGTCAGGCCGGGTGGTCCACGAAGTGCGCAACCTGTACGGGGTGCCGCACTCCCTGGCCTTCGCAGTAGATGCAGGAACCAGGCCCGACTTGCAGATTCAGATCCACGCGCAGGCGAATTTCGAAGACCAGGTCGAGCTTCTGGGAGGCGATCTTTCGAGCGACCGCATAGACGCCGGCCAGACCCTGACCGTTACGCTGTATTGGAAGGCAACCATCGGCCCGACCCCGCTGAGCGAGACGGCCTTCACTCACCTCGTCGGCCAAACCAAATCGCCGAGCGGCAGCCCGGTTTGGGCCGGCCACGATCAGCCGCCGCTTAATAATTCGTATCCGACGGTGCGCTGGGCGCCAGGGGAGATCATCGTGGACCGGCACCCCTTCGTGGTTCCGGCCGACGCACCGGCGGGAGACTACCAGATCGAGGCCGGGTTGTACAGCGCAGAGCAGGGTGGGGCGCGGCTCAAGGTGCTCGATGCCGGCCGCGCAACGCGCGGGGACAGCGTGACGATCGGCACAGTGTCCGTGCAATGACGTCTGCCGCCACGGATCATCAGGGCCGGGCTCTCGCAGCGCGGCCTTGCCTGCAGAGCGTGCCGCCCCTAGCCCGGCCCGATCGCGGTCCAGGGCCTCTACCTTTACACGCCCGGCCTTTCCGTAGATAATGGACCCGGTACTCAAGCAAAGGTCCGGAGTCAAGATGCCCCCCACGTCCATCGCGCCGACCAGTTCGTGGTTGCGCTCTCGTTTCCCGGCACAATCTGCGCTGTTACTGATCGGTTGTCTGTCACTGCTAGCCTTTATCGCCGCTTACCAGCTTCCTGCGCCCCAACTGATCCAGGTTGGCGAGGCGGGAGCGGAGCGCTACCTCTCCGGCTTCTACTTTCCAGAGGGCCAGGACGGCCAGGCCTACCGCTGGTCCGGCTCTTCCGCGCAGGTCTCGTTCGTCGGCGTGGGGCGTCGCCCTTGGCGGCTGGCCCTGCGGCTGAGCGCGCTGCGCCCGGCTGGCACCGTGCCGGTGACCGTGACCGTCAACGGCTACCCGCTGGCGCAGGTCGAGCTTGGTGGTGCCATGGCGGAACAGGAGTTCCGTATCGCCCCGCGGCAGATCGGCGCGCTGGCAAATGTTTCGGTCGGCCTGGCCTCCCCGACGTTCAGCGCTCCGCCTGACACCCGCCAGTTGGGGCTGATGGTCGAGTGGGCGCGACTGGAACCCGATGGACTCGCAGTTACGCTGCCACCGCTGCAGGTTTTGGCCGGACTGCTGATTTCCTTGGCTTTCTGCTACTACTCTTTGCGACGCTGGCGAGTGCCCGATCCCTGGGCTTTCGCACCGGTCGTGGCGCTGGCCGGCCTGGGCGCAGCGGGTATTGCCCTTGACCGTCCGTTGCTCGCCCGCTACCTGCCATGGATTACAGCGATCCTGGGCCTGTGGTGGCTGTTCAGCCAGCAGCTTCGCCGGGCGCGCTGGTGGGAATGGATCGCCCTGGCCGCCATCGCCTGGGCGGGCAAGGAGTTCGCCGCGCGGGCCCTGGATTTCTACCAGACGAGCTTGCCCCAGGGCGACTTCATGATCTACTTCCGGGCGGCCGACAACCTGCGCACCGGAGCGCCCCTCTATGACTACGCATCGGCGCGTGGCATACCGTTGGGTCCGGTCTACAAGTATCCGCCGCTCTTCGCGATCCTGATGGCCCCGACCACAGTGTTCCCGGCCTGGACCGTATCTGCCGCAGCCTACCTCGTGAATATCGGCTTGCTGTTCGTAGCCCTGTTCGTGCTGCTCAAGTGGGCACCCGGCGCGGGCAAGACACGGCGGGCCTGGTATTATCTCACCGTGCTCGGCTTTCTGCTCTACCGGCCTGCCTGGGAGGGTATCATACGCGGCCAGCCCGACACGCTGATGCTGCTGTGCATCGTGGGCGCCCTGCTGCTCCTGCGGACCAGGCGAGGCCAGGTGGCGGCTGGGGTCGTCCTCTCGTTCGCGACCATGCTCAAGATCTACCCGGGTTTGCTGCTGCTGTATCTGGCCTGGAAGCGCCGCTGGAGCGCGCTGGCCGGTTTCGTCGGCGCGTTTGTTGCCATGCTGCTCGTGTCAGTATGGGTCGTGGGTTGGGACACCTGTTGGCACTACGTCACCGACATCCTCACCGTGCAGAGCGGGGCGGCGCCCTACCCCGAAAACCAGTCCTACAACGGCTTTCTCGCCCGGCTGGTTGTCCCGGGGTCTCAGACGACCTGGTACACGTCGGTGCAGTTCCCCAGGCCAACCCTGGTCGTCTATTACCTCTTGATCCTGATCACTCTCATCGCGACCATCTGGCTGCTGAACCGCGTGCGCGCGGCGCACTCGAGCGTTGGCTTCGAAATGGGCTACGCGATCCTGATGCCGCTGACGATACTGATCTGGCCCATATCTTGGGTGCATAACGAGATCCTGCTTCTGCTGCCCTATGCCCTCATGTTTTTGCATGAGATGCAGTCCGAGCGGCCTTCGTGGCCGATGCTCGTGCTCATCGGCGCCAGTTACCTGGCCACTGCGATCGGCAACGAGTACACGGTCCTCCTCCCCTCCCTGCAGGAGGGCTGGCCACGGCTTTTGCAATCGTACAAGCTGTATGGCGTGATCGTCCTATGGTTGGCGATGCTTTGGAAAAGCACGCAGGGTGGGGTCCTCTCCCCCGCGGCACGCGCGGCGACCCCGGAGCGGCGTCCAGGATCTGAAGCCACGACGCCCGCAGGCTCATGACAGGCAAACCGTCGCTGCGCCTCGGGGCGGGGCTGGGAGAACCTGGCCGGGCCGTTTCGCTTGCCCGGCCTTGGCCGGCCTTGCGCGCAGGTGCGCTTGCGGCCGGGATCGGGTTGGGTCTGCTCACCCTTCTTGCGGCCGGCCTCCGTTTCTGGAGGCTGGACGCGATCCCACCAGGCTTTCATTATGACGAAGCGCTCGAAGCCCTGGAAGCCTGGCGCGTCCTGACGGTGCCGGGCTATCACCCGATCTACTTCCCCGGCGATTTCGGCTTGGCTCCCATTTTCATCTACCTGAGCAGCCTGGCCTTTCGCTTCTCTGCACCCAGCCCGGCCCTGTCGCGCTCGATCGCGGCTGCCGTCGGAACGCTCACGGTCCCGGCGGTTTACGCCCTGGGCCGGGAGCTCATCTTGCTCGACGGCAGCCTCCCCGAGGCGATGCCCCTGCTCGCGGCGGGCGTGCTTGCGGTTCTGCGCTGGCATGTCACGTTCAGCCGTGTGGCCATTGAGCCGATCCTGGTGCCGCTGTTTCTGGTCGTCGTCCTGTGGGCATTGCTGCGGGCTCTCCGCACGAACCGGCTGCCGGTCTGGCTGGCGCTGGGCCTGGCCCTCGGCCTCAGCGTCTACTCATACCCGGCGGCCTGGTTGCTGCCCCCTCTCGTCGTCGCCATCCTGCTCTACCTGGCGCTGAGCGGGAAGACGCGGCTGTCGAGCCGGTGGCGCGGGCTGGCCTGCGCGGCACTATTGGCCGCATTTCTAGCCCTACCGCTGGTCCTGAACCTGGTCGGGGATTCCGGCCGCCTGCTCATGCGCACCGAGCAAGTTGCCGTGACCGGCGCGGCCGGTGTAGCCCGGGGCGTCTTGGCAGAGGTGGGCAGCAATCTGGTAAAGGTGCTGGGCATGTTCAGCTTTGCTGGGGACGCGGATCCCCGCAGCAACATCCCGGGCGTACCTGCGCTCGACCCTCTGCTCAGCATCCCGTTTTACCTCGCAGTGATCCTGGTCGTCTGGCGTTGGAAGCGGCCGGCCAGCGCGGTTTTATTGCTCGGCGCCTGCGCCATGCTGGCAAACACAATCTTCAGCCAATATGCGCCGCACTTCCGGCGGGCGATCGGCCTCACCCCCCTGATCGCTTTGCTGTGCGGGCTTGGTCTGGGAGCCATACTCGAGCCGGGCCGGCTCGGGGTAGTCCGGCGGGTGCAGGCGGGCTGGGCGCGCCGGCTGCCAGTGCGCGAGAGCCCACCCGGCGGGACGGGGGTCGGGCGAGCGGCACGCCTGATCGGCGTCCTTGTCGTGGGCCTGCTCTTGCTGGGCAGCGGCTTTCTGAATCTCAGGGCCTACTTCGTCCAGTGGGCGCGCAGTCCGGACCTGTTTGCCGCCTACGACGAGGGATTGTGGGAGATCGGGACTTACGTAAAAAGCCTTCCGCCGGGTGACGACATTCTGATCACACCTCGGCCGGCCGGCGATGCCACACTGGCTTTCGCCTGGCGCGAGGGCCCCTCAGTACGCCATTTTGACGGCCGCAACGCGATGATCCTGCCCGGCGATGGCCGGCCGGCCACCTACATTGTGATCGAACACGAGGACTTTCGCGCCACCAGGCTGCTGCGCGAGCTCTATCCGGATGCGGAGGAGATCAAGACGTTCATGGACCGGAGCGGCCAGGTGTACGCGCGGGCGCTGCGCGTCTCCGCCGGCTCGCCGCTGGTGCGCCGTCCGCAGACCCCCGTCGACTACAGGTGGGCCGGCATCCAGTTGATCGGCTATGATCTGGACAAGTCGGTATACCATGCGGGCGACATCATCTACCTGCAGTTCTGGTGGCGGGCCACTGCACCGTTGGCCGATGACTGGACGGTTTTCACGCATTTGCTGGGAGCGGAGCGGGCGGACGGCAGCATCCTGTGGGCCGGCAAGGACGCCCGTCCCGGGCAAGGCAGCGCCCTGACCACCACGTGGCAGCCCGGAGACACGATCCTGGACGAGTACCAGATCAGGTTGGGCCAGGATCTCCCGCCCGGCGAGTATCAGTTGGAGATCGGTCTGTACAATCAGGCCGCCGGTGGCAAGCGGGCTCCTGCCTTGAAACCCGCCGGCCAGGATCACGTGATACTGACCCAGGTGGAGGTCAAATGAGCGCCGGCAGGACCGTCGACGTCTGGAGCACGGCAGGCGAGGAGGCAGGGCATTGATCGGCAGCTTCTCGCAGAGACTGGCGCGCTTCCGGCCTGCCGCGCGGGCCCTGCCTGCGTGGCTGACGCAGCCTCTCGTCTGGATCTTACTGCTGGCTCTCGGGGCGAGGCTGGTCAACCTGACCTATCACAGCCTTTGGTATGACGAAGTGGTGAGCACCTTCTGGGCTGCCAGGCCCGTTCAGGAGATATGGAGAGTGGGGCTGGCGCTGACCCAGGATAAGCACCCGCCCTTGTATTACCTGCTCCTGCGAGCCTGGACCGCGCTCTTCGGCGGCGGTGACTTCTCCGTCCGCTCGTTGAGCGTGGTGCTCGGGGGCCTGGCCGTACTGCCGGCTTATGGCATCGGCCGGCGCCTCGGTGGCCGCCTCGCGGCAGCGCTGGGCGCACTGCTGCTTGCGCTCAACCCCTTCCTCGTGTGGTATAGCCAGGAAGCCCGCATGTTCATGCCCGCCACGACCTTCGCCTTGGTCGGCCTGTACGGCAGCCTGTGCCTCGCGGAAGGCCCTTCCGTCCTGGCCTTCGCAGCGGCGGTGCTTGGCTTCACCGCGGCGCTTTACACCTATCTCTACAGCGCCTTCATGCTGCCCGTCGCCGGAATCTGGCTTCTGCTTTCCTGGTGGCTGCGCAGGGACCGCCCTTTGGCAGCCCGGGGTTTCTGGTCAGGGGTATGCGCCTTGGCCCTCGCCTCCACCGCCTTCCTGCCGATCGCCCTGGCGGCCTGGCACGTCAGCGGCGTCGAAGCGGTGCCCGGCCGGGCTTTCAGCGGCATGTGGCCCTCGCTGATCGCGCTGCTCAAGGTGTACACTATTGCCTGGCCGGGTTGGGGGCCGCAAGTCACCTGGCCGATCATTGGAGTGGCCGGATTGCTGGTCCTCGCCGGCTGTGTGGCAGTGATGCCGAAGAGCGGCGGGCGCAGCCAGCGCTGGGGCGGCCTGTTGCTGCTGGTCTGGTTCGGCATGGTCGTGCTCATCGGCGGTTACCTGCTGAGCCGGGACAGCCGCGTTTTCGCCGAAACCCGCTACCAGATCGCCTTGGTGCCGGCAATTTGCCTGGCGCTGGGACGCGCGTTGTCCTGGCTCTGGGTAGAACGCCGGCCGGTGGGCGTGGCCGGGGCCGTGCTCGTCCTGGGCGTCACGCTGGTGGTCCTGCCGTTCGATTGGTCGCCCAAGAACCGCCGCGAAGACTGGCGCGAGGCGGCCGCTTTCGTGGCCGCCAACGGTGGCCCCAACGATGCCGTCGTCATCCAGGCTGACTACGTCCACATCGCCTATGAGCGTTACGCGCAGGGCCCGCAGAAGATCTTCTACCCCTTCACGGACAAGCTGAGCGATCCGGCGGTCGTCGATCCGCCCCTGGCCGGTCTGGCAGACTTCGATGCTGTGTGGGTCGTGCAATCACATCATCAGGATCTGGATCCGGACAACCTGCTCCTGGGCTGGTTCGCCGCTCGCTACCCGATGATCACCGAGGTTTTTCCTACGGGCATCGCCATCCACGGGTTTCTGCAGCACTACCGGACGCAGGCGCTCCCCGCTGAGCGCGGCTCGCCGGCCCCGGCCGCGCTCGGCCCCTTGCGCGTGCTTGACTGCCGGTACACGCCCGCCACACTGCCGGCTCAGGACCGTGTGTTGCATCCCCCCAGCAGTTGGGTCCACGTCGCGACCTTCTGGACCGTCGACATTCCCACGAGCCTTGACGTCAATCCCCGCTTGCGCCTGGTCGACGCGGCGGGACAGGTCTGGGGAGAGAGCCTGGCGCGCGGCGGCGACACCTTCCACGTCTGGCCGGCTTCCCGATGGACTCCCGGCGAGGTCGTGCGCGCCGACCACGACGTTAACCTCAACCCGAAAACGCCGCCGGGAACCTACCGGCTGATCGTCGAGCTGGCGGGGCTGCCGGGACAATCCGCCTGCGGCGACGTCGTCGTCACCCGCTGACCGGCGGCTCGCTTTCCGGCGGCAGGGGTCCGGTCCACCCCTCAGGATGTTTTCCGGAGCACCCGATAGACAATGTAGAGCGGCCGGCCACTGCGCTCGCGGAACTCGGCTTCCGGGTGCAGCGTGAATCCGCGCGCCTCCGCAAGGGCTGAGAGAGCTTCCACGCGGCCATGGAAGACCGTATTCTGGGGTGAATGGGCGATGTAAAGATTGGCGGGGTTATCCAGGAATGGCGCCAGGCGTGCGCTGAATCCGTCGTCAGGCCCGGTCAGGCTGGCGTAGCCGAAAACTTCCACCGGGTTGACCCGGCCTACCGTCAAGAAGCGCACCGGCGCGTCCATGCCCCAGTCGAGGGCCAGAGGCGCCCCCGGGGCACGCAGGGCCAGGTAGCCGGCAAGATCGTTGATGGCATCCGAGTGGTCGCCGGCACCGCCCGACACCCCCACGGCCCATTGGTACTTGAGCGTGATCTGCAGGTCGGCGCGCCCCCAAAAAACGGCCGCGGCCAGGACCGGGAGCAGCAGCGCGCCCCGGGCGAATGAAGCCGGGGAAGGGCGTGCAATCGCCAGGGAACGGTCGCCGGCCGCCTGCCCGGCGGGCCAGAGCGCCTGGTGGATCACCGCGACCGCAATGCCGGCCGAGAGGGGCACCAGGGGCAAGAGCAGGACGTAATGGGTGATAAACAGATCGCTGACGGTGAAGGCGCTCTGCGCGATGATCAACGCCAGCAGGGCGAGCGGCAGCAGTAAGGTCTCCAGCCCGGTTTGCGATGCGGTCGCCCCGCGGTCAGAGCGAACGAGGCCGACCAGCCCGGCAAGCAGTCCCGCAGCCACCAGCCCGGCGAAGATCGTGGTCGCATAGAGATCGCCGAATGCCTGGCCGAGATACCAGAAGAAGTCGCCGCGCAGCAGCGCGCCCAACTGGAACCAGCGGGAATTCAGATTGGACAGGTAGGCCCGGTTGTTCACGCCGTAGTAGGAATGGCCCAGGTTGCCGAAAACCGCGGTGAAGGTGCCTTCGGTCCGCAGGTTAAAGATGATCAGCGGGGTGAGAGGCAGCAGGAAGCAGAGGAAGGCGGCGAGATAAGCGCCATAGGCCGGGCGGGGCCGCCGATCGGCAGCCGGCTTCTCGTCCGTCGCGGCGTGCCGCGCCCGGCCTCGCCAGCGCCCGATCGACCAGGCGAACCCAGCCACGACCAGCATCGCGCCAATCGCCCAGATGAAGAGCAGCTTGGCGTAGAGCCCGAGGCCCCAGAAGAGCGCGGTCAGGCAGAGATCGCGCGCCCGGCCTGCCCGCCACCACCGGAGGCCGGTCAACAGGCTGGCCATGAAGAACAGCGCCGTCAGGTTTGTCACGAAGACGCCCTGCCGGCTCCAGAAGATCATTGCGGGGTTGACGGCCATGAGCAGGGCAGCAACGGTGGCGGCCAACGGGCCGGCCAGGGAGTGCGCCACGCGCCAGGTGAGCCACAGGGTCAGCGCGCCGATGAGCAGGGGCAGCCAGCGCAGGGCGACGACAGAGCGGGCCGGATCGGCCGGGTCCATGCCTCCGAGCGCCAGGAACGGCACCGACAGCAGTGGATTGAGCGCGCCGATGTAATCCTGGACCATTAAGGGCAGGCGCCAGGCGCCGATCTGTAGGGTGGTGTCGCGGAACGCAGTCACAGGTTGCCCGGTCACTAGCTGCATCGCGTTCAGCCCCGCCTCTTTCGCCTCGTCGTAGTGCAGGCCCGGAAGCTGGAGCTGATGCGAACCGAGCGTCAGGAAGACGACCAGGGCAACTGCCAATGGTAGATAGTTGAGGACGAAGGGTATGTAACGCCTGATGACGCCCGACGCCAGCGGAGGGGCTGCGACCGGGACGCCGGCGGTTGATGAAGCACCCATGGCGTAAGTATAGCACAAAGGACGCGTTGCCCCATACCGGGACTGGCTCGTTTGTCGCCGTCCCGTCCCCGCTGGGGGTCGCCGGGGCGAGAGCCGTCGAAGACATTCGCCAGTGGGAGAGCCGGTGCTGGAGTACGAGAGGTATAATAGCTTGCAGTCGAGGACCCGACAAGGGTCACCATCGTCCGCCTCCATACAGGCGCGACGCAGCGAGGCTCATGGAAGAAAGGGCCAGTTTGCGAGCATGTCGAAAACCGCTATTGCCTTGCGACGTCTGTCTCAGCAGCGTCTGTCACAAGGTTCATTGGCGACCCCGGCCGAAGCGGTTGGCTGGTTAGGCGCGGTGCAGGCGCAAGAATACGCGGGCGCCAGGTGGGCGCTTGGCTTGCGCATGCAGGCCGCCAGCGATGGCCTGATCGCGGAGGCCTTCGACGCCGGATCGATCTTGCGCACCCACGTCATGCGGCCAACCTGGCACTTCGTCACCCCAGACGATATTCGCTGGCTGTTGGAACTGACTGCTCCGCGTGTCAACCTCGCCAGTGCCGGCATGTACCGCCGCTTGGAGCTCGACGACGACGTGTTCGGGCGCAGCAATGCTGCCATGGCCGAAGCCCTACGCGGCGCCCGCTACCTCACGCGTGCCGAGCTTGGCGCGGCCCTCGCGGAAGCCGGAATCGTCGCCGAGGGGGTGCGGCTGCTCTACATCTTCATGCGCGCCGAGCTGGATGGGCTGTTGTGCAGCGGCCCTCTGCGCGGGAAACAGTTGACCTATGCGCTCCTGGCCGAGCGTGCGCCCCAAGCCAGGCTGCTGCCCCGCGACGAAGCGCTGGCCGAGCTCACCCGGCGTTACTTCACTGGTCACGGACCGGCCACGATACGTGACTTCGCCTGGTGGTCGGGACTGACTATGGCTGCGGCCCAGGAGGGCCTGGCGATGGCTGCTCCCCACCTCGAGCACGAGGTGATCGACGGCCAGACCTACTGGTCCAGCGCATCGGTCCTGCCTGCGGACGACCAGCCCGGCTCGTCAGCGCCGTACCCGCCGGCCTTTCTCCTGCCCACCTACGACGAATTCCTCATCGGCTACGCCGCGTTCGACGCGTCTCGGCGGCAGGGTGCTCAGAATCTGACGTTTGCCTCAGTCATCGTGATGGACGGCAAGGTCATCGGTACCTGGCGCCGGGCCTTCAGCCGAGGAGGTGTGGATGTCGAACTGGCGCCGTTTGCCCCGCTGACCGCCGTCGCACAGACGGCCGTCATGGCCGCCGTCGAGCGCTATGGGCGATTTCTGGGCATGCCTGCCCGCGGCGCGCTGACTCCACCGTCTTGACCCGCTGCCGCCCGGGATCACGGCCGCGGGAGGCCGTCATTACGGCGCTTGCGCTTCGCCGACTACCCTCGAAGCGCCGCTGCTCAAGCCTGGTAGGCGCGCGCGGTCACCTCTCCGCCGTGCCCCGTCCAGTTGGTGTGAAAGAACTGCCCGCGTGGGGCGTCGACCCGCTCGTAGGTGTGAGCGCCGAAGTAGTCGCGCTGGGCCTGAATCAGGTTGGCCGGCAGGCGTGCCCGGCGGTAGCCGTCGTAGAACGCCAGGGCGCTCGACAGAGCCGGCGCCGGGATGCCGAGCTGCACTGCGCCGGCGACGACCCTGCGCCAGGCGACGTCCGCGTCGGCCAGCGCGGATCGAAAATAGGGCGCGAGCAGCAGGTTCAGGAGGTCGGGATCGGCGTCGAAGGCCTCCTTGATCTTGCTGAGGAAGGCCGAGCGAATGATGCAGCCGCCCCGCCACATCAGCGCGATGCCGCCCAGGTTGAGATGCCAGCCGTAGGCTTGCGCCGCGGCGCGCATGAGCATGTAGCCTTGGGCGTAGGAGACGATCTTCGCCGCGTAGACCGCCTGCTCGAGGTCGGACAGGAAGGCCGCCCGCTCGCCTGATAGCCGGGCATCGAGAGCCGGCCCGGGTAGCGCTTCGGCCGCCATGGCTCGCTCATCCACGAGAGCGGACAGGAAGCGAGCGAACACGGCTTCGCCCACCAGCGTCAAGGGAGTGCCCTGGTCCAGCGCCGACCCCACGGTCCACTTGCCGGTGCCCTTTTGCCCCGCGCTGTCCAGGATCAGGTCGAGCACCGCCTGGCCCTGCTCGTCCCGGAAGGCCAGGATGTCGCGTGTGATCCCGATGAGGTACGAGTCCAGGGGGCCGCTGTTCCAGCGGTCGAAGACGGCGGTCATCTCGCCATTGGTCAGCCCCAGACCTTCCTTCATTAGCTGGTAGGCTTCGGCAATGATCTGCATGTCGCCGTACTCGATACCGTTGTGCACCATCTTGACGAAGTGACCGGCCCCATTCTCGCCCACCCAGTCGCAGCAGGGAACGCCGTCCGGATCTCCCTCGGGGACTTTCGCGGCCACGGCCTGGAAGATGGGCTTGATGGCAGGCCAGGCGGCAGTCGACCCGCCGGGCATCAAGGACGGCCCCTGTCGCGCGCCATCTTCGCCGCCCGAGACGCCGCTGCCGACGAAGAGCAGGCCCTTGGACTCGACATAAGCCGCCCGGCGCATGCTGTCCTCATAGTTGGAATTGCCGCCATCGATGATGATGTCGGCGGTTTCGCCGTCGCCCGGTTCCAGCAGCGGGATCAGCTTCTCGATGAAGTCATCCACCGGCTGCCCGGCCTTCACCAGCAGCATCACTCGCCTGGGACGCTTGAGTTGAGCGACCAGTTCTTCGAGCGAATGCGTGCCGATGACGCTCTTGTCCCGCGCTCTGCCCCCGACGAAGTCGTCGACGACCGAGGTGGTGCGGTTGAAGACGGCCACGGTGAAGCCGTGGTCGACCATGTTGAGCACGAGATTTTGCCCCATCACAGCCAGGCCGATCAGGCCGATGTCCGCGCCAGGGGACGGCGATGTGCCTTGAGTCACGTCGGTCCTACCTTTCTCTGCCAGCCAATCAACGTTGGATGCGCGCCGAGCCGCCGCGGGCGAAGGCCCGCACCTGTTCCAGGGTGGCCATAGTCGTATCGCCCGGGTAGGTGGTGATCAGCGCCCCGTGCGCCCAGCCCAGGTTGACGGCTTCTTGCTCGGATTCGCCGGCCAGCAGGCCGTAGAAGAGGCCGGCGGCAAAACCGTCCCCGCCCCCGACGCGATCTACGACGTCCAGCTCGCAGGTGGGTGAAACATACGTCTTGCCGTCGATCCAGGCGACTGCCCCCCAACCGTGCCGGTTGGTCGAGTGCACCTCACGCAAGGTGGTGGCCACGACCTTGATCTGTGGGTACATGGCGGTGACGCGGTCGATCATGCCAAAGAAGGCGCTCGGATCGAGCTTGGACCTCGCGCCGGCCCCGGCCGCCACTTGTGGCCCCGGAATGCCCAGCCCCATCTGCAGGTCCTCCTCGTTGCCGACCAGCACGTCCACGTGCTCAACGATGCGCTTGATCACGGACAGGGCAACTTCGTGGCCTCCCCACAGGTTCCACAGCTTGGCTCGGTAGTTCAGGTCGAACGAAGTCACCGCGCCGGCGGCCTTAGCATGCTTCATCGCTTCGACGATCAGGTTGCCCGTCGACTCCGAGAGCGCGGCAAAAATGCCGCCGCTGTTAAGCCAGCGAACGCCACCGGCGAAGATCGACTGCCAATCGAAGTCGCCGGGCTTGAGTTCGAGCGGCGGCTTCGTTGCAGCGGTTATAGAACACCACCGGCGCGCGCACGCCCTGTCCCCGATCGCTGTAGACCGTCGCCATATTCGGCCCGGTCACCCCGTTGTGCTCGAAGCGTTTGTAGAACGGGATCACCCCCATGGAGCGCACGCGCTCGGCGATCAGGTCGCCGATAGGGTAACTGACCATCGCCGAGGCGATGCCAGCGCGCATCCCGAAGGCATCGGCCAGGTTGGCCGCCACGTTGTATTCGCCGCCGCTGACGTGGATCTGGCACTCGGTGGCCTTCCGGAAGGGCACGATGCCGGGATCCAGTCGGTGTACCAGTGCGCCCAGTGACAACAGATCCAGGGCGCCGTCCTGCTTCAGATTGAGACCGTACTTCACTGTTGGCTCCTGACTTTGTGCAGCATCTCCCCTGCCCGCGGCACGACGAGGACGCCCTCCTCCTCACGACCCTCCCATTCGGCCAGATCGACGCTCGCCGGATCGAGATAATCGAGGTTCAGCCGGGCACAGTCCTCGGGCGAGATTTGGCTCGCCAGTGTGACCCGCACGTTGGGCTTCTCGATGCCGTTCTCCATCACCCCCGAACCGCGTACGTGGGTGCTGTGTGCCAGCACGCCGAGTGGGAAGTGCCTGTAGCGCTCCCAGTCGCTCAGCAGGTAGGGCAGGATGTGATAGCCCACCTGATAGATATACTTGCCATGCACGTGGCTGACGACGGCCAGGTGTGGCGCATAGATCACCACTTCCCCGCCTAACGCGACCGCCGGCTCCAGCTTGTACATGGCTTTGCCGGCAGTCCATAGTTCATCGTACATCGGCGGAGCGCAGGACAGCACCCGCTGCAGCGGTTTGTCGAACCAGCGGATGTGCCTTTGCGCAGACAGATGGGCGGCGGCGCGCCAGGTTTCCAGCAGGTCGCCCACGAGCACCCCCGCCAGGGAGTGTCCCTCGACGATCAAGGCTGCCAGGGTGACCGGCGTTTTCAAGCGTGCGGCTGCGGCATGGACCATCGCCCGGACCGGCGTATCTTCAATGCCGATCGTACCGACCGTCGTGGCCAGCGCGCCCAGCCAGTGGGTGGCGTTGATCATCTCGGGCCCGGAGATGCCCGGGAACAGGTACTTGGCCCCACCCGAGAAGCCGACGACTTCGTGCGGGAAGGTCGGGCCGACGATCAGGATCTGGTCGTGTTCAAGCGCGGCCTTGTTGATGCGGATGTCAACCTCATCGGGCAGCGACGGGTGCCAGCTCGCTCCCGCGAGACGCCGGATTTCAGCCTGTTCCATGCGTCCCAGGCTGGTCAACGCGCCAGCGTCATCCCAGGCATGGTTGAACAGGCCGACGCGGCCAAAGGTGGTTGCGCGTTCGGCCGCGCTGATGCCCACCAACCGGTTCAGCTCATCTTCCCCCAGGGCGGGATGCGTGCCCAGGGCAACCATGAAGTTGAGCTCGCGGGCGTCGTCCAGGATCTCGACCAACATGCGGAAGAGTTCCGGCAGTGGCAGCGAGCGCGTGTGGTCAGGGATAAGGACCAGCACTTTCTGCCCGGCAAACCTGCCGGCCAGGCCTCTTGAGAGGACCCCCATCACGACATCCTGCTTCAGGATGCCGTTGTCCGATACTGCTTGAGCGATAATCACGTGTTTCCGCTCCTCCCGGGCGAACGGACCACCGAAGGCGCCCGCCTCTACACCCCGCTAAAAGCTGAGAATCCCCCATCGACCGGGACTACGACGCCCGTCACGAACGCCGAGGCAGGGGACAGCAACCAGAGGATTGTGCCAAGCACGTCGGCCGGTGTGCCGAAACGGCCCATCGGCGTGTGATCGAGGATGGTGCGCCCGCGCGGGGTCAGCTCGCCGGTCTCCCGGTCGGTGAGCAGATAACGGTTCTGCTCGCCCATGAAGAAGCCGGGCGCGATCGCGTTGACGCGAATGTTCGGCGAATAGGTTTGGGCCATGTGCACGGCCAGCCACTGTGTGAAATTGTTGATGCCGGACTTTGCGGCCGAGTAGGCCACCACGCGCGTCAGTGGCCGGAAAGAGTTCATCGACGAGAAGTTCAGGATCACTCCCTCACCTTGCTCGACCATCTGCCGGCCGAATACCTGGCAGGGGAGGATCGTGCCGATGAGGTTGAGGTCGAACACGTAACGCAGTGCCTCTTCCGGGAGCTCCAGAAAGCTCTGGCCCGGGCCGGCAGTGGCAGACGGCTTGTTGCCACCGGCCGCGTTGACCAGGCCATCGATGCGGCCGAAGCGCTCGACAACTGCGGCTGCTGCCTGGCGCAGACTGGTGCTCTCGAGCACGTCGCCGGCAACCGCATACAGGCAGCGGTCGTCAACCTGCCCGCGCTCGACCAGCCCTTCGGCCGCCGGCACGTGCCGGTTAAGCACGACCACGTTCGCGCCGCAGCCGGCTAGCGCCCGTGCGGCTTCTCCGCCCAGGACACCCGTCCCGCCGGTGACCACGAACGTCTTGCCGCTGAAGTCGTACATCGCATTCAAGTTATCCCGATTCATGGCTGTTCCCCTTCCGCCTCGGCAGCGCCACAACAGGCCCGCAACGCTGCAGTTGGTACCCTGATCCCTGCTGATCGCCGGTATGCCGCCGGCTTACGGCTGATCGAGTTTGTAGGCTTGCTTGGCCAGGCCATAGGCCATTTCGTGCGCCATTTCGGCCGCCTCGCCTTGGTCGACCTGCCCTCGCACCACCAACCCGGCCAGCCAATTGGCGCTGGCCCGGCGCCAGGTATCGTGGCGGATTGGGATCGAGACGAAGGCACGCGTATCGTCGTTGAATCCGGTCGTATTATACAACCCAGCCGTCTCCATCACCTGGTCGAAATAGCGTGCCATGCCGTTGAGGCTGTCGTAGAACCACCATGGCGGGCCAAGCTTGACGGCCGGATAGTGCCCGGCGAGCGGTGCGAGCTGGCTCGAGTACATCGTCTCGTCCAGCGTGAAGAGGATCAAAGTCATCCGCCGGTCGTTACCGAACTCGTCGAGCAGCGGGCGCAGGCTGCGGGTGAACTCGCCGGTGATCGGCATATCGGCGCCCATGTCGGATCCGAACTTCTCGAAGAGCGAGCGATTGTGGTTACGCAGTGCCCCAACGTGCATCTGCATGACCAGTCCATCGTCCACGCTCATGCGCGCCATCTCGATCAGCATGTGGCCGGTGAAACGGAGGGCATCCTCTGCGCTGGCCCTGCCGGCCAAGGCGCGCGCGAAGATTGCCTCGGCCTCGGCCGGGTCGAGCCTGGCCGTGTAGGCCGTCTCCACGCCCTGGTCGGTAGCTCGCGCACCCATGCGCTTGAAGAAGGCCCGCCGCTGCTCCAGTGCCTCGACCAGCGCAGCGTACGAGCTTATTTCCCGACCGCAGGCTCGGCCCAGTGCTTCGAGCTGCGCTCGCCAGTCAGGGGCCAGCAGGTTCAGCACGGCATCAGGGCGGAAGGTCGGCCGCACGTCGGCCGGCCAGCCCGAGTCCTTGATGGCCTGGTGATACGTCAATGAGTCGCTGGCCGCATCCGTCGTGCAGAGGGTTGCGATGTTAAAACGTTCGAAGAGGGCGCGTGGCCGGAAGGCAGGTGTAGCGAGCTTGTCGGCGACTTCCTGGTAAATGGCCTGCGCATTGGCCCCGTTCAGGGGCTCCCGGATGTCGAAGACGTCATACAGCTCCTGCGTGAGCCAGGCGCCGGTGGGTGTGCCGCGGAACAGGTAGAAGTGCTCGGCAAAGATCTGCCACACCTGCCTATGATCGACCTCGGGCGCCGGGCCGTCGCGAGTTGGGATGCCCAGCGCTTCCAGGGCGATGCCCTGCGAGTAGAGCATGCGGAACACGTAGTGGTCTGGGATGATGAAGAGATCGGTCGGCGTGCCGAAGGTGGCATTCTCGTCGGCCAGCAGCCGGGGATCGACGTGACCGTGCGGGCAGATGAGGGGTAGGCCGGCGATGCTCTCGTAGAGTTGGCGCGCCACGCGCCGCTGGGCCGGGTCAGGTGCAAAGAAACGGTCTGCTGATAGGTAGGGAGTCTGGCTTTGCATGCTTGATTCCTTCTGCTGAATGCCTTCGGGCAACTGCGCACCCCCAGTATACCAGCCCTTTGGCGATTGCTGCAGATCGCGCCTCCGACCTGCGATTCCCGGCGGCCAGGGGGCTAGGGGTCTTGACACCAGATAATTGATATGATATTAACATGGTTAATTGAACGTCGTCCCTGCCAGCCTGCCGGAGTGAGGAAACTCATTCCGTAAAGGGAGAAAGCCATGAAGGCTCGCCTGCTGCGTCTCGTCCTCGCCAGCGCAATTGGATTCGCTGCGCTGCTCCTCCTCGGTTCACTCGTCGTCCTCGCCGCACCCGCCGGCAACGTTTCACCTCAGCCGGCCGCGGCGCCCACCAACAACGTAAGCGCCGGCCTGTCCGCCCTGCGCGCTATTTCCGTCCCCTTTGGCATCGCCTCGCCGCTGCCGTTGGCGGCCAATGGCCGGCAGGTCAAGGTCACCGGGCACGGCACCTGCCAGCAAGGTGGGGATGCCTTTCAGGTTATGGTGCTGGTGACGGAGGACTCCACCGGCGCAGTCGGCTTCGGCACCGCCGAGGCGAGCTGCACCGGCGAGGCGCAAACCTGGGACACGTTGGCCACCGCCATGGGTCCACAAGTCTTTGCCCCGGGTGATGCACAGGCCTGCGCCTTCGCCATGGTCTACCAGGCCAATGCGGATGCAGGGGTCAAGCAGTGGTGCAAACCGGTCAAATTGGAAGCCTCGGCTAGCCCGTACTAGCCACGCTGGCCGAAAGGCGCCCGCCGCCTGACACGCGCTGTCCGGCGGAAATGGATGCGCGCTAAAACGAGACCCGCCAGGCGTCTGGGGGGTCTCTGGCTATTCGGCTGCCGCCGCTTTGCCGCCGGCGAGGTTGCGGCAGCATCCGTCTCACCTCGGGAGGCTAATGGGGGACTCAAAGTCGCGCTGATAGCGTTCCAGTTGAGGACATTAGTATCACAATAACTTACTGCCCGGCCGGACTGATCTAGGATACTGCTCATGCGAGGGCCAGCCGGGAGGAGGCAGCCTCAGTCAGGAAAGGAGCGGTGATGGGAGTCGAGAAAGTGCCGAATGACGAGCCAAAGCAACCAGAGCCCGGCGACTTGATGCCTGACTTCGAGCTGCCGAGCGCCGGCGGGCAGCTCGCCCATCTCTCCGACTATCGTGGCCGGAAGGGGGCGGTGCTGATCTTCACCGGCGGGGCCGAGTGTGCGGTGTGCCGTCACGCAATTCTCAGCGGTCTGTGCGACGCGCCCGAGGAGTACGCTCGACAACGGGGTGAGCTGCTCGTGATCCTGCGCTGCACTCCCGCCGAGGCCGAGCTAGTACGGCGCCGTGACCGTCTAGCCTGCCAGGTCCTGGTCGATGAGGACGGTCAGGTGCATCGGCAGGTGGGAGCCGAATTGCCCGACGGGCAGCCGGCGACCGCGGTCTTCGTGACCAACCGTCAGGGCAAGGTCTGCCTGGCCAGTCGTTCGAGCAGGGGAGATACCCTTCCCACCCGGCAGGCGCTCTTGGATCGACTGAGCCAGCTCGCGGTCGAATCCGCCGCCGGCGAGACGACCGAGCTATAGTGTGGTTAATTGCCGCGGGCAGGCCGGCACCCCGGCATCGATCACTGCCAATGTGTGTACGAGGACGGCGGGCGGCCAGTTCCGCCTGTCTTGAGCGGCACACCAGTGCCCATCCGCCGGCGCCAGCGGGGCAGCCCTGCGGCCGTTCGGGACCAGGAGGTCGGCTGTGGATATTCGTGACCCCAAATCTGTAGATCCCGGCACCGTTTGGTGGTTCTGGTTCACGACCAGCGCCTTCGACGTGGACAAGCGCCTGCGCCGCTTTTTCCGCAGGCTGCCTAGCGACCCGCGTTGCAAGTTTTGTAACGCCCCCTTTCGGGGCCCGGGCGGGGCTTTGGTTCGCACGGTGTTTGGCAAACGACGTTCCGATCTCAATCCGCGTTTCTGCAATATGTGCGATGAGGCCGCGCGCCGCTTCCCGGGCGGCGCTGAAGTGGAAATGAGCATGCTGTTTGCGGACATACGGGGTTCCACCGCCCTCTCCGAGCGGATGAGCCCCACCGAGTTCAGCCATCTGATCAGCCGTTTCTACTCCACGGCGACGAAGATCATCGTCGAGGCGGATGGCCTGGTGGAGAAGCTGGTCGGCGACGAAGTGGTCGCCTTCTGGGGGGCAGGCTTCGCCGGACCAGACTACGTCGGCCGGAGTCTGCAGGTGGCGCAGGATCTGGCGCGAGCCATGGCGCACCAGAAGATCCCGGTTGGCATAGGCGTCCACTACGGGGTGGCGTATTTTGGTGCGATGGGCACGGACGAAGGCCTCACCGACATATCGGCCAAAGGCGACGAAGTGAACAAGGCCGCGCGCCTGGCCTCTGCGGCCGCGGCCGGGGAGATCGTCGTCAGCGAGCAAGCCCTCAGGCAGGCCGGCGTTGACGGCAGCCAACTTGAAGCCCGCCGGCTGGAACTAAAAGGGATCAGCGAGGCCGTCCCGGTGCGCGTGATGCACGGTGCTTAGCAGGATTGCCGGGCGCATGCCTGTCTTGTCCGCCGTCGAGGGCTTACAGGATCTGGCGCATACGGGTCAGCGCGGACGGCCCAGCTCGTCGAGCGGCCAGTAGCGGAAGACGGCATGCCCCATGATGCTGTCGGAGGCGATCGGGCCGAAAAAGCGCGAATCGCGGCTGTTGTTGCGGTTGTCGCCCATCACGAAGATATGGAAGGGTGGCACCACCCACGACCGGCTGGCGCCTTCGGTTGGCTCGTCGAGGTAGGGCTCGTCCAGCTTCAGCCCGTCGATATAGACCCGACCACCTGCCACCGTGACGCGCTCGCCGGGGAGCCCGACCACACGCTTGATCAGCGGCAGCGCTCCGCCGTCCGGATCGCGCAGGATGACCACGTCCCCGCGCAGCGGGGCGTGCAAGTGATAGCTGACCTTCTCGACGATCAGCCGCTGGTCGGTAAAAAAGTTGGGCTGCATACTCTCGCCGTAAACGACGCTCGATTGGGCGAGGAACAGGTGCATGAGCACGGCGATCAGCACGGCGGGGAGGACCGTGCTCAGGACTTCCCGGAACAGACCGCCGACCCAGTTCCCGCCTTGCGTTTTGGCCTCCTTCGCTTCCGCAGAAGGCAAAATCGCCTCATCGGGCCACTGGTATACGTCTTCAGTCATGCCATCTCCATGTGATTTTAATCGCGGGGAACGAACGGCGCGGATAATAGCACACTCTCCGGGAATAGGCAACCGCGCCGGACGCGCTCGAGGCTCTCGGTCAGAAGGTCACTCCGACAGGATGGACAGGATCTACAGGACGAACCACAATTGATCCGAATCTCTGTCCAGTAGATCCTGTCTGGCCGGTCCGGTGCCTCGCCGTGGCCTGCTACTTGATGATCACCCGATCGGTCGCGCCGCGTCCGAAGGTCTCAGGCGCATACATCTCTTCCGCCTTGCTCGGCGGGACGACGAAGTCGCCGGGGGTGGTGGCGCGGGCTACGTAGCTGTAGGTGTAGACCCCCTCCCAGAGCAGGGCAGTGAAAGCCTCGGCGCGCTGGTCACGCAGGTTCTGGTACTGGTACCACGGTCCCCACCACCAGAAGTAGCGGCTTTGCGGCGAGGTCGGGTTCTGATCGGCCGGGATGCTGCCCGTGACGGCCAGGGCCGGGTTCTCGGCCTCGAACCCGGCCGGAAGGGGATCGGTCAGGGCGACGTGGTAGCGCCGGCCCGGCGCGACCATGGTCACCCGCACGCGCACGCGGGCGCCGGCCTTGACCTGCCAGGCGCCGTCGGCGTCCCGGCTAACGTCAGCCGGGTCGTCGATCGCTTCGTAGGTGCGCTGCACGGTGAAGCCTTGTTCCATCGGCGCCAGATTAAGGTTCGTCGGCGCGTATGACATGCCCAGCCGGTAGTACAGCCGACCGGGGCCGGTCTTGCTAAGGGTCAGGTCCTGTGCCCCGGTCTGCCCGCCCGCCTGCCCGGCTCCGGCGCTTGCCGCCAGCACGGCCATCGGGATGTCGATCTGCTGGCGGTCGGTCGACCGGCCCTTGAAGGTCGCCTCGCCGGCATACTGCTCGCCCAGCCACAACCGGGCCACGAAGTCGGGCGTCTGTGCTTCATACGTGTTGAAGTAGCGATCGAGGGCGATCAGCACCCACGAGTTCTCCTGCGTGCTCTCCCAGCGGCCGGCCGTGCGATGGGCCAGCAGGCCCTGCACGACCTTCGGGATCAAGTCCGAGGCGGGCTGGTCGGCCATCAAGGCGTCCAGGATGACCGCGTCTGTGCGGCGGCTGGAGTGCATGAGCAGGTAGTCGTCGTCGCCGTACGAGGTTGTGAAGCTGGCCGCGCCGGCGGTCTCGGTCGCCCGGTTGTTCAGGAAACGCCGGATCGTTTGCACCTCGGTCGTCGAGTTCGGGTCGCCGGTCAGAACCGAGAGCAGCCAGCCTACCGCTTCGGTGGGCAGCTTATCTGGCCCGACGCTGTCGATCAACTGGCGGGCCTTGGCGGTGTCCTTGTCGCCCATCAGGCTGCGCACGTAGAGCGAGTAGGCGATGATCGAGCGGCGGGCGTCCTGGCCGTACCAGGCCGGGATATGGCTACCGATGTCCTGCAAGTAGCTTTGCGCCTTGCTGAGCATGTCGCCCGGCACGGCATAGTCTTTCTCCCGCGCCTGCACGAGAGCATGCGTCACGTACACGGTCACGTAGGGCCAGGCGTCGTCGCCGCGCCGCCAGAGCGGGAAGCCGCCGTCGTCGTTCTGCAGGGTCTGCAGCCGGGCAATGTCGGCGGCGACGGTGGCGTTCATTTCCTCGGGCGACGGCAGGTCTTTGGCCTGGAAGGCGGTCAGCACGTCGCGCAGCGAGGCGACGGCCAGGACGCGCGAGGCCAGTTGCTCCGAACACTCGAACGGATAGGTGACCAGGTAGAGCACCGCGTCGGTCAGGGCCTGGAGCGCCGTCGAGGAAGTGGTGATCTCGAGCCCGCCGAACTGGGTGTAGACGTTGCTGGGCGCGATGACGGGCTGCGCGATCACTGCCGGCGCGCCTGCGTCGCCGCCGTCGATCTGGCCATAGGTTGCGAAGGCCTCGGTGGTTGCCGGGGTGTAGACCGGCAGCTCGAACTCCGCCGCGTCAGTCGCCGCGCCGCCAGTCTTCTGGACGGCAGCCACCTGGAAGCGGGCCGTGCCCGCCCGGTCGGCGGAGGCCGGGAAGCGCACCTCGACGCGGTCATTTGCCGGCACGGTGACCGTCTGGGCGTCGAACGTCACCACGTTCGAGATGGTTGCCGAGAAGTGGGCCAGCGTGATGTTGGTGCCGCGCAGCGCGACGTCCACGGGCATCGGCGTGTCGGTCTGGTTCTGGATTATAATCGGCAGCTCGAAGCGGTCGCCGAAGTTGAGGAAACGCGGCGGCGAGGCGCGTACCATGAGCGGCAACCGGGCGGTGAGCGTCGATTCGCCCTCGCCGAACTGCTTGCCGCCCGCGTCGACGGCCACCACCATCACCCGGTAGCGCGTCAGGTTGTCGGGCAGCTTGACCTCGACCTGTGCCAAGCCGTTGGCATCCGTGGGCACTGCCGGCGAGAACAGGGCCAGGGCGTTGAAGTTGGTCCGCAGAGCGATGGGCGGCGGCTGTGCTCCCGCGTAAGCCGAGTCCATCGCCGCGCTCGGCATTTCCATCATCGGCGCGGCGGTGGCAGCGGGCATGGCAGCCGGGGCCGTAGGCGCGGCGGCCGACCTGACGCCGCCCGCGACGGCGCCCAGCGCCTGCTTCTCGAGCCCCTGGTTCGCCGCCTGCTGGCCGGGCTGCAGCAGGCCGGGGTTGGCCAGGACGACACTGCTGCGCAGGTGGTAATCGCTGGTATCCGGGCCGCGCTGGCTGTAGAACACGTCGATCGGGTTCTGCATCTGGTAGCCGGTCAGGGCCAGCACGGCTTCGTCGACCACGACCACCGCCAGCTCGGCGCCCTTGACCGGCTGCCCGCTCGCGGCCTTCAACGCGATATCGAGCGTAGTCTGGCCGCCCGGATCGAGGGCCTTGGCGCGCGGCGTCACCGCGACCTTGAGCGTCCGCGCCAGGGGCGGCACGGATAGGTCCAGCGCACCGCTGGCGAAGGCCGGCCGCTTCGGCAGCGCGGCGTCGATATTCCCGGCGTCATCCAGGCGCGGGGCCGCGCCCACCAGGTCGACCTGCACCTGCACGTTGGGCACGTAGGCGTCCACGATGGGCACTTTGAGAGTATAGGATTGCGTGGTCATGCTGAAGCGCTGGCTGGTCACAAGGCCAGACCGGCGCAGCGTCATGAGGCCTTCGGCCGGGGCGAACGGCGACTGCACCAGGATCTCCGCCGTGTCGCCGGCCTGGTAGTCCTTCTTGTCGGGGATCAGCGTGACCTGCTCTTGCTGCACATCGCGCGCCGGCGGCTGGTTGCCTCCGCTGACCCAGCGCGTGAATTGGCTCTGGTTGCGGCGTCCCTGATCGTCGATCACGCTGGCCGTGATACGGTACTCCCCACCCACCGGGGTTTCAAAGGTGCAGGTGACGGGCTCGGCGGCCGACTGGAGCGTGCACTGCTGCGGGTCGGTCTCGACCTGCACGTACTGGCTGCCGCCGCCTGCTACCGGCCGGTACTTGTACTCGAGGCGGGCGGCGGTCATGCTGATCGGCCGTCCGGCCGATATTTGCCCGTCCACGTCCACCACGATCGCGTCGACGCGCAGCGGTTGTCCGCGGTCGACGAACATGCGCTCGCTGCGCAGGCCCACGTACAGCGCGGCCGGATGCACGAGCAGATCCACCTCGGCGCTCCACGCCTGCCGGTTGACGTCCATCACCGTCGCCTGGGCCACGACGCTGGACGGCTCAGGCTTGTCGGTCGAGTCGAAGTCGATCCTCAGCTGGTGGTTGCCCGAAGCGTCGGTGTGGCCGGCGAAGGTTTGCGAGACAGAAGGCTGGCGGAACGGCCCGCCGTAAAAGGCAGGCTTGCCGTAACTGGCCATCGGCATCGCCCACCAGGGGGTCCAGGTGCCGAAGGTGAAACCATCCCAGCCGGGAGGGCTGTAGGTCGTCGGCGAGGAGCTCACGGTCCAGGTGACGTCTGCGTTGGGCAGGGCGCCGCCGGCGTAGTAGCGGGCAGTGACGGTGGTCACCGCGTGGTCGCCCACGTAGTGCGGGCCGTCGCTGGCGCCGGCCGATACCTCGAACTCGGGCCGCCGGAACTCTTGCACCTGGAACTGGTGCCCCCACTGGCTGCCGTCCAGGTTACCTGCGCCCTCGGCGGTCAGTATCATCTGCGCCTGGCCCAGGTTCATGTTGTCGGGCAGCGCGATGGCGGTGTCGAAGCCCCCCAGCGCCGTGACCGGCATCGTGCCCTTGGCCACCTGGTTCCCCTGGGGATCCCTCAGCTCCCAGGAAACCTGCTTGACTTCGGCTGGCAGCGGCATGACGTCGCCAGCCGGTCCGGCGCCCACCCGGCGCAGCCAGCCCTTGACGTGCACTTCTTCGCCGGGCCGGTACATGCCCCGGTCGTCGAAGATCATCCAGCGCAGGCTGTCGACGCTCGGGCGTCGCTTCCAGCCCTCGCCCCCACCCCAATACGGATTCTGCGGCAGGAACGCCGTGTCGTCGCCGAGGCGCGCGATCAGTAACTGGGCACCGCTCGCATCGGGCAGAGACAGGCTGGCGGTCCCGTCCGCGCCGGTCGTCGCGGCCACTTGACTGTTCGACAGGCTCAGTTGGACGCCGGGCAGCGGGGCGCCGTCGCTCAAGGCATTGGCCCAGGCCAGCATCCGGTCATTATCCACCGCCGCGTCCAGCCCGATGTGCGTGCCCTCGACCCAGGCCTGCACGACGGGCCGCTGGTTGCGGTCGCGCTGTGGTCCCGGCACGACCACCAGCACCAGTTGCCCCAGCCCACCCCTCAGCAGCGCGCTCAGATCGATGTCTGTTTCGGTCAGTTGGTCGGGTTGGCCTCCGGTGTTGATCGTCCTATCCAGCACGCGCTGGCCAGGTGGCGTGGGCGGTGTCTGGGACTGGTAATAGATCTGCTGCCAGTTCTGGTAAGCCGGCCAGTCTTCCGGCTTGACGGAATAGACCTGCACTGCCAGCTGGTCGTAGTTGATCGTGAACACGGAGTAGGAGGGCTTGCTAGCGCCGGGGTCCAGCACCACGAAACCGCTGCCGGGCGCGTAAATCGTCTGCTGGGCCGAGCCCACTTTGAAGGCGACCGTCTGATCCTGGCCGAGCGTCTGGCCGAACAGGTCCTTCAGGGTGCCGCGCACCGTCACGCTGTAGGTCGTGCGCCCCTCGCTGGCGCCCTGGATCTGGATCGTGTCGCCGTAGAGGTTGATGTTGGCCGCGGCCAGGGCCGGGTTGATGGAAAGCATTGTCTCGTCGAAGGCGGCCGCGTCCAGCGGGTTGCTGAAACGGATGATCCAGGGCGAGAAGGGAGGACAGTTGTTGTCATAACCGCACTGGCTCTGGACGATACGCAAAGGGCCGTAGGTGCGGAAATTGAAGCTCTGCGTGGTGGTGGTCTTGCGCGGGCCCTCGGCCGATGGGGTGCCGGGCCCCACGCTGACGATGACGTTCTGGTCGCTCGGGAATGGTTCCTCGGCTCTGAACGCCAGCCACCGGCCGTCCCCGGCCGCATCGGCCAGGCGCTGTACCTGCGGGTTAGCCTTTACCTCGCCGGCCGTCGCCAGCCGCAGGGAATACGCGCCGCCCCCGGCGTCGATCCTGATGGTCGCCAGAACCGCGCCAGGATCGATTCGCTGGTCGAAGGCTACGAAGAGCAGCGGATCGACACGCTCCGGCCCGCCGTTGGGGAACGAGGTTTCGATCTTGGGCGGCGGAGTGTTGAAGGTGAAGCTGAGCGGCTGATCGAGTTTGCCTCCGTTCGCCGAAGCCGTGCCGGCCGGGACGGTGACGGTGTAGAAGGTGGCCATCGGCAGGCGCGCGCCGCCAACGCCCTGCGGCCCGCCCTTGGGGCTGCCGGCCTCGAACAACAGGGTCCTGGTGCCCACCCAGCGCCAGGCGCCGGGTGGCTCCGGGCTGAGCTTGACCGGCACGGTCCCGGCCGACAGCTCCTCGTGCGAAGTCAGCGCGACCATCGGCTGTGAGAAGGTCAGGCTCAGGTTCGGCGCCAGCGGAACGTCACCCTCGGGCGAGAAGCGCAGCACTTCCAGCGGGCCGGATACGGTCGCCGTGACCGCTTCGGCAGTGCCGGTCGGCGGGAAAGTCGCCTGGATGGTCTGCCCGGGACGTGGCAGCGGCAGGGAGCTCTTGGGGAAATTGAAGGCCGTCTGGTCGCCGCCGGCGGCGGGTAGGGCGGGCAGGCGGCTCAGTACCGCTTGAGTCTCGGCCTCGGACAGGGGCTGCCCGCTCGCGACCGGGGCGGACGGCCCGGCGCTCGCGGCCTCGGAGCCTTCGCTCAGACGCATGTGCAGGCCCTGGACCTCGCCCCCTCCGGGGCCGCCGATGGCGAACGGCATGCCTTGCTCCACGTAACTGCTAGAGACCGGACCGCCGATGGCGGCGGCGGAACTCGACGACGGCTGCGTTCCGCAGCTCGACAACACCAGAGACAGTACAATGATCGAAAGCAGGAACCGGTAGCGCCGCATCGCGTCTCTCCTTCTTGGCGGGGCTGCCCGGCGCAAGCCGGGAGCCATGGGGCAGTCAATAAATGGGGCGAACGAAACATCGCCCTTAGCATTCAAGACGAAGGGCGGACGGGCTTGGTTCCCGCTTGACGAGCAGGATATCACAGTTGAGCGCGCGCGACAAGGCGGGGTAGTTCTGGCAGATCAGTGCCTGACGGCTGGCCCGTGGGGGGCGCTCGCGCTTCGGTAGGGGGCGGAAGCTCGGTGGTTTTGGCCGGGGATCGCGCGGGCAAACTAAAAGAGCAGGCATCCGGCCCTCGCCGAATGCCTGCACAAGGTGACTTGTGACCCGCTAGCCCAACTTGTCCAGCATGAAATGGATCTCCGCCGTGCCTTCGGCCTCGAAGTACTCGACGGTCAGCGTATGTTCCCCGGACAGGACGTGAAAGTCTGCGCTGTGCGTGGTCAGGGCTTGAACCCTCCAGGCGTCGACGATCAGGCTGCCGTCCAGGTAGACCCTTACGCCGTCGTCGGCTTGCGCCTCGATGCGGTAGGTGCCCTCGGCGAAGCGATAAGTGCGCGTCCAGCGGGCCGAGAAGCGATCGGGCCGCATGATCTGGCGCGCCGGGCTGCTCAGGCCCCAGTCGAAGTCGATGGCTGGCTCGCGCCTCTCCAGCGCCAGGCGTCCGCTCAGGTCGGTGCTCTCGTAGTACTGGCCCACCCAGTCGCCGGATACGGGCGCCACGGGTAGTGCAGGAGGCTGGGGCGGCTCGCCGGGCCTACTTCCGCTGATCCTCAGTACCTGGCCGGCATAGATTTTGTCGCCGGTCAGATGGTTCAGGCTGAGCAGGGCGCCCACGCTAGTGTGGTAGCGATAGGCGATGTTGGCCAGCGTGTCGCCGTAGCGTACGGTGTAGACCGGTGCCTGGCCGTCTTCGCTGCGCGGGATCACGAGGCGCTGTCCGGCATAAATGTTGTTTAAGTTGCCGATGCCGTTGACCTTGGCCAGGACGTAAATGTTCACGCCGTAGCTGCGGGCGATCTGGGAGAGCGTTTCGCCGAGACGTACGATATGGACGGTCTCGGCTGTGGCCGGCGAGGCATCGCGGAAACCGGCGTTGCCGGCCGCAGCCGCGGTCGGGACCAAAAGGACACCGAGCATTACCAGGCCAGCAAAGGCGGCGCCCATCCGGCGCCAGAGCGACTTTTGCATGATGAACCTCCTGATTGTAAGGGACCGTGAAGAGCCAGGCCCGCGGTCGCTTTCGGGCAGCGCAAGCATAGACGGGCGTCGGCCGGTGCACATCCGGCAGGTGGCGTATCCAGGGGCCCTACAAGGGAAGAGTCTTGCTGTCCGTCTACTGGCCGGTCAGGAGAACCGGCCAGGTGGCTAGGGCGAAGGAGGGCAGGGGGGCGTGTGCCCATGAGGCGCCGGCGAATGACCTCGTCCAGGGCGAGCTGATGGCGACGGCGCGCGCTGGCAGTCTGCGGAATCAGGGCCTGCATCAGACAGGCTAAGCGTGCGAGCGCTCTGGGCCGCGCTCCAAGTCACCTTCCCACCCGCCCCGGATAGCCGGTAATCTCACGAATCTGCTCGTAGAGCGGTTTGAGGCGACGGTACATCTGTTTGTACACGCGCTGATACAGCCCATCGTAGATCCTGTGCCGTTCGCTGTCCGGCTCAAAGACCGTCCCCACGCGCGTCATCTCGCGCACGGCCGTGTCAAAGTCCGGGTGCAGCCCCAGCCCCACCGCCGCGTCGATGGCTGCCCCAAGCGCGGAGGTTTCATAGAGATGCGGGCGTGCGGTCGGCAGACCGAAGATGTCGGCCGTCAGCTGCATGGCTGCATCGCTCTGTGAGCCTCCGCCGGACACCCGCAGCTCCGTCACGGCCACATGACTGCGCTGCTCGATGCGGTCCTTGCCCTCGCGCAAGGCGTAGGCCAACCCCTCGAGGATCGCGCGGTAGAGATGGGCGCGCGTGTGAACGTCGCCAAAGCCGATGATCGCGCCCTTGGCCTCAGGCCCAGGCGAGCGCAATCCCGGCGTCCAATAGGGCTGGAGCATCAATCCCATCGAGCCGGGCGGCACCTGCTCCACCAGCTTCTCGAACAGATCCTCCGCCTCCACCCCCAGGTCGGCGGCCAGGGTCTGCTCCGGAAAGCCGAACTGCTCCTTGAACCAGCTTACCATCCAGTAGCCGCGGAACACCTGGATCTCCAGGCTGTAGGCGCCGGGGACCGCGGCGGGGTAGGGTGGAATGAGGGGGATCGGCTCGACGTACTTGCGGTGGGTGGTATTGATGGTCGCGGTCGTGCCGTAACTCAGGCAGCCCATGTGTGGCGCCAGGCAGCCTGCGCCGATCACCTCGCAGGCCTTGTCAGCCGCGGCTGCGATGAGGGGCAGCCCGACGGGGATGCCGGTCGCGTCCGCCGCCTCGGGGGTGATCTCGCCCAGCCGGCCGGCCGGCGGCACGAGCTCGGCCAACATGGCATCGGGCATAGGCACGGCCTGCCACTTCCAGTCGCTCTTCGCCGCCCAGCGCAGCCGCTTGTAGTCAAATGGCATGTAGCCCACCTGGCAGCCTACCGAATCGACGAAGCGGCCGCACAGGCGGTAGGTGAGGTAACCCGAGAGGTAGAGATACTTGTAGGTCCGAGCCCAGATGTCCGGCTGGTTTACCCGGATCCAGTTTGCCTCGGCCTCGGCCTGCAGGTAGGCCACGGTGTCGGTCACGCCGCTCAAGCGGAACGCCAGCCCCCACAAGCCGCCCACCGGCGGTTGACCGAAGGTGCGCCGTTGGTCCAACCAGAGGATGGCGGGGCGCAGCGAGCAGCCTTCCCGATCCACGTTGACGACGGTGGCGCGCTGCGCGGTCAGGGCCACCCCGGCGAGGCGGGAGCGCAGCGAGGCGGCCGCCGGCTGTTGCCACAGTTGCTGGCAGGCCTTGAACAAAGACTCCCAGTAGTATTCCGGGCGCTGCTCGGCCCAGCCTGGTCGCTCGGAAAAGTAAGCCTCGATCGGCACGCGCGCCCGGGCGATCAGGTTGCCTTTCGGGTCGAGGACGATCGCCCGAATGCTCTGGGTGCCGGTATCAATGGCGAGGATCAGGTCGCGGGACATGAGCGGCTCCTGCAAACGGTGATGGATGGCACGGACGATAGCGTAATTGTACACCAAGGGCGGTTCGGGTATAACATCCGCATTGCAGTGGCGCCCCTCTCCCGCTGCGAACATACGGGCTGTCCTCGATCCAGGAAAAGGGGAAGGCGTAGTGGCTCGGACTCTGACTTCGTTTGGCGACCGGACTTTCTCATCGCTGAGAGTCCGCAACTACCGGCTGTACTTCATCGGCCAGACCATCTCGACCTCGGGCACGTTCATGCAGTCGGTGGCGCAGGCCTGGCTGGTGCTCAGGCTGACCAACTCGGGCACTGCCTTGGGCCTGGTGGCAGCGCTGCAGAATCTGCCGATCTTGCTCCTGGCACCCTGGGGCGGTGTGATCGCCGATCGCTTCCCTAAACGCAAGCTCCTCTATCTGACCCAATCCGGCTTTGGCATCCTCGCCCTGATCCTCGGGGTGTTCGTTCTGACGGACTGGGTGCGCCTGTGGATGGTGTACGCCGTCGCGCTCGCGTTCGGACTGATCAACGTCGTCGACAATCCGACCCGCCAATCATTCGTGGTCGAGATGGTCGGCGAGGATCACCTGAAGAACGCCGTCACCCTCTATTCGAGCCTGGTCAACCTGGCGCGCATCATCGGGCCTTCCATCGCCGGTGTCCTGATCGTGACGGTGGGCCTCGGTATCTGCTACGTCTTGAACGGAGTGTCCTACGCAGCGGTCGTCATCATGCTCTTTGCCATGCACGCGTCCGAGCTGCGCCCACCACCGCGTCTGGCGCGGGCCAAGGGCCAGATCAGCGCCGGCCTCAAATACGTGATTGCCACCCCGATCCTGCGTGATGTGCTCATCATCATGGCCATCATTGGTACCCTGACGTACGAGTTCCAGGTCAGCCTGCCCCTGATGGCGCAGTTCACCTTTCGCAGCGATGCGACCGGCTACGCCGCGCTGACGGCCGCGCTTGGGCTTGGGGCCGTTGTGGGCGGACTGGCCAGCGCCAGCTTCAGGACGACCTCGTTCAGGGTTCTCGTCGGCGCGTGTTTCCTGTTCGGCCTGACGGCCCTGCTGGCCAGCCTGATGCCCACTCTGCCGCTGGCCGTCGGTGGCATGGTGTTGGTGGGAGTCTGCTCGATTGTCTTCTCGGCCACCGGGAACACGACCCTTCAACTGAACAGCGATCCGCAGATGCGCGGCCGGGTCATGGCCTTGTGGGCGATCGCTTTCCTCGGCTCGACGACCATCGGCGGGCCGGTGATCGGCTTCATCGGCCAGACCGCCGGCCCGCGTTGGGGCCTGGCAACCGGCGGCCTGGCCGCGTTGGCGGCCGGCGTCTACGGTGTCGCGGTGCGCTGGCGCCGCGTGGTAGCACGTGCCTGACCCGATGGACGGGCTGGCGGTCATTGGCACGCGCCTGCATCACGCGTGAGCCCGAGCGAGCATTTATGCCGAGGATGAGCCGCAGCCTGGCCTCCGCCGGCCGAAGGTGTAGAATGACCTTCCCGAAGGGTACCGAGGCAGAGAGATGATTCCAGAGCGCGTCAAGCGCTTCGCACTGGAGGCGCGCGGCCAGGCCGGCGCCGCCTGGCTGGCGCGCTTGCCCGCCATCGTCGACGAGTGCGCGCGGCATTGGTCGTTGGCGATCGACGGGCCGTTTCACGGCCTGTCGATCAACTACGTCCTGCACGTGCGGCGCGGCGACGGACCTGCGGTTCTGAAGATCTGTTACCCGGACAAGGAATTCTACACCGAGGTCGAGGCACTGCGCTGGTTCGACGGCCAGGGCGCTGCCCGCCTGCTCGAGCACGACCTGGAATTGGGCGCGCTGCTGATCGAGCGGCTCACCCCCGGCACCCCGTTGACGAAGATTGCCGGCGACGACCTGGCCACGGCAGTGGCGGTCTCGGTGATGCGCCGCTTGTGCCGGCCGGTGGCGCCGGGACACCCGTTCCCGACCACCGCGAGCTGGCTCGAGAACATGCGCCGGCACGCACCCGAGGTGCTGCCACGCGACCCCAGCTTCCCGGCCCGGTGGGTCGAGCGTATCCTGGCGCTGGGCTCCGAGCTGCTGGCCTCGGCGCCGCCACCGGCGCTGCTGCACGGCGACCTGCACCACGCCAACATTCTGGCGGCCGGCCGGGAGCCCTGGCTGGCCATCGACCCGAAAGGGATCGTTGGGCCGCCCGTGTGGGAGACCGGCCCGCTGCTGATCAACCAGCTGCCCCCGGCCAGCGAGCCCGCCGCCCTGCGCCGCGTGCTGGCCAGGCGCAGCGAACAGATGGCGGCGGAACTGGCCGTCGACCAGCGCGAGCTGCTCGCCTGGGGCGTGCTGCGCGCCGCGCTGTCCGGCTTCTGGTCGCTCGAAGACCAGGGTTACGGCTGGGAGCCGGCCCTTGCGGTGGCCGAAGTCCTGGAGGATATGGGTGGCCGGAAATGGTCGAGGTGGGACTTCAGCGGTAGATGACCCAGCCTATCACGCCGGCCGCGCCGAGGATCGCGACCACCGGCACGCGCTTGCCGGCGGCGAGCGCTAGTGCGCCGGCCGCGATGGCTAGCCCCCGCCAGTCGGTGATCGCCGAGCGAGCCAAAGCATAGGCGATCGCCAGCGTCAGGCCGACAACCCCCAGCGAGAGACCGCGCACGAAGTCTTGCACGCTCTGCATGCGCTCGATACGATTGTAGATCGCGGCTACCCCAAGCGCCAACAGGGGTGGAAGGCTGAGGGCGAGCATGGCCAGGGCGGCGCCCAGCCAACCCAGGATCAGGTAACCCAGGCTTATGCTCCACACGCCGGTGGGGCCAGGGCTCACCTGTCCCACGGCGATGGCGGTAACGAAGTCCGCCTCGGTGGCGCGGCCCAGCTCAATCATATCCTGGTGGAGGTACGGCAGGTTGCCAAAGCCGCCGGTCGACAGCAGGGACGCCTTAAGGAAAAGCCAGAAGAAGGTGACGGGGTTCATGGCTCGCGCGGCAGGGCGCTGGGTATGAGGGCCAATAGAGCGGCGGTGACGCCGCCGGCCGCCAACAGCACCAGGGCCGGCGAGAGGCCGGCGGCGGCCAGCAGCAGGGCGGCGCCGGCCAACACCGCGACGTGGGCGATCAGCCGGCGAGCGCTCTCGCGCCGGGCCTGCCTCAGCACCGGCAGCCCCATCTGGGCGGCGATCGCCACGCTTATGCCGATGGTTGCCGGCAGCACCCCGCGCATGGCGGCCTGCACGGCCGGATCCTCCCGTATCACGGCGAAACCGGCGGTCATCAGCGTCGTCACGCAGGCGCTGGGCAGCATCAGGCCGCTTACGGCTGCCACCACCCCCGGCCAGCCACGAAGCTGGTGCGCGACCAACGCCGTCAGTTTGAGGAGATTGATACCCGGCGCGATCTGGATCAGCGCCCAGTCCCGCGTGAACTCGATCTCGTCCAGCCAACCACGCGTCATGCACGCCTGGCGGATCAGGTACAGCGTCGCCGAGCCGCCGCCGAACGACTGCATACCGATCCAGAAGTAGGTTGCGAACAACTCCCACAGCCCCGCGTGGGGCCTGCTCCGTTCGGTGATGGTTGCCAGGGACGCGCTCCGATCAGAAAGATGCCAAATCGTACCGCGGACTGGCGGCCTTTGGCAAACGCCCGCGGCACCGAGAGTGTTGGAGAAGGTTGGCCAAACTCGCGCTTTTCAGGTTATCCCATGACGTGGTGGGTTTGGACTGGTGCAGTCCGCGCCGAGAGGCGAATGACTAACCTTTGACGGCGCCCATTTGCAGCCCAGCGACCTGGAAACGCTGCATAAGCAGGTAGATGACTACGAGCGGAAACACCGCCATAACGCCGCCCGCCATGATCACCGGCCACGGGGTAGAAAGGCTCTCGCTGACGGGTAGCTTCGAGATGGCCACCATCAGCGTGTACATCTCCTTGGATGTCATGAAAAGGAGCGGGTACATGAAATCGTTCCAGCGGGCGATGAAGGCCAGCGTTGCCCAGGCTGCGAGCGCCGGGGAAACGACCGGCAAAACCAGGTTCCAGAAAATCCGGAAGTCGCTGCAGCCATCCATACGGCCGGCTTCCATGATCTCCGTCGGGAAACTGCCGATGTACTGGCGCATATAGAAGATGCCGATGGCTGTCGCGGCCCGTGGGACGATCAGCGACCAATAGGTGTTAATCCAGCTGAGCCGGCGCATGATGATGAAGGTGGGCACGATGCCGGCCTCTGGGGGGATCAGCATGGTGCCAAGCAGCAGGAAGAACAGCCAGCTCTTGCCTGGAAATTCGAATTTCGCGAAGGCATAACCTGCCAGCGCGCATAGGAAGACGGTCACGATGGTGCTGGTGGTGGCAACCAGGAAACTGTTGAATGTGTTGCGTCCGAGCGGCAGCAGGGTAGACACTCTGACGAAGTTGGCGAGGGTCGCCTGCCCCGGTATCATCGAGCCGAGGCCCCCGATTGGTTCCTCGACCGGCTTGAGTGATGTCCCAACCATCCATAGCAATGGAAAGACCGATAGGACGCACCATACCAGCAAGACGGCATAGACCGCCAGCCGGCCAACGGGCAGACGCGCGCTCGTGCGGGTAGCGGTGACGGAAGTCATCGGGGACCCTCCTCGAGCAGCCCGCCCTGATTGCGTAGCAGCACTATCTGGCCGGCAGAAATGATCAACAGGATGAAGGTGAGAGCATACCCGATGGTGGAGGCGTAACCCATTTTGAAAATCTCGAAGCCGTTGCGGTAGAGATAAAGTACGACAGAAAGCGAGGAGGAGCCGGGTCCGCCGCTGGTCATGACATACGGCTCAGTAAAGATGCGGAATGATTCGATCGTTTCAGTCAGGAAACAGAAAAACAGGATGGGCGCCAGGCCTGGGATAGTAATGTGGAGCATCTTCTGAACGCTATTGGCGCCGTCAACGGTGGCAGCCTCATAGTGCTCGGGGTTGAGTGCCTGCAAACCGGAAAAAATGATCAGCAGGTACCACGGCATCACACGCCAAACATTCAACACCATCACCGGTATTTTCGACAGCGTTACGCTGTTCAGCCACGGCTGTGGAGCCAGACTGAGACTCTTGAGGATGCTGTTGATCAGCCCGCTGTTGAAGTCGAAGATCATATTGAAAACCAGCCCGACGGCCACCGTGGCAGTTACATAAGGCAGGAAAATCACTACTCGTATCGTCTTGCTGCCCTTAATCCAGGCATTGTGGAGCAGAGAAGCGAGAATGAGTGCCAGCAGGATGATGAAAAAGACATCCACTACCCAGTAAACAGCGGTGTTGCGCAGCGCTTCGAGGAATGTGTTGTCGCGCAGTAACGCTCTGTAGTTCCCCAATCCGATAAATCGCATCTCACTCAAGCCATTCCAGTCCTGAAACGTGAGGTAGAAGGACCACAAGATGGGAAATAGCCCAAAGATCAGGAAGAGGATATAGAACGGCGAGATGAAAAGGTAGATGGTACGGCTTTTCCAGATGCGCTGCAGAAGCCCCTTTCTTTTCGCCACGAGACTCCGGGATGATAGAAACACGAGGAACGGTCCGCGAGAGATCGGAATGATATTCCTCCCGGCTAGTCCGGGGATGAGTGGATTTGCACGCCATGGGTGGTCGGGCGGGCCAGAGACCCGCCCAACCAGAGACGACTCAGCATTCGGACGGCGCGGCGTATGATGCCGCGCCGAAACATCTACCTACTTCGCGTCCGGATTAGCAGGCGCAGTGCCGATCTGATCACGCAGGTTCTTCCCCATGTTGGCAATGGCCTGATCCATCGTCTGTGCGTTCGCGACGAACTTCTCAAGTTCGCTGGAGATAATGGTATCGGCCTCAGCATCCTTGGTCGTCACGCGTAAGTTTTCGGAGACGTTCTTCAAGCCGGCGCCTTCCAGCTGGCGGAAGGACTGATCGCCATAGAAGGGATCGACTTCCTTCCAGAACGGTTCGTCCAGCATGGCCTTGGAAAGCGGATTCTGGACCGGGCCGTTTTCCTTGATCACGTTTTGGGTATAGTTCAACCGCGCTTCGCTATTGAAGTTGTAGTCGTACCACATCTGGCGGGCCAGATCGACGTACGGCGTGCCGGGCTTGTTGGTCAGGCACTGGATGTCGACCACAGGCGCGCCGCCGAGATTCAGGTCCTTGAAGACCGGAGCGTCCATGACGCGCCACTTGCCGGCCATGTCCTGCAGATTGGCCTTGAGGAACTCGTCGAAGAAAGCACCGATGTAGTACGTGGCGACCTTGCCCTGGCGAGTGGCCTCGTAGAGCGGTGGCTCCAGGATCTTGGAGTTGAAGAGCAGGCCTTCCGTGTGCAGTGTCTCGAAGTACTTGAGCGCCTTGAGCGCGCCAGGGTCTGTGTCGATGACGACGTTACCGGCATCGTCCCAGATCTTTGCGCCGGCCTGGGGCATCAGGCCGCGACGGCCCCAGTAGCGCCAGGTGCGGGTGGCAGGATCTTCGTAGGAAAGGAAGACCTCGCCGTTGCTCTTTTGCTTGAGCTGGCGCCCGACTTCCAGGTAGCCTTCGAACGTCTTCATCTGGGCTGGGTCGATGCCGTACTTGTCGAAGATTTCCTTGTTGTAGAAAAGAAGCTGCGGGCGCAGCGAACGCGGCAAGCAGTACAACTTGCCCTTGTAGGCGATTTGGTCGTAGGTACCGGGCACGAACTTGTCTTTGAGCGGGGTCAGGAAGGCGGTGTTGTCCACCAGCATTCCGGCATCGGCCATGGCCTGCATGCTGACCGGGAAGGTAGAGATGACGTCGGCCGCGTCGGCGAGACTGCCCGAGGTGAAGGCCAACATCGTCTTCTGGCGTACTTCTTCTTCGCCGGTGGTGGTCACCATCTCAGACGTTACGTCCTTTACTTCAGGGTGACGCGCGAGATAGTCCTCGTTCCACATCTGCAAGAATTTGGGCTGGCCAAAAGCCCAGGTGATCAGCTTGCCGGCGGGGATCGGTTTGGACGCCGTAGGGACTGCGCCGGCTGCCGGAGCTGCGGCAGCTGCCGGAGCCGCGGTAGCTGCAGGAGCCGTGGTGGCCGCAGGCGCGCTGGCCGGGGCCGCAGGAGCTGGGGCGGACGGCGGCTGCGCACAAGCGGCGAGCACGAAGCTCAAGATCAGGGCAAACGCCAGGGTACCATAGGTACGCTTCATCGGGTTACTTCCTCCTTCAGAGAACTCATCTGCGTTCCTGCCAGGGGCAAGAGCGCATCGTATCGGCTTCGCCACCTCCTTCTAGCTGGGCCAAGCGAGTACTGATTTTGCATGTGGCAAGCCAGACGAGGGTAATGATTTGACCATAAGCAGCGAGTATACCTTAAGCACGAAAGGCGCGCAAGTCGGTTCGAACCTGGAGAATGCGGTACTGTCAAGGTGTGACTACGCCGAGAAGCTGCAACGCTTGATATAGCGAAGCCTAGAAGAGCAAGTCGATGTCCGCCCATGACTTCGGTGTTGCAACTTTGGGTGATTGTGACCGATGGCTCGTCACTTTAGCAGAACCCTCACCCGCGGCATCAGACAGATCCCCCCACCGGCTCGTGACCTGCAGAACGGACGCCAGGGGTGCTTAATTCCCCCGTTAGCTTGCGCGAAGGTTCACTTAAGGGCAGATGCCCGCGGGTGGCGCGATAAGGAGAAGCCGAGACATTCGACTGGAGGGTATATCATGAGAGATGGAAAGGTCCTGTCTGTCTTGATGGTCTGCGTGCTGGGAGCGCTCGTATTGGCGGCGTGCGGACCGTCGGGCGTGTCCTCGAGCGCTTCCGGCTCGTCAACCCAGGCCATCACGGTAAAGGGTTCTGAGTTCAAGTTCGAGCCGAACCAACTGACGTTCAAGGCCCAGCAGCCGGTCAGCCTCACGTTCCAGAACACCGGCACGGTGGATCACGAGCTCGATCTGACGGCGATGCCGGCCAAGAACGTGACGGTCGATCTGAGCAAGGCGGGCAACGTCCCGGCGGATAAGAAGAGCACCGTCCAGAGCGATGCCCAGGCCGGCAAGGTGTTTGCGTATGCTGCGGCAGGCGGCCAGACGACGGTCACTTTCACGCCGACGCAGGCCGGCAGCTACTCGTTCGCCTGCAACCTGCCCGGCCACAAGGAAGCCGGCATGGTCGGGACGGCGGTCGTGCAGTAGGGCAGCAGGGCACTCGGGCGCTCGGCTGTCCGGCCGGAAAGCGCGCAGGCCGGGAGCGCCTCTCGACCTCCCCGCACCGGCTAGCGCTTGACCGGCCTCACCATCAGCACGGGCATCCCCGCGCCGCGCACCACCCGATCGGCGACGCTGCCCAGAAACCAGCGCGCCGGACCGGTCCGGCCGTGCGTCGACATGGCGATCAGCTCGGCGCGCTTTTCTTTGGCAAAGTCGATGATCGCGTCGGCCACCGCGCCGCTGACCGTGATCACCTCGGCGGTGACCCTCAGCCCGTCTGACTGCAGGCCGGCCGCGACCGAGGACAGGTACTGACAGGCCTCGGCTTCGAGCGTGGCGTGCAGGGAGGCCACAATCTCGGGATCGCTGATCAGGTAGTCGTAGTGGGGATAGGTCATGATGGTGAGCAGCACGATCTCACTGCCCATGCAGGCGGCCAGGGCGCGCACGTGATCGAGGACGCCTTCGGCCAGGCCCGAGCCATCCAGCGGGACGAGGATTCTTGTGTACACGGGTAGTCACCTCCTACTCTGCAGGCACGACCCCTTTGCTCCGGCGTGGGCCGGGGTTCGGAATGAACAACGAACTCAGCGCCCCCAGGAGAACGAAGATGCTGGCGGTGACCGCCGAGGCGCGGGCGCCGTCGACGAACGACTGCTGGATGACGTGAGTGATGGTCTTGGCCATCGCCTGGCCGCCGGGCGTATCCTGGAGCCCGGCGGGCGTGCCCGGCACGGTTGATAGCCCCTCTCCGCCCCCGCTTTCTTCCAGACCTTGCACGATGGCGGTCTTGACCGGCGCCGGCACCGAGCTGACGGTGGCAAACTGTGCCTGGGCGGCAGCGGCCATTTGCGTGGCCAGCACGGCACCGACCACCGCGATCCCCATGGACGCGCCTACCTGGCGGATGGTATTGTTGGCGCCCGAGGCGGCGCCCAAACGGGCGGACGGGATCTCGTTGAGCACCACGTTGGTGAGCTGGGCAATTGCCAGCCCGACTCCTGCCCCATAAACCACCAGCACGGCGATCAACGTACCGCGAGCCGCGGTCAGCCCGATGATCCGGCTGAGCAGGAAGATTGCCGTCGCCTCCAGCAGCATGCCGCTTGTCACGACCCACTTGGGTCCGAAGCGCGCCGAGAGAAAACCGGCTGAGGGTGCGACGACCAGGGTCGCCAGCGCAAACGGCAGCAGGGTCAGCCCGGTGTCGAATGCGCTCAGCCCCAAGACTCCCTGCAAGTATAACGATAGTACGAACACTACCGCAAACTCGCCTACGGCGACAATGGCCACGGTCGTCAGCCCGAAACGAAAGCTACGGAAGCGCAAGAGGCTGAAGTCGAACAGGGGCTCCTGCCCGCGTGACCGAAGGTGTTGCTCCCAGGCGACGAAGGCAACCAGGCCGGCCAGCCCGACCGCGAAGCTGACCGGCGTGATCGAGAGGTCTGCCAGCGGCCAGTTCCAGCTGCCCAGGCTGAAAGACTGGCGCGGCTGCCACCAGCCGTAACTCTGACCCTCGATCAGGCCGAAGACGATGCCGCCGATACCGAGGGCCACCAGGATGATGCCCGGGATGTCAAAGTCCAGGCGCGCGTTTTCCTGGCGTGACTCGCTGAGGACAAACAGCGCGCCCAGGATCGCGGCCACGCCGATTGGCAGGTTGACGTAGAAGGCCCAGCGCCAACTGGCGCTGGTAGTCAGCCAGCCGCCGAGGAGTGGCCCCAGGGCGGCGGCTGCCCCGGCCACCGCGCCCCATACGCCGAAGGCCACGCCGCGCATTCGCCCGGTGAAGGTCGCCGAGATGATGGAAAGGGTCGAGGGCGAGGTCATGGCTGCCCCCAGGCCCTGGATGGTGCGGGCGCCGATCAGGAAGCTGATGCTTTGCGATGCGCCGGCCAGCGCCGAGCCAAGCACGAATACGATCACGCCGGCGATGAAGATGCGCTTGCGCCCGATCTGGTCGCCGATCCGTCCCCAGGTCACGATCAGCGCCGCGTAGACCAGCGAGTAGATGGAATTCACCCACTCGAGGTTTTTCAGGCTGGCGTTGAACTCTTGCTGGATGGAAGGGATAGCCACGTTGACGATGGTGCTATCGATGATGACGATGGCCAACCCCAGGCTCAGGACCAGCAGGCTTAGCCACTGTCCGCGTGTCACCTCGCGCGCGGGCTCGCCTGCCGTCCCATGCGCCGGCCCGCGCACGCTCTCGCGCCTCCCCTCACCGGCCGCCTGTCTCCCTGGGTCAACATTCCGATCGGGCATCTACACCTCCCACTGGCTTTGGTTTGCGTCGTCATTTGACTGCCTGGATGGTTGGCGCCGATCATCCCTCGCCGCTGATCGCCTCGTAGATCGAATGGGTGCGCCGATCCAACAGCCGCGCCAACGGCTTGAGCGTGAGCACGTAGAGAGCGGCGCTGTAGAGCGCGGCCAAGGGCAGGGTGATCGCGAGGCCGGGTCGCCAGAGGAAGTAGGGCAGGATGAACAGGAGGCAGACCGGCGGTGCGGCGATGGCCCACGACGCCAGCAGCCAGAGGTTGCCCTGGTTGTTGTTGCCCAGGCTGAACCGGGCCCGGTGTGGCGCCAGGGCGCTGGTCAGGTTGGCGGCCGGGACGGTGGAGAGGTAGAGGCACACGGCAAAGAGAAGGCCCCACGGCAGCGCCAGCCAGGAGCGCGTTAGCACGGCGACGACGAGCAGCAGGAGCAGGGTCAGCGCCAGGGTGAAGATCAAGGATACCAGGTTGGCGGACAGCCACACCCAGCGCCGGTCGACGCCGCAGAGCATCAGGCTGCCGAAACCCTCGCGATCGACAACACCGAAGTAATTGGCTGTGAGATTGCACATCGACAGGCTGACGGAGATGGCCATCAGGCAGGCGCCGAGGAAGGGCAGATCAGGGTGGAGCGAGCCCGTCAAGCCCCGTCCGATTGTCTGGCCGACGTTGTTCGCCTGCCAGACGGCAAAGCCGAAGGCCACCGCAACCACCGGGGTGCCGAGAAGGATGCGCCGGGTCATCGGGCTGCGTCGCAAGTAGGCCCAATCCTTCTCGACCAGCGACCATAGCGCGGGCGGACCGGGCAGACGCAGGTCAAGCCTCTGGCTGCGTACCCGTTCGGAGCTCATGTGCAAGGCCACTCCTTGCATCATGCGGCGCACAATCGCGGCGTGGACGGCATATAGCCCGACGGCCGCGGCCGATGAGAGGACCAGAAAGGCCAGGCCCGCGACCCACTGACCGGCCACCGGCAGGGCCATGCTGGCCGTGGCCCAGCCGGCCGGCAGGTAGATCAGGTAGCGCGAGGGCCTGAGGCTGACGAGCAGCAGATCCAGCACCTGGATGAAGCTGAGGCTGCGCAGCGAGCCCACGTCGCCAACGATTGGCCGGAGGAAGTCCTCTATCCCGCGAAAGTTGTTGGTCACGTACTGAAGATAGTAGTTTCCAAAGAAGAGCAGAACGAAGGGTAGGCTCAAGAGGCCTAGCAGTAACCCACGCAAGCGCCGGTCGTTGGCGACCAGGTCCAGTACGTCGTCCATCAGCCGCCCGGCAAGCATCAAGATCGCAAAGGTCGGTAGCGCGCCCAACAGTACCAGCGGTGCGCTGGCCAGGCCATGCGCGGCGAGGCCGATCACCTCGCCCGCAAGCATAAGGAAGCTCCAGACACCAATGAAGCTCAGGGACCCGATGATAGTGCTGCCGGCCGCCAGACTGTTGATTGCGATCGGCTGGCTGAACAGGCGCGTCATCTCGAAACGCTCGATGAACTCGCTGTTGTAGGTGGCTGGCATTAGCAACCAGAAGAAGAGTAGGGCGCTATTGACCATGATCAAGAGCTCGTAGGCGCCGCGTGGCGAGAGGCGCGCTGCCGCCAGGGCCAGCAGCACCCCGACGGTGGTGAAGAAGGGCAAGCTGAGGATCATTACCAGCACTCCCAGCAGCACACGCCCCAGGCGCGCCCAGTTGTCCGACCGCCGGCTGCGAAACATGGCGACCGTCAGCCGCCACTGCAGCCAGAACAACGTGCGCAGATCGCTCCGCCGGTCCGCTTGCGCCTCAGCTCCCATGGTGGACGCCTATCCTTTCTGCCGCGCCGGCGCCTGTCAACCAGCCCAACAGTTCCTCATCCTGTTCGACCGCCACATCCGCCTTGACGACGTGCAAGAACACATCCTCGAGGGCTGCTTCTTGGCCCAAGCCTGTCCGTGCCCGCAGTTCGTCGATGCTGCCGGTCGCCACCAGTTGGCCTCGGTTGATGATGCCCACCTGGTCGCAGAAACGCTCGGCCAGCTCCATCACGTGGGTCGAGAAGAACACCGTCGTGCCGCGCTGCGCGACCATGTCGCGCAGCACGTTCTTGATCGCGCGCGTCGAGACGGGATCCACGCTCTCAAAAGGCTCATCCAGGAACAGCACTTCGGGCACGTGCACCAGTGCGCAAGCCAGCGCCGTCTTTTTACGCATACCCGCCGAATAGTCCAGGATCATCTTGTTGGCGCTGTCGGCCAGATCTAGCAGATCTAGCAGTGACGGCAGGCGCCGCAGGATCTCTGAGCGGCTAAGCCCGTGCAGGCGGCCGACCAGCTCCACCTGCTCGGTGACCGTCAGTCGTTCGTAGAGGTTCAGGCCTTCGGGCACCACGCCGATGCGCTGCTTGACCATCAGCGGCTCGTCGAGCACCGAAAAGCCGGCCACCTGCGCCGTCCCTGCGCTGGGCGGCAGCAGCCCCACCAGCATGTTGATGGTCGTGGATTTGCCGGCGCCGTTTGGTCCGAGGAAGCCGAAAATGGTCCCGGGTCGTACGGCCAGGTTCAGACGGTCGACTGCGACCAACTTGCCGAACTGCCGGCTCAGATTCTCGGTGCGAATGGTCAGATTGTCATCGCTCATTGGGCCTTCCTATGCGATCTACGGCTACGATCATGGTTGCAACTGGACTGCGCCCACCGGTGCTCCTGCGCCTGGCCCTCGGCTCGGCGCCTTACTTGCCCGTGCCCTGATAGTGTGCCACGTCCACCCGCTAGAAGGCAAACGCCGCCGGCGGTTGTTTTTTAATGCATCTTGACAGGACGCCCAATATCCGTTAACCTGTGCGTGTTACTGGCTTAATGTGCAGCCAATATTCTGATGATAGCGCAATTGTCGGAGCCAACGCGAGGTCGCGATCTTATGGCGGACATTAGTTCGAGTCTCCCGCAAACCGAACTCCCGGCTGGCGTTCGAGCGGCACGGCGAAGTGCCGTCAACCGCAAAGAACTAAAAAAGCTGCTGCAAGCTCTACTGTACCTCTCGCCCTCGCTGATCCTGTTTATCGTCTTCGTGTTTGTCCCGTTGGTGCGCACCTTCTGGCTGAGCGCGCGCTACACCGATCCATTGGGCCGGCCGGCCGCCTTCGCCGGCCTTGACCTGTACCAGCGCATCTTCCACACCCCGGACTTTCTTAACAGTTTCCAGCGCTCGCTCTTGTTCGTGGTGCTGACAGTGCCGGCCGAACTGCTATGTGCTCTGGGTCTGGCACTGTTGGGAAACCTGCGCCTGCGCCGCATCGACGTGTACCGCATGATCTTTTCGTCCACGATCGCCGTCTCGGGCGCGACGGCCTCGTTGATCTTCGCCTACCTGTACCATCCGGCGCTCGGTTGGCTCAACTATCTGCTGGGGCTGGCCGGCCAGTCGCCGGTGCCATGGTTGACCAGTCCGGACACGGCCTTGCCGGCCATCGCCATCACCACTATCTGGCTGGCTCTCGGGCTGAATACGATCATTTTACTGGCGGGAATGCAGGGCATTCCAGAAGAACTGTACGAGAGCGCGATGATTGACGGCGCACGTGGCGCAGCCCAGTTCCGTCACATCACACTGCCGTTGTTATCGTCGACGATCTTCTTCCTGCTGGTCGTAGATGTCCTGGCCGCCTTCCAGGTGTTCACGCAGGTCCAGGTAATGACCAAGGGCGGCCCGATGGACTCGACCAACGTGCTCGTCTTCTCCATCTACCGCCAGTTCTACTTCAACGGTCAGTACGGGCTCGCCGCGGCCCAGTCCGTGCTGCTGTTCTTCATCATGTTGCTGTTGACCGTTTTCCAGTTCGGCGTCCTGGAGAGGAGGGTTTTCTACGAATGAGCACCCTGGCGAAGACCGTCCGTCGTGCTACTCCTGCCCGTCTGCTGCGCGGCACCGGTCTGTATCTTTTGCTGACGGCGATGGCCGTCGTGGTGCTCTTCCCTGTGTGGACCGCTTTCACTATCAGCATGCTGAGCGAGACGGAGATCTCTACCTACCCACCCTTGCTGGCGCCTTCGCACCTGAGCCTGGCGAATTTCGTGCATGCCATGCAGCAGGCGCCGCTCTTCCGCTACCTGCTCAATAGCATCGTCCAGTCCAGCCTGGTGATGGCCGGCCAGCTTATCACCGCCAGCCTCGCCGCCTACGCCTTCGCTTTCATCGACTTCAAGGGCCGGAACGCGGCGTTTCTGCTGTTCTTGTCCACCATGATGATCCCCTGGGAGGCTACGATCATTCCCAACTACCTGATGATCAAGAGCATTGGCTGGACCGATAGCTTCCTGGGGCTTAGTGCACCGTTCCTGGCGACGGCATTCGGCACTTTTCTGCTGCGGCAGTTTTTCCGCTCGATCCCGCACGAGCTGCACGATGCGGCGACAATAGACGGCTGCGGCAGCCTGCGCTTTCTGTCCACCATCGTACTGCCGTTGGCGCGGCCGGCGCTCGGTACCCTGGCCGTCTACAGCTTTCTGCAAACCTACAACCAGTATCTGTGGCCGCTGCTCATCACCAACAAGCAAAGCATGCGCACGGTGCAGATCGGCATCACCCTTCTTCAGGACGAAGAACGGTTCATGTTCAACACGGTCATGGCCGGAGTCGTGATCGTTCTCTTGCCGACGTTCCTGCTCTTCATAGTCGGCAACCGCCAGCTAATCCGCGGCCTCACTGCGGGTGCCGTCAAGGGTTAGGCTTTTCTCATCAGGAAAGGAAGAGAATCCATGAAGCGCTCCCTGTTCACCTTTATGAGCGTGCTCGTGACCCTGAGCATGCTCCTCACTGCCTGCGCCGCCCCTGCGGCTCCCGCCGCTCCGGCCGCCCCGGCTGCCCCGGCGGCCACCACCGCCCCTGCGGCCGCGGCTGCCCCGGCAGCGACGGAGGTCCCACCGACCAAGGTCGCGCCTGCGGGCGCGCTGCGCATCGCGTTCTGGCACAGTATGGCCGGCGATATCGGCGGCAAGGCGATCCCCAAGCTGGCCGACGACTTCAACGCTTCGCAGCAGAAGTGCTTCGTCGACCCGACCTACCAGGGCTCCTATGACGACTCGCTCAACAAGATGAAGGCCGGGCTGCAGAGCAACAATACGCCTGCCCTGGTGCAGCTCTACGACATCGGCACTCGCCTGATCGTCGACCTGAAGGTCGCAACCCCGGTCCAGGATTTCATCGACAAGGACAAGTACGACATCTCGGACCTCGAACCCAACGTCCTCGCCTACTACACGGTTGAAGGCAAGCTGTGGTCGATGCCCTTCAACAGCTCCAACCCGATCCTGTACTACAACAAGGACATGTTCAAGGCCGCCGGCCTGGATCCTGAGAAGCCGCCGCGCACCTGGGACGAGGTCGCCGCCGATGCCCAGAAGCTAACGGTCAAGGACAGCAGCGGCAACGTGTCAACCTATGGCGTCGCCTTCGCGATCTACGGTTGGTTCGTGGAACAGCTCCTGGCCGTTTCGGGCGGGGAGTACGTCGATAACGGCAACGGCCGCGACGGCACGGCTACCAAGGCGACTTTCAACAGCCCGGAAGGCGTCAAGATCCTCGAGTGGTGGAAGAGCATGTACGATGCCGGCAACATGGCGAACTACGGCCGCACCACCGTCGACACGCGCAACGCCTTCCTCGCCGGCAAAACTGCCATGATTATCGAATCGACGGCCACGCTGCGCGGTCTGATCGACGGTTCGACAGGCAAGTTCGAGCTTGGCACCGGCATTCTGCCCCGGCCGAACGAAGCGGCCTTCCAGACCGGCGGCACGATTATCGGCGGCGCATCGCTGTGGATCGTCAACAACCGCCCGCCTGCGGAACAGGAATGCGCCTGGCAGTTCATCAAGTTCCTGGTCGCACCGCCGCAGATGGCATACTGGCACACCGCCTCGGGTTACTTCCCGATCACCAAGGCCGCGTACGAGGAACCGTTGGATAAGGAATGGCGGGCGAAATACCCACAGTTCCAGACGGCTATCGACCAACTGCACATGGCCCCCAACAACCGGGTGACGCAGGGCGCCCTGATCGGCGTCTTCCCCACCGCACGTGCGACGGTTGAGACGGCGATCGAAGAAGTGCTGGCCGGCAAGTCCACGCCGCAAGAGGCGATGGATAAGGCCGCTGCTATCGTCACCACCGCGATCGGCGACTATAACAAGAGCATGGGTAAGTAATCGGCTGCGCCAGACAGGCGCTGCCCGAGGGACTGGCCCCAGCACAACCTGCTGGGGCCAGTCTGGTTAAGCGGCCGAGTGGGGGCGGGGCGATGCCGGGGCCCTTGTCTTGAGGATTACAGCCTTTGCCGCCGTCTGGAGATATCTTCCGCTGTGAGAAGGTGGTGAAGGATGAACGGAATGGGGCAATCCGAGGAGAAAGAAATGACTGCCACCGCGTCAGTGCAGCCTGCCTCATTGGACGAGGGGCGGCAGGTGGCGGCCAGACGTCTGGCGCGCCAGCACCGCAATCTGATGGTGCTCGAGCTTGCCCTCTCGGCCGTGCTGGTGATCGGCTTTCTCCTGACCGGTGCCTCTCGGTGGCTGAAGGATGCCTTGCTGGGCGCACGCCTGGTCGCTCCGGGCGCTCTGGTGGCGGGCTACGTGGGCATAGCCTACGTTGGTTACAGCCTGGTCACGGCGCCCCTTTCCTGGTGGGGCGGGTTCGTCTTGCCGCATCGTTACGGGCTCAGCACGCAACCGGCCGCCGGCTGGGTGGAGGACGAAATGAAGTCCCTGCTGCTGGGACTGCTGCTTGGCTTGCCGGTGGCCGAGCTGATCTATTGGTTGTTGCGCACCTTCCCGGCAAGCTGGTGGCTGTGGGCCGCCATTTTCCTGATCTTCTTTGCCGTCCTGCTGGGCCACCTGGCCCCCGTGTTGATCATACCACTGTTCTACAAGCTCACCCCGCTGAATGACCCTGATCTGATCGAACGCATCCGGCGCCTCGCCGATCAGGCTCACGCGCGCATTGTCGGCGTCTACACGATCAACTTGAGCGCACGCACTACGGCCGGCAATGCAATGGTGATGGGGCTGGGGGCGAGCAAGCGCATTGCCCTGGGCGATACGCTCTACGCCGACTACAGTCCTCAGGAGATTGAGACTATCATCGCTCACGAGCTTGGACACCAGGTACACCACGACCTGGAACTCGGCATCATCGTTCAGAGCTTGCTCTTCCTGGGTGGGATGTATCTGGCGCAGCTCTTCCTGAGCGCTGGGGTTGGCTACTTCGGCTTCAGCGGCGTGGGTGATGTTGCCGCAATGCCCTTGCTGGTGTTGGCAGTCGGCGTTTTCTCGGTAGTCACCATGCCGCTCATCAACGGCTACTCGCGTTGGCGTGAGCGCCTGGCCGACCAGTATGCCGTGCAGACCACTCGCAACCCCCTGGCCTTTGCGCGGGCCATGATCCGGCTGGCCAACCAGAACCTCTCGGAAGCCGATCCACCCCGTTGGGTGGTCTGGCTCCTGTACTCGCACCCCCCGATAAAGGAACGCGTGAAGACCCTTTGACTGCGCTCGTCGCTTAAGCGTGAGGGGAGACTCCTAGTGCCTATCCGGCCGGGCGGGTCAGCCGCGCGATCGTGCGCCCGGCCGCGGAGTCGTCGATCAGGGTCGCCAGGCGCCGCGCGCGCGTCTCTTCCCGTTTGGCGCTGATCACCCAGTAGATGGCGGTGCGCCGATAGGAGGGTGGTTGGGCCTGGAAAAAGGCCCAGGCTCGCGGGTTGGCGCGGAACTGCTCCTCGGCCGCGCGATCCAACTCAGGGACCTGGCGCTGCTCGTAGGCATAGATCGCCGACCGTTCGTCTGCCCGGGCCGCGAACGCCTTCTGCCCGGCCGGACGCACCAGCCGCTGGGCCTCCAGCTCCTTGAAACGCCGGATGTTAACTGCGCTCCAGGTACTGTCGGGCTTGCGAGGAGTGAAGCGAATGACGTAGCTGAGGTCGTCGATACGCTTGCGCACGCCGTCGATCCAGCCGAAGCACAGGGCCTGATCGACCGCCTCTGGCCAGGTGATGCTGGGCCGGCCCGAGCCGACCTTATAGAAGCCGACCCAGAGCTCGGCGGCCTGCTCGTGGTTGTTTTCGAACCAGTCCCGGAAGTCGTTAGGGCTGGCGAAGAAGTTCGGGTTCTGCTTTGTCACCCCACGCCTCCCCTCCCCAATAGAACAGGTGGCCTAATCTGGTCCAGAATAGCGGACCAGACGCCGGCTGACTGTAGCGGCGCCTAAGTTCGCTGCCGTGAATCCCGAGACTGACCTTTTTGGAGAATAGAGGCATGAGGCGATTATGGTGAGAAGTTGGGCTGGGATCAGCGTGGTGAGCGACGTTGTGGCGTCGCTCACCACGCTGCATGACGACCAGCAGCCTGGCTAGAAGTTGAAGTTGTCGATATTGTCCTTGTTGAAGACGGTCGGCGGCCCCAACAGCACCGTGCCGTCGGGGTTGACGGTGTACTTGCCCAGCTTTCCGGCGGTGAACGTGTCGCCCGGCTGGCCCTTGATCTCGCCCGTGGCGATGGCATTCAATGTGTAGATGGCCAGGTAGCCGAGGTCAGATGGGTTCCACAGGGCGAATTGCGGCGCGGCGCCGCTCTTGACGTAGTCGCGCATCTGGTTGGGCGTCCCCAGTCCGGTCACGAACACCTTCCCGACCATGTTGGCATCCTGCACGGCGCGCGCGGCAGCTGCGATGCCGACTGTCGTGGGGGCGATGATCACCTTCAGGTCCGGGTACTTCTTCATCAGACCCTGCGCTTCGTTGTAGCTCTTGGTATCCTCGTCGTCGCCGTAGACGGTATCCACGAGCTTCAGGTTGGCATACTCGGGTTTCTTCAGTTCTTCCTTCATGAGGCCGATCCACTCGTTCTGGTTCGGCGCCGTGGAGGTGGCGCTGAGGATGGCGATGTTGCCCGAGCCGCCGGCCAGGTCCGAGGCCATCTTGATCTGGATGGCCGCGATGTCGGCGGCAACCGCCTGGTTGATGTGCACCGTGCGACCGGCGGGAGCGATCGCCGAGTCCCAGGTCACCACCGGAATGCCGGCATCCATCGCCTGCTTGCCCACCGGCACCAGCGCATCGGCATCGTCTGCTGAGATGGCCAGGCCGTTGACTTTCTGCGCGATCAACGAGTTCAGCAGTTGGATCTGCTGGGTGGCATCCGCGGTTGCCGGACCCTGGTAATTGACGGTCACGCCGAGCTCTTTAGCGGCTTCCTGGGCACCCTTGTTGGCGGTGTCGAAGTAGGGATTGCCCAGGTTCTTGGGCACCAACACGTACACGTTGCCGGCGCCAGATGCGGCCGGCGCGGCTGCTGCCGTAGGCGCGGCGGCTTCGGTAGGCGCGGCGGCTTCGGTAGGAGCAGTGGCGGCGGCTTCGGTAGGCGCGGCCGCTTCCGTGGGAGCGGCGGCAGGGGCCTCCGTGGGCGCGGGCGGTTGAGTGGCTGCGGGCGCCGGTGCCGCCGGTGCCGCAGGAACGGCAGTCGCCTGCGGACCGCATGCGCTCAACAGCATGCTGAGCACCAGTACCGCGGCGACGATCGCAAAGGTTGAACGGCTCTTCATGTTTTTTCTCCCTTAGGCATGCAGATGGTCCAAGACAATTAACCACGATGTTCCTACAATCTGAGCTTTCGGATCGACTCACCTCCCTAAGCTGACGGGATGCGCTGCGCCGGTCGCCTAGGATATTGAGAAGACGACGGCACGCGACCAGAAGAACAACCACCCGAAGGCGATCGCGATGACGACCGCGACGCCGGTCAGGGCCAGCGCGCGGCCATTCAGCCGTGATCGCTGGCCGCTGACGATTTGCGGTAGGTTGGGCAACAGGATCGACAGGATCAGCAAGGCCCCAATGGCTATGCTTTGTACCTGACCCTGCACGTTCAGCAAACCCATACCAAAGCGCAGCAAGCCCACCAACAGCAGCGCGAGCACTGCCCCGATCATGCTGCCCTTGCCGCCGTTGATATCCACACCGCCGAGCACGGCCGCCGTGATGACCGCCAGCTCGAGGCCGGTGCCGATATCGGGACGCGTGCTGCCGTAGCGCGCCGCCAGGACCAGCCCGGCCAGCGCCGACATTGCCCCCGAGACCAGGAAGATGATGACCTTCACGCGCGCCACCGAGATGCCCGAGTAGATCGCGGCCTCCTGATTGTTGCCGATCGCGTACAGATAGCGGCCGAAGGCCGTCTTGTGCAGCACCAGGCCGAAGATGACTGCCATTACCAGGAAGAGCGCCAGCGAAAATGGCACCGGTGTCCCCGGGATGGTCCCTTGCCCGATGTAGGTGAAAGAAGCCGGATAACCGCGCGCGGCCTGGTCGCCCAACATGACGTACGCCATGCCGCGGTAGAAAGCGTAGGTGCCGAGCGTGATCACTAATGCCGGCACGCGCAGGCGCGAGATCAGGTAGCCGTTCAACAGGCCCGCCACGACGCCCAACACCAGCGCAGCCGCCGCCGCGAGCCAGATGTTGACGCCAGTATTGAACAACAGGCCCATGAAAGAGGCGGTCATGCCGAGCGTGGAGGCCACCGCCAGGTCGACATTACCCGTGACGATGATCCAGACCATCGGCAGCATCATCAGGCCCATCTCCATGAAGTCTCCCGATGCTCGAAACAGGTTGCGGACATCCAAAAAGTAGGGCGAAAGGCGGCTGTTGACGACGACCACCACCAGAATCAGGGCCACCAGGAACCATTCCCAGTGCAAAAAGCGTGACGGGAACGACCTGTGTGGCGGCGCGAGGCTGAGCGAGGCTGAAACCTTTCCTTCCGTGGTTGTCATTTGCCCATTCCCTGCCTTACGGTCGACTTGATCCGCTGTTGTATTGATGCGTCCGAGACGACCGCCAGCAAGATCAAGAATCCCTGCACGGCCAACTGCCAGAATGGAGAGATCCGGGAGAGGATCAGGCCATTCTGGATGATGCCCAAGATCAGCGCTCCCAGCACCATGCCCGGCACGCTGCCAACCCCTCCCAGCATGCTCACGCCGCCGATCACCGCCGCTGCCACGGTCTGCAGCTCGAACCCCAGCGCCGTATTGGTCTGTGCAGCCTCAAAGCGCGAGGCCCACAGCACGCCCGACAGCCCACAAACCAGGCCGGAGATGGCGTACACCATGAACGTTACCTGCCGCGTGCGGATGCCCGCCACGACGGCTGCCTCGGGGTTGGTTCCCAGGGCATAAATGTCGCGCCCCGGCCGCGTGTACCTGAGGAAGACGTAGAAAATGACCGCCACGACGATGGCGACGATCACCAGGTTGGGGAGGATCAAGGGTGTCCCTTTGGCCAGTTGCTTGAAACTCTCAGGCATCTCAAACGCGTTGATCCAGGCGCCGTTGCTGTACAAGAAAACCAGGCCACGATAAACGCTCAAAGTGCCCAGGGTCGCGATGATCGGCGGAACGTTGGCCAAGCCGATGATGATCCCATTGAGGCTGCCTAACACCCCGCCGATGCCGATGCCCAGCAGCACGGTGAGGATCACCGGGGTTTCGGGATAAGCTCGGATCAGGAACGAGACCATCATGGCCGTCAGGGCCAGTATCGAGGCGACCGACAAATCGATACCGCGGGTGATGATGGTCACGCCCTGGGCCAGGGCGATCATCGCCAGGATCGAGATGTCCAGCAGAATATCCCTGAAGTTGGTCAGGGTAAGGAAGCTGGGGCTCTGGAGCCCGATCACGACGATCAGCAGACCAACGAAACCCAGGAGCGCCAGCTCCCTGAACTGGGCGATGGTCGTTGCCAGGCTGCGCCTGGGTGATGTCACTTCGCTGGTGGTCACATTTCTCTCCCGCTCGGACGCCCCCTCAGGCGGTTTGCGTGGCGGCCCTCATGATCGCTTCCTGCGTTGCTTCGCTGCGGCTGAAGAGGCCAGTCACCCGGCCCTCGTGCATCACCAGGATGCGATCGCTCATCCCCAGGACCTCCGGTAGCTCCGAGGAGATCATCAGGATCGCGATCCCTTGGCCTGCCAGATCGCTCATCAGCTTATGGACCGCAGCCTTCGTTCCGATGTCGATCCCGCGTGTCGGCTCGTCCAGGATCAAGATGCGCGGCCGGGTGGTCAACCACTTGGACAGAACCACTTTCTGCTGGTTCCCGCCAGACAGCTCGCGCACTCTCTGCCACACGCTCGTCGCCTTGACCTCCAACTGCGCCGCGGCTTCGTAGGCTGCCCGGCGCGCTCCGCTTGCCGTTACCCAGCCATGCCTGGTGAAGCGCGAGAGCACCGGCATGACCACGTTGTCCGTGATATCCATCGGCAGCACCAGGCCGTGATGCTGCCGGTCCTCGGGCACGAGCGCCAGGCCCAGCCGCATGGCCTGGCGCGGGTTCGCGATGCGCACGGCCTGCCCCGCAATCTCGATCGTCCCGGCATCGGCCGGCGCGACCCCGAACAGCGCCTGGCTGACCTCGGTCCTCCCGGCGCCCACCAGGCCGGCCATGCCCAGGATCTCACCCTTGTGAAGCTCAAAGGAGACACCGCGGAAGGCGCCCTTGCGCGCCAGATCGTTGACCCGCAGCACGACCTCCCCCGGTGCAGCAGCGGTCTTCGGGAAAAGCTCGTCGACGGGCCGGCCGACCATCATGCGGATCAGCTCGTCCTTGGTCACACCGTCCATCGCGCGCGTGTCGACGTACGCCCCATCGCGCAGGACGGTGACGCGGTCCGCGATCTCGAACAACTCCTCCAGCCGGTGCGAGATGAAAAGGACCGCCGTCCCCTGCGCGCGCAGGCGGCGCACGATCTGGAACAGATCCGCCACCTCGTTCAGGGTCAGCGCGGAGGTCGGCTCGTCCATGATCAGGACGCGCGCGTTCACCGAAAGCGCGCGAGCGATCTCGACCATCTGCTGCTGGGCGACGCTCAGACTGCGCGCCTTGGTCCTCACGTTCATGCGCACGCCCAGTGCTCCCAGCAAGCGCTCCGCATCGCGATATAGCTTGCCCCACTCGACCAGGCCGCCCGCCAGCGTGGGTTGCCGTCCGATAAAGATGTTCTCGGCAATATCCAGGTCGGGGAAGATGCTCAGCTCCTGGTAGATCGCCGAGATGCCGCGCTCCGTCGCTTGGCGTGGCTCCGTCAGCTCGATGCGTTCGCCGTCCAGGTAGATTTCACCGCTGTCCGGCCGGTGTACCCCGGTCATCACCTTGACCAGCGTCGACTTGCCCGCACCGTTCTCACCCAGCAGCGCGTGCACCTCGCCTGGACATAGCTCGAGATGGACGCCCCGCAGCGCGTGCACCCCGGCAAAGCTCTTGCTGATGTTAGTCAGCTTCAAGTTGTGGTCGCTCTGGCTCATACTCCCCCGCATCCGGGCCCGCGGCGGCCGTCAGGCAGCCCTCGACGCTCGCTGCTCTGAATTCAGGGTACTTGTCAAAGTTTTGTTGTGAGAAACTTGCAGAAGTATTATATGCACAACAGCCCAGATTGAACAGGGGCAGAGTTCTCCTGTGAGAGCTTTCAGCGCAGGCGCGCACCCTTCTCGGTTTGACAAAGCCCCGCCCGCGTGCTATGTTATGCGTAACATATCTCGAGGCCGGCGCCTGCTGACTGTGGGCGCGGCTTTGATTGTTGGTCCCGCCCCCGAATCTGAGAGGAGCATCGCAGATGGATTCGCAAGCCACTGTCGCGCAGGTCAACGCCGCTCTCCGCCGCGTCGAGGAAGGCGTCGTCGCCGGCCCGTATGCGGCAAATTGGGACTCGCTCTGTGCCTACCAGGTGCCCGACTGGTATCAGGACGCCAAGTTCGGAATTTTCATCCACTGGGGAGTCTACAGCGTGCCGGCCTTTGGCAGTGAATGGTATCCGCGCAACATGTACCTGCAAGGCACGCCCGAGTACGAGCACCAGGTAGCGACTTACGGCCCGCTCACGGCATTCGGCTACAAGGACTTTATCCCGCAGTTCCGCGCCCAGCACTTCGACCCGGCCGCGTGGGTGGACTTGTTCCGCCAGGCCGGCGCCAAATTCGTGGTGCCGGTGGCCGAACACCACGACGGCTTTGCGATGTATGACTGCAGCTTCTCGCGCTGGACGGCGGCCCAGATGGGGCCGAGGCGCGATGTCGTCGGCGAGCTGGCGGCGGCCGCGCGCGAGGCGGGCCTCGTCTTCGGCCTTTCCAGCCATCGGGCGGAGCATTGGTGGTTCATGAACGGTGGGCGCAAGTTCCCTTCAGACGTGCAGGACCCGCAGACGCAGGACTTCTACGGTCCGGCCGTCGTCATCGAGGACGGTCGCGAGCACGATCTGGACTGCCTTCCCGATCCGAGCGCGGAGCATCTGAACGACTGGTTAGCGCGCACGTGTGAGCTGGTCGACAAGTACCGGCCGCAGTTGATCTGGTTCGACTGGTGGATCGGCCACCGGGCGTTTACGGCTGCGGGGCATCTGCAAAAGTTCGCCGCCTACTACTACAATCGTGGGGCGGAGTGGGGCCAGGGCGTCGCCGTGAACTACAAGTTCAGCGCCTTCCCCACCGGTGCCGCCGTGCTCGACCTGGAACGCGGCCAATTGAACGATATCCGACCGCTCTTCTGGCAGAACGATACCTCGATTTCCAAGAATTCCTGGGGCTACGTCACGGACCAGGATTACAAGAGCGCCGAGTGGCTGGTTCAGGATCTCGTCGACGTCGTCAGCAAGAACGGCGCCTTGCTGCTCAACATCGGCCCGCGTCCGGACGGCACTATCCCCGAGCCCGAGCAGGCGGTATTGCGGGAGATTGGACGCTGGCTGGCCGTGAACGGCGAGGCGATCTACGGCACCCGGCCGTGGCTGCGTTTCGGCGAAGGGCCGACCGAGGTCCCGGAAGGACAGTTCAAGGATACGGCGCGCGCGCCATTCACTGCACAGGATTTCCGCTTCACCCGCCGCGACAATACCCTTTACGCCATTTGTTTGGCCTGGCCCGGCGCCGGCAGCACGCTCACCGTCCGTTCGTTGGCCAGCGGGCAGGCCCCCGAGCAGTTGCAGACCGTGAGGCTGCTGGGGTATGATGGGCCGCTGGATTGGCGTCGTTCGGCGGAAGGCCTGGTCGTGCGCCTGCCCGACCGGAGGCCCTGTGAGCATGCCTACGTGCTGAAGCTGGTTTCGTAGCGCCGCCAGCGCTCTATGGGGGGGCTGAATCGAGACACCGTGCGTGCGTGTACATCGCGGTGCGCTCGCGCGGCTGGATTTGCTGGCCGGGCCGTTCAAGCCCGTTGGCGATCATTCATACCGGCGTACGGCCATGCGCCGGCTAGCGACAGGTATTGGTAGGATGAGCACTATCCGTGACGTAGCCGAGCGAGCGCGCGTTTCCACGATGACCGTCTCACGCGTGCTGAATCGATCGGGCTACATCAGCACCGAAACGCGTGAGCGGGTCGAGCAGGCCATTGCCGAGCTCGGCTACGTTCCCAACAGCCTGGCCCGCAGCCTGCGCTTCAAGCAGACGAAGACGCTGGCCCTGATCCTAACCGACATCACGAACCCGTTCTTCACCACGGTCGCCCGCGGCGTAGAAGACGTTGCCAGCGAGAACGGCTTCAACGTCATCTTCTGCAACACCGACGAGTCTGCGGCGGAGGAGGCTGAGCAGCTCAACATCCTCGCGCAGAAGCAAACTGACGGCGTGCTGCTCGTGCCGGCGCGCAGCAGCGCCGAGCCGATTGAGTTTCTGCATCGTCAGGCCGTGCCCGTGGTGGTGCTCGATCGTCGTATGCCGGGGGGCGGCGTAGACGTGGTGCGCTGCGACTCGGAGCAAGGCGCCTACGATCTGACCTGCCTGCTCCTCAACCTGGGCCACCGCCGCACCGCCGTCCTGGCCGGTCCCGAGGATGTCTCGACCGCGGCCGACCGCGTGGCCGGGTACCGGCGTGCGTTGGCCGGGGCCGGCCTGGCCGAGGACCCGCGCCTGGTCTTCTTCGGCGAGTACACTCAGGCGGGCGGCCAGGTCATGGCTGAGCAGGCCCTGGCGCTGAAACCCCGACCTACAGCCCTGTTCGCCGCCAACAACTTCATCGCCATCGGAGCCTATCGCTTCCTGCGGCAGGCCGGCTTGCGGGTCCCCGAAGATGTTGCCTTGGTGGCCTTTGACGACCTGCCGGCCGCGATCGTCATGGATCCCTTCCTGACCGTCGCTGCCCAGCCCGCCTACACCATGGGACAGCGGGCCACCGAGCTGCTGCTCAGCCGCCTGGAAGGCAGCGCCCCGCCGGGGCACCAAGAGATCGTGCTGCCCGTCGAGTTGATCATCCGCCGCTCAAGCGGCGCCGCGGTCAGCCGGGCAACTACATGAGAAGAGCGGCCGCGATCGGGCGATCCCGGCCCGTTTGGAGGAGACAAGCACATGAGCCGTAATCAGACAGCAGAGACCGTTTTGGGCAAGGACGACCTGATCGTCGTCGGCGGGGCCGGTGGCTTCATCGGCGGCAACCTGGTGAAGCGCTTCCATGACCAGGGCTTCAGTCGCATTCGTGCCGTTGACAAGAAACCGCTGCCGCAGTGGTATCAACGGTTGCCGGGTGTCGAGAGCCTCTGCCTGGACCTCAGTGAGTACCCCAACTGCGTGCGCGCCGCGGCAGGCGCGGTCGAGGTCTACAACCTGGCCGCCGATATGGGCGGTATGGGCTTTATCGAGCGCAATCGGGTGGAATGCCTGCGCAGCATCCTGATCAACACTCACCTAATCGAGGCTTCCTACCAGGCCGGTGTCCAGCGTTACTTCTTCTCGTCCTCCGCTTGCGCCTACAACATTACACTCCAGCAGGACCCCAACGTGCGCGCCCTCAAGGAATCCGACGCCTACCCGGCGATGGCGGAGCGGGGCTACGGCTGGGAAAAGCTGATGTCCGAGATCTTCTGCCAGGAATATTGGGAGGAACGGCATCTCGAGACGCACCTGGCCCGCTTCCACAACGTGTACGGCCCGTTTGGCACCTGGGACGGTGGTCGTGAGAAGGCGCCGGCTGCCATCAGCCGCAAGGTGATAGCCGCCAAGGACCTGGGGCAGCACGAGATCGTCATCTGGGGTGACGGCACGCAGACGCGCAGCTTCATGTATATCGACGACTGCACGTACGGCATCGACATGATTATGCACTGCGACGAGTTGATAGCCACACCGATCAACCTGGGCTCGAGCGAGCTGATCTCGGTTGATGGGCTTGTGAGCCTGGCCGAAGAAATTGGCGGAGTCAAGCTCGAACGTAGGTATGATTTGGGTGCCCCGCGCGGTGTGGCCGGGCGGAACAGCGACAACACCTTCATCAAACAGGTGTTGGGCTGGGAGCCGGCGACCCCGTTCCACGAGGGCCTGGCGAAGACCTATGCCTGGATCGAGAAGCAGTATTATGCCCGCAAGGCGGGCCAGCACACAGTGAGTTAACACATGACCGCATTGAACGCCGCGACCGGACCTGCCGCTCCACCGCGGCTGAGCGATGTGATCGGCAAATTGCCCTACCGCATGGCCCTCGCCGGCGGCTGGATCGACCAGCCGTTCCTTTCCAGGTTGAATCCAAGTCCGACCGGCTCGATGGTCACCGTTGCCCTGCAGCCCACCAGCCGTTTCATGGACCGCTGTGGGCTCGGCACCAGCACCCGCCGCGTGGCGGCCGCCCTGTGGCAGGGGGAGCTCCCGCGCGGCGACCCGCAGCGGCTTGTCCGGGACTTGTATTTGGCCGAGAACCAGGGCGCACATGAACCATCCGGATCGCAAGACATGATCGGGCTGATCTACCCGGGCATCAGCCGCCTGGATTACGACTATTCATACGAGGGCGGGCTCTTTCCCGTCCACATCGAGACCAATTGCGATCCCCTCGTAGCACGCTGGCTTGAAGAAGTCATCTACCTGCTGCCCGTCAACCAGCGCCCGTCCGGCTACAACCCCCTGGGAATCAAGAATCTTGACTCTGAGTGGATCCGCCGCCTGGGTCGATCGGGGGCCGATTGTTACGCCGCCATCCTCGCGCGGGACGCACGAGCCCTGGGCGCCTCGTTCAACGAGTGCATGCAGTGCTGGGCGGCCGTGCTCCCGCAGACCGTCCGCCATCCGTCCATCACGGTCGACCTGGCCGGCCTGCTCGGTTACTACCAGGCGCGCTATCCTGGCGCGATGTACTCTGGGTGTGGGGGCGGTTACCTGTACGTGGTCTCGGAGGAGCCCGTGCCCGGCGCACTGCGGGTGAGCGTCAGGTTGGGCGAGGAGCAGGAGTGAGGTGAGGACCGTCATCGTCAGCGGGAGTTTCGACGACCTCCGCTCCCACCACGTGCGCTTTCTCGAGGAGGCTCGGCGCCGGGGCGATTCGCTGCACGTTCTGCTGTGGAGCGACGCTGCGGTGGGCATGCTCGAGGGGCAGGCGCCGCGGTTCCCGGAGAGCGAACGCCGCTACCTTCTGGAAGCGATTCGCTTTGTGGACCGGGTCTGGTCAGTCAATGGCCCGCCGGATCGCTTTGGTCTGCCGGCGATCGAGGGCGAGCGGCCGTCAGTCTGGGCCGTCGACGAGGGTGAGCCGGCGCTCTTATTTGCGGCGCACGCTGAAGCCGGCGCGCGCCGGCACGCCTTCTGCCGTGCCCAGGGCATCGAACACCACCTCGTGAGCGCCAGCGACGTGGCCGGGTTCCCCTCTGACTCCGGCGCCGCCATGGTGTCCGGTCCGGGCGATCGGAAAAAAGTCTTCGTCACCGGCTGCTTTGACTGGCTCCATTCCGGCCACATTCGGTTCTTCGAGGAGGTCTCGGCGCTCGGAGACCTGTACGTGGCGGTCGGCAATGACGCCAGTGTCCGCTATCTGAAGGGCGAGGGCCATCCGCTGTTCCCGCAGGCGGAGCGGCGCTACATGGCCGGCGCGATCCGCTTCGTCAAACAGGCGCTGATCACCTCCGGCCAGGGCTGGATGGACGCCGCGCCCGACATTGAGCGTCTCAAGCCGGACATCTACGCCGTCAACGAGGACGGTGACAGGCCCGAGAAGCGCGCCTTTTGCCTTGAGCACGGCCTGCAATACGTTGTCCTCAAACGTACCCCAAAGAAAGGCCTGCCCAGGCGCGAAAGCACCGTCCTGCGCGGTTTCTGACCGGCTGCTGCCGAGGCTTCAGGTTCCCTTGGGACCCTGCGTATACCAAAGATTATTGTCTACCTTACAGGCTGTTGGTCTCTTCTCCGTTAAGATTGAAGATGGATATGCGCTCACCGGCGCCTATCGATCTCAGCGCCCGGCCAGCATACGGCGGCTTGCCACGGTAAGCGCGTGCCGGGCGGATATCGGAGGGAACTGCATGGCCGACACCAAATCGAGCACGAAGGCTCAGTCAAAGGATAAGTCGGAGGGCAAAGCCAGTTCGGACACGAACGAGCGCTGGCAGAACGCCTCGGCCGAGGATCGAAAGTACCTGAAGAAGGTCGGCGACAAGCTGTCTGCCTCCACCAAGCGCGCCAAGTGGATCGGCAGCACGGACGAGCATCAGGATCACAAAGGACAGTCTTTGGCGACACGCAGCCACGACGTTATTCGGCACTGGGCCGAAGAACGAGGGGCGGTGCCGGCCACCGTCCCGGGCACCGAGCATGACGAGCACCTGGGCGTCCTGCGCTTCAACTTCCCGGGCTATGGGGGTGATAGGCTGCAGGAAGTGAGCTGGGACCAGTGGTTCAAGACGTTCGACGATCGCCAGTTGGTCTTTCTGTACCAGGAGAACCTTAAGAACGGCAATCAGAGCAACTTCTTCCGCTTTGACAATCCGTACCGCGAGAACGCATAATGGGATTGCTCAGGTGAGACAAACGCGTTCACGGTAACAGCGTGGCTGTCGTTGGGGTAGGCCATCCGGCATGGGGATCAGGTCCTTGGTCGAACTGCGGGCCGACGGCAGCCCGCCCGCGCAGGGCGCGAGCCTGGGGTGCATCGCCGCGCTCGACGGTCTGCGCGCGCTCGCGCTGCTGGCTGTCATCCTCTACCATGCCCGCCTGCCGCACCGGTCCTATTTCCTAACGGTCGGCCGGCCGCCGCTGCTCCAGCATTTGTGGTCGCTGGCCGTCGAGGAATAGTTCTACCTGATCTGGCCACCCTTGTTTTTCCTGTTGCTGCCCCTTGTCCGCCGGCGCGAGGCGATGCTCATCGTCACTGCCGCGGCCAGCCGGGCCTGGGGCGACGGTCCGTGCGGCATCAGGCGTGCGACGCTGGCGCCTCGCAGGCGGCCGGCGCAGCGCGACCGCCGTCGTCCTTGGCTGCGGCGGCCTGCTGATCGCTAACGTGGCGGCGGCCGAACTACCTCCACCCCCTGCCTATCTGGCCGTGCCGTCGATCGACACCCAGGCGAGCGAAGCGCCTGGCGTGCAATTGCCGGCAGCGATCATGCAAGTCGAGCTGACCGGCGAGCGGGGAGCGGTTTCCACGGGGGCCTCTATGGCGCCCTCAGGTGCCGGCGCCGCCGACGCCACGCCTCACCCGCCGGTCGCAGCCGGCCCGCTTTCGGGCCAGACCGCCGACGAAAGCCCGTACAGCGCCGGTCGCGGACCGAGCTCGAGGTCGGGAGGACTGGCCTCAGCTGCCCCAGCCCCTGCAGAGGCAGCTGAGCCGCCGCCCACGCCCGACCCCCGTGCGATCCTGAGCTCCGCCCGCAGCTTGCTGGCGCGCTGCGCGCCGGCCTATCCCCCTCAGGTATGCACCGCCGTTTCAGCGTTCCTGCCCCAGTTGGACGCGGCTTCCGTGGGCGTAATGGCCGGTCGCCCGCTGACGCCTGCGGCGACTCTACCGCTGACGCCTTCGGCGACTGCCTCAGTGCCGCCTCGCACGACTGCGCCGCCGACACCCTACGCGACCGCTCCGATGCCGTCCGCAGCCGGCCCCTTGGCCGGGCCGGCGGGGGGCAGTGCCAGGCTGCGCCGTTCCTGGCAGCCGCGGCCGCCCCCCGGCGCCCTGGCCGCCTCGGCGACGCCTACGGCCACGGTCTCGGCGACTGACGGCGCTTGTGCGGAATGCGTGTTTGCGATCGGCGACTCCGTGATGGTCGGCGCCGTCCCTGAACTGATGGCCGCTATCCCGCACCTGCACGTCGACGCCGCGGTCAGCCGGCAGGTGACACCCTCGATCCAGGTGCTGGAGGAGCGCAAGGCGGCCGGCCAGCTAGGCGGCGTGGTGATCGTGCACCTGGGGACCAATGGCACCTTCAGCGCTCGCCAGTTCGACGAGATGATGCAGGTTCTGCAGGGACAGCGACGGGTGGTGTTCGTGAATGTCAGGGTGCCGCGCGTCTGGGAGGCTCCCAACGATACCGTGCTGGCCGAGGGAATCAAGCGCTACCCGAGCGCCGTGCTTGTGGACTGGAGCGCAGCCGGCAGCCGGCATCCGGAGTGGTTCTGGGATGACGGGATACACCTTCGGCCCGCCGGAGCCGCCGCCTACGCCGCTCTGATCGCCGCCGCTGTCAGCGCGCCCTGATGGTGGTGCGTGGCCGGCAGACGAGGCGGGAAACGGGAGCACGTCCTTCCGGGGCGCTCGGGTCTACTCGGCCGCGATGATCCGGTCGAGTGCGTCCAACATCATCAGGGCGGTCAGGTCCTCCAGCGAATCTCCATGTTGGAACGTGCCGGGCGAAGAGTAGTTGTGCGGGCCGCCGTCCTGGAAGTGAGTCATATCCGGCAGCAGGCCCCGGTTCGGCACGGTCGCGGCCACCTGGTCGTAGTCCCAGAGCGGGATCTCGTATTCGGCGGCGATCTGGCCGACAATCTTATTCAGCGTGTTGTCAGGGCCCTCGAGGCGATCGGGTTTGGTGCCCAACACGGGGACAGCACCCCGGTTCAGGAAGTACTCGACGATCCGTTCCATGCTTTGCTGGAACTCGCCGGGCTCGCCCCAATCGTTAGCGCCCAGCCGGATGAAGACGATGCTTGGGTTGTGCAGCCGGAACTCGCACTGCACAGGCCCCTCGTTCGAACGGCAGTACTGCAGGTCGGCGGAGCCCGGGTCAAACTGGCGCCAGGAGTTGATGCCTTTGACGGCGGCCAAGCTGACCCGGCTGAACGACCCGGCGTACTGCCCGATCGCCGTCTGCAAGTAGGAATATGGCCCCAGGTTGTAGCCCCAGTCGAAGGCAGACATGAAGGCCGGCCAGACCATCGTGCTGTCGCCTATCTTGGAGAAGGCGCGCGGGTCGCGGCCGATGCGCTGACCCCTGGCATAGATCTCACGCACGTTCGCCTTCACGTTGTCGGGCAGCACCAGGACGGCTTCCACCGGGATCCCGTTGATAGGCCTGTCCAGAGCCGGGGCCGATGCCACGGCCGGTAGAATTCCGGTCCCTACCATGGCGATGGCGTGCCGCGTGGGCGCACTGGCGGCTGCGGCCGGCTCCGCTGCCGCCCCCTGCCCCGATTCGTTCTCGGCCTCGGCAACGGGCAGCGCGGGACCCTGCGCCGCGCCGGTCAGCGCCGCGCTCGATGTATTCCGACTGGCCGCCGAATGCTCGTTGGCCGGCCGGGAAGCAGGCGCGGCTGGGTTACTCTGGGACGCCAGAGGCGCGACCAGCTTACCGGCTGCGGGCGCAGAGCCGTGCAAGACCGGAAGGGCCGTCGTGCCAGGCTGCCGTCGTGCGGCCGGCTGGCGAGTATCGGCGGAGGAGTGGTCTGCGGTCGCGAGTGGGGCGGCTGCCGGTTGGGCAGCCTGAGCGATGACCGCCGGTGCCGGTAGGGGGGGGCGGGCGGCGCTGCTGTCAAGTCCGCTGATGACGCGTGTCATCAGCAGGAGAGCAGCCAGCGTTGCGCCGGCCACGATCACCTTCCGTTGCATCTTCGATCCTTTCACCTCGTTGCTTGGCCGGTGGCAGACGACCCGCCGCCGGAACGTGGCAATTGTACCCGAAATTACGATTTAATCCAAGTCCGCCGCCGGCGCGATCTATGCCATTTCCAGGCGCAGCGTCTTTATCTCGAACGGCGCGAACTCGAGCTTCAGCCGATCTCTCTGCGGCGCCAGCACGGCCAACGGCGCCTCCAGCAAGTCCGTCTCGCGCGCCCTTGCCACCGGGAAGCCGAAATGCAAGTCGGCGCGCGCCGCCTGGCCCTCAGCCTCATACAGACGCACGATGACGCCGGCCCCATCTTCGGCCCGCTTGACCGCCTCCACGATCACATTGGGCGCGTCGATTTCGAGGAACGAGGTCAGGGCCGTCAGCGGCCCGCTCTGCACGGGTAGGGGGAGAGTTCGCACGGGCACGTTGAGTTCGTACGCCGCCTGCGCTACCCGGCCGGCGACATGATCGCCGGGGTGAGGGAACAGCGAGTAGATAAATCGATGGTCGCACTGGTCTGTGTAGTCATGGTTTGGCTCACCCGGCGCCAGGTTGGCGTCGTTCACCAGCCGCGGCCCCGGGTAGGGTACGCTGCGCAGCAGGTTCAGGTCGATGACCTGCCCCTTGACCTTATGCCCGTACTTAGAATCGTTCAGAAGGGCTACCCCGTAATCCCGCTGCGAGAGGTCGACCCATTTGTGACCGGCAACTTCGTCGCGGGCCAGGTCCCAGGTGGTGTTGCGGTGGGTGGGCCGGCGCACGTGCCCGAACTGGATCTCGAAGGTGGCATCCTCGGCGTGCACGGCCACCGGGAAGCTCGTGCGCAGCATGGCCTCGGTTTCGCGCCAGTGCAGCCGGCTGACGAAGTCAAGGCGCGCGCTGCCATGTGTCAGGATAGTCGTCTGCTGCAGTTCCGAGTGACCTAGCCGATAGGTTTGCTGCAGGACGGCCCGTGGCCCCTCTATCCTGGCGCTCGATCCCACCAGCTTCATCCTACGTGGCGTCTGCTCGGCATAGTCCATCGGGAAGTCCCAGGCGTCGCCCAAATCCCGGTATACGGCCAGCCGGTTGGCCGTCAGGCCGGCCGGGATCAGCTCGCGCTGCAGCCGCTTGTCGTAAAGCGAGCTGATATCCCCATCCGTGCCGAATTGCACCCGCAGCAGATCGTTTTCCAGGCTGCGCTCGGTCGCCGCCACTCCCGGCGTTCCCGGCCGCGGGTCGCCCGTCGAGTCCGGTACCGCCTCCCCGGCCGCATCCACCACCACATAGCCCATCGGCGGAACCGTCACCTGCAGCCACCTCTCACCCACCGGCAGCCATTCGCGGCGCGCCCAGGACAGCGAATTCTGCACGAGCAACGGCGCGACCGTGCCCAGGGTATCGATCCGCCCGGCCAGACAGGCGTCATTGTCCGCGATCTGCTTCTCCACCTCGTCTAGCAGGAGCGCATAGCGAGCCAGGCTCTCGTCGTACACGCGCTTGATCGACGAGCCTGGCAGGATGTCGTGGAACTGGTACAGCAAGACCTCGCGCCAGATGGCCTGCAGCCGGGCAGCCGGGTAGGCTTTCTGGCCGACGAAACCGGCTACGACCGACGTCCACTCCAGTTCCCGCAACGCAAGCTCGAGCTTCCGGTTGTACCACTTGTTGCGCGCCTCGGTTGTCAACGTGCCCTGGTGCCGCTCCAGGTAGAGCTCGCCGCTCCACGTCGGGAAGCGCTCCGCATCCTCTCGCCACTTGGCGATGAAGGCCTCCACCGGCTCCTGCCTGACCGGGCTCAGCCCCTCCAGGTTCCGCAGCCGGTCAAGTCGTTCGAGATGCTCCTCGCCGGGGCCGCCCCCACCGTCGCCGATGCCGAAGACCAGCAGGCTGTGTCCGGAGACCCCCTTCTCTTTGTAGTTGCGTTCGATCTTGCGCACGGAGCGCGGCAAGGCCGGGCTGTTGTAGGTTTCCTCGGGCAGCATGTGCGCCAGCACCCGGCTGCCGTCGATCCCCTGCCAGTGGAAAGAGTGGTGTGGGAAGACGTTGATCAGGCTCCAGGACAGCTTCTGGGTCGAGAAGTAGGGCACGCCGGACCGGCGCAGGATCTGAGGCAAGGCTGCGCTGTAACCGAAGACGTCCGGCAGCCACAGGTAATCGATCGTCTTGTCGAATTCTTCCCGCCAGAAGCGCTCGCCTTGCAGTATCTGGCGCACGAGCGCCTCGCCGCCCGAGACGTTGGTGTCGGCCTCGACCCACATCGCGCCCTGGGGCTCGATGCGTCCCTCGGCCACCTTCTGCTTGATCTTCGCGTAGAGGGTCGGGTAGCGTTCCTTCATCCATTGATACTGCTGGGGTTGGCTGGCCCCGAATACGTAGTCGGGATAGAGCTCCAGGTTGGCGATGGCGGTCGCGAAGGTGCGCGCGCTCTTCCGTATCGTCTCACGCACCGGCCAGAGCCAGCCCAGGTCCATGTGCGCGTGGCCGACGGCACTGACCTCGAGGGCCGGGTCGCCGCCGCGCCGCGCGAGGTGCGGCGCCAGCAACCCCCGCGCCGCGCCGGCTGCCTGCGGGAGCCCGGCATAGAGCGCATGTAGAGCGTCGTTGAGGCCGGTCAGAACCTGCTCGTAGCGGGGTGAGTTCGGGCGGAAGCGTGCTCAGGAAGTCCAGCAGCACCTCGAAGTCGTAATAGAGCGCGCGCACGGTTTCATCGCAGGTCGCGATCGAGGCTTCGCGGACCGTCCCCCCTCCCTGGAGGTTACCGAACAAGTCGTTGCTGCCCGCGTCGGCCCAGACCTCGACCGGCTCTCCGCCGGCGGCGTGTTCGCTCAACAGCAGCACACGTTTGCCGGGCATGCCGAGCGTGAACTCGAAGGCCGAGGTGACGGTGGTCAGGCCGCGCAGCGGGGTGCCGTCCCCGTCGAAGACGCACAGCTCGCCGTGGACGTCGAGCAAGAGCACGGTTTTCTTGCCGGCCGCGGCCGCAGGCACCTGGCCGCTGAAGCGAAACCAGGCGCAATCGAAGAGGTCGCCCCACTTGTCGCCCACGCGGAGGGCCAGCTCGCGCCCGCGCGTGCGCTCGTCGAAAGGCAGCGGCTCGGGCGTGCACCAGGCGCGTATTTCGAGCTCGCCGACCGGGGTGTAGACGGCCTGCTCGAGCGCGAGCAGAGCCTCGTCTAATTGGCGCAGGGTATAGTGTTTGAAGTCTGGCACGATTCATCGTCCTTGGTGATCTCTGTCTCATGCGCGACCGCACGAGAAGGTGGCGGTCCGCCGGCCCGACGGTCGCGCTTCCTGTTCTGGGTCCCGGGGATTTGCCCGGCTGCCGGCGCTCACCGCAAACCCATTATAGCGCAACTGGTAGATTTCGCGCTCGGCTACCCAATTGACAACGGCAAGGCAGGGGCGTACGATTGTGGCCGACTGCTCGTTCTTCCTGTCGCTTGGGGAGAGAGGGGCCATGCCGCCAGGCGAAGGGCACAGACCGGGCCGAGCCTTCTCGCCGGAGAGCCGCGTTCCAGCCGCACAGGCGGATAGGGAGGAAAAACGCGTGACGCAAAGTGTGATCTTGCACGGCCAGCGGGGCAGCCGGACGGAGGCGCCGCGGCTCTTCTTCATGGGCAATCAGGTGCTGGCGGTGGTCCTTTCTGGTTGGTTTCTGCTCGGCAGCGGCTATACCACCCTCGACCGCCGGTTTCGTCTCGGCTGGCGGGCAGGCAACCGGCTCCGCAGGGTCTGGCTGTTCAGCTGTGCACTCATCTACATGCTACGCCTGAGCTTCAACCTCTTTCACACCTTGCGCCGGCGGATCGGTTGGCAAGAGGCCTGGGGCAATTCGCTCGTCATGTACGTCTTGCACTTCGTGCTCGACGTGCTGGGCGGGCGCTCAGCCGAGGCACCGGGAGCGGCTGATGCCCTGGCGGCGGCGCTGTTCGTGACCGGCTCGGCCATCACTACCGGTTCCGAGGCCGCGCGCAATCACTGGAAGCAGGTGCCGGGTCACCAGGGCAAGCTCTACACAGGCGGCCTCTTCGGATGGGTGCAGCACCCGAACTACCTGGGGGAGGTGATCTCCTGGGGGGGCTACGCCTGGCTGGCGCACTATACTGGCGCGGCGCTGGTGCCGGTCTCGATGTTGGCCGGCTTCATTTTCTATAACATTCCCTTGCTCAACGCCTATCTGACCCGCCACTACGGCGCTTCGTTCGAGGAGTACGCCGCTCGCACGAAGAAACTGATCCCGTTCGTTTACTGAGGGACGGAGCCGAGGTGACAGGCCCTCTGTCTGCGACGTTCGCGATAGATGCATCGCTCGGCATGATGGGAAGGGCCAGCGAGAGATGCTTCGCTCGGTTGGCTGACAGGCAACGCGTGTCGAAGGCGTCGCTCAGCATGACACGGGGGCGTAATAGGCGGCGGACGCGCCCGCTGTCGTGTTGAGCGATACGGAGGGTGCGGCGAGTGAGCGCGATGCCTAGCATTGGCGGAAGCATCTTCCGGCGCTCCAGCGCCGGAAGATGCTTCGCCGGTGCCGCCGCGTGACGGGCGCTAGCTCGACTGTCGGGCCAGCTTCACCGTCGTCGTCGACCCATCGCGCGCGCTGATCTCCAGCCCTATCTGCGATCCGTTCTCATCTGTGATTGACTGCAGCCCGGTCGGGTCATGGATGTCGTGCTCCATGCGCTCGTCCTCGCCGTGCCCCAACATGATCTGAACGCCGTCGAGGCCCAGGTCGATCCCGAGCAGCGGCATCTCCTGGGCGAGCGGCCGCACGTTGCCGCCGGCCTCTTGCACCTCGACGTCCACCGGATGGTGCCGGTTCGCCTGGGCGAATTCGCGGCCGGCATGACCCCAGTCTGGCTCCCGCCTGCGATCCGCCTCGCCAGGATCAGCCATCTGCATTGTGGCTGTGGCCTGCCCGGCGCCCGTCGACCCAGACTGCCTGCCCTCGTATCCGCCCGGCCAGGCCGTCGCGCCCCGCCCGCTGCCCCTGGTGCGGACCAGCCGGCCAAAAACGAAGACGCCGGCCAGACCCAGCGCAGTGCCTAAGCCGAGCAGGGCCAGCAAACGGTTGTTGCGCCCCAGCCCGGCAAGGCGCTCGGTCTGCGTCATGGTTACGATGCGCGTGGTCTTCGTCCGGCCGTTTCGCCGCTCTGTCATGCCGGCGCGCCGGTTTGACGTCCAGGGCATGTTCCCGGCAGATAGGCTCTGCAGGCTCACCGCCGACAGGGCCGGCAGGCTCAGGCCAGCGACCAGGGGCAGATTTCCCAGGAGGCGTCTGGCCGGTGACTTACGGCTGAAACGGTTACCGACCAGTGGCAGCGCCCGCGCCTGATGTTCCAATTGTTTGCCGGTGCGCGAGGCCAGTTGCGACAACTGCTGCGTGGTGCGCGTCGTCAACGATTGGCGCCGCTCGAACCGTCGCAACAGCCTCTGCATCCGGCTTTCCTGCCGGCGGTCCAGCAGACGCATGATTTGTACGACCAGGCCGATCCTGGCCAGCTTGCCGATTGTCTTGTTCATCGTTTGTCTCCTCAGACGCCGGGTGCCTCACCCAGCTCAGAATAGGCCCAGCCCTGGTTATCGACCTCACCGGCCGGTACACGCAGTATCACCCGGTGCGGCTCGACCGACTGGCAGGCGCCGTATGGCACGTATATATCGCGTGCCAGGGGCCGGTCCACCAGGAAATCGCTGTCGCCGACGAACTTGACCTCCCCAACCCGGCTTCCGTCGGCGCCGACCACATCCATCCCGAAGCCGATGTGCCAGCTCGCATAGCCGCCCGTCGGCAGACCGCTGCTTTCGTCCACAGGCATTTCCCGACCCCCATTTGAGATGTCTTGTCTGGAGTATAACGTCTGCCGACGCCCCTTCCGGTTGGCCCAATTCCAACTGCAGGTTTTTTGCTTCGAGAGTGGGCGCGTTCCAAGCGCGGACAGGTCGCGCGCGGTGCCTGAGGTTATGTTGGGGCCAGGGCCCCGGCCGGCAACCAGGCGTGGAACGGCGGCGTTCGCCAGCGCTTGCAGGGCGAAGAGGTATGCCACGTGGGTGGTTCGCCGGCCCGGCGGCCAGAAGAGCCGCTGCCAAGGGCGGCTTTCCCGGGGGACAGGCACCCCGAGGGCCGGCGCCTTCGCGCGCCTTACCAATAACCACCCTTCGTGTTCAACCAGCCTTGCATGTGGATCAAGTGCGAGGGGATGCGCAGTTGCACCAGGCTGCCGTTCCTGATCTCCATCACGGCTTCCATAGGGACATACAGGTCGGGCCCCTTGGGACGGTCGAGGGTAAAGCGCGTCTCCTCCACCGTCTTCACACGTCCGATGTGGCTGCCGTCCAAACCTTCGACTCGCATGCCCGGGCCTAGCTGAGCGCGAGAGCGGCTCCCTTCGACGCGTGTGGCCTCGCGTGGCCCACCGCGTCCATTGTCTGCCATCGGCTTGCCTCCGTCACGTCGCTGATCTGGCTGGCCAGTGCGAATGCAAAGGTAGCCGGTTTGGGCAGGAGGCACTGTAGATTGGATTACAACTCCCTGATCCTCGTCCTGGGCAGCACGCTTACAGCCCGATCCGCACCAACTCGGTCTCATATGGGAGCTGCTTGAAGCTGCGCGCCAGCGCCTGCTCGGCGATCCAGAGCAGGCCGCGGCAGCAAGGCACCTCCATGTAGACGACCTTAAGGCGGCGGATGTCATTCGCGCTGAGGATTTGTGCCAGTTTCTCCACGTATGCCTGAGCGTCGTCCAGTTTCGGGCAGCCCAGCGCCACGGCCGCGCCCTTCAATACATCCGCATGGAAGTTTGGCTTGGCGAACGGCACGCAATCGGCCACCAACGTCAGGTCTGCGCCCTGGAAGAAGGGCGCGCGCACCGGCAGCAGCCGCAGCTGCACCGGCCATTGTCTCAGCTCCGAGGACAGGCGCGCTCGGGGCGCAGCCGGAGCCTGTCTGTCGAGGGCCTCCGCTTCATCCGGCGGCCACAAGTGTATCTCGGCGGACGGGCGGCCCGCCATACCGGGCGGCGTCGCACAGGCCGCCGGCTCAGGACGGCCGCCGTTTGCCAGTGCTCTCTTGGCCTCTTCCGCCAGCTCGGGCGCATGTTCGCGTAGATGTGCCAGGTGCCTGTCCAGCGCTTCGGGCGCCGTTTGCTGCAGGTGCGCGAGCACGGCCGGTTCATCGTAGGGTGGAGATTCGAGCTCGACCACGCTGAGGGCGCCGTTCGGACATTCGCCGAGACAGGCGCCCAGCCCGTCGCAGTAGCTCTCACGCACCAGCCGCGCTTTGCCCGCGACCACCTGGAGCGCCCCTTCAGGGCAGCCGGGCAGGCACTGGCCGCAGCCGTCGCACTTCTCCTCGTCGACCCGGATCATTTGCCGCCTGGTCTTCGTCATCTTCAGCTCGGCTTTCTCTCGCTGCCGGCCGCCGGCTTGCGTTTGTAGCGCTCGTACATCTCTGGTCCGACGCAGGCTTCCGCGTACTGGCACCACTGGATGCAGGATTGGACGTTGTTGTAGACCACAAAGCCACAGCGATCACAGGCCACTTTGAGGTCGATGGAGAACAGCTCGACGTCGGCCCCGCACTGCGGGCAGGTCTTGATGGTCAGGGTGGGTGTGCCCTTGAGGGCGGACGAGCCGGGACAATAGGCGTTGGACATGAGTTACCTCCTGGTCTTGGTCAGGGTAGCATGTCCTCGCTCATCTGTCAGGGACTTTTGTCACTCATTCCCGTTCCCAGCCCCCCAGGGCCTCGCGCAGCCAGTTGACCAGCGGGTACATGGCACGGAAGGTGGAGATCGCCTGATCTGCCGCGCGCTCGGGCCCGTCTCGCCAGCCTGACAGCACGCGCCCGACCGAGAAGCTCTTCAGCTTGATCATCTCAATGTAGGGCGTGCTCTCGTCGAACCCCTGGGGCGGGCGCTTTAGCCGCTCGCCCTCCAGCGTCCCGAACGTCGCCACAAATTCTGGCGCCTCGAGCACCGCCGCCAGCCGTGCCGGCTGCTCGGCGATGTGCCGGCGGATGAGGGCGAGCTGGCGCGGCTCGGGCATATAGATCCCACCCGCGGCCAGGAACTCAGCCTTGTCCGAGATGTGGAAGTAGTAGCCCGGCATGTTGCTGCTGCGCCCCTGCGGGCAGATGCCGGCGCTGAAATACGTCTTGTAGGGGCTCTTGTCGGGCGAGAAGCGGATGTCGCGGTTGATGCGGTACAGGCAATCTTTCGGCTCGACGATCCCCACCTGGGCGTCGAACAGCGTGATGCCGTCCAGCACGCGTGTGACCAGGCCCAGGAACTGCCCGCGCAGCGCGGCGTAGGTCTCGCGGTGCGCCTCGAGCCAGGCCTTGTTGTTGTTCTGTGCGAGCCCGGAGAGGAACGCCAGTAACGCCTCGAAGTCCATGCTCACCTCCGTCGTCTGGCACAATTTACATTGTACACTGCTTCACATTGCCTACCTTGAGGGTGATCGATCCGTCTGCCCGGGTCGCCGCCATTGCCATTGAAGCTGAAGCCTTCGGCGGTTTTCGTCCCACCGTTGTCGGTGACCACCACTTTCTTCACGGTCAGGGTGCCCGGCTTGGCCGCATCAGTGAAGATGCACTCCGCGATGTGCTGATCCAGGAGGTTCAAGGAAAACGATGAGCCGGGACCGTCGGATTCCGTGCCATTTGCAGCCTATTCTCAGCTCGGGTTATAGTCGTCAGAACCGGCTTCGGTGATGGTATACTCGCCCGGGAGGACCGCCAGTGGCTCGCCTGCTGCCACCTGCTAGCGCCTGAGCACGGGCAGATAGGTCCTGCCTCCCACCGGCAGTCGCAGCAGCACTTGCCGGCGCTGATCGACAGCCCACGCCTGCCGATCGGTTATCGCCATGCCCCAGGGGAAAGTCTGTTCGGGGAGCTGGTAGGCTCGCCACCCGCCGCTGTTGGCGATGGTCGGGTAGCTTGTATCTACCCACACCGCCGTGCCGTGCGTAAGGCTGGCCGGCCCACCGTCATGCCCGCTCACCGTCTGGCAGCTTGGCGTTGCCGCCACGGTGCTCACGCTCAACGTCGACACGGCTGCCTGGGCGCGCGCCGGATCCAGGACCCCGACAGTGTCGCTTTGGCTTTCCGTATACCCGATCAGCCCTTCGTCTAGCGCGATCATCTCTGGCGAGGCCTCATATGGCAGTAAGTAGCTGGTCAGGCGGTTCGCTCCCGGCTCCAGACGGTTCAGTGTGCCCAGGCCGTCGTCGGCCCACCACAGGTACCCCGCCCCATCCCACAGCATGCCCTGCGGGGACGGCCTGTCCGGCAACTGCCCGTTCGGCATCTCCCATATGGTGAAGGCCCTGACAGCCGGATCGGGGTCGAGCCTCAGGATGCGCGAGTTGATGTTGTCGCCCAGCCAGACCTTGCCGGCACGCACGAGGACGTAATCGCTTGCCCCCTGATCGGGCAGCGCATAGCCGCATAGCTCGGCCTCGTCTCCCGCCCCGACCTTCAGGCTGTATACGGTGCCGGCGACGCCGGCGGCATTGCTTACCCAGACTGTGCCGGCATCGTCGACGTCGAGGCCCCATAGGAAATCTGCTCCTTCAATCGCCCAGGTTGTGACTGACCCGGAGGAGATGCGCCCCACCCCGCCGTCCATACGGCCATTGGCCCACCACAACCTGCCGACGGCATCGAGCCCTGCATCGCTGGCGGCCTCGATGCCGTGATAGATCGTGTACGCGCCGCTGGCGGGCTCGATCTGCCAGATCTGGTTGCCGCCAAGGTCGCTCAGCCACAGGTTGCCGTCGGCGTCGGCGTTGAGATCGTAAGCCGCGCCGCCCTGATCCAGTTTCGTCTCCTGGCCACCGATGCCGCCGGCTCGGGCCAGGCCGGTCGTCAACAGCAGTGCTGCCAGGAGCACCGGCGCCGCAGCCAGAGTGATGAAGAGGTGCACGCGCTTCACGATGGCACCTTTCCCTTTCCGTCCACGATGGGATCATCTGGAAGCCGGGGGCCGCAGCCCCCTCCGGATAGATCAAGTACGCCGTCCCGCCCGACGCTAGCAGCCACAGCGTCTCGAACTCCGTCCGCTGGTATGGCCTGCGGACCTTCGTCTGAGGCCGCGGCTGGGTCATTGACGATCGGGTTCTCAAAGCTGTCGAAGCCTACCAGCACCATCAGGTGGCCCGAGATGGATGGGATCGGCGTGCCGGTCAGGTCGTTCTTTCCCCAAACCGATCCGATAGGGCGCGCCTTTGGCGCTCGCCCGCAGGGCCAGCGTCAGGAACACGAGCAGCCCCATGCAGAGCCGCGAGACGAGGGACAGACATCGCAAGGGCGCGCCTCCTTTGGCTAGGGGACATCCGGGGACAGGCGGAACGCCTCACCGCCGCCGATGATACCTGCATCTTGGCGCGGAAGCAAAGCGGGCCGGTCCCGCTGAGTCAGGCCCCCGCGCGGGACTAGACTCAAGCAGGGACCTGAAAGCGCGCCGGCGCGCCGTCATGCTATAATAGCGGGGCATATGTGGCCACGAGGTGACCATGCCCGAGCTGCCCGACCTGGAAGTGATCCGCGAGTATCTGGCCCCACGCCTGCCCGGAGCAACCGTGCTTGCGGCGCAGGTGCGCCGCCCACTCATCGTGCGCAACTTTCTGGGCGGCGATCCCGGTGCGGCCCTGGTAGGGCGACGCTTCGTTTCAGTTGCCCGCCGGGGCAAGTTCCTGATCCTTGGGCTTGACGGCGACGTCGCCCTGGTAATCAACCCGATGCTCGCCGGCCGGCTGCGCTTCGCCGCGCCGCTCAAGCGCGACCGCACCCGCGATGCGCTGGTCCTGACGCTGGATGACGGCCGCGAGCTGCGCTACCATGATGCGGAAGACATGGGTAAGATTTACATAACCAGTGACCTGGAGCAGGTGCCGGCTTTCGCCGGGCAAGGTCCGGAGGCGACCGATCCCGGCCTGACGCTGGAAGTCTTTCGGGCGCGACTGCGCCGTCACCACGGCGAGATCAAGGGCATCCTGACCAACCAGGCCTTCGTGGCCGGCATCGGCAACGCCTATGCCGACGAGGTCCTCTGGGCGGCTCGCATCTACCCCTTTCGGCGGCGAGCGGACCTGAGCGCAGACGAGGGGGCCGCACTCTACGCCGCCATGCGCTCAGTGCTGGGCGAGGCGATCGACACGCTGCGCGCCCGGGTGGGCGAGAACATCGACGTCGAAGTGCGTGATTTTCTGGCCGTCCACGGCAAGCCTGGCCGGCCCTGCCCGCGCTGTGGCAGCCCGATCAGCGAAGTCAGGCGCGAGCGCCGGGCGACCAACTTCTGCCGCACCTGCCAGCCGGGGCTGATGGTTGGGCCACGCCGCGCGCTGGGCTAGAGCAGGCTAGAACATCGTGTTGTCATTCGCCGATTCTTTCGGCACGGCCTGCAGCACGTCCCAGTGTTCGACGATCCTGCCGTCGTCGTCCAGCCGGAAAATGTCGATACTGGCCCAGATTTCCTCCCCCGGCCACTCCTGATAGCAGTGACATACTACATAATTCCCCTCGGCGATCACACGCCTGAATTCCACGCGTTTTCCCGGATACTCCTTCGCCAAGCGGTCGAAGTATTCGATGAAGGCTTGCTTGCCGTCAGCCACCGTCGGATTGTGCTGGATATATGTGTCGCCGGTGTACTTCTCGACCGCCTCGGCCGGCCGCCCATGGTTGAAGGCCAGGTCGTAGAAAGCAGTGACGGTTGCCTTGTTCCGCTCGAGTTGGCTAGCCATTACACGCCTCCTGGAAGTGTTGCCCTGCAGGGTCTGGGGACCGTGTCTGGTCTCCGTTTTGCTACTGTTACCGTCAGCAGTCCCTCCATGCTGTAACAGCACCGACCATCCGGGCGGCCGACGCCACCAACCGGCGCCTCCTGATGCCGCAGACCCGCAACTCTGGACTGCACTCTGGACAACGCGCTGCCCGTGGTCAATCTCAGTCTCGGCACGGCGCGTGAGGAATACCATGCTGTATGCTTGCGCAGCCAATACTCGCCGCGCAGTCTCACCATAACGGCCTGGCCGCAGCGGCGGGCGCTGTTGCACCAGGCTGATTTCAGCTACTAATGACGGGGTCCAAGGCACCTGGCGGTTCGGGCGGCGGTCTCTCAGGGCAGGATTTGTTCGAGCGCCCGGGCACTGTTGACAAGCGCCAGTTGTCATGATATACGCAGGTAGCTCTCCAGCACGTTGTCTGATGCGCCTGTCTGACACCTTTCCAGGGTCAGGGCAGTCCGACAACCATTCAGCAGCCGAGAAGACGTGTCTCATGCTCACTGATCATTTGCCAAGGGTGAGGCTGGCCTACCTGCCGACTCCGTTGGAGGAACTGCCTCGACTGACCGCGGCCCTTGGCGGGCCGCGGCTGCTCATCAAGCGTGACGATCAGACCGGCCTGGCCACCGGTGGTAACAAGGCACGCAAGCTCGAATTCAGCGTCGCCGACGCGCTGCGGCAGGGGGCGGATACGCTGGTCACGCTGGGCGCCGTTCAGTCCAACCACTGTCGCCAGACGGCGGCCGCCGCGGCGCGTTGTGGCCTGCGCTGCGTCTTGGTGCTGCGCGGGAATCCGCCCGCGGCCTGGAACGGCAACCTGCTCCTCGATCACTTGCTCGGCGCCGAGGTTGTGTTCGCCGGCGAGCAAACGCGTGAGGAAGTGGGCGCAGCCGTCTTCGAGAAGGAAGCGGCTGACGGCCGGCGGCCCTACCTGATCCCGGTCGGCGCCTCGAACGAGGTCGGGGCGCTTGGATTCGTGGCGGCCATCGAGGAGCTTGACGGCCAGTTGCGGGAGCGCGAGATCCGGGTCGATCGCGTGGTCTTCGCCAGCAGCTCGGCCGGCACGCAGGCTGGGCTGTGCGCGGGCGCTAAGGCTATCGGTTTCCGCGGCCAACTGGCTGCGATCGCGATTGACAGCGACCGTGTCGAGCTGAGCGCTGCTGTGGCGGCCATTGCCGGCGCCGCGCTTGGCCGTCTGGGGTTGGATCCGTCCTTTTCGCCCGGCGAGGCGACGGTTTACGACGGCTATCTCGGTGGAGGATACGCGGTCATGGGTCAGCCGGAGCGGGAAGCGATCGAGATGATGGCGCGTTACGAGGGGATCTTGCTCGACCCAGTTTATACGGGGCGCGCCATGGCCGGCCTGCTCGATCTGATCCGCAAGGGCGAGTTCGGCAAAGACGAGACCATCCTCTTCTGGCATACCGGCGGCTCTCCCGCCTTGTTCGCCTACGCCGAGCAACTCGTGCGCTGATCTGATGCAGGAGCCGGCTGGCCGGCGCTGCCTAGCGTGCTAGCCGGAACAGGAGCAGTGAGCGCGGTTCCAGCTTGTGCTTGTGGCCGCCGCGCAGCGTGTGATGCCTCCCGCCGGGGACCGGTTCACGCGTGTCCACGAGCAGCTCCCAATGCGTGTCTTCTGCCTGGGCAGGCAGCATGAAGTGAACTGCGCGCCAGTCCGCGTTCAGCAACACCAGCAGCGTATCATCGGTAAGGTGGTGTCCCCGATCGTCGACCTCGTCGAGGGCGTCGCCGGCGAGCCGCAGTCCGAGAGCGTTCGTGTGATTCTGCCAGTCCTGCTCCTGCATTTCCTGCCCGTCCGGCCGGAACCAGGTCAGGTCCTTGACCTCTGAGCCGCGGATCGGCTTACCCTGGAAAAACTTGCGCCGGTGCAGGGCCGGGTGTTTGTGGAACAGCTCGATCATGTAGCGGGTGAACTCGAGCAGGTTCTCGCAACGTCCGTCGATCTCCCAGTCGATCCAGGAGATGCCATTGTCCTGGCAATAGGCGTTGTTATTGCCGTACTGGGTGCGCGCGATCTCATCTCCCGCTTGCAGCATTGGCACTCCCTGGGAGAGCATCAGGGTAGCGATAAAGTTGCGCATCTGCCGGTAACGCAGATCGAGGATGTTTGGATCGTCGGTCGGGCCCTCTACGCCGCAGTTCCAGCTCAGGTTGTTGTTGTGCCCGTCGCGATTGTCTTCCCCGTTGGCTTCGTTGTGTTTTTCGTTGTAGCTGACCAGGTCGGCCAGCGTGAAGCCGTCGTGTGCGGCGATGAAGTTGATGCTCGCGTAGGGGTGGCGCCCGCCTTGCTCGTAAAGATCGCTGCTGCCGGTCAGGCGGTAGGCCACGGCGCCTTTTAGCCCCGGATCGGCTTTCCAGAAGCCGCGCATCTGGTCGCGATACTCGCCGTTCCACTCGGCCCACAGCACCGGGAAATTCCCCACCTGATACCCGCCTTCCCCCACATCCCATGGCTCGGCGATCAGCTTTACCTGTGAGAGGATCGGATCCTGGTGGATAATGTCGAAGAAGGCACCCAGCCGGTCCACCTCGTTCAGCCCGCGCGCCAGCGCCGAGGCCAGGTCGAAGCGGAAGCCGTCGACGTGCATCTCCTGCACCCAGTACCGCAGGCTGTCCATGATCAACTGCAGCGTGCGCGGGCTGCGCGCGTTGAGGGTGTTGCCGGTCCCGGTGTAATCGAAGTAATAGCGCGGGTCGTCGTTCACCAAGCGGTAATAGGCCTGATTGTCGATACCGCGAAATGAGAGGGTCGGCCCTAGCTCATTGCCCTCTCCGGTATGGTTGTAGACAACGTCCAGGATCACCTCGATCCCCTCGCGGTGCAGCGTCTTGACCAGCGTCTTGAACTCGGTGACCTGCTGGCCAAGATTCCCGCTGCTGCTGTAACGGACCTCCGGCGCAAAGAAGCCGATCGAGTTGTAGCCCCAATAATTGGTCAGGCCTTTGTCCAGCAAGTACTTGTCGATCACAAATTGCTGGACCGGCATCAGCTCGACGGCGGTGATGCCCAACTTGAGGAGATAGTCGATGACTGCCGGCTGTGCCAGGCCAGCATAAGTGCCGCGCAGATGCTCAGGAACGTCCGGGTGGCGCGCGCTAAAGCCCTTGACGTGCAGCTCGTAGATGATCGTCTTGTGCCAGGGTGTGGCGGGAGGCTCATCGCCGCCCCAACTGAAAGCCGGGTCGACCACCATGCCTTTGGGCATGAACGGCGCACTATCCCGTTCGTCAAAAGAGAGGTCGGCGCCGGGGTGACCGATCGTGTAGCCGAACAGCGCGTCATCCCAGCGCAGGTGGCCCGATAGCGCCTTAGCATAGGGGTCCATCAGCAGTTTATGGGGATTGAAGCGGCAGCCTTCTTCTGGCAGGTAGGGCCCGTACACCCGGTAGCCGTACAACTGCCCGGGACGTATCGCGGGCAGGTAGCAGTGCCACACCTGGTCCGTGCATTCGGTCACCGAAATGCGTTCCTCGTCCGCGCCATCGGACCCGTCGAAAAGGCAAAGTTCGACGCGTTCGGCCGCAGCCGAAAAGAGCGCGAAGTTTACTCCCGCGCCGTCCCAGGTCGCGCCCAGCGGGGAAGGACGACCTGGCCAGATCCTCGTGATTGCCATACCGAAAAAATGCTCCTTGCTAGCGAGGCGACGCCCGGCCGGAGCCGGCGCGCCAGAACGGTCCGAATGGAGCATAATGTGTTGGGGAACACGGTGCAGTGTCCAGTGATACAAAGCGCGCGTTCTGCGCCCCTGGTTGGGCTCCCTGGCTGGGCTTCCTCACTGGGGGCGTTCGTACTTGGAGTCCTCGATCTGCCGGCGCAGGCGCTCCTCCGGGCCTAGTTCGGTTTCCGGTGCCCTGGCTCGTCCTGCCCCAGTCTGGGCATTCAGCCTGGCCTCGGCCGCCGCCAACGCCTGGCGGCCGGCGATGCCTGCCACCTGCCATCTGCCGCAGTGCGGGCAGCGCGCCAGCTTGCCGGTCACGAGGTTAACGCCGAGCAGGCTGCGGGAGAAAGGCAGCCCGCAGCGGGAGCAAACCGCGGCGCCGGCCGGGCCGTACGAGCCGGCCGGCTGGGCGGCGGCCCTGCCCCCGTCTGTCTGGCGCAGGAGCGGAATGATCCTGACCGCGACGACCAGGACCAGGATACCTACGACAATCCAGAGCGAAGGAATGCCGGTCAAGCTACGTTCGGCAAGCAAGCCGGGCGAGGCGGGCGCGCTCGCGCTCGCGCCCGCGCCGAGGACGGCTGCAAGAAGTGTCATTCAGGCCTCCATCGGGAACGATTGCGGCGGGTGCAGAGCGGCGGACATCCATCGACGATTGTAGCACCAGCTGCGCCGGCGGGCAAAGCCGGCGGGCCTTGCGGTCAACATTCAGCCGGCACCTGTTCCGCCCGAGAGCTCCAGGACCGGGATCGCCGCTCGCTACGCTCTCCAAGTCGCTGGTCTGGATCCGTCTGCGAAGCTCCCCTAACTCTCAGCCTGGGGTCGACGCGCGATGACGCATACCCACTCCTCTTGCTGTTCCTGGGCCAGCAACTCCAATCCCGAGGCAACCAGACAAGCGTGAATCGCCGGTGTTTGGCCACGCAGGATCCCCGACAGGATCAACCAGCCGCCCGGGCTCAGCACGCTTGCGAGGCCTTGCTCGAAGAATTGGACGATCACGTTTGCCAGAATGTTTGTTACCACCCGCGATGCTTGCCCCCGTCCCCATCCCCGGGCCAGGGCATCGGACATCGTGCCCAGATCGACGCTGACCTGGTCGTCCACTTGGTTGTGATGTACATTGCCTCGCGCCACGCGTACGGCTTCAGGATCAGTGTCGAGTGCCAAGACTCTGCCGGCGCCCAGCTTTGCGGCGGCGATCGAGAGGATCCCACTGCCGGCACCAAGATCGAGCAGCGCGATACCCGGTTTCAGATGCCGCTCCAGGGCGCGGAGGCATAGCTGAGTGGTTGGGTGCGCGCCTGTGCCGAAGGCCGGTCCCGCCTCCAGCCAGATCGGGACGAGGCCCGGTTCGTCGGGTGGCTCGCGTCCGCCCGGCCCAACCCACAGGTGCCGCCCGATGCGGAGTGGGCGAATGGCGGCTTCTGCGAAGCTAGTTTGGCTCATGCGTCTCCCTTAGAGCAGAGTGGCAAGCGCGATTATAACACAGGCAGAAGCCATGACTCCTCGCATGAACGCTGCCGGCTTGACAGGTCAGCGGGAAAGCATATGATGCGCTGGTGAAGGGACACTCCTCCGCCTGTCCACCCGGCAGCCCATCCGCCCGTGCTGCCGAGGAACGCGCCCGCTGGCGCGCGGCCCTGCGCGGCAGGGAAGGCGCCTATGCGGACGAGCCGGCCGAGTGCTTTCGCTGTGGGACGGTGCTCGCGCGCAAGCAACTGCGGGCCATCGACGAGATTCCGGGCTACCGCTGGGCGCGCTACTGCGCTGCCTGCGTGGAGGAGATCCGGCGCGCCCATACCCGGCACTGCCTCCTGTGCCGTGCTGTCTACTCCACCGGCATGCCGGGCGACGTGGACGGCCTGTGCACGGTCTGCTCCAGCCCCGAGCGGCAGCGCGAGCTAGCGCGCGTTCGTAATCACGCCGCCCGCGCCCGTGCCCAGGGTCTGCCCGCCGACCTCAGCCTCGCCGACTGGTTGGCCACGCTGGATCACTTCCGCCGTTTCTGTGCCTATTGCCAGGTGCGCCCGTTCACCGATCTCGACCATTTCATCCCGCTATCGGCCGGCGGTGGCACGACGGCCGCCAACTGCGTGCCGGCCTGCTCGCGCTGCAACGGCGTGAAGCGCGCTCTCGACCCGGTCCACCCCTCGCCGGGCCTGGCTCTCCTCGAAGGGACCTTCGGCGCCAGGCTCGAGCGCGTGCGCGGGTACCTTGCGACGCTCCCCGCACGCGATCGGTGACCGGCGCCGACCTTCCAGGCGAGCAGAGGTAGATGGCTCGGCCGGGGAGACGGACTCCCGGCAGGCAAACACCTCCGCGACTGGCCCTCTCATTCGAAGGACTACCATCGGGGCGACAAATTCCGGTTCAGAATGCTGCGCAGGCAGCGCGAACCAGGGCCGATAGAGATAGTCGGCACGCCGATTTCCGAGGCCCGCTTCCCGCTGAAACCGGCTCCCAGAACCGAGCGGCTGGTGGCGTGGCGCGATTGATCGGCCCCGTGTGGCTTGCTGCGCGCCGCGTCGCTGTGAGACCAGACCTATCGGCGGTGCCCACTGCCGGCACGACGACCGCTCAGTCCAGCACCCCATCCGACTCCAGCAGCCGAACAGCCGCGCGCACGAGCGCAGGGCAGACCGCCCGGGTCGCGCCCGCGTCGTGCGCCGCCTGTCGCTGAACTGCATCGCTGAGATCGTAGCCCAGCAGAACGCGGCAGGTCGTCGAGCCGCGCTCGGCGGCGAAGGCGGCCATTAGTCGTTGGCCGGCGCGGTAGGTCTCGTCCCTGGCAGGCTTGTCTCCTGGCGTAACCGGGCCATACTTCAGCCCGATCACCATCAACGCGCCCGAGACCGCGCCGCAAGTTTCCCCACTGCGGGCCAGCCCACCGCCGAACGCGGCTGCCACCCGCAGCGCCGTCTGCTCGTCCAGCCCGAAGCGCCCGGCACAAGCGGCCAACACCGATTGCGAGCAGCTAAAACCCTGCCGGAAATACTCGTCCGCCAGTTCCTGTCTGTCCATCGTCAAGTGTTCCTCCTGCGGTTGCTCATGACCGACTCGTGTCACCCGCCGACGCTCGATCGAGCAGCGTTATGGGGTTGCGGGCAGGATATCACAGATCGTGGGTTGCCAGAAACACCGGTCGATCGGAACTGCCGGCCACCCGGCGCGCGCCAGGTCGCTTGCACGAACCTGGCAAGCGCGCTAAACTGACGGCGCCGGCGACCGGCCTCCGGCGATCTCCCAGGGAGAGACAAGATGCCTGAGATGACGATCGACGATCTTCAGCAGATGATGGCGCGGGATGAGCTGACAGCGCGGGACTTGACCAAAGGCTACCTGCAGCGCATTGCCGAGCTCGATCAGGCCGGACCGCACCTGCGCTCGGTGATCGAGGTCAACCCGGATGCGCTGGCCAGCGCCGCGGCGCTGGACGAGGAACGACGCACGCGCGGCGCGCGCGGCCCGCTGCACGGCATCCCAATCCTGATCAAGGACAACATCGATACCGGCGATCGCATGCTCACCACGGCCGGCTCGCTGGCCCTGGCCGGCGCCCCTGCCCCGCAGGACGCGACCCTGGTGAGCGGCTTGCGCGCCGCGGGCGCGGTCATCCTGGGCAAGACCAACCTGAGCGAGTGGGCTAACTTCCGCTCCAGCCACTCGGTCAGCGGTTGGAGCAGCCGGGGCGGCCAGACGCTCAACCCCTACGCGCTCGACCGGAGCCCATGCGGCTCGAGCTCCGGCTCGGCGGTCGCCGTCGCCTCCGGCCTCTGCGCTGCGGCCGTGGGCACCGAAACGGACGGCTCGATCATCTGCCCGGCGTCCACCAACGGCATCGTCGGGTTGAAGCCGACTCTCGGCCTGATCAGCCGGGCGGGCATCGTGCCCATCGCCCATAGTCAGGATACCGCCGGTCCCATGGCCCGCACCGTCGCCGACGTCGCGATCCTGCTGGGAGCGCTCGTGGCCCGCCAACCAGACCCGCGTGACCCGTCGACTGCCGAGGCCGCCGCCCAGGCGCAGCCCGACTACACACGCTTTTTGGAACGCGACGGCCTGCGCGGCGCCCGCCTGGGCATCGCGCGCAACCTGGCCGGCTTCAGCCCACGCGTCGACCGCTTGCTGGAAGACGCCATTTCTGTGCTGCGCGAGCTGGGGGCGGAGATCGTCGATCCGGCCGAAGTGGCCGTACCCAAGGAGCTGGATGAGTGCGAGCTCCAGGTCTTGCTGTACGAATTCAAGGCCGACCTGAACGCCTACCTGGCCGGGCGCGGGCCAGGCGTCGCAGCACACTCCATGGCCGGCGTGATCCGGTTCAACGAGGAGCGGGCCGCCGCAGTGATGCCATACTTCGGCCAGGAACACATGCTGGAGTCGGCGGAGAAAGGCCCCCTGACGGATGGAGAGTATCTGCACGCGCTCGAGACCGGGCGGCGTCTCGCCCGGTCCGAGGGTATCGACAAGACTCTCGCCCAACACCACCTGGACGCGATCGTCGCCCCGTCTGGCAGTCCTGCCTGGCTGATCGACTTCGTCAACGGCGATCACGTGATCGGCGGCAACACCACGCCACCGGCCGTCGCCGGTTACCCCAGCATTACCGTGCCCGCAGGATACATCTGGGGTTTGCCGGTGGGCCTCTCTTTCTTCGCAAGCGCCTACAGCGAGCCGGCCCTGCTCAAGTTCGCCTACGCCTTCGAGCAGGCCACCCGGCACCGCCGCCCGCCTGAGTTCCTCCCGAGCGTCAATCTGACTCTGCGCTAGGGGCCGCGGCCGGGACCGGGAGCGGTTCCCGGCAAGCGCCGCTTTTCCTACCCCGTAGCCTGCCCGTCCAGCCACGCCCGCACGTCCGCCGCGTGGTGCTGGTAGTGCTCGTAAGTATTGCCGGCGAACACCTGCCAGGGCAACCAATCGGCGGGCATGTCGCGGAAACGGGCCGGGTTGCCGTAGTGCTCCTCGGGTAGCTCTTCCAGCCCATCCACCAGTTCCTGGTGCACCCGCTCGGCCTCGCCCAATACGTCGTCGAGCGCGCGCTCCCGGTTCTGCTCGAAAATCACGGCGTTGCGCTCGTCCTGGCCCACGTTCCAGAGGTCAGAACCGGCCAGCCAGCGTTGGCGGATCACGCCGACCATCTCGCGCTCGAACCAGGTCAGATGCGCCACGATGTCTTTGACCGACCACTCGCCCGCCGCCCCCGGCTGGGTCATGCGCGCCTCTCCGACTTCGTCCAGCACCGCCTGCCAGCGCGCCCAGTCGGCACGCACGGCGCTCAGAAACTGCGTCTTGTCCATCAGTCCTCCCACGCCTCAGGCCGCCGGGCCCTGGGTCACCCATTCTCTGAACGTCTCGCCGCCATCGCCGGACCGCAGCTCCGTCCAGCGTCCGTTTGAGAGAGGCAGCGGCCTGCGCTCGGCCATGCCCAACTCATGGAACGGGCTTCCTTCGCTGAAACCGAGCTTCTCCGCCAGCGCTGCCGACGCCAGATTTGGTGCGTCGGTATCCCAGCAGGCGGTGAGCCCTCGGGCGAGGCATTCCCCGACGAAGCGCGCACAGACCGCGTACGCCAGGCCCTGGCGGCGAAAGGCGGGCGCCGTTTCGACGTCCAGGTCGGCGTAGCGCTCGCTCACCGCGGCCGGCAGCCCGATGGCGGCGAGGGTGTCCCGAACCGTGACGCAGAAACCGAACCCGCCCCGCAGGAAGGCCGCCGGATCGCCCCAGTTGCGGCTGATGGCGCGCATGAAGCGCCTGTCAATCCGGGAAGCCAGCTCCCTGTCGATCGGTCGCAGTTCGGCGTGCTGCACCAAGCGACCGGGTGCGGGGGGCAGTGCGCGCCGGTACTCGAAGTTCCGGCGTCCGATCACGACCAGGCGCCCGCCTGAATCGGCCAGCAGCGTTCGTTCCCAGTCGATTCCGATCGGGCAGTAGCCATACACCTGCGCGAACACGCCGGCTTCGGCCGGCGCGTCGGCGATGAACTGGCGCAAGGCCGGGTCCACGCTCCCGGCCAGGTAGAAGTCATAAGGATGGCAGAGCAGAGCCGCCCCAGGCCGCTCCCGGTCGTTCGCGAACACCCTGACCGGCTGCCGGCCCTCCAGGCTCGCATCGATCATTGCCCGGTCGAACCAGGCGCTGGCGAACAGGTGCTCAACGCGCGCCAGCCGGCCCGGCGGCAGCTCGTAGATGTGCATAACCATCATCCTACGCCGGAGGCCGCAGTCCGTCGCCGGCCGCTCATTCCGGCTTGTTCTCCAGTATCTGGTCGATGTGCGCCATTACTTCATCGGTCAACTTGGGCGCCACTTCCTGCGCTTTCATGTTCTCCGTCACCTGCTCTGGCCGGCTGGCGCCGGTGATCACCGTGCTCACGTTTGGGTTCTTGAGGCACCACGCCAGGCCCAATTGGGCCATCGAGCAGCCGAGCTCATCCGCCACACTCGGCGTTGCCGTTAGCGTAGCCTTTGGCGTTATCGAAGAAGTTGACTCCGGCTTCGTAGGCCGCGACCATACACTTTTCCGCGACCTCCTGACCCACCTGGCCGCCGTAGGTCACCCATGCGCCGAGTGACAATTCGCTCAATTTGAGCCCGCGTTTTCCCATCCGACGGTAGTTCACGTGTTGCCTCCTGGGGGGCAAACTCTGGTCGGAGTCGTGTGGATCGTCCACAAACCGCAGCTAAGTCAATCATCCTTACGATGAGGAATTTGTTCTCTCCGTTACAATGCCACGAGTGCGCCGGCCTCTTCGCCGTCCGCCAGCTTCAGCAGGCGTTGGGTTCTCTGCGATGGCAGGTTTTCGGTCGCGACTTGCGACACCTCCAGCGGCGCTAATCGGCGGGAGGTTGCCACCCACAGGCCGGCGGACGCCTTCGCCGCCTGCGCCCGGACAAGGGCAGCCGGCTCGAAGCCGGCATTGGCAGGCGCATCCCCGATCCGCAGAATGCAGGCATCGGCGACCTCCCGGCGCGCCAGCCAGCTGCGAGCGCGGCTGTTCGGCCTCTGGGGGACGGGGATCAGGCCGCTGGGGATGCGCTTGCCGCTGCCGTCGCCGCACAGCAACAGGACCTCGTCATCAGGGCCTGCTGCCAGGCCCAGGCGCAGGCGCTCGCGGCCTGTCACGTTGAGCACCCGGCTGCCCTGCACCGACAGCGCGCCGACAGGCGTGCGCAAGGCATGGCCCGCCTGGTCGAACACCACCAGCTCATCCGCATCGCCGGCGCCCAGGATGTCCACCGGCACGCCCGGCAGCGGGTGGTCGAGTTGAAACGGATTGGGGCCCTCGATGGCCGCGCGCAACGGTTCGAGCCGATACCAACGGGCGAAGCCCTTGCTCGAGAGCAGCAGCAGGCGACTGAACTCGCGCAGGCTTTCCCAGTGGGCCAGGGCCGCCAGCCTTTCCTCGGGCGCCAGGTGCTCGACCGCTGCCAGGCTCACCCCTTGCTCGCCATAGCTCTGCAACTGGCGCCAACTGACCAGCAGAAAGCGGAAACGGCTGGTGACGACCAGCACGTGGTCGTCCCGGTCCATGGCCAGCACCCGGCGGGGCGTGCCGCCGGTCGCCTCCGCCACGTCTCTGGCGTCGGCAGCCTTTCCGTCCCTTGCGCGGCCGTCCGGCAGAAGGATCTCGCGCCGGGCGGCCAGGGCGCTCCTCGCCACCTCGGCCACGCTCACCCGCCCATCGCGTGTCTGGATCGCCAGGCTCAGCTCCGGCGATGATGCCGCTCCCGCGCCCGCCTCAATCCCCCGCGTCCCGGCGTGCTCCGTGTTTCCCAGTTTCCGGCCAGGCGCCGCTTGCTCGGCTGCCAGCCGCTTCAGCACCAGCTCGAGGTCGACCCTCGGCACCCTTGCGCCCAGGCCTGCGGCTGCCGGGCCCTCGGCCGGTGGCAGTTGGCGGCGGCTGAAGCTGCGCAGCGCCACCTCGCCGGTCTCGATGCCGTGCGCGATAATGCCCAGCCCTGAGGCTACGCTGCTGAAGATGTCGATACTGCGCACCTTGTCCGGCCCAAACTTGCCGTCCAGCAGCCGCTGGAAAACGGGGATCTGCGAAGAGCCGCCTGTGCGGATGACGACGTCGATCTGCCCCGGCGTCAGCCCGGACGCTCGCAGCACCTCCTCCAGCGAGTGGTCGACCCTGAGCACGTCCTCGTGGAGCAGATTCTCGAACTCGCCACGCGTCACCGGCTGCGTGATGTCAAAGCGCGGCCCACCCAGGCGGATCAGGGCGTCGTCGCGTCGCGAGAGCATGCGCTTAGTCAGTTCCACCGTGTCGAACATCTTTAAGCCGTAGTGGCTCGACACCATGCTGATCAGGGCTTCCAGCTTGCGCGGCTCGCGCGCCGTGCGCGCGATCTCGCGCAACATGGCCATGTGCTCGGGCGTCTGCAGGGTGATGATCGTTTGCCAATTGCCAAAGGCCTCGTAGATCCACTCGGGTACCGGCTGCTCACGCCCGTGCGGCCCGTACACGCCCCCCTGCCCGAAGTGGCGGGGCAGTTTGGCGCGCACCAGCTTCTGGTCGAAGGCATCGCCTGCCACCGGGATCCCGCCCACTGCGAGCACCTGGCGGGCGTGGCCGCGGCCGAGGCGCATCACGGTGAAGTCAAGGGTGCCGCCGCCGAAGTCGAACACCAGCACGTTCTGCGCCCGTTCCAGGGTGCGCTGGTAGTGGTAGGCGGCGGCCACCGGCTCGAACTCGAGGTAAACCCGTTCGTAGCCTGCCCGCAGGGCCGCGTTGACCAGCCGCCCTTCGGCCATTGCGTCCTGCTCGGGGTCCGCTGCGAAATGCACCGGCCGGCCCAGCACGATCTCGCGCAGTTCCCGTTCGAGCAGCCGCTCAGCCCGCAGCTTGACGGCATGCAGGTAGAGGGCGATCAGGTCTTCGAGGGGATAGAAATAGCGGCCGACCACGGTCCCGACGTAGTCCAGTTCGCGCAGCCCCGTCTTGATCGAGAGGAACAGGCGGCCGGGCGCCAGCGCGTCCACCCAGATAAAGACGTCGCGGACCCAGCGGAACTGGTCGGCCCAGGCGACGGGGATCTCGCCTACCCAGGCGCGTTCCAGGCGCACCGGGCGTCCGAGGTTGTGCGCAAAGTAGGTGTCGATGGCCGCCCGGCCGATCGTGAGGCTCTGGTCATTGGTGAGGTACAAGGCGGTGCGTGCCACGCGCGGGTTGGCATTGGCGGTGTCGATGGGCAGCAATTGCAGGCGCTGCCCATCGTAAGCCGCCATGCCGGAATTGGTGGTGCCGAAATCCATGCCTACGATCATGCCAGTACCATTTATGGCACGACCATATCATCTGTCTCCACTATTGCTGAAGTCTCTCGCGCCCAGCGGCGCGTCAGCACCTCCCGGCTCCACTCCGGGCGCCGGCCTCAGTGCCCGCCGGCCGCCGCAATGGCGGCCGAGAAGACCAGCCCGAGCAGACCCATCACCACCAGCGTGCTCACGAAGCAGGCCACCAGCCCCATCCAGCGCATGTTTCGTTGCCTTGCCATCTCCGCGCTCCTCATCTCTTGACGGGCATTGGTCTTGGCTTCTGAAGTCGCGCCCGACTGCCCTGGCATTCCTCAACATACTCGGTTTTACACCCATGGCCCGCCGGCTGCATCGGCCAATGGTGGGGACCGATACCTGGCCGGATGGTCAGTATGGCATCTGGCCGGTTGGCGAATGCTGCGGCTGTCACAACAGCCTCTCGACGGCAGGCGCTTGCTTGCCGGAGCCTGGCCGGCCGTGTAAGATGACTGCCTCGCCGGCCGCGAGCAGGACCGTAGCCGGCCAAAAGGTCCTTCGGCCAGCTCTGCTCCCTCGAGGCAAGGCCAGGGGCCAGGACAAGCCAAGAGGTGAAGGCGTGAGCACTCGCAGCGTCGACTACGACCAGATCGCCGGCAGTTACCACCGGCGCTACCGGGCCAACCCGATGGCCGGCATCGCCGAGGCCCTGTCGGCCCTGTGCAGAGAGGCCGGCCCCCGGCGCATGCTGGAAGCCGGCTGTGGCACGGGCCGCTGGCTGGCCGAGCTGGCGTCGAGCGTGCCCCAGGTGTGCGGCCTCGACCTTTCGGCCGGGATGCTGGCGCAGGCCCGCGCGCGGGCTGGGAGCGCGCTGCTGAGCCGCGGCCGCGCCCGCCACTTGCCCTTCGCCGATGCCAGCTTCGACCTGCTGATCTGCGTCAACGCCCTCCATCACTTCGACGAGCCACAGGACTTTGTCGCCGAGGCTCGCCGCACCCTGCGACCGGGTGGCGCCTTCGCGACCATCGGCTCGGACCCGCACAGTGGGCGCGACCGCTGGTACTTGTTCGACTACTTTGCAGGCCTGCGCCAGACTGACCTGGCACGCTACAGGTCGACCGGCACGATCCTCGATTGGCTGATCCGGGCCGGCTTCGATCGCGCCGATTGGCGCGTCGCCGAGGAAGTGCACCAGGAATTCCATGGCCGAGAGGTGCTGGAGGACCCGTTCCTCGCCAAAGACAGCACCTCGCAGCTCGTCTTGCTCAGCGCAAACGCCTACGCCGCCGGCCTGGCCCGTATCCAGGCCGACATTGCTGCCGCCGAGGCAGAGGGCCGGGACCTCGTCTTTCGCGCCGAGATCTCGCTCATGTTAGTCCTCGGCTGGGTGGACTGACTACCTCGCTCTCGGGCCAGGGCGCTGGCGTCCGAAGCCGGAGCGCGTCAGGCGCTCGGCGTACCCGGGCGCAGCCGCCGGGTCTCTTCGTACGGTGTGATGAAGAGCATCGTGCCCGCGCGCTGCTGCTCCTGGACCCGGCGCCAGGTGCCGGCCTCGAACAAATCGGCATGTTCGCGCAGGAAGACCGTGCGCAGCCGGCCCTGCAATCCGAGAAAATGGGCGAACTCCGCCGGGAACACGTCGTTCTCTGCCACCGAATGCCAGGGCTGATCGGCCAGTTCTTCGTCGTCAGAGCGCCTGGCTGGCAGGTCACGAAAGTTACAGTCAGTCAGCGTCAAGACCTCGTCATAGTCGTAGAACACGACCCGCCCGTTGCTCGTCACGCCGAAGTTCTTCAGCAGCAGGTCGCCGGGAAATATGTTGACTGCCATCAGGTCCTTGATGCAGCGGCCATAATCCACTGCCGCGGCTTCTGCGCTCTGCCCGCCGGCCTGGCGCAAGTACAGGTTGAGTGGGCTTACGCGCCGCTCGACGTAGCAATGCCTGATGTGCACAAAATCGTCCTCCAACATCACGCTGTGACCGGCGGCGCGACAGAGGTGCTCCAGCAGGTCCGCTGTGAAAAGGGCACGCGGGAAGCGCAGGTGCTCGAATTCCTGCGCGTCCACCAGCCGGCCCGCCCGATCGTGGCGATAGATCAGTTGATACTTGGCCATGACCGCCCGGCGCGTTGTGGCCTTCGGGCGCTGGAAATGGTCCTTGATGACCTTGAATACCACGTCGTAACTGGGCATGGTGAAGACGGCCATCACCAGCCCATGTTCGCCCGGCGCGAAGTCGAAGCGATCGGCGGTGTGCGCCAGATGGTGCAGCAGATCGCGGTACAGCTCAGTCTTGCCCTGTTTGTTGAACCCGATGGCGATGTACAGCTCAGCGGTGCGCTTACGCGGCAGGATCAGCTTGAGGTACTGCACCAGGTCGTAGGGCCGGTCGATATCGACATGGAAGTAGGAGTGGGCGAAGCCAAACAGGATGCTGACCTCATTTTCGTTGAGCAGCACGGCGTCCAGGACGATCCCACCCTGCGGATGGCGCAGCGACAGGACGAGGGGCAGCACGCGGTCGGCGTAGAAAAGCCGGCCAACCAGGTAGGCGGCGTTACCCCGATAGAACACCGAAGTGATGATCTCGGCCCCTTCTGCCTCAGCCGCGGCCGTCACGGCCGCCGATCCCGCGGCCGTCGCGGACGCCGATCCCGCGGCCGTCGCCCCGTCGCCCCGCAAGTGCCGGGCGATCCGGCTGGCTGCCAGCCGGGCGTCGCGGGCCACGTCCTGATAGGGCGTCTGGAAGGGCGCATCGTCCAGGATGGCGGTCACGAGGCCTGGCAGCGATCCGGGCGTTCCGTAGACGCGCACGATCGGGGGCCCGGTTGGCGTAGGCGGCCCCTCGAAGTCGCTGTCCACGAACTCGATCTCGGAGTCCACGCCGACGGTCGCAAAGATGCGGCGCGTGATCGAGTTGAAGAAGGTCTCGGCAAGTTCCCACTGGTGGCAGCGGGCGATCAGGCCAGAATAGACCGCTTTCATGCTGGCCCAGAGCAGCTTATGACCGATGCGCGGCACCGAAAGAGTGTGTAGTTCGGCCAGCGTAGCGTCGACCACCTCGCGGTAGAGGTCCAGGCGCTCGGCTGCGTCGCCGCGCATGGCCAACCAATCCCGCTCCTCGAAGCGGGATTGGCCGCGGCAGGTGATCGCGCCAAAGCGCTCGCGGTAGGTCTCAAAGGCGGAGAAGATGACCTCCGCGCCAAGATTCGCGAGCCGGCTGATCGATAGCGTCTGAGTCACGCGCGCCTCTCTTGGATCGCTGGCTACTACGAGCCCCTTATACACCCGGGCGGCATGCCCAAGAGGTTATCTATCATCCGCTCTCCCGGCGCGTCAGCCCAGCCGTTCTCGCTCACGCAGGCAGGCAGCCGGTCGCCGGCGCTCGCCGCCCCCGGTAATTCCGATCGTGGCCGTCGCCCGCCGGCCGCACTTCTCGAGCAGCGCATCGGTCGTCCATGAACTGCCGGGAATTGTGCGGCCGCCCATAGAAGTCACCCCTCGCTTGTGTACAATGCGCCTCAGAACGGAGGAGCTCATGTCTGCTGCGATGCGCGGGGAGGGGATCCCCAACCGCTTGGCCGTGAGCCAGGCGATGGCCGATGCGCTGAATGACTATCTGCTGGGCAACGATCTCTACCGTCAAATGCTGGTCGACACGCCCTCAGGCCTCGAGCCGGTCGTCATGACGCTGGGCGCGCTGCTGGAGGATGTCGCGTTCCTCGGCAGTTCGGAGGCTGCCATGGATGAGACGCAGCGTGCCCGGTTGGCCGCCATCCGGGAAAGCGTGGCGCGCGCACGGCGCTCGCTCCCCGAACAATGGCAGGACAGGCTTCACCGCGAACTGAAGGCGCTGCTCGACTCACGCAAGTGGTACCTGGACGACCTGGAGCAGCGTGGGCGCCAGCCCGACAGGCGGGACCCTGAGGCAGGGCAACGCGCCCGGATAGACCTGATCATGGGTGAGCTGGCCGGCACAACCGGCCTGGACCAAGAGCGGCACCGTCTGGCCGAGCTGGATGCACGTGAGCGGGACACGCGGTAGAGGTTAGTCCATGAGCCCGGTCACTGCCGAGGGAACGCGCCTGGCCGATTGCCGCCGGGACGGCCAGCCGCCGAGGATCGGCTGGAGGCGCTGGGGCCCGTACCTGAGCGAGCGGGCCTGGGCTACCGTGCGCGAGGACTACAGCGCCGACGGGGACGCCTGGAACTACTTTCCGCACGACCAGGCGCGCAGCCGCGCCTACCGCTGGAACGAGGACGGCCTGGGCGGTTTCTGCGACGATAAACAGCACCTGTGCCTGGCGCTTGCCCTCTGGAACGAACACGACCCGATCCTGAAAGAGCGTCTCTTTGGCTTGACGAACGCGCAGGGCAACCACGGCGAGGACGTCAAGGAATACTATTTCTTTCTCGATGGGACGCCGACCCACTCGTATATGAAGATGCTGTACAAGTACCCGCAGGTAGCCTACCCTTACGAGGAGCTGGTGCGGGTCAACGGGCAGCGCACTCAGGACGAAGCAGAATACGAACTATTCGACGTGCAGACCGTCGGCGACGCCTTCCGCAGCGGCCGCTACTTTGACGTTTTCATTGAATATGCGAAGGCCGGCCCCGAAGACCTCTTCTGCCGCGTCACGGCCCACAACCGCGGCCCCGACCCGGCGCCGCTACACGTGCTGCCCCATTTTTGGTACCGCGACCGTTGGACCTGGCGGCCCGGACAGTCGCGACCGGCCATCCAGGCTGTCGAGCCAGGCCCGCTCCTGACGGCATCCCGCACTGAGGACGACCTGCTGGGCGTGCGCTGGTGGTACGTCCAGGCCAGCGGCGCCGGGCCCGTCCCGCTCGAGCTGCTCTTCACCGAAAACGAGACCAACGCCAAACGTCTCTGGGGCGGGTCCAACCCATCTCCGTATGTTAAGGACGGCATCCACGAGGCGGTCGTGAACGGGCGGCGCGAGTGTGTCAATGGCCAGGCGGGCAGCAAGGCCGCGGCGCACGCGCAAGCACTCGTGCCGCCGGGAGGCGCCCTGACGCTCCTGGTGCGCATGACCGACGTCGAGCAGAGCGAGCCCTTTGCCGATTGCGATGCGACCTTCGCCCGGCGTAGGGCCGAGGCCGACGAGTTCTACGCCGCGGTCCAGCCACGTCGGCTGAGCGACGACGAGCGACTGGTCCAGCGGCAAGCCTTCGCCGGGCTGCTCTGGTCGAAGCAGTTCTACCACTACGACGTGCAGCGCTGGTTGGAGGGCGACCCCGGCGCGCCGCCTCCACCGGAACAGCGCTGGCACGGGCGCAACTGGACCTGGAAGCATCTCAACAACGCCGACGTGATCCTGATGCCGGACACCTGGGAGTACCCCTGGTATGCCTCGTGGGATCTGGCTTTCCACTGCGCGGCGCTGGCACGCATCGATCCGGATTTTGCCAAGGCGCAGTTGTTGATGATGGGCTACGAATGGTATCAGCATGCCAACGGTCAGGTGCCGGCCTACGAGTGGAGTTTCGACGACGTGAACCCTCCCGTGCTTGCCTGGGCTGCCTTGCGCGTCTATCGCACGGAGCGCGAGCTGATGGGTGAGGGCGACCTCGCTTTCCTCGAAGAGGCTTTCCACAGCCTGATGCTCCAGTTCGGCTGGTGGCTCAACCGGAAGGATCCGGAGGGGCGGGACATCTTCGGCGGCGGCTTCCTGGGCATGGACAATATCGGCGTCATCGACCGCGACAAACCGCTACCCAACGGCGGGACGCTGCATCAGAGCGATGGGACGAGCTGGATGGCCAAGTTCTGCGCCAATATGCTTGGCATCGCGGTCGAGCTGGCGGCCTGCGATCGCGTCTACGAGAACATGGCGACCAAGTACTTCGAGCATTACCTGTACATCGCGCGCGCCATGTCGAACATGGGCGGCGGCGACGGGATCGACCTGTGGGACGACGACGACCAGTTCTTCTATGACCTTATCCACCTGGATTCTGGCGAGAACATGTGGCTCCGCATCCATTCCATGGTCGGGCTTGTGCCCCTGTTCGCCGTCCTGACCATCCACCCTAGCCAGCTCGACCGGCTGCCGGTCTTCCGGGCGCGCGCCCAATGGTTTCTTGAACACCGCCCCAACCTGACCGAGCACGTGGCCCGCTTCGATGCGCCAGGCGAGGAAGGGCGCTGGTTGATGGCCGTGGTAGACGCCGATCAACTGCGGGCGATCATGCGACGCATGCTCGACTGCGCCGAGTTCCTGTCGGATTATGGAATCCGGGGCGTCTCCCGCTATCATCTCGAGCATCCCTACGTCTTCGAGGCCGGCGGGCAGCGCTTCGACATCCACTACCTGCCGGCCGAATCCGACAACCGCCTGTTCGGCGGCAATTCCAACTGGCGCGGGCCAATCTGGTTCCCGGTCAATTACCTGATCGTCCGGGCACTCGAGGAATTCGGTCGCTACTATGGCGATTCGCTCCTGGTGGAGATGCCTACCGGTTCCGGTCGCCAGGTCACACTGCATGAGGTGGCTGAAGGATTGGTGCGCAGGCTGACCGGCATTTTCCTGCGCGATCCGGCACGCGCTGGTCGGCGGGCGGTCTTCGGCGACAACGACTTCTTCCAGACCGACCCGCACTGGCGTGACTATATTCCTTTCCACGAATACTTCAACGGCGACACCGGCGCCGGGTTGGGTGCCAGCCATCAGACGGGCTGGACCGCCCTGGTTGCCTCGCTGCTCTGCGATTATCCTACAGCCGGCGGCACTACGGAGGATGACTAACGCGTATGTCACTCAAGGGCAAGGTGGCGATTGTCACCGGGGGCAACAGCGGCATCGGCCGGGCGATCGTGCTGGCGCTGGCCCAAGCGGGCGCCAATATCGTTATCGATTACGTCGTGCATCCCGAGGCGACCGAGGAGCTCGAGAAGGAGGTGATGGCCTTGGGGGACCAGGCCATCGGGGTCGACGCCGACGTCAGCCGGCTGGACCAACTGGAGACGCTGATCGACGCCGCAGTCAAGAAGTTCGGCAGGCTTGACATAATGGTTAACAACGCCGGCATCGAGACGCGCACCTCGGTGTTGGAGACCAGCGAGGCGCAGTACGACCGCGTGCTGGCCGTCAACCTGAAGAGCGCCTTCTTCGGCACGCAGCTCGCAGCCCGTCAGATGTTGAAGCAGGGCGGCGGCGGGCGCATCATCAACATCAGCTCGGTGCACGAGGACTGGCCTATGCCGGGCAACACGGCTTACTGCCTCTCGAAGGGCGGGATGCGCATGCTCACCCGCACCGCCGGTGTCGAGCTGGCGGCGCAGGGCATCCTGGTTGTCGGGGTTGGGCCGGGTGCGGTCGCCACGCCCATCAACGCCCCCACGCTGGACGACCCCGTCAAGCTGAAGGCGCTCGATGCCGTGATTCCGCTCGGACGGCTGGCCCGGCCGGGCGAGATCGCGGCCGCGGTCGTCTTCCTGGCCGGGAAAGGTGCCAGCTACATGGCCGCAACGACCGTCTTCGTCGATGGCGGACTCATGCAGAGCAGCCCGGGGTTATGAGCGGAGATGGCCTGGGGGGATCGACTTTGGTCGGGGAGATGCGCTCTTTCCGTGCCGCCCCTGTCATTCTGAGCGGCGCCTTCAAGGAACACTGCCAACCAACATTGCCAGCGAAGAATCTCTCCTCGGCCCCTGTCAATCGCCTCCTGTGCCGTCAGGGCCGTTAGGGCCGTTAGGGCTGTTAGTTCAGGAGGGTATGAACCGAACCCCCCTCCTCGAGCCAACACTCCTGCGTCCGATCGCTGCTGCCCGTCAGCCCTACGGCGTCCTTGCCGCCGGACTCTCTCGCCTGACCCACCCAAAAAACGTTTCGTTTTGTTGCGCTATGTTTCGCTACCCGCGGCCGCCGGTCAGCTTTGGGCCACCCTCATGCCCAGGCCGAGCCGGTCGAGCGGCAGGGCTGGCCACGTTCCGCAGGCGGGCACGCCTGCCGGGCTGGCACCTGCCTCACGGCTCGAAGCGCAGCAGGCGCCGCGGGTTCTCTACCAGGATCGCCTGCAGCGCCTCTTCCGCCAGTCCCTCCGAGCGCAGCCAGGGCACGAAACGCCACAGGATGTAGGTCAGCCCCGGTCCGCCGCCGGTTCCATAGGCCGGCCAGTAGGACTTGCGCGCCAGGTCGCCCCCCAACAGGATCTGGCCGGCGTGCCCCTCGGCTGCCAGCCGCAGGATGAAGTCAGCCCGCCGAGAGTCCGGCGCGTACTTCTCCTTGCTGATCTGGTCGTAGCCCAGGTAGACGCCTGTGCGGGCCAGCGCCAGGTGATAGTCCCAATCCAGCCGGCGGTCGAGGTGGCCGATGAGGATGCGCTCTGGGGCGACGCCCGCCTCCCGCAGCACGGCCACCTGTTCCAGGCCCATCGTGCCTGCCTCCGTGTGCGTGGTGATGGCCGCCCCCGTCGCTCGCTGAGCGCGCGCCGCAGCACGGAAGACCTTCTCCTCATCCGCCGTGATCGAGTTCAAGCTCGACCCCGCCTTGATTGCCCCCGCGCGCACGGTCGTCCCGTCCAGTCCGTCGGCGATGTCGCGCGTAAAGCGCTCGGCCAACTCCTCGACCGACCGCTCACGCACCCAGGCCGCCGAGTACTTAGCCTTGTGGTGCCCGGTCACCGCGACAATGTGAACGCCTGTCGCCTCCGACACCCGGCGCAGCCCGAGTGCGTCCCGCCCGTAGTCGGCCGGCGTCATCTCTACCAGGGCCCGACCGCCGGCCATGCGGAACCAACTTAGCTCCTGGATGGCAGCCGTCTCGGAGTTGAGCGTGAGATCGCGGTCCGCTTCGGGGGGTGCGCACAGCACGTGCTCGTGGCCGTAGCAGGCTCCGAGGGATGCTGGGTCGATGTCGCCGCAGACGGTGCGAATGATGGCCATGATTGTGCCCCAACAACTGCCCTTGCCACTAGAGAGAAGCGTCCCGACGACGGCCAGCGCGGCGACGGAGGGAAAGAGGAACGGGTTGCCCGGTCACCTCTTTATGCACTCACCTTCTGAACAAACTGGCCGGTCCGCTTGTCCTGCAAGATCAGCTTCGTCTTGCCGTCGGGCATGACTTCGCGCTTCATCAGCCAGTGCTGAGCATCGTACTCGACACGGTCGCCGCCTGCGGCGACTCCCGTCCCGCCTCGCCAATCGTCCAGCTCCACGGGTTCCCATTTCTTCGACTGGGCGGAGCGGTAGCAGGCGTCGATGATCGAATTGACCACGTAGCCATCGTAGAACGTTTCCAGGGGCTCGGCGCCGCTGTCGGCCGCATCGAACATCTCGGCGAACATCGGCGTGTAGCCCAGCGAACCCGGCTCATCGCCGACCGGGAACAGCCAGCCTGTTTCGGTTTCGGCCTTCTCGGCCACATAGCCTGCCTGGCCGACGGCGGTGAAAATCTCGAACCCGGTGCGCAGCCAGTGGTTGAGCCAGATGGTGCCCTGGGTGCCGGCCACCTCGTCGCGCAGATCCATTCCGCCGCGGAAGGTCCAGCTCACCTCGAACTGGCCGATGGCGCCGTTCTCGTAGCGCACCAGCCCGACCGCGCTGTCTTCCGCTTCGATCGGGTGCACCTGGGTGGCGGCCCAGCACATCGCCTCAACCGGCCGGACATCCTTGCCGATGAAGTGGCGGTTGATCTCGATGCAGTGGCAGCCCATGTCGACGATGGCCCCACCGCCCGAAAGTTTTTTGTTCCAGAACCAGTCGCTGTGGGGACCCGGATGAGTCTCTCGCGACCGCGTCCAGAGCACCTTGCCCAGTGCACCGTTCTTGACGGCCTGAACCGCCTTGAGGGTCTTGGGCGTGTAAACCAGGTCTTCCAGATAGCCGTGGAAGACGCCGGCCCGTTCGACCGCCTCGAGCATCGCGCGCGCTTCGGCACCGCTGGTCGCGAGCGGCTTGGTGCAGAGCACGGCTTTACCGGCCTGCGCCGCCGCAAGGACCGCGTCCTTGTGCAGGTAGTTGGGCAGGCCAATCACCACCGTGTCGGTCTCGGGGTCGTTGATCGCCTCGGTCAGGTCCGTGGACCAGCGGGGGATATCCCACCTGGCGGCAAAGGCCTGCGCTCCGGCTGCCGTATGGCCGCCGACGTTCAGGATCACATCACGGCTGCGCTGGCCGAGCATCGACTTGGCATAGAAATCGCTGATGAATCCGGTACCGAGCAGGGTGACCCTACGCATAAACACCTCCTTTGGCGTCATTAGCAGGTTTGGACCGAATCAGTTGGAACGCGGACCGGCTGACAAAAGGAGGGCAACGGCCGCAGAGATATGGTTGAGTTAGCAGTAGGCCCACTCGCATCCTTTCTCGTTGGCCACATTCGATCTGGCATGCAGTGCTATAATCGTACGAGCCTGGAGCAGATTCTACTCGCGGGGATAGGCGCTGTCAATATTGGCGTTTTGTGATGGGCAGTCGGTGAGCTAGCGGTATGCGGTCCACTTTCTGTTTCGGAGTTATGATGCCTTTATAGTCAGGTTTTGCCAGTCCCGACCGATATGGAGGCAGCATGGCCGAGGAGTGGTCGGTCGAACACGATCAGAGGGCGCACCTGTTTTACGTAGCGCTGGGTGATGAACGGGCAGTGCTCAACTACTACCAGCGCGCCCGCGCGCTGGTCATCACCCACACGGGAGTCCCGCTCGCTTGGGAGGGCCGCGGCATTGCGGCGGGTCTGACACGGGCCGCCTTGGTATACGCGCGTGCGCAGGGCCTGTCAGTCGTGCCCCTCTGCTCTTACGCGGCCGCCTATCTGCGGAAGCACCCCGAATACGAGGACCTATGGAAGGCCGCCTGAGCAGCCGCCGCGCTAGGATGCGCGGCAGAGCACGATGACTGAGATCCACCCAAGACGCCGGCGGAGGGCGAATCAGCTGCTGTCCACCAAGTTCATGCCGACGCGCATCGCGGCCGGCCTGGTGTCTCGTCCGGCGCTGCTCGCGCGGCTCGATCAGAGCATGCTGAGCAAGCTCAGCTTGCTCTCAGCCCCGACCGGCTTTGGCAAGACGACGCTCGTCGTCCAGTGGTTGGCAACGCGACGCGAGCCCACGGCCTGGCTGGCCCTGGACCCAGCCGACAACGACCCGGTACGGTTCTGGACCTACGTCATCACGGCGTGCCGGGCATTCGACCCTGCCCTCGGGAAGCCGGCCCTATCGGCCCTGCGCACTTCCCAGGCACTCTCCGACGAAGTCCTCGTCACATCCTTCATCAACGAGCTTGCCGCGCTGCCGGCAACGTGTGTTCTCGTGCTCGAAGATTACCATGTCATCACGTCTGCCCAGATCCACGCCGGCATGGCGTTTCTTCTCGATCATCTCCCCGGCGCACTCCACCTGGTCCTGCTGACGCGCACGGAGCCGCCGCTCGGCCTGGCGCGCTTGCGTGCGCAGGACTTGGTCGGCGAGCTAGACGCGACCGACCTGCAGTTTACGCGCGCAGAAACGCAGGCCTTTCTCGAGCAGGTGCTCCAGGTATCGCCCAAGCCCGAGACTGTCGCGCATCTCGACGCGCGCACGGAGGGTTGGGCCGCCGGGCTCCGTCTGGTTGCCCTCGCAATGCAGCGACGACCTGATCCGGCGAGCGTCGACGAATTCCTGGCGTCTTTCTCGGGCGGGCATCGTCACGTGATCGAATACCTGGCGGGCGAGGTTCTGGCCGGGCAGACTGAGCCGCTGCAGGAATTCCTGCTTCAGACCGGCATCCTGACCCGGCTGACTGCTTCGCTGTGCAATGCCGTCACCGGTCGCTGCGATGGCGCCCGCCTGCTCGCGCAGCTCGAACGGGCGAATCTCTTCTTGCTGCCCCTCGGAGATGACGGTGGTCAGGCCTGGTACCGCTATCATGCCTTATTCGCCGAGGCGATGCGAGAGTTGGCGCGCGAACGCTTCGGCGAAGAGGGCGTCCAGGCGCTATATGCTCGGGCAAGCGCCTGGTTCGAGGGGCAAGGCCTGTTCGACGAGGCCGTCGAGGCCGCCCTGGCGGCAAGGCAGCCGGCGCGCGCGGCCGATTTGGTAGGGCGCTCGCTCGACCTGCGGAGCCGGCACGAACTATATACCCTGCGACACTGGCTCGAGCAGATCCCGTTGACGGTGCTCGAAGGGCACCCAAACCTCTGCTTCGAGTTTGCGGTGGCTTTACTGTTCACTTCGGACCGCTATGCCCCGGCGACTGCGGCGCTGCTCGAAACGCCTCTGCATCTCGCCGAAGAGGGCTGGCGACGCGAGGGGAGCGACGCGGGCCTCGGCCAGGTGCTGGCGCTGCGCGCGCTCGTCGCCCTGTGGCAGGGTGACTTCGAGCGCTCCTTCGCGCTTATGCGCGAATCGCTGCCGCGGCTCCCTGAACACGAGGCGTCCTGGCGCAGCAGCGATTTGATCATCGCCGGGATCGAGGAATCGCTGGCGGGCAGCATAGAAACGGCCCAGAACGTGCTGATCGAGGCGCGCGCCCTCTCCGGCGCGGTTCAAAACCTCCAGGGGAAGCTTGCCGCCACGGGCTTGTTAGCCGACATCTATGTGCGCCAGGGCGAATTCGACCAGGCCCTTGAACTCTATGGACAGGTTCGAGCGCAGGCAACCGGCAGCGAAGATATGCTGGACGATCAGGCCGCCGCCGCCCTCGGCCGGAGCAGGATCGCCTACGAGCGCAATGAGCTTGATGTTGCCGACCGCGAAGCCGGCCGCGCCCTCGACTTGGGCTCGAGCCGCTCAAATGAGCAGGTTGCCGTGCAGGCGGAGCTGATGCGCGCACGCGTGCTGCAAGCGCGCGGCCAGAAGGCCCAGGCGCAGGAAGAACTGCGCGCCCTGCTGGCTCATACGCGCCACCCCTGGTACATACAGGAGGTGCTCGCCTGGCAGGCGCGTCTCGCGCTGGCGGCCGGCGACGTCGAAGCAGTCCATCATTGGTATGTCGCGTCCGTGCCGAGCGCCTCGGATCGGCCGGCCACTCTGCTCGAGCAGCAGGACCTGCTTGCCGCGCGGATGCTGATCAGGGATAGAGAGGTTCCCGCCGCGCTCCAATTGCTCGATCGATGGCAGACTGATGCCGAGCGGCATGGCCGCACTGCCGGCGAGCTGGAGGCGCTGGCTCTCAGGGCACTGGCCTACGCGGCCGGCTCGGACCCGGCCAGCGCCGCCAGAGCTCTCATCCGCGCCTTGATCATCGCTCGGCCGAAGGGCTTCCAACGCCTGTTTCTGGATGAAGGCGAGCCGATGCGCTTGCTGCTGACCGAGTCCGCCTCCCAGCTCACAGGGCTTGCCCTGCGGCTGCGGGCTTACGCCTACCAGCTGCTGTCGGCCTTCTCGGCCGATCAGGCGAACACCCCTGCGGAAGCCGCGCTGCCTTTTGAACCGTTGAGTCCCCAAGAACGGCGCGTGCTCCGCCTGCTCGCCGCCGGCCTGTCCAACCCCGAGATCGCCCGCGAGCTGATCGTGTCTACCAACACGATCAAGACTCAGCTGCGGAGCATCTACCGCAAGCTCAACGTAAGCAATCGGGCCCAAGCCGGCGCAACCGCCCGCGAACTGAAGCTCCTTTAGGGCAGGCCAAGGCTCCCGCCTGCCTCGGCCCAAGCACGCCGACCGATCACCCTACGAATCACCCACTGAATCACCCAGGCTGGGCGATTCCAACTCACCCAAGGTGCTGCTATCCTCCTGGCATGCCAGTCAGTTGATGGCCGCTCGGTCAGCGGCAGAACGAGGGAGAGATTGAAGATGCAGAAGAACAGCGTTCAGAGGCCACCGGCGAAGGCCTACAAGGGGGCAGCCATGGAGGGCTTGATCGCCCGCTGGTATGCCAGGAACACACGTCAGGGGCGGGGCTTTGACGACTTGGCGAGGCGAGTGGCTGAAAATGTCCCGGCCGGGGGCCACGTGCTCGAGGTGGCTCCTGGTCCCGGTTTCCTTTCGATCGAGATCGCCAAGCTCGGCAAGTACCACGTGGCCGGAGTGGACATCAGCCGCACTTTTGTCGAGATCGAGCGCGCCAACGCCCAAGACGCGGGGGTGGAGATCGACTTTCGGCAGGGGGACGCGGCGGACCTCCCGTTTGAGGACGCCACTTTCGATTTCGTGGTCTGCACGGCAGCATTCAAGAACTTCAGCCGCCCGGGCCGGGCGTTGAGTGAGATGCATCGGGTGCTCCGACCGCAGGGAAAGGCGTTGGTGATCGACCTGCGCCACGACGCCTCGCCCACGGAGATCCGCCGCGAGGTCGCCAAGATGCGGCTTAACCCGATCAATGGCCTGCTAACTCGCTTGAGCTTCTCGACGATGTTGCTCAAGAGGGCCTACACCGACCAGCAGATTCGCGGATTCCTGGCTGAGGCGGGAATTCCACGCTCGCGGATTCTGGTGTCGGGCATCGGCTTCGAGATCTGGCTCGAAAAATAGCGGACCACACTCTGGAGTCAGCGGCTTGTGCTAGAATCAGAAGGGGAGCGTGTAACATGACTCAACGATCAATCCAGGCAGGGACGAGCCCCACGGTGATCGTGCGTGCGGGCACAGACGTGCAGCTCGAGGGCTGGGAAGACGAGCACGTCCGTGCCCGCGCCGCGGGCAGGTGGGGTTTGAAACTCGAACGGGTCGACCAGTCGGCGACAGGCCACATCCGCGCGCGCGCCAAGATAGGCGATCGCGTGCTGTTCGACGTCCGAAGGGATTTGCTCAAGCGCAAGAAGAACGACCTGGACGACCAGACGGAGGCAGCCATCCAGGTGGAGTCCGGTGCCGAGGCGGTGGTGCGAGTGCCATATGGCAGCTCGGTCGTCGTATACAGCGGGGGGAGCGCCGATGTGCGCGCCGTGCGCGGCAGTGTGACGGTCTACAGTGGGCGGGACGTCCGCTTGAGCGATGTCCAGACCCTGGTCCACGTTTCTGCCGGGGGATCGCTAAATCTGGAGTGCGCCAACCTCGCCGGCGATGACGTAAAGTTTTCTGCCGGACGCGACCTGCGCTTTTACGTGCGCCAGCTGGACGATGCGAAGGTGATCGTGGACGACCTGGGCGGTTGCTGGGAAGCGATTATCGGCAATGGCCGCCGGCAGATCCGCCTCGAGGCCGGGGGCGACGTGACCCTGGTGACCGATCGGGTGATCGCACCGGGATCGCCGGACGGAGTGCTCGGCCACATTGAGGCGCCTCAGAAAGAAGCCTCTCAGCAGGAGTGATCAGGGCGGATCGTCGGCGGGCTGCGGCGGGCGCGATGTGGGCAGGTCCGGCGGCCCGAAGGCTGCCGGCGGCGTCAGGTCCGCCGGCAGGTCCGGCCCGGCCAGGACCAGCGCCAAGGCATAGCCTTCGTTGATCGCCCACCAGCCGGTAAAGGTCGTCCGCGCGATGGCCGGTCGGAGCCCGGGCGCCAATTGCACGGACAGGCTCGACCACCGCCGCGGGGGCGGGCCGGCTTCGGCCATGCGGCAGGTAAGCTGCCGGGTGTCGGCGCGCAGCCCCATTCGCAGAGCCTTCAGCACCGCTTCCTTGGCACACCAGGTCGCCGTGACCAGAACGTCGCGCCGGTCCGGGCCGGCCACCTCGAAGGCCGCCAGCTCGGCCGGCGCGAAGAAAGTCTCGGCAAACCCTTGTGTGCGCGGCTCGATGCGCTCGATGTCAGCCCCCACGTCTCGCCCCAGGTCGTCGCAGATCGCAGCGAGGCTCCACCGGCCGGAATGGCTGATCGACAGGCTGGCGGCCAGGCGCTGCCCTCCCGCCAGCGCCGCATACGGGGCCCCGTCCGGGCCGGCCAACACCTCCAGCCGGTCCAGCGGGAGCCGCCCGCCGGTCGTCGCCTCTAGCCAGGCTTGAAGCAGCTGTTTGGCGGTCCAGCGGCCCAACAGCCAATCTTGCCGGCGCTTGGGCACGCGCAGCGCGCTCAGCCGGGCCTCTTCATCCGGATGGAGCAGACCCGGCGGCGCTTCACCCCGCCCCAGGGCGGGGTGATCGGCCGTCGAACGCAGCAGCCACTGGAGCATTCTCGGGGCAACCTCAGCCCAATGTCACCCCTGGCCGGGTCACCGTGCGGTAGCCCCTCAGGTCCACGTACAGCCGGCCCTCCTCGTCCACCACCTGACCGTCGAAGCTTTGGCCGTCGTCGCCGGTATTGACCAGCGCGTACAGCCGCTGCCCGTCGGCCTGGCCGTGCTGCCGGTGGACGGTCACCGTCTCGATCCCGAGTGGGAATGCCATGGCCTGTTTGTTGCGCACGCTCCACAGCGCCGCCACTTGGAAGCACGACTCGAGGAGGCGCGGCGCCATCAGCGTGGCATTGCCGTCAGGACAACCGGTCTCTGCCGACATGATGTCCGCCGGAAGGGCCTGGCTGACCAGGCCCAGGGCTGTGTTGGGCTCGACACCTGCCCGCTCCACCACCCGGTAGGCCGGGCCGTGGAAGAAGACCTTGTAGATGTCCGGCCCGGCGATGGGCAGCACCTGCTCGGCAGGCGGCGCGAACTGGACGCGTCGCTCGGGGAGCGCGGTCGGCCGCAGGCGCACGTCGGCCACGAAGTGCTCCTTAACCTGGGGCGGCAGACCGTCCTTCGCTGGAATGGACATAGAGCGCAGCACGGCATGCGCGATCAGCTCGCGGCCGCCGATGGCCGGGTCGGCCGGCCCGTTAGTGGTCACGCGGGCGCTGATGTAGAGCGTGCGCGGTTCCATGTGGAAGAACTTGAGCGCGCCTAGCATCTGGACGTTCTCGACCGCGGCAACGCTGTAGCCGGGCGCCAGCAGGCTGGCGACCTCTGCCAGCGCTTCCGTTGCCATCACGCCGGGCAGCCAGGGAGTGCCGGCGTCGGGAGCATGATCGTGCAGGAAGGGCTGCAGTCTTGGGTCCAGCTCGGTCTCGACCTGCAGATCACTGTACTGCCCGGCGCCGACGATCGCGCCGATCATCGGCAGGCTGGGACGGCTCTCGGCCAGGTAGGCGGCCGCGCGCGCCCCATCCAACCCGCCGGTCGCGTCTTTCTCTTCCAGCCAGGCGCCCAGCCGGCCGGCCACCAGAATTTCGCCTTGCCCGCCGGCCAGCAGTTCCCGGCGCACGACTGGGATTCCTGCCTCGGGTGGCAGCATGTCGACCCCCAACGACTCCATGATCTGCGGCACAGAGCCGCGCGCGGCCATCCCGATGCCCGCCCAGGCAGTCCAGTCGATTGCGGTCGCCCGGGTGGCCGGGCGCCAGAGGCGCAGGTTGGCGCTCAGCTTGCAGAGCAGATCGTTGGCGGCGCTGTAGTCGGTCTGGCCGTTGTTGCCGAAGCGGCCCGCGACGGAGCTGAAAGCGATGGTCGCGCCGATGGGCAGGCCGCTGGCCGCACGCAGCAGGTTAAAGAAGCCGTCCACTTTGACGTCGAACACCAGTTCGAACTGGTCCGGCTCCTTGTTTGGCAGCGTGCGATCCATCAGCAGCCCGGCCGCATGCACCAGCACGTCTATGCGCCCGTACTCCCGGCGCACCTGATCCACCACGGCGGACACCGCGGCGCCGTCCCGCAGATCCAGGCTCAGGTAGTGCGCCCGGCCACCGGCGGCCTCGACTGCCTCGATCGCCCGCAGCGCAGCCTCGCGTCGTTCGATCCCCTGCAGCGTGCGCTCTATCTGCGCCGGTGTGGGCCGCTTGCCCCGCCCGCGCGCCTCTTCGATCAACCGGCGCTTGAGTGCTTCCTTGTCCGTCCGCAGCAGGGCGATCTCCGCATCACCGCGTGCCGGGGCCGGCGCCAGGTCGAGTAGGTAGAAGATGCCACGGCTGGCGGCGGCCAGATCGGCCACGATCGCACTGGTGATCCCGCCGGCCGCCCCAGTCACCAGGAAGACCGTGTCCGAGTTCAATTCGCCGGCGGGCGCCCCGTGTGCGCTTTCGGCCGCCGAGCGTTCCACCAGGGTCACGGTGTAGCGCAGCGCGGCATGGTAGCCCACCTCGACGATCCCCGGGTCAAGCAGCGTCTCGTCGATCAGATGCCCGGCGCGCGCGATCGCGTCCTGGCCGGCGGCGGCGAAGGGATGCACGGCCTCGAAGTCGACGACCTTGACCAGCAGGCCCTTGCCGCCGGGGCGCAGGCCCTGCTCGACGTTGTACGCCTTGCAGAAGCCGCTCACCCCGCCGCCGGACGGCGTCGTCGCCCCTTCGACCCCGTAGCCGTGCAGCCCGCCCAGGGCCGTGCCTGCTACCAGGAACGTGCCCGGACCGGCGACCGAGTCATACAGGATCCGCAGGCTGGAGTAGAGGTTTTTGACCCGTTGTCGCAGCAATTCCCGCCAGGCGGGCAGGTCCATTTCCTCCAGAGCCGGTTCGGCGTCCAGGGCCGGCAGCCAGTAGATGCCCTGGATTGAGGCCTCGGCCAGCCAGGCGTTGAGTTGGGCTTCGAGCGCGGCCGTCTGGCCCGCCGGGTCGAGCATCAGGACGCACGCGCCCTGCTCACGCAGCCGCCCGGCCAGCGCTTCTCCGGTCCCGCCGCGGTCGGCAGCTACCACCACTCGGCTGCTGCTGTTCAGCGTTATCCCGCTGGACTTGCACAGCTTCAGCGGCGGTCGGAGCGAAGGCAGCGGCACGCGGCGCGCCATGCTATCTGCTGCCGCGAGGGAGGCCGCATGGCCGGGCGAATCAAGCGCGGCCACCGCGCCCAAGGGCATTTCCGAGCCCGGCCCGTCCGACCGATCGGCATGATCGGCCGTGCCGTCTGGCCGGGGAGTATCGATCTGTGCTGCGAGGTCGGGGCGCAGCCGGTGGACGAAGCCGATGACGTGATTGAGGGTCGGGTAATCGCGCAGGCTGAGGCTTTCCTGGAAGGGGATGGCGAAGGCCTCGCGCACGGCGGCGAAAGTTTCGGCCTGTTTGACGGTGTCGACCCCCAGGTCGGCCTCGAGGTCCAGGTCGAGGTCGAGCATGTCTGTCGGGTAGCCGGTCTTTTGGGCCACGATGGCGAGCACCTGCTCACGCACCGGATCGACAACCGGCATAGCTACGGTGGGTGCAGGCGCGGCGGCCAGGGAACCGGCCGCGTCTGGCCGGCCAGAGCCGTTGTGCCGATCGAGGTCGCTGGCCGTGCCGTCTGGCCGGGGAGTATCGATCTGTGCTGCGAGGTCGGGGCGCAGCCGGTGGACGAAGCCCATGACATGATTGAGGGTCGGGTAATCGCGCAGGCTGAGGCTTTCCTGGAAGGGGATGGCGAAGGCCTCGCGCACGGCGGCGAAAGTTTCGGCCTGTTTGACGGTGTCGACCCCCAGGTCGGCCTCGAGGTCCAGGTCGAGGTCGAGCATGTCTGTCGGGTAGCCGGTCTTTTGGGCCACGATGGCGAGCACCTGCTCACGCACCGGATCGACAACCGGCATGGCTACGGTGGGTGCAGGCGCGGCGGCGACCGGCGTGGACCGGTCGCGCCCATTGGTCGGCCCTGAGCCGTTGGTGTGGTCTGACCCGTTGGACCGGCCGGGATTGTCGGTCTTGCCCGATCGCGGCGACAGATCCAACTCGTGAACCGCAGGCTGAATCGGCACCACCTCCGGCTCGATCGCCGGCCGGACGGCAGCCTGGGTTTCGGGCATCGCCTGCGTGGCCGGCGTCGCCCCTGCAACTGCTGCCGCCACGGCGGCCAGAGGCGCGGGGCGATAGGCCGCGGCCGGTGTCTCGCCGGGCGCAGTCGCGCGCATCACCGGGCCCTGGCCGTGCTGCCACTCGCTGCCGGCCGCCGTGCGCACCGGCGCACCCTGGGCCCTTATGCGCAGCACGCGCTTGACCACCTCGGTCTCGGCCAGGTCGTAGCCGCTGGCGTACTCCAGCCAGCGCTCGTAGCGCGGCCGGTCGTCGATCCGCTCCAGTCCACCCGGGATGCGCCGGGTTAGGGTCAAGGCGATTTGTGACCCGAAGCCGGCTGCCAGGTGCAGGGCATAGTTCACCGGATAGCGCCCACCGCGGCTCAGGTTCAGCGCGCCGAGCTCAGGATCGACCTCCTTGAAGTTGGGCACCGGCGGCACGATTCCGTGCTCCAGGATCTTGACCGCGATTACATCTTCGATGCCGACGCCCATCGGGTGGCCGGTGAAGCCTTTGGTGTTCGCCACCACCACGTCGCTGGCCGCCTCGCCGAACGTTTTGCGCAGAGCGATCACCTCTGCCGCCGCGCTGCCGCCGCGCGCTGGAGTAAAGGTCTCGTGTGACATGAAGACCAGCTGCTGCGCGATCGCGAAACGGTTGATGCCAAAGCGCCGTTCCGCCGCCCGTACCACGTGTTCCATCACCAACTGGATGTGATCCACGTCCAGCCGGGTGCCGTGGTAGGCGCTGTTGGCGATCTCTGCGCTCAGCAGCTCCACGATGCCGCGCATACCGCGCTCGCGCACGGCATCCTCGGCCTCGACGACCAGGGCGCAGGCGCCCATGCCGATGATCGTGCCGTGGCGGCGGCGGTCGAAGGGCAGCGCCGCCTGATCGACGCGGTCGTCGGTGGCGGCGGCGCCAACCGCCAGGAACCCCGCGCCGAGCCATTCGAGCATGTTGTCGCTGCTGGCCACATCGGCGCCGATCACCACGACACGCCGGCAACGGCCGGAGCGGATCCAGTCTTCGGCCACGCCGATGGCTTGGGCCGTGGACGCGCAGGCCGCGTTGACCTGCGTGTTCGGTCCTCGCGCCCCGATGTATTCGGCGAACTGGCTGTGGCCCATCGAGAGCACGCGGAACAGGAAGCGGCGGTCGAACAGGTACGGCTCGCGCTCCATCGTCTCGCGCAGCTCGGCGATGCGCCGGTTGATCTCCTGCAGGCTGCCCTGGTCCGCCATGTACTGCCGCAGATCCTCGAGCATGGCCAGCTGCGCCTGCCGCTGCTCCCACTCGTAGTAGCGCCGGAACTCGTCGGTCAGCCGGTCCAGCCCGGGGAAGGCGCTGGCGAAGATCACGCCGGTCTCGTCGCGCAGCGCACGCGGCAGCATCCAGCGCTCGGGCAGGTGGGTGCCCTTGCTCGTGCGCCTGTAGGTCTGCACGAGCGGGATGCCCGCCTCGCGCAGCGCGTCCAGCCCGGCAGCGAGCGCGATCTGGGTGGTCAGGTCCAGCGCTTCGATCAGCTTCTCGGGAACTCCGTACTCCTCGGCCAGGTCGAACGGCCCCTGGCAGCCGGCCAGCTTGATGACCGCCGAAGGGTCGGTGATGGTCTCGAAACTGCCGCCCCCATCCTCGGCTTTGACCAGGCGAGTGATGCGCTTGTTGACCATCGCCTGGCGGGCGCTCCCGGGGATCAGATCCACGAACTGTTCACCGCGCAGGATGCGCATGGCGTTGTCCGGGTCCATCAGCCGCTTCTTGGCCCCCGGCAGGCCGAGCCCGGTGCCGCTGATGACCACCGAGCCTTTGGGCACGTCGTTCCGATCATCCGGGCGCAGTGTAGCCGCTTGAGCCGGCCTATCTCCGGCCGCGGCTGCGGGCCGAGTGTCGTCTTGCGCCGGGCGCAGCGGGCCGGCGGCCTGCTGGGCTACCCGCTGCAAGGCGTCGGTGAGCAATTGAACCAGGGCTTCGCCGGAAGCGGATTGGCGGGATTGTGGCATGATTATCTCTCGTGGTGTGGATGGCGGGGCGGCAAAAGCCGGTTCGGGGAGCGCGGCCCCATGCCCATTCATAGGTGGAGTGGGTTGTGCCGTCGCAGCCTGCGCCACGGGAACGAGGGCGGCCGAAACTACCGCCCCGGTCTCTCTGGCGCCGGCCTCGACAGACCCCGGTGCGTAACCGGCCGCAAACAGCCCGCAGAGGGCCTGATTCAGGGTAGGGATGTCGCCGAAGTCCGGGTGGTTGGTGTAGAGAGACACGACGTCCGGCTTCGCGGCCAGGATGTTGTCGACGAACCCTTTGAGCGTCTTCTTCGGCCCGACCTCGACAAAAACACGCGCTCCCTGATCGTACAGCGTCTCAACGCTCTTCACCCATTGCACGGGCGACGCGATCTGCTGCATCAGCAGGTCCTTGATCTGCTCGACGTCGCTCGGGTACAGTTCGCCGGTGACGTTCGCGATGACGGGCATGCGCGGCGGCCGGATGTCGAAAGTCTCCAGTAGGCGCCGCAGCGGGGGCCCGGCGGGGGCCACGATCTGCGTGTGGAAGGCGTGGCTGACCGGTATGCGCACCGCCTTGAGGCCAAGCATGCCGCACTGCTCCATGGCCTGGCGCACGGCCTCGCTGGCTCCACCGATCACGACCTGGTTGTGGCTGTTGATGTTGGCCGCGACTACATAGCCGGCGACTTGACGCAGCGCTTTCTCGACCAATTGGTACGGCCCGATCACCGCGGCCATCCAGCCTGGGTCGGTCGCGCTGACCGCGCGTCATCTCCGCGCCGCGGCAGGCGACTGCCTCCATCGCGTCCGGGAAAGCCAGTGCGCCGGCGGCCACCAGGGCAGCGTATTCACCTAGCGAGTGCCCCATCACGAAGTCGGGCCGGAAGCCATACTCGGCCAGCACGGCATACAGCGCCGCATCCGCCGTCAAGACGGCCGGCTGGGTGATCGCCGTCTGGCGCAGCCCCCGTTCGGCCTCCTCGGCTGCCGCCTTGTCACTTGGGTCGCAGAAGATGTAGCTGGTCAACGGGCGTTCCAGAGCAGGGGCCGTCACCCGGTCGGCTTCGTCGAACAGCTCCGCCACCAGTCGTTCACGGCCGCGCAGGGTGCTTAGCATGTTTAGGGTCTGGCTGCCCTGCCCAGGAAACAGGAAGGCCAGCTTGCCGGGCGGAGCGCCGCTGCCTCTGAACACCCCCTGGGCGGTCAGCGGTTTCCAGGCGGCTGAAGTATCGAGCGCAAAGGCCTTGAGCGCCCGCTCCAGGCGCAGGGCCAGCTCCTCCCGGTTGGCGAAGTCCACCACCAGCCGTTCGGCGGCGGCCAATTTTGCGGCGCTTGGCAAGCTGATCGGCGGCGTCCAACCCGCCTGCACCCGCGCCAGGGCTGCTTTCATCTCGTTCAGCAACCCGGCCGGGTCGGCGGCACTCAGTACCAGGATCCCTTGCAGCGGGGTCTTGCCGGGGACCACTTCCACCCAGCCGTTGCTGGCGTGGTGGGCCGTTGGCGTTCCCCGACCGGCGCCCGGTGGGGGCTTACCTTCGTCCCCCCCGGCGGCCGGCGGTGCCGAGTGTCCATTTTGGCCCGTCGCGCTGGTCACCGCCGCCGGGAACGCGGCGTGCCCGTTCCGGTTGAGCATTCCCGGCACGTGCTCCTCCAACACCAGGTGAAAGTTGGTGCCCCCGAAGCCGTACGAGCAGACTGCCGCCCGGCGCGGGGTTCCCGGCGGCGGCGTCCACTCGCGCAGCTCGTGATTGAGATAAAACGGGGTCGCGGCAAAGTCGATCTGCGCGTTGGGCCGTTCGGCATGCAGCGTCGGCGGCAACAGCTTATCGTTGACCGCCCAGACTGCCTTCAGCAGGCCGGCCGCCCCGGCGCCTCCCTTCAAATGTCCGATATTGCTCTTTGCCGAGCCCAAGGCAATGCGGGCTCCTGGGCTACCGAATACGGTCGCCAGGCTGTTGACCTCTACCACGTCGCCGACGCGGGTGCTGGTACCATGGGCTTCGACCAGGCTGGCGCTGGCCGGGTCGAGCCCGGCGGCCTCCCAGGCGCGCTGCGCCGCGAGAATCTGTCCCTGCGGGTTGGGTGCAGTGATCCCCTTGCCTTTGCCGTCGCTGGACGCTCCCACGCCGCGGATGACGGCATAGATATGGTCGCCGTCGTGCTCGGCGTCCGCCAGCCGCTTGAGCAGAAACGCTCCGCAGCCCTCGCCCATCACAAAGCCATCTGCGCCATCGCCGAAGGGTCGCGAGCCGGTCGCGCTCAGGGCACCGATCTTGCAAAACTTGACGAAGGTGCTCGCGCCCATGTTGTGGTCGACCCCACCGCTGATGACCGCGTCGCAGCGGCCCTCGTTGAGCAGTTCTACCGAAGCTGCGATGGCGGCGAAACTGGAAGCGCAGGCGGCGTCAGTGATGAAGCTGGGGCCGCGCAGGTTGAGCACGTTGGCCACCCGGCCGGAGATTATGTTGGCCAGCTCACCGGGCATAGTGTCCTCGGTGATGTCCGGGAAGTGGTCGGCCACGGCCGCACCCCAGCGCGCCATCAAGCCGGCCTGCTTTGCCTCTGGCAGCGCCCGAAACTCGTCCACACCTTCCAGTAAATGGGCGTATTCGGGGAACATGATTCGCAGGTGCGTGATGTAGTGCCGTTCGCCACCCATCGCCGCCCCCAGGACGACGCCAACCCGGTCGGTATCCAATGGCCGCGCCGGATAGCCGTAATCGGCCAGGGCCTCGGCCGCCATGGTCACCGCCCATTGTTGGCCGTCGTCCATCGCCGCTGCGACCCTCGGCGGAACGTGATGGCGTTTCCAGTCGAAGCTGAAGCCGCGCACCCAGGCCCCGATTTTGGAGTAGGTCTTGGCAGGCGCGTTGACGTCCGGGTCGTAGTAATCGGCCACGCTCCAGCGTTCCGGTGGCACCTCACGGATGCTGTCGCGCTTGTTCTTGATGTTATCCCAAAAGGTGGGTGCGTTCGGTGCATCGGGCAAGATCGCCCCCACCCCGACGATCGCAATCGCTCGGCTGGCATTCGCTAGCATATTGATCCCCTCTGTTCTCAGGCCGGGAAGGCCCGGTTGAGCCCAGCCGCCACGCAATCCATATCGCCGATCAGCCCTGTCTGCGCGGCGTAAATCGCCGGCAGGTTGAGGAGCACTGCAAGATCAGGATCAGTTTGCCCGGCACCCGTGGCCCAGAGCAGGCCGTCGGTGGCGACTTTGAGCGCAGCCCGGCGGGCTTCGACGCGCGCCATGGCCTGCAAGGCCGGCGGGGCGATCCGGACGGCCACGCTGGGCCGGGCGAATGCCCGCTCGCTGAAGATAGCGGCCGTCTCCGCGTGGGCGATTAACTCGCCCAGGCGGAAAAGGATATGCTGGTTGCGCGTCAGGCGATCCAGCCGGCAGCGCTCGAGCAGGACCGCCAGCGCGTTTAGCGCCAGGACCGCCCACTGGCTGCCCGTTTCCGGGCTGCCGGTGGCAGCCAGGCGGGTGGCCCAGTCCTTGTAGTAGGCGCCGCGGCTCTTCAGATGTTCCTGCCAGCGGTCGCGTGCGATGGTCCATTCCATGATCTCGGACGTACCCTCGTAGATCGTAGTGATGCGCACGTCACGTTTGATCTTCTCGATCATGTACTCGCGGGCATAGCCGTATCCGCCCAGCGCCTGGATGGCATCCTCTGCGGCCCGGTTGCCGGCTTCGGTTGCCATATACTTTGCCACCGCGCCCTCGGTCTGCAGGTTGCCGCCGCCGGCATCGATGCGCTCGGCCACCCACTCGATATAGGCGCGCGCGGCCTCGAGGCGGCAGGCATTCGGGACAATTAGCTTATGCGTGTAGCCCTGTTTTTGGCTGAGCGGAGCGCCCGCCTGGATGCGCTGCTGGGAGTAGGGGATGGCTCGTTTCAGGGCGGCCCAGCCGGCTCCCAGGCCGAAGGCCGCGACCATCAGGCGCGTGTAGCCGAAGACGGCTTGGGCCTGGATCAGGCCCTGCCCTTCGACGCCGCCGACCAGGCGCTCGGCGTCTACGGGGACATCCTCGAGGATGAGCGCAGCGGTGTTGCTGGCGCGAATGCCGTGCTTGTCCTCGTGTCTGCCCTGCATGAAGCCCGCTGCACCGCGCTCGAGGATAAACCAGGAAGGACCTCCCGGCGCCTGGGCCAGCACCGTGTAGAGGTCGGCCTCCCCGCCGTTGCTGATCCACTGCTTACGGCCGGTCAGCCGGTATCCGGTCAGGCGGCCATTCTCATTGACCGGCTCGGCACGCGTCTTGAGCGCGGCCAGGTCGCTGCCGGCCTGCGGTTCAGTCGCGCCATAGGCCACCAGCAGGCCTTCCTCGGCGATGCGTCCCATCCAATGTTGTTTCTGTTCGGGGGTACCGCCCACCGTGATCGGGTCGCTGCCGAGGAACGTCGCCAGGACAGCGGTCGCGATGCCCAGGTCGATCCCCGCCATCACTTCGGACACACGGTAGATGTCGTAGGCGCCGCCGCCAAGCCCGCCGTACTCTTCAGGGATGAAGAGCAGGTGCAGGCCCAACTGGCGCTGGTCGTACAAGTCCTTCAGAACCTTGCGCGGAAACTCATCCTTCTGGTCCAGTTCCAGAAGGTAGCTGTCGGGCAGCTTGCGCTGGGCATACTTTGCGAGCGTCGACAGGACCATGCCCAGGCTATCGGAATCGAGGCTTGCCATGTGTAGATGAGGCCTCCGGATAAGAAATCGGGCCGCCCCGGAAAAAGAGGAATGCGGCTTACATTGAGTACTAAACACCGCCCGCGGACAGAAGTTGCATAATTATGGCTCAAGTTTGACAAATGCGGTCTGCTGCGGTGTCATTCTGGGTGGCGCGCCGGTGCGTTCCCGGGGCGCGCCGTGCCCGGCCGCCCAAGACCTCACGTCTGAAAGAAGCTGACCATCGTGATACTGGCGCTCAAATTGTTCCTTACCCCGCTGCTGATCGCGGCCGTCACGCTTGCCGGGCGGCGCTGGGGCCCAGGCGTCAGTGGCTGGTTCGCGGGTCTGCCACTCACGTCGGGACCGGTCTCCATGATCCTTGCCTGGCAGTATGGTCCCGTGTTCGCGGCGCACGCGGCCACCGGTACGCTCGGCGGCCAGGCTTCGGTCTGCGTCTTCTGCATCGCCTACGCGCTGGTCGCGCGCCGGCTGGCCTGGTTGCCCAGCGGCGTCCTGGCGGTGAGCGTCTTTCTCCTGGCCACCTTCGTCTGGAACCAGTTTGCCCTGGCTTTGCTGCCCACCTTCGCGATCCTGCTTGCCGTAATCTTCGTGCTCTTCCGCCTCTTTCCCGATGGAGGCCGGCCGGGCCTGATACGGGCTAGCCTCGCCCCGCGCCCGCCCCGCTGGGACATCCCTGCCCGGATGGTCATCGCCGCCGCCTTCGTGGTCCTTCTCACGACCTTCGCCGCCACCCTCGGCCCGCAGCTCAGTGGGCTACTCTCACCCTTCCCAATCTTTGTCCTTGTGCTCGTGACTTTCACTCATCACCAACTGGGCGCGGGCGCGGCCGCCCGCCTCTTGCGCGGCGTTGTGCTCGGCTCGCTCTCATTCGCCGGTTTCTTCCTCGTGGCCGGCGCCCTCTTGCCCGGCGCCGGTGCTCACCCGGCCGCCATCGTCCCGATCTATTTGCTGGCGACGCTCCTTGCGCTGGCCCTCAATGGTCTCTCGTTGCGCCTGGTGCGCTGATCTCGACTGACCAAACACTAAATTAACTATTGACTTAATTAAGCACATGGTATATTATGCAGCCATGGATATGTTTTCTGCGCTCGCCGAGCCGACAAGACGCAGCATTATCGAAATGCTTGCCAGCCAAGGCCGGCTATCGGCTTCCGAGATTGCCGACCGATTTCCGGTAAGCGCGCCCGCCATCTCCCAGCACCTAAAGGTGCTGCGCGAGGCCAAGCTGGTATCGGTGGAAAAGAGGGCGCAGCAGCGCATCTACCGCATCAATCCCGAGGCCATGCTCGAGTTGGAGCAATGGGCGAGGAGAACGCGCGAGCTTTGGGACGAGCGATTTGATGCGTTGGAGGGAGTGCTGGAAGCGGAGAAGATGAAAGCCGAAGCAGAGCGCAAGAATGCCAGCCACTTACGGGAGGATAACGATGGGTAAGACTAACCTGACCGCCGAGCCGGGAAAACAAGAGATATGGGTCACGCGCGTTTTTGATGCCCCGCCGGAGCTTCTGTTCAAGGCCTATACCGACCCGGATTTGGTCCGGCAGTGGTTGAGTCCGCGGCGCCTCACGATGACGGTCAAGCAGATGGACGCGAAACCCGGCGGCTCGTGGCGCTACATCCACCGCGACGCCGAGGGTAATGAGTATGGCTTCCACGGCGTCTACCACACCGTCGACGCGCCCAAGCGGCTCGTGGACACGTTTGAATTCGAAGGCATGCCGGGGCACGTGTCACTGGAGTCGGCAACCTTCGAAGGGCAAGATGGCAAGACGAAACTAACGCTCCATGTAGTTTACCTATCGGTCGAGGATCGGGATGGGATGATCAGCTCGGGCATGGAAGCAGGGATGAGCGAGGCCATGGATAAGCTGGATGAGCTCCTGAAAGAAGTCCAGCCAGGCAGAGCCTCGGTCCGCTGACAAGGGGCGGCATCGCAGTTCGTCCCCTAACAGGCCGGTGGCTCGCGAACGAGCCACCGGCCTGGTCGGCTCGAGGCGCCGTACCGTCCCCCGGATCCCCAAACCCCTCGCCGCACGCCGATCGCTTCCCCGTCAAATGGAACTGGGCTTACATTAGCTGCGTGTGGCCGGTTCTATACTGGCAAGCGCTTGCGCAAGCGCTTTGCAGTTTGGCTCGGTTGTCTTCTCCGGGAGTTTCGCTGGTCCGTTGCACAATACTCGACGGTGGCCATGGCGAACATTTACGATGTGGCACGTTTGGCGGGCGTGTCTATCACCACAGTCTCCCATGTCCTCAACGGCACTCGCAGGGTAAGTGAGGCCACGAAGGACCGCGTGGTGCGCGCAATTGACCAACTCGGCTATCAGCCGAGCGCCGTTGCTCGCGCTCTGGTCCGCCAAGAGAGCCGGACCATCGCCCTGATTGTCCCCGACAATGCGAACCCGTTCTACGCGGACCTGGCCCGCGGCATCGAAGATCACGGCTTCGCGGCCGGCTTCAACGTCTTTCTCTGCAATTCGGACCAGGATCCCGTCAAAGAGCGGGCTTACCTTAACATGCTGATCGCGAAGCGTGTGGATGGCGTCATCTACCTGACCACAGTTACGCCTCAGGACCAGCTGCAACTGCTGCTCCCGCGTCACATTCCCACCGTTACTTTCGGCTGCGATTTCACCGGGATCGATGCCCTAATCATCGATGACTTCGGTGGGGGCCGCGCCGCGACCGAGCATTTGCTCGCGCTCGGACATCGCCGGATTGCCTGCATCAACGGCCTGGAGCAGAAAACGGACAAGACCTGCCGTGTCAATGGCTACTTGGCGGCTCTGGAGGCGGCCGGGATCACGCCGGACCCGGCCTTGATCGCAGCCGGCGACTGGACCTGCGCGAGCGGTTGCCGGCTGACGGAGGAGCTCGTGCGGCTGCCGGTTCCGCCGACGGCCATCTTCGCCTGCAACGACCTGATGGCGATTGGCGCCATATCTTGTCTGCACGAACTGGGCATTGACGTGCCGGGCCTGATATCGGTCGTCGGATTCGACGATATTACACTGGCCTGCTTTTGCTCGCCCCCGCTGACCACCGTCGCGACACCCACGCTCGAGGCGGGGCAGCGCGCCTGCCAGATGCTCCTGGAGCGCATTGCCGGTCGCCTCGGCCCAGAGCGGCGACTGGTAACGGTGCCCGTTACCCTGAAAATCCGCCGGTCCACTGCACCTGCCCGACGTCCAGGCGCGGCGCACGAGGCGATGGACGGTAACCCGTAAGCGCGACTGTGGACAGACCAGGGTTGCCAACGGAGGGAGTTCATTCATAGGAGGTGCATGCGAGAGAACCGGCTACACGTTTCGTGCGTCAGCCACGATGGCCGCGGAGGGCCAGGACCGGCGGTTGTGCCTGCGTCCCGTCACAACGACGTAGGGCGACCGGCTTCCCTTCACAGATCAAGGCTAGACCTTAAGGAGGATCCACGCAATGTCTCAGCAGAACGAATCACCCACTGGTCGGAAGCAACTATCCAGACGGCAGTTCCTGAAGGGCGCGGCCGCACTCGGCCTGAGCGCGCCCATCCTGGCCGCGTGCGTTACCGCGCCGGCTGCTCCATCGGCGCCTGCCGCCCCGGCTGCCCCGGGAGCCACGGCCGCGCCAGCGGCGACCACTGCTCCTCCCGCCGCGGCAGCCGTCGAACTGCAGTACTGGGACATGGTTTGGGGGCCGCCAGAGTACGTCGATACTGGCAAGAAGCTGATCGACAACTACAACGCCTCGCAAAGCAAGGCCAAAGTAACCTACCAGTCGACGCCCTGGGCGAACTGGTACCAGACCTTCCTGACTGCCATCGGCTCCGGGACTGCGCCCGACATCAGCACCGGCGCGGGCTACCAGGCCGTCTACTTCTACAGCCAGGGCGCGATCGAACCGGTGGACGACGTCGTGGCCGACCTGAAGGCGGCCGGCAAGCTGGACGACGTGATCCCCGGCGGCGTCGAGACTTTGAAGTGGGACAACCACTACGTGGCCATGCCGTGGCAGACTGATATCCGCACCATCGTCTACCGGAAGGACCTGCTGGAGAAGGCCGGCATCACCGCGCCGCCGACCACCTGGGACGAATTCCAGGCTCAACTCAAGACTCTGACCACCGGCGAGCAGGCGGGCTGGGTCGTGCAGGGCAACGACACCGGCGGCACGCATATTCTCTTCACGTTGATGTTCGACAACAACGGCGGCTGGTTCACACCGGACACCAAGGTCGACACCTTCTACGATCGCAACGTCGAGGCCATGCAGTTCTTCTCTGATGTCGTCAAGAGCGGCGTGGTACATCCGGGCAGCGCGGGCTTCACCGGCGACGACGGCCTAAAGGTGCTCGGCCAAGGCGGAGCCGCCTTCTACGTCGCCGGCCCCAACACCCCCGGCCGCGTCGACGGGACTGCCATCGGCGTGCCGCTGGCCAGTCCCCATGGCGACAAGGCCACCATTTCCTGGATCAACAACCGCATGATCTACAAGCAGTCCAAGAATCCTGCCGCTGCCAAGGACCTGATGAAGTGGTTGTTCGATAGCGAGATCCTGCTCTGGCAGGAGGGCCACTGCGAGAGCTTGCCGACCCGCACATCGTTCTACAAGGACCCGTACTTCTCCGATAAGCCATGGATCCAGGACGTGTTGACGAACTGGATCCCGGTCGGCAAGCCGTCCGGCTACCGCTGCCCGACCATCTTCCCCGAGCTGCAGACCGTGGAAGGGGACACCATGATGTTCACCTTGCTGACCGATCTGCTGCAGGGCAAGGATGTCAAGGAGTTGATGACCAAGGTAGACTCTGCGCTCAAGGCGATCATGAAGTCGTAGGAGGCTTCGGGCGGTTGCCAATCCCTCGGCCGATGCATCCGGCCAGGCCAATGGGATGCCGGCAGACGCCGTCTCGTGCCTGGTCCCTGCCCCTTACTCGTCCAGGGACCAGGTTTCGTTGCTCGTGGGAAGGAGTGCGCTATGAGCGTACCGACAACTGAGTTGGAGGCCGGCCTGCGCCTGCGTGGCAAGCGCAGGCGGCGCGTCGAGTGGCTGCCCTATTGGCTGGTCGTGCCTTCCCTGGCCCTGATCCTGGCCATCAACCTCTATCCGTTTGCGACTGGCTTTCTCTACAGCTTGCGTAACGGCACCATGCTCCAGCAGGGGAAATTCGTCGGAGCGACCAACTACCTGGCACTCGCAACCAGCAGCGCATTCTTGCATTCGCTGCTGTTCAGCGCCTTGTTTGCCGTGAGCGCGGTATTCGGCAGCTATGCCATCGGACTGGCCCTGGCCCTGCTGCTCAACAAAGAGTTCCCAGCGCGCGGCTTCTTCAGAGTTTGCTTGCTGGTGCCCTGGATCATCCCGTCGATCGTCTCCATCATCAGCTGGCGCTGGATGATCAACGATCAGACCGGCATCCTCAATCTGATCCTCCAGCGGTTCGGACTGGGGCCCGTGTACCTCTTGAGCACCGAGAGACAGGCGATGTTCTCGGTGATCATCGTCAAAATTTGGCGCAGTTTCCCGTTTATGATGCTCTCACTCCTGGCAGCGCTGCAGACGATCGACCTGACGCTGTACGAAGCAGGTCAGATCGACGGCGCCGGGCGCTGGCAGAGCTTCCGTTTCATTACCTTCCCGCACCTCAAAGACCTGTCGATCGTGCTCTGGATCTTGATGACCATCTGGACCGTTAACGATTTCGAGACTCCCTATCTGCTGACCGGGGGCGGGCCTTCCAACGCCACCGAGAACCTGATCGTGCTGGCCTATCGCTTGACCTTCCGGCGCAATGACGTCGGCAGCGGTACGGCCGTTGCCTTCGTGACGCTGATCATCTTGATGGCCTTGGCGTTGCTCTTGTTGCGTCGACAATCGACCGAGCGAGCGGACTGACGATAGGATGGGAACCATGAAAATAAACAAGCGCACGCGCCGCCACCTGGCCCGTTGGGGGTTGTTCCTGTTCACGTTGGTCATCGTGATCGTGGTCAACCTGCCGATCATCAGCCTGGTGATCAACTCGCTGAGAACCACGGCCGAGATCCTGAACGAGGGTGGCTTCTGGCCCAGCCATCCCTCGCTGATCAACTACCGCTACGTGAGCGAGCGGACGCAGTTCTGGGTGTTCTTCCGAAACAGCGTCATCGTGGCCCTGACCGGCACCGCAATCTGCATTCTTGCGGCCTCGTTGGGGGGCTTCGCCCTCTCGCGTTTTCGCATCCGCCTGACACGAGGTTACTCCAGCCTGCTCTTGATGATCCAGATGTTCCCGATCATCTTGGCGTTGATCCCGCTGTTCATTCTGTTCAAGACTGTAGGGTTGATCAATACCTATTTTTCGGTCATCATCATCTATGCAGTGGCGCAGTTGCCTTTCGCGACCTGGATGTTCCGCTCGTTCTACGACGCCATCCCGATCGACCTGGAGGAGGCGGCGCAGATCGACGGCTGTTCGCGCCTGCAAAGCTTCCGTTACGTGGTGCTGCCCTTATGCAGTGCGGCGTTTGCGGCCGTCACCATTTTTGCCTTTCTGTTCAACTACAACGAGTACCTGATCGCCAACATCTTTCTGCGCAGCGAATCCGCCATGACAATTCCGGTCGGCATTCAGATGTTCATGCAGCAGTATGGTACCGATATTGGAAACCTGATGGCGGCGGCTACCTTGGCTATGATCCCCACCTTTATCCTGTTCCTGTTCGTGCAGCGATACATGCTCTACACGGCCATCGGCGGCGCGGTGAAGGGCTGATCGGGACATTCAAGACGGAGGAATGAGCATGGAGCAAATACGTGTCGGCATCGTCGGCTGCGGTGAGGTGACCCAGATCATGCACCTGCCCAGCCTGAATCAACTGAACCGACAGTTCAAGGTGACGGCACTGTGCGACGTGAGCGAGCACGTGCTGCAGGCCGTCGGCGATCAATGGCAGGTGCCGAAGCGATACCTCGATTACCATGAGCTGGTGCTGCAAGCTGACGTCGACGCCGTGCTGATCGCCAACCCGGACGCCTTCCACGCCGAGGTGGCGCTGGCAGCGATCGGGGCGGGCAAGCACGTGTTGATCGAGAAGCCGATGTGCATCACGCTGGCCGAGGCGGACGCGATCATCGCCGCCGAGCAGCGTGCCGGTGTAATCGCCCAGGTCGGCTTCATGCGCCGCTACGCGCCGGCCTTCGTCGAAGCCTGTCGCCAACTCCCCAGCCTGGGCGACATCCGTCTTGCGCGCGTGCATGACGTGCTCGGCCACAACGCCCTGGTCATCAAGGGAACCTCGCGTGTCGTGCGCGGAGATGACGTTCCTGCTGACGTCAGCGCGGCCGGGCAGCGCCTGCGCGCCGAGCGCATTACCGAGGCGATCGGCCAAGCTCCGCCCGAGCTGTGCAGCGCCTACGGGCTGCTGCTCGGCTTGAGCTCACACGACATCTCGGCCATGCGTGAGCTGCTGGGCATGCCGCAACGGGTCCTCTATGCCGCGCAGCGCCACGGCGGGCTGTATCTCTCCGGCGCCTTCGATTACGGCTCGTATGTGTGCCAGTTCGAGACCGGCATCGACAACATTGCCCGCTTCGATGCCTGCCTGGAGGTCTACGGCGAGAAGCGAGTGTTGCGGGTGCAGTATGACACTCCCTACGTGCGCAATCTGCCGATCCGCTGGTACATCACGGAGGCGAATGGCCAGGATGGGGTCGTCGAGCGCGCGGAGTTCCCCACCTGGGGTGACGCGTTCGTGGCCGAGTGGCAGGCCTTCTACGCAAACGTTAGCGAGCGGCGGCCGTCGAAGACCCCGCCGGCCGACTTCCGCAAGGACCTCGAGCTTTTCCGCGACATGCTCGGCCTGATGCGAAACTGAGGCCGGGCCCTGCCATGTTGCGAGCACGTGCGTTTGTGGCCGGAAGAGAGGAGGAAGAGGGTGCTCTGTTCAGAGATACGTGGCTTCAATTATGACGGATCGTGGGGCACCAGTGGGCTTGATCTGTGGCAGCATCACGACAACGGTTTGATGGCGGTCGAGGTGGCGCGCGGCAAGCGCTATTTCCCTGGCTGGAACGTGGCGCGCTGGTGGCTCTCCGATGAAGCCTATCAACGCAGCCCGGCGCGCTTCCTGGCCAACTTCGAGGCCGGCCTGCAGATCTTTGCCCGCCACGACATCCTCGTGATTCCGCTGCTGTTCAACCGCTGGCGCGATCCGGTCTGCGATTTCGGAGGAGTGTCGCTCGAGCACATCGTCCCGGGCTTGAGCTCGATGTCCGGTGGCGGCGAGCTGTTCTCAAGCGCCGAGCGTCCGTCCGGCGAGACGCCCTTGATCGAGCACCTGCACCGCGACTACCTGGAAGCCGTGGTGGGCGCGCACAAGGACGACCGGCGCATCTTCGCCTGGGACCTGTGCAATGAGCCGCTGATGGGTCCGTATGCGGAAGACCCGTACAGTCCTCTGCGCGCGGGCGAAATGGCCTGGCTCACCTGGATCTACGACACGGTCAAGCGCATGGGCGCGCGCCAGCCGTTGACCATCGGCAGCTATCCAAGTTTGCCGGTCCAGGATCTGCTCGAACCGTTGAGCGATATCATCTCTATTCACCCGTATTACATCTGGAACGCGGCCGCCGAGAACAGGCAGGACGTGCCCGTCGGCACACAGATGGGGTTTGAGGCCTTCCTGGATGCCTCCCTGGCCCGGACGCAGCAAGCCGGCAAAGAGATGCTGGCCAGCGAGACGGTGTGGGGCGCTCTGGAAGATGCCCAGCGCGTCGACGTTCTGCGTTACACGCTCGGGGAGCTGCGGCGACGCAACATCGGCTTCCTGGCCCATGCGCTCCAACATAGCCTGGTCGCCGATCTGCACTACCCAGCCTATGGACCTGTTGGCTGGTCAGGCGTGATGCCGTTCGTCAACCCTGACGGCGCACTTCGTCCCGGTCACGAGGCCTTCAACGAGTTCCAGTAGGCTTTGGCCGGGCATGCATGAAGGTTCCTATTGAGTGGATCAGAGAGGGGTAATGATGGAGCTAGAGATCGAGGCGTTGAGCCAGGAGGCCTTTGCTCCTTTCGGCGTCGTGATCACCCAGCCCGAGAGGGCTGCTGAGTCTGGCGGACAGGGCTGGCAGTGGTGGGGCCATCTGGCCTTGCTGCCAGGTGTCGGGGACGGGTACGGTATCGGCTTCCTGGACTTGCAGCCGGTCGGGGCGGTGCGCATCGACTGGGCTGAGCGCCATGCCGACAGCCACGAATTCATTGCGCCGGCCGGCGACGACTGCTTGCTCTACGTCGCACCGCCCGAGCATCCCGACGAGCTGGATCGGCTGCCACCACTGGACCACTTCCGGCTCTTCCGCGTTCCGCCGGGCCAGGCCGTCGTGCTGAATCCCAAGGTCTGGCACGGCGCGCCGCTTGCCCTGGCTGGACCGACGAGGGCCATGGTGGCCCTGCGCTGGGATACGGGCCCGGACAACAGTTGCATCGTTCCGTTCGCGGCCGACGTCATCGCGGCTGCAGGCAGGTCGTGAATATGAAGCAATCAGTTCTGATCGAACCACAGCATAGCCGGCTCGAGGAGCGCGCGCTGCCCGCGGTCGGCGCGCAGGACGTGTTGGTGCGCGTGCGGGCGTGCGGTGTCTGCGCGTCCGAGTTGCGCGGTTGGCGCGGCGACGGCGGTGCCTATCCGCGCCTGTTCGGGCACGAAGTAGCCGGCGAGGTCGTCGAGGTCGGGCAAGAAGTGGACGACCTCCAGCCAGGCATGCCCGTCACGGGTCTCTTCCACGAGGGTTTTGCAGAGTACGCCCGCGCGCAGCGGGAATTGGTCACTCCCATTCCGCCGGGCATCGACTACGACATCGCCCTGGGGGAGCCTCTCTCATGCATTCTGAGTGCGGCCCGGCGCACGCGCGTTGAGTATGCGGACACGGTTGCCATCATCGGCCTGGGGTTCATGGGACTGATGATGCTGCAGGCTGTCCGGCTGAGGGCCCCTGGTCGTCTGATCGCAGTCGATCCGCGGCCTGAGGCCCTTGAGCAAGCGCGCCGCTTCGGCGCCGACGAGACGTGGGCACCCCAACAGGTGGGTGACGAGCTGAAGCTGACACTCTGGAGCGACCTGGGCAAGGGCCGGGGAGTAGACACAGCGATCGAGGCCTCGGGCACACAGGCCGGGCTGACGCTGGCCGGCCAGATGGTCCACGAGCACGGTATGCTGTCGATCCTGGGTTACCATCAGGGCGGCCAGCGGCAAGTGGACATGGAGCTCTGGAACTGGAAGGCGCTGGACGTGCTCAATGCGCATGAACGCCGGGCGGACTACCAGATGGACTGCATGCGCCGCGGGTTGACGCTGGTGGCAGGCGGTCTGCTCGACACGGCTTCCCTGGTGACCCATCGCTTGGGTCTCGGCGGCGTCGACGACGCATTCGGGGCTCTCTACGCGAAGCCGGCCGGCTTTATCAAGGCGGTGGTCATACCGGATTGACGAAGGGGGTTGTCCATGGCGCTCGAACCGGTGAGAACCGCGGTCGTCGGTTGCGGCTACATCAGCGACATCTATCTCCAGAACGCGACTACCTGGCCAATCCTGGACGTGGTGGTCTGCGCGGACCTGGACAGGGCGCGCGCCGCCGGCCAGGCCGCCAAGTACGGCGTTCCGCGCGCGATCAGCGTCGACGAGGTGCTGGCGGACCCCGACGTCGAGATGGTCATCAACCTGACAATCCCCGCGGCCCACAGCAGCGTGGGGCTGGCTGCGCTGCGGGCGGGCAAGTCGGTATACAACGAAAAGCCTCTGGCCATCAGCCGAGAGGACGGAATGCTCCTGCTGGAGGAGGCCAGAGCGCGCGGGCTGCGCCTGGGTTGCGCGCCCGACACCTTCCTCGGCGCGGGTCTGCAGACTTGCCGCATGCTGATTGACGAGGGTGCCATCGGGCAACCGGTTGGAGGCATGGCCTGGATGTTGTCGCACGGCCCCGATCATTGGCATCCCGATCCCGCCTTCCTGTTCAAGGCCGGCGCCGGACCGCTGTTCGACATGGCGCCATACTATCTGACTGCCTTGATCTCGCTGTTGGGGCCGGTGCGTCGCGTGACCGGCTCCACGCGGATTACCTATCCCGAGCGCGTTGTCCGCAGCGGGCCTAAGGCGGGCAGCACGATCCCGGTCGAAGCGCCGACGCATGTGGCCAGCGTGCTCGATTTCGCGAGCGGCCCCATCGTGACCCTCCTGACCAGTTTCGACGTGTGGGATGAGTACCGGCCGCACGTCGAGCTCTTTGGCTCCCGTGGCACGCTGGCTGTACCGGATCCCAACATCTTCGGCGGCCCGGTTCGCCTGCAGCGGGATGGCGACGTTGACGGCTGCGAGATCCCGCTGCCATTCGCACACGCGAAGAACAGCCGAGGGATTGGGGCTGCCGATATGGCCTACGCCATCCGGACCGGCCGCGCCCAGCGTGCCAGCGGCGAGATGGCCTACCACGTCCTCGACCTCATGCATGCAGTCTATGAAGCGTCGGATAGCGGACGGCACGTAGAGCTGGCGAGCACTTGCGAGCGCCCCACGCCCTTGCCGTCCCGCCTGCCGGAGTGGCAGCTCGACGAATGAGCCCGTTAAGGAGATACCCATGCAGTACGTACGATTTGGCGAAACCGGTCTCAAGGTGTCCAGGATCTGCCTGGGCTGCATGACCTACGGACGGCCGACCGAGCGTTGGCTGTGGGCGCTCGACGAAGAACAGAGCCGGCCTTTCATCAAGCGGGCGCTCGAGCTCGGCATCAGCTTCTTCGACACCGCCGACGTCTACTCCAACGGCGCCAGCGAGGAGGTGCTGGGACGGGCGCTGCACGACTTCGCCGCCCGCGACGAGGTCGTGATCGCCACCAAGGTCCATGGCGTCATGGGTCCCGGTCCCAACGACGGCGGCCTCTCGCGTAAGCACATCTTCAGCGCGATCGATGCCAGTCTGCGGCGCCTGGGCACTGATTACGTGGACCTGTACCAGATACACCGCTGGGATTACGAGACGCCGATCGAGGAGACGCTGGAGGCTCTGCACGACGTGGTGCGCATGGGCAAAGCGCGCTACATCGGGGCGTCGTCAATGTTCGCCTGGCAATTCGCACAGGCGTTGTACACCGCCGAGCTGCGCGGCTGGACCCGCTTCGTCTCGATGCAGCCCCACTACAACCTGGCCTACCGCGAGGAAGAGCGCGAGATGCTGCCTCTCTGTCGTGACCAGGGCATCGCCGTCATCCCGTGGTCACCGCTGGCACGCGGCCTGCTCACTCGCAGGCCCACCCGGGACGGCAGTGCGACCAAGCGCGCACAGAGCGATGCGTTCGCCAAGAGACTGTATGCGCGAGACGACGACCTGGTCATCGCAAGCACGGTGGCCGACCTTGCCGAGGCACACGGCCTGCCGAATGCTCAGATCGCGCTCGCCTGGCTGCTCTCGAAGCCCGTCATCACGGCACCGATCGTCGGAGCAAGCAAGCTGCAGCACCTCGACGACGCCGTGGCCGCGCTGGACGTGGCCCTGTCCGAAGAAGAAATCCATCAGTTGGAAGCGCCGTACCTGCCGCATCCCGTGCTCGGGTTTACGTGAGAGCGTAGGACAAGGATGCGCCGAGCCTGATCCGCCGGGCGGTCGTGCAGCGGGATCTGGGCGTAGACGTCGTCCCGCCGCACGGATGGCTTTCGGCGGTCAAGCTGCCGTCCACCATCCTGGCCCATTCCTCCAGGCTCAGCCCGCCCAGGCGCTCAAGGCGGATGAACTCGGCCGCGTCGAAGCCCGCGCCGTCGTCCTCGATCACGATCGTCAGTCGCTCGGCTCAGCAGGTGGCGACCACGCAGACGTTCGCGGCATGGGCGTGCTCCGCCGCGTTTGAAAGCGCCTCTTGCCCGATCCCCTTTCAATCCGAAGCAAGGCATCTTCCGGATCGCGTTGAATCCCAGATTTATCTAATAAGTATCACTTAAGCTGAATTTAATCCCGAATTAATCACCTGCACGAAGCGATGCGCTATCATGCGATAGTGGAGGAAGCAGCGAAGCCGGGATGGAGGTTGAGCAACTACTTTAGGTTGTCCCGACCGGACCCAGCCGTCTGGTGCTCGTTCTACGTAATCGTGAGGATAATGATATGAACTTCATGCCAGGCAGGGCAAAACGACGCCTGCCGAAAGTGATCACCGTATTTTCGCTGGTCAGCCTTTGTTTGCTGCTGGCCGCTTGCTCTCCTGTTTCCGCATCTGAGCGTGCCACCGCAACGCCGGCCGCTGCCGGCAGCGAACAGGTGGCGCTCCAACCCGCCGGCAGCCCGGCGGAGGCGACTGTGACCGTGCCGACCAGCACGGCGGCTCCGGCCAATACTGCGCCGCCAATCACCGCAACGCCGGTCAACACTAACCCGCCTGTGGTCAACGTCGTATCGCCCGAGAACGGGGTGGTCATGCCGGCAGAGACGGTGGCCGGCATCACCGTCTCGGCGGGTGACGACAAGGCGGTCGTTCAGGTCGAACTCTACCTTGATGACCTTCTCTACCGTTCCTGGAACAGTCCGTTTCCGACCGGCGAAGTAACCAAAACCCTTAGCTTTGCCTGGACGAACCCTGATCCCGGTGTCTACAGGATCTCGGCTGCCGCTGTTGACACGGCAGGCCTGGTCTCGACTTCACAACCGGTGACGGTCACCGTGTCGGGGGCCGTCGCGGAGCAGGAGGCGGCCGCCACCCCGACGGCGACGCCCACTGCCGCCGCTGGACCCACCGTCCTGCCGCCCGCTGCTCAGTCCACCCCGGCGGCCCGGCCCACCCTTCAGCTCCTGGCGCCGGCGGCCAACAGCTTGGTACTGCTCGGCCAGAGCGTGACCGTGCAGTCGGTGGCGACTGACAACAACGGGGTGGCCAGGATCCAACTATTCGTCGACAACGCGCTGGTGCAGACCACCACGGGCGGCGCCGGCCAACGTACCTTGCAGGCCAACCAGACCTGGCAGGCCGCCACGACGGGCAGCCACACCCTGACGGTGATCGCGACCAACGTCAATGGGCTGACCAGCCAGTCGGCGAACGTGGTCGTGAACGTCACGCAAGCGAGTTCGCCGCAGGTCCAGATAACGCAGCCTAGCGGGACGACAGTCATTCAGGCCGGGCAGACCTACGATATCCAGTCTACGGCCACGTCTGCCGTGGGCGTGACCCGTATCGAGCTCTGGTCGGACGGCCAATTTTACACTTCGACGTCCAGCGGCAACGTGGGCGGGGAATCGCCTTTCAGCGTGACCCAACAGTGGTCCTCGACGACCATCGGCGAGCACACGCTTTTCGTGCGGGCCTTTGACTCATCGGGTCAATGGACGGACTCGGCCAGCGTCATCATGGGGGTGACCGACACCAACCCTCCGGCGACCCAGGTCAGTGTCAGCGCAACGACGGTCAACGCAGGCGACGTAGTGACAGTGCACACGGAAGCCACTGACAGCAAGGGTGTGACTACCATCGAGCTGTGGGCGGACGGCTCGCAAGTCAGCGTGACGCGCAGCAGCAGTTCGGTCGGGCAGTTCTCTTTGACGGCTGACCAGACCTGGCAGGCCGCCTCGGTCGGGCAACACACGCTGTTCGTGGTCGCTCGTGATTCGGTGGGCAAATCGACACAGTCAGGCGACCTGGTGGTGACCGTGCTGAGCGCGGGCGCCGCGACGTCGACGCCAACCGCGACGTCCACCCCGGCGCCGACCGCGACGCCGCTGCCGACGTCTACATCCACCCCGGCGTCGACGGCTACGCCAGCCCCGACCGAGACGCCGACGGCTACGGCCACCGCCACGTCTGTCCCCTCAGGTCCGACACCTGCGCCAACCGCCACGCCGACACCGGCCCCGACCGAGACACCTGCGCCGACGTCGACGCCGACACCGGCCGCTACCGAGACGCCTGCGCCGACGTCGACGCCACTGCCGACTGAGACGCCGCGGCCGACTGAGACGCCGCGGCCAACTGAGACGCCGCGGCCAACTGAGACGCCGCGGCCAACTGAGACGCCGCGGCCAACTGAGACGCCGCGGCCAACTGCCACCCCTCAGCCGCCTCCTCTGGACATGAGCGGCCAATGGACCGGCGTGGGCCACCCGGACAGCCGTAAGTGGGTCGTCGAGATCGGGCAGTCCGGTTCGTCGCTGGCAGGCACCCTCGACATCTCAGCTTCCAATCAAGGGACTGGCGGGGCGCTGGCCGGTAGCCTGTTCTCGAGCAGTGTCAACGGAAGAACCCTGCATCTCGAGGCACGCCTTACTCCGCCGGCCGGAGGGAACGTTGTCACCCTGCGTTTGGACGGCGAACTGAACAGCGGCGACCAGGTCCTGTCGGGCACGTGGAGCGATTCGCTCGGCGAGAGCGGAACGGTGACGCTGAGCCGTGGCAACACGGGCTCTGGCACGACCCAACAGAGGGGACCCAAGGGCCGGGGAAGCATTCAGCAGTCCGGCCTGGCAGCGCCTCTGTTCACTGTACCTCAATTCATTCTGAACGCGTTCTCCCGCTGAGGACGCAGGGGTCGCAAGGGGGCCGGCGCACCGGCCCCCTTGCGACCATGCTCGAGCAGTAAGGCCTTGCCGGCTCCCGTTCTTGCCTGGCCCCGCGGTTTGGCTGCGTCCGGACGGTTTCCAAACCGGCCTCATCCCACGTCCGGAGGCGCGTGGGGAGCCGCCGGACCCGCCGGACCTGGTGGGGTACCGCCACCGGTCGGTCCACTCGGCCTTGGTCTGGGTGGCTCATCCGGCCTGACCGGCCGGCCGGCCAGGTCAGCGCGCGTGAAGGCCGCGCTGAGGTTGATGCGCGCGCCTGCCTCGAGCGGCAGCGCCTGGGGGGTGCGCTGCACCAGTTGGCCGTCGGGTGTGCGGACGGCCAGAAACACCCCGCCTTGGGCGGACGCGCCCAATTGCTTGGCCACATCCGGGCTTAGACGCAGCGCATAATACCCTCCCTGACCGCTGGTGACAGGCCCAACCGCGCTCAGCGGATTCCCGGCTCTGTCCTCCAGCCGGACCACCAGCCCCTCCAGACCGCGCTGGCTCTCGTCAACCAGCCGCCCTTCGACCACCGCTTCCTCCGGCGCGGCCTGCACAGGAACGATGGAAGAGGCCTCGACCTCCTGCGCGACGTTTTTGGTCAGCGTCCGGTTCTGGATTACACGCCACTGCAGCTCCTCGACTCGCGGGCTGCCGGTGCCGAGCTTGCGCTCCAGACGCAGGGCCTCGAGTTCGAGCAGTGACTGGCGGGCCACTACCAGGTCCTGGAGAGAGGCCAGAGCATCAGACCTGCTCCCGGCCAACTCGTCGAACAGTGATGCGAGGTCGCGCCCCAAGTCTGCGGGGTTCGGCGGATTAGGCTGTGTCATCTCGTCATGCCCCTCCTATCGCGGCGGTCGTGAAAAATCGGGTGGCCATGGCTTGCATCGGCTCGTGCAAGGTTTGAGCCAACCCTCCACAGATATCCGGATTGCCCACCAGTTCCTGGTTGCCGGCTTCGAACGCCGGGCTTTTCTGGTTGAAGGCAATGATACAGTGATTGCCCTGGTTCATGCTGGTGACGTTCAGGAACCAGCTGATGGTCATCAGCGAGACGACCCCGGTTTCGACTATCATCGGCTACTCCTTGCGCATAGTAAAAGACCCGAGGGCCGTTCTCGAGAAAACACCCGAGACCGGCTCTTGCAGGCGATTGTTGCTCGCGCGCACCGTCGGCGACACGAGAAGCGTGTTGACGCGCAGCCCCTGAGCAAACAGGACCGTCGACTGGTTCTCATGGAAGCCGAGATCGTCCATGGTGGCGATGGTCTGGGCCACCAGGCTCCGGGCCGAGTCGTTCAGGCTGGTCTGGTTTCCGGCAAACAGGATCTTGCCATCGGGCAGGACCGGCGTGATCTGCAAACGGCCAAGGTTCAGGAGGGTGACGGCTCCGCCCTCCAGGCCGGAGGCATTGGCTTCGAGCTGGCTGGAGGCCTGGGTGGTAAAGGAATTATTCGTCGCCGAAAGCGCGCCAAGCGCGATGACGGCGAGGGATTCGCCGATCGGCTGTTCGACGATGTTAGCCTGGAGCCGAGCGGCATGGCGCCCGCCGGCCAGGATATCCTCGGGCGTCGCCCGGGGGCCGGCCCGGTTCGTGATGACGTTAGGGCTGCCGGACGCGCCGGGAAACAGATCGGATAGCGAGCGGGACATCGCCAACCGTACCACGATCCCGCCGCGGGTGCCGGCGATCAGCTTGGTGGGATTGGGCGCCTGCAGGTCGATCGGACCGTTGTTCAACGCCTGGTTGTGGCTGATTTCGCACTGCAGGGCAAAGCTCACGAAAATCCCGCAGGCCGGCCCGATGTGGTTCAGGCCACTGTCCTCGATTCGGTTCTCGCGCACGACCAGGTCCTCGCACAGTCCCAACGACACGCCGCCCAACCCGCGCTTGAGGACGAGGGCCTGCAGCTCCTGGTCGAAGCTGCGACGCAGGCAGTGATGGATATGGTTCTCCTCGATCAGCAGGTCGACCACGAAGCCCGTTACCAGACCGAACTGCCTGAATAACAGGGACAACAGGCCCAGGACGCCCTGGTTGAGGCCGCCCTTGCGGGCCAACTCGAGCAGCCGGCCCCTCTGTTCCTCTGTCAGGTAGGGCACGCCGATACCCGACAACCCCATCTGCGAGATCTCATTGCCTTCGATGATCACTTCGTAGATGTAGCCCAGGACGGCGGCCAGGGAGAAACGGACCTCGGCCTTTTCCAGGTCGACCTCCACACTGACCTGGTCCTGATCGGGCTCTGCCAGGGGGCGGACACCCGTCAGGCGATAGCCGGGCGAGGCGACGCTAACCTGGATCTGGCCCGCTCCCAGGTCGGACCGGAAAATGCCGCTGTCGTCGCTCAGCGCGACCCCCTGAGTACCGCTTTTCGTGTCCGTCAGCGTCAGGCTGACTCCGGCCGCCGGCTTGCCGGCCAACAGCACCCGCCCGACGATCAGTCTGCGGTCGTTCTTGAAGGTGTCTTCGACCTGTCCGCCCGGCTGATCGCCGGCGGGGAAATCGGCGGGGTCGATGTCACTGCCCAGCGTGATACCATTGCCGATCCCACCCTGGATGTTGTTCTCCAGGATCCTGATCTGCTGCGAACCGCTGCCGACCTGGATGCCACCGAGCGTCTGGTACGGATTCTGAACGTCTGCGACGATCGTTCCCAGTGTCCAGACGAAATTGACGTAATGAAGAAGATACGGACGCTGTTCCACGTAAAGCCGATTGAAGTCTGCGCAGGGGTCGTTGACGTCCGGAGGAGGTGCGCCGCCACCTTCGGGTGGCGGCGGGGCCACAAGCCCGGCCGGGACGACTCCCAGGTCGTTGCGCTCGATCCGTGCGTCGTCGGCCAGGATGAAGATCGCCACATCGCCACCGGCGCGGTCGCTCATGCGGATCAGGTTGTGGTGAATGTCCACCGCCTGGCCCTGCGTGACCTTGATCGCGTTGCGATAGGCGAGAAAACGCAAGTCGTGGAACTCCAGGCTGTGCAGGGCACTCTGCCCGCCGGCGCGCTGGGTGCCCTCGGCGATGATCCCTGTGCCTTCCAGGCTGATCAGGTCCAGCCCTTCGATGATGATGTCGGCCGAATCCCGCAGGTAAAAGATCGGGTCGGAGGCCGCGTCCGGCCGGGGCGCCACCCGGCTGCGGCCGCCGCAGCCGGAAATGCGGATGTTTTTCCGCTCGACGATGCGCGCGTTGGCCCGGTGGAAGCCGGGCAAGAGGCATAGCACGCCGCCTGCCGCCGGTAGGCGCTGCAGGGCGGCCTCGAGCGAGTCTACGTTGCCATGGCTGATCACGCCGTCCCCGACCGTCAACTGGCAGCAAGTTCGGGTGCTGGTGAGGGGGTCGAAGACGGGGCGGCAATCCAGCGGCTGATCGGCGCCGACGGCGTTGCCGTTCTTGTGCCAGCGGATGAGCGCCAACGGCGTCACGAAGCGCCGCACGCCGTGGGGCGGCCGCCCGTCCTCCAGATCCCAGGGCACGACGCGGTCCGGGGTCTCTGGTCGCGCGGCAATGATCCAATAATCGCCGCCGCGGCGGTCGTTGCCGCTGATCGTCACCTGCAGCCCGGTCTGGCCGAGCGTGAGCGGGGTGCCGGGAGTGAAGGCGAGCGCCGGGTCGGAGGCGAGGTCGGCGCCGCGGTCCCAGACACGCAGGAAATAGAAAGTCCCATCGGCGCCCAAGGCCGCCGCGTCGGGCCGGCCCGTCCAGTCGTCGAAACCCAAGGCCGGGATCGCCGTCGCCAGGCGCACCTGCCCCGTGTCCGGGTTGTACGAGGTATCGAGGCGGGCCAGGAAGCCGGCCTGCTCGGCGAGCTTCTGGCGGTTGGGCAGCACGGCGGCCCACGGCAGAACCTCGACGACCTGACCGGCCAGGGGCCAGTGGGCCTGGTCCTTGGGGTCCGTCACCAGCGTGAGGGTGCGCCGGTCGGCAGCGGCCTGCACCCGGTAGAGGGGGGCGGCGTTATTGAAACCCCAGGTGAAGTGGGTCGAGTCCACTAGCTGGACGCGGATCGCCTGGTTCTCGGCGCCCAGGTAGCCGCCCGCCGCAGCAGGCGTACAGAGATCGTCCGGGGCGCCGCCTGGCAGAAATGTCACCTCGAGCGTCGTGTCGGGCCGCAGCTCGTCATCGCCGGTCAGCGTGCCCAACCCCTGCGCGGCCCAGTCGGCGAGCAGCGCGGCCCAGGCGGCGTCGCAATCCTGGCCGGCCGCGTTCTCGGCGAGGAACACTCGCCGGTAGGTGCGCAGGCGCACGGAGGTGTCGGCTCCGCCCAGAGCGGCCTCGAACAACTCGGCATCCTCGACCGCACTGACCGGCTCCTGGTAGGTCATCAGATAGACCAGGTCCGTGCGCTCGCCCGCGGGTGCCGGATGCTGCCCGGCCGGCTCCTGCAGGGAGTCAGCCTGTTGGCGGAAGGTCTCGCCGGCAGAGAGCTCCAGTCGGAAGCCGCCGAGGTAGAAGGTACCGGCCCGGATGTCAAAGTCAATCAAGCCGCCCGCGACGCGCGGGTTCTCGATCTTGAACCCGTCGTCTGGGCTGCCCGCGGGACCGATAATATCCACCCGGCTCTGCCGGAGATCCTCTTGCGCGATGCGCTCGCCATCGTTCCAATCGTCGTCGGTCAGTACCCGGCCCTGCTGCATGTGCACGCCGGAGTAGTTTTTGCGCGCCTGGAACGCCGAACGGGTGGTGTCTGTCGTTGCCAATCGGTCCCTCCTATATGCGTGATCAGTCCATATCGACAAAGATCGGGATCAGCCCGAACGGCATGAATTCGTCGACTTTGGCGCGCAAACTGTCGAGCTTGATCGGGTTGAGCAGGCCGTTGAAGGCGCCCATCTCGGTGCCGTTCTCGCCGCCGCGCAGCAGTTGGGCCGGGGCAGTGGCGCTCAACTGGCCGTAGCCCGGTTGGCCGAACACCTGCGAGGTGAAGACTCGCTCAGAGCCCTGCAGGTCATACGCCTGGTAGGGCCGCGGCACCCGGCTGCCGGCCAGGGCTGCGCTGAAACGGAAACAGCCCTGCTGTATGTCGGTCACGTCCACGCGGCCCGAGACGAGCGCTTCATCGGCCCAGAGCCGGTTGGCGCGCAGCTCGCCCATCACGGTGGCCCGCTGCAGCTCGAGTGTACTGCCGCCGAGCGCCAGAGCGGTCGCCCCGGGCGCCCCCGCCTGCACGATCGCATCGCGCACGCAGACGGCCTCCACGACGCCGCCCGCGCGAGTCAGGACCTGGCCCAGGATGGACCGCTCGATCACAAGGTTTCGGATCTCGCCCTCAATCGCCAGGCTGACGGGACTGATCGCGTTGCCCAGCGCATCTGCCCCGCCTGGATCCAGCGTACAACTGCGGATGGTCACCCGGTCGTAGTTGCCGGCCAGCACCAGGGCGAAATTCCCGCTTGCGCCCAGCCAAAGCCCGTCGAGCAGCAAGCTCGCTTCGGTGTTGGCTGCCGCACGTAGGCGCCAGTCGGCCTCCAGGCGTAGATAGGGACGTTGCAGATCGGCGGCCTGGACCGTCATTGCCTGCACGCTGTTCTTGTTGGCGACGGGGCCGTAGGTGGCGCTGTCGTCGATCTGTGTCACGCCAGTCGCGTCCAGGCTGTTCGCCGCGATCGCGCCGCCGTCGCTGAGTGGTGGCCGGGTGGGGGAGCGTCCTTCCATGCCCGGCCGAGGGTACGTCCCGGCGCCCAGCTCACCGGCGAAGCCGTAGTGGTAGGTCACGCGGCTGCCGGGCGCCGGCCCACCGTTCAGGAACAGCAGACGCCCCTGCTCCGGATCGATCGCCAGGCGTTTACCGGGAGCAGTCGTTTGCCAGTTAGCCAGGCCGGCCGCCAAGGTCTGCTCGGGCGCGACAGGGGAGCTGGGGGCTTCTTCGACCACGATGGCGTTGGGCAGCAAGTTGGCCTTGCCGCAGTCGCTCACCAGCGCTCCAGACAGCAGGGCGTCGTACACCGGTGGGGACAGCAGCGCGGCCTGGCTGGCCAGGGTGCTGATGGTCAGGCGGAGGCGGTCTTCCCCGGCAAAGCGGAAGCCGCGCAGGCTCCGCAGATCGGCTGCCGCCGCCGGCGACAGGTTCTGCTGCGTCACCAGGCTCTGCACCAGGGCCTCGTCTATCATATACTCGGCGTGGCTCAGCAGGCGGCAGGAGATGGCGGCCGGCAGGTCCCATTCGCGCGCCGCGCGCCAGTCGTCCCAGTCCTGAGCGCGCTCCCGCGGACTGAACAGGGGTGTGTCCCGACCCGAGGGGTCGAAAGTGAAGCCCCTGCCTCCCTGGGCGAGCGCCACCGGGGTCACACCCTCCACCCGGAAGGCACGCAGCCGATACAGGTAGAAACCCAGCTTCGGAATCGCATAGCGCCCGTCGAGACCACGCCTGCGACGCACGTCCGGCGTGTGAAAGTACTCGTCGAAAGGCCCGTTGGCCAGCCGCGTCGCCTGTGGACGGCGTAGGTCTGCCCAGCCGCCGGGCAGGCTCCCCGAGATGGGACCGGCCAGCCGGGATGGGTGCGGGTCCAGCCCATGGCGAGCGCGGGCCAGGCGGCGAAATTCCTCGACCGCCGTCCCATCCCAGCCGCTGATATCGCCAATGAGCTCTTCCAGCACGCGCAGAGTTCCCTTGCGCCGCCGATAGTAAATCGTCTTGGCGACATCGATCCGCCGTCCGCGCAGGTTGAGGGCCGAGACCAGCCGCGCGCCGAGCAGATCACCCAGGTACGGGACTGCCCAGTCGTCTGCCAGCTCGATGAACTGGTCCTCCCAGAGGCGGTCCTGGCTCCGGCGCAAGACCGCGGCCTGCTCCGAGATCGTCTCGACCAGGGCACGCAGCACGCCGGGGTTGTCCGCCAGTCCGTCTTCGTGACGATAGATGGCGGGGATGAGCTCCCACAGTTTCTCGGCGAAGTAGCGTTCAAAGCCGTCGCTCGGCTGGTTGCCTGCAGTCATGCGCGCTCCTGTACTCCTAGACCCCATTAACCACCAGCTCGCCCGCCTCGAGATCAAAGAACCGGCCGGCGCCGGGTTGGAGGGCGAAATCGAGCCAGGGCAGGCCGTTCCACAGGATAGAGCGAACGGCCAGGCAGCCCGGCGTCGCGAGCACCGCTTCGAAGAGGCGGCTGCGGAAGATCGGTAGCCCGATGCCGATCCTCTCCGGCGCCAGCAGCCCGGCGTCCCGATCGAGCAGGCCCGCGCGAACGGCAGCCGATACGTTGCCGGCCCGGTAACGCGGATCGACCTCGACTTCGAGCGTCAGGTGCATGGGCAGGCCCAGGGCTTGCGTCACGTCGATCGCCGTCGTCGGGTCGCTCAGCAGGCGCAGCGCGCCGGAAACGGTCGTCCGCAGATCGACCGGCCCAACGTACCAGACCTGGACCGACGGACGCTGCCGGACCGCATTCCAGCGCCATTCGCAGCGCACGGCCCGCACACCCGGCACGCCGGCTGCCGCCGCCTCCATATCTTGGATCGAGACGGCTCGCCCCAGCAGCAGGGCCGAGCGCGGCGCGTAAGTGCGCAGTGCTCCTACTGCTTCAGCGTCGGCGCCACCTGTGGCAGGTACGGGATTGCGGATGGCGCGCAAGCCTCGCGCGGGTCGCGCGAGCTGGGTGATCGAACCGGCCGGCGGGGCGGCCGCACCCGCGCCATGCCGATAGTTAGCGACGACGTTGGCCTGGCCGCTCGGCAGCCGGGCGCCGCGCCGGCCGTCGCCGAAGGTCACCACCGCTTCGCCGTCGTCGTTCTCGCGGACGATGAAGACCTGCGCGTCGGGTCCAACGCCGAAGAAGCTCGGCACCTCGCCCCAAGATACTCCGCCGACACGGATCTGCAGCGTGCTTACGGGCCCCGCAGCGGCGCTCGTCGTCGCGGTCAGGTAGGTCAGCGGTTTCTTCTTGAGCTTGAACGACTGGTTGGGCGTCGACGCATCGCCGTTTCCGAGGATCTCGCCCACCACCGTCTCGCCGCGGCTGGCGCTGAGCACGTTGCCATACAACTCGACAGGCTGCAGGAGGGGAGGTTGCCAGCTCGTCTCCTGGCCGAGAGTGAGTTCGCCCGTGGAGAAGTTGAGGTCCCCGCCGGCGGCCACGCCTCGATGGTTCTTGTCTTCCAGCAGCAAACTGGCCGGTCCCCGGTCGTTCAGGGGCGCCTCCAGCGGGCCGGCCACGCTCAGCGGGTCGGTCGCCCGCAGATATGGGTCGGGCGCCGTGAGCGGAGTGCCGGCCGATACCAGGCCATAGTGAACGGTGAGCTGCGTCCTCTGGCTATCTGTGAATTGCCCGCCGGACGACGGCGCCCGTCGCCGCCGCTCCGCCGCAGGAGCAGCCGCGCGCCTGGCGCTGATCGGCAGGACGCCCGTGTCGCGGGGCGAGGACCCGATCGCCTCGGCTAAACTGACGTCAAGCCACAGCCGGGTGACGGGTACGGTGACCACAGGCAGGTTGAAGGTGCTGCCGTTGATTTCGATGCTCGCACCGGGGCCGGGCTGGCGCAGCACTTCGTCGACCTGCGTGATGGTGTAGCTCAGGTAATCGTTCGTGTCTGAGACCAGCACCCTATCCCCCACGTGCAGATCGCGGTGTTGGCTCTCCAGGATCAGGCGCAGCCCTCCACCGATCGTCTCGACGGCAGGTTGGGCGTTGCTGACCGTCCACAGGCCGGCGCGGCGGGTAGGCGTCTCCAGAGTGAGCGCGGCGAGGGGGATGTCTGCGGGCAGCGACAAGGTGCTCGCGAAGGTCAGGCGCCGGGCATCTGCTGCGCCCTCGATCGGCTCAGCGCGAATGCCGGCGATCAGGCGCACCTGGTCGGGCGCAGACCCGTCCGCAACGCGCACCAGCAGCGCGCTGCCCGTCAGCAGGGCCGCTGCCGGGCGCACCAGCAGGCTGGCCGGATTTGCCCGGCCCAGCATTGGAGGGCGGTTGGTATCGAGCTTCCAGCGGTTGAAAAGCGGGTCGATCGTGGTGGCCGTGTCCAGCTCAAAGACCTGCGGCGGCTGCCCATCGAAGGCCCCCGAGCGGAAGGCAGTGCCGCGCGGCAGGGTGAGCGGCTGCCGTCCCTCGGCAAAGGCTGCCAGGCTGACCCGGGCGCCGACCGCCGGGCGAGGCACGTAGCCCAGCAACCCAACCAGCTTGCGTAGCGACGGCCGCAGCCGGGCCGTGCGCAGATAGGCTTCGTGGGCGATGGCCTCGTCGTAGAACGCAAGCACATCGCTGACGTAGGCCCACATCTCCAGCAGCATCAGGCCAAAATCGTCGCCCTCGGCGCGCGCCCGCCAGTCGGCCAGGGCCGGGTACTTGGGGATATCGCGCAACATGGCGCGCCGGAACTCTGGGAAGGTGGCGACCTGGCGGGGGATCGTCGTCAGGCCGGCCGGGATGGCGAGCGGCCGAGGGTGGACGAACTCGTCACAAGGGCAGTTGGGCATGCTGCCAGCGGTCTGACGCTCGTCGCAGGGCAGGTTCATGCGCCTCCCTCCATCTGCAAGCGCAGGGTGCCTCGCCCGGGGAAGCGCGGGTCGTTGGCCAGGCGAATGACCGTGTTCTCCGCGGGTTTGTAGACCAACTCTGCAAACGGGCGCCAGTCGAACCAGCCGCGCCGCCGGATCTGCATCCCTTCGACCCCGCGTACCCCCGGCACCGCTTGGATGGCCGCCTCCAGCGCGGAGCGCTCCAGGGGTGTGCCAAAGGTGAAGTTGTCGGGCGAGAAAAAGAACGGCCGCGGGGCCAGACCGGGAGACGCCGGTCGGCCCAGCAATGCCTCGAACGCGAGCTTCTCGACCTCACCGGGATAGGCGAACGGCTCGACGCAGACACGGATCAGCAGATCGATGTCAGCGTAGACCGGGTCAGGCACGTGGGTCTCGCGACCGGCCTGCCGGAAACGATCGAGCTGAGCTTCCAGGGCAGCGCGTCGTTCCTCGCTCAGGCTCTCTGCCCCCAGCGGATCAGGGGTGACGAAGGCGGACAGCCAGCTCCCCGTCCAGCGAAAGGCGGCACCAGCCCGCTGCACCCAGTCAAGGCGCTCGGCCGCTTCGGCGTAATCCTCGGGGCGCACGGCCCGGAAGGTGAGGTAGCGGAAGGCTTCTGGTGCCTGCTGGCGCACCGCTTCGGCGGTCTCCGGGTCCAGGCCGTTTTCGATGCGCAGCGGGTTGCTGACCGCTTCAACGAAGGCCAGGGTCGGGTCGGCGTTGGTCAGCGAGCCGGCGGGCAGATTACTCGAGCGCCCGCTGCCCAGGCGGTAGGTGACCTGGAAAATAGTGCCGCGGGTGGGGACCAGGCCGAACTCGTCATCGCCAAAGCGGATCGTGAAGCCGGCACCCGATGCATAATCCACGTGGACGATCTCCTGACCCTGCCGTTGGAAGCCGACGACCCGTCGCCAGGTGCCGTCGTCCAGCGTGAATTGCCGGTCACCCGGCTGGGCGGAATCGGTGCCCAGCAGCGAACGGCGCCAGATCCAGGCGTCGCCGGGCACCCAGGCTCCGGCAACCGGCCGCACCTCGTTCAGGTGTACCTCCGGCTGGGCGCCGCGCGGATCAGTGCCGAGCCATGCCAGCGGGATCTCGTCGCTGCCGGGCAGGCTGTACAGATAGGCGATTGATCCATTTGCCCCGGCGCGCTCCACCGCCTCGGGGTGATCGGCCGGATCGTCGCTGGGGCCGATCGTGAAGCGGAAAACCGAGCGCTGGCCGGCGCTGGCCGGCACCAGGTTGCCACGCACCTGCAGCGTGCTCAGATCCAGCTCGTAGGGCAGGGCCTGGCCGGCCTCCCAACGCAGGCGGGTGACGGCCGTACCGGTGCTTGGGTCGTTGATCAGCGGATCGTCCAGCTCCTCCACTTCGACGAGGCGCACCGGCCAACGCCGCGCGGCTATCGATGGGTCGCGCGGGTCCGTCCGCAGCAACACCCAGCGTCCCAAGCCCGGACCCGGCCACGGGTCGTCGAGCGGCAGATGGGCTGCCAGGTGGCCGTTGACGAACATCTCGGTGGCGCCCACCTCGAGGCAACTGCCCGTCTCGCCGTCAAAGATGTGTGGCTCCAGGGAGTTGCGGGCCGGGTCGGTAGGGTAGAGCCGCGGCGGCTGGTCCAGCGTTTCGGACAGTCCCCGGCCGACTTCGTAAACGATGCGTTCCCCGGTGTCCGCCATGGCCCAGACGGCGCTCCCGGCCGGGATGTCCCGCACCGGGCCGCCGGCAATCGTCAAATCCAGCCAGGTCGTGCCGGCCAGTCCGTCGTGCACGGTGTAATCCACCAAACGGGCATGCCGGCGCAGCGAACGGCGCTGGCTGGCAGTCTCCAAATACGCCTCGCGGCCGACTCGGTCCTGGTAATAGGCCATCTCGTCGCCGAGCGCGCTCAGCACCTCGGCCAGCATGACGCCTGCGTCCGCCTCCAGGCGATCGGGCCAGTCCGGGTAGCGCTGGGCGGCGAAGTCGAGCAGCGCCCGGCGGAAGCTCCAGAAGTCGCGCGCCGTGTAGTCGACCGGGAAGTCGATCTCCGGCTCTGGCGGGCAGGCCGGCGGCTCGGGCGCGCAGTCCAGGTCGCTCGGGCAGTTGGCCTTGAAGCTGAACAGGATGTCGTTGAAGTAGCGATCGATGCGCGCATCATTCAGCCGCAGGCGGTACAGCACGTAGCCTCCCGGCTGCGCAACATTCAGGCGCAGGACCTGCCTCCCTTCGACGACCGGCCAGCTCAGCCCGGGCAGAACGTGCGCCGCCGGCCGGCGGGCGGGGTCGGCTGCCTCGTAGATCGTTATCTGGTCAGGCGTCAGGTCGCTAACCAGGCTTGGGACGACACTACCGGGTTCGGTCAGGAAGTAGACGTCCAGCGTCACCTGCGTGGCGTCGACGTAGACGAAATCCAGGCCCGTGACGGCGTTTTGCGCGCGCAGCGCCTGCAGGCGGTCGGGCTGTGCCATCAGAGAGTGACCTCCAGGTTCAGGTAACGACGCTCCTGGCGGGCCTTGAGCAGGTAGGCGATGCGCACTTCGAGGACCTCGTCGAGCGCGCGCACGCTTACGTCCTGCACGTCGATCAGTGTCCCTAGCCAGCGTTCGAGGGCCTCATAGATGGTGACCTGCGTCAGGCTGGCCGTGACGTCGCTGTTCGGTGCGAAAACCATCCTTCGCAGCCCGCAGCCGAAGTCGGGCCGGTTGACGCGCTCGCCCGGCCCTGTGAACAGCACTTGCAGCATCAGTTCCTCGACGTGGTCGGCGTAGTTCCGTTCCTCCGCCAGCCGTCCGAGCCCGGCGTCGATCGCGAACGGGTAGCGGATGCTGTGGATCGTCTTCCTGGCCGTCGATTGTGGAATCACGCCCCATCCCGCCTTTCTGCCTTCGACCTCGGCTGCGGCCTCAGTAGATCGTCCCGCTGGTCTCGATCGACGTCAACTGACCGCTTTCGTCGCCCAGCCCGGAGGCATCGCTTACCGTCACCTTGAAGGCGTCGGGATTGTCCCGCAGGTAGCGGACCACACCTTGGGCCACGGCGACACACAGCAGCTTCAACTGCGGATTCGACTGGAACGCCTTGCCGGCGCCCATCACGCTGGGCCAGGCCGCCTGCATAGCCGCTTCGATCGCCTGCGCCAGGCTGCCGTCGAAGTCACCCACCGTCCCAGCCTTTAATGCCACATTCCTGCTCCTTGTTGGTTTGGGCTGCGGGCACGAGCATCGAGCACGCCCTCCGCAGGTTCAGTCCGTCGTGACCTTCCGCGAGAGCAGCGACGGGTCGGCGGGTGGGAAGGGCATGGCCGGCGGCGCCGGCGTGACCGGGAAAACGCCCAGCGCCAGCTCACCCGGGTGAAGGTGGGCGTTGAATACCGTCACCAACTGGTTCAGGTACTGCAGCAGCGCATCGCCGAAGACCAGCGGGTGGCTCGCATTCTGCACCAATTCGATCAGCGGCGCGTCGACCACTACTTTGGTGGTACCCTTCACGGTCACCTGGCCCTTGCGCACCTCGATGATGACCTGATTGCTGCCGTCTTGGTCGCTCAGTGTAACCGTCTGTTGGTCGTCGTCGAGCGCGAGCATCAGTCCTTGCGCGCTGCGCATGATCTTGAGTGGCGGCGTGGCCCGCTTACCGGCCTGGTCATGTGGCAACTCGTCGTCGGCCCAGAAGAAGCCGCTCACGATCGGGAAGGACGGGTCGCCGCGCTCGAACTCCACCCAGACGCCCGCCCCCCGCTCGGGCCGGGCATAGAACCCCACGTTAGGACCGGCATACGGCACGCACGGCCTGGCCCAAAGCTCCAGGTCTTGCAGTACGTCCGGCACCCGTACCTTGATCCGGCCACGATCTGTCGGGTCCTGATTGTCCGCAACCGTCCCGCTGTACTTGCCATAGTAGCGGTGCTGCGCCCGGTCCAGCAGCAACTCTGTCGCTTCCTCTTCGAACTGCATCGAGCCTCCCACGGTTCACCTGCGGGTCGCAATTGCGGCGCCCGCAGCCACGCCCTGCTTCCCTATGCCGACCAGGCGTTACGCACCAGCGTCAGATCCATCAGGTGGGCACTGGCGTCGATCACGTGGTGCACGGCGGCGACGAAATACTTGCCGCTGTAGCGCGTGCCGAGCCCGTCGACTTGTACCAGCGCGTGGGTCCGCACTATTTGACCCAGTCCGTACAGGCTGGTCTGGCAGGTCAGTCGCACGAACCAGTCTGCCTGGATCAGCAGGCCCTCGCCGCGGGCCTGCAGGTCGGCGGCGTCGTCGACGGCAGCGGACAGGTGCGCCGAGCGAGTGTCGCCGGCGATCGCTTGCAGGCTCCGCGCGCCCAGAATGGTCTGCGGGGTGGCGGCGACGGAGCCGTCCAACACTTCCTTGGTGTTCGCATCCAGCCCGGCGCCGATCACGCTCGTCGGCCTCTCGACATCCCAGGCAATCTCCACGGTCTTCAGGCTAGCGCCGTCCACGTTGATGAGCAGGGTAGCCGTACTATCGCCGTCCAGCTGCGGCCTCCGAAAGTGCGCTGTCTCGGCGCCTTGCGCGTCACAGGTGATCCAGAACAGGTAGCCGTTGCGGGCCGCCAGCCGACGGACGAAATGCAGGTCGGTCTCACGCTGAACCAGCACATGCTTCTCCTCGTAGTGGCCGGCGGCGGTCTCCTCGACGTCGAGCGCATAGCCGTAGCGGCGGTCGCTCAGCACGCTGGAGGCCGCCTGGCTATCCGTCACGTCGGCCCAGATGACAGCGCGTGTCTCGCGATCCATTTTGAGCGTGGTGTCGCCGCCCGTGACTTCCACCCAGGAGGCGTCCCCGCCATGTTCGAGGTGGATGTACTGCCCACGCACCGGTCCCTTGACCAGGCAGTGCGTGGCATCGCCCCGGGGCTCCAGGATGGTCAGTTCCGCCCCGGGCTCCAGACGGCTGTCGATCAGCCGTGGCAGGTCCCCGCCCTGGATGTCCACCGGCAGGCGCAGGCGGTAGCTGGCCGGCGCGCCCATGCGCTCCCAGACGTCGACCTGGTCCGCCTGCGCCAGTTCGTCGTCCGCCTGCCCATCGACCATCACAGAGAGGCCCGTTCCCATCGAGACCGTGCCTACACGGCCCGCGTCGGGATGGCGATCTCCGGCGCCTCGCTCAATGCCTCGGGCAGCATGACGTCGTTCTCCTCGCAGATGCGCCAGAAACCGCTCGGGTCGTTCAGATAATGCGCGGCCAGATGGTCCAGGCGCTGCCCTTGGTGCAATACGTGGTAGCCGAGCAAGTCCTGGACCGGTGCGCCGGGCACAGCCACGATCGCAACCTGGCGCCCACGGTGATCGGCGACCCTGTAGATCTGAACGTTGGCGTAACGGCTGCCTGAATCAAACATACCCTTTCTCCTTGGTCCTTCCGCGGGCGGCCCCTAGAACGGCAACATCCCTAACACCGACTCGACGCTGTTGGCCAGGTTGGCGGCCGCCAGCACCTCCTTCTGCTTGCGGGTGAACTGAAAAGCCTTGACGGCGAATTTCTCCGAAAGCTTGTCCGGATGCGGGAAGTCGTCAGGCGTCAGTACTTTGAGGCCCACGGTCACCTTGGCCCGCAGCGGGTAAAGCAGCGGCGAGAACCACTGTTCCTCGACGACGAAACTGGTCAGGCGCACCGGCACGATCCGACCGGGTCCCCAGACGAAGAGCACGACCGGCACCTTCTTGGGTGGCACCGACTTGGGCGCCTTGCCGCCGCCGGCCCCGCCCAGGCTCACGCCGCCGCTGCCAACGCTCAGGGATCCCGAAAGCGCGGCGACGAGGCCGCCCAGCAGGGTCTTGTCAGGCTCCGGATAGAGCAGCAGCTCCAGCGCCGCCAGCCTGTCCGCTACCCCGGACACAAAGGCGACCGGATGCAGCGCGGGGTCTTCCAGCGCGTCCGTGGCGTCGACGACCAGGTTGAGCGAGAAGGTCTCCGGGGGGTCACCCGGCTGAACGCTGGGCGAGGCTGTAGGCGCGACCCCCGGCGTCTTCCCGCCTTCCTCCTTCTTGTCAGGGTCCCACACCTGAAGCGTGCGCGTCAGCGAGTCGGGGTTGTACTGGAAGATGATGATGTTCGGCACCGGCCCCAGGAAGCGCTGGGAGAACTCCACCAGCGCGCCCTTGAGCAGCAGAGGGCTGCGGCTGTAACCATTGTTGCCCATCGTACGCTCCTGTCAATCAGCCCGATCAAGCCTTGTCCTATTCGATCCAGCCTTGTTGGCGCATGACCTTATTGTTATTGCTCTCGGCCGCCTTGTAGCGCTCGAGCATGGCCTTTTCCCGCGCCGGGCGTTCCTTGCGGATCGCTGCTTCCGATTGATCGCTGATCCCGTTGATGTCCTCGTAGTATCCCAGCTCGATGCCCGGTAGAGCTCGCTCCAGGGCCGGCATCATGTGGCCGTACATCCAATGGTAAGTGTCCTGCACGGCACTGTAGATCTGGTCCGAGAGCGCGGCCCGCTCGTCGGGGTTCTTGTTCTGGACGAACGCGGCGAACTGAGCAGCCGTGCGCCCGGTGCGGTAGTCGGCCAGTTCGCCCTGGAAGAGCGCGTTATGGAAGACTCCGTTGACGGCTGCGCTCTGGGTTGGCCGCCTGGCCTTCTCCTTGCCGCCCAGGTCTTCTGGCTTCTCAGAGCCGACGTGCAGGTTGCCCGTCTTGTGGGTCACCGCTGCCAACAGGATGGCAGGCATAGGCTCGCCGCGCGCTCCGTCATCCAGCGCCGCGAATTCCACCTTCCTATTCTTGGAGGGATGGACGAAGCGGGCGGGCCGGTTCTGGCCGTCCCATTCCACTCCCAACAATTTCCAGGTGGAGCGGAAATCGTAGCGGAAAGCCTTCTGCGCGGTTCGATTGCGGAAGTGTTCGATCAGCACCCACTGGGTCGTGTGGTGCGACTCCCGGTTCGGCCCGGCCTGGTTGGCATCTCCGTACTTGCCCACGGGCATGCGCGCGCGGATATACTCCTGGATGTTCGCGAACCTGACCTCCTCGGTCGTGATGTACGACTCCATCCGCAAGATGGTCTTCACGAAATCGCCGGCAAAGGCGAATTTCGCTGTGTCCCAGATGGGGACGATGTCGCTCTTGCCGCTTTCCTCTGACACGCGCACCCAGAACGAGGACGGGGACTCGCGCAGCAGGCCCCGGATCAGGGCGCGGCGGCGCTCGGGGTTGGGAGTGCTCTTGAACGAGCTCATCGCCGCATTCCAGATCGCCTGGCCGTTGCCGGCATAGGGGATGAGGAGCATGCTCAGGTTAGTGAAGGTCACTTTCTCTATCCAGCCGCCTCCCGGCTCGCCGCCTCCCGCGGGCCGTTTGCGCACGCTGATGATCATGCTCATCCCGGTCATCGACATAATGAACTCTTGCAGGAAGCGCGTGAAGTCGCCGATGTGCAGCTCGCGTGGCGGTGGAGCGTCCTTCGGAGCACCTCTTGGCTTCCGCTTCGTGATCGTGGCGCTCTGGGCGATATAGTCCACCGCGGGGCTGATCCAGCGCTTTTGCCCCGCGACGTAGGCCTTGAGCGGCTCCTTCACCCCGGCGATGAGCGGAATCTTGGGCAGAGGGCCGTCGAGCTCGGAGATCTTCGTCCACGCCTGGGTCCAGATGGCACGCGCGATCTGCAGTTCGTCGGCCGGTACATCCGCTGCCTTGCCCGTCCGGCGCAGGTCTTCCACTTCTTTCTCTATCCGGCTGCGCGCTTCGACGGTGCGCTGGACGTTTGTCAGCTCGTTGAATAGGCGGCGCATCAGGCGCAGGTTGAGCCCTGCCGGCGCCCACCCCGGCGGCATCTGCGGTCCGGCGGAGACCGGTCCGGTCGTCGGGTCGTGCGCTCCACTGGCGATGCGCTCGGCGGCGGCCTCGCCGGCCGGGTCCACACGCAGGCCACTGCCCGGCTTACCGCGCACCGGGGTGGTGCCGTAGCGGCGGCCTGCGGGGGAACGCTCGGCGCCGCCTGGTGCCGGCGGGGCGCCGCCGCCCGCACTGCCCCGAGCCGCAGCCAGTGGGCGCGGCCCTGTCTGCTGCAGGACATGCGCCAGCTCGTGGTCCAGCACCCGCCGTCCCTGGCCGGCCCAGGGCGACAGGTCGGGTCGCAGGAAGACGTGGCTGCCGCTGGTCAGGCCTTGCGCCCCGAAGGCACTCGTCTCGCGCTCGGCCTCCGCGCCCGCGTGCAGGCGCACGTGCCTGAAGTCGTGCCCGAAGCGCAGTTCGGCGTCCAGCCTCAGGGCGTCCGGCAGGGGGCGGCCCGGGCCGGGGACCGGCAGCGCGGCGATGGCCAACGGGTCGGGTTCCCGGATGTCGTAGCCCTGGGTCGTGGCCAGCTCCTCTTCTGAGACGTCGAAACCATCGCCTTCCTGATCGACCGCCACATCTTCTGTCTTGGTCTTCCCCGGCCGCTTGAGAGGCAGCCCGAGCCAATCCACCAGGACGGTGTAGATCAGGTCGACGATGTAGTCGCGCGCCCTGACGAAGATGGGCTCGATCGCCTTGGCAATCAGGTCTCGCCAGATCTGATTTGGGTCGTAAGCACTGTCGACGATCGCATCCTCGATCATTTTTGATACCTTCGCCATGGCCCCGGTGTGATCGAGGATGAAGCGCACTACCTTGCCCTTGGTTCCAAAGCGGTTGAGGATCAGATCGATGATGGCGGCCACCGCCTCGGCGATCGGTAGGACGCGCCCAGGCAGCTTCAGCCCCGCCAGGCCGTCGATCAGTCCCTGCAGGCGCTCTTGAAAACCGGCCTGGGCCTGTTTGTACCAATCTCGCACCCGTTCGATCGCTTTGTCCGCCCTTCGAACCAGGTCCACGATCTCATATAGGTGGCTGGCGATCCAGCCGACCGCCGTGGCCAGGAGCGGGCGGGCCTCGACGATCACGCGCAGCGCATGCAGAGGTATCTGCACTTTCTGGTACAGGAAACGTAGCCCCTTGCCCACGCCGATGCGGATGCCGCGCAGCTTGGCCAGCACCTTCGCCAGCCGGGACCCCTTCCTGCCGCCGATCGGCTTCCTGGCCGGCTTGAGGTTTGCCCCCTTCATCAGCCAGTCGAAGAGCGCTCCGCCAAACAGCATGAAGTCCCACAGGCCCGCCGGCTCGACGCGTTCCTTGATCTCATCCCAGATCTTCTTCAGGGCCGACACCGGATCGTTGGTCAAGGCTTCTTTGATCTCGTCAAACTCGCCGCTGGCCAGGAACTGCGCGATGGTTGCCACGATGCGCGCCGCCGCCACCACCTGACCGGCGCCCGGAATGAACTCGGCCGCGTCCAGCGCCAACTGCCCGGCCGCGTCGATCAGCTCGCCCAGCTTCTCCATCGCCAGCACGAACGCCTGCGATTCGACGACGTGGTAGATGCTATCGAGCAGCTCCTCGTCACGGCCGGTTACGATCACCTTGCGCCCGGCGATGATGATTGTGAAAAGCCCCTTGTCCGGCGCCTGGGGCCCGACCGGCCACTGCTGGCCGTCGACGATCAGCAGCGGCGGGAGGTAGCCGCCCGTCCCCGGCGGGCTACCGGGCAGCGGTTTCGTGCCATAGGCCGGGTGGTACTCGAACCTGTGATAGACTTCAACCAGGGTGTACCAGACACCGTCGATCTGGAACGCCTTATTCGGCTGTATGGGGAAGCTGTAGTTAGGACTCTCGAGGGTCTTCCCATCGGTGCTTGCGAAGCCGAAGCGCTTCTGGGTGGCCTTGCGGGCTTGGTCCAGCTCGACCCGCAGCTTCTCCATGTCGTCCCGATTTTTCACCAGGCGCACGAACTCGTCCGGGTCGGTGACGCGCCGCAGGTCATCCGACTTGGCTGCCGTCGTGTAGTCGATGGCCAACACGACATACCCGTAGTAGCCGGTGATGATGTCGTAGCGTTTCTCGCCCCGGAAGACCTGGCGCAGCGTCGGCGCGAGGTCGAGGAAGAGGGCGGCCAATTGCGGGGCACGGTCCGCGTCCGGCGACACCCAGCGCGCGAAACGCTCGATCAGCGCCAACACCTGCAGCGGGAAATCCCAGGACCCCAGCTTGCCCTGGGTGACCGTCCCGGTGTATTCGGCCAGGCGATCGCGGGCGACGGCCGCGATCAGCCGCCGCTCGTGGCTCACCGCCGCCCGCACTTTGGGGTCCACCTCCTTCCTCGTGCCGGCCAGCAGGGCGCTGACGGCGGCATCCACCAGCTTGGCCAGGTTCGGCAGCCGGGCCAGGCCGGCGAACCAGTCCGCGTCCGTCAGATCCTTCACGACGGCCAGGGGGTAAGCCAACGCGCTGGCCAGGAGCTCGTTCAACCCCAATTGGTCAGAACGGATAAGACTGACCACCGCCGTCACCTTGGGGACTGACCAGAGGAAGATCTCGCCGGGGCGGACCGGGTAGAGTATGTCGCGCCCCCGGGCTTTTTCCTGCCCGGTCAGCGCCCGCGTCTTCGGATGGGTTTCGAGCAGGTACTCGAACACCTCAGCTTGAGGCAGACGGACCGGCTGCGCGGCAGCCCCGGAGGTGTCCGCGAAGTCCTGTCGGGCATTGGGATTGGGCGCGTACTCGAACGGCGTGAGCCTGTACCGGACCGGCCGGTAGATTGGATCCGTCGCTTTTACGGCCCGTTCCAGAAGCGGCTCCTGCTTGATTGCCCTGCGGGGATCCTTCAGCTCGGCGGCAGCCCCGCGCAGCAGGCCGTCCAACTGCCGGCTGAGGCCGCGGTAATAGAGGATCAGGTAGATCTTGGCGATGTCGGAGCCTGGGATCCCGGGCAGTTCCTTGAGCCCGCGCGGGTAGTCCTCTGCCAGCTTGGCGATCTGCAGGCCTTCCTGAGCTTTCCAATCCCCCAGCAGCCCCAGCCGGCTGCGGCCTTGCTGCCGGTTCTGCAGGATCGCGCTGGATTGTTCGCGCAGCGCCTTCCACTCCCGGAGCTCCGGGTCGTTAAGCTCTGCCGCCAACTGCCTGAGCCGCTTGGCGGCCCGCAGACGATGGGCGAAACGAACGTCGGCCCGCCCCCACTGCGCCACGAACTTCTGGTCGTCGTCCGCGTTGTAGGATCTGAGGAACTGCACGAAGTCGAGCAGCCAGGCCATGAACCAGGCATACACGACGGCCTTGTTCTCGTCCGCGTTCTTCCGCGCCAGTATACGGAGCAGCGGCAGCTCGAGCTGCATCTGGGCAAAGTGGGCCAGCGGAGCGCCGGCAGCCTTGACCTGCGCGCTGTAGGTCGCGATGTCCGGCAGCTCGTCGTCCTTGGTCAGCTTGAAGAGTGTGGTTGCAGCCGCCCGCAGGGCGGTAGGCAGGGCGGTGGTCAGCCGCCGCTCGTCCGGCACCAGCCGAAGCAAAGTCTTGGGGTCCCTCTTCCGGGCCCGGCTGATGAAATCCCGGTCGAAGCTCAGGCCCCGCACTGCCGCGACCTCATCCCAGAAGGCTATCGCCCGGCGTCCCAAGTCTTCCAGGCGCTTGCCGAAAACCTTGGAGAATCCTGGTATGGCATCCTTGGCCTGGACGGCCCGGCCCCACTCGACGACCTTGACGGCGAGCCAACGTCGGCGGACGGTCGAGTAGTAAGGAGTGTCCTTGCCCAGGAACTGGTCCACCTCCTTGGTGATGCGGTTCAGTTCCTGTAGGCGCAGCCCGTCAAGGGTAGCCAGGATGTCGAAGGCGGTCACCACCAGCTCGTTATCGGCAGGAGTGCGCTGGTTGACCCAGTTCTGCAGGAAGTCGCGGCGTGCGTCGGCGAAGGAGCCGAGATGCTCGATGCCCAGGTCCGGGCGGAACGTACCCTTGCGCGCGACCTGTAGTGAGGGGATGGCGCGCGTCGGCCCAATCATGTAACGCCAAATGGTGTCCATGTAGAGGTTGGGCCAGAACTGCTTGAGCACGATGTGTCCCGAGGCTACCGTATCGAACCAGCCGAAGCCCTGGGTGTGCGTTGTGTAGTAGTTGCCGATGGCCCAGGCGAGGCTGGGCGCTTGGGCCGCCGTCTTCTGCCCTCCGGCGGCCGTTGCTCCGCTCGCCGCACCCCCACCGGCCGCGCCGGCAGGCTGCTGCTTCTGCTGAAGCGCGGGCACGGCTGCGTAGGTCTGCGTGAGCGCGTCCTTGTCCAGAAGGTGATCCGCACCCTCCCAGCGGTCGGTCAGCTTCAGCAGATCGAACAGGAAGGCGCGGGCGCGGTCTGATTTCGGCTCGTAGGTCCGGTCGTCGGCCAGCACCTTCTTTTCCAGGTCCACCGCTGCCGCCTCGTTGTCGAGGTCCTTGTTGAGCGCCTTGCCCGTCTCGCGGATCAGCCGCTCCAGCTCTTCGCTGGGCCCGGCCTTACGGTGGCCGGCGGCCAGCCAATCGAAGGTCACGCTTGGGTATTTGACCCGGTAGGCCTTGCCTTCGCCCAGCATTTGCGGCAGGGCGTTGCCGGTCGTCACCGTCGCGCGCACCAATCCATGCCCGGCGGACCTTCCTGTTTGCTGTAGGACGTGGGCCACCTCGTGCGCCAGCAACCGGTAACCGGTTTCGCGGTCGGGCTGGAAGGCGCCGGCCGCAAAGTACACGTCGCGGCCGGCAGTGAAACCGAGTGCGCCGTAGGAAGCCGCGGCAGCTGCCGCCTCGGCGTCCACGTGAACGCGTAGCGCCGAGAGGTCGGCGCCGAAACCGGTCTCCAGGTCGCGGCGCAGCCAGGCGGGCAGCGGCAGGCCGGGGCTGCCGGTCAATCCTGGTGGGGCAGCCGGGGCGGTCGGGCTCAGCCGGCGAGCGAGGCCCCGCTCTCCCGCCAGCAGGCGCCCCGCCGCTTCCTCGGCCTGGTTTTCCCAGCGCCCGCCTTGTGCTTCGGCCCGCATGCCCCAGGTGGATAAGGTTGTCGGCGAGACGTTACTCGCCGGGGCTGGGGCGGGCGCGGCCCGGCCGCGCCTCGCGTGCTGGCCGGCTTGCCGTTGGGCGCGCGACGCCAACCGTTCTCTGCGTGCCTGGGTTGGCTTGCTCATCTCAAGATTCGCTCCAGGATGGCGGCGACGATCAGATCGGGCAGCCGCTCGCGCGGCGTATCGACTGGGAGCGCCAGCCGCAGTCCCAAACCACCGAGGCGCAGCGGCAGCCGCGCCCGCCCTGCGCCCGGCTCGCCGGAGGCGATGCGCAACGCCAGCCGCCGCGCGACCTCGGACCCCAGCCGGCGCGCTTCGTCCTCCGTCAGGCCCGGTATCCTGATGTTCAGGCTGCCGAGGTCCAGGCCCAGCGCGCTTTCTGGCTCAAACCCGCCGGCCGGCTCCCAATCAGGCATGGCCGATATGCCCCCCTCACATTATCCGCGCGCGCTCGCGGTCGCTCAACGCCCGGCCTTCCTTGATCAGCTCGCGGTCGAGGCCGCGCAGCAGGTGTGGCAGCCCCAGCGGCTCACCGCTGCGCTGTGCCGTGAAGACCGCGGCCAGCACCGCAAACTTGATTTGCGCCCCGGTCGCCTCGACTTCGCGGGCCAGGCCTTCCAACCCGCCCGCCAACACGGCCAGGCGCTCCGGGCCGCACAACTCGCCCACCACCTGCCGCCAAATGCGCAGGCGTTGGGCGGCATCGGGCCGCGGGAAATCCAGCACGTAACGGATGCGGCGGATGAAGGCCGGGTCGAGGTTGTTTTTTCGGTTGCTGGCGAGCAAGGCGATGCCCGGGTAGTCTTCGATGGCTTGCAACAGGTAGTTGGTGTCGGTGTTGGCGAAGCGGTCGTGGGCGTCCTTGATCTCGGTGCGTTTGCCGAACAGAGCGTCGGCTTCGTCGAAGAGCAGCACGACGTCCATCCCGGCGGCGCGCGACAGGATGCGCTCCAGGTTCTGCGAGGTCTCGCCAACGTACTTGCTCACCACGGCCGAGAGGTCGATGCGCAGCAGATCCAGCTCCAGGCCAGCGCTGATCACCTGCGCCGCCATCGTCTTGCCCGTACCCGGCGAGCCGGTGAAGAGCCCTACCAGGCCGCGGCCCTGGGGAAACAGGCGGCGGGCAGCGGGCCGTTCCCAAAAGCCGGCACGCGCCTGGGCTTCGTAGGCCAGGTCGGCAAGCGCCTCGCGCAGATCGTCGGACACTACCAGATCATCCCAGGTAAAGGGACGCTCCAACGGTCGGGCCAGGCGTCCCAACTGGCCGCGCTGCGCCGCGCGCAGCAGGCCGGCCGCACGCTCAGGTCCCATATCGCCATGCCGGGCGACCTCGGCGATCGCACCGGGGCCAGTATGATGGCCGGCGGCCAGCCTATCCATGGCCTCGGGCGACCAGGAAGCCGCGGCCGGCAAGTAGCGTTCCCACAGCCGGCGCCGCTCTGCCACTGAAACGTGCGGCATCTCCACGGCATACTCGACCACCGCATCCAGCGCCGCCGGCGCGTGCCCGCTTTCGGCGATCACGAACTGCACCGGGAAGAGCGGCGTGGTCAGCGGCCACGGCCGTCGCAAGGCCGCCTCGCCGTGCCAGGCAAGGGCGCAGCGGTCCAGAAAGGCCTGGCGCTGCGCGTGCACGAAGACCGTGCGCCAATCGGCCTCGTCGACGGCGTCGGCGTCGACCACCAGCAGCGGCAGGCCCAGCCCGGCGCCGACGCAGGCAGCCAGGGTGCGCCGTCCGCTGCCCGGCGCCCCGTTGATCAGCACCCTGACCTGGCCGCGCGTGCCGCGGCCCGATCGAACGCCCGATTCTCCGGCTTCGAGCACGCGCGAGATGAAGCCCACGGTGTCGTCGATCGGCCAACCCTCGAGAGGCTCCAGGACCGGCTGCAAGCGGGCGATGCCGACCAGCAGCCCGTCCAGGTCGTTCTCACCCAGCAGCCAATCCCGTAGCTGGCGGTCCAGGCTCAGCAGCGGTGGCCCGCCCGGCGCCGTCTCTCGCTCGATCACCAGCTCCCAGCGACCCAAGGGCGACTCGGCGCTCAACAGGCAGCAGCGACCGTGCCCGAACAGCCTGGCGACCAATTCTTCGCTGACAAACGCGCGCCCAGAGTTGTCCTGCAAGTACGCGAAGACTTGCGCCAGGGCCGGATCGAGGGCTTGCGCCAGGCAGAGCTGGACGACATCCATCTCCTGAGCCGAGAGCCCAAACAACCTGCGCAGCAGGCCCAGGCGGGAAGATCCCGCTTCGTTCCCCGCCCCATCCGGGCCGATCCCGGCCTCGCCGTAGATTCGCGAGCGGAGCGCTCGCTCCACCTTGGCGATCGCCGAGTTCAGCGGCGCGAGCAACGGCTCGGCCGCGTACCAGACCGCCTCCGCCGCCGGGCTGTCGAGGTCGTCCAGCGCAGCGGTTATGCCGGCCAGGCGTGGTGCGTCCAGGCCATCGCCCTGCGCACCCTCGAGCAGGTGGCTGAGCCAGGTCAGGCGCCGCCGGGCGCGCAGGCGCACGCGCTCCAGCACCGCCTCCAGCGCCGGATCGAGCCCCTCGGTCGGCGGCACCCGCGGCGCATCTGCGGGCTCCGGCGCGTCGGGGTTCGGGCCGGGTGGCCGAGGCGCCACCTCCTCCGCCTGCTGCACGCCCGGTTGCCCGCCGGAGTGCACACCATTTTCAGCGAACGGGGACTGGGTAGCCTGGTTCATGGCACCTGTATCCAGAGAGGGGCCGACTCGGCCCGGTTGATGATCAGCCGGAAAGGCAGCGCTGCCTTGGTAGGCAGGCCGGACGGCAGGCGCAGGTCAAGCGAGGCCGGACCCGTGACGGCAAACTGCCCCGCGTTCAGCGCACCCGCCGCGCCGGCTTCCAGGCGGCTCTCGCCGACGAACACTTCGACGGCGGCTGACGGCAGATCGGGGTGCCGAAAAACGGCGCCCGTCACCGTGATATCACCCGCCGGCGTCGGGGGCGTCAGGGCGTCTATGCGCGGCGTGATCGTGAACGGGGTCGAGTTGGATGTGTTGGCGAACCGGTTGGTCAATCCGCCCGGGGCCATGCGCAGGGTCACCACGCGTGCCGCAGCGGTGTACAGTCCCGGCAGCACGTCCTGGCCCCCGGCGGTCGCCTGCACGGTGGCCAGCAGCCGGTAGGTGCCGGCGCCGACGCCCCAATCGGTGCCGACTTCCTCCGGCTCGTCCCAATCCGCCGCCTGCAGCAGAAGCGTCGTCTGATCCCCCGACAGGTCGTTGCCCAGGAAGGTAATCTGCCCGCCCAGCGGCACCTGAGCGGGCTGTACTTCGACGCTGCGTGGGGCCGTCTCGCCGGGCACGGTGAAACTAAGCGTGTTGCGGCTGCCTATCAGGTGGGGGGCGCCGCCAGGGAAAGCGTAGACTCCGTACTGCAGAACGCGGCTGGCGCGATGCGTGCTCTGCTCGGGCTCGAGCAGGGCGACCGTCACCTGATAGTAGGCGGACAGGCGCAGCGGCCGGTCGCCCGGCGTCCAGTACTCGATCGCCTGCTCCGGCTGAACGGGCAGCAGGCTGAGGCGCAAGCGGTTGTCGCCGGCGCGCAAGCCCGGCACGAAGACCGTCTGGCCGTTGACCAGCGTCGCGTCGTCGACCAGCGGGAAGTCATGCAGCGCCTTCATGGCCAGTCCCAGCATCAACTGCTCGCGGTAAGTCCCGTCGTCGTCCTCGGCGTCACAGTGCGCCGTCAACTGGTAGTACAGGTTCAGGCCGAGCGGCGTGTAGCGGATCGGTATGCGATCGCTGCCGGGCGGCGGCTGGTTCTTGTAGCTTACGTCCTCGACAACATGGTAGAGATAGAAGCCCAGCGCGTTGACTCCCGCCAGCCGGTCGGGCGGCTCGGGCGAGACGGCCAACGGCGCGCCGTTCGGCCAGGCCGGCGAGTTGCGCACGCATCCGTCGATGAGGTTGACCAGGGAGTGAGTCACCAGGGACAGGTTGAGCAGGGTCATGGCTACATCTGTTCCAGACCGAAGCGTAGCCGCGAGGGCGGCGCGCTGCGGGCAGATGATGCAGGCGCAGGGCGTGCGGCCGGACGGACCGCAACGGCCGGAGCAGACGATGCGGCCGGCACCACCTCGACGCTCAGCTTGCCGATCGACACGAGTGGGCGCCGGCCAGCCCCGCGTGACGGCAGCGCACGCTCAGCCGCCGCGCGCACGGCCGGCTGCGCGGACACGACGTTCGCCGGCTGCCTCGACGGGAACGGGCGAGCCGCTGCGCTGAGTGGGAGGACGGCCCGGACCGTGGTAGTCCGGGTCGCCGGCCCTCGATCCGGCGACGCTTCCTCTGCAGAGCCGGCGTTTGCGCGCGCAATCGCCTGGCTGGCCGTCCGCAGCGCGCGCAAGGCCTCGAACAGCGTCCCCTGCTCGTCCGCGGGCTGCAGCCGGACAGGGGTGGGCGCGGGTGGCGTCGGCGGCACGGGCTGAGAAGGCGACGAAGGCTGAACCGGCTGTTCCTGCCTGCCGAGTTCCCGCCCGGGATCTCTTCTGGCCCCGCTCGCTTGCCCCAGGCTCAGGCGGCGCGTGGTCTCAGTGACCGGCCCGGCTTCGGATGACAGGCGGCTGCGCGACGGCCGCATTTGGGGCTCGGGGCGCACTGTCCGCTCTCCGGGCGGCAGTGAGCGCCGGAGGACGCGCTCGGCGCCGGGCGGCGACGGCGTGGAAACGCTCTCCGCGTGCCTTGCCGGCGAGCCCTCCCCCTGAACGCCGGCCGGGCGCCCTGCGACCTGGACGTCGCCTTCCTGACCGGTCCCCGGACCGGCCAAGGCCTCGAACGGATCGTCCAGGGGCGCCGGCGTGATCGACGCGGCGAGGGCCGGTGCCCGGCCTGCCGCCCGGCCGTGCAGTTCGCGCCCTTCCGACGCCGTTCTGCCAGCCTGCAAGCGGTTGACCAGCGTGCCCAGGTACCGGCTCATGGGTTCCACCTCGGGCTGCCTTCGGCATCCGCCGCGATCAACTCCAGGTAAGCCAGGCGTTCGTGACGCGCCAACCCGAGTATCTCGTCGCGGCTCCAGTAGAGGGTCACCGCCAGGCGGTATACTTCGCCGAGCAGTCGCCGGCGTCCGTCGAGCAGGCTCTCGAGCAGATAGCTCTGCAGATCGAAGTGCACGGGCTGGTCCGCGTTGCATTCGGGGCAGCGCGCGTCGAGATCCAGGTCGATCACGGGCGCCACCATTTCCATCGCCTCTTGCACGGTGCGAGCCGTCCCGGCCGCCGGAACGGCTGTTCCTCCGCCGCTGGCCTGGGCAGCAGTCCGGGCCGCCGGCGCCAACGTAACGAGCCTTCCGGCCACTGCCTCGCCCGCTCGGTCCGCCCCTGCGTCGGCCAGGTCATACCCGACCAGGCAGCGCTCCAGCAGGCGCTCCTCCGCTCGTTCCGGCGAAAGGCTCGTCAGTTGGGCCTCGACCGCTAACTCGTCGCGGCCGGTGGGCAATCGGAAGGCCCGCCCATCCGGCAGGCGATAGACCCCGTCCGGATCGGCCGTGATGCCGGTGGCCATCTGGCTGCGTTCGTCGAGCTCGGACACCAGGTCCGGCAGCGAGAACTCCAGGTCGAACGGGCGCCCGCAGGCCCGGCAGGGCAGGGAGCTCTGTACGAGCGGACCGTAGGTGCGCGCGTAGACGGCCGCCAAGAGCCGGTCGCGGTCGGCCGCGCAAAGGTTCAGCGCTTCGCCGGGACCCAGGCTTGAGCCCGGCTCCGCCTCCAGCAGGCGATCCAGCAAGGCGATGGCGTCGCTCGTGCTGCTGCCCATCAAGGCCAATTCGTCGGCCCCCGTCAGCTCGCGCAGAGCAGCCTGGCTGCCAGCGGCTGCCCCCCCGCCGGGTACCCAGCGCAGACGCACGCGGTCCAGCGTCACGTCTCTGCTTTCTCCGCGACCTCGCGGTCGCGCTCCCAGCCTTCGTTCTGCAGCACCATCGTCTCAATCGCCGTTGCATTGGCACTCGAATCGAGCTCGGGCAGCGCCTGGTACTCCGAAACCCAGCAGCGGAAGACCTTATAGGCTTTTACCACGGTCCCCTGCTCGTTGAGCAGCTCGATGATGATGTCCTTGCGGAAGTTCTTTAGCGAGATCAGGACATCGCCTTCGGGGTTGTAGACCATGTTCGCCCAGTTCTCGAACTCCGGGTCGTGCGTCACCCCGCGTTCGAGGGTCACGGCTTCATGCTTAGTCTGCCCCGGCGACTTGCGCGGCGTGCTCGGGTCGCCGCCCTCGCGGTGCTCGACTACGTCGGTCGTGCGCTTGAGAGCGCTGATTTTGCTCACCCCGGCCACGTAGCGCCCGTCCCATTTGATACGGAACTTGAAGTTCTTGTAGGGATCGAAGCGTTGGACATTGACGGTGAACTGTGCCATGGATTCCTCCGAGCCACACAGGTCGGCCGAACAGGACGCCCCGCCTGCGCTTATACCTGGATCTGGCCGGCCATCTGCTGCAAGTAGAGCACGACGAACTCGGCCGGTTTCAAGGGCGCGAAGCCGACCCAGATGTTGACGATGCCCAGATCGCGGTCGTTCTGCGTCGTGGTCTCGGCATCGCATTTGACGAAGTAGGCCTCGCTCGGCTTTTGGCCCTGGAAGGCGCCCTTGCGGAACAGATCGTGCATGAAGGCGCCGACGTTCAGCCGGATCTGCGCCCAGAGCGGCTCGTCGTTTGGCTCGAAGACGACCCACTTCAGGCCTCGGTACAGGCTCTCTTCCATGAAGAGCGCCAGGCGCCGGATGGGGATGTACTTGTACTCGCTGCCGAAATTGTCGTCGCCGTCCATCGTGCGCGCGCCCCAGTTGACGATGCCGTTCGGGAAGACGCGGATCGTGTTGACCGCACGTGGGTTGAGCACGCCATTCTCCTGGTCGGACAGGCGATACTCCAGGCCGGTGACGCCGCGCAGGTCGGCTTCGGTGCCCGCCGGTGCCTTCCACACCCCGCGCGTGCTGTCGATGCGGGCCATCAGCCCGGCGATGGCCCCGCTGGGGCCGACCTTGACTTGCAGGCCGTTATCGTTGACCACCAAGCGCGGGAAGAAGAGTGCGCTGTAGTCCTTGACCAGGCCAATGCGCAGGGCATCGACCCCGGTCGAGGCCTGCTGGGCGGTCCTCCAGGCCGTCGGCGGGTCCATCAGCAGAAAAGCTCGCCGTTCCTGGCAGAAAACGCTGGCCGGACCGTAGACGTCGGACATGGGCTGGGCCGGGGCTGCATCCGGCGGCAGCAGCATCAGGTTGAACAGGTCGACCTCGCGGTCGGCGATCTGATAGGCGGCGTCGTAATCGCTCAGCGTCGGCGCGCTGCCGTCGCTGGCCGCGACGGCCGCCGGAGTCTGGCGTCCGGCCGTGCCGTTGACGCCGACCGAATAGTAGCGCACGTTCCTCAGGAAGCTGTCTGTGAAGGCGGCCTGGGCGGGATTGACCGCGATTGTGCCGACCGCGTTGTCGTCACCCGCGGTCGGCAGGATCGCCAGGCGGTCGCCCCAGACCTCGGCCCGCCAGAAGAAGGTACGAGGGTTTTGCTGGCGGAAGCCGTTGATCGCATCCCGGATCACCCCCAGTTTCTCGCGCAGGCCATCCCTGTTGCCATCTGGCGAGCCGGCGATGTTGTCGATGAACAGCGGATCGTTGGCGTTCGTCGTTTGCAGGTCGACGGGCACATTGGCGGTGGTCGGGGTGCCGTCGGCCTGGACAGCCGGCAGGCGCACCTGGTTGAAAGCATCCTGGTGGAGCGCCATCAGCGCGCTGAGGCCCGCAGTGTCGGTGCCGTTGGAGACCATGCCGTTGGGGGCCGGCCGGCGGGCCGCGTGGGCCGAAACCTCGAGCCCGCCCTGCGCCGTGCCCAGCATGAGCGGCAAGGCCGCGTCGTCGGCTCCGGCCGGACGGACAAGGACGTCGCCCTTGTTATTGGAGGTAATGCGCAGCAGGGTGGATCGATCGAGCGGTGCCTGGCCCGGTCCGGGGTTCGGACCGGCCTCGAAACTGACCGCCACAGAGACACCGTTGACGCCGGCGTTGGTGTACGCCGTGGCAATCGCGGCCGCGATGGCATCCCCCAACTGGGTCTGGTAATCGTTGACGGCCGGTCCGGCCAACCCGGCGACGTCGAGGCCGGAGAGGTCCACCGTCACCCAGCGCTGCCCATCGACGGAGATTTGGAACGCCTTGGCCGGTCCTGCCTGCCCGAGCAGGGCTGCCCAGCCGTCGCGGAAGGTAGCGGCATTGGGCCCGCCCGATTGGAACAGCACCGGCCGGCCCGACTGCGAGAAGCCGTTGCCGGCCGCCACCACGACCGGGTTCGGCTCTGCCGCGTTGACTAGCTGAGAGTTTTGCGTGAGAAAGGTGGGTGCATACAGCGGCGAGTTCGGGTCCATCGACAGGTTTTTCCACGACTCGGCGTCGCGCTGGACGCGCCTGCCGGTGCTATCCGTGTCCCAGCGGAACAGGTCGAGGTTGAACGTGGCTTCCGGCGCCGGGCCGGCATAGGTCACCAGTGCGCGCACGTTCTCGCCGACCAGCCCGGCCTGCTTGGCCGTCAGGATCAGCACGGCCTGGGGGGCGCCGGCCTCGTTCTGCAGCGTCACGCTGGCGGCGGAGGCGCCGTGCGCGATGCGCATCACGTAACACTGCGTGCCTCCGTTCAGGAAAAACAACTTGACGTAGCGGGCCATGTCGCCGAGGCTCGAATCGGAAGAGAATGCGCGGTCGAAATCGCTGTAGTTGAAGCACAGAATGGGCGTATCGAGAAGACCTTGCTTGGTGCGCCCGAGGAACAGCGCCACCGAGGTGCTGACGCCCACGATCGTCCGCACGCCGCTGGGCACCTCCTGGACATAGACGCCAGGATAGCTGACCTGCACCATGATGAGTGCCTCCTTCTGCTCGGCAGTGGATGAGATCCAAGGCTGGCCGCTGCTCGCAACCGGCCACCAAGGCTTACAAAGCGCACTGAGCGGCGCCAGCGGCGGCGCCAAAGAGCGGGCACCTGAAGCGGCAATGCCAAACGCCGGCCGAGCTCGCTCCGGACGAGCAGGTCGCGCATTCGCCGTTTTCAGTCGGTCACAATGGGCTGACGAGTGAACAGTGCGGGGCAGGTGGCGGCCGATTTCCCCGAATGGGACAGCCACCCGGCTGCGAAGATGCTACCGTTATCGAGGCGTGGGTGTTCGCCATTCGGCTGCCTCCTGATGAGTGTGTAGCGTCAGTATGGCAGTCAGGTGCGGGTCTACTATGTGCTTATAATTACATTGTTCGCGACGCGACAAGAAGCAGCACGCCTCTTGCTGGTCCCTTCAGAAGGGGCAGTTGGCGGGCGGCGCGCTCAAGCGGTGGGGCCGAAGACATTCCCACTCGTGGCGCCCGGGCGCCGGGCAAGCGAAGCCGCCTACCAACGGTACGCGGATGGGCGCCGAGCCAAGTAACCAAAACAGCATAAACAGGACGCTGGAACTCGCAGGAGGCTCGACAGTCCTGCGTATCCCCACATCCTGTCTATCCTGTTCGAAATCGGTCCCTCGCGCGGGGCCGATCAGTACTTCAGATCCACCTGCCGCCTGGCCGCCGCGGACTCCAGAATGGCATCCGCCACCACCGCGTTGCGGTAGCCGTCCTCGAAGGTCGCGCCCAGCGGTGCCACGTCCTTGTTGTTCACCACACAGTCGAGGAAGTGCGTCAACTCGTGGACGAAGGTGTGCTCCCAGCCGATGATGTGGCCCTGTGGCCACCAGTTGCTCATGAATGGGTGGTAGCTCTCGGTCACGTTGATGGTGTGGAAGCCTTGCGTTTCTTTCGGTTCTTCGCCCACCCAGAAGACCTCGAGCTCATTCAGGCGCTCGAGATTGAAGCGGATCGACCCCTTCTCGCCGTTGATCTCGATCACCTGGTAGTTCTTGCGCCCAGCCGCAAAGCGGCTGGCCTCGAGCGTGCCGATCGCGCCGTTCTCGAAGGCGACCGTCGCCGCAAAGGCGTCGTCCACCTCCACACGTACCATCTTGCCCGTGGCGCTGTCGAGCCGCTCCGGGATGAAGGTCCTCGCCAGAGCGCTGGTGCTGCTCATCTCGCCGACCAGGAAGCGTCCCAGGTCGATGATGTGCGTTCCCAGGTCGCCGAGGGCGCCGCTGCCGGCGACTTGCTTGTCGGTCCGCCAGATCTGCGGCGTGGCGTAGTGCTCCATGATCCACTCCTGCAGGTAAACCGCCCGGAAGTGGAAGATGCGCCCCAGCCGGCCATCCTGGATCAGGTCGTGCGCCAGCCGGATCGCCGGGATGAAGCGATAGTTGTGGGCGACCATGTGCTTGACGCCGGCCTTGGCCGCGGCATCCCACATGCCCTTGGCTTCCTCGGCCGTGCGCGCCAGCGGCTTCTCGCAGACGACGTGCTTGCCCGCCTGAACGGCCGCGATGGTGGGCTCGGCATGCTCGTTGTTCGGTCCCAGGTTCTCGAACACCTGGATCTGGTCATTCGCCAGCATCTCACGCCAGTCCGTGTAGGCGTGTTCGTATCCGTAGCGTTTCGCCGCCTCGGCGACCCCGGCTGCATTGCGCCCTGCGACGCCGACGAGACGGGGAATCGCCGGCGGGGGGTACATCATGTAGGGGATCTTCTTCAGGGCGTTGGTGTGCGCCTTGCCCATGAACGTGTAACCCAACACTCCCACGCCGACCACGGGCGCTTCGCCGGTCGCCCTTGGCCCGGCCATCTGGGTAAAGCCTTGCTCTGCCATGGTTGGATACCTACCCCTTCGCTGCGAACGCAGCGTCGAAGGCCTGCGTCGAGGCCGTGAAGTCTTGCTTGCGAATCATGGCCAACGCCTCGGGCGCGCCCCACTCCCGATCCATGCCGCTGTCTTCCCACTCGATCGATAGCGGGCCCTGATAGCCGATGCGGTTCAGCCTGCGGATGATCGGGTCCCACTTCACGTCGCCGCGCCCTGGCGAAACGAAGTCCCAGCCGCGCCGCGGGTCGCCGAAGTCCAGGTGCGAGCTCAAGATGCTGTTACGGCCGTTGAGCTGCAGCCGCGAGTCCTTGACGTGGACGTGGAAGATGCGATCCGGGAATTCGTCGAGGAAGAACACCGGATCGATGAACTGATGGATGAAATGGCTAGGGTCGAAGTTGAAGCCGAAGCTCGGATGGCCTCCGAGCGCCTCCAGCGCCCGCTGCGCCGTGTAGATATCGTACGCGATCTCGGTCGGATGTACTTCCAGGGCAAAGCGCACGCCTTCGACCTTGTAGGCGTCCAGGATAGGCAGCCAGCGGGCGGTGAAATCTTCGTAACCCTTCTGTATGTCAGCCTGAGCGGTCGGGGGGAAGAAGTAGAACATGCCCCAGACGCTGCTGCCGGTGAAGCCGTTGACCGTGTCGACACCCAGCAGCTTGGCCGCCTTGGCGGTGTCTTTCATCTCCTGGGCGCAGCGCTGGCGCACCCCTTCTGGCTCGCCGTTGCCCCACAAGCGTGGCGGCAGGACGTTCTTGTGGCGGCCATCGATATTGTCGCAGACGCACTGGCCCGCCAGGTGGTTGCTGATGGCCCAGCATTTGAGGTTATACTTCGCCAGCAGGTCGCGGCGTCCGCGCACGTAGCTATCGTCTTCCAGGGCCTTGTCTACCTCAAAGTGGTCGCCCCAGCAGGCAAGCTCCAGGCCGTCGAAGCCCCAGCCCGAGGCTTTCTTGGCTACGTCTTCCAGGGTCAGATCCGCCCATTGGCCGGTGAATAGAGTGATCGGTCGAGACATGAGTTGTCGCTCCTTTGGTTGGCTCACGATTCAACGTGACCACACTCGGCGCACCGCCTTATTCGGCGCCGAGCGATTGCAGATACCGGTAACTCTGCATGACTGCGTCGTCACCCGCGATCTCCAGCGTGCTGTAGCCGTCATAGCCACAGTCGACGTCCGGGCTTGCACCGCGCCGCTCGTAGCGCCGCTCGTAGCTCGTGGCGTCACGCTACATCCGGATGGCCGCTCGTAGCTCGTGGCGTCACGCTACAAGCGTGATGTACATCCGGATGGCCGCTCGGGTCAGCCCATCAGTTGCTTGAGGAAGGCCAGCCCATCCGCCGCCAGGCAGTCTTGATCGGCTGCCACCGGTCGCCAGATCGCCGCCGCCCGAGCGATCGCCTTCACCTCGGTCGTGAAGGTTTCGATTACCATCGCGCCGCCGTAGTCGACCTTCTTCAAGGCCGCCGCGACTTCCGGCCAGGCGACGTGCCCGCTGCCCGGCGTCCCGCGGTCGTTCTCATTCGCGTGGACGTGAACCAGGTTGGCGCCTGCCAGCTCGATCGCCGGCCCGAGATGTTTCTCTTCGACGTTGGCGTGGAAGGTGTCGATCATGAGCTTGACGGCCGGGCTATCCACCATTTCCATCAGCTCGACTGCTTGCTCCGTCAGGTTGATGAAGCTCGTTTCAAAGCGGTTGAGCGGTTCCATCGCCAGCACCACACCTCTGGCTTCGGCGTAGCGTCCGGCTTCCTTCAGATTGGCGGCGCAGCGCTCCAGATCGCGCCGGCGCTGCTCCGGCGTGGCCTGCCACTGCCGGCCCACGGCCGCGTAGATCGGACCGCCGATCGTCGTGCCGCCCATCCGGACCACGGCATCGATCAGGTGTTTGAGATACGCCACCCCGCCCGCCTGGATCGCCCCATCCTCGTGCGACGGGTCCCGATCGGCGCCCATCACGGCGCAGACCGAACACGCCAGCCCGGCGCGCCGGAAGGCGTCGGCGGCAGCCGCGTAGTCCAGGTCGGTCTCGGCTTCGATCGGTATTTCGACCAGGTCATAGCCCATGGCCTTGGCCTTGTCCAGCAGATACAGGTCCTTGGTCTGAAAAGGCGAGACCCAGGCGAAGGTATTGATCCCGTACTTGATCATGGCAGTACCTGCACCTTGAGCGGCTCGTTCTGGCGAGCGCGCAGCGCCTGGATGGCCGTGCCGGCTTCTTCCAGCGGAACGCAGTTGGTGACCAGCTTCTCGACGTCGACTAGCCCGGCGCTGATGGCGTGAATGGCCGTCGGCCAGACGCCCGGCGCCAGCCAGGAGAAGCGAATCTCCTTGTCCATCGTGTGGGTCGACAGCGCGGGCACGTGGATGACATCGCCGCCATCCGGCAAACCGAAGTGGACGAGGATGGCCGCATTGCCGGTCACCTCGATGGCCTGCTCGAAGGCCGCGTTCGAGCTGGTGGGCACGATCGCCCGCTCGGCAAGCAGGCCGTGTGTCACATCGGCGATGGCTGCCTTGAGGTCCTTGGCATAGTAGGGCGATGCCGGGTCAGCCGTATTGAACAGGTAGTCGGCGCCCCACTGCCGGCCTGCCTCCAGGCGATAGTCGCGTGTGCCGACCAGCGCCACTTTGCCCGCACCCAAGGACTTGATGTATTGCACCATCATCAGCCCGATCGGGCCGGGGCCGAAGACCGCCACGAACTGCCCCGGTTCGACGGCCAGTTTCTTCACCCCGTAGACCGCGCAGGCGAACGGCTCGATGAACGCCCCCGCTGCATAGCTGACGGTATCGGGCAGCTTAAAGAGGCCCGTGTAGCGCGAGAGAGCGTACTCGGCGAAGGCGCCGTCGGCCGACACGCCCGGCACGTACAGGTTGCTGCACAAGTTGGTATGGCCGCTGGCGCAGGCGTAGCAGGCATTGCAGTGCTGGACAGGGTTGACCACCACGCGATCCCCAACCTGGAAGAGCCCCATGCTCTTGGGGATCGAGCCCACTTCGACCACCTCGCCCGTGAACTCATGGCCCAGCACGATCGGGCCCTTGCCGTTGGCCGTGCCGACGGGGCTCAGCCCGTAGTAGTACGAAACATCAGAACCGCAGACGCCGCAGTTCTTGACGCGGACCAGGACGTCGATGTCGGAGACCCGCGGGATCGCCCGGGTCTCGAGCTGCATCCTCTCTGCCTCGTAGAAGACCTGAGCCTTCATTGTTTCTGCCATTGTCTTGCCTCCACGCGAGCGTCGGCAGGGCGCTTTGCCTCTGCTGCGAGAGCGCCCTGCCGACAACAAATATCAAGCGCTATACTTCTCGACCAGACGATCCATGAACTGCTTGGCAGGGGCGGTGGCCTCGAGGGCGCCCGGCCAGAAGCACAGGTCCATCGGCCACCACTCGTCCTCATAGCCCGCTTCCGCGAGGGCGGGGACGATTTGATCGAAGTCCAGCACGCCCTGGCCAAACGGGGCGTGGGTGCTGGTATCGCCGTCGTGCAGGGTGTTGTCTGAGTCGATGAAGTGAACGTGGTTAATCTTGCCGGTGAGCATGTGGGCGAACTGGACCACGCCGCCCGGCAGCGTCTCGCGCTCGCCAAGCTGACGGGCCCCGACGACGCCGCACATGTGGGCATGGCACGAGTCAAACAGCACGCCGAAGTTCGGATGGTCTACGGCATAGGCCATGCGCACGACTTCGCTCGGCTTGTTGAACAGGAAGCCCGGCTCGAACTCCCACACGAACTTGACGCCCATGCGGCCCGCCACCTCGGCGGCCCGGTGCCACATTTGCGCCGTGCGCCAGAAGCAGGTCTCGTAGTCCATTCCGCCCGGCACCTCGGTGGGGGGCACGATCGCGTCCGTGCGCATCTTGTCGGTCCCGAGATCAAGGCAGATCTCGGCATGTCGCTGCACGGTATCCAGATAGTCTGCCGGGTTGCAGAGCATTGGGGGAACCTTGCCAAAGTCGGCCGCGACGGCCGAAACCCCGAGCCCGTGATCGTCGAGCAGCTTCTTGACAGCCAGGCGTTTACTGCGCACCTGCGCATCCTCATAGGAGAGATGCGGCGCGAAAACGCCGAATTCGATCCCGTCGAATTTGAGGTCTTGGAGACAGTCGACGACCTCTGTCAGTTCGACAGGTTTGTCGCTGTATCCGCCCCAGATGTACGCCCAGTTGCCGACCGAAATCTTCTTCTTGCCCACGGAAACCTCCTTGTTTTCTTGGTTCTGTGACCCTGTTGATTGATAGGCGTTTGCCGGCGCTTCGGCGCTCGGCTATGTTCGACCCCGGTCTCAGTTGCCCGTTACTTTCTCAGTTGCCCGTTACTTGGCCAGTTCTCCGAAACGAGCGAGGATGGCCAGGGCCGGGTCCACCGGGACCTCGGCGCGCTGCACGCCGGCCGGAATCACGATCGTGGGCGTCGGCCGGATCGTCTTGCCGGCGAACTGCGGCAGCCACCGGCTTTCCGCGTCCAGCATCGCGCAGGCCATGTCACGGATGTCCTTCAGCGTCAGTTTGGCCGAGGTGAGGGGGTCCAGCGCGCAGGCGTGTACGATGTGCTCCGGGTCACCCGTCAGGCCGGCCTCTACCGCCAGGCGCTGGACGTTGATATTGGTGAGGTTCAAGGCGGCGCACTGCACCGGAAGGTCGCCGACAACGGTCTTGTGCAGGCCCAGGTGGTCGACGTAGATCGGGCCCTCGGCGCAGCAGTCGGCCGGCAGGTTGGCGATCATGCCCCGATTGATGACGTTGCCGTTGAGCTTGAACGGCTTGCCCGTCTCCATGCCTTCGATAATGTACGAGCCGTACTCGATGGAGCGGCGCGGGAGGGTTGCCGACTCGTTGGCCAGGATGTCCTGCTGGTTGTACTTTTCGTCGACCCCCTGGCCCCACTTGAGATAGGCACCGGTCTCGCCGCCGAAGGCGGGCTCGTCGCAATAGAGATCGAGCGCCATCTGGTTCTTGCGGAAGTAAGGCAGGTACTCCGACAGGTGACCGGTCGACTCGGTCATGAAGTAGCCGAACTGGCGAAAGACCTCGCCTCTAACCTTTTCGTTGACGTAATATTCGGGTCGTTCGAAGCGCTCACGCAGCGCGGGATAGAGGTCGCGTCCCTGGTGCTCCAGCTTCAGGAACCAAGCCATGTGGTTGATGCCCGCCGCCAGGAAGTCGATCTGGTCCTTGGGGACGCCGGCATAGCCAGAGATAAGGTCCATGGTAGTCTGCACGCCGTGGCAGAGGCCGACGAACTGAACGCCGGTCTTGCCAAGGGCCCAGCAGTTGGTCGCCATCGGGTTGACGTAGTTGAGCAACAGAGCGTTCGGGCACAGCTCTTCGATATCGTGGGCGAGATCGATCATGACAGGCAGGCTGCGCAGGGTGCGGAAGATGCCGCCCGGGCCAAGCGTGTCCCCAATGCACTGGTCGACGCCAAACCGTAGTGGGATGTTCACATCCATGTCAAAGGCCTGCGTCCCGCCCACTTGGAAGGTGGCGATCACGTAATCCGCCCCCTTGAGCGCCTCGCGGCGGTCGGTGGTCTTCCAGACCTTGGCGCTCAGGCCGTTGGCCTTGATCACCCGCTTGGCGAAGGCCTCCACCTGAGCGGTGCGGCGAGTGCTGGGGGCCATCAGGGCAAACTCGGTACCCTCGAGGCCCGGAGTGGCGAGGATATCGAGCATGAGTGTCTTGCAGAAGACAATGCTGCCAGCGCCAATGATCGCAACTTTTGCCACGTTCTCGACTCCTTGTATTGCTTTGCCAGGCCTCCGACCATGCACCGAAGAAACCCGTTGGGAGAGCGGAAGCCGGAGGGCCTCATTGATAGCACGGTGCCACGGACTTGTCAAACTGTACGGGCGCATACTTTCCCGGCTCACTCCGTCAGCGCTCCGCGCACTTGACGAGCCATCAGGCGGATGCTATACTCGCCGCGAAACGATTTATGCTCGTTGCCAGTCGCCACAGTATACACCGAAAACCAGCGCTCGGGGAAACGACCGCCAGCCTGGGCCACCGCCATCTATCGAGAAAGGAATGAACCGTGAAGGTAGGCATCGACAGCTATTGCTATCACCGCTTCTTCGGCGAGGTCTATGGCCCGTTGGGCGAGCCTCAGCGCCGGATGACCTATCCGGAGTTCTTGCGGCGGGCCATCGAACTGGGGGTGGACGGCGTTTCACTCGAGACCTGCTTCTTCGAGAGCTTCGACGACGCCTATCTCCGATCCCTTAAGAGGATCATCGACGAGGGTCACCTCGAGCCCGTCGTCGCCTGGGGCCATCCCCTGGGTTTCGAGGGCGGCAAAGCACCCCAGGCCATGGCCGACCTGCAGCAGATGTTCCGGGTATGTCACATTCTGGGCGCAGATGTGATGCGTGTGGTCGGCTCGAGCCTGGACTACCGCAATGATCCCCACGAGCCGCAGCTTGAAGCGCTAACCGGCATCTTCCGGCAGGCAGCCCAGACTGCCGCAGACGAAGGCGTGCGGCTGGCGGTAGAGAACCACTTCGATTTCACGGTGGACGAATACTCCGGTCTCATCGACGCCGTCAACTCCCCCTACTTCGGCATGTGTTTCGATACCGGGAATGCTTTGCGGCTGGGCGACGAGCCGGTCGAGTCGGTGCGCCGGATGGCCAAGCACATCTACGCGACGCACACCAAAGACGTCAAGCCGATCTACGCTGTCAGCCCCAAAGAATGGAACTTCTTCGCCTGTGTGCCTGTTGGCCAGGGTATCATCAACATGCCCGGCGTCGTCGATTGCCTGCTGTCTGCCGGATACCAGGGCCTGTTCGCGCTCGAGCTGGACTACGTCCATCCTGAGGTCGTCGACGAGGACCTCGCCGTGGCGCAGAGTGTGGAGTATCTGCAGGGCCTGCAGGCGGCTCGCCGCTGAGCGCAAAAGGAGCACCGGTGACGCCGAAAGGGTTCAACGCCAGCGAGGATGGGGCGCTCGACTTACCCCGGATTGGGATCGGTGTGATTGGCTACGGCTTCATGGGCAAGGTGCACTCCAACGCCTATCTGAAGATCCCCTACAGTTTCCCGGCGCCGGCGGCGTTCCCGGATCTGATCGCTCTATGCGGCCGCGATCAATCCAGGGTGGCGCAGGCCGCGGCGCGCATGCGCTACCGCGGTTACTACACCGACTGGAAAGAGATGCTGCACGATCGGCGCATCGCGATCGTGGATAACGTGACCCCTGACGACTGGCACCGGGTGCCGTCGATCGCGGCTGCCCGGGCCGGCAAGCACGTCATCTGCGAGAAACCGCTGGCCATGACGGTGCGCGACGCCGCAGCGATGCGGGATGCCGTCGAGAAGGCGGGGGTCAAGAGCCTCTGCTGTTTCAACTACCGCTTCTTCCCGGCCGTGCGTTTGGCCAGGGACTTGATCGAGCGCGGCGCACTAGGCCAGATCTACCATTTCCGCGGCCGCTATCTGCAGGAGCCGGGCCACGATCCGGCGGCTCCGCTGGAGGATGCCTGGTACGCGTCGGGCACGAAGTCTGGGATCCTGCTGGGCATCGGGTCGCACATCGCCGACATGGCCCGTTTCCTGCTCGGCGACATTGTCGCGCTCAGCGGCCTGGTGCGTACCTATAACCCCACGCGTGTCTCGGGGGAGGGACGAGCCGAGACGGTGACGGCCGACGAGGGCAGCGTGACGCTGGTGGAGTTTGCGTCGGGTGCGACGGGCACGCTGGAATCTTCCGGCGTGGCAACCGGGCACCGCAATCAGCACGCCTGGGAGATCAACGGCGCGCAGGGCAGCCTGGCCTGGGACCTGGAAGACCCCAACCACCTGCAGGTCTTCCTCGAGCGCGGACCACTGGCACCTCTTCCCGAAGTTCGGGGTTTTACCAATGTGTCGGTCACCGATCCAGATCACCCCCTGCGGACGGTCTACCTGCCGGCGGGACACAACGCCGGCTGGGAATACGGCCACCTGCACGCGCTCAATCACTTCCTGGAATGCGTTGCCCAGGGCAAGCCGGTGGCGCCTTTTGGCGCGACCTTCGAGGATGGCTACCGATGCCAGATGATCATGGACGGCATCCGGCGCTCGTCCGGCAGTGGGCGGCGGATCGAGCTGAAGTACTGAAGTACTGAAGTACTGAAGTGCTGAAGTAATGTAATACTGAAGTGCTGCGACACAACCGAGCCCGCTTTTTCGTTTGACAAAAGTCACGAGCCATAATAAGCTACATAACCTGACTGTTTCACTGTGGATTCGATCACGTCAAGCGAGGGGGTAGGAGGTCGTGTTATGCCCGATGAAGTGATCCTCGAAATGAAGGGCATAAGCAAATCCTTTCCAGGCGTTAAGGTTTTCGACAATTTTGACTTTGATCTGCGAAAGGGCGAGATCCACTGCATCTGCGGCGAAAACGGCGCAGGCAAATCCACACTTATCAAGATGCTGTCCGGAGCGTATGCGCCCGACAAAGGGGCGATCTTTTTCGACGGCAAGAAGCGCCTGCTCACTCCGTACTCCGCAATGCAGATCGGTATCCAGACGATCTACCAGGAACACACGCTTTTCCCGCTGTTGAACGTGGTCGAGAACGTGTTCGCCGGCAAGGAGGTGACCAGGGGGTTCGTCATCAACCGAGCCGAGATGGTCGCCAGGACCCGTGCAGTACTCGCGTACCTCCACTCCAACATCTCAGCCTACGACATCGTCGGCGACCTGGGTAGCGGCGGACAGAAGACAGTCGAGATCGCCAAGGCCCTGATCCAGGAGTCGAAAGTTGTTATCCTGGACGAGCCCACTTCATCCTTCAGCCAGACAGAGATCGACCACCTGCTGAGCATCGTCAGAAAACTGGCGCAGGACGGCATCAGCATCATCTATATCTCCCATCACATAGAAGAAGTCTTTAGGATCGCAGACAGGGTCACCGTCATACGCGACGGACGCAAGATCAACACCTATGAGGCGAAAGGCCTGACGGAAGAGATGCTGATCCGCGACATGGTGGGCCGCGATGTCTCCCTCTTCTACAGTCGAGAGCAAGTGCCCATTGGCGAGGTGATGTTCGAGGCGAGGAACCTCAGTGGTAACGGGGTGAAGTCGGCCTCTCTTTGCGTGCACAGCGGTGAGATCCTTGGCATTGCCGGCATGGTCGGCTCGGGCAGGACCGAACTGGCCGAGCTGCTGTTCGGCGTCAAACAGGCTACCAGCGGAGAATTTCTGATCAAGGGCAAGAAGGTCAGCATGCGGGATCCGCTGACGGCCATCCTGCACGGCATGTGCTACATCACCGAGGACCGCCAGTCCACGGGCCTTTTCCTGACACAGAGCCTCGACAAGAACATCCCGATCGCGAGTTACGCCCGAGACCAGTCTCCATTTGCCATGCCGGCCGAGGACGTCAGGGTGGCCAGGCAGTACGTCGAGAGCTTGAGGATTGTCACCCCCAACGTATTTCAGCCGGCTATGCTTCTTTCCGGCGGGAATCAGCAGAAGGTCGTGCTGGCGAAATGGTTCGCGACGCAGGCCAGCATCTTCATATTCGACGAACCGACCCGTGGCATCGACGTGGGCGCCAAGGAAGAGATTTACAAGGTCATGGTCGAACTGCTCAAACAAGGTAAGGCGATCATCATGATCTCTTCCGACATGCCGGAGCTGATTTCGATGAGCGACCGGATCATGGTGATGCATGAGGGCAGCCTGGTGGCGGAAGTCCAGAAAGACGAGATTAGCGAAGAGAACATACTGAAGTACTCGATCGGAGGTAGCGTGATATGAGATCCACCAACAGCGTCAAGCGGTTGATGAAGCAGGAGAACATGTCGATCTTCTTTGTGCTCCTGTTTATTATCATCGCAGTCTACCTCGTCGAGCTGCTCGCGGTCAGGGGCGGGGATGCCTCGAGAGTGGCGTTCCTGAAACCAATGAACGTCTCCAACGTGCTCATGCAGATCTCCACTACGGGCATCCTGGCCATCGGCACCACTCTCATCATGGTCTCCGGAGGCATCGACCTGTCCATCGGGCAGATGATGTGCTTCCTTGGCACGGGCATGGCCTACCTGATCCGCAATCAGGGGTTCAGCGAACCGGCCATGGTGGTGACGGCAATCGTCGTCGCGGTCCTGTTCCAGTTGATCATGGGCTACATCATCTCACGCACCAAGCTGGAACCCTTTATCGTTTCGCTCGGGTTCATGACCATCTATACGGGATTCACATACCTCATTACCAACGGCAGCGAAATCACCATCAGCGATAAGTTCACTTTTATAGGCCAGACCTACATCAATCTTGGCCCGAGCTTCCGGCTCGGCCTGCCGGTGGTCTTGCTCCTGGTGCTGACCACCATCATGTGGCTGGTGCTTAAATACACGAAATTCGGCCGCCGGGTGTACGCGGTGGGCGGTAATGAAAACGCCGCCTATCTGGCGGGTATCAACGTCAAGAACTTCAAGCTGCTGCTTTACGGCATCAACGGTCTGTTTGTCGTCATCGCCACCATGGCACTCTTGTCGAGGACCGGGGTAGGAGGTCCGCTGATCGGCTCAGGCAAGGAGATCGACGTGATTGCGGCGGTCGTAGTCGGCGGCACTGCCCTGAGCGGCGGCAAAGGCAACCTCTGGGGGACGTTTATCGGCGTGCTTCTGCTCGGCTGCATTTCCAACGCCCTTAACATCCTGGGGGTTAGCCCCTACTGGCAGTACATCATGCGCGGCGGTCTGATCATCGTCGCGGTTTTACTAAGTTATTACAGCGGACTGAGAGCTTCCACAGGGATGCTGGCAGACAGGAAGGAACAGCCCGCTGAAATAAGAATTCCATCGGTACCCGCATCCTGAAAAAGGATGCAACATTCTAGGTAGGGAGGAAGCAGGACATGAACAAAGTGTTCGGCATCGTCATGGTGCTCGCAATGGCCGTCTCAATCGCGGCCTGCGGCGCCCCCGCCCCCGCGGCCGCTCCGGCGGCGCCCGCCGCCCCGGCCGCCACAACAGCGCCCGCCGCCCCGGCGCCCGCCGCCCCGGCGGCAGCCGCTCCGTCAAGTGACGCGACGACCGGCAAGACTATCGGCTTCGTCAACGCCGGTCCCGACGACTACTATGCTAAGGTGGGCAGCGCTATCAAGGCGATCGGCGCGACCTATGGCATGAAGTATGTCGAAGTCAACTCGGACTACAAGCCCGAGAAGGAACTGGCCAACGTGCAGGACCTGGCCGCCAAGGGTGTTGATGCCATCATCGTCATCACCGCCGGAGCAGCCGGGAGCGCCGCAACGGTCAAGGCTGCCAACGACGCGAAGGTGCCCATCTTCTTCATCGCCGGTATGCCCCAGGTCAACGAGGGCAACACCATCCAGGGTCACGTGACCGACAATTTCGCGATGCTGGGATACCTCCTGGGGCAGTGGGTCGCCAAGAACCACCCCGATGCCAAGTGCGTGGAAATCCCCGGCTTCCTCGGCCAAGGGCCGGCTGAAGGGCAGATCGTCGGCTTCCAGATGGCGTTGGACGAGGCGAAGCAGGGCACCTGCAAGGTGCTGAAGAGCGCCGAATGGCAGAGCGACAAGGCCATTCCGATCACCCAGGATCTCATCGCTTCGGGCGAGCCGTTTGACGTGATCTTTGGCGCCAACGGCGAAACCGTCCGGGGTATCATACAGGTGTTCGGTGAACTGAACGTCACCGGCAAGGCTATCGTCTCCGTCAACGGCAAGGAAGATGAGTGGGCCTGGATCAAGGACGGCAAAGAAGCAGCTTCCGTCCCGAACCCGCCTTCGCTGAACGCCGACCTGGCCGTCCAGCAAGTGGTCCGCTACTTCAGCAACCAGCCCTACGAGCAGGACCTGCAGATCGTGCCCGCTTCCGTGCTGGACAAGAACAACGTGTCCGCCGCTATCCCATGGGACACCGATACCTACATGCAGGGCCGCGCCTCTAATACTTTCAAGTGGGACCTGGCCTACTACGAAGAAGCGTATCAGAAGATGAAGCCGACGTTCGCCCAGTTCGATTCGAACGTCGCAGCTTACATGAAGGCCAACGCCGGCCAGTAACCGAGTGGCCGCGAACTTGGCCTGACGAGCACGACCGGCGCCATCTTGTCACACGCCGGTCCGCCAGTTGATCCGCGTAGCCCTCACTAACCACAGGCCTGCAAGGGATCCCTTGTAGGCCTGTGCAGTTAAGGACCGCGTCGCACCAACAAGCTCAATCCCAGAGACGCACTCATTCAGCCGGGCGGGACGTCACTCCGGACTGACCTGCCCGGCCGCCGGTGACGGGCCAAATACGGCTGCTGCGTTGCCGGCGAGCAACAGCAGGCCGATGAGGAAGGCCGCGGGCAGGATGCTCATGGCAACCGGCAGTCCTGCGGTGGTGCTCACGATCGAGAGCAGGGCCGGCAGCAAAATCCCCCCAATGGGAATGCCAACCTTTAAGGCGCCGAGCACGGTGCCGGCCATCTCGGGGAAGCGAGTGCCGCCCAAACTGAGCACCAGCGGCAGGCAGGCCGACAGCCCCAGGCCGGCGGCGACGAGCACCACCCACGTCAGAGGCCCCAGGTTGGCAAACGCGAGGAGCAGGAAGAGGGGGACGCCCGCTCCAAATAGCGCCATCGTCCACTGCGCCACGCGCGCCGAACGCACCAACAGACCTACGAGCAGCCGGCCGAGGCCGATCGCCGCGACGTATGCGATCAGTCCGATCTGGGCCTGGGCTGGGGAGAAACCGCGCAAGTCGACCAGGAAGGTGGTCATGACGCCGACCGAACAGACTTCTATGCCGACTGCCAGCACGGCGAGAACGAAGAAGACGGCTACCGTCCAGTCGCGGGTCAAGATGCGCACGCGATCGCCCAGGTTGCGCTGGACGCCGCGACGAACTGGAAGAGAGCTTAGCGCGAAGATGCCCGCCAGCACCAGCACCGCCACCCCGGACTGCGTCACCGAGGCCCGCCAGTTAAGGGCCAGCAACATTACGTAGACGGCAAGTCCTGTCTTGCCAACCCCGACCCAAAAGTGGTTGATGTTGATGTAGTTGGCGGCTCGATCGGGGTGCAGATCGAGCAGCATGGTGTCGGTCACGCCTTCATAGCTGCCGATAGCGAGGCCGGCGAAGAACATCACGACGCAGTTAACCCAGAAGAGTGGCACCCGGTAGAATGCCAGGCAGGCCAACGCCAGGACGATGCTGCCGGCCATCAGGATGCGAGGTTTCGGGAGGGTGTCGGCAAGACCGCCGGACACCATCACGCCGATGCCGAATCCGACGTTCTGGGTAGCGATAATCAGGCCGATCTGTGGTGCGGACAGGCCGATCTGGCGCGCCGCCGAACCGATGATGGTGTCCGTAATGCCCAAAAAGAGCATCGCGGCATATGAGGAGAAAGTGAGCGCTCTGCTGCTCTTTATCACGCTGACTCCTTGATTCGGGCTCTGATCCCGTTGGGGAAAGCTTAGGGAAAAGCAGGTCTTCGATCGCCGAGCAGATGGTTTTGCGGATTCCAGGCCCGATTATACCCGCCTTGGGCCGCATACGAAAACGCCGGCGTCCGCCGTCCGCAGGCTGACCTCCGAGACAAGCGCGCGCGGCTCTGCCTGCCGGCGGCGTCTCGGCCGCTGACATGAGACGGCCTCCAACTTGCCTGTTTTTCGCGAGTTCAGTATATTAATTGTCACGAGTGTGTGAGGAGGGGCATCGGGAGTGAGATTCCGCATCAGCGACCAATCGGTCCAGCTGTCGGCCGGCGTGGTGACGCTGGCCATCTTCGTTATTGACCTGCTAACCCCGGTCGGCACCGCCGACTGGTTGTGCTATGCGATTCCTCTTCTGATGCTCTCACGGGTAGCCCGCCCGGGGCGAGTCTTTGCCTTCGTGGCTGTCTGCACAGTCTTCAACGGCCTGGGATTCGTTTTTTCCCCGATGGGGATCGAGCCAAGGATCGATCTCTTCAATCGTATCCTGGCAGGCGGCATCCTCTGGTTGATCGCGGTGCTGCTCGTCAGGCGCCAACGGGCCGAGGAATTGGTTTCGCGGGCCAATCGACAGTTGAAGGTGCTCTCGCGGCGTCTGGTCGAGGTGCAAGAGGAAGAGCGGCGCACGCTGGCACGCGAACTCCACGACGAAGCGGGGCAAGCCTTAACGGCGCTGACGATCGGTCTGGGCATGCTCGAGAAGGACCCCGCCCTCGCGCCTGGCCTTGCCGGCCGCATAGACGAGTTGAAGGAGATCACCGACGGGGTCTCGCGAGAGCTGCACCGCCTGGCGGCCAACCTGCGCCCCGGCAGCCTCGACAAGTTGGGGCTGGCAGCCGCCCTCCGCCAGTACATCGACCAGTTCAGTTGCGAGCCACCGATCAGCGTTCAGCTCGAGACCAGCGGCATGGATGACGGGCGGCTATCTCCCGAGATCGAGATCGCGCTCTACAGGATCGCGCAGGAGTCGTTGACGAACGTCGCGCGTCACTCGCATGCTGCCCACGTCGGCGTGGCCCTGATAAAGAATAGGGACCGGGTAACGCTGATGGTCGAGGACGATGGCCTGGGCTTCGACATCGCGGAGGCTCTGCAGCGCGGCCGGCTGGGCCTGGTGGGCATGCGTGAGCGGGTCGATGCGCTCGGGGGCAACCTCGAGGTCGAGAGCGTTCCCGGGGCCGGCACAACCGTTACCGCGCAGATCCCCCTTCCGCGAGCATAGAGGCAGCGCAGGCACCTGAAGCGGCCGCGGCCGGTTTTGTTGGCCGGGCTCTAGCGCACGGCGCGCACCCCGCCCTTGGCTTGGGCCCGTTTGACCTCGGCCAGCACTGCCTTCTCGTCCACCATTGTGATATCGCCCGGCGTCTCCTGCACGAGGATGCCGTGCGCCGCGCCCCACTGGACGGCCGTGGCCAGGTCCTGGCCCTTGAGCAGGGCCGCCAGCACGCCCGAGGCGAAGGAATCGCCCCCGCCGGTCCGATCGGCGATGGGGACATCTGAGCGCAGCGGCGCGGTGTACAGGCTGTCCGTGGTCGGGTCGTAGAGCGCTGCTCCCCAGCTTATGGCATCGGCGTTGGTAGCTCCGCGCCACTGGGTGCCGATCAGGCTGAGGTTGGGGTAATCATGGGCGACCTGGCGCACGGTCGCGCGATAGGCTTCCAGCCATTGCTCGTAGCTCGCCTCTGCCGGTGCCTGGCCGGCATAGCCCAGGGCATCGGCCAGGTCGCTGTCATTGCCCACCAGGAAGCCGAGGTATGGCGCCAGGCGACGGTTGATCTCTCGGGCGTGTGCCTTGTTCGGTTCGACCTTGGACCGGTAGTTGAGGTCCGCCGCGACGAACACCCCATGTTCCGCCGCCTGCGTCGCGCCTTCGATGGCCAGCTCGGCGGAGGTGGGCGAGAGCAGGGTGAAGATGCCGCCGGTGCTGAACACCCGGACGCCGGCTTCGCCAAAGAGGGTATGCCAGTCAAAATCGCCCGGCCGCAGCTCACGTGCCGCGCTGTGCGCCCGGTAATAGAGCGTCTCGGACGGCAGCAGGCCCTTGCCGGCAAAGGTGAAGTTGATGCCGTTCATCAAGCTGCCCTTGGCGTCGGTGGAGAATCGTGACCCGTCGCTGCGCGTGTTGAACCAGAGGATGTGGCCGGTGTCGACGCCGGCCGCGCGCAACTGATCGCGGATGTTCAGCCCTACCTGGTCCTCGACCAGCGCGGTCAGGACCGTGCTGCGCAAACCAAAGGTGTGTGCCAGGCCGCAGGCGACGTTGGTCTCGCCCCCGCCCTGGAACACGCGCATCTGTCGTGCGCCGCGCGTGGGCACGTCGTACGGATCCAGCCGCAACATCACCTCACCCAGGGCGGCGTCGTCCAGCCGGCAGGTGTCCGCCGGCTTGATCTGGCTGTAACGGACAATCTCCACCATGCAGCACTCTCCTGTAGGGATTCGGGCATAGTATAACCTTGATCTTGCCCTTCGGGGTAGTCCCGGTCCGCTCCTCGACTGTAGCTGCGGGTGCAGGTTACGATGGCGAAGATCGCGCGGATTGCCTCATGCAGGAAAACGACTACTCAAAGCGAAAACGCCACACTGCCAGGCCGAAGAACAGCGCGGTATAGGCCAGCAGCAAGCCCGCCGGCAGCAGCACCGAAGACGCGCCCAGCCCGCGCAGGATCAGGTTTTGGAAGCCGTCCATCGCCCAGGCAGATGGCATCAGGTGGCCGATGGCGGCGAAGGTCTTGCCGGTTACCTCGAGTGGAAACCAGGCCCCGCCCAGGGCCGCGAAAACGAACATAGCCACCAGAGACAGGACGATCACCTGATCCGCTTTGCGGCTGAGCGCCCCGATCAGGAGACCCAGGCTTGCCGCCCACAGGGCCAGGCTCAACATCATGAGCAGGACTGCCCAGGGCTGGCGCAGATAGTTGACCCCGAAGGCGTACTGACCAAGCAGCACCAGGATCACCTCCTGGCCGAAGACTATCAGGAACATAGCCAGGGTATGTCCGGCGATGATTTCCGTTCGCCGGATGGGTGTGGTCAACAGGCGCTGCAGCACCTTGTTCTTGCGCTCCAGCACGAGGATCATGGCCGAGGTGATCAGGCCGAAGACGGCGAACTGCACGATCATCCCCGACGAGGATTGCACGAAGCCGCTCGCCGTCCTGGCTACGGTCTGCCCCGATCCGAAACCGGCCGCTCGCCCTACCTGAACGGTGAAAGGTGGGTCGTTCCAGGCAGAGACGGCGCGCTGCAGGGCTTCTTGCCGATACGCTTCCCGCTCTGGCTCGGATTCGAAGCCGATCAGTTCAGCAAATGCCCCGGTGCTGAGCTGTGCCGCTTCAACGGCGCCCAGGAGGCGCTCGTTAGCCGTCTTCAAAGCAGTGCCTGCCGTCTGGCCTGCCGGGGAGTTCTGATCGGCGACCACTTCCAGGTTTGCTTCCTGTCCCGCGAGCAGCCGGTCGCTGTAGCCCGGAGGGATCCTCAGCGCGGCCGCCAGGCTACCGTCTGCCACCGACTGGCCGGCCTGAGCGAGGTCTTGCTCTACAAGCAGGGTCGAGCGGACGACCTCCGATCGATCCAGCATGTCCATGAGAGTAGAGCCGGCCGCGCCACCAGGATCCTGGTTGATAACCCCGATCGGCAAGCGAGAGTCCTGGCCGTCCCCGGCGCCACTGAGTGGGCCCAGCACGAATCCAAAGAACAGGGTGAAGACGATCGGCATGACGACAAGGAAGAGGGCCGATTTCCAGTCCCGGACCACCTGCTTGATGTCTTTGAGCGTCAAATCCAGCATTCTCATCTTGATCCTCCATGCCTGTCGTCAGGCAAAGCGGCGGCGGAACAGCAGGACGCCGACCGCAAAGAAGACGACGCCTAGCAGGAACATGATGCCGGCAGGCAGAAGAGCGTCCAGTGGGGCGGCCCCCGACAGCGCCAGCTTCCAGCCATGCATGGCCCAGCCCTGGGGCGTGCTCAACATTACCTTATCGAAGGTCGGAGGAATGTCCGGGATGCCGTTGGTGAACAGGCCGCCCAACATTCCGGTGAGCACCATGGCGCCTCCCAGAACCGGCCCCGTCTGGCGGGTGCTCTTGACGAGCGACATCAGCATCACGCCAAAGCCGGTGGCGGCCACAATCATGCCGGCGGTCACCAGCCCGACGGTCCAGGGGCGGCCCCAGGTGATGCCAAAGAGGAGCATCGAAGCCAGCAGCAGCGTGGCGGTCTGGACGACCAACACCCCGAGGACCCCCAGGAACTTGCCCCCCAGTATCGCCGCCTGCGGGGTGGGCGTAGTAAACAAGCGCGCCAGGGTGCCGTCTTCATCTTCCTGCACAATACTCTCCGCCCCGTTGGCCCCCATGAAGAAAACGAAGAAAACCAGCATCCCGGCCATGATTGGACCGATCATCCCGATGCCTCCGGGCGCAGCCGGACGCTTCCCGGGGGGCGCAAGGATCGTCATGCCGGCCGGGGTTTCGTTATCATGGTTCTCGGAAGCTTGCAGCCAGGCCGCGTATTGCTGGGGCACCCGGCTTGCGGCGCCCGTGCCGGCCCCCGCGCCATGTGCGTTCAGCTGGGCGACGGCGACGTCGGCAGCGATCCTGGAGCCGGAGAAGCCGTCGAGGAAGTGGTTGGTCAGATCCTTCACAATGCCGGGCCCGATGCTCAAGGTCGGATCCTGGTACAGCGTGACTGACGCGTGGCGTTCTGGACTCAGGACGGCCTGCGAGAAGTCGGGCGGCACGATGATGGCCACGCCCGCCTGCCGGTTATCGACCGCGCCCCGCGCGGCGGCTTCATCGGCCGCCGGGCTGACCGCCACCACGTTCTGCAGCTTGTCACCCTGCAGGAAATCTACCAGCATCTGGCCGGCAGCGAACCCACCTGCCTGCGCAGCCGGCACGTCCAGGTTGACCACCTGTACCTGGGTCACCGGAATCGTCGCGCCCTTGTTACCGCCGACCAGGCTCCCGAAGGCGAAGTAGAGCAGGCCGGTCACCAAGAGCGGCGCGCCGAACATCATGACCAGCGAAAATGGACTGCGTAGGGTACGGGCCAGGTCTTTCCAGGCGATGGTGACTGCGTTCACGATGGCCTCCTCTAGTCCCTCAACGCCCGGCCGGTGAGATGCAGGAAGACCGTTTCCAGATTGGGCTCCTGAATCTCGAGCGAGGTGATGCGTACGCCGGCCCGTGAGGCCGACTCGAACAGGCAGGGGAGCACGAGATTGCTGTCGTCCACCAGCAAATTGAGCGTGCCATTCTCGGCCCGGACCTGGCGCACCCCGGAAGTGGCCCGCCAGCTGTCGAGAACCCTGGCAGAGCCGGCGTCGACTGTCAGGTTCACGCGGTCCAGCTCGCCTACGATCTTCACCAGCTCGTCGCGCGTCCCGCCGGCAATGACCTTGCCCTGGTCCATGATCGCGATGTGGTCGGAGAGTTCCTGAGCCTCCTCCATGTAGTGCGTGGTATAGAGGACGGTCATCCCTTCCTGGTTGAGAAGCTTGACGTTGTCGAGGATGTGGCGGCGGCTCTGCGGGTCGATCCCCACCGTGGGCTCGTCCATGATGATCACTTGGGGCTTATGCAACAGGGCGGCGCCGATGTTGACGCGACGTTTCATCCCGCCCGAGAAGGTGCCGACCCGGTCGTTCTGGCGGTCGCTCAAGCCGGTGATCTCCAGCACCTCGCCTACCCGCTGGTTCAGGTTCCGGCCCCGCAGGCCGTACATCTTGCCCCAGAACTCCAGATTCTCGCGCGGAGAGGTCCGAATAGAGGGCGATCTCCTGAGGTACCAGCCCAAGGCACATCTTGGCTGCCTGCGGATCCGTCTTGATCGAGTGGCCCATCACGCGCGCTTCGCCGCTGCTCGGCCTTAGCAGACCGGCAAGCATGGAGATGGTCGTGCTTTTGCCTGCGCCGTTCGGACCCAGGAGGCTGAAGATCTCGCCCCTGGCGACATCGAAGTCCACGCCGTCGACGGCGTGGAGCTCCCCGAAATCCCTGCGCAAGCCCTGAACCTGGATCGCATTCGTCTCGTCCATGACAGATTTGCTCCTTCCTGCCCCGAGTGCACGAGCAGTCAGCGTGCCCCGTCACGCATGCCTGCGCTGCCGTCGACCAGCCTGATGTGATACGACGCCTGACCACCGCTCGCATCGCGCGTCTGTTCCAGCACAACACCAGTGCCGCGGTCCACGGTCGCGTTGGTCACCCCACGTTCAATCGGCACCTCGACGGCGCCCTTGCTGCTCCGTACCTCGACGACCGCCGGTTCGGTGTATCCGAACTCGATGCGCACCCGATTGCCTTCGACGCGAATCTCTCCGTGATAGGGCAGGCCTTGGGCCGCCGTCATCTCGTTCCAGTTGGCTTCGACCCTCGCGTAATCCTGCCAGAACTCCGCCGCGACCGGATAGACAACGTTGACCGCCATCGACCCCACGTCCCCAACCTGCTCGCCGACCCGCTCACCGTTCACGTACACATCACAGAGGGGTGTCTCAAACGATACCGTGGTCGTCATGTCCAGGCCCATTTTGGCCCCTGTCCCGCGGTCCACGATCTCAAACCTGACCTTGTCGCCTGGCTGCAGGGTGGCGCCGGGAAGCAATTGGAAGTTGCTGGCGTCGACGACCTCATACTCCAGCCAGTCACCGGGTTCGAGTGCCAAAGCATAGGGGATTTCGCCCTCAGCAGCCAGGTCTTTCCCAGGCGGGACAGGCTGCGCTGTTTCGGGTGCCGGCTTCAGGGAAACGGAACAGCTAACCAAAGCCAGCAGGCCAACGGCCATTAACGCGACGGGCATCCCTTTCATCCTCGACGTCTCCTTTCAGTTGCCTGACCGGCCCACCTTTGCCCTGGCTTTCAAGCGGGCGGTCCAAGACGCCGGCAAGAGCGTTCGTTTCTTGACAATCTTTGTGCAATAGTACACGAGGATGCGGCCAGGCACACCGGTGACCTGGACGGAGCAGGCACTGGCCAGACGATGAGGCCTCGGCCTGGCCAGGTGACCAGTTACGCAGAATCGAAGGGCCGGCCGAAGTGCAAGCTTCGGCCGGCTATGCGAGCCCACCGGTTTCGCATATCGTCTGCTACATCGGTCGGTTTAGGACCGTGCTCGCGTGAAGAATGCGGCGAGCAGCCCTTCCGAAACGATCAGCGCAAGCCAATCGGTTACCAGACGGGGGTTCTCCTTTCTCAAGCGAGAGGCTTCGAGCAAGCGCTACCGGCGAGGGCCTAGCCAGAGCGCGAGCACCCGGGGACTGCCGAGGCCCGAACTCGGGCCCGGTTCTTATGGCGGTCGAGGATGACGTCAAAAGGCGCACTCGCAGAAGCACGCGTCCACGTGGCTGCCCCATCAGGCGCCGGCGGCAACCTGTCCTGCCAGCCTTGACCGGATCGAGGCATCATGGGCAGCCGGCGGGGGCGCTTGCGTCTCTGCCATGAGCCGAATGTGCTCTCGACGGTGATCTGCCGGTAGGTCGGCCCTGGGCAGTCGCCGTCCAGAGTCACGATGAGGGAGGTCGCATAGCCGACGATGATGCCGTCGAGCTCTGCCAACAGTTGTCCTTGCGGGAACGCGGCGAGCTGGAGCGTGTAGGAGGCGAGGGTTTCGTAGGCCTCCGGCGGGTTTTCGGGATAGGTCGCTCGATGGCAGGCGAGCAAGCGCGGGATATCGCGAGGCAGCCAGGGGCGCACGCAGACCGCCTGGCGCTCGAACTTCTTTGCGTTCGGCACAAAACTTCTCCTTCAGTCATCTATCAGGACCAATGTTCTCTCACAGCATACAGCGGTCCGGGTTGGCCGGATGCCGGGCTTGGTTGGCGCAGGGTTGTAGCTGGTTGCCGGCCAGGTCCGTTGCAACCGGCTTGGAATTGTAGTAAACTGATCGTGTAGTGCTTGTGAAGTTGGTCTACATGCCGGCTCGACACGACGAGGGTCGGGGGATCGGCGGAACGCGGGGCGCGACCAGCGTCTGGCGCGAGGGAAGACTGGATGCAGAAGGGGATCGATAACGCGGTAGAAGCACAATCAGGGCACCAGGCCGAACGCTTGCGCATGCTGCGGGAACTGAACCGATCCATCCTGGCAGCAGAATCGCTCGAAGAAATCGTCGCGTTCGCCCTGCAGGGCCTGCCCAAGTTGGTGCCCTGCCTGCGCGGCAGCCTGAAACCGATAGATCCCGAGGGTGACGAGGTGGTCCTGCTGGCAGCCGAGGTAGCGGGCGAGCGGCAGATGACGGAAGATCGACCTGCCCGGCTGAGCGAGGCCCTCTTCTTGGGTGATTCCCCAAGCGGACGGCCCTTCGCCATCGAAGACCTTTGGACCTTCCCGTCGCGCCATCCCTGGGTCGAGCGGCTGATCGTGCAGGGAGTGCGCTCGTACACCTGCATACCACTGAGCGCCAGAGGCGAGATTGTCGGTGTGCTGACGGTCGGCCTCGACTCTCCGGGAGCCCTGCCTCCCGAAGACATGGAGACCGTGACTTACATGGCCAACCAGTTGGCCGTCGCCATCCAGCACGCCCGGCTGGACGCGCGCGTTGGCCGGCATACTGAGGAGTTGGGAAACCTCGTCGCCGCTCGCAGCGCGGCGCTGCAGGCCTGTGGGGCTGGGGTATACGCTGGCTCCGCCAGAACGGCTGCGAGACGACCCCGAGCGATGAGGCCGCTGGGGCCGTCCTGCCCCAGTCTGACCGACTGCGGATGAGGCGCCAACCCGGCGCGTCCCCGGTGCTCGTGCCTCGCCCTGGCATTTAGGTCACCCAGAGTCCACCCTTTCCTAACCAAACGCGACGCTCGCCCGCCTGTCAGTCTGGTATGCTACCTGCAGCATCCGCTCAGCCAGCGGCGGGAGACGCGCCGGCGCGTTCGCCAGCGCGACCGCAGCTCCCGGCGATGGCCGCCGGGGAGCTCCTCGCCCTGAGTGATCACCGGCCGGCAACCTGGACGAGGCCACGGCGGGTGCGAGGGGGAGAGCATGGGTGAAATCGGGCGCATATTGATTGTCGACGACGATCGGCACATACAGTTTGTTCTGCAAGCCGCGCTGGCTAAGCTAGGGGATCGGTGCGAGGTCGCAACGGCATCGGGCGGCGAGGAGGCCTGGCAGATGCTGCAGAGCGAGGGTTTCGATCTGGTGATCTCTGACGCGCGATCGCCGGGCACGAACGGAGTGCAATTGACCGAGGCGATGCGCCGGCTGGGAATGCGGACGACGGTGATCTGGATGACGGCGCACGGCTGCCAGCAACTGCACGCTGCCGCGCAGCGCCTGGACGTGTTCCGTTGCCTTGATAAACCCATCGAGCTACCGGCCTTCCGCGAGGCGGTCCGTGCCGGCCTGCACAGCGTGCGGCCTCGCGGCAAGCTTGGCGGCGGGAGCGATGCACGACCGTGATCAAGAAGCTGTTCGACTGGCGGCAGGCCTTCGGCTGCGCCCTGTTCGTGGGCATGATGGCGACGGGCTACTATTACAACGTCACATTCGTCCAGTTGGGCTTGCTCGACCTCGGCGAGCGCCTGATCGGCATGAGCAGGGGGACCGTCGCCTTGAACATCGCCCTGCTGGCCGTCATCACGAGCCTGGTCTCCCTGGCCAGCGGCTGGCTGATGATGAGGCGAGGTTGGAGCGCCAATTTTCGCCTCAAGCTGCGCCTGGCGTTCGCGGTAGTGGTCGCCCAGACTGTGGTGACCGCCCTGACCCCCCTGATCCACGACGCCCAGGGCTTTCTGGCCTGGATCGTGGCGGCGTCCTTTGCTCTGGGCGTTGGTGTCCCGGTGACCTTTGGGCTGATGGTCGACCTGGTGCCTCGCCGGCTGCGAGGCTACGTGGCCGGCTTGATCACGGCGATCGCGTACTTCGCCGCGCCGGTCTTTTCTTACCCCTGGCACATCGAGCCCCTGCGGCAGCAGATGCTCTGGCTGATGGTGCCCGGTGCCGTGGCCATCGGCCTGCTGGCCTTCGCGCCCTCGCGCCTGACAGAGGCGCTGGCCGGGCAGCATCGCCTGCCTGCCTTTTACTACGGCCGCTTCGTGCGTCTCGGCCGGGACGGCCGGCCGCGCGTAAGCCGGCCCATGCTGGGTCTCATCGCGCTCATGTTTGCCGTTTTCTTCATCGACAGCCTGGGTTTCGTGCGCTTGACGCACACTCCGTTCTTGATCGAGCACGCCTGGTGGTCACCCGAGCTGGGGCCACGCCTGACCATCGGCGTGGTCCACGTGATCGCTGCCCTGGCCGGAGGTGTGCTCTACACGGCTCTCGATGAGCGCAGCCTGCTGCTGTGGGTGCTCGGCATCTTTGCCCTGGTGCACTTGTCCTATACCTTCCCGATCCAGCTGGCACCAGAACCCTCCCAGGCTCTGGCAGAGCCTATGCTCTACGCCATCGCGGTCAGCCTGTACACGGTGTTGAACTTTGCGCTGTGGGCGGACGTGTCGACTCCGGCCACCATCACCCTCAACGCCGCACTGGGGGTGTCGGCCTCGGCCTGGTCGGCGACTTTCATCAGCACCGCCCTGGCCATCCAGCTCGAGAACGCTGGCGTGCCTGTTGACCAGCACCTGCGCATCGTAGATGCGCTGGCGGTGCTGCTTTTCGTTGGTTTGCTGGCGGTGAGCTACTTCGGCGGAATTGCTCAGACGGGCAGCAGACCGAACCACACAGGGAGCGCGGAGAAGGATTTATGAGGCGCTTGTTCGGCCTGCTTATCCTGGTATCGCTCGCAGCAGGCCTGGCCGGCTGTGCCGGGCCGAATGCCGGCAGCGGGCTCTACAGCGTGACTGCCATCCTGGGTGGCCGGCACACCTTTGGCGAGCGTGTGACGCTGCCGGGCGACGTGTACGTGCTGGCAGGTGAACTGAACATCGAGCCTGGGGCAAGTATCGACGGAGCGCTGCGCGTCATGGACGGCCAGGTGTCGGTCGGAGGGGCGGTCGGCGGAGACGTCTCGCTGTTGGGTGGCACCCTTGTTCTCGAACCCACCGCACGGGTGCAGGGCGCCGTGCAGGTGGCCGGCGGCACGCTGCAGCGGTCGCCGCAGGCCGGCATCGGCAGGGGCGTCCAGGTCGAGCCCGAGGCGGCTCTGGCCGGTAGGGCGAACCCCGGCGCGAGCCCGGCGGGCAGGCTGCTGAGCGGGCTCGCCCAGGCGCTGCTGGCGGGGGCGTTGGCTTCCCTGCTGGCCCGCTACTTAACGAGACCGCTGGCCAGAGTGAGCGACGTGATCGTGCACCACTGGCTGGTTGCCGCGGCCATGGGGATTCTCGCCGGCTGCATCGCCCTGGTGATGCTCGTGCTGATCGCCTTCACCATCGTCCTTCTGCCCCTTAGCTTCGTCGGGGCCTTCGCCTTACTCATGGCCGTCGTCTACGGCTGGGCCGGGTTCGGCATGGCGATCGGCGGTCTGCTCGGGCGCCGGCTAACGCCGCGCCTCGGCCTTGCCTGGCGCGCCTTCCTGGGCACGCTGATCTTTATGGTCGCCTCCGGCCTGCTGCAGATGATCCCGCTGATCGGCGGGCTGCTGCCGTTGCTGGCGGCGGCGGTCGGCTTTGGCGCCGTTATCCTGACGCGCTTCGGCCTGCGCACGTTCGTGCCTGCGGTCGACCAGGCGCCCGAGTGGCTGCCGCCGGACCGGTAGGGGCCGCCGCACATCGCATTCTCCCGAGAGGATACCCGCTCGGGGGTGCCATACCAACAGGTCATACTTGGCCGGGTCCCAGTCCAGGGCGGCCAGGGAGTCGTACGTGCATAGGGCCCAGGTGAGGTATGACTCCCGCGGGGTCAACTGATATAGCCGCAGCCCAAGTTCGGCGGCCGGGGCATTCGAGCAAGTGTTGCGGTCATAGTTGCTCAGAGATTGCGTCCAGACTTGGCTCCCGGAACGAGCTTGACAGAAATTGGTATCCATGTTACATACCGATTCTAGAATCCTATTCCACTACGTGGAAACGCCCGAGCAGTTGAAGGCGAATCGACGTTTCACTGCTCCTGTCTCCGCCGCCTGGCGGATCTGCCGCACACCGAACGCTGAACGAGAGCGAGCCAAGCTCGAGGTGCTCGCCGCATCACCTTCGGTTGGGTCCACCTCGCCCTGGGCAATCGGCACTGTGAGCCGCATCTAGCAAGCCAGTTCTTCGAGGAGATGTCGCACATGTCGCAGCAGTTGACAGAAGACTTCATTCGCCTGTTCGAGCTCCCGCCCGCCATGGTCCCCTACCTCTCCTATGTCGCCGACGAACAGGAGATGCAACTGATCGTCGGCATGGGTGGCCAGGCCATGACGGTGGACCAGATCGCCGCGCTCATGCTGATGACCCTGGAGGACGCGGAAGCATTCGCCAAGAAGTGCTTCACCCGTTGCATCCTTGCCCGGCAGACCAAGGACGGGGTGCATGTCTACAGCGCCGAGACTTTTTACCGCCGGCTGGATCCGATCTCCATGTACGAACAGTGGGGGGATGTCCCGGCAGATGCTCGCAACGAGGTGATCCGCTGGCAGCTCCAGGAGTTCATCAACAAGTACACCCCGGCGATCGAGGAGATTCAGAAGAACCCAGACGCGTACGTCCGCATCCCCAACCGGGACGTGATGCTGCTCTCGGAAGCGCTCGAGGCCGTCGATGCTGCCACCGATCACGCGGTCACCCTCTGCGATTGCCGGACGATCGTCATGGCTTGCAACCGGCCGGTCGAAGCCTGCATCCGGCTGAACGACGGCGCGATCCACACCGTCGAGCGAGGCATGGGACGCAAACTGACCAAGGAAGAGTGTCACGCGCTGGTGATCGAGATGGACCGGAAGGGGCTGATGCACACCGGCGACCGGCGTTGGAAGGAGCGGGGCACTAACTTCGGCTTCTGCAGTTGCTGTGCTTGCGACTGCTATCCCATCCAGGCCGGGATCTCCCTCGGTATGCAGAAGCAGTGGCCGCGCAGCCACTACGTGGCCGTCTACGACGAGTCGAAGTGCAACGAGTGCGGCTTGTGCGCCAAGCGATGCCACTTCTCGGCGTTTCACTTCGAGGGCACCACCGTGCAGGTGAACGGGCACGAGTTGCCGCGTGTGGCGTTCGACGCGGAGAAGTGCTGGGGTTGCGGGCTTTGCTTCACGGCCTGCACCAAGGGGGCGATCACGATGCAGCCGCTGGCGGACATGGAGACAGCCGAAGCCGCAGCCGGGCGGCAATTGAGCTTCGAGGAGTGGAGGCATGACTGAGGTACCGGTGCTGAAGGATATCACGGAGGCTAACTCGCTGCTGGCGGGCAACCTGCGGGCGCAGTTCAGCCGCCAACAGGTACTGGTGCTGGACGTGATCGCCTCGCCCGGTGCAGGCAAGACTACCCTGCTCGAACGCACAATCCAGCTCCTTCACGACGACCTACGCCTTTGCGTGATCGAAGGCGATCCCGCCACCAGCCTGGATGCCGAGCGGATCGTCACGGCCGGGATGCCGGCCGTGCAGATTAATACCGGGGGCGGCTGCCACCTGGAGGCACGCATGATCCAGGCGGCGTTAGGCCAGTTGCGTATCGATGAAGCAGATGTGGTCATCATCGAGAACGTGGGCAACCTCCTCTGTCCGACGGGCTGGGACCTGGGCGAGGATGCCAAGGTGGTGGTGGCGAGCCTGCCGGAGGGTGACGACAAGCCGCTGAAGTATCCAATGGCTTTTGCCACGGCGCAGGCGGCCGTCATCAACAAGATCGACCTGGAACCATACATTCCGTCGAAGGTAGCCAGGCTGCGGGAAAATGCCCTCGCGGTGAATCCCGAGCTGACGATTTTCGAGGTATCCTGCCTGACGGGGCAGGGGCTGGAGCAGTGGATCGCCTGGATCAAGTCGCAACTGGCCCGGAAGCGGACGAGGCACGATGCATGAAATGCCCGTGACGCAGGGCATCCTCAATCTTGCGTTGGAGCACGCCGGCGGCCGTCGCGTGACCGATATTTACCTGAAGGTTGGTCGCATGTCGCCTATTGTGCCTGACTCGGTCGACCTTTTCTTCGACTACCTCAGCAAGGATACCCTGGCTGAAGGGGCGAAGCTACATTTCGACATGGAGCCTGTCGAGATGACTTGCCAGACGTGTGGCGCGAAAGGTGGATCTGAGCGCCTGGGCCGATGAGCGCCCCCAGCTCATAATGGCCAGGGCGATCGCGAAAGGCTGCCTTTGCGGCAGCAAGACCCTGCGCGTCACGGGCGGGGTCGCCTTCGGAATGGTGAGCATCAGCGTGGTCGACGACCCCGAACCTACGGGCGCGACGCCAGAGGAATGACTTCGCCTGGCTCGGGAGCGGGAGGGCCGCGCATCGGCGGAATCGGGAAGGAGGTGAGCGGGCAAAAGCATGGTCCAGACTGCCCGGCGCAGCCGCGGCGACCGGCGGCGTGTGCCAGGTCGCGGCAGGATTGTCACTCATTTAGCAATAGGCTAGGAAGGAGAACTCTACCGTGAAGCCGAAGGTTCATCCCTATGTCCCCGAAATGCAGGAATTGTACCGGCAAGGTAGAATCAGCCGCCGGGACTTCTTGCGCATGGCATCGCTGCTCGGCGTCTCTGCGGCCGGCGCAGCGGGTTTCCTGGCAGGCTGCGCACCTCAGGCCGCCCCCGTTGCTGCGCCACCCACAAGTGCTCCGGCGGCTGTGCCGGCCACAGCCATGCCGACGGCTGCACCGGCTCCCACCACCCAATCTGGTTCCACGATCCTCGCGGCCGGCGCTACGCCGACGCCCGACCTGGTGGGAGTGAAACGCGGCGGCGAGCTTCGCTACCAGTCCAATGTCTACAAGCTGACCGATCCGGCGACCTCCACCATCGTCGAATACAATGTCTGGTGGTATGTGACCGAATACCTGGCCCAACTGGACAACGACAACGTCGTCCATCCCATGCTGCTGGAGAGTTGGAGCCCTTCTGATGACCTGAAGACCTGGACTCTGGTCTGCCGCAAGGGTATCAAGTTCAACCACGGCCCCGAATTCACGGCCGACGACGTAGTTTGGAACCTCAAGCGCTGGTTGGACCCGGCGACCAAGACCTCGGTCACGGGCCTGCTCGGGTCCTACCTGCAGCCGACCGGCATCGAAAAGGTCGACGACTATACGGTGCGCCTGCACCTGGATAAGGCCCAAGTGGCTGTGCCCGAGCACCTTTGCCATAACGTCGCGGGTGTCCTACCCAAGGACTGGCAGGGTGATTGGCAGAAGCAGCCTTACGGCACGGGCCCCTTCACGCTCTCCGAATACGTGGTCGGCGAGCGGGCGGTGCTCAAAGCCCGCAGTGATTACTGGCGCAACGGCGTGGACGGGAAGCCGCTGCCCTACCTCGACAGCATCCGCGTGGTTTATCTTGGCACTGACCCCGCCCCGGCAGTTGCCGCACTTCAGAATGGCGACATCGACGTCACAGCACTCACCGCTCCGCTCGTGGACGCCCTCGAAGGAAGCAGCAACGTTGCCATTTCGAGCCACACATCCGGCTTCCTGTACACGTATCGCATGCGAACGGACCAGAAGCCGTTTGACGACGTGCGAGTGCGCCAGGCCATCAAGCTCTGCCAGGACCGGCAGAAGATCCTCGACACCACCCAGCGCGGCTATGGTTCGCTCGGCGAAGACCACTTCGTCTCCCCGGCTCATCCCGAGTACACGCCACTTCCGCCCGTGGAGCGGGATATCGAGAAGGCGAAGCAGCTCCTGGCCGATGCCGGTTACGCCGACGGGTTGACGATCGACCTGGCAACGATGAATACCGAACCGGTGCCCACCCTGGCCCAGCTTCTCAAAGAACAGTGTGCCCCGGCGGGTATCACCATCAACATCAACACAGTGACTTCGGACGTCTACTGGAACGAGTGGACCGACGTAGCCTTCGGCATCACGAGTTGGACGCACCGGCCGCTGGCCATGATGACGATGGACCTGGCGTTCCGCAGCGGACAGGACTGGAATGAGACCCATCAGGCAGACCCGGCCTTCGACGCCCTGCTCGACGAGGCCGGCGCCACCTTCGAGCTCGAGAAGCGCAAGACGATCGTGCACCAGTTGGAGCAGTACCTGCAAGAGAAGGGCGGGGTTGCCGTTCCATGCTGGAATCCGCAGTTGATGGGGATTCGCAATACCGTGCACAACGTGCGAGCCTCGGCCGATGACCATACCCGCTTCCAGGAGGGGTGGCTGTCCTAGCCTGCGCAGAAATCCTGGGCAGAAGGCCCTCTCGTCCGCTCGCCGAGCGCATTGGCCCACGCTGCCCGCTGGGGCTCCGTTGCCCTGGGTGGCCGGCGAGCGGACAGAGGACGACCGGGTAACGAGCCGGAAGGGATGTTCCCGAGCCGCGTGAGGGTCCCTTGCGGTAGACCAACCGCTGTCTCAGCAGACGGGTGGTGCCCGTCTATCCCCGGGCAGGGGTGATTCGCTCACCTGGCCGGGGGATGGGCGTTGGTCTGGCAGGAATTGAGAATGGCAGTCATCAAGACGGTCTGTGGGATGTGCGGGGGCGACAACTGTGGGATCGACGTGCGTGTGGAAGATGGGCGCGCCGTCGGTATCACCGGCATGCGGGAGCATCCTGTTAACCGTGGCTTGACCTGTCCCCAGGCCCGGGCCGCGATCGAGATGACCCATGACGCCGGGCGCCTGAGCCATCCCTTGCTGCGCCGCGGTGAGGGGTGGCAGCGTATCGCCTGGGACGATGCCCTTGACATCATCGCCGAGCGGCTGAGCGCGCTGAAGGCAGCCGAGGGACCACAAGCCCTGGCGGTCTATCAGGGCCGTGCGCTGTTGCAGTATCTCAGTCACGGTTGGACTCAGCGCTTCCTCAACCTCTACGGCTCTCCTAATCTCGCCCGTAATGACCACATGTGCTCCTACCCGTCGCTCGTGGCCGAACGCCTGACCTACGGCGCCGCCACCGTCTACGGGTTCGAGCCGGAAGAGGTCAATTGTCTGCTGCTCTGGGGCTCCAACCCGGCCACCAGTCATGCGCCTTTCATCTGGCGCGACGTGCAGGCTGCCCGGCGCCGCGGCTGCCCCGTGATCGTGATCGACCCGCGTTTCACGCGCCCCGCGGCCCAGGCGGATCTCTACGCGCCGATCCGGCCGGGCACCGATCTCGCGCTGGCCCTGGGACTGATCCACCTGATCATCGCCGACGGACTCTATGACGCTGAGTTCGTGGCCCGTTGGACGGTGGGCTTCGACTCACTGGCGCAGAGTGCCAGCGCTTACCCTCCGGCGCGGGTCGCCGAGATCACGGGGGTTGCCGAGGATACCATCCGGGCCATCGCGCGCCTGTATGGGCGTGCCCGGCCGGCCCACCTGGATGCCGGGAACGCGCTGGAGCACCACAGCAACTCAGGGCAGACCTTGCGTGCCGTGATGATCCTGCGTGCGATCACCGGCAATCTGGACGTTCCCGGCGGTCACGTCCTCTCGACACAACTGCCCCTGGCCGACGTGAGCCTGGACGAGCTTCGCCCGCCCGGACTGCGGCCACTGGGCGCCGAGCGCTATCCCGTCTTCGTGAATTACGCGGGCTTCGTGCCGGGTGGCACGCTGGTCGACGCCATCCTCGAGCACGAGCCGTACCCGGTGCGAGCGATGGTGCTGGGCGGCGGCAATCCAGCCTTGACCTGGCCCAACAGCAAGCGCGTCCGGGCCGCATTGGATCGGCTCGACTTTGTGGTGGTCATGGATCTGTACTTGACCGCTACTGCCCAGCACGCCGACCTGGTTCTACCGGCCGCCGGCCCGCTGGAGCGCACGCAGCTCATCGCCCGGCCGGGCCCGTATGGGACGGAGCGGCCGGGTTGGCACCTGATGCTGCGCAGGCCGGCTGTGGCGGCGGGCGAGCGACGCTCGGACTGGTGGTTCTGGAGCGAGTTGGGCCGCCGGATGGGTTACGGCGCCTACTATCCCTGGGCGGACGACCTGGAGGCCATCGAGCATCTGCTGCGGCCCCTGGGCATCGGCGTCGCCGACCTGGAGGCCAATCCGGCCGGGCTCTTCTATGGAGAGCCACCGATCCCCCGGTGCTACGAGCGGCTGGGGTTCGCGACCCGCACCGGGAAGTTCGAGCTCTTCTCCCCAGTCCTGGCCGAGGCCGGCTATGCACCCGTCCCCGTCTACCGGGAGCCGGGCGAGAGCCCTCTCAGCACCCCGGAGCTCCTCGGCGACTACCCGCTGATTCTCGACGTGGGACGACGAGTTGCGGTATACACCCATTCACGCCATCGCAACCTGCCGAGCCTGCGCAAAGCCGAGCCTGAGCCACTAGCCGAGATACATCCCGCGACGGCGGGCGATTATGGCATTGGCGAGGGCGAGACGGTCGAAGTCTCTACCCTGCGGGGGCGCATCCGGCTCAAGGCCAGGCTCACGCAGCACATCCGGCCCGACACAGTCAGCCTCCTGCACGGTTGGGAGCAGGCAAACGCCAATTTGCTCACCGACGACGCCGGCTGTGACCCGATCGTGGCCTGTCCGCCGCTGCGTTCCGGGCTCTGCAAGATCGCCAGGATCCAAGGATAACAGGGAACCAGGCCAACGCTCCGGCAACCGCCGGGGACATCATCAAGGACGGAGAGCGGGACAAGGGCTGCCGCCGGGGTGGCCGGGGCTAGCGACGGATCGCTCTCATTCACCGATAAGCCGACACTTGGAGTAACTGATGGCCGTTGCCGACAACATCGCTGAAGCCGCGCCGGTGGCCGCGCCACTGCCAGTGCCTGCCGTCGCCAGTCAGGACGAATTCCAGACGGGACGCGTGGTCACCATTGCCGCCGGGCACTTCATCCACGATAGCTACACCGCGTTTCTGGCACCCATGTTGATCATCTTCCGGCAGACGCTTGGGCTCTCCAACGAGGCTGCCGGCCTCCTATCGGTCATCACCCAGCAGGGATCGCTGATACAGCCCCTGATCGGCGGTGCGGCCGACCGTTACGGCGCCCGCTGGTTCGTGATTCTGGCGCCGGCGATCACCGGCGCCATCATGAGCCTGCTGGGACTGGCAACAAGCTACTGGACCCTGGCCGTTTTCATGGCCGTCGTCGGTCTCAGCTCGGCGTGTCTCCACGCCGTGGGGCCCGTGATGATCGGCAAGCTTTCCGGAAAGCGATTGGGCGCCGGCCTAAGCATCTGGATGGTAGGCGGCGAAGCCGGGCGCTTTGTGGGGCCGCTCGTGCTGGCCGCGGCTCTACCGGTGCTGACGATGAAGCATACGCCCTGGCTGATGATCGGCGGCCTGATCACAGGTGTGCTGCTGTTCTTCATCATGACAGACGTGGCGAGCTCAACCTCGCACGCCGCGACGCAGAAACTGTCGTTTCGAGAGGAGATCCGCGGCAGAGAAAAGCTCGTGGTCATCCTGGTTTCCGTGATTGCCGTAACAGTGTTCGTGAGCGCAGCCCTGTCAACGTACTTGCCCTTGCTGTTGAACGGCGAAGGCGAGTCATTTCAGTTGGCCACGATCTCTTTCTCCGTTTACCAGGCGGCCGGCGTGCTGGGAGCGTTCATGGGCGGCACGCTCAGCGACCGGCTCGGCCGGCGCATGATGTTGTTGTGCGCCATGCTCCCGGCCTCACTCTTCATGTTCGTCTTCCTGGCGGTGCTTGCCGGCCCGTCGAGCCTGATGTGGGCACAATTTCCGACCCTGATGGTGATCGGCTTCGCACAGCTCTCGGTGACACCGGTGGTTATGGCCCTGGTCCAGGAGAGCTTTCCGAATAACCGGGCCCTGGCCAATGGCTTTTATATGGCGCTCAGCTTCCTGGTTCGCTCGGTTTTCACCCTCTTGCTGGGCTGGGTCGGCGACAAATATGGGCTCCGGACGTCCTTCGTCATCAGCGCGGTCGTGCCCCTGATCGGGCTCCCGGTGTTGATGTTCTTGCCTACCAAACCGCCGGCGGCACGGCCCGCGGCAGCGTGAGCCGGCCCGCGCGCAAGAGAGCCGGACCATTTGCCCGGTTCATTCGGGGTCGCTGAGGGGAAGAGGGTACGAAATGGGAGAGATTGTTGCGAGGCGATTGCTGCTGATGGTGGTGACGATGCTGATCGTCTCGGTGGCGATCTTCTTGATCTCAGAGGTCGTGCCGATCGACCTGGCCCGCAACGTCCTCGGCCAGTTCGCCACCGAAGAGTCGCTCGACGCTTTCCGCGCTCAGAACGGCTTGAACTGCCCGAAAGCGGTGCGCTACGTCATCTGGCTGGCGGGGGATACCTGGGTAGATCCGGCCCGCAACGTCCTGGGTGCCTCTGTCGTGCCGGTGGACTGCAACCCGCCCGAACTCACCCGCCTCGGCGTGCTGCGAGGGGATCTTGGCTATTCTTTCCAGAATGGCACCCGCGTCAGCCCGCTGCTGTTCCGGCGGCTTGGCAACTCGGCGATCCTGGCGGGCATCGCTTTCGTGCTCATCATGCCCCTCTCCCTCTTGTTCGGCCTGATCGCCGGCCTGAAGGAGAATGGGGCGGCCGACCGCACCATCACCCTGCTCAGTCTGATCACCACCTCTACCCCGACCTTCGCGCTGGGCGCGTTCATGGTGGTGGTGCTCTCGATCAAGCTGCACCTGCTGCCCGGTATCAGTGCCCTGACCACCGAGAGCAGCGTCCTGCAAAGTCCGCTCAAGCTGGTGATGCCGATCGCCTGCCTGTTCTTCGCGGAAGCCGGCTATGTGGCACGCATGACCCGAGCGAGCATGGTGGAAGTGATGGCCACTCCCTACGTCCGGACGGCCGTGCTCAAGGGACTGTCATACCGGACGGTCATCTTCAAGCACGCCCTGAAGAACGCGCTATTAGCGCCCATCACCGTGATCATGCTCCATGTCGGCTGGTTGCTTGGCGGCACCATGGTAGTGGAGTCGATGTTCGGCTATCCGGGTATTGGGACGCTGCTGCTGAACGCGGCTATGTCGAAGGACGTCCCGATCATCGAGGCCGGGGCACTGTTCATGACCTTCGTGGCCACCTCAACGCAGTTGTTGGCCGACTTCACCTACATCTATTTGAACCCGCGCATCCGTTATCATTGAGGCGGGGCGCAGGGTCTCGGTTCGTGCACGGAGGAAGCAGACGTATGGCCGGTCAAGCACCAGTACCCAATAGTCTGATAGTCGCTCCGGGGAGGTTTGCCGGGCACGGTTCCCGGCCGCTCGGCGCGCGCCTGCGCACCTGGTGGCAGCGCACGAGGGTCGGCCCGCTGGGTTTCATGCAGTACACGAGCGCCGCCATCGGGTTCTGGATCGTGATCTTCTGGATCGTGGCTGCCTGCCTGGCTCCGCTGCTCGCTCCGTATCCGCCCAATTCGAGTGTCGGCAAGAACGTGGCCGGGCCGTCGCAGACCAACCTGCTTGGCACGGACAACATGGGGCGCGATATTCTGAGTCGCACGCTGTGGGGCGCCCAGCCCATCCTCGTGCTATCGCCGATTTCTGTCGTCTGCGCGACCGTCGTGGGGGTCGTGCTCGGCCTTTTCGCCGGCTATCTGGGTGGGATCGCCGACGATATTCTGATGCGCCTCCTGGATGCAGTGATGGCCTTCCCCACCTTGCTCCTCTACCTGATTATCATCGCGGCGGTCGGGCCCTCGAAGATCAACGTTGTGCTGGCCATCACCATCGGCGGTTTTCCCGGGGTCGCGCGCCTGGTGCGCAGCATGGTGCTGGACGTGAAGAACCGCGAGTTCGTGGCCGCTGCCCGCCTACGTGGCGAATCGGTGCTCTACATAATGTTTCGCGAGATTCTGCCCAACTGCATGGGCCCGGTGTTCATCGATGCCTGTTTGAGGGTGGGCTATGCGGCGTTCGCCATCGGCACCCTCGGTTTCCTCGGGCTGGGGCTGCCGCCCCCAGATCCGGACTGGGGCAAGATGGTTGCCGATGGCCGCGTGTGGATCATCACGGCGCCTTGGATAGTCATGGTGCCCGCCGCGGCCATTTCCAGCCTCGTGGTCGGCCTCAACCTGTTTGCAGACGGAGTCAACGCCGCAAATAGACGCTTCTGAGGGATGAGACATGGAACGTGGGGGTACGGCGCAGGACAAACAAACGGTTTTGACCGTTGAGGACCTCTCGGTAACGTACACCACCAAGCGCGGGGATGTGCGGGCGGTGCGGAACCTCTCGTTCTCGGTAGAGCGGGGGGAGGCCCTGGGGCTCGTGGGCGAATCCGGCTGCGGCAAGAGCACTGCCGCCCTCGCCGTGATGGCGTACCTCGGCAGCAATGCCCGGGTGTCGAGCGGCCGCGTGCTCTTCGAGGGGCAGAACGTGCTGGAAATGCACGACAACCAACTGCGTGAGCTGCGCGGCAATCGGCTTGCCATGGTCTACCAGGACCCGATGGCGACTCTCAACCCGTGCCTGAAGATCGGGCCACAGATGACCGAGGTGCTGACGGTGCACGCGGGGATGACGGAGAAGCAGGCTTACCGCCAGTGTGTGGAGGTGCTGCGCACGGTCAATATGCCGGACCCGGAGGAGGTGCTGGACCGTTATCCGCACCAGATTTCTGGAGGTCAGCAGCAGCGCGTCGTCATCGCCATGGCCCTGTTGTGCAACCCGGACTTGCTGATCATGGACGAGCCCACCACGGCCCTGGATGTGACGGTCGCCGCGGCCGTGCTGGACCTGATCCGGAACCTGCGCACTCAGTTGGACTCGGCAATCCTCTACATCAGCCACAACCTGGGCGTCGTGGCGCGCGTCTGCGATCGCGTGGCTGTGATGTATGCCGGGGAGATGGTGGAAGAGGCGGGCGTTAACGATCTCTTCTTGAACCCACTGCATCCCTATGCCAGGAGTCTGCTTCGCTGCGTGCCGACGCTGAGCACGGGCAAGGAAACGGTACAGATCTATTCCATTCCCGGCCAGGTGCCGGCACCCGAGAACCTCCCGCCGGGCTGCGTCTTCGAACCACGCTGCGGGTACACCGATGAGGAGCACTGCCGTGAAGCCCGGCCGGTCTTCGCGGACGTGCTCGCCGGCCGAAAGGTGCGCTGTTTCCGTTGGCAGGAAGTTGCTCGGGGAGAGCTGCAGGAGCCGGCGGAGGACGAAGCCCGCGCGCCGTCGGATGCCGTCCACCCGGCGGGCGAGAAGTCTTTGCTCAACGTCGCCGGCCTGGGTACGTCCTACGTCACCAAATCGAGCTGGATCAAACGGCTCCTCACCGGCAAGGGCGACCGCCATGTGCGAGCGGTCAACGACATCAGCTTTCAGATCAGGCCGGGCAGCATTCTGGGTGTCGTGGGCGAAAGTGGCTGCGGCAAGACCTCGCTGGCCAAGACCGTCGCCGGTCTGATCGCCCCCTCGGGCGGGACGATGGAGTTCCTGGGTGTGGACGTGAGCAGGGTGGTGGAGAAGCGCGACCGCAACGTGCTGCGCGAGATCCAGATGGTGTTCCAGAACCCCGATTCGACCCTCAACCCTACGCAGACGGTCCGCGAGATTGTCTCGCGACCGCTCAGGATCTCCAAGGTCGTCGCGCGCGGCCAGATCGAGCAGGAGGTCGTGCGCTTGCTCCAGACCGTGAAATTGGGCGAAAGCTACCTGGATCGCAAGCCGCGGCAGTTGAGCGGCGGCGAAAAGCAGCGGGTGGCCATCGCCCGCGCCTTTGCCTCCCGGCCAGAACTGGTGATCTGCGACGAGCCGGTGTCGTCGCTGGACGTATCGGTCCAGAGCTCGGTGCTCAACACGCTCCTGCGCATTCAGGAGATGTACGGCACGAGCCTGATTTTCATCTCACACGACCTCAGCGTGGTTCGATACCTGTGTGACTATATCATGGTCATGTACCTCGGCAAGGTGGTCGAGTTCGGGCCGACGGACCGTCTCTTCCAACCGCCGTACCATCCCTACACCGAGGCACTGCTCTCAGCGGTTCCGGTGCCTGACCCTACTGCCCGGCAGCGCCAGATCCGTCTTCAAGGGTCGGTGCCCAGCGTCCTCAACCCGCCGCCCGGGTGTCCGTTCCACACCCGCTGCCCGCGCCGGACGGGCGGCGAGTTATGCAGCACGTGTGCGCCTTCGGCGCAAGACGCGGGCGACGGCCTGGTGATTTACTGCAACACGCCTCTGGAAATCCTGCGCCGCATGATGCCGGTGGTGGGCGGTAGAGACCAGGTGAGGGAGTGATTCCTATCGCGGGGCCGGTAGACGGCGAGCGCGACCGCCCGCCTGCTGCCCCCGGCCGGGTTAGCCGGCGCGTAGCCAAAGAGGTTTCTATGCCACCCGAGCCATCAGCCGTCCGGACGGTCAACCGGATCAGCGCGATCCTGAACTGCTTCAGCCCCGAGCAACCAGTCCTGAACCTGACCGCCATCAGCGACCGCCTCGGACTTGCTCGCAGCACCACCCATCGATTGTTGACTGCGCTCCAGCAGCAGGGTTTTCTCTCGCGCTCAGCCGGCGACCAGGGATATCACCTCGGCTATCAGCTTCTCCGATGGGGAGCATTGGCCCAGGCCACCCTTGACCTGCGCAACGAAGCTCTTCCGATCCTGCGCGAGCTGTCGACGGCCACCGGCGAGACGGCGATCTTGTCCGTTCGCGATGGCTCGGTCGGCATCTGCGTGGAAAAGGTCGACAGCAACCAACCGGTGCGGCTCGCCATGCATGCCGGGCAGCACCTGCACCTGCACGCGGGCGCCTCGGCGAAGGTACTGCTGGCCTTCCTGCCCGACGATGAGATGGAGCGCATCGTGAGCCAGATCCAGCTTTGGCCGCTGCAGCACAATACGCTCACAGACCCCGATCTGCTTCTCCGCGAGTTGCGAGAGATCCGGCTGCGCGGCCTGGCGACCTCATTCGAGGAGACCGATGCCGGCGCCATGGGGTTGGCGGCGCCCGTCTATGACAGCACGGGTCAAGTCGTCGCCGGAATCGGCATCGCCGCCCCCCTGGCGCGCGTCTCGCCGCAACGCGTCCCCGATCTTTCCGATTGTGTCTTGCAGGCGAGTCGCGACCTGTCTATACGGCTCGGCGGCGGAGCCAGCCTGCCGTCTCACTCTCAACGCCAGCAACTCTATTCGTGACGTTCGTAACGTTCAAACCGTTTGACAAGAGCCGAGGGGCAGTCATATAATCATTGTGTGGTACACGGTTCCATTATGTGGGAATGGCGTGAAGAGTCTCGTGCCCTCGACATCGAACAGGCGCAAAGGCGGCGGGCATCTCTGTGGTCTTGATCCTCGACTGGCGCGTCAGGTATCGAATCGCTGCCGGCGGGAGCGCCATTCCCGGCTCCTGAAGGCAGTGGTTTCGTAGCTATTCTCCGTCGAAGAAACGCCAGGCAGGCTGGCTTTGTTTGAGCAATTTGTCGGCAAGGGAGACAACCGTGGTTCACCCGAGGGGCAAGGATATTCTCGCCGGCGCGCAGTTGTTCCGAGAAGATTGTGCGTGCACGGAGTGGTTCGTGCCAATCTGCCGTAGAGGTGCAGCCGAATGAAGGACCCGGCTCTCAACGTCGTCGGCCAGCCGACCCGGCGCAAGGATGGAGTGGCGCGCGTGACGGGGCAGGAGCAATATGCGGTCGACGTAAGCCTGCCCAGGATGTTGCACGGGCGCTATGTTGCCAGCCCTTACGCTCACGCGCTCGTCAAGAGCATCGACACGCGCGAGGCCGTGGCCATGGGAGCCGTGGTACTCACCTGGCATGACGTCCCCCATGCCCTGTATAACGAGCGCATCGTCACGGTCCCCTGGGCGCTGCACAAAGACCATTATGTGCTGGCAGACAAGGTGCGGCGCATGGGCGAACCGGTGGCGGCGGTCGCGGCCGAAACCGAGGAGCTTGCCGAGCGCGCCGCGCGCGCGGTCAAGGTCGAGTACGAGATCCTCCCCGTAATCACCGATCCGCTGGCGGCGATGGCTCCGGAGAGCGAACCGATCTATGAGAGCGTCGTTCTCGGCGACGAAATCACGCCGATCGTGGACAATATTGCCACGGAACGCACCATCGTCGAAGGCGACGCTGCCGCCGCTTTCGAAGCGGCCGATGTGGTCGTGAGCGGTGACTTCAAGACTCCCAAGATCTATCACATGCAGATGGAGCCCAAGACCGCCGTCTGCCGGCCAGAACCGGACGGCGGGCTGACGGTGTGGGCCACGACTCAGTCGATCCACAACGTACGCATTCTGCTCGGCCAGATCTTTGGCATCCCGCTGAGCAAGATCGACGTGCAGCGCATGCCGATGGGAGGCTCTTTCGGGTCCAGCATCCAGATGAACTCGGTGATCCCCATCTGCGCTGCCCTGGCCCTGAAGGCGCACCGCCCGGTCAAGATGTCCCTCACGCGTGAAGAGGACATGCACGATCACACCAAGTACCCGACCGAGATCCACCTGGAGTTGGCAGCCAGGCGCGATGGCACGTTAGTTGGCGCGAAAATGGACCTCCTGGTCGACATCGGCGCGCACATCGTCCAGGCCTACTCGTTTCTCGGCGTCTGCCCCGGCTGGCTGGTCTCGCTCTACCGCATTCCCAACCTGGCGTACCATGGCAGGGCGGTTTACACCAACAAAGCGCCCTCGTGCGCGATGCAGGGATTTGGCAATCCCCAGGTGACCTTTGCCGTCGAGTCTTTGATGGACGAGCTGGCGTACAAGCTCGAGCACGACCCGATCGACTTGCGCCTCAAGAACTACGTGGGCATGGGCGATACCTTCTGGGGTCAGGGACCGCTGGTCAAATCGATCGTGCAGAGCGACGGCGTGCCTCAGTTGCTCCGCGACGGCGCCGAAAAGTTCGGCTGGTACCGCCGGGAGCCGTCCGCTCAAAACCGGTTGGGCGGAGCGGATCGCTCCATCCACGGCGCGGGCCGCTACCGGCGCGGACGTGGCCTGGCGCGTGGCTTCCACACGTCGGGCGCCGGCGCGCCCCAGCCGGGTGACGTGATCGACTTCTCGGGGGCGATGGTCAAGATCAATCAGGACGGGTCCGTCGACGTGGTCTCTGCGCTGGTAGATCATGGCGGAGGCACGCTGGAGGCTTTTGCCAAGATCGCCTCTGAGGCGCTCGGGGTGCCCCTCGACAAGGTCAACGTCGCCCCGGCTGGCACCCGCACGACCGTCTATGACGTGGTGACGCACGCCACGCGTGGGGTCTACGCCGGGGGCGGCGCAGTCCTCAAGACCTGCCGGAAGGTGCGCGACGAGCTGTTGGCAACCGCGGCCCGTTATCTGAACGTCCAGCCCGAAGCGCTTACCATCCGCACCGATGAAGCCCTGGGCCAGGGCGTGGTCTACGCGTCGGCGATCCCGGAGCGCAAGATGACCATCGCCGAGATCGCGACCCGCTGCTGGACGGACAGTTGGAAGACGATTGCCTGCGTCGAGAGCTATCGACCGGTCAGTTGTCCGCCCGCCTACGTCTCCGTGTTCGTCGAGGTCGAGGTCGACACCTGGACGGGGACCGTGCGCACGGAGCGTGCCGTGCTGGGCAGCGACTGCGGCACGGTGATCAATCCCGACCAGGCAGCCGGCCAGCTCGAGGGTGGTCTCTCGAAGGGCGCCGGCTATGCTCTGTTGGAAGACCTGCAATGGGACGCCGCCGGCCAGTTGCGATCCAAAGGTTTCATGGTCGACGGTAAGGTGCCGGGCGTCAACGAAAGCCCCTGCCTGGGCGGTATTAGCACGCATTTTGCCAATACCTACGAGCCTACGGGACCGTTCGGCGCCAAAGGCATCGGCGAGGCGGCCACCAACCCGGTCGCCGCAGCCTATGCCAATGCGTTGCGCGATGCCCTTGGCATTCGGTTCTACGAACTCCCAATTACGCCCGAGAAGATCCTGGCCGCGTTAGCTGAGGGACCGAAGGCCGCTGCAGCAGCGACGGGCGCTGCTGCGCGGGGTGCCCAATGAACCAGGCGACGGAGCCGCGATGACAAACTCTCACATCATCCTGCAGCGGTTCGACTTTGACGAGCCCGAGACTGTCGACGAGGCGGTTCGGCTGCTTTCCGCAGGGGCCGGACGGGCGAAGATACTCGCCGGCGGGACGGATCTGTTGGTCCAGATGAAAATGGAGCGCTCTGCCCCGGCGAGCGTGGTGAGCATCAGCCGCATTCCGGAGCTGACCGCCATCGCGTGGCATGAGGGCGAGCTTCGCTTGGGCGCGTCCGTGACCATCCATGCCGTCGAGTCGCTGGCCTTCCTGGAGTCGCAGTTGAGTGCCCTGGCCGAAGCTTGCCGGAGCTTCAGCTCGACGCAAGTGCAGAGCATGGGCACCCTGGGCGGCAATCTCGCCAACGCGTCGCCGGCCGCCGACTCGGCCCCGGCGCTGATCGCGCTTGACGCTGAGCTCGAGCTGGCAGGTCCCAACGGGCGGCGGCGTCTCCCGGTGGCCGATTTCTTCCGGGGGCCGGGCAAGTCGGCTCTGGCAGCCGGCGAGCTGATCACGGCCGTGCTCGTCCCGAGTCCGACCCAGGGCACGGGCAGCGCGTTTCTGAAGATTGGACGGGTGAGCAACGACATTGCCAAGGCGAGCGTCGCGGTGGCGCTGGTGCGCGGCCATGGTAGGGTCGGCAGTTGCCGGCTGGCCTTTGGCTCAGTCGGCCCGACGCCGATGCGGTCGCGCGCTGCCGAAGCGCTGCTGACCGGCCAAGTCTGGAGCGAGGAGCTGGTGGCCGAAGCCGCGCAGGCGGCGGCGAGCGAGATCGCGCCGATCGATGACCTGCGCTCCACCGCGCGCTACCGCCGTGACGTGGTGCGTGTGATGGCAGCCGACGCGCTACGGGTCGCCTGGCAGCGGGCGGGACAGTCGCGCCTGGTCCAATTGCCGCCGCCCGCAGCCCAAGTGGGGTCCGTGGCCGGGTACGCACGCCCCGCCATCCGTCACCTGGGCGCGGAAGACCGTCACCCTATCGAGCTCAGGATCAATGGGGGAAGGGCTCACGCCTGGGTCGGGCCGCACGATCTGCTGCTCAACGTGCTGCGGGACGATCTGGAGCTTACGGGGAGCAAGTACGGTTGTGGCATCGGCGAGTGCAGCGCCTGTACAGTCCTGATGGACGGGCGGCCGGTGCTGTCGTGCCTCGTCCTGGCTCTCTCCGCGGTGGGACATGATATCGTCACGATCGAGGGGATGGCCAGGCCCGACGGCACGCTCGACCCGCTGCAGGAGGCTTTTGTGGAGTTCGCGGCCTACCAGTGCGGTTACTGCACCCCGGGCATGCTGTTGACGGCCAAGAGTTTGCTGGCGGAGAAGCCACGACCGAGCGAGGAGGACGTCCGCCACTATCTGCGGGGCAACCTGTGTCGCTGTACCGGTTACGCCAGCATCGTCCGTGCCGTCTTGGCTGCAGCCCGTGCGTCGGAGCAGCCGCAACTGGAGCAACCCCCGGTGGCCGAGCCCGAGGTCGCCCGCGCGCTCTGAGAGAGGTGAAGATGCTGCCCGAGTTCGAGTTCTATCGACCGGAGACGCTGATAGAGGCGCTGACGCTTCTGTCGGAGCACGGTCCGGGCCTCCTGCCGATGGCCGGGGGCACCAATCTGATACCCGATCTGCGCAGTTCCCGGCTGCTGCCCGAGGCGCTGATGGACATCGCCGGCCTGCCCGAACTGCGTGGCCTACGCCGGCTCGACGGCCAGGTGGTGGCCGGGGCAGGGACGACGATCGGCGAGTTGCTGCGAGATCCGCTCGTGGCGACGACTGCGCCGGCCGTGGCTCAGGCGGCAGCCTCGTTCGCTAACCCATTGGTCCGCAACCGGGCCACGTTGGGTGGCAACCTGGCCGATGCCTCGCCGGCAGCGGACATGGCGCCGCCATTGTTGGCATTGGGCGCCGTGGTCGAGCTGGCGAGCAATCGCGGCGTGCGCTGCCTGCCGCTCGAAGATTTCCTGGCGGGCGTCAGGAAGACGCTGCGCCGGGGAGACGAGCTGCTGATCTCTGTGCGCTGGCCGGCCGGCCCGTCTCAGCAGGGCCAGCGCGCCGCCGGGGGATTCTACAAGATCGGCCTGCGCAGGTCCGATGCGATCGCCGTGTTGAGCGCCGCCGTGAGCCTGACCTTCGACGAAGCGGGATGGTGTCGTCAGGCGGGCATCGCCTTGGGTGCCGTTGCGCCGCGACCGCTGCGGGCGCACCGGGCCGAAGCCGTCCTGTGCGATCAGAGCTTGACGCCGGTCCACCTGGCCGAGGCGGCCCGCCTGGCGGCCGAGGCGGCCCAGCCGATCGACGACATCCGGGGCTCGGCCGCCTACCGCCGGCAAGTGACCGAGACGATCACACGCCGGCTGCTTGTCCAGGCCTGGCAGAGGGCCTGTCCTGTGGCGGGAGGCGCGGCATGAAAGCGAGCCTCGTGTCGCTGCGCATCAACGGCCGGCCTCATCAGTTGGCCGCCGCGCCCAATCTGACGCTGCTCCAGGCCCTGCGCGAGCTGGGCTACGTCGACGTGAAGTGCGGCTGCGAGAAGGGAGACTGCGGAGCCTGCGCCGTGCTGCTGGACGGCGTCGCCGTCAATAGCTGCCTCGTCCTGGCGCTGCAGGCCGACGGCTGCGAGATCGTGACCGCCGCCGGGCTCGGCACTGCCCAGGCGCCCCATCCCCTGCAGGAGGCCTTCGCAGACCACGGCGCCGTCCAGTGCGGCTACTGCACCCCGGGCATGACGATCGCGGCCAAAGCGCTGCTCGACCACAATCCGCACCCGACCGAGGCAGAGATCCGCGAGGCCATCTCGGGCAACCTATGCCGCTGCACCGGTTACGGGCAGATCGTGCAGGCAATCCAGGCCGCGGCCGAGAAAATGTCGCCGCCCGCAGCCAGTGTGCCGCCGGTGGAGGTGCGAGATGAGCCTGCGCAGTAAACCGCTGCCTCCCGTCCATCTCCCCGAGCTGCGGCAGGTTGGGAAGCCCCTGCGGCGTGTCGATGCCCTTGGCAAGGCTACTGCTGCCACGGTCTATGCCGGCGACTTCAGCATGCCGCACATGCTGCACGGCAAGGTTTTTCGCAGCAGCCAGGCCTCGGCCCGTATCGCCCGCCTTGACGTGAGCAAGGCGAGCGCCTTGCCCGGCGTCGTATGCGTGCTTACCACTTCCGACCTGCCTTTTCCGAGCCTGTCGCAGGACATGCCGGGCCAGACGGGGCAGCAGCAACGGCCCGGATCGGAGGTGCCGGTGCTGGCGATCGATCGGGTGCGCTTCTACGGCGAACCGATCGCCCTGGTCGCCGCCGAATCGGAAGCAGTTGCCGAGCAGGCGCTGAAGCTTATCGAGATCGACTACGAGCCTCTGCCGGGTGTCTACGATCCCGCCGAGGCGCTGCGCCCCGGCGCACCGATCGTCCAGGCGCCCGACAACCTGGTGGCTCACTGGAAGATCCGCAAGGGCGACTTGGTGGCCGGCTTCGCGCAGGCCGATCGGATCATCGAGAACACCTATCGGGCCCCTTATCAGGAGCACGCCTATCTCGAGCCGGAGGCCGGCGTGGCGTGGCTGGACGAGCGCGGCGTGATCAACATCCGCGTGTCGACGCAGGTGATCGAGCATTTCCGCACTATCGCCCGGGTGATCGGCGTGAAGCAGAACCAGGTACGCATCCAGGGCACGATGGTAGGCGGCGGCTTCGGCGGCAAAGAGGACATCACCGTCGAGATCTACCTCGGATTGCTGGCCAGGACAACCGGCCGGCCGGTGCGGCTCGTCTACACGCGCGAAGAATCGATTCTGGCCCATTCCAAGCGCCATCCGTACGTGATCCGGCACCGCACCGGCGTGACGGAGGATGGACGTATCACGGCCGCCCAGATCGACATTCTGTCCGATTCGGGGGCATATCCCTACCTGAGCCCCTATGTTTTGCTGTATACGGCGGTCATGGCACCCGGGCCTTATCGAGTCGACAATCTGTGGATCGATGCCGCCGCTGCCGCCACCAATAATCCTTTCACGAGCGCCTTCCGCGGCTTCGGCGGTCCGCAGGCTTGCTTTGCTTACGAACAGCAGATGGACGCCATCGCCGATGCGCTGGGCATCGACCGCCTGGAACTGCGCTGCCGCAACTACATCCGCACGGGCGACACCACCTCGACCTCGCAGCCGATCGAGACCGCGGCCTGGCTGGAAGAGACGGCGACCCGCGTCCTGGACGCCCTTGGCGAGAAGACGTCTGCTGCCGGTTTGGGGTGGCCGGCAGCAGACGGCGCGGTCAAAGTCGGCCGTGGCGTGGCTTCGTACTTCCAGAGCTATGGCCGTATCACCTGGCTGCACGACACCTCTCAGGCGTGGGTGGGCCTTGAGCTCGACGGCACGGTCGTCGTGCGCGCGGGCGTGCCAGACCTGGGCGCCGGGCAGATCAACAGTCTCTGCCAGATCACGGCGGAGGTGCTTGGGGTGCCGCTGGAGCGCATCTCGGTCTATGCCACGGACTCCGCGCTGACCCCGTTGTCCGGCACGTCGACCGCCACGCGCCAGCTCTACATGTCAGGCAACGCGACGCTGACCGCTGCGCGCGCCGTGCGCCAGGTGCTGGTCGAGCGGGCGGCTCAGTACTTTGAGGAGCCGGCCGAAGCACTCGATCTGGCCGGCGGCAAGGTCTTTGTCAAAGCCGACCCGGCGCAGGCGCTGGAGCTGAGCAATCTGGCGCGCGTCTGTGCCAGCGAGGGGTTGCCGCTGGCCAACCTGGCTTTCTTCAAGGCGCCGTTCACCGATCCGATAGATCCCGAGACCGGTCAAGGGCGGGTCTTCCCCGACTTCACCTTCGGCGCCTACGGCGTCGAAGTCGCCGTGGACACTGAGACGGGCGAGATCACGGTCTTGAAAGCCGCCGCGTCGCACGACATCGGCCGGGCGATCAATATGGCTGCCGCCGAGGGACAGATCGCCGGCGGCGGCGTGCAGGGGCTGGGCTACGCCCTCATGGAAGACCTGATCGTTCGCGATGGCGTCATCAAAACTCCGTCGCTGGCCGAGTACCTTATTCCGACGGCCATGGACTTTCCCACCACACGGGTGATCATCCTGGAATCGGGCAGCGGAGTGGGACCTTTCGGCGCTAAGGGGATCGGCGAGCCTTCGCTCTCACCCGCCCCTGCCGCGGTGGCCAGCGCAGTGTCGGATGCCATCGGAGTGCCGATCTGCGAACTGCCGATCACGCCTCAGCGCGTGCTCGAGGCGTTGGCGCGCTCACGCCGGCTGTCACCGTCGGGCGAGCCGCCGCAGCTCGCCTCGAGAGAGGAGAATCGCTAGTTCATGCCGCAGCAAACTCACGGCGTCAATCTATCATCCCCCAGGTTCCGGCGGCTGTCCGATGAACAGGTGGAGCGTCTGCATAACGCCAGCCTCGAGATTCTGGAGCGGACGGGAGTCTGCCTCTACCTGCAGGATGCTCTCGATCTGCTGTCCAGCGCCGGCGTGCCCGCTACCGACAGTAACCGGGTGCGCATCCCGGCCCGGCTGGTCGAGTGGGCCCTGCAGACGGCCCCCAAGAGCGTGACCCTGTACAATCGGCACGGCGATCCGGTCATGCCGCTCGAAGGCTATCGCACCTTCTACGGCACCGGTTCTGACTGTCCGTACGTGCTCGACCCGCGCACCGGCGAACGGCGGCAGGGGCAATTGCGCGATATCGAGGATGCGACGCGCGTCTGCGATGCCCTGCCCAACATCGACTTCCTGATGTCCTTCTGCATCGCGCAAGATCTCGATCAGGCCACCTACGACCGCTACCAGATGCGTGCCATGCTCGCGAACAGCATCAAACCCATCCTGTATGTGACTACCGAGTTTTCCGGCACGCGCGACGCGGTGGCCATGGCCGAAGCGGTGGCGGGGGGCGAAGGGGCGATGCGTGTTCGGCCGCTGGGGGCGCTCTACATCAATGTGACCAGTTCGATGCGTCACAACGCCGAGGCGTTGGAGAAGCTGCTGTTCATGGCCGGCAAGGGGCTGCCGACCACTTACACCCCCGTTGTGCTGCGCGGGGCCAACGGCCCCGTGACGCAGGCCGGCGCCCTCGCCCTCGCGAATGCCGGCGAGTTGGTCGGGCTGGTGCTGTCACAGCTCAGGCGAGAAGGCGCGCCGGTGATCCTGACCGGGGGGGTCAACGACATGATGGACATGCGTTCCATGGTGGATAGTTACGCTGCGCCCGAGAACCGGGTGGCGCTGCTCGAGCTGGCCCATCATTACGACATGCCGATCTTCGGGCTGACGGGCTGCAGCGACTCCAAGCTGCCGGACGAGCAGGCGGCGGCCGAGGCCGCCTTCTCGCTGATCCTGGAAAGCATGGGCGGCGCGCAGATGGCACACGACGTCGGCTACCTGGAAGGAGGCATGTGCAACTCCATTGAGCAGGTAGTGATCTGCGACGAGCTGATCAATTACGTCAAGCGGGTACTGGCACCGATCGAGGTCAACGCCGAGACGTTGGCCCTCGACGTGATCGACCAGATCGGCCCACAAGGCGACTTCGTCGGCTCCGAGCACACCCACCAACACTATCGGGACGACTGGTACCCGAGGCTGATCGACCGGCGGCCTTATGACGCCTGGAAGGCGGCCGGTGGCAAGACCCTGCGCGAGCCGCGCGGGAGACAACCCTTCAACTGCTCGAGCGCCATCAGCCAGAGCCACTGGCACCCGACGTCCTGGCGCGGCTGGACGAGATCGTGGCGGCCGCAGGCTGAGCGCGCGGCGGGCTGCCGACGGCCGCAGGCCGGGGCGCCGCAAGGGCAGCAGCCGGCGCCCGTGGAGGGAGAGACATGCAGGTGCTCATCGCGAACCAAGAACTGGTGACCGAACTGCTCCCCATGCCAGAGTGCGTCGACGTCATGGCCGATGCACTGAAGATGCTGGCCGGCGGTGAGGCTATCCTGCCGCTGCGCACCATGCTGATGTTGCCCGGTGGGCAGAATCTGATGGGTTTGATGCCGGCCTTTCTGGACGGTATCCAGTCCGTCGGGGTCAAGGTGATCACGGCTTTCCCGACCAACCGCGGCAGCCAATATGACTCGCACCAGGGTGTGGTGCTGTTATTCGACACTCAGCATGGCCTCCTGCGGGCCATCGTGGATGGCACTGCCGTCACCGCGCTGCGCACTGCCGCGGTCAGCGGCGTGGCGACCCGCCTCTTGGCGCGGACCGGCGCCTCGGACCTGGCCATCATCGGCGCCGGGACCCAAGCGCGCACTCACCTGGCGGCGATGCTGGCCGTGCGCCCGATCAAGCGTGTACGCGTTTGCAGCCAGACGCGTGAGGGGGCGCTCCGGTTTGCGGAGCGCGAGGGACAACGGCATGGCCTGCGGATCGAAGTCTGCGAGACGTTCCAGCAGACCGTTGCAGGCGCGGATATCATCTGCACCGTCACCAGCGCGCACCGGCCGGTGCTGCGCGGTGACTGGCTGGCGCCGGGCGCGCATATCAACGCCGTCGGCGCCTTCACGCCGGTCACGCGCGAGCTGGATTCGGCGGCCGTGGTAAAGTCCCGGCTCTACGTCGACCGGCGGGACGCGGCACTGCACGAAGCCGGCGAGTTCTTGATACCCAAGCAGGAGGGCCTGATCGGCGACGACCATATCCTGGGCGAGCTGGGCGAGCTGCTCCTGGGCCAGGTGCCGGGGCGTACGTCTCCCGAGCAGATCACCCTTTTCAAGTCGTTGGGCATCGCGATCGAGGACCTGGCCGCCGCCCATCACATACTGCGCAAGGCAGAGGCATCGCACGCCGGCACCTGGATTGACATCGGCGGGAAACGCTTTGGCAGCGCTGAATGATCTTGTGCCTGCCGGCCATGGTCAGTCCGATCGTGCCGAGGCTTGGAGGTATAGACCGTGTGGGAGCGCTACTACGCACCTGCTGACCTCGACGACGCGTTAGCGCTGCTCGCCGAACATGCAGCGCAGGCTCGCGTCGTGGCCGGCGGGACCGACTTGCTGCTGGAGATCGAACGCGGCCAGCGCGCACCGCGCGTGCTGATCGATATCACCCGCATTCCCGGGCTGGACGCGATCCGGCTCGTCGACGGCAGGGTTCACCTCGGCCCCCTGGTCACTCACAACCAGGTGATCGCCTCGCGGACGCTGGTCTCGGCCGCCTATCCGCTGGCCCGTGCCTGTCTGGAAGTCGGCGCGCCACAGATTCGCAACCGTGGCACGGTGGCAGGTAATCTCCTCACGGCCTCGCCGGCCAACGATACCATTGCCCCGCTGCGCGCGCTCGACGCCCGGGTCACGCTCCGGAGCGCGCGCGGGGAGCGCAGTATCGGCCTTGCCGATTTCTTCCTGGGCGTCCGCCGCACCGCGCTCGCGTCCGACGAGCTGTTGGTCGACATCGATTTCCCGGCTCTCGGAGCGGACGAACGCGGCACCTTCATCAAGCTCGGGCTGCGTCAGAGCCAGGCGATTTCGGTGGTCAACGTTGCCGCCGTGCTCGCCTTTGACGGCCCGGCCGTGCGCCGGGCACGCCTGGCCTTCGGCTCGGTGGCGCCGACGATCGTGCGGGCCGGTACGGCCGAGCAGTTCCTGGCAGGCAGAGCGCTTGACGAGGCGACGATCCATGAGGCGGGCCGGCTGGCTGCCGCTTCGGTCCGGCCCATCGACGACATCCGGGGCCCGGGTGCCTACCGGACCGAGATGGTCGAGGTGCTGACCGAGCGCGCGTTGCGGCAGCTGCGGGCCGGCAGCGAGCGCGGCGACTGGCCGGAGCAGCCCATCCTGCTGGCCCGCGCATATCCTGTTGCAGGGGAAGGGGCCGGTCGGGCCGCGGCCGTTTGGGTGCACAGCTCAGCAGGAGGGGAGCCCATCGAGCTGACGGTCAACGGGCGGCCCTACGCCGTGCGCGGCGCGCACGCCAGGACGCTGTTGCACGTGCTGCGTGAAGAGCTCGGCTTGTTCGGCACCAAGGAGGGCTGCGGAGAGGGGGAGTGCGGGGCCTGCACGGTCCACCTGGACGGGATGGCAGTGATGGCCTGCCTGGTGCCTGCGGCGGCCGCGCACCGTCGGAAGGTGGTGACCATCGAGGGTTTGGGCTGTGAGACCGGCGGCGCCCTCGGGGGAGCGGACGGGCTCGCCTCGCTTCATCCTTTGCAGCGCGCTTTCGTCGAGCAGGACGCCGTGCAGTGCGGCTACTGCTCGCCCGGTTTTATCATGGCGGCCGCCAAACTGCTGGAAGAGCAGCCGCACCCGACGCGCGCCCAGATCGAACAGGCCATCAGTGGCAATCTGTGCCGCTGCACGGGATACGTCAATATCGTGCGCGCGATCGAGCAGGCAGCGCTGGACGCCGGCAAGGCCGGCCGATGATCGTCACCGGCATCAGAACCACGCCCCTGGCTCTGCCCTTCCGCGAACCCTATCACTGGGCCGGGCGGGTGGACTATGGCGCCTCGGTGGTCTTGGTGGAGGTGCAGACCGACGAAGGTTTGACAGGCATCGGCGAGTCGACGGCGGCGTTTCCGGCGGAAGGCACGCTGGCCTTCCTTCAGGGTGTCACGCCGCTTTTCATCGGCCAACCGGCGTTCGACATCGAACGGCTGCGCGCGCGGGCGCGCTGCCTCGGCGGTTTCACCTTCACACCATGGTTTGCCAATCTCGTCCTGGCGGGGCTCGAGATGGCCTTGTGGGATATCATCGGCCAGGCTGCCGGACGGCCGATATACCAGTTGCTCGGCGGGGCCGTGTGCGACGACGTCGATTACTTCGGGTTCCCGCAGGGTGACACGGCCGACGAGCTGGCGGAGCAGGCCGGCTCACTCGCGCAGGCGGGATACGGCGTGATCTACCTGAAAGTTGGGCGGGGCGAGTTGGCCGACCTGCGGAATGCGGCGGCGGTACGCGTGGCCATCGGGGACCGGCGCTTGAGGCTGGATGCCAACGGCGCCTGGGACGTGCACACGGCCATCAACATGATCCGCAAACTGGCGGGCTTCGATCCTGAGTGGATCGAGCAGCCCACCGCGGAGCCCGGCATCGCGGCGCTGCGCCAGGTCAAGGAGTCCGTCGCCGTGCCCATCGCCGCCGATCAATCGGTGTTCACCGCCAACGAGGTCTATGAGATCTGCCGCCAACGGGCTGCCGACGTGATTGTGCTCTCGATCCATGAAGCCGGGGGCTTGCTGGCGCTCAAGAAGGCGGCGGCCATCGCCGAGGCCGCCGGCATCGGTGTTTGCCTGCATGGGCAGTCTGTCTCGTCGATCACCGATCTGGCTCAGCATCACGTGGGACTCACGATCCCGAACCTGACCGACGGCAACCAGATCATGCATCAGTTGTTGGCTCAAGACCTGGTCTGCGCGCCCGATCTGGCACCGCGTGCGGGCAAGCTGGGCCCGATCGACCGGCCTGGGCTCGGGCTGACGCTGGATCGCGATGCGGTAGGACGTGCGGCCGAGCGTTACCAGAAAGACGAGCGTTACCACCATGCCTAGCAGCATCACGCGCGGCTCGCTCGCTTTCCCCACCTTCGGACTGCTGGACCCGGAGCAGTGTGAGACGATCCCTGACGCCTCGTTGGAGATCCTGCGACGTACCGGCGTGCGCGTTCTTCATCCCGAGGCCCGGGCGCTGTTACGTCAGGCCGGCGCCTCCATTGCGGACGTAAACCTGGTGCGCATCGAGCCCGCGCTGGTGCAGTGGGCGCTCGCCGGCGCGCCAAAGCGTCTGGTGCTGTGCACGTGCGGCTCGAGTGAGCCTGCGGTGCGGCTGGAAGAGCGTAGGGGTGATCGATGACGCAAGACGTGCATGCCTATCCACACTTCAGCCTTCTGAACCGTGATCAATGCGAAGCCATCCACCTTGCCTCGCTGGAGGTCCTGCGCCGCACCGGCGTGCGCGTTCATCACCCTGAAGCCCTGGCCCTGCTCCGCCAAACCGACGCCGTGATCAGCGACGAAAGCCTGGTTCGTTTTCCGCCCGCCCTCGTCGAGTGGGCGCTGAAACAGGCGCCTTCGCGCATCGCCCTTTGCAGGCGTGGGACCGACGAGCCGGCCGTTCGCATGGAAGGCTTTGAAGTGGCCTTCGGCACCGGCTCCGACTGCAACAACTACCTGAACCCACGCACCGGGCAACCCGAGCTCTTCACCGCCAAAACCGTGGTTGACTGCATTCACCTGGTGGATGCCCTGCCGGAGATCGGCTTCTGCATGTCGATGGGCGTGCCCTCTGACCTCGACGACGGCATCAGCCCTTTCCGCCACCAGTTCGCGCTGATGCTGAAGCACACGACGAAGCCGATCGTGTTCATCTCTGGCGGCCGGGCCGACTGCGAGGCGATTGTCGCGATGGCGGCAGCCGCGGCGGGAGGAAGCGAGCAGCTGCGTCTCAATCCAACTCTGCTCGGCTACAGCCAGGCGACTACTCCGCTGCAACACCCCGCGGACTCGTTGGGGAAGCTGCTGTTTATGGCCGAACAGGGCCTGCCCATGGTTCACATGCCCTCGCCGATGATGGGTGGTACGGCGCCGGTGACGATGGCGGGTGCCATGGCCGTCGGCAACGCCGAGGTGCTTTCCGGCCTCGTGATCGGACAACTGAAGCGGCCGGGCACGCCGATGGTCTACAGCCAGGGCGTGCACCACATGGACATGCGCACGACCATCAGCGTCTACGGCGCCCCTGAGTTCGAACTGGCGCGCGTCGCCATGGCCGAGATGGGACGCTTCTACAATCTGCCCAATTGGGGCTATGCGGGCTGCAGCGACAGCATGGTCATGGACGAGCAGGCAGCCGCCGACGCGACCTCGTCGGTGATCGTGGCCTTGCTTTCCGGCCAGCACCTGGCACATGATATCGGCTATCTGGAGGCCGGGCTGACGACTTCGCCTGAGATGATCACGTTCGCGGCCGAGGTGATCGCCCGTGAGCGGCACTTCATGCAGGGGATCAGGCTGGATGAGGAGGCCTTCGCCCTCGATCTCGTCCACCGGCTGGGGCCGGGCGGCCAGTACCTGACCGAAGACCATACACTGCGCCATTTCCGAGAGCTTTGGAACCCAACCTTGTTCAGCCGCGAACGCAAGGACAACTGGGTGCGCAAAGGCAAGAAGCGGCTGGGTGATCGGCTGCGCGAGAAGACCATCGCCCTGATTGACGGGCACCGGCCCGAACCATTGCCAACCGGCGTCGAGGCGGAAGTGGAGTACGTGCTGCGCAGCCAGAGTGGTCGCCGCGGCGAAGAGGCGAGGACATGAGGTCCGAAAAACTGATGCGCTCGGAAGGCTTCCCTGAGCCGGTGGGCGGCAGCGCCCGGCGCATCGACACGCTCGGCAAGGTGACCGGGCGGACGCGCTACGTCGAAGACATGGCGCCGCCCGGCCTGCTTTACGCCAAAGTGCTCAGGAGCCCTCATCATCACGCCCGGCTGCTCAGCCTGGCAGTCGAGGAAGCTGCGGCCCTGCCCGGCGTGGTCCGGATTATCACCGCGGCCGACATTCCCGGGCTGAACGGACTGGACGGCTACAGCAGCGGCGAGCCCGTGCTCACCGCCGTCGGCGACACGCTGCGCCAACGTGGTGCGCCTATCGCCATGGTAGTGGCAGAATCGCCCGACCGGGCTAAGGCGGCCGTACAGGCCATCGCGGTCAGTTATGAAGTCTTGCCGCACACCTTCGAGGCTGACGAGGCCCTGCGCGCGGACGCGCCGGCGATCTATCCGGCCGGCAACGTGCTCAGCGACTATTCGGTCAAGCACGGCGACCTCGACGCTGCCTTCGCGGCCTCCGATGTAGTGCTCGAAACCGGCTATCGCACCACGTTTCAGGAGCACGCCACGCTCGAGCGCGACGCCACCCTGGCCTTCATTGAGGACGACGGCCGGCTTACGGTCCTCGGCGGTACCCACGAGCCGCACTGGCAGGTGGGATACATCGCGCAGACGCTGGGCATTGACCCGCAGGGGGTGCGCGTGATCCTGCCGCCTACCGGTGGCTCTTTCGGCAACCGGCAGGATCCCTGGCCGCTCGTCGCCGTCGGGTTGGCCGCCTACCTGGTCCGACGGCCGGTTCGCCTGGCTTACTCGCGGCGTGAGGCCTTCGACGCCACGCCCAAGCGCCACCCGTACCACGTACGCTTTCGCATTGGGGCCACGGCCGGCGGGCAGTTGACCGGTATCCACACGCGGGTGGACTGTAATACCGGCGGCTACGACAGCGCCGGTTACTGGATCCCGAACTATGCCGTTACCGCGAGCGGTGGCCCCTATCGCTGGCGGGCGGTGGACGCGTATGCGCGCGCGGTCTACACCAATGGTCCGAAGTGCGGGCAGTTCCGCGGCTACGGCTCGCCGCAGTCCACCTTCGCCCTGGAGTGTGCCCTCGACGAGTTGTGCCAGCGGCTGAACGCCGATCCGCTGGAGTTCAGGCGTGCCAACCAGATCCACCAAAACGAGAACAGCTTCCTGAATTACCCGGTCGGCGAGTCGTTGGGCTACGAGCAAGTGCTGTCAGCGGTGGAGCCGGGCTATCGCACGTTTCAGGCAGAAGCGGCCGGCTTCAACACGGCTCACGCCGGCGAGGCGCTACGCATGGGGGTCGGGCTGGCCGGCATGTGGTACCGGTTCGGCAAGTCAGGCTCGCTGCGCATCGAAACGCACGCCGAGCTGACGCCTGACGGCCATTTCATCGGCTACTGCTCGGCGCCAGATTACGGCCAGGGCATCAGCACGGTCATGGTCCAGCTCGCCGCCGAGGCGCTGCGAGTGCCACGCGAGCGCATTGAGCTGGTCAATGCCGACACGGCCCTGACGCCTGACAGCGGGATCCAGGGCGCCTCGCGCGCCACCTACTTCATCGGCAGCTCGTTGTGCAATGCCATGGGCAACCTGCGCGACGAGATCCTTGGCCTGGCCGCCGAGATGCTCGACTGCTCGCCTGCCGAGCTTGCCCTGAACGCGGATGTGGTCGCCGGTTGCAACGCCGCGCACCGCAGCGTAGCGCTGGCTGAGGTCGCCCAGGAATTCGATCGCATCGGCAAAAGCCGCCGGGTGGTTGGCTACTTCGACCTTTCGCCGCAGTTCCCGGACCTCGATCCTCACGACTACGCTCCCTTGTTCATCACCGGCGCGCAGGTCGCCCAAGTGGTTCTCGACCTGGAAACCGGGCAAGCGCAGGTGCGCCGGATACTCGCCGCCCACGACGTTGGCCGGGCGATAAACCCACCCAACGCGATCGGCCAGATCCAGGGAGCGGTGATGATGGGCATCGGGACGGCATTGAGCGAGCAGTACATTCCGGGCGCAAGCACCGGTCTCACCGACTACATCCTGCCTATGGTCAGCGCTGTGCCGCAAATGGAGGTGATCCTGGTCGAAGTGCCCAGCTTCTACGGTCCGCTGGGGGCTAAGGGTCTGGGTGAGGCCGCGATCATGCCGACCGCGCCGGCCGTGGTCAACGCGCTCTCGCGCGCCGCCGGGGTCCGCTTCCACGAGGTACCCGTCACGCCGCCGCGCGTGCTGCAGGTTCTGCGCGCGGCTCGCGGACGTGACGCGTGAGCAGGAGGAGCCGGATGCTCGTTCCGCGGTTATCCTGAGGTCCCCATGCCAGGGCGACATGCGCCCGAGCAAGAACCTCACGATGTCATGCTGAACGACGCCGACCGCTCAATACGGGTTGCGTCGAGACCGAGGGAAGCATCTTCCTGAGCCAAAAACTCACGCTGTCATGCTGAGCGACGCCGACCGCTCAATACAGGTTGCGTCGAGACTGAGCGAAGCATCTCTTTGAGCCGGCGTTTCTAAGCAGCTCTGCAACCAGGTTTTGGTTGACGGACGGGTCGGTCTGACCCACGGAGGAGGTTGGAATTGGTAATGCGTCTGATGACGGGAAACGACGCCCTGGCACTGGGGGCCGTGCATGCAGGCGTCAAAGTGGTGACCGGCTATCCGGGCACGCCTTCCACGGGCGCTCTGGCCGGCCTGCTGGAGACGAATCCGGCCGGCATCCATGTCGAATGGAGCACCAACGAGAAGGTAGCTTTTGAGATTGCCGCCGGGGCAGCCTGGGCCGGGCAGCGTGCGCTCTGCACCATGAAGATGTCCGGACTGAACGTGGCCTACGATTCGCTGATCTCCATCGCCTATTCGGGCGTGGTCGGCGGACTGGTGATCTACGTGGCGGACGATCCCGGCGTCAGCGCAGGCATGGCCGAGCAAGACTCGCGGGGTTTCGCCCGCATGTCCGACCTGCCAATGCTGGATCCGTCCTCAGTCCAGGATGCCTATCATCTGACGCGCGCGGCCTTCGATCTCTCGGAAGCGACCGGCAGCCCAGTCTTCGTCCGGCTGGTCACCGCCAATTCGGGCTCCCTGGCGACGGTTGAGGTCGACGACGATCCCCGACCCGGCGGTGTTCCGCCGGAGCGCGAGGCGGTTTTGCTGCGTGATATCAATCGTTTCACCAAGGCCGGCTCTGCCATCTGCATGGCGCAGCACCGCGAACTGATCGCCCGCCTGGCCCAAGCTGAGCGCTGGATCGCAGAACGCGGTCTGAACGTGCTCCGGCTGGCTGCCCAGCCCGGTGGACTGGGTGTGGTGGCTGCCGGCATCACAGAAGCCTACCTCGACGAGGCCTTTAGCCTGGCCGCCGGCTACGGCTTAGACCCCTGGGAGGTCTCTGTTCTGCGCCTCAAAGCGGTCCACCCCCTGCCGAGCGGCGAGATGCAGGCGCTACTGCGCCACTGCGACACCGTCCTGGTCCTCGAGGAAATGGAGCCCTACGTCGAGCAGGGTCTTTGCCTGGAAGCCTACCGCATGGGCCGGGACGTCAAGATCCTCGGCAAGCTGAGCGGCCATTTCGAGCGCGTGGGGGATTACGGTTTGGGCCAGGTGCTGGCGGGGCTATCCGCCGCGGCCGGACTATCCACCCCCCCCGACCTGTTTCAGGGAGCAGGCGCCGAGGCAGAGAAGTTGGCGGCCGCGCGGCCCATCACCGTCTGCGCCGGCTGTCCACACCGGGGCACCTTCATGGCCATCAATCAGGCCGTGCGGCGCGCCGGCTTCAAGAAAGACCAGGTGATGGTGACCGGCGATATTGGCTGCACCATCCTGGGGATGAACCCACCCTTCAACACCGTCTGGAACGAGGTCGCCATGGGCGCCAGCGTCTCCTTGGCCCAGGGTTACGTCCACGCCGGCGTCAAGACGCCTGTCATCGCGACCATCGGCGATTCCACTTTCTATCACGCCGGTCTGGCCGGCCTCGTCAACGCCGTGCAGCACCAGGTCCCCCTGACGCTCATCATCATGGACAATGGCTGGACCAGCATGACCGGCATGCAGGTCAACGCCGGCACCTGCGAACAGTTCCAGCAAGGCGGCGCCCGGCTTGACATCGCGCGCATCGTGCCGGCGCTGGGCGTCGATCAGTTCTGGATCACGGACCCCTTTAACCTGAAGGGCATGGCAAAGGTGATAGAGAAAGCGCTCAAGCTGCCGGGCGTGAAGGTGGTCCTGGCCCGCCAGGAGTGCGCGATGCCGGCCCGCCGTCGTGGCGTAGAGGCCGGACACGTGCAGGTAGTGGACGAAAACTGCAACCAGTGCAAGCTGTGCATCACTCTGACTGGCTGCCTGGCGATCTCGTTGAACGGCGAGAGCATCGCCATCGATCCCGACGTCTGCTTCGGCTGCGGCCTCTGCGCCAGCGTCTGCAACCGCGATGCGATCGCTTTTCAGCCGGCGCAGGACGCCGCCGTGCTTCAGGAGGCCCGAAATGGCGAGTGAGATCGCAACCACGGAGGATCGGGCGGCGGCCACGGATCGGGGCGTCGCTTCGGGCACCCTCGACATCTACTTCGTCGGGGTCGGCGGTCAGGGCATCCTGACGATCGGCGAGATCATCGCCGAGGCAGCCTTCCGCCGCGGTATCCCGGTCAACTTCTACCCGACGAAGGGCATGGCGCAGCGCGGTGGCTTCGTCAAGGCGCAGTTGCGCCTGGGTCGCAAGCTGGCGGGACCTTCGATCCCCGAGCGGGGAGCGGACCTTGTCATCGCTACCGAGGTCTCCGCGTCGCTCAAGGCCGTGCGCTTCGTCAAACCCAGCGGCGACTTCTTGCTCTATGCCCACAGATGGCTTCCGACTGCGGTGATGCTCGGCAAAGCGATCTACCCCTCGCTGGCCCAGGTTGCCGAGGCGGCCGGCCGCGCGCTGAGCGCTGGAGGCCGCTTCTGCTACATCGACCCGGAGGAACTGCCGGTCTTCGAGGGCGCGACCGTCCCGGACAATATCTACACGCTGGCCGTGGCTCTCAGGGAGACCTGCCTGGCTCGATTGCTCCCGGCAGAGACCATGGCGGAGGTGGTGCGCACGCGCTGGAAGCGCGGTGTGGAGAGGAACATGCGTGCCTTTGAGGCGGGGTTAGCGGGCGCGTCATGAGCCTCCAACACCTCTTTTACCCGCGCCGCGTCGCGGTCATCGGTTCGACTGCGGAAGGCAAGATCGGCTTCGAACTGGTCAGGCAGATCGTCGAGGGCGGGTTCCGGGAAGTAGTGGCCGTCAACCCCAAGGCGCAGGGCGCCTGTGGCGCCCCCGGATACCACACGCTCGGTGAGGCGGGTGCGCCGATCGACCTGGCCGTCATCGCCTCGCCGGCCCCAACCGTGGCCGGCGTGCTGGAGGAATGTGGCCAGGCCGGCGTGCGGGCGGCCGTCATCATCACGGCTGGGTTCTCCGAAGCTGGCAACCAGAGCGGCGAGGATGAGATCAAGCGCGTCGTCCGCCGCCGCGGCATCCGGGTGGTGGGACCCAACTGCGCGGGGATCGCCAACACCGGCCACGGCCTCTTCGCGACGCTGGAGACGCGGCCGCCCAAGGGACCGGTGGCCTTCATCTCGCAGAGCGGTGCTCTTGGCGGTGCCGTGCTGTCGTGGGCCGCAGAACAAGGAGTCGGTTTCTCCAAGTTCGTCAGCTACGGCAACCGGGCCGATCTGGACGAGATCAGCCTGTTGCCATACCTGGCCGAGGACCCCGAAACCACCGTCGCGGCCTTGTACATCGAGAGCGTGAGCGATGGCAGGGCGTTCATGCAGGCAGTGCGTGACTTCACCCGGCACAAGCCATTGGTAGTCATCAAGTCGGGACGCAGCCAGGCCGGCCAGCGTGCCACCTTGTCGCACACCGGCTCTTTGGCGGGCGCCGATGCGGTCTACGATGCAGCGCTGAAAGACTGCGGCGCGCTGCGCGTGGCCGGCGTCGAGGAGATGTTCGACCTTTGTCGGGGCTTGACGAGCCTGCCGCCTTTGCGCGGTCGGCGTGTTGCCGTCGTCACCAATTCCGGCGGACCGGGGGTGTTAGCTGCCGACCGTGCCGAGGCCGAGGGCCTGCAGGTGGCCGAGCCCAGCGCCGAGCTGCGCGCAGCGCTGCAGGGATCGCTGCCTGCCCACTGCGCCTTCAGGAACCCGATCGACCTGACGGTCGAGGGCACCGAAACGGGCTACCGCGAGACCCTGACTGCCGTGCTGACCGAGTACGACGCGGCGCTGGCCCTCAACGTCGCCCCGCCCTACCTTGATTCGGTGCCGCTGGCGCGGGGGATCTGCGCGGCCGCACTGGCGTCGGGCAAACCGGTCGTCGCCAATTTCATGGCCGGCCCGGTAGTGGCCGCGGGCATCGGCTGCCTGAAGGCATCGGGCATCCCGAACTTTGCGACAGGCGAGCGGGCGATGGCGGTGCTGGCCCGCATGGCCGAGTATGCGGAATACCTGGGGAGCATCGAAGCCGGAGCGGGCGAGTGCGCGAGCAGGGAGCCGGAAGCCGCCCCGGACATCGTGGATGGCAGGGGCAGAACCGGCTTGCCGGCGTCGCTCCTCGAGCCGGAGGCGATGGCCTGGCTGCGCCAGAACGGCATCCTGGTTCCCGAATTCCGCTGGGCTGCCGAGGCGGCGGAGGCGGTGCGTGCCTGCAATGAGATCGGCTATCCCGTCGCCATGAAGGTAGTCTCGCCTCAAATCCTGCACAAGTCAGAGCACGGTGGTGTGAGACTGAACATCGGCGACGACCGGGCGGCGGAAGCGGCTTTTGGCGCGCTGAGCGCGGTGGCGGCCGGCGCGACGTTCTGTGGGGTGGTGATCTACCCGATGGTGCGCGGCGGGCTCGAGGTGATCGTCGGGCTCACGCGCGACCCACAGTTCGGGCCAGTCGTGCTCTTTGGGATCGGCGGCATCTATACCGAGGTGCTGCACGACGTGGCCCTGCGCGTCGCTCCGCTCGACCGGCCGCGGGCCGAGGCGATGGTGCGCTCCATCCGCTCGTTCCCCATCCTCCAGGGTATCCGCGGCCAGGCAGCGCGCGATCTGGATGCCTTGGCCCAGCTGTTAGTCAAGGTATCCGAACTGCCCTTCCGCGATCGTGATCTCGCCGAGCTCGACCTGAACCCGGTTTTCCTGTTGCCTGTCGGCGCAGTCGTCGGCGACGTGAGAGTCATTCGCAGCGCCGAGCCGAACCAGATACCTCTGCCAGCGAGCCTGGCGCAAAGGGAGTAGAATCGCATGGCCACCTCTCCGAAACAACAACGCGGACTGAACGCCCTTCGGCCTTACGTGCCCGGTAAGCCGATTGAGGAAGTGCAGCGTGAGTACGGCCTCAGCGACGTCATCAAGCTGGCGTCTAATGAGAATCCCCTGGGTGCCTCGCCTAAGGTGGTGGCGGCGCTCTCCGGCGCCCTCCGCGGGATCAACTACTACCCGGATGCGCAGGCTTATCGGCTTTGCCGGGCGATCGCACGCCGGCATGGTGTGGATCCGGAGATGGTCCGCGTCGGCAACGGCGCCGACGGCCTGATTCGCGAGGTGTGTGTCTCATACCTGGAGGACGGCGACGAGGTGCTCACCAGCGCTTCGTCTTTCCCGGTTTACGACATCAGCGCCAGCGTGATGCGCGCCCGCCTGATCAAGACTCCCTTGCGGGACTACCGCTTCGATCTTGCGGCCATGGCGCGCGCGATCACCGACCGCACCAAGATCGTATTTGTCTGCAACCCAAACAACCCGACCGGCACGATGGTTAGCGAGGGTGAACTGGCCGAATTGATGGCTGTCGTGCCAGACAACGTGCTGGTCGTGCTGGATGAGGCCTATTTCGATTTCGTCGATGCGGCCGATTACCCGGACTCCTTCGCCTATCTGCAGGCGGGCCGAAAGAACGTCCTCATCCTGCGGACCTTCTCCAAGGCACAAGGCATCGCCGGAATCCGCCTGGGTTATGGCATCGCCCATCCCGACCTCCTGGCGCCGATGCGCGCCGCATCCGAATCCTTCCCCGTCAACATCCTGGCGCAGATCGCGGGTGAAGCTGCCCTGCAAGACGCTGAGTTCGTGCGGAAGACGGTCGAAACGAATCGGCTCGGCCGCGAGTTCCTGATGTGCGAATTTGCCCGGCTCGGCATGCATTGCCCACCGAGCCAGACGAACTTCCTGCTGCTGCATGTCGGCCCGCAGGCCGGCCAGGTCTATCAGCGGCTGCTCGAGCGCGGCGTGATCGTGCGGCCGTGCAAGGGTTACGATCTTCCGGAGCACCTGCGCGTGACCGTCGGGACCCCCGAGCAGAACCTGCGCCTCGTGGTCGAGCTCGAAAAGATTCTGGGCGCACGCACGCCCGCGCAGGTTCTGGCCACCCCATTCAGATAGGAAGCCCGCGCCGCCCGGCGCGGTGAATGTGGAGATGAAGTGACCCGGCTTGCATCAGGGCGCCCGAACGAACTGCACGTGCCGCGCACGCTCAAGTGAAAGGGCGAAGCCGGTGGCGGTCCCAGGAGCGGCCGGGTCCTCAGACGCGAAGGTGAAGTCCACCGTGATCGGCGGCAGAGCCTGGGCCATCTCGAAGTTCTTGAGCCCGGGAACGGCCCCATCAGGAATGTCGGCGTCCACCGGCAGAAGGGCGATGTTCACGAAGCGACGACTGTCCAGCGTCAGGACGCCGCGGTCCAGGCTGATGCGATAGGTGGCGTCCAGCTCCGGGCTGTAGTATGTGCCGCCGTAGTTGAGACCCGCGGACAGGTCCGGGTAGCGGCTGTAGCTGCCGTTGAACGATACCGTGTACTTGATGTCCAGGCTCGAACTGGCCTTGATGAAGCGGGCCTCGCCAGGAGTGGGGCGGCCGGCGCTGAAAATGCGGAAGCGATCCTCGGCAAGCGCCGCGAACTCCAGGCCGGGCGGGGCTTCCACACGCAGCCGGTCGCCTTCGACAGACAGGCGGAGCAGGCGGGTCGTGTTGGGCTCATAGTACACCCCGGCGAGGCCGGCCAGGTCTTCTGGCGGCAGCGTGACATAAGGCTCGGCGGACACGGCGGGCTTGGGCGTAGGCGGGGGAGCCGGCATGGGTGTCGGGAGGCCAAGCCAGAGCCGGGCCGCCTGCTCGGCCAGACGGGCGGTGTCGACGTCGTCGATGTTGCAGAGCAGCGCCACCGCGCGCCGCTGCTCGGGCCAGAACAGCAGCTCGGCCCGGAAGCCGCCGTCGCGGCCATCGTGCAGTAGGGTCGGGCCAAGGTCGCGATAGGTGCGCTGCTCGAGGCCGAAGTTGTAGGCCACCGCGCGGCCTTGGTTGTCGTGTGCCGGCTGCAGAACAGCCACCAGCCCTTCGCGGCTGCCCACCTGGGCGGTCGAATAGTTGTCGGCCCAGCGCACCAGGTCGGAGACGGTGGTATAGAGGTTGGTCGCGCCGGGCAATGCGGCATTGGGCAGCGATAGGCCATAGCCGCGACCGCCGCCGGTGTAGGCCAGGGCGCGTCCCGGCACGTGTGTGGTCGGGTCGGTGGCGAAACTGGTGCGCGCCATTTCCAACGGCGCGAAGAGCCTCTGGCCGGCGAACTCCTCGAGCGGTTGGCCGCTCACGCGCCCGACGACGAGTCCCAGCAGACTGAAGTTGCTGTTGCTGTAGGAGAATTGGTGGCCTGGCGGGAAGTTGGTGTCTTGTTGCCGGAAGATCAAGCCCAGCAGGTAGGCTTCGCTCAACAACTCGTCATCGCTCGTGCCGGCCATTAGGGACAACGTGCGTTCGTCGCGCAGCCCGCTCGTGTGGGCGAGCATCTGGCGAAGGGTGACATTGGCCGCGTAGGCGGGCAGCTCGGGCACGTAGCGCTGCAGGTCGTCGTCTAGCTGCAGGCGGCCTTCCTCACGCAGAAGCTCGATGGCCAGGGCAGTCACCTGCTTGGCGATCGAACCCGCGTTGAAGACTGTCTCCGTCGTGATCGGTATGCCCTGCTGCAGATCGGCCAAACCGTAGCCGCGGCCGTAGATCACTCGTCCGGCCTCCCCCAGACCCAGGCTGCAGCCCGGTGAACCGGCCCGATCCCACTCGCCAAACAGCGCGTCGATCTGTCCCGCCACACCCGGAGCAAGGGCTCCTATGTCCGCCTGCGGCACGGGTGCCGGCGCAATTGGAGTGGGAGTCGGCGTGGCCGGCGCGGTCGGGAATGGAGACGCCGTTTGGGTAGGGAAGCTCGGCGTGGCGCTTGGCGGCAGTGGGGTCGGCGTGGCTGCAGGGCGCGCCGTTGGCTGAGATGAGGTAGCTGCGGCGGGTGGGCGAGTGACGACCAGCAGCGCCGTCGGCCTGATCCCTGCTCTGGCCTGGGCCGTCTCAGTCGTCGTTGGACCAGCTGCTGCCGTGACGGCGGATCGGGCTTTAATTGGAGCGGACGGGCCGCGACAGGCAACGAGCCCGACCAGCGCGAGCACGGCCAAGCCCCTGAGCAAGAAGCGATTCATCGACGAAGCCCTTTGCATATCCCGAGTCTGACGACGTATGCCGGGCATGATACAACCAGGTCCGGGGGGTGCGCCAAATGGCAGGGCCGCACGGTAGCAGCCGGCACAACTGGCGCACCCTTGAATGGCTATTATGCCAGTGTTTCGGGGATGCCGGGATAACGGTGTTTAGCCCCTGGCTCGCCGGCCCGAGCTGACTTGATGACCGAAAGGCAGGAAACTCGGGCCCGGGAGTGGGACGTCTTGGTAGTGGGCAGGGGCAATTTTCCCGGAGGTGCAGGCGAGGTGGTCTCTAACGCCTGCCGGCTCTGCTATCGGTCGAAAATGAGCCTGTCCGGGTGTCAGGAGTGCTCGAACGTCAGCCGTTGGCCATAGGCCGCTTCGGTGAAGGCTCCAATGGCCTCTTTGAGGCTCATGGCAGGGAACTGCATCTGCTCGGTACTCGTCTTGCCCAGGCCCCAGTGGCCTGCCTCCCAGAGGTAGCGCACGGCTTGCGGATCGAAGCCGAGCAGCTTCGCGCCGATGACATCCGCGGCTACGGGATCGGTGCTTGCGATCGCCAGCCCCGTTTCGAGAGTATGGCCGCCCAGGGGACCGGTAGCGATCATCGCCGGATGCCCGACTGTGATGGCTAACTGGACCGGAAAGCGCTTGGCCATCGCCACGATGAAAGAATGCATGTCGTCGAAAAAGGCATGTTCATGCTGCTCGCGGGCGCGTGGGTGGCCGTAGTAGTCGGCCGCCGGGAAGGACATGGCGATGTTCTTGAGCGAGAGGGTCACGGTGGCCGTCGCGTGCAGCTTGAGTTGGTTGAGCGAGATCAGCGTCTCGTACTCCAGCACGCGCGGGTTGACCATCACCGACCGCTGCGGACCGGCCACGTCCTTCTCGGGGGCGTACTGCAGTTCGACTGCGCGGAAGGGTGGCCGATTGTGGTCGAAGAAAACGGCGCCTTCCTCTTCCAGCACAGCCGTCAATCCCGCCAACCGGAATACGTCGGCGGTCTCCGCCGCGCCGGAGCCGCCGGTCACCACCAACTCCCGGGGCGAGAAACGTTTCAGATAGCGTAGGGCGGCGCGCAGAGTGTCTGGCTGCGTCACGCCGGTCGTGTCATGGTCGGCAGCCCAGGTGTCATTGGGTTTCACCGCCACGAGCTTGCCGCGGACCAGTGGCTCGACCGCGATATGGTCGAGAGCGTCCGCGATCGCCTGGCCGATATCCGCCTTGTTCTGAGTGATCACGACCGTGCTGGTCACACTTCCCTCCCGCAAATTCTTTGTGTACATGCCCCTCGCGAACCGCTGTCCTCCGTCAACCCCGCACCCGGGCCGCGCGTCCGAGCAGATCGCGCACTTCCGCATCGGTCGTCTGCCCGAAATTCTCGTACCACTGTCCCACCGCAAAGAAGAGAGCCGGGGTGATAGCGCACACCACCGAGTCCACCTCGTTCTCGAACTCGCGGCAGGTCTCGGGGGCAGCGACGGGGACGGCCACGACGATGCTGGCTGGGCTCTGCCCGCGCAGCGCAGCCACTGCCGCCTGCATGGTCGACCCGGTGGCCAACCCGTCGTCAACCAGGATCACGGTCTTGCCGGCAATGGTAGGCAGCGGCCGGTCGTCGCGGTAGGCTGCCTCGCGACGCGCCAACTCCTTCCCCTCGGCTCGAACAGCGGCGTCGATGAGCGGCTGGCGAATGTCGAGCATTGCACGACTTCCTGGTTGAGGGCGACGGTCCCGCCGGTGGCGATGGCGCCCATGGCCAGTTCTTCCTGCCCCGGCACGCCCAGCTTGCGAACCGTAAAGACGTCCAGCGGAGCGCGTAGGGCCGCGGCCACTTCGTAGGCCACCGGGACTCCGCCACGCGGCAGGGCCAGCACCAGGACATCGGGAGAACCCTCGTATTCCATCAGGTGTTGGGCCAGCTCCCGTCCGGCTGCGAAGCGATCCCGAAACGGTCTGACTCCGCTTTCCTGCATAGTCTCGCCTTCCATCTAGCGGCCGGCATGCGGCCGTCGGCCTTGTTTCACAGCAGGTCGCTGATCGATTCGTCGGCCAGGAAGCGCCGGATTGTTGCCGTGATGAGTGGCGCCACCGATACAACCCGCAGCCCCGGCCAATTCCATTCTGCCTGCACCGCGCCGGCAGGCGCGGTGTCGGTCACGAATATCCGCTTGACCGCCTCCCGCTCCAGCTTCGCGCGCGCCCCATCCAGCAGTAGGGCGTGGGTGGCCGCGATCATGATGTCCCGGCGAGCGCCGGCCGCCAACAGCGCCTGGATGCTGGTCTCCATCGTTCCGGCCGTGGAGATCATGTCGTCAACAATCAGGCAGGCCCGCCCCTGCACATCGCCCACCGGGTGGCTGACCTGCGTTTCCGTGCCGCTCTCGCGGTGCTTGACCAGCACCACCAATGGCAGGCCGAGCAGGCTGGCATAGTGAGTGGCCATGCGGACCCGCCCTGCGTCCGGGGAAACCACCACGCTGCGCTCGGGCAAGTCACGCCGCAGTGCGTCGCACAGCAGCGGCACTGCGGTCAGGCTGTCGACTGGGATATGGAAGAAGCCCTCGATCTGCGGCGTATGCAGATCCACCGTTACCAGGTGATCGATGCCGACTGCCTGTATCAAGGCGGCCACCATGCTGGCGGTGATCGGCTCACGGCGCCCGGCGCGCTTGTCCGCCCGGGCGTAGCCGAAATAGGGCACGACGGCTGTGATGCGCGCGGCCGCTGACCGGCGGCAGACGTCGGCCAGCGCGAACAGCTCCATCAGGTGGCCGTCGACGGGTGGCGAGGTGGGCTGGAGGATGAAGACCTCCTTGCGGCGGACCGGCTCGAGCAGTCGCACCGAGAGCTCGCCATCCGGGAACCGATCGACCTCGCAGGCGCCAAGCCGTAGTCCCAGTTGTGAAGCGACGGCGTCGGCCAACTGAGGGTTAGCCGGACCGGCCAACAGGATGGGATCGCTTGCCAATCGCCTTCACCTTTCTGCTGCGCCGCCAGCCCATCACGTCCCTCGCATCGCTCGGGCGCGTCCCGAGTGCCGGCGGCCCGATTGCGCGCCTGGTCGTGCGCGCCGGCCGGGAGCGGTGAATTTGACGGGCTGCGAGCGCCCTCACCCCGTTCCGCGCCGCCAGGCCTCTTCGCGACCCTGCTCGTAGTGATCATAGGCCTTGATCAGCCCCTGCAACGTCTCCGCGGTCGTTTCGAACAGTGCCTTAGCACGCGCGTCGTCCACCTTGCCGGCGTCCTCACGGGCATGCTGCGCGACCTGATCTAGCATCCCTCTGATGTTGTCCACGTGGAAATGGGGATCAGAGGTTGAGCTCGACTTTATGTCCATGCTGTCCAAACTCCTCGTATACTCGTTGCGCTGGCAGCGGGCGCCCTGAGATGAGCGCATTCCCCTCAATTTAGATTAGCTCATAACAATAGTGAAAAGTGTATGCTCCAAGACTAATGCATGGTCTATCGCTCGATACACGGGGGTTGCAGCTCCCCGAGAGTGAGTTCGGGGCCGGTATCGTCCTATCGGCCATCCTGCTCAGGCAGCGAGTTGCTGCCGGCGCAGCAGCTGAGCGTTGACGGCCACGATGACGGTGCTCAGCGACATCAGGATGGCGCCGACGGCAGGGGATAGCAGGATACCCACCGGGGCCAGGACACCGGCCGCCAGCGGCAGGGCGAAGACGTTGTAGCCGGCGGCCCAGACCAGGTTCTGGATCATCTTGCGGTGGCTGGCCTGGCTCAACTCGATGATCTTGACTACGTCCAGCGGGTTGCTCTTGACCAGGATGATGCCCGCCGATTCCACGGCCACATCTGTCCCTGAGCCGATGGCGATACCGACATCTGCCCGGGTCAGCGCCGGCGCGTCGTTGACGCCGTCGCCCACCATGGCCACCCGCTTGCCCTGTCGCTGCAACTCGGCCACCTTCTGATCCTTGTGCTCGGGCAGCACCTCGGCGAAGACCTGGTCTATGCCCAGTTCCTCCCCGACTGCCTCAGCCACCGCCCGGCTGTCGCCGGTGAGCATGGCCACCGCGACCCCCATCTCGTGCAACCGCTGGACCGCCTGCCTGCTCTCGGGCCGGATCACGTCGGCCAGGGCGAAGGCTGCCGCGGCTGAGCCATCGACCACCAGGTAGACGACGCTCTGCCCTTTGTGGCTGGCGGCTTCGGCAAAATCCCTGAAGGGCGCCTGCCCCGCCAGGTCGAGCAGCTCCAGCAAGCGCGGTCCTCCCACGTGGACTTCGTGTCCATCGCTCCGGGCGCGCACGCCGCGGCCCTTCAGTGCCTCAAAGCTCGCTACGCTGGGCAGTGACAGCCGGGTTTCGGCCGCGCTGCGGCGGATGCCACGCGCCATGGTGTGCTCGGAGTCGGCCTCGACGGCCGCGGCCAGGGCAAGGGCCCGCTTCTCATCCCAGCCGTCTGCCGTCGCCACGCCCACCACGCCGAACTCCCCTTCGGTCAGCGTGCCGGTCTTGTCGAAGATGATCGTGTCGATCTGGCGCGCCTGCTCCAGCGCGAGGCGATCACGCACCAGGATGCCGTTCTGCGCACCAAGCGCAGTGGTGATGGCGACCACCAGGGGAACGGCCAGCCCCAGGGCGTGCGGGCAGGCGATGACCAGCACCGTGGCCACGCGAGCGATGACGTCGACGTTGAAGCCGAGGGCCAGCGTCCAGGCAACGGCCGTGATCGCAGCCACGGTCAGCGCCACGTAGAATAACCAGCCTGCGGCCCGGTCGGCGAGCATCTGGGTGCGCGACTTGCTCTGCTGCGCCTGCTCGACCAGCCGCATGATGCCGGCCAGGGCCGTCTGTTCACCGGTGGCGGTCACCCGCACCCGCAAGCTTCCCTCGCCATTGATGGTGCCGGCGATGACCTGGCCGCCCGGCCCTTTTTTGACGGGCCGTGACTCGCCGGTGATCATGGCCTCATTCACGTCTGATTCTCCCTCCGCGACCTGGCCGTCGGCAGGGACGCTCGCCCCAGGCCGCACCAGCACGAGATCATCTGCCTGGAGCCGGCTGGTTGGCACTTCTTCGACCTGACCCTGGGGGCCGATGCGTTCTGCCGTGTCCGGCATCAACTTGGCGAGTTCATTCAGAGCTCCGGAGGCCTGGCGCACGCTGCGCATCTCGATCCAATGTCCCAGGAGCATGATGTCGATGAGGGTCACCAGCTCCCAAAAGAAACCGATGCTGGTCGGGATGAAGAAGTAAGCGGCCAGGCTGTAAGCCAAGGCGACGGTGATGGCCAGGGAGATGAGGGTCATCATGCCGGGCTGGCGGTTCTGCAGCTCGGGCCAGGCCATCCGCAGGAAGGGCAGCCCGCCATAGAAGAAGACGATCACGGCAAAGAGAGGCGTGATGAACTGGCTGCCGGGGAAAGCCGGGAGGCTGAAGTGCAGGGCTGCCTGGACGGTTGGGCTGAACAGCAGCACCGGGATTGAGAGGATCAGGCTGATCCAGAAGCGGCGGCGGAACATCTGCTCGTGGCCGGCATGCGATACTTCATGGCCGGCGTGGTCGCCATGCGATACTTCATGGCCGGCGTGGTCGCCATGCGCGGCGGGGCTCTCATGGGCTTCATGCCCAGCGTGCCCGGCAGCGGCACTCGCAGGCGCGGCGGCCATCTCGTGGCCAGCAATGCGGGCCACGCCGCCCGCATGTTCGGCGCGGGCCTCGCGGTCCACGTTTCGCCCGTGCTCTGCCTCCTCCATGGCCTCGTGACGCGGGGTCTCGTCCCGGTCGACGTACTCGCTGCCTTGACGGCCCTTGTGAACCTCAGCGGGCGGCGATCCTGAAACGTGGTCGTGGCTATGATCCTGCTCTTGGTGCCCACTAGCCATTCCGGGCTCTTCGTTTTCCATGTTTCACTTCCTTTCTCGAGGGGAGGTGATGCCAAAGGGCGGGACATCCCGGCTGTCAGGTTTGCCCGGCTTCCTTGCCGGGGCACGGGATTATCCGGTATTCGCCCTCGGCGCAGCTCCCCATCGGGGATACACGGGAGACAAAGGGCGCGTTCAGCTCATGCCGTGCTTCCAACCGATGGAAACCAACCACCAGTTCATCGGATAGGTGAAGATGAAACCCACCAACAGCCCCAGGGCGCCGAAGCCCCAAAAGGCCGCCGTAGTGGGGTCAGGAGGCGGCTGGCCCGCCACGGCTGGGGTGACGAAGCGCATGACGAGGCCCATGCCGAGCATGACCGTTATCATCGAGAAGAACTCGGCGCGGCCTCCCTTCAGAAAAGCCTGCAGCCAGGGGTTGCCATGCTCGTGCATGGCCCAGGTCTGGAAGATAAACCAGCCGAAGGCGTAGCCGGTGGCATACTCGACCGCGAACTCGGTCCAGAACGGAAAGTTGAGCAAACGCGAGACGACCATGGCCGTCATGATGCCCAGCCCGTCGCCGCCGACGCAGTGGATGGCCGAGCCGACCACTTTCTTCCACCTGGCCTTGACAAACTCATGGTGGCGGCGTTTACCTTCCTCGCCCTCGTAGTGGCCGATGTCGGGTGGCCGGCAGGTCCACAAGTAAAGGACCAGGCCGATGATCGAGAAGAACGTGATGATGATTGGCCAGGCAGCCTTCAGCGGCGGATTGACGTGGCGGTTGGCGGTGAACGAGTCGGAGAGCACCCAGGCTGCCCCCAGCAGGCCGAAACCGCACCATGGAATGACAAAGGCCGGGCGGGTCAGGAAGTCGAGAAACTCGAAACTCATCGACTATCTCCAGGTTGCAGCATGTTGACTGTGATCGAGTTACGGCGAGCCTTGACGGCTCGCGGCTCGCTGTCCTCCCGCCGCCAGAGGTACACGCTGCCCATCGTACGCTGGATGTCCAACCCTCTGCCGTAAGGTGTCCTACCGCTGGCCTTCCGGCAGGGCCTCTCCTTGGTGCCTCCGCCGTCCGGCCGGTTAACTGCCAGGGCACCGATCCTCGGTGCCCTGGCAGCGGCTCAACCTGCAACTATCCCACACTCTGGTCTCAGCGCCGTAGATCGTCACGTATCTGCTCGTACTCCTCCTTGCCGATCTCGCCTCGCGCGTACCGCTCCTGCAGGATGTCGATCGCCGATTGTCCCTTCGCTGGCTGGGACGGCTGACTGAACTGCGGGCGCCAGCCGCCTGCATAGGCGATGGCGCCTGCGATCAACAGTATGAAAACCAACCCTAAACCCATCACGGCAAGGCTCTCCTTTCTTGCCTGCCGCCTGCTTGCTTCCCCGAGAGACCTGCACCAGCGTTTGGCCCTGAGTACAGGTTCCCGACCTTGCCGGCTATTCGCCTGCCGGCCCTGTTAGCAGACGGCGGATTTCCTCATACTCTGCCCTGGTTATCTCACCGCGGGCGTAGCGTTGCATGACGACGTCCATTGCCGTCTCGCTCCCGCCGCGCTTCGTGTTTGGCGCCTGCCGGTCCCAGGTCCTGATTGGGAAGATCCGTCCCAGGAACCAGAGGGCCAACCCGATGATGAGCAGCCAGAACAGCACCATCAAGACCATCATGCCCAGCATCCCGGATCCCATCATCATCATACTTGTGACTCCACCTCAGATCACCCTGTGCCAGATGGTCCAGGCTGCCGTCCCTAAAGCCCTGCTTGCTCGCCCACCATGCCGATGAACTTGCCATGCCAGGAGTGGTACCAGACCTGCCCCGTGTAACCGTTGACGCTCAACATGCCCTCGATCTTCCCGTCGTTGAGGGTATGCAGGGTGTAGTACCCGTAGAAGACGTCTGGATGTTCTTCCGCCGTCAGGCCGGTGCCCTGGGCGTTCAGATACCGCTGGGCATCCTGCACCGCCTGCGAGACTGTGACGGGCATGTTCGCCGTCGGCTGCCGGTCGCCCAACCCAAAGCCTTGCATCATGCCGCCCATCATGCCGCCGTAGCCAGCCTGGCCACTCATCATGCCATATTTCGCGTTCCACATCATATTCGGGCCATACTCGGGCCATACGTTGCCCGTGACTGGGTCGATCAGCAGTTCAAATGCGCTGATGCCGGTCGCCTGCTCCTTGACCTGGGCATAAAAGTTGTACTGGAACTCCATGATCTCGGCGATCTGCAGGTCTTGGCCGCCATAATTGCGGTTGACGTAGTTGAGGACATCCTGCCGTACCTGATCGCTACTCAGACGCCGGGCGTTGGGATTGGGCTGAGCGCCATAGCCACCCATCATGCCGGGGCCATAGCCCTGGCCATAGCCACCCATCATGCCGGGGCCGTAGCCCTGACCGTAGCCGCCCTGACCGTACCCACCCATCATTCCTGGGCCGTAACCCGGCCCATAGCCGCCCTGGCCGTAACCGCTCTGGCCCGAATCACCGTTTGGATCGACAGGTGCAGGTGTCGCGGCAGGAGCAGAAGGCTGCCCATAGCCTCCCATCATGCCGGAGCCGTAACCCTGCCCCCCGCCGGGCTGCCCTCTCTGGGCCAAGGCGGTGCCGGCAACTACTCCTCCGGCTGCCAGCGCTACTATCAGGGCCAGCGCCGCCAGACCGAACCATCGTCTATGCTGTATCTTCATTTCTGCGCTCCTCCATGAGATTACGTGGCTGCGATCCGGCCTCTGCAAGGCTGCGGTTCTCACGCTCATCCGCGGCCAACGCCAGAGGTTTTTCGTAACCATCTGATACATAGCTTATACCGCCCGTATGACAGGAACTTTGCGCCTATGTTACAGTTGGATGAAGAAATGGGTGGTCAGGCGACGGGGAGGGTGAAGGTGAATGTGCTGCCCTGGCCAGGGCCAGCACTCTCGGCCCAGATCTGACCGCCGTGCGCTTCCACCAGGTGCCTGGCGATGGTGAGGCCGATGCCGCTGCCGCCGCCGACCCGCGCGCGTGACTTATCGATGCGGTAGAAGCGTTCGAACACGTGGGGCAGGTGCTCGGGGGCGATGCCGATGCCCGTATCCGCGATCACGAAGGCCACCTCGCGGCTGCGCCGCTCGGCCCGAATGGTCACGCGTCCGCCAGAAGCCGTGTACTGCAGGGCATTGCCGACAAGGTTGGTGAGGATCTGAACGGCCCGTGCGAAATCGGCCTGCACTGGGGGGAGGTCGGGGGACAACTCCACGGCGAGGGCGACATCTTTGGCTTCGAACTGAGGCTCCAGCCGCCGGGCGGTGGTCTCGATCAACTCGGCCGGCGGAACCGGGTGCCGGTCGAGCGGGATCTGCCCCGCCTCGGCGCGTGACAACTCTTCCAGGTCGCTCACAAGCCTCTGCAGGCGCTCCAGCTCTTGCTCGATCCCCGACCAGGTGTCGGAGTCCGGCAGCAGCACGCCATCTGCGAGGCCTTCGGTCATGCTTCTCAAGCTGGCAAGAGGCGTGCGCAGTTCGTGTGCCACGTTGCCGATGAGCTCCATGCGCCGCTGCTCGGTTTCCTCGAGCACCTCTGCCATGCGGTTGAACGCCGCTCCCAGGCCCATCAGCTCGTCCCCGTTAGCCTGGCCGTCGGGATAGGTGCCAGACAACCGGACGCGCCGGTGATAGTCGCCCGCCGCGATGCTCTGGCTGGCCTCCATCATGGCTCGCACGGGCACCACGATCCGTCGGGCCACGAACAGGCTGACACCGGCCGCAGCGAGCGCAGCGGCTGCGGCCGCAACCACCAGCACCTCGTTGATGGCCGTGGAGAAGTTCTCATAGAGATCCCTGTCCAGACCCGGGTTATTGCCGAAGAGTGCCCGCATGCGCGCGACGTGGGGGGCCAGCGCCACGGGCATCAGTAGTTCGGCCGTCCCCGCCAGGACCGCCACCCCTACGAGCACAATGACCAGGTAGGACAGGAACAGCTTCCAGCCCAGCCGGTTGCGGACCGCGTCGATCGCTCTCATGCCGGCTCGTCCTCGAAGCGATAGCCCGTACCGCGTACGGTCACAACAAGGGTCGGGTTTTCCGGGTCATCCTCAACCTTCTTGCGCACCCGCCGGATGTGGACGTCGACCACCCGGTCATCGCCGTAATAATCATGGCCCCAAACCTGCTGGATGAGCTGCTCGCGGCTCAATACGTGCCCACGATGACGGGCCAACGCGTGCAGCAGATCGAACTCGGTGGAGGTCAAGTCAACCGGCTCACCGTTGCGCCAGACCTGGCGAGCGTCGGGGTCAATACGCAGGTGCCGGAAGACCAGAGGGCTCTCTCCCTGTTCGGTCAGCGCGTTCCCGACGCAGGATGGCCTTGACCCGGGCGACCACCTCGCGGGCTGAAGGGCTTGGTGACGTAATCGTCTGCCCCAACCGTGAGACCCACGATCTTGTCGATCTCTTCAGATTTCGCGGTCAGGATCAGCACGTAGACGCCCGACTCCTGGCGCAAACGGCGCAGCACTTCGATGCCGTCCATGCCCGGCAGCATGATATCGAGGATCACCAGGTCGGGTGCGAACGTACGTACGGCCTGCAGCGTCGACGGCCCGTCCAGCGCCGACTCCACCTGGTAACCCTCTCGTTCGAGGTACGCCTGAAGAGTGTGGACGATCCGCGGCTCATCGTCGACCACGAGGACTCTGGCGCTGCTCATGTTTCTCCTTCCGCATCGGCCCGCCGGCTGCATATGGTCAAGGCGCGGCCATGCGGGTCGATAGGAACATGATACAGCTTCCCGGCTTTTTCGTCATCCCGAGTGATAGAGCCGGCGAGCGAATCATGCAGCTCGAGACTGCCCGCCCTGGCTTGTCGCGGTGAAAAGGGGCGCTTCGCTCCGGCCGGACGAATAACAAGAGGCTCGTAGCAGGGGGCGGGCTGTTGGCAGGAGCGCCCCGACCAACAGCCCGCAGGACGAAGCTAAGCCAGACACGGGCATCCTTTTAGCCAGAAGCCAACGGGGTGGCCCGGCGTCCGCGTGTCACCGATCAGTGGTGGCTGGCCTGTGCCTGTCCGCCGGCCGCATACTTCTGCGGCTCCTTATCGAACGTTGCCTTGCAGCCGGTCGAGCAGAAGTAGTATGTCTGTCCCTGGTACTCCGACTTGCCTGCTGCCGTCTTCTCATCCACCTGCATACCGCAAACAGGATCTTTAGCCACAGTTAACTCCTTTACCTGGTAGTCACTGGCAATTCCCGAACGGGCCGATCCCGTCCGGTGGGCAAAGCCGCTTGGCTGCTAGCCGCCCAAGGATAAGCTAGTGCCGTTCTGCGCCTTCTTCAGCGACTATAGTTACATATGCCTGTTCCAAGCGGCATTAACCTCGTTGCCGGGTAGGAAAGCGATGATGCAAGTGCCCGCGCCGGGGGCGGCGCGCACGGAGAAGTGACCACCCAGGCGCGTGGCTCGTTCATACATGCCGAGCAGCCCGAAGTGGCCTTGCGTAGCCAGATCGCTGGGCACGTCTGGCGGCTGAAAGCCCGCGCCGTTGTCTTCCACGGTCAGAGCGATGCCTTCCGGGACATATTCGAGTGTGACGGCGAGCTCGCTGGCAGCCGCGTGCCGGGTGACGTTACCCAGTCCCTCCTGGGCGATGCGATACGCTGCCATCTCGACCTCCGGCGCTAGCCGGCGTTCTTCGCCCTTGGCCTCAAACTGCGCACTCAGCCCATTCTTGCGCACACCCTCGACCAGCATCTCGATCGCCGCGACCAGCCCTAGTTCCTCGAGGTAGATGGGCCGCAAATTGCGGATCAAGCCACGCACTTCGCCCAGCGTGTGTGCAAGCATGCCCGCCAACTCAGCCAGTCTCTCCCGCGCTTGGGGTACAGCCACGGCCGGATGTGGCCCGCCGGCGGACTCGACCAGATCAAGCTCCAACATGGTGACGCGCTGTGAGAGTGCGATCAGGCTTTGGACCGTCTCGTCGTGCAACTCGCGCGCCAGCCGCTTGCGTTCGTCTTCTTGGGTCTTCGTCAAGACCGCAATGTAGTCCTGCATGGCGACCTGCGATCGTCTGATCTGTCCTGCCATCTCTTGCAGGGTTTTCTGCAGCTCCTTGATCTCGTCGATCCCGCCTACCGGTTGCTGGATCGCCTCGAAGTCACCCCAGGCTACCCGGCTGGAGCGCCTCCCGAGCGCCTGCAGGGGTCGCACGATGCGACGCAGCCCGAAGTAGACGGCCAGCAGCGAAGTCACGGCGGCAGCCAACACGACCAGCGGCGCCAGGAGAGTGTATTGCAGTATCGGCACGACTACGTCTTGCCAGGGTTCTTCGATAATCAAGCCCCAGCCGGTCGCAGTCACCGGCGCGTAGCCGACCACGTGCTCCGGCTGGCCGGGGAATTTGGCGAAAGTGGCACCGGACTGCCCGGCCAGGGACTCCCGAATGCCGGCATGCGCCTGCAGGTTAAGCCCGATCTCCTGTGCGCCGCCGTCATAGAGCACGCGGCCATCCCGGCCGACCAGCAGCGCGGTAGCGTGTCCCTGCCTGCTGAGCCGGCCCACGCTGCGCAGGGTGTCGGCCAGTCCGAGCGCCTCTCCCGAGACGCGCCCAAGCGCAGCCCAATGCGTAGCCGGGTCAGCGATGGCGATCGTGACCACGGCCTTGCCGCCTGCGTCAAGCGACAGGCCATAAGCTGCCGTGGGTGGCTGTGCTGCCGCCGCAGTCAAGAGCGCTCGTTCGTCGCCCGAGAGGAGCGGGGCGGAAACGCCATCCATAGACGTCGTCGTACCGTCCGGCTTGCGAAAGGTGAGGCCGCCGTCGAAATCGGCCAGCAGTGGCCCGCTGCTCGCCGGCGCGTTCGCTGGCCGGGTGGCCATGCTGTCCAGCAGCGCGCGCAGCGCCAGGGAGCGCTGCTGCAGGCCGCTGTCGAGCCGCCCGGCCGCGAGCGCGGCGATCTGCGCGTCGCGCTCTGCCACCATCTGCCGCATCGACTGTTGATGTAACGTGATGCTGCCGAACGAGACCAGGACGAGGATCAGGATCAGGGGCATTATGGCCCAGAAGAGGATCTGAACCTGCAAGCCACGCAACTTGCCCATCTGTCAACCGGCCGAATCGTCGAGCGTGATCCAGCCCAGGCGGATGGCCTTCAACGCCGCTTCGGTGCGGGTATTGACCCCCAGCTTGGCGAAAATGTTCATCAGGTGGCTGTGGACCGTCCGCTCGCTGATACCCAGGTCGAGCCCGATGGCGCGGTTTGTGCGACCCGTTGCAGTCAGCCGCAGCACCTCCAACTCGCGTTCGCTCAGCCGCTCCGTCTCGGCCAGCGTTGACCCCTGGGAGCCACCACCTAATCCTGCCTTTTCCACAACCTTTTCCGTGATGGACGGGTCGAGCGCCGAATGTCCGGCGTGAACCATGCGGATCGCGCGCGCCAGGTCTTCCGGGCCGGCGGTCTTGAGCAGGTAGCCCCGGGCGCCGGCACGCAGGGCGGCGAAGATGTACGGATCGTCATCGTACGCCGTGAGCACGATGAAGCGCGTTGCCAGCCCTTCTTTACGCGCCTGGCTGATCACGTCCAGTCCGGTCAAACCCGGCATCTGCAGGTCGACGACGGCGATATCCGGTGCATGGCGGCGGACCAATTCGAGGGCCGCTTTGCCGTCATCAGCTTCGGCCAGCACGCGAAAGCCGGTCGTCCGCTCGACGAATTGGCGGATGCCCGCCCGCACGGCCGGATGATCATCGGCCAGGATGACGGTGATCTCTTGTTCACTCATAATCCAATTATAGCACGCGCCGAAAGAAAGCCCGGCCCTGTTACTCCATCCACCAAATGGTCTACGGGGAGTCAGGCCGGATGGCCCTGGATGGAATGCATGCTGGCCCGTAGAATGTTCTTTGCCGCGTGAGCGCCCGTGCTCGCGCGCGAAGACATCGCAAGAAGGGGATCCGATGCGCCGTTCCATATTTCTTACCCTTACTCTGCTGGTAGCCGGGTCCGTGGTCTTGAGTGCCTGCGGGCCAGCCGCCGGCGCGCAGGCTGCCGGCAGCAAGGCCGCCGTCGACATGGCACCGGTCTCGGCGCTGCCGAAAGCCATGCAGGACGCCCCAGCCCGCGTCCGCTCCGCCTACCAGTTTGCGGTTGCCAACCCGGACGCGCTGAAGAACGTGCCCTGCTACTGCGGCTGCGGCTCCATGGGGCACACCAGCAACCTTTCCTGCTACATCAAGGATCGCAAAGCCGATGGACCGATCGAGTTCGACCAGCACGCGCTGGGCTGCAGCCTGTGCGTGGATATCGCCCAGGACGTTATGCGCATGGCCGGCGAAGGTAAGTCGCCGCAGGACGTCCGCGCTTCGATTGTCTCCACCTACAGCAAGTTCGGTCCGGGCAATCAATGACAGCGGCACATGCGGCGAGCCTGCCTGGGGGCGGGTCGCGCCTCTCGCGCGGGCAGTGGGTCGCCGCGCTGTCGAGCCTGATCCTGATTGCCTTCGCACTGGCGGCGCCGCTGCCTCTTGCCGGACCGGCGCCGCAGGAGCGGCACATCACCGTCACCGCCCACACTTTCGAGTTCGAGCCGGCCGTGCTCCACGTGAACCGGGGCGACACGGTGGTCGTAAAGCTAGAGTCCGAAGATGTGGTGCACGGACTGTACCTCGACGGTTACGACGTGTCGGCGCAGGCTGAGCCGGGGCAGCCGGGCGAGCTGCGCTTCGTGGCCGGCCGCACCGGCGCCTTTCACTTTCGTTGCGCCGTGCCGTGCGGCAATCTGCACCCCTTCATGATCGGCAAACTGGTGGTCGAGCCCAACCTGACCTGGCTGCGTGCCGTCGCCGCCAGCCTGATCGCCACGGCGGGTGCGCTTGCCGTGTTCTGGAGAGCCTGAATGCGCTGGGCCTTGAGTGAAGTCCCATACATCAAGCGACTGCTGCGCGGGCGTTGGCTACAGTGGGGCCTGACCGTCCTTGCGCTGGCGGTGTTCCTGGTGGTCATCCTGAGCGGCCTGTTTGGCACGCCGGCCGGCAACCACAACTTCGGCGTGATCTACGTCTGGCTGGTGTGGTGGGCCTTGCTCAAGCTGGTGCTGGTGCCATTCCTTGGCCGCTTTTGGTGCAGCATCTGCCCGATCCCGGCGCCGGGCGACTGGTTGCAGCACCGGGCGATGATCACCCCCCAGCCGGGCGGGCGTCTCTACACCCTCGGGGGTCGATTCTTGCGCCGGGCCGCCAGGGGCGGTCGGCGTCCCTGGCCGAAGTTCTTGCGCAACATCTGGGTCCAGAACTTCGGCTTTCTCGCCGTGGCGATGTTCTCGGCATTGATCCTGACCAGCCCGCCGGCCACCGCGCTAGTGCTGCTGGCCTTTATCGCCGCCTCGCTCCTGATTAGCCTGGTGTTCGAGAGGCGGGCGTTCTGCCGCTACCTGTGCCCGATCGGTGGCTTCGTGGGCGTCTACGGCCAGGTGGCGCCGCTGGCCGTGCGGGTCAAGGACCCGGCGATCTGCCGGCGGCACGTCGAGAAGCCTTGCTTCACGGGCAGCGACGCAGGCTACGGCTGCCCGTACTTCAACCTGCCGCAGAAGCTCGACACGAATGCTCGGTGCAGCGCCTGCGGGGAGTGCCTGCGCACGTGTACCCAAGACAACGTGGCTTTTTACCTGCGCGTCCCCGGCGCCGATCTTGCCGACACCCGGGGCCGTCGCCTGGACGAGGCATTCAACGGGCTGATCATGCTGGGCGCGGCCTTTGTCTACTCGGTGGTTCTGATTGGCCCCGACGGCTGGCTCAAGGCCACGGCGCGCGCCGTCGGGTCTTCGGGCTGGTTCGTCTACGGTGGAGCGTTCTTGTTGTTCAGCCTGGCGTTGGTGCCGGGCCTGTTTTTGTCCTGCGTGCGTCTCGGCGCGGCGCTGGCAGGGAAGCGCGTCCTTCCCGACCACGAGACAGGGCACTCCAGCCTGTTCGCCGCCTATGCGACCACGCTGGTGCCGCTCGGGCTGGCCATCTGGGTGGCCCTCACGCTGTCGTTCACGCTGACCAACGTTTCGTACGCCTGGCCGGCGCTCTCCGACCCCTTTGGCTGGGGCTGGAACCTGTTTGGCACCGCCGGCATGACCTGGACGCCCTATCTTTCGGGCGCGCTGCCGTATCTGCAGGTGCCGGTACTGCTGGCGGGGTTAGTCGCCGCCGTGGCATTGGCTCTGCGAACGGCCCACCAACATGACCAGCGTTCGTTGGCGGCCCTGCCGGTCAGCGCATTCTGCGCCCTGGCGGTGGTCGGCTTGCTGACACTTTACCTGGCGTGACAGAACTATGAAACGAAGCAACGCCATCGCCTTGCTCGTCGTGCTCGCCGTCCTGATTGGCCTGCCTGCCGCGCTGTTCGGTTACCAGGCGCTGCGCTCGCAGGCCGCAGGCGTGCGCGTGATTGACGTCGTGGCGCGCACGCCGCAGACTGGGGGATTCTCGCCCGATCACCTGGAGCTGCGCGCGGGTGAGCCCGTTCGGCTGCGCATCAGCTCGCCTGACGTGGTGCACGGCTTCAGCGTCCCCGGCATGGGCGTCGACGTGAAGGAGATCCTGCCGGGACAACCGGTTGAGGTGGCCATTACGCCGCAGCGACCCGGACGCTATGCCTTTGCCTGCACCCGCTGGTGCGGCGTCGACCACTGGCGCATGCGCGGCGTGATCGAGGTCGTGGGTGCCGATGGGGTGGTGCCCGTGTCCGACTCCGAGGTGCCGCTCTACCAGCGGTTGGGTCAGGACCTGGACGCCAGGCGCAGCGTGACGGGCACCCTGCCCGATGCCCGACCGTCGGCCGGGAGCGGGTCTGCGCTCGGCGCCGGCCTTTCGCCTGAGCTCGCGGACAATGCCCAGCGCCGGGCTGCAGCGCCGGCGGATGCGTTTGCCGAGTTGCGGGCCGATCCGGCCAATGCCCGTTCGAGTGACGATCAGTTGTGGGACGTCGTGGCCTGGGCCTGGATGAAGGATGTCCGGCCCGAGACGTTGGCTGCGGCCCAGGAGGCGTACCGCCGGGACTGTGCGGCCTGCCACGGGCCGGAGGGCAAGGGCGACGGCCCGGCGGGCAAGAACCTGCCCGGTCTGAGCCAGGTGGATGTCTCGCAGCCCAGGGGACCGGTCGATTTCACGGACGGCGGCCGGATGTTGGCTGTGAGCGACGCCGTGCTGCAAGGCAAGATCCTGCGCGGCGGTATGGGGACGGGGATGCCGGAGTTCGGATCGCTGTACACGGACGATCAGCTCTGGGCGTTAGTGGCTTACGTAAGAGGCTTCATATTCCAGAAGTAGGAGGAGCATCGATGGCAGACAACGGAGGCCGTTCGCGAGTTGCTGAGCACCGCCGGCCGGCCAGGCGAGGTTCAGCCAGACGCCGGCTGCCGTGGATCGTCTGGGTGGCGATGGGGGGCCTGGTGCTGGCGGTCGCCGGCATCGCCTTCCTGGCCCGGCCCGGCAGCCAGGCTGCAACAGCACCACCCGAGGTGACCGGCCAGGCGAAGCTGGCGCTGGATCGCGAGAAGATCGACTTCGGCACGGTGCCGCTGGGCAAGACCGTTCAGGCGACCTTCAAGCTGAGCAATGTCGGGGACGAGCCGCTGCAAATCGAGGGGCAGCCGACCATCCAGGTGCTGAAGGGCTGTTGACCGCCCGAGCCGGTCGTCGGTTCGACGACATTGCAGCCCGGACAAAGCACTGATCTATCGATGCAGTTCATGATGCACCAGGGAATGGAAGGCCCGCACGACTTCCGCGTGCACGTGAAGACGAATGACCCCGGCCAGCCTGACAAGGAACTGATCGTGTTGTCAGACTGGGAGTAAGAGCCCATGCCCGCAGGGTCATGAAGCGCAAGGGTACTGGTTTCGGGGCCGCAATCCGGACCCTGAAATCCGCCACCGTCAAGCGCATCGCGAGACGCGCCGACCCGCCCCCCCGCAGCTAATGTGGTGGGGCGGGTCGGTTAGGCACCGATAAGAACCTGTACTGAGACGCCTTCCCGAGGCCCGCAAGGGGACCGGGAAGGCGTCTCGCGCTCGGCTCGCGCAGCTAGCGGCGGTCCGCCTTGGGCATCCAGACAGTCGCCCACGGCGGGCCGGGGTTGGCCGGGATGAAGTCCCAGCCCTGCAGGTGCGGTGGCGTGATCGAGGGGCTGCCGAGCATGACCACAGGGATCATCGGCAGGTCTTGCATGAACAGGGCCGCCGCCTGCTGCCAGTCCTGGCAGCGTTTGGCCGGGTCGAGTTCCTGGGTAGCTGCGGTGACCAGCCTGTCGACTTCGGGGTTGGCGTAGCGCGCGTTGGTGGCAGTGGACGACGCGCTCAGAAAGACCTGGGTGCCGAAGTCGTGTGGATCGGGGAAGCTGGCGCCCCAGTCGTCGGCGTAAAGACCCAGCTTGCCGTCCTTCTCTTGCTGCTGCGCCACAGCCTTATCGAGCTGCAGCAACTCGACCTTGACGCCGATGGCGGCCAGGTCTTGCTGCATCGCTTCGGGCAGGCGGGTGATGGAAGCCTTGTCGCCCCGGAACCACACCTCCACGTTCAGCCCGTCAGGGTAACCGGCATCGGCCAGTAGCTTCTTCGCCGCAGCCGGGTCGTACGGGTACATCGGCTGATCGGCGGTGGTGTTGCACACAAAGTCGCTCGAGGGCAGCCAGTCATCCGCCCGCGTGCCCAGGTCGGAGGTCAGCTTAACATAGTTGTCCTTGTTCAGCGCCATGGCGATCGCCTGGCGCACCTTCACGTTGTCGAACGGCGCCGTCTTCATGTTGAAGGCGACGAAGTACATCATGAGGCTCGGCGTGCGCTTGTAGAGCGGACCCAGCACCGGGTCGGCGACGATGGTCGGGATCTGCGCGACCGGGACGCCATCGCCCAGCACGTCGGTCTCACCTTTTTGGAAGCGTAGCAGCGAGACGGCCGGGTCGGCCCCGATCTGGAATTCCACGCCATCGAGGTAAGGCTGGCCCTGCACGAAATAGTCCGGATTGCGCACGAAGGTGATCGACTGCTTGGGCGTCCAGTCCTTCAGCATGAAGGGGCCGGTGCCGACCGGGTGGAAGCCGAAGTCCTTGCCCCACTCTTCGACCTCTTCCTTCGGCACGATGAGGTTGGTGGTCAGCGTCAGCGTGGCCAGGAAGTAGGCATCGGGGTGCAGGAGCGTGAACTGCACGGTGTGAGGGTCGACGACCTTGATGCCGTCTGCCGTGGTGGCCTTGCCGTCGATGATCTCCTGACCTCCCACGACGTTGGCCATCGGATCGGTCGCGTCCCAGGTGCCGGAATCCGGCCCGGCGTTGCGTTCCAGGGAGTACTTGACGTCGTCGGCCACGAACTCGCGCCCGTTGCTGAACTTGACGCCGCTCTTCAGCTTGATGGTCCAGACCAGGCCGTCGGCGCTGACCTCGGGCTGTCCGTCGGCGAGATCGGGCACGATCTGCGACTTCTCGTCGTAGCGGTAGAGCGCATTATAGAGCAGGCGGTTGACGGCGATCCAGTCTAGGGTAGCCCAAGCGGCAGGCGGGTCGAAGCTCTGGGCGTCCTGCTGGTAAGTCTCGATGGCGACGCCGCCGTACTTGTCGGCGTCGCTGGCGGCCGGGGGTGTTGTGGCAGCCGGCTCCACAGCGGGTGCTGCCGGTCCTGCGCCAGCGGGCGCTGCGGCGGGCGCGGCAGGCGCGCGGCGGGCGGCGGCGGGTGCCGCCGCTCCGGCACAGGCTCCCAACAGCGTGCTGAACGCTGTGACGAGCGCCAACATGAGGTATAGCTTCCGTCTCGACTTGAACATAGCGATTCCTCCTCTTCTCCTGGAGATTATGATGATCGGATCGAGCTGGCATCTTGCCAACACGCATAGGCATGGGTCAATTGAAGCTCACCCGCGGGTCGAGCCAGTGGTACGAGATGTCCACCAGCAGGTTTACGACTGCCATCAGAACGGCAATCAGCAGCACCGAGCCCATCACCATGGGCACGTCGAGGCTCTGCGCTGCCTCGACAGCCTGCCAGCCCACCCCGGGCCAGCCGAAGACGACCTCGATCAAGGCCAGCCCGCCGACGAACTGCCCGAGGTCCATGCCCCACATCGTGATGATGGGGATCAAGGCGTTGCGCAGGCCGTGCCGGATAAAGACCAGGCGGGCCGTAAGCCCCTTGGCGTAGGCGGTGCGCATATAATCTTCGCTGAGAACGTCGAGCATGCTCGAGCGCAGCATGCGCGCATACCAGGCCGAATAGGGTACGCCGACCGCGCAGGCCGGAAGGATGAGGTTCTTGAACTGCCCATAGCCCCCGAGCGGCAGGATGGGGACCAGGAAGCCGAACACGTACAGCAGCACCAGCCCGAACCAGAAACCGGGCAGCGAGAGCAGCATGAGCGACAGGACCATGCTCGCCCTGTCCGGCCAGCGATAGCGGAAGACTGCCGAGATCATGCCGACCGCCCCGCCCAGGAAGAGCTCGACCAGCGCGGCTGCCAGGCCGAGCTGCGCCGAGGCCGGAAGGTGCATCAGAATGGCATCGCTGACGGGGCGGTGCATCATCCAGGAGCGGCCCAGGTCGCCGTGCAGGGCGCGGTAGAAGTAGTGAAAGTACTGAACGTAGACGGGGTCGTTGAGGCCCAGCTGCTGGCGGACGTTGTCGATCTCGAGTTGCGAGGCCCGCGGACCGGCCACCTGCGTCGCCGGATCGGCGGGGACCACGAAGGTCAACAGAAAGGTGAAGGTCATCGTGGCCCAGACGATCACGACCATGTAAAGCAAGCGGCGGATGATGAATTTGGTCATGGCCGGCTATTTGCTCGGCGTCAGGCGAGCGGCCCATTGGTTCGGATCCAGCGCATCGCGCAACCCGTCGCCCAGCAGGTTGAACCCGAGCACCGTCAGCATGATGGCGAGGCCCGGATAGAGCATCAGCCAGGGCGCAGTGCGGTAATACTGGAACCCGTCCTGGATCAGGTTGCCCCAAGAGGGAGTTGGCGGCCGCACGCCCAGGCCGAGGAAACTGAGGCCGGCCTCAGCCATGATCGCGGAGGGCACACGCAGGGTCGCAAAGACGATGATAGTCGGGATCAACTGCGGCACGATGTGCCTGAAGAAGATCCGGTGGCCGGGCACGCCCACCGAGCGCGCGGCTTCGACAAATGGCCGCTCGCGCAGAGTGAGCACCTGCCCGCGGAACACGCGGGCGGGATAGATCCAGCCGAAGATGGTCAGGATGAAGATGATGGTGAACAGCGAGGGGGGCATAACCGTCGAAATGGCGATCTGAAAAAGCAGCGCCGGAAAGCTCAGCATGAGATCGATGAAGCGCATGATGGCGGTATCTGCCCAGCCGCCATAGTAGCCGGCGACCCCGCCCACCACCACGGAGAGTGCCAACGACAGACCGACTGCGCAGAAAGCGACGGTGATCGAGATGCGCCCGCCCCAAATCAGGCGGCTCAGTTCATCCCGCCCTTTGGAGTCGGTGCCCAGCAGGAATTTGGCCGTGCTCGACAAGGGTTGGGCATATTGGCCGGATAGGCCGTCTGGTAGCTGTTTCAGGGGATCGAAGGGCGCCAGCAGGGGCGCGGCGATCGCGATGACGGTCAGGGCCACCACGAGGACGGCGCCGCCGACGGCGAAGCGATCGGACAGCAAGTAGTGCCAGGCGTTCTGCCACAGGCTGCGCTGCACATAAGGATGCGGTGCGATCGCGGGCGGCGGCCCGACCGGAGGCGACGCCGTGGGCGGAAGCGAGCCGCCCGCTTCGACCGGTTGACTGGTTGACATAAGCTCCTGTCGATTGGCTTCCGATCGACCGGCGGCCGATCGGAAGCCGGCTTACTTATCCACGTGAGGCGCTGGCATTGTAGGGCGAAGGGGTGCAAAAGTCAAACAAGAACGTTTGCGCGATGCCTCCGGCGGCCGGGCCGTTGGGCAGCACATCTTGGCTGACCAGCCAACTCAGCGAAGCATCTCTCTCAGCCCCGGAGCGGGGGCCCTCACACGAGGTCGCGCGGCACGGCGAAATCGCTCGTCTTCGTGAAGACACGCGCGTTGCCCTCGAAAGCCTCCAGGTGGTTGGTGACGAGGAACTGGTCGGCGTTGGCCGTCATGGTGCTGGTGGTCTCGATGCGGACGGACCAGTCGCCGCGGCGGAGCTTCGCGAGGTGCTCGCAGCGCACGCCGGCCGAGAGAGGGTCGCCCTCGTCGATGCTGAAGGTGGTGCCGCCGCCGCTCTCGATCTCCAGGCCATCCGGGTAGCGCCGGCGCCCGCCGCCGTGACGACCGGCGATCTCCAGGTGCCCCGAGGCCAGGTCATAGCGCACGCTGCGTTCGCCCGCGCCGGTGCGGAGCACGCTGACGCGTTCTGCCGGCGCGCCCTCGGGCTCGGCGAACGGCGCCAGTTCGGCGTCCAGCGCTGACGCCGGGCGAAGGGGCAGCGTCAGGCGACTGGCTCCGCCCAGATAGACGCTGAGAGTGACAGGTTCGGGCGAAGGCCAGGCGTGCGGCCAATAGGTGGGCGAGAGCGCCAGCCGCCAGCGGTGCCCGATGCCCAACTGGTACCCGGCCACGTTGAGCCGCAGGCTGACCGTGTAGAGCCGGCCGGGTTCGAGCGGGGTCGGGAACTCGTGGCTCTCGCGATGCGTCAGGTTGAGCAGCGCCCACGAGACCAGTGTGGAGGCGCCCGTGGGGGCGACGTCGCACAGCCTGGCTGCCAGCAGTGCGTTCGGCCGGTCGGAGCTGAGCTCGAGCGTGAGCTCGGGAAAGCCCAGGATCTGCATCGGTTCGGCGAGCGGCGCCGAGGTGAAGCACAGCGACAGGCCATCGTCGGGGCGCTGGTCGCGCGGGAACTCGGTTGGGGCGCCGTGGGGGCACCAGGTGCCCGCGGCCTGGCCGGTGACCTGCGCTCCGCTGCACTGCAGCGTCATGGCCTGCGCGGGCGATTCGCCCAGCAAGCCGTCGCCGAGGAAGAAGGTCTGCACGCCGGCATTCGCCGGCGGCCAGCACTTCTCTGCCACCCAGTGGCCGGGCCACAGCGGCTGATAGCCCGGCTCGACATCTTCCAGGATCCAGGCGCGCAGCATCGGCTCGTCCATTATGCCTGTGTCCTCGCCCTTCATCCAGAAGTCCCACCAGCGCAGGCATTCCTGCAGGAACCCGATGGCCGGACCGGGCGCGGCGATGTGCGGGTAGAGATGTGCCCAGGGGCCGATCAGGCCCTTGCGCGGGCCGGGCAAGCCCGCCAAGACGCGCGGGATGCTGTTGGTGTAGGGGTCGGCCCAGCCGCCCACCATGTAGACGGGGCAGGTGATGGCCGAGTAGTCCTCGACGACCGAGCCGTGCTTCCAGAACGCGTCGCGCCGCTGGTGGCTCAACCAGGCCTCCACGAAGGGTGGGGTATGTGCCATGCGCTCGAACCACATCTCGCGCCAGCGGTCGCCCACAAAACGGGGATCCGGCGGGTAGGCATTGTAGGCGAACATGGCCGATGCCCAGCCGAGCATGTCTGACCCGAGCACGCATCCGCCCATGTAGTGGCAATCGTCGGTGTAGCGATCGTCGGTCGAGCAGATGCTGATGACGGCCTTCAGCTCGGGTGGGCGGCGGGCGGCGATCTGCAGCCCGTTGAACCCGCCCCACGAGATGCCGATGATGCCGACCGCCCCGCTGCTCCATGGCTGGGCAGCGATCCAGGCCATGACCTCCAGCGCGTCGTCCTGTTCTTGCTTCAAGTATTCGTCCAGCAGGAGGTCATCGGCATCGCCGCTGCCACGCTGGTCCACTCGGATCGCGGCATAGCCGTGCCCGGCGAAGTAGGGGTGGGTGATGGCATCGCGCGCCGTGGTGCCGTCGTCCTTGCGGTACGGCAAGTATTCGAGGATCGCCGGGACGGGATTTTGCTCGGCGTCGATCGGCAACCAGATGCGAGCTGCCAGGCGGGTGCCGTCGGCGAGCGGGATCCAGGTGTTTTCGATCTCGCGGATGGCTCGGGGAAAGTCGTTGACGGTGTTCATGCGCCTCCTCTGCGGTTATAAATGGCGGTTAGGGCCGGGGCGCGGCACCAGCCCGTATGGCTCGCATCGCGGCGCCCTTCGGTCGGCGGCTTCATTTTTCGGGGCACATTCTATTCGTGGTTGGCGCTGCCTGCAACATCGCAGCGGGGGGAGCCTGCTGGCAGGTGGGACGATTCTCTCTTGTGTCAGCGCGGCCCATCCCTTCGAGGGGCAACACTGCCTCGGCCTAGTCGTCGACTGCCTGAACACCCGCGTCGTGCATCCAGGGGGTGTAGGTGATCCCGACTAGGAGTCCTTCCGGGCTCAGCAGCCGCGCCGTCGTTTGCCCCCACGGCTCCGGCTGGGCCGCGCGCAGCATTCGATATCCGGCAGCCTCAAGTTCGGCGACGGCGGCGCTCACTGCCTCCCGCGACTCCACGTCGAGCTCCAGCCATGCCTGCGGCACTGGGGTCCCCTCGGGCCACGTCGCGGCGCCGAAGCACGATTCGGCGGCCTGGCCGAGCGGCCACAGGGCGAAGGCCTTGACCCCGTCGAGGTGATCACTGGCCCAATAGTCAGGCGCGGCTTGCTCGAGAGCGATCCCCAGGCCGGCTTGCCAGAACGTTCGGCTGGCTTCGACGTCGCGCACGATGGCCGAATCCCGCCACGAAACTCGGTTTCATCGCTCGCTGATCCCCAACGCCTGATGATCAGTCGTGTGCATGGTCACTCTCCTCACTGTGGTTTCTGCTGCTTGCCGATAGCATAACCTATGCCGATGAAGGCCCTATGTCAGTAATCCTTGACGATTATGAGGTTTGCTCATGAGAAAAGTCATCTACTTCGCAATGATGTCCCTTGACGGCTTCGTCGCCCGGCCGGACGGAGACCTGGACTGGGTCATCGTCGACGAAGAGCTGCACAGGTACATCAACGATCAGCAAGAGAGGCTGGGCGGCTATTTGTATGGTCGCCGCATGTACGATCTCATGGCTGCCGCCTGGCCCCCGCTCGGCGACGACCCGTCGGCGCCGGACTACATAGCTGACTTCGCGCGCATCTGGAAGCGGATGCCCAAAGTGGTGTTCTCGAAGACCCTCGAGCAAGTCCAGTGGAATGCGAGACTCGAGAGGGGGGACGCCGCCGAGCAAGTCGCGAAGCTAAAGGCCGAGCCGGGCAAGGATCTGGAGGTCGGCGGAGTGGCCCTCGCCCGAAGCTTGATCGCACGCGGCCTGGTCGACGAATATCAACTGTTCCTCAACCCGGTCCTCTTGGGGAGTGGCCTGCGACCGTTCCCGGCTCTGGATCGTTCGCTCTACCTGAAGCTCGTCGAAACACGCCAGTTCCACTCTGGTGTCGTCTTCCTGCATTACTCGCGTGCTGACAAGGATGCCGGAGACTAGCTCGGTGCTGCCTGCGCTCACGCTGGATGCTAACAGAGTCCTTGGCCAAAGAGAATCGCCGCTTGCGCAGGAAACCACATAGTAATAGGCCCTACTTCCAACCGCGTTACCCCGGGTCTTTCATGATCTGCATTGAACCGGTCAATCCGAGAATGCGTGCCGGCTCGGCTGCGTCAGCGGCCTTCACATCCGGCGAGAGCTGAGGGTGGCGGCACATTGCGTAGGGGGTTGAGATGGCAGACACTTTCGTCTCGCGTGGTTTTTTCGGCCGGCGGCGGCAGCCCGAGTCGGCGGAGCGCATTCCTCCCGGCCAATACCTCGTCGATGGCTTCCCGGTGCTCTCGGCCGGACCGACGCCCCGCACGCCCCTCGCCGAGTGGACGTTCAGGGTCGAAGGGCTGGTGCGCGAGCCTGTCAGGTGGTCCTGGGAGCAGTTTCTGAAGCTGCCAACGCGCAGCTACCTGGCGGATATCCACTGCGTCACCAAGTGGAGCAAGCTCGACACGCACTGGGAGGGCATCGACGTCGACACCTTGCTCGAACACGTGGAAGTGGACCCCAAGGCCGCATACGTCACGGCTTTCAGCGATGGAGGCTATACCGCCAACCTGCCGCTGGCCGAGGTGACGAACGGGCGGGCGTTCGTTGCACTCCGCTATGAGGGGGAGCCTCTGCCACCCGAACATGGGGGGCCGGCCCGGCTGGTGGTGCCCCATCTGTACTTCTGGAAGAGCGCCAAGTGGGTGCGCGGCCTGCGCCTGATGGAGCGGGATCGGGCGGGCTTCTGGGAATCCTTGGGCTACAACAATCACGGCGATCCCTGGAAGGAAGAGCGATACCAGGGCGATTGATCGGGAGTGCGCCGTCGCCTCTGCAGGTGGAGTTCGAGATGAACGATATTCTGAGGTGGCAGTTGGCTGCCGTCAAGTCGGTCAAAGAAGAAACCCCGCACGCCAAAACGCTGACCCTGACCCTCCCGCAGTGGACGCCCCACCGGGCGGGCCAGCACTACGACGTGCGGCTGACGGCGCCTGATGGCTATCAGGTGCAGCGCAGTTACTCCGTCGCGTCAGAGCCAGAACGTGCGGGCGAGATCGACTTGACTGTCGAGCGGCTGCCGGATGGGGAAGTCTCGCCGTATCTGTGCGACGTCCTGGTTGCCGGCGACCGGCTGGAAGTGCGTGGCCCCATTGGCGGCTATTTCGTTTGGGACGTTGGCATGGGCGGCCCGCTGCTCCTGGTCGCCGGCGGATCGGGGGTGGTGCCACTGATGGCCATCCTGCGCCATCGCCGGGCGGTCGGTTCGGGCACGCCGGCGCGCCTGCTCTACAGTGCGCGCTCGCCGGAAGAGGTTATCTTTGCCGAAGAGTTGAGCCGGCTCGCTGCTCGAGGCGATGGCCTGAGGGTCGCCTTGACCTACACTCGATCACAGCCTGTGGGTTGGCAAGGCTACAGCCGGCGTATTGATAAGGAGATGCTCAGAGAAGTGATCGGGCCGGCCGCGGCGGGGCTGAGGGCGTACGTCTGTGGCCCGACGCTCCTGGTCGAAGGGGTAGCCAACGCGCTGGTTGCGCTGGGCATCGCGCCCGACTGCATCCTGACGGAGCGGTTTGGGCCAACCGGTGGCGGTGTTTGACGGGGAGGAACAGTGGACGATTCGCTTGACGTCAATCGAGCACTGATGCTGGACGGCAACGCCGTGGCAGGCGCTCTGCGGGAAATCTTCACCGTCGAGATGACGGTCAGCATGGCCGAGTGCGCTCACTGCGGGTGTGAAAGCCAGGTGGGCGCCCTGCTTGCGTTCGTGCCCGGGCCCGGGATAGTTCTACGCTGTCCAAAGTGCGAGAACGTCGTGCTGCGAGTGACGAGAACGCCGGATCGAGTGTATCTGGACGCCCGAGGCAGCGCCTACCTGTGTCTTCCCGTTGGCGTCTGAGATACCTGTGCCGGCTTGGCCCTGGTACTGCCCGTGCCCCGGTCACGCACTGCGAGTCGCAGGTTCTCTCCCCGCGCCCCGGCGTGAGGTGGATGTTCGGAGGCCGGCAACGGGTTGGTCATATTTTCTCGCGCGTACAAGCCGCGTAGTCTATTTCGTACTATGGGAACGGTGATAGATGTTGAACCCAGCAGAGATCGACCGGTTTAAAGCCCGGCTGGAAAACGATCGGCAAAGAGTGAGCGCGCACCTGGGTGACCTGAGGCAGCAGCTCGCATCGCCGCAAGAGGCCAGCGACCCGGAAGGCGATCAGGTTGACGACGCCACTGAGGTCTACACCAACGAAGAGATCGAGTCCGAAATCGAGCGCGATCAGGACCAATTGAGAGAGATCGACAATGCGCTCGGGCGGATTGCCGAGGGGACCTACGGCGTCAGCGAAGTCTCTGGCAAGCCCATCCCGGTCGAACGTCTGGAAGCCCTGCCAACCGCCACCACATTGGTTGGAGAAGAGGGGAGAACGTAACGGAGCGCGCTCTCGATAACGCATCTGGTTTCGGCTCTATCGCAGAACGCCACTGCTGAAACGACAACATCAGCAGTGGCGCCCACGCGGCGATTCCATTCGACACTCTCACCTGAACTTCGGCCGATGCGTGAACAGCGCGTCCACGAGCTTGCCCGCTCCCTGCTTCAGCGGACCGAGGTGAGCGGGATAGTAATAGTCAGACTCGAACCAGCCGTTGGCCGCGTAGTATCTGTAGTCGAGGGCGCTGTCGTCGAGCTCTAGCCTCATTGCCGTTCGACCCCACTTGAAGAACATCAGGTTGATCAACGGGGGCACTGGATAGGCCGGCTTTTGCAGCCGAGCGTAGTACCGCCTGGCGTGCGCTGCCAGAACCGCATCTATCTTCTCCTGCTGCTTCTCCGTCATCGGTTCGCGCGTGTTCACGCAGCTGCCCTTCACAGTGTTGAACCCCAGGCCATTTCCCACAAAGTCCAGGTAGCCGAGGATCTTGTTGCCACCGTACACGCCCTGGGTGACGATGCTGGTGAAGGTCTTGCCGAAAAAGCGCGGGCGGTGAAAGGCGAATCCCAATCTGTCGAGGAATACCTTCGTAATGCCCGACACCTGGAACGAGTAGTTTGGGGTTGCAAAGACCACTCCGTCGGACGACATCATTTTCTCGATGAGCACGTCCCGGTCGTCCTTCAGTGGGCAGAGCTCTTCGCCCTTGTCGAGGCACACTCTACAGCCCCGGCAGACCCCCAGTCGATAGTCGGTCAGGCGCACGATTTCGTACTCGATATCGCCGAGTGACTGTAAATTGCCCAGGAACTGGGCAACTGCCCGGTACGTGCGGCCCTTCTTGGCACTGCCAACGAATGCTGTGACTGTCTTCGTGCTCATGGTTTATCCTTTCGCCGGTCTCGCCCCCCTTACTCGGCGGCCTCCAGTTGTCGTTCGTCTCCACCCATGCGGGCACGCTCGAGACCCTCGCCGCATTGGCCGGTCGCCTCCCTGAGTATCGCGCCGGCGCGCCGGCGACGCACCGGCCACCCGTGGAGTACCTACCCTGACCAGGATGGCAGTGCTCCGACCGGCCAGGTGACCAAGCGCGCCAGCCAGGCTCTACTGGTCGGGGGGCAAAGGCAGCGAGCGAGGTCCACAAGCCGGCGAAGTGCCGGCAGATGAAAGGTAGCAGACAGACAGCCTCGCTCGTTCGCGCGAGGCTTGCGCGGAAGCATTTTTGTACCAGGGCCAGCCGAAGGAATGGCCATGCGGACTGTCTCAGAGACTGCTGAGGCACAAGAAAGAACGAGGAGCGAGGCGCGTTTAGTCTTCGTCCAGTGAGGAGTGAGCACGTGCAAAAAACGACAACTTTCTTGATGTTTGTGGGGGACCAGCACGGAAGGGCCGCCGAAGCGATCGAGTTCTACCTATCTCTCTTCAAGAACTCAGAGGTCACGCACGTCGAGCGCTATGGCCCGAACGAAGGCGGCGCTGAAGGAACCGTCAAGCACGCGGCGTTTACGCTCGCCGGGCAGGAGTACATGGCCTCGGACGGCGGCCTGGCCCACGAATTCACGTTCACCCCGGCCGTGTCGATATTCGTACAATGTGAGTCGGAAGACGAGATCGACACCCTTTTCGACAGGCTCTCACAAGGCGGGTCGGTCATGATGCCGCTCGACAGGTATCCGTTCAGCGAAAAGTTCGGCTGGGTTGCGGACAGGTTCGGCGTTTCCTGGCAGTTGAATCTCGCCAGAACATGAACGCCCGGCCCGAGCACGCGCCGCGAGCGCCGGCAAAGGGCCGTGGTTACGTCACTCAGGCGCCTGCGTTCTCGTCATACGCTCGCCGCAGCCAACCCAGCACTTCCGTGTCTACCTGGTCCGCCGAAGCAAGGCTGATCTGCAGCTTCGTGGTCTCGTGAATCCTCGACGGGTGCAGGCGACCGCCGGGCTCTCGGCCCTCGAGCCTGAGACCCAGGTCGACGCGCGTCTTTGTCGTCGGCTGCACCCGCGCAAATGTCATGCGCCGCGTGACCAGTGAGACATACGTCTTGCGCGCCTGGACGACGACCTCGCCGAACCCCACGGTCGCCTCGACGATCGCGTCGAAGATTGGCCGCAGCGCTGGCCGGTCGGCATACTGATGGTCGATCAGTTGCCCGGCCGAGGCGGTGAGGAAGTCCGGGTAGCCGAAGCGCTCCATCACGACCAGCGACTGCGCGTAGCAGGTCGCGGTCGATGCCATTTTCGTGAAAGGTGTGCACAAGTTGTGGGCAACCTGTCCGCCTGAACCGCCTTAACCCCTTGACATTGCCTCGCAGGCATGATATAGTTAACGGTGTTCACGAAAGTGAATATTGTTTCCGATTGTGTTGCCAGATAGCGATATTCGATATGACAATCATCCTTACACGCCGGCAGCGCTTGCGCCAGGCGACCCGAGACGAAATCTTGAAGACTGCCCGTCAGCAGATCGCGGCGGATGGCAATTCAGCGTTATCACTGCATGCGGTCGCACGCCAGATGGGCATGACGACACCCGCCCTCTACCGCTACTTCAAGAGCCGCGACGACCTGCTGACAGCCCTGATCGAAGCCGCTTACAACTCCTTGGGTCTTGCTTTGCGCCGCGCCGTTGCCGCATGTGCTGCCTGCGATTTCACTGCGCAGGCGCTGGCCCTGGCTCGAGCCTATCGTGCCTGGGCGCTGGCCCACGCACCGGATTTTGCCCTGACTATCAGCTCTCCGCTGCCGGACTACAGCGCGCCGGCGGAGGCGATTGTGCCTGCGATTCAGCGCAGCGTGGATCTCATAGTGGAGATCGCAGCCAACGCGCTGGCTGCCGGCCAGCTGAAGCCGGCTCCCATCTATGTCCGGCCACCGAGCGATCTTCAGGCGCAGCTCGATGCCTGGAAGACAAGCCGGGGCTATGGCGTGCCGACACAGGCACTGCATGTGGCGGTGATAATCTGGTCGCGGATCCGCGGTCTAGTCTCGCTTGAACTCCGTGGGCACATCCAGCCGCTGATCGGAGATCCCGAGGTACTTTTTGAGGCCGAATTGCATGAACTGCTCGAGCGAGCCGGCTTCTCGTTCGACACTGCCCCGAATCAGGCTGGATAACCGACACTCGCTCTCCGTGTAGCATCAGGCTACCGAAGGAGTTCACTTTATGTCCGATAGCACACTTCCGACTCCCAAACGTCGCGGCCGAGGGTGTCTCCTCTGGCTGGGCGGAGTGATGGTTCTGGTTCTGGGGCTGGTACTGGTGGGGACCGCTTACGAGGTTCTGGCCGAAGCCTCCGACGTGCGAGCCTATCCGCCTGCGGGTCAAATGGTCGACGTGGGCGGTTACCGTTTGCACATCAACTGCACGGGCACCGGCAGCCCTACGGTCGTCATCGATGCCGGATGGGGTGACTGGTCGCTCGGGTGGAGCCGGGTACAGCCGGCAGTGGCTGCGACAACGCGCGTCTGCTCCTACGATCGCGCCGGCATGGGCTATAGCGAGCCCGGTCCTCTGCCGCGGGATGCCGAGCAATTCGCCAAAGAACTCCATACATTGCTGGATCGTGCCGGCGTTCCGGGTCCGTACGTGCTGGTAGGTCACTCAATGGGCGGCTTGCCGGTGCGCGTGTTTGCTCATGAATACCCGACGAATGTGGCCGGAGTTGTGCTGATCGAATCGATGAGCCCAGGACAGTCCAGAGTACCGGCCACCGATGCGAGCTCCAGGAATGCCTCGCAGGCCGGCGCGCCAGAGATTACAACTCTGCTGGCACGCTTCGGTTTTGTGCGTATGTTCGCCAAGCCGACGGGTGCGGTAGCTCCGGAGGCCAAGCAAGCTTATGCAGCATTCTCGGTGACTCCGCACGCTGCGCAAGCCTGGGCGGATGAAGGCCACGGGATGCCGGCAAGCATGGACCAGGCGAGCGCCGTGAAGTCTTTCGGCGACTTGCCGCTGATCGTTCTTACGGCGAGCCTCGATCAGGGGGCAGGCTGGCAGGCGCTGCAGGGCGGGCTGCTCCAATTGTCCTCCAACAGCCAACAGTTGTTTGCAGAGAAGAGCGACCACAATATCCAGTTCGACCAGCCACAGGCGGCGGTCGGGGCGATCGTGCAGATGGTTGAGCAGCTTCGCCAGCCGGCAAAGAAGTAGATCATCCCCAATACCGAGCAACGATGGGACATGGACGAGACGATCTGGGAAGTGGTTGGAGGAGACGGAAAGTGACGCCAATCTTGGCTGCGAAACTGTATATCCCTCCGCTGCGGAAGAACGCCGTCAGCCGCCTCCGCCTGATCGAACGGCTGAACGAGGGACTAGGCCAGGGCCAGGGTTTTGGCCGCAAACTGTCCCTGATCTCTGCCCCCGCCGGCTTCGGCAAGACCACGTTGGTCAGCGAATGGGCCGCGGGGTGCAGCCGGCGCGTCGCCTGGCTGTGGCTGGAGGAGAGGGATAGCGATACGGCACGCTTTCTGACCTACCTCGTCGCGGCCATGCGTACCGTTGCGCCGGACCTCGGAGGAGGGGTGCTGCGTGTCCTTCACGCTGAGCAGCCGCGGCCGGCGGAAATCGAAGCTATTCTGACGGCTCTGCTCAACGAAATCACCTCCATCCCGGACGACATAGTCCTCGTCTTGGACGACTACCACGCTGTTGACGCCACGGCGATCGACGCTGCCCTCACGTTCTTCATCGAGCACCTGCCACCGAACATGCACCTGGTCGTTACGACCCGCGAGGATCCGCAACTCCCGCTGGCCCGCTTACGCGCGCGGGGCCAGTTGACCGAACTGCGCGCCGCCGACTTGCGTTTTACGCCCGCCGAAGCCGCTGAATTTCTCGAGCAGGTGATGGGCCTGACCCTCGCAGCAGAGGATATCGCCGCGCTGGAAGACCGTACGGAAGGCTGGATTGCCGGCCTGCAACTGGCCGCGCTTTCGATGCAGGGTCACGAGGATCTTCCCGGCTTCGTTCGGGCGTTCGCCGGCGACCACCGATACATCGTGGACTACCTGGTCGCAGAGGTCCTACAGCGGCAGCCCCGGCCTGTCCGCAGCTTCTTACTCCAGACTGCCATTCTCGACCGGTTAAATGGCCCGCTGTGCGATGCCGTCACCGGCCTGGCGGGGAGCGACGCGCGCCTGGAGGCCCTGGAGCGAGGCAACTTCTTCGTCGTGCCGCTGGATGACAGACGCCAGTGGTATCGCTATCACCACCTCTTTGCCGACGTTCTGTCTGCGCATCTGCTGGCGGAGCATCCCGATCAGGTTCCTACTTTGCATCGGCGCGCGAGTGAGTGGTACGAGCGTAATAGTTCGTTGGAGGATGCGATCCACCACGCGCTGGCCGCTGAGGATTTCGAGCGAGCGGCGGACCTGGTCGAGCGGGCCGTACCGACCATGCGCCGGAGCAGGCGGGAAGCCACGATGCTTGGCTGGCTCCAGGCGCTCCCCGACGAAGTGCTGCACTACAGGCCTGTACTCAGCGTTCACTATGCCGGAGCGCTACTGGCTAACGGCCGGCTCGAGGGCGTTGAGGCCCGGCTGCGGGACGCCGAGCGGTGGCTGGAGGCGATGGCAGATATGGGCGAGCGACCCGAGGCCCCATCGGCCGGGGCCTCATTGGCCGAGACGCGTCCCGAGCAAAGGCAAAGGATGGTCGTTGTCGATGCAGAGGGCCTTCGCCGTCTGCCCGGTTGGGTCGCCATCTACCGTGCCGGAAGTGCCGTGGCCCAGGGCGATGTGGCCAACACCATGAGAAACGCCAGGCGGGCGCTCGACCTCGTACCCGAGGAAGACAATCTCGGGCGCGGAGCGGCAGCGGGGTTGCTGGGACTGGCCCATTGGACGAGTGGGGATCTCGAGGCAGCGCACCGGGCGTACGCCGATTGCATGGCGAGGGTACAGCAGGCCGGGCACATCTCTGATGCCATCGGCTGCGCAATCGCCCTGGCCGATATACGGATTGCGCAAGGTCGTCTGCGCGAGGCTATGAGCACCTATGAGCGGGGATTGTTGCTTGCCACGGAGCGCGGCGAGCCTGCCTTGCGAGGAGCGGCGGACATGCACGTGGGGATGAGCGAGCTGCACCGAGAGCACGGCGAGCTGGATGCCACCACGCAGCACCTGCATAGAAGCAAGGAACTGGGTAGGCATGCCGGGTTGCCGCAAAACCCGTATCGCTGGTGCGTGGCGATGGCTCGCATACGTCAGAGCCAGGGAGATCCGGATAGCGCTCTCGACCTTCTGGACGAGGCAGAGCGCGTCTGTGTGAGCGACTTGTTCCCCTATGTGCGTCCGGTAGCGGCGTCGAAGACCCGGGTGTGGATCAGTCAGGGCAGGTTTAGCGAAGCCGTCGACTGGGCGCATGACCAGGGCCTGACCGCCGAAGACGACCTCAGCTACCTACGCGAGTTCGAGCACATTACGCTGGCCCGGCTGCTCCTGGCTCGGTATCAGAGCAACCGCTCAGACCGCTCGATCGTTGAGGCAATGGCATTCCTGGAGCGCCTCCTGCAAGCAGCGGAAGCAGGGAACCGGACGGGAAGCGTGATCGAAATCCTGGTGCTGCAGGCGCTTGCCCACCACCTACGGGGCGACATCCCCGCCGCGCTTGCGCCCCTGGAATGCGCCCTGACGCTGGCTGAGCCGGAAGGCTACGTCCGAACCTTCGTCGACGAAGGCCTACCCATGAGGGCACTGCTACGAGAGGCCGCGCAACACGGGATCGCCCCTGACTATGTGCTCCAACTACTGAGCGCCTTGCCTACGGCTGAGGACCGAACGCCGGTCAAGCGGGCATTGATTGAGCCAGCGGCTCTCATAGAGCCGCTAAGCGAACGCGAGCTGCAAGTGCTCCGGCTGCTCGGAGGCGACCTGAATGGCCCGGAGATGGCCGGCGGACTGATGGTGTCCCTGAACACCCTGCGTAGCCACACCAAAAACATTTACGCCAAGCTTGGGGTGAACGACCGCCGGGCAGCTGTCCGCCGGGCCGGCGAACTCGCTTTGTTATAACGCACCCACAAACTCCAGCCCTGCCCCTGGAGGTCCGTCGAACCGCGTCCCGGGGCTTCTTCTCTCCCTCACAGCTTCCGCCTGACAAATCACCACATCAATCACCACATGTGGTGATGCCTTCTCCCCATCCTTATCTATATATTATGGTCATAGAAAACGGCGAATCCAGCGTCGTTGAGATCCAGCCATAAGTAAGGAGAAAACAGGAATGACAGCCCATTTTCGGAAGACTACCCGCGGCCTCATCGCCACCCTCGCCGTGGCCGCGCTGGCGCTGGTCTCGCCCGCCGCCCTCCCTGTCCATGCCGCGGGGCTGAGGAATTGCGTTGACGTGACCGGCCCTGGATCCATCCATGCAGCTTGCTACGAGGAAGTCTGGGCGAGCGGGGCCCAGTATACGATGACGTTTGCAAGCCAAGGGTTCACGGGTGGGACGCCCATCGACAAAGAGGACAACTTCTACGTGGTGGCGCCACAGACCGGCACGCCCCAGGGCACGCTGCCCTTCCTGCACGACCACGTCGTCCGAGACGTGCCACCACAGAACCACGGCACCTACAGCGTGAAGCTGCACGGCTACTTCGCCCTGTGCAGTGCTGAGGGCATCGCCAGCGGCGGCTGCGTGCCTACAATGGCGACAGTTGAGGGGCTGGGAACCCTGCCCTTGGCCAAAACGGCAAACGGGCAGATGCTGACATCGGTCCAACCCATAGAGTCAGCCGCAGACGCCGGGCTCATCACGCTGATCGACACGGGAGCAGTACTCGTCGCAAGTATCAACCCTGCTAAGTAGACAAACGCACCCTGCGGGCCCACGGAGCACAGGGTCGAGGCGTAGAATGGATGAAACACACCCATCAACAGAGGATCATGGCGAGCCTGGCCTTTACGAGATTCGCATCCAGGGGCACCTGGATGACCGGTGGGCCACCTGGTTTGGGGGCCTGACCCTGACACGGGAAGAGAACGGCGACACGCTGTTATCTGGTCCGGTGGTCGATCAGGCCGCCTTGCACGGCTTGCTCAGGAAAGTCCGTGATCTGGGAGTACCCTTAGTGTCGGTAGGGCGCGTCGGGCCCGGCCAGGCCAGGGCGTGAGGCGCCAAACACGAGTTGAGCCGAGAGCTACTCGGCAAGGAGAAAAACTATGTCTACCAGCGAACGCATCAGTTCGATCCAGCACGCCGCAACCTTACCAGGCGACAGTCGCATGAACACCGGTCGACCGGCTGCCACACGAATGGCTTCATCAAGAAAGATCGCGCTAGCGGCGGGTCTGCTCTACCTGCTGACCTTTGTCTCGATCCCGACCCTCTTTCTCTACGTTCCGGTGCACAATCCGAACTACATCGTCGGCCCCGGCCCGGACACTCCCGTGCTCATCGGCGCCGTCCTGGAGATCATCGTGGCCCTCGCCGGCATCGGCACCGCCGTCGCGCTGTACCCCATGGTCAAGAGGCAGAACCAAGCGGTCGCGCTGGGCTTCGTCGGCGCGCGGACCCTGGAAGCGGCCGCCATCTTCGGGGGGGTCGTCAGCCTCCTGGCGCTCGTGACTTTGCGGCAGGCCGGAGTCGGAGCCGGGGCGTTGGTCACCGGCCGGGCGCTGGTTACCCTGCATGACTGGTTCTTCCTCGGACAAAACCTCATGCCGGTCGTGAACGCCCTGCTGCTGGGCTCCCTGCTGTACAGGTCGCGCCTGGTGCCGCGGGCTCTGCCCGTGCTGGGACTCGTCGGAGCGCCCCTGCTCCTCGCGGCCATATTCGGAGCCATGTTCGGCATCGGCGGGCAGGGCTCCAGCGGGACGCTCACCGGGGTGTTGGGGGTCGGCGCATTCCCGATCGCGCTGTGGGAGTTTTCGCTGGGTGTCTGGCTCGTCGTGAAAGGGTTCAATCCGTCTGCAACCGCATCCCTGCTTGCGAAGACCGAAACGAGTGGGGTGTTGAGCGCAGAATAGACAGGCAAACATGGGGCTCAGGGTGGGCCGTCAGCCCTCCTTGAGCCCACCGGACGCCACTCACTTCCGTGGCCGCCATCCCGGACACTTTCGCCGACGTCTGGATGGTTGTCTACCTGCTCGTCAGAGGGGTCATGCTGCCCACGCCGGGTACGCTCCCCACAGAGTGCTGCCGCCACAGTGGCAGGAGCCAGCGTATGAGCCGCTTCCGGTGTGGATATGATCGTCAAGTCGCCGAACCAGGGAGAAACTGATGACTGCAAACGTGAAGGCCGAAACGAACACCTACAGAACGACCGCGCGAGTCGTGGGGGCGCTGTTCGTCGCGGGGATGGTTCTGGGCATTACGGGAACCATGCTCGTCCAATCCATTCTCACAGCGCCAGATTACCTATCCGTTGTTCCGGCAAAGAGCATGCTGCTGGCATTCGGCGCGCTGCTCTTGTTGCTGACCGTTGCCGGCGACGCCGCTCACGGGGTCCTGATGCTTCCGATCCTGCGGCAACGCAGCGAGCGCATAGCCTTCGGCTACCTCGCATTCAGGATCGTCGACGCCGTCTTTCTCGCCGTCGGGGCCGTCTTCCTCCTGCTCCAGATCCCGCTGGGCCGCGAGTACCTGAAAGCAGCGGCCGCCGGCACTTCCTACCTTCAAGCCCTGAGCACCCTGGCCATGCAGGCGAACCTGAATGCCTACAATATCGCCATGACCTTTCTTGGGATAGCCGGTTTGATGCTTTGCTACATGTTCTATAAGGCAAGGTTGGTGCCGCGGCCTCTGGCCGCCTGGGGACTGGTTGGCTACACGGTCATTCTGGTCGGGTCTGTGGCGGAAGTCATGGGGTTCAATCTGAGTTCGATCCACACGATCCCAGGCGGCCTGTGGGAGATCTCCATTGGGGTGTGGCTGATCGCTAAGGGGTTCAACTCGTCTGCATTCGCTCCGCGGGCGACAAGATTCCGCAACCCGGCGCAGCCGATCGTGCCACGGCTGGACCCGGAAAAGGCGTAAACGTCAAACGGAGGACTCTGTCCGAGACGCGGAGCAAAGCGGACGGGAGCCGGGGTCTCGGGAAACGCGCGACGGCCTGGGAAGATCCTGCCCAGGCCGTCGCGGGCAACACAACCGGCAAATCTGACCTTCGAACAAGCAGTTGGGCCGTTTGCGGAAACCACAGGTAGTCAGATTGCCATTCTCTGGTCGCCAGCTATATACTCCCACTATTCTATGAATGGCATCCTCTCGACCCACGGCCTGACCAGGCGGTTCGGAGACGTGGTCGCGGTGGACAACCTGTCTATCCAGGTGCGTCGGGCCGAGATCTACGGCTTCCTGGGCCTCAACGGCGCGGGCAAGACCACCACCATCCGCATGTTGCTCGGCATGATCCGGCCGACCGCCGGGGAGGCGCGCCTCTTCGAGCAACCCGTGTCCGCGGCGGCCCACGCGCTTTGGGCGCGCGTGGGTTACCTGGTGGAAAGGCCGTCTGCCTATCCCGAGCTGACAGTGCGTGAGAACCTCGACGTGATGCGCCGTTTGCGGCACCTGGCCGATGGCCGTGCGGTCGATCGGACGATGGAGCAACTGGGTCTGGGCCGCTACGCGGGCCGGCGGGCCGGGACACTGTCGACGGGCAACGCGCAGCGGCTGGGGTTGGCCAAGGCGCTGCTGCACAGGCCCGACCTGTTGCTGTTGGACGAGCCCGCTAATGGCCTGGACCCGGCGGGCGTGGTGGAGATCCGCGAGCTCCTGCGCAGCCTGGCTGCGGTGGAGGGGGTGACGGTGCTGGTATCCAGCCACATTCTGCCCGAAGTGGCCCGCCTGGCCACCCGCATCGGCATCATCCACCAGGGGCGCTTGCTCGAAGAGCTCGACAGCCAGGCCCTGGAGCGTCGTCTGCGGCAGCGGCTGATCGTGGACGCGCTGGAGCGGGGACCCGCCCGCGGGCTGCTGGAGCGCGCCGGATACGCGGTGGCCGAAGAAGAGGATGGCCGTCTCTCTCTGTCAGCGGCCGAGGCCGTGCAGCATCCCGAGCGCATCGCGGAGTTGTTGGTGCGGGCCGGCTGCGGCCTGACTTCGCTCACCACTGTGCAGGAAGACCTCGAAACCCACTTCCTGAGCCTCGTGCGGGCCCGACAGGAGGCCGCGTGACAGGCTTTGGTGCCGCGCTGGCGACTGAGATCCTCAAGGCGCGCCGCGGCAGGGCCCTGTGGTTCGCCGGGTTGGGCTACATGCTGCTACCGTTGGTCGGAGGGCTGTTCATGATCATTCTCAAGGACCCGGCCGCCGCGCGCAACATGGGCCTGATCTCGGCCAAGGCCCAGCTTGCCGCGGGCGTGGCAGACTGGCCCGCCTTCTTTGGCATGCTCTCGCAGGGCACCGCCATCGGCGGCACGGTGGTGTACGCCCTCGGCACGAGTTGGGTTTTCGGCCGCGAGTATGCCGACCACACCCTCAAAGACTTGCTGGCGCTGCCCACGCCGCGCTCCGCGCTGGTAGCGGCCAAGCTGCTGGTGCTGCTGGCGTGGGGGCTGGCCCTGGCTGCCGCCGCCTGCCTGGTCGGCATCGCCGTCGGCTCTGCGATCGGCCTGCCGGGCTGGTCGCCCGCGGCCGTGACCCAGGCGATCGCCAACCTGGCCGTCACCGCCCTCCTCACCCTCGGCCTGGTGACCCCCATCGCGCTGGCTGCCAGCATGGGCCGCGGCTATTTGCCTGGGCTGGGTTGCGCGCTGCTCATGGTGTTCCTGGCCCAGATCAGCGCGGCCCTCGGCTGGGGCGCCTATTTCCCTTGGGCCGTGCCCGCCCTCTACAGCGGCATGGCCGGGCCCGCCGGCGCGCAACTGGCCGCGCCCAGCTTCCTGCTGGTGCTCTTTACGTCCATCCTCGGTGCCATCGGCACGCTGGCCTGGTGGGAGAACGCGGATCAGGCGGCCTAGAGCGTGGCAGCTTTCTTGCACGGCAGTAGAGCAGGCGGAAAGCCTGCCACAATTTGTTGGTCATCGATCTGATGGATTCACGTCTAGACTTAGCATCTCGTCGAGCCGCCGTTGGAGGTAAGCACGCTCTGCGCTGTTGCCGCACAGGGACAGCGCTCGCTCGTAGGCAGCGGCCGCCCGGCCGGGCTGGCCGGCCCGGCGCAGCAGATCAGCCCGCGCCGCATGGTAAGGATAATAGCCCTCGGCCTCGCTGGCAAGGGGCAGCAGTATCTGCAACCCTGCTTCTGCGCCCGCTGCCATAGCCACCGCCACTGCTCGGTTGACTTCTACCACCACCGACGGAGTCATTACCACCAGCGTTTCGTAGAGCGCGGCGATCTGCGGCCAATCGGTCGCCACCGCCGAGGGCGCTGCAGCGTGCAGCGCGCTGATTGCCGCCTGAACCTGGAAAGGTCCCGGATCGTGGAGCGTGAGCGCCTGATCCAGCAGCGCGATCCCCTCGCCGATCTTCGCCTGATCCCAGCGGGTACGATCCTGCTCCTCGAGCAGGACGAGCTCGCCCGCCGCATCGAGCCGCGCCTCGCGGCGCGCATCGTGGAGCAACATCAGCGCCAGCAGGCCGCGCGCCTCGGCAGCGGGCGGCAGCAGCGCCACCAGCAGGCGGCCCAGGCGGATGGCTTCCGCAGACAGCTCCTGCCGGGTCAGTGTGTCGCCGGTCGTGGCGACGTAACCCTCATTGAAGATCAGGTAGATAACTAATAATAGCGCATCCAGACGTTCCGGCAGCAGATCGGCTGGCGGCACGCGATAGGGAATGCCCGCGTCACGGATCTTCCGCCGCGCGCGCGCCAGCCGCTGCGCCATCGTCGGCTCCGAGACGAGGAAGGCGCGTGCGACCTCCTGCGTCGACAAGCCGCCGAGCGTATGCAGCGTCAGCGCCACCTGCGCTTCCAGCGCCAGCGAGGGATGGCAGCAGGTGAACATCAGTTTCAAGCGTTCATCGGGAATCGAGTCGTCCATCTCGGTTATGTCCTTAGTGCCAAACGACTCGGCGGCCAGTGACTCGAGGATGGGTGTCTTGCGCTCCAGCGTGGCGGCGCGACGCAGCCGGTCGATGCCGCGGCGCCTGGCGACAGTCAACAGCCAGGCGCCGGGGTTGCGCGGCAGACCGTCCGCCGGCCAGAGTTCCAGCGCATTGACCAGCGCATCTTGCAGCGCATCTTCGGCCAGCATGAAGTCCCCAAGCTGGCTGATCAGCGCTGCCAGAACACGCCCGTGTTCCTCGCGGAAGGTCCTTTCGATCTGTTGGGCTAGCCCCAGTTGCGCGGGAGCCGTCATCACCTTATCTGCCGCCATCACTACAATTCGTTCCAGAGAGGACGGATCTCAACCGAGCCATAACTCGCGTGGGGGATCTTCGCCGCCCAGCTTATGGCCTCATCCAGGTCCTGGCAGTCGAGCAAAAAGAATCCGCCCAACTGCTCGTGGGTTTCGGCGAACGGTCCATCGGTGATCAAGGGCTTGCCATTTCGTACGCGCACAGTCGTCGCATTTGCGGTGGGAGAAAGCCCGGTACTGGTGAGCAATACCCCGGCCGCTTTGGCATCCCTCAGAAGGTCTTGCCAGGTTTGAAAGAGGGCACGCTGTTCTTCAGGCGAGTAGTTCGACGCTTCGGACTCGTTCGCGTACATCAGCAGCATGTACTTCATTACTTCGCTCTCCTTGTATTGTAGATCGTAACAACTCGGCCTGGTGCAAGGCTGAGTTGTTACGATCATCGCCTTTGAGTTCCTCTTATCCCGCTATTTGGCCGGGTCCTCGAGCAGCCCGATGATGTTCCCGTTGGCGTCCTTGACCGAGGCGATCAGCCTGCCACCGCCCACGTCCTTGATCTCCTGCACGCTTGCCGCGCCGGCGTCTAGGAGCTTCTGAAGGCTGTCCTTGATGTCGCTCACGTGGTAGTAGGCCGTCGCGCCCGCCTGGTGTCCATGCGGATCGAGGCCGATGTCCTGGTTGCCGACCTTGAAGCCGACGTAGTACGGCGCGTCCGCATACGGCTCGACTCCCAGCAGTTCCCGGAATTGCGCCTTGGCTTTGGCGAGGTCTTTCACGGGATAGATGATGGTTTGCACACCCTGGTTCATGCTTAACCCTCCTCATGTCTGATCGAATATCGGTAACAACTCAGACTAGCCCAAGGCTGAGTGGTTACCCTAGATCATAGAGTTTGCTGGCCTTTCTACATTAACGTCGAACAAGAGAGCTCCAAAATGACAGGCCGGCACGAGATCTTTGATCGGAACTCTGCTGACACTGCAGCGCCCTGCCGTCGCTGCGTCGCAAGGCAGGATCGCCGGACTTCGCATTCTGGACGAGGCTTACAGGCTGGCGCTGCGAGCCCGCAAGCCTCGTCCCCGGGATCGGAGCGACTGAGAGGAATTGTCGGCAACCATACACCAGTCTGCATAAGAATCGCGATAATGCTAGTTTACTCACGCCCATTGCCAGTAATCGTAATCGTGAGCGTGGAAAGGCTGCTCTACCTGCATGCCGCTCAATGCCGCGTTTACTTACTTCCCATCTATGCAATCGCCCTTTTCAGATCGACAGTATGTATTCCTTCCTACTGGAGGTCTCCGGTATGGCCCGCACCGTGAGCGAGGATCCTTTTGATCTTGAGATGGAAGGAGGCCGTAATGCTACCGGAGAATATGAGAAAGATCATCGTTGCGGAGTTTATCACGCTGGATGGCGTGATACAGGCACCGGGTGGCGCAGACGAAGATACTGATGGCGGCTTTGTCTACGGTGGCTGGACGGGGCCGTACTGGCATGACGATATTGGCAAACACTTCTTTCAGGCCATGGCGCAGGCCGATATGCTGTTGCTGGGACGGAAGACCTGGCAGATTCATGGCGGCGCGTTCGACCCGATGCCGGCCGGCGATCTATTCGGCGATGTGATGAACGGCGTGCGTAAGGTGGTTGTCTCCACCACGCTGCAATCGGCGGCGGGCTGGCGAAACTCGACGCTCATCAGCGGCAATGTCGTCGAGGAAGTGCGCAAGCTGAAGAATCAACCCGGCAAGAACATCCTCATGGACGGCAGCAGCGTGCTGATACACACGCTGGTGGAAAGCGACCTGGTGGATGAATACATGTTGCACGTCTATCCGCTTGTGCTGGGCAGCGGCAAGCGGTTATTTCCAGAGGGCAAACGCATCAAGCTGAAGCTCATCGAATCACAGGCGCTGCCAACGGGTGTCGTGTATCAGCACTATGAGCATGACAGACAGTAGAGATTGATGCCATGAATCTCGACCTGTTCGCGGGAATCCCGGTCGCCGGCCACGAAGCGGCGAGGCAATCGGTTGAATGAGGAGAATGGAGGTTCGCATGGGCAAACTCATCTTGTTCGAGGGCGTGACGCTTGATGGCGTCATGCAGGCGCCGGCCCGGCCGGATGAAGATCGCCGCGAGGGTTTCGAGTATGGCGGCTGGGCGGTCCCTTACCAGGATGAGGTGTCGGGCCGCGTGGCTGCGGAGAACATGGCCGGCACCGGCGGGGCGCTGCTGCTGGGGCGGAGGACCTATGAGGACTTCTACAGTGTCTGGCCCAAGCGGGGCGACAACCCGTACACCGAAAAGCTCAACAGCAGCCTGAAATACGTTGCCTCGCGGACGCTGCGGGAGCCGCTGCCGTGGATGAATTCGCGGCTGCTCAAGGGCGACGTGGCGGAAGCGGTCGGCGCGCTCAAGGCTCAGCTGGACGGGAACATCGCGGTGCTGGGCAGCGGCGAGCTGGTCCAGACGCTCATGCAGCACGACCTGATCGACCGGTATGTGCTCTCGATCTACCCGCTGACCCTGGGCAAGGGGCGCCGGCTTTTTGCCGACGGCACGACTCACGCCAGGCTCCGCCTGGTCGACGTCAAGCCGACGACCACCGGCGTGCTGATTGCGACCTACGAGCCGGCAAAGTAGAACGTGAGTGATCGAAGAGACCGGCCACGAGAAGAATGGTAGTAAGCGAGTTCGTAACGCTGGATGGCGTGGTGGAAGACCGGGGAGGAACAAACCCCAGTGCAATGCAACGCGGTCGCTTCGACTGGCCAGCGATGAGGAGCGCCCCACACTCTGGGAAGCGAGGTGGATTGTGAGCAAGGTGATTTCAAAAGACGGCACGGAGATCGCTTACGAGACGAAAGGCGCAGGCCGGCCGGTGATCCTGGTCGACGGTGCGCTCTGCTATCGGGGCTTCGGCCCAATGCCGCGCCTGTCCGAACTGCTGTCTCCTGACTTTAAGGTATACCTCTACGACCGCCGCGCGCGCGGCGAGAGCAACGGTTCGGCACGAGACGCGACAGACCATATCGTCGACCGCGAGATCGAAGACATCGACGCGCTCGTCCAGGCCGCGGGTGGGTCGGCATCGCTGTTCGGCAGTTCTTCCGGGGGCTGCCTGGCGATGCAAGCGGCAGCCAGGCTCGGTTCCAAGATCACGAAACTGGCGATGTGGGAGCCGCCTTATAATTCCGACCCCGCTTCCCGGGCCGAGTGGAAGGAATACCGCCGGAACCTGGCAGACGCGCTGGCTGCCGGTCGGCGCGGGGATGCGGTCGTGTTGTTCATGCGCCTCGTGAGCACGCCGGCCGAGATGGTCGAGGGCATGCGCCAGTCACCGATGTGGCCCACGTTTGAAGCCGTAGCGCCCACCCTGGCTTATGATGCGGCCGACATGGGGGACGACCGATCGATACCGGTGCAGCGAGCCGCGCAGGTCACTTCACCTACTCTGGTTATGAACGGCACCGTGACGCCATTCATGGCAGTCACGGCAGCCACGCTGGCCGGAGCGATCGCCCATGCGCAGCAGCGTACCCTGGAGGGCCAGTCGCACGATGTGAACCTCGAAGTCCTTGCTCCGGTGCTAGTGGACTTTTTCAGGCAGTAACAAGGACAGACAGCCAGGGAAACATGAATGAGGATGAGCTGACGGCCGAGGGAGATACCTGGACGTGGGCCGGAGAGACGCATCGCGCCACGGCGGTATTCACTGATGACGGCAAGACGCAGACCTGCCGCGACGAGCGATTGGACGAAAGTGGGAAGTGGGTGCACGCGATGGATCTGGCGCTTGGGAAGATCTAGTAGGCGCTGAGCGCACAGATTCGTCGTGAAGGGAGAGCACACATGAAGGAGACGCGTTCAAAAGACGGGACGACTATCGCGTTCGACTGCTCAGGCCAGGGGCCCGCGCTCATCCTGGTGGCCCCGGCGAGCGCCACTCGCCTGGCCATCACAGGGCTAGCCGCCGCCCTGGCTCCGGACTTCACGGTCTTCGCCTACGACCGGCGGGGCCGCGGCGACAGCGGGGATACGCTGCCCTTCGCGGTCGAGCGCGAGGTCGACGACCTCGAGGCCGTGATCGACCAGGCGGGCGGCTCGGCGTTCGTCTTTGGCCACTCGTCCGGCTCGGTGCTCGCCCTCGAGGCGGCGCGCCGGCTGCCCGGCAAGATCAGGAAGCTGGCCCTCTATGAGGCGCCGTTCATCGTCGACGACAGCCGTCCGTCCACGCCCCCGGATTTCCTGCCGCGGCTGAGCGGCTTGCTGGCGGCGGGGCGCAGGGAGGAGGCAGCCGACCTCTAGAACAGGAACATCGGGCTCCCTGAGGAGATGATCGCCGGGATGAAGCAAGGGCCCTGGTATCCTGGGCTGCTCGCCGTGGCTCATACCCTGCCCTACGACATGACCATCCTGGGAGACACGCAGAGCGGCAGCCCCTTGCCGTTGAGGAAGTGGTCCGGCGTTCAGGTCCAGACGCTCGTCACGGATGGCACGCTGTTTCTCGGGAGCGAGGAGGGCCACGCCTGGATGCGCCATGGGGCGGACGAGATCGCCCGCATCCTGCCCAATGCACAGCGGCGCACCCTGGAAGGTCAGGATCACGGCCCCGCCGACGACGTCCTCGCGACTGCACTGAAGGAGTTTTTCCTAGCATAGCCGAAAGGGTGAACGATTTGGATCCATATGCACTTGGATCGCTGGTCAGTTCGAACGCTGTTCTTTCGTTCTCTGCCATTCGTGGTCGATTCGTGCGGCCGCGCATAAACGTCGAGCAAGTGCGCGAAGAAAGTCTGCCAGCGCGCGTACTAGCTGAAACGCTGCATATCCTCGACAACGCGGGCGTGAACGGGGCTTATGCGAAGAACCTTCGACATTGCGGAGGGTGACTGGGCTGACAACCCGCCCTTCGGACCGGCGCAGGTTTTCGTGCTCACGCATCGCCCGCACGAGGCGTTGCATCGAGGGCCGACCACCTTCATCTTCGTCACGGACGGGATGGCAAGCGCCTTGAAGCAGGGACAGGCAGCCGCCGGCGATAAGAATGTCGCTCTGATCGGCGCGGGCGTAAGCCAGCAGTACTTGAGGGCCGGCCTGGTCGACGAGATGGAGATCTACGTCGCCAACGTTCTCTTGACCGCGGGCCGGCCCCTATTCGCCAACATTAGCGACAAGCCGATCAAGCTGGAGCGACTGCGGGTGATCGCGACGCCGGCCGTGACACATCTCTGTTACCGCGTCGCAAAGTCATGAACCCGATCTGACGCGCCGGCATCCTTTGCCCGACTAGCGTTAGGATCGTATGTATCTTGGCAATCCCGCTGCGGTTATGGCAGTAGAAAAGGAGTGGTACGATGGAGGCGAAGACCAGGGTGCTCGTGGACAGCTTGAGGTTCCCTGAGGGCCCGCGGTGGCACGAGGGGAAGCTATGGTGCTGCGATTTCGTGCTGCACCGGGTGGTGAACGTGGATCTCCAGGGCGCTGTACAGACTATGTTCGATCTACCTGACATGCCCTCGGCGTTGGGCTGGACGCCGGCGGACCATTGGGCGGCCGTGAGCGCCGTACGCTCTTCATCACGTCGACCGAAAGTCTGGATTTCCGGAATCTGACGGCCCACGGCCGGATCGAAATCGTAGAGGTGACTGTGCCCGGCGCGGGCCTGCCGTAGACGAAGCGCTGAGAGGAGAGGAGAAGAGAGGAGAGGATGACGATGGAGCACCCGAACAGCGCCCCCGTGCTCACGGCGCTTTCGCCGGACTTGATCGCTATCATGACTACTGAACACTACAATACGATGGCCGCGATGATCGCCGTCATCAATAGCGTGCTGATCGGCAGTTTTGTCGGGCTGCTGCTAGCTGCGTTGGACATGGCCTTGTGGGCCGGCGCAGGCGCAGGCGTCGTCGCCTTCCTGATGAGCGAGGGTCTGCATCATCGCCATCAATGGGTGCAATGGCTGGGTGCCATGCGCACCATCCCGGCCCCGCCGCAGGGCACAAAGGTCTAGAGCCGGCCATGCGCTTTTCAAACTGAGATTCCTTGCTTGGACAGGACACCAAAGACAGAAAAGCTCAACAGCAGCCTGAAATACGTTGCCTCGCGGACGCTGCGGGAGCCGCTGCCGTGGATGAATTCGCGGCTGCTCAAGGGCGACGTGGCGGAAGCGGTCGGCGCGCTCAAGGCTCAGCTGGACGGGAACATCGCGGTGCTGGGCAGCGGCGAGCTGGTCCAGACGCTCATGCAGCACGACCTGATCGACCGGTATGTGCTCTCGATCTACCCGCTGACCCTGGGCAAGGGGCGCTGGCTTTTTGCCGACGGCACGACTCACGCCAGGCTCCGCCTGGTCGACGTCAAGCCGACGACCACCGGCGTGCTGATTGCGACCTACGAGCCGGCAAAGTAGGTGGCAGGTATTGCGGAGATCCACCATGAGAAGACTAATCGTGAGCGAGAAGGTACAGAAACTATCCGGGAAAATCGCGCTGGTGACGGGCGCCTCTAGAGGTCTGGGCAAAGCCGTTGCTCTAGAACTTGCTCAAGCGGGTGCGCATGTCATCGTTACGGGTCGGAGTACAAGTGGCCACAGTACCCAGAGCGCGCTACCTGCCACGACGATTGATGCCACTGTCGATGCTGTCCACGAAGCCGGAGGCAGGGCTGAGGCTGTCAAGTGCGATCACACCGATCCTCCAGCGGTAAAGGTGCTTGTAGACTACATCGGAAAACAATACGGCAAGCTAGATATCCTCGTGAACAATGCGTGGGGCGGGCACGACGCACATGACGAGTCGCAGTCAGGCGAGGAGGTCTGGGAGGAGCCGCTGGAGCAGTTCAAACACATGCTCTTGGCGGGGCCGTACTCGGATTACATTACCAGCCTGTTGGTGCTCAAGTATCTGATGGGTCCCATCCAAAAAGGTCTCATTATCACCACTACCTGGCATACCGCCGAACCGCCAATGTGGCTACCTTATGAGGCCAGCAAGGCTGCTAAAAATCGTTTGGTCTATGTCCTAGCTTACCACCTCAGAGATAAGGGCATTCCGGTCATTGCAGTTGCTCCAGGCTGGATGCGAACCGAGTTAATGTTGACTCACCACACCATGGATGAACTCGAAGGACAGACCGAGACACCATACTATGCTGCCCGAGGCATCGCCGCGTTAGCGAGCGACCCTGATGTCATGCGTTTTACAGGGAAACTCATGGACGTCAGCGATCTGGCTGACATCTACGGCATTGCCGATCTAGACGGTTCTCAACCGCGCTTGAATGCACAGCACCTTGGTTAGGAAGGCTAGCGCATACTGCAAGAAAGATTTGACTATCTGGCAGAAACCAGAACGCAGAGGTATTGACATGAGCAAGCTGGTCCTGTTCAACCTAATGACCCTGGACGGCTTCTTTGCCGGTCCTGACGGCGAGATCGACTGGCACAACGTAGACGAGGAGTTCAACGACTTTGCCATCGAACAGCTAAGCACAGCCGGCGGCCTGATCTTTGGTCGCATCACGTATCAGATGATGGCAAGCTACTGGCCCACGCCACAAGGGATGGCAGACGACCCGGCCGTCGCCGGGAAAATGAACGCCATACCCAAGATTGTCTTCTCGAAGACCCTGGAAGACGTGGACTGGAACAATGCCCGGCTGGTCAAGGGCGATGCGCTGGAGGAAGCCAGGCGGCTGAAAGAACAGCCCGGCAAGGATCTTCTGATATTCGGCAGCGCTGACTTGGCTGCAGCCTTCACGCGCGCCACCCTGATCGACGAATACCGCGTGATTATCAACCCCGTCGTTCTCGGCAAGGGGCAGCCGTACTTCAAGGACGTCGATCATAGACTAACTCTGCAGTTGCTGAATGCCAGGACCTTCCGTAACGGCAACGTTTTGCTCTACTACGCGCCCGCCAAAGCCTGACCGCGCGATGCGCATGGGTGACCAATCGATCAGTCCGCCCGCTGCGACCTGGCTCATCGGTCGGGATGAGGCGACGTCAAACTACACGGTGCTCTACTATACTGGTCACCTGACCATTCCTCTTCTGGCCAGATAGGCGTAGTATCTGGCAGAGCCGTATGCTATAGTCATGCCAGAATTCGAACATCCAGAAGGAGGCAGATACATGGGATCGAATCAGCGTCAGAGCAAGGGCGGCATGGACACAGGTGCAGGGGTGGCCGTGGGAATCAGCCTGGGCCTGATACTCGGACTGCTGATTAACAACCTCGGGCTTGGACTGGGCATCGGGGCGGCTTTCGGCGTCGTCCTCGGCGAACTGATGCACTTGCCGAACGGAAGGAAAAGCGGCAAGCCGTGATGCAACTCATCCAGGTCCGATTTGGCCTGATGGGTCATTTGCCTAGATTATTGCCATTGCCCGAGCGTGAACAAAGGCAATAAGTGTGCCAAATGACCCACTAGAGAAGAGAAATGTGCGTCGTCATCGCGCCGAAGAGGCCCCGCCGAGAGTTCTCGATTTCCGGCCGCCCTTCGGGAACCACACATGAGGAGCCCGAACAAACCAGATGAAGAACACGAATCAAGGAACAGTCACTGTTGGGGATGGGAAACTTTATTATGAAGTGGCCGGGAGCGGCAAAACTCTGGTTTTGTGCCATGCCGGGTTTGTGGACAGCGGCATGTGGGATCGCCAGTGGGAAGAGTTCAGCCGGTTCTTTCAGGTCATTCGATTCGATATGCGCGATTTTGGCAAGTCTGACCGGGCGGAGGGGCCGGTCTCGCGCCGCAGGGACCTGGAGGGCCTGCTCGATCGGCTTGGGATCCAGCGTGCAGTGCTGGTGGGATGCTCGATGGGGGGCACCATCGTCCTCGATTTTGCCCTCGAGCATCCGGAGAGGGTAGAGGGACTCGTGCTGGTATCAGCGGATCCCAGCGGCTTCGAGATGCAGGGAGAGCCCCCGCCCAATCTGCTCGCCATGATCGCTGCCATGCAGCAGGGCGACCTCGAACGGGTCTCTGAGCTGCAGCTGCGCCTGTGGGTAGACGGTCCTTTCCGTCAGCCGGAGCAAGTTGATCCTAAGGTGCGCCAGCACGCTGCAGAAATGAACTGGATTCCCGTCGAACACGGGACATTCAGCCTCAATATGCAGCCAGCTGACTCCCTCGATCCACCGGCGGTGACACGGCTGAACCAGGTCCGTGTCCCGACGCTGATAGTTGCCGGCGCTCTGGACCACCCGGAATTGCTGCGGGCAGCCGATATGATGGAAAAAGGCATTCCTGGAACGAAGAAGGTGATCATCGCCGGCGCCGCCCATGTGCCGAATATGGAAAAGCCGGCTGAGTTCAACCGTGAGGTTCTGAGCTTCCTGAAGGAAGCCGGGCTACGTGCATAGATCGGGGGCGCTGCGCTGCAGGATGAAACCGCGGTTCCGATTCCCGCGACAGCGCCAGGCGTGCGCTCTGTGCTGATGATGGAGGTGCGTTCATGTACGCCGTGGTGAGAGAGTTACGGTATGACGCGGCTAAGCTATCCGGCGCGTCTGGACAGTTAGAGGAATTCCAGCGGCTCCATGCCTCGCAGCCCGGCTACATCGGCAGTCTTTCCGTGGAGGCCGGCCAGGGCCGCCGTGTCGTGGTTAACCTGTGGCAGAGCGAAGCACAGGCGTTCGCCGGGCGCGCGGCCCTCGAGCCAGCAGTACGTCGGCTTGTAGAACCGTTGCTTGCGGCGCCGGCCCAGCTCCTCGGCGCCGGTCCTGTAGTCGACAATGATCTAGTGCACATGCATGGCCCAAGGAAAGACAACATGACGCAGAGCATCACAGAGGCGACAGGTGTGGCAGTGGGCCGTGTAGGGCACCCGGCCACGCCGGGTCCCGAACACAGCCGGCTGGATGTGTTTATCGGCAAGTGGATCAATGAGGGTCACACGATCGCGACTGCCGAGGCCCCTTCGGTCAAGATACTGACGAGCGACGTCTATGAATGGATGCCGGGCCGTTTCTTCATCCTGCACACCGCCTACGGCCGCATCGGAAACGTGGACGTGGGCGGCACGGAGATCATCAGCTATAACCCGACGACCAAGTCATACCGGTCGCTCTCGTTCGACAGCCATGGGAACGTCAATGCGGACGAGTTGACCGTCGAGGGCGATACCTGGACCTGGGCCGGAGAGACGCATCGCGCGACAGCCGTATTCACCGACAACGGCAAGACGCAGACCTGCCGCCACGAGCGATTGGACGAAAGTGGGAAGTGGGTCCAGGCGATGGATGTGGTGCTTGTGAAGATCGAGTAGGCGCTGCGCTCACTGATTCGTCGCGAAGGGAGAGCACACATGAAGGAGACGCGTTCGAAAGACGGGACGACTATCGCCTTCGACTGCTTGGGCCAGGGGCCTGCGCTCATTCTCGTAAGCGGCGCAAGCGCCACCCGGTCGGACGCAGCATCGGTGGCCGCAGCTCTTGCGCACGACTTCACGGTCTTCGCTTACGACCGGCGGGGCCGCGGCGACAGCGGGGATGTTCTACCTTACGCGGTCGAGCGCGAGGTCGAAGATATCGAAGCTTTGATCGACGAAGGCGGTGGCTCGGCGTTCGTCTTTGGCCATTCGTCGGGTGCAGTCCTGGCCCTGGAGGCTGCGCGCCTGCTACCGGACAAGATCAGGAAATTGGCCCTGTACGAGCCGCCGTTCATCATCGACGACAGCCGTCCTCCCGCCCCGCAGGATTTCGCGGTGCACCTCCAAGGATTGGTGGCGGCCGGCCGCCGTGGCGAAGCGGTCGAAATGTTCCAGCGACACGTCGGCCTTCCTGCCGAGATGATTGCCCAGTTCCGCAACTCGCCCATGTGGCCGGGGCTGGAGGAGATGGCGCAGACGCTCGTATATGACATGACTATACTCGGAGATGGGCAGAGTGGCAGCCCCTTGCCATTGCGGAAGTATGCTTCCGTCAGCGTCCCGACTCTCGTCATGGACGGAACGGTGTTCCTCGGCCGCGAGGAGGGCCATGCGTGGATGCGGCACGGCGCGGATGAGATCGCCCGCGTGCTGCCCAACGCCCAGCGCCGCACCCTGGAAGGTCAGGACCACGGAGCGGCGGACCAGGAGCTGGTCCCGGCGCTCAAGGAGTTTTTCCTTGGCTGATCAGAGGGCGCAATTCTGAAATAGGAGTGACCTGACATCACCTGCTTCACGGAGCGCGCTTGGGCCGATTCTGACTGCGGAGCTGGAACCGAATCCAGAAGGAATTGGGGTCAGGAGTTTGTCGCTTGCAGGGCCAGAGTAATGGCGTCGTCCATCGAGAGTGCGGTCCCTCTTGACCAGGCAGCATCAAAGGCCGCCGCGCTCGTTCCGGCGCGCAATACCCGCAATTGTTCGTCGAAATCGACTTGCTCGCTGGGTGTCATGGGAGTGACAGCTCTCTCGCGCAGGGCGTGCGCGGCAGCCAGCAATTCCAGGGCGCGCGCGCTTTGGTTCTGTGCGCGCGCTATGAAGCCAAAACACTCCAGTTGGTGCGCCACCGCGCCCACCTGCCCCACATCACGAAACGCGACGATGGTTTCGCGGTAACGTTCTAGCGCACGTCGATAGTGACCAAACTGCCGTTCGAGATGCGCCAGGTCGCTCTTGACAAGGATGACGTTGAAGTGCGCACCAATTTCCTGATATGCCAGCAGGGCTTTTTCCAGGAGCGAACGGGCCTGGTCGTACTGTTTGCTTTTCGCGGCCACAAAGCCCTGCATTTGATAGGAGTTTGCGGCCGTGAATTCAATGCCCACCTCCTTCGAAACGCGAATGGCTTCATCGGCGTAGTGCATTCCCATGTCCAGGTCGCCATGAAGTTGCACGGTCACACGTGCCAGGTTATCGAGCGCCCAAGCGCCGATGAAGGCGAGCTTGTCGGAACGGGCAAGAGCAAGGGCTTCTTGCAGTGCTGCTTCCGCCTGAACGAGTTCGCCCAGGAACTCCAGCGGCTGGCTATAGACGAGTAACGCGGAGGCCAGCCCGCTTCTGTCCCCAATCTGGCGATAGATATCAATCGACTCTTGCGCGAAACGTTTCGCGTTGAGATTATCTCCCAGGGACAGATAGAAAAATGCGAGCCCGCTCAACGCTTTTGCGCGCAGAGACGGTCTGATGGAGGACGCAGTTGCATCCATTGTCTGCAGGCCATCGCGCAGCCAGCGAAACCCTTCAGCGGAAAACCCACCCGAAGCGATACCGATCGCCAGGTTCGCCGCAATCTGAAGCGCGCTTTCGGAATTCTTGGCCAGCCCCCATTCCACCGCAGCACGCAGATTATCCCGCTCCGCTTCCAAACGCTGTGCCCACAACCTGCGCGCCGGCCCTTTCATTTGTCTTTCGGCATCTTCCGAGAACTCAACATGGAACGCGAGATGGCGATCACGCATCATCTCAACTTCGTCGGTCTCGAATAGTCTCTCACGGGAGTACTGCCGGATCGTCTCCAGCTGGGTGTAGCGCATCTCGCCGGCCAGTTCTTTCGCACTCACCAGCGACTTGTCGACCAACTGTGTCACTAGATCCAAGACTTCATAGCCGGTTTCCTCTTCGCCACAAACAGATTCGGCGGCTGCCAAGGTCCAGCCGCCGACAAAGACCGCCAGCCGGCGAAAGAGGATCTTTTCCGGCTCAGAGAGGAGGCCGTAACTCCAGTCGATCATAGCACGCAGAGTCTGCTGGCGCGGGAGCGCGCTGCGCGCGCCACCAGTTAATAGACGAAAGCGGTCATCAAGGCGCGCCGCGATCTGTTCGGCCGATAGAACCCTCATCCGGGCCGCTGCCAGCTCGATGGCCAGGGGAATGCCGTCGAGCCGGGAGCAGATCAGGGCGACAAAGGGAGCATTGTCCTTGGTGAGAGCGAAATCGGGTTTGACCACTGCGACGCGATCGAGGAACAGGCGAATGGCATCCATCTCGGTCAGTTCTGCCAACGGCGGTAACTGCCCGAGATCGGGTGTCTTGAGCGATGGCACCCGGTAGGGGATCTCGCCCGCGATTCCCAGGGGTTGCCGGCTGCTGGCCAGGATCTTCAGTCTCGGGCAAGCCCGCAGGAGTGACTCGCTCAATTGTGCGCAGGCTTCGATAAGGTGTTCGCAGTTGTCAAGGATGAGAAGAATGCTCTTCGTGCGCAGGTAATCGGTCAGGACTTGCTGGTCTGTGCGTTGACTGTCCGCGCGCAGGTTGAAAGTACTGACGACGGCTTGTGGGACGAGCGCGGGATCGCTGAGCGGCGCAAGTTGTGCCAACCAGACGCCATCCGTGAAATCAGACTGAATCTCGCCGGCGACCTGGAGTGAGAGGCGCGTCTTGCCACAGCCTCCCGAGCCGACGAGTGTGACCAGGTTGTGTTCCTGGACCAGTTGCCTGACCCTGCGGATTTCTGCTGTTCGCCCAATGAAGGTGGTAAGTTGTGTGGGCAGGTTGTGGCTTAAGGTGCCAAGGGTGTTGAGCGGTTGAAAGTCGGAAAGCAGATCAGGTAGCGCCAGTTGATGAAGCCGCTCCGGTTGGCGCACATCCTTCAAGCGGTGTTCGCCCAGGTCGCGCAGTTCAGCCTTTGCGGGCAGACTATCTTTCACCAGGTCGTGCGCAGCTTGTGAGAGAAGAATCTGGCCCCCATGTGCGGCTGCCATGATCCGTTCGGTTAATGCCAACGTGGCGTAGCCAGAGTAAGCCGATTCTTTCGAATCTACCTGCAATTCCGCGGCGCCGGTGTGAATTCCCATGCGCACTCTGAGGGGCGCCGGCGACCAGGGCTCATTTTGCAAGCACCTCTGTGCTTCAAGCGCAGCATTCAGCGCATCGCCGGCGTTATGGAACGCCGCCGACAATGAATCACCGACGATCTGAAAGACATACCCGTTGTGCGCTTCGACCGCTCGACGCAGGATCTCATTTTGCCGCGCCAGTAGTGCAGGCATCTCGTCAGGGTGTTCCTGGGCGAGTTGGGTGCTGCCTTCGACGTCAGTAAACAGGAAAGTCACCGTGCCTGAAGGATATGGGCTCATTCCCCTTGGATTTGTCTCGATCCCCCGCCATTAGTGCGTCTGGGCCGCAGCCATTGCATAGCAGAGCAGCCAATACGCGCCTGGCCTTGGTGGCACTCCACTCGCTCATGCAGTCGCGAAGGAAACGCTGAGCAACGCTGCCTCGGCCTCTTGGTGTTCCAGTCGATCTGCGAGCACCCGCAATGCGAGAGCCTGCACGCGCGCCGTTGCTTCTTCTCTTGTCTGGCCGTAGGCGAGCACCCCTGGAAGTTCGAGTACGTCAGCCAGCCATCGGCCATCGTCTTCCTGTTCGTGTTCGATCGTTAGCACAATCATCGCGTCCGCCTGGAGCGTCCAATCGCTACCCAGCTCGAGTATATACCCGCGTCAACGACAGGTCAAAGCATTCACGTCAGATAGAAACCCAACCGGATTGCGGTGGGGTTAGCTCGGTGAAGTGGCTTTTCGCCAACGTCAGACCTAACAGCCTGACGATATTCACAGACGGGACGACGGGCATGGAATAAGCTTGTGCCAAAGCCTGGCAAATTTGAGTCCGATCGCGGATTGGTGTACTCCATGTTGCTTTGCCTGACCTCATTTTCCTACAACGCCATCGGAACTATGGCAGCACCGTGCACCAGACTATCCCGACACGAGTGTTGAAATCACGAACCACACCGCTGCTCCGTTAGCCATTGCTAGAGCAGCCAAAAGCGACAGGTAACCCAATTCGGTGGTCTGTTCGTTAAAAGGTACTGACGAGGATCTAGCAATGGAGAGGTAGAGTAGCCTAGGATAATACACAATCAGCCAATATAGCAAGGCTCCCGTTCGAGACGTCGATACCCGAGACTCGAGGAAACGCGTCACAGTGATCGGGATTCTGGGCGAAATGTAGGCCCAGTATAGTAGATCTGAAGCAAACAAACCAAGGCCAAAGGTTGCGCCAGCTAGTAAACGACCGAATAAGACTGCATGCGAAGTAGCGACGATCGCAGCTATCGCAGTGAACGCCAGCGATATCTCTATCATTGCGGGATCTACTTCGGGGTGCTCGTGGAGGTGCTTGTAGCACTCTACTTCGCCTTTCGTCGCAATCGACACGAACTTGCCGCCCACCATCTTAGCAAACCGTCCAGGACGATATTCAAGTAGCGCGTAGTTTGCCACGTCGAACGCTCCTTTGCCAGGCTCGCAACAAGTATTCCTTCGCTTGTAGTGTGAGCGACGGTAGCGCGCAGCGCTTGCGGTGGTAGTCCGTAGGACTCCGCCCAAGCTGTGCGCTAAGGTAGTTCAAGGCCTTTTTGTTCGGCTCTCTTGACTTCTTCCCATCGCGCTTTTAGGGCGCTCTGGTTCGCGGATTCGGCTAGGGTACTGATCTGACTTAGGGCGACATTTTCTAGTGTGTCGTGACCGAGTTGCCGAAATGTCCATACAAGTTCTTGCTCTTTGGCTGATAGACCGGTCGCACTTGCACCGCCCGTGTCAGGCGGACAGAAGCCGTTGATTGGCTTTTTCGGATAATCAGCCATGATCGCCAGGTCGGGTTTGGGCTGGCGACCGCTGTATGGCCTGCCTAGCTTTGATCCTCGCGATCGCCTCTCTTCGCGGCCGGCTCGGGCTGTAACAAGGGAGTGATCGAGGTGCGCGGCGCCTTCATAGAGGGATCACTTCGTTCAGGACATGCTCCCCGATGCCCGGCTTGAGGGCGTCGCGCATGACCAGATCCACCCTTACTCCCAGGAGATCACTGAGGTGGTTCTCCATCTCGATAAACTTGAGCAGGCTGGGCGGATCGCTGAACTCGACCAGAACGTCGAGATCGCTGCCCTTCCGCTGCTGTCGCCGGGCATAGGAGCCGAAGATGCCCATAGAACGCACCCGGTAGCGTTGGGCAGGTTCGGGGGCCGAACGTCGCAGCAGCGCGATCAGTCGTTGTGTCTCCTGGTTTTTGGTGGATCGATCCGGCGACGTACTTCTACCCGGTGGCATGCAACTTCCCTTGACGCGGCTCTCGTCTCCCGCCGCCGATCTGATTTTATCACTCCCCGAACGAAAGCGGAAGCCGGGCCAATCAAAAACCCCACCGGATTGCGGTGGGGTTAGCTCAGTGAAGTGGCTTTTCGCCAACGCCAGGCGTAACAGCCTGACGATATTCACAGACGGGGACGACGGGATTCGAACCCGCGGTCTTCGGCTTGACAGGCCGACATGTTAACCGCTACACTACGTCCCCAGTTCGTCACGCACGCGGCATTGCGTTTGTGACAGGCGTATTTTTACCATAGTACCGTTACTCAGTCAAATCCCGGAGGCAGCCTTTCCTTGAGCCCCCTTTACGCGGGCGAACTTGCCGCGCTGGGCACCGCCTTGTGCTGGTCTTTCTCGTCGATCTTCTTCACCATTGCCGGGCGCCGCGTCGGCTCGGTGATGCTCAACCGCTGGCGCCTGCTGGCAGCGGTCCTCCTCGTCGCCGCCATGCACTCCCTGCTCTACGGTCGCCCTTTCCCGGCCGGCGTCGGCGCCGAGCGTCTGTTCTGGTTGGGGCTCTCGGCGGTCCTGGGGCTGGTTTTCGGCGATAGCTTGCTTTTCCAGGCGTTCGTCTATATCGGTACGCGCCTGGCCATGCTGCTCATGGCCCTCGCGCCCATCTTCGGCACCGTGGTCGCCTGGTTATTGCTCGGCGAGACCCTCACCCTTCCCGAGCTGCTGGCCATCGCCCTGGCGGTCGGCGGCGTCGCCTGGGTCGTCATGGAGCGCGCAGAGCCCGCGGCCGCGGCGATGGGCCGGGGGACCGTCTCACTCACCGCCGGGGCACCTGCCACTACCCGCCGCCAGTACTTCCTTGGCATACTCTGCGGCCTGGGCGGTGCCCTCGGCCAGGCCTTGGGCTTAGTCACTGCCAAGCGCGGCCTGGTGGGCGACTTTCCGGCACTCTCCGCCGTGGTCGTCCGCATGCTGGTCGCCATGCTCGTGCTATGGGGCTGGACGGCGCTGCGCGGCCAATTGCGGCCCACCCTGCGCGTTCTGCGTCAGGACCGGCGTACCGGCCTGGCTATCCTGGGCGGCGCCACCATGGGCCCGTTCCTCGGCGTGTGGCTGTCGCTGGTCGGCGTGCAACTGGCGCCGGTTGGTATCGCTTCAACCCTTAACGCGCTGACGCCAATTCTGCTCATCCCCCTGGTCTACGTCCTGTACCGCGAAAAGACCAGCCCGCGCGCCTTTGGAGGCACGCTCATGGCGATGGGCGGCGTCGCCCTGATGTTCATGCATTAGCTGCTCGTCGCCCTGCCGACCATACTTCCGCCCCCCTTGCGCCCGCCGGGCCGTCGCCGCCATTTGCCTCACCAGCGGTCCCGCGCTAGAATAGGCTCCATGCCCCATCGCAAACATCTGCCGCGCCTCGCGCTCCACGCGCTCGTCGTCGTGCTCGTCGTCGCGGGCTGTCTTCCAGGCCCGGCCTCGCTCTCGGCGGCGCAGCGGGACCCATTTCCCTTCGGCGCGCCACGCCCTTCCGCACCCGGCGCGCACCCGTCCCCGACGCCCGACGCCCCCTACATCGCCGTCTCTCCGGACCCCTCGCTCAACGATTCGCCCGTCGCCATCCGCCTGGCCGGCCTGATCCCGGGGCAGTCGGTGACTGTGCGCGCAGACCTGGCCGGCACCTATGGCGCCTACGCCAGCTTCGTGGCCGGGGCCGACGGCAGCGTGGACCTGGAGCAACAGGCGCCTGTCGCGGGTAGTTACCGGCAAGTGGACCCGATGGGACTGTTCTGGAACTTCCTGCCTTCCCCTGGGGTCAGCGGGCTCAACGCGCCGGCTTTGCTAGACTCGTACCCGGTGACCTTCACCCTGCAGGCCGGCGGGGCCAACCTGGCCAGCACGACGATCACGCGCGTTTTCATGGACGAGGGCGTCACGCGGCGCGACGTGGACGAGGATGGCCTGGTCGGCGTCTATTTCCGTCCGGCCGGCGCCGGCCCCTTTCCGGCCCTGATTCTGACCGGGGGCACCGACCTCGATCTGCACCTGAGCACCGCTGCCGTCTTGGCGTCGCGCGGCTTCGCGGCCCTTTCCCTCTACTATTACGCCCGGCCGGGGCTGCCGGCCGAGCTAAATCTGATCCCGCTCGAGTATTTCGAGCAGGCCATCGCCTGGCTGCAAGCGCAGGATGGCGTGGCGGGCGACCGCCTGGGGGTGATGGGCTGGTCGGCCGGTGGCCAACTGGCACTCCTTCTGGGCGCCACCTTCCCTCAGCTCAAGGCGACGGTTGCCTACGTGTCTGCCGGCGTCGTCAGCGAAGGTACACATAACGGCGACTTTTCGGGCTTCTCGCGCTATTCATTCCATGGCGCGCCGCTGCCTTACGTCCCGGGCATCACGCTGGTGCGCTGGAACAACGCCTATCGGGTCATTCGCCGCGGCGAGGCGGATGCACGGGCGGCCCTGGATACTGCTCTGGCCGGCATGGATTTGGCGGGGCTTGGCGATGCAGTCATCCCGGTCGAGAAGACGCAGGGCCCCGTCTTGCTCATCTCCGCCGTGGACGACGACTCGTGGCCGTCGGCGCTTGCTGGCCGAGATTGCTATGCGGCGCCTGCGTGAGCAGGGCCACCCCTACCCGGACCAGCACATCATGTACGAAGGCTCGGGCCATTTCATCGGCACGCCCTACGGCCCGGCACGTCCGGATGGCTCCTTGGGAGTTCAAACCATTCTGGCATACGGGCCGTCCCTTGACGGCACCGACCGCGCCAGCGCCGACTCCTGGCCGCGTGTGCTGCGCTTCCTGGCGGCCGGCCTCAAATAGAGACTTGAGGCCGGCGAGATAGCCGCGCGCTGGGACCGCGCGCGAGGCCTGCCGATGAGCGCTCCGTTTGTCTGTGCACCGTTGCACCGTAAGCCCAATTGCCACCAATAAGGCGCGCAGGTATTATAATGGGCCGGTTGCCTGTTATCACAGCCAGGCGGGTGATGATGATGACGCCGACGCCGGTGGCTAGTGGAGGCGCGTGCGACCGCGTGTAGGAGAATAGCTGAGATGCCAAAGAAAAAGACCAAAGGCGTGCGGGCGGGTGCGGACGGTGCCCCCACCAGTTTGCCGATCGAAGCGAACGGGCTGGCGCCGCAGTCAGACGACAACCGATCGGGTGATGAGGGCGCGCACCAGCCGCGTACGGAACCAATGCGCAGGAGGGAGTACCGCCGGGAACTCGGCGGCCTTCAGGTCGACCTGTTTAAGCTGCAGACCTGGGTGGTGGGTGAGAAGCTGCGGTTGGTCGTAATCCTCGAGGGGTTGGGGCCGGGCGGCAAGCGCGGGACGGCGCGACGCGTCGCCGAAGGGCTGGACCAGCGTGTCTGCAAGGTGGTGATGCTCGAACCGCCCCGCAGGCGCGAGCGCAATCGCTGGCACTTCCAGCGTTTTGTCGAGCACTTTCCTGTAGCCGGCAAGATAGTGATTCTCGACGGCAGTTGGTACCACTACCCCGCGACGGCCCACGCCCTCGGGCTGACCAGTGAGGCTGAGTTCGAGGAGTTCCTGCGCGCCTGTGCCGAGTTCGAGCAGACGCTGGTGCGTTCGGGCATCACCTTGGCCAAGTTCTGGTTCACGGCCGAGGATGAAGAGCAGGAGCGGCGCTTTCGGGCGCATGTGGCAGGGCAGGCCAAGAAACACCAGCCAGGGCAGCCGGTCGTGCCTGAGGATGCTCAACCGGTCGACGTCGCCAGCGTTCGCCAGACCGTTCTGTCGTTGACCAACGCCGAGCAGGCCCCCTGGCACGTCATCGCTGCCGATGATCGGCGCCGCGCCCGTCTGCAGTGTATCTCGGAACTGCTCGCCCTGGTGCCCGGCGTCGACCCGGAATCCTACCGCGCAGAGCAGCCGGCGCCGCAGGCCGACCAGGTCGCCGCCGATAGCTGAACGAGGCTGCAGCCGCAGCGGGGTCGTCCGGCTCGTCTGGCGCTCGTCAGGGGGAACCGTCCCGCAGCCCGTACTTGGCCGCGAACTGCTGTGTCCAGTCCTCGTGGCGGCTGGATCTCTGGATCGCCGCAAACACCGCCTGGATGCTGACGCGCCGGATCCGTCCCTGCAGATCCCTTGGTAGAAGCGAGGTGAGCAACGGCCAGAGACCGCGCTCGTCCTTCGCAGCCGACCCGCTGCCCCCCCGCACGAAGGTCGGGTTGCGTTCGTCGTACAACAGCACATAGCACCCGCCCTTGTCGAGGGCGAACAACAGCTCGCGGAAGAACTGGTGGTAACTGGCCATCGGGCAGAAGGGACTGCGGGCCAGGGGGCCGGTCAGCAGGCCATGTTCGGCCATTTTGACCCAGTACCTACGCTTGATGAAGTGCAAGAAGCACAGGTTGAAGTCGCCCAGCGGGCTCATCCCCTCGCAGTCGCCGCTCTCAAACACCGGGCAATCGCCGAATGTCGTCTCGGTCAGTTTCGCCCCGATGAACAGAGCTGGGGAGTTGTCGCGCCCGCTGACCACCAGGTCGATCGAGGTGGGTTGCGCGCTTTCCTCGTCGAACACGCTCCGGTCGCTCACCCCAAACCTGGCCGTGGCGGCCGCCGGCCATCGGATGCCGATCCCTTCGCACGCTTCGTGCAGCGGTTCCAGGTCCTTACGCACGATCAGCGGGCCAACTAGATTGCAGAGCATCGCCTGGCTGCTCAGCCCGTGGTGGACAGACTTCTGCAGGGCGAAGCCTTCGCCCTGTACCGAGTGCCTGCGTTGCTCGGCGTTGAGGTAGTCTGCTACCTCCGGCAGGATGATGTTGTCGCGCCAGTGGCCGGGGTCAGCCATGACGTACGAGCGTTTTCCACCGGCGCTCAGGTTTTCGCTCTGCGGCCAGGCCGCTGCCATCCCCTGAAGCTGCTTCTGGTAATCGCGGTACCGGGCATAGGGCCACTGCCCCGCCGCGCGCCTCCTGCTTGCCGTCATGCGTCAGTCCTTTCGCGGCCTAGTGGCTCTCAGCCGCCGGCCGCCTCATAGCGGCCCCAATAGACCGGGTAATCGGCGAGCTTGCGGAAGCCCGCCCTCAGCGCGCTGGCGGCGGACGGCCGGTTGTCGGCCCAGCAGTCCCAACCGACCTCAGTATAGCCGTGCGACAACGCATGCTCGACGAGCGCCCTGGCCGCCAGCGTTGCCAGTCCTCGCCGGCGGTAGGCGGCCACCGTTTCGATGCCAACCTCACAACACGTCCCCAGATTGTACTCCGACAGGCACCAGCTCACGATCTCGCCGGCGTGCACCAGGCAAAATCCGAAACTCCTGGCCAGAAAATCTTCCACCGTGGCGCGCTCGGAGCACATCTCGCTTTCAAGGTAGCCGAGGTTCTCGAGCCCTTCTTCGCGAAGCAGTTGTCTATCGACCGGTCGGAGCGTAAAGCCCGGCGGCAGAGCGTCGCGCCAACCGTCGGGCGGTCGAGTGGTGCACGCATAGTACTGCCGTCCGTCCCTGGCCGGCGCGCGGGCGCCGAGAAGCTGCTCGATCACGCCCTCCCAAGGGGAGCCGGGAGAGAAGGGCGCGTAGAAGAGCTCGAACATCTCGCTGCCCGCCGCCCGCCTCTCCGGGCAAATCACCCCAGCCAACAGAGCCTGCACGTCTGAGTTGAAGGTGGCATCGCCGGCGTTTCCGGCCAGGTACAGGTGGTTCTTGCTCCAGGCGAGCGCCACCTGCGGACGGAGCCGGTCGTCCACGAACACGCGCGCCCCAGGCACCTCCCGCGCGAGGATCGCCCGCACGGCCAGATGTTGGCCCAGGGTCTGCAAGACACCCTCGGCCCGCGCGTATTCCGCCGGATCTAGCTGGTACATCGATTTCCTCCTGCGGTTCAAGTCCGGAGAGGTCGGGTGGTGGGACCGCAATGTGCCAGGCAGTGTATCACACCGGCGGCCAGAGGACGAAGATCGCCGGGATGACGCGTGGCGCTCGGCGACGAGGGGCTAAAATGGGGTAAAGCAGCAGCGCGCAAACCGCGAACACTCTCGCGTCCTGCGCGCTGCCCCGCGATGCGTCTACTCGGCCGGCCCGTCCCGATCGGCCACTGCGGGCACCGGAATTGGGATGGCTGCCATCGGGGCCTGCGAGGCTGTCGACACTGGATGGCTGCGCGGCCAAACCAACCAGGCGAGGAAAGCCAGGAGGAGGACCGCGATCCCGTACCTGATGGCCGGGTTGATTGGCGCGACGATGATCGGCGCGATGATCACTGAGATCAGGTTGATCACTTTCAGCAGCGGGTTCAACGCCGGGCCGGCCGTGTCTTTCAACGGGTCCCCGACGGTATCGCCCACCACGCCGGCCTTGTGAGCCTCCGAGCCCTTGCCACCGTAGTTGCCGTCCTCGATGTATTTCTTGGCGTTATCCCAGGCTCCGCCGGCGTTAGCCATGAACACCGCCAGCAACTGCCCCGACAGGATCAGTCCGGCCAGGAAGGCACCCAGCGGTTCGGCCCCCAGCAGTAGTCCGACCAGGATGGAGGTGCCGACGGCCAGCAAGGCGATCGGCAGCAGCTCGCGCTGCGCCGAGACGGTGCATATGGCCACCGCACGGGCGTAGTCGGGCCGAACCGTGCCGTTCATGATGCCCGGCAGAGCGAACTGCCGCCGCACCTCGGCGATGATTGTTGCGGCCGCCCGGCTCACGGCGTTAATCAGCCGGGCGCTGAACAAGAATGGCAGTGCGCCGCCGATCAGCATGCCCACGAACACCAGCGGTTCCGAGATGCGGATGCCGTTCGCCAACAAGCCCGGGTTGACGGCATTGACGTCCGTGATGAACGAACCGAACAGCGATACGGCCGCGATGACCGCGCTGCCGATGGCGACGCCCTTGGTGATGGCCTTGGTTGTGTTGCCCGTCGCATCCAGCCGCGCCAGGATGGCCTGCGTCTGCCGGTCGGCATGCGACATCTCGGCAATGCCGCCGGCATTATCCGAGATCGGCCCAAAGGAGTCCATCGCCACGTTGTTGCCGGTTAGCGTCAGCATGCCGATGCCCGTCAGCGAGACGCCGTACAGAATGTAGGTCACGGGGTAGCCCGAGTAAATGAGAATCGCGCCGACGATCGAGATCGCGATCACCAGGATCGCCCAGACGCTGGACTCGAGACCGACCGAGAGCCCGGAGAGGATCGTGGTCGCCGCGCCGCTGCGTGCCTGATCGGCGATGCCCTTGACCGGGGCGTAGACGATGTCGGTGTAGTAACCGGTGAGGTGGTCGATGACGATCGCCAAAGCGACGCCGACGGTGACCGAGGCGAATGCCCGCCATTCGCCCATGTATAGCAGCGCCACCAATCCGGTCAGCAGGGCGCCGATAACGGCCGAGAGGTAATAGCCCCGATTGATCGAGTGCATCGGGTTCTCGTCCGTCCGCCCGCGCACGAAGGCCGTGCCGACCACGGAGCTCAGCACGCCGATGCCGCGCACGAGCAGCGGGAAGACAATCCATTTCACCGAGCCGGTCAGCGCCGACAGCGCGAGGCCGAGGATCAGTGACGAAACGATGGTTACCTCGTAGGATTCGAAGATGTCCGCAGCCATGCCCGCGCAGTCGCCGACGTTGTCGCCAACCAGGTCCGCCACCACTGCCGCATTGCGCGGGTCGTCCTCCGGGATACCGGCCTCAACCTTGCCCACCAGGTCAGCCCCGACGTCGGCTGCCTTGGTGTAGATGCCTCCGCCCACGCGCATCATCAGTGCCAACAGCGTTCCGCCGAAGCCGAAGCCCAACAGCGCGTCAGGAGCAGCCTTGCCGAAGAACATGAAGATCAGGGTACCGCCCAACAGGCCCAACCCGTCGGTCAACATGCCCGTGATCGTTCCCGCCCGGTAGGCCGTGCGAAAGGCGTCGTTCGGCAGGTTGCGCGAGGCGAGTGAGGAGACGCGAATGCTGGCCTGGATGGCCATGCGCATGCCCATGCGCCCGACGAGCGCCGAAAACAGGGCGCCACCGAGGAAGGCGATAGCCCGACCGAAGGCCACCACGATTCGGGCATTGGCGCCGAACACCTCGTTGGCTCCCGCCGAGGGCTGCACGACCCACACGCTGAAGAACAGCAGGACGACCAGCACTGCCAGCATGCGCAAGATGATGCGCCACTGCGAGGCCAGGTAGGCCTCGGCACCCTCGCGGATCCCATCCCACACTGCCTGCATTTTCCCGCCTGGCAGCGGGATCGCCAACGTCTGGCGTCGCAGGTAGAAGGCATAGAACAGGCCGATAAACGCGACCCCGAGGACGCCGTAGAGACCGGCCCTTTCAATGGGGGAGAACTCGCTCAGTCCAAACATTCGCTGCCACTCCTTGTATCGACCACACACGTTTGAAGCAGATGGGGCTCTCATCGCGGACCGCCAGCAGACGCCGGTTGACGGGCACGCTCCACTATCTTGTCCTATAACACCAAATAAGGACAAATATGCGGTAATACAGCGCACAAACGAATCACATGCCCGGTGGAGACGGGGGCGGTTGTCAGTCCCGCTCGAGGACCTTGCGCTCGATCTTGCGGATGAACGGTCCTGTTCGGGCGCTCCAGTAGAGCTTACGGGCGGCCGCGAACACCCGCGAGCGCACTCCACGCCCCGCAGTCGCCCACACCAGCGCGTTCTCGGAGTTGGTGATCAGGCGCTTGTAGTACTCGTGACCCACCAGCAGATCATATTCTGCGTAGCCGCGCTTGCGCGCCTCTTCCATGAAGAGAAGATCGGTCACGTAGCCGGGCTTCAGGCGGTTGTCGTCGGGGAAGAAGCGGACCCCGCTGCGATGGTTGGTGATGCGGCCGTTCTCGACCAGATTCAGCGAGCAGCCGATGGTGGTTTGCCCCTGCCGGACGCGAAACGCGATCAGGTGCTGCGGAAAGAGGGCTTCGATCATCGACCGGTGGTAATTCTGCACGCGTTCGGTGTGCAGCGCACCGGGTTCGCCTTTGCCATTCCACTGCAGTGTGTGCAGCTCGATCAACTCTTCGAGGATATCGCACGCCTGCTCCCGCGTTTCAGCCCATTCCAGCGAGACGGGGCCCAGCTTCTCGCCGAGGAAGCGCATGCTGCGGCGCATTTTGGAGCGGGTGGCGCGGCTCAAGGTCGAGAGCACGTCGCCGCCCGCGGCGACCTTGCGAAAGTCGAAGGTCGGAGAAGGCGCCTTCTCCACCCGGAACTGCAGCCCCGCCTTCACGCCTGCCCGTACGAGCGCGTCGGCATCCGCGGGCACAAAACCGTTCAGGCGCATCACCGACCAATGCAGGCCGACAAGCCGCCTCATCAGGCTTTCGGCGAAGCAGTCCCGATTCTCTGGTGCCACCAGCAGCCGGTTATATTGCACGTAGGTCAGGTCACGGCGGCTTTCGCCGCCCGTGCCGAGGAACACCGAAGGTATGGCCAGAGGACCGATCTCCAGCGACGCCTGCGTGATCAAGGCCGCGCCCACCGTGCGGCCCTCTTTTATTCCGAAAGCATAAGTGTGCGGGATCGCATCGCCGAAACAGCCGACCCAAGCCCGAATCCAGGCCCAGGAATTCGTGATGCAGTCTTCGCCTATCTGCTGCTCCAGCACCTGCCATCGGCTTGCTGCAAGACTCTGCGCCGAAGAGGGTACGAGTTCGATAACGGTTCCGGTCTGGCCGCGCTCAAGATCACAGGAGCGCTCCACAACCATAGCATTAGTCATGGTTCGTGATCGACCTTAGGGACGAGATTCACTGTCCGGACAGCCGCGTCATTCTAAGCCGCCCGCCAGATGCAGACTGTAGGGGGAATATCATTCTATTTTTATGATAGATTCTCGCTGAAGGCCCGCTTACAGTCTTGGTGCTTGTCGACGGGGTAGACTGCAAAGAAGAGATGGGAGGGAAAGCTATGCGTTCGATTTGGTCTGGAGCGATCAGCTTTGGCTTGATCTACATCCCTGTCCGCCTATACAACGCCAGCGAGACAACGGGGTTGGACTTCGATCTGCTGCGCAAGGGCGACCTGTGCCCGATCCGGTATGCTAAGGTTTGCCGCCACACGGGCGAAGAGGTGGCCTACGAGGACATTGTCAAGGGTTACCAGTACAAGAAGGGTGACTACGTGATCGTCAGCCCCGAAGACTTCCGGCGCGCCAACGTCAAGAAAACGCAGACCATAGAGATCGTGGCCTTCGTGAAGGAGGAAGAACTCGACGACAAGCTGTTGGAGAAGCCCTACTTTTTGGAACCGGTGAAAGGGGCCGGCCGGGCTTATGCCTTGCTGCGCGAGGCGTTGCGCCGGACCGACAAGGTCGGGATCGCGCGCTTCGTGCTGCGAACGCGGGAGCACATGGCCGTGCTCAAAGCCGAGGGCGATGTGATCGTGCTCGATCAGATGCGTTTTGAGAGCGAGCTGCGCCAGCCGACGGAGTTGAGTCTGCCCAGCGCGAGCGATGTGCAGGCCCGTGAGCTCGAGATGGCCGAAAAACTGATCGATCAGCTAACCGAGCCGTTCAACCCAAGCCAGTACCACGATACCTATACCGAGCAGTTGCTGCAACTGATCGAAGAGAAGGCCCAGGGTAAGGAGCCGGTGCCGGAGGAAGAGCAGCCCGTGCCCGCCGAAGTGACCGATCTGTTCGCCAGGCTGCGCGAGAGCCTAGACCAGGCCCAGTCGCGCAGGGCCGCCTGACCGTTCGCGCGTCGCTGCCCGGCCCCCAAGCCTCATGCCACTCGAGACCTACGGTGAAAAGCGCGATTTCGCCCGGACGCCAGAGCCGCCGCCGGACGCCTCGGCTACGTCGGAGGCGCAACTGCGCTTTGTCGTGCAGAAACACCGGGCCTCGCACCTGCACTACGACTTTCGCCTGGAGCTGGACGGCGTCCTGAAGAGCTGGGCGGTCCCCAAAGGCCCATCCCTCAACCCGGACGTGCGCCGCCTGGCGATGATGGTCGAAGACCATCCGATCGAGTACCGGAGCTTCGAAGGGATCATCCCGCAGGGCAACTACGGCGCTGGGACGGTGATGGTCTGGGATGAGGGAGTTTACAACGCCGTCGGGGCGGCCGGCCGGGCTGAAAGCGAGAAGGTGCTGCGCAAGGGGCTGGCCAAAGGCCACCTGAGCTTCATCTTGCATGGCGACAAGCTGAAGGGCGAGTTCGCCCTGGTCAGGACCAAGAGTCGTGCCGACGAGGAGCGGCGTGATAACGGCTGGCTGCTGATCAAGGCCGGCGATGCTTTTGCCAGCCATCAGGATGTGACCCTCTGGGATCGCTCGGTGCTCACCGGTCGCAGTTTGAACGAGATCGCGGCGGGCGGTGGACCGGAGTGGCACAGCCAGCGCGGAGGGGCGGAGGTTGCTGCGCCCGCAGGCGCCGCAACGGTGGGCGCCGCAACGGTGGGCTCTTCCGCCCGGCAGGCCGGCGAGCCGCCGGCAGCCGAACCGGCGGTTTCGCCGCCCACGGCCGGGTCCGAACTGGCGGCTCCGCCAGTTCGGACGGGTGAGGGCTCCTCGGCCGCCCGGCAGCCCGGACCGGAACGAGTCGCCGGCAACGGCAAAGGGGCGCACCGGGAAGAGCGAAAGACAGGGCCGGGTCTCGCGACCGGCAGCGCCGCCGCTGCGGATGCCGGACCGTCCGCCGACGGCGGGGCTCGCGGCCGGTCCGGGCTCGACCTCTCACGCCTGGACCTGACCGGCGCCGTCGAATCTGCCCCGCCGGCTACCATCAAGCCCATGCTCGCTACCCTGACCGACGAACCTTTCGACCGGGCCGGCTGGCTCTTCGAGCTCAAGTGGGATGGCTACCGGGCCATTGCAGACGTGCGCGCGGACCACACCCGTCTTTACTCTCGCAACGCCAAGAGCTTCAACGAGCGCTACCCGGCGATCGTGGCCGACCTGCAAAGCCTGGACGCCAGCGCAGTGCTCGACGGCGAGGTAGTGGTGCTCGACCGGCGCGGCATTCCCGAGTTCAAGCTTCTGCAGAATTTCCGGGAGAGCGGTGAGGGCACGCTGGTCTATTTTGTCTTCGACATCCTCTACCTGCAGGGTTACGATGTACGAGCGCTGCCGCTCGTGCGCCGCAAGGCGCTCCTCAGGGCCGTCTTGCCGAATGAGCTGGCCCACGTGCGCTGGAGCGACTACATCGAGGAGCACGGGGAGGCTTTGTTTTCCTCCGCGCGCAGCATCGACTTGGAAGGGATCATCGCCAAGGACGGCGCCAGCCCATATCGGCCGGGCATACGCGGGCACGACTGGCTCAAGGTCAAGACGCACTTGCGCCAGGAGGCCGTGATCGGCGGCTTTACCGAGCCGCGCGGCGGGCGCAAGGAGCTGGGCGCGCTCGTTCTCGGCGTCTACGAAGGCGATAGGCTGATCTACATCGGGCACACCGGCGGCGGTTTCGACCAGGCCGAGCTGGCCCACGTCAAAGAGCGCCTGGCGCCGCTGGCCACGTCGGCGCCGGCCTTTGCCGGCGTGCCGGCCACCAATGCGCCGGTCACCTGGGTCGTGCCGAAGGTCGTGTGCGAGGTGCGCTTCGTCGAGTGGAGCCAGGACGGGCTGATGCGCCAGCCGATCTACATCGGCCTGCGCGACGACGTGGACCCGCGCTCGGTCCATCGCGAGCGCCCTATGCCGATTGCCAAGGCACTGGCGCCCCGCCGCTACTCGGCCCGGCGTGAGAAAGTCGAAGAGGTGGAGATCGGCGGGCGCGTTCTCCAGCTGAAGAACCTGGACAAGGTCTACTGGCCCGAGCAGCGCTTCAGCAAGCGCGACCTGATCAACTATTACCGCGGCATTGCCCCACTGATCCTGCCCTACCTGGTCGATCGGCCGCAGTCGCTGCACCGTTTCCCGAACGGTATCCATGGTGAGAGTTTCTTTCAGAAGAACGTGGCCGGCCAGGTGCCGGACTGGATCCGAACGGTTAAGATCGGCGATGCCCCGGATGCCGAGACTTACTTGCTCTGCCAGGATGAAGCGAGCCTGGTCTACATGGCCAACCTCGGCTGTATCGAGATGAACCCCTGGAACTCGCGCGTGCGGGCCACGAACAACCCTGATTTTCTCGTGGTCGATCTGGACCCGCTGGATATCGCCTTTGTGGAAGTGGTGCGCGCGGCCCAGGTGGTGCACGAAGTGCTGGAGGCGGCGGAGACCCCTCACTACGTGAAGACTTCCGGGGCGACGGGTCTACACATCAACGTCCCGTTGGGCGCCCGTTACACCTTTGAGCAAGCGCGCGAGTTTGCCAACATCGTCGGCTACGTGGTGAACCAGCGCCTGCCGGAGACCACCAGCCTTGCGCGCAGCCCTTCTGCCCGCAAGGGCAAGATCTACCTCGACTATTTGCAGAACCGGCGCGGCCAGACCATGGCCGCGCCTTACTGCCTGCGGCCCCGGCCCGGCGCGCCCGTCTCGACCCCGCTGCGCTGGGAGGAAGTCGAGCCCGGCTTGAGCCCGATGGATTATCGAATGACGAACATCAGCCGCCGCATAGCCGAGGTCGGCGACCTCTGGGAACCGGTCCTCGGCCCCGGCATCGACATGCAGGCGGGGCTGCGCAATCTGGAGCGCCTGTCCAGGCACGCGAAGTAGGCTGCGGAGGCCGGCGCCTGAGCGCGGCCCTGTCGCCCGGTCTGGCCGGTCGTCACACCATCACGAGCGCACGCTGGACGGCTCCCAGGCTGACCGGAAGTTGCTGCCAGTTCTCACCCTCATCTCGGCTGTGCCAGATATCGCCGTTGCTCAGCCCTGCATAGATGGAGCCCGGTACGTCGGGCTCGGTGATGAGAGCGTAAGGCATATGGCTGAGAGGCTGTGGCAGCCCGCCGGCGAGACGTTGCCATCGTCCGCCGTCGTTGCGGAAGATGAACGCCCGGGCATCCCCTTCGCCATGCGCCTTGAGGGCACCCGGCGCGGCTGATACGTACCAGATCGAGGGCCTGGCCGGATCGGCGGCAACTGCCCAGCCGTAATGGCGGTCCAACCCCTCGCCGGCTCTGGTCCAGGTGCGGCCTCCATCTCGACTCAAGGCTGCACCCCCGCCCGTGCCGCCCGCCTCGTAGATCCAGTCGCCGTCGGCTGAGTGCGCCGCCAGGCTGTGACAGTCCCGCAGTCCGCCGCGCAAGTGACCGGTCCAGCTTCCCCCGCCGTCGGCGCTCAGCACGGTGGCCCCCGCTTCGATGCCCACCACGATCTTCTGAGGATCGGTCGGGGATAGGGCGATCGCCTGAACGTAGCCGATGAAAGGCGTCTCGGCTGGCGAAAGCCAGAGCCACCTGCCCGGAATGCGGCGGAATGTCCCCAGCTCGGTCCAAGTGTCGCCCCCGTCGCGGGATACGAACAGGCAAGCCGGCTTGGTGCCCGCGTAAAGAACGTCCCTTTCGATCGGGCTGGCTGCGATCGCCTTGACCACCCGACCGTGAAGGCCCGCAGAACGCCACGTCCGGCCCCTATCATCCGATCGCAGGACTCCCCTGCCTTGCGTGCCGGCGTAGACCCTGCCTCCATTCAGCGGGTCCGTCGCCAGGCAGCGCACCGATCGTCCCGCAAGCAGGGTCTCGACTTCGAACTGCCCACTCCCCGATAGACTGGCCCGCGCCAGGCCGTTGCCGGTAGTGCTGATGAATACCTGGTCTGCCACAGTCTGTTCCTCGTGCTCGTCTTGCCTGCCGCTGGCAGATCTCGGCAATCACATCCCTTCACAGATGCTCGATCAATTGTCGGCTGAGATTGAGCCGCCGTTACGGTAGGAACACTCGTTTTCGTTTCGCTCCGCACGCTGTCGTCGGACGTGCCACCGAGGATAGCGCGCTGGCTGCTCATCCGTCGGCGGCTCAGTCCGATTCTTCGTCCCCCTGCCGGATGCCACCGCTGGCTGAGAGCGATCGTAGCATCGCTTTGACCGCTGCCGCATATTTGTCGACGTCTAATCCGGGGTCGAGGGCCAATTGCAGTTCCAGGCCGTAGTACTGGGACGGGATGGCCTGGCCGAGGGCCAGCGGGTCGAGCGAGCGGTCAACCTGGCCCAGGGCCTGCGCCCGTCGGATGATCTGCGCCGTGCTGTCACGGGCGGTATCGAACACTCTTTGCATTGGCTCGAGCAGGGGCGGATTGACCAGGGCTTCGCCCCAACCGTGCACGTTGACGCGGCCCGCTCCCAGCGCCGCGGCCCCCTTCAGCTCACGGAAGAAGAAGTTGACCATACCTTCCAGCGCCGCGAGCGGGTCGTCGCTCTCCTTGGCGGCGCGGAACAGGTCGAGGCTGGGCTCATAGTCAAAATCGAAGCTGGCGGCGACGATGTCGTGCGTGCCGGCAAAGTAGTGGTAGACAGCGCCCGGGCTCAGCTCCGCCTCTTCATAGATGTCTCGCATGGTGGTCTGGTGGAACCCCTTGCGCGAAGCAGCGATAGGCCGCGTCGATGATCTGTTGGCGGCGCGCCACCCGATGCTCTTCGGATACCTTTGGCATCTGCTCCGGTCCTTGCGATATAAATCGAACGCACGATTTATATATTAGCACGGCGGACCGAGCTTCTTTAGAGCCGCGTGCGCCCGCCGCGCACTGTGCCACTGTGCCTCTTGTTGCATAAACCGAAAGAGTATGCTAGAACCGTAATGCGGACCACAAAGCGCTGGGCGGCTTGGTCAGGTATACCCCCCCTACTACGACTGCAGCATTCGCGACGACGACAAGTGGCCGAACGATTGAGCCGGTTCGCTGGGCCCGATCACCAAGATGAGGGCGCAGCGAACTTCGGCCCTTCTTGAGATACTGGACTGAAAGAAACGGCACCGTGAGGTGCCGTTTCTGCGTGCGGTGGAGCCGGCGCGGTCGCGTTGCTCGAGCCCGCAATTCAGGCCCATCGTCTTTGACGCTGGAAGCGTTGCGTTCCTATGCCACCGGCGCCTGCGGCGCGGGCGGCGCCTGCCGGTTCTGCCTGGCACGCGCACGCAGCCGCACCACGATGAACGCCAGCACGCCTATCATGGCCGCAAACGGGCCGAGCAGGACCACGACCCAGATCGCCAGGTTGCCGATCGCCTTCAGCAGCGTGCCCAGCGCACCGCTGGCATCGTTGAAGGTTTGGCTCGGCAGCCAGGCCTCGGGAGTCGGCGACGGTGTTGCCGTCGGCGTCGGGCGAAGCGGCTCGAGGTTGACGAGCAGGGTCGAGTAGGCGGCGCGGTCTTTGAGGTAGTTAATGCGCCCCTTGACCTGCTCGATCTCGCCCTCGATCTCGCTCAGTTGGGCGTTGACCTTCAGCGCTTCTTCGGCGGTCGTCGCCTGCTTCAGGAACTCGCGCACACGGGCCGCCGTGGCCTCGAGGTTCGTCAGGCGCGACTGCTGGTCGACATACTCGTCACTCACGTCCTGCCCGGAAGAGCTTTCGTTGGTCACCTGGAAGGCGATCGAGCGCAACTGGCGCATCACGTTCTCGAACTGGTCAACCGGCACCCCCATCTTGATGGTCGCCGACTTGAAGCCGTCTTGGGTGGACGTCTGCGAGCTAAGGACGTAGCCGCCGCTGTCCACGGCGATGCTCGTCACCTGATCGATGGCTCGGTCGGTGTCCTTCACCACCAGATTCATCTGCCCATCTTTGATGATCTTGCGCGTCGCCTGGTAGGGCGAGATCTCGGCCGCCGCCGCGGCCGAGATCGTGTCCGCTGAAGCGATCTGCCGGCCGGCAGGCGCGGGGACCTCCTTTGGCTGGGCAGGGGACCCTTCCGGCGCTGCGGCCGGCGCCGCGGTGGGAGCGGCGGCGGCAGGTGCGGCGGGTGCGGCGGCGGGCGCACCGAGCGGCGACCGGTTGAGAGACCCGGTGTTCGAGAGGGCCGGCGCCCGCGCGCTGCAGGCGGCGACCAGCGGCGCGACGAACACGACGAGCGACAGAAGAACGATGAGCAGCGGTCTGCGGGGGGCCATGCGCGTCTCCTCCTCCGATGGAACGAACGGGCGGGCAACCTGTTAAGCACGACGTCTGGGGCAGTGCGAAGGTTCCGCACATCGAGGTCGTGCACCTATTATCGACGCAAGCGCCGGGCTCTCGAAACGAAGGAATTGACAAAGCCCGCCTCTTGCCCTTACCATCAGGCTATCGTTGTCGCTCACCAAGCGACACCCCGGCCGGCCCATGGCCACGTGACATAACAATGGAGTTCCAGCATGTCATTACGCTACCGACAGGTCCATCTTGACTTCCACACCTCCCCGCACATCCCCGACGTGGGAGCCGACTTCGTCCCGGCCGAGTTTGCCGCCACGCTGGCAGCGGCGCAGGTAGACTCGGTTACCGTCTTCGCTAAGTGCCATCATGGCTACAGCTACTATCCGACCCGTGTCGGCGTGCCGCATCCAGGGCTCAAGCGCGATCTTCTGGGCGAGATGATTGCCGCCGCGCACGGCGCCGGCATCCGGGCCCCGGTCTACACGACCCTCGTTTGGGACGAGCTGGCCTGGGCCGAACACCCCGAGTGGCGCCAGATCGCGCCCGAGGGCCGGCTGGCCGGTACCGTCAACACTCCCCTCGAGCCCGGCTGGAAGAACCTGTGCCTCAACACGGCCTACGGAGATTACGTCATCGCCCAGATTGAAGAGGTGATGGACCGTTATCCGGTTGACGGCTGGTTTGTCGACATCGTGCGCTACATGAGCGGGCCCTGCATCTGCAAGACCTGCCTGGAGCAGATGCGGCGCGAGGGTGTGGACGCCGCAGATCCGGCTCAGAGGGCGGCTTTCGCCCTGGCCGCCGAGCGTCGCTTCATCACGCGTTGCACGGCTGCCATCCGCGCCAAGAAAGCCGAGGCGACGGTCTTCTACAACGCGCGCCTGCGTGTTGATTGGGACCCGGCGCTCGGCAATCGCCCGGAAATGGACGACGTCAGCCATCTCGAGATCGAATCCTTGCCCGGCGGCTTCTGGGGTTACGACCACTTCCCGCTCTCCGTGCGCTTCTTCCAGACGTTCGGCAAGGACGTGATGAGCATGACGGGGCGCTTTCACACTTCCTGGGGTGACTTCGGTGGGCTGCGCAATCGCGCGGCCCTTTCGCTTGAGTGCTTCCAGGCCCTGGCTCATGGGGCGGCCAACAGCATCGGCGACCAGCTTCACCCGCGCGGCCGGCTCGACCCGACGGTCTACAAACGGATCGGCGAGGTCTACGCCGAGGTGGCCCGACGCGAGGCGTGGTGCGATGGCTCGACCGCCCTGCCCGAGATCGGCGTGCTCCTCGCCACGCGGGGCATGAACACGCACGAAGGCGAGTTCAACGATAGCGACCGGGGGGCGCTGCACGTCCTCGAGCAGGGCAAGTACCAGTTCCAGTACCTCGACGCCGCTTGCGACCTTTCGCCCTACGCTCTGCTCATCCTGGCTGACGAGGCTCACCTGGATCAAGATCTCGCCGCACGTGTGCGAGCTTACCTGGCCCGCGGCGGCCGGCTGCTGCTGACCGGGACCTCGGGCCTGGATTCGACCAAGGGTGACTTCCACCTGGCTGCCGAGATGGGGGTGCGCTACCTCGGGCCGGCGCCCTTCAGCCCTGACTACCTGGTGCTCGGTCCCGAGCTGGGCGCGGCGCCCGGCCTGGCCTCAGAGCCGATGAACCAGGTGTGTGAACAGCCGGGCACCCAGGTGGCGTGCCTGGCGGGAGCGCGTGTCCTGGCTCGTTCCGGGCAACCTTACTTCAATCGCACCTGGGAGCACTTCTGCTCTCACCAGTACACGCCGATGGCCGGCGTCAGCGACGACCCGCTGATCGTCGAGAACGCCCAAGGTAGTATCATCTACTGCGCGCGGCCGCTCTTCCGGGAATACGCTCTCTCGGCTCGCCTGGTGCATAAGCAGGTCCTCGACGCCTGCATCCGCCGGTTGCTGCCCCGGACACGCCTTGGGACCAACAACCTACCCAGCACGGCGGTGGCGACGGTGCGCGCGCAGGGCGCTGACCTGATCGTCCATTTGCTGCACTACGTGCCGCAACGCCGGGGCAAGAACCTTGACGTAGTCGAGGATGTGTTCCCCTTGTACGGCACCAGCCTGGCCGTATGCTCAGAACTCCGCCCATCCGCCGTGAACCTGGTACCGGAAGGGCGCCCGCTGGAGTGGACTTATACCGACGGCTACGTGAGTTTCGGCATACCACGCATCGACGGCTACCAAATAGTGCAGATCGTCCGCCCCTGAGCGCACCGCTCGAGAGACTCAGGATCGGTCAACTCTTGCTCCAGCCGGTCCGCTCGAGCCAGGTCTCGAGGTTGGTAAGGCCGGGGTAGAGTCGCTGCAAGGCCGGGATGTACGCCTGGTAGCCCGACTCGTTGAACCATGCCTGCATCTTGAGGTTCTCCGCGTTGGCGCCGCCCGGCGGCATCTCGGCCGGCTCGTAGCGTACCGGTTGACGGCAGATCCGGCTCATCACTTCGGCCGCGTCGGGCAGCGTCATCTCGTCTCCGGCAATCTCCAGGGCCTTGCCCACGAATTGCTCGGGCTTCGCAAATGCCAGGGCCGCGAACGCGCCGATGTCGTCGACGGCGATCATCTGCAGGGCCACGTCGCGCCGCAGGGCTGGCTGGGCCAGGATGCCCTGTTCGAGGATCGACTTGCGCTGCCAGAGGAAATTCTCCATGAAGTAAGCGGGCCGCAGCACAGTCGCCGGCAGCCCCAGCGCCCGGATGTAGCGCTCGATCTGCCATTTGCTTTCGAAGTGAGCCAGGCCGGTGTTGCGTTCGGCTCCCCCGACCGACGAGTAGACGAGGTGCTTGACTTCGGCTTGCCCGGCCGCATCCGCCAGGGCTTCGCCTTGCCGGCGCTCGCCCTCCGCCCCGACCCCAGGCAGCCAGAAGTTCTGCACGCTGTAGACGCCATACACGCCCGTCAGCGCCTGCTCGAGCGAATCCGGATCGTCCAGGTCGCCTCGGACCAACTCGACACCCTGCTGCACCAACGCTTCCGCCGTGGGCTTGCCGGGATCGCGCACTAAGGCCCGCACCGGCCAGCCATCCGCCAGCAAGTGCCTGGCGACCGCGCCTCCCTGCCTGCCGGTCGCGCCAGTCACCAAGATCACCTGATCGTGAAGCTCCATGGCTGCCTCCTGTTGGCTTTTGAAAGTTAGCGCACTGCTATCTTGATTAATTGTCTCTGATGCGCTATAATAGCTGTCAGTTACCTGTTCCCCTCTTGCTCTGATGGGTCTTCCAGTCTTCCCGCCGAGGGCAGGCAGCCGTGCTCTGAGCCAGCACTCCAGAAAAGACCTTGGAAGAAACGAGGAAGAATGCCGGTAGTGACTACTTCAACAGCAGGGATCGCCAGGGAGGTCCGACCAGCCGCGCGCGGACCACGTGCCTTATGGTGGCGGCAGATAACCGCCCGCTACCAGAACCCGGATTGGCGGCGCAGCACCTGGCAGATTATCAACTCGTTTGTGCCTTACTTTGTCCTCTGGTACCTGATGTATCGCAGCTTGGCCGTGTCGTATGTGCTCACCCTCGCACTGGCAGTGCTGGCGGGCGGTTTCATGGTCCGCATCTTCATCATTTTCCATGACTGCGGCCATGGGTCTTTCTTCAAGTCGTCACGCGCCAACACCATCGTGGGGATCTTAAGCGGACTGGTCACTTTCACACCCTTTTACCAGTGGCGGCACGATCACGCGATCCATCACGCTACCGCCGGCGACCTGGACCGGCGCGGCGTCGGCGATGTCTGGACCGTGACGGTGGCCGAGTATCAGAGGATGCCACTGCTCAAACGGCTGGCATACAGGGCGTTCCGCAATCCGTTGATCATGTTCGGCTTCGGTCCCACCATCAGCTTCGTTTTCGGGCAGCGTTTCCCGAAGAGCACCGGCGGACGCCGCGAGCGGGCCAGTGTCTACTGGACCGATCTGGCTCTGTTGGTTATCGTCACGGCAGTCTGCCTGGCTATTGGTTGGCGGGCCTACCTGCTTATCCAGACCCCGATCATGGTCATCGGCGGCGCGGCGGGGGTCTGGCTGTTCTACGTGCAGCACCAGTTCCCCGGAGTGCGTTGGGAGCACCATCCGCTCTGGGACTACACGATGGCAGGCATGGAGGGCTCGTCCTTCTACAGGCTGCCCAAAGTGCTGCAGTGGTTCACAGGCAACATCGGCTTTCATCATATCCATCACCTGAATGCCAAGATCCCGAACTACCTGCTTGCCAGGTGTCACGCTGAGAATCCTCCGCTGCAGGCGGTGCAGCCCTTGACCCTGGGGTCCAGCCTGCGCGCGCTGCGCCTGCGTTTGTGGGACGAAGAGCACCGCACCCTGGTGGGTTACTCGGGGCGCTGAGCTCCCGGCTCGTCGCAGCGCAAGGACCGATCCCTCCTCGTCGTCAGTTTGGAGCGCACGACCCTGAGCCTCTGGACAGGCTGGAGTATAATGGCGCGTGCGCCGGTTTTCGGCGCCAAGGAGGATTCGCATGGATAAGATGGTTGACCTGTGGGAAAAACCCCAGGCTGAGACGATGTACATGATTGCGGGCTGGCGCCAATGGGCAGACGCCGGCTCGGTTTCCTCCGGTCTGCCGCAGCACCTGATCGAGCTGACGGGGGCCAGGAAGATCGGCCAGGTGCGCAATGACGGGTTTTACCTGTTCCAAGTGCCGGGCACGCACCATTTCTTGCGGCCCGAAATAAAGCTGGAACAGGGTCATCGCCAAGAGATGCGCATGCAGAAGAATGAGCTCTACTACGCGAGCTTTGAGAACACCGGCCTGCTCATTTACCTTGGGGATGAGCCGCACATGAACGTCGAGCGGTATGCCCGCTGCGTCTTCGATGTCGCGCGCGAGCTGAAGGTCAAGCGGATCTTGGGCCTCGGTGGGGTCTACGCGCCCGTGCCCTACGACAAGGCGCGCGATGTTTCGGTGATCTACAGCCTGCCCCGCATGCAGGAGGAGTTGACGGAGTACGCCGTCAGTTTCTCGGACTACGAGGGTGGGGCGACCATCGGGACGTTCCTGGCCCATGCCGCTGAGGCGCGCGGCGTCGAGATGGCGGTTCTGTATGCGATGGTGCCGGCCTACGACTTTGCCCCGGACAACGAGGAGCACGAAGGGCTGCGGATCGAAAACGATTATCGCGCCTGGCACGAGTTGGGACGGCGCATCAACCACATGTTCAATCTATATCTCGACCTGTCGGACCTGGAGGAACGCAGCAAGGTGTTGCTGACGACAATGAACGACAAGGTCGAGGAGTTGGCGCGTGAGCAGCCTCAGTACAATATCCGTGAATTCATGGCCAGCATCGAGGAGGAGTTCAGCGAGACGCCGTTCAGCCTGCTGGACGAAGTCTGGGAACGTGAGCTCGGCGATCTGTTCGACGATGGCGATCGTTGAGCCGATAACCTGATCTGCCGGCCTGGAGCTCGTGATCCGGCCGTATGAGCGCGCACCGGGGACGGTCGTGTTGCCGGCCGAAGAGACCCGGCCCGGCAGCTCAGTAGCGTTTTACGCGGCGTGGGTAGTTCTGGAAGGGCGTTCGGGGCTCCTGGCTTTGCCATTCGCCCTCCGGGTCGATGCGCGCCAGTGAACGCAGCAAGTCGAAGGTGACCCAGCGTGCGGCCTGCGGGCGGGGCGGGTAGTCCCACAGGCCGTATGGCCCGCGGAAGCTTTGCACCGTCTCGATCAGCTCAGCGACGCGTTCGTCGGCCCGCGTCGCCCCGGTCCGCCCACACAGATCGAGCAGCAGTGCCAGGTCGAAGCGGGCATAGAAGGTCAGGCGGCCGCGGAATGGTTCGAGCCCCGTCAGGCGTGCCACCTCGAATCCCAGGTCCTCCTGCTCGTGCGTCTCGCGACCCAGCAGCAGGTCGAGCGCCCGCCGCGCCTCGGCGCCCTGCCGGCGGACGGGATGATGTGCCAGGCAGACGAGCGCCCCGGTGGTGTTCGAGCGGCAGCCCCAGCGCGAGTGGGCCAGGCGGCGGTAACCGCCCACCCGGCCGTAATTGCCGGCCGCGATACCGGTCGGCCAGGCGCCGTCGGGCAAGCGCTGCGTGAGCAGCCAGTCATAGGCCCGTTCGGCGCGCGCGTCGGTGGCATAGCCGCAGGCGGCTAGGGCGCGCAGCGGGATCGCCGTCTGGAGCGGGATCATCGAATAGCCCTCCGGCTCGCCGGTTGCTTCGTCCTCCCCGTCCCCCGCAGTGCGGAAGTTTGAGCCCCCGCTTTCGTGCAACTCCCAGGCGCCGTCCGCGCGTTGGGCGGCAAACAATCGCTCCGCGCCGGCCCGTACGGCTGGGTGCTCGGAGCCGAATCCCAGGTATCCCAGGCGCATCAGGGCCAGCGCCGTGCCGCGCACTTGCCCTGCGCTGGCATCGCCCGCCGGCGTGCTGGCCGCCAGGTCCTGGCTTCGCCAGGCGCCGTCTACATCCTGCAGTGAGACCACGTCGGTCACCAGCCGGTCGCCGGCACGCAGACCGGCCAGCTCCGCCAGCTCGGGATCGCTCTCGTCGCGGCCGAGCAGGTCGCGCAGGACCAACCAGCGCAAGCACGGCGAGGGATCGGTCAGCAACAAGGGCTCGTTCATGCCGGCGCTTCCGGCAGCGCGCCCCGCTCTGCTGCGTGCAGGATCTCGCGCAAGTAGGGCGCGGTCGGCGTCTCGCCTCTTGCCAGCGTTTCCGGCGTTCCCGCCGCGATCACCCATCCGCCCTCCGGCCCGCCACCCGGTCCCAACTCGACCAGCCAGTCACAGGCGGCCAGCAGGTGCGGATGGTGCTCGACGACCACCACGCTGTGGCCGGCGTCTACCAACCGTGCGAGCATCGCAACCAGCCGCGCAACGTCTGCGAGATGCTGTCCGACGGTGGGCTCGTCCAGGATGTAGAGGGTTTCGGCGGGGGCGCGCCGGCACAGCTCAGCCGCGATCTTGAGCCGCTGCGCCTCGCCGCCGGAGAGCGCATAGCCGGGCTGGCGCAGCACCAGGTACCCGAGTCCCACCTCGCGCGCGGCCCCGAGCGTGCGCGACACCTTCTCCTCGTCCTGCCACAGCTCCCAGGCCTCGTCGACGGTGCGGGCCATCAGTTCGGGCAGGGCCAGGCCGTGCAGCCGCACGTCCCAGGCTTCTGGCAGGCAGCCGCTGCCGCGGCAGAGCTCGCAGGGCACGTGCACCGCCGGGAGAAAGCCCATATCCAGGGTGAGCGAGCCGCGCCCATTGCAAGCCGAGCAGCGGCGGCCCAACTGCTCCCTCGCCAGTCCGAGCGCCTGCGCGTCTGCGCTGGCCGCGTACAGCGCCTGCCAGGCTCCGCTGAGACCCAGGAAGTCGGCGGGGCTGGCGAGGCCGGCGCGCACCTGATCGACGACCAGAGTGCGGGCGGGGGCGCCCTCGATCGCTTCGTGGGCGCCCGGCTCCAGCGGCTCACGCGCCATGGAAGTGGTATGCTTTTGCGGCGCCAGCACGCGCGCCAGGGTATCGACGATCAGTGTGCTCTTGCCCGAGCCCGAAACCCCGCATACGCCGGTCAGGGTCCCCAGCGGCAGGCGCACCTCCTCGGCACGGAGGTTGTTGGCCCGTGCGCCGAGGATCGTCAGCCAGCCACGCGGCGTGTGGCGCGAGCCCGGCGAACTGAACATCTCTTCGCCTCCGCGCTGCCGGCCGCTCAACCAGCGACCGCTCGGACTATCGGTTTGCGCGACGGCGGCGGGCGTGCCCTGGGCCACGATTAGCCCGCCCGCCCGCCCGGCGCCCGGTCCCATGTCCACCAGAAAATCGGCTGCGCGCATGATCAGCGGGTCGTGCTCGACCACGATCACGGTGTTACCCTCGTCGCGCAGCATCAACAAAGCGTCGGCCAGGGCCTGGACCTCGCGCGGGTGCAGCCCGCGTGAGGGCTCGTCGAGCAGCACCGTCAGCGAGCGGAGCCCGCTGCCCAGCAGCCCGGCCAGCTTGACACGCTGGGCCTCGCCGGCCGACAAAGTCCCGGCGGGCCGGCTCAGCTGTAGGTATCCCAAGCCGACAGTGCCCAGAAAGCGCAGGCGTGCACGGGCCGTATTCAGGTTCCCTCGCACGAGCTCCACGCCCCGATCCTCCGGCCGTGCGTCCTCTCTAGCTGCGTCTGCGGACACAGCGTCTGCGCGCCCTATGTCCGGGCGACCTGAGTCCGAGTGCCGCGGGTCTTTCTCGCCGGGCCAGCCCGCCGCGACGGCATCCAGCAGCACGCTCAGCCGGGCAAGTGGCAGCTCACTCAATTCGGGCATGTTGTGCCCGCCGAGGGTCACCGCCCGGTACTCCGGCCGCAGGCGCGCACCTCCGCAGGTGGGGCAAAGTGTGGTCGTCGTGTAAGTGCCGCCCAGGTCCCAGTCACCCACCCAGCCGTAGTAACCGCGGAAGGCCCGCAGGGTAGTGCGCGTCTCGCCTTTCAGGCTGGTGTGGGTGACGGCGAGCGGCTCGGCGTCGCCGAAGAGAAAGGCCTGTTGCGCCTCGGGGCGCATCGCATTCCAGGGGGTGCTGGATGGATCGAAGCCATAGCGTTCCGCGAGCGCTTGTACTTCCTCGTAGCCACGGTTGCCCGGCTTGCAGAGGTAACCTTTGGGGAAGAACCCCGGCGAGTACATCGCTCCGCCACACAGCGGCTTGTCAGGATGGATGATCAGCTTCTCAGGTGCGGGGGTCTGCAGCGTGCCCAGGCCGTGGCAGGTCAGGCAGGCGGCGGCGTAGGTCGCCGGATCGAAATGGCGCGTCTCGGCACACTGCGCCGTCGCTCCGCACTGCGGGCACAGCCAGCGGCTGGCCGCTCGCAGGCCGGCTCGGCGCACGCTCGTTGGGTGTCCGCCCGCCTGGAAAGTGAAGCTGGCCGTCGGGCCGGCCTCTCGTTCGGTTCCAACCCGCCGCATGCTCGCGCCACAGACCAGGCACGTCCGCTTGCCCGCGCCGGCCAATAGGGCTGCCAGGTGGTGGGCCAGCTCGGTGGCAGTGCCGACCGTAGCCCGGCGCTCGTACAACCGGCGTTCTGATGTGATGGCGATTGCCACTCCCAGCCCGGTTACCGCGTCCACCTCCGCTTCTGGTCCCTCGCGCGTCGCCTGGCGCTCGTACATCGAGAGGCTTTCCAGGTAGCGCCTCCGCGCCTCCGCCTCCAGCACATCGTCGACCAGGCTCGACTTCCCCGAACCTGACACCCCGCTCACCACCGTCAATTTACCCTTGGGAATGTCCAGGCTCACATCCTGTAGATTGTGCGCCCGCGCCCCGCGAATCCTGATCGCGGCAGCCGGCGATAGGCTCCCGGGCCGGCCGGACGAGGGCCCGGCTTCACCTCCTCTCTGCCGCCGATCCTCCTCCCGCAGTGCCTCGCCGGTCAACGAGCCGGCGGCCCCCAACAACCCGGCCGGCGGACCGGAGTACAGGATTTGCCCGCCGGCCGGACCGGCGCCCGGTCCCAGGTCCACCACCCAATCCGCTGCCCGGATGATATCTGTGCAGTGTTCGACGACCACCACGGTCGCCCCGCCTCGTACCAGCCGGCCCAGCACCACCAACAGGCCCGCCACGTCCTGCGGGTGCAATCCCGTCGAGGGTTCGTCCAGTACGAACAACTCACCCGCCAGCGATGGCTTGCCCAGATATTTGGCCAGCTTCACGCGTTCGGCCTCGCCTCCGGACAGGGTCGGCGAGGGCTGGCCGAGCGCCAGGTAACCCAGGCCCACATCGCGCAAGGCCCCCAGGATCGAGCCGGTCGCGGCGCGCTTACCGCGTGGCAAACTGGCGCACTCCAGCAGAAGCGGCGTGACCTCGGCGATCGACAGTTCGTACAGGTCGGCGATTGACAGGCGTTGCCGTCCGAGCGTGATCTGCGCCGCCAGCACTTCGTCAGAGAAACGCCGCCCGCCGCAGTCCGGGCAAGGCACCCAGGTCGAGGCCAGGTAGCGCATCTGTACCTCGAGCGCGCCCATGCCGCCACAGGTCGGGCAAGCACCTTCGGGCCGGTTGAAGGAGAAGTGCGAGGGGGAGAGACCGCTGGCCGCGGCAAAGACCTCGCGGATCACGTCGGCCAGGCCGGTATAGGTTGCCGGGTTCGAGCGCGGGTTGAGGCCGATGGGGCTTTGGTCGACGAGCACCGCCCGCAGCCGCGCCGGCTTGCCCGCCACCTCGACCGTGCGGCAGCCCACCGGCTTCCCGGCCAGCAGGGAAGCCATCAGCACGTCCTCGACCAGGCTGCTCTTGCCCGAGCCGGAGACGCCGGTGATCACGCTCAGGCGTGCCAGCGGCAGCGCGACGTCCACGTCACGCAGGTTGTGGATGTGAGCACCGCGCAGCCAGAGGTATGCGTCGCGGCCGGGCGGCGGGCGCCCAGAGGGCAGGCGTCCGACGCGGGAGCGTAGGCTGAAGTAACGCCCGCTGGCGCTGTCCGTCCGCCACAGCTCGGCCGGCGGGCCGCTGAACAGCACCTGACCCCCGTCCGGACCGGCCCCCGGGCCGAGGTCAATTGCCTGATCGGCTGCTGCCGCCGCTTGCCGATCGTGCTCGACGTAGACGACCGGGCCGGCCAGGTGCCGCAGCACGGGCAGCAGCCGGGCCACGTCGGCCGGGTGCAGCCCGACCGTCGGCTCATCCAATACGTGCAGCATGTCTTCCAGCCGGCTGGTCAGGATGACGGCCAGCCGCACGCGCTGCGCTTCGCCGCGCGACAGGGTGGGCGCGGCCCGGTCGAGCGAGAGGTAGCCCAGCCCGACCTCCCCCAGCGCCTCCAGCCGCCGCTCGATCTCGCCGCGCAGCCGCTCTGCCGAGGTCGGGAGGGCGGCGCTCGGGGTGCCGGGTGAGCCGAAGAGGCTGCGCGCTTCGGCCACTGACTTTGACAGCAATTCGGTTAGCCTGAGCCCATGCCAACGGACGGCGGCGGCCTCGGGGTGCAGGCCGCTGCCCGAGCAATGCTCGCAGCCCGTGCCGGCGCAATGCGGGCAGGGCGTGTGAAAGTGGAGCGGGCTCAGCTCGCCGTACCAGGTGCCGCAGACGAAGCAGGCCGGCACACGCGAGAGGATTTCGTCATCGGCGCCGTGCCGGCGGATCAGGAGCGTCCATGCCCCCAACCCGGTCGCCGTAGCTACGATCCGTCGCGCCTCGGCGGCCGCCAGCGGAACGCCCGCGCCCGCCAGCGGCACGCTCGCGCCCGGCAGCGGCTCGCGTCCCAGCCGGGCGATCTCGAGCTCGACGTCGTGCGGCCGGCCAGGATCCAGGGGGACGGTAAGCCAGGGCTGGCCGTCGACACGCATAGCGGCAGAGCCGAACTCGCCGGCCAGCCAGGCCAGGAGGGTGCGGTGACTGCCCCTGGCCCCACGTACCAGCGGTACGACGACCGTGCAGTCGCTCGGCTGCGCGCCGAGCTCGACCAGTCGCTCGACCAGCTCATCCTCGCCGAAGGACATGTAGGGCGTGCCGCAGCGCGCGCAGTGCCGCCGGCCGAAGCGCGCGTAGAGCAGGCGGAAGAGCGGGTGCAAGCCCGAGGCGCTGGCCACGGTTGAGGCCGGGTTGCGGTTCAACAGGTTCTGGCCCACGGCGACTGCCGGCCCCAGGCCCTCGATCTCGCGCACCAGGGCCGGCGCCAGGCGCCCCTCGGGCGAGCCGAGCGCGAACACGTCCATGAAGCGGCGCCGCGCCTCGTGGTAGAGCGTGTCGAAAGCCAACGAGGTCTTGCCCGAGCCGGAGACTCCAGTCACCACGGTCAGGCCGTCACTGATCTCGACGTCCACGTCCTGCAGGTTGTGCTCGCGCGCCCCGCGCACGGAGATGGTCATGGCGTCCCTTGATTTGCGTGATGTCGTAATTCTACAGAGACGGACGATTAACCGCAAGAGCGCTCAATTCGTATCCGCCTGTTGGGGCGCAGTGGGCGCAACACACAACGCAAGTCTCACTATCCCAGGATCATTTCAAGGCGTAGGTCACACCCACTTCGGCGCGTATGGAGATCTGGCCGAGGCTGATCGGTTCGTCGGCCATCGATGCACCGGCTGGAACTCGTTGGCGCGATGTTCTGAATCACATTTTGCGTGAGCTGGTTGTTGCTCAAGCCGTTCCACATCCCGTTGAAGTACGAGGAAGTGTATTCGTTGATGGCCAGTACGCTGCCGGTCTGCGTACCGGCGGCCAGTGCCAGGGCGCCAGCCTTCTCGCTGGCGGCCTTCATCGCCAGCGCGCGTGCCTGGTCGCGGTACTGACGCAGTTGACTGGAGTAGAACGAAACGTTTACCACCTGATTAGCGCCGGCCTGCAGCGCTGCGGCGATGGCCGGGCTGGTCTGATTGACGTCGCGCAACGTGACGGCGACCAGATTATTGATGCGGTAGCCGCGGATACGCAGCGAATCGTAGTTCTCATATACCGGCTCCACGATGTAACGGTCGGTCGAGATGTCCCTCTCCTCGATGCCCATACTTCGCAGTGTCCTGAGCAAATTCTGGATCGCAGCCGAGTTGATCTGCTCGACCGCGTCGACTGTCACGGCGTTCGACTGCACGCCGAGTTGGATCGAGGCCCGGTCAGGGACGACGTTGACGACCGCGCTGCCGCTGACCTGGACGCTGCGGCTCGCGGTGCCGGAGGCGAGAGGCTCGCTGCCGGGCGGCATGCCTTGTGCGAGCGGCGCTGCCAGCGCAGCGCCCCCTGGCAGTCCGGTGGCAGCTATGGCCGCAGCCGTAATGACGGCCATCATGGCGACGAGGACGGCAGCAACCACGGTACTGAGCGGGACGGATATCTGTTTCATGGGAACCTCCTGAGGTTGTAGGATGTGCCGGTAGCATATCCCTTCAACCTGGCAGGAAGGTGTCAGCCTTCAATCAGTAGAGTGGCAATTCAGCAGAGTGGCAATTCTCAGTCGCGGGCAGCCAGAAGGTGATCGTGGTCCCCTGTCCTTCGAGGCTGCGCGCTTCTATGCGTCCGCCATGGGCCTCGACCAGTGCCTTGGCGATGGCCAGCCCCAGCCCGGCACCGCCGCGGTTGCGGTTGCGCGCCGCGTCCACCCGGTAGAAACGATCGAAGATCAGCGGCAGGTATTCAGCCGGGATCCCGGGGCCGCAGTCGCCGACTGCGCAGGCCAGATGTTCGCCGGTGCGGCGGACATCGACGGTCACAGTAGAGCCCTCCGGAGCGTGGCGGATGGCATTGTCGAGCAAATTGTCGCATACCTGCGCCAGGCGGTCGGGGTCGCCTCTCGTGCAGAGCGATCCGGAGTGCCCGCTGCCCGGCTGCAACTGCACCCGGCGGAGCGCGGCCAGCGGGGCCAAGTGGGCGCAGCGGGCGCGGGCCAGCCCGCCGAGATCGAGCGGCTGCAGATCCAGGCGCAGGGTACCCACGTCGGCGCGCGTCAAGATCAACAGATCGTTCACCAGCCGGATCAGCCGATCGGTCTCACGCTGCATAGAGCTTAACAGGGGACCCCGGCCCGCTACGTCGTCGATTGCGCCGTCTTCCAACGTCTCGATGGTGCCCTTGATAACGGTCAACGGCGTGCGCAGCTCGTGAGTGACGTCCGCCACGAAGGCCATCTTCGCCCGGTCCGACCGGCGCAGGCTGGCCGTCATGGCATTGAAGGCTTCTCCCACGAGGCGCAACTCGGTTATATCGCGTTCCGCCGGGACGTGTTGGTCGAGGTCTCCAGCGCTGACGGCATGCGCAGCGTGCGCCAGATCCTCGAGCGGGCGTGAGATCCGCCGCGCCAGGAGCGTCGCCCCCATGCCGGCAAGGAGCACGGCGACGGCGCCCGCCTCCAACAGCTGGAGCAGAAGCGGCGGCGGGAGGCCAGTCTTCGGCAAAGGAGTTGCCAGGTAAGCGATCCCCGCCAGGCCGCCATCAGCCGAGAGGATCGGCGCGGCGGCGTACAGCACCCGACGGTTCCCGGCCGCGGCCACGCGCCGTACCGCCGCGGCGGGCTGACCCAGTACCGCCTGGCGGATTTCGGGACGCTGGAGCAGCTCGGCAGGCGAGACGGTGCCGGCCTGTTCGGCAGTCGGGACCTCCACGGGCGCATCGCCGGACAGCCGCGGCAGGTTGACGACGACCGCGCCTCCCTCGCCGATCAGGCGGGTGTGGATGCCGGGCATCGCGTTGGAGGCTTGAAGGTAGGGTTGCGCAGGCGCGAGTGGCTGCTCCTCGCCCTGCAGCGACGGCTGGCGGTCAACCGGGCCTGGGCGAGCAGGTTCTCGCGCTGGGTGTCGAGGTACTGCTGCTCGACCAGCCGCCAGGCGAGGGCGGCGGCCAGGGCCATTCCGGCGAGCAGTACAGCCACGAAACTCAGGGTCAGCCGGTGGCGGATGGACATAGGCGCCGGCACAGGCTTACCCATCGAGGCGATACCCCACGCCGCGGACAGCCTCAATCAGGCCACCTTGCTCTGTCTGCTCCGGCGGGTCCGCCCGTTCGTGCTGTGGCCCGGCCGCGCGGCAGCTTGGCGCGCAGGCGTTTGATCCCGCTGTCGATGACCCGAGTATCGCCGGCATAGTCGTACCCCCACACTTGCTCCAGCAGTACCTCCCGAGTGAGGACGTGGCCTCGGTTGGAAAGCAGCAGGTGCAGCAAGTCGAATTCGAGGCGAGTCAGGTCGAGGACGGTTTCGTTCAGGCGCGCCTCGCGGCTTTCCAGGTCCACCTCAAGGCCGCCGGGCCCGCGCAGAATGCCGGGAGGTTGAGCCGTCCCCACGCCAGCCTGAGTTCGGCGCAGCACGGCCTTGATGCGGGCCAGCAGTTCCCGCACGCTGAACGGCTTGGCCACGTAGTCGTCAGCGCCGAGCTCCAACCCTACCACCCGGTCGATCTCCTCGTCGCGGGCCGTAATCATGATGATAGGGACCGCGCTGGTCTTGCGCAACTCGCGGCACACGTCCAGACCGTCGATCTCGGGGAGCATCAGGTCGAGCAGGATCAGGTCCGGAGCGGCCGAGCGCGCCAGGCGCAGCGCCTCCCGGCCATCCGCCGCCACCAGAGCCTCGTAATGCGCCTTGCGTAAGTTATACACAAGCAGATCGGTCACCGCAGGTTCGTCGTCGACCACAAGGATTCGAGGAGTCATAGTTCACAGTCTAGGGTAAAGTTGTGGCAGGACGGTGTCAGGTGAGAGCTAATACTGTGACACCATGTCTCCGCCGGGCATCCACCACCAAAGCTCGAATCGGTTCTGTCTCCCCGTCTATTCCGATTCTATGCCCGTTCCCGCACATGTCAAGCCCCATGACTCGGTTCAATGCCATGTTAACGAGGGGCATGCCGGCTATCCCAGCCAGGCAGCGCGTGCCCTGGCTGTTGACAGTGATTGGCAAAGGACGTTCTGCCGTCAGGGCGTTCGGATCAGGCCGCACAGGCTGAGCCAACGCAAGAGGGCGCTCGACTCGGCAATTTGTTTGCCCAGCAGGTCCTCCAGCGCGTCATGGATACTGGTGTTTTTGATGCCAGCGGAAGTCAGGAGTAACCTCATAGTGCCTTTCCTTTTGAGCAGAGAGTTGGGGCGGCTCAGTCAGCGAGAATTTGTGGGTCGCACACCCGCAGATCCTGGCCCGCTGACTCCAACGGCCGCCCCGATCGGGATCACATGGACATGGGCGTCACCAGCTGGAAGTAGTTGCCATCCGGGTCGGCTAGCGTGGCGATCCAGCCGCCGCCCATCTCGTATGGTTCGCGGATCACGGTAGCCCCTGTGGCCTTCACCCGCTCGAACTCTTCCTTGACCTGCGATGTCTCCAGGTTGAAGATGAGCCGGGCCGGTTCTTTCGCGCGTCCTTTCACCTCCGAATGCTGCATGACCGAGAAGTAGGCGCTGCCCACCTGCCAGCCCCAGAATCCCTGCGCAGCATCTGACATGTCCGCCGCTTTCCCCAGCACCCTTTCGTAGAAGGCTGCCAACGCCTCGGGCTCCCCGCTCCCGATCATGACCGAATTCAGGTCCAGCATCTTAACACGTCCTTTCTGTCTCTGCCCGTGCGACTACGCTGTCGGCCGAATGTTGTGGTTGCGCCGGAAGAAGTCGGTAGGGTCATACCGTGCCTTCACCGCCGCAAGCCGGTCCCACGTTGCTCCAGGGTACGCGGCGCGCAGGCGCTCCTCGCCTTCGTCCGCGCGGAAAGTTCATCCGGCGCGGCGTCGGCCTTAGCGATACTCCCTGCGATGGTCTCGGGTGTCGCCGGCAGAACGAGCATGCCGCCCACCGTCCCGTCAAGGGGCTGCAGGCGGTACTTTGAGGCGCGTTGCCACGCCGAAGTTGCCGCTGCCGCCCCGAATGGCCCAGAAGAGATCCGGGTGATTCTGCGCGTCGACGTGCAGGCGCTCGCCGTCTGCGGTCACCATCTCCGCCGCGAGCAGGTTGTCGATCATCATGCCATACTTGCGCACCAGGAACCCGATGCCTCCGCCGAGCGTGATGCCCCCGACATCAGCCACAGCTGGCCGAACGGCCGCGCCGTGACGGCCCCGCGCATGGTCTGCGCCTGCTCGCCCGGACCCATGGATGCCTACCCTTCGAACGACCACTCGCGGGCCAGCCTCTGCGGCCAGCGGCGTTCTTCCTGCGGTTCGGCCTTCGCCATGAACTGCTGTCCCGCCTCTTCAGTCATCGTGCCTCTCCTCGTCTCAACCCGTTGTGACCTCACCTGTGCAAGACTGGCACAAACAGGCGCCAATATTAGCACACATGGATCATATCACACCGGTTCGATCGCGTCAACGCGAAGCGGCGCAGCGGCGCAGCAGCCGCGCCAAGCCGACGGGAATCGCCGGCACATACCCTGATACCCGCGCGGTCTACATTTGTCGTCCAGCAACCTTTCAACGGCCAAGGAGTTGTTCCGTGACGACGTTTTCACGACCCAAACCGCCCGGCACGCCCACCTGGGCTGACCTGACAACCCCCGACCCGGAAGGCGCCCGTAAGTTCTACAAGGCGTTGTTCGGCTGGGACTACGACATCAGCGGACCCGAGTACGGCGGCTATACCACGGCCAGGTCCGGCACCTATCCGACCGCAGGCCTCACCGGCGGAGTGCCCGGCGCACCGCCGCCCGCGCCCGCCTGGAACGTCTACTTCGCCTCGGAGAATGCCGCGGCCGACACCAACCGCGCTACCGGCCTGGGGGCACAGGTGCTGTTCCCCGCGATGGCCATCGGCGAGTTCGGCAGCATGGCCGCGCTGGCCGATCCAACCGGCGCCGCGTTCGGCTTTTGGCAGGCCGGCAAGCACATCGGCGCCCAGCTCGTCAACGCGCCGGGCGCAGTCGCCTGGTACGAGCTCTACTCGCCCGACGCGAAGCGGGCTCGCGACTTCTACACCGCGCTGCTCGCCGCGACGGCCGACCCGATGCCGGGCGGCATGGAGTACTACACGCTGCAGCACGGCGACGAGCAGCTCGCCGGCGTCATGCAGATCGAGCGGTCGTGGGGAGATTTCAAGCCGCAGTGGATGGTCTACTTCGGCGTGAAGAACGTGGACGACGCGCTCGACACGGCGAAAGCAAATGGCGGTAAGGCCATGAGCAAGGTCGACGATTCGCCATTCGGGCGCTTCGCGACAGCGGCCGACCCCCAGGGCGCGCTCTTCAAGGTCGTCGAAGTGCCGGCGAGCTGATCCGGTGCCGGCAGAGCACACGCGGCCGCCACGCTTTGCCTGCAAAGATTCGCCGGGCCAGTCGGTTCGGCGAATCGTGTTTACAGGCGAAAATTCTGCGTCGATATTGTCGATTTTTGGCACCCTTATCCGACTGTATAGTGGGAGAAAAAGCCGGAACTTATCGAGAGGAGGGAGTGCAAGCATGGCAGTGACAGACGTAGATCCGGTCGCAGAGCTTGTGCGCAAGGTGTTTGCGGCCTTTCTGGCCAGCGACCGGGCCGCGCTGGAGGACATCCTGAGCGACGACTTCACCTTCAACAGCCCGCGCGACGATCACATCGACAAGGCCGAGTACTTCGAGCGCTGTTTTCCACACGGCGATCAGTTCCGCTCGCATCGCATCGAGCAGCTCTTCACGTCGGGCGACGAGGCTTTCGTACGCTACCTGGCCGAAACAAGGGACGGCAACAGGTTTCGCAACATGGAGTACATCAGGACTGACGGCCACCAGGTCAAGGAAGTCGACGTGTACTTCGGCGGTGCGCCTTCCTAGGTGGAGAAAGACAGGAAGCACATGACAGCACGGCTGCTTCTGGCGACTGAATCGGGCATGGTGATCGCGCGGCGTACGCAAGCGGATTGGGAACAGGTGGGCCGCACCCTGGCCGGCGAGCGGGTTACGAGCATCATCGCGCGCGAGGGTGTTGCCCTGGCGGGTAAGCAGCACGGTGTGCTGCGCTCGGAGGACGGCGGCGAAAGGACGACAAGCTTATGGAAACTATGACGACCCATCTGTGGTTCGACACGGAAGCCAAAGAGGCGGCCGAGTTCTATGTCTCGACCTTCCTCGACTCGAAGATCACCAGCACCGGCGTGCTCAACGACACCCCATCGGGGTCGGTGGAGATGGTCAGCTTTGAGCTTCTCGGCCGACGGTTCCAGGCGATCAGCGCGGGCCCGTATTTCAAGCTCAACCCGTCTGTATCGTTTCACGTCACCTGCAGCACAAACGACGACGTCGACCGCATCTGGGCTCGACTGTCAGATGGTGGCAGCGTGCTCATGGAGCTCGGGACCTATCCTTTCAGCGAGCGATACGGCTGGCTGGCGGATAAGTACGGGCTGTCGTGGCAGATTTCCTTCCCCGGCGGGGCAAACGTCACCCCGAAGATCATGCCCTTCCTGCTGTTCGTGGGCGATGTCTGCGGCCGGGCGGAGGAGGCGATCCGGTTCTGGGCGTCGGTATTCCCCGGCTCCAGCGTGGGTGCGCTGCAGCATCACGGCCCGGGCGAGGAGCCGGATAAGGAGGGGACGCTTCTGTTTGGCGATTTCTCGCTGCTCGGCCACGAGTTTGCAGCGATGGACAGCGCGCATGAGCACCAGTTCGCCTTCAACGAAGCCATTTCATTCATGGTCCAGTGCGAGACCCAGGAGAGAATTGACTACTACTGGAAAATGCTTTCGGCCGTGCCGGCAGCGGAGCAGTGCGGCTGGCTGAAAGACAAGTTCGGCGTTTCATGGCAGATCGGCCCCTCGGCAATGGAGGAGTTTCTCGGCGGCGACGACAGGGAGAGGATCGACCGGGTCACCCAGGCGTTTCTTCAGATGAAAAAGATCGATCTGGCCAGGTTACGGGAAGTATATGAAGGGCAGCAGGCGGTATCTCCGTCAGACGAGAGATCGGGAAGCGATGCCCCAACGACCGAACCGAGAACTCTGACTCTGAACGTGCCGGGCGTCACGCTGCACTACGACATCCGCAAGGCTGAGACCAAGACCACCGCGCCGCTGCTCCTGATGATCGGGCATCCGATGGACGCCACCGCGTTCACGACCCTCGCCGGGCATTTCCGTGACCGGACGGTAGTGACCTATGATCCGCGCGGAACCGGGCGCAGCGAACTGACGGATCGCGCCCACCGGCGGACACCGGAGCTGCATGCGGACGACCTGCACCGGTTGATCACCGCTTTGAACGCCGGGCGGGTGGACATCTTCGCCAGTAGCGGCGGCGCGATCAACGCGCTCGAGCTGGTCGCGCGGCATCCGGAGGACGTGCATACGCTGGTCGCGCACGAACCGCCGGCCGCGCCGGTGCTGCCGGACAGCGAGCAGGCGCAGGCCGCCATCAAGGACATTTCCAAGACGTACGAGCGCGAGGGATTCGGGCCCGCGATGGCCAAGTTCATCGTTCTCACCAGCCTGAAAGGGCCGGTCCCGGCCGACTTCGCCCAGCAACCGGCGAATCCGGCCGATTTCGGGCTCCCGGTCGCGGACGATGGCTCGCGCGACAATCCACTATTCGGAGAGCCGTTCATCCCGATTACGCACTACGTCCCGGACTTCGACGCACTGCGGGTGGCGCCGTCCCGCGTCGTGATTGCCGCCGGGGTCGAATCCGAAGGCACCATGGCCCGGCGCGCCGCGGAAGCCATCGCGAAGCAGCTCCACCAGGAGCTAGTGATGTTCCCGAGCCACCACGGCGGATTCCTTGGCGGCGAATCCGGTTACCGGGGCGATCCGGACGCGTTCGCCGCCACCTTGCGACAGGTCCTTGACGAGTAAGGCGTCGGCAGCACGGGCCAGGCCGTGCGGCAAGGGATCGACCGCACGACAAGCGAGCGGTGTAACATGCCTACCAACGAGTGCGTGAGGATGTAGTGAAGTCTGATTCTACTGCGAGCATGCCAGGGAGGACTAGATGAGAATCCGATGCGAGATGCAGACATCGCAGGGTGAGGTCTGCCATCTAGGTGACTTGTTGTTACGTTTTCGCAGAACCGGCGACGTGTTTGCGGTAAAGGTTCGCGTGGAGGTGGCCTATGTCCCGAATCACCCGCGCGCCGTGCGGCACGCGGCTGACCTGCCGTAAGTGGTTGATCGAGGCTGCCTATCGCATGCCGCAGCGGCCTCTCTTCCGGCCTCGGCCTGCTTCTGTGGCGTGATAGGAAGCGCGGCCATCTTTGTGTCCTCCTTGGCCCAATCACAGCACGCACCGCGCGGCTGCCGGCGCGATCGGTTGTCGAAGGCGGGATCCGGGACCGGCCGGCTGGCCAGCTGCCCGAGTGGTCGAGTGGCCAGGGCCGATCCTCGCCAGGCCGCCGATGCGTCCGCTCAAGTTGTGCGCTAGACTGCGGGGCGAAGTGAGAGACCGGAGAGGGTCGCAACAACCCAGGCGGATATTTGCATTGCAAGGTACTATGCAGTACAATGCCATCCATGGCCGAGAACCAGAGTTTGATCACACAGATGCGTAAGGGGGCTGTGGAGTACTGCATACTGGCGCTGCTGACCGATCGCCAGCGCTATGGTTACGAGGTGGTGCAGGCGCTCTCGCGCGTCGACGGCATGTTGGTCAGCGAAGGAACGGTCTACCCGATCCTCGGCCGGCTGAAGCGCGACGGTCTGGTCGTCAGCGAGTGGCGCGAGTCGCGCGCGGGGCCGCCTCGCAAGTACTACCGCCTGACACCGCCTGGCATTCAGGCGCTCGAGGAGTTCCGGGCGCAATGGCACCTGTTTGTCAGCGCGGTCGATACCCTTCTGGAAAAGAGGAGCGAACCGTGAACGAGCCTGAGCGAGAGGAACTGATCGAGGGCTATCTCGGTCGATTGGGCAAAGCCCTGGACGGTGCACCCAGTGCGGCCCGGCGCGAGTTGTTGGAGGACGTACGCGGCCACATCGCCGAAGCCTGGGCCGCCGAGCCTCAGCAGGACCGGGCCGCACTGCTGAACATCCTCGAGCGGCTGGGCCCACCGGAGGCGTTGGCGCGCGAGCAGCTCGAGCGCCTGGGCGTCCCGCAGGCCGAAGGACGTGCGGACGTGCTGGCGCCCATTGCCGTCGTCCTGACCGCCCTCTTTTGGCCGATTGGGATCGTGCTGGCCTGGATTTCCACCCGCTGGAGAACACGGGACAAGGTGGTCGCCACCGCCTTGCCGATTCTGGGCCTCGCCGTGCTCCTGGCGCTCAGCGTCCCGGCCTACATGGCGTTCCAGTCCGCGCCCGTCGTGACCCGCCAGATCGAGACGCTCGTGGACGGTGGATCGCCCGGCACGGTTCCCTTAGTCGCGTCCTCCTCCCACTCCAACCTGCTCATCAGCCTGCTCGGCGGAGCTCTCTCCCTCTGCGGGCTGCTCGGCGCTCCCCTGGCGGCGGCGATCTACCTGGCCTGGCGCTTACGCCGGCCGGTGCATGGCCCAGGCGCGCCCGTGTCGCTGGCGGTCGCAGCTCTGCTCTTCTTCAGCAGCGTTCTGGCGTTGCTTTTCACCACGGCGGCTGCACTCTAGAGGCCAGATGCACTGTGATGGAGCATTCGGCGAATGTTACTTAGTGCGCCTAACAAAACCGCGGCGCAAGTAGGCGAGCAAGCAGGATGGTCGCGAAGCATGGGATCGAGCCGAAGGAGCGCCCAGGGCGCCACCGGTTTCTCCGAAGGCGGTGAGCGCTTCAGAAGAGTTCCTCGGCCAGCGCGACGATGATGCCCGCAGGCCCTCGCATGTAGCAGAGTCTGTACATGTCCTCATACTGGGCCACCTCGCCGATGAGTTGCCCGCCAACGGCGCGCAGGCGAGCGACAGTGTCGTCGAGGTTTTCGACTGCAAACATGACGCTCCGGAGCCCCAGCGTGTTCGGCGGGGCGACCGCCGGCTCGATCTCGATCAGTTTTGGATTGCGAAACTTCGTCAGCTCGAGCCGCCCGTGCCCATCTGGGCTAACCATCATCACGATGTCGACCTGGACGCCTTCGAGCGCGTTGACGCGGTCCACCCACGGGCCCTCGACCGGCATCTGACCTTCGGGCGTCATGCCGAGCGCGGTGAAAAAAGCGATAGCGGCTGCAAGGTCGTCGACGACGACGCTGACGTGGTCCAATCTCTTGATCGTCATGTCCCTGGTATAGCAGAGGTCGTGCACGGTGGTCCAGGCCACCGTGCCACTGAGTCAGCCTGGCTTTATGTTCTGGTTGAGCCGGAAGAGGTTCGTCGGATCGTACTTGCGCTTAAGCGCCTTGAGGCGGTCGAGCTTCTCGGCGCCGTACGCCTGCCTGATCCGATCCTCGCCCTCTTCCATCAGGAAGTTCACGTAGACGCTCGTGTGATAGGGAGCCAGCGCTGACCAGTAGGCCCGAGCCCATGCTCGTTCCGCCTCGAATCCCTCGCCGGACTCGCTATTCCCGTTGATATTGAACGTGAAACCTGCATTGCGTCCGTTGAAAGGCGTCTCGCTCGGGCCCACGCGGGCGACCGCTCCCCCCATCTGCCAGAGGGCCAGGCTCGAGATCGGGGATACGATCCGGTTCCCGTATTCCACGATCGTGTCGACGATCTCGTCGTTGAGCCGGGCGACGTCGCACGAGCGCACATAGTACCAGCAACCGTGCCGGAAAGAGGGATCTAACGAGGCCTGATGGGCGACGTATGGTTTCGGCATGCAGAGGTCGAGGACCGGCGTTCCGAACGATTTGAGGGGCTGAATCGCCCTCTCACCTTCCTCTACGGGGCCCGCGTAACAGGTGAAGATTCCCAATACGCGTTTCCCCACCAGCTCTCGAGGGATGGCGGGCAGGGCCGGCGCCTTTCGTTGCACCACAAGCGTCATGAGTTCGTCGGGACAGGCGGCGATCCAGTCACGGTAGAAGTGTAGTACCCTCTTCGCCTCTTCCATCGGCCAGAAGATGGGACCGGCCATCACCTGAGGGCCAAGCGGGTGCAGGCGGAACTCGAACTCCGTCACGATGCCGAAGTTGCCTCCACCACCCCGAACCCCCCAAAAGAGGTCGGGATTCTCCTTGCTGCTGGCCTTCACGAACTCGCCGTCAGCCGTGACGAGGTCGACGGACAGTAGATTGTCGATCGTAAGCCCGAACTTCCGCATGATCCAGCCGGTGCCGCCACCGAGGGTCAGCCCGGCTATCCCCGTGTGGCTGACGATCCCGGCCGGGACCGCCACTCCAAAAGCCTGCGTCTCACGATCGAGTTCGCCGAGGAGGACGCCTGCCTGGGCGCGCACCGTCCTTGCTTCGGGATCGACGCGGATTCCCTTCATTGGCCCCAGATCGATGACCATGCCGCCGTCGCAGACCGAGAGTCCCGGAAAGCTATGCCCACCCCCGCGGACAGCCGTCAGGAGCTCGCGCTCGCGCGCGAATCGCACCGCCGAGATAACGTCTGCGACGCCCGTGCATCTCGCGATGAGCACCGGATGGCGGTCGATCGAGCCGTTCCACACCTTACGTTGCGCATCGTAGCCCGCGTCGCCGGGCCGAGTGAGTTCTCCCCGGAAGGACCGCTTGAGGAAATTCAAGGATGCATCGTCGATAGAAAGTGCATCGGCCACCCCGATCATGTCGATCCCTCCATATCTGTATTCCATGATGCTCGCCATCAGCAGCGCACTGGTCGCGCTCCCATATTGCAGGCAGATCGGGCACCCCAGGCTGTAGGTCGGAATACTTTGCACCGCGCGTCACGCGCGGTAGCTCCCGCTGTCGCGCTCTAGAGGGGTATACTCTACCTGCGTTTCGCACCGGCGCGTGGCCTCCGACACTCCGCTGTCAAGCCTGGCCACCTGGCCAGGCGCGAGGCCCCCTCGTCGGCCGATGCGCCCCGGCGCCGTCTGCGCTACGATGTGGCTTGGGCGCTGTCATTTCGTACCCATTGGCCGAGCTATTGGCCGATGACAGTCACTTGGGCAAAGAGGCTTCGGCGAGACTCCCGATCCGCCGATCACCCTGAATGCGCTAACCGGTTGTGTCGAAAGGAGGCGGGCATGCCAGTCGTGAGCCTATCATCCGTCAGCAAGAGTTTTGGCAGGGTCCAGGTCGTCAAGGATGTATCGTTTGAGGTGCGGGCCGGTGAGATCTTTGGGCTGTTGGGACCCAACGGTGCCGGCAAGACCACCACGATCCGCATGCTTCTGGATATCTTCCGCCCGGACGCCGGCCAGGTCGCCGTCTTCGGCGGCAAGCTGGACCAGGCCAGGAAACGGCGCATCGGCTATATGCCGGAAGAACGGGGCTTGTACAAGGACCAGACTGTCGAGCAGGTGCTGATCTACTTCGCCACCCTGAAGGGGCTGAGCGAAGCCGAGGCCCGCAAGCGCCTGAGCGGCTGGCTCAAGCGCCTGGACCTGTACGAGCATCGGCAGAAGAAGACCCAGGAACTGAGCAAGGGGATGCAGCAGAAGGCGCAACTGATCGCCACCCTGCTTCACGATCCCGAGCTGATCGTCGTCGACGAACCGTTCTCGGGTCTCGACCCGGTCAACACGCGGCTGGTCAAAGACATCATGGAGGAGCAACGGCAGGCCGGCAAGTGCATCATCATGTCGACGCACCAGATGTACCAGGTCGAGGCCCTTTGTACGCGCATCGTCTTGATCGATCGAGGCGGCGTCGTCTTGTACGGCGATGTAGAGCAGATCAAGCGCGACGCGGCCGGCAACGCCGTCCTGGTCGAGGGGCAGGGCGATTGGGCTCGCATTCCTGGCGTGCTCGAAGTGCGCCCCATCAATGGCTCTTGCTGCCTCGCGCTCGCTCGCGGCACCCGACCCCAGGACGTGTTCCGCGCTCTGGCCGATCGGAACGTGCGCGTCGAACGTTTCGAGGTTGCCGAGCGATCGCTCGACGATATCTTCATCGCCGCCGTTCACGGCAACGCATGCCCTGAGGAGGTGTCTCGTGCATGACCTGTGGCTGGTGGCCCGGCACGAATATCTGCAGCGTGCCGGGAAGCGCAGTTTTCTATTAGGGGCGTTCAGTCTGCCCTTTCTGATGATCGTGGTCATCGGGGTCACCGTTATGGTCACCAACGGAGGCCACCGGGCGGCGACCATCGGATACGTCGACGGCGCCGGCATCCTCGGCGAGGCCCAGCTCCCAGCGGCGACGGCGGACGAATCCCGCCTGAACGTACGCTCGTTCTCGGACGGAGACGCCGCTCGCCTCGCTCTCGAGCAGCGCGAAATCCAGGCATTCTACGTGCTCCCGCCGGATTATCTCGACACGCACGAGGTCGAGCTCTACCATTGGGACAAGGCGCCTGATGCCTCCCTGCAGACCGGCTTTGGCCAGTTCATCCGCTCCGGGCTGGTGAGCGGCCTGCCCGCGGCTGAGCAGGTGCGCCTGATCGAGGGCCCGCAGGTGACCCTGCGCTCGCTGGACGGCGCTCGCGCGTTCTCCTCGGGCGAGGCGCTCAACCTCGTGGTCCCGTTTGTGGTGGCCCTCGTCTTCATGATCACGGTCATGACGTCGGCGAGCTACATGCTGCAGGTGGTTGCCGACGAGAAAGAAAACCGCACCGTCGAAGTCCTGATCACCTCGGTCAGCCCCGAACAACTGATCGGTGGGAAAGCCCTCGGCCTGATGGGAGTCACTCTGACCCAGCTTGGGATCTGGCTCCTCGCCATCATGCTCGCTCTCGCGGTCGGCGCGCGGTTCGTGGAGCCGATGCGCGGCCTGGGCATGCCGTGGGGCAGTTTGCTCGTCATTGCCATCTTCTTCGTCCCTGCCTACGCCCTGGTCGCCGGCCTGATGACGGCCATCGGCAGCGCAGTCGCCGAAGTGCGGCAGGGCCAGCAGATCGCAGGCTTGCTTAACCTGATGTTCATGCTGCCGCTTTTCCTGTCGGCGCTGCTCTTCACCGACCCCAACAGCCCGCTCATGGTAGCCCTGACGCTGTTCCCCACCACGGCTTTCGTCACCGTCAGCCTGCGCTGGGGTATGTCGGCGATCCCGGCCTGGCAGATGATGATCAGTTGGCTCTCGGTGCTGGGCTCGGCGCTGCTCAGCATCTGGGCCGCGGCCCGCATTTTCCGGTATGGCATGCTGCGCTACGGCCAACGGCTCAGCCTAAGCGAAGCCTTGACCCCGCTGGCAAGGAGAGTGAGGTAGTCCGATGCGCAACGTGTTGCTGGTTATGAAGCACGAGATGGGCTGCACTCTCGGCAAGCCGTCTTTCTGGATCATGGCTTTCGTGTTCCCGGCGTTCATCCTGCTGCTCAACATCGGCATGCAAGTGATCACCCGTCAAAGCCTGAGCAATGCAGGCATTGTGGCCCCCGGCGCTCTCACGGCTGAACTGGGCGGCGGGGCTCTGCCGATGGGCTACGTCGATCAGGCGGACCTCATCCAGAAGATGCCTGAGGCGATACCCGCCGGAAGCCTAGTCGCGTTCGCGGACGAAGTCACGGCCCAGGCCGCGCTCAGGAGCGGCGAGATCGGGCGCTACGCAGTGATCCCGGCCAGCTATCTGCAGAGCGGCGAATTGATCGCCGTCGAGCGCGACTTTCGTCCGCTGAGCAACACGGCGGCAACGGTGTTCGAGTACCTCATCGCGTACAACCTGACGGGCGACGAGACGCTGACTGCCGCCCTGGCCCGGCCGCTTTCGCGCGTTCAGATCCATGCCCTGGCCCCTGACGCCGGGCCGGATACCACGAACCCGGCGCGCGCTTACGTGCCTTTCGCCACTCTCTTCATCTTCTTCTTCCTGCTGAGTATGAGCAGCGGCCTGATGCTGCAGAGTGTATCCCGTGAGAAGGAGAACCGTACGGCCGAGGTGCTGCTGCTGGCCTTGAGTTCCGCGTGAGCTCGTGTTAGGCAAGGTGCTGGGGCTAAGCGTCGTCGCCCTGCTGCAGATGGCGGTTTGGGTTGGCGGTGCCGTCATGCTACTGAACAGGGGACAGGCTTTGCTCGACACGGCGGCCGCCCTCGAGTTGCCGAGCGGCTTTTTCGTCTGGGCAGTGCTCTACTTCTTGCTCGGCTACCTGATGAGCGCCTCGCTGATGGCGGTGATCGGCGCGCTGTCCCCGAACGCCCGCAGTGGCAGCCAGTTCACCTTCCTGGTTCTGCTGCCGTTGATGGTCCCCATGTTAGCCAACCCGGCTTTCATCGAAGCCCCCAACGGCGGGATCGCGACCGTCCTGAGCCTGTTTCCACTGACTGCGCCGACGGCGATGCTCGCTCGCCTGGTGGCCGTGGCCGTTCCCGCCTGGCAGCTTGCCTTCAGCCTGGTATCGGTCACGGCTACGACCTACCTCTTCGTGCTGTTGGCGGCGCGCGTCTTCCGGCCCGACACGCTCCTCTCGCCATCGGCACTGACCTGGGACCGTCTCGGGCGAGAGGTCCGCATGGCGGTGCTTCGCTCCCGGTAGAGGCTTCCGCCATCAACGCGGCGGCAGGGGAGGTGGCGGCGTCGGAGGCAGGCTCCCCGGCGCTCGGCAAGCGGCCAGTCGATCGGTCGGGGAGGCGACGGGGCTGCGATGACCACGCGGCGGGCGCAAGGTCAGGGCTTGACCTTGCGCCCGCCGCGTGTTTGCGGTAAAGTCTTGGGCGGAGGTGGCCCATGTCCCGAACCATCCGCGCGCCGCGCGGCACGCAGCTCACTTGCCGTAACTGGTTGATCGAAGCTGCCTACCGCATGCTGCAGAATAACCTCGACCCGCAGGTGGCCGGCGATCCCGAGCACCTGATCGTCTACGGTGGGCGCGGCAAGGCAGCCCGCAACTGGGAAGCCTTCGATGCCATCCTGGCCAGCCTGCGCGGCCTGGCGCCGGACGAGACGTTGTTGGTCCAGTCGGGCAAGCCGGTGGCGGTCTTCACCACTCACGAGGACGCGCCGCGCGTGCTGATCGCCAACTCCAACATCGTGCCGGCCTGGGCCACCCAGGAGAACTTCGACAAGTGGGAGCGGCAGGGCCTGATCATGTATGGCCAGATGACCGCCGGTAGTTGGATCTATATCGGGACGCAGGGCATCCTGCAGGGCACCTACGAGACCCTGGCCTCGCTGGCGGAGCAAGCCGGTTGGGGCGACCTGCGCGGGCGGTTTGTGCTGACGGCGGGGCTGGGTGAGATGGGCGGCGCGCAGCCGCTCGCCATCACGATGAACGGGGGTGCCGGGCTGATCGTCGAGGTGGACCGCCGGCGGGCGGAGCGCCGGCGGTCCCTGCGGCAGGTGGATGCCATCAGCGACCACCTCGAGGAGGCCATGACCTGGATCGAAGAGGCCCGGCGGGCAGGCGAGGCCCGCTCGGTCGCGTTGATCGGCAATGCCGCCGTCGTGCTGCCCGAGCTGGTCCAGCGCGGCGTGGTACCCGACGTGGTCACCGACCAGACCTCCGCCCATGACCCCCTTTATGGCTACGTGCCGGACGGTTTGAGCGTCGAGCAGGCCGCCGAGTTGCGCTCAGGCGACCCGGCCGAGTACACCCGCCGCTCCATGGCCGCGATGGCGCGTCATGTCCAGGCTATGCTCGACTTCAAGGCGCGCGGCAGCATCGTCTTCGACTACGGCAACAACCTTCGCCAACGGGCTTACGACGCGGGCGTTGAGGAGGCCTTCAGCTACCCGGGTTTCGTGCCGGCCTACATCCGTCCGCTGTTCTGCGAGGGCAAAGGCCCCTTCCGTTGGGTGGCGCTTTCCGGCGCTGCCGAGGACATCTACCGCACCGACGAGGCGATCCTCGAGTTGTTCCCCGAGGACGAGCACCTGCGGCGCTGGATCCGCATGGCTCAGGAGAAGGTCGAGTTCCAGGGGCTGCCGGCGCGCATCTGCTGGCTGGGCTATGGCGAGCGCGCCCGGGCCGGCCTGCGCTTCAACGAGCTGGTGGCGAGCGGCCAGGTCGCCGCACCGATCGTCATCGGGCGGGACCATCTCGACGCCGGCTCGGTGGCCAGCCCCAATCGAGAGACCGAGGGCATGCTCGACGGCTCAGATGCGATCGCCGATTGGCCGCTCCTGAACGCCCTGATCAACGCCGTCGGCGGCGCGACCTGGGTCAGCCTCCACCACGGTGGTGGGGTGGGCATCGGCTACAGCATCCACGCCGGGCAGGTGATCGTCGCCGATGGCAGCCAGGGGGCCGCCCGCCGGTTGCAGCGCGTCCTTACCACCGATCCCGGCCTGGGGGTCGCCCGCCATGCCGACGCCGGCTATCCGGAAGCGATCCGCTTCGCGCACGAGCATCACATCCAGATCCCCATGTTGGGGGACGCGGCCGCCTCACAGCCCGGCTGAGCGGCTCGGCCGGCGGCTGCCCCCCAAGACCCACCAACCGTCGACTGGCCGATGAGGGCCGCATGACACGCGGGGAGAATGGGGTCGCGTGCTCAGGAGCTCCCGACGCGCAAGGCCCTCTCGGAACGCATCACGTGTCCCGAGAGGGCCCTGGCGGCATTTGGTGTTCTCCCTGAATCACCCGCACTCAGACGGCGTATAACTGCTTGACAAGGGCTGGCTCTTCTGCTATATCTACTGATGTAGAGTTGGGCTCCACGCTTACACTGCTCAGTTCCGTCTCTAAATTGCCCGATCCGCATGTTGAGGTTCGGAGAGTGCCGGGTCCACGGGACTCGGCCGGTGCCGGCAGAGAAAGGAGATGAGGGCGAAGACCTGAGCGTCAGTCCGTCGATCGATCCCCATGAACTCACGCGCATCGTTGACTACTTGCCGACCGCTAACCGTTCCAGTCTCAAGGAGCAATCACCATGCGCAGCAAAACCCTTCTGGCACTAGCCCTGGCCGCCGCAGCGCTGCTACTGGTGGCCGCCGCGGGCGCATCCGCTCAGAGTACCCTGACCGACCAGGAAGACCTGGGCAAACACCTGTTCTTCGACACCAACCTTTCTGACCCAGCCGGGGAGGCCTGCGCCGTCTGCCACGGGCCTGCCGTCGGCTGGACCGGTCCTATCGAGGCCATCAACGAGGGCGGAGCGGTCTACGAAGGTGCCGTTCCGGGCCGCTTCGGCAACCGGAAGCCGCCCTCGGCCGCGTATGCCGGTGACAGCCCGATTCTCCATTTTGACGGCACTACGTGGGTCGGTGGCATGTTCTGGGACGGCAGGGCGACCGGAGAGACACTCGGCGATCCACTGGCCGAACAGGCGCAGGGCCCCTTCCTGAACCCTCTCGAGCAGAACAACGCCGACGCGCAGGCTGTGATCGACAAGGTGGTGGATTCCAGTTACAGCGATCTGTTCGCTCAGGTCTGCACCGATCCAACCGCTCTCTACGAGTGCATCGGCCGATCGATCGCGGCCTACGAGAGATCGACTGAAGTCAGCCAGTTCACCTCGAAGTACGACTACTGGCTCAAGGGGCAGGCCAGGCTGACCGGTCAGGAGCAGTTGGGCTTGAAGTTGTTCATGGGCGAGGCCAAGTGCGGCAACTGCCACGTGCCGCCGACCTTCACCGACTTCACCTACGATAACCTCGGTGTGCCCCGCAACCCAGACAATCCGTTCTACAATGAGCCCGCATTCAACCCGTTAGGGGAGGCCTGGGTTGACGAGGGGTTGGGCGGCTACCTGCAGACGGCCGGCTACGATGAAACGGTCTGGGGGCCAGAAGTGGGCAAGCAGAAGGTCCCGACCCTGCGCAACGTCGACTTGCGGCCCTCCAGAAACTTCGTCAAGGCGTACGGCCACAATGGCTACTTCAAGAGCCTCGAGGAGATCGTCCACTTCTACAACACGCGTGACGTCCCCGGCGCCGGCTGGCCGGCCCCGGAAGTGGCCGACAACGTCAACGATACCGAGGTCGGCAACCTTGGGTTGAACCACGGCGAGGAACTGGCGATCGTTGCCTTCCTCAGGACCCTCTCCGACGGCTACGTCGCAAAGTAAAGGGACCAGGGGCTCCGCCTCCGGGCGGCGACCGTTCCTCTGCTCCAAAGCACCCCGTCTCCGATCCCGAAGGCGGGGTGCTGGAGTTGACGGCGGCCTCAGTACAACTCAGGGTTCTTGAACGGTATCAGCGCCAGCACAACGGCCTGTTCGTACAGCTCCTCCCGGTCGATGGCGTTGCCGGTCAAGATACCCACCGCGCCGTTCTCTTGCTTTGAGTTCGAGCGACCAAACACTGCGTCGTCGGCGTCACCCAGTTCCAGGCCCTGGCGAACCAGGTCGGCCACGCGCCGCGGCAAGAAGAAGGTCCCCGTTCGTCCCTTGCCGGTCAAGCCCCGGGAGCGCACCACTATCCAGGCGTAACCGGCCATCTCTCCGTCCCGTTCCTCGACACCGCCCTCGATGCCGGTCCAATAGTCGGCCTCGGGCGCAACTGCCGCCGCATTGGCCGCCCGGTTGGACGCGCCCCGCAGCGTCTCTTCGTCCGAAGCCGGCTGGTCGCCAACTTCGGACGGCACCACTATCGTCTGCAACCGGAACCCCTCGCCCGGAAACATGCGTTGAAAGCCGCGCAGCGCGGCCTGCAGCTTGACCGGGTTAGCCGAAGCGACGGCGATGGTCTTCACGCTTCGCCGGCCTCGACGAAACCGAAACGGCGATAGAGTGCAACCGCGATCGGGCGTGAGCGGGAGGTTGTGAGGTAGGCACGCGTGTGGCCCAACTCGCGCAGCCTGCGGCAGACGGTGCTGAGAAGGGGTTTGCCCAGGCCGCGTCCCTGATAGGCGGGCAGGAGCGCCAGCCAGTGGACGCGGCCGTAACTCGGGTCGCTGTACCCGTCGTAGCTCCAGGCCGTCCCGCAGCCAATGGGGGTCCCAGCCCGGTCCAGCAGAAAGCACAGGCGCTGCCGCAGGGCTGCATCATCACCGTGATACTGCTCGCCAAACAACTGCGGAGTGATCGTGCCGGGGGCGTAGAAAGGCGCCTGGATGGCCAGCCAGGCGCCTTCGTCTCCGGGCAGGTACCAGCGCAAGGAGTAGGGCGCAGGCACGGCAAACTCCGGTAAGTCCTCCAGGTCAGGGCGGACCATCGTCAGGGCCAGGTCGTCGGCCATCGGGTGTTCATCCTTTCGCAATGATTGGTCCTACCGGCGCACCGGCCCCGTCCCCTTCAGCCGCTGACTTCTACGCCCCTCTCGACCAGCAGCTGCCGTACGTGCTCCAGGTTCGCCGGTGCGATGACCGCCAGGCCAAGCTTGGCTTTCGGCTCGAATGCCCGCATGTAGTGGCCCAGCTCGGGGTCGGCCAGCAACTCCTCGAGCACGGCATGGCTGCGGAACTGTAGCAGGGTGACGGTGCGCAGTTTCGCCTCGCCGTAGTGTCCCGCCCAGGCTTTGATCTGCCCGGCCAACGCCGGTGGCACGCCACCCTGCGCAACTTGCTCCAGGTCGGCCAGGATGTGAGCGGCATCCATGCCCAGGCGCGTGGCCCGGCGCACGCTGGCCGCCGTGATGCACCAGTTGCCCCCGCATTCTTCGGCCAGCGGCTGGAGAAGGGCGCAGGTGTAAAGGCTCGGCACGGCACACACGAAGCGGATCTGGCCGCTAGGGCCGAGGATGAGGCTGTTGCGCCGCTCGGTCTCGGCGTCATTCACCCGAGCCGGCAGGTCGCCGGCTTGCAGCAGCGCCTTTTCGAGCCGGTCGGCCATGTCCGCCTTGACGAGAGCCGAGGTGCCGTTGACACGTTTGACGATCGCCTGGCTAAGCCTGGGGTCGGCCAGGACGGCATCCATTAGCTCCGGAGTGGCGGCCTGCAGCCAGGCAACCTGCGGACGGACCGTTATGCGTTCGAAGGCAGTCTGCCACTCATCCAGGCTGCGCGAAACGTTCTGCGGCAAGGCCGTCCCGGTCACGTCCTCGAGCCAGGCCTTGATCGCCGGCACCTCGGTCCCCGCGGATTGGGCCCGGTAGACCGACTCGCGGCTGAGCTCGTACTCGATTGCCCGCTCGGCGTTAAGGCGGGTCGCGAAACCGTCTAGCTGAGCGAGCGTGCTGTCGGCGATCGGGTCGAAGGCGAAGATGTGAAAGCTGGGTTGGACCACCACCCGTCCGGTCTCGGCAGGGATCTGCGGCGTCGCCTCGCCGAGCAGCAGCCAGCGGCCCATGCCGGTCAGACGCACGGCCACCGCTCCCGGCGGCGCGGCTCCTCCGCCGGCCGGCTGAACAGGGGATGCGTAACCCAGGTCGAGCAGCCCCAACCAGTAGGGCGCCTCGGTCATCACGGCCCGTACGAAGACCATTTCGACCCCCTGCCAGCCCCCTTCTTCATCGTTGGCGTAGGTGTCCCACTGCCAGCCGAGCTCGTTATAAAGGTAAGGCGACATCGACGGCCCGTAGTAACGGTAACCGGCCTGGCTTATGAGGGCCGACCTCTCACGGTCGATCAGGAAATTCTCGTCTCGGTCGCGCAACTGGTCGCCGATCTCAGCGATCTCGATCCACTCGTCGCCCCGCCGTGCAAGCTCGACTACCCGGTCAAGCACCTTGCGACGCGCACGGGACACCGCCGGTGGCGCGAAGTCCAGGATGTTGTCCCCCGGGCCGGTGTGGGTCGGCGTCGCTCCGGACCATAGCTCGTTCCACCACGTGCCATCGCGCCAAATCTCGTAGCACATGCGGACGCGTGCGGTGGCCTCGAGCTGCAAGAAGAGAGGAGTGGCCACTCCCACCAGGTTCCCGCGCTCGTCCACCTGCAGCGCCTTGAGGGCCGACAGCAACCGGCGTAGGAAGAACAGCCGGCGCAGATCGCCCTCTTTCACCCCCGTTCCCACCACCTCCGTTACCAGAAGCTGAGCCGCCACGCGCTTCAAGTCGCTCGAGCGCAGCAGTCCGGCGTTAGTCGTTTCGAGCGACTTCTCGCGGGCCGCACTCCAATAAAGGTAAAGGTCGCGCTGCCCGGTACGCGCCGAGCTGCCTATCTCCTGCTCGACTTCGGCCCGCTGACGGCTGGGCGGCGATACCGGAGGCAGATACGCCGCGATCGCTTCCGGCACGTAGACGAACAGCCCGCCGTCAAAACCCAACTTGGCGTTGCTGTTGCCCGCCACGCCGTGGCTAACGACCAGCCCTTCCTTGAGCAGCGCCGCCAGGACTTCTCCGAAGGTCACCGGCTCGCGCGCCTCTTCGGGTCTGGGTGCAGACCAGCCCGTGCCGCGCTGGCGGCTCTCCTTCGCGAGAAGCCCGGCCCGTTGCAGCAGGCCCTCGTAGCGGCTCCTGCGCAGCTCCGCACCGGGACCACGCGCCAGCAACACCTGCAGCGCGCTCCGGCAGCGCGGCGTCAGCCGGGCATACGCCTGCTTGATGCGTGCTTCGTTCACCAGCGTGGTCTCCCAGAGCGCCACCTTGCCGTCTTTCGATTTTGGCACGTCGGTCACCCCGGCGGTTTGCAGCATGCTGGCGATCACATTGGCCCGGAGCTGATCGACGGCCTCGTGCAACGGTGGGATGGTCATCGGCCGCTCTCATGCAGCGCAGCCGGCGCGCTCGCTTCTTGTCCGGCGCCTGCCGGCCCGTTCAGCACACGCGGCGAGTAGCCCTTGCGTCGCAGCTCAGCGATCAGCTCCGGGACGCTGCCAGCGTCGAGCACCACCAGGCAGCGTTCGGAGGCTGCATAGGCGTGCCGCTCGTGGAGGCTGGTCGTCGCGAGGACCTCTGCGACGGCGAGGTCGTCGGCGAACTCGATCACGGCCAGGTTATCGTAGATCCGATAGCGTCCCGCATTGGCCTGCCAGCGCCGCAGTCGTTCACTTACCTCCTTCGGCAGAGGCACCTCGGCTCTCGCGAAAGCTTCGATGACCTCTTCGGCACTGGCGCCGGATTGCAGCGTCGCCCGGAAGGCGGCCGCATCGAGGCGGTAGACGGTGAGCTCGCGATCGCGTCGTTCTTCCACCGCCAGACGTTTGATCAATGGCCGGAGGCTGCCGGCCTGCCACAGGTTTCGCAGCCGGATCTCGCCGTCGGGCTGGAATTGCAGCGCATTGGCCGGCAGGGCGCCCGATTCGGCCGTGAAGATGTTGCTCGGCCGCTGAAAAGCGACCAGCCGGCCGCGCTCGGTGGCGATCTGCACCAGGCCGAACCAACGGACCGGCCCTGCCAGCCAGGCATGGACCAGGCGGCCGTAGCTGAGCATCCAGGTTTCCAAATCCATAGTCCGGACAGGCAGGGCTTCGCCGGAGCGGCGCCATTCCCAATCCTCGCCGGCGTACTGGTGCAGCAGCAAGTCGCGCTGCAAGCCGAAGATGAGTTCGCAGAAGCGGGCGAAGTCATACCACTTGTCGCGCTTGAACAGGTTGACCACGCTCAGCAACCAGGCGCGAGTCTCGGATTCCGCCAACTCGAGCAGGATGCGCCGCCCACCCCAACTCGAGCGAGAATGCAAACTGAACGGCGATGCTCCCCGCAGGGCCATGTCTAGCTCGTCGAAGCCGAGCGCCGGGCCCCCTCCTGGGGAAAGCTTTTGGTAGTGCAATACCCAGGCATTCGCCATTTCTGCCCGCTGCTCGATCGGCGACAGGTCCTGCCAGGCTGCCACCGCGGCCGGTGAGGGCACGAGCCTTCCCTTCGGCCCATCGACCACCCGGCACAAGCCCTGGGTGACCATCAGCTCGAGGATCAAGCGCGCCCGGTCATAGTCCTCGCCCGAACCATAGCCCCAACGGGCCCACATGGCGCGCGCCAGCAGGCCCTCGCGCGCCTGAATGGGGCCGCTCTGCAGCTGGAAGCGTGCGCTCGGCCCCTCTGCTTCGCTGTCGCTTACCTGGGGCCGATCCTTTTCGATTCTTTCAAGCAGCCGCTCCACCTCACGACTGACGTCCTCCAGCTTCGCCGGCGGAACCGCCTGCCGCGCGCCGTCATGGGCCAGGCCGGGCGCCTCGCTCTCCGGAAGCCACTCGAGGTAGGCGAACGGCAGGTGCCATGTACCGAACGAATCGGGGAACAGCATCCCGCCAGACGAGAGGTCCTGCAATATGGCGCCGACTTCATCGGCGGACACGCTCTGCCCGCCGGCCAGGCGCAGCGCTTCGCCGAGGCGAGGTCCAATCTGCGGGCTCTCCATGACGGTGGCCCAGATCAGCGCCTCCCGTTCGACGGCCGGCAACCTGGCAAAGTTGGCGGACATGCGCGCCGGGTCGCCGAGGTAGGCGATCATCTGTTCAGTCAGGTCTGCTTTGGCGGTGCCCTTGAGCGGCCAGCCCCACTTGCGTGCTATCTGACGCAAGTCCTGGACGCGCACATTCTCCAGGGTTTCAGCCAGCTCGGCGCGCGCATGGGCGCGTTGTTCAGCCGTGAAAGTTCGGGCCATATGTCACCACGTGGCGAGATCATGCTCCGGGCTGTAGCCGGGCAGGTCCTCTTCGTAGAGGATCTCGTACTTGTAACCTTGTTCGGTCAGGAACATCTGGCGCTTGCTCGCGAACAACTGGTCGCGCGTGTCGCGCATCACGATCGCGTAGAAATGGGCGGGGCGGCCGTCGCTCTTTGGGCGGAGGATGCGCCCCAGGCGCTGGGCTTCCTCCTGCCGCGAGCCGAACGTGCCGCTAATCTCGATTGCCACGCTCACGTCGGGTAGATCGATGGCAAAGTTCGCCACCTTCGATACCACCAGCAGCCTCATCTTGCCCTCGCGCAGCTGCTGGTAAAGCCTGCGCCGCTCCCGCACCGGCGTCTTGCCGGTCAACAATGGCGCGTTCAGGCGCCGCGCCATCTCGCTCAACTGCTCCAGGTACATGCCGATCACGAGGATCTGGTCGTCGGGATGGCGGGCGATCAACTGCTCCACCGCGTCCATCTTGGCCGGGTCTTGCGCAGCCACGGCATACTGGAGCTTGCTGTCGGCCAGGGCGTACTCCAGACGTCGCTCCGGCGTCATGTTCAGCCTCAGCTCGTGGCAGTGGGCGGTGGCAATCCAGCCCTGGCGTTCCAGATCCTTCCAGGGGACGTCATAGCGCTTTGGCCCGATCAGTGCGAACACGTCTTCTTCTCGCCCATCCTCGCGCACCAGCGTGGCCGTCAGCCCCAGTCGCCGCCGGGCCTGGAGCTCGGCTGTCATGCGGAAGACCGGCGCAGGCAGCAGGTGGACCTCGTCATATACGATCAGGCCCCAGTCACGCTCGTTGAAGACCTTGAAGTGCGGGTATTCGTCGAGCGAGCCGTACTCCTCGTTCGCCGCCTGTCCGTTGCCCGCCCCTTCGCTGACCACCCAATCAAATTGGGCGCCGGTCCTCGGATCTGGCACCCCCGAGATGACGCCGATCGTCCCGCCCTCAGCCGGTAGGCCCCCATTGTCTCCTGCGCTGCCGTCCGAGGCGCCGCGGGCATCCGCATCGCTCTCTGCTTCTCCGCCTTCACCCCCACCGGGGTTTCCCTCGAATCGCCGCAGCTTGGGCCGTCGCTTGTGATAGGTCAGGATCTGGTAGGTGGTGACAGTGACCGGTCGGATCTCCTTGACGTCGCCGCTGTATTCTCCAATGTCGTCCGGCAGCAGGCTGGTCTTGTCGGCCAGTTCGTCAAGCCACTGGCGCACCGCCACGGTGTTGGTGGTCAGGATCAGCGTGTTGGTCTGCAGTGCGTTCATCGCTCCAATCCCGACCATGGTCTTGCCCGCGCCGCAGGGCAGGACGATCACGCCCGAGCCGCCCTCGGCTGTGCCGCCGGCATGGTAAACCGCGACGGCTTCATTCTGGTAATCGCGCAGGCGCCAAACCTCACCGCTGTGCCGCATGGCCGGCAGGAGCCGAATGGCCAACGGCGCGCCGTCGACATAACCGGCCAGGTCCTCGGCCGGGTAGCCGATGTCCACCAGCGCCTTTTTGACGTGGCCTCGCATGGCGGGGTTAACACGTACGGTGCGTTCGTCCACTTCCTCGATGATGAACTGTTTGAGCTTCCGCTGGCGGCTCACTTCGAGCATCAGCACGGGGTCTTCGGCGGTCAGGATCAGCCCGCCGCGACCGTCACGACGCAGCTTCAGGCGGCCAAAGCGGCTGACGTAGTCGTTGACGTCGGCCTGGATGTTGCTGGGAACGTCATACTTGCTATAGCGCGTCAAGGTGTCGAGGATCGCGGCCGAGGTTAACCCGCTGGCGGCGGCGTTCCACAAGGACAGCGGCGAGAGCCGGTAGGTGTGTATGTGCTCCGGGCTTTTCTCGAGCTCGGCGAAGCGTGCCAGGGCGTCGCGTGCCTCCGCATACTGCGGGTTGTCTACCTCGAGCAACACCGACTTATCGCTCTGCACGACCAACGGATTCAGCGGGTTAACGGGCATCGTGTTCACCTCTCATCCAGACGCCGATCACTGTGTCGATCAACCATCGTCCTTCAATACCGATTATTCTTCAACGAGCAAGTATACAATGAAGCCAAAATGGGGGCAACACTCGCCTGTCCTCCCAAACTGCGAAAATGGCAGTATGCGAATGGGGAAAGGATCAATGACGCGGCGAGGACGGGGTAGGGGGCGTCGCCAGACTGCCAAGTTCCACAAAATCCGCGCCTTCGGCGGTGGGCAGCCGGGCCCCCGCCCGATCCGCATCGTACAAGGCGAGGATCAACCGGTAGGAGCCATCGGGCAGCGCGTGCGGGAGGGCAATGCCGTAGCCGGAGACGGCCTGATTTTGGGTGGGCCCGAATGGCCGGTCGGTTTGCGCGACAACCTGGCCGCCGGCATTCAGCACTTGCAGCGTCAGCTTCTCTCCGCCGGGCAGGGTCGCCGGCTGGCCATCCCAGCGCAGATGTATGGCCAGAAAACCGCCCGGCACGACGACCTCTGGCTCAATCGCCTTGCCGGTCAGCGTCAGGCCGCCCTCGAACGCCTCGCTGCACGCGGCCAGCCTCTCCGGCGGCCGGACGTAAATTTGGACCGGCCAGCCTGCCACCTGAATCTGGCCCGCAAGCTCGTAGTCGGCCTGCAAGGCACTGGCGGCGATCAGATGCTCGTCCCAGGCGGGCGCAGGCTGCAGCGGCAGTATTACCCGGCGCACGCCGGCGGCCGCCCACTCGGCCGCCAGCCGGCGGGCTCCCGCCTCGTCCTGGGGCGCCGGGGGCAGCGTCAACCGCTGCGCCGCTTCCGGGTAGTAGTACCAAAGCGTGGGGTCCGGGTAGTTCTGCACGACGCGCACCTGATCGGTGGGCAGCCCGGCGCTCGCGGTGCGAAGGGCCGCGGCCAATTCGCGCCAACCCCGGCTCTTGCTGAAGGCCGGGTCGTCGTACAGGTGCACGAGCGAGAGTCCTGCGGCCAGGGACAGCGCCGCCACCAGAAACGCGGGCGCGAAGGCGGCCAGAACCCTGGCGCGCGAGAGCCGAGCCGGCGCCCGGTCCCGAGCGTGCAGTGAGGAGCGAATGGCCCGCGGGACGCCGGTGCCGGCGACGGCCACGAGCAGGCAGAAGGGTGGCGCGGCGGCGATCAGATAGCGCTCGTTGAAGATCGGCCGGCCCCTGGCGCTGGCCCAGGTGGCGACCAACGGCAGGAACAGGTAAAGCAGCAGCAGGGCGAGCGCCGAGCGGCCGGAGCGGCCGGATCTGAGAAGAAGGACGGTGCCCCAGATCAAGAGTGCCGCGGCCAGCAACGCTGCCAGGCTGCGGAGCGTATCGGGCGCCGTTTCGCCGATCGCAAAGACGCCAAGGGCGCGACGGAGCATTTCGCCGAACGCGGGCGAGTCGCCATTGCCGCCGTAGCCGGCAATGATGCCGCCGGCCGCCAGCACCCAAGGGGTGTAGAGCAGCGCCACCAGGAGCTGCACCGCGACCCAGGCGGGCGCGAGCCGGCGGTAGGGCTGCCTGGACAGGACTGCCTGGCCCAGGAACCAGGCGTTCTGAGCCAGGAGCACGAAGGCGACGAAGTAGTGAGTGTTCAGGGCCAGCCAACTCACAACTGCGTAGGACAGCCAGCTGGACAGGCGCGGCCGGGCGACGACCTCCACGGCCAGGCAGGTGCTTGCCAGGGTCAACGCCAGGCTGAGGCTGTACATCCGGGCATCCTGGCTGTGCCAGACCGCATATGGGCTGACCGCCAGCAAGGCGGCGGCCAGGAGCGCCGAGGCCCTGGGTAGGGCCAGGCGGCGCGCCAGCCGATAGACGAGCGCCACCGCGACGACGCCGAACCACATGCTGAGGAAGCGCAGGGCAAACTCGCTCGAGCCTGCGACCGCGATCCACGACTTTTCGAGCAAGTAGCTGGCGATGGGATGAGGCTCGCGCAGCGCCAGCGTCCCGCGGAAGATACCCGAGACAGACCGCAGGCTGAAGAAGTAGCCGAAAGCCTCGTCCCCGCGCAGTTCCTGGTAGCCGAGCCGATAGAGCCGTAGGCCGAAGGCGGCGAGGATAACGATCGACGAGAGGGCATTTGCCAGAGTGCGGGCCGGCGGTCGCATGGCCCCGGAGGGACCCAGCCGCCAGGGGCGCGGGCTCGAAGAGCCCGCCGGGGAGGGCGGCGTCACGCGCTGCGCCTGCGCCAGGACCAGAGCAGTCGGGCCAGGGCTGCCAGCAAGGTCGCGGCGGAGAGCGCGGCGCCCCACGCCAACGCCGGCGGGCTGAAGAGGAGCGTCACTTCGTGCCGACCCGAGGGCACGAGGAGGCCGCGGAACGCTCCATCGGCGCGCAACAGGCCGGCCGGCTGACCGTCGACGGTGGCGCGCCAACCGGGGTAGTCTACCTCGGAGAGCACGAGGATGCAGGGCTGCTCGCTGCTCACCGACAACGCCAGCCGCTCAGGCGCGGGCGTTTTCAAGTCCACCTCGCCGCTGCAGCCCGAGTGCGGAGTGTAGCCGGCGGGCAGGGCTGGGAGCAAGACTTGCCGGGCTGGATCGAAGGCAGGATCGCCCAGCCGCTGCCAGAGCCGCTCACTATCCGGCTCGGCGATGGCGTCGCCTGCCAGCCAGGCGCGAGGGCCAGGCTCCGCCAATCGATAGAGGTAGGCAGTCTGCCCGTCATCCCCTGGCCCTTCGGCAACGCGCTCCGCGGGCACCTCGAGCGCCGTCCGTGCGGTCAGCACGTACTTGACGTTGAGCAGCCACCAGGCGCGCCCGGCGGGCAGGCGCTCGAGCAACTGGTGATAGCTTGCCAGCTCGAGGGGACTGGCTCCCTCGAGCGCGGAGAGCCGATACACATCGCCAAAGTTGGCCGGCAGTTGGCTCTCGTTGGCCAGTCGGAAAACGCTACTATCGGCGAGCGCAGGGGCCAGCACCGGCTGGGGAGGGAAGGGGTCGGCCGCCCCGGCGCGCGCGGCATGGCTGCCGCCAACCTGCGCAAACAGGTCAAAGATGACCACTGCCAGGAGAAGAGCAGGGCGCCGGCTGCGCAGAGCCAGGCCAGCGAGCGCGGCAAGCAGGGCCAGGAAGAGGAAGGCGGCCGTGAAACCCCAAAGCCCCTCGCTGCCGGCCTCGTAGCCGACGAAGCAGGCCAGGGCGGCCACCAGGCCGCCGAGCGCGGCCAGCCCGTAACCGAGCTGCAGCCCGCGCTCGCCGTCGTCTCGGGCCCGGCTCCCTTCGCCGGCCCAATGCGACGCCAGCCAGGCCGTCCCGAACCCGGCCAGCAATGCGACCGCCAACACTGCCCAGACGATGGTGCGCTCCTGTCCACGGAACAGGCGCCAGCCGGGAACCAGCAGGTAGAAGGCCGCGTAGATCGGCGTGAGCTTGCCGAATGACAGGACCAGGGCCAGCAGTCCGCCCCAACCGAAGAAGGGGATGGGAGAACGCAGGGCCGAAAGTGCCGGGCGGGGCTCGGCGTTGGCCGACGCGGCCGGCCTCAGCCGGCCCCAACCTGATTTCAAGAGGGCCAGCGCGGCGAGGCCTATCGGCAGGAGCCCTACGTACATCGCAGGGAAGGGCACGCCCACGGCCGGCAGGATGACCTGCAGGAGGTCATATGAGGTGAAACCACGCCCTGCTTCGTCGAATCCGATACCGGCGCGCGTCGACAGCGCCATGAACTGCCACGAGGGCAGTAGCTGGACCGCTGCCAGCCCACAACCGGTGATCGCGAAGAGAACGAGGAGACCCAGGGGACGTGCCCATCGCCCCAACAGGCGCTTGGTCCCTGCCTCGGCTGCCCGGCCCGAGGCGAGCCCGGGCCAGGTGCGATAGAGCGCAAAGGCCAGGGCGCCGTAGAGCACCAGCATGCTCGATTGCGGGTGCCCGGCCAGGAACGAGACGCCCAGCACCAGCCCCGCACCCCCCGCCCAGCGCGCGGCGCTGTCCCACTCATCGCCGGCTGCACGCTCGGCCGCTACCTCGAGCAGGAGCAGGATGAGCGGCAGCCAGGCCTGGACTTCGATCACCGCCAGTTGCAGGAGTGGGTAACTGGTGAGGTAGCCGCTGAAGGTGAAGGTGGCGGCCGCCACCAGCGCGCCCGGCCGGCTGCGGGAGAGGCGTCGGGCAAGGAGATAGGTGAAGATGGCGGTCAACGGGAGGTGCAGCATCGCCTCCAACTGCAGCGCGTGGTAGCTGAAGCCCGACCCGGCGGTCAGCAACATCGTGAGCAGGCGGAGCGGGTAAAAGATCGCCGACTGGATATCGGCCAGGAAGGGGTGGCCGGCAAAGGTGTAGGGATTCCAGAGGGGCAACTGCCCGGCGTGCAGGCGCGCCGCTTCGTAGGTGGCAAAGGCGTAGAACTGGTTGGCGAAGTCCCCGTTGGCGAAACCCCGGTGATCGGCCGCGACCGCCGTCAGGTCCCGCCAGAAGAAGAGCAAGCAGAGACCCAGCAAGATGAGGAAATCGATCAAGTAGGTTCGGCTGCGGATGGCACCGGCTCGGACGGCGGGCGCGACGGGATGTGCGAGCGAACGGATTCCTTTCACCCTGGCGTTGGTCCCCGGCGCCCGCACCTTCGTTGCCATCAGTTGCCGACCTCGAGCGTGACAAGCTCTACCTGCGCATCGGCCAGGGCACGGCCTTTGGCATCTGTGACCGGCACGCGGAGGCCCCCGTTCACGCGATCGTAGAAGCCCACTTGCAGGTGGTACGGGCCCGGCCGAGCGCCGGATTCGATCACGAGTTCGGTCCGGTCGGTGACGACTTCGCCGGCCGTCCAGCTCCAGGTGGGGTTACGGCCTCCTTGAGGCAAGCTATCATTCTGGGCTGCCATGCCTAACTCGGGATTATAGAAGTGCGCGAAACGCGTGTAGTCGTTTGCGGTCGCTGCCGAGCTACGGTAATAGAGCGTGAGACCAAGGCGGCTGCCCGGGTGCAGGCCGTCCGGCGGCAAGGTCAAATCGTAGCCAAGCAGATCGGCAAGGCCCTCAAAGCGAGCCTGTGCCGGATGTTCGGGGTGGCCGTCCTGCCGGCCAAGCACCTTGACGGGTGGCAGCGAAAAATGGTCGCCCGACCCTTTTGCCTCCCCCTCGCCGACGGCTAACCGGCTCTCCGTGGCAGGGGCGTAGATCCCGACCCACGGCCAATATAACCCGCTCTCAGCCGAAGCCGGTATGCGCAGCCGGTAGGTATCCGGATAGAGGTGGTACGCGTCCCACAGGCGAGGGGCGGCAAAGACTCCGCCCAGAAGCGCGTCCTGCTGCACCAGCGGGAGCCCCTGGTTGTCCACCACGTGCACGAAGCCGTGGTAATTCTGCTCCAAGGGGCCCAGTGTGCGCCAGTACAGCCTGTATTGTAGCATATCCCCGGCGTGCACGATAGCTGGCGCTTGGGGGGTCAAGGCCGGCCTTGCGCCCTGGAGATCGGCTCCGACCAGCCGGATCAGGGGACCAAACGAAACCATCAGCGGCGTGGCCGGGTTCGCTTGCGCGGGCGCGGCGCGCGGCAGGAGGACCTCGCCCAGGACGCGCTCGGGTTGCCACTCCCCCATCGGGAGATCACCCTCTCCGGCCCTACCCAGTTGGAGCGCCAGACGGTACCTGCCGGCAGGAGTGCCGGGCGCCAGCGGAAGGGGATAGGCGTCGTCGACCAGGGTGCCCGGCGGCCAGTTGTCGGCGTCAAGGGCGTTGAAGTAGGGCCGGCTCTCGACCTGACCCACGACCTGGCCCTCGGCGTCGAGCAGTTTGAAGCGGGTGCGAAAGGCGGCGTCCGGCGTCTGGCGAACGTACCAGTAAGGGAAAAGCAGCAGCTCCTGCGAGTCCGCCGACTGCTCCGTTCTGTAGCCCAGGAAAGAGAGTTCTGCGGAGCCGGCGGGCTGCTCCGGCGTCTGAACCGGCCGGCCTGTGGGCCGCGTGAGGGAGGCGAGCAGCCCGCAGGCCAGCAGCACGGCCGGTGCGAGGGCCAGGTAGCGTCCTCGCCTGCGCCGCAGGTAGAACAGCGCCAGGCCTGCCAGTGCCAGTAGAGTGACCAGTCCGGCGGCGTGTTGGAGCGGCGTGCCGCGCCAGCCAAGCCTCAGCTCATGCTGGCCGGCGGGCAGGTCCACGGTGAGCAGGCCGAGATTGGTGCTTGGATAGGCGGGAAGGACAGTTTGCCCGTCGAGGACGGCTTGCCAGCCCGGGAAGTAAAAGGTGGTGAAACGCAAGGCGCCGCCAGATGCCCCGTCGATGGTGGCGGTGAGCCCAAAATCGTTGGCTTCCTGCACCCGAACTTGAATCGTCTGGCCGGTCGTCGTCGTATCTTTCGCCAGCCGCAGGCTTTCAGCCCAACGCGGCCGGAACTCCGCCGCTGAACTCGTCCCGACGGCGCCGGTCTCATCCTCGAACTGTGAAACGGAGGCAAGCGGATTGAGACCTGTGTCAGGCGGGTAGGTTTCCATCCAGCCAAGCCGCGGGGTGTTGGCGAAGATCACGAGCGCGATGAGCAGTCCGGCCAGGAGGAGGCGGGCCACCGGCGCGCGCACGCTGAGGACGATCCCGCCCGAAAAGAGCGCAAGCGAGAGGCTGACGATGATCAGGAGGCGCCATGGGAACTGGGCAATCAGCAAAATGGAGCTGCGCAGCCAGAGTGGCAGAGCCCAGGCGCTGATGCCGGCTGCCGCGATCGCAGCCGCAACGAGGAAGAAGACCCAGATCGCATCCAGGCGCCGAGCGAAGGCGAGCCCCAGCAGCGCCAGCGCCAACTGCGCAAGCCCGAGCCGGAAAGGGATCGCGAAGGTATAATTGAACAACAAACTTGTGCCGAGGAAATTCTTGAGCGTCCAGACGTTTTCCGGCAGGAATCGGGCCGAAACCTGGTAGGCAGTCTCGGCCAAATAACCGCGCTCGAGAAGCAGGGGGGCCCAGAAAAAACAACTGACGCCGGCGGCAGCGCTGCCGCCGAGCACGGCCCAGGCCAGTTTAGCCGGACGACGTCCGGTACTGAGCCAGGCGACGACGACAAAGGCGATCCACAGCGGCGGCACAAAAAGCAGGTTGATGGTATGAGTGATTATCAGTCCACCCAGGCTGAGGGCCACGGGCAGCACATAACGTGCCGGACGTCCGGCCGTCAGCACGCGCCACGTGCTCCACAAGATCCAGGGCAGCAGGGCTTGGGCGCCCACTTCGGCAATCGCGCCCCGAATGAAGACGTTAGTCAGCAAGTACGGCGCGTACATGTAGGCTGTTGAGGCGACCATGGCAGGCGCGCGGCGTCCGGGTCCGAAGATTGCCAGCGCCAGCAGGTACATTCCAAGGCCTGCGGCCACGATCAAGGCCGCGAAGGCGCCCATCAGGGCCTGCGTGTAGCCGAGACCAAACAGGTGCAAGGCTTCAGCAACGTAGTAGGAGCCAGGGCCATAGTAGCTGAAAACCGGGTAACCTAAGCCGAGGGTAAGGTCTGGCAGCCAGCGGGCATAGAAGACACCTTGCGCCAGGTAGCGATCAAGCAGGATCAGGCGCAGAAGGTGCAGCAAGCCATCAGCCGACCGGGGCAGGCCTACAGTCCAGAAAGGGGAAATGGCGGGAAGAGCCAAAAAGGGCAGGAGCAGCCAGGGGTGCCCTCCCGCCGCAGCCGCCGGGCGCGCCAAGGCCTCAATCGATGCGCGGTATGCAGCCTCGAGAACAGCCCGGGGTGAGCCCGGTTGCCGGCCGACAGAGTGAAGCATCCCTCTCCTCATCCCCCCGATACCGAGAGCAAGGCTTGCGCCTGTGATGTCATGGCGGCGCAGCCGGCCGTCGAGCGTTTACCTGGGTGCACTCTCGAGCGGCAGCAGCAGGAAAGTGCCACCATTTGTCGAGTCGCTCCCGGCGGGCGGCCCGGTCACCGGCGCCTGCTCGCCCGTCGACGGCAAGTAGAGCCCCACGCGCAGGCGCTGCCCGGCGGTCCGCCAGCCGGCCGGCAGCGGGAGGTCGAACGTGCTGTCGATCATCTCGCCCGGTGCCCACAGAGCCGTCGGGTTCGTGGCCCCGCCCGGCGGGCGATCATATTGCGAGACGATGCGCTCCTCGGCGTCGATCAGGTGGACGAAGGCCGTATAGTTGGAGCCGGTGCGATGGAGACAGCGCCAGACCAGCTCGACGCGCAAGATACCCTCCGCGGGCTGCGAAGCTGTCCACGCTGCGAGCTCGATCGTGTCCCCAAGGGCTGCCCCGACACTCTGGAGCCCGCTCAAATCCACGGTTGACGGCAGGCTGTTCAGCATGAAGGCCCCGATGTCCACTTGATCGGGAAGCGCTTGCCCTTGAGGGTTCACGATCGGCACCCGGCCACCGTCGCGCCGCGGCCGGTACAGGCCGGTCTCGAAGTACACCTTGCCGGCCGGTATGCCGGGCGGCATCGGTACGAGACGTGTGTCGACCAGCAGCGAGCAGGGACGCGGCCAGGTGAGCAAGTAAGCGCCGGGAAGGGCGTGGTCGGCGGTTTGCCAGACGGCGCCATCGCGCGTGAGATGCAGGAAAACCCCGGCTTGTTGGATTTGTCGCGGGTCTGCGCCGGGGGCGCAGGTCCAGTAAGTCGTCAAGCGCGCAGCAGGAACGCCTTCGGAGGCACCGTCTCCCGGTGGTTCCAATTCGTAACCGGCCAGGCGCAGACCGTCGGCGAAGGCCACGTCGAGAGGCACGCTGATGGGTCGGGCTGCTACTGTTAATCCATCAGGCAAACGGCCGGCAAGGAGAGTGGGCCAGCCCGGCCGATGGTTGGCCGCCTGCACAACCTGGCTCACTGGCCGGCTCTCGGCCTGGGCTTGCAGCGCCGCCACATCTGCCGGCTTGAACGCGGCCAACAGAGTGGCCCGTGGACCGTGCTGCCCGGCCCAGAGCAAGAACATGGGCTGTTGGGCAGCGAAAGCTTCTGGTAGCAGGAAGGCTGCTCCTACGGCCGCAGCCGGGGGCAGGGTGGTGCTGATCTCAGCCGGCCCCAGGGCAAAGTCGACCTGTGGCTGGACGAGCAGATCGTAGGGCATTAGCAGCGGCCGCGTGCCCGCCGCCGCTGCGGTCTCCCCGGCGGTGCTTGTGGACAGTTGGCGAGCGGCTTCCTCGGCAGCCAACTGGTAGCGCAGGCTGAAAGTGTCGCCCAGTTGGGGCAGGGCGGCCCAGCGGACGAAATAATCGCGCGCCGTCGACCAGCCGGAGAACAAGATCAGCAGTCCCAGCAGGGCCGGCAAGGCGTAGAGACGCAGGCGTGAGACAGGCAGCCGGCGCAGGAGCCCCCAGGCGCCGGTCGCATAGAGCAGGGCCAACGGTGGGAGCGCCCCCGACCCGCGCAGGCTGTGGGGCGCCTCACCGCTCAGCAGCGTCGGCAGCAGCATGACGACCAGCCAGATCAGGAGAAGCCGGGCAGCCGGGCGGCCGATGCGCGACAGGCAGGTCAGGCAGCCGGCGGTGAAGAGCAGGGCGAGCAGCACGTCGTCCACGGGCCGGCCGGGCAGGTTGTGACGGGGGTTCAGGTCACCCCGGTCGTAGAATTGGCGGGCGACCAGCAGCGCGTTGCGGGCCAGGCGCACGATGGGAGGAGCCGGCGCCTCGCCCTGGGGAGGTGCGGCCAGGATCGAGACCTGACCGGCTCGGCCCAACACCACGTCTGGGTTCTGCCAGGCAGCCACTGCCAGGGGAACGGCCAGTGCCAGGCAAACGGCGCCAGCGCTTGCCAGCCCCAGCAAGCGCTGGCGCCAGATCCCACTCAGCCGTCCTTGGACACCTGCTCGCCCGCTTCCCAGGGAAACGACGCCTTCGGACAGCACAAAGACTAGTGGTACCAACAGAAACAGGCGGGCGGCCGTGTAAGTGTACAGGCTCAGGCCGAACCAGAAGCCGGCCCAGGCATAGGCCCGGGAACGTCCACCGTTCCAGGCGCGCCAGAAGTAGCCAAGGGCCAGGGCACTGGTAAGCGGCAGCATGACAGCGCGCAGGCCGAGCCGGCTGAGGCTGAGAGACCAGTAGGAAACGGCCATCCCGGCTGCGGCGACGAGGGGCAGCCATTCGAGTGCGTGCTCCCGCGAGGGCTCGGCGCCGGATCCGGTTCCGATGCTCTCGGATGCCCCTCGGCCGGACAGGAAGGCACGCGCACAGAAGTAGACCGCTGGGATCGTGAGGGTGCCGATGGCCGCAGAGACCAGGCGCAGTGCAACCGGCCGGTAGCCAAACAGCGCGACCGACAGGGTCTGCAGGTAGATGAAAAGCGGTTCGCGCCCGTTGTTGGCGGCAAAGTAGAGCGGCAGTCCGGCGCCGCTGAGGACCATGCGCGCGTCCACGCCGTTGATCGCTTCGTCATAATAGAGGCCTGGCGGCAAGCTGGAGAGATGCCAAAAGCGCAGGATGGCGCCCAGTAGCACGATTCCGCAGAGCACCAAGATGTGGCGGCGGGACGCGATCTTCATTGCGCGACATTCTAACATTGCTTGCCTAACCCTTAACCTCAATCTGGAGCAGAGTCGCCCTTTCATCGGCGAGCCGCTTCCCCGCCCGAACACGTAGATCGAGGGGATGATCTGGATCGGCCGCATCGCGCGCAGGAGCAGGCTCCGTAACATCAACTGAGACAACGGCGCTGACGCCGGCTGAGTGCCCGCCCGGTGAATGCACCTGGCCGAAGAGCTGATATGTGCCGGCGGTCAGGCCGGGTGGTAGTACCAGCTCGTAGGCGTCGTCGACCAGGGTACGTGCCGGCCAATTGCCGGCCGGGACACTGCCGAAATGCGGCAGCGAGCGGATTTCGCTGACAATGGCCCGGCTGCGTCGCGCAGTTGCCGGTGCATGCGCAATGTGTTCGGCTGAACATCGGTTACCCACCAATATGGATAGATGTACAGGCGGCTGGGACTCACCTGTTCGCTGCGCACCTTCCCCGAATTCGGGTCATGACAGACGTAACACTGGCATATCGCTGTGGACTATCGGGCACGACCGCCGGGGCTATCATGGTGTCACCGTGCATAGATTGTGGCCTCTTCCAGGTTGACTTCGTCGTTGGCCAACCTGTCGCCGGTGCGGGTGGTTGCCGCCAGGCGCACGCCATCTTTCAGCCGGTCATAGAAGCCGATGCTGAGTATGTAGCTTCCCGGCTGCACGCCGTCCGGAAGCACGAGTTCGACTTCGTCACGGATGACCTCACCTCTCACCCAGGCCCAGGTGGGATTGTTGCCTCCCTGAGGAGAGCCGTCTTGCTGTTGCGCGATCCCCAACTGCGCGTTGGCCAGGTGGACAAAACGCGTATAGGCTACCGAGACTGGCCGGTCGCTGCGGTAGTAGAGCGTGACCCGAAGTTGGCTGCCGGAGCGCAGCCCGCGCTCAGGAATAGCCACGTCGTAGCCTAACAGGGTCGCCATGTCGCCAAAGCGTGCCTCCAGCGGGTGCTGTGGTGAGAGGGGTACGCGGCCCATGACCTTAATCGGCGGCAGCAAGTAGCTGTCGCCCAGCCTGGCGCCGGCGTGATCCGATACGGCCACGAGATCGACGTCTGGCATGCTGTAAAGGCCGATGCGCGGCCAATACAACCCGTTTTGTGCACCCAACGGGATCTGGAGCAGATAGCGATCCCAATAGATGCTGTACGGGTCCCAAAGGATCGGCGTCTGCAACTCATCTCCGGGTAGCTGGTCCATCCCGGTCAATACCTGTCCGCTGCCGTCGGCCAGATGGACAAAACCGTGGTAGTTGTCCAGCACCGAGCGCGTAGCGCGCCACGCCAATCCATAGGTGACGACGCTCCCTGGCGATACCGATACGACATCGGGCTTGCCGGTCGCCATCTCTGATCCGGCGGTCCGCATGTCGTACCCCGTGAGCGCGAGCGCGTCCCCGAATCTCAAGTCGAGTGCATGCTGTGGGACCTGATCGGGCGGCCGCGGCGGCGTCGCCGCCAAGCGCACGTCCCCCACTTCTGCGAACGTGTCGTCGGGCGCTGAGCCGCCGCGAAGGTCGACAAACTTCATCAAGAGGCGGTAGGTGCCGGGTGGCAAAGTGGGCGGCAGGGGAAGCCGGTAGGCGTCATCGACCAAGGTCGCGGCCGGCCAGTCAGTCGTCTTTTGGCTGCGGAAGTATGGGCGGGCCGTGACTGAGGCCACGCGCTCCTGGGCGCTGTTCTGCAACTCCCACTCCAAAGCCCAATCATTGCGGGGGGTCTGTTGAACGTACCAGTAAGGGTAGACATAAAGAGCTTCGCCGGCTTCGGCTTCCTCCCAGCGGTATCCAGACAACTTCAACCCATCCTGACTTAGCACCGCAACGGTGCTCTGCGCGGTGGAAATCCCGGCGGGCAACAAGGCGGATGCAGCTACGACTACCAGTACCAGGGCCGGCAAGAATGCGGTCCAGCGGTTCGCTCCCCAGCGCCAGCCACACCAAGCCAACCAGACCAGGGCGACGACGCTCAGAACGCCGGACAGGGGGACTACCGGCTCGCCCATCCAGGAGAGGTGTAACCGGTGCTGGCCAGCGGGGATATCGACGGTCAATAAACCAAGGTTCGTGCTCGGGTAGCTGGCGAGACGCCGGTTGCCGTCGAGCGTGGCCTGCCAACCTGGGAAAAAGAAGGTCGCGAGCCGGAGCGGGCCTGCCTCCTGGCTGTTCACATCGACGGTGAGCTGGTAGGGGCCCGCATTTTGGACACTCACATCGGTGAGCGCCGCCGACCGCAGAGACGCGAAGGGCGGGTCCGCCGCCAGCCCGCCATCGAGATCAACCCACTCGGGGAGGAACTCCCTGGTCGAGGTCGTGCCCCACTGGTTGGAATTATTGGCTTCCCATTGCGCGATCGCAGGGACGGTCAGGGCGGCGTTGTCGGCAGGCTGAGTCTGTAGCGGGGGCAGAACCGGACGATTGGCCGCGACCAGCACTCCGACGGCCACCAGCCCGATTCCCATCTGCCAGGCACGAGAGCGCGGCCGCGCCACGATGCCCGCCGTCAAGAGCGCGAGCGGCACGCTCATCACGGAAAGCAGCCGCCAGGGAAACTGGACCGCAACGAGCACGGGATTGCTGAGCCAGACGGGAAGGGTAAACTTGCCGATGCCAAGACCGCAAAGAATGGCCAGCGCGATGAGGAAAAGCCACTCCCCATCCCGGCGGCGCGCGAACACAGCGCCCACCAATGCCAGCGCCAGCTGGGCTAGCCCCAACCGAAAGGGGATGGCCAGCGAATAGATATGCCTGATGCCCGTGTCGATGAAGCTGTGCCAGGTCCAGACGTTTTCTGGCAGGAAAACCTCGCGGGCGATCTTGAACCCATAATCGCTCAGGTAACTCCGTTGAAGGGCCGCGGGCGCCCAGAAGAAGGCGCTGAGGGCGACGGCCGTCACGATCCCCACCGCGCCCCACCGAAAAGTCGCAGCCTGTCGTCCCGTCCGCACCCAAAGGAAGATAAAATACGCCAACAATACCGGGGGAGCCACGACCAACATAAGCGTGTGGGTGAGGACCAACGCTGCGAGAAGCGTGGCAAGGATCGGGGCATAGCGGCTGGGCTGACCGGCGTGGAAGACCCTCCGCAAGCTCCACAGCACCCAGGGGAGCAGGGCCTGTGCACCCACTTCTGCAATCGCACCTCGCATGTAGGCGTTGGTCAGGAAGTACGGCGCGTACGTATAAGCCGCGGCGGCGACCAGTGCCGCCGGGGTTCGGCGGGACCCGAACAAGTCTCCGGCGAGCAGAAGCATGCCAAAGCCGGCGATCAGAATGAGCGCAGCATACGCTGCCGCCATCGCCTGGTAATAGCCCAAGCCCAGCAGATGAAGCAACTCCGCAAGATAGTAGCTGCCCGGAGCGTAGAAGTTGAAGACTGGGAAGCCGTAACCCGTCATCAGTTCCGTGAACCAACGGGGATAGGGAACGCCGTGATGTAGAGAGTTATCTAGAAGAACCAGTCGCAGGAGATGGAGTTTGCCGTCAGCCGTCCGCGGGAGTTCGTCGACCATGAGCGGCCACAGCGCGGGGAGCCCGATGGCGAGCAGCGCCGGCAGCGGCCACCACGATCGAAGTCGTACTGCGATGCTGCCGGCGCGAGCGTGCAGTTTTACTGAGCCCAAGCGTGAACCCACAGAACCAATCTCAATTCTCCTAATCGCCAGGGCACGCAGGAACTTGTCAATGAGTAGCATCAAGCGGCAGCAGAACAAACGTACCGCCATTCGTGGTGCCGGCTGGAAGGTCCGTCACCGAAATGGGAAGACCGGGCCCGGTACCCAAAATGCGGCGCGCGCATGATAGCCGGCTCCGTCCGGAGCTTTGTCCCGAGGATTGCACGCGCCATTTACCATGCCTGGGAGAAGGTGGTGGAGGGCGGGCACGGCCAGCAGAATTCGTGGGACAGAGAGCATTTGGAACTCGATCAGGCAAAGGCTCTGCTATTTCGAGCCCACGCGCGAAGAGAAGAATACCACCGCACGGTTGGCGCGTCAAACTTGACGCGCCTGCGGAACCCGGCTACAAGTTGCCCCATAGGGCGAAGACTGCACCGCTGCAGGTTGCCATCTTGGCGCTCTACTTTGGCACCTGCGTGGCATATGGGATCGTCCATCCCCCCTTGGAAAGTCCCGACGAGATCTATCATTTCGACTGCGTCGAAGCATTGCTGATGAGCCGCCCCTTAGCGGCCAATATCCTACCTCTTTCTGGGGAGCGGGCGAGGTGTTGACGGACACGCACCAGTTGGCGGTCAAGATTGTTGCTTTCGGCCCATCCCATGCTACAATAGACGCATTCAGCCCCGCCTAGCCATGCACCCTAGCCATGCACCGGCGTGGGTGTGTCCCCTGGGTTACCAACCTGCAGAACGATCCTTGCCATAATGGGATCTGAGACGGTTTGCGGCCGGGTGGCGCTCAGCCGGTGGTTGCGCGGCCGGCGGTTCGCCGGCGCGCCGGGATTTGAAGGAGGAACAGGATGCCGGAGGAGTACACCGTCCAAATCTGTGGTCTGACGCGCCGGTTGCCCCTTTTTGAGGTCGCGCCGCACACCAAGATCGCCATTTTCAATATGCTCGGCGACACCCAGGTGATCGAGGCCGTGGCCGACGAGTTGGCGCGGCGCCTGCCTGCTGAAGCCGACGCTTTGATGACGGCGGAGGTCAAGAGCATTCCGCTCGCGCATGCCCTATCTGTGCGCATGGGCATCCCCTACGTCATCGCACGCAAGACGCGCAAGCCCTACATGGTCGGCGCACAGAGCGTCGAGGTGCTCTCGATCACGACCGGCGCCCCACAGAAGCTCTGGCTGGACGGTAAGGACCAGGGACTGGTGGAGGGTAAGCGCATTATCATCGTCGACGACGTGATCAGTACGGGCAGCACGCTGGTCGGCATGCGGAAACTGGTCGAGACGGCCGGCGGGCAGGTGATCGCCGAGGCCGCCGTCTTCACCGAGGGCAACGATCCGCACAAATGGCGCGACATCGTGGCCGTCGGCAATCTGCCCGTGTTTTTGGATTGATTTTCACTGACGCTAAAGCATGTGGGAAAGTATGCTATTCGATAAGGTGGCGGCCATCGAGCGCCGTTATGATGAGTTGAACCGACTGCTCTCTGATCCCGACGTGGTTTCCGATCCGGGGCGCATGACCGGGCTCGCGCGCGAGCACGCCGAGATCGAGCAGACGGTGCAGGTCTATCAGGCCTACCGGGCGGCGCAGTCTGAGTTGGCCGACGCCACGCGCATGGTCGAAGAAGAGACCGATCCCGAGATGGTGGAGTTGGCGCGAGGCGAGGTCGAGCGCCTGCGGGCCGAGCAGGAACGGCGTGAGGCAGAACTGCAACGCCTGTTGCTGCCAAAAGATCCCAACGACGAAAGGAACGTCATCGTCGAGATCCGTGCCGGCACCGGCGGCGACGAGGCAGGCCTCTTTGCCGCCGATCTGCTGCGCATGTACGCCCGCTGGGCCGAAGGCCATGGCTACAAGAGTGAGATGCTCAGCCACCACGAGACCGGGCTGGGCGGCTTCAAAGAGGTGATCTTCCAGGTGCGGGGGCGTGGCGCTTATTCGCGGCTCAAGTGGGAGAGCGGGGTCCACCGGGTGCAGCGCGTTCCGGTGACCGAGGCGCAGGGACGCATCCACACCTCGACGGCAACGGTGGCGGTGTTGCCCGAGGTCGACGAGGTCGAAGTGCAGATCAGCCCGCAGGACGTCCGCATCGACGTCTTCCGTGCCACCGGGCCGGGCGGGCAGAGTGTGAACACGACCGATTCGGCGGTTCGCTTGACGCACCTGCCGACCGGCATCGTGATCAGTTGTCAGGACGAGAAGTCGCAGCTCCAGAACAAGACGAAAGCCATGGCGATCCTGCGGGCGCGGCTTTACCAGATGGAGCAGGAGCGCCAGGCCAGCGAGCGCAGTGAAGCGCGCCGCGGCCAGATCGGCGCCGGTGAGCGTAGCGAAAAGATCCGAACGTACAACTTTCCGCAGAACCGGGTCACCGACCACCGGATCGGCAAGACGGTGCATAACCTGGTGGCCGTGCTGGAAGGTGACCTGGACGAGTTCATCGAAGAACTTGCGGCGAACGAGCAATCAGAGAAGTTGCAGGTCATAGACGAGGATTGAGTTGAACACACAATTGAATAGACAGACGTTCGTCCGTGCTCGCTCGGCCATGACGGCCGCGGCAGCGGACGAGGGCGCGGTTGGGTCTGCCGGACCGGAACCGTGCAATGGGTCAGGCCCGTTACCATTCGTCTGGTCCCTGGACCGCTCGAGCGACGTGGGTCGGGCCCTGTTGGCCGCCAGCCGGCGGCTGCGTGAGGCCGGCTCAGCTGTGCCGCAGCTCGACAGTGCAGTGTTGATGGCGCACGTGCTGGGTGTCAGCAAGACCTGGCTCTACGCCCATCCCGGCCGCCAGTTAACGGAACATGAGATCGAGCTTTATGAGGGTCTGGTGCGACGGCGCATGTGTCACGAGCCGGTGGCTTACCTGGTCGGCTACCGGTCGTTTTTCGGGCTGGACATAACGGTCGACGACCGAGTGTTGATCCCGCGGCCTGAGACCGAGTTGCTGGTTGAGCGCGTGCTGGCGTACGCCAGGGAACTGATACGCGAGGACCGGGCGCCGCGGATCGTGGATATGGGCACGGGCAGTGGAGCAATCGCGGTCGCCCTGGCGGTGAGCCTGCCGCAGGCGACCATCTACGCCACGGACGTTTCAGAGGGCGCCCTGGCTGTGGCTGCGCAGAATGTCTGGCGCTACGGCGTCGGCGAACAGGTGCAGCTTCTGCCCGGCAGCCTGCTGGACCCGGCGCCGGGTCCGCTGGACATCGTCGTGGCCAACCTGCCCTACGTCGCCAGCGAGGATTTGCCCCTTCTGCCTGAGGGGGTGCGCGACTACGAGCCGGTGATCGCGCTGGACGGAGGCCCGGGCGGGCTGCGTGTCATCGGCGAATTCCTGCGCTCGCTGGCGGAAGACCCCGGCCTGCGCGAGAAATTGCGGCCCGGCGGGCGGATCTATCTCGAGATCGGGGCGGGGCAGGGCGAGGCTCTTCGCAAGCTGGTCGAGCAGTGCCTGCCCGCGGCGCAGTTCAGCCTGCTGCTCGACTACGCCGACCTCGACCGGGTGGCGGTGATCACGCTCTAGTGGCTATGGCTTACCGTCTCATCGCCTTGGATCTCGACGGCACCTCGGTGGCTGGCGGGCAGATGCCCACCCCCGAGGTGCGGCAGGCAGTGGCTGCCGCCGAGGCCAACGGGGTCACCGTCGTGCTCGCTACCGGCCGGCCCTACCCCTCGGCCTTGCGCTACTCCGAGGCCTTTGGCCTCAGCAATCCCATCCTTTGTTTCCAGGGCTCGCTGGTCAAGCAGGTCGGCGGTGAACAAGAGACCCTCTTCGCCGAAGGCATGCCGCGTGCGCCGCTGCTCGAGCTGTTCGAGTACGCGGCGGCGCGCGACCTCGAGCTGACCCTCTACAGCGAGCGCGCGATCTACCTGACCGGCATGCGGCAGCCGAGGTCATTCTATGACCTCTGGTTCGGCGGCGCGATCGAGCACGTGTCGAGCCTGGCCGAGGGTCTGCGCCAGATCGACGACCAGGGACTCGTGCCGCTCAAGTGCCTGTTCATCGACCGGCCCGCCGCCAACGAGCGGCTGCTGCAGGACCTGCGCGCCCGGTTTGACGGGCGCCTGGACGTCGTGCGCTCGCACGATTTGTTCGTGGAGGCGGTTTCACCGCGGGCCTCCAAGGGTCGCGGCCTTGCCTTCCTCGCCGACTATTACGCTATCCCGCGAGCGCAGGTCATTGCGATGGGCGACTCGGGCAACGACGTGAGCATGATTGAATGGGCCGGGCTGGGCGTCGCCGTAGCCAACGCCTCGCCTGAGGTCCTCGCCGTCGCCGATTGGATCGCCCCGCTCGTGGAGGAGAACGCGGTCGGGTCGCTGGTCGAGCGCTTCGTGCTGGCGCCGGCTGCCTTCGAACGGGCGGTGGCGCTGCTGCGTGGCGGCGAGCTCGTCGCCTTCCCGACGGACACGGTTTACGGCGTGGGGGCCCTGGCCTGGGAGGCTCAGGCGGTGGCGAAGCTCTACGCCGCCAAGCTCCGGCCGGCCGGCAAAGCGATCCCCATCCTGCTGGCCGACCCGGCCGACGTCGAGTTAGTGGCGCGCGATCTGCCGTCCGCCGCGCGGCGCCTCGCCGAGCGCTTCTGGCCCGGCCCGTTGACCCTCGTCGTGCCGAGAGCGGAGCGTGTGCCGCCGGAGGTCAGCGCCGGGGGCACGAGCGTGGCGGTGCGCGTGCCGGATCACGCAATGGCGCGTGACCTCATCCGCGCCGCCGGAGCACCGCTGGCCACCACCAGCGCTAACCTCTCGGGGGGACCAAGCCCGGTGACGGCGCAAGATGTCGCTGCCCAGCTTGCCGGCCGCATCCCGTTTATCCTGGACGGCGGCCCCTGCCCCGGCGGTGTGGCCTCGACCGTGGTCGACCTCACCGGCCCGCAGCCGGTCGTCCTGCGCCCGGGGCCGATCAGCCTGGACGAGATCCTGGCCGCGCTGCCCTAGCCGTCACTCGTAGCGCAGCGCGTCGATCGGATTCAGGCCAGCCGCCCGGTAAGCCGGGTAGATGCCGAAGAACAGCCCGACCGCCAGCGAGAACAAGGTCGCCAGCAGGATCGAATCCGGAGCGACTACCGCGTGGAGGGGCGAACTGCCCAGGTTGAGGCCTGAGACGAAGTGGGCGATCCCCGCGCCCACCCCAACTCCGATCAGCCCCCCAAACACGCTCAAGATCACGGCCTCGGTCATGAACTGGGACAGCACGTTCTGCCGCGTGGCGCCGACTGCCTTGCGGATGCCGATCTCACGCGTGCGCTCGGTGACGCTGACCAGCATGATGTTCATGATGCCGATGCCGCCCACCAGCAGCGAGATACCGGCCACCCCGCCCAGGAACAGCGTCAGCACGCCGGTGATCTGGTTGGCCGTCGACAACAGGTCGGCCTGACTGCGGATGGTGAAATCGTCCTGGTAGAGGATGTGGTGCCGCTGGCGCAGGATGTCGCCGATCTCCTGCGTGGCCGCATTCATCTGCGACGCGCCTGCTACCTGCACGCTGATCTGGTCGACGCGGTTGCCGCCGCCGAAGCGCCCGCGCTGCAACCGAGCCATGGCGGTGGTGATGGGGACCAAGATTTGGTCGTCCTGGTTGCCGAAGCCACCGCCGCCCTTGGTCACCAGCACGCCAACGACCCGGAAGGGGATGTTGTTGATGCGGACCCACTGTCCCAGCGGATCCTGCCCGTTGGTGAACAGCTCGGCCGCGATGTTGGCGCCGATCACCGCGATCGCCGACTTCGCCACCAGGTTGCCCTGGGTGATGAATTCCCCTTCGGATACCGCGTAGTTGCGCACCGACTGGTAATCCGGGGTCACGCCCAGGATGCGCGTATTGAGGTTATTGCCCCGGTAGACTACCTGCCCGAACGAGTTCATCTCGGGCGCCACGGCCGCGATATCCGGCGCGTTGGCCGGATTGGCCAGGGCGAGCGCATCCTCGTAGGTCAGCGTCTCCGCCGAGCCCTGGGCCGTGCGCACCCCTCCCTGGCTGGTGCTGCCCGGCGAGACGAAGAGCAGGTTGGTGCCCATGCTGTTGATCTGCGAATCGATGGCCGCCTGGGCGCCACGCCCGATGCCCATCAGGGCGATCACGGCGGCCACCCCGATGATGATGCCGAGCATGGTCAGAGTCGAGCGCAGCTTGTTGGCCGACAGGCTGCGCAGCGCGATGCGCGCGCTTTCGATGAGGTTCATACTGCTACCTCTCCGAAGAGCAGTTGGCTGGCAGAATTGCTCTTATTCTTCAGGATATTATAGGACTCATTATGCCAGGAAGCAAGCTCCGCCCGGCGCGCGTGCGCCCGCGCATCACGCCTACGGTTCTGGCCCCCATTGAGTTATAATCCGTCCATGTTGATCGGCATCGACGCGAGCCGCGCCACCGGGCTGCACCGCACCGGCACCGAGACCTACTCGCTGCGCCTGATCCGCGCGCTCCTCGCGCTCCCCTCCCCGCATCACTTCCGGTTGTATACCAACGCTGCCGCGCCTACCGGGCTTTTCTGGGACGAGCCGGCGCCGGCTAACGTCGAGCTGCGGGCGATCCCTCTCCCTCGCCTCTGGACGCACCTGCGCCTCAGCCTCGAGACGCTGCTGCATCCACCGGATGTCCTGTTCGTCCCGGCCCACGTACTGCCACTGCTCCATCCCCGCCGGAGCGTGGTCACGGTCCACGACCTGGGTTATCTCTACTTTCCGGACGCCCACCGGCCGGCTGACCGCCGCTACCTGGCCTGGTCTACGGCCTGGAACACGCGCCGTGCGACCCTGGTGCTGGCCGACTCGGAGGCCACCCGAAACGACCTCGTGTCGGCCTATCACGTCGAGCCGGCCCGCTTGCGTGTAGTCTACCTGGGATTAGGGGAGGTCGAGGATGGCCGGCCCATGCCAGAGAACGGGCGAGCAGCGCGGGCGCCCGACGCTCGCCCCTACTTTCTCTACGTCGGCACGCTCCAGCCCCGCAAGAACCTGGAACGGGTAGTCGCCGCCTTTGCCCGCCTGGCAGCCCTGCCCGAGCTCGACGGGGTGCAACTGGTCCTGGCCGGGCGGCGTGGCTGGCTGTATGACAGCCTCTTTGCCCAGGTCGACGGGCTGGGTCTCGCCGGGCGGATATGCTTTCCGGGCTATGTGGCGGAGGACGACCTGCCATCGCTCTACGCCGGCGCGCTCGCTTTCGTCTTTCCGTCGCTCTATGAGGGGTTTGGCCTCCCGGTTTTGGAGGCGCAGGCCTATGGGGTGCCCATTTTGACCGCAAACAACTCGTCTTTACCCGAAGTGGCCGGCGATGCCGCCCTGCTGGTCGATCCGCACGACGTCGACGCTATTGCTGCGGCCATGCTGCGCCTGGCGACCGACGCGGAGCTGCGCCAGGAACTGATCCGCAAGGGCCTGGAGAATGTCAAGCGGTTCTCGTGGGAGAAGTGTGCCCGCGAGACGCTGGCCGTGCTGGAAGAAGCCGGAAGGAAGTAGCCATTACGCGCGCGCAGCCCTCGGCCCGCAGCTCAGCCCACGTCCGCATCCTCGGCGTGCGCGTCGACGCGCTTACCTATCCGGCCCTGCTGGACTGCGTCGCGGAGATGATCGTCGAGGGAACGCCGCATCAGATCGCGACCGCCAACCCCGAGTTCGTCATGCTTGCCCAACGCGACCCGGCCTTCCGAGCGGTGCTGGAACGGGCAGACCTGTGCATGGCCGATGGCGTCGGACTGCTCTGGGCTGCCCGCCGGCTCGGGCGCCCACTGCCCGAGCGCGTGACGGGCAGCGATGCCGTGCCGCTAATCGCCGCGCGCGCCGCGCGCCAGGGCTGGCGGCTCTATCTGCTCGGCGCTGCCCCCGGCGTGGCCGAACGCACGGCGGCCATACTGCGTGAGCGATATCCCGGCCTGCAGATCGCCGGCGTCTATGCCGGTTCGCCCGCAGACCGCGATGCGCCGGCCATCGTCGCACGCATCTGCCAGGCGCGCGCCGACGTGCTGCTGGTGGCCTACGGCGCGCCCGCCCAGGACCTGTGGATCGCGCGCCATCGCGACGAACTGGCCGTGCCGGTGATGATGGGGGTGGGCGGGACCTTCGACCACATCGCCGGCGTGCAGCGCCGCGCGCCCGCCTGGCTGCAGCGCCTCGGCCTGGAGTGGCTCTTCCGCCTGGTCACCCAACCCCGACGCTGGCGGCGCCAACTCACTATCCCGCAGTTCATCTGGCGCGTGCTCCGCAGCCGCCCCGAGTCGCCGGCATAAGCCCGAAAGGCGATCGTATGCCATCCAGGCCGCCACCCAGACAGTCCGACTCGCCGGCCGGCGCAGCGGCGCCACAGCCGGCCAACGATCCCAAGAGCCTGGTCGCCCGACTGGCCGGGCAGCGCGTGCTCGTGCTCGGCGACCTCTTCCTCGACGAATATCTGGAAGGCAAGACCGAGCGGCTGAGCCGGGAGGCACCCGTCCCGGTGGTCGAGCTCAGCCGCCGCCTGACGCTGCCCGGTGGCGCGGCTAACCCGGCAAACCAGGTGGTGGCCCTGGGCGGGAAAGCGGTCCTTGCCGGGCTGGTGGGCGACGACGAAGCCGGGCACACCCTGGTCGGCCTGTTGCAGGAGAACGGCGTCGACACCTCCGGCGTGGTGATCGACCCGGCGCGCGCCACGACCTTGAAGACCCGCCTGGTCGCCTTCCGGGACGCTCTTCGTTTCCCGCAGCACCTGGCCCGCATCGACCGGCTGGACCGCACGCCATTGTCCGGCGAGGCGTCGATGCGTTTGCTCGATCGCCTGTCGGTGTTGGTTCCGACCGTCGACATGCTGCTGGTCTCCGACTACCGGGGCGGCGTGCTGCTGCCCGAGGTGGTTGGGGCCGTAACCGGCGAGGCGCGCTCCGCCGGCGTTTGGACCGCGGTCGACAGCCAGGGCAACCTGGCCAAGTATGCCGGCTTCGGGCTGATCAAGTGCAACCGGGCGGAGGCCGAGACCGAGCTGGGCCTGGCGTTGGCCGGCGACGCCGACTACGAGCGCGCCCTGGCCCGGCTGCTGCCGCGCCTGCACGCGGGGATGCTCGTCATCACACGTGGACCGGAGGGCATGAGCCTGCAAGCTCAGGGTGGACAGGCTGAGCACTTGCCGGCGGCCAACCGTTCTGAGGTTTACGACGTCACCGGAGCGGGCGACACGGTCATCGCCGTGCTGGCGCTGGGCCTGGCCGCGCATCTCAGCCTGCACACCGCGGCCCATCTCGCCAACGCGGCCGCGGGTGTGGTTGTCCGCCGCCTGGGCAACGTCGCCGTCACGACCCCGGAGCTGGTCGGCGAGCTGACCCGCTGAGCGGCGCCAGACCGACGCCCGCCCTCCAGGGGGAGACTCGACGGCCGCCGGACTTCCCTGCGGAACTGCGCAGTGGGCGTCGCTGCACATCGAGTCTGCGGGCTCTGCGGCGATGCCGGATCGCGCCGGCCTCAGCCGCCCGGGTCCGCGTGGTGGTGTCAGGGGGAGATCGTATGGGCCAGGTGCTGACTTTGGAGGCCGCCCGCGCCTGGCGGGCCGAGCAGAGCCGGGCCGGCCGGCCGGTCGTCTTCACCAACGGCGTCTTCGACCTGCTGCACGTCGGACACGTGCGCTATCTGCAGGCCGCACGCGCGCTGGGCGCCGCGCTCGTGGTCGGCCTCAACAGCGACTCGTCCGCCGCAGTTCTCAAGCCAGGCCGCCCCCTGGTGCCGCAGGCAGAGCGGGCCGAGGTGCTGGCCGCGCTAGCCTCAGTGGACGTGGTAGTCGTGTTTGACGGCGCCGACGCAAATCACCTGGTGGAGGCCCTGCGGCCCGACGTTTACGTCAAAGGGGGCGACTGGGGTCAAGCGGGTGGCAAACAGCCCCCGGAGGCGGCGCCGGTCAGGGCCTATGGCGGGCGGGTCGCCTACCTGCCATACGTGGCCGGCCACTCTACCAGCGCGCTGATCCAGCGCATCGTCGCTGCCGCCGAGGCCCGGCAAGACCCCAGCGAAGGGTAAGCGTATCAGGAGAGCACTTTGCACGACAGTCTTGCAGCCTGGAAACGGCGCGCGCGCCAGCTCAAGCGCGACACTTACGCCCTGTACCTGGCCCTGAAAGACCCGCGCGCCCCCTGGTACGCCCGCCTGGTGGCGGGCCTGGTAGTGGCCTACGCCTTCAGCCCGATCGATCTCATCCCGGATTTCATTCCCGTCTTGGGTTATCTCGACGATCTGCTCATCGTGCCGCTGGGCATCGCGCTGACGCTCAAGCTCATGCCGCCCGGAGTGCTCGCCGACGCCCGCGCGTGGCCGAGGCCGCCACAGCGCCCGACAGGCCGGTCAATTGGCTGGCCGGGGCCGTCATCGCTGCCATCTGGCTGCTTTTGGCCGCCTTGCTGATCATGCTTGTGGCGCGGCGCGTCTGGCGCTGACGCGCTAGATCACGCTGGCAAACCTCCCAAGCCAACCAGGCGCGACTGGTGTTATCCGCGGCTTCGCGAGTATAATTCCCGACGTCATGAGCGAACCCTTCATCCCCGATGAACTGCCAGGCGCTTTCGTGTTTCCCCCTGTTGACGGCGCGAGCGATGCCCGGCCGGTTGGGCCTGCAGCCGGGGGTCGCGGCGCTGCAGCCGGGGCCGGCCTGGTCCGTTCGGCAGGCATCCTGGGTGCCGGCAATATCGCCAGCCGGGTGATCGGCCTGGCGCGCGACACGATCACGTCCTATTACTTCGGCGCCAGCGGCCAGCTCAGCGCCTTCACCGTGGCCGGCAATGTCCCGAGCATGATCTTCGATCTGTTGGTCGGTGGCATGCTCAGCGCGGCCCTGGTACCCGTTTTCAGCGGCTACACGCGCGCCGAGCAGCGCCGGGAGTTGGCCGACGTCGCCAGCGCCGTGCTCACGCTGATCGCACTGGTCATGGGCAGCATCGTGCTGCTGCTCGAATTGTTTGCCGTGCCCGTCGCCAACCTGCTCGGCAATTTCCAGGACCCGGCTCTGCAGCAGGTGCTGGTGCGCTGCCTGCGCATCATTGCCCCGGCCGTGTTGGTGTTCGGCCTGACCGGTGGCGTGACCGGGCTCCTTTACTCGCTCAAGCGTTTCTCCTACACGGCCGTCAGCGGCGCCGTTTTCAACCTGGGCATCGTCCTCGCCGCGCCGCTGCTGTCCGGAAGGCTTGGCATCTACTGCCTGCCCCTGGGCGTGGTCGCCGGCAGCCTGGCTCAGTTGGCGGTGATGTCGCCCGGCCTGCGCGATCTTCGCTTGCGTCTCTCGACCGCCTGGCGGCACCCGGCCGTGCAGCGCATCGGCCGCCTCTACATACCGATCGCCCTCGGCCTCATCGTCGCCGAGCTGCAGATAGTGGTCGATCGGCGGTGGGCTTCCGGCCTGGGCGCGCAGAGCGTCAGTTGGATGCGTTACGCCACCACCCTGGTCCAGTTGCCGCTGGGGCTCGTGCCGGTGGCCGTCTCGCTCGCCGCCCTCCCCAGCCTGACGCAAAGTGCGATGGACAAGGATTGGGACGGCTTCCGTTGGATCTTCGCCCGTGGCCTGCGCCTGGTGATGGTGCTGCTCATCCCGGCCACAGTCGGCCTGTTCGCGTTGGCTCAGCCGGTGATCCGCCTGCTCTTCCAACACGGTGTCTTCGTCGCCGCCGACACCGGCATGACTGCCGGCGCGCTCCGCTTGTACCTGTTGGGCCTGCCCTTCGCCGGCGTGGATTTCCTGCTGAACTACACGTTTTATGCCCGGCAAGATACGCGCACGCCGGCCGTCGTCGGCGTCGTCGCCGTTCTTTTCTACTTTGTGGCCGCGCTGAGCCTGATGCCGGTGCTTGGCTTCCTGGGCCTGGTCTTCGCCGATTCCATCAAGCAGGCGGCCCACGCCCTGATCATGACGGCCCTGCTCATGCGGGGCGTGGGTCGCGTCGGCGGCCATGGAGTGCAGGGCACGCTACTCAAAGCGGCAACGGCGGCCCTGGCAATGGGTCTGCTGGTATGGGTCCTGGCCGAACGCCTGGTGGGCCTGTTGCCCGGCGGCTTTTTCGGCGAACTTGCCCTGGTCGCGGTGGCCGCGGGTGCCGGTGGGGTCTTCTATCTGCTCGTGCTGCGCATCTGGGGCGTCAAAGAGGTCGTGGATTTGGCAAACGGCCTTGCCGGCCGCCTGCGTCCGGCCCGTCCATGACCGGACGGTAGCGGAGGATGAACAGGACGAGCAGGACGGTTTCCCTCGATGGTGCCACCGCGCGCAACTCCCTCGGGTTCTCCCCAAGCCGTGGATAACAGCCGGCACGGAATTGGACGCCTGCCCGGCGATGCGCTATAATACGTACAATTGTTTTGCCGGACAAAAGATCATTGTAGGAGCCCTTATACTGATGGCGAAGAAGAAAGCAGCACCCCGAAGAGTCCCACGCAGCGCGACGCCGCGTACCTATGGCGACGGCCGGCCGTCGCAGACCGCCCCTGCCACGGTCGAAGCGCCCGCGAACGGCAACCCGAGCGCCGGTTCGGCTACCGCTCCGGCCACGCAGAGGGCCAGCGTTGGGCCCGCACGGCGGGCTGCCTCGGGGCTGGCCGGCTTGACCCGCAGCCAGATCCCGCTGATGCAGGAATACAATTACGTGCCGAAGGACCTGGGCCGCCTGGGGATCATTGCGGTCGCGACCTTCGCGATCATGATCATCCTCGGCATCCTGATCTAGGTCGGCCGGCTGCGCCTGGCCGGCGACTGGGCGAACTGAGAAAATGAAAGGGACGAACGCGTGGCTGCGCTCGTCCCTTTGTCTTTAACCACGCCCTGCCTACCACGAGACTCTAGGTTCCGGCCGTTTGCCGCTCTTCGTCCCACCACAGCGCGATCGCCGTCTCGGCCAACACCTGACAGGCCAGGCAGAGCCAAAAGTTGCGCGTCAGGGCGAACAAGGCGGTGGTCGCGATGGCCAGCCCGGCATCGCGCAGGGCTGCCTCCTGGCGGCCGGGGATATGCAGTGCGCGGCGGACGAACGGGTCTAGCAGCCACTCGAGCGCGATGAAGGCCAGCCCCAGCCAGGCGCCCCAATACAGCGCGGCCGGGCCGTCCAGTCTGCCGAGCACGAGGACGCTCCCGGCCGGCAGGTGCAGGGCTATAGTGCGAGCGGCTGCGGCCGAGCCCGGCCCCGGGACAGCGGTCAGCAACCAGGCCGCCGCGGCAGCGCGGTAGAAGCTCCAGTGCCACTGGCGCAGAGCCGCGTCCAGCGGCGCGGTCCAGCGTTGGCCCGGGCCGGCGGCCAGACGTCCGTCGGGGTCACGCAGGCTCCGCCGGTAGACCAACCAACCCAGCACTGATATGCTCGCGATGGCGGCCGCAGGCAGGGCGCCGATGAGCAGATTCGCCACCCAGTCGATCTCGGTCAGGCCGAGCAGGTAGGGCGAGATGATGCCGCGCTGCCAGGCTACCAGCGGTGGCAGGAGCATGAACAAGGCGCCGGCCAGCCAGGACAGTGGCGCCACCAATGGCGCCTCGGCGAGCGCACTCCTGCCGGAGGTTGGGCCTGCTCGCCCTCGGGCCACCGCAATCGGTGCGGTACCCCGCATTGGCAGACGAGCCGGCCCCGGCCGCCACAGCCGGTGCCCCGCCAGCCAGGCCACGTTTGTCGACACGACCGCCAGCAGGAGGCTACCAACCAGCCAAGGAGCCGGCTGCTGGAGCGAGCTAAACTGGGAGCGTAGCCAGGGGAGCAGTTGGGCGGCCAGATGCAGTAGCATGCGCGAAGTGTAGCACGGATTGCTGCCGGGAAATAAATGGCGGTGTGACGTCGAAAGCCAGCGAGAGCACCATCATGGCCCTGCGCCCCGTGGCCGCTCTTGGGCAGACGGCTGACTCAGTTGCCACTCGGCCGGGCGCAGCGCCGGGCGGGGAAGATAAGCCGGATCAGAAAAGACCGGGTTGGCGGTCGCCCCCAACCCGGTCCAGCAGTCGTGCCCCGATTGATGGGATTACGAGCTTTTACCCAACGCCTGGTCCAGGTCCCAGATGATGTCCTCGATGTCCTCCAGGCCAATGCTCAGGCGGACGAAGTCCGGGGTGACGCCTGCCGTACGCAGCTCTTCTTCGCTCAACTGGCTGTGCGTGGTCGTCGCCGGGTGAATAGCCAGGCTCTTCGCGTCGCCCACATTCGCCAGGTGACTGAATAGCTGCAGCCGATCGATGAACTGTTTGCCCGACTCGACGCCGCCCTTGATGCCGAAACCGAGGATCGCGCCCGGTCCCTTGGGTAGATATTGCTTCGCCTTCGCGTAGTCGGGATGACTGGGCAGCCCCGGGTAGGCGACCCAGCTCACGCGTGGATGGCCGCTCAGGAACTCGGCTACCCGCTGCGCGTTGCTCACGTGGCGGTCCATGCGCAGGCTGAGCGTTTCGACCCCGAGCAGCGTCACCCAACTGTTGAAGGGCGACTGCGAGGCGCCGATGTCCCGTAGCATCTGGACGCGTGTCTTGAGGATGAAGGCTGGAGCGCCCAGGTCGGCATATACCAGGCCGTGGTAGCTGGGATCGGGGGTGGTGAAGTTGGCGAACCGCCCGCCGCGCCAGTCGAAGTTGCCGCCGTCGACGATCGCGCCGCCGATCGACGTGCCGTGGCCGCCCAGAAACTTGGTGGTGCTGTGGGTGATGATATTCGCGCCCCACTCGAACGGCCGGCACAGGTAGGGTGTGGCAAAGGTATTGTCGATGACCAGCGGGATGCCATATCGCCGCGCGATGGCGGCCACTTCGTCGAACGGGAAGACGCTGATATCTGGGTTGCCAAGCACCTCGCCGTAGATGATCTTGGTGTTGGGTTTGATGGCCTGCTCGAAACTGGCCGGCTCACTGGGATCGACGAAGGTTGCGTCGATGCCCAAGCGCGGGAAGGTGTAGGCCAACTGATTGAAGGTGCCACCGTAGAGCCGGGAGCTGGTGACGATATGGTCGCCAGCTTCGCATAGTGAGAGGAACGTCAGCGTCTGCGCGGCGTGACCGCTGGCCGTCACCAGTCCACCCACACCGCCCTCCAGCGAGGCCAGGCGTTGTTCGAGCACGTCGCTGGTGGGATTCATGATGCGCGTGTAGATGTTGCCCATTTCCCTCAGGGCGAACAGATCTGCCGCGTGTGCCGTGTCGCGAAACTGGTAGCTGGTGGTCTGGTAGATTGGCACCGCGCGGCTGCCCGTGGTTGGATCGGGTGACTGGCCGGCGTGCAGTTGCCGGGTGTTGAAGCCGAGCTTGCGCTCTTCTGGCCTTTCGTCAGACATGGTGAGACCATCCTTTCCCCTGACTGATGTGCGTCCGCGTCCATATAACAAGAGCGCCCTCTCGCTATAGGTGAGAGGGCGCCAAAATGGTACGTCGCGGGCCGTCCGTCCTGCAAATAAACATCCCCGTCGACCGGGGATGAGGAAGGACCGCCGTTTCCTCTCATCTTCCAGATCAAATCTGCCGGAATTGGCACCGTTTCCTTCGTAGACGTGGCTGTGCTGCAGCTTGTGCGCGGCTTACTGCCGCATTCCAGCGCACTTTGGGCTTGCTTCCAAACGTCAGGGCGGTTGCCGAGGCTTCACAGGGCCGGTCCCTCTGCCTCTCTGGATGAGTCGTGACATATTTGGTTGTGCGAAAGAGTATATGAGCAACATTTACGTTTGTCAAATCTGCGAAGACAGGAAGACGGAGTTTGAGAGGGAGTGAGAGCCGGCCCCACGCCGGCAGCCGAACTCCTCGAAGGGAGGAAATATGTCGGGCATTTCGCAAGCCACCATGGACAGTGCAGGGTTGCTGTCGGAGCTGCGCCGGGCACGCCGGCGGACACTGGAGGCCCTGGCAGGGCTGACGGAAGGGCAGTTGCAGACGCGGGTGGTCCTGCCCGAAGGTCCGGCCGACGTGCGTCACTGCCTGTTGGGCCTGGCCCTGGCCGACGACGAGCTGCGGGTGAGGTTGGCGGGGCTCTACGCCGCGCTCGATTGGCGTCCCGGCGAGGGCGCGCGCATCCTGGGCCTGGCGGCCGAGATTTACGGCGAGTTGCGGGCCGTTCTCGTCGGGGTGCCGCCTGCGGACCTGGACCGCGCGCCGGAGCCGGACGAGTGGACGCTGCGGCAGGTGCTGGCTCACGTCGAACAGACCGGCCGGCGCTACCTCCTGCACACACAGTACGCCGTCGAACGGCTGCACAGCGCAGAAGATCTGCCGCTGCGCATTCCCGCCGAACGTTTGCCGCCAACGAGCCCGCAGGAGCGCGCAGGCGAGCCCCTCTCCTCGATCCTCGAGCGCCTGGCTACGCTTCAAGACCGGTCGTCCGACGAGCTGGCAGCCCTGACCGCCGAGGATCTGTCGGCGCCGACGATCTGGACCACCTGGCAGGTCGACGCCCGTTTCCGGCTCTATCGCCTTGCAGGCCACGCCCGGCAACACCTGGTTCAGGCTGCCAAGGTCCTGGCCGCGCTGGACAATCGCCCGAACGAGCCTCAAATGATCCTTGGCCAGGCGGAGACTGCGCGCGGGCGTTTGGAAGCGATGCTGGTCGGTCTGCCGCGGGACATGGCGCAGCGCGTCCCGGGTGGCGGCCTCCCGAGCGTGCCGGCGCTGCTGGGTGAGGGGGCGCGGGCCGAAGAAGCGATGGTGGAGCGGGTGCTGCGCGCTATACGCGGCGAGTAGCGGCGGCGGTAGTAGCGGCGGCGCTAACGGATGGCAGGTCCTGGCCCGAGGTTCGGTGGAGCGCCCCTGCTAGATCAGGCCATGTTCCCGCGCGAAGCGGGCGAGTTCGACGCGGCTCCGCAGGCCCAGCTTCCTGCCCAGGCTGGCGCGCAGGTTTTCCAACTCCGTGTGCTTCAGCCCCAGCGCATCGGCTGCCTCGTGACTGGTGGCGCCCGTTGCCATCAAGGAAAGCAGATGTTTTTCCGCTGGGGTCAGCATGCTCAGGTCCTCGGGCGCGGCCTGCAGATTTGAGCCGGCGGTTTCCAGGCGGCTCTCCCGCAGCCCCGACTGAATGTAGACTTCGCCGCGCGCAACGGCACGCACGCCGTCGATCAGCTCGCTCTCGACCGCCCGCTTGGTGATGTAGCCGCGTGCCCCGGCCTGCATGGCCTGCTCGATCAGGTTGGGGTCCTCGTACATGGTCAGGATCAGCACACGCGTGCGCGGCAGTTGGCCGCTCAACTGCTGGGCGACCTCGATGCCCGAAGCGCCCGGCATGTTGATGTCGGCAAGAACTATGTCTGGCTGCAGTTGCCTTGCCAGCCACACAGCCTCGATGCCATTGGAGGCCTGGCCCACCACCTCCATGTCGGGCTCGGCGCTGAGCAAGGCGCGCAGGCCGGCCAACAGCACCCCGTGATCGTCGGCAATAAGCACAGAAATGCCCATCAATCGCTCGCCAGCGGTATATCCACAAACACAGTGGTTCCCTTTCCCGGCGAACTCTCGATGGTGAGCTTCCCACCCAACATCGTCGCTCGCTCGCCCATCCCGAGCAGCCCCAGGCGCCGCCGCCGCTCGGCTTCTTCGCGATCGAAGCCTACCCCATCGTCCTCGACGACGGCCGTCACCCGGTCAACATGCCGCTCCAATAGTATGCCGACATTACCGGCCTGCGCATGCCTGGCGACGTTGGTGAGCGCCTCCTGGATAATCCGGAAGAGCATGGTCTCCGTTTCGGCCGGGAGCCGGCTCACAGCCGGCTCGCCCGTTGACGGCAGCGAGGCGCGTCCCGCGGCGGCGCGCCCGCCGGCGCCAGGCAGCTCTGCGGAGACTCTCTGCACGGCTTCCAGCTTCGCCTGGGGCGCGGCATCGTCGAAGCCAACCGCCATGAAATCGACCTGCAAACCGTTGCGCTGGTAGTCTGCCGCCAACTGCCGCAGCGCGGACACCAGGCCCAGATGGTCCAGGCTGGCCGGGCGCAGGTTGGCGGATAGGCGATGCAGGCCGTCCATCACGCTGCCGGTCACATGCTTCATCTCTTCCGCCCGGCGAACTACCGCCTCGCGCTGGTCGGCATCACGCTGCAGCAGGTTCAGGTTGACCATCAAGGAGGTCAGCGCCTGGCCGGCCTCGTCGTGCAGCTCGCGCGCGATCGAGCGCCGTTCCGTCTCCTGGACTTCAACCAGGCGTCGCGCCAACGCCTGCTGTTGCCGAAGCCCCGTGTCGACTTGCCGGAACAGTTGCGCGTTCTGGATCGCGATCGCTGCCTGAGCCGCCAGGCCCTCGGCCAGGTGCACGTGCTCGCCGTTCAAGCCCGCGGGCTCGACGCGGCTGATCGAGACCAGCCCGATCGTCTTCCCGCCCGCCAGCAGCGGCACCCCGAGCCAACTGCCCACCCCTTCGAAACCGTGCATCTGCGACCAACCCTCGAAAGTGGTCGTGTCGCCGATCAGCAGGCTGCGTTGGTGGTCGATCACCTCTGCGAGTGCCGGAGCCGTGCGGCTGTCGTAGACCTGGGGCATGAACCTGTCGTCTCCACCGCCGCCGATCCGAGCGGAACGCGAGGCGCGCACTGTCAGGCAGCCCTCTTCTTCTTCCACCAAGATGATCTGTGCTTCGTCATAGGGGACGAGCTGCCCCAGGGATTGCAGCAAAACGGCCAACACCTGCTCGATGTCCAGGGAACGGGTGAGAGCCAGGTTGGCCGAGCGCAGCGCTTCGGCAACCCTGCGTGCGCGCTGCTCTCGTTCGTACAGCCGGGCATTCTGGATTGCGACGGCCAGCGAATCTCCTACTTGCCGGGCAACCGGCAGGTCGTCGGCCGCAAATGCGCCCGGCCGTTTCGCGCCCAGGATGAGATCGCCGATCAGCTGTCCTTGGGCGAGGAGTGGGATGATCAGCAGCGCGCGCGGGGCATCCTGCGCGACCCAGGCTGGCAAAACTTCGGCCTCTGACGCCTGCGCATCTTCCAGCCACGTCAGCACGCCGCGTTGGTGCTCCTCAGTAATGGCGTAACCGGCCAACGGAAAGCGCTGGCCCTCCCGCGCGTCCCGCCCGTCCGTCTGGCCCTCGACGTCGAGCGCAAGGCGCTCGGCTTCGCCGCGTTCGAAGTCGAACAGCACCACAGAAGCCGTCCGGCAAACGATAAGTTGCCGGACACGCCTGACGGCCGCTCTGGCGATCTGTTTGGCCGATTGAGCGGCCAGGATGGCGGCGTCGATCTCGTGCAGCACCTGCAGCCGCTGCGACTGCCGGCGCACTGCCAGCTCCGCTTCTTTGCGCAGGGTGATATCGTTGCTGATCTCCAGCACGCCCGTCGGTTGCCCCTGCGCGTCGCGTTGCAGTGACCAGCGTGCAGCCACCACGATCTGCTGGCCATCGCGCCTGGTGTGCACCAGCTCGCCCTCCCAGTAATCGTTGGCCAGCAGTGCGGCATAAACCTCGGCTTCGGAGGTCGGGAACTTGGTGTGGAACAGATCGTGCGAGCGCTGGCCCATGGCCTCGGCCGCGCTCCAACCGTACCGTTCTGCGGCTGCCCGGTTCCAGAAGCGGACGTGCGCCTGCATGTCGCGTGCGATGATGGCATCGTGGCTCAGGTTCAGCAGGTTGGCTTGTTCCTGGAGGCGCGCCGCCTGGGTCCGGCCCTGTTCTACGGCCTGAGCGAGCGCCGCCGTCCGCTCGCGCACACGCTGCTCCAGCTCGGCGTAAAGGCGGGCGTTCTCGAGCGCCAGGCTGATGGCGGCGGCCAGCTTCCGGCCGAAGTCGATTTGCGCCCGGCTGAAGCTCACCTGGCGCCCGTGATAATTGAAGAAGATGACGCCTATGGCCTCGCCTCGCCGCAGCAGAGGCACGGCCATCGACGATCGGACGTTGTAAGCCTCCACGTTAGCGCGCGGCGGCCCCGGTTGGTCGTTGAGCATGTCCTCTACGGCCACCACGTCGCCGGTCTCAATCGCGCTCAGCGCGTGCGGCAACTGATCGGCCGGATAGGTTCGACCGACCGCCGATGGCGGGAGACCATGGACATATCCGATAGCCCAGCCCGGGCCCTGAGGCTGCATGACGCCTGCGCTGTCGCACTCCAGGGCGCGCGTCGATGCGACCATCACGCGCTGCATGATTTCGGCAAAGTCCAGGGTGGAGTTGATGGCGCGGTGGATGTCGTTCAGAGCTGCGCCCAAGCGCAGGGCCTCCTGGAGCTCCGTCTCGCGGCGCGCCAGCCTCCCCATCGTCTCTCGCAGACTGCCTTCCCGCTGCGAGAGCTCGGCCGTCCTTTCCTGGACGCGGGTTTCAAGCTCTGCGCGGGCTTTCTCGAGCTCGGCCAGGGTATCGCGCAGCACGGCATCTTGGCTGGACAGTCTGGCGAGAGCCGCCTCGCGCTCGGCCTCGGCCTCCTTGCGCTCGCTGACGTCCTGGACTGCTCCGTAGACGTACTCGATCCACTTGCCCCCGGCGTCCCAGGCCGGGCGAGCCACCTCGCGCAGCCAGCACACGCCCCCTCCGGCCTTCAGCAGCCGGTACTCTACCACGTCCGGTTCGCCGGCGGCCAGGCGCTGCGCATGCTGCTGGGCGCGGCCAAGGTCCTGCGGATGGACGAAGTGCGTCCAGCCGGTGTTCAGGACATCCATCAGACTGTAGCCTGTGATGCGGGTGAAGGTGCCGCTAACCCACTCCAACCTGGGCGGTTGCCCGGGCGCGGGCACGTGGAGCGCGTAGGCGAAGTCTGACGCCAGCTCGGCTGCAACGCGATAGTGGTCGGCCGTGGCGCGCAGTTGTTCCCGCTCTGCAGCTCGCTGCCGGCGTTCGCGCGCTTGTTCGAGGGCAGCCAGCAGGGCGCCCGGCAAACGGGGCAGGTCGATCATCGGCACGCAATCGTCGAAGCCAATGTGCAGGGCTTCGACCGCGTATGATGCATCGTTGACGTCCGTCAACATCAACACCGGCCTGTCCGGACATTTGGTCTTTACGAGCCGCAGTCTCTCTTGCCCCGCGGCCCAGCCCAGGTGATCGCCGGTCAGCACCGCCTCAAAATCGCCGAGTTCGAGCGCGTGCTCCAACTCGGCGACACTGCCTATTTCAAGGCAGTGAAGTGCCTCGAAATGCGCCCCCAGCACGCCGACCACGCGCGCCCGCACCGCCGGATCATTATGCATCAGGAGTATTTGCACGGCATCGCTCCGCCCACTGCCGAAATTATAAAATTATTCTATGAGCATTGATGTAATTATGCAAGCGAGCCAGATTGCAGTTCAGGGGGTGCCGGGGGCATGATCAGGGGAATTTCGGCGATCACGGTCGCGCCGGCGCCACGTGCGCTCTCGATCTCGAGGTGTCCGTTCAGTAATTCCATGCGCTCGCGCAATCCGAACAGCCCCATACGGTCGGGTTTCGTGACCGCCGTTGGATCGAAGCCGACTCCGTTGTCTTCGACAATCACGACCAGGCTGTCGGCGCGTCGTTCTAGCAGGACGCCGGCGCGCGAGGCCTTCGAGTGGCGAACGACGTTTGTCAGCGCCTCTTGCACCAACCGGTAGGCGGTAATCTCGAGGCCAGTTGCGAAACGTTCGTGTTCGCCCAAACCGTGCGCCACGAAATCTACCGCCAAGCCTTCGACGGCGAAGGACTCGGCCAATTGCTGCAGTGCTGCGCTGAGGCCCAGGTAATCCAGTGACACCGGCCGCAAGTTGACCGCCAGTTGGTGCAACTGCTCCATGATTCCGGAAGCCAGCTCCTTCAGGTTCTGGATTTGCGCCGAAGCGTCGGGCGACGAGACGGACTGCCGCTCCAGCAGGCCGAGCCCGGTCAGAAGCGCCGTCAGCTCCTGGCCGGCTTCATCGTGAAGCTCGTGGGCGATAGCACGTCGCTCGCTTTCCTGGGCCTCGACCAACTGGTGTGACAGATTGGCTAGCTGCCGCTCCCGTTCGTCCAACTCGTGCAGCAGGCGCGCGTCTTGCAGCGCGACCGACAGCGAGTCGGCAACTTCGCGTACTGCATCCAGGCCGTCGCCCTCGAGCAAGGTCGGCCGGACGTCGGCCAGGTTCAGGGCGCCGATCAACTCGCCCTGAACGATCAGTGGCGCGCTGACAAGGACGCGCATACCTTCCTCGAGGAGCGCCCGCAAGAAAGACGAAGGGTCGTCGACACCGGGCAGGTCGCGCTCTACGTACAACTGGCCAAGCTCGTGCTCGGGTTGGATCCGGTAGTCGGCCAACGGCATGCGCTGGCCGATCCGCAAAGCGCTGTTGCCGGCCGCAGCCAGGGCCACGCGCTCCGCCTGGTCGCGCTCGAAGTCGAACATGAATACGCAGGTCAGCGCACAGCCTAGCAGGCTGCACACGCGGCGAACAGTATCCTGCGCGATATCGCGCGCCGATCGTGTGGTCAGGACAGCGCGATCGATCTCATGCATCAGGCGTAGGCGTTCGCTCTGCCGCCGCAGGTTACTGACAGCGCGCTGCAATTCTTCCTCGGATTGTTTGCGCGCGCTGAATGTCGCGCAACAGCCATCGCAGCCCGGTCAGCCCCCCATTGCTTGTGCGCACGGTGGACACGCTGATGGCAGACGTAAACGGTTCGCGCTTTCGCGGCTGTAGGCGTACTTCCCAGTCGTCCACTTGCCCGATGTCGGGCATCTGGCTCACTTGCGTGCGAAAGATTCGCCGGTCATCCGCGGCCACGAAAATCGCCAGTGGTTTTCCCACCAGTTCCCGTTGCGCCACGTTGAGCATCTGGCTGGCGGCCCGGTTGGCTTCCCGGACGACTCCCAGCGGGTCGCTGGTGACGTAGCCTTCAGGTGCAAAGTCGAACAGCTCCTGATAGCGCTGGCGTTCCTTCTCCAGTTCGATCTGAGCGTCGGCGAGTTGTTCGTTCTGTTGGCGCAGCTCTCTATCGGCGACCTGCAGCTCCTCCAGCGCCGTCTGGAGATTCTCGAACGCGAGCGAAGCCAGGTCGGTTAGTTCGGCCATCTGCTGTCGGTTCGGCTCTCGCAGCGCGGCGACGCGCGCGCGCAGCTCGTCCAGGTCCCGGCTGAAGCTATCAATGTCGGTCATCGCAGTATCTTTCTAGCCACGCTACCCGGCATCGTGCCCGGCTCGCTGCCCGCCGAGCAGTTCGTCATCGCTTTCTGCCATGATCACGATCACTCCGCGCAGCCGGTGGTCGGCGTCGTGCAGCGGAGAGACGGTCACCCGGCAAGAGATCGCGCGGCCGCGACGGTTGGTGGCCGCCACTGTCAAGTGTTCGCCATCACTTTGCTCGTTCAGGCAAGCCCGGATCCCCTGGCGGAGTCCCTCGAGGGGCAGCCCGATGTCCAGGTTGAAGAAATGTTGTCCCAGGGCTTCGCCGGCGCGCAATCCCCATTGGTCCTCGGCGTGGCGGTTCCACGCCTGCACCTGCAGGTCGCGGTTCAACACCACCACACCCGAGCGAAGGCTGGAGAGGATCGATTCGAGGAACAGGCGGGTGCCGTTCAGCTCGCCCGTGCGTCGCTGCATCTCGTCGTTCATCGCCTGCAGCTCTTCGTTGGTCGCTTCCTGCTCTTCGTTCATCGTTTCGAGCTCCTCGTTGGTCGACTGGAGCTCCTCATTAGTGGTTTCCAATTCTTCAACCGTTGACTGCAGCTCTTCGTTGGTTGTCTCCAGTTCCTCGTTAGTTGACTCGAGCTCTTCAAACGCAGTCTCCAACTCCTCGCTGGCCCGGGCGTATTCTCCCTGCAGCCGGCGCTGAGGAGTCACATCTTCAAGAGTGATACTGGCGCCGAGCAGGGCGCTGCCATCGTGCGGCAACGGGACGGTGAGGATATCGAGATAAACCGACTCCCCGTCCGCGAGCCGCCATTCCACTTCCTGAAGCTGACCCTCCCGGCGCTCGCTGATGGTCTGCTCGACGCAGTTGCGCAGGCGGTCGACCCGATACGCTATGTGCAGGTCCGACAACGGGCGCCCAATGTCGTGACTGGCCAGGCCTAGCAAGGTGCGTGCCCGCTGGTTAGCCATTGCGAGCGTCAAGTTGATGTCCACCACGATCTGGGCCACCGGGCCGGCGTCGAAGGCCGATTCGCGGAAGCGCACGTGCTTGGCCAGGTGATTGGCCGCCTCGTCGTTACCGTTGCCCGTCAGCACCATCAGGCGGTCGCGCGCGCCGACGCGGGGCGATTTGGCGAATATGCGCCGCTTGAGGTCGACCGCAAAAAACAGGTTTGCGTGCGTGAAGAGCATCTCGGCCCTGCCGAGGAAGAGAAAGCCGCTCTCGCCAAGGGCGAAATGGAAGCGCGTCAGTATCCGGCCCTGGGCCTCGCTGTTGAAGTACATGAGGGTGTTGCGGCAGATCAGGAGATCGATGCGCGGGATGGGCGGGTCTTGGAGCAGGTCGTGGCGCCCAAAGATGAGCGAGCGCCGCAGATCGCGGCGGAAAACATACTGGCCACCCATGTTCTCGAAGTACTTTTCCAGCAGGGTTTCCGGCACGCCGCCGATCTGGCGCCGCGCGTAGACGCCTGCTCGCGCGTGAGCCAACGCTTCGTCGTCGACGTCGGTTGCGTAGATCTTGACGCGTGCCCGGAAGGCGTCTTCGCCGATGAGTTCACATAAGGCAATGGCCAGCGAATAAGCTTCTTCGCCAGAAGCCACTCCGGCACACCAGGCCCGGATGGGTTCGTCGGCGCCCTTTGCACCGTTGATTTGCGGCAGGGTCTCTGCCTGCAGGTACTCCCAGGCCGGAAGATCACGGAAGAAGCTGGTGACGTTGATCAGGATGGTGTTGAAGAGCTGTGTGAACTCTTGCGGGTGTACTTCCAAGTAGTCGATGTAGGCGACGTAGCTATCCGTCTGGGCCTGCTGCATGCGTTTCTGAATCCGGCGCTGCAAACTGACAGGTTTGTAGCCCGAGAAATCGAAGCCGCGGCTATGCTTCAGGTAGCTGAGTAGCAGCTCGAACTGTCTTTCCTCTGTGTCCGTTTCACTCATTCCGTTTCTCTCGAACTCACTAACTTCAGCAAGGCCGGCGGGATATCCTTGAGTATGAGCACAAAATCCGCTTTGCCGGTGTTTAGGGCGGCCTGCGGCATGCCGTTGAACTCCGCCTCCTGCGGATCTTGCACGATCACCGTGCCGCTCATCTTGTGCACTGCCTCCACGCCCATCGCGCCGTCGCTGCCGGCCCCGGTAAGCACCACGGCCAGGGCACGCTCGCGGTAGCTGCCGGCCAATGATTCGAACAGCAGGTCAGCGGACGGGCGCACAAAATGCACCAGTTCGGACTGCGACAGGCTGAGCGTGCCATCGGGGTTGACCAACAAGTGCCGGTCGGGCGGGGCGATGTCGACCGTGCCCGGCTCCAACCGGTTGCCTTCGGCTGCCTCACGCACCTTGAGCGCTGTCCGCCGGGCCAAGATCTCGGCCATCATGCTGCGGCGGTGAGGGTCCAGGTGTTGGACGATGACCATCGCCGCAGGGAATTCTGCCGGCAACGCAGCCAACACCTCGCTCAGCGCGCGCAAGCCGCCTGCCGAGGCCACCAGACCGACAACGTCGAACGTCGTGCCGGGAAAGTGATCCGCTCGCTTGCTTATCATGCGCCCTCCAGGCGGCCCTGTAACTTGAACCAACGCCTGCAACCCCGTCGTAAACATAACTATACTACAATCCTGCCAAATTCGCCAGGGAACCGTGGGGCAGGGGGTCTGGAGTCAGGAGACTCACGGCAGACGGCGCTCGCGCCAGCCGGCCAACCGGTCGGCGTCCAGGTCGAGCAAGCAGCCTAGTTGGGGCGCGACCTCGTCCATCCAGGCAGCGGCACAGGCATCGCCGTTCAGAGCATCGGCGAGCGCTTGCAGGATGATGGCCGCCAGCAACTGCCGCAGCCGGTCAGGCACGCGCTGGTTCGGCGGCACAAAGCGCCCGCCCAGCCGCGACTCAAGACCTTCCTCCATCATTTCAGCTATCATGTCTGCCTCCTGATGCGACGCCTGCGCCGTGGGCCGGGTGCCCGAAGAGAAGAGGTGGCATGGGTGCCCTCGCCGTGACACCACGAGTCCCCGTTGGGCCCGTGGGAGTGTGAAGCCCCCTCTCGGGCCCATCCTCCCGCCACTACTACCTCAGTGTAGCACAAATGTTCCCTGGTGTCAACGTAGCCTTTACTGCAAGTAATGGTGGTGGTCGGCGGTGGGCAGCCGGGCGGCGGCTAAATACTTGACTGCGCGCGAGCAGAGCATCGAGGCCCAGCACGGCTGCGCGGACTGAAGCCTTTTGTGATATACTTATGGGCAGCCGGGGACCGATTCTGCCAGGCAATTGCACACCCCGGCACGCGGGCCCTTCCTGCGCGCGTTCCTTGCGCTTGTGCCCGGCAAAGGAGATCATCGTGAGCCCGATTGTCTACTTTATCTTGGGTCTGCTCGCCGGCTGGCTTCTGCAGCTCGTGCTAGAGGTAGTCTTCTTCCGCCGGAGGACCCTTGAGTGGCGGCGCCAGGCGGCCGAAGCTGAAGCGGCTGTTGCAGCCTCCGAGAAGGAGTTGGCCGGCGCGCGCGACGAGCTGGGGTCAACCAGGACCGCGCTTGCGGCTGCCGAGGCCGAGCTGGACTTGACCAGGGCCGCCCTCTCTACGGCCAAGGCGGATCTCGCCGCGGCTCAACCGGTTGCTGCGGCCTCTACCACTGGACCGGAAGACGCGTCATCTGCGCCTGGGCCCATTGAGGATCAGAGGGAGGTGCGCCATGCCGGGTGAGCGGAAACCGTCCTGGTTCTGGCAGCTGGACCGTTGGAACCTGGCCGTCGCCGGTTCACTGCTGGCCATTCTCGTGGTGGCCGGGCTGGTAACGCGCAACAATAACCGCACTCCGGCCGCCCCGCCCCCGCAGGCGACCGTCGCGGCCGCACCCGCCGCCCCCGGCGCAGCGGCCGGTTCTCAGGCGGCGCAGCCCGCTGTAGCTACGACTGCCGCCGGCGCCGCCAGCGTGGCGCCGGCGGAACTCACCCCCGCTGCCTCGCGGGCCGCACCCGCCTCCCCGGTTGCCGGGGCAGGGACCGGACCGGCGGCTGAGACGGCCCAAATGCCTGCAGCGACCTCCGTCGCCGAGGCTCCGCTTGCTGCGGGTTCCACTGCCGGGTCCCAGGTGGCTGCGACCTCCGTCGCCGAGGCTCCGCTTGCTGCGGCCCCCAGCGCCACGTCGGTTATCACCGGGACCAGGCTCGCCGTGGCTCCAGCCGCGCTGTCTTCGAGCCCCGCGCGCGCTCCGGTGCGGGTAGGCAACCTGTCCGTCATCCCGCCGGTTTTCGTGTCGGAGGCCGACTTTCCGGTCTCGAGCCCCGGCGCCCTGGCGCTGGGCAGCCTGACGGGCAGTGCCCCGCCCGACAGCATGATACAGGTCTTCGACGGCAACGTCCTGCTTGGGCAGGCGCGGGCCGGCGCCGACGGCCAATGGCGTTTTCCCGTCCCGGCCAGCCTCTCACCGGGCCGCCATGTGCTGGCGTCGATGTTCGCTTCGGCAGCATCTGGGGGGGGATCGTCAGCGAGCTCGCACCCGGTAATGATCGTCCTGTCGGCGCCCCTGATTGTGCCTGACCAAGCGCCGACGACCGGGGGAGCACTCCTGCCGACCTCCGGAGGGAATCTGTCCGGCCCGCTGGCACCGGGCTGGGATTGGCCCTGGTTGGGGCTGCACTAAGTACGGTTAGCAGAGGTCGACGCGCCGCGCGGGATGAGCGCTATGGCTTTGACACCCCGCGCGAGTTGTGATAACGTGCCCGGCGGTCGTAAATCTGCCACAAAAATACCAGCCCTCTCCAGCGGTTGCGGAGGCGTCATGAATGCAGCCGCACGCCCTGAGTTCCGCCTGCCCGGGAGTGCTCGAGTGGAACGTTTCGGTTACGTGCGTGCAGAGAGCGTCCCTCAGGCGGTGGCGCTTCTAAACGAGCCCGGTATTGTCAGCCGCCCATTGGCGGGCGGCACCGATCTGTTGTTACTGGCACGCGACGAGCGCGAGCTCTGCGACCGGGTCGTCGACATTTCTCTGATTCCAGAGCTCCACGAAATCTGCTCTCAGGACGGTGTTGTCACCATCGGCGCCGCGGCCACTTTCGCCGAGATCGCCGGCAACTCCAGCTTGCGCCGGGCCGTCCCGCTGCTGGTTCAGGCCTGTCGAGAGGTCGGCGCGACTCAGATCCGCAACATGGGCACCATCGGCGGCAATGTGGCCAACGCCGCCGCCTGCGCCGATTCACTGCCCGCCCTGATCTGCCTGGATGCCTCGGCCCGTTTGTTGACCCCGGGCGGCGCCCAGGAGCTGGCCGTCGCCGACCTGGTCATCGGCCCCAACCGCACTCGCATGCCGGCAGGCGGCTTGCTAACGTCGTTCAGCTTTCCACTCCCCGACCCGGCCAGCCGCGGCGTTTTCCTCAAGGTCGGCCGGCGCAACGCGCTGGCCATTTCCCGCCTGACAGTCGCCGCCCTGGGCCGGCTGGATGACGAGGGCTGTATCGCCGAGGTGCGTCTGGTGGCCGGCTCGGCCACCCCGTCCATCCGCCGCTTCCACGAGGTAGAAGTCAGCCTGCTCTGCCGGATGCCCGGCGAGGACCTCTGGACCTTCGCCGGCCAGCAAGTCGCCGAAGAGATGGTCCGCGTCAGCGGGCGGCGGTGGTCGACCGAGTATAAGGAACTGGCGCTCGAAGGGCTGGTCGCGCGTGCCCTGGCAGAAGTCTTCGCGGCGGGCCCGGCCGAGGTCTCACCCACGCTCCCGGGGCCGGCGGACGGGTGGAGCGCTGCCCCGCCTTCGCCGCTGCCGGCTGCCGGGAAGGGGAGACAGGCTGCGGAGGCGGAGCGCCTGGCCTTCACCCTGAACGGCCGGCCGGTCAGCGTCGACGTACCGGCGGATCGCAGCTTGCTGCAGGTGCTGCGCGATGATCTCGGGCTGACCGGCACCAAAGAAGGCTGCAACATCGGCGAGTGCGGCGCCTGTTCGGTCCTGCTGGACGGGGTTCTGGTCAACTCCTGCCTGGTCCTCGCTCGCCAGGCCGGCGGGCGCAGTGTGGTGACCATCGAGGGCGTGCGCGGCGCGGATGGCGGACCTAATGACCTGCAGCAGGCGTTTATCGATCACGGCGCAGTGCAGTGCGGTTATTGTACGCCCGGTATGGTGTTGGCCGGCGAGGCGCTGCTGGCCAGGCGATCCCAGCCCGACCGGGTGGAGATCCGCGAGGCGCTTGCCGGCAATCTGTGCCGCTGCACCGGCTACCAGCAGATCGTGGACGCGATCGAGGCCACGGCACTGAAGCGGGCGCAAGGGCAGGCGCGCCCTGTCGCGGAGGCGCGCTGATGCCCGATCTGCAATATGTCGGGCGGCCCGCGAGCCGGGTCGACGCGCTGGAAAAGGTGCTGGGGAGCGCGAAATACGTGGGCGACTACCGGTTGCCCGGCATGCTCTACGCGCGTGCCCTGCGCAGCAACCTTCCTCATGCTCGCATCCTGCGGCTGGATGTGAAACCCGCCCTGCTGGTGCCCGGCGTTCACGGGGCGATCACCTGCGACGACTTTGTGGACCACGGTCGCTTCGGCTTCCCGGTGTCCGACATGTTCATGCTGGCTTACGAGCGGGTGCGCTACGTCGGCGATGCCTTGGCTGCGATCGCAGCCGAGAGCGAAGAGGCCCTGGCAGCGGGGTTGGCGGCGATCGTGGTCGAGCTCGAGGAGTTGCCGGCCACCTTCGACCCGCTGGCTGCCTTACAGCCCGGCGCCCCCGTCGTCGGCGAGCGGCCTTGGGACGCCCTCGAGCTACCCCAGGGCAATCTGCTGGCCCACCACGTGGTGCGCCAGGGTGACGCCGATGCGATTCTGGCCGGCTGTTCGGTGACGCTCGACGAGCACTACAGCACGATGCACCAGGAGCATGCCTACCTGGAGACCGAAGCCGCGTTGGCCATTCCCGCGCCCGATGGCGCAGCGGGCGTGACCGTCTATTCCTCCAACCAGAGCCCCTTCAACAACCGCGATAACCTCTGCCGGGTGCTGGGCCTGGCAGTGGAGAACGTGCGTTGCATCCAGCCTCCGGTTGGCGGAGCCTTTGGTGGCAAGGATGACCTGCTCTACCAGACTTCGGGCCAGGTGGCGAAACTCGCCCTGTTGACCGGTCGTCCCGTCCGTATGACCCTGCCGCGACCGGAGTCGATGATCGCCTCCTACAAGCGCGATGCCATGCGCCTCCACATCCGGCTCGGCGCCGGTTCCGATGGACGCCTGCGGGCCGCGCGCATCCACGCGCTCGTCGACAGCGGCGCCTATGCCAGCGTCACGCCGTTCACCGCCTGGCGCTCTAGCATCCACGCCATGGGACCGTACCGCTACCAGGCCTGCCACGTCGATACCGACGTGGTCTACACCAACAATGGCTACTCGGGCGCCTTCCGCGGTTTTGGCAACACTGAAGTCTGCGCCGGGATCGAGCAAGCCATCGACGAATTGGCCGGCCGGCTGCGCCTCGACCCGATCCAGTTTCGCCTGCAAAACTGTCTGCGCCCCGGCGACCAGACTTCACACGGACAGCGCCTGGGCGATGACGTCGCCCTGGCCGAATGCCTGGAAGAAGTCCGCCGCCTCTCGGACTGGGAACGCAAGCGCCGGCAATATGACGACGAGCATCAGGCCGTGGCCGAGACGGTCGCGCGCGGTGAACGAGGGGTCGCCCCGCTTCTGCGTGGCATCGGCGTTGCGGCGGTCTTTCACGGCATCTCATTAGGCGCGGAAGGTGCGGATTTCGCCCAGGCGACCCTCTCCGTTAACGACGATTACAGCCTGACCCTCACTTCCGGCCTGACAGATTACGGCACCGGCTCACGCACGGTCTACACGTTGATCGCCGCGGAGACGCTGGGGCTGCGCCCCGGGCGCTTCCAGATGCTGCGCCCGGACACCGACACCGCCCTCGACAGCGGGCCGACGGTGGCCTCGCGTGCGACCGTCCTGGGAGGGAACGCGACGCAAGTGGCAGCCATGCGCCTGGACAGCCTGCTTGCACAGGCGGCCGCCGGACTATTCGGCTGCCATGTCGGCCAGGTGCTGCGCGTTGGCGAGCGCTACATCGGACCAGGCGAAGAACCCGCCACCTTCGAAGAAGTGGTGGACCAGGCGCGGCGCATGGGGCTGGTGCTCTCGGCGCGCGGCCGCTGGAACGCGCCCGACAATCACTGGTCTTTCGAAGCCGGCCAGGGTAAACCTTACTTCGCCTACCACTATGGAGCGCAGGTGGCCGAGGTGTGTGTCGATCCGACCATCGGCAAGGTCGAGGTGACGGGCATCTGGGCCGTCCACAATCCGGGTAAGGTGATCTTCCCACAGGGGGCGTTCGGCCAACTCTACGGCGGCATCACGCAGGGCCTGGGCTACGCGCTGATGGAACGGGTGGACTACGCCGACGGCTATATGCAGGCCACTAACTTCGACGAGTACCTGATCCCTACTGCCCTGGACGTGCCCGAGATCGTGGCCCGGTTCGTCGAGCTGCCCTTCGAGTCCGGTCCCTTCGGCGCGAAGAACATCGGCGAGCCGGGGATGGTACCCACTGCGCCGGCGATCTTGAACGCGATCTTTCACGCCACCGGCAGGCGCATCCGCGACCTGCCTGCGGGCCTCGAGCGTGTGCTGCTAGGGCATGACCTGCGCCCGGCGGGCTCGACGCGTGCCTGTAAGTTAGGTCTTAATGCTTAGGATTCGACGTCTTGACTGTGAGATGGGATGATACGGAGTGGGACATGGCATCGGATGTCGCTGCGAAGACCGGCCCAACGCCTCCCAGGCTGAAGTTCGATTGGGGAGAGGTTGGCTTTCGGCTGGCACTGCCGGCCGGCGCGATCCTGATCGCGCTGCTGATCGGGGCCGTAATGCTTCTGCTACTGCACGTCAACCCATTGACTGCCTATGCGGCCATGGTCAGAGGCGTCTTCGGCAGTGTCTCCGGCTTCACCCAGTCGCTGGTCAAGGCCACCCCCTTGCTGCTGGTCGGCCTCGGCATCTGCATCGCCTTCCGGGCGAGCGTGATCAACATCGGCGCAGAGGGGCAGATCATCCTGGGCGCCATCGCCGCCACCTGGTTTTCCCTCCAGTTCTCTGCCTGGCCCGGCCTGCTGCTCATCCCTGCCACGATGCTGGTCGGTTTCGCCGCCGGGGCCGCCTGGGGCTTCATTCCCGGCTACCTCAAGAGCCGCCTGTCTGTCAATGAGATTCTCAGTACCGTTATGATGAATGCGATCGCCCTGCAGCTCATGAACATGCTGCTGCGTGGTCCCTTGATGGACCCTGCGGGCGTGAAGGCCGGTACCTTCCTGCCCCAGTCGCAGCGGCTGCCGGAGAATGTCTGGCTGCCGCGCCTGGTGCCGCAGACGCTGCTGCACGCCGGCCTGATCGTGGCCGTGCTCCTGGCGGTGATCGTTTACATCTTTCTGTGGCGCACCACCATCGGCTATCGCATCCGCGCGGTCGGCCTCAGTCCCGACGCCGCCCGCTACGCCGGCATCCCGGTCCCCTTCTACCAGGCGCTCTCGCTGACACTGGCCGGCGGCTTTGCCGGTCTGGCCGGCGTGGTGGAGGTGATCGGGGTGCAACACCGCTTGCTGGAGGGCATCACCAGCGGCTACGGCTTCTCCGGCATCGTGGCCGCGCTGTTCGGCGGGCTGCACCCTCTCGGCCTGATCCCGGCCTCCTGGCTGTTCGGCAGCCTGCTCGTCGGTGGCGATACCATGCAGCGCGCGGTTCAGGTGCCGTCGGCGTTGGTCGGCACTTTGCTCGGTCTGGTCGTGCTGTTCGTGGTCGGCTCGAATTTCCTGTCCCGTCGCTGGGCGGCCCGGCGCCAATTGCTGGCGCAGACGGCGGCGCAGACGGTGCTGCCGCAGCCGGCGATGCTGGGGAAGGGCTAATCCTATGAAAGAGCTCGGCACCCTGGCCATTATCATCGGGATCCTTACATCGGCTGTCAGGTTGGCTACGCCGTACCTCTACGCCGCCATCGGCGAAGCCTTCGGCCAGACCTCGGGCGTGGTCAACCTGGGCGTCGACGGCATCATGCTGGTCTCCGGCTACGCGGCCTTCTTCGTGGCTCTCAACACCGGCAACCTCTGGCTGGGACTGCTCGTAGCCATCCTCACCGGCCTGGGTATGGGCCTGCTGATGTCTTTCGTCAGCGTAACCTTGAAGGCCGAGCAGGGCATCAGTGGCATCGGCCTCTACATGTTCGGCCTGGGGTTATCCAGCCTGTTGTTCAAGGTCACCATCGGCACTGTCAAGACAATCCACGGCTTCCCGGCGCTGAAGATCCCGCTCCTGGGCGACTTGCCTGCCCTGGGGCCGATCCTTTTTCAGCAGAGCCTGCTGGTCTACGGCGCCTTCTTGCTGGTCCCGCTGGCCTGGTTCGTGCTGGACAAGACCACGCTCGGGTTGAAGATCAAGGCGGTGGGCCAGAACCCGGCGGCCGCCGATTCGCTGGGCGTCAGCGTGAACGGCATCCGCTATTTCAGCGTCTGCCTCGGCGGAGCGTTGGCCGGCATGGCAGGGGCTTCACTGTCAATCTCACTTCTCAACCTGTTTCAGGAGAACATGACCGCCGGAATGGGCTTCATCGCCGTGGCCCTGGTCTACTTCGGCGCCTGGAAACCGGTCGGCATCATGCTCGGCGCCCTGTTGTTTAGCACAGTCAACGCCTTTCAGTTGTGGATGCAGGTGCTGGGTGTCCCGATCCCCTCCGACGTTGCCGTTATGCTGCCATACCTGCTGACGATCGCGGCCCTTGCGTTCACAATGAACCGCGCGCGCCAGCCGGCTGCCCTGAACCTGCCTTTCGAGCGCGGCACTAACTAACCCCATCTGGGTAGTGGCGTCTGGCTCGAATGTGTGCGATAGTAATAGTATCAGTCAGTTGGCAATTGCCACGCTCAGGGCGTGGCATGACACAGTAAGGAGGAAGCTTACATGAAGGGTCATCGTCTGTTAATCGTCGCCCTGCTGGTCTCGGTGCTGGTCACCTCGGCCTGTGTGGCACCAACCCCGGCTGCCCCCGCCAAACCGCTTCGTGTCGCCGTTATTATGCCCAGCGCCACGACCGATATGGCTTTCAGCCAGTCCATGTACCAGGCGCTCCTGGCCGTCCAGAAGGAAATGGGCGGGCCGTCGGCGATGGAAATCAAGTACACCGAGAACCTGTTCAACGTGCCGGACGTGCCGCCCGCGCTGCGCGACTACGCCAGCCAGGGCTTCGACATCGTGATTGCCCACGGCTCGCAGTACGGCTCCTCGGTGCAGGACGTCGCCAAGGACTTCCCGACGACCACGTTTGCCTGGGGCACTGACGTCAATACCTTCGGGATGCCTAACGTGTATGCCTATACCGCGGCTGCCGAAGAGGGCGGCTACGTCAACGGCGTGCTGGCCGCCAAGCTGACCAAGACAAAGCAGATCGGGGTCACCGGTCCGGTCGAAGTTGGCGACGCCAAAACCTACATCGACGGCTTTACCCAGGGCGTAGCCTCCGTCGATCCGTCGATCAAGGTCAACAAGACCTGGACCGGGTCATTCTCTGACGTGGCCCTCATGACCGAGGCCGCCAAGACGCACATCGCGGCCGGCGCCGATATCCTGACCGGCTCTTCGCAGTCGGTCGTCGGCTCCATCGGCGCCGCCAAGGATAAGGGCGGCATTCTCTGGTTCGGCACGCAAGCCGACCAGGCTTCTCTGGCGCCCGACCTGGTCGTGGCGAGCCAGGTTTACGACTGGACCAGCCTCCTCAAGCAGATGATCGACAACCGCAAGGCCGGCAAGTTGGGTGGCGACATCTTCACCCTCCATTTGAAGAACGGCGGCCTGAAGATGGCCTACAACACCGGCTACTCGATCCCCGCCGACGTGAAAGCCGCCGGCGACAAGGCAATCGCCGGGATCACCGACGGTAGCATCACGGTGCAGCCCTGAGTGTGAGATCACAGCCCTGAGATCACGCCGGGCCCCGATCCAGCATCGACCGTTTCGTGCCGGCGGCGCAGCCGCCCGCACGAAACGGAGGTAGAAGGTCAGCCCATGCGCAAGGAACGCCTGCTCGCCGCCTCGACCGGGTCATCACCGGGCGGCCAACAGCACATTCAGCGCGTCGAGATGCGCCGCATCGTGAAGCGCTTTCCGGGCGTGCTCGCCAACGATCACGTCGATTTTGACGTGCGGGCCGGCGAGGTGCATGCGCTGCTGGGTGAGAACGGCGCCGGCAAGAGCACGCTCATGCGGCAGCTCTACGGCATGTACCAGCCCGACGAGGGGCAGATCCTGATCGACGACCGGCCGCAGGTCTTCCACTCTCCCGCCGACGCGATCCGGGCCGGGATCGGGATGATCCACCAGCATTTCATGCTCGTGCCGACGTTGACCGTGGCGGAGAACGTGGCGTTGGGGCTGCCTTCATCGCGCGGCCCGCTGCTGGATCTGGACAGGGTCTCGCAGCGTGTGCGCGATCTGTCCCAGGGCTACGGGCTCAAGGTCGATCCGACCTGCCCGGTTTGGCAGTTGTCAGTCGGCGAGCAACAGAGGGTTGAGATCGTCAAGGCGCTATATCGCGGCGCCAGTGTGATCATCCTCGACGAGCCGACCGCGGTGCTCACGCCGCAGGAGGTGGACGATCTCTTCACCACCCTGAGGCGCATGGTGAGCGAGGGACACGCCTTGGTCTTTATTTCCCACAAGCTGCATGAGGTGATGGCGATCAGCGACCGGGTCACCGCCCTGCGCGACGGAAAACTGGCCGGTACTCGGCCGGCCAAGGGCGCCACGCGTGCCGAGCTGGCACACATGATGGTCGGGCGCGAAGTCAAGCCCCTCGCGCCGCAGCCGATGGCTGCCGGACCGCAGCGTTTGCAGATCCGGGCCCTGCACGCGATGAGCGATCGTGGTACCGAGGCTTTGCGCGGGGTGGATCTCGAAGTCCATGCCGGCGAGATCGTCGGGCTGGCGGGAGTCTCGGGCAACGGGCAGCGCGAACTGGCCGAATGCTTGTCGGGGCTGCGCAAGGCCACCGCCGGCACGATCATCATCGAGGGGCAGGACATGACGCACGCGCCGCTGCGCACGCGCGTGGATGCCGGGCAAGCCTACATCCCCGAAGAGCGCATGCGTGACGGCGCGGTACGGGAATTCTCGGTCGAGGAAAACCTGTTCCTGCACGAGCATGCTTCGCCTGCTTACAGCGACTGGATCTTTCTCAACTTCGCCAAGATGGCCGCGCATGCGCGGCGCCTGGTAGAAGACTTCGCGGTCAAGACGCCGCACCTGGACACGCCACTCAAGAACTTGTCGGGCGGCAATATCCAGAAGCTGATCCTGGCCCGCGAGCTTTCACGCAAGCCGAGGATTTTGATCGCCGCCCAGCCAACGCGTGGCGTCGACATCGGCGCGACTCAGTATATCCATGAACGGCTGCTCGAACAGCGCGCCCAGGAAACCGCAATCCTGCTCATTTCCGAGGACCTGGACGAGATCCGCACCCTCTCCGATCGCATCGCCGTCATCTACGAAGGCCGGATCACCGGCGTCGTCGAACGTGATCGGGCCACCGTCGAACAGATCGGCCTGATGATGGCGGGCGTCTCCATGCAAGAGGCCCTCCAGCGCACTTCCTGACCGGGGTTCTACGGTCCGCCGCGCCGTCTTTTCCGCGTCCCCCGGCTGCCCGGCCTGCGCGTCCCTCAGTCTCCAGGCTTGCGCCAGGCAGCGAGAGCGGGCTCACTGCGCTCGAGCGCAGATTTGGCTACCCTGTCCCTCGGCATCCTGCGCTTGGCGCAAACGTCTGCCGCGAAGGCAGGGTCGGGAGGTCCTTGGAGAGAAGAAGTGGACCCAAACGCTCTGATGGTGGCTGGTCGCCGCGCAACCGCACGGCTGCTGGTGCTGTTGCTGTTGGCCGGCTGCGGGCCCGCCGGCACGCCCGTCCCGCTCCCCAACGCGGGGCAGGCGGGCACGCCGGTCCCATCGCCTGGCCCGCTGCCCCCTGCGGCTGTCACGAGCGCCCTCATGCCTACCGCCGGGCAGACTTCAGGCCCGGGCGTGATCGTCGGCACATCCGTGCCCAGCAGTATCACTCTTGGCAGCGCGCTCACGCCGCCGCCCGAGGTTTCTGCCATGCCTGTTCCCGCGGCGGGAACCGCCGGTCCGCCGAGCGTTACCCGGGCGGACGAGGGCAAGACGCTCAGGCTCTCGGTGGGCGAACGCTTTTTGCTCAACCTGGGCGAAGGGTACACCTGGAGCGTGAGCATCGCGGATCAAGCTGTGGTCGCGCGGGTGATCGGCGTCCTACCCGTGCTCGGCTCGCAGGGCCTCTTCCATGCTGAGCGGCCCGGCACGACCTCGCTGACCGCCACTGGCGACCCGCTCTGCCGCCAATCCCAGCCGCCCTGCGGGCAGCCGTCCATCCTGTTCAGCGTCAACATCGTCGTGCGGTAGGGCAGCCGCGACGCCCCGCTGCCGGCCGGACACACGGTTCCGGCGGATCTGCGCGTTCCCGCACCGGCGCCGCACCGCTGTATACGCTGCCGATCGCTCGCCCTAGGCCCGGGCTCCTTCACGCACGGCTTGCATCTCGGCGGCAAAGCCCGGCAGTGCGCGTTCGATCATATCGTCGCTGGCTGTGGCCGAAAGCCGGAAGTAGCCGGGCATCTCCATGGCCGAACCGGGCAGGCATAAGATATCGCGCTTGGCCAGGCGGGCCACGAAGGCAAGGTCGTCGGGCAGCGGTGAGCGCGGCAGCAGGTAGAACGTCCCTTCGGGCACGTGCAGCTGGTAGCCGGCCGCGCGTAACCCGGCCACCAACCGGTCCCGCTTGCGCTGCAGGTGCGGCATGTCGATCGACAGGCGCTCCAGATCGGGCAGAGCGTGCTGCAGCAGCGCATTAGGGAAGATATGGCCGGCGACCGTCTGTGTCACCAACAGGGCAGGGCCCAGTTCGTCGCGCTGTGGCATGTCGGGCGGCAGGGCGATGAAGCCCACCCGCTGCCCGGGAGTGAGCAAGGTCTTGCCGTACGTGTAGATCAGGAACGAGTGCGGGTAGAAGGCGGTCGGGCTGGGATAGGTCCGCCCGTCAAAGACGATCCGATAGTACGCCTCGTCGGAAATCAGGTAGATCGGCCGGCCTGCCCTGCGGCTGCCGGCTTCGAGCAGGCTTGCCAGTTCCTGCAACGTCTCGCGCGCGTAGATGCGGCCGGTTGGGTTGTGCGGCGAGTTGATGATGATGGCGCGCGTGCGCGGGCTGAGTGCAACCGCGATGGCCTCCAAATCGAGATCAAAGGTCTCCTCGTTGACGCGTACACGTACCGGCGTGCCACCCGCGCGCACGATCATCGCCTCGTAAAAGAACCAGGGCGGGCTGATGAAAATGACCTCGTCGCCGAGATCGACCACCGCGTTCAGGGCGACCACCATGGCGCCGAAGGCACCGGTGGTCAGGTAGACGTCCTCGGGGCGAAAAGGAACGCCGCGTCGTTCGCGCAGGGCCGCGGCGACTGCCTCGCGCGGCTCCGGCTCGTTCAGCTTGTAGGCAAACCAGTTCTTGTCCTGAGGCACCGACCAGTGCTGCATGGCCTCCACGAATCCCGGCAGCGGTAGCTCCTGCGGGTTGCCGGCCAGGAAATCGCAGACGTCCGAGCGGTGCATGGCCTCAGCCGTCGTCGGGTCGGTGATCGCGTTCATGAACGGGCCCATGATCTCGAGCACCCGTTTTGTGCTTGCCGAGTAGATATCTTCCACGCTTGACCTCCGGCATGGGGGATCGCACAGCTGGGCCAAATCTCGGGCCGGACTTGCGCCAGGGCAGGATACCGTGGGCGGCCCTCGAAAAATGTATTGCCGACTACTTGTAGAATGTAGCTCAATGGCGACGAACTATGATATAATAGGCATTATTGGTAGCTGGGACTGTAAGGGCACGTGGAGGTGCAGCATGGCGATCCGCGGGCGGGAGAGGCCGTTTCTTGAAGTTCTCACCGAGCTGCGGGAGGAAGACCCGCTGGTTTCGGCAGCGATCTGGGACGAGTCGTACCAAGCGGGCGACCTTGTCGCCGAACCCGACGTGCTGGATGCAATGCTGTACACTGTCGTCAAGGGCCGCGTTCAGTTGCTCGGTCCCGGTCCCAGGAGCCGCCAGATCGCACTGGCTACCCTGGGTCCTGGTTCGCTGCTTGGCGGCGGTTTGCTGACCGGCGCTGCCAACACACGCACGCGGCTGTTGGCGTTGAGTGACTGTACGCTCTGGGTCATGCCCGGCACAACTGCGCGCGTCCTGGTCGAGCGCTACCCGATCCTGGCCTGGGGCATGCTCCTCACGTTCGGCGAGCGCCTTTCCCAGGTCGAAGCGCGTATGGAAAGCCTGGCCTATCAGCGGCTGCCGTCGCAACTGGCCATCCTGCTGCTCGAACTGGCGAATGGCGCACCTTCTGTGCGCGGGATCAGCCACCAGGGCCTGGCGTGCATGCTCGGCACGTACCGAGAGACGGTGAGCGCAGTCTTGCGCAAGCTCAAGGACGCGGGGATGGTGAGCCTCGGCTACCGCGAGATCGAGCTCACGGATCTGACCACCTTGCACGTGCTCGCCGAGAGCGGCGGCTAGGGATAGGGAAGCCGCGTACTGCTCGTCGGTCGCGCGATGGCACTGATCAGTGGGGGGAAAGGAGGGGGGGGACCTTGGAAGGAAGATCGCCCTGGCCGGGTGATGATGCTCATGATGAGTTCTACGAACTGGTCTTCGAGAGCCTGACCCTCGATCGCCAGGGACGGCTAAGTGCTCGCCGGCCGGGCAGGGGGCTCGCCCTCGCTTTGCCGCTCGGCGAAGATGTGCTTCTCGAGCTTGTGGTCATCCCCGGCGGGCAATTCCTGATGGGCTCGTCGCCGGGTGCCGGATATCCCGACGAGCAACCAGAGCATTCCGTCCGGGTCGAGCCGTTCCTGATGGGCCGCTATCCCGTAACGCAGGAGCAGTGGGCGTCCGTCATGGGTGAGCTGCCCGCCTGTCGTTTCCCGGGTCCGCGCCGGCCGGTCGAGAACGTCTCCTGGCGGGAGGCGGCCGAGTTCTGCCGGCGGTTGACGGCCAAGACCGGACGGCGATGCGGGTTGCCGTCCGAGGCCCAGTGGGAATACGCCTGCCGGGCCGGCACCCGCACACCTTTCTCGTGCGGGATGACGATCACGAGTGACTTGGCTAACTACGTGGGAGAGGTCACATATGCCGGCGAGCCGCCCGGCGTCTATCGCCACGGAACAACCGAGGTCGGAGCTTTTCCGCCCAATCCTTTGGGCCTGTATGACCTGCATGGCCAGTTGTGGGAGTTCTGTGCCGACGATTGGCGTCTGGACTACCGCGAGGAGCCAGGCGACGGGTCGGGCGAGACCAAGGACGCAGCTCCGCCGGCGGCACCGGTCACCGATCAGGCCTGGCAAGCGGGAAGACCGTCCCGCTTCCGGGTAGCGCGTGGGGGCTCCTGGCACGACGGGCCGGGATTGTGCCGCAGCGCGGCGCGCCTGCGGATCGAGTGCGAGCACGGGGACGACATCTACGGCCTGCGGCTGGCGGCAGCGCTATGAAGACCCGTCACGCTCCCTGACCCTCTCCGTTCTCTTCTTTGCATCCCCTGCCCGCCCCCCTGGCCCCAATTGAGCGGAGCCGGCCCGAACCGGCGTCTTCCTCAGCCGATCCCTCACCCCCGTACGTCGAAGGCGCCGCCCAGGATCTCGACGTTACCCTGCGAGTCGCGGAGCTGCTCGAAGCTGCCGTCGGTCAACTGACGGTAAACCACGACGGTCCACAGGTATCGGCCTGGCTCAATATTGGGCTGGATCGCCAGCTCGCGATAGTCCTGCACGACTTCGCCGGTCGTCCAGCCAGATGTCGGGTACATGCCCAGCACCGGGGCCGCATCGTCAGCCCAGACCTGATGCCACTGCTCGTCGAGGATATGCAACGAGACGTGGTAGTCGTCACGGCGATCGCCCAGGGCGCGCCAAACCAACGTCAGCGGCGCATGCGTGCCGGCCGGATAAGCCGGCTGGCTGAGGTGATACCCTGCCAGCTCCAAGGCCGGGCGGCCGGCTGGTGTCAGGAGGGGCACGCCGAGCAAGGTGGCGCCGGCCGGAAGTGCAACGGCCGGCTGCCGCCCGAGGCAGACGAGCGGGCCGATCGCGGAGGGGTGCCATTGGGGACCAACCGGCACGCTCCGGGCCAGGCAGATCGGGCGGCTGCCCCCCTCGTACATGCCAAGGCGTTCGACGGGATAGATGATCCCCAGGTCGGGGCGCCGGCCTTCAACTTGCTGATAGTACCAGAACACGGTGGCCTGTTCCCAATCCCCGATCACCAGGGCGTTCGCCGGCAGATCGGTCATGCTTGCAGCCAGGCGTTGGCCGAGGTCTCCGGTCTTGACCACCTGGCGCCAGACGTCCAGCGGTGCGCCGAAGCTCGCCTCGGCACGCCGGACGGGATAGCCCTCGTCGAATTGGTAGGCGGGAAGAGCCAAGAGGGCGAGCACGGCCAGGACCGGCAGCGTTTGCCGGGTTAGCATCGGCCAGCCCGGGGTTTTCTGACCCAGCCAGGCCGCGAGTTCGCCCAGCCCGATGCCGAAAGTGTAGACCAGCACGACGAACGATGGCAGATAGAAGATCGTGAATTGTTGGCTGTTGCCGCGAAAGTTGGCGGCCAGGGTGGCAGTCAGGATGAAGCTGACCCCGAGAAAGAGCAGGGCCGGCAAGCGGCGGCGGCGCACGAGCAAGGCGGCGCCGAACAGCGCCCCCAGGGGAAGGAGCGGCGTGTAGTCGTGCCAGAGCGTCTGAGCGTAGAGGGCCAGCCGCTCCGTCAGGGAAGAGCCGGCTGCGGCGCCCAGGTTCAGCGCCGAGCCGGTCATGAGCTGGCGGTCGAGCCACCACTCGATCCAGTCCCGCGCAGTCTGCGGCTGCCACTCGATCAGGGACAGGTGCCGGGCCTGGACCCAGGGCAGGAAGGACGGGTAGATCAGGACGGCTGGGAAAATGGCCAGTCCCAACGCGGCCAGGGAGCGTCCCGGCCGGCGCCATAGACGCTCACGCTCGGCTACGACGATCATCAGAGCCAGGCCGGGGCCAAAGAGGAACAGACTGCGATGGTGCAGCAGACAGAGCCCGTAGGCCAGGCACACCACCAGAAGCAGCCGCTCGCTGTGCGGCTTCTCCCGCTGAGTGACCCACAGCAGCGCCAGGCCGGTGGTTAGGGCCGCCAACAGCGCCGTAAACGCATACTTGTCGGCGATCACGGCCTGGCTCCAGAAAGTGCCTCCCAGGCCGAGCGCCAGTCCGCTGACCAGCCCGACCCAGAAGTCGTAGCCAAGCTGTATCAGCAGCCAGGCGACGACGCCGCAAGCCGCTGCGCCGCTCAGCGCGGCCAGCAGGTTCATGCGCCAGGCAAACGAACCGATGGGAAACAGATGCGACCAGAGGTAACCGAGGCTGAGGTAAAGCGGCGCCCCGGGCGGGTGCGCCAAAGCCATCAAGGGCCCGGCGTATTGGAGCTCCCCGGCGTCACCGCCCGCTACGCCGGGGAGCAGGGTGGAAACGAACACCGCCAACGTCAGCGCGAACGCCACGGCGGCAGCGAGCCCGGCGTAACCGCCTTGGGCGTGGCCGGGCCGGGCGCCGCCGCGTCGAGCAGAACCGCCCTGCTCACGGGACGCCGGGGCGCGCATCACTCGGGATCGGACAGGGCGGGCTGGACCTGGTTCATTGCCTCTTGAATGGCCGTTCGGGCCTGCAGTTCGCTGACGTGGTCGACGAGCGCGGCCTCGGTGACCAAGCGTTCGCACGATTTTTCGAGCCAGGTCTTCTCGCTGGCCGAAAGTGCACGGCTGTGCCCCTGGGCCAGCAGATCGCGCACGGAACAAGCCAGGGCCCTCGGCTCGTTGTCCTCGCCCTGCACGCGTAGGACCGCCGCGCGCTCGCGGTGATTCGCAGGCAGGCTGCGGGCCGGGGAGCGCAAACACAGTCTTACTACTTCTATGCTGTTCGTCAGCCCACGCAACCCGACACTGGCCGCCCGACTGATCGGCACCAAAAGACTCCCGCCCTTCAGCAACTGGATATCGTAGTAGTCCAGTGCTTCACCGGCCCCCGCCTCCTCCCAGGGATGATCGGGGTCCCGCCGCGCCAAGCTGACGATTGTGCCAAACCCGTAGCGCGGGTGGAAGACCGAGTCGCCTGGAGTAAACCTGCTTGTGATCATCCTCAGTTCTCACCTCTGGCCTGGATTATACCACAATTCACTCCGATCACGGAAACCCGACCTTCAGCCGCTGCCCCGTTCCTCAGCGCCGCGCCATCACTTCCTCGCGCCGCCAGGTGGCTGCGCTCAGCAGCACCAGGGCGATCGCTACGCCGAAGAGCGCCGCCACGACGACGCCGAACGCCAGGATGCCGAGAGCCAGCACGCGCAGTACCGCAGCCAGTAGGCCGAACCAGATCAAGGTAAGGATCAAGGAACCGTACTGATTGGCGGCCTGTTCCGTGCTGACGCGGGCCGAGATCATCGCCGATAGGCCGGCTCCCAGCAGTGAGGTGGCCGGCAGCAGCGCGACGATCAGCAGGGCCAGAGCCAACGGCAAGAGACCCAAAGCGCGCGGCCCAAACAGCAGCAGGATCTCGGCCAGGTAGGCGCCGACGCTGATGAGTGCCAGCGACACCGCGGGCAGTACCGCGCCAAGCACCTTCCCGGCGAAGATGCTGCCGTTGGACGCCGGCGTCGCCAGGAGCGGGGTCAGGCTGCCGCGCTCCTTCTCGGCTGCAAACGCCCCGGCCGCGATCCCCACGGACCAGGTGCAAGGCAGGAGACCGGCCATCAGCAGGTAGACGGCCATCAGCACACCCGCCTCGGCACCGGGCACGCGGCGCCCACTCTCCAGGAGCGGACGCAGGGTGAAAGGCGCCAGCACCAGCGGCAGCAGCACGTAGAAGGCGCCCATTACGTAGGTCGAGCGGTTTCGCAGCGATTCGCGAATATGGCGACCGGCGATCACCCTGGCGATCGTCGCCGGTCGCGCGACCCGGTAGGGATGGCGGCCTGCGGCCTGCACCAACCTTGGCTCGTTCATGGTTCAGCCACCTCGTCTCCTCGGCCCGGTCGCCTGGCCTGGAGCTCCATCGCCTTGGCGTACACGTCCTCGAGACTCGGCGCCTCGCAGGTTACCGAAACGACTTGTGCTCCACCGGCGATCAGCCGTGCCAGGGCCGGCGGATTGACCGAGCGCGGCGCTTGGGTGGTGTATTCGAGCGCCAGGTAGAGTGAGTCGCCGCCGTCCTCGGGCCCGGCTCCCGCGGCGGGCGGACGCCCGTTCGCCCCGGCGAAGCGCGGTCCTGCCAGGCCGGCCAGACCGTCGAGGGCTCGCAGCGCGGATGGGCAGGGATCGGCAAATTCGACGCGCACCCTTGTACCTGCCAGGGCCCCGGCTCGCAACTCCGCCGGTGCCCCGCGAGACACGATCCGGCCTTTGCGGAGGATGACCACTTCGTCCGCGATGCGCTCCGCCTCGTCAAGGTCGTGCGTGCAGAGCACGATAGTGCGTTGCGAATGCTTCAGGCCGAGGATCAGCGCGCGCACCGCCCGGGCTGCGAGTGGGTCCAGCCCGGCGGTGGGCTCGTCGAGGAAGAGGACGGCGGGCTCGTGAATCAACGCCCGAGCCAGGGCCACCTTCTGCAGCATGCCTTTTGAGAAGCCCGCCATGCGCTGAGCGCGATAATCGCCCAACTCAAAGAAGTCCACTAGCTCATCGATTCGCCGGCGCCGTTCCTTCGCTCCCATGCCGTAGATGGTGGCGAACAGATCCAAGTAATCCGTCACCGGCATCTGCTCGTAGACCCCCGGCAGGTCGGTCATCAGTCCCACCGATGCGCGCACCGCGGTTGGTTCCCGCCGCACATCATAACCGGCGACGCGCGCCTGGCCCTCGCTTGGCGCGAGCAGCGCAGCCAGCATGCGCACCGTCGTCGTCTTGCCGGCGCCGTTCGGTCCGAGGAGCGCCAGGATCGTGCCGGCTTGCACGTTCATGGTCATGTCGGCCACCGCGGTGAAGCGGCCAAAGCGTCGCACCAGCCCCTGAGCTTCAATCATGTATGCCATTATAGCAGGAATAGCGTCTGGCGAGGGTGACTTGCTCGACATTCCAGTATCTTAAGCGTATCTTTAGCTGCGCTTTACTGCGACATAAGGACGTAGCCGGAGGACAGATGTTATACTGCAGGCGCAAGACACGATAAACAGATCGCTCTCTTGTCGGCCCGTTCTGGGATTGGGGGCGATTCCGGACGGGTTGGGGACTCTCCTCCTTGGATGGTTGGGGTGCAGAAGCCGGTCTCGCAAGAGGCCGGCTTTCTGTTTTTCCGCCTGTCTACAATGCTGCTACAATCAGGCGCCGGTTGCCGACTTTCCATTTCACAAGGAGTGTACTGTGCCATACCAAGCGTCTTCCAGCCGTTACGATAGCATGCGCTACAACCGCTGTGGCCGTAGTGGGCTGAAGTTGCCCGCCATTTCCCTGGGTCTCTGGCACAACTTCGGTGGCGTCGACCGCCTGGAAAACTGCCGGGCCATCTTGCGCCGCGCTTTTGACCTGGGCATCACCCACTTCGACCTGGCCAACAACTATGGCCCGCCCCCTGGCTCGGCGGAGGAGACTTTCGGCCTGCTGCTGGGGCAGGACTTCCGCCCTTACCGCGACGAGCTGGTCATCTCGGACAAGGCCGGTTACCTCATGTGGCCCGGTCCCTATGGCGAATGGGGCTCGCGCAAGTACCTGGTCGCGAGCTGCGATCAGAGCTTAAAGCGTATGGGTCTGTCTTACGTCGACATTTTCTACCACCACCGGCCGGACCCCGAAACGCCCCTTGAAGAGACCATGCAGGCGCTCGACTACATCGTGCGCAGTGGACGCGCGCTCTACGCCGGCATCTCGAACTACAAGCCGGCCGAGGCGCGGGAGGCAGTGCGCATCCTGCGGCAGCTCGGCACGCCCTGCCTGATCGAACAGCCGTCGTATAGCATGTTCAACCGTTGGGTCGAGGACGGCCTGCTCGACGTGCTCAGCGAAGAGGGCGTCGGCTGCATCGTCTTCTCGCCGCTGTTCCAGGGCCTCCTGACCGACCGTTACCTGGGCGGCATCCCGGAGGACTCGCGCGCCGGCCGCTCGACGGGCTTCTTGCGACCTCAGCACGTCACCGAGGAACGGGTGGCGAAGGTGCGAAAACTCAACGAGTTGGCCGAGGCGCGCGGCCAGACAATGGCCCAAATGGCGATCGCCTGGGTGCTGCGCAAGCCCGCGATCACCTCGGCCCTGATAGGCGCCAGCCGCCCGGAGCAAGTTCAGGACGTCGTCGGCGCTCTGGACAAGCTCGACTTCAGCCGGGAGGAGCTGGCCAGAATCGATGCCATCCTGGGCGAGGAGGGTTGAGGGCCTCAGTCTCTTACCATCGCCCCTAATGTGCCGTCGATTACTGGCGGGCCAGAGGGTTTGGGCTACACTCCGCGCGCCGACGAAACATACAAGGGGAGAACAGGTGATGGAGGACATTGTCTTCAAGGACTGGCGGTTGAGCGCCTCGGTGGACTCGGAGGCTCTGAAGCTGGACATCGAGGCGCTAGACGGGACCGATATCACTGAGGTAGGCTACGCCGGCCGCGGCAGCGGACGCGACGGGGACATCTACACCCTGCGCTTTACCAGCCAGCAGATCGAAGAGGCACACGATCGGGCGTCCCGTCGAGTCAGTCGTGCGGCCGCGCAGGAAGAGGCCGTTGACGAGGATATCCAAGGCGCTCCGGCTGACGAGTCTCGCTTTGAGTGGCCCGCCGACGAGGATGAGACGCTCTACGTGCGTGGCTGGGAGGTCACCGCTTTTGCCGACGAAGAAGGCATGCTAAACGTCGAGGTACAGAAGGGAACGGGCAACGAGATCTACGAGGTCGACCCCGTTGAGAGCGGCATCCCTCTCTCTTCGCGCGTCATCTTGCGCCTGGCAGCGGAAGAATCCGACGACGAGGACGAGGATGCCGATGAGGACGGCAGCGACTTCGACGACGATCTTGATGATCTTGACGAACTGGATGAGTTGGGAGAATCACGTGACGACGAGGAGGACTACGAGGACGACGGCGACGGGGCAGACGAGGGCGAGAGCTTTTCGCTCTACGACGATCTGTTCGAACGCCACTCCGACCGGGACTGGTACTGACGCGCTTCCGACCCCGGCATCGCTCGCTCGAACCAGGCGGTCCTGAGCCTCCTTGCCGGGGCTGCCGGCCGCCTCGCGCCTTGACAAACTCCCCGCTTCGCGACATACTCTGTGCAATCAGTTACGCAGGCTGCGTGTGAGCCAGCGCCGTCTCGGCGGCAGCGCACACGCGCGTGTTACTACCCCACCCCCTCAGGAGGAATCGAATGCCGAGCCAGGTTTTCTACGCTTCGCCTCACCAGGCGCGCCTCGACGCCAACGAGACCCTTCCCGTCAAGCTTGACCGCATCGTCGATCGGTTGGGAATCCGGGACCGGGTCAAGGGCGAGAACGTTGCCATCAAGATGCACCTCGGAGGTAACGTCGGCTACTCCACGCTGCACCCAGTCTTCGTGCGCCGCGTCGTCAAAGCCGTCAAGGATGGCGGCGGCCGGCCCTTCGTCGTCGATCTGAACTGGTCTACGGTCGACTCGGCCGAGCGTGGTTACACCGCCGAGACGTTGGGCTGCCCGATCTTCCCGACCGGGGGCATGGACGAGCACTATTACTACAAGCACTCCCATCCCTTCAAGAACATTACCGAGTGGCTGTTGGGCGGAGCGATCCAGGACGCCTCCTTCCTGATCGACTTTGCCCATATCAAGGGTCATCCTTCGTGTGGCTGGGGCGCCTGCTTCAAGAATCTGGCGCTCGGTTGCATGATGCAGCCCACCCGCAGCGCGATGCACGACTCGTGCCACTTCGACCAGTATTGGTTCCCCGAGCTCTGCCCCGATCCGGCCGATCGCCAGGCTATCATCGACTCGTGCCCGCACGGGGCAGTGGTGCCAGACAAGCATGACGCCGCCGGCTTGCACCTGCACGTCGAAAACTGTAATCAGTGTGGGCGTTGTGTCAAGGTGGCCCCGGAAGGCTCATGGAAGATCGATGCCGTCAACTTCCATGCCTTTCAGGAAGCCTTGGCGATCTCGACCAGCATCAGTCTCTCCACCTTCGCGCCGGGCAAGACCACCTTCATCAGCCTCGGCACACACATGACGCCTGTCTGCGACTGCTTCGGCTTTACCGGTCTGCCCGTCCTATCCGACGTCGGCATCTTCGGCTCGGACGACATAGTGGCTATTGACCAGGCCGCCCTGGACGTGATCGGCCGCTTGCCCTTGATCGAAGAAAACGTCCCGGCCTCGATGGAGCCCTGGTACTGTGACGGCCATCCCTTCCAGCACCTGCACGGGCCGCTGAAGGATCCGTACAAGGTGGTCGAGTACGGCGAGAAGCTGGGCCTGGGCACACGGGCCTACGAGCTGATCGACGTGATGCCGGTCGAACAGATCACGCGCGCCCCGCTAGGGTACATCAACCTGCACGCCTGAACGGCCGCCAGGCCGCAGCAAGGGACGTTGCCGGTCGGGCAAAAAGACCGGGCCCCTTCCAGGGAGCCCGGTCTTTTTTGCGCTTTTCCTCGATCCATTATCCTCTTTGCTTCTGCCCGTTGTTCGGCCGGCAAGCCTCTACGTTGCCCTCAGAAACTCGAGCAGGTCGTGCAGAGGAATGCCGGCCCAATCTGGCCGCCATCTCAGCTCGTGCTCCAGCTCATGCAGGCTTCTGGCAAGGTACAGCGCTGGGAAAAGCACATTCAGGTTCTGGGAGGTCGGGAAGAGGTCGGACTTTTCCACTCCCTGGCGGTATTGCCGCAGGAAAGCCACGGCCACCCAGTACTGCCAGAAACGCACTCCATCGTCTTCCATGGCCGGCGTTGCCGGCTCGCTCCCTTGCTCCCTTGTCTCGTCGAACGCCACCCGAGCGGCATAGAAAAATGAGTGCAACAGGCTGACCACGTCCGTCAGGGGATGCGCTTTCAGCCGGCGCTCGTAAACCGGGATGGTCGCTTCGCCCTCGAAGTCAATGATTGCGAAATCCGCTCCCGTGCGCAGCACTTCCTCCAGGTGCAGATTCCCGTGACAGCGTATGCGCCAACCGTGCACATGTCTCGAACGCAGCGCCTCAAATTGCGGCAGGAGCCGCGATTGCCGCTGCAGCACTTCGCCGGCAAGCCGTTGCCCAAGGGGGTCCAGCCCGGCAGCGGCGGATTCCAGTCGGCCAAGGGTCTCGAGCGTGAGCGCGCGCATGCTCTGGTAGAGCGAGCGCCGGTACAGGTCGGTCATCGGTTCGGGAGCGAAGGTCGGATGCTCGTGATCGGATGCGAGCGTCAAGTGCAGTTCGGCTGTGCGCCGGCTCAATAGTAGCACTTGGTCCAGGTATGGGCCGATAAGCTGCGCCGCCTCGGGTGGGACCTCGGTATCGAGCCCTTCGAGCAAGTTCTGGGGCGTGAGTGCGGGCGCGCGCGTCGGGACGCCGCCCCGACGGACGCGTCCCAAGTACTCCCGGACCTGCTGCAGAGTATAAACCCAGGCGTTGCCGTCGTTCTTGACGTACTGCTGCAAGGTGGCCAGCGTGATCGTCTCATGGAATGGCATCGGGTAGCATAGGGATGCGAAGACGCGCGGAGCGTGGGCGTAGTTGTGGGTTGTCAGGAAGGTGCCCATCTCAACATCGGGATTGATGCCCTCTTCTACCCGCCGATACAGCTTGAGCACGGCGACTTCGCCAAGAGCTGCCAGGGTGTTGGCCGATGCCGGCTCCAGGCAGTTTATCATCTGAGGGCCGAGCTCGAGACGGGCCGGCCACTCGGTGGAGAGGGAACTCTGCAAGCCGGAGCTCCTGCTCTTCTTGTCGTCGTTCACGATGGCAAGAACGAGTTCGCTAACGACTTGCGGTTCGTAGGCTGCGTCATACAGCACGCCATGACGCTCCGGGGACGATTTGAAGGCAATTTCGGCAATGACCGCGTACGGTCGCTGGTCCTTCAAGCTATCCGCCGCTTTTCCGTCAGCGTAGGCCGTCGGTACGGCATACAGTTCCGGGTCAGCGTCCGCGTATTCCGTGCGCAGGAGCATCAGGTAATGATGGCCGGTCTCCGGACCAAGCGGAATGATATGCTGGATATGGCAGCCGAGGAGCTGATTGCCTTTTCCCTGGTACCAAACGTGTGAATCCAGGTATGTGGGCAGCAGATCTTCCAGCCAGACCTTGCTCTGGCCGCGGAGGGCCTCCAGCCAGTCTGCGTCCACGACCAGTCGTGGCCATTGACCCTGCGCTCGGCTCCGTTCTCCTCGATCCTCGGCAGTTTGCTCGATACTGTACCAATTGAACGCGTGTGGTCCGGCCGTAAACGGATAGCGCTCATCGCCGATCACCGGAAATGCTCCTCGGCCGAACACGTCAAACGGAGCCTTCCCTGCGAACTGCGAGAGGTCAAGCTCCAGGTGCTGCGTGAAACGAGACAGGTTCGCGACAACCAGGATGATCTCTGAACCGTAGCAGCGGAGAAAAGCGAGCGTGCGTTTGTTGCCGGTCTTTAGGAAAGCCATGCTGCCGCGACCGAAGGCGCGATAGCGTTTCCTCAGGCCGAGCAGCCTGCGCATCCACTTGAGCAGCGACGAGTTGCTGTATTCCTGGGCTTCGACGTGCAGGGTGGAATAGTGGTACTCGGGATCGATGACCAACGGCAGGTACAGACGCTGCGGGCGGGCGTCGGAGAAGCCGGCGTTGAGCCCCGAACCCCATTGCATCGGGGTGCGTACGCCGTTGCGGTCGCCCAGGTAAATATTGTCGCCCATCCCAATCTCGTCTCCATAGTAGAGGACCGGCGTTCCGGGCATAGAGAGGAGGAGCGCGTTCATCAACTCGATGCGCCGCCGGTCGTTGCCGAGCAGCGGCGCCAGACGGCGGCGGATTCCCAGGTTCAGTCTGGCCTGAGGGTCGTGCGCGTAGGTGCGCCACATGTAGAGTCGTTCTTCCTCCGTGACCATCTCCAGCGTCAACTCGTCGTGGTTGCGCAGGAACAGTGCCCACTGGCAAGTTGGCGGAATGTCCGGTGTCTGCGACAGAATATCGACGATAGGGAAAGAGTCGCCCCGGCGGAGACTCATGAAAAGCCTGGGCATGAGCGGGAAGTGGAAGGCCATTTGACATTCGTCGCCGGTCCCGAAATAGGCAGCCGCATCCTCGGGCCACTGGTTGGCTTCGGCCAGGAGCATGCGGCCGGCGAACCGCTCGTCGACGTGGCTGCGGATCTGCTTCAGGATCCTGTGTGTGCCTGGCAGGTTCTCCGATTGAGTGCCTTCGGACTCCGTCAGGTACGGTACCGCGTCCAGCCGCAGGCCATCCACTCCCAGGCCGAGCCAAAAATCGATCACACCAAGCATCGCTTCCAGCACGCTCGGATTGCCATAGTTGAGATCCGGTTGATGAGAGTAGAAACGGTGCCAGAAGTAGGCGCCGGCAACGGGATCCCAGGTCCAGTTCGATAGCTCAAAGTCCTGGAAGATGACGCGCGCTTCCGGGTAGCGGTCGTCTCGCTCGCTCCAGACGTAGTAGTCGCGCTCCGGCGTGCCCGCTGCGGCCCGGCGCGCCCGCTGGAACCAGGCATGCTGATCCGAGGTGTGGTTCAGGACCAACTCGGTGATCACGCGCAACCCACGCTGGTGTGCCTGTTCCAGGAAGGCGCGAAAGTCCTCCAGCGTGCCATAGTCCGGATGCACGCCCTGGTAATCGGCTATGTCGTAGCCGTCGTCCTTCAGTGGCGATGGGTAAAACGGCAGCAACCAGATGGCCGTCACGCCCAGCGCCTGGAGGTAGTCGAGCTTTTGGGTGAGACCGGGGAAGTCGCCGATGCCGTCGGCATCACTATCGTAGAACGCGCGGACGTGGACTTCGTAAATGATCGCGTCCTTGTACCAGAGCTGATTGCCCGGGTCTTCCTCGTCCTGATCGGTCACGAGGTTCTCGTAAGCCATGTTTTCTACCACTTCACTTCAGTTTGATGCTGATCTGCCTCGTGCAATGAATACACCATTGCCGTGCCTCCTGTCAAGCAGCTTGCTTGCAGACGGGGAAGGGAAGCGAACGGTCTCGCTGCTCGAGCCGCCGGCCCTGACCGGTGTGATCCCCTGTGTCCTCTGCGGTGGAAAGTGCCGGGGCCGGGAGGATGAACCACAGAGGGCGCGGAGGGACGCGGAGGATCTCAGGGTTTCTACCTTCCTCTGCGATCCCCTGTGTCCTCTGCGGTGGAAAGTGCCGGGGCCGGGAGGATGAACCACAGAGGGCGCGGAGGGACAGGAAGGCGTCAGCCGGTACATATTCTCCCCCGGCTGGTGGCCAGGAGGCACGGGCCCGGGCAGGGCACGAGCGGGTAGCGGTCTCACCGCAACGCAGCCCCGATGGCAAGACCCAAAGGGACCTTGGCACCGGGGCCGCCGCCGGCTCGAGTGTCTACCGTCTGGCGGCTACAAACGAATGACCGCCGGCTGGGCCTCGTGAATGCCCTCGGCGAACTCCTCGATCATCTTTCGATTGAAGGCCGGTATATCGTCCGGCTTGCGGCTGGTGACCAGCCCACGGTCGACGACGACCGGCTCATTTACCCACTTGGCGCCTGCATTGCGTAGGTCGGTCTGCAACGAGGGCCAGGACGTGAGCATCCGCCCACGTGCGGCGTTGCTTTCGACGATCATCCATGGGCCGTGGCAGATCGCCGCGACCGGCTTGGCTGCCTCGAAGAACGATCGCACGAAATCGACGGCCCTGGGATTGGTTCGCAGCTTGTCCGGGTTCATGACGCCCCCGGGGAGCAGGAGCGCATCGTACTGTCCTGGATCAGCACGCTCGAGTGGGACGTCCACCTGGAATTCGTCACCCCATTGCGTGTGGTTCCAGCCTTTGACTCTCTCTGGTTGCGGCGAAATTAGCTCGGCTTGTGCGCCGGCCTCTTGCAGTGCCTTGCGCGGCTCGGTCATCTCGACTTGTTCAAATCCATTCTCAACCAGGATCGCCACCCGTTTGCCCTGCAAGCTCTGTGCCATCCGGACACACCTCCCTTCAGACTGGCAAGATTTACTCTGGCAGTTGCTGATCCTCAAGGTAACACGATGGGAAAGCGGGGCGAGTGTGGGAGCCTACAGTCGGCGGTTGGATCCGGGGTGCTCGGAGGGTGCCGCTTGCGCGCGCTCGTCGGCGCACCTGGGCGAGGTCATTCGGGCGGATGGGGCAAGCGACCGCCGCACCACATCCGGGGGTGTAGGGACCCGGCGCTCATCCTTCGGCGGGAGCAGGCTGCACCTTCAGCACGCGGAGTGGCGAGAAGAGGACCCACAAGGTGGCAAGGAGCCCGCCGGCCGCCCCGATGGAGATGGCCGGGTAGACGCCGATGGCCTGGCCCAGGGCGCCGCCGATCAACGAGCCCAGCGGTAGCGTGCCCCAGACCAGGAAGCGCATACTTGCGTTCATCCGCCCGAGCAGGCGCCCTGGAGTGATTGCCTGGCGCAAGCTGACCTGGGTGACGTTATAGACCACGTTGCCGATGCCCAGCAGGAAGCCAGAGAGCATCAGAATGCCTACCAGGGCCGGCAAGGGCCCGCGCGCGAGCGGGACCAGCAGCGCAGCCAGCGCGGTCAAGGCGGAAGAAGTGATAATTGCGGGACCCACTCCCAATCGCTCGGCCCAGCGCTGGGCGATCAAGGCGCCGATCAGGAAACCGGGGGCACCGGCGGCGAAGATCAGTCCAAGCGTCTCGGGCTTGAGACCGAGTTGGCGGCTGAGATACAGGACGTAGACGGCGTTGACCACACTGCTGAACAGGTTGCTCGTGGCGGTACAACCGGCGATATGCCAGAGCAGCCGGTTGTCGAAGACCACGTGCAAGCCCTCGCCGATCTCTCGCCAAACGCCGGGACGTTTCGCCGGGGCAGCCGGCTGCGGCTCGGGAGTATGGATCCAGGCCAGGGAACCCGCCGAGATCAGAAACGAGACGGCGTCCACCACGATCGCGAACGGTGCGCTGAAAACGTGAATCAGGACGCCGGCCAGACTCGGTCCGGCAATGGCGGCGGCTGAAGAGCTGATTTCCATCTTGCTGTTGCCCTCGACGAGGTGTTCGCGCCCAACCAGGCTCGGCAGAAACGACTGGTACGAGATATCGAAGAAGACCGTGGCCACTCCGACCAAGAACTCTACCCCGAAGAGCAGTTCGATGCGCAGCCATCCCAGCACCATCGCCAGGGGGATGCTGCCGACCAGCAGCGCCCGCGCGATGTCTGCGCCAAGCAGGATCGGGCGGCGCCGCGCGCGATCGACCCAAACGCCCGCGAACAGGCCCACCAGCAGAAACGGCAGGGTGGCGGCTGCGCCAAGGAGACCCATCTGGGCGGGCGTGGCGTCGAGGACGGCCACCGCGGTCAACGGCAACGCCAGGCCGGTGAGGGCCGAGCCAAACACGGAGATCGTCTGGCCCGCCCAGAACTTCAGATAGTCATGCTGGCGCCACAGGCTCGTCGGCGGCTGCTGCGCCGAACTCCGCGCCGCCTGTGACGGGTCGATCTCGACCGCCGGTTCATCTTCTAGCATACGCCGCCACCTCAAGCGGCATATGATACAATCCCGTTTGGTATTCGCAGAAATTGAGACGCCAGGGTGATATGCCAGGCTGGCTAACGTGAGTGAGGGGAGGGCATCGATGGCGGGGAAAGTGGTCAAAGTCAACCGCGCGCCTGTGCTGACGCTGTGGGCCGCAGTGGTGGCAGAGCGGCTGGGTTTCGAGCGCGACGAGGCGCTGACGCTCGGCCGCTCTGTGGCCGGGCTGAATGCCCACTCGAAAGGCCGCCGGCTGGGCATCTTCGAGGAGCATCCCGAAAAGGAACCGGAGCCACCGCGCCACCGTCCGCAGGGTGAGCAGTTTGCGGTCGACCTGTTGGGGCGCGAAGTGCCGGCGCTCAGCACCGATGCGGGTGTCCGGGCAACCTCAAACGGCCAGCCGGTCAATCCGGCCAGCGTCGAGCGCTACCTGCGGAGCAAGTTCGGCGACGACTTGCCGGAGGTGCGTGCGGCAATGGAGGATCTCGCCGGCACGCTGCCGCCTGAACGCCTGGCGGCCTGGGCTTTCCGGCTCTACGAGCGGTTCCGCCCGATCATCCCGGGCGGCAAAGCCGGTTGGGGGGCCGCGGGCGATTTGGATCTCGAGAAGATACGCAGCCTCAAAGACGAGGGCCGCTAGCAAAGCAAGGCCCGACGACGCTCCCCCAACGCCGGGTGATGGCTTCTAGATCGCGCCCGGCAGTGGTACAATCGTTTGTTGGCGCGCCGGGATCCACGTCCCTGACACCTTCGAGGCACCGGATTGAGGCCGCGCGCCGTCCCGCCGGCAGCAGATTGACGCGTAACCCTGACAAAAACGGAGAGACTGCTATGTTCCGAGTCGTCCGTAAGCTCGCCCGCTTCCTGTTGACAGCATTGGCCGTGTTTGTCCTGTGGCAGGTGGTCCTGCGTCTTGTGCGGCGCTGGGTCAAATTCCCGGCGCCGGCCTTCATCTCGGTCTTTCTCAACAGTCGCTTCCGGCGCGCCCTGGAGCCGCCCGAGGACGTGGTGGGCTGGCTGGATATCCGGCCCGGCATGCAGGTACTGGAGGTCGGACCCGGGCCGGGTACGTTCACCGTCGGGGCGGCCCGCCGGGCGGGACCGCAGGGTCTGGTCCACGCGGTTGACATCCAGGCGGATATGCTGGAACGGCTGCAAGCGACCCTTGCCAGTGCAGGGGTCGGGAATGTCAGCTTCCACCTTTCGTCGGCCTACGCCCTGCCGGTGCCCGACCACAGCGTCGACCGGCTCTTCATGGTGACGGTGCTGTGCGAGATCCCCGACAAGCCACGCGCGCTGGCCGAGTTTCGGCGGGCGTTGAAACCGGACGGCATGCTGGCAATCGGCGAATTCTTGCTCGATCCCGACTTCCCTCGCCCGGCCACGGTTCGGCGTTGGTGCGAGCAAGCCGGTTTCCATTTTATCGCCCGTTACGGCACACTGTTCCACTACGTGATGACCTTTCGCACTTAGCGATTGCATGAGGAGGTGGACGCGATGAAAAAAGTCATAGTCACCGGCGAACGCCGGGCGGAGCTGGTAGAAGCGGCCGACCCCCAGCCCAAGGAGGACTGGGTGCTGGTCAAGGTGGTGCTCACACCGATGTGCACCGAGTACAAAGTCTATCGTTCCGGCCAGAGAGTCGAATACCTGGGCCATGAGGCGGTCGGCGAAGTCGTGGGCGTTGCCCAGCCCTGCCGGGTCAAGGTGGGAGACCGCGTGGTCGTTCAGCCGCTCTACGCCTGCGGCAGGTGCCAGCGCTGCCTGGAAGGGGACTACATCTACTGCGAGCACGTCCCCAACTTCGCTGCCTTCAGTGGCTCGCGGGAGGGGAGCGCCACCTACGCCCAATACCTGCTGAAGCCTTCGTGGCTGCTTTCTCCCATTCCCGACGACGTGTCCTGGGAGCACGCCGGCCTCGCCCTGTGCGGCCTCGGGCCGAGCTTTGGTGCCTTCGAGGCCACGCGCCTGGGCGCCTTGGACACGGTCCTCATCACGGGGCTGGGGCCTGTCGGCCTGGGGGCGGTCGTGAACGCGCGCTTCCGCGGTGCCCGGGTGATCGCCGTCGACTCCGTGACCTGGCGGGGCGAGCGCGCTTTGCAGATGGGCGCAGCGCTCGTGCTGGACCCACGCGATCCGGGCACTCCTGCTCGCATCCGCGAACTGACCGGTGGCGACGGCGTCGACTGCGCCCTCGACTGCTCGGGCAACGTCGAGGCCCAGCGCTTGTGCATCGACTCAACCCGCCGGCGCGGCCGGGTCGCATTCGTCGGCGAGTGCTCGGACCAGTTGCACCTGACCGTCAGCCCCGACATGATCCGCAAGGGCCTGACCCTGGTCGGCAACTGGCATTACAACCTGGCCCAGTATGCCGGGGTCCTGCAGGTCATCCGCCAGTCGCCGCTGATCGATCTGTTGATCAGCCACGTCATGCCGCTGCGCGACGTGACCAAGGCCTTCGAGCTGCAGATGTCTGGCCAATGCGCGAAGATCCTGCTCAACACGTGCGAGGTCTGATCACCAGCGTGCAGCGTTTCTCGATCCACGATGGCCCGGGGATCCGCACGACCGTCTTTCTCAAGGGTTGTCCGCTCGGGTGCTTCTGGTGCCACAACCCGGAGGACCGGCGCGCTCAGCAGGAGGTGCAGTGGTTCCCCGAGCGCTGCATCGCCTGCGGCGCCTGCGTGGAAGCGTGTTCGCAGGAGGCCCAGGTATGCGATGGGGACTCGCGCGCCGGAAGGCGCGCGAGCTGCGACGCCTGCGGAGCCTGTGCCGAAGTCTGCTATGCGAGCGCGCTCGTTTTGTCAGGACGGTGGTGGGAGCCCGGAGCGCTGCTCGACGCGCTGCTGCGCGACCGCGAGTTCTACGACCAGTCGGGGGGCGGGGTGACCCTGTCCGGCGGCGAACCGCTCCTGCAGCACGCGTTCAGCCGGCGCGTCCTGCAACTGTGCCACGCTGCCGGCCTGCGCACGGCCATCGAAAGCGCCGCTTACTGCAGTTGGCAACATCTGGCCGATCTGCTGCCCTGGCTCGACCTGGTGCTGCTCGACCTCAAGCAGATGGACGACGCGGTCCACCGGGCTGCGACGGGAGTCTCCAACCGCTTGATCCTGGAAAACGCGCGCCACCTGGCCGGGTGCGGAGTGCCGTTGATCGTGCGCACGCCGGTTGTGCCGGGCGTCAGCGATACGCTTGAAGCCGTCGGCGCCGTGGCCGAATTCATCCGCGGCTTCCCGAACTTACGCTACTACGAGCTGATGCCTTTCCATCGTATGGCCGGGGGCAAATACCGCAGCCTGGGTCTCGACTACCCTGCCGGCGACCTCCTGCCGCCGAGCGCCGACCTGCTGCAGGCTCTTGCGCAGCGGGCGAGGGCGGCCGGTCTGCCCGATGTGCGGATCGCCTGATCACCCAGCAACCACTGCTCGAAGAGGACTTGCCGTTTCCACTATGCCAACCTCAACCACTACGTCCACGTCATCATCAGGACCGTCAGATTCGCCGCCGTGGCCTGGGACCGGCGCATCGCGCGAGGCCTTCTTGCTCGAGCCGGGCTATCACTACCTCAACCATGGCTCTTTCGGCGCCTGCCCGCAACCGGTCTTTGCCGCCTATCAGGCCTGGCAGCTCAGGCTGGAGCGACACCCGGGCCGATATATGGCCGAAATTGCCGATCTGCTGGCCGAGAGCCGGGCCGCCCTGGCAGCGTACTTGAACGTCCCGCCCGGCGACCTGGTCTACTTCCCTAACCCGACCACTGCGCTCAACATGGCCATCCGCAGCCTGGCCGGCGACACGCGCTCGCGCTTGCGCCTGCGGCCCGGCGACGAGATCCTGACCACCGATCATGAGTACGGCTCGCTGGACAAGACCTGGGAATACGTCTGCCGCCTGACCGGCGCGCGCTACGTGCCCGTGCACATCCCTCTGCCGGTGACCACGCAGGCGGAGTTCGTCGAGCGGTTCATGGCCGGTGTGACACCGGCCACGCGCGTGATCTACCTCAGCCACCTGACCAGCCCCACCGGCCTGACCTTCCCTGTCGCCGAGGTCTGCCGGCGCGCCCGCCATGCCGGCCTGCTGACCATCATAGACGGCGCCCATGCGCCGGGGCAGATCCCGCTTGACCTCAAGGCCCTCGGCGCGGATATCTACAGCGGTGCCTGCCACAAGTGGCTCTGTGCGCCCAAGGGTTCCTCTTTTCTGTATGCCCACCCGGCGGTGCAGGGCTGGCTGGAACCGCTGGTGATCAGTTGGGCCTGGCAGAACCTGCCGCCGGGCGAGGGGCAGTTCGTCGAGCCGAACATGGCGCAAGGCACGCGCGACTCGGCCGCCTTCCTGGCGATACCGGCGGCGATCGAATTCCAGGCGGAAAACGACTGGCCGGCGGTGCGCGCCGGCTGTCACCGACTGTTGCGCCAGACGCTGAGTAGGCTGAACGAGCTCACCGGCCTCGAACCGATCTGTCCAGAAGATAGCGGCTGGTACACCCAGTTAGCGGCGGCCCGGCTGCCCGAGCTTGACCCGGTCGAGCTGCGCAGGCGCCTGCTTGAGGAGTACCGGGTCGAGGTCCCGTGCCACAGATGGCATGACACCAACCTCATCCGCATCTCCATTCAGGCCTACAACAGCCAGGCAGACGCCGATGCTCTGATCGAGGGGCTGCAGCGCCTGCTGCCCGAGCTGCGCTGATCCAATTGCCTGTTGCTCGTGCCGAGGACTTGCGTGCTTCGCCCTGCACGCTGAGCTGGCTGACCGAATGTCCCGAACTCGTCTGGCTGCGCGAGCGGCGGGCCATGGCAGTAGTGATCGGGACGATCGCCTGGTCCTCCTGGTTGCCGATGCCGCCGCCCCCCTTGGCCGTCAGCAGGGCCGCGACCTTGACACTGATGTTGTTGATGCTGCCTAAAGCCCGTAGACCAGGCGCGCGTTCTCGTTCAGGATCAGCGACTGCTCGGCGGGAGAGAGGAATGCGGTGTGCAGGTGCGCCAGGCGCACGAGCTGTGGATAGCTGAGCACGGAAAGCAACCCAGGTTGATCGCTGCCCCACAGCACCTTGCCCGGGCCAATCCGCTCGACCGCCATCTGGAGATAGCGGCCCGCGCTCGGATAGGGGTATTCTTCCTCCGGCAGGAAAATCGGTAAGGCCGCACAGTCGAGCCAGACGTTCGGCAGGCGTGCCAGCTCGATCTGCTCTTGCCAGCGCGCCCACATCTCGGCGTCCGCTTCGGCAGCCAGGGTGGGTTGTCCGAGGTGTGCGACCACGATCTTCAGGTCCGGGTGCCACTGTGCGATCTTGTGCACGGCGGCGGTCTGGTATGACTGGCTGCCGATGCTGCCGAGGTCGAGTGTCAGCGCCAGGCCGCGCCGCTCCAACTCGCCCCAGAGCCACTCGAGCGCCGGGTCGTCGAGGTGGGCGCCGGGGTGGAGGCCTGACAGCCCGTGTGAGACGGAGAATTCGAGCTTGACGCCCCGGAAGCCAGGCGTGGCCGCGCTATCCCCGGCGAAGGCCTGGGCAAACGCCTCGCGTGCGCCGGCTACGCAAGGGTCGAGCCAGGCCGCGCCGGCCAGCCGTTCCGGGTAGCGGGCGATAGCCTGGCGTGCGTAGTCGTTGCAGGGCCCGTAGTACGTCCCTTGGAGCAGGAATGCCCGGTCCACCCCTGCCCAATCCATCTGGGCTATGAGCATCTCTGCCGTGTAGGCGGTCCGCTCGTTGAACGGCGGCAGGAGCTGCAGGGTCTGGTCGCCGAACGCGATCCGGCCATACCCCAGCCCGCGCACGGGACCCGTCCGGACCGACCCGTTCACCACCTGGAAGATGTGCGCATGAGCGTCAATCAGCATCCTGTAGTCTCCTGGTTCAAGCCCGCTCGGCTTCCTCGCGGGCAATTGCCACCCAGCGGGTAACCCGGCGCGGGTCTTTGGCGATGGTATGGTTGTCCTTCATGATCACTTCGAGACGGCAGTCATGCCGGCGGGCGATCTGCATGGTGGCCCGGAGGTCTCGTCGGACCAGGTCCTCGTCGAAGGTGGTCATGGCCAGGTCGGCGGGGCGCGGCTTGCGCGAGAAGATGTAGCGAGCGCCCAGGTACTCGGCCATCAGCTCCTGATTGCTCCAAGGCGACACCGACACGCGGCGCAGGTGCGGGAAGCGCTCGACCAGGCGCCAGCGTTTGTCGAGCGGCTCGCAGCAACCATAGCAGTTCAGGCCGAAGCGCGCCAGGACGGGCAGTTGATAAGGGAAGATGAACTCCGCGTACATCGCCGGGGACACACCCACCGTCTCCTGGCTCTCGCCGAAGCCCCACATATCCTGGGTGCGCACCTGTCCCGTGAAGCCGGGCGCGGGCAGCTCGTGCGACCAACCGAAGCCGCCCGAGCCCACGTAGGTCCCGTCGTTGTTGAGCGAAAGCAGGCCGTTCCGTTCCAGGTGGTCGAGGCGGGACAGGGTCCCATCGCGCAGAAAGGCCATCAGGGAATGCAGGCCATCGGGGTGGTCGAGCATGTCGAACATCATTTGCTGCAGCCCCCGCAGGTTGATGAGCGTCCAGGTCATGCCTAGCGTCCACCACCAAAGGGTCTTGAGGCGCACCTGCAGCGAGTTGCCCAGGATCTCGTCAGCCAGGGACAGCAGGCGCGCGCTTTGTTCTGAGTCGACTTGGATCTGCGGGAAGCGCAGGCGGGGGAAGTCGTCGGCATAGCTCTTCAGTGGCGCCTCCCAGACATAAGAGCCGCCCGCCTCGCCGCCGATCTTCGTTTCGTGCATGCCCCAATCTGTCTCTGAGTAGACGTGCGCTACGTCAAAGACGGGCTGAGTCACGCGGTCGTCACACATCTCCTCGGCCCAGTAGATCTCCTTGCGCAGGCGCATTTCCCAGTCGCGCGCCAACGTGCCCTGGCAGGCCAGAAGCTCGGGCGTGATGATCTCGTTCCAGCCGTTCTCCGGGTCGCAGAAGATCAGCGGGCGCGTCGGTTGCAGGCTGTTGTGGCGGTACCACAGCTCGCGCTTCTCCGCCTCGACCGGCCGCGCGGCCAACTCGGCTACTCGAGCTGCCAGTGCCCGCAAGATGGCCCGGTCGGCCGGCTCCATGCGCAAATCGGCGCCAATTATCCCTGATTGCGTGGCCAGTCCGGCTACCGTCTGATCCGACATGCTGTCCTCCCCCCTAATTGTCCCAGTGTTTGGGTATTGTAGGGGTGGAGCGGAGGGCTGTCAATTGGGGAGAATTGCCTTGAGAGCGGCCGCCCCTGCCGGGCGGCCAAGGGCGCGAGAGGCACAAGCGGTTCTGCTTGCCAAGCGAGGGTCGGGATGGTATGATCCGCAACTGCTCACCCCGTTTGTGTTTGTCAAACGAAGGCCGGCCGGCTGAACGATATGCGTGGTGCCGCCGCAGTGATCTGGCTCTCTTTGCCGCTCGCCGCTAAGCGGACCGGCCGCCGCCCGCGACCAACTTCGATCAGATCAAAGCTAACGCCGAGGAGGTACATGACCATGGCTGACAAAGTGCTCGAAGCCAGGCCGATCTTGGAGCGCTTCCGGCTCGACGGCCGGGTGGCGATGGTAACCGGTGGAGGGCGCGGCATTGGCCGGGCCTATGCCCATGCCCTGGGTGAGGCCGGCGCGGCCGTGGCTATCCTGGACGTGCGCCGCGACCTGGCCGACTCGGTGGTTGCCGAGCTGCAGGGCAAGGGGATCGATGCGCTGGCCCTCGAAGCCGACGTGCGCCGCGAGGATCAGGTGCAGGCCGCAGTGGATGCCATCCTGGCGCGCTGGGGCAAGCTGACCATCGGGGTCAACAACGCCGGCGTAGGGCTCTGGCAGGCAAGCGAAAGCATGAGCCTGGAGCAGTGGAATGAGCTGTTGTCCATAAATCTGACGGGGGTGTTCGTCTGCGCCAAGATCGAGAGCCAGGCGATGCTGTCCGCCGGTTATGGCAAGATCGTCAACACTGCCTCCATGTCTGGGAGTATCGTCAATACGCCTCAAAACCAGGCGGCTTACAACGCCTCGAAGGCCGGCGTCATCCACCTGACCCGCAGCCTGGCGACCGAATGGGCGACACGCGGCATCCGCGTCAACAGTATCAGCCCCGGCTATACGCGCACGCTGTTGGTCGAGGACCTGCTGGCGACGCCTGAGGGTCAGCAGGTCATGCCGCGCTGGATGTCGCTGACGCCGATGGGGCACATGGGCGAGGTGACCGACCTGCAGGGCGCGGTAGTTTACCTGGCTGCAGAGGTCTCCGATTTCATGACCGGCGCCGACCTGATCATCGACGGTGGCTACTGCGCCTGGTGATGGCGGCCGGGCCGCGGCCGGGAAGGGCCAGGCCCGGGGGCCAGCGAAATACAGGGCAACGAAGCGAAACGGATTCGGCGGGCGAGGCCAAACACCCTGCCAAATTGGCCACTAAGCGCCAAGTAAGTTGTCTGCGGGAAGGGGATGTCAGGCGTCCTGCGGCGAGGCGCGGCCGCGGATGCCCGCATCCAAGTGATAGAGGATCCTGCCCAAGCGGCTCTTACCTGGTTGGCGAGCAGGCATTTGCTGCAAGACCGCGCGCACTTCCGGATGCGCGACATGGGGTGCGGCTCCCGCTGGCCAGAAAAGGGCGTGGCACCCCCACCAATTTGGCGGGTAAGTCGGCAGGCGTGCCCGTGGCCAGACGTCTGGTCGACCGGATCGGCGACAGGGGGTGCGGCTCCCGTTGGCCAGCAGAGGGCGTGGCACCCCCACCACTTTGGCCGGTTAATCGGCATACGTGCCCGTGGCCACACGTCCGGTGGGTCAGGTCACGGGATGGGGTGGGGCCAGCAGACTGGCCTTGGCCCCTACAATCGGATGGGCGACATGGGGTGCCGGTGATGCGGCAACCGGGATCGGCGGCGACGATGGGTTCGCGGCCGTCCGATTGTAGGGGGACCGAACTGCGTTCGGATTGGCACTGCCGGGCGACATGCCGCCGACCATCCAACCTGGCATTGTACGAGCCAACACCGGTAACCACGCAAGGTTGGGCAGTGGGCGAATTCTGGCGATCCAGAGATCGCACATTCGCCGCCCCCCGCCGACACCCCAAACCGGCCGCCGTCTTAGACCAGGTTGAGCGAAATCCGGGCAGGAGCGCCGGCTTCGCTCAACCTGATTTACCGATGCCGTCACGGCAAGATGGTAGTCAGCACTCCACCCAGCGACTCCCAGCCGCCCCAGGCGTTGCCGTTCCACCAGCGGTGCCACATCGCCCGGTCGGTGCCGACGCCCATGACGTCCAGGCGATCCGGCCCCCAGGCGGTGAGCGATGGCGGCGCGATGAGCTGGCCGCCGAGCGACTCCCAGCCGCCCCAGGCGTTGCCGTCCCACCAGCGGTGCCACAGCGCCTGATCCGTGCCGACGACGAAGACATCCAGCCGGTTCGGCCCCCAGGACGCGACGGCCGGCGGCGAGGTGAGCACTCCGCCCAGGGATTCCCAACCGCCCCAGGCGTGGCCGTCCCACCAGCGGTGCCACATGCCCTGATCCATGCCTTCGGCAAAGATGTCCAGCCGGTTTGGCCCCCAGGCTACGACCGACGGCGGCGAGGTCAGCGCGCCCCCCAGGGACTCCCAGCCGCCCCAGTTACTCCCATCCCACCAGCGGTGCCACATGGCGCGGTCTGTGCCGGTTGCGAATACGTCCAGGCGGTTCGGCCCCCAGGCTACGACCGTCGGCGGCGAGGTGAGCACTCCGCCCAGCGACTCCCAGCCACCCCAGGCGTTGCCGTCCCACCAGCGGTGCCAGAGCGCCTGGTCGGTGCCTTTGGCGAAGATGTCCAGCCGGTTCGGCCCCCACGACGCCACGGCCGGTGGCGAGGTCAAGATGCCGCCCAGCGACTCCCAGCCGCCCCAGGCGTTGCCGTCCCACCAACGGTGCCACAGCGCCTGGTCGGTGCCTTTGGCGAAGATGTCAAGCCGGTTGGGGCCCCACGGAACGGCCACGGGCATCGAGGTCAGCACGCCGCCCAGCGATTCCCAGCCGCCCCAGTTACTGCCATCCCACCAGCGATGCCAGAGGGCCAGGTCGGTGCCCACGACAAACGAATCCAGCCGGTCCGCCGCCCAGGCGACCGTTGAGATCGGCCAGGCCTGGGGGTAGATCGTCGCCGCGAACGCACGATCCCAGGGATCGATGTCGGTGCCGCCGACGATGGGCTGCCCGTTCTTGGTGATCAAGCCGGGCAGCTGGTAGCACATGATCGAATCCATGTCGGCACTCGGCGTGCCGAGCAGCGAGGACTCCTCGAGCGGCGTCAGCACCTGCTGGATGACCATCTGCTGGTTCCAGTGATAGGTCTGCCAGAACCAATCGATCGCCTTCTGCCGGTCGATCAGGTCCACCAACTGCTTGCGCATGTGTTCGTGCGGGAATCCTAACGTGTGGCCGGTCTCGTGACGCACGACGCGGAAGAACTCCGAGTCGGGCGTGTTCATGGTGAAGCCTTCGAGGTTCATCGTTTGCTGGTTGGTAGGGATGAGCAGGACGTCCGTCCCGAGGTAAGACCAGTAGCCGCCGGGCCCGCGGGAGATGCGCACCTGCGGGTTGGTCGAGGTCTCCACGAACTGGACGTTGGCCGTCAGGCTCCAGGCATTCATGTGCGACAGGATGCGAGCACGCAGGTCCGCCGGCGGGTTGTCGAGGAAGCCCACTGTCAGCCGCACGCCTGCCGGCTGCCAGTATTTGGTCGTCAGGACTGCCAGGGACTCCGGACCGGCCAGGCCCAGCCCGGTCAGTTTCTTGGCGTCGGGTTGATTGCCCGGGTGGATCTCGACGGCTTTGGCGGCCGCTTCGACCCACAGGCTGGGATCGAGGAATTTCGGCGTACAAACGATCGTCTCGGCCATGCTGGTCACTCCTTTCTGCGATGTGGGAAGGCAGACGGCCTATCCCGTAGTAACCTCTACGACCCGGCCGTCGGGGGCAAAGGCGAGCTCGAAGTAGAGGCCGCCGTCCAGGTCGAGCACCGAGTGCAAGTCGGCCCGGTCGCGCAGATTAGTCAACGTCGTCTGGTCGGGTACCCCGTTGTAGGTGTTGAGATGGGTCGAAAGGGCGGCGTAGCCATGGCGGCCGGGCGGCAGCACTTTGTCCAGCAGTTCGGGAGGCGGTGTGCCGTTGGCGCTGCCGTGGTGACCGACTTTGAGAAAATCGACCGGCGCCAGCCGCCCGACCTTGTTCATCTGGCGCCAACTGCGCCGCTCGGCGTCGCCCGGAAAGAGCAGCCGCCAAGCGTGCCATGCCAGGCAGAAGACCACGCTGGTGTTGTTGGCGGCCTTATCGATCGCCAGCATGTTGTCCAGGTAGCCCCTGCGGCCGGCTTCTACCAGGTCAAAGAAGGCCCCGGCATCCACCCCCGGCGGTGGTATCGGCTGGCTCAAGATGGGCGGACCGCCGCCCGCCACCTCACCGCCGCTGACGCCGAGCGCCATCGGCTGGAACTGGCCATAGTAGATGCTGCTATCCTCTTCCGGGCCCCACAGCTCGAAGCTGGCGTCCCGAAAGGGGTGTTTGCCGGCCAGATCCAGCTCGCGGTGGACGTACCAGGTATTGGGCCCTGCCAGCGAGCGCAGGTATTCGACGCACACGCCAGTCTTGTTCGCGTCGTTGTTCAGCATCAGCGCGTCCACCAACGCGTTGCGCTGCTGCGGCGCCGCGCCCAGATACCGGTCGATGGCCAGGTATGCCGCCCGGTACCCGTCCAGTTGCTTCTTCGCCCGGTCGTGCCCCTGGCCTGGGTCGTAGTAGTGCGGGTCCGCCGAAGCCGGGAGCCAGGCGTAGCGCGTCTGCAGCTTCTGCCGCAGGCCGTCTTCGCCGCCGTAATCCCCGGCGACGTAGAGCAGCCCTTGCACGTGGTCGAGGTGTTCGTGCGACATTACATAGAGGTCGAGCGGCCGGCCGTCGAGCTGGTGCAGGATGTCCGCCATGACCGGGCCGAAAACGGCGTCCTCGCCGCCCTCACCGCTCTGCACGTTGCCCATGTCGATGAGGATATGGCGGGTCACCGGCTCGCCATTCCCGGCCTGGTCCGGCACGGCAACCAGTATGGCGTCGCCGAAGCGGACGTCATAGACACGCACGCGCAGCGCTTCCATGGTCATCCCTCCCCAACCAGGTGCAGCATGCGGGCGCCGCCCTGTATTTGCAGCTCGCCGTCGCGCGTGCCGGCCTTGATCACGCCGCTCAGGTCGCGTCCATCTGGCGCCAGCGCCTGCTTTTCGTCCCGCAGCACACCCTGCTCGCTCAGCTTGCGCAGCATCTCGTCCCGCGCGGCTTGCTGCTCGGCCTGCTCGGCCGGCCGCTGATCGCGGGCCGAGGTCAGCCGCACCCTTGGCCGCCCCGTGTCCTTGTCCCAGGAAAGGGTCGTGCCCACCGTTATACGCCGCTTGGCCGGCAGGCCCATGCCCATCGACATCGGATTTGGCTCCTCTTCGTACCACCACACCTTGAAGAGGATCTCGCGCACCGTCTCCTTTCGCCCCCGGGTGTCGTCTGGGCCATGATAATACAGTTTCTCCACCGCCAGGCGCGGCTCGATCTGGAAGGGCCTGTCCGGCGGGATGCCCAGCAGCCGGTGGCCGCGCTCGCTGTTGGCGAAAGCATAGGCTGCCCAGTCGCTCTCGGCCAGCGCGGCCAGGTCCAGGCCGGCCAGATCGTCGTCTGGCGGCCCGGCCTCCAGCGCCTGCGCGTCCGGCACGATGCCGCGCGTCACAAATTCCTCGACCAGGCAGTTGCGCTCATCCGGGGCATCGGGATGCGAGGCCCGGTCGGCCGCGATGATGGCCCGGCCGTAGTCCGCAAAGGAGACTTCGCCTGGCGGCAGGTAGTCCAACGCCCGGAAAGCCATACGGCGAAGTTGGCTGCCGGCCCTGAAGAGCGCCCAGCCGGAGGCTGAGTATTCGGACTGGCTCTTGTCGACCATCCGCTCGTGTTTGTATTTCTCGTGCGTCTCGTAGAGCACCTTGTAGAGCGCGCCGGTCAGCACCACGCACAGGTCGTGCGGATCCGAGCTCATCAGGTCGCTGAGCTTGGTGTCGTTGAGCAGATCGCGCAGCGCCCCCGTACCGCGACCCATGCCGAAATCCTCGGCGATCGCGCTGAAGTGGGTCGAGTACTTGATCGAACCGTTGGTCTCCCTTAGCACGGCATTCACCAAGTGATCGCTTTCCAGCGAGGCCAGCAGCGCCGTAAGGTCGCCCACGGCCTCGTGCAGGGCCAGCGATTGAGGAGTGATCGCGTTCCAGAGGTGCGGCGCAATCCCGTCGAGGATGGCGTGCCCAGTTTCGTGCGCCACGACGTCTCGCGCGAGGCTGGTGAAAATGGTGTTGCTCGGGTCCGTGTGATCGGGAAAGTAAAAGAAGTGCAGGCTGTGGGTCTGGCGATCGTAGAAGGCATTCTCCATCAGGCCGGCGCGCGGCACGACTAACAGCTGGGGGCTGTTGAACGCCCAGCTTATCGGGCGGCCCAGCGTGTCGGACTTCTCATAGAGCTGCATGGTCTTGAAAATGGTCGCGAACACGCTGACCTGATTGAAGGGGCGCGAGGTGAAGTCGATCGGGGCCGGGATGTCGTACTTGCCGAACGTCTGCCCTCGCCTGGCCGGGATGAACCTGGCGCCGGGCTGCAACGCTCCGCTGTCGGCGTCGAGATCGATGACGGCGACCCGCCGCGTCACGGGACCATCAAGGAAAAAATCGCCCTCGATTTCGACGTTCTCGGTGGCCTTGCCCTGGCCCAGCCGGGCGAAGCGCACGTCGTCCACCATCATCGGGACCTTGATGCGTGGCACGTTAGCACCTCCTCGAGCCAAACGGACGATCTAGAGGGCGTTCGGCCGGCAGCACGCGCGGCGCAGGAGCCGCGAGCGCGGAGCGCCGGCGTGGAAAGGGGAGCGCCGAGCCGGCTCTCGGCGCGGCATCGCTCTCGGGCGGCCTCAAGGCGCTCGCCGCCATCCGCCGGCATTAGCAACCATTCTCCACCCTCGCGTCGTTCATAAACGACGTTAATCCTGAAAGAAACCTGAACTGTCATCATTATAGACCGGCCAAGAGCGCCAGTCAATGGGTGAACCGAATCGGCGTATGTTAAGGCCATCGCCAGCTCCAGGCACTGGGTTTTCGGCAAACCAACAAATGTCCTAGAGCTGCCAATTCCGTCAGTTGGCTGCTCTCTCAAACTGGGGTACCGCAAGGGCAAAAGTCGAAAGTGCCTTGACGCGGCCGCCGATATGTGGTAGAAGAACCGTGACCGGCTACATCAGATGCGACTGCCACAGGAGCTGCTGACGCGATGCCAACCCAACCAATCTCGCTGCGGGGTGTGATCGTTCCCCTGGTGACGCCGTTTCGGGATGACGGCGCGCTCGACGAGCAAGCCTTGCCGCGCTTGATCGAGTTCCTGATCCGATCAGGCGTCCACGGCATCATGCCGGGAGGGACGACCGGCGAGTTCGCCTTGCTGACCTTCGAGGAGCGGCAGCGGCTCCTCGAACTGACGCTCAAGGCGGTGGACGGCCGCCTGCCGGTGCTGGCCCAGGTCGGCGCCCCGAGCACCGAGGCTACGATCGCACTGGCGCGCCACGCCAGGTCGTCGGGCGCCACTGCCGCGACCATCATCACGCCCTACTTCGTCCGCCTGAGCGACGAGGCGCTGGTCGAGCACTACGCCAGGGTGGCCCAAGCCCTGGCGGACTACCCGCTCTTCCTCTACAACATCCCCCAGCAGACCGGCAACAACATCACGCCCGCGGTCGTCGGCGCGCTGGCGAAGCGTTGCCCGAACATCGTCGGCATGAAGGAGAGCAGCGGCAACCTCGGGCAGCTGATCGATTCGAAGGCGGCCGGTGGGCCGGACTTCCAGGTGTCGATCGGCGGCGACGGGCTGATCCTTTCGGCCCTTGTGGTGGGGGCGGTGACGGCTGCCGTCTCGGGCAACGCCAACCCCTGTCCCAAGCCCTTTGTCGAGCTGTTCGAAGCGTATTGGCGCGATGATCTCGGAGGCGCGCAGGCGGCGCAGGCGCGTATCCAACATATCCGCAGGACGCTGAAGGACGGCGGTGACCTCTCGTTGTTCAAGGCGGCGCTCGCGTACCGCGGCCTGCCGGTGGGCGGGGTCAGGTCCCCGCTCCTCAATGCGCCGAAGGAGGTGGCGGACAGCGCGATCCGTTCCCTGCTCGTGAATGGCGTCCAATTGTCGGCAGTCTGAGATCCGACCCTTGCCGCACGGAGGAAGGCAAATGAAGACCCCCATTCTGATCGTCTCCGTCTTGATTGCGCTCGTGGTGCTCAGCGCGTGCGTGCCGGCCGCTGCGCCGATTCCAGCGGCCGCGCCACAAGCTGCGGAAACGGCCGCCCCGGCAGCCGCGGCTGCAACGGTCGCCCCAGCTGCATCCGGAGGCAAAGTGGTCTTCTGGATGAAGAAGGCGCTGGCCGATGGTTCCAACGAGGCCCTCACGGCGCGCGTCAAGGAGTTCGAGCAAGCCAACAACGTCACGGTCGACTTGCGCATCATGGCATACGAGGACTTCGCCCCGCAGTGGAGCGCGGCCATCGAGTCCGGCAACACGCCGGACGTGAGCTTCTTCGGCTATCAGGAGGCCGGCCAGTTCTACCGCCAGGGCGTCCTGATGGATGTGAGCGACATCGTCAAGGAGATCCAGGCGAAGAACGGCGACCTGACCCCGTCGCTCGTCAACGCCATCACCTTCGAGAACAAGCAGTGGGCGGTTCCTTTCTGGTCCGAATCCACGATCCTCTTCTACCGCAAAGACCTGTTCCAGCAGGCCGGCATCGCGGCGCCGCCTGACACCTGGGATGAGTTCCTGGCCGACGCCAAGAAGCTGACCGACGTGAAGGCCGGCGTGTACGGTGCCGGTTTCGGCCTGGGACGCGGTGACTCTGACACCGAATGGTGGATGCGCGACATCCTCTGGGCCAACAATGCTTCGCTGTTCAACAGCGACGGCACGGCTCCGGCCATCGATTCGCCGGAAGGCCGCGCAGCGTTCAACTGGCTGAAAGACTTCTTCACGACCTCTGGCGTGATCCCGCCCGGCGCGATCGGCTGGGACGATTCCGGCAACAATAAGGCCTACCTGGCCGGCCAGGCCGCGATGATCATCAACGTCGGCAGCGTCTACTACGCACTCTCAACCAATCCGGATTACGCCGAGCTGTTCAAGAACACCGGTTATGCCCTGATCCCCCAGGGCCCCAAGGGGCGCACGATCGTGGGTCTCTCGAACAACCTGGGCATCTTCAAGCAGGCCAAGAACCCCGAACTGGCCAAGCAGCTTGTGGCCTACTTGCTCGACCCGGAGTGGCAGCGCACCTGGATGAAGGCTTCCGGCTACCAGGTAGTCTCGCCGTACCCCAAGCTGGCGGAGGACGATTTCTGGAAGACCGAAGCCGGCAAGGTATTCACCGAGACGCCCGATCACTACCTGTTCCTGGGCTACCCTGGTCCCTTCACGCCGGCAGCCGGCGCAACCGCGAACTCCCGTCTGCTGACGAACGCCATGGAGCAGATCGTCGTGCAGAATATGCCGGTCGATGACGCGATCAAGGCCCTGAGCAACGACATCGCCGGCGTCATCGAGAAGAATAAGTAGCCCGGCGCCCGGCGCCCAGTCGCGAGGCGCGGCAACCCGTGTAGCCCGGCGATCCTCGCCTGGTCCTCAGTCAGTGGGCGAGGATCGCCAACCGGGTTGTCGCGTCGTTCCCGCCTGCGGAGGAAAGGCAGATGAGCATCTCCGGCGGAGCCGGGTCCCGCACTCTGATCGACTCGCCACGCAGGCGCCGGCTTGGCCTTAAGCGGCAGACCGGATTCCTGGGCCTCTTGCTGGTTGCCCCGGTCGTCGTCTACCTGTTGATCGCGATGGCATACCCGTTCGCCTCGGCAGTGTCCACAAGCCTTACCGACAAGCGCATTGGCGTGCCCGGCCAGTTTATCGGGCTGAACAATTACGTCGAGCTTGGGAAAACGCCGCTGTTCTGGCTCGCCACCCGGAACACAATCGTCTTTACGGCGCTCGCACTGGTCTTCAAGTTGGCCTTCGGCATGGTGATGGCGCTGGTCCTCAACCAGAAAATGATCCTGCAGAACCTGTGGCGCGCCCTGCTGTTCCTCCCGTGGACCATCCCGACGATCGTTACAGTCCTCACATTCCAGTGGATGTTCAGCTCGACCGGCGGCGTCTTCAACTATTTTCTGCTGCAATCGAACCTGATCCAGCGCCCGATCGATTGGCTGGGGACGCCCGTGAACGCCATGATCTCGGTAGTGCTGGTCAACGTGTGGCGCGGCACGCCCTTCTTCGGCATCAGCCTGTTGGGCGGGCTGCAGTCGATCCCGGGGGAGCAGTACGAAGCGGCGCAGATCGACGGCGCCAACGTCTGGCAACGCTTCTGCTCCATCACGCTGCCCGCCATTCGCAACGTCACCCTGCTCGTGACGGTCGTCTCGACCATTTGGACCCTCAACGATTTCCAGATCATCTGGGTTCTGACACGCGGCGGCCCTGCCAATACGACCCAGGTTTATGCGACGCTCACTTACGTGACAGCATTCCTGAACCTGGACCTGGGGTTGGCCATCGCCGTTTCCCTTGCCGCGGTGCCCTTCCTGATCGTTCTGGTCTGGTGGGCAACGCGCTACGTCTTGCGGAGGGACTGATGAAAGCGCAGCGATGGTTCGGCGGGTGCGTGACCTATGCCCTCCTGGCGGGCATGCTCGTCATCGCGCTGTTACCCATCTATTGGATTTTCGTCACTTCCATCAAGCCCTCGAACCTGATCTATGCCCGTGTGCCTTCGTTCTGGCCCCCCAATCCGACCGCCATCGGATACACGAACCTGTTCCAGAAGACCGAATTTGTGTCGTGGGTGATTAACAGCGCGGTGGTGGCGCTTCTTGTCTCGGCGGCCTCTATCTTCTTGAGCGTGCTCGCCGCCTACGCGCTGGCGCGCTTTCGGTTCCCCGGCCGCGATTTTCTGGGCTTGATGATCCTGGTCGCCTACCTGCTCCCACCGGCACTGCTCTTCATCCCTCTCTTCATCCTCACGACGCGCCTCGGCGTGGCGCAGTCGATCTGGGGCCTGATCTTTGTCTACCCGACCATCACGGTCCCCTATGCGACATGGGTGCTGACGAGTTACTTCCGCAGCCTCTCAGTGGACTTTGAAGAGGCGGCGATGATGGACGGCTGCTCGCGTCTCGGCGCGCTGCGCCACATGACGTTGCCCTTGGCGGGACCAGGTGTCGTCTCCACCTTCATCTTCTCCTTCACCTTGTGCTGGAGCGAATATCTCTACGCCTTGGTGATCCTCAGCGGTCAGGTTCAGACTATCCCGATCGGGCTAGCCGGCCTGATCGTCGCCGATGTGCCGAAATGGAACGAGATCATGGCCGGGGCCATAATCACGTCGGTTCCGGTGGTGATCCTATATACGGCGGCCTCGCGCCATATCGTCTCGGGGCTGACACTTGGAGGGGTAAAGGGATGACAAGTGCGACGGTAGGGCGCGGCAAGATCGTGCTTCTCAACGACAACCATGACCCGACGATCGAGCGGACCTTGCTCGAGGCTGCCGGGTACTCGCTACAGAGCGCTGTGTGTGCCACCGAGGATGAGGTGATCGCCGCGGCGCAGGATGCGGTCGGCATCATTAACGTCTATGCCCGCATCACACCGCGCGTCGCCGCGGCCCTGAAGCAGTGCAAGGTGATGGTGCGTCCCGGCGTCGGCTACGACCTGATCGACGTCGCGGCCTGCCGGGCGAACGGCATTCAGGTCTGCTATCTGCCGGACTACTGCATAGACGAAGTCGCCGATCATGCCGTGGCGCTGCTCATGGCCGTCCAGCGCAGGCTCCGGCAGAATCTGCGCAACGTCGAGCAGGGTGTGTGGGATGGCACCCTGGTCGGTCCGGTACGCCGGCTCAACCGCCTGACGCTGGGTATCATTGGGCTGGGCAAGATCGGCCGGCGCTTCGCGGCCAAGCTGCGCGAGATCATCCCCACGCAGATCGCGTACGATCCGTATTTGCCGGACGCGCTATTTGCCGAGGCCAGGCTGACGAAGGCGACGTTGGAGATGCTGTTCCGTGAATCGGACGTGATCGCGATCTTCGCGCCGCTGACAGCTGAGAACCGTTACCTGATCCGCGCCGAAACGATTCGGCAAATGGTACGCCGCCCGATCGTCGTGAACGTCAGCCGCGGCGGGCAGATCAATACGAAGGATCTGATCGCGGCGCTCAAGTCGGGCGCCATCTCCGGCGCCGGCCTGGACGTGCTGGAGACCGAACCAGTCGTCGATCGGGAGCTGGCGTCCCTGGAGAACGTGATGATCACACCCCACTTCGGCTGGTTCTCAGTCGAGGCCGAGACCGAGAACCGCACGCGCACGGCGCAGGAGATCATCCGCGTACTGGCCGGCGAGCCGCCGCGCAACCCCGTGCCATAAGGCGGGGAGCATTCGCGCCGGCCGGACGAGGTGTGCCCCGGGGGCCGCAGCATCAAGAGAAGAAGGAATCGACGCGATCCAGAAACCTTTCGAGGCCGGCAATCGGCCCGCTCCGGTCCTCCGTCCGCCCAGCCGGCGGGTTGCCTCCAGATGCGGAGCGCGAGCGGTCCCTGGCGGGCGGTTCCGTGAGCAGCCGATGTGTCAGTGGGACGCCGGCCCGCAGCATCAAGTACTGGGCCCAGGCGGCCTGACGCTTGCCGACGCGGAAGAACATCTCGTTATTGGCCATGCCGCCGCCAAATGGCCTGATGCCCTTCGTGCCCAGCACAGCCTGAATCTGAGGCAGGCTCCAGCCACTGTCGAGCGGCACAAAGAACGGGAAGCTGTTGGTCCCCAGAAGGCTGCTGGCCGCTTCGCCGGCAATGCCCGTCGCGCCGTGCTCCGAGGCGTGACGCCAATCCGCTTCGCCGAAGCTCTGCAGAATGGTTCTCGGCAGCACGAGCCAATCGAAGTACGCCATTAGTTGCACCAAAGATCGCATGAAAACCTCAGTGTTGGCAAATCAACGCATCTTAATTGGGATACGTTGGGATATCCTGCATATTCTATTGTAGATCAAATGTTCGATTTTGTCAATAGCCGTGGCGACGCTTAGGCGGGAGGAGGAATCCGATGAACCTTCTTGACCGGTGGCTCGTGGGCCCTTTGGGGCAGGATCTCTCATTCAGGAGCGGTTTCATCGCCGGTCTGATTGTCGCCCTCGTTGTCGGTTTCCTCAGCCAGTGGGTCCTCTACTTGTGGAACCTGATCCTGCAGTTTTTTGCCGCTACCAAGCGCCCTGCCACGGCACCCGGTCCGAGCCCGGCTTCTACGCTGGGCGGATGCATCGGCGGCGGGCTGCTGCTGGTTCTTGTTGTGGTGGTCCTGATGGGGGTACTCACCGGCGCGTTCCGTGTCTAGACGGAACGGCGAATCCTGGCCGCTCACATCGCAGAGGCGTTTCTATCTCCCTCTGCGATCCTCTTTGTCCTCTGGGGTAGAGATTGTCGAACCCGGGAAGATGAACCGCGGAGGACGCCGAGGGACGCGGAGGATCTCCGGGTTTCTATCTCTTTGGGCGGTGCCACGCCCGATCTGGGATCCCGTGTCCTTTCGCACCATCGCCTATTGCATTGCATCCGCCCATCAGCGCCGCCGGTGTTGCCTTACTCAGCCAGATGGGCTAGGATATCGCCCATGGCCCACCCCAACGTCGCGCACCCGACCTCTACCGGCCGCCGGCGAGCCCGCCTGACGGCGCTGTGGCTGGCCTGCGCGCTCGTGCTGGCGGTGCTGGCAGGCGCTCAGGTCGCCGCCACACGGCTGCCTGTCTCGCAGGCGCCTGGCCCGGCAGGCGCCCAGGGTAGCGCCGAGGTACCCGTTTGGCAGTCGCTTAATCGCGGGCTGCCGGCCCACGTTACGGTCACTGCCCTGGCCCTCGACCGGCGGGATCCACAGCGCCTCTACGCCGGCACGGCCGGCGGTGGGGGCCTCTGGATCAGCGAAGACGGTGGCGAGACAGGGGGCTTCGCCGCCGGCCCGCTGCCGGGGCGCGCCATCTACGCCTTGCTGACAGATCCCCTCCGGCCCGAGACGGTGTACGCCGGCACCGACGCCGGTCTCTATCGGTCGGCCGACGCCGGCCGGACCTGGCAGGCGGAGACCAGCCTGGCCGGCGCGGCCGTCTACACCCTGGCGGCCGCGGCCGGCGGCGAGCTCCTTGCCGGCGGCGCGGGACCGGCGCTCTACCATCGGCCGGCGGGCAGGGAAGAGCGCTGGCAAGCTCTGCCGGCGCCGCCGGAGGCAACCGCGGTGCTTGCCCTCGCGGCCAGCCCGGACGGGGACCTGATCCTGGCCGGGACCGATGGGGCGGGCCTGTTCGCGAGCCGCGACGGCGGCCAGACCTGGCAGAGTACGCCCGAGATCGGCCGCACGTTTGTGGCGGCCCTGGCCTTCGGCGACGCGCACGGCCGGTTGGCCCTGGCGAGGACCCGGCTGGGCACCTTCCTGACGGAAGACGGCGCGGCAAGCTGGCAGCCGGTCACGGCCGGGTTCGACGGGCGCGTGGACGCGCTGGCGGCGGGCCCGGGCGGCGAGCTCTACCTGGGCACGAGCGAGGGCGCGCTGTATCGCCGTCCGGCCGAGGGCGGTCCGTGGCAGCGCTGGGGGGCCGGGCTCGGCGCTCCGGGGATGTTCCTGGCCTTGCTGCGCTCACCTGCGGACCCCTCCCGCTGGTTCGCCGGCACGGCCGGCGGCCTGTATTCGAGCGACGACGGCGGGCTGAGCTGGCGCCTTGCCCAGCCCGGACCGGGCCACCCCTCGGCGGCAAGCCTGGTCGTGGCGGCGGATGGGTCGCTTTACCTGGGTAACGACGACGGCGTCCTGCGCTCTGCGGACGGCGGCGCTCATTGGGAGCTGCGCCAGAGCGGGCTTCCGGCGGACACGGTGCTGGCCCTGGCCCCGGCGACAGCCGCCGCTGGCGGCAGCCGGTCGGCGCTGCTCTACGCCGGGCTGGCCGGCCAGGGGCTCTACAGCAGCACGGACGGCGGGCTGCACTGGCAGGCCAGCGGCTGGACCAAGCGCGGCGTGCCGGCGCTGCTGGTCGATCCTCACGACGCGCGCCACCTATACATCCGCGTCGCCTACGAACGGGTCTACGAAAGCCGCGACGGCGGCCAGAGCTGGGCGGCGCGCTGGGAGGGGCTCGGCTTGTCGACGCAGGTCATCTCGCTGGCCATGGACCCGCAGCGTCCCGGCCTGCTCTACGCCGGCGCGACCGAAGGCTTCTTCCGCAGCCTGGATGGCGCCGCCACCTGGCAGCGCGCCGGCCCGGAGCTGGGCGGCCAGACCGTGTTCACTATCGCCCTCGATCCGGGGAACGGAGCGGCAGTCTACGCCGGCGCCACCGACGGCGTCTATCGCAGCCTCGACGGCGGCCAGCACTGGGAGCGTTGGGGGCAGGGTCTGGAGAACGTGACCGTAACCGCGCTGGCGTTCGCAGGGCCGGACGGCCGCCTGGTCTATGCCGGGACGAAGTACCAGGGGGTGTTCCGCAGCACGGACGGCGGCCAGGACTGGCAGGCCGCCGGGCTGGCGCCGGACAGCGTCAACGCCCTCGTCGTCTCGCCAGACGGACATTGGGTGTACGCCGCGACCGGCAGCGGGCTCTATCGCCAGGCGGTTCCGGAACCATGAGGATCTCCCGGCGGGTGACCGGTGCATCCATCACAGGCTTGCGGGCCGGCCTGATCGTGGCGAGCGCACTGGTGTTGTTGGCGCTCTCCCTGCGCGCCGCGACCGGCTCGAGCCTCCCGCTTCGGCGTGCGGTCCAGTTGCTGGATGCCGACCCGCGCACCCTGCAGCTGGCCCAGGCGGCCGGTTTCGACACTGTAGTCCAGCTTTTCAGTTGGCGCCAGATCGAGCCTACCAGGGGCGAGTACCACTGGCAGTACCCGGATGAAGTGGTGCAAGGGGTGAGCTATTACGGCTTGAAGCTCGTCGTTCGCCTGGACCAGCACCCCGCCTGGGCCTCCTCGGCGCCGCTCACTCTCAACGCGCCGCCCGAAGACCCGGCCGACTACGCGCGGTTCGTGGGCAGGGTCGCGGCTCGCTACCGGGGGCGGGTCTTGGGCTACATCATCTGGAACGAACCCAACCTGGCCGGCGAGTGGGGTGGGCAGCCGCCCGATCCCGCGGCCTATGTCGCCCTGCTGAAGGCGGCCTATGGGGCCGTCAAGGCGGCCGATCCTCAGGCGTTGGTGGTCAGCGCGGGTCTGGCGTCGACCGACGATCGCAGCGCCGGCGTGCTGGACGATCGGGCTTACCTGGAAGCGATGTACCAGGCCGGCGCAAGCCCCTACTTTGACGTCCTTGGGGCGCATCCGTACGGCTTCGCCTACCCGCCCGACGACCCGCGCGGCGCGCACGATGGGCTGAACATGGCGCGCCTCTCCGACCTGCGCGACATCATGGTCGCCCACGGCGATGCGGCCAAACCGGTGTGGGCCACCGAGATGGGCTGGACCGTAGCCGGGCCTGGCGCCTCGGCCTGGCAGACCGTGTCAGAGGGACAGCAGGCCGATTACCTGGCGCAGGCCTTCGGGCAGGCCGGGCAAGATTGGCCCTGGTTGGGCATGCTGACGGTCTGGAACCTCGGCGATCACGCCGGCAGCGCCTGGCAGGGCTATAACCTGCTCGACGCGGCCGGCGAGCCCCGCCCGGCCTACCGTGCTTTGCAGCAGGCATTCAAGGCTTCCTCTCCCGCCCCGCTCTCCGGCCTCGAAGCGACCGTCGGCGGTTGGCTGCAGCCGACACCCGGCGAGGCGCGTTACCAGGTGCTGGCCCCGGATGCGATCGTGCACCTGGGGCACCGCGGCTACTCTGCCCCCTGGGTGCCCTTGTACGACGCGATCAGCCCCAGCACGCAGTGGCAGGGCACCGTGTACGTGGGGAACCCGGGAGGCGGGCCCTGGAACCTGACCGTGCGCATCATGCAGAGCAACGCCTGGAGCAATTTCCTGTGGATCAACGGGCAGCGCCTGGACCCGGGCTTCCCGCTCGAGGATTACAGCAACAGTTGGGTGAGTTACACCTGGCAGCTGCCGGCCGGCCTCCTGCAGGCGGGCCCCAACCAGGTGCGGGTGACCGCCGGCGAGGCGCTGCCGCTGCTGCAGGATGGGCCGATCAACTGGGACGATCTGCAGTTCAAGGACATCGTGCTCTGGCGCGGCGCGGCGAAGTAGGGCGCTGGCGGGCTGGCGGGCCGATTGGGCAGAAGGCCGATCGGGCGGAGGCCGCCAGGCAGGAGGCCGCCAGGCAGGAGGCTGCCAGGCGGGAGGCCGGCAGGCAGGCGGCGACGGAAGGATGCGTTCCGGCAGGCCGTGCCGTCAGCGGGTCAGGGCTTCCTCGTAGGAATAGCCGGGCGCGCGCACGCGAATGGCTTCGGGGGCCGGCCAGCCTGCCTCCTGCTGGACGGCGCGTATGCGGTCGAGCAGGGTCGAGAGGTGCTCGCGCAGCCAGCCCGGATCGTTGCCGGGATGCAGGTCGACGTGCCATTCGTGCGCGTAGTGGCCGCGGCGGGCCATGCGCACCGATTCGACCGCCGAGCAGCGGTAGAAGGCGTTGATGCTGCGGCGCAGGCAGCGTTCCCACTCGTCGAGGTCGGTCAAGCCGTCGGCGGCGGGTGGCTCGAACTGCTCTTTGGCCAACTCAAGTGGTCCCAATTGGCCGGGTCAAATGATCATTGCTCCTTAATCCAGTATATCTCCATCTTTACTATGCCGCGGGCTTCAGGAGTCCTATCGTTCAGTTGGTGGTAAGGTTTCATCACGGTGTTAGGGAACATTCGGGGCATGGCCGTTGGTAGCAACTTCGTGACCACATCTGCCAGGTCCTCGCCTCGCTGTGCCTCCCCAGTACGCGCTGTGCCGAAAGCCAGAACCATGCCCGCGCGCCGGTCGCCAAATGGGCGCACTAGATCCTGAAGTATGGTAATCACGTTGCGTTCTTCCTGCCGTTTCGCAGCGCCGTCAGGCCCCAGCATCAGATCGATGTCAACCTTCAGCTCAATAACGTCCTCCTTAAGCTCTAGCCCTCCTGGACGGGGCGTGGGTGTCGACGTGAGAGTAGGTTCAGGCCTGGGCGCAGGGGTGTCCGTCGACGTAGCCATGGGCAGGGGAGTAAGCGTATCTGTAGGCTTCGGGGGTAAGGTCAGAGTAACCGCGGGTGCGGGAGTTGGCGTGGGCTCAGGCAAATCAGCGGTCGTGTTGAAGACGAGAAACAACATGGCGATCGCCAACAGCAGATCGGCGTAAAGCCAACCTACCATCGGCACGGTATCTCCATCTCTGGTAGTCCTTCGCATTAAATTGATTCCCCTGAACATCAGAACCCGCCTCGCCAGCGGTCCCCAAGGCGGTGGTCGACCGAGAAACAATGCCCCGCCTCAGCAGCCCTATCGGAATAGGCCGCCGATCAGCGAATGCCGCCCGTCTGCCGAACGCTCCAGCGCCATCGCAGCCTGGGTCAACTTGTCGATGGCCGGACGGGTCTCCGAAGACCAAGCGTGCAAGGCGGGCGCCAGTTCCTGAATACTGGTCTGAAGTGCGGTTGCGGTCTGACTTGCGCTATTTTCCAGTGCCTGGACGTGGTCAATCGTTTGCACGAATTCCCTGGACACAATATCGAGGCGGCTGGCTGCCTGTGCCAGTAGTTGCAGCATCTGCAGCGCCCCAGCTGTCGACTGGTCCGCGACTGTGGTGACCTGCTGGGTCGATGTGATGAGTTTCTCCGCGGACCCTCGGAAGGTTCGGCCAGTCGAGCCTAAATCGTCAATGGCCAGCGTCAACGTCTGTCCCTGCTCAGCGAGGGCCTGCATCACTGGAATGAGGAGCTGACTTGCCTGGCCCAGCGAGTCGGCTGTATTGCTCATTGTCTGCGCTGCCTGGAAAGCCTGGCTGGCAGCAGTCCCCATGTTCTGCGTGATCGCGTTCTGGCGTTCAACAGCATCTTCCAGCAACTCCTTGATCTGTTGAAATGCGCCGCTGGAATTACCGACATAGTTTATCAGGCGACCTGCAGTGTTGCCCATTGTCGTCACAGCTTGTCCGAGTTCTGTGCTCGCTGCCTCGCTAGAAGTGGCCAGTGCAGTCAGTTTCTCATCCAGCCCCGCGATACTCTGCGCGAGTTGATCTTGCTGCTGCCAAGTCGCGCATACTGCCGCGGCAAGGTTGGATATGGACGATCCCAGTGGGTCGTACACTTTCTTGACCTCTACGGAGAAGCCGTGCAGCTCCTGGCCCGCCTCTTTTAGCTCTTGCGTCACAGTTGAGAGCGATTCCAGTTGCTGTACGCGTTCCTCCGTCAACTGTTCCACCCGCCCCCGTGCTTCTGTTAGCTCATCCACAAGGACCTGAGCGTGGCGCTCAAAACCCTGCACCGCCGCGCCTAGGTTCTGTTCACGTAAGCTGCTGGCCAGCAGTTTATTCACTTCCCATAGTGCGTCCGCGACCGTTTCACGGAGTTCCCGCGCCGCTGTTACCGCGCCGGCCTCTCGAACGTCTTTCTGCCAATACACAACGGCGGTCAAGACCAGCACTGCGAGGAGGAGGAAAACGTCCCAGGAGGCCATCTCACTGAACCTCAAGCCGCGAGCGTTCCCCAGTTCCTTAAAACCCTCTTGCCACAGCAATAGGAACGGTTTCGCGGTTTGGAGCAGGTTCGGGGTGTTGATGACCTTCTCATAGTTATACGAAGCTTGCGAAAGGCCATACCAGGTCAGGCATAGGGGTGCTAGCACTAGAACGTTGCGAACCCATTCCACGACGCTGAAGATCCCGGGTCGCCGTTGGTATCTGGCGAACGCGCTGTCCTCGATCCCTTCCAGATCTAACGCTCCGTACAGGTCCACCGCTGCTATCCGGTCTAGCTCGGGCTGTCCAACCATCTCAGCCAGTTCGTTCAATCGGCGGCCGGACGCACTATCCACGTCGTGTACCTTGGCCGCGACTTGTTGTATCTGGGCCACCACGTCCGTCACTGCCATCCCGGCCTCCTGAGATTCGTCGTCATGGGTCCTCCCACTAGCAAGAATTCGCGCAGCACATCGGAGTCCAACTCGCAGCCGGCGGCAATGGCCTGCTCGACCGTTGCTACAAACCACTCTGATTGTCCGCTCGTTGCCGCTGCCCTCACTTCGGCCTCAGCCATCCTTTGCTGTGCCTGCGCCAGCGCCCTGTGCTCTTTTGGCCCAAAGCCTGAGGACGAGCGCAGACACTCTTTGTTCATTTGATAGGCCTCTACTACCCGCTTGGAACGCTCCTGCGGATGCGAGGCCGCGGCCAGGCGAAAGGCATCTACCGCTGCCGCGCGTTGCTCGGCTAGGCTCACGCGGCGCTTCTGCTCATCCGTGAGAAAGTCGACCCCGCCCAGCCGGTCCTGCTCCTCCACTAACAGCGCATACCCGGAATGGATGAGCAGATCATCTTCACACCAAAGAGCAACATACAGCACCTGGAGCTTTTCCTCAGTCAGTCTCCGGCGAGCCGTATCTAGCCTAATGCGATCGGTGGCCGAGAATCCGAGGGAGCTTTCCAATAAGGTCTTGCGCCGTTCAAACACGTCCCAGATCAGGCTCTCCCCTGGTGAAGCTCCCTCCTCGACATTGGCGACTGCCGCATGGAACTCGTCTACCGCCCGCATTCGATTAACGGCGAGTTGGACACGCGGACTGTTCTGCACTAGTCCGCAATCGGCAAGAAGATCCTGATACGCCGTGCAAATGCTCAGGATCTGTTCGTCTGACCCTTGAGGTAACAACGGCTCCAGATCTTGCTCGAAGACAGTCACGCGGCGGTCGGCTAGCTTCGCCCGCTCCAATTCATCCTGGGTGAAGATCGCAGACCAATCAATGCCGCCCCCGCGGCGCCAGCACTGCGCTATCTCTCGATCGTCCTGTGGCGACCGTCGAAGGGCGAGTCCTAGCTCCTGCCTTACCTGCTTGATCTGTAGGACCCGCCTCCGCATGTCGGCAGAGTAATCCTGGCAATTCTTCAGTAGGACGGCATGCCTGCGGACAGCATCCAGGATGTCCACTGCTCGGCCAACCTGTAGTGCCCGATCAACCTCATCAAGTGCCCGGCAGCGCTCTTCTGCTCGGGCTACGCGTTGACGTTCTGTATCGGGCAGTCCGGAGAGCGTAGCCTTGTGCTCTTGGAGTGAGGCAAGGAAGCGGCGATCACTGGCTTCAGCGACGGTAACCGCTGTCCAGGCCGCCTGCAGCCGCTCCAACATGCTGAACCATTCTCTGAGCCGGGGAGCATCCACGAGGCGTCCAGAGGCCCAGGCACGCGCAAACAGGGCCGTGACCTCAGTGGAAACTTCCTCAAGTGCCGACAACAGTCGCTTGTAGCGATCGCAGGAGGTATCCTGCATCTCAGTCGCTGCGAAGAAGTGCTCTCCATCACACGCCCCAACGATCGCGTCTTCCTTTCCTTTACGCCAGGCCAGAATTTCGGCGAGCATGACAGCACCGGCAAAACGGTCGCCTTCAGCACACCATTGGCCAAGGCTATTCTGCGGACTGCTCCGATGCCGGTAACCCTCGGTCCCTCCAGGGAACTCCTTCGGCCTTGGCAGGGTTGGACCATACAGGTCCTCCAGATCGACCAGGTACACTTCGCACGTGTCTGTTTCGAGAAAAACGTTGCCGCTGGCGACGTCACAGTGAGCCAGGCCCTGTCGTTCCAGGTTGTAGAGCACGCGTGCCAGCGCAGTTGCCAGCCGCAAAGCCTGATCAAAGTCCAGCGTCATTTTCCGAAGCAGAATATCGTACCAGGTACTGCCCGGCACCCATGGCATCAACACCGAGTACTCAAGTTCCGGGTATTGTCTGGTGACTGAGTGCTCCCCTCTCGTAAGAACCGTCCGCTGGCAGGCCATCATCCCGGGCAGGGAAGCAAACTGGGCGATGTCAAATGCCTGAGGCCCTCGGTATAAGGGCCTAAAGACCTTCAGGGCGAAGAACCGGTCGCCGTCGCGTTCTCGCAACTGGTAGACCGTGCCTTTGCGGCCTTCAGCGGCAAAGGTGAAGCCCGGCACAGCCGGATGTGGCATGACGACATAGGGCTTGTCGATCTGCAATACATCGTTGGGCTCTGGTTCGAAATGCATCGTGGTCAGACCGTCTCCTCGCGAGATCAAACACCTGATTGGGGCTTTGGGACGGGCGGTATGCTTACAGCCAGTTGCGCGCCGGCTCACTCCACGCGCTGGTTCCTTTGCCATTGTAGGCACGGATCCGATACCATCGCACGACTGAAGGCAATGCCGAAGTTGTCCATTCCAGGTCCTGGCCGTCGTATGCTGTAACAGCAGCCGAGAATTGCTCATTGTCGGCTGCTTCAATCAGGTAGCTATCGGCGCCCGGACTCGCCAACCACCTCAGTTCGAATCCGGCCGAGGATCTGGAGATACGGAAGTATGCGGGCACTGGCGGAGGTTGGTTGGCTTGCAGTGGCATGAATGAGAAGGTATAGGAACTCCCTCTAACTTCCGGCTGGGGCGGCAGTGGATCCCAGGTCTGGGGATAGTAGGGAGGAGGAGGTGGTGGTGTAGCGATAGGGAGCCAGCCTGCTACGATCGAGAACTCCAGGACCTTCGCCCAATCGGCAAGCGTTGGGCAATCGTCGAGTGACTGAGATGCCCAGGCGCAAGCGAAAAGATCGGCTGCATCCTGCGACATGGCGGCCAGCACGCCTAGCAGCAGAATGTACTGGGCGCTGGTTGGTCGCTGAAGATCATCGCAGGCAAAGAAGTGCTCGTCGTCAGCTGCCTGTCGGACACGTGCGTCATGCCAGCCAAGCATCTCGGCGAAAAGTATGGCCGCCGAGAAACGGTCCCCGGCCGCGCACCATTGTCCCTGAACCAGCTGGCGACTGGTCACATGCTCGTAGCCTTCCGTGCCCCGCGGGAATGCGCTGGCCAAGGCAAGGCCCGGTCCATACATATCCTCAACATCAATTAGATTGACCTTGCCGGTCCCAGTGCTCACAACAACGTTGCTGCCCGCGACGTCGCAATGCGCGTAACCACGCGCTTCGAGTGAAGCAAGCACATCCGCCGCGTTCTTAGCCAACTTCCGGCAGGAACTCTCGCTGATAATAGTCTTTGCTAGTACGATGTCGTGCCACGTGGAGCCGGCCATCCAGGGCATGACGATCGCATATTCTATGTCGGGATACCGCGATATCAGCGATGTGTCGGAGTTGCGGGTGATGCAGTGCCGGTGACAAACGTCAAGCCCGGCGAGGGCCAGTTGATCCAGCGCGCGGCATGTATCCACCAGAGAGGCGTGGCGGAATTGTTGCTTAAAGACCTTTAGTGCGAAACACCCATCCCTAGCGCTCAACTGGTAGATAATGCCCTTGCGCCCTTCCTGGCCGTATGCCATCGCTGGCACGGTCGGGTGGGGCATCACCTCATATGGCACCCCTGCGATCGTTATATGCTCAGCCGGTTCTGGTTCAAATCGTGCCATCGTAGCGTCCCATCAGATGATAATCGGCGGTCTCGTGAGGAGTCCACAACCGAAATGTCCAGCTGGATGCCACCATGTGCCGGGTGTCTCCTCGGACGTCCTGGAAAAAGGGTCATTAGGTGGAGCGATTGCCAAACCCCGCTCAGCAATGCCGCTCCGGAAGCCATTTGCGCGGCAAGCGGCCGCCCTTTCTTAGCTGGGATAGGGTTCGGCATTGACCGCCGCATTTCAGGCTGAGCTAGTGACCTCCCAGCAGTTGGAACAAGTGCCGAGGGACACGCACCCTCGCCATCCCCTCGGCCCAGTTGTCACTTGGTCGCCACATATGCTGTCGACTTATTCACAGTCGGCCAGAGCCCGATCCTCTGCCTTCCCGGCGGCTAGCGTCTCACTTTCTTCGGGGGGATTCCGAACACTGACGATCTCGGCGTGGGGCTGTGCCGTGCGTGCCGGCGCAGGTCGGCTGGCGTCCTGTTCCGGGGTAGCCGGACGACGGTCAGGCAGAGCAGGCAGAGGCACCTGAACCTCAAGTCCGGGGCTGGGCTCGCTGACCCCCCACGGTCCCCATGCATAGACCTGATACAGGTAGACGCCCGCAGGCCGGCTGGCCAGCGTGCAACGTGTCTCGGCTCCTATGTAGACATCTCGGACGAAGCCGTCCGAGCGCGTCTCGACTAACACATAATACTGGGCGCCCTCGGTCTCGCTCCAACTCAGCATAAAGGAGGCCGAGTCTACCCGATTTGGACCGTCCAACCTTGGAGAGGGTGGGGGATCGGGTGTCAGGCGCAAGGTGCGCGTGCTATGGATCTCGCTTCCCACCTCGGTCTGAACGCGGAAATAGCGGTACAAAGCTGACGCAGCAGAAGCGTTATCCGGCAGCAGCCACTCGTCTTCCGTCACCTGGAATGACAAAATGCGTCGGCACTGGCCCCCGAATTGTTGTTCTACCCGGTAGGTTTGGGCATCAGGGATGTCCTGCCAGCTCAGCCGGAGGCCATCGGCTGTCACCATGGGCGGCGGCCCTTCAACCAGATGCGGCGGCTTCAAGCAGATGTCCAGAAACGAAATGTCATCGCTCCTCGGCGAAAGGAGGAGATCGCCTACTGCTTGCTGGATTTCGTCGTCGCGTAGGCGCGCTATCCTATCGGCGACGTCTGCCAGCCCGTCAGAAAACGCCATCACGCGGCTTACAGGCCCATCGGCTGGACTGACCCAGGAGTATACCTTCCCGCGGACGCCCAGCTTGGTGGACCAGCGATCAACGCTTCGCCACTCACCACCCAGTTCGAGTTGATGGCCGTGGTCGTCATACACCTGGGCCTCTGCGTCACCCATCCAGATAAGCAGCAAGCTGGCCAGTTGGGCCCGTGCTTCATCCCCAAAGGCCAACCGCCCACATACGAACACCGTTTCGCTGCCGTATTCGTTCCTGAGCTGCAGAAGCGCTTCCCGCTGCAGCGCCGGGCAGTGGGCCGGCAACTCGGCCTCGTCCACCTGGTGGCTCGCCCGGCAACTGAACGCGTTTAGGTGGGTCTTCAGGATATCCTCTCTGGCCCCTCCTTGGGGCTCCTCCGCCAACGCCACTCCTGTTGCAAGGAGCAACTCGTCTACCAAATACGTGGCGAGTCGCTCGGCCGCGATATTGCCGTAGAATGATCCGCTGACGCCGTCGCAGATGGCGAACAAGAGTGCGTCCTCAGTGTAGCGCCAGTACAGGTAGTCCTGGCCCTTGTCACCGCCGATCCGTGTATCGTACGCGTGTGCATAGATGTGTCGGAGGTAGACGTTGCGGAACTCGCGGAATAGAACAGGCGTGTCTCTATTCTGGTCGGACGCAAAGCAACGGCAATCGTCTACAGCCCCCAGGTGGTCTGAAGCAGAAGGGTTCATGGGCTACGGCCCCCTTATAGCTCGCGGTTTAAAAAGAACGCAGCAATTGGATCGGTTGCGGACGAAACCCCGGTTGCCAACCAGACGGGTTCGCTTCATCCGCTCCTTGTCACGGGTGTGGCGCCGGACATAGTGAAACCGATTTCGACAATCTCTGGCTGGTCGCCCGGGAAAAACATCCGCGCGCCCGGGTGAAGCTGTGGATAGCCGAACTCTGTCATTACGCTGCGATAGCTGTCGGGGATGGGCGAGGACATCCGAAAGAGCGTACGTGAGTAAGCGTCGGGCAGTTCGTTCTCCGATGCAACGCCAGGCCAACTGTGAATATCGGAGATTGCCAGACCGCCCGCCGACACATAAATATTCTCCACCAATACGTTGCCGTCGGGAACGCAATTGTCCATGATGCGCTGCGCGACGGGCAGCGGGTCCCCCCCGTTGTACTGGCCATCAGTCATGTGGCAGACCAGAGGTGCGGGGCAGTCCTGCAGGTTCGGCAATTCTGCCTGCAAGAGGCGCTCAGCCTCGAGGAAGGCGCCAGCGGTATCGGTCGTGTCGAGCGTGGTCAAGCGGGGCACGCCCTGCTTGGCGAACTCATCGATTGGCTTGATGCCGCCAAGCAAGTCGATGACCTGTGAGCTGTAGGCGTACATTGCAACCCGGTAACGAGGTGCTACGAGACTTCCCTTGGTTGAGCGATAAACCATCTTGGTGGCGACTTTCTGGAGCGCGTTAGTCACGACCTCGATCTTGGGCTTGCCATCGAGGCATTTTTCGCTCATCGAGCCGCTAACATCCAGAAGATAAATGATGAGGGCCGGGGTCTTGCTGGTAGCAAGTGTCTGGTAGGTCACTGGGGGTCTCCTCTCTGAGCGTTGAGCCAACCGTGCACGCATTTTAGCCTGCCGGCCATCAGATGTCAATTGAGCGAACGGCGGCGAGTTGGCTGAAGCTCTCTTGCATCGGAGTGTTGGAGAGGTGACCTGAAGCGCGCCCCAATGGGCAGCTGCCTCCATGGGTGATTGGCGGGCGCGGCGATTCGGCTCAGCTCGCTCCGGGTGGCCGTTGGCTGGGCGTCGGTCCGGGCGTGGCCAGGCGGGTCGCGCGCGGGCGGCTGGCGATTGAACCGTCTCGGCCGGCGGTGGCACCTGGCAGCGCTTTTCGTGGCGCCTGCTGTGCCATTTGCAGGCTCGTTGAGGCCGGGTCGGTATGCTCTGCGGCCACGCTTCTGCCCGGCTGTCGCAGCAAACGCCACTCTCGCTGCACCTGGCAACTGCCGGCCGGCCTCCTACGTTTTGGCCCCAACCAGGTGCAGGCGACCGCCGGCGAGGCGCTGCCGCTGCTGCAGGCCGCCAGGCGGCGGAGACGGAGGGTTGCGTTCCGGCCGGCCGTGCCGTCAGCGCGTGAGGGCTTCCTCATACGAGTAGCCGGGGGCGCGCACGCGAATGGCTTCGGGGGCAGGCCAGCCGGCCTCCTGCTGAACGGCGCGGATGCGGTCGAGCAGGGTCGAGAGATGCTCGCGCAGCCAGCCCGGATCGTTGCCGGGATGGAGGTCGACGTGCCATTCGTGCGCATAGTGGCCGCGGCGGGCCATGCGCACCGATTCCACCGCCGAGCAGCGGTAGAAGGCGTTGATGCTGCGGCGCAGGCAGCGTTCCCACTCGTCGAGGTCGGTCAAGCCGTCGGGGGCGGGCGGCTCGAACTGCAGGCCGCCGCTGGGGGGCGCAGCCAGGTGGGTCTCGCGGCAGCTCAGGTCGAGGTCGATGGCCAACTGGCGGTCGAGGATGCGGTGGATACGCGTCTCGTAGCTGGCGCGGAACACAGAATAGCTCGGGTACGTGTGCTGCCACACGCGCTCGGGATGGACGTACTCGGCGCGCAGGGCGATCTCTTCCTCGCGCCGGCTCAGGCCCTCGGTGAGGAACCGGTGGGCCAGCGCGTCGAGCTCGTGTTCGAGAGTCTCCGTCGCCACTTCCATGACTACTCCGAACGGCAAGTATGGCCGGCAAGCGCGACTATTGTAGCACAAAAGGGATGCACCAAGAAGGGTCAGAATGAGCTGGTGGAAGGATTACCATTCTCTCGTTGCCAGGTATATACTCCCACTACGCTATGAACGCCATCCTCTCGACGCACGGCCTGACCAGGCGGTTCGGAGACGTGGTCGCGGTGGACAACCTGTCTATCCAGGTGTGTCCGGCCGAGATCTACGGCTTCCTCGGCCTCAACGGCGCGGGCAAGACCACCACCATCCGCATGTTGCTCGGCATGATCCGGCCGACCGCCGGGGAGGCGCGCCTCTTCGGGCAACCCGTGGCCGCGGCGGCGCACGCGCTGTGGGCGCGCGTGGGTTACCTGGTGGAAAGGCCGTCTGCCTATCCCGAGCTGACAGTGCGTGAGAACCTCGACGTGATGCGCCGTTTGCGGCACCTGGCCGATGGCCGTGCGGTCGATCGGACGATGGAGCAACTGGGTCTGGGCCGCTACGCGGGCCGGCGGGCCGGGACACTGTCGACGGGCAACGCGCAGCGGCTGGGGTTGGCCAAGGCACTGCTGCACAGGCCCGACCTGTTGCTGTTGGACGAGCCCGCTAATGGCCTGGACCCGGCGGGCGTGGTGGAGATCCGCGAGCTCCTGCGCAGCCTGGCTGCGGTGGAGGGGGTGACGGTGCTGGTATCCAGCCACATTCTGCCCGAAGTGGCCCGCCTGGCCACCCGCATCGGCATCATCCACCAGGGGCGCTTGCTCGAAGAGCTCGACAGCCAGGCCCTGGAGCGTCGTCTGCGGCAGCGGCTGATCGTGGACGCGCTGGAGCGGGGACCCGCCCGCGGGCTGCTGGAGCGCGCCGGATACGCGGTGGCCGAAGAAGAGGATGGCCGTCTCTCTCTGTCAGCGGCCGAGGCCGTGCAGCATCCCGAGCGCATCGCGGAGTTGTTGGTGCGGGCCGGCTGCGGCCTGACTTCGCTCACCACTGTGCAGGAAGACCTCGAAACCCACTTCCTGAGCCTCGTGCGGGCCCGACAGGAGGCCGCGTGACAGGCTTTGGTGCCGCGCTGGCGACTGAGATCCTCAAGGCGCGCCGCGGCAGGGCCCTGTGGTTCGCCGGGTTGGGCTACATGCTGCTACCGTTGGTCGGAGGGCTGTTCATGATCATTCTCAAGGACCCGGCCGCCGCGCGCAACATGGGCCTGATCTCGGCCAAGGCCCAGCTTGCCGCGGGCGTGGCAGACTGGCCCGCCTTCTTTGGCATGCTCTCGCAGGGCACCGCCATCGGCGGCACGGTGGTGTACGCCCTCGGCACGAGTTGGGTTTTCGGCCGCGAGTATGCCGACCACACCCTCAAAGACTTGCTGGCGCTGCCCACGCCGCGCTCCGCGCTGGTAGCGGCCAAGCTGCTGGTGCTGCTGGCGTGGGGGCTGGCCCTGGCTGCCGCCGCCTGCCTGGTCGGCATCGCCGTCGGCTCTGCGATCGGCCTGCCGGGCTGGTCGCCCGCGGCCGTGACCCAGGCCGTCGCGAACCTGGCCGTCACCGCCGTCCTCACCCTCAGCCTGGTCACCCCCATCGCCCTGGCCGCCAGCATAGGTCGCGGCTATCTGCCCGCGCTTGGCTGCGCACTGCTCCTGGTGTTCCTGGCCCAGATCAGCGCGGTCCTCGGCTGGGGCGCCTACTTCCCGTGGGCCGTGCCTGCCCTCTACAGCGGGATGGCCGGGCCTTCCGGCGCGCAGCTGGCTGCGCCCAGCTTCCTGCTGGTGGCCCTTACGTCCATCCTAGGCGCCGTCGGCACGTTGGCCTGGTGGGAGAACGCCGATCAGGCCGCGTAAAGCGTGTGGCCGGCCGCAAGGCGCCAAGAGTCCTTTGGAGCGCAATAACCTTAAGCTGACTATTGAATCTGCGGGCCGATTGTGCTAAACTCCCTGCAGCGAGCCGGCCGTGACACGACATGCCGTGTGATAGTCGCATCTTCGTGACCGGTTAGTCCGAGACAGCGCGTCCTGAAGTACCTGCCGGACGGCGATCGCTTATCGAGCACCGAAAGGGGGCATTATGGTCCGCTATGTGGCAGGTCGCTTCGCCGGACTGGTGTTTGCCCTGCTTTTGGTTTCGATCATCACCTTTCTCCTCATGCACGCGGTGCCGGGTGGCCCGTTCGACGAAGGCAAGCAGCCCCTGCCGCCGGCCGCCAAAGCCAACGTTTTGCGCAAGTACGGCCTGGACAAGCCCATCTGGGAGCAGTATGGGCGCTACATGTGGGGCGTCCTGCACCTGGATTTTGGCATTCCCTTCCAAAGCCCGACCGAAACCGTCACGGGACTGATCGCGCGCGTTTGGCCGGTCACCCTGGAACTGGCGGGGCTGACGATCCTGCTCTCCTACAGCCTGGGGGTCCTGCTGGGCATCGTATCGGCCTTGCACCAGAACACCTGGATAGACTACGTCGTCACGACCCTCGCCACGCTCGGCTTTGCCGTTCCTAACTTCATCATCGGTATCTGGCTGATCCTGGTGTTTAGCATCGCCGTGCACTGGCTGCCCACCGGCGGCTGGGGGGAGCCAAGCACCATCCTGATGCCCCTGGTCGCCTACTCCCTGGCGCCGATGGCCCTGGTCGCGCGCTACACGCGGGTCAACGTCTTGGAGTCGCTGCGCCAGGATTACGTGCGCACGGCGCGCGCCAAAGGGCTGGGCCAGCGGGCGGTCGTCTGGCGGCACGTGCTCAAGAACGCCCTGATCCCGCTGATCACGGTGCTCGGACCGCAGATCCCCAACCTGGCCACCGGCTCCATCTTCATCGAGTCTACCTTCCGTATCCCCGGCCTGGGCCGTTATTTCGTGACCAGCACGTTCAACCGGGACTATCCGATGATCATGGCGACCATGCTGCTCGTCGCCGTCCTGTGGGGTGTCACTTATTTCGTCAGCGACATCCTTTATACGGTCGTCGATCCGAGGGTTCGCCTGGCCGGGAGGGACAACGGATGACAGTGCCCGCGACCGTCGATCAGTCCCTGCCGATCAAGCCGGCGCGCGAGCGGACGTTGTGGAGCGACGCGGTAGTGCGCTTCTCGCACAACAAGCTGGCCATGCTCGGACTGGTAATCGTGAGCATTTTCATCTTCATGGCGATCTTCGCGCCCATCCTGGCGCCCACTCCGTATGACTATTCGGTGCTCAGCGAGACCCTGCAGTTCCCCAGCGCGCAGCACTTGCTGGGCACCGACCAGGTGGGCCACGATTTCCTGAGCCGCATGATCTATGGGGCGCGCACTTCCCTGCTGGTGGCGTTCGCGGTTCAGTTGATGGCCTTCGGCGTCGGGGTGCCGCTGGGCGCCGTGGCGGGACTGCGGGGGGGCAAGGTAGACTTTGTAATCATGCGCCTGGTGGAGGTCATGACCGCCTTCCCGAGCGTGCTCTTCGCGATCTTCATCCTGAGCATCCTGGGCGGAGGCCTGAGCAACGTGATCCTGGCCATCGGCGTCACGAGCTGGATCGAGGTCTGCCGCCTGACACGCGCGCAGCTCATCAGCCTGCGCGAGCGGGAGTTCGTGACCGCCTCGCGCGCCTGCGGCGCCAACGATCTGTTCATCGTGGTGCGCCACCTGCTGCCCATGGCCCTGCCCACCCTGGTGATCATGCTGGCGCTTGGCATCCCGACGGCCATTTTCGCCGAGGCCGGCCTCAGTTTCCTGGGGCTGGGTATCAACGATCCCCTGCCAAGCTGGGGCAAAATGGTCGGCGACAGCAGCGGCTACATCCGGGTCTATTGGTACCTTGGGCTTTATCCTACGCTGGCGATCGCGCTGGCCATGCTGGGCTTCAACTTCGTCGGCGATGGCCTGCGCGACGCCCTCGACCCGACCATGCTCAACGGCTGATCGGAGGTGTTTGGCTAACAATCCAGTCGCAGCCCGTATTCAGCGCTCGGCGTGCCCGCCCCGCCTCGGCCCGGCGCGCGGAGAGGTCACCGAGGCCGGCGGCCGCTCGAACGGCGGACCTCGAGTCAACCATCCACCGGAGGGGAACATGAGACAGGCCAAGAAGCGTACCATCTTATCGTGGTTTGCGGCCCTGCTGATCGTCGGCATGCTCGCCAGTGGCTGCGCGCAGCCGGCACCCGCCCAACCTGCTACCTCAGCTCCCGCAGCGCCCTCGACGGCCATGCCGGCGCCGCCTACCTACACGCCCATCCCAGAGGGCGCTGCGGTAACCGAGGCCACGGCCGCGGCCCAGGCCACGGCGGTGGTGGTGGCGACCAACACCCCGGCCACAGCCGCGACCGGCGCCCTGGTCAACGCCTTCGGCGTGACGCTGCCCGACGACGCGGCGCCGCCCGATCAGCAGTTCATCCGCACGCTGGCTACCGAAGGCACGACGGTGGACTTCGCCGTCAGCGTCTACAAGCGCACGACCCCGGCCTACTGCGAGGAACTGGCCACCCCGCTGGTGCGCATCGACAAGAACTTCGAGATCCTGCCGGCCGACGCGTTGAGCTGGGAAGTGTCCGACGATGGGCTCACCTGGACCTATCATCTCGACCCGGACCTGATGTGGAGCGACGGCAACCACGTCACCGCCGCCGACTACGTCACGACCTTCCAGTATCAGGCTGATCCCAAGCACGCCTGGGACTTTGCCTGGTTCTGGAGCGACCTGGTCAACTGGGATGCTGCGGTCAAGGGCGACGTGCCGACCTCCGAGATCGGCGTCAAGGCGGTGGACGACTTCACCCTGCAGTTCATCACCAGCAAGCCGGCCCCGTATCTCCCGGCCAAGGCCCTCTATGCCCGGCCGCTGAGCAAGGCCGCTTTCGAGAAGTATGGCGAGTACTACAACAACACCCCCGAGACCTCAGTCTCATCCAGCCCCTGGATCCTGACCGAGTGGACCAAGGGCAAGCAGATGGTGTTCAGCCCGAACCCGCACTACACCGGCAAGATCAAGCCCTACCTGGAGAAGCAGATCCTGATCTTCGGGGACTACTCCAAGGACTTCCTCTCGTACCAGGCCAATGAAGTCGATCACGCCTCCAGCTTTTCGCCGGCCGACATCGAGTTCATCTCCAAGGACCCGGAGCTGAGCAAGGAATACCATCCGGGCTTCGGCGATTTCCGTACCTACTACCTGGGCTTCGACACTAACAAGCCGCCCTTCAACGACCTGCGGGTGCGCGAGGCGTTCGCCAAGGCGATCGACCGCGACTCGCTGATCGCCAACGTCGTCAAGAATCAGGGCATCCCGGCCTACTCCTTCCTGATGCCCGGCTTCCCCGATTCCTCGTCCGATGTGCTCAAGAACGAGGACGTCAACAAGTTCGACCCGGCCGCGGCGCAGAAGCTGCTGGCCGACGCCGGATATCCGAACGGCCAGGGCTTCCCGAGCATGCAGTTGTGGCTGCGCCAGGAGAACGACCTGAACAAGGCCGTGGGCAACGCCATTGCAGGAATGATCAAGGAGAACCTCAACATCCCGATCGAGGTCTCCAACAAGGAGCAGAAGCTGTTCATGGACACCCTGAACGCGCACACGCTGCCGTTCTACATGGTGTCCTACGGCTTCGACTACCTGGACGCCTCGAACATGCTGGGCATCTGGGTGTCTGGTGGCCGCCACGCCTGGTCGAACCCGCAGTTCGACCAACTGGTGACCACCGCGACCTCGCTGACCGGAGACCCGGCCAAGCGCAGCCAGATGTTCAAGGACGCCGAGAAGATCCTGGTCGACGACGTGGGTGGCGTCTTCATCTACCACGTCACGCCGGGCTGGATCTACCGGCCGTACCTCAAGGGGACGGAGTTCGAGCCCGACAAGACGGGTATCACGACCTGGCACTGGCCGGGCCTGGAAGACATCAACATGATGGCGTTGACGACGTACATCACGAAGGATGTGGCCAACTATCGCAAGTAGGCGCGGGTTGGCCCTGAGGTAGGGGCCAGGCGCATGGGGGGGCGGCGCAGCGAACTGCGCCGCCCCTCTTGCGTCGTCTCGGGCTGGCCGCGCACGGTTCGTGCTGACAAGCTAGGGTCTGGCCCGCCGGCCGCCGTCAGGCTTCTGTTTTGGCGAGGGCTGCAGGAGATCCTTCGCTGGGCCGTCGCCGTTGACATAGTCTGTGGATGAGCCCGCCCAGGATGACAACCAACGGCGGGTGGGCGGGCGGCGCAGGGCAGCCGACGGCGCGCGTGCGTCGTGGGCGCCGGCCCTTGGTGGGCGATGGGCATGGCTCGGCAGGATGGGGGGTGTCAGTAGACGAAAGAATGGGCGGCGGCGACGGCCGCGCGCAGGTTCTCCGGCGGAGTGGTGCCGCCCACGTTGCACAGGTAGAGCGAGAACCGCCCGTGTGGTCCGCCCGCCGCGATGTAGTGGCGGACGCGGGCCGCTATCTGATCGCGGGTGCTGAGGGCCAGGAAGCCTGCCCCGACGCCCAGCGTGAGCGAGGCTTCGTGCTCGTCGGCATAGCGGCGGTAGAACTCGGGGCCGAGGCGCTCGACGTCCGGGTCCTGGCCCAGCAGAGCGCCCGGCGAGAGCGCCAGCTTGAGGTCGAGCATCTCGGCCGGCCGCTTGAGATGAGCCTCGCCGACCCAGTTGTCGACCACTACTTCCAGCCCGGTCAGCTCGCGCAGGCGCAGAAGGTAGCGGGCGGCCCAGTCGCGCAGCAGGCGCAGGTTGACGATGGGAACGGAGGCAGTCGCGTCGACCCCGCGCGCTGTGGTCGCTGCCGGGAAGCAGCGCTTTTGGTAGAGGATCCAGGGCGCCAGTACCTCTTCACACAATCGGTCAAAGAGTCCGGCGGCAAAATCTGGCTCCGTATAGATGTCGGCGATCAGTTGCTCGATGCCCCGCAGGCTGCAAGCCAGCGTGAAGGGGGCGGTGAAGCTGATCGTAGGCTCCAGCCCGGTCAGGGAGCGGAAGAGCGAGAACATCTCCACCACCAGTGGGCAGCGTCCCGCCGTCTCGAAATCGGGGGTCGTGAGCGCGCGCAGGTCGTCCCGGTCACGGATCAGCGGCGCGCTGCGGTCGACGTCGGGGACGAGGTCGGCGCCGAAAACCAGCTTTTGGCCGAGCGCCTCGGCTTCGATGCTGTAGACGTCATAGGTGAGGGAGGCCACGTCCAGCCCGTAGGCGCGCTGCATCTCCAGTTCCGCCGGCACGAGTATCTCGGGGCGGCTGTAGAACTCGCGCGCCGGCAGGCCCATCTGGCGCATGGTGAATTCGTGGATCTGCGCGCTGACGGGCACGCGATCCGGAATGCCGGCCAGGGCGGCGCGCTTGCGGCGGGCGCCTTCCTGGAAACAGGCGTATTCAGGCAGGCTGCCGGTCATCGCTCGACCACCCTCCGCTTGCCCCCGATAGGAAGCCCTGGGCTGGGGCCGACGCTCCTCATCCGAAGGCGGGTGAGGAGCGTCGGCCCGGCGGGGACCTACTGCATCGCGTCCATCAGGGCCTGGACCTGACCCGCCACGTCGTCGGCGACGGTCTGGATGGGCTCCTTGGCCACGAAGATACGCTCCCACAGCACGTCTGTGGTCGATTCCGTCTTGGGGTTCAGCTTGATGCAGGGGAAGGGGCTGGCGTACTGCATCTGCTGCACTGCGACCTGGAAGGTCGGGTTTTTGGTGAAGTAGTCCTGCAGAGCAGGATCATTCATCGCCGACAGGCGCAGCGGCATGTAGCCGGTTTGCATGGCCCAGGATGCCGTCTGCGGGGTGTCGGTGAGCCACTTGAGGAACTTCCAGGCGGCCTGCTGCCGGTCTGCCGGGGCTTTCGCCGGGATGACGATGCCATTTCCGCCGGTAGGCACGCGCAAGCTGCCCCCAGGCCCCTGCGCCAGCATGCCGACGCCGACGTCAAACTTGGCATTGGCCTTGATGTTCCCCATCCAGCCGGTCGTGATGTACATCATGCCGACTTTGCCGCTGATGAAGTCGGCCTGCAAGGCTTCCCAAGTGGTCAGTCCTTGTCCGGGGTAGATCTTGGCGGCGTTGTCCTTGTAGACCAGGTCATACCACCACTGCAGCGCCTCCACCGCCTTGGGCTCGTTGAAGGTCGGCTTGCAGGTCGTTCCGTCCAGCCTTGAGATCTCACCGCCGTTGTTCTCCACCGCTTCCTGGAAGTACCACCAGGGATTGCCGATCTGAACGCCGAAGCCGTAGCGGGAACCGTCGGCCTTGGTAAGCTTGATGGCCGCATCGCGCAGGGCCGCCCAGTCCTTTGGGGCCTGGCTGTCGTCGATCCCGGCCTCTTTGAACATGTCCTTGTTGTAGTAGAAAACCGGCATGGAGCGTGCCTGTGGGAGGCTGTAGAGCTTGCCGTTTATCCGGCTCTCGGCGAGCAGGCCCTGGGCGAAGTCGGTCAGGTCCACGCCGTCTGCGCCGGCTGCCAGTTCGTCGAGCGGCAGAAGAGCACCGCCATTGGCAAAGCCGGGGATGCGGGAGATCTCGAGCATCACCAGGTCAGGCACCTGGCCGCCGGCCAGCGTGGTCAGGAACTTCTGCTCGGCGTCGGCGTAGGCGCCTTGAAACTCGTACTTGACCTTGACCTCATTCTGCGATGCGTTGTACTGGTTGACCATACTTTCGAGGATCTTGCCGTTGTTACCGCCCAGGGCGGCCCAGAAGGTGACCTCGACCGCATTCGCGGCGGGTGCGGCGGCCGGTGCGGCGGGTGCAGCCGTCGCCGCGGGGGCAGCCGGAGCCGCAGGGGCGGCGGGCTGTACCGTCGTCGCCGGCACGCAGCCGGCTGCGCTGATGGCGAGCACGATCATCAGGAGCACGAACTTGGGAACACGAGGGACTGTCTGCAACATGTCTAGCCTCCTTGGGACTGTGGGTGTGAACCGGGATTTTGGAAACGAGCAGAGGGCTGGCGCTCAGCCCTTGATTCCAGATTGTGTTACCCCTTGCACAAAGTACTTCTGCAAGAAGACGAACAGCAGCATGATCGGCGCGATCACGAAGACCGTCGCCGCCATGACGACGTTCCAATTGATGCTCCCTTCGCTGGAGCGCATGAAGACGAGGCCCACCGGCAGCGTCCGCATGTCCGTTGAGTTGGTCATGATCAACGGCCAGAAGTAGTCGTTCCAGCGCCAGGTGAAGGTCAGCAGCGCGAAGCTCACAAAGGCCGGTTTGGAGGCCGGCACCATCAGGTTCCAGATGATCCGGCCGTGATCGGCGCCATCGATTCGCGCCGCGTCGACCAGTTCTTGTGGAACGCCCAGAAAGCTCTGACGGATCAGGAACGTGCCGAACGCGCTGACCAGGAAAGGCACGATCAAGGCGGGATACTCGTTGATCCAGCCCAGCGTGCTGAAGATAAGGTAGGTGGGCACCACCACGACCTGCGTGGGCACCATCATCGTGGCCAGGAAGGCAACGAAGATCAGGTCGCGGCCGGGGAAATCCAGCCGGGCGAACACGTAAGCGGCGAGGGCGGCGAACACGAGCTGGCTGATCATGATCGTGCTGGTGACGATGACGCTGTTGATGGCGTACCGGCCGAAGGGCGCGTCGGTCCAGGCCTGGACGTAGTTCTGCCAGACAAACTGGCCGGGTATCCAGTGGGGTGGGTAGGCGTACACCTCCTGCAGCGGCTTGAGCGAGGTCGAGATGGTCCAGGCCACCGGGATGATGACGACCACGAGGGCCGCGATCAGGACGAGGTGCAGTACCAGGGATCGCAGCCAGCGCCGCCAGGGAAAAGTCAGACCACGTGTCGCGGGAAGACGCATCTCACGCTCCCGGTGCGAGCCAGCCCACCGATTCCAGGTAGGGGATGGCGAGGCTCGGCAGGTCGGTGGTGATGCTGTCCACACCCCACTCGACCAGCGTTCGCAAGTCGTCGACGGTATTGCCCAGCCAGCCGGCCGCTTCCAGACCCGATCGCCGTACCTCGCGCACCGTTTCGGCGGAGTTGGCCGGCAGATGGACGCAAGCCAGCGAGCAGCCAAGCCGCACGGCATCGGCCAGTACGTCGCCGGCGTAGGGCGCGGCGCTGATGTAGCCCCGGCACACGCCCGGCGCCAGAGCGCGCATGATCTCGAGCGCCTGCCCGTCGAAGGAGGTGACCACCGTGCGCTCGCCGATGCCGAAACGTTCGATGGCAGCCGCCAGGAGCCGGCAGACCTGCTCCAGGGCGCCGGGCGGGGCGGTCTTCACCTCGAGCTGGAGTGCGCGCACGTCGCCGTGGGCGGAGAGCATCTCGTCCAGGGTGGGTATTCCCACCGCTTCGGGCCAGTCTGGGAAGCCGTCGCGGGCGTCGAGCCCGGCCAGCTCGGCCGCCGTGAAGTCGGAAACGGGGCCAGTGCCGGAGGTCGTGCGGTCGACGGTCGCATCATGGATGACGACCAGTTGCCCATCGGCCGAAGGATGCACGTCCATCTCCAGGGCCTGCACGCCGTGACGGCGGGCGTAAGCCACCCCGCTGAGCGTGTTTTCCGGAGCCTCGCCGCGAGCGCCGCGATGGCCGTAGAGCGTGTGTGTCATTCGGTCCTGCCGGCGATCAATAGTGGACCCAGGCGCCCGACGCGCGCACCTGGATGGCGGTCAGCATGATGACGATCAAGAAGAGGACGACGGCGAGCGCCGAGGCGTAGCCGGCCTCAAAGAACTGAAATGCGTTCTGATAGAGATAATAGACCATCATGTTGGTCGAGTTCACCGGGCCGCCGGCGGTCATGACGTAGACGGTGTCGAAATTCTGGAACATGGTGATAAAAGAGGTCACCGCCACGAAGAACGTGGTCGGCGACAGCAGCGGCAGTGTGATGCGCAGAAAGAGGCGCCATTCGTTCGCGCCGTCCATGCGCGCGGCTTCCAGCACCTCGGCGGACAGGTTTTGGATGCCACCCAGGAAGATCAACATGTCGTAGCCGACGAAGCGCCAAATAGTCATAATGATCAACGCCGGCAGCGCCCAGGACGTGGATGCCAACCATTCGGGGCCCTTAATGCCCACCAACGCCAGGGCGCTGTTGAGAAGACCGTACTGAGGGTCGAGGATCCACAGCCAGACTAGCGCCATCGCCGCAGTGCTGGTGATGTAGGGCGAGAAGATGCCGGCCCGATAGACGGTGCGGCCGCGCAGCGGCTGGTTAACGATCAGTGCCAGGCTGAGGCCGAGCGCCATCGCGGCCAGCACCACCACTACCGAGAAGATGGCGGTGTTGCGCAGCACCTTCCAGAAGAGCGGGTCCTTGAACAGCAGACGCAGATAGTTCTCCGCCCCCACCAATGCCCGGTCTGGCGAGATCATGTTCCAGCGAGTCAGGCTGAGATAGGCGGTGAAGAAGAGCGGGAAGAACACGAAGACCGAGAACACCAGCAGCGAGGGTGCCAGGTAGGCAAGTCCCACCGGCAGATCGCGATAGCGCCGGCGCAGGTGTGACGCAGTCGTGACCTCTGGCACAGTCCCGCTGGGACCCGCCGATACGCCGTCGGCCAGCGGCACCAAAGACTTGCGCGTCATGCCCGCTCCAGTAAGGCGGCGGCGGCCGCCGCGTCGGTGATCAGCACGTTGCAGTAGCCCGCCCGCAGCGCAGCCAGGATGGCAGCCACCTTGGCCAAGGTGCCGGCCACGGCCACCGAAAAACGTGTCTGCCGCAGGGTGCTCAGTTCGACGGCCAGCGTGCGCTCGGCGATCTCGGGCGCGCAGGGCCGGCCATCGGCAGCGAAGAATCGGCCGCAGATGTCGCCCACCGCGCCGGCGGCGCGCAAGTGGGCCAGCAGCGCGTCGTCGACATAACCGGCCTTGTAGAGCGACGATCCCTCCGAGACGTTGCCGATGCCGACGAGTGCCATCGTGGCGTGGCTGGCCAGGTCCAGCGCGGCCGCGATGCGCGAATCGTTGAGCAAGCTGGCCTTGATCTCGGGCCGATCCACGAGCATCGGCACTGCCAGCGTCACCGCCTCGCCGCCGAAGGCCTGCGACAGACGATGCACGATGTATTCGGCGCGGGTGGAGTAGCTGCTGCGGTCCAGGCTGCCGTTCATTTGGACGACCGTCACCCCCTGGCAGTCTGCGGGCGGCAGCTGGAGCGCGCACTGCAGCAGCGTGCTGCTCCAGGAGACGCCGATGACCTCGCCGCGCTGGACCCGCCGGGGCAAGAAGCTGCAAGCGGCTTTGCCGATGGCTTGCTTGATCGAATCCTCGCTGTCGACGGGCGGCTCCACGACCAGCGCTTCGGATAATCCAAACGTGCGTTCGAGGTCGTACTCCAGCTCGGCGGAGAAGCGCAGCGGGGAGTGAATCGTGATCTGGACGATGCCGAGCTCCAGGGCGCGCTTCAACTGGCGCCCGACTGTCTGGCGATGAAGGCCCAGGCGGCGAGCCGTTTCCTCTTGGGTGAGCTGATTGCCGTAGTACAGGGTGGCAATCTTGGTGAGCAGGCGAAGGTCGGGATCCATCTTGCTCTTCAGCTTAGGTGTGAGCATTTGCTCACTATGGCGGCAAATGTTGCATGTGTGATGGTAGCACCGAATCCGCTGCTTGTCAACGGTTTCTGGTAAGCTGGTTTGTGGTAAGATGATACCGAAATCCGGACGACTTACGAGGAGCAGGCCAGTGGACACAATCGACCGAGAGATCCTGTGGCGGCAGTTTGGGGCAGCGATCGACATGTTCGGCGACGCGCTGCGCGATTGCCCCGAGGAGCTGTGGGAAAAGCGCCTGTGGGAGGAGCAGCCAAACCAGTTTGGGACGAGCGGTTTCTCGGCCTTCTGGTACGTGGGCTTCCACACGCTTTTCTGGTTGGATCTCTACCTAAGCGGGGATGAAGAGGAGCGATTTGCACCGCCCGCGCCGTTTGACCTGACCGAGATGGATCCGGCCGGCGTGCTGCCGCGAGTGTACACCCGCGATGAATTGCTCGCCTACCTTGCGTTTTGTCGTCGAAAGTGCGAGGAGGCGATCGGCGCGCTCTCCAACGAGCAGGCGTACCGGCCCTGCCGATACCCGTGGGGCGAAGTGCCTTACCTGGAACTGCAGCTCTATAACCTGCGGCACGTGCAGGAGCACGGCGCACAACTGCGCATGTTCCTCGGACAGGAAATCGCGAGGTCCGCCAGGTGGGCAGCCCGGGCCAGGTAGGAATCTCGTGCGCTGAAAAGGGGGATGTATGTCAGTCGAACCACCGTTTCCCGAACTGGACGAACTCCTGGTGGCGATCGGGGAGGCCGGTCAGCGCGTCAGCGACATCGACGCCAGCGAGGGCGCGGCCGGGAACATCTCGATGGTCGTCGGTTGGCCGGTCGAGGTGCGCCGGCGCTTCCCACAGGCGGAGGAGATCGAGCTGCCGGAGCCGGTCCCGGCCCTGGGCGGGAAGCTGATGCTGGTCACTGGCTCGGGCCGGCGGCTGCGCGACATTCACAAGGACCCGGCAGCCAACCTGGCGGCGCTCCTGATCGACGGCGACGGGCACAGCGGCTGCATCTACACCTCGCCGCGCCGGCTGTTTGCCCGTCCCACCAGCGAGTTCAACTCGCACCTGGCCGTGCACGACGACCAGTTCGCCGTGAGTGGAACGAACTTCCATGCGCTCATTCACGCCCAACCGCCGCACCTCACCTACCTCAGCCATCTGCCGGCCTACGGCGATGAAGCCTTCATGAACCGGCAGTTGCTGCGCTGGGAGCCCGAGACGATCGTGAACCTGCCGGAAGGCATAGGGGTCTTGCCCTACCGCCTGCCCGGCTCGCCGAGCCTGATGGAGGCCAACCTGGCGGGCTTGCGCGCCCATCGCATCGTGCTCTGGAGCAAACATGGGGTGATGGCGCGCTCGGACCAGTCGGTCACCAAGGCGGCGGACCGCATCGAGTATGCCGAGACGGCCGCCCGCTACGAGTACATGGACCTGCTCAACGGCTACAAGGCCGCGGGCCTGACGCGTGAGGAGCTTCTGGAGGTGGTGCGCACCTTCGACGTGCAGACCACGCTGCTGTCGTAGGGCGTGGCACCTGGTCCCGCCGGTCCGGTCGTACGTACCTGGTCCCGCCGATCCGGTCGTAGGGGCGCGGCACCCCGTCCCGTGACCTGATCCACCAGACGTCTAGCCACGGGCACGCACGCCGGTTAACCGGCCAATTCGGTGGGGGTGCCACGCCCTCCCCTGGCCAGCGGGAGCCGCACCCCATGTCGGCGATCCGGTCGACCACACACCTCGCCACGGGCACGCATGTGCGGTTAACCCGCAAAATTGATGGGGGTGCCACGCCCTCTGCCGGCCGGCTCAGCTCCGTAACAGCGCCTCGGGGTTCGCGCAGTGGTTGAGCGGCCGGCCGGCGTAGAAGTTGGCAATGTCTTGGGCGATCATCCTCGCGACCAGCTGCACCGAGTCCACGGAGCAGCCGGCGATGTGGGGCGTCAGCGTGACGTTGGGCAGCTTGAGCAGTGGCCAGTCCGGCAGCGGCGGCTCGGAGGCAAAGGTCTCCAGCGCTGCGCCACGCAAGTGCCCATCCGTCAGCGCCCGGTACAGCGCATCGTAGTCGACCATCGGCCCGCGCGCCGTGTTCACGAAGTATGCGCCGCGCTTCATCTGCCGGAACTGCTCCTCGCCGATGAACTTGAGCGTCTCCGGCGTCACCCGGGCGTGCAGGCTGACGATGTCCGATTGGGACAGCAGACCCGCCAGGTCTCTCACTCGCTCTGCCCCCCGCTCGGCGAAAACTGCGTCGGACACGTAGGGATCATAGGCGAGCACCCGCACTCCGAACGGCTTCAGGTAGCTCGGCAGCATGCTGCCGATGTGGCCGAAACCGATCAGGCCGATGGTCTGGCCGGCCAGTTCGCGCGGCGCATTTTCGTAGAGATAGAGGTCCGAGCGCCAGATGCCTTGCGCCAGGGCGAGGTGCCCGCGCGCGATATTGCGGCACTCGGCGATGATCAGGCCGATGGTGAATTCGACCACGGCCCGGGCGTTGCGCCCAGGCGCGTAGACCACCGGGATGCCGGCCTCGCCGCACGCCCGCACGTCGATGTTGACGGGCTCCGTCCGGCAGCTGCCGATGATCTGCACCTTGGCGGCACGGGCGATCACCGGCCGGGTGATCGGCGCCATATGGTCGACCACGATCTCCACGTCCACGATCGCCTCGGCGACCTCGTCGGGGTCGCCGATGAACTCGCGCAGGGCCGCCTGATTGGCCGCCGCGACGTAGGGGTAGCCCAAAACGTGCTTGTCATAAGCCAGCGGTCCCAGGATCGGCTCGACCTGCTCCTGCATTTGCTGCTGCAGAACCTCACAAAGGACAAAATGGTCCCCAAAAATCGCTACTTTGTGCATGTGTTACGTCTTCGTCGTCCCCAGCGTCCTCTCCCCAGGCAAACCTGCGGAGTTGTACCTCAGGCGGCTTCCCCCGCCGCGCGCTCGTGGTCGCCCGTCTGGTGGATCAGGTCCCGCAACTGCCCGTAGGTCTCCCGATAGCGCTCGAAATAGAAAGCGTAGGCCGCATGCCGCGCCGGGTCGGGCGCGTAGCTGCGAGTCAGCCGGACCATGGCTTCGGCCGCCGCCGGCAGGTCTGGATAAGCCCCGAGACCGGTCGCGGCCACAATCGCGTCGGCCAGCAGAGGAGCATCCGGCACTTCCGTGACGGACATCGGCAGGCCGCAGACGTCGGCGTAGATCTGCATGAACACGTCGCTGCGCGTCGCGCCGCCGCACACGTACACCTCGCCGGCTGCCTGTCCGTAGCCGGCCAGCGTCTCCAGGATCTGGCGCGTGCCGTAGGCCACGCCCTCCATCAGCGAGCGAAACATGTCTGCCCGGCTGGTATGCAGCGACAAGCCCCAGATCGCGCCGCGCGCCTTCGAATCGGTGTACGGCGTCCGGTTCCCCTGGAAATGATCCAGCGCGACCAGCCCGCCGCTGCCCGGCGGCACCTGGGCGGCCAGGGCGTCGAGCACCTTGTAAGCCGTGCCGGCGGGCAGGTCGGCCGCGAAGTTGCGCTTGAACCAGGCCAGGATCGAGCCGGTCGACACCTGCCCGGCTTCGACCAGCCATAAGCCCGGCACGACGGCATCCGGGAAGGCGCCGAACAGGCCCGAGCCGTGGAATTCGTCGCGGACGAAGGCGCCGATCACGTTGGACGAGCCCGTGATCAAGCCGATCTTGCCCGGTGCCGCGACGTTCAGCCCCAACAAGCCGACGAAGGCATCTGCTCCGCCCTCGAACACACGCACGTCCGGCGCCAGCCCCAGCGCGGCCGCCGCCTCGCCGCTCAGGCAGCCGGCCTCCGCCCCGACCGGCAGGATCTCGCCGGGCAGCTTCCCGGTCAGCCCGCCGAGGCCCAGGCGCTCGTACAGATCGACCGGCCAATGCCAGGTGCGCCGGTTGTAGTACCAGCGCTGCGTGATCGTGTTCAAACTGAGGGCGAGGCGACCGGTCAGGCGGTAAATGAGCCAATCGGTGTACTCGATCAGGTGGGCCGCGCGAGCGTAGGTCTCTGGCTCGTTCTCGGCCAGCCAGAGGGTCTTGCTGAGCATCCACTCCGCGTTGCAGCCCTGGGGGCTGTAGGCGAGCGCCGGGTGTCCTGTCGCAAAGATGCGCTCGGCCTGTTGCGCCGCCCGCACGTCCATCCAGAGCAGCGCCGGGCGCAGGTGCGAGCCGTGCTTGTCGAGCGCGACCAACGTGCAGCTGGTCGCGTCGAGGCTGATCCCACGGATCTCGCCAGCCTCCACGGCAGCCTGGGCCAGGCACTCCCGTACGGCCGCGCACAGGGCGCTCCACCACTGGTCGGGGTCCTGCTCGGCCCAGCCGGCGCGCGGGAAGTCCGTGGCGTAGGGCCGCGCGGCTGAAGCGACGAGATGGCCCTGCAGATCGAAGACGCCCGCCCGCACGCTTTCGGTGCCGCCGTCGATCGACAAAAGATACGGAGGTGCTGCGTCCACGCCCATTCCCGGCCTCACCTACAGCGCCGCGCCTGTGTTGGCGTCGAACATGTGCACGCGGTCGGTTCGCATCAGCAGGCGCAGGTTCTCGCTGGGTGCGAGGCGCAGCGATGGTGGAGTGACGACCAGCATGGTGTAGTTGCCCACGCGCGCGGCGAGTTGCCCTTCTTCGCCCAGGTGCTCGTACGTGAACACGGTGCCCGGTAATTCCAGCCGGCCGTCCTCCTGGCTGTCGTTGACGGCAATGTCGATTGGCCGGACGCCCAGGTTCACCTTCTGCGGCTTCCCGGCCAGCACCCGCTGCCGAAGCTGGGGCGGCAGGCCAAGCCGGAAACTGCCGTCGGCGGCCCTCAGCGCCATCACGTCGCCTTGGGCCTCTACGTCGCAGGCCACTATGTTCATGGGCGGCTCGCCCACAAAGCCGGCGACGAACTCGTTGACCGGCCGGCGATAGATCTCTTCGAATGTGCCGACCTGCTGCAAAACACCCAGGTTCATCACTGCGATGCGCTCGGCCATGGCGACCGCTTCGAGCTGGTCGTGCGTGACGAGGACCGTCGTCCGCCGGATCATGGCGTGCAGCCGCTTCAACTCGGTCCGCATATGCGCGCGCTGGGCGGCGTCGAGGTGGGAGAGCGGCTCATCCAGCAGCAGCACATCCGGGTCGCGCACCAGGGCCCGCGCGAGCGAAACCCTTTGTTTCTGCCCGCCGCCGATCTCGCCCGGCTTGCGGTCCAGAATGTCGGTGATGCTGAGCATGTCCGCGACTTCTTTGACCTTCTGTGCCACCTGGCTCGCCGGCAGCCCTTTCGCCCGCAAGCAAAAAGAGATGTTGTTGCGGACTGTCAGCGGAGGGTAAAGGGCGTAGGTCTCGAAAGCCAGCGCCACGTTGCGCTGGTTCGGCTCCAACTTGTTGACCAGCCGGTCGCCGATGAAGATGTCGCCCTTGGTGATCTCTTCCAGGCCGACGATCATACGGAGTGTCGAGGTCTTGCCACAGCCTGAAGGGCCCAGCAGCGCCAGGAATTCGCCGTCCTTGACCCTGAGGTTCAGGTCCTTGACGGCCTCCACACCACCCCGGTAGGTCTTGTAAAGATGCTCTAAACGAACTTCTGCCATCTATGTCACCCCTCCTCACGCTGCCAGGATGTTCTTCTCGGAAGCCGGGTCGAACACAACCACGTTTTCCGTGTTGACTGCCAGCCTGACCGGCTGGTCGATCTCGAATTCCATCTCGATCGGCGTCAGCGCGTCCAACTTGCGTGAGCCCGTCACAGCGGTCAGCACACCCTTTGTTCCCAGTCGCTCGTACACGTAGACCGTGCCGTCGATGACGTTGTTGTGACCGGGTTGCGTGTCCACGACCTGCATGTCGAACGGACGGATGCCCACGATAACCTTGGACAGGCCCGCCGCCCCTATCGCGTCCGCGAGGCGAGGCGAGACTTCCAGGTGAGCGCCTTCCGGCGACACGAAGTACAGGCGATCCGCCTCGCGACGCAGGCTGCAGTCGATGAGGTTGATCCTTGGCTGACCCAGCATGGCGGCGACAAAGACGTTGACCGGCCGATTGAACACCTCGTCAGGGGTGCCCACCTGCTGAAGGACCCCCTTGTCGAGCACGGCCACCCGGTCGGCCAGGGAGAGGGCCTCGAGGTAGTCATGGGTCACGTAAAGGGTAGTGGTATGGATTTCCCGCTCGAGCGCCTTGAACTCTGCCCTCATGCGATGGCGCAGCTTCGCGTCCAGATGCGCGATCGGTTCGTCCAACAGCAGGATCTCCGGCTCCCGCACCATGGCTCGCCCGAGAGACACGCGCTGGCGCTGGCCGCCGGAGAGGGCTCCCACCTGACGCTGCAGCAGCGCGCCGATCCCCAGCGTGTTCGCGACGGAGCGCACCCTGCGATCGATCTCGTCTTTCGGGATTTTCCGGCCCGGCGCCCGCAGCGGGAAGGCCAGGTTGTCGTACACGTTGTAGTTCGGATACAGCGCATAGGTCTCGAACGCCATCGCGACGTTGCGTTTGGGCGGCTCCAGCGCGTTGACCAGCTTGTCCTCGATGAATATCAGCCCGGCGGTCAACTGCTCCACACCCGAGATCAGTTTCAGCGTCGTCGTCTTGCCGGCACCCGATGGGCCGAGCAGGACGAGGAACTCCCCGTCCGCGACCTCCAGACACAGATCGTTTACGGCTGTCAAGGATCCGAATTTCTTTGTGACATGATCAAGCAGCAACTTGGCCATAGATACTTCCTTGCTCTGCCAGGGTTCGCTACCGGCAGCCCGTCAGCGCTCCCGCGGGCCCGCCTAGCCCTTCACGGCTCCAAAGCTGAGACCACGGATCAAGTAGCGCTGGATACTGAGCGCCAGCAGAATCTCAGGGAGTGACGCAATTACGCAGGCGGCAGCCATGCGATTGTAGTAGGCCTGGGCCGACGACAAGAACGACAGCGCCGAGACCGTCACCGTCTGCACCTCGGAGCCGCCCAGTACCATTGGGAACACGAAGTTGTTCCAGGCGAACACGAACGCCAGCAGCGCCGAGGCAGCCAGGCCGGGACGCACCAGGGGCAGCAGAATCCTGATGAAAACCTGCCACCATGGGTAGCCGTCGGTCATGGCGGCCTGCTCGATCTCAGGCGATATTTCCTCGAAGTAGCCGCGCAGCACCCAGATCAGGAGGGGTAAGGTGATCAGCTGGAACACCCAGATGATGCCGCCGTAGGTATTGTAGATGCCTAGCCTCTGGTAGATGATCGAGAGCGGTATGATCACCGCGAAGGCCGGCGCGAAGCGGAAGGACAGGAACGTGAACGCCAGGCTCTCCTTGCCCTTGAAGCGGAAGCGAGCGAGCGCATAGGCGGCGGGTACTCCCACCAGCAGCGACACGCCCACCGCCCCAACGCTGAGGACCACGCTGTTCAGGAAGAACCTGGGGAAGTCCGTACGGAAGGAGCCCGTGCCCTGCACGAACTCCTGCTGGAGGTTCATGATAACCTTGTAGCTTTCCAACGTGGGATGGAAGAGGAAGCGGGTCGTGTACAGCTCGTCTGTTCGCTTGAAGGACGTCAGGAGCATCCACAGGATGGGGAACAGGACGAACATAAAATAGATGATCAGCACGCCGTCGCCGGACCAGCTACGTAGTCTGTGTCTCAGATCATTCATGCCGATCCCTCCTCACATGCCCGCGGCCCGCTGCTGGGCGCGGTTCCAGAAGTTTACGAGATACTGGCTCACGATGTAGATGATCACCCAAAGGACGATGGTGTACGTCAGGCCGGAACTCAGGTTCATATACAGGAAGCCCTTGTAGTAGGCCTGGAGCTGATAGGTCATCAGGGCATCGCCCGGCCCGCCGCCGGTCATGGCGTAAATAATGTCGAACATGTTCAGCGAGTCCATGAACCGGAAGACGACCGCGATGATCATGATCGGGTACAGCATCGGCAGCGTCAGGTTACGGAAGGTGAACCAGCGGGAAGCTCCGTCCACGCGCGCGGCCTCGAAAGGCTCCTTGGGCAGGGCGCGGAGACCGGCCAGCAGCAGCAGGCCGACAAACGGCGTGTAGATCCAGACGTCGATCAGGATCACCGACGGCAGCGCCGTGCTGGGCTTGCCAGCCCATTCCAGGCCACTGGTGTTGATGCCGATCAATGATAGCATCGGGTTGAGGATGCCGACGCTGGGCTGCATCATCAGCTTCCAGAGGAGGGCGCCGATCACCGGGGCGATCATCATGGGAAAGATCAGGGCAGTCGTGAGGATCTTCGAGACGCGCGTTTCCCGGTCCAGCAGAAGCGCCACGCCCATGCCCAGGAGCAACTCGATGGCCGTGGCCCCGATCGCATAGCCGAAGGTGACCGAGGTGCTATGCAGAAAGCCCGGATCGGTGACCATGGCGATGTAGTTCGCGAGGCCGATAAACCTGGGGATCGGCCGGGTCAGGGTATAGCTGGTGAACGAATAATACATCGCCATGAAGAACGGGTAAAGGATGCCAATCAACAGCAGCAATGCCGGGGCAATGACCAGATAGGGCCTTGCCCGCACCAGGAAGGGCGGCCGCACCAGGCGTGGGTCCACGCTCGGTCGTGCCTGACCCCCCTTGTAAGTTGCTTCTGCCATCGCTACTCACAATCCTTTCTCGGTACTCAGCCCTATCGGGACCTTCGCAGGGCGCCCTGCGTGGGGCGCCCTGCGAGATCATGCGGGCTGGGGAAGGGTGGCCAAAGGCGTCCTCCCCAGCCCGGCCGGCCGAGGTGGGGGCCTCCCTACTACTGGTAGATGCCCGCCTGCTTGAGCATGACGGTGAGCTTGTCGACCAGGTTGTTCAGGCCTTCCTCCGTGGTCACCGTTCCTGCATAGATGTCCTGCAGGGTCGCGGCCCACTCGGTAGTGGTTTCGAAGAACAGCGGCTGCGGCGTGAATTGGATGCGCGCGTCGCCCTTGCTGATCTCCTGGAACGTCTCGAGGTAGTTCTTGGCGCCGGCCATCGTCTTCTGGAAGTCGGCGTTGTCCCAAACAGACTGGCGCACCGGATCGACAAACGCGTAGTTGATGGCGCTGGTCGTCAGGAAGTCCTTGCCGGTGGCCCACTGCAGGAAGTACCAGGTGGCGTCCTTGTTCTTGGAAGCTGCATTCATAGCCAGCGACCAGATCCAGATGTTAGTGTTCAGGCTGCCGTCGGGGCCCTTGGGGCCGGGCGCGAAGGCGATCTTCCCGGAGGCAGCAGACGCGCCGGGGACGTTCTGGTTGTAGCCCAGGATGTCGGCGTCAAACATGCTTCCGGCCTTGCCGGCGCCGAAGTCCGAGCCGCACTGGTACCAGGTGTAGGTGGTCCAGGCCTGCGGGCCGGCCGCCTTCACCATGTCAATCCACTTCTTGGTGACTTCGATCGCACACGGCGAGTTCATGACCGGGTGCATCTTCTCATCGTAGTCCTTGCACCCGTAGCTGGCGTACATGGTCATGTAGCCGGGGTGGATCGTCGCCCAGTTCTTGGTGCCGCGCACCACGATCCCCGCCATGTCTGGATGCAGTTCCTTGAACTTCTCCGTCACGGTGACCAGCTCGTCGAGGGTCGTGGGCGGCTTCAGCCCGTCCTGGTCGAACAGGTCATAGCGGTACATGAAGGCGTTGGCCTCGAAGCCCCACGGGATCGCGTACTGCGAGCCCTGGCCCAGGTTCGCCGCGCCCGGCTTCAGGTTCCAGCGCTCGGAGGCGGCCAGCCAGGGGAGGATATCGTTGAAGTCGTAGTCCGGGTTGGTCTTCGTCGGATCGTTGATGTAGGGCTCGAGTGGTTCCATCCAGCCGGGCGGGGCATACTGCCAGATCATGTACGCGCCGGTCATGAAGGCGTCGTAGCCACCCTGGCCGCCTGACAGGTCGATGGTGACCTTGTCGAAGTAGTTCTGCTCGGGGAAGATGTCGTAGGCGACCTTAATGCCGGTCAGCTCTTCGAACTTCGGCAGTTCCTTAAGCAGAGCTTCTTCATAGAAGTGCTGGTTCAGCAGCAGCTTGATGGACGTGCCCGAGTACTTTTTCCAGTCGAAGGCGCCGGCAGCAGCCGGGGCTTCGGCGGCCGTGGCTTGAGCCGCCGGGGCTTCGACGGCCGTGGCTTCGGCCGCCGGGGCTTGAACAGCCGGGGCAGCCGGGGCAGCCGGGGCGGCCGGGGCCGGGGCTGCTGCAGGCGCTGCGCAACCTACAAGCAGGCTCAGCAGCAGCAGGGCCGACACTAGTGATAGGACTCTCTTGGGTGTCATGGGTTCCTTTCCTTTCGCCTCTGAAGTGATGACCAACAGGAACGTGCTACGCTGCGTCCGTTCGGCTTGGTGCCTCTCACCTCCTTTCGCCTGCCGACGCCCGGCCAGCAGTCAGCGCTGAATCTACCGTCAACCTGGCTGAGGTCGACGGCAAGCCGGGCGCCGAGCACCTCGCTGCGGAGGCCGGCCTCCGCGTGATCGACCCTCCTCCTCACGCCTAAGGCACGGCGGCCAGGCGTTTGAAGGTCGTCGTGAGTGCCGGGTAGAGCTCGACGTACGCCCGGTACAGGGCCGAGTAGCGCTCTACATACTCGGGGCGTGGAAAATACGCCGCCCGCACGCGCACCCCTCCAGCCAGCGCGGCTTCCGCGCTGGGATAAACACCGGCGCCTACTCCTGCCACGATCGCGTCTCCCACCGGGGCTCCGGCCGCAGCTTCCAGCCCGCGCACCGGGCGGTCCAGCACGTCGGCCTTGATCTGATTCCAGAGCGCACTGCGCGCTCCCCCGCCGACACACGTCAGGCTGGTCGCCGTGAATCCACCGGCCTCGGCGGCTTCCATATTGTGACGCAGCCCGTACGCCGCTCCCTCCATGATGGCCCGCACCAGGTCAGCCCGGCTGCTGGCCTGCGACAACCCGACAAACACGCCGCGCGCGTCGGTGTCCCAGATCGGCGAGCGTTCGCCGAACAGATAAGGCAGGAAGAGCAGCCGGTTGGCGCCGGGCGGGCTGCCGGCCGCTTCCAGCGTCAGCAGCTCGAACGGCTCCACGCCCAGCCGCTGCCCCGCCGCGCACTCGACCTGGCCCAGCTCGTCGCGAAACCAGCGCAGGCCTCCGCCCGAAGCAACCATCGCCCCGACGACCAGGTGGCGCCCGGCGACCGCATGGCCCAGCGAGATCAGGTCGGTTCCCAGGTATGGCCGCTCGCTGCAGATCAGCAGTACGCTCGACTGGCCGCTCATCTCCACCGCATCGCCCGGCTGAAGCAGTCCGGCCGCGACGGCGGCGGCGGTGCCGTCGGTCATGCCGGCCATCACCGGCGTGCCGGCCGCCAGCCCGCACTGCGCCGCTGCCTCGGCGCTGACGTGGCCAACCACGGCGGCAGGAGCGTAGAGAGGGGGCAGCTTCCCGCAGTCCACCCCCATCTGCCCGGCCAGGTCGCCGGACCAGCTACGGGATCGACTGTCAAAGAGCAGCGTCAGCGGTCCATGCGAGACGTCCATGCTGAGGACGTCGCACAACCGGTAGACGATATAGCCGTTGGCTTGCAGCACCGTGCGCGTCTGCCTGTACAGCTCGGGCTCGTGCTCCATGAACCAGAGCAGTTTGGGAGCCAGATAATAGGGATCGCAGCGCCCTCCATTGATCCCGGCGACCGCCTCGTCGCCCACGTGCTCCCGCAGCCACTGCGCCTGCGGCTCCGAGCGCCGATCCATCCAGATCACTGCCGGATAGAGCGGCCGGCCCGCCTCGTCGAGCGCCAGCATCGTCGGCGTCTGCGAGCTGACCGCGATGCCCGCCACCCGCTGCGGCTCGACGCCCGCCAGGATGAGCGGCAGCACGCTGCAGGCCGCCTGCCACCAGTCCTCCGGGTCCTGTTCGGCCCAGTTCGGCTGCGGATGGCGGGTCGGGTATTCGCGCCCCGCCTCGGCCAGGACGGAGCCGCCGCTGTTGTAAAGCAGCGCTTTCAGCGCCGTCGTCCCTACGTCGATCCCGATCAGGAGCTCACCGGACATGTCGCCTGTCATCCGTTCGCTCGCTCAGGCTCGATCTGGGCGCGCCACAGGCGGTCACTCTCATCCCAGGCCGGGCGCATATTGGTGCAGATCTGGCGGTAGACCTTCAATAGGGATCGGAACATGGCCGTGTTGCCGGTCTCGGGCTCGAACCGGCGCGCCGCCGACAGCGTCCGCGTCACACCTTCTTCGAAAGACCGGTAGACGCCGGTCGCCACCCCGGCGTTGATCGCCGCGCCCTTGGCGCCAAACTCCGCGCCCTCGCCGACCTCGACCGGGCAGCCCAGCGCATCGGCCAGCATCTGCGCCCAGAGCGAACTGCGCGCGCCCCCGCCAGCCAGCTTGAGCGCCGTCACCGGGATCGGCAGACGGCTGTAGCAGTCCAGCGCCGACAGAGCCACCCCTTCGTAGACGGCCCGCAGCATCGCCCGCCGGCCGTGACGGGCGCTCAACCCGCTGAACTGGGCCCGGGCCGCCGGCTGGACGAAAGGCGCTCGCTCGCCTGCCGGATCGATATACGGGTGGTACATCACGCCTTCGCTGCCCATCTCGACCCCTCTGGCCAGTCCTTCCAGGTATTCCCAGGGATCCCGGCCCGCCCGCTCGCACGCCTTCACCTCGGCCCCGTAGAACTCCCCGGCAAACCACTGCAGGTTGAGCGTCCCCGTCATGGCCGCCAGCAGGCGCACCCAGCGCTCTGCCAGCGGATGGGTGATGGTGTAGCCGATGCCGGCCGGCGTGCTGTCGGGCCGATCCAGCACCATCTGGTGAATCCCGGCCGTGCCCAAGACCGTGCAGGCATCCCCGGGTCGGATGGCGCCCGCCCCCAGCCCCGAGGCAACGACGTCGAAGGGACCGGCCACGACCGGCAGTCCGGCGGGCAGGCCCAGCTCGGCCGCCACCCCGGGCTGCAGGGGCGCCACGTTGCGCTGGGGCGGCGGAGCGTCCGGCACCAGGTGCCGCCAGGCGCGAATGCCCAGCAGGTCAAGGACTTCCTCGGCAAACGCCCGCCTTCGAATGTCAAAGTACGTGAACGAGGCGTCCGTCTCGTCGGTGCGCACCTGTCCGGTCAGGCGCAGGAATGCCCAATCCTTGGCCCGCAGGGCGGCCCCGGCACGCCGCAGGGACTCAGCCTCGTGCTCCTGCAGCCAGGCGATCTGCAGGCCCTGGTTGCACGAGTTGAGGGCCGTCCCGGTGATCTCGACGATCCGCCGCTCGGCTTCCCCGCCCTGCAAGCGGCGCAGCTGCTCGGCGGCCCGCCCGTCCAGCCAGATGATAGCCGGCCGCACGGGGGAGCCTTCCCGGTCGACGAGCCAGGTGCCGTCACCCTGGCCGGTGCACCCCAGCGCGGCGACGTCGCCGGCTCGCAAGCCGTCTGCAGCGACGACCTCGCGCAGCGTGCCGGCCACGGCGCGCCAGGCCGCCCCCATATCCTGCTCCGCCCACGCCGGTTGGGGCCGAGCGATGTGGGCTTCGCGGCTCGCACGGCGCACCTCCCGACCGTCAAGATCGAACAGGATCGTCTTGACGACCGAGGTGCCGACGTCCGTGGCGAGCAGATACTTTTCTGGCATGGGGCTAGCGCAGCCCACCGCCCGGCGGGTTCGGCGGCAAGTGCCGTCGTCTCATATGAGCCTCGGCAGTTGGCCCACGTTTTCCAGGATCAGGTCGGGCGGCGTAGCCATGCGCGCCACGTCCTCACGTCTCGAGACGCCGGTCAGCACGACCGCGGTGGCCATGCCGGCCGCGTGGCCCATGCGCATGTCTGTCTCCAGCCGGTCCCCGACCATCATGCAGCGCTCCGGCGGCAGCCCCAGTTGGTCCATGGCGACTTGCAGGATCAACGTCGACGGTTTGCCGGCCAACAGCTCCAGCGAGCGGCCGGTGATGTGCTCGAGGGCGGCGAGGGTCGCGCCGGCGTCCGGTACCCCGCCGCCCGGCATGGGGCAGATCTTGTCGGCGTTGGTCGCAAAGAAGTGCGCGCCACGGCAGAGCGCCTGGTAGGCAGTGTTCAGCTTCCGGTAGTCGAGCGTGCGGTCGAACGCCACGACGACGGCATCGACTCCCGTCGGGTCGATGACCTCCTTGGGGTCCTGGCCGGCGAACTCCTCCACCACCGTCAGCCCATGCCCCCGCAGCTCCTCGATCAGGTTCGCCTCCCCGATCACGTAGAGGCGCAGGTGCGGCTCGGTGCGGGCCAGGTGCGTCGCGAGCACGAAGCCCGAGGTGATCACCTCGTCGGGAGCCGTCGGGATGCCGAGGCGCGTCAGCTTGGCCGCGTAAGCCTGGCGGGGCTCCAACGGTTTGTTGCTCACAAACACCACCCGCTTGCCGCGCCGGCGCAGCTCGGCGATGCCGTCGACGGCTCCGGGCAGCGCTGCGTTGCCGAGGTACACCGTACCGTCCAGGTCAAAAACAATCCCGTCGATCGCTCGATCCACTGCCTTTGCTCTCCATCCGGCCACACATCTGGGCCGCAGCCCCGGCCTATACCCACACATCTGGCCCCAGCCACAGGCCTCAGGGCCTCAGCCGACGTCGCCCGCGGCATCCTCGTCCGCGCGCGCCTTGCGATACCTCTCGTCCAGTTGGTCGATCTTGGCGACCTTGCGCGCCGATCGGCCGCCCTGGAACTCGCTTTCCAGCCAGATGTCGATCAGTTTCAGAGCCAGCGTCGGCGCGATGGTCTGGCTGCCCATGGTGATGATCTGGGCATTGTTGCTGGCGCGCGCCCGTTCGGCGGTGTACGGATCGGCGACGTACACGGCGCGCACGCCCGGCACCTTGTTGGCGACAATCGCCATGCCTGCCCCGGTGCCGCACACCAACACACCCCGTTCGTACTTCCCTTCGCCGACCGCCTGGGCCACTGCCGCGCCGACGTCGGGATAATCCACCGGCGCGTCGGTCTGCACGCCGTAGTCGTCAACCTCGTAGCCTTTCTCGCGCAGGTAGTCGCGCACGACGTTCTTGAGGGGCAGCCCCATGTGGTCGGCGCCGATGATGATCCGTTTGCCCTTATCCGCCACGTTATGCTCCTTCTGCTTCCGCGGCCGGCACGGCCAGGGTCTCATGGTCCCCGAGCAGCGCCAGCGCGCCGGCCTCGTCGATGATAAGTGACTTGACCAGCCGTCCTGCCAGCGCGGCGCGCACGGCTTCCGTCCGGTCGGCGCCGTTGGTCACCGCGATAACCTCCGGCTTCTGGCGCAGCACGTCCAGGTCGACGCTGATCACGCGCTGCCGGTAGTCCGAATCGCACTCCTGGCCGTCCGCGTCGAAAAAGCGACCACAGATCTCGCCCACCGCCCCCTGGGCCCGCAGCCTGAGCAGCCCTTCCTGGTCCAGCACGCCGTGCGAGATGAAGGACGAGTCGGTCAGCGAGCCGAGGCCGACCAGGGCGATATCCATCATCCCAAAGAGACGCCAGACCGTGCGCACGTGCTCGTGGGCCATGAACTGGTCGCGCGTGGGGCCGTCGGCGGCAAAAGCAGGCGCGTTGATGGTATAGAAGGTGCCACCGAAGGCCTGCGCCAACCGCCGGCTGAGCTCGATCGCGTCGGAGCTGCTGACGCTCGGACCGATGTTGCCCATCAACTGCACCACCGTCACCCCGCGTGTGCCGGCCGCCGGCGCCATGTGGCGCACGACCTCGTAGATCGTGCGACCGCCTGCCACCCCCAGGATCGTGTTGGAGTGCGTCAGGTCAGAGACAAAGGGCGCGGCGAAGTAGCCCAGGTTGCGGCGCACGGTGTTTGGGTTGTTGGCTTCGACCGTCTTGATGACGATGGACCGGTTGAGGTGGTAGCGCGCGCGCAGGTCGTCTTCCAGGGCGCGGTTACGAGGATCGTACTCTTCGACCGAAATGTGGACGATGCCCTTCGTGCGTGCCCTGCTCAGAAGGCGCGATACCTGCGGGCGAGACAAGCCCACCAACTCCGAAATCTGCCGCTGGCCAAGGCCGTCGATGTGGTACAGCTTGGCCACCAATTTCAGCAGGCTATCGGCTTGACTCGCCACTGGCAGGTCTCCTTCCTCGGAGTGCAGGGAGCGGCCGGCTTAGCGAAAACAGGAAAAACGGCTGACAGGCTAAAGTTGGGGATAACATGTACAAACGTGCGCGCACATGTGAGCGCGAATATACCACAGGCGCGCTGGCTTGTCAATGCTTTTTTTGTAGCGGGCGCGTTTCACAACGGGGGCGAGATCCTGCGGCCTGCGGGATATGGCCGGGAATATCCTGAACCGCTGCCAGACAACTCCGATCGTCACAACCTGACGCCCGATCCTCGCAAGGCCCGGGTGTCGGGTCTGAACACGCCTAGCGGCCGGGCTGCGCCGGCATCTGGATGCCGAGCATCTGCATCATGTCGGGCGTCGTCATCGGATCATCTTCCACAATCCTGCCGTTGGCCAGCCTGTAGTAGGTTAAGCCTCGAAGCGAGAACTTCTTCCCGGAAAGCGGCTGCCCCATCAACGTACCGGCCGGTTTATGTGTTGGACGTTCCATTATCGAGACAGGCCTGCCATAAGGGGGGCTGGACGATCGGGCTTGCCATGCGGTATCTGAGCCAAAGGCCGCCCGCGGGTCGCACTGATGCGGGTACGCCTGTCACAATGGAGGGCTGGTTGCATCCAGACGGCCGGCTGCCTCGCCTCTCTGCACTCGTGGCTACAGACCCTGCTCTTTGGTGGTGTTAACTGCTATGCACTACTCACCGATCTGCTGGCGAAGGACGATCTGCTGTCGTACGACTGCAACTGCGGGCTGCCGCGCCCCCCGTGCAGGCGCAGCCGCCAGTCCTTTGTGTACGACATTCTCGTTCCACACGAGGACAACTGGAGGGGAGCCGTGAACGCAGGTTCAGAGATGCAGCCGGCCAGGGCGCCAGTTCAGGGAGAACGCAAGATCGTGACCGTGCTGTTCGCCGACATCGTCGATTCGACCGCGCTGGCCGAAGACCTGGATCCTGAAGAATGGGCTGAGATTATCGGCGGCATGCACGCCCGGGTCAGTGAGTCGATCGCGCGTTTTGACGGCCTGGTGGCTCAGTTGTTGGGCGATGGTGTTCTGGCGTTCTTTGGCGCGCCGACCGCGCACGAGGACGATCCCGAGCGTGCCGTGCGGTCCGCCCTGGATCTCATGGACGCGATCGCGGCCTATGAAACCACCCTGCGACAGACCGGTGTGGTGCCACGGTTCCAGCTGCGCATCGGCCTGAACACGGGACTGGTAGTCGTTGGACAGGTCGGCGCAGGTGCGCACGTCGAATATCTGGCGGTGGGCGACACCGTCAACCTGGCAGCCCGCATGCAAGGCGCCTCCGAGCCGGGTACGATCCTGATGACCGAAAACACCGCCCGCGAGGTGCGCCATGCGTTTGACCTGGTGGCCCTGGGTGAGGTCGATATCAAGGGCAAGTCGGGCCAGGTGCCGGTGTACCGCGTCCTTGGGCCCAAGGCCCAGGTGGCATCGAAGCGTGGGATTGCCGGTCTGGGCTCGCCCATCGTCGGCCGTGAACGAGAGATCGAGCTCCTGTCTGGCCGCCTGCGCGGCCTGGCAGCCGGCCAGGGGCAGATCATCGCCCTTGTGGGAGAGGCAGGATTGGGCAAGAGCCGGCTGGTGGCCGAGATCGTCCAGGGTTCGCCAGAAGCCTTCGCGCGCGCTGAGGGCCGTTGCCTGTCCTTCGCCTCTACTCAGCCCTATCTGCCGCTCAAGGAGGCGCTGACGGGCCTGCTGGATCTGCCCACACTCGAGGACGGCGAATCCCGGATGGGGCGTCTGCGCGATCGCTTGAGCGCGGCCGAGGTGCCTTTCATCGGCACGTTACTGGGGCTGCCCCTGCGCGATGACGAACTGGAGGCCGTCCGCTACACCGGCCTCTTCGAGCCCGGGCGAGCCCGCCAGCGCATGATCGACGCTATCGTGGCGGCCTTCGAACATCTGGCGCGACAACAGCCGTTGGCCCTGATTATCGAAGACCTGCATTGGGCGGACCCGAGCACGCTGGACGTCCTCGAGCGCCTGCTGCCGGCAGCCGGCCGGACGCCGTTGGGGATTGTCGTCGCCTTTCGTCCGGGCGCGCACGAGCCCTCCTGGCGTTTTCACGAGGTGGCCAGCCGCGAGCATGCCGAGCACTACACACCGCTGTTCCTGCAACCGCTAAGCGAGGCCGACGCCGGCAAGCTGGTTGCGAACCTGCTCTACATAGAGGGTCTGCCGGAGACGGTGCGGCGTCTGATCCTTGCCAAGGCCGAAGGCAATCCATTTTACGTGGAGGAGGTCATCCGCAGCCTGCTCGACGCGCATCTGATCGTGCACCAGGACGACCGCTGGCGGGCGACCCAGGAGATAGCGACCATCACTCTACCCGATTCCTTGACGGGGGTGATCACTGCCCGCCTCGATCGGCTCGACGAGAGCACCAAGCAGGTGGCCCAGACGGCCGCCGTCCTGGGCCGCGATTTTGCCGTCTCCATGCTCGCGCAACTGGTGGAGCCCTCCGCCGCGCTGCCCCAGGCATTGGATCAATTGGTGGCGCGCGGCTTGGTGCAGGCGAGGGGAATGGATGGCTACCGCTTCAAGCACGTCCTCACGCAGGAGGCCGCCTACAACTCGCTGCTGCTCGGTACGCGCCGTGGGTTACATCGCCGCGCGGCCCAGATACTTGCCGGCTCGGAAGGCTCGCCGCCCGCAACCATCGCCACTCACTTCCTTAGCGCGCAGGAGCCGCAGCTCGCCCTGCCCTATCTCCTCGCCGCGGGCGAGGAAGCGCTGGCCGCTTACTCGACGCAAGAGGCCCTGGCGCTCTACCGGCAGGCGCTCCCGATTGCCACGGCAGGCGACGACGCATCGTCGGCCAGGCGTGCTTTCGAGGGGCTGGGAGCGGCTTCGAGGCTGGCCTTCAATCCGCCGGCCGCGCTGGAGACCTACCGTGCCATGGAGGTGTATGCGCAAGAGCACGGGGACGATTCCATGCGCGTATCGGCTTTGAACAAGGCGGCGTACGTGGAGTCGATGTGGTTGGGCGACTTCGTGTCTGCCGAACGCCAGCTGAACCAGGCTGGAGACTTGGCCCAGGCGTGTAACGATCGGGCCGGGCTGGCGGAGGGGCTGGTGACGCGCTGCAATGTGGAGACTGGCAGAGCCGACTTCGAGCGCGCCGTGGAGCACCTCGGGCAACTGGTCCAGATCGGCCGCAATCTGGAGCGCGAGTTCGAGACGGCCTTTGGCCTGGTCCATACGGCCAACACCTGGACCTACCTGGCTCGCTTTGACCGCGCCTGGCCGGCAGCGCAGGAAGCCCGCAACTACGCGCAGGACCACAATGACCTCTTCCATCTGGCGCAGGCACTGGCGTCGTCGGTGCCCTGGTGTCACCTGAGTAATGGCGACCTCCCCGCAGCCTACACGGCCGCCGATGAGGCGGTGGCGATCTGCCGGCGGATCAGCGAGAACATCGGGCTAACCCAGGGTGCGTATATGCTGGCCACGATCGCCCGGCTGCGCGGCGACTACGCCGAGGCGCTCCGCCACCTGCAGGTCGGCCTGGCGGCGGCCCAGGAGCTTGGCCTGCCCTTCATTGTCGCCATGATGCTGGGCGCTATCTGTGGCACCAGCGTGGAGATGGATCCGGCCAGGTTGGAGGGCACCCTGGAGATGCACCGGCAGGCGCTCCAGCTGCTGGAGCATCCCATGGGCCTGGCAGGTGGCAGCGTTGCCTGGGCAGATCTCGGCGAATGCGCACTGCTGGTCGGCCAACTCGACCCGGCGCGCGAGATGTTCGAGAAGGGATTGGCCGCCCACACGCCCTTCATGTACCTGCAGCGGCCGCGGCTGTTACTGGACCTCGCCCGGGTTGACCTGGAGACCCATGACGAAGACGCGGCGCGGCAGCATATCACGGCGGCCCGCAGCTTCATTGACGAGCATCAAATGGGCTGGCAGGAACCCCTGGTGGACCTGGCCGAAGCCGAGATCAACGCTGTGTTCGAGCAGAAGGAGGCTGCACTGTCGCGCTACCAGGCCGCACTGGCCGGCGCTGCTGGCATGGCGATGCGACCGGCCATGGAACGTGCCCGCCGCGGCGCGGCGGCATTGGGGATGGCCCTGGGCTAGGCGTTGAACGCCGGCCAGTGGAAACGAGAGGAGGATTGACTGTGATTGACTACCAGATCCGCCACTTTGCGCATCTACGTCCGTCCTGTCTGGCAGCGTCGCGGCGTGGCGAGACATCTCATTTGCCAGGCGCTGGCTTACCTCCGCGACCAAGGCATGGCTGAAGCTATCCTTGAGGTGTTTGCGGCCAATCGTTCCGCACTCCGCCTCTACGAAGGCCTCGGCTACCGCGTCGTTCAGGAGAGCGAGCTCTATGCGCTCGACGTCCCAGGGTGAGGCGCTCAGGCAGGCCTCGGGTCAGTTGATGACCAGATCCGAGCCTTGACAGCAGCTGACGAACCGTTCATTCGACGGCTTGATGCGTGCCTGGCATTGATCGGCGGGTCATCGAAGTAATCTTGGCCGAGATCGGCTCCAATGTGACGCCCTTTGCGACCGCCAACGAGTATCTGACCCGCACGGTGCAGAAATATGCCAAGAGCGCCTCCAGACTGGCCGATTGGATGGAAAGGAGCATCGCGGAAGGCTTGACCGTCTCTGCCTTCCCAACTGCCCACCAGCGCCGGCTGCGCACCAGCAACAGCCTGGAGCGGGTCAATCGGGAACTCGACCGTCGCACCACGGTGGTGAGTATCTTCCCGAATGAAGCCGCTTGCCTGCGCCTGGTCAGTGCGATCCTGTTCGAGCTGGACGAAGAATGGCAGGGCGACCGCATTTATCTCTCTTTCGAGACCGTCGGCACGCCGTCGTAGCCGTAGTAATGGCTTGCATCAGCACCTTAAAGAGCCGAAAGGTCACCGGCGAATTTGCAGAAGCAAACTTGCACTATCGGTTGACCTAAGGTGGAAAGGAGAGGATCAAGTGGCAATCAGGGTGATCGCTACGTCATTCTCTCCTTGATGAAGGTTTCCCGGGTCGATTCGCCCTGCGGCTGGCTAAGGCGGGGGCCCGGCCGGGATGACGCCGAGTTGCTGCATCAGAGCCAACTGGTCGGCCACTCCCCAGGTCTGAGTGCGTCTAGCTACCGGGCTGCGCAGGCATTTGGATGCCGAGCGCTTGCATCAGGTCTGGAGTCGTAACCGGATCATCTTCCACAATCTTGCCGTTGGCGAGACGGTAATAGGTCAGGCCGCGCATCGCGATCTGCTTCCCGGTGGGTGACTCTCCCGCCATCGAACCGGTGTGGGTCCCTTGTCCGGTCCAGCGGGACACCACCGCATCCCCTTCGGCCACCATGTCCACGATTTCAAAGCGGAGGCCGGACAGGGCGGAGCTGAACCCGGCGACGAAGCCCTTGAACTTCGCGATATCAGAGCCGGTCATGCTGTTCGTGTAGTTCGGCGCCAGCAGTTCGTCAGCCAGCCCGACATTGCGGCCGCTCAGCACCTCCTCGGTGAAGCGGCGAACCACGGCCTTGTTCTGTTCTGTTGACATGCTTGGTACTCCTTGTCGGCATAATTGGAACGAACCTTACACGAGCCGGGTGCGATTGATGTAGCGCATATTCCACTGTCGAGACGGACCTGATAGTCCCTGGACGGGTGCCGTCGCTGTTGTCAATGATAAAACGGCGCGCTCGACAAGCTGGGCTACCCCTCACGACCTGCCGCCACCCTTTCCGGGCCACCGGCATCACCACGTATTTGCAGAACGGCGGTACAATAGAACACGCACAGCAGATCGCGAACCACGCTCGCCGCGCACGACCAAGCTCTATGATCGCACCAACGATGCAGTCTGCCTGGACGAGGTTCGCCCTCGAGCGCATTCTCGTCCGATCTTTGGCCTTGGCCCAGGTCCTCGTGCGAAAGGAAGTGCGCCAGCATGTTCAGGAGAACCGAATAACAATATGAACAGAACATCCACTTACCTGGCGACACTCGTCGGCCTGGTATGCGCCTATTTCCTCATCCGTTCATTCGCCTTTCCCCGGCCGAGGCTTGTGCGCAATGACGTGATCCAGGGCATCCTCATCGGCGGCGGGCTGGCGTTTGTCTCGGCCCAAATCTACGCGAGGATCAAGGCCACGAAGGTCAACGGCTGGATCACCATGTATGGCCTGGGTGAGCCCGGCAACGGCATGTTGCTGCGCGCCGCGCATGCCCAGTTATTTCCCGGCCCGGTGAACGTCCCGCAAGAGGCGATGTATTGGTGGACGAACACAGACGGCGCCGGCCATGCGCTCTCCGGGGTGCACGGCTACCTCATGCACTTTCCGCCAGGACAACTGCCGCCGAGCGATGCGTTCTGGTCGCTTACGATGGGTGATGCGAGGAATCACTTTGTGGCGAATCCGCTCAATCGCTACAGCGTCAGCGACCGGTCGGGCCTGGCGCAAAACCCCGACGGTTCGGTCGATATCTTCATCCAGAACGCTGCCCCGGCGGGGCACGAGTCCAACTGGCTGCCCGCGCCTTTGGGCAAGTTCGTCCTCTGGCTGCGCGTTTACCTGCCTGGCGAGGCCATTCTCGATCGCAGGTACACGGTGCCGCCGGTTGCCGCGGTGAGGTGATCGATATGAACCTGCAGCATTCGCTAATCTTCGGTTCGTTCATGGTGGCGGCCTGGTTCCTTTTCGTCTACTTTTGGCCGCGCCTGCTGCTGTCGGTGTACAAGAGGGCGCTCCTCGTCAAGGGGTTCGGCGACGGCCCCATCCCGGTCAATACGCTCTATACGGAGCCCGAAAAACTCTTTGCCGAGCCGCTCACTGCGCAAACCGCCTCGAGCTCGAACCTGATGACCGTGGGCGTCAACCACGACACGCTGGCTACGGCCGGCTGGCTGGACCTCGGCAAAGGACCGCTCGTCTTGCACGTGCCCGACATGAACGATCGCTACTACAGCGTGCAGTTCACTGATCCGTCGAAAAACACCAATTTCGCCTACGTCGGCAAGCGCACCACCGGCACGCAGGCGGGGGACTACCTCATCACGGGGCCTGGTTGGAAGGGACAGGGGCCGCGAGGCGTGAAGCAAATAGCCTCGCCGAACAATTCCGTGTTGCTCCTCGGACGGGTGCTGGTGTACGGCGACGGAGACCTCTCGACCGCTTATGGTCTGTCTGAACAGATGCGGCTGACGCCTCTGAGTGGCTGGCAAACCGGCCAGTAGCACATAAATACTGAGCGGCAACTTGCTAAGCAATCGGCTGCGATTGGCGCTGGCGAGGGGTCGATTGGGGCCGAGGAAAGATTCTTCGCTGGCAATATTCCTTGGCAGTGGTGCTGGCAAGCGCCGCTCAGAATGACGGCGGAGGGAGTTGAGCGATGGGGTATGGGACCTGACACAGCGGGCGGGGCGCGCTGCGGAGGGCGTGGCACCCCCACCAATTTGGCCGGTCAACCGGCGTGCGTGCCCATGGCCGGACGTCTGGTCGACCGGGTCACCGGACGGGGTGGGGCCGGCAGGCTGGCCTTGGCCCCCACACCCGGATCGGCGCCACAGGGGTGCCGGTGATGCGGCAACCGGGATCGGTGGCGACGATGGGTTCGGTCGCACGCGGTGTTGTAGGGGGACCGAACTGTGTTCGGATTGGCACTGCCGGGCGAGACGCCGCCCACCATCCTACCTGGCACCCTACCGGCCAACAGGGGATAGTAAGCGATTGTTGGGATGGGGCTGGCACTCGCCCGGTTCGGCGATGTTCGCTATACTGCCCTTACTGGACGACGCAATTGAGGTCTGGCGAGGCGAATTGTACCTGCGCCAGGGTTAGCCCGCATCAGACTCTGGCGCGGGCGGCCTTTCTCTGACCGTGCTCTTGCCCGCGAGTGCGCGTGAAGTGCCTCGCAAGCGGCAAGGGGTGGGGCCTTTCTCGTCAGCCTGTGGCTTCAACTTAGGATGACGATTATGCGGGGGACGAACTGCCCCGTGATATACTCACAAGCCGCTACCCGGTGCGGGCCGGTTGGCCCGACTTGCCAGCGCGCACGCCGGCTATGGAGGCGCCTGATGGCTGACCCGATGTGCGGTATGTGCAGCGAGCGCGGCCCCCACGGAGGGCCACGTCCCTTGAGGATGAGTCGCCGGGGTTTTCTCGTCACCACCGCCTGGACAGTGGCGAGCCTGGCCGCCTGCACAGCCCCGTTGCCGGGGCCAAGTCTTGGGCCCGCGCCCTCACCCCTCGGCGACCAAGACGGCACTCGCCCGTCCGGCACACCCCAGGTGACGCTGAGCCGTACCGGCGCCTGTGCTCGCAGCCTTCCCACCGTCGTGCCACCGACGCCGATCCCCTATCCCGGCCACGACCAGGCAGAGCCAACGACCGGTCTCCACGTGATAGGACAGCCTCAACCGGTGGACCTGAGTAGCTACCGGTTGAAAGTGAGCGGGCTGGTCGGGCAAGCCGTCAGCCTGAGCTATGACGACCTGCGCTGCCTACCGAAGGTCGGGGCCAGGGTGACGCTGGAGTGCCCAGGGTTTTTCGTGGATTCGACCAACCTGGCCGGGGCGACGCTGGCGAGCGTCATTGCGCTGGCAGGAGCACAGCGCGCTGCGGCGCTCGCAACGTTGACCGGTCTTGACGGCCATACGACTTACGTCTCACTGCCGGAGGCGCAGGCACAGCAGAACTTCCTGGCCTACGAGTGGGAAGGCGAGCCGCTACCGGCCTCGCACGGCTTCCCCTTGCGCGCCGTCTTTCCGCGAAGGCCGGGGAGCGATTGGGTGAAATGGCTGGCGGAGATCAAATTGTCGTAGGAAGGATTGGCGCGAACCGGCCATCTTGTATGCCCGGTAACGGAGATCGAGGGCGCGGCGGGGCTAGTACGGTGCCATCAACCTCGCTTTGGGAGGCATGAGCGTATGGTCGGAAGAATCAGCCTGGGCCTGATCCTGGGAATCATTGTCGGGGCGATCCTGGCGGTCGTCACGGCCCAAATTCTCCTAAGCGCCGAGGTCACGACGGTCAACGGCTGGCGTACGATTTTGGGATGTGGCGTGCCCAGCGATGGCAGGTTGCTGCAGGCCGCGTGCGCCCAGACACTTCCTGCCGTAAATGTGCCGCAGGAGGCGGTGTACTGGACGACGGGCAAAGACGGCGCCGGCCAGACACTCTCCGGCCAACACGACTACATCTTGCAGTTCCCGCCGGGCGGTCTTCCGCCCAACAATGCATTCTGGTCGCTGACTATGGGCGATGCGCGCAATCAGTTTGTGCCCAACCCGATCAACCGCTACAGTGTCGGCAATCGCTCCGGTCTGGTGCCGAATGCCGATGGCTCCGTCGACATTTACCTTCAGAACAGCGCTCCGGCAGGCAAGGAATCAAACTGGCTGCCCGCGCCGGCAGGCAATTTCATACTCTGGCTGCGCGTGTATCTGCCCGGTGCGGTGATCCTCGACGGCAAGTATACGGTGCCCCCGGTCCGGGAGGTGCAATGATGGCTGCGAAGGATCGCAACGAGAAGCCGTCGTCGCCGGCCGTTTCCGGCGCGGCCGGTCGCTCCTGGCCGGTCAGGCATCCCTTGCTGTTTACGTTCCTCCTGTCGGCCGTCATCGTCTGGGCCGCCGGCGCCGTCCTCTATATATACTTCTATCCGCGGCTCATCTACAGCAACGCGTTCGAGAAAGCGATCGTCGCTAAAGGGTTCGGCGGCGGCCCCATCCCGGTCAATACGCTCTACACGGAGCCCCAAGCGCTTTTCGCAGATCCCCTCCACCCGCCCGCCTCGGCCTCAAGATTGGTGACTACCGGCGTGAACCGCGACACGCTCCTTACGGCCGGCTGGCTCGATCTCTCAAAAGGAGCGCAAGTCCTGCACGTTCCGGACATGCCAGATCTTTACTACAGCGTGCAGTTGACCGACCCGTCCGACGGCACCGATTTTGCCTACGTCGGCACTCGCGCCACGGGCACGAACGCCGGCGACTACCTCATCAGCGGCCCGGGCTGGCGAGGAGCCGTGCCGCCGGGGGTGACACAGATTTCTTCGCCGAACAATGCGGTGCTCGTCATCGGGCGGGTGCTCGTGGAAAGCGACGGCGATCTGGCGACTGCCTACGGCCTCGGGAAACAGATACGGCTCACGCCGGTTAGTGACTGGCAACCCGGAGGGTAGCGGTTGAAAAGCGGCCCAACGCCGGCTGCGGCCCGCACGCCGCAGCCGCTCCCCTAGCCGGGCGGCGGGCCGCCTGACCCGGAGGAGGCGCCGCGTCCCGCGCTGATCTCCCCCTGCAGCCTGTCTGCTGCCAGCCGGCAGTAGGCGGCCGAGATCTCGAACAGGCTGGCCGAACAGCCGAAACGCAGGGCGGCGAGGCCGGTGGTGCCGGAGCCGGCGAACGGGTCGAGGACGTGGGCGCCGGGATAGGCATAGAAGTGCAGCAGGCGGGTGACGAGGTCGACGGGGAACGGCGCCGGGTGGCCGGCTGCCTGGGCCGATTCGGGGGCGATGCGCCAGTGGTCTTGGGCGAGGGCCATGAAGTAATCGGCGGGCAACCAGGGCGCGACCCGGCCATGCTCCCCCCGCTCCAAGACGGCATCCGGCACGGGGAGGGCGACCCCGCGTCCCTTGCCCGCCACGACGATGAGCTCGGTCGTATCGCGGAAGCTGGGGTCGGTGGGCAAGCGCCAGCTGCCCCAGGTGGTGCGGTTGCCGCTGGAGCCCTTGTCCCAGACGATCACGCCGCGCAGCTCGAAGCCGGTCTGCCGCAAGACGTCCATCAGCAGCGGGGCGAGCGGCTGCCACGGGCGCCGGCCCACCCCCAGCGGGACGACCAGGCAGATGCGCGCCCCGGGCAGCATCACCCGCCAACAGGCGGCAAAGACGGCGGCCAGGAGCTCCCGGTAAGCTTCGGGCGCCAGGTCGTCGTGATGAAGGTCGTAGTCGAGGCCCACGTTGTAGGGCGGGGAGGTGACGACGACGTGGACGGGGCTGGCCAGGCACTCGCCCAGGCGGCGCGCGTCGGCCTGGTAGATCCTGGCCGCGCCGGCCTGCCAGAAGGGGATGTCGCCCCCGGCCCCCGGCGGCCGCTCGGGCACCCCCCCGGCGCGCGACGGGCCGCCGCCCTCCTCCGCCGGGGCCGGCCGGCCGATGTTGGCGGTTTTCATGCGCGGCGACGCGGCCGTGCCTGGTGAGATAGGTCCTTTCCGTCTCTTCGCTTCGGATATCCGAAGTGACGGGCCGCAGGAGCCGGACGGTCTTCTCGTCGACGGCGCAGTGCCGGGCGATCTGCACGTTGGACCACGACGACCACTCCCGGTCGGCGAGCATGGCGAGCACCGTGCGCCGCTTGTCGGCATTGCTGCGGCGCGCGCCGTGCTGAGCGTTGGCCCCGAAGGAGTAGAGCTGCGCTGCGCGCAGGTCGCCCTGCCTGACGTCGGCCTCTATCTGGCGGCGCCCAAGGTAGGCATGGGCATGGTAGCGATGGAAGCCATCGGCCAGCCAATAGCCGGTGCCGTCAAAGAAGAGGATGACGGCCGGGAAAGCGGCGCCTTCGCGCAGGGCGGCGGCGTACTCCTCGACCAGGGCGCTCGAAATTTCCGCACGCGGCTGCGTGCCGCCGTCGAGGCGAATGGCGGGCAGGGGGATCAGCATGTCACCACCACCGCTGGCGATCGAGTTCCTCGATCACGTCCACGGGCGGGATGATCGCCGAGCGCCCCCAGCCCACCTCCTCCCAGCAGGCCAGCCCGAGGGCGGTGGCCAGGTCGTCGTGGCTGCCGACCTTGAAGGCCCCGAACTGCGCCGAGGCGTTGTCGTTGACCTTGATCTCGTAATTGAGCAGCTCCTGGGCGAGGATGGCGGCTTCGGGCGTGGCCGGCAGGTGCACGAGCTCGCTCTGCAGCAGCACCTGCATGCGGCTGACGAGGACGGCCTTGCCGAGGCGGAGCTCGCCGTGCTCGCCCTTGGTCGCCTGGTCCGAGCCGGTGAGGTAGACGGGCGTCAGGTCGATCCCGGCCGCGCTCAGCAGGTCCACCACCGGCTGGCCGACCCCGGTGGCGTCCACCCAGAACTGGGGAGGGTGGCCGAGCTCCCGCAGCCGGCGGTCCAGCTCGGCCAGGCGCCGCGCGACGTGCGGGTAGGTGGTGCCGAGGGGCAGCCTCTGGACTGCCCGGGCCACGAAGTGCGTCTCCCCGCCCAGCGGCAGGCGGGCGTCCTGCGCTGGCGCAGCCGATCCACGGGTCGGCGCCTGCTCCCGGCGGCCGCCGCGGCGCTGCAGCTCGACGACCACCAGCGCGGTGGGGTCCAGCTTCTGGCCGATGTCCACCCCGACCTGCACCCCGAGCGAAAGCGGTTCCATCTCTTCTAAAGGTCCCATGACTCGATCTGCTCCTTCTGCGCTGCCTGCACCATCTCCCAGGTGAAGGCGGATGAGGCGGCGTCGATGAACTCGCACAGGTACTCCTGGCCGAACCACCAGGCGCCCAGGCTGCGCCGCTCCTCGGCCAGGAACTCTGCGCCGATGCGCGGGCAGTCGGTGGCCGGCACCTTCACCCGCTCCCACTCCGGGCCGCCCTCGTTCCAGACGTCCCAGAAGTGCCCCCGCTTGCCGTAGGGCGTCGACATGAGCACCAGCCGCCCGGCCGAGGTGGCGAGCATCGGCCGGAGCGCCCGGTAGAGGTCGTCCGGCACGCGGCTGGCCTCGTCCTCGACGATCAGGCTGGCCCCCGAGAAGCCGCGGATGGTCGCCTCGCTCGACGGCAGGCTGACGATGCGGCTGCGGTTGGCCAGCACGCAGGAGAGCCGGTTGTCCTCGGCCAGCTCCGGCCTGGCGGGGGCCGGTCCCCGGCCGAGCAGCTCGCCCACCTTGCGGAACAACTCCGTCGACTGGCGCTGCGACGGCGAGACGAGCAGGATCAGGCTGCCCGGGTAGTAGACCGCCCGGTGGAGCGCCAGCGCGGCCGCGGTGGTGCTCTTGCCGGTCTGCCGCCCACAGTTGAGCACCAGCCGCTTGCCGCGCCAGCGCAGCACCCCCGCCTGCCAGGGATCGGGGGCAAAGCCGATCTGCCGGGCGAAGTGCACCGCATCCAGGCCCATCTCCAGGTCCCCCGCCAATTCCTCCATGTCTGCTCCCCCTCCCTTCAGGCTGCCCGCGCCAGCTGCCGCAGCGCCTCCGCCACCGCGGCGCGCGCCTCCGGGTACGGCTCCAGGGCGGCCAGGATGGCCGCCCGGGTGGTGAGCCACTCGGGCGAGGCCACCAGCACGTTCACGGTTGGGCCGCATTGCTCCGACCGCCCCGGCAGCTGGCCCAGCAGCCGGGCCACGAGCTGCAGCGCCGCCTCGAGCCGCTTGGCCGTCTTGAGGATCAGCTCGCGCGGGTCCGCGCTGCGCAGCTCCAGCCCCTCGACCACGATCTCCCCCGACCCGCCCCCGGCCCGGCCGCCCGCCTCGCCGGCCGCTGGGGCGCCCGCCTCGCCGCCCCTGCCGGCCGCCCGCCCGAGCAGCTCCGCCAGCGGCGCCTTGGCCCGCACGCGCCGCCCCTGTTCCCCGGCCGCCCAGTAGTGCACGAGCAGCTCTTCGGCGCGTGGGCCCAGGTCATAGCGCTGCGGGTCGTCCGGGTCGGTCAGCCAGTCGTCGCAGGCGTCGAAGAGCTTCTTGACCCGCCGGAGCATCGACTCCAACTCCGCCATCACGGCCAGCGCGCGCCCATCGTCGGCCAGCGCCAGGCGCTCGACCTCGCCGGCCAGCGCCGTCGCGCGGGCCAGCGTGCCTGCCTCGACCACGCGTGCCAGCTCGGCCGGGATGTGGTCCCGCTTGTGGCGGAACAGCGCCGCGTGTGACGTCCCATAGCACTTCGCCAACACCCGCAGCGACTCGCCCCGCACGAGGGCTCGGTCGATCTCTTCCCGTTGCGCGTGGCCGCAAATCGTGCACTTCGACATTCTCTTCCCCCTCCTTTTGTGAAACGCCTCCCGCCATCCTCCCGCCGTCGTCAGGCCGGGCCGGCCGGAGGATCTTGCCGGCTGGGCCGTTAGGGCCGTTGGGGCCGTTAGGGCCGTTAATCCGGGTGGGTATCCCCCTGCGCGCCGAGCGCGTAGGCTGCCCGCCAGCGCTCCAGGTCGGCGTAGGGCACGCGCCAGCGGTGGCTGCCCTTCCCGCCAGGCCGGGGCTCGCGGCTCAGCCGCATCTGCGAGAGGATCCGTCCTACCTTGCGTACCGAAACGCGCTCTGAATCGAACCCCTCTTCCCTGGCCAGGCTGACGATCGCTTGCAGCACCTCCGCCGTCGACACCACGAAGCTTGCCGCCTTCTCCCCCTCCCCGTTCTGCCCCTCTGATAGTGGATGTGCCGCGTCATTCTCGTTCCACCGGCCAGAGTCAAACGGCCCTAACGGCATTGATGGCCCTAACGGCACACTCGCCCAGGGCCTCGATCGTCGACGACATCAGGTCGCCGGTCTCCAGGTCGACCCGCTCGGCCTGGTAGGCCCAGCTCAACTCCTCCATGCGCTCGAACAGCCCCATCCCCTTCGCCGCACCCTCCGCCTCTCTCCCATCCCTGGCCTCAGCCGGCTCCCATCCGCTCTGCGTCCTCTGCGGTGAGCCTGGCCCGGCCTCTCCCCTCCGCAGCCGCCCCATCCTATCCTGGTCGTCGAGCCAGGCCGCCACCGCCAGCAGGGCCCGCCAGGGCTCGAGGGCCCGCCCGGTCAGGCGGGCGCGCGCGTTGACCTGGGCCTCGTAGGCCCGCAGCTCGGGCAGGTGCGTCGCCGCGAGCGCCCAGCAGTCGTCGACCAGCTCGCGCCGCGGGTGCGGCCAGGCCGCTTGGTCCTCCGGGTCGACGTTCGCCCGGTAGCGGTCGGGCGTCCGGATCAGCGGCACCACGATCGTCCGGCTGGCAAGGATGGGGTCGGGGATCTTGGTGGCGCTGAAGAGGCGCGGGCAGAAGGTGTTGACGTAACGCAGCCGCCACTTCTGGTCCGGGCCGAGCTCCTTGAGCGGCACCGCGCTGCCGCGCCGGTTGCCGGCCAGCAGCAGCGTCCGCTTGTCGGGGTCGGTGCGGCGCGCGTCGCTGAGGTTCTCCGCGTCGTCGAAGGCCAGCGTCGCCCCGTAATCCGCCAGGTCGCGCAGGCTCGGGAAGCTGCCGCCCGCGGTGATGACCTGGCCCAGGTACGCCAGGCGGGCGATCACCGCGATCAGCTGCGTCTTACCCGAGCCGCGGTCCCCGTTCGGCCACAGGAAGCCGATCACCGTGAACGCGTCCAGGAACCAGGTCGCGAGCACGTAGCAGCCCACCATCTCGGCCATCGTGCGTTGGTCCGCCAGGCTGCGGTTGAAGTCGATGAAGCGGTCCGGGATGTCGACCAGCCGCTCGAAGAGTGCCGGCGGGTCCGGCCGGTACCCGGCGCGGTAGGCCTTGACCCCGGCGGCCGACCAGCAGGCCTCGGCCGGCGGCGCGTCGGGCAGGTGCACCTCGCAGCCGAGCTCGGTCAGCGGCGCATCGCCGCCCTCGCCGTAGATCTCTCCGGCCCTGCCAGGCCTGCCGCCGCCCTCCGCGCTGCCGCCCCGTGGGCCGTCGTCGGCACCCTCGCCGCCCGCGCCGCCCGCTCCGCCCGCGCCGCCCGCTCCGCCCGCGCCGCCCGCTCCGCGGGCCGCCCGCTCCGCGCGGGCCGCCCGCCTCTGAGCGGCTGCTCCGCCCGGCGCCGGCCACCACGAACAGCCGCTGTTCGGTGGTCACGAGCGGCGGATCGTGGCGCACCAACTGCCCGCGCCGGTCGAGCGACTCGCGGCGGGTGACCCGCACGTGCAGCCAGGTGGCGGCAAAGGCGCGCGCCTCGCCCTCCCGGTCGATCAGGCGCAGCGGCCGGTCGAGCCGCGGCGGCGCCTGATCGAGCAGCTCCACCAGCGGCAGGGCCGCCTTGGGGGCCGGCCGCGGGGCCTGCACCAGGGCGCCCAGCTCCTCCGCCGTGTGCCCCGCCGCGAGCCAGTCGTCAACCCCCACCTTCGCCCCGTCCGCGCCCGGCGGCAGATAGGCCGCCGCGACGCGCGCGCCCTTGCGCCGCAGGTGCTCGGCCAGCCTCTCCTGCGCCTGCTGCACCTCCGCCTTGCTGCCCACGTCGCCGTCGAAGACCACCCGCACCTCACGGTCGCGCCAGGCGATGCTGTCGAAGTCGGCCAGCAGGGTGGTCCCGCCCAGCGCGTTGCGCCCCTTGAAGTTCCAGACCCCCAAGAGCGCGATCGCGCACAGGCCGCGGCTGGCCAGGGCGTCCGCCTTCTTCTGGCCCTCCGTCACCCAGAGCGTCACCTTGGGATCCTTCAGCCCCCCACGGCAGGTCGGTGGGCAGTCGACCCGCACGCCCGCCCCCTTGGGCAGCTCGTACTTGATCACCCGCTGCCGGTAGGTCCCGTCGGGCAGCCGGCCCGCGCGTTTGTCCTCGTAGACCCGGGCGCTGTCCGGCCGGTAGACGGCCGGGCCGGGGCTGCCGTCGGTCGTGTGCAGCGGCAGCAGCAGGCCCGGCGTGCGGCACTGCTCGCGGCTGAAGCCCAGGGCGGCCAGCTCCCGTCCGCTGGTAACCGTGCGGTACCCCCGGGCCTCGATCACCCCGTCCGAGATGCCGGAGCCGCGCCGGAGGGCCTCCAAATGCCCCGCCGCCAACCTGCCGGCCGGCCCCGAGCCCGCCGGGGAGGTCTCTGCCTGGGCGGCCGCCTGCGTGGCCGCCTGCCCGCCTTCGAGCCCCGCCGCCAACCTGCCGGCCGGCCCCGAGCCCGCCGGGGAGGTCTCTGCCTGAGCGGCGGCCTGCGTGGCCGCCTGCCCCGCTTGGGGCCCGGACGCCAACCTCGTCCTCGTCACCAACTCCTGCTCACGTTCTCCCACCGCCTCCTCCTCTCTACGCCGCTGCGGCTATTGGCCCTGGTTGCGAAAGACAGCAGCCAGGAGGGAGCACTCCCTCCAGCCAACTCCATTATAGCACACATGTTCGGTTTTGTGTACCACAAACTGACGTATGGTACGCGGACACAATACAGGTCGGTTAAGGGGAGAGTGCGGGGACAGGCAGTGCGAGGGCATGCGAGCTCACCCACCCAGGAATACCGCTTCACCTTTGAACAGGGATCATGAATCCATTACCCGCAGCACAATCTTGCCCCGCGTGTGTCCTCTTCCTGCTTGCTCGTAAGCCTGGCGCGCCTGGATGAGGGAGAACACCGTGTCGACGATGGGCCGGAGTTGTCCCCCATCAATCAGTGCCGTGATTCGGATTAGCTCATCGCGGTTGGGTTCGACCACGAAATAGGAAAAGCGCACGTCATGTCCGTTTGCTGCGGCCTGGGGAGGGCGGGGACTGACGATGGAGACAAGCATTCCTGCGGGCTTGATCACCTGCCAGGAGCGCTCCAGGGTCTCGCCGCCAACCGTATCGAAGACCAGATCGACGGCATGGACCACCTCCTCGAAGCGCGTCGTGGTGTAGTCGATGATCTCGTCGGCGCCCAACTCGCGCAGGAAGTCGCCATTGCGCGCCGAGGCCGTCGCGACGACCCGTGCCCCGACCCAATGAGCAAGTTGGACGGCAAAGACTCCAACGCCTCCAGCGCCTCCGTGGATCAGCACGGTTTGCCCCGCAGTGAGGTGCGCTTGGCCAAAGAGGGCCTGCCAGGCCGTCAACGCCGAGAGCGGGACGGCGGCGGCCTGCACATGGTCGAGCCTGCCCGGTTTAGGCGCCAGCTCGTTGGGCTGGGCAATCGTGTACTCCGCCTCGGCGCCGTCGCGGCCATACCCGAGCATCGCGTAGACCTCTGAGCCTTTGGCGAGCGTCGTGACTCCAGAACCGACCTCCTCTACCACCCCTGAGAGGTCGCGTCCGGGAATCGGCAGAGCACGCGGGCTTCCCGCTGCCGTCTGATAGGTCACGTCCCATCTCAACTCGTTGGCGATCAGCGCCGTCGCGTAGACACGCACCAGCACGTCTCCCGGACCCGGATGCGGTTGTGGCGCCTCTTCGTAGACCAGGTGATCCGGACCGCCACGCCCATGGATGCGGATCGCTTTCATCTCCTTGTCTCCCTTCTGCCCATTTCGAGATGTGAGTGCTGATGCTGCCAGGTGCGCTCACATGCACCATCGAGCTTGTTGCGAGTCCGGCTCTCCACTCTCGTCGATCAGCCTGGATCGGGCCGGAGGATACCCACCGTCGGTAAGGATACCGGGTGTGAGCGAACACGTCAGTAACCGGCCCGTCCCATATCACGTCTCCTCCCATCCCATGCTCGGCTCCGATGGGGCATGCCGATCGGATCCCGGCTGTAACTCGCTCTCACGCCACGCCGCTCTGCCAACTTGCCTTATCCCCGCATTCGCGCACATTGTGAACCCCGGCAGGCTGTGCTAAACTGCGCACTCAGAAAGCCCCGCGCTGGTACAATCGGGGCGTGCGGCCAGATCACCGCTGACGAAGCTCTGGCGTGGCTACCGTAGCATGCAAGGCCGTCCGCGCAACCTCTGGCGCGGGCGGCCTGTTCTATTGGTGTTGCCTTTTCATCCTCCTGTAACCACAATCGAAACCACCCCATAGCGGGCTGCGTTTCGGGAGACGACGATGGATTCGCTGGACGCAGCAGAAAAGGTGCTGGCCGCCGCGGGCGAGCCGCTGCACAATCGCGAGATCACCCGGCGCATCTTAGAACTGAGGCTTTGGCAAACCGACGGCAAGACGCCCGTTGCCACGATCAGCGCTGGCCTTTCCACGGACGTCAAGCACCATGCGGACACCACCCGTTTTGAGCGGTGCGGGCCGGGTATCTACGGGCTGCGGGCGCGGACGACGACGGCTCCTTCGCAGGTGACGCCTGATCTTAAACCGGTCGCAGCAATCCAACCACAGATGCCATGGGCACAGGCTGAGGCGTCCCCAAAGCTCTCGTTCACCGATGCTGCCGAGGTCGTGCTTGAGCGGTTCGCGCACAAGAAGCCCATGCACTACCGCGCCGTCACGCAGAAAATCCTTGAATTGGAGCTAGTACAGACCAAGGGGCAGACGCCGGAGGCCACACTCTACGCCCAGGTGCTCACCGAGACCAAACGCAGGATTCGCCGGGGCGACCCGCCCCGCTTCTCGATGCAGGCCGGGGGACAGATTAGCCTTGCGAAGTGGCTCACAGACGGCGACCTGGCCTACCAGATCGAGCAGCACAACGACGAAGTGCGCAAGAAGCTCCATGCTCGGCTGCGTACGATGTCGCCTTCCGACTTCGAGGCCCTGATCGGCCAGCTATTGGTGGCGTTGGGATTCGAGGACGTGGAACGGACGCCTTACAGCGGGGACGACGGGATTGACGTGCGAGGTACGCTGGTCGTGGGTGACGTGATCCGTACCCGCATGGCGGTGCAGGTGAAGCGCTGGAAGAAGAACGTCCAGTCGCAGGTCGTTCAGCAGGTGCGCGGGAGCCTGGGCACGCACGAGCAGGGGTTGATCATCACCACCAGCGATTTCAGCAAGGGTGCACGCGAGGAAGCGGCGCGCGCTAATGCCGTACCGGTTGGCCTCATGAACGGCCAGCAACTGGTTGCCCTGCTGGTTGAGAATGATATCGGCGTGAGCCGCGCCTCCTACGATCTGATCGAATTGACCGACGACGCTCAGGAAGGGACCAAGAGCCAGGCATGAACATGAACAGGGCCGCGGCTGCGACCGCCAAGAAACTCACCCTCCCCCGTCTCGAACGGCTGCTGTTCGCTGCTTGCGACATCCTCCGCGGCAACATGGATGCCTCGGAGTTCAAGGAGTACATCTTCGGCATGCTCTTCCTGAAGCGCCTGAACGACCAGTTCGATGCACGACCAACGGGCGGTACGCGACGACCTGACGTCCAGGGGAATGCGCCCCGATCTGATCGACAAGCAGCTAGAGAACCCGGACAAGTACGACTTCTTCGTCCCGACGGAGGCGCGCTGGGACCAGGTCCGGCACCTCCATGAAGATCGTGGGCTCCGGGCTGAACAAGGCGCTGCCAGCCGTCGAGGATGCCAACCCGGACACGCTCGACGGGGTGCTCTCAAGGCATCAACTTCAACCGCAAGGTCGGCCAGCGGACGATCAGGACGAGACGCTGGTCGAGTTCATCCAGCACTTCGACGAAATCCCGCTCGACAACGACAGACTTCGAGTTCCCCGACCTCCTCGGTGCGGCCTACGAGTACCTGATCAAGTACTTCGCCGACAGCGCCGGGAAGAAAGGCGGCGAGTTCTACACGCCCGCCGAGGTCGTCCGCGCTGCTGGTGCAGATCATCGAGCCGCAGGAGGGCATGGCGATCTACGACCCCACCGTCGGCTCCGGCGGCATGCTGATCCAGTCCAAGCAGTACGTCGAGGAGACCGGCGGCAACCCGCGCAACCTCGCCCTCGCCGGCCAGGAGTCAACGGCACCACCTGGGCCATCTGCAAGATGAACATGATCCTGCACGGCATCAACTCGTCCGACATCCGCCAGGGCGACACGCTGAAGGACCCGCAGCACCTCGATGCCAACGGCGAGCTCCGTACGTTCGACCGGGTCCTCGCCAATCCGCCCTTCTCGCAGAACTACAGCACGAACGGCATGAAGTTCACGGAGCGCTTCCACGTCTTCATGCCGGAGACGGGCAAGAAGGCCGACCTCATGTTCGTCCAGCACATGGTCGCCACGCTCAAGGCCGACGGCAAGCTGGCCGCGGTCATGCCGCACGGCGTGCTGTTCCGGGGCGGCGAAGAAAAGGACGTGCCGCAAGCGCTTCATCGAGGACGGCATCCTCGAGGCCATCATCAGCCTGCCGCCGGGCCTGTTCTACGGCACCGGCATCCCGGCCTGCGTCCTGGTCTCAACAAGACAGGAGCCGCGGCACGCGACGGGGTGCTCTTCATCAACGCCGACCGGGAATTCAGGGAGGGCAAGAACCAGAACAACCTCCGGCCCGAGGACATCGAGAAGATCACGCATGTCTACCGCAACAGGCTTGAGGTCGAGAAGTACAGCCGCCTCGTGCCCTACACGGAACTGGAGGCCGAGGACTTCAACCTGAACATCCGCCGCTACGTGGACAACAGCCCGCCCCCGAGCCGCACGACGTGCGGGCCCACCTGCACGGTGGGGTTCCTGCCAGCGAGGTCGATGCGCTGGCGCCGTACTTCAAGAACTACGCTGGGCTGCGGGAGATGCTGCTCGTGCCGCGCCCCGCCGGCAACGGGAAAGCCACCGGCGACGTGCGTCCCGGCGACGCCAAGGGCTACCTTGACTTTCCCACGGCCATCGGGCGCAAGGAAGCCATCAAGGGGCTGATTGAGGCAGCGCCTGGCGTGAAGGCTAAACATGGCGATTTCCACGCAGCCCTGAGGGGCTGGTGGGACATGAGCGTCAGTGCTATCGAGGCGTTGCCGGACACGAAGAACGTATTCGACTTGCGGCGCCGCTTTCTTGGCACCATCGCAGGCGCCCTGACGCCCCAGGGCATGCTGAGCGTCCATGAAGTGCGCGGCGTCTTTGCCAACTACATGCAGGCGCTGGAAGCCGACTTCAAGTCCATCGCCGCCAGCGGTTGGAATGCCGAACTGATACCCGATGACGAGATCATCGCCAGCCAGTTCCCCGATCTGTTGGAGCAGGTCGCCAAGGATGAGGCCAGGCTGGCCGAATTGGAGGCGTTGTTCGCGGCGGCGGACGCCGAGGATGACGGCGAGGGCGGACGGATGCGGGGGACGAGGACGCCGGTGCAGACACCGGTGGAGTGCTGCCGTCCGCTGAGGCTGCCGCCTTGCGTGACGAGATCAAACACCTGCGGGCGATCTCAGCGAGGTCCTCAATCAGGTCAAGGGCGGGGTCGATCTGCTGTACGACGCCGCCAGGCACGCTAAGCTCCTGGGGCCGGCACACGCCAAAGGCTACTTCAAGGAGGGTCTGAACGTGGGCGACAGAACTTCGACGCCGTGGCGGCATCCTGGTCCTCGTCGAGGCAGCCAATGTAGAGTCGGAGCAGGCCGGGCAGCTTCGACGGCTGCGCGAGCGGGGCAACCAGTTGAAGGCGGACCTGGCAGCGCGCGAGGAACGCCTGGCGCGGCACAAGGCGCTGGAAGATGAGCTAAGGCAGGTGCGCCAGAACCTCAAGGCAGTGGAGGCCAAGAAGGAAGAACTGGTGGCGCATGCGCGCGCCAAGATCAGCGCGGACGAAGCCAAGGCGCTCATCCTGGCGCGGCTGAAAGGCACCTTGAGCGAGTGGTACGACGACTACCTGCGGCGCTACGGGCGGGGCCTGGTGGCGGCGGTCGAGAATCTGTGGGACAAGTACTCAGTAACGGCGAACGACATCCTACAGCAACGGAACCGGCAGCCACGCAGCTTGAGGCTTTCTTAGCAGGGATGGGATATGGTTGACGAGATGCTGCCAGCGGGATGGTCCACTTCACGGCTTGAGGACATGGCATTCATTGATAGGGAGAGCCTCAGTGCGGGCACTCTGCCGGGCTATTCCTTCCAATACATCGACATTACCGCTGCATCTGCTGGAAGGCTGCGGCTCCCCCCAGGCGAGATCACGTACAGAGACGCGCCAAGTCGGGCACGGAGAATCGTACGTCGTGGCGACATATTGATGTCTACTGTTCGCCCGAACCTCAAGGCGTTCGCCTATTTCGATCAGCCGGACGGTCCATGTGGCTTCGACTGGTTTTGCCGTGCTAACGGCGAGAGATAGGACCGATGCCAGGTTCATTCTGCACTCAATCCTATCCGACGATATTGCCAGCAGTTAGCCGCTATGTCGTTGGCTCCAACTATCCTGCAATCAATTCGAGCGATGTGAAGCGGCTATTGCTACCAAGGCCGCCCTATGAGGAACAGCGTGCCATAGCGTCGGTCTCAGCACCATTGACGCCATTATCGAGCGCACCGAGGCGCTGATTGCGAAGTACCAGGCCATCAAGCAGGGGCTGATGCACGACCTGCTGACCGGGGTGGACGAGAACGGGGAGATACGGCCAGGGTGTGAGGAAGCGCCGGAACTGTACCAGCAGTCCTCGTTGGGATGGATTCCAGGCTCTTGGAATTGTCAGCAACTCGGCTCCGCGATCATTTACGGACCGCAAAATGGCATTTACAAACCGGCGTCCGATTACGGCACGGATGGAGTGAGAATCGTCCGCATTGATGGCTTCTATGAGGGCGCCTTGGGAAACCCACAGCAATTTCGTCGGGTGCGTCTGTCGGAACATGAGATCAAGCATTACTGCTCGCCTTCGATGATATCTTGGTAAACAGGGTGAACAGCTACGACTTCGTAGGCAAGAGCGCCATCGTGCCGGAACTCGATGAGCCGACAGTATTCGAGTCCAACATCATGCGCTTTAGGGTACATGGACCATGATGCTGCCGCGTATGCCATCCGTCTACTAACGCACGCAATGTGCTCCGCCAGTTTCGTGGTAAGGCGAAAAGCGCAATTGCTCAAGTAAGCATCAATCAGGACGATGTCCGCTCATGCCTAATAGGCATTCCAACTTTGGCTGAGCAGCGACGTCTGGTGGGGATATGTGATGCGTTTGATGCCCGCGTCCTTAGCGAGGCCGCCTACCTCCGCAAACTCGACGTGCTCAAGAGGGCCTTATGCACGATCTGCTTACTGGCCGCGTGCGTGTCAAACCCGATGGCGAGCCTTAGGGGGACGATGATGTCTGAATACACCTTTGTCGAGAAGCGCTTCCTCGACCAATTGCGGGCATTGGGCTGGCAGGTGATAGACCAGACCGAGGGCGGCGCGAGCGTGCCCACCGACCCGGCGCGCAGCCTGCGCGCCGACTTCCGCCAGCTTGTGCTGCCCCAGGTCTTTCGCGCCAGCGTCGCCGCCATCAACACCTTACCAGACGGCTCGCCTGGCTAACCGAAAAGCAGCTTGCGGCCCTGTACGACGAACTGACCACGCTGCCCGGCAGCCTGATCGAGGCCAACCAGCGCTTCCAGGAGACGCTCTACAAGCACACGGTAGACCGCAACGAGGTTAGCGGCGAAGCCTATCCCACGGTGCGGCTGATCGACTTCCAGTACCCTGATCGCAACCAGTTCCACGCCATCAACCAGTTCCGCATCAACACGCCGGGACGCGTCAAGGACTTCATCATCCCCGACATCGTGCTGTTCGTCAACGGCATCCCGATGGTCGTGATCGAGTGCAAGGATGCCACTGAATTCACCGCCAACCCGATGTATGAGGCGTACCTGCAAATCCAGCGCTACAGCGACCAGCGCGAGGAGACGCACCTGGCGGGCTTGAGCGAGGGGGAGCCGCGCCTTTTCCATTTCAACCAGTTCAACATCCTTACCTGCGGCTCCGACGCCCGGTTCGGGACGATCACCGCCACCGAGGAATATCTCTTTCCCTGGCGCGACATCTACCCGTCCAGGTATCGAACTTACTCGCCGCCCTTGAGCGCCGAGCGCGAGCAGGAAGTGCTCATCCAGGGCATGCTGCCGCCGGAGACACTACTGGACCTGGTCCGCAACTTCGTGCTGTTTCAACAGGCGGGCGACCGGCGCGTCAAGGTCGTGGCACGCTACCAGCAGTACCGGGCGGTGTGGAAGATCATCGACCGCCTGCGCACCAAGGCTACGGCGCGCGAGCGCTCCGGCGTGATCTGGCACACGCAGGGGTCGGGGAAGTCGTTGACGATGGTGTTCACCGTGCGCAAGCTGCGCCAGTGCGCTGATCTGCGCGACTATAAGGTCATCATGGTCAACGACCGCACAGACCTGGAAGATCAACTCAGCGATACTGCGACCCTGGCCGGGGAGCCGCTGTCGGTGATGGAACGCGCCGACCAGATCGGGGAACTGGCGTCACCGGCCTCGAACCTGAACATGGTGATGATTCACAAGTTCCAGGACTTCGAGGACGAGGGGCCAGACTACCTGAGCAACGTCGTCTACCGGGTGCCGGTACACAATCCTTTTGGCGAGATCAACCCCTCGGAGCGCGTGCTGCTGATGATCGATGAGGCCCACCGGACGCAGGGAGGCATGCTGAGCGAGAACCTGTTCGACGCCTTCCCCAACGCCACCCGCCTGGCCTTCACCGGCACGCCCCTGGTAGCCGAGCAATACGCCAAGCGGGGACTGCTGACGCGCCAGCGCTTTGGCGGTTACATCGACACCTATACGCTCCACGACTCGGTGCGCGACAACGCGACCGTTCGTATCCTCTACATCGGCAAGACGGCGCACACGGAGGTCACGGACAAGGCTGGCTTCGAGCGCAAGTTCGAGGACTTGTGCCGCCCGCTCAGCGACGACGAGGTCGTGGCCCTCAAGAAGAAGTACGGCACCAGCGGCGACCTGTTCGAGGCCGAGCGGCGCATCGAAGCCATTGCGGCGGACCTGGTCGATCACTACATTGACAACATCCTGCCCGACGGCTTCAAGGCCCAGGTGGTGGCGACATCCAAGCTGGCCGCCGTGCGCTACCGGCGCTATATCGAGCAAGCCCTGGCCGCCCGCCTGGAAGTGGAGCGAGCCAGGCCGGTCCCCGACGAGGGGCTGATCGCAAAGATCGCTTTTCTCAAGGCGCGCGTGGTGGTGTCCTCGCAGGGCACCAACGAGCGCGCTGAGATCACGCTCGCGCGCAGGGAGGCGCACGACGACAAGGCGGTCGATAACTTCAAGCGCGCCTTCAAGCCGGACGAGCCGCTGACTGGCATCGCCTTCCTGGTCGTCTGCGACATGCTCCTGACCGGCTTCGATGCGGCCATCGAGCAGGTGATGTACCTCGACAAGAAGGTTAAGGACCACAACCTGCTACAGACCATCGCCCGCGTCAACCGCACGGCCAAAGGCAAGGACTGCGGCTACATCGTGGATTACGCCGGGCTGACTAACCACCTGCGGCAGGCGTTTGCGATCTATGAGGCCGAGAGCCAGCGCGACATGGAAGAAGCCCTCGAAGATGTGGAGAGCGAGTTGCCGCGCTTGGAACAGCGCTACCGGCGCTTGCTCAACCTGTTCGTGGACAGGCGCATCCTGGAGATCGAGGACTTTCTCAACCAGCGCATCACCGGCCCGGCGCAGGAATATGGGGTACTGGAACGCATCCTGGACACCATGGACGACATCCGGCTGCGCGCTGATTTCGAGGTCTATCTCAAAGCCTTCTTCCAAAGCCTCAACATCGTGCTGCCGGACCAGCGCGCCGACGGCTACCGCGTGCCTGCCCGCCGCCTGGGCTATGTCCTGGCCCAGGTCAAGCAGCGCTACCAGGACGAATCGATCACTTTGGGCGGGGTGGGTGCCAAGGTGCGCAAGCTGATCAACGAGCACCTGATCAGCCTGGGCATCGACCCGGCCATCCCTTTGATCGAGTTGACCGACCCCGACTTCGCGTCCCGTATCGGTAGCCAGGCCAGCGCCAAGGCCAAGGCCAGCGAGATGGAGCATGCCATCCGCTGGCACTGCAAGGTGCACCTGAACGAAGACCCGGCCTTCTACGCCAGGCTGACCGAGAAGTTGGAGCAGGTCATCCAGGACTACGAGGACCATTGGGACCAACTGGTGCTGGAATTGGAAGAACTGAGCCAGCAAACCCAGGTGGGACGCCAGCCAGAGGCCGACGGCGTGGGACGACAGGAAGCGCCCTTCTACGATCTCATCGGCCAGGTAGCTTTCGACGGGGCCGTGCCTACCGAGCGGGCTGAGGCGACCAGGGGCATGGTGCGCCAGATTCTGGCCCTGCTGCGGTCGCGCATCGGCATCGTCAACTTCTGGCAGAAGCCGGACGAGGTCAACCGGCTCAAGGGCGATCTCTCCGACATCCTCCTGATGAGCGACGTGGAGCCAATTGCCGAGGGCGCGGAGCGGCTGGTGGTCGAGGTCGCCAACCTGGCGCGGCACCGGCATGATCTTCTACTGAGTGGCAATGAGTAGCATGCCTACGTACAAGGATATCGATTACACGCTGGTGCGCGCGCCCCGCAAGACTGCCAGCATTCTGGTCGAGCGGGACGGCAGCGTGTCGGTGCGCGTGCCGGAGGCGCTCACTGACGCCGAGGTCGAGCACCTGATCGAGGGCAAGCGCTACTGGATATACAAGCACCTAGCGCAATGGCGCGATCTGAACGCTGCCCAGGTGGAGCGGGAGTTCGTCAACGGCGAGACGTTCGTCTACCTGGGCCGCAACTACCGGCTTCGGTGGGTGGACGATCAGGACGAGCCGCTGGTCCTCAAGGGCGACTACTTCCTGCTCCGACGTGACGCCAGGACTCAGGCTGCACCCCTGGAAGCCTTCAAGGCGTTCTACCGAGAGCAAGGGCGCGCTGTGATCGGGGAGCGCGCCCGGTACTTCGCGCCGCAACTGGATGTGCAGCCCAACGAAGTGCGGGTGATGGAGCTACAGCACCGGTGGGCCTCATGCTCGGCCAAGCGCAATATCAACTTCAACTGGCGCTGCATGATGGCGCCCATGGCGGTGCTCGACTACATCGTCGTCCACGAACTGGCCCATCTGCGCTACTCGAAGCACACCGAGGCGTTCTGGAACGAGATCGACAAGGTCATGCCCGACTACAAAGAGCGCATGGGGTGGCTGCGTCTCAACGGGGCATCGATGGCGATCTGATAACCGGCAAGGGGGATGACCATGAGCAAGGCCAAACCGAGAGATATCCAGAGCCGCCTGGAATTATTCGAACTTCTGCAGTCGCAGATGCAGACTGCCTATCATGGCCTGCGAGAGGATCAGCGACTGAAATACGAATCGCTGTTGGTGAAAAGCTATGTCTTCGAGGTTGACATACCAGCAGGGCTGCGCCTGACCGAGAGGACGCCTAACTCGGCGGAGTTCGTCCAGCGGGTCCTGTCGTGGCCCAAACCGGATGGTGCTCACCTGTCGGTCAGGGCGAAGGACGAACCAGGCTTCTTCGAACTGAACCTCGATGGCCCGGAATCGCCACTTAGGCTCTTCTTGGACACTGCCACAAACCCTCGCTTCTGGCTTGGCTTCTCGCTGAGCACCGCTCGGCTGCTAGACCGCTGGTTCGAGGCTGTGGCATTGGCCCGTACCGACTTTGACCTCGTGTGGCTGTGGCCGGATTTTCTGGAAGGGGTGCAGCAGCGGGGGGAGCCGCGCGGCTTTGGTTTGGATTACGACTTTCGCCGCCTTGACGATCCGCACAGCGACACTGCCACCTACCTGAAAATGCAGCTATGGGGCGGCAGGGATACCCTTGACCTGTACCGCCTGCTCAAAGACCACGAGCAGTGGAGAGGCAAGGTCGTGCTGTCGAAGGTGCGGCTGAAAGAGTATGCCGACCCCGCTAACCCTGAACTGTTCGCATTGCAGGATGTGAAGTTCACTGGCAAATTCACCAGTCGTGGCACAGACTTCGCCACACATAACCAGACCCTGAGCTACGTACGTCACCACTACGAGGTGAAGGTTCGCTCAATCGAGTCGTCTTATGCCCTACGCTGGTCTCAAGCGAGCCATGGCGGGAACACTCTGGAAGGTTTTGCCATCCACTACCTGCCCCAGGGGTTCGAGTTGCCCGTCATGCAGTTCTGTGAGCGGGCACTTGATGGCTCGCTGCCCTTCCGGCTGTTCGGGCTGGTCACGAAATCTGACGATACGGCAGCAGAAGTCGAAGTGGTCGATTTGCACACCGGCGACGAACTATCGATGGAGGTCCTCCCCGACAGGATATCGGTCTATCTACCTGAGGGGGCCTGCGGTAATAGCATAGTCCGTCTCTACACCAACCTGCTGCACTTCTTCAATCGACAGTTCAGAGTCGAGGCGGATAATGCAGACCAACTCTTTTAGTCATATAATGGCCAATCTCGTCGTTGCCCTGACGAAGAACGCTTTGTCCTTGCGCCCATACTCGACAGCTTTCTCTCAGGTCCTGGGATACCGCGTCTTTCGGTTCGAGAGGCAGATGAGGTTGTCCGGGGGAGGGACCGTCAGGCCAGACGTCACGCTGCTCTCGGACATCGTGCGCTGCACCCTGCTGCTTGAATGGACCCAGAGCGATGGGGTGTCTGACAGGAAAGAGGACCAACTCGGGCGCTACAGCCGCGTGGACCGGGCATCCCTCACGGAGACGTTCGGGGTTTCGCCACTGGCCGCCGAATCGTTCGACACGGTGATCATCCTCCGTGATGAGGCCGTTGGCGAATTCGAGAAGCATCTCGCCAGTATCGGGCTCGCCTTTCCGCTCCTTGAATACGGCTACCAGCAGGGTTTGCATCACCTCCGGCTGGTCGTCGGGGGTTTCAGCGAGAAGCTGACCCAGGACTTCTTCACCACCGGCGTGACGGCTCGCCGCATACCGACCCACTACCTGCCTGTTTGCCTGGAAGGTGTCTGTCCCGCCAACGTTGCTGCGCTTGTTGCCCGCCATCTCGTGCATCTCATCTTGCGGGATGCCGGGCCGTTTACCACCCTCGACTTCTGTCGGGGCTTCATCCCAGAGTGGAGCCTAATCGATGAGTCCAAGCACCGGGAATTGTTCGACGTGACCGACCACATCCTGAGGCTCCTGCGCCGCAGCCACAATGGTGGACGGTTGGTGCGAAAACTCAGCGACCCACCACAGACGTGGGAACTCATGTCCAGTGCGGACTTCCGCAAAAGCCAGAAGTCGCTGAGGACGTTCCTGAGTGAATTCGTGCGCGAGCAGCTTGGCGGCGGATATCAGACGGAGATTCCCTACCCCGACTTTGAGTGAGGTGCCCGGCGGTGTGCGACGACGGAGTAAAATCGCGTGGCGCACAGCACCGTCTCATGACGGTTGAGAATGGGGAGGCGGCGCGTATTGTTGAACGAGCGAAACCCAAGGGATGGGTGCCTCATGTCCGAGTTGGTCGAGGTATGCGGCGTTGTCTACGAGGTACTCCCTTCTGCGGCGATAGCCGCCTGGGTGCGCGAGATGGCGAGCAAAGAATGGGAGCCGGACGACTTCGACAAGTGGGGCCAGGACCTGCGGACAGCGCGGTGGTCCGTCCAGGTTGTGCCCGTCGCCGTCATCACGATGAGGCCGGAGTTACTGGCATCTGAGGAATTCCCGGCGGAGTTGTTGGGCCGGGTTGAGACACAGATCGGGCTGATGCGCGACCGGACGCCGATTCCGCCGCTTGTGTTGCGTGGCGGCGACTTGTTCCTTTTTGATGGGTACGCCCGAACGCACGCTTTAAAAGTACCTCCGCGTTGCGCAATGCTTGGCCTATGTAAGTAAGTGATGATCGCCGTCAACGCCGATGGGCGCTATGGCTGCATTGGGGATTCACTATCGCGGCAAGCCAGAGGAAGCGAGGCAGCAAACCGGCGTCGTTGCTGGTCACTTAGGCTCGCCAGCAGGGCGCAGGCGGCGAACGAATCTATTGATACGGATAACTCACTTTCATTAACAGAAGGAGAATGCACTATGCAAGTTCTCGAAGTCCTCCTGCTCCTTGCGGCAATGCTGGCCGCTTTAGTCGGACTTTTTTCGTTGAGTCAGGCGACTGCCGGTGTCGGAGGAATTGCTGCGGCTTGCTTCTTGGCAATCCTGGCACGCATGGCCCAAGCATCGTTTCATACTAGCGAACTGACGAAGATGATTGATGCGGCCGGACGCCAAGCAAAAACCCAAACAGCAAGTTTAGAGGGAGAAGGCTCCACGCAATCGGGCCGCGATTCTCGTTCGACCGCTCCCGTTGCCTAGCTAGGTGGGCTTGCGGCGGTAGCCAGTCATCTGCGCTAAGTAACTGGTCAAAAGACACTTGAAAAAGGTCGGCCAGCCGATAAACTGGCGGTATGAAGACTGGACGACCGAGCGAGATACGCATCAGGTTGAACGATGAACAGCGCCAGGAACTGCGCCGGCTGGCCCGGGAAGCCGTCGGACGCATTTCCGAGCGTGCCCACTTCGTGTAGTTGAGTGACCAGGGTAAGAGCGTGCCCGAGATCGGCGCCTTGATGGGCTACTCGGCGCAAGCCGTCTACCCTTGGCTGGAACGCTATCAGCAACACGGCGTGGCCGGGCTTTACGACGAGCCGCGCAGCGGGCGGCCACCCAATGAGCCAAACTTGGTCGCGATCGTGCAAGCGCAGACCGGCCAATTCCCAGCCAACTTCGGCTATCCCGAAGTGGGCTGGACGGTCGGAGGCTTGCTGCGTCATCTGCGGCAACGCTTCCGGGTCCACGTCAGCCGCTCGACGCTGCGGCGGGCCTTGCCTCTGGCGACATTCGTGTGGGGCCGGCCCAAACTGATCCTGCCGCAGCGCCGCGACCCGGCCGAGGACGCCAAAGTGGCGCATCTGAGCGAGATTCTGGCCGATCCTGCGGCCATCATCCTGGCCGAAGACGTGCGATTCTGATCGCCTGGCGACATGATGTTGTTGCCGATCTTGCGAGCGACCTGGCATCGCCGGGGCGAGCAGCCCAGGGTACTGACGCCGGGCCAGAACCGCAAGCGCCCCATCTTCGGCGCGGTCAACCTGCGCACCGGCGCCTGGCACTACCGCTTGACGGAGCGCAAGCGCTCGGTCGAGTTCATGGCGGCGCTGACCAGTCTGCTGACGGCCTATCCAGATCATCGCATCTATGTCCTGGTCGACAATGGCGGCATTCACACCAGCAAAGCTGTGCGGCAGTGGCTTGAGACGCATGAGCGGCTGCAATTGGTGTCCTTGCCAAGCTATGCTGGTCACAAATACAATCTGACCGAAAAGATCTGGTGGCATCTCAAGGACGCCATTTCGGCCAATCGTGGCTTCAAGGTGCTGGCCGAGTTGGATGCCGCCCTGCGACGGCACTTTGCAGATCTGACGCCGCAGGCCATCCTGCGCTTGATCAACTCGTTCGTGGCCCGCACCGCCCAAGCTGCCATGGCCACCTCGTGTTCTTGAAAACACTCTTGATCACCTACTTAGGAGGACAAAGCAAATGAATACGGATATAACCGTCGCCATACTCACCGCAATCGCATCCCTCTTTGTCGCAATCGTCAGTCTTGTAGCCGCGCTCGCCAATGGTCGGCAGACCGCTCGCTACGTTGAACGGCTAGAGGTGCTGAAGAACACGTTCGCCGAGAAGCAGAATCAAGATGAGGTCCGACGGAAATACCTAGATGAAATGATGAAATCGTTGCAGGAATCCATACAGGCAATACAGCGCGTCAAGGACGACGTCCAGCTCGTTGGCAATGCGTTACCATCCAGTCTCGATGCAGATGTGGCTATCGCGCGCATCCGTGCTGGTCGCGAGGCGATTTTCGCCTGCTACGAAGTCAATTTGTCGTGTCTTGATGAAGAGGACGAGCGGGCCCTTCATCGTGCCAAGAATGCAGCCGTGACGATTGAGGGCATTGTTAGTGCCGGGCTCCACGGGAAGACAGATGCCCACGATTTGTCCAGTGATGATAGGGTGAAGCTAATGACGTTGCGTGGCAATCTGACGGAAACGCAACAACTGCTCCGAGACAGTCGGATGTCTAGATTAGTTGAGGCAATAAAGCATGACTGAAAACGCGGACAACACACCTAAGCGGAGAGGCCATGTTCTCATGGTAGATGATGACAATGACTTACTTACCGTCGTACAGCTCATTCTAGGGCAGAGTGATATTGATGTAGACGTTGCAAGCGAAGCTGAGACTGCCATACGCAAGTTAAGGCAGACCCGATATGACGCGGTTATAATGGATAACAACTTGGACGGCAGTGAACTCAACGGATTAGAGCTGGCGACGTTGATGAGAAGTGGCCAGTTGGGCGAGGAGGTCCAGCGAGTGCCTATCGTCTTTTCGAGTGCCAGCACGAGGGCGTGTCAACAGGCAACACTTATCGGCGGCTCCATCTACGCGTTTCCGACCCCTTGGTACATTAGGGACCTCCTCAACCTAATGGGAGAGATTCTATCTTGCAAGAGTTGAATTCTTCCGTTGCGCCAATACGCCATCCCGTATCGAGGCGGCTATCTTGCCTCCCCGACTAACCAGCACGTCGACACGTCAAGCGCCCTGGCTAGCCTGACGCCCAGCGAGTTTGAAGTTCAGTGGTACGCCTCACAGGCCGGGTCTGTGGTCGCCGACGCGACCTAGCCCAAACATCCTGCTGGAGGGCAGCTTCGCTTTCGCCGGCTCGGCCGGCGATTCTGGGGGGCCGGTGGCCCTCGCTCGATGGCGAACCTTAAAGGATTCGCACTCGACCCCAATACCGACCGGACTTAAGGTGTCCAGTCAACGGGGTAAACCACATTCGTTCGCGACGATATGGGGTGGGGTGTCTGTTGGCCAGGGGAGGGCGTGGCACCCCCACCACTTTGGCGGATTAACCGGGATGCGTGCGCGTGGGCAGGCGTGCGGCCGACCGGTTGCGCGACATGGCGTGCGGCTCCCGCCGGCCAGGGGAGGCCGTGGCACCCCCACCAATGTGGCGGGTTAGCCGGCGGGACGGGGTGCCGGCCTTGCGCCAACCGGCATCGGCGGCGACGGGACGGCGTGCCGGCGTAGCGGCAACCGGGTCTGCGGCAACGATGGGTTTGACCACACGTGGTGTTGTAGGGGCGCGGCACTGCCGGTCGAGGCCCCGCCCACCATCCAACCCTGCCTCGCACGAGCCAACACCGGTAACCACACAACGTTGGGCAGTGCCACGCCCTCCCCGCCAACCATCCAACGTCGGGCAGCACATTCGCCACGCCCTCCCCGCCTACCATCCACCCTCGCCCCGTACGAGCCGGCGGAGGGGCGTGCCCGTGGCCAGGCGTGCGGCTCCCGTTGGCCAAGCGAGGGCTGTTCGGTCAGGGAAGCTGGCGATGAGCCAACAGGCTCTCGCGCTGCGCGCCGAGTTCCTTTCTTTCCAAAAGCACGGAGACAAGCATCCCAAAGACAAGCGACCAGAAGAAGGGACCGAAGCCATGAAATGATAGCTTCGAGAGGGCAATCGCGAAAGCGAACAGCGGCCCGAGGAGCAGCGGTCCCCTGGTCATCGCCTTGAGAGCGCTGGACAAAACGGGTATGAGTGAGAGCCCCGCGAGTGTGAGCAGGAGGGGCAGGGGAATGATCGCGGGCAAAACGGCCGCGGCTCCTGCCAGGAGAGCAATCAGAATGACTGCGCTGGCAGCCACATAGACGGACCGGTGACGAACAGAGAACTCGCCCGCCTCCGGTGCGGCGGCGAGCGACACCAGTGGCAGGGCCAGAGACACCGCGGTCGGTCCGAAAAGCGATCCCAAGGAAGTCGCCACCCCACCCACCGCATCTATCGCCCGGTCTGGCGGATGATAGCCCTGACTCCGCAAGTAGATCACCGAGGGCAGATTCGACTGCACCACCATGATTAGGACCAGTACCGGTGTGACCGTTGCTATGCCCTGCAGCGTAAAGCTCGGGATCGTAGGGGCAAGGGTGGGGAACGGCCAGCCGGTTGGCGTCTGCCCAAGCCGTCCGCTCACTCCGGTGAGAGCCAATCCTACCACGAAGGCCGGCAAGACGGCGGGAACCCTGGCGCCGAGAAAGCGGCGGCCGAGGAGAAAAGCCAGAACCGTTCCGCCCACGATGACCGGCTCATCGCGCATCGCAGTGAAAATGCCTGCCACGTAAGGCATGACAGCCCCAGCGAGCAGGCCCAACACGATCGGGGCCGGGACCCAAACAGCCAGACGGTCTGTCAGATTGAACACGGCGACAAGCAGAACGACGATTCCGGCCAATATGGATGCCCCGATCAACTCGGGGTAACTGATCTGGCCAGCGAGCGAGGCAAAGAAGATGAGCGCGAAGACGTTTCCGGTGAGCACCAGCGGCTGCCGAAAGCGGATGGCAAACCCCAAGCTCAACGCACCTGGCAGGCCGTAGACCGAGATGATCCAGCTTGTCGCCTGGGCCGACGATAGATGCAGAGACTGCGAGGCTGCCAGGATAATGCTCAAGACCGCGACGGGGATAATGATGATCGGAATCGCGGCGGCAAGCGCGGGCAAGGCAGCGGCTGTGAAGCTATGGACTGACCCCGCAGATAACTTGTCGGCAATCCTGCCTGCCATGATTCTGGTCCTGGTCACGCGGCCGGCGCCCCGATACACTTGAGCGGGAACTCTGCTGGCAGCGCACGGCCAAATGTAAGTTAAGCTACACTCGACGGCCGAAACATAACGCGGCATACATTTGAAGGCCCGGCGCCCGGCCCGGACTTCCGGGCACGGCTTGCCGCCGGCAACCGGCATTGGTAGTGCGAGAACTTGCGCCTCTTCCTGTGTTGTAGGCGGCCGCGTTAATAGGGAGCGAATTGGCTGTCCAATGACAACTGGAATTACGCAATGTCCATTTCTCGCGCGCCATCGGCGGATTGACAACCAGCCACGTTTCTGTTATGCCTACAGGGTCTGTTATCGCCAGAGGCGCGATGCTGCGTCCGCGTTCTACTCCGTGACGTGACCTCCGCGCCTCCTAGGGTCGCCTTTGCCGGGCGACCTCGAAGGAGGCAACCGTGAAGTTCCCCTTTTCGCTCCCGCTTCCGCCCGATGGGCGCCTGATCCGCCGCCTCTGGCTGCCGATCGTGCTGGCCGGCCTGCTGGGGCTGGCCGTGGGTTGTGCGAGGCCCGCCGCTCCTGAGCCGACTCGGGTCGCGGAACTCGTACAGCAGGCGGTACAGGCGACCCTGGCTGCCCAGGCGTCCGCTACACCTGCCGCCGCGGCCACGCCCGTACCGACCAGCCCAGCGTCGCCCAGCGCGACCGAGGCGCCGGCTGCTGCAACCCAGCCGCGCACGGCTGTGCCCACCAGCATCCGGACCGCACGCGCCCACAGCGACTCCGGCCGCAAGGAAGACGCCCACGGATGTGCCGAGCGCTACCGCCACATCTGGCCCTGCCATCACGGCCGGCCGGACCGTCAACCTGCGCGCCGGACCCGGTACCAATCATCCGCTGGTGGGCAGCGCCAAGCAGGGCGAGATCTACCCCGTCGAGGGCCGCACGGCGGACGGCAGTTGGTTGGAAATCTGCTGCATCGACGGGCGTCCGGCCTGGGTGGCAGCCAACGTCGTAGGCACCGGGGGCGATATGGCGAGCGTGCAGGTGGCGCAGAATATCCCCACTCCGCCCCCCACGCCCACGCCTATGCCGATACCCACGGCTGCAGCGGCGCCTACCGCGGCGCCCGTGGCGCAGCGGCCCGGTCTGCACACCCGGCAGAACATCGGTAGCTGGGAGATTCAGGCGGAGCGGGTGCAGAACGAGAAGGCCGTCTACGAGTATGACCGTTCCAAGGTGGCGATGGGCCGGTATGCCATCGTGTTCGTGCTGGCAAAGAACCTCGCCCCCGGCACACAAGACATCAACGCCACGTTGTCCGCGGCGCTCCGAGATGACAAGGGCCGTCTCTACGAGTTCTCGGATGCGCTGACGACGGAACGCATGGCGATGATCTATGCCGAGTGGGAGTTCTCGGTGGGGAAGTCCATCTTTGGCGACGTCAACCCCGGCGTAGAGACGCCACTCCTGATGCTGTGGGACGTGAACGAGGACGTCCAGTCGCTGACCCTGATCATCAGCGAAGGTCGGAACCGGGTCGAGTGGGACCTGGGCGGCTTCTCGAACATCCCGCCGTATAAGCCCAACTGAGGCCGCGCGGCGGGGCTCTTCCAGTCAGCCACCTATCCACCATCGACCGTCCACCATGGAGGAACCAGCCATGATCGTCAGAAGAGAAACAGAAGCCGACCTCGACGGGATATACGACCTGGTCAAGCTCGCGTTCCAGACCGCCAAAGTGACCAATGGCGACGAGCAGGAATACCAGGTGCGCCTGCGCAACGGCGACAACTACATCCCGGAACTGGCCCTGGTCGCCGAAGAGGATGGCCAACTGGTCGGACATATCATGCTCACCAGGACCTATATCACGGATGGCGATGACAAGCATGAGGCTCTGTTATTGGGGCCGCTCTCCGTGCCCGTTGGAGTGTCGCAAGCAGGGGATCGGCAGGCGGCTGATCGAGGAGAGCATGCGCCTGGCCAGAGAGATGGGCTATGGGGCGGTCTTCCTGGTGGGCGATCCGGCGTATTATCGCCGGTTTGGTTTCGAGCCGGCGGTGAGGTACGGGATAAGGGACACGCACGGTATTCCGGATGAGTACGTGATGGCGTGCGAGTTGGAGGAAGCGGCGCTGAGTGGCATCAGTGGGACGGTGTACCTGGAGTAGGGCGACGGCCGCTGCCTGGGATTTCCCGCTAAGGAAGATGCTTCGCTGGGTCTCGACGCGAGCAGTGTTGGGTGGTGGGCGTCGCTCAGCATGACAGGGTGAGGGTGTGCTGCGGTGGTTCTCGTCCGGGGCGGAGGCGAAGGCGGCGGGCTGGCGGCGGGCGCTGAACTGCCGATAGGGCAGGGTGCCAGCGATTGAGGTCCGCTTCCGCGAATACTTTGATGACTTGGGGGACGACGGGGCGCGGGCAGAGCGTGTCGCAGCCGGTCCGAACGAGGGAGGCGTTTGGGCCGCGGGAGACGCGGAAGGCGTTTGGACCGCGGGAGACGCGGAAGGACGCGGAAGGACGCGGAAGGCGTGGCGGGTCGAGCTTGGGGTGCGAGGGCGTTCGGGGAAGGGAGGTCGGAGCTTGGCAGATGTGATTTCACGTCAGGGTTACGAGTTTGGAGGGCTTTCAGCCAGGGTGATCGGGGCGTGCATCGAAGTCCAGCGCGAGCTGGGGCTGCACTGCATGGAGGTGGACTATCAGCGGGCGCTGGCGCTGGCGCTGGGGGCGCGCGGCCTTGCCTACGAGCGCGAGAGCGAGATTGCGATCAGGTTCCAGGAGAGCGTGGTCACTCGCCGCCGCGTCGACTTCGTGATCTGGTGCGGCGAGGAAGAACTCCTTCTCGAAACCAAGGCCAGCAGCAGCATCCGCCCGGAAGACGTGGAGCAGTGTCTGCTCTACCTGAAGCAGAGCCATAGGGGCTTGTGCCTGCTGGTCAACTTCGGCCAGAAGCCGATCGTCGTGAGGCGCTTCGTCAACAGCATGCCAGGCCAACGGCCGGCCGCGCCATGACGCGGAAGACGTGGGCCTCGACATTTCCGCGACTTCCGCGTCGTTCCGCGACTGCCGCGGTCCAAACGCCTCGCACTCAGGAGACTGCCAGATGACCGTCACCAATCTTCGCCCCACCTTTACTTTCGACCAAGAGCGCATCGACGCGCTCAAGACCATTGCTCCCGAAGCCTTCGCAGACGGCAAGATCAATTGGGACGTCCTGCATGAAGCGTTTGGCGATTGCCTGGAAGACGAGGGGCGCGACGCCGAGCACTTTGGCTTGTTCTGGCCGGGCAAGCGCGAGGCCCGGCGGCTGGCGACGCTGCCGAGTACAGGAGCGCTGCGGCCTGCACCCGGCGAGGGCATTGCAGACGTGTCGTAGTCGGACACATCATGCTCACCAGGACCTATGTCACGGATGGCGATAACAAGCATGAGGCTCTGTTATTGGGGCCGCTCTCCGTCCCGCTGGCGTGTCGCAACCAGGGGATCGGCGGGCGGCTGATCGAGGAGAGCCGGCGCCTGGCCAGAGAGATGGGGTATGGGGCGGTCTTCCTGGTGGGCGATCCGGCGTATTATGGGCGGTTCGGTTTCGAGCCCACGGTCAGGTATGGGATAAGGGACACGCACGGTATTCCGGATGAGTACGTGATGGTCTGTCAGTTGGAGGAAGCGGCGCTGAGTGGCATCAGTGGGACGGTGTACCTGGAGTAGGGCGACGGCCGCTGCCTGGGATTTCCCGCTAAGGAAGATGCTTCGCTGGGTCTCGACGCGAGCAGTGTTGGGTGGTGGGCGTCGCTCAGCATGACAGGGTGAGGGTGTGCTGCGGTGGTTCTCGTCCGGGGCGGAGGCGAAGGCGGCGGGCTGGCGGCGGGCGCTGAACTGCCGATAGGGCAGGGTGCCAGCGATTGAGGTCCGCTTCCGCGAATACTTTGATGACTTGGGGGACGACGGGGCGCGGGCAGAGCGTGTCGCAGCCGGTCCGAACGAGGGAGGCGTTTGGGCCGCGGGAGACGCGGAAGGCGTTTGGACCGCGGGAGACGCGGAAGGACGCGGAAGGACGCGGAAGGTGTGGCGGGTCGAGCTTGGGGTGCGAGGGCGTTCGGGGAAGGGAGGTCGGAGCTTGGCAGATGTGATTTCACGTCAGGGTTACGAGTTTGGAGGGCTTTCAGCCAGGGTGATCGGGGCGTGCATCGAAGTCCAGCGCGAGCTGGGGCTGCACTGCATGGAGGTGGACTATCAGCGGGCGCTGGCGCTGGCGCTGGGGGCGCGCGGCCTTGCCTACGAGCGCGAGAGCGAGATTGCGATCAGGTTCCAGGAGAGCGTGGTCACTCGCCGCCGCGTCGACTTCGTGATCTGGTGCGGCGAGGAAGAACTCCTTCTCGAAACCAAGGCCAGCAGCAGCATCCGCCCGGAAGACGTGGAGCAGTGTCTGCTCTACCTGAAGCAGAGCCATAGGGGCTTGTGCCTGCTGGTCAACTTCGGCCAGAAGCCGATCGTCGTGAGGCGCTTCGTCAACAGCATGCCAGGCCAACGGCCGGCCGCGCCATGACGCGGAAGACGTGGGCCTCGACATTTCCGCGACTTCCGCGTCGTTCCGCGACTGCCGCGGTCCAAACGCCTCGCAAAGTGCAGCAAGACTTGTTGAGCGATACCCTTCACGCGACGACGTGCGCGACATGGCGTGCGTCTCCCGCCGGCCAGGCGAGGCCGTGGCACCCCCACCAATTTAGCGGGTTAGCCGGCCGGGCGGCGTGCCGGGCGCAGCGGCAACCGGTCTGCGGCGACGATGGGTCCGCTCACACGCGCTGTTGTAGGGGGACCGAACTGCGTTCAGATTGGCACTGCCGGTCGAGGCCCCGCTCACCATCCAACCTCGCCCTGAAGGACGAGAAATAAATGCTTGACAGGCGTCCGAGCCGAGAATATAATCGGTTCACTGGCGCAGGAGGCGCGGAGGGTCTCCATCCGGGACGTCGCAAAACTGGCCGGGGTCTCCACGGCTACCGTCTCGCACGTGATCAATGGGACGCACTTCGTGAGCGCTCCGCTGGAAGAGCGGGTTGTCAGTGCGATGCAGCAGCTCAACTATCACCCCAACACGCTTGCGCGTAGTCTCCGGACCAAAGCCACCCACTCTATCGGCCTGATCGTTTCGGATATCGAATTGCCCTTCTTTGCCACCCTCGTACGCGGCGTGCAGGACGCCGGCGCCGAGCGGGGGCGCACGGTCATCTTATGCAACACGGATGAGGCAGCAGACAGCGAGTTAGTCGTGCGAGAATCGGCGGGACATCCGCTTTGAGACCCGGCCGGCGTTGTAGTGGTGAGTTTGTGCGCTTGTGCTGAAGGTAGCGTTGTCGAGCGACGCCGGCCGGCCGTCACGCCGTTCTTGAAGCGGTACAGCCAGGCGCGCATCCGTGGGGAGGCCCGGATGCCTGGTCAGTGAGAAAGGAGGTGATGCTCCCGACTACTTGTTTGTCGCCCCAACCTCAGGTTCGATTGCCTACCTACCAACGATGGAGGGGAACCAATGATAGCCAAGAAGCAATTCGCTCTGTCAACAATCGGCTTGATCACGATCCTCGCAATGCTCCTTTCGGGCTGCGCGGGCGCGGCTCCGACGGCGGCTCCGGCACCGGCAGCCCCCGCCCCGACCACTGCCCCCGTCGCCCCGGCTCCCACAACCGCGCCGGCCCCGACCACGGCGCCCGCCGCCACGACCGCGCCGGCTCCAACGGAAGCCGCCGCCATAACCACTACCGCGCCGACCACCGCGACGGCCCCGGCCGCTGCAGGCAACCTGGTAGCGGCCCCGTTCCCGGGCTGGGTTGAAGGTCTGCCTCAGATCGAGGCCCCGGCGGGCTTCGACTGGAAGCAGTTCTCGGGCGTCACCTTGAACTTCATCTCCGAGAACACCCCACCCAGTTCCGCCCTGGCCCAGAAGATCAAGGACTTCCAGGATGCGACCGGCATCGTGGTGAACATTACCCAGACGGACCTCGGCTCCGTCGTAGAGAAGATGGGCCTGGACTTTGGCTCCAAGCAGGCCCAGTACCAGATCATCTACGCCGATCCGTACCAGCTCCTGGCCCCGTACGCCGACAAGTATGTGGACCTCAACAAGTTCAACAACGACCCGGCCCTGCCGCATGTGCCGGGAGGGCTCGAGGACTTCATCCAGAGCCAGCTCCTCGCCACCGGTTACTTTGGTAACGAGACGCAACTGTTGGCCCTGCCCTACGACTGCCCCACGATGATCTGGATGTACCGCAAGGACATCATCGACAAGTACAAGGACCAGTTCCAGAGCGACAAGGGCTACGACTGGACGCCCAGCGGCAACCTGACCTGGGACCAGTACTATGAGATGGCCGACTGGATCAACACCAACGTGCCGAAGACCGAGGTGAAGTTCGGCACGGGCCACCAGGCCAAGCAGTACGACTCGCTCATGTGCGATTTCTCGAACGTCCTGGCTGCTAATGGCGGCGACTACTTCTCCGCCCCGCACCTGGGCGACATCGGTACCGCCAACCCCGGCAAGTGCCTGCTGACCTCGGACGCCGGCATGAAGTCGGCTCAGTTCTACCAGAAACTGCTCGGCATCGCCGACCCTGCCAGCACCTCCTGGGACTGGACGGGCCTGGCCGAAGCCTTCGGCGCCGGTGAGGTAGCTTTCGCGCCTAACTGGCACGAGTTTGCCTCGACCCTGGAGAACCCGGCCACCTCGCAGATCGCCGGCAAGATCGGCTATTCGATCCTCCCCAAGGGTGACGTGCGCAGCGCGAACATCTACGGCGGCACCGGCATCGCCATCAACGCCGACGCTCCCGAGAAAGAACAGAAGGCGGCCTGGCTCTTCCTGATCTGGGCCACCGCCCCTCAGACCGAGCTGATGGTCCTCCAGTCGCCCGTCGGCGGCGAGACCCCGGTTCGGACTTCCGTCTACAGCCTCGACGTCGTCAAGAAAGGCATGACCCCTGGCACGCCGGAATCCAAGCAGATGCTCAACCTTCTGCCGATGCCGGCGACGCTGGATGCCTGGAAGACCGAGAATGTCTACATGCGGCCCAAGATTCCGCAGTGGCTGCAGGTCGACACGGTCGTCTACACTCACCTCTCCAACATGTTGGCGGGCACCGAGAGCCCCGACGCGGCGATGACGAACGCGTGCAAGGAAATCGACCCGATCGTTGCGCCCTGATCTGACTGGCTAGAGCAACCGGTTGCCTGGCGTCGCACGTCCTGTGTTGACGCCAGGCACTTTACTGATTACGATATACCGGTACATAATCCGGTGTACCGGTACGTAATCCGGTACCGTCTGCCGCAGTATCAGTAGCGCTTGCAATGGAAAGGAGTCTCGGTGGCACCCAGGACCCCTGATTCGACGACCGCAATCCAGGGCACTCGCTCCTCGGCCGGCGCGGACACCGTCACGGGCCGCGGCTGGCGCCGGCACCTGAGCCCCCATATGGCGATGCTGCTGCCGTCCATCCTCGTGCTGGCTGCGCTGTCGCTCTTTCCCTTCGCTTATATCATTTACCTCAGCCTGACAGGCGCCAAATTAGGCAGCAGCACCCTGCCCTTCGTCGGGCTCAAGAACTGGATCCATCTGTTCAACGATCCGGGCGTGCTGCATTCGTGGCAGGTAACCCTGACTTTCGGCATCGTGGGGCTGGCGATCGAAGTGGGTCTCGGCCTGGGCATCGCCCTCGCCTTCTACAGCGCGCCCTGGGGCCGCAACCTCTTTGTGACGCTGTTCATGCTGCCGATCTTCGTGGCCCCTGTCGTGACGGGGCTCTTGTGGCGCTTCATGCTGAACTCGACCTACGGCGTCTACGCCTGGGTGCTTCAGAACCTCGGCATGAGGCTCGACGTGCTGGGCAATATCAAGACGGCCCTGCCGGCAGTGATCGCCATGGACGTCTGGGAATGGACGCCGCTGATCACCCTCATCGTGCTGGCGGGATTGCAGTCGCTGCCGATCGAGCCGTTGGAGTCGGCCAGGGTCGACGGCGCCTCTTCGCTGCAGGTGTTCCGCTACGTGACGCTCCCCCTGCTTTCGCGTACCCTGCTCGTCGCCTTGCTGATCAGGGCGATGGATATCCTGCGCTATTTTGACACCATCTTCATCACCACCGCGGGTGGGCCCGCCGATACTACCAAGATCATCGGGCAGCGGCTTTACGAGATCGCCTTCCGCTTCCGCGACCTGGGCTACGCGGCAGCCATCGGCTTGAGCATGTTGCTGGTCACCATCCTGCTCGGCAACGCCTTCGTGACGCTCATGTACAGGAGGGACTGAATGGGGAGGCGTAGCGCTCGACGCAATCTGCGGTACCTCGGCCTGTACTTGCTAATCGCCGGCGCCATGGCGTGGGCCTTGTTTCCCATTATCTGGATGATCCTCTCATCCTTCAAGACCCAGGTCGAGGCCTTCCAGATGCCGCCCCGGCTCATTTTCACGCCGACCATCGCTTCGTATCTCGACCTGTTCAATCAGGGCCACTTCGCGGACTTTCTCAAGAACAGTCTCGTGGCCGCGCTGGGCTCCGTCTTGTTTGCCCTGCTGTTCGGCGTCCCAGGAGGCTATGCGCTCGTGCGGGGTGGTTTCCGGCAGAAGCAGGGCATCGCCTTCTGGATCATCAGCCAACGCATGACGCCCATCGCCGCGGCCATCGTGCCGCTCTACATGATGTTCAGCACCTTCTCGCTGATCAACAACCTGGGCGGCCTGGTCATCGCCTACAGCACCTTCAACTTGCCTTTCACTTTCTGGCTGATGATGACCTTTTTTGAAGACTTGCCCATTGAATGTGAGGAGGCGGCGCTCGTGGACGGCTGTACCTGGTTCGGAGCGTTCCGGCATGTCGCGCTGCCCCAGGCCCGGCCCGGCCTCGTGGCCACCGGCGTTCTGGCGCTGGTGTTCGCCTGGAACGATTTTGCCTTCGCCACCGCCTTCACCAGCACCGGCACGCAGACCGTCCCGGTGGCGGCCTCGCTCCTGATCAGCCAGCAGGGCATCAAGTGGGGCCAGGCGATGGCTATCGGCACGATGATCATTGCCCCCATGCTGGCCGCAGGCGTGCTCGTCCGGCGGCACCTGGTCCGCGGCCTGTCCATGGGCGCAGTCAAGTGAATCTGCGTTATCTCTGAGGGAGGAAACATGCAAGCTCTAGTCTTGGAACCCAACCGTGAGCTCCGGCTGCGCGACATCGCCATCGACGAGCCGTTGGGGCCGCACGACGTGCGCATTGCCATACACACGGTGGGGATCTGCGGCAGCGACGTCCACTACTACCAGCACGGCAGGATCGGGCCTTTTGTCGTGGAAGCTCCGATGGTGCTGGGCCATGAGGCAGCAGGCACCATCGTCGAAGCCGGTCGTGAGGTCACAAACCTCAAAGTCGGCGATCGTGTCTGTATGGAGCCGGGCATTCCCGATCCGAACAGCAAGCCCACACGGCTGGGGATGTACAACCTCGATCCGGCCGTGCGCTTCTGGGCCACCCCGCCGTACCACGGCGTCTTGCGGCCGACTGTCGTGCATCCGGCCGACTTCACGTTCAGGCTGCCGGACAATGTCAGTTTCGCCGAAGGGGCGATGGTCGAGCCGCTGGCCGTCGGGATGCACGCCGCGATCAAGGCGCAGATCAAGCCCGGAGACCTGGCAGTGGTCATGGGAGCGGGAACGATCGGCATGGTCACCGCCCTGGCCGCTCTGGCCGGTGGCTGCAGCCGGGTCGTCATGTCCGACATCGTCGATCCGAAGCTGGAACTGGCCACCAAGCTGGGGCCGGTCACGCCCGTCAACGTAGCGCGTGAGAAGCTGTCTGACGTGGTCTCCAGGATGACCGATGGCTGGGGAGCCGACATCGTGTTCGAAGCCAGCGGCAGCAATGCCGCGATCTCGTCCGTATTTGAGGCTCTGGCGCCTGCAGGGCACGTCGTATTGATCGGCATGCCGGCTGGGCCGGTGCCGTACGATGTCGTGGCGGCGCAGGTTAAGGAAGCGCGGGTCGAGCACATCTTCCGTTATGCTCACGTCTACCCGCGCGCGCTGGCCCTGATGGGCAGTGGCAAGATCGATCTCAAGCCGTTGATCACGGACAGATTTGCGTTCAAGGACAGCGTCAAGGCGTTTGACTTCGCGGTGGGCATGCCGCCCACGTCCGTGAAGGCTCAGATCGAGTTTCCCAACTAGCCAGCCGTCCATTGCGCGAGGCGAGAAAAATGGCGCCGAGCCCAGAAGGTGGGGGCTCGGCGCACTGATGAGGAGTATCGCTAGCCGGCGCTAGCTCTGCCAGTTTTCGGGGCGCAGCTCGCGCACTTTCTTGCCGGCTTTCCACATCTCGGAGTTTGCCATTTCGGCCAGTTCCTTGTTCAGCTCTTGGCGGTAGTTCGGCTGGCCGTTCCTCGTCAGCACGATCCGGCATTCTTCGCCGTTCTCGACGCAGCTATAGAGGTCCTCGAAAACGGGCTCGACGGCCTCTCGGAAGCGCCCTTTCCAGTCCAGCGCCCCTCGCTGCGCCGTCGTGCTGGTATTAGCATACATCCAGTCCATGCCGTTTTCCCCGACCAGCCTGATCAGGCTCTGCGTCAACTCTTCGACCGTCTCGTTGAATGCCTCGCTGGGGGTGTGACCGTGCTTGCGCAGCTCGTTGTACTGCGCTTCCATGACCCCTGCCAGCGCGCCCATCAAGATCCCGCGCTCGCCGGTCAGGTCGCTGTAGACTTCCTTTTCGAAGGTGGTCGGGAAGAGGAACCCCGAGCCGACCCCAATGCCGATCGCCAGCACGCGCGCTTCCGCCTTACCGGTGGCGTCCTGCTCGATGGCGTAGCTGCTGTTGATCCCGCTGCCGTCGACGAAATTGCGGCGCAGGGACAGGCCGGAGCCCTTGGGAGCCACCAGAATGACGTCGACGTCGGGCGGAGGAACGACCGTGGTCTGATCCTTGTAGGTAATGGCAAAACCGTGCGAGAAACACAGGGCTTTGCCGGCCGTCAAATGCGGCTTGAGTCTCGGCCAGAAATCCTTTTGGCCGGCGTCGGAGAGCAGGTACAGCAGAACGGTGCCCCGCCTTGCGGCTTCTTCCAGTTCGAACAGGGTTTCGCCCTCGACCCAGCCGTCCTCGACGGCCTTCTGCCAGGTCGCCGAGCCCTTGCGCTGGCCGACGATCACGCGGATGCCATTGTCTCGCAGATTCAGGCTCTGGCCGGGTCCCTGCACGCCGTAGCCCAGGACTGCCACTACTTCGTCCTTCAGGACCTCGCGCGCTTTCGAGAGCGGGAACTCCTCGCGGGTGACCACCGTCTCTTTCACTCCGCCGAAATCGATCACTGCCATCGGTTCCTCCTTACTGTGTGTGACACGGCATTATAGTCGACAAGGCCGGAGTGAGGCAAAGTGCGGACCGCGCGTGACGGCCCCGTGGTAGAAACAGGGAGACACCCGGCAAGCGGCCGACCAACTCAGACTGCGTCGAACATGCGTGCGAGCCAATCGTTGATCTGCGCTGCGTGTTCGTGAAGATGCGCGAACGACCAACTCAGGTTCGCAGGGCCGAGGGCCCGTCCTTCCAGCCACTCAAACCGTCCGGGTTCCATTAGGACCGCCTCTGGCAGTGCCTCCACGGCATCCACCAGTTCTTGCCAGACCCGGCGCGACCCCTCCAGCACCTCGACGAGCGTGCGTTCGCGACTCTGCCGGTAGAGCCAGTCGTTGATCGCCTGCGTGTCGTCGCCAAGCTCGGCGGGCCACTCGGGCGGCGGTGGCTTGCTTCCCCGGCGCGCGCCTTCAAAGCGCGCGAGTGTCCGCTTGCGCCAGGCCGTCAGGTGAGCGACGACGTCCTTGAAGGTCCAGTCGCCGGTCACACCCGGCGCGAGCATGTCCTCCTCGGCGACCACTGCCATGAGTGCCTCCCAGAAGGTCTTCTCCCGCCGCAGCGTCTCGAGCAGCGCGGTCTTGGTCTTCGGTTGCTGCATGACTACACCCCGCTTAGCCTCCACGATCGCGAGTTCAGTATGCCGCGATGGGCCTGGCGAAATGGTGGCCCCCCTCCCAATTCATGCGGAGCGCGGTCACAAGGCACTCCACGGATACCGGTCCGCCGGCGTCCGGTGGCAGATTACGGCCGTTTATCACGCCTCAGCGAATCTTGCCTTTCTCAGAGGATGTGGTAAGATAGGTTGGTCAGCGTGCCGCTGTTTGCCGAGCTACATGCGTCGTCGTTTTCATCGTATCGGTCGATCAAGCGGTGCCTTCGATGGTCAAAGCTACCCGCATTGGCAGTCACCCGACCCAAGGCATCATCAGGCTCTGTCATAACGCGCACCGGAACCCGCTCTGCGGTCTGAGGCGGTGGCGCGGCCCTGCGTCTTGTCGCCAGCGCCTGACAGACCCATCACTGAGACCATATCCTCCGGCAGATCCACACCGCAATAGGAGGCTCACATGGCAAGCTGGACTCGTCGAACGTTCCGGGCACTGGTCACTGTTGTCGTCCTTCTCGTCCTCTTTGTTGGGAGCACCCTCTGGGCGCCGGCGGCTAATGCCGCGTTCGAAGGTTGTCGCGCCGATCCGATCGTCTACCTTTCGGATGGCTCGATATTGATCGTGACCGTCGACGTCGGCACGGATGCCTCAAATCTCAGCCTGCTGGACTACTCGATCCACGCCCCGCGCGGGGTCACCATGCTGGGGGTGGATCATGACAATCCGCCTGGATTTGTCGGCGAGGTGCGGTTTTCCTTCGATAACGACGCCAAGCCGAACCAAATCATGACCGATACGGTGGTTCAGGTGCAGTCGGGGAAAAAGATACCGGTCACGGCGACCACGGAACGCGGTGGCACCTCCGTGTCGGTATCCGGCGTCAACGGTCAACATCTGAAGGCAACTCTGGCTTTCCGGCCGTAGCCCTTCGGCCAAATGCGTGCCGCGAGGAAAGAGGGATGTGAAGATGCTCCGTCGCATATCGCCTCAGCCGCTCACCGCACTGGTCGTCTGTAGCCTGGCCGTGGCTGTCCTGGCCTGGTCCTGGGCGGGTTTGCTCGCCAACCCGAGCGGCCCGCCCAGCCTGCAGACCGGCCTCTTGACGCTATTCCTCGCCGGAGCAGTCGTCGGGGCCGGTCTGTATCCCATCCACGTCCGCCACAATACCAAGGTCTCGTTGACCACCCCAGCCCTCTACATCATGGCGCTGCTGTTGCCGGTGCCGATCGCCGCCCTTGCCGCCGGAGTCAGCGTGCTACTAAAGATGTGGCTCCGGCGCTCGAAGACCGGAAACCGGCCAAGCGACATTGCCACCGACGGGGGCCGTTGGGTTCTCGTGGCTTTCCTGAGTGCCTGCGTGGCTCACTGGGGGCCGCTCCAGAGCCTTGGTATGCCGCTGGTGCTCCTGGCAACGGCCCTGGTGATGTTCGCCGGCGATGTCGTCACGGTGGCCTTCGAGATCGCGCCGATGTGTGGGGTCCCCCCGCGCAAGATCATGGCCGGCGTCGTGCGAGACGGCGGCTTGAGCGAAGCCGTGCAGTACTTGTTGGGCATGCTCGGGGCGATGGCTGCCCTGAAAGAAGTCTGGGCCCTGGCGTTGGTGGCAATACCGGCGGTGATTGCCTACCGCGTCTTCAAGAGCATGTACGAATTGCAGGACCACACCCGAGCTTTCCTGGAAGGCATGGCCGACGCCGTCGACCTCCGCGATCCTTACACCGGCGGCCATTCGCGGCGGGTGGCCGAGTGGTGCTCGCAGATCCTTGGGCAAATGAATACCGTGGGTGCGGAGGCTGATCTCATCGTGGCGTCGGCGCGCGTCCACGACATCGGCAAGATCGGCATACCGGACGCGGTCCTGATGAAGCCAGACCGCCTGGGCCCGGAAAAGTCGAAGCAGATGCAATCGCATACGGAGAAGGGCCCGGAACTGCTGTCCCATCACCGGGATTTTCGCGCGCGGCGTAGAGGCGGTGCGCTCGCATCACGAACGTTGGGACGGCGCGGGCTACCCGGGTGGGCTTGCTGGCTTCGACATCCCCTTTGGCGCACGCGTGATCGCGGTGGCGGACGCCTTCGACGCCATGACATCGGACAGACCGTATCGCACGGCGATGCCCGTCGAGCAGGCGATTGCCGTTTTGCAGCGGGAACGCAGCCGGCAGTTTGATCCGGCGGTCGTGGATGCGTTTGTCAGCGCCGTCAGGGCCGGGACTGCGCAGCCGGTGGGAAGTTCGCCGAAAGCGCAGGTCAGGCCGGAAGGGCAGGCTGCCCAGACGGCCTGAAGCCAGATCAAGAGAAGGTCTGGCCTGCTCGAGCAGCGTGCAAGAAAACTGCGAGTTGGCGCACGTTTCAACCGCTGTCAGCAGATACGCGCGTGTTGAAGCGCATTTCTTCTTGACCTTCACGTAAACTCGTGCTACACTGGTTTATGTGGAGGTGGCTATGGGAACACGCAATGTGACTCTGAGCCTGCCAGAAGACCTCGTGCGCAGGGCCAAGCGCGTGGCCGTCGGACGCCGCACGTCGATCTCTGGACTGATGGTCGAGGCGCTGTCCGTGATCGTCGAGCAGGAAGAGGGCTACGCCGGCGCGCGCGAGCGTTACCTGCAAACCATGCGGGATGCCCCCGGCCTGGGAACTCAGGGCCAGGCGCCGCGGCGTCGTGAGGATTTGCATGAGCGCTGAGTTGGGCTGCGAATTTGTCGACACCAACGTCCTGGTCTATGCCCATGACCGCTCGGCCGGCCCGAAGCACGAGCGGGCGGTGGCGCTCATGGAGCGGCTCTGGCAAGAGCGTAACGGCTGTCTCAGTCTGCAGGTCCTGGCCGAGTTCTACGTGACGGTCACGCGAAAGGTACCTCAGCCCATCACGCCGGCTGTGGCGGCCCAGATCGTGGCCGACCTGACCGCCTGGCGTGTGCACACGCCAGGCGTCGTCGATCTCCTGGACGCGATGGCCCTGCAAGCACGCTACGGCATCTCGCTCTGGGACGCTCAGGTGATCGGAAGCGCGGCGCGTCTGGGTGCTGCCATCCTTTGGTCAGAAGACCTCAATGCTGGCCAGTCCTACGCTGGCGTGCGAGTGGCCAACCCGTTCGACGGCTGAGGGCCACCATCTTTGCTTCATCACCCACCGCGCTGGTCCTTGACCACTGTGCCGTCCTTCACCACCAGCGTGATGTTGTTCGGGTCGGCCAGGGCGCCGATATCCGCCAACGGATCGCAGCGACTGATCACCAGGTCCGCCAGCTTCCCCGGCTCCAGCGTTCCCAGGCGGTCCTGCCAGCCCAGGCACTCGGCCGCGCGCCGTGTGCCGGCCAGGATGGCTTGCATCGGGCTCATGCCGATGCCGCACAGCAGGCCCAACTCGCGCAGGTTGGTGCCGTGTGGGCCCACCGCCGAATCGGTCCCCATGGCGATCTTGACGCCGCCCCGCTGGGCCTTGGTGATGTTCTCGCGGTGGATGTCGATGACCTCGCGCGCCTTTCGCAGCCCCCATTCGGGCATATTCTGCGTCCCGGCGGCCTCGACTACCGCTACCGGCGCGATCAACGTAGGCACGAGCCAGGTGCCGCGCGCCAGCATCAGCTCCATGCACTCCTCGTCGAGGAAGATGCCGTGCTCGATCGAGTAGATACCGGCCAGCACCGCATTCTTGATCCCGCCTGCCGCTTGGGCGTGTGCCATCACCTTCACGCCACCCCGCCGCTCCGCCTCCTGAACAATCGCACTCAATTCCTCGGGCGAGAACTGGACAAAGTCGGGCCGGTCGGTGGGACTGAGCACCCCGCCGGTGGCGTGGATCTTGACGATGTCCGCCCCGGCCCGCAGGACCTCGCGTACCTTTCTGAGCGCTTCGGGCACGCCGTCGCAGATGCCGTCCGGCATACCCGGCCCGCCCGGCGTGAAGTGACTCCCGCCGCCGGGCAGCCAGTCGTCGCCATGCCCGCCGGTGATCGAGAGCGCGTTGACACTTATCTGCAGGCGGGGGCCGAGGATCAGCCCGTGCTCCACGGCCTGCTTGACGCCCAGTTCCGCGCCGCCCGCGTCGCGCACGCTCGTCACGCCCGCCTCGATCGTTCGCCTCATGTGCTCGATCGCCAGGTAGTAGTTGAGCGCAAAAGGCCGGCTGAGCGCCTCTATCATGTCGTGGCCTTCGAACATGATGTGCACGTGGGCATCGATGAAGCCCGGCAGGAGCCAGCCACCTTGCGCGTCGAGCGTGCTGATTTCGCCTTCGGGTTGGCGCAGGTCGGCCAGGCGGCCCACATCCTTGATTACCTTGCCGTCCAGCAGCACCGCGGCCTCCGCGACGGGCGCGCGTCCGGTGCCGTCGATAAGGGTCGCGTTGCGGATCAGAGTGTATGCCATGGGTATCTCCTTCCCTCGTCCAGCATGGTGAGGTAGTTGTCGAGCGGGATGTAATTGGCCACGCTGTTGCCGGTGCCCAGGCAGTAGCCGCCGCCGGGCAGACATGCGTCAAGAGTCTCGCGCACCCGCCGGCGGATGGCGGCCTCGTCTGACCGGCAGAGGAAGTCCATGTCGATCCCACCCAGGACGGCGATGCGATCGCCATAGCGCGCTTTTGCCACTGTCACCGGCTCGATGACATCCTCGAACGAATGGCGGGCGTCTATTCTCACGTCGTCGAGCAGGTCCGGCATGATCGCCTCCAACTTGCCGCAAGAATGCAGCAGGTAGGGCCGCCCTGCTGCATGGGCATACTCGGCCATCAAGCGATGGCCCGGCAGCACGAACTCGCGCAGGTCGGCGGGACCGATCAACGTGCCCGTGCGGAAGCCCATGTCGTCGCTGCCCCAGATCAGCTTGACCCGTTCGAACTCGAGGATATGCTGCACTGCCACGCGAAAGGTCTCGATCAAGCGCTCCGCGATGGCCGCCACCAGGTCGCGCTGGTCGTACAGGGCGTAGCACAGGGTTTCGTAGCCCATCAGCCAGGTCAGGTATTCGGCGAAGTGGGCGAACCCACCGCCGCCGATGATACACATGCCGTCAGGCACGTTTTTGCTCAGCCACTCGAGGCCGCGCGTCGACCGCGCGCGGGGTCGGGCCAGGGATAGCGTTCGAACTCGGCCCAGTTGGTGATCGGCCCCCGGTGCTCGTTCACATACTCGCGCCCGGCGCTCCGTTCCAGGCCGGCCGTATCGCCGATCGCTTCCCGGTGGACCGGCATATCCAGGCCTTCCAGCCCGTAGCGAACGTAATCGTAGCCGAGGAACTGCTGGGTGGCCACCAGTCGTTTCAGCGCGCGGTATGGGTCGTCCGGCGCCACGTCCTCCAGCAGCGTGTAACGCCGGCAGATCGCTTCCTGAACCTCGACGTCCATCAACAGTTCGATCGAGTGCACGCGCTTTGGCGTTCCATCACGCCGGATGCAGCGCAGCAGAGCCTCCCAGTCGGGGTCGACGTTCACGGCGAATGGCGAATCGGGCATGCAATTCTCCTATTGCTTGACGGTGTTGTGGGAAGAGGAGTGAGATCCGAGCGCCCAGCGCTCCAGCTTGCCGAGCATATCCAGGGCGGCCTCGCGCGACGGCACGCCCTCCATCGCCAGGTAGACGCCGTGCGGGTCGAGCGTCTCCATGATCAGGTCCAACTCGCCGAAGGAGCAGTTGACCTGGATCGCTTTGCCGGCGGCCTGGCACTTTTTGTAGACTTCGATCCAGCGTCCGAAGCCCTCGCGGCCCGCCCCGAACACCCATTGGACGGCGTCCAGCTCGGTGATCGCCAGCAGTGAATCGAGGTGGCGCAGGGCACCGGGGCCGTCGACATGGTAGAGCGAGCGGTCGAGGAAGCGGCACTCGTCGACGATGCCCGGCAAGAAGACTTCATCGTAAAGCCGCTTGCTGATCATGCAGGCGAAATCGTTGGAGGGGATGTAGAACTTGCCGTCGCAGACCAGGGGCACCCAGGTGGTGATCGGCTGATCGGCAGCACGCAACTTGTCATAAAACAAGTCGTAAAGCCTGAAGTAATCCGGCTCAAGGCGCCGCAGCAGCGTCTTCACCTCGTCCCGATGCTCGAGCAGGTCGACGGCCAGGTTCTGCGGGTCGCGGAAGCTGGCAATGGCGTCTCCGCCAGGGTGCCAGTCGGTCATGCCGGTGATGAACTTACCCCGCCCGGCCACCAGCAGGGCATCGGTCATGGCCTGCAGTTGCGCCAGGTAGGGGCTCTGCCAATCGAGGGTCACCTGCTCTACGTCGGCCCAGTCGTGCAGGATGGGTGTCGACCAGCTCGTGCCGAAGTCGCCGAACTCGAGCGGGCAGCCGTAGAGCGCGCCGAAGACCTCGGGCCCCAGGTTCGGGTAGGCCACGGGCATGCTGTCGCCCAGGAACTCCTGGTTGGCGAGGGTGGCGAGGGCCAGGTCGGCCTGGTATTCGGCGTCAAACCAACGGGCGCGCGGGGTGGTGTGGTGGGTCGGCGGCAGGGGCAACCACTGTTCGCGCGGCTTGAACAGCTTGAACTGCACCACGGGACGGTCGATCAGCTCGCATTCCCAGAAGGCGTCGATGCGGGCCTTCGACTGCTCGTAGTCGGGTTTGAAGTCGAACACTGGCTTCCTCCTATCGGACGGACGCGCCCGATGCGCCGGGCATTATAGCAGCCCGCGCCGTGTTTGTGCTATTTTGCGGCTAGCGAACAGGTGAATCAAGCAGATGCCACAGCGCGCGCAGGAACTGTGAAAGAAGCGCCGGCCATCCCCGGGATCCGGCCACCGGGATATACCCGGACGCGTGAACGGGTCCCCGGCCAGCGTGGACCGCGGACTGGCCGCCCAGTGCCCTCGGGTCGCGCGGCGGGCTTGACTTCTGGCCGAACGGGCGCACAATTGGGGCAGAACGTGCGTGGCAGAACGCTGCACGGAATCGTTTCACAGGAAGGAGTTGATCCATGAGCGTCCCCCGGCCAGAATATCCACGCCCGCAGTTCGTGCGCTCGGATTGGCTGTGCCTGAACGGCGAGTGGCAGTTTGAGATCGACGGCGTCGACAGCGGCCTGGAACGCGGGCTCGCCGAACGGGAACTGAGTGGGCGCATCACAGTGCCCTTCTGCCCGGAATCGTCGCTCTCCGGCATTGGCAGCGTCGATTTCGTGGCCGCGGTCTGGTACCGGCGCACCCTCACCGTCCCGGCGGACTGGGCCGGGCGCACGGTGATCCTGCACTTCCAGGCGGTCGACTATGATGCCACCGTCTGGGCCAACGGGGTCGAGGTCGTGCGCCACCGCGGCGGTTTCACGCCTTTCGCCGCCGGCCTGGCCGGCATCGCCGAAGCCGGCCAGCCCTTGACCATCGTCGTGCGCGCCCGCGACCCGCGCGACGCCGTCAAGCCGCGTGGCAAGCAGTCGGACCGATACGGTAACTATGGCTGTCTCTATACCCGCACCACGGGCATCTGGCAGACTGTCTGGCTCGAACCGGTGCCCGAAACGCATCTGCGCCGCCCGCGCACCACGCCCGACCTGGCCGGCTCGCGCTTCAGGCTGGAGCAGCCCATCAACGGCCGCCGCCACGGCCTGCACGTTCGCGCCACGCTGCGCGACCCGGCCGGCGCCGTCTGCAGCGCCGAGGCCTCCGCCGGCGCCGACCTCACTCCGATGCTGGATCTGCCTATCCCTCCCGAACGCCGCCGGCTCTGGGAGCCGGGTGCGCCCTTCCTCTACGACCTGGAGCTCGAGTTGTTGGATGCCGCCGGCCGGGTGATCGACCAGGCCGCCTCGTACGCCGGCTTGCGCTCGGTGACGATCGACGACAAGGCCATCCTCATCAACGGGCGGCCGGTTTTCCAGCGCCTGGTGTTGGACCAGGGTTTCTACCCGGACGGTATCCTGACTGCGCCAGACGACGAGGCGTTGCGCCGCGACATAGAGCTGTCGCTGGCTGCCGGCTTCAACGGTGCCCGCCTGCACCAGAAGGTCTTCGAGGAGCGCTTCCTCTACCACGCCGACCGGCTGGGCTACCTGGTATGGGGCGAGTTCCCGGACTGGGGCTGCGCCGGGCAGGGACCGGTCGAGGATCATCAGCGGCCGGTGGTGAGTTACGTCACGCAGTGGCTGGAAGCCATCCAGCGCGACTACTCCCACCCGGCGATCGTGGGCTGGTGCGGGCTCAACGAGACCTGGCAGCCGCTGACCGACCGCATCAGGGTGCTCGACGACACCACGCGCGCCATGTTCCTGGCGGCCAAGGCGCTGGACGCGACCCGCCCGGTGCTGGACGCCTCCGGCTATTCGCACCGCGTGCCGGAGGCCGACGTTTACGACAGCCACGACTACGAGCAGAACGTGACCGCCTTCGCGGCACGTCACGGCCGCGACCAGGCAGGGGTCTACCTCAACCGAGCCCCTGACGGTCGCCCGATCTCGATCCCCTACCGCGGCCAGCCGTACTTCGTGAGCGAGTTCGGCGGCACCTGGTGGAACCCCGAGGCGCTGGACGCCGGACACACCCAGAGCGCTTCGCGTGAGTCTTCCTGGGGCTACGGCGAGCGCCCGACCGTCCTGGAGGAGTTTTACGCCCGCTTCGAAGGCCTGTGCCGCACCCTGCTCGATAACCCGGCCATGTTCGGCTACTGCTACACGCAGTTGACCGACGTCTACCAGGAAGAGAACGGGGTCTACACCTTCGACCGGCGCCCCAAGTTTGACCTGGCGCGCCTGCGCGCCGTGCAGGCGGCGCCGGCGGCTATCGAGCAGGGATAGCCCGGCTGCCTTCCTTCACCATGTCGATCCAGGCCGGCAGTTTCACGAACCCCAGGCGCTCGTTCAGCGCCAGGATCGGTTGGTTGTGCGCTTCGTTGACCGTGCGCAGCCAGTGGTAGCCGTGTTCGCGTGCGTAGGTGATGCCGCGCAACTTCAGCGCCAGCCCCAGGCCGCGGCGCTTGTAGGGTGGCAGCACGCCGGTCTGCGCGATCCGCAGCTTCAGGGGGTCGCCGGGGAAACGGGCGTGGTGGGTGTAGCCGGCATAGCGTTCGCCGTCCACGCCGACGTAGTATGCCTCACGAACGATCGCCGGGTCGTAGACGCGCTTCTCCAAGAAGACCTCGAGGGACTCGCGCGTGGGCGCATCCAGCTCCGGCAGGTCCTGGCGGATCGTCCAGACCATCTCCCACAACTTGCGGTCCCGCTCCGGGTCGGCCGCCAGCTCGTCGAAGGTGCGGATCACCAGGCCCTGGGCGGCCAGCCGTTCCTCGGCGCCACGGTGGGGTGACGGGTCGAAGGCAGTGACGTCCAGCAGCGACTCGTACTGGCGCATCGCCTCCCGCCAGCCGCGCCGTGCCAGGAACTCCAGCCCCCGCGTCAGGTCCTCCCGCACCCCCGCGCGCAGCGCCAGCGGTTCCAGCGGTTCGAGCGCCGCCATCAGCCGTTCGTAGAGCGCCGAGCCGATCCCCCTTCCCTGGTACTCGGGCCTGACGTACAGGTCCGCCCAGAACTTGCGCGGATGGTAGCGGTGCGCGGTCTGGTCGTACTCGCAGACGCCCACCACCTGGTCGTCGTCGAGCGCCACCCAGCGCCCGAAGCTTACGAACGCCGGACGCTCCTCGTCGCCCGCGCGCACGTCTTGTGCGCAAACCGGCATTACCGGCCTTCCCTGCGCATCGCTGTACGCCGCGTTGCTCGCCGCGGCCATTTGTTCGTAGTCGGTGGGCCCGAACGGGCGGATCGCGAACCCAGTGGCGTATTCGTTCACGCTGCCATCATATCGGCTCTTCGGGGGGCTTGCAAGCCGGTAGCAGGGAGGGAGGAAGACCAGACCCGGGGGTAAAATGCGCTGCCTTTTCCCGCAACACGCGGCGCATTGATTACGTAGTAAGTGGAAGAAGGGGCCGGCAGTGGCCAAAGGGCTTCGGCCTTGCGTTGACGTCATATGGATCCTGCTGCCCGATAGCGGGCCGAACGTGAGGGAATAGTGATGAAAGCCATCGTCGTCTATGAGTCCCACTGGGGGAACACGGCTGCAGTCGCCCAGGCGATCGCAGCAGGCATCGGTCCCGAGGCGCGTGCCCTGTCAACGGCCGAGGCGACCGGCGAGGCGCTGATAGGCGTCGACCTGATCGTCGCCGGGGCTCCGCTCCTCGGCTTCTCTTTGCCGACCGAGAAGATGCTCGAGGGCCTGGCGGCCAACGCCGCCAAGGACCCGACGCCGCCCGACCTCTCGCACCCGGCCATGCGTGCCTGGCTGGACTCGCTTCCGAAGGGAGGCGGCCGCGCGGCGGCCTTCGAGACGCGCATCTGGTGGTCACCGGGCAGCTCGGCCAAGGCGATCCTGGGCAAGTTGGAGGCTGCGGGCTACCGCCCGGCCGATAAGCCCCAACGCTTTGTCGTGAAGGGGAAGTACGGACCGCTGCGTGAGGGCGAGCTGGATCGAGCCAAGGCCTGGGGAGCGACGCTGGCCCGGGACGCGCAATAAGGGGGCTGACGAGCCCGAGCACGACGAAAGTTCCCCCATCGCGGGGAGGGGCCGCGTGCTCGGCGCCAGGGCCGGGCTGGGCCATGGGGGCCGGCTGCGCGGTAGATTCGCGCCCTGCGCGCGTGAGGGCCAGAGCCGCCCGAGGTCAGGCTCGGCCTGGGGGCTCTCCCGTCCCGGCTCGCCGCGCCCGAAATCCGGCCGGCAGTGCCGCTCCTTGGCACGCGCTTCGAACGCGTTCGGCACACTCGACCGGGATCAGCCCCTCATTCAGCCGCCCGATGCTGCCACCCGGGACGTGCGCCGGTCTTGCCCCGGGAGAAAGCTGCATGACACCATCGCTCTTTTTTGACATCTTCCCTCACCTGTGACACTATGGCGGGCAGCGTGTTTCTCACGATTTACCTCGCTTTGGAGCTCATACGATGAAAGCCCTGGTCCTGGAAGAGTACAACCATCTCGTTTACCGAGACGTGCCCGAGCCGGTCATCGGCCCGGAGGAAGTCCTGGTGCAGGTCAAGGCCTGCGGCATCTGCGGTAGCGACGTCCATGGTATGGACGGAAGCACCGGCCGGCGCATCCCGCCGCTGATCATGGGTCACGAGGCCGCCGGGGTGATCGCCCAGACGGGCCCGGCGGTTTCGGGTTGGCAGGTTGGTGACCGGGTCACCTTCGACTCGACCATCTATTGCGGCCACTGCTACTACTGTCGCCGCGGTCTGATCAACCTCTGTGACAACCGTCGGGTACTGGGCGTCTCCTGCGAAGACTACCGCCAGAACGGCGCGTTAGCCGAGTACGTCGCGGTCCCGCAGCGCATCCTGTATGGCTTGCCGCCAGACCTCTCGTTCGTGCACGCCGCGCTGATCGAGCCGGTGTCGGTCGCCTTCCACGGCGTCGGCCTGGCCAAGATCACGCTCGACGACATGGCGGTGGTTGTCGGCTCCGGCCTGGTCGGGCTGTTCGTCATCCAGGCGCTTCGAGCGGCCGGCTGCGGGCAGGTCATCGCGGTCGACGTCGACCCGAGGCGTTTGGATCTGGCCTGCACACTGGGTGCCGACGTCGGGCTGCGCTCTGATACGCAGGATGTGGCGGGCCAGGTTGCCCGCATGTCTGGCGGTCGCGGTGCCGACCTGGCCTTCGAGGTGGTCGGTATCACCCCGGCCGTCAAGACCGCCATCTCTGCCTTGCGCAAGGGAGGCTCGCTGGTGCTGATCGGCAATGTCACCCCGCAGGTCGAGTTGCCGCTGCAGTCGGTCGTCACCCGGCAGATCGCCCTGTCCGGCTCCTGCGCCTCGTGTGGCGAATACCCGGCCTGCCTGGACATGATCGCGCGTGGCAAGGTGAACGTCGAGGCCCTTATCAGCGCAGTTGCTCCCCTGAGCGAGGGCGCGGCCTGGTTTGACCGCCTCTACCGCCACGAGCCGGGCCTGATGAAAGTCGTGCTGCAGCCAGGCGTCTGAAGGCGAGTGCAGGCCGGCTTTGGCCGGAGCTGCTTTGAGCGAAGGAGGACTAGATGCCTGACAACCCGTTTGATCTGAGCGGCAAAGTGGCGATCGTGACCGGCGCCAGCCGAGGGCTGGGACAATACCTGGGCCGCGCGCTGGCCAGGGCCGGCGCCGATCTGGTGATCACCAGCCGGACCCTCGAGAGCCTGGCCCCCTTTCAGGCCGAGATCGAAGGACTCGGCCGGCGCGCGCTGCCGCTCGCGCTGGACGTGCGTGACTACGACAGCATCCAGCATATGGTCGCCGCCGCGGTCGCTGCCTACGGCAAGCTCGACATCCTGGTAAACAACGCCGGCTGCAACGTGCGCAAGCCGGCCCTGGACGTCACCTGGGACGACTGGAACCTGGTCCTCGACACGAACCTGCGCGGCAGTTTCTTCGTCGCTCAGGCCGTCGCACGTCATATGATCGAGCGTCGTTACGGCCGGATCGTGCAGATCGGCTCGGTCACGAGTGTGAACGGCTACGCCGGGCTGGCTCCCTACGGCGCCAGCCGGGGTGGCGTCCGGCAGATGGTCATGAGCCTGGCCGACGACTGGGGCCCGCATGGCATCACCGTGAACGTGCTGGCTCCCGGCTGGTTCAAGACGGCGCAGAACGCAGTGATGTACGAGGACCGGGAGTGGGTCGATTACCTGGTGGATCGCATCCCCCTCAAGCGGCCCGGCCAGCCGCGCGACCTGGACGGCGCGGTGGTCTTCCTGGCCTCCGACGCCAGCGAGTACGTGACCGGCCAGATCCTGCTGGTCGACGGTGGGATCAGCACAGGTGCCGTGCGCGCCATGCCGCGCAAGCGGGCCCAGGCGGCGGGCTGAGAGGTGCCTGAGATGAGCGAACCGGCTGCGTTCTCACCCGTTACCCCCGCCATCGTCGCCGAGCTGCGCAGGCTGGTGGGCGACGCCCACGTCATCTATGCCGATCCCGAGCGCATGGATGATTACAGCCACGACGAGTTGCCCGGCGAGAGCGAGCATCACCTGCCCGACGTCGTGGTCCTGCCCGGCAGCACCGACGAAGTGGCCGCGATCATGCGCCTGGCCAACCGCGAACGCGTGCCCGTGACCCCGCGCGGCGCCGGATCGGGTCTTTCCGGGGGCGCCGTGGCCGTCTGCGGCGGCATCCTGCTGTCGTTGGCCCGCATGAACCGCATCCTCGAGATCGACCAGGCCAACATGCTGGTCGTGGTCGAACCGGGAGTGATTACCAACGACATCAACGAGGCTGTGCGTGAGTACGGTCTGTTCCATGCCGGCTATCCGATGAGCCTGGAGATGTGCTCGATCGGCGGCAATGTGGCCGAGAATGCCGGTGGCGGGCGGGCGATCAAGTACGGAGTGACGGGCCGCTACATCCTCGGCCTGCAGGTCGTCCTGCCGACCGGCGAGATCGTGGAGATGGGCGGCAAGCGGGTGAAGGACGTCACGGGCTACGATCTCGTGCACCTGATGGTGGGTTCCGAAGGAACGCTCGGCTTGTTCACGCGCATCATCATCCGCCTGCAACCGCTGCCGGCGGCCCGCGCCGTGCTGCTGGTGCCATTCCGCGACGTGCCCTCGGCCATCGCGCTCGTGCCCAGAGTAATGACCGAGGCCCACGTGGTGCCGTCGGCCATCGAGTTTATGGACCGCGCTTCGATCTACCACACTTACGCGTTCATGGGCGAGCGTGCCCCGCGGCCCGACATCGGCGCCATGCTGCTGATCGAGGTGGACGGCTCCAGCCAGGAGCAGGTGGAGACCGACTATGGCGCGATCGCCGACCTCTGCCTCGCGGCCGGAGCCCTGGATGTCTACGTCGGCGACAAGCCCGCCGACCAGAAGCGCATCTGGACCGTGCGCGAGAAGGTACCGAATGCCGTCGATGCCCTGGGCCAGTTTCAGATCTCAGAAGATTCCGTCGTCCCGCCGGCGCAGGTGCCCGCGCTCTTGCGCGAGCTAGGGGACATGGAGCGGACTTTCGGCGTCCAGGTGATCGCCTACGGCCACGCCGGAGACGGCAACCTGCATCTGCGCATCGTCCAACCCGATGGCATGTCGACCGAAGCCTGGCATGAGCTTTACCACCCCTTCCTCGACGACTTCTACCGGCGGATCGCCCGGCTGGGCGGCACAATCAGCGCGGAACACGGCATCGGTTCCAAGCGCTCCGCCTACCTGCCGTTCGTCATGGACGAGACCCTGATCGCGCTGCAGAAGCGCCTCAAGGTCGCCTTCGACCCGCTGGGTGTGCTCAATCCCGGCAAGATCTTCCCGTAAATCCTGTATCCGCGCGGACTTCGCGTTTGAACGGGCGCACTGCAGTGCGCCCGTTACGCGTCGCTCTGGCTACCCCTGGTTCGCGCCCCCTCGCCACATTCCTGCAGCCTTTGACATTTCTTTGTTCTCCACGGCCGGTACTGCGACGCGCATTTGACACGAAATTGCCTACAATTTGTGAGTGTCTGTTGGAGGGCGCATGGATTGGCTCTACTTGGTATTGACCTTGGTCTTTTTCGCCTCTGCCTTGGGCCTGCTCAGGCTCTGTGACCGCTTGATGGCAGGCGAGAGGTGAACGCGCTTTACGCTGCTGCCGGCCTGATTGCGCTGGCGCTTTTCGTGTACCTCATGGTCGCACTGCTGAAGGCGGAAGTGTTCTAGTGACCCTCAACGGCTTCCTACAGATCGTTTTGTACTTCGTTGTCTTAATTGCATTGGCCAAGCCGCTTGGTTCCTACATGGCGCGCGTCTATGAGGGCAGGACCGTCCTGCCGGAGCGCGTCCTGGGACCCGTGGAGAGGCTGATTTACCGCGTCTCCGGCGTACGGCCGGAAGAGGAGATGCATTGGACGACCTATGCCATCGCCATGTTGCTGTTCAGTCTGGCCAGCCTGCTATTGGTCTACCTTCTCGAGCGCCTGCAGGGCTTCCTGCCGCTCAACCCGCAGAAGCTCGGTGCGGTGGCGCCCGACCTGGCCTGGAACACGGCCGTCAGCTTTGCCAGCAACACTAACTGGCAAAACTATGGCGGCGAGACGACCCTGAGCTATCTGACTCAGATGCTGGGCCTCACGGTACAGAACTTCGTTTCGGCCGCGGCGGGCATGGCCATGCTGGTCGCATTTATCCGCGGCTTTGCCCGCCACAGCGCCCAAACGCTGGGCAACTTCTGGGTGGATCTGACGCGCTCCACGCTCTATATCCTGCTCCCGCTGTCGATCGTGGTGGCGCTCATCCTGGTTTCCCAGGGGGTCGTGCAGACTCTTGGTGGTTATCGGACGGTGTCGCTCCTGCAGCCATCCACCTATCAGCAGCCCAGGACGGATGCCACAGGCAAGCCGGTCACAGATGCGTCTGGCAATCTCATCATGGATACGTTGTCGCGCGCCGAGCAAGTCATCGCCGTCGGGCCGGCTGCTTCCCAGATCGCAATCAAGCAGCTGGGCACCGACGGCGGCGGTTTCTTCAACGCCAACTCGAGCGCGCCCCTGGAGAACCCCACGCCCCTGTCGAATTTTGTCGAGATGCTGTCGATCCTGCTGATCGCAGCCGCGCTGTGCTACACCTTCGGCGTGATGGTGGGCGATACGCGCCAGGGTTGGGCCATTCTGGCGGCCATGACGGTGATTCTCCTGGTGGCTACGTTGGGCACCTATGCTGCCGAGTCGGCGGGCAACCCCAGGTTGGCTGCGCTGGGCGTCGATCAGTCTGCCGGCACGCTCCAGCCGGGTGGCAACATGGAAGGCAAGGAAGTTCGCTTTGGCATCGCTGACTCTGTCATCTGGGCTTCGGCCACCACGGCCGCCTCCAACGGGTCTGTGAACTCGATGCACGACTCGTACACGCCGCTGGGGGGTCTGGTGCTGCTGGTGATGATGCAGTTAGGCGAGGTGGTGTTCGGGGGAGTTGGCTCGGGCCTGTATGGGATGTTGGTGTTCGTCATCGTGGCGGTGTTTGTGGCGGGGCTGATGGTCGGTCGCACGCCCGAGTACTTGGGTAAGAAGATCGAGGTCTACGAGCTGAAGATGGCCTCGTTGTTGATCCTCATCATGCCAATCACCGTCCTCGGCCTGACGGCGCTGGCGGTGGTCACGCGTGCAGGCAGTGCGGGGCCGCTCAACCCGGGACCACACGGCTTCTCCGAGATCCTCTATGCCTTCACGTCCCAGGGCAACAACAACGGCAGCGCCTTCGCCGGGTTGACAGGCAACACGGTCTTCTATAACACGACCGGTGGCCTCGCCATGCTGATCGGCCGCTTCTGGCTGGCCGTGCCGACCCTGGCCTTGGCGGGAGCGCTGGCGCGCAAGCACTCGGTGCCGGCGGGAGCAGGCACGTTGCCGACGCACGAGCCGATGTTCGTCGGCTGGCTGATCGCCGTGATCCTGCTGGTCAGTGCGCTCAACTTCGTGCCGGCACTGGCGCTGGGGCCGATCGTGGAGCATCTGCTGATGCTCTCTTGAACGGCCATGATTAATCAGCTTGCGAACAGGGAATTCCGTCATGGTCACACAACCTAGCGTCGATAAGAGTTGCCGGGGGAGGCCCAAAGAGATGTCGCGGGAGCTGCGTCGGGAGCTGTACCGCCGGGCGATCCGCGACTCGTTCATCAAGCTCAACCCGCGCCGGATGGTGCGCAACCCGGTCATGTTCGTGGTGGAGGTGGGCAGCATCTTGACCACCGCCCTCTGGCTCCAAGCGCTTACCGGGCATGGCGAGGCGCCTGCAAGCTTTGTCGGAGCCGTCACGATCTGGCTGTGGTTCACCGTGCTATTTGCCAACTTCTCGGAAGCGCTGGCCGAAGGGCGCGGCAAGGCCCAGGCCGAGGCGTTGAGGCGCACGCGCCAGGAGACGCTGGCCAGGCGGCTGCGGGCTGCCCAACCTGACAGCCAATACGACATGCTGCCTTCCACGGCGCTACGCCAGAACGACGTCTTTCTGGTCAAGGCCGGCGAGATCATCCCAGCCGATGGCGAAGTCGTCATGGGCATCGCTTCGGTGGACGAAAGCGTCGTCACCGGCGAGAGCGCGCCCGTCATCCGCGAATCGGGCGGCGACCGCTCGGCCGTCACGGGCGGCACGCGCGTGCTGTCCGATTGGCTGGTGGTCAAGGTGAGCGCTAACCCGGGCGAGGGCTTCCTCGATCGGATGATCGGCCTGGTGGAGGGCGCCAAGCGCCAGAAGACACCCAACGAGATCGCGTTGAGCATTCTGCTGGCCGCCTTCACGATCATCTTCCTGATCGTCTGCGTCACCCTGCTGCCTTTCTCTCTCTACAGCGTGCGAGCCGCCGGACAGGGCACGCCCATCTCCGTCACCGTGTTGGTGGCGCTGCTGGTTTGCCTGATCCCAACCACCATCGGGGGGCTGCTTTCGGCCATCGGCATTGCCGGCATGGACCGCTTGATTCGGCGCAACGTCATCGCCATGTCCGGCCGGGCGGTAGAGGCGGCCGGAGACGTCGACGTGCTCTTGCTGGACAAGACTGGCACAATCACCCTGGGCAACCGCCAGGCGGTAGAGTTGATCCCAGTCAATGGCGTGACCCCCGAGCGCCTGGCCGAGCTGGCCCAGTTGGCCTCGCTGCCCGATGAAACGCCGGAGGGGCGCAGCATTGTGGTGTTGGCCAAGGAGAAGTACGGCCTGCGTGGGCGCACGGTGGGATCCAGCCCAGAAGTCCCCGAAGGAATGCGGTTCATCCCCTTTACGGCACAAACGCGCATGAGCGGGGTGGACCTGGACCACACCAGCATCCGCAAAGGCGCGCCAGACGCGATCGCGACCCTGATGAAGGGTAACGGGAAGACCATGCCCCCGGAGATGACGCAGGTGGTCGAGAGGATAGCCCGCAGCGGCGGCACCCCGCTGGCCGTGGCCTGCAACGGCGACGCCGTCGGGGTGGTTCATCTCAAGGATGTGGTCAAGGGTGGCATCAAGGAACGTTTCGCGCAGCTACGCAAGATGGGCATCAAGACTGTCATGATCACGGGCGACAACCCGCTGACGGCGGCCGCGATCGCGGCGGAGGCCGGGGTGGATGACTTCCTGGCCCAAGCGACGCCCGAGGCCAAGCTCGAGCTCATTCGCGAGTATCAGGCGGGAGGGCGGTTGGTCGCGATGACCGGCGATGGCACCAACGACGCGCCGGCGCTGGCTCAAGCCGATGTCGCGGTGGCGATGAACACCGGCACACAGCCGGCCCGCGAAGCGGCCAACATGGTGGACCTTGACTCGAATCCCACCAAGCTGATCGAGATCGTGGAGATCGGCAAGCAGCTCCTGATGACCCGCGGCTCGTTGACGACGTTCAGCATCGCCAACGACGTGGCCAAGTATTTCGCCATCATCCCGGCGGCCTTTGCCTCGACCTACCCGGCGCTTGGCGGGCTGAATGTCTTGCGCCTGGCCACGCCACAAAGCGCAATCATGTCGGCAGTGATCTTCAACGCCCTGATCATCGTCGCGCTCATCCCGCTAGCCTTACGCGGTGTACCCTATCGCGCCGTGGGCGCGGCGCAGCTCCTCAGGGACAACCTGCTGATCTACGGGCTCGGCGGCGTAATCGCCCCGTTCATCGGCATCAAGCTGATTGACCTGCTGTTGGTGGCGCTCCGTCTGGCATAGGCCGGGGGCGTTGGCTATCGCTTTCCCGGCTGGCGCTCGGCGCCGGCCCGGAGATGACAGAGGAAAACAAACATGATGACGGACCTCGTCAAGCAACTCCGACCGGCGGTGATGGTGTTATTGATCCTGGCCGTGATCACTGGCCTGCTGTACCCGCTAGCCGTGACGGCGATCGCGCAGTCGGTGTTCCCGCACCAGGCGAATGGCAGCCTGGTGATGGTGGGCAGTAAGGCGGTCGGGTCAGAGTTGATCGGCCAGCCATTCGATGAGCCCGGCTATTTTTGGGGCCGGCCCTCGTCCACCGAGCCGTACCCCTACAACGCGGCCGCCTCATCTGGCTCGAATCTTGGCCCAACCAACCCGGCCCTGGCCGGTGCGGTGGCCAATCGCATCAAAGCGCTTCAGGCAGCCGACCCGGGGAACCAGCAGCCGATCCCGGCTGATCTGGTGACGGCTTCCGGCAGCGGCCTCGATCCAGATATCAGCGTCGCGGCCGCGCTTTACCAGGCGCCGCGGGTCGCCCGAGCTCGCGGCATTGACGAAGGCGCCGTGCGCCGGCTCATCCAACAACACATAACCGGGCGACTGCTCGGCATTTTCGGTGAGCCGCGAGCCAACGTCCTGCAGCTAAACCTGGCGCTCGACCAGGCAACTCGGTGAGGGGGACGGCTAGCATGCCTGACAATCATCCGCGGCCACGGTGGGGTTTTCTCTACCTGGCAATGCCGCTTGCCGGCCTGCTCTTCTGGCTCGTCCAGCGAGCCAAGCTAACAGGGACCGTGCGAAATCTGCTCGATATTGGCGCCCTCATCGTTGTCTTCGGATACGTGGAGGCCTGGCGTGTAGCGAATGCGGTCGCACTGCTGCATCATCCGCTGCCGGGCGGCAATGGCGGACCGATCTACTATGCTCGGGAGGTGGTGGGCTCTGTTCCGGCAGGATCCGAGGGAAGGCTTCATCCGGTCTTCGTGGCTGATTCCGGTAGCGATCTCAGCTCCGTCCCGGGCCAGGTGGGCGAGCCGCTTCGGCCCCTTTTCGAGCCATCCTCCGTGGAGGGGCCGCGCGACCCCGTTCACACATAGGCTCGAAGGAATCTGAAGGCGATGTCCAGTGAGTGATACCCACGATCTGCGACCCGATCCTGATCATCTGCTGGCTCACGTCCAGCACGAGGAGCAGCATCTGACGCGTGGCAGACTGAAGGTCTTTCTGGGCTATGCTGCTGGCGTGGGCAAGACGTTCGCCATGCTGGAGGCGGCGCATCAACGCCTGGCAGAAGGCCGCGATGTCGTAGCCGGCTACGTCGAAACACACAACCGCCGTGAGACAGAAGAACTGGTGCGTGATCTGAAAATCGTGCCGCGGCGGCAGCTTGAGTATCACGGAACGCTGCTGTCCGAGTTGGACCTGGATGCCGTGCTCGCGCGACGCCCAGAGTTGGTCTTGGTCGATGAACTGGCCCATACAAACGCGCCCGGCTCCCGGCACCTAAAGCGATACCTGGATGTCGAGGAAATCCTCGCGGCTGGGATCGACGTCTATACGACGCTCAACATCCAGCACGTGGAAAGCCTCAATGACGTTGTGGCCCAGATCACAGGCATCACGGTGCGCGAGAAGATCCCCGACGGCGTGCTCGATGAAGCCGACGAGATCGAACTTGTCGATCTGCCTCCTGAGGAACTGGTTGCGCGGCTGCGGGATGGCAAAGTATACGTTCCGGACCAGGCTGCCCGTGCCATCCAGAAGTTCTTCCGCCTGGGCAACCTGACGGCGCTGCGCGAGGTGGCCATGCGGCGCGTGGCCGAGCGCATCGATGGCCAGATGCGCGCCTACATGCGCACGCGTGCCATCTCCGGCCCGTGGCCGGCGGCTGACCGGCTGTTGGTCTGCGTCAGTCCCAGCCCGGGCAGCGAGCGGCTCATTCACGCCACGCGCCGCCTCGCCAACCAGCTCAACGCCCAATGGTTCGCCCTGTACGTCGAGACCCCAGAGCATGCGCGGTTGCCCGAGGCCGACCGCGCTCGGCTTGCTCGCTACCTGCAGCTCGCTCAAGACCTGGGAGCAAGGATTCGGACGCTGCCCGGCGCATCGGTAGCCGAGACAGCGATTGAGTATGCTCACAAGCACAATGTCACCAAGATCGTCGCCGGCAAACCGATGCAACCGCGCTGGAAGGAACTGCTTAGCGGCTCAATCGTCGATCAGATCATCTGGCATAGCGGTGACATCGACGTCTATGTCATGACCGCGCCGGCACGTCCGGGCGAACGCGACGAAGTCCCATCCCTACGGCCACGCCGGCCGTGGCGGCCCTACCTAGTGAGCCTTGCCCTGGTGACTGCCGTCACCCTGCTCGCGCGACCACTGGTCCCGACCGTCTCGCCCACGAACGTGGCGATGCTGTACATCGCGGCCGAGATCATAGCGGCAATCTACCTCGGAGGTGGCCCATCGGCGTTGGCGGCCCTGCTGGGAGTGCTGGCGTTCGACTTCTTCTGTGTACCGCCACAACTGACCTTCGCCGTTGCAGACAGCCAGTACGTATTGACTTTCATCGCCCTCTTCCTGGTCGGCATTGTAATCAGCACGCTGATGGATCGCATCCGCAATCAAGCGGAAGTAGCGAGGCGCCGGGAGGTGCAAGCAACAGAGCTGGCTGAACTTGCCAGTGATCTGGCGGCCGCGGCAGGAGTCGACGCGATAGTGCACGCCCTGTTGTCTCACGTCTCGGAGACGTTCGGACGCGAGGCAGCCGTATTGCTGCCAGAGGAAACGGGGCTGGCGGTCCATGCCTTGACGCCGGATCTGGCGCTGGACGAAGACGAGCTGGCCGTCGCCGACTGGGCGCTCAAGCATGGTCAGCCGGCCGGCCGTGGCACCGAGACGCTGCCCGCTGCGGCAAACCGTCACCTGCCCTTGAAAACCCCCCAAGGCGTGCTTGGTATCCTTAGCGTTAGGCCCGCCGATTCCGCCACTCCCATGCTGCCCGAGCAGCGCAGGCTCTTGGAAGCCTTTGCCAGCCAGGCGGCCCTGGCCATGGAGCGCGCTGAACTGGCCGAGCATGCCCGCCAGATACAGATCCTGCAGGCGACCGAGAAGCTGCAAAGCGCCTTGCTGAACTCGATCTCTCACGAGTTGCGCACGCCGTTGGTGGCTATCACCGGCGCCCTATCCAGCCTGAAGGAAGAAGACAGCCACCTGAACGACGCGGAGCGCAGGAGCCTGGCATCAGATGGCTATGAAGAGGCTGAGCGGCTCAATCGCCTGGTTGGCAATTTGTTAGGCATGACTCGAATTGAAGCCGGAGCGCTGCGCGTGCACAGCGAGCCAAGCGACGTCCAGGAAATCATCGGCATCTCTTTGGAGAGAGTTGCGTCACAGCTCGCGGGTCGCGAAGTCCAGGTGGCGATTACGCCCGAGTTGCCCCCGGTTATGATGGACCCGGCGCTGATTGTCCAGGTATTGGTCAACCTGCTTGACAACGCAGTCAAGTACTCTCCGGCAGGCGCGCCGATCACAATGGAAGCGAGCGAGGCGCACGTGGGGCAGTTGCAGATTGCCGTGGCCGACAGGGGCGGTGGGATCCCGCCGGAGGACCTGGACCGGGTTTTCGATAAGTTCTATCGAGTGAACCGGCCAGACAACGTCAGCGGCACTGGACTGGGCTTATCTATCTGTAAGGGCATTGTCGAGGCACACGGCGGCCGCATCTGGGCAGAAAACCGGGTTGGGGGAGGGTTGAAGGTGGTCATCACTTTGCCTTTGCATCCGCCCTTCAGCCTTGCGACGTCTGTCGCCGAACAACGGCAGGCGGAACCAGCCACCCCGGACGCGCAGTTGCCAGAAAGCAGAGAGTCACTTGTAGGAACAGGGAGAAACGACAATGATGAGCGATAGCAGGTTGCGCGTCCTGGTGGTCGACGACGAACCGGCCATCGGCCGTTATCTCAAGACCTCGCTGGGAGCCGAAGGCTATGCGATTGCACTGGCCTCCGACGGCCAGCAAGCCCTGGTGGAAGCCGCCACCTTCCGGCCAGACCTGATCATCCTGGATCTGGGTTTGCCCGACATGGAGGGTCTCGAGGTCCTGCGGCGGCTGCGCGAGCGCACCCCGGTTCCCGTCATTATCCTATCAGTCCGTGAGGAAGAAGCCGTGAAGGTGAGCGCGCTGGATCAAGGGGCTGACGATTACGTTACCAAACCGTTTGGGACAAGCGAGCTGCTGGCGCGCATGCGTGTCGTGATGCGCCGGCCATCCCAGGCGGCTGAGGCACCGGTGTTCTCGTTTGACGGCTTGACCCTGGACCTGGCGCGGCGGCAAGTTACCGTGAGCGGACGAGAGGTGCAGCTTACGCCGACCGAGTACGATTTGTTGCGCGCCTTGATCGTTAGCCCGGGCAGAGTTCTGACACAGCAACAACTGATTCGCAAAGTCTGGGGAGAGAGCCATGCCGACAGTGCACATCTGCTGCGTGTCAACATCAGCAACCTCCGTCGCAAGCTGGAGGCCGATCCCATGCGTCCGCACTATATCGTTACGGAGGCCGGGGTCGGATATCGAATGCGGGCAGCGGACTAGAGAGGGCTAGAGCAGGACGTACGTGAATGTCAATTGCCTGGCAAGAAACACCTCCTCGCCGTCAAAGAAGTGGCAAAATCGAGCCGCGGGCGGCGCGGGGCCCTTGACGGTGCTTATCGGCATCGCTAAGCTACCCGAAGTCAGCAAATCGAGGCGGTCGGGCCGGCCTCTATCCCCTCCTTGATTGGATCGTGAGTGCAGCAAGTATCGATTCCCACCGCGGTAGCAGAAGAAGAGGTCGTCGAAGCGAACGGCTCCACCTCTGTCTTTGTCCATGACATGGACTACTGCCCAGACCGTTCCTGGCGCACCTGGTTGATCGGGCGTCCTTTGGCAACGGCCGACGCCCCCCACCAGACAATCGGCAAACTGGTCGGCCTGGCCGTTTTCGCGTCCGATGCCCTCTCATCAACTGCCTATGCCACACAGGAAATCCTGATCATCCTGGCCGCGGCCGGCACGGCTGCGCTGGGCTATGTGTTTCCCATTTCGATTGCGATTGCCGTCCTCCTTCTGATTGTCACCGTCTCTTACGAGCAGACAATCCACGCCTATCCGGGAGGAGGTGGCGCCTATATCGTGGCCCGTGACAACCTGGGTGAGCTGCCGGCGCAGACAGCCGGGGCAGCCCTGCTGACCGACTACGTCCTCACGGTCGCTGTGTCGGTATCGTCAGGCGTCGCGCAGATTACCTCAGCATTCCCGGCGCTTTTCGCGTATCGGGTACATCTCTCGGTGGTCTTGGTCTTGTTTGTCATGCTGATGAATCTACGGGGCGTGAAGGAATCCGGGGCGGCCTTTGCGCTGCCTACCTACTTCTTCATCGTGATGCTCGTCTCAACCGTCGGCCTTGGCTTGTACCGCTACTTGACAGGAACACTCGGCACGGTCACGAACCCGCCACCCTTCGAAACGTACACAGGCGTGGCGGCCCTGACACCCTTCCTGATCCTGCACGCCTTCTCGAGCGGGACCGCGGCCTTAACCGGGACCGAGGCGATCTCGAACGGTATCACAGCCTTCCGTGAGCCTCGCAGCCGCAATGCGGGCATTACCCTCATCTTGATGGCAACGATCCTGGGCACACTCTTTCTCAGCATCAGCTTCCTGGCCCGGCCAATTGGCGCCGTGCCTTCCGAGCAAGAGACGGTCATCTCGCAACTGGCGCGGACTGTCTTCGGGGGCCAAGGCGTGTTCTATCTCGCGACGATCGCAGCGACGACGCTGATCCTGATCCTGGCGGCCAACACTTCGTTTGCCGACTTTCCCCGCCTGAGCGCCCTGCATGCCGGGGATGGGTTCCTGCCTCGGCAGTTGACCTACAAGGGCAGCCGACTGGTGTATTCGCGTGGGATCGTCGTTCTGGCCCTCATCGCCTGCGGCTTGATCGCCGCCTTCAGTGCGAGTGTCACGGCCCTGATCCCACTCTATGCGATCGGAGTCTTCCTGTCTTTCACGTTGTCGCAGGCCGGCATGGCGCGTCGCTGGTGGCGGGTCGGGCACCTCAAGCCGGGCGAGGAAGTGGTCGATCCCGGCTCTACCTTGCGTTTTTCACCCGGCTGGCGGACGAAGCTGGTGATCAACAGTATCGGCTCTGTCAGCACGTTCATCGTCATGATCATGTTTGTGGTTACCAAGTTCCGGGACGGCGCCTGGATCATCGTGTTCCTGGTGCCGATCCTGGTCTTCATCTTCTTCAGGATCCACCACCACTACAAAGATTTGGCCGCAAATCTCTCCTTGGAGGGCTACGACACAGGCCCACGCAGTCCACGCCAAAAGGTGATCCTGGCGCTCGGAGGCGTCCATCGCGGCTCGATCGCCGCGCTGGCCTATGCCAGATTGCTGTCCGATGACGTTACGGCCGTATACGTCTCAATCGATCCCGCGGAGGCAGCAAAAGTCCGCAAGAAATGGGATCTATGGGGTGAGGGCGTGAGGCTGGTGGTTCTGAATTCCCCCTATCGGCTGCTGGTCGAGCCGTTACTCGCCTATATCGAGAAAGTTGCCGCTAACCGTAAGCCCAACGAGACAATAACTGTCGTTGTTCCCCAGTTTATTCCCCGGCATTTTTGGGAGAACTTCCTTCACCAGCAGACCGCCCTGGTCCTGCGGATGGCCCTGCTGTTCAAGCACGGGATCGTGATCACAGAAGTGCCCTATCACTTGCAGTGAACCCTGGCCCGATCCGCGCCGTGTCAAAGAAGTGTCAAAGGTGTGCGGCTAGCGGTCCCGAGCCCTTGACACCGTCTTGACACGTCCTTAAGATAGGCGGGTTTTTAGCGCGCAATCGACTTGGGTGGGTTACCGGCGTGGCGTCGCCCCTGGCTCATAGATCGCGAACCTATGGATACTGCTTCTCACACCGGTCCGACAGATGAGGATAAGGTAGAACCGTCGTCCGCATCCGTGTTTCACGCCGCGCCTGGGGCATCAGCCACGCCGCTCGTGGCACACCTGGTTGATTGGGCGACCGCTCGCCACCGCCGACGCTCCTCACCAAACGATCGGAAAGCTGGTCGGCCTGGCCGTCTTCGCTTCTGACGCGCTCTCCTCCACGGCTTATGCGACGCAGGAGATTCTCATCATCCTGGCTGCAGCCGGCACGGGCGCCTTGGGCTACGTGTTCCCGATCTCGATGGCCATTGCGGCGCTGCTCGCGATCGTGGCCCTGTCGTACCAGCAGACCGTGCATGCCTACCCCGGCGGCGGCGGCGCCTACATTGTTGCGCGCGACAATCTGGGTGAGCTCCCTGCCCAGGCGGCGGCGGCTGCTTTGCTGACCGACTACGTGCTGACCGTCGCGGTATCGGTCGCGTCGGGCGTGGCCCAGGTCACGTCAGCCTTTCCCGCGCTCTACCAGTTTCGCGTCCACCTGTCAGTGGCACTGGTACTCTTCGTGATGCTAATGAACCTGCGGGGCGTGAAGGAGTTGGGCGCGGCCTTTGCGCTGCCCACCTACTTCTTCATCGTCACGATGTACGCGACCGTCGGCTTCGGCATGCTGCGCTATCTGTCGGGGACCCTTGGAACGGTGGTCAACCCTCCTCCGATCGAAGACTACGGCGTTGTTCAGCCCATCACTGCGTTCCTGATCCTGCACGCCTTCTCGAGCGGCACGGCGGCCTTGACCGGCACTGAGGCCATCTCCAATGGCATCACGGCCTTTCGTGAACCGCGAAGTCACAACGCCGGCATTACTTTGATTTGGATGGCCACGATTCTGGGCAGCCTCTTTCTGAGCATCAGCTTCCTGGCCCGCCCGATCGCCGCCGTGCCTTCCGAGCAAGAGACAGTCATCTCACAACTGGCGCGCACCATCTACGGCGGGGAGGGGATCCCGTATCTGGCTGTGATCGCGGGCACCACCGTGATCCTGATCCTGGCCGCTAACACATCCTTCGCCGATTTCCCGCGCCTGAGCGCGCTGGTGGCGGCTGATGGTTTCTTGCCCAGGCAGTTGGCCTACAAGGGCAGCCGCCTGGTTTACTCACGCGGCATTATGATCCTGGCCTTGATCGCCAGCGGCCTGATCGCCGCCTTCAACGCCAGCGTCACAGCCCTGATCCCGCTCTATGCGATCGGCGTTTTCCTGAGCTTCACGCTTTCGCAGGCCGGCATGGCACGCCGCTGGCGGAAATCCGGCCGCCTGAGGCCGGGTGAGGAGTTGAGGGAACGCGGCTCCACGGTCAGGTTCGAACCCGCCTGGCGAACTAAGATGCTGATCAACGGCTTTGGCGCGGTGTGCACTTTTATCGTCATGATCGTGTTCATCGTGACCAAATTCCGCGACGGGGCCTGGATCGTCGTATTTCTGATCCCGGCAATGGTGCTGGTCTTCCTCCAGATCCATCACCACTATGCCCATCTGGCCGCGAGGCTCTCCCTCGACGAATACGGCGCAGCGCCACGCGCGTCTCGTCAGAGAGTGATCGTGACCATCGGGGGCGTCCACCGTGGCTCCATTGCCGCGCTAGCTTACGCCAAGGCCCTGTCTGACGACGTCACCGCTGTCTACGTCTCAATCGATCCTGAGGAAGCGGAAAAGGTTCGCCGCAAGTGGGAAGTCTGGGGCGAAGGGGTGAGGCTGGTCGTGCTCGAGTCGCCCTACCGAACGCTCATCGAGCCGTTGCTGGCTTACGTCGAGAAGGTTGCAGGCTATAGGCAGCCGAACGAGACGATCACGGTGGTGGTACCCCAATTCGTGCCCAAGCATTTTTGGGAGAACGTTCTGCATAGCCAGACGGCCCTGATCTTGCGCATGGCGCTTCTGTTCATGCCGGGCATCATTATCACCGAAGTGCCCTATCACATCGAGTGACCGTCACCATGCGCGCGATCTTTGGGTCGTCCGGCGTCCCTCGCCAACATGACGCGCCGGTATTGAGCCTGCCGGGCAGTCTGTGACGGCGCAAATCGACCGGCTCGGATGCCCGCCGCCTTCAGAGCATCTTCTTCCGCCCGCGCATTTACGCCCTCTGCCCCGAGCAGGTCCGCGTGTCTCTCCGACCACCCTAAGGCAAGCAGGGGCACGACGACCACAATCGCTATCAGCATGGCCACGTGCAGCGCAGGTGCCACTCTCGCGCTGAAAGCTGCGTACAGCAGGCCTGTGGTAACGGGGATCAGCGCGTAAAGCCCCAACCACGAGCGGCCCTTACTTTGTTTCATCCACATCGCCTCAAGAACATCTCCGCGCGAGGGCCTATTCTACGCCTACTTCGATCAACGTGGCGTCAAAGTTTGGCGCCTGCAGGACAAAGAAGTGTCAAAGGTGGCGATGATCTGAATCAGTGCAGGCCGGTCACGGGAAGCGGAATCCCGCGCCCGTGGTAGAATAGGGGTAGCCGAAATGCGGAGCCAGGGACTGATTCTGCAGTCGTCGAGGAGAGATGATCACGAGCCAAGCACGAAGAGCGGAGCGGGGAGGCGGTAGGCAGATCGCTTCCTCGAGCTGGACTGGTTACCTGCAAGCGCTCGCGCTGGTTGCCGTTATGACGCTGCTCGGCGCCGGGATCGCCCGCTTTGTCGCGCCGGTCAACCTGGTAATGCTGTACCTGGCCGCCGTCGTCATCGCAGCTATCTACTTGGGGCGCCGGCCATCCATCCTGGCGGCCTTCGTCAGTGTGGTCGTCTTCGATTTCTTCTTCATACCGCCGCGCCACACCCTGGCGGTCGCCGACACCCAGTACTTGCTGACCTTCGGGGGGCTGCTGGTGGTGGGCCTGGTGATCAGCTCGCTGACCGGCCAGGCACGCGATCAGGCCGAGGCGGCCGAGCGCCGCGAGTCGCAGGCAGTGTCGCTGTATTCATTCAGCCGCGACCTGAGCAGCGCGCGCGGGCGCAGTGCGATCCTGGATGCGACGATCGCCCACGTCTGCCAGACCTTCGGTCGAGATGTGGCGGTGTTTCTGCCCGGGGCGGACAACCAACTGGGAGTGGCTGCTGCCACCCCCGATTTCTGTCCGGATGAATATGACTACGGGGTTGCCCGCTGGGCCTTTGATCACGATCAGCCAGCCGGCCGCGGGACCGGGGTCTTGCCGGGGACCGCCATGAAGTGCTTACCGTTACGCACGCCGCGCGGTGTGGTGGGGGTGTTGGGCGTCGCGCCTGCCGGCGCACTATCGGCCCTCGCCGAGGATCAGCAGCGGCTGCTCGAGACCTTCGCAGGTCAGGCATCGCTGGCCATCGAACGAGCTCAATTGGCGGAGCAGGCTCAACAGGCGCACTTGCTCGAGGCCACCGAAAAACTGCAAAGCGCCCTTCTCAACTCTATTTCACACGATCTGCGCACGCCACTCGTGACCATTACCGGCGCCTTCAGCACGCTCGAGACAGCCGGCGGACGCCTGGACGACGACACCCGAACCAGCCTGGCACGCGCCGGCCGCGAGGAGGCTGAGCGCCTCAACCACCTGGTGGGCAATTTGCTGGATATGACCCGTATTGAGGCCGGCGCTCTGAAGCTCGCCGAGGAGCCTGCCGATGTAGGTGAAGCCATCGGGGTGGTGCTGGATCGCCTGGGCGAGCAACTCGAGGCTCGCAGTGTGCGGGTGGACGTGCCCCTGGACCTGCCTCCGGTGCCGATGGACATGCCGCTGATCGTGCAGGCTTTGGCGAACGTCGTCGATAACGCCGCCAAGTATTCTCCTCAGGACACGTCGATCGAAATAAAAGCCAGGCAGGTGGACGATCAGATCCGGATCGAAGTGCTCGACCAGGGCTTGGGCATCCCGGCCCAAGACGTCGAGCGCGTCTTTGATCGCTTCTACCGGGTCAAGACGCCAAACGGGGCAAGGGGGACCGGTCTCGGGTTGTCGATCAGCAAGGGCATCGTCGAGGCGCACGGCGGGACCATCGCGGCCAGCAACCGGCCGGGCGGAGGAACGCTGATCGCGATCGCGCTTCCGCTCGAGCCGACCCTGTTCGAGGACCGGTGACGCATGGCTGACAACAAGCCGAGGGTACTGGTGGTCGACGACGAGCAGGCAATACGCCGTTTGCTGCAGATCACGCTCGGGTCTGAAGGCTATGCCGTCAGCGTCGCCAGCAATGGCCGGGAAGCGTTGTCCCAGGTGGCTGCCCAGCGACCAGACCTGATCATCCTCGATCTTGGCCTGCCTGACATCGACGGAGTTGAGGTGACGCGGGTCCTGCGAACGCAATCGCAAATCCCCATCATCATCCTATCCGTGCGCGACCAGGAAGCGGAGAAGGTGACCGCCCTCGACGCAGGCGCCGACGATTACCTCACCAAGCCTTTCGGGACGGCGGAGTTTCTGGCGAGAATTCGCGGCGTCATGCGACGGGCGACCCAGTTGCCGGCCGAGGCGGTGTTTTCAAGCGATGGACTCGAAGTGGACCTTACGCATCGGGTGGTAATGGCACTCGGACAGGACGTGCACCTGTCGCCGACAGAATATGACCTGTTACGGTGCATGGTGATGCAGGCCGGTCGCGTGCTGACGCATCGCCAGTTGCTCCACCAGGTCTGGGGCCCTGCGTACGAGGGGGAAACCCATTTGTTACGAGTCACCGTAGGCCACCTGCGCCAGAAACTCGAGCCGGAGCCGGGCCGCCCACGCTGGATCATCACGGAACCGGGCGTGGGGTATCGCCTGCGTGCCAACGGCTGATCTCGGGCCCGCTTCCGGCACGACGGGTCCTTTGGCTGCGGTTTGACACGCTTGGCCTCCAACCCAGGTTCGATAGACCACGCGCCGGCGTGGCGAGATGTTGGCTCAGTTGAGGGAGGTCCTGGATCGTTTTGCCCACCACCACCGTCCTAGCGTAAGAATCCCTTCAAACGGAGGCTCTGCCAGCCATCGTGTCTCTGCTCCATTGCGCCCGCGCGCGCCTGGCGCGCGCCTTGCGGTCATCCGCCGTCCTGTTCTTGCTGTTCCTCGTTTCGGCCGTTCTGCTCCCGGGAGTGCCTGTCGCACTTGCGAGCGAGGCACCGCCATCTACCGGCCTCGGCACGGGGCGCGTCGACGACTTCGGCGCCTTTTCGAGCGCCGAGGGCTGGTTGCTGACTGCTGGCCGGCTCTACCGCACCGCCGACGCGGGCGAGCGGTGGGAGGACATCACGCCGCCGGATCTCGGGCCTTCCGCCATCGCCGCAGTCCACTTTCTGGGCCCGGCCCAGGGCCGGCTGGTCCTGTTGAGTGCCGATCCCGGCGGCGCGCCGCGCTATTCCCTGGCCAGCACCGCCGATGGCGGACATACCTGGCGCACCAGCGGGTTGACGCTGTTCGCCGCGGGAGAGCCCGAGGCACGCGCCGCCTCGCTCCAATTGCGCTTCCTTGACCTGGAGACCGGCTGGTTGGTCGTCAAGCGCGCCACAAGCAGCAACTTCGACCTGGGCACGCTCTTCCGCACCGAGGACGGAGGCGAGACCTGGCAGCGCAGCCGGATCCCGATCGGCGATCCGGTCTGGTTCGCCGATCGCCGGCGCGGCTGGACGGCGGGCGGCGCGGCCGGGGATGAGCTTTACCAGACCGAGGACGGCGGGCGCACCTGGCATCCGGCAGCGGATGTCCCGGCCGATGGCGCATTCGCCCTCATGGCGCCGCGGGCCGGTGGCGCCCTGGGTGAGGTGCCTGCCGGTATCCAGCGCGTGCAAATGGTGAGTGCCGAGGCAGGCTGGGCGGCCTATGCGGCGGGCGACTGCGGCGGGGCCGGCAATGCAGCCGGCGACGCCTCACGCGCGCCGGCAGTGGTCTGTCAGGTCGAGAACCGGCTGGTGCGGACGACCGATGGCGGAAAGACCTGGCAGGCCATGCCGCTGCCAGCGGAGCCGGTGGGCTCTGCAATGGGTCCCGCGGGCAATTCCGTGACGGGCGGGTTCGGGGGCCTGGCTGACGACCTCATCTCACCCGCGGCCAGCCCGGCCGACCTCGCGTCCGGACCGGCAGCGCAGCTCCCGCGCACCTGGCTCTTCACCGGCCAGGGCTTCGATGCCTGCCAGGTGCCAACGCTCGGGCAGCTGGCGGCCTGGTTCGCGGAGGGGCCCTATGGGGCCGTGAATCTCTACATCGGCGGCTCGGCCCGCGCCTGCGCCAATGCGGCGCTGACGGCCGACTACCTGGCCCAGGTGCAGCGGCAGGGCTGGACGTTCATCCCCACCTGGGTCGGGCCGCAGGCCGCCTGCGCGGGTTTCTCGTCGAGCATGAGCTACGACCCGGCCACCGCGTACGCCCAAGGTGAGGCGGAAGCGGCGCACGCGGCCGCAGTCGGCGCCGGCCTTGGTCTGGCAGCTCCGGACGGCTCCGGTGCCCTTATCTATTATGACCTGGAGTCCTACAACACCGGGGATACTGCCTGTGTCGCCGCCGCCCACGCCTTTGTCAGCGGCTGGTCGCAGGGGCTGCACGCGCGGGGTAGTGCGGCTGCACTCTACGGCGCGTCCTGCTCCTCGGCCCTGAGGGACCTCGCCAGTATTTCCCCGCCTTTGGACGGCGTTTGGGTCGCGCAGTGGATCACGCCGTTCGCCTACCGCCCGGACGCCTCCGTCTGGAACCTCGCCTGTCTCGACAACACACTCTGGGTGAATCACCAGCGCCTGCGCCAATACAGCGGCGGTCACTACGAGGTGTGGGGCGGCGTCAGACTGAATATCGACAGCAGTGTTTTGGATGGTCTGGTATCGATCGTTCCCGTAGAACCCGATCCACCTACACAGCCTTCTCCATCCGACGGCAGCACCGCAGCCCCCGTCACCCTGTCCTTGGGCTGGTCAGGCCGCGATGCCGATCCCGGTGATACCCTCACCTACCAGGTCTACCTAGACGCCGGGGAAGTGCCGGAGACGCTGGTCTGCACGACGAGTGCCCGCGAGTGCAGCGTGCCGGCGGGGCTGGCTTATGACACGTCCTACTCGTGGCGCGTGGTCGCGACCGATCAGACCGGGCTGAGCAGCACCGGCCCCGCCTGGCACTTCCGGACCCGCCCCGCCGGACTGGACTGGCAGCAGTTCTTGCCGGCCCTCTCGGGTGGCTCGTGACGCGAGCCGGCTCCCGCAAGTCGGGAGGCTCGCGCGCCCAATGCCGGATGTGTAAGCTTCATTCCCGAATCTTGGGGACACTTGTGCTTTCGTATACTTGTGTAACGGTTGCGCCGACCTCCGCGGATCCCCGATTGGGGTTACGGATTCTGATTCGCCCGGTCCATACGCGATTTGGAGGGATTGGCATGGCCAAGTACCGGATCCTGCTCAACGTCGTCCTCGTCGTCTTTCTCGCGCTGCTCGTGGTGTCGCCCGGCGTTGCCTCGGCTGCCCCGCCGGCAGGCGCCGCTGCCACCACGCTGAGCGCGCCGTCCTGCTGTTGGCACTACGTGGTGCGCGGCGATACCCTGACCAAAATCGCCTTTCGGTACCATACTTCTGTCTGGCAACTGGCCAGGATGAACAATATCTGGAATGTCAACAAGATCTACTGGGGAACATGGCTGAAGGTGCCCTGCGCCCCCAAGTGCACTGTGCGCTGCTGGTAGGACTTGCCTGGGTTTGATAACTGAGCGGCCCGTTGCACACCAGCGCCCCTTGCTGATCCGAAAAGCAGGGGGCGTTGGTTTTGCTGCCTGAAAGGACATTGTCTCTGTAGTCCCCCTTCCACAGCCTGTCTGTCGTTTGTGTTTTACTGGTGCAGAGTGCGCGGCTAGTATGCCTGTCCTCGAGGGTCTTCCCAGAGGCCCGTATGGTCGTTCCGAAGAAGAGGAGTACGGTATGTCAAGAACCAGGCTGGTCCTCAGCGTCGCTTTCGTGTTCGTGCTGGTGTTCCTGGTCGTCGCTCCGGGTGCGGCAGAAGCAGCGCCCGCAGCCAGCCCGCAAACCTCAAATGCCAACTGGTCGGCCTGCTGGTACAGGGTGCATTGGGGCGACACCCTCACGCGGATCGCTTTCCACTTTCATACCAGCGTCCGGTACCTGGCGGTGACGAATCACATCCGGCACGTCGACAAGATCTTCGCCGGGATGTGGTTGCGGGTGCCTTGCGTTGCAACCAAGTTCAAGTCGTTTTCACGGTACTAGTCGTCCTTAGGCCAGGACAGGCCCGCGCAGAACAAGCAGCGCCCCACTTCCATAGCCGGCGGAGTGGGGCGCTGCGTCTGTGCGGGTGTCAGGCTCCGGGCGGATCGCCCCCAAAGCCTCTATTTTTTGTTGAGGAAGCGCTCGATCACGGTAATATCATCCGGCATCTGCAGCCGGTCGCCTGGCTTCAGGTCGACCAGCGGGCGGGTCTCCCAATTGCGTCCCGTTACCCGGAACACGCCGAGGCGGGAGCCGCGCTCGTTGTTGGCGTCCTGGACGTAGCCCAGCCCCGTCAATCGTCCGTCGCTGTCGAGCGAGGCGCTGGTCACCCAGCCCACCACCCGACCCTTCTGGTTGACGATCACATCTCCCAGGCTGGGCACCGGCGCATGCTCCTCGTCGAGACGAAAGCGGACCAGGCGCGCGTTGCGGGTCAGCTCGTGGGCCACGTAAGCCGCTTTGCCGATGAAGTACGGTTTGTTTAGCTTCACGTAAGACGGGAATCCGGCATCGGCTGGGTTTAGCCCCAATGGTCCGTCCAGCTCGTGCCCGTAGAGGGGCAGACCCGCCTCGATGCGCAGGCTGTCGCGTGCGGCCAACCCGATCGGTCGCAGCCCGTAAGGCTTTCCGGCCGCCAGGAGCACGTGCCAGAGCCCGACCAACTGGTCGGGATGGACGAAGATCTCGAAGGCCGTCGGTTCGCCGGTGTAGCCGGTCCGAGAGAGCCACAGGTCGTACCCCGCCAGGTCCGCGTGCATGATGTCGGTGCGCGCGAGTTCGCTCAGACGCCCGCGAGCGTCAGACATCTCGCCACCGGATCCGGCCTTCTCGCCACCTGCCGTGGGAGCTTGAATTCCCTCCCAGGCGGCCAACGCGAGCAGCACGTCGAGGGAGCGCGGCCCCTGCAGCGCCAACTGAACGCGCCGGTCGCCCTCCAGGGCCGGGTCGTGCAGGTCACGCACCAGGATCTTTTCCGTGCCCAAGGCACGTGATCCAGGCCGGCGCTCGTCGATCCGCACACAGCCCTGGTGTACGGCGCTGATCCAGGACCAATCCTTGTCGGTGTTAGCGGCGTTGACTACCATCCAATAGCGCTCGCCTGCCAGCCGGTAGATCCACGCGTCGTCCACCACGCTGCCGTCGGGAGCGAGCATGAACGAATACTGCGAGTTCCCGGGCCCTAACAGCGAGACATCGTTGGTGCAGAGAGTATTGAGGAACAGGTGCACGTCCTCGCCACTGAATTCGAACAGCCCCATGTGGCTGACGTCGAACAGGCCGGCCCGCCTGCGCACCGTCAGGTGCTCCTCCTGGACCGAGCCGTACTGAACCGGCATCTCCCAGCCGGCAAAGGGCACGATCTTTGCACCCAGGCTGCGGTGCGTCTCAAACAGGCCGGTGCGCTTGAGCGGCGCGTCGACCGGCGCGCTCCAGACAAAGGCCGGCAGAGGGCGCAGCCTCGAGGACTCGCCCGCCTTGGCGCCTTCCGCAGCGTCCGGCTGCGTGGCATCGCCGGGCTGCCTGCCGCTGTCGCATTGGCCGATCCAGTACGGCTTGTGGAACGCCCAGCCGACCTGTCCCTGTGCGAATTCCTCTTCGGCCGGCGGACGCTCCGCCCATCCTTCGGCCTGCTCGTGCGGCAAACGCCGGACGATCACCGGGCCCGGCGCTTTGGCGTAGACGTCGCAGGGGTCGAAGCTTACGAAGCCGTCTGAGAGTGCCCTCAGCCAGTGGGCGATGCGTGGTTCGCGGGCCTTCTTGACCAGCATCTGGAACACCTTCGACCCTTCGCCCGGCCGCCTGAGGATCGCGCCGCCCATCGGCCGGCCATCCGGCTCCAGCACCCAGGTCGGCTGCCAGTCACCGGGCTGCAGGGCATAGACGTCGTTGGTCAGGGCAACGTTGAGGAAGCCACGCGCATGAGTGCCCTCGATCTCGATGACGTCCCATTCGCCGCCCTCGTCGGTGGGCGGCTTGTGCAGGAAGAAGTGGTGCGGGTAACCGCTGGGCTGATAATTCGGCCCCAGGTCCACGCAGCAGGCCAGGTCGACGACGTCCCACTTGGCCTGTTCGAGAAGATCGAAGTCGATCTTGGCCGAGTAAGTGGGACCGTGCCGCCCGGGGTAGGCCAGCGGCGCGCACCCTTTGAGCACGCGCGCGATGATCTCGGCCAGCCGCTCGACCTGTGGCGCCTGGAAACCGCGCTGAGTGATCCAGGGCGTGCCCATGCGGATGCCGCTGGGTGTGCGTGCGTTCTTATCTCCCGGGATCGTGTTCCGGTTCAGCACGATGCCGGCGAGGTCGAGGATGCGCGCCGCGGGGTCACCCATCAGCGGGGTGCCGCGCTTGCCGTCCGGGCTGACGCCGGTCTCGGCGCGCACGCTCTTGCAGTCCACGAGAAGCATGTGCGTGTCGGTCCCGCCGTACGGCACGCGCAGCCCCTGGCGCTCGATTTCCGCCGCCAGGTAGGCGGCATTTTCGACCACCTGGCGCTGAAGCTGGGCGAACTCCTCCGTCTTCGCCAGGCGGAAAGCGACGGCCATGCCGGCGATCGCATTCATGTGCGGCCCACCCTGCTCGCCGGGGAAGACCGCGCTATCGATCTTGGCCGCTAGTCGCTTGTCGGTGGTCAAAATGCAGGCGCCGCGCGGGCCATAAAGCGACTTGTGGGTCGTGAAACTGATCACGTCGGCATACCCCACCGGGCTGGGTACCGTGCCCGCCGCCACCATACCGGCGATGTGAGCGATATCGGCCAGCAGGTAGGCGCCGACTGCGTCCGCGATCTGGCGGAAGCGGGCCCAATCGGGCATCCAGGGATAGGATGTGTAACCGGCGATAATCATCTTCGGTTTGTGCTCGCGCGCCAGCGCCTCGATGGCGTCGTAGTCCAGCCGCTCGGTCTGCGGATCGATGCCATAGGATACGATGTTGTACAGCTTGCCGGAGCGGTTCGCCGGGCTGCCGTGGGTCAGGTGACCGCCGTGCAGCAAGTCCATGCCCATGACGGTGCTGCCCGGCGTCACCAGGGCCGCGTACACCTCGTTGTTGGCCGGCGCGCCCGAGAGTGGCTGGACGTTTGCCCAAATGCCCTCTGGTGCCACCCCATTGGCTGCGAACGCCATTGCCGCGCGGCGCCGCGCGAGCGTCTCGACCACATTGGCGTATTCGGTACCCTTATAGTAGCGCTGGTCCGAGTTGCGGCGGTAATGCGCTAGCTCCTGTTCATAATTCAGGATCTCGGCTTCGGTCAAGTTGTGTGTGTTCGGGTTTGGATAGCCCTCAGCGTAGATGTTCTGAAACACCGAGCCGATCGCTTCACGCACCGCGGCAGGAGCCTGGCTTTCTGAAGGAATAAGGATCAGCTTGCGCGCCTGGCGCTCGGCCTCGTAGCCGATCAGTCTGGCGACGTCGGGATCGACGGCCTCCAGGTTCTTTTCGAAAAAATCCAACATTGCCAATTCCTTTCGCGGCCTGCCGCCGGGGCCGTCAACCCAATCCCCGGCCGGCAGACAAAATGAGCCCCAGGGAATTGTACCATAGGGCGCGGCGCCGGCTTTCTACTCTAGCTCACCCATCATACTCTACGGCGCTCAGCCCCTCTTCAATCTTGCGCTCGAGTTCGTCGATGCTCGCCTTCACCCGCGCCACCACTTCGGCCAGCGGCACGATCTCGGCCTTCTCGGCGCTCCGCAGCTTCATCTCTACTCCGCCCTCCCGCAGGGCGCGCGCTGCGATGGTCAGCCGGATCGGAATGCCGATGAGATCGGCGTCGTTGAACTTCACGCCGGGGCTCTCGTCCCGGTCGTCGTAAAGCACGTCGATTCCCGCAGCCTGCAGCGCCTTGTACACGTCCTCCGCGGGAGCTTCCTGCCCCTTGAAGCTCACTATGTGCACGGCATACGGCGCGACAGTCACCGGCCAGATCAGCCCCTTCGCATCGTGATGGGCCTCGGCCACGCAGGCGAGCAGACGGCCCACCCCGATGCCGTAGGAGCCCATCACCACCGGCCGGTTATGGCCGTCGCGATCCAGGTAGCTGCAGCCCAAGGCATCGCTGTAGCGCGTGCCCAGCTTGAAGATGTTGCCGACCTCGACTCCCCGATAAGTGTGCATTGGCTCGCCGCACTCGGGGCAGGCCGCGCCCTCCTCGGCCGCGGCAATATCGGTAACCAGGTCCGCGCTGAAGTCCCGCCCATAGTTGACGTTCAGCAAGTGATAGCCGTCGCGGTTGGCGCCGGCGACGAGATTGGGCGAGGCCGGCACCGCGTCGTCGACCACAACCATCACGCCGTTGAGCCCGACCGGCGACGCATATCCCGGCACCGCGCCCACCGCGCGGATCTCGGCTTCTTGCGCCGGACGCAGGTCTTTGGCATGCAGCGCGTTGGTCAGCTTGGTCTCGTTGACGTCCATATCGCCGCGCACGACGGCGAAGACGAACTGCTCCCGGTCCTGCTGCTCTTCCTGCAACGTGGCGATCAGAAAGACGGCCTTGGCGGTTTTCGCCTCGGGCACGCCCAGCAGCCTGGCTAGCTCCTGAATGGTCTTGGTTTCGGGGGTCGCGACCGGTTGGAGCGCGCCTGGCTCCTCGGCTGCCGCGCCCGGCTTACGGAAGCGCGCAATCTGCCGGTTGGCGGTGTAGCCACATTTGCCACAGATCAGCAGCGTGTCTTCTCCGACCGGTGTCAGATACATGAACTCGTGCGCCAGTTTGCCGCCCATCATGCCTACGTCGGACTTGACCGCCACCGTCGGCAGCCCGCAGCGCCCAAATATGCGGAAGTAGGCCTGGTAGTGCGCCCGATACTGCACATCCAGCCCGTCGGCGTCGGCATCGAGGCTGTAACTATCCTTCATGGTGAACTCGCGCACGCGGATCAGGCCGGCGCGCGGACGAGGATCGTCGCGCCACTTGGTCTGGATGTGATAGATCAGGCGCGGCAATTGTTTGTAGGATTGGATTTCCGTGCGTACCAGATCGGCCACCACCTCTTCGTGTGTCATCGCCAGCACCATATCGCGCTCGTTCTTGTCCTTGAAACGGCCCATCTCGCTGCCTATCTGGTACCAGCGTCCGGTCTCGCGCCACAGGTCGGCCGGATGGACCACGGGCATGCTGATCTCTTGCCCGCCGATGGCGTTCATCTCCTCGCGCAGGATCGCCTGGATCTTCAAGATCGAACGCTGCGCCAGGTGCAGGTAGCTGAAGATGCCGGCTCCCAGCGGCCGGATGTACCCGGCACGCACCAGCCATTGGTGGCTGGCGATCTCGGCATCCGCCGGCGCCTCACGCAGCGTACGCCCGAACAATCCACTCATTCTCATGTTGCACCCTCTCCTTGTTCATGCTCACACCGGTTGATCACCTTCCGATTTTAGCCACATTTGTCACTTTGCGCTAAATTGGAGCAATGAGCCTGGTACGGCGCCTCACTGATCTTGGCCGGTCGCCTCGGCATACTGAAATGACCAGACTCAGGAGGCTCGAATGGCTGGTGAATGGGGTTGGTTTCTGTTGATGACCGTGTTGCTGGCGCCAGGTTGGTACCTTGCCGACAAGATGCTGCTCCGGCCGGCGCTGCGGGAGAAGGGCACGCCGCTCCTGGCGGCAGTCGTGAGGTCCTGGCGAGGCATTGGCCTGCTGGTTCTGATCGCGCTGACCACGGCCCTGATGGCCGGTAATGCCGGTGCCATGGCGGTAACAATCGCGGCCGCTCTCTTCGTCTACACCTTGATTGCCGCGTCGGTCTGGTTGATCGCGCCGCGCCTGGGGCAGGGCGTGCCGGATATCGTCGAATCCGAAAGCTATGACAGGGCATGCAAGCTGCTGATCACCATCAACCAAACGCTGCAGCACGCACCCTTGTCAGACGCGCAAGCTTCTTCGATCAGGGAACAGGCCAACGCCATACCGCGCAACATAGCCGACAGCCTGAGAAAGCTCGACCGACTGCGGCAGATCGAAAGGCTGGTTCGCGGGGAGGCCAGAACGCGCAGCGCCTGCGATCGGCCCACGGAGCTGGCAGAGCTGCGTGCGCTCGAGAGCCAACTGAAAGCGGCCATCCAGAGCTCTTTGGAAGTCCTCATGGGTATTCCCGTGTCGTTGATGAAGGTCGAGCTGGCACGCGACGATCGAGCGGTGGCGCGCATTGTCTCGGATCTCACCGAAAGCAACCTGCGCCTGACGGACCTCGCCGAAAGCTGGGAGGAAGTAAACCGTACTTCGCCGATCGTCAAGTCGGCCACGTCACGGCATCACTCCGCCTGAGCGGCGGAGCGGGCGCGACTCGGGTCTCTTCCGGCCATTCATCTTATCTCGACCATCTGGCGTCTGACCCGCAGCCTCGCCAGCTCCAGCGGAGGCGCGTCCTCCGACAACAGCACCAGCAGCAGTCCCGGCGGGGGATAGTCCAGCATCAACTGCACGATCGCATGTACGCCCGCGGCTCGGATGACCCCGTAATTCTGCAGCACCAGGAGGACTTGCAGGGCCTCTGGCCCGGCCAGCGCGTTCAGCAGCTCGATCGCGTCCGCGTCCGCCCCGGCAAGCGGATGGCCCGTGGCCCCTTCCAGCGCGCTGCCCACCCTGGCTCGAAAGCGAGCGGGATCGTTGTCGCCCGGCTGAAGCGCCAGCCAGGCGACGGGCTTCCCGCTGCCGGCGGCCCAGCGCCGAAGCCAATCGATCCGCTCGCCGCCAGCGGCGCCGAGTAGTAGCAGCAACCGGCAGCCGGGCGCCAATGCCAATCTCTCGAATGTCTCCGGCATCGCTTCCTCCCAAAGCCCTTCCCGCGCGCGACGGATGCCCGGCAGTCGGCCGGGCATCCGTCGCGAACGATCAGCCGAGGAAGATGCCCAGCGCGTAGGGAAGCAAGACCAGCAGGGCAAGCAGCGGATGGCCACGCCGGCTGCTGTTGCGGCTGTCCCAGTTGAAGAGGTAGACGGCGAGACCGAGGGCCAGCAGGCCGCTCGCCAGCAGAATGGCCAGCGACAGCGTGGGGTCCATCACCGTCGGTTCCCCGAAAGCCAGTCCCTGATAAGCCTGCATTGCGTAGGCTGTTGGCAGCAGCTTCGAGATCGGCAGGATCGAGGCCGGCAACATACTCAGCGGCATCATCAGGCCGCCCAGCAGCATCGAGGGCAGGAAGATCAGTTGCGACCAGAGGACCGTCGCCCGGGTGTTGGCCGCGATGACGCCGATCAGAGCGCCGAGCGCGCTGTAGGTGAACACCACCGCCAGGGTGACCAGCACGAAGGCCCCCCAGTTCGCCGGCGCGGCCCCACCGAAGAGGACCGGGGCGGTCGCGGTGATGATGGTCGAGACGATCAGGATGTGCAGGGCCGCGGTCAACGTCGGCAGACCCAGGATTGCCAGTGCCGGCACGCCATTGATCTTGTAGCTGCGGAAGACGCCTGCCTCACGCTGCTCGACCTGCGGGCTGGGGAGCCCGAGCACCGCGCTGGACATGGTCGCAAAAATGACCATTGCGGGAATGAGGACTTGCGTGAAGCCCGGATTGATCTTCGTCATCACCATGCCCATCATGGCGTAGAAGGCCAGCGGGAAGAGGTAATTCAGCAGCAGCGCGCTGGGATTGCGCAGGCCGGTTTTGAACTCGAATCCAAGATGGGTCGTCAGGGCGGTCATTTGGCACCTCCGTTCAGTGGTGAGCCGTTCAGGGCGGGATGTCTGAGCTCGGCCACGGCATGACTGCTGTCGCCGCCAGCGCCCGTTTCGGTGATTTCCAGGAAGCGTTCTTCCAGGGAAGGCCGTTCGACCCGTAGATCCACCAGTTTGTCCTGGCGCGCCCTGAGGTAGTCAAGGATCGCCGCCACCGTCGGCCCCGGGTCGGTGCTGAAGTAGATCGCATACTCGTCCTGCACGGCGTGCCGGCTGACTCCGGGGAATGGATGTCCGTTCTGGAACAGGACGTCTGCCTCGCTGTGGACCGAGACCTTCGTGTACCCCGAACCGGTCGCGGTCAGCTCGCGCGGGGTCCCCTGGGCTGCGATCTTGCCGTGGAGCAGGATCGCCACCCGGTCCGCCATCTTTTCGGCCTCGGCCATATCGTGCGTCGCCAGCAGAATGCTAGTGCCCTCACGCTTCAGTTCGGCCATCAGCGCGTGCAGTTCCGAGCGCGAGCCCACGTCAAGCCCGGCGGTCGGCTCGTCCAGGATCACCACCGCGGGGCGGTGGGCGATCGCCAGGGCCAGCGCCAGGCGCCGCTGCTGCCCGGTGGAAAGCTGCAGGAACTGGCTGGCCCGCTTTTCCGCCAACCCCAGCCGGTCGAGCAGGTCATAGCGCGGCGCCACCCGGTGGTAAGCGCAGAAGAAGCGCATCGCCTCGTCGACCGTGATCGTCCCCGGCAGCCCTGAGCTCTGCAGCTGGACGCCGATCAGGCGGGGCAGCCGGCGCGCGCCCCGGGCTGGGTCGATGCCCATAACGTCCAGGCGCCCGCCGTCGGCGCGCCTGATGCCCTCCAGGCATTCGAGAGTGGAGGTCTTGCCGGCGCCGTTCGGCCCCAGCAGCCCGAAGATCTCGCCCCGCCCGACGCTAAAGCTGATCCCCGCCACCGCCACCGTCTGCCCGTATACCTTGCGAAAGTCCCGTACGCCGATCACCTCGTCGTCCATGTGTGACCCCTCCTCTGGTCCGGTTCCACCGGAAGCCCTCAGGTATCTTCAGACCGCACTATACCAGGCCACCACCCGGCTGTCATCGCCTCTAGGGGTGATTCGCCTGGGTGATCCGGCAGGAGAAGTGCAGGTCACCCGAACGGGTGGGGTGAGCCCGACGGTGGGTTGAGAGATGAGAGGATTCACTCAGGTGAGGAAGGAGCCGTTCAGTCGCCCGAGCAAGCCATGATAGGAGGGTGAGGGCGGTTCACTCGATCGAGCCACTTAAGCCAACAGACCGATCTCGCGTGCCCGGCCTACTGCCTGAGTGCGGTTGTTCGCTCCGAGCTTGCCGTAAATGTTCTTGATGTGCGTCTTGACCGTGTTCGGCGATACGACCAGCTGCCGCGCGATCTCGTCGTTGCTGGCCCCACTGGCGATGAGCTGCAGCACCTCGAGCTCGCGCCCGCTGAGCGTATCGACCCCGAATTGAGAGGTGACACGTGCGGGGCCGGCGCCTGACGCCTCGAGCAATAGGTTGACGTAAGGCAACAATGTGAATCCGTCGTCGGAGCGGTTTTCAGTCCGCATCCTGGCGAGCAATTCCTTCACGGCCGGGCCTTCATCCAGGAACGTTCGGATGTACCCCTCGGGTTGGGCCAGGACCAGGGCGTGTCTGAGCAATCGCAAAGCCTGGCCGCTCTCGCCGCGTGCCTGACAGCCCAGCGCCCGCAGCAGCGTGAGCTCGATCACCCGGCCCATCCGCCGCTTCGCTTCGGCTTCGGTCAGCAGCGCTGCCAGCCGCGCCTCGGCCTCGTCGTACCGACCTTGCGCCAATCGCAAGCGGGCCAGGAGGATGGCTTCGCCCTCGCGGGCGTAGAGGGGCGCACCGCTTTCGCCCGCCGGGCTGCTTTTTGCCAGAGCATGGGCCTGCACGCAGCGCTCCGCCCCCGGCACGTCGCCCTCCTGCAGCAGTAAGGCGGCCAGTGCGGCGCCTCCACCGGCCAGGCCGGGTATTTCGCACTGTTCGCAGCAGCGCGCTAACTCGTCAATCGCGGCTCGCGCCCCAGTTGGGTCGCCGAGGGCGCGCTTCGCCCGCGCGAGCCCGGCGTAGCCGGTTACCATCCCTTCCCAGTTGCGCCACTCCCGGCTGCGAGCCGCACCCTCGCTCAAGCGTTCCAGCGCGCCCGGCAGATCGTTCCACTCATAGCACAGCGCGCCGAGCCCGTTGATGGCGGTGAGCAGCATCGGGGTGGAGACGTCGGCGACCTCACGGGTGGCGGCCAAGGCCTGCTCGTAGGTGGCCGCCGCCTGGTGCAACTGGCCCTGCGCAGCCTGCACGCGCCCGAGCTGGCCCAGGGCCCCGCAGACAATGTGCCAGTTCCCCACGGGCCGCGCCAGCTCGGCCGCCTCTGCGTAAGCCGCAGCGGCCTCGGTTAGTTCGCCGTTCAGCTCGCACGTGAAAGCCAGGTTAAAGACTGCCGGCGGCCGCAGATAGTGCGGCGGGTTGAAGACGAAAGCCTGCCCCTCGTCAAGCAGGTAGCGTTGGACGCGCCGGTTCAGTTCCAAACCCCTGGCCAAGTCGAAGCGGCCGGTGGCGATGCTGCCGCGTATCACGGTCACCTCGACCAGCGCGGCGCGCAGCTCGGGCCGGAGCGCGTCCGCCGCGGCCGGATCGGCGAGCACTTCGGCGTCCCTTCCCACCGCTCCCTCCACCGCGCGCAGGAGACGCTCCGCCTCATCGGCATGGCCACTGGCCAGACTCGCCCAGGCGCCCGCCAGCCCGAGCCTGGGCCGGCTTGCCAGCATCGATGCGGGCAGGTCGTGTAGCCAGTCGACCAGGGTGTGCAGCTCGCCGGTCCGGAACATCCGATGCACTGAGGCATCAAGCAGATCGGCCGCGTGCGCATAGTCTTCCGCCTTCAGCGCCTGCTGCACTGCTTCTTCCAGGTACCCGTTGGCTTCGGACCAGCGGCTGGCGCGCCGGCTCAGGGCGCGAAGGCTCTCCCTCCCCTGCTCCTGCTCCAGGCGAGCCCGCAGAAAATCGCCAAACAGGGGATGGTAGCGATACCAGCGCCGTTCGCCGTCCAGTGGCACGACGAAGAGGTTGGCGGTTTCGAGGTATTCGAGCAGCGTCTGCGCCGGCTGCCCGCCGGTCTCTGGGCCCAACAGGTCGTCGCATAACGGCGCGCACATCCGGTCGAGCACGGAAGTGCGCAAGAGAAAGCTGCGCACCTGGGCGGGTTGGCGCTCGAGCACTTCCTGCGCCAGGTAGTCGAACACGTAGCGGTGGCTGCCGGTGAAGGCGTGGATGAACTGGGCAACGTCCTGCCCGGCGCGTTCCCCCGGTTGCCCCAGGCAGAGCGCTGCCAACTGCAGGCCGGCCGCCCAGCCCGCCGTGCGTGCCTCCAGGGCGGCCACGTCCTCCGTCCGCAAGCCAAGACCCAGCACCCGGTTCAGCCACAACCCGACCTCGTCCGGTCGGAAGCGCAGATCCTGACCGGTCAGCTCGAGTAGTTGCCGGCGGGCGCGCAGCGCCGCCAGCGGCAGCGGAGGGTTCTGCCGGGTGGCAACGATGACGCGCAGCGCAGGCGGCAGGTTCTCGAGCAAGAAAGTCAGCGCCGCGTGGATACCTGGGGTGGTGATCGCGTGGTAATCGTCGAGCACCAGCGTGAGCCGGGCCTCCAGGCTGCTGGCCGCGTTGACCAGCTCGGTCAGGATGACCTCGATGGGGGGCCGCGGCGCACCGCCGAGGGAGACCAGGGCGGCGGTGCCGATCCCGGGCTGGCGCCCCTCGAGCGCGCTGAACACGTAGAGCCAGAAGCGAGCGGGGTCGTTGTCGGAGTCGTCGAGCGAGACCCAGGCCGCTCGCAGCCCGCGCTGTTGGATCCAGCGGCTCAGTAACGTGGTCTTGCCAGAGCCAGCCGGCGCCGAGATCAGTGTGAGCCGGCAGGCGGCTCCGTCGTCCAAGCGTTGCTCGAGCCGGGCGCGCGCCAACAGGTCGGGCAAAGGCTGCGGCACGAATAGCTTCGTGCGCAGCAGCCTGATCTGGGGCGCGGGTTCCTGGCGGGGCGCATCTTCGCTCATGGCTCAGCTCCGGGTGTTTGGGTCGCTTTCGACGCCTATTTCCATTATACCGCAACTCAGGGCCAGGCCTGAGTCACCCCAGGCGCGCGCTGGGCTCTTGAGCTTACCGGACTTTTAGTTCTAGCTTACTGATTCCCGGGGTAAGGTTCTCTTAAGCTTGTCTCTAGGCGCACATAAGGACGCGGGCGCGCAGCCTGACTATGATAGGTCAAATTACCCGCTTTTGTCCCGCGTGGCGGACTAGAGGACTCGGATGTTAAACTATATCGTGCGGCGTCTGCTGATTTTGCCGGTGATCATGCTCGGTTTGAGCGTGCTCATCTTCGGAATGCTGCAGATGCTTGATCCCGCCGAGCGGGCGGTTCTGTACGTCAGCGGCCCGCCGAGAACAGAGCGCGCGCTCCAGGACATTATCCAGAAGTACGGGCTCGACAAGCCGATCTACGTGCAATACGTCAACTGGCTTGGCAAGGTGATCCACGGCGATCTCGGCTGGTCACGTACTGCTCAAGAGCCGGTTGCGGTGGCCTTGAAGCAGTATTTCCCGGCCACGATCGAGATGGCGCTGTGGAGCTTCCTGCCGATCATGATCGGCGGGATCTGGCTGGGCGTGCAAGCGGCCGTCCATCACGACACCCTGATCGACCAGATGGCGCGCATTTTCAGTATCATTGGTTACTCCTTCCCCACCTTCGTGTTCGGCCTGCTCGTACTGCTTTTGTTCTATGCCCGGCTGCATTGGCTGCCACCCGGGCGGCTGTCCGATTGGGCGACCGCAGTGGTCTATGGGCCTGACTTCCACCGCTTCACAAATATGAATACCTTCGACGCGCTCCTGAACCTGCGGATGGATGTGTTCTGGGACGCGCTGCGGCACTTGCTCCTGCCGGTCATTACCCTGGCTTACGTGCAGTGGGCGCTCATCCTGCGCGTCATGCGCTCGTCGATGCTCGAAGTGATCGGACAGGACTACGTGACGGTGGCGCGCGCCAAGGGGCTCGATTACCCGAAGGTGATCAGCCGCCACGCCCGCCCCAACGCGATGATTCCGGTGGCGACCGTCGGCGGCCTGCTGCTGGTCGGGCTCCTGAATGGCTCGGTCATCACCGAAACAGTGTTCAACTATCATGGCATGGGCTGGTGGGCGGCCAACGCGGCGCTCAACTTCGATGCCGTCTCAGTACTGGGGATCGCGCTCTTCGACGGTTTTCTGTTGATTCTGGCCAACCTGATCGTCGACGTGCTTTATGCTTACCTGGATCCGCGTATCCGGTTGAGCTAGAGACTTAAAGACATGGCAACAACTACGGCTGATCGAGCGAGAAAACTGGCTGCTTCGACTGAAGCGCCGCGTCACACCCTGCCAAGTTGGCTGCGCGCCCTGCTGCGCAACCCCGTTTCGATCGTCGGACTGACGATCATCCTGGCGTTCGTGGTGGTCGCCATCCTGGCGCCCATATTAGCGCCGCCCCCGGTCCCGAGCGAACCGTATTCGATCCCGCGTGACGGTTTCACCCCCCAGCCGCAAGCGCCGAGCGCTGACCATCCCTTCGGAACGACTGAGGGGCAGTATGACCTTTACTACGGCGTCATCTGGGGCACGCGCACCGCCTTTCGCATTGGCCTGATCGTCACCGGCCTGACTGTGCTCATCGGCGGCACGCTGGGCGCGATCTCGGCCTACGCGGGGGGCTGGGTGGATGAGATCTTGCAGCGCATCGTCGAGATCGTCCTGGCTTTTCCGTTCCTGTTGGCGGCCCTGACCCTGGCCGCCATCCTGGTGCCCAAGCTTCACAACGGCTTGCTTTCGGGCATGATCGCCCTGGTGGTGTTCTCGTGGCCGTCGTACGCCCGCCTGATCCGCGGCGACGTTCTGGCGGTCAAGCAGCGCGACTTCGTGATCGCATCGCAGGCCCTGGGTGCGCCCGGCTGGTTCACCCTGATCCGCCACGTGATCCCCAACGCGATGTACTCGCTGCTGGTGGTCGCATCGCTTGACATCGGCACCTACGTACTGACTTTCGCGGCCCTCAGCTTTCTCGGCCTTGGCGCAGAATCCGGGTATGCCGACTGGGGCCAACTGTTGAGCTTCGCCCGCAACTGGATCCCGGACCTATCGACGTATTGGTACATCGTCGTCTTCCCAGGCGTGGCCCTGCTGCTGTTCGTGCTGGGCTGGAACCTCGTCGGCGACGCCTTCCGCGACGCCCTCGATCCGAAGATGCGCGGCTACCGGGCCGGGTGACGGAGTGAGAGGGAGTGAGAGGAAGCGGGGCAGCCCGGCTCGCCATCACGGCACATCGGACCCGTAGCGACCGGCGCATCCTGGAGTGAAGGAGGCCTTATGACCTGATCGACGCAACCAGTACCTGAAAAACGCGGCGTTCGCTCATGCTTTGAGCGTGATGTTGCCATACGCCTGTAGCGCGTTAGCGCGAGTACTACTGGAAGGAGAACAGATACCATGCCTCGCAATTTGCGTGGATCCCTTGCCCTGGCTATTGTCTTGATTGCCGCCATGGTGTTGACCGCCTGTACGCCGTCATCCACCCCGGCAGCGGCACCGGCTGCGCCGACCACGGCGCCTGTCGCTCCGACGACCGCTCCGGTCGCAACAGAGGTCGTGGCGCCGACCGTCGCCCCGGCCGCCACCGCCGCGATGACCGCCACGGCCATGATGACGCCAACCGTCGAAATGACCGCCACCGCCCCTGCGATTGCCACCAGCGCTGCAATGACGGCGACACCGGCAATGACGGCGACCACCTCGGCCACTTCTACGGCCGGCATCAACTTGCCCTCGTCAATTCCGAACGGCGCGACCAGCGGCACGATTGCCCTTTTGCTGCCCGAGACCAAGACCGCTCGCTATGAAACGGCCGACCGGCCGGACTTCGAGGCCAAGTTCAAGCAACTGTGCCCTAACTGCCAGATCCTGTATAGTAACGCCAACCAGGATGCCAACCAGCAGCTTTCGCAGGCTCAGGCCGCCTTGACTAACGGCGCTCAGGTGCTGGTGCTGGATCCCGTCGATTCGGCCGCGGCAGGTGGTATCGCCAATGCCGCCAAGGCACAGGGCGTCCCCGTCATCGCCTACGATCGCCTGATCCTCAATTCGGACGGCGTCAACTTCTACATTTCCTTCGACAACCAACGCGTCGGCCAGTTGCAGGCACAGAGCCTGGTCGACCGTCTCAACCAGCTCAACATCAGCAATCCGCAGATCGTCATGATCAACGGCTCGCCCACCGACAACAACGCCAAGCTCTTCAAGGCCGGCGCCCACAGCGTCTTCGATCCGCTCGTCCAGGCGGGTAAGCTGACCATTGCCAAAGAGTACGACACCCCGGACTGGAGCCCTGACCAGGCCCAGAACGAGATGCAGCAAGCCCTGACCGCACTCGGCAACAAGGTCGACGGCGTCTACGCCGCCAATGACGGCACCGCCGGAGGGGCCATCGCCGCCATGAAGGCAGCGGGCCTCAACCCGTTGCCGCCCGTCACGGGGCAGGACGCCGAGCTGGCGGCTATCCAACGCATCCTGATCGGCGAGCAGTACATGACCGTCTACAAGGCGATCAAGCCGGAGGCCGAAACCGCGGCTGTCCTGGCCGAATACCTGCTGAGCAAGCAGACCCCGCCGGCCGACTTGACCCAAGGCAAGACCACCAATAACAACGCGACGGATGTCCCGTCGGTCTTGTTGACTCCGGTCGCGGTCACCAAGGATAATATCGAGAGCACGGTCGTAGCCGACGGCTTCTGGACGGCGCAGCAGATCTGCACGAGCGCCTACCAGGCTGCCTGCCAGGCAGCGGGCATCAAGTAGCCGCTGCCGCTGACGAACGAGGCGGAAGGATGGGCACGGTCCTCTGTGCTCCATCTTTCCGCCTCCCCCTGCGGCGCTCATCACCTGGGAGGCAACATGGACTCTGGCCAGCGCAAACCGATCCTTGAGTTGCACGGCATCAGTAAGCGTTTCGGGGCGGTTCAGGCGCTCTCCAACGTAGACTTCGAGGTCTACCCGGGCGAGGTAGTCGGCCTGGTGGGCGATAACGGCGCCGGCAAGTCTACCCTGGTCAAAACCATCGCCGGAGTCTATCAGGCGGATTCCGGCCAGTACTTCTTCGAGGGTCGTGAGGTGAACATCGCCGGCCCCCGCGCGGCGACCGACCTGGGGATCGAGACGGTCTACCAGGACCTCGCGCTGTGCGACAACCTGGACGTCGTGAGCAATCTGTACCTCGGCCGCGAGCAGACCGCAGCGGTCGTTCCGGGCGTCCGGGCCATCGACGAGACTGGCATGGAGAAGACCGCCGTGCGGCTGCTGGCCGAACTGCACGTGCGCCTGCCTTCGGTGCGCCGGGCGGTCGCCACGCTCTCGGGCGGGCAGCGCCAGTCGGTGGCGGTATCGCGCGCGGTGATGTGGGACTCCAGAGTGGTTCTGCTGGATGAGCCCACCGCGGCGCTGGGGGTAGAGCAGACCCGCCAGGTCAAGGACCTGATCAGGCGTTTGCGCGAGCGTGGCCTGGGCGTGGTGGTGATCAGCCACAACCTTGCCGATGTCTTTGACGTCTGCGATCGCATCGTGGTGCTGCGCCTCGGGAAGCGGATCGCGACCTTCGACATCCAGGGAACGAATCCGGAGCAGGTAGTATCGGCGATCACGGGCGCCGAGTTCGCCGAGGCGCCCGAGCAGGGAGGTGAGGAGTGAACACCCCGAACGCCAAGGCTGCCGAAGGGCAGGTCGGCGCTCCCGAAACCTTCTGGCGTAGCGTGTGGGCCCGCGTGGCGCAGGGCGACATCGGCTCGCTGCCGGTGCTTATCGGCCTGGTTGTCATTGGCATCGTCTTTCAGTTATCCAATCCAAACTTTCTCACGCCCATCAACCTGACGAACCTGATGACTCAGATCGCGGCGGTCGGCACGATCTCCGTGGGCGTGACCATGGTCCTGCTGATCGGCGAGATCGACCTGTCGGTCGGTGCGGTAAGCGGCTTTACCGCTGCCATAATGGCTGTCCTTTCCGTCAAGAGCGGTTTGCCCGGTCCGGTAGCAGTCTTGGTCGCCATTGTCGCTGGCTTGCTGATCGGTCTCCTGCAGGGGTACTGGTTCGCCCGGCTGCACGTGCCCTCCTTCGTGGTCACGCTGGCCGGCTACCTGGGTTGGCAGGGCGCCCTCCTGTACGTCTTGGGCAGTACGGGCACGGTCAACCTGAACGACCGTTTCATCACCGGCCTGGCTAACACCCGTCTGCCGGTGGCCCTGGGCTGGGGACTGGGCCTCGCCTTCGTGGTGGTCTACGCGCTGCTCGAGCTGCGCCAGCGCGTGCGCCGGGCCGGGGCCGGCCTGGCGGTCCAGTCAATCGGCGCGCTCGTCGTTCGCATCGCGGTGGTCACGGCGGCCCTCTTGATCCCAGTAGCCATCATGAGCGTCAACCGCAACCCGGTCAAGGGCGGCATACCGATCCAGGGAGTGCCCCTGGGCGTGGTGATCCTGCTCCTGTTCATCGTCGTACTTGACCTGGTCACCCGGCGCACGCCGTTTGGCCGCCACCTGTTCGCGGTCGGCGGCAACGCTGAGGCCGCCCGGCGGGCGGGCATCAACGTCGACGGCATCCGCATTACGGCCTTCACCCTGTGTTCGGGTCTGGCGGCTTGCGGCGGGATCCTCGCCGGCTCGCGCCTGTTGGCCGTCAACCAGTCCTCCGGCAGCGGCGACGTCCTGCTCAACGCCATCGCGGCAGCGGTTATCGGCGGCACCAGCCTCTTCGGCGGACGCGGCAGCACCTGGGCTGCGTTGCTCGGGGCCCTGGTCATCGGCGCCATCGCCAACGGCATGGATTTGTTAGCATTCGCTTCCTCGGTCAAGTTCATGGTCACAGGCGCGGTCCTGCTGCTGGCCGTCACCATCGACGCCTACGCACGCACTCGCCGCCTGCAGACGGGGCGCTGATGATCCATGCTGAAGAGTCCTTACATATGCCGGTACCCGCCTGGTGCTACGCTTGATTGATCCGGCAGTGCAATCATTGACATAAGGGGCGGCAAATGCTCAAGGAACCTGGCACGAAACTCTCACTCGACGACCTGGCCATCAACACGATCCGCTTTCTGTCGCTGGATGCGGTGGAGAACGCCAACAGCGGTCATCCCGGTCTGCCGATGGGCGCAGCCGCGATGGCGTACGTGCTCTGGACGCGCTTTCTCAAGTTCAACCCGCGCGATCCACAGTGGTTCGACCGTGACCGTTTCGTGCTCTCGGCCGGACACGGCTCGATGCTCCTTTACAGCCTGCTCTACCTGACCGGCTACGACGTCAGCCTGGATGACATCAAGCATTTCCGCCAGTGGGGCAGCATCACCCCGGGCCACCCAGAGAAAGGCCTCACGCCCGGTGTCGAGGTGACCACCGGACCGCTCGGTCAGGGGTTCGCCAACGGGGTTGGCATGGCCATCGCCGAGGCGCACCTGGCTGCCGTTTACAACCGCCCGGGTTTCGAGCTGATCGACCATTACGTGTACGCGCTGGTCAGCGACGGCGACCTGATGGAGGGTGTCTCCGCCGAGGCAGCCTCGCTGGCGGCTCACCTGCGACTCGGCAAGCTGATCTATCTTTACGACAACAACCACGTCTCTCTGGCGGCCGCTACCGACCTGGCCTTCAGCGAGGACGTGAAGCGCCGCTTTGAGGCGTACGGCTGGCATGCGGTGACGGTAGAGAACGGCAACGACCTGGAGGAGGTGGATCGGGCGATCCGCGCCGCGCGCGACGAACGTGACCGTCCCTCGTTGATCCTCTCGCGCACGCACCTGGGCTACGGCGCGCCCAACGCACAGGATACCTTCAAGGCGCACGGCTCGCCGCTCGGACCGGATGAGACCAGGGCGGCCAAGGAGAACCTCGGCTGGCCGACCGAGCCGGCGTTTTACGTCCCTGAGGAAGCGCTGCAGCATTTTCGCCAGGCAATCAGTAAGGGTGGGCAGGCCCAGGAGGGGTGGAACCGGCGCCTCTCGGACTACGGCGAGCAGTACCCTGATCTGGCCCGACAGCTCGGTCAGGTGATGCACGCCGAGCTCGTGCCTGGCTGGGACGCCGATATTCCGACCTTCCCGCCGGACGCGAAGGGCATCGCCACACGGGTGGCTTCGGGCAAAGTGCTGAACTCGATCGCCCCGCGTCTGCCCTCGCTGATCGGCGGCTCGGCCGATCTCAACCCATCGACGCACACGGACATGCAGGGCCTGGGGGATTTTGAGAGCCCACAGGACAAGCCACAGGATACGCAGGGCAGCGCGGGCGGCGGCTGGAGCTACGCCGGGCGCAACATCTACTTTGGCGTGCGCGAGCACGCCATGGGCGCAATTTCCAACGGCCTGGCGGCCCACGGCGGTGCCATCCCCTTTGCTGCCACTTTCCTCATCTTTTCCGATTACATGCGCCCGCCGATCCGCCTGTCGGCACTCATGGAACTGCGGGTCGTTTGGCTTTTCACCCATGACAGCATCGGCCTGGGTGAGGACGGGCCCACGCACCAGTCGGTCGAGCAACTGGCAGGCCTGCGGGCTATCCCGCGCCTGGTCGTCATACGGCCGGGTGACGCTAACGAGACCGCCGTCGCCTGGCGTGTGGCCCTCGAGAATCGGCAGCGCCCGACCTTGCTGGCCCTCTCGCGTCAGAACGTGCCAACCCTGGATCGCAGCAAGTACGCCTCGGCCGACGGCCTGCGTCGCGGCGCGTACGTCTTGTACGAGACTCCTGCTTCGCAGGCCGGGGCCGGCCGCGCCGGGCAGCCCGACATCATCCTGCTGGCCAGCGGCTCCGAGGTCGGCCTGATCGTCTCTGCGGAGCAGAAGCTGGCCGGGCAGGGCGTGCGCGTGCGCCTGGTCTCTGTGCCCAGTTGGGAATTGTTCGACGAGCAGCCCGAAGAGTACCGGCAGGCAGTGCTGCCGCGCGCGCTCAAGCCGCGCCTGGCGGTAGAGGCGGGCGCGCCGCAGGGTTGGTGCAAGTATACCGGCGACGCGGGCGAAGTGCTTGGCGTCGAGCGCTTCGGCGCCTCTGCGCCGGGCAGCCGGGTGATGCAGGAATATGGCTTCAGCGTCGACAACGTAGTATCACACGCCCTGAAACTGCTCGGGAAGTAAGAAGGCGCGGCCACCCGATTTCTCCCTGTCGGGCTGAGTGGTGCCCTCCGCTCGACAAACGTCGCGGAGGGCGACGCCTCTTCCGGCCGCCACGTTAGCCGAACCGGCCTCGCTCAGCCGCCGGCGCAAGCCCCGCGCGCCGCCTGCATGTGCTCACTTTCGATATTGGCTTTATTTGACGCTTTGTGCTATGCTCGGCTAGTTCTCGCCGGCCAGCCGCAAAATCCCGCTCGTTTCTGATCGCCGGCAGGCCTCTCCCAGGGAGGAAGACATGTTGAGCGCGCATTCCCTTCGCAAGGTCGGTTTCGTCCTCTTGGTCATCGCACTGATGCCACTGGCGGCAGCGTCTGCTTTCGCGGCCGCCCCCGCCCCGCCGACGGCGACGCCTGTGGCGTTGGGGACCGGGATTGGGAACTGGCAGGTCATCGATGGGCAGCCGCTGGAGTACGACTTCCAGTACATCGGGGCGGGGCTGCCGGTGCAGCTGATGTTGGGGGTGGACCCGGCCGGTTCGGTGGGCTTCAACGTCTACACCGAGGACCAGTGGCGCGCCCTGGCCAATGGCAACCGGGGGGTGATGCCGGTGGGGCGGGGGACGCACAACGCCTATACGGTGGGCGACCTCTTCTGGCAGTTGGTGTCGCCCTCCAGCGGCCGCTATCACGTGCAGGTCTTCCCGACCGGTGAGGGCACGGCCCGCTTCTGGATCGCCCTGACCGGCGCCGGCGCCAGCGGTCTCACCCCAGTCTCGCCGCCGGTCGAGGTCCCGACCTCCGTGCCCGCCGCCAAGCCCGCCGCCCCAACCGCCAAACCTGCCGTCGTCGCCGGCACGGCTCCGACGGTGACCGTTGCCGCGAGCGCCGCGCTCACCCTGACCGCGGGCACCCCCAAGGCGGCCGTAGCCACCAGCGCGACCCTGACCGTCTCGACCTCGTCGACAGTCACGCTGGTGACCACTCCCAGCGCGACCAAAGCCACCACTGCCACCCTGGCTGCCGCCATCGCTCCGACCGCCACCATCGCCCCGCGCGCCACGTCGCCGGCGCCGGCGCCGACGCCTGTGGCGTTGGGGACCGGGATTGGGAACTGGCAGGTCATCGATGGGCAGCCGCTGGAGTACGACTTCCAGTACATCGGGGCGGGGCTGCCGGTGCAGCTGATGTTGGGGGTGGACCCGGCCGGTTCGGTGGGCTTCAACGTCTACACCGAGGACCAGTGGCGCGCCCTGGCCAATGGCAACCGGGGGGTGATGCCGGTGGGGCGGGGCACGCACAACGCCTATACGGTGGGCGACCTCTTTTGGCAGTTGGTGTCGCCCTCCAGCGGCCGCTATCACGTGCAGGTCTTCCCGACCGGTGAGGGCACGGCCCGCTTCTGGATCGCCCTGACCGGCACCGGCGCCAGCGGTCTCACCCCAGTCTCGCCGCCTGTGGCGGCTAAATAGAGCGCCGGCCAACGAAGAGCAGCCCGGCCGTAGCGAACCAGGCCGGGCTGTTGACGCGCTGCCTTCCCGGGGCCCCTCCTACCTTCCCCTTGCCTGCCTACCACCCCATTCTTTTGACCCATCCGCGAGACCTCCCGACCTACCGCCTTGCTCCAGGCTGTCCTCGTTCACAAACCTATACACTAGCTTGACAAGATCATTACATCGTGCTAGAATCGCTTCTCAGGTAGGCTAGTTGCGTGAAGGGATGTAGTAGATGGCCGCTTATCTCGCTCTAAAAGAAGTCTGGCGTAATCGGGGCCGTTTTCTGTTGTTCAGCCTGGTCATCGCCTTGATCACTGCCCTGGTGCTGTTTGTCGCCGCGCTGACCGAGGGACTGGGCGCGGGGAATCGTGGTTACCTGGAAAAGATCAACGCCGACTTGCTGGTTTATGAGCGCAAGGCGGACCTGTTGCCCAATGCCAGCCGCCTCGACCCCGCCAAATTCAACGCCGTCCGGCGGGTCGAGGGGGTGCTCGCGGCCGCACCCATCGGCTTCAGCAACGTATCCATCTTCGGCAAGGACGCCGAGGTCCCCCTCAAGGTTGCCCTGATCGGCGTCGAGCCCGGCCAGCCCGGTGAGCCGCCTGTCTCGGCGGGCGTCCCGCTCAGCGGGCGGAGGTCGCGCCAGGTGATCATCGACCGCACGACGGCCTTCCGGACCGGACTGCAGCCTGGCGACACCCTGACGGTCAAGTCGACCCAGGGCAGCGACGACCGGCTCTACCCACTGCTCGTGACCGGCATCACCGAGGGCCGGCAGTATGGGCTGCAGCCGACCGTGTTTGTGCCCTTCGAAACGTGGGGCCGCATCCAGCCCGGGCCGGCCTACGACGACACTGCTCCTCTGATCGCCAACCTCGTCGCCGTGCGCCTGGCCGACCCTGCTCTGCGCGCCGATATTGCCGCGGCCCTGGACGGGCAGGTCCAGGATGCCCAGGCGGTAGATGCGGTGACGGCCTACACGGCCCTGCCGGGCTACAGTGCCCAACAGGTCACGCTCGATACCATGCGCTATTTCGCGCTGGTGATCGGGGTCCTGGTCATCGGCGGCTTTTTCCAGATCCAGACGCTGCAGAAGGTACCGCAGATCGGCATGCTCAAGGCGATCGGCGCTTCCAGCCTGGTGGTCGGCCTGGCCTCGATCTTCCAGATCGTCGTCGTCACGGTGGCCGGCGTGGCCATAGGCAGCCTGTTCTCGTTAGGATTGGGCTTGTTTTTCCCGCCTGTGGTGCCGATCGTCTTTGCGCCGCGCGCCGTCGCCGCGGCGATCGCTGCCCTGCTGCTCATCGGCCCCGCCGGTGGCCTGGTTTCCATCCGTTACTCGGTGCGTGTGGAGCCTCTCACCGCCCTGGGTCTCGGCTAAGAAGGTGTGGCTGCGCCGCAGCAACCATTTGGAGAACAACGCGTGACTACTGCACTGCAGATCGATTCGGTGAGCAAGATCTATCCGACCGCCGGCGGCTCGATCCGGGCGGTCGATGAGGTCTCGGCGACGGTCGAGGCCGGCGAGTTCGTGGCCCTGGTGGGACCCAGTGGATCGGGCAAGACAACCCTGCTGGCCATGCTGGCCGGCTTGCTGCGTCCCACTCAGGGCCAGATAACCGTCGACGGGCGGGTGATGACCTGCATGGCGGAAGCGGAGCGCGCCCGTTTCCGCAGGGAATTCATCGGCTTTACCTTCCAGGCCAACAACCTGGTGCCTTACCTGACCGCGCTGGAGAACGTCGAGTTGATGCTGAGGCTCAATGGCCGGTTGGACCGGGCGGGCAAGGCACGGGCGAGCGCCCTGTTGCAGCGTCTCGGCCTCGGCGACCGCCTCGGGAACTTGCCACGCCAGCTCTCGGGCGGCCAGCAGCAGCGGGTCGCCATCGCCCGAGCGCTCATTCACAACCCGGCAGTCGTCCTGGCCGACGAACCGACGGCCGCCCTGGATACCGAGCGCGCCTTTCAGGCCGTCCAGACCTTCGCCGACCTGATCCACCAGGAGAAGAAGGCCGGCGTCATGGTCACTCACGACCTGCGCCTGGCGCGTTACGTGGACAAGGTTCTGCACATGCAGGATGGTCGCCTGGTGCGCGTGGTCGACGACCGATCGCGCCTGGCAAGCGTCGACCCTGTCGCACCGTTCATGACCGGGGCGGCCCTGGACAAGATCGCCCAGGCTTCGCCTGCGAGCGGAGTGTCTCAGATTTTGTAGCGTTCGAGGTAGGTGCATGTCTCACAAGCAGTTGATCGTCCGAATGGCCGTGGCCGTGGCCGCTATCACCTTTGTCGCTGCCCTCGGCGCCTATGGTGCCACGTATGTGCGGGCCGACAGGAGCGTCAGCCCGAGCGCAGCGCCTGCCGCCGCTGCGTCGGCCCGCGCGGCCGCCCAGGTGGCAGCGCGGGCCGCGGTCAGTGCCGACGGCTATCTCGTGCCATTGCGTTATGCCGCGCTCAGCCTCGGCACCGGGGGCCGGATAGCGGCGATCAAGGTCGCCGAAGGGCAAACTGTCGCCGCGGGCGACATCTTGATCGCGCTGGACGACAGCGTGGCGCGTCAGGCCCTCGCTGGGGCTGAGGCGGGCCAGGCAGAGGCCGAGGCCAACGTGGCCCGGGTGAAGGCTGCCGCGCGCTCGCAGGAGGTCGCCCAGTCCCAGGCCACGCTGAACGGCGCCCAGGCCCGCCTGGATCGCCTGCTGAAGGGCGCCACCGCGGAGCAGATCGCGACCGCCCAGCAAGCGGTCGCCGTGGCGCAGGCCAATCTCGCGCGTGTCCAGGCGGGCCCGACCCCCGACCAGCTTGCAGCCGCCCAGTCCGTGCTGGCCAACGCCGAGGCGGCCGTCAAATCGGCCCAGGCGGCCTACGACAGGGTCAAAGGCGACCCCAATATCGGCGCCCGCCCCGAGGCGCTCAAGCTCGAGCAGGCAACCAATGACTTCCGCAAGGCTGAGGCCGACTACCGCGATCTGGTCGACGGCGCCACGCCGGGCGAGGTCAACGTGGCCCGGCAGCAGGTCGCCCAGGCGCAAGCCGCGCTGAATGAGGTGGCGGCCGGGACGGACCCGGCGGACATCGCGGCCGCCCAGGCGGAGGTTGACAAGGCCCGAGCCGGGCTGGAGCTGCTCCTGGCCGGCCCCCGGTCCGAGGACGTGGCGCTCGCCCAAGCCCAGGTGGCGCAGGCGCGGGCCGGCGTAGCCCAGGCCGAGGCCGCTCTAGACCAAACGCGCCTGCGTGCGCCCTTCGCCGGCATCGTCGGCGCCATCGACCTCGCGCCGGGCGAGTACGCCTCTCCCGGCATTCCTGCCGTGCGCCTGGGCGACACCAGCGGCTGGCTGGTCGAGACTGACAACCTGACCGAGCAGGAGGTCGTCGGGCTCGCGCCGGGCGATGCGCTCACGGTGATCGTCGATGCTTTCCCGCAGGCGAGATTGTCGGGCACGTTGCAGAGCATCCGGCCGGCTGGCGCTCTCAAGCGCGGCGACGTCACGTACAAGGTCACGGTGAGCCTGCCGGCGACGGATCTGGCGCTGCGCTGGGGCATGACCGCCGGCGTGAGCCGGTAGGCGCAGGCCGGCTCAGCCGATCCCCGAACGGGAGCTGTTCTGCTGCGCCGGTCCACGCCCTATGGCGTATCTGGGCCGGCCGCTGCGCTGGGCCGGCCGTGGGGCAAGGCGGCTGAGCTATCACGGCTCGGCGGACGCCCGGGCCAGGACAGCCATTTTGGCCAGGCAGTTGGCGTCTTCCGTGCATGCTATAATCATCGTACCGGAGGTAAGGTCTGGATGCCGGTTTTCGTCATTGGCGATGTGCACGGGCACCTGGCACGCCTGGTCTCGCTGCTCGGCGAGGCGGGCCTGGCCGGTTCTCTGGCCCATGGGCAAGCGGCCTGGACGGGCGCCTCCGCCAGGCTTTGGTTGTTGGGCGACCTGGTCGACGGCGGGCCTGACAGCATCGGCGTGCTGGACTTGGTGATGCGGCTGCAGCGGGAGGCCGGCGCGGCCGGGGGGCGAGTGGATGCCTTGCTGGGCAACCACGACTTCTTGCTCGTGGCCGTCCGCCGCTTTGCGGGCCGCGCCACTACCCACGAGGGCCGTTCGCTGCTTGAGGTCTGGCGGGACAACGGCGGGCGCGACGCTGACCTGGAGCGTCTCACGGCGGACCACGTCGCCTGGCTGGCGCACCTGCCTGCCATGTCGCACGACGGGGATACCCTCCTGGCCCACGCCGATTCCGTGCTGTACGCCAACTATGGCGGCACGGTGGAACAAGCCAACTCAGCCATCCGGGCGGTCGTGGCCGGCGATGACGCGGTTGCCCTGGAGCGCCTGTTGCACCAGTTCGAGGAACAGCATTCCTTCGTGGAGGGTCGCCCTGGCGGCGCCCGGCGCCTCGAGGAGTTCCTCCGCGTGTTCGGCGGGCGGCGCCTGATTCACGGCCACACTCCCATCGGGAAGATCACCGGTCAGCCGCCGGAACGGCTGCATGCTCCGCTGATCTACCGGGCCGGGCGGGCCGTCGACGTCGACGGCTGGATGGGCAAGGGCGGGCAGGGGTTCGTGTACCGGCTCGACGCGCCCTGAGCGCCGCACCGGCGCCGGTCCTTGTCCCTGCCCGCATCGCTCGGTGCTTGTGGCGGCGGGCAGCTGGTGCTGTGGCTGGAGGCGTGTATAGTCGAGGCGCGGCGTGACAGCTTAAAGAATGGACAAATCGGCCGGCTGGCGCTTGACATGGCAAACGTTTGTCATTATACTCCGCGTAGAGTGGCAAACGTTTGCCACGCCGCCAGTTGGCCGATCGGTCGAGGATGCCCATGCCTGTCACTCTGCACGAACTGGCTCAGGCCGCCGGAGTTTCCGTTTCTACGGTGTCGCGTGCCCTCAACTATAGCGGGCACACCGTCAACGACGGCACTCGCCAGCGGATACTGAGCCTGGCCAGGGAGTTGGGATACCGCCCCAATCTTTTGGCGCGCGGGCTGCGGACGGACAGGTCCTTCGCCGTCGGCCTCATCGTCGACAACATCGTCAGCCCGTTTACCCCCGTCATCATCCGCGGTATCCAGGATCATCTCAAGAGCAAAAACTACTTCAGCGTCATCATCAACGCGGATTGGGACCCGGCGGCTGAGACCGAAGCCGTGAACCAACTGATCAGTCGCTCGATCGACGGGATCATCTTCGTGGAATCTTGGCTGCATGGGCCCAGCCCGCTCCTGGATGTGACCGACAAGCCCTACGTCTTTGTCCATCGCCTGTTTGCCGGCAGTTCCGGTAACTGCGTGCTGGTCGACGAGCAGCACGGCGCGCGCCTGGCTGTCGAGCACCTCGTCCATCTCGGACACCGGCGCATTGCTTTCATTGGGGGCCCACCCGGCTGGTACGCTTCGGAGGACCGGCTGGCGGGCTACCGTGCAGTGCTGCAGGAAAATGGCCTGGCTGTGGATCCGGACCTGATCAGAGAAGGCAACTGGGAGGTACAAAGCGGATACCCGGCCGCGAAGGAGTTCCTGGCCTTGCCCCAGCCGCCCACAGCTATCTTCGCAGCCAACGATCTGATGGCGCTCGGCGCCATCTACGCAGTTCAGGAAGCCGGCCTGGACGTGCCCAGGGACATCGCCGTCGTCGGCTACGATGACCGGGAGATTGCCGGGATCTCGCGCCCGACAATCACCACCGTCACGCTGCCAGGGTACGAGATGGGCTACGTCTCTTCCCAACTCCTTCTAAGCCGGCTCGCGGGCCAGCCCGAGCCGCAAGAACCCGTCAGGGTCCGCGGCCGGCTGATGGTGCGCGAATCATGCGGCGCCGCAGAGGGCAAGATCCCACTGGATCACTATGAAACCCACACAACTCCGCCCGAACTGCTGCCGCGCAGGCGGCAGAGAGCGGAACCACAGTAAACAGGGAGGAAAAGGTGGATACAAGCAAGCGACTGTCAAGACGTGAGTTCCTGCGGCTCGCAGGCATCGCGGCCGTCGGCACCACTGCCGCGGCGTGCGTTCCTGCCGCCGCACCCGCCGGCGCGCCGGCCGCCCCAGCCGGAGGCGCTGCCACTGCCCCGACGGTGGCCGCGAACGTAGCTGCCCCTGCCGTCGCCACTGCCCGCAAGGTCAGGGTCGCGGTAGGCGGCTGGGCCGAGCAGAACATGAAGGATCTGATCGCGCAGACAGACTTCGTGAAGAACACCGGGATCGACGTCGAGGTTGTGCTCCGGACGGACACCAAGGAGACCGAGCTGACGCGCCTGGCCAGCGCCGTGCAGTCGGGCACCAGCCCCTATGACGTGATCGACTTTGAGGATGAGCTGACGACGACGTTCTCGCAGGCGGGTTACGTGATCGGCCTGGATGACCTTCTTCCCGCCGGTTTCTGGGACGACTTCTCTCCGGAGATGGTCGCGTATAGCAAGGTCTGGAGCACCTACCAGGGTCAGACCTTCCGCATCATCCACAACTGGGAGATGCCCTACTGGTGGTATCGCAAGGACTGGTTCGACGCCAAGGGCGTGGCGGTCCCCACCACCTGGGACGACGTGATGGGCATGGGCAAGGTCTTTACCGACGACGCCAACGGTGTCTGGGCGACCGAAGACGGGCTTACCAAGGGCGCCTTCCTCAACGTTTACCTGGCTTGGGTCACACTGCAGGCCGGCGGCAACCCGTTCGACGTCGGCGAGCCGTACAAGCTCGCCCTCCAGTACACCTACGACCTCATGTATACCGGCAAGACCCTCAATCCAGCTTCCCTGCAAAAGAGCTACGACCAACAGAACGCCGATTACATCGCCGACAAGGTCGCCTTCATGCGCCAATGGCCGTTCTTCGGCGATGCCGTCCGCAGTGACGACAACAAGGCCTGGTTCACGACCGAAGACAAGGCGGCAGTCGCACTCCCGCCCGTGGGACCCGGTGGTAAGGCGGGCTCCACCTACCCGGCCGGCTGGGGCTTCGGTATCGTCAAGACCTCCCCGAACCTTGAAGAGGCCAAGGAGCTGCTCAAGTTCCTGGTCGACAAGGACACCGCAGTCAAGGCGATGAAGATCGGCTTCTGGTTCCTGAACGCGCGCAAGTCCGTCCTGGCTGCCGCGCCGCAGGACAACTGGCTCGTCAAGCAGATGAAGATGTACACCGACGCCGGCGTGATCGGCGTGCGGCCCTTCCATCCGCGCTTCGTCGAGGCCCTGACGGTTCTCGAAGACACTGCAGCGGCTTACCTGACCAAGCAGACCAGCCTGGACGAGTCGATGGCCCAGGCCAAGGATCAATTGGCGAAACTGGCTTAGCCGGCTCGAGCGCAACTTCATCTTCCCGGCCGGGCGGGCCGTCCCGTCCGGCCGGGAACTACGCCGGACTTGGGGAGGAAATTGAATCCTCATGCAAGTAGCTAAGGCAGGGAAAGTGAGAAACGGTTCTGCTGCGCCTGAGCGAGCCAGGCCGGCTCTGTCCCGCTCGATCCGGCGGCGTTACTTGCTGTTTGTTCTGTTGGTTGCGCCGGCGTTTCTGCTTCGTCTCGTGACCGCGGCCTTTCCCATTCTGCAGACCATGTATTTCAGCCTGACCAACCTGGACTTGCTGAAAAACACCAAAGACTTCATCGGCCTGCAGAACTTTCCGACTGTGGCGACTGATCCCGGCGTCAGGACGGCCTTGTCCTTCACGGTCATCCTCGTGGTCGGCGCGACTGCGCTCGAGCTGGTGGTGGGCATGCTGGTCGCGCTGCTGCTCGACTCCAGCTTTCGGGGCCGGGCCTTCGCCCGTACGATCAATCTCATCCCCTGGGCCATTCCCACCATCGTGGCAGGCTATGCCTTCCGCTGGCTGCTGGACGACCAGTTCGGGTTGATTCCCGTCTGGATCCATCAATTGACCGGCATCCGCTTCGTGGCTTTTATCGCGCCGCTCTCGGCCCGCTTGACGGTCGTCCTGGCTCACGTTTGGAAGGACGCGCCGTTCATGGCCTTTGTGTTCCTGGCCGGCCTCCAGGGAGTGCCCCAGGAGCTCCATGACGCAGCCCGTGTTGACGGCGCTAATCCTTGGCACCGTTTCTGGAGCGTGACTGTCCCCCTGATCATGCCGCTGACGATCACGATGGTCCTCTTCCGCCTGGTCTGGTCGCTCGGCAGCTTCGACTTGGTGTATGGCCTGACCCAGGGAGGGCCCGGCGTGGCGACGTCGGTCCTGGCCTTGCAGATCTTTCGCCAGGGGATCTTGTTCTTCAAGTTCGGCTTCGCTTCGGCCATCAGCGTGCTGCTGCTGATCCTGGTGGCCTGCGCCGGCGTAATCGGCTTGTGGCTGTTCCGCCGGGCCGACGTGACTTACTGATGTTTGCGATTTCAAGTGGAGCTGCAAATGACGGCTAGAGGGCAATCAATTGGGACGAGGGGTCTCAAGTCCGGCTCGGTGACCGTCTACGTGGGATTCGCGCTCTTCACGTTGGTTATCCTGGTGCCAATCTACTGGATGCTTCGCTCGTCCCTGGCCAACGCGACAGACCTGATCAAGCTGCCATTGATCTATTTCCCTTCGCCGACGTTGAGGAACTTCGAGACGCTGATCACGCAGGTGCCCTTCTTCGCGTACGTGCGCAACTCGCTGATCTTCGCGCTGGGCACCACCCTGCTTACTCTGCTGGTCAGCTTCCTTGCCGCCTACGGCTTCGCGCGCATCCCGTTTCCCGGCAGCGGTCTCTTGCTCTGGGCGCTGGTCCTGTCCATGGCGCTGCCCGACGTGGGCACCATCGTGCCGCTCTACCGCATACTCAGGGATCTGCACCTGCTGGACAAGATCGCCGGCATCACCTTGGTCTTGAGCAGCACGCTCGCGCCGTTCACCGTCTGGGTGCTCGTCTCTTTTATCAAGCAGGTGCCCTATGAGATCGAGGAAGCCGCTATCATCGACGGCGCCTCGCTGCCGCGCATCTTTTGGAATATTCTGGCGCCGGTCACGTTGCCCGGACTGGTGACGATGGGTCTGATCAATTTCATCAACGCCTGGAATAACCTGCTGTACCCACTCTCATTCACAACCTCGCCGTCGTCCAAGACCCTCAGCGTGTCGATTACGGAGGTCTTTGCCGGCTACTCGCCCTGGGGAAAGCCTTGGGAACTCATCATGGCGGTCGGGGTCACCATGACCGTGCCGATCGTGATCCTGGTCCTTTTCTCGCAGCGCGCGATCGTGCGTGGGTTGGTCGGCGGGGCGATCAAGTAAACCGAGGTGTTTATGTTCACTCCAATCCGGGCCGGCAGCGGCCCAGTCGATACGACGCGCAGCCCTCACGCCAGGCTGCAGACGTTGCCTCTGCCAAACGCCAGCCTGGCGGGCGGCTTCTGGGCGGGCAGGCGAGCGGTCAACCGGTCGGTCAGCCTTCGCCATGGCTTCGAGATGCTCGAGCGGGCGGGCAACTTCCACAATCTTCGCCTGGCTGCCGGCCTGACCCAGGGAGAGTATCGCGGGCGGAACTTCCTTGACTCGGACGTGTACAAGTGGCTGGAGGCCGTCGCCTGGGAGCTCGGCAGCGAGCCGGACCCCGGCCTGCAAGGCCTGGCCGATCAGGCGATCGCCCCGATCGCCGCCGCGCAGCGCCCGGATGGTTACCTCAACAGCTACCACCAGGCCGGCGGACCGTCCGTGGAACCGGCCGCACGCTGGCAGGATCTGGACCACGGACACGAGCTCTACTGCGCCGGCCACCTGTTCCAGGCCGCGGTCGCCTTTCAGCGCGCTCTGGGCGACACAAGGCTGCTCGACGTGGCCTGCCGCTTCGCCGACCACATCTGTAGCCTCTTCGGACCGGGCCGGCGCGAGGGCACCTGCGGGCACCCCGAGATCGAGATGGCGCTCGTCGAGCTGTATCGCGTCACCGGCCAGGAGCGCTACCTGGAACAGGCGCAGCTCTTTATCGACCGGCGGGGCCGGCGGCGGATGATCGGGCTCGACTCCTACGGTCCGGAATATCACCAGGACCACCTGCCGCTGCGCGACGTCTCCGAGGCCGCCGGCCACGCCGTGCGCCAGATGTACCTGGCTGCCGGCACCACCGACCTCTATCTGGAGAGGGGCGAAGCGGCCCTGCTGACGGCCATGCAGCGCCTGTGGCAGGATGTCGCCGGCAGCAAGACCTACATCACCGGCGGGCTGGGCTCGCGCTACGAGGGCGAAGCCTTCGGCGACGCCTATGAACTTCCCAGCGACCAATGCTACTGCGAAACTTGCGCCGCCATTGGCGGCTTCATGTGGAACTGGCGCATGCTGCTCGCGACCGGCGAGGCACGCCATGCGGGCGCCATGGAACGCGCCCTCTACAACAATATTCTGGCCAGCCCCGCCCTGGATGGGCACGGCTACTTCTACATGAACCCGCTCATGGTGCGCGCTGCTCGTCTCTTGCGCCTGTCCGATAACCCCGCCGGTCGCGAGCAGCCGGTGCCGGTTCAGCGCCCGCAGTGGCATTCCGTCGCCTGCTGCCCGCCAAATGTGATGCGCCTGCTCTCTTCGTTGGGACACTACCTGGCCACTCACGACGAACGGGGTTTGCAGATCCAGCAGTACGCCCCGTCCGATATCACCTGCGAACTGAAGCCGGGCCGTGACGTTGGCGTGCACGTGACCACCGCCTACCCCTGGCGGGGTGAAATCCGGCTGGAGATCGCCCTGTCGGATGACGAGGCCTGGGAGTTGGCGCTGCGCGTGCCAGAGTGGTGCCCGGCAGCGACCATCGCCGTCAATGGCGAAAAGACCGAGCCCGTCCTGGCGCCTGATGGCTATGCGCGGCTGGCGCGCACCTGGCGGGTAGGCGACGTGGTCGATCTCTCCCTGGCGATGGAGCCGGTCCTGATCGAGTCGAACCCCCGCATCGACGCCACCCGCGCGGCCGTGGCCATCCAACGCGGTCCGCTCGTCTATTGTCTCGAGGACTGCGATCAGGAAGTCGCCGGACGCCTGCTGGATGTCGAGGTGGATGTGCGCCAGCCCTTGCAGGAGCGCTGGGCGGAGGATCTGCTGGGTGGGGTTATGCTCGTCGAAGCTGCCGGCTACTACCGTGATCCGGGGCCCTGGGACGGCCGGCTCTACCGGCCGGTAGGCGAGGCGGGTGCGCATGCCGGCACCCCGGCACGGCTCGTGGCCGTGCCATACTACGCCTGGGCCAACCGAGGCATCGGCGGCATGCGCGTCTGGCTGCCCAAGGCGTAGTAGAGCACGCAAACAATAACCGGGTTTCGGAGCGAAAGGCTACGAAACCCGGTTTCTATCAAGCCGCCGGCATCTCGATCAGCGGTAATAGCGCCGGGGCCGGAACAGCAATCCCAATACCGCCGCCAGGATGGCTGCGCCGATGACTGCCCAGATGACCGGAAACGGTTGCCCGTCGATGTTGACCACCAGGAAGGTGGGTAGCCCAAACTGGCCGGCCAGCCACACGCCGATGTAGGCGCCAACGAACCCCACCACGATCGCTACGAGCAGTCCACCGCGTGACCAGCCGGCGAGCGCCATGCCCGCGCTGCCCGCGATGGCTGCGATGATCAGAAGGATGACGAATCCGAGCAAAGACATGAGTGCGATTCCTTTCTCGGGGGACCGCGCCGCGCGGCCTTACCCGATCCACTGTTCCCGAGCCCTAAAGGCCGGTCCCTCGCGCACGGTGCGTCGATCCAGTCCACTGAGCACCACTCGCTCGCCTGGCTCCAATACGCGTACCCAGCTAGGGGAGATGAAGACCTTTTCGCCTGGCCACCACTCCCCGGTCTCGACCAGAAAATTGACCAGCGCCCAGCTTCCATCGTCGATGAGCAAGTCCACGATGCGGCCGATGCGGCCGTCGCGGCCCTCGATGGTATAGCCCACCATCTCGCCCATTCTGCGGAGGTGCAGGTCGGTGGCATCGGCCTGCGGCCCGCTCACGGGGTAGCCGGAACTCGGGCCCGGCTTCTCTTCCAGCTGTCGGCGGGTCCATGACACTCGTATGTTGTGATCCGTCCAGCCCGCATACTCAATGTCGGATGGGCTGATCAGCACCTGCCGCGGCTTCAGTGCCTGGCCCACCTCTATCAACACGTAAACCGTCGTCCACGACTGGTCGTCGAACAGAGCGTCGACTACCTGCCCCGCAATCCCGTCCCTTGCCTCTACGACATAGCCGTTAATTGCTGTTGCACTGCGTATCATACTTGCTGCCTCTCTTCTGCAATCCTTTGTCTGCCCGTCAAGCATGCCACAGCGCACAGCGCGCGGCAGTTGCGCCTATTACTAATGATCTCATCAATATAGCAGGTAAATCTGTTGCCTCCGTGACGACACACAAAGGGAGGGGGCTGTCCCAGGCAGACAGCCCCCCTCCCTCGTAATATCGACCCCACTGCGTGCCGATGTGATCGGATACTGATTGAGTTGTCGGCTAGCGATAGCGCCAGGAGCCCAACTGCAAAGCGGCAGGATCGACGGCCAGAACTTCCGGTGCGGGCGTCTTGCTTGTCTCGGGGACCGGCCCGCGGCCGGCGCTTGGGCGTACGTCCTGGCGTAACCTGACGCGTGCCCGACGCTGTTCCTTGCTCGCTCGGGCCGTCACTTCAGTCGTGATGTTCTCTACTACCACGGCCAGGTCGACGGCCCCCCCATCTTCCGCGTCGAGCGGCCGCAGCGCAAAGCGCCAGTAGGTCGGGCCGTTGAGGAAGTCGTTGTACTCGTACTCCAGGTCAGAGCAAGCGTGGCCGGTCTCCGCGACCCGGCGAAATATCTCGGCCAGCCCGCTTTCCTCGGCCTGTGGAACGAAATCGTGTAACCGCCCTTCGCTAACGCCCGGGTATGGCTCCCCCATCTGCCGATAGAAGGCCCGGTTCGCCCAACGCAGGCGCAGGCTGTTGCCTTCCAGGATGGCGATCCCTTCGGCCATACTTTCGAGCGCCTGCTCGAAAAGTTCCCCGTGCGCGCACTGGGCCTGATATACGCGTGCGCTTAGCTCGGCCTTCGAGACCGCAGCTGCCAGTTTCTCACCCCCATCGATCATCGGCTACCCCCCTTGGTCCGCGTGGACTGCCGCGATGGCAAATCCTCGCCAGCGCCGCGACCTGCCGCCGGGTACACCGATCTGGCGGCAGGTTGAGTATAGCAGGGGGTCAGGCGGCTGTGAACCGTAGAAAACCGGATATTTCGCGCATATAGCCGTGGAAAGTTACGTATTTCTGAGTCCGTAGGGGCTACGGAGAGAAAAGAGCGGTGCAGCTTCCCCTCAGCTCATTTCCTCCCACACCAGCAGCTTGGCGCGCACGCGACGGATCGTCTCGTCGGTGAACTCGCCGGTGCTGGCATGCCCGCCCAAGTCCGCAGTGGCCAGCCCTTCATACACGGCCTCGAACACCGCCTCGTGGATGGCCCGCGCCGCCGCCCGCGCGGGTTCCGTCCCCAGTGCCTCGAGCAGCGAGCTGCCCGCCAGGATCATTGCCAATGGATTGGCGACGTTCTTGCCCTGCAGCCCCGGCGCGGTACCGTGCGGCGCTTCGGCCATGACCACGTTAGGCTTGAAGTCGTCGTCGAAGGCCAGCAGCAGCGATTCCGCGCCGGCGATCGAGCCGAACATTTTCAGCACCAGGTCGCTCAACAGGTCGCCATCGCGGTTGAGCGCCGGGATGACCATCGGGTCGCCGGCGCTGGAGAGCAGCAGGGCGTAGGTGGCGTCGATCAACTGCGGCTCGTAGCGCACGTCGGGGTAGCGTTTCGCGGCCGCGTCCATTTCCTCCTTCAACATCCCCTCATAAATCGTCGACACGGTGTACTTTGGGCCGCCGAAGACCTTGGCCTTGGCATGGCGGGCGCGCTGAAAGGCGTACTCCGCCACCGCCCGGCAGGTGCGCCGGCTGATCTTTTCGGTGCGGAATGCCCATTCGTCGTCGCCCTCTCCCTCGCGCCATTCTTTGGCGCCGTAGGCATCATCTACGGCCATGCGCACGACGGTAATTGGCGAGTAGACCCCGCCAATCGGCCGCACGCCGGGCAGACGCCGGCCGGTGCGCACGATCACTTGCCCATTGACCTCCTTGCGCAGGATGGCGTTTGGGCTGCCGACGTCGCCTTTCGTTTCCGGCGTGATCGTGGCAGCTTTCAGTCCCAGCCCGGCCGTGCGGAGCGCCTCCGCAGCCTCGTAGACCACCCGGTTCTGGGTCTCCCGCCGGCTCGGCAGGCTCAGGTCGAACGTCTCGAACTTGATGGGCACGCCGGTGACATCTGGGTCGATCACCCGCAGCGCCTCGACCAGCAACTCTTGCCCGGTCTGGTCACCCTGCATCACGACTACGGTTCTTGGCTTTCCGTTGTTGCCCATGGTTTATCGTCCATTCGAGAAACGAAAAAACCAGGTTGACCGGCGGCCATCAGGTCCCGAACCTGGTTTTGTGAATTGGCGTTCGCAACGCCTCAGCTACCGCCGAACATGCTCGCGAAACGCGCTGCCAGCGCCATATCGCCCTGTACTCTCAGCTTGCCCGTCATATAGGCCATCATCGGGTTCATGCGCCCGGTCACGACGCCGACAAAGTCCTGGGCCTCGGCAGACAGGTTTACACGGGGATTGGCCACGGAGCCCGGCGCCACGCTGCACTGACCGCTGCGTAGTTTCACCACCCAATCGCCACCCTCGTTGCCTGTCAGGTGAAGCTGCACGTCCGCGTTGATGCCGTCGGCATGCGCCGGATTAAAGTGTTGCGGCATTTCGGCGATGATGTCTTTGGCCGTCAATTCCCCCATTCAGACCTCCATTCGGGATAATACCGGGGGATTATACCATGCACGCGAGCAAACGCGAGAGATCCCGCGTCCATTCAAGCGCGATCGGGCGACATTTCTTGAAAGCTACTCTCCCTGCGGCATGGCCGGCTTTTCACCCCGGCTGTGCAGGCGGCCGATCCCGTTGACGTGCTGACTTCAGGCGCGGGTTGCCGTAGTATTCGAGGCTGCCTACGCCGCTGAGTCCCGCTTCAAGACTCTCGGTGGCCCAGATCAGCGCGCTGCCCGTGCCGGCGACCGTGACCAGCCCCACCTGGCTCTCCAGGCCGCCTGCCCGGTAACTGCCGACGCCGCTCAGGCTCAACCTCTGCTGGCGGACCTTGCCGGCCACTGTGATCGACCCGGTGCCCGAGATGATCGCGTCAAGCTCATCCCCAGTCAGGCGGTCAATGTGGATGTTGCCGACGCCGCTCGTGCTGACAATCAGACGCCCTCCCTGCACCGCCGGGGCGTGCACATTGCCGGCCCCGGAGATCGCGACCTCCAGGATGTTGACCATCGTGACGCTGATTCGGATCGGCTTTCCGGCCTGAAACAGCATTTTCAAGATGCCGATCGGCTTGTAGCCGATGTGCAAGGTGTCCCCCCGCACCTCGCTGTGGATCTCCGAGAGGACTTCCTCGTCCGCCTCGATCGCCAGCGACTCGCGTTCGCCCTGGCTCAACAACAGCTCGCCGACACCACTGAAGTTCAGCCGGCTGAACGGACCGATTTCACGGGTCTCAGTGCGAATGGCCATCTCGCAATTCCTCTCGCCTGTCGAGCAGCGCTCGCTTAATTGAGCAGAATGTGCCCGCCGAACGCGGGCGACCGCGGGCTCGTGATCTGCTCACTCACCACCCTGCGCATGATAACCCACCCCGCGCACGTGTGCGACCGCCAGCAAGACAGTCCCTACCCTGGCCAGGTGGCCAGTCTTGGCGCAATTACCTGTGGTGCCTCATACGCCCTGCTCCCTGAGCCAGGCCCGGGCAAGGACCCAGCGCGCCCCGGCTTCGTCCAGGCGTAGCTCGAACGTCTCGTGCTGCGCCGTCTGCACCAGGTAACAGCGCCAGGTGGTCCCGTCAAGCGTCTCATCCCACTCACGCCCATAGTCCACCACTCGCTGCAGGTGCTCTCGCCACTTGAAGGCGATTGGCCGGAGCCGACCATCGGGCAGGAAGTGTGCTTCCACGAGCACGGGCTGGTTCAGGATCTCGGGTGTTGTCATTGGACTTCCTCACCTTTTCAGATACTCGAGCACCAGCCCCAGGGCGGCTTCCGCCGACCGCTGCTTATTGCCGATGCGGTCGCTGTCCCAAATGTGGCATTCGCCGATCTCCGCATCCTCGGCCGTCAGGTGCATGTGGACCAGTCCGACGGGCTTTTCGGCGGTCCCACCGCCGGGCCCGGCGATCCCGGTCACCGAGACCGCGATGCTCGAGTGAAACAGCCGGCGCGCGCCCCAGGCCATCTCTGCCGCAGTCTCGGCGCTGACCGCGCCGTGGGCCAAGAGCGTCTCGTGGCGTACACCCAGGATCGCCTCCTTGGCGCTGTAGGCATACGAGACTATGCTGCCCAGGAAGTAATCCGAGCTGCCGGGGATGTCGGTGATCAGGTGGCCGATCAATCCGCCGGTGCAGGATTCCGCGGTCGCCAAAGTCAAGTGACGCTCCCTGAGCAGGTCGCCGATCTGGGCGGCCTGCGCGTTGCCCACTTTTCCCGCTTTCGATCCGATTCCGCTCGCCTCACCATTCACTCTGTAGCCTCCATGGCTCTGCTTTCCAAGCTCGGGCTTTGATGCTGCAGCTCCGGCAGCCAGACTGTGAAGGTGCTGCCCCGGCCCAGCTCGCTGCTCACGTCGATCCGGCCGCCGTGGGCCTGGGCAATCCAGAGGGCAATTGACAGCCCTAGGCCTGAACCGCCCCGGCGCGCCCGGCTGCGGTCGGCCCGGTAGAAGCGCTCGAAGATGTGCGGCAGGTCTTCCGGTGCAATGCCGATCCCGCTATCGGTGACCTGGATGCGCACCCAACCGTCACTGCGGTGGAGGTTGAGAATGACACGCCCTCCCGGCGGCGTGTACGTGAGCGCATTGTCCAGCAGGTTCAGCAGCAGTTGCCGCAGGCGGTCCACGTCGCCGGCCACCAGGGCCTGATCTTCGCCGCCCAGCTTCACGGCGACGGTGTGCGGCAACGCCATCACCTGCGCCTGCCGATACACTTCGAGCAGCAGCGTGTCCATCTCAACCGGCTGGCGCTGCAAGGTCATGCCGGCGTCGGCCTGGGCCAGCAGCAGCAGGTCGCTCACCAGCTGGCTCATACGTTCGGTTTCGTCGCCAATGGCCCGCAAGGCATCTGCGCGCATCGCGCCGTCGTCCACCACGCCGCGTTTCAGCAGGTCCAGGTTGCCGCGAATGGTGGTTAGCGGCGTGCGCAGGTCGTGGCTGACGTCGGCTACCAGGCGCTGCTGGGCCTCGAAGGACGTTTCCAGCCTGGCCAACATATCGTTGATGGTGCTGCTCAGCCGCCCCAACTCATCATTGGGCACGGCGATGGGGATCCGCCGTCCGAGGTCCTGCGTTGCCGTGATCTGATGAGCAATGTCGGTGATGGCCTTGATCGGGCGTAGGGCGAAGCGGGCCAGGATGGCTCCGCCGAGCCCGGCCAGCGCCAGGGCGGCCGCGCTCACCAGCAGGATCGTGCTGCGGATGGCGGCCAAGGATGCATCCAGGTCGGCCAGGTTCTGTCCCACCTGGACGGCGCCAAGCGGCGTCTGGCCGGCGGCCACGGGCAGGCTGTAGACGCGTACGCGGGTGTCTCGGCCGATAATGGCCGTGTAGCTGCGCGCACGCCGGTCAGCGATATCTTCGCCAATGTCCGCCGGCACCGGCAGCGACTGCCCGCGCAGGTTCCCGGACAACTGAACGATGTGTCCATCTGCTGCGATCACCTGGATGTAGTACTGGGAAGGGAAGCCGCTGCCGGGCAGCACGTCCCGTCCGGAGACGAGGGCGGCCTCCGGGTCAGGGCCGCTGGCGACCAGGTTGCCGATGTATTGGGCCTGCCCGGCCAGCCGATTGTCGAGGACGGAAATCAGAATGTTGCTGAGCAGAGTATAGAGTAGGACACCGAAGGCGAACAACCAGATGGCCAGCAGACCGGTGTACCAGAGGGTCAGCCGGATGCGAATGGACATCGGCTGCTATTCTTCCCGCAGCGCATAGCCAACGCCGCGCACCGTATGGATCAGCCGATCTTCTCCACCGGCTTCCAGCTTGCTGCGCAAGTTACGGATATACACTTCGATGATGTTCGACTCGCTGCCGAAGTCGTAGCCCCAGATGCGATCGTACAGCACGTCGCGCGTGATCACCTGGCGGGGGTGCTGCAGCAGCAGCGCAAGAACGTCGAACTCGCGCGCGGTCAGCTCTACCAAGCGCTCTCCGCGCCGCACCTCGCGCGTGGCGGGATCGAGCACCAGGTCGGCGAAACCCAGCGTCTCAGGCGCACTGGGCGCGCCCTGCCGCCTCCTGAGCAGGGCTCGCATGCGAGCCAGCAGCTCGTCGAAGCTGAAGGGCTTGACCAGGTAATCGTCGGCTCCCGCGTCCAGGCCGGCCACCCGATCAGGTACCGCATCCTTGGCGGTCAGGATCAAGATGGGGGTATCGTCGGCGGCGCGCAGGCGGCGGCAGACGCTAAGGCCGTCGATGCCCGGCAACAACAGGTCGAGCAGCACGATCTGGGGCGGCCGATCGCGCGCCGCCGCGAGGCCTGTCTCGCCGTCGAGAGCCACTTCGACTGCATAGCCTTCGTAGATGAGCCCGCGGCGCAGCAGGTCTGCAATCTGCGGCTCGTCCTCGATCACCAGAACTTGTTCACCCATAGCACCCGCTCGTTGGGAAGCTAGCCACTAACGCGATCCTCGCACGAGTGCTATTCTAGCATCCTGCCGGGGGCTAGTCAATGAGACGCGAAGGAGGCACACAGCAGGCGCTCAGACGCGACCACTGGGCGCGCCGCGTGTGCTGCTACCCGAATGCGGCCTTCGCGGTTATAATGGCTGCTCACGGTTCCCTTCGCACTGAGGAGATGCTCCTGATGGTCGATATTTCGCCTGTTTCCTCCCTTGCCGAGCGCGTCACGCAGAACGTCGAGAGGGTTATCATCGGGAAACGCCGCGAGGTTGAGCTGGCGCTGATCGCGCTGCTCTGCCAGGGCCACTTGCTGATCGAGGACGTGCCCGGTGTCGGCAAGACTATGCTGGCCCGTTCGATCGCCCGGTCGATCGGCTGCAGCTTCCGTCGCATCCAGTTCACGCCTGACATGCTGCCGAGCGACGTGACCGGCGTTTCGGTCTTCAATCAGAAGACGCGCGAGTTCGAGTTCCGGCCGGGGCCGCTCATGGCTCAGATCGTGTTGGCCGATGAGATCAATCGCGCCACCCCGAAGACCCAGTCGGCGCTGCTCGAGGCGATGGAGGAACGCCAGATGACGGTGGACGGGATCACCTACAGCATGGAGCGGCCGTTCCTCGTCCTGGCGACTCAGAACCCGATCGAGTACGAGGGAACTTTCCCCCTGCCCGAAGCGCAGATCGATCGCTTCATGATGCGCATCAGCCTTGGATATCCGTCCGCCTCAGACGAAATGCACATCCTTGAGTCACAGCGCGAGCATCACCCGGTCCAGGACATCGATCAGGTCGTTTCGGTGGAAGAACTGCTGGCGGCGCAGCAGGCGGCGAAGGGGATCTATGTCGACGATCTGATCAAGGAATACATCGTGAGCCTCGCCAATGCCAGCCGCAACCACCCCGACGTCTACCTGGGCGCGAGCCCGCGCGGCAGCCTGGCCCTGTTCAACGGCGCGCGCGCCTATGCGGCCTTGGAGGCTCGTTCGTACGTCATTCCCGACGACGTCAAGGCCCTGCTCGAGCCGACTTTCGCCCATCGCATGATCATCAGCCCTTCCGCCCGCATCAAGAACGTCGATGCGCGTGTGGTGGTCGAGGAGCTCGCGGCCTCAGTGCCGGTGCCCGGAGCACGCGTGAAGGTAAGGTAGGTGAGACGTTCCTGGGGCCTCTTCATCCTCTGGGTGGTGGCGCTGCTTTTTGCGCTCAATACCGGGCGCGACCTCGCATTTGACCTGTTTTACTTCGTGACTGGGGTGATCTTGCTCGCGCTCTGGTGGGCCTGGGCTAATCTGCGCGGGCTTCATTTGCGTCGCGTCACTCGGCCGCAGCGTTCGCAAGTCGGTCGTTACCTCGAAGAGTCGCTCGAACTGACCAACAGTTCGCCCTGGCCGAAGCTCTGGGTCGAGGTAGTCGACCATTCAGACCTGCCCGGTCATCAGATCAGCCGCGTGGTCAATTCTCTCGGCCGCCATGCTTCCTCACGCTGGCAGGCCCGTACGCTCTGCCGCTTGCGCGGGCGCTTCACGCTCGGCCCGCTGGCTCTGACCAGCGGCGACCCACTTGGCCTCTTCCGTTTCACACGCGAGGCACCTGGTACCCTGGCGTTGGTCGTGGTCCCGGCGACGGTCGCGATCCCGCAATTCAGCCCGCCCAGTGGGTACCTGGCAGGCGGCGAGCTGATTCACCGGCGCACTCCTTACGTTACGACCAGCGTTTCAACTGTGCGAGATTATGTGCCGGGCGACAGCTTCAACCGCATTCACTGGAAGTCAACCGCCCGTACCGGCCGCCTGATCTCGAAAGAGTTCGAGTTGGACCCCCTCGCCGACGTGTGGATCTTCCTCGACATGCACCGGGACGCTCAGGCTGAATCGGCCTGGACAATCGAGCCCTGGGAACCGATGGAGTGGATGCGTCCGCGCGAGTCCAGACTGGATCTGCCGCCGAGCACCGCCGAATACGGGGTCACGATCGCGGCCTCACTCGCTCAGCACTTCATCCGTCAGGATCGAGCCGTGGGTTTTCTGAGCTACGCCGGGCAGCGCGAGGTGGTCCAGCCCGATCGCGGCGAACGCCAACTCGACCGTTTGCTGGACATCCTGGCCGTTATCCAGCCGGATGGACACGTGCCGCTGCCGCACATCCTCGCGACCGAGGGTGCGCGTCTTGGCCGTCACAGCATGCTGATCGTCGTCACGTCTTCTACCGACCCCGCCTGGGTGCAAACCTTGCGCGGCTTGCGCGCGCGCGGCGTCCATGGGACGGCCATTCTTCTGGCGGCGCGCACGTTCGGCGCCGCGGCCGACTGGAGCGATGCGCTGGCGGAGCTGCAAATCAGCGGCCTGCCTGCTTACCTGGTACATCGGGGCGACGACCTTACCAGCGCTCTGGCGCTGCCAATCAGCCTCGGCGGACCGGGAGCCGGCGGCCCGACACGCCCGACCGGCGCCCGCCCAGGCTCCAATGGCACTGCAGGGCCGACCAATGCCGCCATCTGAATGGGCTGGCGATAGCGTCTCCGCCCCTATCGCGGTTGGCTGATCAGGGTGAAGTAGTTCCAGGCCGCCGTCGAAAGGTCCTTCATCGTGCTCTTGGAGAGCGTCCACTCGAGCCACGGCGGCTGGAAGATAAACACGCTGATCACGTAGGGGCCGGCCGGCCCCCAAATGGCGGCCACGTCCCCATGCGTATCGGACGCATAACCGTGCTTGTGCACGAAGCGCGTTCCCTCCGGCACTCCGCTCACCACCAGCTCGTTCATGTCGTCCATCCCCAGGAAGTCCAGCACTTGCCGGCATTTGGCCTCGTTCAGCTGGTCGCCATAGGCTGCCAACAGGGTGCCCCCTCCCTGGCTGCACTCGACGATCATGTCCAGCATCAGCCCCAGGTCGCGCGGGGTGGTCTGGACGTATGCGTCGGGCTGCGTGTTGAGGTCTTGGCGGCTGTTGGCCGGGGTGACGATATGGGGTGGGCTGGCCAGGGGCCGGTCGTAGGGCGAGGCCATGAAGGTATTCTCGAGTCCCAAAGTGTGCAGCGATTGGTTCAGGACGCGCACGCCCGCGTTCTGGTCGCCGTCGCCGATGATGCCCAGCAGCAGGTTGGCCGCATGATTGTTGCTGAGCGCCGTGGTCTCGGTAATGATGCCGGTCGTTTCGGCATCCGGCGGGCCCTGGAGCTTGCGGAACACCTCCTCCACGATCGCGATCTTGATGGTGCTCATCCCGGCAAAGGCGACGTCGGCATTCACTGCGGCTTCGTCGCCGGTCGCGGTCTGGTGGACGAACACGCCGCCGATGCCGGGGAACTCGTCCATGCGCGCCTTGAGCAGCGCTTGCAGCGCCTGCATGTCGATCGGTGGGGCGGCCGCTTCGTGGAGCGCCAAGTCAACGCTGCGGACCTCTGGATCGATCAACACGCTCTCAACGCGCTCGTGCGAGGCGGGCAAGTCGAGCTTCAGGCCGGGTTGGCCGGGTGCGAGCGTGAGCTTCTCGAGGATCGGCTGGGCGGGGATCGGCGAGCGGTCATAGCGCTCTGCAATGTCACCCAGCCAGTTGTCGAGGGCGACGCTGTCCAGAGTATAGCGCAGCGGCAAGTCGACGGGGGCCGACGGATGACGGATCATCTCGCCGAGGAAAGTGCGTAGGTCCAGGGAGAGGCTCTTGCGCTGTAGGGCCTCGGCGAGCATGCCGTCGACATCCACATGGAAGCCGACCGCCTGCGGCCGCAGGATCAGGCGGCGCCCGGCGTAGTAAACCGCTACCGGCTCTTCGAAGGCCCGATCAAGGGCGTCTCTGACGGCCGTGGCGTCGGCGCCGTGCAGGTCCATGCCGGCCAACTCGACTCCGGCCGGCACGGCGCCCTGCGCCTTTTGGAATTGCCACCAGGGCCTGGCCAGGAGAGCAGCGACGATGAGGATGGCGATGAGGACGACTGGGAGCAATCTACGCATTGGTCAGGAGTTCATTCCCACTCGATGGTCGCCGGAGGCTTCGAGCTGATGTCATACACCACCCGATTGACCGCGGGCACTTCGTTGACGATGCGGCTGCTAACCCTCGCCAACAGCTCGTAGGGCAGGTGCGCCCAGTCGGCGGTCATAAAATCGTCGGTGGTCACGGCTCGCAGCGCGATCGTATCAGCATATGTGCGGCCGTCTCCCATCACGCCGACAGAACGTACGGGCAAGAGCACCGCGAAGGCCTGCGACACGCTGCGGTAGAGCCCGGCCGCCTGCAACTCGGCCAGGAAAATGGCGTCCGCCCCGCGCAGCGTTTCCAACCGATCCCAGGTCACTTCGCCGATGATCCGGATCGCCAGCCCCGGCCCTGGGAACGGGTGCCGCCAGACGATCTCCTCGGGGAGACCCAGCGCTTCTCCGACAGCGCGGACTTCGTCCTTGAACAACAGGCGCAGCGGCTCGATCAGCTTGAACTGGATATCGGCGGGTAGACCGCCCACGTTGTGGTGCGTCTTGATGGTGTGCGCCGTGCGCTGCTCCGAGCGGCTGGCCGACTCGATGACGTCCGGGTAGAGCGTGCCCTGGGCAAGATAGGCCGCATGGGCGGCACCGGTTGCAGCCACCGCCTGGGTCTCGGCGGCTTCGAAGGTGCGCACAAAACGTGCCCCGATGAGCTTGCGCTTGAGTTCGGGATCCGTCACGCCGGCCAGGTCGGCCAGGAACTCTTCGCGGGCGTTCACGGCGACCAGCTTCATGCCCATGTGCCGCTGGAAAGTGTCGACTACCTGTTCGGCTTCGCCCTGGCGTAGGAGACCATGATCGACGAAGACGCAGGTCAGCCGATCGCCAATCGCGCGGTAGAGCAGGCTGGCCGCCACCGCCGAATCGACGCCTCCGCTCAGCCCGCAGACGACGTGCCCGCCGTTCACTTGCTCGCGGATGGCGCTGCAGGTCTCATCGATGAAGCTGGCCGGCGTCCAGTCGGGGCGGCAGCCGCAAATGTCGACCGCAAAATTGCGCAGCAACTGTTGGCCCTGGGCCGTGTGGCGCACCTCGGGGTGAAACTGTACGCCGTAGAGATTACGCAGTGGGTCGCCTACGGCGGCCATGGCCGAGGGCGTGCGGGCCAGGACCGTGAACCCGCCGGGCAGTTGGCTGACGTGGTCGCCATGGCTCATCCAGACGGCCAGTTGCGGGGGCAAGTTGCGCAACAAACCCGCGCCTGTCGCGACCACGTCCAGCGTGGCGTGTCCGTACTCGCGCTGCTCCGCGGGGTCGACGCTTCCGCCCAGGTTTCGCGCCAGCAACTGCATCCCGTAGCAGATGCCCAGGACAGGCCTGCCGGACGCGAGCACGAAATCGGGCAGGGACGGCGCGCCGGGGGCATAAACGCTGGCCGGCCCTCCCGAGAGGATGTAGCCTTTCGGATCGAGGGCTGCGAAACGCTCCCTGGGCGCGTCCCAGGGGATGAGCTCGCAATAGACTTGCAGCTCGCGAACCCGGCGTGCGATCAGTTGCGCCGTCTGCGAGCCATAATCGAGGATGGCGATGGCATCGTGATGCACTGCATCGTAATGCACTGCATCGTGATGCACTACATCGTGATGCACTACATCGTGATGCACTACATCGTGATGCACTACATCGTGATGTGCCGTAGACAGGCTCATGCTACTCCATGATAATCCGGCCGTTGTCCAGGCTCGTGATCACGGCGAGGGTTTCGATGGGCACGTTCAAGTCGGCCAGGGCCCCGCGCCCACCCTCGAAACGCTTTTCGATCACCGCCCCGATTGCGACCAGAGTCGCTCCCGCCGCGACCACGAGATGAACGAGCGCCCGGATCGTTTCGCCGCGGGCGAGGAAGTCGTCGATCACCAGCACGTGATCGCGTGGGCCCAGGTACTCCGGCGAGATCATGAGCTCGGTCATGACGCCCTTGGTGTGCGACGGGGCGCTGACCAGCATCGCGTTCGGATGCATGGTGACGGGCCGGGTCTTGCGGGCATAGATCACCGGGATGCCCAATGCCAGCGCCGTGGTGAGCGCGGGCGCGATCCCGCTGATCTCGGCCGTGACGATTTTGTTGGCGCCGAGGTGCGCGAAGCGTGCAGCCAACGCGCCGCCCACGGCGAGCATCAGGGCCGGGTCAACCTGGTGGTTGATGAAACTGTCTACCTTCAGGATGCCGTGCCCCATGTTGACACCCTCGCGCATGATCCGTTCTTTGAGTAATTCCACAGCGCAACTTCCTCCCCGGAATTCGGCCGTCTTGCCTTGGCTATGGATGAGCATTGTAGCGCCGAAGGGCTGAAAATGTAAATTGGCCTGGCAAGATCAGACGACGGGCTCCGGGTCTCCTGCCCGTTGCCAATGGACTTCCGCACGCTGCCAGTGGCGGGCGCGCCAGGTCCATCCTGCCGGGTAGCCGAGCATCTTGGCCAGGTCGCCCGTGAGGCGGATGAGCGGGATCAGCAGAACGGCCTGCAGCCGGCCGGTGAAGGAGAGCCGGGGCAGATAGGGGAGCAAGTGCCGGTAAGGCGTGCGGCAGTAGGCCAGGACGCCGCCGCCTAACACCAGCAGCCAGAGCGGGCTGCCCGGCGCGGTGCGCCCCGCGCTCAACGCTAGCAAGGTGGGTAGCGCGAGCAGGTAGGTCGCGTAGCGGATGGCATGCCGCTTGCGCCAAAGATCGGCCTTGCCGTCACCCCGCGCATAACGGTAGTACTGCTTGAAGAACGCCCGCAAGGAGCCACGCGGCCGGAAATGGGCCAGGGCGCCCGGCGCCCAGGCGAACGGGCCACAGGCGGCCCGCACCCGCAGGTCAAAAATCAGATCTTCGCAGTAATCGATCCATTCGGGGTAGCCGCCTGCTGCCTGCCAGGCGGTCCGGCTGAAGGCGACGGAGCGACTGGAAGGCAGGAATGTCGCCGGGTCGACGTCAGCCTGGGTTGGCAGGACCGTCGCTCCCATGGCGATCTCGAACGGCGACATCACGTCGGGAACGAAGAAGCCGGCTACCGCCTGGGGCCGGACGGCTGGATCGCCCGACGGAGGACCTCCGAAAGGAGCGAGCAGCCGACCCAGCCAGTCGGGCTCGAGCCAGACCCCCGCGTCGGCGCAGGCAAACAGATCGCCGTGCGCTGCCCGCACGGCCTCGTTGCGCCCACGCGAGATGTTGGCTCCGGGCACCGAGAGCACCTTGAGTGGTAGGCGCCCAAGGTACTCGTTGAGGACGGCGACGGTATTGTCGTGCGAGCCGCCGTCGACGATGATCACTTCGTCCGCCTGCCGCGTCTGCGCCACCAGGCTGTCCATCAGCCGGCGGACGGCCTCGCCTTCGTTGAGCACGGTCGAGATGACTGTGACGAGCATGGGGCCATTATAGCACAGACCATCATTGGTCCGGTCTCAAATGCTGCTGCCCCACGATTCAGACGTGTCGACCCAGGCATCGGCGGTCTGCGCGTCGTCTTCGAGGTGCAGCTCGTTGACGGTGGCCTCCAATGCGATCACGCGTGCCGTCAGATGGCGCAGCATCTCGGCGGTGATGTCGGGCAGGCGGTCGTGTTGCAGGTCCTCATGTTCCACCTCGGGCACACGCTGGCCGTTAAGGATGCGCACTCGGCCGGGCACGCCCACGACTACCGAATGAGGCGGCACATCCTTGACGACGACCGAATTGGCTCCGATCCGACTGTGCGCGCCGATGGTGATCGGACCCAGTACCTGGGCACCGGCGCCCACGACCACGTGGTCCTCCAGCGTAGGATGGCGTTTCACCTTCTCCCAGCTCACCCCACCCAGCGTCACATTGTGGTAAAGCGTCACGTTGGCGCCAATCTCTGCCGTCTCGCCGATCACCGTGCCCATGCCGTGGTCGATGAAGAAGCCCGGCCCGATCTTGGCGCCTGGGTGAATCTCGATCCCGGTCAGCCAGCGTGAGAACTGGCTGACGGCGCGCCCGAACAGAAAGAAGCCATGGCGCCAGAGGGCGTGAGCGATCCTGTGCAGCCAAACGGCGTGCAGGCCAGGATAAAGGAGCACGACCTCCAGTGTGCTCCGGGCCGCCGGATCGCGGTCGAAAACCGATCGGACATCCCGGCGCGCTGTAGTCAGCATAGTCAAGTCTCCTCAGAAAGGCGGAAACCGGGTCCTCGCTCTCCAGGGCGACGCGGGACCCGGTTTCCGGCCCCGGCTGTTCCTAAGTAAGGTCCGCGTAAAGCTGCGTGCTCAGGTAGCGTTCGCCATACGATGGCACGATCACCACTACTTGCTTGCCGGCGTTCTCCGGGCGGCAAGCGACCTGCACTGCCGCATGCACCGCCGCGCCTGAGCTGATGCCAACCAAAAGCCCCTCTTCTCGCGGCAGCCGCCGCGCCATTGAGAAGGCCTCCTCGGTCGTCACCTGGATGACTTCGTCGATCAGGCGCGTGTCCAGCACCGCAGGAATAAAGCCGGCGCCTATCCCTTGCAGCTTGTGCGAACCCGGCTTGCCACCCGATAGCACGGGCGAATCGGCCGGTTCCACCGCCACGGCCCTGAAGCTCGGCTTGCGCTCTTTGATCGCGCCGGCCACTCCGGTCAGCGTGCCGCCCGTGCCCACTCCCGAAACCAGGATGTCGACCCTGCCGCCGGTATCGCGCCAGATCTCTTCGGCCGTTGTGTGCCGGTGGACCGCCGGATTGGCCGGGTTCTCGAACTGCTGCGGGATGAAGTAACGCGAGTCCGCGGCTGCCATCTCGTTCGCCTTGGCGATGGCCGCCTTCATGCCCTCTGGGCCGGGCGTCAGGATCAACTCGGCTCCGAACGCGCGCACCAGTTTGCGTCGTTCCTGGCTGACGGTGTCTGGCATGATCAAAGCGCAGCGGTAACCCCTGGCCGCTGCGACCATGGCCAGGCCGATGCCGGTATTGCCGCTCGTCGGCTCGAGAATAATGCTCTCGCGGCTCAGCTTGCCCGCTGCTTCCGCCGCGTCGATCATGCTCAACGCGATCCGGTCCTTGACGCTGCCGCCCGGGTTCTGAAACTCGAGCTTGGCCAGCACATCCGCCTTAGCGCCCTCAGTCACCCGGTGCAAGCGCACCAGCGGGGTGTTGCCGATCAATTCCGTTACGCTATCCGCAATCTTCGCCATCCTCAAAAGCTCCTTGTTCTATCAGGCAGTGGAACAACAAAACGGCTCATCCGGGCCGAAAGCCCTGCGATGAGCCGCAGCTGCACCTCTATTTGTCAATCCAACGCACCCGTCCCAGGCTCTGCCGGAGCCCCGAAGCCGCAACGAACGCGCTTCCCCAGAGCCAGTTTCCCGTACCTTTGTCTGTCAGGGATAGCCCAGGTGCGGCCCCTTACGGCACGAGACTATCCGCTGCTCGGCATGCCTGCGCGCCTCATCGCCGTGTCCTCATGTGGCAAGCGGGTGTGGTTGGCGCCTTGCCAACTCACGCCCGCCCGGGACACGAGCAGGTGAGTGAGGAAGTTCCCTTCATTACATGCCGTAGGATTACCAACTCTTACCTCGCACTAAACAGAAGTGTATTCAGTCTGGCGCGACTTGTCAATACTTTGTCTGACCCTGCTCGAGCAACGTTGGCACCGGGTCTTGGCTGCGATCGCCAGTCTCAGCCATCCAGGCAATTTCGAGCTCGGCCGCCCCGTCCGCAATGCTAAAAGCCCGCAGCGTGGGCTCCGGGCCTGCCAGGCTGCAGATGAGCGCTGCCGCCTCCGGATAGACGGCGAGCGCAGCGTCGCTGGCCGAAGGCTCGGCGGGCCCCGCCGGATGCGAGTGGTAGATCGCCACCAGTTCCAGCCCCTGTTCTTCGAACTCTACCTGCCTCAGCAACGTATCGGCGTCGAGCTCGAAGCTCACCTGCGGTGCCGGCGCGACGTTTCGGCCCCGGTAAAGAACCGCGCCGATCCCCTGCCGGCCTGCGATCAGCCCGCACACCTCGTTCGGATAGCCGGCGCGCGCATGGGCAATGATTTCCTGACCGAGGGTGGCAAGCAGGCGAAGCGAACTGGACATGCCGGCTGCTCTCTCACTCCCAGGGGTCGAAAACCAGGGCCTCGAGGAACGGGTTGCTGCGCCGCTCCCGGCCGATCGTGCTGGCCGGGCCGTGGCCGGGCAGGACCGCGTAGTCGTCGGGCAGGGTGAGCAGTTCGCGCTGGATAGATTGGAGCAAGGCCTCCATGTCTCCGCCGAGCAAATCGGTCCGCCCGATGGAGCCGGCGAAAAGTGCATCGCCGGTGAAGGCGCGCTTTCCGGCCTGATCGATGTAGCTCACGCTGCCCGGCGAGTGCCCCGGCGTCGCATGCACTTCCAATACTTGCTCGCCGAAACCGACCGGCGTACCCGGAACGATATCGCCATCTACTTGCGGCGGATCGCCCGGGTCGACGCCCCCCCAGGCGCGTGCCATCTGCCGCATCCCGGCCAGCAGTTCCCGGTCGGCCGGGTGCAGGTAAAAGCGCGCACCGGTCGCCTCTTGCAGGGCGCGCGCCGCGAGGAGATGGTCGAAATGGCCGTGCGTGGCCAGGATTTTGGTCAGCGTCAGGCCGTGCTTGCGTAGGGTCCCCTGGATCGCGCGTGCGTTGTCGCCCGGGTCGACCACCACGGCTTCGTGGGCTTGCTCGCAGCCCAGCAGATAGCAGTTGACTTGCAGGACGCCGACGACTATGGATTCGACGATCATGGCAGCCAGTTTACTCCTCTATCCGACCCGTCCCGGTAGTGGCACTTACACCTGGCGTCACTTTTCTGGCCGCGTCACGGTGACAGTGCCGAGGTACGCCACTCCTGCCTCGGTATCCGTATCGGGCAGCAGTGTCAGGCTCAAGCGGTAGGTGTCTGGCGGCAAGTCGTCCGGAATCATCAGGTCGTGTTCGCCGCGCACAACCTCACCCTCCTCCCACATCATGGTGCTATAGTTGTCGCCGACCAGGGGGTGCTGTATGGTGGCCACGGTATGCCCGGCGCCGTTGTTGAGGGCCAGGCTGAACCACCAATCGGCACGCGGCCGGCTGTTGGCTTGCCAGTAGAAGGTGATGTGCAGGGGATCGCCCGGGTGAAGAGGCGTGTTGGGCGCGTGCCGGAAGCCGCGTTTATAGCTGTCGTGGCCCAGCAACGTGATGGCGCCAAAACTGAACGAATGTGTGTACTGCATGTTAAGGGCGGCCAGTGTCGGGGGTTGCGGGCTGCGCGTGACGGTGATCGGCGGCAAGCTGATGTTATCCTTGCCGTCGGGCAGACGCAGCCGCTCGCCGGTCTCCGGATCGTACATCCCGAGGATGCGCCGGTAGGTGCCCGGCGGCGTTCCGGGCCCGATCAGCAGACCGTGGTTGTCGACAATCATCTCGCCGGGCGCCCAGCCATCCGTCGGCCGGCTTTCCCCGACCGGTTCTGCATCTTGCTGCGCGATCACCTGGTCGTGCGCATCAAGTAGCTGCAGGAAAATCTTGTAGCGCCGCGCCGGCGTGTGGTTCGCTTGCCAGAGCAACTGGATCTGCGTCACTTCGCCGGGAACGGGCGCAAGGTTCCAGCCACGATAGCCGCGTAGGACGATATTCGAACCCAAGGCGAGGTCGAGGTTGTCAGCCGTCTCGTCGGCCGGCCGCCGTTCGGGCATGACGTAGACGGCGAGCCGAACGTTCCCGCGCCACTGATCCAGCGTTTTGTAACCCCGGCTGTTGACCCAGTTGTCGATCAGGTGCTCCGGATCGGCTTCTGCAGTGGCCCAGTAGATGGCGTAGACTTTGTCATATTGCAGCAGTTGTGCCAGCTTGCCTGACACGTCCGCCGGATCGGCCGGACGCTGGGCCGGCAGCGCGTAGATCGGCAGCTTCCCGCGGTAGTAGTAGTTGAAGACCTCGGATTGACCCGGCGCGTCGAGCAGGATCGCATCGTGCGCCTGCGCGGTCGCCGTAATGAACTGCACGATCCCGCGATAGTCGTCGCGCGCGACCGCCGGGTCCCCGAAATAGCGGACAATGCTGACGCCCGACAGCGCGCCGACCAGGGCGAGCGCGCCGACCACCCACATCCAGGCAAAGACTCCCTGCGGGCGGATGGACCCTGGCCGGGCTTGAGGAGACGGCTCGCGACCACGCTCTGCCGGCAGATTGAGGGCCGAGGCGGGGAGCGCGATGGCGCGCGCAAGCAGCAGCGAGTAGGCGGGGCTGGCGACCAATAGGAATTTCAGGTAGGCATCGCGGAACAGTCCCAGCACCAGCATCATGGCCAGTGGGGCGACTACCCAGGACGCCGGTATCAGCCAGCCGAGCCAGAGGGGCTGGAAGCGCTTGAAGGGATCGGCCGAGGAGGGCCGCGCCACGCCCGCCGGGCCCTCGGGAAGCAGTGCCGGCGAGCCGCTGTCGTCGGGAGCGAGCCGTCCTGCCCTCCCGCGAGTGCGCCCGGCCAGGCGCCAGGGAACGAGGCCCAGGAACGCCAGCGCAGCCAGGAGCCATGTGCCCGCTTGCCCGGGCCGGCCCAGTTCAGTCGGTCCGAGGCCAAGCGTGGCCAACGTGGTCTGCAGCGCCTGCCAGGGACTGGTCGCGGCCCCGCCCGTGGGCCAGGACGTCAGTTGGCGGTAAGCCGTCGGCAGCCAGGGTGCGAAGATGGCCAGCGCGACCGCCAGCAAGATGGCCCAGCGCAGCAGCCGGCGCAGTACCTCTCCGCGCCGGCGGCTGGCCCACACCCAGGCCAGGTACAGGACGTTCATCAATCCCAGCATGAGTGGGAAGGCATAGTGTGTGTAGAGGCCGGCCGCCCACACCGCAGCCAGGGCCAGTCCGAGCGGCGGCAAGAGCGCGAGCCTGTGTGAGCGCCCGTCCCCGGCAGGTCCCCCTGTCTCAGCGCGTGTCGCCAGCAGGCGGTTCTCCTGCTGGACGAGTGACCAGAGGAGCAGCATGCCGACGGCGCCCTGGGTTGCCAGCAGCATGTACATGCGCGCTTCCTGGCTGTAGTAGAGCTGGAATGGCGCGAGCGCGGCGACAAAGCCGGCTGCCAGGCCGGCCGGTTCGCCATACAGCCGGCGTCCCAATTCGGCGACGGCCAGCACCAGCATGGTCCCAAGCAGGGCGCTCAAAGAACGAAGCGGCACTTCGCCGCGGCCAAAGGTCTCAGTCCAGGCTTTCAGGATCCAGTAGTAGAGCGGCGGGTGAATGTCGCGGCCGGCATCCGCAGCGATCTGCGCGAACGAGCGCGTCACCATAGCCGCGCTGTTTCCTTCGTCGGACCACAGGCTCTGGCTGCCCAGGTCGTAGAAACGGATCCCCGCCGCTACCGCCAGGATCACTGCTAGCACCAGGCTTAGCAGCGCAAAGTCGCGTCGCGAATACTTCACTGCGCAGCCACTTTCATTTCACCGACAGTGACGCCAGGGCCACCGGAGTAGCGCTCGACGTCTCGACGACTTCGATCAGCGCCCGATGCGAGCCGGGCGCCAGGTTCGTTGCCACCGGCGAGCCGGTGCTTGACCGGCGACGAGGCAAGAGCTCCAGCAGTCCGCGGCTCGGCCCGGACGGCTCGCCGACCGTCAAGCTGACCGGGTCCCGGCCGTCCACGCTGACGCGCAGGCTCCCACATGCCGCGCTGCCGGGCGGAGCGGCCGCCTGGGCGCCTGGCCGGTTTGGCGCGTCTGCGCTCGACGGCTCGTCCTCTCGCACGCTGCAGCGCGCGTCGAGCAACAGGCTGCTCCCGTTGAAGGTGAACTCCAGTCTGCTCCCCGGTTGGCTGCTCTGCAATAGTTGCCCATAGGGTGCCGCGCTGGCCCTGACAGCCTGCCAATCGCCGCCGGCGCGGACGGCCCAGCCTGCCGGCCAGTGCGTCCCGGCGTACAGGGTGGGGGTGATCGCCGTGATGAAATTCTTGAGGCTCTGATAGACGGGCAGCAGAGTAAAATCCGGGTCAGCCAGGCGAAAATAGGCTTCTGGCTTCTCCTGTTTGACCCAATCGTCGCCGGCCCGCTTGAAGTACCAGGTGTTGATCACCCCCGCCCAGGGCCACTCGGCCAGGGCGCGCTGATAGGCGAGCGGCTCGTAGCTTGCTTGCTGTTCGAGCGAGACCTGTCCGAAGCGCTTGTCCGCTACCCCATCGGGCACGGCATTCCAGGCCATCTCGCTGATCCAGATCGGCTTATCGGCGTCTCCGTTGCTCACCATCAGATCGCGGATGAACTGCGGCCGCCCGTAGTTCATCACCCGTGGCTGCATGCGGCGATCGGTCGGGCCTGACCACAGCCCGTAATCCTGCATGGCCATGATGTCGAAGTAAGGCGCCGCACCGGCATCGTACATTCGCTGCAGGAAGATCAGATCGTTGAGCGCGTTGGTTGGAGGCGGGGCCGCCGGCTGAAGGGCGATCGTGCTGGCCAGGGCGCCGCAGATGATGACCACATTCGGGTCGGCAGCACGCGCCCGGGTGGCGCCGATCTTGAGCAGCTCGGTGTACTTTTCGGGGCTGATGGCATAGGTGCCCCACTCGGGGTAGATATTCGGCTCATTCCAGATCTGGTAGAAGCGTATGCGGCCCCGGTAGCGGCTGACGACCTGGTAGACGAAGTCGCCGAAGTCCTCGTAGTTGTCGGGAGGGGCGAAGCTGCCGACGGTATCGGTCAGCGCGCGCGACCAGGCAGGAGGCGTGCTCAAGCGGACGATCAGCTCCATGTGATACTTTTCGGCCAGGTCCACAATCTGGTCGTACTTGTCCCAGGCCGGTCTGGCAGGGGAGTTGCGCCGATCCTCAAAATCGCCCTTCCCATGGATCTCGATGTCCTGCCAGGGAAACTCCTGCCGGAGCCAATGAAAACCGGCCGCCGAGGCCAACTGCACCGTTTGCTCACGTTTCGCCGGGTCCACTTCCTCGTTCAGAAAGACGTTGACGCCGAAGGGGTTGACGTCCGCGTAGCGCACCGGGGCATCCGAGGCCAGGTTCAGGCGTGGGCGGAGCGCGTCGGCGACCAGGTCGGAGAGGGCCTTGAGCTGGTTCGAGAGACGCTCTTCGCCGGTCAGTTCGAACAGCCTTGCCTGATACGCTGCTTCCAGGCGCGGCTGCTTCAGTTGCCCGGCCAGCAACAAACAGACGGCCACGACGAGCGCCAGGCCGGCAAACTGACCCAGGTGCGATGTATGCTTGCGTTTGGTCATCGATCGGTTGTAGTGAGGCCGGGCGCGCTATGGCCCGGCCTCACTCGGTACTTTCCTGAGGGCACTTACCCTTGACCGGCGCGTGCCCCGATCATTGGCCCTTGAAGATAATGTCCGTCCATTGGCCGGTCACGCAGCGATCGGTGATGTTCACGGTGAACTTGTCGGACTGAGGAGCCGGCGGAGGGCTGCTCGGGCTAAGGCTCAATCCGGCCGAGTGCGAGCCGATGTCGCTCGGGCAGGCCACGACATAAATCTCCACCGGGCCCGTGCAGGCACTGGCGCCGCAAGGCGCGAAGCTCCAGTTGCCATCACCTGCCCCGCCTCCGCCCGAGAATTTGATCGTGCGCGGACCGTAATAGCCCAGGTACACGCAGACGCCGTTCTGTGGCGATCCGTTGGAGTACTGAACGTGGCCGTCGAAGTGGACGGTGCCACAATTGGGTGCAGGAGAGCCCGACGACGCCAGCCGCCACGGGTAGCTGGGCTGCGGAGGTGCTGGCGGCGAGGTGGGCTGTGGCACAGCGGTCGGCTGCGGCCTCGCGGTGGGCGGTGGCGGCGGTGGCGCAGGGATATTTTGTGCCAAAGCGATGGCGCCGGCATCGCCGCTCAGGTTGACCAGGCTGCCGCTGACCCAGGCCGCATCGCCGTTGTAAGAGAACTCGTACCAACTGCTATCGGCGTTCCTGCCCAATACGACGGCCGTTTGCCCCCCGGCCAATTGCCCGATAAGTGCATAGTTGGTGCCGGGCCCGCTGCGCACGTTGACGTTCTGGCGGGCGGTGAGGCTCGAAGCCTCTGGCGTGGCGGTTGGAGGAATGGGCGTGAGCGTCGGTGTGGCGGCTGGCGTAGCGGTTTCTGGCAGCGGCGTCGCGGTGGGAATCACCAGCGGCGTCGGCGTCCAGTCCGGCGTCGGCGTGAACGTGGGCCTGGGTGTCTTGGTCGGGGCGGGCGGCGCCACTTGCGGCGCGGCCGTGGAGCAGCTCGCGGCAAAGGCCACGATCGTGATGCATGCTGCCAGCAGGAATGCTTTCCGTCTCATGAGAGTTCCACCTCTTGGAGGGCCAGCGTGTGAGCGCAGCCCGGGATGTCGCAGGAGATGCCCGGATAGGCCGGCTTCTGTGTACGTTGGGGCGCAACCGGCCGAATTATATACCAGGCCGCCCCAGCCGGCCAAACGAATGGGTCTCAATGTAACCGACGTTCCAATGCGCCGGTTGGTTCCACACTTGCGCGGGCTAGAGCTTCAGATCGGAAAAGAGGTGTCCCTGCGCGCACTGGTTGAGCCCGTCCCTGGCCGGCTGCGAGTCGGGATTCATCTCGAGCGCCTTTTGCAGCCAGGTGACGGCGCTGTTACAATCGTCCAGTTGTACGTAGGCCAGCCCTAGTTCGTAATAGTATTCCTCGCTCTTCACGCCCAGGTCGACCGCCTTTTGTAGGTTTTCGACCGCCGCTTCCCAGTTGAGCTGCGTGTAATACACGAAACCGAGGTGCGCGTGCGCCGACGCGTTCTGCGGGTCCAACTCGACGGCCTTCTTCAGCGCAGACACGGCCTGGTCGGGGTCCTTTGCCTGATACGATCCCCAGCCCACCTGGTCGTAGATGGCAGGATTGTCCGGATTGGCCGCAGCCGCCTTGTGGAATTCGGCCAGGGCCTGCTCGTCCTGACCCGTGGCCAGGTAGCAGTTGCCGAGGCCGGTGTAGACGTAGCCTAGTTGAGGCTCGATCCGGGCAGCCTCTTCGTAGGCCGCGATCGCTTCCTCAAATCTCCCCTGGCGCTCGAGCACATACCCCAGGTTGCGCTGCACGATCGCGCTCTTCGGATTCAGCTTGACGGCCGCCTGGCCCTCTGCCAGCGCCCGGTCCCAGTTGTTCTTGTCGGCGTAGACCTCGGCCAGGAATGCGTGGGCTTCCGCCAGCAGTGGATCTTTGTCGACCGCTTTCAGGCCGTTGTCCATCGCCTCGGCGTACTGGCTGTTCCAGTCGTAGGCCATGGTCAGGACGCCCAGGTTGAAGGCCGAGTCGCTGATGTTGACGGCTCTCTGGGCCAGGATCACGGCATCGGCTGCCCGGCCGCTCAGCACCTGCAAGCGGGCTTGCCATGCGAACGCCTCATCGTTATCGGGCTCGAGCTGGCCCACGCGGGCGTAGGCGCTGATCGCGCCTCCGAAGTTGCCGGCTTTGTAAAAATCCTCGGCCTCGGCCAGAAAACTCAACGCCGAGCGTGTCGGGGTCGGGGAAGGCAGCCTGGGATTTAGCGGGTTGGCGGGCAACCAATCGGTGCGCATGACGACCAGGTAGCCGGCGCCCACCAGGATGAAAAACAGCAGGATAGCTGCCCAGGGCGACCGCCGGCGCCGGAAGCGATAACGCCGGTCAATGTACATGGAGACTCCGTCGCTTGGATTTCGGTTGCGAAGTATAGCACACAACTGCTACTTGCGCTCAGTCGTGATCGCCGCCTGGATCTGCCCGTGTATCCCCGCCAGACCATTGCTGGCGAGCATCTGCCGCATACCCGGTTCCCAGGCGCGGCCGGCATAGTCGGTGACTTTGCCGCCGGCCTCACGCACCAGAACGGTGCCGGCCAGCCAGTCCCAGGCGTGCGCCCGGTTTTCCCAATAGCCGTCCAGCGAGCCGTCGGCCACCCAGGCCATTGCCAGGGCTGAACTGCCCAGGCGGCGCACCGCCTGGCTGAGCAGGTCGAGGCGGGCGAACTCCGCCAGGTTGTTATCGCTGGAGGTGCCCCGGTCATACGGGAAGCCGGTCGCGAGCAGCGCTTGCTGCAGCGCAGGGACCGCCGAGACGTGCAGCCGCCGGTAGCCGCCGCCGTGTCGCTGCCAGGCACCCTCGCCTTCCTCGGCCCAATAAGTGGAGTCCAGGGCCGGGGCATGGGTGATCCCGAGCACGGGCACGCCCCGGTGGGCGACGCCGATGTTGACCGCAAACAGCGGCAGCGCGTGGGTGTAGTTCGTGGTGCCGTCGACGGGATCGACATACCACACCCACTCCGCATCGGGCAGTTGCGCGCCGGCGCTTTCTTCGGCGAAGATCGCATGCTCGGGATAGCGCGCCCGGATAGCCTCGCTGATCAGTTGCTCGGACGCCAGATCGGCCTCCGTGACGACGTCCATATGGCTGCTCTTGGAGCGCAGCGGCTGCGCCCGCCCGTGGCGTTGGTAGTCCAGCAGCAGTTCCCCGGCGCGCAGGGCCAGGTCGAGAGCGAATTCACGCATGGCAGTCCGTCCTCAAATGATTGGTCGCCGAGGGATCGGTTCGCGAAGACCGCCTCTTCAAACTTCGGGCCCTCCATCCTGAATGCCGCGCAGGCCGGCCCGGATAAGGTTGTCTCGCACGTGCAGCAAGTAGTCGCGCTCCAGACCCTTGAGGAGCGAGCCGACCCGCAAGCGGCGGGAACCGGCTGCCCGCGGGCAGGCGGGTGGCGGCGGGGGAAGGCCGGCCGCGCGGCCGAAACGCGCCAACTCGCTTTCGGGCACGTAGAACAACGGCCGGATCAAGCGAAAGCGGCCCCCGAAATAGTTTGCCGCCGGGCGCAGCGTATAGGCAGTGCCCGAATACAGGACATTCAGCAGCGTGGTCTGGGCGGCGTCGTCTGCGTGATGGGCAAAGGCGACCACGTTGCAGCCCAGCTCATCCGCCGCTCGAAACAACGCCTTGCGCCGGTGCCAGGTGCAGCGCTGGCACCCCAGGGGCAGAGATTCATCGGGGTCCAGCTCCGGCTCCACCACCCGGTACGGCACGCCCGACGCCGCCAGCCATTCGGTCAGGGGCGCGTGCTGCGCCAGGACGCCGCTCGCGTCGCCCAGGACGTGGACCGCCGCCAGTTCGAAAGGCTCGGCGGCGACGCGCTGCCGTATCTGCAGCAAGCGCAGCAAGGCCAAGCTGTCTTTACCCCCTGAGACGGCTACCGCGATCCGATCCCCGGTCCGGAGCATGTCGAACTCGCGTATCGCCCGGTTGATCGCCTTCAGCAAGTAGAAAGCCAGCTTTTGCTCGCTCAGCGCAGACCCTCCCAGGCAGCCCGCAGGCGGCGCACGACCTTCGGCGGCACGTAGACCCCGCCCAGGTCAGCGTGTTCGGCCTGAATGCCGTGAAAATCGCTGCCCCCGGTCGGCAGCAGTCCGTAACGGCGCGCGACGTTCATCAAGTATTCGGTCGTGACTGCATCGTAGCCGGGGTAATAGACCTCGATGCCCAGCAGCCCGGCGGCGAGCAGTTCCGGGAGCATTAGGTCCAGGTCGAAGGGCTTCTTGATCACTCCGCCCGGTCCGAAATAGACCGGGTGCGCGAGCACCGGTACACCGCCGGCGCTCCTGATCAGAATGCAGGCCTCCACCGGGCTGAACTTCATGCGCGGCACGTAAGCCGGCCCGTTGCGGCCGATGTAGCGGTCGAAAGCTTCGTTGAACGAGGCCACGTGCCCGGCTTCGATCAGGGCCTGCGCGATGTGCGGCCGGCCGATCGAGCCTTCGCCGGCCAGTTCCAGCACGCGCTGGAGGCTTATCGGCGCGCCCAGTTTCCCAAGCACCTCGACCATCCGCCGCGCCCGCCCCAGGCGTCCTTCCCGCAGCCGGGCCAGCTCGTCCTGAAAGCTTTGCCGGGCAATGTCGACGAAGTAGCCCAGCACGTGGACCTCGTTGCCCGGGACATCCGTGTTGATCTCCACACCCGGGATCAGCGTGATGCCCCTCTCGCTGGCGGCTACCACGCCTTCGGCCACGCCGTCCGTGCTGTCGTGATCGGTGATAGCCAGCACCTTGAGGCCCAGGTGCGCGGCATGCGCCACCAGTTGGGCGGGTGAGAGGACGCCGTCGGAAGCCGTGCTGTGGGCGTGTAGATCGACCTCGTTCATACGGACTCAACCAGTGCCGGCCGCGCCGGCAACCTGAAGTAGTTTGGTCGTCGAACGTCGTCGAACGTCGTCGACCAGGCGACTGGACATAAGCGCTCCCGGAAATTCGATCGCGCCCATCATAGCATTTGCTCGCGCAAACGGCCAAGTCGTCAGGGCCGGGGCGCCGTCGGGGCCGCCCCGTGGGCCCATGGGTCGCTTTGGTGAGCCTCCGCCCACTGCGATATAATGTGTGCGCGCAGTGTCGGCGCTGAGGAGGCGGAGCATGGCTGTGCCCTTGCAGGATGGCAGTCGGGTTTGCATTATCGGTGGCGGGCCGGCCGGCAGTTTCGCGGCGCTCCATCTCTTGCAGATGGCCAAAGCCCGTGGCCGGACCCTGGACGTGACCATTTTCGAGCCGCACGCGCCGTGCTCGGCACCCGGTCCTCGCAGTTGCAAGGGCTGCGCGGGCATCCTCTCCTCCGGCCTGGTGCGTAACCTGGCTGCACTTGGCTTGACGGTGCCGGCGGACGTGATCCAGTCGGAATTGCACGCCTACGTCATTCACATGTTCGGCCAGGTGATCACCATTTCGCAGCCCGATCCCGCGCGACGTATCCTCAGCGTCTACCGCGGCTCGGGGCCGCGCCAGCCGTGGGGGCCGCCCGTGGCCGGCTTCGACGAGTTTCTGCTGGCAGGCGCCCTCGCAGCCGGAGCCGGCCACGTTGCCGCGCGCGTCCGCCAGGCGACGCTGGAAGATGGGCGTCCCGTCGTGCACGTCGAAGGCCGATCTTTCCCGGCCGACCTGCTCGTGCTCGCCACCGGCGTCAACAGCCACCCTCCGCTGGACGATGCCTTCCGCTATACCGCCCCGCGGACGGCGATGATGGTGCAGGACGAGGTCGTGCGACCGCCCAAGTGGCCGGATGACAAGGTGGCTGGGTTTTTTGGCCAGCCGCCCGGCCTGGTGTTCGGAGCTATGGTGCCCAAGGCCGGCTACCTGAACGTCTCGCTGTTGTGGCCGGATGCCGGGACAGGCGCGATCGAGCGTTTCTACGCCGCCCAGCGCGAACGCCTGCTGCACTTCTTTCCGGCCGGGCCGCGCAGCCTGTGCGGCTGCACCCCGCGCATCGTCGTACGGCCGGCGCCGCGCTACTGCGGTGAGCGCTGGGTCGCAGTGGGCGATGCGGCGGTGGCCCGCCTGTATAAGGATGGCATCAACTCGGCGTACCTGACTGCGCAGGCCGCTATGCATACCGCCCTGGAGCGCGGCGTTGGCGGCGAGGACTTGAGCGCCGGCTACGCTCCACACGTCCGCCGGGTGGCTCGCGATAATGCCTATGGGCTGTGGCTGTATGCCCTCTCGTCACGCGCCTTGCGCCTGTCGCCCGTGACGTCTGCCTGGCTGGCCTGCATCCAGGCGGAAAGCAGCCTCCCCGTTGGGAGCCGGGTGCAATCACGCATCCTGTGGGGCCTGCTCACCGGCGATGAATCTTACCAGGCTTTGTTCCGGTTGTTGATCCGGCCGCGGGGTCTTTGGCAACTGGTCCGCAGCCTGTCGGTTATGCGAAGGAGTTCTCTATGACCGATCTGGGACCTCTTCCCGACGGCGGGCGAGTGGTGATCGTGGGGGGCGGCCCGGGCGGAGTTGCCACGGCACTGGCCCTGCACCGATTGGCGCGTGAAGCTGGTCGTAAGATTGACATAACGCTACTGGAGGGTAAGCGCTTCGCCGGGGGGAAGCAGCACAACCTTTCAGTTGGGGTCCTATCACCACCCTTGTTCCAGATCATGGAGGAGCAGCTAGGCGCGCCCTTTCCCTGGCATCTGAGCCACGTTGAGATAGCCGGCTACGTCCTGCACTCGGCCAACAGCCAGGTGGTGCTGAACGACAGCGGGCAGCGCGGGGTAGCAGTGCGCCGGGTGCAGTTTGACGATTGGATGCTGCGCACGGTGCGCGAGCGGGGGATCGACGTGCGCCAGGCGCGCGCCGTGGACGTCGATCTGCACGCCGACGGCGTGGTTATTTACACCGACCGCGACCCCGTCGAGGCCGACGTGGTGGTGGGCGCCTTCGGTCTGGACGACGGCTGTGCGGCCTTCTTCCGGCGCGCGGTCGACTACCGCCAGCCTCCGGCCCTGACGTCGATTCTGACCAAGTATCACCCAGGGGCTGAGGAAATGGCGGCCTTCGGCAAATACGTTCATGCCTTCTTGCCGGGTTATGGGGGGATTGAGTTCGGCGCCATCACTCCCAAGGGCGACCACATCGACGTCAACATCGCCGGGCGGCGGGTGCGGGCCGCCAGTCTGAAGTACTTCCTGGCGCAGCCCGAGGTGAGCGCGGTGCTGCCTTCCTTTCATAACGCCGGCCGCTATGATGCCACCGACCTGCGCTTCTTCAAGGGCCGTTTTCCCAACTCGCTGGCCGGCGGATACTATGGCGACCGCTACGTGATGGTCGGCGACGCGGCAGGGCTCGTGCGGGCTTTCAAGGGCAAAGGCGTTACCTCGGCCGTGCAGACCGGCATTCGCGCCGCCGAGACAATCCTGCGCACGGGCATCTCTTACCATGCCTTCGCCTCCGACTTTGCGGTCGCCAATCAGGATATCACCGGGGACCTGATCTACGGCCGGGGGATGCGCTTTCTGGTCGCCTTCTCGGCCTACTTCGGTCTGCTCGATCCGGTGGTGCGCGCGGCCGGGCAGGACGAGCACGTGCGCGACGCGCTCTTCGGCGCCGTATCGGCCCACGCGCCGTATCGCAATGTCCTGGTCGAGATGGTCAATCCGCAGTCTGTTAAGGCGGTAATGCGCGCCCTTGTACGGCGCCGCGACAAGTCTCCCCTGGAAGGTGTGCAATGAGAATCAGCCTGGCACCCCGACATCGCCATCGGCTGCTGGCCGTCCTCCTGATCGGCGGAGGGCTGCTGGCGAGCTGCGTGCCTATCGCCGCGCCCCCGAGTGGGCAGCCGGCCTCTCCCGGCGTCGCCTCAGGGGTGGGGATCGCGGCCACTCAGCCGCTCAGCGGCACCTCAGAGCTGGCCGTGTTCGCGGACCCCGCCGGCGCTGCCATCACGATCGACGGCGCGCCGCGCGGCAGTTCTCCGCTCACCCTGACGCTGCCGTCCGGCGCGCACCAGGTCGTGCTGAGCGCGCCGGGCTACGCTCCGCTGACCAGGACCGTGACCCTCGCCGCCGGGCAGCGGGGGATCCTGGCGCCCATCCTCGTCCAGGGCGCGGTGACCGCTACCATTGCCGCGCCCGTCGTCTCTGCCCCTGCGGCAGGCGTGGCCGCGGGGACCGAAGCGCCTGCACCGCCTGCCCCGGCTGCGCCCGCTGCCCCGGCCACCGCGACCGGGGCGACCGCGTCGCCAGGGGCCCCCACGGCTTCCGCTGCCGCAGGCGTGCCGCCCACGGGTGCGGCTCCGTCCGCCCCGGCGCGCGCCATCGCCCCGACGACGCTCACCATCAGCAGCATCAGCCTCCCGACCTATCCCTACGCCGCTTTCGTGCGGGACGTGACCGACCCGGCGCTCATGAACTACCCCGTGCCCGTGCTGGATCGTGAGGCCTACGAAGCGTCGCAGCCGCAGCCGCAGCCGCAGCCCGTGAATTACACCCTGCTCGTGCTCGAGAACAAGTATCTGCGCCTGAGCATGCTGCCCGAGCTGGGCGGCCGGGTCTACGAATGCATTTTCAAGCCCACCGGCCACGACGAGTTTTACCGCAACCCAGTCGTCAAGCCCACCCATTGGGGGCCCGGCGCTGACATCGCCCCGGCCGGCGCCAATTGGTGGCTGGCGGTCGGTGGCCTCGAATGGGGTTTTCCGATTGCCGAGCATGGTTATGAATGGAGCACCGCCTGGGGCTACGACCCGGTCAGCCTGGGCGACGGCAGCGTGATGGTCAGCCTCTTCACGCGCGACTATCGCCGTCCCTACGTCGACGTCGACGTCATCCTGCCGCCGGATGCCGCTTACTTCATCGTCCGCCCGCACATCACCAACCCGCTGGACACGCCCTTCCGTTTCAAGTGGTGGGCCGATGCGATGCTGGCGCCAGGAGGCACGAACAAGCCGGGGCCGGACCTGCGCTTCATTTACCCGGTGCGGGAGATGACCGTGCACAGCACCGACGACGCGACCTTGCCCGGCGCCGGTCGGCCGCTGCCCTGGCCGGTGGCCGGCGGCCGTGACTTGAGCCGGCTTGGCAATTGGAGCGGTTACCTCGGCTTCTTCGAGCGTCCGGCCGCGCAAGGCGACTTCACGGCGGTCTACGATCCGGCCGTCGACGAGGGGATGGTGCGCGTCTTCCCGAGCGCCATCGCCCGCGGCGCCAAGGGCTTCGGCTTGGGCTGGCAGAAGCCGCTCGATCCCGAGCTGTGGACCGACGATGGCTCGGCCTACGTGGAGATGCACGGCGGGCTGGCCCCGACCTTCGAGGACTGGAGCGAGCTGGCGCCGGGTGGCACGGTCACCTGGAGCGAGACCTGGTATCCGGCGGCCGGGATCGGCGACATCGCCTATGCCAACGCACACGCCGCCCTCAACCTGACGCGCACCGGCGGCAGCCTGCGCGTGCGCGTTTTCCCGACCGAGCCCATCCGGGGCAGCCTCTCGCTGGTCGCGCCCGGCTCGTCCGCCGGCGGCGCCCAGCCGGCGGTCCGCCCGGTCGACATCGCCCCGGATCGCCCCTTCGACGGGGAGATCCCGGCCGGCCCCGGCCCGCTCGAAGTGGTCCTGACCGGCGCGGGAGGCGAGACCCTGCTGAGGTACGCCCTGCCGTAGGGGAGGGAGCGCCGGCGCGGCGGCCCTGCCGCCACTCGCGGACGGCCGATGCGTTCTTTGACGGTTTGCCGGCTATGGGATACAATCCGCAGCGTTCGGGGCGTGGCGCAGTCCGGTTAGCGCGCGTGATTTGGGTTCACGAGGTCGGTGGTTCAAATCCACTCGCCCCGACTTTTCTTCTAGCGATCCATCCTCGGTTGCCATCATCCACTCCCTGTGCCCCAGACGGGCGACGCCACGCCGCCGGGCGTCGCGCTGCTGTTAGGGCTCCTACCCACGACGGCGATCTTGGCGATCGACGTGAGCACAGCCGCCCTGGCGGTGGGGCCGCTGTTCTTCATCGGGATCCCGCACCCCGCGCCGCGCCCGCCCCTGGCGTCCCCAGCCCCGGCCAGCGCTCCTGGCTGACATAGCGGAGGGGGCGCGCTACCTGTGGGGCAGTTGGCGGTCGGCGCGCCAGCGACTTTGACAGAAGACGAGGCGGGCCGTATAATCGAGGCCGTCCAGCGGGTGTAGCTCAGTGGTAGAGCGCCTGCCTTCCAAGCAGGATGTCACGGGTCCGAATCCCGTCACCCGCTCTTATTTGTTCGCTCCCCATTTCTGTTCACCCGTGTTCTTGCCCGATCCCTGCCCCTCTGCTGACATACTGCCTCCGCGCCTGGTGTAAGTTCCGACTGGGAAAACCGGTCAGCGCGTGCCGCCAACGAGTTGTCCAGAAACCACGCTCGTCGAAGCACACGCCAATTCCCACAACCGCCCGACCCGCCAGCCCCGACCGTATCCCGCAGTCCCCTCATGCCGTTAACAGCCGTAGAGGCATCGCACGCCGGCGTCCGCATCAGACCGACGACGGACTGCGCGCCCGATGTCTCCAAGACCAGGATGGAAAGGACATCGACCATGAAAAGATTGCTAGCACTTCTTCTCATACTGGTGTTGCTGGCCGTATCGACGGCCCCGGTCTTCGCCGCCGGCGGCCCTCCTGCCCAGGCGGGGAAGATGGGCGTAGGCCAGGCGGAGCACGGGTCCACGAACGGCAGCGCGAACGGGCATGCCAACGGGGCCGGGCAAAGCGCCTCCCAGGCGCCGAAGGCGAAGGACCACGCTCCTCGAAGGGGCAACCAGGCGGATGGGACCGGCAAGGCGAACGGCAACGCCGCGCAGGCGCCTTCGCCGCTGGCCCGCAGCGAATTCGTGCTCGCCGGTGCGGTCTCGGCGGTCGGCGCCGGCGGCACAACCGTGACGATCACGCCCTATCATGGTAACCACGTCGGGCACGGCATCTACGGCGAACCCATCACCCTCAGCCTGGATCCGAGCACGAGCCTGATCATGTGGACGCCCACCGGCGTGGTACCCGCCACTCTGGCCGACCTGGCTCCCGACCAGACCATTATGGTCAAGGGACGCATGGTCGACGGCGTCTGGACGGTTTCCCGCGTGATGATCGCCCTTGGCTTGGCGCGCATGCCGCAGGACGAAGCGCGAGAGCCGGCGGGCTGATAACGAACAGGCGATGACCGCAGGGGAGGTCCGCTATCGGGCCTCCCCTTTTCTATCCCGGCAAACTGTAACCTGACCAGCGTGGGAACTTCCGAGAAAGCATTATATTTATCTGGATCTCGGTTGCTTCGACAACCTCGTCCCTGACACGGAGGTCTGGCACGTTCATGAATTGGCTGAACAAGCGTAAGTGGCGAACACCGGCCGTCCTCGTTGGCCTGTCCTTGCTGGCCGCCGCCTGTTACCCGGCAGCCTCGGCGCCCACCCCGCCCGGCGAAACCACTCCGCCCGTTTCGGCAGCGCTCGCAGCACAGACGGCCCAACCGCCCATCTCGACGCCCCTCAGCCCAGCTCCGACGCCCCTCAGCCCAGCACCCACGCCCCGCAGCCCGGCTCCCACGCCAGGCGGCCCGGCTCCCACGCCCGGGCCCGACCTCGTGCGCCGGCTGACCGATGGCTGCGACCTGCTCGACAGCCACGACCTCGCCACCTTGCTGACGACGGCTGAGGTCCAGCGCGGTCCGCACACCGCCGGCCAGGTAGACCCCCTGATATTCGGGGGGCCAGGCATATCTGCCACCGAATCCTCGTGTCTCTTCTACGCCTACCACAAGCCCAGTTCGGCGACCGGCGAGCTGCTGCAGGTGCAGTACTGGGTCGACATACCCGGCCAGGTGACGCCCGCCGCCTGGTCCGAGGCCTGGACCAGCGCCCGCCCCCCGGCGGCCCAGGCCGTCACCGGCATCGGCGACGACGCCTTCTACGACCACGGCCGCCTCATCTTCAAAAAGGGCAGCCTCTACTTCACGCTCCAGGCGCTCGACAACCGGCCGAGCGCCGGCAGCAGCGCCGATCAGAAGCGACTGATGCAGATCGAAGAGCAACTGGCAAAGGATATGCTAAGCCGGCTCAGGTAGACCGGCGCCCTCTGCCGGCAAACGACAGGGCGTGACGCCCCCACATCCGGACCTACTCTGCCCTGCGACTCCGGCGCAGCACCTGGGCTGCTCCCGGCCAATCCAGGTAGCCCTGCAAGGCGGTGCTGCAGTCCAGGCGGCGGGTTTCGAGGCGGCCATGCCCCTTCTCGCTGTAGCGGTAACTGAGGCATTCGCCCGCTTGGCCAAGGACGGGCAACTGCTGGAACAACAACTCGATGTCGCGATACAGTGCCAATTGGTTGCACTTGACCACCATCAGATAGTGCCCGTTTTGGCTGCGGATCAGGCGGGCCAGGCTACGCTGGGTCAGCCGGGCATCCATGGTGGTCAGCCTGCCCGTCAAGTCCCGCCCCGTCAGCAATTGTCGCGCCCCGCGCAGTTCATAGCCCTTACTCGGCACCGCCACCTGCCCCAGCACATAGCCGCTGCCATGGCGAGCCAGGCTGACCAAGAAGGTCGGCGTACCGTGCGCACTCGCCCCGCGCACTTCCTTACCATCCAAGGCTTGGCCTTGCAGCAATTCCCCGTTGGCCGCCACGACCTGCGTGCCCGGCGACTCCGGCAAATGGCTTGACATGGCTGGCTATCGCAAGTACACTGGCTCGCGCAACCAAACCCTTCCGGCGGGCCGGCGAACGTGCGCGGCCCCTTGCCGCCCACAACACAAGCACTCCCACAAGACAAGAGGCAGGCGTGACTGAAACAATCCTGGTGACCGGCGGGGCGGGCTTCATCGGCTCGCACGTGGTCGACACATTGGTCGAGGCAGGTTACAGCGTGGCGGTGGTGGATGACCTGCACACCGGCAAACGCGAGAACGTAAACCTTGCGGCGCGCTTCCACCTGGTCGACATCCGGGCGGCGGAGGCGGTGGAGCAGGTCTTTGCCGCCGAGCGGCCGGCCTGCGTGGTGCACGAGGCCGCCTGGGCCGACGTGCGCGGCAGCCTGGTCGATCCGGCCGGCTACGCGCGCGTGAACGTCCTCGGCACGCTCAACCTGCTCGCGGCCGCGCGCCGGTTCGGTACCCGCAAGATCGTCTTCGCCTCCACCGGCGGGGCGATCTACGGCGACCCGGCCGAGCTGCCGGCCAGCGAAGCCTGCCCTCCCGCCCCGCTCGACCCCTACGGGGCCAGCAAACTGGCCGCCGAGGCCTATTTCGGCGTCTACCGCCACAACTACGGGCTCGACTTCTGCATCCTGCGCTACGGCAACGTCTACGGCCCCCGCCAGGACCCGCTCGGCGAGGCCGGGGTGGTGGCGATCTTCACCGGCAAGATGCTAAAGGGCGCACCCGCCATCATCAACGGCGACGGCCGGCAGAGCCGGGATTTCGTCTACGTGGGAGACGTCGCGCGCGCCAACCTGCTCGCCCTCACCGCCGGCCAGGGCATCTACAACCTCGGCACCGGCGTCCCAACCGATGTCAACTGCATCTGGCGCGAGCTGGCGAAGCTCACCGGCTACCAGGGTGAGGAGCGGCACGGGCCGGCCAAGGCCGGCGAGGTGCGGACCACCTACCTGGACGCCGGGCGGGCGCGCCGCGAGCTGGGCTGGACGGCCGAGGTGCCGCTGGCCGAGGGGCTCGCCCGCACGGTGGCCTATTTCCGCGCGCGCGCCTGACCCTCGCGCGCTCCGCTGCACCCTGAGCCTCGGCGCTGCGGCCGGCGAGGAGAAACGCCGGTACCGGCCTCAGTCTACGTGGTAGGGGACGTCCGTCACCACGATGCCGCGCCGGAAGAGCAGCGCCAGGCGCAGGAGCATTGCCGTCTGGTTGTGCAGGAGATTGTCGAACCACTGATTGGGCACGAACTGCGGCACGACGATCGTGATCGTTTCATTTGGCTGCCGGCAGGACACGACGTGCTCGATATACTTCAACAGTGGCTCGAGCATCACCCGATAGGGCGAGTTGAGCACCACCAGCCTCACCCCTTCCCCCCAGAGCTGCCACTTCTCTTCCACCCGCTCCGTCTGGGCAGGGTCGATCGAGACATGAACGGCAGTGACGTCGGCCGAGAGCAGCCGGGCGTAGCGCAGCGCTTCCAGGGTGCCCTGATGGACGCCGCCGATAGGCAGGATCACCCGATGGCGGGTGGTGGGCGGGCGCAGCACGGCGCTCTCGTGCAGTTGCTCGAGCGAAAGGCGCTCGGCAAGGTGCCGATAGTGGTGGTGAATACGGAAGAAGATCGCCACCAGGACCGGCATCAACAGGATGACGATAAATGCGCCCTGGGTGAATTTAGTGGATGCGAACACCAGCGCGATCACCCCGGTCATGAACGAGCCGATGCCGTTAATCACCATCTTGGTCTGCCAGCCCGGCTCATAATGCAGCGTCGAGCCGCGCTCCTCCAGCGCCTGTCCCCGCGCGAGCTGTCCGGTCTTCCACCAGCGGTGTGCCATTCCCGCCTGCGACAGCGTGAACGAAATGAAGACGCCGATCGCGTACAGCGGGATCAGGGCGGTCACGCTCGCCTTGAAGATGACGATGAAAAGCGCTGCGATCAGGGCAAGGGCGACGATGCCGCGGGAATAAACCAGCCGGCTCCCCTGGTAGGCGAGCTGGCGCGGCATGAAGCCGTCCTCGGCCAGGATGGCGCTCAAGCGCGGGAAGCCGTTGTACGAGGTGTTGGCGGCCATGATCAGGATGACGGTGGTTGCCGTGATGGTGAGCAAGTAGAGCATGCCGCGCATGCCAAACGCGGTCCGCGCCAGCTGCGAGATCACGGTCTCTTCCTCTGAGGGCACCGCTCCGATGTGCACCGACAGGAAAGTGATCGCCATCAGCAGCGTCGCCAGGATGACCCCCATCCAGATCAGCGTTATGCCGGCGTTGCGGCTGCGCGGCTCTCGGAAAGCCGGCACGCCATTCGAGATCGCCTCAACGCCGGTCAGGGCAGTCGTGCCGCTGGAGAAGGCCCTCAGGACCAGGAAAAGGGTCAGGGCCTGGGGGCCGCCCAGCATCTCCAGGGGAGGTGGGTCGACGACTGCGCCGAGCGCCCCGGTCAGGTAGCGGATCAGCCCGACGCCGACCGTCGAAAACATCATGAAGACGAAAAAGTACGAAGGGATGGCGAAGATGGTCCCGGATTCGCGCACCCCGCGCAGGTTAATCAGCATGACGAGGAATGTCAGACCGACGGCCAGGTAGACGCGATAGGGGAACAGGCTTGGAAAGGCGGACGTTATCTGGGCGACGCCCGACGAAATCGAGACGGCGACCGTCAGCACGTAGTCGATCTGCAGCGCCGCCCCGGCGATCGCCGCGGGCATCTGCCCCAAGTTGTCGCGCGCGACGATGAAGGCGCCGCCGCCGTTCGGGTAGGCGTGGATCGTCTGCTCGTATGAGGCGACCAGCACCGTCAACAGGACGACAATTGCCAGTGTGAGCGGGATGGACAGGCCGAGGGCCGCGCTGCCGGCGGCCGCCAGCACGACGAAGAGCTCCTGCGTCGCGTAGGCGGTGGACGACAAGGCATCCGAGGCGAATACCGCCAGGCCCACGACCTTGCCAATTGCCTCGTGGGCGGCCTCAGTGGTGGCCAGGGGATTGCCGATGAGCAAGGTGACAATGGACCGGCCCGGGCGGTTCTCGACGGCGCGGTGCTCAATACCGCTGGGGCTCTTATTGCCGTTAAAATCCTGCATCTGCCTTCACTCACGGTGGCGCGCGGCCGATCGGTGCCCGGCGGGAGCCCCCGTCAGGGGCGATCCTGTCGGCGGCCAACCAATGAACCCCTGGCCGCCGTAGCAAGCTCTCGCGCGGCACTGACCAGGACACATAATAGCCACGGTGCCGCGCCGTGTCAAGTGAGTGCGCTTCAGAGCCCCATACGTTGGCGAGCGAGGGCGTGGCATCCCACCCGGTTGGCCGGTCAGCCGGCGTGACTGCTCGTACCAGGACGGCTCGTCGACGAGCTCGCGGGACGGGGTGCCGCGCCGCTACAACCAGAGCGATGCCACATCCCATCCGTTGGCGACCGGACGGCCCGCGTCCGTCGCGCATGACGCTAGCACGGCATCGTCAGATACACCGTAGTGCCGAAGCCCGGCGTCGATTCCAGTGTCAGCTTCCCGCCCAGCATCTCGGCCCGTTCGCGCATCCCTACCAGGCCCAGGCCATGCTCGGTCCACAGCTCGTCGACTTCGAAACCTGCCCCGTCGTCCTCCACGATCGCGATCAGCGCATCGGCGCGCCGTTGGAGCAGAACGTCCACCCGGCTGGCCCGCGCGTGGCGCAGCACATTGCTCAACGCCTCCTCCACGATCCGGTAGACGGCGGTTTCGACGCTGGCCGGCAGCCTGGTTCCGGCGACGTCCACCTCGGCGATGGTGGCTTTGAGGCCGTACTGCCGCTCGTACCGCTCCACGCTCTGCCGCAGCGCGGGCAAGAGGCCGAGCTTGTCCAGGCTGGCCGGCCGCAAGGTCGCGCCCAGGTCGTGAACGTTGCTTTGCACTTCGTCGACCAGTTGCTGCAGGTAGCCCACATGGGAGAGCGCCTCCGGCGACCCTCCGTAGCGCCTTTCGAGCACCCTGAGCCCTATGCTCAGCGATGCCAGCAGCTGGCCGGCGTCGTCGTGCAGCTCGCGCGCAATGGCCCGCCGTTCGTCTTCTTGCACCTCGACCAGCCGGCGCGAGAGGTTCTTTAGCTGCTCGCGGCCGGCCTTCAGTTCCTCGTCGGCACGCTTATGCTGCGTGACGTCGCGCATCACGCCAACCTGGCCGCTGACTTGCCCGCTGGCGTCTCGTACCAGCACGACGGTCGTTTCCAGGTAGGTGGGGTTGCCGTCGCAGGCGCTGAGCACCAGCTCGCCGCTCCAGAAGCCGCGGGCGGCGAGCTGCCGCTCACGCTCTTCGACCGTCGCCTCGAGCACACGGGCCGGGATCACCTCGCTGATCGCGCAGCCGGTGACGTCGCTCGCGCTCCGGCCGAACATCTCTTCGGCGGCGCGGTTCCAACTGCGAATCTTGTCCGCCTGATCGGTCGCGACCACCGCATCCCGGACGTTGTCGAGCAAGGAGGCCTGATAGCGCAGTTGATCGTTCGCTTCGGCCAGCAGGGCCTCCCGCTGCGAGAGTTCGGCCGTGCGGGCGAGAACTCTCTGCTCGAGCCTCTCGGCCGCCTCGTGCAATTGGCGCGCCTGGCTCTCCAGCAGGGCCTCTCTCTCCGATAGCTCGAAATTTGCCTGGCGGAGTGCCGCGTGCAGTTGCCTGCTGGCGGTCACGTCCATGAACAGGGCGGCAAACTGGCGCGCCGCCGGACGGTAGGCGTACACTTCGTAGTCGCGCTCCAGTGCAGAGGACCGTTCTTGGAAGCGGATTGGCTCCCCGCTTAGCGCCACCTTGCCGAAGATATCCAGCCAGCGCGCGTAATCGTTCGGCAAGACCTCGCTCCTCAGCCTTCCGACGACTGCCTCCCCGCTGAGCCCGGTCAAGCGTTCGAACGCCGGGTTCACTGCCAGAAAGCGGTAGTCGCAGGGGCGGCCGTTCTCGTCGCAGACGATCTCGTGCAACGCGAAGCCCTCGGTCATCCCGTTGAAGAGCGAGCGGTAACGTTCTTCGCTCGTCCGCAGGGCCTGCTCGACCGACCGGTCGTGGCTGATATCGCGCACCAGGGCCACCGCCCCCACGATCCTCCCCGTGTCGTCGTGCACCGGGGCCGAGCTTGCCTGCCGGTGGCGCAGCTCATTCGTCCGCGGGTCACGCACCATCTCGACCTCGCGGCTGACCACCTCGCCACGGAGGGAGCGCAGCAGGGGCGCGTCGTCGTGCGGGCGAAGCCGGCCGTCGGCCGCGTAGATCTCCAGCCCCCTCCACTCTGGCAGAGGCCGGAAGTTGCCGTCGGGCTTGTCGAAACCCAGCCCATCCACGGCTGCCGGGTTGGCCGCGCTGAAGGCGCCAGAGGCGTCGCAGAACCAGACCTCGTCCGGGATGCTGTTCAGCAGTGCCTGCAGTCGATCGCGCTCCTGCGCCAGGCGTGAGCTGAGGCCGGCCATCTCCTCTGCCCGCGCGCGCTGCTCCTCGGCGGCGAGCCGCAACTGCCGGGTTAGTCCTTCGAGCTCCGCCTCCGCACGCAGTTCCCTGGCCGTGATGCGACTGACCCCAAGTCTGCTCCTCGCACCGGTCTGCGTCACTCCCGTTGCGCCCGCCTCGACGCTCCAAGGCCCGCCGATCGCCAGGCGGTTCTCCGCACCAGATCCCGCCGGCGACGTCTCGTCGCGCATTGGGACGTCGACGTACAGCGCGGTCGCGTGCCCCGGGCGGCTCTCGATCGTCATGCTGCCGCCCAGCATTTCGGCCCGCTCGCGCATCCCGAGCAAGCCCAGCCGCCCACTCTGGAAGGCCGCGTCCACGTCGAAACCCCGGCCGTCGTCCTCGATGACGAGCAGAGCCCGATCGTCCCGGCGTTCCAGCACGACGCTCGCACGGGTGGCTTGCGCGTGGCGGACAACGTTTGTCAGCCCTTCCTGGACGATGCGGTACAGGGCCGTCGACAGTTCCTCGGGCAGCCGCTCCTCGTCCAGGTCGACTGCCAGCAGGTCCACCTGCAGACCGTACTGTTCGCGAAACGCGCCGGCGTATTGCTCGAGCGCAGCGACCAGCCCGTGACGATCCAGGCTCGTGGGGCGCAGATTTATGGCCAGGCGGTGCAGGCCCTCCATGATCTGATCCACCGATTGCTTTAGCTGCCCGATGCGCTCCTGCGCCGCGGCCGGAGAGTGTCCCTCGCGCTCGAGCAGTCCCAATCCCAGCTTCAGAGCCGTCAGCGTCTGCCCCGATTCGTCGTGCAGCTCGGCGTGAGATGGCGCGTCGTTCCGCTTCTTGCACCTCTACCAGCCGGCGCGAAAGCTGGCGCAGCTCTCCCTGGCTCCGTTGTACCTGCTGGAATAGGCCGGCATTGTAGGTGGCGATCGCCAGGGCGCCGGCCGCCCGTTCCGCAAGCTCGAGTGCCTCCGGTTCGAGCGGTCCGAGTTCTCCCCGTCCGATAACTAACGCCCCGATCAACTGGTCGCTGACGATCAAGGGGATGCCGGTGTAGGAAAGTACCCCCTGCTCCAGGGCGGACAGTTGCCAGGCTTCAGGCTTGGACCGCGCCGCACGTGCGCGGAGGTCTTCCACGACCCCGGTCCGGCCCAGGCGGTTCTCCTCGAGAAACGGGTAGTTGCTGAGCGCCGAACGCCGGCCGGGAGGCAGCAGGGAGGCCATAGTGCCGTGAGTGGCCAAGACTTCCAACGTCTCGGCCTCTCCATCGAAGAGCAGGACGCTAGCGCGCAGCGCACGGACCGCTGGACCTAACTGCCGGATGGCAGACTGGGCGATCTGAGCCGGCGACTGAAGGGCAAGGATCGCCTGCTCGATACTGCGCAGGATCTGCTGCCGAGCGTTCTTTTCCTGGAGCGCCGTTTGCGCACGCCGGCGCTTGGCCAGCTCGCGCCGGGCCGCCTGATGCAGCCGGGCATTGCCGACGGCGAGGGCAGCCTGGTTCGCCATGCCTTGCAGCACCAGAAGCTCATCTTCTGAGAACGCGCGCGCCTTGCCAACGATGATGACGCTGAGGATCCCAATCAGGCGGCCCGCGTGCTGCATCCTGGCGCTCGCAAGCGTCCGCACGTCGAGTGACGACCAAAGGTCGGCATTGGGAGCCGCTTCGAGGGCCTGCATATCCTGGAACACGAGCAGCGGGCCCGCGCGCGCCAAGTCCTCGTCGTAGACGCGGCGCGCGGGGGGAACGTAGCGTTGGCCGAACTCAGGCGGCACGCCGCAGGACCGCGCGTGGTCCAGCACGTCCCGCTGCGGATCATACAGGTCGATCCAGGCGCCCTGCACCGCCAGGGCGCGCGCTGTTTGTTCGCAGACTGCGTCCAGGGCAGCATCCAACGGAAGCTGCGCGTCGAGGCGTTGTGCCGTCCGCACCAGCGCTCGCGTTCGTTCCGCATCGCGGCGGCGACCGGACTGACCCGCTCGCCCCACCTTCTGCCGGGCGGTGGGACCGTCGGACCGGGCATCAGCCGGTCCAACATCGCACCCATCGGGGGTCAGGAACGGCAGGACGCCGGCGCGCGGGATGCGCCACACATTGCCGACTTTTGCCGCGGGCAGCTTGCCGGAGCGGCAGAACGACTTGACAGTGTTGATATGGACTTGAAGCAGGTCGGCGACTTGCTGCGTGGTCAGGACCGGTGACAGGGCCGGCCGGCCAATCGTTGGGTCGCTCATGTGAGCCTTCTCCTCGCCGGGAAACGCCCGTTTTCGTTTGCGCACGAATGTCGGAAACGTTCGTTCTCGCTCCTTTATACCCCGCGACCACCGGCCTGTCAAGACGGACTTCTGAGAAGTGGCGCGGTCCACTGCGCGTCCGCACTGCCGGGCTGCATGTCCGCACGTGCGGGCTGCGTGTCTTGTCGTAGGGGCGCGGCGCTGCCGGGTGAGATGCCGCCGACCGTCCAACCTTGCATCGTACGGGCCAACACCGGTAACCACACATCTTGGGCAGTGGGCAAATTCCGATTCGCCGCCCTCCTTGCTGGCCACGCAACGTTGGGCAGTGGGCGAATTCCGATTCGCCGCCCTCCGTGCGCTTGCCCACCCCTGCTTCCGGCCCTATAATTCGGGCCTATTCCCGGGTCCCGTCGGCAGTCGCCATACACCCGACCCCGTCGCCTGCGGCCCCGAAGGAGGGCGCGTCTCATGCGAGCATCTTCGGCCAGAGCCTATCCCTATCGTTGGATCATCCTCATCCTGTTCGCCGCCGCAGTGGCCGTCAATCAATTGGCCTGGATCACCTTCGCCCCGATCACCGACAGCGCCGCCGCCTACTACGGCGTCTCCACCCTGGCGATCGGCCTTCTCTCCGCCAGCTTCATGCTGGTCTACATAGTCGTTTCCATTCCCGCCTCGTGGGTGATCGACACCTTCGGTTTTCGCATAGCAGTCGGTATCGGCGCCGCCCTGACCGGCGCTTTCGGCCTCCTGCGCGGTATCATGGCGGCCAACTTCACCCTGGTCTTCATCTCCCAGATCGGCATCGCCATCGGCCAGCCCTTTATCCTCAATGCCATCACCAAGGTCGCCGCCCGCTGGTTCCCGATCGGCGAGCGCGCCACTGCGTCGGGCATCGGTTCACTCGGCATCTACCTCGGGATCGTGCTCGGCCTGGCCCTCACGCCCCCGCTCGCGACTCAGTTTGGCTTGGCCCAGACCTTGCTCGCCTATGGCATCGTCTGCACCATCGTCGCGCTCGCCTTCCTCGCCCTGGCGCGTGAACACCCGCCCACGCCCCCTTCGGCGCTTGGCGACGACGCGCGCTCGTTGGTGTTCGACGGCCTGCGCGACATGTTACGCAAACCCGACTTCCTCTGGTTGATGCTGATCTTCTTCGTCGGCCTGGGGATCTTCAACGCCGTGACCACCTGGATCGAGGAGATCCTGCGCCCGCGCGGCTTCTCAGCCGGGCAAGCCGGCTTCAGCGGCGCCCTGATGATCGTAGCCGGGATCGTCGGCGCCGTTATCTTGCCCACCTTGTCGGACCGCTCTCGCCGCCGCGTCCCTTTCCTCAGTCTGGCGTTGTTGGGCGGCACGTTGGGCCTGATCGGCATCGCCTTTGCCGCCACTTACCCGCTCCTGCTCGTCTCGGCCCTCGTGCTGGGTTTCTTTCTCCTCAGCTCGGGCCCGATCGGCTTCCAGTATGGCGCCGAGATCGCTTACCCGGCCCCGGAGGGCACGTCCAACGGCATCGTGCTGATGATGGGCCAGATCTCCGGGATCGCCTTCATCCTTGCCCTGGACGCCTTCAAATCGCCCGTCACCGGCTCCATGCTGGCCCCGCTGCTCGTCCTGATCGGGCTCTTCGTCCTCAGCTTGCTGGTCAGCACCCGCCTGCACGAGCCGCCGGCGATCCGCGTCGCCGGCAGCCTGGCCGATCCGGTCGAGCCCGCCGCCGAGAGCGCGCCCGATGCCGAGGCCGCGCCGGTCGAAGCGCGTCCCAAGTAACCCTGCCATCCTTGAACCTGATCGGCCCCCACCGGATTCCGGACGGTGCGTGTCCCGCCTGGGGCCCCGCCGGCAGGCCGAGGTCGGCGTGCCGCGGCGGCATAATACGCCCGAGCAAGAACCTCACGCTGTCATCCTGAGCGACGCCACCCACTCAACACCGGTCGCGTCGAGTCCCCAGACCCTGTCATGCTGAGCGACGCCGCCCACTCAACACCGGTCGCGTCAAGACTGAGCGAAGCATCTTCCCGAGCAGGAGTTTCTAAGCAACCCGGGCCAGTCCGGCCGCCTCGCCCCGTCCTGCGGCGGCCACTTCCCGCCTCGCACGGCCCCCCTATCTCCTCCCGGCCCACGTGCATCGTCTCGCCCGCCGCTTTGGCTCGCGCCCCTCTCACGTGCTATACTACCGTCGTTGGGTCCCTAGCTCAGCGGTTAGAGCGGCCGGCTCATAACCGGTTGGTCCTCGGTTCGAATCCGGGGGGACCCACCTCTTGGCCTCTTTTTTGGGCCTTTTTGTTTTTGCATTGGCAGTTTCGCCCCATGTTCTTTAAGGTACACCGCTGCATTCTTGTTAGGTCGTGACCGGCAAGGGGCGAGCGGAGTGATGCAACACCAGGGGGCATGAGTGATTGACGCAAGGTCGGTTCTCGCACAAGTGGAACCCATCTCAAACTAACAGGGAGGCTGTGTGACTTCTCAGCACCTGGTACTGGCAGTAGAAACCGTTCGCAAAGCGATCATGGGCGCTCAGATAGCGGGGGAGCCATCTGCCCTCGTAAGCTACGGCGGCGTGCCTCAGGAGTGCTTAGCTGCTATACTTGAAGTTGAGGGCCAGCAAGAAGAGTTTAGACGACTGTTCTGGCAGAGAGTGGCCCTGATACCCAATGTTAAGGAGTTCTTCGGGAACCTAATCCGTGTTCGCCTCAGGCAGAACGATGTCTTGGCAAGCCCTCTGATTTCTCTTGCGTTTGACGATCGGCCGCCCGTGGAAGAAAGGCTACGGATCATCCGGGGTTTAGCAGGTGTGGAAGCCATAAGAGAGGACTACCGTCCCAACGAGGACCCTAACCAAGGTCAGCATACTGATGACTTAGCCAGAGACATGCTCGCTGAGATTCTCGTGCTTTACATGTTGGTGCAATTAGGTTTCGCCGATATCGAAAAAGTCATTGGGGACGGCAGTCAACCTCGAGTTGATATCCTTGCGTGCAAGGATAATAGAGAGTACGCCATTGAGGTCACCCGCCGCAAAGAAGTGGCTTCCTGGGCCACTCTCCCTCACTCTAACCTGGAGGACTGCTCAAATCCCGACAACCGAGCGACGATAGGGAAAGTACTGGGGCGAATTCTGGCGGACAAAAATGAACAGCTTGAGCGCGCTCTTAACCTTGGCACGGTGCACGAGCCTGCGATCAAGACTGTGGCGATGAAGACCTCTGACTATGGCATGTCCGAGTGCACCGATGAGGTGGAGCAAATAGCCCGAAGCCTGCTTGCGGATGGAAACAACTATAAGCGCGTCGATGTTCTCTGGCTAATACCCAATGTCTCCGTATCCGAGAGTCGTTGGATTTCCAGGACTTAGCTGTCAGACCTGCGTGCGTTACGAAGGGGACCGTGGTGGGCAAATACGAGTCGGCGCTTTACCGTCGGCATTTTACCACAAGTCCTGCTAAAATCCCTTAGATGTGGAGCACGCTCAGTCCAGCCGTACCCCCTCATTCGAAATCTTAGCACTCTCGACATACCACATCGGCATCGCTGGCGAGTTCCAGCCGCCCGTATCCTGGAGCCGGTCAAGCGGTGTACCGTTCCGCGCTGCGCGCGTCGCCCAATAGTGCCGCAGGTCGTGAGCCGACAGACCCATGACGCCTATCCGCTCGCTCAACTCGCATACCCGGCCCGTTATGGCCCGCACGCCCATGCCCGCCCCGGCCAATTGCCCGCTCTTGCTCGACACCCGCAGCAATGGACCCGTTGTCAGTGCGTCGTTCGTCATATAGGCCAGCAGCGCGCGCAGCAAGCGGTTGGTGAGGGCGTGTGTCTGCGTCTTGCTCACCTTCGGGCGATAGACGGTCAGTAGACCTTCGCCCAGGTTCACGTTCTCGACCGTCAGCCCGGCCACTTCGCCACAGCGAAGACCCGGGTCCAGGAACAGAGCGATCAGCAGGGCGTCCCGCCGTCCTTGCGGAGTCTCAGGTTGCGCGCGCAGGGCCGCCGCTTGCTCTTTGGTCAGGCTGACCGGCTTGGCCTTCTTCGCTCCGGTGCGGGTCACCGGGCGCTGCTCGTTGACGTGCTCTGCCTCACCGCCGCGATAACCGCTGATACAGCGGATCAGCGCAAGTTCAGCGGCAGGAATCACCCCGGCTTGCGCCGCCAGCTTGCACTCCACTCTATCCCTCCACCTGCGCAAACAAAAGGAAATCGTCCGTACACACAGGGTTGGGCCGCGCATGCTAGAATGGCAGGTCCGCACTCGAGCTGCGGCCAGGTTTCCAGCCTAAGGCAGTATGAGGAGGCTTCTATGAGCCCAAAGAAAGACGCGCAGGACTCCCCCAACAGCACCACCGCCGACGGCAAGACACCTAAGGGATTAACGGCTGAGGAACGAGCCGCGATCAAGGAGCACGTCCGGGAGCTGAAGGGGGCTGCCAAGAAGGCCGATGGGGAAAGCGCCGTGCTGGCGAAGATCGCCGAGATGGACGAACCCGATCGTTCCACGGCCGAGCGGCTACATGCGCTCATCAAAGCCAGCGCCCCGGAGCTCGCGCCCAGAACCTGGTACGGAATGCCCGCCTATACCAAGGACGACAAAGTTGTCTGCTTCTTCCAGAGCGGGCAGAAGTTCAACACCAGGTACGCCACCCTCGGCTTCCAGGAAGCGGCGCACCTCGACGAAGGCGCCCTCTGGCCGGTCGCCTACGCGCTCAAGGAGTTGACCCCCACCGCAGAGGAAAGGATCATCGCCCTCGTCAAGCAGGCGGTCAGCTGAGGGCAGAGCTCGCCACGGGCCAGTGCCCTGCGTGAGATCGTCGGTCGTGACGAGGCCTTCCCGCGTCACGCGCGCGCACGATCCTGCGCCGAACCAGTCCCGCCGCTCGATCCTCCACAGATGATAACCGACCAAATGTCGCCAAAAACCGAGTTCGCAAGCGAGGCCCGAGCTGCCCGTCGCCCGACCAGCCAAGATCGGCCCGTCGCCCGGACCCCGCTCGGGCTCAGCCAGGCAGCTTCTTGGGGTTGATGTACAGGCGAGCCCAGCCGATACGGTCGCCCTTGGCGCCGCAGAGCATCGCGCCCCTCATCGTGTACGCATTTCCATCGGTCTGCGTCCCGTGATAGTGCAGCTCAACCCAGAGCGTGTCGCCGGCCTCGGCCTCATTCAGAATGTCTACCTGTATGTCTGGAATGGTTCTGAAGAAGTAGCTCCAGTTTCTCCTCACCCCTTCCGGCCCGCTGAAGTTCAGCTCGGGGTGGAAGGGCTGCTCGCTGCGATAGTCGTCCGCAAAACATGCCACCAGCGCGTCCAGGTCGTGACGATTGGTGGCCTCGATCATGCGCTCGAACACAGCTTTGGCCGATGTGTGCGTCTTCGCTTCCTGTACCCGTTCGCGTGACATGACATTTCCTCCCTTCCTCGTCCTTCACGCTCCCCCGGCAGCCGGTGCAGCCGTCGTGGTAGCACGGCGCACTACCTCTTCAAGCGGCGTCAATCGGACGCCAAAGGTCCGTGCCGTGCCTGCCATATCGATCACTGAATCGTAGCTGTCCAGGCCGGCCAGTAGCTGGACGGCCGTCTCAGGGAGTCCCGGCACCGGCTCGCCGGGGGCCACGCTTCTGATCGGGATCTGGTGGCCCAGCACGCGCTCGTAGACCGCCACCGCGTCCCGCAGCGACAAGGGCTGCGGCCCGCCGAGGAGCAGCCGCTCATTGGCGGCCGCCGGGTTGCCGATGGCGGCTACGACGAAGGCCGCGACGTCGCCGTCAGAGATAAACGAGTGCTTGCGGCGCCCTCCCCCCACAATCGTCACAGGATGGCCCATCAGCGCCGGCATGCCCACGAGCCCGGCCAGCAGTACTTCCATATACCCATCGGGCACGAGAATCGTATAGCGCACGCCGCTATCCTGCAGCGTGACTTCGGTCTGGCCCTTCGCCTGCAGCAAGGGGACGGGACTCTGCGGATCGGCAGCCTGTGCCGACACGAAGATGAACTGGCCCACCCCCGCGGCTTTCGCAGCGTCGATCAGGTTGCGGTTACCCTCCAGGTCCACCGTCTGCACGGTGTCCTCTCCGCCGCGTGAGGCTGAGGTCGCGGTCGTGATCACCGTCTCCACCCCCCGGCAAGCTGCATCAAGCGTATCCCGCTGTTTGAGGTCCCCCAACCTCACTTCGGCCCCTGCCTCTTGCAGCGGCCCGTAGTCTGACTGCGCACGGACGAGCACGCGCACCTGCCGCCCCTGTTCCAGAAGCCTCCACGTTACTGCGCCGCCAAGACGGCCGGTGGCTCCCACGACGAGAATCATGGCTGAGCTCCTTTTTCGGTACTGTCGGCTGGCTCATTCATGCAGCCAGTATAGCCGGTGCTTCTGACATTTACCACGAGGAAAAGGCACAGCTTGCCCACATGTTGCCGGCCTATGCTATCATGTGAGCGCGGTTTGGTATGTGGATGGGACGACTGAGACCGCCCCGGGGCCCGAGATGACGGAGAAGGCAAGTTTCGGTACGCTACTCAAGCACTATCGCCAGGTGGCAGGGCTCTCGCAGGAGGCCCTCGCGGCTCGCGCTGGGCTTTCCGCGCGAGCCATCAGCGACTTGGAGCGTGGGGTCTATCGCACGCCGCGTTACGATACGCTCGAACTGCTGTCCAGCGCCCTGTCGCTGTCTTCGCAGCAGCATGCGCTGCTGCAAGCTGCAGCCCGCCCCGAGCTGGCCGCTCCCGAAGGCGCCCCTCCCGCTTCGCCTTCACGCACTCTGCCCCTTCCTCCCACTCGTCTGGTCGGACGCTCGCACGAGCGCTCCGCGGCCCTTGCGCTGGTACGGCAGGGCGATACACGCCTGCTCACCCTGACCGGACCGAGTGGGGCCGGCAAGACCCGGCTGGCGCTTCAGCTTGCCTGGGATCTGGCCCCAGAGTTTGCCGGTGTGGTCTACGTCCCCCTGGCTCCCATCCGCGACCCTGCCCTTGTGCCCGGTACGCTGGCCCAGGCGCTCGGACTCCGTGAGCAAGGAAGCGGTCCGGTCTCCGAGCAGGTACGAGCGTTCCTGTGCGACAAGCACTGGCTGCTGGTGCTCGACAACGTCGAGCAGGTACTGGACAGCGCCTCATTCCTTGCCGATCTGCTGTCGAGCTGTCCGCGCGTGTACCTGCTCGTGACGAGCCGCATGCCTCTGCACCTGCGCGCCGAGCGAGAGCTCCCGCTGGGTCCACTTCCCCTGGAGGATGCGGTGGCTCTGTTCCGCGAGCGAGCCCAGGCCACACGGCCCGCGCCGACCTATGACGAGGGCGAGGTGGCGGCCATCTGCGAACAGGTAGACCGCCTTCCCCTGGCGATCGAGCTGGCCGCCATGCACGTCAAGGCCCTGTCCCTATCCGAGCTGCGCGCACGGCTCGACCATCGCCTGGCACTCCTGCGCGGTGGGGCCAGGGATCTGCCGGCGCGGCAGCAGACCATGGAAGACGCGATTGACTGGAGCTACGAGCTGCTTAGCGAGCAGCAGAAGTGCTGTTTTCGCGCTCTGGGCGTCTTCGTCGGGGGTTGGAGCCTCGAGGCGGCCGAGGCGGTGGCCTGGGACCAGAGTGAGGCGGCCGCGGAAGAAAGTATCCTGACCGTGGCCGCTCTGGTTGATGCCAGCCTGATCCAGGCGGAGACATCCGTCCATGGCGCAGCGCGCTTCGGCATGCTCGAGCTGATCCGGGAATATGCCCTCCGGCGGCTCGAGGCAGCCGGAGAGGCGGAGGTGTGCCGGCGCCGCCACGCAGCCTACTACACCCGCCTGGCAGAGACCGTCATGGCACACTTCGGGCCCGAGCCGGGAACCCGCGCACCAGGCTTTGTGCCGGCATTGGCGCAGGAGCTGCTCAACGCCCGGGCGGCGTTGGCGTGGGCAGAAGACAGAGAAGAAGCGGAACTGGGGCTGCGACTGACAGGTTTCGCCCGTCTCTGGCACGTCAGGGGCCAGATGAGCGAGGCCGAGGGCTGGTTCGAGCGCATGCTGGCGTTGGATCTGCGCGCCAGGCAGCAGGGAAAGCCTGCCGCGCCCCTCACGGTTCGGATTCAGAGGCTCTATGGCCTGGCACGGACGATGATCCGTCACGGAAGGGTGGAAGCTCGTGCCGAAGCCGCTGCATCCGAGGCCCTTCGGCTCGCCGGCGAGATTGGCGACCAAGACGGCATCAGCAGCGCCCTCGCAACCCTGGGCATGATTCACCAGGCGAACGACAAGCTGGAGGAGGCCGAGGCTGCCTTCGCCGAAAGCTACGCCCATGCCGGCCTGATAGGGCACGCCGGTCTCCTCAGCCGTGCCCTGTTCCACCGCGCGGAAGTGGCAGCTTTGCGGGGTGACGTTGAACGCGCCACTTCGCTTCTTGCGCAAGCTCGTGCCAAGGCGGAGTCCGTCGGGATGACCTGGGACATCCCGATTTTTGCGGCGCTGCTCGGTCGCCTGGCGCTGCAGCGGCACGACTACATGGAAGCCAGGGCGCGCTACCGGGAGGCGCTTTCGCTCTATCGCGCGTTCGGCAGTCCCACCTATGTTGCCGCCTGCCTCGAGGGCTTCGCCGCCACCGTCTGTGCAGAAGGACACTACGCGCTGGCCGCACGTATGGAAGGGGTGGCCGCGGCGCTGCGCGAACAGACTCAGACGCCGCGCGGGCCTACCGAGAGCCAGGGTTTCGAGCAGGTCGTCGCACGCGCAAGGGCGGCACTCGGCGAGCGCGTGTTTGAACGAGAATGGAGCGTCGGAAAGACGCTCACCCTGGAGCAGGCCATCGAGGTAGCTTTGATGGCCTGAGAGCCTGATGCGCCGGCCCGTGTTAGGATCAGGCGCCGTCGAACCCTCGCGCTATAGGTCGCCACAGCCCTCACGATTCGTTACCCCGCTTCAATCCACCCCTCCACCAAGCGGACGACCACCACAGAGGGCGCAGAGGAACGCAGAGAAAGCGTTTCAATCCACGCCCGCGACGGTGTCAAGTGACAACATGAAACGGGAACTCATGTCGGAACCAGGTTCACACGCCGGTCAACCCCCCAAACTGACAGAGGTGCCGTGCCCTCGGCTGGCCGTGCCGCCTGGGACCACCCTCACCAACGCCCAGCACGCCAGGCCGAGCGCCGTCGCCAGGTCGTCGCGGCTCCCCGCCCACACGCCACCCACCTGTGCTATAATTGTAATCGCTCATCCCGCCCCCGCCGGGCAAGGAGGTTATCACCATGGCCGATGCACCCAAACACCGCCCCTGGACTATCATGGTCTACATGGCGGGCGACAACGGCAAGCTCTTCGCCAGCAAGTACGGCCAGATCCAGCTCATGGCCAGCATGACCGAGCAGGGCTACGGCGACCTGCTCAAGATGGGCACCATCGGTACCACCGATAACGCCGCCGTGGTCTGCCTGTTCGACACCACCGACGCCAGTTACCTGGTCGAGGTGCGCCAGGGTCGGGGCTTCGCCGACAGCCAGGTCACCCAGGTCCCCGAAGTGAACACCGGCGACCCCAACACTCTCTCTCGCTTCGTCACCCAAAGCGTCCAGAACTACCCCGCCGATCACTACATGCTCGTCCTTTGGAACCACGGCTCGGGCTGGCTGGACGTCGACGCCTACTCGGTCGTGCGCGCGCTGGACGACGCCAAACGCTACCAGCCGGTCTTTCGCACCACGCCCCGCCGACTGGCCGGGCCGGAAGGAACGCGGCCGATCGCTTACGACGATTCCAGCATGGACTTCCTCGATACTTCCGACCTGCGCGAAGCCTTCACAGATGCCGCTACCGTCACCGGCGTGCGCCTGGACGTGATTGGCATGGACGCCTGCCTGATGGCCATGATCGAGGGCGATCGCGAACTGGCCCCGTTCTTCGACTACTGCGTGGCCTCGCAAGAGGTCGAGCCGATGAACGGCTGGCCCTATGCCGAGATCTTGCGCGGCCTGAACGCGAACCCCGCCATGGGCGCCGCCGATGTGGCGCGCCTGATCGTGGAGGAGTACGCCCGGGCGTATGGGGGGCGCACGCGCACCGACCAGACCGCCACCCAGGCCGCGGTCCTGCTCGCTCAGACGGCTCAGACCGAGAAGCTCTGCAAGGCGTTGGTGGATTGCATCCTGGCCAATCAGTACCCCACCCTGCGCAAGCTGGTGCAGACGGCGGCCGCCAAGACGCTGCGCTTCGAGGACGCCGGCTACCTGGACCTGGGAGACTTCGCGGCCCAACTGGCGCGCGCGACCGAGTCCTCGGACTACCAGGATGTGACGACTGCCACCCAGGCGCTGGCCGAGCACCTCCAGGCTCGGGGGGGAGATGCGCCGGTGATGGAGGTCGGCTTTGTCGAAACCTATGCCCGGGCGACCGGGATGTCGGTCTATCTGCCGGACAGGCTGCCGGCCACCGGGCGCGAGCAGACTCTGAGCATCTACCGCCAGTTGTCCTTCCCCCAGCGTACGGGTTGGGATAAGCTGGTGGAGTGGCAATTGGGAGACTGAGCGATGCCAAACTGGAACGACCCTGCCGGCACGCTGCAGCGAGTGGCTGAGGAGCTGCGCGCCGCCTGGACGTCACTCACCCCTGCTCGACGCAATGATCTCGCCGGGCTGGTGCGCGCCTATGGGCCGCAGATCGCCGGCGACCGGCTGACGACGGTCTTGCGCATCAACTTTCTGCTCGGCGAGCTGTGGGACAGGCGGGCCGAGCTGCCGGCAGGGGCGGTGGCAGCCCTGCAGGCGAGCCAGGGCGCGCCGGCGCTGCGCGGTGGCGGCGCCCTGTCCGGCCCGGCGCGCGAGCAGTTGATCGCCGCGCTGCTGGCGCTGGTCGACTTCCGCAGCTACTCGGATGCTCCGGCCCTGGCGGAGCGGTTGGTCCGACTGGTGGACGAGCACCTGGATCGGCTGACGGATGAGGAGCGGTCGCGCTGGCAGGCCCTGAAGGCCGGCTATGGGCCGGGCGAGGACGCGGCCGGCTTCCTCGACGCGGCCGAGGAGCTGCTCGGTGGCTACTCCGCCGTGCGGGCGCTGCTCGAGAGCGGCAAGACGCTTGCGCCGCCCTCGGCGAGCAGGGCGGCGGTGCGGCGGGGCGTGCCCGGTCCTTTGCCGGGCTATCGGGCGACGCCGTCGATGACGGGTGGCGCCCGCGAGGTGGTCAGCGGGCCGAGCCGCCATCGGCCGGGGCAGGGCACCATCGGCCGGGGCCGAGCCACCGGCAACAGAGGCTCGTTCTCGAGCCAGGTGCGACCGGCGGGGAGCAGATCGGTGGTGGCGGCGAGGGGGCGATCGAGCGCTACGCGAACGTGCATTTCCCGGCCACGGTGCTGCTCTCTCAGCGTCAAGTGCCCCTTATCGTACACATCGCCGCGCAGGCGGAGCAGGGCAGCCGGGTGAGCGCGGAGGCCGGGCGGCTGGCGGTGACTGCCGGCGAGCTGACGCTGGTGCTGCTGTCGGAGGGCTTCGAGCTGCAGCATGCCATCGGCGGACGGGCGGTGCCGGGAGTGCCGAGTGCGCGTGTGGTGGCGGTCACCAGCGGTCAGGACTGCGAGCCGGTCATCTTTTTCCTCGACCCCAGCTCGCCGGGCGAGAAGAAGCTGAGCCTGGACGTGTACCAGAACGACCGCCGCCTGGTGACGCTGAGCTTCCAGACGACGGTGGCCGAGCAGGCGCCGGCGGGAGGGATCGCCAACGTGACGCCTGCACCGGCTCCCGTGATCTCGGCCGGCCCAGCGGCGCTGCCGCCGGACCTGGAGCTGCGGGTGATGCTGGGGGCGGACCGCCGCACCCTGAGTTACTATCTGCACTCGCCGGCAGGGGCCGATTACAACTTCAAGCCGGCGGGACAGGTGCAGCTCGACGTCGATCCGCAGGCGTTCTTGCAGCCGAAGTTCGACAAGTTGAGCGCGCTGGCCGCGAAGACGGGCGACCAGCGGCGGCCGGCCGAGACCGATGCGGCGCGCCAGGAACTGGCAAACATCGGCCAGGCGCTCTACGACAGCCTGTTCTCGGCCGAGCTGAAGACGGAATACCGGGCCAAGCTGCGTGACAAGTACCGGGGCAAGAGCCTGCTGATCACCTCGGATGAGCCGTGGATCCCCTGGGAGATGGTGCGCCCGTTTGAGGCGGACGCCGACGGCAACACGCTGTACGACGACGAGCCGCTGTGTGAGCGCTTCTGCGTCTCGCGTTGGCTGGCCGGGCGTGGGGCCCCGGACCAACTGCTGCTGAAGAACGGGGTCTGGATCGCTCCGGCGGACAACCTGGCGGCGGCGCAGTTGGAGTCAGACTATTTTGCGGCCTTGCGCGGCCAGCACTGGCAGGTGAGCCTCAACGGGCCGCTGAGCGCGTTGTCGCAGGTGCAGGCGCAGTTCCTGGGCGGGGCGACCCAGCTCTACCACTTCGCCTGTCATGGGAACTTTAATACAGACGACCCGAATGAGTTCCGGCTGAAGCTCGGCAGCGATTTCTTGCGGCCGAGCCAGATCGTCGGGGCCATGCAGGCGGGCCTGCTGCGCTCGAAACCGTTGGTGTTTCTGAACGCCTGCTACACGGCCGACACGGGCTTTGCCCTGACCCGGCTGGGGGGTTGGGCGCAGTGCTTCTTCGAGGCCGGGGCGAGCGCGTTCGTCGGTTCGCTGTGGGAGATCAACGACACGCTGGCGGCCCGCTTCGCCCAGGAATTCTACAACCGGCTGTGGGGGCTGGCGGGTTTTCAGCCGATGCCGTTGGGCCAGGCCTTCTGTGAGGCGCGCCTGTGCATCAAGCAGCTCGACGAAGCGAACCCTACCTGGCTCGCCTACGTGCTTTACGGCGACCCACAGGGGCAGGTGACGCTGCCGGCGATGCCGCTATGAGATCCCGCCGTCCATGACCACTCCGATGCGCAGCCAGTACCTGGCTCTGAAGCGTCAGTATCCCGATATCATCCTGCTGTTTCGCCTCGGCGACTTCTACGAGACTTTTGACGATGACGCGCGCACGGTGGCCGCGGTCTGTGACGTGGTCCTGACCTCGCGCCCGGTGGGAACGGGCGAGCGGGTGCCGCTGGCGGGAGTGCCTTACCACGCCGTGGACACCTATGTGGCCAAGCTCATCAACGCGGGCTACAAGGTGGCGATCGCCGAGCAGATCGGCAACGAGCCGCCGCGGGGCGAGAAGCTGGTGCCGCGCGTGGTGCGGAGGGTGGTGACGCCGGGCACGGTGGTGGAGCCGGGGCTGCTGGCGGACAAGCGGAACAATTACCTGGCGGCGCTGGTGCTGGACGCGCCGGCGGAGTTGGCCGGGCGAGCGGGGCTCGCCTGGGCAGATATTACGACTGGCGAGTTCGCGACCACGCAGATGGGCGAGCCGGCCGGCGGGGCTCAGGGCCGCCTGGGTGACGAAGCCGGCGCCGGCGTTTGGGGCCGGGTGCTGGAAGAGATAGGCCGGCTTGGCCCGGCCGAGCTCTTGTGGCCGGCGCAGGACCCTCGTTGGGCGCCCGAGATACCGGCGACACTGGCCGAAGACTATCACGTGACGCCGTACGCGGCCTGGCGCTTCGAGGAGGGGACGGCACGGGCCGCCCTCCTGGAGCACTTCGGAGTGGCGTCGCTGGAGGGTTTTGGCTGCGACGGCAAGCCTCTGGCGGTGCGGGCGGCGGGAGCGCTGATCCAGTACCTGCTCGAGACACAGGGCGACCGGTTGGCGCAATTGAGCGGGTTGCGTACCTACGGCACCGGCGAGTTCATGACCCTGGACGAGGCGACGCGCAGCAATCTCGAGCTGACGGAGACGATACGCGGCGGGACGGCGCAAGGCTCCCTGTTGGCGGTGCTGGATGCGACCTTGACGCCGATGGGTGGGCGCTTGCTGCGCCGTTGGCTGTCGCAACCGCTGCTGGACGCCGCGGCCCTGGAGCGGCGGCTGGACGGGGTGAGCGTCTGGCACGACGATGCGCCGCGGCGGGAAGAGCTACGCCGTGAGCTGCGGGGGCTCGGGGATCTGGAGCGCTGGACGAATCGTGCCGTGCAGGGTCTGGCGCTGCCGCGCGACCTGGTGGGCATGCGCGAGGCGCTGTCACGGGTGGAGCGGATGCGTGCAGACCTATCCCTCCAACCCCCTTCCCTGAAGGGTAAGGGGGAGAGGTCTCCGGAACCCCTGGATGGCTGTCCCGAGGTGAGGGAACTACTGGAGCGGGCGATCGCGGATGATCCGCCGTCGACGCTGGGGAGCACGGGAGTGATCCGGCCCGGGTATTCGGCGGAACTGGATGGCATCCTGCTGGCGGCGCGGGATGCGAAGAGTTGGATCGCTAACCTGGAGACCGTGGAGCGGGCGCGGACCGGGATCAAGTCGCTGCGCGTGGGGTATAACCGGGTCTTTGGCTACTATATCGAGGTAACGCAGGCGAATGCGGCCCTGGTGCCGGCGAACTACATCCGCAAGCAGACGCTGGCGAACGCGGAACGTTACATCACGCCTGATCTCAAAGAGTACGAGTCGCTGGTGCTTAAGGCCGAGGAGAGCGTTCTGGAGCTGGAAGGGCGCCTCTTCCGGGAAGTGCTGGCAGAGGTGGCGGCGGCGTCAGGGCGTTTGCTGGCGGCGGCACGCGCGGTGGCGGAGCTGGACGTGATGGCGGGATTGGCCGAGGTGGCGGAGGCGAATCGCTTTGTGCGCCCGGAGCTGGCAGATGATGGGGTGATCGAGATCAAGGGCAGCCGGCACCCGGTGGTCGAGCGGGCGCTCGACGGGGAGGCCTTCACACCCAACGACGTCAGGCTCTCGCCAGATGGGGCGATCATGCTGCTGACGGGCCCGAACATGAGCGGCAAGAGCACGTTCATCCGCCAGGTGGCCATGATCGTCCTGATGGCGCAGATCGGCTCGTACGTGCCGGCGGATTGGGCGCATGTCGGACTGGTGGACCGGATCTTCACGCGCATCGGGGCCTCGGACGAGATCGCGCGCGGGCAGTCGACGTTCATGGTGGAGATGGTGGAGACGGCCAACATCCTGCATCACGCGACGAGCCGCTCGCTCTTGATCCTGGATGAGATCGGACGCGGGACGAGCACCTACGACGGGCTCGCGATCGCCTGGGCGGTGGTGGAGTACTTGCACAACCATCCGGGCTTGCGGGCCAAGACGCTGTTCGCGACGCACTACCACGAGCTGACAGACCTGGCAGAACGTCTCCCGCACGTGGTGAACTTCAACGTGGCGGTGCGGGAGCAAGGGGACGCGGTAGTTTTTCTCCACCGCATCGAGCCGGGAGCGGCCGATCGCTCCTATGGGGTGCATGTGGGCCGGATGGCGGGGCTGCCGGCGGCGGTGGTGCGGCGGGCGGAGGAGATCCTGGCCGAGCTGGAGGCATCGGGGGCGGCCGGTCCGCGGCGCTCGGCCGCAGCACCCGCCATCCATCAGTTAGCGTTGTTTTCGAACGACGATCCGATCCTGGCCGACCTGAAGGCGTTGGACGTGAACGCGCTGAGCCCGCTGGACGCGCTGAATAAGCTGTACGAGTGGCAGCAGCGGCTGAAGGCGAGCGGCGGCGAAGAGGTGCGGGACGGCCGGCGTGGAGCCGGGAGGCGCAGCGGAGCCGAACGCTAACGGGGGGCGCATGCGGGGAACGGGCTGGCGCCGCGGGCGAAGCCGGGCAAGAGATCGATCGGCAGGTTACCAGCAAGGCCCGCCATCGTCACCTGGCCGGGCCTTGCTTGACCGGGAAGCCGGCGCCAGTCCAAGCGAGCATGCCGCCGCTGAGGTTGAGGGCGCGGTAGCCTCGGCTGCTAAGGAGCTGGGCGGCGCGGGCACTGCGGCTGCCGGAGCGGCAGACGCACAGGATCTCGGCGTCCGGCGGCAACTCCTTCAAGCGTGGGCTAAGCTCGCCCAGCGGGATGAGCCTGGCGCCCTCGATGTGGCCCGCCTGATATTCTTCGGGTTGGCGCACGTCGAGCAGAAAAGGAGCCGGCTTCTGGTGCAGCCTGGCCTGTGCCTGCCTGGCATCCAGAGCCGGCAAAGCCGATCCGAACAAGTGTGACAAGAATCCCATCAATTTACCCCCGGCATTGCATCCGTCTAGTTCCCGCCTGCATCCCGTCCGGCACGCATATGATGCGCCCGAGCCGGCAAAGGTGACAGTGCCGCACCCCTTGCCTCTGGTCTCGAAGTCGATCCTAGCTGTTTTGGCGCCGAGAATCTGCCCCACCAGGCCCATCAGGACCTGCGGCTGCCCTCCGGCCTGGCTGCCAAAAATCTTGTGCAGCGCATCTTGCTGTTCGGCTGAAGCCCTTTCATCCTTGTGGACATCATAAACCGGGAGGGGTGGCGCCAGCCGGCTGAAAGTCAGACCCACAGGGCCCGCAAATCCTGTTGCCATCACTAGTGTAGTACAAAGCCGTCACGGCCATGGGACGATCGCTTACGTTTCTAATCCAATCCTATTGCTACGACCGCACTTCATGCGGTGGGGGGTTGTCAGGGAGCGGTTGAATCAGTGCTCGCTGTCAGCAGATTACCAATAACGGCCGGAGGATTGGCGCAGCCGCCTCTGAGCTTGCCATGGCTGATCCAGGCGCTGCCGGGGCCCTGAGGTACTGCTCGACCGTGTCGATCGGGCGCTTGCCCGGCTCTCGGCAGCCGTGATGCGGTCGCTGGGTGTTGTGGTAGATCGGCCACTGAACAGCGCCGATTCGAGGCCGGTAGTTGGGCTCAGGGTCGGGAACCAAAAAGAGCGGGGCCCCACAAGGCGTTCCGCTCTCAGGTTGATCCCTCCCTGGTCGTGAGCCTGACCGAGGCCCGCGACCTGGACCGGGGTCAGGCCTCCAACGCGGCCGCCACCCGATCCAGGCGCGCCGCGGCTTCATCCGCTATCGGCTTCAGATCGGCATTGGTCAGGACGCCCAGCATCGCCAGCGGATCCACCAGGGACACTTCCGTGAGATCGGGTTCGATCTGCGATACGACGACGTTGCGGGGCAGCAGCAGACCCACCTCCGGGGCCGCGCTCAAGGCGCGATAGACCGCCCTATTCGCCGGCAATTATCGCGAGGCCGGGGCGCTGGACCTCTACGGGCCGGCCCTGCGGCTGCCCGCGCGATCAGCGGCGTCAACACCTAACTTCCACCGAATCCCTAACAACCACCTCGGAAAACCCATTGACTTCTCTGCCAGACGGTGTATAATAAATATGCCGACGGGGCGAAAAACCACAATAAATATATGCTATATTGTCTGGAGCGAGCCTGTAGTTACCCTTCGGGTTCACCACGACAGCTATGTCGTGTTGGCCGTTTTTCGCCGGCCGCGTACCCTGCGGTCTTTCTCGCTGCGCGTTCCAAGGAGGTAGTATGCGAGGCTTCTCCAGGGTTCCCTTCACGTTGATCGCCGTCGCCGCCCTGCTGGTTGTTTCAGCCGGGACCGTTGCCAGCGCACCCAATCCACCTCTGACGGATTGGTCTGCCTGGCAGAAGTACTTTACACCCATCATTCCGCCGTCAAACAACGGCCCGGGCAACCCGGTTGGGATGCCCATTCCCACCGCCAATCCATCCAACGACCTCTTGTGGGCCTGGGTTAACGCCTTCAACGCCAACCCGCCTGCCCCGTCGCTCGTCGCCCATGCCGAGGAGGTCGCGCGCGGGGTGGACCACAAGAGCATTATCGGCCACGGTCCGACAGCAGGCGAGTTTGCGGTGCAAAACCCATGGGCGAATGGCAATCTGTTGATACCTGACCGCAACCCGGGCCCGTTCTTTGACACCTTCGCCAACTTCTACGGCGTAACCACGCGTATGATCCCCGACTTGTGGGGCGCGTATGCCTACCGAGGGGCCAACAGCGTGACATTCGATGCGGAGCAATTTGTCAAGAACGCGCCAGCGTTCGGCGATGGTTACTCCATGAAGATCGCCGGCTCGGTACCCTTCGAAGCCGGTATCTCGCGCGAGATCAAGGTTACCCCCGGCGCGCTGGTAACGGTCCGCGTGATGTATGCACTCTACGACCACGGCGGCACTCACGGTGGCAACGTCTGGACGTACGATTGGGCTTGCCTCGGGGTGAAGGCTGACGACAACGACGCGGTGTGGGTCAACGGACCGTGGCACGGCCAGTGGTTGCCACTCGAGTACACCACCACCGCCGGTCCGCAAGGCCGCATCATGATCTTCCTGCAGGTGATCAGCCCGCTGCCCGAAAACGTGAACGCCTACTTCGACAACGTGCAGGTCTGGGTCGACGGTAAACCCTACACTGGTAAGTGAACACTAACGGCGCGCGGTGCTTGCTTTCGCAGGCACCGCGGGGTGTGCCACACGAGAACACCGGTACATCCTGAGGATCAAGCAGGGGGCGGATGGCCGCCCCCTGCTTGATCCTCGCGGCGATGCCGCGGCGCTGCACCTAGCGGCAGAAGGCTATTTGCCGCTCAGCGGGACGTTAGTGTCAGTCAAGATTTGCTGGTAGGCCTCGTAAGTGCCCAGGTATTCCTTGTTGTAAGTATTGCCCTGAAAACTGCCTGTGAATAACCAGCGCTTCGTGTACTGCAACGTCACCAACACCCCCGCAGCTCTGTCATAGCAGGCTTCCCCTTCATAGGCGAACGTCCAACCCTGTCCGCCGTCGACCTCGCGCGTGCGCGCGCCGGTGCACCATAGTGAAAGCTTGCGCCCAAGCAGGTCGACGCTGCGGCTCTCAGGTCCTGGACTGCTGCCCATCCAGATGTAGAACAACGGGCCCCCTGTCAACTCCGGCTCCTTCCCGCTATAGCGGTCAACCTCGCTCAACCAGTTTTCGGGTTGGCCGCATTTGTCAGGCCATGTGGCTTCGCGCTTCACCTCCAACCAGCGCTCATCCACGATCTTGCCGGTTTGCGCTGTGCTCTGCCCCAGGCACTCGGGCTGCGTGCAGCCCTGCCCGTAGCATCGCCAATGCAAAGCCCAAGACGCTTTGAGCTGATCGGGCATCAGTGGTGGCATGACGGGCACAGCCTGACGCTGGCCCTCGAACGTGACCACGCCGTCGCTGATCCAACCCGGCCGGTCATTGACACAGCACACCTGCCACCAGTCGCGCTTCGTGTTCGTACCGATAACACCCAGCGCCTGGCCGGACGGCAGTGTGCCTACAATATCGAACTGCAGGCCCGGCCCCCCGCGTACGTTAATCGTCTGTCTGCCTGCCGTTACCGTCGCGACCACGGCCGGCGTCGTAAGGGTCTGAGTGATCGCGGTCGTGGCTGTGCTCGTGGCCGTGATCGTCGCGCTTGCTGCCACGGTGGGAGTGATGCTCGCCGTCACAGTGACCGCCGCGACCGGCGTGGCTGCAGCAGGCATTGTCGCCGGCGCTGTCCCCGCCGGACTGACTGCTATGGTGGGCTCTGGGACGACGGCTTGAGGGACTGCTGCCGTCGGCATCGCGGTGGGCGCTATCGTCGGCGTTGCGGTCGTGGTAGGCTCCAAGGTCGTCGTCGGTATCGCGGTGGGCGCTGTCGTCGGCGTCGCGCTAGGTGCCGTGGTCGGCGTCGCGCTAGGTGCCGTGGTCGGCGTCGCGCTAGGTGCCGTGGTCGGCGTCGCGCTAGGTGCCGTGGTCGGCGTCGCGTGAGGTGCCGTGGTCGGCGTCGCGCTAGGTACCGTAGTCGGCGTCGCGGCGGGCTCCGGCGTGGAAGGCACGGTCGCGGTAGCGCTCGCGATGGCGGTAGGCGTTGCAGCCACCGTCGAAGTAGACGTGCCTGGCGACTGCGTCGGCACGGAGGTGCCCGTTCCCTCGAAGCTGTAGGCCGCTTCGCGCGCCACGGCCCTCGCTGTGCTTTCGGCGGCCACGGTTGCCACGCGCTCAGCAACCAACTCCGGGCTGATGGGAACGCAACCGGCCAGCAACAACAATCCGAGGGAGACGACGGCCGGTGCCAACTGGTGGATTCGCATACAAAGGCCTCCCAATTGAGCGCGCAGATGGGGCAAAAGATGCTGCATGGGGAACACCGTCAGCCATCATTATAGACCGCGCCGGGACCGGCGTCAAGCAACACGAGAGGGCCGGACATGCAGACGAGCAGGGCGGCAAAACCCGGCTGGACTGCCGCCCGCGTCTGGCGGGCGGAAGATGGTTGCTCATTCGGCTCGGGGAAACCCCCGAAACCCCGTCAGCCGGAACGGCCGGCAGGCGGACGAGCAGGTAAATCCGATCAGCTGGCCCGACCCCGAAGTGGTACCGAAGGCCCAGCGGCGTCATTCATAGCTAAGTCAAGAGGCACGACACGTTCAAGACTCAGCGTCGCCAACCAACAAGAGCGGGGCCGCACAAGGCGCCCCGCTCTCATCCCTATCCTTCCCGGCTGGTCGGCCAAACCGGCGCTTGGGAGGCAGCCCGGCGTCAGGCCTCCAACGCCGCCGCCACCCGATCCAGGCGCGCCGCCGCTTCATCCGCTATCGGCTTCAGATCGGCATTGGTCAGGACGCCCAGCATCGCCAGCGGATCCACCAGGGACACTTCCGTGACCCCTGGTTCGATCTGCGCTACGACGACGTTGCAGGGCAGCAGCAGGCCCGCCTCGGGGGCCGCGCTCAAGGCGCGGTAGGCCAACGGTGGATTGCAGGCCCCGAGAATCTTGTAAGGGCGGAAGTCGACCCCCAGCTTCTTCTTCAGAGTCTCCTTCACGTCAATCTCGGTCAACACTCCGAAACCTTCTACCTTGAGCGCCGCAGTGACCCGCTCGAGCGCCGACTGGAAATCCGTCTCGAGGCGAACAGTCCGGCCGATCGTGGTTGGGGCGATTTCATTCATGAACACTTCTCCTGTTATTTGTCCGTCAATCGGTATGATGCGTCCGAGCAGCCAAAGGTGACACGCCGCACAACCGCCTGGTCTGAAACACGGTTGACACCCGCACCGGGAAACGATAGAATCACTGAATCTTACCTTTGAGGCTACCTACCACGATGGAATCGCCACTTTCAATCGGCTCAAAGCTGCGGGCGCTGCGCAAGGAGCGCAGCCTGTCACAACGCCATCTCGCCGAGCTGGCCGGCGTTTCCGCCAACACCGTCAGCCTGATCGAGCGTGACGAGATCTCGCCCAGCGTCGCCACCCTGCAGCACCTGGCGCGCGCCCTCTCCGTTCGCATGAGCTACTTCTTCGAGGGACCGGCCGAGACGAACCTGATCCTGGCCCCCGCCCAGACGAGGCCGCAGGTCACCAGCGGGGGAGTCACGATCGAGGCCATCGGAGCTCGTTTGAGCGGACAGCAGCTCGACCCGTTCTATCTGACCCTGGCGCCCGGCGCCGACGCCGGCGCGCGGCAGGTGGTCCATGGCGGCCAGGAGTTCGTGTGCTGCCTGCGAGGGCAGGTCGAATACGAAGTCGACGGCGTGAACTACAAGCTGGCGGCGGGGGACTTTCTGTTGTTCCAGGCGGAACTGCCGCACTATTGGTGCAACACCGGCGACGCGAGCGCCGAGCTGCTGCTCGTGCTCCAAGCGTCCGAGCCTCTCGACCAGCCGGTCAGCGGGCACTTCCCAGCCCAGCACTCGCTGGAACACCTCGCTTAGGCCACACCTGCGCGCGTCAACCCCAGGCGTGCAGCGTTCGCTAGACGGACACGCTTCAGCATCCCGGCGAGATTCGAGCGTGTCTCTCGGCTTCGCTCATCTTCACAACTTCTTCGCCAGACGCGCATCGGGCGTTCGTGACGTGCGGCTACGCTACAGTCATCGATAGCGTGAAATCAGCCGGACACCAGGAGGTCCCGAAGTGACATCTGCTGTGCGTCAAGCCGGTTCTGGCAAGGTCAAGCCCCGGCGCAAGGGGTTGAGCGTTCTGCGATCCCACCATGCGTTACGCCGCGTCACTCAGGCCGGTGTTTTCGCATTCATATTGGGTATCGCCTTGCGCCATCTTCTGATTGGCGAGGGTGGCGCTACTATCACCGCCTCCTGGGAGGCATACTGCCCGCTCGGCGGCCTGGAAACGATCTACTCCTTTGTCGCCGGCGGCGGCAAGCTCCTTTCGCACACTCATCTCTCCAACGTCGTCATCCTGGCGGCTACTCTGCTGACCGCGCTGGTAGCCCGCAACGCCTTCTGTGGCTGGCTGTGCCCGTTCGGTTTCATCCAGGACATCATCAGCAGCTTCTCGTCTCTGGTGCAGAAGCACCTGCCGGGCGTGCGCAGGGCCGTCAGGGCGCTCAAGGCCAGGGGGTCCCGGCTGGCCGTGCTCGATCGCTATCTGCGCTTCCTCAAGTATGCAGTGCTGGCCTGGACACTCGTTGGCTCCGCTTACTACGGGTTCATGGTCTTCCGCGACGTCGATCCGTGGGCGGCCCTGTGGAACCTCACAGAACTGAGCCTCGGACCGGGTGCGGCGGTCCTGGCCTTGGTCCTGGTGGCCTCCTTGTTCGTCGAGCGTCCCTGGTGCCGCTACGCCTGTCCGCTGGGCGCCGCGACTGGTCTGCTCGGCAGGTTGAGCCCGTTCTACCTGCAACGTGAGAGCCAGGCCTGCAAGGCGTGCGCCATCTGCAGCAGGGCCTGCCCGATGGGCCTGCCGGTTCATGCCGCAATGAAGATCACGAGTCCGGACTGCATCGGCTGCCTGGAGTGCGTGGAAGCGTGTCCCCGAGAAGGGGCGCTGGAACTGAAACTCGGCCTGCCGCTGCAGGGCAGGTGAGACCAAGAAAGGACGGGAGGTGACCGGTGAAAGTCAATCCGTATATCTTCGCCATGTTGAGCCTGTTCCTGTTCTTCGCCGTGATCGGCGGAGCCAGGGCCGCGGGAGTGTGGACGGTGTCGGGGCAGTTGAGCGCGACCGGCGAGAAAGGGTCGCTTACGACGGCCAACCCCGACGACGTCAAGGGCTGGATGACGCTCGGCGACGTTGCCGGCGTGTTCGGCGTGCCACTGGCTGAGATAAAGGCGGCGTTCAGCCTGCCGCCCGACGTACCGGCGGCGACGGCAGTCAAAGATCTGGAGAGCGAGACCTTTTCCGTGAAGAGCCTGCGCGACTGGCTCAAAGCCCGCGCGACTCAGTAGCCGTATTGAGGATGCGCCTTTGCCCATTGCCGGCCTTTCGCTCGGTCGAAGCCGCTCGCCGATCGAGCGAGCCGGTCAGTGGAGCCGCTCGGGGTGGTCTAGCAGCTTGCCGCCGAGAAAGGCCTGCGCTGCCTCGGCGACAGTCGTCTCGTTGACGACCATCGCCCGGATGCCGGCCCGCTGCAGGCTGTAGTAGGCCGGCGCACCCATGCCGCGCGTCAGGAGCACCGAGCAGTCGATGATGGGAGCGGCCATGCGCGCGTGGCTGTCCTCGGCTAAACGCCCGAAGCGCTGGCTGCTGCTCGGATCGCACTCGGCCTGGCCCGCCGCGCCATGCCCGTCGCCGGTCGCATGCTGCTCGCCCGCCCCGTGCCGGTGGCCGAACTTCTCGCGCAGCTCGCGCCCGGTCACCTCGCCGTTCTCGATGGTGAGCACGACATAGTGTTGGGCCCGGCCGAAGTGTTGGCTGATGTTTTCTCCATCGTCGCTGACGACTGCAATCTTCATCTCCCACCTTTCCCTGCTGGCCCGGCTGCGCCGGGGGTAACGCGAGGCTCGGGCACGGAGTCCCGGCCCGGCTGCACACCCTAACTTGCTCGCTCCAGTAATCCCTCGATCTCGTCGATGCGTTGGCGTAGGCGGGCTTCGTCTCGATCCCAGCTCGCCTGCAGAGTATTCATGCGACCCGCGCCGAGGTGAACGCCCGTTTGCCCCAGCGTGAACAGGCGCATCTCTGTGACGTCGTCCAACTCGGCCTGCGCCTGCACCAGTTCGGCGAGCAGCGCCTCCTTGGTTGGCAACCCCTGATCGTACATGGCCAATCGTGCCTCCTGTCTGCCGCGGTGTGCTGTGTGGGAACGCGTAGAGAGGCAGCCCCCCTGCCTCTGCCTGACGACATGCTTCTCGTCTTAGACGCCGGCCATTGAGATAGGTTACACGAGGCGGATGAGGGGTGCAGTTCCGTCTGAAGTCAACGGGTAACTTGCGCTGCCCACCCGGTCGGGTTAGAATCCCAGTCTGTACGGCGCCGGGTGGGCGGCGCACCCCCTCGGGAGCGGCGCACAATGCCCGCCCAGGCACCCGCAAGGAGGGAGAGAGAGGTTTGACCCGACTTACCATACCCGAGGCGATTGCCGGCGAGCTGGCCCTGCCTGTCCGGCAGGTGGTCGCCACCATCACTTTGCTCGACGAAGGCAACACGATCCCCTTTGTTGCCCGCTATCGCAAGGAAGTGACCGGCGGCCTGGACGAGGTGCAGATCCGAAGCGTCCAGGAACGTCTGGACTACCTGCGCAAGCTGGCCGAGCGCAAAGAGAGCGTGCGGGCGGAGATCCAGTCGCAGGGCCAGCTGACGCCGGAACTGGCCGGCCAGATCGAGGCGGCCGGCAGCCTGCAGGCGGTCGAAGACCTCTACCGGCCCTACAAGCCGAAGCGCCATACCCGCGCTGCCCTGGCGCGGGAGCGCGGCCTGGAGCCGCTGGCCCAAATGCTGTTAGCCCAGGACCGCCGGCTGGATCCGAGCCAGATCGCCGGCGATTACTTGAGCGATAAGGTGGCGGATGCCGAGGCCGCCCTGGCAGGCGCGCGTGACATAATCGCAGAGGCGGTCAGCGACGATCCAATCGTGCGGCAGGGGGCGCGGCAGCGTTTTGCCGCCGAGGGCTTTGTGGTCAGCCAGCGGGCCGGCGATGAGGCCGACCCCGAGGGCCGCTACCGGGTGTACTATGACTTTCGCGCTGCCCTGCGCGCCGTTCAGCCGCATCAGTGGCTCGCCCTTCAGCGGGGGGACAAGGACGGCAGCCTCAAGGTGCGCACCGAGGCCCCGGACGGTTCCGTGATCGGCGATATCGCGGGGCGCTACATCACTGCGCGCGGCTCGAAGGTGGCTGAGCAAGTGCGACTGGCCATCGAGGACGGCTACGAGCGCCTGCTCAGGCCGGCCGTGGAGCGCGAGATCCAGGGGCAGTTGAGCGAGTATGCGGATGACCACGCGATCGAGGTCTTCGCCACCAACCTGCGCAGTCTGCTCCTGCAGCCGCCGGTGCGTGATCGCTGCGTCATGGGCATCGACCCGGGCTTTCGCACCGGCTCCAAGGTGGCGACGGTGGACCCGACCGGCAAGCTGCTGCACACCGTCACCATCTACCCGCACCCGCCGCAGAGCGAGCGCGAGAAGTCCCTGCGGCTCCTGGCAGATTTGGTCGAGGCAGACAGGATCAACGTGATTGCCATCGGCAACGGGACGGCCAGCCGGGAGACCGAGGCCCTGGCCGCCGAGCTGATCCAGAAGAGGCTCGGCCCGCCCGAGGAGGCAGCTTCTGCGAAAACCGCCCCTTGGCGGCTGGCCTACGTGATGGTCAGCGAGGCCGGCGCCTCGGTCTACTCCGCCTCCGACCTGGCGCGGGCCGAGTTCCCGGACCTGGACGTGTCCATGCGCGGGGCCGTTTCGATCGCCCGCCGCCTTCAGGACCCGCTGGCCGAGCTGGTGAAGATCGACGCCAAGAGCATCGGCATCGGGCTGTACCAGCACGACGTCGACCAGAAGGCGCTCGCGGAGAGCCTCGACGCGGTCGTTGAATCGGTGGTCAATTACGTGGGTGTGGACGTCAATACCGCCTCCGCTGCGCTCCTGGCCTACGTGGCGGGCGTCAGCAAGAAGGTGGCCCAAGCCATCGTCGAGCACCGGGACGCCCATGGGCCGTTTGAGTCGCGCGCCGGGCTGAAGAAAGTCAAGGGCCTGGGGCCGAAGGCTTACGAACAGGCCGCGGGCTTTCTGCGCGTGCCGGGCGGCACTAACCCGCTGGACAACACGATCATCCATCCCGAATCCTATGCGACCGCCAAGGCTTTGCTCGACCTGGCCGGCCTGAACCTGCGTATGCACGATCTTCCCAACCGTATGCAGGCCTTTCGCGCTGCCAATGACCTGGCGGAGATCGCGGGGATGCTGGGTGCCGGTTTACCCACCGTGACCGACATCGTCGAGGCTCTCGTTCGGCCCGGCCGCGATCCGCGTGAGGATCTACCCGCGCCGGTCCTGCGCCATGACGTCCTCAAGCTCGAGGACCTGCACGAAGGGATGACGCTCAAAGGCACCGTCAGGAACGTCGTCGACTTCGGCGCTTTTGTCGACATCGGGGTCAAGCAGGACGGCCTGGTCCACGTCAGCAAGATGGCCAAGCGCTACGTCTCGAACCCCCACGAAGTGGTCCACGTCGGCGACGTGATCGACGTGAAGGTGACGAAGGTGGACAAGGAGCGCGGCCGCGTCGAGCTGAGCATGGTGCTCTAGCTCGTGCAGGCACCGAGAAGCGGCGGATATGGAGGGAGGCGCCCGGTCACCGTCGACTGGCTCCTTTGCTGACGGGCTAGTGCCTGCCGGCCGGAACAGCCAGACGCAGGATCTACATGGCCCGCGTTCGGCGACGGCCGCCAAGCCAGAACAGCACGATGCCGATCGCAAGGACTACCAGCCCCAGGAAAGCGTAAATGATGTGCCCGCCCATCATCCCGCCCTGCAGGACATTTGTGCCCTGCAGGATCCACAGCGCCCCCACCGCGGCAAAGATGACTCCCAGAACATACAGTACCCACTTCATAACTGGCCTCCCGGCAAGCTGGCAGAGTGTGAATGTGAGCTCAGGCGAAGCCCGAGCGGTTCTACGAGACCAACCCGCGGGCCCAGGCACCCAGCCGCAGATCACGGTCCCTTGCTCATTATGGCACGCTGCCGGCGAGTTGGGAAGGGACCGTGGTCGCCAATCCGCAGGGACTAAAGTCCCTCGCGGCAAGCACGGCCCTCACCCCGCCGGCCAGTCGCCTCGTCTCGAGCTACGCGCCGGCCTCGCAGATCTGGCGCAGCTCGACGACGGCCTGGGGCGCGACCAGCAGCACGTTGTCGCGCATGTCGTCGAGATGCTCGTCGACCGCAGAGCGGGTAATGCCGGGGGGCGCGTAAACGGTGAAGAGAACGTGCTGGGTGGCCGGCGTGATGGCGCTGCGCCGGTCGGGACCGTAGACGATGCTGGAGATCACTCCCTGTCCGTCGCGCATGTACATGTCGCCGGCAGCCAGCGTCTGCTCCTTGCCGCCCAAGGTCAGATAGCTCTCGTCGCCGCCGGCGATGTCCACCGTCACCGGCAGATCCAGCTTCGCCACATCGTGGCCGGCGGTGAGCAACTGGTTCCTAAGCTCGGCCATGAACATCGCTTCCACCAGGGCGGCCGCACGGGGCAGTGGCCGGCCCTTGAGGGCCACGGATTCCAGCTGCAGCAGCACGTGGTAGGTCTTGCGGAAGCGGGCATAGTAGGAAGTGTAGGACTGCATGGTCGGCAGGGCGGCCAGGGCCCTGCGATCCTGACCCGCCCAGCGCGCACGCAGGTCTCGCTCGAGGGCTTCCTTGCACTCGTCGAGGGCAGCATGGTGCTCGGGGTTGGAGACAGCGCTCAGCGCCAGCGCTCCGACGACTGCACCGGGATAGGCGCTCTTCCACGCCTCTGAAACCTGGAACACGGCCACCTCCGCTCAAACGTAAATGGGTCGATATGTCTGCCGATGGTACTGCAGGGACAGCCGATCTGCAAGTAACGGCCGGGAATGGCCGGCCCTCGCGCGAGCACACCCCCGCCGGCTGTCATGCCGAGCGACGCCCGCCAGCAAACGAAGGGAGCGCGCCGAGTGCCCCGTTGTCATGCGGAGCGAAACCGACGGCTCAACGAGGGTGGCGGCGAGTCCCCGCCCCGCTGTCATGCGCGAGACCGACGGCTCAACGAGGGTGGCGCTGAGTGGGAGCGAAGCATCTCCAGCCGCCGATGGCCGGTGAGAGATGCTTCGCTGACATTCGCCGCGAGCGGCCTGGATTCGAAGGCGCCGCTCAGCATGACAGGGAGGGCGAAGGCGCCCGCCGGACACGACAGGGAGGGCGAAGGCGCCCGCCGTGCATGACAGGGAGGGCGAAGGCGCCCGCCGGGCACGACAGGGAGGCGAGTCCCCGCCCCGCTGTCCGATATGCGGGGAAGCGAGTATAATGTGCGGGGGTGACGCTGATGGACGTGATCGAGCGATTGATCGGCGGGTTGCGGTCTGACGGGCGCGTGGCCGACGTGCGGATCGGCGCGCTCTGGACGGCCGTCGCCGTGGAGACCCAGCATGGGTTGCGCGCCGGGCTGGCATCCACGCAGATGACGCGTGACCTGGAGCACGGCCGGCCGCTGGTGAGCGAAGCCGGCCATCTGCTTGGCAAGCGGGCGGCTGATCTGGCGCGGCTCGCGTTACCGGACTCTGGCGCCAGCTTGACCGAACGCAGCCTCGGCTTCGCGACGCTGAATGCCTTGCTCGACCCCGATTCGGCGGGCGGCAGCGAGGCCAATGCCGAGGAAATCATCGTCCGGCGGGGCACGGGGAAGAAGGTGGTCATCGTGGGCCACTTCCCCTTTGTCGAGCGAGTGCGTGCGGTCGCCGGCGCCTGCTCGGTGCTGGAGCTCCGGCCACAGTCCGGCGACCTGCCGGCAGAGCGTGCGCCTGAGGTTCTGCCCGAGGCCGATGTGGTCGCGCTCACGGGGCAGACCCTGGTCAACGGCACATTCGAGAGCCTGGCTGCCCTCTGCCGCCCGGGTGCCTTCCTGGTGGTGCTCGGTCCGACCACGCCCCTATCGCACGTGCTCTTCGATTACGGGGTTGACGCGCTCTCCGGGACGGTGGTGGTCGACGTGGCCGCAGTCTTGCTGGCCTCCAGCCAGGGCGCCAACTTCAGGCAGATGCCCGGCCGGCGCCTGATGACGGTAATGCGGACGCCTGAGCCTTGAAACTGCCCTTCGACCACTTCGACCTGATAGCAGGCTGGTACGACCGGGTCTTGCACTCGTCGCTGGACGATAGGCTGCACACTGCCCTGGCCCTGCAGCCGGGGGGCTGGCTGTTGGACGTCGGTGGTGGGACCGGGGCGCTCTCGCGCCCGTTGGCAACCGCCGGCGCGCGAGTGCTGGTATGCGATCTGTCGGAGGGGATGACCCGCCAGGCCCAGGCCAAAGGTCTACGGGCGCTGCAGGGCAGCGTCGCTCGCCTGCCCTTCGCCGACGGTAGCGTCGAGCGGCTGCTGGTGGTCGACGCGTTCCACCACTTCACGCGCCCCTCGCCGGCGGTCCAGATCCAGGGTGCCTTCGAGTTGCTGCGCGTGCTGCAACCCGGCGGCCGGCTCGTGCTTGAGGAGCTGGACATCCGCCGGCCGGGCGTGAAGGCGGTGGCGTTGGCCGAGAAGCTGCTGCTGATGGGCAGCCGCTTTCTGACGCCTGCCCACGTCGTAACCCTGTTTGAGAGTGCCGGCGCGCGCACGCTGGCTCAGGAGCCGAGCGGCTCCCAGGTGATCTTCGTCTTCACTCGCTAACCCTCCGCGCCGGCCATTTGGCCCTTCAGGTCACGATCACGTTGTCCAGCAGACCCAGGCGATCGAGCGCCTCATACGAGTGTTCGTGTACCAGGTAGTTGGGGTCCTGCAGGCCGCGGAACAGTGCGCCGATCGCCCGGCCGCGCGGGGAATGGATGTCCAGGCTGAAGCCGGGCTTCCCGCCCACCAACGCGATCCGGCGCAGGGCCGCGGCCGCCCGCACGCGCACTCCGTCGCGCGGGTCGTTCATAGCCTCCACCAGGCCCGGGACTGCTCCGTCGCCGATCATGGCCAGGGCATCGGATGCGCAGTCGCGCACCCAACCGTTCGGATCCGCCAGCCGCCCGATCAACTCCGGGACGGCCGCCTCGAAGCCCCGCTCCCCCAGCCCCAGCGCAGCCGCGCACTGGACGGCCGGGTCGCGATCTACGAGGCGCTCGACGAGCAAGGGACCGGCCTGCGGGCCGCCGATCAGGGCCAGGGCGCGTACCGCCCACCAGCGGCGGTCGTCGTCGACGTCGGCCAGCAGTGGACGCAGGGCGGGTAAGAGGCGCTGCTGCCCGGCGCAAGCCCGCGCGCCGGCTTCGGCCTTCTCGTCATCGCCGGACGCCACCGCATCCAGCAGGCTTTGCACCAGGTCAGGCTGGCTCATGCTGATAGGATCTCCTCTAGCCGGGCGAGCGACAGATCATCCGGCAATCGGACGAGGTGGGCAGGGCAGCCAGACCGGCAGTCGCCGTTGCCGAACCCGTGGATCGGCGCCCGCGCCGCGGTTGTGGCCAGCAACCGCTGCGTCCAGGCGCACTCGAGGCGCTCGCTGCCCGTGCGGGCATAAACGTGTACCAGCGGAAGCGCCGCCGTCAGATGGTCGACGTGCCAGTGAAGGCGCTTGTCTCGCCGGGCGTGGCGGGCCAGCCGCGCCGCGAGACCGCCCGATCCGTGGGCGCTTCCCAGGTAGACGTAGCGCCCGGCCGGCAGGGTGAAGGGCCCCAGCCGTCCGACGCTGATCTCGGTGGGAGCGAGAGCCTCCAGGATCAGTGCATAGCTGCCGGGCGCCCCGGCCCAGCCTCCGTTCACGGATGCCCTGCCGACCCTGGCACCGGTTCAGCCCTCATCGCGGAGCCGTCGATAGCGGCGGATGAGCGCGTTGGTCGAGCTGTCATGCTTCAGGTCGGGCTCTGCCTGGCTTGCCAACTCGGGGATTATGCGCTGTGCCAGCACCTTTCCCAACTCCACTCCCCACTGGTCGAAGGAATTGACGTCCCAGATGGTGCCCTGGGTGAAGACGCTGTGCTCGTACAGAGCCACCAGGCGCCCCAGCATGTTCGGCGTCAGCCGGTCACCAAGCAGCACGTTGGAAGGCCGGTTGCCCTCGAACGTGCGGTGCGCCACGAGCCGCTCGGGCGTGCCCTCGGCGCGCACCTGCTCGGCCGTCTTGCCGAAGGCCAGGGCCTCTGCCTGCGCAAAGATGTTCGACATCAGCAGATCGTGATGCTCCTCCAGTGGGTTCAGGGTTTGGGCGAAGCCGATGAAGTCGCAGGGAATCAGCCTTGTGCCCTGGTGGATCAGTTGGTAGAACGAGTGCTGCCCGTTGGTCCCCGGCTCGCCCCAATAGACCGGCCCGGTCTGGTAGTCCACGCGCCTGCCCTCGAGGGTGACGGATTTGCCGTTGCTCTCCATCGTCAACTGCTGCAGATAGGCCGGGAAGCGCTTTAGGTATTGATCGTAGGGCAGGACCGCCACCGTTCCCGCGCCGAAGAAGTTGTTGTACCAGAGGGTCAGCAGACCCAGCAGCGCGGGCAAATTCTTTGCCAGGGGCGCGCTGCGGAAATGTTCGTCCATGGCGTGGAAGCCGTCGAGCATGGCGCCGAAGTTCTCCGGCCCGATGGCGATCATGGTAGAAAGCCCGATCGCCGAGTCCATCGAGTAGCGGCCGCCCACCCAGTCCCAGAAGCCGAACATGTTGGCCGTGTCGATGCCGAACTTCTCCACCTCGGCCGCGTTCGTGGAGACGGCCACGAAGTGCCGGGCGACCGCTTTATCGTCGCCCAGCGCCCTCAGCGTCCAGGCGCGCGCGCTCTGGGCGTTGGTCATCGTCTCCAGGGTGGTGAAGGTCTTCGACGCCACGACGAAGAGGGTGGCGGCGGGGTCCAGGTCACGCGTGGCCTCGGCAAAGTCCGTGCCGTCCACGTTCGAGATGAACCGGAAGGTCAGCGCACGGTCGCTGTAGTGGCGCAGGCCCTCGTAGGCCATGACCGGGCCGAGATCCGAGCCGCCGATGCCGATGTTGACCACGTTGCGGATCGGCTGTCCGGTGTAGCCGCGCCATTCCCCACTGCGCAGGGAGCGGGCGAAGCCGGCCATCTTGTCGAGCACCGCATGCACTTCGGGCACGACGTCCTGGCCGTCGACGAAGATCTGTGCCTGCCGCGGCGCGCGCAGGGCGACGTGCAGGACGGCCCGGTTCTCGGTGACGTTGATCTTGTCGCCGTGGAACATGGCATCGATCCGGGCGCGCAGCCCGCATTCCTCGGCCAGGCTCACCAGCAGGCGCAGGGTCTCGTCCGTGATGCGGTTCTTGGAGTAATCCAGGTACAGGCCGGCCGCTTCGCAGGTCAGACGCTCGCCGCGGCCGGGGTCCTGGGCAAAGAGGGTGCGCAGGTGAACGTCCCTGATCGCCTGGTAGTGCGCTTCGAGCGCTCGCCAGGCGGGGCGCTCAGTCAAGGATGGTGCTGTGGGCATCGGATCGGCTCTCCTGTGCGGCAGGTGGCAGAGCTAGTGTCAGGCCAGATGTCAATTGTACACCGTCAGTGCGTCTTGAAGAAGTCTACCATCGGGGCGGTGGCCGCCAGCCCTGCGTTGGCCAGGCGCGGCAGACCCCAGGCGTCCTCGATGGTGCGGAGCAGCGAGTAGTGATCGTAAGCGACCTCAGAGACGAAGCCGGGCTGCACCAGCGGGGAGATGACCAGGGTGTCGACCTTCCCGCCTGCGGCGACCTGGCAGCAGCCCGACCGGCTGGTGCCCTCGTCGAAAGTGATGAACAGAACCCCGTTCTGCTGCCAGGCGGGTGAATTGAGGATTTTCGGCACCCAGGTGCGCAGCCAGCCATCGCCGGTAGCGATCGGGCAGTCGTGCATGTCGCTGCACAGGTTGGGCGAGATCCAGACCAGGTCTGGCACGCTGCCCGACTGCAGGTCTCCGTCGAGCTGCGTGAGCGGGACGACCTTGTTGCAGCGCTGAGGGTCGTTGCGGATGTCGTCATAGTACATGAAGGGGTTGTGCTTGAGGGCGTAGCGGCCGCTGCCTGTCCCCTTGAAGCAGGGGCCGGGCAGCGATTCCATGTAGGCCTTCCAGCTTCGCCCCGCCCGCTCCAGTTGGTTGGCGAGGTTGTCGTGGGCCTGAAAGCAGTCCGTGCAATCGCTGTGGACGCCAAAGGTGTCACCCCCGGTGAGTGCCAGGTAGTTGGGCAGGCTGGGATGGGCGACCGCGTAATAGTTGCCTGCCCGCGCGTACTGGCTGGCCAGTTGGTTCAGGTAGGGGGCTTGATCGCTGCCGACGATCGAGTTTGCCCCCTTGTTCTCCAGCACGATGATGAAGACGTGACTGAAGGCCGGCAGGTTCGGCTGCAGTTGACCGACCGCGCTCGCGGCGAGCTGGATGACTTGAGTTGCTACGGGAGCCAGCACCGGGGCCGGGCCAGCGGTCGGAATCGGGCCGTCCGACGACGTAGTTGAGCCGCTCGAGGGCGCGCAGGCGCCGAGCGCGAGCGCGAAGGACAGGATCAGCAGGAACCAGCGGGCATGTCTCATAGTGCAGGTGTGACCTCCGCCGGAATCCTATGCCGCTCGCCCTTATCGTGCAGTGAGGCACATTCCGCGTCGCCGCGACAGGTCAAAAAGAAGCGCTCGCCCGGTCCAGCGGCGAGCGACTCTGTATCATGTCACGCCCTGACCGGCTCACTTCTTCAGTTTCTCGAAGAAGTGCTTGCGGAACTTGGCCACCTTGGGCGCGACGACGACCTGGCAGTAGCCCTGCTCGGGGTTGCGGGCGAAGTATTCCTGGTGGTAGTCCTCGGCCGGGTAGAACGCCTCAAACGGCACGACCTGTGTCACGATCGGCGACGGCCAGAGGTTCTCGGCGCTCAGCTCGGCGATGACCTGCTCGGCGGTCGCCTTCTGCTCCGGCGAGTGATAGAAGATGGCCGAGCGGTACTGGGTCCCAATGTCGTTGCCTTGCCGGTTGAGCGTCGTCGGGTCGTGGATGGAGAAGAACACCTGCAGGATCTCGCGGTAGCTGATGACGCTTGGGTCGAAGGTGAGCTGGACGACCTCGGCATGGCCGGTCGAGCCGGTGCAGACCAGGCGGTAACTGGGATTGCGCACGCTGCCGCCTGCGTAGCCCGAAACGACGTCCTCCACACCCTTTAGCTGATCGTAGACGGCCTCCAGGCACCAGAAACAGCCGCCGGCCAGCGTGGCGACCTCCCGGTTCGGGAGCGCGTTTGGTGTTGTCATGGCGATAACCTTCCTTTGCGGCTTGAGATGCCCAAGGCCACGGATAGGTTACATCCGGGCGGCCGAAGCGATCAGACCCGGCCGGCCCGCAGCTCGTCGATCCACGGCCGGTAGCGCTGGCGCAGCTCGGCCAGCTCCTCGCCGGTACGCGCCGCCGCGCCCAGGACGCACTCCCGGAAATAGTCCTGGGCCACCGAAGCCTGCTGCTCTCGGTTGAGGTTGCAGAGGTGCTGCTGCGCCTTCAGGCGCTCGTCGAGGCCGGCCAGCTTGCCATAGTCATAGTTTTCCTTCGTCGCCTGGGCACGCAGGGCTTCGACCATGTAGATGGTCCCCGTTCGCTCGTACTGCAGCACGTGCGTCAGCTCGTGCACGACTATCTCCAGGTTCGCACGCGCGTTGTGGCCCTGCACCGGCATGTTGATCGTGCGCCAGGCCGTGAAGGCCCGCCCGCCGTTGCGCCGGAAGATCGCCTCCAACAGCCCGCCCTGCGCCACCCGCACCGTCCCCCAGCGCGTGGCGCCCGGCCCCAGCACGGCACGCGCGGCGGCGCTCTCCTCCGGCGTCAGCGCCTCGGCATGGCTGCCCAGGTGGATCAAAAACTGCGCCAGCTCGGGGCCGCCGAACAGGTCGAACAGGCGCACGCCGAGGCCCAGCAGCCAGTTGGCGCCCCCGCCGGCCTTCTGGTGCATCCAGGCCGCACGCCGGGCGCGGTCCCCGGCCTGAAGCAACCAGACCGCCTCCGGCACGGCCCGGTTCACGCCCGCGGCGCCCTGGATCACCGTCTCGCCCAAGCGGTCCAGCCGGGCCGGCAGATCACGCAGCAGGTTTAGCGGCCACAGAGCGACATCACGCCCACGATCGCCGGCCCACCGCAGCAAGCGGGCCGGGGCTCCGGAAACACCGGGTGTCAGCTTCATCGTCTGCTCCTCGCGCCTCGAGCTGCTGCAGGTGTGGCGCTTCGGAGCGCTCCACCGCAGCCACACAGGTCTGGCGATCCAACGAGAAGGTACTGCCTGCTGTGGTTGGCACAGGCGACCGGTCGCCCGCGCCAACCAGTGGGTACTGCGGCCTATTTCCCTTCCAGGTGGCGGCTGACGGTCTTCGCCAGCTCGGCGAACTCGGGGGCCAGGGCGGGGTAGAGCGCCCGGTAGCGCGGATAGTAGTCGGCGTAGACCGGCACAGCCGGGCCCGGGTCGGTGCAGCCGGTGATGTGCAGCGTGCGCTCGACGGCAGCCGGCACTCCCGCATAGACCCCCGCGCCGACGCCGGCCAGCAGGGCCGCGCCGTAGGGTGCCCCCTCGGTCACGTTGACGGTCACGATCTCGGCCTCGAACACGTCCGCCAGGATCTGGCGCCAGAGCGCGCTGCGCGCGCCGCCGCCCGAGGCGCGTACCTGCTGCACGTTCAGCCCGAGGTCGCGCATCAGCTCCAGCGAGTCACGCAGGCCGTAGGTGACACCCTCCAGCACCGAGCGGGTCATGTGGGCCCGGGTATGGCGCAAAGTCAAGCCGAAGAAGACCCCGCGTGCGTTCGGGTCGGGGTAGGGGGTGCGCTCTCCCGTCAGGTACGGCAGGAAGAGCAGCCCCTCGCAGCCGGCCGGCACCGTCGCCGCGCTCTCGGTCAGCAGGTCGTAGGCGTCCCGGCCGCTGGCCTGTGCCTGCGCACGCTCGGCACCGCCCAGGGTGTCGCGGTACCAGCGGAAACTGCCTGCGGCCGATAGCATCACGCCCATCAGGTGCCACATGCCCGGCACGGCGTGGCAGAAGGCGTGCAGCCTGCCCTGCGGCTCGACGCGGTAGCTGGCGGAGGCGGCGAAGACGACGCCAGAGGTGCCGATGGTCGCGGAGACCGTGCCTTCGCTGACGATGCCCGTGCCGACCGCACCGGCGGCCTGGTCACCGCCGCCGCCGGCGACCGGCGTTCCCGCCAGGAGGCCGGTCTCTGCGGCCGCGGCCGGGCTGACGCGCGCGCTGATGACCGGGGATTCGGTCACCTCGGGCAGCCACGCCGGCGGGATGTCGAGGGCTTCGAGCATCTCGGCGGACCAGGCCCGGCGGCCGACGTCGAAGAGAGACGTGCCCGAGGCATCGGACACTTCGCCGTAGAACTCGCCGGTCAGCCGGTAGCGCACGTAGTCCTTGGGCAGCAGGATCTTGGCCACTCTCGCGTAGACCTCCGGCTCGTGCTCGCGCACCCAGAGGATCTTGGGCGCGGTGAAGCCGGGCAGGACCGGGTTACCGGTCAACTGGAGGAGGCGCTCCGCGCCGAGCCGTTCGGTGATCTCGGCGCACTGTTTGCCGGTGCGCTGGTCGTTCCAGAGGATGGACGGGCGAAGCACGTCGCCGCCGGCGCCCAAAAGCACCAGGCCGTGCATCTGCCCGGTCAGTCCCACTCCGGCCAGCTCGGCAGCGGCGATGCCGCTCGCGGCCAGCACGCGCCGGATGCTGGCCACCGTGGCCTGCCACCAATCGGCCGGATCCTGCTCGGCCCAGAGCGGCTGCGGCGTGTAGAGGGGATATTCCGTGGTGGCGCTGGCGACCAGCGCGCCGTCCTCGCGCACCAGCAAGGCCTTGCTACCGCTGGTGCCGACGTCGATTCCCAAGAGGTAGGTTTGTGTGGTTGGCATAGGTCTTCGATCTCCGCATCGTCTCGTCGTGACAGGGCGGCCGGGCGGTCCGACGCTAGCGCGGGCCGGGCACGGCCAGAGGTTAAGGGCAAGATAGCATGAATCGAAGGGGCCGTCAAACGAAGTCTGGCGCTCGGGAGCGTTTGACAACGGGGGCGGGGTGGCAGGGGCCGAGGAGAGATTCTTCACTGGCAGTGTTGGTTGGCAGTCTGGCTGGGAAGCGTCGCTCAGAATGACATAAACTGTCAGGAGGCCGGCGAGGCTTACTCAGCGGGCAGCGCATACGTATTTTGTACGATTTTTCCGATAACTATATTGAAAACGGATATAAGGGGTGATATAAGCGCGGTGCATGTAGTGCACAGCACAATCTGCCGGTCATGCAATCTATTCCGGAGGGTCCCATGTCACGGCGAATGAGAGTTGTGTCGGCGATCCTATTGGCGGCCATCCTGGTCCTGGCGGCGGTTCTGGCTCCAGCACCCGCGGCCCAGGCCTATGGTAATACGGCCATCTACCAGATCGGGCTGTCGTTCAACTGCAACAACCCGGGCTTCTGCGGTTCTAACCTGGGAGGGTTCTGGGGCTGGGTTGAGTTCGACCAGGGGGGCACCGGTGATGCCACCCTGAGCGAATGTCAGCATATGATCGGCGGGCGGGGCGGCGGCGCCCAGGCCCTGCACATCGACGTCAGGGGATGGACGATCGCGCCAGGCACGGCCGGCGAGCACACGTTCTTCGTTACGAGCGAGGTCGATACCCTGACCGGTCACACGGGCGGGCCGCCCGTCACCGTCACGATTGATAACGAGATGTCTGACACCGGCATTCCGGCTGACCCAGGGCACTACGATGCCTCTTCAATCTTCGGCATGACCCCTCCGCCCGGCGTGGCCATCCAGATCCAGGTCGTCGAGATCCCGAACCGCCAGTAGGCGCTCCGGCTAGCGGACGGTAACCTGGGCCAATAACGGCCAATACAGCGTACGGGAGCCCGCTCTGCCCGGAGGGGCTCCCGTGCCGGTTTTTGGGCGCCGCTGCGCGGCGGGCCCTGCGTAGGGCTCCTGCCCTTACTGGTCTCCCGGCGTGCCGTGGCCTGAGGCGCCGGCGCTGGCGTCTGCGCCTGCGAAGCCGGTGTTGGGGTCGCCGCACAGGCCGGGTTCGTCGCGGCGGGGTTGCGGACCACGGCCGAGGGTTGGGTCGTCTTCCCGTTGGCGTCGACCGGCAGGACCTGGTAGTAGCAGTAGGCGTTCTGGGCATCCGGGACGACCAGGCTGGTCTCGAAACCGGCCGATTTTGGCTGCTCGGCGACCAACTGGTCTGGCGGCGAAGCGTTCCCGCCGTACACCTTGTAGGAGGTGACGTCAGTCGCTCCGTTCCAACTGAAGGTCAGCGTCAACTGGTTACCGGCGTCCTGCAGCACCAGGGCCGGGGGCCAGGTGGGGTAGCCGTGCCAGTGAAAGCGGAAGGCGCGGTAGCTGACGTCCGGCCCGCCGAAGTCGAGCTCGAAGGCCCGCGTGCCGTCGGGACGCACCTCGGTGATATTGGGCACGAAGACCGTGCCCCAGTCGACGATGCTGTCACCGTTCGGCAGTCGCTGCACGTTGCCCATCGCGTCCGCGTAGACGCCGGGCGTGGTCTGGTACTCCCAGACCAGGGTGGCGGTCTTGGCCTGCTCGTCCACGGCATATTCGAGCGCGCGCGATATCTGGGGCTGGTGGAAGTTGTGATTGTCAAAGACCGTGAAGTGCCCGTTCGGCAGCACGCGGACGTCATGCTGGTGGTAGAACTCGGCCGGGCCGCTGATGCCCGGCGCGGTGGCAAAGGTGAACTGGTTGCCCTTGCCGCCCATCCGCCAGATGACGGCCCCTGTCTGATGGTCGATCTTGGTGATCTCATCCAGGTGCCGGCTCGAGAGCACCAGGTTGCCGTCCGTGTCGAGGGCGATCGAGTTGGCGTGGCTGTAGTCGATCTGGGCCGCGGTCAGCGGCTCGCTGGTATCCGTGACGGGGATGTAGTCCAGTTGCCGCCACTGGAAGACCACGTTATCGTTCTTGTCCAGCTCCTGTATGATCTCGCCGGTGACGCTGGCGTCCGGCTTGCCGCCTGCCACCACTTTGCTCAAGTCCATGCTGCGCGCTTCCGCGGCGAATAGCAGGTAGTGGCCGTTGGGCAGCACCTGCAGATCGTGTTCGTCCAGCAGCGTGTAGCCGTTGCCGGGCCTGACCTGGCGGATCACGTGATAGGTGTTGTCCATGACAATGAAGGAGTTGCCGGCGGCGTCGCTGTAGGAAAGGGTACCATCGGGCTGCAGGGTAAAGTCGAGCGAGCGGGTGTTCGCCGCCATCTGCTGATAGAACACCGGCTGCCCCTGGTTGTCGAGGATCATCAGGTAGTAGCCCGAGGGGTCGGGGTTCAGGGCGAAGTTACTGGCAAAGATCAGGCCGGCGCCCGTGTCGCTGGCCGGCACTGTCACCGTGATGGCGGGGAAGTCCGACGGCACGGTCACATAACTCGGGACGTTACCGCCCGGGGCCGGCTTCGGCGGCGCGCTGTGCTGGGCGATGATGTGGGTGCCGGTCGTGCTGATGATTGCGGCGCCGCCCTGCGGGGCGACCGAGAAGGAGAAGCCGGCCGCGGGGTAAGCCTGCTCGGAGGTCGCGTCCTGCCAGGCGCTGAGGCTCACATTCACGGTTTCGCCCGCGGCGAAGGGGTGATCTGGCCTGAAGATCAGGGTCAGCCCGTCGTCCGAGAGCACGACGCTGCCGCTGTGATGGCCGCTGCTCGTGCCGCTGATGTCGAAGAGCTGGTCGCCGGCGCTGCCGGGTGCCAGGACGCCGTCGTAGCGCACTGCGACGGTGCTGCCGGGCGAGTTCCAGGTCGAGCCGGGTTTCGGCGAGAGATACTGGATGCCGGGAGGCGGCCCTGCCTGGCTGCCCTCGGGAGTGACGCTGACAGGCGCCGGCGCTGCGGCCACCGAAGATGATTGGGCCAACGAGCTGCAGCTCGTGACAAGACACAGCGTGAGCGCGCTTGCCAAAAGGAAGGTCCAGTATCGCGCTCTGGAGATAGTTAGGAACATCGATACCTCCTGTCTGGCTCGCGTATCTTCCCACCTTCTCCGTTGCGGGTGCTGGTACCGATCTTCCGCTTCTGCTACTCTCGGGCACGATCTGATTGCCGGCGGGCGGACAAAGCGGGGCGCGCGCGGCGGGGCGGCCATCAACGAATGACCGGAACGAATAAACGAAGTGTGCCAGGTGGCGACTTCATGCCGCGAATCATGAGCGGATCTCAGAACTCGGTTCATTGACGCGCGCGACGAAGCATGCTAAAGTAGCGCATCCCCGCGAACCCGTGCTGGGTTCCAATCCGTCAGGAGGCAATACCATGGAACGTTCTGTCAGGATTGCTGCGGCATGCGTGCTGGTGCTCACTGCTCTGCTGTTCGGCGCGAGCGCCGGCAGCGCCGCCCCGGCCCAGGCCGGGAGCGACGGAGACCTACCTGGTGCTCTACAAGGCGAACAGGGTACCGGCCGATGCCGCGTCAAGCATCGCGGCGGCCGGCGGAACCCTCGTCTACGGCTACGACCAGATCGGCGTGGCGGTCGCACGCTCGGAGAGCGCCGGGTTCTCCGCCAGGCTGATCAAGGACTCGCACGTCGAAGGCGTTTCGGCTACGGCCGGCTTCGCCACCCGGCTGGGCGATCAGGTCGTCGAATTGGCCGAGGCGCCGGATTTGGCCGCAGCGGACGCCTGGGGCGACCCGATGTCGGTTAACCAGTGGGACATGCTGCAGATCCACGTGCCGGAGGCGCAGGCGATCAACGCCGGCGACCCGTCGGTGGTGGTCGGCGACATCGACACCGGTCTCGACTACACGCATCCGGACCTGGCGGCGAACGTCGACTTCGCGGACAGCGTTTCCTGCGTGGGCGGCGCGCCCAACCAGGACCCGGCCGCCTGGATGGATGACAACGGCCACGGGACCCACACGGCGGGCACGATCGCCGCGGCCAAGAACGGCATCGGCATCGTCGGCGTGGCACCCAACGTGAAGATCGCCGCCATCAAGGCGGGGAATGCCGCAGGCTACTTCTACCCCGAGGCGGTCGTGTGCTCGTTCATGTGGGCCGGCGCGCACAATATCGCGGTCACCAACAACAGCTACTTCGCCGATCCCTGGCTCTTCAACTGCCGCAACGACGCCGGGCAGCGGGCGATCTGGAAGGCCGAGCAGCGGGCGATCCGTTTCGCCATGTCGCAGGGCGTGACGGTGGTGGCGGCGATGGGCAACGAGAACAAGGACCTGTCGAAGACGAACGTCGACACGATCAGCCCGGACAACGGCACCCCACTGACGCGAGAGGTGACCAATGCCTGCCTGGTCGATCCCAGTCGAGATCCCGGGCGTGATCGGCGTGACGGCCGACGGCAACCTGGAACAGAAGTCGTACTACTCCAGCTACGGCGTGGGGGTGACCCAGGTGGTGGCCCCCGGCGGCGACAGCCGTTACCAGCGGACGCCGGCGGCGACGCGCGGCACGGTGCTGTCGACCTACCCGGGCAACCGCTACGCCTACCTGCAGGGCACGTCGATGGCCAGCCCGCACGCGGCTGGCGTGGCGGCGCTGATCGTCAGCCAGTTCGGCCGGCTGCCGGTGGGGGCAGTCCAGGCCCTGTTGACTCAGACATCCGATCCCCTGCCATGCCCGGCGAATCCCTTCGATCCGAGCGGGACGGGCAGCTACCTGGCCACCTGCCAGGGCGGGGCGGGCTATAACGGCTTCTACGGCCACGGTCAGGTCAACGCCTTGAGCGCGGTGAGCGCGAGGCGCTAGCCGGCGGCCAGCCCGGATGCACGACGGTTTCGACAGGATTGACAGGATGCACAGGATGGAACGATGAAGCCGGATGATATCCCCTTCATCCGGTCTGTCCGAACGAACGACGTGTTTCACAGGATTTATAACATTTGCGGGATGGATCAAGGGGTCCGGAAGACATCCTGTCCGTCCTGTCCGGCCGGATGACCCCAAATTCTTAGAGGAATTGGAGGGGTACAGCTTCGCACAATTGACGTATAATATGCCTTGGGATTGGCGCCGAGCCCACCAACGTAGCGTACCTCGCATCGAACCGGCGTCGCCCACCCATCCTATGCAGGACGCGCGGCCCCCCCGTCGCGCGTCCTGCAGGGTTGCACACGGCGCCCGCCGCTTGCGTCCCGCAGCCCTTCGCGGTCGACTTCCCCTGGTTGAGCTATCCCTGATGATCTTTACGAGCCGCAGCGGGTGTGGGTCTGGCGCGTGAGGCGTGAGGCGGCTGGAACGCGAAGCGGCGCGAAGTGGTTTGGAACGCGAACTCGCGCGAAGTGACACGAAGAACACGAAGCAGGAAACTCCAGGCATGAGACTCCAGGCACGAGACTCCAGGCACGAGACTCCAAGCAGACAACTCCAGGCACGAAGACCGCGATACATGAGGATGGCCAAGGACGAGATCTCGCCGGTCGAGGGCCGGGTGGGATAAGGAGCGCGGATGATGGAGGTCGCGGAGTGGCAAGCGGGATCGGTCGCGCGCCATGACGGGGATGTTCGCCTTCGGGCTTCGTGTTTCTTCGTGTCACTTCGCGTCGTCCGCGTTCCAATTTGCCGATATGTACAAGCGTACATATAATGGAGCGATGGACTTCGAGTGGGACCCGCAAAAAGCCAGCATCAACGCTCGTATGCACGGTATTCTGGTTGTTGTGTTCGCGCAGCGGGAGGAGCGCGTCCGCCTAATCTCGGCGCGCAGGGCGACGCCGACGGAGCGTAGACAGTATAGGGGAGAGTGATGACATGGATGACGACGAGATGAAAGCGGAATACGACTTCAGCAAAGGCCAGCGCGGGCTGATCGTGCCGGCGCCGCGCGTGGAAGACGCGAATCACCATCCGGCTGGATGACGACATCATCGAATGGTTCAAGGCCCAGGTCGAAGCTGCCGGCGGGGGGAGCTACCAGGCGCTCATCAACGATGCCTTGCGTGAGCACATGCGCCGAGGGCCGGAGCCGCTGGAAGAGACGCTGCGGCGTGTGTTGCGTGAGGAGCTGGCGCGCGCGACGTAACTGCGAGCATGCCCCAGTTGTGGCTTTACAGGTCCTTAGAGGAATTGGGGGGTCCCGTATTCCGTCGATTGGCGTATAATGTGCCCCGGGACTGGCGCCGAGCCCGACATCGCAGAGTCCCAGGCAACGAAGCGGCGCCCACCCATGCCTGCTCGAGGCGCGACCCCCCGTCGCGCTTCCTGAGTAACCGCATAGGCGCCCGGCGCTTGCGTCCCGCAGCCCTTGGCGGTAAACTTCCCCTGGTCGAGCTACCCCTGATCATCGTCGCGCGCCGCAGCGGAGAAGAGCATCTTGAGCGTACCCCCCGAGATCGTGGAGCTGGTCGAGCGTTTCGACCGCAACAAGGCCGCCTACACGGGCGGGCGCTACAACGAGACCCAACTGCGGCGCGAGTTCCTGGACCCGTTCTTCGCAGCCCTTGGCTGGGACGTGGACAACAAGCAGGGCTGGGCCGAGGCCTACAAGGACGTGATCCACGAGGACGCGATCCGCATCGGCGGGTCGATGAAGGCGCCGGACTATTCCTTCCGCATCGGCGGCGCGCGCAAGTTCTTCCTCGAAGCCAAGAAGCCGTCGGTCAGCGTGCGCGAGGACGCCGAGGCCGCCTACCAGCTCCGGCGCTACGCCTGGTCGGCCAAGCTGCCGTTGAGCATCCTGAGCGACTTCGAGGACCTGGCGGTCTACGACTGCCGCGTCAAGCCGGCGCCCGGCGACAAGGCGAGCGCGGCGCGCGTGATGCTCTTCGCGCACGGCGAGTACCCGGCGCGCTGGGACGAGATCGCGGCGGTCTTCGCACGCGATGCCGTGCTGCGAGGCTCCTTCGACAAGTATGCCGAGACGAGCGCCGGCAAGCGCGGCACCGCCGAGGTGGACGACGCCTTCCTGCAGCAGATCGAGGGCTGGCGCGAGGCGCTGGCGCACAACCTGGCCCTGCGCAACCCGGGCCTGAGCACGCGCGAGCTCAACTTCGCCGTCCAGCGCACGATCGACCGCCTGATCTTCCTACGCATCTGCGAGGACCGGGCGATCGAGGAGCCGAACCGCCTGCAGGGCCTGCTCAACGGCGGACGGATCTACGAGCGGCTGATAGAGCTGTACCGCGAGGCGGACGCGCGCTTCAACTCGGGCCTGTTCCACTTCGACGCGAGCGAAAAGCTGGCCGAGGCGGCCGACAGCCTCACCCCCGGCCTGCTGGTCGACGACAAGCCGCTCAAGGAGATCATCGGCGGCCTGTACTACCCGGAGAGCCCCTACGTCTTCTCGGTGTTCCCGGCCGACATCCTCGGGCAGGTCTACGAGCAGTTCCTGGGCAAGGTCATCCGCCTGACGGCGGGGCACCAGGCCAAAGTCGAGGACAAGCCCGAGGTCAAGAAGGCGGGGGGCGTTTTCTACACCCCCACCTACATCGTGGACTACATCGTGCGGGGGACGCTGGGCAAGCTGCTGGAAGGCAAGACGCCGCGCCAGGTGGCGGGGGCGGCGCCCGGAGCGCTCGACGGGCGGCCGCTGCGCCTGGCGGACCCGGCCTGCGGCTCGGGCTCGTTCCTGATCGGCGCCTACCAGTATTTGCTCGACTGGCACCGTGATTGGTACGTCGAGCACCTGGCGCCCCTGCTCGGCGCCGGCAAGGCGGGGATCTCGCCGGAGGCCATGGCGCTGCTGCCCGAGCGCCCGGCCAGGCGCGGCCGGCGGGCGGCGCGTGACGACGGCGCGGCGCTGCCCATCTTCCAGGGGCCGGGCGGCGACTGGCGGCTGACGACGGCCGAGCGCAAGCGCATCTTGCTGGCGCACATCTTCGGCGTCGACGTCGACGCGCAGGCCGTCGAGGTGACCAAGATGTCGCTGCTGCTCAAGGTGCTGGAGGGCGAGAGCGCCGGCACGCTCTCGGCGCAGCTCAGCCTGTTCAGGGAGCGGGCGCTGCCGGACCTGGGCGAGAACGTCAAGTGCGGCAACTCGCTGGTCGGGCCGGATTTCTACGACGACGAGCAGATGAGCCTGCTGCCGGCCGACGAGCAGTACCGCGTCAATGCCTTCGACTGGCGGGCCGGCTTCCCGCAGGTCTTCGGCGGGCCGGAGCCGGGGTTCGACGTGGTGATCGGGAATCCGCCGTACGGAGCTTTCCTGGGTGAGGCAGAGAAAGACTACGTGCGGGCGAGATTCAAGTCTTACAAGTATCGATATGACAGCTACATTTACTTCATAGAGAAGGCATTCAGTCTGACCAATGGGAAGGGGTATATTAGCTACATTACGCCGGAACTGTGGCTTAAGTTGGAAAACGGCGCGCCGCTCCGTAGACTGATTGCTCAAAACGCAGGATTTCAAATACTCAAGATCTGTGGCGAAAATGTGTTTAGGCGCGCGGTGGTGAACACCGTCGTTTTCGTTCTTCGCAAAGGGGCGTCCTTCGACGCGATGCACGTGGAGATGAATGGTGAAAGCTGGGAATTGCCAACTCGGACTTGGACATCTTCTCAGACCTACGCTATAGATTACCGAATGCGGCCGAGCACTTACTCACTAGTTGCTAGGATGCGAGCGACCAATGTGCGCCCGCTTTCAGACTTCGGTGAAACCATTCAGGGGATTACGCCCTATGACAAGTATCGGGGACAAGACCCGATGCTGATTAAGCGCCGCGGATATCATTACGCTCACAAGCATGATGACACGTGCGGAAAGTGGCTTGCAGGCGAGGACGTTTCCCGCTATGAACTCGGATGGAGTGGCGAGTGGTTGAGTTACGGGCCCTGGCTGGGTGCACCACGTGACCCTAGCTTTTTTGAGGGACCTCGCTTGCTGTTTCGGGAAGTGCCGGGCCGTAACAAAAGAATACAATGCACGATCGCCGAGGGTCCCGCATATCATGGTCACAGCATAACTCCCTTCAAGCCAAATCTCGACAACGTGATTGGCATACGATATCTACTAGGTCTTGCAAATTCAAAATTGCTCAGTTGGTATGGTGGCTTGATGCTACCCAATTTCGGGAAGGAGGTCTTCCCCAAACTCAATCCTCAGGACATAAAGGCTTTGCCCATTCGCACCATCGACTTCTCTGACCCGGCCGACAAGGCCCGCCACGAGCGGATGGTCGCGCTGGTCGAGCGCATGCTGGCGCTGCACAAGCAGGCTGCCGGGGCGCGCACGGACCAGGAGAAGACGGTGGCGCAGCGGCAGATCGAGGTCACGGACCGGCAGATCGACCGGCTGGTGTACGAGCTGTATGGGCTGAGCGAGGAGGAGGTCGCGATCGTGGAGGGGCGGGAATGAAGGGGAAAGCAGGGGATGCGCCCCATGGTTGGATATGAAAACAGGCCGGGCACATGACCCGGCCTGTTTCGCTAGTAGAAGAAGCTGGTAAGCACGCTCAGCGGCAGCGCTGAGGCTTACTTCAGCTTGAAGAAAGCCACGATGGGGCTGTCATCTTGAGTTGTCAGTGTCACCCTGTAGCACTGACCCGCGCAGCTTCGGGGTCTGCCAGTTCTGGATGAACTGGCCTGCCGTCGTGTCGTAGCGAAGAGACGTGCCACCGGTTGTGGTGACCTGCAATGTCGTCTGCGGGCGCCGTTCCGTCGCAGGCGATCTTCGTCTGGACGAAGGATTTCACGGCCGAAGTGTTCGTGAGCTCCGTGGGGCCGGCGAAGACCTCGAACTTCAGCGGCACCGTGGAACCGCCCTTGACCACGTTGAAGACACCACCCATGTCGACGGGCTGGTAGAAGCCGTTGAGGGTCCAGGCGAGCACGTCATAGGTTGCCGAAGCGCTGCCGCTGTTGCCGGCCTTGTCGGTGGCACTGGCGGTTACCGTCTGATTGTTGCCTACAACTGCGCTGTAGCCCGAGACGTTGCATGACCCGTCCAAGCCCGACAGAGCATCGCTTGCGGAGCAAGTTGGAGCGGCGGGAACGAAGCCGAAGTAGTACGTCCCGCCATCAGCAGGTCCGCCCACGAGGGCGACGCTTGGGGTGGTCTTGTCGATGTTGATGCCGGACGCTGTCGCCGATGCGCTGACGTTGCCGGCCTTGTCGGTGCAGGTGCCCGAAGCCGACTGGTCCTCGCCTTCATCGCTCAAGACGACGGCTGCATCACAGGAGTCGATGCCAGACAGGTTATCCTTGCCGGAGAAGCTGACCGTCACATTGCCATTGTTCCAGCCGTTAGCGTTCGGGGTGGGCAACGCACTGGCGCTCGCCGTTGGGACAGTCTTGTCGATGTTGATGCCGGTCTGTGTATCGCTCGCCGAGTTGCCGGCGACGTCAAGGCAGGTGCCTTCAGCTGACTGGTCGGCGCCTTCGGCGGTCAGCGTCTGGCTGAGGATGGAATTCTCGCTGTCGACGGCTACGTTGTCCTGGCAAGACCACGTTACCACGACAGCATCTTTGTTCCAGCCAAAGCTGTTCGCTGCAGTGCGGCTGACGAAGGTGATGACCGGATCCGTGGTGTCGACGATGCTGTAGGTTACCGAGGACGAAGCCATCAGTCCGCCGCCATCGGTGTACGAGCAGCTTGCCGTTTGCGCGCCCAGGCCATAGTCAGACAGCTGGCCGGTGATGGCTCCGAGAGTGGCTGCGAAGCTGCTATTGCCATCCTCGACATCCGTGACCTGGCAGGTCGCAGCAGGGACAGAACCGATTCCGTAGCTGGCGCCACCCGTCACTCCGTCTATGCTAACTTGCGGAGCCGTGTTAGGTGGCGTCGGAGCAGTCACGTTCACCGTGAAAGTCGCGGGCGCCAGGTTGAAGGTGCCGTCGGTGGAGTTGGACGTTTCGCTGAGGCTGATCGTGGTCGATCCCTCCTTGAGTGGGGTTACGCTGAGGGTCTCAGGAACGCCACAATCGACGAAGGTGATAACCGTTGGGCTTACGGTCGCGACCGAACTATCGCTGGAGTTGACGGAAACGGTGAAGGTCTTGTTGTTGCCGTTCAGGTTGCAGTTCTGTTTCGTGTCGCCATCACCGTCACCTCGGTCCGTTGCTATCACGTAGAGTGTGGTGCTGCCGTTGGCCCCGTCTACGTTTAGTGGCATGGTCTCAGCGACCGTATCGACTGTGTCGTCGAGGCTGTTGGTGACATTATCTGCCAGCACTACCCACGGCAGCGCCATGGCCACGATCATCACCAGGGCGATGACTGCGTAAACTCGAATACTAACCTTGCGGTTCATCTGTGACTTCTCCTTGACTTGGGTGGGTGGGAATGGATAGCCCGCTAATTGACCGGAACGTGGTTGAAATCCAGGTAACTTTTGCTTCCCCGGCGGGCCGCTATCGCGCCTGCCAGGTCTGCTCCGCGGCACCTCCTCTTTGCCTGAATTGGGCCGGCCGATCTCTCCGTCGAGGCACCCTGTAGGCACGTGCCGAGCCCGGTGATTGCGCGGGCTGCCTGCGGGCATGTGAGCGCGAAACACGCTGTCTCCGTCGGAGCGACGGCCGCTATGCGATGGTCGCTGATTGACGTGCGGCGATATGGCTGTGGGTGGGTACTGCGCCCGATGCGTGAAAGACATGACAGAAACAGCCGCGACCGTCAATCACTATTGGGTGACGAAAGCCTAGAGTTACACTGCCTGCTGCGCGGTACTCAGCCGTTCGCGTGCAGAAGCCAGGTGAGCGTGCGTCCCGGGTCGACGTGTGGCGGGATGTGGGAGGGTGGACGCACCGCCTATATGTGTGCTAACAGTAACTCAAGTCGGGGTAAATGTCAATCAAAAGTTGGTGAGAAAACTTACAAGTAGCTTACATTTTGCATACGTGCTTGCCCGGCGCCATCCCGTGGAAAATGGGCCCCGGCGCGGGGCCTGCTGACGCTCTGGCGCGGTGATGCGCCGCGGCATCCAATACCAGGGCCAGTGTAGCAGAATGCGCCACGTACGGTCCTTAACCGGAGCTGCCTGCTCCTTAACAAAAGCTTAAGGCGGGGCAAGCCGGACCCAAGTCATGAGGAAAACGTGAGAAGGTGTGCCGGCGTTCTCAAACTTGCAGGACTGCGGTATAATGTAGAGGCTCCAGATCAGCGGTCTCAGCAAGAAGAAGAGGAGGTCTGCGATGGGTTTCCTGTCTCGCTTCACTGCCGCCAAGTTCGACGACGCGAAGATCGTGAGCGTGGCCACGCGCGTCATCGAGGAAGATCCGGCCATCGAGAATTCGAGCCAACTGATCGTCACCAGCAAGAACGGGGTGGTGACGCTCAGCGGTGCCGTGCAGACGGAGATGCAATTGCGTCACATCGAGGGCGCCGTCAACAGCGGGCTCAAGACCGCCGGTCTTAAGCACGCCGAGATCGTCAACCAGCTGGTCGTCGGCTAGTAACCCGGCCGGGGTTCGAGCGGCGAGGCCCCGCCGATGCGGCGCGCCCGCGCGGGCTCTCCGTTTTGACGCCGGCTGACGGCCATCAGCCGGCGTTGTTCCCTCACGCTCCTTTTCCACCGCTTTCAGGTCACCCTCGCACGGAAGGATGCCTCGTTTGGCACTCGCCGGGGCCTGCTTTGAGTCGCCGCCCGGCTGCCTGGGATGCGGCTGCAGAAGATTCTTCGCTGATCTATCGCCGATGACAGAATGTGTGGACCAGCCCGCTCAGAATGACAAAAAACGGCAGGTGCTTGCCCGGGCGAATGCCGCCGAGGCATGGGCGGCGCTGGAAAGTTCCTGGAGTGGCACGCGTTCTCGGCGGGGCAATGTCGTGGCCGGGGATGGCGTGCGGGTCTCAGGACATAGTGAGGGGCAGGCGGATGGTGAAAGCGCTGCCCTGGCCGGGCAGGCTGTCGAGCTCGAGGCGCCCACCGTGGGCGAGGACGATGTCGCGGGCGATGCTGAGGCCGAGGCCCATGCCTTCCGGGGCGCGGCGGCCCTGCGGCTGGGGGCAGCAGAGGGCGTCGAAGATGCGCTCCTGTTGTTGGGGCGCGATGCCCGGTCCGTCGTCGCCGACGCGCAGCCAGGCCCAGCCCGGATCGGCGCCGGCCTCGACGCAGACCCGGCCGCCGGGCGGGGTGTACTTGACAGCGTTGCTGAGCAGGTTGCCTAGCGCCTGGGCGAGCCGGTCGGCGTCGGCGGAGACGGTGGGCAGAACCGGGTCGATCGGTGCCTGCCAGTCGAGGCCCTTCTGACGGGCGGCTTCGCGCCAGGTGGCCAGCACCGCGGGCAGCCACTCGGCCAGCGCCAGGGGCCGCCGGTCCAGCTCGAGCGTGCCCAGCACGCGGTCGTGCAGCTCGGCCAGGTCGTCGAGCAGGCGATCGAGGCGCCTGACCTCGTCTCCTATGCCGGCCAGCAGCTCGCGGCCGAGGACTGGGTCGTCGTCGAGGGCGCCCTCGAGCAGGGCGTGGCTGGCCGCGCCCAGCGCGCCGAGCGGCCGGCCGAGCTCGTGCACGAGGTTGGCCAGCAGTTGGCGACGGGCCTCTTCCAGCCGGCTCAGCCGCTCGACCAGGGTGTTGAAGGCGCGCAGCAGCAGGCGGGTCTCGGCCGGCCCGGTCTCGGGAAGCGGGCTGAGCTCGCCGCCGCCGGCAAGGCGCCGGACGGCCCGGGTGACGCGATCGATGGGCCGCTCGATGGTGATAGCCAGGACCAGGCCCAGGACGGCGCCGAGGGCCAGTGCGCCGACGAGCACCTCGGCGATCAGGTAGCGCAGGCGCAAGAAGCGGCCCCAGACGTTGGCGGTGAAGTCGGTCAGCCGCACGATGCCGGCCGGCCCGCCCGCCGGCCCGGGTGCGGCGACGAGGACGTCGGCCACCTCGGCCCGCTGATCCTGGCTGTAGTGGATCTTGTTATACTGTTGGCCGGCCAGCGCCGGCCCCACCCCCGCCAGCCCGGATAGGCGGCCGATCAGGCCGGCGTCGGCGGGATCGCTGGAGGCCAGGACGACACCGCCGGGCGAGAGCAGCATGAGTTGGCCGGGGAAGAGCGGGCTGATGCGAGCCACAAAGCGGGCCGCGGCGGCGGGGTCCTGCCAGACCTGGGGCTCCTCGCGCGTGAGCTCGCCGACGAGGACGGCCTGGCCGGTGAGCTGGCGGGCGAGGTTGGGCAGGATGACGCGCGTCTCGAGCACGTAGACGAGGGCCAGGCCGACCAGCGGGATGACGACGAGCAGCGGCAGGACGTGGCTGACGATCAGCCGGGCGCGCAGGGTGCTCAGCATTCGGCCTCCACGGGCACGAGCTTGTAGCCGGTGCTGTGAACGGTGATCACGCGCCGCGGGTGGTTGGGATCCGTTTCGAGTTTCTCGCGCAGCCAGCGGATGTGGACGTAGATCACCTGGGATTCGCCACGGTACTCGGCCCCCCAGACCTGGCTGAGCAGGCGGTCGATGGGGATGACCTGGCCGGCTCGCAGGGCCAGGGCATAGAGCAGGTCGAAGGTGCGCGGCTGCAGCTCGACCGGCTTGCCAGCCAGGGTGACCGTGCAGGTGGTGGGGTCGACGACGAGGTCGCCGGCGCGGACGATGGCGGGCTCGGGGGGCGGGGAGACGGCACGCTGAGCGCGGCGCAGCGACAGGCGCACGCGCGCGATGAGGACCTCCGGGTCAAAGGGCTTGACGATGTAGTCGTCGGCGCCGAGCTCGAGGCCGAGTACCTCGTCGATCTGCCGGCGGCGGGCGGTGAGAAAGATGACGGGTGCGCCGCCCCGCGCCAGGAACTCCTTCAGGGCTGCCAGGCCGTCCATGCCGGGCAGGTTGATGTCGAGCAGCACGAGATCGGGTGGGCTCTGCGTGGCGCGGGCCAGCCCGGTCTCCGCGTCCTCGGCGGCGGTGACGCGAAAGCCGGCGCGCTCGAGTGTGTACGTCAGGCTGCGGCGGAGCAGGGTGTCGTCGTCGATCAGGAGTATCTGTTGGGGCATATGCGATGCTTGGCGTGCGGTGTGAAAGGACGCGCTTCCCTTGATGCGAGCATTGTACACCCGCACGCGGAGGCTGACAAACGAGGGATGGCGGGGAACTGGGGATGGTGGGGCGCGAGAGGCTGCGGGGCGGCGAGTCCCGGCCCCGCTGTGATGCTGAGCGAGACCGGCGGCTCAAGGAGGGTGGCGGCGAGTGGGAGCGAAGCATCTCCTGCGGCCGATGGCCGGTGAGGGATGCTTCGCTGGCATTCGACGCGAACGGCCTGGATTCGATGGCGCCGCTGCTTAGAAACTCCCGGCCAGCTCGGGGGAGTTGGGCTCTCGCTGAGCGAGTATCCCAGTTTGGCGGCGCGCTTTTGCAGGTTCTTGATTTCGCGCTCGCGGGCGCGCCGTTCATACTCTTCACCTCCCAGGTCATGGAAGGGCGTGCGATGCTTAAGGATGTAGTAGAAAGCGCGGGCGATCTTATGGGCAGTGGCCACAATCGCCTGGCTGGGTCCCAGGCGGGCCTTCATTCGGCGGTAGAAGGCACCGAAGACGCTGTCGGGACTCTTGGCCACCGACTGGGCAGCCATGCGGAAGGCTTGGCCTGCCCGGTTGTTGGTGGGCAACGTGCGACTGCGCAGGCGTTTGCCGCCCGAAATGTCGTTGTGTGGTGCCAGCCCCAGCCAGGAGCTATAGTGTTTCTCGCTGGGGAAGGGGTCGACGTTCGTGCCGGTCTCGGCGATGATGGTCTGCACCGTGCTCTCGTTCAGCCCCGTGATCGCCACCAGGTCGATGCCGGTCATGCGGTACAAGTAGCCGCGCGCATCGTAGCGTGGCCCGTTCTTGCTGTGGGAATCCGGCTTGTCCGAAGGCGGCAAGGGCGGCAGATCTTCATCGATGGGCTTGAAGGTGGCAAACTGGCGCTCGATCTCAACGTCGCATTCCGCCAGTTGCTGGGTATAGAAGTCGTACAGCGCCACCGCCTGCTTCAAGGCAAACACATGCTCGGGGCGATAATTGCCGGTCAACGCTTTGACGATCTGTGCTTCACTCTTCTTGACCCCCGGTTGGCGCAGAGCCGCCAACTGCTTGGGGTCGCGCTGGCCGGCCAGGATGGCCCGGATGATGCTCAGGCCGGTCACCCCGGTGATGTCCGAGAGCACCTGCGTCAACAGCACGTTCATCTGCTGCAGGGCCTTCTGCATGTGCTGGATATGCACCGCCCGCTGCTCGATCAGTTCCGCCCGCTGGCGCAGGTAGGCCCGCAAGGCCACGATCTCGCCCTCCGGCCGGAACGAAGCGCGCAGCAAGCCCACGCTGTGCAGACCCTGGATCCACTGGCAGTCCTGGATGTCCGACTTGCGCCCGGGCACATTCTTCAGGTGGCGGGCATTGACGACGTACACCTCGAAGCCGCGCGCTTCCAGGATCTCATACACCGGCACCCAATACACGCCAGTCGATTCCATCGCCACCGTGTCGACTCCGCACGCCTTGAGCCAGTCGGCCAGCGCGTACAAGTCGTCGGTGAAGGTGCCGAACTTACGTACCGGCTCAGCGACGCTCTGCGGCCGCACCGCGGCCCAGATCTCTTCACTGCCGATATCCAGCCCGGCCGCATTCGGGTAGACAACTTTCAGCCCTTCCCAAGAACGAACTTCAGTTTTGTTGCGACGCATGCGCCCACCTCACCGAGTGATGTTTTGAGGCGCCGCCAGACCCGGTCAGGTCCCACAACTCTAGTCTGCTTAGCGGGGTCAGCGCCCAGCCCGAACGCTGCCACCAATGATCACATCATGCCTGACCAGAACCAACCTCAGCAACGGGCTGTCACGCACCAAGAGGGCGACGGTCTTAGCTTGTCCGGCCGCACCAATCCCCATTATACCGAAGGGAGGCAAGTTTCTCGCTCGGGCGCATGCCCCAGCCGGGCATGGGGACCTCAGCATGACAAGGGGGGGCGAAGGCGCCCGCCGGGCACGACAGGGAGGGCGATGGCGCCCGCTCTGCATCAAACGGGGACGAGTCGCCCGCCGGGCACGCCAGGGAGGGCGATGGCGCCCGCTCTGCATCAAACGGGGACGAGTCGCCCGCCGGGCACGCCAGGGAGGGCGATGGCGCCCGCCGGGCTCGACAGGGAGGGCGAAGGGGCCCGCCGGGCATGACAGGGGGGCCAAGGCGCCCGCCGGGCATGCCCGGCAGGGCGCCTCGCCCGCTAGCGGTGGTGCAGGTTCCTGGCGGCGACGAAGCTCAGGCCGCGCTCGGTGAGGGCGCGCGCGGTGGCGTTGAGGGCGTCGTGCTTGTCAAGGTAGTTGCGCTCGGTCAGCGGCAGGTCGCCGCTTGATTCGAGCTCGGCTTTGGCGCGGAAGTAGTCCAGGATGTCCGAGGGATGCTCGCGCGTGAGCTCGACCTCGGGGTCGCCGCCCTCGTGCTTGGCGGCGATGTTGGCCACGTGGTCGGCCAGCGCCAGCAGCTCTTCCCGCCGGTTGTACGGCTGGATGACGATGCTCTTCCAGGTCTCGGTGATGTGGTGCTCGAAGCGCACGACGTCCTCGAAGCCCAGCGCGCGCCGGAACTCGGCGCTGATCTCGATGGTCTGGTTGTCGACCGAGTTGCCCCAGTTGAAGCCGACGAGCGGGCAGGTGCCGTCGTCACGCGAGAACAGCTTGGCGGCCATCAGCGTCCAGAGGGCCGCGTAGGGGTTGTCGTTGCCGACGAAGACCGAGATCTTGAATTCGTTGTCGATGCCGAGCTTGTGCAGGATGTAGCCGGCCAGGATGGTGCCGGAGTTGACGTTCAATACCTGGCGCGTGCCGTAATTCGTGTAGTAGTAGAGGAATTCGTCGACCCACTGCAGGACGTGGTCGTTGGGCTGGCCGACGCCGCCGAAGTAGCCGGTGATGGTGGCGGGGCCGCCCAGGTGAATGTTCGAGCCGTCTGTCCCCTTGGTGTCCAGCGTCTCGACGTAGCTGGCGCCCATGATCTGCATCGCGGCCGCGAAAGCCGGCATGTCGCCGCAGTCGGCCTCCGACTCCTTCATCTTGCGCACGCGGATGAAGCGGCCGGGCATCAGCTCCCGCCTGGCGATGGCCTGTTCGGCTTCGGCGATCAGCCAGGGGAAGTACTGGGCGGCGCTGATCTCGAGGGTGACGGCGAAGTCATCCTTGAAGGCGATGGCGTCTGCCCGCGTCGCCCAGCACCTGGCGCCGGTAATCCGCCTCGCCGACGAAAGCGCCGGCGTCGCGCTGGGCGGCCAGCCACTCTACGCCGGCCAGGTGGGGCGATCCCTCGGCCTGCAGCCGGGCGAGCAGGTTGGGCAAGCGACGGGCCTCGGCGGCGCGGGCATTGATCTCTTCGGGCGAACCGTACTTTGCCACCACGTCCAGCAGGTCGTCGACGACCCGCGAGCTGGGGTCGAGCAGCAGGGCGTTGATCGCGTCGAGCCGCGCGTGCGGGATCGGCAGTCGCTGGCGTAACTCGTCTCGGTTTGCCATGTCGCATGCTCCTTGGAAGAATCGGGAACCGCTCCGGCGGCGTGTCTCTGCCGGGGCACCTGGAGATTCTTCGCTGCTTCGAGTGTACGGCGAGGGAGTCTGGAAGGTGCCGCTCAGAATGACTCTGCCGGGGCAAGCCGTGTTCCGGCTAGCCCAACTGGCGCACCAGCTCGTCGTACTCTTCGTCCTTGATGCCGAAGTAGTTCTCGGGACCGGGGAAGGCCTTGCCGGTGACTTCGGCGACGTACTGCTTGAGGCCGTCGCCGATCAGCTTACCGGCGTCGGCGTACTGCCTGGCCATCTTGGGCGTGAACTTGGGGTAGAGGCCGAACATGTCGTGGAAGATCAGCAACTGGCCGTCGGCGTTGGGCCCACTGCCCAGGCTGATGATCGGCACATCGGCGCGCTGGGCGATCAGCTCGCAGATGCGGTCCGGCACGAGCTCGAGCAGGACGGACATTGCCCCGGCGTCTTCCAGCGCCCTGGCGTCATCCACGATCTTGCGCGCCTGCTTGGCGCTCTTGCCCTGCAGGCGGAAGCCGCCCAGGCTCGAGACGCTCTGCGGCGTGAGGCCGAGGTGGCCCATGACGGGGATGCCGGCGGCGACGATGGCTTTCACGCGAGGGGTGACTTCCTGGCCGCCTTCGAGCTTGATGCCGTCGGTGGCAGCCTCGGCCATGAAGCGGCCGGCGCAGCGCACGGCGGTCTCGTCGGAGGGCTGGTAGCTCATGTAGGGCATATCGCCGATCAGCCAGGAATTGGGCGTGCCGCGCCGCACGGCCTGCGCATGGCGGATCATGTCATCCATGGTGACGGGCAGGGTCGAGTCGTAGCCGAGCATGGTCATGCCCAGGCTGTCGCCGACGAGCACGATGTCGATCGCGGCCTGCTCGACGAGGTAGGCCATCGGGTAATCGTAGCAGGTAACCATGGTGAGGGGAACGCCCCTGGTCATCTTGTCGAAGAGGAAGGGCAGCGAGACTTTTTTGCGGTCAGTCATGAGTGGACTCCTTCGTCAGCAGGGTGAAGCGTGAGAACGTATGCCGGGAAGCCGCGACCGGCGCGATCTTCCGCCGACTAGTTTACCCACTTAGGCGCGCTTGTGCAAAGCAGGGGTGGGAAGAATTTGCGCGCCGATCCGCTCAGGCCAGGAACTCGACGGCGGCCAGGGCGTAGACACGCGCGGCCTCGACGAGCTGGGCGATCGGGACGTGTTCGTCCGGCTGGTGGGCCAGGCCGGGGGTGCCGGGGCCGAAGATGATCGCCGGGACGTCGAGGGCAGGTACGTAGATGGAGGCCTCGGTCGCAAAGCGCACTCCGCGCGTCTGGGCAGGCAGGCCGGTGGCATGCAGGACCGCCTCGGCAAAGCTGCGGACTGCGGGGGCGTGCGGATCGGTGGTCACGGACGGCAGGTCGTAAAGCACTTGCACGCCGGCGCTGAACCCCTGGCTGCCCGCCGCCAGGTGCGCGATCGTGTCCTTCACTTGCGTGACGATGGCCTGGTGGTCCTGGCCCGGCACTGTGCGCATGTCCACGGTAGCGGTACAGCGGTCGGGGACGACGTTGGTTTTCAGGCCACCGGCGATGGTGTCGATGCTGCGGCTGAAGTCGCCCAGGACGCGATGGTGGGTGAAGGGGACCTCCAGCGCCTGCAGCTCCGCCAACAAGCCGGTCATCATGAGGATCGCGTTGCGGCCTAGTTCGGGCATCGAACCGTGGGCGGTCTTGCCGTACGTGGTCAGCTCCAGCCAGAGCACGCCGCGTTCGGCCAGCCCGAGGGTGTTGCCCGTCGGCTCCGCGATGATGACGGCCTGGATTGGCGCCAGGCTGTCCGTGATGCTGCGGGCGCCACGCATGCCCGCCTCTTCGTCGGCGGTCGCAGCGACGATCAGGTCGCCGCGCAACGGGGTATGCGTTGCCGCGCTGGCCCGGGCGACGGCCCGGGCAGCCAGCAGGAGCGCGGTCAGCCCACCCTTCATGTCGGCCGTGCCCCGGCCCCAGATCTTGCCCTCGGCTACCGTCGCCTCAAAGGGCGGGTAGGTCCAGCCGCCGGCGCTGGGCGGCACCACGTCCAGATGGCCGCTGAAGAGCAGTCCCGGCCGTTCGCCGCTGCCGCGCAGATGGCCGAGCGTGCTCGCCCGGCCTTCGGTCAGGGGAACCAGCCCGACCTCGAAGCCGGCCTGGCCGAGCAGGCGGGCGACGTATGCGGCCGCGGCTTCCTCGTCGCCGGGGGGATTGACGGTCTGGAAGCGTACAAGATCGCGGCAAACGGCCACGACTTCGTCTTCGTCGATGCGCTCGAAAAGCTCCTGGTAAGCCATGCTCGGCATGCTACATCCTATCGGTAGGGCACTCAGTCTTGCGCGTACACCGGCGTCGTGATAGATTCAGAGCGCCGGCAAAGGGCACCGGCGGTGCGGTGAACAGAGCCAGGCAATCCAGCGAGAGGCGAGCCTCGATTGATGACGGACGAAACGCGCTCTTATCGTGATGCGGCCGGGCTGCCGGTGGTCGAAACTCGCTTCCGCGTGCGCTACCACGAGACCGACGCGATGGGGGTGGTGCACCACGCGGCCTATATCACCTGGTTTGAAGAGGGTCGCAGCGCATTCACGCGGGCGATCGGTTACCCCTACTCGCAGATGGCGGCCGACGGCATGGACCTGGCGGTGGTCGAGCTGGCCGCACGATATCTACGCCCCGCCCGTTACGACGACGAGGTGGTCGTCAGCACCTGCCTGCGGGAGCTGCGCAGCCGCGACCTGACCTTCGCGTACGAAGTCAGGCGGGTGGCCGATGGGGCGCTCCTGGCCAGCGGCTCTTCCCGGCACATCTCGGTGGACCACTCCGGCCGGGCGATCCGCATTCTCGACGCGGCCCGCCAAAGGCTGACCGGCCGGGAATGAAGGCGCGGGACGCCGCGGGCGTTCTCAGTCCTCGGCCTTCGGAAACTGCTCTTCCGACAACACCTCGCCGTCGCCCCGTGGCTCCCAGCGCTCGACGGCGTGACGCTGGACCACCAGCAGACTGCCGTCGGCGCGCTCGATGGCCGCCGCGCCCAGGTCCCACCAGCGCACTTTGCCGGTCACTTCCTGGCCGGACCACAGGCGCAGCGTCAGCGGGTTGGCCTCCTTGATAGAGATCACCAGCGCCCGGCTGAGCGCCTTGCGCGGCCAGTCCAGCCGCCAGCGCAACTCCTCGAAGGGCACGCCGTAATAGTCGGCCAAATTGCGGACAGAGTCGTCGTCGCCGACCGCCCGGTAGCGCTGCTCCATCTGCCGGTAGAGTCCCTTGGGCAGGTCTGTCGCAGCTTCGATCTCCCAGGGCGTGACGCCACCGTGGCGGGCACGCTGCAGGCGCAGATAATCGCCCAGGCTCATTCGGGCGCCTCCTTGGTGTAGCTGACCAACGCGAGCTTGTTGAGCGTGGTCTCGCTGCCGTCCGGCTGGCGGATGGTTATGCTGTAGGCCGAGAATCCGATCACCTGCCCGCTAAGGTGCCCCCCGTCGAACAGAGTGAAGTGGAGCGTCTGCTTCTGCTCCTGGGCTGCAGTCAAGTACTGCGCCTCGTAGGCGTCGACCGCTTCCGGCAGGTAGGCGCGGTGGCGGTTCACGGGACTGGCCTGCGAGGCCTCGGCTTGCAGCTTCTTGATCAGCTCGCTGGCAGTTGGCCGGTCCAGCTCTGCCACAGGCCGGCCGATCTCCGTCTCGAGGTCGGCGACGTTGCGGTTGAGTCGCTTGAGAAGCCCTTCCAGGTACGTGATCTGGCTGGGACGCGCAGGCGCGGGTGGTCGAGGCGGCGACTTGCTGTGCGAGGTTCGTTCCCTGGGCTTGGCGGCCGCGTGAGGGGCAGCCGCGGGTTCGCGCGCCGGCGGACGCGGAGGGGTGACTGCTGAGGCAGCTGGCCGCCGGTCGGTCTGCAGCTTGATGTCCGATTCCTCGACATAGAGCGCACGTGCCAGGCGCCCCAGATGCCGCGGATCGATGCTTCGCTGGCCCGACTCGTATTCGATGATCAAGCCGATTGGCAGACCGGCCCGGTTGGCCAACGCGGCAACGCTCAACTTCTTCTGCTCACGCAAGGCCCACAGGTTCTCAGCCACTTCGTTATCCTCCGAGCACTTGGCCGTCCGGGAGGGGAGGCAAGGCTTCCACACTGTCCAAGCCGAAATACTGCAAGAACTGAAAGGTCGTGCCGTACTGAAACGGGCGCCCCGCCTGCTCCAGGCGACCGACGGGTTCGACCAGACCGCGTGACAGGAGCGTTCTCAGCACGCCATCGCAGTTTACACCGCGCACCGCTTCAATCTCGGCCCGCGTCAGGGGCTGGCGGTAGGCGATTACCGCCAGGGTCTCCAGCGCGGCGGTCGAGAGACGGGTCGTCAGATCGAGGCCCAGCAAGCGCTCGATATAGGGCGCCGCCCCGGGCAGGGTGACGAGCTGCAGCCGGTCGCCTCGCCGCTGGATGCGCAGGCCGCAGGCCGGAGTCCCCAGTTGTGCGGTCCGCAGCTCGGCCAGGGCTGCCTCGACGGCTTCGTCAGTCACCTGCAGCACCCCGGCCAGGCGTGCGACCGTCAGCGGCTCTTCGGCGGCAAACAGGAGGCTCTCCAACAGGGCTGCCAGCCCGAGCTGCCCCTCCTCGCCGGCCTCGTCGGCCTCGTCGACCTCGTAGGCCTCGTCGACCGCCCGGCCGCCGGCCGGCTCCACGGCCAGCGCTTCAGCCATCACCTCCTGGTGTTCAACGTCCGTGGACGCCGCCTTCAGGCTGCCGTCCACGCTTCGCCCGCTTCCTGCTCGTCGTACGGCGCATGCTCGATGCGCACTTCGATCTTCCCCGCCAGCAAACCCATACGCTCCGTCAACACCTGGCGTGCTACCCGGATGATCTCGTCCGTCTTGGCCGGCACATCGATCTCCGGGCTGGTCCGTAGATCCAGGACGACGTTGACCAGGCGCCCCTGGGCACGAACGTGGGGGGCAACCGTGATGACGTCCTCCAACTGGTCGATGTGCCAGGCAAGCCGCCGCTCGACGGAATCGATCGTCACCAGCGCCCGGCTGCCGGCCTCGGTGTGCACCTGCACTCCGGCGGGCCGATCCGGCCGGATCTCAGCCCAGAACAGTAGACCGAAAACCACCACTGCCAACAACGCCGATGCTCCGCGCACGACCACGAAGGGCCAGAAATGCGTTTGCTCCAGCGTACCCAAGACCTGCCCCGTTGCCCCCAGGCTGCCCGCGCTGCTGGTAAAGGCCCCGACCGGGAACACGGCCAGGACGAGGACCAGCAAGAGCAGCACGAGCAGTACCAGGAGCGTAACCACCTTGTTGAAGACGTTCAATTCTCGGTCTCCTGATCCGAAATACAGCACCGGGTGATTATACAACAGACAGTGACCGGAGTCCACGTGCCAGATACGTCCCCTGGACGGGAGCCTATCCTCTGACCCCCTTCCCCGAACGGGGGAAGCGGCGCCCGGCCCCGGGGACCAGGCAGGTGAGGATGAGGGTGGCGATCAGCAGGAAGATGCCGGCGAGGCTGATGCTGAGGCCCCACCGCCAGCTTGAGGGCTGATAGCTGAACATAACCTGGTGGGTGCCGGGAGCGAGGACCACGCCGCGGAACATGAGGTTCACCCGCTCTATGCTGGCCACCTGGCCGTCCACGGTCGCCTGCCAGCCCGGATAAAAGGTGTCGGCCAGGACCAGCAGCCCCGGCCGGCTCACCTGCGCCCCCAGGACCAGGCGCTCTGCCTGCGCGTCCAGGATGCTCACAGACTCGCCGGGATCGGCCGCCCCTGCAGCGCCCGCGGCCGGTGCGCCGCCGAGTGCCGCCGGCAGGTGCAGCCCGGGGCGGTCGGCGATGAGCGCCGTGCCGCGAGGATCGAAGGCCGGATCCGCCAGGCGGGCGAGGGCGGCGTTGTCGTCGTCAACCGGCTCGACGGCGTGGACCAGCCAGGCCCGTCCCGGCGCGCCGCTGCGTTCGTAGACCTTCACGTCGCCCGACTCGATGCGCCGATAGTCACCGCGGGCCGAGAGAGTGATCGACTCGTGCGCGCCCGTGCGGGCGTCTATCAGGCTCAAGCCGCGTATCACCAGAGGGCTGCCGGCAGCGGGCGGCACCTGCACACGTATGGTGGCAGGCGCAAAAGGACAGAACTGTCGCCCAGGCGTGGGATCGGGACAACCCGCCTTGAAGTCCTTGACTGCCAGGTAGCCCGGTCCCTGGCCAACCGACTTAGGCCGGGGCCGGGCAACGCCGGCGCCCGACCCGCCTGACTGAGCCCTGCCGGTGTCCATTCCGGCGTCGAGACCCAGCCGGACCGCACCTGCCAGCCCGGCGCGGGACAAGGTGATCTCGGCCACCGGTCCCGAGGGCGCCGGGTCGCCCGACAGATACGACACCACCCCGACTGCCGTGGCCGAGAAATCCGGATATCCCGACAGCCCCAACGTCAGCGCCTCGCCCGGCCGCACGGTCACTGCTTGTTCGAGGTCGTAGTACACGTCGCCGGCCCACAGGTCATTCTGCTTGTCGGTGATGACGAAACGCGTGCCGGTCAGGTCGAGCAGGCGGTCGGGCGGGACCTGGCGCAACTGTTCGCGCAATCGGCCATCGGTTGAGACCTGGCCGGGAGGCAGGAAGAGGCGGCTGAGGTCGACATAATTCGAGAGCGGCAGCAGGCCGCCGTCGTAGCCGTCGACGGCCGGCAAGCCCAGCAGCAGTGACAGGTTCGGGGCGATCACGTCCATCTGTTTGGCCGAGCGCACCAGCAGCTCAACCGCCGAGGCGGGGAGGCGATCGCCTTCGAGCTTCCGCAGGTCCGCCAGGTCACCCGGATCGAACTGAATGTCCGACAGGCTCAGAAAGCGGTCTCTTCCCGCCGGTGGAATGCCGGCCTGGGCGGCCAGCAGGGCTGCCGGAGCATTGCGCAGGCCGAGCGCGAGCGGTGCGGTGGCCTCGGCGAAGGGAAGGGCTCGGCCGCCCAACCCCAGCTCGGCCAGCGTCAGGGCGATCAGCCCGGCACGTGCCGCAGCCGGACGCCGGCGCGCCAGCCACAGCAGCGCGGCGGTGGCGGCGGCCGCCAACCCCCAGGCTGCCAGCGTCGCGGCGGGGGGCCAGCGCTGATAGGCCGCCAGGGCCAGCAGGATCAGGACCCCCACCAGCAGCGACAAGCCGGCCGGCCGCGGCAGGCGACGGACCCAGCCCATCACGTGCCAGGTCCCGCCATCGCCGGTCCGCTGCCGGGCGATCCGGTCCAGTCCCACCCCCGCCAGCGCCGCCGCGCCGAGCGCGTACAGTGCCAGCCAGCGGGCAGGAACGCGGAACAGGTCGAAGCCGGGCACGAAGCGCCAGAGCAGGTAGTAGAGCGGGTCGTAGGCGCCGAGGGCCAGCACGACGCCCAGTGCGACCAGGAGCAGCATCGCCCGTCGCGCGCCCTGCTGAGATAATCTGGTTGGATTGTCAAGGTGCGGTGAGCGCCACAGACCGAACGCGCCAAAAGCGGCCAAGGCCAAGCCGGCGATGCCCACGTAGGATACAAATTCAGCGTAACCTTCGCTGCTGAACGCTTCTGCAAGCCGCGCTCCAATGGGCGGCAGGAAGGTTTGCGCCAGCAGACGGGGGCGCAGTGAGAAGCTGACGGCCACACGGTAAGCCAGCCCGCCCGTGCGCCAGCCGAGTCCACTCAGCTCGAGGCTGGGCAGGAGCTGCGCGGCAGAGAGCAGCGCGGCCGGAAGGAGGGCCAGCAGAGGGGCCAGGCGGCGCAGCAGCAGGTCCAGTCGCGGCGCGCCGCGGTCACGCTCGGCGGCAGGCGCTCCACCCGGGCCGCGCGAGCGCCACCACCGCCGGCCGGCTGTCAACCGGGCGAGGCGGGCCGCCAGGACCGGGTAAGCCGCGTAGCAGGCCAGCGCGACCAGGTTGACGAACATCGTCTGGGTGTGGCCAGCCAGGAACTGCAGCGCCAGAACGCATGCCAGGGCCGCGGCCCAACGCAGGCGGGACGGCCAGGCTCTGGCAAGGGCGGTCTCGTCGAGCAGCCAGAGCGTGGCCGGCAGCCAGGCCAGGGTGTTGAGCTGGTTGATGTTCTCCAGGCGTGCCAGGCTGAACCCGCCGAGGCTGAAGAGCAGGGCCGCCAGCCAGGCGGCCGGTCTGCTCAGGCCGAGCGAGCGGCGCGCGAAGGTGTAGGTGAAGCCGGCTGCCAGCCAGACATGGAGCAGGGCCGACCAGATGAGGGCCGAAGCAGGGCTGAGCCAAATGAGCGGCCAGTGCAGCGGGTAAAGCACCGCGGCCTGGGGGTTCGCCAGGAAGGGGGCGCCGAGGAACAGGTACGGGTCCCACAAGGGGATCTGACCGGCGCGCAGGCTGGCGAGGCGATAGCCCCAAATGGGGGTGAAGTAGGTCAGGGCGTCGACGCCCGCCAGCACCCGATTGGTGAGTCCGAGCGGCCAGAGCAGGGCCAGGGTCGCCAGCGCCAGGCTGAGCCAGGCCAGCCCATCGCGCAGGGCGGGCCTCCGCCGCAAGCAGCCGCCGATGGCGGCGCGGGGGCGCAGCCTGAAGCGGTCCGGGGACGAGTGGCCGGCCGGCCGAGTGGGGGCCGAATAGGGGGATTTAGCTGCCACGCTGGCCTGCTGAGACGATCTGATAGAGCGTGAAGGATAGGCTGCCGTCAGGGCGATAGGTGCGATCGTGTTCCGCCAGCCTGAGGCCGCGGCTGGACAGCGCGAGCTGCAGCGGGCCGGCGGCCTCGTCTTCCCAGCCGGGCACTGCCAGCCACTGCGTGCGCCAGGGCTGGCTCCTCGCCGTCGCTGCCGCATCGTCGGCCAGTTTCCAGGGATTGCCCCACCAACGACGCTCCTGGGGCGCGTCGAACAGGTAGTAGTCGTAGTGCCAGCCGAGCCACTGGTGATAGATGACGGCGTCCGCCGGTTGGGCTCGCAGATCGGCGACGATCCGCTCCAGGCCGAAGTAAGCCCCGTGGTCGCTGCCGATCGGCAGGCGTGCGCCGGCCCCCAGCCAGGCGGCCGAGGCCAAGAACGCCGCCAGGCCGGCCGCGCAGGCATAGCGGGCAAGCTGCAGTGGAACCGCCTGCAGAGCCCGGCGCCAGCGCCAGGAGCGCTGTAGCCCGCGCGCCGCCAGAATGGCTAACAGTGGGACGACCGGCAGGAGGTAGCGGTCCCAGGGCTGGAAGCTGAGCAGAAAATGCAGGGCCAGGTAGCCGAGCAGGTAGAGCGCCAGCAGCGCGTCGACCCGGTCGGCGAGGGCCGGCCCGCCGGACTGGCTTCCGAGCCCGGCCGGGGCGGGGCTGCCAGGAGCGCGCGGCGCCGCGCTCGGCGCCGGACGGATTCGTCTCGCTGCCCGGGCACGCAGCAGTCTCGCCAGCGCCGCGACGCCCGCGCAGCCGGCCAGCAAGAGCATCAGAGCGCTGAGGGCAGGGAAGCAGTACAGATATCCCAGTTGTTGGCCCCACTCGGCCGCGCGCTGCGGCCACTGAGCGAGAGGCGCCAGGGCCAGGCCGCCGTAGGTCGTCGCGCTGCGCTCCCAGAAACTGGAGCGGTTGCTCCAACGCAAGCTGTCCCAGTAGGTCAGCGGGGCCATGATGAGGGCAAAGCCGGCCAGCGAGCTCGCCAGGGTTCTCAGGCGCCGGACGGGTCGCGTGGTCCCGACGCGCGCGAGCAGGAGCGCGAGGACCAGCGGGATCGCCAGCACCCCCTGCTGCTTGCTGGCCACGGCCAAGCCGAGCGCCAGCCCGGCGGCCAGAGGATGCTCCCCCAGGGCTGCCCAGGCCGCCAGCAGCAGCCAGAGAGCCAGCCAGGGATCGGTGAAAGCGGTGGGCGCGAACAGGATCGCGAACGGTGAGACGGCGAGTAGAAAGGTGGCAAGGGTCGCGGTCCCGGGGGCGGTGCCCTCGTTTTCCCCACTGTAAGCCCGCCGGGCGAGGCCGTAGCAAGCGATCAGCGCGAGCACGCCGGCGAGAATGCCGGGCAGGCGCAGCGCCAGGCTCGAGACGCCAAACAGCTTGAGACTGCCGGCGATAAGGTAGGGCACCAGCGGGGGCTTGTCAACCCAGGGCGTGAGGAGCAACGGGTCCTGGCCGCCGGCGATCAGGCGCGCCCACGTGCCGTAGAGGGCTTCGTCACGGTGCAAGGGATAGGCCGCCAGCCAGGGAATGAGGCGCAGCCCGGTCCCGAGCGCGACGGCTGCGGATGGCGCGAGCGCGACGAGCGGCCGGGCGGCTGCAAGGGAGCGGGCGAAGCCAGGGGGAATGGGGGCCCGGAGACGGGAATCCCTGGCGGCGCGCCCAGGGCTCTGGCGGGCGCGGCCGATGTCGACGGAATGACCCGGCGGCGCGCCGGCGGGCCGGGCAGTCACTTGACGATACGGTACTTGAGCAGCGTCCACAACACTGTCAGCCCATCTCGCCAGCGGATTTTCTTACCTTCGCTGAATTCGCGACCGGTGTAGGAGATCGGTACCTCGTAGATGCGGTAGCCGCGCCGCAGAATCTTGGCCGTGATCTCGGGATCGAAACCCCAGCCGCGCGAGTTCAGGTGTAGCTGGCAGGCAACCTCGCGAGTGAAGACCTTGTAGCAGGTCTCCATGTCGCTGAGAATGGTGTCAAACAGGATATTGGCCGAGAAGGTCAACAAGCGGTTCCCCAGCATGTGGCTGAAGAACATCGTCTTGCGTGGACCGCCCAGAAAGCGGCTGCCGTAGACGACTTTCGATCGGCCCTCCACGATCGGCTGCAACAAGGCCGGGTACTCGCGGGGATCATACTCCAGGTCGGCGTCTTGCACGAGCATGATGTCGCCGCTGGCCTTCTCGATCGCGGTGCGGACGGCACCGCCTTTGCCGGCGTTCTGCGCGTGATAGTAAACGAAGACATCCGGCAGGCAGGACAGATCGGCCAGTATCGGTCGCGTCCCGTCGCTGGAACCGTCGTCCACGATGATGATCTCTTTCTCGAGCCACACGTCGTGGGTGCCTTCATGCTGGGAGGCGCCGGCCAGGTGTGCGCTAGCCGCGCCCGTGTGTGCCTGGTGGCTGCCCCGCACAGATAAGCAGACCTCCACGTCCCGCACACGTTCGACTATCTCGCGAATCGTCTCCTGCTCGTTGTAGCAGGGGATGAGCACCGAAAGCTTCACTCCTCCTCCTCTACGAGACAGCCGTCCGGCGGCACTGCCGGACGGCTGCAGGATGCTAAGCGGGGAGCCGGCTCAACCTGCTCCGACCTGGTGGGCCAAGATGATTGCCTCGGCTACGTCCTTCATGGGCTTGCGGTTGTCCATGCTCATCTTCTGGATCTTGCGGAAGGCCTCGGCCTCGCTCAACCCCTGCTTGTCCATCAGGATGCCTTTCGCCCGGTCCACCAGCTTGCGGGTCTCCAGCGCGGTCTGAAGATCCAGGACCTGCTGCTGTAGCTCCTGGAACTCGCGGAAGCGGGCCAGGGCGACTTCGATGGCGGGCGTCAGGTCCTCCTCGCGATAGGGCTTGACCAGGTACGCCGTCACCCCGGCCTCCCGTGCACGATCGACCAGGTCACGCTGGCTGAAGGCGCTGAGCAGAACCACCGGGGCGATGCGCTCTTCGGTCAGGATCTTGGCTGCTTCGATGCCATCCATGTCTGGCATCTTGATATCCATGATGACGATGTCAGGGCGCAGCTCGCGCGCCTGGTTGACCGCGCTGCGGCCGTCCGTCACTTCGCCCACTACCAGGTAGCCCAAATTGGTGAGCATCTCCCGCAAGTCCATGCGGATCAAAGACTCGTCGTCGGCCACAATCACTCGTGTTCGCTCCATCGCATTACCCTCCTTGAAGTGAGGCGAGATTCATCAGGACAACCTGGGCGCGCTACTCTGCGTCGGGCGCAACGATCAGTTTGGGGAACTGCACCGTGGCCACCACGCCCGTTTCATGGTCGGCCAGCGTCAGCTTGCCATGAAGATCGTCTTGGACCAGCGAGCGGACGATCTGCAACCCCAGGCTTGCCGTCGTCGTCAGGTCGAAATCGGCCGGCAGCCGGTCGCCATCGTCCCAGATTTCGAGCTTGACCTGGTCGCCGCCATCGGTCAGCACCAGCCGCACCTGTCCGGACTTTTCGCCTTCGAAGCCGTGCTCGACCGCATTTTGGATCAACTCGTTGATCACCAGCGCCACCGCGGTCGCCTGTTGGCTGGGCAGGTAAATGTTCGGCCCTTCGAGCGAAAAGCTGATCTGCAGCCCGGGCGCCACTGCAACCTGACGGCTCTGCGTGATGATGCGCTGGCCGACGTCCCGCACGTTGATCGCCTGAGCCTCGTGGCGCGACAGAAACTCGTGGATCACGGCGACGCTCAGGATGCGCGAGATGGCTTCGTTGATGGCGACCAGCGCGTCCCCGTCGGGGGTACGGCGTGCCTGCATCCGCAGCATTGCCGCGATCGTTTGCAGGTTGTTTTTGACCCGGTGGTGCACTTCCTGGATCATGGTCGTCTTGACTTTGAGTTCCTGCTTCTTCAAGCGCTCATCGGTCGCATCGTGGACCATGATCAGCACCCCGCGCATGTCTTCGGGCCCCCACCGGGAGATCAGCCGGCGCATCCGCGATGGTACGTTCGGCGGTGCCCAGACGGGCAGCACCTTGCGCTCCCAGATGCGCGAGCCTTCCTGCACCTCGGCCTCATAAGGCGCTCGGCTTTCCAACGCCTTGCGCACCATTTCGTCATCGCTGGTGTTGAGGAACGAGAGGCGCTGGCCGCGCAAGTCTTCCAGGTAGCCCAGGCGGCGGTAGAGGTTGTTGGCGATCCCGCTCAGATAGGTGATACGGCGCATCGGATCGACGAGCAACACGCCGTCCCACTCGCTGAACGGCGAGAGGGCGGCCGCGGCGGCCAATTCGCCGCGCATGCACATCGACTTCAACAACTCAATCGCCTGGCGGAATGAACGGTGCCGGCTGTGGTGCCGTTCGAGCTGGATCAGGCTGATCTCGAAGCTCATCAAGGCGACGATCTCGCCCTTGGCCCCGTAGATTGGGTAGACATCCTGCATCACCGGCGCCCGGGACGGGAGCATCTGGTGCTGGGTGCGCACGTGACGCCTGCCGCGCCAGGCTTCGAAGACCGCCGGCACCTCATTGGACGTCAACACTCGGCCGATCAACCGGTCGTCGTACAGCGATGCGATGGAATGCGGCTGCGCTTGCTCGGCGACGATGACACGCACCGCGCTGCGGGGAAAGAGGAGCAGGATGTCGGAGCGGCTCAAGTCAGCCGTGATCGGCATCCCCTGCCCGATCCGCCGCAGTAACTCCAGGTCCGGGCCCGCCAGCCCGGAGTAGACCGTAGGCAACTCGCTCATGGTGCGCTCCGACGTCGAGCCCACCTCGAAAGCACATGGGACTCCGACAAAAGGGGAGGGGTGGACATCATAACGCCACCCCCCCTCCTGCAGTCGGGGCGAGAGGATTTGAACCTCCGACCACTTGAACCCCATTCAAGTGCGCTACCTGGCTGCGCTACGCCCCGTCGATCAGGAGTATACTCAAGGGTAGTTTTTTTGGCAAATAGCCGCGGGGAGAGCGACGCCCTTCGCGGGGCATCCAGGGCACGGTTATAGCGATTTGCGCCGCTGCCTGGCGAGACGGGCGCGGGTCAGGAGGGCAGCTTGCTGCCGACGAAGCCCGGCGCGCCTCGGAGGAAGGTGACGATAGGCAGGACCCGCTTGCCGGCCAACTGGAGCTCTTCGAGCCAGAGCACGCCGTCGCCCGTGACTACGCCGGCCTGATGCGGCTCGCCGATCACCTGGCCGGACACGGCCGTCTCGGGACGAGCCTGGCCGACCCGCGCACGACAGATCTTCAGTCGCTGGCCTCGCCAGGACGTGAAAGCAGACGGCCACGGCTGATAAGCACGCACGGCCCGCTCAATCGCGACTGCGGGCGCGTTCCAGTCGATCTCGCCGGCTTCCTTGGTCATCCTTGGGGCGTACGTGACGCCCTCGTCCGGCTGCGCTAGCGGAACGATGGCCCCGGCCAACCAACGGGGCAAGGTGCTCAATAGGAGTTCGGCGCCGAGTGCGGCCAGTTTCTGCGTCAGCGTGCCGGTCGTGTCATCGGGCGCGATGGTCAGCGTGGCTCGGTCCAGCACCGGGCCCGTGTCCAGGCCGGGGTCCATGCGCATCAAGCTGACGCCGGTCTGCTTGTCGCCCGCCAGGATCGCGGCGGCGATCGGGGCTGCGCCGCGGTGGCGCGGAAGTAACGAGCCGTGTACGTTCAGACAGCCGAAGCGAGGGAGGTCGAGCACGGCCGGTGGGAGCAGCAGCCCATAGGCCGCGACGACGATCAGGTCCGGCTGCAGGGCGGCCAAGGCGGCCTGGGATTGCTCGTCACGCACGCTGAGTGGCTGCAGCACAGGCACGCCGCTGGCCCGGGCCAGTTTCTTGACCGGCGATTCCTCGACGTGCTGCCCCCGCCCAACCGGCTGATCGGCGCGGGTCAGCACCCCGGCCACCTCGTAGTCGCCGCCCAGCAGGGCGGACAGCGACGGGACGGCAAACTCGGGCGTACCCATGAAAACGACACGCGTCACGGAGCCTCCTCTGGCAGAGCGCCTGACTGATCGGCGAGAGATAGATCAACCGACTTGCCAACAATACTAACATATGCGCTCAGGGCAGCCAAACGGCGCGGATTCCGCAGATCTGCCGATCCATCTATTGACAGGCGGCGTCCGGCTCGCCTATAATACCGATCACAATCAGCGCCCCAATAAAGCGCAAATTTCCGCTTTTCTCAGCAGCTCGCTTCTCGTGGAGGTTCACATGACAAGTCCTTCCGAACCCGCCGGGCCCGGCACGATCCCACCTGCAGAGGAGATCACCAGCGACGATAAGCTCTGGGCATTGCTAGATTACGTCCTTACTCCTGTGGTCCCGATCGTCGTCATGCTAATGGAAGACAAGAAGGACAGGCCCTTCTTGAAGGCCCACACCATGCAGGCGCTGGCTGCGGGGGTGGTTGCCTGGGTGTTGATCGCCGTGCTCGGGGCCATCTCTTTTGGCTGCCTGGGCGGTATCGCCGCCATTGTCTGCTGGGTGGCCCTGATTTACTGGGGCGTGCAGGCTTACAACGGCAAGTACGTGACGATCCCCTTCCTCACCGACTTCGTGAAGCGGCAGAGTTGGGGCCAGTAATCTCCTGCGGCTGCTATGGCCCGGCCGCACGATAGGCGGCACACCCATTTGCAGATCCCTCCGTCTCGGAGGGGTCTGCGCGTCCGGGATCTGAAGATCAAGATAGCCGATCACGAGGGCTGCGTCGGGTTCTGTCGAGTATGTCCGGCTGGCTTCGTAGGCTCGAGGTGGATGACGACGCGACCGAGGTCAGGCAAGTTGTCTCGGAGGAAGCGCTCGACCTGCTCGGCCAGCACGTGGGCCTGTGTGAGCGGCACGTCTGGATCCAGCCGGCACTCAAAGGAGAGGTCCAAGCCTTCATCCTGGCGGCTGATCTCTACCTTGCGCGGCCGGCAGTCGACCGCGGTCTCCAGCGCCAGGCGGTGTAGGACCTGCCACACGCGCTGCTCGTCTTCTGGCGACGCATGCCCCACAACAACTTCGTTCTCAGCCGGCTCGACGTGTATCGCCACGCGGTCGATGCCGGGCAGCGCCTGCCTGAGAGCAGCCTCGAACGCCTCCACCTGGGCGTCGGCTTCTCCGAGCCTGAGATCGCTATTTACCTCGAGATCCAGTTCCAGCGAGCGCTGTGCCTCCTGCCGGGTAACGCGGATGTTGTGAGCCCCCAATTGACGCCGGGCTGCCAGCAGGCGTACGGTCGAGACGGCATCCTCGTTCTGGTCACGCAGCGGGTCGGCATGCACCACGACGTCGGCACCCGGCACCGCGGCGCGAATCGCTTCCTCGGCCCTGCCCGCGAGGGCGTCGGCTTCCTCGAAGGTCGCGGCGCGTGGCACGGCCAGAGTCACGTCGGCGAACGTCTCGGCACCGCTGCGCCTCACGCGCACGCGGTTGACGTCCAGTACCCCCGGGACCTGCGCCGCGATCGTCACCCGCTCACGCAGCCCCGGCGGCACCGCATCCATCAGGTCGTTCACGGTCCGCTGCCCGAGCCGCACGCTCACCTGGGCGACGATGCCGGCGACAACCAGCGCGGCCACGGCGTCGGCATTGGCCAGCCTGGGAATGTCCAACCGCTGCCCAACCAGCACCAGGACCAGGCCGGCGATGACGGCGGACGAAGACCACAAGTCTGTGGTGAAGTTCAGGGCATCGGCCTCCAGCGCCTGGCTGTGATACTTATGGGCAGCGTTGATCAGCGCGCGCGAGCGAACGACGTCGATCGCGATCGCCAGCCCCATGGTGATGAAGGCCCAAACGCTGACGTCGACCTGCGCGCTGCTCCCAAGCAGCCGGCGCACCGCCTCGTATACGATCCAGGCACATGTGCCAAGCAGCAGGAATGTCTCAGACAGCGCAGAGAGGTTCTCGATCTTCCCGTGTCCGTAGTTGTGCTCGAGGTCAGCCGGCCGGCCGGAGACGCGCACGGCCAACAGGGTGACCAGAGCGGCGACAAGGTCGAGCCCCGAGTGCGCGGCGTCCGCCAGGATGCCGAGACTGCCCGTCGCCAGCCCGACCACCAGCTTAATAACGGTCAAGAAGATCGAGGCGAACACCGAACTCAGGGCCACGGCGCGCTTCGCGCGGTCAGCCTGCTCCTTGATATCCTCCGAATGCGCCATTGCCTATCCTTCTATCCTTCGCAATGAATCTCGAATCCTGGGCAATAGTACGACTTGGCGGCGAGAGTGGCTGTGATGGGCTTTCCGAAGGGCAGGCGGTTGTGTGGAGCGGATCGAGCGAGCGGGGGGGCGGATATTGGCCGGCCAGGCAGGCACCGGCCTCGAATTGGCTAGCGGCCAGAGTCGTGTTAGGATTTGCCACCTCATTCGGCCACCTGGTCTTGAGGATTCCCCCACTTCAGGTGATTGCGTGTATTCATCCCTTGCCCTGCTGAGTCTCTTGTCACAACTCCGGCTCATCAACTTGACTATCGGATTCTTGCCGTTCGCCGGCTCGCCGGAAGCGCGCAGCTGGGACACCTTCGCGCTCCTGCTCCTGGCCATCGTCGCCGTCCTGGGAGCATTGCTCGCCTGGTTCTGGACCAGACGGCAGGCTTAGCCGGGCGACCGTCCAGGCCAGGGCCTGCCACGTCCACTGATCAGGGTTGCTCCTCGCTCAGATGCGAGCCTTCCGCGCAGCGCCCCCTCCGCGCTCAGAGTCCGGGCATACAGCTTTGCCCGGCCGCACGCGACCGCTTTTCACCGCAGCCGCCGGGCTTCACGCCAGCCCCCCCAGGCCTCTGACGGGCCTACGGGTCGTGCTTCGCGGCACGAATCCTCCCCGGCGATCGGCGTCCGGCATCTTGGCGCGCTGACCTTCTGCCTGACCGCGGGACCTGAAGATCGAGTCACTGCGGCGGGGCTAGGATCCCTACGCCGCCGCCCGGAACAAGACTGGGCACGCCGGGCCTGGTGGGACTTTGGTCCCAGGTCCCTGGGACCAAAGTCCCAAGACCCAGGCGACCATTGTCCGTTTCACGGCAATGCCTCTTGCGGTAGAGTGTAGAGACAGTCTGGCGATCGTGGCAGACAATCCAGGAAGGGAGGTCAGAGCGATGCAGGGGCGAATTGCGCAGGTATGCTTGGATCGCGCCGTGAGGCGCAAGGTGTTTGCTGCGTTCCTGAGCGTGCTGTTTCTGGCTTTGGCAGCCGCAGGGTGTGCTCCTGGCGCGGCGGCTCCGCCTGCCCAGCCGGGGGGTGCCCAAGTGGCGCAGCCTGCGGCAGCGACCGCAGAGTCCATGGCGGCCCCGACCGCCGAACCCACCGCTGCGCAGGCGATGACGGCCAGCGGCACGACGCCGGAAGCCGCGGCGGCCGCCACAATGTCAAGTGGGGGCGCGCTGGTGAATCTCGCCGAGAAGTCTGGCTTCGGACGATTCCTGGTGGACGATCAGGGCATGACCCTCTACCTCTACACGAAAGACACACCCAACACGAGCAACTGCTATGATCAGTGTGCAGCGGCTTGGCCTCCGCTCCTGACGGACGGCACGCCGGTGGCCGGCACTGGGATCACCGCTTCCCTGTTGGGCACGACCACGCGTACCGACGGCAAGACACAGGTGACCTATAACGGCAATCCCCTGTATCATTTTGCCAAGGATCAGAAGGCCGGCGACATCAATGGACAGGGGGTGGGAGGCGTCTGGTTTGTCGTCTCGCCGCGCGGCAGCGGCATGACAGGGGCCAGTGCCGCGGGCACGAACACGCCGCAGGCCGCAGGCACGAGCAGCGCGCCGGCAACCGCGGCCGTCACACCTCAGGCGACGCCGGCCGGTCCCGCTGCGCTGATGATCTCGCAGACTGCTGAACTGGGGCAGTTCCTGGTGGACGACAAGGGCATGACCTTGTATCTGTTCACCAAAGATGTCCCCAACACCAGCAATTGTTACGACCAATGCGCTGTCGCCTGGCCGCCTCTGTACACCAATGGCGCGCCGGTGGCCGGCGACGGGATCGACGCCTCGCTTCTGGGCACTACCACCCGTAAGGATAGCACCGTGCAGGCCACCTACAACGGCTCGCCGCTCTACTACTGGTTCCAGGACCAGAAGCCGGGCGACACCAGCGGCCAGTGGGTCGGCAACGTCTGGTTTGTCGTTTCGCCCAAGGGTGAGGCCATCACCGCCGGCAAGCCGGCGGCGACTGCCGCGCCGGCTGCGACCGCCGCGCCGCTTGCAACTCCTGGGACGGCGGGTGGGTACGGCCAGTGAGCGGCTGAAGAGCTCGGGCTGCCCATTCTGGCGGAGCATCAGCCGCCCTTCGGTCGGGCTTCTCGGCCGGCGGCAGCGGGAAAACGCACTCGCCGCACGCAGCATGCTCCGTCGCCTGCCAGGGTGACGGGGCATGCTGCGGCGTCCGGGCTCAGGGCCTTGCGACCGGCCTCCTGCGCCCCGTGCTCTCTGCATACCGGCCCCGGTGGCGGCCGCGGACTCCTCGTTTGTCCTCCTCCCGTTCCGCGCTGGCAGGCTGAGGCCGCACGCAGCCCGATTGCCGCGCTGAGGAGCCGGCGCCATCCGCGCATCGACATTGTCGCTCTCCGCTGGCTCGGGAGCGTTGCAGTTTCCGGCTGCTGAGGCTATAATGGCAGGAGATCGCCGGCCGGACAGGCTGCCCGAGGGCGAGGGTTCTGGCCGCCGGTCCGGAAATGTGCTCATTTGACCGAGGGTTTATGTCGCCGACGCTCAAGCGCTGGAATGTCAGGCCGCTCGTTTCGCCTGACTTGTGCGCTCATTTCCCCAACCTGCATCCGCTCCTTGTGCAGATCCTCTACAATCGTGGCGTGACCGATGCGGGCGACGTGGACGCCTTTCTCACCGGTCGCGTGCGGCTGGACGATCCGCTGCGCCTGAGCGGGATGGCCGTAGCCGTCGAGCGTATCCGGCATGCCGTGCGGGAGGACGAGCCGGTCGCGGTCTATGGCGATTTTGACGCCGACGGGGTGACGTCGACGGTCTTGCTCGTCCAGGCCCTGCGGGCGCTGGGCCTGCGCGTGACGCCCTACATCCCACATAGGGTGGACGAGGGCTACGGTCTGAACTTCGGCGCGATGGACAAGGTCGCGGCCTGGGGCGCACGGCTGGTGATCACGGTCGATTGCGGCGTGCGCTCGCTCGAGGAGGTGACCTACGCCCAGGCCCTGGGGATGGACGTCATCGTCACCGATCATCATTCTATCGGGCACGGTCCCGGACGCGACCAGCAGCTGCCGGCAGCGCTGGCGGTCATCAATCCCAAGCAAGCGGGCGACGGCTATCCGTTCAAGGAACTGGCCGGCGTGGGACTGGCCTTCAAACTTGCCCAGGCTCTGTTCCGGGCCGAGCGCGACGACCCCGTGGCCGCAAGCCCGCTCAGCCTGACCGAGGGCGACCTGCTGGACTTGGTGGCGCTGGGCACGGTGGCCGACGTTGCCGCGCTCCTCGGCGAGAACCGGTCGCTGGTGCAGCGCGGCCTGGTCGAAATCAATCGAGCGCGGCGGCCTGGCGTCCTGGCGATGCTCGACGAGGCCCGGCTGTCACCTGGGCGGGTGGACGCCACCACGATCGCCTTCGTGCTCGGACCGCGCTTGAACGCGGCCGGACGGCTGGCGTCGGCGGGCATCGCTTACCGGTTGCTCACCGCGCCGGATGCGATTGCGGCACGACAGACCGCCGGCCAGTTGGGCCAGTTGAACCGTGAGCGGCAGGCGCTGACTCAACGCTTCGTGGCCGTGGCCAGGCAGCGCATCGAAGCAGAGCCTGCCCGGCGTTACCTTTACCTGATCGACGACGCCCAGTTCGAGCATGGCGTGGTGGGGCTGGTGGCGGGCCGCCTGGCCGAAGAGTACTACCGGCCCTCGCTGGTGGCGCGGGCCGACGGCGAGAGCACACGCGGCTCGGCCCGCAGTATCCCGGAGTTCGACATAACCGCTGCGCTGGACGAGTGCCGGGACTTGTTGCTGCGCCACGGCGGGCACGCCGCGGCGGCGGGTTTCACCGTCGCTAATGACCGTTTGCCGGCCCTGCGCGAGCGCCTGGAGTTGTTGGCCGAGGCCCAACTGGCCGGCCTGGACCTGCGACCGGTGCTGGATATTGATAGGGTCGTCGGGCTGGGAGAGCTGGATTGGGCGATTCAGGAGCTGCTCGCGCAGCTCGAGCCTTGCGGCAGCGCTAACCCGCAGCCGGTGCTCGCCAGCCTGGGCCTGGAAGTCACCTCGCAGTCGCCGGTAGGTACGGAAGGCCAGCACCTGAAGCTCAGCGTGCGCGACCCGCACGCCGTCGGACCGGGCAGCGGGCAAGACTGGGATGCGATCGCCTTCCGGCGCGGAGATTGGTACGGCCGCTTGCCGCGCAGGATCGACCTGGCTTATACTCTGGAGTGCAACGAGTTCAACGGCACGCGGCGTCTGCAACTGAACGTCAAGGATATCAGGCCGGCGGAGGTGCCGGCGAAGTGAGGCTGCCCTCTTGAACGAATCAACTGCTCAAGCTAGCGCGCCCAAAGCGCGCTCCTGGTTTGCCCGGCGCGGCCTGCCACTGCGCATAGGCATGGTCTGCGCGGCCCTCGGGATCGCGCTGGCCGTCGTCGGCATTGTCCGCGGCAACGTGCCGCTCAACCCGCTCTCCGTCTTCCTGGCACTCTTGATCTCCGGCGGTAGCTGGGGCGTGGTAAGTTGGGCCGTGGCGACGGCTGCCGTGGATGTGGAGCAGGATATCAGCGAAGCCGACGCCGATGACTGACGGCGCGCAGGCCTCTGCTCCCGCGGGCGCCGGCAAGCGGGAGGGTGACGCGCGCAGCCTGCGCGCGCTAGGCGCCTTCGTGCTGGACATGGACGGCGTCATCTATCGCGGCGAGGCCGCGCTCCCCGGCGCGGCAGGCTTCATCGCGGCCCTGCGCGCGGCCGGCGTGCCCTTTCTCTTCCTGACCAATAACTCGACCACCCCGCCAGACAAAGTCGCCGAGCGAATGAACCGCCTGGGCATCCCTTGCCGGGCCGAGGAAGTCCTGACCTCGGCTGAAGTCACCGCGACGATACTGGCCGGCGAGATGCCGGGCGCGCGGGTGCTGCTGCTGGGCGAAGAGGGCATCTACCAGGCCCTGGCCGGCGCCGGCTTCCGCCTGGTCGAGGACCATCGGCAGGCGGACGCGGTGGTGGTTGGCATGGACCGCCGGCTGACGTACGCCAAGCTGCAGGAGGCCGGGCTGGCCATTCGCCGCGGCGTGCCGTTCGTGGCCACGAACACAGACCGCACCTTGCCGACGCCACTTGGACTGGTGCCCGGCGCCGGCTCATTGGTGGCCGCGCTTGTCGCGGCGACCGACCGCGAGCCGCGCGTCTTCGGCAAGCCCGCGCCGGCCATCTATCTGGACGCCCTGCCGCGCCTGGGCGTCTCGGCAGAGGAGGCGGCTGCAGTCGGAGACCGGCCGGAGACGGATATCGTGGGCGGCCAGCGGGCGGGCCTGCGCACGATCGGCGTGCTCACCGGAGTGGGCACTGCCGAATCCTTCGCCAGCATGCAGCCGCCGCCGGATTGGGTCTTCAAGGACTTGCGCGAGCTGGAACGAGCCTACTTTGGCTGACGCGCCTGCCTGGCTGTTCACCCCGTGATCGCGTTCTCCGCGATCACGCTTTGGAACCAGCGCGCGCTGCTCTTTGGGATGCGTTGCTGGGTCGCATAGTCCACGTAAACGATCCCAAAGCGCTTGGTATACCCCTGCGCCCACTCGAAGTTGTCCAAGAGCGACCAGACGAAGTAGCCGCGTAGCGGCACGCCCGCGGCAATGGCCCGCGCGGCCTGCTCGAGGTGCGCCTTCAGATACGCCAGGCGCCGAGGGTCGTCCACGCTGCCGTCCGCCGCCACCCGGTCGGCAAAGGCGGCCCCGTTCTCAGCGACATAGTAGGCAGGGAACTCATAGTCGCGCTTGAGGCGGGTGAGCAGATCGTACAACCCTTCGGGGTAGACCTCCCAGCCCATCTGAGTGCGTTCCTCGCGCGGGAAGACCTCGAGCGGCCGGTTGCGCTCATCGGGCAGTTCACGGCTGCGCACGACGTTGCGAGTGTAGTAGTTGACTCCGAGGAAATCGAGCGGCGCCTGGATGACCTGCATGTCTCCCGGCTGCACCAGTCCGGCGGGCAGCGGGCGGCGCTCCTGCAGCTCGTCCGGGTAGCCGCGACCGCTCAGTGGATCGGCGAACATGCGGTTGAGGCCGGCGTCGGCCAGCTCGGCCGCCTGCTCATCGGCCTGGCTCGACGAGGCGGGCACCATCGGGGACAGGTTCAGGACGATGCCCACCTGCGCACCAGGGCTGTCCCGGCGGATGATCGGCACGGCCCAACCGTGCGCCAGTAACAGGTGGTGACTGGCCACCAGGGCTTCGTCCCGATCGTGGTGTCCGGGCGCATGCACGCCCTGCTCGTAGCCCAGAAAGGCGCTGACCCAGGGCTCGTTCAGCGTGGTCCACAGCTTCACCCGATCACCCAGCCGGCGCACCACCGCCTCGGTATACTCGGCGAAGGCTTCCGCCATGCTGCGCGCCGTCCAGCCGCCCCGGTCCTCCAGCGCCTGGGGATGGTCCCAGTGATAGAGCGTGACGAATGGCTGGATGCCATGGGCCAACAACTCGTCGACCAGATGGCCGTAGAAGCCCAGGCCGTTCGGGTTCACCTTGCCCCAGCCGGCGGGCAGAACGCGCGGCCAGGCGATTGAGAAACGGTAGGCCTTCAGGCCGAGCTGGGCCATCAGCGCCACATCCTCCCGCCAGCGGTGGTAGTGATCGTCGGCTACGTCACCGCTGCTGTTGTCCTGGATGTGGCCGGGCGTGTGGCTGAAGCGGTCCCAGTTGCTCTCACTCTTGGCATCCTCGTTCCAGGCGCCTTCGATCTGGTAGGATGAGGTCGCGGCGCCCCACAGGAACTCTGACGGAAACTCGATTGCCATGTTGTACCGCTGCTCCTTGCCATGCTATTACGAAAAGACGCCGACTGGAGTATTCCAGCCCGTGAAGCCGCAGACGGCGATCGCGCTCCGGTTACGTCCTTTCACCCGGTCGCGGTCGCCCGGCTCTCGCCGGTACCGACTAGATGTGCCGGACCTCCCCTTGGGCTGGCCTGCAGGTAGTGTGCACTGACTGGCCTTCGGATAGTCATGCCTGCCACTCGAGAAGATTGTTCTCCTCGACCGGTCGGGCGAGGTCGCGCGGGATGCGCAGCGTTTTGATCTCGCAGGCGCCGAAATCGAGCCCGACGATCCGGTCGCCCAACGGGCCGCCGAGACAGAGAGTGGCCCGTCCCGCCATGCCGGCGGTCTCGTAAGCGCGCAGGATCAGATCGTCGTTGTCTTCCGCCTGCTTCAGCACGGAGACGTCCACGTTCTCGCGGTCGACGCTGACGAAGGACGCCGTCAGCGGTAATCTGCCGGCGGGCCGCATGCTGCCCGGCAGCGCCAGCGGCCGCTGGTTCAGCTCGGCTGCGCGGCGGACCGTGCCCGCCTCCTCCCAACTGCCGGTGTGCGGAAGCATGCTGTAGGTGAAGCGCTGGATCCCCTGGTCGAGATAGGCATATTCCTCGCCGGGCACCGGCAGCGCCGGCATATGATTGGCGTAGACCGGGCTGCGCAGGACCGTCAAGCCGATGTCGCGGATGTTGACGTCGAAGCTGTACTTGCCGTCGTTCAGGATGCTTACCCCGTAGAGATTACCCGTGTCACGCGAGATCCCCGACAGGTCCACCCAGCCCTGGCCCGGTTCTTCATTGCCGCTCGCGAAACGCTGGATGTGACCGTAGGGGATCTCGTAGGTGGCCTTCATGCTGTGGAGGTGGGCCGGGAAGCGCAGCTTGAGCAGCTTGAAGTGCTCGTGCCAGTCCACCATCACGTGGACGTCGATCTGCGCCAGGTCCTCGTAGAGGGTGAAATCCTGCACCAGGCGGGAGGCCTCGTATTCGCTCGTCACACGCAGCACCGATTTGACCGGTCCGCAGGCGACAAGTTGGACGCGGCTGGCCCGGAAAGCGCCGCACACCTTGTCAAACTTGAAGACGTTGTGGCTCCAGGTATCTGATGGGTCGTCCATGACCAGCGGGACGGCGGCCTCACTCGTGAACACCTCGCAACCGGCCTGCTTGTCGCGCAGGCTGGTGATATAGCCGGTCAGCGGATCGATCGCCAGGCGGAAACGCCCGTTCTCCAGCACCGCCGGCGCGCGCTCCGCCGTCGCCGCCCCGGGCGTCCGGCTGGCGGCGGCAGCGGGTGCCGCTGCGGCAGGGGTGCCGTGCACGAGCCGATAGGTGCGATAGCCGAGCGGTGGTAGTTCGGCCAGGAAGCTGAGGCGCGAGCGGCCGTTGGCGGTTGCCGAGGACTGGACGGCCTGCAGGGCGATCGGCCCGCCGCCTTCGTCCCGCAGTTCGTCGCCGTCGTGCAACTCGCCGTGTTCCAGCTCGACGTTGGTTTTAACCGGCCAGGCGTGCGGGTTGAAGACGACGATCGGCGCCGTCCCTTCCTGCGCCTCGACGCGCACGTTCCAGGCGATTGCCTGGAGCGCATAGTTGAGCGCACGTCCGCCGATGGCCTGCGCCTCTCCATAGAGATCACGGGCGTCGTCGTAGGCGGCCTCGATGGCGCTGCCGGCCAGAACGTCGTGGAACTGGTTAAAGAGGATGTCCTTCCAGGCGCGGTCCAGGTCAGTCGGATAAGGCTGGCCGGTCAGGCGTTGCGCGATGGCCGACCACTTCTCGGCCGCCAGCAGCAGGTTCTCGGCCTGCCGGTTCCAGCGCTTAACGCCCGAGTGTGCGCTGTAGCAGCCGCTGGCATGGTGCTGGAGCTCGTCGTGCACCACGGGCAGCGGCCAGCCCTGCGCGGCCGCAGGATCGAGCAGCTTCCCAGCGCCACTGAGCACCAGGTGGGGAAACTCGGGATCGGCGTCCATCCGGCGGATGCACTCGAGGTTGGCGACGGTCGGTCCGCCCCCATGGTTTCCGACGCCATAGAAGCAGAGGGTTGAATCGAAGGGAGCTCTGACCGCATCGGCGCAGGCCAGAACGTGCTGCGAGATATCCGCCGGCCAGGCGCAGTAGGCGTAGTGGATCCTGAAAGCCAGCACGCGCGACCCGTCATTCGCTTCCCACCAAAAGAGGTGCGACGGCAGCCCCCTCTCGTGCGGCCCGGGGCGCATGAAGATGTAGCTGTCCAGCCCGCTCTTTTTGAGGATCTGAGGCAGGCTGCCGTTATGGCCAAAGCTGTCGGGGTTGTAGCCGATCCGGGCGGTCAGGCCGAACTTCTCCTTGAAGTAGTGCTGCCCGTACAATCCCTGGCGCACGAACGACTCGCCGCCGGGGACGTTGCAGTCCGGCTCCATCCACCAGCCGCCGATGATTTGCCAGCGCCCCTCGGCCACGCGCTGCCGGATCTCGGCGAACAACTCCGGGTCGCTGTGTTCTACCCACTCGTAGAGCGCCGCCGAGCCGGCGGTGAAAACAAAGTCGTCAAACTCGCTCATCCGGTCGAGTGCCGACCGGAAGGTTGCCTTCACTTCCTGGAAGCCCTCATCCCAACGCCACAACCAGACCGGGTCGATGTGCGCGTTGCCGATCATATACAGCGTCTTGTCTTTCAGACCCACGAAACCCCCCTCGTGTCTCCCTCGCAGGTTGCCTGGCGGTGTGCTTCGCTGGCTCGAGAACGCCCAAGCGCCAGAATCTTACCACAGTTGCAGGTGCGATTGTCAATGGGAGGCTGAGACTCGGGACACTCAGGCCGTGCTTGTACCCGTCAGGATTTGAGCCGGCCGTTTCTCTTGTGGTATCCTCCCGAGCAGGGAACGAATGCCATCCTGCGCTTAGAACGGGGTTCCAATGCCGGCAGCTTGCCTCAGCTACGAAGCGATCACCTTACAACTACGCAACCCGTTCCGCCTTTCCTACGGGGTCAGCGAGACCCGGCGTGCCTTTTGGCTGCGCTTGCACGAGGCGGGTGTCCCGCCTCAGCCGGGCCCCAGATCGTCTCCCGGCGACCCGGGCACGGCCGGCGATGCGGGGTGGGGCGAGGGGACGATCCCTTCCTACTATCACGTCCCCGAAGCCGAGATGTGCGCTTTCTGGGAGGCGACCGCCCAACGCAGCGATCCGTTCCCGGCTGACCTGGACGGCATCGCGGCCTGGGTCGGGACGGACGGGCCCGCTCCGGCCCGCAGCGCGCTCGACCTTGCCCTGCATGATCGGTTGGCGCGCCGCCAGGGCTTGCCGCTCTATCGCTTGCTGGGACTGCCCGCTCCGCCCGCCCTGCCGACATCCTTCACGATCGCGATCGCCGAGCCGGAGGAGATGGCCCGTCTGGCGCGCGACGCCCGACGCTACCCGGTGCTCAAGATCAAGCTGGGCAGCGACGACGACGAGGCTCGCCTGGCCGCCGTGCGCGCTGCCCGGCCGGATGCGCGCCTGCGGGTGGACGCCAACAGCGGCTGGACGGGTGAGGAGGCGCTGCGAAGGCTGCGCGGCCTGGAGCGTTTCAACCTCGAGATGATCGAGCAACCGGTGGCCAAGGATGACGTCGAAGGAATGGGCTATGTGCAGTCGCACACGCACCTCCCCGTCGTCGCCGACGAATCGCTGCAAGGCCCGAATGACCTGGAACGACTGGCGGCGGCCGGCGTCTGTGGGGTCAATCTGAAGCTGATGAAGGTAGGTGGCCTGGCGCCCGCCCTGGCCATGTTGCGCCGCGCACGCGCCCTGGGCCTGCGCGTGATGCTTGGCTGCATGATCGAGACGTCGCTCGGCACCACGGCGATGGCCCACCTGGCCGGACTGGCCGACTGGCTTGACCTGGATGCACCGCTCTTGGTCAGCAACGACCCGTTCGACGGCCTGCAATACGATGAGGCGGCCTGCGTTCACGTGCCCGAGCGGGCCGGCATCGGCGTGCGGCTCAGGTGAAGCACTGGCCGGCGGGGGCGCGATGCCGGGTTTCTTCGTCCACCCTCAGCGGATAACTGGAGGCTATCGAATGCGTTTCTTTGACACCCACTGTGACACCGTCATGCACGCCGTCGACGGGGAGCTCGATTTTGTCGCCGGAGGCGGGCGGACGCATGTCGACTTGCCCCGGCTCGAAGCGGCGGGCAGTTGTCTGCAGCTCTTCGCGGTGTTTACGTCGCAGAGCCACATGCCGGGCAGGGACCTGCCGGCTTATGCCGATCAAGCGATCGCGGCCATTCATGCCTGGGCCGAGAACTCTGGGGGCCGCATGCGACTTGCGCTGGATGCGGCAGACGTGCGCGCCGCCTGCAATGGCGGCAGCTTCTACGGCATGCTCGGCCTGGAGGGTGCGGACTGCGCCGGCGAACGCGCCGAGGGTGTTGAGCGTTTCATCGACGCGGGGGTGCGCAACGTGATCCCGGCCTGGTCCGACAACGCATTCTCCGGCACCGTGTTCGGGGACAACGGGCCGCTGACTGCCGAGGGCGCCCGCCTGGTCGAGCTTTGCCAGGCCCGCCGGGTGATGGTCGACGTTTCGCATCTTTCGGACGTCGCCTTCTGGCAGGTGCGTGACCTGGTATCCGGGCCGTTCATCGCCAGCCACTCGAACTGCCGGGCAGTCTGTCCCCACCCACGCAACATCAACGACGAGATGATCCGTGCGCTGGCCGAACGCGGCGGCGTGATGGGAATCAACCTCTCCGCCGACTTTCTCTCGCCCGACTACATGGCCGAGGGGGCGCCCATCGAGCGGGCAGGGCGGGAGGCAATCCGGGCGACCGGCGATCCTGAGGAACAAAAGCGCTTGCGGGCTGCGATGCAGGAAAAGCTCGCGCGGATCGCGGCGCCGGATATCTCGTGGATAGCGCGCCACGTGCAGCATGCCATCCAGGTCGGCGGCGAGGATTGCGTCGGCCTGGGCGGCGACCTGGACGGCATCGAGGCGATGCCTGCGCAGATGACCGGCATCGAGAGTTACCCGTTGATCCCGCAGGTGCTGGAGCAAGCCGGCCTGAGCGCGGGCCAGATCGAGAAGGTGTGCTGGCGCAACTGGGAGCGCGTCTTCACGGACGTGCTGCCGTAAGTGCATGGCGCCCACCTTCCGGCTTGCCCCTCGGCCGGCGCGCGGCCGACACGCAGCAGACCGCCAGCTCGGACAGATCCATCGCCCTTGCCAGGGCCCGTCTGTCGATGCTGGTCCGCTCATTTCCCTGCATCTCCGGCCCATTTCTGGTCTGGCACTCTCTCTATTTCACTCTCTCTACTCTCCCCCTTAAAGGGGGGGAGAGTAGAGAGAGTAGAGTCTCGGTCTATGACTCCACGTAGAGACAAAATGGAGTAGAGAGAGTGAATCGGGCATATCTGCTCCACGACTCTCCGTGGAGCAGATATGGAGTGGAGAGAGCCGGTTCCCCCCAATCACTGCCGTGCCCGGCCATCCAGCGGGTGATCGGGCTGCCGGCAATCAGCACCCCTCATGCGAAGGCTCTGCCGCGGCCCGCTGTCGCCGCCGTCGGCGGCGAACCCCTAGCGCGCCGGGCCGAGACCGAGCGTGTGTCGCAGCGCCTGATACTCCGACGGCGTCAGGTCCCGCCACTGCCCGGGCCGCAGCTCGCCAACCGTCAGAGGACCGATCGCGACGCGCACCAGGCGCAGCGTGGGGTGGCCCGTGGCCGCCGTCATGTGGCGGATCTCACGCTTGCGACCTTCTCGCAGCACCAGCCGAAGCCAGGCGGTGGGAGAGCCCTGCCGGCCTTGGACGGGCACCGACCTCGGCGGAAGATCCGGTTCTCGATCGAGCAGTTCTGCCTGCGCCGGCGCGCTGAGCTCGCCATTGACCGGCACACCCTGGCGCAATGCCTGCAGGGCCGCTTCGTCCGGCCGGCCCTCCACAAGGACCAGGTACGTCTTGGGCTGGCGATGCAGCGGGTGCGTAAGCCGGTGCGCCAACTCGCCGTCGTCGGTTAAGAGCAGCAGGCCCTCGCTGCCGTAGTCCAACCGGCCTGCTTCGAACAGACCCGGCAGCGGCACGTACTGGGCCAGCGTGGCCCGTCCTCGCTCGTCACTCCAGGCGCAGACGACGCGATCGGGCTTGTAGAACAACAGGTAGCGGGACATGCCGCCATTCTATCACATCAGGAATCTGGACATCCCTGCCATCTTCCCCTACAATTGAACCCTGCGACCGTGATTCTTCGTTTGCATTTCGTGTGCGGAGCTGTAATCTTGAACGTCCTAGGTCAATTAGCGGTCTATCCTACACCCGATCCCAGGATAACGCGGATCGTCGAACTGGCATATAACCTGTGGTGGAGCTGGCATCCCGAGGCACAATCGCTGTATGAGGAGATCGACTCCGACCTCTGGAAAGAGGTAAACCATAATCCCGTTCTCTTGCTGCGCCGTGTCCGTCAGCAGAAGCTGGATAGCGTGGCCAGGGACGCGGCTTACGTCGCTCGCTATCAGGCGGTCATGAGTGCTTTCGACGCCTATATGCACCCGGACGAGACCTGGTACAGCCGGACCTACCCGGACCTTGGTGCGCGACAGATTGCCTACTTCTCAGCCGAGTTCGGGCTGCATGAATCGCTTCCCATCTATTCTGGCGGCCTGGGGATCCTGGCCGGCGATCATTGCAAGGCCGCCAGCGACCTGGGCTTGCCCTTTGTGGCCGTCGGGTTCCTGTACCCGCAGGGCTACTTTCAGCAGCGCATCGACAGCGAGGGACACCAGCAAGCGGTCTACGAGAAGCTGAATTTCGCGGATGTGCCGGCCATGCCTGCGCTGGACGCCGACGGCAGGGAGATCATCGTCAGCGTCACCCTGCCAGGGCGTGCCATCTTCGCGAAGGTCTGGCGCATCCAGGTCGGGCGGGTGCCGGTCTACCTGATGGACACCGACGTCGAACGGAATGCGCCGGCCGATCGCGAGCTATCGGCACGCCTGTACGGCGGTAACCAGGAACTGCGTGTTTCGCAGGAGTTCGTGCTGGGCATCGCCGGCGTACGGGTGCTGCGCGCTCTGGGCATCCGACCGACCGTCTGGCACATGAATGAGGGGCATGCGGCCTTCCTACAGCTCGAACGCATTCGGGAGTTCGTGCAAGAGAGCGGCTTGAATTTTGCGACCGCCCTGTGGGCAGCGCGCGCGGACGCGCTCTTTACGACGCATACCCCCGTCCCGGCTGGGAATGACGCTTTCCCGCCCAGTCTCGTCGAACGCTTCTTCGGCGACTTCTGGCCGCGTATGGGCATTGGCTGGGAGCAGTTCTGGAACCTGGGCTGTTTCGACTATCCGTGGGGAGCGCAGTTCAGCATGACCGTGTTGGCGCTGCGGACGGCGGGACGGGCCAATGGCGTCAGCCGGCTGCATGGGGTGGTCGCCCGAGAGATGTGGCACAGCCTGTATCCCGACGTGCCGCTGCCTGAGGTCCCGATCGGGCACATTACTAACGGCGTCCATTCGGACAGTTGGCTGGACGCCGGAATGGCGGAATTGTATGACCGCTACCTTGTGCCGGCCTGGCGCGAGCGGCTGGATGAGCCATCAACCTGGCAAGGCGTTTACCAGATTCCCGACCAGGAGCTGTGGTCGGTGCACTGCGATGCCAAGCGCCGCCTGGTTGATCTGGTTCGTCAGCGCAGCGCTGATCAACTGGCTCGGGTCGGCGCGGACCCGGCCGAGATCAACGCCGCAGGCGTGATGTTCGACCCTGACGTTCTCACCATCGGTTTTGCCAGGCGCTATGCGACCTACAAGCGGGCGACCCTCATCTTCCGCGATCAGGAGCGGCTGAAGCGCATCCTGAATGACCCCGAGCGCCCGGTGCAGATCGTCTTTGCCGGCAAGGCCCATCCTGCCGACGAGCCGGGCAAATCTCTGATTCAGTTCGTCTACCAGATGAGCCAGCAGCCAGGTTTCGTCGGTCGCATCGTTTTCGTCGAAGACTACGACACCAACATCGCGCGCTACATGGTCGCCGGTTCCGACGTGTGGCTGAACAACCCGCGTCGACCATTGGAAGCCAGTGGCACCAGCGGCCAGAAAGCCAGTCTGAACGGCGTGCCCAACGTCAGCGTGCTCGATGGCTGGTGGGTGGAAGGTTTCAACGGACACAACGGTTGGGCGATAGGCGAAGAACGCAAGTATTCGGACGAGGCCGCCCAGGATGAGGCGGACGCGCTCTCGCTCTACCGTCTGCTGGAGACCGAGGTCGTGCCGCTCTTTTACGCGCGTGACGAGCACGGCATCCCGCTGGACTGGTTGACGCTCATGCGCGACGCGATCGCGTCGGTGGCGCCCCAATTCAGCTTGAACCGCATGTTGAAGGAATATGTCGGCCAGTACTATATCCCGGCCGGAACCCTGGGGCGGAATCTGGCCGCAGAGAATTATGCCGCGGCACGCGCGTTGAGCGACTGGGAGGAGCGCGTCAAGAGCGCCTGGCCCGAGATTCATCTGTGGGCCAGCGGCCCGGCCAATGGGGAGACCCACGTCGGGGGATCGATCAAGGTGGAAGCGGCGCTCCAGCCCGGCACTTTGAACCCCAGCGACCTGGCAGTCGAGCTGGTGTACGGCCAACAGCAGGACGGCGACCTCAGGACGGCCCAGGTAGTACCGATGCTGCAGGTTGCCGACGCCGACGGGCAAGCGCGCTATTCGCTGGACCTATCCTTGCCCGACAGTGGGCGTTTCGTCTACGGCGTGCGCGTGCGGCCCAACCAGCCGGATTTGCCCAACCCTTTTGCTCTGCCCCTCGTCCGCTGGGCCTGAGGAGATAGCGTCCTCTGATGGAAGATCGGATCGCGGCGATCCAGGACGAGCCGGGGTGCCTGAGCGAACGCGAGCTCCAGGTACTGAATCTGCTGGCCACGGGCGCGAGTAACCAGCAGATCGCGCGCGGCCTGTTCATCAGCCCGAATACGGTCAAAGTACACCTGCGCAATATCTACGAGAAACTCCGCGTCCAATCGCGTACCGAGGCGACGGTGGAGGCGGTCCGGCGCGGCTGGGTGACCGTGCCCGGTGCCTTGCCGGTGGCCCCGGAGGCGCGGCCTGGGGAGACGCCGGGGCAGGCACCCGCCACGGCGGTTGCTCCCGTACCGCGTCCTTTGCCGCTTCCGCATCAGCCGATCCGGCTCTGGCAGCGGATCTACCTGGTGGCGGCAGCACTCCTGGTCCTGATGGCGGTCTGGGCCCCGGGTTGGTGGCAAAGCCGCAGCCAGGCGCTGGCCCTGACGCCTTTGAGCGACGCCGGGCGGCCCCAGGCGGGGCCCGGGCCGCGGGCCAAGGTCGCGCGTTGGACGGCCCGCTCGCCTTTGACTGACGGGCGCAGCCGCTTAGCCGTCGCCACTTCAGGCGGTAAGTTCTACGCCATCGGCGGGGAGACGGCCGCCGGCATAACCGATGAGGTGATGGTCTACGATCCGCAGACCAACGACTGGCTCGAAGGGGCGCACAAGCCGACGGGGGTCGCGAACGTTTCTGGTGCCGTCGTGGACGGGCTCATTTACGTGCCGGGCGGCACAATCGGCGATGGCGAGGCCACCACGGTATTGGAGGTCTACGATCCGATCAGCGATACCTGGCGAAGCCGGACGCCCCTGCCTGCGCCTGTCGCGGCCTACGGGCTGGCGTCTCTGAATGGGCGGCTCTACCTGTTCGGCGGTTGGAACGGAACGCGCCAGGTCGCGACCACCTATATTTACGACCCAACCGGCGATAAGTGGCAGACGGGCGCCTGGCTGCCGGCGCCGCGCGCCTTCCTGGCCGCTTGCGCACTCGGGCAGCAGATCTACGTGGCCGGAGGCTTTGATGGGCGAACCGAGTCGAATTCGTTGCTGGCGTATGACCCAAGTGGCGAGGGCACGCCGGCCGGTCCCTGGGCGGTGCGGGCGACGATGAACCAGGGACGCGGCGGGCTGGCCCTGGTGGGGATCGCGGGCCGGTTGTTCGCGGTCGGCGGCGGTTGGCGCACCCCGATCACGTTCAACGAGCAGTACGACTTGAGCACCGGTGCCTGGTCGAAGATCGAGTCTCCGGTGACCGGCCAGTGGCGCAATCTGGGCCTGTTGGCCAAGGGTAACGATCTCTTTGCCATCGGCGGCTGGAGCGGCGCTTACCTCGCCAACGTCGAGCGCTATTCGGCCATCTACCAGATCATGCTGCCAATAAGCGCCGGCTCCGGCAAGTAGCCGTTCTACAGCGCCGGGCGCGCCAGGCGCTGGATTTTCGGCAGCGTCTCCCGCCAACTGATCTCGGACAACCCCATTTTCTGCCGCAGCGTTTCGGCCGGCATCCCCTTGCGAAAATCGCGCACCGCACTCGTCCAGCGCAGCTGTTCGAAAGACACACCACCCGGAACGCGTGCCAACCTGGCCAGGTCGGTCAGCACATACTCCAGGTTGCGCGGCGTGCACTCGAACAGGTACTCTTTCGGTTTGTACTCGCGCAAGTACTGCTTGTAGGCGGCAACGAAACCGGGGCCGAGGTTGAGCTTGCGCTCCTTGAGGGTGCGGCGCGGGTCTGCGTAGCGTACGTAGAGCACCGGCGCCTGCGGGTTAGAAAGGTCGATGTGTTCGAGCTTGATGCCGGCGCACTCGCTCTTCTTGATGCCGGTTTGTAGCACGAGTGTGACCAGCAGGTAGGGGCGCGCGTCGGGCTTGCTGGCCCAGAGCAGGTCACGCGCGGTGGTGAGCAGCGCGTTGATGTGCTCGTCGTACACGAGATCGGGCAGCGGGGTGGATGGGTGTTCGTGGACCAGGGGCGCGGCCGGGTCGGTGGGAATGGCGCCGCTGTCGGCCAGCCAGCCAAAGAACACCTTGAGCGTGGTCAGGCGGCGCGCGAAGGTCTTTGGGCTGCACGGGACGCCGCGTTCGACGCGCATCCAGGTCAGGAAGCTGTTCAGATCCGACTGGCTGACCTCGCCGACCGGTTGATTACCGGCCGCATAATGCGTGAACAGGCGCAAGTCGGCTTGAAAGGCCTTGATCGTATTATCGGAGAATCCCTGCCGGACCATGTAACCGTAGAAGCTGCTGATGGCGGCGGTCAGCGACGTTTTGCTGGTGAGATCGTCCGGCAGGGCGGCGACGGGCGGGGCTTGTTCCCCGGCCGTCGCGCCGGCGGACTTGCCTTCTGCGAACAGGAAAGGTTGATCGTCGGCCATCAGGACCTCCAGTTCGTGCCGGTCGCCTGTGCGGTAAGGCGAGAGCCCAGCGCTCAAGCCATTACACGGGTTCCTTCGCGTAGTGTGGTTCCGGAACAAAATACCAGATGAAGCTGCGCTTGTCAAGACTATCTGGAGCTTTGACTTCGCAAATCTGGTCCCGGTCCGGCGAATGGTCGCAAAATTCACTTGAAGTCACCCACGCTCTGTGCCATAATGGATGTGGCAAGCTGCTGAGAGGAAGCTCAAGCCTGGCGCCGGCTGCCGGACGCCGTCTGAGCCTGTCAGGAGGATAACCCATGACACAGGATATCAAGGCGATCGAGGGTATTCTTGAGGATGAAGCCGAGCGGTTACTGACCTACCAGAGCAAGACCGTGCCCAAGTCAGCCTTGCAGTTACCCGGCCCGGATTTTGTGGACCGCATTTTTCTATATAGCGATCGGTCGTCGCAGGTCTTGCGCAGCCTGCAGGCGCTGTATTCGCATGGACGGCTGGCGGACACAGGCTATCTCTCGATCCTGCCGATCGACCAGGGCATAGAACACTCGGCCGGAGCGTCGTTCTCGCCCAACCTGGCCTATTTCGACCCGGAGAACATCGTCAAGCTGGCCATCGAAGGCGGCTGCAACGCGGTGGCTTCGACGCTCGGCGTGCTGGGAAACGTGGCGCGCAAGTACGCCCATCGCATCCCGTTCATCATGAAGTTCAATCACAACGAGCTGTTGACCTTCCCAAACAAGTTCGATCAGGTGTTCTTCGCGCAGGTCGAGCAAGCCTGGGATATGGGGGCGGTGGCGGTGGGAGCGACCATCTATTTCGGCTCCGAAGAGTCGAGCCGCCAGATCACAGAGGTCAGCGAGGCCTTTAAGGCCGCCCACGAGATGGGGATGGCCACCATTCTCTGGTGCTACACCCGCAACTCGGCCTTCAAGCAGGGCGGGGTGGACTACAGCACTGCCGCCGACCTGACGGGCCAGGCCAATCATCTCGGTGTCACCATCGAAGCCGATGTCATCAAGCAGAAGCTGCCTGAGAACAATGGCGGATACAAGGCAGTGCGCAAGCAGGATCCGAGCTATGGGAAGATCGACGAGCGGATGTACACCGAGTTGACGACTGACAATCCCATCGACCTGTGCCGCTACCAGGTGGCGAACTGCTACATGGGGCGCATCGGGCTGATCAACTCGGGCGGACCATCGGGCAAGAACGATCTGAGGGAAGCCGTGCGCACCGCGGTGATCAACAAACGCGCCGGCGGCATGGGCATGATCAGCGGACGGAAGGCCTTTCAGAAGCCGATGGAAGAAGGCATTGACTTGTTGCACGCCATCCAAGACGTGTACCTGTGCCGGGAGATAACCGTGGCCTAGGCTGGGTGGCCGGAGAGGGAGGCCCCGCGGTCAGAACTCGGCGTCGGGCATGTCTTCCCAGACGGGGTGGTACATCAACCACTGTTCCGGCTTCTCGGCGATCCAGCCCTCCAGCACGGCCAGAACGCGACGCGCGTTGTGGCGCACGTCGTGTGCCCGGTCGCCGCTAAGCTCCAGGTCGAGGGGCGGGGCGGATTGCACGTAGTAGCCGCGCCGGGCGTCCCAACGGCAGGCGACCGGCAGCAAGCGCGCGCCGCTGCTGATGGCCAGCCGAATGTGGCCCGTGGGCAGGTGCGCTTCTCGGCCGAAGAAGGGCAAGAGCTCTCTGTCGGCCGAGAGCTCCGGCCAGTCTACACCTGTCAAGACCATTCCCCCGTCACGCAGCCGGCGGATGGCCGCTTTGAGGGCAGAGGCATCGACGGGGGTATCCTGCAGCAGACCCTGTGAGCGCAGCCGGCCGACGACCTCGAACCCGCCCCGTTTGCCCGACGGTGAAAGGATCTGCATCGGCAGGCCGTGCAGGGCGAAGGAAATCAGCCCCAGGTTGAAGTTGCTGATGTGCGGCGAACACGCCATCACGCCGTGTCCGCCGGCGCGTGCCGCTTCAAGGTCAGCCCAGAACGACGGTCCCATCTCGACCGAGGCGCGCAGGGCAGTCTCACCTTGGGCCAGCAGGTGGATCAGGTCGTAGGACGCCCGGCCCGCGTGCGCAAGGACTTTGCCCACCGCGCGGTCCAGCACCTCAGAAGGCGTGGAAGGCCCGAGAACGACCGACTGATTCGAGTAAAGCGCCCGATAGAGGCTGCTGCCGGGGCGCCGGCTGAGCACGCCGGTCATAGCGTGCGCCAGCGCGTAACCCGCGCGCTGCGGTAGGGTACGCGCGATCACGATCCATAGCCCTGTCCCGAAGCGCGAGGTCGCGAACTGCTGGAAGTTCATCCCCCTTTGCGCCTGTTTTCTGTTGCCACGGCGGGGCAGGTCACGTGCTGAATGCGAGACCGGCGGTATGCCGCCAGCGGCCGGCGGAGTGTACTTGTCGGGCGCAGTGATTGCCGAATCCTCCTTTCCTCGATCCCTTGCGGATCTGCAGCTCGTGCCCGGCCACGAAGCCTGCCGGGAGCGAGCATACAGTAAACTCCCTGATAATGAATAATATGTGATGGCAAACCTAATTAGTCGTAGTTATCTATGGAGTCCGACCCTGCTATGCTGACCGAAGCTGCGCGCGCCAGCAAGATCGGGACCATCTGGAGCCGTGTTCGCGATCCAGAGAGCGAACGCGACGCCCTGGTCAACCTCGCGCTGGCAGCCTGGCTGAGTTTTCTGCTCTGGGTGCTGCTGTTGGTGCGCCCGTTCAACCTGCTGGCATACTACCCCTATAGCCAGTTGAGCCTGTATGGATTCTCGTGGGCCAATCCATTCGCCCGCTGGGATCTGATCATCGCGTTCACCGCCCAGGCTGCCCTGTACTACGTCGGATGGCGGGCCGCACGCCGTGCTTCCGGCCAGGATGCATGGGCGATAGTGATTTGGAGCGCTGTCGCATTTGCCGTCGCCTTGCTTTTCGTGTATCCGTTCGGTTCGACCGATATCTGGGATTACATTTTACACGGGCGGATCGTGGGGATTTACCACGCCAACCCCTTTGTGCAGGTCGGTTACGACTATCCCAAGGACCCCTTCTTCTCCTACATGGGCTGGCCGGGGGCCCCTTCCGCCTATGGCCCGCTTTGGGAGCTGCTTGCCGGCGCCACTGCACGACTGGCCGGCAACGGCATCCTGGCCAATGTCCTCGCGTTCAAGCTGCTCAGCGCGATCTTTCTGGCCGGCTGTGCCTGGCTGGTGGCAGCCATTCTGCGGGCCGTTCAGACAGCCAAAGGTGCTCAGACCGCAGGCGGGACCCAGGGGCGCGGCGAACGCGCGCTGACCGGTTTCCTGCTGATTACCTGGAATCCGCTGATCCTCTACGAGACGCTGGTCAACGGCCACAATGATGTGGCCATGGTCTTCTGTATCCTGTTTGCCGCCTGGGCGCTACTAAAGGGGCGCAATACCCCGGCCATTTTGGCGCTGCTTGCCGGGACCTTGCTCAAGTTCATCCCCGCTCTGCTGCTCCCGGCAGCCGGACTGATTGCCCTGCGTGACCTGCCGACCGCCCGCAGGCGCTGGCGTTTCGTGGGCCTGACGGCCCTGCTGGGCGCTCTGCTGCTCGTTCTGGCCTGGAAGCCGTTCTGGGCCGGCCCGGCGGTGCTAGGAATGGCCCGGCGCGAACAGCTGTTCACGGCGTCCATACCCTCCATCCTCCGTGCATGGCTGTCGCCCGCCTGGGGCGCCGAGCGGGCAGGGTCGATCATCAGCAAGCTCGCCGCGTTGCTCACCGCCGGCTTTGCACTCTTGCAGGGCTACCGGGCCTGGCTCGACCGGTCGTGGAGCAGCTTCATCAGCGCGGCCTTTGCCGTGCTGATGTTTTACTTGCTGGGAACGGTGCTCTGGTTCATGCCCTGGTACGCCATCTGGCCGCTCAGTCTCGCTCCGTTACTTCCTTCGCTGCGGTCGATTCGGCTGGCGCACGTCTTCGGCTTCTCTAGCCTGTTACAGCCGATCCTCTCCTCGCCGTCTCTGCTATGGGGTCCGCCCTCAAGCCCCGTTCGCCCCGACGCCAACTGGCAGCAACTGGCAGTTACCGTCACCTTCTCCGCGCTTCCCTGGCTATACCTGCTGTATGACCGATCGGGCTGGCGCATCGGGCGGCTTGGCCGTGTCTCTGGCGAGAGATCCAAGTCCATGCCGCGGTCGCGCTGAAAGCCTGATTGCCCGGCCGGTGAATCGGATACCCGGCTTCGTTCGGCCCTTGCCGCCACGGCGCCGGGTTCCGAGAGCCGGCCGTGGCACGAAAATCCTCAGGATGCGGGCACAATCACCCGCAGGGCGCCGGGCAGCGAGGCTGCTTCGATTGGTCCGGGTTCGACGACCTCGCCATCGATTTGTACTTTCTGCGAGGCCTCGGTCCTGATACTGACCCGGCCGCCTTGCCAGTGCGGGAAGGGTTGGTTGTCCGGGCTGGCAACCGAAGCGGCCGCGACACTCGCCGCGGCACTAACGATCGCCCCCAAGCCGGCCCCAGGGATCACCACGACGTCCAGCAGCCCATCGGTCATGTCAATGCCGGGGGCCAGCGAAACGCCCGGCAGTCCGAAGTTCCCCATGTTGGCGATCACGCAGCTCACACCCCGCGCGTCGAACTCTTTGCCGTCCAGCGTGATGTGGTAATTGACGACTTGCGTGCGACGCAGCGCGTCTAGCGAAGCCAGCGCATAGGCGAGAGGACCCAGCCGGTCCTTGGCACCCCGGTCGGCGCCCTCTGCGAAATCGCCTGCCAGGCCAATTCCAACTGCCACGATGAAGCTGCGGCGTCCGACCTCCCCCATATCCACCGTCTTCAGGGTGACCGGCTCGCCGCAGACCAGGGAGGCCGCGCTGGCCAGATCGGTCGGGATGCCCAGGGCCAGGGCGATGGCGTTGGCTGTGCCGCCGGGAAAGATGGCCAGGGGTACCCCGCTACCGATCAGTCCCCTGGCCACTTCATTGATCGTGCCGTCGCCGCCATAGGCCGCGACCACGTCTGCACCGGCCTTGGCCGCCTCGCCGGCCATGCGAGTTGCGTCGCCAGCCTCCTTTGTGATGGCCACATCCCAATCCAGACCGCTATCCATGAAGGCCGTATTAAGGGTGTTGAGGATCGGCTGGTCGCGCCCGCTGGCCGGATTGACGATCACCTTGAGGTGTTTAAACATGGTCAAGACAACAGTCTGGCCCGCAGCTTGATGTCCACGCCGGTAAGCGCCCGCGAGACCGGACAGGTGAGCCTGGTGGCTTCAGCCAGTTCCTGGAAGCGCGCAGCGTCGATCTTGGGCACCCGGGCGGTCGTATCCAGCTCGATGATCGTGATCGTGCTTGCCCCATCCACGTTATCCAGGTGAACACGGGCGGTGGTCTGAATGTCATCCGGCGGGAAGCCGGCCTTCGTTAGCTGGCCGGACAGGGCCATCGAATAGCAGCCGGCGTGGGCTGCGCCGATCAATTCCTCGGGGTTCGTCCCTTGGGCTTCCTCGAAACGGGAACCGAAAGTGTAGCGGCCCTCGAAGGCGCCGCTGCCGAACTTCATCCGTCCCTGTCCCTCGCGCAGAGTCCCCTGCCACGCAGCTTCAGCCGTGCGAACTGGCATCTCAAGACCTCCTGAATCGGGTTGATCGTGTCCAAACTGGTGTTGATGGGTGTATCCGAGCAACAGCACCATTTTAGCGCATCGGCTCTCGGCTTACCCGTAACCGCAACGACATATGACGTACGATGGCGTGCATCTGCGGCTTCTCAGCGCAGCAAGCTCTGGGGGCCGCGGCGCGACCAGCCCGGCCCGCCGCGTTTGCCGCCGAGGCGAGGGTCGAGGCGCAGCAGTTGCTCCACCCCCTGCACGAGGGACACCCGCGGCGTGTAGCCCAGCAAAGCGCGCGCCTTGCCGAGGTCGGCGACCAGGCGACCGATGCCACCGCTTTGCTGTGGATTGTGAATCACGTCGGCCCGCCGCCCGCTGACGTCTTCCAGCGTGGCAATCAGGTGGTTGATGCTCGTCTCTTGTCCGGAGCCGATGTTGATCGTGGCGCGATTCACGTTGAGCGCAGTCGAGGCCGCGACCAGGGCGTCCGTCACGTCGTCGAGGTAGACAAAATCGCGCGTCTGGCTGCCGTCGCCGTACACGATCAGCGAAGCGCCGGTATGGATGTTCCTGAGATAAAGCGGCACGACCGGCGCGTGTGAGGGGGGCAGGTTCTGCCCGGGACCATAGGCGTTGAAGATGCGCAGCGCGACGGTCTCGACGTGATACAGCTCGCCGAGGCCGAAAATGTAGTACTCGGCGGCCAGCTTGCTCACGGCATAGGGCGCCTGCGGGTGTGGCCAGCAATCCTCTTTGACGGGCTGCATGGGTTGCGGGCCGTAGACGGTCGCCGAGGAAGCGAAAACCACCCGCTTGACCCCAGCATCGCGGATCGCCTCTGCCAGGGCCACGGTGCCGCCCACGTTGACGTCATTGTACTCGCGCGGGTAGAGCACAGACTCTGGGACGGACACGCGCGCAGCCAGGTGGAAGACGCAATCTACGTCCTGCAGCAGTGTCCAGAGCTTTGGTCGGTCCCGCACGTCACCACGGGCGAAGGTGGCCTCCGGGGGCAAACGACCGGGGTCGCCGGCGCTCAAGTCATCCAGCACCCGTACCTGGTGTCCGTCGCGGATCAGCCGGTGGGCGAGCGCGGCACCCAGAAATCCTGCTCCCCCGGTAATCAGACAGCGCATTATCACCTCTCCTGCCGCATAGCGCGACGCGCATTATAGCATGTTGGAGCTACCTTGCCCATTTAATGGTATAATCGCCGGATGAATGTAGGCGATAACCTGTGCAAACGAATTGGCTCAAGGAAGAATCTACATGCTCAAAACTCATAACTGTGGCGAGTTAGGCCTGGCCCAGGCAGGGCAAACGGTGACCTTGGCCGGTTGGGTCCATCGGCGGCGCGACCACGGCGCCCTGATCTTTCTCGATATCCGCGACCGTTCGGGGGTCGTTCAGGTGACCTGTGACGAGAGCGTTCTGGCCGCCCATGAAGCGCTGAACGCGGCCCGCAACGAGTACGTGGTGCAGGTTACCGGGGTGGTTCAGGCGCGGCCGGAGGGCCTGGTCAATCCTAAGCTGGCGACCGGCGCGATCGAGGTGATCGCCCAATCTGCCCAGATCCTCAACGAGGCCAAGACGCCACCGTTTTACATAAACGAAGATATCGAGACGGATGAAGTGCTGCGGCTGCGCTATCGCTACCTCGACTTGCGCCGGCCGCCCATGCAGCATAATCTGATCTTTCGCCACAAAGTCGTCAAGCTGATCCGCGACTACCTGGACGAGCGCGGCTTCATCGAAATCGAGACGCCGATCCTGATCAAGAGCACGCCGGAGGGCGCGCGCGACTATGTGGTGCCGAGCCGCGTGCATCCCGGCGAGTTCTACGCTCTGCCGCAGTCGCCGCAGCAGCTCAAGCAGCTGCTGATGGTCGCCGGCTACGAGCGTTACTTTCAGATCGCCCGCTGTTTCCGTGATGAGGATCTCCGTGCCGACCGCCAACCCGAGTTCACGCAGCTCGATATGGAGCTCTCCTTCGTCGAGCGCGAGGATATCATGGCGTTGCTGGAGGGCCTGTACGTCCAGATCATCGAGCAGCTTGGCAGCAAGCCGATCCAGCGCCAGCCGTTCCCGGTCATCGGCTATGCCGACGCGCTCGCTCTCTATGGCGTGGACAAGCCAGACCTACGGTTCGGGCTGCAATTGGCCGACCTGAGCGATCTCGCCGGGGGCAGCGAGTTTGTGGCTTTCAATGAGGCCCTGGCAGCGGGCGGGCAGGTGAAGGCGGTGCTCGCGCCGGGCTGTGCAGATTATAGCCGGAAGCAGGTGGAGGAACTGGCAGAGGTGGCCCGGCGCTATGGCGCCAAAGGCGTCTTTTCGATCGCGTGCAAGGCAGACGGCAGCGTGAAATCGTCGTTGAGCAAGTTCCTGCCCGAAGCGGGTATGCAGGCCATCTGTGCGCGGGCCGGCGCTCAGGCAGGCGACCTCGTGCTGATCGTGGCGGATGCCAACCGGGCCGTCGTCGCCGCGAGCCTGGGCCAGTTGCGTCTGAACGTGGGGCGCCGGCTGCACCTGGTCGACGAGAGCGTCCACGCGCTGTGCTGGGTGGTCGACTTCCCGCTGCTCGAATGGAGCGAGGACGAGGGAGGGCGCTGGAGCGCCATGCACCACCCCTTCACCTCCGCCATGGACGAGGACTGGCCGCTGCTCGAGAGCGACCCTGGCTGCGTGCGCGCCAAAGCTTATGACATGGTGCTGGATGGTTGGGAAGTGGGCGGAGGCAGCATCCGCATCCACCGGCGCGAGCAGCAAGCGGCCATGTTCAAGGCTCTGGGTATCAGTCCCGAACTGGCTGAGGAGCAGTTTGGCCACCTGCTGGAGGCGTTTGAGTACGGCGCGCCTCCCCATGGCGGCATCGCAATGGGCATCGACCGGACCGTGGCGATTTTGACCGGCGCGTCGAATATTCGCGAGGTGATCGCTTTCCCGAAGACTGCCTCGGCGACAGACCTGATGTTCAAATCGCCGTCGCCGATCGACGACGCGCAGCTACGTGAGCTTCACCTGAAGGTGGTTTAGGCCCTTTTTCCATTTGCGCGCCCATAAGAACTGTGGTAACATGTCGGACGTACCCTGCGGTGCTCGTGATGCTCTCCAAAGCTCTGAGCCAACACCCCATATAGGGGAGCCGGTAATGCGGCCGCGAATGCAATAGCCGCACTCTGGTGCTTGCACTCGAGTGTTTTGGCAAAGCAGGAGCGGACGGGAAGGTTCCCACCTGCGAAAGCAGGTTCAGAACTTTCTGAGCACACGACACGGCGGGGACCTGCACTCATGCACCGACGGTTCAGCAGCCGTCGGCCTTTTTCTTTAAGGTTCGATTTCCCCTTGACACCGCCTGTTTGCGTGTGCTATTCTTGCCAGGCATATGTGAAATGATTATCATCCCAGGAGGCGCTAGTGCCGGTCAAGCGAGATCGAGTGTCCGAGGGAGTCTACGTTTTCACCAGCGGCATGTACGCCGAAGTGACGGCAACCGTGATCTTCACCGACGATGGGGCGTTGTTGGTGGACACTCTGCCGTTCCCGCAGGAGACGCGCTTGATCCGTGATTTCATCGAACAGCGCCACGCCAGGGTGATCTACGTTGTCAACACTCATTCGCACGCCGACCACGTCTACGGCACGTACTTGTTCCCCGAGGCGGAGGTGATCGCGCACTACCGCTGCCGGCGCTTGATGGAGCGCTACGCCGAGCGTGCCCTCAGCGACGCCCGCCAGCAGACACCACAGCTGGCCGAGGTGAAGATTCGCCTGCCTGAGTTGCTCTTCAACGAGGTGATGACACTGCGCATCGGGGGACGGACGATCGAACTCGCTCATTCTCCGGGGCACAGTCCGGACCTGGTCACGGTCCACGTGGTCGAGGATCGGCTGTTGATCGCCAGCGACACGGTGATGCCCGTTCCCTATATCGTGGGCGGCGACCTGGATGACCTGGTGGCGTCACTGGCCGTGATCAAGGGCAAGAACCTGGAAAACCTGGTCCAGGGACACGGCGAGATCCTATTGCGCGGCGAGATCGAAGAGACGCTGGACGCGAACATCCACTATCTGCGGACGATCGACCGCCTGGTGCGCGAGCACATCGCGCGCGGCGTGCCCCGTACTGGGATTCTTGACATAACGGTTGAGGAAGCCGGGTTGTCGCGGATTCCCCTGGGCGGCCTCGTGCAACGCTTACACCAGGCCAACCTCTTGACGCTATATGATGCCTATCGGACGGAGATGAGGGCCAGGCGGGCGGCCTGAGACCGGTTTGCCTCCCGACCTCACAACTGTCCGCTGCTGTGGCGCGCATCGTAGAGCGAGCGCTCGACGATGGCCAGGCCCTCTTCTGCCAGGGCGGGCGGCAGGTCGAGCATTGGGCGGAAGCGGATCGAGCGCTCGCCACACTTCAGGGCCAGCAGCCCGTTCTCAAGCAGCAGGCCGCGGAAGACATCGCGCGTGCGCGCGTCGGGCAGGTCGAAGGCAATCAGCAAGCCCCGGCCGCGCGGGTTGTCGATCAGGTCAAAACGCTCGGCCAGTTGCGTTATGCCCTCCAGCAAAAGGCGCCCGACCTGCGCGGCGTTCTCTACCAGGCATTCCTCGGCGATGATCTCCAGGTAGCGCTGGCTGCGCACCATATCCACCAGGTTGCCGCCCCAGGTCGAGTTGATCCGGCTGGAGACGTGGAAGACGTTCTCCGGCACTTCGTCGACGCGAGGACCTGCGATGATGCCGCAGACCTGCGTCTTCTTGCCGAAGGCGATGATATCGGGCTTGACCCCCATGTGATCGACGCCCCACATTTTGCCCGTGCCGCCCAGCCCCGTCTGCACCTCGTCGACGATGAACATGAATTCGTGTTCGTCGGCCAGCCGCCGCAGGCTAGCGAAGAACTCCGGCCGGAAGTGGTTGTCGCCGCCCTCCGCCTGGATGGGTTCAATGATCAGCCCGGCGATCTCATCCGGATTATCGCGCAGGGCCTGCTCGATCTCGGCGACGGCCTGCTGCTCGGCGCCAACCACCTCCTGTAGGACTTGCCGGGTGACGGGGAAACGCAGCTTGGGATTGCTGATGCGCGGCCAGTCGAACTTGGCAAAGTAGATGTGCTTGCGCGGATCGGCGGTGTTGGTCAGAGACAGGGTGTAGCCACTCCGGCCGTGAAAAGCCTCGCGAAAATGTATGATCTGCGTGCCCTTGTCGCCTTTGCCCGCGGCCAGGTTCTTGCGCACTTTCCAGTCCATGGCCGTCTTGAGGGCATTTTCGACCGCCAGACTGCCTCCGTCGACGAGGAACAAGTATGGCATGTCGGCCGGTTTTGCTACGCGCGCGAAGGTCTCCACGAACTCGGCCATGTAGGTTGTGTAGACGTCGGAGTTGGCCGGCTTGTAAAGCGCCGCACTGCTGATGCGTTCGACGAACCCCGGCTCACATAGGCGAGGGTGGTTGTGCGCGACCGGTTGGCTGGCGAAGTAAGCGTAGAAGTCGAGGTATTCCCGACCCGACAGGGCGTCCCGCAGGTAGGCTCCGTGGGAGCCCTTGAGATCGACGACCAGATGTTCCCCGTCGGCGAGCATATACTTGGCGATCGTGGCACGCACATCCTTGGGCTCGATCGTCACGGGCGGATAATGTTTGGTGCTTTGCGTCATAAGAGTGTCTCCTTCGTCCCCTGTTCGTCTTTACCGGACCGGCTGCACTGCCAGTCCACCGATTACCGCTGTCGTACCCGCCGGTTGGGTGCGCAGCACGACTTCGTTTGCGCCGGCTTCCACGGCCAGCGTCTCAACGTAGGCTCCGTTTTGGTACGGCCCTTCGAGGGCCAGGCTGCCGGCGGGCGCCTTGATCCGCAACTCGACCCGCTCGGCAATCGGCGCCTGGATGAGCAGCCGCGCGCTGCTGCTCAGGCTCCGGCCGCCCTGGCCGGGGTCGAATGCGCTCCAGCCACTTCCCAGGATCAGGTACGGGACCGACACGTCGGGCGGCGAAACCTCAAAGACTGTCAACCGCTCGTCCTGATAGACGGGGCCCTGCCCCGCGAAGACCTGGGCCGCCGCCGCCTCCGTGTAGGACCGCTCACGCCCGCCGGGCATCTTGTAGCGATCAAGCACGACCCAGCGTATGCCCAGGTCACTTAGCACCTGGCGTCCATGGCGCAGATCGAATGCAATTATGTCCGGCCCGAGGTGGCGCAACTCTTGGAGCACCGGGGCACGCTCGGCGAGGGTGCGGGGGTCGTCTCGGCTGATGTACGCCACCGCCAGCGGTTTTTGGTGCACCGTCTGGTAGAGCAGATAGCCCGGTCGGTCCCAGTTCATGGGCAAGTTGAGCAGCGCCCCCGGCCGCTTGTCCGCCGCGAGAGTGGCGTACCAGGCAGGAGTGTCGGGCAGGCTGAGCGGGTAGGGAGCGGGCAAGAATTCGAAGAGCAGCAGTGTGCTCAACAACAAGCCCACGCCGCGACCGGCCAATCCTCGCTGCAGCAACCAGCGTAGGCCCCAGGCAGCCAGCAGGGCTATGACGAGCATTACCATGATGTCGAAGCGGCTGACCGAACGCGTGATGTCCATGAAGGGCAGATGGGTCGCGAGCCAGGCGTAGGGCAACGCCAGCTCGCGGCCGCCCGGCAAGAGGTCGCTGCGACCGCCGACGTGCAGTACGGGACCGAGTGACAAGATGAAGAAGCTGAGGAGCACGAGCAGCCAGAGCAGTATCCCGGCGGCCTTGCCCCGCCGCCGGAGCCCCGCCCGCGCGCCGAGGGCGGCCAAGAGCAGGGCGCTGAAGCCCACGAACATCTGATGTTCCGATGGGCTGGCCGAAAAGACCTGGCCGGCCGAGCGCGCCCAACCACCCCAGAGCGGGTGGAACTCCAGCGGGGTGACGTAGGCCAGCAGATCCGCCGACAACGAGCGGCTCTGAGCAGGATCGGGCACCATGTAGCGCGACCCTCCCGCCTCACGCAGCATGGGAACCAGCAGGGGGCTGAGGACCAACCCGAACAGCAGCCAGGCGGCGGCGACGCCCGCCAGCGCCCGACCCGCCTCGCGACCTCTCATGCGGGCCGGGTGTGGGAGAGCAGGACGCTCCTGGTCGCCCGGCTGCCGGAGCAGTGGCTGCTTCCGGCCGGCGACGACGGTCGCGACCACGTGGTAGATGAGAACGATGGCCGTGAGGAGCGCGCAGTAGAGCACGAAGTACCAGTCACATAGGGCGACGAGAACCAGGAAGAACGCGGCCAGAAGTGGATCCCGCGCTTGCCTGCGCTTGAGCGTCCGCAGCAGGTACAGGGCGTAGAAAGGGATCCATTCGAGGCTGAGCACCTGGAGATGGCCGAGCAGGTGCGCGATGTGCACGGGGGCGAAGGTGAAGGCCAGGCCGGCGACAAAGGCTGCCGGACGGCTGTAGCGGCCCGGACCCAGACTGTCACGGGCCAGCAGGCTGGCGCCGAAACCGCCGATGACAAAACAGAAGAGCACGGCCAGATTGTAAGCCGGAATCAGACCCGCGGCGAGCTGAATCGGCAGGGTGGACAGGCCGTTGAACGGGTTCAACGTGTGGAAGAGCAGGCTGACGCCCGTCGGATAGTAGAGCAAGCCGGTGAAGAAGGGGTTCGTCGGGCCGTCGACGAGCGCGCGCTTGATCCACCACAAGTTCCAGTAGTTCTGCCAGCCGTCGAACCCGTCGCCCGGGATCGCACTGGTGAACTTCGTGATGAGGGGATATGTCAGGGCCAGCGTAAGCAGAAGATAGCCGGCCAGGGGCACCAGGAACACGGGCCAGAGGCCGGTTGCCCTTTCAGTGGAGAGCTTCGGCGTCCGTCGCGTCGTCGCGCCAGGTTTTGCGACCACTGTCATGCCTTCACTCTCAGGAGCCGGCGGCGGCCAGGGCTACTTCCAGCGCGCTCTGGCCGGCCGATAGGAGCTGCGGGGTCCGTGCGCGGGCTGCCTGGGCGAGGTCGCCATCGCCCAGCGCATCGCAGTTAGCCAGCACATTGCGCACCGCCGCCTGCAGCCCCGCGTGGGCCAGCAGGGCGCCGACGGTTGCGTCGGTGACGGCGCTGCGACTGCCGTGCGTGATCAAAGCGGGCAGCATCTCCAGCACTTCTACGCAGGCGGCCGCGGCGGCCAACTGCGGGAGCAGCGCACCCTCCAGCCCGGATCTGACGGCCGCCCGCCGCCTGGCTTTCTGCTCGTCGGTGGCCTTCGGCAGCCGGTAGGCCGCGCTCACTCGTCCGTAGGCCGTGGCGTCCGCGTCGACCAACGCTGCCAGCCGTGCCCGGAGGGCGTCGGCCCGATCCCGCAAGAAGGCCATCTCGCCTGCTACGCCTGCATAGCGCGGCCGGCCAAGCGTCAGGCGGGCGACCATGCCGGCCAGGGCTGCGCCCAGCCCCCCGGCCAGCGCCGCGGCCGACCCTCCGCCCGGGACGGCAGCCTCTCCGGCGAGCACCGCCAGGAATCTTTCGACGGGAAGGTGGATCAGTTGATCGCCAGGCGCTTGATCGGCGGCGGCTCGAGCAGTCATGTCCGGCTCCGTGGGGATGACACGCCGGGCGCTCAACGCTGACGTGTTGATTGTACCCGTGATTATACCCGTTAATGCAACGCTAACGCAAAGGAAGTGTAACTCTAACGCAACTCATGTACAAAGAAGGGATGCGACTCTGGTCGCGGAGGCTGGACTATGCTAGAATGGATTGTCGTCTTTGGCGAGGCGCGACCTGGAGGTTAAGCAGGTGTTCCGAGAACCTTATTCCGAATTGCGATGGAGTTTTGGGCACGAGTCGACGTGGCGTCCGCCCACCGATGTTTTCGAGACCGACGACAGTGCGGTGGTGATGGTGGAGATAGCCGGCTTGCAGGAGGGCGATTTTGCGATCGCGCTCTCGGGCCGGAACCTAGTGATCAGCGGCGAGCGGCGCGACCCCGCCGAGAAACTGGCGTATCAACAGATGGAGATCCGCTACGGGCGCTTTCGCACGCAAGTGTACCTGCCCTGGGCGATCGATCCGACGGACCCCGAGGCGCTGTACGAGAACGGGCTGTTGAAAGTCACCCTGCGCAAGGCGCAAGCGCGCAGGATCGCCGTCAGTTCTCCGGATGATGTGCCCGTTGATGTCGATGATGCAGAGAGTGAAGGATAGCGTAAACCAATGGCGAATATTGAAGTTGGAGACATGACAATTCCCACCGAGCTGGCGATTTTGCCGCTGCGCGGGGTGGTGGTCTATCCGATGATGTGGCTACCCCTGACCGTGGGGCAGGAACGCTCGATACGGCTGGTTGACGAGGCGTTGGTCGAGCCGGCAGAGAAGCGATTTATTGGCCTGTTTAGTTCCCTGGACCCGGATGTTGAGGAGCCGTCGCCCGCCGAAATTCACGAGCTGGGCACGGTGGCAATCGTCCATCGGATGATCAAGGCGCCGGACGGCACGATCCGCCTGATCGTGCAGGGCATCGAGCGCATCCGCGTCAAGCGCTACCTGCAGGAAGAGCCTTATCTGCGCGGCGAGATCGAGGTGGTGCCCGACGTCGAAGATGAATCGCTCGAGCAGGAAGCGCTGATGCGCACCGCCCAGGAGCTGTTCCGCCGGCTGGTGACGTTGGTGCCACACATGCCTGAGGAACTCGAGACTGCCGCGATCAATGCCAGCGACGCACGTCAATTGGCTTATTTGATCGCCGCCAGCGTGCGGATGGAACCGGCGCAAGCCCAGAAGATCCTCGAGCTGGATCCGGTGCGCGAGAAGCTGGTGCAACTCAATCAGTTCCTGAATAAGGAACTGGAGGTGCTCGAGCTGGGACGCAAGATCCAGACCCAGGCCCAGGACGAGATGACCAAGATGCAGCGTGAGTATTTTCTGCGCGAGCAACTCAAGGCCATCCAGAAGGAACTGGGTGAGGGTGACGAGCAAGAGGCCGAGATCCAGGAGTTCGAACAGCGCATCAGCGCGGCCGGGATGCCTGAAGAGGCGGAGAAGGAAGCGCGCCGCGAGCTCGATCGTTTGCGCAAGATGCCCAGCCAGGCTGCCGAATATACCGTGATCAAGGGCTTTCTGGACTGGATGGTCGACCTGCCATGGTCAAGGACCACACCCGACAACCTGGACATCGCGCATGCGCGCGCCGTGCTCGACGAAGATCACTATGGCTTGGGTGACATCAAGAAACGTATTCTCGAGTTCCTGGCGGTGCGTAAGCTCCGGGTGGAGCGCAAGGGGGAGGCCGAGGCCGAGGGGCTGCCGCACGACTACATCCGGCGCGAGCGCGAGGGCGTGATCCTGTGCTTCGTCGGCCCTCCGGGTACCGGCAAGACTTCGCTCGGGCGCTCGATCGCGCGCGCGATGGGCAGGAAGTTCATCCGGCTGGCGTTGGGCGGCATCCGGGACGAAGCCGAGATCCGAGGTTTCCGGCGCACTTATATCGGGTCGATGCCCGGGCGCATCATCCAGAGCCTGCGCCGTGCGGAGACCCGCAACCCGGTCTTCATGCTCGACGAGGTAGACAAGCTCGGCCACGACTTCCGTGGTGACCCGGCTTCGGCGCTGCTCGAGGTGTTGGACCCGGAGCAGAACGTGGAGTTCCGCGATCATTACCTGGACGTCCCGTTCGACCTTAGCCAGGTGTTCTTCATTACCACGGCCAATCAGCTCGAGACGATCCCGCAGCCGCTGCTCGACCGCATGGAGATCATCGAGCTCAGCAGCTATACGGAGGAAGAGAAGGTCAAGATCGCGCGGGGTTACCTGGTGCCGCGCCAGATTCGTGAGACGGGCCTGCGGTCCGGCGAGATCCGGTTCGAGGAAGACGCGCTGCGCCGCATCATAAGCGACTACACGCGCGAGGCCGGGGTGCGCAGCCTCGAGCGGGAGATCGGTAGCGTGGCGCGCAAGGTGGCGACCAAGGTCGCCGAGGGCGTCGAAGGTGCTGACGGTGCCGCAGATGCCGACGGCGCCAACGGCAACCTGTCGGTGACGGTGACATCCGAGAACGTGCCTGACTACCTCGGCCGGCCGCGCTTCTTGCGCGATATTGCCGAGCGGGTGGAGATGCCGGGCGTCGCGACCGGAATGGCCTGGACGCCGGTCGGTGGCGAGATCCTCTTCATCGAGGCGACGCGCATGCTGGGCGGCAAGGGATTTACCCTGACCGGCCAGCTGGGCGAGGTGATGAAGGAATCGGCGCAGGCCGCCCTGAGCTGGGTGCGCAATCGGGCCAAGGATTACGGCATCGACGAGAGTTTCTTCGCCAAGTCGGATATCCACCTGCACATCCCGGCTGGGGCTGCGCCGAAGGATGGGCCGAGCGCGGGGGTCACGATGGCGACTGCGCTCGTCAGCCTGCTGACCGGGCGCCGGGTGCGCCACGACGTGGCGATGACGGGCGAGATCACCCTGCGTGGGCAGGTGTTGCCGATCGGCGGTGTGAAGGAGAAGGTGCTGGCCGCCAGCCGGGCAGGCATCACGACCGTCATCCTTCCGGAGCGCAACCAGAAGGACCTGGACGACATTCCGGAAGCGGTGCGAGACAAGATGCACTTCGTCTTCGCGGAGCGCGTGGAACAGGTTGTCGACGCAGCCCTGGAACCGGTTCCCGTCGCACCGGCTGGGGGGACCGAGTCGCCGGGCGAGCCGGTGCCTGAACCGAGCACTGAACCGCAGCCGGCGATGGAAATCGTCGCCTCGTGAGTTGTGGATAGCGGGCGGGCCGAAAGCGGGTCGCAGAAGCGAGCCTTTCGGCCCGCCTGCACGTTAAGCGGGTGCTTGCACTCGCTGTGTGCGATGCATTTCTTGACAAATCCCTTAATATAAAACACAATAAGAAGCGGTAACGCGCGCTTGGTATAATTGGTAGCGCGGGAAAGGAGAATAGGTTATTTTGTGTCCGATAATTACAAAAGAATAGGTAGAGCCTATCGGGTCACCGAGGGCGAGTGGCGGAGGGCGGATCTGCACCTCCACACTCCAGCGTCGGCAGATTGGTTGGAGCCCGGAGTAACGTACCTTCAGTGGCTTCAACAGGCGGAGTCCCGAGGACTAAACATTGTAGCGATCACCGACCACAACACGGTCGAGGGGGTCGCTCAGCTAAGGGCTGAGATTGAGCGCCTGGCATGGTTGGAGGCTAACGATCGCCTGCGGCCCCAGGAAAAGCGCGATCTGGATGAGTATCGGCGCCTGGGCGACAACATGTTGGTCCTGCCGGGATTTGAATTCACGGCCACGTTCGGGTTCCACGTATTGGGGATATTTCCGCCCGAAACCCCCATCCGCAAGCTAGAATTGCTCCTGCTGCGGCTCAACGTCCCGGTTGACAAGATCTCCGAAGGCAGCACGGAAGTTGGCGCCTCGGCCGACGTGTTGACAGCCTACCGGCTGGTCCGCGAGGCCGGAGGCCTGGTGATTGCCGCGCACGTGAACAGCGCGCACGGCGTGGCCATGCGGGGCCTGAGTTTTGGCGGTCAGACCAAGATCGCCTTCACGCAGGACCTGAATTTGCACGCGCTGGAAGTGACCGATCTCGATAACGGCAGCCGGCGCGCGACTGCGAAGTTTTTTGACGGTTCCAAGCCGGAGTATCCGCGGCGCATGCACTGCGTCCAGGGCTCCGACGCGCACCGATTGACGCACGATCCGAAGGACAAGAACCGGCCGGGGATCGGCGATCGGATCGTGGAAGTATGTCTGGCGGAGTTGTCCTTCGAGGCCTTGAAGCAAGTCTTCGAAGGCGATGACTTCAGCCGAATCCGGCCCTATCGGATTGCTTCGGTCGAGCCGTTCGATCCCATCAAGGCCGCGCGCGAGCAGGGTTCGACCATCGTCCAGTCGTTCCACGAGAGTGTCGAGGTTCGGGGAGGCCGGCTGAGCAAAATCCTGTCGGACGTGGTCGCGTTCGCGAACACGCAGGGTGGGACTATCTACGTCGGTGTCAGCGCCACCCGCAGGGGCGTCCCTCGCGGCGTGTCGAACCCGAATGAGGCGCTCGCGATGCTGAGGCGCGAGATCGAGCGCCAGGTGACGCCGCCGCTGGAGGCGCGGATCGACGTGTTGCAGAGCCAGGACGTACCGGTGGTGCGCGTCATCGTCCCCAATGGGCCCGACAAGCCCTACGCTCTCGGACAGACCCGCATTTTTGTCCGCCAGGAGGGTGAGACCGCCGAGGCCGTGCGCGACGAGGTCGTGCAACTGGTCCTGGGGCAGCGGCGCCAGGGCAATGGGCTGGGGTCTTCGACGGCGGTGTCAGCACCGGCTTCGAGCCCACGCTACACGAAGCCAATCCCCCAGCCGGGCCGGCAGATGCAGGCGCCTCCGACAACGCCGCCCGCCACCAGGCCGCCGGTGCAATCTCAGCCGCCGGCCCGTCAGCCCGGCAGGCAGATGCCGCCGTCCCGGCAAGCAGCGCCGGTTCAGCCGCCGGCGCAAGCTCAGCATCGGTTGCCGGCAGGGAGCCAACTGCCGTCATCGCAGCAGCCGTCATCGCAGCAGCCGTTAGTGCCCGCTCAGCCCTCCGCGGCTGCGGCTGCCGCGGCCCCGGTAGCCGGGCCGTCGACGGAGGTCCAGCCGTCGCTGCCGATCGAACAGGTGACCGCAGAAGCAACACCGGTGGTGGAAGCAGCGCCGGCTCAACAGCCGGCCGAGTCGCCCATGCTGCCCGAAGCGACGCCGGCCCAAGAAGTTGCCGCGGAACAACTGTCGGCATCTGAAGCGGCGCCTGCCAACCCGGAACCCAGCGAAAGCGCGCCTGCGGCGGCGCCCGTAAGCGCACGTGAAGAAGAGGCCTCGACCGCGGCCGAGACATCCGCCGTGGAGGAGACTGAGGTGGAGACCCAGCCCGAGGGCCAGGCAGCAGCCGAAAGTGCGGCAGCGGCTTTGCAGCTCAACGGCAATGGGAACGGCGATGGGAACGGACCGCCGGCGATCGGCGTCGAGGTGCTCTCGACTGAGGAGCGTAAGGGGACCAAGTATTTCAGTATTCGGGACCTGCGCAACGGCAACGTGATTCATAACGTTAGCCTGACGTCGGCCCGCAAGCTGTGGAGCTATGCCATCAACCAGCACCAGACCAACCCGGTCAATCCCGGCAAGGTGACCTGGAACGGCGACATCGGCCTCTGGCAGGTGGCGCGCCGTGCGAAGAAGCTTCGCTATGACCTGGTCCTGCGCCAGTCAGACGGTCACATGCGTGTCTTCTACGGGGTGACTGCAGACGGCATGCTGGGGCACTGGCAGCAGTTCCTGAAGGACGAGGACCAGGCCGAGTGATTTGACGGCCGCCGAGGACGGCTGAGGCCGGAATTCAGCAAAACGAGAACGCAGGCTGCATCGGCTCTATGCCGCGCGGCCTGCGTTTTTGATTAGCGTGCTCCCACCTGCCGGCTCGGGCGCCGGCTCACACTGTCGCCCGCCCCAGCCCGTAGAACAATAGGATTACCACCAGTCCAAACAGGACGATGTCGAGCTGTAAGGGGCGGTCTTTGAGCACCACAATGTCGGGTGGATCGGTCTCGCCCTTGACGTGGATCAGGTAGAGATAGCGGAACAGGGCGTAAAGCACGAACGGGATCGTCAGCATCATCAGATGATTTTCCGGTAGGTTGGGGGCGGAGAAAGTGTACAGCGAGTAGGCCATGGTGGTGGTCGAGGTGACCAGGGCAAGCATCTCGTCCAGGAAGCGCAAGTTGTACTCTTGCAGGATGGTGCGCGTCGAGCCGACCTCGTCTTTCATCAGGACGATTTCCTGGCGCCGTTTACCTAAGGCGAGGAATAGGGCCAGTAGTGTCATGCAGACGTAGATCCAAGGCGAGAAATTGTCGGCGTGGACCACCAGCACGCCCGCCGCCACCCGCAGGACGAACCCGCTGGCGATCGTCAGGACGTCCACGATGACGAGGTTCTTGAGCCAGAACGAGTAAGCGATCATCAGAGCCAGGTAGCCATAGACTATCAGCACCAGGCCGCTGTCCAGCCAGGCGGCTAGCGGCAGGCAGAGTGCGATAATGGCCGCAGCCGCCGCGCCGGCCACGCGCGGGCTCAGCGCGCCCGAGGCGATCGGCCGTTTGGCCTTATGCGGGTGTTGGCGATCTTTCTCGACGTCTACCAGATCGTTGATGATGTAGACTGCGCTGGAGATCAGGCAGAACAGGATGAACGCGAGCAGTGTTCGCAGAAACGGCTGTACCGCGAAGAGCTTGCGATCGAACAGCAGTGCGGCCCACACGAAGACGTTTTTCGTGTATTGATTGGGACGCATGGTGCGGACCAGAGGTTTGATTTGGGCCAGCATGCCTGGTGAAGTCGCCTGCGCTTGCGATACTTCGCTCATATGGGACGGGCTCTCCTTGATTTCCCGGATAATACCGCACGGATCAGGATTCCGTCAACCTCGACAGGCCGTCGTTGCGCCCGGAACAGCATCGGCGGCGCGTGCGGCCGGGCCCGGCGGGTTGGAGTACGTTGACATAGCATGCCGGAGCGGGTACAATCGATCCGGATTGTGGAGCGGGCCGGGCGCCTGCAGATCCTGTTGGGACGAGAAGGGCGAGAGAGTCTTGAGCGCAAAGAGCCGCAAGCTGCGGCTCGACGAGTTGTTGGTCGAGCGCGGCCTGGCTGAAAACCGATCGCAGGCCCAACGGCTGATCCTGGCGGGCCACGTGCACCTGGGTGACGTCGTGATGGACAAGCCGGGCCGCGCGGTGGCCGATGACGTCGGGATCGAGCTGCGGCAGCCCCTGCCATACGTGAGCCGCGGTGGACTCAAGCTGGCGGCGGCGCTGGACGCATTCCAGATCCGGCCCTCGGGCTGGGTGTGTGCCGACATTGGCGCCTCGACCGGCGGCTTCACCGATTGCTTGCTGCAGCGCGGCGCGCTTCGAGTGTATGCGATCGACGTCGGCTATGGACAGCTCGCCTGGGCGCTGCGCCAGGACCGGCGCGTGATCTCGCTGGAGCGGGTCAACATCCGTTACCTGGAAGACCTCCCGGAACCGGTGGTCCTGGCAACGGTTGACGTGTCATTTATTGGCCTGGACCTCGTGTTGCCGCGCGTGGCGGCGCTCCTAGGTCCCGAGGGGCAAGCGGTGGTGTTGATCAAGCCGCAGTTCGAGGTGGGGAAGGGGCGGGTTGGCAAGGGCGGCGTGGTGCGCGATGCCGGACTGCACCGCGAGGTCCTGGAGCGCGTGCTGGCCGAGTCGGCCCATCACGGCCTTGCTCCTGCCGGCCTGATCCGTTCGCCGATCGTAGGCGCCGCCGGCAACGTCGAGTTCCTGGCCTGGCTGCGTCTCGGGGCGGCTGATTCGGACGCGGCCACCAGCGCCGCCTGGCTGGCTGGCCTGGGTTTGTAGAGACAGGCGGGGACGTCGAGCGGGGGCCGGACGTAAGGAAGTGCGCATGTCGAGTTGGAGCCGGCAGCGCCGCAACCGGGTAATCCTGGTCGGCGGGTTGCTCTTGTTGGCCTATCTTACCCTGAGGGCTGCCAGCGGGGCGCTCATCCCGTATCTTCTGGCCCTGGTCGTGGCCTACATGATGCTGCCCGCCGTAAAGTGGCTGGAATTCAACTTGCACCGCTTTCTGAGGCTCGGCGGTGCGTCGCGGTGGTTGGCAATTATCATCGTGTACCTGTTCACCATCGGCCTGGTGGCCTGGTTTTTCTCCATCGTGGTCCCTCTTGTGGTCCAGCAGTTCCAGACGTTGTGGGATAATCGCGACCTGTTGTCGGGCCGGCTGCAGGACCTGACTTTCAAGGTCTGGACGTGGTATAGGGAGAGCGTTTCCGAACAGCTCCAGACCCAGGTGGATGCCAGCCTGCAGCGCATAGGCGACGGCGTCATAACCACGGCCCAGAACGCGCTCGCCAGCACTTTCACCGTGCTCACCACGACGGTGGGTTGGATCTTCAGCCTGACGATTGTCCCGTTCTGGTTGTTCTACGTGCTATATGACCGGGCCAAACTGATGCGCGGGCTGAACGACATGCTGCCCGAGGGTTACCGGATCGACTTCGCCAACCTGGTTCAGGTCACAGACAACGTCTTGAGCTCCTACGTGCGGGGCCAGATCGTGCTCAGCGTGGCGACCGGGCTGATGGTTTTCGCCGCCCTGGCGTATCTCCGAGTGCAGTTTGCACTCTTGCTGGCCGTGTTGGCGGCGTTGTTGCAGTTCATACCGATTGTCGGCCCGATCCTCAGCGCGGTTCCCGCCGTCGTCGTAGCGACCATTCAGAGCCCGCTTCTGGGGCTGTGGACGGGGATTTCCTTCCTGGCCATCCAGCAGATTGTGGGCTCGATCCTGGGGCCGCGTATCGCGGGCAACTCAGTCAAACTAAACCCCGCCGTCATGCTGATCGTGTTGGTGATCGGCAACGAGCTGGCCGGTTTATGGGGCATGCTCGTCGCCGTGCCGCTGACGGCTATCATTCGCGACGTATTTCGCTACCTGTATATGCGCTTCGAAGATGAGCCGGTACCCCCGGAGGAGGCCCTGGCGCGCTTGCTCGCGGCCGACGAGGAGCGCCCGAGCGGCCTGTCCGCCGGCATAGATGGCTTGTGGCGCCGGGGATTGACGGCCTTGAACGAGGCACGAGAAGGGGTGGTTAGTGCGAGTGGGCCGGACGAGGAGCCAGGGGCTCAGAACCCGGGAGGGCAGACGGCGACGAACGAAGCACCCATAGTGCAGATGACCTCGGGGCCCGCACCACCCGCGGCCGTCGAAAAACATGAGTAGCGCACCCGCCCGCTTTGGGCGCTCAGTCTCCTTCGGTGTCCGGACGGATGCCCATGTAAACGCTGCCGCTGGCCAGCGTGCGCAAGATCGTCTCGGGCGCTTGCCAGGGGATCTGTTCGTGCATCTCGCGCGGAGTCAAGCCCTGGTTTCCGTTGAGCAGGAAGAGGCGAAATACGTTGGTGACCAGCGGGCTATTTTTGCTGATGAAGCCCGGTTTCTGCGCGCACTCGCTGCGTAGGCATTGCAGGAGCGCGTCGGCCTGTACTACCTCGGCCGTCTCCGGGTCCACCCAATCGACGGATTCAGTATTGCGGTGGTCGGGGAAGCGTTGTTGGCATTCGTTGCAGAGTTGACCACGCACCGCGACCCGGATGTCCTTGCCGCTGGTCTTCCACCAGTCGTAGTCAATGTGGAACCTGGTATCGAGGGAGGGTCGTGACCATTTCGGCATAAGCAGTTCCCATTCAGAGAAGGCCTTCCCGTCTCCGAGACGAGAGGGCCCGGCTAGCTAGTAAAGGGCGACATCGCTGGCGAGACGATAGAAGCCATCGCCAACGCTCTGTAAACGTGGGTCCGTGGCCAGGGCAGCGAAAATCGGTCCCGGTGGCAGGCGCCGCACCACATTTATGGCGCTGTAAAGTGTCTTAGCATGGACGCTGCCTTGCTGGCTCAGCCCGGCCAAATCGGTGAATGCCTGATAAACGAGCTCGGGTAGCGGGACGTCGGCGTAAAGCGCGCTGTCGCGCACCCTGAGCACGGCCTCAGTCTCTTCGACCCCCAGGATCACCTGTTCGTCGTACTCGCAGGATACCGCCTGTTTGCGCAACTCGAAATCCAGCCGGCCATCGATCACGCGCGCCATGCGAGCCCACTCGCGGCGCATGCGCTTCGGCCGAAAGTCCACCACCACTTCGGTGGGATCTTCTTTGCGCTCGAGCACAATAAATGCGCCCGCCGGCAGCTTGTGCTCCTCGAACCAGGGCCGAAGACCGGCCACGTAGCGCCCGCTGCGGACGACCCAAGCGGGGAAACGCTGGCCCCAGCGCCCGTCGATGAGCGTGACCATGGTGCGCTCCCCAAAGCCGGTCTGGAAGAACGAACGGCTGTGGCTGGACACGGGCAAGGTTCCCGAGATCAGGTGCGGGAAAGTGAGCAGGATCGTCGTAGACGGGATGTTGGCGCGCGGTGCCGCACCGGCCTGGCTCTCTTCGGTCCACTCGTCGTCCAGCTCCCACTCGAGCTGCAGCAGCTCGACGCTGATCGCGCTGCGGTCGTAGGGCATCGGCACGTAGCGCAGGACCTCAGGAATAGCCAGCGCTTCGGCCGGCTCCAGCCGGCGCAGGAACCAGCGCCGGCTGGAGCCCGGGCCAACCTGATCGAAGCGGCCGTCGGCAGCCAACGAGCTCTGCAACGAGAACGCCTGCACTTCCGGCTTGATCTCCTTGGGTAACTCCATCTCCTTGACCAGCACGCCGGTTTCCACCGGTTGCCCGCGCATCTCGATCAACGCCTCGGCAATGTTAAGGTGGCCGACGTGGACTTCGGCCAGCAGGTCACGCAGCAGCCAGCGATTCTCGAAGGAGGCAAACTCACTGGTTTGCGCCAGTAGGCCGGGGAGGACAGCCGGCAGGTCCGAGGCGACCGTGGCGAGCAGGGTTTCAGGGCTGGAGGCGTCAGCGCCGGCCAGGAGATCTGGCGCGTCGACGTTCAGCTTGTGCGGGGCGTCTAGGCCGGCAGCAAAGGCCCGTTGGCGACGGTCCGGGCCGAAGTCAACGGTAACGACCTCGAAATTACCGTACTCCGGGTTGTGGCCTTCACGCGCCGACATAACCTCGCCGAGGCGGAAATCAAAGGCCGGGAAGAGCACTCTGTCGCCCACGTTGTAGTGGTTCTTTGGCTGGTACAGGACGCCCTTACCAAGCTCGGCACGCAACTCGGCTTCTTCGCGCCGCACGCGCTCGCCGATAAGGGCCAGCGCCAGGGTCGGCGTATCCAAAGGCTCTTCGGCCTCTAGCAGTACGTTATGCAGGAACTCTGTGTCGTCGTCGGTGAGGGTAAACCCCTGCCAATACTCGGCGGTCTGGGTCTTGCGTTGGATCACGCGGGGAGTCTCCTATGTACAGCCAGTTCTTACAGTGAGTTGTAAATATACCAGAAGTCGGCGACCTGCACAAATAGGCGCCGGCTTTTATTATTCTTCGCTGGCGTCTGCCTGCAGAGCATCACTTGCGTCCTGCTCGTCCAGCAGGGCGAGGGCGTCCTCGGCGAGGTCCGCCGGCACCTGCACCTCGACCAGGCCCAGCCCGTCGACCGTCAGACCGAGCACCTGGCCGAAGGACTCGTACTTCAGCAGCACCGGTAGCCCTGCGCTTTCCAGCTTGCCTTTCACCACCTGTGCGCCGAGCATGCCTTGGGACTCGTACACAGTTATCAGTTTTGTCTGTGCCATCAGCATCGCCTCAACCGTTGGGCGCCCGCTCGCCCGCCGGCCATTGATAATCTACTACGGCATTATAATCGACTTATGTAAGCGGACCAAACACCGAAAGTGATCCTGTGCACGGGGCCGGTGGCCCCGCGATCTTACCTGCGCCGCTCCTCCCAGGCCCACCCGGGCCAGATCCGTCTCTGGCACGTACAGCGTGAGGGTAACGGTAGCCAGCCCCAAGGTGCGGATAATCGCGCCGCCTGGCCCCGCCACTTCGCCCTGCTGCAGCACCACGCTGCTGACGATGCCGGCTTCCGGCGCGTAGATACGCGCCTGGTCGCGCTGCACTCGCAGGACGCTGACCGCGTCGGCGGCCTGCTTTGCCGCGGCCGCGGCCGCCTGAATCTGCTCGGCCGGGGCGCCTGCCAGCAATGCATCCAGGTCGGCGCGGGCGCTGCGAGCGGCCGCATCCGCCGCAAGGAAGGCTGCCTCGGCGGCGTCAGCCTGCGCCTTGAGCGCTTGCCGATCGGCGCGTTGGGCTAGCAGGTCGGACAGCGTCTGGCCGGCTAGGTCAGCGGCGGCCGTGGCCCCGGCCAGGGCCGCGTGCGCTTGCCAGGTTTGTTGGCTGGCGAGGTTCCACTGGAGGTTGGCGGCCCCCAGTTTGTCCGGCGGGGTGTCGAAATGGAGGCTTCCGCCGGACGCGAAGGGGAGCGAGACGTCGCTCCCCTTCGCGAGAAGGGCCGCGATCCGCCCCCACAGTCCCATCTCCAGGTCAGTGGCCGTTGCATTGGACTGGGCGGCTGCAGCCTGGGCTTCGGCCACCTTGGCCTCGGCCTGCGCTCCGGCAATCTTGACGTCCAGGTCGTCCGGCGCCTGCAGCAGCGCCAGAGCATCATCGCGCCCGGTTCGCCTAGCCTTGAGGCCGGCTTCGGCCTCGATCAAAGCCGCGCGTGCAACCTCGACGTCGGCGGGCCGTGGTCCGGCGCGCAGGAGGGCCAGTTGAGCCGCGGCGGCCTGCTCTCGGCCTGGGCTTGGGCGAGACGGGCCTCCAGCAACCGGACGTCCATTTCAGCGACCACATCGCCTGCGGCCACGCGCTGGCCTTCCACGACGTGGAGGGCGGCGATGCGACCGCCGCCCACGCTGCCGATGTCGAGGGTGCGCGCCTCGATGATCCCGGACGCCACCAATGGGCCGGGCGCTGCAGCTGCCTCGCTCTGTCCGCCGGGGGACCGGTCGTCCAGCCAGGAGACTGCCTGGCGAGCGGATCCGAGCAGCGGGGTGCGCAGCACGAGCATGGCCGTGGCCACCACGATCAGGACCGGTAGGATGACTGAGGCACGTTTCATTGGATCATCCAGGCACTCGGCGTGTGGTCCGATGGCCGGTTAACGGATCCGGGCGATAAAGACGTCCTCCAGCGAGGGCGGGATCACGATCATCTGGCTTACGCTGACGCCGGCTGCGGCCAATGCCTCCCCGGCATGCGGCACCAGTTGCGTCACCTCGGCCGCAACGGCGTGGATACGCGAGCCGTACAGGGCGACTTCTTCGAACACTCCCAGGGCCTTGAGGAGCGGGAGCGCCCGCTCGGTCGGCGCGCAGGCGATCTCCAGCACCTGGCCGCGCATCTGCTGCGCTTTAATCTCTGCTGGGCTGCCCTCGGCAACAAGCCTGCCCCGGTGGATGAACGCCAGCGCGTGGCATTGCTCAGCCTCGTCCATATAGTGAGTGGCAATGAGTTCCGGTTGCGTGTTTGCCAGACGGGCACAGAGTGGGTAGAATGGCTGGTTGTTGTCCCGCCTCGTCACGCCTCCCGATTTCGTGCCACGCGGCGGTCAGCCGGTCAGCCGTAAGGAGATCAGCGTGCAGCACGAGTCGTTCGATGCCGAGGACCGCTCTCACGTCCAGACGGTGGCCGCGGTCTGGACCCAAGCCTGCGGCCCCGAGTTGGCCATATCACCGCGCTTCGTCCGCTATCACCTCGCGCCGGCGACGGGATTGGTCCGGACCGGCCGCCTGGCCGTGAAAGATGGCGAACCGGTGGGTTTCGTGCTGGCCAGTGTGTTGCGGGATCAGCCTGAACACACGCTGGGCCAGGCAGGTTGGATCGACGCGCTTGCGGTGCGGCCGGGCAGCCGTGGCCAGGGCGTCGGCGGTGAGTTGCTGGCCTGGGCAGAGGAGTGGCTCGCCGGGCAGGGCTGCGCCTACGGCCGGTTGGGCGGCGGCATCAAATGGATCACGCCCGGCGTGCCGGCGAGCCTGGGGACCGAGGACTTTTTCGCCAGGCGGGGCTACGGCGCGCCGCATGGCCACGACCGCTCATGGGATGTGGCTCGCTCGCTGGTTGACTATGCGACACCGGCCGCGATGCGCGTGTCCCGGGAGGTGCACCTGGCTCCGGCCGAGCCGGGTCAAGAAGCGGCGCTAGGCGCGTTCCTGCAGCGTGAGTTTCCGGGGCGCTGGCATTATGAGTACGAGGAATTCCTACGCGAAGGCGGCCGGATTTCCGATTACGTCTTGCTCTGGAGCGCCCGGGGGGTCGACGGCTGCGCTCATCTCACCTACGAGGATTCGTTCGCGCCGTTGGATCACTTCTTCCCGTACCGTCTGCCGCGTCCCTGGGGCCAGTTGGGTGCGATCGGCGTCAGCGCGGATTGCCGCGGCATGGGCTACGGCACTACTCTCCTGGATGGCGCACTAGCCGTCCTACGCGATCGGGGCGTGGACGGCTGCGTGATCGACTGGACGACGCTCGTCGGCTTCTACGGCAAGTTTGGCTTCAGGCCTTATCGGGAATACCTCACTTGGCGTAAGGGTTTGGGTCAATGATTTCACAAAGCGAGGCTGGTGGAATGTCCTTTCTGACCTTTCTGCTCCCCGTGCCGAGGCACGCTAGTCTTCAAGGCGTCACCTGTCCGTTGACGGCCGGGCGGTTGATCTTGCTCGACTCGGCTGCACCGCAGGAACTGATGTTCACGGCCGATCTGATCCGGCGCACGCTGCGGACGGAGGAGGGCCTGGACTGGGAAGTGACCGCCAGCTGGGCCACGCCGCCCGAGATGGTCGGTCTCACGCTGCGTGTCGACCCGGCCGCCGCGCTGCCCGCGCAGGGCTATGTGTTGATCACGGGCGCAGACGGGATCAGCATCACGGCGCGGGATGGACCGGGGGCCTTCTATGGCGCGTGTACCCTCGTCCAGATGCTGCAGGCGGCGGGCGCGGCTGGCGAGAGCAGAGCGTTGCCCGGCGTTTACGTCCGCGATTGGCCCGATTTCCCCGTGCGCGGCGTCATGCTTGACATCAGCCGGGACAAGGTGCCGACGTTGGAGACGGTGTATGCGCTGGTGGACATGTTGGCCGTCTGGAAGGTCAACCACCTTCAGCTCTACACCGAGCACGCCTTCGCCTATCGGCGCCATCCCGAGGTGTGGGCGCAGGCGTCGCCTTTCACCGGCCAGGATATTCTGGCGCTGGACGCTTATTGCCGCGCGCGTCATGTGGAGCTGGTCCCGAACCAGAATTCCTTTGGGCACATGACGCGCTGGCTGACCCATCCGCGCTACTCGGCCCTGGCCGAGTTGACCGGCGCCTTCAATACGCCCTGGGGACACACAATGCAGGGTCCGTTCAGCCTCTGCCCGCTCGATCCCGGCAGCCTTGGCCTGGTGGGCGAGCTCTACGACGAACTCCTGCCCCATTTCACCAGCCGCATGTTGAACGTGGGTTGCGATGAGACAGTCGACGTCGGCCAGGGACGCAGCAAGGCTGCCTGCGCGGAGCAGGGCGCAGGGCGTGTCTACCTGGACTATTTGCTCAAGATCTACCGGGAAGTTAAGGCCCACGGACGGACCATGCAGTTCTGGGGCGATATCGTCCTTCAGCACCCGGAACTGATCCCCGAACTGCCGCGCGATGCCGTGGCGCTCGAATGGGGCTACGAGGGCGATCACGCGTTCGACAGGCACGGCCGGAACTTCGCCGCCGCCGGTATGCCCTTTTACGTCTGCCCAGGCACATCCGCCTGGTGCAGCGTGGCCGGCCGCACGGACAACGCACTGGCAAACTTGCTGAACGCGGCAGAAAACGGCCTCAAACATGGCGCCAGCGGCTATCTGAACACCGATTGGGGCGACCGAGGGCACTGGCAAGTGCTGCCGGTCAGTTACCTGGGTTTCGCGATGGGCGCGGCCTATTCCTGGGCGCTGGAAGCAAATCGTGAGCTCGACGCGGCAGCGGTCGTCAGCCGGCACGCGTTCCGCGATGCGAGTGGTGCGATCGGGCGTGTGGCCTACGACCTTGGCAACGTTTACAAGGCAAGCGGGCCGGTGCCGTCGAACGGGTCGGCCCTGTTCTGGATGTTGCAGTGGCCGCTGGAGGCGATCCGCGGAAACGGCGTGACGCCCGCTGCGCTGGACTGCTGGCGCGAGGCGATCGAGGTGGCCATGGCACCACTTGGGCAGGCGCGAATCGGGGGAACTGACGCAGGTCTGATCATGCGGGAGTACGAGCAGACGGCTCGGCTGCTGCGGCACGCCTGTCGTCGGGGTCTGCTGGCGCTCGGCCAGGCCGGCGAAACGGCGCTGCGTCGCGAGCTGGACGCCGATATGGGCGAGATCATCGACGAGCACCGGGCGCTCTGGCTGGCCCGTAACCGCCCGGGCGGATTGGCAGACAGCGTCGCCCGGCTGGAGCAGGCGCGGGCCGAATACGCCGGCGCCTGAGGCCCCCGACCGGTCCTATGCGCGCCAGCAACCTGCCGGGCCCCGCGGCCTGGCAGGTTTTTTGGTCTTGCAAGAGCGCAACCTGGAGCGGCGCGCTCCTGGACAAGGAATTGTTAAGAGCTATCCTTTGCGCTGACCTTGCGCGATCTGGTATAATGCTACGGTTTTGGAGGCAGCAAGTCGCTCACTGGAAGGTATGCGTTATGACCGAAGTAGCCGAACGCCTGGAGACGCTGCGCAACGCCATACGCTACTACGCTTACCGCTATTTTGTGCTCGACGATCCGGCGATCAGCGATGCGGAGTACGACACGCTGTGGCGGGAGCTGGTGGCACTGGAGGCCGAGCACCCCGAGCTGGTCACGCCCGATAGCCCAACCCAGCGTGTGCCCGGAGAGGCCTCGAGCCAGTTCGCCAAAGTGCGCCATCCGGCGCCGGTCCTGAGCCTGGGCAACGTATTCGGACCAGATGAGCTGTTGGCCTGGCGCGACCGGTTCTTACGACTTCTGCCGTCGGAGGCCCGCACCGGCATGCAGTACGTGCTCGAGCCGAAGATCGACGGCCTGACGGTGGTCCTCCATTATGAGAACGGCCGGTTTGTCCTTGGCGCCACCCGGGGCGACGGTGAGGTCGGCGAGGACATCACGCCCAACCTGCGCACCGTGCACGACGTGCCGCTGCGCATTCCTGTCGGCCGCGCCGGCGCCGAGCGTGGCGAGGGAGCCGCCGTCCGACCCGACGAGGCGCCGGCAGTGCCGGCGCGCCTGGTTGTGCGCGGCGAGGCCTACACGCCGATTGCCGACTTCGAGCGCTTCAACGCTATCCAGCAGGATGCCGGCGAGCGCACCTACGCCAACCCGCGCAACTTCGCGGCCGGATCGCTGCGCCAGCTGGATGCCCGCATCACGGCCACGCGGCCGATCAAACTGTGGACTTACCAGATCATAGTCTGGGAAGATCCGGCTCTGCCGGCACCGCGCACGCAGTGGGAGACCCTGAACTACCTGAAGCGGGTTGGGTTCCCGGTCACGCCCAGTGACAGCCTGCAGGACGACTTTGACAGGGTGGTTGAGACGTGCCGGGTCTGGGGCGACACCGAGCGCCGCTCGCTGCCCTACGAGTGTGACGGCCTGGTCATCAAGCTCAACGATTTCAGCCTGCACACCCAGCTGGGGCACGTCGGCCACGATCCCCGCTGGGCGGTTGCCTACAAGTACCCGGCGGAAGAGGCTCTGACCCGACTGCTCGACATTCGGGTCAACGTCGGGCGAACCGGTACGCTCAACCCTTACGCCGTGCTCGAGCCGGTGGCGGTCGGCGGTGTGATTGTCTCGACGGCGACGTTGCACAACGAAGACTACGTGCACGACAAGGACATTCGCATCGGCGATACGGTCGCCGTCAAGCGCGCCGGCGAGGTGATCCCGCAGGTGCTGCGCCCACTGGTTGAGTTGCGCACCGGCCAGGAGCGGATCTGGCAGATGCCGGAACATTGCCCGGCTTGCGGCCAGCCGGCAGTGCGCCTGCCCGAGGAGGCGGCCTGGTACTGTGTTAACAGCGCCTGTCCTGCCCAACTCGTGCGAGGGGTGGAGCACTTTGTCGGGCGCGGGGCGATGGACATCGACGGGTTTGGCATCCGCCAGGCCGAGCTGTTCGTGCAACTAGGCTACATCCACGACCTCGCAGACGTTTATTACCTGGACCCTGCCAAGCTGATCGAGCTGGAGGGGTACGGCGAGAAGCGCGTGGCTAACCTGATGGCGGCCATCGAGGCGTCGAAAAGCCGGCCGCTCTCGCGCCTGATCGCGGCACTCGGCATCAAAGGCGTAGGCGGTGTGGTTGCCGAAGTGCTGGCCGAGCACTATGGGGGGCTTGACGCGCTGGCCTCGGCGCCGGAGGATGAGCTGCAGGAGATCGCCGGCATCGGCCCGGTGCTGGCAAAGAGCATCGCAACCTGGTTCGCCGAGGGGCCCAACCGCCAGCTGATCGGCAAACTGAAGCGGGCGTGCGTGCAGACCGGTCGTGCGGCGAATGAGACCGCTGGCCAGCCGGGCGGGGCCGGTCCGGGCCCGCTCGACGGGCTCGTTTTCGTCATCACCGGCACTCTGCCGACGCTAAGTCGCGAGGGCGCGAAAGACTACGTCAAAACGCACGGCGGCAAGGTTACAGAATCGGTGAGCAAGAACACCTCCTACCTGGTGGCGGGCGAGGCTCCCGGCTCCAAGTTGCAGAAGGCGACGCAGCTCGGCGTCCCGGTGATCGACGAGGCAGTCTTGAAACAGCTCGCCGGGGAGTGAACACGAGAAGCGAGTCCTTGCGGGATATTCCAGTGTGTTTAAGAGAGAACTGCAAATGTTTGCGCATGAAAGGATAAGTTACCAAGTAACATGGCCGAAGCCCAGAAAGTCCAGATCCAGTGCCCGAACTGTGGAACGCCGTTTCAGACGCCGATCACTTCGATCATCGACGTCGGGCAGCAGCCCGAACTCAGAAATGCCTTCCTGAGCGGACAGATCAATGCCGCCACCTGCCCGAAGTGCAAACAGACCTCGATGCTCGAGGTGCCGCTGATCTATCACGACCCGGCGGCGGAGTTCCTGGCCGTCTACTTCCCTCCGCAGTTGAACCTGCCCGAGGTCGAGCGCCAGAAGGCCATTGGCGATATGACCCAGGCCCTGATGCGCATGCTTCCTCCCGAGCAACGCAAGGGTTACTTCTTCAGTCCGCGGCAGTTCCTCAACCGGCAAGGTCTGATGGATGCAGTCCTCGGCACGATGGGGATCAGCCAGGAAGAACTGGACCGCCAACGCAAGAAGGCGAAGCTGCTCGACCAGAGCATGGTCATGGTTGACGACGCCAAGGGCCTGGCGATGCTGACGAAGGCGCAGGAACTCGTTAATGGACGGTGAGTTCTTCATGATCCTGAACAATGCCCTCGAGCAAAGCAGTGAGGTCGGCGATGAGGAGAGCGCCAAGAAGCTGCTGGACCTACGCGAAAAGTTGATGAAGCTGACGTCGTGGGGCAAGAAGGCTGCCAAGCAGCAAGAGGCGATCGCCTCGTTGGATGAGATCAAGACGCCAGAGGAACTGCTGGACAAGGTCGTGGCCGCGGACCCGGAAACAGTGGAGGCCATGGCGGTGGCGGCTCGGCCGCTGATGGACTACGCATTCTTCCAGAAACTGACGGAGCGTATCGAGGGCAGCCAGGGTGCCGAACGCGATCGGCTTACCAAGCTGCGCGAGCGCCTGCTCAAGGTGACACAGGACATCGACGACATCACCAAGGCGGCCTACAAGGAGGCTACCGACCTGTTGAGCGAGCTGATGAAGTCGCCCGAACCGCGCTCGGCTGTGCGCGAGCACCTGGAAGACATCAACGACGTCTTCATGTCGGTGCTTTCACTGAACCTGCAGGAGGCCGAGCGCCGGGGGGCGCGTGAGGCGCTGGGGCGCATGCAGATGATCTGGGAAGAGATCATGGGCGTGATGGAAGAGGGCATGCCGCCGGAAGTGCGGTTGATCAACGATCTGCTGCGGGCGCCGTATCCCGAAGAGACGCGCAAGATGATCAAGCAGCGCAAGGAGCAGATCACCCCCGAGATACTCACCCTGATGGATCGCCTGGCCGAGGACCTGGTGCAGCGCAACGATAGCGAGTCGGCGAAGCGACTGCGGGATATCAAGGCGCAGGCAACGCTGTTGGCCTGAGATTCATCTCTCGCTCAGGATAAGCCATGGACGCAGAAATCGTTACGTCGGGCACCGAGCTGCTGCTCGGCGAGATCACAGACACTAATTCAACCCACATCGCCCGGGCGCTGCGTGACATTGGCGTCAATATCTACTACAAGACGTCAGTCGGCGACAATGTCGGACGGATGAAGCTGGTGCTCGAGCATGCGCTGCAACGCGCCGACCTCGTCGTTATCACCGGGGGTCTGGGGCCGACGGTCGACGACGTAACGCGTGAAGCGGTGGCACAAGCGACCGGCCGCGAGCTGGTGCTCTACCCCGACTGCCTGGAACAGATCGAGACGATCTTCGTCCGCTGGGGGCGGCAGATGGGCGAGAATAACCGGCGCCAGGCCTATCTGCCCGCCGGCTCGCTGCCGATCCAAAACCCGGTAGGCACCGCGCCCGGTTTCATCGTCGAGGATGTACGCGGCACGCTGATTGCGTTGCCCGGCGTCCCGCGCGAGATGGAGCACCTCCTGCAGCACGCGGTCTTGCCCTACTTGCGGCGACGACTGGGCGATAGCCAGGTGACGATCAAGGCCAGGGTGCTGCGCACGGTTGGCCTGGGCGAGAGCTGGATCGATGAACGGATCGATCCGTTGATGCGCCTGGCAAATCCGACAGTCGGCCTGTCGGCGCACACGGCGATGGCAGACATCCGCATCACAGCGCGCGCGGGCTCGGAGAGCGAGGCCGACCGCATGATCGCCGAAGTGGAAGCGCAGGTGCGAGCACGCATCGGCAATGAGGGCATCTATGGCACGGGGACGGAGACGCTCGAGGCGGTCACCGGCCAACTCCTGCAGCAGGCAGGCGTCCGAGTGGCGTTGGTCGAGAGCGCGACCGGCGGCGAGGTGGCGCGCTTGTTGCGCAGCACTTCGGAAGGGGCCGGGGTGGTTAGCGTGGCCCACGTGGTACAGACGCCCGCCGAGCTGAGTGAGCGGCTGGGCATCTCGCAGGCCATGATCGACTCCTACGGCTGGGTGAGTGAGATGGTCGCTGCCGCCGCCGCGAGCGCCCTTTGCGACACCTTCGAGACGGGCTGGGGCGTGGCGGTGCTGGGCGACATGGAGACCGAGAACGACGTCTACGGGGGCGACAAGACCGGCGAAACGTACGTGGCCCTGTTCGCCTCCAGCGCTACCGAGGTCCGCCATTTTCCATATGGAGGGACCGGCATTGTTTCGCGGACCTGGGTTGCCACACGTGCCATCGACTTGCTGCGCCGTCACGCATTGGCGCGTTTGGCCGAGTTGGCGGATCGCCAGCACTGAGGTCCTCTGCAAGGAGTGGGTAGGCATGGCAGACATACCGTTCGAGCTGAAACTGATCCAGATCGAAAATCCAGACGAGCTTAACTTCATCCTGGGCCAGAGCCACTTCATTAAGACTGTGGAAGATATCCACGAGACGATGGTGACCCATGTGCCGGGGGCCAAGTTCGGGCTGGCTTTCTGCGAATCGTCGGGAGAGGCGCTCGTGCGCTCGACCGGTACCGATGCAGACTTGAAAGCCCTCGCCGAGCGCAACGCGCTTGCTCTCGGCGCAGGCCACTCGTTCATTTTGTTCCTGGGCAACTCCTTCCCGATCAACGTGTTGAACGCCATCAAGCTGGTGCCCGAGGTGGCCGGCATATACTGCGCATCGGCCAACCCTGTCCAGGTGCTCCTCGTCGAGAGCGAGCAGGGCCGTGGCATCCTGGGCGTCATCGACGGGGTCCGCAGCAAGGGTATCGAGGACGCCGAAGGCGTAGCCTGGCGCACCGGCTTTTTGCGCAAGATCGGTTACAAGGCTGCCTGATGCACCCGACAATCGAGCTGCCGGGGCGGCTGCGCAGGGGGAGTCCGGCGAGAGGGGCCTCGTTTTTCGCCGCCTTCTGCTGGCTCCTGCTTCTCGCCGGCTGCCGGCAGCTCGGTGGGCCCGCAGCGCGGTCTGCAGCCGAGACGCACGCCGCGGCCGGGTGGGCGGCCCCATCGCCGGCGGTAAGCACTTACGTAAACGACCGCCCGGCCCAGCCGCCTACGCCCAGTCCGACCCCGCCGTCTTCGATTGGTTTACTCCAGACCACGGAAAACATCCTTATAATGGGGATCGACCAGCGCCCGAACGATGAGGCCTGGCGCACCGACACGATCATGGTGTTGGCTCTGGACCGGCCGAACAAGCGCCTGGGTGTGGTGAACGTCCCACGCGATCTGTACGTCGATATCCCAGGATTTGGGCAGGGCAAGATCAACGAGGCCGATTACTTTGGCGAAAGCAGCCACTACCCTGGTGGTGGCCCGGCACTGCTCGAACGAGTGCTGACCGAGACGCTCGACCTGCCTGCCCAGCACTACGTGCGCGTCAAGATGGAGGGGCTGGTGCAGTTGGTGGACGCGCTGGGCGGGGTAACGGTCACCCTCGACTGCCCGCTCTACGAGCGAACGCCGCTGCCGGGCGCGGCCAATGGACTGCAGGACTGGAACTTGCCTGCCGGTCAGGTCCACCTGGACGGGGAGGCCGCCAAGAAATTCGCGACCTATCGCTACGTGTCGTCCGATTTCGGACGCGCCCGTCGTCAGCAGCAGCTGATTTGGGCGATCCGCAATCGCGCGCTGGGAATTGACATTATCCCGCGCATCCCCGCCCTCTGGTCGGCCCTGCAGAACACGTTCGAGACCGACCTGAAGCCGCTGGACGTCGCCGCACTGGCCGGCTTCGGGATCGGCCTCGGCCCCGAGAACGTGCATGGCGTCGTCTTCAGCCTTGACGCGCTGGCTTATGACTGGTCGGAAAAGGGCGCGAGCATCCTGGTGGTTAAGGATCGAGAGCAGTTGAACCGGGAGCTGGCGGGCCTCTTCGACGGCCAAGCGCTGTTTGCATTGAGCACGAGCCAGGGCGCGGCCGCTTGCCCGGCCGCGCCAACGGCCGTCCCGACTTTCACTCCGATCCCGACCGCCACGATCACCGCCGCCGTGGCGCTTTCCGGTACCCTGCCGGCAGAAGCGACCGGGACTCCGGAGGTCCTGGCTCCCTCCGGCGACGTGCCATCCGACGGTGGCGCAGCGGATGGCACGCCTCCGTCGCTTCCGACAGCGGAACCAATCCTGACTCCCAGTCAGTCTGACACGCCGGCCCCCGGCTGAGAGGCGCCACGATCCGGTTGGCCTGAAGGTCGAGGCCGCCCGGCGCCGGCGCGTACGAACTCGGTCGCGGGGTGCGGGACAGGCGGACCCAGGCGGCCGGCCGTCTCAGGGCTTACGCGAGACGAGGATCAGGCGTTCGCTGCCGCTATCGAATGGGCTGAGGTCCCAATCGCCGAAGACGTCTTCGACGATGAAGCCGGCCTGCTCCAGCAGCAGCTCGGCCTCAAAACGCCAGATGTAGCGCAGGTCGAAGGGGACTGCGCTGCGCTGCAGCCTGCCATCGGCTGCGACCTCGTCATAGATAATCATCACGTGGACGATCTGCTCCGCCTGGTCGACCGTACGAATGAAGTGCTTCATCACGGTCGCGCCGCCGGCCGGATCGACCCAAGACTTGTCGAACTCCACCTGCCCCTGCAGATTTGCCAGCTCGCTCACGTCCGGCGCAAATACGTCGATCAGCAACAGGCCGCCCGACGCCAGGTGAGCGTGCCAGTGGCGCAGTGCCTGCAACTGTTCTGCCCGGCTGAGCAGGTGAAGGAACGTGTTCATGACGACGAAGGCAAAGCGGTAGGTCTCGGGCAGCGGGGTGTGCCGGAAGTCGCCCTGGAGCAAGGTCACGCGCTTGGCGACCCCGGCCGCAGCGGTTTTGGCCTCGGCCCGGCCGAGCATGTCCGGGCTCAGATCCACGCCCGTCACCCGGTGGCCTGCAAGCGCCAGCGGCAGCAGCAGCCGCCCGGTCCCGCAGCCAAGTTCCAGCAGGGGGCCGCCGGTGTGCCGGGCATAGGCCTGGAGCGCCGGCAAGTCGGCCAGGAAATCGGCAGTGTCGGCATCGAAGTAGCGGGCCGCGGCGCTGGCCGCCGCGCGGTCGAAGGCTGCACTGGCGTGGGCGCTCCGTGCGCTGGCAGATCCAGCCTCGGAGCCACCGCCTGCCTGGGAACCGGACGGCGTGCCTTGGGCTCCACTCGAAGGCAGATGCGAGCCAGTCTGCGAATCCGCAGCGTGGGGCACTCGCCGGGCGCGCCCCGTCGCGTGAGGACCCTGGATGTGGCGTCTGTTAGGCATGGCCGGCAAACCTCGCTGGACAACTTGTTCGGCACAGGATAAGCCGGCTTTCCCCAATCCCCAAATCCCGGCTCGGCTGGGTGCTTGTCATCGGCGCGTGGCCATGTTATCATGCCGGCTATGGCAGACGAACCCCAGGTCAGGATCATCTTCAGTGCCCGGCGGCAGAAGACTGTATCGGCTCGGCTGGTCGACGAAGGCGCCGTGCTCGAGGTGCTGGCGCCGAAAGGCGCCAAGGACGAGGACTTGGCACCGCTGATCGAGAAGCTGAAGGGCCGGCTGCTGGCTCGCAAAGACCGGGTCGACGGCGCGGACGACCGCGCGCTGTCCCACCGCGCCGCCGAACTCAATCGTCAGTATTTCGGCGGCAAACTGCACTGGCGCGGCATCCGTTATGTGTCCAATCAGAACCACCGCTTCGGCAGTTGCACCCCATCCACAGGTCTGATTCGCATCTCGGATCGGCTCGTGCCCTTGCCCGGATGGGTGCGCGATTACGTGCTCGTGCATGAACTGGCGCACCTGCTGGAAGCCAATCACGGCTCGCGCTTCTGGAAGCTGGTGGATCGCTATCCGAAGACCGAGCGCGCGCGCGGCTATCTCATGGCGCTAGGCTTGGAACGAGAGGCCGCGCAGGACGTAGGCGACGACGGGGCCGAAGACGTGGACGTGGACCAATCATAGCCCGGGGACTGTAACGCGTAATGCTTGTGCTAAGGGGGCCAAGATGGTAGAATGGCATTGACACTGAGGGGGCAGGCGTGTAGAATGCCGCGTCAGGCAGACTGCGTGAAAAGAGGGTAGAGTTGGCCAAGTTCTATTACGGCGGGCAAGCCGTTCTCGAGGGCGTGATGATGCGTGGGCGCAAGAGCATGGCGGTGGCCGTGCGTGCCCCGGATGGCAAGATCACGCTTCATGAAGAACCCTTGACCGCCGCTATTTATACCAAGAAGTGGGGCCAGTGGCCCTTTGTGCGTGGCATCGGGATGTTGTGGGACGCACTCGGACTGGGAATGCGGGCCCTGCTCTGGTCGGCGGACGTCGCCATGAGCGAAGACGAGGACGTCAAGTTTAGCGGGCCGGTGGCCTGGACGACGGTTGCCTCCTCACTGGTCGTGGCGGTCGGACTGTTCTTCCTGCTGCCCACATTAGCGGCCAAGTGGACGGCGCCGCGGGCCGGCGGCCTGGTGGTGAGTGTCATCGAGGGAGTAATTCGCCTGGGGCTGTTCCTGTTGTATCTGTGGGGCATCGGCTTCATGCCGGACATACGGCGCGTCTTCGGTTACCATGGCGCAGAGCACAAGACCATCAACGCATACGAGGCCGGTGCACCTTTGGAGCCATCCGCGGTGGCCTGCTACTCCACCTCCCACACGCGCTGCGGCACCAGTTTTCTGCTTTCGGTGATGGTGATAGCGATCGTCGTGTTCGCGCCGTTCCACTTCGACAACATCCTGCTGCGCCTGGCCTCGCGTATCGTACTCATCCCCGTGGTCGCCGGGATTGCCTACGAATTTCTGCGTTTCACGGCTGCACGGGTCGAACGCCCGTGGGTGCGCATACTCATCGCCCCCGGCCTCGCCCTGCAACGTTTGACGACGCGCGAGCCTGACGAAACGATGCTTGAGTGTGCGATTGCCGCTCTCAAGCCAGTGTTGGCCGCGGACGGTATACCGGTGGAAGCGCCCATCGTAGTTGAGCCGGTTGCCATAGCAGTCAACGCCTGACTCGTGCGCGGGGTGCGACCTCGGCCACACGGCGTATGCCGGGTGAGGGCGCATGCCATGTGGAAGCGCGGGCCGAACACGGCTCTATCCCACGCGGCCCGGTAACCTTAGTGGGCGCACATGCCGTGTGGCTGGTGTTGATTGGTTCCTCCTGTGAGCTGAAAAGGAGACTGTGATGAGCAAGGTAAGCGTGATTGGGGCAGGGTTTGTCGGCTCAACGATCGCCCACTGGGCGGTGGTTTCGGGCGGATGCCAGATGGTAGTGCTGCATGACGTTGTGGAGGGGCTGGCCAAGGGCAAGGTGCTGGATCTGATTCAGGCAGGCCCGATTGCTCAGCACTCCGTGGACGCAATTGGCACCTCCGATATCAACGATACCGCGGACTCGGACGTGGTCATTGTCACCGCCGGCGTGGCCCGCAAACCAGGCATGACGCGCGAAGACCTGGTCACCACCAACGCCAGGATCGTCGGTTCGGTCGTGACCCAGGTGGCCAAGCTATCGCCGCATGCGATCCTCCTGATGATGACCAACCCGTTGGACACGATGACCTACCTGGCGCTAAAGTCGAGCGGTTTCCCGCGCGAGCGGGTAATAGGCCAGGCCGGCGTGCTCGACGGTGGGCGGATGCGCACTTTCATTGCCATGGAAACGGGTATCAATCCAGACAATATTCACACCACCGTGCTTGGCGGGCACGGCGACGAGATGGTGCCCCTGGTACGCTATTCGCATGTCGCCGGGATGCCGCTCAAGTACTTCCTGAGCGACGAGCAGGTCGAGCGCATTGTCGAACGCACACGCCAAGGTGGTGCGGAGATCGTCCAGTACCTCAAGACAGGCAGCGCATACTACGCGCCCGGCGCGGCAGCCTGGCGTATGGCCGAGGCGATCGTGCGCAATAAGCGTGCCATCCTCCCCGCCTCGGTCTACCTCCAGGGTGAGTACGGCTTGAACGATATTTGCTTCGGGGTGCCGGTTATGTTGGGTTGCGCCGGCGTGGAGCGCATTATCGAGTTGGAACTGAACGAGGATGAGCAGTCTGCGCTGCACAAGTCGGCAGACCTGATCCGTGGCACGATGAAGCACCTCAAGCTGGAAACGGCCTGAGCCGACCAGACCGGGCCGGGAGCGCTCAAGAAACTCAATCCCGGGCGGCTGGTACACCCTTTGGAGGTGGATTGCCATGCAGGCGGTGAACGGCCTCGAAAGCAAGTATGGCCTGGGGCACCACGGGATCATCAACGCGCGCCAGGTTTACTGGAACCTTTCGCCCGCGACGCTGATAGAGCAATCGGTGGAGCGCGGCGAGGGTATGCTGGCCGACGGTGGGCCGCTGGCGATTGTGACCGCGCCCTATACCGGCCGGTCGCCGAACGATAAGTTCATCGCCAAGGAGCCGAGCAGCGAGAACGATATCTGGTGGGGCAAGGTGAACGTGCCGGTGAGCGAGGCCACCTTCGAAGCGCTGCTGGGCAAGGTCTTGGCCTACTTTCAGGGGCGCGACCTGTTCGTCAAGGACGTTTTCGCCGGCGCCGACCCTGACTACCGCCTGAAGGTTCGGGTGGTGAGCGAGCTGGCGGTCACGGCGTTGTTCGTCCATAATATGTTCCTCCGGCCCAACGAGGAGCAACTGGTGGAATTCGTCCCCGAGTTCCTGATCCTACAAGCGCCGCATCTCAGGGCCAACCCGGCCAGCGACGGCACGCGTTCCGAAGCGTTCGTGGTGATCAACTTCGCGCGCAAGATCGTCTTGATCGGCGGCACAAGCTATGCCGGCGAGGTCAAGAAGTCCATCTTCACGGCGATGAACTACCTGATGGCCCGCCGCTCCGTCATGCCGATGCACTGCTCGGCCAACGTCGGCCCTGACGGCGTCTCGGCGCTGTTCTTTGGTCTGTCCGGCACCGGCAAGACCACACTGTCGGCCGACCCGAGCCGCGCGCTGATCGGCGACGACGAACACGGTTGGAGCCAGGCGGGCATTTTCAACTTCGAGGGGGGATGCTATGCGAAAGTGATCAAGTTGAGCCCTACCGGCGAACCCGACATCTACGCGACGACGAGCATGTTCGGCACCCTGCTCGAGAACGTGGTGGTCGATCCTGTCACCCGTGAGCTGGACCTGAGCAGCGATGCGATCACGGAGAACACGCGGGCTTCGTACCCGATTCATTTCATCAAAAACATCGTTCCCGAAGGCTGCGGTGGCCATCCAAAGAACGTCTTCTTCCTGGCCGCCGATGCCTTCGGCGTCTTGCCGCCGATCAGCCTGTTGACGCCCGAACAGGCGATGTATCACTTCATTTCGGGCTATACCGCCCGGCTGGCCGGCACGGAGCGCGGCGTGACGGAGCCGCAGGCCACCTTCAGCGCCTGCTTCGGCGCTCCGTTCCTGCCGATGCATCCCTTCGAGTACGCGCGCATGCTGCGCGAACGTGTCCAAGCACACGGCTCGCACGTCTGGTTGGTCAACACCGGCTGGACCGGCGGCCCGCCCGGCGTGGGCCGTCGCATGTCTTTGGCGCACACACGCGCCCTGCTGCACGCCGCCCTGGACGGCGACCTGGCGGGAATGCCGGTGACAACCGACCCGATCTTCGGATTGCGCGTTCCTGCTCACTGTCCAGGCCTGCCGGATGAGATCTTGCAGCCGCGCGAGACGTGGCCCGATATGGCCGCGTACGACGTCCAGGCGCGGAAGCTGGCGGCAATGTTCCAGCAGAATTTCGCCCAGTTTGCGGATAGCGTGGCCCCCGAGGTGGTGGCCGCCGGTCCGCACGTATAGCAAGGGTAAGGCTGCGGTCTGATCTCCACAGCCATTCCGGCGGTTGATTGAGGCCGATGGCAACTGACCACGACGACGTTCTCCTGCCCGACGATTTACCCGCCAATCATCGTTCGGGTTTTGTGGCCACGGTTGGCCGTCCCAACGTGGGTAAGTCCACGCTTACCAACCGCCTGATCGGCCAGAAGATTGCGATTGTCTCGCCAAAACCGCAGACGACGCGCAATCGGCTGATGGGCATCCTGACCCGGGCTGATGCACAGGTGATCTTTCTGGATACGCCCGGCATCCACGCGCCACAGCACCGTCTGGGCGAGATCCTGGTCGAGGTGGCCGCCGCCACGCTCGCCGACGCAGACGTGGTATTGTGGGTGGTGGATGTCTCGGTGGCGCCGACCGATGAGGATCGGCGCGTCGCCGCGGTGCTGGCCGGAGTGCCGCCTGAGAGGATTGTCGTGGCCCTCAACAAGGCCGACATCCTGCGGCCCGAGCACGTGCGAGAGAACGTGGCCGCTTACGAAAGGCTGGCGCGCGGCGCGCAGTCTCTGTTGATCTCGGCCACGCGCGGCGATAATCTCGATCGGCTGTTGGACATGATCATCGCCGCGCTGCCGCTGGGCCCCCGCTTTTATCCCGAGGAAGAGGTCACCGATCAGCAAGAGCGTTTCATGGCTGCCGAGCTGGTGCGCGAGCAGGTGCTGTTGCACCTGCGCCAGGAAGTGCCGCACTCGATTGCAGTCAGCGTCGAAGAGTTCAGGCCGCGCAGCGAGCAGATGACCTACATCCGTGCCGTGATCTACGTCGAGCGCGACAGCCAGAAGCTGATCGTGTTAGGCAAGGACGGACAGATGCTCAAGCAGATCGGGCAGGCGGCCAGGGTCAGCATCCAGGACCTGATTGGCACGAAGGTCTACCTGGACTTGTGGGTCAAAGTGCGGCCCAAATGGCGCAGCGACGACGCGGAGCTGCGCCGGTTGGGCTACCGGCCCCCAAAGCACGGAGGGAGGTGAAGGCGGAGCGCGGGCCGTCTGATGGTCGCGTCACGGGTGTCGTTTCGCTATCGCATCATGGACTGCTGCTGACGCACGACGTAAACGGAGGAGGGATTCACAATGAGCTTCAACGCGAGCAAGACTGGTGGGACCGGCGCTGATCGCATTATCGCAGGCGTGATCCGGGCGATCAAGCTGGACAAGACGTTCTACGCTGAGGTTGAACAGGACGTCAGCTACCAGCAGGACGCGCTGCTGATCGTCATCGCCGTCTCGGTCATCGGCGCCATCGGCGCCTTCCTCGGGGTTCTGATCGCCCGCGGTCATTTCCTGGGTGCGATCGGTACCCTGATCTGGCAAGCGGTCTGGGGGGTCGTCGCTTTCTACCTGTTGACCTACCTGATCCAGTATGTTGGGACACGGTTTTTCAAGGGGCAAGCCGAGGTAGGCGAGGTGCAGCGCTGCCTGGGTTTTGCCTATTCGCCGCGCGTCCTGGGCATTTTGGCGATCATCCCTTGCGTCGGCTGGCTGGCCGCACTGGCCGGATGGGTCTGGTCCATGGTGACAAGCTATGTCGCCATCAAGGAAGCCCTGGACCAGGACGATACGAATGCCATCCTGACGATCGTTGTCTCGTTCGTGGCGGTGATCGTCGTCGGGGCCGTCATCAGCGCGATCTTGGCGCTAGTCGGCATCGCAGGCAGTGTGCTCTAGGCGCAGCGGCGGCCAGCGTCACGGTCTCAGGCGCTCCGACGGGGGCGCCTCCTGAGACAATTGTCAGGAGGGAAATATGCTGGTTGGCGAGCGGATGACCCGCAACCCGGTGACGGTCTCTGACGAGACGAGTGTCGACGATGCTCTCCATCTGATGCGCGAGCGCAAGGTGCGTCGCTTGCCGGTGCTCGACGCTTCGGGCCGAATGGTGGGCATCGTCTCAGATAAGGATCTGCTGCACGCTTCGCCTTCCCCGGCGACCTCGTTGAGCGTGTACGAGCTGCATTACCTGCTCTCCAAGCTAAACGTCGGCCGCGTGATGTCGAGCCCTGTGATCACGATCACGCCCGACACGCCGATAGAAGAAGCCGCGCGCGTCATGGCCGACAATAAGATTGGCGGCCTGCCGGTGCTGGAGGGCGAGCGGTTGATAGGCATCATCACCGAGACGGATGTCTTCAAGGTCCTGTTGGATCTGCTCGGCGCGCGCCTGCCCGGCCTGAGGGTGACGATTGCCGTCGACGAAGGCAAGGGCGTACTTGCCGGACTGACGAGGGTGATCACCGACATGGGCGGCAACATCATCAGCCTGGTCACCTTTGCGGGCGACGTCCCGGCGCACCGCCTGATCACCGTCAAGATCGGCGATTGCGATGCCGCAGCGGTCCGGGCGGCGCTGGACCGGGAAGGGCTGCAGATCGTCGACTTCCGCGGCGCGTAGGCCTGCACATCGCCGCACAACTCGCCCTCCGAGACCAGGCCTCCGCTGAAGGCCTGGTTTCGGCAACCTCATCTTCCGATGCCGGGTGAGGCCCCAATATGCGACCTTATCTTGACCTGCTCCAGCACATCCTCGACCACGGCACGACCCGGCAAGACCGGACGGGCACGGGTACGCTTTCGGTCTTTGGCTACCAGATGCGCCTGGACCTGGAAGCGGGCTTTCCGCTGCTTACGACCAAGAAGCTGCACCTGCGATCGATTATCTACGAGTTGCTGTGGTTCCTCAACGGCGATACAAACGTGCGCTATCTACAGGAGCACGGCGTCCACATCTGGGATGAGTGGGCCGACCCGGCGGGTGACCTGGGCCCGATCTATGGCTACCAGTGGCGCTCGTGGCCCAACCCGGACGGCACGCATACCGACCAGATCGCGAGCGTGCTGCATGGGATCCGGGCAAAGCCGCACAGCCGCCGGCACGTGGTGGTGGCGTGGAACCCGTCGAGCCTGGATCAGATGGCGCTGGCGCCCTGCCACGCCCTGTTCCAGTTCTACGTCGCCGAAGGCAAGCTCTCCTGCCAGCTTTACCAGCGCAGCGCCGACGTCTTTTTGGGTTTGCCCTTCAACATCGCCTCGTATGCCTTGTTGACGCATCTGGTCGCCGAACAGTGTGACCTGGGCGTGGGGGACCTGGTGTGGACCGGCGGGGACACCCACCTCTATCTGAACCACCTGGAGCAGGCCAGGTTGCAGCTCACGCGTGAGCCATTTCCCTTGCCCACGCTCCTCATCAAGCGCCGCCCGTCGTCCCTGTTCGAGTATCAATTTGAGGACGTCGAGCTGTCGGACTACCGCTGCCACCCGGCCATCAGGGCTCCCATCGCCGTTTAGTCAGCCGCCGACCCAGGGCACGGCCCCGCGTGTCCAACGAGCGACCCGCGATCGACAAGCCAAGCATCCGGCCGGCGAGACGTGATGCCAACCGGATCGCGGGCGCGCCAGGCCTCCGACAAGCCACGGCCGTTTACACGTCGAACGTAATGCGCGCCGTCCAGACGGCGTCCGCGCGCTCTACACTCAAATCGTAATAGGTTGCCGCCTTAACCGCGGTGTGTGCGGGCGCGCCGCGGTAGCCGTAGGCCACGCCGAGCAGGCCGCGCTCGGAGATCTCGCTGATCTCAAAGCGGGTGTACATCTGGCCGGCCACCTCTTGCGCCCAGAGGAGGCGATTGAGGTAGGCCACCAGCACCTCCCCCACGTTATCGCCTTCCGCGCTCACCGCGCGCGCCACCGTCACCGGCCGTCGTGGGTCCGCATCCTGTAGCTGGAACATGGCGGAGGCAGCGCGCGCGAACAGTTGGCGCTGCGATGCGCCCTGCACCTGGATCGTCCAATCTGCCGTGTGGCGCAGTTCTTGCCAGCCCTCGCCCGCGGCCGCTTCGCTATCGTCTGGCGGGTTTCCCAGGATCGCGCGAGTGTCCTCCACATCCCGATCCATCTGGTGAACAAGCGCCGTCGCACTCTCGAAGCGCAGCTCGGGACGCAGCCGGCTGACGAAGCGGAGCCCCAACGTCTGGTCGTACAGATCGCCGCTGAAGTCGAGCAGATAGGCCTCGACGGCCGGTTGGCCGTTGTCGAAAGTGGGCCGGGTTCCCACGCTGACGGCTGCCGGCAGCCCCGCTTCGCCCAGCCAGGCCCAGCAGGCATAGACGCCGTAGGCGGGTACCACGCGGTCGGCGGGGACGGCCAGGTTCGCAGTTGGGTAACCCAGGGTCCGCCCGCGCCGCGCGCCACGCTCGACCTCGCCCCAAAGCTGGTACGGTCTCCCGAGCAACTGGGCCGCCCGCTCGACGGCGCCGTCCTGGGCCAAGAGCGTGCGTATGCGGCTGCTGCGCACGGGCTCCTCGCCCGGCTGGTAGCGCGCGACGACGTGCAATCGGTAGCCGAGATCCCGGCCGATCTCTGCCAGACGCTCAATGTTTCCCTCGCGACCGCGCCCGAGCGCAAAATCGGGTCCTACCCACAGCTCGCGCAAATTCAGGTGCCGGACGAGGTCGGCCATGAAATCGGCCGCGCTCGTCGCGGCGACGGCGCGGGTGAACGGCAGGATCAAGGCGAAGTCGGCGCCCAGCGCGCCGAGCAGGCGGGCACGCTCGGCCGGGGCGGTAAGGTAAGCCAAGGGCACGTCAGGCCGCAGGACGGCCAGCGGGTGCGGGTCGAAGGTTAGGACACCGGCCTGGGCGCCGGCGGCTTCGGCCGCCTCGGTCATGTCAGCCAGCAACGCCTGGTGGCCGCAATGCACCCCATCGAAGTTGCCGATGGTCAGGAAAGTAGGCTGATTCAGCGGTTGGGCTGGAAAGCCCTGGAACGTTCGCATAGTGATCCCGTCAATCAGTTGGTCGTGGATTCATCAGGGCCTGCCGGCTATCCGTTGTCCAGGTCATCCGCCGGGCTGATCGGCGGCGAAGACCTTCTGTGGCCACCACTGATCGGAGCGACGGAGCAAGATCGCAACCACCTGCCCGTCCGCAGCGCGCGCGTAGCCCCGATCGCCCGTCGGGCCCTCCTGCACGGGGATCGGCCGGCCGTGGATCAGGTGGGCCGTCGCCTGATCGTCTACCGGCACGGTCACCAACCCCCCGAGGGCGTCTTCGAGTGGGTGCAAGTGGCTTTCAAGCTGCCCTCTTGCCGCGGCCTCCGCCAGCGCTTCCAGCGTGCTGGCTTCCTCGAGGGGGAAGCGGCCGCTGCGGGTGCGTACCAGGCCGGCCAGGTGGGCGCCGCAACCCAAGTGGCGCCCGAGGTCGTTCGCCAGGCTGCGAATATAGGTGCCCGGACCGCAAGTGACGTCGACGCTCAGGTCGGGCGAGCGCCACCCGAGCAGGTCGATGCGATAAATCCTGACAGGGCGGGCCTGCAAGTGGATCTCCTCGCCCCGGCGCGCGCGCCGGTGGAGAGGCACGCCGTCCTGCTTGATGGCCGAATAGGCGGGCGGGAACTGCCGGATCTCTCCGGTGAACTCGGCCAAGACGGCGCGCAACTGTTCCGAGCTCAGTTCCGGCACGGCCGCAGTCGCCGTGACCACCCCTTCGGCGTCATAGGTGTCGGTGCTCGTGCCCAGGCGTATGATGGCCCGATAGGACTTGTCGCTCGCCATCAAGTATTCCGCGACCCGGGTCGCCTGACCGAGGCAGACGAGCAAGACACCGGTCGCCGCCGGGTCGAGAGTGCCGGCGTGGCCCACCCTGCGCTGCCCGGCGATGCGCCGGACGCGCGCCACCACGTCGTGTGACGTCCAATCCGCCGGCTTGTCGATGTCGAGGATGCCGCTATAATGATCGCTCATTGCCCTTAGCAGTCATACTCCGGCCGGGTAGTTCAGGCTTCACGAATCATCTTCCTGCTGGCTGCCCCGAACAGCAGCGGGAGCACCCGCGCTTCGGCCTCGGCCAAGGGGCCGGCGAGGGTGCAGCCGGAGGCCTGCGGGTGGCCGCCACCCCCCAGGCTCAGCGCCAGGGAGGAAACGTCATAGCCGGGCTTGGAGCGGAAGCCGACTTCGATCTTGCCGTCCGGCTTTTCGCTGAAGACTGCCGCCACATTGGCCTCGGGCGCATCAATCAGATGGCTCACCAGGCCGGCGTCGCCGCTGTCGGGCGCGTTGGTGGCGGCCCGCATGTCCTGCGTGATGCTGGTCCAGATGACGTGCTGTTGCAGGTGCACCCGGCCCAGGGCAGGGCCCCAAAGACGGATCACGCTGTAGGGCCTGTAGTTCAAGGAGCGCTCGGTGATGTCGGCCAGGTCGGCGCCGGCCTCAATCAGCCGGGTGGCAGTCTGCATTACCTCGAGGGTCGTGTTGCTGGTCCGAAAGCCGCGTGTATCGGTCACCAGACCGGTCAGCAGACAGGTGGCCGCAGCAGGATTGAGCGTGACATCCAATGCGCCGGCCAGGTCCACCAGAACCTGCGCTGTCGCCGCGGCGCGCGTGTCGACCCAGTTGAGCGTGCCGAACATCACGTTGGTGACGTGGTGATCGATGACGATCAGCGGAGCTTGTCCATACTCCTGGGGACGAAAGGCCCTCCCGAGTCGAGCCGGGTCGCTGGCATCCAGGCTGACGACGACGTCCCATGGTCCGGGCGGGGCATCGGTCAGCACGTCGCCCGCGCCGGGCAAGAAGCCGAACGGTGCAGGTACGCCGTCGTCGCAGACCATGGCTAGTGTCCGCTCGTCCGCTGGCGCGACTGACCGGCCGGCCGGCAGGGGTAGCTCGCGCAGCAGCCAGCCCATACCCAACAGCGAGCCGATGGCGTCGCCGTCGGGCGCAATATGGCAAATCATCAGGGTTCGTCGCGCCGGCCGCAAAGTAGCGGCGATTTCATTCAGTGTCGTGGGGTTCATGCTTTTCCGTATCGGGGGACGGGCCTTGCTTGGCGAGCTGCTCGAGAATGTCATCGATTCGCCGGGCGCGCGCAGTCGTCTCGTCGACGGTGAAAGTCAGGTGCGGGACGACGCGCAGGTCGAGGTTTTCGACCAGCGCTTTACGCAGGAAGGTCTCGGCGTGCATCAGCGCGGCCAGGACCCGGGGTGAGTCCTGGCCGGGGAGTACGTGCTCCACGTAGACGCGTGCGTTGTGTAGGTCCGCGCTGATATCGACTCGGGTAACGCTGACCAGTGCGTCGGCCAGGCGCGGATCGGTCAGTTCGGTGATCAGTATGCTCAGCTCTTGCTGCAGAAGTTCGGAAACGCGTTGCTGGCGATGACTGGGCATGATGACAAAACTCCGGCAAACGACGGATTTCGCCAGCCAGGACGGGCGCAAAGCGAGCGCCGCCGCAGGAGTGCACGACCGCCTGATGCCGGCCGTGCGCTCCTGCGGCGGTGCGGTGCGGAGTTCGTCCTGGCTGGTTGCTCCGTTATCAGCTAACTCGTTCTTTCTTGTAAGCCTCGAAGACATCGCCGGCGGCGTAGTCGGCGAAGTTGCCGAGGGTGATGCCACACTCGTATCCAGTCTTGACCTCGGGCACGTCTTCCTGATAGTGCTTCAGGCTGGTGATCTTGTCTTCCTTGATCACTTCCTCGCCCCGGCGGATGCGGACCATCGAGCCGCGCTCGAGTTGTCCGTCGGTCACCATGCAGCCGGCCACCTTGCCGACCTTGGTGATGCGGAAGACCGCCCGCACTTCGGCGTGTCCGGTCACGATCTCCTTGAAGACGGGTTCGAGCAGACCGTTGAGCGCCTTCTCGACGTCCTCTACCAGCTTGTAGATGATGTCGTACAAGCGGATCTCGACCCCTTCCGCGTCGGCGGTGCGCTGGGCGGTCGTATCCGCCACGACCGAGAAGCCCAGGATGATCGCATGCGAGGCGATGGCCAGCATCACATCCGTCTCATTGATGTTGCCGGTCCCCTGGTGCAGGATCCTGACCCGAACCTTGTCGGTGCCCAGCTTTTCTACCGAATTGACGATCGGCTCGATCGAGCCCTGAACGTCCGCCTTAAGGATCAGGTTCAGCTCTTTGGTCTGGCCGGACTGGATCTGGGCGAAGATGTCTTCCAGAGCCAGGGGCTTGGGCGCCGATGCGGCGCCCTCCGCCCGCTTCTCAGCCTGGCGGACGCCGACGATCTCGCGTGCTGCCTTCTCATCTGCTACTACGCGAAAGGTATCGCCGGCAGCCGGGACGTCGGCCAGGCCAAGGACCTGGGCCGGTGTGGCGGGCGGCGCCTCGCGGATCGACTGGCCCTTGTCGTCGAACATGGCGCGCACCTTGCCGTACGTATCGCTGAGTACCAGCGTATCCCCGACGCGCAGAGTGCCGTTTTGCACCAGCACGGTCGCTTTGGGACCCCGGCTGCGGTCGAGCTCGGCTTCGATTACGGAGCCGACGGTGTTGCCGTTCGGATTGGCCTTGAGGGGTTCGATGTCGGCTACCAGCAGAATGCTCTCGAGCACGTCCTCGATACCTCGCCGGAACTTCGCCGAGACCGGGGCGCACACCACGTCGCCGCCGTACTCTTCGACCAGGACGCCGTTGTCGGCCAACTCTTGCTTCACGCGGTCCGGATTGGCGTTAGGTTTATCGATCTTGTTGAGCGCTACCAGGATCGGGACCTGGGCCGCTTTGGCATGCGCGATCGCCTCTTTTGTCTGCGGCATCACGCCATCGTCGGCCGCAACTACCAGTACTGCGATGTCGGTCACGCTGGCACCGCGCGCTCGCATGGCCGTGAACGCCGCATGGCCGGGCGTGTCGAGGAAAGTGATCTTGCGACCATTGATCTCTACCTGGTAGGCGCCGATGTGCTGCGTAATGCCACCTGCCTCGCCCTCCACCACGCGCGTCTCGCGAATGGCGTCCAGCAGGGTCGTCTTCCCATGATCCACGTGGCCTAACACGGTAACCACGGGAGGCCTCAGCACCATGTCCTCAGGGTTCTCATCGGCCAGGATGCGCTGGCGAAGCGTCCGAGGTCCTTCCTTGACTTCTTCTACAACCTCGGGCTCGGGCTGAGCCTCGGGGGTAACGGTGATGCCAAGTTCCTCGCCGACGACGACCGCAGTGTCGAAGTCGATCGACTGGGTGATCGGCACCATGATGCCGTAGTTCATCAGAGTTTTGATGATGTCGATCGGGCTCTTGTGCATCAGATCGGCCAGCTCGCGCACGGTAATCTGTGGCGGCACGACCACCTCGCTGACAACCGGGCCCGCCGGCGCGCGCGTCGGCGTAGCGATGGGTCCGGGTTGAGCAGACGGCGCAGGCCCTCTACGTCCACCGCCACCCCGCGAGCGAGATCCTCCGCGCGAGGGTCCGGACCTCGGTCCTGGCCCCGGACGCCGGTTTTGACCTCCCCCCGGCCGCGCTCCACCCCCGTTGGGCGAGCCGTAGCCACCGCCGCTGCGTGGTGCGCCGTTTCCGGCCGGTCCGCCGCTTCGGTTGGCGTCTGGCCGGGCAGGGTTGCCGGGGGTCGCCGGGCGCTGGTTGCCAGTGGGAGGCACGCTTCGTTGCCCGTTAGGCCCCTGATCACCCGGGCGCGGTCCGGCCGGTGCGCTGCCCGGGCGCCGCGGGCTCGACGGCGTGCCCGCATTCGGATGGTGACTGGCGGGCGCACCGTTGCCGTTCACGACACGCGGCGGAGTCCTGGCAGGCTGGCCGGCAGGACGCGCGCCGGGCGTCGGCTTGCCAGGGCGGTTGGACCGGTCCTGAGCCGGCGCGGCCGGCCCAGAGGCTGGTTTTCTGGTCTCTTCGTCTTTCGGGTTTTTCGTTGCCATATGCAAACCTCCTCACGGAGCGGGTCGCGCTCGCAACGGCACGCCGCCGTTTCAATGCGGGGCGACCCGCGGGCGGATAGTATCCGCTGCCACTGCTAGCGCACCGATGGTGCGCCGCGGATGACCACCGCTCAATGATCGTCATAGAATATTCACTGACCGCAAAGGCGCTCGCCGAGTGCCAGTGCGCTCTGCCAGACAGAGAGGAGGTGTGCAGCGGGAGTGCTGGGGAGGAGAGGAGACGACCGTTGTTACTACATCAACATCATCATCCGCACCTCGTGACGCGCCCCCGTCGTCATCGCCTCCGCCTGAACTTGCCCTGTTTTGGCCGCAAGCATGAGTGGTCTCCTACCGCTCGTGTGCTCCCTGTTCATGCCCCACTAGCCGGCGTCGTAGACAACGTCTCTGGTAGAGTGGCCGCAAACGCTTCCAGCGCGGCCCGGTCGTCGGCAGTAACCGTCGTCTTCAGAGCTGCGTCCAATTTGTGGCTGCCCACAGCCTGAGACCAGCAGGCCCGGGCACGGCACAGATAGGCTCCACGCCCGGCCATTTTGCCACCTGGGTCGATTCTTACGCCCGATTCCGGTGTGCGTACCACACGCACCAGCTCGCGTTTGGCGCGATTCTGGCGGCAGGCGATGCAGGTGCGCAGTGGTACGTGTTTTCGGCGAGCGACCGTGCTCTTAGTCATAAGACGCTATCAATAATCTTCGTCGCCCCAGCCCTTGCCACGCTTGCGCTTGCGGACCGAAACGACCTCGCCAAGCTCTTCGTCGAAGACCAACTCACGTTTCTTGGCGGTCTTTTTGCTTTTCGCCTTCTTGGCCTTGTCGGTTTCCTCGCCCTCCACCTCTACGTCTGCCCCTTCTTCAATCGGGTAGTTTTCGTACGGCGGCTCGATGATCTCGGGTTCAAGCTCCAGCGGGGCGGCCTCGATGGTCTCAGCCCCGGCCGATTCGACCCACTCCGCTGCTGTCTGCGGCTGCTCGCCCTCGGCGGGCGCGCCCTCCGCCGCACTTTCGGCCGTTGCCTGTTCGGCTCCAGCCTCGGCAGCCGGCGCTTCCGCCTCTGAGCCCTGAACCGCTCCTTCGTCCAGCGGCTCGAGCATCTCGGCCTGTTGCTCGCTCGCCTCGCTGTCCGAAAGCATCTTGGCCACCTGCTCCAGCGTCATCGCCTGCTTGTCTTTCTGGCGCAGCAGCCACTCGGCGCGGCTCAACAGATCGTCCGGCGGTGGGGTGGTCGCCTTGGTCTCGAGATTGCGCGCCTTGATCAGCTGCATCTGCTGGCGCTTGATCTCGTTCAGCCCCTCGGTCTCGGCCTCGGTTTCGCTCTTGATGTCGATGCGCCAGCCGGTGAGCTTGGCGGCCAGGCGAGCGTTCTGCCCCTCTTTGCCGATCGCCAGCGAGAGCTGCCGATCGGGCACGATGACCACGGCCGTGTGAACGTCGCCATCCTCGATCAGCAGGCTGTCGGTTGGTTTGGCCGGGCTCAGCGCGTTGCTGATGAACTCCCGCACCTCCGCGCTCCACTCCACGATATCGATCTTCTCGCCGCCCAGCTCGTCGACGATGTTCTGAATGCGGGTGCCTCGCATGCCGACGCACGAGCCTACCGGGTCGACGCCGGGCTGAGTGGCGGCCACGGCCACTTTAGAACGCTGTCCCGGTTCACGCGCGATGCTCTTGACCTCGACGATCCCGTTGAAGATCTCCGGGATCTCTCGCTCCAGCAAGCGCCGCAGCATGTTGCGATGGCCGCGCGAGAGCCGGATCTGCGGCCCGCGCGGGCCCTTGTGCACCTCAGCCAGGTAGCTGCGCACGGTCTGGCCGGGGCGGAAGCGCTCGTTGGGCAACTGGTCTTCCGGGGCCAAAAGCGCCTCCGCCTTTTTGCCCAGGGTGATGGTGACCTGGTTGGTACGATAGTCGATGGACTGCACCGTCCCGGTGATCAGCTCCCCTTCGCGCTCGTGATAGAAATCATAAAGCGCATCGCGTTCGGCCTCATGGATGCGCTGCAAAATAACTTGCTTGGCGGTCTGCGCGGCGATACGGCCGAAATCGTTGGGGACGCGTTCAATCGACACCGTGCCCCCCAGCTCGGCGTTCGGATCGACAGCCTGCGCTTCCGCGAGGCTGATCTCGGTGTTCGCATCTTGCACTTCTTCCACGATCGTTTTTTCGCAGTAGATGTGCAAGTCACCGTCTTCCGGATCAATGGTTACCTGAACGACGGCTGTGTTACTCGCGTAATTGCGCCGGTATGCGGACACCAGCGCATCTTCGACGGCTTTCAGGATCACCGTGCGCGGCAGTTCTTTCTCCGCACAGATCTGGTTGACAGCCATAATCAGGTCGCTTTTCATACCTGGAATCTCTCCTGCGACAGTCCCTTAGTTCTGGCGCGCGTACCGGGCCCCTACAACAAGAAAAGTGGGGGCGACCCCACTTCCCTGGCACACACGCTTCCTTCCCCAACTGGATCGAGTATAACATAGTCGAATTGGAATTGCAAGTCGGGAGACGTACAAATTAACGCAGTGCGACGTGGTGTTGGGCCACAATCGCCTGTCCGGCCGGGCCGACGACGAAGTCGACGAAGGCCTGCGTGGCCGGCGGTGGGGGGGCGGGCAAGCATAGGTAGAGCACGCGGCTCAGGTGATATGCGCCGGCCCGCACGTTGGCCGCGGTTGGGGCATTGCCTTCGACTTGCAGTGCCCGCACCGTGTCTGTGAGGGCGGCAGCAGTGACATAACCGAGTGCGGCCGGGTGGGAGGCCACGTAATTGACGACGGCGACGCTGCTGGGCATCACCAGGGCATTCAGGGTCACCCGCTCGCCGCCAACAACCAGGCTCTCGAAAGCGGAGCGGGTGCCCGATCCGTCCTCACGGCTGATAATCACCGGCTCGAGCGCGTCCCCTCCAACGCCGTCCCAGGTGAGTATTTCGCCTTGATAGATGGCCTTCAACTGGAGCAGGGTCAGTCCCCGTACGTGATTGCTTGGATGCACGACGACGGCGATCGCGTCGCGAGCCACCGGCACCACTTGCAGCCCGGCCGGTAGGGCCGTGCCCTTAGGGTGCCAGGAGATAGCTGCCGCTTCCGCCTGGCCGGCCTGCAAAGCGACCAGCCCCGACGCCGAGTCCCCGGTCCTGATCTCGATCACCACGTTCGCGTGGGCGGCCTGGTAGCTCGCTGCCAGATCGCCCAGCACGGCGCCCATGCTCGTCGACCCGGCGATCCGCAAGGTAACCAGTTCCTGTTGGCCGGTCTGCCCGCCCAGACAGGCCGAGGCCGTTGCGATGAGGAGAGCCAGCGGCAAGAACAGCCGGCGGGCCTGCCGCGCGACGGGTCCCCGGCCACCTGCATCGGCCGGTGCAACTTTCTCCCGCCTGGCGCGGCTCCGAATCGTCATCAGGACGCGGGCCGCAAGAGCGCGACGACGATGATCAGTACTGCCAGTCCCCAGCGATAGTAAACAAACGCGTCGGCCGTGTGGGTCTGCAGATAGCGCAACAGGAACCGAATACAGAAGTAACCGCTGATGGCCGCGGCCACGAAGCCGATCGGGAAGTAGATCAGCTCGCCCTGCATGTTTGGATCGAGCTTGAGCTGCTGGTAAACATCCAGCATGCTCTTGGCGCCGGCGCCGGCGATGATGGGCGCCGACAGCAGGAAGGAGAAGCGTGCTGCGGTCTCGCGCCGCAGGCCCATGGCCAGGCCCGCGGAGATGGTGCTGCCAGAACGGGAAACGCCGGGGAAAATCGCCAGGGCCTGGGCGAAGCCGATCGCGAGCGCGTCTTTCAGCGAGACGCTGCGTAAGGCACGAAGGTGCGTGGCCAGTCGATCGGCCAGGTAGAGGACGGCGCCCAGCAGAGCGATGATCACCGCCATTGCGATCATGGCCGATGGCAAGATGGGTTGGTTGGCTTCGTGGAACAGGGCCGTGATCTTGCTCTCGCCCAGCACGCCGGCAATCGCACCGGGGATGCATCCGATGACCAGCAGCCATGCCAGGCGCCGGTCGGGATCGGCCCCGATGCGGCGCTGGGCGATGCTGGCGAACCAGGCCCGGATCAGGCGCACCCAATCGTCGGCAAAGAACCAGATCACCGCCAGCAGCGTGCCGAGGTGGAGGGCAACGTCGAACGACAGGCTGGTGACAAACGGGTCTTCCCAGCCGAACAGCCAGGGTACGACGATCAAGTGGGCGGAGCTGGAGATTGGGATGAATTCGGTCAGTCCCTGAACGATGCCCAGGATAATCGCGCGCAGGGCTTGGATGACGCCCATCGGTTGTCTCTCCTTGCTAGCGGGTCACCCCACGAGAAGCTGATTGGCTGCCGATTCTTCGTTGCACGCGGGCTGCATGCTGCGCATGGCGGACCGCCTGATCGGTCAAGTGATATTCGCTGCGAAACTGCTGCCGGAAGTCCGCAAAGGTGCCGGCGTTCAGGTGAGAGCGGATCTGATCCACGAGGCGCAGCACGAAGTGGACGTTGTGGACGGTCGCGAGGTGCAAGCCGAGGATCTCACCGGCCTTGAAAAGGTGACGCAGGTAGGCGCGGCTGAAGTTTTGGCAAGTGTAGCAGGTGCAGCCCGGCTCTACGGGCAAGGGATCGGCCGCATACTGTGAGTTGCGCAGGTTCAGGCGACCGGTGTGAGTGAACAGCCCGCCGTTGCGCGCGACACGCGTTGGGAGCACGCAGTCGAAGATGTCGATGCCGCGCGCGACACCCTCGACAATATCTTCCGGCGCGCCAACCCCCATCAGGTAACGCGGCTTGTCTGTCGGGAGCTCGGGAACGGTCAGCTCCAGGATCTCGTACATCTGCTCTTTGGTCTCGCCGACGCTCAAGCCGCCGACGGCGTAGCCAGGGAAGTCCATGGAGCGCAGGCGTCGGGCGCTTTCGACCCGCAGATCGGCGAAGATGCCACCCTGCACGATGCCGAACAGCGCTTGATCCATGCGCCGGTGAGCTGCCTGGCAGCGGGCGGCCCAGGCGTGCGTGCGCGCCAGGGCCGCCTCGTTGTAGACGCGGTCGAGCGGGTCCGAGCATTCGTCAAGGCACATGATGATGTCTGCGCCCAGGTCTTCCTGGGCAGCAATCGCGCTCTCGGGCGTGAAACGATGCAGGCTGCCGTCGATGTGTGAGCGGAAAGTGACGCCGTCCGGGTCGACCTTACGCATCTGGGCCAGGCTGAAGACCTGAAAGCCACCCGAGTCGGTGAGCATCGGACCTGGCCAGCCCATGAAGCTGTGCAGGCCGCCGAACTCGGCCACCAGGCGGGTGCCGGGTCGTAAGTAGAGATGGTAAGTGTTGCTCAACACCAGGCTTGCGCCCAGCTCGCTCAGGTCGCGCGGGGTGAGCGTCTTGACGGTTGCCTGCGTGCCAACCGGGGCAAAAACGGGCGTCTGCAGCCTACCATGTGGCGTCTCCAGGTAGCCGGCACGGGCTGCCGTATTTGGGTCGGTGGTGTTGATCTGAAATGCGAACATCTGGTGACACAGGTTAGCACTCGGGCGGGTGTCTGTCAAAACGGCTGTCTGCCTCTCTGTCAAAAGCGGAACTCTTGGCCCTGGCCAGACGTTAATTTTGGTGAGGCTGGGGCAGCGGCCAGCGTGAGCGCGCCGATCTTGCCGCGAGCTGAGGTAGGCTGTATACTGCGGTTGAGCTTGATCCTCACTTTGATCCCAGTCTTTGTGAAGCCAACCGTTGCAGCCAACCGCCGCCTGGTTAGTGTGCCGTGATCCTGGTCTTGGGCGATATTGCCGTCGACATCGTCAGCTACCTACGCTCTCCCCTGCTGCGCGGCAGCGACGCCGCGGCGGAGGTGCGGCTGATGCCGGGCGGCTCCGGCGCAAACGTGGCGGTCTGGCTGGCCCGAGCCGGCGCGGCCGTCACCTTCATTGGCCGGGTGGGGGACGACCCTTTCGGCCGCTGGCTGGCCGAGGATCTGGTGCGCGAAGGGGTGATCCCGGCCCTGGCGGTCGACCGCGCGCATGGCACAGCCGTGATTCAGGTACTCGTCGAGCCGGACGGCGAGCGAACGATGGTGCCCGATCGCGGTGCGAACGCGCATTGGAGCGAGGCGGATGTGCCCGAGCAGCTGATTGCCGGCGCGGAGCTTCTCCGCGTGACCGGATACGCGCTGTTTGACGAGGGCAGCCGGTCCGGCGCGCTGCAGGCGATGGACTATGCCCGGGCGCACGGCGTGCCGATCAGCCTCGATCCGAGCTCGCACGGGCCCTTGCAGCGGCTCGGAGCCGCCGGCTTCTGGTCCCTGGTGGGTGACGTCTCGGTCCTGTTGCCCAATCGGGCCGAAGCCAAGGCCTTGACCGGCCAGGGCGACGCAGAGGCGGCTCTCGACTTGCTGCGGGGACATGCCTGGGTTGTCGTCGTCAAGCTCGATCACGACGGGTGCCTGGCGGCTGCCGGCTCACGACGCGTGCATGAGCCGGCGCCTTCGACGGTCGTCGCCAATGCGACCGGGGCCGGCGATGCCTTCGATGCCGCCTTTCTGGCCCGCTGGCTGGCGACTGGTGACCTGAGGGCTGCCTGCCAGGCGGGCGTCAGGTTTGGTTCCCGCGCGGCCAGCCTGCCAACCACACGTTGACGGTTAGCCACCATCCATTAACTCTATAGGCACTAGGAGGAAGTTTCAATGCGGCACATGAATCGGTGGGTCCTTCTGCTGACGCTGAGCACCCTGATCTCGCTCGTGGGCCCGGCGGCAGCGCCGATCCACGCGGCCCGCGCCTGGCAGGAAGCGACCGCGCCCAGCGCCCCCGAGGCGTTCCCCAGTTCGGAGATCGTGCTGATCGAATCGTCAGGCCGTATCCGGGTCGATGCGCCCAACGCCAACCCGATGACTCGCTGGACCTCGGGGAGCGACGTCGGCTGGCAGAATATCGCGGCGGGCAACTTCGACGGCAACGCCTTGAACTACCAGCAGATCGCCGCGGTGCGCGGCAGCGAGATCAAGGTTTTCGCGCCCTTCCCCAATTCGACCGTGATCATGGATATGACCGCGCCCAGCGGCTGGTACTTCGACTTGCTGGCCGTCGGCGACTTCGACGGCGATGGCTTGCAGGAAATCGCCGCTTCCTACCACCGGCCGGGTCTGGCTGATGCCAATGTGGCCGTCTATCATTACGTCGCCAACAGCCTGACCTGGACCTATACCACACTCGCGCCCGTTGCGTGGGCCGCCAACTGGCAGGATATGCAGGCCGGCAATATCAACGGCGACACCAACCAGGGCCGCCCGATCGACGACCTGCTGTTGGTCCGCCAACCCGGGCATTTGCTAAAGGCTTTCCTGGGCACCACCACCCCGGGTGTCTTCTCGGAACTGCCCGACAATACCGAGTCCGGCTTCCCTTATCTGGCACTGGCCGTCGGCAAGATCCACACGGATGCGAACGTCCATGACGAGGTGGTCACCAGCCGCAGCGTGCCGAGCGGCGCTTCCAACACGATACTCCTGTGGCGTCTGGTCGGCACTGGCTTCGTCGACATAACGCCCTACGGCACCGGCTTCAACCCGCAGTTCACGTCCATCTCGTTGGCCGATGTGAACGGCGACGGGCGCAAAGAGCTGCTGATGCTGCGCGATCCACAAGCCAACAACGTCGCGCTCAAGATCCTCAACCTGGTCAACACGGGCGACCCCGGCTTCGAGACCGCGATCGGCTATGGCAGCAGCGCCTGGCGGACGGTGCGCGGGGGGGATATCGACTCTGACGGCATGGCCGAGACCGTCGTCCTGCGCGGAGATCAGTACCGCATCTACGACGACGCCGCTCACGGCTACGCGCAAGGCGTCAGCGTCGGCGGGTCTTTCTTTATCAATACCGCCACTGCCAACGCCACCAGCCTCCTGGTGACAAACCTGGACGGGGGTAGTAGCAGCCTTGTGCCGGTGCTGCTGGCCAGCCCGAGCGTAGTCGATCTCGGCAGCGTGCGTTTCGGCGAACAGTCGTCTATCCAGGTGCTCAGCCTGACCAACAGCGGCCCAGGCGACGCCATCCACTGGACGGCCCAGGTCAGCGCTTCCTCATCAGCCTGGCTGCACATCGACCTGACGCAGGGCACGACGCCCGCGTCGATCCATGTCTGGGCTGATTCAGTGGCTGCCCAGGTCGGGATCCATACCGGCGACATCCTCATCAGCACCAGCGATGCCAACGTGCCCGTAGCCGTGCCTGACGTTCAGGTCAAGTTTACCGTCACGGATCCTGGTTTCGCCGTCTCGCCTTCCGAGGTCTCGGTCTTCCAGGCCGTCGGCGAACCTCCGGCCACCCGCACCCTGGAGATCGTGAAGCCATCGCCCGGCCAGGTGACCTGGTACGCGGGAGCGGTAGGCCCCTCGGATGCCCCAACGGTGTTAGCTAAGCTGGCCGCCGGCTCTGCCAAAGTGACCGCCGAGGGCGTGCTGGTGGACGGCCAGATCGTGGCCGCCCCGGCCTGGCTAAGCCTGAATCCGGACCACGGCACGGTGGGAGACAACATAACGGATAGCATCGGCATCACGCTCAATCCGAGTGCCGGCGTAGGTCTCCACCGTGCGCTGATCACGGTCTATGCGGACGATCCCAGCCTGCCCAATTTCGTGCGCACCGTGCTGGTCAACTACTTTGTATCGAACACCGTCTACCGTTCCTACATGCCGCAAATCGCGAAATAACCGGCGTCTGGCCGGCACGCGGTCCGGTTTGCTGACAAAGTCGAAGTCCCTGCATGGCCTGTGCCGTGCAGGGACTTCGCATGTGTCAGGGGGCAGCTTCGGGCGCGACCGCAACGCGCCAGCCGACCAAGGGCACGTCCGAGATCGGCTAAGTTGCAGCCGAGGGCTGCCAGGCGCGCCAGACTGCCAGAAGCGCCCGGCTGACGTCGGCGCGTAGGATCACGTCGGCCTGCTCGTCGAGGGCGGTCCGGGTGCGGTTGATAATGATCAGGCGGGCGCCGCGCCGGCGGGCGAGCAGCGGCAAGTCGGCGGCCGGCATGACCTCCAAGGATGTGCCGACCACCAGCATGACCTCGCAAGCCAGCGATTCCTGCTGCGCGGCGCTGAGGACATCGTAGGGCAGCGGCTCGCCGAACAGGATCACGTCCGGCTTGAGCACGGCGTGACATGCGGGGCAGCGGGGAGGAGCACCGGCGAGCAGTCCTGGCCACAGGCTTTCGCTTGGGTAGACTGTCTGGCAGGTCAGGCAAGTGGACGTGCGGATATGGCCGTGGAGCTCCAGCACGCGCTGGTTGCCGGCCTGCTGGTGGAGCGAGTCGATGTTCTGAGTGATGATCGCGGCCAGGCGATGTTGGGCCTCCATGGCGGCCAGAACTTGATGGGCCGCATTGGGTTGTGCGGTGATCACCGTTTGCAGCAGCGGACGGATCCAGGCATAAAAGGCCTCCGGCCGCTCATGGAAGGCCCACAGCGAAGCTACCTCCAGGGGGTCGCTCTGGCTCCACAGGCCGGATTGGGGGCTGCGGAAATCGGGGATTCCCGAGGGCGTGCTGATGCCGGCGCCGGTCAGGGCGACCGTATACGCGGAACAGCGCAGCAACTCGGCGACCCGTTGCACGGGTGAAGGCATAGTCGGCCCCGAAAGCGTGTAGATGGTAGAGCGATCGGCCAGCACTTTATCATAGGTGCCATATTGATGCAAGCGGTGGTTGACATCTACCGATAAACCGTGTATTATAATCTGTAGGATTTCCTCGGGGATGGGCGCGGGCTTGCGGTTTGTGGGCCGGCCCTCATCTTCCAATGCGTTCAGCATTGACAAACGTCATGGCGAGTATGGTGGGAGACCGTGTATGGTGACAAATGTGGCGCGGCACTGGGCGGCGCGAGTGATTGAGCCGATCGCGCGGTTACTGGATAGCCTGGGCCTGACGCCGAATTCGGTCACCGTGTTGGGTTTCCTCCTGACGGCTGCGGTTGCATTGCTGGTCGGGCGCGGGCAGTTCCGGCTGGCCGGCGTATTGCTGATCATCACGCTGGGCACGGATGCCATTGACGGCACGCTGGCGCGCCTGACTGGCAGGATCACTCGCTTCGGCGCATTCCTCGATTCAACCCTTGACCGCTGGGCTGAGGTGCTGATTTACAGCGCGCTCGGTTGGTATTACCTGTATGCCGGGCAGCAGACCGCAGTGCTGTTGGCCATGGGAGCGATGGCTGCCTCGCTGATGGTCAGCTACACGCGGGCGCGCGCCGAGGGGGTAGGATTGACGTGCAAGGACGGACTGCTCACACGATTCGAGCGGCTCGTCCTTCTGATCGGCGGGCTGATCATCCAACAGGTGGTGGCCGCCTTGTGGGTCATCGCCGTCCTGGCTGTCTTCACCGCACTGCAACGCATCTGGATCACCTGGCGAGCGGACCAGGTGGCACACTAGGCTCCATCCGCATCCGCTTCTCCCTGCATAAAGACAGGTAATCTGCATGCCTTGCCCAAACAGGTCAAGTTCTGCGTTATCTTTTGCTGCTTATAGCGTCATCGCTAATGACGATGTAGTTGCGCGTCCGATGACACCCGAGCAGCAAGCGCTGCTGGACAGGGCCAGCGAGTGCGATCAGGCAGCACTGACCGCTCTATATGATCAGTACGCAGAGCGCATCTACGGCTATATCTACCATCGCGTGGGGCAGGTCGAGCTGACGGAAGATCTGACCGGCCAGGTTTTTATGCGCATGCTGGAAGCGATTCACGCTGGCCGGCCCTGGCAGACGTCGTTCTCTGGTTGGCTCTACCGCATCGCGCATAATCTTGTGATCGACCATTACCGGCGCCGCGGTCGAGCGATCATGGTCGACATCGACGGGGTGACCGCTCCAAGTCCTCACGGCGAGCCCCAGCCGTCGGTGGAGGCGACACTCGATTCGGAACAGCTCAGGCAGGCGCTGCGGCTGGTGACTGAAGAGCAGGCCCAGGTTATTTGCTTACGCTTTTTGGAGGATTATAGCATTGCCGAGACTGCCGAAATTATGGGCAAGACCGAAGGGGCCATTAAGGCCCTGCAGTACCGGGCAATGATCGCGTTGCGGCGGGTGATGCATTATGAAGCCAAAGCACAGCCGGGTTCTGATTGATCTGCTCGAGGAGTGTTACCAGGGCTTGAGGGCCGGGGAGAGCCTGCGCCTGTCTATCGCCCGCTATCCCGAGCACGCGGCCCAACTGGCCCCTCAGTTGTGTGCGATCGCTACTGTCAGGCAAGCGCGGACGGTGCCGGCGCGCTCGACGGCCGGGGCTGCCCAGGCCCGGGCGCGCTTCGTGCGTGAGGCGCTGCGGCTGGGCTCGACCCCTGTGGGGGCAGGACGGCCCAACGGCAACGCCGCCCGGTACAATCTTTCCGGGAGCGTCACCCGGGCTCTCTCTGACCTGCGCTCAATTCCCGCCGGCCCAGTGCTGATGCTGACGATCGTGTTCGTGCTCGGGCTGCTGGCGACCGGCACAGTGACTGTATCTGCGACTGCCATGCCCGGCCAGCTTCTGTATCCGGTCAAGCTCGCCAGCGAACAAGCTCGTCTGCGCCTGGCGCCCGACCGAGGCGCGCAGTACTCGATCGCGGCCGGCATCGACGAGATCCGGCGCAGCGAGGCGCATCAGGCCCTGCTTCAGCGTTTGCGTGTCGACCGGCTGACCCTTGCCGGCGCGGTCGAGTCAACACAGGCCGGCGAATGGACGATCTCGGGCCTGCGGGTGCAGATCACGGACAGATCGGTAGTCGACGATGCCATCCAGGTCGGCGTCCGCGTGCGGGGCGAAGTGAGGGCGCCTGGCGACGGCACGTTGGTGGCTCTCAAGCTGAGCGTCGATCGAGGTGGGCCGGCGGGCAGCGCCTGGCAGGTCCAGCCAACCGCCTTCGCCGGCACAGCCACCCGCCCGCCCACTCGTACGCCTTCACCCCACACCCTCGTACCCACCCTCGCGCCACCGCTAGTAGTTGTTTCCACGATCTCAATATTGGCGCACAAGTAGGGCTGCCAGACCGTCGGCACGTGCGCCGAGCAAGAAGATCCCAACTTCGACAGACACACCTGCTCCTGCTTCCTCCCTCGCGCGCCTCCTGTCTCCGGCATCTCTCAGAGTACCGACGTCTCTCTAGGTGGTAGAAGCGGTATGGGAAGCCGCTGGTGGCCGTCCGGCGATCGGTTCGTGCGTCGTCGATAGCGATACGGAGATCAAATCGGGACGCCGACCATGTGACTACGCGAACATGCGGTTTGAGATGCGGGCGAGGAGTGACAGCGACCAATCGCAAGGGGATCAAGGTTCGGTGGTTACGGCACTTGCCTGCGGGGAAGTGGGGAGGGGCGGCTGCAGCCGCCCCGGCGGTGCTCACGAGATCTGGCCGGCTGCCGGGTGTCAGGTCAGGGCGAGTGGCTGGAGGTGAGAGGGCGTTGTCCACAACCCGCCCTCAGCTTCCGGGTCACACGAGGCTCGGAAGCTGTGGGACGGAGCCGAAAACAGCCTCAGCGCCCGACCCGGACCCAATGGCGCCCCTGGAACATCAGGCCGGCGCGCAACAGTTCCTGGCGGATCGTCTCGGCGCTGATCTCCTTGACAATCCCTTGTTTGATCAGCTGCAGCCGCAGCCTCTGGAGCGACCAGGCGGCAAAGCCCAGCCCCAGGGCCTGCGGGTCGGCAGTGGCCAACCTGACGATTGCCTGGCGTTGTCCGCCGGCAAAGAGCCGGGGCCGCCCGGGAGACCGGCGTGGATGAAGGCCTTCCAGGCCATAGCGGTTGAAGCGGTGGATCCATTTGCGGACATTAATTGGATGCAACCCAACTACCGATCCGATATCCTGCACGCGCTGTTTTTGCGCGGAAAGGAGCACGATCTTCGCCCGGCGGGTTATTTCCGGGTCGGTTGTGTTGAGCATGTTGTTTAGGCGTTGGTGTTCGTCTGGCCTAAGGGTTCTGACGTAGAGTGCCATTGACCACCTCCCAGTCGGTGTCTCGGTTTGGAATCGCGAACTGGCCGCTGCTCAGCTCGTCCTCTCCCAATTATTGGACATTATTAGTTTCTATGTAGAAAGACGCTCCGCGGGCGAAAAGGATACGCCGCGCGACAAAGAAAATATGGATAGTTGTCGGATTTTTCGCATAGTACTGTCCGTTAATGCCTGCCGGGCCCAGATAGTGACTATTAGCGGAGCTTTGGTCTGCCGACAGACAGGGTGTGTGACTATTCGCGCGCTGCTCGGATGCCGCGACGCGGGTGTTTGACCATGCTAGGGGAGGCAGCCCGGCTATCCGGGGAGTTGTGGGACTATTCGCGCGATTCGGGCGGCCCGCGGGCAGGGGGACTCACTATGCGGGCGATTTGGACGCTCTACGTAGGGATATTGTGTGACTATCTGCTCAATCTGGTCGCGCTCTTGCGATCAGGCTGTGACTATTCGCGCGATCTGGCTGCGCTGTCCGGAGAGCGTATGACTATTCGTCGGGGGGCAGGGCAGGAACGCGCCGGAGCAAGGCGTCCACGCGCGCGAGTAGTTCGCGCGGGTCGAATGGCACCAGAACGTAAGCATCGGCCCCGGCCTGGAAGCCGCGCACGATTTCGTTCCGCGCCGCACCACGCAGCATGAGCAGGATCGGGAGGCCGGTGGCGAGGCGCGTCTGCGAACAGATCTGGTACTGGTTGTCGCTCTTGGAGCCGACATCAAAGAGGAGCAGCCGGTAGGGCTTGCCGAGCAGGGGCAGCGGACGGCGAGTGCTGGCTTCGACGAGGTCCACGTCGTAGCCGGCTCCTAGCAAGACGGGCAGGATCTCGCGCCTGACCATCTGCATATTCTCGCAGACGCAGAGGAGTAAGACGGAGCCGTAGCCAGATCCCAACATCTTCGCGCGTGTGGCCGTCCTCGCCCGCGAGGCCTTGGCCTCGTGCTGATTGGCCAGCAGAGCAGCAGTGCCTTGCTCGCTTCCTGCCATCTGGTACACTCCCCCCTCGTAGAGACGGTGCGCGGGCTCGAGGCTGGAACTCCCGGGCAACCGCCATCCAATTGCTATGCGAGAATATAGGTGAAGTTTGTCGCAGCGTCAACGGCTTAAGCTTACGGTTTGCTGACGGCGTATTCGCGCCTGCTTCCCCTACCGTATGACCAACGTCATAGACACTTGCGTTCTATACTTGGTAGGTTTATGATCTGGACAACCTGGTGGCACAATCTACCCGGAGGTGGAAGGTGAAGCGTATTTTACCCGTACCGAGCGATCTGGACATCGCTCAGGCTGCTGAACTCAAGCCCATTCTGGACGTAGCCGCAAGCATCGGTCTCGCTCCGGAGGATTTGGAGCTATTTGGCACGCACAAGGCCAAGGTACATCTCAATGTGCTGGAGAAGTACCGCGACCGCCCGCAAGGCAAGTACATCAACGTGACAGCCATCACCCCCACACCCTTGGGTGAGGGCAAGACGACGACCACCGTTGGTCTGACGCAAGGTTTGGGCGTGCTGGGGAAGACTGTAGTCGCTTGCATCCGGCAACCCAGCCAGGGACCAACGTTCGGCATCAAGGGCGGCGCAGCCGGCGGTGGGTACAGCCAGGTCGTGCCGATGGAGGATTTCAACCTCCACCTGACCGGCGACATCCACGCCATCACCGCCGCTCACGACCTGATCGCGGCTGCGATCGATGCGCGTATGTTCCACGAGCAAGACCAGTCGCCCGAGCAGATGTTCGACCGCTTGTGCCCACCCGACAAAGACGGCAAACGCTCGTTTTCTCCCAGCATGCTTCGCCGGATCAAGAAACTGGGCATCGACAAGGTCGATCCCGCGACCCTCAACCACGAAGAGAAGGTGCGTTTCGCCTGCCTTGACATCGAGCCGAAAAGCATTACCTGGAATCGTGTGATTGACATTAGCGACCGGTTGTTGCGACGGATCGAGATCGGAATGGGGCCCGACGAGAAGGGGCGCACCCGCATGACCGGGTTCGACATCACGGTAGCTTCTGAGCTCATGGCGATCCTGGCCCTCACGACCAGCCTGGCGGACATGCGGGAGCGCATCGGCCGGGCAGTGGTCGGCACGAGCCGCTCGGGCGAGGCTGTGACGGTAGAGGACCTGGGCGTGGCCGGCGCGGCCACCGTCCTAATGAAGGACGCGATCATGCCCAACCTCATGCAGACCGTAGAAGGGCAGCCGGCGTTTGTCCACGCCGGGCCTTTTGCGAACATCGCCCATGGCAACAGCTCGATCCTTGCCGACCAGATCGCCCTAAAGTTGGCCGACTACGTGGTTACCGAGTCCGGTTTCGGCGCCGACATGGGCACCGAGAAGTTTATGGATATCAAGTGCCGCTATTCCGGGCTGGCGCCGGACGCGGTTGTGTTGGTGGCCACGGTGCGGGCCCTCAAGATGCACGGTGGTGGACCCAAGGTGGTGGCGGGCAAGCCGCTGGACTTCGCGTACACGCGCGAGAACCTCGAGCTGTTGGACCAGGGCATTGCAAACCTGCAGGCCCACATTGAGAACATGCGCAAGTACGGCGTGCCGGTGGTGGTGGCGATCAACCAGTTCAAGGATGACACGCCGGCCGAGATCGAGCTCATCCGTCGCCGGGCGAAGGAAGCCGGCGCTGAAGACGCAGTGCTCAGCACGCACTGGACCAACGGTGGCGATGGGGCCGTCGACCTGGCCAAGGCGGTCGTCGCGGCCTGCGAAAAGCCGAGTGACTTCCAGTTTCTGTATCCGCTGGAATGGACCATCAAGGAAAAGATCGAGAAGATCGCCAAGGAGATCTATGGGGCCGGCAGCGTCTCCTACACCCCGGAGGCCGAGGCCAAGATCGAGTTGTACACCCGGCTCGGTTTTGACAAGCTGCCTATCTGTATGGCGAAGACGCACCTGAGCTTGAGTCACGACCCGACCGTCAAGGGGCGTCCCCAGGGCTTCGTGTTCCCGGTGCGCGACGTGCGCGCCAGCGTGGGCGCCGGCTTCCTCTACCCGCTGTGCGGCGAGATGCGCACCATGCCCGGCTTGCCCACCCGCCCGGTATTCTACGACGTCGATCTGGATCTGGAGACGGGTAGGGTGGTCGGGTTATTCTAACATATTTCATACTTGTCAAGCCCCAGCATTTGAAGTATAATGGTTCTGCTTGCGAAAAGGCTTGATCTGACAACCGGCACCCGCTGGGGTGCCGGTTGTGTTGGAACACGGCTGTAAGCCCGGCCAAGAGAGGTTTTTGCAGGCACGGTCTTGGGGGGATTTTGACAATGCCGATATACGAGTACGAGTGTGAGAACTGTGGTGTGCGTTTCGAGCGCTTGCAGCGCATGGCTGATGCATCCCTGACCGAGTGTCCCGAATGCGCGGGTCACGTGCATCGTGTGATGCAGCCGGTGGGAGTGATTTTCAAGGGTTCCGGCTTCTACGTGACCGATAACCGGGGCAAGTCGTCGACCGGGATACCTGCGAAGAAGAAAGAGGACGAGGGCAAACCGTCGAACGCCTCTGGAGGCGAGAATAGCGCCTCGCCGGCGGCGAGCGGTTCAACCGCAACTAACAACTCGGCCGGGTCGAGCACTGCCGCATCCTCGAAGGAAAGCAAGGCCGGTTGAGATTGCCTGATCAGACCGCGTAAGGGAATAATTGCGCCCTCTGCCGAGCACACGGCAGAGGGCGCCTTATTTTTCAGAGCTCCAGCACGCCGGATGGGTCTCTGCCGGACACGCCGCAGTCCGATCAACGCCAGGGGCCTTGACGCTCAGAGGTGAGAAGGGCGAAGCTGCCCTGAGCTCTTCGCCCGTGCGTGCGGCCAACTCACGTGCTGCAGCGGCTGGCAAAGCTGCTGTCTGGCGGGCACGCCTAACGTGTGACCTGCACGGCGACGACCGCCGAGGTGACGTAGTTGCCGTCCGGCTTCACCAGGACTACCCGCAGCGCGTAGCGTCCTGGGCGCAGCGATCCCGCCTCCCAGGTTTCCAGCACGCCCGCCTCGACCGGCTGGCCGTGCCCACTGCCCATCGTGATCCAGCTGCTCGGATTGGACCCGGAGCCGAATTCGACCTTGTAGAAGGCGATGGTACCGGGGTTGAAGCGGGCGCTGCCGATGATGTCCACGCTGCCCCGCAGGACGCTGCCGTTCTGAGGGAATGTGATCGCCGCAGTGGCAGGCACGACGCGCTGCGCGAGCAGCGCCGGATCAACGTCCACCTTCTGCGCCGTACGAGTGTCGCTCGCCAACTGCAGCGGCGGTGGCATGAAGTCGGCCACCGTGCCCGTGTTGCAGGCGGGCGGCTCGGTGGGGATGCCACTGGCTGCGGACCAACGCCAGATGCTCTGCGCCTCGCTCAGGCTGTCATGCGGCACGCGGAGCACGGCCATCGGCCGGCCGGCCCCTTCGGTGACGCACTGGCCGCGGTTCGACGAACTAAGTTGCACGAGCGCGACTGCCGGATCGGCCGGCAGTGCGTTCTGGGCGGGGCTGATGGCCGTCACTGCTGCAGCCCCAGCTTCCGGCGCCGGGGGCGCTCCGGCCATGCTCGGAATGAAGAGGTGCGCCGCAGCGGTGCCCGTCACGCCGTCGGAGCCGACGATGACGGGCTCAGGCGTCGGACTGGAGGCTGCCTGATCGACCCCGACTTTTAGCGTGATGTTGCCGTCGCCGACGGCGGCCAACGCTTCCGGGGTGATCGGATCGCTGACCAGCAGTGTCGGAGCCAGCGGTATGGCCGGATCGAGGAACAGCTCGCTGCGCGTCTCGGGGCAGGTCGCCGTGCCATTGAGCGCGGAGATCTGGCAGATGGGCGCTTCGACTATCCCGGGCGGGCGCGTGAAGTCCAGCGGCATGCTGGGATCGCGCACCGCGGCGTCCAGTTCTGGCCGGCTGAATATCGTCTCCATGAAATCGTGCCATATGGGCGCGGCACCCGTCAGGCCGGTCGTGTTGCGCATGGGAGTGCCGTCGGTGTTACCGGCCCAAACCCCCACTGCCAGGTAGGGCGTGTACCCGACCGTCCAATTGTCGCGAAAATCGGTGGTCGTGCCGGTTTTGGCGGCCGCGGGGCGGCTGAGGTGGAGTGGGCTGTTGGCGCCGAACTCCATGGTCCGGGCCTCATTGTCGGACAGGATCGAGGTGACGAGGTACTCCACGCGTGGGTCGACCACGTTGACGGACGGCTTGTGCCCGTCGAGCACCTTGCCGCTGCTGTCGTGAATGGCGATGATCGGCGTGCTTGGTGCCAGGCGGCCGCCGTTGTCGATGGTCGCGAATGCGTTGGTAAGGCTGAGCAGAGTGACTTCTGCGCCTCCCAGGGTCAGCGCCAGCCCATACTGGTCGGACGGCCGATCGAGCCCTTGCAGGCCCATCGAGCGGCCGATGGCCACCATGTCGGGTACGCCAACCTGGCTCAACAGCTTGACCGCCGGCACGTTCAACGAATTGGCCAGCGCCGTGCGTAGGCGCACCGGCCCGCGGAATTTGAGGTCGTAATTGGTCGGCGAGTAGGTGTGGATGGCGTCCAGCTTGAACGTGATCGGGATGTCCCATATTACGCTGGCCGGGCTATAACCACGCGTGAAAGCCAGCGTGTAGAGGACAGGCTTGATGGCGGAGCCGGGTTGGCGCAGACTGGTCGCCACGTTGACCTGCGAACCGTTGACCTTGGCATAGTAGTCGGCGCCGCCGACCATGGCTACGATCTCGCCGCTGCCGGGCAGCATGGCCACCAGGGCCGCATTGCCGAGGTTGTAGACGGAGCGCGATTGATTGACCTGCTTGCGCACCACGTCTTCGGCGACTTTCTGGATATTGAGGTCCAGGGTGGTGGTGATGGTGAGTCCGATGCGGCCCACGTCAGCGGTCCCGAAACGGTTCTCGATCGTCTGGCTGACATAGTTCATGAAGTAGGGCGCCACAGACGGCAGTTCGGCCGTCTGGTACTTGAGCGGTTGCCGATAAGCTGCCTCGGCGGTATCCTGGGAGATGAACCCGGCGCGAGCCATCAGCGCCAGGACCAGGCCTTGCCGCTGCTTGACGTTGGGGCGGTCGGCGTCGACGAACGGGTCAAGCTCGGCCGGCGACTGCGGCACTGCTGCCAGCACGGCCGCCTCGGCGAGGGACACGTCGGAGGCAGATTTTCCGAAGTAGGTACGGGCGGCGGCCTCTATCCCATAGGCCAGGTGGCCGAAGTAGACCACGTTCAGATACATCTCCAGGATCTCATCTTTGCTGAACCGTCCGGTCAGATCTTGGGCGATGACCGTCTCGCCCATCTTGCGGTCCAGCGAGCGGCTGACGCGCAGCTCGTAAGGGTAAACGATGTTGCGCGCGAGCTGCTGGGTGATGGTCGAGGCGCCGGAGAATTGTTCGCCGCTGCTGTTATCCAGCACCGCGCGCGCGATGGCGCTCCAATCGACCCCTGGGTTGGTGTAAAAAGTTTTGTCCTCGGTCGCGATGATGGCTTTCCGGATCAAGGGACTGACGCGGTCCAATGGCACCCAGTAGCGGTGGCCCTCGTCCCAGAACTCGCCGATGTGATTGCCGTACCGGTCCAAAATCTCCGTGCTCAGGAAGAGCTTCGGGGAGGGGCCGGGCAGGTCGGTCATGTAGGCTTCAACGGCCTCGGGCAACGACTTGCCGAGCGTTGCGGTGAGGGGTGGCGGCGCCGGAGGGGTTGAGCAAGCGCCAAAGACAGGGGCTATGATGACTAGCGCGACGAAGATCCAAAGCCGCGGCGCGTGCCATGACCTGCGCATATCGTCCTCCGGGTGGTGGTGCCTGATTGGGCGGGTGTCAAATATATGTTGTATTATATCATGCTTGGCCCGATTGTGCCACTAGGTCGGGCGTAATGCAGTAGGATTTTACTCAAAGAGCGGCCTTTCCGCGAAAACCGCTCCGCTTACTTCTTTAGGACGGCTACGTGATAGAATTGTTCCGCCTTGTCGAGGCCGCTCGAGCGAACTGCTTGCCGTTCGTCCAGGCGAGGGTACGTACGGTGCAGCGGCAAGTGACCGGCGACGGCGCATGAGCGTGCTCCCGCAGCTTGGAGAGGATGCTGCGCGAGCTGGGCCAAGTGTTCAGCGGGTGTCAGGTGACAACCACCGAATTGTCGGTACCGAACTGGTTCGAGGCATACTTGTCTGCGTGCCAGTCGTTTTGCCAATCCAGCCCGTTCACCAGGTAGCGAAACTGGTACTCGTGCCCGGCCGGCAAGACCAGGGTGATGCGCCAACTGCCGTCGCTGCGTGCCTGGCGCATTTCGTCCCTGTCCGAATCCCAACCGTTGAAATCGCCGACCAGGGTGACCCTTTCTGCCCAGATGGAAGAAGGAAGCTCGAACGTCACGCGGACGAACTTCCCGTCTGGCAGTGGCTCTTTGTAGATCATGTGTTTCCCCCGAGGCAGGACCGGTGCCCAGTATGTGCCCAGTCTCACAAGCAATTGTAGCATAGATTTGACGAAATGAGTAATCCCTTTTAGGATTAGAGTGCGATGTTTGAGAATCTACAGACAAAACTGAATGCTGTTTTCGATAAGCTCGCCGCGCACGGCAAGCTGAGTGAAGAAGATGTGGATCTTGCTCTGCGTGAGGTGCGCCTGGCGCTTCTGGAGGCCGACGTCAACTTCAAGGTCGCCAAGGAGTTGATCGCGCGCGTGCGCGAGCGGGCGATCGGTGCGGAGGTGACCAAGAGCCTGACGCCCGCGCAGCAGGTGGTCAAGATCGTTCACGACGAATTATTGGCGACGCTGGGCGAGCCGTCGCGTTTGGATCTTTCGGGCCCAGCGCCGCACGTGGTAATGTTGGTCGGACTGAACGGTGCCGGCAAGACCACCACGGCCGGAAAGCTCGCCCTGTCGCTGCGCAAGAGTGGCAAACGCTCCATGCTAGTGGCCGCCGACACCTACCGTCCCGCGGCCGTGACCCAGCTGGAAGTGGTGGGCAAGCAGGTCGACATACCCGTCCACAGCGAAGGTACGAAGATCTCACCGGTGGAGATCGTGCAGCACGGCGTCGACCATGCACGCCAGGGCGCCTATGACGTGGTGATTCTGGACACTGCCGGGCGCTTGCAGATCGATGACGCAATGATGACCGAGCTCGAGCGCATCAAGGCCCGGGTCAAGCCGCAAGAAGTCCTGCTGGTAGCCGATTCGATGACCGGCCAGGAAGCCGTCAACGTTGCCAAGGGTTTTCATGAGCGCGTCGGGCTGACGGGCCTGATCCTGACCAAGGTGGACGGCGACGCGCGTGGCGGGGCGGCTATTTCGATGCGTGCTGTGACCGGGGTACCGATCAAGTACCTGGGCATGGGCGAGAAGCTCGATGCCCTGGAGCTCTTCCACCCGGACCGCCTCGCCACTCGTATTCTCGGAATGGGCGATATGCTCAGCCTGATCGAGAAGGCCGGCGAAAATGTTGACCAGGCCGAGGCCGAACGCATGGGCCGCAAGCTGGTCAAGGGCGAGTTCAACCTGGAAGACTTCCTGAACCAGTTGCAACAGATCAAGAAGATGGGGCCACTGCAGCAGATCCTGGAGATGATCCCGGGCATGAACCGCGTGACCCAGGACCTGGCGCCGGACGTGACCGATAAGCAAATGCGCAATATCGAGGCGATCATCCACTCGATGACGCGCGACGAGCGCCGGGACCCGAAGGTCATCAACGGCAGCCGCAAACGACGCATCGCGCGCGGTTCCGGCACCACCGTCCCGGAGGTCAACGATCTGCTCAACCAATTCCGCCAGATGCAGCGCATGATGAAGCAGATGAGCGCAGGCGGCCGGGGCGGGCAGCGCGGGCTGATGGACATGTTTCGTTGATAACTCACCTCGCAGGTGGTTAGCAAGCATTCGGGACCCTCAGCGTCCCACAGATGAAGAGGAGCACAGTAGATGGTACGTATTCGCCTGCGCCGCCAGGGCGCCAAGAAGCAACCGACCTACCGGGTCGTAGTAGCCGACCAGCGCGCCCCGCGCGATGGCCGGATCGTGGAGAACCTTGGGTTCTTCAATCCGCGCACCGAGCCCGAAACTATCCAGATCGACGTTGAGAGGGCGCGCTACTGGCTGAGCGTCGGGGCACTGCCGAGCGCAGCCGTGGATCGCTTGCTGAAGTCGGCCGGCGCCTACGAAGCTGCCCCTGCGGCCGCGGCGGGCTGAGGGCTGCCAGGTTGGAAGGCTGGAGGGTTGGGGATCCACTCACCGGGCGCAGCGTGCCGGCACCCGCAACCTGCCACCGGTAATCCGCAACCTGTCAACCTGCAACCTGCCAACCATTAAGGAGGCGGCAGGTGAGAGAGAAAGAACTGGTTGAGTACATAGCCCGATCGCTGGTCGAAGAGCCTGAAGCGGTAGCCGTCAAGGAGATCCATGGCTCGAACGTGACCGTCCTCGAACTCCATGTTGCACGCGAGGACATGGGGCGGGTGATCGGCAAGGATGGACGGGTCGCGAATGCCATTCGCACTTTACTGCGCGTGGCGACGCACGACGAGAAGCGGGTGGTGTTGGAGATCGTTTGAAGGTCTTGGCCTGAAGCGAAATGCACTGCGGGGGCGCCGTCAAGGGCCTCCGCTTTGTTTTCCAGGCTTTGTTGATACGTGTTGATAGGTATGGAAAGGGCAAGGATGATGGCGATGGCAACAAAGGCGCACACGAGAGACAGCGCGAGCCAGGCTTACCTGGCGGTGGGCAATATCGTCGGAGTGCATGGAATCCGGGGAGAGGTAAAAGTTGAACTGCTCACGGATTATCCCGAACGCTTCAGCCCGGGCGCGACGCTCTACCTCGGACCGGAGGGACTGGCCCGGCCGGTGCGCATCGAAGCTGCGCGCCCGCACAAAGGCATGATGCTGGTGAAGTTTGCCGGCGTGCCCGATCGCAATGCCGCAGAACTGCTGCGCGACACGCTCCTGCTGATCCCCGAAGAGCAGGCCATGCCGCTGGGCGAAAATGAGAACTACGCCCATGACTTGGTCGGCCTGCAGGTCGAGACCACTGACGGGCGGGTGATCGGGAAGCTGGCCGAGATTCTGTATACGGGGGCGAACGACGTTTATGTGGTCAATCGGCCGGGGGCTGAAGTGCTGATCCCCGCGCTGAACGAGGTCGTGGTCCAGGTGAATCTGGAAGCAGGGCGCATGGTCGTGCAGTTGCCGGAAGGCCTGGAGGCGCCGCCGGCGAGCGCCGAAGCTGCTCCCGCGGACGCACCCAAGCCGGAATGAGCGAGCGCGCTGCCTCGGCAATTTTTCTGTGAGTGCTTGACAAAATAATACCCATCGAGTATGCTGGCGCCCGTTAGGCTTCCTCGTCTTCCTTAAAGGAAACTGGCGGGCATGTGGCCAGTTTCTCGCCGTCGAGACTCTGGGAAGGAGATCCCTTGGACCCGCTCGCATATTGGATCGCGTTCAATCGCGTGCGCGGCATCGGCCCGGCCCGCCTCAGGGCGCTGCTGGATGTGTTCGGCAGCGTTGAGGAAGCCTGGCACGCCCCTGCCGGCAAGTTGAGTGAGGTTGGGCTGGACCGCCGGTCGCTCGCCAACATGATCGAAGCGCGGGGGACGTTGGATCTGGAAGCTGAACTGGCCCGCCTGCGGTCGGCCGGCGTGTCGGCGTTGACCTGGGAAGATCCGGGTTACCCAGCGCGTCTGCTGACGATCAGCGATGCGCCGCCGCTTCTGTACGTGCGGGGCGAGCTGTGCCCGGAAGACGATTGGGCGGTGGCGATGGTCGGGACTCGCCAGGCGACGGCATACGGGCGCGAGGTTGTCCGCCAGGTCGCCGGAGACCTTGTGCGCGCCGGAGTGACCATCGTCAGTGGGCTGGCCGTCGGAATCGACGCGGAAGCCCACCGGGCCGCCTTGAATGGCAAGGGTCGGACGATCGCAGTGTTGGGCTGCGGGATAGACATAATATACCCGTGGGACAATCGAAAACTGGCCGGCGAAATTGCCGCGAGCGGCGCGATCATTAGCGACTACCCTTTGGGCGCCAGGCCCGAAGCAGCCAACTTTCCGCCGCGCAACCGCATCATCAGTGGATTGAGCCGCGCAGTCGTGGTCATCGAGGCCGGCGAGCGAAGCGGAGCGCTGATCACGGCCCGGTTTGCGGCTGAGCAGGGGCGAGATGTGCTGGCGGTGCCGGGCAGCATTTTCAACCGCAGCAGCCAGGGGACCAATCAGTTGATCCGCGAGGGAGCTCGCCCGGTCCTTTCGGCTAACGACGTGCTTGAGGAGCTCGATATGGGGGCGGTGGCGGAGCAGGCGGAGGCGCGGGTCCTCTTGCCGGCCGACGAGACGGAAGCGCTGGTCTTGAAGCACGTGGGAACCGAGCCCGTGCACATGGACGATGTGCGCCAGGCAAGCGGACTGCCGATCGCCACCGTTTCGAGCACCCTGGCCTTGATGGAGCTGAAGGGGCTGGTGCGACAGGTGGGCGGCATGAATTACGTGCGGGCAAGGGAGACCGGACCGGTGTACCACCTGGACTGAGGAGGTATTTGCCACCATGTTGTATGCTGTGATCATGGCCGGTGGTTCGGGCACTCGCCTGTGGCCGCTAAGCCGGAGGGGCCAGCCCAAACAGGCCCTCAGGCTGGTCGGCGAGCGCACCATGTTCCAACACTCGGTCGATCGCCTGGCGCCTCTGTTTCCGCCCGAGCGCATCCTGGTGGTCACCAGCGCCGCCATGGCCGAGGTGTTGCGGCCGCAGGCACCCGCACTGCCGGCGGCGAACTTTATCATTGAGCCGGAAGGGCGCGATTCCGCGCCTGCCGCCGGGCTGGCCGCCGTCAATCTGCTGCACCACGATCCCGATGCGATCATGGTCATGCTCACGGCCGACCACTACATCGTCGACACCGAGCAATTCCGCGCCGCGCTCGCCGCAGCAGGACAGGTGGCTGCCGGCGGAACGATCGTGACACTGGGCATCCGGCCCACCTACCCGGCGACCGGCTTCGGTTATGTCAGTTTCGGCGAGGCCTGGGTGATCGAGGGCGGTTTCCGGGTCTATCGTTCGGCCGGTTTCACCGAGAAACCGGACCTGGCGACGGCGCAGCGTTTCCTGGAGGGCGGCCGCCACGTTTGGAACAGCGGTATGTTCGTCTGGCGGGCCAGTCGGCTGATGGACGAGTTTGCGCGCCAACTGCCGGATATCCACGCCGCGCTGGAGCAAATCGCCCAGGCCCTGGGCACGGCCCAGGCCGGCGACGTGCTCAGCCGCGAGTGGAGCAAGGTGCGGCGTATCTCATTGGACTATGGGATCATGGAACACGCGGACAACGTGGCGGTGATCCCAGTCGAGGTCGGCTGGAGCGACATTGGCAGTTGGGCCTCGTTGCTGGAGGTGTTGCCGGCGGATGAGAACGGCAACGTCGTGAGCGGAGAATTCGTGGCGGTCGACAGCCACAACTGCCTGGTGCGCAGTGAAAGCAAGCTGGTGGCGGGGATTGGCGTGGAGGACCTCCTGATTGTTGACACGCCTGACGCCCTGCTGATCTGCCGCCGAGATCGCGCTCAGGACGTGAAAGAGGTCGTCAACCGACTGGCAGCGCAAGGGAAACCGGCGTATTTGTGAATAATCTATGAGTGAAGCAACGTTAACTGCATATTGCATGAAGTGTAAGGCCATCCGGCCGATAAAAGACGGGCAACCGATTTATATGAGCAACGGGCGCCCTGCGACCCGCGGGGTCTGTCCGGTTTGCGGGACGGGTCTGAACAAGATCGGGGACACACCGGCGCACGCCGGCATCGCCAAGCCCGAGACACGCCCCGGCCAGGTGGCCGCCAAGGCGGCCCGAGCGGGACGGGATGGGATGAAAGCCAGCGCCACGCCCGCGCCTTCGGCCTCGGCGCCGCTGACTCAGCCCGTGCAGGCCTACTGCGTGAAGTGCAAGGCAATGCGGGAGATGCAGGGCGGGCGCGCCGTCTTCATGGCGAATGGCAGTCCCGCGGCGGAAGGCACCTGTCCCGAATGCGGAACACGCTTGTTCAAGCTCGGCGCCACGGCCGACCATGGCGGTCTGCCCAAGCCGGAGCCTGTGTCACGCGCGCCTGCAGGGCGCGCTCGTCCGGGTTCTGTGAGTAAGCGACCGGCTGCCGGGGCGAGCGGTAAGGCGGCAAACAACGGCGAGGCGGGCAGGGCGGTCCGGTCGGCCGGGCGTGCCGGGGCCAAGTCGGCCAGCGGGGCGAGTGCCAAGTCGGCTGCGAAGCGCTCCGCTGGGGCAGCAGCCCGTCCCTCTGGCCGGCGTGCGACCAACGGCAAGCTCGTGATCGTAGAATCGCCGGCCAAGGCGCGCACGGTCGGGCGTTTTCTGGGACGTGATTACGACGTGCGGGCCTCTGTCGGCCACGTACGCGATCTGCTCAAGTCCCGGCTGTCGGTTGACCTGGAAAATGACTTTTCGCCGACCTATCGGGTGCCAAACGAGAAGCGCGGGTTGGTCAAGGACTTGAAGGAGGCTGCGTCCCGCGCAAGCGAGATCTTCCTGGCAACCGACCCCGACCGCGAGGGTGAGGCCATCGCCTGGCATCTGCTGGAGGCAGCCGAAATCCCACCCGAGCGCACGCGTCGCGTCGTCTTCCACGAGATTACCATGAACGCCATCGCCGAGGCGTTCGGACACGCGCGGGATGTGGACATGCGCCTGGTCGACGCGCAGCAGGCGCGCCGCATTCTCGACCGGCTGGTGGGTTATCAAGTCAGCCCGCTGCTCTGGAGCCGGGTGCGCAGCCGGCTCTCGGCCGGACGCGTGCAGTCAGTTGCGCTGCGGCTCGTCGTCGAGCGCGAGCGCGAGATTGCAGCTTTCATTCCGGTCGAGTACTGGACCATCGATGCCGAATTGGCCGAGCAAACCAACCGCGGCCAGGAACCCCGTCCGAGCTTCCTGGCGCGTCTCGTGCGTATCGAGGGCCACGAGCCGGATTTGAAGACCCGCGGCGACACGCACGAGATTGTGCGCGAGCTTCACCACTCGGCTTACGCGGTCTCAAACGTAAAACGCGGCGAGCGGCGCCGCCGGCCGAGCCCGCCTTTCACGACGAGCACTATGCAGCAGGATGCCTCGCAGCGCCTCGGGATGACCGCCCAACGCACGATGCGCGCCGCACAGCAACTCTACGAGGGCATCGAGTTGGGCGAGGCCGGCAGCGTTGGTTTGATCACCTACATGCGCACAGACAGCGTCAACGTTGCCGAGGAAGCGCAGACCGAAGCGCGCGCCCTCATCGTCGAGCAGTACGGTCCTGAATATGTGCCGCCCGAACCCAACGTCTACAAATCGCGCGCCAAGAACGCCCAGGAAGCGCACGAGGCCATCCGGCCGACATCCAGCCGGCGCACGCCGGCGGATGTGAAGGCGTTCCTGAGCCGTGACCAGTATCGCCTGTACGAACTGATCTGGCGCCGCTTTATGGCCAGCCAGATGACGCCTGCAGTTTACGATACGCTGTCGGTTGAAGTTGAAGCGGGGCTGGCGGCCATGTCGTCGCGCCCTTACCTGTTCCGCGCTACCGGTTCGCAGGTCCGGTTCCCGGGTTGGCTGGTCGTCTATGCCGGCGGGCCGGGCGGGCCGGGCGGTGAGGGCGACAACGGCCGAGCCCCCCAGGCGGAGGAGGGCAAGGGCGGGGAAAGGGAGGATGGGCGCGAGAGCGGCCGCTCCGCGGACGAGGGCGAGGCGGGCGAACTCGTGCAGGCTCCCGGTCACCCAATCCCGCTCACCCTGGTGGTGGGACAGCCACTGGATCTGTTGCGCCTCCTGCCCGAGCAGCACTTTACCCAACCGCCGCCGCGCTACACCGAAGCGACGCTGGTGAAAGCATTGGAAGAGTACGGCATCGGCCGGCCGAGCACGTATGCCAGCATTATCTCCACCATTCTGGACCGCGGTTACGTGCAGAGGGCCGAAAAGAAGCTCGTGCCGACTGACTTGGGCTTCACGGTAAACGATCTCCTGGTGAAATACTTCGACGCGATCTTCAACGTCGGTTTTACTGCGGGGATGGAAGAGCACCTGGACGACATTGCCAAGGGCGAGGAAGCGATGGTGCCCGTCCTGCGCGAGTTCTATGCTTCCTTCGCGCCTCAACTCGAGGCCGCCGAGCGCTACATGGAGACAATCCGAGTCGAGCCGGAAAAGATTGGCGAGGCCTGCCCCGAATGTGGCAGCGACCTGGTGATTAAGTTAGGCCGTTTCGGCAAGTTCATCGGCTGCTCGAACTATCCGACCTGCCGCTACACGCGACAGTTGGTGAACAAGGTCGGAGTGGCCTGTCCGAAAGACGGCGGCGAGCTCATCGAGCGGCGCACGCGCACCGGCCGCACATTCTATGGCTGCGCAAACTACCCCGCCTGCGATTTCACGTCCTGGAAGCGCCCATTGCCACAAGCCTGCGCTCACTGCGGCGGTTTGTTAGTGGTCGCGAACAAGGACTGGGCCGAGTGCACGGTTTGTCACCAGCGAACCCGGCTCGAGACCCTATCGGTACCTCAACCAGCTTGACGGTTCGCGCATAATAGGGTTAAATGGTTGAACATGGAGAGGGTGATCGCGGAGTACATCAACTACCTGATCGCCGAGCGCAACGTCTCGCCGCATACGGTTGCGAACTACCGGCGCGAGATCGCCGACTTCATGCTGTACCTGCGAAAGTACCAGCGCATCAATCAGTGGGCGGCCGTCTCTCCTGCCGTCTTGCGTCGCTATCTGGCCTGGCTGCACGACCGGACTTACGCCAAGGGGAGCATAATACGGCGCATATCCGAGCTCCGCTCGTTTTACAACTATTTGCGGCGCCACGAGATCGTGACACGGAATCCGGTCGCACTGATCAGCGCGCCCAAGCTACCGCGCCGGTTGCCCCGACCGTTGAACGTCGAAGAGGTGTATGCGCTGCTGAGGCAGCCGTCCGCCGACACCCCGGCGGGTCAACGGGACCGCGCGATGCTCGAGATGCTGTACGCGGCCGGCCTGAGGGTCAGCGAGCTGGTGGGCCTGGATGTGGACGCGGTGGACCTGGCAAGCGCCCAGGTGCGGGTGCTGGGGAAAGGCGCGAAGGAGCGGGTGGTGCTGATCGGAGTCCCGGCGGTGAAGGCTCTGCAAGCGTACCTGCAAGACGGGCGGCTTCAGCTCTTGAAGCAGCGCAAGGGCCGGGCGGCGGCGCATCAGGGGGTCGAGGAGTGGCAGGGCGCTGATCAGGCGCCGGCGAGCGGAACTTGGCATGGCGCGCTGGGCCGGAAACCGGGCGAGCCCCTGTTTCTCAACCGCTGGGGCAGGCGTTTATCTGTCAGTTGGTTCACGCGTTCGTTCACTGCTTACGCTCGCCTGGCGGGGATTGAGCGCACCGTGACTCCGCACATGATCCGCCATAGCTTCGCCACCCATCTGTTGGATGGCGGCGCGGACCTACGCTCGGTGCAGGAGTTGCTGGGTCATGAGAATGCGTCGACCACCGAGATCTATACCGAGGTCAGCCAGGAGCGTTTGCGCGAGACGCTGCTGAAAGCCCATCCACGCGCGAAAAGGACGCCGGGTTGAAGCAAGAAGGTCATCCGATGGCGGACTCGTCCGAGCTGACGGGGAATAGCCATAGCGAAACCCGCCTCGCCAGGCTGCGAGCGGCGTTGCTGGAAGCGGGCCTCGAGGCCCTGTTGGTGGGAGAGCCGGCCAACCGCACCTACCTGAGTGGTTTCAGAGGCTCCGCGGGCTGGCTGCTGATCAGCCAGGATGCGGCGCTCTTGGCCACTGACTCACGTTATTGGGCACAGGTTGGCCTCGAGTGTCCCGGCTTCGAGCTGGTCAAGTTCGGAGTGGGCGGGAAAGATTTCTCCAGCGACGGTTTGCCCCGCCTGATCCAGCGGGCCGGGGTGCACCAGGTCGGTTTCGAGGCGGATCACGTGACCTATGCCGAGGGCCAGGCATGGATGGACATGGGCCTCGGGGTGCAGTGGGTGGCCCTGCAGGGGCTGGTGGCGCAGCTGCGGGCAGTCAAGGAGTCGAGCGAGGTCGAGACCTTACGGGCGGCGGTGGCGCTGGCCGACGAGGCACTGGCTGCTGCTCTGGCGCGAATCCGGCCCGGCATGACCGAGCGGGAGGTGGCCTGGCTGATCGAGAGCTACTTGCGCACCCACGGCGCCGAGGACGTCGCTTTTGACACCATCGTCGGCGCCGGCCAGAACGGTGCGCAGCCGCACCACAGTGCCGGCGAGGACCGGCTGGTCGAGGGCGAACCGATCGTGATCGACATGGGCGCCCGCCTGCATGGCTACCATTCCGACCTGACGCGCACCATCTGTCTTGGCGAACCGAAGGAGCCGGACCGCTTTTGGAACGTCTACAACACCGTGCTGCGGGCTCAGTTTGCGGCCGAGGCGGGTGTTCGGCCCGGCATGCTGGGCTACCAGGCAGACGCACTGGCGAGGGATGTGATCAAGGATGCCGGGTACGGCGAATACTTCGGTCATGGCCTCGGCCATGGAGTGGGCCTGGCCATTCATGAGGGACCGTCTTTCCGGCCCGCCGCCCAGGCGCAAATCAAGCCTGGCAACGTCGTCACCGTTGAACCGGGCATTTATCTCCCCGAGTGGGGCGGAGTGCGGATCGAAGACATTGTGTTGATAACCGACAATGGCGCTGAGGTGCTCACGAGAGCACCCAAACAGCCCATCATTTGAAGGGGGGAGGACATGGACCCGCAGACAGAGGACCTTCGCTCCAAGTATTTGCCGCTCTTGGCCATCTTCGTGGCGGGACTGCTAGTCGGTTGGCTGGTGATCGGCTGGAACCTGTGGCCGGTCCAATACACGAATGCCCTGCCCGTCGACCTGCGCGCCGACAAGCGCGACCAGTACCTGCTGATGACGGCCGAGTCGTATGCGGCCAACCAGAACCTTGACCTTGCGCGTCAGCGCCTCGAGTACTGGAGCCCGTCACAGTTGATCGGCGACCTGGTCACTCTCGAGGGGCGCCTGCAAACGAACAACCCTGTCCAGGACGCCCAGGTGCAACAGTTGGCGGCAGCGCTCAACCTGGTTCCAGGGTCAGGAGCGGCGCCGGCCGGCGGAGCAGCACCGGCTGCCGCCACTCCGCTACCTGAGGGCGCGACCGCTGCCGCTCCCGCCACCTCGTCCTTCGGACAGATACTGCAGCGAGTATGCCTCGGCGCACTGTACGTCCTTTTGGTCCTGTTGGGCATCCTGGCGATCGCCGTCCTGTGGCGCCGTTGGCGGTCCGCGCAGGAGCAGCGCCAGGGCATGGCGACGGGCGGCGTGCCGATGTCTGTTCCCCCTGAACCGGTCGAACGCTGGTCGGTCGCCGGAGGAGCGGACGATGCCAAGAGCCCGTGGGCCGACTCCGATCTGGACGAGCCGGATGCCTCAGAGGCAGGCTCGCAGCCGGCCTGGATGCCCGTCCGGCCCGCAGCGGACGACAGGCGGCAGGGCGGCGACGATCAGCCGCCGCCGGCCGCCTATGCCCCCACCGGCGCCCAAGCGCAGCCCGAGTCCGTTGGTCAGAAAACTGCCGCGCCAAAAGGCGCCGCGGCGGAGCCTGGCTGGCGTCCTGGAGCGGCTGTCGCGAAACCGGCAGGCGATGGAGTACCGGTCAAGATCGGCGAGTTCCTGGCGGCCTACCGTATGGGCGAGCCGGATTATGACGAGGCGTTTGACGTCCATGATGCTGCCGGCCAGTACGTGGGCCAGTGCGGCCTTGGCCTGACCACCCCTGTCGGTCGGGCGAACGATCAGGCAGCGGCGCTGCAAGTCTGGCTGTGGGACACTAACGATCCCGACACCAAAGTGCAAGTGCTGATGAGTGAGGGCGCCTACCGCGACACCGGCTTGCGCGATCAGTTGGCCGGCGAGCACGCCGCTGCGCCGGTCCGGGCGCGTTCTGAGTTCCAGCTCGAGACCTATAACCTGCTGTTGAGTGGTGTGATCGAGAACGTCGAGTACGCCGACCAGGAACCTGCCAACGGAATCTTTGCTGAGCTGGTCGTGCGGCTGCGGGCTTACAAGAAGATGTGAGCCGGCCGAGCGCAAAGGTTGGTTACGAAACGAAGGGCGTGGCCGGCTGTCCGGAGGCAGCGGTCACGCCCTTGTAATAGGTCCCCTGGACTTCCCCTAGACTCGCGCCTCTGGGTCAAAGAGCTTCTTGTACTCTTCGATCGCGTAGCGGTCCGTCATGCCCGCCAGGTAGTCGGCGATGACGCGCTTGGGAGTATCCTGCCCCCGCTCGATGCGTGCCTGGACCTCGTAGGGGAGCTGGAGTGGCTCGGCCGCATAAGCGTCGAACAGAGCGGTGAGCAGGCGGTGGGCCTTGGTCGACATGCGCATGACACGGGGATGGCGATAGAAATGGGCCATCAAGAAAGCCTTTAGCTCGGTGTTGTCCGGCTGCAGGTCGGCGGAGAAGTGGGCGATGTTGTGTTTGAGCGCTCGCACGTCATCCACGCTTTGCAGCCCGGCCGCGGAGATCCCCGCTGCCGTAGCCGTCAGAGCATCGGTGATCTCGATGCCGATCAGCTTGCGGATCGCTCTCGCCCGCAGGAGATCATCCAACTTGCAGTCGACGCGCTCGCCCAAGACCGCCATGACCCGTCGCCAGATCTTCAGGTCCCGAACTTCCAGCGGATCGAGCACGCCACTGCGCAAGCCATCTTCGAGGTCGGCAGTGTTGTAGGCGATCTCGTCGGCCAGGTTCGCGCACTGGCACTCCAGAGAGCCGGCCTTCTCCGGTTCGTAGCCCTGCGCGTCGGTCACGTCGTACTCCGTGTCGTGCTTGACCAGGCCCTCGCGCACTTCGTAGGTCAGGTTCAGGCCGGGAAAGTCCGGATAGCGCTCTTCGAGGTAACTGACGACGCGGATTGTCTGGCGCTGGTGGTCGAAGCCGCCGTCGGCCGCCATGAGCTGGTTCAGGGTGGCTTCGCCGGTATGACCGAAAGGGGGGTGGCCGAGGTCGTGGGCCAGGCAAATGGCTTCAGTCAGGTCTTCATTTGCGCCGAGCGCGCGCGCCAGGGTCCGCCCGATCTGGGCTACTTCGACGGAATGCGTAAGCCGGTTGCGATAGTGGTCGCCCTCGTGATAGACGAAAACCTGGGTCTTGTATTCGAGGCGGCGGAAAGCCGTCGTGTGGATGACCCGATCGCGATCGCGTTGGAAGGCCGTGCGGTAGGCCGGTTCGTCCTCAGGATAGAACCTGCCGCGGCTGTCGCCGCTGCACGCAGCGTACGGCGCCAGAGAAGCTCGTTCGCGCGCTTCCAACTCCTCGCGGCTCAGAAACATCGTGACCTCTCCACTAGAGCTGACTGAGATACTCCAATTGCTCCGGCAACGTGGCCAAATGGCTCAGATCCACTTCATCATACTCATCCTCGGTTGCCCTTGTTTCCCGAAGGATCGAATCTATGATGCGCCCCAGGTCCTCACGCGATAGGTCTGGCACGCGCGCGATCCCCGAGCGGATCGACGGCCCGCCGTTGGGCCGATGCGCGGCAAAGGTGACGAGCGCCAGGTGGTCGTTGGGTTTCAGCTTGCTATAGATGCGGTGTTCCAGGTGCGTGGCGCGGCCGGTAGCGGGGCGAAAGACATAAACCTTCCACAGACGCTCGCCAGGTTGCAGCTGCACTGGCCCACTGGCTGATAAATCGGCGAGCAGGTCCTGCGTCCGCAGGCCGGCCGCCGTTCGGAGTGTAGTGCTGTCGGTCATTGTCGGAGAAAGCCTTTACCTCCCGATTATTGTGATGACTAACACCTGCAGCCAGTTTACACCGGCGGGTAGTGCGTGTCAAGGAATTCGTGCCGCCGACCGGCCGCGCGGCGGGGGATTGGGCATCAGGCAACCGGGGTCGCCACACGAGGGCCGTCCAAAGGTTTCGAACGAACGGGCTTTTCTTTGACAGCCGCGCGGCAGGCGTGCTACAATCCGTGCGTACACTAATGGCGTTGACAGAGAAGAGTAGGCGCTGCCCCTTTCCTCAGAGAGCCGCCGGCCGGTGCGAGGTGGTGGGCGGGGAGCGTCCGAATCCGCTCTCGAGCCGGTTCCCGGAACACGCTTGCAGCCCGTCCCTGCGGAAGGCAGGGGCCCGCGCATCAGGTACGGCCTGCGCCGCTGGCACGGCCCGCGCCGCTGGTACGGCCTGCGCCGCTGGCACGGCCCGCGCCGCTGGTACGGCCTGCGCCGCTGGCACGGCCCGCGCCGCTGGTACGGCCTGCGCCGCTGGCGCGGCCTGCGCCGCTGGCGCGGCCCGCGCATCAGTATGGGAGCCCGATTGGCCCTCGTTAGCGGGCCCGAGGTCGGCCGGACCGCCGCGCTCGACCTCATGAGGCTGCGACCGTGAGGGCGCGGCGATCCCAGGTGGCACCACGAGCGCCCCTCGTCCTGGAAAGGATGGGGGGCGTTTTCTATTAGCCAGAGGAGTGTCGTATGCTAGACATAAAGTACATGCGCGAGCATCAGGACGAAGTGCTGGCCGCGATGGCCGCCTTAGGCGCGGAGGATGCGCCGGTGAAGCAGGCCCTGGAGCTGGACGAGCGCCGGCGCGCGCTCATGACGCGCGCCGAGACCCTGCGGGCCGAGCGTAACGCCGGCTCGAAGCAGGTGGGGCAGATGATGCGTGAGGGCAAGCGGAGCGAAGCGCAGGGTCTCCAAGCGCGTATGAGCCAGATCGGCGCCGAGATCAAGGCGATCGAGGAAGAGCAGGACTTGCTCGACCGCGATTTCACAGATGCGATGCTGCGCATCCCTAACTTGCCGCACCCGAGCGTGCCGCTGGGCAAGGACGAGAGTGAGAACGTGTTGGTGCGCCAGGAAGGGACCCTGCCCGCGTTCGCTTTTGAGCCGCGCTCCCACTGGGACCTGGGAACAGCACTGGACATCATCGACTTCGAGCGGGGCGTCAAGCTGAGCGGCAGCCGCTTCTACGTGCTCAAGGCCGCCGGCGCGCACCTGCAGCGCGCGTTGATCAACTGGATGCTCGATCTGCACATCTACGAGCAAGGCTACGTCGAGGTCTATCCACCCTACATGGTCAAGGCCGAGATCCTGGTGGGCACCGGGAATCTGCCCAAGTTCGGCGACAATCTGTATCACGATGCCGAGGAGGATTTCTGGTGGATCCCAACCGCCGAGGTGCCGGTGACCAACCTTTACCGGGAGGAGATCCTGGACGGAGAGAAGCTGCCGATCAAGCACGTGGCCTTCACAACTTGTTTTCGGCGCGAGAAGATGAGCGCCGGCAGGGATGTGAGGGGCATCAAGCGTGGCCACCAGTTCGACAAGGTGGAAATGGTCAAGTTCGTGCGGCCAGAAACGTCGATGGACGAGCTGATGACGCTGATCGACAACGCCGAGGCCGTCTGCCGGGGGCTGGGGATCCCACACCGGGTGATCCAGATGTGTACGGGCGATCTGAGCTTTACCGCCGCCGTCAAGTACGATGTCGAGATGTGGGCGCCGGGTGTCAAGGAATGGCTGGAAGTCAGCTCGTGCAGCAACTTCATGGACTTCCAGGCCCGTCGGGCCAATATTCGCTTCCGCCCCGAGGCGGGCGCTCGGCCCGAATATGTGCACACTCTCAACGGTTCAGGCCTGGCCCTGCCGCGCGTGGTCATCGCGGTGCTCGAGAATTACCAGCAGCCAGACGGGACGGTGAGTGTGCCGCAGGTGCTCCGGCCGTACATGGGCGGGATGGAGAAAATCGGCTGACCGGCGTGGAGCCTGAGTGCCGTCTTTTGACACGCTCCGGGCGTGGTGCTATACTTTCTGGCGGTTGTAGGGAGAGGCAGCCCGCGGAGGGATGGCCGAGTGGACGATGGCGGCGGTCTTGAAAACCGTTAGGGCGCAAGCTCTCGGGGGTTCGAATCCCTCTCCCTCCGCCAGAAACGAATTGGACATGGGGAGGTCGCATAGCCTGGTTTAGTGCGCCCGCCTGCTAAGTGGGTATAGGTGATTTCCACCTATCGCGGGTTCAAATCCCGCCCTCCCCGCCAGGTTCGGTTTGGTCTCGCGGACCGCCATCCGCATTTGTCCCAGTAGCTCAGTGGATAGAGCGCTTCCCTGCGGAGGAAGAGGCCACAGGTTCAAATCCTGTCTGGGATACTAGGCGGCGACTGCCGCCGCACACGCCCCCGTCATCGACGGGGGCTTTGTCGTGCTGCCAGTCGGATACCGGCCAGGTCGGCTGCCTGGTTCACGGCCCGGCCGGGATCGGCGTACAGTTGGGCCCGCGTCACGCGCAGCGCCAACCACTCGCCGGCGACCAGCAAATAGTCCAGCGCGCTCGTCTCGTGCACCTCCAGCTCATCGGGCGGTTCATCTTCCACCATGATGGCTACCCGGCCGGCCGGCCCAAACAGGACGAAGTCCGCGCGCGGTGAGTTGAGCGCGAACTCGGGGTTGTCGTCGGGACGGCCGTCGAGCCCAGCGGGATCGTCCCGCAGCGGATACTGGCGCTCGGCCTCGATCTCGGCGGCTCTCAGCGCGGCCCAAAGCCGTTCCTGAGCGCTGCTCTTGATCCACAGGTCGTTTATCTCCGCGGCCTCGCGCAGGCGAGCCAACGTGGTGGCGATGAACGTGATGCGCCGCAAGCGGCGGCTTGGGATCGGCGGCTCCAGGAGCTCCAGCTTTCCGAGCGTCACCCGGTAATACAAGTCCCTGGCGCGTGCGTGCTCCGGCTGGCTCGGGATCAACTCGCGCCGCGTGGCCAACCGGTAGCCGCGGACCGGCGCCAGCCAGCGCACGGCCCAGCGCTCTCCGGCGGGGAAGGCGCCTGTCTGGTAGAAGGCCAGCCACTCGGCCGCCACGCGCGACGGAGCATGCGCCAGTGGGATCCTGTACCATCCCTCATGCTGAGCGCGCGCCAGGTCCGCCGGGTCGTTCAGGACGACCACGAGCACGGACGACTCGTAGTTCAGGCTGCTTTCCTCTCGCATGGGCGGGTTTTGTCCTGAGCCCTTACGCCTCGCCGTCCGCCGGCGTAGGGGCTTCCTCGGCCACGTCGGTCACCTCGGCCACGTCGGGCGCGTGGGCTGCCAGGTCGCGGCGCAACTGCAACAAGGCCAGATCCTTGGCCTTGACCTCGAGCATGACGTCGAACGGCGGCAGGTCCTGTGCCGTACGCATGAAGTCGATGAACTCGAAAGGGTTCACATAATCGGCATGGTTCCGCCACTGCGGGGGACGAATGTGCGGGATGGAGCGCCCGGGCACCGGGTCAACGTTCAACTCGGTGCGCGGGCTGCTGTAGTGAATCTTGGGTGTGACGCCCGACGGCCAGGTGGCCAGGCAAGCGGCGAGCGCGTCGTGTGGGGCGCGGCCGCCTGGGTTATTGAGCCGGTGGTGCAGGTTGTCGAAGATCAATGGCACGCCGGTCTGGCCGTTGAGCCAAAGCGTGTCGTCGACCCCGAAGCGCGTGTCGTCGTTCTCGAGGGCCAGACGCCGGCGTACGCTGGCAGGGAGGTCCCCGTAGGCCGCCACGAAACGCTCAAGAGAGCGCCGTCTGTCCTCATAAACGCCCCCGACGTGGACGACCACTACTGCCTCCGGACCGCTTCCCATCGCCTCCAGTATGCTCGCCTGGACGATCAGATCCGCCGCGCTGTGGGCGCCGAGCCCGCGATCGGGCGAGTTCAGCACCACGTGCTGTCCGGGATGAAACGACAGGCGAATGCCGTTTTCGCGTGCCAGTTGGCCGATGGCAGCCAGCTCGACGGCGCATTCGTCGACCTGGCGACGGAACTGCGGCATGTCAGGGTGTGTGGCGTAGGGCGCCAGTTCCGAACTCATCCGGTACATCCGGATGCGGCTGTGTGCGAGGTAGAGCAGCATGTCCCGCAGATAAGCCAGGCTGACGCTGAGATGCGGGCTGTTCTGCCAGCGCCGGGCGTCGTGGCTCTTGAGCTCGGGGTGGGCGATCGACTTGGCGACGAATCCGAGGCGCATGGGTCACAGTATAGCACAACTGGGTTTTCCGGGCATCGCGTGTATAATCAGCCGCAAGGATGGCGCCGATCGGGCACATTCGCCGGCCGGGCGGGTGCGCCAACTGTGCACAGGGGCCGATCCCACGGAGTCGATACTTGCGGGCCTACGTCCTCGCATTCCTCATCTGGATACTGATAGCCGCACTGTTCCCCCAGGCAGACGACCTGAGTCCCGGGTATTGGGAGAGTTCGCCGCTGCCGCAGATGGGCGTGGCGACATACTACGCACCCGGGGTGATGGAATGGGTGCGCAACTATCGCCGTGCGCAGGGCGAGATCGCCGATTGTCCGGATTGCGTCGGCGCGGTGGCTCTGCTGCGCGCTGGTGACATCGGTCGGAAGGTCTGGCTGCAGCCGCCCGGCGGCGAATTGGCCGGCCCGTTCATCGTGGTCGACTGTGCGCGCGATACCGACATTCCGGCCCTGCTCGACCGCAACTGGGCGGTCGACGTGGGTTACGACCTCGGGCAGTTGTGGGGCATGGCGGGTCCGATGGATGATGTGATCGTGTGGGCGGATCCAGGCGAACCGGCGACCGGGCCGGTGCGTCCCGCCGGCCGGCCGCTGCCCGCTTACATCGATCCGAGCGAGGTCATGATCAGCCCGCCCACGGCGACGCCCGCACCGTCCGAGCTAGGGCCCACGCGTGTGCCCGCTCTCCCGACGCGGTTGCCCGTGCCGCTGGCCCGAGCCACGCAAAAGCCGGCCCTACCGCCTCCTGTTGCCGGCACGCCTACGATCACCGTGCCCACGCCCACTCCGCTGGCGGGCGCAACGAGCCCGGACGGACCGGCCAGCGACACGGCCGGCCCCGCCGGCGCCATCGCCACGGCGCCCGTCGAGGGAGCTCCGCCTGTCCCAACGGAGCAACCCTCCATCCTGGCCGTTCTGGCCACGGCTTCCGCCGCGCAACGGGCGACCGCCCGCGCCAGCGGCGCGCGCGCGGACGACAATCCTGCCGGGACGGCGACCGCCGGAGGCGCGGCCGATCTGGCCAGCGTGGCCATCGGCCGGCCGGGAGCCGAGCTCTTGGCACAGCCGGTGGTTTTGCGTACGCCGAGGCCCAGTCCCGCTCCCCGGCAGACGCGTGACCCGGCCCGACCCACTTCTCTCCCGATCCTGCCGGCCAGTGCCACGCCCCAACTGGGCATGCCCACGCCCGACCCGGCCACTTCAGCGTCCCGCTCGGCAGTGGATCTGTTCTGGCGAGGCCTGCTCGACTTGCTCGGCCGCTGAACTACGTGTAGCATGAGAGGTGGGGGGAAAAAGGTTGGGTGATGGCTAGGATTCTATTGCGCCACGCCGATGTCATAACGCTGGATGCGGACGGGACCATCTTGTACGACGCCGACGTGGCGATCGAAGGCGGGCGTATCATCGGGCTGGGAGCGTCGTCCGCCGCTTTTGCCGAGGGCTTCCTGCCTGACGAAACCGTGGAGGCACGCGCTCACATCCTGCTCCCCGGTCTCGTCAATGCGCACACCCACAGCCCGATGACGCTTTTCCGCGGCTGGGCCGAGGAACTGTTGCGCGAGCGCTGGTTCGACGAGCGGGTCTGGATGGCTGAGACCAGTGTGAGCGCGGAGGATGTGTATTGGGGCGCGGCGCTGGCGGCCGTGGAGATGATCCGCGGCGGCACCACCGCCTTCGCCGATCAGTACTTCTACATGGACCGGGTAGCCCAGGTAGTGCTCGAGAGCGGCTTGCGCGCCAGCCTGGCCTGGTGCACGTTCGGGCGCGATGAGGGCGAGGTCGGCGCCGACCTGTCAGACATCGCCGCCTTCGTGGAGGAGTGGCAGGGAGCGGGCGACGGGCGTTTGCGCACGGCGTTGGGCCCGCATTCGCCTTACGTCTGCTCGCCACAGTTCCTGGCCCGTTCTGCTGCCGTCGCGGTCCGGTTGGGCGCAGGGATCCACACCCACGCCGCCGAAACCCAGGCCCAGGTGCAGAATTCCGTCCTGCTCCATGACCTGACCCCGATCGAGATCCTCGATCGAAATGCCATATTCGATGCGCCGGCGTTGGTGGCTCACGGCATCTACCTGAGCGATGCCGACATGGTGATCCTGTCAGCCAAACATGCCACTATCGTGCAGTGTGCCACTTCCCAGATGAAACTCGGGCTGGGTCTCACCCCGGTGCCCGAATTGGCGGCCGCCGGCGTGAACGTCGCCCTCGGCACAGATAGCCCGGCCACCAATACCGCGTTGAGTATGCTGCAGGAGGCACGGCAGGCCGTTCTTGGCCAACGTCTGACCCGGGCCGACCCGGCTGCGCTGGCCGGCGACCAGGCTCTGCGCATGGCGACGCAGAACGGCGCGCGGGCGCTCGGCTTTCCGGCCTCCGGCCAGATAGCACCCGGCTACAGCGCGGACCTGATCCTGATCGACTGCGCAAGGGCGCGCCTGACCCCGCGGCATGACCTGCTGGCGAACGTGCTGTTCGCCGCCCAGGACGGGGACATTAGCGACGTCATGGTGGCCGGCCGCTGGCTGATGCGCCGGGGCGAGCTGTTGACGCTGGATGAAGAACGCATCCGCGCCGAGGCAGAGCGTCGAGCGTTAGCGTTGGTGGGTTGAGGAAGCCGGCCGAATGGCGGACGGGGATGCGAGGGCCGGGCGCGGTAAGCGCTGCGGACAGCCCTGCGGACAGCCCTAATCTTCTTTGACAGTCGGGCCTTTTCCATTTAGAATGGTAGAGTTACATTATTGGTGGGTGCGAACCTCAACGGTCTGCTGACTTCGGCAGACTGTTGTTCTGTTGCCGCCAGGACGTCATCACGTCCGCAGCGTAGTAAATTGTGCCCTGCGAGGAGGGGTAATGGCGAATTTCACGACTGCACGCTTGCGTAACATCGCATTCGTTGGGCATAGCAGCTCGGGCAAGACCACCCTGTCCGAGGCTATGTTGTTCGATACCGGCGCCATCGGCCGGCGCGGTCGCGTGGAGGACGGCACGACGGTATCGGACTGGGATGATGAGGAAATCCGCCGCCACATCTCGGTCAACGTTTCGTTGATTCCGTGTGAGTGGAAGGACGCCAAGGTCAACATCCTGGATACACCCGGCTTTATCGACTTCGTCGGCGAACTCAAGGCGGCCGCTACTGTGGCCGATTCCGCCCTGGTCGTCTTGGATGCGGTTTCGGGCATCGAAGTCGGCACTGAACTGGCCTGGGGCTACCTGAACGAGGGCTCTCTGCCCCGGGCGGTCTTCATCAACAAGATGGACCGCGAGAACGCCAATTTCCAGCGCGTGCTTGGTGCCCTGCGTGAGCAGTTCGGCGGGACCATTGTGCCGGCCCAGTTGCCGATCGGCGAAGGGGGTGATTTCAAGGGCGTGATCGACTTGATCGGCATGAAAGCTTATCTCGGGGAGAACAACACCCCGGCGGATATCCCTGCCGATATGGCCAGCGCCGCAGCAGCGGCGCGCCTGCAGATCATCGAGGCCTCGGCCGAGGGCGATGACGAGTTGATCATGAAGTACCTCGAAGGCGAGGAACTGACGGCTGCTGAGGTCAAGCGCGGTCTGCGCTCCGGTATTGCCAAGGGCAACATCGTACCGGTGCTGTGCGGCGCGGCCGTCGCCAACCTCGGTGCCCGGGCCCTGTTGGATGCGCTGGTGGCCTATATGCCCAACCCGAGCGAGGCGCCGGTGCGCTCGGCTGAACGGCCCGATGGCGAGACGGTCCAATTGCCCGCCGACGCCGCCGGCCCGCTGGCGGCCTTCGTCTTCAAGACGATCGCCGATCCATATGTGGGCAAGGTCTCCTACTTCCGGGTCGTCTCCGGCATCTTGCAGTCGGACTCGCGTGTTTACAGCCTGCCCAGCGGCGTAGAAGAGCGGATCGCTTCACTGTTCACGCCGCGCGGCAAGGAGCAACTACCCGTGCCGCAATTGGTGGCCGGGGACCTCGGGGCCGTCACCAAGCTGAGCGTAACGGGGACGAACGACACCCTGTGCGACAAGGCCAACCAGTTGATGCTGCCGCGCCCGGCCTACCCCGAGCCGCTGTACTCGGTGGCCGTCAGCCCGCAGACCAAGGCCGATTCGGCGAAGATGGGCCCTACCCTCACCCGCCTGACCGAGGAAGACCCGACCCTGCACTGGCGCTTCGAGCCGGGCACGCACCAGACGATCGTCTCGGGCATGGGCGAAGTGCACATCGACCTGGCCGTGCGGCGCATGCAGTCCAAGTTCGGCGTCGGCCTGACCACTTCGGTCCCGAAGGTGCCCTACACGGAATCCGTGACGCGGCCTGCGGCCGACTTTTACCGCCACAAGAAACAGACCGGCGGCGCGGGGCAGTTCGGCGAAGTGCACCTGGAGGTCAAGCCACTCGAGCGCGGCGGCGGCTTTGAGTTCGACACCAGCCGGGTGTTCGGTGGCGCGATCCAGAACAGCTTCTTCCCATCCATCGAGAAGGGCATCAAGTCGGTGCTGGAATCGGGCCCGATCGCAGGCTACCCGGTCGTGGACGTGCGCGCCGAAGTCTACGACGGCAAGATGCACCCGGTCGACTCGAAGGACATCGCGTTCCAGATCGCCGGCCGAGAGGCCTTCAAGAAAGCCTTCATGGAGGCCGGACCGGTGCTGCTCGAGCCGATCATGGAAGTGCGGATCACGGTGCCCGAGGAGTACATGGGCGACATCATGGGTGACCTCAATACCCGGCGCGGACGCGTCATGGGCATGGAGCAGACGCGTGGCAGAGGGACGATCACCGCGACTGTGCCGGCTTCGGAGATGCAGCGCTACGCGATCGACCTGCGTTCGATGACCCAAGGGCGCGGCCTGTATACCATGCGCCTGTCGCACTACGAGCCGACGCCCTCGCACGTTATGGAACAGGTGGTCGCCGAGGCGAAGCGCGAACAGCAAGAAACCGAATAGCCGGTGACCTCATGATCCCACGCGATTTTCCCGGTAAAGGTAAGGTTGCTGCACTCAGGACGAGTCCCGAGACGGTGCTCGACGATATCGGCCGGCTGATGGACCTGGCTAATTACCGGGCCGCGCTGCCGGCCGATCACCAGACGGTCCTCAAGGTGAACATCTCCTGGCAGACGTGGTACCCTGCCTGTTCCACAACGCCGTGGCAGATCGAGGGGGTGGTTCGCAAGCTGCAAGCGGATGGTTACCAGGACCTGGCGGCCGCCCACAATAAGACGGTCGTTGTCGACGCTTACGTGGGCGAGCGCAACAACAAACAGAAGGCAGTGGTGGATGCGTACGGCTTGCGCAACGTGCATCTCTACGAGCCGGAGATGCAATGGCGGCGCTACACGCCCAAAGCGCCCATGCTGGTTCTCGATCAGATCTTCCCTGAAGGCATCCTCCTGCCTGAGTTCTTTTTCGACAAGAACGTCATCCATCTGCCGACGGTCAAGACCCACGTCTTCACGACCATCACCGGGGCTATGAAGAACGCCTTCGGCGGCCTGCTGACGGAGAAACGCCACTGGACGCACGCCGTGATCCACGAGACGGTGGTGGACCTGTTGGCGATCCAGCAGGAGATCCAGAGCGGCGTGTTTGCGGTCATGGACGGCACCTTTGCCGGCGATGGACCCGGGCCGCGCGCGATGCGCTGGCATGAGAAGGATCTGCTGCTGGCCTCGGCCGATCAGGTGGCGATCGACGCCGTTTCGGCCAAGATCCAGGGTTTCAACCCGCTGGACCTGCAGTTCATCCGCCTGGCTCACGAGCTGGGGCTGGGTGTCGGCGACCCGAAGCAGATCGAGATCGCCGGCTATGATGTCTCGGCGGAGGACTGGCATTTTGTCCAGGAGGATACCTTTGCCAGTCGCGGCCAGAAGCTGATCTACCACGGCCCGCTCAAGCCGTTCGAGAATCTGTTGCTCCGCTCGCCCCTGGTGCCCTGGAGTTACTTCGCCTCGAACTTATATCACAACGTGTACTGGTACCCCTTTGTCGGGCGTGAGCGTGTGGCATCGGCTTTGGACACGAAATGGGGCCGCCTCTTCCGGAGCTACGGCGACGGCAGGGTGGTGATGCCGGGGCTCGAACTGCGCACGACCGCGGTAGCCGGCGCGACGGTGTTGGGTCTGCTGATCGCGGGCGGGCTCATGCTACGCGGTGGACGAGGTGGCGGCGCAAGGAACGGTCACGAGTGACGGCTGCCCGGCGATGGCGTGTGGATCTTCACACCCATACCCGCTTCTCCGGCGACTCGCTGACAGAACCCGAGGCCCTGGTGGCAGCGGCACGCCGGGCCGGACTGGACCGCGTCGCGGTGACCGACCACAACACGACTGCCGGAGCGCTCATTGCCCATCGCCTGGCGCCTGACCTCGTGATCGTGGGTGAGGAGATCGCGACCTCCGGCGGCGGTGAGCTGATTGCCTACTACGTCCGTGACGCCCTGCCGGCCGGGTTGCCGCTTGACGAGATTCTGCGCCGGCTGCGCGCTCAGGGAGCGGTGATTAGCATCCCGCATCCGTTTGACCGCTGGCGCGGCTCGGCCTTGGGCGCGGCACTGACCCGGCAGATAGTGGATCGGGTGGACGCTCTGGAAGTCTTCAATGCCCGCTGTCTGTGGATGAGCGACAACAGCCGTGCGGCAGCCCTGGCGCGGGAGTGCGGCAAGGGCGTCACGGCCGGCAGCGACGGGCACACCGTGCGGGAGTTGGGGCGGGCTTACGTGAGCCTGCCCCCCTTCGAGGATAACCCGGCCTCGCTGCTTGCCAGTCTCCGGGAAGCCCAGCCCGGTGGACGCCTGAGCGGCGTCTGGCCGCATTTCGCCAGCCACTACGCCCGCTGGAGAAAACGCTCCTGAAAGAGCCATCCCTTGAGCTCCCTTGCTTTGATCCTCGGACTCCTCGTTTCGCTGGCTGCGGCGATAGTGCCGACCACACTCTGGGTGCTCCTCGTCTGGTCGTTTGATCGCTACGAGCGCGAGCCGCTGGCTCTGGCGGCGGGCACCTTCCTCTGGGGCGCACTGCCTGCGGCCCTGATCGCGCTGCTTGTCGAGGCTGCGCTCACCCGCCTCGCCCCTGGCTTGTCCCAGAGCCTGGGCGGCCAGGTGTTGTCTGGCAGCGGCACCATCCCGGTCGTCGAGGAACTGGCCAAGGGAGCCGCACTGTTCCTGCTCCTTCTGTTGTGGCCTGACGAAATCGACGACATGCTGGATGGGATTCTATACGGCGCGCTGGTCGGTTTCGGCTTCGCGATGACCGAGAACCTGCTCTACTTCGTGACCACCCTGCTGCAGGGGAACTGGAGCGAATGGGGCAGCCTGTTATTCCTTAGGGGCGTCGTCTTCGGCCTCAACCACGCATTCTTCACCGCCTTCATCGGCGCCGCCCTTGGTTACGGCCGCCTGCTCACCTCCCGTCGCAGCCGGACAAGTCTATTGCTGTTAGGCCTGGGCGCGGCGATCCTGGCCCACGCGTTGCACAACCTGGGAACTGCCCTGTACGCCGTCAGCCCACTCGGCTTGCTCTTGAGCCTCGTCAGCGACGGGGGCGGAGTGCTGCTGATCGGCGTGATGATCTGGCTGGCGCTGCAACAGGAGCGACGCTGGCTGCGCAGCGAGCTGAAGGACGAGGTGGGGCTGACGCTAACCACGGCCGACTATGAGAGCCTGCTGACGCTGCGCGGCCGGTGGGCGATGGTGGCGGCCGTCCGGCGTTCGGGCGGGCTCGCAGGCGCACGTTTGGCCGGGCAGTTTCAGCAGCAGGCGACAGAGCTGGCGTTTTACAAGCACCGAGTGCGGGTGCGGGGCGGGGACGAGCGTGCGCTGCGACGGATCGCCGAGCTGACGGGTCGCATGGCGGATCTGCGCGGGCGGCTGCTGCAGGCCGATCTCGGGTGACTATTCGTGTAGTCACGACACTATCGCCGGGTGCTCGCGGGTCAGGCGACTCGTATTTGTCGGTTGGCAGATAGGTGTTGTGCTGAAGGCAGGCCCCGTCACGCCTGGTAAATGTGCCCGACGCCGGCTGTGCGCTCCACTTGTAGATCGCCTACGCAAAGACCACTTCTTCCTTGCCGCTCAGCTTATCCATGATCTTGCTGATGATAAGCTGTAGGTGCGTGTCGCTGCGCACGAAGTCCAAATCGTCGCAGGGGATCGCCAGGACCGGACATTGGGCGAAGTTCTCCAGCCAGCCCTCGTAGAGATCGTTGAGTTGCGCCAGATAGCCCGGGTCCATGTTCTGTTCGAAGGCCCGCCCGCGTTGCTGGATGCGTGTCAACAGGGTCGGTACGGCCGCGCGCAGGTAGACGATCAGATCGGGTGGGGGCAGGAACTCGACCAATACCTCATACAGCTCCCGGTAGGTGACGTAGTCGCGCTCGGCGATGTGCCCCTGCAGGTGCAGCGCGCGGGCGAAGACCTCGGCATCCTCATAGACGCTGCGGTCCTGGACCACCGAACCCGGAAAGTCGAGCAGCCGGCGGTGGTGGCGCAAGCGGCGCGATAGGAAGAAGATCTGCGAGTGAAAGGCGTAACGCCCCATCTCCTGGTAGAAGTCCGCCAGGTACGGGTTCTCCGAGACCGCTTCATAGAACGGCTCCCAGCCGAGCCGCTGGCTGACAAGGCGCGTGAGGGTTGACTTGCCCACGCCGATGTTGCCGGCAATCGCGATGAAGCGCTTAGGCATAGAATGGACCTGTTCCTTTGTGGGCCTGCCGGCTGGTGGGGTGGCCGGTGGTGGGAAATGCGCCTCAGTGGGTCGGTCCTTCCTGGAGGGGCCAGGTGCGTCGCCAGTTGTAGCCCATCTTCTGTAGGTAGGCGCTCTCCAGGTCGATGCCGGTATCGTTGGCGATCTTGAGCAGATAGGCGAGGGCATCGGCCAGCTCTTCCTGGAGCTCGGCGGTCAGCGCCTGGATGGCCTGCGAGCGCGCTTCCTGGCGATTTCCGACCTCGGGCAGCAGCCGGTCCTGGCGTACCCAGGCCTGTTTGAGCACTTTCCCAATCTCGCCGATTTCCTCGGTCAGGCCGATGAAATTGAAGTATGGATCGACCGTGAAACCCTTCTCCCGGTCGAGTGCCTGGTGAAAGCGCTGGTAGTCCGGCAGTCGTCGCCCGCGGTCCAGGATCGGAGTCCTGGCGGCCAAGCCCTCCAGCTCGGGCAGTGGCAGCTGGTACGTGTCGGAGTGAAGGACGCTCTTGATTCGCCCGAGCACCTCGGCACGCGCCTGGGCATCGCGCACGATGTCCAGGTCGTTGGTGTCCAGTTCGAGCACGGGCGCCTTCGGATAGTCAAGGAAGAAGCCATCGTAGCTCCTGCGCAGATCGTCGATGTACTGGCGGGACATCTCGCGTTCGTAGGGTCGATCGCGCAAGGTTATGCGCTGCATCAGGGTTTCGGTCGAGGCTTTGAGGTAGACGACCAGGCTCGGCGCGGGAAGCTGTTCGCCCAGGATCGCGTGCACACGTTCGTACATCGCCAGCTCGTCGCCGGCCAGGTTCAGGTGGGCAAACAGCCAGTCCTTGGCGAAAAGATAGTCGCTGACCAGCGGGATGCGCTCGATCGTTTCGGCGATCACCTGGTGCTGTTGCCGATAACGGCTGAGCAGGAAAAAGATCTGCGTCTGAAACGCGTAGCGGGCGCGATCCGTGTAGAAGCTGCTCAGGAACGGGTTCTCTTCGAACACTTCCAGCAGGACCTCGCCGGGCAGAGCCTCGCCGAGGATGCGCGCCAAAGTGGTCTTGCCAACCCCGATCGCACCTTCGATGGCAATATACGGCTGAGTGGGCACAGGGGATCTCCTTCGCTCACGGCAAGCTTGTGCTATTATATCTCTGGCGACTTGGAACCCCAAAGCCGAAACCTTTGCCTGCGGCTCTGCGTATGAGAAGTGTTGTGGATCGTGATTCAGCGTGTGCGTCCGAGACGATCGCAGCCAGCAGACCAGGGGAGTGGTGTGGAAAATCAGGAGTTGGTCTGGCTTGAGCAGGCCCGCCGTGGTGACCAACAAGCCTTTGCCCGATTGGTAGAAGCGTACCAAGGACCGGTCTACAATCTTGCCTATCGCATGCTCGGCAACGCTACCGAGGCTGAGGATGCGGCGCAAGAGACGTTCGTGCGCGTCTACACCAAATTGCATACGTACCAACCCGAGCGCAAGCTGTCGTCCTGGATCTTCTCGATCGCATCCCATTATTGCATCGATCGGTTGCGCCGCCGAAGTCATACGTCGTTGCTCTCGCTGGACGAAGACCCGTTGCTGACAGTCCTGCCCAGCGGCGAGCAAGGCCCCGAAGACAGCCTGATGCGTGCCGAGACCAGGGACGAGGTCCAGGCAGTCGTGGGCCAGTTGACCCCGGCTTATCGTGTGCCGCTGATCCTGCGCTATTGGCAAGATATGACGTACCTGGAGATCGCGGACGTGTTGGGCATATCGGTGCAAGCGGTCAAGTCAAGGCTGCACCGGGCGCGTCTGCAGATGGTAGAACGAGTGCAGGCGGGCCGGGCAGGTGCTGCGGCGGTCGCGGATGTGGGACAGACCGAAGTAACCGCGGATGACAGTGGGAGCCAGGGTGTTGACCGTTGGGCGCTGGCCGCGCCGGGCCGGTAGGAGCGAGATGGCATATGCATGATGAGTTCACAGGTTTGATGTCGTTGGTTCTGGACCGCGAGGCGAGCCCTGCGCAGGCCAGCGCTCTGCACGAGCACATCGCCGATTGCCCGCAGTGTGCGGCCACCTGGCGCGACTGGCAGGCCATCGACGTGCGTCTGGCTGCTGCTCCGGTCGTCCTGCCGCCGGCATCTTTGATGGCGGGTGTGAGTGCGCGCCTGGCCGAGCGCAACGCCCAACGCCAACGCTGGCGCCGCCTGGCCTCGGGATTGCTCCTGGCCTGGGGCGGCACTCTGGGCGCCCTCTGGTTGGTGACCCTGATCGTGGCCGCCTGGGGCTATAGCCATCCGCTCGAGGCGGGTCTGTTGCTCTCTTCGGGCGCGCAGGTCGTGACCAGTTTGAGCGGGCTGTTGAGCGGCGTGCAGAGCTTTCTACACAACTTGGGTGAACCGGTGCTGGCGCTGCTCTCGGCTTGTTTTGTCAGTATGACCGCCGGTCTCGTGTTGCTGTGGGTGTGGGTGATGATCCGCAGCGATATGGTCCAGGGTAACCTGACCATCACCGAGTAGGGCTCTGGCTTGTGTTGGCGAAGTTATCGGCTCGCGGGTCGGCGGAGCCCTGCACCGGCTGCCTGGCGTGGAGGTGAATCTGATGTATCGTAGGATGATGTTGGCGGCGGGCCTGGTTTTACTGCTGCTGCTCACGGCGGTCGCGCTGCCCGGGACGGTCGTGCATGCCCAGGGTGGCACGGGTGATAAGGTCGTCCTTGGCCAGAGTTACACCCTGGGGGCCGGCGAGCGCCTGAGCGGCAATCTCACCGTGCTTGGCGGCGACGTCAGGCTTGAAAAGGGAAGCCGCGTCGAGGGTGATGTCGTGGAGCTGGGCGGCACACTGAGTGCTGCCGGCGAGATCGGCGGCAACGTCAGCGTGTTCGGCGGCAGTCTCGAGCTGGCCTCGACAGCCGTCGTCCAGGGCGATCTGGCGACGTTCGGGGGCGCGCTGCGCGAGGCCGCGGGGGCGCAGGTCCATGGCCGCACCGTGCAGAGCTTCAAGGCGCCCAGGTTAGGGGACAATCTGCCGGCGCTGCCGTTCGTCGCCCCGGCGCTGCCACTCGCTCCGCAGGCGCCCCTGGCGCCGGCTGCCCCGCCTCACCCCGGACTGTTGGGACGATTTGTGGTCTGGCAGTTGGCGACCCTGGGATGGGCGGTACTGCTCGCCCTGCTGGGAATCGGGGCCATTCTGCTCATGCCCCGCCAGATGGAGCGGATCGCGTCCACCATCGCAACCGAGCCGGTCTTCAGTGGGGCGGTGGGCCTATTGACGCTCGTTGTGGCGGCGCTCGCCGGCACCATCCTGTTGCTGGCATGCGGCCTGGGTTTGCTGATCTGGTTTGCCACCGGTCTCGGACTGCTGGTGGGTTGGCTGGCCATCGGGCTGTGGCTGGGCCAGCGCCTCCTGCGGGCTTTGCAGTTGCACACGACGTCCTCCCTGCCCGAGGTGGGCATAGGGGTGTTTTTGACTACCGTCGTCGCTCGCCTGCCGTGTATCGGCTTCCTTGTCACCCTGGCCGGCGGCTGCGTGGGTTTGGGGGCAGTGATGTTAACCCGCTTCGGCTCACGTCCTTTTGTGCGCGCCAACACCTCGACGGGCTACCTGGGGCCTGGCCGGCAGCCAGCCGGTCCGGGCGGGGCAGCAGCGGACGAGCAACCGCTACCCTGAACTCAGAGAAAGTGCGAATGCCTCCGGCAGGGCCTCCCGCCGGAGGCATTTTTCGTTAAGGAGCGGCGGTCGTTGCTGCGGGCCATTTGACCAGTCTTGCGTCGCAGGTTACAATACCGGCGGGCGGCTGGTTCGAGGATGTCGCTGCCCTTCGGGCGCGTTCGCGACAAGTGCGTCGCCCGGGGGCAAGCGCGGCGAGAGCGGGAGTGGTGAATGGTGGGCATTGCACCGCCGGTAGAACAGGGCACGGACGAGGGCTGCACGACTCCCGAGTCGGGGCCATTAATCGGGCTACGCGTCTCGGCCGGTCGCAGGCCGTGGCGGCTGGGGCCAGGCTGGGCAGTGCTGGCAGGGGCTTTGGCCGGGGGTGTACCGTTGCTGGGCGGGGATGCCCTCTTGCGCTTGGCCGGAGCGATCGTGCTCGTGGATCCGGCCTGGGGCGCCGTTTGGGTGCCGGTTGCCGGCTGTTTGCCGCAGTGGATTTCTACGCCGCGCGGACAAGGAGACCGAGAGCGGGAACGGGAATACTGGCCGCTGCCCTATTTGCAGCCCGCTGCCCCGGCTGCGCGCCTGCGGGCGATGCTCCCCGAAGCTCGTTGGCACGATATCCTGGTCGCCGCGCTCTTGATGGCGGGCCTCGGTGCTCTGCTCGGCTTACCTGCCCTGGTGCTGAGCCTCGTCGCCCTGCTTGTCACCTTCTGGGCGTTGTTCGTAGTTCAGTGGGGTGTTCAGCCCGCCCTACCACGGGCCCTGCTGGCGGTGGGTTTGCCCTGGCTCGTAGGCATGACACTCGGTCAGGGCGGTCAACCGTCGTTTGCCGTCAGCGGCGCCGCCTTCTCGGCCCTACCGGCCGCCGGGCTGGCGCTGGGCGGAGCCTTCACGCTCCTCGAGTGGGGGAGCCAGCGTGCCTACTCGAACTGTGACAGCCGGGCACGCGGGGTATGGGGGGGTGAATTGGCGGTTTTGGTGGCATTGGTCGCGCTGCGACTGCCCGCCACCACCGCGGTCGTGGCGGCGCTTCTTCTGCCGCCGGCCTGGTATTGCTTGCGGGCCGGGCGGCTGGCGCCTCCGATCGGCGATGACCCGGGCCTGCTCCGGGCGGCGATCCTCGCTCGTAGCGCACCTTGGTGGTGGGCCGCCATGTTGCTGGCAGCGCTCAGTTTTCGTTTGTAAGGGCCTGCGCCAACGCTCTTATCGTTTTGATTCGGTTAGGGAGGAGAAAGCAAGAATGCCCGATCATCTGTCCACCCAGGCGAAGAGTGATTTCATCAGTCTCGCGGACCAGAGCGCCGGCCAATTGTGGGCCTGGCTCGAACTGGCCAGGGATCTGAAGGCTGAATGGCTGGCCGGCGGCAATCGCCCGCTGTTGAAAGGTAAATCGCTCGGCATGATCTTCCAGAAGCCATCCCTGCGCACGCGGGTGAGCTTCGAGATGGCAATGGAACACGTGGGGGGCCATGCGCTCTACCTTTCGCCGAACGAGATCGGCCTGGGAGGTCGCGAGAGCGTGGCCGATGTGGCGCGCGTGCTCTCGCGCTATGTCGACGGCATCATGGCGCGCGTGTTCTCGCACGAACACATCCTTGGGCTCGCGAAGTACTCGCGGGTGCCGGTGATCAACGGCCTTTCTGATTACAACCATCCCTGCCAGGGCCTGGCCGACTATTTCACGGTTTGGGAGAAACTTGGTCGCCTGGAGGGGGTGACCCTGGCGTACGTGGGGGATGCCAACAACGTCGCCACATCCTTATTGTTTGGTGGGGGTAAGCTTGGCGTCAACGTGCGCATCGGCGCGCCCGAGGGCTATGGTGTTAAGCCGGCCGTGCTGGAGCGGGCGCAGGCGCTGGCTACTGAGGGCGGCGGCAGCGTCTTCTCGACCACCGACCCGCTTGAGGCGGTAGCCGGTGCGGACGTGATCTACACGGATGTGTGGACGAGCATGGGCCAGGAGGCCGAGAAGGCGCAACGCGCCGCCATCTTCCCGCCCTACCAGGTGAACGCGCGGCTGGTGAGCGCGGCCAGCCCTGACGTCCTCGTCATGCACTGTCTGCCCGCCCATCGGGGCGATGAAATCACCGATGAGGTGGCCGACGGGCTGCACTCGGCGTTGTTCGACCAGGCCGAGAACCGGCTGCATGCGCAGAAGGCGATCCTGGTGGATCTCCTTGGCTAGTTGTCATGGCTGACATCCTGGGCATCTTCCAACGCCTGACATACCCGGGTGGCGTCATCGACATCGTCGATATCTTGCTGGTCGCACTGATCTTCTACGGTCTGCTGCGGCTGTTGCAGGGTACGCAGGCGGTGTCGTTGTTGCGCGGCATCCTGGCGGTGGCGTTGGTGGTGTCCCTGGCGACCACTCTGTTCCGTCTCACAGCCCTTAGCTGGCTGCTGACCAACTCGCTGCCGATGATCCTGGTCGCGATCCCAGTGATTTTCCAGCCCGAGCTGCGCCGGGCGCTCGAGCGGCTGGGACGAACGGGTCCCCTGCTGACCCGCAACGCGCCGGCCGATGTGGTCCAGCGTGTGATCTACGAGGTAGTGCGCTCGGTGGAGATCATGGCGCGCGAGAGGACCGGCGCGCTGATTGTGTTGGAGGGCGAGACGGGACTCGAGGACCACATCGAGTCCGGCCAGCGCATCGACGCCATCGTGTCGGCCCGCCTGTTGCAGACCATCTTCTTTCCGAACACGGCCTTACACGATGGGGCGGTGATCATCCGCGGCGACAAGCTTGTCGCTGCGGGCTGTGTCTTACCGCTGACGGCTCGGGCCCTCCCTGACAGCTCGCTGGGCACGCGTCACCGGGCGGCAGTGGGGATCACGGAGCAAAATGACGCTCTGGCGATCACCGTCTCCGAGGAAACAGGCATTGTCTCCATTGCCCGCAGCGGGCGTATCGTTCGGCGCCTCGACAGCCAGCGCCTGCGCCGCATCTTGCAGGCCTTTTACCAGCCGCGGCGCTTGTTCGGGAACGGACAGTAGTCGATGAGGAATTGGCTTTCCACCCTGGGTTCCGTAGTGCTGTCGCTGATACTGGCCTGTATCGTCTGGGTACTGGCGGTGCAGCAGGATAACCCGGTGGACTGGTACAGCCAGCCGATACCGCTAACGCGCACCGGCTTGGGGTCGGGCCTGAGCATCCTGGGCGATCTCAAGGACACGGTGCGCGTACAGATTCGGGCGCCCAAGCATCTGTGGCCCGATCTGCAGCCGCGCGATTTCACGGCAACCATTGACCTCAGCGGCCTCGAAGCCGGGACCTACGACCGCCATCCCGAGGTCACGACGCAGGACCCGCAGGTGCAGATCCTGCGCGTCGAACCGGACCTCATCCGCGTGCGCCTGGAAAGGAGCAAGCAGAAGTTGATGCCCGTGCGCGTCAACGTGCTGGACGCTCCGGCGTTTGGCTACGACTGGAACTCGCCGGTCGTCACGCCCACCATGGTGCTTGTCTCTGGCTCGGCTTCGGCCGTGGACCAGGTGCAATCGCTCTCGGTCGACGTGTACCTGCGCGGGGCGCGCAGCAACGTCGACCGTACCTTGCGCGTGATGGCGCGCGACGCGACCGGCGAGGTGGTCAGCTTGGTGACCTTGACGCCGCAGAACATCGACGTGACGGTACCGATCGTGCAGTTGCCCGGTTACCGTGAGGTCGCCATTCTGGTCGAGACCACCGGCCAGCCGGCCAGCGGTTACACGATCAACGGGGTCAATGCCGACCCGAAGCTGGTCACCTTGCGCGGTGACCCGGCAGCGATCGCGCAGATGAGTGGCTATATCACGGTTTCGGTCGACATCTCGAACGCCAACGCCAATGTAACCGAGCGCGTCCCGCTGCACCTGCCCGAGAATATCTCTGCCCTTGGCACGCCCAGCGTAACCGTAGAGGTCAGCGTCATCCCCATCAATGGCGCCCAGACTGTGCAACGCCGGCCGGTCATCCAGGGCCTGGGGCCGGGGCTGACCTACACGCTCTCGCTCGACACGGTAAACGTCTTCCTGGCCGGCCCTCTGCCCCGGCTCGAGACCATCAAGAGCGACGCCGCGCCCGTGATCCTGGACCTGACCGGGCTCGGACCGGGAGTGCACGTGGTCGAACCGCGCGTCCCGGCTCCCGAGGGGATCACAGTGGAAGGACTGTCGCCGCAGAACATCGAGGTGGCGATAGAGTCGGCGCCGACGTCGACGCCCACGACAGAATCGGCGCCCGGCCTTGGGCCGGGTATCACGGCGACGACGTCGATGACGTCGACGACGACGACGACGCCCGCCGCGGCCGTGACACCCAAAGCGGTCCCGAGGGCGACGTCCGGTGCGCCAGCCAGCGCGACGCCCCGGGCGGCGCCGAGTGCCACGCCCACGCCGGCCCAGCCGTGAGGCGCGGGCGGGATTCAATAGATAGCTTAGCCAGAACGGATTCTTAATGCATACACCCATCGTCGCCCTGGTGGGGCGGCCGAATGTCGGCAAGTCCACCCTGTTCAACCGGCTGGCCGGCCAGCGGCTGTCGATCGTCGAAGACGAGCCCGGCACCACGCGGGACCGCCTCTACGCGCCCGCGGAGTGGACCAACCAACCGTTCATGATGGTGGATACGGGAGGGTTGGATATCGCGTCCACCGACCGGGCGCCCCAGAAGGGCCAACCAGACTCCCTCGGCCCCTCGTCTCGGGACTTCGTGCGCGAGATCCGTGCGCAGGCCGAGGCGGCCATCGAAGAGGCCGACGTGGTCGTGTTCATGGTAGACGCGAAGGACGGGGTGACTGCCGCCGACCGGGACATCGCCGAAGTGCTGCGTCGCTCGGACCGGCCGGTGGTCCTGGCTGCGAATAAGGCCGATAACGAAGTGCGGCGCCAGCAGGCGTTGGAGTTCTACGAGCTGAGCCTGGGGGAAGTCTACCCGATCTCAGCGCTGCACGGGACCGGGACGGGCGATCTGTTGGACGCGATCGTCGAAAAGATTCCTGTCGTGCCTGAAGAGCCGGAGAGCGACGCGGTACACATTGCGTTGGTCGGCCGGCCGAACGTGGGCAAGTCCTCCTTGCTGAATGCTTTGCTGCAAGAGGAGCGGGCCATCGTCAGCCCGATCCCGGGTACGACACGGGATGCAATCGACACGCCGCTGAGGTGGGAAGGTCAGGACCTGGTCCTGATCGACACCGCCGGGCTGCGGAGGCGCGGCAAGGTCGAGCAGGGGATCGAAAAGTACAGTGTGATGCGAGCGCTGTCGGCGATCGAGCGTTCGGACGTCGTCTTGTTGCTTGTCGACGCCACCGCGGGCGTCATTGCGCAGGACGCGCACGTGGCCGGGTTTATCCTCGAGGCGTTCAAGAGCGTGGTCGTGATTGTGAACAAGTGGGACGCGGTACCCGACAAAGACTCGATGACGATGGTGCGCTACACGGAGCACATCCGTGAGCAGCTCCATTTCCTGGACTACGTGCCGGTGTTGTTCATCTCGGCGCTGAATGGGCAGCGCGTGGGAAAGGTATTGCCGGCGGCCCTGGCTGTGGCGGCCCAGCGCAAGGTTCGCGTGCAGACGGGTGAGCTCAACCGCCTGATTCAGGAGGCGGTGGCAGCGCATACGCCAACGAGCGGTGGGCGCCAGGTGAAGCTGTATTACGCCACGCAAGCGGACGTGGCGCCGCCGACCTTCATCGTATTCGTCAACAACCGGGAACTGGTCCATTTCAGCTATGCGCGCTACCTCGAGAACCGGATCCGGGCGAGTTATCCGTTCGAGGGCACGCCGATCCGCCTGATCTTTCGCAACCGCGGCGAAGGTCGCGCGCCTGACCAGTACTAGTGTTCTATTCGTGTAGTCATAGTGCTACACGCCGGCCAGGTTTCTGGCTTGGCCCCCGGAGGGGATAGCTGGCTATGCGAAGAAGGTGGGCGGCGCTGCGGGCGTGGATCAGGGAGCGCTGGCTTGAGCTGCTGATGGTGCTTGGTTTGCTTGGTATCCTGGCCTGGTTCGGCGGGGTGGGCTACAGCTTCGTGCCCAAACCGGAGCCGACGGCGACGCCGCTGCCGACGGCGACACCGCTGCCGCCACCGGTCTTGCCTACCTCGAGGGCGGTCCCGACACACATCCCGACACGCGTCCCGACGCCAACCGTGGCACCCACGCCGACCTCAACCCCCGGGGGAGGGGGCTTTGCCGGTGTGGGGGCCTATCAACATGTTTTGGCCCAAATGGAGCTCGGCCCACGGCCGGCCGGATCGGCAGCCTGCTCCGAACTGGCCGACACGATTGCGGCCGAGCTGCGGCGGTCCGGCTGGGAAGTGACGATCCAAGACTTCACCTACCGGGGTGTGGTGCTGCGCAACGTGATCGGCAAAGCCGGGAACGGGCCCCTGGCGATCGTCGGCGCCCACTACGACACACGCCGATACGCCGACAAGGACCCGGACGCGGCGAGGCGGAGCGACCCAGTACCCGGCGCCAACGACGGTGCCAGCGGGGTCGCGGTCTTGCTGGAGCTTGCGAGCACGCTGGACAAGTCCAAACTGACCAACGAGCTCTGGCTGACGTTTTTCGACGCCGAGGACAACGGTGGCTTGGACGGCTGGGATTGGAGCGTAGGTGCGACGTATTTCGTCGATCATCTGGCCACCCAGCCGCAATTCATGGTACTGGCGGACATGGTCGGCGATGCCCAGCAGGACATCTACGAAGAACAGAGCTCGACTAAGGAGTTGGTCGAGCGGATCTGGGCCATTGCCGGCGACCTGGGCTACGCCGACACCTTCAAGCCGGAGTACAAGTGGACGATGACCGACGACCATACACCATTCCTGGCCAAAGGCATCCCGGCCGTGGACTTGATTGACTTTGACTATCCCTACTGGCACACTAGGCAGGACACCGTTGACAAGGTGGCGGCGGTGTCGTTGGAGCGCGTCGGACGTGTGCTGCAGGTGTTGCTGGAGGGGCCAGGTGCGTCCTGAGGAGTGTTTCCTTTGCTACATCCCGCCAAACGTCTCGACTCGGTGCCGCCTTACGTCTTTGCGACGCTCGCCGCCCGTCTCAAGGCGCTCGAAGCTAAGGGTCTGAGCGTCATTCGCCTGGACATTGGTGCGCCTGACGGGCCGCCGGCAGATTTCATCGTGCAGGCTCTGACGGCGTCGGCGGCTGACCCTACCCATCACAGCTACGCCGGCTACCTGGGCACACCCAGGCTGCGCCAGGCCTTTGTCGACTACTACACGGCGCGTTTCGGCGTCGAGCTGGACGCCGGCGACGAGGTGCTACCACTGCTCGGCTCCAAAGAAGGCATCGCCAACATGGCCTTTGCCTGGCTGGATCCCGGCGACCTGGCTTTGGTAGCCGATCCGGGTTATCCGACCTATCGCATGAGCGCGCTGATGGCCGGCGCCGAGGTCTGCGACATGCCGCTGTTGGCCGAGAACGGCTTTCTCCCGGATTTCGAGGCCATTCCGGCTGAGGTGGCCGGCCGGGCGCGCCTGATGTGGCTGAACTATCCGAACAACCCGACCGGCGCGGTCGCCTCGCTCGAGTTCTTTGCCACGGCGGTCGATTTCTGCCGTCGCCACGGCATTCTGCTCTGTCATGATGCTCCCTACGCGGATGTGAGCTACGATGGCTACCGGGCAGTCAGCCTCCTGAGCGTCCCGGGCGCCAAGGACGTGGCAGTCGAGTTCAACTCGCTCTCCAAGTCGCATAATATGGCCGGCTGGCGCATCGGTGTGGCCGCAGGCAACAGCACTGCCATTCAGGCGCTGCTGCAAATCAAGAGCAATGTTGATTCCGGCATCTTCCTGCCGATCCAGGATGCAGCGGTAACGGCGTTGACCGGCGACCAGTCCTGGCTGCAAGAACGTAACCAGGTTTACCAGCAGCGGCGCGATATGCTGTATGATCTGTTGGTGAACGATTGGGGCTTGCAGGTAGCCAGGCCCCTGGCTGGGTTGTACCTGTGGCCCCACGTTCCGGCCGGCTACACCTCCGCCAGCTTTACCGAGAAGGTGCTGCTGGCCACCGGCGTCAGCTTCACGTCGGGTGCATCGTTTGGCCCGCACGGCGAAGGCCACGTCCGCATCTCGCTTGGCCAATCGACTGCCAGGATCCTCGAGGCCATCCGGCGGCTCAAGGGTCTCGAGTTCTGAGTGTAGAGGAGAGATTCCGATCGTCGAACGCATTTATCCTGTTGACGAACCAAAACCTACTGCCGTCCTGGTGGGCGTCGAGCTCAAGGGCAAGGCCAGTCAGTGGAGCACCGAAGACTCGTTGGCGGAGTTGGCGCAACTTGCCGACACTGCCGGGGTCAAGGTGACCGGGGTGTTGGAACAGAAGATCGACCGGCCCAATCCAGCCACCCTGATCGGCTCAGGCAAGGTAGCCGAGTTGGTGGCGCTGCGGCGTGATCTGGGCGCGACGGCCGTCGTCTTCGACGAAGAGCTTTCCCCTGCCCAGCAGCGGGAGATCGAACGGGCGATCGACAATGAGAACGTCCAGGTGCTGGACCGGACGGCCCTGATCCTGGATATCTTCGCACAGCACGCCCACACCCGGGAAGGCGCGCTGCAAGTCGAGCTGGCGCAGTACGAGTACCGGCTGCCGCGCCTGACGCGTGCCTGGACGCACCTGGCACGCCAGGCCGGCGGTGGAGCAGCGCGCGGTGGTGCGGCCGGAGTGGGCCTGCGTGGTCCCGGCGAGACCCAGCTTGAGGTCGACCGGCGGGAGATCCGCAAGCGCATTGCGCATCTCAAGCAAGAACTCGAGGAGGTACGCGCGCACCGCGCCAACTACCGGCGGCACCGGTCGGAGGAGGCCATACCGGTCGTGGCCCTGGTGGGCTACACCAACGCCGGCAAATCCACCCTCTTGAACGCGTTGAGCGGGGCCAACGTCTACGCGGCCAATCAGCTATTTGCGACCCTCGATCCCACCACTCGCCGCGTTGCCCTACCGGGGGGCAGGGAGGTCCTTTTCACCGACACCGTTGGCTTCATCCAGAAGCTGCCCACGGCCCTGGTGGCTGCCTTTCGTGCCACGCTGGAAGAGATCACTGAAGCCGATCTCCTGTTACACGTGGTCGACATCACGCACGAGAACGCTCAACAACAGGCTGCGTCCGTGCTGCAGGTGCTCAAGGAAATTAATGCGACCGGCCAGCCGATTCTGACTGCGCTCAACAAGGTCGACCAACTGCCCGATGCGGCCGAGATCCCCGGCCTGCTGGCAGATATGCCCGATGCAGTGGCGATCTCGGCGTTGAGAGGTGAGGGGCTGGATGTTCTGACGGAGCGGATCGACGAGATACTGACAGAAGAGCTGGTCGACGTCGAGGTCTTGATCCCATATCAACGCGGCGATCTGCTCGGACTGTTTCATCAACGAGGCGTCATCGAGCGGGAGGCTCACGTCGAGACGGGGACGCGCGTGAACGGCAAGCTGCCGGTCGGCCTGCTGCCGCGCTTCGAGCCGTTCGACCTATCGGAAGAAGTATGATCGGCGCCCTGTTTGACATGGACAATACGCTGTTGTGCGCCAGCTCCGGCCTGCTTTACCTGCGGTACTTGCGGCAGCGGGGCGAGTTGCCCTTCAGCCAATGGGCCCAGATCATGAGCTGGGTGGGGCTTTACCTCGCCGGCGCCATGCGCTTTCCGGCAATGATGTCTCGCCTGATGGTGCTGACGGCCGGTTCCAGTGAGGCCGAGGCTTGGCGCCTGAGCAATGAGTGGTTCCGGGCAATGCTGCGGCATTACATTGCGCCGGGGGCGCGCGAACGTGTGGCCTGGCACCGCGGGCAGGGCCATCAGGTGGCGATCGTGTCGGCCTCCACGCCCTATGCCGTGCATCCGGTCGCTCAAGCGCTGGACCTGGGAGAGGCCTATCTTTCAACACGACTGGAAGTCATCGACGGCCGCTTTACCGGCAGGGTGATCTTGCCGGCCTGTTATGACGATGGCAAGGTGGTGCTGGCGCGCGACTATGCGGCCCGCCATGACATCGACCTTTCGCAGAGCTACTTCTACAGCGACAGCCATCGCGATCTGCCCCTGCTGGAAGCCGTCGGCCATCCCGTGGCCGTCAATCCGAACCGCCGGCTGGCACGCATCGCCGCCGCGCGGGGCTGGCCGGTGATGCGGTTCTATTAAGCTCTGCAGTCTCGCCGAGAAAGGTGATCGAAGCATGGACCAAGTCGAACACGTCGTCACCTCCCAGAATGAGGTGGGCGAAAGCCCGCGCTGGGATGCAGCCGGCCAGACCCTTTACTGGGCCGACATCGGGCCGCGTCCGCAGGTCTTCAGCTACTGTCCGGCAACGGGCGAATGCCGCAAGTACCCGATCGGCCTGCCGATCACCGGTTGGGCCCAGCGCGCCTCGGGTGGTTTCATTCTGGCCACGAAGATCGGTCTCTGGTTCTGGGATGCCGAGACCAATGAGGGGCAGTTCGTGGCGGACCCGGAGGCCGACAAGCCGACCGTGCGCTTCAACGACGCGTTGGCCGACCGCCAGGGACGTTTCTGGGCAGGCAGCACCAATGAGGCGCAGCAGGCCGCCAGGGACGGCTCACTCTACCGCCTGGACCCTTCCGGCGCGTTGCAGGCCATGGCCCACGATTTCGCCTGCGCCAACGGCATCGGTTGGAGCCCGAACAACAAGACGCTGTACGTCACCGCGCAGTTCGCCTATGAGACCTATGCCTGGGACTTCGACCCGGCCAGCGGCGCGATTGCCAATCGCCGGGTGTTTGCGCGTGTCACCCCAGAGGACGGATTGCCGGACGGCCTGACTGTCGACAGCGAGGGGGGAGTGTGGAGCGCCCTGTGGGGAGGCTGGCGGCTGTTGCGTTACGATCCCGACGGCAAGGTGGAGCGCGAGCTGCGCCTGCCCGTGCCGAACCCCACCGCGCCCATGTTCGGAGGTCCCAACCTGGACGAGCTGTATATCACCACCGCCTGGTACCTGCTCGACGAAAGTGAGCGCCGAAGCGCGCCACAGTCTGGCGACCTGTTTCGGGCGCACGTGGGCATCCGGGGCCTGCCCGAACCGAAGTTCTTGGGCTAGAGCGCACAGGCTTTTCTGCGGAGTCAGGCACCGGCAGGCACCAGGTCGCGGTCCTCAGGCGTCCCTGCCAGGGCGAGCACCTGGCAGGCAGTGTCGCGGTCGGTGACCAAGACGTTGACGTAACGACCGCGCAGAGCGGCCAGGATCGCCCTGGCCTTGGCAACCCCGCCGGCGACTGCCATCACCACCGGGATATCGCGCAGGCGGGCGATGTCCTGGAGCCCGATCACGCGCCGGTTGAACGGCACGTCGAGCAGCCGGCCCTCTCCGTCGAGCTGATGCGCCATGATGTCACCTACGGCTCCCAGTTCCTGCAACTGGCACAGCTCCTGAGCACTGACATAGCCGGCGCGCAGCAGGCTCGACAGGCCAGAATCGACGGTGCCGATGCCCACGATCGCGAACTCGACGCGCGCGGCCAGGTTCAGCGCCTCGGCAATCGAACGTTCACGCAGCAGCGCCTGAGCCACGACTGCGCTCTCAACCAGCAGCGGTGCGGAGATGTAGTGATAGTCGGCGTTGAGTTTTTGCGCCAACCAGCGCGCCAACTCGGCACCGTCAACCATCGGGTCGCCGTAGCCCACTGCGCCGATCATCTGTACGACGCGGCCCTGAGCGATCGGCGCCTGGGGCATCGAGCGCACGACGGCGTGGACGCAGGTACCCCAGCCGACGCCGATGAGAATATCGTCGTGAAGGTAGCCCCTCAGGTACCGCGCTCCCAGGTCGCCCAGGCGTCGCAGTAGCCTCTGGTGGTCGACAGGTGCCTGAGCCAACACGACCGCATCGCGCAGGCCGAAGGCCCGGCACAGCCGCCACTCGCAGTCCGCGTCGGTCTTGAGCGGATACTTCACGCGGACCTCCACCAGGCCGGCCTGGCGCGCCTCCTCCAGGAGCCGGGAGACCATCGACCGCGAGCGGTTGATCCGCCGGCCGATCGCCTCTTGATCGAATCCCTCCTCGTAATACCAGGTTGCCACCTGGGCCAGCAGGTCCGCACGAGCCGCATCCATAGCCTACCCTCGGTTTCTCGCTTTCTCACGATAAAAGACGCACCCACGGCCGTGCCGGCTGCGCTGCCAGCATTGCTCAGTTCAACTCGACCACGCCAGGTACGACGCGCCGGCCGGCTTCCTCCTGCCTGTCTGGCCGAAGCGCCTGAGCTTCAGGCGAGCTCCCGCTCCCAGGCCACCCAAAGGGCCGCGATGTCGTCGAAAATGTAGTTTGGGCCCCAGGCCTCGGCCTCTTCTCTGGTTGTCGCGCCGGAGAGCACCAGGATCGTGGCCAGGCCCGCACGCTCGCCGCCCAGGATGTCAGTGTCCAGGCGGTCTCCCAGGGCCGCGGTGGTCTCGGGACGGGCGCACAGCCGTGCCAAGGCGATCTGGTACATCGTCGGTTCCGGCTTGCCGATGGCGATTGGTTTCACGCCCGAGCCTACCTCGATAGCGGCCACCATCGCGCCGGTGCCCGGCACCAGGCCCTCTTCGGTTGGCCGGGTAGGATCCAGGTTAGTGGCGAAAAAACGTGCCCCGCGGCGAACGAGCACGGCGGCCCGCTTCAGCTTATCGTACGTGACCGCGCGGTCCATCGTCGCCACCACGACCTCGACTGCGTCGTCGGCCAATACGAAGCCCTGCTCGAGCATCGCCTCGCGTGCGGCATCCTCGCCGAAGACGTGGACGCGGGTGCCGGCGGGGTATTGCTGCGCCAGGAAGGAGGCGGTCGCCGTACCTGACGTCAGGATTTCGCTCGGCGCGATGTCCACACCCATGCGCGCCAGCTTGGCCGCGTACTGCCGGGGCGAGAGGGTGGAGTTGTTGGTGGCCAGCAGGAAGCCGTCCAGGCGGCGGCGCAGGAAGGCGGTGAACTCTGCCAGGCACGGCAGCGCTTCGTCGCCGACGTACAGCACGCCGTCCATGTCGATTACCAGATGGGTGATATCTGCCAGTGGTGTCATGACTGCTCCATGCGCTTCTGGCGGCCGGTTCAGTTCCCGCCAAGGCGTGCCAGCCGATCCCAGGGTTCGCTCATCGCCGTGGCCAGGCAGCCATACTCGGCATAGCGGGTGCGGTAATACTCGGTCCTCGCCGGGTCGGGCTCGTGGCGGCGTGCCAGGCGCACCGAGCGTCCTACCGCGTCGGCGTAATCGCGATAGGTGCCGGCCGCGATTCCCGCGGCCATCGCCACTCCGCGCGCCGCGACCTCGCGGCCTTCAGGCACTTCGATGGTCAGCCCCAGGGCATCGGCGAACATTTGGGTCCAGACGAGGCTGTGCGAACCGCCGCCGGTGAAGCGCACCGAACGGACCTGCGCCCCGGCAGCCCGCAGCTTGTCCACATGCGCCAGGTGCCCGTAGACCACACCTTCGTACAGCGCACGCAGCACGTGGGCCTTCGTGTGCCAGCCGGCCAGGCCGTAGAAGCCGGCGCGGGCGCTGGCTTGCACGTTCGAACCATAGAGGAACGGATGAAAGATGACGTCGGTACCGGGCAACGCCGCCACAATCTCGTTGCACACATCATAGACGGAGATACCGCGCGCCGCCGCTGCCTGCCGTTCCTCGCCACAGAACTGCGTTACAAACCATTCCAGGTTGGTAGCGGACGTCGCGCTACCGTCGATCGTCAGCCACAAGCCGGGAGCGGCATACAGTGTGGTCATAAACAAGCGCTTGTCGATGATTGGCGCCCGGGTCACCACCTCGTTGATGCCCCACGTACCGGACACGAGCCCCAGTATGCCCTCGTCGATGATCCCCGACGCGATCGGGGCGGCGTCCACGTCGAACATGCCGCCAACCACCGGCGTCCCAGCCGCCAGGCCGCTTGCGGCAGCCGCCTCCGCTGTCACGCAGCCGGCGACCTCATGGCTCCAGATCGGCCTGGGCAGGGCGGCCATTATCTCGCCGATGCCGAACTCGTCGAGGAGTTGCTGCGAGTAACGGAGATGGGGCGCGTCGAGCAGGCTGGTGCCGCTGATTTCGGTGAAGTCGGTGGTCAACGTTCCGGTCAATCTGAATTTGACATAATCTTTACACAGCAAGACCGAGCCGATGCTCTGGTAGGCTTCCGGCTCATGGCGCTTGAGCCAGGCCAGGAGGGCGGGGGGTTGGGCGGGCCACAACGATTGCAGCGTCTGCGGAAACACGCGCTCGTGCACGCCGGCCGCGTACCACTCGTCGACGATGGCCGCGGCACGGGTGTCCATCGACGCCACGCCCTGGCGCAGAACGCGACCCTTCCGGTCGAGCAGGTAGATGCCGTTGCCGTGTCCGGAGTTGCCGACGGCCAATATCTCTGAGGGCAGGATGCCGGCTTGCGCGATGGCCCGGCGGATCGCTTCCGCGGTGGTTAGCCATAGGGCTTCCATGTCGCGCTCGGTCCACCCGGGATGCGGGTAGCTGATTTCCGACTTGAGCCCGGCCACTGCCACCTCATGACCCTCCAGGTCGAAGATTGCTGCCTTGGAGAGGGTCAGCCCGTTGTCGATGCCCATCAGATACCGGCGCATGCGGCACTCCTTATGCTGGCGAAGAATGGTTGTCAGGCCAGGAACCGGTCGTAAAGCTGGTGGCTCACGTGCGCCAGGGCGCCATACAATTGCTTGTAGATCGGGAACAGCTGTGCATAACGCGCGGCTGCCTCGGCGTTCGGTTCGTACAGGCCGCCGGCTCGATACACCTGCTCGTAGGCATCTTGCTCGCCGGCGTAGACTCCGACGCCAATGCCGGCCAGCAAAGCCGCACCGAGCGGCGTCGCGTCCTCGACCTCGGGCACCTCTATGCACCGGCCGGCGACATCAGCCTTGTTCTGCATCCAAAACCTGTTGCGGGTCGCCCCGCCTACCACCACCAACTTTTCGAAAGGCACTCCTGACGACTGCATGGTGTTGACCATGTCCAGGAACTGGTAGTCCAGCCCCTCGACGACCGCGCGCAGCAGGTCGCCCCGGCCGGCAAAGCCGTTCAGGCCGGCGAAGGCTCCCATGGACCGGGCATCGACCACAGGGCAGCCGCTGCCCGACATGTGAGGCAGGAACATGATCCCATGCGCCCCGACCGGCGCGGCGCTTGCCTCGGCCATCAGGAACTCCCAATCCACGCCCCCGCACGACTCCGCCCGCCGGCGCGCTTCGAAACCGTACTCCTTGCGATACCATTCGAGCATCTCCGACGAGACCGCTCCGCCCCAGATGGCGTATCGCCCACGCGCGACGTGCGCCTCGACCGTCACGCCCATTTGCTGCGCCTCCGGGGTCAGCAGCGGTCGCTCGGTCGCGGCCAGCACGATCTCCCAGGTGCCGCTGACGTCGAGGATCACGCCGGGCCGGAAGGCGCCGACCGGCAGGGCGCCGCACAGGTAGTCATGGCCGCCCAGGACAACTGTGGTGCCGGTGGGCAAGCCGGTGGCCTGCGCGGCGGCCGGTGTGACCCTGCCAAGCGCAGTGCCGCTTGGGTGGGCCGGACAGAGCAAACGGCGGTCGATGCCCGCCGCCGACAGCAGCTCGGGCGACCAATCCAGGCTGCGCTGGTCGAAAAGCAGCGTACACGACGCCATCGTGTAGTCGGTAGCGCGCTCGCCGCACAGCCGGAAGTTGACAAAATCCTCGATCAGCAGCCACTTATCGGCGCGTTCGAGGATCGCCGGCTCATGCTCAGCCATCCACAGCAGGCGCAGGGCGGTCGAGAAGCGCCAGGGCACGTTGCCCCCGATGGCGAAGGTCCGCTGAGCACCGACGTGTTTCAGCCACCAATCGAACTGAGGCTGCGTGCGCGGGCAGTGCCAACTGATGAAAGGATACAACCAATTGCCGGCCCGGTCCACTGGGAGGCCATCCATGCCCATTCCGGTCACCGCGACCGCGCGGATCGCACCCGGGACATCCAATCCTGCCAGGGCCTCACGCAATGCCTCGACGGTGCCGCCCCAGATTTGCTCCGGCTGCCAGACCGTCCAGTCGGGGTGGGACGGGTCGGGGTGATGACGCTCGGTGGGACGGCAACCGCTGGCCGCCACGCGCCCCTGCCGGTCGTAGATCACCGCCTTTATCGTCGTCGAGCCCAGGTCTATGCCGATGAGGTAATCCATGGTTCTCCCGGGGGCAGGTTGTACTCCACGCCAGGCCGGGTCAGCACGCCCAGCGGTTCAGGGCCGGAGGCAATCGAGGACCGCCGGGTGCTCCGTCGGCCGTCTAGTGCTGTCCGTAAGCGTTCTGGTAGAGATCGCCGGTTTCGGCCAGCTGCTCGGGCGTCAAAACGATCGGCTGCCCGCGCAGCAGGGCGTTGTGCGTGATCTTGGCGATCTCCTCGACTTCCACGGCAAACTTCGTGGCCTGCAGCGGCGAGTTGCCAATGGTGAAGACGCCGTGGTTTTGCATGATGATCGCCCGCGCCTGTCCGATGGCACTGGACGATCTCGGCGCCGATGGCCGCGCCGCCGATCGCCACGTACGCGCCGAGCGGGATCTCCCCGCCGAGCATAGCCGAGGTGGTCAGGCAGGCCGGAATGGGTTTCCCCAGGGCGGCAAAGGTGCCACAATAGGGCGAATGGGTGTGGCAGATGCCGAACACGTCGGGGCGATGGGCGTAGACGTAGAGGTGCGTCTCGGTGTCCACAGACGGCTTGAGGTGGCCTTCGCACACCCGACCGGCCAGGTCCACCACCACCATATCCTCGGCCCGCATGTCTTCGTAGCTGTAGCCGCTGGGCTTGATAACCACCAGCCCGGTCTCTGGATCGCGGGCGCTGACGTTGCCGCTGGTCATCCTGACCAGGCCATTCCTGGGCAGTTCCAGATTACACTTCCAGACGGTCTGACGCAGTATGTCCAACATTGGCAGTTCCATCTCCTGTTGAAAGCGAATACGCTTCGGCCACCCACTCGTCGACCAGGCACCGGGCAGCCCGGGCGGTGGCAAAGGGGTCGCCGGCTTGATCCATCTGGGCCCACATCTCGACGGTCAGCAGGCCCCAGAAACCGGTGGCCGCCAGCGCCCTGAACGTGGCCCGGTGGGGCACGATCCCCTCGCCGAACGGGATGCCGCGGATCACGCGCGGCGCAGCATCTTTGACGTGCACGGCCACCAGGTGCCCGCGAGCCAGCGGGAACTCGGCCGGCGGGTGATAGCCGGCGGCGGCCAGGTTGCCCATGTCGGGGTAGAGCTGGAACCAGGGCGAGTTGACGGCATCGACGAAGCTCATCAGACGGGCGACCGATTCGGCGATCGGCACGTCCACATTCTCCAGCCCGAGCATCACGCCGGCTTGAGCCGCCAGGGCCGCGCCACGGCACAGGCTCTCGAGGTAGTACCCGGCCGTCCGCTCGTCGCTGGGCTCGTAGAAGACATCGTAGCCCGAGACCTGCACGACTTGGATGCCGATGTCCAGCGAGAACTCGATTGCCCGGGCAAGAAGGTCGAGGGCCTGGCGCCGAGTCTCGGCCGAATGGCTGCCGAGCGGATACTTGCGGTGTCCGCTCAGGCACAGTGTGAGGATCGGCACGCCGGTCGCCGCGATCGCCGCCCGCAAGGCTGCCCGTTCGGACGCGGGCCAGCTCAGCCGGCCAATCCGCTCGTCGCTCTCGTCGATCGAGATCTCGGCGAAGTCGTAGCCGGCGCGGGCGGTGCCGGCCAGGCGTTGTTCCCACGACCATTCGGGCGGAAGAGCCTTCTCATAGAGGCCCACTGGCATGCTGGACGACAGGCGCATGGTCTGGATCACTCCCCTTCGGCCGTTACGGGCGCACTCCTCAGCTCGTCCGCCGCGAGCTGCCGCCGGTCGCCGTCGATGGTATCGATGGCCACCATCAGATCCCTTCCCTATGCCTTCGCCCTGGCGTGCACCAGGACGTGATTGAGCACGACGGCGAACAACAACACGCTGCCCTTCGCCACGACTTGCCAGTAGGCGGGAATTACCGTCATCAGCCCGGTGGTCATGCACATGATGATCAAGGCGCCGACGGTCGTCTTGGCGACCGAGCCCTCGCCGCCGGAGAAGGCCGTGCCGCCCAGCAGCACCGCGATGATGCAATCCAACTCCATGCCGTCGCCTGAGAGCGGGTCTCCCAGGGACATATAACTGGCCCTCGCCACTCCGGCTGCGGCAGCGAAGAACCCGACGATCACGTACAGCAGCCAGACGTACTTGACCGCGTTGATGCCGGACAGCTCGGCCGCGACCCGGTTGCCGCCAATCGCCGCAGCGTACTTGCCGAGGATCGTCTTGCGTTGCACGATGACCAGGACAATGATCACGGCCACCGCGACGAAGAAGGCCAAGGGCACGCCGAAGATCACATTCTGCCGGGCGTAGTCGTTGATGAAGGCCGGCATCTTCTGCACAGCAGTGCTCTTGATCGCGGAGGTGCCGTCCGGAACGATGAGCAGAGCGATGCCCTTGAAGAGGTTCAGCGTCACGAGCGTGGCGATCACGGGCGTGATGCGGAGCTTCATGACCGTGTAGCCGTTGAGGAGGCCCATCCCGATCCCGACCACCAGCGTGACCAGAAAAGCAGGCACGAGGGCGAAACCGTTAAGGATCATCAGGCTGAAGACGACCGCGCTCAGGCTCATCGCGCTGCCGACCGAAAGGTCGATGTAGCCCGAGATCATCAGGAGGGTGAAGGCCCCGCTTAAGGTCAGGATGGGCGCAGAGATGCGCAGCATGTTGATCACGCTGTCCGGGCTCAGAAAGGCCCCTCTGCCGAACAAGCCGACCTCGTTGATCTTGACCAGGCTGAAGATGGCGACGATCACCAGCAGGACCACGTAAATGTAGTATTTCTTGACGGCTGCCCGCACCACGTCGGACTGGTCGCTGCGGTCTAGGTTCATCCTGCCCACAGACGCTTGGGCTGTAGTTTTCATGATGTTTACCTCTACCCTTTCCGCTTATCCAGGGCATACCGCTGAGCGAGGATCGCGATGAATGTCACCACTCCCTTGAGGGTAAACTGCCAGTCGGGCGACAGCAGCAGGCCTGTCGCCGACGTGGTCATCACGGACAGCAGGATCGCGCCGACGAACATGCCCAGGACTGACCCGAACCCACCCGCAATGCTGACCCCGCCAAGCAGGGTCACGACCAGGGCGTCAAACTCGTAGCCCATCGCACGGCTCGACAGACCGGCCTTGTACTCCGAAGCCATCAGGATCCCCGTGATGCCCGCCAGCAGCGCGCTGACGATAAAGAGCGCGGTGAGCTGGCGGACCACCTTGACGCCAGACAGGCGGGAGGCCTCCGGGTTGGCGCCTATCAGGTACGTGCGCCGTCCCAACACCGTCTTGCGCTCGAAGATGAAGGCGACGGTCACAATCGCGACCATAATCAGCACCGAGACCTTGATCGTCGTGCCCGGGATAGCTGCGTTGCCGATCACGCCGAACACGTTCGGTAAACTCGTGTTGCGCTGCGCCCCCTGGGTGATGACCTGCGCGATGCCGCGAGCGAGCATCATGGTCCCCAGGGTAACGATGATGGAGGGCACTTTCAGGCGAGCGACGAAGAATGCGTTTAGCCCTCCGATGCCCACCGCGCAGAGCAGCGCGAGCGCAATCGCGACCCCGTAGGGTAAGCCGAGCCCGTTCGCCAGCTCGTTGCGCGACACGTTTGCGCCCTGGCAGAAATACACGGATAGGACACCCGTCAGGGCGATAACCCCGCCGACCGACATGTCGAAGTTGCCGGTGACCAGCAGGAAGGAGACGCCGACCCCGATGATCACGATGTACCAGTTGTTCGTCAGGATATTGACGATGTTCTGTGGTTTGTAGAAGTTCGGCACGAACAGGCAGGCGATGAGGAACAGGACGACGAGCACGCCGATCATGAAGAGGGTGATGAACGTCTCGTTGCTCATGCGCCCGGTCGCCCGAGGCCTCGGTACCGCAGTGATTGTGTCCACGTTCAATCTCCCCCTGTCACGACATGAAGGATCCTCTCGCTGTCGCAGTCGCATCCGTTGCGGACCTGCTCTTTCAGACACCCGTCGTAGAGGAGATAGATGGTGTCGCAGATGTTCATGACCTCCGGAAGCTCGGAGGAGAAGATCAGGATGGTCTTTCCCGTGGCAGAAAGCTGGCGAATGATGCTGTAGATCTCGCTCTTCGCGCCGACGTCGATCCCGCGCGTCGGCTCGTCGAGCATCAACATGTCGGCGTCGGCAAACAGGCACTTGGAGAGCACGACCTTTTGCTGATTGCCGCCAGACAGTTGGGCGGCCTCTTTCTCAGTGCTGCTTGTCGCGATCCGCAGCCTGTCAACGTATTCGAGGGTCACCTCCCGCTCGCGGACGCCGTCGATGAACCCGCCGCGGGAGATTTTCTGCATATTCATGACCGGTATGTTGCTGCGGATGGTCAGGATCGTGAAGAGGCCCTGCGAGCGCCGCTCTTCAGGCACGAGCGCGATCCCGGCCTCGATGACCCGGTCCGGCGACGTGGGTAGCTTCTTCCCCTTGAAGATGATGTCGCCGCGGTAATCGTCCGCACCGTAAATGGCGCGGGCCAGCTCGGTCTTGCCTGCACCGACCAGCCCGTAAAAGCCAACAATCTCGCCCTTGTGCGCGCAGAAAGTGATATCCCGAAGCTTGTGGGTAAAGAGGTTCTGAACCTGGAGCAGCACCTCGTCGCACTCATGCTCTTTGGGTGCGTACTGCTCGAAGACCGTCTTGCCGATCATCATCTGGATCAACTCCGATCGGTCCTTGACATCTCCAATCGGCTTGGTCGCGATGTGCCGGCCGTCGCGCATGACGGTCACGTAGTCCCCCAGCTCGAAGATCTCGTCCAGGCGATGCGAAATGTAGATTACCGTCACGTTACGCTCGCGCAGGTTGCGGATGATGGCGAACAAGCGCGCGATCTCGCCTTCCGAGAGCGCAGCGGTGGGCTCATCCATGATGATGATGTCCGCTTCAGTGGCGACTGCCTTGGCGATCTCTACGATCTGCTTCTTCCCTACGCTGAGGGTTGAAACCAGCTGCCCGGGTCTGATGGAAGGCTCCAGGCTGTTCATCACGCTGACAATCTTGTTGATCTTGTCTGTCCTGCGCAAAAAGCCGAAGCGCGTGACTTCCACGCCGAGCGTCAGGTTTTCTTCGACCGTGAGCTGATCCACCACATTGAGTTCCTGGAACAGCGTGCTGATCCCTTTGTCCTTGGCTTCCTTGGTGTTGGCCGCGGCGTATTCCTCGCCGTTCAGCAGGATCTTGCCGCTGGTCCGTTGGTACGCACCGGTGAGGATCTTGATCAGCGTAGACTTCCCGGCGCCGTTCTCGCCAACCAGGCAGTGGACGGAATTGCGCTTGATGTCGAAACTGACGCTGTTGACGGCACGTACGCTGGGGAACTCCTTGACGAGGTCCCTGATCTCCAGGACATTCTCAGTCAGTTCCATGCATCCCTCCGCCACTGCAGTGGCGCTTTTCCGCGAGCTCCCTTGGGAGCTTCCCGCTATTCCCCGGGATGGCTCACGCCATCCCGGGGAAAACTGATCTGTTACTTGATGTTGGTACCGAACTCGGTGTTGAGCCAGGTGGCGGCCTCGGCCTGCGGCGTCGTGTAGTAGTTCATGTCGTAGGCTTTGTAGAACTGCTCGATGGCCGGATCGGAGGTCATCGGGATCTTGCCCTGGGCGACGTCGAAGATCAGGTCGATGCGGCCGTGGGCGGTCTCGATCGGGGGCAGACCCATGGAGAACTTCAGCGAGCTGTTGGGGTCGTACATGGCGTCGTACTCAACCTGGTCGAAGTCGACGCTGGTGACGATCTCGGTCAGCGGCTTGCCGTTGTCCATCTTGCCGCGACCGGCCTGCGTCAGGCCGGCCATCGTCCCGACCGTCAGGTTCGAGGCTTCCGAATAGATCAGGTTGACTTCCGGATGCTGCGTCACCAGGTCGGTGATGATCTGCTTGGCCGCATCGGCGCCCTTGCTCGCATCCAGGCAGCCCAGGTCCTTGGCGGCCGGGTCCACCGAGAGCACACCCTGCACGAACGGATCGGTACGGCCCGACTTCACCTCGGTGTGGTTCGGCCAGCCCAGCTCCACCATCACGATCGGCTTGTCAGGGTTGGTTTCTTTCCACTTCTTGGCCATCTCCGCGCCGATCGCAAACGAGACACCCTTCTCGTCGCTGCGGGCAACCGGAATGCCGGTCTTACCCATCGGGCTGAAGAACGACGTCATGACGATGCCCTTGGCGAGCATCTCCTTCACCGCCGGTTCCATCGCCGGATCGTCCCAGGCGTGCAGGGTGGCGGCATCCATGCCTTGGGCCATGATCTGGTCCGCGTTCGCCGTCATCGTCGCCGAATCCGACTTGCCGTCGAAGACGTAGACGTCCGCGCCGTACTTCTCCTTGGCATACTTCTTCGCTTCGGTCGCCTGCCCCTGGTGGAACACGTTCGTCAGGTCAGACACGAAGAAGGCGATCTTCTTCGGGGTGCTGGTCGCCGGCTTGTACTCGGATGCGGCAGGCGCCGCCACAGCGGGGGCCGGGATATTAGTACCGAACTCGGTGTTGAGCCAGGTGGCGGCCTCGGCCTGCGGCGTCGTGTAGTAGTTCATGTCGTAGGCTTTGTAGAACTGCTCGATGGCCGGATCGGAGGTCATCGGGATCTTGCCCTGGGCGACGTCGAAGATCAGGTCGATGCGGCCGTGGGCGGTCTCGATCGGGGGCAGACCCATGGAGAACTTCAGCGAGCTGTTGGGGTCGTACATGGCGTCGTACTCAACCTGGTCGAAGTCGACGCTGGTGACGATCTCGGTCAGCGGCTTGCCGTTGTCCATCTTGCCGCGACCGGCCTGCGTCAGGCCGGCCATCGTCCCGACCGTCAGGTTCGAGGCTTCCGAATAGATCAGGTTGACTTCCGGATGCTGCGTCACCAGGTCGGTGATGATCTGCTTGGCCGCATCGGCGCCCTTGCTCGCATCCAGGCAGCCCAGGTCCTTGGCGGCCGGGTCCACCGAGAGCACACCCTGCACGAACGGATCGGTACGGCCCGACTTCACCTCGGTGTGGTTCGGCCAGCCCAGCTCCACCATCACGATCGGCTTGTCAGGGTTGGTTTCTTTCCACTTCTTGGCCATCTCCGCGCCGATCGCAAACGAGACACCCTTCTCGTCGCTGCGGGCAACCGGAATGCCGGTCTTACCCATCGGGCTGAAGAACGACGTCATGACGATGCCCTTGGCGAGCATCTCCTTCACCGCCGGTTCCATCGCCGGATCGTCCCAGGCGTGCAGGGTGGCGGCATCCATGCCTTGGGCCATGATCTGGTCCGCGTTCGCCGTCATCGTCGCCGAATCCGACTTGCCGTCGAAGACGTAGACGTCCGCGCCGTACTTCTCCTTGGCATACTTCTTCGCTTCGGTCGCCTGCCCCTGGTGGAACACGTTCGTCAGGTCAGACACGAAGAAGGCGATCTTCTTCGGGGTGCTGGTCGCCGGCTTGTACTCGGATGCGGCAGGCGCCGCCACAGCCTGAGCGGGTGCAACGGTGGCTGCCGCGGCCGCGGGTGCGGCAGCAGCGGGAGCCGAGGTCGGCGGAACGGGCTTCGCGCCACCGCCACAGCCGGACAGAGCGAGGCTCGCGAGCATCAATACTGTCAGGAGGACGAACAGGTTCTTCTTCATCTTGAGATGTCTCCTCTCTCCCTAGAGAATGTCGTGCTTTGGATGGTTTCGGTACGATCAGGTTTTGCTCGATCCGGTTTTGGGCCCTCGGCACCTCCTTCTGCACCCTGGTTGGTGAAGCCCAAGAGGCTTGGCTTTTCCCAGGCGATTTATCGCAGGTCAGAACCCGCTGACGTCCTGCGCCAGCCCGTACACCAGCATCTCGGAGACACAGCCGCCTCTCGTCAGCGCACAGGTCTGGTAAACCATGTCGGCGAAGTGCTCCGGGCGGACGGCCAGCTCCTGGTCCCACTCAAACTTGTTCACGCCGGCGGCCGCCGCCTGGAAACCCGTGTTCGATCCGCCCGGCACCAGCAGCGTGACCGCGATGCCGCAAGGCCGCAGCTCCGTGTAGAGGCACTTGGTGAAGGCGTTCACACCTGCCTTGGCAGCGGAGTAGACCGACCAGCCCGGCCACGAGCGGCGGTCGCAGGCGCTGGACACGTTGATAATCTTGCCATAGCCCTGCTGCTTGAATTGCGGCGTGAAGGTCCGGCAGCTCATGATCGTGCTGGTGAGGTTCAGGTCGATGATGCGCCGGTTGATTCCGTCGTCCATCTCTTCGATGGGTGCCACTTTAAGCGCGCCGCCAGCGTAATTGATCAGGAAATCAACTCTGCCGAACGCGTCCAGCGTTTCTTTGAGCGCACGTTGGAATGTTTCCGGCCTGGTGACGTCGCCCGCGAAGGCGATGACCTTGGAGCCGGACGCCCTGCAGGCGTCCGCGGTGGCCGCGAGGGCCTTCTCGCTGATGTCGATCATGACCAGGTTGACCTGGTCTGCCCGGGCAAAGAGTTCCGCTGTCGCCTTGGCGAACCCGGACCCGACACCTGTGATGACTGCAACCTTACCCTTCAGAGATTCTCCCATCAGTAGCGCCTCCCTTGCTTCTATCTTGCTGGACCGTGACACGGTTTGTGCTAGCGGCGCAACTGTCCGGCTAGCTTTTCCAGCTCCGCGTCCTCGATGCTGTAGGCATGCTCCGGGCCCGGGAAAGTGCGGCCCTCGACCTCGCCGCGGAACTGGCCCAGAGCGTTCACAATGGTTGTCGCCAGGTCGGCATACACCTTCAGGAAACGTGGTGACAGCTCCTTGTAGAGGCCGAGCATGTCCTGCGTGACCAGGGCCTGGCCGTCGCAGTCGGCGCCCGAACCGATGCCGATGGTTGGGATATCCAGGCTTTGGGCGATGACCCGAGCCAGCCGATCCGGCAGACATTCCAGGACGATCGCGAAACAGCCGCTGCGTGCCATCTCGACGGCGTCGCTGATCGTTTCGGACGCCGAGGCCGCATCCTGGCCGGGCAGCTTGATGCGTCCGCTGCTGACTATCTTCTGCTTGGTTACGCCCACATGCCCCATGACCGGGATGCCGGCGCCCGTGATGGCCCGCACGCAGTCGCCGTCCTTGCAGGTCCCTTCGAGGTGCACCGCGTCGCAGCCGCCCTCTTTCATCAGGCGGGTGGCGCTGCGCACCGCTTCCTCGGGCGTGTTATAGGAGCCAAAGGGCAAAGTGGTCACCACCAGGCAGCGCCTGACGCCGTTACGCACCGCCCGGGTGTGGTAGGCCATCTCGTCGACGGTTACGGAGACTGCCTCAGTGCGTCCGTTGCCGACCGTGCCCACGGCATCGCTGACCAGCACCACGTCCACTCCGGCCTTTTCGATGAACGAGGCCATGGGCGCATCGTAGGCCGTCAACATGCTGATCTTCTGGCCTCTGACTTTCTTCGCTCGCAGGCTCGACGTGGTGACCTTGGCTTGGGCGCTCACTATACCGCCTCAGAAAGGATGTCCTCGAGATCCTGATGGGGGCTGGGCAGGATGCGGACCGAGATCACCTCGCCCACGCGCCGCGCTGCCTGCGCCCCCGCATCCAGGGCAGTACGCACTGTGCCCACGTCCCCGCGCACCATCACCGTCATATAGCCTCCGCCGATGGCCCGGCGATCGAGCAGTGTGACGTTTGCCGCCTTCACCATGGCATCGGCGGCCGAGATGCAGGCCACCAGGCCGCGAGTCTCAATCATCCCCAGGGCTCGCTGGCTGGGGTCCAGTGCCGCACCCAGGTGTCCGTCGTTGGCCGCAAATTCTTGCATCATCAGTTCATCCCTTTCCTGAATGAATACTCCCCTTCGTACGCCAGCGAATCCAGAATGCCGACGATTGCGGCATCGACTGGCGACGCATTCTGCTCGCTTGCCAGCCGGGCCGAGCTGCCCTGGCTGACGACCACCAACTCGCCCTCACCCGCGCCTACCAGGTCCACTGCGATGAATGGGCTGCCGCAGACTTCGCCCCGCGTGTCGGCCGGGCTGACGAGGAGCAGCTTGGTCGAGCGCAGCGCCTCATGCTTCAGGACCGCCACCGCCGAACCGGTCACTTTTCCAATGATCATCTTTGCTCTCCCTCACAGGCCTCAGCGCTTGCTCATCTGCTTGACCAGGCCCACCAGGTCGTCCACCATGCGGCCACCTGCGCTGCGGTTGGGTGCCGGTGCAGCTATTGCCGCCTGGCCATTGGCGACCGCTACCGTCGCGCCGTGCTGGCAGCCTTTGGGCTTGGCGGGCAAAGGCATCGCTGCCGGGGCCGGCACAGAGTAGGCCGTGCCGTTGGGGGCTGGGTGGGTAGAGGCTGGGCCAGGAACCTGTGCCACTGCCTGCACGCCCGTGGGCGGAGCCGTGACCAGCCGCAGACCCAATTGTCCGGCCATCTGCCGCGCCAGGTCCGTCAGCACAACTCTGTCGTCGACCAGCAGCTCGCGCACGCCCTGCCGGGCCAGGTCTTCAATCTCCTGGGCCGAGTAGAAGGTCTTCACGCCCCTGCTCCCCCACGCGTGGGTAACTTGCCGGGCAGGCTGCTGACCGCCTGCACCGCGGCGTCAGAGGCCACTTTGACCGCCGAATCGCTGCCGGCAATATACAGGCGCCCGAACCGGCCTGACGGCGAGTAGTGGACCAGCGTGATGGCGGCGGCCTTTTCGGCCTCGTTGGCCGCCAGCACGACGTATGCTGCCGGCTGCACCTCGATGACGCACAGTGTCTGCCCCTTGAGAAGCAAGCCGCCGCGGCTGGTCTGGTTGACGAGCTGAGCTTCATAGGCGTCGACGTTGCTGACCAGCTTGATGGATACCACTTCGGGCTTCACCCGGTCGGCCTCGGTCAGGCCGAAGCAGCGCAGGGCCTCGTGGCCGGCGACCTGGACCGCCTCCTGAAAGAATGCGTGGATCTCCAGGCTTCCGTACTCGCGCTCGACCCGCAAGAGCCCCGGTCGTACTTCGCTGGTTTTCAGGGCCGCATCGAGCATCTCGTAGACGTCGCTGGCCGGCGCCAGCTCCATGAAGACCTCGGCCATTCCTTCGACCGGTACGTCGCCCTGCATCAAGACCCCGGTGAGGGCCGCGTACTGCGGCTGCATGGCGTCGATCAAAACATAAGTGCGCAGATCCATGGTTGCTCCCTCGTCAGTCCGCCAATGCCCGGGCGATCTTGCGCCCGGCGGGGCCACAGTGCAGCAGTCTTTCGACCGAGGGGTGCGGCCTTGCGATGACGTGAGCCGCGATCAGGTCACCTGCCCTTTTCGCGGCCGCCACACCGGCGTCCACCGCGGCCTGTACTGCTCCGACCTCGCCGCGGACCATGATGGTCACGTAGCCCCCGCCGATCTCCTCCTGGACGTACAGGTGCACGTATGCCACCTTGGTCATCGCATCGGCCGCCTCGATCGAAGCTACGAGGCCCCGCGTCTCGACCATGCCCAGGGCTGTCACTTGCAGGTTGGTGTTTGCCATTGATAAGGCCTCCTGAATGGTTGCGTTGCACGAAAGGTGTGATCCCGAAGTTGCAGGCTTCTCGCGTGCCAGCGGATGATGCCTGCTCCCTGGCAGCTCTATGCGCGCAGGATGCGGTCGGCGATGCCGATGCCGGCGTTCAGGTCCACCTGAACGCCCAGTTGCTGAAGGGCCCGGCCTGTGTCCCGCAGCAGTCCCAAGACGCTGTCGGTTGAGGGGCCGGCCAACTGAGCCGGATCGAGGTAGAAAGTGCTATCCGACACCCGGCCAAAGGCCGGGCTGCGTCCGTGAAGCTGGTTCAGGCGATCGACCACCGAGGCGGCGTTGAGGCCCGTTGGGGTCTGGACGTTGGTCGCCGTGCCCATGCACAGCCTGCCCGGCGCATCGCAGCCGGGGCAGTCGCGACCGTCGGCGCTGAGCAACAGTCCCATCTCGCTGACGCCATAGCGCACGGCCTTGGCCGCCAATTGGCTCGTGTTGGCAGCCGCGACAAGGCCACCTTCGTACGCCGCCGCAACAGCGCCGCCGCCCCACAAGCGGTGCATGCTGGCTCGAAACTCGGCTGCCGCCGCCCGGGGGTCCGGGGCCTCGCGGATGCCCCGGCCGCAGATGACTACCGCCACGGCCAGGTCGGCAAAGAAGGGGAGCGCCTGGTTGGTAAGGCCGCCGGTGACTGTCACCTTGAAACCCATGTCGATGAGCTGGCGGATCACCACCTTGTCGTCTTCGCCCCACTGACGGTTATGCGTCTGCTCGTCCCAGCCACGATGGTACACCATGCGCTCGACGCCCATCTGTCGCCACTCTTTGGCCCGGGCGAGGATGTCGCGCACCCCGGTGAGCTCCATCAACATCTCTTTGCCCATCTTGTGCGCCATATCGAGCGCCTGCTGGACCGTGGCCAGCGGGGCACCACCGATCACGGTCATCATGTCCGCGCCGGCCTCGAAGGCAATCTGGGCCTCCAGACCGCCCACGTCAGGCGACTTGAAGTCGGCCAGGATCAGCTTATCCGGCACCAGCTCACGCATGGCGCGGATGGCATGTAGACCCTCCGCCTTACACAATGGGGTGCCGATCTCGATAATGTCGACTTCGGGCGCCACCCGCAGGGCCATCGCAAGGGCCGGGGCGATCGAGATGTAGTCCATGGCGCATTGAAGCATTGGCACGCGACCCATGCAATCTCCTCCTACCGCAGCAACATGCCCGGATGTTCGAGCACTTTCTTGATCAATGCCAGGAATTGCGCGGCCCCGGCGCCGTCGAGCACCCGGTGGTCCGCGGTCAGCGTCAGCGACGAGACCGTCCGCACCACGACCTGGTCGTTCTCGTCGACGACCGGCCGCTTGGCCATCCGGCCAACCGCCAGGATCGCGGCCTGCGGCGGATTGAGGATGGCCGTGAACTGGTCGATGCCGAGCATGCCGAGGTTTGATACCGTGAAGGTGCCGCCCTGGATGTCTTCCAGGCGCAGTTTTCCGGCCCGCGCCCGGTTCGTGATCTCGCCGAGGCGGGCGGCAATCTCGAGCAGACCCAATCGGTCCGCACCGTGGATCACCGGCACCAGCAGGCCGCTCTCGGTCGCCACGGCCACGCCGATGTTCACGTCGGCCCATTCCACCACATTTCCCCCGTCCGCGTCGAACGAGCTGTTGGCAGCGGGGTAGGCGGCCAGACCCCAGGCGCAGGCCTTGACCAGGAAGGCAGTCAGGGTGACTTTGGGCGTCTCTTTGCCTTCGCTGCTGGCCCTCACGTCCTCGACCATCGCCTGCGCGCGGGCCATTTCGGCCTCGACGCTGACGGCAAACTGCGGCGCTTCACGCACGCTGGCGGTCATCCGTTCGGCAATGGTGCGACGGATGCTCGTCAGTGGCACGGTCCGTCGTACCCCCAGCCCGCCCGTCCCGGCCGGCGCGCTCGGCGCAGCGGGCGACGGGGATGGGGAGAGGCTCGCCGGCTCGGGTTGTGAGGGCGCAGGCGCACGGACGGCAGCGGCACGTTGAGAGACAATTGCCAGGACATCGGCCGGCTGAATGCGGCCATCGGGGCCCGAACCCGTCAGCGCCAGGAGATCCACAGCCAGTTCACGCGCCAGCCGCCGAGCGGCCGGGACCGCCCGCACCTTGCCCTCGGGCCACGATGCCTGGGCCTCGCTCGAGCGGCCCTGCGCAGCCCGGGCGGCCAACGCCTGGTCTACGTCCTCACGGGTGATCCGTCCCTGGGGGCCGCTGCCTCTGACGCCGTTCAGCCGCAGGCCATGCTCGCTGGCCACGCGCTCGGCCAGCGGTGTCGCCCGGTAGCCGGCACCTGGCACGACTGCCGGCGGGGACGCCGGGATGGGGGCGGTCGAGGACTCCGCAGGAGCGCCAAACGCCGGCACCGGCGTAGACGGGGCGGGGGGTACTTGTTCGCCGGGACGGGCAATGAAGGCGATCGGCTGCCCGATGGGCACCACCAGCCCGGCCGGAGCGGTCACATTGACCAGGATGCCTGACGCCGGCGCCTCGACCTCCATCGTCACCTTGTCGGTTTCGACTTCGAGCAGGGTCTCGCCCTTGGTAACCGCGTCGCCCGCCTGCCTGAGCCAACGTGCGACTGTGCCGGTCTCCTGGGCCATCTCAAATTTGGGCATGATTACGGCTGTAGCCATAGCTCTATCGTCTCACGAATCTCAGAATCGGTTGCCTAGAACTCGGTTTTCGCCAGCTTGCGAGCGGCCGTCACGATGTCCTCGACCTGCGGCACGGCGGCGCGTTCCAGGGTGCGATTGTAGGGGATCGGCACATCGGCGCCACCCAGGCGCACGATCGGCGCCTCGAGGTACGAGAAAGCGCTGCTCTGGGCGACTGCGCCGGCGATCTCGCCTCCCCAGCCGCCGATCAGCGGCGCTTCGTGCACGATCAACAGCCGGCCAGTGCCGATCACCGATTCACAGACGGTGGCTGCATCGTACGGCTTTAGCGTCCGCAGATCGATGACCTCGAGCTCGATGCGCTCGGCGGCCAGTTGGGCGGCTGCCTCGAGGGAGCGGATCACCATGATCCCCGTGCCGACCACCGTCACGTGCTTGCCGCGACGTTTGATGTCGGCCTTGCCGAGCGGGATGAGGTAAGGCTCGCGCGGCACGGGGCCTTTCATCTTGTAGAGCAGCTTGTGCTCGACGAACATCACCGGGTTGTTGTCGGCGATAGCTGCCAGCAAGAGCCCCTTGGCGTCATATGGAGTGCAGGGTGCGACGACCTTCAGACCGGGCACGTTGACGAACCACGATTCGAGGCTTTCCGAGTGCTGAGCGGCCGCCCCGGTGCCCGATCCGGCCGGCATACGCACGACCATCGGTACTTGCGCCCGGCCGCCGAACATGTAGCGCAGCTTGGCGGCCTGCAGGACCGTCTGTTCCATGGCCAGGGTCATGAAGTCCATGAACTGGATCTCGGCGATTGGCCGCATGCCGGTGACTGCCGAGCCGATGGCGCAGCCGACAATCGTGTTCTCCGAGATGGGCGTGTCGCGCACGCGTTCGGCGCCGAAACGCTCGACCATTCCCACGCTGACGCCGAAAGCGCCGCCGTAGACGCCGATGTCTTCACCCAGGAAATACGCTTGCTGGTCGCACTCGAGCGTCTGGCTCATCGCCTCGCGCAGCGCTTCCGAGTAGCTGATCTCGCGGTCACCCGCCGGTGGGTTGATCGGCGTGGCCGGCCCAAAGGTGGCGGCTGCCCAAGCGGGCAAGTTGCGTTCTGGGTCGGCCAGCACGGCGACCTCGTCGGCGAACACGTCCTCACAGAGGTGCGCCACGCTCGGCTCGGGGCTCGCGTCGCCAAAGGCAATCGCATCCTCGATCGCGTTTTGCGCTCGATCGGCGCTTTCCTGGACCTCGGCCTCGGTCAGCAAGCCCTGTGAGACCAGCCAGCCGGCAAATGTGTCGATCGGGTCCCGCCTGCGCCAGGCCTGTACCTCTTCCTTGCTGCGATAGAGTTGTTTGTCGCTCTTGGAGTGGCCATAGTAGCGGTAGGTGAGGCAGTTGAGGAGCACAGGGCCCTTGCCTGCCCGGGCGTGCGTGACCGCCTGTTTGACGGCCCGGTACACCGCCAGCACGTCCATGCCGTCCACGGTTTCCCCCGGGATATCATAGGCCACTGCCCGGTCGGCCAGGTTGCGGGCGGAATTGGCTCGCGCCAGCGAGGTCGACATGCCGTATTGGTTGTTTTCGCAGACATACAACACGGGCAGCTTCCAGACCGCGGCCATGTTCAGTGCCTCGTGGAAGGCGCCTTCGTTCGAGGCCCCGTCGCCGAAGAAGCAGACGACCACCCTATCCGTGCCCTGCATCTTCATGCTCAGTCCTGCTCCCACCGACATCGGCAGACCGCCACCCACCACCCCGTTGGCTCCCAGGCTGCCCAGCGAGAGGTCGGCCATGTGCATCGAGCCACCCCGACCGCGACAGACGCCGGTTTCCTTGGCGAGCAACTCGGCCATCATCGTGCGCACGTCCTGGCCCTTGCCGATGGCATGCGCGTGGCCGCGGTGGGTAGAGACGATGACATCGTCGGCACGCAGAGCTGCCATCGTCCCGATCCCCACCGCTTCTTCGCCGGCACAGAGGTGCATCGTGCCGTGCACCTTGCCCAGCGAGTACTGCTGATAGGCCGATTCCTCGAAGATGCGTGTCAGTTGCATCTTGTAGAGCATCTGCGCCAGTTGATCCCGATCGAGGCCCTCGGCGAGCTGAGTCTCGGTCCGCAGCATTTCTTCCATCGTCACCGATCTCCCGCGAATTGGGAAGGGCCGGCTCGCCGATCGCAGGCAAGGCAGCACCCTCGGGTTGTGGCCCAGCCTTACGACGCCTGGCCGGCCGGAGTACCGATCGAGTAGCACGCGGCGGTGCACTGACTAGGTGAATGGTTACGAGACTGAAACGAGGAAGGACCCGAAACGGTGCCAGGATGGGGATGTTGAGGCGATTCGCCACACCGCTTCCGTCGATCCTCTTTGAGACCCGCCAGCTATCTGGCGGCAGGGCGGCTACAGTGGTCTGCTCACAATTGCGAATCATCAATCACGTTCGTGAATATCCGGACTATAGCATACCTTGCGCGCTTTGTCAATAGGCAAATTCACGAATTTGCGGATGAATGTCACGATTGTGCATCCAGCCGTCGTTTGTCGCGGGATATTGCCCGTCTCGCTGGGCGAACGTCGACCCAGGTGCAACTCGGTGAGCCCTGCGCTCACGATGGTGCGCGAAATGGGTCCCGTTGTTGCACAAGTCAGCCGCCTGGGCTATACTGTCGGGCCGATTGATGCCGAGAGAGGAATGCTGATGGAACAGGATCAAATGGAATTCCTGGCCCAGGTGGCTACCTGGTACTACGAGGAAGGCCTGGATCAGGAGACTATTGCCCAGCGGATCAGCCGCTCGCGCTCGATGGTCTCCCGTCTGCTCGACAAGGCGCGCCAGGCGGGGCTCGTCGAGGTGCACGTTCACTATCCCCTGCGCACGGAATCGGCGCTCGAAGGTGAGCTGCGCTCGACATTCGGCCTCGCCGAAGCTATCGTCCTGGCAGAGCCCCCGGCCGACTACCGGCTGTTGCTGCGGCGGCTGGGCGAGCTGGGTGCGCGGGCGCTGCAGGCCCGGCTGCACGACGATATGATTGTCGGCGTCGGCTGGGGGACGGGCGTCCACTCGGTCGTGCAGGCCATGCCAGAAATGTCACTGCACCGGGTGACGGTGGTCCAGCTCATCGGGGCTATCGGCCACGGCGATCCGCTCGTGGATGGCAATGAACTGGCGCGCTGGGTGGCCCAGAAGCTCGGTGGCACCTATCGCTACTTCCCGGCACCGGTGCTGGTCGAGACCGAAGAGGTGGCGCAGACCTTGCTACGCAATCGCAGCATCGCCGAGACGGTGGAAGTGGCGCTAAAGGCGGAACTGGTCTTGACCGGCATCGGAACGGTGACGCCCGACCTGTCGGGCCTGTTACGTGCCGGCTATCTCAGCCAAGACGACCTGGCCGAATTCGCGCGGCTGGGTATCGTCGGCGACGTTCTCGGTTTTCAGATCGACGCTCAGGGCCGGCCGGCCGATATTTCTTACAACCGCCGCGTGATCGGCTTGCCGGACCTCGAGGTCTTGCACCGTATCCCATCTGTGATCGCCATAAGCGGCAGCCAGGCGAAGGCGCGGCCGATTCTGGCCGCCCTGCGCGGGCGGCTCTGTAACGTGCTGATTACCGACGCCGGGGCGGCGGAGGCCGTGCTGCAGCTCGAACGCGAGGGCTGACATTCCGTTGAGGGCCCTCTTCTCGTCGAGCGCCGGCCCCTAAGCCCTTCGAACCGCCCCGGCAAAGCCCTCAGCCGTGCGCTCGAGCGCGTACCGACAGCAGCACCACCCCGCTGATCACCACGAGGGCGCCTATAAGCTGGCCGGCGTCGAGACGTTCGTTGAGGAAGAGATAGCCCCAGACGGCGGAAAGCGGCACCTCGCTCATGGCAACTATGGAAGCTACGCTGGCCGGCAGATGCTTGAGCGCCGAGGCGTACAGGCCATAGCCGCTGATCGTCGTGATCAGCAGCAGGGCGCCGAACGCCAGCCAGGCCTGGCCATCGATCACGACCGGCAGAGGCCGGCCGAACTGGAACGGCAGCAAAGCCAGGGACGCGAAGCCAAATCCATAGACCAGGATCGTCCATTGAGCGTGGCCGCCGGTTAGTTTCTTGGTGAACAGCGTGATCGCGCTGTAGGCGAATGCCGAGCCGAGCGCGAGCAGCAACCCCACGACCGTGATGTGCACGTTGCCCGCGCCGGTGGGCCTGGCAATGAGCACCGTGCCCGTACCGGCCAGCGTGAGGGCCGCCCATTTCTGCCAGGTCAGCGATTCGCGCCAGAACAACCGGGCCAAGAGTGTGACGATTATCGGCGCGTTGCACTGGATCACCGAGGCGACCGATAGGCCGTTGGTGAGCACGGACGCGACCCAGAGGGCCTGGAAGGTGCCCATAGCCAGGGCACCCAACCCTGCCAGCCAGATCAAATCGCGACGGGGAACGCGCAGTAAGGCCGGACGGAAGAGGACGATCGCGAGCAGCAGCAGTCCAAAGGTGCACAAGACGCGCCAGAACGCCAGACCCAGCGGGGTAATGCTGCTGCCCGCCACCACAATGTTCATGAAAACGCCACCACTCGACCAGGCAGTGGTGGCCAGCAGTACCAGTCCGATGCCGAGGTTTCCGCGAGTTGTCGCTCCCCGCGCCCCCGGCGTCACGGCGTCGCGAGCCCCAATCGGGCCCGCCAGCATTGGTTCCGTGATTGGCGCCTCGCTGCCGGTATGCAGGGTCATCTCAGCCGGTCTCGGAGCTCAACGCCAGGCAGCGGATGTAGCGCGCCTCGAAGCCAGGGTCCAGGTCCAGATCCACTTGTTCGGCGCTGGCGGCAATCGTCTCGGCGCGGGCCAGTTGCCCGGGGTCCAGCATGAGCGCGGCGCCCAGGCCGGCGCCGTTGGCTGAGGTCTCGAGCGCTGCGGGCGAGACAGGCGGGATCATCCCCAGGTTACTCACCGCGCCCACGTTCAACTGGCTGCCGAAGGAGCCTGTCAGGATCATGCGGCTGAGGCCGGCCGGCTCGAGGTTGAGCCGAGCCAGCAGCGTGTCGACCGTGGCCCTGATCGCGCTCTTGGCCTTCTGCAGCTCGCGGATGTCGAGCTGTGTCAGGTACAAGGACACGCACCCCGCGCCGGCACCCTCCGCGGGGCCTAAACCATCGACCCCCTGGTCGGTAATGAGGAAACGGCGCACCCCTTCGGCGTCCCGGCTCAGGCGGGCAGCGAAGCCGGCGTGATCAGAGGCCAGGCGACCGCTCGGATCGATAACGTCCACCCTGCGCAGCTCGCTGACCAGCGCGAGCAGACCGGAACCCGTCAGACCGGCCGGTGGTTGATCGCCCAGCGTGGCCAGCTCCAGGCGCCCGTCGGGGTAGGCGTGCGCTCCGATGATGGCGCCGTCCACCGCGCGCGTGCCGCAGGAAATGTTGACCCCCTCGAATGCCGGGCCGGCTGCCGTCGAGGCGACGAGGATGCGCCGCCCGTCCGTCACCATGACCTCTCCATTGGTGCCCAGGTCGATGGCCGCCATCGGGCGGCTTGCGCGGTCGAAATCATAGTAGAGCAGGCAAGACAGGGCGTCTGAGCCGACGAAACCGCCGATCAGCGGCGGGAGAATCACCTCTGCTTCGCCCGGCAAAATCTCGGCGAACGGATTGGCCCGGGAGTCACCGGAGAAGCGGACCGTCGTTTTGCGGTAGGGCTGGAACGGTAACTCGGCCAGGCTGTCGACGGGCAGGCGCAGCAGCAGGTGATGCATGGCGCAATTGCCCACGATCGTGACCTGGCGGATGCGCCGGCCAACGCTCGGGGCGAGCTTCAGCGCGTCGACGGCCTGCAGGATGGACGAGACGCCGAGGAACGAGACGCGTGCGGCGGTCTCGGGGCCGAGCTGGGCGGCTGCCAGCCGCGAGATGACGTCGGCGCCGAAGGCAACCTGCTGGTTGAGCGCGGCCGCGCCGGCGCAGACCTGACCGTCGGCGAGGGTCGTGACGAAGGCGGCGACCGTCGTGCTGCCCAGGTCGATCGCCAGCCCAAGCGGTACACCCTGGCGCCGGTGTGCATCGCTGGCGCGAAAGATCTTGTTGGAGTAGACGACGATTGGCGCCAGCGTCACGGCTACATCGCCGTCGACCCGTGCCCGGCAGGCCAGTCGGTAATGCATCGCCCGTTCGGGCGCGCTGAGCCCGGCCAGCTCGTGCTCGTCCAATGGGCTGAGCGCGCCCTCGGCGATCACCCGGCACTTGAGGCAGGTGCCGCGGCCGGCGCAGGGCTGCTCGAAGGGCAGGCCGGTCTCCAGTATCGCCGCGCTCAACACGCAACCTGTCTGGACGGTCACCTGGCGCTGATCGCTGCCGTAGCTGACGGTCACCCGGGCCGGGGCGGCAGTGATCACCGGGTCAGCCTTCTGCCGATGCGCCGGTGCGCGTCTCAGCCGGTCTTCGGGCCGCCAGCACACGGCCGACCGCAGCATAGAAACTGCTCACGTGGGAGCGCATGATCTCCCGGGCCGCGGCAGCATCGTGGACGCGGATCGCGTCCACGAGTGCGATGTGCTTCTCGACGGCGGCGGGCAAGGCCGCGAGTTCTCCTGCGCCCCCCTCGGCAGGCAGCAGCAGGTACCAGAAACGTAGGGACAGGCCAAAGAGGCGATTCAACGTCTCCTCCAGCCTGGTGATCTGATCCAGGATGAGTTCGTACGCGCGTTGCGTGTCTACTCGTTGCATGGTCATCTTGTCAACTGTCTCCCGCAGTGCGGGGCTTCAGCGCGCCAGCCGGGGCTTGCCCATCGCCCTGGCGCGCACACGGTAGGTATCGAGCCCGTCGTCGACTTGCTCGACCACCACTTGCGGATTGTCAGCACCCGAGCGCAAGGCGCCGCCCAGGGCGCGGTCCTGTCCGACGGTGCGGGCGTACTGCAGGGCCTGGTCGAGTTCCTCGAACTCGCAGCGCTCTTCGCCGGTTTGCGCGTAGTAAGCCAACACTTCCAGCCCCATGCTGTCCAGCCGGGGGTAGACCAGGATCTCCTCGCTGACCATCACGCTGCCGGCAATCGCGCCGACGGCGTTGGCGACCTCGAAGTGCTCGGGCAGGATCAGTTCGGTATGCAAAGCCGTGGCAACCGGCCCCAAGAAGAGCCCGGCCGGCGCGCCGATGCCTATGATCGGCTGTCGCAGGCGGAGGTCCAGGTCCAGGTGAGCGTGCCGGTGGTAGAGGGCGGTGGAGAACAGCCAGCGTCCCATGTCGTTCTCGTGGCCCGGCTCCGGCTCGCCGGGTGGCGCCAGGCGTTTCCCGGTCAGGAAGGTCACGATGGCGTGCAGTGCCATTTCGGTAATCCGGTTCCAGATCTGGCAGCGTAGCTCGTCGGGCTCGCGCCAGCGGTTGTGGGCGAACACGTCAAGGGCCGCCTTCGCCGCAAGGTCATCCCAATGCGCATAGGTGCCTTCGACGTGCATCAGGTCCGTGGGTGTCAGGCTGGCTTTGCCGATGATCTCCTGCCGCAACAACTCGGCCGCCTCGACCTGGCCGACGTGCAGCACCTTGAGGTACTTCAGAATGTCCGGGACGGGCTGGGGACCGGCGCGTAGCAGACCGACCAACGACTCGGCGCGGCCCGTCTGAATCAGGCCCGGCGGTGGCTCGCGCAGCAAGTACCAGTATTCCAGCCAATCGGGGGTGGCCTGTGCCCATTGGCGACGGGCCAGCGCCCGCAAGCGTCTGCCGACTTCGGGGAAATCTGCCGCCAGATGGGCGAGCGGCAACACGCGCTCCGGACCCACCAGGATCTGGCCCTCGCGCGCGTAGGTGATATGGCTGTCGCCCCCGAGCGCGATTGACAGCAGATTGGCGGCCTGGACGCTGGTCTTGTACTCGCCGACCATCGCGCCTTCCGTCGTGACCGTCACCTGCCCGCCGACCACGAGGGCCAGATCGGTGGTGGTTCCACCTACGTCGACCACGAGGGCGTCATCCAGGCCGGACAGAAAGCGGCCGCCGATGGCGCTTGCCGCCGGTCCTGAATGGATGGTCTCGACGGGTGTGGCTGCGGCGAACTCGGCGCTCATCAGCGTGCCGTCGCCGCGCACGACCATCAGTGGGGCGACGATGTTACGACGCTCCATCGCCCGGCGAACGGCAATCACGAAATCGCGCAGCACCGCCAACAGCGAGGCATTGAGTGCGGCCGTGGTGGCCCGCTCGACGGAGCCCAGCTTGGTCGAAAGCTGGTGTCCCAAGACGATGGGCAGGTCACAGATGCGTGCGATGGCGTGAAAGGCACGGTTCTCATGCTCGGGGTTGAGCGGGCTGAAGTAACTCGAGACGGCAATGGCGTCGATGCGGTCCTTGACCTGGTTAACCTGCGCCAGGATGCCGGACAGATCCAGCTCGGCCTTTTCGCGGCCGTAGAGATCGTGCCCCCCGGAGAAGTAGTAGAATTGCGGGGTCGCGAACCTTCGTTCGAGCTGGAAGTTAGCGAGAAGCTCCGGATCGTAGCCGATCAGGATCAGCGCCACCCGTTTGCCCTTACCCTCTGCAATCGCGTTGGTCGCCAGGGTCGTCGAGATCGAAACCATCTTGATCGATCCGGGGTCCTCGATATGGATCCCATCGATCACCTGCTCGATACCGATCGCGAAGTCGCGCTTTGTGGTCAGGCTCTTGTGGGTAGCCAGGACCTGGCGCGATGCGTATTCCATCAGGACGCCATCGGTGTAGGTACCGCCGGTGTCGATGCCCAGGACCAGGCCCGCGGGGCCTCTGCTATCGGGTTCCAAGACAACACCTTTCCGGAAGAATGCGCAACGAACGGAGTGGTTGCGAGGAGGGCTCCCCCATCGCAACCACTGCTAGCGGCGAACGGTCCTTGCCTCCAAAGCCGCCCCAGATCCTAGACGAACATCGAGACGGCCAGTTCCTCGCCCTTGTGCCGGCCGTCGGCCAGCTCGCAGACGCGCCGTAGTTCCTGATACATCTTTTCGTCCAGCAGCGGCTCGGTCTCAGCTTCCAGGATTTCCACCATGCGCTCGTGGACGCGCTGTTGGTAATCCTTGCTGCCCGAGGCGACCCAATCGGCGTAGACCTGGCGATCGGGCAGGGGAGAGCGCCAGTTTTCGGTCTTGAAGCGCTTGTAGGTATGATCATGCCCCAGGAAGTGGCCGCCCGGCCCGACTTCGTCAATCACGTCGAGCGCCATTGTTTCGTCGGTCACCGGAATGCCCCGCAGCAGGCGTTTTGTCCGGCTGATGATGTCGTCCGAGGCGACCAGCATGTGCGGGCTGCTGGACAGGCCTTGCTCGATGTAGCCGATGTCGTGGATCATGTTCCCGCCGACCAGGGCCGCGCTGGTGATATTCATGGCCGCCTCCAGGCAGGCCTGATCGTCGAAGCACTTGCTGTCAGAGCAGCCTGCAGTCTCGTACTCCGGCACCCGCAGCCACTTGGTGATCTCGGTATAGCCGGCGCTGAGCAAGGCCATCTCCGGCGAGCCGTAGGAGTAGACGGCAGTCTGCATGTCCATGGCAGACATCAGGCCGCCGATGATGACCTCCGTGCCCGGCTTGCGCAGTTGGCTCAGGACGATGCCGAACAGGCTCTCGGTCAACGCCTGCACCATCGTCCCGGCCAGGGTGGCGGGCGAGGTTGCGCCGGCCAGCGGGCAGGGTGTGTAGACGATCGGGACGTCGTGGTCCGCGCAGAACAGCAGCTTCTGGATCACTTCCTCGGAATGGCTCAGGGGCGAAACCGGCTCGTTGTACAACGAGAAGCAGGGCGCCTTCTTCCACTCTGCCTGTCCGCCGAGCCGGATGTACGCCATCTCGAGCTGGTCCTTGAGCCCCTCGATGTCCACGGCGGTGATGTTGATCGGCTTGTTGGTGCCTTCGAGCATCGCCAGGTACTGCCAGCGGTCGTAGGTGCCGACAGCAGTGTCCTGCGTGATGCCGAGCGACATGAAGAAGTCCACGTTCGGGAGGGCTTCCGCCAGCTTGGCCAGGTTCACCACGTCTTTGTAGAGCGCCCGGCGCCGCTGCTGGGTGTAGGGATCGAGGGTGAAGGGGGTGTCGGAGCCGGTGCCGTAGTAGATCTCGTTCTTGAAGAGATCCATCTTGTGCCGGCGCTTGCCGTCCTTGTCGGCAGGGCCGATGACCCGCACCCGCTGCGGCAGGGTCGAGCGTGCCTTATCCACCATCCATGATGGCATCTTGACCAGCGCGCTGCCATCGGCGATATCCTCGACGTTCGCGCCGCCGGCATGCGCGAGATCCCAGCCTTCTTTCGCGTACACGCGCACGCCGGTTTCTGAAAGCACGCCCAGCGCGGCGTAGTAGATCGCCTCAATTTGCTCCTCTGTCAGCACCTGGAGCGTGGGTGTCGCGTTGACGGTGTAGTTGTTCTTTCTGACCTGCATGGTGCACTCTCCTGTCACGAAGTCCCGCTGTGTTGGGGCAGGCGCGAGGCCGCAGGGAACGGCGTCGGCGGCCGGCCGCACGATCGCGCCTGCCAACTAGCGCATGAACATCTCTTGCCTGATTTCACCACCCGGTGGGATCACCAGGAAGTCCGAGCCGGCGCCCTCGGGGCTGATCGCGCCGTCGCGCAGGCCAAGGGCCAGTTCGATCAGCCGACGCACGTAGTCGTCAGAACCCAGGACCTCTTCGTAGCGCATGCCCCAGCGTTGGCAGAAACGAGCCACTTCCTGGGCCTGGGATCGATAGGCTGACATCTCCTCGGCATTGGGCGCCACCAACACGATGCGCTCATAGTGCTGGTACTGCTGATCCAAGAGCCACATAGCTTCCGCCGGCCCGTACTTGGCCTCGTACTCGGCGTACTCTTTAAGCGGATGGCTGCCTGCTTCGAGCCAACCTTTCGTTAGCCAGTAGGTTCCGGGCTCTGAGCTGAACTGGCGCATGTAGAGCCTGTACGAACCGAGCAAGATGGCGATGCAGTCATCGGTCCTGGGTACCAACAGGGTGTGTCTGCCGGCGCGAATACCCCTCAGCCCGTTGCCGCACAACCCATAGCCCAGCACCACCAGCCTGGGTGGTTCGATCTCATCCAGTGCTTCCTGGACCGCGCCGGTGAGTTTGGTCGGCACGCGATGCAGACCGTACTCCATCAAGCGGACGCTCGTCGCCAGGTCGGTGGGCAGCAGGCGCTGCAGAGCGCCGGCCAGCACCTTACAGGTGATGATGGCGATCGGGGCCGGCTCGGTTGCGCTCGACATCAGGCAGCGCCGGCGAGCTTCTTGGCCAGGTCTGCACCGGCAGGTGCGTTTGACCCATAGCCATCGGCGCCGATGCGCTGGGAGAACTCGGCGTCGACGGGTGCGCCGCCGACCATAATCTTCACCGTGTCGCGCAGTCCGGCTTCTTCAATGGCCTTGATCGTATGGCCCATTGCACGCATCGTAGTGGTGAGCATGGCCGACATGCCGACGATCTGCGGCCGATGCTGCTTGATGGCCTCGACGAACTTCTCTGGATCGGCATTGAAACCGATGTCGATCACCTCGAAGCCGGCGCCTTCGCACATCATAGCCACCAGGTTCTTGCCGATGTCGTGCAGGTCGCCTTTGACCGTGCCCAGCAGGACCTTGCCGGTCTGCTTTGACTTGCCGTCGAGAAGCAATGGACGGACCAGTTGCGTGCCTGCCTGCATGGCCTCGGCCGACATGAGCACCTCGGGCACAAACATATCGCCTGCCTTGAAACGCACGCCCACCTCGGTCATCCCGATCAACAAGCCATCGTCCATGACCTGGGCGGCGGACAGGCCCCCATCGAGCCCCTTCTTGACCAGCTTCGCCGTCTGCTCCGGGTCCCCCTCGAGAATGGCAGTGGCGATTCGTTCGAGTATCCCGCTCATCGTATGTCTCCTATTTCCTATCCTTCACGCGATCTTCTGCCTCTTCCAAGACCTTACGGATCACCTGTTCAGTCTCTGGCTTGATCGGGGAAGCCTTGTGGGTGGCCAAGATATCACGCACACGCGCCTCGGTGCGGTCTTTCATCGTCAGGCTGCCGGTAGCGCTCCAGCTTTCGAAATCCTGGCGGTCAAGCAGTTTGGGGTAGAAGTACTCGGTCTTGTAGTACTTGCGGGTGTGCGGCTGGCGCAGGTAGTGGTTGTTCGGCCCCACCTGGTGGATCACGTCCACCGCCAGGGTGTCGTCGTTGACTTCGATGCCGCGCGTGATGCGTCGTGCGTAGCCGATGGCTTCGTCCATCGCGCACAGTTGGAACAGCGAGCCGGTCATCGCGCTCTCGGTATAGCCGACATCATGGCAGAGGTCGCCACTGCTCAAGGCGGACATGAACGCTGAAATGGAGCCTTCGATCATCGCCTGGCCGTCGAACAGCTTGGAATCGGTGCAGCCACCCGTCTGCCACAAGGGTAGACCGGCAAAGTGCGCCAGTTCCGTCAGACCTGCCATGTACAGCGGCAGTTCCGGGGCACCGTAGGCCAGGACCATCGTGTTCATGTCCATGGCGGAGAAAACGCCGCCCATGATGAAGGGTAAGCCCGGTTGGATGGCTTGCGCGAGCGTGAGGCCCATCCAGGACTCAGCCGCGCCCTGGACGATGATCCCTGCGCCGGTGACCGGCGCAGTTCCTCCGGCGATGGGACAGGGGGTGAAGACCAACGGCACGCGCTTCCGAGCGGCAAACATCAGCTTGTCGATCGCCTCGAAGGTACTTACCAGCGGCGACAGCGGCTCGCAGTAGTGAACGTAGTTGGGCCGCTGCTCGAAAGCGCGCTGGCCGCCCGCTTCGGCGACGGCAATTTCGTGGATGCCCGCCGAGTCGAACTTGTCATAAGACCAGGCCACGATGGGCTTGCTGGTGTTGGGGAACATGCCCGCGAATTCGTAGAGCGCACCCAGGTCAAAGTGGACGTCGCCTACAGTGCCCAGCGACTCGCAGAAGTCGATATTCGACAGCGCGTCGACCGTACGGGCGACCAGCGGCACGTCCGCCCGGGTGTATGGCCGCCGCTCCAGGGTCTCGGGGTCGATGAAGTGCGTACAGGTGGGCCCGGGGCCAAAATGAGCTCGCCCAGGGCCGATGTGGATGTTGTGTTTGGGATTGCCATCCCGGGCCCAGAGAGTGAAGCTGCGGGGCGCCTTGCGCAGGGCCTCTTTGACCATGTACGACGGCAGACGCACCCGCTTGCCATCGACCCACGCGCCGGCCTGTCCCAGGATCTCCCGGGCCTCGTCGTGGAGCACGTCGAGGCCGGTAGTCTGCAAGACTTCCAGGACGCCGTCGAACAGCTCTTGCAGTTGGTCCTGCGAGAACATGTTGAAGCGTACCCCTGAATTGGCTACATAGTTAGTTCTCATCCCGTCGGGTCTCCTTTCGTCAAGGAAGCGGGCCCCGGTCGCCGTCTGCCTGGATCTCGGCAGGGGCGGCGAAGGGCGGCCTCTGACTAGGTGGCTGCCACCAGCTTGCGTGCCAGGTCGGCGGCCGCGGCCGCATTGGGCGCATACCCGTCGGCCCTTATCTGGTCCGCAAATGCCTGCGTGACCGGGGCGCCGCCGACGATTACTTTGACCCGGTCGCGCAACCCTGATTCTTCCAGGGCTTTGATCGTGTGTCCCATAGAACGCATGGTTGTGGTCAGCAGCGCCGACATGCCCACGATATCCGGTTCGTACTGCTTGACGGCACTGACGAAGCCGTCAGGGTCGATGTCCTTGCCGATATCGGTGACCTCGAACCCCGCGCCTTCGCACATCATGCCTACCAGGCTCTTGCCGATGTCGTGCAGGTCGCCTTTGACGGTGCCGATCAGGACCTTCCCGGCGCGTTTGGCCCCGGCTGCCGTCAGCAGTGGACGTAGCAGCGTCATCGAAGACTGCATCGCCCGCGCGGAGCGCAGCACCTCGGGCACGAACATGTTGCCGGCTTTGAATTCGACGCCGACGTAATCCATGCCCACCATCAGGCCCTTGTCCAGGATGTCCTGGGGTTGGTAGTCGTCATCGAGGGCATCTTGGGTCAGATCGACGATGTCTTCAGTATTGCCTTCGATGATCGCTTCAGAGATCTTTTCCAGGATCTCACTCATCTGCAGGTCCTCCTCTCTAGAGTGCCTTCTTGATAGATTCGTAAAATGTCACAATGTGCCGCCGGATGGCTTGCTCCGCTCGCAGTCGATCCCCGGTCTCACAGGCTGCCAGTATCTCCCGAAAAGCGTCCTCTGCCATGTCAGCCGAACGGAGCTCGTTCACACACAGGTACCAGATGCGTAAGGACAGGCTGTAGAGCCGCTCGGTCTCAACTTGCAGGATGTGGTTATGAGCCGCCCTTGCCAGCAACGCATGGAAGCTCCGGTCGAGCTGCAGCATGGCTATGCGATCGTCGTTTGCCTCAGCTGTGTCCAGCTCATGGACCAGGCGCCGCAACTCGGCCAGCTCGTCCGGCGTGATGCGCAGCGCGGCCAGGCTCACGGCGAGGGGTTCGAGACCCATCCGTATCTCGTGCACCTGGAGTAAGTCGGTGACAGATACGTCGGTGACGAAGATGCCCCGGCGCGGAGACACGGTCACAAGCTGCTCGACCTCGAGCAGCTTAAGGGCTTCCCGGATCGGCGTGCGCCCAAGTTTGAGCTCCGCCATCAGGTCCTGGATCTGGATCACCCTGCCCGGTGGCATGCGGACGGTGATGATCCGCTCTTTGATCTGGTCATAGGCCCGCTGAGCATCCGTCTCGATCATGGCGATTACCTGGTACTCCATCCGCTGGCGAGCGGACTACGCGGCCGCGGCTGCCTTCTGCCGGTTGCGATAAGCCTTGATCCAGCGCTGGCCGTAAGTGTCGTGGCCCATCGACAGGTCGGCGGCCAACACCGCCGTGATCACCTGCGTGACCAGCGGGTTGGTGATCGGGCAAGTCAGGCCGGCATGGATACCCATCGCAATGAAGGCCGAGTTGATGTAGGGCCGATCAGGCATGCCGAACGAGATGTTGCTGGCGCCCATCGTCACGTTGACGCCGAACTCCTTGACGAGCAGGCCGATGGTCTGCAGCGCGACGTTCCCGGCGTTGCTGTCCGCGCCCATGGTCAGCGCCAGCGGATCGATCACGACATCCTCGATCGGGATACCCAGTTGGCAGGCCCGCTCGATGATCTTGCCGGCCACCTTCAGACGGGCTTCCGCGGTTTCGGGGATGCCGTCGTCATCCATGCACAGGCCAATCACGGCTGCTCCGTGCTCGTGGGCTATGGGGAGAACGTTCTTGAGCGACCGTTCCTCGCCGTTGCAGGAGTTGATCAGGGCCTTGCCTTCATAGATCGCCAGCGCCGCGGCCAGGGCCTCGGGGTCGGCCGTGTCGATGCACAGCGGCACGTCGGTCGCGGCCATCACGGTCTTGAGCACGTGCACGAGCAGGGCGGGCTCATCTGCGCCGGGGACACCGGCGTTGACGTCGAGCATCTGTGCCCCGGCGCTGACCTGCGCGAGGGCATCCGTGCGGGCGATCTCGAAATCGCCGGCCTGGAAAGCGGCCAACACCTGCTTGCGGCCGGTGGGGTTGATGCGCTCGCCGATCACCACTGTCGCTCTGTCGCGGCTGATCTCCACGCTCCGCGTCGCCGACCGGACGACGGTGGTCAAGTTAGTTGCCATTGGTTACCTCGATTGACATAATGTGTCTTGCGCCGAACGGAATGGAAAGGCGTCTGATATATCCGGAATATATCATCGCATGTGGAACCTGTCAAAGCGCGACCTCCGGTGTCGGCTGCAGCCGGCGGTCGGGCAGGGCAGTTGGCCTGCGGCCGTACGGGTGGAGGCCGAGAGGCGTCTGGTGGCGGCCTGCTTTCATGAGACGGAACCCGTTCCGGCATCGCCTGGCTCAGCGGCCCCGGAGCGGGAGCGTAGGCGATAGAGCGCGCTGCCCACCTTGGCTCGAGCCCAGAAGTAAGCGCCCGCCAGCCCGGCCGGGTAGTAAATCATCACCACGACCATGAGGACGCCATAGATCACCAACTGCAGACCGGGCAGGTTGGTCAGGCCCGAGCGCAGGTACTCGATGAAGAAGATGAATGGGAAGGCAAAGGCGACGCCGCCCCAAAGCGAGCCGCGCCCTCCGATATACGCCACTGCCAGCACTTCGACGGTTTTCGACGTGTTCATGATGTTCTGCGGCGTCAGCGAGCCGTAGTAATGGGCGTAGAAACCGCCCAGCAGCCCGGCGAAGGCGCACGAGAGCGCGAAGTTGAAGACGCGGTACCTGGTCGGGTCGATGCCTGAGGCGCGCGCGGCGTCGATGTTCTGGCCGATGGCGCGAAAAGCCAGGCCGATCGAGGACTTTGTGACCAGGTTGAGCGTGACGTAGATGAGCACCAACATCGCCAAGATGACATAAAAATATGGGCGGTTATCGGAAGTGGCGAAGAGGGTAGGTGGATGCAGCCCCATCGAGCCGCGCGTCAGGCTGGTGAGGTTGTTGGCCAGGCCCATCAGGGCGATGCCGACGAACCAGGCCATGACGGCGGCGTAGATGCCGCGCAGGCGCAAGGTGAGCATGCCGAGAAGCATGCCCAGCAGGCCTGCTACCAGCGTGCCGGCCCAGATGGTGATCCAGGGTGAGATGCCCAGCCTGAGCACCAGGTAGGGAGCAGTATTGGTCAACAGGGCAGAGGTATAGGCGCCGAGCCCCAGCATCGCGGCGAAGCCGAAATTGACCACGTTGATGAAACCGGACGTGAAGTCGAAGGCCACCGCCTGAGCACCCAGGAAAGCGCCCGCGATGAGCCAGCGCAGGATGTGCTCCTGATTAAACGGCGGCACGTAAGGCAAGATGGCGATGATCAGCAGCAAGACCAGCCCCAGCGGTGTGACGCCGACGCGTCCGAGACCGCCCACCAGGGTTTGCCGCAGCCTGCCTCGCGCCGCGCCTTCTTGTCGATTGAGTTCGATGGAACTATTCATGCTTTCTTTCTTGCCTCACTGCTCTTGAGTGCCCTTGACCTCGCTGCCAAAGATCCCCGAGGGCGCGACCAGCAGCACGACGATCATGATCGCCGTCGGAATAACGTTGATCCAGGCGAGGCCAAAGAACTGTTGGGTGGCCGTCTGGAACAAGGCAACGATGAACCCGCCGAGGATGGCGCCGGGCACGTTGCCCAACCCGACGAGCATCACCACGAACCACGACAGGTAGAGCGGATTATTGCCCACCAGGGGATAAGCAGGGAGCATGAAGAGCAGGCTGGCGCCGGCCAGGGCCGCGGTTGCCGTAGCGATCGAGAAGGTGAGGGTGTGAATGGCATCCAGGTTGATGCCTACCATCTGCGCGCCCGTCTCGTCTTGCGACACGGCGCGGATGGCCTTGCCCGTGTTGGTGCGCTTCAGGAAGACCCAGAGCAAGGCGATGACCACGAGGGAGATGACCAGTGCCACGATCCGATCCAAGGTCACCCGGATACCCAGGAACTGCAGCGGCGGCACGTCCCAATACTGGGGCACGCCGCGGTAGTTGGGGCCAACCGTCAGGGTTGCGCCGTTGGTCAGGATGTAGGAAAGGCCAACCGTGAGCAAGAAGGCGTTCATCACCCAGCCTTCCTTGGTCCGGTGGCGCAAGGTGGCGAACACCAGTCGTTCGATCAGAACGCCGACGATCGCGCCGGCCACAGTCGCCGCGATCATGCCGGTGAAAGGCGCGACAGCGCTCAAGACGGCATTCGGATGTTGCTGAAGGTATCCGCTAAGGGGCGTGTAGACCAGCCAGGCCACGAAGGCCCCGATCATAAAGGACTCACCGTGGGCGAAGTGCGGGATGTTCATGACGCCGAAAATCAGCGCCAGGCCGACCGACATCAGCGCCCACATACCCCCGGTGACGAGGGAGTTGAAGATCTGGGTCGGCCCGCCGAATATCCAGATCAGCACGGCCAGGACGACTGACAGGGCCAGAACCACCGTGGCAGGGGTGTTCTTGCGCAGCGTGGGCATGATCGGCTGCCGTGTTCCCGGCAGCTTGACTGTGCTGGTTGCCATTGTTCTCCTCTGTCAGATTCCCATATAGGCCTTGCGTACGTGATCGTCTTGCTTCAGCTCCCGGCTCGCGCCCTCCAGGACGACCCGACCATGTTCCAGGACGTAGGCCCGGCTCGAGATCTCGAGCGTCATGTGCACGTTTTGTTCGACCAGCAAGATGGTCACACCACGCTTGTTCAGCGCCAGCAGTCCGTTGAAGACCTCGTGCGCCAGGTAAGGCGCGAGGCCAAGCGATGGCTCGTCGACCAGGATCGCGCGCGGGCTGGACATAATGCCGCGGGCGATGGCCAACATCTTGCGCTCGCCACCGCTCATGGTGCCTGCCAGCTGCGAGGAGCGCTCGGCCAGCCTGGGAAACAGCTCGAACACAAACTGCAGCGCCAGGTCGCGTCGTCGCTTCTCATGGACCGCGTAAGCGCCCATCTGCAGGTTCTCCAGCACCGACATATTGGTGAACAGGTTGAGGCTCTCGGACACGTATGCCAGCCCCATGCGGCTGATTTCATGCGGCCGCATGCCGTTGAGCGTTTTGCCCTCGAAAATAACCTGGCCGAGCATGGGATGCAGCAGGCCGGCCGCGAACTCGCAGCGTGGTGGTCTTGCCGGCGCCGTTTGGCCCGATCAAGGCGACGAATTCCCCATCCTCGACCAGGACGGTTACGTCCCAAAGCACCTGTAGAAAATCGTAGCCGGCCTCGATATTTCTGATCTCGAGCAAGCGTACCTCCTAGGCGCAGGGCTGCCGGTCTGGCACCTGATGGCCGCCGGGACGGCCACGTGTGGCTCCCGGTAGAGGCCTCAGACCGTCACTTTCTCGTCGCCGAGATAGGCTTCGATCACCTTCGGATCGGTCAGCACGTCGTTTGGCAGGCCCTCGGCGATCGGCGTCCCGTATTGGATCACGAGGATGCGGTCGCAGATACCCATGATCACGCGCATGATGTGCTCGACGGCGATGATCGCGACACCCGAGTCGCGGATGCGCTTGATCAAGGCGATCATCTCGTCTAGCTCAGTGGGCGTCAGGCCCGAGGCAAGTTCGTCCAGAAGCAGCAGCTTCGGGCCACAGGCCCAGGCCCGTGCCAGGTCGAGCCGCTTTAGCTGGACGGCGTTGCAGCAGCGCGCCGGCGTATCGAGAGGCAGGGCAAATTGCACGAAGTCCAGCGCTTGCACGGCACGTTTTCTGGCCGAGAGGCCCGAATGGTGGCCGCCGAACTGCGCTCCGACCATCACGTTTTCGAGCACGCTCATCCGGGGGAACGGCAGTGGGATCTGGAAGGTCCGCGACATGCCTTTTCGGCACATGACATCGGCGGACGCTCCGGTGGTTTCGGCCCCCCGGAAGTGCACCGTGCCGGCAGTGGGCTTAAGGCTGCCTGCCAGGCAGTTGAGGAAGGTCGTCTTGCCGGCGCCATTTGGCCCGATCAAGCCCGTGACCTGACCCTCGTCCACCTGCAGGGAGACGCGGTTGACGGCGGTCAGACCGCCGAAGTTCTTTACGACCTGGTTGGCCTCAAGAATCATCCTGCCTTACCTCGCACTCGGGGCACCCGGCCAGATGCCGACCGGCAGGGACCTGGGTAGGGGCAGGGTTATGTGCCCCTGCCCAGGTTCGCATCTGGCCAAGCGCCGTGGCTGGCGGAGAGATACCTGCCAGCCGGCCGGGCACGCGCCCGGCGTTATCTTCGCTTTCGGGCCGGCGCCCGATACTAGGGCTTCACCTGCAGCGGTTGGTCGGCAATGTCGGTCGGATAGACGATCTTGCCCTCGCCGCCGAAGTACTGCAGCACCGGGAACATGTACTCACCCGGGCCGACCACAGGATCGGGCACCGTCTCCGGGGTGTACTTGTACTCAGACATCACGATGCCGTCGGTGTAGGTCCACTCCCCGGTCCAGATATTGTCCTTGACGAAGTTGTAGATGCCCTCGCTGGTCAGCTCGCCGTTGTTGGCCTTGACGACCTCGTTGGCCACGGCGATGAAGAAGTTGGTGCCGTCATAGGCGAGACCGGCGGCAGAGGGGCTCGGTTTTTCGTTATACTTGGTTTCGTAGGCCGTCGCAAAGGCCTTCGCCTTGGGAGAAGCCAACTGTGGGATCTCGTCGAGCACGTAGTCCGACGCCTTGCCGGTGAGATCGTACCAGTCGCCCACCCAGCCGAGGCCGTCGGCGATGACCATGCTCTTCAGGCCGACCTGGTCGATCTGCTTGATCGCCGCCGACATGACGGGGGCAGCGGTGGTGGACAGAACGATGACCGCGGGATTCAGATCCTTGACCTTGTTCAACAGCGGCGTGAACTCGGTCTGGTCATTGGGGAAGTACTCTTCGTCGACCGTCTTCCAGCCGTTGGCCTCGAACTCGGTCTTGATGGCCCCGCAGAAGCTGCGTCCCCAGTCCGTGTCCTCACCGGCTAGCACCACGTTCTTTTCGCTGGGCTTGAACGTGCCGTTGGCGACCGCATCGTCCACTGCCGCCACGTAAGCCACGGCCAGCTTGGCCGGAGACGGCCAGCCCTTCAGCATCCAGTAACCATACTTCTCGGGGTTCGAGGCGAAGGTCTCGTTCACGACCTCGGTCGCGCCGAAGCCGAAGAAATGTGGGATCTTGTACTTGGCCGTCAGTTCCATCAGGGCCACTGCAACCGAACTGTTCCAGTTGAGGATGCCCGCCTGGATCTTGTCTTGCACGATAGCTTGTTCGTAGGCCGAGGTGCCCTTGGCGGGGTCAGATTGGTCGTCGATCCAGACCGGCACGATCTTATAGTCGCCGATCGTATAGTCGATGCCTTCCATGGCCATTTCAAAAGAGCGCTTGAACTCCTCGCCATTCTTCGCGCTCGGGCCGCTGAAGGGGCCATCGACGCCGAGCTTGAAGACCTTGCTCGGCCCTGCCGCGGCGGGCGCTGCGGCTTGGGCTGCCGCCGTGGGGGCTGCCGCCTGGGGTGCCGGGGCGGGAGCTGCAGGAGCCCCGCAGCCCGAGAGCGCCAGGCCAATGACGACCGTGAGCGCCAGTAACACATTCAATCGACGTTGCATTTGAGTCTTCCTCCTGGGTTAGATTCTGGATGCCTGACAGACCGACTCGCGCAAGTTGAGGGATGCAATCGGAGATCCTGGTCGTGTCTTGATCGATAGTCTCCTCCTATTCTCGCCCCGGTAAACCGATCGCCGGGGGGTCTCAGCGCACCTGCGGAAATGGGCGCGCTCCGCTGGTATCGACTTGCCGGCCTAAGGGCCGCCTGGCGTCCCGGTCCAGCGGTAATCTGCAGCCAGCTTGTGATGCATTGCACTTAAAGAACAGTCCGGCGGGTGGCTTATGCACGGGCCGGACCGGTTACCTGCGTTTCGCTCCTCGGCGCTGCGACGCCGTGAGGGTCGAAAGTGCCAGGCGGGGAGTTGTCTGGACAAGATGAGCGCTACGTCGGGGGAGATGGTCTTTGGGTCTGGCGTCATCCAACGTCCAACCAGCATTGGGGGCGCATCTCAAGTTGGGGGCAAGGCCAGGGGTGAAGCCAGGGGGCGGCGAAGACGAAGGCCAAAGATAGGGGCTGGATGGGACGCTTGGGCACGGGAGTAGCCAAAAGCGCGTGTTATGCTGGGGATAGCTTGAAATGGAGAGGTTGCCCCATGCGATACACGCGAGAGCAGAAGCGAGCAGAATTGGTGAAAGCGGCAGAGGCGATGATCGACGAGTTTCTCGACTGGGAGGAGCAGGCACAGAAGCCTAACCTAAGCCAGATCGAGGCGGCGGTGCTAAAGGTGCGACGCCAGATAAGTGAGCGGATGGCGGTGGTGGCGATTGAGGATCAGGATGCAGCGCGTCCCGTCGAAGCTCCGTTATGCCCACACTGCGGTAAGCGGATGCGCTACAAGGGGCAGAAAGGGCGGACCGTCGAGAGCCTGGCGGGGACATTGCGCTTCGAGCGGGCACACTACCACTGTAATTGCTCCAAAGCGGAGCATTTTCCCCCTCAAGAGACAACTTGAGCAGCCAGACGTGGGCTGGAGCGAGGGCATTGCCCGGCAGGCAGTCTGGTTGAGCGGGCTGGTGCCTTTTGCGCAGGCCGAGAAGATCTTGCAGGAAATCGGGCAGGTCAACATCTCGCGCTGTAGCATTTGGCGGCGCAGCGACGTGTGGGGCACACAATTTAAGGCATTGGAGGAAGCCGAGCGGGCGAAAGCGAACGCACTGCCTGAGAAATGGCAGCCACCCAGCCGTGAAGTTGAGCCAGATCGACGCATGGGTGTGGCGATGGATGGGATGATGGTGCACATCCGCCAGGAAGGCTGGAAAGAACTCAAGGTTGGGGCTACCTTCGATATCGAGGTGCGATTGGGCAAGGACGAGCATACCCGCGAACCGGTGCAAATGGCGCATGCCGTCCACAACAGCTACGCTGCGCACCTGGGTGGGCCGGAAGTTTTTGGCGAAATGGTCTTTGCCGAGGCGAGGCGGCGGGGCTGGGAGCAGGCGCAGGATACGCAAGTGGTGGCCGATGGCGCAGCTTGGATCTGGAATCAGGCCGATCTGCATTTCGGTCGCAGCCGCCAGTTGGTGGACTGGTATCATGCCAACCAGCACCTGGCCGCTGCCGCCAAGTTGTTCAAGGGCGAAGGCACAGCGGCCTTTCAGCTCTGGTTCAACAGCCGAGAAACCGCCCTCTACCAGGGCCAGGCCGAACGCATCGCCTGTGAATTGGAGCAGGCGGCCAATGATTTGCCCAATGTCGCCGACGGCTTGCGCCGCGAGGCCGGTTACTTCCGCGAGCATCAGCACCGCATGAATTACCTGGAGATGCGCGAGGAGGAGTACGTGATCGGCTCCGGCATGGTCGAAGGGGGGGCCAAGCAGTACCAGGCCCGACTTTGCGGCCCAGGCATGCGCTGGAGCCGGGCTGGCGCTGAACATCTCGTCCCAATTCGCACGGCGATCCTCAGCGGGCGCTTCGCCGATCTGTGGCGACAGGTCTACAACTCGCCCCCATCCTGAGATGCGCCCCAGCATTGGTTCCTCCTTGCAAGGTACCCGACCTGGAGATATAATCATGATATATCAACTGCTCACACGTGTCAAGCCTCGACTTTCGCCGGGCTTGCGCCGGGATTTGGACCTTTTCGCGCTCATAGGGAAGGTTGAGATGCCGCCAACCGATACTCAACGGGCGTTCGAGCTGCTCCGCAAGCGGATCGTGACCACCCAGATGCCGCCGGGCACCGTCATTCAGGAAGCCGCCCTGATCGCCGACCTGGGCCTCGGTCGCACTCCCATCCGCGAGGCCCTCAAGCTGCTCGAAGCCCAACATCTTGTCCACGTGTCGCCCCGGCGCGGCATCTTCGTGACGCCGATCAACATCGCCGATCTGGTGGAGATCCAGGAAGTGCGGGCCGTGCTCGATCCGCTTTGCGTCCGCCTGGCGCTGAGGCGCATCACGGCGGATGAACTGGCGGCCCTGCAAGAACTGCTTGACAAAGCCAAGGAGGCCGAGGAGCGGGGCGAAGTGCGCGAACTGCTCGAGCTCGATCGATGCTTCCACTACTTGCTCGCCGTCAGCACCCGTAACCAGCTCCTGCAAGCCGAGATCGAACGGCTGTATGATCTTTCGATGAGGATCTGGTACTACTACCTGGATCGGGCTTACCCGGAAGACCTGGCGATCGACGCCCTGCAAGACGTCCTCGATGCTCTGCGAGCCCACGATGCGAACCGGGCCGAGCGCGCCATGTTCCGCCATATCGAGCACTTTGGCGATTCGATCAGGCGCTGCCTGTGAGCTGCCGGCCGGTTCCGCCTGGACCTGCGGCCGGCCGCGGCGCTTGACGATTCGCCGGTCGGACGCGCCTTCTGCAAAGGAGCCACCCATGTATCAGGAATTTCTGACCAGGGCAGACCTGGACGCTATCCACGCCACCAGCATGCAGATCCTCGCCAAGATCGGCGTCAATTTTCCTTCGCAAGACGCGCTGGACGTCTTCCGCAGCCACGGCGCCCGGGTCGACGGCCGGCGGGTCTATCTGGCCGAGACACAGCTGCGCGACGCCCTTCAGAGCGTGCCGCAGAGCTTCACAATTCGGGCGCGTGACCCGCAGCGCAGCCTGGTGGTAGGCGCTGGGCGGCCCGTGTTCGCCCCCGGTTACGGCGCGCCGTTTATCGTCGACGCCGAACAAGGCAAGCGCGTGCCGACCAGCGAGGACTATCGGCGGTTGGTGAAGCTGGCGCACATGTTGCCCAACCAGGACCTCAGCGGCTTCCTGATGGTCGAACCGGGAGACGTCCCCGCCGCTACCGCCCACCTGCGCATGCTGCAAAGCCACCTGACTCTGTCCGACAAACCCTTCCTTGGCAGCGCGGCCGGTCGCGCCGGCGCCCGCCACACCATGGCGATGGCCGGCATCGTCTTCGGGGACCTGCGCGACCGGGAACCCGTGACCGTCTGCCTGATCAACAGTTTAACGCCCCTGGGCTACAGCGAGGAAATGCTCTGCGCCTTGATGGAATACGCGACCTGGCGCCAGCCGGTGATCATCGCCGCCCTGGCAATGGCCGGGTCCACTGCGCCGGTGACCCTGGCCGGCACCCTGGCCGTGCAGAACGCGGAGCTCCTGGCCGGCATCATCCTGGCGCAGTGGGTCAGTCCCGGCACGCCGGTGCTTTACGGCTCGACGTCGACCAACATCGACATGAAGTCAGGGGCGCTGGCGATCGGCAGCCCCGAGCTGTCTCAGTTGGTCGTCGCCCACGCTCAGCTCGCGCGCTATTATGGTATTCCTTGCCGCAGCGGCGGGGCCCTGACCGATGCCTCCTACCCGGATGCCCAGGCCGCCGCCGAGTCGATGCTCTCGCTGCTGACCACCGTGAACAGCGGGGTCGACTTCGTGCTGCACGCCGCCGGCATTCTCAGCGCCTACCTGGCCTTCTCCTACGAGAAGTTTGTGCTGGACGACGAGTTGTGCGGCATGGTGCGGAGGATGCGCGAGGGCTTTGCCGTCACGCCGGAAAGCATGGCCTACGACGTCGTGGCCCGGGTGGGTCCGGGCGGCAACTATTTGATGGACGACCAGACGCTGGCCAATTGTCGCAAGGCATTCTGGCAGCCGAGCCTGGCCGATCGCAGCGGACTGGACGGTTGGGCCAAGAACGGGCGACCGGATGCCGTCGCCCGCAGCCGGCGGCGCTGGCAGACGCTGCTGGCGGACTACCGTCGCCCCGCGCTGGACGCCATCGTCGAGCGGCAGTTGGAGGATTACGTGGGGCAGCACCTGGGGTAGCGTGGAGCGGGGCGGGCTGGTTGCGGCGACGGCGCGCCCGGGGCCGCCGTCCGATTGTTCACACTATGTATGTTATGTAGACCTATGGTGCCCTATGGCGGGACTTTACATAAGGGAGTGCGTCCCGCCATTGAAGCCATCATCCTTCTCAACCTCCACCGCCCTCACACCTGCCCGGCATGCCGGAAGTCCAGCACGAGCTGCACCGCCGAGCCGGCGTCCTTGTCCAGCCGCCTATAGGCGTCGGCCGCATGCTCGAAGGGATAGACCTCGGTAATGAGCTCGCGCAGGGGGAGCTTGCCTCGCGCTTGCAGGTTCATGATCGTCCCTGACAGCCGGGCGTGGTCCCAGCGCTGGCTAAGGCACGGGTTAATGCCGCCGATCTGCGAGCAGATGACCTGCACGCGGTTGTGGTGGAACTCCTCGCCCAGGTAGAGTCCCCTGGTTTCACCCTGGTAGAAGCCCAGGGCCACGACCTTGCCGCCGGTCGCCACCGCGCGGATGGCTTGTTGCAGGGCCAGGCCGGACCCGGAGAGCTCCAGGCAGACGTCGGCCCCGGCTCCCCCGGTCAGCCGCCTGATCTCGGCGGCCGGGTCGACGGCGCTCGCGTCGATGGTGTGGTTTGCTCCCAGTGAGGCAGCCAGCCTCAGGCGGTTCTCGTAGAGGTCCACGACGATCAGGGTTGCCCCGGAAAGCCGCGCGAGCTGCCCGGCGATCAACCCCGGGGTTCCCTGGCCGAAGACGGCGACGGTCTCGCCGAGGTTGATCCCCGCGTCGAGGATGCCGTTCAGGGCGATCGCCCCGATGCGCGAGAAGATGCCGCAGATCGGGTCGAGCCCTGACGGAAGTTTCTGGCGTCGGGCTGTGGCGCCATCCATGATGTGGGTGCTGAAGTGCTGCCACATGCCGTAGACCAGGTCGCCCAGGCCGACCCCGCTGACCCCCGGCCCGATCGCGATCACCTGTCCCACTTCTTCATAGCCGCTCGAGCGCGGGTACCAGTGTCTGTCCCCGGCCGGCTGCTCGAAGAGATGCGTCGCCGGGTTTTGAACCTTGTGGATGAATGGATTGGTGCCGCGATAGTGCGAGAGTTCGGTGCCGCTGCTGATGCCCGAGTAGAGTGTGGCGAGCAGCACCTCGTCGGGGCCGGGCTCCCGCTCGGGGTAATCGGCGATCTCAACTTCTCCGGGACCGGTGAACCTTACGACTTTACCCATCTGGTCACCCCTTGCTCGCTTGAGGCCTCAAGCGTGACCTGGCCATCGGCTGCCGCCTGGATGGCGAGCGTCAGCGCCAGGGTCTTGACTGCGTCAGCATAATCCGAGCGGATCAGGCTTTGCTGCCCACTGCGCACCGCTTCGACAAACGCCTGGTCTTCCCTGATGAAGCGGTCGTGCGCCGAGGCCAGCACCTGGTCCACCCCGTCCTTGCGCTCCAACCGCACGGGCTGCGGCGGCAGGTCGAGCCAGAGGCGCTGCCCACGGGCGATGATCTCCAGACCCGGCGCGTACTGCGCCTGGAGCGCGCAGCTGCACAGCAGGTTGGCGATGGTCCCGCCGGCGAAGCGCAGGTTCACGCTGACGGCATCGTCGACGTCGCAGCCGGGGACGTCCGCCAGCGCTCCTCGATGGCTCTCGGCCGAGACGCGCTCGGCCTCGCCGGCCAGGTAGCGCATCAGATCGAGCACGTGGGTGGCCTGCTCCACAATCTGCCCGCCCGACAGTTCCCGCCTGCGCCACCAGGCGCTGGGCGGAAGGGGCCCGAAGTAGAAGCCGTGCATGGCGATGATGGGCGCGTCGGCCAGCAGCCGTCGGGCCTCCTCGACCACGTCCAGGTAGCGGAACTGGTATGCTGCTCCATTGACGACGCCGCATTCGGCGATCACCTGTGCCACACGCTGCGCATAGCCGAGGTCCAGGCTGAGCGGCTTCTCCACCAGGAGCGACAGCCCGCGACGGGCGACGGCCTCTTCCTGTCCGTCGTGCGCGAACGGCGGTATGCAGACGTAGACCGCCTGCAGCGTCTCGCGCTCCAGCATCTCGCGATAGTCGGCGTAGGTGCTCAATCCCCACTGGGCCGATGCTTCGGCACGGCGTTCCGGGCTCGGGTCTGCGCCCGCGACTGCCTCTGCACCGGGGATCTCCTGCAGCCGCTGCAGATGGCTGCGCGCGATGGCACCCAAGCCGATGAAACCCAGCCTGACCATTTTACCTCTCTCCTCTCCACGGCCCAACCGGCCCTACACCGCTCGTATGCCGGGCAGGCGCCCGGCGCTCTACAAGGGCTCGAACTCCCAATCCGCTGCCAGGCGCAGAAGGTTGTAGGCCAGCCGTGCGGCCAGCGGGTAAGTCCCGATCCGGTCGAAGGCCCGATACTGGCAGAAGATGAGCCGCCCCTTGCCCATCCGAACGGCCTCGATGTCGCTGTACCAGACCATGGCCGGCGAGAAGCCGCGGTAAGTCTGTGTGTTCTGCACTGCGCCGGCCAGCACCATCCCGCCCAGCTCAGAGAGCGAGTACTGCGGGGAGACCCCGGCGTAGGGATCGCCCGCCAGCGTGTTGCCCGGCAGCCCGGCGAACAGCTTTCCGGTCGGCACCCAGTGGTAGCAGCCCATCCAGTTGCCGAAGCCCAGGTGCAGCTTGATGTCCAGCCCGCGACGGCCCAGGGCCTGCCGTGCTACCTGGTCGGCCGGTCCCAGCGCGCCTACGATCCCGCTCGCCCCCGCTTCCACTTCTGCCAGGTAACTCTCCCATTCGCCTTCGGTCAGGCAGCCGGGCAGCGCGGCGAGCAACAGCGCCGGGCCACCCGCCCGCTGCGCCCGCGCGATGGCCGGCGGCCTACCGGCCGTGAGTGCCGGCGGCATGAACCCCTGCGGCCATTCGTCAGCGCTAGGCGCGGGCAGGCACCAGATCCGTTCGCGCGCCGCGGCCAGCGTCTCCCCTTGCAGCGTCAGCGTGGCCTCCACATTGTAGCTTCCGGGAGAGGCAGCGAGGGACGCCTCGATCTGTCCCAGCTCCTTGATGCCCGTCCCAGCCGGCACCCCCAGCCTGCCCGTCCCGAGCGCCGTGCCCGCCGGACCCAGCACCCGGATGAGCACAACCTCATCCCCGCTGAGCGGGCTGGAGTCCAGCGCGCTGACCAACACCGCTACCTGTTCGCCGGCGCAGGCGGCCGGTCGCGCGGCACGCAGTACCAGGCAGTGCGCCTGGTTCAGGCGCCGCACGGCATGGTAGACCGGCTTGGGGTTTCGCCAGTGATCGAGCAGGCCGGCGTGGAATTCCCACGCCACGTCGTTGAGCTGGGTGACCACAAAGCCCGATACCCGCCGGTTGAGCAGCAAAGCCTCTATCTGCCGGGTCAACGTGGAAGCCTGCAACTCCTGGCTGGCGGCGACCAGCCCCTCGACGGAGCCGAACACTCTCTCGAGCCGGCGTTCGGCAAAACCGGAGTGCAGGCTGTCCCGGAAAGCGCGCATCTCCTGGGCGTCGGCAAGATCGCCGTCGGATGCGCGGTCTCCTGTTGCCTTGCGATCGTCGTAGCCGGCCACCACCGCGTCCAGGTCGGCCATCCCACCGTAACCCAACTCGGAGGCAAAGATCTTCCCCGCATAGCCGCGCAGGCCGCGATAGAACTCCTCAAGTTGCGGGCGGTGGCCGTAGCCTTCGGCCACGATGTCGACGGCCGGGGTGGAGCCGCCCAGGGTCCGCAGCCACTCGTAGACCCCGGCCGTGACCGGCGCACCCACGTACACGTGCACGTCCTGGCTTGGCTCGGGCGCGGTGGCGCGATCGGGGATCATGCGCGCCCTGTCCACCCAGCTGAAGTCCTGGTCGATGGCGAGGCTTCCGCCCGAATCCTCCACCACCACGCGCGTCGAGTCCAGACTACGCGCAAAGCGCAGCAATTCCTCGCCGCTCAACGCCGTCGCCCCTGGGTTCTCGTTGTAAATGCCCCAAAACACGACCGACGGGTGGTTACGGTCGCGGTCGATCAGCGCCTGCAGCTCGCGCCGGCCGTGGTCCAGCAGACGCGGGCTGTCCTTGATCCAGGCCATCGGCGCCTCCGCGTAGACCAGCAGGCCGAGTTCGTCGGTCAGGTCGAGGTAGCCGGGCGGCGCCGGCCGGATGTGGGCCCGGATCAGGTTGAAGCCGGCCTCTTTGGCCAGCCGCAGCTCGCGCAGCATCATCCCGCGCTCGGGCGGCGCCACCAGGGTGACCGGATAATTGGGCTGCAGGATCACGCCGCGCAGGTAGATCGGCGCGCCGTTGAGGTAGAACTGTCCCCCGTCGACCGTGAAGTCCCGCATGCCGAAGCGGCTCTCCAGCGCATCCTGCGCCCCGTCTCCACCTCCCAGAACGGCACGCAGCGTGTACAGGTACGGCCGCTCGCAGCTCCACGGCATGGGATGTGGCAGCCGGATGCGCTGCGTGAAGCGCGCTTTGCCGGGTGGCGCCGTCAGGGCCAAGCGCTCCTCGGCTGCGACTTTGCCCAGCCGGTCCACGACCTGCAGCGTTATGTCGAGTGGCCGGTGGGCTTCGCCGGCGTTGCGCACCGTCAGCTCGACGCCAACCCGCTCTCTCGCCAGGTCCGGCTCGATCGCCAAGCCCGCCAGAGACACCCGCGGCAAAGCCAGCAGCGTTACCGCGCCCCACAGGCCACTGTAGGTGTAGTACCAGCTCTGCTTCGATGCCGGCGCATGGCGCAGGGCCAAGCCGTCCACTTCGGCGCCCTTCGATAGGCCGCTCACCCGCACCACCAGCTCGTTCTCGGACCCCAGGCGCGCGGCGGCCGTGGCGTCGAAACTGAACGGCGTGTAGGCGCCCTCGTGACTGCCGAGATACGCCCCGTTCAGCCAGGCCTGGGCGCTGTAGCTGGCTCCCAGGAAGCGCAGCTCCAACCTGCGGCCCTGCCAACCGGCCGGTAGCTCGAAACGCTTACGGTAGAATGCGACCCCATCCACGCCGGGGAAGCGCACGTTCCAGGGAGCCGGAACGTCGACGTCCGTCGCCTCGGCGTCGGGGAAGTGTCCCCGCTGCCAGGCGCCGGCCAGGCCGGTGCCAGCGCGGTCGAAGACCAGTTGCCAGGTCCCGGACAGCTCGAGGTGCTCTCTATCGACGACGGGGTCTGCCATGCCTACCTCTTGCGTGAAGCTGCCGACGACGCGCGCCGCGGGGAGCTCTACCCGGCCGGCAAGGGCCTCGCCGGCAGGCGCGCCAGGATGTCCCGCATGTGCTCGAACCCACACTGGCCGCTCGTGAGGACCGGGACGCCAAATTCGGCGGGCGGATCGGGGTACGACAGCAGAAAGACGGACATCGAGAGTTGCGCCAGCACCACGCAGCCGATCTCCTCGCGCCGCCGGCAGGCACTGATCGCCAGGGCGAGCGCCTGATTGTGGCCCACCACGTCGCCCTCGGCCAGCCGATCCCAGGCTTCCGGTACCGTCATTCCCGTGAAGGAGACGCCGCGTCCCATTTCGGCGGCGCTTTCGCGTAGCAACGCCTGCGTGCTTTCGACAGTCGGCCCGTGGGTGGCGACGACCAGGACCCTCTCACCCAGCTCGATGGCCCGCGCCATCATGGGCCGGTCGATCTGCACCACCGGGATCGCTTCCGGCGACAGCGCGCGGGCCACCTCGCCATAGGCGCGGTTCATGGTGCTGCAGGTGATCAGGACTGCCTGGACCCCGGCCAACTCGACCAGGTCCCGGGCGTAGCGGGCAAAGGCCTGGATGTTGCTGGCCGGCGGGCAGGGCAAGCCGCGCGCGTGCGCCTCCATAAAGTTGAGCTGCAGGGCCTCGTTGCCCACGTTGACGAGGTGCACGCCGGGCAGGTAGCGCCGCCCGAAGTAGTTTGACCAGAGCGTGATCCAGGATGAGCCGTTCAGCAGGCCCAGCCGCTTGCCCAACAACTCGGGTGCGCCTGCCGCTTCGGCACCCAGGTGGGCGACGCCTGTCAGCCTCAGGTAGTCGCCGAAGAGCCGGAACGGTTCGGGGCCGGGCGGGCACTCCTTCACGGTCGTCGCTCGCGTCGGGCGGCAATCGCCTCGCAGGCTGCAGCCGCGATATCTGTCGGTTGCATGCCATGGTGCGTGAATAATTCGCCGATACCGCCGCTCTCCACCCAGCGATCGCGTACGCCGATGCGGCGCAAAGGCACCGGACAGGTATCACCGAGCACCTCGGCCACCGCTGCGCCAAACCCCCCGAGGACGGTGGCGTTCTCGGCCGTGACCGCGCAACCCGTTCGCCCGGCCGACTCGGCGATCAGGACCCGGTCGATCGGCTTGATCGAGGCAAGATGGATTACCTCAGCCTGGATAGACTGCTCGGCCAGAAGATCCGCGGCCTTCAGACAGAGCCCCGTCATCACGCCCGTCCCGAACAAGGTGACATCATTGCCCGCCCGCAGCAGGACGCCTTTGCCCCATTCAAAGCGGTGATCCGCTTCGAAGATATCTGGCACCGTGAGACGTGTCACCCGGAAATACACCGGACCAGGGGTGTCGATGGCCGTGCTCATGACTGCCGCCAGGTCCGCGCCGTCGGCGGGGTCGGCGACACGCATGTTGGGCAGCGCGCGCATAACTGCCAGGTCCTCGATGCAGTTATGTGAGGCTCCCGCCCGGCTGGTCGGCAACCCCACGTAAGAGCCGGGGATCTTCACATTCAAGCGCGGATAGCAGATCGAGATTGCGATCTGATCGAGCGCCCGCCGCGTCGCGAAGACCGCGAAGGTCGACGGGAAAGGGATGAAACCCTCCACCGCCAGCCCGGCTGCGATGCCGAACAAGTTCTGTTCGGCGATCCCTACCTGTATGAACCGGTCGGGATATGCCTTCTTGAACAGCACGGCTTTGGACGAGGTGTTGAGGTCGGCGTCGAGGACGATCATTTTGCTGTACGCGCCGCCGAGGCGGACCAATGTCTCGCCAAACGCCTGGCGCATCTCGCTGCTCGCCGCCGGGGACTTACTCGCCGCCATAGAAGGTTTCCTTGTGCACCGGTAGCCCCAGCCGCGAGTAGCCCCGCTCGGGTTTGCCACAGCCCCGCGCCAGCTCGCGTAGCATGCGATCGGCGATCTCCGGGTCAGGAGCCTGGGTGTGCCAGCGGTAATTGAACTCGGCCATCCGCACCCCGCGGCCCTTGACGGTGTGCGCGATCAGCGCGATCGGCTGGCCGTGAGCCTTGATCCAGCGAGCGGCGTAAAGGGCGGCCGCGATCGCCGGAATGTCATGCCCGTCGATCTCGGCAACTTCCCAACCGAACGCCCGCCACTTCTCGGAGAAGGGCTCGACCCCCATCATTTGCCAGGTGAAGCCCTTGGCCATCACCTTGTTATAGTCGACGATGGCAATCAGGTTGTCGAGGTGATAGTGGGCCGCCGCCATCGCTGCCTCCCACACGTTGCCTTCATTGCATTCGCCGTCCCCCAGGATGCAGAAAACCCGCGCTTGGGGCAACTCCTTGTAGCGGATGCCCAGGGCAATGCCTGCGGCAACTGACAGTCCCATCCCCAACGGGCCACCGGACGCTTCGAGCCCTGGCGTGCGGGTCATGTCGGTGTGACCCTCCAGCAGGCCGCCCAATTCGCAGTAGCTGTAGACGGCCTCGACCGGGAAATAGCCCCGCAGCGCGAGCGCCGCGTAAAGCGCCGGCGAGGCATGCGCCTTCGAGAGCACCAGGCGGTCCCTCTCTTCCCACTGCGGGTTGGCCGGGTCGACGTTCATGGCCTGAAAGTACAGCACCGCCAGTAGCTCGGCCAGCGAAAACGAGCCACCGATGTGTCCCCATTGGCTGTAGGTGATCATTTCCACCGTCAGCCGGCGGATCTCGTAGGCGATGTTTTCCAGCCGGGCAATTTCGTCCGCGCCGAGCTGCATATCTGCCTCCGGGTCGCTACCCTTTGAGGGCACCCGCCGTGAGCCCTTCAATAAACGTCTCCGACAGCAACAGGTACAGGATGAGGATCGGTATCATGGCGACGACCAGGCTGGTCGCGGACATGGCATAGTCGGTCCCGATATCGCCGACGAACGACATCATGGCGGCCGGCAGCGTGCGCAGCGCCGGCCGCGTGACGAGGGTGATGGCCAGCAGAAGCTCGTTCCAGTAGCTCAGGAAGTTGATCAGGATCACAGTGCCCAGGGCCGGACGCGCCAGTGGCAACATGACGTGCCAGAAGGTCCCCAGGTCGTCGGCCCCGTCGATGCGCGCCGCGTCCTCCAGTTCCCCGGGCAATTGCGCGAAGTAAGTGCTCATCAGGTAGATGCTGACCGGCAGTCCCAGCGACCCGTATATCAGGATCAATGCCCAGCGCGTGTTGATCAAATGGTAGCGCGCCATCATGACGTACTGCGGTATGTAGAGCACCTGGTGAGGCAGCATGAGCGAGAACAGCAGCAGCGCGAACACCGCCCCGCGCCAGCGAAAGTTGTAGCGCGGGCGCCCAAAGCCGTAACCCGCCAATGTCGACAGGACAAGCGTGATCCCCAGGGATGCTGCCGTGACGATGATGCTGTTGACGAAGTACTGGTAGAACCTGATGGCAGGATCCATCATCAGTCGCCAGTAATTGCTCCAACGGGGATGCAGAGGCAGGCCGTAGGGATTCAGGAGGATATCGCCGGAGCTGCGCAGCGACATCACGATCATCCAAAGAAAGGGGATGATGAAGACCAGGGTGAACAGCAGCAGCACGGTCGTGACCAGGATCGAGCGCAGGCGTGCCAGCGTGCGGGTCCTGGCTGTGCGAGTGGCAATCATAGCTCCATCCTGCGCTGCAGCCAGCGTCGAAGCGCGAAGACGCTGATCAGGACGGCGCTGAACCACACCACCGACACCGCCGCCGGGTAGCCAAGGTCGAGCGTGCTCCAGCCAAAGGCCCGCTTCTGGATGTAGGTGGCGACGGTCTCCGAAGCATGCATCGGCCCGCCGTTCGTCAGAACCCAGACTACGTTGAAGGCGTTCATCTTGCCCATGAACGAGAGGATTAGCACGGTCACCCAGGTGGGGCGCAGCAGGGGCAGCAGCACGTGGCGTACGGCCCCCACGCGTGTCGCGCCATCGATGTAGGCTGCTTCCAGCAGGTCGACCGGAACGGCGCTCAGCCCTGCCAGCAATAGGACGAAAGAGTAGCCGACCGTCGACCAAAAGTGGACGCCAATCACGGCCCAGATCGGCGTGTCGAGTCGGCCCAGCCAATTGAGCGCCAGCGCGTCGAGCCCCACTGCCCGCAGGGCCGAGTCCAGCAGTCCCCAGTCGTAGTCGAAGATCCAGCGGAACACGATACCCACGATCACACCCGAGACGAGCATTGGCGTGAACCAGGCGACGCGATAGAAGCGATAGAAGGGCACCTTGAAGTAGACGACCACTGCCAACAGCGTCGCGGCCGTCATTTCCAGGGCCGGCCCTACCACGGCCCAGGTCAGCGAGTTACGGACCGCCTGCAGGAAGATGGGATCGTGGATCAGCCCGGCATAGTTCTCCAATCCAACGAAAGTGATGGTCAGGCTGCCGTTAACCGGGGTGATCCTGGTGACCGAGTAGTAGAGGCTGGCCGCGAAGGGATAGACGGTAAAGACGACGTAGTACAACATGGCCGGCCCGAGGAAGAGCAGAATTGCCCTCCAGGGAACGCGTTGTGTGCGCTTAAGGGCGCCTTCCTTGGGCAGGCTCAGGCTTCGCGAGCTGGTGGCCATCTGACCGTCTCCTCGACACGCTACCCGGAGAGGGGCACTCTCCCCTCTCCGGGTAGGCGGCCGGCTACTTGCAGAGATTGGCGTCCAACTGCTTGATCGCGTCGTCGATGCTGATCAAGTTCTGTGGCAGGCCGGTGTTCAGCGTGCTGGTGCGCACGTCCACGTATCCGCCGCAGGGTGTGTCCGATCCCAGGCGGGTTGGCAGCCCGCCGTAGACCTTGTTGATCTCATCCCAGTACCACTGCCACTTGGCCGCATCCGTCACATTTTCCGGCCAGTCCTTGCTGGTGTCAAAGTTCAAGGTGCTGGGCTGTGTGGTCAGCGCGCTCCAGAGCGCACCGTACTTGGGCTTCGACATGAAGGCAAAGAAGTCTCTCACGACGTCTGGGTGCTTCGTGCTCTTGAAGCCCACGAAGCCGGAGTCAAAGGCGGACCAGAGATAATCCGGGTACTTGGCGCCGTTCATCAGCGGATAGCGCAGCGCGCCAAGATGGAAATCCGGTGACTGGCCGCCCTCGTCGATCGGCTTGAAAGCCCGGGCGGGATAGAAGCTGCCGATGTACATCATGCAGGCCTTTTGCTGGGTGTGGAAGTAGACGTGGAAAGCATCGATGCCCATGGTGGCGAAGCTCTTGGGCCACATGCCGGCATCGCGCAGCTGCACCATCCACTCCAGCACCTGCCGGGTCTCGGGAGTATCCCAACTGGCCAGTCCGTTGTTGATCTTGGATTCCTGTTCGACCCCCACCAGTTGCGTGAGCGCCCCCCAGATCGGGTAGATGGCCGGATAATTGCGATCGCCGACCGCATTCGCCACCCCCGCATAACCGGCCGCGCTGCACTTCTTCACCACGTCCACGAACTCGTCTTGCGTGAACTGGTAGTTGGCCGGTACCTGGATGCCCAGCTTCTCAAAGATCTGTGGGTTGTAGAGCAGGTATAGCAGCTGAATGCCGATCGGATAGCCGTAGATGCCTTGTGGATCAGTCAGGGTGACTGCGTCGAGGATGCCGGGCTTGAAGGCATCGGCGGGCAGCGCCCCGTCCAGGTCCAACAGCCATCCGGCCTTCGCGAACAAGACAGAGTTAGTGTCGCCCGCGATGTCCGGGGCGCCCTCTCCCGCCTTCAACGCGGCCTGTAGGGCCTGGTCCAGCGATGCTTTTTCCCAGAAGCTGACGTTGATTTGTACGTCTGGATGCGCTTTCATGTAGTCTGCGGTGACTGTGTTAACGAACTGCTGGTTCAGTGGTTGGGTAGACCACATGCTCCAGAAGTTGATCACCGTCTTGGCGCCCTCGGGAGTCGGCGCGGGGGTTGGCGTGACAGGCTTGTCGACGACGACTGTCTTCTCGACCACCTGCGTCACCACCTTCTCCACCTCTTGGGTGACGACCTGGGTGACCACTCTTTCGACGGGCTGAGCGGCGGGCGCAGGTGCGGCGGGAACCGCACAAGACGTCAGGACGACTGCAAGGATCGCGAACAGAGCGACAGGCACACGTGCTTGACCTTTGGACATGGTGTCCTCCTCTCTCCCTGAACACTGAGGATGGGAATGCGACGATGCGAACGCCTATGTGCTGGAAGTGGGATTCCAGGCACCTCCTCCCCGGGCACGTCGTGGCGCCCGGTGTTGTGTCCTTGGACAACTGGTCAACTTGCGAATGGCTGCGAGCAGTGGAGTAGCCCGTCGCAGGAGTGCTATCTGCCACAGGCGAGATTATAGCACCTTGTATACGAGAAGTCAATACCTTGTATACACAAATCGCTTGACTGTTACACAGAAATGTGCTACTATCCTATCAACAAACTGGCTCCGGGTGGATTCAAGGCGGTGGTTCTGATCCCCGAGGAAGAGTAAGGCGAGGTCTCATGGATTCAGTCAGTGAACTCCGGGTTGCCGGAACTGTAGCAGCCGAACCGGCAAGTACTTATCAGCAATTGGCCTATGATTATGTTAAGTCGCGTATCATGCGGCTCGAACTGAAGCCCGGCGCCTACCTCACTGACTCGCAGGTGGCGACAGATCTGAACGTCAGCCGTACGCCCGTGCGTGAGGCCTTCTATCGCCTGGAAAATGAAGGGCTGCTCGTGAACCAGGCGCGCCGCGGCTGGCGGGTCTATACCCTTTCACTACAGGACATCGAGCAGATATTTGACATCAAGGAAGCCCTCGAGGGAATGGTTGCCCGCCAGGCGACGCGCTGCCGTGACGAGAAGCTGCGGTCAGCCCTGCAAGAGGCGCTGCAGCGCATGCTTGCGGCCAATCAGGCCGGCGCAGCCGATGCCTGGCACAAGGCCGACACCGATCTCCACGATACCATCTTCCAGATGGCGGCGAACGATCGCGCGGCGCGTATCGTCCAAAACCTCAACGATCAATGGCACCGCATCCGGATCGGTTTCGTGGCCATCGAAGGACGCATGCAGCGTTCGAGCGTCGAACACCAGGCGATCATCGCCAGCATCCTCGCCGGTGACGGCGAGACCGCCGAGAGCCTGATGCGCAGCCACCTCGACAACGTGCGCCAGGAGCTCGTGCGCCTGTTGGTCAACCTGGTGCTGCCCTTCGTGCAGGATGGCGTGTAGCGGCCGGCCCGGCAGCGGTCGAGCGCCGCAGGCCTTCGCGCCGGCTTCAGCCCCCGGTTTTGCCACGCCCACACGTGCCAACCTTGGCGCCTTGTTTCCCCAATCATGCCCCACATGGTACAATGATTCCTTGTCGGGACCGCTGGCCCCTGACACTATGTCAACCTCTGGGGTAGCTGTATGCGCTTCCTTCGCCCTTTTGCGCTGAGCTTCGGCGCAGTGCTTTTGCTTGGACTGGTCTTCGTCGGCGGTTACCTGCTCGGCGATCACCAGACCGCGCGTGCCGCTGATCCTGCCTTCAGCGTGGTCTATGACGTGCAGAACCTGCTCGAGACGGAGTTCCTCGGCAACGCGCCGTCCGCACAGGCCCAGGCCTACGGCGCGGCGCATGGGCTGGTGGAGAGCTACAAGGACCCGTTCACCGTCTTCGTCGAGCCTGCCCCGCGCACCATCGAGCGCGATGAGTTGGCCGGCCACTTCGGCGGCATTGGTGCCGGTATGGGCCGCAACGATGCCGGCGACCTGGTGCTGACGGTGATCCGGGACCAGCCAGCTGCCAGGGCCGGCATTCAGGACGGCGACGTGCTGGTCGCGGTCGACGGCAAGACCGTTACCAAGGAGATGACCGTCGACCAGGTGGTCGCACTGGTGCGTGGCGACGAGGGCAGCCCGGTGACGCTCACCCTGAGACGGGCCGGGCGTGATGGAACGCTGGACGTCCGCATCGTCCGGGCGCGCATCGACATACCGAGCGTCGAATGGCGCGTGCTCGATGAGGCCGGGCACGTTGGTTACATCAGGATCAGCATCATCGGCGAAGGGACAGCAGGCGAGCTGAAGACCGGCATTGCCGAGCTCGCGGGCAAGGGCGTGGACCGGCTGGTAGTCGATCTGCGCGGCAACGGCGGGGGCCTGGTCGATTCTGCAGTGGATATCAGTAGCCAGTTTCTTAAGGATGGTGTGGTGCTGCGCGAGCAGCAGCACGGCGGACAGGAGAAGTTCTACCCGGTCAAGTCGGTCCAGAGCGCCGCTCAGGCCTGGCCACTCGCGCTGCTGGTCGACGGCGGGACCGCCAGCGCCTCTGAGATCATCGCCGGCGCGCTGCGTGACCAGGGCCGGGCGACCCTGATCGGCGAGAAGACCTACGGCAAGGGCTCCGTCCAGCGTGTGCACGAGCTCGCTGACGGTTCGTCACTGCACGTCACGGTCGCTCGCTGGCTGACGCCTGACCGCCACGCGATCGACAAGGTCGGCCTACAGCCTGACGTGCAGGTGAGCGCTTCGGCCGACGATCGGGCCAACGGTCGCGATCCGCAACTGGCGCGGGCTCAGTCCTGGTTGCTTGAGGGTCGCTGAGCAAGCCCTTGGATCTGGGAGTGTTGAATGGCCGGAACATGAGACTTTGCCTCTCCGCCTCGCGTGCTCGTTTTCTCGCGCTCGCGCTCGTCGTCTTCTTCTTGACGCTGGCTTCGTTTGGGCTCGGCGTCAGCGTCGGTGCGCGTCGCCCGTCGGGCTTGGCGGTTGGGCCCGCCCGGGCGGAACAAGCGTCTGCCGTGACGGGAGCCGGCCAGATCCTCGACGAAGCCAACGCTGCGCCGCCACCGCTCGACCTGGAGTTCTTCCACGAGGCCTATTCCTTGCTGCAGAAGCAGTTTTATGGCGATCTGCCGCAGGGCGAGGCGGTCACTTACGACGCCATCCGTGGCGTGATCGACCGGCTGGGTGATCCGCATACGGCCTTCATGGACCCGGCCGGCGCCGCCCTCGCCAACGCCGATATCGAGGGGCGCTTCGAGGGTATTGGTTGCCGCGTGGAGCTAGCCGAGGACGGCGGGGTGCTGATCAGCTATTTGTTCGCCGGGCAGCCCGCCCAGCAGGCCGGGCTGCTGGTGGGTGACGTAGTGACCTCTGTGAATGGCAAGGACGTCACTCACCTGAGCCTGACGGAAGGCACTGCCCTGATCCGCGGCCCGCACGGTTCCCGGGTGACTCTGACCGTCCGCCGTGGCAGCGAAGCGCCCTTCGACCTCGTCATCACGCGGGCGCGCATCGAAATCCCCGTGGTCCAGACGCGGAGCCTGGCCGGCGGCCGCATCGCCTACCTCGCGCTAAGCGAGTTTACGAGCACCGCGCCTGCCCGCCTGGCCGATGCCCTGCTCGAGGCGGTGCCTGGCCGGCCGGCGGGCGTGATCCTGGATCTGCGCGGCAATCCGGGTGGCTACCTGGACGCCGCAGTGCGGATTGGCAGCTACTTTGTGCCGGCCGGCCGACTGCCGGGTGACAACATCGTGCTCGAGCGCTTCAAGGACGGCACGCAGCGCGCTTACCAGCGTGAGGGCGACGCCCTTCTCGGCGATAGCGCGCTGGTGGTGTTGGTGGACGGCGGCAGCGCATCGGCCTCTGAAATCGTGGCCGGGGCTGTTCAGGACGCCGGCGCAGGCACCCTGATTGGCGAGAAGACCTATGGCAAGGGCTCCGTGCAGTTGATCAACGCGCTGAGCGACGGCTCGCAACTGCGCATCACCGTCGCACATTGGTTCACGCCGAAGGAGCGCGGCATTGACGGGGCCGGTCTCTCGCCCGACATCCTCATCCCGCAGACGAAAGAAGACGTCCAGGCAGGGCGCGACCCGCAGCTCGACGAGGCCGTCAGGTATTTGTTGGCTGCGCGGATGCTCTCGCCCGGTTCCTAGCTGTAACCTGTGGTGGCGACTTCGCTCGCCCCTGGAGGTACCTTTGCCACGTCCCGCTGCTGACGAAGTCATTTCGGTGGCTACCAATCGCAAGGCGCTGCACGATTACTTCGTCGAAGACACGTTTGAGGCAGGCATAGCTCTCACCGGCACTGAGATCAAGTCGGTGCGCGGCCACCGCGTTAACCTGCGAGACGGTTTTGTCCAGATCAAGAATGGTGATGCCTGGCTGCTCAACGTGCACATCTCGCCCTATGACTTTGGCAACCGCGAGAACCACGAGCCGCGCCGAGAGCGCCGCCTGCTGCTGCACAAGCAGGAGATCCGCAAGCTGCTCTCCAAGGTCTCAGAGCGTGGCTGGACGATCGTGCCACTGCGCATGTATCTCAAGCAGGGCCGCGCCAAGGTCGAGATCGCCCTCGTGCGCGGCAAGCGCCTCTATGACAAGCGCGACGCAGTCGCCGAACGGGACATGGACCGCGAACTGAGGCGGACCGTCAAAGAACAGGACTACGACTAGTGCGCCGGCCGTGGGCGCATCTCAAGCTTGGGGGCAGCCAGGGGTGAAGCCAGGGGGCGGCGAAGACGAAGGCCAAAGATAGGGGCAGAATGGGACGCTTGGGCACGGGAGTAGCCAAAGCGTGTTATGCTGGGGATAGCTTGAAATGGAGAAGTTGCCCCATGCGATACACGGAGAGCAGAAGCGAGCAGAATTGGTGAAAGCGGCAGAGGCGATGATCGACGAGTTTCTCGACTGGGAGGAGCAGGCACAGAAGCCTAACCTAAGCCAGATCGAGGCGGCGGTGCTAAAGGTGCGACGCCAGATAAGCTGAGCGGATGGCGGTGGTGGCGATTGAGGATCGGATGCAGCGTCATAAACCGTTAGGCTGCGGTAGCGGATACGCGGAGGGGACGAGAGCCTGGCCAAGACATTGGCTTGAGCGGGCACACTACCACTGTAATTGCTCAAAGCGGAGCATTTTCCCGAACCTCAAATAGACAACTTGAGCAGCCAGACGTGGGCTGGAGCGAGGGCATTGCCCGGCAGGCAGTCTGGTTGAGCGGGCTGGTGCCTTTTGCGCAGGCCGAGAAGATCTTGCAGGAAATCGGGCAGGTCAACATCTCGCGCTGTAGCATTTGGCGGCGCAGCGACGTGTGGGGCACACAATTTAAGGCATTGGAGGAAGCCGAGCGGGCGAAAGCGAACGCACTGCCTGAGAAATGGCAGCCACCCAGCCGTGAAGTTGAGCCAGATCGACGCATGGGTGTGGCGATGGATGGGATGATGGTGCACATCCGCCAGGAAGGCTGGAAAGAACTCAAGGTTGGGGCTACCTTCGATATCGAGGTGCGATTGGGCAAGGACGAGCATACCCGCGAACCGGTGCAAATGGCGCATGCCGTCCACAACAGCTACGCTGCGCACCTGGGTGGGCCGGAAGTTTTTGGCGAAATGGTCTTTGCCGAGGCGAGGCGGCGGGGCTGGGAGCAGGCGCAGGATACGCAAGTGGTGGCCGATGGCGCAGCTTGGATCTGGAATCAGGCCGATCTGCATTTCGGTCGCAGCCGCCAGTTGGTGGACTGGTATCATGCCAACCAGCACCTGGCCGCTGCCGCCAAGTTGTTCAAGGGCGAAGGCACAGCGGCCTTTCAGCTCTGGTTCAACAGCCGAGAAACCGCCCTCTACCAGGGCCAGGCCGAACGCATCGCCTGTGAATTGGAGCAGGCGGCCAATGATTTGCCCAATGTCGCCGACGGCTTGCGCCGCGAGGCCGGTTACTTCCGCGAGCATCAGCACCGCATGAATTACCTGGAGATGCGCGAGGAGGAGTACGTGATCGGCTCCGGCATGGTCGAAGGGGGGGCCAAGCAGTACCAGGCCCGACTTTGCGGCCCAGGCATGCGCTGGAGCCGGGCTGGCGCTGAACATCTCGTCCCAATTCGCACGGCGATCCTCAGCGGGCGCTTCGCCGATGTCTGGCAACAGGTCTACAACTCGCCCCCATCCTGAGATGCGCCCGCCGGCCGTTTGGCGTTTGCAGCCTTGCCTGATCTGTGCTATACTATGTGTGCCCTGGGGATGAATGGTCTCGACGGGGCAAATGGGTCGTGAGCTGCAGGTCGAGGTGCTCTCTCCTCGTAAATCCGGAGCAAACAATCAAGTGCCAACACTGGTGCTTCGTTCGTCTTCGGCGCCCCTCGCCAAAGCGCTTTCGCGCTCGCCGCGTAAGGGTACCTGAGCGAACAAAACCGTCACGCAAGTGACGGCGATGCCTCCGCTGGATCCTGGCGGCGACGGGGTGCATCGTCATAAACCGTAAGGTGCGGTCCGGTTACGCCGATATCCGGGCCAAAGACTATCGGCTAGCCAGACTAGTGGACGGTGGTTACTGCTGGACCGTCTTGGCGAAATCAAATCAGTAACTAAGCTTGTAGATGCTCTCGGTCGTTTGTTTCGGACCCGGGTTCGATTCCCGGCATCTCCACTGGTGTCCCAAGCGAAAGGGGGCCGCTCGTTCCGGGTGGCCCCCTCTTCGTAGTTCGTTTCTGACTCGGCCTATAAGTTCATGATTTGCCTTAAGCCCGAGCATGCCGGCAGCAGCGTGCTGCTCGCCAAAATGGCGCTTCAGACCGACCTCTCACTGAACGAGTTCAAGGCCCGCTACGGTTACCTGGCAGGCATCGCGCGCAGGCCCTTCTGAGCGCGACGATCTGATGCACGGGCGGTACGCTACGCCGTCCGCAGGGCCGGCCGGCTTCGCCGCGCACGGGGCGGAAGGAAAGGAAGTATGGCCTCAAGATCGAAGGTCGCCGTGCTGCGCACGCAGCCTGAAACAGTCGTCGAAGACCACGCCAGGCTGTTCGCTCTGGCCGGCGGACCCATGGCCCTCGAGCCGGGGGCGACCACCATTCTCAAGGATAACATTTCCTGGCACTATCCCATGCCCGGCGCCAACAGTACTCCCTGGCAGCTCGAGGGGAGCATACGCGCGCTGCGGGGCGCGGGCTTCGCCGACCTGGTTTGCGTGCAGAACAAGACGGTCGTCACCAATGCCTTCAAGGGCGAGGATCTGAACGGTTACCTGCCCATCTGCCGCCATTATGGCATCCCCGTGCTTTACAATTTTCGCGAGGCAGATATGCAGTGGGTCCAGTACCGGCCACAGGCCAGGATGCTGGCCCTGGATCGCATCTTTCCCGAAGGTATCCGCATCCCCGATTACTTCTGCGGCAAGAACATCGTCCATCTGCCAACGGTCAAGTGCCACATCTATACCCAGACCACGGGCGCGATGAAGAACGCGTTCGGCGGGCTGCTCAACCACCATCGTCACTACACGCACACCTGGATCCACGAGACCCTCGTCGACTTGCTGGCCATCCAGCAGGAGATCCATCCCGGCATTTTCGCCTTCATGGACGGCACCACTGCCGGCAATGGACCCGGCCCGCGCATCGTCAAGCCGGAGATCAAGAACGTGATCCTGGCTTCAGCCGATCAGGTGGCGATCGACGCCGTTTCTGCCAAGCTGATGGGCTTCGACCCGTTGAGCATCCCCTACATCCGCCTGGCGCACGAGCACGGGCTGGGCTGTGGGGATGTGCGGGAGATCGAGCTGGTCGGCGACGACGTGTCCGGCGAGAACTGGCATTTCGAGGTCGGCAGAAGCTTCCACCTGTTTCTTGCCTGGCTGGGCTGGTTTGGCCCGCTCAAGTTCCTCCAGCGCCTGGTCTTCCACACCCCCCTCGTGGCCCTCCCGACCCTCGTGTCCGAGGTCGAGCATGATTATGTCCACTGGCCGCTCAAAGAGAAACATGTCTACGAGCGCTGGCGTGCGACCACCGGCTGGGGGCAGTTGTTCGCTCAATACCAGGAAGAGGGACACCCGGCCTGACAGGCAGGGCTGACTCCCTCGCGCCGGCCGGCGCCCCCTTCGCCCGGTCTTTGCGTCCCGCCATCGACTGTGCTATCATCGCGAAACTGAACGCTCTCTGGCCGGCCGGCTCATCTCCTGGCCGGCCAGGCCTGCCTGTGCGGACCCCCGATCCGACATCTTGACTCGTATCGCCTAGTGAGGGGCATGATCGTGACCGCTAGCAGCATTTCGGAATCAGCGAATGATCTGCCGACCGGCTATGACCGCGAGCTAACCGCGGCCGTCCGCCTTGCGCGCGAGGCCGGGCAGATCATAGAGACGTTTTACCAGGTGCCAACCACCGTCAAATGGAAGGATTCGGCAGACCCGGTGACCGAGGCGGACCGCGCCGCCAACGCATACCTCGTCAAACAGATCGCCTCCGCCTTCCCCGGCGACGGCATCCTGGCCGAGGAGTCCAGGGATAATCTTGCTCGCCTGGACAAGCGCCGGGTCTGGGTTGTCGATCCGCTGGACGGCACGGTCGAGTTCATCGCTCGCAACGGGCAGTTCTGTATTATGATCGGTCTGGTCTCGGATGGGCGTCCTGTCGTCGGCGTCATCTACCAGCCGGTCGAGGACGTCTTGTATGCGGCTGCCCTCGGCGGCGGCGCATTTGTCGAAGAGTTTGGCGAGCGCCAGGAGCTGCACGTGTCGACCGAGAGCGAGCCCGCCCAACTGCGTCCCGTCGTCAGTCGCTCACATCGCCCCCCGATCCTGGACGATCTGCTCCGCGGCCTGGGCGTACAGAAAGAGCGCGTCGTCGGCAGCCTGGGGCTCAAGATCGGCTTGCTCGCACGTGGGCAGGTTGACTTCTATCTCCATCCGTCGGGTGGCACCAAAGAGTGGGACACCTGTGCGCCGGACATTATCGTTCGCGAAGCGGGCGGCGTCATGAGTGATTGCTGGAACCGGCCGCTGCGTTATAACCAACGAGAGGTCAAGCGCCAATACGGTGTCATGGCCAGCAATGGCGTGGCCCAGCCCTGGCTGGCCCTGTGCCTGGCGGATTTGCTAGATGAAGCGGGCCTCGACCCGGAATTTGGTTTCTGATGTCGAGGATGCAAGCGGTGCCGTCAGCACGAACGGTCTGGGCCACTCCCGACTGGTCGCCCGGTAACGGACGGGGCCACGACGATGCTGCCCAGGAGGCGCTGCGCCCGATCTCTCTCCACGAGATCATCAACTGGGAGACGAAGTGGCGCCGTATGGTTTTCAGGATCTTGCTGCCAACTGAAGTGTTGGTCCAGTTCGGCATTGATCCGATCACGATGACGGATGCGCAGGACCGGCCGGTCGTGCGTGTAACCTACGGAGAGGGCCAGCGAGGGATTCGTTTCGAGCTCTTTCATTCTGGCGACGCGCTTGACCCGATGATCGAGTTGGAACTGGCCGATACGCAGTTCAACCAGATCGAGGTCGTCTGGCTCGCCTTGCAGGACCCACGCGGCCCACGTTTCGACGTCGACACAATCCCGAGCGGCGAATCCAACCTGCGCGGCGTCGTGCGCCGCAATGTGCCGGCCGAAGAGGCCGCGTTGCTGGCCGGCCTGGCTCCCGGCCAGATCCGCCGCGGCCTGGGCGTCTTCTCGAACGTGACCGCCCGTCTCGAGACGTTCATGTCCTCGATCAACCAGCGTGAGTACATCTGCCAGCCGCTGTTCTACCACACTGCGGTGCTGTTCGAGCGGGTTGGCTGCACATATATTCAGGGTCACGCTCGGATGGAACGGATCGATCGCGGCTTCGCGCCCGGCGGCGACTTGCGTGCCCGGTTGGACGGTTCTTCGCCTTTCCGCATGCCTGCCCTGGCTGATACCGTACGCGGGCGCGCCTGGGCCATCCACACCGGCATTCTCGACGAGCCCTGGGATCGCGTCCGTATGGTGAAGCGCCTCGGCGTTGATGCCGACGTCGACACCTGTCCGGGGCTCCCTTGGTAGCCCAAGTATGCACTCGGCTGAGGTGCCCGGCCCTGGTCGCGGGTGACCCCGGCCGGCCCACCACCCCACTCACAGGAGCGTCTCTGTGGAGCAATCGACTATCGCGCCCGCCGGCGGAGGGGCCGTCCGGATCGGGGTCATTGGCGGCAGCGGCGTCTATGACATGGATCAACTTACGGACGTGCGGGAAGTTACTCTGGATACTCCGTTTGGGTCGCCCTCCGATGCCTACATCGTGGGCAAGATCGAGGGTCAGCCGGTGGCCTTCTTGCCCCGTCATGGCCGCGGCCATCGCATCAGCCCGGCACGGCTCAACAGCCGAGCCAATATCCTCGGCTTCAAAATGCTGGGCGTCGAGTACCTGATCTCGATAAGTGCCTGTGGGAGCCTGCAGGAACAATTCCGGCCGGGCGACATCGTCATCCCTGATCAGGTCTACGATCGTACCTGGGACCGTGGCCCGAGTTTTTTCGACGATCCCGCCAGCGGCACCGGTGGACTGGTCGTCCATATCTCGGCTGCCGAGCCTTTCTGCACGTTCCTCAGCGGGATTCTGGCCGGCGCCCTCGCGGACACCGGCAGCACCGTCCACCGGGGTGGCGTTCTCGTCACCATCCAGGGGCCGCGCTTCAGTACGAAGGCCGAGAGCCTGATCTTCAAGCAGCTCGGCATGGCCATCGTGGGCATGACGGCGGTGCCCGAGGTTTTCCTGGCCCGGGAGGCGGGCATGAGCTATGCCACGATGGCGCACGTCACCGACTATGACTGTTGGCACGAGAGCGAGGCGCCGGTGAGCGTCGACATGGTGGTTCGCCAGTTACTGGCCAACGCCAGCGCCGCCAAAGCCGCGCTGGTCAACGTCGTGCAGGCCTTGAAGGACGCTCCCCCGTCGCCGCACGCCGGCGCCCTTCGGGACGCCATCATGACCAGCCCGGCAATGATACCGCCGGCGACGCGCGCGCGCCTTGCCCTGCTGCTCGACCAGTACCTGCCGGGCTGAACCCTGCCCTACCCTGCCCGGGTTTCTCGCGACGGCTGGCGCCCGGTCCCTTCTGGAGCACCGGGCGTCGTCTTTGCCGCTCGAAACGTGCCTGCCCCACGCAGGCCCGCCCTACGCTTGTTTCTCACGACTGGCGCCCGGTCCCTTCTGGAGCATGGGGCTGTTCTTCCCGCTCCCAGGGCCCTCGGCGCACCCCTTCCCCCCGGCTCCCCATCTCCTGCCCGGCGGCGGCCGCTTGCTTCGTGTAGTCACCTCTGTTGTTTTAGCACCTTCACTGGTCTGGGTGCATAGCGATATGACTACACGAAGCAAGCGGCCGCTCGGGCGACCGCATGAAAAAGGGCCGGCAACCTGCGCTGCCGACCCCCGTCGTGCGTGGCGTCCGGCGCCCCGCTTACTGGCTCGCCACGTTCGCCAAGGCCGTGTCGATCTTCGCCTTTAGCTCTTCGTAGGGCACCGCCCCAACCAGCCGAGCGTTGTTGACAAAGATCGTCGGCGTCGCGTTGACCCCCATGCTGGTCCCTTCCTGCGACGCCTGGTGCACCACGTCCGCATGCGCCCCGCTGTCCACGCAAGGGTTGAACTTGGCAGCGTCCAGCCCCAGTTGTTGGCCGTACTGCTTGAGCGAGGCCGCGCTGAACGCGTCGGCGCTCACAAGTTGGCGGGCGAAAAGCAAGTCGTGGTAATCCCAAAAACGCCCCTGGTCGGCCGCACAGACCGCCGCGTTCGCCGCCGCGTCTGGCTCAGCACTCCCGAGGCTGAAAGGCATGAAATCGAAACGCACCTTGCCGCCGGCCTCGTACTCCTCACGCAGGCGCTTGCCGTCCACCTCGGCGAAATCCTTGCAATGACTGCAGCCGAAATTAGAGAACTCCAGGATCTTCACCGGCGCGTCTGCCGGGCCCCACGATAGCCCCTGGCTGATCTGGCCCGAAGCCACCGGCGTCTGATTCAGTGCCCGCGAGTTCAGCAGGATCAGGCCCACCACGATCACAACTGCTGCCCCCACTAGGGCAAACAGCAACCATTGACTGTCATTCCGCTTCCTGGCCGCGCGCGGCTTACCGGCCGGATGCACAACGCCCCTCTTGCTTGATTGGACTGGCCTCGCCATCTGCGCTCTTCCCCCTTCATTCCAGGTATCAGCAACTCGCTACTCGCGAGCATCCGGGCAGACATGTAACAGTATACCATAGGGGGTACGGGCGTCAATTGACAAAGGAATTCCTTTGCCGTATGATGCGCGTGGCAGCAGGCGCCCGTCGGGCGGGTTTCACAGGCCCGGCGGGTTGAGCTTGGGCTTGGGAGGAGCTATTCACCTCATCACGGCTGCGTCGTCGTTCTGGCCGCGCCAGCACCGGCCGCTCTTCACCCCTTCCGCTGGACCCGATCAGCGTTCGTGGCCTTCGCTCTTGGCCTGGCTGGCTTGCCTGGCCGCACTGGCCGCGTTCCTGGCACTCGCCCCCTTGGGCTGGGGCGCCGTCGTACTCGCCGGCGCTGCGCTCCTGCTGTTGGTCGCGGTCCGGCCGGTGGCCGCTCTGGTCGTGCTGGCCCTCGCGCTCCCATTCGGCGATCTTGGTCCGTCATTTTCGGGCGCCAACATGGTCGACCTGCTGGTCTTGTTGGCGCTGCTGGGCTGGCTGGCGCGCAGCGTTGCGGGCCGGCGGATCCTGGTCCGTTGGCCCCGGCTGACTACCCCCATCCTGTGCCTGCTCTGGATCATGGCGCTCAGCCTGACCCAGGCAGTCTCCTGGCGCGATGGCCTACCAGAGTGGCTCAAGTGGGCCGAATTCGCCTGCGTTTTTCTCCTGGCCGCCCAGGCTCTCGCTGGCCGCGCGCGCTGGTGGGTGATCGGCGCCCTCTTCGCCGCCGGACTGGCCGAGGTCGCCCTGGGCGCCTATCAGTTCATCCGCCAGGTGGGCCCGGAGGCGTTCATCCTCAACGGGCGCTTCATGCGCGCCTATGGGACCTTCGGCCAGCCAAATCCGTATGCCGGCTACCTGGGTTACCTGGCGCCGGTGGCCGCCAGCCTCGCCCTGGGCGGCCTGGGGCGCTGGTGGCGAGGACGACCAGCGGGGCCGCACCAAGATCGCCGCTCCTCCGACCTGGTCATCGGCCTGGCCGCAGGCGCGGTTGCCCTCTTCCTGGCAGCCGGCATCGGCATGAGCTGGTCGCGCGGCGCCTGGCTCGGCCTCGGCGCAGCCCTCTTGGTCGTGGTCGCCCTGCGCAGCCGGCGCACTGCTGCCCTGACGCTCGCCGGGGTGCTGCTGGTGCTCTTCGCCGTCGACCTTTTCGGTACGAGTTGGGTGCCCCGCTCGATCGTAAATCGCTTGGGCGACCTGGGTGGGCTGACCTCGGACTTGGACCCGGCCCATATCGAAATCACCGATGACAATTTCGCCGTGCTGGAGCGGCTGGCTCACTGGCAAGCGGCCGAGCGCATGTTCGACGATCACCCCTGGCTGGGCGTCGGCATCGGCAATTACGCCGCCGCCTATCCAATCTACGCGCAGCCGCACTGGTACGACCCGCTCGGCCACGCCCACAACGTCTATCTCAATTTCCTGGCCGAGACCGGCAGCCTGGGCCTGGCGGCGTTCGCCGCGCTCTGGCTCTCCGCTGCCTGGCTGGCGGCGCGTATTGCATGGCGCCGCCCTACAAGGGGTAACGCTCTGGCCGGCGGGCCGGCGGACCACCTGCCCGGCGCGTGGGACGCCTACCTCCCGGCCCTGGCGGTCGGGGTATTAGGTACATTGACTTACTGCACGGTTCACAACATCTTTGATAACCTGTTCGTCGCGCACATGCAACTGCAATTGGGGCTGTTGCTGGCTGCGTTGGCAGCAAAGCCGGGAGCGGCATGACTCGCTTGAGTGCCCTGGCAGGCGCCATGCTCGGCGCCGTGCGCACGCCTGGCGCCGCCCGTGAGCTGCGTCGCCTTGGCAAATTCGCCGTCGTGGGACTGACGGGTTTCGCCATCGACTTCGCAGTGCTTAACTTGCTCATGTTCCGCTTCGGGCTGCCGGCCTGGGCGGCCAACACCTGTTCGTTCACGGCCGCCGTGAGCAACACATTTGTCTGGAACAGGCTGTGGACCTTTCCGGAAAGTCGCTTGCGGCCATTGACGACCCAGCTTGCCCAGTTCTTCCTGGTCAACCTGATTGGGCTCGGGATCAACCTTCTCACCTTCCTGGGGAGCCATATGCTGATCTGGAGCCATTTCTTTGCGTCTGGCTGGGGTTATAACCTGGCCAAGGCCACTGCCAGCGGGGTAGCCTTGTTCTGGAACTTCGGCGCCAACCGCGCCTGGACGTGGCGCGGGCTCTGAAAGAGAAACAGACTTACAGAAACCGAGGTAAGGCAACCGAAAACTATGCAGCATTCTAGATACTATCCGGCCACACCCCAGCAGCCCGCCGCGGCTTCGCCCTTCGTGCTGTTTCTGCTTGGCCTGCCGATCATCAATGCCAGCCCACTGGCGCGCCGCCCGAAGGAGTGCGAGCGCTTCCTGAAATTCGCCGCCGTCGGCGTGCTCGGCATGCTGATCGACTTCAGCGTGCTCAACCTGATGCACTTGAAGGCCGGTCTCCCGCTCGGCTGGGCGAACGCGATCTCCTTCAGCACCGCCGTCTTGAGCAACTTCACCTGGAACCGGCTCTGGACTTTTCCCGAGAGCCGCCAACGCCACCTCGGCGCACAACTCGGCCAGTTCGCTCTGGTCAACGTCGTCGGCCTGGCCATCAATACCGCCCTTCTGCTGAGCCTCGATAGACTGCTGTCGGGCATCATCGCCGAGCCGTGGGGCTACAACCTGGCCAAAGCCTTCGCCATCGGCGTCGTGCTGTTCTGGAACTTCTTCGTCAACCGATTCTGGACCTACAAAGGCATCCAGTGATCCCGTGCGCATCACGATCGACTACACTCCCGCATTGCGCCAGAGCGCCGGCATCGGCCGCTACACCCGCGGCCTGATCGGCGCCCTGGCCGCGCTCGATCGTGAGAACGAGTACACCCTCTTCTGTGCCGGGCGGGCGGCGGCTGGCAGCGCAGCCGCCGCCCGCGCGACGGGCGCCTGGCCCTCAAATTTCCGCTTCCGCGTGGTCCCCTTTCAGGCCCGACACCTGGGCATCGCCTGGCACCGCCTGCATCTGCCGCTGCCCGCCGAGTGGCTCGCCGGTCCGGCGGATCTGTTTCATTCGCCGGACTTCACACTGCCGCCACTGGCCGCAGCGCGCGCTGTGGTCACCGTTCATGACCTATCGTACCTCACTGTGCCCGAATGCGCCGACCCGCGCCTGCGCACCTTTCTGGAGCGCTCGGTGCCCCGCGCCGTCCGGCGGGCCCAGCGCGTGCTGGCCGACTCTGCCAGCACGGCGAACGATCTCAACCGGCTGCTCGGCGTACCGGCCGAAAAGATCAGCGTCGTCTCGGCTGGCATCGAGGCTCGCTTTGAGCCCGTGCGCGATCCCACCTGCCTGGCGCGCGTGCGCACGCGTTACGGCTTGCCGGAACACTTCATCCTTGGGCTTGGCACACTCGAGCCGCGCAAGAACTTCCCAGCCCTGATCAGTGCCTATGGCGAGCTGCAGCGCCGGGTCACGCTGCCTCACGATCTGGTCATCGTGGGCGGCCCGGGCTGGCTCTACGAGGGGATTTACGCCGAAGCCCGCCGGCAGGCAGCGCCGGAGCGCATTCACTTGCCTGGCTTCGTCGCAGACGAGGATCTGCCCGCCTTGTACAGCCTGGCGGACGTTTTCGCTTTCCCGTCACTCTACGAGGGCTTTGGCATTCCCCCGCTCGAGGCCATGGCCTGCGGCACCCCGGTGATCTGTGCCGGCAATTCGAGCCTGCCGGAGGCTGTCGGCGAGGCAGCCTTGCTCGTCGACGCAACCGACGTCGATGCCCTGGCCGAAGGCCTGCTGGCCTTGCTTACCGACGGTGCCCTGCGCGCCGGCCTGGTCGACGCGGGCCTGAAGCGCGCCCGACGTTTCTCGTGGTCCAGCGCCGCCGCCGCTCTTCTGGCCGCTTACCGGCAGGCAATGCTATAATCCGCTCATGCCGCAATCAACCACCCGATTCAACCGCAGCCTGCCTCGCATCCGCCGCCCACACTGGCTTCTGCTGGTGCTGGCCGGACTGGTCGGCCTGGCCGGCTACTTTGGCCCCTGGGTGCCACACCGCGCGGCCGGCCTGGTGATCGTCGGCCTGGATCTGGGCGAGTACGTCAAGTTCCTGCCCGGATTCATCTCAGGGCAAGTCGTGCTGACCCGGGAGCTGTTCTACATGCCGCTGTTCGCCGCCAGCGTCAGCGCAGGCCTGCTGGCCGGCCGTCGCAGCCTGCCGGCCGTCGCTCGGGCTCTGTTAGCAATGGCTGCCGTTCCACTCGCGCTGGCCATGCTGCCGCCCGCCTGGAGTCCGGGCAACTTGCGCACCCCCGAATACCGCCTGCAGGTGCTCGCGATCGCGGTCTGCCTCCTGATGCTCCCCGGCATCGTCCTCACCTGCCATTTGCCGCGACGTCTTGTGCTGTTCGTGATCGCGCTTCTGGCCCTCACAGCGGCCCTCGCGCCGGTCAACAGCTTTCTATTGGTCCGTCCGGCCATCGCGGCCGTCTACAACCACCCGCTTGCGCTCGGCTGGGGCTTCTGGGCCAACCTGCTCGGTTTCCTCGCCCTGGCGGTGATCGCCGTGGCAGACGGCGTCGCCCCTGCCCGGTCGACCTGAACCGCCCGGCCGGATAGCGTCATGACTACACGAATCAGCCTCGCTTGAGGTACTTGAGCGATCGTTTGACGCGTTTTGTCTCACCACCCGCCGGGACGACGCTGATGGACCCATCGGTCTCCAGCACCGCCATTTCGACGTCGCCGATATTCGCCACCCCATGCTCGCGTAGCGCCGCTTCGAGCGTATCCTCGTCCAGGCTTTCCCGGCGCAGATGCTCGGGAATCACCTCCCCGTGCAGCACGAGAAGTGTCGGCGTCCCTTCCACCAGCCGCCGCAGCCGGGTTGAGCGCAGACGCAACTGCGCCACCAGCCTGTTGCCGAGCAACAGCACACCGGCAGCGATCAAGCCACCCGTCAGCGACGAATCGGACCCGACCATCGCGTTCTGCACGGCATTCGAGATGAGCAGCAGCACGACGAGGTCAAAGACGGTCAATTGGCCAATCTCGCGTTTGCCGGCCAACCGCAGCCCGACCAGGAGAGCTAAATAGACCAGCACCGTCCGCAACGCGACTGCCCAACCCGGGACCTGCAGCAGAAAGATGTCACGAACCGCACCCACAGCCCGCCTCTCGATCAAGCCTGATGCTTATCTTCACCAATCAGTCGCGGGTCGATCTGCCAATTGCGGATCAGGGAGGGTGGAAATTTACCGCGCGCGACGGCTGCGGTCAACTGGCGCACCTGCGTCTCGGCAAATCGCACCAGCTCGCCAGCTAACTGGCCCTCGCGCGACACCTGCTCGAAGGCATCCTCATTGTGGACGGTCACTTGCCCGTCGGGCGCCAGCCAGAGGAAGAGCAACAGGTCCTCGACGCGACAACCGGCCCCGTCACAGACCGGCAGGGTGCAAACACGTATGCGCGTTCCCGCCTGCGTTCCGTCCGGCGCAAAGTAGCGCTCAACTACCGCACCTACGTGCCTTAACCAGAACCGGAACCAGACATAGTCTTCGCCAACAATGATCGTGTTTCCCAGTCTGTGGGGCTCGGCGGGTAAAGCCCAAACGACGCGCTCGATCAGCACGTCTCCCAGCCACTCGGCTCGATAGTTCGCCCGCGCCGCCGGGTCTCCGAACACACCGCTTCTGATCTCAGCCACAGCCACCCTCACAATCCAGATCCGCCTGACCCTCAGGCGCAATGCCGACAGCCCGTGAGGTTAGCACAGCCATAGCCAGAAGTCAATCGTCCCCCCACACACAAAGACCAGGCAAAGAGCGCGCTAGGAGGCGCGTTCTCTGCCTGGTCCTTATCAATTAGCGGCTAACTTGTCGAGGCTAGTAGGAGCGCCGGCGGCCGCCGGAACCGCCACCGTAGCTGCCGCCTCCCGAGCCTTGTTGCGCCCGGTAGCAGTCCGAGCAGTAGACCGGCCGGTCACCGCGCGGCTGGAACGGCACCTGGGTGTCCTTGCCACACTGCGCGCAAACGGCCGGATACATCTGCCGCTCGCTGTAACCACCGCCATAGCCACCGCCGCTGCTCTCGCCGTACGACGAGCTGCCACCACCACGTGCGGCCTTGCGCGCCGCCCGGCACAGCCGGCAGCGGCTCGGTTGGGTGAAACCCTTCTGAGCGAAGAACTCCTGCTCGCTGGCGCTGAAAGTGAACTCCTGGCCGCAATCGCTGCACACCAGCGTCTTGTCCTGCATACTGTTCATGCTAACTCCTGTAAAATGGTGAGTGATTGAATCGATCCGTTTGCACGAGAAGGAGCAGGAGGCAAGCGCCTAGAGGGATGGGGTGCTACCTGATTACAACCGGCCCACGGAATTTTCATCTGCCCACTATCCTACCACAGCATCCTGCAAAACACAAATATGACACAGCAGCTGATCGAATGCGCCGGCCGGCATCGGCGATTCGAGGCTCGGTACTTACTACGCATGTTCGATCGCGTAATTCACACGCATAAATCTCACTTATTTATGAGGGCTTCTACGCTTCACAAGCCGGTCGCTGGGTGGTATATGAACCATATGAGCGACTCCGATTACACGAGCGTCCGCTGGACCGTGGAAGCCGGCCTGGGCTTTGGCGCCCTGGCGGACCCCCGCGTGCTCCGTCCCGAAGAGCACAGGGTCGACGTGTTGCGGGCCGGCGACGAGCTCAAGCGCAAGGATCGGGTGCCCTGGGAGACCCCAGAAGTCCGCCCGGCGACGATCTATCAGTAGAACGATCACGTCTTATTAGTTCTCGTGATTAGCCGCGCCCTGTTTCACGGGCAAAACCCACTAGAGATAGCTTGCACGATTCCCTCACCGGTGCTATGCTCCCGCCCAAGGTGAGACTGCGTTCTGTCTCACCCCTGATCAGCAGCGGATATCCGGCGCAGCAAGGCATTCTGCTCGCCGACGTTATCCATCGCACATCCTCGTTCCCGGGATGTGCTCCGTTACCGGGCGGCAGTCCCTACGCCACCGTTCAGACACTGATTTCTCGCTGAGCGGTTCATCGACTCCCGGATCTCAGGTACCTATCGAGCTTCAGTTGGTGGCCGCCGCGTCCTGCACATTATGCTGCAGCGCGGTCCCCGCACACAGTCTTGCGCCTTTTTGAGCATCCGGCAGTTCCGCGCCCCGCTTCGGCGCGCTGCCTCGGATAGGAGGTGAACCCACCCCAGTCCCTAACCTGCAGGTAGCCCTCGCGGCGTCCCCAACCGTCCCTTGACCGGGCAGCCGGGGTCGCCAGGGCAAGACCGGCAGGCATCCGCCACGCGAAGTGAGGCAACCCCCATCCAAACTCTACGTTTCGCCGAATGATCGCCAGCTCGTCCGGCAAGCGGCCTCTTGAGGAAGGATGAACCCCAGCACGCTATGTTCGGACGGCTCTGAGCCAGGTTCGCTCTGACCTGCCTGGCACTGAGATCGGATGGTACGCGCCCGCCGCAGCTCAAGGCAGGAACCGCCCCGGTGGGCACCAACGGCGAACTTACTCGTGACCTCGGGCTCGCATCCCACGCGATGCAAAAAACGCAAAGGAGAGCTCTCCCATGAAAGAGACATATCTGTCTGGTCAGCAGCGCGATTTCTGGCTGGCCCTGGCCTTCGTGCTGGCCCTGGTCCTGGCGCCGTTCGGCCTCGCGCCCGGCCACGCCTCTGCCACCGGCAGCAATTACTATGTCAACAGCGCCAGTGGCAACGACGGCAACTCCGGCACCTCATCCTCGTCCCCCTGGAAGACCCTGGCACCCGTCAACGGCCGCAGCTTCGGCGCAGGCGACGTCATCAACCTGGCCCGCGGCTCGAGCTGGACGGGGGGTGGCGGCAATACGGCCACCCTGACCATCAATGGGTCCGGCGCCTCGGGCAGCCCGATCACCCTCCAGCCTTACGGTTCGGGGGCGGCCCCGCTGCTCCGCAACCCGTCGACCGGCTACTCGCAAGGGGTGCTGGTCAAGGGTTCGTGGGTGGTCGTGCAGGGCCTGCTGGTGCGCGAGGCCCGCGAGGCGGGCATCAAGCTGCAGGCCGGCGCCGACCACGTGGTGGTGCAGGACAACGAGGTGACCGCCTCGGGGGCGGGCGTGCAGACCGACAGCCAGTACAACCTGATCACCCGCAACTACCTGCACGACCTGACGATGGTGGTCAACACGCCCGGCGGGGATGACGACTATGGGGCGAGCGGGGTGCTGGTCAAGGGTCCCAACAACGAGGTCTCCTACAACCGCATCGTCAACTGCAAGGCCCCCAGCAGCGACTACGGCAGTGATGGCAGCGCAGTCGAGTTCTACAATACCGTCGACAACTCCTCGATCCACCACAACTATTCCCTCAACGCCCTCTCCTTCAACGAGATCGGCGGGGGCTCGGCCCGCAACGTCAAGATCGCCTACAACCTGATCGTGGGCAGCAGCCCGGTCGAGGTCATTCATGCCTCCGACGGCTTCGCCAGCGTCGTCTCCAACCTGCAGTTCGCCAACAACACGATCGTCAACACCGCCGGCTCCTACAGCGCCTTCTGGATCGGCGGCAGCCTGTCCGGCGCCTCGGCCCTGGTCATGCGCAACAACATCTTCTACGGCGCCTACCAGATCCTGATGGACAGCAGCTCGGCCTTCACGCACGACCACAACCTGTTCAACCTGACCGGCGGCGGCCGGCTCAACTTCAACCTCGGCACCGGCGAACGGCAAGTCGACCCGCTGTTCGCCAACCTCGGCGGCGCCGATTATCAGCTCCAGTCCGCCAGCCCCGCCATCAACACCGGGGCCTCCCCCCTGCTCTACGGCACCGACTACGACGGCTGCGCCGTGCCCAGCGGCGCCGGCCCGGATATCGGCGCCTACGAGTACGGCGGCGCGGCGCAACCACCCCCCGGGCCCACTCCACCGCCTCCGACGCCCACTCCAGCCCCGCCGCCCACGTCTGGCGAAATGCTGCAGAACGGTTCATTTGAGAACAGCACCGGCCCCTGGATTCTCCAACTCAATCCAGGCAGCAATGCCAGCCTGGCCGTCGATAGCGGCAGCAAGATGGTCGGAAGCAGCTCGGCCCGACTGAGCAACCTGACCGGCACCGACCCCAACTTCACTCACTACATACAGTTCCGGCAAGACAACGTCAACGTGTCCGGCGGCAAGAAATACGAGCTGGTCTTCTACGCCCGGTCCAGTGCCAATCGGACCCTTCAGGCAGTGGTCCAAAAGGAGGGCACCCCCTATACGATCTATGGCGACCAGACCGTCAACCTCACGACCGGTTGGCAGCGATTCAGCTACATCTTCACCTCCTCTCCATCCGACGTGGTGTTCGCCGGCTTCAACCTGGCGGGCAGCAGTGCGAGCGTGTGGCTCGACGGCGTATCCCTGCACGCGGCGCCGAGCGGGCAAATGATCCGCCGGGCCTTCCTGCCGATGATCAAAACAAATCAGAAGTAGCCGGGGACTCAGCGTGCACCTGGTGCACAAATGAGGCGGCGCGGCTGCCGGACCCCCGAGTCCCGCCGCCGTGCTCCCACCCCAGAGGGGCGACGGCTGCGCATGCCAGTCGCAGCCGTCGCCCCTCGAACCTGTATCAGAGAGCACTTTTATTCGGAGCGGACGCTGTCATAATGGTGTGAATAATTCGCTAGAGACACACCAATGCACTCAGTCCGTTCATACATCCTGCCGGCCGCCGTCTCGGCCCTGCTCTTACTTAGCTCCGTCGTCCTGCGACTGCCCGAAGTATCGGGGCAGCGGCCCGGCATAGCCGCCGTTCGGCCGGCCCAAAGCGTTGTTCAGCTTCAGGCTGCCCAGGTGGCCACTGCCGAGTCTTCTTCTGTCGATTCACCGGCTGCCGGCCCCCCGGCCCGACCCGGTGCGTCAGCCGCGCGCGGACACTCCTACTACGTGAACAGCGTGGCGGGCCTGGACTCCAATGCCGGCGACACGCCCGCAGCGGCCTGGCGCAGCCTCGTCCCGGTGAGTGCCCACACGTTCGCCGCCGGCGACGTGATCAACCTGGCCCGCGGCTCGAGTTGGACCGGCAGCGGAGGCACTTCGGCCCCCCTCGTCTTGCACGGAGCCGGTGCGCCCGGAAACCCCATCACGCTGCAGGCTTACGGCACGGGGCCCGCCCCGGTCTTGCATAACCCGGATGCGAACGCCGACTCACGCATTCTGATCGTACTCGCCCCATACACCCTCGTGCAAGACCTGGTCTTGAGCGATGCTCATGAAGCCGGGCTGCTGATTGCCTCCAGTGCCGACCATTCGACCGTTCAGAACACGGAGGTCTCGAACACGGGCATCGGCATCCGCGTGGACAGCCAGTGGAACTTGATCATCAACAACTACGTGCATGACTTGCACATGGTGGTCGACGCTAGCAGCGGTAACGTCAGCTATGGAGCGCAAGGGATCTTGGTGGAGGGTACCGATAACGAGATCGCCTACAACGCGCTGGTGAACTGCTCGGCTCCCAGCCATGAGTACGGAACAGACGGTTCGGCGATCGAGTTCTCCGGCAACGTCGACAATACTCTTGTCCACCACAACTACGCCTACAACACGCCGAGCTTCAACGAAGTTGGGGGCGGCTCAGTCCACAACGTAGTCGTCGCGCACAACCTTATCGTGCGAGGCGGCCAGGTCGAGGTCCTGCACTTGAACGGCCGGTTCGCTACCTCAGTCGAAAACTTCCAGTTCGTGAACAACACGGTCTACGATGCATCCGACACCGGAGGGGTTAGCTTATTCTATTTCGACGGGCAGGCGTCCGCGCCGGGCGCCTTCATCGTGCGCAACAACATCTTCGCCGTCAAGAACTACGATCTGGCCGTTCAAGGCAATTCACCCTTCACTCACGACCATAACCTCTACTACCTCATGAGCCCGGATATGAATCTCAACTACGCCTTGGGACCGGGGGAGCGTCTCGGCGATCCCCTGTTCGTCAACCCGGGGGCGGGCGACTTCCGCCTCAAAGCAGGCAGCCCGGCCATCGGGGCCGGGACCGCCGCCCAACTCACCACTGTCATCACGCCCGCTCTCTCGAGCATCGCGTTGACGCGTACCCTCGGCGCCGTTCAATAAGACCAATCCACCGCACCAGTATCAGTGTTGCCGCGCCAGTTTCCGCTTTACGGCCAGCCGGGCCAGCAATGGGCCATCGAGCAGGCTCGGGGCCAGGTCATCCGCCGCGAAAATCGCCGTCGCCAGGGGTGGACGAAGGGAGCGCAGGTAATCCCCCACCGATAGCAGACCACGCCGCAGGCTGGCCGCGACCGCCGGCACGTCAGTCACCATCCTCACCCAGCGCACGCCCGGTCGCGCATACTGCTCGGCAACCGGCCGGTCACTGCTCAACAACCACTGCAGATAGCTAAAGTCCACCCCTGCCTTGGCGCCTAGGGTGTGCCAACCCCACATACGCGGGTTGAGATCCAACAGCTTGAAGCGGCCGTCGCGACGGTCGAGCTTGAACTCGACCTCGATCAGGCCATCGTAGCAAAGAACAGCCAGCAGCGCACGCGCGAGCCGCTCCACCTCACGGTCCTGGATGGTCTCGACGTAGGTGCTCGCCTGGCCGAACTCCAACGGATACTGGCGCCTGCGCAGCGCCGTGATCGAGGCCAACACGCGCCCGCTCTGGCACAGTGCTGCAAATGAGAATTGGCTCTCGCCTCCGCCCGGGATCAAGCCCTGCAGCATGATCGCCTCAGCGTCCACCAGACTGCGTGCCTCATCGTAGCGCGCCAACAACGACTCCCGATCCTCGACCCGCCAGGCTTTAGCATGCGTGAAGGCGTTCGCCGTCCGCTTATAAGCCGGCTTGAGCAGAACGGGGAAACTGATATCCAGCGCAACCAGCTGCTCTCGGCTTTCCGGCTCGAAGGTCCAGGGCGTGTCCACCCCCACCTGCTTGGCCAGCCGGTAGGTGCTGCGCTTGTCGTAGGCCCATTGCAGCATCTCCCAGGCTGGCGTCGTCAGCCGGTAGTACTCCGCCAGGGCCGCATGGTTGCGCGCGATCAATGCCGCCGCCTCGTCTCCGCTGGGGAATACGACCCAGCCGGCCAGCCCATGCCGCTCCGCCAGGCCCCGCAAGTAGTCCACACGCTGCGTCTCGCCGGCGTCCGGCCAGGGCAGGCGCCGGCGCGCATAACGCGAGGTCCCCGCCAGCAGGTGCTCGTCGGTAAGCACCCAGACCGGGATCCCCCGCCGTCCGAGGCTGCGCACCGCACCCAGCGCCCGGTAGTCGCCGCCTATGACCAGGGCGCCGCCGGGCGGGCGGTCTGTCCAGGCTGGTCCACCCGCCCTCCGCGCCTCGGCGGCGGCTGCGGCCGAAGTATCGTAGCTCACAGATCCTCCGTTTCGCACGCGAGCGCCCTTGCCGGGCCCAAGTGCGCGAGAGTCAGTTCTGCCGGTTTGCAAGGATGCGCCGGGTGAGCGCCGGCCCGGTGTAGACCGTCCCCGCCACGAAGCGCATTACCGGCCCGAAACTCCAGGCTGACGGCGCGCCGACGAAGTGCAGACCGCGCACCGACGATTCAAAGCCCTGGGCGAGCTCCGGATAACCATTGATGCAGCGCAGCGCCTGGACCAATCGCGGTCCGAGGAACGGGTAGCGAGCGACGGCCACCCGGTAACCGGTTGCCAGGAGCACGTGATCCACCCGGCGGGTGCTTCCGTCGTCCAGTGCCAACTCGACCTCATCCCCTGCTGCCGCCGCCCGCGATACCCGCCGGCCCGTCGTGATCCGCACGCGCTGGGTGCGCGGCTGCAGCCAGCTCGAAGCCGCCGGCCTGATGCAGCGGTAAGCCAGGCGGTCCTGCATATCGCGCGGCAGTTTCGTGAACAGATCGGGGGCTGCCACCAGCCAGCTCAGACCCATCGGTCCCACATCCGACGGTGCATACAGGATGCGCCGGGCAAGCCCTTTATGGATCAAGCCGCTGCGATACAGCCAGCGCACGTTCGGCTCGCGCATGATCAGTTCAACCTCCGCTTCGCATTCGCTCAGCAAGGCTGCCGACTCAACCGCGCTCTGGCCACCACCTACCACCACCACCCGACGGCCGGCGAACTCCGCCAGGTCAGCATGGTCGGCGGAATGCGAGGCCAGACGCTCCGGCAGGCGGTCGAATTCAGGGGGGCGCTGCGCGAACGGCGAGATCCCACCGGCTACCACCACTTGCCGGGTCGCGATCACCTCGCCGTCTTCCATCTCCACCTGCAATCCACCCGCTGCCGGCTCGACGCGACGCACACACTTCCGCTCCAGGCCCGGCGCAACCTCCCGTTGGACCCACTGCCCGTAGTGGATGAAGTGCTCTAGCGGTATGTGCCGTTCCACCTCGATACCCGTCTTAGCTTGATAAGCGTCCAGCGAGTACGCGTGACGCGGATCTGCGATGTGAGAAGCCAGGTAGGATGAGCGCAGGAGCATCCCGCGCGGCATCTGGCGCTGCCAGAATTCCATCGGTTCACCAAACATGCGGAACGGAACGCCGGCTGCCCGTAGATGAGCGGCCATGGACAGCCCATACGGTCCGGCGCCGATTATTACCACCTTACCATCAGACGAAGACGACACTGCATATCCTCCGCTAAAGTTTTCCTCAGCCCGCCCAGAAGCGGGGGGTGTAGTCTACCAGGGACAATGCATCCAGGTCCCCGGTGATCGACAGGACGCTGCGCGCGCCATCCGGCCAACGCCAGAAACGCACCAGCGGCCCCGCCGCACTCTCAATGTGATCGATGAATTCGACTTCGCTCTTCAGCCCGGCCTGCGTCTCGCGATCAACATAGATCGCGCAACGCTCTGCCGAGTCGTCGTTCTTGACAATGTAACCCTGCTCGCGTAGAAAGCCGACCGTGCCGTCCGGGGTATCCGCGGGCAAGCCGATGAATGGCATCTTGTCGCCCGCGACCTCGATCGCAGATCCGCTCAGGCTTAAATACGGCCCCCACCACGCTTCGGCCCCGTCCTTCACGCCACGCACCGCCGTTTCCAGATCCCTGCCCAGGATGGTGGCGCGCGCCGACGAAGCGAACGTGATGCGCCATCCACCTGTCACCGGGGCTGCCTGAGCGCTAAAGCAGGACTTCTCCGCCCACCAGTCGGCAATATCTCTCAGCCTTGCCAGCCAAACGTGTGGCCGCAGCACCCGTGCCTCTTCCAACAACCTGCGGAACGCCCCTTCGCAGTGCTCGGCCAACTCGGGGTGGAACATCAGGGTGAAGGCCTCGCCCCGCTGGTACGTCTGCTGCAAGACGTCGCTCCAGACTGCGCCGATCACCTCCGTCCCCAGGTGCTGTCCGTCGTGGAGCTGCAGGTCATCCGGCAGGCAGACGGGTATCTCGAGCAAACTGCGGCGCGTGTGCGGCACGCTCAGGGTAGTCTGGGACCGCCGCGGCTCGTAAAACTCGTTCAGCTTTGAGAACACCGGCCCTTCTGCCTCGAGGCCGGCCAACGGAGCAGCGTCCCACCACACCGCTTCGTTGCTGCCGTAGGCAAACCGACCGGCCGGCAGCATGTCCAGCAAGCCCTCGCTCCAGCTCAGGTAGGGACAGCGAAACCCATTGACTTCGATGCCGCGACGGTCGAAAGCGCGTGCGCCCTTCACGAGCTGCTCGCAAGCCTCTTCCGCAGAATAGCCTTTCAGATCAAGATGATCGTAACTATGCACCGATATTTCTGCGCCTGCCGCCTGCAACTCCTGAATGAAGCGCGGGTGCCACTCCACCACCCGTCCGGGCGTCGGGAAGGTTGGCCTGCAGCCGTATTCGGCCAGCAGTGCCACCGTCGCCAGTATGCGTTCCTCGCTCCGCGCCGTGGTCACACCGTACCTGCCCACCAGGGCCCGCCCGCGCCGTAGGACGAAATCCGCACCCCGCCGGCTAAACCATCGTTTGAGTTTCACCGCTCCATTCCCCTATCTGAGCAACCTTGCTGCTGCCCCTTACAGCGTCTTCCGATACAATTCGTACCCGGCGCGGCTCAATGCCAACGCAAGCGGACGATGTACGTTCGTCGCCCGCCCGTAGTTGACCAGCTGACCACCATACTTGGACTTGAACTCACGCGGCCCATAAGGCTTGTTCGGCACTCCCGCCCCGCCCCAATCGTAGCAGCGGTAGCCGCGTTCCACGCCCGACTGCAACGAATCCCAGATCAGCGCGTCGTTTGGATAGAAGGCACGGAACTGTCTGTCCCAACCAAAATACCAGAGGAAGATCACGCCCTTGTACTCCAGTTCGACGCTCGTGGCCGCCGGGACACCCTCGCCCCGCGCCAGCCTCATCCGCAGCATGCCCTTGGGCACCAACACGTCGAAGGCAGCCTCGAGCAGTGAGCTGTCTGCCAGCCAGACCTGTGCATGGGAGAAGGTCTTCTGCAGCAGCCGGTGTACTTGTGCTACGCAGTCTCGATCCTGCACCACCTCGGCTGTGGTACCCCTCCGTTGCGCCCGCTCGACGGCTTTGCGCGCGGGTTTCGCGATCTGCTCCCAGACGGCATCGAGCGGTTGCTCCAGGTCGATCAGGTAGTTCAGGTGTTCCTCGTGCCGAAAACCGTTCTTCTCCAGCACCGGCCGGAAGACGCTAGCGTCGGAGATGTGGCGCAATTCGGTGAACAGCCGCGCGCTGCGCCAGGACTCCGCCCGATAAGCCGACAACAGCCGGTCCAGCCCCTGCTGCCCCTCGGGCGTGGGCTGGACCAGGATGCTGCCATAGGTCACCGCCCGGGTGGTCAGGTAGCGCATCGGGCCTTCCTTGACGCTGATGTGCACAGGCGTGAAAAGCGCCACTATCTCGCCACCTTCGTTAAGCGTCGCCCAAAGCTCCGGCCGGTGAGCCCTGGCCCGCTCGAAAACCTCAAACATCTCGGGCGTGTGAAAGATGTTCCCGTCCGGGTGGCTGTCCACGAAATGGCGCCACTTGTCAGAGGGCAATGTCCGCACTACAGTCATACTCATTGGTTCATCGACTCCAGCATCCGCACTCGATTCTCGATCATTTCGTCGGTCTCGGCACGCGCCGCGTGGTTGCAGGCACGGGTGCCAGCCGGCCGTAGGCCTCTACCAGCGCCCTCGCCTGGTGCGACCAGGCCAGACACGCCTCCACGCGTGCCCGCCCAGCCTGGCCGACTCTTCGCCGGAGGTCGGCGTCAGCGAGCAGCGCCGCGAGCTGCCGGGCGAAGTCAATCTCCTCGTTTGGGCGGGCGTATACCGCACCGGCGCCGGCCGAGTATCGTTGTTCGGGGAGATCGAAGGCCACGATCGGCTTGCCCAAAGCCATATACTCCATCACCTTGACGATCGTCGAGCGATCGTTAAGGGCGTTGGAAGGCTCAGGCGCCACACAAATGTCCGCCGCGCTGAGATAGCGCGGCACGTCCGTGCGCTCCACCCAGCCGGTGAAGCGCACGTGGTCGGCCAGCCCCAGGCGCCCGACCAGGGTCTTCAACGCGGGCAGCGCGTCCCCGTCCCCGATCACCAGGCAGCGAAAGCCATCCAGATGCAGTTCATCGACCAGGCAGTGCAATGAGCGCAGCAGGTAGTCAACTCCATCCTGCGTCGCGATCACGCCCGCGTAGGCAATCAGCGCCTTGCCAGATTGGGCCAGCTCCGGCATCGGATCAACCGGCCGGAAAGCGTTCAGATCAGGGCCGTTGCGCACGACGACGATGCGGTCCTCGGGCACCCCGTCACGGGCCACCTCGATCGCCTTGTAAGACTCATTGGTCGCGATAACCAGGTCTGCCATCCTGACGGATAGGCGTTCCATCGCCAGCAGCGCCCCGCGCACCAGCCGATTCCCCTTGCCCCCCTCGCGCACCTGGTAAAGCTCGGGAGCCAGATCGTGATGATCGAAGACAAAACGTTTGCCCAGCAGCAGCTTGTAGGGGGCCACGAGCAGAAAGAACAGATCCGGGGGGTTGGCGGCGTGGATGACGTCAAAGCCGTGCCGCACCAAGACGACCAGTGACAGCACGAAAATGGCAGTCATTGCCAGCCCGTACTCGCTAAGGTACCCCAGGAAACCATTGCCCTCGGCCAATACCGGGAAACGATACACCTGCACTCCGCCAATCACCTCGTGATAGGCGCGGTCGCTGCCTGGCTTATGCCGGGCAATCACCGACACCCGGTAGCCCGCCTCATTCAGGGCGCGCGACTCGTTGTAAACTCGCGTGTCGCCGGGATAGTAGCTGTTCTCGACCAGCATCAGCACGCGCTGGCCGGCCCGGTCGCTCTTCAATAGGCTCACGCAACCCTCGCTTTCTCGTCGTCACGCATGAAGACCCCGTGCCAGCTCTCGAGAGAAAGCAGCAGGAAGAGCAGCTTGCGGTGATCTCGTCGCCCTTCCGCATGCTCCTCCATCAGCGAGATGACGAACTCGGGGTTCAGGTAGGCGTTGGTAAACGATTCAGCCGACGATACGATCGCACGCATCTGTTCGCCGAGCTTGGCCTTCAGCCACAGGTCAAGAGCGTTGTCGAAGCCAATCTTGGGCCGCGCCGCCGCTTCGCTACCGACGATCGGCGCCAGCGCCTTGCGGTGGATATACTTGTCGCGCCGGCCACGCAGCTTCAGCTTGCCGGGGATCTGCTCGGCCAGCGCCATGAATTCCAGGTCCAGCAGCGGCACCCGAGCCTCGACGCTCGCGGCCATCGCCATCTTGTCCTCGCATAGCAGTAGATTGTCTGGCAGTGACGTGCGAGCGTCGACGTAGGTCATGCGCTCCAGCGGCGTGCCCTGCGGCGCGCGCGCCAGCTGCTCGCGCACGTAGCCGGTCACAAAGTCAGGGTCCGTCTGGGCGAGCACGTCGCGGCGGAGCAGCCCCTGCCTGGCCTCTTCGCTGATGATGGAATAGATGCGCGCGAACAACGTTTCCTCGTTGCTCGCCCCGAGCGTGAACAATGAGCGCTGGTAGCGTTCGCCCAGGCCGGTGCCGCCAAACAAGCGCGGGATCGCGGCACGCAGCGGCGCGATCGTGCCCAGGCGCAGCCAGTGTGCGTAGGCCGCCCATAGGTGCCGTCCATAGCCGGCAAAAGCCTCGTCCGCCCCCTGCCCGTTCAACAGCACCTTGATGCCCCGGCGGTGCGCCATCTCGGCCACGAAGTAGTAGGCGGCCGCCGAATCGTTGCCGATCGGTTCTTCGAGGTGCCAGATGTAGCGCTCCATGAAGTCCGCGTAGTCCTCGGAGGTGATCACCTGCTGGTAGAACTGTGCGCCATAGCGCTGGGCGGCGGCCCTGGCCGGCGCGATCTCACTGCTATCTTCCCGCCCGGCGAATCCGACCGTGAACGAGCGCACCGGCTGGCTCGAGTGCTTGCTCATCAGCGCCAGAACGGCGGTCGAGTCAATCCCGCTGCTCAAGGACAGGGCGATCGGGACGTCCGCCATCATCTGCCGGGCCACCGCCGCCTCCACTGCCGCCTGCAAGCGCTCGATCCACTGCTCTTCGGACAAGCCATAGTCTGCCGGCAGCGCATCCTGCCAGTAGCGCTGCTCGCGCATCCCCGCCTGCGTGAGCGTCAGCGAGCTGCCTGGCGGCAGCTTGTAAATCCCCCGAAAGAGGGTCCAGGGCGAAGGTGTGTGCCGAAAGGTAAGGCACAGGTTCAGGGCATTGGCGTCCAGCTCCCGGCGCACGCCCGGCGCCGCCAGGATCGCCTTGAGCTCGGAGCCGAAGTAGAAATGATCGCCCTGCTGCGAGTAGTAGAGCGGCTTGACGCCGAAGTGGTCGCGCGCCAGGAACAGGCGCCCACGGCGCGCGTCCCATATGCCGAAGGCAAAGATGCCGTTGAAGCGCTGCGGACACTCTTCGCCGTACTCCTCGTAAGCGTGCAGGATCACCTCGGTATCCGACTGGCTACGAAAATCGTGGCCCCGGCTGAGCAGCGCGTCCCGCAGCTCACGATAGTTGTAGATCTCGCCGTTGTAGACCACCCAGATCGTGCCGTCCTCGTTGCACATCGGCTGATCGCCCGTCTGCAAGTCGATGATCGAAAGCCGGCGATGCCCCAGGCCCACCGTGTAAGCCCCGTGGTCGCCGCTCCCGCCCATCTGAGCCAGCGCCTCATCAGCCCGGCCGAAGAGCAGCGGCTCGACACCCGCCTGCACGTCAAACACGACCGCGGTCGCGCCGTCCGGCCCCCGGTGGGCCATGCTGTCACGCATCGCGACCAGCAAAGCCGGGTCAATCCGTTCACCGCCCCGGTTCCAGATACCGCAAATTCCACACATAATCGCTTCTATTCCTTATTCGGTCGACGTATAGATCTATCTCGAAGTGTTGGCGATGCTGCGTGTCCGGCCACGAGACACGCCCGCCCCGGCCGTGCTGCCGGCCAGGTGACGCACGATTTCGGCGCTCCGTCGCGCGTTGCTCCTGGTGAAGAGCCGCTCGGCGATCCCACGGTTTGCTGCGCCCAGTCGCTCTTGAATTTCGGGCGAACCATAGAGGCGACGAATGGCGCCGGCCAGGCCCTCCGCGTCGTTCTCATCCACCAGGATTTCGTCCAGCACGCGCGGGATCTCGACGTGGCGCGTGGTAATGATTGGTTTTCCGAAGGCCATCGCTTCAGCCAGTACCGTCGGAAAGCCCTCCGCGACGCCATGGCTGTCGGTCCGGCACGGTAGGCAGAACGCGTCACAGCTGCGGTAGACGGCCTTGAGTGCATTGCCGCTCAGCTTGCCGAAGAAGGCTACCTGCGACTCGACACCCAGCTCGGCAGCGATGCCTCGCACGTCGACCGAGCTGCTTTCGACGCCCTCATCGCCCACCACCCAGACTTCAATGTCGGGGCAAGCCAGTTGCTTGATCGCCCGGAACAGAATCTCGTGACCCTTCCGCTCGACAAACGAGCCGACGATCAGGATGACAAACTTCCGCCCCGGACGGTAGTCGTCGGTGTCGACGCTGATCCGCACGACCTCTACCCGAGCCGGATCTATGCCGAACCGGCCGGCCAGCAGTTCCCGGTTGTACTCGGTGACCGTGATAATCTGATCGCAGGCCGCGAGCGCCCGAGTGAAGAGAACCGGGTTCGGATTTTCATAGAGCTCATAGGCATGAATCGTGACCAGCAGCGGCACATCCAGGATCTGCTTGCAGAAGTAGCCTATGAACAGCTTGCGGTCGCCAAAGGTCGCATAGATGGCGTCGGCGCCGGCCATGTCTCGGGCGAACGCCCAGGCGAGCACGAAGTCCACCAGAGCGTGCGTCGCCATGGCCTCGCGCAGGAGCTGCAAGTAACGCACCGGCCGGCGCAAGAACGACCAGGGCTGCGACAAGATCACCCGCAGAGGGTGCCACCGGTGCACGACCCATTCCGGTCTCGCATTGTACAGTCCCAAGCCATACTTGGTCGGGAACAGGCTGATCGAGTGGCCTTGCTCTGCCCACACGACCATCTCCCGGTAGACGAAGAGCTCGAGCCCCTTTTTCATCGACGCGATCACTGCTACGTGCATAGAGCTTCAATCTCCCTTGCCGGGCAGCGATCCGATGTCCGCGCGGGCTCCGGTCTCGGCTGTCATCTCCACCACCGGCAGCTCGCGCCGGGCCCCATCTTGTCGTTCGTGCGCGCGCCCCGGCAGTTCGAGGATGCGCTCGTAGGATTGGACGCATTCACTCAGCAGGAAGTTGTCTACGATGAACTGTCGGATTGCCGTCCTATCCTTGAGCGCGGGGGCATGCAGGGCTCTCCGCCAGGCGGCCGCAATTTCGCGCGGGCTCTCAGGCAGCACAAGATAACCGTTTACTCCCGGCTTGACGAGCTCCCGTGCTCCGCTCACGTCGGTCAACACGCCCGGTAACCCCATTGCCATAGCCTCCAGGGCCGCGACGGAAAAACTCTCGACGCTGGACGAAGTCAGCGTGAAGACGTCGGCTGCTTCCAGGAAAGGACGGACGTCATCCCATGCTCCACAAAAGATCACCCGGTCCCCGACTCCCGCCCTCGCAGCCAGATCGCGCAGTTGCTTCTCATAGTCCGGGGCTCCACTGCCGAGGAACATCAAGTACGGCCGGGCGGCGCCCTCGGCCGGCATCCCTTGCTCGCTCATCAGGCGCAGCGCCTCGATTGCATCGGCGTGCCGTTTGCCGGGCCGCAAGCCGGCCACCTGCAGCAGGACGGGGGCCGTTTCGGGGATCCCATACTGCTGGCGAATGAGCCGTCTCTGCTCCGGCCGGCCCGAGGGCCGGAAATGGTCGACATCCACCCCGTTGTAAATGGTGAGGAAGCGAGCGCGCGGGATCGCGTAGGCAGTAGAGTAGTAATCCGCCTGCGCGTTGCAGACAGAAATGAGCCGCTCGGAGCCGTCGAGCAGCCGCGCGTACAACCAATGCTGCGCGTGCTGCTTTCGATCGGCAAGCTTCGTACTGTGAACCGATATGGCCAGGGACGGCTTCCTCCGCAGGCCGAGCATCGCCGCGCGCACAAAAGCAAACTCGTACAACCCAAAGCAGAGAACGGCATCGACTTCGCGTTGTTGAATGAGCCGGCGCAGCTCAACCGCAGGCCGCAGGTCATAGCGCCAGCCGCGCTCGATCACGACCAGTTCGGCTGCGCCCGGCCTCAGGCTGCCTGCCAGCGGATTGTCGTGATCGAGCGTCGCGATCACGGTCTCGAACCGCCCCTTGTCAAAGTGATTGACCAGGTTCACGAGCAATCGTTCGGCGCCACCGATGTATAGCCCGGCAGTGACGATCAGAATTCTGCGCATGCACGTCCTTCCACTTGGATCAGTCCCGGCCGCCCTGGCGATCGAGCACGCGGCGGTAGGTCTCCAAAATCTCATCACCGATCCGATCCCACGACAGCCTGGTCCGTGCCCATAGCTCGATTTGCTCGCTCATCTGCTGACGCCTTTGCGGGTCTCTCAACACCTTAACGACCGCCTCGGCCAGAGCCCCCGGATCGCGCGGCGGGACGAGATAGCCGGTCGCGCCGTCTTCTACGTACTCCGGTATGCCGCCGACCCGCGTCGCCACGACCGGCTTGCGAAAGGCATAAGCGGTGAGCACGACGGCGCTCTGCGTTGCGTCCACGTAGGGACACACGACCACTGTGGCCTGCTGGCATAGCTCAGCCAGCCGCGAGTTCGAGATGTACCCGTCGATCAACTGGACCTGCCCGCCGTTTGGCAGCTCCGGCTGGACCGGAGGGGTGTAACCCGCCACCGGCTTACCGGCCACAACCAGTCGCAGGCCGGGCACCTGTCGGGCGATCTCGCCGGCCGCCAGGTACAGGTACTCGAGCCCCTTGTAAGGCGAGAGCCGCCCAAAGAAAAGCACAGTCCGGTCGCCCTCGCGAGCCGAGGCGTCGCCCCACTCCCGGTATATCTCGCAGGACCCGAGCCTCGTCGCGTCCAGGTGGCCAGGAGGGATCCTATGCGTCGCCGCAAAGGACGGCAGGGCCTCCTGGTTGTAAAGCACGAAATGTTGCGTCCGCGAGAATGTGAGCCATCTGGTCAGATCGGTGCGCCAGCTATGCTCCCCCGAATGCGGCGTCGGATCGTGCACGGCAAGAACAAGCGGAACGCCGCCCAGCCCTACCAGCGCGGGCGCCAGTCGCAGACTCCCCGCATCCATGTGGAGCAGGTGCGGCTGGATGCCTTTGATGTGCCGCATGACCTGGCGGCTAACTCCCCAGGTGGCCGGACGGAAGGTCTTGGTGTTGTGGACGACCAGATCGAAGCTCGCGCAGTTCTCCCAATAGCTGCGCACGCCCGGCGGGAAGCAGTCCCTCAGAACCGGATCGGCCGCCACGATGCCTGACGGCAATGCGCGCGGCGCGACGTCGAAGAGCCCGCTGTTCCAGCTCTCGGGTGCGATCTCCATGATGACGTGCAACGCAACGCGCCTGCTCAGCGCCCGGACGAGCGGCAGAGCCGTCACCAGGAACGAAGGGACGGTATAATAGACAAGTCGGATTGGCTCGGCTGCTCTCATTCTGGCTGCACCTCTCCCACTGACGCGCCTGCAGATCCCGCTTCGACCTCAGGCCACGCTAGGGTCCGCCTGGCGGCGAGCACGACGACTACCGAAACCGCCGCCAGGGACAGCACCAATCGTAGCGCCAGCGGAACGCTCTCGGGAATCAACCACGAGGCGGCTATCCCCCCGGCGAGAATTCCCGCCGGTGCCAGGCCGAAGGTCTTGGGCATGTGCTCAGGCAGGGCCCTCTGGAAAGCCACCCAGTAAGGAATCATGTTGAGGGCCATGGCCAGGAGCGCCGCCTGCGCCAGTCCCATCGCACCCTGACCTGCGCCCCACCAGACGAGCGGGAGCACCACCATGGAATAGGCAGTGGACAGCCCCGCCTCCAGCTTCTGCCTGTCAATCGCCGCCAATCCATAGCCGATCAAGTCTCGCAAGGCCGTCAATACTACGGTCCAGATCTGAAAGGCCATCACGTCAGGAGTCTGGCGATAAGCCGCGCCGAACAGGAGTTGCACCAACTCCCAGCGGAGCAGGCTTATCCCCACCGCGCATGCCGCCCCCAGGCCCACGATGCCAAGCACCGCGCGCCGCACCGTTTGAGTAAGGCGGTGAGGATCGGTCACGGCGGCCTGCGACATTCCGGGATAGAGGGCCATCAGCGCGGTCCCGAGAACGGCAGTCAGCGGCGCCATCAGGCGAAAGCCAACGCTATAGATGCCCACCGCAGCGGAGCCAGAGCGGCTGGCCAGAAACACGACGGGCAGGCTCGTGTTGATCGCCGTCAAAATGCCCAGCCAGTAGAATGGCAGGCTGGGTTGCACGAGGTCCCGCCAGCCGCTCACCCGTGACCCTCCCCTGAAGATCCTCGCTCGCCTGCCCACGATCAGGTAGGGCACCAGTTCGACGACCTGCAACAGGGCAAAGGCTACGCTGACGTATAACGGCGTCAGCCATCGGGTTGGCGTCAGGGCGATGACGGTCAGCCAAAGGACGCTCCCTCCCAGGTTGATGGCGGCCGAATACTGCATCCGCTCGTGTCCGAAGGCGACCGCCTCGATCACTTCCCAGGCTGACAGCGCGGCCGCCAGGAGCACCGCGACGACGCCAAAGATGAGCGGCAGTACCTGGGCGGTGAGGTAGGCATACAACAACACGCCCGCGCCCACGATCGCAATTGTCGGCAGCCGCAACAGGGCCGACGTGACGAGCAGGCTCCTGCTCTGATCTGGGTGGCGCGCAGTCTCACGGGTGATTGTGTTCCGAAACCCGAGACCGGACGCCAGCACGCTCAAGGTGGCCAGTGTCTGGACCAGGCCGTACAACCCGTAGCCTGCCGGCCCCAGCGTCCGGGAGATGCGGATGGTTGCCAGCATGCCGAGGCCCTGGCTGGCCAGACTGGAGAAGGCGAGCAGCGACCAGTTGCGGGCGAAGGCGCTGCCTAGCAGCATCCGCAGCGGCCGGCGTCCTAGTCGCCGCGCGCGTTCCAGGGCAGCCACGGCTCAGGCTCCCCGGCCAGACGATCGTTGTGCCGGGGACGCGGCCGGGATCCGGAAGACAAAACCATGCCGCCGGCGGACGCCTGAGTCGGTCACCCCTACCAGGATGGATGGGGCAGCCAACACCAGAGCCGAAGCCAGCGCGAGGATGGCGAAATCCCGCGCGCTCATCCACTGCTGGTAGACCAGGATCAACACCACCAGCGCCGGGACAGAGACGCCGATTGCCTTAAGATAGGGCGACCCGGCCCTGACACCCTCCCTCAGCGTCGCGATCCCCGCCAGCAGGCAAGCGAGAAGCATCAGGAACTCGATGACAAGCCCCACCGCCCCGATCGATACCAGTGTCGACGGCAGCCCCAGGTCAAGGAACTTTCCTACGGCGGGATAGTAGACAGTCCCCACTCCCAACAGTGGGCTAGCGGCCCAGATCGTCATGGCCAGGTTCTGATCGGCCAGGCGCACCGCCCACGTGCCCGACGTGGTCGAGAGATGAAACAGCCCGTTCTGCACTCTCTCTGCGACTGCCTGCAGAAGTCCGCCGAGCGATGCGAACTGAGCAGCCCCCAACAACACGAGCCCCAGCGCCAGCGGAGCCAGGCTCAGCTTGAGCAGATCGGGCAAGCGCGCGCCAGCGGTCAACAGCAGTAGGACTACCTCGACGACAAACGCGGCTGCCAACCCCAACCAGAAGAGACGAGTAAACGTCAGCAACATGGCCACGGTGAACAAGCCGGCGAGCACTAAGTGCCACAGCCGGAAGCGCACCAGGCTCAGCGCGAGCACGAACAGGAGGCAGAAGGCGATCCAGTCCGAGATCGCCAGATTGACGCGCGTGATTCCGCCCACCACGCCGTGCTCCCCGGGCCAGGGGCCGACGTCGTAAAGCGGCGAGCTCGTCAGGTTCGTCAGACCGTGGCGCGACTGCAAGACGGTCAGGGCCACGCCGATCACGGCGAACAGGCCTCCGACGATTGCCAGGGTGCGAAGCCGCGAGCGGCTGGTCAGGACGGCAACCGATGGGAAGAACAGCAAGTAGCCCTGCACGAAGCGCACATTACGCAGCCGCTGGGTCAGCGACGCTGCCGGCGAACGGAAAGACTCGACCGTCAGCAGCAGGATCAAGACAATCCAGGCCATTTCGACCACTCGGAACCAGGGCCCGCCGATCTTTTGCCGCTGCCGGAAGTAGCCAGGCAGCGTCAGGACCAGCAGCGCGAGCAGCAGGACGTCTGCAGCGTTGAAGTCGCCCCACGGGGAGGATACTGAGAACAGCGGGCCGAGATTGGCAAGCCCGAAACTGGTCACGCACACGATGAGGTACAGTACAAACAGCATATTCTTCAGCTAAGCAGTCGATCCTATTCCCGGCCCGCCGGCTTCGGCAGGTCTGCTTCTGCCGGGCCACTCGGCCGGGCAGGTGTTCCGGCCTGCATCCGCCGCATAGGCGTAGGCGAGCTCGCCGCCAGGGCTGCCCCCCCTACCTCGGGCCGGGCTTCGGTCTTCTCGTCAGCTCTGTGGCGGCGAGGCCTTGCATAGACCGAATAGTAGCGGTCCAGGCCGTCGCTCTTCGATCGATTGTAGATAGTCCCGAGCACCGTGCTTCCGACCTGGCCGAGTTCCTTCACTGCCAATCCCAACGTCTTGGCCGTCGTTTGATCGCGTGCGGCCACCAGGAGCACTCCATCGGCAAGAGGCGCAACGAACTGCGCATCGGCGACAGCCAGAACGGGAGGTGCGTCGACGAGCACGACGTCCGAATCGCCGGCCAGGCTGCGAATTACGTCCGCCAGCGCGGGCAGCGACAATACCGGGCCGGGGTCGACGACGGATCTGCCGCTCGTCAGCAGGTCCACCCCAGGCACCTCCGTCGGCCGGATGGCGGTCGCCAGGGCTACCTGGTCGCAGAGCACCTCTGTCAGCCCGGGCTTACGAGCCATTCCGTACACCATATGCTGGGCCGGTTTCCGCAGGTCAGCGTCCACGATCGTTACCCGGCGCCCCGCCTGGGCAATGGCCGCCGCCAGATTGGCCACCACCGTCGAGCTCCCCGCCGTGGGCTCCGCACTCGTCACCAGCATCACTCTCGCTCCGTCCCGGGAAGCCAGAAACAGCGTGCTCGTGGCCAGGCGCCGGAACGCCTCGGCCGCAGGCGAGCCGGGGGAGGCGAGCGCAAGCACGTTCGCCCGATTGCGCGACGTGCGCGGCGCCTGGAAGCGCGGCACCTGACCCACCAGCGGTATGTCTGTCAGGCCTTTCAGATCGTCGGCCGAATGGATCCCCGGGTTCATGTAGTCCAGGCCAAGGGCGAGCCCGCTTCCTGCGAGCAGACCCAGGACCAAGCCTGCAACGAGATTGAGGGCTACACGGGGTTTGCTAGGTGCATCCGGCACGGTAGCCGGTGCCACGACACTCAAGCTGTTGGCCCGTATCGCCTGGTCCACCCGGGCCTTCTGAAGCTGATCCAAAAGGCCTGCGTAGGTGCGCTGGTCGGACTGAACCGCGGCCGAGAGGACCGGGTCATTGTTTCCCTGGCCGGCCAGATCCGTCCGGTCGCGATCCCAGCGAGCTTGAGCGGCGGCTATCTGGCTTTGCAGGATATCGGTCGCGCTCTGTCCTTGGCCGGAGAAGACCTGCTGTCCTTGTTTTGTGAAGACAGTGGCAAAGGCATTGGCGATTTTCGCCGCCAGCGGTCGATCAGGGCTGTTTGCGGTAATCCTGATCAGTTCTGTGTTGGGCAAGGCCTCTGCCTTGACCGACGCAAAGAGCTCGTCCGGGCTCATTTGCAGATTTAAGTCGCCGATCACACCCTGCAGGATCGGCCGGCTCGTAATCAGCTGGACACTGGTGTCCATCAAGCGCGCTGCGTAGCTTGGGTCATAGCTCGCCACGTTGCCGGCAGCATCCTGCTGCGAGACGCGCACCAGCGCCGAAGCGGAGTAGATCCGGGTCGCGCGCAGGGTAATAAGCAGCGCGAGCAAGACCGCCAGGTCGGCAACCAGGATGATGACCAATTTGCGGCTTAGCAGGAACTCGTATGTACCGCTGGATGTCCACAGAGTCAGTCGCCTCCTTTTCCTTGATCCCCGCTTACGGCTCATACATCTGCCCTGCATAAAATGGAATGCAGGAAACACTAACCCCACACGGTAGCGCTCTACACAGGGGTGCGTAACGGGGCATTCGTCGACCGATTGATATCTGGCTGACTTTCACGCTGGTCGTCCGCACATGACGAGAGTCGCCAACTCGTGGCGACCCTCGCCTGAGAAGCCTCCGACAGTGAGGCTCACCTGCTCGCCCAAACGCCAGTGCTGTCTGCGCGATCGACCGCCCTCACCCGCGAACAACACACCGGCAGGTTCGTTAGGTCAGATCCACTTGCCTATTGTTACTATTTTTCTGAGCTATTTGTCGTAAGCCGCACTCCAGGTACCGGATAGTCGGCCGGCCGGGTAACCAGGTAACAACGGCTTGTTCATGGCATCGAATTGGCTTATAATGGGCGGGCGCTCGGTCTAGCGGCCCCGGTGATGGGTGCTGGAGGCAAGTCACGGGACCGGCCCCCAAGCGAGCGAGGACTGGCTAATGAGCCGTATTAGGCCCTACTTGCGCCTGGGCCCGCGTGTCCTGGTCTTACTCATGATCATCTTGCTCGTCAACTCCAGCTATGCGCCCTTGCCGCCGGGCCGGCTAGCTCAAGGACCCGGACCCACTCCAGCACGGCCGGCAGGCCCCACGCCGAACCCGCCGTCCGGCGTAACGCCGTCTGCGCAGCCTGGAGTGACGCCATCTCTGGAGGCCGAGGCCGGCTTCACTCCGCAGGCCGGCGCCTCGCCCATTCCGCCGGCCTCCGTCACGCCGCCCTCCGAATTGGGCACCGCCGCGCCGCATCCGAGCCTGAGCTCACATCCCCGCCTCCTCTTCGGCCCTGCCGACGTGCAATTGCTTCGGGAACGGGCGCAAACCACGCATAGCAGCATCTATGCGCCCATCCTGGCCTTTGCCCAGGGCCGGATCTCCAGCACGCCTCCGTCGACCTCCAAGTGCCCGGACCTGGAGAGCTTTCGTAATGCCGGCAACCAGCTCATCGCGTTCGCCTTTGTCTACGTGATCTCGAATGATCCGGCATATCTCGACCTGACGCGGAATTACTTGCTGGCCTACGCGCATTGGCAGTACTGGGGAGATGAAGTAGCTTGCGGCGACGTGCGGCTGGGCTTCGCGCATATGGTCTTCGGTAACGCAATCGCCTTCGACTGGATCTACAGCGGCCTCTCGCCGGCCGATCGTGCCACGATCGCCACCAACCTCGGCCTGCGCGCGCAGCAGCTGTACGAGGCGAGCAGTTCGGCAGCAGGTTTCGCGGGTAACTGGTGGCGCAGGTCATACAATCAGAACCATCGCTGGGAAGAAACCAGCGCACTGGGTATGGCAGCACTTGCGCTGCAAGGCACGGATTCGCGAGCCCCAACCTGGTTGGCGCATGTTGTGGACATGGCCATTCGCGAGCGTGCCCTGGCGCAGGGGATCGGCGACGGCACGTGGTCAGAGAGCATCCCCTATCAGGACTACATGCTGACCCTCGCCCTGCCTTTCACCTATGCCCTGCGCGCCCTGACCGGACAGGATTTGATCGCGCACGACTATCTTCGTAACTACGTTTACTGGCGCACCTACAACTATCTGGCAGGCACGACACGCTTCGCGATGACCTACGGGGACTTCGATTGGAGTTGGTCAGACGCGTACGAGGTCCAAGGGGTGCTGCGCCTTGCCGCCACGGATGGTCGAGATGGCCGGGCGGAGTGGCTGGCGCAGCAGATGTTGGCCGTGCGCGGCCGGCAGGCATCGGTCAGCACCTCACCCTGGTATGTCTTCGAGTTCTTATATTATGACCCGAGCATTCCGGCCCAGCCTCCGGACGGGCTGCCCTTGGCACGCACCTTCCCCGACCTGTCCGGGGTGATCTGGCGCACCGGTTGGACCGCCGGCGATCTCGTTTTCGGCTTCAAGGTCAGCGCGCCGGGCGGGCGTTACGGCTTCGAGCAGTTCGTCAAGGGGTTGTACCCCTACGATCATCCTGGCATCGACAGTCTCAATACCGGCCACAACCACGACGACTCAAACTCCTTCTACCTGTATCGGGGCGACGCTGATCTCTCATCCGAGACGGTCACGTACGACCAGCCCGAGACCTCCTATCACAATACGTTGCTCGTCGACGGCAATGGCCAGTACCGGGCGCCTCAAGTCTATGGCGACCTCGGTTACTACGGCGACGACCCCAGTGTCTATCGCGGCACAGATGGCTGGCTGGATACGGTGTTGACCACGCCGGGATACTCTTACCTGGTTGGCGATGCCACACTTCGCTATCGCGAGGTGAATCCGGCCAACGGACAGCCGGGCCGGCTGTCCCTCGATCGCTTCCGAAGGTACGTCCTGTTTGTCAGGCCCGGTTACTTCCTGATGGTGGACGATCTTCGCTCCTCGTCAGCCCACGTGTACGACTGGCTGGCTCACCTGAGTACCTCGGTCAGCGTGGAAGGCAATTGGGTGAAGGGCGGCACCGGCACCGATCAGTGGCTTGGAATCAACGTCCTGGCACCGGTCGGCTTCGCCACAGAGGGCGGCAATGACGGCAAGCCGTACATACAGGTGCGACCGTCGCGCCCGGTGTCAAACACCCGTTTTGCCATGCTGCTTTACCCCACTGATACGGCGGGCTGGAACAGCAAACCGGCCACGAGCGTGTTGGCAAATGACGACCAGATGATCGGCGTGCGCGTGCAGCAGAACGGCACACAGGATCTTCTCATTCGCTACGGGGACCAGGCTGCAGCCGGCGGAGGGGGCTACACCCTCAACGGGCAGGTGGCGGCCGTCGTGAGAGATGGCAGCGGCAACCTGCAGAAAATCTTGCTGGCCAAGGGCACCGAGTTGGGCGACGCCCACGGCACGCTCGTAAGGGGTCTGGACCCGGCCATGGAGCTGGAAGCCGACTACGATGGGGCGGCCCTGGCGCTCTCGGGCTCGGCTCTCGGCGGGCTCTCGATTTACGCTCCCGATACTGACGCCACCCGGGTGACGGTCAATGGGCAGCCGGCCGCAGTATCGAAAGACGGCAGCTTCGTTAGCCTTCGCTGAGGCGCGCCCGCGTCCTATCCCCCAGGCGCTCCGGCCACCAGCTCGCGGATGCTCGCCGCATAGTCCTCCCAGGTCCAGCCGCAGACGCGCTCGAACGCCCTCGAGCGCAGCGTCTCGCGCAATTCTGGTTCATGCAGCAGCCGGTCGACTGCTCTCCTCAGCGCGGCATGGTCTTGGGGCGCCACCACCAGGGCGGTCTCGCCGTCGATCGCGTAACCGCTCAGCCCGCGTATACCCGATGCAACCACCGGCGTCCCGACCCGGTTGGCATATCTCAGCCGGATTTGGCCGCTGCTCCTCAGGGTCTCCTTGAGGCTCAGTACGTACACGGTGGCCGCCTCGACCAACGCGTCATGCTCCGCTGGGGATATCTCCGCCAGGACCTTGGCTCGGCCGGCGCGGTTGAGGCTTTTAACGCGCTCGACATCGTCCTTTCCGCAAACCACCGTCAAGGCCCAGTTTCCGTCTTCGGCCGCCTGGAAAAGCGTCTCCCAGTCACAGGCCGCGCGCCCCGTCGACAGGACCATCGGCGGGCTCCCGGCTTGAGCCATGACGGGAAGCTCCTCGCCGTCCCGGCGGCCCGGCCAGGGGATGAACTGAAACCGCTGCGCGGGCACTGCGTACAGGCGGGCATACGACTCCACTTCCCAGTCGGTCAGAACCTGGGCCTTGGCTACGGATTTCCGGAACGCCGGCCCCCTGACGAAGCGGATCAGCACGGGATAGGCCCACGCCTTCGGGCCCGCCAGGCTGCTCTGCCCGATGAACTCCAGCAGCACCACACGACGCTCACTCTTCCCGAAGAGAGCCTCGAGCAGCAGAAGCAGCCACGATCGCGTGCCGGTAGTGACCAGCAGGTCATACGACCGGCCGAGCCAGAAGAAGAGCAGGCTGCGCAAGCCGGGCACCCGCTCCGCGAGACGGAACAACCAGCGAGGGAGGTGCGCTCGCATCAGGTCGTCCAGCGGGACGCACATGTCGCCGAGCACGCTCGTGGCATACCACGTATCGGCGAGCACCCGGTGGCCAGTCTCTTGCTGCCTCAATCTCAGCCAACCTTCCGGGCGTAGAATTCCTTGATCGAATCGGCCACAAGCTCGATCTCATCGTCCGTCAGCTCGGGGTACATCGGCAGCGACAGGATCTCGCCCGCCGCCCGCTCGGTCTCGGGCAGATCGCCGGGCTTGTAGCCTAAGGGCGCCAGGGCCTTCTGAAGATGGCAGGGCACCGGGTAATGGATGCCCGAGGCGACGCCCCGCTCACTGAGCCAGGCCTTCAGCGCGTCACGCTGCGGCGCCCGGATCACGTAGAGGTGGTAAACGTGCTTGTTGCCCGCGCACTCGACCGGCGTCACCACCGGCGTTCCCAACAGGCACTCGTTGTAGTGGGCGGCGTGGGCCGCCCGCTGGTCGTCATACTCGTCCAGGTGCGGCAGCTTTGCGCGCAGCACAGCCGCCTGGATCTCGTCCAGCCGTCCGTTCATGCCGATCACGTCGTGGTAGTAGCGCCGCTCGGAGCCGTGATCGCGCACCATCCGTGCCTGCCGCGCCAGGTCGTCGTCACTGGTCGAGATGAAGCCGCCCTCGCCGAACGCGCCCAGGTTCTTGGAGTAGTAGAAACTGAACGCCGCGGCATCGCCGAGCGATCCGGCCTTGTGGCCGTGATACTCCGCCCCGTGGGCCTGGCAGGCGTCCTCGATCACCTTCAAGCCATGCCGGCGCGCGATGTTCCGGATCGGCTCCATGTCCGCCGTCTGGCCATACAGGTGCACGGGCAGGATCGCCCTCGTGCGCGCTGTGATCGCGCGCTCCACCTTGGCCGGGTTCATCAGGTAGGACGCCGGGTCGATGTCGACGAAGACCGGGCGGGCTCCGACGAGCATGACCGCTTCTGCCGTGGCGAAGAAAGTGTGCGCCACCGTGATCACCTCGTCGCCGCGGCCGATCCCCAGTGCCCGCAGAATGATCACCAGGGCTGCCGTCCCGTCGCTGACCCCGATGCCATGTTTCGTGCCGAGATAGGCCGCGAATTCTCGCTCCAGGTCTTGCACGTTCTCGCCCAGGAAGAGGTGCATCCCCTCTAGCACCTGCTCGATCTCGCCCAACACCTGGTCCTTAAGCGGAGCGTATTGCTTGTGAAGATCAACCAAGGGAATGGTCATACTCGCCTCCTGCCAGGGCACGCGTCTTGGCCAGCACGCGGGCCGGGTTCCCGGCCACCGTCTCGCCGGGCGGGACGTCGTGCGTCACGGTGCTCCCCGCCCCCACTATCGCGTCCTCACCAATTGTCACCCCGCACAAGATCGTGGCGTTGCTCCCGATTGAAGCCCCACGCTTCACCAGCGTGGGGATCGAGACCCAGTCGGTCTCGGTCTGCAGTTCGCCACTGGCACTCGTTGCCTGTGGGTACTTGTCGTTGATGAAGACTACTCCGTGGCCGATGAAGACCCCGTCCTCGATCGTCACGTCGCCGCAGATGAACGAGTGGCTCGACACCTTCACCCGCCGCCCCAGTCTGGCGCCGCGCTGAATCTCGACGAACGTCCCGATCTTGCACTCGTCGCCGATCTCGCAGCCGTACAGGTTCACGAACGCATAGATCTTGACGTCACGCCCAAGCCGCACATCCGGCGCGATGCGCACGAAATCAGGCTGCGGCTCGCGATCGTGAGGTTCGTCGAAGTTGCGATTCGGAGAGCGGTTGGCTCGTTCTACCACACCAAAGCCTCCCTCCCGCCGCCGTTCATCAGCGATACCTGAGCCGCCTCGAGCACCTTCACCACTTCCAGCCCGTTCTGCCCGCCGCTGCGCGGTTCCGTGCCTTGCATGATGCTCTGCAGGAAGTGCTGGCACTCTACCTTCAGCGGCTCTTGCCACTGGATCGGATGAGGCACGCCTTCGCCGGTACGGTACGACAGCCGGAAATCGGCCTCGGTATCGCTGTAGGGCGGGATCGTGACGCCCTTATCGTAGATCATGATCTTGTTCTCGGGCTCGACATCGTCGTAAACGAGCATCCGCTCGCTGCCGACCACCGTGTAGCGGCGGATCTTGTGCGGGTCCAGCCAGCTAACCCGTACATCGGCAAAAACTCCATCCGGGAAATCCAATGTCAAGTGGGCCACGTCGTGGATCAGCTTCTCGCGCTGCACGCAGGCCCGGCCGCGCGCGCTGGCTGCCACCGGCCGCATGCCCAGAATATACAAGAGTATCGAGATGTCGTGCGGCGCCAGGTCCCAGGCCACATTGATGTCCGGCTGGAATAGCCCCAGGTTCACCCGCGTCGCGTCGATATAGTACACCTCCCCCAACGCACCGCTGGCGATAATCTGCTTCATCGCTGTTACTGCCGGATTGTAGAGAAAAGTATGCCCCACCATCACCACCCGCTGCTGCTCCTCTGCCACGGCGATGATCTCTTCCGCCTCGCGCGAGGACATGGCAAGCGGCTTTTCCACCAACACGTGCTTGCCTGCGCGCAGGGCTTGCAGGGCGAGCTTGTGATGCGTGCGCACGGGAGTCGTGATACAGACCGCATCCACATCCGATGCCAACACTTGCTCGAATGCCTGGGTTGTACGGGCTTCCGGATAGAGATACTGGATGTGCTCCAGCCGCTGGGGCCGCAGATCGCAGACCCAATCCAAGCGCGCATCTGCGAGTTCGTGGAAGTTGCGGGCCAGCTTTGGCCCCCAGTAACCAGTCCCGATCACAGCAACGCTTACGCAGGCCGTGCTATCGTTGGCGGCGCGATCCGCCGTGCCGATGCCCGTGCCTGTCGTAGATAGACCAAGCATTTTCGTTACCCCCAAGGATAGTAGTAATTCGATGTCAGCCCGCCCCTTTGGCGGCCAATACCGCCAACGGCGTGAGCAGCAGGATCTCGAGATCCAGCCTCAGGCTCATGTGTTCGATGTAGTAGACGTCCATACACACCATGTCGTCGAAGCTCACCTGATTGCGGCCTCTCACTTGCCACCAACCAGTCATACCGGGTAACGCCTCAAGGCGACGCCGGTGCCATTCCTGGTATTCCTGCACTTCATAGGGCAAAGCCGGCCGCGGACCGACCAGGCTCATGTCTCCGAACATCACGTTGATCAACTGCGGCAGCTCGTCCAGGCTGGTCTTCCGTAGGAGCCTGCCCAGGCGCGTGACGCGCGGGTCGTTCGCCATCTTCAGGCTCCCGCCCTCGTCCGCCAGCCTGGTGTTCTCCCTGATCAGGTGCGAAACGTAGGCACGGTGGGCGGACTGGTCCGCTCCGTGGCGCATGGTGCGGAACTTGCGCATCTTGAACAAGGTGCTCCGGCCTGTCACAGGGTCGTAGCCGACGCGTTCCTGCAGGAAAAAGACCGGGCCGCTGGAATCGAGCTTGATCAGCAGCCCGATCAGCAGAAAGAGGGGCGAGAGCACTATCAGCAACAAAGAGGACAGGCCAACGTCCAGGATCTGCTTCGTGTGCCGGTAAAGCGAGGCCCGCCGGGGCCTTCCATCGCTCGCGTCAGCCTTTACTGCGACAACACAGCCGGTGGACCCGGCTGCCGGTGCGAAGTCCCGTGAGCCCGGCCGGGCCTCCGTTACCTCCCACCCTCCGTTGAGCACGATCGGCCTGCTGTCGGCCACTTCCCTCGATCCATTCACCCTCAACACCTCCGTTTGACACAAACATCATCATCATCATCATCATCTGAGACGCTCGCCCGGCGTCGCCAGCCGGCCTTTCACAGCTCGGCGATGCTTGCTGCCGTGCACCGCTATCCCGGCCCTGGGGTCACGGCGACTTCAGGCAGATTTCTGTCCCTCGCCAAAGCTTCGGGCAAGCCTTGCCCGGCACCGCGCCGCCCTGCAGGGAACTCGGCCGCGCCAATGTCGGCGAAACAGCTCTGCCTCGTCGGCATTCAGTCGTGCAGCGCTCATCGAGGTGTCCCTTGGGCATCCCGCGCCTCGTGGCGGGGCGCAATTCAAACCTCCGCCCGGGCGTGGGGCGGCAAGAACGCACGCGATCGGCTCGATACAGCCAAACGCTGCGAATCGGCATAGTCGCCTCAAAGCATATATATATCATAATATTTCAAATTAGGTAATGGCTATTCCCGAGGTCAAGCCTTTGCCACGACCAACCTCACTTTTCGTGCGGAAATGGGGGCGCCGTTCTGACCTCGGCGCGGGGGGCTGTGCTATAATCAGGTCGGCTCGGAAGCGGCGGACTCGGGGATGCGTAGGCAGGGGAGGAGTGGCGTGCGGGGAAGCCTGAGACTGATCACCGTGCTTTTTGTGCTCCTCGTCTCCGTGGGGGGCGATCAAGCGGCCAAAGGCCTTGCGAAGGCCGCTCTGTCCTCCCAGCCGCCCGTTTCCCTACTCAGTGGCATCGTTACGCTGCAGTACGCCGAGAACGCAGGTGCTTTCCTCAGCCTGGGAGCGGGCTTGCCGGCGCCAGTGCGCACGATCCTGCTCGTGATCTTCGCCGGCGCACTACTGGTCGGGGCCCTGGTCTACATCCTGCGCGCGCGCAGCCTCACGCCAATGCAGTGCGTCGCCCTCTCGCTCGTCGCCGGCGGGGGACTGGGCAACCTCATCGATCGCCTGCTCCACGATGGCCGGGTGGTCGACTTCGTCATCCTCAGCGCCGGGCCCTTGCACACGGGCATCTTCAACGTCGCCGACCTTGTCCTGGTCGGGGGCCTGATCCTGTTCGGCTTGAGCGTGGCCGGGCTCGATCCGGCCGGGGCAGGCCCGGACCGATCGGACTCGACCGGCCACACTGCCACCTGAGACCGGGCCGGTCACGGCCGCGAGTGGGCCGGTCAGCGCTGAACGCCTTGCCAAATGAAGGCCTCTATTGCTCCCAGGTGGGATTCCCGTCCCCTTCTCAGCGGCGAATCAACTCCATGAACTCGGCCCGCGACTGCGGCGCGGTGCGGAAGGAGCCGCGCATCGCGCTGGTTACCGTCTGGCTGTTCTGTTTCTGCACGCCGCGCATCATCATGCACAAGTGGCTGGCCTCCACCACGACTCCCAGGCCGAGCGGGTGAAGGGCCTCCATCAGGGCGTCGGCCACCTGGTTGGTCAAGCGCTCCTGTACCTGCAGCCGGCGCGCGAACACATCTACCACCCGCGCGATCTTGCTCAAGCCGATGATCTTGCCATTGGGCAGGTAGCCGATTGCCGCCCTGCCAAAAAAGGGCAGCATGTGGTGCTCGCACATCGAATAAAACTCAATGTCTTTGACCACCACCATCTCGTCGCACGCATTGTCCACGCAGCCGTCGTCGAAAAGCGCCTCGTTCAGCACCGCTTCGACGGTCGTCTCGTAGCCGCTGGTCAGGAAGTCCAAGGCCTTGGCGACGCGCAAGGGCGTGCGCTGCAGCCCCTCACGCCCGGGATCCTCGCCCAGGCGCAAGAGCACCTGCCGCACCAGTTCTTCGAACGCCGGGTCGTAGATCTCTCCCGCCGTACCCTCCAGGTTAGTTGCATAGTGACTGTCGGTCGAAGTGAAGATCATCTGTTGTTTCATCTGTACCGGCTCCTTGTTGGGCGAGCGAAACGGATGCACGGCCAAATCCCAGCCGGCCCGCACCGGCTCGCAGTCTACTAGCCTTGCAGATCCGTGTGACAAAGTACGTGACATAGCTCTCACTCGCCGAGCACTGCCGGCGCCTGCTGGCCGGTCGGCCTGCCAGGCATGAAGCCGTAATGCGCCAGCGTTTGCTGGCCTGCGGCGGAAAGCACGAACGCCACGAACTGCTCTGCGAGGTCGGGCTGCGGGGCTTCGGCAAGCGGAGCGATCGGGTAGGTGGCTATTTGGTTGAACTGGTCCGGGATAGTGAGGCTGCCCAGCCTGTCGGCGGCGGCGCTGGCGTCGGTCGTGTAGACCAGGCCCGCGTCGACTTCGCCAAGGCTGACTTTGGTGACCACGGCCTTCACGTCGGTCTCGTAGGAAACGACGTTCTCAAGCACCTGGTTCTGAAAGTCCGTCCCGTACGCCGGGTCTTTGCTCAGCTTGGCCAGCACATCCTGGCTGTACTGGCCCACCGGCACCGATTTGTCCGCCAGGTCCAGCTTGAGACCCGGTTTGGCGAGATCTGCCAGCGTATTCATCCTGGCGGGATTGTCCTTCGGAAAGATCACTATCAGGCGATTGCGGGCGAAGGTCTGCTGAGTGCCCGAGATCACCGCACCGGCGTCGATGGCCGTCCACATTTCTTTGTTGTTGGCCGAAGCGAAGACGTCGGCCGAAGCGCCCTGCGCTAACTGCGCGCTGAGCTGCTGCGAGCCGGCGTAATTCAGGCGCAGCGTCACGCCCGGATGGACGCTCTCGAACTGTCTGCCCAGGTCGTTGAAGGATTCCGTCAGCGAGGCTGCTGCGAAAACGGTCAGCGTGCGCTGCCGCACTGCAGCGGGCGGCGTTCTCTGCGCAGGCTGCCGGGCGGCGGGCACGGCGAGCTGCGCCCCGTGCATCCCGCTGGCTGAGCAGGCGACGAGGGCCGCGGTGAGCAGGGCGAGCAACAGGGCAGAGGCAAAACGACGGCGGAGCACGGCAATTCTCTCCTTGCTGCGAGATCGGGCCGAGAGACTTGGGGCACGCGGCCGGTAGCGGGCGCTTGCTGCAGCCCGAAGCTGCGGGGACCAGACCGAGCGTTGTGGTCACAGCGCATTATTCAGGATCTGACTACGCCTATTCGGATTCTAGCTAGCCTCCCCGGGCCTGTCAAGTTGACTCTCTGCCAGTTGCTATCCTCGCCCCGCCCCCTCAGATCCGGTCGAGATCGGTCACCGTGCGTTCGTTCTCGACGTTACCCGTATTGCGCGTCGCCGCCGGCTCGAACAGGAGAACTTGCACCTCTTCGTCGGCGACCGGCATGTGCTCGACCCCACGCGGGACAATCGCGAACTCGCCCGGCGCGAGCTGTACCTCGCCATCCGGGAGCTTGAGCCGCAGCTTGCCGTCGATGACGAGGAACAGTTCATCCGCGTCGTCGTGGTGATGCCACACAAACTCCCCTTTGAGCCTGGCGAGCTTGACCTGTTGGCCGTTCAGCTCACCCACGATACAGGGCTGCCAGTGATCCGAAAACAGCGCGAACTTCTGCGCCAGATTGACGACTTCCAGCATTCAAGTCCTCCCTCAGAGTGGCTGCATAATTACCAGACTACGCGAAGACAGCCACCGGGCCGGCCGCCGTGACCTGGCAGCCCGCACAGGGGCCTGGCATACCGCTACCGCTACCGCTGCCGACCTTCCCTATCCCCCGTCCGTGTGATACACCTTCTCTCCGGCCCGGATCGGCACCTTGAGCCGGTTCTCCCATGGGGTCAGCGGGCACGACCAGCCCTCGTTGTAGGCACAGTAAGGGTTGTAGGCATAGTTGAAGTCGACGTATACCTTCCCATCCTCCAGCTCCAATGGTTCCAGGTAGCGACCGGCCCCGTACGTTTCCTTTCCCGCCAGCGCGTCCGCGAAGGGCAAGAAATACTCGCCTCCCTCATCACGGTAGATCGTCAGCGCCGCCTCGTGCCCATCCACCGTGAAGGTGAAACGCGCGTAACGCTCGAACGTTTGCTCGTCACCGGTCGAGGTCTGCACCTGCACCATCTGTGTGTCCTCGAACGGCTCGAGCGCGACCTCGAACACCAGCTCCGGGTTCTCCGGAAAGTAGTCCAGCCCGTGAAAGTCTTTCTTCTCCTCGTCGGCGAAGGGACTCCCCTCCCCATGCGCGAACAACTCATTCTTGGCCGCGCGGAAGTCGTCCAAATCACTCATGGCAATCTCAACCTCCGTTGTTCACCCGCCTTATCCGTCGCGCCTGCTCACGCTGCCCGTGCGCAACTTTGCCTCAATCATCGTTGGACATCCTACGCCCCTCTTTCGCGAAATTTGGTAATGTTTCGTGCCTCCCATGCATCAAACTGATAAGTGCGTCGCTCGTAACACTTTTGTAAGGTCCTGGTAAGGCTACTGCAAGAGCCCGGCGTCATGCTTAACTTTGATGATTGGGGGCGACCGTGAGATGAAGGTTCTACTTGCGTCGAAAGGTTGGATCGGCCTGGCGCTGTTAGCGCTGGTCCTGGGCGCCTGTGCTGCGCCGGCGTCGGAGAGTGGATCGCAGCGGCCGGCAGGGGCAATTCCAAGCCCGGCCGGCACTGCCGGTCCGGTCGCCGCGGCTGCCTCCCCGACCGCCAATGCGCAGGCTCTGCCTGTAACCTTCGCCACGGCCTTGACCGACGTCAAGACCGGCCAGACTTTCAAGCTGGGGGACTTCGGCTCAAGCGTCGTCCTGGTCGAGGACATGGCAGTCTGGTGCACGACCTGCTTCCAGCAGCAAACCCAGGTCCTGGCCCTGCATGCGGCCTTGGCGGACCGGAAGGACTTCGTCGACGTCACCCTGGACGTCGACTCACACGAGAACGCCGCCATGCTCAAGGCATACACCGACAAGAATGACTTTGTGGGCCTCTACGCGGTGGTGCCAGCGGAGGTGACCCGCGAGCTCGCCGCGCACTTTGGCGCGCAGTACCTGAATCCGCCCTCGGCGCCGATGTTCGTCATCGACCGCCAGGGCGGCGTGCACGCGCTGCCCTTCGGCGTCAAGACTGCGGCGGCGCTGCAGCAAGACCTGCAGCCCTACCTGGACGGGAAGTCATGACCGGTGCAACTACGCGACATCGTCACTTCGATTTCCCTGGGCCTGCTGGCGACTACCAGTCCCTGCGTCCTGCCGCTGTATCCCGCCTACCTGGCCTATCTCAGCGGCGGGCCGGCGGGTCAAGAGCGGCGGGTTCGGCCTTACTTTCTGGGGTTCTTCGTCCTGGCCGGCGTCCTGAGCATGATGCTCGCCCTGGGGCTGCTGATCGCCCTGCTCTCGATCTCAGTCGGCAGCGTGCTGGTGTTCATCCTGCCCCTCGCCGACCTGGTCATCGTCGCCCTCGGCGTCCTCTTGATCGCCGGTCGCAACCCGTTCAGGGCGCTGCCGCAGGTGCGCGTGCCGTTGCTCCGCCAGCCATTTGTCAACGCCTACGTCTACGGCCTGCTCTACGGGCCGATCGCGCTGCCCTGTTCGGGACCACTGGTGGTGAGTATCTTTGCACTGTCGCTGACCGCAAGCGAGACGCTTGCCCGCCTGACAACCTTTCTCTGGTTCGGGCTGGGCTTCGGCCTGCCACTGCTTGCGCTCTCGCTCCTTTCGGGCGCCAGCCAACGCTGGATCACGCGCCAGTTTGCCATGCACGCGCGCCTGATCAACCTGCTGGGTGGGACGCTGCTGGTGCTGATCGGCGCTTACGATCTGTGGAGCAACCGCGACCTGATCAGCCTGTTCCTGTCTACGGCTCCGGGGTGAATTTACCCCTTTTTCTTTTCCTGCCAAGAGGTGACCAATGCGCCGACCTTCGATACTATCCGGAGCGCTGATTGGCGGGCTGGCGAGCCTGCCCTTGATCGCGCTGTCTTACCTTGGCGCCCGCCTGGCGGGCCTGCCCTTTATCGCTTTTGATCTGTTCGAGTGGCTCAGCCGGGTGCTGCCCGGCCGGTTGGTGATCGGCAGCATCGAGGCCATGGTCAAGGTAATCAGTTTCCTTGATCTTGGCCCGTTGAGCTCGACCGCCAAGCTCCTCGAACAAGCCATGGGCATCTTGAGCCTCGTGGTCGTCTGCGTAGTGATTGGCGCTCTGCTGGCCCTCGGGCTCCGGCGCCGGAGCGGACCCGCCTGGCGGCTCGGCCTGCTGGCAGGGCTGGTCATGCTGCTCGGCTTCGCCGTGATCGAGCTGGGCCTGGACGGGTTCTCGATCGGCGTTCTCGTGGCGCTCGTCTGGGTGGCAATCCTGGTGATCGGCTGGTCCCTCGTCGTGGCTTCGCTCTTGACCGCCGAGCCGGCGCCGCGCGCCGAATCCACCCCCGCCCCCGGCTCTGCGCGGGCAGCTCAGGCCGCGCCACCGGCCGCCGCGGGCCGCCCGTCCGGGCTCAGCCGTCGCGCCTTCCTGGCGCGCGTCGCCGGCGGCGCGGCGGGCCTGACCGTCGCGGCCATCGGTGCGGCCCAGGCCCTGAGCAGCGCGTCGCAGCCCACACCCGCCACTCTGCCCAATACCGGCGCCGAACCGGCAACAGCCTTGAAGCCACCGGCGCCCAGCGGGCCCGCTTCCGGCGAGGCCCTGGCGGGCACGGTCCCGACCGCTACCCCAGCGCCCGCCGCCGCGGCAGGCTCTGCCACCGCCGCGCCGCTGGCCGGGACGATGCGCGAGATGATCCCGCCGGCACCGGGCACCCGCCCCGAGCTGACACCCAACTCGGACTTCTACCGCATCGACATCGACCTGATCCCGCCCAACATCGACGAGGCGTCCTGGTCCGTCGAGACCAGCGGGCTCTTCGACACGCCGCGCAAGCTGACGCTCGCCGACCTCAAGGCGTTTCCCGCAGTCACGCAGCCGATCACCCTGAGCTGCATCTCGAACCCGGTCGGCGGCGACCTGATCGGCACCAGCGACTGGACGGGCGCTCGGCTGCGCGACGTGCTCAAGAGCCTGGGCCTCAAGCCAGCCGCCAAAGGGCTCTACATTCAGGCCGCCGACGGCTTTTACGAGACCGTCGTCCTCGACGATATGATGGACCCGCGTACGCTGCTGGTCTACGCCATGAACGGCAAACCCCTCCCGCAAGAGCACGGTTTCCCGCTCCGCATCTACATTCCCAACCGCTACGGGATGAAGCAGCCGAAGTGGATCACCAGCATGGAGGCCGTCAGCCAGGAGCGTGTCGGCTACTGGGTCGAGCGTGGCTGGAGTGAAGCCGCCCGTCCACAGATCGTGTCGGTGATCGACACCGTCGCCAAAGACCACCTCGAGAATGGCAAGGTGCCCATCGGCGGCATCGCCTGGGCCGGCGACCGCGGCATCCAGAAGGTCGAGATCCAGGTCGACGATGGACCGTGGGCCGAGACCGTGCTGCGCACGCCGGCGCTGAGTGGGCTCACCTGGATCCAGTGGCGCTATGACTGGCCGCCCGTTCCTGGCCGCCACACCTTCCGCGTCCGCGCAACCGATGGCACGGGCACGCCGCAGATCAGCCGCGTGGCCGACACCTACCCGGCCGGCGCTACCGGCTACCACTCGGTGACGGCCAGCTTCTGACCCGGGGCCTGACCTCGCCACAACAGTACCGGTCGGCGCTCAAGAAAGCTCACGCCGGCCGGTTTCTGTTCCCTCTGCAGCGCACTTGACTCCGCTGCACGGGCTCATTGTCCCTTTACGCCAATGCCAGCCCGCGCTCCACGTACTCGGTCAGCTCGCCCACGCTCAAGCCCTGGATGCCCAGCTTGTCCAGCGTACGTCCGCGCCGGAAGTAATCCGTGCCGTGAACGATACACGCCAGCCGCACAATCGAATCGATCGCTCGCACCGACACCCCGAAGCACTCGCCCAACGCCCCGATCGGCACCAGGCTCATCGGGATGTCCTCGAAAATGTAGCGATGGTTCAGCGAGGTCGGGGCGGTGATGCCGTAGTAACCGGGCTGGTTGTGGATCGCCTCGTTCAGATCGCTGCCGCTGGCGTCGTACGCCATCCGCAGCCATTCGAGCGCCGTCTGCGCACGAATGCCGAGGGCCGCCGCCACCGTGACCCGCTCTCGATCCAACGCCTCCAGCACGCGCGCAACCGAAGGGGTCACTCCGTCGATGTAGAACTGGAACTTGCCGTGCGTGGCTTCGATCCAGCCGGCGTTAAGCAGCGTCAGGGCCGGATGGAAGATCGCCCCCATGTTGTCCAGGCTGGTCTTCAGCACGTTGCCGCCGTCGATGAACTGCGGGTAGGCCGGGCGCAGTGCCTCCAGCACACAGGCGGTGTTGACCGCCGGCAGGGCAGCCAACGGTACTGCCTCCTTGATACGGAAGATGCGCGCCTGCGCCGGGCCGTCCGAGCGCGCAGCGTAGATAAAGGTCCCGGTCTCCGCCACGGTCACGTCAGCCTGGCAATCAACATCGCGCAGCACCTTGACGAACTCGATCGCCCCACAGGTGCGGCCGGGGTTCAATACCACGATCTGTCCGTTCTGCAGATGGGGCGCACACGCCTTGGCGACCTCCCGGTGTGCCGACGATGGCGTCACGACCATGATCACCTCCGCTTCGGACAGCGCCATGGCGTAGTCGGAGGTCACCCCTGCCAACTTCCCGAATCCCGAGGGATTTCCGCTCTCACCTTCCAGCTCGATGCCGCCGCGCAGCCGGATCGCCGTCACCCGTTCGGGGGTGCGATTGAACAACATGACCGGAAAACCGAGCAGCGCGAGATGCGCCGCCATAGCCTTGCCGCCGTGGCCTGCGCCGATCACCGTGAAACGTGTCCGCGAGCTCATTCAGATCCTCCTTGCTTCTCTTCGCTCATGCCGGGCCGAACTGCCCGTGCCTGTCCGGCGCCAAAGCGAGAGCACGCTCTACTCGCTCCTCCTCCGCCAGGTCGGCGCCGGTCTGCCGATCGATCGCCACGCAGGCCCCGCGCTCGTCGATGCGCGTCACGATCTCGCCGCGCGCAAAACGATTGGCTTGCAGATGCGGCGCGTCCAGGATACCGCACTGCACCGCTCGGGCCAGCGTCATAGGATCGGTCAGCGGATCCGCCTCGGCTTCGCGCCCCAGATGCCGGATCGCCCGCAGTGTCACCCAGGCCTCGCGCAGCAGCTCTTCTTTCCTGGCATGCACGCGGGCGTCGACGGTCATGTCCGGCTGGCCGCCAAGCGCGTCCTCCGCCACGCGCCTCACCAGCTTGCAGGCGGCGATCACGTCCTCCGCGGTCGCCGCATGGTCCGCCTCTGAGTGGCCGACCACGTGCAGGATGTGCGGCCGGAGGCTCATTTGCAGATAGGTCGACGCGGCCAGGTGCCCCCGTGCCGCCTCGGGATCGAGAGGAAAACTCAACAGCCCGGTGCGTGTCTGCCGCCAGATGCGAAACTGCGCGCCCTCCAGGGGCCGGCAGACCTCGAGGCAGGCCAGCATCTTCGCCAGGTCCATCGAGCCCGACAGCCCGGCGGGGCTGTTGAACATCATCTGCGCCAGGTAGTCGCGCACGCCGCAAGCGCGTGCATTGTGGGCCGAGAGGTAGGCCGCCACCACCGATATCACATCCGGTGCGTCGCGCATGCCCCAGTGATGGGGTTCGTTGAGCTCGACCGGGACACCCCGCTCCGCGTACCAGCGCATCAACTTCTGGTGTGCCCGTAGCGAGCGCGGCAGGTCGTGCGTTCCCCGTCCATCCATGGCGTTGAACCAGAACAGCGGCACCGCCGCCCAGGCCAGCCGGATCGTATCGACGTACATCTCGGCCAGCCGGACGAGGTCGTCCGTGCCCGAGTAGGTGCGCATGAGTGGATAGTTGCCGGCCCGGGCGGCGGCGTAGAGCGCCCGGTAATCGGCTGCGCTGCGAACCGGCACGCCCCCGGCTCCGGTCCGCCGCGGGTCCTGGCGCTCGGGGTGAAAGAAGTTCTCCTGCGCATCCTGATCGATGCCCAAGGAGATCACATCCAGCACGCGCGCCTGGGCAATCTGCCCGACGCCGTCGACGGTCGCCGCAAGCGTGGGCAGCCCGAAATGATGGCGCAACAACGGGTAGGGTGCCTTCCAGGCGATACGCTCCACCAACGTCTGGGGATAAGTGGCCGGCGAGGGGACCGCCGGGGCGCCGCGCAGGTAACCGAGGATCTCTTCTGGCGTCTGGTCACCGTCGAAGACCGCATCAAAGAAGCCGCTGAAGCGGCGCGCCCTCTCGGAGACGGGCGGTGTCCCGCCAAAGGCGAAGCGCACGCCGGCTGAACGCAAATCGTCGGCGGCTTCGGTGAACTCGGCCAGCAGGCGCTCCCCCGTGTCAGGGGTCAAGCGGTAGGAAACCCCCACCAGGCTCGCCCCCTCTTCACGCGCCGCCTGCAGCACCCGCTCGACCGAAGTCGCCGGGCCAAGGAACACGGTTCGCCAGCCAGCCTGCTCGGCTAACCGCAGGAAATTCATCACGCCCGCCACATGGACGCATTCGCCCAGGGCTGCGGCAACCACCACTTTGGGGTTATTCACGACTGCTCCTCCATGGCGCGTCATCGGGCTCGACTAGGGCGATCCCCTATTTCTGGCCGTCCCTCAAGCGGTCGATGGAGATCAAACCGCGCTGCATCGCCGCAGACACGGCTTCGGCCCGGCTCTGGACGCCGAGCTTGGCAAAAACATGGCTGATGTGCGACTTGACCGTGTTTTCCGAGAGCCCCAACTGCGCGGCGATGGTCTTGTTGCTGCTCCCGCTGGGAAGCATGCGCAGCACGTCCATCTCACGCTCCGACAGCGCGTCCCGGCCGGGGTCGCCGTCGTCGTCCGCCAGGTGACCCAGCACGCGTGCCGCCACCTTGGGCTCAAGCGCCGCCCCACCCTGCATAAGGGCGTGGATGGCACGCGCGAGCTCGTCGGGCTCGGCGTCCTTCAGTAGATAGCCATTTGCGCCGGCGGCCAGCGCCGGTGCGATGTATTCGTCGGTGTCGTAGGTGGTCAGAACCAAAAAACGCGTGCCGGGAGCTTTGCCCCGCACGCGCCGCATCACCTCGACGCCGCTCAACTGCGGCAAGCGCAGGTCGAGCAACACCACGTCGGGCCGGTGCTCGAGGATCATGCGCACCGCCTCGGCGCCATCTGCCGCCTCGCCCACCAGCTCCATGTCCTGTTCCCAGCGCAGGATTGCCATCAAGCCATGCCTGACCACCGGATGATCGTCGACCACCAGCACTCGAATCATCTCGCTCCTTCCCCACCACCGCCGAGGCGCTCCCCGAGCGCTGGCGAGTTCGGCCGCTCTGCCCCGCGGCTATGCAGCCAGGCTGAAGTCGTCGTACCCGTGGCCCTTCTGCCCGCCAACGTCCCCCGCACGCGGCACAACCGCCACAATCGCCACCCCGCCGTCGCCGCTGATCTCGAGCCTGCCGCCTAAGGCCTCGACGCGCTCGCGCATCCCCACCAGACCGAACCCGCCCCACGGCCCCGGGGCCTGCTCGGCCTCTTCCAACGCTTGCCGCTCCAGGCCGACACCATTGTCCTGGATGCGCAACTGCACCCGGTCCGGCGCGTACTCGAGCACGATGCTGGCCTCGCTCGCTTGCGCGTGCTTGGCCACGTTCAGCAGGGCCTCTTGACCGACTCGCAGCAGTGTCGACTCCACTGCCGTCGATAGCCTCCACGGCTCGCCCCGCTGCTCGAAGGTGACCGTCACATTCGCACCCAGCGGCCGCACGGTTAGTCCGCGCAGCGCATCGCTCAGATCGCCGCGCTCGAGAGCCGGGGCCCGCAGGTTCCAAACCGAGCGGCGAGCTTCCGCCAGCGACTCGCGCGCCATGCCAAGTGCCACCGCCAGGTGCGCCTTGGCCTCGTCCGGCGCCCGCGCCAACGCGCGCTGCGTCGCTCCCAACTGCACCACCACGCCGGTCAGGCCCTGCGCCAGTGTGTCATGGATGTCACGCGCCAGGCGCGTCCGCTCCTCCAGGGTGGCCGCCTGGCGCGCCTCGCGCAATAGTTGGGCGTTGGCGATAGCCACCGCGGCCTGATCGGCCAGTCCCTGCCCCAGCACCAGGTCATCGCTGCCGCAGTCAGCCTCCCCGTTGGAGTTCGTCAGCATCAAGGCCCCCGCCACGCGCGCCGCGTAATGCATGGGCAGTATCAGCGCGCTCCGCGTCGCGCCACCGTCCGTTTCGGAGCCCTCTGTTACGCTGGCCTCCGGCCTGAGCCGGATCACCCGCGGCTTGCGCTGCTCGACCACCTCGCCCAGCAGCTGGCTGAGGTCTGCCAGCTCCCCGGCGGAAACCGCACCGAACGCAGCGCGCACCCCGGCCTCGCCTGCCGCGGGGCCCTCGGTCGCATCAGGCGGGTATGCCTCCAATGAGGCAAAGCTGCCGTCTGATCGCGCCAGCACCACCTGTGCCGAGTCGAACCCGAGCAGATGTGCCGCCTGCTCTGTTATCAGTGCCAACACCCGCTCCAGCTCCAGGGTGCTCGTCAGTGCCTGGCTGACCGCGTAAAGCGCTTCGGCCCGCGTCGCCCGTTGTGCCAGCTCCGCCGTCTGCTCGCTCACCCGTGCCTCGAGTTGGTTGCTCAGCTCGCGCAGGGCTCGGGCCTGCCGGCGGGTCTGCTCCAGCGCCCGCTGTAAGCCGCCGGCGAGCAACGACGTCAGCGCCGCCACCGTCCAATATAGCCCGGTCCAGGCCGCGGCCAGGAATGCGGGCAAGGCCATGATCGCGACCGGCGACCCGGCCATGGTCGAGAACTGGTCCGGCGCTGTGTAGAGCCCTGCCATCTCCAGCCAGGCCAGGCTGCCGACCAGAAGCGTAGCCAGAGCGGCCAGGCTCATGCTCGCCACGCCGTCGATGAGCAGTCCTGCGGCGCAGATCGGGATGATGAGGAACGCTGGGCCGATACCGGTGATCCCACCGCGCAGGGTCGTCAAGGTCGTGACCAGCGTCCAAACGGAGATCAGCAGCAGCGCGGAAATGGTGGGGCGACCGACGCGCACGAGCACGATCAGCGAGGTGAGAAAGACGGCCAGAACGATGACCGGCAGCACGGCCCCGCCATGAGCGCCCGCGCTCGGCGCCAAGACGGTGGCCGGCGCCGTCAGCATCGCCAGGGCGAAGGCGACGCTGGCCGTGAACACCGGTATGAGCAGGATAGGCAGCACCCGCAAGACGAGCTCCCCGCGTCGCTGCCGCTCCTCGGCCGGAAGCCCGTGCTCCGGCACTCCGTTCACTCGCTCACCACTCGATTCCGCTTGACCCATTGACCATTCCTCTCATCAACATTATAGCACAGCGTGCGTTCCCCACCTATCCGCCCGATTTGGAGGGTCCGACGGGGAGGGCCCCGTCGTGCCAGCCCGCCGTTTGGCCTGGCGACCGTCACCCAAACGGGTGAGGCCGGCTGACCCAAAGGCATGGAAAGCCCGTCGCCCACTTGCATGGCGACAGGCGCTGCCAGACACACTATACTGGATCTGTTGTGCGGCCCTGAGGCATGTTTTGGCGCGCAAACGGACCGGCCGGGGGGCTGTGGCTCCCACCGGAGCCGGAAGCCATCTTAGGGCGGCAAGCCGACAAGCGCATTGTTATTGTTTCTGAAAGGACCATTAATGGCTACTCCAACCACACTCCACCGCTCCCGCTCCGGGCTTTCCGGTCGCTGGCTCGCGGGTGGCATCGCCCTGATCGTCGTCGCCATTGTCGCCGCCCTGCTGCTCGGCGGCGCCATCAAGCGGCCGACCCCAATCTCCGCCGCATCGGCCACCGTCGCCGTGCAGCGCGGCAACATTGTCTCGACCGTCCCAGGCAGCGGTAGCATCGCCGCGCAGCAGAACCTGGACCTGGGCTTCCAGAGCACGGGCACGGTGACCGAGGTGCTGGTCAAGGAAGGCGATTCCGTGGTGGCAGGCCAGGTGCTCGCACGCCTGGACGATCGGCAGCTCGTGCTGCAGGTGACCAACGCCGAGGCAGCCCTGGCCAGCGCCAAAGCGCGCCTCCTCCAGGTTCAGCAGGGCGATGCGCGGCCGGAGGACCTGGCGTCGGCGCAGGCCGCCGTCGCCTCGGCCCAGGCCAACTTCGACAAGGTCTCCCAGGGCCCGACCGCCGCAGATCGTGCCGCTGCCCAGGCTGCGCTGAGCAGCGCCGAGGCCGCTTACCAGGCAGCCGTCACATCCGGCGGAACGACCGACAGCCAACTGGAAGCCGCCGCGGCCAACGTGCAGAAGACCCAAGCCGCTCTGGTGCAGGCGCAGGCCGCCTACGACAAGGTGGCCAGCAACCCTAACATAGGGATGCTGCCCCAGTCGCTCCAACTGCAACAGGCCACCATCGATTACAACCAGGCCAAAGCCAATTATGACTCGCTCACCCGGACCTCCGGCAGCGACGCGCAGTCGAAGATCCAAGCGGCTGCCGCCCAGGTTGCACAGGCGCGCGCGAACCTCGCCAAGCTGACGCCGAGCCCTGAGGACGTGGCCGCAGCCCAGGGCAACCTCGACCAGGCCAAGGCCAATCTGGCCAAGCTCAGCTCGCCCGGCACGGCCACCGACATCGCGATCCAGCAGGCTGCCGTCGCCCAGGCCGAAGCTGCCCTTCAGCAGGCGCGGCTCAACCTGGACGACGCCGCACTCACGGCGCCGTTCGCCGGCGTCATCTCCCAGGTCAACGTCGTGACCGGCACTCTGTCCAACAATGCTCAGCCGGCGATGCAGTTGATCGACCGCAATCCGTTACACGTCGACCTGCGGCTGAGCGAGAACGACGTCGCCCAGGTGCAGCTCGGCCAACCCGTCAGCCTGGCAGTCGCCTCGCTGAACGGTTGGGATACCACCGGCAAGGTCAGCTACATCGCGCCGGCTGCCAACAACAGCAACGGCGTGGTCACCTACGCCGTGCGCGTCAGTTTTCCGGACACCGATGCCAAGGTCAGAGTGGGGATGACCGCAGACCTCGTCATCACGACCGGGCATAGGGACAACGTTCTGCTCGTGCCCAACTCGGCCCTGCTGCCCAAGGGCACCGGCCACGCGGTTCAGGTGATGACGACCGACGCGCAAGGCAAGCCGACCACCAGAGAGGTCGAAGTGCACACCGGGCTCAGCGACGGCGTGAACACGGAGATCACCGATGGTCTGAGCGCCGGCCAGGAGATCGTGGCCTTGCCTGACGCGAACGTACCCCGCCAGCCAGGTTCCGGCTTCTTCGGCGGATAATGATGACGTGCACGACAATCGCAATAACGATCGAGCTGACGACCGAAGAGTTCAAAAATGGCAACTAGCATGATTTCGGTGACGGATCTGCGCAAGGTGTACAAGCTGGGGTCGGTAGAAGTTCAAGCCCTGGCCGGAGTGTCGTTCGAGATCGAGCGCGGCGAATTCGTCGCCGTCATCGGCCATAGCGGTAGCGGCAAGAGCACGCTCATGAACTTGCTCGGCTGCCTCGACACGCCCACCGGCGGTGCCTACCGGCTGGACGGTGTAGAGGTCGAGAGCCTATCCGCCGACGATCTGGCCTCGATCCGCGCCAGCCGGCTGGGCTTCGTTTTCCAGCAATACAACCTGCTGCCGCGCCAGACGGCGCTACGCAATGTTGAAATGCCAATGATCTACCGCGGCGTCCCCGGCGCCCGCCGGCACAAGCGGGCCGCTGCCGCGCTCAAGCTGCTCGGCATGGGCGATCGACTGGACCATCGGCCGAGCGAGCTCAGCGGTGGCCAGCAGCAGCGGGTGGCGATCGCGCGCGCCCTGGTCGGCAGCCCGGCGGTCATCCTGGCCGACGAGCCGACCGGCGCCCTCGACACCAAGACCAGCCACGAGATCATGAGGGTAATGCAATCGCTCAACCACCACCAGGGCCTGACAGTCATCGTCGTGACCCACGAGCCCGATGTGGCAGCCTACGCCGACCGCGTCCTCACGCTGCGTGATGGCCTACTGGTCGGCGACGGTCCGCCTGCCCGTTCCGCCGAGGCGGCAGGCGGGGCTAGGGAGAGGGTCCAATGACAAGCACAGCGCAAGGGCTGGATGCGCCGCGCCCAAGTGGCGCGGAGGAGCGGACGCTCGACGATCTCTATGAAGAGGCCGGCTCCATCCTCACCCCGCTCGAGGACACTGATCGCGGTGGCGTGAACCTCGCGGAGGTCATGCGCGTCGCCTTCGACAGCCTCGGAGCCAACAAGACGCGCGCCGCCCTCACTATGCTGGGCGTGATCATCGGCGTGGCATCGGTCGTCGCCCTGCTCTCACTCGGCAACGGCGCACAGGCGTCAATCACCAACCAGATCACAAGCATCGGCACTAACCTGATCTTCCTGATGCCCGGCTCTACCAACAATAGGGGACCGGGGGCCATGACGGCCGCCCAGAACTTGACCATGGATGACTACCAGGCGGTCCGGGCCCTCGGCTTGCCTCTGGCCGGCATCGCTCCCACCTTCGGCAGCAGCGCCGATATCGTGGCCGCGGCCGCCGACAAGAATGCCCAGATCTCGGGCACAACGCCCGACTACTTCGCCCTCCAGAACTTGAGGCCGGCCGCCGGCACGCTCTTCAGCGACGAGCAGGAACGGATCGCCGCCCCGGTCGCCGTCCTGGGCGCCAATCTGGCAAAGGACCTCTTCGGCAGCGGCCAGGCGATCGGCCAGACCATCCGCATCAAAGACCAGACCCTGCGCGTCATCGGCGTGCTGACGGTCAAGGGCGGCGCCGGGATCGGCTCCGTCGACGACGAGGCCTTCGTGCCGATCAGGTTCGTGCAGGAGCGCCTCTTCGGCGCACGCACCCCAGACGGCAACAGCTTCCGTGTGGCCAGCATTCTGATCTCGGCCCAAAACGCCGACAATATTCAGGCCATCCAGGATCGCATCACGCTCCTGCTCCGCCAACGCCATCACTTGAAGGCCGACGGCAGCGCGGATGACTTCATCATCGCCAACCAGGCCTCGTTCCTGAGCACGCTCAACACCATCACGTCGCTCTTCACCGCCTTCCTGGCGGCGATCGCCGGCATCTCGCTCCTCGTAGGCGGGATCGGCATCATGAATATCATGCTCGTCAGCGTCACCGAGCGCACGCGTGAGATCGGCCTGCGCAAGGCGGTCGGCGCGCGCGGCCGAGACATACTGATGCAGTTCATCGTCGAGGCAGTCGTGATCAGCGTCTTCGGCGGCCTGCTGGGACTGGCCGTTGGCGCCGGCGTCGCCATGTTAGTGACGCTGTCCGGCGTCCTGACGGCAATCGTCAGCCCAACCTCAGTCGCGCTGGCCCTGGGCTTTTCGATGGCCGTTGGCCTGTTCTTCGGGATCTACCCGGCTCGCCGCGCCGCCCAGCTCAACCCTATCGACGCCTTGCGCTACGAGTGAGCCCGAGCCGGCCGCGCCCAAGCGAGCCAGCGCCGTATTTGCCTCTGCCCGGCCTTGCGCGTATGCTTATGGCCATGCACCTGCAAATACACCGGTGTTGGCAGCTGCGCGCACGATCGCCCAAACGTGGCCCGTGGCACCACCCGTTGGCCCATTCCACCAATCGGTCGGCAGCCGGAGCGCGCGCTCGCCGCGCATTACTCCCAACAAGAAGCCGGCAGGCTCTCCACCTGCCGGCGCTGCTCTGCATTCTGCTGCTCGCCACGGCCTGCTCGCCCGGGCCTCGCCTTCAGACGCCTGCCGTCGCTGCCTCCGCACCCGGCGTTCCGACACCTGCCAGTGCCCCAGCGCCAACGGCCCCCGATAGCGCATCCGCCACTACCACGCCCCTTGCCGAGCCCAGCGCTCCGACCGGTGCCGGTGCCCCATCGCAGACAGCGCCCGATAGCGCATCCGTCACCGCAACACCGGGCGCAGCGCCGCCGGTCTACGGCTATGAGATCATCCAAACCTACCCGCACGACCCCGGCGCGTTCACCGAGGGCCTGTTCTGGGACGGGGGCTATCTGTACGAGAGCACGGGCGAGGTCGGCCGCTCCGGCATACGCAAATACCGGCTGACCACCGGGGACGTCCTGCAGAGTGTCTCGCTCGCGGCGCCGTACTTCGGCGAAGGGATCGCCGCCGCCGGCAGCCGGCTCTACCAACTCACCTGGCGATCGCACACTGGTTTCATCTACGATCAAGCGACCTTCAGGCCGATCGGCCGCTTCACCTATCCGACTGAGGGCTGGGGTCTCACCTACGACGGCCGCAGCCTGATCATGAGCGATGGCAGCAACATCCTACACTTCCTGGACCCGGCTACCCTCACCCAGACCGCCCAGATAACCGTCACGGCCGGCGGACAGCCAGTGATGCGCCTGAACGAGCTCGAATACGTCAAGGACCAGATCTACGCCAACGTCTGGCAGACCGATCGCATCGCCATCATCTCCGCCCAGACCGGCGCCGTCCTGGCCTGGATCGACTGCAGCGGGCTGCGTCCCGCCGAATCGTTCAGCAACCCCGACGCGGTGCTCAACGGCATTGCCTACGACCCCGCCGGCGACCACCTGTTCGTCACGGGCAAGCTCTGGCCAAACCTGTATGAGATACGCCTGCTGCCGCGTTGACGGGTCGGACAGCCGCTTCACCTGGGGCTGCTCGTGATATAGTGCTCCAGATCGTCGATCAGCATTCGCTGGTCGCTGATCATCGCCTTAAGAATGTCGCCGATGCTCACCATGCCCATCAGCCGGCCATCCTCCAGGACGGGCAGATGCCGGATGTGCCGGTTCGTCATCGTAACCATGCAGGTCTCGACGCTCTCCTCCGGTGCCACCCAGTACACAGGGTAGCTCATCAAGTCGCCGACCGTCGTCGTCTGCGAGGATCGCCCTTGCAGCACCACCTTGCGGGCGTAATCGCGTTCCGAGAACATCCCTACCAACTGGCCGCCCTCCATCACCGGCAGCGCGCCGACATCCCGGTCGGCCATCGTCTGCAGCGCCTCGTACACGGTCGACTGCGTCCCGATCCTCCACACTTGCCCCGGCTTGCTCCGTAGTATGTCCCTCACCAGCATTTGCCCACACTCCTTCCCGGCCCGCCCAGAGATTTGTGCCGTCACCCAGGCTGTGTGGTTATTGTACTTTTCTTGTACGGTACTGTCAATCTTGATTTTTGTTTTCCTCCGCTTGGTCAGGATTGCAGGACCTCTGCCCCCTGCGTCGCCTCAACCGCGAAGACCGACGGCCTGATACCGCTGCTGCGCTCGTAGCCTTCCTCCACCTGAACCCTGAACCGGTCCGTCTGAGCACGGTCGACGAACGCGACCATGCAGCCACCGAATCCCGCACCCGCCTGCCGTGCTCCTATTACCCCAGGCGCCTCCAACATCGCCTCCAGCATCAGTTGCATCGGGCGGGAGCCGATCTCGAACAGATCCCGCGCTCCGACCCATGAGGCCCCGGACAATTGCGCAATCGCCTGCCGGTCGCCCGTGGGCAGGGCGGCGGCCATGTCCAGCACTCGCTGGTTCTCTTCGATGATAAACCGACAGCGCTTCGCCACCACAGGCGGCAGAACGTGCGCGTGCTCTTCGAACTGCGCGGAGGACAGGTCGCGCAGAGCCCTTGCCTCGGGGTAAAACTGTCTGACCGCTTTCGCGCCCGCCTCGCACTGCGCCCGTCGTTCCCCATACTCCGTTCCCGCGAGGTTGCGCTCGGCGCGGGTGTCGCCGATCACGACCCTGATCCCCGGCTGGAGCGGCACAGGCCGGCTGGTCAGGTCCCGGCAGTCTAGCAGCAGCGCCGTACCTGCCTGGCCGAGCGCAGAGCTGTATTGATCCAGGATGCCGCAATTGATGTTGACGAAGCGGTTCTCGGCCCGCTGGCCCAACAGCGCCATCTCCACCGGCTCCAGATCGAACCCTCCCAAGGACTGCAGCGCCACTGCCGTCACCATCTCCAGCGCCGCCGACGAGCTCAACCCGCTGCCGAACGGGATCGTGCTTTGGAACAGCCCGTCAAACCCGGCCGGCGCGTGCCCCAGCTCCGCCAGCTCCCAGGCCACCCCACGCACATAGTCCGTCCAGCGGTTAACCGGGTCATGCCTGATTTCCGCCAGATCGAACTGGCTGCCCGTGCGGAGGTTGGACGAGTAGACACAGACACGGCCGTCGGCGCGTGGTCGGAAGGCCAGCCAGGTGTCCCGGTCGACCGTCATGGTCATCACATACCCCATATTGTAATCGGTGTGGCTCCCCATCAGATCGACCCGACCGGGAGCCCGCGCCAGCCCGGTCGGTTCACCCCCGAACTCCCAGCGAAACTCCGCAGCCAGCCGTGACCGCCGCTCCTCCGCGACTCCTGTCGCCATAGCCCTCATCTCCTTGCCCAGCGGATAGTCGCGCCTCGCCTTGGACTCGTCCGACCGGACACATACACCCGACCGGATCAGTTGTCAAACCCTCGCCATGCACCAACGAAGAACCGACAATTGCGTATACATAAGGAAGGTGATAAAATGGAACCCGACCGGTAGCGGGCAAGCTTGCGGCCGCAGGCGCCCGCTCACTCGTCCAGCAGCCTGCCGGCGCGAATCTTCTCCATCCACCCCGCCCCCATATTGCATTGGAGGTGTTCGGCTGTGCTTGAATTCTGCACTTGGCGGGGTAACAGGTCCAGGACATGACCAGGCAGATCACCAAAGCGGCCCTCGCGGCGCAACTCGCCGGACGCGAGCAATCACTGCGGGACCTGCAGGCGCGCGTGCTTGCCCTTGAAACCGAACTCGACGTCCTGCGCGACGAGACATTCGGCCCGCGCCGATTCCTCGAGGCGATGGCGGTCGACGCGCCCATCCCCGTCGCTGTGCTCCACGGCGAGAGCGGGACCACCAAGTGGTCGAATGCTGCCTGGCAGCGCCACTTCTCCGCTAACAGCCCGCAGTCGTTCCTGGCACTGGTCGAGCCCGACACAGGCGCCCGGCCGGCCGACATTGCCGGCCTCATGGTCGACTCGGGGAGGCCATTTTATCAAGGCGAGTTCGAGTCGGGACCGCCCGAAGCGGCGGTCTCCCATTGGCGCTGCACATTCATCCTGTTCCCTGCTATCAAGAGCTCCCCGCCCGACGTCATGCTCCTCGTAGCCGACATCACAGACCGCAAATCCATGGAGCAAGCCCTGCGCCAAACGCGCGATTTGCTGCGAGACGAGGCCGGCCAACTCGAGCGGCGGGTGGCCGAACGAACAGCCGAGCAGCGCAAACTTAACGCCGCGCTGCGTGCGGAGATTGACGTCCGTGAGAAGGTCGAACAGGCGTACCGTGAGCAGGCGATCCGCTTGCGGGAACAGGCCGACCTGCTGGATCTAGCTCCTGTGGCCATCATCGTCCGCGATTGGGGCAACCGGGTTCGCTTCTGGAATGCCGGCGCGACCGAGGTCTATGGCTGGACCGCTGCCGAGGTCGCCGGCCGCGACCTCCAGGCAGTGCTCCGAACGGTGTTCCCCACGCCTCTGGCGCAAATTGAAGCCGATCTCCAGGCCAAGGGCCGCTGGGAAGGTGAGCTGGTTCACACGCGCCGGGACGGCTCGCAGATCACAACCCTGTCTCGCTGGGCCCTCCAGCGGGACGAACTCGGCCGCCCGACTGCAGTGCTCGAGATCAACAGTGACATCAGCGCGCAGAAGCGGGCGCAGGCCCAGATCGCCTATCAAGCCTACCTGCTGGCCAACACCAGCGACATGATCAGCGCCGTCGATCTGGAAGGCCGCGTCACGGCCTGGAACCAGGCGGCGGAGCAAACGCTTGGCCTGAAGGTAGAGGACGTCCTCGGCAGACCCTATACGGAGGTGCTGGCTGCCGGCTGCCCTGCCTGCACCCTCGAAGAGGCCCTCTTCGATTTGCTTCAGGACGGGTCCTGGCGCGGCGAGGCGCTCCTTCACCGGCCCCACGGGAGCGACCTGCCCGTCGAGGTTGGGATCATGGCCCTCCCCAATCGGGACGGCGAATTCTCCGGTTTTGTGGCCGTTGCGCGCGACTTGACCGCCCGCAAGCAGGCCGAGCAGGCGACGGAGGAGCACGCGCGCCGCCTGCAGATCCTGCACGACATCGACCGGGCGATCCTGGCCGCCCGCTCGCCGCGCGAGATTGCCGCCACGGCCCTCGGGCGGGTAAGGGAAGTCACAGGCGTCCGGCGCGCCGGCGTCATGCTCTTTGGAGCCCAGCCGCCAGACATGGACGTGCTGGCGGTCGACGGCGTAACCGAGATCGAACGCCCGCTCGGCACTCGCCTTCCTATGGAATGGGGCTGGGTCGACGAATGCCGCCGCGGGCAGATCACCGTCATCGAGGACCTCGAGGCGCTCCGGGAGACCTGGCCGGCCACCGAAAGCCTCCTCGAACATGGCATACGCTCGGCGGTTGGCTTCCCGCTGATGACCGGAGAGCAAGTGATCGGCGCGCTGGCGGTCGGCCGCGCCGAAAGCGGCCCGCCGCCGCCGGACCTGTTGGCCTTCGGCCGCCAGGTAGCCGATTCGCTTGCCGTCACCCTTCAGAACGCGCGCTTGTTTGCTCAGGTTCAGGCCGGACGACTACAGACGCAGGCCTTCTCTCGCCGGCTGGTCGGAGCTCTCGAAGACGAACGGCGCACCCTCGCGCGCGAGCTCCACGACGAGGCGGGCCAATCGCTGACTACGCTCGCCCTTGGCCTGGGCCGACTAAGGCGCGAACCCCTGACACAGGAGGCGCTACAGGAGCAGGTCGCCGAGTTGCAGGCGATCGCCTCCGGCGTGATGGAGGATCTCCATCGGTTGGCGGTTAACCTGCGCCCAATCGTCCTCGACCGCTACGGCCTTGTGCCCGCACTCGAGCAGTACGTCGAAAGCTTTGGGCGGCGTAGCGACCTGCAGGTGCAGTTCGTCGCCGTCGGTCTGGGGGAAGAGCGTTTTGCGCCGGAAGTCGAGACCGCGCTCTACCGGGTGGTTCAGGAAGCGCTGACCAACGTGGCCCGCCACGCCGCGGCCACGCAGGCCAGCGTAGTGGTTGAACGGCGCCCGGACGTGCTGCTGGTGATCGTCGAGGACAACGGCTGCGGTTTCGACGTCGATATGGCCCTCGATTCCGGTCGTTTGGGTTTGCTCGGCATGCGCGAGCGGGCCGAGATGTTGGGCGGGTCGTTGGCCATCGAGAGCGCGGCCGGAGCCGGCTGCAGCATCTTCGCCGCCGTCCCGCTCCTCCGGACCACGTCCGCTCCGGACGCGGGCGGGCCATCCGTGGATGACGTCCCTCAATCAGCCGATCGGGAGACCTAACTCCTGGATCTTGGCCGTCAGGTTACGCTTGGCGAGCGGGATCAAGCTCACCGGGAGATGCTCGATGACCACGTAGCCGCCCGGTCGGGCCTGGTGCGCCCGCCGCAGGACCGTTGCGAAATCCATGATCCCGGTGCCGATAACCGTCTCGGATATGTGGAGAACGAAGCGGTCCTCGAGGTAATAGTCTTTCACGTGCACGGTGGCGATATACTCGCCCAGCACGTCGAATAACTCGTCGATCATCGGCGCCGGTTGGAACGCAGTCCGCAGATCGGCGATGAAGTTGCAGGGATCCAGGTTGAGCGTCAGGCGTTGGGAACCGGTGCGCTCGATCACCCGCCGGATCGCTTCGGCGGAGTAAAGAGTCGTCGTCTGGTGGGCCTCCAGCACAACTTCCACGCCGCATTCCTCCGCCGTTTCCAGGATCTCGTCCAGGCTCCGTACGAGCCGGTCTTCGGTCTCGGGCAAGAAATTATCCGGGTCGGGCCACCAGTCGCCGCGCGGGTTGAGGCTCGTCGGGCGCACCCCGGCACCCGGCACACCCAGGCGCGCCGCCAGCTTGACGATCTCACGCGCTCCCGCAACGCCCCGGCGGCGAGCTTCTTCGTCGCGCGCGATGATGCACGGGTACGGGCCCCAAACTTGCAGGAACTCCAGGCTCTGCTGCGCGAATGCAGCCCGCACCCGCTCGACCACTGCTTCCTCGATGCTGCCCGCAGGCACGGTCAGGTGCGCCCCAAGCCCGTGAAAGCCGAGCTCAGCGGCCCAGCGAAGTTTCTCATAGGTCACGTCCGTCAGGTCGCTCGCGATCAGCCCCAATAGCCCGATTTTCACCTCAATCCATCTCCATGCCGCCGTCGGCGTTGATCGACTGGCCGGTAACGTACCCGGCATCATCCGAGAGCAGAAAAGACACCACGTCTGCCACGTCTTGCGCCGTCTGCACCCGCCCTAAGGGGATGCGCGCAGCCATCCGGCGCAGCGATTCCTCGGGGCTCAGGCCCTCCGCCGCCGCCCGCTCGGAGTGGATCTGGCGGGTCATCTCAGTATCGACCACGCCCGGACAGACGGCATTGACGGTTATCTTGTGCGGCGCCAGGGCCAGCGCGGCGGAACGCACCACGCTGATCACTCCCGCCTTGCTGGCCGCGTAGTCGACGCTATCGGCCCGCCCGCCGCGCCCAGAGATCGACGAGATGGCCACCAGTCGCCCGCTCTCTCCGCGCTGTACCAGCCGTCGGGCCACTTCCTGGAAAACCAGGAACGTGCCCGTCAGGTTGACCGCCAGCGTGCGGTCCCAGTGCTCCCGCGTCGCCTCCAGGAACGGGCTGATGTAGATGATCCCCGCCGAGGTCACCGCCAGGCTCACCGGTCCGGCCTGCTTTTCCACCTCGTCCAGCACGCGCGCCACGTCCGCGCCGCTTGTCACGTCCAGGCGGTGCGCCGACGCGCGCAGCCCAGCTGCCCGCAGCTCGGACGCCAGGCTCTCCGCCCCCGCCAGCGCCAGGTCCCCGAGCGCGACGTGCGCCGCCTCGCCGGCCAGCCGCCGGGCCACCGCCGCGCCGATCCCTCCGGCGGCCCCGCTGATCAACACCGTGCGGCCCGCAAATCGACCTGCCATGCTCACTCCTGCTCCTTGCCCGCCACGCGATCCACGAACTCGCCGGCCAGCCCAAGGTAAGCCTCAGGCCGCAGCAGCTCGTCCAGCTCGCCGGGTTTCAGACAGCGTGCCACGCGTTCGTCTGCCAACAAGAGCTCGCGCAGCGGGCGCCCTCCCTCGAAGGCCGCCATCGCCGCCTCGTAGACCAGCTCATGCGCCGCCTGGCGTCCGACGGACTCGGCCAAGCGGAGCATAACCGCCTCCGAGAGCATCAGCCCTTGCAGCGCATCTACGTTCTGCCGCATTCGCTCGCGGCGTACGGTCAGCCCGCGGACCACTTCCAGGGTCTGCGCGACCGCGGCGCCGCCCAGCAAACAGATCTCCGGCAGCGCGGCCCACTCGGTGTGCACCGCCGACCAATCGCGCTCGTGCTCGGCCGTGCCCATCGCTTCCAGCAGGGGTGCCACCAGGCCGCGCGCCAAGCGGGCCTGCGCCATGATCGCCTCGCAGCCCATCGGGTTGCGCTTGTGCGGCATCGTGCTGGAGCCGATCTTGCCCGCGTGATGGGGCTCTTCCAGCTCCATCACCTCGCTCTTCTGCAACAGGATCACCTCGTGAGCGATCTTGCCCATGCTGGCCGCGATCAGCGCCACCAGGACGCCGAACTCGGCCGGCCGGTCCCGGCTGGCGTGCCAGCCAATCGCCGGCACGCCCAGGCCGAGGTCGGCCATCACCAGCCGCTGGACCTCCAGCCCGTCCTTCCCTAACGAAGCCAACGTCGTTGATGCCCCGGCCAACTCGCCCACGAGCAGCCGGGGTGCGATCTCGTGCAGGCGCTCGATGTGGCGCTCGACCTCGTCGAGCCAGACCGCCAGCTTGAAGCCGAAGGTGATCGGCGTCGCGTGCTGGCCGTGGGTGCGCCCGGCCATGATGGTGTTACGCTCGCGCCGCGCCCGGGACCGCAGCGCCTCGGCCAGGGTCTGCAGATCGCGCAGCAGCAGCGCGTGCGCCTCCTTCAACTGCAGCATCAGCCCGGTATCGGTCACGTCCTGGGTGGTGGCGCCCCAGTGGACGTAGCGACCGGCCTCACCTGCGCACGAACTGGCCAGTTGCCGCACCAGCGAAATCAGCGGGTGCCCGGTGAAGTTTACCCCTTCGTATAGCGCAGGCAGGTCAATCAGCTCGACGCGCGCCTTGGCGGCGATCTCGGCCGCAGCCTGCGGCGGGATCAGCCCGACCTGCGCCTCCCCCCGCGCCAGGGCAGCCTCGAAGTCCAGCCAGCCGCGCAGCCGTTGCTCGTCGGCGAAGACCGCGCGCATCTCCTGCGTGCCATACAGGTCGCGCAGATAGGCTGAATCCAGCACGTGAGCGTTCATGCCCGTCCTCTTACCGCACCGCCGCCCGCAGGGCCGCCAGGATCTGCCCCTTGCCCGGCAACACGACGTCCTCCAGCGGCTTGCTGGCGGGGATCGGCACGTCCAGCGCCGCCACGCGCAGGATCGGCCCGTCCAGGTAGTCGAACACCTGCTCCTGCACCAAGGCCGCAATCTCGGCGCCCAGGCCCAGCCGCCGGTGCGCCTCGTGCGCGATCACCAGCCGCCCCGTCCGCCGGACCGAGGCCAGGATGCAATCCAGGTCGAGCGGCACGCTGCAGCGCAGGTCGATCACCTCGGCCTCGATCCCCTCCTGGGCGGCCTCCTGAGCCGCCTCCAATGCAAACAGGAGCGTACGCGAGTAACTGACCAGGGTGACGTCACGCCCCGCGCGCTTGACGTCGGCCACCCCCAGCGGCAGGGTGTACTCTTCCTCCGGCACCTCACCCTTCGTACCGTAGAGCAGTTTGTGCTCGATGAAGATCACCGGATTCTGGTCACGCAGGGCCGATTTCAGCAGCCCCTTGGCATCGTAGGGCGTGGCCGGCAGCACGACCTTCAGGCCAGGGATGTGGGTGAAAATGGTCTCCAGGCTCTGAGAGTGCTGCGCGCCATTGCCGCGCCCGCCACCCTGTTGGGTGCGCACCACCAGAGGCACGCTCACACGCCCACCTGTCATGTAGCGCATCTTGGCCGCCTGGTTGAAGATCTGGTCCGAGGCCACCCAAGCGAAGTCCATGAACATGAGCTCGGCGACGGGATGCTTGCCGGTCAGGGCCAGCCCTACTGCCGCGCCCATGAAGCCGGCTTCGGAGATCGGCGTCTCGCGCACGCGCTCGGGGCCGAACTTCGCCAGCAGCCCCTCGGTCACCTTGAACACTCCACCGTAGACCCCGATGTCTTCGCCCAGCAGCAGGACCGCCGGGTCGCGGCTCATTTCCTCGCTCAAGGCTTCGCGCAGCGCCTGGGCATAAGTGATCTCACGCATCGACGGCTCTCTTCCTTTTCTCAGGCAAAGACATCTTCTGTTGCCTCGCTCGGTTCCGGCCAGGGGCTCTCCTGCGCGAAGCGCACGATCTCGGCCATCTGCTCGGCCACCTCGCCCTCGACCCGCTCGATCTCGGCCCGGCTGACCCCTGCCTCTCGCACCGCACGCTCGGGAAATGCGGCCAGTGGGTCGCGCGCCCTCCACTCGGCCACTTCTTCCTTGGTCCGGTAGACCTCGCTATCGCCGATCATGTGCCCTACCAGGCGGTAAGTCAGCGCTTCGATGAAGGTAGGCCCCTCGCCGCGACGCGCCCTTTCGACAGCCTCACGCGTGGTCTCATAGACCGCCACGGGGTCGTACCCGTCGACCGTCACCGCTCTCACGCCATAACCCGTCGCCCGCTCGGTGAGCCGCTCGATCGCCACCGTATCGCGTATCGGCGTCATCTCGGCATACAAGTTGTTCTCGCACACTAGCACCAACGGCAGCTTCCAGACGGCGGCAAGGTTGAGCGCCTCCGCGAACGTGCCCTGGTTGAGCGTGCCGTCGCCGAAAAACGTCAGCGTCACCCGGTCACCCTGATCCATCTGGGCGCTGAGCGCGGCCCCGGCGGCGATCGCTACCCCAGCCCCCACGATCGCGTTCTCGCCCAGTAGCCCTACGCGCGGGTCGGTGAAGTGCATCGAGCCGCCCTTGCCCTTGCTGCACCCCGTCCGCCGCCCAAGCAGCTCGGCCATGCCCTCACGCGGGTCCAGGCCCTTGGCAATCGCTTGCCCGTGACCGCGGTAGGTGCAAGTCATCGTGTCGTCACGGCGCAGGGCATAGCACGCGCCCACCGCGGTCGCCTCCTGGCCGATACAAGGGTGGAACGAGCCACGCACCTGCCCCGCCAGGAAGAACTCGGTCACTTTCTCCTCAAACCGCCGGATCAGGAGCATCGTCCTGTACATCTGCAGCCAATCGCCCGCCTCTAGAGCCATTTGATCACCTTTCGTCCGTGAAAACGCAGAGCAGATCGACCGCCTCGCGACCGGCATTTAGCAAGGAATGAGGCATGCCCGCCGGGATAGGCACGATGTTCCCGGCGCCGAAGGGCAGCTCGTTCTCTCCCAACGTCAGCAGGCTCTGGCCCGCCAACACGTACACGGTCTCGACCTGCGCCAGGTGGGTATGCCGGCCGATGCTCTCGCCCACCGGCACCCGCACCCGGCTGACGGCGGCCGGACCGCCGTTCTCCGCATTCAACAACTGCTTCATCAAGACCGTCGCAAACCTCGGGTGCGGCATCCACCCCTGGGCCGCCTCGTCGACCACGAGCCCGCTCGTTGGCGCCGCTTGGTCAGCTCCGTCGCTCATGAGATATTCCTTTCAGAGTAGCTTGTAGAACTCGATGGCATTGCCCGCGAATACCCTTGCCTCGTCCTCTTCGCTCAACGGCCCCAGCGCGTCGCGCAGCGCCCCTATCACCCGTTCGTACGTCCCGGCCAGCAGGCAAACCGGCCAATCACTGCCGAACATCAGCCGGCGATAGCCAAACGCTTCGACTGCGACACGGACGTAGGGCACGAGGTCGGCGGCTGTCCAGCCGACGCCTGCCAGGGTGATCATGCCTGAAAGCTTGCAGTACACGTTCGGGTAGAGCGAGGCCCGTCGCAGGTCCCCCGCCCACGGTTCGAGGATCCCCTGCTCGATAGCCGGCTTGGCCAGGTGATCGATCACAAGCCGCAATTTCGGCTGGCGCCCGGCCACCTCGGGCACCAACGGCAGGTGTCGCGGGTACAGCAGCAGATCATAGGGTAGGTCCCGGCATGCCAGTTCGTTCAACCCGCGCTGCACGTCATCACGCAGCAGCCAGCGGTCGCTAGCCTCGTCATGCACCTGGTGGCGCAAGCCCTTGAAAAAGGGTCTCAACTGCAACCGGTCAAGCGCTTCGCCCAGGTCCGGCGCGGTCAGATCGGCCCAAGCGACGACGCCGGCGATGAAACCTGACTGCTCCGCGAGCTGCAGCAGCCAATCGGTCTCCGCCGGAGACGAAAGCGCCTGCACGGCAACCGTCTTGCGCACGCCGTTGCGCTCGAGTATCGGCTTGAGGTCCTGGGGCAGGTAATCTCGTAGCAGGATACCCAACCCGGGGTTCATCCAGGGGTAGCTGAACCGTGCGAGATCCCAATAATGCTGGTGTGCATCGACGATGGGCAAGGTCATCTGATTCCTCCCCGTAATCGCCATAAACCGGCAGTGAGTCTACCACAAACGCCCGACAAGCCGCAAGCAGAAAGCGAACTTTTACTGCGCGCTATTGTGATAACACCTACTTCACGCCTGCCGAACGGCGCGTAATATGGATTCCATACTGCGGGCGCTTTTTCATGCGCTGCCCGCAGCCGAGCGATCCTTACACCTGCAATCGGTCGTGCCGCTGAGGAGAGCGTTCTCATGGATGATCCGCTCCTGGACCTCGACTACAAACCCCATCTGCCGCCCAAGATCGACTATGGGATCGCCATCGTCGGCACCGGCGGCATCGTCAATTACGGCGTCCTGCCTACCTACACCAAGCACGGCCTGAACATAGTCGGCTGCTTCGACGCCAACCCGGAGACCTCCGCCAAGACGGCCTCCGCCTTCAACATCCCCAAGGTCTACCGCGACCTGGACGAGATTCTCGCCGACGCGCGCGTCGATATCGTCGAGATCTCGGTGCCTCCCTGGCGGCAACTGGAGCTAGTGCGCAAGGTCGCCGCGGCGGGCAAGCATATGCTCTGCCAGAAGCCGCTCTCAGACACCTTCGCGGAAGCCAAGGAGATCGTGCGCCTGGCCGAAGAGGCCGGAGTGAAGCTGGCGGTCAACCAGCAGATGCGCTGGGACCAGGGAATCCGCGCGGCACACACTCTCATGTGCAAGGGCTGGATCGGCGACGTCACCGACGGCCAGATCCAGGTCAGCGTCAGCACGCCCTGGCACATGTGGGGCTGGCTGGCCCAACAGCAACGCCTCGAGATCATGTATCACAGCATCCACTACATCGACAGCATGCGCTACCTGTTCGGCGACCCGATCTGGGTGACCAGCCGGCACAGCCGTTACCCCCTGCAGGGCAGCCTGGCAGGCGAGACCAAGACGGTCACGATCATGGATTACGACACTCCTTCGCACCTGCAGGTGCTCATCGCCGACAACCACTACAACCTGAGCGACGACTACTTTGCCATCTTCCGCTTTATCGGCACCGAGGGCTTCATTACCGGCACGCTGGGGTTGATGTACAACTATCCTACCGGCCGCCCTGACACCATCGAATGGAGCAGCCGCCATTACTACGCCGACAAGCGTTTTGAAGCCAAGCTCGACGGCATGTGGATCCCCGACGCCTTTATCGGCCCGACCGTCTCGCTGATGCGCGCCATCCAGGAAGACGGTCTGCCGGAAACCGACGGCAAGGACAACCTGAACACGCTGCGGGTGGTCGAAGCCGCCTACCTTTCGGCGGCTGAAAACCGCTCCGTGGGCCTGCACGAGATCGGCTGATCCGCTCGGCCCACCCCATTACTATGCGAAGGAGAGGGTTTGTAGCCATGACAGAGCCTCTGAACGTCATATATCGCACTTTCGATGGCTTCGAGCGAGCCCTGGCCATCCAGGCCGCCCACTTTCGGGACCTGCATCCCGGGGTCGAGCTCCATCTCGCCCACCTCGGCCCTGAGGAGCTCTACGATCGCATGATCGGCCAAGACGGCGCCCACGCCGGGCAATACGACGTCATGCTTATCCTCACCGACTGGCTGCCCGAACTGATGAAACAGGGCGGGCTGGTGCGCCTGAATGACTACCTGTCCCCCGATCCGCCCGACGACTGGCCAGCGGGCTGGAGCGACTCGATGAAGGTGCTGCAGCGAGATGCCAATGGCGACGTCTTTGGTATGGCCTACCACGACGGCCCGGAGATGTTCCACTATCGCAGCGATCTCTTCGGAAGTGAGCGCGAAGGGGCCGCTTTCCGGCGCGCCTACGGCTACGACCTGCACGTCCCAACCACCTGGGATGAATTCTTGGACGTCGCACGCTTCTTTACCCGGCCGGACGCAGGGCTCTGGGGCGCCATCGTGGCCGGCCAGCCCGACGGCCATAACAACGTCTATGACTTTCTGATCCACCTGTGGAGCCGCGGCGGACGCCTGCTTGACGAGAAGCTGCACCCGGACTTCAACACGCCAGAGGGGGTGGACGCCCTGCGCTTCTACACCGACCTGCTGACCGTCCACCACGTGACGCCCCCCGATACCCTGGCCTGGGACAGCGTGCTCTCCGGCGTGGCCTATGCCGATGGCAAGGGCGCGATGATGTGGAACTGGAGCGGGTTCGCCGCCACTGCTGAGCTTCCTCCGAGCAAGATCGTCGGCCTGAACCGCTGCACCACCATCCCGCGCGGCAGCGGCCCGAAGGGGCGACACATGTCGCTCAACGTCTACTGGGTGCTCGGCATCCTGGCCGGCAGCCCCCGGCCTGATCTCGCCTGGCAATTCATCAAAGAGACTGCCTCACGCGGGATGGACAAGGTGACGTCGCTCTCGGGCGGCACCGGCACACGCCTGTCTACCTGGCGCGACCCAGACATCCAGGCCCAGTTCCGTTATTATGAGGCAATCGAGGAAGTCCACCGCAACGTCGAGAGCCCGCCCGGCTTGCCCGAGTATCCGGCCATCAACGAAGTCCTCAGCAACATGACCAAGGCGACCGTCAGCGGCGCCAAGCGGGTGGAGACGGCCCTGCGCGACGCGGCGCAGGCTTGCGAAGGCATCCTGGCCGAAGCCGGCTATTTCAGTTAGCGCTGCTTATACTTACGCCAGTCCCGACCGCGGCTCGCTTATAGTTATGCAAACTGGCTCGCGGCCTGCACGAAGCTGCTCGCCGAGTTTGACAAGCGTCGAACCATGCATAGAATGCTTTGATTGACCAATCAATCAACAAGCAAGGGTGAAATGCATGGGCTCTCGCACTGAAGAGCTACACGAGCATCGGCGCCAGCAGATTATCGATGGCGCCCTCGCTGCCTTCTCAGACCGAGGCTTCGACAAGGCCACCAATCAGGATATCGCGGCCGCCGCCGGTATCGCCTCCCCAGGCCTGATCTATCACTACTTCAAGAGCAAGGCCGATCTTCTGCGCCACGTCGTCGCAGCACGCGCGCCCGCCCTCCAGAGTGCGCTGGCCGAAAACCGGCTGCTGGCCCTGCCGCCGCGCGAGGCGCTTACGTTGATCGGCTCAGCCTTCCTCGACGTCATGATCGATCCTATCAACTTACGCCTCTTCCGGGTGATCATCGGCGAGGCAATTCGTAATCCTGCCACGGCCGAGGCCTGGCATCGCTCCAGCTCGGCGCCCCTCAGGAGCGCCCTGGTGCGCTATCTGGAAGCCTCTATGCGCTCGGGCAAGCTGCGCCAGGCGGACCCGGTGGCCGCCGCCGATTGTTTCCTTGGGCCGTTCATGATCTACGTCCTGTCGACTGAGGTCTTCGGGCGGCCTGATCCTCTCCGCCTGAACCCATCCACGATGATCGATACCACCGTCGCGATCTTTCTGCAGGGTCTGGAGGCCAATTGAGCATCACCCGCCTGCTCGCACTGATCCGCAAAGAGTTCATCCAAACCTTCCGCGACCCGCGCTCGCTGACAATCACCTTCATCATGCCGCTGATCCAGCTCTTCCTGCTGGGTTACGCTGCCACCAGCGACGTGCGCAACGTGCCACTGGCCGTCCTCGATCGCGATCGCTCGGCAGCGTCGCGCGATCTGTTGGCAGCTTACCGCGCGGCGGACTACTACCGGATCGACTTCGACGTCACCAGCGAGACCGAGCTGAAAGCGCTGATCGACTCAGGTCAGGCCGGCGCCGGTCTGATCATCCCGCCCAGCTACGGCGACCAGGTCGCCGCAGGCCAGACGGCCGAGGTTGCCTTCGTCGTCGACGGCTCCGATCCAACCATCGCCAGCACCGGCCTGTCGGCAGCCCAGTTCATCGCCCAGGCCAAGGCCACGTCGCTGCTGGTCGAGCGGGCGGCCCAGCTCGGCCAGGCAAATATCACACGCTCGCCCGTGGACATCCGGACGCAGGTCTGGTATAACCCCGACCTGATCAGCGCCTACAACATGGTGCCGGCCATGATCGGCATGATCTTGCAGTTCCTCACCCTGCAACTGACGGCCAGCGCCATCGTGCGCGAGCGCGAGCGCGGCACCATGGAGCAGCTTGCCGTCACCCCGCTGAGCGCGGTCGAGCTGATGATCGGCAAGCTGGCCCCCTTCGTGCTGATCGCCATGATCGACGCCGTCGAGATCCTCGTCGTCGGCGTCCTGGTCTTCGGCGTGCCGATCAACGGCAGCATCTGGTTGCTGCTCGCGCTATCTGCCCTGTTCCTGGCCACCACCCTCGGGATCGGCCTGTTCGTCTCGACTATCGCGAAGACACAGCGGGAAGCCCAAATGAGCTCGATGCTCTTCACGCTCCCCGCCATCTTCCTGTCTGGCTTCTTCTTCCCGATCGCCGCCATGCCCAAGGTGCTGCAGTATGCCAGCTATGCCATCCCGCTGCGCTACTTCCTGATCGTCGCCCGCAGCATCGTGCTCAAGGGCGTTGGCGCCGATGCCCTCGGGCCCGAGATTCGCGCTCTGACGATCTTCTCAATCGTCATCATGGGCCTCGCCGTCTGGCGCTTCCGCAAGACTTCTCGATTGATGAGGAAAAGGATGCTGATTCATGCGCAGTAACGTCCGTCGCATCGTCGTTTTTCTGATCCTGCTCGGGGTAATCGTCTATGGTGGCTACAGAGTCCTCCAGGGCCAGGCCCAGGCCCAATCCGGCGCGCTTGCCGGCTCCGGCACGATCGAGGCAACACAAGTCACTGTGGCCGCCGATAGCGCCGGCCGCATCCAGGATGTTCTGGTCGCCGAGGGGGCGCGCGTCAAGGCGGGGCAGGCGCTCGTCCAGTTCGACGACGCCATCCTTCAGGCGCAGCGAAAACAGGCCGAGGCTGCGCTTTCGGCCGCAGAGGGCAGCCAGGCTGCGGCGGAGGCCAACCGGGCCGCCGCGCAGGCCAACCTGGAGCAGCTTCAGGCCGGGGCACGGCCGCAGGAGATCACTGCCGAGCAACAGGCAGTGGTGGCCGCGCAGGGCCGAGTAGACACCGCCCAAGGCCAGTTGAGCCAGGCGCGCGCCGCGCTCCAGGCCGCCGAGGCCGGCCGCGATCAGGCCGCAGCCGGCTTCGCCAATCTCAAGCAGGGTGCCCGGCCGGAACAGATACAGGCCGCCTCCGTCGCCTATCAACAAGCAGAGGCCGCGGTCCAGGTCGCACAGGCCAACTACGACAAGATCAGCAGCCGCCCGGATGCCGGCGCGATGCCGCAGTCGTTGGCCCTTCAGCAAACCACTCTCGCCCTCGAGGCGGCGAAAAGTAATTACGATGGCGTCCTCAGCGGTGCCACTACGCCACAGCTCGACCAGGCGCGCGCGGCGGTCAATCAGGCCCAGGCGGGCATCCTCCAGGCGGCGGCCACTGTCAGCCAGACCGAAGCCAGCCTGCTGACCGCCCAGGCCGGTCTCACCGGCGAACAGGCCCGGCTCGACCTGCTGCAGGCGGGCGCCCGGCCGGAGCAGGTCAAGGCTGCTCAGGCGCAGGTCGCCGCCGCCGACGCCCAGGCGCGGGCCGCTGCCGGGCAGGTGGCCGCGGCCCAGGCGAACCTCGGACTGATCGATACCCAGATCGGCCGGCTGGCCATCACAGCGCCCATCGAAGGGGTGGTTCTGAGCCGCGCCGTCGAGCCCGGCGAAGTTGCTCTGCCCGGTGGTGCGCTGCTGGTGCTCGGCGACCTCGGCCACCTCTCCGTGACCGTTTACCTGGCCGAAGAGCGTTACGGCCTCGTGAAGTTGGGCGATGCGGCGCGCATCAGCGTGGACTCATTCCCCGGCCAGGCTTTCCGCGGCACAGTACAGCACATCGCCGACCAGGCCGAGTTCACCCCGCGCAACGTGCAAACCCCGGCCGGCCGCCGCACCACAGTCTTCGCCGTCAAGCTGACGCTGGAAAACCCGGAAGGAAAGCTCAAGCCGGGCATGCCGGCAGATGTGGCGTTCGGGCAATGAACGATCCGGTGCTGGAGGCGCACGACCTGCGCATGAGCTTTGGAGCCGGGCCAAATGCCGTCCACGCCGTAGACGGTATCAGCCTCTCGGTCGCGCCCGGCCAGGCCTACGGGCTGGTCGGACCTGACGGCGCAGGCAAGACTACCACCATGCGCTTGCTGGTAGGTGTCCTCAGGCGCGGCAGCGGCCGGGTGCGCATACTGGGCCACGATCTGCAACACGACGCGTCCGCCGCGCTCAACCGCGTCGGCTACCTGGCGCAGCGCTTCTCGCTATACGAAGACCTGACCGTTCAGGAAAACCTGGCCTTCTTTGGCAGCGTGCGCTCGGTCAGCGGGCACGACATGAGCAGCCGCTCGCCCGAGTTGCTGCGTTTCGTCGGGCTGAGCGGTTTCGAAGGCCGGTTGGCGGGCCAACTGTCGGGCGGGATGAAACAGAAATTGGGCCTGGCCTGCGCGCTCGTTCATCGCCCGCGCTTGCTGCTGCTCGACGAGCCGACCACCGGCGTCGATCCGGTCACACGCCAGGACTTCTGGCAGTTGATCATCCGCCTGCTCGCCGACGGCGTGGGAGTGGTGGTCAGCACGCCGTACATGGACGAAGCCGCCCGCTGCAACCGGCTTGGCTTTATGATCCACGGACGCCTGCTCACGCAGGGCAGTCCGCGCGAGTTAATCAATCTCATGGCCGGGCGCGTCCTGGTGCTGGTTGCGCAGCCCAAGTCGCTGGCCCGGGACGTCTGCTGCGCGGACCCTAATATCGAGGACGTTGCGGCCTTCGGCGACCGCCTGCATCTGCGCTTGCGCGCCGGGGTGCCGTCATCCGGACCGGCCGGCGCCCTCGAGACTCTGCGCGCGGCGCTGATCCTGGCCGGCGTCCAGGCGCAGGATCTGCGGCCGATCCCTGCCTCTCTGGAGGACGTTTTCATCGCCCTGCAAGCGGGAACCGCCTTCCAGGCCGCGCCAGAAGACGCTGCGCTCGCGGCCGGCGGCGAGGCCGGGCATGGCTGAGATCGCGGTGCGCGCCGAGCACCTGACCAAGAAGTTCGGGGACTTTACCGCGGTCGATGATGTGTCCTTCGAGGTGCGAACCGGCGAAGTGGTTGGTTACCTGGGTCCCAACGGCAGCGGCAAGACCACGACGATGCGCATGCTTCTCGGGCTGCTGAGCCCCACTCGCGGCAGTGCGCAGGTCCTGGGGTATGACATACGCCGCCAACCGGCCCAAATCCGCCCATTGGTTGGCTACATGAGCCAGAAGTTCGCGCTTTACGACGAGCTGACCGTCTTCGAGAACCTCGACTTCTATGCCGGCATCTATGACCTGCGCGGGGCGCGGCGCCGCCAGCGCATTGACGAAGTGCTCCACCTGGTCGGACTGGAGGCGCACCTCAAGGAGCGCGCCGAGGAGATCTCCACCGGCTGGCGACAGCGCCTGGCCCTGGCGATCGCGCTGGTCCACAATCCGCGCCTGCTCTTCCTTGACGAGCCCACCAGCGGCGTCGACCCGACCGCGCGCCGGGTCTTCTGGGATCTGATCGATCGTCTTGCCACCGCCGGCACCACCGTTTTCGTCAGCACCCATTACATGGACGAGGCCGAATACTGTGGCCGCCTGGGCATCATGAACCTGGGGGCCTTGCTCGCCTTGGACACGCCGCTTGCCCTCAAGGCCGCCTGCCTGCCCGGCCCGGCCTGGGACCTAGTCCTCGATCAGGAAGCGCTCATTCCCGCCCTGGGGGCGCTGGAGGCGACGCCCGGCGTGAGCCAGGTCGGGCTGCGCGGCGACCACCTCCACGCCGTCACCCAGGCCGGCGCCTTGAGCGCGGGCGCCTTGCTCGCCGCGCTCGGGCCCTTCGGCGCGGGCGCGGCCGTCGAGCAGGCCGAGCCGACCCTCGAGGATGTCTTCATCGCCCTGACGCGGCACACCACCTGAGGCAGGATGTGCATCCGCTGCCGCGTTTGCGACACCCACCGCATCCCCTACCGCACCACGAGGGTCACGACCTTTGCCGATGAAGAACTGCCGGCAGCGCCCGTGATCGTCAGACTGTAGGTCCCGCGCCGTGTGAAACGGCTGACGCTGACCGTTAGCGTCGACGTCCCGGCCTCGGTCGTCGTCACGGTCACCTGCCCCGGGGCGAGACTCGCACCGCTGAACGCCGGCACCCCACTGACGCTGAGGCTTACCACGCCCGCGAAACCGCTCTGTGAGCTGACGGAGATCGCGTAGCCGGTCGCGGTGCCACGCCCGGTCGTGCGGCGGCTCGGGTTCGCCGAGAGCACGAAAGCCTCCACGGTGCCTGGGGTCGTGGTCGGCGTGGCCGTCGGCGTGGCCGTCGGCGTCGACGTGGGTGTGACCGTCGGCGTGCGCGTCGCGGTCGACGTCGGCGTGGGCGTCGTCGTCGGAGTAGAGGTAGGCGTAGCAGTCGGGGTGCGCGTCGCGGTGGGAGTAGGAGTAGAAACGAGCGTTCCAGTGGCCGTGGCCGTCGGCGTGCCGGTCGGCGCCTGAGTCCCAGTCGGGGTCGCCGTTGGCGTTGACGTGCGCGTCGCCGTCCAGGTGGGGGTCGGCGTCGGCGTCCTCGTTAGAGTTGGCGTTGGTGTGGGCGTCCCGGTCGGCGTCCTCATAGGGGTCGACGTCTCCGTCGCTGTGGGCGTGCCGGTCGGCGTGCGCGTCGGCGTAGGCGTAGAAGTGCTGGTCGACGTCGCCAGCGCCGTCGGCGTCGGGGTCGGCGTAGAAGTGCTGGGCGGGGCCGGACAGCCCGGTAGCTTGAATGAGCCGATCTGCGTGCGCCAATACCAGTTATTGCTCGGATTGACCTCGTTTGTGTACCAAAACGTACAATCGTCGGCTGGGTCTACCGTCAGCCCGCTGTAGTCACCCCAGCGGTTGGTGCCCGACTGCGAGCCGGTGCCCGCCAGCAGGATCCGCTCGCCCTGGCCCATGGTGCCGAGGGGGTCTCCCGCCAGGCGCCCGGCATAGGCAATCGAAGGGTAGGTCGCGCTCCCCGACAGGCTGAAGCCAAGGGCGATATTGCCGGCGGAATCCATGGCTGCGCTGCCCAACCAGCGGGCGTTGCCATCTGCCGGCGCATAGGTGCCCTGCTGGTAGATGCTGGGGCTGCCCAGCGGGCTGCGAATCTCATACCAGCGCACGCCCGCCTGCCCGCCGCCGGCATCGACCGTGTGATTGAGGACTAATGCCTCGTGGTCACCCAGGTTGCGGTACGCCAGGCGATGCATAAGGCGGTCACCAATCCCATCGACCTTTTGCGTGACCCCACGCTGCGGAACACAGTCACGCCCGGCCGCGCACAGCTCCGTGAACCCTGCTACCCGAAGCCTCGCCGACTGGCCGAAGGTTGAGTTGGCCGGCGTGGCCCAGTCTACGTGGAATTGGTACAGGGTCAGCCAACCGCCGAACTCGACGAAGGTGTTCGGCGCACCGGCCGGCGGCAAGATCGTGCCGTCAAAATCGGACGGCAGCATCGGATTGGTGGAGCGACCGAGCGCCGGGAAGGTCTGAAAACCGGCCGCCTGTCCGGCCAACATCTGAGCCCGGTCGAAAACGTAGGCTTGCGGGCCGGCATAGGTCGTGCCATTGGCAAACTGGTTAGTGGTCATGTAGTAGCCGTCCGGCCAGACACCCAGGTGCGGGTAGTCGGGAAGGCTCGTCGAGCTAAGCTGAAAGGCGTAGCGGTACCAACTGCCGGTAGGATCGCCGGTCTTCGAGACGGCGACGCACTCATAGTAGGGGGCGACTACGGTGAACTGGCTCACCAACCAGCGGTCGGCAATGCTGTCATACAATACGATTGGGTCGCCGTCGTTGCGATCCTGGCAGGCGCCGCCAAAGCCAGTCCAGAGGGTACTGATGCTCGCCGGGCCGAACAGCGAGCCACCGCTCTTGTTCCAAATCTGGAAGGCCATGTTCACGGTCTGCACGTAGTTATTCAGTCCGACATCGCCGTTCGGATCCGGCGGCGCGCAATTGCAGCCCCCGCCGCCCGCCCCTGCCGACGCGATCCCAGCCCAACTGGCGCTCGGCTCTGGAATGTTCGCCGATGGCCCCCTGAGCTGGCTGGTTTGGACCACCTCGTCAGGCTGATCGGTGTGCCCCACGATCGGGATCTTCGGATTCCGCTCTTCCTCGGCAGTCGGTGGACCGTTCGCGTTCACTGGGATGGGAGGGATGTCACGCAGCGGGCGCGACACGTCGTGCCTGACTTCCTGACCCGTCTTCACCCCGTTCGGTCCGGCGATCTCAGGATCAGCGGCACCCGGTTCGGGCGTGTTGACCAGCGCATCGCGATCCTGGCCGGCCGGTTCAGCCGGCAGCGGACCACCGCGCGCCTTGACCTGCGTTTCTTGAGCGGGCATGGTGAGGGCGGCTGCTTGGGGTAACGGCACGCAGGCCGCCAGGACAATCAACGCGGCCACGGCCACTCCCAGGCAAAGCGGAGCGACGCGGCCCAGCGTCGTGGGCGTGAGCATTGGTAGTCTCCTCATCAGGGATGGCCACGTGACTTCGGACGATGGGCCCGCATCGGAAGCGTGCGATCATGAAAACCGTCGGGAAGCTACAGGCGATTCTAGCCGACGGCCCGGCTGCTGTCAAACAGAAAACTGTCTCGGCCGTCTTTCTGCTCTGTAAGAAAGGTCGCATCCGGGACCGGCGAGCCGGAGGAGAATGCTGGTGCCTGCCGCAGCGATAGCCGCCCAGGCCGGCAAAGCACCCTGGAGGAAAGCCATGATCGAGCGCGTCGAGACTGTCTGCATCTTTGTCGCCGACCAAGACCGGGCAAAGCGCTTCTACGTCGACAAGCTGGGATTCGAGCTACATTTTGACGAGCCCCTCTATCCTGGCGCGAGCGCGCGCTGGGTTGCCGTTGCGCCGAAAGGCTCGGCCACCGACGTCATCCTTTACCTTCCTGACGAGAACTGGGAGCACTACCGTGGGGTCGTCGGCAAGTCGCAGGCCCTGACCTTCGCCGTAACTGACATGCAGGAGCTGGTGAAGGATCTGAAGGCCAAAGGTGTGACCTTCACGCAGGAGCCGGAAGCCCAGCCTTGGGGGACCTACGCCACGATCGAAGACTCCGAAGGGAACCGCCTGCTGCTCGTCGCGCACCCGTCTGGGTGAACGCGGCCGGCAGGTCCATCCAGCGCTCGCGCCTGGGGACGCACCCCCACAAACATCGCCGCTGAGGACGGCTCGCCGAGCGCCCTCCTCGTCGACCCGGCTCCGTCCGCGCCGCGCGCGCACGGGCCTCGGCTCGCGTGGCATACTGGAGCTCCAATATCCCCGGTCCGCGAAACCTTCTCCGGCTTCATGCATCATAAACAAGGTTACGTCAAACTAGGAGTGAAGTTTTGAACAACAGCTCGCGCTACAAATGGAAAGTCCTGAGCACCGTGATCTTCGGCATCTTCATGGTGATTCTGGATGGCACTGTGGTCAACGTCGCCTTCCAGACACTGCGGGAAGAGTTCGGTTCGAGCATCAACGACGCCCAGTGGATTATCAGCGTCTATGTGCTCGCCCTCGGGATCAGCACCCCATTGGCCGGGTTTCTGGCAGATCGCTTCGGCATCAAGCGCATCTACCTCGGCGGTCTGATGATCTTCGCCCTGGGCTCGCTGGCCTGCGGCCTGGCGCCGAACCTGACGATCCTGATTGCCGCCCGCGCGGTGCAGGGTTTCGGTGGCGGCATCGCCTTGCCACTCGGCCTGGCGCTGCTCCTCAATGCCTTCCCGGCCTCAGAGCAGGGCATGGCGCTCGGTTTCTTCGGCATCGCGGCCATCGTCGCCCCGGCCCTCGGCCCGATCCTCGGCGGCTGGCTGGTCGATCGCGGCCTTTGGCGGCTGATCTTTTTTATCAACCCGCCGATCGGCCTGCTGGGCGTTATCCTTGGAACCCGCTTTCTGCGCGAGCAGACCAGCGATCGGCGCCCACCGCTCGATTCGCTTGGCCTGATCACCGAGATCATAGGATTCGGCGCCATCCTCTACGGCGCCTCGGTGGCCCAAAACCAGGGCTGGAGCTCACCATCGGTCGTCGTCTCATTCGTCGTCGGCGGCATCGGCTTGCTTGCCTTCGGCATCGTCGAGCTGTTCGTTGCCAAAGCCCCGCTGCTCGACCTGCGTCTCTTCACCAAACCGGTCTTCCTGAACGCCAGCCTCATCGGTTACGTCAGCGTCATCGCCCTGTTCGGCGCCGAGTTCTTGATGCCACTCTACCTGCAGGCACTGCGCGGCCTGACTGCCCTTCAGACGGGGCTTGCCCTTTTGCCCCTGGCCCTGACGGGAGGGGTCTCCGTCACCCTGGCCGGCCGCCTCTACGACCGCCTCGGCCCGCGCCCGCTGGTCGCAGTCGGCTTCAGCCTCTTGATCGTCAACACCTGGCAGCTCAGCCAGCTCCAGGCCGATACCCCCCTGCGTTGGATCCTCTTCCTCCTGGCCTTGCGCGGGCTTGCCTTGGGTCTGACGGTGCAGACGACCATCGTCACCGCACTCTCGGTGGTGCCCCTGCGCGACCTGCCGCGCGGCTCGTCGTTGAGCAACGCCACTCGTAATGTGGTTCAGTCCATCGGCGTGGCGGTCCTGGCGACGATCCTGGTCAGCACCATTTCGCCTCAGATCCAGCAGCTGCAGCAAGCCATGACCCAGCCGCCCGCTCAAGCGGGCGCGCCGGCTCACTTTGCTGGTATCTGCGCACCCGTGGAGTTGAGCCGGGTCGCTGCGGGTGCGACCGGCTCGAGGGGTGCGTCGGCCGTCAGTCCTGCGGTAGGGGCGGCCGCGCTTGTCTCCTTCGGCCTGCAGGGCGGAACGGCACCAGGCGCGGCCGTCAATCCGCCTGTCGTAGGCGCGGCCGGCACCTCGCCGGCGCCCGCATCGCCGCCCAATGCCGGCGCATTGCTCCAGGAAGCGTGCCAGGAAAATGTCGCCGGCTTCCGCAAAGCCTATACCGTCACCTTCATCGCGGCTTTCATGGCCCTCTTCCTGGGCCTGCTGCTGCCCGGTTGGCCGCTGAAGTGGGGCGGCCGCCGCATGGCCGATCTGCCGGTCGGGGGCCACTGAGGGCACGCCAGCAGCAGGCGCCGCGCGCCGACAAACGGCGCGCGGCGCGGCGGGCCACGCTGGCACGGCCGGCCATCTCGGCACCGCAGGCCCTTCTCACGCTGCGGGCACCGCAAGCCTCGCAGGGGGCTCCGGTGCTGCAGGCAGCGCCGGCCCGGCAGGCGAGCCCGGAGCGGCCTCCGCTGGTCGGCGGGCAAGAAAAAACCGGCTCGGGCCCCCACGAGGCACTCCGAGCCGGCTGCAAGCATCGCCCTTGGCCGCTCGTTAGGCGCGCACGGCCTCCGGCGTCCGCCTCCACCACAGCGCCCAACTCGTCAGCGCCAGGTAACCTACGTACCCCAGCACCTCGGTCAGGGCAGGGTCGCTGCTGTAACCCAGCAGGCTTCTCAGCAGACCGCCCACGGTGGACTGATCGCTCAACACCGGGTTCAAGTTCCAAATGGGATCGAGCAGGCCTGGGAGCAGACCGGCCTGAATGAACTCGTGGAACCCCAGGGCCACCATCCCCCCGGCAAACAGGATCAGGACGACGTTGGCGACTTGGAAGAACCGTTTCCAGTTCAAGCGGACCGCCCCCATGAAGAGCAGCAGTCCCAGGGCGGCGGCGGTCGCAAGCCCGAGCAGGGTGCCCGCTGCCGTCGTCAACAACGACGAGCCGAAGGCAGTGGCGGCCACCAGGAGCGCAAGCTCGAGGCCCTCTCGCACCAGGGCCAGGAACGAGACCGTGAACAGGCTCAGGCCGCGATCCCGGGCGTTTGTTGCCACTGAAGCTGGGCCCCCCGCGGGCGCCGGGACCAGGTCCGCGGCCGCCTCGGTCGCCCGCCGCACCTCGGCCGACAACCGGCCGTGCAATTGCGCCCCCTGGCTCCTCATCCACAAAAGCATGGCCGTCAGCACGCCGGCAGCCAACAGAAACACGCTGCCCTCAAACAGTTGCTCACCACGCCCCTCGAACTCAATGCCTGCCACGCCCAGGGCGATGCCCACCACCAGGCTGACCACGAGGGCCGACCCCACGCCCAGCCAGACCCAGCGCACCAGGTCGCTGCGCCCGAGTCGCCGCAGCGCGCTCAACAACATGCTGATCAGCAGGACCGCTTCGAGGCCTTCCCGCAGACTCAAAAGGTACGCCGCCATCGTAAGTCCGATCCTCCCTCCACGCACCTGTTATGCATGAGCCTCAGTTTGCCCCGAGCCGGTCGCCCGGGATCTTCTATTATTCTATAACTGTGACTCTTATAAATGCAAATAGTTTATTCCATGGTTGCCTCCGCCAGAGCGGGTGCCGTGCGGCGGGCCAGGCCAATCAAGATCCCTGCTAACGCGACCTCCATTATCGTCACCGCCAGGCTCAGCGGCGTCGCTGGCTCAACCCGGCCCGCGCCCGGGCCGAAAAGGGGACGCCGACCATGCGGGTGACGGCGTAAAGGGCGGCGATGGCCAGATTGCCGCCTGCGCCTGCCAGGTACACCGACCTCGCCTGTCTGCTGCTCTCGCTGCGGAAGGCGCCCGATTCGTCGTATGCCCACGGCCGCATGAACAGCAGCAGCCCGTAGGTTAGCTGGGCCAGCGCCGCCAGCATGAAAAAGAAGCCGTAGCCCCACCACTCGATGAGGTGTTCAGGCATCACCAGGGCGTGAACGATCCCCACTCCCAGCGACAACCCTGCCGCCACCAACAACGTTCCCGAGTGTCCCGAATCACCCCTCGCTTCAGTATGCATCGCTTCACCTCCCATCATGTTTTCGCCGGGCCTTCTCCTGAGGCCACCTCCCCGCAAGCCGTCCCTGACATCCTGAACGGCGCTCACCCACACATCACGACCGTGAGTCCCCTGGCCCCTGTCATCCTGAACGACGCTCACCCACACTTCATGACAGGGAATCTTCCCAGCGAAGGACATCCGGCGAAACCGATTAGCCGGTCGACAATGGCTGGGAGTGACGGCCCCTCAGGGCGCCGTCACTCCCAACATGTCCTCCCATCCGTCCAGCGCTGCGAGAGGAGCCTCCCCGCCCGGGGGCCACCCCCTCTGGCCTTACTTGACGATGACCTGTCCTGCCATGCCCACTCCGCCCTTGCCGCCGTGGTACATGCAGTAGTAAGCGAAAGTGCCGGCCTTGCTGAAGGTGAACTCGAAGGTCGCGCCCGGGTCCATGTTGCCCGAATCGAACGAGCCGTCGTCCGCGGTGACGGTGTGTGCCACGTTGTCCCTGTTCGTCCATACCACCTTTGTGCCCGCCGCCACCGTCAGCGTCTTAGGCGAATAGGCGATATTCATCAAGTCAACTTGGGCCGTCTGGCCGGCCGTCTGGCCGGCCGCCTGCCCGCTTGCCGCAGCCGTCGGCTCGGGTGTGGGATTGGTAGGCGTCGTGATCTTCTCGCCCTGTGGTGATACCACGAACCAGACACCGCCCACCAGTTGGCCGGCCGTGTCACCCGGCTTCTGGTCCTTGAACCAGTAGTAGAGCGGCCAACTGTTGTAGGTCACCTGCATACTGCCATCAGTACGAGTCGTCGTACCCAGGAGCGAGGCATCTACTCCGTCAGCGCCCATCGGCGCTCCACTCGTCAACAGCGGGGGCCAGGCCGTGGCGCACTTGTCGTAGCAGACGCTGGTGTTCGGGCTGTCTTTGGTGTAAAGATAGAGCGTCATGCCCTTTTCGTCCGCGAGGTACTGGCCCAGCGTGTCGTTCTGGGCCAGCTTGACCATCGCCTGCCCGCTTGCCTGGCCGGTCCCGGTCGCGTTCGGGGCAGTAGTTGGCTGCACGCTCGCGCTGGGCTGCGCGGCCGGAGTCTCGGTGCCAGGCGTCTCCTCCGCTTGGGCCACATCCTCGGGTTCGATCTTGTCGCCCTTTGCCGAGACGACGTACCATACGCCGCCCACGTCCTCGCCGGTGACGTCGCCCGCCTTCTGATCCTTGAAGTAGTGGTACAGCGGCCAACCGTTGTACGTCACCTGCGTGCTGCCATCCTTGCGTGTCGCCGTGCCCAGCAACGAGGCGTCGGTCCCATCGCCGCCCGCCGGCATCCCGCTCGTCAGGAGCGGAGGCCAGGCCGTCGCACAATTGTCGTAGCAGACGCTGGTGTTCGGGCTATCCTTGGTGTAGAGATAAAGGGTCATGCCCTTGTCATCCGTCAGAATCTGCCCCATCTTATCGTTCCGGGCCAGCATGACCATCGCCGTCCCGCCCGCACCTGGCGTGCTGGTGGCCCCCTGGTTGGGCACGGTCTGCGGCGCTGCCTCAGCCGTCGGCTGCTCTTGGGCCGGCGCGGCCGGCGCAGGCTGCGCGGGCGCTGCGCAGGCGCTCGCCACCAGGGCCAACACTATCAGCCCAAGCCCTGCCAGCCTGAATCGTGGATATGCCAGGCTGCTCTTCAGTGATCGGTAAAGCCCTCGGTACATATTTCACCCTCCGCTTTCTTCCACACGCAGGTGGTCGATTGATTGTCGCCGGCCCTGCTGGCCGTCCTACACAACAGTCTACACAGGAGATGGGAGACTGGGAATGGGCGTTGGTCCTGCGTTTGCACTGACCTTCGCCCTCGCGGGTCGATCGCAGCCCCACCTTTGGTCCCCGCCGATTTGCGACCAAGGTCCCATTCATAGCTGAGACAGGTGTGGTACAATCTGGGGAAGCTATCTGAGAGGGGATGATGAGGCGAAAAGTGTGGAGCGCACTGGGCAAATTGAGCCTGGCCAGGCAGTATCAACTGGCCAGCCTGCTGATATTGGTGCTCGGCTTGATCGGCATCGGCGCCTGGGTGGGAGGCCAAATCGAGACCGGCATCATCCAGGGCACTGGCTCTACCACGGCCCTATACGTCGAGAGCTTCGTTTCCCCGCAGCTTGGAGATGTGGCCAGGGGCCAACCAATGTCACGGGAGAGCACGCGCGCTCTATCTGGTCTGCTGCATGACACCCCGTTGGGGAAACAGATCGTCGCCTTCAAGGTCTGGGGCCCCAATGGCCTCGTCCTCTATGACTCGGATTGGGTCAGCATTGGCAAGACCTTCCCGGTTGAGCCACGCCTGGCCCAGGCCTGGCAGGGACAGACGACGTCGCGCGTCAGCGACCTCACCTCGGACGAGAACGTGAGCGAACGTAAGATCGCGGCGCGCTTGCTGGAGACCTATACCCCGGTACGCGAGAGCGGCTCGGGTCCCATCATTGCCGTGGCAGAGTTCTATCAGACGATAGACGAACTGTCCAACGACATTGCGACGGCGCAGAGATGGAGCTGGTTGGCGGTGACGGCGGCCATGCTGGTCATCTACCTCCTGCTGGGAGGCTTCGTCCAGCGGGCCGACAATACCATTAGGGGTCAGCAGGCCGAGCTGACCGCCCAGGTGGCCCGCCTGCAGGAGCTTCTGGCGCAGAACGACGAGCTGCATGAGCGCGTCCGGCGCAGCGCGGCTCAGACGGCGGCCCTTAACGAGCGCTTCCTGCGCCGCATCAGCGCCGAGCTGCATGACGGACCGGCGCAGGAGATCAGCCTGGCGTTGCTGCGCATCGATCCAGGTGAAGCGGAGGACGCCGAAGGCGATCCGGACCCGGCGGCCGGCTCGCTCAACGGCAGCGCCGACTCGATCCGCACGGCCCTGCGCCACGCGCTGCAGGAGATCCGCGCCATCTCTGCCGGCCTGGGGCTGCCAGAATTGGAGCGCATTGCCCTGCCCGAGGTGGTCCAGCGCGCGGCACGCGCTCACGAGCGGCGAACGGGCACTCACGTCGCGCTGCATATGGAACGTGTGCCCGAGCGGGCACCACTGGCCGTCAAGATCACCGTCTACAGGCTGATCCAGGAGGCGCTGACTAACTCCTACCTGCACGCCGGTGGGGCCGGCCAGGAGGTATCCGTCAGAAGCGATGGCGGCGGGCTGCAGGTAGAGGTGCGTGATGCCGGCCCTGGCTTTGACACCTCGCAGCCGGCCCCTAGCCACACTCACCTCGGGCTGCTGGGCATGCGCGAACGGGTTCAGAGCCTGGGTGGACTGTTCAGGGTGGAGAGCGGGCCGGGAGAAGGCACGCGCGTGGTCGCTTACCTATCCCTCGGAGCGCAGGAAGGACCGTATGACCGATAAGATGCACGTCGTCATCATCGACGACCATCCATTGTTTCGCCAGGGCGTCGTTCAGACGCTCCGCAGCGCACCGGACATAGAGGTCGTGGCCGAAGGCGCCTCCGCCCTCGATGCGGAGCAGCTGGCATCCGAGTACCTGCCCGATATTCTGCTCCTCGATATCGACATCCCCGGCGGTGGATTGACTGCCGCCCAGGCTGTGGCAGCGCGTGCCCCCGTCACCCGAATCGTGATGCTCACCGTTTCGGAGGAAGAAGAGCACCTTCTGACGGCCCTGCGCTCAGGCGCGCGCGCCTACGTGCTGAAAGGGGTATCGGGCAGGGACCTGATCGGCATCCTGCGCGGCGTATGGGCCGGCGAGGTGTACGTGACCCCCGCCCTGGCAACCAGCCTGCTGCTCGAGATGACACACCCTCCCTCGGGCAGCTCTGCCGGCGACCGCGGGCTTGCCAGTCCGCTCGAGGATCTGACGGAACGCGAGCATGAGATCCTGGAGCTGGTGGCCGGCGGCCTGAGCAACAAGGAAATTGGTCAGCAGTTACACCTGACGGAGAAAACTGTCAAGCACCATATGACCAACATTCTACAGAAGCTCCAGGTGCGCAATCGGGTCGAGGCGGCGCTGCTGGCGCAGCGCACGGCCCAACGCACGCAGCGAACCTTCTGAAGGACGAGGACGACATAGGCGGGTCTCGCTCATCTGCGTCAGGGCCGCGATCTGGCCCATAACCTCCTGCACGGCCAGCCGGACGGACGCGTGGTCCTGCACGGCGCCCACCAGGCGCAGCGGCCGGCCCATCGTGACCGCGTACGGACCGCGGAAGTACAGGCGTGAGGTTGCCACGATATCCCCACCGCGCGCCTCCCGGAACAAAATGTGATCGCGTTGCAGGGCGATGCCGGCCGGGATCACGGGGACGCCGGTCGCCAGGGCCAGGCGGGCAACGCCGCTGCACCCACGGATGGTCCCCCCGTCGAGCGGGCTCAAGCCGCCCTCCGGAAAGATGCCCACCACCTTGCCGCTCGCCAAGAGCGCCAGCGCAGTCTCAAAGGCCGTCCGCTTGCTCTCGGCCACTACGGGGATGTGCCCGGCGGCCCTGAGGAAGCGCCCGAGCATCGGCATCTGAAAACACATCTCCGCGATCAGGATGTGGATCGGTTCGTCAGATAACCCCATCAGCATGAAGGGGTCGATCGAGCTGGGATGGTTAGCGGCGATGATCTTGGCGCCCTGTGGCAGCGGCGCCAGCCGTTGCAAGTCCATCCCGAGCGCGATACCGGCATACAGCCGGGCCGCATTTCGTCCCGTCTTGTTGAACAGATTGGTCGCTTGCATGCTTGCCCCCTGGTGTTTCCGACCAGCCGCTGCCGTCCGGTATGGAGCCAGGATAGCGTCGGACCGGGTGCAGGGTCATGGCCCCAGGGGCGCATCCGGGGGTGAGCAGGCAAAGGCAACAAGTGGCGAGGGGGATGTAGGCCGGGGCAGGCAGGGGGAGGGTCAGGCGCGCTCACGCTGCAAAGAATGGGGTGAGCCGGTAGGCGCTACTGCAGCAAGCCCAAGGCGCGCGCCTTGGCAATCGCCTGGGTGCGGCTGCCTGCGTCGAGCTTTCCGTAGATATTGTTGATGTGGCGCTTGACGGTGCCGGTCGCGATGTAGAGTTTCTGGCCGATCTCCGCGTTGGAGTGGCCGGCGGCGATCAGACGCAAGATTTCCAGCTCGCGCTCGCTCAACGGCTCGATCAGAGATCCCGCCTTGCGGCTCTGAGCAGTCGCTCCGGCACCCGGCACAACCTCGACCGCCAGCAAGGCGTGCTGCATGGCCGGCTCAGCCCAACCGTGCGCCTGGAACCAGGCGGCGGCCCGCTTGTGCAGCTCGCCGCGCTCCTCCGCCGTCAGCGTCAGGCGCAGCATCTCGGCAAAGAGGACGTGATAGCGGTACCACTCGCGATGGTTATCCAGTGGCACCAGGAACAGGTTGGCCGACTCGAGCCGCTCCAACATCGCTTGCGAGTCGCTCCGACCCGTCAGCGCATCGCAGAGGGGCGCGCTCAGGCGGTCGAGGATGGAAGTCTGTCGGAGGAAGCTGCGGACAGCTTCGGGCGCGCAATCCAGCACTTCGGCCATCAAATAGTCGGCGACATAGCGGTCGTCGCCTGCGAAAGCGGCCACGAACTCCTCGGCCGCGCTCTGCTGGCGCAGGGCTAATCCGGCCAGTTGCAGCCCGGCCGCCCAGCCCTCGGTGCGCGTGGCCAACGCCGCCACCGACTCCGGCGCGAGCACCAAGCCCATAGTCCGAGTCAGGAACAGCCCGGCCTCTTCGGAGGTGAAGCGCAGGCTCCGCTCGCGGATCTCTGTCACCTGGTCGCGCGCGCGCAAGCGCGCCAGTGGCAGTGGGGGGTCCTCGCGAGTGCCGATGGCCACGTGCAGACCGGGCGGCATGTTCGCCAGCAGAGAGGTCACCAGGTCGTGGACGCCAAAATCGCGGATCGCATGGTAGTCGTCCAGCACGAGCAGCAACTCACTCCCGCTCGCGTTCAACTCATTGATCAGTGCGATCAGCCGCTCCTGCGGCGTGCCTGACTGGAGCTCCTGGCCGGTTCCCCGCGCGACACCTCGCGCAAGTGCCTGCCAGGTCGCTGCGCCGGCCTGAGCGGCATCCTCGACTGTCGTGCTCGCTGACAGTGATGCCGGCGCCCGGACGGCGGCGGCCACATAGCGCAAGAAGCGCCTCGCATCGTTGTCGTTCTCGTCCAAGGCCAACCAGGCCACCGGCCGGTCTAGCGCGCCGCTCCACTCGCGGATCAGGGTCGACTTGCCAAAGCCGGGCGGGGCACAGACCAGGCTCAAGCGCCGGCCGCGGTGCAAGCCTTCCGTCAGCCGATCCACCAGCCGCGTACGCACGACCCGGTCCGGCCTGGCAGCCGGCGGGAGGAGCTTGGTTGTGAGCAGGGTCTCGGCGCTCATCGGGTCTGCACCCCCGTCCTGCCGTCTCAACCTGGCCGGCCGGCATCGTCTGCGGCGGTCCCGGCGGTCGGCGCGCTTGCCTGGCTCACCTCCGTCACTCCGGCCCTCGTCCCCGTGCCCGCGTCGGGCAGGCTTTCGCTCAAGACCTGGGCGCGCCGCCGCAGAAAGCCCAACACGTAGACCAGGGCACCCGCGACCAGAAAGAGCACGATCGCTATGCCCAGCGCCGGCGGGAGGACGCCGGAAACGGGTATGAAGACGGCGAAAGTGATCGCCGCTGCCGGCCAGGCGACATACGTCAGCCAGCGCCAGTAGTCTTGCCCGCTCCAGACCCAGAAGGCGTGCGCCAGCCCGCCCAGGGATGCGAACAACAGCGCGATCGCGAGGGCCGGGTTGATCAGCGGAGCCAGGAGGACGGTGATCGCACTCAGTCCGCCGAGCAGCGCCAGGTAGATTCCCGCTAGGATCGCGTTGATCGCCAGGTCGTAGCGCCGGCTCTGACGGGCGAGGCTGAGTTGAGCTTGCGCGTCCAGCACCTTCACCGCCACCAGCGGTATTGCCAGATCGCGCAGCCGGGCGAGCAATCCGTATAACGCGGCGTGGTCCCGCACTCGCCCGCGCAGCAAGGCCTCGCCGTTGGCGTTCTTAACGCTCAGATCGTCGAACCAGGCGGTCCACTGTTCGTCAGAGAGCCGGCCCTTGACCCGGATCTCGTACAAGAACGGCGGCTTGTCGAATCCCATCCCGTCGTCACCGGCCCTATCGCTCGTTTCGGCATGGCTGTGGTCGTGCATGTCACCCCCTCGCTCTACCCGGTCCCGTCTCGCCGGGACCTGCCGGCTGCCCCCCGCAGGGCTCGTGCCGGTCGATTGCGTGCTGACTGTGCTCAGTATCCCACTCCTGCCAGTGCGATGTCATCCATCGAAAGGCACACCAGGGGGTGCAGGTGCGGGAGGCGGGCCTGCCTCGCGGTAATCCACGCCAAAGGCAGCCTGGCCTTTACGTTACCTCAACCTGCCGGCACAGGCAATTCTCTCCGGACGACCTCATCGGTCCCGGACCGACCTCATCGGTCCCGGACCGACCTCATCGGTCCCGGACCGACCTCATCGACCCTGGCCCGACCCTCTTCTGGCCTGGTCCGACCTCGAGCAACTTCGTCCAGCCTGGTCCATTAACAGCGCGCAACGACCGGCACCGCCGGGTGTTTTCTTTCACAAGAACGGTATTCTCTCTTAGCGTAAGGACTGTTAACCATGCACGATAGTGTAGCGTCGGGGCCCGCTGCCAGCGTCACGTCTTTCTTCGAGCGGCCGGGCGTTCGGCTCGAGGAGATCGCCGTCGGCCCGGGGGTGCCCCTCGGAGTCGAAGTCGTCGCAAACCCGGGCGTGGGCATCGGCGGAGCCTACGGTGCCTGGGGAAAAGCCTACGACAACGCAGCCTTGCCGGGACTGGTCGAAGACTGCCAGGGCCGGGCGATGGACGATAGCGAAAAGATGAATTTGGCGGATCTGGGCTTCGTCTCCCGCCATCACGTGCCGGACCTGCCCACGGGGCTACAGACCGAACTTGAGGTGCAGGTCGGGGCACGCTTCCTGGTCGAGGCTGCCCACGCCAATGGCTGGGAGCCGGCCGAGGTCGACGCCGTGCTGATTGGCGTCACGCTGCCGGTAGTCCCGGACTACACAGAACGCATCGCCGAGGCCGCCGGCATACCCGAGCGCGCGCTCAAGGTCAGCGTACACAAGGCCTGTGACGGCTCGGTTGCCGGTCTCAACCTGGCACTGAACCCGAACCTGCCGGCCAGCCTCGGCCCGGCTGCCCTGCTCGCCGAGCGGTTGTACGGTAAGCGGGTCCTCGTGGGCGGCATCGAGGGACTGAGCCGGGCGATACGCTGCTCGCGTGACATTCAGGCCCAGCAATTGTTCGGCACGGCAGCGGGTGTGATCGGCCTCATCCCCGGCAAGACCATGAAATTCCTGGCCGGCGGGATGCAGGAAGTCTATGACCAGGAGGGCCTCCTGCAGGTGCACATGCTCTACCCGCACGCGCGCTTGGCCCACGCCGATGCCCCGCTGATCGACGTCACCCGGTCAGGTGAGAACCACATCCGTGTCGCCGGCTTCCAGCACGAGCCGGCAGCCGCCAGCGAAACCGTGGTTATGGCCGGTCCGATGGGTATGGTCAAGCTGTTCGTGCGCAGTGGGGTAGTGGCAGTTCGTGGGGTGATGCAGTCCTATCGCCAGCGTATGAGCGAGCTTGGCATGCCGGGCAAGGACATCACGGTCACCATCGCGCACCATGCCAACCTGAAGATCAATCAGCTCAAAGACCGCTACCTGCAGAAAGAAGGCATCAGCCTGCCCATCCCCTGGCTGCTGAGTGAGTTCGGCAACGTCAGCGCCGCCTCCTGCATGATCGCATTCTTGCGCGCGTTGCAGCCACTGCAGCCCGGAGACCACGTCCTGTTTGACGGGTTCGGGGCAGGGACCTATTACGATGTGCTGGCAGTGGAAATGGGCGCAGGGGTCTGATCAAATCGGGGTGCGCTATGCACCAGGCTACGAACCGGACAGGCCGTGCACCCTGTCGTCGCCCGGCGCATCGTCGCGCAGCCAATAGTGATGGCCCTCCCCGTTACGTGCGCTCACGGTCCGGCAGTCCGCCGGGTCTGCCTCGCCAACCTCCCGACGCTGCGTGGGCACGACGTGCAGCACCGTCACCGGGGTGGGCGTCGCCACACTGGCTTGCTGTTGTACGGCCGAGCCGCCGGCAACGGCACTCGCCGCGAGCAGCAGCGCCTGCGCTACGTGCACAATCAGTGCTCTGGGCTGCATAGGTCTGGTCTCCACCCTAGAATCAGAATATTCCCATTATAATCGTGCCCTGTAAAGATGTGATAAAGGCCGGCTTACATTTGGCTCACTTCCCTGCCCACACCGCAACCACTGCTCCGTCTGTCTGGAGAACGGCCGCGGGCGCCTGCCGGCCGATTCAGGCAGACGGCCGCTCAGGCAGCGGGGTCAGGTCGGCTAACAGCACGGGCTTTATGACCGAGGTCCAGCGGGCGTAACCCTGCTTGCTGGGATGCAGCCGGTCGAGACGATACAGCTTGCGATCAGGCTTTCCGTCTGGCCCCAGGATGGCTTCCGTCAAGTCGATAAAGTGCAAACGCGCGTCGCCCCCGGCCCGAGCGCGAATCAGTCGATTCGCCTCGCCGGCCGCGCGCCAATGCTTCCAGCGCGAGGGAGTTGGCGTGATCCCGATATAGTAGATCGGGGTGCCGGGCAAGTCTGCATGGATCACCCGCACAAACTCCAGATAACCCTCGTACACCTCCTGCGGCGTCTTGGGCTGCGCGCCCGACAGATCGTTGGTGCCGGCAAACAGCACCACCGCGCGCGGGCGATAGGCGATCACGGCGCGCTCCGCCCAGTAGACCACGTCGCGCATGCGCGACCCGCCAAACGCCCGATTGATCACAGGCAGCGGCGCCATATCTCGCTGTAGCGTCTCCCAAAAGGTGATGCTCGAACTACCGGTGAAGACGGCGACCTCCGCCGGAGGCCGCCTCAAACGATCCTCGCGGGCGAACCGGTCCATGTCCTCCCGGTAGACTTCCGGGTCGTTCTTCAGCGCCTTGAGCAGCTCGTGGCCGATCCGGTAACCCGCCCTGGCCGCGACGCCAAAGCCGAGCCCGAGCAGCGCGCCGAGCGCCAGTGCATGCCATCGCTTCATGTCTGCCTCTCTGCCAACAGGCGAAACCCCGTCGCCCGGCGGATCCCATGGCGCAAGCCAGGGTCATTATACGCTTTCCGGCGCAAAGAGCCACGAATTTCACCCCATGCGCGTGCTCGCCACGGAGTTAGCCGCCGGCACTTTGTACCAGACCATACAGCGATTTGCGCCCCGCGGAGCGAGGATATAGCAGCCAGCCCTTGGCTCTCCCGCCTATCAATGCGTTCGGAGGTCAGCATGAACAACAGAATCGACCAGGCGATCGACATGGGGCTCGGCGCCGGGCTGATGTACTTATTCGATCCCGACCTGGGTAAGCGCCGCCGGCACGAACTCCTGGAGCAGGCCGGGGAACGCGTCGACCAGGCCGGCGAGGCCGCCGCCCAGACGGCGCAGCGCGCCCGCGAGACGGTCGCACAGGCCGCTCACCGCGTGGGAGAGGCAGCCCTTCAGACCAGCCATCAGACGCGCGATGCCGCCCTGGAAGCGGGTCAGCAGGCCCGCGAGCGTGCCCTGCAGACCGCCAATGAAGCCCGTGATAGGGCCGCCAGCGCCGCGCGCCAGGCCGAGCTGCAGGTTCTGGGGAGCACGACCAGGACCGGCCGGCAGGCCCGCTCCCGGCTTGAAGATGTCGTGCCGGCCGCTAAGACGGCGTTGTTGGGACAACTCGTCGCCGACGAGCGGGTACTGGAGCGAGCGCGCAAAACCCTGGCCGATAAGGAGTTGTTCGCAGCGCGCAACCGGCGCTCGTTCGCACCCTGGGGATTGTTGCTGGCACTGTTGGGCGGCGCCGCCGTCGGCGCCGCCGTCATGTTTATGCTCGATCCCGGCATCGGAAGACGGCGCCGCGCGTTCGTCGGCGAGCGCGTTGGTCACGTTCGCCGGCAGACGGCCGAGACGCTGGCCCGAGCCGGGGCCCAGGTGCGTGATCGGGCCGGCAGCCTCGGCCCTCGCCAGCGGACCGCCGCTGACTTGCCTGCGGATCTCATGCTGGCCGAGCGCGTGCGCGCCCACCTCAACGCTGTATCATCCTATCCGGGCAGTATCGCCGTCACCACCCAAGATGGGGAAGTGATCCTGAGCGGCCTGATCCTGAGCAGCGAGATCGACCGGGTCCTGGCCAGCGTCAGCGCATTGCCCGGCGTCCAGAGTGTCGCCAACCGTCTCGAGATCCGCCGCAGCGCGGACCAGATCCCGGGCCTGGAAGGCAAGAACAACCGCTGAGCACACCCGGCCATCGGAGGATCGCGGCCAGGTCGAGGGTGGCCGGCCCGATGCCGGGACCGGCCACGTCTGGGGGCCGGCCGTTCCTGCGTGCCCGCCGTCCGTCAGTCGGGCGCGTCCCGCGTTGCCGCCTCGAGTTCGGCCAGACTTGCTTTGAGAAAGACTCGCCAATCGTCGCGCCGCTCAATCTGGTCGGCGGTCACGAAACGCGCCTTTTCCGGCAGATCTGTGCCACCCAGGCGCAGGTAGCCTCGCCGCAAGGGCGGCTTGCTTAGGGTGTCGTGCAAATCCACGTCCGAGCGCCCGACGGGCGCCGGCGTGTGGAGCGGCGCCGCGTCGTCCCGCAGCGTCTCACTGCCCACGGCCCTGCTCTGACTATCCGCCGCCCCCTCGTCCGCTGGCTGTTTGGCCGGAGGCGTCGCGCCGGAGCCGGGCCCCGCAGTCGATGCCGGCGCGGCCGCCTGGGCTGCGTCCTCCGGACGTCCGTGAAACACGCCGTCCACGGTCCCAACCTGCTCCCCATCGCGATCAAACACCGTCATTCCGGTGTGGATCAGGTCCAGCAGCTCCGTCCCGCCGGCGCCCCGGTCGGCGGCGTCCCGCGCTTTGCCGGCTGCCTGGTTCTCCCGTCCTTCCACCGATCCCTTCTCTGGTACACCCACCGGCCACTCCTTTCAGCTCGCCAGGCCCGGGCCCGGCATCCCGCTCGCAATACCGACTGGCGCCGCGCCACCAGGCTCAGTCTTCGGTCAACCATTGTCGCCTCGCGAACCCCCGCAGTCGATCATTTGCCTTACTTTCTGGAACGATTCAGACGGTCGGCTCTCGCCCACGGCGCGATAATCGCCGCGCGGTCAGATTCATCCGCTCACGAAAGGGTGGACTATGTACCAGACAGATATGTACGAAGGTATGCTCGCGGAGACGGTCAGCCTGGCCGGTGCGCGTGGCGAGGTCATCAATGCCTACTTCGCCCGTCCCCTGGGCCCGGGCCCATTTCCCGGCCTGGTCTTGGCACATCACATGCCCGGTTGGGACGAGTGGTACCGGGAAGCCGCCCGTCGTTTTGCCCACCACGGTTACGCCGCGCTTAGTCCCAACCTGTACTTCCGCGCCGGGCACGGGACACCCGAGGATGTCGCGGCCAAGGTGCGCGGCGCAGGCGGCCTGCCGGATGACCAGGCAGTCGGCGACCTGGCCGGTGCGCTCGCCGAACTTCTCTCTTTGCCTTATGTCAATGGCCGGGTGGGCGTGTTCGGGACCTGTTCGGGCGGGCGCCATGCCTTTTTGGCCGCTTGCCGCGTCTCCGGCTTCGCCGCGCTCGTCGACTGTTGGGGTGGTCGCGTGGTGATGTCCGCCGACGACCTGTCTCCTCTGCAGCCCGTGCCCCCGCTGGACTACGCGGCCGGCCTGTCCTGCCCGATGCTCGGCATCTTTGGCCAGGACGACCGCAATCCGTCACCCGAACAGGTTGATCAGATCGAGGCCGCGCTAAAGCAGCACGGAAAGACCTACGAGTTCTATCGCTACCCCAATGCCGGGCACGGATTTTTCTACTACAATCGGCCAAACTACCGGCAGGAGCAAGCCGTCGACGGCTGGGACAAGATATGGTGCTTCTTGGGAAAGTACCTGTGACCGCCCCGCCGTGCTCCGTCAGGTGTGGCTCCGGCCCGGCCGTCCGTTCATCGACTAATCGAACGCTGCGCGGCCACCGGCTGCGCCAAGGAGTATGGCTGTGTGTACCATGATCGGAACCCAAATCGAGCTCGCCGGGTGCGGCAAAGGCGCAGCCGGTTGGTTCGACGTCTCACAGGCAAACGTCACTTTTGATCACCCCTTCAGGGCCCCGGTCGAACACGCCCTGAACATCGACTTCGTCGACGAGGCCCTGGGTCCGGGCGCGCGCGTCGCCGTCGAGCTGAGTGCCGAATCTGCCCGGGCACTGGTGCAAGCCATCGACGCCGTGCTCGCCCGGGCGGAAGCCGGCGGCTACCTGGACGTCGCAGGCTAAGGCCGGCCGGGCCGGTCTCATGCCCGGCGTCCGCCCAAAGCAAGAGGCCGCCCAAGGGGGCGGCCTCCGTTCACTACCAGGCGGGGCCTGTCACACGGCCCTTCTCCCACGAATCAGTTTCAGGACGAAGAGGACGACTGCCAGGACCAACAGAATGTGGATGATTGCGCCCCCAATATGGACGAGGAGGCCGATCAGCCAAAGAAGCAGTAACAGCCCCACCAAGACCCACAGCATCGCTTCTTCTCACTCTCTCGTGCAATTCGGAGGCCCGACAACGCGGGCCTCCGGGATCAGCCTCGATCAGGAGGACGCCAGGTTCTGCTTCTGCGCCTCGTTCTTCGCCGTGTCCTTGGCCGCCTCACCCGCCTTCTCGGCTACCTGCTGAACCTTCTGCATGGTATCCTGGGCGGCATCTTGCGCCTTGTCAAGCATCTTGTCGCGCGCGGGGCCCATTACCCGGTTCTCCTGCGGTGACGCGGGGACGCTCAACCCAAGCATCACGCCCAGGGCGGCCGCTGTCGCGCCGACGAGCAGCGGGTTGTCGTCGAGCAGATCCTCAAACCTGCTCTTCACCCGATAGGCCCGCTCCTGCGCTTCGTCTGCCACCCGTCCGGCCGCGTCGTGCGCCTTGTAGCTTACCTCATCGGCCATCTGGCCGGCCTTGTCCTGCATCCTGCCGGCCATCTCGCCGGCCTTGTCCTGAACGCGGCCTGCCATTTCACCGGCCTTGTCCTGAACGCTGCCGGCCATCTCGCCGGCCCTGTCCTGCACCTGGCCAGCCATCCGGCCGGCCTTATCCTGCACGTTGCCCGCGGCGCCACGCATTCGATCGCCCGGCATCCGCTCGTAGCGACCACGCTCATAGCCGTACTCGTCGCCCTCGACACCGTAACCGGTTGGGTAGATCCCGGCGTAGCGTTCGCCGTAGACTCTCTCGCCGGCATAGCGCCCCGAATAGCGGGGCTTGTTTTGGCTCCGGTCACGGCTCTCCATGAACAGCCATCCCAAGCCGATCACGGCCAATGCGGCCGGCAGTGGGTTCTGCTTGATTGTATCTAGCACGTCAGCACTTGCTCCTTTCACTGTGCGGCTTGCGTTGTCGGCAAAGCCCTCCGCGCGGCCAACTGTCTGCTTGCGGACAGAATCGGCTGCCTGTTGCTTCAGAGCCTGGGGATTAAGCCTTGCCTCGAGCAAGGTCACCGTCCTACTCATGTTGGCCCGAGTCTGATCGATCTCGTGACGAAGTTCGTCGGGATCGCGTTGGTTGCTGCTGTTGCTTGCCATCTATGTGCCTCCGCTTTTCGTGCCCACGCCATTGGTTGGGTCTTTTACCCAGGTCTTGTCTTCTTTCAGGGTAGCTATCGTTTGATGCGGCACCAACTTGGGCCCCTTCAGGCTGTTGAGGCCGGCCCGAACGATGAAGTAACCCACCAAAGCGACAACAACACCAATAATGAGCGCTGAGGCCCAGGTCGGGATGACGAGCGCCAGAGCGAAGATAGCCGCTGCCACCAACGCCAGCACCCCGGCATAGATTACCATTCCGCCTGCCGCGACCATACTTGCGCCCTTGCCGGCCTGAGCCGCTTTCTCAGACAGCTCCCGCCGCGCCAGGGCCACCTCGAGGTTAACCATCGAGCGGGCTTCCTGGGTAAGCTCCCGGAAAAGCTCGCCTACCGAAGGATTTCCCGTCGGCTCCTCAGTGTATGTGGGCGGCACCTGAGGGTATCCGTTCCCATTCGACTGAGCCATCACTCGTTTGTCCTCTCCGACGCATCCTTGAAGGACTGGTCGCCCGCGTCGGTCACCGGCGGATAATCCGTCGGCTGGCCGGTCGGTGCCTGGGGAGCGCTGTACGTGCTCTCCGCGGCCGTGCCCGTGCCATAGTAGTTGGGCGCATAGCTTCCGGTATAGTCTTCCTCCGCAGTCTCGGCGCCGAAACTACCCTGCCGGCCGTAGCCGGTCCTGCCGCTGCGGCGGTAGTCTTGCGACGAATACCGGTCGTGGCGCGGCTGGGTGGGTGTGGAACTCCTGAAGAATCGGGCTCCGAGCAACCCGGCCAGGAAAGCGCCGCCGAGGAACAAGCCCGGATCGCGGCGGGCGAAATCTTCGATGTCGTCCACCATGTCACCCACGCTCTTGTTCTGCAAGTCGTGCGAGAATTGTTCCAGGCGATCTGCCGCCCGGTCGGCCATGTCGCCGAATGCGCCCTGGTTATTGTCCTGCATATGCTGGCCGGTCTCTCGCAGCGCGTCCGCCAGGCTGCTGACGCTCTGTGCCGCACGGTTCTTCTGCTCGTTAGCCGTCTTGGCGGCAGTCTCTTGAGCCTGCCGCATCTTACTGGCCGATTGCGAGCGAACGTCGTCCGTAATGCGGCCGGCAGCTTCTTTCGCCTGCTGCGTTGTGCTCGTCTGTTGATCAGCACTCATTGGCTATGCTACCTCCACAGTAGATTTCGACTCATTATGGACGATGCCAGCACAACTTACTGTGATTTATACTATAATTCAGCCTTATTAGGCGGCCCCACGGACAGAAGCCGCCGTAAACAGAAACAGGGGGACGAGCCCGGGCTCGTCCCCCTGTTTCTGTTTACGGAGCAAAGATCAGGTTCAGTTCACGGCAAACGGAAGCCAGCCACCCCAGTTGGCCGGGGTGCGCAAGGCCGGCACCAATTCGGTGCCGCATGCGCTGCTCGACGTGCCATGCTCGCTCGCGTGGGCGCTCAAACCACCCTCCAGCGCGTCCCGTAAGATCCGCACGCCGCCCTCGGCCAGGATCACCCGGGCAGATACGCTGACGCTGTAGTAGCCGGGCACGGCGTTCGCGAACTCCAACACGGTCTCCGTCGGCGTGGTGGTCAGAACCACCAGGTTGCTCGACGTCGTCGCCAGGTCACACGGCACGCTCACCCACGGCCGCAGCACCCGTCCGTTCACCTGCTGCCCGCCGCCCCTCAGCTCCGGCCACTGCGAGGAGCCGGCGTCGGCGCCCTGCGGGCCGGGCGCATCCTGCCCGACATCGCCGCCGCCTCGAGCCGCGCGCTTGCTCTGCTCGCGCCGCACGCTCACCGCTCCCGCCCGCAAGCCGCCGGCGAGCAGGCGTGCATCCTGCAGCGTCATGCTGACACGCGCCTTCACCCGGTGAACCCTGGCACGCGGCATTATCTGCACGAAGTCGAGCGCGAACCTGTCTCTCGAGTAACGCGCGACGACGTAATTCGCATAAATGGTCTCCAGGCCCTCGCATAAGTCCACGCGCACGTCCTGGAAGGTTTTCTCCAGTATTCTCACGCCAGCCACCTCCTCCCTTGCCTGCGCTATTGTAACTAAATTTACTTAGACGTCAAGCGCGTCCGTGGAGGAGTGAAGCAGATGGCCGTCCGGGCCTATCGCAGGACCTGCGCCATCGCCCGGCAGAGCACGGGAAGGTTCTGGTCGGTGATGCCGGCCACGTTGATCCGCCCGGAATCGACGATATAGATCGCGAACTCGTCGCGCAGCCGGCGGACCTGCTCCTTCGTCAGTCCCGTGAAAGAAAACATGCCGTGCTGGCGCTGAATGAACGAAAAATCGCGTTCCACGCCGGCCTCGGCCAGACCGTCGGCGAAACAGCGCCGCATGTCCCAGATGCGCCCGCGGATCGCGGCCACCTCATCTTCCCATTCAGCACTGAGTGCCGGCGAGCTCAAGACGGTCGTGACGATCTTCGCGCCGTGTGCCGGCGGGTTCGAGTAGTTGGCTCGGATGACGGTCTTGATGTGGCTCAACGCCGCGCTAGCGGCCGAGGCCGAGCCGCAGACGAGCGTCAGCGCCCCAACCCGCTCGTTATACAGCCCGAAGTTCTTGGAGAACGAGCTGGCGATCATCAGCTCCTGCCCGCGTCCGCACAGCGTCAGCAAACCTCGCGCATCCTCGCGCAGCCCTTCGGCCAGGCCCTGGTAGGCAAAATCGACCAGCGGCAGCAGCGAGCGCTCTGCCACCACGCCGGCCAGCGCAGCCCACTGTTCGAGGCTCAGGTCGGCGCCGGTCGGGTTGTGGCAGCTCCCGTGCAGCACAACGACGTCCCTGGCCGGCAGCCGGCGTAACGTGCTCAGCATCTCGTCAAATGCCACTTTGTTGCCGGCCGCGTCGAAGTAGGGATAGGTCTGCACGCTGAGGCCGGCAGCACGAAAGACGTTCGGGTGGTTGGGCCAGGTCGGTTGGCTGACCCAGACCGTTGCCCCAGGGTTGATCTTCTTGATGAAGTCGCCCGCCACACGCAAGCCGCCCGTGCCGCCGGGCGTGTGCGCCGTCGCCACCAACCCGCCGCCTACCGCCGGGTGATCTGGGCCGAAGATCAATCGCTGCACGGCTGCCGCATATTCAGGCATGCCGTCGATGCCCAGGTAACTCTTGCTGGTTTCCCGCTCCAGGATCTCTCTCTCGGCCTGCTTCACGCTATTCAGGATCGGCGTGATCCCGCGCGCATCTTTGTAAACGCCTGCCGCCAAATTGACCTTGCCCGGGTTCGGGTCGCGCTTGAAAGCCTCCTCCAATCCCATGATCGGGTCGGGCGGCGCCATTTGCAGATCGTCGAACATGCCACTCGCTCCTCATAGCTGCGCTTCAACACGGGCCGCTGGGACGATGTCCGGCCGGCATTGGGGCGCTATGCTAACATGCGAAGCCAGGCCTGTCAAAGGCTTCGCAGCGGCGGAGCGGGCTTGATCTCCCGAGGAGAGAGGTTCCCCGGCCCAAGGCGCGACCGCCGGGTCAACCTACGTCGCCGAGCGCACAATTGCCGCGAGGGCCGTAATGAATTCAGGGGAAGCGTTCATTGACTCGATGCGCTCGAGCCGCGAGCCGTGAGCCGCGGCCAGCGAGCGCGCTTCGACGTCGAGGTCGTACAGGATCTCCACGTGATCGGCCACGAACCCGACCGGCGCCACGAGGATATTCCGCTGACCGGCCTCACACAGGCGCAGGATCACGTCTTCGATGGCCGGGCCCAGCCAGCGCCCGCCGGTGGCGCCCGCGCTCTGGAAGCAGAACTCCCAGCGCTCGGGCGGCAGCGCCAGTCTCTCGACGAGCAGTCGGGTCGTCTCCCGCAGTTGCTCCGGGCAGGGGTCGCCGCCTTCGACTGCGGCCACCGGCAGGCTGTGAGCCGTGAAGAGGATCTTGACGTCCGCACGCTCCGGCGGTTCAAAACGGGCCAGGGCGGCGCGCACGTGAGCGGCCAGGGCTTCCAGGAAGAGCGGATGCGTATGCCAGCTCTGGATGGCCGTCACGTTCAGATTGGCCCCCAACTCAGCCTGGGCTTCGTCCAGTTTCCGGAAGTAAGCCCCCACGCTCAAACGCGAGTAGTGCGGCGCCATGCAAAGCCCGATCACGTCCTTCAACCCGTCCCGCACGATCTCGGCGGCCGCCTCCCGGATGCGCGGCGCCCAATGGCGCATCCCCACATAGACCCGGTAGCCGGGCCTGCCGGCCTCCGTCTCGTTCAGGCACTGCTCGAGAGCCTGCGCCTGGGCGCGTGTGATCTGCAGCAGCGGAGAACGGCCACCGATGCTGGCGTAGCGCGCCCGGATTTCCTCGATCAGCTCGGGCGCCGTCGGCCGGCCGCCGCGCACGTCCAATAGATACGGCTCGACGTCGGCCAACGAGTCTGGGCCGCCGTAGGCCATCATCAGCACCGCCGCCGGCTTGCTCTCGCTCATCCCCGGCATGTACGACGACATCAGGCTCTCCAATCGTGTACGAAGTCCACCAACTCTTGCACGTTCTCGAGTGGCGTTTCCGGCAAGATGCCGTGCCCCAGGTTGAAGATGTGCCCCGGGCGGCCACCGGCCCGTTGCAGCACATCGCCGGCGCGTTCGCACATCGCCTGCACAGGACCAAGCAGGGCGATCGGATCGAGGTTGCCCTGCAGCGCGACGTCGTGGCCGGCCCGCTGCCAGGCGAGGTCGATGTCGACGCGCCAGTCGATACCAATCACGTCGCCACCCGCCTGGCGCAGCACCTCTACCATGCCGCCCGTCCCCGTGCTGAAGTTGATCACCGGAGCACCGGCGGCCGCCGCAATCACGATAGCCTGTTGGGTGTGCGGCAGCACGTAGGTCCGGTAATCGGCCGGGCTGAGCGCCCCTGCCCAACTGTCGAAAAGTTGCACGGCCTGGGCGCCGGCGCGCACCTGCGCCGCCAGGTATTCGCCGGCCAGTTGCGCCAGCTTGGTCATCAGCTCATGCCACACCGCCGGCTGACCATACATCAGCAGCTTGGTGCGCTTGTAGTCACGCGAGCCACCGCCCTCGACGGCATAGGCAGCCAACGTGAACGGTGCGCCCGAGAAGCCGATCAAGGGCGTCTTGCCCTCCAGCTCGCGACGCACGAGGCGGATCGCCTCCAACGTGAAAGGCACACCCTCTTCCGGCGGTGGCACGCGCAGCGCGGCCACGTCGTCGGCCGACCGCAGCGGGTTTTCGATCACCGGTCCCTCTCCGGCGGCGTACTCAAGGTCGATCCCGGCCCCGATCAACAGGGGCAAGATGTCGGCAAAGATGATCGCCGCGTCCACCGCGAAACGGCGCAGGGGCTGCAGCGTGACCTCCGCCGCCAGTTCTGGGGTACGGATCGTGTCGAGCATCGAGTGCTTCTCACGAACCGCCCGGTATTCGGGCAGATAGCGACCCGCCTGGCGCATGATCCAGATCGGCGTGCAATCGACGGGCTCACGACGGCAGGCGCGCAAGAACCGATCGTTCATGCGCCGCCGCCGAAGAGTGCCAGCGTTTCCTCGGCGGGGTGGTAGATCGCGGTCTGGGCCGGCGTGTCGCGCTCGGTATAACGCCTCCCCTCGACGCTCCGCAGCTCGTTCACCAGGTCCGAGAACTTCGACAGGTCGGCCATCTCGTAGACCACCACGAACTCCTGCGCCTGCAGTCCGAAGGAATAGAGCAGCAGTTGCTTGATCTCCGGATACTGGTGGCCGACCCGCATGTGCTCGTTCATCATCCCCTGGCGCGCATCGCGGCTCATCAAATACCAGTCTTTCGTCTTGACGAAGGGATAGACGGTCAAGTATGGCTGGCGCTCCCCGGCCAGCGGATCAATCTCCTGTGGCGATTGGCCCCGCGCGTAGACCGAGGGCCGGGTGAAGCCCCACAGGGCCTCGACCGGTCGCAGCAGGCGCCGCTGAGCGTTGGCTGCCCTGGCATAGCAGGTGAAGAACGTCCCCGCCGCCTCCGCAGAAGCAGCCGGCACCGCGCTCCAGACCAGGATGTCCGCCCCGGCCTGGGCGGGAAAGACCTGGTAGACCGCCACCTGCTCGGCGGAATCGCGCAGTTGCCGCAGCCAGGTATGGGCAAAGTCGGCTCGCTCGGCAGCGCTCAACGACCAGTAGGCCTCGCTGAAAGCGAAGAAGTTGAAGTGATTTAGCGTTCGTTCAGCCACTCGGCCACCTCTCGAGCGTAATAGGTCAGGATGACGTCCGCGCCGGCGCGTTTCATGCCCGTCAGCATTTCCAAGACCACCGCCCGCTCGTCGATCCAACCGTTACGCGCCGCCGCTTTGACCATCGCATACTCGCCGCTCACATTGTAGGCCGCCAGCGGGTGCGGGAACTGCGACCGAACCGCGCGGATCACGTCCAGGTAAGCCAGGGCCGGCTTGACCATCAGCAGATCGGCGCCCTCTTGCACGTCGGCTGCCACCTCTCGCAACGCCTCGCGCAGGTTGGCTGGGTCCATCTGGTGCGTCTTGCGGTCGCCAAAGGCGGGCGGCGACTCCGCTGCGTCACGGAACGGCCCATAGAAGGCTGAGGCATATTTGGCGGCGTAGGCCAGGATCGCCCGGTCGGCGAAGCCATTGGCGTCCAGCGCAGCACGTAGCGCCGCAACCTGACCGTCCATCATCGCGCTCGGCGCCAGCACATCCGCGCCCGCCTCGGCATGCGACACGGCCGCCCGTCCCAGCACCGCCAACGTCTCGTCATTGGCGATCTCAAAGCCCTGCGCGCCGTTCCCGCTCGCCGGGCTGCGCTTGACGATCCCACAATGCCCGTGATCCGTGTACTCGCACATGCAGATGTCGCTGATCACCAACAGCTCCGGCACGGTCGCCTTGATCGCCCGGATCGCCGTCTGGACGATGCCGTCCGCGGCGAAGTTTTCGCTGCCGATCTCATCCTTGTGCGCCGGGATGCCGAAGAGCACGATCGCCGGGATGCCCAGGCGGGCCAGCCCCTCGACCTCACGCCGCAAGCGGTCGACAGACCATTGGTAGACCCCGGGCATAGAGGAGATCTCGCGCCGCACATCCTGGCCGTGCGTGACGAACATCGGCATGATCAGGTCGTCGACGCTCAGGACGGTCTCCCGCACCATTCGGCGCAGCGCCGGGCTGCGCCGGTTTCGGCGCAGGCGTTGAGTAGGAAAGCCGGCCGCGCCGGGCGTTTCCGCCACAAATTGACCAAAATCGGGTGAAAGGATTCTCTCGTTCAAGCTAGCCCCTCGTTGATATCGTTCAGCAGACCTTCGACCGTGTGCTCTTGCGCCACGACGTCCACACGCAGGCCCGCTTCCTCGGCAGCCCGGGCAGTGATCGGGCCGATGCAGGCGACGGTTGCCCCTGCCAACACCTGGGCCACCGGCCGGCCGGCGGCTTCGAGCAGGGCCACGAATCCGTGTACGGTCGACGGGCTGGTGAAAGTCGCAATGTCGATGCCCTCGGCCAGCCCGGCCGGCAGCAGCTCGTCGCCGGCGGCCGAGACGGTCCGGTAGGCCGTGACTTCATCCACCTGCGCACCCTGGACCCGCAAACCGTCGGCTAGCGCCTTGCGCGCGATGTCGGCGCGCGGCAGCAGTATGTGCAGGTCGGCTACCGGGCCAATGTCTTCCAGGATGGCTTCTGCAATGTAGCGATGAGGCACCAGGGCAACCCGCAGGCCCTGCTCCTCCAACGCCTGCGCCGTCGCGGGACCGATGGCCGCCAGGCGCAAGCCGGGTTCGCGCAGCGCCGCCGAGCCGGCGCCCAGCAGTGCCAAACGCTCGCAGAAGAAGCGTACGCCGTTCACGCTGGTGAAGATCACCCAATCGTAGCTCCGCAGCCGGCCGATGGCCTCATCCACCGGACGCCAGTCGGCCGGTCCCTCGATTCGGATGGTCGGGCAGACGACCGCCTCGGCGCCCGCAGCCCGCAGTTGCTCCAGCAGCCACTCAGACTGCGCCTCGGGCCGGGTCACTAACACTCGCAGCCCGGCCAATCGCGAGCGCTCCGCCGGCTCCCCCTCTGCTCCGGAGTGTCCTCTCATCGTCCTCGCACTCCGTCTAGCACCGTGCCTGCCAATCGTTCGCCCAGCGCCTCGAAGCCGGCCGCTGGGGCACGCTCCTCGGCGTAGAACGGGCCGCGGTCATCCTGTCCTACCAACATGCCGCGCAGCGCCAGGTCCCCATCCTCGGGCCAGGCATAGGCGCCGATGGGCACGTCGCACCCGCCGCCCAGACCCCGCAAGAAGGCGCGTTCGGCGCCGGCCGCCCGCCGCGTCGCCGGGTGGTCCAGCGCGCTGATCAACTCGAGCACTTCCTCGTCATCTGCCCGCAGCTCGAGCGCGAGCGCGCCCTGACCCGGCGCCGGTAGGACGGTCTGCGGCTCGAAGTACTCGCTCACGCGCGCGCTCAGCCCCAACCGCGCCAGCCCGGCTGCCGCAAGCACGACGGCGTCGTACTGCCCCTCGTCCAGCTTGCGCAAACGCGTGTCGACGTTGCCCCGGATGTCGGCCAACACCAGGTCCGGGCGCAGCGCGCGCAGCTGGGCGGCCCGCCGGAGGCTCCCCGTGCCGACGCGCGCCCCCAGGGCCAGATCAGCCAGGGACTGGCGTCCGCGCGCCACTAGAGCGTCGCGCGGATCGGCGCGCGCCGGGAAAGCGCCGATGGTCAGCCCGGCCGGCTGTTCCGTCGGGAGATCCTTGCAGCTATGGACCGCCAGGTCGACCTCATGCGCCAGCAAGGCCTCCTCGATCTCCTTGACAAATACTCCCTTGCCGCCGATCTCGACCAGTGGGCGTGACAGAACGCGGTCGCCCTCGGTATGAATATGTACGATGGTGAATGCGCGCTGTGGATAGAGGGCGCCTAACGCTGCGGCGACCGATTCGGCCTGGACGAGCGCAAGCGCGCTGCTCCGGCTGCCGATCAGGACGGATTGTTTCATCAGCTACTCCGCGGAACCCTTCGTATGGCTCGCACCGTCCAGCGCAAAGAGCTCAGACAGTGTCTCGGCGTAGACCTGTCCTTCGTCGCAGCCGGCATGCTGCTTCAATTGGACGGTCGGCTCGTGGAGCAGCTGGTTGATGATCCGCTGGGTCAGGTGTTCGATGATGTCTATCTGCTCGGCCGGCAAGCCGTTTAGCCGGCGTAAGGCGCGCGTCAGCTCACGTTGGCGGATGGCTTCCGCCTGCCCGCGCAAGTTGGTGATGACCGGGGCCACGGCCAGGGCACTGAACCAGGCCATGAATTCGGCCGTCTGGTCTTCCACGATCGCCATCGCCTTGCCACGGTCATCCCGGCGCAGCTCGATATTCGCCTGCACCAGGCAGCCCAGGTCGTCCACGTTGATCAGCCGTACCCCAGGCAGAACGCCGGCCGCGGGCTCGATATCGCGCGGGACGGCGATGTCGATCAGCAAGAGGGCGCGCCGGGCGCGCGCCTCAACGGCCGCGCTGACTTGTTTTGCGCTGACCACGTAGTCCGGCGCGTTAGTGCAACTGATCACGATGTCGGCCGCAGCCAGCGCATGCGGCAGGTCGTCAAGGCTCATTGCCTCCCCGCCCCAGCCCTCAGCCAGCGTCAGCGCATTCTGATAGCTGCGGTTCGCGACAGCCAGGCGGCGCGCGCCTCGGCGCAGCAAGCTCTGCGCAGCCAGCCTGCCGGTCTTGCCGGCGCCGATGATCAGCACCTGGCAGGCGCTCAGGTCGGCGAACTGCCCGGCCGCCACCTCCACCGCGGCCGAGCTGACCGACGCGAAGTGCCGGCTGATCCCGGTTTCGCTGCGCACCCGCTTCCCAGCCTCCACAGCCTGGCGGAAAAGTGCCGAGAGGACCCGCCCGGCCGATCCCTGGGCGCGTGCCTCCTCGAAAGCCGTCCGCACCTGCCCGAGGATCTGGGGTTCGCCAAGCACCGCCGAGTCGATGCCGGCCGCCACCGTCAACAGATGCCGGACGGCGTCCGCGCCGCGGTAGGTATAGAGCGACGGCGCCACATCCTGGATTGCCAGCCCGTGAAAAGCTGCCAGAAAGCCGGCCAGCGTCCCCGGATCGGCCCCGCAGTCGGGCAACACGGCATACAGCTCGACCCGGTTGCAGGTCGACAGTATCACCGCCTCGGGGAAGGACCAGGCAGACGAGTCGCTCTCGGACGTCAGTTGCGCCAGGGCCAGGTCGCGCTTATCGGGCGTGAAGGCCAGCCTCTCCAGTAGCTCGATCGCCGCCGACCGATGATTCAGACCACATACGGCTATTTCCACAAGCACCAGGCTCCTGAAGCGAAACTGTGCTCGGCGGCTACGCGCTCGCCGGCTGGTGGCTCGCCTCCGCGGCGAGAGAGGAGACCGCACGCATCGCTGCCTTGGCCGCCGCGATGGTTGAGGCAACGTCGCCGTCCGAATGGGCCAGGGACACGAAACCGGCCTCGAACTGTGATGGCGCCAGGTAAACCCCGCCCGCCAGCATCGCCTGGAAGAAGCGGGCGAAGGCTCGCGTATCGGCCGTCCGGGCGCTCGCGTAATCGTGCACCGACTGGGACGTGAAGAAGGTGCAAAACATGCTGCCGACCCGCGTCCTGCAGACGGGCACTCCCGCCTCACGCGCCGCTTCGCCGATGCCCTCTGACAAGCGAGCGGACTTGCGCTCCAACTCCTCATAGGGAGCGGGCCCGGCCAGCAGCTTGAGCGTCTCGATCCCGGCGGTCATCGCCAGTGGGTTGCCCGACAGCGTGCCGGCCTGGTAGACCGGGCCGGCCGGCGCGACCATCTGCATGATCTCCCGCCGCCCACCGTACGCGCCGACCGGCAGGCCGCCGCCGATGATCTTGCCCAAGCATGTCAGGTCGGGGCGGACGCCGTACAGGGCCTGCGCACCCCCATACGCCACTCGGAAGCCGGTCATGACTTCGTCGAAGATCAGCAGGGCACCGGCTCGCTCGGTGATCTTCCGCAACCCGGCCAGGAAGCCCGGTGCCGGCGGCACGACGCCCATATTACCACCCACCGGCTCCACGATCACCGCCGCCATCGCCTCGCCCCACTGCGAGAACATGACCTCGACCGCCTGCATGTCGTTGAACGGCGCGACCAGCGTGTCTTGAGTCGCCCCCTTTGGCACACCAGGGCTGTCCGGCAGGCCGAGGGTAGCGACGCCCGAACCGGCCTGCACCAGCAGCCCATCCGCGTGCCCATGATAGCAGCCGTCGAATTTGAGGATGCGCTCGCGTCCGGTATATGCCCGGGCGAGCCGCAGCGCACTCATGGTCGCTTCGGTGCCCGAATTGACGAAACGCAACATCTCGATCGAGGGCACTGCGGCGCTGATCATCTCCGCCAGCTCGATCTCCAGCCGGCTGGGCATTCCGTAGCTCGTCCCGCGCCCCGCCGCCGCCTGGAGAGCGGCGACGACGGCCGGGTGGGCATGGCCGGCGATCAGCGGGCCCCATGAGCCGACGTAGTCGACATACTGATTGCCATCCGCGTCCCAGACGTAAGGGCCCTGGCCACGTTCGATAAACAAGGGCTTCCCCCCCACCGCGCGGAAGGCGCGCACCGGGCTGTCCACCCCGCCGGGCAAAACCTGGCTCGCCCGGTCATACAAGCGCTGCGACGTGCTTGTGTTCACCGTTTATCCTTTCGACTAGGTACGAGTGGCTTCAGCAGAGTCAGCATATGGCGCGGGTCCCGCCAATCGGCTGCATCTCGCGGGTCTATGCGGCTTGCCGATCTACACCGATCTCGCAGATCTATGCAGAACTATGTAATCCTAAGCGGGGCGCAGTATAGTGCGGGTCGTTACATTTGTCAATCTCGAGCGCGTCTTTTTTCACGGGGAGGGGAAAATCGCCCGAGCCCGCCGATTGGCACCGTTGACCGAATGAGCGCACCGCCGGGCAGACGGGACAGGTAAGCTATGGTGGTTCCTGGCGATTGAGGGGGATCGTGAAGGTGAAAGCGCTGCCCTGGCCTGGTGCGCTGCTGGCCGACACGCTGCCACCGTGGGCTAGCACCAGTTGTTTGACGATCGCCAGCCCCAAACCCGCCCCGCCCGTCTGGCGAGCGCGCGATTTGTCTGCCCGGTAAAAGCGATCGAACACGTACGGCAAGTCCTCGGCCTGGACCCCGCTGCCGGTATCACAGACGGACACCGACACCTCGCCGGCTTCCACCCACCCGAGCACCGTAATGTCACCCCCGGCCGGCGTGTGCAGCAGCGCATTGCTCAACAAGTTGCGCAGCACCTGGCCGATCCGCGCCGGGTCGACGTTCACCGACGGCAGGTCAGGCGGCATTTGGGCGTGAAGCCTGATTCCCTTCGCATCGGCCTGCGGTCGCAAGATCCCCAGGGCCTGCTCGGCAATCGCCGCCAGGGCAACCGGCTGCGGCACCAGCGCTAACTGCCCGGCCTCTGCCAGCGCCAACTCCTGCAGATCGGCCACCAACCGCTGCAATAGCATCGTCTCTTCGTAAAGGTTGTCGACCAACCCGGCATCCGGGGCCACCAACCCGTCGCGCGCGGCCTCCAGGTAGCCGCGCAGATTGGTCAGAGGCGTGCGCAGTTCGTGGGCGATGTCGCCGATCATGTTTCGCCGCAGCTGCTCCTGCTCGGCCAGGCTCCCGGCCATCGCATTGAAAGCTGTAGCCAGCTCGCCGATCTCATCCTGCGAATCGACGCTCACTCGCACCGACAGATCGCCCGTCTTCAGCCGTCGAGCCGCCGCTGTCAAGCGCTCGACCGGCCGGAGAATGCCACTGGCCAGCATCAGCGTCACCAGGATCGCGGCCAGGCCGGCCACCAGTGCGCCCAGCAGGACCGACCGGTTGAGCGCCGAGATGAAGGCCAGGTCGATCGGGTCCGGGCCGGCGACGGGGTTGACGTAAAGCGTGCCCACGCGCTTGCCTTCCCAATGAACCGCGCTCCCCAGCCGCGCCCAACTCGGATTCACGGGCGCGCCAATCAGCTTGTGCTCTGAATCTCCCACCACCATTCCGTCGACGTCGGCCACCAGCACGCGCTGCCCACTGATCTGCGCCATCCGTTCCACCTCGCCCTGCACGGCGCCCCAGCCCGAGTTGGCGCCATAGACCTGGCTCAAAATGTCGGTGAAGCGGTGGAAACGTACGGAACCGGTCTGCTGGATATAGTTCTGGAAGTCGCCGGACGCGCGCCGGCTGGCCACGAAGGCCGTAACCCCCAGGGCGACGACGACCACCAGCCCGATCGCGATCAGCAACCGCAGGCGCAGACTACGCCACATGATGGCCTTCAAAGCGGTAGCCCACCCCGGGTACCGTCCCGATGTAGCGCGGGTTGCCCGGCTCCGGCTCGATCTTCCGGCGCAGATTCATGACGTGTACGTCGACCGTGCGCTCGATCCCCTCGTAGTCGTGGCCGAAAGCCCGGTCCAAAAGCTCCGCACGCGAAAAGGCCCGACCCGGTTCGCGGGCCAGCGCCTCAAGGACCCGGAACTCAGTCGGCGTCAGGCTAACCGGCCGGCTGCCCAGCAATACCTCATGCCGGATGAAACTGACGGTGAGTTGACCGTAGCAGACGTCGGGCGGCAGCTCGCCTTCCCCTCCGACCGCCCGGCGCAGCACAGCCCGCACGCGCGCCACCAGCTCGCGCGGATTGAATGGCTTGGTGACGTAATCGTCGGCGCCCAGATCGAGGCCGAGCAGCTTGTCCTCGTCCGTGCTGCGCGCGGTCAGCATGATGATCGGCACCCGCGATTCGGCGCGCAGCGCGTGACAGACCTGCATCCCATCCATTTCGGGCAGCAGCAGATCGAGCACGACCAGGTCCGGTTGTTCAGCCAGGGCCAGTTCCAGGGCGTCCAGACCGTTGTTCGCGCTCAGCACGCTGTAGCCCTCTTTGTGTAGGTACAGCGATACCAGGTCCACGATCTTCTTGTCGTCGTCCACAACCAGCACAGTGCGACCCATCTGATCCTCGGCAGGCGGTGTTGTCTATCACTTCAGCAGGCGCGCTCATACGCGGGTCGGCGAGAGCAGGCTTGCGTACGCCTGCCCATGATAGTCGCCAGGCCTTTTCTGCGCAAGATCGCGCCAGGTGAGGAATTCAGGTCAAGGGGATCGGCGTGAACACCAACACGAACAGGATCAGCATCGCGACCGCCAGGGTACGCTGCCCACGAGTGAGCAGCGTAACGTCGTCCAGCGGAGGCACCCGCAGCCGGCCGAAGAAGAAGATCAGGCCGACCCACAACAACCAGCTGGGCCAGAAGATGCACAGCAGCGCCATGCCGCCCAGCACAACCCAGAACATGACCCGCACCGCCCGCTCGCCGGCCAGGGCGTCGAAGATGTGCCCGCCGTCCAATTGGCCGACCGGCATCAGGTTCAGCGCAGTCACAAACAGGCCCGTCCAGCCGGCCCAGGCGACCGAGTTGATCTGCACGTCGGTGTGCAGCGCCACCGACGGCAGCCACATGCCGAAGCGCAGGTACTTGATCATCAGGTAAAGCAGCGAGTTGCCCTCCTGACCCACAGAACCCGGTGCCCACGAGATCAGGTGGCTCTGGCTCAGGCCGATCCACAACACCGGTAGGGCGACAACCAGGCCGGCCAGCGGACCGGCGGCAGCAATGGCCAACAAGTGCCGCCGGTTGCGCGGCGGAGCGGTCATATTGATCACCGAACCCAGCGTGCCGAACGGGCTGATCGGCAGGGGCAAGAAGTACGGCAAGCTCGTCGGCGTGCCTAGCCGGCGTGCGACCAGGTAGTGGCCGAATTCGTGACACAGCAGAATCGCCAGCAGACTGGCCGCGAAAGGCAGGCCATCGGGCAACCAGATGGGCAATTCGCCGATGCCGCGGCCTTCCACGTAGAGCGAGCCGACGTACAGGCACGAGATCGCGGTTAGTCCAAACAGGGTCAGCGCCAACACCACGCGTTGGCGCGCCGCCTTCAGACCGCCGCGCACGGCCAACAACACCTCGCCCTGGCCATCCTGGTCTTTGCGCAAGATCGGCGTATACCCGATCGGGCGCAGCCGGTCAGCCAACCGGGCATAGGCCTGGTCGGAAGGTATCGTCAGGCGTCCCCTGATCCGCACCGCGCCGGCCAGCCCATCCCGCCCGCCGAGCATCAGTCCCAGTAACTGCTCGGGTCCGACCCGCACTTTGCCCTGCCGCTCGCGAAAGGAGCCCGCCTGCCCCCCGGCCATCACGTCCTGGATCTCCATCACCTCAGCGGCCGCCTCGGTCACCGCCGGGACCGCCTCATCCGCTGTGCGAGCGACCATCTGCACAATATCAGACGCAGCTTCCATATTTGCACTCTTCCTTCAATCCCAGACTAGCAACGCCATACTACCTCTCAAAACGCGTTTGTCAAGTAATCAGGGCAGCAGACGACCGTTGCCGCGCCGTTATGATATAATCGTCGCACGTGCTTTGCTTTCGCAAGACGGAGATTCGATGGTCACCCTGTTCCTGATCTTCCTGATGGGCCTCTGCATCGGCTTACTGGGCAGCATGTTGGGTATTGGCGGCGGCGTGCTCATCATCCCACTGCTGACCTTGTTGTTTGGCGTCGACATCAAGACCGCGATCGGGGCCAGCATAATCAGCGTGATCGCCACCTCGTCCGCCGCTGGCGCGGTCTATGTCGGTCACGGCATGAGCCACACCCGGCTGGGGATGGTGCTGGAGATCGCCACCACGCTGGGTGCACTGGCCGGTGGCATAACCGCCATCCTCCTACCGCCGCGCTACCTGTACGGTATATTCGGCGCGGTGCTGCTCTACGTGGTCTACAGCATGCGCGGGCTGGCCGGTCGTGAGGGTGAGAGCCGCCCGACCGGCTTGCTCGACACCGCCTTCCTCGACCCGCTGACCGGCCAACAGATCAATTACGGGGTGCGCCGCCTGGGAGCTGGCTTGGGAGCCAGCTTCGTCGCCGGCAACATCTCGGGCCTGCTCGGCATCGGCGGCGGTATCGTCAAGGTTCCCATCATGACCCTGCTAATGGGCATGCCGCTCAAGGCCGCCATCGCGACCAGCAACTTCATGATCGGCGTTACCGCGGCCACCAGCGCCGTCATCTACTATGGACGGGGCTACATTCTGCCAAACATCGCGGTCCCGACCGCCTTGGGCGTTCTGGTCGGCGCCCAGATCGGTCCGCGCCTGGGAGGCCGCGCTCGCACAGGGACGCTGCGCCTCATCTTCCAGGTCCTCCTGTTCGCCTTTGCGGTGCAAATGTTATGGAAAGCGATCGCCCAGTAGTTCCTGATGAGGAGCCTCGCTCCCCGGCATCCGGTCGTGAACCCCGGCAAGGCTCGCTCCTCCCGCTCGACGCCGACGAGGAGAGCCGGCAGGCCGGTGGATCCGGCCCGCTCGACTGCGCTGACCGGCCAGACACGCTCGAAGCAGATCGACGCGTGCCCAACGTGGCTGCGCGCCAGACACGCGACCTGAACGACGTAGTGCATCGCATCCTGGTCATCGGCCTGGTGGTGAGCACCGTCCTGCTGCTGATCGGCCTGATCCCGGACCTGATCTTGAACCGCTCCTTGCCCACCGCGGCGCTGCCTCCCGCCGCGGCCGTTCAGCGCAGCCTGCAACTGCACCCCGGCGGCTTCCTATCGTTGGGCCTGCTCGTGCTCCTGTTCACGCCGGTCTTGCGCGTAGTCGGCTCGATCTTTGTCTTTCTCTGGGAGCGCGATTGGCTCTACTTCGGGGTCACCATCCTCGTCTTCGCGATCATGCTGATTAGCATCGTCGTCGGAAAGGTCTAGGAGAGCACAATGCCGGAACAAAACGATCTCTTTCAGAAGCAGGTCCAGGCGGGCCTGCGCATCGCCGAAGCGATGAATGCCAGGCGGGATCGCTCCGCGTTACTACACGAGATGCTCGCCGCGCTCGTCGACATGCTGGACTACAAAGCCGCTTCCTTGCGCATGCTGGACCCGGAAAAGGGCCTGCTCGAACTGGCCGCGTCCTATGGGCTGAGCGATGAGTACCTGAACAAGGGCGACATCGACCTGGCGCACAGCCCGCTCGATCAACGGGCATTGTCCGGCCAGATCGTCGCCATCCGTGACCTGAAGGCCGAGCCGGACGTGCAATATCCCCGAGCCGCCGAGCGTGAGGGCTTACGCGCGGTCCTCGCCGTGCCCTTGCGCTTGGGAGAACGCAGCGTGGGCGCTCTGAGGGTCTATGCCGGACAGCCGCACGACTTCATGGCTGAGGAAAAAGTCTTCCTGGCCGGCATTGCCAACCTGGCAGCGCGCACGATCGCCGACGCCGAGCTGTACCACGCCTTCCGGGCCATCGCGCGCGAGATCAACTCGACGCTCGAGGTTAAGCAAGTGCTGCACAAAATGATGGTCAATCTCATCCGGGAACTCAACGTCAAGGCGGCAGCCGTCAGGCTGCTGGGACCGCGCGGCCAGCGCCTGCACCTGGCGGCCTCCGAGGGGCTAAGCCAGGCCTACCTGGATAAGGGGGAGGTCACCGTCGCCGATAGCCCGATCGATCGGCGCGTGCTGAGTGACAAGGCGCCGGTCGTGCTCTACGACGTGGCCCACGAGCCCGGCTTCCAGTACCCGGAAGCTGCCGAACGCGAGGGCGTGCGCTCGGTCTTGGCCGTCCCGCTGGCACTGCCAGATACCCTCATCGGCGTTCTGCGCGTTTATTCGGCCCAGCCGCAGCGCTTCAGCAGCGAGGAGATTGCCTTGGTGGAGGCGGTTGCCGATCTGGGCGCCCTGGCCGTCGACAACGCCCGCCTGCACGAGAGCTTGCGCCAGAAGTACGAGGCGGCGCGCGACGACTGGGCCGGGTGGTACCGGTATTTGTCGTTTAGCTGAAGACCCGGCGTGGGTCGGCAGGCGCTCGGACGGAGGCCTGCCTTCTCCGAGCGCCACCTGCCCGCTTCCTAGGCCACCGCCGGCTCGCCCGCCGGCACTTGCGTCAAAGCCCCCAGCGCTTTCTTGACCGACGCAGCGTCCACGCTCTCGTGCTCCAGCAGATCCGCCGCCAGCGCGTCTAGGGCCGCGCGCCGTTCGCGTAACAAGCTCTGCGCTCGTTCGGACTGCTCGCCAATGATCCGCTGCACTTCCTGGTCGATCGCCTGGCGTGTCTCCGGGCTGATCTGGTTGTTGTCCTGCACGGCGCCGTCCAGGTACTGCAGGCCCTGTCCGGCATAGCGCACGGCACCCATGCGATCGCTCATGCCAAACTCGGTCACCATCCTGCGCGCCAGCTCCGTCGCCCGCTGGATGTCATCGCTCGCGCCGGTGCTGATCACGTCGAAAACGACTTGCTCCGCCGCGCGCCCTCCCAACATCACCGCGAGCCGATCCTCCAGTTCTGGCCGGGTCATCAAATAGCGGTCCTCGGCCGGCATCTGCAACGTGTAGCCCAGTGAGCCGCGACTGTGCGGCACGATGCTGATCTTGCTCACCGGATCGCCGTGCGGCACCAGCGCGGCCACCAGCGCATGCCCGGACTCGTGATACGCCACCGCCGTGCGCTCTTCCTCGTTCATCACCGTCGTGCGGCGCTCCAGCCCGGCTACCACCCGCTCGATGGCCGACTCGAAATCGGACAGCTCGACCGCCTCCGCCCCTCGCCGGGCGGCCAACAGCGCGGCTTCGTTCATCACGTTTTCCAGGTCCGCCCCGCTGAAGCCGGGTGTTATGCGTGCCGCCCGCTCCAGATCAAAGTCCGGCGCCAATTTAACGTTGCGGCTGTGGATGCGCAAGATCTGCAGGCGGCCTGCCAGGTCGGGCTGGCCGACCGTTATCTGGCGGTCGAAGCGGCCCGCCCGCAGCAGCGCCGGGTCCAGCACTTCCGGGCGGTTGGTGGCCGCGATGATGATCACCGGCTTCTCAGTGTTCGTTCCGAAGCCATCGATCTCAGACAGCAACTGGTTTAGCGTCTGCTCGCGCTCGTCATTCGTGCCCATGCTCATGCCGGTACCGCGCCGTTGCCCGATCGCGTCGATCTCGTCGATGAAGATGATCGCCGGGGCAACCTTGCGCGCGTTCTCGAACAGGTCACGCACCCGAGCCGCACCCACGCCGACGAACATCTCTACGAACTCGGGCCCGCTCGTCTCGAAGAACGGCGCATGCGCCTCACCCGCGGTCGCCTTGGCCAGCAGCGTCTTGCCGGTTCCTGGCGGCCCGACCAACAACACTCCCTTGGGGATGCGTCCGCCCAGGCGAGAGAAGCGCTCGGGGGTGGTCAGGAACTGCACTACCTCCTGCAGCTCGGCGATTGCCTCGTCCGCTCCACCCACATCCTTGTAGGTCACGCGAACGTCCTCCGGCTTCACCTCGGTCGCCCGGCTCTTGCCGACCCCGAAGATCCCACCGCGGCCGCCCGCCATATTCTGCATGCGCCTGGAGAAGAACCACCATACGCCGCCGAGCAGCGCCATCGGCAAAATCCAGGCGATCAGGATGTCCCCCAGCGGGCTGGGCGGCGGCGCTACCTTATACTCGACGTGAGCAGTGTCGAGCTCCTGTATCAAGGTCGGGTCCCCATTGGGCACGGCCACGGTGTGGAACGGCACGGTCTGCGACACGGTGGCGCTCGCCGCAGGATTCTTCATAAACCCGGTGATCTGGCTTGGCCCGATCACCACCTGCGTGATGTCACCGGCCTTCAGCTTCGCCTTGAAGTCGCTGTAGGCCAACTCCTGGGCTTGCATTTGCAGGGGAGTCAAAACAAACTGCTGGAACACCCAGACGAAGATCAGGCCCAGCACCAGGTAGCCGATGACAAAGCGCAGGTAGCGCGTCATCTGTTCGCGGCGTTTGTCGTCGTCGTTGTTATTATCGTTCTTGGATGAGTCAGGTTTTTTGTTGTTCACCTGTCACTCTCCTTCCTCTATAATCTTAGATGCCACGAACAGGCGCCCGTTACCGTGATGAGCCATACATCGGCAGACCCTCAACGGGGCATTGCGACTCCACCGATCTGTCCGCCTGCCTTCCAGATGCGAGGGGCATACCGGCAGCCTGAGAGCCGGAAGGTACGTGCCCCCTCGGCAGCTTATGTTTCCACGTCGGTTGCGCTTGATCGAGCCTGAGATGTGGCGGTGGGGGCCCGCCGAGGGGGGAATGCAGCACGCCCGGCGCCGAAAGCGAAGCTCGAGGCTTTGCGCTCTCCGCGCCGGGCGTGCTCCCTTCATGCTTTGGAAGTCATGCCGCCATGAGGAGTTCCGACCCCAGGGCGGCCGTCACGGCCGAGCCATCCAGGCTCTCACACTCGACGAGCCGCTGGGTCAGCCGGTGGAGGGCGGCCGCATGCATGGTCAGCAGCTCCTGCGCCCGCTCGTACTGCTCGGTGACAATCCGCTGAACTTCCTGATCGATCAATTCGCGTGTCTGCGGGCTGAGATTCCCATTATCGCCCGCCGCTCCGCCGAGGAACTGCATCGCTTGACCGGCATAGCGGACGGTGCCCAACTTTTCGCTCATCCCGAACTCGGTCACCATGCGCCGAGCCAGCTCGGTGGCGCGGGCAATGTCGTCGCTCGCCCCGGTGCTGACCGTGCCCAACACCGTCTTCTCCGCCGCGCGCCCTCCCAACATGACCGTGAGACGGTCGGTCAGCTCTTCCATGGTCAGAAGGTAGCGGTCCTCGGTGGGCATTTGCATCGTAAAGCCCAAGGCACCCCGCCCGTGCGGGATGATGCTGATCTTGGCGACGGGATCGGCGTGTTCCACCAGGCCGGCCACCAAGGCATGCCCGCATTCGTGATAGGCGATCGCCGCGCGCTCCTGCTCGTTCATCACGCTGGCGCGGCGCTCCAGTCCGGCAATCACCCGCTCGATTGCAGCCTCGAAATCCTGCATTTCGACTGCGTCGGCGCCCCGCCGCGCCGCCAGGAGAGCCGATTCGTTCATGACGTTCGCCAGGTCGGCGCCGCTGAAGCCGGGAGTGATGCGCGCCGCACGCTTGATCTCGAAGTCCTCCGCCAGCTTGATGCTGCGACAGTGGATCTTGAGCACCTGCAGGCGACCGGCCAGGTCGGGCTGGCCGACGGTGATCTGGCGGTCAAAGCGCCCCGCGCGCATCAGGGCCGGGTCCAACACCTCGGGCCGGTTGCTCGCCGCCATGATAATCACGGGCTTGTCGGTCGTGGCACGGAAGCCATCGATCTCGGCCAGCAACTGATTGAGCGTCTGCTCGCGCTCGTCGTTGGCGCCCGAGCGCGTGCCCCCCGCGCCGCCACGACTCTGGCCAATGGAGTCGATCTCGTCGATGAACACCACGGCCGGGGCAGCCTTGCGAGCCTGCTCGAACAGGTGGCGCACGCGCGCCGCACCCACACCCACGAACATCTCCATGAACTCCGAGCCGCCCGTCTGGAAGAAGCGCACTTTCGCTTCGCCCGCCGTCGCCCTGGCCAGCAGGGTCTTGCCGGTGCCTGGAGGTCCCAGCAGCAATACTCCCTTGGGCACCCGGCCGCCGAGCCGGGCGAACTTCTCCGGCTCCTTCAGGAACTGGATGATCTCCTGCAGCTCGGTGATGGCTTCATCGGCCCCACCCACGTCCTCAAAGGTGACGAAGACGTCGTCCGGCTTGACCTCGGCGTTGCGGCCGCGGTCCATGCCCACCAGGCTGCCCAGCCCACCCTTCGCTCCGGCCGTCCGGCGATAGGCCAGGAAACCCAGCCCGCCGATCGCCACCAACGGCAACAGACGCAGTAACACCATGCCCGCGCTCGCAGCAACCGGGGTCGCAACGCCGTACTGGACGTGGGCAGCATCTAGCTGATCGGTCAAATCGGGATCGCCGGTCGGCAGCACCTGGGTGACAAAGGGGATCAATTGACCTTTTATGCCGGGATCCAGCATCTTGCCCAGCACCTGCATCTGGTCCAGCGAGACGCTGACGATTTGGCCCGCTTTAAGTTTGTCTTTGAACTGGCTATAGGGGATGTCTTTCGGTTGGACCGGCTGCGGAAGCACGGCCAGGCGCACGATCAGCGCCGCGATCAACAGACAGCCCGCCGTGGCAGCCGCGGCGATCACCATCCATCTCCGGCTCAAAACTATGCGGCGCTTCGGTTTCTCTCGAGGCCCCTCATCCGGAACGTTCAGCCTATCCTTCACCATCCTCCTCCTGAGAGTAATTCTTCCTCACCGACGTTCCTCACTTTCCCTTGGGCTGGCCTGCATCAATTATACTCATCAATCGCCAGAGAGCAAGGTGATATGGCTGAAGATACATAAGCCATATGGCTCATTATGGCGTACTGAACGGGGGGCTCCCGGTCTGCGCATCGTTTGGCGCAAAGGCCCGCCGTTTGACGAGGACCGGCAGGCGGTGTACCATCGTCCGTGTTGCCCGTCAGAATTGCGCGGGCCGCTACTGACCTCATTCGGCTCATCTGCGCGAGGAGCAAGCCGCATGCCACAGACAGCTCACGATGTCGTCGATTCGCTCCTGCGCGGCCCGGCCGCGCGCCCGCCGGCCGAGCGCGCCGGGATCACGGAGAGCTTCTGGTCGGATGCCATCTTCCGCTGGGTGCAGGAAAGCCGCTATCCCCTTCGTCGCGTCCGCAAGGAAGTCGGGCAGAAACGCTGGCGCAGCCACGACGGCCAGTGGGAGGATGCGACGGTAGCCGGCGAGTACGACGAGCCGGTGCCCACCTGGCAGCACTTCGGACACGATATGGCCGGCAGTGGGGGCTGGTTTGACATCATGCCCCTGCGCGACTATGACGAGTTACTCGAGGAGAGTGAGGAGTGGGAGGTACGCCGCAATGGCGCGGGCGCGTCGCTCAAATGGTGGAAACACCACATGGGCACGCCCGAGCACATCGCCTTCCGCATGACCTCACGCGCCGTCTGGGAGCGCGACTATCGCCCATATCTGCTCGAATGGGACCCGGCCCGCGCCGACGTGCCCGAGACGATCGGGACGCTGACCGAGGCCCGCGAGGCCGGCGTATGGGCTCACTACGGCCACCAGTTCATTTGGGAGAACATGCGCCAGAGCATGGGCGACGTGACCCTCTACCAAAGCCTGCTCCTCGATCCTGCCTGGATCCACGACTACAACCGGGTCTATACCGCCTTTTACAAACGGGCTTACGCCTACCTGTTCGGGCAGGCCGGCCTGCCCGACGGCGTGTGGATGTACGAGGACATGGGCTACAAGAACGGCCTCTTTGCCTCACCCAAGGTTTTCGGCGAGCTGATCTTCCCCTACTACCGCGAGATGGTCGAGTTCTTCCACGGCTACGGCCTGCCCGTGGTGCTGCACACCTGCGGCAGCGTGGCGCAGGCTCTGCCGTTGATCGTCGAGACGGGTTTCGACGCCCTCAATCCGATGGAGCGCAAGGCCAAAGACAATGACCCGTTCGCCTTCGCCGAGCAGTACGCCGGCAAGCTGGCCTTCGTCGGCGGCCTGGACGTGCGCGTGCTCGAGACCAACGACCGTGACATTGTGGGCCGGGAGGTCGCGAGCTACGTCGACGGCATGAAGGCTCGCGGCGCCCGCCTGGTCTTTGGCTCAGACCACTCTATCACCCCCCAGGTGAGCTACGACACCTACCAGTATGCCCTGCAGGTCTATCGCGACCACATGGTCTACTGATGTACGCCAACGACCAGTTGCCTGGCTCAGGACAGCGCGCCGCCCCGCACGACGAGGGTGGGCAGCGAGGGTGCGGCATGGCCCTGGGAACGGTCGCTGCCGCCGCCTGGATCTTCGTAGTAAGTCTCGCCATCCAGCTCCCGGCCTGGCTCGCCGAGGGCCTGAACTCCGGTGCCGGGCTGTCCGGCCTCCGCTGGCTGGGCCTCACCTGGGGTAACCTCGCACTGATCGGCCTGCTGACCGTGCCGATCAGCTTCGCCTCCCGCCGGCCGGCGCTTAAGCAGGCCGCACGCGCCTGGTCGCAGACCGTCGGGGTGGCGGCTTTGGTGGGCCTGGCCCGCCTTATAGGCCGCTTTCAGGTCCAGACCGGCTTGTTTGCCGAAACTGGTCTCGCCTGCCTGGCCGCGGCAGCCTTGTTCGTGATCCTGCGGCTGACAGAGCGCCGGCCCGGCCCCGCCACCCCGCCGTCCGTCCTCGGCCCGACCTGGCCGGTCGGTTACCGAAGCGGCGAGCGCGAGCCAGGCGAGAGCCGCCGCGCCGCGGAACGACCGGCCGGCGCGTCCGCCGCCGCCCGGCTCTCGGCCGCCCTGTGCGCCGGCCTGGCCGCCGCGCTACCATCGCTCGCCTGGGGCGCGCTCGGCTCTCCCCTCGACGCGCTGGCCGGCTTGTCGAGTGGCCTCGCTTTCGGTCTGGCGGCTGCCGTCCTGCTGACCGGCTATCTCTTCGCCGGCCAGGCGCCACACCCGCCCAACGTCGCCCCTGCCCCGCGCCGCTCGTTCGCCTTCGATGCCTTCGCCGCCGGGGTGATGCTCTTCATCCTCAGCCTGGGCTTTGGCTGGCGAGGCAGCCAGTTGCTGCTCCTTGTCGCGCTGCCACCGCTCGGCATCACGGCTGCGGCTATCGCCCCAAGTTCGCCGGTCAGGGGCCGCCGGGGTGCATTCGCGGCGTCCCTGCTGTTGGCGGGCTTGCCGGCCGCCGCCATGGCAATGTTCTGGGACCCCGAGGAACTGACAGTCCTGCTGGGCGCGGCCGACATCCCCACCTGGGCCTTCCGGGCCGCCCTCGCGTCGCTCCTTATCGCGGCCGGCGCCGGCCTGCTCCTCCGCCCGTTCCTGCGGCGCAATGCCGCCCCATCCGTGGCGGCGGGATTCGACGGCGCGCCCCGCCGGCCACGCACTGCCCTGCCCATCCTGGCCATGCTCTTCGCCGCACTGGCCATCTCCGTCTACACTCTGGCCGGACAGCCCGGCTTCTACGGCGAGGACATCTTCGTTATCCTGCAGGACCAGGCCGACGTCAGCCAGGCAAGCAAACTGGCCGACCGCACGCAGCGCCTCACTTACGTCTACACCACCCTCACGCAGCACGCAGAGCGCACGCAGAGCGCTCTCTGGGCGGAGCTCGACCGCCTGGGCGTTCACTATCTGCCCTATTACCTGGTCAACGGCCTGGAGGTCACGGCCAGCCCGACCTTGCGCCAGTTCCTAGCCGGCCGGCCGGAGGTGGCCCAAATCCTCGACAGCCCGCAGCTTCGTCCGCTCCCCGTGCCGGCGCCGCCGGCCAGTGGCAGCGACCAGCCTCCGTCTGGGCCTGGTTGGAACATCCGCGCCATCGGCGCAGACCGCGTGTGGAACGAACTGGGTGTGACCGGCCAGGGCATCGTCGTCGGCCAGTCGGACAGCGGGGTGCAGGGCGACCATCCCGCCCTGGCCAGCGGCTACCGGGGTCAGGACGGACAAAACGACTATAACTGGCTCGATCCCTGGAACCACAGCCCCGTGCCGGTAGATACCGACGGACACGGCACGCACACCCTCGGCACGGCGCTCGGCCGCGGCGGCATCGGCGTGGCGCCCGGCGCCCAGTGGATCGGCTGCGTCAACCTGGCCCGCAACCTGGGCAACCCGGCAGTCTACCTCAACTGCATGCAGTTCATGCTCGCCCCGTACCCGCAGAACGGCGACGCCTTCCTCGACGGGGTCCCGGCGCGGGCCGCGCACGTACTGAACAACTCCTGGGGCTGTCCGCCCGTCGAGGGCTGCGACCCGGGCGTCTTCGCCCCGGCCATGGCCGCCCTGAGGGCCGCGGGCATCTACGTCGTCGCCTCGGCAGGCAATGACGGGCCGGCCTGTGCCACAGTCACAGACCCGATCGCGATCTACGGCGACGTCCTGACGGTCGGCGCCATCGACCGGGCGGGTGACCTGACGAGCTTCAGCAGTCGGGGTCCCGTGAAGGTCGACGGCAGCGGGCGCACCAAGCCGGATACCGTGGCCCCCGGTCAGGACGTCCTCTCGGCTTTCCCGGGCAGCACCTATACCACCATCTCCGGCACCTCCATGTCGGGCCCGCACCTGGCGGGTGTGGTGGCGCTGATGTGGTCGGCACAGCCACGCTTGATCGGCGACGTCGACCGCACCACGCAGATCCTCCTGCAGACCGCCCGCCCCTACACCGGCCCACTGGACACCTGCGCGCCTGACGGCGCCCGCCCCAACAACGACGCCGGCTATGGCGTCGTCGATGCCTACGCCGCGGTGAAAGCGGCCCAGAGCCTGCCTTGACGCGCTCTGCCTGAGGAGCGCGGCCAGGCCTTGCGCGGGTTTGGGCGGTTGGGGAAGTACTGCTCTGGAGCCGCTGGTTGGGTCACGATCACGGGGAGGCAGGGGTCGGGAAACAGGAGTCTCTTCCCCGTCTCCCGGCCACGGTCGTCCTCAGTGCGTTGGTGCGTTGCATCGGAGTCTTCGGCTTTGCGGCCCTCGTGCGGACCGCAAAGCCGAAGCAGACCCTTGCTTGCGCTCAGGCGGTGGTGTGGTAGAACATCTTCGCGTTGTCTTTGTTGATCACGATCGTGCCGGTGTCGACCGACTCGGGCATAGGCACGATGCCGGCGGCAACGTTGTCGGCTACCACAGGCACGGCGCCGTGGTTCATCAGGTACATGAACTTCGTGCCGAGATAACTCATCAAGGCCGTCTTCTGGGCCACAGAGCCCTGGATGACGCCGTCCTCGATGAACTTCAGCGTGCCGTCGTCGCGGTCCATGGAGATGATCTTCAGTTGGCCGACGATGCCGAGTTCCTTGGCAGCCGTGGCCGCGCCCACGCCACCGGCGGCTTCCACACAGCCGACGCCGGCCAGGTCAGGCGTGCGCTGCAGCACGGCCTTCAATCCATCGGCCGCTTTCGCCGAATCGCTCTGGTCGTCGACGATCTGGACAATCTCGATGTCCTTGTAATTCGCGGCAAACTCGTCCTTGTAGCCCTGGATACGCTCCTCGAGGTTGCTCTGCCCGACCTTCGTCAGGATCGCGACCTTGCCCTTGCCGCCTATCTCCTTGGCCAGCAGCTGTGCGCCCACATGGCCGGCGTTGACATTGCCCGTGCCCAGGAAGGTCAGGCGCTTCGAGCCGTAGACCTCGGCATCCAGCGTGACGACCGGAATACCCGCATCCGTGGCTTTGTCGATCGAAGGCTTGAGGGCCGGGTCGAAGCCGACGACCAGGATACCGGCCGGCTTCTCGGCGATCGTCTGCTCGAGAGTGTTGACCATGGCGGTCATGTCGTAGTCAACCGGCCCGACGAACTTCGTCTTGACGCCCAGCTCCTTGCCGGCGAACTCAATGCCCATCCGATGGTCGATGAAGTAGGGCAGATTGGTGAGGGCCAGCACTTCGACGTAGGTCTCGTCGGGAGCCGGCGGGGTGATGGCAATCTTGCTGAAGTCGTACGGGTCCTGAGAGTGGTAGAACATCTTGGCGTTGTCTTTGTTGATGACCACAACGCCGGTGTCCACCGCTTCGGGCATCGGGATGATGCCGGCAGCCTTGTTGTCAGAAACGATCGGCACCGGGTTGTACTTCATCCCGTCCATCAGGATGGTGCCGTCGAACGTCATCAAGGCGCTCTTCTGGGCCACCGAGTCCTGGATGACGCCGTCCTCGATGAACTTCAGCGTGCCGTCGTCGCGGTCCATGGAGACGATCTTCAGTTGGCCGACGATGCCGAGTTCCTTGGCAGCCGTGGCCGCGCCCACGCCACCGGCGGCTTCCACACAGCCGACGCCGGCCAGGTCAGGCGTGCGCTGCAGCACGGCCTTCAGCCCATCGGCCGCTTTCGCCGAATCGCTCTGGTCGTCGACGATCTGGACCAGCTCGATGTTGGGATGGTTCTGGGCGAACTCGTCCTTGTAGCCCTGGATACGCTCCTCGAGGTTGCTCTGCCCGACCTTCGTCAGGATCGCGACCTTGCCCTTGTCGCCGATCTCCTTGGCCAGCAATTGCGCCCCGACCTGCCCGGCATGGTAGTTGCCGGTGCCCAGGAACGTGTAGCGCTTAGAGCCGTAGACTTCGGCATCCAGGGTCACCACGGGCACCCCGGCCTCGATGACCTTGTCGATCTCGGGCTTGAGCGCCGGGTCAAAGCCGATCACGTTCATCCCGTCCGGATTCTCGGCCAGCGCTTGGTCCATCGTGTTGACCATGGCCGTCATATCGTAGTCGACCGGCCCGACGAACTTCGTCTTAGCATTCAGCACCTTGCCGGCGAACTCGAGGCCGACCCGGTGATCGATAAAGTAGGGCAGGTTAGTGAGCGCCAGCGCCTCGACGTACAGCTTGTTCGTCGCCGCAGCAGCCGGCGCCGTAGTCGCGGCCGCAGCGGCCGGCGCAGCCGGAGCAGCAGCCGGAGCAGCGGGGGCAGCAGCCGGAGCAGCGGGCGCTGCCGGGGCGGCAGCAGGAGCGCCGCAGCCGGCCAGCGCGGTCGCGGCCAGCGAGCCGACCAGAACGCCGGTCCCTCTCAGGAAATTGCGACGGTTGATCTTCTTCGACGTTGACATTTGTTCCTCCAGTGCAACCAGGCATAGGTCTGGCTTGGTGGCCCGCCGCGCAGGCCTGCACGACGGGCTCCAATGGCAGATTCGAGAATATGCGCGAGAATTGAACGGGCTACAGAACGCCGACTGCGAATTTCCCTGTCACTCCTCCTTTTCTACTTTGCAGTGCTCTGCCGGCGGCTGAGCGCATCGGCCGCCACGGTCAGGATCAAAACTGCGCCGATGACCACGGTCTGCCAGTACGGGTTTACCCCCAGCAGATTCAGGCCGTTGAAGATCAGGGCCATCAGGACAACACCCAGCAGCGAGCCCAGCACCGAGCCTTCGCCGCCCGCCAGGCTGGAGCCGCCGATCACGCAGGCCGAGATGACCTGCAGGTCGGTGCCCTGCCCGGCCGACACCGAGGCCGCCCCGAAACGCGCCGTCAGCAGGACGCCGGTCAGGGCGGCCAGGAGGCCCATCAGTACGTAGTTGAGGATCTTCACGCGGTCCACATTGATGCCCGAAAGGCGTGCGCTGCGCTCGTTGCCGCCGATGAAGTAGCTCTGGCGGAAGAAGCGCGCCCGGCGCAGCAGGATCTCGCCCAGGACCACCACGGCCAGCATGATCCAGACCGGGTACTGGAGTGTCACCAACTTGCCCTGGGCGATCACGTTGAACGAATCTGGCAGGTTGGGGATTCCCAGACCCGAGGTCAACAGGTAGACGACCCCACGCGCCACTTGCGACATGCCGAGCGTGGCGATCAAGGGGTTGACCCCGACCTTGGCGATGATCAGACCGTTGGCCAGTCCTACTCCCCCGCCGATCAGCAGGCCGAGGACGATGCCCACCGGCGCGCCGACACCCAGCTTGGTCATTGCGTAGCCGGCCACCGCGCCGGCGAGGGCCAGCGAGGAGCCCACCGACAGATCGAAGCCACCGGAGATCAGCAGCACCGTCATGCCGACCGCCATGATGCCGTTGAAGGACAACCCCAGCACCAGCGCGGTCAAGTTGGCCTGGCTGAGAAAGTTGGGCGAGGCGAGACGGAGAAAGACGGCAGCGACCACTACTACCAGAAAAATGCTCAGCTCACGCTGCTCGATCATGCGCCGCAGGAAGCCGCGCCCGGCGCTCTCGGCCACACCAGCCGGTTTACTGACTGTCGTGCTCATGCCTTAATGCCCTCCCGCTCCTCGCTGCTCGCCGGTGCCGATACGCCGGCAGCCAACGCCATCACCTTCTCCTCAGTCGCTTCGGCGGCCAGCAAGAAGCCGACCAGGTGCCCTTCCCGCATCACCGCTATCCGGTCGCTGACCCTCAGCGCTTCCGGCAGATCGGACGAGATGACCATCACCGCCTTACCTTCCGCGGCCAACTGGCGCAGCAGGCGATGTATCTCCTGCTTCGTGCCCACGTCGATGCCGCGTGTCGGCTCGTCCACGATCAGAATCTCCGGCCCGGTTGCCAGCCACTCGCCCAGGAACACCTTCTGCTGGTTTCCGCCGGACAGCTTTCGCAGCTTCTGGTTCAGACTGGGCGTGCGCACGTCCAGTTGCCGCGTGTAGGCGGTGGTCAGGCGCTGCAATAGGTTCCAACGCACGAAACCGCCGGGCGCCACCTGGCCGAGGTTGGGCGCCAGGAAGTTCTCGCTGATCGTCATGTCGAGGAACAGCCCTTCGCTCTTTCGGTCTTCGGACAGATAGGCCATCCCGGCGCGCATCGCGGCGCTCGGTTGGTGGATGTGCACCTCGCGTCCGCGCACGAAGACGCGTCCCGTGGCGCCCCCGTCCAGCCCCACCAGTGCGCGCGCCACCTCGGTACGGCCGGCGCCCACCAGGCCGAAAAAGGTCAACACTTCGCCGGCCTTGAGGGCGAAGTTGACGTCACGGAAGACCTGGCCGCGCGAGAAGCTTTCGACCCGCAGCATTTCTTTGCCGCCCTCATTAGAGACGTTCGCCGTCATCGTCTCCAACTCGCGTCCCACCATCATGCTGATGACCTGATGCTCGTCCAGCTCGCTCGTGGCTCGCACGCCCACCAGCTTACCGTCCCGCAGCACAGCCACCCGATCTGAGATCTCGAAAACCTCTTCGAGATGGTGAGAAACGTAGACGATGGCCAGGCCTTGCGCCTTGAGTTGGTTCAAGCGCTCGAACAGGCGGGCGGCCTCCTGGAGGCTCAGCGAGGAGGTTGGCTCGTCCAACACCAGCACCTTGGCGTTGCGCGCCAAGGCTTTGATGATCTCGACCATCTGCTGGTTGCCCATCGTCAGCCGCCCGACCGGGGTGCTCGGGCGGAACTCGACCTGGAACAGGTCAAGCAGGTCTTGGGTCGCGCGGAACATCGCACGTTGGTCGATCAGGCCCAGAGGGTTCAAGGGCTGGCGCCCACCGAAGACATTCTCCGCCACGCACAGGTTTGGCACCAGGCTCAGCTCCTGGAAAACGACGCTGATCCCCGCCGCCTCGGCCTCATGCGTGCTATGGAAAGCGACCTCGCCGCCGTCCAGCATCACTCGCCCGCTGTCTGGCCGGTGAGCGCCCGCCAGGATGTGGATCAACGTCGACTTGCCGGCCCCATTCTCGCCCACCAGGGCCAGGATCTCCCCCCGGTTGGCCTCCAGTGTCACGTCTGATAGAGCCTGCACGCCGGGAAAGGCCTTAGAAACGCCCTCCACCCGCAGGATCGCTTGCGACTCGCCCATATGCTCATCCACCCCCATTGCGCTGCACGGTTGTTCTTCGATTGCCGCTTTGCTGCCTCGCCTGCGGATCGGCCCCCATTATAGGCTGGCATGCGACGTGGGTCAAACGGGGCGAGAGGCAAGGTTAACGAAACAAAGCGAAACGGAACGATGCGTTTTGTGGCCTGAAAAATCTCAGCGGACGACATTGAGACCGGATCGGTTACTGCAGAGGAAGCAGAGGAACGCAGAGGTCAAATCACCGAGGCTCAATCTTGGAAGCAAGGGGCTAGACAGGAGAAGGTAAAATATGGAAATCCAGGCAGAGACATAAGTTGGTCTTTACGCAGGTTTGCGAAAGCCATTGACAAAAGCCATTGACAAACGAACCAAAGGAGAACAGTCATGCGGAAAATCGTTGTCTACAACGTCATCTCACTTGATGGGTATCATACAGGTTTAGGGAATGATGTTACGGTCATGTTCCCAATGATGGGCAAGGTCTTCGACTCCTACAATGCCGAACTGCTGCGTACAGCCGACGTGCATCTTATGGGGCGCGTTTCCTTCGAGCTGTTCCAGAGTTTCTGGCCCAAGATCGCCGAGAATCCTGCCTCGGACGAGTGGACGGACTCACAACGCGATCTATCCCAGGCGGGCAAGTCCGTCAAGGGCATCGTCGTCTCAGATACGCTGAAGGAAAACTGGGAGGGTGTCCGCATCATCAGGCGTCGAGACGCATACCAGCAGCTTGCCGAACTCAAACGCCAGGAGGGCAAAGATATTCTGATAACCGGCAGCAGGACCCTCTGGAACGATCTGCTGGCACACGATCTGGTGGATGAGATCCATTTGCTGATTGGCAACCTCATCCTAGGGCAAGGGGTCCCTGTTTTCGTGGGCCAGACTCCCACATCGCTTCGGCTCATCGACACCCGCAGGTGGGAAGACTCCGAGAACGTTCTCCTGCGCTACGAAGTCCCTCACAAAAGCGTGTAAAGTCCAGCCTAAGGCTGAGAAATACTGCCGAAACGCAGGGCGGGGGCACGCTGCCCATCTTCCGCCAGCGTGGATTGGTTGGGTTGGCGTAGTCCCTGGAGCGGCACGAAGCAATCGCGACTCAAGCGCCCCTGTTCCAGGAGTTGGCGGTTGATTGACAGACCGACGCGAACAGGGCACGAAGCGCTGGTATGGTGCTGCCGCTAGATGGCAGATTTGTACATAAAGCGGCTCGACTTGCGGCGCGCATCCGTGGGCGAGCCTGGGGGTCCCGGCGCGGCAGATCCTATTCCTTCAATGCCAGGGCGACTATGACTTTCAGCTGCGCCTCAGCCGCCAGGACGCCGGCCAGGCGTAGCCAGCCGCCGAAGTGGCGGACGCGCACGAACTTCAATTCTTCCGCATGCTCTGGCAGCCTCAGGTTGGACCCTTCGTCTGCCCAATGGATGCCGTCGGGCGAGATCTGAACGCGCGCCTGAGCGCCATCTGGCATGCGGTTGGCCTCCAGCGCGCGCACGAAGAAGATAGCTTCGCCGGCCCAGGCAGCTTCGTAGGGCTCTGTGGCAAAGGCCCCACTCCACGTCTGGTTGCGCTCGACGACAGCCGTGTAGCTTTGGCGCACCATCAGTCTACCTCCCCAGAGAGCAAGATGGAATCGAGATACATGAAGGCCCGTTTGTTGCGGTCCGTTTCCACCCAGAACACGACGTTCAACATGCACCACAGGTTAGCCATCGCCGGCAGTTGCATGGTCTGCAGCCCTTCGGCAGGGAAGTCGCGGTCGTTGCAGCGAAACCCGGTGAAGGAGCGCGTCGAGAGGTCCAGCCCCACCTTCAGGTAGCTCCAGTTCATTTTTGTAGCGATCTCGTTGTAGCACAGGATTTGCTTACCGTCGGCAACATCCGTCCAACCAGTGGGTGCCAGGTGGAAGTGCGAGCGCGTCTTGCCCGTGTCCCCGATTTGCACCAGAGGCTCGCGCTCTGACTTGAACTGCCACTTTGCCTGTTGCTCGCCCTCAAAGGCGTTCAGGTAGCGCAAGTGCGGCATCCAGCGTGTCTCGTCGTCCTGGATGTCAAACAGCACGCCGACGGCGCGCACGTCCGTCTCCGAGAGCAGGAGCTCGCTGGCCTCCGGCTTGAAGTTGAAGTAGCACTCGATCTGGATGAGGCCGCGCGTGCGAAAGGTTAGCCGTTTGAGGCCCACTGCGATGGCGCCCTGCCGCGGCCGGGTGGCGATTTTCAAGGCATAGGTGCCTTCCAGGCTGCCCGCGCTGCCGGTGTCCCACATGGTCAGGTTGCTCAGCATCGGTGGGCGCAGATCGGCAAAGGCCGGCAGCATGCTGTCGAGGTTGTGCTCGTAATTGCCTATCAGTTCCGACCAACCCTGGAGGCCCTGGTCGAAGTCATCGTAGAACAGGATGCGCGAGAGCGGGTCGAACCGGCTGAGACGCGGGTCCGCGTTCAGCAGGCTGCGCTGGAATTTATCCAAGAGGGTTCCTCCTTACTCTGGATGAGCAGGACCGTCGGCTGGTTCACGAGATTCCGGCCCCTGGCTGCGCGTCATGGTTCCACTCCAGGGCCCACCCTACCGCACCCGGTACCGTTCGATGGCGGCGGGGTCCAGGGTGATGCCGAGGCCTGGGCCGTTCGGAACTGGCATTTTCCCGCCCCTCAAGCAGCGGAAATCGCCGACTCGGTCCGGGCTGAGGTCCTCGCGCAGCGGGTTGGGCGTAAACATGGTCTCGTAGGCCAGGAAGTTCGGCGCAGCGGCGGCCAGGTGCAGTGAAGCCGCAGCACACACGGCGCCCGAATAGCCGACGTGCGGCGCGAACCAGAGGCCAAAAGCGTCGGCGAGCACAGCGATACGCCGCGCCTCAGTGATCCCGCCGGAACGGGCAGGGTCGGGCTGGGCGATGGCAACGGCACGGGGCGCGATCATGTCGCGCATGCCAAAACGAGTGAACTCGGATTCCCCGGCCGCGATGGGCACCGTCGTGGCGCGGCTGAGGATGCCCAGTCCCTCGTGGTCCTCCGGCACCAGCGGTTCCTCTAACCACCAGATGTCCAGCTCCTCCAAACGCCGGGCCAGGCGGATGGCGTCGGGAAGCCTGTAGGCCCAGGTGGCGTCGACGCACAGCCGGATGTCGTCTCCGCAGTTCTTGCGCAGCAGCTTCGCCCGCCGTAAGTCTTCATCGACGCCCATGCCGATTTTGAGCTTCAGGTTGCGGAACCCATGCTCGACCAACATGGCGGCGTCGCGCTCCATCGTCGGCACATCGGCGAACATAATCGATGAGGCATACGCATCCACTTCCTGACGGCCGGCGCCACCCAACAGCTTGTAGACCGGCAACCCCGTGGCCTTGCCCATCAAGTCCCACAGGGCAATGTCAACGCCGGCGATGGACTCCAGGAGCACGCCGCCGGCCGTACCCGACGTGGCCCGCAGCATGCGGTCCCACAAGCCTTCTGCATCGAAGGGGTCGCAACCCAGGATCTTGGGTTGCAGTTGCTCTGTGACCAGTTTTGCGTGTGCGCCGGGGCTGAAACGGGCCAAGCACTCCCCGTAGCCGACGAGCCCGTTGTCGGCGTGGACGAGGACGAGCGTGCAGCAGAGCTGCTGCATCGTGAAGTGGGAAGTGCTCTGCGGCGCCGACAGAGGCGCACAGAGCGGGAGGGCTTCGACGCGGGTGATCCTCATGCAAGAAACTCCGCTGTAGACCGGCCGTTCGCCGCGCTTGAGGCGCCCAAGCCGGCATGGCCCAGCCGTTCGCTTATCTGCGAGGCGCACTGCGCAACGGCGGCGCCCAGATCGGCGACGCGCTCGTCCGGCATGCGCGTGGCCAGCGACGAGACAGCCACCCCGCCGACGGGGAAACCTTCCATATCCAGAATGGCCGCCCCCACTGCCCGCAGGTCCAGCACGTCTTCCTGGTCCGAGACTCCGTAGCCGCGACTGCGCGTCCGCGCCAGGTCGCGCTTCAGCTCCATCGGGTCAGTGATGGTGTGGGGCGTCATCGGTTCCAGGCCGCGCGCCAGCAGGTGTTCAAGCGCGGTCGGGGCGAGTTGGGCCATAATGGCCTTGCCCACCGCTTTCGAATGTAGCACCCCGCGCGCGCCGAAGGGCATCGACGCCTGGATCGGGCTTTCGCTCATCGCGCGGTCGATATGGATTACATGCGTGCCGTCGAGGAGGAACAGGCTGACGCTCTCGCCTGTCCGCCGACGCAGCTCCTCCAGGTACGGGCGGGCCAGCGAGCGGATGTCGAGGCGTCGAAGCATGCGGCCGGCGACAGTCAAGATATGCGGGCCGAGCTGGTAGTTGCCCTCGATCTGTGGGTCCTTGCTCACCCAGCCGCGGCTGGCCAGGGTGCCGAGCAGGCGATAGACGGTGGGACGCGGCATGCCAAGGCGCCGGGCGATCTGTGCCGGGTTGAGCGACGGGCCAGCATCGTGCAGGCAGTCAAGGATGTCGAGCGCCTTCAGGATAGAGAGAGCTACGCCGGGGTTGCGCTCGGCTCCGGATTCATCCACCATGGCACATCTGCTCTCCGGCGGGTGAGCGCAGGTAGGCAACGGCCTCCTCCAGCGAAAGGATATCAGCCCAGGTGCTCAGGTTGCAGAGCATCACTCGCTTCAAGAATTCGAGGCGAGACGCCACGCACTCGCGCACAACCGCAGTCCGAAAACCATGCTGCCTTGCATCCAGTGCGGTGGCCATGGCGCAGCCGTTGGCAGTAAAGCCCACCACCATACATGTGTCGATGCCGACCGCTCTCAGCGAATCGGCCAGGTCTGTGCCGAAGAAAGCGCTTGTGCCCTTTTTCAGCAGCAGCCGTTCTTCTGGCCTGCGCGCCAGGCGAGGGTCTGGGTCGAGATCAGAGTCGCCCTCGCGCAGGTCACCCAATCCGGGGCTCTTCTCGAGCCAGGAACCGAGCTCACCGGCCGCGTCGTGGTAGCCTGTCGTGACAAAGGTGACCGGCGCCTCTGCATGGCGCGCCGCGGCTAGCAGGCGAGCAATGGCAGCCACTTCGGCGTCCACGGACAGCGCCTGCGGGCAGTCAGGGGTCGTGAACGCGCGGATGGCGTCGACCACAATCACAGCGGGCCGGCGCCCCAGGCCGGCGGCACGGCCCCAGCCCAATTTGCCAAACAACCACTCCATCTCAAGCAGCGCATCTGCCAGGCTCTGGTCGCTCATTGGCCTACTCCAGGATCGCCCCATGCGCGGCCAGGGTTGCCCGCAACTGCTCCGTGTTTACCCGTCTGGGCGTCACGCCGTTTCGCACCGCCAGTGCCGCGGCAGTGCCGGCAGCCTGGCCGATAGCCATGCAGGCGCCCATGGCGCGCGTCGAGCCGTAGGCCTCATAACTCACAGAGATGGGCCGGCCGGCGACGAGCAGCCCATCGACGCCGCGCGGCACGAGGCAGCGGTAGGGCACGTCATAGGGCCGGTCGAGGAGAATAAAAGTCGAGCGCGTGCCGTCGAGGGAGTGGATGTCGATAGGGTATTCGCCGCGGCAAATGGCATCGGCGAAGCGCGCTCCCCCCAACACGTCATCCTGGGTCAGCAGGTACTCCCCGACGATGCGCCGTGTCTCGCGCACACCCAACGTGGCGGCGCTGCCGGTCAACTCGCAGCGCTCAAACCCGGGTATGTACTTGCGCAGGAATTGCGTCAGTGCCCATGCCTTGGCTCGCGCCTCCACCGTCGCCGCTGCACGCTGCCGGCCGTCGGTTGCGTCGCAGTGCAGCACTTTGGCGCCGTTGATCGACACGTGCCCGGCCCTGGGCAGCATATTGATCACGACCATGCGCAGGTCGGCCGGGAAATCGTTCTGAGCGCGCGCTCGCTGGGCGGCCGGCTCAAGCCCGGCCACGATGTAGCGCGGCACGCTGCGAAAATAGGCCATGGGGAAGGGGGCCGCCTTGGGCCGCCCGATCGGGTTGACCTCTTCGGGATGGGCTTCCAGGTAAGCCAACATGCGCTCCGTGTCCACGCCCTCCAACTCGAAAACCAAGGACGCGGGCTGCAGAGCACCGTCGCCTGGCCGCCCCTTGAGCATCTCGGCGCCGGCCATGACTGCCACGTCAGCGTCGCCCGTCGCGTCCACGACGACCTCCGCCCGAACTGCCCGGCGGCCCTCCTTGGTCTCCAGCGCTGCCCCGCGCACTCGACCGCCTTCGACGATAGGAGCGGCGGCCCAGGCTTCGAGGAGCACTTCCACGCCAGTCTCGCAGCACATCTCGTCGGCCACGCGCTTGACGGCTTCCGGCTCGACGGCGACAAAGGAAACGTGCTTGGGGCAGGGCAGCGGGCCGACCGCGCCGCCGCGGCGCGCCAGGCGCTCGACGAATTCCAGGGGGATGCCGCCGACGAGCGGCTCCGCCTGCCTGTCCAGGAAGCCCAGCAGGGGCAGCCCGCTGGCAGCGTTGCCGCCGAGGAAGCCCAGGCGTTCGGCAAGCATCACGCGGGCGCCACTGCGCGCTGCCGCGAGCGCTGCGAAAAGGCCTCCCGGCCCGCCGCCTGCCACCAGCACGTCACAGCTTGCGAGCAGCGGAATCTCGCGCGCCGGCTCCTGGACCATCATGCCTGGCCTCCTGGCTCACTGCCAAGCAGGTCGCAGGCCAGCGCCACCATCATGCGGGCGCTGTCGACCAGCGTCTGGATCTCGATGGATTCGTCCGTACAGTGGCTCGTGTAGCGTTCCACATCGGCGTTCGGGTGGAACGGCCAAAAATCGTAGACTACGGCGCCCAGCGGGCGGATATAGCGGCTGTCGGCGCAACCGCCCATGAGCGTCGGAACAAGGAAGATGTCGTCCCGTCCGGTCGCCGCAACCATCGCACGGCGCACGGCCTCGGCGAAAGGCGTGTCGTGGGGCGACGCGCTCGGCTCGGCATGCGCCTCCACCACAATCTCAACGCCGGGTATGTCGCCCAGCAGCGTTTGCAGGATCCCGAGCACGGTCCCGGCGCTCTGGCCAGGCAGGACGCGCGAGTTCACAACCAATTCGGCCAGCTCGGGGATGTTGTTGTCCTTAATGCCTGCCCTTCCCATGGTGGGGGCCAGGCTGAGGCGCGACAGCGCCTTCAAGCGGTGGGCAAAGGCCAGGCTCTGTTCTTGCACCTTCTCCAACACCTCGTCGATATTCTCCGGAGTGACCTCCTCGGGGAGGCCGAACATCCTGCCCAAATAGCCAAAGATGGGGTTACTAACGTCCTTCTCGGGCACGTAGGCATCGATGCGCCGGATGACTTCGGCCATCTTGACCAATGCGTTATCGGCGCGCCAGGGCTGGCTGGAGTGATACGAGCGGCCGTGGATACTAATATGGGCGTTGACGGCACCCTTGCCCCCTACCGGCAGCAAGTAGCCGCAGCCAGCCCGGCTGCGCACCGGCAGCCCCGGACCCTCATTGAGGGCGTAGTCAGCCGATACCTCGTCGGGCATGTTCTCGGCCAGCCACTTCGCGCCCAGGCTGCTGCCCGCTTCCTCGTCGGCGGTGATGGCCAGGCGGAGGGCGCCGCGCGGCGCCAGGCCCGAGCCGTCCAAGATGGACAGCGCCAACATCTCGCAGGCAACCATCCCCTTGCAGTCCAGCGCCCCCCGACCCCACACCCGCCCCTCGGCAATGTCGCCCGAGAACGGGCCGTGTGACCAGCCGGCCGGGTCCTCGATCGGCACCACGTCCGTGTGCGCCAGATAGAGCAGGCGCGGGCGTTGGGTCCAATCACCCCAGTCCACAATCAGGTTGGTGCGTCCCGGCGCCGGCTCGACGGCGCGCGACGCAGTGCCACGCTCGCCCAACCAGGACTGCAGGTAGTCGGCCACCGCGCGCTCGTTGCCACTCTCCGGGCGCCCCGTGTTGACCGACTCGATGCGGATCAAATCCTGCAGGAGGCTGACCAGCTCGTCCTGCCGCCGGTTGACTTCATCCGGCAGGCGCGTGACATCAATGGGCCTCATGATCTTCTCCAAGCATTTGCCAGGCCAGCGCCACCAGCATGCGGGTGCTGCTGACCAACGTTTCAATCTCGATGGACTCGTCGGCGCAGTGGCTGCGGTAGCCTTCCATCGCGCCGTCGGGGTGCAGGGGCCAGAAATCGTACGCGACGGCCCCAAGCGGACGCAAATAGCGCGTGTCGCCCGCGCCGTTCATGATGATGGGCGCGAGGTAAATATCTGAGCGGCCATAGGCGGCAATCATAGCTTGCCGGATCTCCTCCGCAAACGCCGTACCAGGGTCCGAGGCGCTCGGCTCGGCATGCAGCCGGTACCTCGCCTCAGCGCCCGGCACGCCGGCCAGGAGGCCCTCGACGAGCCGGCGAACGTCGGCGAGGCGCTGCCCCGGCAGTATGCATGCCTGCACCGTCAATTGGACCACAGACGGCACAATCCCCCGGTCCTGCCCGCCGCGCACGATTGTCGGCGCGAGGCTCAGCCGCGAGAGGCCGAACAGACGATGGGCGAGGGCATGGTTCTGCCGCGCCACGCCTTCGATGACACCGTCTACGTTCTCTGTGGTGACCGGTACGATCACGCCAGCCAGGCGATCCAGGTAACCGAAAACCGGGCTGCTGATGTCGCGCTCCGGCTGGTAGGCTGCGATTCGGCGCAGGATTTCCGCCAGGCCGAACAGCGGGTTGTCGGCGCGCCATGGCTGGCTGGCGTGAAACGAGCGTCCGTGTACCGTAATCTCGACCTGAACCAGCCCTTTAGCGCCTACGGGGAACAGGTAGCCACAGCCGGCCTCGTTCAAGACCGGCAGCCCCGGCCCCTCGTTGAGCACACACTCGGCATCGATCTCCTTAGCCAGATTTTCCGCCAGCCAGCGCGCGCCCCAATTGCATCCGCTCTCTTCGTCGGCCGTCACTGCGAGCCGCAGTCCTTGTCGCGGCGCAAAGCCAGCCCCGTGCAGGACGCCCAGTGCCAACGCCTGGCAGGCGATGAGGCCTTTGCAGTCGAGCGTGCCGCGCCCCCACACCCGACCGTCGCGCACTATCGCTTCGAAAGGCGGCGCCGTCCACTCGGCCGGGTCTCCAGCGCCGACCACATCGCTGTGCGAGAGCCAGAGCAGCTTCGGCTTATGCATCGGCCCGCCACCCAAAGCGGCAAACAGGTTGCCGCGGCCGGGGCGCGATTCTATGATGTGGGACTCGATGCCGCGCTCGGCAAGCCAGCCACTCAAGAGCCGGCAGCACTCCGTCTCGTGGCCGGAGTCCGGGTCGGGGGTGCTCACCGATTCGATGCGCACCAGCGCCTGCAGCAGGGCGATGAGCTCGCCGGTACGGACGTCAACCTCATCCATGAGCGCTGACAGCGTACGGTCCGCACCGGGCTGTGCTGAAAACTGTGTCATCCCTTGACCGCTCCCATCGAGAGCCCGGAGATCAGGTAGCGCTGCGCGATGAGAGCCAGTACCAGGATGGGTAGGGTAATCAGCGCAGCTGCCGCGGCCAGCGGGCCGAATTGGATGTTCTCATAGGCCACGAAGTTGTATACCGCCATGGGTAGCGTAATGGTCTTGCTGCCGCCCAGGATGACCACGAAGATGAAGTTGTTCCAACTCTGAATGAAGCCGAGCATGGCCGCGACGGCAATGCCGGGAGCGCAGAGCGGCAACGCCACGTGATAAAAGGCGCCGATGCGGGTTGTGCCGTCTATGCGCGCGGCTTCCTCGAGGTCTGGCGAGACGTCCTCGAAGAAGCCGATCAGCACCCAGATGGCCAGCGGGATCACCAGGGTGAGGTGAACGATGATCAGCCCGAGGTGCGTGTTGATCAAACCGAGCTGTTTGTAGATGACGAAGAAGGGCAGGCCGAAGACGATCCCCGGCAGCAGGCGGATCAGCAGCACGATCAGAGCCAGTCTGCGCTGCTTGAAGTGGGCGATGCTGTAGGCCGCCGGCAGGCTGATGACCATGCTGATCGCAACCGCGGCGGCGGCAATGATGGCGCTGTTCTTGAAGTACTGAAGCAGCGGGGTGCCAGTCAGCACCTGCCTGTAGTTGGCCAGCGTCGGGGTGAAGACCCACACAGGTGGGTAGGTGGCGACGTCGCGCGGCAGCTTGAGCGAGGTAAGCACCATCCAGACGAAGACGAACATGAACACGGCCAGGAAGAAGAGCACCAGGGCTGCGAATGCTACGCTGCGCAGGATTCTGAGAGCGTGGGCTAGCGAGGGGTTTAGGTTGTCGCTGCGGAAGGTATACACGGCGCTCCCTCCGGCTCAGGTCCACGAGCGCTCGCGCGCCCGGTTCCAGAACAGGCTGACGGCGAGCATCAGGAAGACCAGCGATATCAAGACGGACGAACCGTAACCAAGCTCGAAATAGCGGAACGAGAGCGAGTAGCCATAAATGTACATGGTTTCCGAGGCTTCATTCGGCCCGCCGGCCGTGAGGATCCAAATGACCGGGAACTGCTTGAGAGTATCGATCAGGCGGAAGAGCGCGGCGACGACCAGGGCCGGGCGCACCATCGGAACGGTCAGGTGCACGAAGCGCTGCCAGAAGCCCGCTCCGTCGATGTTCGCGCACTCGAACGGCTCGATGGGCAGGTTGCGGAGTCCGGCCAGCACGAGCAGCATCACAAAAGGCGAACCCATCCAGACCTCGACCATCAACAGGCTCTGGATCACCGTGTGCGGATCGGCAAGCCAGACCGAGCGCGGCAAGTGTAGGATCTCCAGGAACCAGTTGAGCACGCCCTGCGTAGGGTTGAACATCGTCATCCAGATCAGGATCGAGGCGGCTGGTGTGGCAACCATAGGCAGCAGAAACAGCGTGCGCACCAGACCGATGCCTTTGAAATCGCGGTTCAGTATCAGCGCCATTGAGGTACCGATGATCATCTCGCCGATCACGGCGCCGATCGTGTAATAGACGGTGCGCCAGACCGAGCTGAGAAATCGAGCATCCGTAAAGAGACGTCTGTACCACTCCAGGCCGACGTAGCTGAAGTTCGTCAACGACGTGGCATAGTTGCGCGTGCTCATCAGAAACAGGTATGCCACCGGGTAGATCATCAGCACGCCGATGATTACCACCGCCGGCCCAGGGAACAGCCAGGGCAGCCATCGTTCTGCGAGATTTCTGCCTTGAACACGGGATGCGCGTTTATGCCGCGCCAACTCCTGTGCCTCTTGCATGGGTTCGTGCTCCACGGTGGGACCTCTCCCGGCTGCTCGATCGAGCAGCCGGGTGCCAACAGCGTTACTTGGTTCCCGACTGTTCCTTTTGCCAGAGCGCAACGAGATCGGCCTCTGCGGTGGTGGCAGCAGCCTTCACGTCCTCGCCCAGGATCGACGCCACAATCGCCTTGCCGATAATGTCACGTGCCTGGGTGACGTCCTTGATCGAGCACGGCGCGTAGCACTGGGTCGGGTAGGAATAGGTCGCCGCAGTTATCATGGCGTTGACCCAGTCCTGGTTGGTGGTGCTGAGGAAGCGCGGGTCCTCCCATGCGGACTTGCGCGCCGACTGTTTGCCGGCCAGCAGGTACTGAAGGCCGGCCTCTTTGTTGGTCATGTACTGAAGGAACAGCCACGCCGCCTCCTTCTTGGTCGAGAAAGAGGGAATGGCGAGACCGATGAACTGGCCCTGGCTCGGCGGGGGGAAGTGGTGCATCTTATCGCCGCCGCCCGGCCCGGGCAGCATCGGCAGGTAGCCGACCTTGCCGACCACCTTGGACTTAGCCGGGTCTTCCAGCACGCCGGCGTTCAGCGCTCCTTCCAGCGAGATGCCAACGACGCCCTGCTGAAAGTCGTTAACAACCTCGTACCAGTCATAGTTGGTGGTGCCAGGAGGCCCGTACAGACGCAGGGTGCGGCCCCACCAATCGATGGCAGCGATGGCCTCCGGAGTGTCGACGGTCGGCCTGCCGCTCTCGTCATTCCACATGCCGCCGAATTCGAAGAGTACGCTGCGGAACTGAGACGTCGTGACGGAGCCCTTGCCACGATTGGCCATCCCGTAGATCTTGCCGTCGCTCTTTTCGAAGATCGTCTTGGCGGCCGCTTCCAGGTCGTCCAGTGTCTTAGGCGTCGGGATGCCGTACTGCTCGAAGAGGTCCTTGCGGTAGTAGACAATTGGCGGCAGCAAGCGGTCGAGCGGAATGCTAACCTGCACTCCATTGATCTGGCTGCCAGGAATGTCCACATCAGGATAGTCGCTTGGCCAGCCATAGTCAGAGGCGGTCAACTTGGGGTTGTCGATAAAGGGTTGGAGGTCGGTGTACCAGCCCGAGTCATAGAACTGCTGCCCTTCCTGCGAGAGAGCCGTCCAGATGACGTCAAGGTCCTTGTTGCCGGCGAGCATCTCGATCTTGAGCTTCTCCCGATACTGCGACTCCGGATAGACTTCCATATTGATCGTAATGCCGGTCAATTTTTCGAAGTCGGGCTGGAGTTTCTTGATAACGTCTGCGATCGGGTGCTGGTCCATCAGGACGCGAATAGTGGTGCCCTGGTAGGCCGTCCAGTCGACATTGCCGGCGGGTTGGGCGGCCGGCGCAGATGCTGACGTGGCAGCGGGCGCTACCGGCGCGGAGGTCGCTGGCGCTTGAATGGCCGCGGCAGGCGCTGCCGTAGCCTCCGCCGGCACTGGGGCGGCAGGCGCCACAGTGGGCGCGACGGGTGCCGCGCAACTCATGAGCATGCTAGCCACCGCGAGGATGGCGAGCACAACCGGAAAACGTTTCTTCATCGTGACCTCCTCACATCTTTGAAAGGTGGGGCGTGCGCACGCCCGCGTGGACTGGAAATGCTCCTTAGAGTCTTCCGGGCACAGTGGACGACTTGACACCTCCTCTCGTGCGCAGATGCGCGCCGCGAAACGCGGCCGACAAGGGCGTCGACATGGAAGGAAACGGCGATAAAGGCTCGTTGTCCATATACTGGACAACAGCTCTACCTGATGGACATAGTAGCATGGGATGCGGGCGGTGTCAAGCGGCACCGGCTGGCCAAACCGCCAACGAATTCGTCGGAAACCACGACCGGATCAACGCTTCGCTACAGGCGGCCAACGCGGCGGCCGCCTGGCGAAATGTCAAGACCTGGAGGTGATCGTGGCCCACAACCACCCGTCGGGCGACCCGACGCCGTCGCCGGGGGACGTGCTCGTGACGCGGCAGATCGTCGAGGCGGGAAAGCTGCTGGTCATCGGCCTGCTGGTTCACCTGATCATCGGGAAGCCGCGCTGGGTGAGTTTGGAAGAGCGCCGGCTACGGTCCAGAGCGCGGAAGTAATTGTGCGAGAGCATCCAGCAGAGTAGACAGCGTCGCTCGGGCGAACTATACTTGCCGGCGGGGATAGGGTGGATAGGGAACGACCGGGGCTTCACAGTTCTTGAAGCATTTCCCGTGCGACAAGGAGCCGCCTCTATGATGCTGCGCGTTGCTGGAGCCCAGCTGCCCGTCAGTGGCGACATCGAGGCAAACACCGCCGCCATCGAAGGCGCCATAGACTTTGCGGCCGATGCCCAGGCTGATATCCTGCTGACGCCGGAGGGCTCGCTCAGCGGCTACACCGCGCGCTTTGACGCGGCAAGTGTCGTGGAAGCGCTGCAGCGGGTGACGGCTCGCGCGCGGGCCGCCGGCGTTGGGCTGGCACTCGGCACCTGTTTCACCGAGCCAGATGACGGTGAGTGCTACGATCAACTGCGCTTCTATGCGCCGGATGGGGCATATCTCGGTTTTCACGCCAAGACCCTCACCTGCGGCACCCTCACACATCCGCCGGTTGGCGAGATCAACGACTACGCGTTGCGCCCGCTGCGCACCTTTGCGTTCGAGGGGCAGACCATCGGAGGCCTGGTATGCAACGACCTGTGGGCAAATCCGGCCTGGACGCCCATGCCCGACCCACACCTGACCCAACAACTGGCCGAGCTAGGCGCACGCATCATCTTCCATGCGGTCAACGGGGACCGCGACGGCAGTGCCCTCTCAGACCTGGCGTGGCAGTATCACGAGGCCAACCTGCGGCTGCGAGCGCTAGCCGGAGGGTTGTGGATTGTCACGGTCGACAACTGTGCACCCATGCACCTGAGATGCTCTGCCCCGTCGGGCGTGATTGCCCCTAATGGGGACTGGGTCAGCCGGGTCGAGCCCACGGGCGTGCGATACTTCGCTTACACGATCGAATGAGAAGCCCCCAACCCATCGGCCGAGTCGCTTGCAGCTTCCAACCCAGGCAATCCACCATCGGTTCGCCTGCGTCAGATGCGCCAATATCGTCCCGTCACAAAGCGAAACGTTTTTTGGAGCCCTCCCCGCGGGCCAGCGAGAGCATGTGACACCCCCACCTGGAGTGGTAGACTCGCTCGATCCTATCTACTCTCTCCACTCCACTTCCGCTCCACGTGGAGTCGTAGCGTTCCGACTCTACTCTCTCTACTCTCCCCCCCTTTAAGGGGGAGAGTAGAGAGAGTGCAGTAGAGAGAGTGGTGAACCGAAAAGGCAGCCGCGAGGCAAGCCAATGAGAGGACTACCGTACCTGGACGGCGGGTTGCCTTTGCATGGGATTATGACGAGTGAGCTCAGGGATGCTCCGACGCGGCCGAGATTACCGGCATCGTCGCCAGACGAAATGACTGCCCCGCATGCAGCGCACTGTATTACACGGCGGTCCTCAACGGTCTAGTCGCCCCACCTCTCCTGTTCATGATTATGCTTACTAGTCCCGGTCGGACTGGACAACCTACCGTTCGCCCTGCTTCCGGGCGCCCCGGGCCTTGCCGGCGGATTTTGGCTTGGCCAGGTTGTATTCTACCCCGGTGCGGATGAGAGCCTCTAGCGCGCTCTCGTCGATCTTGTCGTCCTCGTAAATGTCTATCGCCCGCCATTTGTTGCCTTCAAGACCGGCATTGAAAAGCTTGTCCGGGTCTGCCAGCCTGGCGCCCTCAGAGAAGGTCAGCTTGACCTTGTTCTTGAGCAGGGTGATAACCCCGACAATGCCGCCGTGAGAGAAGACGGGCGAGCCCATCCACTTCCATTCCTCGACGATCTCGGCGTCGGCAGCATGCATGATTTTGCGAAGTTGCCCGATGGTGACGCCGCGCCAGTCAGGGCTGTTTGCGATCAGTTCGTCGATCAGTTCACTTGCGTTCATTTCTCGTCTGCCCGGCCTCCGCTGTTGTTGCTGGTGACAGTATATTCGTGCCTACGGCCCTGGTCAATGACGGCGTGAGTCGCGTAACAACATGCCACGCGGTTGTGCTGGGGCAGAAGAGGGAATACCCGGTACAGTCACAGCGTGCGGTTACACCGCAAAATGCTCGCGAGCTATCGAACATCTGCGCTCATCAGGATTTTGGCGATCTCGTACGGCCCCTATGGCACCACAGGAGAGTTGCGAAAGGACGCCGCGACGGTCGCCGGCCGCCGCAGTGCGATATCGGGCAGGCGAGCCAGGACAACCAGACGGACGGTGATGACCATGACGCGAGTTAGGAATTTGCTCGACCAGCTTCGCACCAGCTATTGGTTTGTGCCGGCGGTGATGACCGTGGTGGCCGCCGCCTTCTCGTTCGTGACGATTGCCGTGGATCAGCAGGTCCAGGTTGCCTGGGTGCGCAGCGTGGGCTTTTTCTGGAGCGGCGACGCCGACGGCGCGCGCGGGCTCTTGTCTACGGTGGCCGGTTCCATGATCACCGTTGCCGGCGTCGTCTTCTCGATCACCCTGGTGGCGCTATCACTCGCTTCCTCGCAGTTTGGCCCGCGCCTGCTGCGCAGTTTCATGCGGGACCGCGCGAACCAGTTCGTCCTCGGCACCTTTGTCTCCACTTTTCTCTACTGCCTGTTGATCCTGCGTGCGGTTCGCAGCGGCGATCCGGGGTTCGTGCCGTACATCTCCGTGACGACCAGCCTCATCTTGACTATCCTCAGTCTCGCCGTGCTCATCTTCTTCATTCACCACGTCGCCATGGGAATCCAGGCGCCAAGCGTGATCGCGAACGTGGCCGGGGACCTCTTCATGGCGATCGACGACCTGTTTCCAGAAGGGCTAGGGGGCCAGGGACGAGAGCCAGGCGATGAAAGCCCGTTACCTGAGGATTTCGAACGCCAGGCGCGCTCGATCCCCGTTCCCTACACCGGCTACTTGCAGGCGCTCGACGGCACCAGATTGCTGCACACGGCCACCCAACACAATCTGCTCGTGAAGCTCGTGGCTCGGCCGGGGGACTTCGTGGTCGAGGGCGAAGAGGCGCTGCAGGCCTGGCCGCTCGAGCGCGTGGATGACGTCATCGTCGACGCGCTGGCCAGATCGTTGGTCGTCGGGCGCCAGCGCACCGGAACCCAGGACGTGGAGTTTGCCATCGAACAGCTCGTGGAAGTGGCCGTGCGCAGCCTCTCGCCCGGCATCAACGATCCGTTCACCGCCATCACCTGCATCGATTGGCTGGGAGCCGCCCTCTGCCGCCTGGCGACGAGATGTTTCCCCTCGTCTCGCCTCTACGATGAAGACGCCAACTTGCGCCTGGTGGTCGAGCGTCCTCTGACGTTCCCCGGTCTGCTGGATACCGCTGTCAACCAGATCCGACAGTACGCAGGCTCCAGCGTGGCCGTCCGCGTGCGCCTGCTTGAGATGCTGGCGACGGTGTTCGCCAGCACTCCTTCGCTCGAGGATCGTCTGGCCCTGCAACGGCAGGCCGTGATGATCGAAGGTGCGACGGGCCAGGCAGTGTCCGAGCAGCGAGATCGAGCCGACATCATGGAGCGCTATCGGAGCGTGGCCGCCCCTAAGCCGGCGGGACAGTAGCCCGCCGGCTCTGGTTTACCATAGCAAAGAGGCCCGGTTGCCCGAGCCTCTCTGGCAATGCCTTGAATTACGAATGATCCGCTTAGGCTGCCACGCCTGTCAGGCTCTTGGCCAGGCGGACGGCCGAAGAAGCATCCGGGCTGTAGCCGTCGGCGCCGATGCGCTTGGCGAACTCGTCGGTTACCGGCGCTCCGCCGATCATCACCTTGACCTGATCGCGCAGACCGGCTTCCTGCAGCGCCTGAACGGTCGTGCCCATCGAGGGCATGGTGGTCGTCAGCAGGGCCGACATGCCGATCACGTTCGGCTTGTGTTCGATCACGCCCTTGACAAACTTATCGGGCGAAACGTCGGTCCCCATGTCGATGACCTCGAAGCCCGAGCCTTCCAGCATCATCGCCACCAGGTTCTTGCCGATGTCGTGCAAGTCGCCCTTGACCGTGCCGATGATCACCTTGCCCATCGGCGTCGCGCCGCCCTCGGCCAGGTGCGGCTTGAGAATGCCCAGGCCCTGCTGCATGGCGCGCGCCGCGACCAGCATCTCGGGCACAAAATACTCATTGGCTTCGAACAGCCGCCCCACCTCGCCCATGGCGTTGATGAGACCTTCCTTCAGAATGGTCTCGGCGGGAATGGCTTCGGCCAGCGCGGCGTTGACCCCTGCTTTGCAGCCGGGCGCATCACCTTCCAGCACTGCGTTGTAGATGTTCTCCAGGTTGCTGCTCACCCTGATCCTCCTGCGGAAATGTGGCGCCGTGAGCGCTTGCCGCTCGCTCCTCTTGCTAGGTCGCCGGCGCGCCTGTTACTGAGAGTCCTATCGAAGTAATAATGTAACCGTGTCCGGCAGGGCAGTAAATGATGTTAATCATTTAGCCACGGTTCGTCGGATATTCAGCCCCTCCGCCGAAAAATGCCTCGAAGGGGATCCTGGCCGGCTGCTCCTCGGTGATAACGCGCCCGAGCATACGCAACAGGGGCAGCTCGTCCGGCCCGATCAGGCCGCGCTGCTCGAAGCGCGGCAGCGCTTTGGCCAGTTGTGTCACAATCTCGGCGCTCTCAAGCGTCTCGCCGGCCATCTCGGCCCTCGCTCGCGAGTAGGTCAATCCCTGCCCGAGCAGCCGCCCCAGCCGGACCGTGCGCCCGCCGGCCGCGGTCACGTACTGGTCGCCCACTCCGGGCAGCCCGTTCACATTGGCCGGGTCGCCGCCCAGCAGGGTCACCAGGCGCATCATCTCCGCCGCCGCCTCGCCGAAGATGGCCGCCGCCGGATTGTGCATGTAGGCGCCGGCCTCGTCGGGTCCTCCGGCCCGCTCCAGCAACCCACCGGCCATGCCCACCCCGAGCGTGAAGGCGTTCTTGAGCGCCACACAGACCTCCACGCCCATGATATCAGTGGAGGTCCAGATGTGGTAGTAGGCGGTTTGGAACAACTCGCGCAGGCGGCGCAGAGTCGCCGCGTCATGGCCGGTGAAGACAACGCACGTCTGGCGCCGGCCCGCCAGCTCACCCGCGATACACGGTCCGCCGACGGCGTTCACGGACACGCTCTCGCGCAACGGCGCGGGCAGCTCGCCGGCCAGCACATCCGGCAGAATGCGCAGCTCGCCCTCGTCCGTCGCTTCCAGTCCCTTGGTCACCGCGATGATCGTCGCGCCCGGCCAGAGCAGCGGCGCCAGCGTGCGGCCCGCCCAGTGCACGCCCGGCGAGCTGACGCCGCTCACGATCAGCTCGGCCCCCTCGAGCGCCCCGGGAAGCTGCTCGAGGTAGTACGGCTTCACCCCATCCGGCAAACGCCGGCGCAGGCGCGGGTGAACCCCGGTCTCCAGGCAGGCACGAATGATTTCCGAGTCCAGGTGGGTACCGACGAGCCGTACCTGGTGCCCGTTATCAGCCAGCGGCCAGGCCACCGCCGTCCCCATCAGTCCCGCCCCTAAGATTGTGACAGTTGCCATGCTCTCCGCCTTTGCGACTCGATCTTGCCGTGGCGCTCCACCACCATCTCGAACAACGGCTCGTCCGGGGCCAGCCCGCTGACCTCGCTCAGCACCGCGGCCAGCCCGCGGCCCCGTAGTTTGGCCTGCAACTCTTGGGCCAGGGGATCGCCGTCCGAGTCGAACTGCAGCGCGGCCACTATGCCCGTCACCAGGTTCGTTGGGATCACCTCCGCCGCCAGGGCCGTGAGGGCTGCACCCACCAAGCGGTCCGTGCGGCCCAGCTTGCGGACCGGGTCGCGTCCCAGCCGCAGCACGCTGTCGCCCAACGCCCGGTTGGCGAAGCGTGTCAGCAGATCGTCGATGTGCGCCGGCAGCGCGCCGGTCGCCGGATGGTACTTGCGCACCAGAGCGCGCGCCGATTCCTCCATCGCGCCCCGCACCTGGAAGTAGATGTCCTCGTCTGCCAGCGCTTCGTAGCCGTACTCGTAGCCCCCCAGGTAGCCCAGATACGCCAGCAGCGCATGCCCGGCGTTGTGGATGTACAACTTGCGCTCGGTGAAGAATGAGAACGGCTGATAGGGCAGCATGCCCACGATCTGCGGGGGCCGGCCGACGAAGCCCGCCGCGTCGACCGGCAGCTCCTTGTAGGGCTCGACGACCATCAGGCTTGGATCCTGCGCGCGCATCTCGGGCGTCGGCGCAGGCGCCATGCGGGCAATCACCGTGTCGACGAAGCCGACCTGCTCGGCCAGGAAGTCCTGCTCGGCGGGCGCCAGGGAGGCGCGCACGAGGTCCCGGAAGATGGCCGCCGCGCCCTTGAGGTTCTCGCAGACGATCAAGTTCAGCGGCTGCGTGTTGCCCAGCTCGGCCCGCCGGCGCACACCTGCCGCCACTGCCGGCGCGATGTGCTTCAGGACGTTGGCGCCCACCGCCGTCGCGCCGATATCCGCCCGTCCGACCGCTTCAGCCACGCGCGCCAGGTCGCCGGCGTCGACGGCTCGGACCGGCCCGACGGTCACCTCCGCGCTGGAATCGTTGGTGACCAGGCGCAAGGTGTAATCGCCGCGCCGTTCCAGCGCCTCGAGCAAGGGCCGGTCCAGGTCGACGAAGGTCACCCGGTAGCCGGATTCGCAGAACAGTTGGCCCAGAAACCCCCGCCCGACACTGCCGGCGCCAAAGACGATGGCTTCTCTCATTCCCGCCGCGCTCATGCGCAGTCTCCTCGCCCACACAGGCGCAAGAACTCAGCTTCGGCCTCACGCGTCCAGGTCTCGCCCGGCCCGAGCTTCTCGTAGACCGACGGCGCGATCGACCTGAGGTCTGCCAGGGGCGTGAGTGGGAAATCGGCCACCGGCGGGAAGATGACGATCTTGCCCGGGAACCGGCCTTCCATCAGGGCCTCGATCCCCGCCCGGGCGGCGCTCAGCCCGCCGATCGCCGAGACCGCCCGCGCGGTGGATAGATGTCCGGCCGCCACTCGCCCGATCACTGCGGACTGGTCGACGATGCGCGAGCCCGCCGAGCCGGTTATCTGCGCGTTGCCCAGGTAGACATTGCTGATGTCGAGTTGCGCGATGGTCCCGCGTGCCAATCCCGCGAAGAGAACCAACAAGCCGTCCGTCGCCAGGTGAGGCATGGCCGCCTCGATGGCCGCGACGCTGGCGACCATGACGACGATGTCGTCGAAGCCGCGCCCACCGTGCAAGGCGCGCAAGGTTTCATCGAACTCGGCCGCGCTCAACTCCCTCGGATTGGTGATCACGAGGTCAGTGCCCCTGGCCATCGCCGTCGGCCGGAAATCCAGCTCAAGCTCGACGCGTCGCCCGGCGTTGGTCTCGGCGACCACGATGCGCCGCGGCCCCTCGGGCGCCTCCAGAAGGCGTTGCAGATGCATGCGTCCCATCGGGCCGCCCGCGCCTACCAACCAGGCCACGCCGCCCGCGCGCACGTCGGTGCGGTTGCGCGCCTCGCCATAGGCCGAGCCCAGGTCCGGCGAAGTGGTCCCGATGTACGTGACGTAATCATAGTGCGCCCGCCCGACATCCAGCGCCACCGGCCGGCCGAGGGGGCGCCTGCCGGCCAGGTTGATCGTGGCCGCGTTGGCCGCCAACGGCGCCAGCGCCTCCAGGCGCTCTGGATCGGGGTCGAGCAGCACCAGGTCGTCGAAGCCACCGCCGGCCTCGGCCTGCGCCAGGGAGGCGTAGTCAGCCACCGACAGCCCGTCACGCGTGACCACGGCCGGCTGAGGCGCCGCACCCGGCAGGCGGGCCGCCAGTTCGGCCCTAACCGCGTCGGGAACGTCGGTCAGAACGATCCTGGCCGGCCAGCCGCCGGCGAACATCTGCCCCAGCGTGTAGGGCGTCCGATCGCCCGGCCTGCCCACGATCCACAGCGTCCCGCCCGGTTTGACACGCACCCTTCGCCGGGGCGCATAGGCCGCCTCCACACACGCCCACGGCTCGGTGAGCGCCACTTCGGCATAACCCAACTCGTCGGGAACCGGGATGGCATAGCACCCCTCGTCCCCCGCCAGGATTTCCGGCCCCAGCAACCCATACTCGGCCAGCCCGCCGTAGAACATATAGCCATAGGACAGGTTGCGCCCGTGGTAGTAGACGTCGGCCTGCATCGCGAGACGTTGGCCCGGCCGGAAGCGCCCGCGCAGCTCTTCACCCACCTCGACCACCGTCAGGCTGACTTCATGTCCCTGCACGACCGGGTCGCGGCGCAGATCGCGCCCGTAGAGCCGCGGGTGCGCCGAGCCCAGGCGGATCAGTTTCACGTCGGAGTAGCACAGCCCGACGGCGTTAGAGCGCACGAGCAGTTGGTCTGGGGCCGGACGGGGCACCGGCCAGCGCACCGGCTGCCCGTTCAGGCCGAGGTTTTCCAGGCCGGACCCATACAGTGGCCAGACGAGCATGCTGCCGGGAAGCTCGGCGTTGTCCGTTGCGCGCATCATCTCTCTCCGGGCGGGCACTGGGTAACTGGTGCCCCGTCACACCTCAGGCGGACCGAAACAAACTGTGGCGCATTCTAGCCCAAGCCCGTCCTGAAGTCAATCTCATGCTCTCCTTTGCCCGGCGTTTGTACCATGCCGCGCCCGGCCTGCTTTGACAGCCGCCCTCACCTATGCTAACCTTCGCGATACATCTCAGCGACGAGGTTGGACGATGGGTTCGACAATGAAACGTTCTGACATCAATGTCATCATACGCGACGCGGACGCGTTCATCAGAAGCCGCGGCTTCTACCTGCCGCCCTTCGCTTACTGGACCCCGGAAGACTGGTGCACCAAGGGTGAAGAGGTGCGCGAGATTGTCGAGAACCACCTGGGTTGGGACATTACCGACTTCGGGCTGGGCGACTACGGGAAGTATGGGCTGTTCCTGTTTACGCTGCGCAACGGCAATCCCGCCAACCTGATCACCATGCGCGGCAAAATCTACGCCGAGAAGCTGCTGATCGTGGCCGAGAACCAGTTCACGCCGATGCACTTCCATTGGAGCAAGATGGAAGACATCATCAACCGCGGCGGCGGCAACCTGCTGATCAGGGTTAGCAATGCCACGCCGGACGGCCAGTTGGCCAGCAGCAACGTCACCGTCAGCCTGGACAGTGTGGCCAAGGTCGTGCCCGCAGGGACACAGATCAGCCTCGCGCCGGGAGAGAGTTCTGAGCATTCCAGTGGGACTGTACCACGAGTTCACGGCACGCGGCGGGCGGGTATTGGTCGGCGAGGTTTCCATGGTCAACGACGACGACACCGACAACCGTTTCCTGAACCATGCCGGCCGCTTCCCGGCCATCCTGGAGGACGAGCCGCCGCTTCATCTGCTATGTACCGATTACAGCAAGTTCTATCGTCCCAGAGGGTAACCCCCGGCTTTAGCTTAGCAACCCAGGGAGGCAGCGGTGCCTGACAGTTACGAAGCGGTTGTTGCCGGCCATATCTGCATCGACATGATCCCGGACCTTTCGGGGAGCGCACCGGGGCAGTTCCGGGCCGGTTTCGCACCCGGCCGGCTGCTGCAGGTCGGCCCCGCGACTTTCTCCACCGGCGGGCCAGTTTCCAACACCGGTCTGGCCCTTCAGCGGCTGGGCATCGCCACCCGCCTGATGGGCAAAGTGGGAGACGACCTCTTCGGTCACGCCGTCCTGGACATCATCTCCGGATACGCACCGGAGCTCGCGGCGGGTATGATCGTCGATCCAGGCGTACCCACGTCATACAGCGTCGTCATCAGCCCGCCCGGCCTGGACCGCATGTTCTTGCACTGCACGGGGGCCAACGACGCCTTCGGCGCAAATGACGTCGACTACTCGTCGCTGGCAGGGGCACGCATCTTTCACTTCGGCTATCCTCCGCTCATGCCGCGCATGTATGCGCAGGGCGGTCAGGAGCTGACGCACATCTTCGAGCGCGCCCGCGCCACCGGCATCACCACCTCGCTGGACATGGCGGTGCCCGACCCGGCCTCGCCCGCCGGCCGCGCCGATTGGCATGCCATCCTGCGCGCCACCCTACCCTTTGTGGACGTCTTCCTGCCCAGCATCGAAGAGATCCTCTACATGCTGCGCCGGACCACCTATGATGACTTGTGCGCCACCGCCCGGCAGAACGGCGGCAGCGGCAGCGATGTCCTCGCCCTGGTCACCCCGGCCCTGCTGCACGACGTGAGCGACCAGTTGTTGGACATGGGGGTCAAGATCGCCGGGCTGAAGTTGGGCGACCGTGGCTTCTATCTGCGGACGGGCACGCGCGGGGCGCTGGAGTCAATGGGGCGTGCCAGGCCGAGCCGGCCGGCGCAGTGGGCCAACCGAGAGTTGTGGGCGCCCTGTTTCCGGGTGGAGGTAGCCGGCACCGTCGGCTCGGGCGATGCGACCATCGCCGGCTTTCTGGCCGGTCTGCTGCGCGCCTTCGCCCCGGAGGCCGCGCTCACCGCCGGGGTGGCCGTCGGCGCCTGCAACGTCGAAGCCGCCGACGCCCTTGGCGGCCTGCGCTCCTGGGAAGAGACACTGGCGCGCGTCGCGGACGGGTGGCAGCGCCACAAACTGACCGTCGACGCCCCCGGCTGGTGCTTTGACCCGGCGTCGGGTCTTTGGGAGCGCGAGTAGAGCGCGTCGCGTGGCGGCCGAGAGCGCGGCATCTGGCGTCGCCGGGCGACAATCGTGTAGGGGCGCGGCACTGCCGGTGGAGATGCCGCCGACCACCCAACCCGGCCTCGCACGAGCCAACACCGGTAACCACACCTCTTCGGGCAGTGCCACGCCCCGTTCGTTGGCGAACAGAGGACGTGGCACCCCAACCAAGCCGTACCGCGGAATCACCTTTCTCGCCACACAGCCTGCAACGGGCGATAGTCCACAAGAACGATCCCTTCGGCCTTGATGATCTCCTTCGCCTGCTGAGACGTCCAGAAATCATAGTCCGTCTGCCGTATGTGATTCCCATCCGCTTCGATGGTCTGCAGCTCGGCGGTGTCGAGACCGGGATGGACCGCCCACTCGCTCAGTCCGGCCGGTAACTCATGCAGCATCTGCGCATAGCGCGCGCGCTTGGTGGCCGGTTCGAGCAGGTAGCTGTCCAGGAAGTCGAAATCGCCGGCGGGCAAGCCCTCGCCTTGCACTTTTTCGATCCACGGCCGCCCACGCACGCGGAGCGCCAGGCCGTACGCTCTTGCCAGCCGGAACATCAGGTCCGAAATGTCGGCTCGCTCGCCGATCCGCAGGGCATGCCAGTCCAGATGGGTAGGCTTCAGCCCCGTCGCGAGCACGGCTTCGATCTGCGCCCTGAATTCGGCTTCCATTTGGTCCAGCCTGACCTGAGCCAGGAATTCAGGCATGCGGTCGAAGCTGTAGAAATAACCCGCTTTGTCGACCAGAGACGGCACCTTCTCCCGGCACACTACGGGACCCCAACGGTAATCGGCCCATTCCGAGACTGCGGTGAGGTGAACGCCGAAGGGAATTTCGGGGTGGCCCCTCAGGAACCGCATAGCGTGCCGCGCCCACGGACAGGGGACCATCAGCGTCGTGGAACGCACCACTCCTGACTGCAGCGTTCGCACGATAGCCTGGTTGACCGCATTGCACATCCCAAAGTCGTCGGCGTTGACGATCAGAAGACGAGCGTCATCCGGATACCCCAGCCTGCGGTTTGTTTGGCTTTCGCTCACCAGGATGCCTGCTTTCTGCCCGGGGCAGTTCACGAGCCTCTACAACGCCGCCAACAGGTGTTCCAGGATCACTTCTTCGCCCTTCGGACCGGGGTGCAGCCCGTCGGCGAAGTACAGGCGCGCGTCGGGCGGGGCGCCAAAGACCTCCATCAGATCCAGGAACGGCAGACCGTGTTGGAAGGCCAGCGAGCGCATGGCGTCGGCGCAAGCCTGCAGGTCGCCGTTGTCCCAGCTCAGGCCCAGCCGCCGGTGATCCGTTACCCGCTCGACCAGCCGCGGCACGACCGGTACCGGGCTGAGCAGCACCAGGTGGGCCTCTGTGTGCTCCTGAAACGCCCGGACGATCGCCTCCAGGTTCTCACGATACTCCGCGATCGAGACCAACGTCCCCGCGCCGGTGCCGCTGAAGCGCTCGCAATCGTTACCGCCCAGCAAGATGAAGACCAGCTCGGGCTGCTCGAGGATGTACTGCCGGTACGTGCTGCGCCGGGCGTGCGTCGTCGTGTAGCCGGATTGGGCGCGGTTGGCGAAGCGGATGCCGTCGTCCGGCCGGTGCAATTCGGCCAGCTCCCGCAACAGGGCGAAGTAGCTGCGCCGGTAAGTCGTCACCGAGTCGCCGATCGCCAGCACGGTCCCGCCCGGGCGGACCGGCAGTCGGTCGAGGCCGGCCGCGATCGCGGGCCTCCGCAACAGCCGGCGCGCGTCGGCCAGCAGCAGCCCCTCGATCTGCTGCACGTAGGCCTTGAACTGCTCGAGCTCGATACCGAGCACGCATGCCGCCGCCTGCGGTGGCATGGCGATATTCAGTTCTGCCGGCACCTCGTAGGTGTTGAACTCGATCGCCGTCCGGATTCCCGGCAGCAGCCCATCCGGCCCGTTCTCATCCATGCTCACACTCCCGGGCGAGGTATAGCACCGCCCTGCTGGCTGGAGTATAGCATCGCTGCCGGAGGATAGAAAGGCGTTGCCGGTCGAGACGTCGAAGGGAGTCGAGCTCTTTCCACAGGCATGTGCTAGAATACCCTCGATCTGGCACGCGACTGGGCACGCACTGGAGGAGAGCCGATGTCCGACCATCGTTTCTACTATGTCTCGCCGGCAGGCAAACTGATCAGGGTCCACACGCCCCAAGAGGGCCTGGCGGCTGCGACGCAGCGTAACGGCTTTCTCTGGCTGGACTACCACGCGCCCACTCAGGACGAGCTGACGGACCTCATTGACCCGCTGGGCCTGCATCCACTCGCCATCGAGGACTGTCTCGACGAAAATCAGATCCCCAAGATCGAGTACTTCCCGCACAACACCTTCCTCATCTTCAACGCCTTTACGCACGACGGGCACGGCCTCTCGATCGAGGAAGTCAACCTGTTCATCGGCACGGACTTCCTCGTCACCGTGAACAAGCGTTCCGGCCAGGACTCGCGCCTGCTCAGCCGCATCGAACGTGTCGTCGAGCGTGACATAGAGAGCGCCCGCCAGGGCCCGGCTTTCCTCATGCACGCCATCCTCGACCACATCGTGGACGAGAAAGTCGCGGCCATCGAAGCGCTGGAAGACCAGCTGGAAGAGCGCGAGGATGACATGCTGGACGATCTGGCGCGCTTCGAACCCGCCGACCTGCTGCGCCTGCGCCGCGAGCTGCTGGGCGTGCGCAAGAGCCTCTTCCATGAGCGGGAGATCCTGGTGGCCATCTGCCGCAAGGACTGCCCGTTCATCGGCGACAAGGCCATATTTCATTACCGGGATGTCTACGACCACCTGGCCAAGTTCTTCGAGCTGACCGAAACCGCGCGCGACATGGTCAACAGCCTGATGGAGATGTACCTGTCGATGCTCAACAACCAGATGGCGATGGCGGCCAACGACACGAACGTCACCGTCCGGCGCCTGACCTTCATCACCACCATCTTCATGCCGCTCACCCTGCTTGCCGGCATCGGGGGCATGTCGGAGTACTCGATGATGGTCGGGCCGGAGAACTGGCGCATCGCCTATCCGGCCTTCATCGCCGCCATGGTCTTGCTCGGGGTCACCAGCTATTTCCTGCTGCGCCGGCTGGACGTGCGGCGGGGCTAGCGGGCCGGGCGCGCTCGACCCGGCCCGCTAGCCCCGCCGATCCTCCGCCAAACTTGACACGCCTTTCGTTCTCCAGTAAAATGAAAGCATACGAAGGACGATCAAGATGATCCCAGACCTTTTCCTGGAAGAGAGGCGCCAGGAGATCCTCCGGCGCATCCGGCAACGCGGACGAGTTTCCGTATCCGAGTTGAGCCAGGAGTTCGGCGTCTCGGAACAGACGGTGCGTGGCGACCTGCAGGCCCTGGCCGAGCTGAGCCTGATCGTGCGCACGCACGGGGGCGCGGTGCCGGCGGCTGCCGGCCCGGTTGTCCCTTCCCTATCCCTGCGCCGTCGCCAGCAGATGGCCGAGAAAGCGCGCATCGGCGCGGCGGGGGCGGCCCTCATCGCCGACGGCGACGCCGTTTTCCTCGACAGCAGCAGCACAACGCTGGCCATCGCGCGCCAGCTCAAGCACCGTCGCGACGTGACGCTGATCACCAACAGCCTGGCCATCGCCGAAGAAACCCTGGACACTCCCGGCTTGACTCTCGTTATGCCCGGCGGTACCATGCGGCGCGAGACGGCCTCGCTGGTCGGCAGCGACGGCCTCGGGCTGCTTCAGCAGTACAACATCCGCCTGGGCTTTTTCGGCGCCCACGGGGTCACCATCGAGGACGGTCTGACCGACGTCAGCGCGGCTGAGGCGGAGACCAAGCGTCCGCTCGTGCACATGTGCCGCCAGGTCATCGCCGTGCTCGACGCAAGCAAGTGGGGCCGCGTCGGCCTGGCGTCCTTCGCCGATCTCAAAGACGTTGGTACCATTATCACCGATCGTCAGGCGCCCGAGGGCATGCTGCAGCAAGTTCGTGCCCTCGGCCTGAACATCATCGTCGTCTGACCAATCAAAGGAGTCTCTCAAACCATGCAAGCCATTTCCCCGCTGAACGCCGAAGCCGAGCGCGTCTCGGCCCTGATCGAGGAGCAGGCGCTGTCCAAAGAACAGGTCATCGGCTACCTGCGCCAGATCATGGAGATACGCGCCCTGGAAAACAACATTTCCAAGCTGCTCACCAGCGCCGTCCTCAAAGGGGCCTCACACCTCTACGCCGGCCAGGAAGCGACCGCCGTCGGCGCCGTCGCCGCGCTGCGGCCGGATGACCTGATCACCAGCACCCATCGCGGCCACGGCCACGCGCACGCCCACGGCGATAGCGTCGCCGCCACCCCGGAGGCCAAGCAGGAACACTTCAACAAGATGATGGCCGAGGTCTTGGGCAAAGAGGGCGGCTACTGCAAGGGCAAGGGCGGCTCCATGCACATCGCCGACGTCGCGCACGGCAACCTGGGCGCGACGGGCATCGTCGGCGGCAACATCCCGGTGGCCGTCGGGGCGGCCCTGGCGCAGAAAATGCAGGGCAGCGATCGGGTGGTGCTGTGCTTCTTCGGCGACGGCGCGTCGAACACGGGCAACTTCCACGAATCGCTGAATATGGCCAGCCTCTGGGACCTCCCGGTCGTGTTCGTGGTCGAGAACAACCTCTATGCCATGTCGGTGCCCTGGAAGAAAGCCAGCAAGCTGCCGGACGTGGCCCAGCGCGCCTGCGCTTATGGCATCGAGGGCGTGGTGGTCGACGGCATGGACGCGCTGGCGGTGCGCGAGCAAGTGTCGAAGGCGGTGGCCAAGGCGCGCGCCGGTGGCGGCCCGACCATCATCGAGTCCAAGTGCTACCGCTGGTTCGGCCATTCACATTCCGACCCCAAGGCCTACCGGACCAAGGACGAGGAGAACGAGTGGCGCGAGCACGACCCGATCAAGGTCATGCGCGACGAGCTGATGGCGATGCACTGGCTGGACGAGACGGAGTTCGACGAGCTCGATAAGGCCGTGCAGGGCAAGCTGGATAAGGCGATGGAGTTCGCCACCGCCTCGCCGCAGCCCGATCCGGCCGAAACCTACACCGACGTGTTTGCACCGCTGAAGACCACCCCCGCCGACGTGGAAGCCGAGCGCAAGCTGCGCGAGAAGGTGCGCGCCGACGGTAACCCGCGCATCATCACCTACGCCGCGGCCCTGGTCGAGGCCGCGCGTGAGGAGATGCAGCGCGACCCTAAGGTCTTCATCATGGGCGAGGACGTCGGCCTGTACGGCGGAGCCTACGGCGCCACCCGCGGCCTGTTCAAGGAGTTCGGCGAGTGGCGGGTGCTCGACACCCCCATCTCCGAGGCCACCATCGCCGGCGCCGCAGTCGGGGCGGCGATGGCCGGACTGCGGCCCATCGCCGAGATCATGTACGTCGACTTCACGCCGCTCTCGATGGACCAACTGGCCAACCAGGGCGCCAAGAACCGCTACATGTTCGGCGGCAAGACCAGCGTGCCGATGGTGCTGCGCACCGAGGGTGGCGCCGGACGAGCGATCGCTGCCCACCACTCACAGAGCCTCGAATCGCTCTGGACGCACTTCCCGGGCATCTACGTGGTCATGCCCTCCACGCCCTACGATGCCAAAGGGCTGCTCAAAGCGGCCATCCGCGACGACAACCCGGTCATGTTCATCGAGCACAAGATGCTCTACAGCGTCAAGGGCCCGGTTCCTGAAGAAGACTACATCATCCCTCTCGGTGTGGCCGACGTCAAGCGCCCCGGCAAGGACCTGACCATCGTCACCTACTCGCGCATGGTCCACCGCTCGCTCGAGGCCGCCGAGCTGCTGGCCAAGGAAGGCATCGAGGTCGAGGTCATCGACCTGCGCAGCCTCAAGCCGCTGGACCTCGACACGATCGTCACCTCCATCAAGAAGACCGGCCGCTTCGTCGGCGTGACCGAGTCGTACGAGAACACCAGCTTCATCAACGAGGTGATGTCGGAGATCAACGAAGTGGCCTTCGACTGGTTGGATGCGCCGATGGTGCGCGTCGCCGCCGCCAATGTGCCGATCCCGCGTGCCGAAACGCTCGAAGACGAAGCGATCCCGAATGTCAAGCGCATTATCGCCGCGTGCAGGAAGGTGATGAGCTGATGGCCGAGGAAGTATTCATCCCCAAGGCAGGGCAGACAGTCGAGGAGATCACGCTGGTCCGCTGGCTGGTCGAGGATGGAGCGCAGGTCAGCGAAGGCCAGGAGCTGCTCGAGATCGAGACCGACAAGACTAACTTCATGGTCGAGGCGCCGATCAAGGGCACGGTCCACATCGGCCCCTTCGAGCCCGGCCAGGTGATCCCGGTCCTGACGGTGGTTGCCACGATCGGGCGGCCCGAAGAGAAGTTCCCCGCCGCCGCCGAGCCCTCCGGGCCGGCTGAGGCTCCGCCGTCCGCAGCTCGGGCGGCCGGAGCACCGGCGGGCCCGCCTGAAGAGGCCGGGCCCTCGACCGGCGCCGAGCGCCCGGCGCCGTCGGCGGCCGAGCACGAGGGCCGCCTGTTCGCGTCCCCGCGTGCCCGCCGGCTGGCCGATGAGAAGGGCGTCGATCTGCGCCGCGTGGCGCCGACCGGCGCCGAGGGTCAGCGGGTGGTCGAGAAGGACGTTCTCGCCTATCTGGCCCAGATGCCACGGGCGACTCCGCTGGCTCAGAAGATGGCGGCCGAGGCCGGCATCGACCTGCGCGAGCTCACAGGCACCGGCGGCGGCGGCCGTGTCACACGGGAAGACGTCACGCGCGCCCTCACGCCGGCCGCTCCCGCCCCCACCGCTCCCGCCCCCAGTGCCCCTGCTCCGGCGCCCGGCGCTCCGCCGCCTGCCACGCCTGCGCCTGCCTTCGCCGTTGGGGGCGAGGCCGTGCCCGAGGTCGTCGAACGCATACCGCTCACCGGCGTGCGCAAGATCATCGCCGAGCGCATGGGCAAGAGCGTGCGCACCAGCGCTCGGGTCACCCTCGTCATGGAAATGGACGCGACCGAGTTCGTGGCCATGCGCGAGCGGCTGAAGGCAAAGGTCGCCGAAGCCTGGGGCTTCACGCCCGGCTACAACGACCTGCTGGCGCGCGTGCTGGCGCAGGCGCTGCGCCAGCACCCCTACATGAACGCCCGCCTGGCCGAGGACGCGATCGAGCGCCTCGGGCACGTCAACCTGGGCATGGCAGTCGACACCGAGCGCGGCCTGCTCGTGCCCGTCATCCGCGACGCCGACCGCAAGAGCCTGCGCCAGTTCGGCGCCGAGTTCCGCGAGATGGTCGAGCGCGCCAGGGTGGGCCGTTCCCTCCCCGACGACCTGGCCGGCGGCACCTTCACGATCACCAACCTGGGCATGTACGACGTCGACGCCTTCACCCCGGTCATCAACCTGCCGGAGGCGGCCATCCTGGGCGTCGGCCGCATCGCGCCCAAGTGGATCTACCGGGCCGATTCGCCGGACGCGCCCGTCCTCCGCCAGGCGTGGACTCTGAGCCTCGTCTTCGACCACCGCCTGGTCGACGGCGCACCGGCGGCGCGCTTCCTACAGTACGTCAAGAACGTCGTCGAGGAGCCCTACCTGCTGCTGGCGGCGTAGTATTACAGCCGCATTATGGGAGCCGAGCATGCCCTGGGACCCCGACCGCTATCACCAATTCGAGCGTGAGCGGGCTGCGCCCTTCGAAGACCTGCTGGCGATGATCCGCCCGCGCCCGCAGATGCAGGTCGTCGACCTGGGTTGTGGCACCGGCGAATTGACCCGCCGGCTGGCCGGCGCGCTGCCCGGCAGCGACGTGCTGGGCCTCGACCGCTCGCCGGAGATGCTCGCACGCGCGGCCGCCCAGGCGCGGCCGGGCTTGCGCTTCGAGCAGGGGAGCATCGAGGACGCCGGCGGCCACTGGGACCTGATCTTCTCACACGCCGCGCTGCAGTGGGTTGAGGACCACGGGGCCCTCATCCCACGGCTGCTGTCTCTGCTGAACCCCGGCGGCCAACTGGCGGTGCAGGTGCCGTCCAACCAGACCCACCCCACCCAAACCCTCATCCTCGAACTGGCCGGCCAGGAGCCGTTCCATAGCGCGCTTGGCGGCTGGCGGCGCATCGCACCGGTCCTCAGCATCGACGCCTATGCGGAGCTGCTTTTCGCCCACGGCGCTCAGACCCTGACGGTCTTCGAGAAAGTCTATCCTCACATCCTGCCCGACGCCGGCTCGCTGGCCGATTGGACCTCGGGCACGGCCCTGGTGCCCTATTTCGAGCGCCTCTCCCCGGACCTGCGCGAGCTCTTCATGGCCCGCTACCGTGCCCGCCTGCACGAGCTCTTTCCCGGCAGCCCCGTCTTCTACCCCTTCCGGCGCACCCTGTTCGCCGCGACGCTGCCCGGCGGGGCGTAGCGGTGTGATAGAATCAGGGCCGATCCGTGTCCAAACGTTCCTGTCGCTTAAGCTGCAAGTCGGTGAATGCCAGAGGAGGTATCAAGCGCGTGGAAAACACGAATGCTTCTACAAAAGCTTCAGAGGGCCTATCGCCGGAGATCATCTCGGCAATCAGGCGCGCTCTACAGGAAGACATCGGTGAGGAAGACGTAACGACCAACAGCATCGTTCCGCTTGCGGCAACGATGCGTGGGCAGATTATCGCCAAGCAGGCCGGAGTCGTCGCTGGGTTGGACGTGGCACGAGCCACCTACATGCTGCTCGACGAGGACGTGGGGTTCGAAACCTGCGTGGCCGAGGGTGCCCGAGTGGAGAAGTGGCAGGTGCTGGCCTCCGTGTCCGGCCGAGCTCGGGCACTGCTCACGGCCGAGCGCACCGCCTTGAACCTCCTGGGCCGCATGTCAGGCATCGCGACCCTGGCGCGCCAATTTGTGGACGCCGTAGCGGGCACGCAGGCCACCATCCTGGATACCCGCAAGACGGCGCCCGGCCTGCGGGCCCTGGATAAGCGGGCCGTGCGCCGCGGCGGGGCGCAAAACCACCGGGCCGGCCTCTACGACATGGTCCTGATCAAGGATAATCACATCGACTTCGCCGGCTCGCTGGCCGAGGCAGTGCGGCGCGTGCGGGCCACGGGGACCAGGCTGGAGATCGAGGTCGAGGCCCGCACCTTGGAGGACGTCCAAGAGGCCCTGGCGCTGGGGGTGAAGCGCATCTTGCTGGACAATATGTCCGTCGAAACGATGCGCCAGGCTGTTTCGCTCAGCGCGGGTCGCGCCCAGCTCGAAGCCTCCGGCAACGTCTCGCTGGAGAACGTCCATCGGGTGGCCGAGACTGGCGTGGACTACATCTCGGTGGGTTACCTGACCCATTCGGTGCAGGCGTTCGACGTGAGCTTTGATTGGAAGCCGCAGTCGGCGGCAGCCAGTGCCGCTTAGCCTGCCGGATTGTCCTTCATCAAAATCGAGAGGGCCGAACAGGCAGAGTGCTCTATGGTTAGCGAAATGTCAGTGCATGAAACATATTTGCGCATGCAAGCGCTCCTGAAAGACGTCGTGCCGGATTTCGAGCTGCGTTACAAGGCCGAGCTGGCTTGCGAGATCAACCGTCTGAAGGTCGAAAAGAACGCCGTGATCCTCGGGCACAACTACATGGAACCGGCGCTCTACCACTCCATTCCCGACTACACCGGCGACTCACTGGAGCTGAGCCGCAAGGCCGCCCGGACTGACAAGGACATCATCGTCTTCTGCGGCGTGAAGTTCATGGCCGAGACGGCCAAGATCCTCAACCCGGGCAAGACCGTCCTTATCCCGTCGCAGCGGGCAGGCTGCTCACTCGCCGCCAGTATCACGGCCGCCGATGTGCGGGCCCTGAAAGAGCGCTTTCCCGGCGTGCCGGTGGTCGTCTACATCAACACCTATGCCGACGTCAAGGCCGAGGCCGACATCTGCTGCACGTCGGGCAACGCCCAGGCGGTCGTGGAATCGCTCGGCAGGGGGACCGTGATCTTCTTGCCCGACGAGTACCTGGCCAAGAATGTCGCCCGCGCGACGGGCAAGCACGTCGTCTTTCCGACCAGGACGCCGCTGGCGACCGGCAGCGAGCTGGACTACCAGCTCATCGGCTGGCCGGGCCGCTGCGAGGTGCACGAGAAGTTCACGGTCGAGGACATCCGCGCCGTCAGAGCGCAGTTCCCGGATGTGGTCATCCTGGCGCACCCCGAGTGCAGCCCCGAGGTGGTGGAGTCGGCGGATTTCTCGGGCAGCACCACGGGGATGATCCGCTACGTCGAGCGCACGGCCGCGCCGCGCTACTTATTGCTGACCGAATGCGCCATGGGCGACAACGTGGCGGCCGCCAATCCCGGCAAGAACATGTTGCGGCTGTGCAGCGTCAGGTGCCCGCATATGAATGAGATCACGCTGGAGGATACCCTGAGCGCGCTGCAGCTCACCCGGTACGTGGTCGACGTGCCAGAGGAAATCCGCCGGCGCGCCCTGCGATCGGTGGAGCGCATGCTGGCCATCGGCTGAGGCCGGGGTGGGAGGCAGAGGTTTGTACCAGAAGGATGTCCCGGTCAGCGGGAGCGGCCTGGCTGGCACCACCGCCGCGCTGCGGCTGGCCCAAGTTCCCCGGCGCCGCGTCGCCGTCAGCACGCGTGCGCCCGATCCGCTGGAGTGGATTACGCGCTATACGCAGGGCGGCACGTCGCCGGCGGCTCGGGCCACGCCATCATCGGCGCCCCCTGATCGACGCCCTGCAGCGCTGTCCCAAAGTAACGATCGCCGCCCTCCGTGCAAGCCGGCGAGAGGGCGTGGCACCCCCACCAACAAGTAGTGCGTATAGGACGCGACAACATCGTCCCAGGATCGAGCAAGGACTGTAGCCCCAATGTCAATGGACGCAGCCCACAAGAGGTGGTGGCAGATCTTCGAGGTGATCTTTGGCATGCCTTGCCTTGCCGGCGTCGCCCTGCAACTGGCCCTGCCTGTCTCGCTGCAGCGCGGGTTCCTCGCGCCGCCCGCCGTCCTCGGCGCCGCCGTCCTCGGCGCCGCCGTCCTCATCGTCGTCGGACTGATCTTCGTCGTCCTCGCCCGCCGGGAGCTGGCACAGCATCACCAGCCAACCGACCCCGGGATTCCCACGAGCCAACTCGTCACAACGGGCGTCTTCTCTGTCTCGAGGAATCCCCTCTACCTCGGCGGCGCTTGCGTTCTGGCTGGTATTGCCCTGGCAATCGATCTTCCCTGGGTGCTGGTTCTTCTCCTCCCGGCCATCGTCGCCTGCCACTACATTCTCATCCTGCCCGAAGAGAGGTATCTCGCCGCCCGGTTTGGCCGGCCATATGCCACGTACTTGGCCTCCGTCCACCGCTGGCTCGGCCGCCGTCGAAGTTGATCGGCGCCGCGATTGCTCGAGGCCTGATAGCGATTGCCCGCGGCTGGCTGCTACCCGTCAGTCTTGCGGAAGCGAAATGCCAACTTCCTGCTCGCCAACCTGGTAAACTGCCAATATCTGCGCCGAACATGAGGTAGAGCTATGACCAAGACCGCCCTTGCCGGGGCTGCCGCACCTGCTTCGATCGCGCGGAAGACCGCTGCCCGTTGCAGGACGACGTCCCCCTCATACGGGCCAAGATGGACGCCGCCGACGGCCTGATCCTCGCCAGCCCGGTTTACGTCAACGACGTGAACGGCGTCGCCAAGACCTGGATCGACCGGCTGGCCTATCTCTGCCACCGGCCCGCCCTGGCTGGCAAGTGCGCCTATCTCATCGCGACCGTGGCCGACAGCCCGACGGGCCACGCCCTGCAAACGATGAACCTCGCGCTCCGCACCTGGGGCTATCACATCGTCGGGCAGGCAGGCTACAAGATGGGCCCGCTGCTGCCGCAGGACGAGCTGAAGAGCCGCTACGCAAGAGAGACTGCCCGAGTCGCTCAGGCGCTACTCCAGGCCATCGCGCTGCGGCAGTCTTTGCACCCCCCTTTCCTGTCGCTCATGATGTTCAAGATTCAGCAACTGGCCTGGCAGCGCCAGCCGCCTGGCTCGCTGGACCGCGCTTATTGGCAGGAGAAGGGCTGGCTCGACCCCGCACGCACCTTCTACATCGCACATCGCGCCAACCCGCTGCAAGTCGCGCTCGCGCGGCTGGTGGGCGCGCTGCTCTTCCGATTTGTAGCCTGAGCCATTAGGCGCACCACCCAAGGCCAAGCTCCTGTCTCTCGTCGTCTTGCCTTTTCCCCCGCACGGTTGTAGCATGAGCCGGTCGATTCGTTTTTTCACTAACGTAGACCCGAGGTCACGATTCATGCCAGATACCCCCGAACCTCTCAATCGAGTGATGGTCATCGCCGCGCACCCCGACGATCCCGAATTCGGCTGCGCGGGCACCATCGTCAAGTGGGCGCAGGCCGGCAAGCAGGTCACCTACGTGCTCTTGACCAGCGGCGACAAGGGCAGCCATGACCCGGACCTGCGCCCCGGCCGGCTGGCGGCCCGCCGCGAGGAGGAGCAGCGCGCCGCGGCGCGCGAGCTGGGCGTGGCCGACGTCATCTTCCTGCGCCACCCCGATGGCCTGCTGGAGAACACTCTCGAACTGAGGCGCGAGCTTTCCAGCCTGATCCGGCACGCTCACCCGCAGATCGTGCTCACCATCGATCCCTGGCGCCACTACCAACTGCACCCCGATCACCGGGCGGCCGGTCAGGGCGCGCTGGACGCGATCTACGCCGCGCGCGAATGGAATATCTTTCCCGAGCAACTGGTCGAAAGCGAAGACCCCTGGCGGGTCAGCGAGGCCTACCTCTTCTGGACCGACGACCCCGACTACTGGGAAGACATCTCCTGCTGTATGGACACGCGCCTGGCGGCCCTGGCTCGCCACGCCAGCCAGGTCGGCCTTGACAACACTCAACTGGCCGAGCGCATCCGCCAACGGGCGCGCGACGCCGGCGGGAAACCGGGCTATGCCTTCGCCGAGGCCTTCAAGCGCCTGTCGTTCTGAAAAGACCAAACCCATTCGCGCAAGGGAGCAGCAGAACATGACCTTACCACTCGAGGCGGTGGCGATCGGTGCGGGCAGCCGGGGCTATGGCGCCTACGCGCCGTACGCCCTTGACCATCCGGACGAACTGCGTTTTGTGGCGGTGGCCGAGCCGGATGAGGCCCGGCGGCGCCGCTTTGCCGAGCGCTATGGGGTGCTGGACTCGGCCTGCTTCGCCTCCTGGCAAGAGTTGGCGGCGCGCGGCCAGTTGGCGCCTGTCGCGTTCGACTGCACCATGGACTCGCTGCACGCGCCCACCGCGCTCGCCCTGCTGGGCCTGGGCTATCACGTGCTGCTCGAAAAGCCGATGGCTACGTCGGCGGCCGATTGCCGCGCCCTGGTGGAGGCCGCCGAACGCGCCCAGCGTGTGCTCCAGATCTGCCACGTCCTGCGCTTCACCGGCATGTTCTCAACCCTGCACGAAGTGCTGGCCTCCGGGCGCCTGGGGCAGATCATCACCGTCGAACACCGCGAGAACGTCGTCTACTGGCACATGGCGCACTCGTTCGTGCGCGGGCTCTGGCGCAGCAGCGCCGAGTCCTCGCCGATGATTCTCGCCAAGTGCTGCCACGACCTGGACCTGCTCTACTGGAACGTCGGGCCCGTGCGCCGCCTGTCGTCCTTTGGCTCGCTGCAGCATTTCCGGCCCGAGAACGCGCCGGCCGGCGCTCCGCTGCGCTGCACCGACGGCTGCCCTGCAGCCGCAGAGTGCCCCTACTACGCCCCTCGCATCTACCTGACCGAGAACACCGGCTGGCCGGCCTCGGCGATCTCAGTCGACACCAGCCTGGCCGCCCGGCGCGGAGCCCTCGAAAGCGGGCCCTACGGTCGCTGTGTCTATCACTGCGACAACGACGTCGTCGACCATCAGGTGGTGTCGTTCGAGTTCGAGAGCGGCGCGTCCGGCGCGCTCTTCATGCACGGTCATTCCCATGAGGAAGGGCGCACGCTGCGCTACGACGGCACGCGGGCCTCGCTGCGCGGCAAATTCACCTACGGCAGCGCCGAGATCGACATCCACGACCACCTCACCGGCGCCGTCGAGCACCTCGTGCCGGACACCGGCCAGGGACACGGCGGAGGGGACGAAGGCCTGGCCGCCGCCTTCGTGCACTCCCTGTCGAACGGCAGCGCCGAGGCGCTCACCTCGGCCCGCAACTCGCTCGAGAGCCACCTGATGGCCTTTGCCGCCGAGGACGCGCGCACCTCCGGCGAGGTAGTCGAGATGGGATCCTATCGCGACCCGGACTGACGCAGGAGACACTCGAGGCTGGCCCGCATGACCGCTCATCGCACGCTTTTTCTGACCGAACGCAGCCCGCGCCACCGGCGCGAACTCATTGGCGGCCGCCCCGCCCGAGCTGGACGTGGTGATCCTGCATCTGCCCTCGCCGGATGAGCTGCGCTCTCAACTCGCGCAGGCCGAGTTCCTGATCAGCGAGCGGGCCGGCGTCATCGACGCGGCCTTGCTCGCCGAGGCGCCCCGCCTGCGGCTGATCGTGCGCCTGGGCTCGCTGGCCTACGACATCGATCTGGCCGCAGCCAGGGCGCGCGGCATCGCCGTGACCGTCTGGCCGGTGCGACCGACGATTGCCGTGGCCGAGCACTGCGTGCTGCAGATGCTGGCCCTGGCGCGGCGACTGCTCGAAGTCAATGCGGTGGCCATGGCCGCCGAGGACTGGGGCGAGGCCCGGCGCACCGACGAGAACACCTTCGCCTATAACTGGTCGGGCCAGCAAGACCTGGGCGGCTTGTGGCGGCGGACCGTGGGGATCGTGGGCTTTGGTGCGGTCGGCGCCGAGCTGGCCCGGCGTCTGAACGGTTGGGGCTGCCGCATTCTATACCGTCGGCGCAGGCGCCTGCCGCCCGAGGGGGAGACTGCGTTCGGCATCGCCTACGCCCCGCTGGATGGGCTGCTGGCAGAGAGCGATTTCGTCGTCAACCTGCTGCCCTACACGCCCGCCACCGAGCACGCCTTCGGCGCAGCCCAGTTCGCGCGCATGAAGGAGGGCGCGTTCCTGGTGAGCTGCGGCAGCGGCCGCGTGATCGACGAGGCCGCTTTGGCCGAGGCGCTTCGCACGGGTCAGCTGGCGGGCGCAGCGCTGGACACCTACGAATGGGAGCCGCTGGGGCCGGCGGAACCGCTGCGGCAGCTAGCCCTGGATGATCCGACGCGTGACATCCTGCTGACGCCCCACGTCGCGGCCGGCTCGCTGCCCTACGGCGTCGTCGCGGCGCGCGCCGAGGACTACGTCCCGATCCTGCAGTTCTTGCGCGGCGAGCCCTTGCCCTATCGTATCGCGTGAATGGAGAGCCAACATGGCAACCAAGCTGCTCCTGGATACTGACATCGGCGGCGATATCGACGACGCGGTCTGCCTGGCCTACCTGCTGACGCAGCCCCGATGCGATCTGCTGGGGATCACCACGGTTACCGGGGAGCCGGAGAAGCGTGCCGCGCTGGCCAGCGTACTGTGCGCAGTGGCCGGCAAGGATGTCCCCATCTTTCCGGGACTGGCTCGGCCCATCCTTGGCGAGCAACGCCAACCGGTCGCCGAGCAGGCCGCCGCGCTGCCCCGCTGGCCGCACCGCACGCTCTTCCCACAAGGCGAGGCCGTCGAGTTTCTACGCCGGACGATCCGCGCCCACCCGGGCGAGGTCACATTGCTTACCATCGGTCCGCTGACCAACGTGGGCATGCTCTTCGCCCTCGACCGCGAGATCCCGGCTATGCTCAAGGAGATCGTGCTGATGGGCGGCGTCTACCTGCGCGCCGATCCTGACCTCGAATGGAATGTCCGGCTCGACCCGGTGGCCGCTGCCATCGTCTTTGGCTCGCCGGTGCCGATCCGCGCCGTCGGCCTCGACGTCAGCATGCAGGTGACCATGCCGGCCGCGGAGGTGCGCCGGCGCTTCACCAGCCCGATCCTGCGCCCCGTGCTCGACTTCGCCGAGATCTGGTTCGAGCAGCAGTCGGCGATCACATTCCACGACCCCCTGGCTGCGGCTGCCATCTTCGATCCGGCGCCGGCCGACGGCGAGGAGGCCATCTGTCACTTCGAGCCCGGGCTGGTCACGATCGATCTCGCGACCAAGTCCGGTCGCACCGTCTTTGAGCCGGGCCATGCCGGCGCCCGGCACTCGATCGCCGTCGAGGTACAGCCGGAGCGCTTCTTCGAGGAGTTTTTCCGGGTGGTGGCCGGCCCGGGGCCCACGCGGCCGGCCTAGAAGTTCTGGAACAGTCCCAGGTAGGTGAACACCCCAAGGACCATGTTGTAGGTCGCGTGGAGGACCATCGACGCGCTGGTGTTGGCGCGGATGCGCACCAGGCCGAGCACCAGGCCGACAAGGAACACCACCAGCGTCGAAAGGCTCAGCCCGTAGGTGCTGTGCAGCAGCGCGAAAAGGAGCGCCGTCAGGGGCAGGCCAAAGCGCGGCTGCAGAGCGCCGCGGAAGAGCGTCTCCTCGCCCAGGCCGGCCGCCAGGCCGAGGGTGAGGATACCGGCGATCGACTGGCCCAACGGCCCGATCAGCTGCTCGCTCAACCGCTGTACGTCGTTGCTGACCCCGACTCCCAGCCGGCTGCCGGCGTACTCCACGGCCAGCACGATCGGCACCAGGAGCAAGGCCAGGCCGAAGGCCGCTCCCACCTGCGGCGCTGACGGCGCGACGATCCCCAGGCGCTGCAGCGCCGCTGCCAGGCCGCGCCGTGACAGCCACCCCACGCCGATCAGGCCCAGCCCCGCCAGCATCAGCTCCTGCAGCCAGACCCCGGGTAGGGTAACCGCCGGCTGGCCTTGCGATGCGCCGACTTGGGCGATCGAGGCCAGGTTGCCCAGTCCAAACGAGACCGTGAACCAGAGGTTGACCACTATCAGGGCCGGGAACGAGAGCGCCAGGGCATGCACCGTGCGTGACGGGTCGATCGGGATGGCGCGCGCTGCCAGACTCCGGACCGGGGGCAGGAGCAAGATCAGGCCAAACAGCGACGGCAGCCACAGGCTGAGACCCATCATCGGCAGATTGGCCGCCAGCTTCGCCGGGTCGACCCCCATCGCCTGGTAGCCCTGCAGGGCGCCCAGCGGGAGGGTCCCAGCCCGTGCCGCCGCGCCCAAGGCTTGCACGAACGCGCCAATCGCAATCAGTGCCAAGTAGAGAAGCGTCAGCAAGAGGATCGACAGAACCGACAGCACCTGTGCCGTGTCCTTCTGCTCGCGCTGCCGTGCCCCGTCGGCGAGACTGGCCAGCCAAAGCACTATCATCAGCGGCACGAACATCGCCAACACGCCGATTACGTCTTGCATGTCTTCTCCCGTCTTGACGCCCGGCGCGCTCGATCCGGCCGGGCAGGCGAACACACTCTCAGGCGGCCCCGCTCCGCATTCTATACGTAAGAACCCCCGCTAGGGTTTGCCTGCGGACACAAGCACCCCTGCCGAACCTGGCACTACAGCGGCATTCCGCGGGCAACGTCACCCTGGGGGGCCAGGCCCATCCGGCCGCCGGGACATGGCAGCGAAGGGTCTGGTGCCAACAACGCGAGATGCTTCGGCCCAAACTGCGGCCCGAGCATGACAAGGGCCGTGTTGTTATTAACCGTAGCGCCCCGTCACGTAGCCTTCAGTCCGCTCGTCTTGCGGCTCAGTGAACACCCGCCTGGTTTCGCCCACCTCGATGACGGTTCCCGAGCGGCGGTCGTCTGTGAGCATCATCATGGCCGTGCGATCCGAGGCGCGCGCTGCCTGCTGCATGTTGTGCGTCACGATCACGATGGCGTAGCTCTCGGCCAGGCTGCGCATGAGATCCTCAACCTTGAGCGTGCTGATCGGGTCCAGCGCCGAGCAAGGCTCGTCCATCAGGATCACCTCGGGCTTCACCGCGATCACGCGCGCGATACACAACCGCTGCTGTTGACCGAGCGAGAGGCCCAGCGCGTCGGCGTGCAGGCCGTCCTTAACTTCGCCCCACAGATCGGCCGCGCGCAGACTCTCCTCCACTAGCGCCGGCAGGTTGCCCCTGGCGTGCAGACCCAGCACCCGCGGCCCGAAGGCGACGTTGTCGAAAATCGACTGTGGAAAAGGATTCGGCCGTTGGAAGACCATTCCTACCCTCCGCCGCAGTTCGACAACGTTGGTCGCGGGCCCATGGATGTCTTCGCCGTCCAGGAGAACCTTGCCTTCGGCGCGGGTCCCGCTTATGGTGTCATTCATGCGGTTGAGGCAGCGCAAGAAGGTCGACTTCCCGCAGCCGGACGGGCCGATCAGGGCCGTGATCTCCCGGTCTTCGATCTCCAGGTTCACGTCGCACAGCGCTTGCCTGGCGCCGTAAAAGAAGTCGAGATGCTGGACGCTGATCTTGCTCATGGGCTAGCCGAACCTGCCGGTCACGTAGTCCTCGGTGCGCTTGTCCCGGGGCGAGGTGAAGATCTCTTCGCCGGGCCGATATTCCACCAACTCGCCGTTCAGGAAAAAGGCCGCGTAGTCGGCTACGCGCGCCGCCTGCTGGACGCTGTGCGGCACTATGACGATCGCATACTGCTGCCGTAACTCGAACAGCGACTCCTCCACCTTGCCCGTCGAGATCGGATCGAGCCCGGAGGTGGGTTCGTCGAGCAGCAGGATCTCCGGTTCCAGCGCCAGGCTGCGTGCCATGCACAGTCGCTGCTGCTGGCCGCCGGAGAGCGAGAGAGCCGGCGCATCCAGCCGGTCCTTCACCTCATCCCACAGCGCGGCCGCTTTGAGGCTGTTGAGGACCAGTTCCTCGAGCCGCAGCGGGTTGCGCTCGCCGGCCAGCCGCGGCCCGTAGAGGATGTTCTCGCGGATCGTGCCCGGCAGCGGCAGGGGTAGCGCGAACACCATGCCCACGCGCCGGCGAAGAGCCGGCAGGGCGGTGCCGGGCGCGTAGATATCCTGCCCATCGATGAGGATACGCCCGGTCAGGCTCGTGCCGTCCACCAGGTCGTTCAGCCTGTTGATCAGCCGCAGCAGGGTGGACTTGCCGCTGCCCGCCGGACCAAACAACACGCTGATCGCATTCGGCGGTACCTCCAGGTTGACGTCGTGCAGCACCGGCTTGCCCGCATACGAGTAGCCGACGTGTTCGAGGCGGATCTTCGGCCCGGCGTCCTTCACCACTGCCTACGCCGCCGGAAGTAGCTGCGGATCAGCGTCGCCGAGATGTTGATCGACAGCACCAGCGCCAGCAGCACCAGTGCGGTCCCGTACTGGATCTGCAGGGGCATGCCCGGCACCTGCGTGCTGATGACATAGAGGTGATAGGGCAGTGCCATGGTCTGGTCGAACGGCGAGCGCGGCAGGCGTGGCAGGAAAAATGCCGCGACCGTGAAGAGGATCGGCGCGGTCTCGCCGGCGGCCCGCAGGAGGCCCAGCAGGACTCCGGTGATGATACCGGGCAAGGCTTGCGGGAGCACTACCGTGCGCACTGCCTGCCAGCGCGTCCCGCCCAGGCTCAGGCTGACCGTGCGAAACTCGGTCGGCACAGCCCGCAGCGCCTCTTCGGACGTGCTGATGATCACCGGCAGCGTCATGATGGCCAGCGTGAGGCAACCGGCCAGGATCGAGGTCCCAAAGCCCAGGAACAGCACGAATAGGCCCAGCCCAAAGAGACCGTAAACCACCGACGGGATGCCGGCCAGGTTCACGATCGCCAGGCGGATGGCGCGCGTGAGCCAGTTATCGCTCGCATACTCGGCCAGGTAGATCGCCCCGGCCACGCCGACGGGTATCGCCGCCAGCGCCGTGCCGGCGGTCAGGTACAGAGTGCCGACGATCGCCGGGAAGATACCGCCCGCCTTCATGCCGTCACGCGGCGCCGCCGTCAGGAACTCCCAACTGATGGCGCCGATGCCCCGGGCGACGATCGTGCCGATCACGAACAAGATCGGCAACACCACCACCAGTGTCCCGAGGCCCAGCAAGACAAAGCCGGCTTGCTGCACCCGAAAGCGGTTGCGGACGCTATAGCCACTCTGCGCCGCCATGCGAGCGTTTGGCCGCGCCGGAGCCGGCTTCGACGTGAGCGCCATCAGCGCAATCCCCCTCGCCGTCGCTTCTCGAAGATCGCGCGCGCTGCCGCCAGGTTGATGAAGAAGGTAAGCACGAAAAGGATGATCCCCACCGCAAATAGAGTGTGGTAGTGAGTGCTGCCGCGCGCTACCTCACCCATCTCGGCCGCCACCGTGGCGGTCATCGTGCGCACGGGCTGGAAAAGGGCGTCCAGGCCCAGCGGCATACGGGCCGCGTTGCCGGTGACCATCAGCACCGCCATCGTTTCGCCAATCGCTCGACCCATGCCCAACATCACCGCGGTCAGGATGCCGGAGCGCGCCGCGGGTACCACCACCCGCCAGATGGTTTGCCACTGCGTCGCGCCCATGGCCAGCCCTGCGTTCCGATAGGAGACCGGCACCGCGTCCAGCGCATCCTCCGCTACGCTGATCAACGTGGGCAGTGCCATGTAAGCCAGGATCAACGAACCGGTGAAGGCCGTCAGCCCGGTCGGCACTCCCAGCACCTGCTGCACGGCCGGAGCCACGAGCGTCATGCCGAAGAAACCGAGCACGACCGACGGGATGCCGGCCAGCACCTCGATCATCGGCTTCAGCACCTCACGTGCCCAGGGTGGTGCAACCTCGCGCACGAACACCGCCGTCGTGACGCCCAGCGGCAAGGCGATCGCGATCGCGCCGAGGGTCACCAGCAGCGAGCCCAGGATCAACGGCAGGGTGCCGAACAGGTCGAAGGTCGGGTACCAGCGTGTGCCAAACACATTCGGTAGTGGGCTGAGGAAAAAGGCCGGCAGGCCCTCGCGCAGCAGAAACAGGAATATGAGCAGCACGAAGCCGACCGTCGAGAAGCCCATCACGCGGATCAGGGCTTCCACCAGGAACTCGCGCCACGAAGTGAGGGTCGTGTTACCCGCCGCCTGTCTCATTCGCCGCCCTTCAGAGGCACGAAGCCCAACTTCGTCACCGTGGCCTGCCCCCCATCCACGATCCAATCCAGGAACGCCTGAACCCGCTCGCTCGGCTTCCCGGGCGTATACATGAACAGGGGCCGGGAGATCGGATAGCTGCCGTCGTTGACCGTCGCCACGGACGGCAGCACGTGCGGGCTGTCCGCATCCTGGGCTACGGCAATCACCTTCTGCTCGACTGTGACGTACCCCAGCCCGTCGTAACCGATCGTGTTCGGATTGTGGCTCACCTCTGTGCTGATCCCCTGCGACGAGGGCATCAGCAGAGTGTCGGGAGAAAACAACAGGTCGCTCTTTTTCCCCATCCGTATGACGTTCTCGAGGAAGTATTGGTACGTGCCCGAGTTGGATTCGCGGGACAAGAGAACAATCGGCCGGTTCTCGCCGCCAACCTGCTGCCAATTTGTGATCTTGCGGGTGTAAATGGCCGAAAGCTGCGCCAGCGTCAGCTTGCTCACCGGATTACGGGGATTGACGACCACCGCGATCGCGTCGCGGGCCACCGTGTGGCGCACCGGCTCGATCCCGTTCTTTTTGGCCGAGGCGATCTCGTCGGCCGACATCTCCCGCGACGCATTGGCGATGTCGGTGGTCTGATTGATCAGCGCCGCGATTCCCGTGCCCGAGCCGCCGCCGGTCACCGAGATGCGCAGCGTCGGGGTGTTGGCGCATGTACTCTTCGGCCCAGGCCAGCGCGAGGTTGACCAGGGTGTCGGACCCGACGTCCTGGATCGTCTCGGTCGCCCCGCTCTTGGCAGGCGTGGCCGTCTGACCGGCGCCTGGATTGCCGGTCGCCGTCTGCCCCGTGCCGGCCGCGCTGCAGCCGGAGAGCAGGATCACCAGGACGAAGGACAGCCGCAAAACACCCCGGCGCAAAATGACCTGCGGCGCACAGCCGACCGTCGGAGGCGGCGCGGACGGGGGATTGTAACTGACCAAACATCTGGCCTGCACTTTCTCAACGCCACGCCGCAGCTCGAGAACGAGGCGCGCGATCAAATATGCCGCGTCGACACGCGGTCACAGCATGCTACACGGCAGCCGTTAAGCCGCGGTTATCTGGAGGTAAAGCCAAGGTTAAGGGTCGGTTAACAGCTCTTAACCTTCTGGGCGGGCTCACGTCGGGTTGCGTGGCGGCCGGCGTCGACCAGGCCCCTTGGCCTGTTTGCCGCTGGACCGAACCGGGGCAGCTCGAGATCCGCAGCCTGGCGGGCCTTCCGGCTTACCCCTTCGGAACGGTGAAACAGAACCGCGCGCCCTGGCCCGGAGTGCTTTCCACCCAGATCCGCCCGCCGTGCCCCTCGACGATGTGCCGGGCGATCGCCAGGCCCAGCCCGGTGCCGCCCTTGCTGCGCGCCCGGTCCTGCTTGTAAAAGCGCTCGAAGATGCGCACTTGCTCGGCCTCCGGGATACCGGGACCGCTGTCCTCCACGCAGATCAGCACATCTTCGTCACCCCTCGCCTCCGCATGGATGCAGATGATGCCGGCGTCGGGGGTGAACTTGAGCGCGTTGTGCACGAGATTGCGGATCACACGGCTCATCTGCTGTTCGTCGACCAACACGCGCATGCTCTCGGGGACCGTCACGCTGATGTGCTGATTATTGAGCGCCGCTTGTGGCAAAAGGAGGTCGATCGCCCGGCGCACCAGCCCTTCCGCGTCGATCGGGAGCAGCTTGAGCAGCACCTGTCCGGACTCGATCTGCGCCAGGTCCATCATCTCCTGGCTGAGCTGGCTCAACGCTTGCACCTGGCCCTGGATCTGATCCAGCATTTTCTGTGCCAGCTTGCCGTCCACCAGCCCGCCGTTGCGCAGCGTCTGCGCAGCCAGGTCGATGTTCGCCAGCGGTGTGCGCAGATCGTGCGAAATGTTGGCCACAAAATCGCGCCGCGCGCGCCCCAGGCGCTGCAGCTCGGTCACGTCCTGGATCACCACCGCCGCGCCAGCGATCCCGTCCAGCGGCAGGACGCGGATGCGCAGGGTGCGCTCGTTGACCTCCGATTGGCGCACGATCGACCGGCGCCCGCTGAGGGTGTCCACCACCGCCTGGTTGAGCTCGTAATCGTGCACTAATCCGATAAAGGGTTGGTTAGCTGCCGGTTGGCCGGCGCTGAACATGTCCCACGCCACCTGGTTACCCCAGACTACTCGCCGCTCGCCATCTACCACCAACTGCGCATCAGACGAAGCCTGCCCCAGCCCGTCCAGTTGGCCGCTCGCGATCCTCAGCTCGGCCTCCGCCGACGCCTGCGCTCGGTGGGCAGCCGCCGAGGTCCGGCTGGCTTGCGCCAGGTCGTCGCGCGCGCTGCGCAACCGTGACGCGTACACCCCGGCCAGGAGTATCCCCGCAATAGCCACGACGACCAGCAACACATCCGCGAGTGTCATTTTTCAGCCTTCGAAGCGGTATCCGATCCCCCGCACCGTCACGATGCGGACCGGACGCGACGCGTCCTGCTCGATCTTCTCGCGCAACCAGCGCACGTGGACGTCCACCGTACGGGTGTCGCCATAATAATCGTAGCCCCAGACGCGTGTGAGAAGCAGGTCGCGCGAGAGGACGGCCCCTTGGTGGCGCATCAGCTCCGCCAACAGGCTGAACTCCTTGGGGCTTAGCACCAGTTCCTTGCCATCCAGAAAGGCGCGCCGGCTGACCAGGTTGAGCCACAGGTCGTTGGCGCGCAGCTCGTCGCTGGCTTGCGCCGACCCTGCCCTGCGCAGGAGCGCTCGGATGCGCGCCTGCAGCTCACCCAGGCTGAATGGTTTGGTCAGGTAATCGTCGGCACCGCTCTCCAGCCCGACGATCTTGTCAAGCTCGCCAGTGCGCGCGGTCAGGATGAGAATTGGCACTTGGGAGTGCTGCCGCAGGCTGCGGCAGACGGTCAGGCCGTCCAACTCAGGCAGCATCAGATCCAGGACCACCAGGTCAGGCGCTTCCGCGCGGGCCTGTTCCAGTGCCGCTGCCCCGTCTGCCGCCGTCACCACCTGGTAGCCCGCGGACCGGAGATTGAGGGCCAGCGTCTCGAGTAAGGTCGGCTCGTCGTCTACCAACAGGACTTTGTCAGACATGTGCCTCCTCCTGCGCCACTTCCGACCCGGCCGGCAGCCCGCCGGCGCCAGTAGCCGTCGTCGCCGCACGCACGATCGCCTGCGCTACCATCTCGGCCGCGTAGGCCCCGACCAACGTCAGGCTGGCGCGCACGCGGCCGGTGGCCAGGCAGAAAAGCGTGTCGCCATCGTAAAGCGTGTGGGCCGGACGGACGCTGCGCGCCAGCCCATCGTGGGCCATTTGCGCCACCTTGTTAGCCTGCTCTTTGTTCAGCCGTGCGTTCGTGGCCACGACGCCGATAACCGTCGCGCCACCCACCTGCATCGCCGGTTTGCCGATCCGGCGGCGGAGGACCGCCAGGCTGCCGGCGAAGCCGCGCCCGCGGAGCTTGCGAACCCCCGCCACGATCTGCCCTCGCTCGTCGACCACGTCCCCCAGCGCGTTCACGGCGACCACCGCCGCGACCACCAGACCGCCGCCCAGGCTAGAACTCGCACCGCCAATCCCCGTCTTGGTCGCGTGCCTTCCGCCCAGCAGCCGGCCGACGCTGCAACCCGTGCCCGCCCCGACGTTGCCTTCCGCCAGGCGCTCTGTCCCGGCAGCCTCGCAGGCCGCATAGCCCATGCTTGCATCCGGGTAGGCATCCGCCCGGCCCAGCCCGAGGTCAAAGAGGATTGCCCCAGGGACGACCGGCACCACCGCCCCACCGAAGTGGACGCCCGTCTCGCGCTCCGCCAGGTAGCGCATCACGCCATCGGCGCTGGCCAGCCCAAACGCGCTGCCTCCCGCCAGCACCACGCCGTGCACCTTCTGTACCAGATGCATCGGGCGCAGCAGATCTGTCTCCCGCGTGCCGGGCGCACCCCCACGCTGATCGACTCCGCCGACCGCGCCCTCCTCGCAGAGCACCACCGTACACCCCGTCAGGCCGGCCTCGTCGGTCGCATGCCCGGCGCGGATTCCCCGCACGTCGGTGATCGTGCCGTTCATACGCTCCATCCTCCACCTCTGCCTCCGCGACCGCCGGGCTGCCCCGGCACGGAGCACAGCCTCAGACCCTTGCCCTGGCCCAAGCTCTCAGTCCAGGCGCTCGAGCACCGTCGCCGTCGCCATCCCATGCCCGATGCACATCACCTGCAGCCCGAGGGTGCCGCCGCTCGCTTCCAGACCGGCCAGCAGCTTGGCCATCAGGCCGGCGCCGGTTGCGCCCAGAGGGTGGCCGTGCGCGATCGCGCCGCCCCATGGATTCACCTTTGCCATGTCGGGCTTAAGCTCGCGTGCCCAGGCCAGGACTACGGTCGCAAATGCCTCGTTGATCTCGATCCAGTCCAGGTCGGCCATCCCGATGCCTGCCCGGTCCAGCGCCAGCCGGGTAGCCGGGATGACACCCGTCAATTGCATGGTCGGATCGTCCCCAAGCGCCACGCGCGCTCGGAAGCGCGCCCGCGGCCGGAACCCGTCGGCCAGGGCCGTTTCGCGTTCGGCCACCAGCACGGCGGATGCCCCGTCGGAGATCTGGCTGGAGTTGGCCGCCGTCACCACCCCGTTGCCGGCCGGCCTGAAGATCGTCGGCAGGCTCGCCATCTTAGCGCGGTCCAGCACGTCACGGATGCCTTCGTCGCGCGCCAGGGTCAGCGGCTTGCCCTGCCCGTCCAACCCCGGCGTCGGCACCAACTCGGCGTTCCGCCCCTTGGCGGCAGCCGCGGCGGCCCGGCGGTGGCTCTCCGCCGCGAACTCGTCCACCTCCGCGCGCGTGATGCCCCACTGCTCCGCAATCCGCTCGGCGCTCTCCCCCTGGTGGATTAACTCGTAGCGCGCGAGCAGGTCCGGATTGAGCGTCTCAAATCCGCCGCCGATGTCGCTGAACATCGGCACGCGCGTCATGCTCTCCACGCCCGCCCCGATCGCGTAACGCATGTCACCCGCCGCCACGGCCTGCGACGCGAAGTGCACCGCCTGCTGGCTCGAGCCGCACATGCGATTCAGCGTCACCGCCGGTACCCTTGCCGGAAAACCGGCCAGCAGTGTCGCCAACCGGCCGACGTTCGCCCCCTGCTCGCCCGTCTGCGTCACCGCACCGGTCACGACATCGTCGATTTTGGCCGCCGGCACCTGCACCCGGTCCAACAGGCAGTCCAGGATGTAAGCCAGCAAGCGATCGGGGCGCGTGTCGCGGTAGGCCCCACCTCGCCGCCCGAACGGCGTGCGCACAGCTTCAAGAATGACAGCCTCAGCCATTATACCCCCTACTCCCTCATCACCCGCTTCGCCCCTGCAACTCCTGCGAACTCACTCACGCCAATCGCGCCAGCGCGGCCTCGAGCACCCGACGCGCGACCTCGGCCTTGGGCAGCAGCGGCAGTTGCTCCGCGCTTCCATCCCGAAAGAGCAAGGTCACGCGGTTGTCGTCGGCGCCAAAGCCGCTGCCGGTCTCCGTCACGTCGTTCGCCACGATCATGTCGAGCCCCTTTGACGCCAGCTTGGCAGCGGCATTGGCCCGCAAATCCTGGGTTTCGGCCGCAAAGCCGACCACCGCCCGCAGGCGTGGCGCCTCCGCACGGCAAGTCGCCACTTCAGCCAGAATGTCCGGGTTGCGCACCAGACCCAGCGTCAGGTCGCCGGTCTCCTTCTTGATTTTCTGCGCCCGCGCTTCAGCCGGCCGGTAATCCGCCACTGCCGCCGCACCGATCAGGATGTCGCTCTCCGCCAGCCTGGGCAGCACGGCGTCGCGCATCTCGAGCGCAGTCCGCACCGGCACGCTTTGCACGCCGTACGGCAGGGCGACCGACAGCGGGGCGTGAACCAGGACGGCCCGCCCGCCCAGGTCGCGCGCTGCTTCGGCCAGGGCCACCCCCATCTTGCCCGACGAGGCGTTCGTTATGTAACGCACCGGGTCCAGCGGCTCCTGCGTGCCCCCGGCGGTGATCATCACTTGCCTCCCCGCCAACGGCCCCCCTTGCGCCAGCAGGAGCCGTGCCCCGGCCAGGATCTCGGCTGGCTCGGCCATCCGGCCCACCCCCGACGCCCCCGACGCCAGGTGGCCGCTCCCCGGCCCGATCAGCAGCGCGCCACGCGCCCGCAGCGCCTCGGCGTGCGCCTGCGTGAGCGGGTTGAGCCACATGTGCGATTCCATCGCCGGGGCCAGCACCAGCGGCGCATCGCTGGCCAGCAGCGTCGCGCTCAGCAGGTTGTCGGCCAGGCCCAGCGCCAGCTTGGCCAGGGTGTTGGCGCTCAGCGGCGCGACGATCGCCAGGTCGGCCTGGGTGCTCAGGCGCACATGCGGGATCGCCTCGCCCGCAGGTTCCGACCACATGTCGACGCGCGCCGGTCGTCCGCTGACGGCACTGAAGGTCAGTGGCGCCACGAAGCGGGTGGCCGCCTCGGTCATGATCACGTCGACCTGCGCCCCCGCCTGGGTCAGCTTGCTGGCCAGGTCGGCGGCCTTATAGGCAGCGATACCCCCGGTGACGCCGAGCAGAACTCGCTTCCCGGCCAACAGACGATCGGTCATCCTCGCAACCCCTCCTCCCTTGAGCTTCTCCGCCTGCCGGCCCTATCGCCCGAACGCGCTTTCGGCATTACCAGGCTCATAGGGGTGCCCGCTTCATGGACACGAAAAGCACCATCCCGCCTGCGCGCGCCTGATGGCGCAAGCGACGCAGCCCTGTCGCCTCGGCTAACGCCTGCCACTCACCCAGGCTGAGCCGGTAATTTTCCTCGGCCAGGCGCGCGTAGTTGACAAAGCTAAAGCGATCAAATCCGGTCACCCCGCGTTCGTCCATGAATGCACGCGCTGCCGGCACGCTCATCTCGTCGCTCGGGTTCAGGAACTCCACGGTCCCGCCGGGCACCACCACGCGCGCCAACTCGGCCAGTCCCGCGGCCGGGTTTGAGAGCAGGAAGAGGAGATTCGCCGCCAGAGCCGCGTCGAATGCCTGGTCGCCAAAAGGCAGGCGCAGCGCATCGCCTTCTACCCAGTCGGGACGCTCGTTTGCACCGGCCGGGGCCACCTCGGGCCGCGCGTTGGCTTGGCCGCTCTCCGGTCGCGTTGGCGAAGCTTGGTCTCCCTGGAGATGGGCCGTCTGCTCGCCTGCCCTGCCGCCCTGGGCCAACCCGAGAGCTCGCCGCAGCATCGGCAGCGAGGCGTCGCAGCCCACCACCATACGCGCCCCGCCCTCCTTCAGCAGCCTTGCCAACAGGCCGGGTCCCGTGCCCAGGTCCAGCACGCGCGACCCCGGCTTCGACCCCGCGAAGCGGGCAAACGCACGCAGCGTGTCGCCCCAACTTCCGGCCTGCGCTGCGGCGAAATACTCAACGTCATCTGGGCCGGGCGGGTCTCCACCGCCCTGGTCCACGGCCGGGGTCCAGGGAGTCAGCATGCCGGATTGTGACAACGGTTGCTCCTTCGGTACGAAGGGGTTATAGCACAGGCGAGCCCGTTCTTCAAGGGGCGCTGCATCCAACTCGCCAACTCGCCAACTCGCGTCCGTAGATTTTTATACGGAGAGGTGCTATAATTGCGCTTGATCTGCCGGAGGATAGGCACCCATGACAGACCGTACCTTGACCTCTCAGCAATTGATCGCCTACACTGCGGCCCGCCAGGCCGCGGCGCTGGCCGATCTCGGCGCGTGTGGCTGGCTGCGCATCGCGGGGCCCGACCGCTTGGACTTCGTGCAGCGCCTGTCGACCAACGACCTGCGTCCCCTGGCCCGCGGTCAGGGGTTGGCCACGGTCCTGACCAACCCGCTCGGCCGCATCATCGCCCTGACCATGGTGTACGCGGATGTCGACGTCCTCTACCTGCGCAGCGCGCCCGGCCAGGCAGCCGTGGTGAAGCGCTACCTGGCCAGCATGATTTTCTACAATGACCACGTCGAGGTCGAAGATGGCGAACCGCAAGCGTCTCACTTTGCGCTCTTCGGGCCGGATTCCGCCGGCCTGCTCGCCGAGCTGTTCGATCGGCGCGAAACCGAGCCCGCACCTCAGGTGGCCGCTGCGCCCTACGGCTGGACCCAAGTCCGGCTCGCCGGCGCCCCCGTGACGCTCTTGCGCGGCGGCCCACTTGACCGCGCGCCCTGGGTGCTGGTCGTCCCCCAGGACTCGGCCACGACCGTCTGGCAGAGGCTGGCGGATCGCCTGCCGGTGCTCGACGCCGAGAGCCAGGAAGTGCTGCGGGTGGAGGCCGGACTGCCCGCCTGGGATCACGAGTTGAGCGACCAAGTGACCCCACTGGAGGCCGGCCTGCTCTCCGCCGTCAGCTTCGGCAAGGGCTGCTATACGGGCCAGGAAGTCATCGCACGCCAGACCAACTACGACAAAGTCACCCGCCGGCTGGCCGGGTTGCTCCTGCCCGCCGACGCGACCGATGGCGCTGACTTGCGCAGGGCCACAGTTAGCGCGGCCGGCCGGGCCGTCGGCCGCGCCGGCTTCGTCGGGAGCGCGGTCCACTCGCCCGCGCTCGGCCAACCGATCGCCTTGGCCATCGTCCCCCGTGACGTGTCAGAGCCGGGCAGCCAGGTGGTGGTTCGCCAGAGTGAGCAGGAATTTGCGGCCACGGTCGTGGGCCTGCCCTTCGTGCCATCCGATCGCCCATAGCAACCAAAGGACCCTAGCCACCGTGGAAATGAGCTCTCGTTGGCGCCTGATCCGCCACGGACCGGCCACCGGCGCCTACAACATGGCGGTGGATGAGGCGATCGGCCGGGCCGTAGCCCGGGACGACGCGCCGCCCACCCTGCGCTTCTACGCCTGGGAGCCCCCCTGCGTCTCACTCGGCCGCAACCAGGCGCTGGCCGCCGTCGACCGCGCTCGCTGTGCCGCGCTCGGCTATGATGTCGTGCGCCGGCCGACGGGCGGGCGGGCGATCCTGCACACCGACGAGCTTACCTACAGCGTCGCCGCCAGGCCCGAACACCCGCTCATGGCCGGCCTGGTGCTGGATAGCTATCTGCGCCTGAGCCATGCGCTGGTCGCCGGACTGGGGGAATTGGGCATCCAGGCCGAGGAGGCGCCCGGCACGAACCGCGCCGGAAGGGACGTTTCGGCCGCCTGTTTCGAGGTGCCGTCCGCCTACGAGATCGTCGCCGGCGGGCGCAAGTTGTTGGGCAGCGCCCAGAGCCGCCGCGCCGATTACGTGCTCCAGCACGGTTCGCTGCCGCTGGCCGGCGACCTGACCCGCCTGGTCGACTGCCTGACCTTCGCCTCTGACGAGGAGCGGGAGGCCTTGCGCCGATCCCTGGCCGAGCGCGCGATCACCGTCGAGAGCATCACCGGCCGCTCGGTGAGCTTAGCCGATGCCGCCGGCGCCCTCGCGGAAGGCTTTCGCCGCGCGCTGAACCTCGAGCTCGTGCCAAGCGAGCTATCGCCTCAGGAGCAAGCATCAGCCGAGGCACTGCTGCACGAGAAGTACCTGAACCCGGCCTGGACCGGCTACCGCTGAGGCGCCCCGATGACGAGCGTCGGCCTGCTGACCGTCCAAATCTACATCCCCGGGATCACGTCGCTCAAGGAGAAACGGGGCATCATCAAGCCGCTCCTGGCCCGCCTGCGCAAGGACTTCAACGTCTCGGCAGCAGAGGTGGAGGACCAGGATCAGCTTGGCCACAGCGTGATCGCGGTCGCTGCCGTCTCCCCCAGCGCCGACTACGTCCACGGACTGCTCGAGCGCATCGCCGAAAGCATCGCCGCCTGGCGGCTCGACGCCCAGCTGGTGGACTACCAGATCGAACTCTTGTGAGGCCGATTACAGGTCAGAATTGCTGCGGCGACAAAAACTCAAGGCAGTTGCTCAAGACACGCGGCCGGGGAAAGAACCGGGAAGTCGACGCCATCAAAATCGCTGGGATCACGTGTGACCAGGGCTTCGAGGTTCTCAGCTTTCGCGCTTACTACCTGCACGGCATCCTCATAGTCCTTCACGGCCAGGGACAAGGCCGCAAGCAGCAAATCGCGATCCGGCGCGCAGACACGGCATGCAGCGAGCAAGCTCTCAACCATCCGCCTGGCTGCTCGTACGTCCTTCAGCTTCCGTGCAATATAGAAGACGTTGACCGGCGTGATCACCGATACATACGCTTCCAGCCTGCCATCCTCGTTAGCTTGCCAGAGCGCAGCTGCTGCATCGGCGAAAGGCATCCGCTCCAGCAGGAAGTCCAGGACGACATTGGTGTCGAGCAGTACGCGTCTCACAGGTACTTCTCGATGAGGTGCCTGGTATATTCATCGGTAATTTCGTCGTCGGTCGGCAGCGGACCTTCTGGTTTGAGCGCGCCTCGCAGCTCTATGAACGGCTTCACCTGCCGCTGCTTGCCACGAGGCGCCTTCGCGGCGCTCTGCCGTATGCCCCGCAGCAATTCTTCGACAAGCTGAAGCTGCTCGCCCATTGGCAGGCGTTTCGCTGCCTTCATAATCTCACCGTATTCCATTTCGACCACCTGTTATCTGTTCAGCTACCCTCATGAACTGAAACGTATCCACTCAAGGCGCCGGTCGTACTCGTCATCCCTGCCGCTTGGCGGGGCCAGCCCACCGAAGAGTTCGTGCGCCAGGTTACCGGCAGGCGACGCGACTCCAAGGGCACGGCCAGCGTTCGCCGCATTCTTATCCTTCGGCTTCATTGTACGCTTCCGGGCCGGTCGGGTCAAGCGCAATTTGCTCCACTTTGCCCAGAGACGGCCGACCCTCAATCCTAATCTCGCTCACCTTGGTGCCCGTTCCCAACGATGTTCGACGCCACTCCGACCGCTTGGGCGATCTTCTCATCGGTCTCGCCCCCCGCTACCTGTCGTTCTGGGCACACTTGTGCCCGGTTGCGAGGGCGGTCGCTGCGCTGACCGGCCACTCAGCCACCTCGCCGCACGCACGCCACCACTGCCGCACCACCTCCGGCGTGCCGTACCAGACCCGCCCGAAGGTACCGCTGTGGCTTACCCCGTCCATCACCAGATGCTGCGCTCCCGCGAGCAAAGCCGACGGCAGCGGCACCAGGCCATCGCCCGAGGCCAGGCCGTCGCCGCACAAGGGGCGATAGGAAGCGAATGCCATGCGCTGTTGCAGCGAACCGCGTGGCGAACCCTGTAGCGAGGCGCCGGCCACGCACGCATAGCGCACCGCCGGCGCGCAGCAGGCGCCCGGGAACTGCTCGTCAACCCGGCGCCAGATCGGCAGGCGCCGGCGCATGCGGTGCGGGCTGCCCAGCGTGATCAGGCAGTCGACGTCGCGTGCCCCATCGTAGGCCTGCCCGAGGAAGGCCTCTCCACCCAGGAAAACGCGCCCGATCAGACCGCCGGCGCTGTGTCCCACCAGGGTGATCTTTCCGCCGCCCGAATCGGCCCGCGCCCTCGCGACGACACGCGCTAGCTTGGCCAGAACATATCCCCAGCCGGCAGGGGACAGCATGCCCAGCCAGTCGTGGGCGAAAACCGGCACCACGTAGGCGGGCCTTCCGGTCAGTTGGCTCAGCGTCTCACGCATGGCAGCGTAATCCTGCGGCGAGCTGAGCAAGCCCCCCAGGATGACGATCGGACGCATGTCTGAAGGCTCCATTCCGTCCCCTCCCTGTCCCCGACAGTATACCTCACGGCCCACTCCGGCCAAATGAGCCCACCGATCGCCGGCCTTTGAGGCCTTTTTGGGCAGGCGTCTCTCGCTCAGCTATAATAGCGGCGATTCAGCCTATCCAAAGGAGCAAGCGGGATGCGCAACTTCACCTACCACAACCCCACCAAGATCGTTTTCGGCAAGGGCAGCATCGCCAAGCTGGCGGGACTCACGCCGCAGGACAAAACCATCCTGCTGACCTACGGCGGCGGCTCGATCAAGCGCAACGGCGTCTACGATCAGGTCATGGCCGCGTTGGGAGACCGTGAGGTGCTCACCTTCGGGGGCATCGAGCCCAACCCCTGCTATGAGACGCTGATGCAGGCCGTCGACCTGGCACGCGCCGAAGACGCCGGCTTTCTGCTGGCCGTCGGCGGGGGCTCGGTCCTGGACGGCACCAAGTTCATCGCCGCAGCCTCGAAGTATGGCGGAGCCGATCCTTGGGAGATCCTGGCCAATGCGGCGCCGGTGACCTCCGCCTTACCGCTCGCTTCCGTCCTGACCCTGCCCGCTACCGGCTCGGAGATGAATTCGGGTGGCGTCATTTCGCGGGCCTCGACGCGCGAGAAGTTTGCCTTCAGCAGCCCTCACACCTTCCCGGTTTTCTCGATCCTCGACCCGGAGACCACCTTCTCGCTACCAGAGCGCCAGGTGGCGAATGGCATCGTCGACGCCTTTATCCACGTCAGCGAGCAGTACATGACCTACGACGTGAACGCCCCCCTGCAGGATCGCCAGGCCGAAGCGATCTTCCTGACGTTGATCGAGCAGGCGCCCCTCGTGCAGGCCGACCCCCAGAACTATGAGGTGCGCGCCAACCTGATGTGGTGTGCCACCCACGCGCTCAACGGGGCCATCGCCTGCGGGGTGCCCGAGGACTGGGCGACGCACATGATCGGCCACGAGCTGACCGCTCTCTTCGGCCTGGACCACGGCCAGACGCTGGCGATCGTCCACCCCGCCCTTTGGCGCCACGAGCTGGAGCACAAGCAGGCCCGGTTGGCACAGTTCGGGCGGCGTGTCTGGGGCATCCAGGGCCTGGACGACGCGGCGACGGCCGCAGGGGCGATCGAGCAGACCGAGGCCTTCTTCCACTCGCTCGGCGTGGCTACCCGCCTGAGCGCATACGGGATCACCCCGGCCGACTGCGCCCCGATCGTCGAGCGCTTCCGCCGCCGGGGCACGAAGCTGGGCGAGCACGGCCGCATCGCGGCCGATGGCGTGGGCGAAATCCTGGCTCTGGGTGCATGATGGACGCTTCTGAGCTCGAGAGCCTGCTGGACCTGCCCCTCTACCCGCTTTCCCTGGCCTCGGCCGGGGAGACCACTTTCGGCCTGGTACGCAGCCCCGCCGGCAAGCGCTTGGCCGTGCTGGGGCGCCCGTCCGACCCCCTGCTTGCCCTCTTCAGCGGCGAACCGGCCGAGCGGACGGGCCAGAAGCTGCTCCTGTGTCCACTGGACGCCGTCAACGCCGAGGCGCTGCGCGCCTGCCTGCCCTGGCTGCGCCCCGCTCCCCTCGGGCTGCGCCCCTCCGCCGGCTGCGGCGACCGGATCGGTCTGGCCACGCCCGGCCACGTGCGCGCGGCCCGGGCCTGCCCCGGCGCCTTGCCCGGCCTGGGCATGATCTTCGCCCAGCAATCGATCCGCGAGATGACCCGCAGCGCGCGCTCGGCGCAGGCCGTCATGGACGACGCCACCTGGGGGCTGTTTCAAGAGGGCTGGGGCGTGCCGGGCGCCGGCCCCGAGGCGGGAGCGCCGGCCATGGGAGCCGACGCCGATCACCTGAAAAACACGGCCGATATCGACCTCTGCGTGGCAGCCGGCTTCACCTTTTTCACCATCGACCCTGGCGAATACGTCGACGGCCGGGCCGATACGGCGCCGGAGCCGGACTTGCGCGCCGCCTACGAAGATCTGCCCTGGTCCGACCTCGCGAGCAGCCCGGCGGCCCTGCTCGCGGCCTACCGCGGCCGCCGGTTCGAGGCCGAGGAGCAGTCCTGGCAGGTCGACGAGGCCGAGCTCGTGCGCGCGGCCGTGAAGTACGGCCGGGCCATCGCGCACGCTGCCCGGCTCTACCGCCATCTGGTCGCCGTCATGCCCGGCCCGTTCGACTTCGAGCTGTCCGTCGACGAGACCGAGACGCCTACCACCCACGCCGAACACGTCTTCATCGCCGTCGAGCTGCGCCGCCTGGGCGTGCACTGGGTAAGCCTCGCACCGCGCTATGCCGGCAGCTTCGAGAAGGCCGTCGACTACATCGGCGACCTCGACGCCTTCGAGCGTTCGTTCGCCGGCCATGCCGCCATCGCCCGGGCCCTGGGGCCCCACAAGCTGAGCCTGCATTCGGGCTCGGATAAGTTCAGCATTTACCCGATTGCTGCCCGGCAGGCGCGCGGGCTGCTGCATCTCAAGACCGCCGGCACCAGCTACCTGGAGGCCCTGCGAGCCGTGGCCGGCTTCGACCCTGCGCTCTTCCGCGAGATCCTGGCCTTCGCCCTGACCCGCTTCCCGGTCGACCGGGCCTCGTATCACGTGTCGACGCACCTGGACCACGTGCCTGCGCCCGCGGACGTTCCCGACGCTGCGCTGCCGGCCCTCCTCGACCAGCCCGACTCCCGCCAGGTGCTGCATCTCACGTTCGGCTCGGTGCTCAACCCCGATAATGGGTTCCGGACGCGCCTGCTGGCCGGCCTGGCCGCCCATGAGGAGCAGCACTACGGCGCGTTGGAGCGCCATTTCATCCGCCACCTCCAGCCGATGGCCGGCTGGGCGCCGGCACGCGTCGCCGGCACGCGGAGCGCCTCCGAGCGGTAAGGTGACTGACCGGCAACGCGCCCCGTCCTTTACGATCAACCGGGCCGACCCGCAGGCATTCCTGGCGCGCAAAGACGAGATTGTCGCCGTCTATCGTGCAGCCTTCGAGCCGCCCCCCTATCGCAAGGGCGACGACGAGGTGCAGGCCTTTGCCGGTTCGCTCGCCGGCCAGGTGGCTCGCCCCGGCTTTCGCGCCGTTCTGGCGCTGGAGCGCGGCAGGGCCGGCGCGCCGGTGGGGTTCGCCTTTGGCCACGTGGGGCAGCCCGGGCAGTGGTGGTACGACGTGGTCGCCCGCGCCCTGTCGCCACAGGAGCGCGTGCAATGGCTCGGCGACGTGTTCGAGCTCGTCGAGCTGGCCGTCGCGCCGCCGGCACAGGGCCGCGGCGTCGGTGGTCGCCTGCACGACGCGCTGCTGGCCGGCGTGCAGCGGCGCACGGCCGTACTCTCGACCATGCACGGTGAGACAGCCGCCCGCCATCTCTACGATGGGCGCGGCTGGGTCCTCTTGCTCGACAGCATGTCTTTCCCGAGCGCGCGGCGGCCGTACGCGATCATGGGCAAAGTGCTGGGCGACCGCGCGTAGGCCGGCGTTCGAGTCGCTCCACATTTCCGCCCCCTTCATGCTGAACTACCAATTGAAAGGCAAGAAGATGGAAAAAGCCGATATTGCCCTGGTTGGCCTTGCCGTCATGGGGCAGAACCTGGTGCTCAACATGGAGCGCAACGGTTACCGCGTCGCGGTCTACAACCGGACCACGCAGACCATGCAGGACTTCCTCGCTGCCCATCGGGACCGGCGCCTGACCGGCTGCGAGACCCTCGAGGAATTGGTGGCCGCACTCGATCCCCCGCGCAAGGTCATGCTCATGGTCAAGGCCGGTACCCCGGTGGACGCGGTCATTGGCCAACTGGCGCCCCTGCTCGAGCCCGGCGACCTGATCGTCGACGGCGGCAACTCCTTCTTCCTGGATACCGAGCGCCGATCGGACGAGCTTGCCCGCCAGGGCCTGCTGTTCCTCGGCACCGGCGTCTCGGGCGGCGAGGAGGGTGCGCTCTTGGGCCCGAGCATCATGCCGGGCGGCCAACCCGAAGCCTACGCCCTCGCGGAGGGTATCTTTCGCGCTATAGCCGCCAACGTCGACGGCGAACCCTGCGTGACCTACCTCGGACCGCGCGGTGCCGGCCATTACGTCAAGATGGTGCACAACGGCATCGAGTATGCCGACATGCAGCTCATAGCAGAGACCTACGATTTCCTGCAGCGGGCCCTGCACCAGGACACTCACGAGCTGGCCCAGATCTTCTCAACCTGGAACCGAGGCGAGCTTAACTCCTACCTGATCGAGATCACCGCCGCGATCTTTCAGCGCACGGATCGCGAGACCGGTCGGCCGCTGGTCGACGTGATCCTGGACGAAGCGCAGCAGAAGGGCACCGGCAAGTGGACCAGCCAGAACGCGCTCGACCTGGGAGTGCCGATCCCGACCATCGATGCCGCCGTCGAATCCCGCATTATCTCGGCTTTGAAGGAGGAGCGCGTCGCCGCGGCCCGGCTCCTCCCCGGACCGGCCGGCACCGATCCGGTCACCGGGGTGGCCGGCCCGACCGCCGTACTGATCGAAGAGCTGCGCGACGCTCTCTATATGGCCAAGATCTGCTCCTACGCCCAGGGCATGGCGCTGCTGCACGGCGCCTCGGAGGAATACCACTACGATCTCGATTACGGCGCGATTGCCGCCATCTGGCGCGGCGGCTGCATCATCCGCGCTCGCCTCCTCAACCGCATCCGTGAGGCCTACGCGCACGATCCGGGCCCGGCGAACTTGCTGCTCGACGAGAACTCTCCGCGCCGAGATTGCCCACCGGCAGGGCGCGCTGCGGCACATCGTGCAGGTCGCCATCGGGCACGGTCTGCCGACCCTCGCCTTCTCCAGCAGCCTGGCCTATTATGATGCCTACCGCAGCGTCCGCCTGCCGGCCAACCTGACCCAGGCCCAACGCGACTACTTCGGCGCGCACACCTACCGGCGCGTAGACCGCCAAGGTGTCTTTCATACAGAGTGGTCCTCCCAGTCTTGACAGGAATTAGTACGTCGTGGTATAGTTCCACGTATGATCACTTCGAAGGACGCGATGGGCCAGAACCGGATCGATCAGCACGCGCAGGCTGCCAAAGCCGTCGCGCATGGGCTTGGCATCAGTGGCGTTGACACGACCGGATTGGAATTAGCGCGCCTGGTGCGTATGGTGTCCAATCTCTATCAGGTGATCGGCGACGAGCACCTGCAGGAGAGCGGCGTGTCTGGCCCGCGCTGGGGTATCCTGCTGCGCCTGCGCCGGGAAGAGCTGCACGGTGAGTTCAACGGTTGTTCGCCGACGCATCTGAGCCACTGCCAGAGCGTGAGCAAGAACACGATCAGCGCCCTGGTGCGAGGGCTCGAGGAACAGGGGCTGGTCGAGCGCGCGCTCGACCCGGAAGACCGGCGTGGCTTCCGCATTCGCCTGTCCGAAGCCGGCCGGCGCCTGATGGCGGATACCATGCCCTTACACATGCGCTTCATGAACGAGCTGGTGGCGGGCCTGACGCCAGAGGAAAAGGCGGAACTGGCTGCGCTTCTACAAAAGCTCTATCGGGCCTTGGCGAGCCACGGCGGCCGGGCGGGCGGCGCGACTTCCGCTGCAGAGCCGGGTCCGCTCGCCGAGCCGAGCCCGCGCGGCGAGGCGAGTCTCCTCCCCGATCCAAGCCCGCTCGCCGAGGCGAGCCCGCGCGGCGGCGCCGAGGCCGGTTGATTGCCGGCCACATCCTTAGCCTTCAGGTAATCCCCAGGAGGACCCTTGCAAGCAAGACCTATCCCTTCCAGTAAGCGTGGGCGGCCCGATTTCGCCGCGCTGGGCCGTGCCATTCGCTACCTTGGCCACTACAAGCGCCTGGCCTTACTGGCCTACGCGTTCCTGTTCCTGGCGACCGGTGCCATGCTGATGGTGCCCCAACTGGTGCAGAACATGCTCGATGCCGTGACCAACGGTTTCATCGCCGCCAAACTGGCTGCTCTGCCCTCCGGCGCGCTTTCCTCCGCCCTAAAAGCGCTGAACTGGACGCCGGCTACCCTGACACAGTACCAGAACGCCGAGCCGCTCCTGATCCGCGCCGGCCTGCTGATCCTGCTCTTCGCGGTCATGCGCGCCCTGTTTGCCTTTTCTCAGACCTACAACTCCGAGCGGCTCTCGCAGAGCGTGGCCTTTGACTTCCGCAACGAGCTCTATTCCAAGATCCAGCGCCTGTCATTCAGCTATCACGACCGCAACCAGACCGGGCAGTTGATGATCCGGGCCACCGACGACGTCGAGAAGCTGCGGCTCTTCATCGGCCAGGGCCTGCTGATGACACTACAGTCGCTGGTCTTGCTGATCGGCGCCCTCTCACTGCTCTTCTTCACCAATGCCCGGCTGACGCTCGTCATCCTGCCGATCCTGCCGGTCGCCGTGGTGGTCTTCATGATCTTCGGCTCGATCACGCAGCCCATGTTCACGCGCGTCCAGATCCGGCTCTCAAAGCTGAACACCGTTCTGCAGGAGAACCTGGCCGGAATCAAGGTCGTCAAAGCCTTCGTGCGCGAGCCCGAGCAGCAAACCCGCTTCGACTCTTCGGCAGACGACCTGATGGCGCAGCAAATCGAAGTCTCGCGCACCTTCTCGTTCCTGTTCCCGGCGATCTTCCTGATCATGAACCTGGCCCAGGCCGCCGTGCTCTATTTCGGCGGCGTCCAGATCATCCAGGATACCCTGACCCTCGGCGAGTGGCAGAAGTTCAGCCTGTACCTGATCTACGTCTTCATGCCCCTGGGCCAGCTTGGCTTCATCATCAATCAGCTCTCCCAGGCCAGCGCTTCGGCAGTCCGCATTTTCGACATACTGGACGCAAAGAGCGACGTGACCGACAAGCCTGGCGCGCAGGTCCTGTCCGAGGTCGATGGACGCGTCCAGTTCCAGCACGTCACCTTCCGTTACTTCGGCGGGGGCGAGCCGGTGCTGAGGGACGTGAGCTTCATGGCGGAGCCGGGGCAGACGGTCGCCCTGCTGGGCGCGACGGGCAGCGGCAAGACGACGATCATCAACCTGATCCCGCGCTTCTATGACGCCACTGCCGGGTCGGTCTGCATAGACGGCCACGACGTGCGCGACGTCACGCTCGACTCACTACGCTCACAGATCGGCATCGTCCTGCAGGACACGACCCTGTTCAGCGGCACGATCCGCGATAACATCGCCTTTGGCCGGCCGGACGCCAGCATGGACGAAGTGATCGCCGCTGCGAAGGCCGCCGCCGCCCACGACTTCATCATGAGCTTCCCGCGTGCCTACGACACGCCGGTCGGCGAGCGCGGCACCACCCTCAGCGGCGGCCAGAAGCAGCGCGTCGCGATCGCCCGTGCCCTGCTCCTCGATCCGCGCATCCTGATCCTGGACGACTCGACCAGCAGCGTCGACGCACTGACCGAGTACCAGATCCAGCAGGCGCTGACGCGATTGATGAAGGGGCGCACGAGCTTCGTCATCGCCCAGCGCATCAGCACCGTGCGCAATGCCGACCAGATCCTGATCCTGGAGAGGGGCCAGGTGGTGGCCGCCGGCCAGCACGCCGATCTGATGGAGAACAGCCCGATCTACGCCGAGATATACTCTTCGCAGTTGGTCGAAGACGCGCAGGCCAAGGAACCCGAGCCCCAACCCGAGCCGGTGGCCTGAGAGGCGCCCGTGCTGACCGGGACGGGCCCGGGTCCGCACGCATTTTAGGGAGCACAAACAATGCACGGATTCGGCGGCGGACCCCGCCACTTGATGACGCAGGAAACGAGCAAGCCCAAGGACGTCGGCAATACATTGCGCCGCCTGGCCAGCATGTTCAAGCCCTACTGGCTGATCCTGTTCGCCGTCCTGGCGCTTATCATCGGCAGCACCTACACCCAGGTCATCATGCCGCAGTTGACCGGCCAGGCCGTGGACTGCTTCCTGACACCCGGTGCGGTCCAGGAATTCGCCCTGCCGATCCCCGGCCAGGCACAGCAGGCCTCGGCCACCAACTGCTGGTTCATGCAGCTTCCGGCGAACGCCGCCCGGGCGGATTATATCCGCGGGCTGGGCAGCCTGGCCCTGCTTATCCTGGGCCTCTACGTCGCCGGTTCGATCATGGCCGGCCTGATGTTCTACTGCATGGCGTGGACCGGCCAGCATGTGCTGCGCGACCTGCGCGAGCGCGTGTTCCGGCACCTGCACAAGCTGTCCCTGAGCTTCTACGCACAGAATGATGCCGGCTCGGTGATGAGCCGCATCACCAACGACATGGACACCATCCAGCAGGCGGTGAGCTTCGTGCTCGTCAACGTTCTCAGCGGCAGCCTGCTCATCCTCTGGATCGCCTACCAGATGCTGACCATGAACCCGGTCTACGCCCTGATCAGTCTCTCGGTAGTACCCATCATGGCCGTCGTCACGCTCTACTTCTCCGGTCAGGCGCGCAAAGCCTTCCGGCGCACGCGCGTCGAGATCGGCAAGGTGAACGCCAACCTGGAGGAAAGCATCTCGGGCGTGCGCGAGGTGCAGGCTTTCGGGCGCGAGGACGCCAACATCCAGACCTTCCGCCTGGCGAATGCCTCTAACCGCGACGCCAACATCCGCGCCGTCAGCTTCACGGCGGCCCTGGCCCCGAGCCTGGAAGCGCTCGGCTACCTGGCGATCGCTATCGTCACGATCGTCGGCGGTTTCGCGCTGCTGCGCGGCACCAATCTGCTTGGCACGGCCGTCAGCCTGGGGCTGATCATCACCTTCTTGCAGTACGTGCAGCGCTTCAATCAGCCGGTGGCGCAGATCGCTACCCTCTGGACCAACCTGCAGAGCGCGGTGGCCGGCGCCGAACGCATCTTCGGGCTGCTCGACGAGGTGCCCGACGTGACGGACAAGCCGGGCGCGCTGGTCATGCCGCCGATCCAGGGCCGCGTCGAGTTCGAGGGTGTGCGCCAGGCCTACAAGGCCGACGAGCCGGTGCTTTGCGACGTGAGCTTCGTAGCCGAGCCCGGCCAGGCGATCGCCATCGTCGGGCCGACAGGCGCCGGCAAGACGACGATCATCAATCTGATCCCGCGCTTCTACGATGTGACCGCCGGCGCGGTGCGCATCGACGGTCACGACGTGCGCGACGTAACCCGCGCCAGCCTGCGGGGCCAGATCGGCATCGTGCTGCAGGACACCTACCTGTTCAGCGACACGGTGATGAACAACATCCGCTTCGGCCGGCCCGGTGCGACCGACGATGAGGTCCTGGCCGCCGCGCGGCTGGCGCGCGCCGACGACTTCATCCAGCGCCTGCCCGACGGCTATAACACGCTGCTCGGCGAGCGCGGCAGCGGGCTCAGTCAGGGCCAGCGCCAGTTGATCTCGATCGCGCGCGCCGCTCTGGCAGATCCACGCATCCTGATCCTTGACGAAGCGACCTCGAGCGTGGACACCCGTACCGAGCGCCAGATCCAGCAGGCGCTCGACATCCTGATGCACGGACGCACCAGCTTCGTCGTCGCCCACCGCCTGAGCACCATCCGCCGAGCCGACCAGATCCTGGTCCTGATCGACGGTCAGATCGTCGAGCGCGGCCGGCACGAAGAACTGTTGGCCCAGCGCGGCGCCTACTACGACCTGTACATGCGCCAATTCCTCAACGCCGCCGACGGCGAACCTGCCGGGGCGTCCATCAGCGGCGACGGCCACGCGCCGGCCACGCTGCCTTCGGCTGCCTGAGCCCGGGTGCAGGCGCACGCTCTGCAGCCGGAGAGCAGCCGCGCGGTGCGTCGGCCAGCACTAGCAGTCACTTGCAGGGAACCGCACGGCCCGGATCTTGGAAATCGAGCCGTCGGGAACGCCGTCGAGGATGGGCATTGGGCTGGAAAGAGCGGAACGCAGCCGCCTGGCATCGGATGAGGATGCCGGGCGGCTGCCGTTCTTTGGCGCGCGGCCGTCTCTGGAGTTGCTGCTCCCAACGGCGCCCAATCTGGCTGCGCTCACGACGACGCCGGCTCGTGGGGCAGGCACGCCGCGGCATGACCGTTCGGCGACAACTCCATCAGCGCGGTTGACACATGTGGTATACTTCACAGGTCCTGTTTGCTACAGGCTTGACCCTGCAGGCAACAGGCTGCTCCTCTCCTCCGCACCAGGCTGCACCCGCCCTTCACCCGACCAGGGTGGGTTTCCTGGCCGTTCTCGTTTAGGCTGACGATCGTTCCGAACGCTTCCTGAACTGCACGTTCGAGCATAAGGGAGGGAGACCATGCGTACCACCTGCCTGCGGGCACTCTTCGCATTGATGGCAATCTTCGCGCTGCTCGGCTGCCAGGCGCCGCTCCCACAGCAAAGCGCACGGGTATCCGCCCCCGCAACCGCGCTCCCCGAGCCCGACTACTGGCCGACCGCAGCCTGGCAGGCCAGTGCGCCGGAGCAGCAGGGGATGGACTCCGCCAGGCTGGTCGCCATGTTCGACGCCATCGACCGCGAGCAGATCGACCTGCACAGCCTGCTGATCGTCCGCAACGGCTACGTAGTGACCGAGGCCTACTTTGCGCCCTACGGTCCGGCCGTCAAGCAGCAGGTTGCCTCCGTCACCAAGAGCGTCACCGGCATGCTCGTCGGTATCGCCATGAACCAGGGCCTGATCACGAGCACGGGCCAGTCCATGCTCGAGTTCTTCCCTGGCCGCACGGTGGCAAACCTCGACGAGAACAAGCGAGGCGTGACGCTCGAACACCTGCTCACCATGACCTCTGGCCTCGACTGCAGCGACGCCGCCGGCGACCGCGACCGGATGTTCCAGAGCAGCGACTGGGTGCAGTTCGCCCTCGACCTGCCTATGAGCGCTGCACCCGGCAGCCAGTTCACCTACTGCAGCCCGGCCGCAAACCTTCTCTCGCCGATCCTGAGCCGGGCGACCGGCAAGAGCATTCGCGAGCTGGCCAACGAGACGCTCTTTGCGCCGCTGGGTATCCCGCCCGCCGGCCCCGACGACTGGGCCTCCGATCCACGTGGTATCTCCCAGGGCTTCTCCGGCCTCACCCTAACCCCCCGCGACATGGCCAGGCTCGGCTTCCTCTACCTGCACGCCGGGCGCTGGGGCAGCCAACAGGTCGTCCCTGCGGACTGGGTCGCCAAATCGGCGGCTCCCCGCGCCGCCGTAGAAGCCGGCCGCGGCTACGGCTACCTGCTTTGGGTGGACGAAGAGCGCGCTTACTACTCGGCGCTGGGCCTGGGGGGGCAAGATATCCATATCCTGCCGGCCGAGAACCTGGTGGTCGTTTTCACGGCTGCCGTGGACGGCGCGACGCACGATCATGCGGTCATGCGGCTGCTCGACGACTACATCATCCCGTCCATGGTCAGCGCGCAGCCCGTGCCGGCCAACCCGGCTGCCCAGGCGCAGCTGCAGGCGCGTATCGACCGCGCCGCCGCGCCCCAGGTCCCGCCCGCGGCACCCCCCGCGCTGGCCCGCTCCATCTCCGGGCGGGTCTACGACTTGGACCCCAACGCCAACGGCTGGACGACCCTCTCGCTCAGCTTCCCGGAAGGATCCCCCGAGGCCAGCGTCACCGTCAACGGCGCCCTCACGCTCCCCATCGGCCTCGACAACGTCTATCGCACGACGGACAGCGGTAACGGCGCCCTGGAAGCGATGCGCGGCCACTGGGAAGGCGACAGCACCTTCGTGATCGATCATCACTTCCTCGGCGAGTTCATGCAGTGGCGGCATCGAGTCAGCTTCCAAGGCGACCAAATGCTGATCGACCTCGGCGAGCAGGTGACCGGGGCGGCAGGCACGGTGCGCGGGCACCTGGCGCCCTGACCCGGCACGGGCCGGGGTCAGAGAAGTGACCCCGGCCCGACCGTCCTCCGGCTTGTGCGCGCAGACCTTGATGCAATCGCCCCGGCCATGAGATAGAGCTTACTGACCCCGCCCCGCCTCCGGCATACCCTGCCGTGAGCAGCTTCTCCACAGCAGCCCGTTTGTCCTTCGTCCCTGGAGGTCACACCATGAATAAGGTCGAGCACTTCGCCGGGCCGATCTACCGGGCCCAGATACAGCTAACCGAGGTCATCCCACTATCGGTGCACCTGGTCAAAGGACCCGATTACGCAGTTTGGATCGACTCAGGGACCAGGCAGATGTACCCCCAACTTCTCGAGGCCATGGCCCTGGCGGACGTCGCGGATACTTCACTGAAATTCATCCTGCATTCGCACTCTCACCACGACCACATCGGCTCAAACGCACAGCTCAAAGACCGTACCGGGTGCTTGATCGCCGCCCATCCCTACTACGCGGCCTGGCACGCGGATTTCGAGCGGCACTACCAGGAATTCGCCCGGCCCTTTCCTGACCTGGTTCCGGACACCCCTGAACTGCGGGAAGAAGTGCTGAGTATCCTCGACAGCCCACGCGGGGTCGACGTGTACGTCGACGAGGGCGTGCAGTTCAACCTGGGCGGCCCGGTCTCGCTGCGCGCCTTTAGCCTGCCGGGCCACATGCTGGCCGAGCTCGGCTGGCTGGAATCTTCGACTCGGACCCTGATCCTGGGCGACGCGATCACCGGGCTCGATTGGCCGATCTTCCACAGCCATCTGTCCGTGCAAGGCTATCGCGACAGTCTGGTCAAGATCGGGGATATCGTGCGTGACTATGATGTCCGGTGCTTGCTCACGGCGCACTTCCCTCCACTGCAGCCCGCCGAGATCGATCCCCTGTTGATCCGCGCTGCCGCCTATATCGACGAGGTCGAAGCGACGATCGTCCGCATCCTGGCCGGATCGCCCGAGGCAACGCTGGCAGACCTGTGGGCCGGGACGTGCCAACGCATGGGGCGCCAGCGCGAGTTCAGAGCCCTGAACATGGTCCACGCGCACGTGCAAGACTTGTTGCGGCGGGGCTTGATCCGGGAGGTCGTACACCGGACGTACACCTTGCGCTAGGCGGAGGATCCGACCGTCGTCCGTGACGTCGTGAGATGACATCGTGAGATGACCGCATCAGACGAGGTGGTCAATGGAGGTCTGCGGATGAATCTGGCCCTTGAGGGAGTGCGAGTACTGGATTTCTCACAGATGATGATGGGCCCCTGGGCAACCCAGTTCCTGGGCGACATGGGGGCCGAGGTGATCAAGATCGAGCGGCCGGGCGCCGGCGAGTGGGAACGCGGGCTGCGCGCCATGGGGGAATTGCTGGCCGGTGACAGCCCATTCTTCCTCGCCATGAACCGCAACAAGAAGAGTGTTGCCGTCGACCTCAAGCATCCGCAGGGGCGAGAGATCATTCTGCGGTTGGCGAAGACGGCCGACCTCGTGGTGGAGAACTTCCGGCCCGGAGTGCTGGACCGCCTCGGTCTCGGCTACGACGCCCTGCGGGAAGCCAACCCCTCAATCGTCTACGTCGCCGGCAGCGGCTACGGTCCGGACGGGCCCTACGCTAAAAAGCCCGGCCAGGACCTGCTGCTCCAGTCCATGTCCGGCATGGCAGCCTACACCGGCCGTGCGGATGAACCGCCGACCCCCGCCGGCACCTCGATCGTCGACGCCAGCACCGGGCTTTTGCTGGCATTCTCCGCCATGGTGGGCCTGTTCCACCGCCAGCGCACCGGAGAAGGGCAGCGCATCGACGTCAGTCTGTTCGGTACCGCCGTCGCACTGCAGTGCCAGGAACTGGCTGCCTTCCTCAACCTCGACAAGCGCTGGAGCCGCAGCCGCGCAGGCATCGGCGGGGCGTGGTTATCGGCACCCTTCGGCATCTACAAGACGAGCGACGGCTACCTGGCCATCGCCATGGCCTCGCTGACTGTCTTGGGCGAACTGCTCGGGATCCCGCAGCTGGCCGGCTACGACACTCCAGACGCGGCCTACGCGCGTAGAGACGAGATCAAGCCCCTGATCGAACTCAGTGCTGGTTACCAACACCACCGCCCATTGGCTGGCGCTGTTGGCGACCCGCGATGTCTGGGCGGCCAGGGTGCAGACCTTCGAGGACCTCGTGGACGACCCCCAGCTGGCACACGCCAACCTCATCGAGACCGTCCACCATCCCCGAGCCGGGGATATCCGGGTGGTAGGCGTCCCGATGCGCTTCAGCAAGACCCCCGGCACAATCCGGCTGGCGCCCCCTCTGGTCGGCGAGCATACCGAGCAGGTGTTGGCCGACCTCGGCTATGCTGCCGAGGAGATCGCGCGGCTGCGCGAGGAAGAGGTGATCTGAGATGGGCAGCTCTTTGGTCGAGCTCGAAAGAGAGCGCGGCATCGCGACCGTGCGTTTCAACCGGCCGGAGAAGCTGAACGCCCTGAGCTCGGCGCTTTTGCACGAGTTCGAGGCTCGCCTGCAGACGATCGAGCAGGATCAGAGCTCGCGCGTGGTGATCCTGACCGGCGCCGGGCCCAAGGCGTTCGTCGCCGGCGCGGACATCGGCGAGTACCTCGATCAGGAGTTTGACGAATTCGTGGCTTACCAGTTCTACAGCCGCCGGCTCTTCACGTACCTCGATCAGTTTCCCCGGCCCGTCATCGGTGCCATCAATGGTTATGCTCTCGGCGGCGGCTTCGAGATCGCCCTTTGCTGCGACGTCCTGATTGCTTCTGCTAATGCGCAATTTGGACTGCCCGAGGGGCTGCTGGGTCTCTGTCCGGGTGGCGGTGGGACGCAGAAATTGACGCGCGCCGTCGGTCGCGCGGTGGCGTCGGACATCCTGCTGTCGGCCCGACGAGTGCCGGCGGAGGAAGCCTATCGGCTAGGCCTCGTCGCGGAGACCGTGGCCCCTGACGAGTTGATGCCGGCAGCTATGCGCAAGGCCCAGGACATGCTGCGTGTTGCACCGCTGGCCGCCAGGGAGATGAAGCGTTTGATGCGCACCGCGCTGGAGGCCTCGCCCGACGCCGGTCTATCGCTGGAACAGGAGGTCCTGTTCCGGCTTTACCAGACGCAGGACGCGGCGGAGGGCCTCAAGGCTTTCGGCGAAAAGCGGACGCCTGAGTTCAAGGGTCAGTAGGAGCGACATCATGGGACGGCTGGCGCACAAGGTTGCGATTGTGACGGGTGGTGGTTCCGGGATCGGCAGGGCGACGGCTCTTGGCATGGCGCGTGAAGGGGCGAGGGTGGTCGTGGCCGACATCGACGATGCTGCCGCAAAGGGCACGCTGGATGAGATTTCCCGCAACGAGGGAGAGGGGCTTTTCCAGCATACGGACGTCGGCATCTCGGCGGATGTGCAGGAGCTCGTTCGCACGGCCATGGACCGATACGGGCACCTGGACATCATGTTCAACAATGTGGGCGTCGCCATTCCGGGCTCGGTCACGGAGATCTCAGAAGAGAACTGGAATCGAGTGCTCAACCTGAACCTCAGCAGCGTGTGGCGCGGCATGCGCTATGCCATCCCGGCCATGCTTCAGAGCGGTGGTGGCGTGATCATCAGCAGCAGCTCCGTCCAGTCGTTCGTCGGTTTTCATGGCTGGTCGGCCTATTCGGCCAGCAAGGGGGGCATCAACGCGCTGACCCAGCAGGCGGCCGTGGAATATGCCAAAGACAAGATCCGCATTAATGCGGTCGCCCCCAGCACGATCATGACGCCGATGAACGAACGGATCTTCGCCACCGCGGCGAATCCACAGGAGCTGGTCGATAATTGGAACAACATGCATCCGCTGGGGCGATTTGGGCAGCCAGAAGAGGTTGCCGCAGCCGTCATCTTCCTGGCCTCCGACGAGGCCTCGTTCATCACGGGCGAGATCCTGCGGGTCGACGGCGGCATGATCCTGAGAGCGGATTGATGCGGAACCGGGCAACGCAAGAGGAGGCATTCCGATGGCTGACCGCCCCTACAACGTCGATCGGCAAGACTGCGCCCCGCACGATCACCTGTTGTCGCCCGGCGAGGAGCTCTGGGAAAACCACGGCTGGTGCGTGCGCGGAGAAGATCGCGGGACAGAGTATCTGTTATGGAGCGGCATGTACCTCGTCCACGGCAGCCGCTACGGTACCTTCGTCGACGGCGATCACCGTATTCCGCAAACCATATTCGTCTCCGGACGCTACAGCCCCCATGAGAAAGGGCAGATGCACGACAACGACTTCGTCATCTGGGGCACGCACCTCAATGGCGACGAGTACACCGGCCCGGAGGGTCTCGTCGTGCGCAGCGATCCGGACGCGGGCCTGTCGTGGCAACTGGGAGGCAAGGAGCACGTGTCCAATCCGCCGGCCTGGGCGATCCACGGCAGCCACGGTGGCGTCGAATTGAACATCGCCCTGGACGCCTATCAACCGGCCTGGTGGGTCGACGACGTTTTTCGCAGCCGATTGCGCGGCTTTCAGGTTCTGGCACGCGCCTCCGGTTTCATCAAGACTGACGGCGTGGAACTGCGCGTGGACGCCGATGCCCAGCATGAGAAGTACCACATTGTCTCCCCCGCGCGTGGCGCCGAGGACGCGCGGGCAGCGATGGCCGGCCGTGCGCAGCACGCCTGGATCGGCGCCGGCGATCACATGGTCTGGCACTGCGGTTTCCACCCGGATGTAAAATTCTTCCTGCAATCCGCTCCAAAGCCGCTGGCGGAAGGGGCCACTCCCATCTGCCGGGTCATTGTGCGCGGCAGTGCGCTCACCTACGACCGGGAGCGGGTCGAGGTGCACGAAGTCAAGTATTGGACGGACCCCCGCAGTGGGTTCACCATGCCGGTGGACTATCACCTGGTGTTCTCATCCGCAGATGGGCTCACGGATCTGAGCGTGACTTCCTATGCGCGCGCCTACTATCTCTGGGACTACGAAAGATATGAGTTCTCGGTCCTGTATTGGTTCATGGCCGATGCTCAAGGCAGCTTTACCTATCCCTCCGGTGAGGTCATCCCGATCCGCGACATGAAGTACGTGGCCCATACGAATCGCGCCTTCCTGACCTGGCAGCCACCGGCGGCGCCCTCTGGCGAGACGGGCAACGCCGGTTGACACGTGCTTCAATGCGTGATATGTATGCCAGCGGGCGTTCACGCCACGCCGAAGCTCAAAGGAGGTGATGCCAACCCGCCCCTAGAATCGAAAAGATTACGTAACCCTTCGCCGCAGAACCAGGTTCGTCGTTCGTTCAAAGGAGTCAAGAAGCATGAAGCAGAGAAGATCGCTCTCGGTCCTTTTGGCTGCTATCACCGTGACGGCCTTGGTATTGGGCGCTTGTGTCCCGGCCCCAGCAGCCCCTGCGCCCGCAGCTCCTGCGCCCGCAGCTCCTGCGCCCGCAGCTCCTGCGCCCGCCGCCCCGGCGCCCGCCGCTACCGCTCCGTCAGAGGCAGCATCACCCACAACAGCCGCACCGGCCGCGGCCGCGGCCGGAAAGACGACCATCGAGATCTGGGATTTCCAGCAATCCGACAAGAAGATCCTGGATGCTCAGAAGCAAGCGATCGCAGGTTTTGAGCAGGCCAACCCTGACATCACGGTCAACGTGACCGTGTTCCCGTACGAGGTGTACCGCGACAAGCTGCTCACCGCCGTCCAGGGTGGCAAGCCGCCGGACATCTCGAACTCTCGACCAGATCTGGATGGCCCAGTGGGCTGCCTCCAACTCCATCATCCCGCTCGACGACTATATCAAGGCTTCTGGCCTGTCCCGCGATCAGTTCTTCCCCGGCGCATGGGACTTCGAACGTCTGGCAAGGCAAGACCTGGGGCGTGCCGATGAACAACGACGTCTGGGAAGAGCTTTACTACAACAAGGACATGTTCACGGCGGCCGGCCTTGACCCGAACAAACCGCCGGCCACGTGGGACGAGTTCCTGGCTACCGCCGAGAAGCTGACCGCAGCCCCGAAGCAGTATGGCATTTCGCTGATGGGCGGAACGGGCGAATGGATCAGCTGCATCATGGACTCGTTCATTAACACGAACGGTGGATCTGTGCTCGATCAGGCAGGCACCAAGGCCACCATCAACAGTCCGGAATCGGTAGCCGCACTGGCTTACTTGAAGAAGCTCGAGGCGTTTGCGCCGCCCGGTACCGCCGGTCGAAGCGAAGCCGACGGCGTAGCCTCCTTCACCTCTGGCCAGTCCGCCATGGTGCTGGCCGGGTCCTGGCAGCAGGATACATTCAAGACCGAGGCCAAGTTTGATTGGGGCGTTGCGATGGTCCCGTCACCGGCGGGCAACACCTTCCACGGCACCCTGGGTGGCTGGAACCTGGCCATCTACGCGGCTTCCAAGAATCAGGATGCAGCCTGGAAGTACGTCGAGTGGCTCACGCACAAGGACGTCCAAAAGACCGTGAACTCGCTGATCCCGGCCCGCACAGATGCCGGGAAGGAGTTCATCGACGAGCTGCGGCAGGCGCCCCAGATCATCTTCGACACCGTGAACAACGGCTATCCACGACCGCTGTCGAAGGTGTACTTCGACGTCTCGAAAGCGCAGCAGGACATGATGCAGGCCATCTGGGCCGGCACCGACGCGCAAACCGCCGCCGATAGCGCGGCCAAGACCATAGATGACGTCGTCGGCGCTCAATAGGCGACGCCGGCTGCACTCATAGCCGCGCAAACCGGATCGAGACCTTCGGGGTCCTGCCGATCCCGAAGGTCTCGCCCAAGCAAGACGGATACCAGTCCGGAGCACTTCGTGCAAACCAAACCAGCCAGACCAGGATCTGCGCTGGCCCGCGTGGGCTTGCGCATCAATCCGCAGCAGGGCGCCCGCGGGTCGTTCTCTGTACTGCCCTACTTCTTCATCCTGCCGACGCTCCTGCTGATCGGCCTGATCGTCGTATATCCATTGGTGCAGGCCGTGTTGTTGAGCCTGACAAATGTCTCGTTCATCAATCCTGTGGCACAGTATGTCGGCCTGAAAAACTTCGTCTCCATCCTCAGCTCGGATACTTTCTGGCGCGTGTTCGGCAACACCCTCCTGTGGACTGTCAGCGTCGTCGTCTTCCAGTTCATCCTGGGCCTTCTGACCGCGCTGCTGCTCAACCAGGATTATCGCGGCCGGATGCTGACGCGCGCCCTCATCATCCTGCCCTGGGTCACGCCGGGCGTGATCGCGGCCTTGTTGTGGAGGCTCCTGTACGAACCACAACTGGGCATCATCAATGGCGTCCTGGTGCAGTTGGGGATCATTCACCAGGGCATCCCCTGGCTCTCGCAATTGTCGACCGCCATGCCGGCGGTGATAGTCGCCGCGATCTGGAAAGGCACGCCTTTCTCCACGGTGATGTACCTCGCCGCCCTGCAGGGGGTTTCCAAAGAGATATTGGATGCGGCCAAGATGGACGGCGCAACGCGCTTCAGCCTGCTGCGCCACGTCATTTTGCCGGCCATCTCGCCGGTGGTGCGTATCACCGTCCTGTTGACCGCCGTCTGGACGGCCAACTACTTTGATATCATTTACGTGATGACGGCCGGTGGCCCGCTCGATCGCACGCACATTTTCCCCACCTACATCTACGAGCTAGCTTTTGCTCGGGCCAAGACTGCCATGGCCGCCGCGTACGGCCTGACGGCCGCGGCCGTGCTGCTGGTCTTCAGCCTCCTCTACATCCGCGAGCTCAACAAACGAAAGGTGCTGGACTGATGCAGGCCGGTCGCGTGGAAACCTGGTACCGTTATCGCCGGAAACTCGATCGTTTCATGCTCTACGCTGCCCTCATCATCGTCGTCGGCGCATTCATGTTCCCATTCCTGTGGATGCTGTCGGTTGCGCTCAAACCGCAGGATGAGGTTTTCCTCTTCCCGCCCCGGTTCCTGCCGCAGCACCCCACGCTGCTCAATTTCGGGAAAGCGCTCTACCCGGCCTTCCTTCGTTATGGGCTCAACAGCATCATCGTGGCGACGTTGACCACGCTGGTCACCGTTTTCTTTGCCATCTTTTCGGCCTACAGTTTCTCGCGCCTGGAGTTCCCCGGACGCAAGACCTTGCTGGTGGTGATCATCCTCACGCAGCTCCTGCCGCTGGCGGTGCTGATCGTGCCCATGTACCGCATCCTTTCTCGCATGGGCCTGATCGATTCGTACTTCGCGCTGCTGATCGCTTACCTGACATTTACCGTGCCCGTAGCCGTCTGGTTCCTGCGCGGCTTCTTTGCGGGCATACCCTATGAGCTGGAAGAATCGGCCATGATCGACGGTTGTACGCGGCTGAGGGCCTTTTTCAGCGTGGTGCTGCCTCTCAGTCTGCCGGGCATTTCCGCGACAGCCGCTTACGTGTTTTTCGTCACCTGGCAAGAGCTGATGTTCTCACTGGCCTTTATCACGACGCGCGACATGCGGACGCTTCCGGTGGGCATTCTGGACTTCATCGGCGAGCACGTCACCGACTGGGGCGCCCTGATGGCCGCGGCGCTGCTGGTCTGCCTGCCGGTCTTCGCGCTGTTCATGGTCATGCAAAACGAGTTCATCGCCGGCCTCACAGAGGGGGCGATCAAGGGTTAGGAAGGAGCAGGAGCTATGACTATGTCTTCTCGGCAGCGGCTGTTGACGGCGCTCGATAGAGGTGTGCCTGACCGGCTGCCCGTCACGACCCATCACCTGATGACCTATTTCCTGAACAAATACATGCATGGTGCGTCCAACGAAGAGTTTTTCGATCGCTTCGACATGGATGCCATTTGCTGGAAGTTGCCGCACCGGCCCGATCGCAGCCAGGGGCAGTTTTACGACCCGCTCCAGGGTGAGCCCGGGTTCCTCGAAAGCCATCGGATCAGCAGCCCCGAATGGCACATCGAGTCCGAGGTCGTAGCCGATCCGCAGTATGAGACCGTGCGCTACCGGGCGATCACGCCCGGTGGCACCTTGGAGGCCTTGGTCCAATCCGATCCCCACACGTCCTGGGTGGTCGAGCCCTTCGTCAAGCGCAAGGAGGATATCGACCTGATCGGCAAATACGTGACCGCACCCAGGTGCGATGTCGAGGCGGTGAACCGGGAGGCCGAGGCATTCGGCGAGCGTGGGATCGTGCGCGGCAACATCTGCGGGTTCGACGTCTACGGCCAGGCGGGCTGCTGGCAGGACGCCTGCTGCCTGGTCGGCACCGAGCAGATGATCCTGGCTACCTACGACGATCCCACCTGGGTGCACGAGCTGCTCGGCATCCTCTTCCGGCGCAAGAAGGTCTTCATCGAGTCGCTGCGGGGCGCGCGCTACGACATCATTGAGCACGGCGGGGGCGCCGCTTCTTCGACCGTCATCTCACCCAAGATCTTCGACAAGTTCGTCGCCCCGTACGACGCCGACTTGACCGATTCCCTGCACCAGGTGGGCATGCGTGTCGTCTACCACACCTGCGGCGGCATGATGCCGCTGTTGGAGCGCATCGCCGGCATGCAGCCAGACGCAATGGAGACCCTGACGCCGCCTGCAATGGGAGGCGATGTGGACCTGGCTGAGGTCAAGCGGCGCGTGGGAGAGCGCGTCTGTCTCATCGGCGGCTTCGACCAGTTCCACTACCTGATCGATTGCTCTCCCGAGCAGACGCGCGCCGAGGTACGGCGCTGCTTCGAGGCAGCCGGCCAGGCAGGCGGCTATATTATCAGCCCCTCCGACCATTTCTTCGACGCCAACCCGGACCTGATCGAAGCGTACGCCGACGAAGCGCGCCGCTGCGTGTACGGCGTGCCGGTCATATAAACGATGCCGGCCGGCACCCTGCCGCGAGAGCGCCGGCCGGCTCTCCGCCGACAACCAGGCCCGCAGCACCCGCCAGGATCAGCGCCTGCCATGATCGCCGGCGCGACCACGCTGCCGTATAGATCCGGCTAGGTTGAGAGCCCTGAGGGCATCTTCTGCTGCAGGGTCACCTACTGAGCCAGTGAAAGCACCCAAGCGAGCATATCGGGTTGATCTGGCACCTCGTCCCCCAGCAATTCCGTCTGCCACTGAACGTCGGTCAGGCTGCCCTGGGAGCCGAAGGAGAGAAGGGCCCTGCCCACTCGCCGGCCTGCCTGCCCCGGTGACGCCCGGTCGGCATGCAGAATTGGCACTCCCGTGCGCTGGCTCCGCCAGAGATCGAAACTGGCAGAGTCCCCCCCACTGACAATCGCATCTACTCCCGCGACTTCATTGGCAATCAGCTCATCGACCCCTCGACCCGCGTGAGAGAGGAGCACCACGATGTCCGCTTTGGGTGCCACTTCTGCTACCGCGCGGGCTACAGCCGTGACTGGGTCGGACACGGTCATGCCTTGCACGTTCTCCGGCGCGCTGAGGCCGATCAGCGCGACTTGATGCCCGGCCATGGGACGGATAATGTACCGCTTCACGAGTCCGCCCTCGCCGTCTGCCAAACTGAGGTTTGCCGAGACGATCGCGAACTTCGCCTCTCGGGCGCGCGCGCGGATGACGTCTGGTCCCAGGGCCAGATCCTGTGGCCCCAGTGCCATCGCGTCGTAGTGCATCCGGTTCATGGCATCTACACTGCTGGCGCCCTTAGTCTTCAAGGCCGGATCGCTGTCGCCCACCAGGCTGTTGCCCGCATCGACCGTCAGCAAGCTGTTTGACTGCTGGCGCTCGAGCGCCAGGCGCGTGGCCCGCCGGGTCACCCCCCCAAAGCTCGGCCCACATCCACAGGGTTCTGGCACCGGGCCGATATATCCCCAGGTATCTCCGGTGACCATCAGGGTCAGGGTCAAGGAGCCGCGGACCGGGGGAGATGCGGCAGCCTGCACCGGCCCGCAGGCGGCTAGCCAGCCAAGCAGGAAGAGCCGCACGGCAACACCTGCGAACGTCCGGACCTTCAGAGCTGCACCCTGCGCGACCTGCGAAGCCAAATGCATGACCTTCGGCTAGCCTTTCACTCCCGTGACCACAATACCCTGAATCAAGCTCCGCTGAGCGACAAAGAACAGCGCGATGGGAGGTATCATGCTCAAGATAGAAGCCGCCATCAGGCCTTGCAGCTGTAGATTGTAGTTCGTTTGGAACAGGCGCAGTCCCAGGGACACGGTGAAGATCTTGGCATGCTGGAGATAGAGCAGCGGATGGATGAAGTCGTTCCATGAATCTGTGAAGGCGAAAATGGCTACAACGCCCAGGGCGGCCATGCTTAGCGGTACGTGGATCCGCCAGAAGAGCCCCCATGGACTGCAGCCATCGATCAGCCCGGCATCATCCAGCTCCTTTGGGATCGTCATGAAGAACTGGCGCATGAGAAAGACGAAGAAAGCAGGCGCCAGCCAGTTAGGCACTATCAGTGAATTGTAGCTGTTGATCCAGTGCAGCTTAACCATCAACAAGTAAGTCGGCACCAGCCGGACATGTTCCGGCAGGATCATAGTGGCCAGCACTACCACGAACAAGAAGTCACGGCCCCGGAATCGCAGGCGGGCAAACCCGAAGCCCACCAATGAGGCCGATATCGCCGCACCCAGTGCAGTGAACACGCCGATAAAGACGCTGTTCCAGATCCAGCCCATGAAACTATAGTTGTACCCAGTCTGGAATGGAAACGACCAACTGCTGAAGTCCAGTTGCGCAGGGATCCACGCGGGAGGAAACTGGAAGACCTGCCAGGCCGGCATGATCGACGTGCGCACCATCCACCAAAACGGGAGTACGAATACGATCGCGCCGGCGCCGACCATCAGATAGAGAATGATCCAATAGAGGACGCCGATGCTGTTGCGGTGGCGGGTGCGGACTCCCGGAGACGCTCTCAGCCTTCGCCCAATTGCACTGATCATAACTGCCTCACACTCGTTCGTACTGAACCCAGGAGATGGCGCCCCGCAAGGCGAGCAGCACGAAGGCCAGCACTACGATGAACAACGCCCAGGCTTGCGCCGAGGCATAACCGAATTCTCCGTACTGGAACCCGGTGCGGTAGATCTGCAGCACCATAGTCAGCGTGGCGTTGTTGGGACCGCCCTGGGTCATGACGTATGCCTGGGTGAAAATCTGCCAGGACCCAATCAGGTTCATGACCACATTAAAGAAGATAGTGGGCGTGAGCATCGGGATCGTGACGTGGATGAAGCGGCGGACAGGGCCCGCACCGTCGATCTCGGCAGCCTCGTAAAGCGCGCTCGGAATACTGCGCAGACCGGCCAGGTAGATCAGCATCGGTCCCCCGGCCGCCCAAAGGGCCATGATGATCAGGGACGGCATGGCCCAGTGCTGGTCGAAGATCCAGCGAGGCCCCTGAATGCCCACGTCGTGCAACAGCGTGTTGATCAGGCCGGCGTCAGGATGATACAACCAGGCCCAAAGGACCGATACCGCGATGCCCGATACGACGGAGGGCAGGTAGTAGATCGTGCGCCATACGCTTTGGCCGCGCACGCCCTGGTTCAACAACACTGCGATCAGCAAGGCAAATGCCGATTTCAGAGGGACCGATACCACCACGTAGTACAAAGTGTTGAGGAACGCCTTGCGAATCAGGGTATCGCTGAACAGACTCCGCCACCAGTGCAGACCGTCAAAGGTCGCGTGTGTGAGAAAATCGGTGCTGAAGAAACTGATGACCAGGGCAGCGAGCATGGGACCCAGCGTGAACACGAAGAAGCCGAGCAGCCAGGGCGATATGAACAGGTACCCATAGGCTGCCTCGCGAGTCGATGCTCCAAACGTCCACCGTTGCTTACGTCCCTTCAGCGATGGCTGAACGCGCCGCTTCGATTCTTTCACCTTGATCATGACGACGTCCTCTGGGCTAGGCGGCCGGTCGGGCACGGATGACGTGCCCGACCGGCCGCTCGTGCGCGTGGCAGTACACGCCGGTCCACTGCCACGCGCAGGTTCCGGCCTGTGCTGCCGTTGGCGCCGTGCTACAGCTTGATGCTGTCCAGGTTCTTCTGGATGTCCTCTTGCTTGATTTCCCCTTGGTTGAACTTGGTGGCTACTTCGGCATACTTGGCAAACAGCTCTACCGGCGCGCTGTTTTGAAGGAAGACCTGATCGACTGCAGGCTTGATGATCTGGTTCTTCGTCGCGTCATCGTGGGTGAACATTTCTTCCGTGCCACCGATGTTCTTCGCGATCACGTCGGTGAAGAGCTCCAGGTTGAGCTTGTTGTACAGCTCCTCCTGCGAGCGGAGGATCGTGATGTACTTGGGCAGCACGCTGATCCGGGCAGGCTGCCGGTTCTCGTACTTGGCGACCAGCTCGCCGAAGAACGGGCTCGCGATCGCCTTGAGGAACTCCCACGACTCTTGCAGGTGCGGGCCCTTGGACCAGATGGCCTCGCCGTCGGTGGATTGGTGGGTGGTCAGACCCGCCGGGCCCTTGAACATCGGTGCCAGGTCCCAGTTGAATTTCGCCCCCGTCACCGTGCGGATCAGGGCCCAGGAGCCCATCTCCATCATCGCGCTCTTGCCCGACTGGAACACGGCCTCTGTGCCCAGGCCGCCCATCTCCTGACCATGGGCGTAGCCATGATCCTCCCAGATCATCTGTCGGATGAACTCGAGGGACTGCAGTGCCTTGTCAGAGCCCATGGCGCAAACACTGGGATCCGTTGGATCGACCATGTGAGCACCCCAGGCCCGCAGCCAGTAATCGGTGATGAAGTGGGTCCCAAAGCCGTAGCTGGTCGTGCCGAAGCGCGTCGGATTGTCACGCTTGACGAACTTCTTGCACACCGCACGATAGTCTTCGACACTCCAGGCCGTGTCCCAGCTGTTGGACGGATAGGGGACGCCTACCTCGTCGAACATATCCTTGTTGTAGTAGACCACCATCGTGCCATTATAGTAGGGCATGAAGTAGATATTGCCCTGAGCATCTTTCCACGGATCGAACTGCTGCTGGCTGTAGTCCTTGAGATTGACCTCAGCCGCGTCTTTGTCAATGTAGGGCTGCAGATTGAGGGCCTGGCCGTTCTGGATGAAGAAGACCGTGTCATTGCAGCAAAGCTGGTACACGTCGGGGCCTTGGCCGGCGACCATCTGCGAGACGATGGCGTCCCGCAGGTTGTCCCCCGGGCTCGGGATCCACTCAAAGTCGATATTCGGCTGCAGATCGTGGAAATACGTGGAAAACTCGTCCCACATGTTCCCTTTGGTCGTCTGCTGTGCCGTGTAAGCCTGGAACCGAAGGTGAACCGCACTTGCCGGCGCCTGCGCTGCAGGCGCGGGTGCCGAGGTCGCTCCGGGCGCGGCAGGCGCCGCCGGGGCAGAAGGGGCCGCCGGTGCGCAGCCTGCGAGGACCAACGCACCGCCGCCGGCCAGGGACAGGCGCATGAATTCGCGCCGACTCAGTGTTCTGGAGGACATCTCTATCTCCTTTCGACGGTCTCTTGAGTCACCATCACTGTGCAGAGTTCCCGAACGACAAGGGTACCCGTTCACCTCCTTCCGAGCCGGGGAGTTCATCGCTCTCCCGACCTCCTTTGCTAGAGTCCATCTAGAGAGATTCGATGATCTGGCGCATGTATTCGGCCGCGAGTTCGCACTGTTCCAGCGCGTAGTCCAACCCTTGGTGACGGTGCCCTACGACTACCGGGCTGCACAACTCATAGCCCGTGTGCCCCCGATAGCCCAACTCCTCTTTCGCCACCTTCATGAATGCCCGATCGTCCGAAATCGGTGCATGCGGCTTAACCACGTTCTTGGTGACCCGCCCGTCCGGCTGGCGCGTGAATGTGCCACCATAGTGGCTGTGGATCATCCGCTCCCCCGTCGCGCAGATCGCCTCACGATAGTAGGCTTCGCCGTGGGCTTCCATAATCGGAGCGTCCAGGCAGGCCTTCAGTGACGGTGAATTCACCTCTTCGATGAAATCCAGCATATCCCTATAATGGGTTACGATCGGCGCGTGGTTCTGGAGGGCCAGGACCACGCCGGCTGCCTGCGCCATGCTGGCTGCCTCTCGCAGGCACTCGCGCACGTAATTCCAACGTTCGAGGAAGGTCGTGCCAGGATAGCGGTGGTCGATGTTGTAGCGGGCAACATCATAGGTGATCACGCCGTCGCGACGCGTCACGCCGGACCAGGCAGCCATCACGCGCACGATGGGGATGCCCAGGTCCGCGGCGAGACGGATCTGCTCGCGCGCCATCAGCAATTCGTTCTCTCGCTGCTCCTCGACCGGGCTCGAAAAGTCGTTGTAGCCGGAGAGACACGAGAGCTCCAGACCGTTGGTCTTGGCGGTCTGGATAATCGCCTTCCGCTCCTGTGCTCCCAGGTCCAGAGGCGAGCCATGTGGACGCTTACTCTCAATCTCGATGCCATCGTAGCCCCACTTCCTGGCCAGCGGAAAGATTTCGAGGAGCGGGACGGCGGGTCCGCGGTAGTAGCCGCCGTTGAGTGAGATCGTGTACAGGCTGATCTTCATGTCCTTGCAACCTCCTTTATCGTACGAACGGGCAGTGGCGGGTGGGTGTCAGTTCTGCGCCGCGTAGGGGGCGAGCAGTTCCGTCAGGAGGGCCTCCTCAGCCTGCTCGTTGTCGCCGTACTTCTGCACGAAACCACGCGCGTGCTCCTTGAACTCGTCCAGCGTAACTGGCCGCTTCCAGAGCGCCGAGAGGTACCCGGCCTCAACCGCGGCAATGATCTCGGCACCGAAGCGCACGTCGATCTCAGGCGGACGCTGGTTGCGCACACAGTCAACCATCGTTTCCACCTCGTGGGCCATCGAGATTGTCTCGCCCGGGTAGTTGATTAAGGGAACCATACTCTCTCCGCCGTCCCAGTGGGTGATGACGATCTTCGTACGTTCAGTACCGTTGATTACGCCCAAGTCACCCGTCAGGTGCAGGTAGCCCCCGTTCTGAATACCGCTCTTTTCGCTGTCCAATCCTATGTGCCCGCCGCACCACGTGGCTTCCAGGAACACAGTGGCCCAACGATGCTCGACGGGGTCTTCATACAATATCTTGACCTGGGCGTTATCCTCCACCTCCATCCGATAGGGATCACCCTCGAGCACGCGGTTCGGATACATCACGCCGATCTTTACGGCTTCGACTCGCGTCGGGCGATAGTTCGTCCCCAAGACGTACCAGGCACCGGCCAGGCCATGGGAACCGTAATCCATGAGACAGCCTCCGCCGTTGTGGATGGCACTGGCCTGGGCCTTCAAGACGGAGGTGCTGTCCAACCGCGAGCCCCGGATGAACGTGATGCCCTGTAACTGCCCGATAGTGCCTTGTCCCAGGAGGTCGTGGAGGGCTCGGTATTTGGGGTCGTAGACGTTATCGTCGTTAAGGGCCAGGTATACATTGGGGTGCGCATCGGCACATCTGACGGCCCGGTCGGCCTCAATCCAGGTCCGGGCCATCGGCTTCTCGACCATGGCGTGGACGCCCTGGTCCAATGCGGCGATCGCCGTCGCCATCCGTCCGTGGGCAAAGGTGCAGACGTCGACCAGGTCTACCTGCTCCAGCAGCGCATCCAGCGAATCATAGACGCAGAGTTCTGCCAGATTGGCCTGGACCGCCTCGGCCGACTCGGGATGGTTTTTGCCCCACTCGAGGAGCATCGCCGCATACTTATCGCAGGCTTCGTGCGACCGTGCGTGGTTCAGGTCGTAGAAGCCGATCATGCGGGCTCGATCCCATAGCCGGGGGTAGGTCTGCAGGTGAGCTCCCTGAAATATGCGGCCGTTGCCGACGCCCCCGACCCGCACGATGCCGTCCGAATTCTTCATGCCAAGCCTCCTTGCCTACGCAGAATATGCGCTATGTTGTTTCACCACAGCCCAACTGGCGAACGAGAGACGCCCCTTTGGCGAAGCCGAAGTCCACGCGTATAATAGCATCTGCCCATCACCGTAGGAGGCATTTTTGGCCAAAGAGCGGCACAAAACCGGACATGCCACAGCGCAACTCATGATAAACACCAGATATGGCCGGATCTGACCAGTTCTTTCAGCTTGTGCGTCGAGCACTCAATCACTTGTACGACCCAGACTACCTGACAAAAAGCCCTCTGCAATCCTTACTGGGGGTCGACACACGCCGCGAGCCGGCCCTCGCACTGCAGGAGGCGCTAATCCAGGCCATTGAGTCGATTCGCCCTCATGGCAGTGACCTGCTGGCTGGCCGCGATCAGCAGACCTTTGACCTCCTGCTCTACCGCTACGTACAGCGCTTAACTCAGGAAGACATAGCACACCAACTCGGCGTCAGCGAGCGCCAGCTTCGGCGCGACCAGAATCGCGCGATCCAGGTGCTGGTCGATAGGCTGTGGTCGGAACACGGTTTGGCGGCGCACCAACCGCGCTCGGAAGAGATCCAGACCACGGCGCCGACATCAGGGGCTGGCAACGACTCCTTCGCCTGGCTGGTCGAAGACGGCCAGGATACACTGACTGACCCGAATCAGGTGTTGGTTACGGTGTCTGAGTTAGCGGAACAGGTCGCCAATCATTATGGCGCCCGGCTGAGCTGGCCCACTCCGGCCAACCTCCCCCCGCTGGCAATACACCCGGTCGCGTTTCGGCAAATTTTGGTCATACTGCTGGCATACGCGGTACAGGTGGGCGCGGGCCGCGAGACCGCACTCTCCGTGTCGCAAGCTGGCCTGGAGCTCAGTTTCGAGATCTCGGTCCGGCCAGCCAGCCGCGAGCCGGGGCGCGACGGCGCCTTGGCCCAGGCACAGGAACTGGCTGGTCTGTTCAAATGCAGCCTTACCGTATCCCGAGAAACAGCACGGCTGCTCTTCCGCCTTACAGTGCCTGTTTTCGAACGCACCACGGTCCTCGTGATCGACGACAACGCGGACTTTGCCCAGTTGCTCCGCCGGTATACCGCGGGCACACGCTATCGAGTCGTCGGATTCCAGGACGCCGAACGAGCTCTCTCCCAATTGGAGACAGTCCGGCCGCGCCTCATCTTCCTGGACGTTATGATGCCGCAAGTGGACGGCTGGGAGATGCTTCGCAGGCTGCGAAAGCATCACCTGGCTGCCTCCTGTCCCATCGTAGTCTGCACAATCCTCAATCAAGCGAGCCTCGCCCACGCGTTGGGCGCCAGCGCTTTCCTGCGGAAACCCGTCACGCAGGCTGACTTTCTGGCGATGCTGGAGCGCTTTTCGGGGCCATCGGCGACAACACCTCGCTGATCGATTCTATACACCTGACCAGCTCGTGCCCAGTCAGCCCATTGCCGCGCGAAACACTCAGCAAATTCGCGCTCACGCTCGCACCAACCGGGTCAAGCGACGAGACGATCAATACCGGCAAGTGTCGAATGCCGGGGTCCTTTTCCTTTTCCCGAAGAACCTCGAACCCATCCATGTCTGGCATCACAAGGTCCAATAGCACCAGGTCCGGGTGCCGGTCGCGCATCAACGCCAACGCCTGGGGACCGTTCGTCGCCCGCAGGAACTCGTGGAGCATGGTCTTCCGACGCGAGCATGCGCGAGAAGAGCTGCACAGCTTCCGGGTTGTCATCCACCACCAGCACTGAACGAACGTCAGCCTTCACTTCCTTCGTGGCCGCCAGCAAGCGCTCTTGAGTGATCGGCTTGACCAGGTAGCGCAAGGCACCGAGTTCGCGCGCCACCTGGCGCTCGCCGAGGATCCAACAGATAACCAAGGGCGTGTCCGAGGGGATGCCGCCCGCCGCACTCACCTCGGACAGGGCCCTTTCTGGTTCGGGCGTATTGATGGCCACCGCAGTAGCCGGCAGTGTGCCGGCAGCTTCTACCAGGCCCTTCACATCCCGCACGCGCACCAACTCTGCCTCTGGAGCAAATTCGCTGAACAGTGCGGCCAGTTGGTCCGCTTCCTCGAGGATCACGAAACGCGCCGGTACCACCGCCGGCGGAGCCATGGACGGCCGGCCGCGCGGCTCGTACTGCATGTACGGGTTCACGCGCTGGCGGACCCCGGACGCGACCTCCGGCAGCGGCTCGACGGGCAGGCAGACATAAAAGGTGGTCCCCCTGCCCGGCTCGCTTTCCAACCACATCTTCCCATCATGAAGTTCCACGAAGCGCTTACTTATGCTCAATCCCAGGCCGCTGCCCTTCAACGTCTCGCGCCCGCCCAAGTCCACCTGCTGGAACGGCTCGAAGATTCTCTGCTGATCTTTCCGGGCAATGCCGGGGCCGGTGTCAGTCACGCTGATGAAGGCGCTGCCTTCTTCCTGCCAGGCGCGAATCCTGACACCCCCATGCTCCGTGAAGCGACCAGCGTTGGTCACCAGGTTCAGCAAGACCTCGCGCACGCGCAGTGGATCGCAGAACAGGGTGATGGGCAGGTCAGGGATCTCGGCCTCCAGGTAGAGAGACTTCGAGTCGAACAGGATGCGCGCTTCTTCCCGGCACTCGCGCACTAGCTCACCCAAGACCACCCACTCCCTCGCCAACAGCAGTTTCCCGCTCTCGGCCTGGCTTAGCGTGAGCACATCGTTGACCAGCCCCGCCAGGTGGCTGCTGTTGCGCTGGATCGCCCGGATGTCGGCCAACAGGGCATCCGGCAACCGAGCCCCGTAGACCTTCGGCGACTTCAGGATGACCTCGCTGAAACCGATAATCATGTTCAGTGGCGTGCGCAGCTCGTGGCTGACATTGGCCACGAACTCTTCTTTCAGCCGGCGGGCATCTTCGGCCACCTGCGTCATTGCTTTAAGCCGGTCGTACAGACGCGCGAGCTCACGGTTGGCCTGTACCAAGTCCTCCTGAGTCTGGACCAGGCGGAGTCTTTGCTCTCTTTGCTCATCCAACGTCTCTCTTGCCTTCAAGTAGTCGTTCACCGACTGATCCACTGACTGCAGCATCCGCCGGCTGCTTGACCAACCCACCACTCCGCTCAACGCTCCCATGTACAACACCAGGTGGCGGGTCGAATCTGGCAGGAGCACGAAGCCGGAAATGGCTCCGCTCGCCGCCAGCAACGCGGCCACAGTGAGCTCGGAAAACACGACCAAGCGGCCCGTGCCTCCCATCGAGGCGAGCAGCGGCAAAGCGGCAAGCAGCAGCAGCAAGTATGGGTCGTCGAGCCGCCAGGCCATGAGCGCGATCGCCGCCGCCATGACGGGCTGGAGCGCAGCCTGAGTCAGCCAGTAATGACGCGTGCGCACCAACAGCACACCCGCGTAGACCAGCGCAAGCACGGCCAGGGCGGCCAGCGTGTCAGCCGCCTGCTCAGGCCTCTGGGCGCCGGTGACGAACAACCAGGCGACGACGGCGGTTGCCGTCAGAAGGGTCGCGCCTTTCAGCGTCTCGCGCCGCAGTTCTGCGACCGTCTCCGCTGCGGACCAGTACACTTCTGGCCGGCTATGTTGCTCGGGTGCCATACCTGCCACCTCTTGGCTCTGCTGTTCCTGCGAGCGCGGGGCGCCTGCCACAACGCGCCACTCCTGCCGTGTGCTCCAGCTGCACGACCAGCCAGAGTATAACTCACAGATCCAAGCTGCCGAAATGCGTGGAGCTACAGTAATCAGCAGCATAAGGGAGACTAATATGATCGAGCCGTCTTCGGAACAGATCAGGTCGGCAGCGCGAGCCGGCAATCAGGTGCACTCAACGACTGGGGGCAGCGATCGAAAACGAGCGGCGCCCGCCCGCTCCGCGCGATGTTAGGTTGCGTGACAGATGTGACGTTCTTTGATCATTACCCCCCGCGAGATTACATTGCGCAAGCTCCAGGTGGCCTATCCTGAAGCAGTCGATGCCCCCCGCCCATCGCGGGAGTGTCGGCTCCGTGGCGGCCCACGCGCCCCACGGGACACAGCCCGCTGCGGGGTACCCCCCGCAGGACGGGTATCGATCGCGTCAGGAGAACGAAACATGTTCGAGAGAGACAGGCAAGCGGAGACGGGCCGGAGACCAGAGGATATGGCGCCCCGTCGCTATGTGATGCGAGAACGACTGATCAGCATCGGAGACGATTACTGGATCGAGACCGCGGCCGGCCAGCGCGCCTTCTATGTGGACGGCAAGGCGCTGAGCATCCGAGGGACCGTCATCCTCAAGGCGGCCGACGGCCGCGAACTCTACGAAATCCAGGCCAAGCTGCTGGCGATCAGGCACACTATGACGATCCGCCAGGGCGAGCGCGAACTGGCTTCGGTCAAAAAGGCCCTGTTCTCCCCCCTGCGTGACAAGATGGTCGCCAACATGGCGGACGGGCCGGATATCGAGATCAAGGGCAGCATCCTGCAGCACGAGTACCGGATGGAACGCAGCGGAAAGCGCATCGCCGAGGTCTCGAAGCGCTGGATCGCCATCAGAGACACCTATACGGTGGAAGTCGAGCCAGGCGAGGACGACGCGCTCATTCTGGCCCTGGCCGTGGTTATCGAACGCATGACCGAGGACGACGACGACTAGCGAGAAACCGCCACGGGGTCAAGCTGAGCGGCGCTTGCAGCACGTCCTGCCCGAGGTCACCAACCCGGCATGTCATGCTGAGCGGCGCTTGCCGCACGCCTGGCCGACCGGCCAACCCAGCGAAGCATCTTTCGAAAGGGCCGCAGAGAGCTGCTTTCGGCAAGGCCTGGCACGGAAGACGCTAAGGTGACGGCTCCGGAGGGCAGCATGCCAGGTTCCGAGCTGCACGTGGTGACCGGAGCCTTCGGCTATTCCGGGAAGTACATCGCAGCGCGCCTGCTCGCAGCCGGGCACGCCGTGCGCACGCTCACCAACTCGCCACTGCGCGCCAACCCGTTTGCCGGGCAGGTCGAGGCTCACCGGTTTAATTTCGATCGTCCAGACCTGCTGGCCGAGTCACTGCGCGGCGCGGCCGCCCTCTACAACACCTACTGGGTGCGCTTCAGCCACGACGACTTCTCGCACCGGCAAGCGGAGCGCAACACCCTGACGCTGTTCGAATGTGCGCTGCGCGCCGGGGTTCGCCGCGTCGTCCAGGTGAGCATCACCAATCCATCGGCCGATTCGCCGCTGCCCTACTTCAGCGGCAAGGCCCGGATCGAGGCGGCCCTGCGTTCGTCCGGCCTCTCGTACGCGATCCTGCGTCCGGCGGTGCTTTTTGGTCGGGAAGACATCCTGATCAACAACATCGCCTGGGCGCTCCGCCGGCTGCCGGTCTTCGGCGTCTTCGGGAACGGCGAGTACCGTCTGCAACCGATCTACGTCGACGACCTGGCAGCGCTGGCAGTGGCGCAGGGAGCGGCCGGGGAGGATCGAATCATCGAGGCGATCGGGCCCGAGACCTTCACCTACCGTGATCTGGTGCGGCAGATCGGCGTCCTCATCGGCGCGCCGCGACCGCTCCTGCTGATCCCGCCCGCCCTCGGCTATGCGGCCGGCTGGGCGATCGGCAGGCTGATGCACGACGTCTTCATCACGCGCGACGAAATAGTCGGGCTCATGGCAAACCTGCTCTACGTTCCCGGCGCTCCGCCGGCCGGTCCGACCCCCCTCACATCCTGGGTGAGCGCAAACGCCTCCCAGTTGGGCCGGCATTATGCCAGCGAGCTGGCCCGCCGCCAGGACCGGCGGAGCGCCTACGCCTGAACCGAGGCTTCTAGTGCACTGTGCCTATAGTGCCCCTGCGGGAGCGGTGCCTGGCCGCCGCCGCGGCACGCAGGGAGTGGCAGCCGATCATGGAAGCGCTCAGGGCTGCGTTGGCCTCTCGCAAGTCGCCTCATACGCGCGCGCCACGATGGCCGGGCGGCATGAACTCGGCAAGCCGCCCGGCCATCGTAGCGGGTGAGAGTGCCGCCAGCGTTAACCACCCGTTAACCTCTATCCCTGCCGCTTCCACGTATAATCGGCGTGGGCCAGTTGACGACAAATGTGCAGGCAGGGGCAGCGACGTGGGGCGCACGGACGAGCCGTGATCGGAACGAAAATGTTGTGGAGAGGGGCGCGCACCTTATTCGTGCTGCTGCTCGCCGCCGCCCTGCTGACGGGCTGCGGCCTCAATCCCGCCACGCCGGCCGTCATGACCGGCTCGATAACGGCCGTGACGGGTGCGCGGCCCGGGGTCAGCGCCACAGGCGCCCGACCGGCAGCAACGCCGGCGGCTGTCCGCCTCGCGCCGGCGACCCAACAGGGGGCGGCAGCTCCCCCCGGCGCAACTCCTGCCACGCCGGCCGCTTTCCAGGCAGCCACCGCGCCCGGACTCACGTCCTCCCTCAGCGCCGTCTCATCTTCCGCGACGCCGCGTACCACCGCCCCGCCAACCGCCACCCCGGCTTTCGTTGCCTCGCAGGACCCAAACCCGCTCCAGATCAACGTCATGCGCCAAAAAAGCTATCCGGGCAGCGCGATCACCTTCGAACGCACGTTGGCGCCTGGCCCTAACTACGACCAGTACGTGGTCTCGTACCGTTCCGACGGTTACAAGATCTACGCCCTGATGACGATCCCGCTCGGCAGCAGGCCGGCCGACGGCTGGCCGGTGATCATCTTCAATCACGGCTATATCCCGCCCGCCCAGTATGTCACCACCGAGCGTTACGTGGCCTACGTGGCGGCCATCGCCAGCAGCGGCTACATCGTCTTCAAGCCTGATTATCGGGGCCACGGCCGGTCGCAGGGGCCGACGACCGGCGGCGGCTACGGCGCGCCGGGCTACACCGACGACGTGCTCAACGCCCTGGCCTCGCTGCAGGCCTACCCGGCGGCCGACCCCGATCGCATCGGCATGTGGGGCCACTCGATGGGCGGAAGCATCACTCTGCGGGCGATGGTAGTGTCAAAGGCCGTTAAGGCCGGTGTCATCTGGGCGGGCGCAGTCGGGCCCTACCCGGACGTCTTCGCCCTGGGCACCGCGCCCTACGCGGCACGGTCTCCCGGCGAGACCGTGCCGGACGGCCCGCTGGGCTGGCGCCAGCGGTTGACGGCCGAATACGGCACCCCCGCCCAGAACCCTCGGTTCTGGGCTTCGATCTCGCCCAACAGCTATCTGGCCGGCATTTCCGGTCCGCTGCAGCTTCACCACAGCCTGACCGACCCGGAAATCTCGGTGGCGGCCTCGCGGCTGCTCTACCAGGAGCTTCGGGCCGCCGGAAAGCCTGCGGAGCTTTACATGTACCCAAAGGACGACCATAATCTCTCCGCCAACTTCGTCACCGCGATGCAGCGCAGCATCGCGTTCTTCGACAAGTACGTGAAAGGCCCATGAAGGGATTGCCGGTTGCAGTAGAAAGGTCGTCGATAGGCTATTCTGGCGTCGACGGCGGGGTGCATGTTGCCCGGGCCCGGTCTGGGCGCCTGTGTCTCGCCCGGGCGCGCCGTCTCGGTCCCACAAAGGATTCGTGAGCATGTCCAAAAAGAAGGCCCTGCTGGCCAAACTCATCGCCAACCCTGGCTCTGGCAGGATGACGGGCAACAAGCTGCTCGAGCAAGTCACTCGCTGCCTGCAGGATCAGGGCCTGAAGTTGGATGTCGTTCTGGTCAAGCCGAATGAGAAAGCGGTACCCGTGGCCAGGCAGGCCGTCAAGGACGGCTACGATCTGGTGATCGCCATGGGGGGCGACGATACAATTTGGGCCGTCATTCGCGGCATCGCGGGCACCCGCGCCCGTCTTGGCATTATCCCGGGCGGTACAGAGAACAACGTCGCCACGAGCCTCGGCATCCCGACCGACGTCGAAGCCGCCTGTGCACTGATCGCCTCCTGTCCGGCCCGCAAATTGGACGTGGGCCTGGTAAAGACCAGGAAAGGCAAAAAGCTCACCTTCTTCGAGGTAGTGACCATCGGCCTCGCTTCCTCACTGTACCCCGACGTCAAGAAGGTCCCCAAGGGGGACCTGTCCGGCGTCAAGGATGCCGTCCTGACGGTTTTGCACCACCCGACCACGCCCAAGGTCACCCTCAAGCTCGACAACGGCAGCAACATCAGGCTGAAGACCATGCTCGTGACGGTCTCGAATATGCCCATCATGGGCGCACATTTTCTGGTGGCGCCAGAGGCTTCGCTGGACGACGGCCTGCTTGACATCGCAGTGTACCCTGAGTTCACAAAGGCCGAGCTGCTGGCCTATTTTGCGCAAGTGAAAGAGGAAGGCCGTTCCGAGAACGAGAAGGTCCAGCGCTTCCGGGCGCGGAAGATGACCATCAAGAGCTCGCCCAAAATGGAAGTACTGGCGGATGGGACCATGTTGGGCAAGGGCACGGTAAAAATCCGCCTGCTGCGACGCCCCGTGCGCGTCATCGCGCCGAAGACCGGCGGAGCCGCGCGGGCGCCCGAAAAAGAGGCGGCCGCCGAACTGCCGGCACCGGTGGCGCCCGCCCCTGTTGAGGCGCAGAACGGCCATCAGCATCGGGACAGCACGACCACCGGCGAGCATGGATAGCCGATGGGGTCGCGAGCGCCGGCCGGCGCCCATGCAGCCTGATCTGGGAAAGATGCTATCTATCTCACCGACAGGTGGTAGCGAAGTGGTAAGAATTCGGCATGGTGTGATCACCCCAGTTGTTTGGAGGCAGAGATGTCAACACTCGGCAAATCCTCACGCAAGTCGGCGTGGCTCCCGTTCGTAATCTCGATCGTGGTCCTGGTCGTCGCCGGCTGCGCGCCTGCGGCGCCGTCGGGTGGTCCGGCTCCGGTGGCCGCGCAGGCCACACCGGCGGGCGCCCCGGCTCAAGCAGCCACAACCGAGGCGCCGGCCGTCGCGCTGACTCCTACCTCGGAGACCCTGGGGGGAGGGGCGGCGTACACCAGCACGGTGGAGGCCTCGGGCGCTGCTCATGCGGCCCCACTGGACGTTGGCAAGACCGTGACCAGCACGGAAGACGTCACGACCCCACGCACCCACCACGGAGGCGAGTTCAAGAGCGTCGCCACCTCCGACGCAGTCAGTTTTCACCCTTACCTGACCACGGATACCGCATCCAGCTCGTACCAGTCCATGGTCTGGACGGGGGGCCTGCTGCGCCTCGATGAGAACACGCTCCAGTACATCCCGAACATGGCCGAAAGCTACTCGATCTCGCCGGATGGGCTGACTTTCACCTTCCACCTGCGCCACGGCATGCAGTGGAGCGACGGCCAGCCGATCACCGCCCAGGACTTCAAGTGGACCTACGACCAGGTCAAGGACCCGAACCACGGCTTCCCCTATCTCTCGCAGCTTGACTTCATAACCTCTTACGAGGCGTTGGACGACTACACGCTGCAGATCAAGATCGCGGAGGTTTATGCACCGGCGTTGGGGCAGATGTCGGGCCTGATCTCGCCTCTGCCGAAGCACGTCTGGGAGAAACTCGACTGGAGCGATCCGCAGAAGAACCCCGAGATCAACAGCCCCACCGTGGTCTCCGGTCCATATAAGCTCAAGGAATGGAAGCGTGACCAGTACGTGATCTTCGTCGCCAACGACAAGTACTGGTATCATGGCGCGCCCAATATCACGCAGCAGACGATCCAGATCGTACCCAACCAGGACGTCGCCTACCAGATGCTCAAGAGCGGCGAAACCGACACGGGCGACATCACGCCTGACAACCTGGCCGAGGCCCGCACCTTGCCCAACATCAACGTCTACGAATGGTGGCCGGCCGCCGCCACCTGGACCTATATCGGCCTCAACATGCGCTCGGGCTTCGTCACTAATGACATCAACGTGCGTCACGGCATCGACTATGCCATCGACAAGCAGCTGATCACCGACCAGGTGATGTTGGGGCAGGCCAAGCCGCTCTGCTCGATCTACCCCGAAACGTCCTGGGTCTACAACCCGGACGTGCCCTGCTACAAGTACGACACCAAGGCGGCCGCTGCCGAGTTCGCCAAGTCTGGCTACACCTTGCAGAATGGCCAACTGCTCGACAAGAACGGTAAACAGTTGGAGCTGAAGCTTGTCTACGGGCCGAACACCAGCAAGACCCGCGAGCTGATCGCGGTCACCGTGCAGGACCAGTTGAGCAAGGTCGGCATCAAGGTGGACGTCCAATCGCTGGAGTGGAGCAGCTTCCTCCAGGCCATCCAGTCAAACACTCCGGACTGGGACATGTTCATCGGCGGCTGGCAAGCCACGATCGAGCCGCACATCATGTATACCATCTGGGCAAAGCAGAGCATCCCTGACCTTAACTCGGTGGCCTACATCAACCCGACGGTCGAAGACCTGTTCAAGCAGGCCGGTGCAACCTACGATACGGCGTTCCGCAAGCAAAAGTATCAGGAGATTCAGAAGATCGTCGCCCAAGACACGCCCTACGTCTTCCTGTTCTACTCGAAGGCATGGGCCGGCCTGAATAAGCGCATCCTGGGCATCAAGCCCACTGCGCTCGGCATTGGCTGGAACTCGGAAGACTGGTACATCGCCGGCAACTGATCGGAAGCGCATGGCACACTACATCGTTCGACGCGGGCTCCAATCGATCGTCCTGATGTTCATCGCGACCCTGATCGGGTTCACGATCTATCAGATGGCGCCGGGCGGCCCGCTACAATTCATGGACAACGATCCACGGCGTTCGGCTGCCGACGTCGCCCGCCTGAAGCACCTGAACGGCCTCGACCGGCCGGTTATCGTGCAGTATGTCTCCTGGATGACCGGCGAGGACTGGTTTGGGAGCGTGCCCTGGTTGAAGGACTGGCAGAGCGGTTACTGCGCGGTGGATTCCGGCCGCTGCGCGCACGGGATCATACGCCTCGACTTTGGCCGCTCTTTCCACTTCCAGGGCGAGCCGGTCATCAACCTGATCGCCCAACGCATCCCGGCGACGTTCCTGCTGGCCTTCTCGAGCCTGCTCATCAGCATCGTCATCGGCGTCCCGCTCGGGATCATCTCGGCCCTGAACGTCCGCCGCTGGCCGGATCATGTGGTCCGTGTCAGCACCGTGCTGCTGAACACGGTGCCCGAATGGTGGATCGGCCTGCTGCTGCTGATTGTGCTGGGCAGCTACTTCAAGTTGGTGCCGCTTGGCGGCATGCAGACCATCGGCGATGGCTCCTTGCCGGACCGGCTGCACCACCTCATCCTGCCCGCCACCGTCAGCGCCATCGGTGGCTGGATCGGCTTCTCGCGGATCCTGCGATTTGAGATGCTGGAGGTGCTGAACCAGGACTACGTCAGGACCGCGAAAGCCAAGGGGCTGGGTCAGACCGCCCTCATCCTGCGCCACGTTCTGCGCAACGCACTGATGCCCTTCGTGACCGGGCTGGGCGGCATCTTCCTGCTGATCCTGTCCGGCTCAGTGCTGTTCGAGATCGTCTTTTCCTGGCCGGGCATGGGCCGGCTGGCGATCGAAGCGATCAACAGCCGTGACTACCCCGTGATGATGGCCATCTTCATCATCAGCGCGTTCCTGGGCATCCTGGGCCTGTTGATGGTGGACATTCTGTACGGCGTGGTTGACCCACGCGTCAAGTACGGGGAGCGGCAGTAAGCGTGGCAGAAGAGACCCTCAGCGTGGCAGATGATACCGTCAGCGTGGCAGACGATACCGTCAGCGCGGCAGAAGATACGCGCAACGTGGCGGGCAAGCGCCTCACCAAGGGCCGGTCGGCCGGCGAGCGGACCTACGGCGGAGCCGTCTGGCACAAGCTCACGCATGATCGGATCACGCTCGCTGCCTGCGGGCTGCTGCTCCTCGTCGTCGTGCTATCGCTCGGTGCGTCCTGGATGAGCTCGAATCTGCTGGGGTTCAGCCCCACCAGCACCGATCTCCTCCACCGCAACCAGGCACCCACCTGGGCGAGCCAGTCCTGGCCTCGCTTCCAGGAGTTCACCAACACCTGCCAGAGCGGGCACGGCTGCACCTGGTCGCTCTGGCCCGGCATCGTCGGCGAGTCGTTGGCCGGCATGCGCGCCTGCCTGGCCGATGGTTTCGGCAAGTGCCACTGGTTCGGCACAGACGAAGCCGGGCGGGACGTGCTGACGCGCGGCATCTTCGGCGGGCGGATCTCCCTGCGTATCGGTGCCTACGTGGCCCTGATCTCGATGACGCTGGGAGTGGTCGCCGGGCTGCTCAGCGGCTATTACGCCACCACCCTGATCGACGACATCATCAACGCCGTCATCATGACCATCGGCAGCATCCCACTGCTCTTCCTGCTCATCATCATCTCCCGCATCTTTCAGCCGGGGCCGGAAGGGCTGGCCTTCATGATCGGCATCTTTGGCTGGACGGGCATATCGCGCCTGATCCGCGGCCAGGTGTTCGGGATCCGCGAGCGCGAATATATCCTTGCCAGCCGGGCAGTGGGCTGCACCACCTGGCGCACCATCTACCAGCACGTGCTGCCGAACGTATCCTCGATTGTCATCGTCTCGGCCGTCTTTAACGTGGCCGGCGCCATCATCGCCGAGGCGGGCCTGAGCTACCTGGGCGTTGGCATCGGGCCGCCGCTGCCGAGTTGGGGCAACATGATGCAAGGCTCGCTGGGCAGCTTCTCGACGGCGCCCTGGCTCGTGGTCGCACCCGGCATCTTCATCTTCCTGACCACCCTGGCAGTCTACCTGATCGGCGACGGGCTGCGCGACGCGCTCGACCCCTGGCAGACGGTGAGATGAGGGGCGATGCTGATGGCGATGAACGAAAACAACACGATGCAAGCGATCCGCTACCACGAATATGGGGGCCCCGAACAGCTCAGCCTGGAGCGAGTCCCGCGGCCGGAGCCCAAGCCTGACCGAGTCTTGGTGCGCGTCTATGCGGCCGGGGTCAACCCCTGGGATTGGAAGCTGCGCGCTGGAGCGATGAAGCAGTTCATGCCCATCGAGTTCCCCTACACCCCTGGGATCGAGTTGGCCGGGGTCGTCGACGAGATCGGGCCGGGTGTGACAGGTTTCCAACAGGGACAGGCGGTCTACGGCAGTGGGAGCGGCACCAATGCCGAATATGCCCTCTCTTTGGCCAGCAGCCTGGCGTCCAAGCCGGCAAGCCTGACTTTCGATCAGGCTGCGGCAGTGCCTGTCGGAGCAAACACCGCCTGGCGCGCGCTTTTCGACGCGGCCGATTTCCAGCCCGGCCAGCGCGTCCTCATCCAGGGCGCGGCTGGCGGAGTCGGCATGTTTGCAGTGCAACTTGTCGCCTGGCACGGGGGGCATGCCATCGGCACGGCTTCGGCGCAGCACCTCGACATCGTGCGGTCGCTGGGCGCCGAAGAGGTCGTCGACTACCAGGCTGCTCCGTTCGAGAAATCGGTCCGCGACGTCGACGTCGTCCTGGATGCGGTCGGAGGCGACGTCGCCGAGCGTTCGTTGGCGGTCCTGCGCCCTGGCGGTGTCCTCGTATCCATCGCCGGTCAGCCCCCGATTGAGCAAGCGCAGGCGCGCGGCGTGACCGCCGTCAGCGTCGGCCGGTCGGACCCGGCGCGCACCGGGCAGGTGCTGCGCCAGGTGGGCGAGCTGATCGACTCCGGCCAGATCAAGGTCCGGGTCGTGAACGTCTTCCCGCTGGCCGACGCCGCTCGGGCGCACGCCTTGAGCGAGACCCGGCACGGCCAGGGCCGCATCGTCCTGCACGTCGCCGGCTGAGACGGCCCGAGGCCGGCTATGGCCACCGGCCGGAGAGGCGCATGCCTACGGACCGGTGGCGCGTCGCGCGCTCCTGCCAGGCTGCCCCGGCTCGACCGGACTCCTCCCCGCTTGCCATCTATTCCGTTTCCCAAGGGGTGCTATAATTACCCAAGCGGTCATGAACGGCAAGAGTAGCGCACACTGGTGGCAAGGGCATGAGCAGCACCCGAAGGGTTGACTGGCACGAATGGCTCCTCGTACTGGGATTCGTCTTGTCCGTGACGCTCGTTGCCGTGTTCGCGGCGCGTTCCGTGCGCGTCGCCAGACAGTTGCACCAGGACGAGCCCATCCGCCCCTGGATGACGGTGCCGTACATCGCATATTCCTACCGCGTATCGTCGTCGGTCCTGTATGAAGCCCTCGGACTGTCGCCCCGGCCGCGTGATCGACGCCCACTGGCCGACATCGCCCGTGCCGAGGATCGCCCCGTGCAAGACCTGATCGTCGAGCTCCAGCACGCGATCGCGCGGGCCCGCTCATCGCCTGTACCGTCGCCCTCGCCCGGGAACGCCCCGTGACCGTCGGCGGCCAACTTCTGGCGGCGTTTTCTCTCTACGGCTTGCCCGTGCTCTTCGGCGTGGTTCTGCTCGGCTCAGCCGGCCTGCCCATCCCCGGCGTTGTCGTCGTGATCGCGGCCGGGGCCCTAGTCCGGCTGGGCGAGATGAACCTCTGGTGGGTGCTCAGCTTGACCTGCAGCGGCGCCGTCCTGGGTGACAACCTGGCTTACGCCATCGGTAGGACCGGAGGCCGGCGGCTGGCCCGCCGTATCACCGCTCGCATCGGCGGCGAACGCCGTATTCAGCAGGCTGAAGCGTTATCGATGAAGTGGGGCGGCCTCGGGATCTTCCTCAGCCGCTGGCTGCTGACGCCGGTCGGCGCTCCGCTCAATTTCGTCAGCGGTATGACCGCTTACCCGCATCCGCGCTTCTTGCTCTTCGACGTTACCGGCCAAATCCTGTGGACCGTCGAATACGTGCTCTTGGGCGAGCTGCTGAGCGACCGCATCGCGACCTTACTGCAATTGCTTGGCCAGCTGCCGTGGCTCGCGCTGGGGCTCATCGGCGCCGTCGTCTTTGGACGGGGCCTGGCAGGCTATCTGCGCAAGCGCCGCCGCTGACGGTCCCACCATCCGCCGGCCGCGGGCCAGGAACGCAGTCAGTCGACCCCGCAGCGGGCCGCTGGGCGAAGGCGGGGCGCCAGGGCACCCTGGTGCGGAGGGTTGGCCCATTCCCTCGTGAAAGGCCTGCCGGTCGCCCCCGGCGGCGGATCCAGCGAGGCAGGGTCTGAAGGATTGGTCGTTTGGAGCAAAACATGAGAGAATCGGATGACGCAGATGAGCAGTCGAGTTATGTCGATCTAGCCATTCAGCTCGCGGCACTATCATTCTCGGAGCAGATCATGCCAACACATTTGCCTGTCGTCATCGGACCCGACGCCATCCCCCCCTTCGTCGCCTTCTGCGAGGCCAACGACCTGTCACGTTTCGCCCTCATCGCCGACGACAACACCTATCGGGCGCTGGGACAGCGGGTCGAGGCCGCCGTCCACGCGCGCGGCTGGGACGTGCTGACCGTCCTTCTGCAGGGTGACGATATCGGCGCTGACGCCAACTCCGTCTACCAGGTGCTGGTCGGGCTGGATGGCGCCCCGCGCACCTTTCTCCCGGTGGGTTCCGGCACCATCACCGACGTGGCCCGCTTCGTGAGTCATCGCACCGGCGCCGGTTTCATCTCGTTGCCCACCGCTCCCTCGGTCGACGGCTTCACCTCGATCGGTGCACCGATGATCGTAGACGGCGCCAAGGTCACCCTCACCACGCAGGGTCCCCTGGCCGTGTTCGCCGACCTGCCCACGCTCTGCGCCGCACCGCGCCGGCTGCTAGCCTCTGGTTTCGGCGACCTGATCGCCAAGCTCACCTCCGTGGCGGATTGGCAGCTGGGCGCGCTGCTCTGGGACGAGCCCTTCGACGTCGAGATCGCCCAGCGCGCGCGCCAGGCCGCCTGGGGCTGCATCAACCACATCGATGGGTTGTCCCGTGGCGAGTGTGATGGGGTTGAGGCGCTGATGGCCGGGCTGATCGAGTCCGGGTTCTGTATGCTCGACTTTGGCGAGACCCGGCCGGCCTCGGGATACGAACACCAGATTTCGCACTTCTGGGAGATGAGGCTGCTGCAGGAGCATAAACACTCGATCCTGCACGGCGCAAAGGTGGGCGTGGGAGTCATCGCCAGCGCGCGCGTGTACGACGCGCTGCGCGCGCTCCGCCCGGACGAGGCGCAGCGGCGAGTGACCGCGGCCCGGCTGCCCGACCGCCAATCCGACGTCGCGGAGATCCACCGCTGCTATGGGCCGCTCGGGCCGGTGGTCGCCGCCAACCATGCTCAGATCCTCGATATGACCGAAGCGGAACTCGATGAGATCCGCCGGCGGGTGATCGAGCGCTGGGACGACGTGCAGCACATCGCGGCGACCGTTCCGCCGGCGGCGCAAGTGGAGGCCTGGCTGCGCCAGGTCGGCGGGCCGGTCAACGCCGCCGAGCTGGGGATCAGCGAAGAGGCCTACCGCACCGGCGTGAGCTGCGCCCATTTCTACCGCAGCCGCTTCAACGGCAAGAAACTGGCCCGCCTGCTCGGCATCCAGGCTTCGTAAACGGCGACCAGGCGCCGGCGCGCTGACGCCAGGCCCCCGTATGGCGACGCCAGGCCCCGCAGGGCGCGCTTTCAGCGCAATACGTCTCGCCCGGTCCCGGACCGTCACGCTACGAGCGTGACATTCCGTCAGAGCAAAGAACCGGTTGCCTTTCTTGTGTGCCTCCCTCCTTCGGGATAACGGATGGATTTGGCTGCGAGCCGCGGCTCCAAATTAGCGCAAGCGAACCTTGCCTCCGGTTCAGCCAGGGACAGGCCCGGCGCTGCTGCCAAAGATTGGCGGGCTGAACAACTCATTCAGCATCAGGCTGGCCGCGCCGCGCGCCCACACGGAATCGTCCAGCGGCTCGACCGACAGAGTCATGCTCTCGGCCAGCCCGTTGAAGACGTGGGCCCGCAGCGATTCGCGCATTGAGGGCAGCATGAACTGGCTGGCGCGCGCACCCTCGCCGCTGACGATCAGGTAAGTGGGGTTGAAAATGTTGACCAGCACCGCCAGCCCGCGGCCAAGCCAGGTGGCCGCCTGACCGTAGATGGCGATGGCCCGTGGGTTGCCGGCCTGCGCCAGCGCCAGCAGATCCTCAGGCGTCCCTACGGGCATCCCAGCCGCCTGCGCCTGGGCGACCTCGGCCGAATCGGAGACCAGCACTTCCAGGCAGCCGCGGTTGCCGCAGCTACAGACCGGGCCGTCGGGTTGGATGGGGATGTGGCCGAACTCGCCTGCCCCGCCACGGCCGCCGCGCAGCATGCGCCCGTTGACGTATGCGCCCATGCCCACGCCGCGTCCCACAGTGACGACGAGGAAGTTGTTCAACCCACGACCGCTGCCGAACAGGCTCTCGTACAGAGTCAGCGTGTTGACGTCGTTGTCCAGAATAACGCTCAGGCCGAAGCGGTTCTCCAGGATCTCACGCAGCGGCACTTCGTGCCAGCCGAGAAGGGCCGAGTGATGGCAAACGCCGGTCTCGTTGTCGATGAAGCCGGGCAGGCCGACGCCGATGCCGATCAGCCGGCCTTCAGGCACGGCGGGAGTGCCCAGGAAGTCGTTGACCACCCGGTACAGGTGTTCGAGGTACGCTCCAACCTCGCGGGGATCTCCGATCGACGCCCGGTCATGGCGCACGACGTTGCCATCCAGGTCGGTGAGGGCCAGGATGATGGCCTCAGCGGTGAGTTTTAGCCCCAGGGCGTAGCCGCCTGACGAATCGATCTCCAGCAAGATCGGCCGCCGTCCGCCCGTCGAGGGCCCGTTGGCTACCTCACGTACCAGGCCGGCGTCCAACAGGTCGCGCGTGATGTTGGTGATCGTGCCCTGCGCCAAACCGCTGCAGCTCGCCACCTCAGTGCGCGAGATCGGTCCCCGGTTCTTGATCAGGTTCAGCACGAGGTGACGGTTGATATCGCGCATCAGGTCGCGGTTGCCCGAGCGAAGCAGCATGACAAGCACCTACCCATCGACGACCGACTTAGTTCAGTAATGGACTTTCTTTATTCGCTGAAGAAACTAAGTTGTATAAATCACGAAGCGAATGGCTTGTCAAGAGGCAAATTGCTGAGTTGCGGGCTCAAGTTCCGTTCACCCCTTGAAGCCGGAGGTAACGAAGGCACTGATAATCTGTTTCTGCGCCGCGACGTAAGCGGCCAGCGTCGGGATGGACGCGATCGTCGCGGCCGCCATGAACGGTCCCCAACGGTTCCCCGACTCGGTGTCCAGGAATTGCTGCAAGCCGATCGGGATGGTGCGGGCCAGCGGTTCGGTTAGCACGAGGAGCGGCCAGAAGTACTGGTTCCAGGCATCAAGAAAGAAGAGCACCGACAGGGCGAAGATCGGCGCCTTGCTAAGCGGCGCCAGGAGAACCCACAGGACCCGCCACGAGTTCGCGCCGTCAAGCCTGGCCGCGTCAAACAGCTCGCGCGGAAACGACAGAAAGTACTGGCGCAGCAGAAAGACGCCGAACGCATTGGCCATGTTCGGCAGGATCACCGCCCACCACGTGTTGAGAAGCCCCGTACGACTGACCAGTATGTAATTGGGGATCATCGTGACCTGAAACGGCACGATCATGGAGCCGAGGAACACGGCAAAGAGAAGGTTCCTACCACGGAATGTATAGACCCCGAACGCATATGCCGCCAGCAGGCTGGTCAGGACCTGACCTAAGGTAATCAAGACTGACGTCACTGTGCTGTTCCAGAGCCAGCGAGGCACACCGTAATCGCGCCACGCGACCAGGAAATTACTCAGGATCGGCGCGTGTGGGATGATGCGAATGTCCTGGGTGAAAAGTTCGTCGGGGGCTTTGAAGGCGCTGGAAACCATCCAGATGATCGGAAAGATGACCACAAAGCACAGTATGGCCAGCAGTAGATTCGAGGGAAGTTGCCCGAGCGCAGATTTACGCTTCATAATGCACAAACTGCTCCAGATACCGTATTTCCAGCCCGGTAATGATGATAAACAGTATGAACGTCACGGATGCCGCAGCACTGGCCAGGCCGGCATCAAAGAAGTTGAACGCGAAAAGATAGATAGCATAGGACAGGTTGGTGGTGCTCTCGTAAGGCCCGCCTTTGGTCAAAATGTTAATTGGGATGAAAGCCCGCTCTGCGGCGTAAATTACCGTGGTGGTAAGCGCGAAGAACATGGTCGGGCTCAACAACGGCCATTTGATTTTCCAGAAGAGCGACCACCCACCCGCTCCGTCGATTTGCGCAGCCTCAACATACTCGATCGGTACAGCAGCCAGGGCCGCAAAGAACAGCACCAGGTTGTTGCCGAAAGCTTTCCATCCCGAGACCAGTACGATCGCCCACAGGGCCACTTTTGAGTCGCTCAGCCAGGAAATAGGATGCACGCCGACAAGCGCGAGCAGGTGGTTCAGGACGCCATCAATCGGGTTGAACATCCAAAGCCAGACCATACATGTGATGGCGAACGACAGGACTGTGGGTGAGAAAACGAGAGCCTTATATACCGACCGCAGCCTCTCGGACGCAACGTTTGCGAGCACCACGGCGAGAGCCAACGGCAGGACCACATAAAACGGCAAGAGCCCGGCGGTATAGATGGGCGTATTCCGCAGCGCGATCATGAAGGTATCGCGGGCGAGCAACCCTGCATAGTTGCTCAACCCGACGAACTCTTTGACAGGATTAACGAAGTTCCAATGCAGCATGCTCAGCACGAGGCTGAAAACCATCGGCCAATACTTGAAGACGAGCAGCAAGGCCAGGGCCGGCGCAAGGTAAAGATAGGGCTCGACCGTGGAGAACTTGAGTCTTCGGCGAGCCCTGGAAGCGGCCTGCGGTGCACTCAGTGTTCTGGCTTTCGACATCCCTTCCCCTGCTCGCGTGTTATGCGTCGCGTGCCGCAAACTCGGCTGCGGCCTGCAGCACCAGATCGGCATGCTCGCCGCCGTGGAGCTCCAGCACATACAGCCCCTGGTAGCCGTTTTCGCTCAGGCATCGTTTGATCTGGGGCCAATCGATGACGCCGCGGTCCGGTGGCCAATGCAGGTCCGTTCTGCCATCGTTGCTGTCGACGTGTATTGACAGGAGACGGTCGCCGGCGGCCCGGATCTCCGCGTAGACGTCAAATCCATTCACGGCCGCGTGGCCGGTGTCCAGGCAAAAGCCCATATCGGGCGCCGAAAAGAACGCGGCCAGTTCCTGCAGCGAGTTACCAAACCGTCTCTCCGCTCGGCCCAGCAGGTTTTCTAGCGCCAATGAGATACCCAGGCCCCTGGCTTGCCGGCCTAGCTCTGCAACGAACTCGCCGGTAATCTCTCTGCTGGCTGCGTAGAGCTCCTCGCTGGCCAGGTCCTGGTGGTGGCTGGCGACGTGCACCACCGCGACTCCGGATTGCAGTTCCGCGCTTGCCTGCAGCGAAGCGCCTATCACCTTTAGCCATTCAGCCTTCTGGCCGCGATCGGGCAGCCCGATGTTCAAGCCGTTGAACGGAGTATGGATCGAGTGGACCCGCAGCCCAAGTTTTCTTACCAGTGCTTTGACGTGACCCACATCCGTTCCGAGCCGGGGGTCCAGGTGTGTTTGATCGGCCCAAATCTCCACCCACTTGAAGCCAGCTGCGGCAATCGCCTTGAGCGCATCGTCGAGGCTGCGGTCCGCCAGCATCCAGGATGAAACGGCATACACTTCGCGGTAATCAGCTCTATCAGCCATGAATCCGTCTTCCTTCACGTAACGCGTGGATCTGCCCGTGACATGGCGGAGCCTGTGCCAGCGCCGTTCTACGCAGCACAGGCTCCGACAGATAGTCGTCTATTTGGCGCAGCCCGTCAGCATACTATTCGCATCAGCCGCTGCCTTGTCGAGACCCGTCTTGGCGTCTTCGTCCCCGTAGATGATCTTCGTGCGCTCGCTGAGGAAGTTGCGATCGATCTCCAACCCCTTGCTGCCGCCCGGCCAGCTTAGCCAGGGTACCGCGCGAGCCCGCTGCTCATAGGCGACTTCCTGGCCCTTGGCCACCGGGACCTCGGCTTTGATCACGTTCAGGTAGCCGGTCTTGGTCCAGCTAGCCATGGCTTCCTGTGAAGTCAGGTATTTTGCCAGTTCCCAGGCCGCTTTCTGCTTGGCAGGATCCTTGGCGAAAACCATGATGGCCGCACCGCCACCGGGCAGCGCAGTCGGTTTCCCGTCAAACGCCGGCAAGGGCGCCACTCCCAGGTCGAACGTGGTTTGCGATCTGAAGGTGCCCAAACGGAAGATCGTCGTGATCCACATGCCCAAGTTCCCGGCCGTAAAGCTCGCGTTGGCTTCCTCGTCCGTGATCTTGGGTGCCAGGCCATCAGAATGCAGCTTAGCCCACATCTGATAGGCCTCGACGGCTTGCGGGTTGTTGAAGGCCACGCACTTCTGATCCGCGCTCAGGAGTTGGCCACCGTTGCTGAAGATGAGCGCCTGGTCCGGCCAGTTGTCAACCTTCTGAATGGCGATGGCGTACTTGCCCGTCTTCTCTTTGAGCGTCATCCCTTGGGCCGTGACCTCGTCCCACGTTTTTGGCGGGTTGTTGGGGTCGAGCCCGGCGGCCTTGAACAGATCCGCGTTATAGTACATCACGATATTGCTCAAAGCGAAGGGCAGGCCTATCTGCTGCCCATTTACGGCACCGAGCTTGAGCACGGATGGATCATAACGGTCGAACACCGCCTGAGCCTCGGCACCGCCCAGTTGGTCCATGGGCACCGGTTTGAGTTCGGCTGCAATGTAGTTGAGGAAGTTGTATCCGCCGATGAGCACGTCGGGTGGTTGCTTTCCCGCCGCCATATCGGCGTTCATCTTCTGGAGAAGGTCGATGTACTCGCCGGCCTGGCTGACGTCCTTGACCGTGATGTCGGGGTGTGTGGCTTCGAAGTCACGCGCAAGCTTTGCCGCGGCATCGCCCGTCGCGCCACTCCAGCGGTGCCACATCTGGATTTCCACCTTGGCCGGCGCGCTTGTCGCCGCCGCGGCCGGCGCGCCCGAGGCCGCAGGCGCGGTCGGCGCTGTCACGCATCCGGCGAGCAGCGGCACAATTACAAGCGTGACCAATAGAGAGATCACGACGGCCTTGTTCTTGACAGACATCTGCGTTTGCCTCCTTTTATTCACCATAACGTTTGAATGGATGGCGCCATTGGCCAGCTTCGGCTTTTGCGGATTATAGTAGCACCGCGGTGGTGTGTCAACTGCGCAGGCGGCTGGGTGCAGGGCACTGTCAAGATGAGCCCACGCCCAGTAGCTGCAACGCTTGATGCAGCGAAGCGCCGTAGCGGCGCGTGGCCGCTGGGATGCTGGACCAGCCCTGATAACGCAGGACGTTGAGCACTGCATTGCGCAAGGCGGCCAGCGCCTGGGCCGAATGGCCGGAACCAGCACAGGAGGACATCGCCGAGGTGGCCAATGCCTACGCCGAGACGGTCGGCGAAGCGCAACTCATGGACCTGACCACCGCTTCCCCGCAGACCATTGGAGCCGAGATCAGGAACGCCTATCCATTTCACCCGGGCATACGCGACCTATATGCCCGGTTCAAGGAGAACCCAGGTTTTCAACAGACGCGCGCGCTAATTCGGATTATGCGGGTAGCGGTCGAGCGCCTCTGGAATACAGGCCGGGCACAGCAGCTACACTTGATCGGGGCACAGGACCTGGACTTCCGCCAACCGGCGATGATGAGCGAGCTGCGACAGATCAATTCCTCGCTGGAGGCGCCGCTGGCCCATGACATTGCGACCGAGGCGGGCGATGCAGTGGCCGAGGAGATCGACGGCGCGGGACGGAGCGACGCGCAGGACGCGGCGAAGCTGATATTCCTGTCTTCGCTGTCGCAAGCGGTCAGCCCCACCCTGGGATTGACGCGCTCAGAAATTGTCCAATATCTCGCCGCGCCGGGGCGGCAGCTCGACGGCATCCGGGCAGCGATCGACGAGCTGCAAGCGCGGGCCTGGTACCTGCACACGACTGCACATGGCGCCTTGCTGTTCAAGAATGTCGAGAATCTGAATGCGAAGCACGAGAACTACGCCGGACATCTGGTCAAGGAAGCGCGCGAGACAGAACTGCGTACGCAACTCAAGGCAATGTTCAAGCCCAAGCTGGGGGCTTGCTACCAGGAAGTGCGAGAGATTCCTGCACTGGACGAGGTGCAGTTGAGCCAGGACAAGGTCACACTGGTTATCTTCCGCCCCTCCGCAACGGGGCTGCAAGAGGTGCGCGATTTCTACGACCACCAGCAGTACAAGAACCGGGTGCTCTTCCTGACGAGCGAGCAGGCTCCGTACGACCGCGTGCTCCTGCGGGCCGCCTATCTGCACGCGATCGACCTGATCCTGGGCGAATTTGCCAAGCAAGGCGTGCGAGAGGACGATCCCCAACATATCGAGGCAACAGGGATCAAGACGCGCGACCAGTCGAGTTTCTACATGGCCTGCCGGGAAGCTTTCCAGTCGAAAACAAGTTGTGGCCTCGGAGGCACGAGAAGTGAACTGGGGCGATATCAAGCGTCGCGCGGCTACCGACGCCTCATGGGTCTGGCACCATCCGACCGCGCTTGAAGATCTGCGCGATGAACTCATCAGGCGCGGGATCTGGCGCGATCTTGGGGGAGGATACATCCAGCGGGGACCGTTTCCCAAGGACAAGACATCCGTGTCGGTGCAGCAGTTGCGTCGTGATCCGGCGACCGGGTCGGCTACCCTGCGGGTCCGACCGCTCCACGGCGACACAGTCTACATGAGCGATACCGGGCCAGCGACGACGTCGTCGTCTCCGCTCGAAACGCGCGAGTTTACGGCGCTAGCCCTCGAGCTATCTTTCCTGGCGGTCGACAGCAGCGGCGAACATAAGACGGGCGATCCCGTCACGTGGCACAACACGATCGAGGTACGGTACAGATTGTTTGAGCGGAAAGGGCAGCCGTGTTGCCAACTTCAGGCGGTTCCCCGCGGTATAATACGGTATACGCTGGACGGCTCAAGCCCGGCCCGCTCGGGGCAGCAGTACGAGGAGCCCTTCGACGTAGCGCCAGGGACGAGGGTGATTCTTGCGGAGGCGAGCGAGGGCGAGATCCGGTCGAATGTCCTGCGGATAGAGGCGCCGCAGGGACAGCGGGGCGGCGGCCAGACCGTTGACCCGCGAAAGCTAGCTCAATGGCGGCGCCGCATCGCACTTGATTCAACTGCCGAATCTTTCGGATTCCTGACCGTAGCCGAGAAACATAAGGCGACACTGGGCGGCGTCGCTCTGACGGTAGCAAAAGAAGCGCACTATGCAGATTTGCGCATCGACGTGGGGGCGCTGGAGATCGTGGGCGCGGAGCCCGAAATTGCCCAACGGGCCTTTGAGGCGCAGCAAAGCGTGTACCGGGCGCTGAAGGAGCAGATCGACGAATGGGGTATCGAGCGGAATGAGCAAGGGTGGGTGGCCGACGCCTACCTGTACTGCTGCGAGACGATAGACCCGGCCACCGGCTGGAAGGTGCCGCTGGCGCCCAGTTGGGTGATTGCCCGGCGGGCACAGCGGGTGATCGCCCGAACTCGTGCCAGACCCGGTCGCCAGGCGCTTCGACATCGAGATCGTGGGAAACGCTAAGCCCGAAGAGATAAAGCAGGCCGAGCTTGAGGGCACCTGGAGCGACGGCGTGCGCTGCCCCGTCGACCGTGAAAGGCCACTGGCTGCAGTCCGGCGAGCGCCAGGTGACCAGTGTCGAGCAGCTGCGTGGGCGGAAAGGATTGCGCCCCTGGGAGGCAGAAGACATCGTGCCGCGCGCCGAAGACGTGTTCCAGGAACGGCTCTACTGCGTGCGGTGGGCGGAAACGATCGTCCATCCCGACGGCCGCGTGGAGCGCAAGCGCCACTACCGCGCGCCGTCGGAAGGCGACCTTGCGCGCGAGCGCAAGGTACTGGCGCTGCTGCAAGAACGCTTTGCGCGGTGGCAGGAGCGCGGATTTATCCCCAGCCGGCGTATAGAACCGGGTCTAAAAACGACTGAACCGATCCGGACGCGCGGGTGGACGCACTGGCACCACCTCTTTACGCCGCGCCAGCTCCTCCTCGGGGGCCTGCTTGCCGAGTACGCGGAGGGCCTTGGGTTCGACGAGATGGGGCGAGCCGCTCTCCTGCTCGCCTCTGGGTGGCTTGCCGATCAGAACAGCCGGCTCTGTCGTTGGCAGGGTAATAACGACAAGAGCGTACAGACCTTCTATAACCAGGCCCTCAATACACTCCTCAACTATAGCTGTCGCCCGCTCAGCATGCTCGACGGCGCTATCATGGGTCGGCGAGACGTATATCCGTCGGCGTCTCTGCCAGAAGTTCATGTAAGTGACGCACGCTCGGTCGACTGGCAGTGCGATATCTGGATCACCGACCCCGGCTATGGGGATACCATCGTCTATGACGAGCTGTCGGAGTTCTTCCTCGCCTGGTACGACAAGCGGCTGCCGGCGCTGTTCCCGGGCTGGTACAGCGACAGCAAGCGCGCGCTGGCGGTCAAAGGCGAAGGGGAAACATTCCGGCTGGCCTTGGGCGAGTGCTACAAGCGGCTGGCCGAGCAGATGTCCGATGACGGCTACCAGGTGGTGATGTTCGTGTCGCAGGATTTGCGCGTCTGGGCAGACCTCGCGGTCGTGCTCTGGGCAGCAGACTTGCACGTCACCGCGGCCTGGACCATCCGGACCGAAACCGGCGCCAGCGCCATCCGAGCCGGCAACTACGTGCAGGGCACCGTGATCCTGGTGCTGCGCAAGCGGCAGAGCCAGGAACAGGCCGACCTGGTCGACGTGCACCCCGAGATTCAGGCCGAGGTCGATCACCAGATCCGGGCGATGCTGGACGTGGATGACAAGAATGACCCGGACTTTGGGGACGCCGATTACCAACTTGCCGCGTAAGCGGCGGTGCTGCGCGTGCTAACGAGCTACCGGACGATCGGCGATATCGACGTGGCCAAGGAACTGCGCCAGACGCGGGCCGAGAAGAGCGATTCGCCACTCGAGTCGCTGTTGGCCCAGGCGCTCAAGGCCGCGACAAATTCGATGGTGCCGAAGGGGCTGGACCCGGCGGTCTGGCGCAGCCTGGAACCGGATGAGCGGCTCTACATCAAGGACATCCAGGTTGAGGTCAGCGGCGAGATGCGCGAGGGCGTGTACCAGGAGCTGGCGCGAGGCTACGGCGCCGGAGATTATCGCGCCCTGCTGGCGAGCCGGGCGGCCAACCAGGCCCGGCTGAAGACGCCGACAGAGCTAGGGAGCCGAGAGCTGCGGCCGGTGGGAACCGCCGGGTTTGGGGGCAGCCTGCTGCGCCACCTGCTGTTTGCGATCTACCAGGTAAGCCGGGACCCCGAGCACGATCCGCGCACGGCGCGCGAGTACCTGCGGCAGGAACTGACCAACATCTGGAATTTCCGCCTGCGACTGCTCGAGATGCTCCGTTTTATCGTGCGTGAGTCGGACAGCCTGCCGCACTGGCAGACCGATACCCAGGCGGCCCGCCTGCTGCTGGGCAGCCTGGAAAACGCCGGCGTGTGAGATGATTACTCGCTACTCCTCGCGCTGCGCGACGCTAAAAGGCTTCCTGCCGGACCTGCTCAACGGGGCGATGGCCTACGACCGCATTGCCGGCTACTTCAACTCGTCGATCATTGAGGTGGCGGGCGAGGCGCTGGAAAGCATGGCGCCAGGCACCAGCGTCCGGATCATCTGCAACTCCGAACTGACCCCACTTGACGTGCTAACGGCCCGCGCCGCGCGGCGCGCCATGTACCAGGAATGGCGAGCCCGCCTGCCGGCGAACATCCCTCCTGAGTTCCGCCACCGTCTGGAGAGGCTGTACCAGTTCCTGAGCAGCGGCCGGATGCACGTGCGCGTCTTGCCCAACGAACGTTTTGGGCTGATACACGGAAAAGCCGGGGTGATCACGCGCAGGGACGGCAGGCGTGTCGCCTTCATGGGCAGCGCCAACGAGTCGCGGCGGGCGTGGGAGCAGAACTACGAGATCGTGTGGGCCGACGAGAGCCAGGAAGGGATCGACTGGGTCCAGGAGGAGTTCGATGCCCTGTGGCGAGACCTGGCGGCGCACGAACTGGCGGATGCTATCGTCACGGACGTGCAGCGCGTGGTCCAGCGTGTGGTCATCGAGGATGTTGACCTCTGGAAAGAGCGCGAGGAAGCCGATCCCGCGGCGGTCGCGATCGAACTGCCCGTATACCAGCGCGCTGACGGGCTCTGGGCCCATCAGAAATACTTCGTGCGGCTGGCCTTTGACCTGCACCAGCGCAGCGGCGCTCGCCTGCTGCTGGCGGATGACGTCGGGCTGGGGAAAACGGTCCAACTGGCGCTGGCGGCAAAACTGATGGCCCTGTGGGGTGGGGGACGCGTGCTGATACTCGCCCCGAAGACACTGCTCAAGCAGTGGCGCGATGAGATCTGGCAGCTGCTGCAACTGCCCTCTGCGGTGTGGACAGGCGACGGCTGGGAAGATGAGCAAGAGGTACAGCATCCGGCGGGCGGCCCCGAAGGGTTGCGCCACTGTCCTCGGCGAGTAGGGACCGTTTCGACGGGACTCGCCAATCGCTCCCCGGAGGCGAGGGCGGCGCTGATGGCGCTCGAGTACGAGTGCGTCATCCTCGATGAAGCCCATCGAGCGCGCCGGAGCAACCTCGGTCCGACCCATCGCAACGAGCCGGCAGAGCCGAATGAGTTACTGAGCTTCCTCAACGATGTCGCATGGCGCACGCGTAGCCTGCTGCTGGGAACCGCTACCCCGGTGCAGCTTGACCCGATCGAGGCCTGGGACCTGCTCTTGGCCCTCAATACGAAGAACGGCACTGTATTCGGTTCCCGTTATAGCAACTGGGTGCGCCGGCCGCGCGCCGGGCTGGACTACGTGCTTCGTCGACAGCCTCCGCCGGCCGAGGTTGCAGACGTGTGGGAGTGGATGCGCGACCCTCTACCCCCGCGGTGGGAAGATCGGGCCTTCAATATGTTGCTCTGGCAGCTCAACGCCGGGGATGACCTGTCGCTCGTCGGCGCGGAGACGCTCGATCAACTGCGCCCGCCCGACCGTGCGCGGCTGCGCGATCTGTCGCGCGTGTTCTTTGAACGCCACAACCCCTATATCCGTCACATCGTCAGGCGAACGCGCGCATTCCTCGAGAACACGATCGACCCCCAAACCCACGAGCCTTACCTCAAGCCCGTGCGAGTGCGTTTGTTCGGGGACGGGGAAACGGATGCTCTGACCCTTCCGACCTTCCTTCGAGACGCGTACGGTGAGGCAGAAGCTTTTTGTGACGAACTGAAGAAGCGGCCCGGGATGCGTGCGGCGTTCTTGCGAACGACGCTGTTGCGCAGGGTAGGCAGCAGCATGGAGGCCGGCCGCCGAACGGCTATGAGAATGCTGGGTGGGGGCGAGGACCTGACGGAAGAAGAAGACGAGGATCTCGAAGCGACAGCACTTTCGGCGCTGCAGCCGCTTTCGGAGGCGGAGCAGGAACACCTGGAACGGTTTCGCGCGCTGCTGCGCGAGGGAGGACAGGTGGATCCAAAGCTCCAGCAGGCGCGCGAGATTCTGCTGCACGGCGTGGAAGACACAGGACCGTGGCTAGTTCTCGGATGCATCCTTTTCTCGCAGTACTACGATACCGCACGTTGGTTTGCGCGCCAGCTCTCGGAGTTACTGCCCGACGAACCGGTGGCGCTGTACGCCGGGTCGAACGCGTCGGGGATGCTGCGGGCGGGCGAGTGGGAAAGGGTGCCGCGCGAGACCATCCAAAAAGGGGTCAAGGACGAGAATATCCGGCTAGTCATCGGCACGGACGCGGCCTGGGAAGGACTGAACCTGCAAAAGATCGGGAGCCTCATCAACATTGACCTACCGTGGAACCCGACGCGGCTCCAGCAGCGCAAGGGCCGCATACAGAGGATCGGACAGGTACGGGACGAAGTTTACCGTGTACAACATGCGATACCGGGACTCGGTCGAAGATCGCGTACACGAGCTGTTGTCCGCACGCTTTCGAGCGATCACGGATATGTTCGGGCAGCTCCCCGACGTACTGGAGGATGTGTGGGTCCACGTGGCGCAGCGGGAGGAAGTGAAGGCCCTCGAGCTCATCAACGCAGTGCCTGCCGCTACCCCGTTCGAGCTGCGTTATGACCGGATCGAGCCGGTGGACTGGGAGTCGTGCAGCCGTGTGTTGGACGGCCAGAGCCAGCTGGAGGCCTTACTGCAGGCTTGGTAGCCTTCGTCCTCCGTCGGCACGCATTCGGGCAAAGAGCATCCAAACCCCTTGACAAAACATACCAAAATTGTTATACTTGGAGCGTGAGGCGTGCCAGAGGAACGAGCGCAATGGCGCATCATATTCTACGTTGACCTGCGTGGGCGAAGCCCCGTTGTCGAGTTTCTGAACGGCTTGACCGCCCATGAGCGCGCGGAGGCAGAGAATGCCTTCCGGTTGCTGCTTGAGTTCGGCACCTTGCTTGGGATGCCGCATGCCCGGCATGTTAGCGGGCACCCCAAGCTGTGGGAGCTGCGGCCGGGTCCGAATCGAATCTTTTACTGTGCTCACGTGGGCCGGAGGTTCGTGATGCTTCACGGCTATCGAAAGTCCGGTCAGAAGGCGCCGGCGCGCGAGATAGCCCTTGCGGAAAAGCGCATGGCCGAGATTCTGGAGGAATGAGATGGTGAGGCGATTGATGCCGCTGGAGGAGTGGGAAGCGGAGCAGATGCGCGATCCGGAGTTCGTGGCGGCACTGGCCGAGCTGGAGCCGGCCTACCAGGTGGCGCGGTTGCGGATCATGCGAGGGCTCACGCAGGAGCAGCTTGCCGAGCTGGTAGGCACCAGGCAGCCGAGCATCGCGCGCCTGGAGAGCGGCGCTTCCACACCCACCGTCACATTCCTTCGCAAGGTCGCTGCTGCCCTTGGATCGCGACTGGAAGTGCGATTTTTGCCAGTGGAGGAACAGTCGGGCAAGGAGTAGGTCGCTGAGCTTGGTCGCTCTCTTGGATTTGGATGAGACGGAGGCTGCCCGAGGGCGGCGTCTCTTTGTTTACTCGTCAGCTTGCGCCCAATCACCCCATCGCCCGGGATCCATTCACTGTCCCCGAGCCGTTGCTAGCCTGTACCCATCAATCGCTGCGGCCGTGAACTGCGCTAGCGTGCCATGCGCCGGCGATCTCCTGCCCTCCAACAACCCACTGCTGGCCGTGTCGCCAGATGGCAGCGACTCTGACCGCTCCGAATCGCCGGAGGCTACTCTTCCGGCCAAGCTGACGCAGGAAGAACGGATGGCCCAGGAACGCCGAGCGCGACGCCTGGCACGGTATCAGCAGGTGATTGAATTGCATCAACAGCGGGTGAGCCTGCGCGAGATCGCTCAACAGTTGGGCGACGGTCGCAAAACCGTGCGTCTTTACGTGAACCATGGCGCATTCCCAGGAAGCGCTCAACGCCGCCGGATGCCCAGTATCCTGGATCGCTTTCAGCCCTACTTGATCGACCGCTGGCGGGCCGGCTGTCACAACGGTCTGCAGCTCTACCGTGAGATCACTGGTCGGGGCTACACTGGTTCGCGTCCCTCCGTATCTTGTTGGGTCGCCGAGCGTCGCCGGCACGAGCCGGAGCAGCATGCTGGCTGCAGCGCAGCGTCAGCAAGCCCAGTACCCAAGACACGACCGCCCGTCGTGCGCCGTTTGTCGCCCCCCCCAGGCTGTCTGGTTGTTAGGCACCTTGTCGGCCCGGACCACCTCCGGCAGCTCGACCGTTTGTCGCCCCCCCCCAGGCTGTCTGGTTGTTAGTGCAACCACCTCTGGACCTGACGGAGGAGGAAAGGGTCGCCCTGGACCAAATGCAGAGCGTCGCCCCGCAGATCAGCATAGCCTACGCTCTGGCGCAGGACTTCATCAGACTGGTGCATGAACATGGCTCAAACCGCTTGTTTACGTGGATTGAGCGAGCACTTGGCAGCAGCACTGCGGAACTTGAGAGCTTTGCCAAGGGTCTGCAGAACGGTCTTGCCGCCGTAACCGCTGGCATCGCCCTCCTTTGGACCAATGGCCAGACCGAAGGGCAGGTGAACCGCCTCAAGCTGATCAAACGAACCCTGTATGGCCGAGCCGGCTTCTACCTCCTGCGTCAACGTAGCTTGGCGCCAACTTAGCAAATGATACCTTTTCACGAGAATTGCGGGAGAGCGCGCGGCTGTCTGTTGTTGCTCTGGGAAAATGGCCGCATACTTGAGGCATGGCGACAATCACCTTGAACGACAAACAACAACGTGAAGCCGAAATTCTGACCCGCCCTGAGGCACGCGCAGCCCCGACCCGCACATCCCCCGCATGAGCCTGCGGGCTTCCATGAGGGGTCCGGTTTGCAGCCCACCGCCGCTCGCCCCCCGCCGTCTCTCGCCCCGCCCGTCCGGGTAGGTCCGGCATCCTGCCGGACGCCGCTCGCCCCCCGCCGTCTCTCGCCCTGATCCCGGCCGGTAGATCTTACCACCTGCCTCGAGCCCGGGGCGCATTGCCTCGGGTGGCACTCGACCGCCCCCAAAAACCTCGCACTATGCTGCGTTATGTTTCGGTACGACGGAACCTCCCAGGGTTTTCCCGATCTCAGTCCCCGGCGGTCCAGAACCACGTCAGCCGTCGCACACAGCCGGCCGCTACGTACTCAGCATCCCCACCTTGAACGACAAAACCACGTGAAGCTGAGATCCTGGCCCGCCTGGAGGCACGCGCAATCCCGAACCCGCACATCCCCCCATGAGCCTGCGGGCTTCCATGAGGGGTCCGGCTTGCAGCCGGACGCCGCTCGCCCCCCGCAGTCTCTGGCCCCCGCCATTGTGCCGTTCGTGCCATCAGAGCCACTAATCTGGGAGGGTGTGAAGTGACTGAAGTGACCCCCTAGAACTGGCCATTTTGGGTGGCATAAATGGCGAAGCGCCCGCATCCCCAGGTGTGGCGCCCTGCCGCCCTGTGCCCCGCCTGATCCCGGCCGGTAGATCTTACCACCTGTCTCGAGCCCGGGCGCATTGCCGCGGGTGGCCCTCAATCGGCCCAAAAAACGTCGCGCTATGTTACGTTCTGTTTCGGTACGACGGAACCACCCAGGGTTTTCACGACCTCGGTCCCCGGCGGTCCAGGACCACGTCAGCCGTCGCACACAGCTGCTGACTACTTGCTCAGTTCCCCCAGCGCGGCGCACAGTATGAGGTACTGGGCGTGTGACCACAGCAAGGGCCGGGCGATCGGGCCGCGCTTGTCGACCCATGGCTGGTAGAGCTGGGGCGCGATCAGGTTTTGTGGCACCTGTTCGGGCAGGTCGCCCCGGTCGTCGGCGGAGCCCTCGATCCACCTCAGCACCTCTTCCGCGGCCGCGCGGCCGTGCGGCTCGGCGCCTTCACCCGCCTCCGCCTCCACGCTCGCCGCGGCGGCTGCCACGTGATACCAGCCCAGCCAGGCGGCGAGCAGGACCCATTCCCCGCCACCATAGTAGGTGTCCCAAGCGTAGCGTTGGACCCCGCCCCTGCCAGGCTGCAGCTCACGCTCGATCAGCTCGACCGTGCGCCGGTAGGCGGGGTCGCTTACAGGCACGACCCCGTACGGCAGCGCGAGGGCGATCAGCGCGCCGTCGACCGCGCGCGCCTGCGCTTCGGCTGGCGGGGTCTGCTCATGCGCGGCCGGACCACCACTGCGATCCTCCCTCGCCTTCTCTGCTTTCACCGCCGGTCCGGGCTCGGCCGGGAGATCGGTCAGGAACTTCGTGAAATGCCCGTAGTGCGCAGCCGAGGCGAGCAGCTCGGCCTGTACCTGCCCAGCCACGTCCGCCCAGTCCGGCCGATCCAGCAGCCGGGCGGCAGCCATCAGCCCACCGTAGATCGTAGCCTGGGTGTAGCCATGCCGGTGATCGCCGTACTCCTCCCAGAGGTCGAAGTTCGGCTCTCGCCACAAGGCCGCCAGGTAGCGCGCCGCCAGCTCGACTCCCGCGCGCCAGGCGACCGGGAGGCTCGCCTGGCTGCGCCCGGAGGTGGCTTTCCACCGCCCACAGCCAGGTGCCAAAGCCGTCGAGCTGGAAGTTCGCCCAGGCCTGCTTCCCCGCCTGCCCCTCGACCGTATAGCGCGTGTGCAGCGTCGCCGCCTCGTCGATCGGCTTGCCGGCCCGCACCAGCTCCTCGGCGCGCTCGACCCGCCCCGCGTGCCCCTCGATCACGTGCGCTGACCAGGCATGAAAGCGATGCGCTTCGTCGTGCTTTCCGGCCAGGTCGAGCGCATGCGCGACATAGGCGCCGTCGCGAAACCAGCAATAGTGGTAGTCGGGCATGAACGGCGTGGCAAGGAAGGCCCCGCTCGCCGCCTGGTTCGCCACCAGGACCTGAAGGCTGTGCTCGATTTGGCTGTGACGCGAATCCTTATTCTTCATTCCTGTTCACCTGGCTCGAAAGAGAATACCAGCAGCTCCCGGAACAGCCGGGTCAGCTCGTCCAGTTGATAGTGCGCGTTCAGTCCGCTCGGATTGGGCAGCAGCCAGACCGCCGTCGCTCCGATCTGCTCGGCCTGGCGCCCCAACGCTGCGCCGCGCCGGACGAAGGCGCCGCGGTACGCGCCTACGCCGAGCACCGCTAACACGCGTGGGCCGTAGGTCAACACGCGTCGCTTCCAGCCGTCGCCGGCCTTCGAGGAGCTCCTGTGGTGCCAGCTCGGCCGCCGCGGTCGTCGCCCGCTCGACCAGGTTGGTGACCCCGCAGCCTCGCTCGAGCAGCAAGCGATCCTCGAAGGGAGAGAACAGCCGCTCGGTGAAACCCGCCCGATGGAGCGCCGGCCAGAATCGGTTGCCCGGCCGGCCGAAATGGTGGCCGACTGCGGCCGAATAGAGCGACGGATTGATGCCGCAAAACAACACGCGCAGGCCGGGCGCGATGATGTCGGGCACGCGCCGGCCGGCGGCGGCAGCAATCTGGGCCGGCGACGGGCGGAATGATCTCCGGAGCGTGTCGGAGGTCACGGCGCGGGCCTCTCGGCCGCCAGAGTCTTGCCGGCCGGCGCGTGCAGGTCGGCCCCACCGGTGTGATAGGTCTTCATCGCGCTCTCCCCAATCGCAGTCAGGACCACCTTGCCCGGGAGATTATACACCAAGATCGTGACCATTCTCTTTTGCAGCCAGAGAGGTGTCGTGTGTATACTCTCTGCATGCGCAGCGATTTTCGTTATCTGAACCTGGTTACTGCCATCTTCACCACTTGCCTGGTGATCGCCAATATCATCGCCGTCAAACTGGTTGACATTTTCGGCATTATCGTCCCGGCGGCAGTGGTGATCTTTCCGGTTAGCTACATTTTCGGCGACATCCTCACCGAAGTGTACGGCTACGCGCGCGCCCGGCAGGTGATCTGGGTCGGCTTTGGCTGCAACCTGCTGGCGGTCGTCGCCATCTGGATCGCCGGCATGCTGCCGGCAGCGACCTTCTGGACCGGCCAGTCCGCTTACGATCAGATCCTGGGCTACACCTGGCGTCTGCTCGCGGCGTCGTTCGCCGCCTACCTGGTAGGAGAGTTCCTGAACTCGCTCGCGCTGGCCAAGCTGAAGATCGCCACGCGCGGCCGCTGGCTCTGGACGCGCACCATCGCCTCAACCCTCATCGGCGAAGGCGCGGACTCTCTGGTCTTCATCAGCCTTGCCTTCCTGGGCAGCGTGCCGCAAGACCAGATGCTGCGCCTGATCATCACCCAATGGCTGTTCAAGTCAGGCTACGAAGTGGCGGCGACGCCGCTGACCTACGCCGTGGTCAACTTTCTGAAGCGGGTCGAGGACGAGGACCACTTCGACACTCATACCAACTTCAGCCCGTTCAGGCTGAGCGAATAAAGGCAAGAGATGACCGAAAACGACAACCAGGAAGCACGAGACATCACCCAGGGCCTGACCCTGCTGGGGCGTGAGGTGCGGCAGCCCGTCCGCCGGCTGGAGACGTTCCCGAATCAGCATCCGGGCCGCCGCTACACCGTGACACTCGTCTGCGAGGAGTTCACCTGCGTCTGCCCGATGACGGGCCAGCCCGACTTCGCGACCATCACGATTCGTTATGTCCCCGATCAGCGCGTCCTGGAGTCGAAGTCGCTCAAGTTGTACCTGTGGTCGTTCCGCAATGAGGGCACCTTCCACGAGCACGTCACCAACCAGATCCTGGAAGACCTGGTGGCCGCCCTGGACCCGCACTACTGCCGGGTGGTCGGGGACTTTCGCGTGCGCGGCGGGATCGCCATCTCGGTCGAGGCCACCCACCAGAAGGAGTGAGGGGGCCCAATGCACCATAGGACCCCGCACCCTCGCTCCCCCGGCTCAGTCCACCGATAACGCCTGCTCCACCGCCGCCGCGACCGCCCTCCCGAGCACGGGTAGGGCGTCGGCAGAGAAGTGGATACCGTCCAGGCGGCCGGACTGGATCACCTGCCCCGCGTCCAGGAAGGCGCAGCCGTGTTCCTGTGCCACCAGGCTGCAGTGCTTTCCCAGTTCAACCGACTTCTCGTCCGCGCCGGCAAACATGTCGGCAAAGCGTGTGCCGGCCACACAGGTCGGCGGTGGGGCGATCAGCAGCACCCCGGGAGCCCCTCCATCCAGTCCGAATGCGCTGGCCTGGATCATTTCTACCAAGGTGCCGGCACTGCCCGCGATGTCCGACGCCGAGAGACCGAAGCGGTGCTTCAGATCGTTGGTCCCTAGCATCAGCACCACCAGGTCAAGCGGCTGATGCGACTCCAGGCAAGGGATCAGATAGCTCTTGCCGCTCTTGTACTCGCCCTCGACCGGATCGGGCCAGACCGTCGTGCGCCCGTTCAGGCCCTCGGGGATGACCAGGTAGTCTGGCCCCAGCGTGCGCGCCAACACCGTCACCCAGCGCTCCTCGAGCGGGTACCGGTCCTGGGCTTCAGGGTTGTAGCCCCAGGTATTCGAGTCACCATAGCAAAGAACCGTCTTCATGCGTTTCCTCCTCAAGCGTGCAAAGAGCGGCAGCCCGGCCGGGGCGGCGCTCCCCACCAGGCAATAATCCCTGCCCGGCGCGCCGGTGCGACACCGACGGACGTCAGCGCCGGGTCAGGCTCCATATGAAGCTGAGGCCCGCACCGGCCAACAACCAGTCGCCCAAGCCGCCCGGCCCAGCCTGGGTGCGCAGCAGCACGCCGGCCAGCAGGAGCCCGACTGCCACCAGAGACCAGGCGAGCCGATCCACGCCCCGTTCGAGCCGCCGCAGCGTGCGGGCCGTCTCAGGCGCCAGCACGGTCTGGGTGCTCAGCTCACCGCGCTCAGCCTTGCGGATCACCCGGTCCACGCGCTCCGGCAGCTGCAGTGCCAGCCGGGCCAGGTTTCCCAACTCACCCAGACCCGCCCGCAGGTCAAATGAGGCCTCGCTGGCCGCCAGCTTCTCGGCGAAGGGGATTGTCGCCGACCACGGGTCGAAGTCAGGGTCCAGGCTGGTCGCCAGCCCCGAGAGAATCCCCGCTGCTCGCCCCACGAACAGCACGTCAGTCGGGAACTGCACGGGCATCTCATAGATCAGCTCGCGGTACTGGTGCATCATAACCTCGGCCTGCGCGAAGGCCACCTCCGCCAGTTGCCCCATGCGCACCCCGGCCAGCCCCCGGAACAGCACGTCGTGTAACTCCTCGAGCGCTCTCAAGTCCGCACCCGGCAGCAGTATCCCGGCGTCGACGTAGGCTTGCACGATCCGGTGCCCGTCCTGCAGCCCCAGGCCGATGATGTACTCACGCAGGGCAGCGCGCAGACGCTGCGGGATGACGGCCACCATGCCGAAATCGATGAAGATCAGCTCGAAAGGCCGCCCCATGCCGGCAGTCTGCCCTGCGCCGGCCGGCGGTTGGTCGTCCGGCGGCGTTTCGCCTGCTTGCCGGACGCCGGGAGCCACTCCGCCCGCCGCCTCGCCTGTCTGCGAGCCGCTCGTCTGCGAGCCGCTCGTCTGCGAGCCGCCAGCCTCCGGCCAGGGCAGCGGCCGCACAAACAGATTGCCGGGGTGCGGATCGGCGTGCACGAAGTTGTTGACGAAAATCTGCGTGAGGTAGGTATCGTAGATACGTCGTGCGACCTCGGCCCGGCTGATGCCGGCCGCTTCGATGGCCGCAAAGTCCGATATCTTGAGGCTGGCGACGTTCTCGAGCGTCAGAACGCGGCGCGTGCTGTACTCCCAGAAGACCCGCGCGATGCAGATGCCCCGGTCGGCCGCAAAATCGGCCGCAAAATGCTCGGCGTTCTTGCCCTCGGCCACGAAATCGAGCTCAGCCCGCGTGGTCATTGCGAACTCGGCAAACATGCGATCCAGGTCGGCGCGCCGCGAGATCGGACGGTACAACTTGAGCCAGCGCGCGGCCAGGCGTAGCGCGGCCAGGTCCGTCTCTACCAGCATGCCGATGCGCGGCCGCTGAACCTTGACCACCACCTCCTGTTTGCCGGGCAGGCGGGCACGGTGAACCTGGGCGAGCGAGGCGGCGGCCTCAGGCGACGGCGAGAACCAATCGAAGACCTGGTCGGCGGGACGGCCAAATTCCGCCTCGACGATGGCCAGAATGTCGGCCAGGCTCTCGGCCGGCACTTCATCCTGCAGGCCGGCCAACTCTGCTGTTACGGCGGCCGGCAGCACGTCGACCCGGACGCTGAGGAACTGCCCCAGCTTGATCATGACGCCGCCCATCTCGAGCGCCAACCGGCGAAATCGGCGCGCGATAGCCACCCAACGGGCGAGCGCGCGGCGTTGTGACACGCCGCTCAGGAAGGGCACGCGCCGCAGCAGCAGGTCCCACCAGACGAACGAGGCGAAAACGCGCGCGAAGAACCAGACTGCGCGCAGGTAACGCGGGCGATCGAAAATCACTTGCTGCGCGGCGGCAGGTGCGGCAGCCGCCGCGCTCGAGTTGGCGGAATTCGTCCCCATACAAATGCATCTTATCACGAACTGCGCTCGCCCGGCGAATACACCTCCCCTGCTCTACCCGCCGCTTGGCGCGCAGTCAGCGCGCAGACTGCGCGCTCGCATCGCTCCGTGTAGGTGGCACTACAGAATCGGCAAATAAATCGTGATATGTATAATTTGCGCGGCCGACTAGGCGCCGCACTCCGGTTCTTTCTTCATTTCCGCATGAGTGTGTCTGAGCTAGTGTTGGGGAGGTAGTGGGATGGCTGGCGAAATCCACCCGACGATCCCGGGCGATCACCGGATCGACACGATGGTCGCGCTCGGCGGGACCCTGGTTCTGGCCCTGGTATTGTTCCGTCTGTCCTCATACGCGCCGGTCCCGCCCGTGCAAGCCCAGGGCGCACCCGCTGCCCAATCGACCAGCGTTGAGATCCTGGCGCGCGACGACCCAAGCGTGCGCCAGGCCCTGGCCGAGGTGGAAGCCCTGCTTTCCGCCCATGCGGGCGAGTTGCAGGTAGTGCGTTACGACCCGACGACCGAGGCCGGTGCCAGCTTTGCCCGCACCAAGGGCATTGGTCGTGAGACGGGGCTGGTCATCTTCGTCAACGGCACACAGACTTTCACCGTCGACGGCCGGCCTGTCACCTTCGAGAGCCCGGCCGGCTCAGCCGTGGCATGGTCACCGGCCCAGCTGGAAGCCGTCCTCAGTCAGGTTACGAACCGGTGAGCGGCCGGGTAGCCCGCCCTGCCCCCGGTGAGCGTCAGCGCGAGTTACCCATCCCGCGGGGCGGTATGGGCCCGACCAGAGGACTCGTCCCGCTGCCATTCTGAAAGGGCTGGCCGCTCGACGTGCCTCGCGGCGCGGCGCCGGCGAAGGATCCTCCGGCGCACGGTTCCTAGGTGCCGGGAGCGTCCGGTCCGGCAAGGTCGAGTTCCGTTCCGCCGACCGTCACGCGCAATGGGGTGATGATTGCGCAGTCGGCCCACAACCGTCCGGGACCTTTGTACAGCACGCGGTACTCGACGTCATCCAGTGGCGCCGGGACGTTCACGTCCAGCGAGAAGCTCTGATAGCGCCCGGGCGCCTGGAAATCGGCGGGCGCGATGTCGCGGGCTGCCAGCGCTCCACCGCGCGCGGTGGAAAAGACGTCGATCGTCGCGACGGGCTCGGATCCCCCCACCTCTCCCAGCTTCAGCACAAAAGTGACTCTGTAGCGCCCGGCCAGCAGGTTCAGGTAAGGACCAAAGGTTAGCGCGTTACTGCTCGGGACCACGGGCAGCGTCGCCTCCAGCACGCGCGCCGCGCCGGCGCTGGCCGCGTCGTCGGCGGCGCCCGACAGCGGGTAGTTGCTCGGCTGATTTTCCGCCTCGACGCGTGAGCTGAAGATCGTCCGCAGTGCCTGGGCATTCTGATCCGCCGCCGCGCCGCGCTTCAGCAGCACGACGCCGTCGTCGGTGCGGGCCAGGCCAAACTCGCCGGACGTTAGGTAGGGCGCGAGGGCGCTGGCAGCCTCGAACTGCGGATCGCGTGAGGTGAAAGGCCAGTAGTTGGCGCCCGCTCCGGCATCGAAAAGGACGTACTCGGCGTCGTTCACCACCGGAAATAGATAGATATCTTCGCGCGCAGAGAGATGCGGGACCAGGTCGCTGACCGTGCTGAGCGAGGCCCTCGCCGGGATCTGCGCCAGAAAAGACTGGAGCACCTGCTCATGCGGAGTGGGCCGCGGAAAACCGCTGAACTGCCGTCCGAACAGCCAGCCGTATTCATAGTTCATCGCCAACCCGGCCACAATCAGCCCCGCGGCCAGCGCCGTCGCGGGCACCTTGTGCTCGGTCAATCGCCGGGCGCCCAGGATGGCCAGGTAGAACAAAAAGGGGATGATGGTTGCCGGGTACTGCGTGCCCAGGGCGAAGGTGGTGTCCATCGAGGCAAGCAGGGGGATGGCCAGGGCAGGCACGACCACCATCCAGGCCGAGCCGCCCAGCAGCGGTAGGAACATCAGCGGCACCAGCAGCTGGCCCAACAAGCGCAGTTTGGGCAAGCTGCCGAAGATGTAGGCCACGACGTACGCCGGGTTGGTCAACAAACTCTGCAGCACCGCCGGCAGTCCGCTGGAGCCGCTTGCCATCAGGCCCGCAAAACGCTCGGGATGCGCATCGCCGCCCAGCATCGGGATGATAAAGCCCACGACGACGACGAAGTAGGCCAGGCCACCCGCCGCCAGGGCCGCGCCGAGCGCGTAGCGACGCCGCACCAGAAACACGTAGGCGCCAAGGGCAGCCACCGTCAGCGCTACCTCTTCCTTGGTGATCAGGGCGAGGACCAGGCAGGCCACCAACGGGGCATCGTGCTCGAGCTCGAGGAAATACAGCGCCCAAAGGAGAAGCGGGGTGGCCGGGGCGATCTGATGAAAATCAAAGGTGTTGACGCCTTGCAGCGCCGGATAGAGCAGATAGCCGGCGGCGAAGACCACCGCCAGCCAGTTGTGGCGAAGATGACGGCGCGCCAGCAAATAAACGGGCACGGCGCCGGCAGCCAGCATCAGGCTCTGCAGTATCAGCAGCGCACGCACATCGTGCCAGGCGGTGAACGCGGTGGCCAGCATGTACAGGATCGGCGAGAAGTGGTCCCCCATCGCGTTCATGGCCGCCGAGCCGATCAAGGTGCAGCGCGCGTAGCCGTCTTGCAGGATGGTGTAGATTTGCTGATCGTAGACACCGAGGTCGAACGCGTGGGTCCCGAAGGTGTTGTGGCGCGCGACGGTGAAGGAGGACATGAAGAGCGCGTAGCCTCCGGAGACCACGGTCGTGACGAGCAGGCCCTGCCTGGCCGTCAGTCGCAACCGAACCCCGCCCTCCAGCAGCCCGCCCGCACGCCTCGAGCCGGCAAATGCGACGGTCGCCATGGCCAGCACGAGCGCGAAGGTCAGAAAGGGATGGTCGCTCGCCAGATTCGGAAGGGCAAGCGCCGCACCGAAAGCCAGAACGACCACAAGCATGGCCAGGACGACCGCCCAGTCGCCGAGACGTGGACGCCTGGGGGCGGAGCCGCCGCCGGCTGCGTGGTCGAGAATCTTCAGCACTCCCCACAAAACGAGCGCGCCCAGCATCCCGGCGAGCAGGCGCCGCACGAGCCCGGCACGCGCGAGCGCGTCGAGCTCGTTACTTAGGATGAGCGGCCCCAGCAGCCCGTCATGAGCGGCGGCCCAGGCCAGAAACCCCACCGCCCAACCTGCGGACGCGATCCAGCAAAGTGAGGAGATATTGCCGCTCAGGAAAGTGCCGACTTGATTCAGGGCCTTGCCAGGCCACCCGCTCCTGGAGGGCAGGATCTCGTCACTCACCGGCGCTTCCCGGCTGCTCAGCCTGGCTTGCGAAGATGCCTTCGGGCATTCCCACGTGAAGCATGCTGCGATTATAGGGGGGACGGGATCGCTTGGCAAGTCGCCGCATTCCGACCCTCTGAACCGGCCGCGCGCACTTTGCGTTCGCGGCCGGTTTGCGGTTCAATAACCGGGATGTCACGTCCCGCCAAACCGCCGGCGCGCGCCGCTCTCTGGGCTCTCCGCCTGACCGTGTTCCTGGTCGTAGTGGCTGCCATCCTCGTGGTGGCAATCTACGGCCCGGAGCTGCGGCGCTTTGCCACGTTCGGCTATCCGGCGATCTTCCTGGTCTGCCTGGTCACCAACGCCTCCGTGCTCGTGCCCCTGCCTGGGCTGGGTATCACGGTGATCGGCGGTGGGCTGTTCAACCCGCTCGTCGTCGGCCTGGTCGGCGGCCTCGGCCAGACCCTGGGCTCGCTCAACAGCTATACGGCCGGCTACACCAGCCGGGCCGTGCTGGATGAGCTGCCGTTCTACCCGCGCGTGCGCGGCTGGATGACGCAGCACGGCCTTCTGACCATCTTCGTGCTCGCCACCCTGCCCAACCCCTTCTTCAGCGCGGCAGTGATCGTCGCCGGCGATCTGCGCATGCCCCTCACGGTCTTCCTGCCGCTTTGCCTGGCCGGCAAGCTCCTCAAGAGCACGTCCGCCGCAGTGGTCGGGCACTTCGGCATCGCGCTGCTCAGAGGTTGGCTGGGAGGGTAGCATGAGTTTCGTGCAACCAGAGCCAGAGTCGCTGGCAGGCTGACAGAATCATCATTTGGCATGGCGGGTGATCACGGCTAGCCTTCGCCGAGGAGCCACAGCCCGGCAGGCAAAACCTACGTTAGGGTAGATCGGTCTTGATGGAACCGTCCTTGATCCCGTCGCTTGCCTTCTGGATCTGGGCTTTCAGATCGGCTGGGATCTTGCTGTCCCAATCATGGAACGGGGCCAGGCCGACGCCGCCGTTCTGCAGGGTGCCGGTGCTGATGCCGGCCTTGACAGAACCAGCGGCAACCGATTTCAGGTAATTGTAGACAGTGACGTCCACATTCTTCATCGCGCTGGAGATCAGCGCCGGCTGGACCTCGGGATCGGTGTTGTACCGGTCGACATCGGCGCCGATTGCCACCAGGTTGTTTTCCTTGGCAGCCAGCAGAGCACCGTTAACGGCGTCGCCACCAACGCCGAAGACCACATCGCAGCCCTGGCCGATTAGCCTCAGGGCGGTTTCCTTCCCTTGGGTGGCGTCGGCGAAGGCAGGAACGTTGCTATCCGTAGTCTGAATATTGATGTAGTTATTCATGTCCTTAATGTGAGGGCCGCCTTGCCAGATGGCTCCCGCAAAGAAGCTGCGCACGTAGTGGTCACTTTGAGAAGTCTTCACACCGGAGATAGAGCAAATGAAGCTCGATTTGGACATGCCGGCAGCCAGGGCGCCCGCCAGGAAACCAACCTGGTCTTCGGCAAACATCAGGCTGGTGACGTTGGCCAGGCCGCTAATGGCGTAGGCGTTGTCGACGATGGCAAATTGGATGTCCGGATATTGTTTGGCTTTCGAAGCCGTGGCATTGCCCGTCGAGGAACCGACAGTGATGATGACCTTGTGGCCTTCGCGCGCGAACTCATCGATGTTCTTCTCATAGTCGCTGGGCTGCCTGGATTCGAGGAATTTCGCCTGGAAACCCATATCTTTGGCGGCTTTCTGTGCACCTTCCCAGGCCAGCTGGTTGAACGCTTGATCGTTCACGCCGCCGGTACCGGCGACCAAACCGACTTTGATCGACGAGCCATTGGGCAGAGCGGCAGCTGCCGTTGGTTGAACCGATGCAGCAGTCGGTGCTGTTGGTGCAGCGGCAGGCGCGCAGGCGGCGAGAAGCATCGTGGCGGCTAATACCACGGACGGAACAAGACCGCGTTTCCTTGACATTCTGATCTCCTAATGGGTACTACAAATTCTCTTCTTTGAGCGTGTCCACGATGTTGTCGTTGCGTATCATCGCGCCCGAGACCATCATGGTGGCGAAGACGATCGCCAGGATACCCAGCACGCAGGCCAGGATCGCCCCCCAGGGCAGGCTGAAGGCGAAGTAAATGACCCCGCCAAATTGTTTGTAGACCAAGTAGGAGAGCGCGATCCCGATCGGCAGCCCGTAAAGCAGGGCGGTCAGCCCGTAGAACAGGCTCTCGTAGCGCAGCATGCGCAGGAATCCACCCGGCGTCAGCCCGACCGACTTGAGCATGGCGATCTCGCGCCGGCGCAGCTTGATGTTGGTATCCAAGGTGTTGACGATGTTGGTCACCCCGATCAGCGTAATCAGCGTCAGGAACCCGTAGAAGAACAGGTTGGTCATCATCGTCTGCAGGGTTTGGCTCCTATTGAACTCCTTCATCGAATTGTACGAGAAGTTGCCTCCAACTGTAGCCTGGTAGAGCCGTTTGATGGCTTCCACCGCCGCGTCCGGATGATCGCTCTTGACGGTCATTTGCCCGTTAGCGATCGGGCCCAACTGCAGCATCCGGTCGCTCAAACCCTCGAAGACGGCGTCCGAGACGATCATTTCCGGAACCAGCGCCGACCCCATAAAGCCCAAGGGGCTCTCCTGGGCGACCGCGCCCACCGTCCACGTCAGGCTGGGTGTTGCTCCGCCCCCGGTTTGGGGGGAGGACCAGCCAGACATCCTAGAGGCAGACATCGTATCGCCCGGCTTCAGGTTGAACAGGTCTAAATCATACAGCTTGCCGCCCTGGCGCATGTTGGCGTGGTTGAGCAGGATCCCCAGCGGCGCGGAAGGATCGGAATACTGCTGCGGGTCCAGGCCGAGCTGCGCGGCGTAGTAGGTAAACTCGGCCGGCCCCACGGCACACACCTTGAGCACAAAGCCGTAGGTACCCCCTTCGACAGCGTGAGGTAAATTCTCAAGTTGAAGGCTATTCAACTCCTGAAGGGCCTGGTACGCCGGGTCGGTGATCGTCGTGCGCGGGGGGACGTACGCCTCGTGGGCGCAGCGTACGTAGGCAACCCGCTGCACTTCGGGCAACTGGCTGACCAGGTCGGCAAATTGGTTGGCGTGGCTTTGGCGGTAGTCCAGGCCGATCTGCAGGTCGTAGTTCATCGCTTTGACCGCCATGCTTTGGGTGGTATTGGTATACAGCATCAGGGCGTTGAAAGCCACGAACAGGATGATGCTGATCATCAGCGAGAGCAACGTGGTGAGGTATCGCTTGCGGTCGCGCTGGAGGGATTTGAGCGCCAGCTCGCCCTCGAACCCGAACACACGCCGGATCAGCCGGCTGGTCTTCAAATTGAGCGGCTTGCCGTCCTGGATCTCGCCGCTCTGGCGGATGGCATCGATGGGCGAAACCCGGGCGGCGCGCCGGGCGGGGATCCAGGCCGAGAGCAGGATGGTCGCCGCAGAGAACAGCACCGTCAGGCCGATGCCCAACGGCGAGACCACCAGCGGCAGCCCCTGTTCCGCGTCAAGGATCAACTGGGAGACGATCCCCTGGGTGAGCTTCACCAGGATGGCAACCCCGGCGATGGCGCCCAGGATGCCCAGCGGGATGCCGATCGCCGCGATGACCCCGGCTTCGGTCAGCACGATGTGGCGGATCTGCGCCGCTGTGGCGCCCACGCTGGCAAACATGCCGAACTGCTTCTTGCGCTCGCCGATCGAGATGGCGAACGCGTTGTAGATCAACAAGGCCGAGCCGCATACGATCAGGGCGATGAGGAAGGCGAGGATCCCCAGGAAGGAGCGCACGTAGTTGGAACGGCCGCTGGCGCCCAACCAGGGCAGCAGGTCCTCGTTATAAGAAATGCTCTCCTTCGCCGCTTCGCCATCCGAGCTCGTGTTCACCTCCAGCCCGGCGCTCTTCGCCATCTCCGGCGCGCTGGTGCTAATGTTGCGCGGATCGCGGGCCAGGATCGCGATGTCCACTTTCGGATCGCGTCGATCCGCGTCTCCGGCTGCCAATTGCGCCGGGTCGAGGTAGGTGAGGGCCGGGAAAGCCGCGGGCATGCCGGTCTCATCAGACAGCGGCGCCATCACGCCGACCACCGTGTAGGTTTTGGAAACGGACGAGGGAAAGGTTTCCCCATCTTGCAGGGCGACATATTCTTCGCCGCCCCAGGCCTTGACGCGCCCATCGTAGTCGGGAAAATTCCGCTGCCCAAAAGCCAGTTGCAGGCTGGACCCAGGTTTCAAGCCCAGGCCAGAGTCCCTGATCATCACCGGCGAAACGAGCAGCTCATCCCCATTTTGGGGAAGGCGTCCTGAGGCCAGCGTGATTGAGTGGTTTTGGAAGGAAAGCCCGTCATAGGCGGTGATGTACAGGTAGGGCCGAACGGAGTTGTGGCTGCCGTAGGTGGCGCTCCCGAGCGACTGGCTGAGCATCGCCGTCTGGACGGCGCTGTGTTCGCTGATATATTTCGCTTTTGAATAGGGCACGTCGTGGAACTGGGCGTGCCAATTCCCCGCCATGAAGATCTCGTGGTCGATCATCACCTGCTGGAAACTGACCCCCAGCAGGAACACCCCACAGATCAGGCCGGCGGACAGGATCACGCCCAGGATGGTCACCGCAGTACGCTTCCTGTTCAGCCGCAGGTACTTCAGGGTGTACGTCGTCAGGATGTTCATGCCCGCACTGCCTCGTCACGCAGGATGCGCCCATCGCCGAAGGAAATGATGCGGTCGGCCTGCAGGGCGATGTCGCGGTCGTGGGTCACCATGATCAGCGTCTGGTGGAAGCGTTGGTTGGAGAGCTTGAGCAGCGCGATGATCTCCTTGGAGTTGCTGCTATCCAGGTTGCCGGTCGGCTCATCGGCGAGGATCAGCGCGGGGTTATTGATCAGCGCCCGCCCGATGGAGACGCGTTGCTGCTGCCCGCCGGAAAGCTGGTTGGGCAGGTGCCTGACCCGGTCGGCGAGCCCCAGTGTGGCCACGATCTCCTTCAGGCGCGCCTCGTCCAGGCTGCGCTCATCCAAGAGCAGCGGCAGGCTGATGTTCTCCTCGACGTTGAGGATGGGGATCAGGTTGTAGAACTGGTAGATGAGGCCGATCTGCCGGCGGCGGAAGATAGCCAGTCTCGTCTGGTCGAGGGCGCAGATGTCCGTGCCATCCACCAACACCTGGCCGGAGCTGGGCGTATCTACCCCGCCCAGGACGTGCAGCAGGGTGGATTTGCCCGAGCCGGAAGGGCCGACGATGGCCACGAAGTCGCCCTTTTCCACGTTGAAGCTGATGTCGTCCAGGGCCCTGATCTGCGTATCGCCTTTGCCGTACACCTTCGAAAGGTTGTGCACCTTGAGGATTTCCACGTTGTGCCTCGAAAGAATGGGTGTAGTATCGTTATTCTCAGTATACGGATGTAAGGTGACTCTGCGGTGACCGGGATAGTGACAGTTTATTCACAATGCATCGCCACATTGCTACACCACCCCGCGGAAGACCCGAATATCAAAGCTCGTGCCGGCGTCCAGCTGGCTGTGGACGGAGATATCCCCGCCCTGGGCGCTGAAGATGGCTTTGGCCAGCGCCAAACCGATGCCGACGCTGTTCTCACCCGCGTTCGCGCCCCGGTAAAAGCGGTTGAAGATGTTGGGCAGGTCCGCAGCGGCGATGCCTTCGCCGTCGTCGCTGACGGTGATCTCGGCGTACAGGGCGTTGGCGGCGTAGGCGATCTCGATCTTCCCACCCTCCGGCGTGTGCTCCACACAGTTTTTGACCACGTTGGTCAAGGCTTCTGCGCTCCAGTTGAGGTCGCCGGCAAAGCTCGCGCCGTCATCGCCGTGGACTTCGAGGCGCTGTCTTTTGATTTCGAGCGGGATCTGCAGCGGTTCCAGCGCCCTCTCGATCAGCCGGCGCATGTCCACCGGCTCGCTCTTGAAGGCAGCGGTGCCTGCGTCCAGGCGGGCCAGCTTGAGCAGCGCCGCTACCAGCCATTGGATGCGCCCAAGCTGCGCGCGCAGCCGCTCGACGAAGGCACGCCGGTCTTCCTCGGGCAGGTCTTCGGTCAGCAGGTCGGCCAGCACTCCCAGCGAGGTGAGGGGGGTCTTGATCTGGTGGGAGACATCGGCGATCAGGTTGGAGAGGGCAGCCTTATCCTTTTGCAGCAGCTCGGCCTGCTCGCGCAGACGCACGGTGACCTTGTACAGGTCGTTCTTCAGCAGGCTGAAGCTGCCCTCGCCGTTGTCGCGCACGTCCAGGGCATAATCGCCGGCGTCGATCTGGCGCAGGTAGGCCGATAGCCGGGCCACCTGCGCGGAGATGGAGCGCCGGTGCCCTGCCAGCAGCAGGGCGAAGCCGGCGCAGGCCAGCCCGATCAAGGCCAGGCCGGCCGGCAGCAGTCGCGCCAACAGGCCGGCTCCGATGCCGCGTTGCACTGCACCCAGGTCCTGCAACCCATATCTCCCCAACACCTGACGGCCCAGGCTGACGGAGAGACCGTCCGGCGCGCTCGAGATCCTGCACCACCTGCGCCTCGGCCTGGGGGTATTTTTGCGCCACCGTGCCCACGATGCCCGCGTAGGTATCCGCGAGCGCCCGGTTGACGTACGCCGTCATCGCCAGGCTGAGGGCCGCGGCCAGGAGGAGTGCAACCAGTGACAGGGCCGCCATGCAAAACAGCAAACGCCGGTCTTCGGCACGGGTGAGAAGGTCCATGTCAATCGCCTGCCTTGTAGCCCAGGCCGCGCACGGTCTTGATCAGCGCCGGGTTCTGTGGGTCGTCCTCGAGCTTCTCGCGCAGGCGCTTGATGTACACGGTCAGCGTGTTGTCGTTGACGAAATCCTCGTCCACATCCCAGATCTGGGCCAGGATCTGGCCGCGGGTGAGCACCCGCCCCTGGTTGGCAACCAGTGCGAGCAGTAGGCGGTACTCCAGAGCTGTCAGGAGCACCTCGCGCCCGTTCTTGTACACCTTGGCCTGCTGCGCGACCACTGTCACGTCCCCACAGGTGAGGGTGCGGGCAGACGCCTCGACCGGCCCACGCCGGCGCAGCACGGCCTTCATGCGCGAGATCAGCTCGCGCAGGCGGAAGGGCTTGGTGAGGTAGTCGTCCGCGCCCAGGTCGAGGCCGAGGACAATGCTGGCCTCTTCGTCGCGGGCGGAAAGGATGATGATGGGAGTATCTCCGGCGGCGCGGATCTCCTTGCACAGCGCGTAGCCGCTGCCATCCGGCAATCCCAGGTCCAGCAGAACCAGGTCAAAGGAGCTGCGCTTGAGCAGACCGCGGGCGTCCTCCAGGCGGTAAGCCAGGCTGACCTGGAAACCGTCCTGCTTGAGCGAGTATTCCACCCCCATGGCAATGGTGGCATCATCTTCGACGAAAAGGATAACAGGCATAGGGAGATTCCTGGAATTCGAGATTGGGTGCGAGGTAATTACAACAATGAGAGTGCTATGAACTTGCTGGGATAAGCGTTTCGTTCCATGCCTGGAGTCTACCATCGCCAGGTCAAAAGTTCATAAGCGAAGGCTGGCCACGACCACCCGCCGCGCCGAATGATGATTCTGTCAGCCCGCACGCGCTTCGGGCCCTGGTTGCGCACAACTTACACCAGACGTCAGGCCCCCTACAGATCGCGTTCTGCCGCCCGCGCGGCGTGGTACCCGCACATCCCGTGCACACCCCCGCCGGGCGGGGTGGCGGACGAGCAAAGGTAGATGCCACGCGCCGGCGTGGCATAGGGAGTCAGGCTCGCAACCGGCCGGGAGAAAAGCTGGCGCCAGTCCTGCACGCCGGCGTTGATGTCGCCGCCGACAAAGTTTGGATCGTATTGCTCCAATGCCGCCGCGGTCCGCGTGCTGCGCGCCAGGATGCGGTTACGGAAACCAGGTGCGAAGCGCTCAATCTGCGCCTCGATCCGCTCCGTCATGTCGACCTTTGATCCGTTGGGCACGTGGCAGTAGGCCCAGGCCGTTTGCTTGCCGGCGGGAGCACGGGTGGGGTCGAACAGGCTCTGTTGTGCCAGTAGCGCGTATGGGCGCTCTGGATGCTCCCCACGCCAGACCGCGCGTTCCGAGAGCGCGATCTCTTCCAGGCTGCCACCCAGGTGCAGCGTGCCGGCTCGCCCGCATTCGGCTGCCCGCCAGGGGATCGGGCCATCCAGCGCGTAATCCACCTTGAAGACACCCGGCCCGTAGCGGTAGCCGGCCAGCTTGCGCCGGTATCCCTCGGGCAGGCAGGGCCCTGCGATGCTCAGCAGTTGGCGCGGCGCCACGTCAAGCAGCACCGAGCCGGCCGGGGACAGATCCCGTGCGTCCGCCACGGGCTGCCCCAGTCGGATCTCCCCGCCCAGCGACCTGAGATACTGGGCCAGGGCATCGGCGATGCGCTGCGAGCCACCGCGCGCAACCGGCCAGCCGACGCCGTGGGCCAGGATCCCCAGCGTCAGTGCAAAGGCCGAGGTCAGCGGCCACTCCAGGGGCATCATCGCATGCGCCGCCAGACCGGCGACAACAGCACGCGCTCGCTCGTCGCGGAAGACCAGCCGCGCCAGGAGCGCGGCCGGCAAGAGCGCCGGAGCGCCAAAGCGTGCCAGGGTCAGCGGGTGCCGGGGCAGGTGCAGCGGTCCGAGCACCTCGGACATCACCGCCTGCCAGTGCGTGGCAGGCCACTGCATCAGCCGGCGATAGGCCGGTCCGTCGCGCCCCAGCCCGGCCGCCGTCGCCATCACCGAGCGCTCGACCACCACCGCCGTCCCATTGTCCAGCGGGTGCGCGAGCGCTGCGGGTGGGTAGACCCAGTCGAGGCCGTACTCGGCCAGGGGCAAGCTGCGAAAGAAGGGTGAAGCCACTCCCAGCGGGTGGACGGCCGAGCAAACGTCGTGTACGAAGCCCGGCAGCGTCAGCTCGGCCGAACGCGTGCCTCCGCCGGGCGTGTCGCGCCCCTCGAACACCACCACCCGGCGCCCAGCGCGCGCCAGGGTGATGGCGGCTGCCAGGCCGTTCGGCCCCGCCCCCACGACCACCGCGTCCAGTGCGCGCCGCTGAATCGTCGAGGTCACCTCCCCTTCAACAGCATTGGCAGGCCGCCGCGCGGGCGCAGTGTGACCTGTGGCTCGGGCAGGACGGCATGCCCCGGCAGCAGATGGAGCCGATAGCGCTGTGCGACCGTCGCAAGCACCAACTGCGCCTCCGTCAGCGCGAAACCCTGGCCGATACACATGCGTGGCCCGCCGCCAAATGGGAAGTATGCGTAGCGCGGCCGCCCGGCCGCGTAATCAGCGCTGAAACGGTCGGGGTCGAAGGCCTCCGGATTGTCCCAGTAAGCGGGATGGCGATGCAGCACGTATGGCGAAATGAGCACGTACGAACGCGCGGGGATGCGGTAGCCGAGGATCTCGTCGTCTTGGAGCGCCATGCGGTTCGTCAGCCAGGCCGGCGGGTAAAGACGAATCGCCTCGTCGATGACCATGCGCGTGTAGCGCAGGGACGGCAGGTCGCTCGCCGCCGGTGCCCGCCCGCACAGCACGTCGGCCAGTTCGGCCTCCAGCCGCCGGGCGACCTCCGGGTGAGTCGACACCAGGTAAAACGTCCAGGCGAGCGCAGTGGCCGTGGTCTCGTGGCCGGCCAGGAAAAAGGTGAGCACTTCGTCCCGCAACTGCTTGTCGTTCATGCCTTCGCCGGTCTCCTCGTCTCGCGCCGCCATCAGCATGGCCAGGAAATCCCCCTGCGGGGCGGCCTCGCCCTCTCGACGCCGCCCGCCGATGATGCGAAAGACGGTCTCATCCAGCATCCGCAGCGCTGCCGCTGCCTGGCGATTGTGCGGGGTCGGGACGGCGACCGGTGGATAGAGCGGCCGGTCGAAGCGGAAGATGAAATCGGCCAGGACGGTGGTGATGGCCCGACCGATGGCCTGGGTATCGTCCGCCACGCGCGTGCCGAAGAGGGCCTGCGTGACGACGGCCATCGTCAGGCGGGTCAGCGCCTGAGCCACGTCGACGGGCCGGCCCTCGGAGGCCGCGCTCCGCCAACTCGCCAACATGGCCTCGGTCTCGCGCACGATCAGATCGGCAAAGCCGGCCACCGCATGCCGGTGGAAGGTAGGCTGCATCAAACGTCGCTGCCGCAGCCAGAAATCCCCCTCGCTCAGGAACAACCCGTTGCCCAACACCCCGCGCAGGTTATCGAAGATCGGGCCCTTCACGTAGTTGCGCTGGTTGGTCTGCAGCACGTGTTCGATGGCCGTGGGCTGCGTGAGCTGGTACATGGACAGATTGGCAATGCGGTAATGCGCTATGTCGGGGTACGCCAGGGCGACGCGCATGAGGAACCCCAGGCGGTCGCGTCGTATATCCGGCAGGCAGCCCAGGATCGGCACGCCGCGTGGCCCGCTCGCCACCTTCACGGCCGCGGCCGATCGGCTCGCCTCAGGAGTGCTGATAGTGCGCACGGTTCACCCCCCTGTAGTCACTGATGGATCGCGCTAGCGGGCACCGGCTATCTGTCAGCACGCTTCCTCTCATGAGGGACAAACGCCGGCCGGCCGTCGTCGACCCACGGCGCATTCGCCGGCCGGTGAACGCGAGCACATTTCGTGAGTGGGGAAGGACCTGGGTATGCACCTGTCTGAAGAAGCGCGGCCGAGTAGTTGCTGGGCGAGGCTCGCCAGCCTGGACCTTGGCCGGCGCCTCAGGGGGCGCCGCTCACCTCGACGGTGATCGTTTCGAGGCTGTCGCTGGCCACCTGGACGTATTCCTGGATCAACCCGCCCCAAAAGATGTGGGTATTCACGGACGGCAAGCGGTCAAACTGGATACATCCCGAAACGCTGCCCCGGTGACCCGGCAGCAGGTAGTATTGGGGTGTGCCGTCCACCATGCGCTGCTCCAGGTCCTCCGGCCGGCCGATTCCCCAGCGGAACGGGAAGTCGATGCCGCGCTGTTCATAGTTGACGCCGAAGCGCCACACGCCGGCCTGCTGGTACCAGGAGTCCTGCTGCTGCGCGGCGGCCAGGGTGTTGCTGTTCTCGCTGAACTGGTAACCCTGGCCCGGCCAGGGACCGGCGGTGCGGATGGGCACCGGGCCGGTGTTGACGACAGTCGCAGTAAAGCACAAGCTCTGCCCCAGCGCCAGCCTGACCGTGCGGTCGACCTCGCCTTGCCAGTGTAGCTCGCCCCCATAGACCTCGGCAATCGGCTTCCCGCCTTCGCGGATGCTCAAGGTTGACGAGACGACCACCCGGTTGCCCAGGCGATCCTCGGCCGTGGCATAGATGACGTAATCGCCGTCCGGCGGCGGGTCGACGCCCAGGTCAACCCCCGCGTCCCAGCTATAGCCGTGATATCCAAGCGCCGCCGGCTTCAAGTCGACGTCGGTTGGCTGCCCGGCGACCGGGTAACGCACGACCGGGTCGCCGGGCTTGAGGGGCGGTCCCTCCAGGTAAACGCGCACAGTCTGCGCCTCTTTTGCCAGGTAGTACGAGATCGAGACACGATTACCGCGCATGCCGTCCTGTTTCGGGCTGAACTCCTGCGGCACCACCGTGAAGCGCTGCAGGTCGGGCAAGGTCGAGTCGCCGTCCTGGATGGTGACCTGTCCGTCCACCTGGGCCCGCTCGCCTTGGCCATCGATCGCCTCGATCACCCAGCGATAGACGCCGTCCGGCAGCACCCAGGCCTCGACCAGCTCCTTGCCGCCCGGCACGGCGCGCACTTCTGGGTCAGTGATCAGCCCGTTCCAGTTCACCTCGTACTTGCCGGCATCCCGCGGCTGCGCCCGCCGGAAATAATGCCTGCCTCCCTGGCCATCTTCGAAGTAGATCGAGACGGTGGCCGCCCGGCCAAGCTCGTAACTGATCTTCGCCGGCCGCGGCAAACCAGGGGAGACGCTCGCGGCGGAGAGCCCGCCGTAGCCTTCCCCGCCGCCTGGCCCCCCGCCCGGCGAGAGCACTGCCGGCGTCAACCTGCCGTTCGAAAGCAAGGGATGGGGCTGAGAGACACAGCCAACCGCAAGGAGCACGACCAGGCAGCCGGCGGGCAACCAGAGAGGACCACGTATCTGCATGGCGCGAGTCTAGCATCGGGCAGACGGGGTGTCAATTTGGCTGCAAAACCAATTCCCAGACGCCGTAGGGGTTGTAGCACGCATTATCCGGCAAGTGGAACGAATCAGGGCGGTGGACCACCCGATACCAGGGCGACCATTCGTCCGGGCTGAAGGTATCGCCATCGGCCAGGTCGGGGGTCTCCAGCAGCATGTAGGCGTTGAAGGAGTGCAGCAACAGTGCCATGGCTTCGCCGCGGGGCTGAGCGCCGGTCGGGGCGGTGGAGCGCGCCAGCGCATCGGGCAGGCCAAAGGCGTGCATGCCGCAGGAGCGGCCACCACTGCCATCCGGCACCAACCTCACCAAGGCGTGGTACAGATCGGAAGGTGCGCCCTCCGCGGCCAGCGCGCGCCAGTGCCGCGCCGAATGGGCCAGCCCTGCGCTCTCGACCTTCACGGCCGGCCCACCCGCGTCGCAAAGCGCCGCGCCCACCCTCAGCACCTGGTGGGCCACCTCAAACGATGGCTGCCCATGAACGGCATCCAACATCCAGCGCTGGCCGGCCACATGCTCCAGATCGACTTCGGTCAAGCATGCATCGGCGTTGGCCTCCCGAAAGGCCTGGACCCGGTCAGGCTCGGCCGCTCGCAGCCGCAGCGTCGCGAGGACGGTCCTCCCGTCCATTAACCGCTCACCTGCCAGCGTCAAGCCCGAACGTCCGGCGGCCAGCGCCGCCCCGACCTCCTCCAGCGCCGTCCAGGGACCAGGCACCGCGATGACAACGCATCCCGACGGGTTCCCGAGATAAGCCATCAATGCCTCATAATGCTTCCTTCATTACCATCATATATACTTCACTCCTTGTTTTTCTACAAGTAACGCGGTATAATATGCCCGCTTACGAGCGCGCATGGGCGGTGATTTCTTCGACGCGTGTGAGGGGAAGAGTGGGAGCAAGGTCGTCGCGCGACGCCGTGATCGTACCGATCAGCATGGTCGTTGTCCTTGCCGTTCTGGCCATGCTCTCGTCCACTCTGAGACTGGCGCACTCACCCACCGAGGCCTTAGCCCACGGCGTCGGTGACTTCCGGGCCCTGTCGGATCAACCCAGCGAGTTTCAATTCCTCTACAAGGGAGGCGATCGACCGGTCCAGATCCTGCTCGACACCAACCCTGCCGGCTCAGCCGGCTTCCGCGTATACAACGATCAACAGTGGCAGCTTCGGGTAGCCGGCGATCAGTCTGCCGTCCCGCTGGGCGAGGGCACACCTGACCAGAGCGCGCCGAACGTGTTGTCCTGGGAAGGCAGTGGGCCGGATGCCGGCCTCTACCACGTTCAGGTATTCCGACTTTCGCAACCGGCCTCCTTCTGGATCACCCTGGTGGGCAGCGGTGCCGGCGACCTGCTGCCCGGCTCCCGACCGACGCCGACGCCCCAGGTCAGCGCGCTCGCCCCTACCGCCGCGACAGTCGTCCCGCCCTCGCCCGAGCCAACGCCAACATCGATCACTGCCCCAACCGCCGTCGTGGCGCGGCCACCGGTTCAGCCCTCGCCCACGGTTACCCCTCCTCAGCCGACCGCGCCTGCGACCCCGGCTGCGGCCACCGGGCGCGCCTTGACCGGCGCCGGCAACTTCAACACGCTGTCCGACCAACCGATGGAGTTTGACTTTTATTACCCGGGAGGCAGCCAGCTGGTCAAGGTCATCGTAGAGGCCAAGCCCGCCGCTTCGGTGGTTTTCAACGTCTACACCGAGAGCCAGTGGAAGCTGCTGGCCGGCGGCGACCTGGCCGTGGAGGCCATCGGACGCGGCACCACTAACCCGAACGAGCCGGGCTCGCTCTTCTGGCAAGGCGCTTCGCAATCGCCCGGCCTTTACCATATCCAGGTCGCGCGCGTCTCCAGCCCAGCCTCGTTCTGGATCGCCATCGCGGGTCCGGGCGCAGGCGAGCTGATTTCGCTCTCCCCGCTCGCGCAAGAGCCCTGACGCCGTCCCGCACATCGCCTTGCACTCACCTGCCCGGGCCCCGCCGGTCCGCCCGGCCCTCCATTCCGTGACCTGATCGAGCGGACGTCTGGCCACGGGCAGGCACGCCGGTTAACCACGCGAAGCCAGCACAGACGGCGGCGAATCCGGATTTGTTTGGCAATGCATGCTTGACAAAGCCCTACCCTTGCGCTATGCTCTCGGCGTTCATCTTACCGTTCAATGGAACGTTCAAGGTGGTTCTATGCCCGACAATGACCTGCTGAGCATGGAAGAGGTCAGCAAAGCATTCCCCGGCGTGCAAGCGCTGGACAACGTTTCACTCAGCGTGCGTCCCGGCGAAGTGCTCGGCCTCGTCGGTGAGAACGGGGCCGGCAAGTCGACGCTGATGAAAATCCTTTCCGGCGCCTACCCCGCCGACGCCGGCACCGTCTTTCTGCGCGGACAGCCGGTTCAGATCCTCAACCCCCATCACGCCCAACAACTTGGCATCTCCATCATCTATCAAGAATTCAACCTGATGCCGAACCTGACGGTAATGGAGAATATTTTCGTCGGCCGTGAACCGGGATCGTTCGGCTTCGTCAGCCGTCGCAAGCTAAGGGAGCAAACGGAGAGCCTGCTGCAGCGGCTGGGCGTGCGGCTCTCTGCCGATGCCATCGTACGCGATCTGCCGGTGGCGGAGCAGCAGATGGTCGAGATCGCTAAGGCGCTATCACGCAAGGTACAGGTGCTGGTGATGGACGAGCCGACATCAGCCCTGAGCGAGACCGAGGTGCAGACGCTGTTCAGCATCATGCGCGAATTGAAGCGCCAGGACATCAGCGTCGTCTTCATCTCGCACCGCATGGAGGAGATTTTCGCCATCAGCGATCGGGTCAGTGTGCTGCGCGACGGCCGCAACGTGGGGACGCTGGTAGCGGCAGAGGCCACGGAGGATGAGCTGATCCGCATGATGGTGGGCCGAACGCTGCGTGAATACTTCCACGAAGAGACGGCGCCAACGCAGCCCGGACCCGAGCGAGAGATCGTGATGGAGGTGCGGGGGCTGACGCGCACGGGCAATAAGGCGGATGCGAGCGCGATTGTGCTGCACGACGTCAGCTTTCAGCTGCGCCGCGGCGAAATCCTCGGGTTGGCAGGGCTGGTCGGCGCCGGGCGCACGGAGATGGTGCGGGCCATCTTTGGCGCCGACGAGCGGGACGCCGGGGAGGTCTACGTCCACGGCAAGCTGGCCAGGATCAAGTCACCCGCGGATGCCATTCGCCTGGGGATTGGCTTCGTGCCGGAAGACCGCAAGGCGCAGGGGTTGGTCTTGAATCAACCCGTGCGCGATAACATCGCCCTACCCAGCCTCGACGCGCTGACGAGTTTTGGGTTCGTGCAACTCAAGGAAGAAGCCAGACGGGTGCAGGAGTACGTGAGCCGGTTGCAGATCAGAACCCCCAGCCTGGAGCGTCGGGTAAACAACCTGAGCGGCGGCAACCAGCAGAAGGTGGTGATTTCCAAGTGGCTGATGCGCAAGCCCGACATTCTGATCATGGATGAGCCCACGCGTGGGATTGACGTTGGCGCAAAAACGGAGATCTACAGCCTGATGCGACAACTGGTCCAGTCGGGAGTGAGCATCATCATGATCTCGTCCGAACTGCCCGAGCTGCTGGCGATGAGCGACCGCGTCGTCTGCGTGGCCGAGGGACAAGTCACGGGCATTCTGGATCAGGGCGACGCCACGCCCGAGCTGGTGATGCGCTATTGTACCGCCCAACGCACGCCACCCAGCAGAAAGGGAGTCACAGCATGACCTCACAATCGGTCCCGAAGGCGCAGCCGGTACGAAGGCCGGATGTTCTGTCGGTGGCGGGGCGTTTCGGCGCCCTGATATTCCTGATTGTGCTCTGCATCGTGATCTCCGTGCTGCAGCCGGCGTTCATCACGCCCACGAACCTTTTCAACGTCATGCGCCAGGTCTCGATCTATGGCCTGCTGGCGGTAGGGATGACCTTTGTGGTGCTGACGGGCGGCATCGACCTGTCAATTGGGTCGCTGCTGGCGCTCGCCGGTCTGGTCTGCGCGGCGGTCGAAAAAGGCGGCACGGGCCTGCTGACCGGCGCGGCAGCCGGCCAGGCGGGAGGCTACGGCCTGCCGGCGGCGATCGCTGCAGCAGTGGTGGTGGGTTTGCTGGGCGGTTTGCTGCAAGGGCTGGCGGTCAGCAAGCTAAAAGTGCCGCCGTTTATCGTCACCCTGGGTGGCCTTTCGGTCTTCCGTGGCGCGGCGCTGGTCTTTTCACGCGGGCAGCCAATCAGCGCCTTCCGCAAGGCCTACACTTTCTGGGGGCAGGGAATGATCGGCCCGGTGCCCGTGCCGGTGATCCTGTTCCTTGCCTTTGCCCTGCTCGGCTACATCGTACTGCGCTACACCAAGTATGGGCGCCACATCTACGCGGTCGGCGGAAATATGGAGGCGGCGCGGCTCTCAGGCTTGAACGTCGATCGGCTGGTCCTCAGCGTTTACGTGCTGATGGGTATGTTTGCCGGGTTAGCGGGCTATGTACTGTCAGCCCGCCTCAATTCGGCCGAGCAGGTAGCGGGGGTGGGCTACGAGCTGACGGTGATTGCCGGTGTGGTAATCGGCGGCACCAGCCTGACCCGGGGCGGCGAGGGCGGAGTGCTGGGCACGGTAGTCGGCGTCGTCCTGATGGGCGTGCTCTCCAATGGCCTGACACTGCTCAACGTATCGTCCTACTACCAGCAGATTGTCATCGGCCTGATCATCGTCTTTGCCGTGTTCTTCGATCAAGTGGTGAAGCGGCGCCGCCGTTAACGGCGGGTCTGGGCATTCGCCCAAAGGAGGTGAGACGCAGCCAGAATACGACTGCCAGGGCTCAACGTCGAGGTCTTAGTCTTGGACGCAGAGAAATAGGCGCCCAACTTTCGCAGCAGGAAAGGAACAAACGATGAAACGACGAATCGCGGTGCTCAACCTGATCGTAATCCTGGCGCTGACGCTCGGCGCTTGCGCGGCGCCGGCCGCGCAGCCGCCCGCGGCCCCGGCGCAGCCGGCCGCCCCACAGGCGGCTGCCGTCGAGCCCGCCGCCCCTACTGCCGCAGCCGCGGCGCAGCCGGCCGCTGCCGATGCTAACAAGAAGCTGACGATAGCCCTGTCGATCCCGGGTCTGTCGTTCCCGTTCTTCGTGTTCATGGAATCGGCCGTCAAGGACGAGGCCCAGAAACTGGGCAACATCGAGATCGTGACCCTGGACGGCCAGAATCAGGTGCCCAAGCAGACGGCCGACCTGGAAGCCGCGATCGCCAAGAAGGTGGACGGGGTGTTGGTCAGCCCGATCACGGCCGATGCGATGGCGCCGGCGGTGAAGGAAGTGGTGGACGCCAAGATACCGGTGGCCACCATCGACCGCACCGTCTACAACGTCGACACCCTGGCCCACGTCGGCGCGGACAACGTGTTGGGCGGCGAGGAGCAGGGCAAGGCCTTGTTGGCGCTGTTCCCCAACGGCGCGACGATCTTCGAGATCCAGGGCACCCCGGGCGCCACGCCGGCCATTGACCGCTCCAAGGGCCTGCATAACATCATCGACAGCCACCCCGAGATCAAGGTCGCCTGCCAGCAGACGGGCGAGTTCACGCGTGACAAGGGCCTCACCGTGGCCGAGAACTGCCTGGGCGCCACACCCAACCCGGATGCCATCGTCTCGGCCAACGACGACATGGCCTTCGGCATCGCCGAGGCCCTCAAGTCGCACAACCTGGCCGGCAAGACCATCTTGATCGGCTACGACGCCTTGCCCGAATCGCTGGCCGCCGTGCGCGATGGCACCTTCTACGGTACCGTCGATCAATTCCCCGGCCAGCAGTCGCGCGCCGCCCTGCGTGTCCTCGTGGACAACTTGCGCAAGGGGATCAAGCCCTCTGCGCATGATATCTGGATCACGCCGAAGCTGATCACCAAGGATAACCTGCAGGAAGCCGAGCGCATTGCCGAAGTGCCGGGTGGTGCAGGCGCCGGGGCCGCGGCCCCGGTGGCTGCTGCACCCGCAACATGCGACAAGAAGCTGACGATAGCCCTGTCGATCCCGGGTCTGTCGTTCCCGTTCTTCGTGTTCATGGAATCGGCCGTCAAGGACGAGGCCCAGAAACTGGGCAACATCGAGATCGTGACCCTGGACGGCCAGAATCAGGTGCCCAAGCAGACGGCCGACCTGGAAGCCGCGATCGCCAAGAAGGTGGACGGGGTGTTGGTCAGCCCGATCACGGCCGATGCGATGGCGCCGGCGGTGAAGGAAGTGGTGGACGCCAAGATACCGGTGGCCACCATCGACCGCACCGTCTACAACGTCGACACCCTGGCCCACGTCGGCGCGGACAACGTGTTGGGCGGCGAGGAGCAGGGCAAGGCCTTGTTGGCGCTGTTCCCCAACGGCGCGACGATCTTCGAGATCCAGGGCACCCCGGGCGCCACGCCGGCCATTGACCGCTCCAAGGGCCTGCATAACATCATCGACAGCCACCCCGAGATCAAGGTCGCCTGCCAGCAGACGGGCGAGTTCACGCGTGACAAGGGCCTCACGGTGGCCGAGAACTGCCTGGGCGCCACGCCCAACCCCGACGCCATCATCTCGGCCAACGACGACATGGCCTTCGGCATCGCCGAGGCCCTCAAGTCGCACAACCTGGCCGGCAAGACCATCTTGATCGGCTACGACGCCTTGCCCGAATCGCTGGCCGCCGTGCGCGATGGCACCTTCTACGGTACCGTCGATCAATTCCCCGGCCAGCAGTCGCGCGCCGCCCTGCGTGTCCTCGTGGACAACCTCTGCGGCGGCAAGCAGCCGGCGACTCACGATATCTGGATCACGCCGAAGCTGATCACCAAGGATAACCTGCAGCAAGCCGAGCGCATTTCCGAAGTCAAGTAACCCCTGAAGCTGACCGGGGACGGGTAGCCCGTCCCCGGTCAGCGGTGTCAGCCAGACGACCCTGCCAGGCAGACCGATGGCAACGCTGGGCGGGCAGCTGTTGCTCGATCTGCCCAACGCCCGGGCCTGCCCGAGCGCCAATCCACATATCATCCTCCAGCCACAGCTCCTTCCGCCCCAGGCCACACTGAACGTTCCAATCGGTTTTGCACCGCTTCTTAACAACTTCTGAACATCTTCCGGCTATACTTGCGGCAGTTGATCCGCACGGTCAGGATCGACAAGTTCGTGACTAAGACCAGGAGGTACAGTATGAGGTTGGTAGCAGGTATGAGGAAGAAGCTTGGGATCGCCATCGCCGGGAGCCTGGCAGTGGCGGCCGTTGTCGCCGCCCTGGGCTTCGGCGTACCGAGTGTAGTTCAGGCGCAGACGGCGACCCCGCCGGCCAGCGGCACGCAAGGCATCACCCCGCAGACGGGCATGAACCAGGCCGGACAGCGCATGTCTCCCGCGGCTTACCTGGCCAAGGCGCTGGGCATCAACGTCACCGACCTACGAGCCGCCGAACTCAAGGCCTACAATGCCGAGGTCGACGCGGCCGTGAAGGCGGGCAACATCACCCAGAGCCAGGCCGATCAGCTCAAGAATGGTATCGGTCGCTTGCGCCTGCCCCTCGGCATCAGCAGCGCCGATCGGGAGAAGATGTTGGCGGACGCTCTCAACATCACCGTCGCCGACCTGCAGTCGGCCGAGAAGAGCGCCCAACAGGCCGAGTTGGCCCAGGCGGTGGCTAACGGCCGGATCACGCAGGCCCAGGCTGACCTGATAAGCGCCAGACAGGCGCTGCAGAAGTACATCGCCGACAAGGGCCTGTTCGCCAGCGCGGTCGCAGCCGCGGTCAAGGACGGCGTCCTGACCCAGGCCCAGGCCGACGCGATCCTCAACCAGGCTAACTCAGCCGGCGGAGGACCCGGCTTCTTCAAGTTTGGTGGCCGCGGCTTCGCCGTGCCTGGCTTCGGCCCCAAACTCGGCGGCCCTGACGGCCGCGCCCTTGGCGGCGGTCGGGGCGGCATGCGGATCGGGCCGCGCGGCTTCTTCGGCGGCCAGGGCGGCCTGCGCATCGGGCCCGGCGGCTTCGGCGGCCAGGGCGGCATGCGTGGTGGGCGGGGCGGCTTCGGCGGCCAGGGCGGCGCTGCACCTGCATCGCCCAGCCCCACCGTCACGCCTAACGCCTGAGCGGACGAGAAGCAACCTTCCCTTCTGCACGCCCTTACCGGCGAGCGGAAGGACCAGACCGGAGGGCCGGGCGAGCGCAGTTCGCCCGGCCCTCCGGGTTCGCGAGCCGGGTCCTGCTTGAAGCCGCGGCCGATGTGGTGCATAATGCGCTGAGTATGAGCAAGACGATCCTGGTTGTTGACGACAAGGCGAGCGTGCGCACCCTCATTCGCGATTACCTCACGGCGGAGGGCTTCCGTGTCGTACTGGCCGAGAACGGCCGCCTTGCCCTTTTTGTCGCCCGGCAGGAAAAGCCTGACCTGATCCTGCTGGACATTTTGATGCCCGAAATGGGTGGCTACGAGTTCCTGCGCGCCTACCGCAAGGAGCGTAACACGCCCGTCATCCTCGTCACGGCCAAAGTAGAAGAGCCCGACAAGGTGCTGGGACTGGAACTGGGCGCCGACGACTACATTACCAAGCCTTTCGGCATGCGCGAGATGGTCGCCCGTATCCACGCCGTCCTGCGTCGGGCCGGGCAACAAACGCCCGGCGGAGAAGTGCTGCGCGCGGCGGACGTCGTCCTCGACCGGCCCAGCCGATCGGTGGAGGTGGCAGGCGAACCGGTGAGACTGACTCCATCCGAGTTCGATCTGCTGGCGGCGTTGATGGAGTCACCGGGACGGGTCCTCTCCCGCTCTACGCTGCTGGAGTTGCTTCAGGGCCCGACGGGCGAGGGTGTCGAACGAACGGTGGACGTCCACGTGCGCAACCTGCGCACCAAGCTCGAGCGGGACCCCAGCCACCCGCGCTATATCGAGACCGTGTTCGGCGTCGGCTACCGGTTCAGCGTCGAGTGACGCGCTTGCAACCGGCCCGCCGCGACGGAAGGGAGACAAAGGGCCGGAGTGTCGTTTCGTTCGCTGACCTTTAAGCTGATCCTGGCGTTCCTGGTCGTCAGCCTTGCCGGCGCGGGCCTGTCCGCGCTGCTTGCCCGCTGGGCGAACGGACGGGCCTTCGACAGCCTGGTGCTCGATCAGGCGCGGGCCGCCTTCGTCAACGAGGTCTCGACGTATTACGAAGCCACCGGCCACTGGCAGGGGGTCGCGCGCGTTATCCTGGGCCGGCATCCCCCACTGGCCCGGCTTCCTAACCGCCTGCCCGGGGGCGGGCGCGGCCCGGCGCAGGAAGAGGGCGGGTTGGCCGCATCCTCCGTCGCTTTTGTCCTGCTCGACCAGAACCGCAACGTGGTCGTGCCGGCCGGGCTCTACCGGTTGGGCGTACACGTCCCCGCCAGCATCTCGGCCGGCGAGACCCCGCTGGAGATCGGCGGGCAGACCGTCGGCACGGTCTTGGCCATCGGCCGGCCACCGGCGCTCGACGCTGGCCAGGCCCTGTATGTGGCGCGCACCGACCGGGCCCTGCTCTACGCCGCGCTGATCGGCATCGGCATCGCCTTCGTGCTCGGCGGCCTCCTGGCGCGCACGCTGGTCCGCCCACTGACCGAATTGACCGCCGCCAGCCGGGCGCTGAGCCGCGGCCAACTTGGCCAGCAGGTCGCCATCCGTTCGCACGACGAGTTGGGCGAACTGGCCGCGTCGTTCAACCAGATGAGCGCCGGCCTGGCCAAGGCGAGCGAGCTGCGCCGCCAGATGACCGCCGACATCGCGCACGAGCTGCGCAGCCCGCTGACCGTCATCACCGGCTATCTGGAGGGACTGCGCGACGGCGTGCTCAAGCCGAGCCCGGAGCGCTTCGACGTCATGTATGGCGAGGCGCAGCAGCTTCAGCGTCTCGTCGAGGACCTGCGCACGCTGTCGCTGGCCGATGCCGGCGAGCTGCCGCTGAACCGCCAGCGCGTCCCGGCCGGTTCGCTGCTCGAGCAGATCGCCGCCGCCTTCGCCCAGCGGGCCGAGATGGCGGGAGTGACGCTGGGGGTGGCTCCGGACGCCACCGGCGCCGCCCTCGATCTGTCCGTCGACCCGGAGCGCATGCTGCAGGTGTTGGCAAACCTGGCCGGCAATGCCCTGCGCTACACCCGGGCGGGCGGCCAGATCACCCTCGCGGTCCGCCGCGAGCCCGGCGCCGTTCTGCTGCAAGTCCAGGACGACGGCGTTGGTATTCCGCCCGAAGTCCTGCCGCATGTCTTCGACCGCTTCTATCGCGGCGATCAGGCCCGCAGCTCGGCAGGCGGCGAGTCCGGCCTGGGGCTGGCGATCGCCCGCTCCATCGTCGAAGCGCATGGCGGGACCCTCAGCGCGATCAGCGCCGGGGACGGTCAGGGCAGCACCTTCACCGTTCGCCTGCCGGGATGAGCCCAATCCATCTCACAGCAAATCACAATCCCGGCACCTCATCTCACAACGAATCCAACGAATCCACAGGCGTTGACAGCAACTCCCAAGCGTGATATGCTGCGCTTCGAGTTGTAGCGCTCCTCTTTCTCCGCAGTCATCCGTGGGAGTCTCGGACATTGGAAACTCACAGACGCCGGCAGACGATCCTGGCTCTGCTCCGGCAGACCGGTGAACTGGACGTGAATGAGCTGGCTGCCCGCCTGGGGGTCAGCGCGAATACCATTCGCAACGACTTCAATGCCCTAGCCGCCGGCCGCCAGCTGCAGCGCGTGCACGGTGGCGCGGCGCTGCCGGACCTCTTGCTCGATAACTCCCACGATGGCGTCGCGGATTTTCTCAAGCGCCAGGTGCAGAACCAGGCGGCCAAGCTGCAGGTGGCTCGCTGGGCGGCGGACCTGGTGGAGGACGGCGATTCGATCGTGCTGGACGCCAGCACCACTATTTACCTAATGGCGCAGTTCTTGGACGTCCGGCGCAACCTGACGGTGATCACGAACGGCGTCGAAACCGGCCGCAAGCTGGCCCAGAATTCCTCCAACCGGGTCTGGTTGCTGGGCGGCCTCCTCGGCGAGGACGGCGTGCCGGGCGGTGGCCTGCTGAGCGAGTCTTTCCTCAAAGGCATCCACATCAAGACGGCCTTTGTCTCGTGCTCGGGGTTCTCACCCGAGGCCGGACTGACCGAAGCCAGTATCCCATCAGCCGAAATCAAGAGCGCGATGATCGACTCGTCCGGCTCGGTCGTGGCCCTCATCGACTCGAGCAAATTCGGCCGGGTCGACCTGGCGCCATTTGCGCGCAGCGAGCAGATCGCCCGCATCTTCACCGACAACAGCCTGGACCCCGCCTGGATCGAGCCGGTCCGGCGCACTTGCGCCGCCCTGACCATCTGCGGCGAAAGCAGCGTCACCGATTACAATCGCTGCTCGCCGGAGACGCGTCACTATCGCGTCGGCTTCGCCAACCTGGGCGAGCAAGTGCCGTTCGCGGTCGACCTGCGCCGAGGGCTGGAGCACGCGGCACGCGTTGAAGGCAGCTTCGACCTCGTACTCGCCGACAACCAGCTATCGCGTGAGGTGGCCTTCCAGGTAGCCGACCGGCTGATCGCCGAGCGCGTCGACCTGGCCATCGAGTATCAGATCGACGTCAGCGCGGCCGACGTGATCATGGCCCGCTTCCGGCGCGCCGGCATCCCCGTGATCGCGGTCGACATCCCGATGATTGGTGCAACCTTCTTCGGCGTCGACAACTACCAGGCGGGTTACCAGGCCGGCTTGGCGCTTGGCCAGCGGCTGCTCGCGCACTGGGGATGCACCTTCGACCGCCTGGTTCTGCTCGAGGAGCAGCGCGCCGGCCCCCTCCCGGCGGCCCGCATGCGCGGCCAACTGGACGCCCTGCAAAGCATAGTCGGCGAGATCGCCCCTGACAGGATGATCCACCTGGACAGCGGCAACGACAGCAGCATCAGCCAGGCTCACATGGAAAAATTGCTGCGCGGGCTGCCGGCGGATTGGCGACTGGCCGTCCTGTCATTCAACGACGATGCGGCCCTGGGCGCCATCGCCGCCGCGCGCGCTTTCGGGCGCGCGGCCGGCCTGGTGGTGGTTGGCCAGGGCGCCGACCGGCGCGCGCGCGACGAACTGCGTCGTCCCGGCTCCCCCCTTATCGGCTCGACCGCCTACTACCCGGAGCGTTACGGTCAGCATCTGCTGGCCCTGGCCCGGAGAATCCTGCGCCAGGAGCCGGTCCCACCGGCCGTCTACGTGGATCACGCCTTCATCACGGCCGAGAACGTCGACAGGTACTACCCCGAAGCCTGAGGTAGCGCCCGCACCCGCTTGCGCCGCTATTGCGCGGGCCGGCAGTCAGCCATGCCGCACCGGTCTGGCCAACCAGGCCACCCGGGCAGGCGAAAGGAGGAGCCCCGGCCAGCATCTTAGCCGCTGTATCTGACACGTCTCGGATCTATAGTGTCACATTTCCGACTCTCTGCTAATGGAGGAAGGCCCCAATGTCTCAAAGTAGCACTCGCCGTATCTGGTTGTTCGCCGCCGTGGTGCTCGTCCTGGCCATGGCCCTCACGTCGTGCGTGGCCCCCGCCCCGCAAGTGGTTGTCCAGACCCAGGTGGTTGAGAAGCAAGTCGAGGTGACCGCTGCTCCGGCCGCGTCCACCTGCGCCACGAGCAAGGATCACTACAAGATCGGTTTCGCCAACCTGACCGAAGACATCGTCTTCACCCAGTTGGTCGAGCAAGGCATGAAGGAAGCCGCCCAGGCTTCCGGCAAGGTCGACCTGGTCATCGCCGACAATAAGCTGGACGGCGCGACCGCGCTGGCCAACGCAAACAACTTCCTGACCCAAGGCGTCGACGGCGTGGTTGAGTTCCAGACTGACGAGAAGTTCGGCAATGTGATCATGGACAAGTTCCGCGCCAAGAACATCCCCGTGATCGCGATCGACATCCCGATGCCCGGCGCGACCTTCTTCGGCGCCGACAACTACAAGGCCGGTCTGTTGGCCGGTGAGGCCGCCGCGAAGTATGCCAATGACCATTGGGACGGGCAGGTCGACGCCGTGCTGCTGCTGGAACTGCCGCAGTCTGGCCCCGTTCCCGCCGCCCGCATGCAGGGCATGCTGGAAGGTCTGCAGAACAACCTGAAGACCCAGGTCGCCGACGACATGGTCTTCCACCTCGACAGCAAGAACACCCAGGACGAGTCCTTCAAGGTCGTGGGCGACACCCTGCCGAAGATCCCGAACGCCAAGCACATCGTCGGCATGGCGATCAACGACGGCTCCGGGCTCGGCGTCATCGCGGCCCTCGAGGCTGCCGGCCGCAAGGGCCAGGACATCGTGGTCGGCCAGGGCGCCGACCCTTCGGGACAGGCCGAGATGATGAAAGCCGACAGCATCTACCTGGGCGCCACCGGCTACTTCCCCGAGAAGTACGGCTACAAGATCATCCCGGCCATGCTGGATGCCTTGGACTGCAAGCCGCTCCCGCCCTCAATCTACGTCGACCACGTCTTCATCAGCAAGGACAACCTGTGCGAGCTCTACCCTGATTCAGACGTCTGCAAGAAGTAGCCAGGCATAGACGCATGTCCTCCAGTCCAGCCGGGGCCGGGACGGCCCGGCTGGACTGCAGACTGATAGGTAGGCTGGATGATGCTCAAATCAGAATCGTCCCGGGCGGGCAGCGAGCGGCCGCGCCGGCCCCTGCGGCTGAGCACCGGCATTTCTCTCAGCGTGGCCTTCGTCGTCATGTGCGTCATCTTCACCGCGCTGTCGGCGGATTTCGCCTCCTGGGCAAACGTCAAGAATATCATGCGCACCCTCTCCGTAGTGGGCGTGGTCGCCATCGGCGAGACGCTGGTGCTGCTGGCCGGCGGCGTGGATATTTCGGTTGGCTCGGTGGCGGCGATGGCCGGGGTGGTCGCCAGCATGCTCTGGGGCACCAAGTCCCTGAACATCTGGCTCTGCGCGGGCGGCGGTCTGCTGGCCGGCAGCCTGGCCGGGCTGATCAACGGCCTGGTGGTGACCCGCCTGAAGATCAATCCTCTGATCACGACCCTGGGCACCTTTTCGATCGTGCGCGGCCTCTCTTTTGCGCTCAGCAACGGCCAAATGAACCAGATCGTCCAGCCCGATTTCCAGATGATCGGCCGAGGTGATGTGGCCGGCATACCCTTCTCCCTGATCCTGATGGTCGTCCTGTACATCGTCACCATGTTCGTGCTCAGCCAGACGCGCGTCGGCCGCAACATCTACGCGGTCGGCGGAAGCCCCCCGGCCAGCCGATTGGCGGGCATCCCGGCCAACCGCTACCTGCTGGCCGTCTACATCATCAGCGGCCTTTTTGCCGCCGTCGCCGGCTTGATCCTGGCCTCGCAGCTTGCCGCCGGCACGCCACAGGCCGCTGCCGGCCTGGAATTCAAAGCCATCTCGGCCGTCATTCTTGGCGGCACCAGCCTGTCGGGTGGCAAGGGCACTCTTTTCGGCACCCTGGTCGGCGTTTTCATCCTGCGCACCCTCGACAGCGGGCTGATCCTGACCGGCGTCTCTTCGTACTGGCAGGAGTTCGCGCGCGGCGCAGTGCTACTCCTGGCGGTCGGCTTTGATCAGTTCCGCATTCGTCTGCTGCGGAAATAGGGAAAGGTCCAAACGATGACCATCACGCCTGCTGTCCGCCCACTGCTGCAGATGCGCAAGATATCGAAGAGTTTCTTTGGGGTCAAGGTGCTGGACGAGGTCTCGATCGACCTGCTGCCCGGCGAGGTTCTGGCCCTGGTCGGCGAAAACGGCGCCGGCAAGTCCACCCTGATCAAAATCCTCAACGGCGATTACCAGAAAGACGGCGGCGAGATTGCCATCGACGACGGGCTGGTCCAGATCGGCCAGCCGCGCGATGCCGAGGCGCTGGGCATCCGCATGATTTACCAGGAGCTGCATTACGCGCCCGATCTGTCCGTCACCGAGAACCTGCTGCTCGGTCATCTGCCGGGCCGCGCCGGCCGGCTCGGCAAGCTCCTCGTCGACTGGCCACGCGCTCACCGCACCGCACGCGAGTTCCTGCGCCTGCTCGAAGTCGACATCGATCCGGCCGCTTTGATGGGAGACCTGACCGTCGTCGAGCGCGAGATCGTGGAGATCGTCAAGGCGCTCTCCACGCAGGCCCGCATCGTCGTCATGGACGAGCCCACCGCCGCCCTCACACCGCATGAGGTCGCGTTGCTCTTCAAGATCATCGAGAACCTTCGCAGCCGCGGCGTGGCCCTGATCTACATCTCCCATCGCCTGGATGAGATCTTCCAGATCGCCCAGCGCGTGGTCGTCCTGCGCAACGGCCGGCGCGTGGCCACGCGAGACACGCACGGGCTCACCTACCAGGAGGTCGTGCGCCTGATGGTCGGCCGCGAGGTGGAACGGGATCGCGGCCGCGCCGCCCCCACCGTCGACGGCCCGGGCCTGGAGCTGCGCGATCTCAGCCTGGCCGGCGCTTTCGAAGAAATCAACCTGTCCGTGCGGGCGGGCGAGATCGTGGGCATTTTCGGGCTGTTGGGCGCCGGGCATATGCCGCTGACCCGCACGATCTTCGGCGCCGAGCGAGCCGAGCGGGGTGAGATCTGCGTGGCGGGCAAGGCGCTCCTCGTCGATGGTCCTCGCGCCGCGGTGCGGGCCGGGCTGGGGATGGTGCCGGTAGATCGCAAGGTGCAGGGCCTCGTGCTCGGTATGCCCGTGCGGGGCAACGTCACACTCTCGAGCTGGCCGCGCGTCTCGCGCTTTGGCTTTTTCAACCGGTCTGCCGAACGAGAGCATGTCGAGAGCTGGATCCAGCGCCTGCGCATCCGCATGGCCGGTGGGATGGAGTCCGAGGTGCGCTACTTGAGCGGCGGCAACCAGCAAAAGGTGGTGCTCGCGCGCTGGCTGGAAGCCGACGTCAAGGTGCTGGTGCTGAACGAGCCCACCTGGGGGGTCGACGTGGGCGCGCGCGCCGACATCTACGAGCTGCTCGAAACGCTCGCCGATCAGGGGATGGCCATCCTCATCGCATCCTCGGACACGCAGGAGGTGCTGGCGGTCAGCGACCGCATCCTGACGATGTACAAGGGGCAGATCACCGGCGAGTTTCAGCGGGCAGAGGCGAACCAGGCCGCCCTGCTCCAGGCTGCCGCAGGAGGCAACGCATGACCCCGACCAGCAAGCCGGCGGCGATGGACGGGCGGCTGGGCTTGCGCCGCTATTTGCAGGGCCCAAGCCTCCAGGAGGGCCTCGGCCTGATGGGCATGCTCGTCCTGGTCATCCTGGTGATGTCTCTCCTCTCGCCCTATTTCTTCAGCGTTCAGAACGGCCTCAATCTGGTGCTGGCCGTCTCGTCCATGGGCCTGATCGCGATGGTGACCACCATGCTGATGGTGGGCGGCGGGCTGGACCTGTCCGTCGGCTCGACCGTGGCCCTGGTCGGCGTGGTCATATCTCACACGCAGGCGAGCCTGGGCATCTGGGGCGCAGCGGGCGCGGGCCTGGGTGTCGGACTGTTGGTCGGCCTGACCAACGGCCTGCTGGTGACGCAGGCCGGCATCAACCCGCTGATCACCACCCTCGGTATGCTGGGTGTCGCGCGCGGGTTGGCTTACGTGCTGTCCGGCGGCCTGACGGAGCCCGTGCTCGACCCGGCCTTTGGCAACCTGGGCCAAGGTTTCGTCGGCGGGGTGCCCATTCCCGTGATCGCGCTGGTCATCCTGACCGCCGTCTGCTACACCGTCATGAAATACACGACTTATGGCCGGGCAATGTACGCCATCGGCGGCAACCCGGAGGCCAGCTACCTGGCCGGCCAACCGGTCAAGCGCTACCAGATGATTGCCTACAGCCTCTCCGGGCTCAGCGCGGGGTTGGCCGGGATTTTTCTGACCGCTCAACTGGGAGCCGGTGCCCCGCAGGCCGCCAGCGGCTTGGAGCTGAGCGTGGTCTCCGCAGTCGTCCTGGGCGGAACGAGCCTGGCGGGAGGCAAGGGTAACATCCTGGGGACGATCATCGGCGTCCTGATCCTGGGCACGCTCAACAACGGCATGGTGCTGCTCAGCGTTTCGAGTTACTACCAGCAAGTGGCACAGGGGCTGGCGTTGTTGCTGGCCGTTGGGCTGGACCAGTTCCGCCTAGGCAGCCTCGTGCGGCCGAGCGCGCGCAAAGGCTACCGCATCGGCTTCGCCAACCTGAGCGAGAGCCTCCCGCTGGCGGCCGAGGCGCGGGCCGGCTTGGAACACGCCGCCGCCCAGTCTGGCGACATTGGCCTGTTGTTGCTCGAAAACGAGCTCGACGAGAGCCAGTCGTTGGCCAATGGCGAGCGCTTCATCGGCGAGAAGATCGACCTGATCATCGAGAACCAGCCGGGCGACGCGGCTGGGACGCAGCTGATGGCCCGCTGCCGAGAAGCTGGTATCCCCGTGATCGCCGTCGACAACCCCATTCCGGGCGCCGTCTACTTCGGCGTCAATCACTATCAGGCCGGGCGCGCGGCCGGCGAGGGGTTGGCCGCCTGGGTTGCCGCCCACTGGGCCGGACACGTCGATAGCCTGATCGCCCTCGAGCGGCCGGACACCGGCCAGAGCGCGCAGGCCCGCGCCGACGGCCTGCGCGACGGCCTGCAGCAAGCGGCCGGTTCATTGGCGCCAGACTGCATCCGGACCCTCACCTGCAGCTATGATCGCGCGCAGACGGAGGCTCAGGTGGCGCAGCTCTTGGGGACGCAGCCGGGACGGCGCGTCGCCGTGACCGCAGTCGACGACGAGGCCGCGCTGGCGGCGGTGGCAGCCGCCCAAGCGCTCGGCTGCGCCGGCCAGGTGGCAGTGGTGGGCATGGGCGGGACTCGTCCGGCGCGCGATGAGCTGCGCCGGCCAGGCTCGCCGCTGATCGGCACCGTCAAGTTTGCCCCGGAACAATACGGCGTGGCCCTGCTGCAGATCGCGGGCCGGATGCTAAGCGGAGCCGGTGTGTCGCCGGAAAACTACGTCGAACACGTCTTCATCACGGCTGAGACCGTCGGTACGCATTACGCTGACTAAGCGCCAGGAGGAATCAATGAACTCACGCGAACGGGTGATGCGGGCACTCAAGCGCGACGGCTTGCCGGATCGCGTCCCGCTGCAGTTTGACCTGTGCCGGTCGCTGCTCGAAGAGGCGGGGCTAACACACGGGGTGCCGGTCGAGTACAGCCGCTCCTACTACGAGGACCTGACCTACCGCATCTCGGCCAACGCGCTGCGCACCTCCATGGGCAGCGATTGCGTCGTGGTCGGCGCCGGGCTTCCCACCGGCTACGAGCATCGTCAGACGGAGGACGGCTGCCTGGTCAACGAGTTCGGCATGGTAATGCGCCAGGGCATGTTGTATTACGACGTCGTTGGCATGCCTTTCAGCGGCCCCACCACGGCCGATGACGTGCGTAGCTTTTCCTTCCCCGACCCGCTGGCCACCGGCCGGTTCGCGGACGCCCAGCGCGACATTGCCCGCTTCGGGCAGGACACCTTCGTCATCGGCGACCTGGAGCTCACGATGTTCGAGCTGGCCTGGCACATGACGGGCATGGAGAAATTCATGATCGACATGAGTTCGGGCGAGGCGTATGTCGGCGTCCTGCTCGACCGCGTGCTCGAGTTCACTGCCGGCGTGGGGAGGAAACTGGTCGAACTGGGCGTCGACGGCATCTGGACGGGCGACGACTTCGGCGCGCAAAACGGCATGCTGGTCTCACCACGCATGTGGCGCCGGCTGTTCAAGCCGCGCCTGGCCGAGCTCTGGCAGGAACTCAAGCGCGTCCGCCCCGACGTTCTGATCATGTATCACAGCGATGGGGCGATCGCTCCCATCCTCGACGACCTGATCGAGATCGGTCTCGATGTCTTCAACCCGGTCCAACCCAACGTGCCCGGCCACGATCCCGAGGCCCTCAAAACGCAGTACGGCGACCGCCTCTCATTCTGGGGTGCCATCGACCAGCAGCAGCTCCTGCCCTTCGGCTCGCCCGCCGAGATCGAGGCCGACGTGGCGGAGAAGATCTGCGTCCTCGGGCGCGGCGGTGGCTACATGTGCTCTCCGGCCCACATCGTGCAGAGCGATACCTCGCTGGCTAACCTCGAGGCCTTTATCGCGGCTGTGCGCAAGCACGGCGTCTACTGCTGAAAATCAGGAGAATATCCATGAACAGTCGCGAACGCTTCCTCGAAGTCATGAACTTCAACCCGGACGTGCGCACCCTTAAGTGGGAGTTCGGCTTCTGGGGCGAGAACATCGCCCAATGGTACCGCGAAGGGCTGCCCGAGAAGTACGGTACTAACCTGCCGACCCGCCTGAGCACGATCAGCGCCTCACTCTACACCACCGCCTGGACACACGCCTGGCGCCAGAACCGTACCTACCTCGAGAAGTATTTCGGCGAGCGCGAGCAGCGCATCCCCTTGCCCAAGGGCATCGCCATCTGGGGCGGCGCTCTCTACTGGCCCAGCCAGGGCTTCCCGCTCGCTCTGGACGTCATGGACTACTTCGGTTTCGACCGTAGCACCGCCCAGGTGCCGGTGGAGCAGGTCTTCTATCCCATGTTCGAGCCGCGGGTGCTGGCCGAGGACGAACAGTACCTCGACTACGTCGACGTGGACGGCGTGACGCGGCGCTTCCAGAAGGAAGAGAGCGTTATCCCCAGCGCCACTGCCTTCCCGATCTGCGATTGGGACTCCTGGCAAAAGATCAAAGAAGAGCGCCTGCGCCTGGACAACGTCCGGGCCCGCTTCCCGGCCAACTGGACCGAGTGGGTGCAAGAGTACAAGAGCCGCGACTACCCGCTCGCCATCGGCGGCTACCCCTGCGGCTTCTTTGGCACGCTGGTGCACCTGCTGGGCTACGAGAACATCTTTCTGCAGTACTATGACACGCCGGACTTGGTCAAGGACATCCTCAACCACTTCACGACCCTCTGGATCGCCATCTGGGAAGAGATCCTGGCCAACGTCGAGGTCGACTCGTGCCACATCTGGGAAGACATGTCCTCGACCCAGGGACCGATGATCTCCAAGAAAGTCTTCTACGAGTTCATGGCCCCCTGCTACCGGCGGGTGACGGACTTCCTGAAGGGCAGGGGCGTCAAGAACATCCTCGTCGACACCGACGGCAACTGCGCCCCGGTCGTGCCCTGGCTGATCGACGTCGGCGTCACCGGCTGTTATCCGATGGAGGTCAGCGCGGGGATGGATGTCGTGGCCCTGCGCAAGCAGTACCCAAAGTTCCAGATGATGGGCGGCATCCCCAAGTACGATATGGCCCTGGGCCCCGCCCGCATCGACGAGTTCCTCGAGCCGGTAAGCTGGCTGCTCGACCAGGGCGGCTACATCCCGTTCGGCGACCACTGCATCTCGCCCGGCGTGGGCTGGGAGCAGTTCAAATACTACCGCCAACGATTGAATGCGTTGATCGACGACAAGGGAAGGATCTGAGGTGAGGACGGCTTCAGGACGCGCAGGAGATCTGCCGGGCCGTCGCAAGCGCGACTGACGGACGGGATACCCATCATCGCCGCTCTCGTCCGCGCCGAGGGGTGCGTCAGGGCGGCAGAAGCCCGCGCTCGACCGCAAAGTGGGTCAGCTCGGCGCGCGTGCGCGCGCCTATCTTCTCTTTCAGGTTGGCCCGATAGTGCTCGACAGTGCGCGCACTCAAGCCCAACTGCTCGCCGATCTGGGTCGTCGTATGCCCCAACGCGACCAGCTTCAATACCTCGAGCTCACGCGGCGTGAGAGCCTCGACGAGCTGGCGAACGCCGGCCCCGCCCGCCCGCGGAGCCACCCTAAGGGCCGGGTGGATGTACACCTCGCCGCGCCGGACGGCGCGAATCGCGTCCAGCAGTTCCGCCTCGGCGGCACGCTTCACCACGTAGCCCGCCGCGCCGGCGTTCAACGCCGCCCGGAGCAGCTCGTCGTCCTCATATGCCGTCAGGATCAGCACTTTCGTCTGCGGGCGCGCGGCTCTCAACGCCGTGGTCACCCCGATGCCGTCCAGGCCGGGCATCTGGATATCCAGCAAAACCAGGTCGGCCCCCAGCTCCTCGGCTTGGCTGACCACCGCGTTGCCGTTGGCCGCTTCGCCGACCACCTCGAAGCCGGGATACGATTCCAATAAGGTGCGCAGCCCGGAGCGCATGACGCCGTGGTCGTCGACGACGAGAATTCTCAGAGCTCGCTTCTCCTCAGGCTCGGCTTCCACAGGGCACCTCCACATACAGGGTGACGCCCGCGCCCGGGGCAGTCTCTAGCGTCAGCCTACCTCCCAGCATTTCCACCCGCTCGCGCATCCCCAGCACGCCCAGGCGTCCTCGGGCGCCGGCTTCTTCCACGTCGAACCCCACCCCGTCATCCTCGATGATGGCCTGGACGGTCTCGCTCCGGCGCTGAATCACCACGCCGACGTTCTCTGCCTGGGCATGGCGCAGCACGTTGCTCAGCGCCTCCTGGACCACGCGGTACAGCGCGATCTCCACCTCGGGCGACAGGCGCTCGCCCTCCATGCCTTGGACCTCGAAATGGACGTTAATCCCGCTCTGCTGCCTGAACGTCTCGAGGTGCTGTCGCAGCGCCGGCACCAGCCCCAGCCGATCCAGGCTGGCCGGGCGCAATCTCATCGCCAGCCGGTGCAGGTTATCGAGCACGCCGTCGGCCGTCTCTTTCATGAACTCGATCTGCGAACGCATCCTCTCGGTCGCATGCGCGTCTTTCTCCAGCAAGCCCAGGCCAAGCATCAGCGAGCTGATGGACTGGGCCGCCTCGTCGTGCAACTCCTGCGCGATCATGCGCCGCTCGTTCTCGAGCATCTCGACGAGCCGCCGCGAGAGCGTCTGCAGCTCTGCCCGGCTGGCCTGCACCTGGCCGAACAGGTGCGCATGCCACAGCGCTACTGCCAGCGAATCGGCCACCTGGCGGGTCAGCGCCAGGTCCTCGCGGCTGAAGGCCGCCGGCCGAGAAGCGGTCAACGTCAACAAACCCAGCAACTGGCCCTCGGCGAACAACGGCTCTGCCAGCCAGCAGCGAAATCCCTCCCCGAGGATCTGGCGGTAGAATCGGCTCTCATCATCGACCTCCAGGTCGGCCAGCAGCACGGTCTGCCCGACCCGCAGCTTTTCGAGGCTTGCAGCGTCCAAGTTCAGCGGCGACGTTTGGCCGCTTTCCCGCCAGTAGGCCAGCTCGTACCCGTCTTGGGCCAACAAGCGCATTTTCCGCCCGGCAAGATCCAACTGGATTACGCTCGCGCGCTCGCACGGGATCGCCCGGCGCAGGCGCGCCATGCTGCTCTGGGCGATGACGTCCGGAGAGCGCGCCGTGAGGATCGCCCGATCGATGTCGTGCAAGATCTCGGAGCGCTGGCTCTGTCGAGCGCTCCCGCCGGCGGTGTCCCCTTGCTCGCTCAGCTCGCGCGACAGTTCCAGGCACCCGCTGCCTGCCCCGCTCGCGCCCGGCAGCACAATGCGCTCGACTTCGGTCACGACCGTGCTCCCGTCCGGCCGGTAAACCACCACTTTTCCCCGCCAGCGGCCGGTCTGCTCCAGGCTCTGCCCGACCTCGGCCGAGGTCACCGCGCTGGGTTCGCGCCGCAAGACCGAATCCATCGGCCGCCCCAACGCCTCGCCGGCCGGAACGCCGAACAGTCGCTCGGCAGCCGCGTTCCAGGTTGTTAAGTGTCCCTGCTCATCGGTGATGGTGATCGCTTCATGGACGTTCGCGAGCAAAGCCATGGTCTCTGCATCCAAGTTCTTGCTCTCCCGCTCTCGGCGCAGGCCCGGACGGCACGCTAACGCGCCGGGAATGGCTCATTTTTGAACTGCATAAATGACATAATATCAGGGCGCTGTAGAATTGGCAATAATGCTTGTGCGCATTGCGGTGCTCACCTGCCCGGCGGACAGAACTGGTGGCCCCGATTTGCCAATTTCGGAAGATTTGTATATATTATCAACGATAAAGTTGGTTAACTGCCAGAATCATGGGATAAGGAGTGTTTCGCAATGCCATTCGAATTACCGCCTCTTCCGTACTCGTTCGACGCCCTCGAGCCGCACATCGACGCCCAGACCATGCAGATCCATCACGACCGCCACCACGGCGCGTATGTCACCAATTTGAACGCCGCCCTGGCCAAGCATCCCGACATCCAGAACATCTCGAACGTCGAAGAGCTGCTGCGCGATCTGCGCACCGTCCCAGAGGACATCCGCACGGCCGTGCGCAACAATGGCGGCGGCCACATGAATCACTCGATGTTCTGGACGATCATGGCGCCGCGTGGCGGCGGCGAGCCCAGCGGCCCGCTGGCCGATGCCATCAAGAGCTCATTCGGCGATTTTGCAACCTTCAAGACCCAGTTCCAGCAGGCCGCCATGGGCCGCTTCGGCAGCGGCTGGGCCTGGCTGATCGCCGATGGCAATCGCCTCAGCATCGAGAGCTCGGCCAACCAGGACAACCCAATCATGGAAGGCAAGCACGCAGTGATGGGTGTCGACGTGTGGGAGCACGCCTATTACCTAAAGTATCAAAACAAGCGCGCCGACTACTTGGGCGCCTGGTGGAACACCGTCAACTGGCCGGAGATCGAAAAGCGCTACACGGCGCTGCGCAGGTAATCGCCACAAGGGCGAGAGCACCCTCGGCGCTCCTCCTGGCGGGCGCCTGAAAGGCCTCTCGCCCCTTTGCTTCCCGATTGCTTCGCGCCTGGAGCCGGCAGAGCCAGGCGCCCACGAACCGGACGAAGAATTCAGTCCACGATCTGGCCGTCGGCGAGGTGATAGACGCTGTCGGCAAACTCGTCGACCAGGGCATCGTGCGAGACCATCAGCACGGTGACCTGCTGCTCGCGTACGATGCGCTGAAAGATGCCCAGAATGTCGCGAGCGGTCGAGCTGTCCAGCTCGCCGGTCGGCTCGTCGGCCAGGATCAGCCGGGGGCCGTTGGCCAGGGCCCGCGCGATCGCCACCCGCTGCTGCTGCCCGCCCGACATCTCGTAGGGGCGATGATGCATCCACTTGCGCAGGCCCACGAGTTCCAGGCTGCTCTCCGTGCGCTGGTTACACTCGCGGCGGCGCCGCCCGGCCATGCGCGGCATCAACTCCACGTTCTCGTACGCGGAGAGGGTCGGCAAGAGCGCGAACGATTGGAACACAAAACCCACTTGCTCGCGCCGCCAGCGGGTCAGCGCACGCTCGCTCAACTTGAGGAGATCGCGACCGAAGATGCTGATGCTGCCGGCCGTCGGCCTGTCGAGCCCGCCGATGCAGTTCAGCAGGGTCGTCTTGCCGCTGCCCGAGCGCCCCTTGAGCGCCACGAACCTCCCTGCCTGGACCGATAGGCTGACGCCGCGCAGCGCCAGTACTTCCTGCGGCCCCACCTTATATACGCGCGTCAGGCCGCTGGTCTGAATGGCCAACGCGCCATCCGCTTCCCCAGCGCCCGCGCCGCCCAGTTCCATGGCGCCTGGCCCATTCGGTTGTCCCGCTGCGGCAGCGCCCACTTGTCCACGGGCAGCGCCGCCCACACCCTCAGCCATCTCCGGCATCCTTGCTCCTCGTAATTCGGACTCCCACCCACAGTCTAGCACCGGCCCCGCATTCCTGCAACGAGCATGCCGGCGCACCCACTCACCACCGTTCCCCGTCCACCCCCGCCCCAAAATCAACCGTCCCGAGGCTCGCTCTCGATCAGCACACTCCATGGCGCCAACAACCGCCGGCGTCATTCGTCTATTCGTTTCCGCCATTCGTTGATGGCGGTGCCCCCGTCCCCTTCCGCTCGATCACCTGCCAGGCGGCGGCCGCGCGCTGCGCGCCGGCCACCGTCAGCGGCCCGCCCCCATAGCGTGCTTCCAGATAAACCCGCGTGAGCGCCTCGATGGCCTCGCCGGCTGCAGGCCAGGCGCTGCCCAGCATCGCTGAGTACTCAGCCGGCGTCACCCCCGGCCGGCGCGGCAAGCCCTGCGCTGCCGCCCAGCCAAGCAAAGCCTGGTAAGTGCGCCGTACCTGGGCTACCGGGTCGTCCCCGACGACTGCCACAAACGGCCGGACGCCGCCGGTCCGGCGCCCGCCGAAGAGTCCTGCCAGTTGCGCCTTCAGCAGCCCGGCTGACAGGATGAGCTCGCGCGTCTCTGCCACATCCTCCTCACTTTCGCCAAAGGCCTGCAGCCTCCGGTAGGCGAGCACGAACACGATCATCACCAGTGCGGCAATCAGCAAGCCGGCTATGATCCGCAGTGCCAGGTACAGCCCCGGGGACATGGCGGCCGGTGTCTGCTGCATATCCTTGAGCTGGTCGACCAGCGATCCTGGCTGCCCGGCCTGCGGCCGCTCCCCGTTCGGCTTCAGGGGACCGATCAGGCGGGCGATCAGGTCGAGCAGCAAGAACAGTGGGTAGGTGATCAGCAGCACCAACACCATCAGGACATGCGCCGCCAGATCCAGTACCCAGCTAAGCGCGGCCACGATGTGTGCTATAATATCCGGCGTGAAGAGCTGGGCCAGCAGGAGCCCGGCCACCAGCAATCCGCCGATGACCCCCGCCACCATCCCCAGCCAGTAACGACTCAACCTGAAGGACTGTTCGCTGCGCCGGCGCTCGATCTGGCGCGTGCTTTGTACGCTGGCGATGGCGAGCGTGCCCAGCCCGAGGGCGAAAAACAGCAGCGCGCAGGCCACGCCAAGCGCGGCCGGAACCATCTGCGTCCCGTAGGTCAGCGCGATCGCCAGCGCCAGGCCGCCGACCCCAAGCGCGAAATTGCGGGCGTAGGTGTCGTAGTAGAGGCGCTCTCGACCTGCCTTCACGCCCCACGCCCAGAGCCAGGTGGCGATGGCAACCGTGAAAAACGTGGCCAGTGGGATGCTGAACAGGGCGGCCAGCCAGCGCACATCCCAGGGAGCATACCGGCCGGCTCCGAACGCCAGGTAGAGGGCCAGCGCGACCCCGACCAGTCCTCCGCCCACCACCACGACCAGGCCGGCCCCGGCTCCGGCCGCTGCCCCTGGTCGAGCGCGGCCGGAGCCCTCCGGCCACCCGCCCGAACGCCCGGCCAATAAAGCAGTCAATTGCACCGCCACTTGCGCTGCCATCGTTCCGCCGAGCAACAGGCCGGCGATCAGCAACGGTGACAGCATGTCGCCGCGCTCGGGCTGCAGCATGACCGACCAGACGTGGATCAGCAACCAGACCCAGGTCGCGCGCATTAGCGCCAGGGCATATGGCAGCAGACCATCGTCGATCCAGCGCCAGGCGCCGGTCGAGCGGCCGTTCAGCTCGGCCGCAGGCCTAGCGCTCACTTTGCAGCTCGATTCGCGTCAGCTGGTTCCAGGTTTCACGCCCGCCGATCCAGTAGGCCGTCAGGCCGGCAGGCATGTCCGGCGGCCGGTCATCGCCGACGGCCAGCAAGGCGACGGGGTGGCCGGCTCGCTGCAGGTCCAGCAGCGCGGCCAGCAAGCCTTCGCCGGGCAAAGCCGAGACCGCAATCACTTCGGCGCCGTAGGGCAGGGCCGGCCCCTCGGCGCGCAGGCAGCTTTCCAGCGACACCATGGCCAAGCCGCTCAACCAGGCCAGCGACTCGAGCATGTCGGTCCATTGGGCGGGCCGGCGCGAGGGGGGCAGCCGCAGAAGGCCCGCTTCGTTGCGGCGCGCCCCGTTGGCGTAAAGCCCGACGGCCTCGCGTGCATCCAGCAGGCAGCGCGCCACCGAGGCGCCGGCGGTGATCGCCAGCTCCAGGTACTCGGGGACAACGCCGGGGAATCCCTGCACGGTGCGCAGGTCGACGAACACCGCCGCGCTGCGCAGCGCGCCCGGGTCGAACACCTTGGTCTGCAGCTCGCCCCGCCGGGCGGTCGCCTTCCAGTGCAAGCTGCGCGGCGAATCGCCGGCCGTGTAAGGGCGCACGCCGGTGATCTGCAGTGGGTCGTCGCTGATGCGGCGCACCGTCCGGACGTCCCCAAAGGGATGGGCCGCCGGCAAACCCAGCGCGCTGACCGGCACCACCCGCGGGTATACGGTCAGCCAGTCCCGCCCGTCATAATGCCGCTCTTGCGCGCGAAAACCAAACATATCACCGGAGCTGACCAGGGCCGGGCCGAACTCGAACGCGCCGCGTTGGGTCGCCCGCAGCCGGTAGTGCTTGCGCACGCGCTCGTAGAAGCGCAGTGACAACAGCACGTGCAGCAGACGCCGGGATGGTTTGTACGAGCGCATGAGCTTGCCCCGGAGCATCTCGACCTGGCCGGGCCACTCGTCCTCGACTTTGAGCCAGGCCAGCGGTAGCGGCTTGGCATTGACGACTTCTACCGTCACGTCCGTCTCGTCCCCGGCAAACAGGCGCGCCTCGACCAGCCGGCGCGAGTAGCTCACCTCGGCCAACGCGTAGCGATCCCAGAGCGCGCTGAGCCCCGCCACGAGCCCCAGCAGCAGCGCGAGCAAGATCAGCAGCGGGTTGCGCATGAGGATGCCGGCGATCAGGAGGATCACCGCCAGCGTGTTGAGACCTTTAGTCACGGCCCGTCAATGCCATCCAAAGGCCTGGCAGTCCCTGCCGGCAGCGGGCCCCGCCCGTCATCCCGCCTCTACCGCCCACGTTTCCTCCACCGGCACCGGCACCTGCGCCAACACCTCGGCCAGCACGTCGCCGGCCGCCCGGCCGCGCACGCGTGCCTGGCTGCTCGTGAGGATGCGGTGGATGAGCACGGGCGCCGCCATGGCCTTGACGTCGTCGGGCAGCACGAACCCCCTCCCATCGATCGCCGCGCGGGCCTGCGCGGTGCGGTACAGCGCCAGCGAGCCGCGTGGCGAGGCGCCAAGCTGCACTCCTGCGTGGCCCCGCGTCGCGCGCGCCACCCGCACGATGTACTCCTCCACGGCCGGATGGACGAAGACCTCGCGCACTGCGGCCTGCGCCGCCAGGATAGCCGCCGCGTCGGCCACCGGCTGCAGGTCGGCCAACGGGTTGAGGACGCGGAAGCGGCGCAGGATCGCGCGCTCCTCGTCTTCCTCGGGATAGCCAATCGCCAGCCGCATCAGGAAGCGGTCGACCTGGGCTTCGGGCAGCGGGAAGGTGCCTTCCAGCTCGACCGGGTTCTGGGTCGCCAGGACGAGGAAGGGGCGCGGCAGCGGACGGGTCACGCCGTCGACCGTCACCTGGCGCTCTTCCATCGCCTCCAGCAGCGCGGCCTGCGTGCGCGGCCCGGCACGGTTGATCTCGTCGGCCAGCACGATCTGCGCGATCAAGGGGCCCGGCCGGTACTCGAACTCGGCGCTCTTCTGATTGAAGACGCTCACCCCCGTGATGTCGGAGGGCAGCAGGTCCGGGGTGAACTGGATGCGCTGGAACGAGCAGCCCAGCGAGCGCGCCAATGCCTTGGCCAGCGTCGTCTTGCCGATGCCGGGCACATCCTCCAGCAGCACGTGCCCCTCGCACAGCAGAGCGGCCAGCAGCAGCTCGACCACCGCCGACTTGCCCACGATTACCCGGTCAACATTTTCACGCACCGCGCGTGACACCTGCTGCACCAACGAGAGCCGATCCAACCCCAAGTCCATTCGTTTGTTCGCTTCCGTATGATCCGTGTGATGATCGATCCGTGTGAATTGATGACCCGGCCGCGCCGGCAAGATATGCGGTTTCAGGCCAGCGCCTGCCGGAACGCCTCCACGACCAGCGGGATATCCTCCGTCGTTACATGGTAATTGGTCACCGCGCGCACGCGCTTCGGGCCGGAGGAGGTGATCAGCACGCCCAGCTCGCCCAACCTGGCCGCCAACTGCCCGCCATTCAGGTCCGGGCGCTCGATTGTTATGTAAAGAATATCGGTGCGCACCTGGACCGGCTCGGGCAGGATGCCGGGCAGGCCCGCCAGCCCGGCTTCCAGCGCGGCCGCGTTGCAGTGGTCCTCGGCCAGGCGCGCGACATTGTGCTGCAGCGCGTAGATGCCGCCCGCCGCCAGGATCCCCGCCTGGCGCATGCCACCGCCGAGCACTTTGCGTGCCCGTCGCGCCTCGTCGACGAAGGCCTTGTCGCCGCACACCACCGAACCGACCGGCGCCCCGAGGCCCTTGCTCAGGCAGAAGGTGAGCGAATCGGCATCGGCGACCAGGTCTTTGACGTCAACCCCCAGCGCGACCGCCGCGTTGAAGATGCGCGCCCCGTCGACGTGCAGGCGCAGGCCGCGCCGGCGCGTCAGGGCCCCCAGTTGGCGCATGTAGTCGGGGGTCAGGGGGTTGCCACCGCACAGGTTCTGCGTGTTTTCGACGGTCACCAGGCGGGTGCGCGGGTAGTGAATGTTGGCGCCGCGGATCGCCCCCTCGACCTCGGCCAGGGCCAGCGTGCCGTCGGGCCGGTTGCGCAGCGTACGCGGCTGGATCCCCCCGAGGGCGGCCATGCCACCTTGCTCGTTCACAAACGTGTGCGCCTGATCGCCCACGATCACCTCGTCGCCGCGCCCGCATTGTGCCAGCAGGCTGACCAGGTTGCCCATCGTGCCGGAGGCCACGAAAAGGCCGGCCTCTTTACCCACCAACTCGGCCGACAGCGCCTCCAGGCGGTTGACCGTGGGATCGTCGCCGAAGACGTCGTCCCCCACTTCGGCCTCGGCCATCGCCGCCCGCATCGCGGCGCTCGGCTTGGTGATCGTGTCACTGCGCAAATCGATGATATGCATGCTGATCCTTCCCGAAATGTTGCTGTGGTTGCCTTCCCGAGTGCAAACCAGCAGATTATACCACGCGGAAGAGCCAACCGCTCTTTTGGCTCTCCGCCCCCCGCCCGCGAGCCCGCCGCGCCGGTGGCACAACTTGGCCAAACCAACAAGCCGGGTTAGACTACCCCGCAAACGGCGGCATGCTGCCGCTGTGATCACCAGGCGGTTCCTGACCGGGCGACGCATCGCCAGGCAGCCACTCAAAGCAGGAGACGCGGCATGAAAGCATTGTTCATCGGCGGCACCGGCAACATCAGCTCGGCCTGCACGCAGGTCGCCCTCGAGCGCGGTATCGAAGTCACCGTCTTCAATCGCGGCCAGTCGAGCAAGCGCCCGCTCCCGGCCGGCGCGCGCCTGATCCGGGGCGACGTCCGCGACCCGGCTGCCACCCGGCAGGCCCTTGGCGGGCAGGAGTTCGACGTGGTCGCGGACTTCGTGGCCTTCACGCCCGAGCACGTGCGACAGGACGTCGAGCTCTTCCGCGGCCGGACCGGGCAGTACATCTTCATCAGCTCGGCCTCCGCCTATCAGAAGCCGCCCCTCGGCCTGCCCATCACCGAGTCGACGCCCCTGCGCAACCCGGTCTGGGCCTATTCGCAGGCCAAGATCGCCTGCGAGGATCTGCTGGTCCAGGCGTACCGGGCGCAGGGCTTCCCGGCGACCATCGTCCGCCCATCCCACACCTACGACGAGGCTTACTTGCCCGTCGAAGGTGGCTACACTGTCATCGACCGGCTGCGGCGCGGCAAGAAGGCGATCATCCACGGCGACGGCACGAGCCTCTGGGTGCTGACCCACCACCTCGACCTCGCCCGCGCCTTCGCCGGCCTCCTGGGTAACCCTCACGCCATCGGCGAGAGTTACCACATCACCTCCGACGAGCTCCTGACCTGGAACCAGATTTACGAGACTCTGGCCGCCGCGGCCGGCGTCAAACCGAACTGGATTCACGTGCCGTCGGAGACCATCGCCTGCTATGACGCCGACTGGGGCGACGGGCTGTTGGGCGACAAGGCGCACAGCGTGATCTTCGACAACAGCAAGATCAAGCGCGCCGTCCCCGGCTGGACGGCCACCATCCCCTTTGCCCAGGGCGCGCGCGAAATGATCGCCTGGCACGAAGCCGACCGGGCGCGCCAGGTCGTGGACACAGAGTTCGATGCCCTGGCCGATCGGATCATCGCCGCAGCCGAGGCCGCCCGCGCGTCGGCAGGGTAGTGCCCGCGGATTGCCGGGCATCCCACGACTTGGGGCACCCCTGATCGAGGGGGAGGTGGGGCCAAACAAATCTGGGGGGAGTTCTGGCCGTCAACGAATGAGGCAAACGAATAAACGAATCGTGGTAGGCGTAGCGAGTTCGCTCATTCGTTTGGTATTCGTTGACGGCGGCTGGCTCAGTCCCGAAGTATCCATTTGGTGGTCGGTCTCGCTCACTCTCGTGAAGAAACCCCTGCCCGGGATTCCGTACTGGCCCCAGGCAGTCCGCCTAATACTTCCTCACCAGCGCCCGATACGAGGTCGGCTGCCGGCACTGCAGGATCTGGTACTCCTCGCGCACCTTGCGGATCTCCTCCAGGTCGATCGTCGCCAACGCATAGCCCTCAATCGCCTCGTCGAGGGCAGTGTGAATCGTGCCGCGCGGGCCGGTAAGGATCGACTCGCCGCCGAAGGTGTAGCTCGGCTCCTCGCCGACCCGGTTGGCTGCGGCCAGGAAGATGGCGTTCTCAGAGGCGCGCGCTACGGTGAAAGCCCGCCACTCGTCCAGATGGCTCTGCTCCCAGGCCGCACTGACGCAGATCAGATCGGCGCCGTCCAGCGTCAGGCTGCGCGCCACTTCGGGGAATGCCAGGTCCCAGCCGACCATCAGCCCGATGCTGCCGATGGGCGTCTCGAAGATCGGCAGACGGAAGCCGGGCCGGAAGGCCAGGCGCTCCTCGCCTCGCAAATGGATCTTTCGGTAATCGCCCAGCAGCTCGCCGTCGGGACCGAGCAGCACGACGGCGTTGAAAAGGATGCTCTCGACCTTCTCCTTGATCGGCATGCCGAAGACCAGGTGAACGCTGAACTCGGCCGCCTTCTCTGCCAGGAACGAGATTGCGTGCCCCGGCACGCGCTCGGCCAGGCGCACGAAATTCAGACCGCACTCGTAGCCCGAGACGGCCAGCTCGGGGAACACGATCAGGTCCGTCTGCTGCTCGCCGCAGATCCGCTGGATCATAGCCGCCATCCGGCGCAGGTTCTCTTCGTTGTCGTTCAACACGGGCGCCGTCTGCGCCAGCGCGATGGTCACCTCTCGCATCGAAAACTCTCCTCGTGGCTAAGCGTTTGGCATTCCGCGCCCAACATCTTCCTCCATAGCCGTCGTCCCGCTCTCGCCCCACATCTCTTCGATCTCATACCACTCCAGCCCTGCCCAGCCGAAGCGCTGCCAGTCGACGTGGCCCGTCTCGTCAAACTTGACCCCCTCCGCCTCGAGCAGGCTGCGCTGCACGTCGGCGCTGAGGTCAGCGCGCGAGATGCTGATGCGCCCCGCGTGGTTGATCACCCGCTGCCACGGCACCTCGACCGCCTGCTCTCGGGTCAGCGAGCTGAGCGCCCAGCCGACGGTGCGCGCGGCGCGTGGCTGCCCAAGCAGGGCCGCGATCTGCCCGTAGCTCGCCACCTTGCCGCGGGGGATGCGCTTGACGACCCGGTAGACCCGCTCGAAGAAACTCGGCTCCATCTTCGCTCGCTTTCGCACATTAGTTCGGTAAGTATTCTACAATTAAAGCTGCCAAATGGCAATACCGGGTTTTGCCCTTTTGCCCATGATTGGGCGCGAGCCAACTGCCGCCGCTTGGGGTATAATGTGCCCGCAATGAACCCCAACCTCGTCCCGCTGCAGCGCTTCCTGATCGGTCTTTCCGCCGTCCTGCTGGGTACTATCGCCGGCCTGCTGCTCTGGTCGCTCGTACTCGGCGTTCAGGTCCGGCGCCAGGAGCCCGGCTTGTGGACGCTGCGCGTCCAGCGCGTGATCGAGTGCGGCCTGGACTACAACGGCCCGCCGTGGACCAAACAGGGGATCGTCTTGTGGCTCACGTGCGGGGAGGAACGGGGCTGGAAACTGTGGCCGCCGTCGTAGGGCCAGGGCGCGCTGCCCGGTGGAGGATCAACGTCGCGGCGGCGACGAGCGCGCCGTCCGTCGCCTGACTGCTGCTGCGGGCCGCAAAACCGCCCTTCTACCTCACCTGCGCCGGCTTCGCCGCCACCCGCTGGTCGTGACCCGCCTGGTCACGTGGCAGCAACTGACGGCGATCAACTGTTGCCGCGGCATTGCCTTTGACCCGGTCCTTGCCCCTTACCCGGCCCGCTGCCCGATCGGCATCCAGAACTGCATCAGCGCGGCGGCGATCAGCGCCAGGGCGCCGCCCAACAAGAACGGCGCGGCCGGGCTAACCTCCTGCCAGAGCGCACCGGCCACGATCGAGGCGATCAGGCCGGCCACACTCAGGGCGGCATTGTAGGTGCCGTAAGCCGTGCCGCGCACCGCTTCGGGCACGATGTCGGCGATCAGGGCCGAAGCTGTGCCGTAGGCCATGCCGTAGTAGATGCCGTAGAGCGTGTAGAGCACCCAGACCTGCCAGCCGGTCTGCACCAGACCGAACCCGGCGTAGATCACTGCATATGCCAGCCAGCCTCCGACGATCAGACGCCTCCTGCCGATGCGATCTGAGAGCGAGCCGGCCGGCGTCGAGATGAGCGTGTAGACCAGGTTGAAGGTGATCAGCATACCCAGGATGCCGGCGATGTTCAGGCCGCGTTCCTGGGCTCGCAGCGTGAGGAAGGCATCCGACGAGTTGCCGAGGGTGAAGACCGTGACGATCACCATGAAGATGATAAAGGGCCTGCCCAGCGAGGCGAAGGCGAATTTCGGCGCCGCGCGCTGCTTGGTGACCGGCACGTCCTGCGCGCCGATGGCCAGCGAGAGGACGGCCAGGACAGCAGGGACCAGGCTGATCAGCACGATCACCTGAAAGGTGTGCTGCGCCAGGTTCGGATCGGTGCGCTGGATCGCCAGCACCACCCCCAAAGCGATCACCAGGCCGAGCATCGCCCCGGCGGTGTCCATCGCCCGATGCAACCCGAAGGCCACCCCGCGCTGGTCGGGCCGCACCGAATCGGCCAACAGCGCGTCGCGCGGCGCCGTCCGCACTCCCTTGCCAACGCGGTCCCCCCAGCGCGCCCCTGCCACCAAGCCCCAGGACGAGGCAACGTAGAAGAAGGGTTTGGCCGCGGCGGACATGGCATAGCCGAGCACCGCCAGCCACTTGCGCTCGCGCGCCCGGTCCGAAAACCAGCCGGAAAAGAGCTTGAAGAAACTCGCCGCCCAATCCGCCCCACCCTCGATGACGCCGATGATCTCCTTGCGCACCCCCAGCACCTCTGCCAGGAACAACGGCAGCAAGTTGAGAACCATCTCGCTCGAAACGTCCATGAAAAAGCTGGTCAGGCCGACCGCCCACACGTTGCGCGGCAGATCACGCAGTCGGGTGCCGGCTGCCGGCGCTTCCATGCCCTCGGTTTTGGTTGCCATACGCTTGCTCTCCATCTGGCCGAACTGGCCGGCTTGTAACCCTGCGAACGCAGGCCATTATAGTCGCGTTCGGCGAATTTGCACACCGATTGACAGCCATTGGCAGTTATGGTAGCTTACCCACCTGATCCTCGGACTCCCATGGCCCTTTGCGCGCACCCAAGGAGACCATCCACATGCCCAAATACGTCGCCGCCATCGACCAGGGCACCACCAGCACCCGCTGCATGATCTTCGACCATGCCGGGCAGGTGGTCAGCGTCGCCCAAAAAGAGCATGAACAGATCTTCCCTCGCCCCGGTTGGGTCGAGCACAACCCGATCGAGATCTGGGAGCGGACGCGCACGGTGGTCCAGGATGCGCTGATCCTGGCCGGGGCAGACACCGCCCGTGGCGACATCGCCGCCGTTGGCATCACCAACCAGCGCGAGACCACGCTCGTCTGGGACCGTAAAACGGGCCGCGCCTACTACAACGCCATCGTCTGGCAGGACACGCGCACCGACCAGATCATCCACGCGCTCGCCGCCGACGGCGGCCAAGACCGCTTTCGGGCCAAGGTCGGCCTGCCGCTGGCGACGTATTTCTCGGGCCCTAAGATCAAGTGGATCCTGGACAACGTAGACGGCGTGCGCACGGCCGCCGAGCGAGGCGATGCGCTTTTCGGTAACCTCGATAGCTGGCTGATCTGGTGGCTGACCGGCGGACCGGACGGTGGTACACACGTGACGGATGTGACCAACGCCAGCCGCACCCTGCTCATGGACCTGCGCAGCCTGGATTGGGATGACGAGATTTGCGGCATCCTGGGCATCCCACGCCAGATGCTGCCGAAAATCCGCCCCTCGAGCGATCCCCAGGGCTGGGGCTTCAGCCGCCCGGACGGCCCGTTTGGCGCGGCCATCCCCGTCTGCGGTGACCTCGGCGACCAACAGGCTGCGCTCGTCGGCCAGGCCTGCTTCAGCCCCGGGGAGGGCAAGAACACTTACGGCACGGGCTGCTTCATGCTGCTCAACACCGGCACCGAGCCGGTCTCCTCTAAGTGCGGATTGCTGACCACCTTGAGCTACAAACTGGGCGATCGGCCGGCCGTTTACGCGCTGGAGGGTTCGATCGCCGTCACCGGCGCGCTCGTGCAATGGCTGCGCGACAACTTGGGGCTGATCAGCCGCTCGGCGGAGGTCGAGACGCTGGCGGCGACAGTCCAGGACAACGGCGGCATCTACTTCGTGCCAGCCTTCTCCGGCCTGTTCGCGCCCTACTGGCAGTCCGACGCGCGTGGCGTCATCGTCGGTCTGACGCGCTTCATCAACCGTGGCCACATCGCGCGTGCCGCCCTGGAGGCCAGCGCGTTCCAGACGCGCGAGGTGGCGGATGCGATGGAGAAAGACTCGGGCGTGGCGCTCAAGGCCCTGAAAGTCGACGGCGGGATGGTGGTCAACGATCTGCTAATGCAGTTCCAGGCCGACATCCTGGGGGTGCCGGTCGTGCGCCCGCAGGTCGCCGAGACCACTGCGCTGGGTGCAGCCTATGCGGCCGGGCTCGCGCAGGACTTCTGGAGCAACCTCGACGACCTGCGCGCCAACTGGCACAGCGACCGCACGTGGCAGCCGCACATGCCCGCGCACGAGCGCGAGCGCCTCTACCGCGACTGGCTCAAGGCGGTCAGCCGCTCCATACACTGGCTCGAATAAGGCAGAAACCCGCCGGGGAGCGGCGGTTGGTGAAGCTTAGCCGGCCGGGGGCCAACGCCCCCGGCCGGCTGCTCGTTACGGTAGCGTGAAAGTGATCTCCCCCGTCCCGGTTCCCTGCAGCAGAATCACGTACTCCCCGGCCATCGCCGCCCGGTAGGTCCAGTCGCCATCCGTGCTGCCGGCGACCGGCTCCAGCGACACTCCGTTCGGCCCAACCACGTCTATCGCCAGCCCACTCTGTGTGACGGAGATCTCCAGGCGCTGGCCGGCCCCGGCGCTTACGATGAACACCTTGGCCCCATCCAGAGTGAGGTCGAGCACTCGAGTTACGCTGGTAACCCCGTTCGCGAAGACGATCCGTTCGGGCCCGCTGGGCTCAGGAGTGGCACTGGCGGCTTGGGTAGGAGCCGCGGACGGCGTCGGCAGTGGGGTCGGCGTATCCAGGGGCAGTACAACCGTGGGCGCAGCGGTCGGCGGGATGGGAGTGGGCGCCACCGTCGGCGGCGGGGTCCGCGTCGGCGGCGGGGTCCGCGTCGGCATCGGTGTCGCGGTGGCAGTAGGCGCGGCGGTGGCAGTAGCGGTTGCGGTCGCCCTCGTAGGCGAGGGAACCGCGACCGCGGCGCTGGTGACGGCGATCTCCACCCAGAAGGCCCCGTCCGCCTTCGCGCCGAGGCCGAAGGTCTTGCCGGCCGCGTTGCGCAATTGCCAGTAGCCGCGGTACGTGCCTCGCGCAGCCGGGGCAGTCAGCTTCACCGACACTTCGGCGCTCTCCCCCGGATTCAGCTCAACGTTGATAGGCACCGCCGCGTCTCCACCCATCTGCTCGCCGCGGGCGAACACCAGGGCGTACCCGCTGTCCCAGGGACAGGTGCCGGCGTTGCGCAGGCGCCAGGTCTTGACGAATGCCTCGCCGCCTGGCACCCTGGTCCCGTCGGGATACGTGACGTCGCTGACAAAATAGGCGATGTCCGTACAGTTGGCCGCCCGGAGCGCAGGCGTGGGTGTCTCCACGGGCGCCAGGGCCGCGGCAGTGGCCGCCGCCGCGATTGCGCTGGCGGTGCTGACGGCAGCCACGGCCGTACCGGTCGCGACAGGGAGGGCCTCGACGGCACCGCCGGCGAACTGCGGTCCGAGGGCCGCCCTGAGCAGGTACTCGACCAGCGGGTCCGTGCCAACGTAGACGGCCAAGAGTGTGCCGCGCCGGTGAAGGTGAGGCACGCCGGCCCAATCGACGATGGCCGCCCCAAGCTTGCTGCCGTCGGCCGAGATACCCTTCGTGTCGGCCGCAAGCGCGGCCGCATCCGCGTACTCGAACACCTGGACTTCGGCATCGCTGACGCGCACGATGTGCCCTGTGCCGTTGAAGAACGACCCCGGCGCCAGGGCTCCCGATTGCACGGCCACACCGCTGGCCGCCAACTGGGACAAGAACGCATCAAAATCGGCGCCGACTGCCACGGCGGCTTGCGCTTGCACACCCGGTTCGATGGGTATGAGGGCAGGCGCGCGCCCGATCGGCGTGGCCGTCGGCTCGGGAAATACCACCTGCGATGTGCAACTTGTCAGAAGCAAAGCGACAAGCACGAGGGTAGGGATGAGACGGCGTGCGGTCATGGAGGAATCCTCCTTCGTGAAAGACGGGCGAGGAGCAGGTCGCAGTGTCACGTATATTCTATATCGAAATCGCCAGAATGTAAATCCGGCTTATGAACATTTGCTGAGGCTTCCTGTCGTGTGTCGCGTGCGAGCGTCATACCGATAGCCGGATTGTGGCTTACCTTGCTGAACGTCGAGGCGACGTGTGCGATCCTTCACCAACACTATGTGCTGCGTGGCACACATTCACAACAGGAGGCACCATGGTTTTCGCACTGCCAGCCCTTCCGTGGCCCGAGAACGCGCTCGAACCGTACACTTCCGCCCGCACAATCAGTTTTCACTACGGCAAGCACCACAAGGCTTATGTCGACAACCTCAACAAGCTGACCGCGGGCACAGACCTCGAACACAAGAGCCTGGAAGATGTGATCCTTGCGGCTAAAGCCGACCCGTCCAAGACCGGGATATTCAACAACGCCGCCCAGGTGTGGAATCACACGTTCTTTTGGAACTGCTTGAAGCCGAATGGCGGCGGCAGGCCAGAAGGCGACCTGCTGCGCGCGCTCGATCAGAGTTTCGGCAGCTACGACAAGTTCGCTGAGCAGTTCAAGACGGCCGCGGTGGGCCGTTTCGGTAGTGGCTGGGGTTGGCTGGTGCTTGACAATGGAGCGCTGAAGATCGTGAGCACGGCCAACGCCGAAGACCCGCTCGCGGAAGGCCAGCGGGCGTTGTTGACGGTGGACGTGTGGGAGCACGCCTATTACCTGGACTATCAAAACCGCCGCCCCGATTTCGTGCAAGCGTTTCTGGATCACCTGGTGAACTGGGACTTCGTCAACCGCAACCTATCCAGTGCGTGACGTTAGCCCTTGTCCTGGATGCCGTCACCGGCTCTGTCATCAGGCATAAAGAAGGCGGGCGCAGGCGCCACTTCGCCCGCCTTCAGGCTTAGCACCAATCAGTAGTTCGGCAGATACTTGCCCAGTTCCCAATCCGTAACCTGGACGCGATACTCCTCCCATTCCAGGCGTTTCGCGTCCAGGAAGCGGGTGTAGACGTGGGGACCCAGGGCCGCGCGCACGACCTCGTCCTCTTCGAGCGCGTCCAGCGCCTCGTTCAGCGTGCCGGGCAGCAGCTCGAGCGCCGCGCTGCGCGGGTGCTCCAGCAAGTACAGGTTCTCCTCCGTCGCCTCTGGCGCCGCTAACTCCCGCCGGATGCCGTCCAATCCGGCCGCGAGCATGACGGCAAAAGCCAGGTACGGATTGCAGCTGGGGTCGGGGCAGCGCATCTCGATCCGCTCGGAATCCCCGCTCGAGGCGCGCGGGACGCGGATCAGCGCCGAACGGTTGATGCGCGCCCAACTGATAAAGACGGGCGCCTCATAGCCGGCCACCAGCCGTTTGTACGAGTTTACCAACGGAGCCAAAACGGCACACATCCCGCGCGCATGCGCCAGCTGCCCGGCGATGAACTGCTTGGCGGTGCGCGAGAGCCCGTGCGGATCGCCCGGGTCGGCGAAGGCATTCTGGCCGGTCGCCAGGTAGACCAGGCTCTGATGGACATGCATGCCGCTGCCGGGGATGCCACGCAAGGGCTTGGGCAGGAAGGTGCCGTAGAGCCCGTTCATTTGCGCGATCACTTTGAGCGCCAGGCGAAAGGTCACGGCGTTGTCGGCGGTGGTCAGGGCATCCGAATAGCGGAAGTCGATCTCGTGCTGGCCGGTCGCCACCTCGTGGTGCATCGCCTCGACCGAGATGCCGAACGCCGAGAGGGTGTTCGCCATTTGCCGGCGCAGCCCGGCCGCCATATCCGCCGGTGCGTCGAAATAGCCGGCGCTGTCGTGTGGCACTGGCGGGAGCAAGCTGCCGTCGGGATGGGGCTTGAGCAGAAAGAACTCCAGCTCCGGCCCGGTATTGTAGCGAAAGCCGAGGCGCGCCGCCTCCTCGACGGCCCGCGCCAGCACCGCGCGTGGATCCCCCTGGAATGGCTGCCCATCCGGCGTGAACACGTTGCAGATCAGGCGCGCGGTCGCCTCGTCCCCGCTCAGCCAGGGGATGATCGCGAAGGTTGTCGGCTCGGGGCGCAGATGCATGTCGCTCTCGGCGACGCGCGCGAAGCCTTCGATGGACGAACCGTCAAACCAGATGCCGTTCTCCAGGACCTGCGGCAGCTCCGCGGCCGGGATGGTCACGTTCTTGACCATCCCCACCACGTCCGTGAACTGGAGGTCGACGAACTTGATCTGGTGCTGCTGAACCTGGTCCAGCACGCCGGCGGGCGGATCACTGGCAGGGGACATGGGTCCTCACTGGTGGAACGATTGGAGCAGAACGGCCAAAACGATCAGCACACCCAGCAGCAGGAAACCAAGGGCCACGGCGCGCAGCGCGGCCGAGCGCCACCAGGCGCCGGCGGATGAGGCCGCCGGCTGCGCCAGCACCGAGAGATCGACGGTGTCGGGATGCTCCAGGGCGGCGACGAACGCCGGCATGTCCTGGAAACGCTCGTCGGGGTCACGCGCCAGCGCGCGCGCGACCGTCGCCGCGAGGGGCTGGGATATCCCCGGCTGCAGCCCGTCCAGCCGCGGCGCGCTGCCCTGCACGTGCTGGGCCATCACCGCCAGGTTATTGTCGCCCCCGAACGGCGTGCGGCCGGACAGCATCTCGTAGAGGATCGTGCCCAGGGCGTAGACGTCGGTACGCCCATCGCCGCGCCGGCCCTCGATCTGCTCGGGAGCCATGTAGTCAGGGGTGCCGGCGGCCGAGGTCAGATTGGCGTAGGTGACGCGGCGTCCGCCCCTGGTCAGCGCCAGGCCAAAGTCCATGATCACGGGCTGACCCTCGGGCGTGACCAGGACGTTCTCGGGCTTCAGGTCGCGGTGGATCACCCCGTTGGCGTGGCAGTAAGCCATGCCTTCGCCGATCTTGCGCGCCAGCTTGATCGCCTGCTCCGGCGGCAGCGGAGCGGCCTCGTCGATCAGTTGGCGCAGCGAGCGGCCCGTCACGAATTCGGTGGCCAGGAAGGGGGTACGGTTGAACTGGCCGGAGCCCAGACCACGCAAAATGGCCGGATGGCGCAGCGTGTTTATCACCTCCAGCTCGCGCTGGAAGCGCTCGTACTGCGCCGGATCGCCAATCATCGTCGCGTCCGGGATCTTCAGCGCCACCTCGCAGCGGCCGACCAGATCGTAGGCGCGATAGATGTCGCTCATCCCACCGCGCGCGAGATGTCCCTGTATCTGGAAGCGGTCGAATTGGTCCCCGATCTGCAACATATAGCCGGGCATTATAACATCATCGGCCGGAACTGGCATCAGAATAGCCTGCGCAGAGACGAAATAAAGCCCCACTCCCGCTGCAAAGCGGGGATGGGGGCAGGGGCCAGGCGCTGGATGTGAATCGCGATGGCGGACACATTGTCGTCCGTCTCGCGTTCGAGCGCCAGCTTGATCAGACCCTGGCTGAGCGCCGGCGCGGCGCGGGCCTCCGAGGCCAGGCGCGCGATCTCCTCGTCCTCGACCACCGACCACACCCCGTCGCTGCACAGCACCAGGCGGTCGCCGTCCTGCAGACGGACGGTGCTGAGGTCGGGCTGGACAAACAACCCCATGCCGACCGCTCGATTGAGGATCGACCGTTGCGCGTGGCGGCGCACCTTGTCGGCCGAGAGGACCTTCATCCGCACCAGCTCGCCCACCATCGTATGGTCATTGGTCAGGCAGACGGCCCGGCCGGCGCGCACCAGGTAGGCGCGGCTGTCACCCACGTGCGCCAGCCGCAGCGTGTCACCCAGCAAGTGCAGTGCCGTCAGGGTCGTCCCCATGCGCCCGGCTCGCTTGAGCTGCGCGGCCCGGTAGACGCTCAAATTGGCCGCTTCCACGCTGCGACGCAGATGCTTGAGTGGCGAGCCGGCCGCAGGCCCGTAGAAGGCCGCAAAGAACGTCTCCAGTGCCAGGCTGCTGGCCAGCCCACCGTGCGCATGGCCGCCCATGCCGTCGGCGAGGGCGTAAAGCAAACCGCGCTCCAGGTCCGGACCGGGTGACAGGCGCTCGTCCGAGAGCCGGATGCAGTCCTGATTCTCTTCACGCACCGGGCCTACCTGTGTCAGGCCGCCGGCATCGACTTGTGGAAGCTCTGGTCTCGTCATGAGCACCCGTGCCCCTCAGGCACACCCTGGCGGCTCACAGCACCTCACTCGCCGTCACCGCCGTGGCCGGGCGCCGCCGCCGCCGGCGCAGTCGCCGCCCCGCCGGCCCGGGCGATAATGGGCCGGCCGCTGCGCTGGCTGCTGATCAGGAAGTAGCCCAGGCTCAACACCAACCATCCGGCCGCGATGGCCAGGGCCAGGTAAGTCGAGCGGGCAGTGACGCCACCCGAGCGGATGCCGATGACGAAAATGGCCAGGACCATCACGACGTTGGCCAGCAGGCCAAGCGCCGGCACCAGGGCGTGCTTGAGCAGGCTGAAGTCACGCCCGCCCACGAAGGCAACCACCGTCAGCCCGCAGATGAGGGCATAGAGCACGAAGGTGCCCAGGTTGGAGGCCAGGGTGATGCCGGTGAGCGCCATGACACCCCCGCTGACGCCGAGCGTTCCGATCAGGCCCGAGACGATGACCATGATCACCACCCCAACGTAAGGCGTCGCGTATCGCCCGTGCAGCAGGCCCATGATATCCGGCATCTCGGAGTCCTGCGCCATGGCAAAGCTGATGCGCACGCCCGTGTTCATGGCGGCCAGGGTCGTGCCCAGCAGCGCGATGGCTACCGTGAAAGCAATCACCAGCATGAAGGCGAAGCCGTTGCCGTGCAAGAACGTGTTGCCCAACTGGATGGCCATGTCGCCGATCGGCGCCGTCGAGGCGCCTGCCGCCGCGATGCCGGTGAGCCGGCCGTCTGCCGACACCAGCTTGTCGCTCAGGGCATAGTTGGCCGCAAAGTACTCGATCAGATAGGCGAAGAGGCCCTGGATCGCCAGCGAGAGCAGCACGCCGCGCGGGATATCGCGCTTCGGGTTGATCGTTTCGGCGCCGAGGGCGGTGGATGACTCAAAACCGACCAGGATCAGGATCGCAATCGTGGACTGGAACAACAGCCCGGCCAGGCGGTGTGGCACGACGATGGAAGCGCCGGTCGCGTGATACCAACCGCCGGCTGCCACGTGCAGTGGGTTCTGGACCCGGAACAGGATCGCCAGGATGCTGAAAACCAGCAGGGCCGTCAACTGGATGACGTTGACGACGATGCTGGCGTTGGTCGAGCCGCTGATGCCGCGCAGGGCGATCGAGCCGACCAGGCCGGCAAAGCCCCAGGCGATCAGGATCTGGCCAAGGAGAGGGATGTCAAGGCCAAATTGGCCGGCGATATAGCTGACGAGCACGGCCATGAAGGCCACCATGATGCCCGGATAGACCCAGTAGAACAGGTGCGCCGCCCAACCGGTGATGAACTTGGCAATACGCGCCCAGCGGCGGTGCCGCGGATTGGGCCGGTCGAGAAAGGCCTTCTCGGCGAAGTAATAGGCGCTGCCCGTGCCGGCCTCCGGGTAGCGCCGGGCCAGTTCGGCAAAGGCGAAGGCCGTCAGGAAAGCCACCACCAAAGCCGCGAGGATGCCCGTCCACATGTCGCCGGCAGTGCTGGCGCCGCTTGCGTCCGTGCTGGCTGCCTGAAGCTGGTAAGTCATCCACAGAAAGGCACCCGGCGCAATCAGCGCCATGGCATTGACCGTGACACCCGTCAGGCCCAGGGTCTTCTTCATCACGGGACCGCTCAGCGTTGGAGAAGTCACACAGTACCTCCAGGAAGCATGCAGGCATGCGTGCACGCCTGCCTGCGCGTAATAGGCCTACAGCAGAATCAGCTATGACGAGCCTCGCTGGCTGATCCTAGCAGAACGGTTCTGCCATTGCTATGCCCCATCTGGGTGCTTTTGGCTCGGGCGACGTCGCCCAAACGGGTAGCGCATCTCGCCCTCGTCGAGGACGGCAGTACCCAAACGGGTAGCCCCGGCTGAGTAATGGAAGCTGGCACCCCATTGGAATCGGCGCCACATACTTGGACCACGGGCGCGCCAAACTGAGGTGGGTTTTCCCCAGCCAATCCTTACACCAGGAGGTGACCTATGCCTGCCGGATCGATCCTTCCCGAGGAACAAGCCCAAGCGCTGCTCGCGCTGGACGAAGCGACTCTCAGACAGCAGCTGGGACGGCAATTGAGCGCGATGTATGCGGACCCGAGCCGCAGCCTGCAGCCCATCCCCGAGGCGCGGGCCCTGGCGGCCCTGGCCCCAATCACTCTCCCGGCCTGGGTGCCTGCCGCCGTCGAGGCCATGGTCAATCGGGCGGTCGAGGAACTGAAGCACGTGCTTTGCAGCGCGGACCCCAAGTATGCGGATCTGCGCAGCAAATTGATCAACGCGGCGGGATTCGGCCAGGTCGCCCTGGTAGAAGGGGTGACTGCTTTCCTGGCCGGCCCGTTGGGCCTCACGCTGGCAGTCGCCGGCATCCTGGCCACGATTATCGTCAAGACAGTCGGCGAGCCGGCCATCATTGCGGGCATCGAGGAAGTCTGCCGGGCCCTGGGCGAGCGGACAACCCCGCCGGCCGCGGCCGCCGGGTAAGGCAAAGGCCGGCGCCTAACCCGGCGGCCGGAGACGGCCAGCGGCCGGCGGGTTTCGCGACCACGTCACGGCCACCTCAACTGGATGCGCCCCCACAGCGCACCACAGCCTGACGGTTATGATGCTTGCTCAGATAGCCGTCCGAAAAAACGCGTGCTTGACAGGCGGGGCAAAGTCTGTTATCGTTCCGGCGCACAAGGAGGCCCGGCCGTAACCCGGACTTGCCCGCTAGAGCGCCGCCCGGCACGTCTCCGTGGTGAGACGCCGATTCGACGAAGAGGCTGCCAGACTCAAGCTAAGCTTGCGTTTGGGCAGCTTTTTTTGTGATCACGGGAAGCGTTGGCGAGTTTGCAGAGTCGCACCTGGCGCCCCTGGACGTCCGCACAGTGGCTATGTAGCAGGTTCCCACGTCGGCAGGTCTGCACGTCCCTGAAAAATGAAGAAGGCCGTTCATAGACACGCATTCTTGTCCTTGCGGCTATGCGCGTCGCGCTTAGCTCGCGGTTGCTGAGGTCTCATATGTATGTTCCTGACCCGTCTTTGCTGAAAGGCACCCTTTACGACCCGCGCACCGAGCACGATGCCTGTGGCATTGGCTTCGTGGCCGACGTGCACGGGCGAAGATCGAACGCGATCGTGCGCAAGGCCCTGACCGTGCTGATGAATTTGCGCCACCGCGGCGCGTCGGGCAGCGAGGTCAACACCGGTGACGGAGCCGGCATCCTGCTTCAGCTCCCGCACGCGTTCTTCCAGGAGCAGTTCTTCCAGCAACGGCATGCTCGCGACCGTTACCGCACGCCCACGCCCGGCCAATACGGTGTGGGCGTGCTTTTTATGCCCCAAGACCCCTATCAGCGGCGCTCGCTCGAGGCCCGTTTCGAGGAGATCGTCGGCGTCGAAGGGCAGCGCGTGCTGGGCTGGCGCACCGTGCCGGTCGACGGCCGCTCGCTCGGAGCCACGGCGGCCTCGCGCCAGCCGGTGATCCGCCAGGTGTTCATCGGGCGCAGCGCCCGCCTGGACGACGACCTGGCCTTCGAGCGGAAGCTGTACGTCATCCGCCGTCGCGCCGAGAAGGCGCTGCGCTACGGCGATCTGCCCGGGAAAGACTGGTTCTACGTCGCCAGCCTCTCTTGCCGGACCATAATCTACAAGGGTATGCTCACCGCGCCGCAGCTGGAGGAGTTCTACCCCGACCTGGCCGACCCGGCCCTGGAGAGCGCCCTGGCGGTGGTGCACTCACGTTTCAGCACCAACACCTTCCCCACCTGGGAGCGGGCACAGCCCTTCCGCTATATGTGTCATAACGGCGAGATCAACACTCTGCGCGGCAACATCAACTGGATGCGGGCGCGCGAGCCCCTGCTCGAGTCCGAACAGTTCGGCATGGACCTGGCGCGCATGCTGCCGGTGATCAACCTCGACGGCAGCGACTCGGCCATGTTCGACAACGTGCTGGAGTTCCTGGTGCTCAACGGGCGCTCGCTGCCGCACGCGATCATGATGATGATCCCCGAACCCTGGTCCCACCACGAAAGCATGAGCCAGGAGAAGCGCGCCTTCTATGAGTACCATAGCTGCCTGATGGAGCCGTGGGATGGCCCGGCCGCAATCGCCTTCACCGACGGGGTCACCGTCGGCGCGACCCTCGACCGCAACGGACTGCGCCCGGCACGCTACGCCCTGACGCGCGACGGCCTGCTGGTGCTGGCCTCCGAGACGGGCGTGCTGGACCTGGCCGCGCAAGATGTGGTCTTCAAGGGCCGTTTGCAGCCTGGCCGCATGCTGCTGATCGACACCGAACAGGGCCGCCTCGTGGATGACGAGGAGATCAAGCACCAGATCGCCACCGCCCACCCCTATGGGGCGTGGCTGGACGAGGGTATGGTCGATCTGCAAGACGTTCGCCTCCCCCAGCAGGCGGGCGGGACGCCAGATGTGGAGCCAGTCGCCGGGCCGGGCGGCATGGGCACTTTGCTCCGCCTGCAGCGCGCCTTCGGCTACTCCTATGAGGACTTGAACGTCATCCTGGCGCCGATGGCCCGTGATGGCGTCGAGCCGGTCGGCTCGATGGGCACCGACACCCCGCTGGCCGTGCTCTCCAGCCGTCCGCAACTGCTCTACACCTACTTCATGCAGTTGTTTGCCCAGGTCACCAACCCGCCGGTCGACGCCAACCGCGAGAGCCTGATCACCAGCAAAGAGCTGACCCTCGGCCACGAGCGCAACATGCTCCAACCCGGCCGGCTGCACTGCCAACAGGTGCGCGTGCCTTCGCCGCTATTGACGGTTGAGGACGTCGACCGGCTCAAGCACATCGACCGTCCCGGCTTCAAGACCGTCACCATCCCGATGCTCTGGGAACTGGGCGGCGCAGGGAGCCCTGGCGAACAGCGCCCGGATCGGCCGGGCGAACGGCTGGAGGCGGCGCTGCAGCGTATCTTCGAAGCGGCCGATCGCGCGATTGCTGTCGACGCCAACATCCTGATCCTGTCCGACCGGGGCGTCGACGCCGAGCATGCCCCCGTACCGGCCCTGCTGGCCCTCTCCGGGCTGCACCAGTACCTGATCCGCCAAGGCACGCGCAACCGTGTTGGCCTGGTCGTCGAATCGGGCGAGCCGCGTGAGGTCCACCACATGGCCCTGCTGGTCGGCTACGGGGCCGGCGCCATCTGCCCGTACTTGGTACATGACTCGCTGCGCGGGATGATCGAAGGCGGCCTGTTGACGGACATCAGTCCCGAACAGGCGATCGCCAACTACAACAACGCTGCCGTCAAGGGCATCGTCAAGGCGATGTCGAAAATGGGCATCTGCACCATCGACGGCTACCGCGGCGCACAAATCTTCGAGGCCGTCGGCATCCGCCAGGATGTCATAGAGCGCTACTTCACTTTCACCGCCTCACGCGTCGGCGGCATCGGGCTGGAGGAGATCGCGACCGAAGCCGCACAGCGCCACGAGCGGGGTTTTGCGGCGCGCTTCGCCAACGAGCCGGCCCTCGACGCCGGCGGCCAATACCAATGGCGCCAGGACGGCGAGGAGCATACCCTGACGCCAATGGTGGTGCATAAGCTGCAGCAGGCCTCGCGCACGGGCAACTACCAGACCTACAAAGAGTACGCCGCCCTGGTCAACGACCCCACCCGTGACCCGAAAACCCTGCGCAGCCTGCTGGACCTGATCCCGGCCGCCGAGCCGCTGCCAATCGAAGAGGTCGAGCCGGTCGAGTCCATCGTCAAGCGCTTCAAGACCGGTGCCATGTCCTACGGCTCGATCAGCAAGGAAGCACACGAGGCGCTGGCCATTGCCATGAATCGCCTGGGAGGCAAGAGCAACACCGGCGAGGGCGGCGAGGACCCCGAGCGCTACCTGCCCATGCCGAACGGCGACAGCAAGAACAGCGCCATCAAACAGGTGGCCTCCGGGCGCTTCGGCGTGACCAGCGAGTACCTTGTGCAGGCACAGGAGCTCCAGATCAAAATGGCGCAGGGCGCCAAGCCCGGCGAGGGCGGCCAGTTGCCCGGGCGCAAGGTCTATCCGTGGATCGCCAGGGTCCGCCACTCGACCCCCGGCGTCGGCCTGATCTCGCCCCCGCCGCACCACGACATTTACTCGATCGAGGACCTGGCCGAGCTGATCTACGACCTGAAAAATGCTAATCCACGCGCACGCATCAGCGTCAAGCTGGTGTCCGAGGTGGGGGTGGGGACCATTGCCGCCGGGGTGGCCAAGGGGCACGCCGACGTGGTGCTGGTCAGCGGCTTCGACGGGGGCACCGGGGCCTCGCCCCAGACCGCCATCAAGCACGCCGGACTACCCTGGGAACTGGCCGTGGCCGAGACGCACCAGACGCTGCTGGCCAATAACCTGCGCAGCCGGATCGTGATCGAGACTGACGGGCAGTTGCGCACCGGGCGCGACGTGGTGGTCGCGGCCCTTTTGGGCGCTGAAGAGTTCGGCTTCGCCACCGCACCCCTCATTGCGCTGGGCTGCACGATGATGCGCGTCTGCCACCTGGACACCTGCCCGGTGGGCGTTGCCACCCAGAACCCGGAGCTGCGCAAGCTGTTCCGCGGCGATCCCCAATACGTGGTCAACCTGATGCGCTTCATCGCCCAGGAAGTGCGCGAGCTGATGGCCGAGCTCGGCTTCCGCACCGTCAACGAGATGATCGGCCACTCCGAACGGTTGCAGCCCCAGCGGGCGATCGAGCACTGGAAGGCGCGTGGGTTGGACTTCTCCGCCATCCTGGCGCACCCGCCCGTGCCGCCGGAAGTCGGCAACTACTGCCAGATCGCCCAGGATCATGGTCTGGAGGACGCCTTGGACCGTCGGGTGCTGATCCCGCTCTGTGCGCCCGCCCTCGAGCAGAGACAGCCGGTCAGCGCGGCCCTGCCGATCCGCAACTCGGATCGCACGGTCGGCACCATGTTGGGCAGCGAAGTGACGCGGCGTTTCGGGGCGGCCGGACTGCCGGACGACACTATCTGCCTGCAGTTCCGCGGCTCGGCCGGACAGAGCTTCGGCGCCTTCGTGCCCAAGGGCATCACCCTCGAGCTCGAAGGTGACGCCAACGATTATGTCGGCAAGGGCCTGTCGGGCGGCAAGATGATCGTCTACCCGCCCGCCGGCAGCCGGTTCAGGGCCGAAGAGAATATCATCATCGGCAACGTGGCCTTCTATGGGGCCACCAGTGGCGAGGCCTACATCCGCGGCATGGCCGGCGAGCGCTTCTGCGTGCGCAACAGCGGGCTCAACGCGGTGGTCGAGGCGGTCGGGGACCACGGTTGCGAGTACATGACCGGCGGTCGCGTCGTCATCCTCGGCTCGACCGGGCGCAACTTCGCCGCCGGCATGTCGGGCGGTATCGCCTACGTACTCGACGAGCGCGGCGACTTCGCCGGGCGCTGCAACCAGGACATGGTCCAGCTCGAGCAGTTGGACCCCGAGGAGCTGCGCCTGGTGCAGGTCATGACCCAGCGACATGCGCAGCTCACCGGGAGCGAGCGGGGACAGTTCGTGCTGGACAACTGGGAGACCCTGGCCGCGAAGTTCGTGCGCGTCATCCCGCGCGACTATGCGCGTGCGCTCCAGGCGCTGGAGCGGGCGCAGGTGGCCGGCCTGGATGGGGAAGAAGCGGTGATGTGGGCGTTCGAGGCCAACAAGGCTGACGTCGCCCGTGTGAGAGGGGACTGAGCATGGGCAAGCCAACCGGATTTCTGGAATTCGATCGCGAGCCGCCGCACCTGCGGCTGCCTGCCGAGCGCGTGCAGGACTATGCCGAGATTCACCTGGAGCTGCCGGACGACCGGTTGCGCACCCAGGCCGCACGCTGCATGAACTGCGGCATCCCCTTCTGCCATACAGGCGAAGTCATCAACGGCATGGTCTCCGGCTGCCCGATCAACAACCTGATCCCTGAATGGAATCACCTGGTCTACCAGGGCTTGTGGCGCGACGCCTATGACCGCCTGCGCAAGACCAACAACTTCCCGGAGTTCACCGGGCGCGTCTGCCCGGCCCCCTGCGAGGGGTCGTGTACGCTGGCCATCAACAGCGATGCGGTGACCATCAAGAAGCTGGAGCATGCAATTATCGAGCGCGCCTGGCAGGAGGGCTGGGTCGTGCCCGAACCGCCCGCCTTGCGCACGGGCAAGCGGGTGGCCGTCATCGGCTCCGGGCCGTCCGGCCTCTCGTGTGCGGCGCAGCTCAACCAGGCCGGGCACTGGGTCACCGTCTACGAGCGCGCCGACCGCATTGGCGGCCTGCTCATGTACGGCATTCCCTCCATGAAGCTTGACAAGTACGTGGTCCAGCGCCGGGTGGACCTGCTGGCCGAGGAAGGGATCCGCTTCTTTCCTAACACCGCTATCGGTCGTGACATCGACGGGGCACAGTTGCGGGCCGAGTTCGACGCGGTCGTGCTGGCCACCGGCGCCACCCGCCCGCGTGACCTGCCCGTCGAAGGGCGCGAGCTGGACGGCGTGCACTTCGCCGTCGACTTCCTCGGGCGTGACACGGCCAGCCAGTTGAGTTGGGGCCACGCCGGTGGCACCTATCTATCGGCCGAGGGCAAGGACGTGATCATCATCGGCGGTGGCGACACCGGCAACGACTGCGTCGGCACCAGCCTCCGCCACGGCTGCCGCAGCGTGACCCAGTTCGAGATCCTGCCTCAGCCGCCTGCCGAGCGGGCGTCCGACAACCCCTGGCCGGAGTGGGCCAAGGTCGAGCGCACCGACTACGGGCAAGAAGAAGCCGTCGCCATCTTCGGGCGCGACCCGCGCGAGTATGCTATTTCGACCAAACGCATTGTCGGCGACGAGAACGCCCGCGTCAAGGAAGTCCACACCGTGCGGGTGGCGGCGCTGCGCGAGAATGGGCGCCTGGTCTTTAAGGAGCTGCCGGGTAGCGAGCAGGTCTGGCCGGCGCAGTTGGTGCTGCTGGCAATGGGCTTCCTCGGTCCCGAGCAGGCGCTGCTGGGCCAGTTGGGCGTCGAACCGGATGTGCGCAGCAACGTGCGCACCGAGCGCGGCCGCTACGCCACCAGCGCGCCCGGCGTCTTCGCCGCCGGCGACGCCCGCCGCGGCCAAAGCCTGGTCGTCTGGGCGATCAACGAGGGCCGCGCCGCAGCGCGTGAGTGCGACGCCTGGCTGCGGAGCCAGTAGCCGGATCAGGCGACGCCCGGCAACCCAAGCGGCCGGACGACGCTCGCCCACAAGGGTGCCCTACGCCCACCTCTCGCCCGCCGCGTGTCCGCGCAGGCGGTGTAGGCCGCTGTAGGTCCGGCTTTTAGGATACTGATGGCAAACACTAAGTCGCCAAGTGGGCCAGGCAGGTCAGGCCAGGTGGTCGCGTGGTGGCGGGTCGTTCGGCCATCAGCCACAAGGCAGTCCGGCGCAGGTTCACAGCGATGGCGGTCAGGATGGCCTGCAAATCGGTTTTCGCCAGGCCGATGTAGCGTGTACGCCGTGCACCCTGGCTGCGGACGGTGGCGGAAATCGTGCCTTCGATGCCGGCCCGCCGCGCGTACTCCTGTTTGAAGAGCGCCGTGCGCTGGTTGGCACGCGCGGCCAGGATTGCCTCGTGGTAAAGGCTGAGCTTGAGGCGCCGCCCCGCGCGGTTGCGAGTACAACCTTGGCGTAGCGGGCAGGCTTGACAGGCCGCCTTTGAGAAGCGGATGTCGACCTCGGGCTGGCCGTCGGAGTCCCGGTTTAGCTGCCAAGCGCTCGATTGCTGGCCGTTCGGGCAGGTGGCCACCTGCGCCACCCAGTCTAGCTTGAACTGGTCGCTGGCAATGCCATCCGGGAGGTGTGCTTGCCAACTCGCATCTTGGGCCAGCGGACCGACGAGACGTACCTGACGCGCGGAACTATCGACCAGCGCCCGGCCGGTGGTGTAGCCCGCATCGACCAGGTGTTCGCTGGGCAACAAGTTGCGCCGGGTCAGGCGTGCGTAGATCTGCTCGATCACTTGATGATCAGGGGTCGTGGACGGGACGACGGCCACATCGGTGATCAGATGCGGCCGGTCCGTATCACTGGTTTCGGTGAAGTGCACTGCGTAGCCTTCCCAGACATGATCGCCGTGTTGGCTACCCCGCACCTGGGCATCGTGCGGCGTGGTCACCCGCTCGGCACCGGCGGGAATCTGTTCGCGCGGGCGCCAGCTGATCTTGTCCGCTTCTTGCACCAGTTGCTGGCTCCAAACCTGGCGCAGGCTGACCACCTCCGGCAGGCTGGCGGCCTGGCTGGGAGCCTCGGCTGCACTCAGTGCCTGGAGCAGATGGAAGCCATCGGCCGCGATCTCCAGCGCCAGTTGCTCGCGCTGCTCGGTCTTCCTGGGCAGTCGCCAGCTATTCCAGGGTTTGCCATAGCGCTCATGCCAGTGCACAAACGCCACCGTCCGCAGCCAGTCCGGACGATACTCGGCCAGGGCTTGCAGGGCCAGACGCATGCTCTCCGCCAGCAATTCCAGACGCGTCAGCGTGCGCGTGGCGGCCAAGACATAAGTGCCGTCGCTGCGCTGCTTGCCCCCGGCCGCCAGCAAGCCCAGCTCGGTCAGGCGCTCAAGCACGCCATCAAACATGCGCAAGGCGGCGGCATCGTGCAACAGACGCTCGCGAAAGTCGCTGAGCAGCGAGCCATCAAACCCCATATGCTCCAGCGGCAAATGCAAGGCGTACTTGAGATCGATACGCGCCCGCACCGCATCCGCCATGGCCCGGTCGGATAAATCTTCCAGGCGCTGAAAGACAGCCACCAAGGCGAGCAGATTCGGCGAGAAGGCGGGTGCACCGTCGGAAGCGTACAGGTCGGCAAAGTCGATCTTCTCAAACAGCGTGCCAATCTGGTCACCGATGACCAGATAGAGGTTGCCCTTGCGCTTGAACACTTTCTTGGCAATCCGTGCGGTCTCATCCGGAACCGGCGGAATGGCGGTCGGTTGGAGTGACATGCTGAGCCTCCCTGGCTACGAGTTGGTCTGGATGCCTACCATCATACACCCAACCGGCCTCTCACCAATTCGCGCCCTTCGCCGGTCACAGTTCAGGACCAACTGTTTGCCATCAGTATCCTACAAGCCGGACACCCCTTGCCCATCGCATCGCTTTCGCCCCACCGCGTCTCTGTAAGATAGAGTACATAATCCACCGCCGCGTTGGCTATACGTTTGCTCCTGCAGCGGGTCAGCACGCCGACACAAACCAGTTGCATCAGCGGAAGGAGTATTTGCCATGGGCACGAACGTGGTTTTCTTGGGCTGGAACCAGCCATATCCTGGCCGCGAAAAGATGGCTACCGACCACTTCGGCGAGTACATGCAGTATCTCGGAGGCCTGCAGCAAGCCGGCACGATTCAGTCGTTCGACGCCGTCATCCTCAACCCCCACGGCGGGGACCTGAACGGGTTTGTCTACATCCGGGGGGACTCGGCGAAGCTCGACAATCTGCTTTCGAGCGAGGCGTGGGAGACACACCTGATCCGCGCCGGCCTGGAGCTCACCGGCCTGGGCATGCTGCGCGGTGTAACGGGCGACCTGCTCAACAAACAGATGGCGGCCTTCACCAAGATCATCCCTGGCTGATCCTCCCCGGGCTGCCGAACAGGACCGGGCGTAGCACTGGGGGCATTCGCAGCCGAATTACGGAACGCGGCTGCGAAGTGCGGCTCAGCCAACGGCGGGGCGCTGCCGTAGCCACATCTGGCTGCGGGGGCGCCCCGACTTGTGTCTTGGGCGTCGAGGCGGCGCGGGCCGCCACGCCCGGCGAAGCCTCGGTCTTGGGCGGCCACCGCATGGTGCGGCCACCGCATGGTGCGGCCACCGCCCAGAAACTCTGCGGCTCGAACTACCCGCGCAAACTATTGACAGTCGCGCACTGACGGTAGTAGAATTAGAATGTATATGACTATTTATGTATAAAATAGTCGTCGACCCATGTCGAAAGGAGCGTCAAGGTATGGCTTGAGCGAGTGAATCGGCGTAAATATCCGTCTTGGCCCCACCCGTACGGGCGATTGGGGCGAGAACACTCAGACTCGGAGGAGAGCCATGAAACAGACAGCGTGGAGAATTCTCAGCGTCTCGATCGTGATCGTCTTCCTGGCCGGATGCGGCGGAGGGGCGGCCCCAACCGCGGCCCCTGCGGCCCCCGCTGCTCCGGCGGCCGCGCCGACCGAAGCACCGGCGCCCACCGTGGCGCCCGCACCCACCAGCGCACCGGCGCCCACCAGCGCCATGACGACGACTTCCCCGACGGTCGTTGCCCCGGCGACCACCGAAGCCCTGACGACCACTGAGGCCATGACCGCTACTTCAGCCGTCACCACAGCCGTCGCAGGCCCGACCGTCGCTCCTGACATCGCCAATTTCCAGGCCGACCCGAACAACCTGTTCCCCAACAACATCGGCAGCGTTTCCTGCCAGGGCGTCAAGCTGGTCGCGGTCACCCAGACCGGCCCCCAGGTCGCCGGCCCACTGCAGGAGTATGCCTCTCAGTGGGGACAGAAAACGGGCGGCAGCGTCGAGGTTCAGACCTTCGCCTTCGGCGACCTGTTCCAGAAGATCCGCACCGCCTTCGTCTCGGGAGCGAACCCGTTCGACATCCTGGTCTACGCTTCCGACTGGGCCGGCGACATCATGGGCTCGGGGTGGGTAGTCGAGGTGCCGCAGAAAATGCAGGACCAGATCGGCTACAAGTACCTCATCCCGACCTATCGTGACCGCATCCTGTCGTGGGGCGACAAGATTTACGGTATCCCCTACGACGGCGACGCGCACATGATGTACTACCGGTCGGATCTGCTCACCGATCCGACCAATATGGCCGACTTCAAGACCAAGTACGGCTATGACCTGCCGGCACCGCCCAAGACCTGGACGCAGTACCACGACATCGCCGAGTTCTTCAACGGCAAGACGGTCGACGGGCAGACCATCTACGGGGCCGGCACCGCCTTCAAGCCTCACGCCCAGTCCTACTGGACCTTCCTGGGCATCGCCGCCTCGTTTGCCAAGGATCCAGGCGATCCGGCCTACTTCTTCAATCCCGATACCATGGAGCCCCTCATCAACAACGAGGGCTTTGTCAAGGCGCTTGACTTTTACACGTCCCTGGTCAAGGTCGGCCCACCCGGCGTAGTCAACTGGGACGTGGGCGACATCCGCTCCAACTTCCCCGCCGGCAAAGTAGTGCTTGCGATCGACTGGGGCGACGTGGGCCCGCTCGCCTCCGACCCGAAATCCTCGGTAGTCGTCGGCAAGTGGGGCTCAGGCCTCGAGCCCGGCGTCGACCAATACTGGAGCACCAAGCAGAATGCCTGGGTGAACCAGTTCAACCAGGCGCCTTACCTGGCGTTTGGCGGCTGGATCCAGGGCGTCACCAGCACCAGCAAGAACCAGGAGTGCGCGCAGGACTTCGCCGCCTTCATGGGCAACTACAATATGTCCCTGCGCCTGAGCACCGAGCCCGGCACCGGGGTGAACCCCCACTACTACAGCGACATGAACAACATCCCGCCCTGGACCAAGCTCGGGATGACCGAGCCGGAGGCCACGCAGTACCTGTCGGCGATCCGTGAGATCATCGGCAGTCCCAACACCGTGATCGACCTGCGCATCACGGGCGCCGCCGAGTACTTCGACGCCCTCGACGGGCAATTGGCCCAGGCAGTGGCCGGCCAGATCACATCGAAAGCTGCCCTGGATAACGTCGCTCAGCAGTGGAACCAGATCACGGACCGCATCGGCCGCCCGCAGCAACTGAAGCTCTACCGCCAGATGCTGGGCCTGCCGGCGCAATAATGCGGCGCACCGGCGCCTCATAGGTTTCGACCGGTCCAAACGTCCGGCCGGTCCCATCGGTCCGGCCAGTCCCGCGGCGCCACCGGTCGGACCGGCCTCGCGAGGCCCCACGGGTCCCGCGCAAACCTGGCCGGCGGCGCCCGTGCCATTTCCCACAGTGGACAGGGCACGGGCGCCCTCCGGCCGTCTTCTTATACACATCGGGGGTTTATATGGCAGTCAGCGAAACGGGCGAGGCCGCCAGGCCGATCTCCCGGCCGCCTTCGGGCGGGGAGGATGCGGGAGGCATCAGCAACGATCCCAGCAAACATGTGTTCCTGCTGCCCGCAGCCATTATGATCCTGCTGTTCTCGATTTTCCCGCTCTTGTTCTCGCTCGTCCTTAGTTTTGTCAGTTGGGATCTCAGCCGGCTGACAGGTGGGATCCAGTTTGCCGGCCTCAATAACTTCATCCAGCTCTTCCACGATCAGCGCTTCTGGAATACGGCGCGCGTCACTCTGACCTTCGTGCTGGGGGGCGCCGCCCTTCAGTACTCCCTCGGACTCACCATCGCGGTGCTGCTTAACCGCGAGATCCGCTTCCGGCGCTTCTTCCGCGTTGTCTTCCTGCTGCCCATGATGCTAACGCCGGCTGCCGTCGGTTACCTGGGGCGCATGCTCTTCAACGAGACGCAGGGCCCGGTGAACGATATCATCAAGCACCTGGGCGGCCCGGCCATCCCGTGGACGAGCAGCCCGACCCTGGCCTTGCCTTCGCTGATCCTGGTCGATACCTGGGAATGGACGCCGTTCCTGATCATCGTGCTCCTGGCCGGACTGCAGTCGCTGCCTCCCGAGGTATTCGAGGCGGCCAAGGTCGACGGCGCCGGCGCCTGGCAGAGCTTCCGCAGCATCACCTTTCCGCTCTTGCTGCCTACCTCCGTCACAGTGATCCTCATCCGGGCTCTGGAAGCTTTCAAGCTCTTCGACATCGTCGCCGTCATGACCGGCGGCGGACCGGGCACTTCGACCGAGTCGGTGAGCTGGTATACCTACCTGGCCGCTCTTACCTATGGCCGCCTGGGCTACGCGTCGGCGATGGCCTACTTGCTGCTCATCATGGTGACGATCTTCAGTCTCCTCTTTCTCGCTGCCGCCCGTCGTGGCCTGGAAGCGACCCAATAGCGAGGTGTCCCTGTGCAACTGTCGATCCGGCGCCGCCGCTCCATCAAGGGCTTCCTGACCTATCTCTTGCTGTTTGGCTGGGCTTTCGTCTGCCTCTTCCCGCTCTATTGGCTGCTGATCACCTCGTTCAAACAGCCGATCGCCGTGTTCCAGGGGCCAAAGTACTTCCCCTGGATCGACTTCCAGCCGACCCTGGATGCCTGGACCTTCCTGCTTACCGGTCCCGCCCACCAGGCGGTGATCCGTAGCTGGACGAATAGTGCGATCGAAGCCCTCAGCAGCGCGGCCCTGGCGGTGCTCATCGGGGCCATGGCCGGGTACGGGCTGGCGCGCTTTCGCTACCTGGTACGCGGCCTGAAATGGCGCAACTCGCAGATCGCCTTCTGGATCATCTCCCAGCGCATGCTCCCACCCGTGGTCGTAGTCCTGCCCTTTCTGATCATGTACCGTTTCGCGGGTCTGGTCGACACCTACGTCGGGATGATCCTGGCCTACACCGTCTTCAACCTGCCCTTCGCCGTGTGGATCTTGCGCGATTTCTTCGCCGGCCTGCCGCCAGACCTGGAAGAGAGCGCGCTGATCGACGGCGCGTCGCGCCTGGGCGCCTTCCGGATGGTCGTGCTGCCCCTGGCAGCGCCGGGCCTGGTAGCGACCTACCTGTTCTGCATGATGTTTGCCTGGAACGACTACCTCTTCGCGCTGATGCTCACCTTCAGCCGGGCTTCGACCCTGCCGATGTATATCGCCGGAGAGGGGACTCAGTCGTACGGGCCCCAGTGGTGGTACCTGTCGGCGCTGTCGCTCATGGCCGTCGCGCCGATGGTCCTGGTCGCCTTGTTGGTCGAGCGCTACATCACGCGCGGTCTGGTGGTGGGCGCCATCAAGTGATCCGCCCGCAGGCCCTGCTGAGGCAGCAAGGCGTCATCCTGAGATCCCAAGGTCAGGGCGGCATGCGCCCGAGCAGGGCTTTCGAAGCACAACCTCACGCTGTCTGCTGAGCGGCGCTGCCCACTCAACACAGGTTGCGTCTAGACGGAGCGAAGCATCTTCCCGAGCAGGAGTTTCTAAGCAGCGGATGGCTGGCCTTTCCCCTGGCGACGGGATCTGCCTAGAGGCCATGCTGGGCCAGGAAGGCGTCGGCGGCGGCCCGTTGGGGGAAGGAGACCTGCGTCCCGATGCGGGTCACCGACAGCGCGGCGACCGCATTGGCCCGCCTGATCGCGTCGCGTAAGGACCGGCCCTCGGCAAGGAAGACCGCCAGGCTGCCGATGAAAGCATCGCCGGCGCCGGTCGGATCCACCGGCTCGACCGTCACCGCCGGTACGTGCTCGGCCGCCCCACCCCCGCCGTCCACCAGCAGCGCCCCGCGCTCGCCTAGCGTCAGGATCACTGCCCCCGGGCCGCGCGCCAGCAGCCGTCCCGCCGCGGCCTCGGCCTCCTGCGGGCTTCCGGCAGGCAGACCCGTCAGTAGCTCTGTCTCCGTCTCGTTCGGCGCGCAGATATCCGCGAGGCGCAGTAACTCGTCGGGCAGCGGAGCAGCCGGGGCAGGATTGAGGATCGTGCGCACCCCTGCGGCCCGCGCGATGCGCAAGGCCTCCAGGGTCGTCTCGACCGGTATCTCGAGCTGGCAGATCAGAACGTCCGCCGCCGTGATCAGGTCGCGCGCCGCCTGGGCATCGGCCGGCGACAGGCCCATGTTCGCGCCGGGCACGATCACGATGAAGTTGCGCGCGCTGTCGTCGACGAAGATCGGCGCCACGCCGGAGGAAAGCCAGTCGTCGAAGGACACGTGGGAGGTGTCGATCCCCTGCTCGCGGTAGTTGCGCAGCGTGCCCTCGCCGAACACGTCACGGCCCAGACGGGTCACCATGCTCACCTGCGCCCCGAGCTTGGCCGCCATCACCGCCTGGTTGGCGCCCTTGCCGCCGTAGCCCAGGTGGAAAGAGTGGCCAATCATGGTCTCGCCCAGCTTTGGCAAGCGGGGCACCTTCGAGATCAGGTCGATGTTGGAGCTGCCGACGACGCAGATCTTTGGCCGCTGTGCTGACATCACGCTACCTCACTCCTCGTGAACTTCATGTGCGGACACTCGGAATAACCGATCCCCCTCGGGAAATGCGCCTCAACGAGAGCCTCGCCCGGCCGCCACCTCTCGCCCTGTCAACCTGAACAGCGCCCGCCCACGCTCACCGGTCGTAAGTCCTCTCGCCCTGTCATCCTGAACGGCGCCCGCCCACACTCACCGGTGGTAAGTCCTCTCGCCCTGTCATCCTGAACGGCGCCCGCCCACACTCACCGGTCGTAAGCCCTCTCGCCCTGTCATCCTGAACGGCGCCCGCCCACACTCACCGGTCGTAAGCCCTCTCAGTGAAGGATCTCCCGCCGCCATTGCCTGGCCACCGCACCACCGCATAAGCGGCGTACAGGCGAGTGTCCAGGTACCGCTCTTAGGGCCCGGCGACGGCAACGTGCTCCTCGGCATAGATGTGGATGCGGACAGTGCAGAACTCGTCCGCATCCGCGCCGGCCACTCGCCCGATCTCGCTCGCGAAGGCGGCGTCCATCGCCTCGAAACTGTCCCACCACAGCTCGGCGGTGCCGTCGTACAGCGGTTCCGCACCCATCCCCGCCGGTTGATAGTCGGTAGCGATGTTGATGCGGTATCCCCGCAAACCAGGCATTTGCGAGGACAGCCGGATGTGCTCCTCGCGCCAGCGACGCGCGAATTCCTCTCGGCTGATCCCCGCCTTGCGCTTGAGCAGAGCGATCACTTTGACCATTGCTGCCTCCTGCGCCCCGGCCTCCCGCGCCCGGCCGAAAGCGACGTTTTGCTTGTATCACAGGGCCGGCCGGTTGTCAACCGCCTTCGGACGGCTGCTCCGCCGGCCAGACGAATCGAGGGCAAAGATACATTTGGCACATTTGACTCCCCGGCAAATATATTTGTTTACTATATGCAGGCGAACTTCCAGTTGAACTGCTTAGCCGTTCGGTTGACAAACTCTTGATAGTCCATTACTTTCGCGAGGTTAAGTACGGCGGATAATGAACCAGCGCCCATTGTATTAGCTAGCCGGCAGGGAATTCAAAGGAGAGATTTATGTCCCAGGAATATATCGAGATCCGCGGCGCGCGCGAGAACAATTTGAAAAACATCTCGCTGCGTATCCCCAAGCGGAAGATCACCGTCTTTACCGGAGTTTCCGGTTCGGGCAAATCATCCATTGTGTTCGATACAATCGCCGCCGAAGCGCAAAGACAGCTGTACGAGACCTTCAGCATGTTCGTGCGCAACTTCCTGCCGCGTTACGCGCAGCCGGAAGCCGACTCGATCGAGAACCTGGGCATGGCGATCGCGGTGGACCAGAAGCGCCTGGGCGGCGGCTCACATTCCACCATGGGCACGATTACGGATATCTATACCGTGCTGCGTCTGCTGTTCTCGCGGGTTGGCGAGCCTTTCGTCGGCTATGCCAACGTCTTTTCTTTCAACGATCCGCAGGGCATGTGCCCGGAATGCAATGGGCTCGGCCGCAAACTGCAACCCATCGTTGAGAAATTCTACGATTCCTCTAAGTCGCTGAGCGAGGGTGCGATCCAGGGGCCTGTTTTCGACGAGAGCATTTACAGGGCCAGCGGCTTCTTTGACAACGACAAGAAGCTGTCAGAGTTCACCAAGGAAGAGATGGACTTGCTTCTCTATGGTCAGGAGCAGAAATTCAAGCTGGACAAGATGAACCGCACCTACCTCGGCGTGATCACAGGTTTCACCCGCTCCTACATCGAGCACGACCTGAAAACACGCTCCGAGCGAGTTCAGGAAAAGGTGGCGCAATATCTCACTGAAGGCCCCTGCCCTGAATGCAAGGGAGCTCGGCTGAACAAGACCGTGCTGGGCTGCAAGATCAACGGCTATAACATTGCCGAGCTCTGCTCGATGGAAGTGGGCGAACTGATCGGCGTGATCAGAGGCGTCCAGGGCGCGGTGGCCGAGCCGATGGTCGTTAACCTGGTGGAACGGCTGCAGAACCTGGTGGACATCGGCCTGGACTACCTGACGCTCAACCGCGAGACCGACACGCTCTCCGGCGGCGAGTCACAACGCGTCAAGATTGTCAAGCAACTCAACAGCAGCCTGACGGATGTGATGTACATTTTCGACGAGCCCAGCGTGGGCCTGCACCCGCGCGACGTGCACCAGCTGAATGAAATGCTGCAGAAGCTGCGCGATCGGGGCAACACGGTGCTGGTGGTTGAGCACGACCCTGACGTGATCAAGGTGGCCGACCACATCGTGGATATCGGTCCCCACGCCGGCAGCCAGGGAGGCGAGATCGTCTATGAAGGCAGTTACACCGGCCTGCTCAAGGCGGATACGTTGACCGGCAAGTTCATGAAGGAGGCCATGCCGATCAAGAAGGAATTCCGCCAGGCCAGGGAGCACCTGAAGCTGAGCAACGTGAACGTCAACAATCTCAAGAATGTGAGTGTGAACATCCCAGTGGGCGTGCTGACGCTGGTTACCGGGGTAGCCGGCTCCGGCAAAAGCTCGTTGATCAACGAGGCCTTCGTCTCAGAATTCCCCGAGGCGGTGGTGATCGACCAATCCGCGGTGAGCGTGTCTTCGCGCTCCAACCCGGCTACATACACCGGCATTATGGACGATGTGCGCAAGGCTTTCGCCAAAGCGAACAAGGTAGACGCAGGCCTGTTCAGTTTCAACTCCAAGGGGGCGTGCGAGAACTGCCAGGGCCTGGGCGTGGTGTACACTGATCTTTCCTTCTTCGAAACTGTGAGATCGCCCTGCGAGGTCTGCCGAGGCAGGCGCTTCAAAGACGAGGTACTGGCTTACAAGCTAGATGGCAAGTCCATCGCCGAGGTGCTGGATATGACCGTTCGCCAGGCGCTTGAGCACTTCGACCAACCCGAGATTCAGCGCAGGCTGCAAACGTCTGAGCGATGTGGGGCTCAACTACCTGACGCTCGGTCAGCCCCTCAACACGCTGTCGGGCGGCGAGTGCCAGCGCATCAAGCTGGCCAGCGAGCTGCACAAGGAAGGCAGCATCTACGTGATGGACGAGCCAACTACCGGCATGCACCGGTCGGATACGGCCCACCTGCTCGAGATCATCAACAAGCTGGTGGACGGCGGTAATACGGTGATCGTGATCGAGCACAACATGGACGTGGTGCGTAACGCCGACTGGATCATCGACCTGGGGCCGGAAGGCGGCAGCCGCGGTGGCCAGGTGGTGTTTGAAGGCACGCCGGCAGACTTGAAGAAGGCCAAGCAGTCGATTACGAGCCAGTATATCTAGACCTTGATTTCATAACTCACGAAGGCCGGATCGCGAGGAAAGAACCAGCCGCGATAGTACCAGGGCCGAATGGCGGCCTGGTGCAGTAAACGCCAGACGCTGCCGGCGCTGATCGTCGGCACCACTGCGGCCTGCTTGATCCAGAGCACGATCTCAGCCAGCGAGAAGCGGCTGAGCGGCAAGTTGAGTTCGCTGGGCTTTTCGCAGGCAATGGCCTTGATCTGGGCGATCTCCGGCGCACTGAACTGCGACGGCCGTCCCGAACGTGGCCGATCAGATAACCGGTCTGGCACGGCCGACTGCGCTTGGCGACCTTCTATGCTGGCAGCCTTGAACCTGTTCGTCGGTTTCTGCGTCGGCTGCTTCGTCTACTACCAGTTGAACCGCCTGGGCGTGCCCGGCTTCCTCCACAGTCCTCTGCGGCGGAGGTAGGCGCATGCTGGAACGGCTCCTGATCGCGACCGCCCTGATCGTCGTCGGAGCCGGTGGATTCCTGGTGTTCCGGCTAGACCACCTGCGACGGGCCAGCCGGATCACGCGGCCCGCCGGCCGGCCGGCCGGCAAACCCACGCTGCTTTACTTTCGCAACGATGCCTGCGCTCCATGCGTGGCCCAGGCGCGCTACGTCCAGCAACTGCAGGCCCAATTCGGCGATGCCCTGGTCGTAGAAAAGGTGGACGCGGACATGGACGAGGCAGTCGCCGCGCGCTACGGGGTGTTCACCCTGCCAACCACGCTGATCGTCGACCGCTCAGGGCAGGTGAGGCACGCCAATTACGGCCTCACCGATGCTCGCCGGCTGGCCCGCCAAGTCGCCGGCTTGAGCTGAGGGCCGCGTCAAGCGGGCCGCAGACTGACGGGCACTTCGACGTAGACCGCCGTGCCCGTTATCGGCCCGCTCTCGACGCTCAGAGTTCCCCCCAGCATCTCAGCCCGCTGGCGCATGCTCAGCACTCCCATGCGCTCGTGACGGCGCGCCTCGTCCGAAGTGACGGCGTCACCGTCGTCCTCGACGATCGCGACGACGCGGTCCGGGCGACGCTGAATAACGACTTCGACCCGGCTCACGCGGCCGCGGCTGGTGATGTTGGCCAGCGCCTTTCGCACGATGCGATAAAGGGTGATCTCAACCGCTCCCGGCATGCGGGTCCCGGGACTCCCTACTTCCTCGACGGTTACCCGGATATGGTGCTCTGCCGCGAACTGCTCGGCATATTGGCGCAAGGCGGGCAGAAGGCCGAGCTTGTCCAAGCTGACCGGGCGCAAGCCGGCGCCCAGGCGGTGGATGTTGGATTGCACCTCGTCCGCCATGTCCTGGAGGTAAGCGATGTGTGCGCGCGCCGTGTCCGAAGCGCCGTAGCGCTTTTCCAGCAGCTTGAGCCCGATGCTCAGCGAAGCCAATATCTGCCCTGCGTCGTCGTGCAACCCGTGCGCCAGCTCCTGCCGTTCCTGCTCCTGCACCTCAACCAGTTGGCGCGCCAGTGCCTCCAGATCGCCGCGGCTCTGGCGTAGTGCCTCCTCAGCCTCTTTGCGCTCGGTAATATCGCTATGGATCTCGAGCACCGCCGCGGGAGCTCCCGCAACGTTCCTCCGCAGCACGCAGCGGCTCGCCACCGTCAGGCGGGAACCATCGCGCCGGGTGTGCACCATCTCACCTTCCCAACGCCCCTCGCCTAGCAGGCAGGTCATGATGGCATCGGCCCGAACGGGCAGCTCGGTTCGCAGGAGGTCGACCGCCTTCTGGCCCTGGGCTTCCTCACGCGTCCAGCCATAGCACTCCTCAGCCCCTCGGTTCCAGAACAGGATCCTGCCGTCCAGGTCGTGGACCAGGATCGCGTCGTGCGTCAGGTCGAGCAGACCCGCCTGTTCCGCCAACGCGGCAGCCTGTTCTTCCAGCCGGAGATTCGCGCCGGCCAGCTGGACCGTGCGCTCCTCGACGCGTCGCTCCAATTCGGCCCTGAGCTGCTCGCGCCGGGCCTCGGCAGTCTGCCGTTCCACGATGTCGAAGAAGACGCCAATCGATCCGCGTAACTTGCCGGCGGCATCGAACAGGGGTATGGCAGAGCCGAGCAGAACGATGTCCCTGCCGTCGGCCCGCCGCAAGTGGACCACCTGATCGTGGACCTCGCGGCCCTCGCGTGCCGCGACCTGCATGGGAAGCTCCTCCGCCGGCAGCTCTAGGCCATCGCGCAGCGCCACGAAACTGGTGGGACGCTCGTCAGGGGGAGCGGTCAGCGAAACGTTGCTGCCCGGCGCCAGGTTCAGCATGCGCGCGAAGAAGGCATTGCCGCTCATGTACTGGGCGGCCGCGTCGTGGGCAATGGCGATGCCGGCCGGCAGCATATCGACCAGGGAGCGCAACTCCTCCACGCGCTGCGCCAGGTCATCGCGCTGGCGCACCGTAACGTCGTGCAAGCGGGCGTTGTGCAGCGCAAGCGAGACGGTGCCGGCCAGCCGGCGCATGAACGCGACCTCGCTGGGCTGCCATGGGGTCGGGTCGATGTGGCGGTTCAGAGTCAGCACGCCCAACAACTGATCGCCGGCGGTCAGCGGTATGGCGGCGTGCGAGTTGATCCCATGGGGGAGGACCTCGGCCCTGACGGGCGGGTCATCGCGCTCGTCGACGGCCAGCACCTGCCGATGGAGAGCCACCCAGGCCGCGGACGGCAGTTCATCGTCACTCCAGGGGGCCTCCCGCATTCCGGCCGGCATTCCATAGCCATACCGCACCGCCCAAGTGTCTCCGTCGCGCACAACTATGCTCGCCGACTCGCAACCGATCGCCTGCGCCGTGAGCGCCAGCGCCTGCTCGAGGCTGGCGTCAGAGCCTACGCCGACGACGATGGTCTCGATGATGTCCAGCAATGCGTCGCTGAGCGCCTTGGCGCGGCTCAGCTCCGCCGCGGCTTCGGCGTCGAACCAATGCTCTTCGGCATCCGGCGGCGCCTTTGTGCCCTCGGCAAACTGACCGTTGGCCACCGGCCCAGCAGAAGGCCCTGCCCCGGGGTCCGGTGGCCTCCGCCTACTATCTGCCACGGCGGGCTCTTCCGCGAAGGACGGGAGCTCCAGATAGACTGTCGTGCCCTTGCCCGGCCGACTCTCGATGAACAGCTCACCGCCGAGCATCGCTGCCCGCTCGTGCATGCCGATCAATCCGAGCCGACCGGAGCGCACGGCCGCGTCCACGTCGAATCCAATCCCGTTGTCCTCGACGATCAGCTTGACGCGGCCCTTGCGCCGTTCGAGGACCATGCCGGTCTGCGTGGCGTGCGCGTGGCGGGCCACGTTGGTTAGCGCCTCCTGTATGATCCGGTACAGGGCGGTCTCCAGGTCCTCGGGCAGGCGATCGCCGTCCAGGCCTCTCGCCAGCAGTTTTACGTGAAATCCGCACTGTCGCTCGAAGGCATGAAGCCACTGCTCGAGGGCAGGCAGCAGGCCATAGCGATCAAGGCTGGGAGGACGAAGGTCGAGCGCCAGGCGGTGCAGGCCGTCCAACGCGAGGTCAGCAGTGCTCCGCAGCTCGTCGATCGCCGCCTTCAGCTCGGGCGTGCAGCCCGGCTGACGCACGACCTGCGCCAGGCCCAGCTTCAAGGCGGTCAGCGACTGGCCCGCCTCGTCGTGCAGCTCACGCGCCATCGTGCGCCGTTCGTTTTCGAGCGCCTCCACCAGGCGCCGAGAGAGCTGCCGAAGTTCGCGGTTGTGCTCCTGGGCCACACCCAGCCGTTCACCTTCGGCACCGTTGAGCTGCGCCTCAAGTTCCTGGATACGCTTCTCGAGCCGTTCCACGGTCGACCTGACCCCCCCGCCGCCATTCTCTCGCCGGTGAAGCGTGGGCCTGCGGTCGTCCGGCTCGACGCCCTGGGTCCCCGATCGCAGACCATTGCTCATCGGCCGCTTTCCTGTCTCATCACGCGCTCTCCCTCTCGTGGCTGCCCTCGCAGCGGGCCCGACAGCTCGCCGCGCGACCACCGCCGTGGGCAGGCCAGATTGTAATCGAACCCACATCCCGCTTCTCCCATCTTCTCTATGCTCCGCCAAGAATGTATCATAAACGTTTTATAAATCTAGTAATTAAATGAACGTTTCCTTCGCATGATCGGCAGCAGCGGCATCATCACCATCATTTTCATCGTCTTCATCATGATGCGTCATCGTATGTGTGCCTGTGTTGTTAGGCCGTTATCATTCGCGATCAAGCCATCGCTGTGCCAGCTCAGCTCGGGCGCTCCACCCCCCGTCTCAGCAACGGCGACCATTGGAGAGGAAATGATGAAAGTTCTGTCACGCAGCGTTCCCGTCTTGCTCGTCGTTCTGGCCATGTCCCTGGCCAGCCTGCCCACCGCTTTCGCGGCCCCTCCCGCCCAATCCGGCGGGCCACAGACCTTCACCGTGCTGGTCGGCGCCGAGGCGGACATTCAGCAACTGCCAGAAGGTCCGGCCGGCGCCTGGCAGATCATGAAGTTCTACCCTGAGTCGATCACAGTCAACGAGGGCGACACCATCGTCTGGAAAATCAACTCGACCGAGTTCCACACCGTGAGCTTTCTGGCGCCTGGCCAGAAACAGCCCGACTTCCTCGTCCCTGAGGGTGGGAACAGCCAGCGCCTGGTGGCTAACCCGCTGGCGGCCTTCCCCACGACATCGTCCACCTACGACGGGACGGAGTATGCCAATTCCGGCCTGCTGCAACGTAATGCTCCGCCGAACCCGACCGAGTTCAAGCTGATCTTCAGCAAGGCCGGCAGCTATGACTACGTTTGTATTGTCCATCCGGGCATGAACGGCAAGGTCATCGTCCAGCCACAGGGCACGGCCTACCCCAAGACGCCGGCTCAGGTCGATGCGGACGCTAGGGCCCAGGTGGCCGCCGACCAGCAGATGGCGATTGGTATGAAGGCCAAGGCGACCCAGGCGCCGGCCAGTCGCCCCGGTCCCAAGGGCAGCACGATCCACGTGGTGAACATGGGTTACAGCACGGACATGGTTGACTACATGAAGTTCGCGCCGAGCAACCTGACTATCCAGGTCGGCGACACAGTCGAGTGGCAGGCCAACAACGGAGGCACGCCGCACACGGTGACGTTCCTGGCCGGCGGAAAAGAGCCCGATCTGATCCTCACCGAGCCCCAGCAGAACGGTCCTCCCAAGCTGGTGCTGAACCCCGAGGTTGCAGCGCCGGCTGGCGGATCGACCTTCAGCGGCAACAACTTGACCAGTTCGGGTATTATCTTCGGACAGCAGGACCCGACGCCCGGGCCCAAAACCTACAGCCTGGTCTTCGATAAGGCGGGGACCTACGACTACCTGTGCTTGCTGCACGATCAGATGGGGATGACGGGTACGATCACGGTGGTGGCCGCGACGGCCGGCGGGGCAGCCGCGGCCACGGTGCCCCCGCCGGCCGGCCTGCCTACCACCGGTGGCGCGACGCCTGCCTGGCCGCTGGCCGCGGCGGGCGTGGCCCTGGCCCTGGCCGGCGCTTTCTTGCGCAGGCGGAACCAGCCCGAGCGGGCTTGATCTCGGTCTCCGGGGGGTGGACGCGCGCGGCCGGCAACGAGTTCATGACCGGGTTCGCCGTTCTGCGGCCTACGGGCCGCTTCGTTGCCGGCCGCCGGGCCCTGCCTAATCCAGGTCGTTATCCTCGCCCGCCAGCAGCCCCCACTGGTAGGCAACAACCGCCGCCTGGGTGCGGTCCTCGACCCCGAGCTTCTGCAGGATCGCACTGACGTAGTTGCGCACCGTGCCCGCTGACAGGTGCAGGCGCTGCGCGATCTCGGGATTGCTGTAACCCAGGGCAATCATGCGCAGCACCTCCAGCTCGCGCTCGCTGAGTGCCTCGGTCAGGACCTGCCCGGGCACCGCAGGCACAGCGGCCACCTGCTGCATCAGCTTGCCGGCTATGGCCGGATCCACGAACGACTTCCCGGCCGCCGTCCCCTTGATCGCCGCCAGCAGGTCATCCCGGCGGGTATCCTTCAAGAGATAGCCGGCCGCGCCTGCGCGGATGGCCTCGAAGACCCAGGCATCGTCTGCATAAGTGGTCAGGATCAGGACGCGCGCCGGGGGCTGACGGCCATGTAGGCGCCGGGTGGCCTGGACGCCATTCATCACCGGCATCTTCAGGTCCATCAGGACGACGTCCGGCCGCCGTTCGTTCGCCATGGCGACGGCCTCCTCTCCGTTAGCGGCCAGCCCCACGACTTCGATGTCCTCGTCCGTGCTCAGGATCGCGGCCAGGCCTTCACGCACCACCGTCTGGTCATCGCAGATCAGCACTCGCACCATCGACCTGCCTCTCAAGGGGAATAACCAGCCGCACCCGGGCGCCCTGCCCGGCCGGACTGCTGATCTCGAGCTCACCGCCGATCAGGTGGGCGCGCTCTCCCATGCCAAGGATCCCAAGATGATCGCCCGCCTCGCCGCGCGGCGCCGGCGCCGACACACCTTGGATACCCAGACCGTCGTCCTCCACCATCAACCTGAGCTTACCCTCCCGTTCCTCCAGGCCGACGCACAGCCTGTGGGCGCGGGCATGGCGGACGACGTTCTCGAGCGCTTCCTGGGCAATACGGTACACCCCTTGCTCGACGCTGACAGATGGGTAGGCCTCCAGCGCGGCCGGCAGATGCAGCTCCAACTCGGCCCCAGACCGCTCCGCCGCAGACTCGGCCAGCTCCCGTATGGCCAGGATCAGCCCGAGTTCCTGGAGCGGCGTGGCGCGCAGCGCGTGCAGCGTGCGCCGCGCCTCGGCAAGGCCCGTGCGCACCGTGTCGTCGGTCTGTTCCAGCATGCGCCTTGCCCGGTCGGGGTGGGCACTCCACAGGGCGCGCACTGCCTCCAACTGGACCGCGGCCGCGCTCAGCGAATGGGCCAGGGTGTCGTGCAGTTCTCGCGCCAGCCGGTTGCGTTCGCCGCTGATGGCCAGCTCCTCAAAGGTAACCGCATACTGCCGCAGCCGCTCGTTAGCCGCCGCCTGGCGCTGGTAGGCCCGAGCCAGGGCCAGGCGCTGCTCGCGCTGGACTGAGACAAGGGTCGCCGTGACGTAGCCGACCAGCAGCATCATCACCCCCTGGAGCACCAACCAGCCTACCGGTACGGTCCATACCACATTGGCCGGCCACGGCGACACCAGCCTCTCGAAGACCGAGAGGGTCGCCACCCAGGCAAAAACGTAGCGGTAGCCGTACTCCCAGGCAATCAACATCGCGGTGATGAAGAAAAACATGCTCAGCGGAGACTGCAGGGGGTTGTCCGCCGGCCACCAGTAATAGCCCACGAGCAGAGGCAGAAGCCCCAGGCTCAGCGTGACCAGGACAAACCAGCGTCCGAGCCTCTGTTGAGCCCGCGGCCACAGTAACAGGCCCAGCAGCAATCCCTCGACCAGCAGCAACGGGGCGGTGTTGGGGAAAGTCAGCTTGCGGACCAGGCTCTCCTGCGTGACCTGGTCGATGCTCAGTTCCGGGTGGCCGGCCAGTTGCACCAGGATCAGCACCGGCCCGACCGCCACCCAGAACAAGATCCGGATCACGACGAACAGCCGGTAGGCCTGCAGAAAACCGGGTTCGGGCGATGCTTCTCTCATGCCCCGAGTATATCACATTCCCGCTCCAGATTGTCACGTGACGGCTCGCGTGACAGGTGACACTGCCCGTCATGACGGTCGCGGCCCTATGATGCTTACCGTCGGCCTCGGGCGCCGGATTTGTCGCGTGCAGCCCGAAGCATCCTGTAACTGGCTGGTCTCTTCCGAAGTGCTTACGACACCCTGGCAGAAAGTGCTGATCGATCTGTGGGAGCACCGGGTGCGGACCTTGATCGTGGCGCTTGCCATCGCGGTCGGGGTGTTCGCCGTCGGGGTGGTCCTGAACACGCGCGAGATCCTGGTGCGCGAGTACCGCCGTGATCAGGCGAGCGCCGAGGTGGCCTCTGCGGTCATTTACACCCAGCCGTTTCAGGAGGATCTGGCGGAAAGCATTGCCCGCCTGCCGCAGGTGGCTGCCGCTGAAGGGCGTGCCACCGTCCAGGGACGGGTGTACCGCCCAACGGGCCTGCCGCAAAACCTGCTTCTCATCGCAGTCCCCGACTTCAGCAACGTGCGGGTGGATGCCATCACGCCCCTGGCAGGTACCTTCCCGCCGGGCAGCGGCGAAGTAGTCATCGAACGAGCGTCGCTCGATGACCTGGGCACCCAGATCGGCCTGGACCTCGAGGTCGAGTTGAGCAACGACGCGACCAGGACGCTTAAGGTCGTGGGCAGCGTCCACGACCCGCAGCAATTCGCGTCCGCGATCTCCGGCGAGGCCGTCGGTTATGTGACCCTGGGAACGCTGCGCGACCTGGGATACCCAGCCGCCTTCACCGAGCTGCGCCTCCGCGTCAGCCCACCTGCGCATGACGAGAAACACATACTGGCCGCGCTGGCCCAGGTTGAAGACCGCCTGAAAGGGTCGGGCCGGACCATCGCCAGCCGGCGCGTCATCACGCGCACGGTCGCCGATCCCTTCATCGACAGCATCGTGCTCATCCTGACCGGCTTTGGCCTGGTGATCTTGGTGCTGTCGGGTTTCCTGGTGGTCAACGCCATCACCGCACTCATCACGCAGCAGATCCCACAGATCGGGGTCATGAAACTCATCGGCGCCCGGCGCTGGCAGATCATGCGCCTGTACCTGGCCACGGTTCTGATCTACGGCCTGCTGGCGGTGATCGTCGCCCTGCCCCTCGCCGCCTTGACCGCCCACCTGCTGATGACCCGCATGGTAGAGCAGTTGCTCAACGTCATGCCTCTTAGCTACGGCATACCCGTCCCCCTGCTTGTCGCGCAGGCTGCCGTCGGCCTGCTCCTGCCGCTGGCGGCCGGGCTGGCGCCCGTGATCCGGGGCACGGGCATCACCACCCAACGCGCCTTGAGCGACATCGGGCTGGGCGGCGGCGCATATGGGGTAGGGTTGCTCGAGCGAGGGCTGGCCGGCCTGCAGCGAGCGCTCTCGATCCGGCGGCCGCTCTTGCTCGCCGGCCGCAACACCCTCCGCCACAAGGGACGGCTGGCACAGACCCTGGTCGTGCTGATCTTCGGCACCGCCCTGTTCGTGTCGGTGTTGAGCGTGCGCGCGTCCGTGACCGCGACGCTGGCTTCCTTCATGCGCTTCCACCGCTACGACGTGTCGGCGCAGATGAAGCAGCCCCAGTTGATCGCGCGCCTGGAACAGGCCGCGCGCGAGGTGCCGGGCGTCGTCGACGTCGAGGTCTGGTCATCCGGGCGCGCGACGCGCGTGCGCGGGGATGACAGCAAGAGCAACGTTTTCAGCGTGGTAGCCGTGCCGCCATCGACCACCTTTATGGACCCGGAGCTGGTCGCCGGCCGCTGGTTGCCGGCCGGGACGGGCGCTCAGCCCAACGCAGTAGTGGTGAACTCGGACCTGGTCGACAACCAGCGGGACGTCGGCGTGGGCAGCGACCTGGTGTTCGACATCGGCGGCCGCAAGGCAACCTGGCATGTGGTCGGCATCGCGAGCACCGAGTCCCACGGTGCGGCCGTTTACGTGAATCGCGACGACTTCGCCTATGCCACTCGCTCGCCCGGCCAGGGCACCGACGTGCAGGTACGTACCGCAGCGCACGACGCGGCCACGCAGCACTTGCTGGCCACCCGGCTGCACGATCACTTCGAGGCCCTCGGGCTCAAGGTGAACGGCACACAGACCGCAGAGGTCACCCAGCAGCGCAACGTGCTCTTGTTCACGGTCGTGGTCGGCTTCCTGATCCTGATGGCCTTGCTCCTGGCAGCCGTGGGCGGGCTGGGACTGGCCACCACGATGAGCATCAACATGCTGGAACGCGTCCGTGAAGTGGGCATCCTGCGCGCCATCGGCGCCTCGAACGCCTCGGTGCGCCAGATCGTGCTGGCCGAGGGGATCGCCATGGCGGTCGTCAGTTGGGTTCTCGGCACCGCCCTCTCCTTCCTGACGAGCCCTGTCTTCAGTCGCGAGCTCGGGCTGGCCCTGATCAAGCTGCCGCTGCGCTACCAGTATTCCTTCGCCGCGGCCGGCATCTGGTTCTTCATCCTGCTGGCGATCGCCGCCGCCGCCAGCCTGGGCCCGGCACGCGCCGCGGTCCGCCTGACGGTGCGGGAAGTGCTGGCCTATGAGTGACGGCGCCACCCTGGTCGATCTGAAGGGCGTGCGCAAGGCCTACCGCACCCCTGCCGGCGAGTCCCTGGCCCTGCGAGGCATCGATCTGCAGATCCGGCAGGGCGAGTTCCTGGCCGTGACCGGCAAGTCGGGCGCGGGCAAATCGACGCTCATTAACATGGTGACGGGCATCGACCGCCCCACCTCGGGCGAGATCTGCTTTGGCTCGAGGCCCATCCACGGCATGAGCGAAGATCAGATCGCCCTCTGGCGCGGGCGCCACGTCGGGGTCATCCTCCAGTTCTTCCAGTTGATGCCGATGCTCACCTGCGCCCAGAACGTGATGATGCCGATGGATTTCGCAAACCTCTACCGCTCGCCGCGCGAGCGACGCGCGCGGGCGCTCTACCTGTTGGAGCGGGTCGGGATCGCCGAACACGCCGACAAGGTCCCCGCGGCAGTCTCGGGCGGCCAACGCCAGCGCGTCGCCATCGCCCGCGCCCTGGCCAACGATCCGCTCTTGCTGGCGGCCGACGAGCCGACCGGTAACCTGGATTCGAAGACCGCGCGCGCCATGCTCGAGATATTTCAGGCGCTGGTAGAGGACGGCAAGACGGTGTTGCTGGCGACGCACGACCGCGACCTGGCGGCCCAGGCGACGCGCCGCGTGCAGATCGCCGACGGGCGCATCGTGGGGCAGCCCGGGCAGGGGCAGGAGGCCGGCCGTGATTCAGCCGCTTGAGCAGAGTGGGCCACTGATCGATCTGCGCCGCCTGACCAAGACCTACGAGACGCCCTTGGGACCCTTCCCGGCGCTGCGCGGCGTCGACCTGCAGATCAGGCAAGGTGAGTTCGTCTCGATTGTCGGCAAGTCAGGCAGCGGCAAATCGACCCTTATCAACATGTTCACCGGCATCGATCACCCCAGCGCGGGCGAGATCGTCGTCGGCGGCGCACGCATCCGCGAACTGAACGAAGGCCAGATGGCGCAGTGGCGGGGACGTACCATGGGCATCGTCTTTCAGTTCTTTCAGTTGTTCCCGGCCCTGACGCTCGCCGAGAACATCATGCTGCCGATGGACCTCTGCCAGATTCACCCGCCCGCCGAGCGCTATGAGCGAGCCCTCGCTCTGCTGGATCAGGTCAGCCTGGCCCAGGACGCCAACCGCTTCCCGTCGGCAGTCTCCGGAGGGCAGCAGCAGCGGGCCGCCATCGCGCGCGCCCTGGCCAACGACCCGGCCATCATCGTCGCCGACGAGCCGACGGGCAACCTGGACTCGCTGGCGGCGGAAGCGATCTTTTCCCTGTTCGCGTCCTCGGCCGCCGCCGGCCGGACGGTGGTGATGGTCACGCACGACGACGAGTTGGCGGCGCGCGCGCCGCGCACCGTCGTTCTGGCCGACGGGCGGATCGTCGACGATACTAGCCGGTAGCGCCGCCCGCGGCCGAAAAGCGACCGCAGGGCCGGCCGGTGACGGCAGGAGATTTGGATGAAACGACATGGTAAGCTGATCGTGTTGGTAGTGCTGGGGATTGCGCTGGTCGGGGCGCTGGCCGGCGGGGCTGCCGTGATAGCAAGCGGGCGCGCCGCCTTGCCGGGCCGTTCGGCAGCGGTTGGGGCCGCATCGGACGCTCAGGCTACCGTCCCTGCCTCTCCTGGCGCACAAGACCGGCCCGTGGTCGCCAAGGGCGCCCTGGTACCCGTGCAGCATGCCACCCTGAGCATGGCCGCAGGCGGGATCGTCTCTGAAGTGCTTGCCAAGCAGGGCGAGCGGGTGGAGGCCGGGCAGGTGATTCTACGCCTGCAAAATAAGCGGCAGCGGGCGGCGCTGGCCCAGGCCGATGCCGGTGTCGCCAGCGCCCAGGCTCGGCTGGATACCCTCCTGGCAGGGGCGCGCGACCAGGAGATCGGCGCCGCCCAGGCCACCTTCGACGCCGCCAATGCCCGCCTGGCGGGCCTGCAGGAAGCCGCCCGGCCCGAGGACCTGGCCGCGGCCCGGGCCAACCTCGCAGCCACCCAGGCTGCGCTGCAGCAGCTCTACAAGGGCCCCGACGAGAACGCGCGCAGCGCGGCCGCGGCCGCGCTGGCGGATGCCCAGGCCGCCGTCCAAAGCGCTCAAGCGGCATACGACAAGGTCAAGAGCCAGCCCGATATCGCAATGTACCCACAGAGCCTGCAGTTGCAGAAGGCGACGAACGCCCTGACGGCCGCGACGGCGAATTACAAGGAGCTGTTTGCCCGGCCGGAGGCCGACCGCGTGACCCAGGCAACCTCGCAGGTCAAGCAAGCCCAGGCCAACCTGGATCGCCTGCTCAAGCCGGCCACCGCGTCCCAGATCGCCGAAGCCGAGGCCGGGGTGCGCCAGGCCCAGGCCCAGCTCGACCTGTTGAAGGCCGGCGCCCGGAGCGAGGACATCGCCGCGGCACAGGCCGCCGTCGCCCAGGCCGAGGCAGCGCGCGCACAGGCAGCCGCCGGCCTGGCCGATACGGAACTGAGCGCGCCCTTCGCCGGCACCCTGGCGACGATCGACGTCCGGCAGGGCGAGCAGGTGGGCGCCGGCGCCCCGCTAATCGAGATCGGCGACCTGAGCCGCTGGCAGGTGGAGACCGACGACCTCAGCGAGCTCGACATCGTGCGCGTCAAGCCCGGCCAGACCGTCGACCTGACCTTCGACGCCATCCCCGGCCTGCGGCTGCGCGGCACGGTCGAGCGGATCCAGCCCAAGGGTGAAAAGAAACTCGGCGACATGACCTACACCGCCGACATCCAGGTGACCGATGCGGACCCGCGCCTGCTCTGGAACATGACGGCAGTGGTCAACCTGCCGTGATAGATCACGAACCGCACCTGCCATCTGTGTCCTGACTCACCCCAAACAGCGGACAAGTGGGGCTGCGGTTGCTGAAAGAACGGCAGACAATGTAATACTCCTGTAAGGTCCGGGCAAGCCTTGTGTAAGCCGCAGTTGCGAAGATCGGAAGGCAACGGTTTACCGAACAGGAGTGATTGCCATGGCACTTTCGATCGTTTTCGCCTTTCTCGCCGGCCTGGTGACGGTGGCGTCGCCCTGCATCCTGCCCATACTGCCTATTGCCCTCTCCTCGAGCGCCGCGCGGGCGCCTGCGGCCACTGGGCGTGATCGTGGGCCTCGTCGTCAGCTTCTCGGCCTTCACCCTGGCCGTCTCGCGGCTCGTCGCCCTGCTTGGGCTATCGGCCGGCACCCTGCGGCTGGCCGCAGTGGTCATCATCGCCCTGCTGGGCCTGGGTATGCTCGTGCCCGCGTTCACAAGGCGGCTTGAGCGGCTTTTCTCCGGCCTGCCGGGCCTCGCCCCCCGGCGCCAGGGCTCGGGTTGGTGGGGTGGGCTGCTGACCGGTGGAGCGCTTGGCCTGGTCTGGGCCCCCTGCGCGGGCCCGGTCCTCGCCGCAATCACAACCCTGGCCGCGACCAGCGACGTGACGTCGCAGGTGGTCGCGGTGACGGCCGCCTATGCCCTCGGCGTGGGCGTCCCGCTGCTGGCGATCGCCTATGGCGGCCAGGCCGCCATCCGGCGCGTTCCCGCCCTGTCACGCCGCTCGCTTGGTATCCAGCGTGTCTTCGGCGGCCTGATGCTCGTCATGGCGCTGCTGATCGCCTTCAACGCCGACGTCGCCCTGACCGCCTGGGCGACCTCGGCCCTCCCCGACGGCTGGAACAATCGTCTGCAAGCATTCGAAGACACGCCGCAGGTCCGCTCCCGGCTGGACAGCCTGCTCGGCCGGACGGGCTCCCCCGGCCTGGCGCTCTCGCCGGCCGCCGTGACCTCCGGCATAGCCGCCGCGTCGGACAAAGGCGGGAGCACGACTGCTGGCGGGAGCACGACTGCTGGCGGGAGCACGACTGCTGGCGGGAGCATGACCGCTGGCCGGAGCATGACCGCCGGCGGGACAATGGCTGAGCCGGCAGCGCCGGCCGCCACCGCTCCCCCTTCGCCCGCGCAGGCGCCGCCCCCAACTGCCGTTCCTGCCCGGCCGCCGATCGCCCTCGAGGACCTGGGAGTGGCGCCCGACTTTACGGGAATCACCGGCTGGGTCAACAGCCCGCCGCTCAAGCTCGCCGATCTGCGAGGCAAGGTGGTGCTGGTCGATTTCTGGACGTACTCGTGCATCAACTGCATCCGCACCCTACCTTACGTCACCGCCTGGTATGAAAAGTACAAGGCCCAGGGACTGGTCGTCGTAGGTGTGCACACGCCCGAGTTCGCCTTCGAACACGATACGGCCAACGTTCAGGACGCCACGCGGCGCTACCATATCACCTACCCGGTCGCCCAGGATAACAACTACGCCACCTGGAACGCCTACCGGAACATCTACTGGCCGGCCGAGTACCTGATCGACGCACAGGGACGCGTGCGCCATACGCACTTCGGCGAGGGCAACTATGACGAGACGGAGCAGGTAATCCAGGAACTGCTGGCCGAGGCGGGCCAGAGCGTCTCGGCGCCGCTGCTGCCGGTCGGGCCCGTGCCAATGTCAGGCCGGCAGACGCCGGAAACCTACGTCGGGTTGGGGCGCGGCGACGGGCCGGCCTCGCCCGAGAAACCGATCGCCGATCGCATGGCCAGTTACTCGCTACCTGCGCACCTGCCCGTCAATCGGTTTGCGCTCGACGGTCAGTGGACGCTCGGCCTCGAGTATGATACCGTGGAGAAGACGGGCGCGCGGCTGCAACTGCACTTCGTGGCCCGCGACGTGTACCTGGTTCTCGCTCCTCCCGCCGGCGAGACGGCGACCCTGGACGTTAGCCTCCCGCCCGGCCTGGCCAACCACAGCCAGGACGTCGACGCGCAGGGCAAGCTGCAGGTGTCGGGCGATCGGCTCTATCACATCGCCGGCCTGGATGGCCTGGAGGAGGCCACCCTGGAGATCCGTTTCGAGGAACCAGGCGTGCAGGTTTACGCTTTCACGTTTGGCAGTTGAAGATTGGCGAGGAGCGAGGGCAGCATGAGCGAAGCTTCCATTCTGGTGGTCGAGGACGAGCCGAGCATCGGGGAGGTTGTGAGCGTTTACCTCAAGCGCGCCGGTTACCACGTCAACCTGGCGCGCGACGGTGAGGCGGCCTTGCAGGCCCTGTCACAGCACCTGCCCGACCTGGTGGTGCTCGACCTGATGCTGCCCAAGCTGGATGGTCTCGAGATCACGCGCTGGCTGCGAACCCGCGGCGATACCCCGATCATCATGCTCACGGCCCGGCGTGAGGAGCGGGACCGCATCGCCGGCCTGGAGATGGGCGCGGACGACTACGTGGTCAAGCCTTTCAGCCCACAGGAGCTGGTCAGCCGGGTACGGGCAGTGCTGCGCCGGGTCCATGGCTCGCCGCTGCCCGGTACGGAAGGGCCGGCAGTGTTCGAGAACCTGAAGATCGATCCGCTGACACGCCTGGTGGAAATTGGCGGCCAGGAGAAGTCCCTCAGCGCCAAGGAGTTCGACCTCCTCTGGCTGCTTGCCCGCCACCCGCGCCAGGTTTTCACGCGCGAGCAGTTGCTGGACCGCGTTTGGGGCCTCGACGAGTACATCGACCCAAGCACGGTCACCGTCCACGTTCGCCGCCTGCGCGAGAAGATTGAGCCCGACCCGGCCAACCCACGCTTCATCCTGACCGTCTGGGGCGTCGGCTACCGCTTCGAGCCTTGAGGGAAAGATCGCCAATGAATTCTCCCCGCGCGCAATCCGACGCGTCGCCGGCCGATGGCGTGCGGCTCACGCTTCCCCTGCGCTTCCTCGCCGGCGTCGTCGCCGCGCTGCTGCTGGCGCTGGCGGCGTTCTACCTGCTGCTGCGCCCTCCCGCCGACGACATCCGGGCCATGACGCTCTTCTTGGCCGGAACCGCCGCCCTATCGGTCCTGGCCGGCTACGGCGCCTACAGCCTGGGCTGGCTCCGGCGCGCCCCACGCATCATCTGGGCGCTGGTGGGAGGTTACGTGCTCGCCAGCTTGCTCACCTTCCTCAACGTCTGGGTGACGGCGCGCCTGATGTTCACCAGCCACCACGATTTCATGCTCGCCACCGTCTTGCTGCTCTTCGCCGGCGGCATCGCCACCTCGCTTGGCTATTTCCTGTCGGCCGGCCTACGCGACAGCCTGACCGCCCTCAGCCGGGCCGCGCAGGAAGTGGCGGGCGAGCGGCTCGATACGCGCGTGGCAGTGGTAGGCGACAACGAGATCGCCGACTTGGGGCGCACCTTCAATCGCATGGCGGCCCAGTTGGAGGCGACGGCCGAGAAGCAGCGCGAGCTCGAGCGGTTGCGCCGCGACCTGATCGCCTGGGTAGGGCATGACCTGCGCACACCCCTGTCCTCGATCCGGGCGATTGTCGAAGCCCTGGCCGACGGCATGGTCGACGACCCGGCCACGGCAGAGCGCTATCTGCGCACGGCCCGCCAGGACATTAACTCACTTTCGCTGCTCATCGACGACCTGTTCGAGATGGCCCAGCTCGACGCGGGCGGCCTGCCGCTGGACCGGGCGCCCAACTCGATTGCGGATCTGCTGTCGGACACCATCGAGAGCTTCTCCGCCCTGGCAGCCGCCCAGGGGGTCCACCTGCACGGCAGTGCCGAACCCGGCGTCGACCCGGTTTACATCGACGCCGGCAAGATCGGCCGGGTGCTGGCAAACCTGGTGGACAACGCCCTCCGCCACACGCGCGCCGGTGGCGTCGTGCAGGTGACGGCGACCACTGCGCCGGGGGGTGTGCGGGTCGAGGTGGCGGACAACGGGGAAGGCATCGAGGCGGCCGACCTGGCGCACGTCTTCGAGCAGTTCTATCGCAGCGAAAAATCCCGCAACCGGGCCACCGGCGGCGCCGGACTGGGACTGGCGATCGCACGCGGCATCGTCGAGGCCCACGGCGGCCACATCGGCGTAGAGAGCAAGCCCTCCGAAGGCACCCGCTTCTACTTCAACCTGCCGCGGGGTTGAGCGGATCCTGCCGGCTTATGCGTCCGCTCCTTCATCAAGCCCGTGGCCCCGCTCGTGGGTCCGCCGGTCGGTCCGCCCCGTAATCTGCTCGTAGGTCCGCATGTAAGTCACGCTTGTAGGATACTGATGGCAAACACTAAGTCGCCAAGTGGGCCAGGCAGGTCAGGCCAGGTGGTCGCGTGGTGGCGGGTCGTTCGGCCATCAGCCACAAGGCAGTCCGGCGCAGGTTCACAGCGATGGCGGTCAGGATGGCCTGCAAATCGGTTTTCGCCAGGCCGATGTAGCGTGTACGCCGTGCACCCTGGCTGCGGACGGTGGCGGAAATCGTGCCTTCGATGCCGGCCCGCCGCGCGTACTCCTGTTTGAAGAGCGCCGTGCGCTGGTTGGCACGCGCGGCCAGGATTGCCTCGTGGTAAAGGCTGAGCTTGAGGCGCCGCCCCGCGCGGTTGCGAGTACAACCTTGGCGTAGCGGGCAGGCTTGACAGGCCGCCTTTGAGAAGCGGATGTCGACCTCGGGCTGGCCGTCGGAGTCCCGGTTTAGCTGCCAAGCGCTCGATTGCTGGCCGTTCGGGCAGGTGGCCACCTGCGCCACCCAGTCTAGCTTGAACTGGTCGCTGGCAATGCCATCCGGGAGGTGTGCTTGCCAACTCGCATCTTGGGCCAGCGGACCGACGAGACGTACCTGACGCGCGGAACTATCGACCAGCGCCCGGCCGGTGGTGTAGCCCGCATCGACCAGGTGTTCGCTGGGCAACAAGTTGCGCCGGGTCAGGCATGCGTAGATCTGCTCGATCACTTGATGATCAGGGGTCGTGGACGGGACGACGGCCACATCGGTGATCAGATGCGGCCGGTCCGTATCACTGGTTTCGGTGAAGTGCACTGCGTAGCCTTCCCAGACATGATCGCCGTGTTGGCTACCCCGCACCTGGGCATCGTGCGGCGTGGTCACCCGCTCGGCACCGGCGGGAATCTGTTCGCGCGGGCGCCAGCTGATCTTGTCCGCTTCTTGCACCAGTTGCTGGCTCCAAACCTGGCGCAGGCTGACCACCTCCGGCAGGCTGGCGGCCTGGCTGGGAGCCTCGGCTGCACTCAGTGCCTGGAGCAGATGGAAGCCATCGGCCGCGATCTCCAGCGCCAGTTGCTCGCGCTGCTCGGTCTTCCTGGGCAGTCGCCAGCTATTCCAGGGTTTGCCATAGCGCTCATGCCAGTGCACAAACGCCACCGTCCGCAGCCAGTCCGGACGATACTCGGCCAGGGCTTGCAGGGCCAGACGCATGCTCTCCGCCAGCAATTCCAGACGCGTCAGCGTGCGCGTGGCGGCCAAGACATAAGTGCCGTCGCTGCGCTGCTTGCCCCCGGCCGCCAGCAAGCCCAGCTCGGTCAGGCGCTCAAGCACGCCATCAAACATGCGCAAGGCGGCGGCATCGTGCAACAGACGCTCGCGAAAGTCGCTGAGCAGCGAGCCATCAAACCCCATATGCTCCAGCGGCAAATGCAAGGCGTACTTGAGATCGATACGCGCCCGCACCGCATCCGCCATGGCCCGGTCGGATAAATCTTCCAGGCGCTGAAAGACAGCCACCAAGGCGAGCAGATTCGGCGAGAAGGCGGGTGCACCGTCGGAAGCGTACAGGTCGGCAAAGTCGATCTTCTCAAACAGCGTGCCAATCTGGTCACCGATGACCAGATAGAGGTTGCCCTTGCGCTTGAACACTTTCTTGGCAATCCGTGCGGTCTCATCCGGAACCGGCGGAATGGCGGTCGGTTGGAGTGACATGCTGAGCCTCCCTGGCTACGAGTTGGTCTGGATGCCTACCATCATACACCCAACCGGCCTCTCACCAATTCGCGCCCTTCGCCGGTCACAGTTCAGGACCAACTGTTTGCCATCAGTATCCTACAAGCCGGACCTACACTCGGACCAGGTTGCGTGTATCGCACTTTACCGGTTGACCGGGCTCATATCCGCATAGCGCTGCCCGGCGGTCGCGCCCTTGGGTGCGGCCTCGTTCAACCGTGCCCGGTCCGCCGGGGTCAGCTGGATCTGCAGCGCGGCGACATTCTCCTCCAGGTAACGGCGGTGCTTCGTGCCGGGGATCGGCACGATATACCGGCCCTGGGCCAACACCCAGGCCAGCGCCAGTTGCGCCGGTGTGACCTGCTTCTCGGCCGCCAACTCCTCGACCCGGGCGACCAGCGCGAGGTTACGCTGGAAGTTGTCACCCTGGAAGCGCGGATGCCGGCGGCGAACGTCGTTGGGCGCCAAGTCGTCGAGGTTCTTGATCTGCCCGGTCAGAAAGCCGCGGCCCAGCGGGCTGTAGGCTACGAAGCCGATCCCCAGCTCGCGCACGGTCGACAGGATCTCGTCCTCCGGATCACGCGTCCAGAGCGAGTACTCAGTCTGCAGCGCCGTGATCGGATGCACCTTGTGCGCCCGGCGTAGGGTCGCGGGAGCGGCTTCGGAGAGGCCGACGTAGCGTACCTTGCCCTGGCACACGAGCTCGGCCAGCGCGCCGACCGTTTCCTCGATCGGCACCGACGAGTCGACGCGATGCTGGTAGTACAGGTCGATGTGATCGACGCCCAGGCGCTGCAGCGAGGCCTCACAAGCAGAGCGCACGTACTCCGGGTGACCGTTGATGGCCACCCAACTGCCGTCGGGACGGCGCACATTGCCGAACTTGGTGGCCAGCACGACCTGCTCACGCCGGCCCTTGATCGCCTTGCCCACCAGCTCTTCATTCTTGAACGGGCCGTAGGCATCGGCCGTATCCAGCAAGTTGATCCCTAGTTCCAGGGCCCGGTGGATGGTGGCGATTGACTCGCTTTCGTCGGGAGCCCCGTAGAAGTCGGACATACCCATGCAGCCGAGACCCAGCGATGAAACGTTGAGCCCCTGGCTCCCTAGTGCGCGCATCTCCATGGGTTTCGCTCCTTTCGCTACAGATCGGATCTGGCTCTGTAGTCTACTCGGTCGCGCTGCCCGCTGTTTGTAATTAGAATGATCATGAGTCCAATCAGATATCGACTCCCGTCAATCCGTGCATGCCCAGCAGCAGCGAGATCTCGCCGCCGTGGTGCAAGTCGTGCTCCTGCAGATGCCACACCACCCAGCCGCGGGTGTAGGAGCGCTTCTGGCCGTGTCTCTCGACGGTGAACTCCTGCTCGTAATCGGCCGTCGTCCAGCGCGCCAGCCCCGCCTTGAGCGGCCGCCAGGAGGCGAGCAGAGCCTGCGCCAGCTCGTCTCCATTCGTCACCGGCTCCCCTGAGCGGTCTCGCTGCGCCAACCGCTCGAGCTCGGCGCCGCCCTCGCCCAGGACTTGCCGCAGCCAACGTCCGCGTGCGCCGACGATGTGGGCTGCGATCCCGCCGATATTGCGCAGATTGGGACCTGCGCCGAGCGCCAGTTGCTCGGCCGACAGGGGCCGGATGGCGTCGATCAGGTGCTGTTGATACGCCTCCCAACCCTCTGCAAACTGCCTGAAGACCGGGCTCTCCCCCATAGTGACACCTCTTTCCTGTCAACTTCCACAATCGCGAACCTGGCTGCGCAGGGCACACGCCCGCGCTCCAAACGCTGACGGGCATTCTGCACCTGGCTTCCCGCTCATCCGGTCAGCGCGGTTGCCGTTCCTCGGGCCAACGACCCGGGTTCAGGCAACCGGCTGCCAGCACCAGCCGTCGCCACGCACGCCGACCCGCCCCAGACCCGGGAAGGCCAGATGCGCGGCGAAAACCAGCGCGCCCTCGGCGACCGCCTGGCCCAACAGCCCGCCCTTGTCTTTCTCGGCCTGCGCCGGCATGAAATCCATCGCCCAGTGCCACGTGGGATGTTCCATCAGCAGCGGGTGTCCGACGGCATCGGCCAGGTGCAAGAGGCGTGCGCCGTCCGACGCCACCGACACCGCACTGTGGCCGGGCCGGTGGCCGGGCGCGTCGATGAAGCGGAAACCGGGCAGGAACTCGTCCCCGGCCGCGGCTACGATGACGCGGGTGCGAATCAGGGGCAGAGCCTGGCGGGCGAACGCGGTCAGCGGCGGCGGCCACTTGGCTACCAGGGCCGCGTTGCTCCAGAAGTCCCAGGCCGCCTGCGACATGAAGTAGGCTGCGTTGGAGAAAACGAGCTCGTTCTGCGCGTCGATCAACCCCCCGATGTGGTCGACGTCACCATGCGTGATCGCGATGTAGTCGATGGCGGCCGGCGAGATGCCCTCGCCCTGCAAACCGTCCAGCAAGAAGCCGTCGCGCCGTTGGGTGCCGTGGCCCCAACCGGCATCGATCAGAACGTGCTTGCCTCCTGCCTCGACGTACAGACAGTTGAAGTCGAACCTGAACTCGCCGGACGGATAGCCGCCGGCGGCGAGAGTCTCGATCCACGTCTCGGCCGGCAAATCGCGCACGAAGTCGCTAGCCGGGATGAATTCGCTCCCGTCGCTGATGGCAATACAGTGGAGAGCGCCGAGGTCGAAGTGGAAGGTTTGGGCCATTGTCTTCAGGATCTCCTCTCGATGCGTGGGCGGCCGGCTCCCGGCAGAGGGTGCACAGGGGTAGACCGTGGGCTGCAGAAGCGAGCAGAGCATAGCACCATTGGGCCGGGGCGGCAAGACGGTGTATACTGGGTGGCAGAGGTTGGTGCTGACATCGCCTTTAGCGGAGGAGATCCCCATGCCTTCTGTCGCAACCACCCGATCCACGAGGGCAGCACCTACCGGGCGGGCGGCCTATGAGGTGATCGTCGTCATGCTCGTCTCGCTCCTGCCGGGGCTAGTCTGGCCGCAGCTCCGGGGGCCACTCCAGTTCCTGCCCATCATCTACCTGCTCGTCGAACGATCCCTGCGCCACCGCACCTGGCGCGAGGTTGGACTCGACCCCCGCACATTTGGTCACGGCTTACGCCTTACCTGGCCGCTCGTCCTTCTGGTCGTTGTTGGCACGCAGGCCCTGATGGCCCTTTCGGCGCGCGCCTTCTGGCCCGAGCTGTTCGGCCACATCGAGGCACGCCTGCCGCTCGGTCCGCCAAACGTCGGCGTAGCGCTCGTGGTGACGCTGTTGTTGGGTACCTTCCTGGAAGAGCTGGTCTACCGCGGCCTGTTTCAGGAGCGCTTGAGCTGGCTGATCGGCGGAACGCCGGCGCTGGTGCTAGTCGCGATCGTTTTCGGCCTGATGCACATCGCGCCCGGCAACCCTGCTATAGTCGCCGTCGACGTGCTCGGGGTGATCGTCGACGGCGCTATTTATGGCGCGATCTTCGCCCGCAGCCACAATCTGTACGTCTCCTGGCTGGCGCACTTCGGCGCCGACCTGGCAGGGCTGGCGCTGCTGCTGTTGCTGCGCTGACCACGGATGCTTCCAGGCGGTCGCTCCAGCCCGTCCGCCTGCCGGGGATGAGCGGTCCGACTCCCGACACCACAAAGCACGAGCGGGGGTGCAGGAGAACTGGCGTCCTCCTGCACCCCCGCCCGTGCTGTCCGGGGAAAACTGGAGGCGGCTACCTAGCGACGACCTAGCGCTCGTCCAGTGATCCTCGGCCCGCTTGGCGCGGCAGCGGCAGCCGCTGCGGCCGCGGTTGCCGGCCAGCCGAAGCTGAAGACAAGCTGCGCGGCCTCATCGCGCTCGTACGGCGTCGGCCAGGGGCGTTGGTGCTCGCCGGTGTAGTTGGCCAGCGGGCGAATCAGGCGGTTGTTCTCCTGCTGCTCCCATACGTGCGCCGCCCAGCCCGCGATCCGGCTGATTGCGAACAGGCAGGTGAAGGTGTCGACCGAGATGCCCAGCGAATACAGCAGCGGCGCGGAGTAGAAATCCACGTTGGCACTCAGGTTGCGCTCGCGGAAGTAGGAGTCGCGCATGGCAACAGTCTCCAGGGTGCGGGCGATATCGTACCAGCGGCGCTCTCCGGTGGCGTCGACCATCGCCTCCAGATTGCGCATGAGCGGCTCGGCGCGCGGATCACGCACCTTGTAGACGCGATGTCCCATGCCCATCACCTTACGCCCCTGGCCGCGCATGCTGCGGAACCACGGCTCGACGTTCTCGACCGAGCCAATCTCCATGAACTGCCGCATCGCCTCCTCGACCGCCCGCCCGTGGAGCGGACCCTTGAGCGCTCCCAACGCCGACGTGATGGCGGAGTGCAGGTCTGCCTCCGTGGAGGTGGTAACGCGCGCTGCGAAAGTCGAGGCATTGAGCTCGTGCTCGGCCAGCAGGAGCAGGTACTGGTCCAGCGCCTTGGTCACCGCCGGCTGTGGTTCCTCGCCCCTCAGCATCCACAGCAAATTGGTGGTATGGTCCAGGTCGGCACGCGGCTCGATCGGGTAGCGGCCGCGTCGCAGCCGTTCGAAGGCCGCCACGACCACCGCGACCTGCCCGAGCAATCGATACGCCTTGCGCTGGAAGGCTGCCGGCGAGGAGTTCCTCGGCATCCGGGTCGTAAAGAGCGAGGTGCGAGACCATGGTGCGCATGACGGCCATGGGAGTGGCGGTTTTGGGGACACCGCCCAGTGCAGCGAGGATTGCCGAGGGCACATCACGACCTTCGGCCGCCAGAGCGCGGGATTCCGCCAACTCGCCGGCAGCCGGCAAGCGCCCGTTCCACAACAGGAAGGTCACCTCGTCAAAATTGCTCTCTTCGGCGAGCAAACGAATGTCATATCCACGGTACTCCAGGACGCCGGCACTGCCGTCGACGTAACTGATGCTGCTGTCGGATACCACCACGCCGGCCAGCCCACTACTGCCGTTCCCGTTCGCGCCCTGGATGCCCATCCTATCCTCCCCGATCTCGGCCCGCACCCGCGGTCCGGCCGTTAAGATGGGCCGATTGTATCATCCCCTACGTTCGCTCTCCAGTACCCAAATGGGTAGTATTTCGCCCTTTCTGTGAGAGGGGGGCATTCTCGTCTTACCTTTGATAGGGGGTATTGGTCACCGTATCGACCATCGCCCAGAAGTTCTCGAGCGGTGTGTCGAGCTGCACGTGGTGCGTCGGGCCCAGGATCAGGCCTCCTCCCCGGCCGATAGTCGCCAGGCGAGTCCGGACCTCGTCTGCCACCTCGGCGGGCGTCCCGAAAGGCAGGGTCCGCTGTTCGTCGATACTGCCCCAGAAGCACAGGCGGTCACCGAACTGCTCCTTCAGGCCGGCCGGGCTGAGACAGGCCGGCTGGATCGGATTGAGCACGTCGACGCCGATCTCGATCAGCTCGGGGATGATCGTTGCGATGTCGCCGTCCGAATGATACGCCACCTTCAGCGCCGGATTGATGGCTTTGAGCGCGCCGATGAAGGTCGCCAGGCGTGGCTTCAGAAAACGGCGCCAGTGGCGGGGCGACATGAGCATGCCATGCTGTTGGCCCACGTCGTCGCCCAGCCAGATCATGTCGACGCCCATCTCGACCAGCCGCTTGGCCGCGGCCAGGTGATAGCGGTAGGGGATCTCCAGCACGCACTCGGCCAGGTCGGGCCGTGCCACGATGTCGCTCAGCAGGCGCTCGTAGCCCCGCAGGCCCCAAGCGGTCTCGAAGATCGTCGTGACCGTCACGCCCACGATCCAGTACTCGTCGCGGAACTCGGCCAGCGTCCAGGCAGCGTCGGCGTACAGCTCCGGCCGGTCCGGGTCAGGCGCCTGGTACTGAGAGATCGCCCCGTCGCGTGCCAGCGGATGCTCGACGATCTCGGTGTAGTGGCCGGGGCCGAAGGGCGTGTCGTAGGGAAATTCGCGCCAGCCAACGCCCCATTCATCCGTATAGCGCCCGCCCGCCTGGTAGTACGAGTTGGCCCAGCCGACCGACGTCAGCAGCATGTCTTCGCCCAGGACACGCTCGAGCTCGTAGGTATTGCCTCCCCCGTGTGGGTTGTGATGGCCCGTTCCGCCCGACAGCGACGGATTGCGCCGGGCCAGATCGACACGCAGGCGATCGGCAAACTCCGGCGTGAAACTGACCTGCAGCGGGCAGCGGTCGGGGGTCTGATGATCGAGGGCAGCGCACACACGTTCGCGATGCTTCATCTCACTTCCTTTTCTGGATCTTGGGGGGATGGCGCTATCCGAGGCGCGCGTGCAGTCGGCCGCCGAGCCGCAACCACGCGATGTGGCCGTCGCTGCCCTCGCGCAGAAACTCGCCCTGCTGGCCGGCTGCCGGCTCGTCGAGCAGCAGCAACCCATCACGCCGCTGAGCACCGGTGGGTCCGTGGGCGTCACTCGGCACATCACCGACTGCAGTTAACGCGGCGCGAACCGGCGGTGGCGCAGGCATGGGGTGTGTGTCGCTGGTCGGGAAGCCGCCCAGCGGCACCAACTCGACCAATAGGTGGCCGTCTTCGACTACGCGCAAGACCAGGTCTTCGCCCAGCGCGTGGTAACGCCCGGCGTAGGGAGCCAGTTCCTCGGCGCTCGCAGCCAGGGCCACTGGTTCGACCTCGCGCGCGCCGAGGTAATGCTCCAACGCCCAATCCACCGCCTGCACCGTCAACTCGTCCCCGCGCTCCGAGTTCGTCAGGATCACGATCGCAAAGCGGCGCTCGGGCGCAAACTGGAAGGTTGAGACCTGGCCCTTAGTGCCCCCGCCATGGCGGACAACGCGCACGCTCTGGCCGTCGCCTGCCGGAACGGAGCGGACAAACCAGGCCAGGCCCATCCACTCCCCGTTGGCCGCCGGGACGTACGGCGTATGCATGAAGGCCAGCGAGTGGGGCGCCAACAGCCGGCGCCCCTCGCTCAGGGCAGCGGGCGCTGCACCAGCGGGCGCTGCAGCAGCGACCATCCCATCCCCCATCTGGAAGCGCGCGTAGCGCAGCAGATCGTTCACCGTCGAGATGATGCCGCCCACCGGGGCAATCGCGCGCGGCAGGCCCCAGGGCCGCGCCACCGCAGGCCGCCGCTCCGCCCCATGCCCACCCTGGTCTCCGTCAGGGCCGTCGCCATAGATGGCCTCGTGGCCTACTGCCACGGCGTGGGTGATGCAGTCAGCCGCCGAGTAGAACGACATGCGCATGCCCAGCGGATCGAGCACCAGGTCACGCGCCAGCGCCTCGAATGGGCGCCCCTCCAACACTTCCAGGAGGCGCCCGGCGAGATAGAAGGCGGCGTTGTTATAGGACCAGTAACGCCCGAGCGGGGTGACCTGCGGCAGCGTCGCCAGGCTGGCGACGGCCTTCACCAGCGCGTCGTCGCCTGTGCCACCGTCGACGAAATAGTCCCCTGCCCAGCCGGCGGTGTGGGTGAACAAGTGATGAGCAGTGACCGCCTCCGCGACTCCCTCGTCGGCGAGGCGCAGCTCTGGCAAGTAGCTCCGCAGTGGCGCGTCAAGATCGAGCCGCCCCGCTTCCACCAGGCGCATCGCCGCCGTCGCAGTGATCGTCTTGCTGATCGAGCCGATCTGGAACAGCGTGTCCGCGTCCACGGGCAACGGATGCTCGACGTTGGTTACGCCGAAACCTGCCGTGTGGCCGTTCTCGCCGTCCAATATTCCCACCGCCACGCCTGGGATGTGCAGGTGCTGCATGCCGTCCCGGATGACGTCGCAGAGCCCATCGAAGAACGGCTCGTCAGCGCGTGTTGAGGTTGACATTAAGGTTGACGTAGGCAGTGCCTCCCTGCCCCCTATTATACAACACGCGCGCCACCCGGCCGGAACAGCAAGCGGCGGCTCACTTCCGGCGCTTCTGGATCTTGGCCTTCACGCGCTTCAGGCGAAACTGATCCTCGCGCTCCCTCTGCTCGAGCACCATCGCGACCTGATCACGCTCTTCTTCGAGGCGGGGGATCAACACATTGTCGAGCGCGTTCACGCGCCGGGTGGTGCGCGCGATCTCCTCGGCCAATCGGCGCAGGCGCATCTCGGTCGTCGCCAGCTCGATGATCACGTCGACCTGGCGCTCGAAGGCGTCGGCCGCGGCGTCGATGCGGCTCGAGGCCGCCGGCAGGCTGTAGCCGCGGTCCAGCAGCGTGCGCGCCACGCTTTTCTGCTCGATCACCGGCACGGGTACGCCCATGATGTTGGCGCCGGTCACCTCAAGCATGACCTGGCCGCGCGCGGCGAAGGCCGCCGAGCGCACGGCCTCCGGACCGTCGATCGCCTCGGCCATCGCCAACAGGCTGACGCTCTCGCCGACCGCGCGCTCGAGCTCGTCGCTCCCGCTCATTGCCTGTTCGGCCGTGCGCATGAACTCTTTGACCAGGGCCGTGCGCTTGTCCTGCAGCAGGTCCCGGCTCTGATGGGCCAGCGCTAGTTGTCGCTTTTTGGCCAACAGCTCAGCGCGTGTCGCTCGCACCTGCTCCATATTACGCCGTCTCCGCCGCTTGTGGATAGTAGCGCTCGATGAACTCACCGCGGATGCGCTTCAAGTCACGGCGCGGCAGCAGCGCCAGCAGTCGCCAGGCAGCATCGAAGGTCTGCTCGATCGTGCGGTTCGTCTGTCCCTGGTTCATGAACTCGGTTTCGAAGCGGTTGGCAAACTGGAGGTAGCGCCGGTCTTCAGGCGAGAGGGCTCCCTCGCCGACGATCGACACCAGGCGGCGCAGGTCGCAGCCTTCGGCGTAGAAGGCATAGAGCTGGTCGGCTACTTGACGGTGGTCGGCCCTCGTCTTGCCCTCCCCGATCCCGCTGTTCATGAGCCGTGAGAGGCAGGGCAAGGCGTCGATGGGCGGATAGATGCCCTTGCGGTGCAGGTCGCGCGAGAGGACAATCTGGCCCTCGGTGATATAGCCGGTCAGATCCGGGATCGGGTGCCGGATGTCGTCGTCAGGCATGGTCAGGACGATGAGCTGGGTGATCGACCCGGTCTTGCCCTTGATGCGCCCAGCCCGCTCGTAGATCGAAGCCAGGTCGGTGTACAGGTAACCCGGATAGCCGCGCCGGCCGGGCACCTCTTCGCGTGCCGCCGCCACTTCGCGCAGCGCCTCGGCGTAATTGGTCATGTCCGTGATGATCACCAGCACATGCCTGTCGTGCTGGAACGCCAGGTACTCTGCCGTGGTCAGCGCCACGCGCGGCGTGATCAGTCGCTCGATGGTGGGGTCGTCGGCCAGGTTGAGAAACAGGATGGTGCGCTCGAGCGCGCCGCTGGCCTCGAAGCTGCCGCGAAAGATGGCCGCCTCGTGATGCGGGATGCCGATGGCGGCGAAGACCACGGCAAACTCCTCACCGCTGCCGCGCACCTCCGCCTGCGCGGCGATCTGCGCCGCCAACTGGCTGGCAGGCAGGCCGAAACCGGAGAAGATCGGCAGCTTCTGTCCCCGCACCAGGGTGTTCAGACCGTCGATGGCCGAAATGCCGGTCTGGATAAATTCGGACGGGTGGTCGCGCGCCCAAGGGTTGATTGGCTGGCCGTTGATGTCCAGACGTGTCTCGGCGATCACCGGTGGCCCGCCGTCGATCGGCTGGCCCGAGCCGTTGAACATGCGCCCCAGCATCTCGAGGGAGACCCCAAGATGAGCCACTTCGCCGGTGAAGCGTGCCTTCGTGCGCTCCAGGTCCAACCCATGCGTCCCCGTGAAGACCTGGACGACGGCCCGGCCCTGGTCGACTTCCAGCACCTGCGCCTGCCGCACACTCCCGTCGCTCCCGCGCAGCTCGACAATCTCGTTATAGCCGACGTCCTGGACCCCTTCCACGAACAGCAGCGGGCCGGAGATGTACGACAGCGTGCGGTAGTCGATCACGTGCAGGGGGCGCCGGGGCACGTCCCCGCCATCGGCGCGGTCGCTTATCCGCAGATCGGGCTCACCGGCGACCGTGCCGTTGCCGGCCGCCGCTTGCTTGGGCATCAAAGCCATATCTGGCATCTCCTGGCACGCTTACAGCGCGCCGAAAGCGCGTTCAACGCTCGCTAGCAATGCGCGCGCACGCTCGGCCACACCGGCCACCGGCCATTCTCGCATGCGCGCTACCTGCTCCAAGAGCTCGGGCAGCAGTATCCGCTCCAGGGGCAGGCCGCTCTGCAAAGCGGCTGCCATCCCGCCGTAGAAGCTGAGGACGACCCGGAGCATCCAGTAGGTTTTCTGGAGCGGGCAGTAGGCGTCGTCGCTCACGGCCGACTGCTGCAGGAAATCCTCCCTCAGCATGCGGCCTACCGCCAGCTCCGCCTTCTCGCTTTCCGCGATGGCGTCGGCCCCTACCAGTTGCACGATGTCCTGCAGTTCCCGCTCGCGCTGCAGCAGCGTCCGGGCTTGCTGTCGCTGCTTCGACCAGTCTTTCGCCACCTGTTGATTGAACCAGCCATCCAGGTCATACAGGCTGTAGCTCGACGTCCAGTTGATGGCCGGGAAGTGCCGGCGTCGCGCCAGATCGGTGTCGAGGCCCCAGAAGGCCCCCGTCACACGCAGCGAATTCTGCGTGATTGGCTCTGAAAAGTCGCCGCCCTGCGGCGAGACGGCACCCACAAGGGTGATCGAACCCCGTCGCTCGGCGCGCTCGGCGCTGCCCGCGCAGGCCACGCGGCCGCCCCGTTCGTAGAATTCGGCCAGGCGGCTCAGCAAGTAAGCCGGGAAGCCCTCCTCACCCGGCATCTCTTCCATGCGCCCCGACACCTCGCGCAGCGCCTCACCCCAGCGCGAAGTGGAGTCAGCCATCAACGCCACGTCATATCCCATGTCACGCAGGTACTCGGCGATGGTTATCCCGGTGTAGATGCTGGCTTCGCGCGCCACCACAGGCATGTTCGAGGTGTTTGCGATCAGCACCGTCCGGTCCATCAGCGCCCCATGCGTGTGCGGGTCCTCCAGCGCCGGAAACTGCTCGAGCACCTCGGTCATCTCGTTGCCGCGCTCCCCGCAGCCGACGTAAACCACGATGTCGGCGTCTGCCCACTTGGCAAGTGTTTGCTCCAGCACCGTTTTCCCGGTCCCAAAGGCGCCCGGGATGATGGCCGTTCCGCCCTTGGCGATCGGGAAGAAGGTATCGACGACGCGCTGGCCGGTCAGCAGGGGTTCATTGGGAGGATATTTGCCGCGGTGCGGGCGCGGCCGGCGGGAGGGCCAGCGCTGCATGAGGCTCAGGCAGACCGTCTGCCCATCGGCGTCCAGGACGGCCACGGTGTCCTCGACCATGTGCTGGCCGCCCCGGATCTCGGCCAGCACGCCGCTGACCCCCGGCGGCACCATCACCCGGTGCTCGAGATGGGGCGTCTCCTGCACGGTGCCCAACACGTCGCCCCCTTGCAACCGATCGCCGACCTGGGCTACCGGCTGGAAGTCCCAGAGCTTGCTGCGGTCCAGCGCCGGCGCACTGCCCCCGCGGGCGATGAAATCACCCTGTTGCGCACGCAGCGCCATCAGCGGCCGCTGGACGCCGTCATAGATCGCGCCCAGCATGCCCGGCCCCAGCTCGACCTCGAAGGGCCCACCGCTGCTCACGACCGGCTCCCCGACTCGCAGGCCCCCCGTGTCCTCGTAGACCTGCACGGTCGCCAGTTGCTTCGACAGGCGAATCACCTCACCCACCAGCCGCATGTGCCCCACGTAAACCACGTCGTACATGCTGACGCCCGGCAGTCCCTCCGCCACGACCACCGGTCCCGCCACCCGCACGATGGTTCCTCCCGCAGATCGCTCCATTGCTTCGCCCCTCGTGTCGCTTCGCTGCACAAACATCATCACGACCTGGCCTTCGGCCGTTCGGGTCCGAACGTGATGTGAAAGCCGATTGCCCGCCGGATCAGTTCGGCGATGTACCTCTGGCGCCCCTCTTCGGGCAGCCCCGGCGTCCCGCCTGGGATGACCATCACCACCGGATGATAGCTGCGGTCGATCTCGCGCTGCAGGCGCAGATCGGCGCCGCGCAGAAAGTCCTGGCGGATGGCAATCAGGCTCGCCTCGTCTCCCGCCATCAGTTCGCGCAACAGTGCCTGTGCCTGCGCCGGATGGTCCGCGCAATAGGTCTCCACCCCGGCCAGCTCGAAGCCCGGGGCCAGGTCAGAACTCGTGATGATCATCAGACGGCCCACCGGCCACCCCCAGGTCAGAGTATGATCAGGTCTCGGCGCACTTGCTCACTCCCGGCTGCCCGTTCTGGCGCCATGCGCAAAGCGACCGCATGCGCGACCAGGCGCACGTTCGCGACCTCAGTTTCCTTCAGCCCCAGGTAGCCCGCCGGTATGGCAATGCTGAGCGGGTCGCCATGATACAACTGGGCGCTGTGCTGCGCGCTCCAACGCTGCAGCTCACGCTCAATCACGGGTACCCCACCGGCCTCGGCCTGGTAACGGCGCCATCCGGCGTCCAGGGCCGCGCCGTAGCGCGTATCGGACAGGCCGCGCACGACGCCCTCGAGCCCCGTGTCCTCGCCCAGCAGGCCGGCCAGCCGCTCGGCCGGCAGATGCCCGCCCGGCTTGATCAGCAGGGGTGACACGTCCGTCGACGGAAAGCGCTGCCGGGCCAGAATCACGAGCTCGGGCAGGCGCACCAGGCGCAGGAGGGTGCCAATGTTGGTCAGGTCGATCTCGGTCAGGATCAGCTCCAGGACGGTGGTCTGGTCCCGGTCGCCTCGCTCCAATACCGCCCGGATGGTGCTGTAATGCGCCCGGTTGAGGGCCAGCTCGAGCTGATCGAGGTCAGGCACTGCCCCGGCCCTGGCGCGCACACCTCGCAGCACTTCCGCATAGGGCAAGCGCCAGGTGCTCATCAGGTCGACCGCCGCCCTCAGCCCGGGCTGGCGGGCCAGCTCACGCAGCGCGACCGCGTCAAGTCCACCGGCGGGCACAGTCGCGGCCAGGATCACCTCGGGCGCGACGCCCTGGCTCTGCCCTCGCAGCACGACCAGGAGATTGTGGCGGTCCCAACGGCGCAGCAAGATGTCGATCAGCTCGAGAGGCTCGTCCTCGTAGAACTCGCGCATTTTCGACAGGGTACGCGTCAGGTTGGTGCGCATTGCCTCGTAGATGCACCGCATCCCGCCATACTGCAGGAGCGCCGCCTCGACGTCCTCCGCATACGGCGTCTCGGCCAGGCGCGCGATCAATTCCTCAGGGTTATTCCTGGTCAGGAGATCCTGATAGTCCGCAGCACCGAGCAGGCGACTGCGCATCGCCCGCAGCCTGGCGTTCCCATAACCATAGCCTTTGGCCACTGCTCACTCCTGTTGGGTGGGGCCAAAGAGCATCTCGGCCAGCTCGCTGCGATAGAGGCTGGCGACTCTCTGTAAGCGCTCGCCGAGCGTGTTCACCAGGCTGATACGGCCATCGTCCGTCGTGGCGATGACTCCTCCCAGACTCTCCGGCTGCCCCGGCGCATGCGCCAGGTCCTCATGGACGGGGACAGAAAGCCCCAGCCGTGAGCAGATTTCCTGCATGGCCGGCACGTCTGCCCGCTGGACCCGCAACTGCAATCCGTTCGGACCCAGCACGTTCACGGCTTCGCAAGCCAGTCGCTCCAGGAACGCAGTATAGGCCTCATTGCCGTCCAGACTGGCCAACTGCAGGGCGGCCGCTTCAATCGCTTCGGAAATCAATGCCTCGCGCGTCCCCAGCACACTGTGTAAAGCTTCGAGCTTGGCCCGGTTGATGATGCGCGCCCGGTCCGCCGTCAGACGCGCCTGAATGGCCGGCAGGTGCTCGGAGCGGGCCTTGCCGGCGCGCACCTCCGCCTCGGCCTTCAAGCACTCGATCTCAGCTTCCGCAGCCCTGTCGATCGCCAGGAGCTCGTTCTCGGCCTCTGTCCGCATAGCCTGCAATATCTTCTCGAGTGACATCGCCTAGTTGCCCTTCAGAGCCGCACCACGGCCCCTCATTGGCCGGCCAACACGAGAATGATCATGGCGGCAACTGCGAACCCGAGGATAAGCATCGTCTCCGGAATGGCGACCAGCAGGATGATCGTGCCTGTCACTTCGGGTTTCTCCGCAATGGCGCCGGCTCCCGCCGAGCCGATGTGCCCCTGGGCATAGCCGGTGCCAATTGCCGCCAGGCCGACTGCCAGGCCCGCTCCAATGGCCAAAAGACCCACATCCATCAGATAATCCTCCTTGGGCTGGTGGCGGGCAACGCGAGTTCTCGCCCAGGCAGCGCACGCTGGAATGGGTGGAACTGTTGCCCGCCGCTCTCGTAGAATTTTGTGAAGAATTCGACGTAGTGAAGACGCAAGGAATGAATGGTCGGACTGAAGGCGCCGAGGGCCAGATTGAGCGCGTGGAAGAGCACGGCAATGATGATCCCCAGCAGCAGGCTGCTCTTGCCGGCCGTGGCGCCCAACTCGTTGGCCACGCGCGCCAGGTAAACTGATGACAGGCCGATCGCCGCGATACGCAAGTAAGAGAGGATGTTACCGACCGTGCTGAGCAGCTCGAGCGGGCCCAGCAGCACACCCAGGCCGCCCAGGCTGTAAATCAGGAGTGCCACCCCGACGATTACCAGTGCCACGCCCGGCGTCATCAGTCCGGCGGGCAGCCGCTCGGTGATGACTGCCACCAGCATGAAAAGCCCGGCCAGCGCGATCAGCTTGCCGCCCCGGTCGAGGGCCTCATGGCGGTTGCCGAAGCGCAGCCCCTGCCAGACGCCCAGACAGAGACCGAGCACGACCTGCACGGCGCCGATGCCGATCGTGATCAGGAACAGGCTCGTCACGTCCTCGGCGCGGTCGAACAGGGGCCGCATGCCGATCCGGCGCCCGATCTCGCCCAGGAACTCCCCGTAGACGAAGCCAAACAGAATGCTCCAGACCGAGCCCATGATCAGGACTTCGGATAGCGCTCGGACAGTCGGCCGAGCGCGAGAGCGCCGGCGCAGGTAGAACATCGCCACCAGCAGGATGGCGCCGTAGGCCACGTCGCCGAGCATCAGGCCGAAGAACAGGGGCAGAAAGAGGGACATCAGCGGGGTTGGGTCGAAAGCCCCGTAGCGAGGCAGCGCCAACAAGCGCATCAGCGGCTCGAACGGCTTCACCAGGCCGGGGTTGTCGAACATCACCGGCGCCTGCTTCTTCTCGTCGGCGCTCAAGGCCAGCCGGACCACGATCACTTCGTCGCCGACCTCTCGCTGGAGCGCGGCCTCCATCTGCGCCAATGAGTGTTCGGGCACCCAGCCCTGGACCACAAAGGTGTAGTCCGTTTCGCCGAAGTGAGCGCACACGTCCAGCCGGGCCAGTTGATCCCGCAGCAGCTCTTGCCAGATCAGCAGCTGGCCACGCCACGCTCGGCTCAGGGCTTCTTGCTGCGCCTGAACCTCGGCAATCTCCTGGGGGATGGCCAGCAGGCGCTCACGCATGCGCGCCAGGGCACGGTCGAACGGCTGTCCGGCCAGCTCAGCCGGCAGGTGAACTTGCGTGATGTTCTCGCGCCCCAGCAACTCGTTGACTGCCCGTGCCTGGGCTTGAGGGAAAACCAGGACCGCCGCGCGCACGTCCTGCTCCACCTCGCGTGAGATCACCTCGCATCGGCCATCGGTCAGTTCCTCGAGCTGTTGCGTGACGAGGTCCAGGGCCGCGTAAAAGCGCCGTTCTACCCAGATGGCCTCGACCGCATACTGCTCCAACTCGACGATGGCCGGCACCAGCGGCATGAACTGCCGGAACGTGGCGGAATAGCGGGTCAGGGAGCTGGCCTCGTCCTCCAGTTGAGTCCGCCTGACGGCCAGCGTCTGAGCAAGAGGAGCTGCCTGCTCGAGGTCCGCCTCGACGGCTTGGATCAGCCAGTCCATGGGGCACGCATACCAGTCTACATCGCCGGCCGAAGAGGAAACGGGGGCCACAGTGGAAGGCAGCGCGGACAACACCGCTTCGACGCGCGCGGCCGCGTAGGTCACCCGCTGGCGGAGGTGGATATCGTCTGCGCTCAACGCCATGCGCTGCTGTGTCAGAGGGCGCCCGTCGGCCCACTCGTCGACCTGGACCACGCCCAGCTGATAGAGGAGGCGCACTACCTCATCCTGGCAGCGCTTTGTGCCAAGAATCTGCACTTTCGTCATCGAAAGGAGCATCGTGTAGTCTCCCGCAGCTTAGCTCAGGTGCTCAGCACCATTTCCACGATCTCTTTGGCCGTGCCGTCCAGCCTGGGCGCCGAGTCCGCCCTCAGGCGAGCTGCCTCTTCCTGGGCGGTAACGATCAGCGCCTCGGCTTCCCTGCGCGCCTCGGCCAGCGCGCTCTGATAGTACGCTTCGGCCTCGACGCGCCCCGCCTCGTCGGCATCGGCGACGCTCTGATCGGCCGCTGCCCGAGCCGCTTGCAAGCGCGCGGCGGCTTCTCGGTGGGCATCTTCCACCCGGCGACGTAGTTCTATCTCTTCTTGCTTGATGACTTGCAGGACGGAGACTGGGTTCGGCATTGGCGTCTCCTTGCTGGCGAGGAAAGAGCGGCGCGCTTTGTGACGGACGTCATTATACCAGGTTTTCTTCACGGGCGCAATCGTTGAATTCCACGTTTTCCCCGGCAATTTGGCCGTCTTTTGCGCTCCGACGCAATATTCGACCAAATCGAATGTTGAAAAGTGCTTGAATATGGCCCAGATATCTGGTATAATGTTTAGTGTGCGCCTTCACAATCGGTGAGGGCAAGCCGGAATGGCTCGTACTCTACCAATCGCATAACCCCGAGAACTTCTTCGAGCAAGCGGCCCGGCCGTCAATGGCGACGCGCGCCATCTCCCGGTTGGGAAGAACGGGACGGTGTATCGTCACGCGAATCGCAAACGGTGATGCACACGAAGGCTTGAAGGGCGGAGGTGGCTATGGAGACGAACGATCGGCAGTCAGAGCCCGCGCGCTACCGGTTCGCAGAGCTGGAGCAGGCGCTCATGGAGGAGTTCCTGGGGTGCCCCATGAGTACGTTGAACAGCCTGCATCCCGACGAGGCCAAGAAACGGCGCATCGCCGCTTCACTGTATGCCTCACTGCACATGGAGGAGATGCGGGCCAGGGCGCACCTGGTCATGGCGCTGCACGGCGGCGGCGCTCACCTTAGCGGACTCAGCACCGTGGGCTAGAACCAGGGTCGCTGCCAAACCACCTCGCCGGCCGGGCCCGCAAGCCTCGCGACCGGCGATACCCTCGGAGTATGCTCGGAAATGGTGAAGGCCCCGGGTGGGCACGATGCCACCCGGGGCCTTGCGCGCTCGCGCTCGGGGCGAGCGCCGCTCAGTCGCTTGGCCCTAGCGCAAGCGCCGGCTCAACACCGTCTGCAGCCCCACCGATACGACGATAATCAAGCCGTAGACGAGTTGCGTCCAGAATCCGGAAATGTTCATCGCGACCACCCCGGCATTGATTGAGCCGATGATAAAGGCGCCCACGAAAGTGCCAAAAATGGTGCCCGTGCCGCCGAAAACCGATGTCCCACCCAGGAACACCGAGGCCAGCGTCTGCAGCAGCGTTCCGCCGCCCTGCCCCATGGTCGGCCAGAAGTAAGACAGCTCCAGGCTCTGTACCAGTCCGGCGAAAGCCGCGACCATCCCGACCAGCACGAAGCACACGATGCGCACGCGGTCCGCGTTTACGCCCATCAGCCGGGCGCTCTCCTGGTTATCGCCGACCAGGTAGACGTGCGCGCCGAAGCGGTGGCGGTTCAGGAGCAGCCACATCAGTACGGCGATGATAATGGTCCAGACGAACTGCATCGGGACCTGCACCTGGCCGATCGCGATCCGTCCGGTGAGCGCGATGTCGATCAGGCTGCCTTTAGCCGGCACCAACGAACGCCCGCCGCCGCTCTGCAGCACCAACACCACGCCCGCCCAGAAGAACGACGTTCCCAGCGTGGCCACCAGCGACGGGATACCAACCTTGACCACGATCCAGCCGTTCAGCCATCCGGCCAGGATCCCCGCCGCCAGGCAGGCCAGCAGCCCCAGCAAGCCGCTGCCGGTGAGGCCGAAGACGACCGAGTAGAGGACCATCCCCCAGGCCATGATCGACGGGAAGGACAGGTCGATCTCCTTGGCGATCACCAACAGGGTCAGCGGCAGCGCCATCAGGGCGAAGAACGGCGTGGTCGACATGAACGAGTTGTAGATCGGCGCCGACAGGAAAGCCCCGTGGGCGAAGATGACGAAGATCAGCCAGATGAGGACGGCGATGAAAAAGACGCCGATCTGTAAGGCGTTGCGGCGCATCCAGCGGGCAAGCGGGCTCGTCTCAACCGTCCGATCGCCGCTGCGTGAAGCAGTCTGGGGCTTAACCGTCATTGGCCACCACCTCGCCCGCTTGCATCCGATCGCCGGGCTGCTCGAGCGTGCCAGTCTGCGCCAGGCGGTAAAGGCGTTCCACCAGATCATCCAGCGTGAGCTCGTTCTTCACGAACTGGCCGGCAATCGTGCCCCGGTCGACGATCACGATGCGGTCCGCCGCCTGGTAGACGTGAAAGGTGTTGTGATCGATGAAAATGCAGGACTTGCCGGCCCGCTTGATGTTGTTCACGAACTCGAGCACCTTGCGCGTCTCGGCGATGGACAGGCCCATGGTCGGCTCGTCCAGGATGATCAGCTCCGCCTCGAAGTGCAGCGCCCGCGTGATGGCCACACCCTGGCGCTCGCCGCCCGAAAAGGTCTTCACCGGCGAGTCGGGCGTGATCGCCGAGGAAGTGAAGCCCATGTGCTCCTGCATCAAGCGGGCGGTCACGGCCCGCATCTGCGCCACGTCGAGCACGCCGCCGGCCCGGGTGATCTCGCGGCCCATGAAGATGTTGCGCCAGACCGGCTGCTGGTCGGCCAGCGCACGCTCCTGGTACACGGTCTCGATCCCCAGGTCACGCGCCTCGGAGACGGTAAAGCGGCCGCGGCGCTCGCCCTTCCAATAGACCTCTCCACGGGGATCCGGCGTGTGATAACCGGTCACGATCTTGATGAGCGTGGATTTGCCGGCGCCGTTGTCCCCAAGCAGGCCGACGATCTCATTCCGGCCAACCTCGAAATTGACGTCGTGCAGCGCCTTGACCTCGCCGAAGGTCTTGCTTATGTTTACCATGCGCAGGAGGGGTTCCATGGCGGGCCCTTTCTCATCATGCCGGGCGAGTGGATGACCACTCGCCCGGCACACGACGGCAAAAAGCTAGCGGATTTCCTTGGCTGCCAGCGGGGCCAGGAAGTCGACGTTGCTCTTGTCGGCGAAGCCGCCGCCGGTGTCAATGTTCAGGCCCGAGAAGCCGTACTTCTTGGTCAGGCAGAGCTGCAGGATCGGCAGGTAGCCCTGCAGATACGGCTGCTGGTCGATCACCAGCTCGGTCCAGCCGCCCTGGATGGCGGTCACGGTGGCCGGCGAGAGGTCGAAGCCGGCGATGTGGATCTCACCCGGCTGCTTGCCGGCGGCCTTCAGGAAGGTCTCGGCCGATGCCGTCAGCGCGCCGTGATCGGTGACGATCAGCTTGACGTCGGGATGGGACGCGACGTAACCCGTGAAGGTGGGCGTGCCGGCCGCGGGGCTGGCGTTGGTCGCGTTGTCGATCTCATTGTAGTCCACGGTCAGGCCGGCAGCCTTCAGCGCGTCGATCACACCCTTGGTGCGCTCGCCGCGGCCCGGTTGGGAGAGCAGGCCCCAGACCATCGCCCGGTCGCCCGACTTCAGGCCGAAGCGCTTGACGGCCTCGTTGGCCAGCGCCTGGCCGGCGCCGTAGAGGTCCTGGCCGACGTAGCCGAAGCCATTGGCTGCATATTCGGCCTGGGCCTTGGGCAGATTGGTGTTCTGGCTGGTGACGATGATGCCCTGCTTTTCGGCGTCGTCGATCAGGGTGTCAAAGGAGTCGTCGCCGGGATGGCCCATGATAGCGATGCCATCGGGCTTAGTGGCGGTGGCTTCCTTGAACTGCTGGATCATCTTCTGGACGTCCCAGTCCGAGAAGACGTAGTTGACGGTCGGGCCAAGGTCAAGTTCGGCCTGCTTGGCGCCATTGTAGACGTTGTTGGCGAAAACACCACCGGCCGGGCCGCCGGGGAAGAAGGTCAGCTTGACGCCCGAGCACCACTTGGCGATCGGTTGGGTGCCGCCCGCTTGGGCAGCCGGGGCGGCGGCCGGAGCGGTGGCAGCAGGGGCCGCGGCCGGGGCCTGCGCGACCGGGACGCACGACGTGACGACGAACACGAGAACCAGAAGAACTGCTAGCAACGTTGCCCTACGCATGTGCTCCTCCTCGAAGATGTGAGTTCTACGGCTGAAGACGCGGGGTTACGCACCCGTACTGGACCGGCCAGGGTTTTTCGGTCCGGCTCCCGCTTCGGGGCCGGGCCAGAACCCTGCCAGATGCGTGCTGCGGCCTCCTTTCCTATACTTGGGGTTATGTTTTGCGATCGAATCGTTTTTTGAATATAGCACCAAGGCAGGCGGACGTCAAGGCAAATCGCTGTTGCCTGAACTAATCCCTCCGAGCCCCGCTGAACTCGTCCTGCCGGTCCGCCTGCCCGCTCCATCCCCTCGTCAGCCGGCGTCCGTCAGCAAGCGGTAGACCGTGGTCGAGCGGTAGGTCTCGCCGGGCCGCAGGACCGTCGACGGGAACGCCGGCTGGTTCGGCGAGTCCGGGAAGTGCTGCGTCTCGAGCGCGATGCCGGCCCCCTGCCGGTAGGCGCGCCCGCTCGGCCCGTAGACCGTCCCGTCCAGGTGATTGCCCGAATACACCTGGATGCCGGGCTCGTTGGTCCACATCTCCAGCCGACGGCCGCTGCCCGGATCGTAGAGCTGCGCCACCGGCGCCGGGGACTGCTCGCCCCCTCCCGCCCCGCTGGCCGGAGTGGCGTTGAGCACCCAGTTGTGGTCATAGCCCCGCCCGCGCACGATCTGCGGATGGTCAGAGCGTGCGCCGGGCCCGATGGCCCTGGGCAGCCGGAAGTCGAACGGAGTGCCGGCCACCGGGGCCAGCTCGCCGGTCGGGATCAGGCCCTGATCGGCCGGCGTGTAGCGATCGGCATCGACGCTCAGCACGTGCCCGTCGATCGTGCCGCTGCCCTCCCCGCCCAGGTTCCAGTAAGCATGGTTGGTCAGGTTGACGACCACCGCCCTGTCACAGGTGGCGGTATAGTCGATCCGCAGCGCGCTGTCCGCCGTCAGCGTGTAGACGACGGTCACGTCCATGTTGCCCGGGTAGCCGCCCTCGCCGTCCGGGCTGTGATAGGTCAACCTGACGCCCGCGCCCTGCCGCGTCCGCCAGGGCTCGCCCTGCCACAACTGGCCGGCAAACCCCTGCCGCCCGCCGTGCAAGGAGTTGGCGCCGTCGTTCGCGTCCAGGTCATAGGTCACCCCATCCAGCGTGAAGCGCGCCCCGCGATGCGGTTCGCGTAGCGGCCGACCAGGGCGCCGAAGTAGGGCTTGTTCTTGGTCTCGTACTCGGCCAGGTCCTTCAGACCCAGGGTCACGTTCGCCAGGTGGCCCTCCCGGTCCGGTGCGCGCAGCGAGGTAAGGATGCCGCCGAAGGTGATGACGCGCGCTTCCAGGCCGCTCGGGCCGGTGAGGGTGTATTCGTCGACGGCCGCGCCGGCCGCCGTCAGGCCATAGGGATTGTGCTCGAGCTCCATCGCTCAGATCCTCCGCGCCATACGGTAGTAAGCCTCGTTCCAGCGCAGCTCCTTCTTGAACTCCGCCAGGTCGGTCTTCTTGTCGATCAGCAGGTATTCCAACCCCGCCATCTCGCCGAAATCTTCCAGCATCTCGGGCGTGACGGCCTGGCTGAAGCCGGTGTGGTGCGCGCCGCCGGCCAGGATCCAGGCTCCGGCCGCGACCTTGAGGTCCGGCTGGGGCACCCAGAGGGCACGCGCCACCGGCAGCTTTGGCAGGGGCTGGTCGGGCGCCACCACGTCGACAGCATTCACGAGCAGGCGGAAGCGGTCGCCGAGGTCGATGATGGTCGCGTTCAGCGCCGGGCCGGGCGGCACGGAGAATACCAGGCGGGCCGGGTCGGCCTTCCCGCCGATGGAGAGCGGATGGATCTCCAGCGAGGGCTTGCCGGCGCCAATCGCCGGGGAGACCTCGAGCATGTGCGCGCCGAGCACCTTCATGCCGGCCGGATCGAAGTGGTAGGTGTAGTCCTCCATAAAGGAGGTCCCGCCCCCGAGGCCGGTGCCCATCACGTACATGGCCCGTACCAGCGCGGCCGTCTTCCAGTCGCCTTCGCCGCCAAAGCCGTAGCCGTCGGCCATCAGGCGTTGGCAAGCCAGGCCCGGCAACTGGCCCAGGCCGTAGAGATCCTCGAAATTGGTGGTGAAACCCTTGATGCCGGCATCCTTCAGGAAGGTTCGCAGGCCCAACTCGATGCGCGCCGGTTCGTACAGATCGGCGCGGCGCGCCCCACCCGGTCGCAACTCCGGCTCCAGCCTGTAGGCTTCGTCGTACTCCGCCAGCAGGCGCTCGACTGCCTCATCCGGCACGTCCCGCACGCAGCGCACCAGGTCGCCGAGGGGATAGCCGTTGACCGAGTAGCCGAACTGGATCTGCGCCGCCACCTTGTCCCCCTCGGTGACCGCCACCTCGCGCATGTTGTCGCCGAAGCGGGCGATGCGCGCGCCCTGCCAGTCGTGCCAGGCCGCGGCGGCGCGCATCCAGGCGCTCAATCGGGCCTGCACTTCCTCATCCTGCCAGTGGCCGACGACCACCTTGCGCGCCAGGCGCAGGCGGGTGCCGATGAACCCGAACTCGCGGTCGCCGTGGGCCGACTGGTTCAGGTTCATGAAGTCCATGTCGATGCTGGACCAGGGGATGTCGCGGTTGAACTGCGTGTGCAGGTGCACCCATGGCTTGCGCAGCGCGCTCAGGCCGGCGATCCACATCTTGGCCGGCGAGAAGGTGTGCATCCAGGTGATCAGCCCGGCGCAGCCCGGGTCGGCGTTGGCCTCCAGGCACAGGCGCTGGATGCCGTCCGGGTCGACCAGCACGGGCTTGAAGACGACGTGAATGGGGATGCCGGCAGCCGCGTCCAACGCCTGCGCGATCTGACCCGAGTGCTCGGCCACTTGCCGGAGCACTTCCTCGCCATACAGGGGCTGGCTGCCGCTAACGAACCAGACTTCGAGCGATCCGTACTCTTTCATGCGCCTAGAACCTCCGCTGCGTAAGAAGATGGAAGCCCCACGGTGGGCGGTGAACGGCGACGCCGGAGCGTCGAACACCCTGTCCTCCCGGGGGGCCGTAATTCATTGCCTGAAGCGCGGGAGATAGTGGCCGGGAGCCTGAAGAAGCCGTGATCGTCGACCAAACGCAGAAACTGGCGGGCATGGCGCTCTCCCACGACTGGAACCGGCCGGCCGTGGGGAACAGACCGACCGGCACAAAAACGTTATACCGAGTATAACGACTGTCGCGTCAAACGCCAAAGCGACGCGTCAGCCGTTAAGCCGGACTTTGGTCGCAAACCTGCTGGGACCAAGGGCGGCATGCCTCTCACCCCCCCGGGAACCAAAGTCCCCCCAAATCGACGACCAACGTACGTTCCCTGCCGGCCGGGCCGGGAGTAGACTATAACCAGCACTGCCAGGAAGAGGACGAAGTTTTTCCGGCACAAGTCGCCAGAAGGACCGGCCGTCCGCCGATGGAGGTATTCATGTTTGCGATGCACATACTCAGGTATGTAGGCACGTCCCTGGTCGGAGCGGCTTTGCTCTCGCTGGTCAGCCTGGCGCCCGCCAGTGCTCAATCCTACGGAGGGAACTACAATTCGGGCTCCATGGCGGCCATGGGATCCATGGGGTACGGCAGCAACAGTGGCAGCTACGGCAACAACAGTGGCAGCTACGGCAACAACAGTGGCAGCTACGGCAACAGCTACGATAATAGCTTCGCCGACAAGTTCGGCCGCCGCGTCTACCTGATCCGGCGAGGCGATACGCTGCTGAAGATCGCCGCCCGCTTCGGCACCACTGTCGGCGCGCTGCTGCGGGCCAATCCCAGCATCCACAATCCAGACCTGATCTTCGCCGGCCGGTTCCTGGTGATTCCGGCGGTGAAGAACATGCGCTCCTACGGTCCGATGGCGCCCCGTGGCAGCTACGGATCCGGCTATGCACCTGCGCCCGGTAATGCATATCCTTGAGCCCGGTCCGCTGGGCCCAAAGCCCAGCGCCGGGGCACGATGCAAATGCCGAACGCGCACAGGCCGCCTGCCCCGGCAGGGCAGACGGTTACCGTCAACCTGACCGCCGGGAAGGTCGCCTTAGGGCGGTCGATCGGGCGGCTCGTCGTTCAATAAGCGATGCAGGGCAAGGGGCGGCGCCGGGGCAAGCAGTTCGGCGCCGGGCCCGAAGGAGAGCAAGAATCCACTGCCAGTACGGGTGCCGGGGAATGATGCCTGGCACCCGTTTTCTTTGCCCCGCATTTCCCAGGGATCACGGCCTGTCGTATGATAGCGCGATCCCGGTTCGCCGGGAAACGTCTATCCTGTCCGCTCCGAGGAGTGAGCATGCCGTTTCCGGATCCCCGAGACCTCCCCTACAGCCTCTTGCGCCGCTTCCCATTGCCCGGCTGGCTGCACTGGCGGCTGGTCTCGCTGCTCACCACCCGCTTCCTGTCGGGCGTCAACGGCCTGGTGACCGACGATGCCAGACGCATCCTGCTGTGCTATCACACCTACCGTGGCCAGCGGCCCTGGGGACTGCCGGGAGGCTGGATGGGCGCCGGCGAAACGCCGCTCATGACGCTCGAGCGCGAGGTCTGCGAGGAAACGGGACTGCAGGTGCAGGGCGGGCAGCTACTCCTGATAGGGGCCTGCCCCGATCGGCCGAAGCTCGAATTCGTGGTCGCGGCGCGCCTGGTCGGCGGTGACTTTCGGCCGAGCCGTGAGGTGAGCGCCATTCGCTGGGCGCTCCCCGGCGAGGAGCTCGACCTGCCTCCCCGCCAGCGCGCCATGCTGCGCCAGATCGACCGCCTGGCCCCCGGCGAGGTGGGCTGGTACAGCACGCCCTGGGATGATCCCGAACGCGACTGACCCCCACGCCGTTCCCTGCGGGCCGCCCTCAGTCGGCGCCGTATAGAGCCGTGTAGGCCGGATCAGCCCGCAGTGTGGCGAAAGCCGGGTCGCGCTTCGAGCGGGGCACCATGTCGGGGGCGAGCGACAGCGCGTGCAGGAGGATGCGCAGGGCTTCGACCGATCGGCCGCCGGCCGCATACGAGCCGGCCAGCATGTAGAGGGTGTCGCCGCGCAGCTCGGGCGCCGGAGCCAGCTGGTCCGCCGCATACGCCAGATCGTTGCGCACTGCTTCCAGTGCCGGCCAATCGCCCCGCTGCGCGTAGAACTCGGCCAGGTGCAACATCGGGTGCCAGTAAAGCGGGCGCACGACGACCGGTCCCAGGCTCCCGCCGCGACGCCAGGGGTAGCGCCCGGGCGCGGTGAGATCTTCATCGTCAAGCTGGGGCAGCAGACTGCCGACGCGGGCAATGGCCTGATCGGATTCCAGCAACACGGTCTCCCACGTTTTGGCCTGGTTCTCGGCGAAGAAACGTGCGTTGGCTTCGTCGACGCTCGGACCGGGCCGATCCGGTGTCTCCCCGCTCAGGACCGCCTCCAGCAGGCTCCCCAGGTAGGTGTGCCAGCTCGTCAGATGGGCGATCAGATCCCGGGCCGACCAGCGCTCGATCGTGCCGGTTGCGCTTCGTTCCGCGTCACTCAGCCCGGCGACCAGCGAGCGCTCGGCCAAACGCGCGCGCTCGAGAAGGGCGAGCAAGGTAGCGTTCAGTTCGGTGGCTGGCACGTGGACCTCCGTCATCGGTTCCTCCGGGTGCCGCGCAGTCAGCGCGATTTTCCATTCTATAAACGGCAAAGGTGGCGCCAGCGATTCGGCCGGCGCCACCCGTTCGGCAAATCTTCCAGATACTCCCCCTGCTTACTGGCAGGCCATCGTCATCAACGCTCCAGTATCGGCATCGTTGGGCACTTGCTGGACCCTGCCAGACTGGATCCCCAGCGGCTGGAAGGGCGGCACCGCCTGGACTCCGGGCTGCGGCTGCTGCAGGACGTAGCAGCCGACGAACGTTTGAGTCGCGTTGGCAGTGGTGTGGGCGATCAAGGTCACCGGCACCGAATAGTAGAGGTTCCCCGCCGCGGCGCCCGGGACGACCATGCCGGTTTCGAGCTGCACCGAGACCGTGTCCTGGTAGCCGTGCTTGAAAGTGGCGTAGGGCGGCGGTCCGCCCGGCGAGCCGGCCGGGCTGCTCCAGTACGAGAAAGCCCGGTCGTACTGCTTGCTGTTGATGGCGTTGAACAGGGAACGCAGCAGCTCGATCGGGCCGCTGCGGTCGTCGAGGTAGCGATCCGGGCCGATGTAGGCCGGAGCGTAAGCCGGCGTGGGCGGGAGGGGCTGACCACCCGGCGAGTCTGCGCAAGCCGTCGCCAGCAAGCCCTGCATGTCCGCGCCGTTGACCCGCGCCAGCACCCCCGCCGACTGGATGCCGAGCGGGTCGTACGGTGGCGCGTCCTGGATTTCGGGCCGGCTCAGGTGCAGGATGTAGCAGCCACTGAAGGTCTGCACGGTGCCGTTTGTGACCTGAGCGATCAACACGACCGGCACCGAGTAGTAGATCTGCCCGGCCCCGGCATCGCTCAACACCTGCCCGGTGAACAACTGCACGGCTTCGGTCCTCGAGTAGCCGGCTTCGAACTCGCTGTAAGGCGGCAGCCCGCCACGCGCGCCGACCGGACCGGTCCAGTAGTAATACGCACGCGCGTACTGCTTAAGGTTGAGGGCGTTGACAAACGACTGAAGCACCTCGACCGGGCCGCTGCGGTCGTCCATGTAGTAGATACTGGAGGGGCCAAGGACCTGCACAGTGGTCTGCCAGGGCTGGCCGTTCGCGCCCGGGATGTAGTATTGGCCAATGCTGAAAAAGACGAATCGGTCAGGATGCGCCAGGTCCTGCATGAAATAGGCCAGGCCGCCGATAGCGGCGTAGGGCTGCGGGCACTTGCCTGCCTTAGCCTGCAGCGTCTCCGGGGTATCGTTCTCCGAACGCGGCACCTCGATACGCGCGAAGATCTCGCCGCCGGGCACCGGCGTGCCCGCATTCGGGTCGGGCGTCTGGACCACCAGGCAGTCCTGCGCCGAGTAACCCTTGAGCACCTGGGCGCGGATCGCATCCTCCAGTGACTGGTCGGACGGTTTCTGGAAGACCTGCAGCCACTGCCCCGCCTCCGGCGCCATGCTCGCGGCATACACGTAGACCCTGTCGCCCGACTGCTTGACGGCGAACTGCATCCCGTTGTCCTCTCGCATGTACGTGAAGCTGATGCGCAGGGCCGGGTCGGTGAAGGTGGCGACGTTCGCGTCCGCTGCCGGCTGGGCGCCGCTCTCCGGCGTAGCTGCAGGCGAGGTTGGGGAGACCGGAGCCGTCGCCACAACGGTGGGAACGGTTGCAGCCTGCGCCGTAACGGTCGGAGCCGTGGTTGGCAGGGTCTCGGTCACCGCTGGGGCCGGCGCAAGGGTCGGAACCTCGAGCGGGACTTCGGTGGGAGCGCTCGCCGCGGTCGCAACCACGGTCGAGACTGACGACGGCGTGTCCGTCACGGCCTCCAGGGGCGAGACTGGGGGCGCGGCGGTCGGAACTTCGGGGAGCGGCACGCAAGCCGCGACCAGCAGGGCGACGCCAAGCAAGACTACCAGAGACAAGGGACGCATGGGACCTCCGTACACGCAAGACACTCGAGCCTTCCGACGCTCACTCACACAACGTGCGCCGTTAGCACAATGTTCCCTTCCGGGGCAGCCTGGCCGCCGACCAGCCCGCTCGCCGGGTACTATATAGGTCGAAGGGCCAACCATCAGTGGCCGCCGGCACAAGTTTAGCACGGTATCGGCCCGCGGGCAACGCGTTTGACCCGTCTCCAGCGCCCGCTCGTTAACATCCGTATAATCAAAGCTTAACAACCTGTTGATCACAAGGCGACCCGGCCCGTGATATGCTCGCGCCGTCCGACGGACGGCTGTTCCTGATCTCATCTTGCCCGCTCCACGAGGTAAACCGGTGAAAATCAGACGTTGGTCCTTGACGCTCTCGTTCTTGTCCGCAGCGGTATTCGTGATCGCCCTCTTGTTCCTGGCCCTGCTCGGCGGCCAGCGTGTCGCCTTGCTGTACCGTGGGGTCGCAGGCTTTGGCATCGCACAGGGCCTGGCGCTGTGGGGCGGCGGCCTGGCGGCGCTGGGTACCGTGATCGCCGCCGCGATCATCACGGTTTGGAGCGCGCTGCGGCCCGGCAACTGGTTGCGTAAGGTCGTGTCGGTCCTGCCGGTCCTCTTGCTACTCTTCGCCGTGGCCGGCTTCGCGGCCATGCTGTTCGGCATCGGCACGATCAGCACCCTGGCAACCTTACCTCTTGTCGGTCCTCTCACCTTTGCCGACGCCTGGCTGCTGCTGGGAGCCCTGCTGGCCGGGCTGGCGCTGGTGCTGAGCGCGGCAACGGTCACTCCGGGCCCACGCGTGCGCCGGGCGGCGACCACCACGCTTGGCCTGAGCGCGTTGGCCGCGACGGTGGCCGGACTGGCCATCGTCGCGATGCTCGTCATCGCCGCCACCAATCAGCCGGGTCTGCCGGCCTTTGGCCGCGCTGAAGCCGCCGCCCCTCGGCTGGGCGGCCAGGCGGCGCAGGCCGGCACCGAGTTTCGGCCCGGCGGGGAAGGAGGTTTTGGCGGCGAAGGTCGCTTCGGCGGGCGGGTCAGCCTGGCGGCCGCGCGCCAGCAGTTCACGGAGACCGGCGGGGTGGCCGTGGTCGGCGCCCTCGGCCTGGTCTTCAGCAGCCTGGCCACGCTGAGCCTGGGCAGGAAAGGCAATCCTTTGGCCGCCACCGACCTAAGCTCCACAACGGCCAGCATAGCGGACGGCGCGCAGGCGTCGGGCGCAGGGACCGGCCGAGAGGTGGGACGGACGCTCCTGGCAGGGGTAGCCGTATTCGTCGTGATCGGTGGGCTGCTCCAACTGGTGCCGGTCAACCGGACGAACCCGCCCGTACAGACGACGGTCCAGTGGGACTCGCCGCAGACGCAGCAGTTGTGGGAGCGCGCCTGCGCCGACTGTCACAGCAACCAGACGCAGTGGCCTTGGTACGCCACCCTGGCGCCGGGCTCCTGGCTGACCGCGGCGCACGTCAACGCCGGACGCGCACGCTTCAACGTGTCGGAGATGTCCAGTTTCGCGCGCGGCGCGGGCGAGTTGGCCGACCAAATCCGCTCCGGTGCGATGCCGCTCGCCGACTATACACTCATTCACCCAGCCGCACGCTTGACGGATGCCGAGAAACAAGCCCTGATCCAGGGGCTGGAAAAGTCGTTGGGGCGCCAGGGCCGCTAGCCCCGCATTGAGATACGGGATGGCATTAAGGTCCTAAGTACAGTTAACGGTACCGTGCCGCCTGCCAGCCGCCCGCCTGCCGGGTGCCCAGGTAAGGACGATTACAGAGAGGAGGCGTGAGGCATACGACAATCGAACAGGTTTACAACAGACCCCGGCCGGGCCCGAGCCGGGGGTGCACGCGCCAAGGGAGGTCACAGATGGCCGATGTGTCGTTGACTGCCAGGCAGGTGCGTAAGCTAATCCAGGACTCGTTCGTCGCCACCGGGCGCGCTCCCGTCCTGGCCGACCTCATGCGGTCCCCGGGCATCTCCAGAGAAGAGGTGCTGCAAGCCTTTCGGGAAATTGCCACGATCGACACGTTCTGGGTCGAAAAAGGCACCGAAAACATCCGCATCCTTTCGCCGTTCGCCAATCTACCCACGCCCTACAAGATCACGGTCGACGGCGCGCAGAAGTGGGACGCCGTGTGCGGCATCGAAGCGCTGGGGATATGGGTCTACTTTCCGGGCAAGGTCGTCCAGGTGGACGCCTATTGCCGCGACTGTGGCGCGCCTATGCGCTTGAAACTCAAGGACGGCCAAATACTGGAGCGTCCTGATGATCCCATGGTCGCCCACCTCGGCGTGCCGGTGGCCCGCTGGATGGCCGACCTGCCCTACGCTTGAGAGCACATGAATCTCTTCCGGTCGGAAGAACACGCACACAACTGGGAGACTCTACACCCTGAGCTGGTGGGGCAAACGCTGACGCTGGAGCAGGCCCTGGCCTGGGTGACCTTCATCGGCAAGGACCGTCCGAACTTTGACTACGTCCATCCGCGTGCTACCGGGACCCTGGGGCCGTTTCTCAGGTCGATCGGCCTGAGCGGTGACTGGTGGAAGCCGGCCCAGCCTCGACCCCCGGCGCCCTGACCGGCGCGCGCTCTGCCGGCGTCTGTCCCGTCCGAATCTGCCCCTAACTGGCAGGGCGCCGCTTGCGAACGGGAGGTGGAGCGCGCCTGAGCACTTTAGCGCGAAGACGGCGCTGCCAAGCCGGGCAAGCCGCGGCCGCCCTCAGCGCTTTCGAGCCGGTCAAACTGCCAGCAGCCGGCGTGGCGCGGCCTCGAGGCCGCGCCACGCCAACCCCCTCAGGTTGGTAGTACGCCCCTCCCAGGCAGGCGCGGCAGTAGGGCAAGCCGTCGACCTCGATCTCGCGCTGGTTGATGATCTCCTCGCCGCACACGCAGCAATTGGTGCGCGCGCCGGCCCGGCCGATGATCCGCTCGATGCCTGGTGTGAGCACGACCCGACTGAGAGAGAACAGCTCTTCATCTGGCATCAACTGATACCCGGCCAGTTGGGCATAGTAGTGCCGGCGTTCAACAGGCGCGTAGAGCCGCGCCCGCAGGCGCACGTCGGACCGCGGCACGAGGCGGACGGCTTCGCCGGTGCGCGCGTTGGCGAACGTCGCCGCCACCTTGCCGTAGTCCTCGACTCGTAGACTGCGATGACCGGGTGACACGCCAGCGGCCACCGCCAACCCGTCGCTGAAGCAGCCATCTGTCTCGGCGATCACGATCAACGCCTTGTCCGCGCGCGGCAGCTCGAGCCCCAGCGCTCCTCCGGCCGCCAGGGCCATGCGAACGCCAAGTACCTGGCGCGGGCAAAGGTGTCTGTGCCTTGCGCTGCTGGCAGCCAGCAGAGAAACAAGGTCTTGCATCGCATCTCCTACGCGCCCTGACGGGTCGCGTTCGCCCTCAAGCCATCGCGCCGGGCTCGCGCACCGAGGCCGGCCCCCGCCGGAAGAGCAAAGCCATTACCACGGAAAGCAGCGCCAACCCGATAAATACGCCGAAGCCCACCGGATAGCCGGCCACCCCGCCGGCCGCTACAATCCCCCCCAGAATGGGCGGGATTGTAAAGCCGCCGAAAGCCCCCAGGCCCCCTACCCAACCCGAGGCGCCGCCGACCGCGTCGGGCACGGCCTGCGGGACGAGCTTGAAGACGGCCGCGTTGGTCGTCCCCATGCCGAGGGCCATGATGATCTCCGCCACGATCGAGAGCCACACCTGCGACGAGAGCATCATCAGCAGCGCGCCGATCGCCATGACCGTCAACGCGATCAGCAGGGTTCTCTCACCCCCGATACGATCCGCCAGCCTGCCACCGCCGACGCGCACCAAGGAGGCCAGGATCGAGTAAAGGGCGGTCAACCCACCCGCAGTCACGATGCTGACGCCGAAGAACGACGTCCAGTAGACCGGCAGCCACGCAGTCAGGGCCAGGAAGCCGCCGAAAGAGGTGAAGTAGATTACGACCAGGAACCAGGTCCTGAGCGTGCGGGCGGAGAGCCTCAGGCTGTCCGTCAGCCGGCCGCTCGGGAATATCTCCTGGCCCTGACCGGCAGCCAGCCGCCGGGCCCGTTCGACGGTGTGGCCCTGCGCCCTAAGTTGGAAATAGGGTGCGTTGCGCCCCAGCCGAAGGTAGAGAACCACTCCCACGACCAGAAACAGCAGCCAGGCCAGGTAAGAGCCGGCCATGCCCAAGCCGGTCAAGGCGATCGGCAGGAGGAAGGAGAAAATACCCGGCGCCAGGTTGCCGATTCCCGCATACGTCCCCAGCGCGCTGCCCTGCTGCCCCCGCGGGAACCAATAGGATACTTGCGCCGTGCCGACCGAGAAGATCGCGATGCCGCTGCCGCACAGCAAGCCCAGCAGGAAAAGCAGCGGCAGCACCGCCGGCGTGAAGCCCTGCGGATAGAGGAGCCACATCAGCAGCGTCAAGGCGGCCATTCCGAAGACCGAGATGCCGAGCAGGACCAGAAATGGCCTGCGGCCACCGGTGGTGTCGACCCAGGCCGCGAAGGGGATGCGCAGTAACGAGCCCGAGAGCGAGGGCATCGCGACCAGGAAGCCGACCGCCACCGGCGCCAGGTGCAAGATCTCGTTGACCTTGTTGGCAGTCGGACCGAACAACGCCACTGCCGCGAAGCCGACGAAGAAACCGAGCGTGGCGCCAAGCAAGCCATCACGCGGCCGGCCCTGGACGCTCAGCGCTTCCCCGGCGCCGCCGTACTCCGGCGTCCGCCCGTGTCCGGCCGCCCCTGGGGCGGTTCGGCCGCCGGCGGCCAGGCCGCGCGCCCGGCGGTTCCAGATCACGAGCTGCCACGGCCTGAGCAGGTAGCCGGCCGGATAAGTGATGATGTGGACCAGGCGTGAGAACGGGAAGACGGCCAGCAAGACGAAGAAGTTGATCACGTGCAGCTTGATCACCCAGGGCAGCGGCGTCACTAGGCTGACGTCCGGCTGCAGCGTCAGGATCGACCACAGATAGGGCGTGAACACGGCCGTGAACCAGAACGAGCCGAAGCGATAGACGGTGGCGATCAGCACGCCGGTAACCGCAGACAACAGCACGAGGGCGAGCACCACCAGGTCCATCGGCGTGGTCACCGCGCGTATCCGCCCTTCGCTCAGCCTGCGCCACAGCAAGATCGCAAGCCCCACCACCGCCCAGAGACCGAGCGCGAGCGCGGTCACCTCCAGCAAGTAGAGCCGGACCGGCACTGCATTCCAGAGGCGCAGCCCGCTCGGCAGCAGCAGGGCCAGCAGGTGACCCAGCAGCACGAGGACGATCCCGTAGTGAAAAGGCACCGAGCCCCAATAGAGTTTCTTGCGCTCGAGCAGTTGCGAGGACAGGCTGGAAACGCTGAATGGCCGGTAGACCGACCGGTAGATAGTCACGACGATGGCGATGGCCAGCGCGATATATGGAAAAATCACAAAGAAGACGGTGTCGATCATCATGCGTCCTCCTTCCCAAGACCCTGGCAGGCCCCCCGTATCGCTTCCAGGAGGTCCACATAGGGGTTAGCCGGTTCGGCCTTGCGCAGGGCCGCCAGTATCTTATTCAGCGCCGGCCCCAGCGCATCGACCAGCTCGGGCAGAGGCTGCTGCGTGCAGGCGAGGTAACCAAGGATCGGCGCCAGGTGATCGGGCAGCTCACCGGACGAGTCGACGCCGGCGGCAGCGTAGGCGCGCCTGAGCCGGGCCAGAAAGGTGCCGCGCTTGTAGCTGTCTCCCCAGATCTGGTAGCCGACGTATGGCGCGGCCGGCGGGTTGAGGTCGAGGGTGCGAGTGTGCAGCTCTTCCCATTCGCCAAGCTTCAGACCGCGCACCTGGCCGGCGAAGGCCGCGAACGCTTTCTTGGCCGGCCCGCCGGGCATGAGCGCCAGGGCACCCTCCAGAAGCGCCAGGCTTCCCGGCGTCGGGTAGGACAGGGCTTGCGCCAGGGCTGCGTAGGTCGCACTGCTGACTGGCGCCATCTCAGCTACCTCGCACGGGAGGCTGGACGTAGCCGAACCCGGCGTCGCCCTTGCGCTCGAGCGGGTCCTTCCAGGCTTCGATGCTGCTTTCGCGGTGATACTGCGGTATGACGAAGCGCTCGCCGAGGGTCGGCAGCGAGGTCAGCCGGTAGATGGCCTCCACCTCGGCCGCATCGGTCCCCGCTTCGGCCAACAGGGCGGATGTGCGCTCGTCCACCGCCCACACGTCGCCGGCTTCCCCGTCGAGGCGCTTTCGCCGCATGTAGGTACGCACGGCCAGCAGCTTGCGCAGGGCGACGCGCACAGGCGCTTCGTTCCCGGCCGAGAACAGGTTGGCCAGGTAGCGCACCGGCAGCCGCGCCGCGTCCAGGCGATCGAACAGCTCGAACTCCCGGCTCTCCGGGCTCACGTCGAGCTTGAACAACTGCTCCTCGAGCACGCTCACCACCGGCGAGAGCGGCGGGATGTAGTACATCATTGCCATCGTGCGGTATTCGGGATGCAGCGGCAGGGCCAGCTCCCATTCCTTGACGAACTTATAGACCGGCGAATTCTGGGCCGCGCTCAGCCAGCTCTCTTCGATGCCGTTCTCACGCGCCGCGGCGAGGACCGCCGGATCGAACGGGTCCAGGATCGCCGCACGCTGCGCCGCGACCAATTCGTCATCTGCGACCATGGCCGCGCCGGGGATCTGGTCGGCGTCATACAGCACCACACCCATGTAGCGGATGCGCCCGACGCAGGAGTGAGCACAGGCCGGCGCCTGCCCTGTCTCCAGCCGCGGGAAGCACAGGATGCACTTCTCCGACTTGCCGGTCGACCAGTTGTAATACACCTTTTTGTACGGGCAGGCCGCCACGCACATGCGCCAGGCCCGGCATTTGTTCTCGTTCACCAGCACCACGCCGTCTTCAGCCCGCTTGTAGATCGCTCCCGATGGGCAGGCCGCGACGCAGGCCGGGTTGAGACAGTGGTTGCAGATGCGCGGCAGATAGTTGAAGACGATGCCTTCCAGCTCCAGCATCTGCTGGCGCACGCTCTCCGGCAGCTCGGCCAGGTTCGGATCGTTCCGGGCATAGATGTCCGAGCCACCCAGGTCATCGTCCCAATTGGGTCCGCTCTGGATGTCGATCGGCTCGCCTGTGATCTGCGAGACTGGGATGGCCGTCGGCTGGTCGTCCCCGGCCGGCGCGTTGAAGAGATCCTGGTAGCGGAAGGTGAACGGCTCGTAGTAATCCTCGAGGCTGGGCAGGGAGGGGTTGAAGAAAAGCTTCGCCAGCCCGCCGAGCTTCGAGTGCAAGCGCAAGGTCAGGCGGCCGTCCTTCAATTGCCAGCCGCCCTGGTAGTGCTCCTGCTTCTCCCAGTGAGTGGGGTAGCCTGCGCCCGGGCGCGTCTCGACGTTGTTCCACCACATGTACTCGGCGCCCTTGCGATCCGTCCAAAGGTTCTTGCAGGCCACCGAGCAGGTGTGACAGCCGATGCATTTGTCGAGATGAAAGAGCATACTCATGTGAGCACGGACGTTCATCGCCAATCGTCCTCCTATAGGCTGTGCCAGCTTGCGTCATCCGGTCTCTCGATCGCGCGCACAAAGACGTAGGTGTCTCGGTTATTGCCCGTCGGGCCCCAGTAGTTGAAGGCGTAGCTGAACTGGGCGTAGCCACCCGACATCAACACCGGCTTGAGGCGGGTCCGGGTCAGGGAGTTATTCATGCCGGCACGCTTGCCGCGCAGCGGCGACTTGGGAATGCCGACGGTGCGCTCTGTCGCGTGATAGATAAAGACCGTCCCACTCGGGATGCGCGCCGAGACGATTGCGCGCTGCACGAACACCCCGTTGTCGTTGTGTACCTCCACCCAGTCGTTGTCGCAGATGCCCAGCTCAGCCGCGTCCTTGTCGTTCAGCCAGACCGGGTAACCGCCACGCGATAACGTCATCATACGGATGTTCTCGGAGTAGGTGGAGTGGATGCTCCACTTGCCGTGCGGAGTGATCAGGTTGAGCATCCGGCCCGGCGCGTGCGACATCTCGGCCATGGTCTGCCCCACCTCATCCAGGACGAGGTAGGTCGGACGACGCTTGTAGCCCGGCAGATTCTCTCCCCAGGCCAGGTAATTCTCGTGGTCCAGGTAGAAGTGCTGCCTGCCGGAAAGGGTGCGCCACGGGATCAGCCGCTCGACGTTGAGCGTGAACGGCGAATAGGCCCGGCCCTTGTTGACGATGCCGGACCAGGTCGGGCTGGTCAACTCGCGCCGCGGCTGACTGACGATGTCGGCAAAGGTATAGCGCACGTCGCGGGACCCCTCTGCCAGGTCGGTCAGCGGCAGGCCGGTCTTGTGCTCTTCCGCTTCGAAGGCCCGATGCGCCAGCTCGCCATTGGAAGCCGGGTCGAGAGCCAGGATCGCCTCGGCCACCTCGCGCGCATCGTAGAGCGAAGGGAACGTCACCCCGTCGACCTGCCGCGGCTGGCGGGCAGCCAGCCGGCGGTACTCGTCGGCCACCGGGATGGATAGACCATGCGCAAAGACGCCCTTTTCCTCCACTCCGTGCCCCAGCGAGACCATCTGCTCGTAGAGTTGAGCGTAATCGCGCAGTACCACGCGGAACTTGGGCATCGTCACGCCGGGCACGGCCTCCACCTCACCCCGCTTCCAGTCGCGCACCACGGGCTGGGCCAACTCGTCCGGCGTATCGTGCTGCAGGGGCAGCATGACAACATCGCGCAGCGGCTCGGGCAGGTGCGTGCGGGCGAGCTCGCTCACCTTCTTCGCAAGCGCCCGGAAGATATCCCAGTCGCTCCTGGATTCCCAGGCCGGCGCCACCGCAGCCTGCATGGGGTTGATGAACGAATGCAGGTCGGTCGTGTTGAGATCGTCTTTCTCGTACCAGGTGGCGGCCGGCAGCACGATGTCCGAGTAGAGCGCGGAAGTATCCATGCGGAAGTTGAGGTCGACCACCAGGTCGAGCTTGCCGGTCGGCGCCCCGGGCCGATAGTTCACCTCACTGGTCATCCCCGCCGCCCGCTCCGGCGCGATCGCGTTGCTGTGCGTGCCGAGGTAGTGGCGCAGGAAGTACTCATGGCCCTTGGCGCTGGTACCGATGGCATTGCCGCGCCAGATGAACCAGACGCGCGGCCAGTTCTCGGGCGCGTCGGGGTCCTCGACCGCGAAGCTCAGCCGGCCATCCTTGAGCCCCTCGACCACGTGGCGCACGATGTCGGCATCGCTGCGCGCGCCCTCGGCCTGGGCCTCGCGCACGACCTCGAGAGACGAGCGATTGAACTGCGGAAAGAACGGCAGCCAACCGCGGCGCACCGCTTCCACCTGCAGATCGATCGTGTGCCCCGCCGATCGGGCCTTGGCAGCTAGCTCACCGGCGGCCACGCCGCGTTCGGGCAGCGGGTCGTAGGCGCGGAACCCCTGTTCGTAGCGCCACTGGTCCGAGTGGACGTAGTGGAAGGAAGGCGTATTCTGCTGACGGGGCGCCATGCCCCAGTCGCTGGCGAACGCCAGCGCCGTCCAAGACGCCTGGCTGACCAGTTTCTCCTGGCCGACGTAGTGCGCCAATCCTCCCCCATTTACCCCCACGCAGCCGGTCAGCATCAGGGCCACGATGGCCGAGCGATAGAGCAGGTTGTTGTGGTACCAGTGGTTGGCGCCTGCGCCGATGATGATCAGGTTCTTGCCGTTCGTCTTGGCCGCGTTCTCGCCCCACTCGCGCGCGAACTGCACCAGGGTGTCGCGGTGGATGCCGGTGAACTTCTCCTGCCAGGCCGGAGTGTAAGGCAACTCGGCCCCGTAATGTTCGGCGTACTCTCCCGGCAAGCCGCGCGGCACGCCAAACTGGGCCATGATCAGATCGAACACCGTCGCTACCCGGATGCGGCCGGCATCTGTCTCGACGAAGCGGACCGGCACGCCGCGCCGGAGGGTCCTGTCCGCCGCAAAATCGTCGAATCCCACCGCCAGCACCTCGTCGTGGCGTCCGGCAAAGGAGAGCTCCGGCTGCAGATCCTCGCCGCTGATGGGGTCGTGCATCCGCAGGTTCCACTTACCGGCCTCCTGTCCCTGTGCCCAGCGAAAACCGACCGTGCCCTGCGGCATGCGGGGCCCGCCGCAACCCTCATCCCAGACCAACAGCTTCCAATCCCCATTCTCGACGGCCTGGTAAGCGGGGAGGCGGTTGGCGCGCAGATAGCGTCCCGGCATGGCCGGCTCGGCGCCCGTCGCCTGCTCGTCGATCTCGACCAGGAAAGGCATGTCGGTGTACTGCTTGAGATAGCGGGTAAAGTAGGGTGTCTGCCGCTCCACGAAGAATTCTTTCAGCAGCACGTGATCCACGGCCAGCCAAAAAGCCGTGTCCTGTCCGGCATGCACGGGGATCCAGTAGTCGGCGTACTTGGCCACCTGTGAGAAGTCCGGCGAGAAAACCGTCAGCTTGGCGCCGGCGTGGCGCACTTCGGCGATGAAATGGGCGTCCGGCGTGCGGGTCATGTTAAGGTTGGAGCCCATCACCGCAATGAAGCGGCTGTTGTACCAGTCGGCCGACTCGTGGACGTCGGTCTGTTCGCCCCAGACCTCCGGGCTGGCCGGCGGCAGGTCACAGTACCAATCGTAAAAGCTCATCGCCACCCCGCCGAGCAGGGTCAGGAAACGGCTGCCCGCGGCGTAGCTGACTTGCGACATGGCCGGGATGGGCGAAAAGCCGATCACGCGGTCGGGCCCGTGCCGCTTGACCGTATGAATCACCGAAGCCGCGATCAGCTCCAATACCTCATCCCAGTGCGCCCGGCGGAAGCCGCCCTTGCCGCGCGCCTGCTGGAAAGCGGCGCGCTTCTGTGGGTCGTCCACGATCGACGCCCAGGCTGCCACCGGGTCGGGCTGCTCCTGACGCGCCTCGCGCCAGATGTCGACCAAGGTGCCGCGGATGTACGGGTACTTGACGCGGATCGGGCTGTAGAGGTACCACGAGAAACTGATGCCGCGCTGGCAGCCGCGCGGCTCGTAGGGAGGCAGACCGTCCTCGAGTCGAGGGTAATCGGTTGCCTGCAGTTCCCAGGTCACAATCCCATCCTTGACAAAGACCTCCCAGGAACAGGACCCGGTGCAGTTGACGCCGTGGGTGGTGCGCACGCGTTTGTCGTGCTGGAAACGATTGCGGTAGAACTCCTCCCACTTGCGCTCTTCCGGCGCCGCCGTCTCTTTCGTCCAGTCGCTCATGAATCCCTCCATTGCCCGCATGCCGAGCACGTGGCCCTTGCTTGGCCTTTTACCTTCAGCGTTAGCCCCGAGGCCTCAGTCCCCTCGCCTCAGCGTGAGCGGCCTTGACCCAAACTGCCGGTGCTGCGCAGCCGAGACGAGAGACTCTGCCTCTGGCGCGGCCAGAAGAACAGCAACAGCGCGAACAGAACGCCCGCTCCCGCCAGGCCAAGCCCCAACATGGCCCAGGTATTCGCGCTGATGGCCCCCGGGCTCCAGACCGGCACTGGAGCGGCTTGCGCGTCCGCCTGCACCAGGAACGCGACCAGATCGGCCTGCTCTTTCGCCGTCAGCGGACGATTGGCGAAGGGGCCGATCATCGTCGGGAAGGCGATAGTCTGCAGGCTGGCCGCCAGGCCCGGCTTGCTGAGGCGCTGCGCGACATGCGTCAGGTTAGGGCCGAGAGCGCCGCCGCCCAGCGCTCCGGTTCCGCTGACCGAATGGCAGGCAAGGCAGGCAGGACCGCCGTTCGCCAGCGGCAGGCTGCCCATGAACAGAAGTTGGCCGGCAGCCGGATCGCCCGCTGCCGCCGGAGCGGCAGGTGCCGCGCCGGTGGCGCCGCCCGGCTGGGCAAGGAAGGCGACCAGGGCGTCGACCTCGGCAGCGGACAGCCCGAGGTTCGGCATCTTGACGCCATTGCTGTCCTGCAAAAGCTGCAGCGCGGTCGGATCGTTGGCGGCGAACAGGCGGCTCGGATCGGCGATGAAGCTCTTGATCCAGGCCGGATCGCGCCGCTCGGTCACACCCTGCAGGTCTGGCCCAACGAGCCTGCCCTGGCCAATGGTGTGGCAGCCAACGCAGCGGCTCTGGAAGATCTGTTCGCCGGTCGCGGCCTGTCCCGCAGGGCCCGCCTGCCCCGTCTGCCCGGGAGGTGCGGCCAGGGCAACGCGCGCGCTTAGGCCGGCCAGGAAGACCAGCATGAGCGCGGATGCTGCCAATATCGACTTGAGGAGCCTCGAATATTGCGCAGTCGCTCTTGCGCCGGGAGTGTCAGTGGGGGACATTTTGACCTCCGAAACAGCGACAACCAAAACACGACAGCCATTGGCATGTTCGTTGTGACACAATCGTTACTATTTAACAGTGTGAGGCATTGCCGTATTGATTGCAGTGACATTTGTCGCATGGAGCACCGAGCGAAATCCATCGGGGGCATCAAGTGGGGTATAATCGGGCGGAGGGGAACAACATGAACCGCGACGCCCTGATCCAGCGAAAAGACGAGGTGCGGGCCGAGATCGCCGCCTGTACCAGGCGGCTGGCGGCAGAAGGCGGCAAGCCGGACAGCCGGCGCGCGGCCGAGCTCCAGGCCCGGCTGGACGCCCTGATGGCCGAGGAGACCCGCTTGCGCCAGTTGATCGACCGCAGCCGCTGAGACCTATGGAGGGCCCGATGCCATCCCTGACAATGGATTCGCCTCTAGCCCCGCACTGAACTCGGGGCTACAGGCGAATCGAAAGCCGGCGACGGGTGGCGGCGCTCCGCCTCGCCCAGCCGTTACGGCTGCTTCTCCCAATCCAAAAGCTTGATGGCGTTGCCATCCCGCAGCTTGCGCTCGATGCGGATGTCCGGGGCTCGCAGGATCGAGATCTCAGACAGCGTCAGGATCGAACAGCCCGCTTCCAGGTGACCGCCATAGAACTTGCCAGACGCATCCATCAGGCTGATGTGGACGTGCGGCTCGTACGCGGCGATGATGCCGCTGAAGCCGACGACCTCGAGCGGTCCAGGCAGGTCCAGGTAACGATCCTGGGGCGGCATGTCATTGGTCACCACCGCGTGGATGCGGCCGACGGTCAGGCTGCCCAGCCCCGTCATGATCGCGCCCGTGTGGATGTCAGCCTCGCGCGCTACCTGGCACAGGCTCTCCAACAACAAGTCCCCATGTCCGAGCGAAACAATTACCAGGCCCTGTGCCCGGCTCTCGAACCACTTCATCAGTGTCATCGACGCGCCTCTTTCATCCGTTGAACGAGGAACAAGTCACGCGTCCGGCGCAGCTCACCCACGTCCCTCGTCTCCCAGTTGTGGAACCCCTGGCCGCTGGCTGCCCCCAGGTTGCCTTCGGCCACCAGCCCCTTCAGATACTGGCCCGGTTCGCTCGCGCTGCACAGGCTGGGCAGGACGGAGGTCTGCACCTTGAGCGCAAGGTCGAGTCCGACCGCGTCCGCGTGCTCCAGCGGGCCATACACCGGGAAGCGCAGCCCTGCCCCGGCTTTGAGCGCCGTCTCCACGTCCTCTGCGCTGGCGATCCCCTCCTGCACCATATAGATGCACTCGCGGGTCACCGCCTGCAGCAGCCGGTTGCAGATCTGCCCCGGCACGTCCTTACGCCCGATCACCGGCCGCTTGCCGCAGCGAAGCAAAAAGGCATAGGTGCGCTGCACCGTCTCTTCGTTTGTCCTCTCGCCCTGGATCACCTCGACGAGCGGCATCAGATGACCCGGGTTCCAAAAATGAGTGGTCACCGCCCGCTCCGGGCAGGTCATGCGCAGCGCGATTTCGGAGATGCGCAGGCCCGAGGTGTTGCTGGCCAGGATTACTTCGGCCGGGCAGATGTCATCCAGGGCGGCGAAGAACTCCTGCTTGGTCGCCAGGCTTTCGACGATCGATTCGATGGCGATGTCCGCTTCGGCAGCCGCGTCCAGGTCCATGCTCGTCACCAGCCGGGCGGCTGCCGCCGCGGCCTCGGCGTCGCTCACCACCTCGTTCTCGACCATGAACGCCAGGGCGCTCTCAAAGCGCGCGCGCCCGTCTGCCAGGCTGGCAGGCGAGCGGCCGACCAGGGTGGTCTGGCAGCCGGCCATGGCCGTCACTACGGCGATACCCGGCCCCATCTGCCCCGTGCCGAGCACTGCCACCCGAGAAATTGCGTCTTCCATACCGTTTTACTCCTGATCGATTTGCCCCTGAGGTCACTGCGCCAACAGCCCCGCCAGCTCACGCATCTTAGCGGCCCGATTCTGGATCGCGGCGTAAACGCCGTCGGCGTGTTCTTTGACCGTGCATTGGGTGTTCGTGTATGGGTTAGCAGCCGTCGCCTTGTCCAGCTGCTCGACCCATTCCGCCGGCACTGCCCCGATTCCGGAAAGAGCGCCAGCCAGTCCGCCTGCCATGGCTGCCTGGCAGTCCGTATCGCGCCCGGCGTTCACGCCGTATAGGATTGCCGTCTTGGCGTCGCCCTTGGCCAGCCAGAACAACGCCAGCGCCTTGGTCACGGTCTCGCTGGCGGTCGACATCGCGTACATCGTCCCCGTGCCCGTGTAGATGGTGTAAAACTCTTCACGCGCGGCCTCGTAGTCGGCGGCCCGCCTGACGATCTCCAGCGCCCGCTCCACCTCGCGCTTGATCGGCTCGCTCGCGAAGCCCAGCGCGGTCTCGAGGACGGTGTCCACGGTTGCGTCTGGCCGCAGCGCGGCTGCGATGGCCGCGTCGTAGACTCCGGCCCATTCCAGCCCCACGTCTGTCGGTGGGAAAATCAGCCGGCCCACGTCCGCGGCATCCCGGAATGCGCCCGCCGGATCGCAGGCGTTGATCAAGCCGATCGGGTGGCTGGCGCGTGCCATCGCGTTCAGCCCGTGCCACCCACTGAGACCGCCCACCTCTACTGCCGGCACGCCAACCTTCAGAAACTTCACCAAGCGGATGTCGCTCGGCTCGCTCATGTACCACATCTGTTCCGGGTCCACCACATCCGCCGCCAGCTTGCCAAGGTCGTCCGCCGTGATGCGGTCGCCCTTGGCAATGATCGCCCTGCACATCAGCTTCTGTCGTTCGATGCCGTCCTCGGTGGTGCCGGGCATCCGCTCCCAGGTCACACCGCGATAGCCGTAATGGCAGTACGAATAGAACCGATCCACCCAGCCGTAGGTCGACTTGATGCGATCGGCGTGCCAACCCTCGACCGCGGCCCCCATCGCCGACGCCACTCGCGACGCGGCCAGGCAGCCATAGACTTTCTCGTACAACGTAGGCATTCCAGTCCTCCCAAAATGTTGCTGTTCCGGCCGCGCCCGGCCTCCGCCGCACGCGAGCCTGGATACGATTGCCCATCAGCCGGCCGATATCTCGGCCTGCCCGCATCCCCGGGACCCTCCGACGTCACGCCGGCGCCCCGCTCAAGCTCAGTTCGTCAGCGCGATGACAGGCGACGACGTGCCCGGGCGCCACCTCGCGCAGAAGCGGCGTTTCCACCCGGCATCGCTCGTAGGCATAGCGGCAGCGAGGGTGGAAATAGCAGCCCGAAGGCGGCTTGCCGGGGTCCGCCACCTCACCCTCCAGGACGATTCGCTGCGACTTCAGGTCCGGGTCTGCCTTTGGCACGGCCGACATGAGGGCTTCGGTGTAAGGATGCTTCGGGTTCAGATAGAGCTCGTCGGTCGCCGCCATCTCGACCAACTTCCCTACATACATCACCGCCACACGATCGCAGATGTGCTCCACTACGCTCAGGTCGTGCGAGATGAAAAGGTAGGTGAGATGGAACTCTTGCTGCAGGTCCTCGAGCAGGTTCAGCGTCTGCGCACGCACCGAAACGTCAAGCGCCGAGACCGGTTCATCGGCCACCACCAGCTTGGGGTGGGTGGCCAGGGCACGTGCAATGCCGATCCGCTGCCGCTCGCCGCCGCTGAAGGCGTGCGGGTAACGCCGCATGAACTCGGGCCGCAGACCGACACGCTTGAGCATGTCGGCCACCTGATCCTCCAAAGCCTTGCCCCTGGCGAGGTTGTTCACCAGCAGGGGCTCACCCACGATCTCGAGCAGCGTCCAGCGAGGGTTCAGCGACGAGTACGGGTCCTGGAAAATCATTTGCAGATTGCGGCGCAGCGTCGACATCGACTGAGGGTCCTGGCGTGTCAGATCGACCACGTCCCCGGGCCCGCGCATGAACAGGATCTCGCCGCCGCTCGGCTCGATGCCGCGCAGGATGCAGCGCCCTGCGGTCGTCTTGCCGCAGCCGCTTTCGCCTACGAGCCCCAGGGTTTCGCCCTCGAGGATGTGAAAGCTGACGTCGTCCACCGCCTTCACCTGGCCGGTCACGCGCTGCAGCAAGCCGCCCCGGATCGGAAAATACTTGCGCAGATTCTTTATGTCAAGCAAGACCGGCCGTTTGGCAATCACGTCCTGGTTCATTGCTCGCCGCCTCCGCCGTAGAGGAAGCAGGCCACTCGCTGCCCACCTTCCAGCGTGATCAGGGGTGGCTCCTTCTGATCGCAGAGACCCTTCATCGCCGAAGGGCAGCGCGGATGAAACAGACAACCTTTCGGCCGGTGATAAGGGCTCGGCACCATGCCGGTGACCGGCTCGAGCCGCGCGCGTGCCCGGCGTCCCAGCTTGGGGATCGAGTTCAGCAGGGCGACCGTGTAGGGATGCTTCGGGTGGTGGAAAAGCGTGCGCACGTCCGCCACCTCTGCGACGCGCCCCAAGTACATCACCGCCACGCGCTGGGTCATCTCGGCGACGACACCCATATCGTGGGTGATCATCATGATGCCCATCCCCCGCTCGTTCTTGAGACGCAGCATCAGCTCGAGGATCTGCGCCTGGGTGGTGACGTCGAGCGCCGTGGTCGGCTCGTCAGCGATCAGCAATGAAGGCCGGCAGGCCAGACCGATGGCAATCATGGCCCGCTGGCGCATACCGCCGCTTAGCTGGTGAGGGTACTCGTCCACGCGCCGCTCCGGCAGCGACATCCCGACCTCCCGCAGCAAGCGGATCGCCTCCTCGAGACCGTCTTTCTTGTTGATCCGCCGATGTTGTTCGAGCGCTTCGACGATCTGGTTGCCGATGGTGTATACCGGGCTCAGAGCCGTCATCGGCTCCTGGAAGATCATCGATACCTCGGCGCCGCGGATGGCCCGGATCTGCGGACCGCGCGGGTCGACCCTGGCCAGGTCGATCACGTCGATCTGGCGGCCTGCGCCCGCAGAGTTGCCGGCCTGGCTGCGGTAGTACAAGATTTGGCCGTCGACGATCCGGCCGGGCGGATCGATGATGCGCAGGATCGAACGGGCGATCATGCTCTTGCCGCAGCCGCTCTCCCCGACGATACCCAGCGTCTCGCCCCGTCGCACGTCGAGCGTAGCCCCGTCCACCGCCTTGACGGTCCCTTCGTCCAGGGCGAAGTAGGTCTTCAGGTTGTTGATCTCAATCAGCACGTCGTTCGGTGGTGTCATGGTCACGCGCCATCCATCCTCAGCGAGCGTACGGATCGGCGGCGTCCCGCAGGCCGTCGCCCAGGAAGTTGAGCGAAAGCACCGCCACCACCACCGCCAGTCCGGGGAACAGCAGCCAGGGCGCCGTGGCCACCGCCCGGATGTTTTGCGAGTTCTTGCAGCAAGACACCCCAACTGATCGCCGGGTAGCGCAGCCCCAGGCCCAGGAAGCTCAGCGCCGTCTCGCTGAGGATCATGTCCGGCACCGCCAGAGTCAGGGCGGCGATAATGTGGCTCAGGAATGACGGCACCATGTGCCGCAGGATGATGCGCATTTCCGAGGAGCCGCTGATCTTGGCCGCCATCACGAAGTCTTCCTCACGCAGCGCCAGGAAACGCCCGCGCACCACGCGCGCCAGGCCCGTCCAGCCGATCAGCGACAGGATGACGGTGATGGCGAAGTAGACTTTCAACGGCGGCCAGGTGGGCGGCAGCGCCGCGCTCAGCGACATCCAGAGCGGGATGGTGGGCATCGAACGCAGGAACTCGATCACGCGCTGGATGACGGTGTCAATTGCACCCCCGTAGAAACCGGAAATCCCACCGAGGACGATGCCCAGGATGAAGCTCATCAAAACGCCGATCAGTCCCACCGACATCGAGATGCGTGTCCCGTAGACCAGACGCGAGTACATATCCCTTCCCATCGCGTCGGACCCTAACAGGTTGATGCGCCCGGGGTCGTCAACCCCAAACAGGTGCGCGTTCATAGGGAAGAGCCCCCATAGCTTGTAGGGGGCGCCCTTCACGAACAGGTGCACCGGGTAGATCTTGGTTGTGTCGACGGTATAGACCATGGCTAGCGTGTTCAGATCGCGCTTCTGCTTGGTGCCATAGACGAAGGGCACGCGGTGGAATTGGCCCTTGGAATCGACGAAGTGCAGCGGCGTAGGCGGCCGATAGGACTGCCGTTGGTCCTGCTGCTCCGGGTCGTAGGCGGCCAACGGCTCGACGAAGATCGCTACCAGGTACAAGAGAATGACGATCACGCCGCAGGCCATGGCCAGCTTGTGTCGCCGGAACTTCCACCACATCAGCTGCCACTGCGAAGCCACGTATGCGCGCTCGTCGCTCTCGCTGACCTCTTCGACCGGGGCAGACGCCTTGGTTCGTCGTTTGAGAAGCGAGGTGAGGCTCATGCTTTTCTCACTGCAACCGGATGCGGGGATCGAGCCAGGCTAACAGGACGTCGGAGACCAGTGTTCCGACGACCGTCAGGACGCTCAACATCAGCACAATCGTGCCGGCCAGGTACATGTCTTGCGACTGCAAGGCGCGCAGCAGGAGCGGGCCGGTGGTAGGCAGATTCAACACCACAGAGACGATCGTCGAGCCGGAGACCAGGCCGGGAAGCGTCCAGCCAACGGTGCTAACGAAGGGGTTCAGCGCTACGCGCACGGGGTGCTTGACGATCAGCGCCCTCTCGGGCATCCCCTTCGAGCGGCTGGTGGTGACGTAGGGTTTGTGCAGTTCGTCCAGCAGGTTAGCACGCATGATGCGAATCAGGCCGGCGGTGCCACCCATCCCCAGGACGACCATCGGTATCCACAGGTGCTGGAGCAAATCGACGAACTTGCCCCAGCTCCAGGGCGCGGTCTCATAGGCGGGAGAGAAGAGCCCTCCCACGCTGACCCCAAGTTTTGAGAAGGCCAGCCACATCACGACCAGCGCCAACAGAAACGGGGGCACGCCCAGGCCGACAAAACTGATCAAAGTGAACAGGTAATCGCCCGGCGAGTATTGCCTGATTGCCGAATAGATGCCCACCGGAAAGGCCACTACCCAGATAAAAATCAGCGACGAGAACGAAAGAGCAAAAGTCAGCCCCAGCCGCTCCCAGATCAGGTCTTTGACCGGCACGTTCCAGGACAACGACTGGCCGAACTGCCCGTGCATCATGCCGGCCACCCACTTCAGGTACTGAATGGCCAAGGGCTGGTCCATGCCGTATGCGGCCCTCAGGTTACTGATCACGGAAGGGTCGATGACCTGCCCCTGGCTCTCGAGCTGCATGACGTAGGAAGTCAAGAAGTCACCAGGCGGCAGCTGGATGAGCAGGAACGAGATCATCGAGATCACGATCACCGTCGGTATCAGCAGCAACAAACGGCGGCCGATATATTCGAGCATGCTGCGCGCTCCTGGTCTACCCCGCGCCCCGGCCGGCAGGTGCGGGCGTCCCCGGGCCTCTGCTGCACCCGGCGTCTGGCCGGAGCACAGACGAAGCGCAAGCCGGAAACGCCCGCCTCTCAGAGCGTCATTGTTCGGCGATCGCGGCTTCCAGGGCCGCTATGTTCCGCCGTGCTCGCTCCATCTCATTCAACGCCGCGGCGTACAGCCCATCGGCAGTCTCCAAACAGGAGAGGTGCGAGACCGTGTGCTCGGCTTCCTTCTCCGCCCTGTCGACCTTGGCGATCCACTCTGCCGGGATCGTGGCGGTCCCGCTCAGCGCGCCCGAGAAACCGGTCGCGATGGCGGTCACGCAGTCGGTATCGCGACCGAAGTTGACGCCGCCCAGGATCGTGGCGCGCACGTCGCCTGCGGTCACGTAGAAGATCGACAGGCCCTTGGCCAGCAGTTCCTCGCCGAAGTCGCCCGGCAGGCCTGCGTAGCGGGCGTTCATTTCGTCGCGCATCGCGTACGCGTCGCCATGCTTGAGCGCGATCTCCAGGCAAGCGTCGACTTCGACCCGGCAGGCCTCGCCGCAATGCTCACGCACTGCTGCCACAACACTATCGCGCGTCGCACCGGACTTGCAGGCCTCGGCGACCCCGGCCACGAAGCCGGCCGCGCTCGGCAGCCCGGTGCTCCAGCTGGGCTGGTAGAGCATGCCCACTTCCATCGCATCGTGCGCCGCGGCGTCTGGATCGCAGGCGTTGACCAGCCCGATCGGGTGGCAAGCCCGCGTGAACGAGACGATCCCCGGCCAGGCCGAGAACATGCCGACATACTGCGGAGGCAAACCAGCCTTGACGAACGGGTAAAGGAGCGCGTCGCCATACCACATGCGGTAGCCGAAGTCACGCTTCTCGTCTACGTCACGGGTGATGACCGCAGCCAGATCGGTGGCGGTGATGCGTCCCTTCTTCTCGATGATCGCCTGTGCGATCAGCTTCTGCCGCTCGATGCCATCCTCGGTGGCCCCTGGTGCCTGCTCGTAGGGATAGTGCATGAAGTAGCGCTCGGACCACTGCTGAGCGCGCCGGCGGACCGGCTCGTTGAAGCGCGCTTTCTTCGCGGCCAGGTCTTCGACCTTACCATAGACTTCGGTGATGCGCGCCACGCTCCAACCCTCTGTCAAGGTGCCCATCGACGAGCCGATGCGCGAGGCGGCGATACAGGCGTAGATTTTGTCGTGTAGGTTAGCCATACCGTTGCAATCATCCTCACTGCTCTGACGCCAGGGGGAGCGCCTCGCAGCCGCTCCCCCTGGCGTCACGCGATCTGTCTCAGGCCTTGAAGAACCACTGCTCCATCTGGTGCGTGTGCCAGAACCAGTTGGCCGCGCCCCACCAGACCTTGCTGTTGTCGTTGGCAGGGAAGACGTTCTCCAGCTTGTTGTTGACCGTCACCGGCACAGGGCCCTCGCCGACCACGCCGATGACCCACAGATTCTTCATGATCAGGTCGTGCACCTTGGTCGCCGCTGCCTCGTATTCCGGCGTCCCCATCACGGTCTGCTGCCAGGCGCCATAGGCGTCGAACAGATCCTTGGCTTCCTGGGGCGGCTCCTGGCCGCTCTTGCCTCCCGTGTTGAACCAGTCCTTCCAAGGCTTGGCATATTGGATGGCCGAATCGCCGCCTGGCCCCAGCTTCTGCGTCCCGCCGTAGGCATATGAGGCCCGCTCCAGCTGCCGGTCGACATGCCAGCCGCTCATGTCTTGCTGGCTGGCTTGCAGGCGGGTGAGCAGGAACGCGCGGTCACGCAGTTGGGCATCCACCTTCAGGCCGACTGCCGCCCAGTGTTTCACCACCAACTCACACGTCTGCTGCTTCGGCCCTTCCTGCGGCAGGTACTCGAGCTGGAACTGCATCGGTTTCCCGTCCGGACGCAGGCGGATGCCATCGGCGCCCTTCTTGTCGAGCCCGACCGCGTCCAGCAGTTGGTTCGCCTGCGCCTGATCGAACTTGGCGAAGGAATCGGCCCATTCCTGCTTGAAGAACGACGCCGAGTCGTTGATCGTCGCCTGGCGAGGCGTGGCCTGGCCCAGGAAGACGATCTCGTTGATCTCGTCGCGGTTGATGGCCGACGACAATGCCTGGCGGAAACGCACGTCGTTGAAGATCTCCTTCAGCACGGGATCCTGGTGGCAGGTGTTGAGGGCCAAGGCGACGTCGGCGCCGCGCTCGGAGTATACCGTTTTCACGGTATAGTTGCCGGCCTGCTCGCCTTGCTTCAGCACCGGGAAGTTGATCAGCTGCAGATCCAGGCCCGACACGCTGGTCGCGCCCGAGACCGCCTTCAGGTTCGCCACGTCCAGGTTGGCCACGTACTCCACGGTCTGGTAGTCGATGTAGGGCAACTGGTTGCCTTCCGTGTCCACCTTCCAGTAGTACGCGTTGCGCTCGTACTGCTGCCGCTGGCTGTCCGCGCTGACCGGCCGCCAGGGCCCGAGCACCGGGGTGTCCGGCTCCATGGCGCCATAGTTCCACTGGGTCACGAGCTTCTGCACACGCGCCGTCCAGCCGTTGTAGCCCTTGGCCTTGGCCTCGGCGTCGGCATTCGGGTTGTACTTGATGTGGAACTGGCTGAACCAATGCTTGGGGTAGTGCGGCTCGATCGGGCCGCCAGAGTAGTTGGTCAGGCAAAAGGCCGGGTTGGGCACGGCGAAGTCGAACTTGAGGGTGTAGTCGTCGACCTTCGTCACCTGCATCGGCTGTTTGCCCGGCTGCCACTGGCTGGACGGCGACGGGGTGACGTCTTTGTTGAAGATGATGTCTTCAAAGTAGAACATCACGTCGTCGGCCGTGTAGGGCTGCCCGTCAGACCACTTCAGCCCCTGGCGCAGCTTGATGGTGCAGGACTTGTTGTCAGGCGTGAACTCAAAGGCCTCAGCCACGTCAGGCGTGGCCACCTTCAGGTCGTTCGAGAAGCGGAAGAGTCCGGCGTACTGGCCAATCTGCAGGTCGTTGGTGACTTCGGGCGCCATTCCGGTGCCGCTGAGGGTGCCTCCGTACCTGCCGACGGCGTTGGTGGGCGTGACCACCACCGGGTTGGGTGGCAGGCGCTCCTCAACCGGGGGCAACTTGCCCGCCTTGACCAGTTCAGCCAGCATGGGCGCCTCCTTGTACTTGCTCGCTGCGGCCGCCGGGGCCGCAGCCGCCGGTGCGCCGGTGGCACCCGGAGCGGCGGCCGCCGTGGTGGCAGCCGGCGCCTCAGTGGCCGCCGGCGCCGCAGGGGCTGCCGGTGCTGCGGTGGGTGCGGGAGCCGGTGCTGGGCTCGAGCACGCCGCGACGGCGGCCGCGGTCAGGGTCCCCGCCGATACGGTGAGAAACTGACGACGGCTGATCTTGGTTGACTTCGACATGACTGCTACCTCCTCTGACTGAGATTAGGCTGAAGTCCGACGCGAAACGATCAGGCTGGCCTGTGACGTAGGTCCACAAACGTACACGGGACGACGATGCGACCGGGCTGCCAGGCAGCGACGCCCGACAGGATATCGAGCAAGAGATTGCTCGCCACTGTTGCAATCTGGTACGCCGGCGCGTCTAGGACGTAGCGGGCGCTGGGACAAAGGCGGGCGACCAGCGAGGAGCCCGATGCGCCGGTGACCACTTCCGCCAGCAGCGCAGGGGCGAGGTCCGTCAAGCCGAGCAGAAAGCCGTCGTGCATGACCGCGTTGAAACAAATGACGCAGGTGGGGCGCTGGGCTGATGGGAGGTCGACGAAGGCCCGGGCGGCCGCCCGGCCGCCGGCCCGGCGCGACCCGCCCCGGAATTGCCAGGCCTCGTCGAATGATAGACCGTAGTCGTCCAGGGCACACTGCATGGCACGTAGGCGTTCGAGGGTGGTGCTGGCGCCCTCCGTGCCGACGATCATGCCGATTCGGCGATGACCGTCCTGCAGAAAGCGCGTTGCCAAAGCGTACATCGCGGCCTCGTCGTCTGCGATGACCGCCGGTGCGGCAATGTCGGGCACATAGCGGTTGACCAGCACCACCCGCTCGCCGTGAGAGAGATAGGAGGCCAGGTAACGGTGGTCTCCGGCTGCCGGCGCGAGGATCAGCCCGTCCACCTGTTTGGCGAACAGCACTTCGGCGTAGCGGACCTCTTTGGCGTGGCTCTCGTCGGTGTTGCACAACACCAGATTGTAGCCGCGCTCGTAGGCGACCTTCTCGACCGTATAGGCAATTTCGGCGAAGTAGGGGTTCTCGATGTCGGAGATGAGGAGGCCGATGGTGTTGGTTTGCCGGCGGCGGAGGCTGCGCGCCAGCATGTTGGGAGTGTACTGCAGATCCTCGATCGCCTGGCGGACGCGGGCCACAGTCTTTGGGTGCACCGGCCGGCTGCCGTTGAGCACGTGCGAGACTGTGGTGGACGAGACGCCGGCGCGCTCGGCGATGTCCCGGATCCTTGCCACCCTACGCTCCTCCCTTGCCACCGTGGCTGGGCCGACTGAACTACCTCGTCAGTCCTGCCAGTCTGCGTCGTCCACCGATCCCTTTCCGCCGGTGCGGCAGCGTGCTGGCGGGAATCGATTTCCGCAAACGATTCCCGCAACCGATTGCTTTTTATCACAGCCGGGCGCCGTTGTCAAACTCCGTGTGGGTCGGCTTGTAGCCGGACGCCCATCGCCCTCCCAATCCCCTGCCGCCACGCCGGTAACCTCCTGCCCCTCCCCCGCCTCGCGCTCGCCCGTTGCCCCAAACGGCGCAAGCTGCATTATAATGACCCCCCGAACGGCCACCGCGCGCCTGGGACCTCGAGCGCGCCCGCGCCGCCTTCGAGCGCCAGCTCGCCCTCGGTCCAGCCTTCGTCTGTGCCGGGCACGGCTACTGGGAAAAGATCGGAGCAGGATCGCCATGAACTCCAGGGAACGCGTTCAGGCTGCCCTGGCACGCCGGCCGGTCGACCGCGTGCCCGTCTTCATGTGGTTCCACCCCTCGACAGCCGAGCGGCTGGGCAGGCTGCTGGAGATCCCGGCCTCGCGCGTCGGCGAGGCAATGGGCAACGACGTCGCCATGACCTGGGTGAACAACAACTATGCCATGGAGGGGGTCGTCCACGAACACGACGGCGAAGGCCACCTCGACGCCTGGGGCATCCGCTGGGTCAAGCAGTACTTCTTCAACCAGATCGCCGGCTTCCCCCTGCAGACCGCCACCCACGCCGAAGCCCTCGCCTACACGTTCCCGCGCGCTCGCCTGGAAGAGCTGCTCGCCCCGATGACCGGCCTCGCCGGCGCCGCGGCCGCGCGGGAACTCTTCCTCGGCTGCGACATCTCACCCTGCGTCTTCGAGATGTACTGGCGGCTGCGCGGCATGGAGCAGGCGCTGCTGGACCTGGCCGAGGCGCCGGACTTCGCCACCACCATGCTGGCACGCTGCGCCGATTTCGCCGTCGAGCTCGGTGAGGCGGCCTGCCTGCGCTACCCGCTCGGCTGGCTGTGGACGGGCGACGACGTGGCCTCGCAGCAGTCTATGATCATGAGCCCCAAGACCTGGCGTGCGCTGATCAAGCCGCACCTGGTCCGCACCTTCGAGGTGGGGCGGGCGCACGGTCTCTGGGTGGCCTACCACTGCTGCGGCGCGCTGCGCCCGATCATCCCCGACCTCGTCGAGATGGGACTGGATGTCCTCAACCCCGTTCAGGGCAACTGCCCGGGCATGGACCCACTGGAGCTCAAGCGCGAGTTCGGGGCGCACCTGAGCTTCATGGGCGGCGTCGACACTCAGGACCTCCTGCCGTCTGGCAGCGTCGACGACGTGCGCCGGGCGACCGCCCGCCTGCTGAGCGGCATGACCGCGGACGGCGGCGGCTACATCCTCGCGGCCTCGCACACCATCCCGCCTGAGACTCCCGACGCCAACATCTTCGCCCTGTTCGAGGTGGCCGGCATCGCCCGCGAGGAGATTTTCGAGCGCGCGTCGGCCCTGCGCGCGGCGGAGGCGCCGCCGGAAGCCTGATCGGGCCAGGGCGCGCTCGCCGTCCCCGGCCTAGCGGAAAGTCTGGCGCGCCTCGCCGGGCTTGTAGGGTCGCAGCGAGAAGGCCGACCAGGTTTCGTTCACCGAGACCAGGTTGATCCACTTGAGATCGGCTTGCCCGACGGCGTCCCAGCCCTTGTCGCGCGTCAGGTCGGTCTGGATCTTGGAGCTGCCCTTGGGAAAGGTGATCCAGAGCAGGCCCGCCGGTTTGAGCGAGCGACGCACGTCCGGCAGGCGCTCGGCCAGCTCAGCCGAATTACGCACGAAGAGCTGCAGCCAGTCGAACTCGCCGTCCAGGTGGTCGAGCAGCCCGACCCCCTGCGGCAGCGGCGCGAGCTCGTCTGCGTAGCCATCTGGCGCCCCGATCAGCGCCGCCCGCCGGTCCGGCATCAGCTTCAGCTTCTTAGCCAGCGAGTTATCTGCCACCTGTTATCCTCCAGGGTGATGTCGCGGCCCGATCCTGGCACTCCCCGGGCCTTGAGGAATTATACCATTCCAGATGCAGGGACTCGGCCCGTTGCCGATCCGGTCCTCCCGGTTTATACTGGCCTCAACGCTTGAAGGAGGCGGTCACCCATGGCAGAACACGACGAACTGGATGAAGGTCTGGCGCGCGATCTGCTCGCGATGGTCGAATCCCTGCGGCGACGACGCGCCCTGCTCGCCGAGGACCCGTTGCACGACAGCGTCTTCAAACACATCGACGACGCGATCCGCCAACTCGAACAGGCGGCCGCCGAGCTGCTGCGCCAGGACTGACCGAGAGTCGAACCGAGCCACACTGCCGGAGACGGAAGCCATGTGCTGCAGTCACTGCGGGACCGCGCTGCCAGAGGGCGCAGCCTTCTGCCACAAGTGCGGCCAACCCCAAAACCCGCACGGGGACGCCGCGCCAGGCCGCTGGGAGGCCTGCGAGATCGTCGGGCGCTGGGAGACCGGCCTGATCACCGACGGCTATCACTTCGAGGCCGAAGCGATCGGCCCGCACGGCCCCTACATCGCCGCCCGCTCCCGGGTCTGGAAGGAGATCGCCCATACGCCGCGCTGGAAAGTTCTCGACAACACCAATCCGCGTGCCGCCGAGATCGTGAAGGAGTTGATCTCCGATCTGATCAAGGACGGCTGGGAGTCGACCGGCGAACGCGGCAGCAACTGGGAGAACTACCGCTTCCGGCGGCAAGCCAGGAACTAGACAGCAGAGGGCGTGGCACCCCCTACCAATTTGGCCGGTTAACCGGCATACGTGCCCGTGGCCAAACGTGCGGCCGACCGGATCGGCGACATGGGGGTGCGGCTCCCGCTGGCCAGCAGAGGGCGTGGCACCCCCACCAATTTGGCCGGTTAACCGGCAGGCGTGCCCGTGGCCAGGCGTCTGGTGAATCACCTCACGGGACGGGGTGCCGCGCCCCTACACCGGATCGGCGGCGACGGGGTGCCGGTGTTGCGCCAACCGGGGTCGGCGACATGGGGTGCCGGTGTTGCGCCAACCGGGGTCGGCGACATGGGGTGACGGTGTTGCGGCAACCGGGATCGGCGACGACGGTGGGTTCGGTCGCACGCGGTGCCGTAGGGGCGCGGCACTGCCGGGCGAGGCCCCGCCGACCATCCAACCTCGCATCGTACCGGCCAACACCGGTAACCACACATCTTCGGGCAGTGCCACGCCCCCCCCCGCCGACCACCCAACCTGGCCTCGTACCGCCCGGCACCGGTAATCACACATTCTTGATCTGTTCAATTATAATAGTCGTATGTTCGTCCTGCACAGCCACTGGCAGCCACCCGCCGATCCCTCCGCCGAGGGCACGGTCCTCTTCTGGGCCGAGACGTCTGACGCTGCCGCACCCACGCCGGCCCGCGGGCGCAGTTCCGCCAAACCGCGGCCGCGCCCCCATCCGTTCTGCGCACCTGTCGCGACCCTGCAGCGCCTGCTCCGAGAGCTAGGACGAGATTCTGGCGCGCTGAAGCGGGGCGAGGCGACCTTGCTGCTGCCTGCCACACGCAGTGGGCCGCAGCCCGCGCCGCAACTGCTGCACGACTGGCCGCTCGAAGACGCCGACCTGGCCCTGGCTCCCTGGCAGGTCAGCGGCGCGCGGCTGCCCGCGGCGGAGGCTTTCGACGTCCTCTCGCATCTGCCCCTGGCCGGGGAACTGCCCAGGGGGCTGGCCCTCGGCGCCGACGCTCGCTTCTGGAACACGGTGGCCGGGCTCGTGCTCGAAGTGCTGGCCCGGCAGAAGATCGTGCCCGTCCTCGTGCCGGCAGAGCAGGCCCCCGCCAGGTCCCGCAGTGGGCCTACCCTCTATCACGCCCGCTGGCTTGCAGTGCTCGACGGCCCGCAGGATCCACCGCGCCTGGCCCGCCTGCAGAGCGCCATGCCGCCCATCTGCCGTGCGGAACCAGGCACCCAGGGCCTGACCCCGGCGCCCGGGAGTCTGATCAGGAGCTTCGTGCGCGCCATGGCGGACGCGCTGGCCCGCCGCTGGGGCCGCCAGGCCCTGCCAGCGCTCGCGGAAGACGACCGCAGCGCCGCGGCCCAATGGCTGCGCGCGCTCTTCGGCGACGACCCGCTGGTCCGCGCCGCGCCCGGCCAACTGCAGAGCCTGGCCCGCAGCATCCAGGCCTGGCTGCGGAACCTGGAAGTGGCCGGCACGGGCGATTTTCGCGTCGCCTTCCGCCTGGCCCCACCCGAGGAGCAAGTTGCCGGCGGCCGGCAGATGCCTTGGCAGCTGCACTTCCTCCTGCAGGCGCGCGACGACCCGAGCCTGCTGGTGCCCGCCGGCGAGATCTGGGACACGCGTGGCGACAGGCTTCGCCGCCTGGGGCGCCAGTTTGATCGCCCGCAGGAGCAGTTGCTGGCCGGCCTGGGCTACACCGCGCGTCTCTTCCCGCCGCTTGGCCAGGCACTCAAAGCCGCGCGGCCCGAAGCCCTGGCATTAAGCGGGGAACAGGTGTTTGGCTTCCTGCGCGAGGCCGCGGCGCTGCTCGAGCAAAGCGGTTTCGGCGTGCTGGTGCCCCCCTGGTGGAACCAGCGCGGCTCACGGCTGGGCCTGCGGCTGCGCGTCCGCCCCAAGGCCGCGCCATCCGAAGCCCCGCTTGCCGGGCGCTTGGACTTCCAGAGCCTGATCAACTACAGTTGGGAGCTCTCGGTGGGCGATACCACCCTGAGCCAGGACGAGTTCCGCGAGCTCGTCGCGCTCAAGTCGCCCCTCGTGCAGCTGCGCGGGCAGTGGGTGCAGTTGGACCCGGAGCAGATCGAGGCGGCGCTCCGCTTTTGGGGATCGCGCCGGCACGAGGGCGAAGCGAGCCTTCTCGAGGCCCTGCGGATGGGGCTGGGGGGCGAGGAGAGCGTCGATGGGCTGCCGGTCGAGGAGGCATGCTTCGAAGACCGGCTCGACGACTGGCTCAAACAGGTTACCGGCCAGGAAAGGCTGGTCGAATTGGCCCAGCCGGCCGGCCTGCAGGGCCGGCTCCGTCCCTACCAGCGCTTTGGCTACTCCTGGCTGGATTTCCTGCGCCGCTGGGGGCTGGGGGCCTGCCTGGCCGACGACATGGGGCTGGGCAAGACCGTCGAGACGCTGGCACTGCTGACGCACGACAAGGAAGAAGGCCTGGCGATCGGGCCGGTGCTGCTGATCTGCCCAACCTCCGTGGTCGGCAACTGGCGACGGGAGGCCGAAAAGTTTGCACCTGGCCTTTCGGTGTGGACGCACCAGGGCAGCGAGCGCCTGCAGGGATCCGCCCTGTCGGACGAGGTCAGGGCGCACGACCTGGTGATCACCAGCTATGCACTGGCCCGCCGGGATGCCGAGACGCTGCAGGCGGTCCCCTGGCGCGGGGTGGTGCTGGACGAGGCCCAGAACATCAAGAACCCGGCCGCGCGCCAGACCCAGGTCATCGGACGCCTGCCGGGCGACTTCCGCATCGCGCTGACCGGCACGCCGGTCGAGAACCGGCTCTCGGAGCTGTGGTCGATCATGCACTTCCTCAACCCGGGCTACCTGGGCCGGCGCGACCGCTTCCGGCGCAACTTCGCCATCCCCGTCGAGCGCTACGCCGACCAGGAGGCCACGGCGCGCCTCAAACGCCTGGTCGGCCCCTTCATTCTGCGCCGCCTGAAGACCGACCCGCGCGTCATCCAGGACCTGCCCGAGAAGCTTGAGATGAAGGTCTACTGCAACCTGACGGAGGAGCAGGCCAGTTTGTACGAAGCCACGGTCCGGGAATCGCTCGAGGCAGTGGGCAGCGCCGAGGGCATCGACCGCCGCGGGCTGGTGCTGGCCATGCTGATGAAGCTCAAGCAGATCTGCGACCACCCGGTGCTGTTCCTGCACCAGGCCGCTCCCGCGGCCACCGGATCGGAATCGGCGCGCGAGATGGCCGGGCGAAGCGGCAAGCTCGACCGCCTGCGCGAGATGCTGGAAGAAGTGGTGGCCGCGGGCGACCACGCCCTGGTCTTCACACAGTTCGCCGAGATGGGCCAACTGCTGCAGGGCTACCTGCAGGGGGCGCTGGCCTGTCCGGTCTCCTTCCTGCACGGTGGCACGCCGCCGGCCCAGCGTGATCGGATGGTCGCCCAGTTCCAGGGAGAGGACGGGCCGCCGGTCTTTGTCCTGTCGCTCAAGGCCGGCGGCACGGGGCTGAACCTGATGCGCGCTAACCACGTCTTCCACTTCGACCGCTGGTGGAACCCGGCCGTCGAGGACCAGGCCACGGATCGCGCCTTCCGCATCGGGCAGACGCGCGACGTCCAGGTGCACAAGTTCCTCAGCCTCGGCACGTTGGAGGAAATGATCGACGACGTGATCGAGAGCAAGCGCGCGCTGGCCCAGGCGGTGGTGGGCAGCGGCGAGCACTGGCTCACGGAGCTCTCGACGGAGGACCTGCGCCAGTTGGTGACTTTGAAGCGGTAAGGACCATGGCCAGAGGCTATTCCGACTACTACGAATACTTCGAGCCCTCGCGCCCGATCGCGACCGACCAGGGGATCAAGGCGCGCAGCCAGTCGGGCAAGATCGGCCGCAGCTGGTGGGCCGGCCGCTGGATCGCCGCCCTCGAGCGGCTGGTCGAGGGCGGCCGGCTGCGGCGGGGCCGCAGCTACGCGTGCAAGGGCCAGGTGCTCTCGATCGAAGAAAAGGGGGGCGAAGTGCGGGCGCGCGTGCAAGGCTCCCGTCCTACACCCTACCGGGTGACCATCCGCCTCAAGGCGCTCGGGAGCGACGAGTGGGAGCGCGTCGTCGACCAGATGGCCGCGCAAGCCATCTTCACCGCACAATTGCTGGCCGGGGAGATGCCGCCGGAGATCGAGCAGGCGTTCGAGGCGGCGGGAGTGAGCCTGTTCCCCGAGGAACGCGGTGACCTGGAGACGGACTGCAGTTGTCCGGACTCGGCGAACCCCTGCAAACACATCGCTGCCACCCACTACATCCTGGGGGAGCAGTTCGACGAGGACCCGTTTATGATCTTCCGCCTGCGCGGCCGCAGCCAGGAACAGATCCTCGCCGCCCTGCGCGCGCGCCGCGCCAACAGCCCATCCCCGGAGGCTGAAGAGCCGGAACAGGAGCAGGAAGCTACGGCTGCCCCTCTCGAGGAAAGCATCGGCAGCTTCTGGCAGCCGGCCGGCCGCCTGGAGGGCATCCTGATTGCCGTCAAGCCGCCGCCGGTGGCCCTGCCCTTGCTGAAGCGCCTGGGGCCGCCGGCCTTCCTGCGGGGCCAGGACCCCGCCGCGCTGCTCGGCCCGGCCTACGAGGCCATCAGCAGAGAGGCGCTGGAAGCCGCTTACGGCGAGGGGGGACCGGCATCGAGCGCCGAGGACGGCAGCGCCGCCCCGGACTCCTGACACTGGATCCTCTGGCCTACACGTTCAGGTCGGCCAATTCGCCCGTTACCGAATAAATGACTTGTTCGGCGACATCCGTTGCCCGGTCTCCAATCCGCTCGAATTCGTGTGCCACCTGGATCAGATAGGTATCCACGCCGAGCATGCTCGGCGTCCTCAGCATGTGCATGATCAGAGTATCGAAGACCTCTTTGTACATGGCATCCACTTCGTCGTCGGCGGCGCAGACTGCCTGGGCCAAGGTCAGGTCATGGGTGGCATGCGCCTTCAAAGCCCGATCGAGCATGGACAAGGATGCCCCGCCCATCCGTGGGATGCTGCCCATGTAGATCGGGCGCGGGGTCTCCGCCAGGCGCAGAGCAATTTGGGCAACCTTCTTTGCGTGGTCGCCGATGCGCTCCAGGTCCACGCAGATCATCAGGGCCGCCACGATAGCGCGCAAGTCAACGGCCACGGGCTGTTCTGTGGCAATCATCGCGTAACACTGCTTTTCAATCCCAAATCTTGCGGCATTGATCTGGGAATCCAGGCTGATGATGCCGCGGGCTCGTTCGAGATCACCCTCAGTCAGGGCAAAAACTGCATCATCCACAGCCTCGCGTGCAGTGTTGCCGAGACTCAAGACCCCCTCTTCGAGATTCTGTAAGCGCCTCGCGAAAGCTTGCCTGACGACCCTTGCCATTGATCCCCTTATCAGCCGAATCGGCCGGTCACGTAGTCTTCGGTGCGTTTGTCGTTCGGCTGAGTGAAGATCCTTTGGGTGTCGCCGGCTTCGATGATGGTGCCCGTTCTCTGGCCTTCCATGAGCATCATCATTGCGGTCACGTCAGATACGCGTGCGGCTTGCTGCATGTTGTGGGTAACGATCACTATGGTGTATTCCTTGGTCAATTCGCGCATCAGATCTTCGATCTTCAGGCTGGCGATGGGATCCAGGGCCGAGCACGGTTCGTCCATGAGGACCACCTCAGGCTCCACCGCCAACGCGCGCGCGATACACAGCCGCTGCTGTTGGCCGCCCGATAAGGCAACCCCAGACTGTTGCAGCTTATCCTTGACCTCATCCCAGAGCGCGGCGGCCATCAAGCTCTTCTCCACGCGCTCGCTCAGGGCCGTACCGCGCAGACCCTGAAGGCGCGGACCATAGGCTATGTTGTCGAAAATGGACTTGGGAAAGGGGTTTGGCCGCTGAAAGACCATGCCGATCCTTTGTCGAATATCTACCACGTCGGCGCGCGGGGCCAGGAGATTCTCGTCGTCGAGCAGGATCTCGCCACTGACGCGCGCGCCGGGTACCAGGTCTGTCATGCGATTGAGGCTGCGCAGCAGGGTGGACTTGCCACAGCCAGACGGACCAATGATGGCGGTCACCTGGTTGGCGGCTATGTCGAGGCAAACGTCGCCGACGGCGCGGAATTCACGGTAGAAGACTGACACGTCCCTGACGCTCAGCTTGATCTCAGCCGGTTCGTGCGCCACGTGACCGTTCAGCGCGGTCAAAGCCTGTAGTCTCGGTCCGGCTGAAGTTATTGTCGTTAATGATTGCACGTCTACATCCACCTCTTGGTCTTGTCTGTGTTCCCACCCGTGGCTCAACCGGTCACGCTGCCGAGCTTGCGCGCGCGCCAGGCGCTAAAGAGCCTGGCGAACACGTTGAGCGCCAGCACCAGGACGATCAGCACCAGGGCAGTGGCCCAGGCTTTGGCTCGCCAGTCTTCGTAGGGCGAGACGGCGTAGACAAAAATCATCTGTGGCAGGGTGGCGATCGGTTGGTCCAGGCGGGTATTGAAAAATGGGTTCCCGAAGGCCGTGAAGAGCATCGGCGCGGCCTCCCCGGCTGCGCGGGCAACGGCCAGCATGACACCCGTCACGATACCGTTGGCCGCAGCAGGTAACATCACAGCCAGTGTCGTCCGCCACTCAGGCGCGCCGAGCGCCAGTGATCCTTCACGTAGCGATGCGGGCACAAGTTTGAGCATCTCCTCGGTGGTGCGGATGATGATCGGCAGCATGATAAAGGATAGAACGGCTGCCGCGGAGAAGGCGGAGAAGTGTTTCTGCGGCACGACGATTATTGCATAGGCGAAAATGCCCATTACGATGGACGGAACCCCGGAGATCACGTCGGTACCAAAACGCACGGCGAGCCCAAGCGGGGTGTAGGGCCGGGCAGCGACGTAGACGGCCGCCAGCACCGCCACCGGCACCGCTCCAACCACGGCGAGACCCACCGTAATGGCCGAGCCAATCAGTGCATTGGCGATCCCGCCGCCGGGCACGCCGACCGGGGTCGGCAAGCTGGTGAGAAACCGGGGTGATATTTCGCTCGCGCCTTGGTACACCACGTACGACAGGATCCATACCAGGGGCGCGATGGCGACGACGCAGGCGACACCCGTCAGTAGCAGCATCACCCTGTTGCTGCGCTTCCGCCATGCCAGGCGGGTCCTGCCGGCCTGACGAGACGGAGCGCGAGTCATTCGCCTTTCGGTTGCGGCAGTTAGGCTCATGCGCCAACCCCTTGCATCCCACCTCGGGCCGCCCGCCAGATCAAGAGCCGGGCGAAGACATTGATCAGCAGGGTCATGATAAACAGGATCAACCCAATCTCAATCAGGGCGTTAATGTACAAGGGATAGGTGGCTTCAGTGAATTCGTTGGCGATGATCGAAGCCATCGTATAGCCAGGGTGCAGCAACGAAGCTGAACTATCGAGGTTGTTGCCGATCACCATCGTGACGGCGATCGTCTCGCCCAAGGCACGACCCAGGCCAAGGATCACCGCGCCCAGCAGTCCGGAAAGGCCGTATGGTATCAGGACCTGCCAGATAGCCTCCCAGTGTGTCGCCCCCAGGGCCAGAGCGGCCTCCTTCTGTGCCGGGGGCACGGCGCGGAACACATCGCGGCTCACCGCGGTGATGGTAGGCAAGATCATGATTGTTAAGACCAGCGAAGCTGCCAGGCGGCTCGGCCCGAGGACAGGCCCGGTAAAGAGGGGCAGGAAGCCCAAGCTACCGTTTAGCGCCTTGCCCAGGGGCTTGACAAAAACCGGGATGAAGGAGAATAGGCCCCATAGGCCGTAGACGACGCTCGGCACGGCCGCCAGCAGCTCGACGAGAAAGCCCAGCGGCTGCCGCATCCAGTCGGGCGCCAGCTCGGACAGGAAGACGGCCACCCCCAGGCTCAAAGGTACGGCGATGATCAGCGCCACGAACGCGGTGACCAATGTGCCTGAGATAAATGGCAACGCACCGAAATCCTGTTGCGCGGCTGGATCCCAGGTGTTCGAGATCAAGAAGGACAGCCCGAAGGCCTGCCGCGAAAGTGCAGACTCTTGCCACAATTTGAGACCAATGCCGCCGACCAGGGCCAGCACGGCCAGGGCAGCGGCTACGCCGAGCACGAGAAAAAGCCGGTCGCCATGCTGCCAGGCGTGAGCGAGTCGGGCAAGCGGCAGAGCACGCCTTGGAGCTCGCACATTGGAAGCCATAACTGATCCTTTCAAAGACGACGCAGGCGGACGCAGACAAAGGATGGGAGTCCAGGAGTGTCGCCGCACCCTTCGTCTGCGTCGAGCGGCTGCTGCCGTGCTACTTCGCCAGCGCCTTACCCTGGCAACTGATCGCGTCAGCCTTGGCCAACACCTGGGTGCGCACGCTGTCAGGCAATGGCACGTACTCCAGGTCGGTGGCGAACTTCGAGCCGTTCTTCTGGGCCCAGTTGATGAAGTCTACGAGTTTCTGGGCCTTGGTGCAGTCTTGCTGATCCATGTAGACGAGCAGATAGGTGTAGCCGGCAATGGGCCATGAGTCCTTACCGGGTGCGTTGACGATGGAACGGGCCAGCGTATCGGGCATCTGTCCACCGAAGTCGGCCATCGCACTCTGGGTGCTGCTGATGCTGGCCTGCACGGTCACCCCCGCAGCATTCACCATGCTGGCGATGGGCAGCTTGTTTTGCGTGGCGTAGGCAAGCTCTACGTAGCCGATAGCACCGTCATTCTGCATGACAGTGCCCGCAACACCCTCATTACCCTTGCCGCCCAGGCCCGTAGGCCATTTGACCGACGTGTTCGTGCCGACGTTGGTCTTCCAATCTGCACTCACGGAGGATAGGTAATCGGTGAAGATGTAGGTCGTGCCAGAGCCATCGGAGCGATGGACCACGACAATATCCTTGGCCGGCAGCGTCAAGTTGGGATTGAGCTTGACGATCGCCGGATCGTTCCACTTGTTGATCTTGCCCACAAAAATCCCCACCAGGGTCGGACCGTCAAGCACGAGTGGCTGTTTGCTGTCCTTGAGTTCGGAGAGGTTGTAGGCCGGCACGTCGGCTCCGGCAACCGAGGGCAGCATCTGTAGGCCCGGCGCAGCCTTGAGCTGATCGGCGGTTAGGATGGCATCCGAAGCGCCGAAATCTACAGTCTTGGCGGTGATCTGCTGGATGCCACCGCCCGATCCGATGGATTGGTAGTTGAACTTCACGGACGGATCGACGAAGGCGTACTCATAGAACCAGCGCGAGTAGAGGGGATAGGGAAACGTCGCTCCGGCTCCGTTCATGGTAATGGAGCCGGGCTGTGACTGCGAGGCGGCAGCGCTCGACGCCGGTTCGGCCGTCGGCGCTGGGGCAGCGCATCCTGAGACTGCTATGGCGACGACAAGGATCATCACAAACGGGACAACCAGATTCCACCTGGACACGGGGCTTTCTCCTTTTCTTGATTGACTACGACCAGGAAGTACTTACGCATTAGCCAATCGCAGAATATGGGAAAGCGCTTAAGCTGCTGTTAGGGCGAGGTTAAGATTGGGGCAAGCGAACGTTAACACTCTTAATCCCGGTCGGGCCTGAACCGGCCAGTGTGTATTCCCGCGATCCGCGCCCAGAAAAAAGCTTCGGGGATCATGGCTCCCGTCGCCCAGGCACGCTGCCCGAGGCCAGGCGCAGGACGCAGGCCACCGAGCTGCCCACCTGCTGCAGGTCTGCCAACTCGGAGAGGGTGTACGGCAAGTTGCTCTGGCGCGGCCCAAGGGTCAGCAGACCGACCGGCTCGCCCCGGCAGGTGAGCTGAACGGCCGCCAGGACGTTGCCTCGCCATGGCCCCCAACTGTGGAGCACCTGCAGCCGGCCCTCGCGATACAGGCTCAGCCTCGCGCTTTCGGCATGCAGGCCGTGGCAGGCATGCTCCATCAGTTGACGGGTCACCTGCTCCGGGTCGTTCAGGTCGACGTAGGCCTGAAGCCTGGCGCCAAATTGGCGCAGCTCGCCAGTGGTGCTCGGGATCTGCTTGAACTGCCGGTCGACGAAGGCCTGCAGACGGGCCTTGAGGGGCGTGAAGGCCGAGGCGACGATCAGGGTGGCGATGATGACTGCGACGTCGCTGCGCTCTCCGGTCACCGCCACGAAAACGCTGCGCGAGAGCAAGGTGCCGGCAGTGAACGCGCCGGCCAGGATGGCGGTCAGCGTGCCGTAAACCAGGGTCCGGTTGACGATCAGGTCCATCGCCAGCAGCCTGAAACGCAGGATGGCGATGGCAACCGCCACGGGGAAAATCAGCAGCTCGGGCAGCAGCAGCTCGATCTCGAAATTGAAGGGCCGGCCGACCAGCGGGGCCACGAAGTAGGCGAACATCGGGCCGAAGGCCAGCGCGCCGCCGAGCAGGATGATGCGCGCCTGGCGCTGCACGAGCGAGGATTCGCCGAAGGCCCGCCTGAGCGTCAACCCGACGAAGACCAGGATCCCGAGCGCCGCATAGCGATACAGGAGCTCCCAGACCGGCACGTAGGCCCAGGGATGCTGGACATCGTTCAGCGATACGACGCCGGCCACGGCCAGGATGCCGGAAACCCCATAGGGCAGGGCCAGAAGCCAGCCATGGCGCTCGGCCGGCTTCCAGGCGACGGGAAAACGCATCACCAGACTGATGAGCGCCCCGCCTAGCAGCGCGACGGCAGTCGTCCATAGAGCGCCAAAAGCGTGTGTCGTGGCCTGGTCGAACAGCAGAGAGGCCGCCATGGCAGTGCAGACGCAGAAGAAGGCCAGCGCCCGCCCCGGCCGGGTTTGTCCCTTGGCCCGGTAAACCCACAGTCCGATGGCCAGGTAGGCGAGCCCGGTGAGGTAGGGCAGCAAGAACAGGCGTACCACATCGCGCCTGGGAAACATACCCAGGGGCAGCTCCGGATAGACATGCACCGTCCCATCGGGAAGCACGGTTTGCACGGAGACCTGGCCGCCGATAGCCTGGTCATCCAGCACGGCGTGGAAATCCGGGGCGGTCTCCACCGGAATGTCGTTGACCCGTGTCACCCGCTCCGGAGCGTCCATCCCTGCATCCCGCCCGGCCCACCCGCTGCCCGTATAACCACTGACGACTAGCGTTTGCTCGACGAGAAACCCGGGGAAGGGCTTGCGCAGCCAACCCATCGCCAGGAGCAAGACCGCGATGCTGCTGAAGACCGCCACGACGAAGAACCCTTGTGTCAGGACGCGGCTGATCAGTTCTAGGGAACCAAGATCCTGGCGTTTCGGGTTACCTGGCACGGATCCTGCCCCTCCCATCCTGGATGCGGCGCCCCCGCTTGCGGCCACTCAAGACCCGCCTTCAACCGCGGTGCGGCGCACGACGAGCAGTGTCATGTCGTCGCCGGGCGTCCAGCCGGCGCCGGCGAAACGCTCCAGCTCGTCGAATACCCCGCTGTGCAGCTCCTCGTTCCCCTCCTGCGGCCGCTCCAGGGCGGCGATGAGGCGCTCAGGGCCGAAACAGTCGCCACGGCCGTTGCGCGCGTTCGACAGGCCGTCGCTGTAGAGCACGAGTGCCTCGCCCGGGGCGAGCTGGAAAGCCTGCTCCTGCCAACTCTGCCCCAGGGCAAGCCCCAATCGGGGACCGGTGGCGTCCAGGGGGCGCACCCCTGATGGCCCGAGCCGATAGGCCGGCGGCAGTCCGCCGTTGGCAATCTCGACGCTCCCAGTGCCCGGCTCCAGAAGGACGTAAGCGCAGGCCACCGAGCACTCGACCGCCAGCTCGGGGCAGAGCAGCTCGTTCGCGAGCGCCAGGGCTTGATCCGGGGGGAGCGCTTGCCTGGCAGTGCTGCGCAGTGCGGCGCGAGTGACGGTCATGGCCACGGCGCCGCCCAATCCCCGGTCGGCGATATCGGCCAGGGTCACGACGAGGCGGCCGTCGGGCAAGAACAGGAAGTCATAGAAGTCGCCGCCGCCCTCGACCGCCCGCCGGACGCCGAGCTCAATCTGCCAGCCGGGCAAGGCGGGTGGGTGGGCGGGCAGCAAGGCCTGGCCTACCACCCCGGCCACATACTGCTGGCGCACCCGCCGCTCTTCCTCCGCAGTCTGAATGGTCCTCTGGCGGGCCAAGAGTACGACGCCCACCGGCGGCAGGAGGATCCCGGCGATGATCAGGCCCAGCATGACGTTGGCGGCGCGCTCGGTCGAAGCCGTCTCAGTCGCCCAATCATCCTCGGTCACCAGCACCCAGTTGGTACCCGGCACCCGCGCGTGGGCCGCCACGACGTCGTGACCCTGCAGGTCACGCGTGCGGATGGCGCCTGCCTCGTCCTCCAGGGCCAGGCCGCTGAGGGCGCTGTCGGCGAAACGCTGGCCGACGAGCTTATACGCAGAGTCGTACAAGATCTTGCCGGACCCGTCGACCAGGTAGGTGCTGCCGCTGTGATCCAGGCGCAGGCGCACGATGCTCGCGTACAGCGAGCTGAGCTCCGAATGCCCCAGGCGGAACATTCCGGCCAGCGCACCGGCAAACTCGCCTTGCTCGCCGACGATCGGTACGCAGATGGTCACCACGGGGGCTCCATCCAGCCCATCGTTACCCATCTCGGAGATAACCAGGCCGCCGGCAGTCAGCTGGCGAATAAAGTAGTCACGCCCTGACCAATCGCTCTCGAAAATCTCGGGCCGCGAAGGATGGCTGGCGACCACTTTGCCGAAGCTATCGAGGATGACCACGCCCCCGTCGAACACGACCAGGCGGTTCTGCCTCTCTTGCAGAGCCTGCTGCCTGTCGGACGACGTACCACGCGCCACCTTGGAGACTTGCGCCAGGCTGGTCAGTTCCGTCGCCAGCCCCGTCAACTGATCGCGCAGCCGCGCCGCCGCCAGGTAGGTCAACTGCCGGTCACGCTGGATCAACAGATCGGCCGCGGCCGCGCGGTAGGATGTGTAGACGACCAGGGCCGCGGCCGCCATCAGTCCGACGGTCAGCAGAATGAACGAGGCTATCAGCCGGCTGTGCGCCACCGCCCAGGCGATCAAGGAGCGCATCGCTTCCCCCTACTTGACCGCGGGCTGGGCCGCCTCGATCTGGGCCGAGCGTTCCTTCATAAGCTCGACCGGCGCGCGGCCCAGTACGAAGATCTCCTCCCAGGCCGAGCGTGTCAGGTCGTGGGCCGCTGCCATGTTGGGGAACACCTCCGCAGTGACCGAGTAGCCGTTGACGTGCCCGTCGGCGAAGGCCAGGATGTCCATCTCTGCTGCCTGCTGCGGGTACTGCTCGCGGATCATTTGGACCCACTCCTCGACCAGCGAGGCGCGCGCCGGCTGCAGCAGGTGCACGCGCGCCATGGCCCGGCCATAGTCGGCGCCGACGAGGAACTTGAGAAGCTGCCAGGCCGCCTCGGGATAGCGGGTGTGCTTGTAGATGGCGAAGCCGTCGGTGGTGGCCAGCGTGACCTTGCGCGCCGGCCCGGCCGGAAAGGTTGCCACTCCGACGCGGAATTTCGCCTTTTCGAGGATGTCCTTGAGCGCCCACGAGCCGTCCTCGACCATGGCGATGCGTTGGCTGATGAAGGCATCGCGGGTCTCGACGTTGCGCACGTCCAGCGGGGTGGCCATCGTGCGCTCGCCCCACATGCGGTCCCTGATCCAGCGCATGGCAGCCAGGGACTCGGGGTCGGCCATGCGGCTGCGCGACGGGACGGTCGGGTCGACAAAGTGACCGCCCCAACCGTTGACGTGTACCTGGATGCGCTCCCAACTGATGTCGACCATGCTGCCCCAGCGGTCCGACTCGTCGCCGCGGTGGCGCTCGTTGGTCAGGCGCTTCATGGCCAGCAGATAGTCGTCGTGCGTCCAGGAGCCGTCAGGGTAGGGCGTGTGGAACCGGTCGAAAAGGTCCTTGTTGAAGTAGAGGGCCAGGGCGCCGTGATACTTCGGGAGCGCAAACTGAGTGCCGGCGGCGGTCGACAGGGCCCGATATTGCGCGCCGTCCCAGTCGTTGATGGTCGACGTGGGCAGGTCGGCCTGGATGTAGGGCCGCAGGTCGAGCAGGTAATCCTTCTGGGCCCAGATGGGGAAGAGGTCGCAACAGCCTGCCAGCACGTCGGGCGCGGTCCCCGCTTCCATGTCGACCAACATCTTGGTCTCGAGATCGTCGGGGTCCGGCGCGTAAAAAACGTGAATGTTCGGGTTCTGATCGTGAAAGACCGTCAGCATCTGCTTGGCAAGGCCGGGAAACCAATCGGTCCGCCAATCCTGGTAGACCAGTTGGACGGTGTCGCTGCCGTGCGGCCCGAGACCAGACGGGCGAGGAGTGCAGGCTGCCAGGCTCGCGCCGGCCAGCGCGCCGCCTAGCCCCGCCAGGAAAGACCGCCGTGACACCGGTCGGTCCCGCCCCGGGCCATCGCAGCCGCTGCTCAGGGGGCCCGCGGCGGCGCGCGCGGCAGGTAAGGGGAAACGCAGATGCCGGCCTGCCGTCGGGTGCTGCGGCGGTATGCGGGTGATCCGGGTCACACATCTCTCCTGGCCAGGTATATCCGGGTGGCGTAACAATGGCTGGAGGACGGCCCGACTGATGGCCGAGGGAGCGCCACGGCCACTAGCCTACGCGTTGGTCGTCAGCTCCCCATTGACTGCTGTGATACAGGCCGGCGGCGCCCACCGCCAGCCTCGGCGTCCTGCGCGGGAGCCGGCCTGCTGACCGCAGAGCGCGGTGCCACTAATACCTTTGAACTTGTTGAGAATAATAAAGAAACAAGTCCGTCCGGAACGTAATCCTTCTCACGTTTCAGGGGAAGTAGCGCAAGAGGCCGTCGTCGGTGGCCAGCCAGAGGGCGCCATCGCCGGTCACGTGCATCGAGCGGACAGTGCCGGTGAGCCCGGTAGGGTGAATGCCCTGCCAGCCGTCCTGGCTGCTCCAGCGATAAATGCTCTTCTCGCGGCCCGCTACCCACATCGCGCCGTCGTGGGAAAGCAAGGCGAAAACGTCCTCCTGCGGGGCGCCTTGTCCCGCGCTCCAACCCACCCACCGCTGACCGTCCCAGCGCTGCACCCCACCGTTGAGCGCCACCCAGACTCCGCCCTCGTCGTCGGCCGCCAGGGCATGTACCGAATTGCCCGGCCCGTTCAGAGGCGCCTGGTCGTTTGGCCAGACCTGGTGCTCGGCCCCCGCGAACCGCTCGACGGCGGAGCTCGCTCCATGCTCACCCCAGTGTGAGCCTACCCACAGCGCGCCGTCGGGCGCGACCAAGAGGGCGTCCACGGCGTGCCCGGCCAGTGCCTCGACGGTCCCTGTGATCTGCTGGCTCTGCAAAGAGTAGCCGGCCAGCCCAGACTGTGTGCCGATCCACAAGCTGCGTGGCGTCGCCAACAGCGCGCTTACCCGGTCGTCCGGCAGTCCGTCCGCCTGCATGAGCCGGCCCTGGCTCGCACCCTGAAGTCTCAGCAGTCCGTCCCATGTTCCTGCCCAGGTCGCATCGCCGACGAAGGCCAGCGCCGTGACGGCCGGGTTGTCCTGTGGCCACCAGGCGGGCAGCCCGGCCTGGCCCGACGCGGGATCGATCGCCGAAGGGGTACCCCCATATTCCTGTACAGCCCAAAGCCGGCCGTCAGGTGCGCCGACCAACCCGCCGAACGCGGAGGCACCCGGCTCTCCCGAACGTCGCCGGAGGCGCCACTGCCCATTCTCGGACTCGCCGACGCCGTTGCTCGTCGCGACCCAGATCCGGCCCGCCCCGTCTTCCACGACTGCGGTCGGGTGGTCGAGGCCGTCCTCGGGCGTCGCCCTCGGCACCCAATGCCCGCCGCCGTCCGTGCTGCGCGCGATGAAGTTGTCCCCGGAGGCCCACAGGCTGCCGTCAGCGAGCTCGGCGATCCAGTCGACGGGTGCATCAGGACGCTGCAGCTCGACATGAGACCAGCGGCCAGCGGCGGGCTCGAAGCGCAGAAGGCCCGCATCTCCGGCGGCCGCCCACATCACGCCCGCGTGGTCCTCGAGCAGATGGGCGATGCTGGTCCCCGGCACCCCTTGCTGAGCTCCAAAGAGGGTCCAGGCGCTGCCGTCAAAACGCAGGATGCCGCCCTGGTTCAGACCCACCCAAAGCGCGCCATCCCGGGCCCGCAAAAGCGCCGTGATCTCTGCTGCCAGATTCCGCAGGGCCGGATCGTCGACCGGGAGCGCAGGCGGCCGCCAGAGAGTGCCGTCGAAGCGGTAAACCGGTTGCGAGGTGTACTGCGAAGCCAGCCAGATAGAGCCGTCGCCATCCAACATTAGAAGCGGATTCTGTCCGAGATCCAGACCCTCGGCGTCCGAATACTTCTGGATCTGACCCAATCCATCGCCGGCCGGGGTGATGTGCACCGCGACATAGTCACCGGCCGCCCAGAAGCTGCCGTCGGAGAGCGTGAGCAGCGCGCGTGTGTGGCTGAACGGGAGACCGTCGCCCGCGTTGAAGACCTTGCTCGTCCCATCGCCCTTCCAGCGCACCAAACCGCCGCTGCTGGCCGCCCAAACGCCGTCCTTCTCGGCGATCAGGTCGTGGACCCAGGCCGTGCTGCTTGACACGAGCGGTTCGGCCTGCAGCAGGACGTCCAGTGGCGGTGTGCGGCCGGCGGTCGCCGGCGGTCCTGCAGTGACTCCTGCCGCCGCCGAGGCGACTGCCGGAGTGACGACGTTTGCCGCGCTCGAAGGCGCGGCGCCGGTCCCGGGGCGTGTGGCCGGCACGACCGGCGGATTCAGGACGGCCGGCAGCAGACTCGACAGGGCGAGGCCCAGGGCCACGAGGACGATCAGACCCGCCGCCAACCACCATCTGCGCACGGAGGTCAGCCGGCCGGCTGCGGCCCGAATGTCCCGAGCCGCCGGGCGCCCGCCGCCCGCCTTAACCGGTACGGCGGGCGTGACGGGCGATTCTGTCCCCGGCCGTCCGCGCTCCAGGGAACTCGGCGCCGCCTGGATGGGCGCGCGGAGGGCAGGCGGGCCGACGCCGAAAATGCGAGCGTCGGGCGCGCGCGAAATAGAGTACCGGGATCCCCCACTCCACGCTGTTGCCGCTGGTGAAGGCGGCCTTGCGCGCCTCCGCCAGGGCCGCGTCGACCGGGTAATCGACGGCCAGGGCAGCGTAGAATTCATGCGCGATGGCGATCGCCGCTTCGTCGCTGATCTCGAACTGCATGGCCACGACGGCCGGTATGCCCTGCTGCACGAGGCTCTGGGCCGAGCCGGCGAAAGGATCGAGGCGGGACGTGCGCGCGCCTTCACACGAGTTGAGGACCACCAGGCGTAGACTCTGATGGTCGTGCAAGAGCACGCCCAGGTCCTGTGCGCTGACCGCCCGGCCGCGGCCTTCCTCGTCTTCCAGCAGCAGCAGCCCATCCTGCGTCGCCTCGTCAAAGGCGCCGTGACCGACAAAGTGCAGGATATGGCAAGCCGATATGCGAAGCCGTCGCTGGAGAGTAGCCAGCGTCGGCGGCTCCAGGCGCTCCAGCACCACCAGACCCTGATCTTCCAGAGCTTGCAGTGCGCTGTGCAGCTTGTTCCACTCCAGCTCGACGTCGAGAGGCGGCGCATCGCGCGGGCTGGCGATCATCGCCAACAGACGCAGCGGGGGTTGAACAATCAACGGTGGGATGCGCTCAGGCAGGTCCAGGTAGCGCACCACGGGTGTCGTGTTGCTGAGCGCGAAGTAGCGGTTCAGAGCAGGGCTGTAGAGGTACTCCCAGGGCAGGTCCACCAGTTCAGGCGCTTCCGTCAGATGGAGCCGCAAGCGCAGCCCGCGCCCTGCCTCGGCCGCTGCATCCAGGCTGCTGCGCAGGGCGCCGCGTACCTCGCCTGCGAAGACCGCCTCGAAAAGGCGCCCCCCGAAGCTGCGCACCGCTTCCGTCTCGGGAGTGCCCAGCCGTCGCACTCCGCGCGGCGACCGGCTCATGCGCAGTATGAGGTTTTCCAGTTCCAGGTCCGAAAACGGTAGCTCGAAATCGTTCGCCGCCTGACCGGCCGGCGAATCAATCACACGCGCCCGGTAACCCTGGCCCGCGCGCTCGATCTGAAGGTCAAAGTCCAGGTAGTCCATTGGCGCCACCGTGGGCGGTCGCTGCTCCCGGCCTCAGCGGCTGGCGTTTCCCGCACCGCCCGGCGAGCAATGCCGTCGAGGACCTTCTATCATAATCTGCTGATATCTGTCAATACAAACTGCCCCTCCGACTGGGTCGGAGGGGCAGGGCCAGTCCGCCGGCCCCACCCCATTCCGTGACCTGATCCACCGGACGTCTGGCCTCGGGCACGCATGCCGGTTAGCCGGCCAAATTATTAGGGGCGCCACGCCCTCTGCCGGCCCGCGCACCTGCCGGGCGCGGTCACGCCGGCGCCTTACTTTGGCAGGGCATCAATAAAGGGATACAGGAACAGGGTGCCGTTCTTGGCCGCCACCCACTGGAAATCGGGCCACTCGTTCGACGGGCTGGCTCCGGCCAGGTCCGAGGGCGGGCGGATGGCAATCACCGGTACGCCGTAATTGAAGGCAACCTGGTAAACTGCCGCCGTCTCCATGTCAAGCACGGTCGGGCTATCAAATGAAGGATTGGTCGCGATCCACGCGCGCAGGACAGGATCATCCACAAAGGCAGGGCCGGAGACGCCGGAGCGCCCGACGACCACCTTGGGCTGCGTCTGAATGCAATGCTCCACGCCTGTCGGGTCGTTGGCACACTGCTGCAGCTGCACCTCGCTCCCCACCTGTGCGGCAATCGCCAGCATCTGCGGGTCGGTCTGGAATTTGAACATCGGCACCCGCTGGCCCAAAGGAGCATTCACGCTGGTGACGCTGACCCGGCAGACGAACATCGGGGGATAGGCCGTGAACTCGCCATAGCTGCACTTCTCGTCCTCACCGGCCATGTTCCACGTGCCGTCGGGATTCTGGTGCGCCCAATGGGTTTCCAGCCACTGCATCCACTCGGCGGGCACGGCGACGTCAGCCGGGTTGGCGTCCACCCCGCCCGACACGCCCAGCATGATGATGCGCGTCACGTTGAAACGTTCCAGGATCTGGGTGGTGGACATGGCGGCGTTTACCATCGAAACGCCGGTCAGGGCGGCCAAGACCTTCCTGCCCCGCAGGTCGCCGAGCACCACTTGCATGCCGTTCACGTCGACGGTGCGCGGATGCTGAATATCCGCCAGCAGGTAAGACCATTCGGGGGCATAGGCGCCCAGGATGGCGATGCGTGGTGCGCGGTCAGGAGTGGGACCGTCGGAGGCACTGACCGGCACAGCCCCGACGATCACGGCGAACAACAGGATCAGTACGAGCAGACGATAGGGGTGTTTCACGGGTTGGCTCCTTTGGGATGTATGGTTGCCGGCCCGCAGGCCGCGGCGGCCAACAGAACCAGCAGCAGCCCCAACCGCAACGCCAATGCCCGGCCCGACTCGCCATGTTCGGCGTGCCGTGGCATTGCCCGGCGGTATGTCGGCGCGCTGATTTGCTTCATCGGTGCTATAATACCTCACATCCGACAAATTAGCACCGTGCGCCACCCCATGCGGGCGCCTTTCATCCGGCACAGCGCGGCGCTTGTCGCCCAGGCACGCGTGTTCCTTCGGCCCGGGCCGCCGCGCTCGGCTACGAGCAATGGTGGAGTGAAATCATGCAATCTGTTCGGTCGCTGCAGCGGATTGCGGCGTGCCTCTGCCTCGCCGCCCTCTTGACTTCATGCGGCAGCCGCGCCCAGAAAGACGCTTCGGCGAAGGCAGCCGTCCCGACCGGGCACCCGACGGCTGCCGCGCGCACCCCGGAGCCAGTCAACAACAACTACTACGAGGTGACGTTCGGCGACGCCCTCGGGGCCATCGCCGAACGCTTTGGGGTGAGCGAATCGACCCTGATCAGCCTCAATCACATCGGCAACGCCGACGAGATCTACGTTGGCCAACGCCTGCTGCTGCCGCCAGGCGCAGTCGAAGCCACCAAGGTACCGGTGCCGATCGACAACGTGGTGGTGCCCATCCTGCTTTACCACCATATCGACACGCTGAGCGCAGACGCGGGCAGCGACTGGTATAATACCACCGTCACGCCGGAGGCCTTTGACGAGCAGATGGCTTACCTGGCATACAATGGCTTTCACACCGTCAAGATCGCGGACCTGCTGGCTGCCTTCGACGGGCGCAAGATGCTGCCCAGCAAGCCCGTGGTTATCACCTTCGACGACGGTTGGGTCGACTGCTTTGACAGCGCCCTCCCCGTTCTGCAGAAGTACGGCATGATCGCCAGTTTCTTCATCATCGCCGGCTCTGTCGGGCCAGTGCCTGCAGATGCGGTCATGAGCTGGGGGGAGATCGAGTGGATGAGCCAGGTGGGCATGGAGATAGGCAGTCACACGATGACCCATCCGTATCTGAATACGCTGGATGCCGAGACGCTGACCTGGGAGCTCCAGAACTCGAAGGCGTTGCTCGAGGAGCACGTCGCCGAGCCCGTCCAGGTCCTGGCTTATCCTTTCGGCATGTACGACGACAACGTGATCGTGCAGACCGAAGCGGCCGGGTATCGCGCCGCTCTGACCATCGAGGACGGGCTGCTCGACACCGGCGACAACCTCTTGCAGATGCCCCGCCTCACGGTACCCTACGGAGCAGACCTGAACACGTTCGTGGCCATGCTGGGCGCAGCCGCGCGCTAGGCCGACGTAGGGCACGTTTGCAACGTGCCGGCTTCGCCCCGGCGCGACCTCTCGCCCGCCGGCAGATGTCATCCGGCCGCCGGCCGGGCGAATCCCATCCGAAGGGCAAGCGACGTCCGGCACGATGCCGGACCTACGCCGGTCGCATCCCATCCGAAGGGCCGACGTAGGGCACGTTTGCAACGTGCCGGCTGCGCCCCGGCGCGACCTCTCGATCAGGGTGTGGGATCGGGATACGATCCGCCAAAGATGTCCGAGTTGCCGAAGGTTGCCGGACAGTCCTGCTGAGGCGCAGGCTTTGCCGGCACAGCCGTCCCGTTGGCCACAGCGTCCTGGGCCGCCGCGCGCCAGGCGTCGATCGCCGGGCAGTCAGCCGCGTCCCGGGTATCGTTCCAGACCGCTGCGCCGTAGTCTGGCGTTGCCACCGCGTAGACGTAATCCCCCAGGAACTCCAACCACAGGTTGTTCTGGGCGGACCCGCGCGGGTCACCAACTGCGCCGCGGTTCAACTCCGTCCAGGCGCCGGGCGCGCCGTCGCTGCCGATGTCGGCATGTTTCACGACGCCGACCAGCCCGCGCGGGCTCGTCGTATCGTCGCGGAACGGTGTGGTGAAGGCGTTATACACCAGGTAGGCATCGCTCCCCGTGGGAGAAATGGCGACGGCGGAGTAATAACCGCGATCGCTGCCCGACTGGTCTGCCGGCGCCGACCAGGTGCTCCCACCGTCGGTCGAGTAACTGACGAAAACAGGCACGCCGTTCACCCCGTTGCGTCCATCCACCCAGGTGCGAACTATCTCGTTGGTCGCCCCGGCTCCGGTCGGCGCTCCGTTCGCGATGTCCACGCTCGGAGCCGACGAAAGATCGTCGCGTGCGCCGGCCACGCCGTCCATCACGCAGCGATACCCCGTGCCGTCAAACTGAACCGAGAAGCAGGCGTCGACTGCCTGGCCGATGTTCGCCGGCCGGGTCCAGGTCTTGCCACCGTCGAGGGACTTTACCATGATGTGAGAACCCTGCCCCGGGGTACCGACGGCGAACTGGTTGGCAAAAACGTACACCACGCCCTGGCTGTCGGTGCGGACGGTGCAGCCGGAACGCCCGAATCCCTGCTGAGGGTTGAAGGGATTGTTACTGGCCGGTGTGACCTGCTTGAGGCGCCAGCTATCGCCACCATCCGACGAGGTGGCAACCATCAATGGCTGGGGCAAGGCATGACCCCTGCTCAGGCTGCGGAAGGAAGCCCAGCAAAAGTAGACGTTGCCGAAGAATGGGCTGCTGGAGGCGTTATCGGCCCAGAGCTGCTCCTTGTCGCTGAACGTCGTCGCCGACTGCCTGGAGACGATCACGGGATCCATCCAGGCCTCCGCATCGCCGGCCGCGGCAGCTTCCACGTCGTCGGTCCGCGAAACGGCGATCGCCTCAAAGCCCCTGAAGCTCTCCTCTCCGCCCGCGTCTGAGAGGTTTGAGCTGAGGTTTCCGTAGTACAGCCGAGAACCGTTGTCCCAGCTGAAGTGGCCCTCCGCATCCGGTTTGGGCCCGAAAGCGAGCGCCGGGTCACCGCCAGAGACCAGCCCATTCTCGTAGTACTTGGGCAGCGTGCCGATGTCACCAACCTGCGGCGTGCAGCCAGGGTCGTCGTTGCCTAACACGCCGAGGCAGTTACGGCCCGTCAGGCCCTGGTACGTTGGCTTCGTCCAGGTCGCGCCGCTGTCCATGGAGAAGTAGACGCCGGAGACGCCCACGCCGGGTGTGAATGGGCAGGTCGTGTCGTCACCCGCATTGCACGCCTCCATGTCAATGTTGTCGTTCGCGCCGGCCGCGAGGATATTCGGGTGGTTTGCATCGACGGCCAGAGAAGGCTCGTTCTGCTTGTTCTGCGAGAACGGCGAGGAGGGGCTGCCAACGTTGACCAGGGTATCACCGCCGGCGGCGCCGGCCGTGGTGGCAGCGAGCATGGTCATGACGAGCATGACCGCCAGTCCCAACGATCGGTGAGAACGAATGTGCTTCATGGGTGTCCTCCGCTGGATGCTGGCATTACTATGATTTGCCTCATAGCTATTACTAACATGCTCTTGCCAGGCAGCGCTTGTCAAGAGCCAATATACGTAACCGCCATCTCTGACCGGCAGGCATTCCTGTGGTATGAGGCAAGCGTTGCGCCAGGAGAAGCGCCCACGAGACGCCAATGCCGGAGCTGCCTATCTTGAACATCTCCATCGAGGATCTCCTTCAATCCGTGCCCTACTTTTCGGCCCTGTCCGGGCCAGAGTTGAGCGCCCTCGCCCGGCAGACCCTGCGTCGCAGCTTTGATCCCGGCCAGATAATCTTCCTCGAGGGCGAACCCTCCGCCGGACTCTGGATCGTCGAAACTGGCACGGTGAAAGTGTTCAAGCTGGCTGCCGATGGGCGAGAGCACATCATGCACCTGCTCGGGCGCGGAGACGCCTTCAACGACATCGCTGCCATCGACAATCTTCCTAATCCGGCCAGCACGGCTGCCCTCAGCGCCGTGACCGCCTGGGTCATCCCCGGGGCCGCTCTGCAAGAAGCGCTGCTGAGAGACCACTCGCTCGCCCTGGGAGTGATCCAGGCACTCACGATCCGTATCCGTCATCTGGTGCTGCAGATCGAGGACCTGGCTCTGCGATCGGTAACGGCACGCCTGGCCCACTTTCTCCTGCAGCAAGCAGAGAACCCCGCCCTGGCCACCCCCGCCGTCACACGTGCCACCATCGCCACGCATCTGGCAACCACGCCCGAATCGATCAGTCGGGCGCTGCGCGTGCTCGAACAGGTAGGCGCAATTCGGTTCGACCGGCACCGGATCGTGATTGTTCGACTGGACCTCTTGCGCGACATCGCCATGCTATAGTGCTCCCGACTTGATCTGGATCAAGGACAACTGCTTGTTGACCTCGTAACATAGGCCGCAGGATTGGTTGGCGCTTGCCGCCTGGGAACACCGTGAGGAACTGAAGGTACAAATGGAGCGAGAAATCTGGCTTCCCTTGATCGATTCGGCCATCTGCACCGGCTGCGGCGATTGTCTCGCAGCCTGCCCGACAGGCGCGCTGGGGTTGCGCGGTGAGAAAGCCGCGGTCGTGAATCCTGAAGCCTGCACGTACACGGCCGCGTGCGAAACCACTTGCCCGGTGGCTGCGATCGCCTTGCCATATCAGGTCATTATCGAGTCCGGTTCGAACAATGGATAACGCATTGAATCTTTGGAGGTGAAGAATGACTGCAGATGCAACAGAAAAGACGGTGGACGTGCGATCGGTCGCCCCGGCGCAACGTCACCCGCTGATCTTCGGCGCTTTCGAGGGATTGGAGCCCGGCCAAAGCTTCATCCTGGTCAACGACCACGACCCGAAGCCGCTCTACTATCAGTTTCAGGCCGAGCGAAGCGGCGAGTTCGCCTGGGATTACCTCGAGCAAGGGCCGGTAACCTGGCGAGTACGCATTGCCAAGGAGGCGAGGTGAATTCATGGGGATAGTGGAGACATCCGTCGAGGAGCGCAACAGGGCCTGGTCCCTGCCGGCCACCGCCGGCCTGCGCGCTGCTTTCGGCATCCTGTGGGCGATAGCGGCCTTCCTCACCTGGCGCGGCTCTTTCGCCGTCAACTACGTTGGCTATTTGCAGAACGCTGCGCATGGGCAGCCGACCTGGCTGCAACCCTGGTTTACCTTCTGGCTCTCGCTGATCACGCCGGCCGCCGCTCTTTTCGTCTGGACCACACGCATCGTCGAAACGCTCATCGCCATCGGCCTGCTCTTCGGTCTGGCCCGGAAGTGGATCTACCTCGGCGGCGCTTTGTTCAGCCTGCTGATCTGGTCCACTGCCGGCGGATTTGGAGGCCCGTATGCTGCGGGCGCATCCAACCTCGGTCCGGCGCTCGTCTACGTGCTCGTGTTCATCGCGCTGATCATCTTCGAGCGCATCCTCGGCCGGAATCCTTACACCGTCGATTACTACCTGGAGCGACGCTGGCCGGCCTGGACCGCATTGGCGGAGTGGGCGCCCGGCGCGCTGCAGCGGCCTAGTCCACCCCGCCTGCCCTGGCGCGAACAGGGCTTCGCGGTCCTTGGCATCGCCGTGGCGCTCGTCTTGTTCTTCGGCTCGCTGGGGAGCACGCTCAGTGCGGCCCCCGCCACGGCGGACAACGCCGCTGCTGCAGTCTCGCCACTACAACTGGCCGCCAATGAGCCTGGGGCGGCACGGGATGCCATCCTGCCGCCGCTGCTCGGCACAGGGGACGCGGTCTCATTCACTATCGCGTCCACCGATACGAACGTGGAGATCGCCAATGGAGTGCAGTACCAGGCCTGGACCTTCGACGGCTCAGTCCCGGGACCCGTGTTCCACGTCCGCCAGGGACAGACGGTCAACGTCACCTTCGTAAACCAGGGTAACATGCAGCACTCGATCGACTTCCATGCCGCCCAAGTGCCACCCGACGTGGCCTACAAGAGCATCAACCCAGGCGAATCGCTGCAGTTCTCGTTCGTGGCCAGCGTTGCGGGCGTCTTCATCTATCACTGCGGCACGCCGCCGGTGCTGCTGCACATGGCTGACGGCATGTATGGCGCGCTGGTGGTGGACCCGGATCCGGGCTTGCCACCGGCCGACGTAAGCTACGTGCTGGTGCAGAGCGAATGGTACACTCGACAGGTGGAGGACAAGCTGATGGCCGGCGACTACAACAAGATGCTCGCAGCCACGCCTGACGAGGTCGTGTTCAATGGCAAAGCCTTCCAGTACAAGGACCGCCCCCTCGCCGCCAAAGCCGGCCAGCGCGTCCGGCTCTACGTGGTTGATGCCGGTCCGAACCTATCCAGTGCCTTCCACGTCATCGGAGGCATATTCGAGACGGTCTACCCTGATGGCGACGCTGCGCACGCTCTGACTGGGGTTTCGACCTACCCGATCGCGCCCGGGCAGGGTGTCGTGTTCGACATCGTCTTCCCTCAGCCCGGCAAGTATCCCGTTGTCGATCACAGCATGCGGGATATGCAGATCGGGGCGGTAGGCGTCCTCGAGGTCACGCCTTGAGCGCCACCCAGCGCATCCGTTTTCCGCTTCTGGCCGTTTCGGTGCTGGCCCTCCTGACGGCGATGTGGGCCGGCTTGCAGCGCCTGGGGTGGGCCTTGCCTCTGCTGTCGATTGCCCCGGCCGGCGAACATGGCCCGTTGATGGTCGCCGGCTTCCTCGGCACGCTGATCAGCCTGGAACGATCGGTGGCCCTCGGACGGGCATGGACCTATGCGCCGCCGCTCCTGGCCGGCCTGGGTGCTCTGGCGCTCATGCTCGGGCTGCCTCTCGCAGTCAGCTTCTCACTCGTGGCCCTCAGCAGCATCGGGCTGATCGCCGTCTTCGCCCTCATCGTGCGCCGCCAGCCCGCCCTGTTCAACGTCACCATGCTGGTCGGCGCCGCTGCCTGGTTGGCCGGCAACATCCTGGTGTTGGCCGGCCAGCCGTTCTATCTCGTCGTCTATTGGTGGGCCGGCTTCCTTGTCCTGACCATCGTGGGCGAGCGCTTGGAGCTGAGCCGGCTGCGCCGGCTGTCGGCGGCCGGAGAAGCGCTCTTCCTCGCCGCGGGCACCCTGTTTCTCGCCGGGCTGGTTGTGACGATCCTTGTCCCCGCTGCCGGCGTGAGATTGGCAGGCGCGGGTATGCTGGCCCTCGCGCTGTGGCTGTCACGCTATGACATCGCCCGCCGGACGGTGCGCCAGAAGGGGCTGCCACGCTATATCGCCGTCTGCATGCTCTCCGGGTATGCCTGGCTGGCCCTGAGCGGTGTCTTGGCGCTGATTATCGGTCCCCGGCCGGCCGGGCCGCAGTATGATGCCGTGTTGCATACCATTTTCCTGGGCTTTGTGTTCGGCATGATCTTCGGGCACGCGCCGATCATCCTGCCCGCCGTGCTGAGGATCCAGATGCAGTACGGGTGGCTCTTCTACGCGCCCTGGGCCGTGTTGGAAGTATCGCTGCTGATCCGCGTGGCGGCCGACCTGCTCGGCTGGCCGGCCGTGCGCCGGTGGGGCGGGATGCTCAACGTTATCGCCGTGCTGTTGTTCATGTTGGTCGCCGCGCGCAGCGTCCAGGTGGCGCGCGCCCGGCAGACGACGAGTTGAGGGGTCGGGCCGTAACGCCCGGCCGATAAAGGAGCGCCGGATGGCTCAAACACCATTCTTCCCCGACTGGCATGCCGAGGTGGTCTTCTCAGATGACGGACCGCGGCCTACGGTGCTGCTCGAGGATCAGAAAGTCAAAGCTGTGATGGCCGGCCTGGAAGCAGGCCAGCAGATCCCGCCGCATCCTGAAGGGCTTGGAGTCTATCATTTCCTGGAGGGCAGCGGCTGGATGGTGATCGATGGCGAACGCCTCCCCGTGGGCGACGGCACGACCATCATCGCGCCCTCGGGCGCGTCCCGCGGCATCGAAGCCGAGACCCGGCTCGCCTTCCTGGCCGTCAGGGTCGCCTGAGCCGGACCGAGCAGGCAGCGGAAAGGCCCCGATCGCACTCTCTCGTTGTGCCCATTCCCGTAGGTCCGGCCTGCAGCCGGACGCCGACGTGAACCCTCAGAACTGGGCCCTTTTTGAGGACACCGACGGCGCAGCGCCCCCCGGCGGTCCAGAGCCCCGCCGGCCGTCGCTGGCCTTTCCCAGCCATGAAAGGGCCGCCCTGAAAGATCCGCCCCGTCGGAGAGCGCCGTCCAGGTGCGCACATGTTTGGCGCCGATGGGAAGACGGCCGCCCGACGCCAGGACGCCGGGCGTAGTAGAGTACCTTCAGGGACATCAACCGGTAATCCCCGGGAAGGAGGGATATCTATTGCAGGCAATTACTCCAGTTCAGAGCCTCGATCCATTTCCGTGGTACGCGCAGATGCGGGCCACCTCGCCCGTCTTTCAAGACAGGCAGCGCGGCTCATGGAACGTGTTCCGCTACGACACCGTGGTCCGCGTGCTGTCGGACTACGAGACCTTCTCGTCGCAGTTCGGGCAGGGCGGCGGAGAGGACGCCGGCCAGCCCTTCGCCGCGAGCCTGATCAGCACCGATCCACCGCGGCACCGCCAGCTGCGGAACCTCGTCACCCAGGCTTTCACCCCGCGCGCCGTCGAAGCGCTGGCCCCGCGCATTTCCGCCATCGTCGACGAATTGCTCGATCGGGTGATGGCGCAGGGCACGCTCGACGTGATCAAGGATTTCGGCGACCCACTGCCGGTCATCGTGATCGCCGAACTGCTCGGGGTGCCGTCTGCCGACCGGGCGCGCTTCAAAGCCTGGTCAGACGCCATCGTCTCGACCGCGGCCGGGGGCCAGATGGCGCACGACTACGATTCCGCCGGCCGCGAGATGGCCGGCTACTTCCGGGGGTTGATCGAACAGCGCCGCCGGGAGCCCGGCGCCGACCTGATCAGCGGCCTGCTGCGCGCCGAGATCGACGGCCAGCACCTGAGCATGCAGGAGTTGTTGGGATTCGGCAGCCTGTTGCTGGTGGCCGGCAACGAGACCACCACCAACCTCCTCGGCAACGCGCTGCTCGTGCTGACCGAACACCCGGACGTATGGGCCCGGCTGCGGGCCGATCGCTCGCTATTGGTGCCGGCCATCGAGGAGGTGCTGCGCTTCCGCTCGCCCGTGCAGTCGATGTACCGGGTGAGCCGCCGGCCGACCAAGCTGGACGGCCTTGCCATCCCGGCCGGCTCCTTCATGGTGGCCTGGATCGGCTCGGCTAACCACGACGAGAGCCAGTTCGCCGATCCCGAGCGGTTCGTCGTCGACCGCCGGCCAAACCGCCACATCGCATTCGGCCACGGCATCCATTTCTGCCTGGGCGCGCCGCTGGCGCGGCTCGAGGCCCGCCTCGCGCTCAACGCCATGCTCGACCGGTTCTCTTTGGTGGCGCGCGCCGGGGTCACCCCGCTGGAGAGGCTGACGAGCACGATCGTCTACGGCCTGCGCCACGTGCCGATCCGCTTCGAGCCTGCCTAGCGTCACGGCACAGAACACCGCCCTGAGCAGCACGTGCCCGGGCCGGATGCGGCTCGCCGGCAGCGAAACAAAGGTAACCGAAGTTACAGTCCCCGGCACCAACCAGGCCCCTATGATCTGGGAAGAACCCGGCTGCAGTTCTGTCGGGTTCCGGTCGACCGCTGGCTGCCGAGGGCGCTAATGGCGAACATTATCCTGGAAAGCGAGTACCATATCCCGGTTGGATCGCAAAACACGATCTCGCGCGCCCGGCTGACAAGCGTGCTCGAGCATGCCGTCAGCCGGCACAGGCTCGTGCTTCTCTCAGCGCCGGCCGGCTACGGGAAGAGCACCCTCCTCGCCGACTGGGCGCGCACGGCCGGTCTGCCCGTTGCATGGCTGTCCGTTTCCGAGGAAGAGAATGATGTAGAGCGGTTTCTCCGCTACTTGTTGCTGGCCTGGCAGGCAGTTCAGCCGGATATTGTCAATGCCCCGGTCGGTATGTTGTTGATATCCCAGGCGCCTGACATCCAGGGAGCCTTGTCGGCCTTCCTCAACGCCGGAACCCATCTGCCGGATCACCTTGCATTCGTGCTCGACGATTACGATCAGATACAGAACCCTGCCGTGCACGAGGCACTGACTTTCCTTCTTGACCACCTGCCGCCAATGCTCCATTTCGTCCTGGCGGGGCGTGCCGAGCCCCCACTGCCTTTGGCCCGCTACCGGGCGCGGGGACAGCTCTTGGAGCTGCGCTCCGGCGATCTTCGCTTCACCCCGGAGGAAAGCGCCGATTTCCTGACCCGGTCCGCGGATCTCGATCTCTCGACCGAGGATGCTTCATCGTTGCACGCCGCCACCGAAGGCTGGGCCGCCGCCCTGCAGTTAGCGGCGCTCGGCCTGCGCAGCCGTCCGAGTGGCCGGCAGGCCCTGCCGTTGGCCAGCGGCAGGCAGCGTTTCATCGCCGACTACCTGGCCGAAGATGTGCTCGACCGGCTGCCGGCCGGCGTGCAGGACTTCCTTCTGAAGACAAGCCTGCTCGATCGCCTGTTTGGCCCGCTTTGCGAGGCGGTGACCGGCCAGCCCGACGGGCAGGCGATGCTGGAGGCGCTCGAACGAGAGAACCTGTTCGTCGTCCCCCTGGATGACCGGCGAGAGCGGTTTCGCTATCACAGCCTCTTTGCCCAGTTCCTGCAGGCCGAATTGCAGAAACGGCTGCCGGATGAGGTGAATGGCCTTCACAGCCGGGCAGCCCGCTGGTTCCTGGACCACCACCTTCCGGAGCAGGCCTTTCGGCACGCCTTGGCCGGCGCCGATGCTGCACTTGTGGCCACAATTATGTCCGAGTATTTCAACTCGAAACTGGCGGCAGGGGAGCTCAAAGTGGTGCAAGGCTGGGTCGACGCCCTTCCCGAAGAATGGTACGGCCCTTACCCCGTTCTCGGCCTGGCCCGCGCAGCTTGCTTGTTCTTCCTCGGTTCCTTCGAGGCCGCCATGCGCTCCCTCGACGAAGTGGAGCTGAAGCTGGCAGAGGCAGACGTCCCGGCGAGTGATCGCGCCGGGAACCAGGATGTGCGACAGCAGCTCGCCCGCGTGGCCGCCATTCGCTGCATGGCCGCCTGCAGTGCAAGCAATCTCTCACAGGCGTTGATTTACGCTGCCCGCGCGCTCGACGATTTGCCCGAGGAAGATACCGGCTTTCGACCCGGCATTTATGCCGCGCTTGGTGACACCTATCGACGCACGGGGCGTTGGGAGGAAGCGAAAGAATCTTACCTCAAGGTGCTTGGCTTCACCAGGTCGCCTGCCCATCGCGTTCACATGGTGCACGTGTCGGGCGCGCTGGCCGATCTCGCCCTTATGCAGGGCAGCCTGCGAGATGCCGATGCTCATTGGCATACAGCCCTGGCTATCATCCAGGACCGATCCTTCTGGGGCAGCTATCCACTGCCCGTGATCGGCTGGGTCTACGTGCGCCTGGGTGAGATCCTCTACGAACGGAACCGGCTGGCCGAGGCCCGCGAGCACGTGCTGCGCGGCCTCGAACACGCCGAGTTGGGCGGGGACGTGCGGGCGCGTCTCGCGGGCTACCTGGTCGCCGCCCGCATTGCCCTGGCGGAGGGGGATGTCCAGACGGCCGATGCCTGGTTGGAGCGTATCCGGCCGCTGGTAGAAGGATCTTCGTTCCCGGACTGGACGAGCCGCTTCTGGCGTTTGCAGGTCGAGTTGTGGTTGAGGCAGGGCAGGCTGCGGATGGCGCTGGATTGGGCAGGCGAGACGCTGCAAGCCGGGTTGCCCGATGGGCCACCAGAAGACGAAGCCGACCGGCTGCAAGCCGCGCGCGTGCTGATCTCGAACGGCGATACGACTTCCGTCGACCGGGCGACGCAATACCTCAAACGCTTGATTGGGGCAGCCGATCGGGAGGGCAGGAAGGGCCTGACAATCGAGGCGCTGGCGCTGCAAGCACTCGCGAGCTGGAGGCTCGGCGACCAGGCGACCGCCATGACCGCCCTGGAGCGTGCCTTGCGTCTTGCCGAGCCTGAAGGTTACGTGCGCCTGTTCGTCGACCTCGGCTTGCCGATGGCCCGGCTGCTGCAGGAAGCCCGCTCCCGCGCCGTCATGGGCGATTACGTCGACGGGCTGCTGGCCTGCTTCGGCGCCGATCTCTCGTCTGTTCGCCAGAGCGTGCTGCCAGAACCCCTGACCCCCCGAGAGCAGGAGATCCTGGCGCTGATCGCCGCCGGCCTAACTAACCCGGAGATAGCCGAGCGACTGGTAGTCTCGCCGGAAACCGTCAAGAAGCACACGGCCAGTATCTACGGCAAGTTAGGCGTCCGCAACCGCATTGAGGCCGCCGCAAGGGCCAGAGAACTCGGCTTGCTCACCTAGCAGTCATTTCGAGACAAGCAACCCCGCCCATCCTCACCGCGAAATACCCCATCCGCATTCCCCTAAGGGGGCATGACCGCGTCCCGGCTTTGTCGTATATTGCCGGTATACGTGAGTATGCAGTTTGTCCTGAGCAGGCAACAAATGACCAGGCAATAAAGTAGAAGGAGGCTCGATATGCAGTCCAGGTACGATACCATTGTCATCGGTGCCGGCCAGGCGGGTCTCTCCGTCGGCTACTATTTGGCCAGGCAGAAACGCGATTACCTCATCGTGGATGCTGGGGAGCGCATTGGCGATTCTTGGCGTAAGCGCTGGGATTCACTCCGCTTGTTCACGCAGGCGAAGTTCGATAGCCTGGTGGGAATGCCGTTCCCCGCGCCGGGCAACACGTTCCCGACCAAGGACGAGATGGCCGACTACCTGGAAGCGTACGCCAGGCACTTCAAGCTGTCGGTCGCGACGGGCGTCCACGTCGATCGCCTCACGAAGCAGGCGGGCCGGTTCGTGCTGAACGCCGGCGATCTACAGCTGGAGGCCGACAACGTAGTCGTCGCCATGGCCGACTATCAGACCCCCCGCGTGCCGCCATTCGCGCCGCAGCTAGATCCTACCATCGTGCAATTTCATTCCAGCGCATACCGCGGGCCATCCCAATTGCAAAAGGGCGACGTGCTGATCGTCGGGGCGGGTAACTCAGGGGCCGAGATCGCCATCGAAACCGTGCGCCACCACCGCACCTGGCTGTCAGGCAGGGACACCGGCCAGATCCCATTCCGAGTAGACGGCCGCGCGGGGCAGTTGATCCTGGACCGGCTGGTGCTGCGGGTTCTCTTTCACCGGGTCCTGTCAGTCTCGACCCCGATCGGACGCAGGGCTCGGGCAAAAGCAGATGGGCATGGTTTGGCACTGATTCGAGTCAAGAACCGTCAACTGGCGAAGGCAGGTGTCCAACGCGTGCCGCGCACCGTTAGCCAGCGGGACGGGCTGCCGGTGCTGGAGGACGGCCGGGTGCTCGAAGTTGCCAACGTGATCTGGTGCACCGGATTCGAGCCTGGCTTCTCATGGATCGATCTCCCCGGATTGGGAGAGCACGAGCCGCTCCACGAGCGGGGGGTGGTGCGCTCCGTACCGGGAGTGTACTTCGTCGGTCTGCATTTCCAGACTTCAGTGTCGTCGAGCATGATACACGGTGTCGGCAGAGACGCCGCATATATCGCCGGTCAGGTCGCCGCCCGTTCCGGAGCCTCGTCTCCGGCCTTCGTGCCGCAAACACAGTTGGCCCAGCGTCGTCGAGCATGAACTCAGCTTCACGAGCAGATAGACCGAACGGCGCCGCCATGCAATCGGCGGCGCCGCCGGCAGACCATGATCAGTACGATGGGCAAGGGAGGCCGGCCGTGAACGATTGGCCGAGACAGCTTTCAGGAGGCCACGCTGCCATCAACCCGGCCCGCTGCGTCTCCGATGCCTTGCAGCTCTGGATCCAGGATCTTCTGGACCACAATAGTGGTGTCGTCAGCGGCGGGACGCCCGTCGAGATGGCGCTCCAGCGCCCCTCGCAGCGCCTGCAGGATCTCGACCGCCGGCTCGTGCAAGTGCTCTTGCGCCACGCGCGCAAGCCTCTCTTCCCCAAGCTCCTCGTCCGCCTCACCGGTGGCCTCGCTAACGCCGTCGGTGTACAGCACCAGCAGATCCCCCGCTTTCACCTGCACCTTCGCATCGTCGAACCAGGCGCCCTCCACCAGGCCGACTGCCGGCGAGGTCGGCCGGAGCTCCCGTAACACGGGTGCCTGGCCTGATCCCCCATCCGTGATCAGCAGAGGCGGATTGTGCCCCGCGTTGCAGTAGGTAAGCGTCCGGGTTCTTGGGTCGTAGGCGGCCAGGAACGCCGTCACGAACATAGTGTAGCTGACGTTGTGAACGAACAGCCGGTGTACCTGCTCCAGCACAGCAGCCGGCGACGTGTTGGCCGGCACCAACGACTGCAGCAGAGCGTGCATGCCGGCCACGTGCATGCTGGCCGAGACGCCGTGGCCGGCCACATCCGCGATCGCCACCCCCTCGGAGCCATTCTCCAGTGAGTAGAACCCGAAGTAGTCACCGCCCACGATCTGCGCCGGACGGCTGAAGGCCGCCGTCTGCAGATAGCGCGACTCCGGCACGGACCTCGGCAGGAAGGACCGCTGGACAGACTGCGCGAGCTCGAGTTCGGTCTCCAGGCTCCGCATCTGGTCGGCAGACAGATGCTCGAGGCAGACGCAAGCGGTGTAATCCAGTTCGAGCAGCCGGTCTTCCACGTGCTCGTGGCACACCTCGCAGATGCCCAACGACTGGGCGTCCGCCGCCTCTGCCGTGCTGTCGAGAACCTCGAGATGGCGTCGCAGCGCGCCTTCACCGGCCGGCCCCAGGCGCAGGCTTCTCTCAGAGGGCCTTGTCGTTCTTCGCCATTCCAACAGTCGATCGCGCTTCTGCAGCACACTCTCGCGCAACTGTGACAGAACCCTGCTCTCCATTAGGCTCACTCCATGATCCGAGACTAGACACAATAGTCTCACGATTGTACCATGGGTTGTCCAATGACCGGATGGCCGGCTGGCTGGAGCGTTAGAGAATCACTTCGGTTCAGGGCCTCGATCCATTTCTGTGGTACGCGCAGATGCGCGCCGAGGCTCCCGTGTACCAGGACAGGCAGCGCGGCTCCTGGAACGTCTTCCGCTACGACACCGTCGTGCGCGTGCTCTCGGACTACGAGACCTTCTCGTCCCAGTTCGGGCAGGGCGGCGGAGAGGATGCCTGACCACGGCTGACAGCACGCGCGTCACCTGGTGCTACGTGACCGATCCCGAGGGCAGCGCGGTCGAACTCCAGGCCTGGGACAGGTAGCCACGCCCGCCGCCCAGCAGAGCCCGTGGCACCCCGCCGGAACGGTGGCACCGGGCGTCCGACCTCGCGTCAAACTGCCTCGGCTACCGGCACCAACGTCAGAAGATGGGTCAGGCAATCAAGGTGGGCCTGCCGCTTGTCGGTGGCGTCGATCACCGTCCAGGGCGCGATCTCGCTATGCGTAGCCTTCATGATCGCCTCCTGAACCTGGCTGACCGTCACGCGCTCGTAGAGGGCCTCCGGCAGGTGCAGGTCCTTCCGTTTGAGCAGGTCCGCGATGTGAGCCTGGAAGCGTTCTTCCTGTCTGTCGTCGTCCGCAGCAAACCAGTACTTAAGCAGGCGGACACCAGACAAGCTGACCGTGCACTCAAAATCGGCGCACATGCGCAGATACTCGTCGAATTCGGTCTGGTCGCAGACGCCCAGTGCCCGTTCCATCGCCGGCACGTGATACCAACTACCGTCCAGAATGACCATATTCCCCGCCGGGGGGAATTGTTCCACGTAGCGCTGGAAATGCCATTGCCTGCGCACGCGCTTGCCATCGCGCTTGAGGGTGACCACCCGACAGGTTTTTTCGTGCAGCCCGCCCTCAATCTGCTTAGCCAATGAGCCCTTGCCGGCGGGCCCGAGTCCTTCCAGGATCACGACCGCCCGCAGGTGCTCGCCTACGATCCATTCCTGCAGCTTCATCATCTGGACCTGCAGCTCGGCCAACTGACTGCGATACCCCTTTCTCGTGATAGTGACCGGTAACAGTGTTGGTATGTCGGCACCCTCCGAAGCGCCGCTCTCATCCATGGGCCGGCCAGTCGCCTGTTTCGCCTGACGGGATTTCTTCGACATTCTGATCTCCCTCTCTCTGTCGCGCCCTCAGCGACAGAGACAACAGTCTGGTGAAAGGGCCCACAATCGGCGGTTATGATAATAGATATAGCGCAAACCCGCAAGTTTGCATTAACGCTTCTTATCGCGATCTTCACCTGGCCTTAACCGGCCGCTAATGCTCATTTAAGGTGCTTGCCCGATAGTGCAGGAACGCAGGCCCGAGTCCGCATCGGGGAAAGGCGAACAATGCTGGTGAGTAGTAATACCTGGCAAGCATGGCAGGCAACGCTGGAAGGTCGCGTGGTGGCCTTCCTCGATATCGGCACGAACTCCGTGCGACTGTTGCTGGTGCGCCTGAACGCCAACGGTTCGGTCACCGTCCTGAGCCAGCAAAAGGAGGTTGTGCGGCTGGGTGAAGACGAGTTCGTCGACAACTACCTCAAGCCCGAAGCGATGGGCCGCGCGGCCTGGGTTTGCCGCAAATTCGCCGAAATGGCGCGCGCCCACGGCAGCCAGGAGATCATCGCCATCGCGACTTCGGCAACGCGCGAGGCCGAGAATCAAGCCGACTTTGTCCGCTTGCTGCAGCGAGAGGCGCAGATTGAGGTGGCTGTCATCTCGGGTCACGAAGAAGCCCGCTTGATCTACCTGGGGATCGCCAATGCGGTGCATCTGGCCGGGCGGCAGGCCGTCTTCATCGACATCGGCGGCGGCAGTACCGAGTTGGCCGTGGGCGACGCCGAGCAGCCCAGCTATCTCGACTCCCTCAAGCTTGGCCCCATCCGCCTGGCCGCTCTGCCGATGCTCGCCGGCGACGTTGGCCCCATCGACAACGGACGCTACTCCGCTTTGCAGGGATACGTGCGGCATGCCGCCGTCCGGGCCGTGCAGCATGTCCGCGCGCTGCGCCTTGATCTGGCGTATGGCAGTTCGGGCACGGTGGAGAACCTCACCGACATCGCCTCGCGCGTCTTGCACGATCGAGAGCGCAAGCGCGAGGACCGGCTATCGCTGGCCGATCTGCAGCGCGTGCGCCGCCTGTTGTGCGCCATGCCGCTGGCGCAGCGCCGCCAAGTCCCCGGCATCAACCCCGAGCGCGCCGACATCATCATCCCCGGCGCGGCCATCCTGGAGACGCTTATGCAAGATCTGGGATTGGACGAACTGCACGTCATCGCCGATCGGGGCCTGCGTGAGGGGCTCTTGGTAGATTATCTAGCGCGCAGCGAAGATCACGCCGACCTGGTGCATGGGGGGCCCGTACGCGAGAGAAGTGTCTTGCAGTTAGCACGCGACTGCCGCTTCGACGAGCCCCACGCCCGGCATGTAGCCAACCTGGCGCTATCGCTGTTCGATTCGGCCGCGGCCGCCGGTCTGCTCAACTCCAATGGTCGGGCGCGCGAACTATTGGGCTATGTCGCCCTGTTGCACGACATAGGTTCTTTTCTCTCTTACACCGATCACGAGCTGCACACCTACTACCTCATCCGCAACTCGGAGCTGTTGGGCTTCGACCAGACTGAGGTCACGCTGATGGCAACCGTCGCCTTGAACCATCGCAAGCGGCGGCTCCACAGGTCGCACCCCGAGTACGCCCTGCTCGACAAACGCAGCCGCCTGACCGCGACGACCTTGAGCGTCCTGCTGCGCATCGCCGAGAGCCTCGATCGCAGCCACACACAGACCGTTGGCCACGTGGCATTGCGCCGCCTGGGCAAGCAAAGCGCGGTGCTCGAGATCCAGCCGGCGGGTGATTGTCAGTTGGAGTTGTGGGGCGTACGAGATCATGCGGATGCCCTCGAAAAGCTCCTTCACTGCCGATTGAAGATCGCGGTGGGGACAGGGCCTGATGCGCATGAGATCGCCTCACACGACACCCTGCTGATGCGGTCCAGACCACTGTTCTTGGGCCAGTGATCTTCATCGCTTCGTCGCGCGGGGCAGGCCATGCCGGTCCGTGCGTCAGCAGCCCGCCCTCGACACCCCGACCGCTGTAACCGGGATTTGCCTCAACGTCGGCTCTACCCTTGCCACTGCGCGACATGAGCGCGGCGGCCCAGGCAAACGGCCACGATTGTGGGCAGCCGGTGCTGTGCCGCGCGCCAAGCTAACCTAGCAGAACGATGTTAAGCCCGGTCGACAAACCTGTTAAGATCGTGTGAAATTGGCACGAGATGCCGGCGGCGATCATAACCCTATCTCCACTAGGCGGCCCAGGCACGACGATCACGTCGAGCAGATCGGCCGTCCCCGCACATTCGTTGCTTCGTCTGTTCGCGCTCCGGCGCTTCAACACCTAGGCGGGCAGCCTTCCCCGGATGCGTGCCAGGCTTTCCGGCGACCCGTCATGCTGGGTCTTGAACCACCAGTCCAACGGGAACGCCTCCACGCCGAAATTGACGGTGAACAAGCGATGATGCAGATAATGGAAGTAGTTGTCTGAAAGAACCGTCGTGTCGCCACTGACGGCCATGCGATGGAAACCGAGGTGCCCGACTGCCGGGCTTATGGCGGCATGCAAGAGATTGAAGATGGCATGGAAGGGGCTCGACGGAACGATCCAGTTGAAGAAAACGCACGAGAAATAGATGAGGTGCTCGATGGGGTGCATCGAGAGCCCGGACCATGGGCCAACGTTGATATTTCTGTGATGCAGGGAGTGGGCGATCTTGTACAGCGGTTTCCAGTGTGTCAGGCGGTGGGTGAAGTAGAAGTGAAAGTAGCGAAAGTAGACGACGGCCAGTGTCAGAAGGACTGCATAGATTGGATGTTGGCGCATGTCGACATATGGAATCACGTGGTTGGAGAAGGCCCAAAGGGTCAGGGCCTCGTAGCCGGTCCAAATGAGGCACCCGCTGCCCAGGCTCCAGAAGATGTTATCGCGGGTCTGGTTGCCAAAAGTGAATTTGCGATCCTGGGTCGCCGGCCATTTGTCCAAATACTTGAAGCTCAGGCCTTGGGCCCGCTTGATATACAACCGGAGATGCAGCGCGCCCGCGACGAGCGTCAGCAAGACCACATTCCTGAGGTACAGGAAGGCTATCCAGCCAACACCAAAATGGGCCGTGGTTTCGAGACTCGGCGTCAGGTACAGCCAAACGATGAAGGCTATCACGGCATAGATCAGGTTGTAGGGCCAGATCAGATTCCAGAGGTGTTTGAGGATCACACTGGGCTTCCAGGGGCCGTTGAACACGGGGCTGGCAACGGGCAGAGGACTGGGTCGCCATTCTCCCTTTGCGTCTCGAACCTGAGCTTCGGCGTACATCGTCGTTCTCCCTTTTGTGACTGGGATGAGGTTGGGTGAGCGGGCAATGGGTATCATAGCACAGGCCAACCGGCGGCCAAAGTGGCGGCACCGGGTGGAAGCGCTTGTTGGGCAGTGCTGGGACGCGCCAGTACAGGCGGCCGCCCCCGAGGCGAGAAGGTGATGGTCTGAGTCCGTATCCGCTTTCGTTAGCGACTATTTACTGGACATCCTGCCGGCAGCAAAGAACGCCATGCAGTTCGTTGCCGGCATAGACCCCGACGCATTCCGGCGAGACGTGGAGAAAGTGTACGCCATGACGCGCGCCCTGGCGATCATCGGGGAGGGCGCCCGGCAAATGCCTGCTGCTGCCCGGGCCGCCTATCCGGAGCTCCCCTGGCAGGACATGATCGGGATGCGCAACGTCGTGGCTCATGGCTACTTTGGCGTCGACCCCGACGTGCTCTGGCGCACGGTCCGTGAAGACCTGCCCCCGCTGGCGGAGGCGGTCAGAGCGAACCCCGGAAGCCGCGCTCAATTGTGCACCGGCTTCCGGACAGGCATAACCTCCTGAGCTACTATGCCACGCGTATGAGCTCGGCGTATTCGTTTGTGTACGGTCGAAGAGCCGAGCCTGGCTGATTGTTCTTTTCGCTTTCTCCTCATTGCCGGGAGATGAGACCATGAAGACGGGGCGATCGCAGTCTCTTGGTTGGCCAGCGATAGTATCGCTGCCGCCCCGCCCTCCGAGCTGGGCCACGCCCGCTCCTGTCATCACGAATTTCACCGATTTCACCTATTTTGCCAGTCTATCGCTGCCCAAAGGCGTGAAGGCGGAAGGCTACACGCTTTTCACCCCCGGTACCGGTGCGGTAAACCCGCGCCTGGACCAGGGAGCGATTCCCTTGCGTTTTAGCACCGATCTTGCAACGGCGTTCCTGCCTGCCGTGAGCAAAAATCCTTGAAAGAGATAAAAGCGCCCAACGCGCTGCGGACGCGCCTCACGCATATGCGTGGGGCGCCTGCGCACCGCGCTTGCGCGCATCGCCTGGCACTGACGCGGCAACAGCCACTTGTTGATCACTGGGCTGACATGCAAAATGAATGAGGACGGTGCATTGATGAAGCGCATTTCTAGAATTTGGCCGGCTCTCCTGCTCCCACTGATGGTAATCGCAAGCCTCGTGGCGGTGAGGATGCTCCGGATCGAGTTGGTACAAGCCGCCGAGCCGACTGCCGGGGTCACCTGGACATGCAATCCGGATCTGGTGGTATCGGCCAATGTGCGCGTGGTGGCGCATTGTGTCAGCGGTTACATCATCAACGGGACGACCACGATTCATTGGTTCGCCTATCCAACCCGGGATTCTGGGAATGCTTCACGCATGCTCAGCGTGTTTGAAACCGCTAAAGCCACCGGTTCTACCGTCACCTTCTACTTCGATACCAACGATCTGTCCGGAGCTGCCTATGGCTGCCTGAACGCCGACTGTCGCGCGATTTGGGCGGCGACCACGCCATGAGAACGCAACGGTTGTGCTTGCGATCTGGCAGAACCCTGAAGAGGACGCTGGCACCTATCGCGGTGGCACTGCTCCTGGTCATGGGATCGTTACTGGTGAGCGTTCTACTACCCCCGCTCGACGCTCCCGTGCACGTCCTGCATGCCCCTTCGGCAGCCGCTTCCCAAGCGCCCGGTAAAGGGGTGGCTGGCACTCTGGCATCCTTTACAGCCTTGTTCCCAGACACGGTGATCGTCTACCTTCCGGCTGTGGAGCGCTAATGGGTCGTTTGGCACCCTCATACCCATTGTTTACGCTCGGTCATGGCTATAGTCAAGGCGAGTGACCCACCCACGCAGACAGTGATATGCTAGCGCATGTGTGAACCGCTTCCTCCAGCAGGAGGCGGGGTGTCAACATGAGCGACAACAAGCCCATAGACGCCGATGCAATCTGGCGCGACTGGTTCACGGTCAACGCGGCAAAGGTCGATTCCATGTCCTGGGGCCGCTTTCGCCGCATTTTGAGGGTCCTACCCCGCGAGCCACGCTGCAAGTTGTGCAACCTCCCGTTTGAGGGACTTGGCGGCGGCGTGCTGCGGGCGGTGTTGGGCACGAAGCCTTCCACTCTCAATCCTCGTTTCTGCAACATGTGCCACAACGTCCCTCGTCGCCAGCCATTTTTCAGAATCAGAACTAGTAATTATCGCTGGCCCGTCAAGCCCGGGCGGGGCCGCGCAAACCGCTCCTTCCCGCACCCGGCAGGGCAAATGGCTGCGCTCTTCCGACGACTTCATAGCAATGGGAACCAACGCTCCAAACACGACTGAAGCAGCGCACTAGAACTCTATGGTTGGCAATCCGCCAGCCATGGCCACAATTTGCTTCCAAGTACGGAGGTTACTCTTGCGACGCAAAAATCGGCTCCGGCTATTGATTGCAGCACTGCTGATTGCTGTCTTTTACAGCGCAGCCGCACATCCTCAATCGACCCTGTTCCCTCAGACTGTCGCGCACGCGGCTTCAGGCAGCACCACGTTTGCCGTCGTGGGCGACTACGGAAGCGATAGCTCGCATGAAGCCTCGGTTGCCAGCCTTATCTCCGGCTGGAACCCGGCCTTCATCGCCACGGTCGGCGACAACTTCTACAATGCTGCGCTCGATTCAGGCGATACCGGCAACAAGTACCACGAGTCAGTCGGCAAATACTATTGCAGCTACCTGGCCGCCGTCGCCGGCGCGGGTACCTGTCCGACCGGCGGCTCGTCCACTAACCGCTTTTTCCCGGCCATGGGCAACCACGACTACAGCGATGGCACCCTGGCTACCTATACTACTACTTCACCCTGCCGGGCGCAGGCGTCACTTCCAGCAACACTTCGGGCAACGAGCGCTACTACGATTTCACGCAGGGACCTGTGCAGATCTTCGTGATCGACAGCGACAGCCACGAGACGGACGGCACGAGCAGCACCTCGAGACAGGCACAGTGGCTGCAGGCCAGGCTGGCCGCCTCCAGCGCAACGTGGAAGCTCGTCCTCTTCCACCACCCACCATACTCATCCGACACGACCCATGGCGACACAACCTACATGCAATGGCCATTTGCCCAGTGGGGCGCCGCTGCCGTTCTCTCCGGGCATGCTCACGATTATGAGAGGATCCTGCGAGACGGCATAGTCTACTTCGTCGATGGCCTGGGCGGCGACTCGATCTACGGCTTCGGCACGCCGGTCCCCGGCAGCGCGTTCCGCTACAACGGCAACTACGGGGCCCAGCGTGTCATCGCCACCGACACCACGCTCACCTTCCAGTTTATCTCGATCGACGGGGTCGTGCGGGACACCTACCAGTTGACGGCCGGCTCCTCGGCCACCTCCACACCCACCGCTTCGGCGAGTAGCACGCCGACGCGCACGCCGACCGCAGGCCCCACGAACATGCCGACCGGCACGCCGGGAGCTGGACAACTCACCTTCGCGCCTGTCGCCGACGCATACGTGAACAGCAGCTCCCCCACCGCAAACTACGGCACGTCGGCTGGGCTGCGCACGGATGAGTCCCCGGACGTGCGCAGCTTCCTGCGCTTTGACGTGGAGGGCGTGGGCGGCAAGGTCACGGCGGCGAAACTGCGCGTCTACGCCAACAGCAGCCAAAGCCTTGGCTATCAGGTCAACGGAGCGGTAGGCAGTTGGACCGAGACCGGGATTACTTACAACAACATGCCGGCGCTGGGAGGTTCTTACGGCGCTTCAGGCCCTGCCCGCGGCGGCAGCTGGAACGAAATAGACGTTACGTCAGCCATCGCGGGCAACGGCACCGTAGATTTCGCGCTCACCTCGACCAGTCCGACGGCGCTCAGCCTTAGCAGCCGCGAGGGCGCAGAGCCGCCCCAACTGGTGATCCAGACGGGATCCGTAAGTCCCACCAGCACGCCGCCTCCCGCGACGGCCACCGCTACCCCGGCGCGGACGAGCACGCCGCCTGCGGCGACAGCCACAGCTACTCCGACGCGGACCAGCACGCCGCCTGCGGCGACAGCCACCGCCACCCCAACGCGGACGAGCACGCCGCCTGCGGCGACAGCCACCGCCACCCCAACGCGGACTAGCACGCCGCCTCCGGCGACGGCCACCGCTACCCCGGCGCCGACGGCCTACATTCATGCCGGCAACCTCGACGCCACGGCCCAGCGAGACAAAGGGGAGTGGAGCGCCAGCGTCACGATCACGGCGCACGACGCGGCTCACAACCCGGTTGGCGGAGTCCTCGTCAGTGGGAACTGGACCGCCGGTGGTGCCGGCTCCGCATCGTGCACCACGGGCGGGAACGGGCAGTGCAGCGTGTCCCTGTCAGGCCTTCGGGAGTCGGACAAGAGCGTCGACTTTACGCTCGGCTCGTTGAGCAAGCCAGGCATGGTGTATCAACCCTCGGCGAACCACGACCCGGACGGCGACAGCGACGGCACGAGCATCACGATTGCCAGATAGCAGAGCGGCTTCTGGCAATTAGAAGCCGGGTTTCTCCACCCGCCCGGTCGGGGCAGGTTGGGAGAAGCCCGGCTGCTCCTTAGCCATCGCCCAATCCGGCGTCACGCGCCTTGATGATCGCCTGCGCCCGATCGGCAACCTGCAGCTTGCCAAAGATAGCGGTGATATGGTTGCGCACCGTCTTTTCGCTGATTACGAGCGTCTCGGCGATCTCCCTGTTCCTGGCGCCCTGGGCGATCAGCTTGAGCACTTCCAGCTCGCGTGGAGTGAGCTCTGGAAAGGTTTCTTCGGGAAGAGACCGCTCGTCGCAGCCACCCTTGCGGTCGAAGAAGCGCATGATGCGGCCCGCGATGGCGGGGCCGAACAGCGCCTGCCCGCCGGCGACTGCCCGGATCGTCTGCAGCAGCTCCCCCGGGTGCGCCCCCTTGAGCACGTAGCCACGCGCCCCCGCCCGCATGGCAGAGAACACGTAGGCGTCGTCCTCCAGCATCGTGACGATGACGATCCCGGCAGCGGGGGTCTTGCTCAAGATGGCACGCGTGGCTTCCACGCCGTTCATGCCAGGCATGTTGGTATCCATGAGAACGACGTCCGGCCGTAGTGCCTCCGCCATTTCGACCGCTTCGCTGCCCTCAGTCACTTCTCCTACGAGCTCGATATCTGGTATGGCTGAGAACAAAGCGCGCAGTCCCTCTCGGAACAGCGCATGGTCGTCGGCGATCAGCAGGCGTATGGTTTCCATGGTCCTAGTGCGTGATCTGCGATCTCGAGGAAGAGGCTGCTGTTGCGTCCCGAGTCTATCCGCAGAGTCACCGTGCAGTGGTGGGCGCGGGCGTGGCGCATGACGTTCGTGAGGGCTTCGGTCGCAATCCGGTATGCCGCCACCTCGATGTCTGCCGGCAATCTCGCGAAGCCCTCGTCGGCTTGACGCACGTCCACCCGGAGGCGGGTGCCATCCTCTGTGCGCACGTTTAGCCCGGTTGCGTATTCGCGGACGGCCCCCGCCAGCCCCAACTCGTCCAGTTCGGGAGCCCGCAAGTCATAGACCGGGCGGCGAAATTCGGCCACCGTAGCCTCGTTCTGGCGCGCCAGGTACTCCAGCAGCTTCCTGGCCCCCTCCGGCTCGCTGTCGAGCAGGTGGCTGACCGCGGCGATCTTCAACCCCTGGCTGGCCAGGACCGGGCCAAGCCCATCGTGCAGATCGCGGTGCAAGCGCAGGCGTTCTTCCTCGCGCGCCGTCACCAACCTGGAACGGGACTGGAGCAAATCTCTAGAAAGCTGGGCGGCATTGGCAACAGGGCCCGCCTGGCGAGCGATCTGCCGCAGCAGCCTGTTATCCGATTCGCCCAGCGTTTCGCCTTTCCGGCGCGGGGCGACGTTCAGGTGGCCGGCGATCTGGCCCTGGTACTGGATTGGGAACGAGATCTCCTCGCCTGACCTCTCTCCAACCCTGGCCGCGCACTCGAATTACTCGTTATGCCGCAAGGTTATCTCGACGAAGGGCAGCTTGAGCGCCTGGCCCACGGTCTCCACAATGGCCGGCAGCGCCCATGCGCTCCGGGTTACGGCGTAAGGATTGTCGAGGCGCGGAACCAGTCCCAGCGGGCCGGGCTTTACAGCCTGCAGAAACAGAAAGCCCAGCAGCGCGATGCCGCTCGTCCAGGCGGCGGTCCGCCACCGGGGAGAGAGTAGCCTGCCCGAGGGAAACAGCAGGTTCATGAGCGTAAAAGTGAAGGTGACGAGGGGTGCGCCCGACCAGTTGAGCCAGACGAGCAGGATCCCCTGGATGGGCAGCGAGCCGGGGACCGCCGACGTGGCGTAGGAGACGTAGCCGTTGGCGAACATGTCCAGGGCGACAAGGGGGAACGTGGCGAACATAAGCCAGCCGACGGGGTGGCGGGGATGGTGCGTGATGACCAGGGCGCCGATCACCGGCAAAATGCCGACCACGGCCAGCGCCAGTATGAACAGGATGATGGGAAACGGGACGTCCCCGGGCGTGGTGTCGGAGAGGACCATCAGAAACAGCCCGGTCCCTGCCAGGACGAAGTAGGCCCCCACCAAACCCCAGGCGGCCCATCGGGCAGCCCGTGGGTCGCTTCGTTTCCTGATCATCGGCCTCCCCGGATTCCACCCATCCTCCACCCTCGTGGCCTCAGCACCTCCCCAACTCTTCCTAAAGAATGTCACCTGGACTCCTCTAACCATAAGCTTGGTTACAAACGTCTCGGATACGGCCTGTTTCTTCGATCTCACTTCGTATCGACCACAAGCCTCCGGCGGCACCGTACCTTCCGGTGCCGCCGGAGGCTTGTGGCCGGCGGAGGCTAGTTCGTGCGTGTCACCCGGATCAGGGTCCGCTCCTGTGGGCTGTCAGGGAACGAAAACACCCCGGGCGTCCCGTTGACAAGCAACACCACGCCCTGGTCGATGGTGCAGAACTGCGGGGGCAGTTCTGAGTCACCCTTTATCTCGTGTAGGGTAAAGCAGATATCCACCGCCGCTTGACCGTCGGCTTCGTACTCGTGCCAGGTCGTGGGTTGCAGGTACCCTACCACCTGTCCATTGGCGATCGAAAAGGCCAGGTTGCCGCCGGCACTGCCGTCGGCATAAAGCGGACCGCCTCCCCACACGCCCTGTCCCAGGTCCGCGATGGTCCACGTGTAGGCAACCTTCGAGTTTCCGCCGGCGAAGGCCGTTGTAGCCATCAGGACCGTTATCAGCAACGCGCCGATAAGCACGCTCATCTTCTTCATCGTGTACTATCTCCTTTCCAGCACGTTTAGCTGGCAGCCGACGCATGCGCAAGACAGTTTTGATCCGCGTCACCTCCTCTCTGATCTCCTGTGCCAGGGAAGCTCTGCACGGGCTCAAGTCAACTGTAAGCCCATGGACGCATTCCTGTCACGGGATCGCGGCCCTATTGTGTGTCCCATCTGCCCGGGACATTGTTTCGGAATTGCGCAGTACTGCAGATCAGGGGAGCGAATTTCGGGAGATTCTATTGACTCTATATGCGAAAAGCGCGATAATTCACTTGTTAGGAAACGCTTAGCCAAGAGATTACCCTCGCTGCCGAACACCCTGGCAGTTCTCAGCTTGACTCACAGAACCAACGTGGTTGCACACCCGGTTAAGGGGAGAGCACGCCGTAGATGACCTGGGGTACATGACACCTATTGAAGCTGCCGAAAGGAGTACGTGATGCAGAAAGATGACCCTTGCGCTGTGGAAGTGACTCCTGCTGCCTTGGCGGCCGGGATACGGAAGGCCGACCCGATCTTGCGCCGAATCTACTCGACGCCTGAAATTGAGAACAACCTTGCGAGGAGTATCAATCAGGCGATGGGCAACTCGAACTTGAGGGAAAGAGACTGCGGCAGCGATCTGGCGATAGTCGTAGCCGTGGTCGCTCTGGCTTAGGTCAATCGTCGAACGCGATAGCAACGCGTCGCTGGCAGTAACCACGCTGGGATGTGCTCTCCCCTGCCCGAATTGGTTTACTGCCTGGGACACTATGGGGAGCTATGAAGCCCGTGGAACCAGTTCATGCCCCTGTGCAAGCCGGAGACCGGGCGGACGACCAAGATGTTCCGGTGATTACTTGCCTGCTCTGGAAGTACGTGCCTGAGTCCGGTAACGTGATTATCCGCAGACAGGAGCATCTGAGTCAGCAGCTCATTCTGGATCGCCCGTCGAGCGCTATCTGGCTGGCCATTGACGGCAGAAGGACGGTAGCCGAGCTGAGGCGACTGCCATCGGCAAGCAAGAACTTTGACCTGGATCGCTTGCTGCACGAACTCGTCGACTATGGCGTAGTCAGCTACCGTAGCCGGCTCGAGGAGGAATGGTGATGCTCCATTCGCCACTGATCCTTTTCGTCAATCCCCGACCGTCCACCTGGTATACTCGCTCGTTCACCTCTATCCTTACTTGCCCGCCCCTTGGCCTGCTTTACCTGGCCGCATATCTGCGCGCCGCCGGCTTCGAAGTGGACGTGATTGATCTGATGGTTAACGATTGGGCGAAGGCCGACCTGGCAAGCTACCTGGAGGCCAAGCAGCCTCATATCGTTGGTGTAACCTGTACGACCGAGGCCAGCAACAGCGCGCTGAGGCTGTGCAAGTTTGTTAAGGATTGCTGCCCAAGCAGCTACACGGTGCTGGGAGGGCCTCATCCGACGTTCGAATACGGAACCCTCCTAAGCAACCCCCAAGTGGATTTTGTGATCCGCCGCGAAGGCGAGTTGGCAATGGAGGGCCTGGCGCGGGCGTTGGTATGCGGTGAAACGGAGCTTGAACATATCCAGGGATTGTGTTGGAAACAGGATGGCCAGATCATTGCCAACGAGGCGGCTCCCTTCATCGCGAATCTGGATGAGCTTCCGCTGCCGGCACGCGACCTGCTAGATGTTTCGCAGTACGTGATTCCGGGTGCCATAGCTACCAGTCGTGGTTGCCCGGCACAGTGCAACTTCTGCGCAGCCGGGGCGCTTGCGGGTGGGCAATATCGCTGCCGATCGGCAAGAAACGTCTACGCGGAAATCGAATATATGGTGAAAGAGCGAGGCATCCGCAACCTGTACTTCGTCGATGACACCTTTACCGGGATCCGAAAACGAGCCATCCAGATATGCCAGATGATCATCGATGCAGGCCTGGACGTCGAATTCGCCTGCGAATCCAGGGTCAACGTGGTTGATCTCGATTTCCTCAGACTGCTAAAACAGGCGGGCTGTCAGCGCATTCAATTCGGCGTCGAATCGGGCTCAGACGAAATCTTGGCCAGGATCCGCAAGGGGATCACGACCAAGCAGGTAAGAAACGCTTTCGCCGCCGCCCGGGAAGCAGGCTTGAATGCGAAGGGGTCCTTCATCATCGGGCACGTGTGGGACACACGAGAGAGTGCGTTGATGACGATGGATCTGATGCGCGAATTGCACGAGCGCTATCAGGCCGAGGTATACCCGGCAGTCAATATCCCCTTTCCTGGCACAGGGCAGTATGAGAATCGTGATGAGTTGGGCCTGCATCTGCTGTCCAGCAACTGGGACGACTACTATTTCGGCAACTGCGTGATTGACACGCCCCACTTGTCGCACCTCGAGCTAAAGAGTCTGTATTTCGAGGCGGCGGGCTATGCAGTTGACGCAAACGCCCGGGTACGCGCCAGCGAGCGCGAAAGGGCATGACAAATGCGATACAAACTCCCCGAGCAACTGCACGCCAGCGCCAGAGACGGCAAGTACGTCTTTGTCGATAGCAACTCCGGCGCTTGGGCGCGCACCAACCACGTGGGATACGAAACCATCATAAGGTGCGATGGCGCGCGTGACGTGGGTTCCATCGTCGACGGCGTCGCGGAACTCTACGGAGTTCCAGGTGAGCTGATCCGGCCGGACATTGAGACCTTCCTAAAGGACGCGGTTCACGAGGGGATCGTGCTGTGCGACGAGGATGCAGGGCCTGCTGGCGACTTACCACAGGACCCTAACACGGTCTGGTTTCACGTGACCCGCCGCTGCAATCTGAATTGCGTTCACTGCTATGCCGGCGGCAACGTCAGGCTTGATAACGAGCTGTCTATTGACGAGATCAACGGAATCCTGGCTCAGATTGCTAAGATCAGCCCCTACATGGTTTATGTGACGGGCGGAGAGCCGCTGATGCGCACAGACCTTGCGCGGCTCGATCCGCACGGCCTTCGCTTGCGCCTCGTTACGAATGGCGTCCTGGTCAGTGAGAGCAATTGTGATCTGCTTGCGGAGAAGTTTAGCGAGGTGCAGGTGTCGGTAGACGGTCCTGATGCCGCAACCCATCGGCTCGTCCGCCCCAACGGAGATTTTGCGGCGACCATGCGAGCGCTGGATCTACTGACACATGTACACTTCGAGCAACGTATCGTGTCCTGCACAGCAACGCGCCTGAATAAGGATCGTATTCCCGAGATGGTACGCTGGACATACGATCGGGGTTGGAGCTTCTTTCTTAGTCGCCTGGTGCCAACCGGCAACGCTACCATGGAGCTCTACCTCGATCCCCTGGAATACGGCGACCTGGTGCAATCCTGCCGAGCCGCGTATTCCGAGATCAAACGTTCCAACGCCCAACTGGCATTTCCCTTCTTCTTCCAGGCCGCTTGCACGCCCTATAACCGCGTGTTGCTCAAGAGCAAACGCCCTAACTGTGGAATTGGGGGCGTGGTCATAAGCATCGATGCCTCCGGCGACGTGTACCCCTGCCCATTGCTTCACGTGCCCGGCCTGAAGATCGGCAGCCTTCAAGAGTCCTCATTCAGTGAATTGGTGTCACAAGCGCAGGCTCGATTCAATTGCACCTCGGTGGACGATCTCGACGACTGCCGGGATTGTTACATCAGACGCATATGTGGCGGCGGTTGTCGTGCAATGGCGTTCCACACGGGGCACGGGCTGGAGGGCCACGATCCGTATTGTTCGGTCATGCGTCAGGTCATTGAAGCTGCGTTCTGGCTGGGCTGACAGTAGTATGCCGGAAAGCTGCCCGGCGCCCCGCTAGGCCTGGCCGCCGTCTTCGTCCAGGATCACCACCGATCCGCTCGACCCATCCACCCGCACCCGCTGCCCGGTCCGCAGCCGCGTCGTCGCCTCGTGCACCCCCACCACGGCCGGGATGCCGTACTCGCGCGCCACCACCGCCCCGTGCGTCATCAGCCCGCCCACCTCCATCACCAATGCCCCGGCGGAGAGGAACAGCGGCGTCCAGGCGGGGTCCGTGCCGGGACAAACCAGGATCTCACCCTGCTCGAGCTGCGTGCCGTGCGGGTCCAAGACTATGCGAACAAGGCCCTCGGCCGTCCCAGGCGAGACCGGACTCCCCGCCAGCCGGCCGGCCGCCGTGCCCGGCGGGGCCTGCACTCCCTCGTAGAAGGCCCGCCCGTCGCTCAACAACACGCGCGGCAGCCGCTTGCGCCGCCGTTCGCGCTCGTAGATCGACCGGCGCGCGGCGATCAGGGCCGGCCACTCCGCCGGCGTCCGGCCATCCCGGGCCGCCGCCCTTAGCTCGTCGAACCTCAGGAAGAAGACGTCTTCCGGGCGCTCGAGCGCTCCCTGCTCGGCCAGCTCTCGCCCGCCGGCCAGCAGTGCCTCGTGCGCCAGGCCCAACATGCGGACGGCGGTGAACTTCGGATACTCGCGCAGGCCGCCGAGCGCGCGCAGCCGGCTTGCCGCGAAGCGGACCGCCAGCGCCCGCCGCCGTCCGCCGGGCCGGCGTCGCACCCCGTCCGCCAGGCGCCGGGCGGCTCGCCTCGCCGTGATCGCCCCGCGCGCGAACACACGGTCCGGCGCGGCCTCGGGGTCCTCGATCGTCAGGTAGCTCTGCAGGCTGCGGACCAAGGGCGTCGGATCTTCCTTCCAGCGCGCGCGGCCCACGTCGATCTCGGCCACTCCGTGCATGCCGTAACGGCCAAGGAACCCGTCCAATGCTCGCTGGGCGACCTCCGGCAGCGTGCCGGCCAGGTAGGCCCGCGCCAGTTCGGCGGCCGGGGTGTCATCAGCCCCGAAACACGCCCGGCTGGCCGGGTCGGCCCGGATCTGCTGCGCGACCGCCCACAGCGCCAGGTCCATCTCGGTCGTGACGTTGTACGGCAGCCCGCGCGTGATCTCCAGCACCAGCTCCCGCCCGCCGTCGACGTTCCTTGCCAGCCGGAAGAGCAGGTTCAGCATGGCCATCGACGGCGCAAAGCCGGGCATGACGTAGGCGAGCAGGGTCGGCGGGACGCTGGCCAACATCCGCTCCACCACCGCCAGGCGCTCCCCCAATCCCCGGGCAGAGCCGAGTTCCGCCGCGAAGGAGCCGGCAAGCTCGTCGACCCGCCGGAAGGCGCGCCGCCGCATGCCCTCCGGCCGCAGCAGACTGAACAGAAAACGGCCGGCCAGCGGCAGGAAGGCCGGCAGCAGATGGCGCAGGGTGCGGGCCGATATGCGCCGGGCGACCGGAGCCAGGGCGGGCTCCTCCAACAACGCCCCGATGGCCTGCTCGCTGCCCGGCTCGACGACCGATGGCAGGCCGCGCACGAGAGGCCGGGTGACGGCGTTGCGCACGAAGGGCGTCAGGTTGATGAAGAAACGCCCTGCGGCCTCGACGAAGGCCGTCTGGTTGCCAGGCGTAGTGCGATAGCCGAGCATGCGCCCACCGCTGGCGATGAAGGCGCTGACGGCATCCTGGCCGGCGGGCGTCAACGGGTCGAGCACGCCCTGCACGGCCGCAAAGGACAGCCAGACTTGCAGCGGCTGCGCGGAAATGCCCTCTGGCAGCGGGAAGAGCGAGGTGATCGGGCGGGCCTGCAAGAGGCTGAACCTGCCCCCCGCCCAGGCCCATTCGATGTCCTCAGGGGTGCCATATAGGGCGGCGACGCGCTGCGCCAGGCGGGCCAGCTCGTCGATCCCCGCGTCCGGCAGCGCCTGGCCGGCCGCCGCACCTTCGTTCACCGTCGCCGTCCCACCGCCCGCTCGGGCGCGCACGGAGACGGCCTTGCTTCCCAACCGCCGCTCCAGGATCGCGCCCGTCGCCGGATCGACCGCATAGTGGTCCGGCTCCACCAGCCCGGATACCAGGGCCTCGCCCAGTCCCAGGGTGGCATCGATGACTATGCGATCGCGGCGGCCGCTCAGCGGATCGGCCGTGAAGAGCACCCCCGAAGCCTCGCTCGGCACCATCAACTGGACGATCACCGCCAGGGCGATGTCGGTCGCCGGCACCGCATTGCGCGCCCGGTAGCCGATGGCGCGCGGGGTCCACAGGCTGGCCCAGCAGTCGACCAGCGCGCTCAGCAACGCGGCGGGACCGACCACATTCAGATAGGTATCGTGCTGTCCGGCGAAGGAGAGTTCAGGCAGGTCCTCGGCGGTAGCCGACGAGCGCACGGCCACCGGCACGCCGCCTGACGAGCCGCCCCCGGCCAGGTCAAGATAGGCCTGCCGCACGGCGGACTCCAGTCCGGCCGGCAAGCTCGCGGCCCGGAAGGCGTCGCCGATGGCGGCCGATGCGGCTTCCAGTGTCTCCGCCCGGGCGGGGTCGACGCCGGCCAGCGCGCCGCCGATGGTCTGCTGCAGGCCGGCGCGGGCAACAAAGGCAGCATAGGCTACGGTCGTGACGTGAAAGCCGGACGGGACCGGGAGGCCCGCCGCGGCCATGCGGGCCAGCGAGGCCCCCTTGCCGCCGGCAATGGGCAGCGTCGCGCGGCGGTCTGCCAGGGGCAGCGTATATGGCGTGGGCGAGGGCCCGGCTTCGGCGAGGGCTTCGTTGGGCATGCGCGGCTCCGGCGTGTTGGCGGAATCGGTTGCCATTGATGGCTGTCGGTAGCCAGTATAGCGTCGAGCGCATCCAGGGGCAAACGGCCTGATGGCTGCATTTCGCCCGATCCGTAATTAACCGCACTTGTCGTGCCCATTTTCCCGAATAGAATGCATGGGCTATGGACGTGAGATCAAGCGAAGAAACGCCCCCACGCGTGATCGACGTGGGAACCAAGGCCAGGCGCTGGCCCGCCCACGGCTGGCTGGGGCTGGCGTTGGTGGGGGTGTTCTGGTACGTCAACTGGGCGCTGCCCGGCGAGCGCACCCGCTGGGCCTTTTTCCCGTTGTGGTTGGGTTACTGCCTGACCGTCGACGCCCTGGTCTACTGGCGCAAGGGCCACTCGCTGGCCACGCGCAATTTGCGCGGCTACGTGGGGCTGTTCCTGGTCTCCGCCCCGGCCTGGTGGCTGTTCGAAGTGCTCAACCTGCGCACTCAGAACTGGTTCTACAGCGGCCAACAGCGCTTGAGCGATCTGCAGTTCGTCGCCTGGGCGAGCCTGAGCTTCTCGACGGTCATTCCCGCAGTCTTTGGCACCGCCGAGCTGGCCGGTACCTTCGGCTGGATACAGCGGAGCGGCCCCGGGCCGCGCGTCGCGCCAGACCGGCGCACGCTGCTCGCCTTCTTCGCCTGCGGGCTGCTCATGCTCGGCCTGCTGCTGGCCTGGCCGCTGTATTTCTTCCCGTTCCTCTGGTTGTCGGTCTACTTCCTGATCGAGGCCGTGAACGCCTGGACCGGACATCGCTCGCTGCTCCACTGGACTGCCAGGCGGGACTGGCGGCCCGTGCTGTCGCTCTTCACCGGCGTGCTGATCTGCGGCTTTTTCTGGGAGATGTGGAACTACCACTCCTATCCCCAGTGGGTCTACCAGGTGCCCTTCGTCGATTTCCTGCACGTGTTCCACATGCCGCTGCTAGGCTACTTCGGCTACCTGCCCTTCTCGCTGGAACTCTTCGCGCTCTACCACCTGGTGATGGGCCTGCTCAAACGGGAACCGGTCGAGCTATCTTAGCCCGCCTCCCGGCGTCCCGCGCCCGGTAACCGTCCGGATCGACCGGTCGCCGTCGACATGCCCTGTACGTCGTCGCGTGCCCGGCCACCTATTCCTCCAGCAGTCTCTTCATCCCCTGCAGCATCATCTCCCAGTTCTGTGCCGAGTGATCGCGCTCTTCTTCGCTCGCATTGTGATCCTGCGTGAGCGATACGCGTGTGCCCGCTCCCTCGCCCGAGAGCTCCACCGTCACCGTGTGATAGTTCTCCGGGCGGTCGGGCTGCCCCGACAGTGGGCTGAAGTGGCTGTAGCGAATCACGCGCTCGGGCTGCATCTTCAGGATCACACCCTTGTCCTCGTAGCTCTTGCCTTGCCACTCGCCCTTCCACACGATCGGCGCCCCCTCGCGCCAATCGGAAACGACGTCCGTTCCGAACATATATTGCTTGATCACGGCCGGGTTCGTCAGCGCGTCCCACACTTTCGCCACCGGCGCCTCAATGGTGATCGCAGCCCTCGCGATAAGGTCGTTCATAGGTCGACACAGCCTCCATTTGAGCCACATTCTATGAGAGAAATCGTGCGAAGTCAATCCCACGCGCATCCCGTGGCTGGGCTGCAACGACCTGACGTCGCGAGCGGGCACCTCATCGCCAGTCAGAACAGGTGCTCGTCGACCAACGTCGCGCCCGGGCCCGGGCCGCAGACGATCACCTCCTTGACTGCCTCCAGCGCGGCCAAGCGGGCGCGCACTGCCGGCAGATGCTCGGGGAGCGTGAGGATGTGGACGTTGGGACCGGCGTCGATCGTGAAGTAGGCCGGTAACCCCTCACGACGCCAGGCGCGCACCGCTTCCACCACCGCCTGCGTGCCGCAGTTCCAGTACCAGACCGACGGCCGCGAGGTCAGCGCGACCGCGTGCAGCGACAACGCGTCCGCCTCGGCGACCTCGCCGAGGGCGACCAGGTCGCGCGCCACGATCGCCGCCCGGCAGGCGGTCAGCGCCCCCGGGAGGGTGGCCAGCCGTGCGCCCAGGAAGGGGCTGGTGCTCGCCAGCCGATGCCCTGCCTCTGACGGGACCTCCTTGGTCTCGCCGGAGACCACCGCCACCGCATCCATCAGCCGCCAGTGCTCGGGCGGCGCCACCTGCACCGCGTAAGAATCGGCGTCGCTCGACCCGGCCAGCCACTCCACGTAACCGCCGTGGAGCGATCGGCAGGCCGACCCCGACGCCCGGCGCGCCAATCCGCTCAGCTCACGCAGGGTCAGGTCGAGGCCAAGACCGGCAGCGGCGGCCATGGTCAGGGCTGCGAAGCCCGAGGCCGACGAGGCAATCCCCGCGCCGGTGGGGAAGCTGTTGTGCGATTCGACGCGCGCCCGCCAGTCAGCCGGCTCCGTTCCTGGCGCCCGGGCCGTTCCCGGTCCGGCGGCTGCGGAGGCGCGCGCCGCGGAGGCCCGCGCTGCGGCGAACGCGCGCAGCCGGTCGAGCTGGGCCGTGACGCGGCGGCAGGCCGCCTCGCCGGCCGGCTCGCCATCGAGCGCGAAGCTGTCGACGGCCAGGTCGGGCCGAAATTCCACCGTCGTCAGCGTGAAAGCGTTGTCCAGCGTCATGGACAGGCTGTTGTTGAGCGGCAAATTCAGCTCGGGGTCGGCCTGGCCCCAGTATTTGACGAAGGCGATGTTGGCCCCGGCGCGCGCACTGGCTTTCATGGCGATCTCACGACCGATTTGTGGATTCATGCACTTCCCCATTATAGTAGGCGCAGCACCCAATCACCAACCAAGGAGGTGGCCGTGAAGGGCAATGACAAGATACTGGAGCGCCTGAATTTCCTGCTCGCCGACGAGCTGACCGCCGTCAGCCAGTACATGGTGCATTCGGAAATGTGCGACAACTGGAATTACGGCAAACTGGCCGAGGTCACCGAAAAGCGCGCCATCGACGAGATGAAACATGCCGAGAAGCTGATCGCCCGCATCCTCTTCCTCGAAGGCAAGCCGGTCGTCAACAAACTCAACCCGATGCACATCGGCGGCGAGGTCCCGGAGCAGATCGACAGCGACTGCAACGCCGAAGATGTGGCCGTACACGCATACAACGATGCCATTCGTCTTTGCGTGTCGGAGGGGGACGGCGGCACGCGCGAGCTGCTCGAAGACATCCTGGAGGACGAGGAAGAGCACATCGACTGGCTGGAAAGCCAGCAGCTCCAGATCGAGCAGATGGGGCTGCCCATCTACCTGCTCGCGCAGAGGGACTGAGTCGAGCGGTTGGACCACGCTTATCGCCGCCAGGCCGGCTGTCTGTTCGGGCTCGGCCTGGCGCTGGCCTTCGGGCTGGTCGCCATGCACGTGAACCGGCTCACGCTGCCCGGCGTGCCCCTCTATCAGCCGCCGCTGGGTGCGTGGGGCAACCTCGCCCTGCTCGGCGCGGCCGGCGCGCTCTTGGGCCTGGCGAGTGCCTGGCCGGAGAATGGGGTGCTCGGCGCTTTTTCCTCTGCCGGACTGGGCGCGCTCCTGCTGATCGCCTTCAACATGCTCGCGGCCCGCAGCCGGGGCGACCGCCTGTGGGTTTTCGTGCTCGGCAACGCCATGCTGCTGGTGCCGCTGGCTGCGCTGTGCGTGCCCTTGCTCGGGCTGGTGCGCTGGATCGCCGGCAAACAAGACGAGGCGCGCCAGATGCGCCTTCCGCCGTGGCCGCGCCTGCGGAACCCCCTCGCCTTGCTCCTCGTGGCCGCAGCCTGCGGCGGGCTGTCGCTGTACCACAACGATACCCGCCTGTCGCTGGCGCGGCTGAACGCCTCGCTGGCCGAGGCCCAAACGGCAGCGGATGCGGGCTCCCTGCCGGCCTTCCTCCGGGGAGAGGACGTGGGCGGCTTCCTGGAGCACGCGCGGGGCCGCTATACGCTGCAGCACGAGCCCAACGACATCGACCGCTTCCGCATCCCCCGCCCGAGCCTGAACTTTGACGATCAGCAGGCCATCATCGCGCGCTTCGACGCCAGTTGGAGCCTCGTCTGCATCTACCCCGCGCCAGATGTCGATCCCTTATGTAAAGGCTTTGCTGTCCAGGACCCGTAGGCCGGCCGCACAAGGCCTGAGGCGACAGGGAAAGGCAGCGGGGCCGGGCGGAGAGTGCTCGATGCTCGAGTGGATGGACCTCACGGAGGTGCCCTTCGACGCCTTGCTGCTGCTCGAGCGCGTCCAGATCAGCTGGCTGCCCAAGTGGCATGCTCTGCCGCGTCCCGAGCTGGCGACCGCCCTGCGCGCTCACCCATCCGTCGAATGGTTCCTGCGCCACAAGTGCCCCGAAATCGGGCCCTGGCTGGATGAGCTGCTCGCGCTTGAGGGTGCACCTTCCGCAGCCGCCGGCCCCACCCGACCCACCCTGCGGCAGGCCGAGCTCGCCGTCCTGCGCGCGCTCGAAGACCTGCTGGTCTACGCCCTGGACCCGGCCAGCTACGACGCGCAACCCCTCCTCGGCTGGGACTCGGCGGAACTGACCGGTCTGGCGGATTTCGGCGGCGCAACCGTCGTCGACGTCGGCGCCGGCACCGGCCGCCTTGCGCTGACGGTTGCCCCGGCCGCGCGCAGCGTCTACGCCGTCGAGCCGGTCGCCAACTTGCGCCTCTATCTGCGCCAGAAAGCCCACCGATCCGGGCTGGACAACGTCTACGTGGTCGACGGCCTGATCACGGCCATCCCCTTCCCGCCCGCCTTCGCCGACGTGACCATGGCGGGCCACGTCTTCGGCCAGGACCCGCCTGCCGAGTACCGTGAGATGGCACGCGTCACCCGGCACGGGGGCCTGCTCATCCTCTGCCCCGGCTCGCGCGACGTCGAGGGACCGGTCCATACCTACCTGATCGAACAAGGCTTCGCCTGGTCACGCTTTGAGGAGCCACGCGACGGCGTGTTCCGCAAGTACTGGAAGCGCCGGCGGCCCGAGCCGCTGCTACGGGCCGAGCATCAGCTGCGGCCCTAGGCTGGCAACAAGCGATCACGGCGTAAGCTTCCTGTAGGGCAAGCGTACAGTAAAAGGCGTCACTTTGTGTTACTGTACGCCTGCGCGAGCAAGCGGACGTTTCTCCTTCTCCTCCTTTTGATTGGGCGCCGGGGCGGTAGTTGCCTCGGCGTCCGAGCGTTAATCGACCGGCATATCGGAAGTGCAATACACGTGATCACCTGGCGTGTTCGCTCAGCCCGGTGTGGACATGGTTAGCGAACCGGCAAATGAGCTTGCGCGATATGAACTTTTGTGCTAAGCTGTGGGCAGGTCAGTGGTTGAGTGTGATGGTCAGCTTCAGGAAGTCCAAAATGGGTGTAGTGTCAACTCGCACCGGTCAAACTATCCAAAGGCTTCTGCCCGGCATCACCGACGAAGAACTCCTTGTTGGGTCCCATCTCATCCTCGGCAATTCTCTCGAGGTCCTCCCGCGGCTCGCAGCGGATACTTACCGTTGCTGTGTCACGAGCCCACCTTACTTGGGACTGCGGGACTACGGAATAGGACATCAAATTGGCGCAGAGAGCGTGCTGGCGGACTACATCCAGAATCTGGTGGCCGTTTTTCGCGAAGTGCGCCGGGTTCTGACCGATGACGGGACCTTATGGCTCAACGTCGGCGATTCCTATACGAGCGGCGACAGAACCTGGCGGGACTCGGATAAGAAGAACCCAGCGCGCGCGATGCATTACCGGCCACCGACACCGGCCGGTCTCAAACCGAAGGACCTCATTGGCGTGCCCTGGAAGTTAGCCTTTGCGCTGCAAGATGACGGTCGGTACTTGCGCTCGGATATCATCTGGCACAAACCCAATTGTCAACCCGAGTCGGTCAAGGACCGGCCAACTCGCTCCCATGAGTACATCTTTCTTTTCTCCAAAGCGCAACGCTATTATTACGACTATCAAGCGATCAAGGAACCGAGCGTCGAAACGACGGCCCGGCGCAATCGGCGCTCGGTTTGGACCGTGCCAACCAAGCCGTATCCGGGGGCGCATTTCGCAACTTTCCCGCCCGAGCTTGTCGAACCTTGCATCCTAGCTGCCTCGGCTCCTGGCGACACCGTACTCGATCCGTTCCTGGGATCGGGCACCGTGGCCGAGGTCTGCATCAAACGCGAGCGCCGGTTTGTTGGCATCGAGATCAACCCGGAGTACATCGAGCTGGCAAGGCAGCGCCTGAACTGGGAGATTAACGCCCGTGAGTGAGCCGGCAGCGCAGTTCCCTGTGCTCGATCCCGATGTGCAGGTTTCCTTCTACCACAGGTTCCTTCAGCTACAGCAGCTATACCTGTACGACGCCCTCAAGAGGGCAGTGGGCAGCTCCGACCTGCAGGCCGTCAATGCGGAGCTGTCCCAATTTGTGAGCTTGGAGTTGCTGAGCCGAGTTGCATCCTTCGGGTTAAGGGGCGAGGTGTTCTTCCCAGTGCCACTGCTCATCCAGGCTGAGCCGCGCCTCGTGGGCTATTACCGGCTCCTCCTCGGATTTTCACAGAAAGAGTTCTACACGAAGGGTCCGTTCGGTCGGCTCAAGACACTCGAGGAAAAGGGGCAGATACCGCCCGCCATCGAACCGCTGCTTGCGCCCTTCTGTCAGAGCCTCGCAGGCAGCGCCGAATTACTGATCACCGGGATCGACGATCTGTCCCTTGCAGTAATACGTGATTTGCAGTTGCTGACCCTTGGACCGCAGTTACGAGGCAGCCGCAACACCCGACTCGGCCAGGATGCCACCCAAGACGTATTCGATCTGATCCGCTCCATTGTCGGGCCGTTTGCCAGTGAGATCACCGATCGAGTGATTAGGGTCGAAAACTCCGCGGGCAGAACGGTGCTGATCGAGTTCTTCAGCGACCCGGACGTTCGCATCGTGGAACAACTGTCTTCCACGGTCCGGCCGATCGTCTCGATCGAGATCAAAGGCGGAGCCGATCGATCGAATATACATAACTGGCTTGGCGAGGCAGAAAAAAGCCACCAGAAGGCCAAGACCCGTGGCTTCTTTGAATTCTGGACGATCTTGCGTGCCCGAGTGGACGTCTCGCTCGCTCGGCGTGAGTCGCCGACTACGAGACACTTTTTCAGCCTGGACAGCATTCGGACGCCGTCTACCCCCGACAATGTGCAATTTCGCGAGCTTCTTGGCGCCCTCGTCGGCATCCCTCTCTCCTAGCACATCGGTCTTCCCCGCTCAGTGCCCGACCTCCGCGTACAGTGCCTTGTACATCTCGTAGTTCAGCGAGACCCGTTCCAGGTACTCACGCGTCTGGCCGTAGCCGATCCAGCGCAGCAGATCCTCGCGGCTCTTGACCAGCGGGTCCTTGAGCCAGATGTCGACGCTGCCCTGCCCCCCGTTGTAAGCGGCGATCGCCAGCTCCTCGTCCCCCTTGAAATACTGGAGCAGGAAGTGCAGGTACCAGCCGCCCATGCGGATGTTCGTCTCGGGGACAAAGGCCGCGCCAGGCGGGATGTCCTCCTGCAGTTGCTCGGCGATGAACGCCTGTGTCGGCGGCATGACTTGCATCAGGCCGCGCGCGCCGACTCCGGAGAGCGCGTCAGGGTCGTAGCGGCTCTCGGCACGCATCACCGACCAGATCAGCAGCGGATCGACGCCGAATTCCTGCGCCACGGCGCGCACCGTGCTCGAATAGGGCTGCGGATAGCTCAACTGCCAGAGCTCGACCGGGGCATAGGAATGGTCGGCGAGGTAGCTCGTGGCGATCGCCTCAGCTGCGCTGATATCGTCTGACGCCGCCAGCGCCCCGGCCATGGCGAGCGTCAGTTCCGGCGTGGCCGCGCTGCGCGCGGCGAGCACCAGCTCCAGGTGCGCCAGGTCCGCCCTCCCGATCGACGTCAGGGCGCGCGCTTTGGCCAGGATCTCCTGGCCCGCCGCTGCCGCCGCCGGGGCGAGCTCGAGGTTCGGGCCGGCCCGCTGGGCCCGCATGGCCAGCCAGTTCGGCCCCATGTCAGCCAACAGCGCCTGGCCCTGCGCCTGGATCTTCTGGTCCCCCAACTTCTGGCCGAGGACGAACAGCCGGTAGGCCGCATCGTCGGCAAAGGGGCTGTCGCTCTCGGCGACGCGCGCATAAAGCGGCAGAGTATCGGTGATGTGGCCCTGCTTCTCCAGGATCGCCGTCGCCGACCACCAGGCGACCGGGTACGGCGAAGCCTTGTAGAGCGCCACGGCCTGGTCGAGCTTTGAGCCTTCCGCCGGGCCGGCCTCGGCCAGCAGGTCGGCCTGGGCCAGCCGGCTATCCGCCGTGTCCACCGTCTTGTAGAGCGCCAGCGCCTCGTCCGCCTGGCCCTCTTGCGCCAGTACGCCGGCCAGCCCGCTCTTGGCGGCGGCATCGTCCGGGTTCGACGCCAGCCATTGGCGATAGGCCGTCTCCGCCTCGGGGGCACGCCCGAGCCCGGCCAGCGCCTGGGCACGCAGCGGGAGGACCTCAGGATCGGCGTCGGCCCGCAGGGCATCGACGGCATCGCTGTTGTAGCCGGCAGCGATCAGGTCTTTGGCCACCACCAGCGGATCGTGTCCGCTGCGGCGCACACCCTGGAAGGCATCCGGCAGCCGATTCAGCAGGCGCACGTACTGCGCGTAGGCGCCCTGGTCATCGCCCCATTCTTCCAGCCGCCGCGCCAGCTCGAGCCGCAGGGCTTCGTCGTCGTTCAACGCCAACGCTGCCAGGTACTGTTCCTTGGCCTCTGGGCCGGCGCGCGGACCCGCCTGCTGCGCCGCTTGTGTCCCGCCGCTGCCGGCGTAATAGCGTGCCAGGGCAACGTGCGCTTCGTAGGCGGCCGGGCTTTGCGGACGCAAGGCAATTACATCCTGCAGCGTGCCCACGGCAGCGAGATCGGGCATGGCCGAGGCCGCCGCCCAGAGCGCCGCGTACTCGTTGATCTCCGGCAGCTTTTCGCCCAGTTGCTCGTAGAGCGGCCCGGCCTGCGCCGGCCTGGCCGCCTCAGCAGTGCGGTACAGCTCGACCGGCGTGCGCAGGCCGGCTCGCTGCGTCCAGGCGAAAGCAGCCAGGCCGGCCAGCGCCAGGAAGAGCGCGAGCACGAGCAGCCAGCGCAGGTCTGGCCCAGGCCGGGGCTCATCCAGTGGGCTCAGGTGCATCGTGAGACTCCATGCCGGGGCTCATCGGGCCCCAGGCAGCTCGTCACCCTGCAGCGCCGCCGGGCCGGTCTCATTGGTCCAGCAGGGCAAACGCGTGCAGCCGGCGGTCGGTCGAGCCAACGTACAGTTGTCCGCCGGCCACTGCCGGACCGGCGGCGATGGCACCCGCCGTACGATAGCGCCAGGCCAACGCGCCGCTGCCTGCGTCGAGGGCGTACAGATAGCCGTCATCCGAGCCAAAGAAGACCAGGCCGTCCGCCACGGCAGGCGTTGAGCGCACCAGGTTGCCTGCCTGGTACCGCCAGAGCAGGTGGCCATCGCGCGCATCCAACGCCCAAAGGAAACCGTCGTCCGCGCCCACGTAGACGGCGCCGCCGGCCGCCGCCGGCGAGGACTCGAACGCGGCCCCGCCGTCGCTCCGGAAAGTCCAGAGCAGCCGGCCGCCGGCCGCGTCCAGCGCCAGGAACTGCCCATCCAGCGAACCGGCAAAGACGCTGCCTGCGGCGACTGCCGGGGTGCCCATGAGCGGACCAGCCGCCCAGTAGCGCCAGCGCAGCGTGCCGCTCGTCGCGTCCAGCGCGTAAACGTAACCGTCGGCCGAAGCCGCGAAGACGCTGCCCTCGGCCAGAGCCGGCCTGCCCTCGATCGGCCCACCGGTGCGGTAGCGCCAGAGCAAAGTGCCGTCGGCGGCCCGCAGCGCATAGACGTAACCGTCGTATGAGGCCGCCAATAGCGCATCTCCGGCGAGCTGCACTCCGCCCGTCACCCAGCCGCCCGTCGCATAGCGCCAGCGCAGGCTGCCCTGGGCTCGATCCAGCGCATAGACATTGCCGTCCCAAGAGCCGAAGTAGACCGTGTCGCCGGCCACCACCGGCGAAGAGGTGACGTTGTCCCCCGTCTCGTAGCGCCACAGCCGTTCGCCCGTGACCGCATTGACGGCATGCAGGGCGTTGTCGTCCGCCCCCACGTAAACCACCACCGGCCCCTCTGGCCCTGCGACGCCGGCGGAGGCAACCGGAACCCCTGAGGACACGGCGGGGACGCTGCGAACGTAGTCGCCGGCTGCATAAGCCCAGGCAAAGGCGATCGTCGGGAAGGGCGGCGGGGGCGCCGCGCTCGCCGCGGGGCCGAGCAGCAAGAACGCCAGGGCCAATACCCCCATCAGCCAGTGGACCTGCCTCATAGGCCTCCTGCAACAAGCTCACCGTCATCCTGAGGTCCCCCATGCCACGGTGGCCTGCGCCCGAGCAAGAACCTCACGATGCCAGTCTGAGCGACGCCGACCACTCAACACCGGTTGCGCCGAGACTGAGCGAAGCATCTTCCCGAGCCGGTGTTCCTAAGCAGAACCTCACGATGTCATGCTGAGCGACGCCGACCACTCAATACAGGTTGCGTCGAGACTGAGCGAAGCATCTTCCCGACCGGTACCCCGGCCCATAGCCCTCATTCCCGCCCAACGATCTCCTGCGTGCCCACTCCACGCTCCGGACGCTCGGCAAACTGCGACTCGTGGGCTACCAGCCGCAGCAGCATCACCGCGGCCAGCACGCCAAACACCACCGTGATCAGCACCACCCCGTCCGCGCCGCGCCAGTCCACAAACGGGCCGCCGAATGCCGCGCCGAGGAATTGCCCCAGCCCCAAAAACACCGAGTACAGCCCCATGATCGCGCCCCGATCCCCGGCGTGCTCCTCCGTGATGTCGGCCAGGTGCGCCAGCGCGGCCGGGGTAAAGCCGCTCTGAACCATGATCGCGAAGAACAGCGCGCCGGCCAGGGGCAGCACCAGCGGCGCATCCAGCGCCGGCTCGCGATTGAGGGCGAAGATGAACGCGCAGGCCGCGAAGAGCCCGCCGACTCCGATCAACATCACCGTCAGCCGTCTGACGTGCGGGAACAGCACCGTCCACAACACAATGCCCAGCACGAACACCAGCGCGTAGGCGGCCACGATGTTGCCGGCCTGGAAACTGTCGAACTTCCCGACCAACAGTTGGTCCGGGAAGCGCCCCTTATCGGTCAACACGCGCGGGATCAAGTTGATCCAGACGCCGAGGACCGCGTTGATCGCGATCCAGGCGGGCGCGAAACCGGCGACGCGGGGACTGCTGAGGATCCGGAAGTAATGCCGCCACTGCTCGGCAGCGCCTTCGACCGGCCGCTGCGCGGCGCGTGCCGTCCGCAGATCGCTCATCCCAAACCAGAGCACGAACAGGCTGGCCAGGTAGATCAGGGCATTGACGGCGAAGGCCGGGCTGGTGAGCGGGATGCCGGCCACCACCGCGGCCGTGCCGAAGTGCTGCCACATCAGGCCACCCAACGAGAAGCCCAGCGCCAGCCCGCCGATGGTTGCCACCTCGAAGAGGCCGCTGATGCGCGTGCGCAACTTGTGCGATCCCGCCGTCGCCTCGGCGATGTAGCCCAGCGTGGCGGGCGCGTTGCTCGCCGTCGACAGTCCCTCCAACAGCCGGGTAAAGATCAGCAGCCAGACGACGGTCGTCATCGCCGTGATCTGCACCGCCACGGCGCCGAAGAGGGGGCCGAAAATGATGAACAGCTTGCGCCCGTAACGGTCGCTCCAGGCGCCGAACAGGGGTGCGCCGATCAACTCCGCCGCGAAGAAGGCGCCGATGATGATCCCGCCCAGCGTGTACGAGATCGGGTAGAGGTGTCGCGCCGCAGCCACCAGGCGCAGTGGGTGGATAGGCGACAGAGCCGCTTCATGGATCTCGTTGAAATAGAACTGGATATTCTCACCCATCGCCCCGGCCGCGGCGCGCAGCAGCAGGCTGCCCACGATCACCGCGACCAGCGAGCGCATCAGGTGGGCAGGAGCTGGGTTATCGGGCAAGGCTCGGGACATGGACACCTTTGGCTGGGCCACGCAACCAGGTGACATGCCTGGCCGCCACAATGGGCTAACATACCTGGTTGCCGCAACCAGGTGACAGGGCTGGTTACGGCGAGCACAACGGAATACCTGCTCCACTCTGCGACACAGGCCGTCGTGAGTGCTGCCTGGCAGGCGCCTGACTATCGGATGATAGCGGCGCGCGTCCCAACTGTCAAGCAGGCTGCCTACTACAGTTGGAGCAGTGGAGCCGCCGCTCTTGACAGAGAGCACGTTCCCCAGTTACGATGCGAGTTGCTCAGGAGCGTGGAGAATCGCCAGGGACCGGGTAGCGCGGATAGCGGCCCGCCGCCGTCCGCGACCCTGCCCGCCATCCGTGCCGGATAGGCGCTGCCCATTCGTTCAGGGCCGCCAGGCAGAAGGGGGATCCGAATGGAGATCCAGGTTGCGCAAGTGCAAGGCCGGACACCGGTCGCCGTCGTCAAGATCGTCGGCGAGCTCAACGCCGACACATCGGGGGCGCTTGACGCCGAGGCGCGCAAGCTCTACGAATCCGGCACTCACAACTTGCTTTTGGACATGAGCGGCGTGCCGTACATCAGCAGTTATGGAGTGCGCACGCTGAGCGAAATTTTCAACCTGCTGCGCACCGGCTCTGCCGACGAAACTGACGCGACCCTGGACCGGGGCCTGCGCGACGGCTCGTTCAAGTCGAGGCACCTCAAGCTCTTGAAGCCCACCCCCCAGGTCCGCCGCGTGCTGAGCCTGGCCGGCGTGGACATGTTCCTCGAGAGCTACGACGACCTGGACGCCGCCCTCGCTGCGTTTTAGGCGACCGATCGCGCCCGTCACGTGGCGAGCAGCAGTCTCTGAGATCAGTCAGCCCTGCGGCTTCGGGTCGCGGGGCGTTCGAAAGGTGCCGACGACGTGGCTGAGAAGGACGAGCGGTGGCGGGCGGTGCTGCGGATCGCCGCCGAGATCGACAATCTATCGGCGATCCGCCAGTTCGTGGAGGAGAGTGCGCGCGCCCTCGGGGCCGGGCCCGACTGCGTCGCCGACCTGATCCAGGCCGTGGACGAAGCAGCGACGAACGTGATTATGTACGGTTACTGCGGCGGGCCTGGCACGCTCGAGCTGGAGGCCGGGCGATCGGGCGAAGAGGTGCTCGTGACCCTGCGCGACCAGGCGCCGCCTTTTGATCCGACGACCGTCCCACCCCCAGACCTTTGCTGCCCGCTGGACGAGCGGCGCACGGGCGGTCTGGGCGTGTACCTGATGCGCGCCATGACCGACGGCCTGGTCCACCGCGCGCTGCCGGACGGCGGCAACGAGCTGATGCTCGTCAAGCGCTGCTAGCCCGTCCCGCGGCGGACGTTCCCCCGCCGGCGGCCGCTCCCCCGGCCGCCGACGTTAGCTGCGCCAGACGCGCTTCCAGCAGCACGATGTTCTGCCGTTTGCCCCCATCCCAGAGGTGCTGCGCTTCACCGGTATGGAACGCATGCGTCCGCAGAAAGGCCAGCTGGCCCCTCAGCCATTCCTCGTCGCCAAGTTCCACACCGTACGCCGCCAACTCGCGGCGCAATCGGTCGCTGTGCTCCATGAACTGCGGTCCGCCCAGGTGGCTCAGGTCGGCGTCGGCCAGCGCTCCCTCCAGCCGGTTCCTGGGCACAGTCGGCAGCCGCGTCGAGAGGATCAGCTGCACGATGGCCTCCACCTGCCGCGGCACGTAGCCGAACCGGGGCAGTGCGTCACGCGCAATCTGCGCGCCGGTCGCTTCATGCTCCTCCCTGCGCTCGACGTAGCCCAAGTCGTGATACCAGGCCGCCGTCAGCAGAAGGACCCGTTCCTCGCGCGACACGCCTTGCAGCCGCGCCAGCCGGCGAGCAGCCGGAACGACATCCTCGAGCGTATGTGACAGATTGTGATACGTGAGCCGCGGGGACAGCTCACGCTCGAGGCGAAGCCGGGCGTATTCGACTGCGGCCGCGAAGTCCGGATTGGGCATCCCGATCCTCACAATCAGAGATCAAGCGGACACCCTGCTATTATACACCCGCTCGTTGGTCGGGCGGCGAGACAGGACGCTGCGCACCGGCGGGGCCCGGGCGCGCCGCGGGCGTGGGATCTGTCGCTCCCACGCCCGCCAGCCGGTACAGCCAAGGGTCCAAGGGAGGTCCTACTTCGTCAGTTGGGTGATCGCCAGGATATTCCCGTCCAGGTCTTTGAACCACGCGCCGCGCCCGTCTCCCATCGACGCGACGCCGTTGACAGTCTTGAGGCCCGGCATGTCGTATTCTTCGAAGACGATCCCCTTGGCGCGCAGCTCACGCATCTCACGCTCCAGGTCGTCGGCCATCCAGCCCATGAGGGTGTGCTTTGCCCCGGTGTATTGCGTCTGGTAAAGCATGAACACCGAGTTTTTCGAACGGTACATGAGTGCGCCGGGCATCTCCATCTCAGGCTGGAACCCGAGCTTGTCGAAATACCATTCCCTGGCTTTGGCCAGATCTCGCACGGGAATGCTCGCCGCAGCGTCCAGTTTGCTAAGCATCGTTCTACCTCCGGGATTGTGCCTCGCAAGTCATGGGGGGGCAGAACAACCTTGACTTGTGTATCAATAGATACAACTGGCGGGCAGGAGATTACGTAAGGGGGCTTACGGTGGCCGGTCCCGCGCTTGGCAGGTGTACGCGGGCTCGATCGGCGTCCCGTTGAGGTCGAGAATCGAACCTAGCTGCCTGACTCAGGAGCCACGCCGTCTCGGATGCTTGTCAGCAATTCCTCAATCCGCTCGACGTATGGCGTCATGCCGTTACGACGGTAGTACTCGAGGGATGAAGTGAGGTGGCGCTCGGCGGCGCCCCGATCTCCGGACGCCAGCTCGATCTCGCCCAGCGTCTGCGACACCAGCGCGCTCGGTATAGGCGTCCCCCAGGGCCTGCGCGTCTGCCAGGGCGCTCTCGATGGCGGGCAGCGCGCCCGTCTCACCGGCGCGATGGCGGGCGATGGCCAGGCCTGCGCGTGCCTGGTTCACCAGTTGCTCGGCGGCCGTATCGTATCCCTGCATGCCATGCCCGGGCAGGTACTCGCTCACCGTGCGCTCGGCCAGTTCGAGCGATTGCGAGAAGGCTTGCATGGCGGCCGGCATCTCCTTCGTTTGCAGCCGGCCAAGCCCCTGGCAATACAGGGCCGAAGCGGCACATTGCAGCGCGTTGACCGACAACGCGCCGTCCAGGCCACGCTGGCTGTAATCAAGCCCGCGCCGGACATCGCCCAGGTCCAGGTACGTGAACCCGGCCAGCAGATTGACGTCGGCTGTCTTCAGGACCGATCCGGTGCGCCGCACCAATTCCCTCGCGGCGGCCATATCGCGTTCGGCGCTGGCCGATTCGCCCAGCCGGGCGTGAGCCATGGCCTTGGCTGCCAGCGCATGCGCCTCGATTTCCAGGTAGTGGTGTTTCTCGGCCAGCTCGATCACATTCTCCATCCGATCGATAGCCATGCGCGGGTTTGAATCGATCATGCTCCAGGCCATCACCCAACTCGGGAGCACAGTCACCATTTCGTCGTCGAGTTCGCCCGCCAGGGTATAGCTTTCACTCAGAGGAGCGAAGGCACGCGTCCACAGGCCGTTGGCGATGTGCGCATTGCCGATCCAGTTCAACGTCATGGCCAGGCGGCGCTTGTCGTCGTGTTGGCGCGCCAACTCTTCGGCGTGGGCCAGCCGCTCCAGTTGTGCCTCGTAGGGCCGCAGGGTGGCGGCGTTGCCCATCCATATGAAGGTCGTATCAATCACCTGCTCATACGGCGCCTGGCTGAGCTTGCCGAAGGCATCGAGCGCGCGCTCGTAATGCGTCAGCGCTTCATGCCGCGCGAACACCTTCATGGCTGCGGCGCCCGCCCGCAGCGAGAGCTCGGCCGCGCGCGCCCACTCGTCGGCATGCCAGAAATGGAGGGCGATGGCCGGCGCGTACTCGTCCAGCCGGTCGGCATACGTCTCCAGCAGGAACAGCGCCGCCCGGCGGTGATATTCCCGGCGCCGCTTGATGAGCAGCGAATTGTAGGCCGCCTCCTGGGTCAACGAATGCTTGAAAATGAACTCCAAATCGGACTGGCGCGCCCGCTCCCGCAGGATCTCCTCACTGGTCAGCATGTTGAGATGCCGGTTCAGGTCGGGGATACGCTGGGCCGCAGGCACGGCATCACAGATGGCCTTGAGCACACGGTAAGCGAAGGTTCGCCCCAGGACCGCCGCCATCTGGACCACGCGTTTCGTCTTCTCCGGGAGCCTGTCGATGCGGGCGGCGAGAACGGCGGCGAGCGTCTCCGGAATGGCCACCTGCGCGATCTCCCGGCTTGCGCGCCAGTGGGAGTTCTCTCGCTCGAGATATCCACCGTCGATCAGCGACCGCAGCACCTCCTCCAGGAAGAAGGGGTTGCCCTCGGAGCGTGCCAGGATCAGATCGCGCACCTGGCCGGGCATCTCCCGGATCGGCAACAGCTTCTCCAGCAACTCTTGAGAGGTGACAGGCGGCAGCGGCTCGAGCGTGAGCTCGAACCACGACGCGCCCAGCCGGGCCCGAATCTCATCCAGGGCTTGCCGGCTCTGCGCCTGCCTGTCCGGGCGCAGCAGGCAAATGATGAGCAGGGGGACTTCGTCGGGGAGCGCCGCCAGGCGTGCGAGCAGGTCCAGAGAGGCATCGTCCGCCCAGTGCAGATCGTCGAACACGAGGACAGTGGGGGTACCGCGCGCTGCCTGCCGGATATAGCCGAGCGCCGCGCCGGTGATCTGCTCGACCAGGGCATCGCCCTCATAGGCTGCCAGCGCGCCCAGGCTGTCGGCGCTCTCGACTGCCAGCAGCGCCTCCAAAAACGGGATATCCTCGGGGGCAGACGGCCCGGCGCCGTGCAATTTCTCCCGCACCACGGCCGGTGGATCGTCGTCCCCGGCCCCAATGGCCGCACGGAAGATCTGTCGCCAGGGAAAGTAACTGACGGCCTGGCCGTACGAGAGCGAACGGCCCTCGAGCCAGCCTATCTCGGGTTCGTCGGCGCCCGAGATACAGTCGCGCAGCTCGGCCACGAGCCTGGACTTCCCGATACCGGCCTCGCCGACCAGCGCGACAAATGCCCCCTGCCCGCGCCGCAGGGCCGTCACGCGCTCCTGCAGGATACTCAGCTCGGCAGCCCGCCCGACCAACGGTGCATCCAGGCCCTCGACGCCGCGGGCGGCCTCCGGCACCGGCTTTGCAGCCACTACTTCGTAGACGACAATCGGCGCCGACTTGCCTTTCAGCTCGATCTCCTGGGGTGGGCTGACGTCGAACACGTGCTTCACCAGGCGATAAGTGTCAGAGCTGACGAGCACGCTGGCGGGCCGGGCGACCCCCTGGATGCGTGACGCGGTGTTGACCGAGTCGCCTACCGCCAGGTACTCGATGTGCCGCCCCGTGCCCATATCGCCAACCACAACCAGGCCCGTGTGCAGGCCGACCCGGATCTGGAGGGGCTCGGTCTGGCCGGATACGTTGGCCCCATACTCCGCCATGAAGGCCTGGATGTCCAGCGCCGCGCGTACCGCCCGCTCGGCGTCATCCTCGTGGGCCAGCGGCGCGCCGAAGAAGGCCAGCACGCCATCGCCCAGGAGCTGGATCACCGTTCCGCCGTACCGCTCTATCGCCTGGCTGATGCCGCGGTGGACACCCGAAATGATCTCGCGCCAATCTTCCGGATCGAGCCGCTCGGCGGCGGCCGTCGAGCCGACAATATCGGCGAAGAGCATCGTGACAAGCTTGCGCTCGCCGTCGCTGCTGGAAGGAGCTTGCAGCGGTTTGCCGCAGTTGGCACACGACTCTCGCCCTGGGCGATTCTCATGCCCACAAAACACGCAGATCACGGGACCTCCGAGAGGCGACCCGCCCAGATCCAGGCCGCGCTAAACAATGATTATGATGAACATAATCTATCATAGCGGGCCACGGTTGTCAATCAGTTGAGTTGGATCACCTAGCTCAATGCTCGCTTATCGCGTCCGCCTGAGCTCTGCGATCCGCTAGATGTCAAGCGAAGTTGCAGGGCCAGAGCGCAACAAGGCATCAACGTCCGCTTGGGCGAGAAACGAACGTTTGAGCTGGATATCGCCGATATTGGCGGCCACGAACGCCAGGTGCTCGCGCGCCTGCGCCCGGAGCAGCAGGCCGCGTTCGCCGTCGGCTGCCTGTTCCGCAGCCTCCGCCTCGAGGGCCAGGATGCGCCAGAGCGAGCCGCGCTCGGCGTTCGCCTCAGCATCGGCTCGCGCCAGGTCGAGCGTCGCAAGCGCCTCAGCGGTCTGGCCCGCCCTGAGCAAGGCTTTGCTCTTCAGCAACAAGGCGTCGCCGGTATGCGCGTTGACCCTGATAGCCCGCAGGTGTTCCAGCAAACGATCTGCCTGGTCGAGCGCCTGGGCCGGGTCTCCCTGCGCCAGGGCCAGCTCGCCATCGGCCAGCGCCACCCACACCCAGGCATGGAAGCTGCCTTCAATGACTAGCCCCCGGTGGCTATCCCGGGCCGCGGCGGCGGCCGACGCGACGTCGCCCTGTAACAGGAGCAGTCGGGCCGTCGTGGCCACGGCCCAGGGGCGCAGCAATGGATAGGTCCGTTCGGCGACTTCGGCGGCCCGTTGAGCCAGCGCCAGGCCGCGGCCGGCCTGGCCCAACAGGCCGTGGACCCAGCCCAGGTCGGAACGGGTGGCAATCTGCGCGGCGGGATTGCCGGCCTGGTCGCCGTTGGCGACGGCATCTTCCATCACGGCGATCGCCTGCGAGAACAAACCCCGCTTCCAGTAGACGTGTCCGATCATCACGCGGCTGTTCGCCTGGCCACGCGTGTCGCCGATCGAAGTCGCGAGCAGGTAGGTTTCGTCCGATATGGCCAGAGCCTGATCGTACTCGCCCACCATGAAATGGAGCAACGAGGTGCGGTAGAGGTTCTCGACCAGCATGGGAACGTTGTCCAGGCCCCGCCAGAGCTCGCGCGCTTCTGCCAGCGCGGCCGCGGCCTGTTCAGCCTTGCCAATCGGCCAGTAGGCCATGAACAGAGCGTTGAGGACCTGCGCCCTCAACTCGACCAGGCCCAGCCGCCGCGCCAGGGCCAACGCCTCCTCGCCGCGTTCGGCCGCGGCCTGCGGATCTCCGCGGAAGAGCTGGAACAGCGTGATGCTCCACAGAACCTCGGTCTGGGAGGGCTCGTTGCCCTGCTCGCGGGCGATGGCCAGGGCGGCGACGAGGAGCTGCTCGCCTTCCTCTGCCCGGTAGGCAGGTGTCGGCGTCGAACGGAGGCGGGCGCGAGCGATCAGTGCCGCCAGCCCCAGCGCTCCATCCTCACGTTCCTGCGCCAGCGTCTCCATCGCCGCGTAGTTCGCCAGCGCGGCGTCGAACTGCCCGTTCTGCTCCAGCATGCGACCGCGTCTGAGGTAGAGATAGGCCAGCAGCGAGGGGGAGCCCGCCGGGGGCGGTGGCAATTGGCCGGCGGGCAGACGTCCAGCGAGCGCCAGCGCCCGCTCGTAGTAGCCCGCGGCCTCCGTCCTGGCGTAGACGCAGGCCGCGGCGTCGCCGGCCCGCACCGCGTAGGCCAGCGCCTTGCCCAGGTCCTCCGCCTCGGCGAAATGGTCTGCCAGGCGACCCGCCAGCTCGTCCAGCCGGTCGGGATACAAGCGCTCATAGACCTCGGCCACCAGACGGTGGATCTCCCGCCGCCGGCGCTTGAGGAGCGCCTGATAGGCCGATTCCTGGGTCAGCGCGTGTTTGAAGCGATACGAGAGCTCGGCGTCCGTCAATCTTAGCAGCAGGTCGTCGTCTACCAGCCCTGCCAGTAAGGCCTCCAGGTGAACCGGGAGAGGATCGGGAGTGCCTTGCATCGGTTGCTCCTCACAAGCCGCCTGCGTGGCGTACCACCTGGGCCAGCACGCGCGCCGGGAACTGGCGTCCGATCACCGATGCGACCTGGAGGAGCCACTTTTCCTCTTCCGGAAGGTGGTCGATGCGTGCCGCTAGGATCCCCTGGAGGGTGTCCGGGATGAAAACCTCCGGGGTCTCTATCGTGACCCGCCAGCCGGGGGACGTCGTATCGTGGACCAGGATGCCCTGCTCGATCAGCATGCGCAGCAGCTCTTCGACGAAGAGAGGGTTGCCTTCGGACTTGCCGAGGATCCGTCGCTGCAGCATTTCGGGCAGGGCGCCGGCCTGTAGCAGTTGGCCTATCAGCTCGCGGCTATCCGTCTCGGACAGCGCAGCCAACTGGATCCGCAGCCGCCGTACGCTCGCCATGTCCTCGGCCTGGGTTACCAGTTTCCAGCCGGGCGCAAGGCGATCGGGGCGGGCCAGCAGCGCGAAGATGACCGGCGACTCGCCCGCGACGGGCAGCACCTGCCCGAGTACCTCGACCGATGACGGATCGGCCCAATGTATGTCCTCGCACAGCACGACAACCGGTGCCCGCTCTGCCAGCGCTTGCAGGTAGCGGCGAAACGCAAGGACACACTGGCGCTGGACGGCCGGGCCGTCCAGATACTTGATCCGGCCGGCCATGCCATCCTCCAGCCGCAGCCCCATCATCTGTCCCAGAAACGGATAGAGGGCCCCGTAGTCCGGGCCCAGGACCTCTCGGCCGCTCTGGCGGGCCACGGCGCTTGCCTCCTCGAGCGAGATGTCAGGCGGGACGCCGGTCAGGGAGCGCAGGACGTCGGCGATCAGGTGGTATGCCATGCCGATGCCATACGACAGACAGTGGCCCTCCGCCCAGCGTAGCCGGCCGGGGCCCCCAGGCGCCAGGGCGGCCCGCTGCCATTCCGCGCTCAGCCGCGACTTGCCAATCCCTGCCTCGCCGATAATAGTAATGATGGTCCCCCGCCCGGTACCCAGATCGGCGGTCGCTTCCTGAAGCAGCGCTAGGTCGCGCTGCCGGCCCACCAGTCCGGAACGAAGCGCGGCCACTCCGTGTTCTCGCCGGGCGCCGCGGCGTTCGCCGAGCACGCGATAGGCCCTCACGGGTTCAGCCTTGCCTTTGACCTCCAGAGGCCCGCGGTCCTCAACCCGAAAAAGCGCCGCGACCTGTCGGAAGGTGTGCTCGGAGATCAGGACCGTGTCGGGTTGAGCGGCGCTCTGAAGGCGGGCGGCGAGATTCACCGTATCTCCCACGGCCAGGTATTCCGCGTGCCGATCGCTGCCGATGTCGCCCACCACGACCAACCCCGAATTGAGGCCCACCCGCAGGTGAAACTGCTCCACCTGACCTCGCTGGCGCAACTGCTCGGCGTACTCCTGGATCCCGGCCTGGATCTGCAGCGCGGCGCGGACGGCCCGTTCGGCATCGTCCTCGTGAGCGACGGGTGCACCGAAGAAGGCCAGCGCGCCGTCCCCCAGCAGTTGGGCGATCGTGCCCTCGTAGCGGTAGACGGCTGAGGCCACGACCGCGTGTGCCCCCGTCACGACTTCGCGCCACTCTTCGGGGTCCATCTGCTCCGCCAGCGTCGTAGAGCCGACAATGTCGGTGAACACCGCCGTCACGAGCTTGCGCTCGCCCCCCGTCTCGCCGCGGCCGGCGATGGGCTTGAGAGGCTCTGCCGCGGTCGGGCCGCCCGACGCAGCCTCGGCCCACTCGGCGCCAGCGATCCGGGACGTCCCCAGTGCCTTCTCCGGCGCGTCGCCGAGCCTGTAGCCGCAGCGCTTGCAGAAGAGGGCCGCCTGGGGCACCGCTTGCCCGCAGTTGGGGCAGCGGCGCGGCAGCGTCCAGCCGCAGTTCTCACAGAAAGCGGCGTCGTCAGGATTTGCGAATGAGCAGTTCGGGCACGTGATCATGACGCTTCAGCCTGCGGTTGATCTTCAGGAGAGACAGGAAGCTCAGGGCGATCGCTTCCAGCGTCGCCGTGACGGCGAGCGCGGCGGGAATTGCCAGGATGCCGACGCTGGCTATCGCCAGCGTCATGATCAACGCGCGGCCGGCCAGTTGCACCGTGTTCGTGACCAAAGACGTCCGTGTATCACGCAGCGCGATCAGGCCGCGCGTCGCCACCTCGCTGGCGACATAGGCCGGCAACGCCAGCGCGTAGAGCACCAGCACGGAGTAGGTTAGGTTGCCGGCCGCGGCGTCGAACTGCCCGTGCTCAAACAGGATGCGGATGACCGGCCGGCCCAAGAACACCAGCGCCAGCAAGGCCAGCAAGGCCAGGCCGATCACCGCCCCTAACGAGCCCAGCAGGGTCCGGCGCATTTGCCGCCAGTCTGCGTTGGCTGCCCTTTCGGCCAGGCGGGGGAAGGCTGCCTGGCCCACCGCCTGGCCGAGCAGCGCGATCGGCAGACCCACCAGCAGCCAGGCGTTGTAGATCGCCGGGAGCCCCGCCACCTCGGGCGCCCTGGAGGCAAAGGCCGTGTCGACGATGAACCCGCTGTAGTTGACGCCCACTGCCAGACCGTTCGGGATCAGCAGGCGCACAATCTCGCGCAGGCGACTGTCACCCAGCCCCCAGGACAGGCGGAAGGCGTCCCCTTCGCCGGCGAGGCCGGTCCACAGGATCAGGGCCTGCAACACGGCGCCGGCGACCACGCCCCACGCCGGACCGTAGATGCCTATCCGCGGATCCAGCCGCGCGGCGGCGATCCCCGCGATCAGGGTGACGTTGTGGCTGACGACTGAGAGGCCGGTCAGAAGGAACCGGTTGCGGCTGTTCAGGACCGCCGTAGCCACGCTGCCGGCGGCTAGGACCAGTGGCTGCAAGAGCATCACGCGGGTGAGGCTGACCGTCAACTGGCTGGTGTGCGCATCGAAGCCCGGGGCGAGCACCCGAGTAACGAAAACCGGGGCCACGAGCTCGCCAGCGATGACGATCAAGGCGAAGAACGCCAGCAGCGCCGTCAGCACCAGGCTGGTCAGGCGCAGGCCCGCGCTCTCGCCGTCCTCGCGCCGCGTGCTGAGCAACACGGGGATCATGGCGCTGGAGAGCGCACCGCCCGCCACCAGGCTGAACAGCGTATCGGGCAGGCGGAAGGCCGCGTAGTAGGCGTTGACATCCGCCCCGACGCCGAACTGAACGTTGAACAGGATCTGGCGCAGCGCGCCCAGCAGGGCCGACAGGAAGAAGGAAGCCATCAGGATGAAGCTGGCTTCGGCGATGCTGAACTCGCGGGTCAAGAGCCCGCGCAGTCGCAAAGAGGGGAACCGGGGGATGATCAGGCGGCCGGCCGGCGTGGCGGCGGGCGCCGTTCGCAGCGGCTCCAGCACCTCACTCGCCTGCACCGAGCCCATCCAGGCGCTTTCGGCCATGGCCGAAAAGCCCCCCAAGGCGATTTGTGGCCGGTCCGGCTCTTGCTCCGCCGCGTTGCCGGATAGCGGCGTGGTAGTCATCGTCATCGCAAGTCCTCGCTTGCCCGGGCGATCGGCCCTGGCACAGCGACCAGGCGTCCCGCATGGCAAAGAGACCGGAAAGAGCCCGAATAGTGGACCCCGCTGCGCGCGATAATACTACAAACGGTATACAAAGGCAAGGTTTCCGAATGGCTGCCCCCAGCGTAATCCCTCTTACAGTCTGCCCGCCCTCGCCGCCGTACGTTACCGTCACATCAGCCTTCACCGTCAGGAAGGGAGCCAGGGCGATGCAGTACCGATTTCTCGGCAAGACCGGCATGCAGGTTTCGGAGCTGTGTTTTGGCACGCAGACTTTCGGCTGGGGCGCCGACGAAACTACGGCGCACTTGCTGGCCGACACCTTTGTCGGGGCCGGCGGCAACTTCTTTGACAGCTCGGACAGCTACAACGGCGGCCAGGCGGAGACGATGCTCGGCAACTGGCTGCAGAGCCACGGCGGACGCTCAAACGTCGTCATCGCCACCAAGATCTTCTTCCGCGCCGGCGATGGGCCCAATGACACCGGCCTCTCGCGCAAGCACATCCTGGACCAGGTAGAGGTGAGCCTGCGGCGGCTGCACACCGACTATATCGACCTGTACCAGGCGCACTGCTGGGATGCCGCCACCCCGCTCGAGGAAACCCTCTCCACGCTCGACGACCTCGTGCGCGCCGGCAAGGTGCGCTACGCCGGCGCCTCCAACTTCGCCCCCGCCGGTCTGATGCGCGCGCTGATGCTGACCGAGATGCACGGCTGGCCGCGCCTGGCCTGCCTGCAGCCCGAATACAGCCTGCTGGTGCGCAGCGCCGAATGGGAGCTGCTGCCGCTATGCCGTGACGAGGGCCTCGGGGTGATCTGCTGGTCTCCCTTGGCCGGTGGCTGGCTCAGCGGCAAGTACCGGCGCGGCCAGCCGCCGCCAAAGGACAGCCGTGTCGGCCGGGCGGACCGCTGGGATGATCAACCCGCCCAGCGGGAAAGCGAGCGCACCTGGGGGATCGTCGATGCCCTGGTGGCGGCCGCCTCGGCCTACGGCAAGACGCCGGCCCAGGTGGCCCTCAACTGGCTCTTGCAGCAGCCGGGCGTGACCGCCCCTATCTTCGGCGCGCGCACCGTCGAACAGATCGAGGACAACCTCGGCAGCGTGGGTTGGGCGTTGGCCGCCGAGGACCTGGAGCGGCTCGACGCCGCCAGCGCGATCCCGCTCCCCTCGCCGTACAGCTTCATCGCCCGCTACACGCGACGCCGCGCTATGAACGCCGTTTGAACATCATTCCCCGCTGACCGGGCTCGAAAGGCAGAGAGGAGCGAGCATGAAGATCGCCGACATCAAGGTCTATCCGGTCCGGGTAAGCACTCGCAACCAGTTGGTGGTCAAGGTCGAGACCGACGCCGGCATCTGGGGCTGGGGCGAGGCCGGCCTGTCGGGGCGCGAGCGCGCCGTAGCGGGCGCCGTGCAGCATTATCGCGAGTTCCTGATCGGCAGAGACCCGCTGCGCAGGGGCGCGCTGTGGCAAGAAATGTACCGCAGCCAGTACTTCGAGGGCGGGCGGGTGTTGAGCGCGGCCATCTCGGCGATCGACATCGCCCTGTATGACATTGCCGGCAAGGCGCTGGGCGTGCCCGTCTATCAACTGCTGGGCGGGAAGCAGCGCGACTACGTGCCCTGCTTCGCCACCACGGCCGCGCCCATGGGTCCGCGCCTGATCGAGGACGCCAAACTGCTGATCGAGCACGGTTGGAACGTCATCCGTACCGTCCCCGGGCATCCCGACACCGGCGGCGATGCGCGCCTGTTCGAGCCGCGTGAGTCGCTCGGCCTGACGGCGCCCTGGCTGGTCAAGCTGCGCGAGGCGGTCGGACCATCAGCCGTGCTCGGCATCGACTACCATCACCGGCTGAGCGTGGCCGAGGCCGCCGCCTTCTGCCAGCGCATGCCGCGGGGCACCCTCGACTTCCTCGAAGAGCCGATCCGTGACGAGTCTCCGGAGGCCTACGCCGCGCTGCGCAGCATGGTCGACGTACCCTTCGCCATCGGCGAGGAGTTCTCCTCCAAATGGGCCTTCCTGCCCTACCTCGAGCGTGGCCTGACCAACTTCGCGCGCATCGACGTCTGCAACGTCGGCGGGCTGACCGAAGCGCTGAAAGTCGCAGGCTGGGCCGAAGCCCACTACATCGACCTGATGCCGCACAACCCGCTGGGCCCGATCTGCACCGCAGCCACCATCCACCTGGCCGCCGCCGTGCCCAACTTCGCCTGGCTCGAAGTGCGCACCTCGCCCACCGAGGCACTTGGCTTCGACGACAGCGAGCTGTTCCCGTCGCAGCCGCACCTGGAGGGCGCGCGCTTCCCGGTGCCCGATACGCCGGGGCTGGGGGTCGAGTTCAACGAAGAATTGGCAAGCCAGCAGCCCTTCCGCTACTGGGAAGCGCCTCACCTGCATCGGCGGGATGGGAGTCACACCAACTGGTAGGGGAGGCCGGCCCGATCTTCGCTTGATCCGCAGCGTACTCGCCGGTCGACAAGGCATCGGTGGAGCAAGTGCAGCTATGATGCGATTGGAGTTGGCAGCCACTGCGTCGCAGTCGGAGTGACGGCCGGCGTCTGAAGCAGTGACCCGGCCTGGGGTGTCGAGGCAGCGCTCGATCCCCCGTCTCCTGGCAACGCGTCACCCGGGACCGTTCCAGGCGTGGCCGTCGATGCCATCGCGGTGGCGTTGCCAGGCCTTGCTGACCCTGCTGGGGTCGGCGTCGCCGTGTCTGGCGCCGCCGTCGCCTCGGTTGTTGAAGACGCGGCAGCAGGCGTCAAGGTGGGCGGCGCGATCGTGGGTCCAGCGGCTGTCAGCGGCGTGCCGGCCAAGGGAGCTGCAGGCGTCGGGGTCTCGGCGCCCTCCACCGTCTTGGTTGCTGCCGGTAGTTCCGCGCCGCCACGGATCGCCCGCTGCGCCTGCCCGATGGCTCGTCCGCCCTGGTCGCGCAACAGCGTGCGGAGCCCTGGAATGGGTTGCAGGAGCGGCGTGGAACCCTCCCCAAGGCTCATGAGCGCCACGGCGGAGACAGTACCAAGGATGAGGAGGAGTACTCCGACGGTTCGAAGCGTTGTCATGGCTGCTTACCCTTTCAGGCACCCAGGCGTCTTGACAGCTGTTCGAATTGGTGCTCGGTGATATCGCCGGCAGCCAGGCGGCGTCGAAGGACACGGATGGCGTCTTCGTCGATACGTGGCGTGGATGAGGCAGCCTGGCTCAACGGGACCTGGCTCCGGTTTAGGCGAAGCTGCTCCGTCACGACGCGCGCAAACTGCTCGGCGCGGGGTTTCAGCATGTCATGAAACTCCAAGTCGTTGCCCTGGAACCGTTCGGTCAGCAGGATCGTACAAAAGAGCCACCCTCGATTGATTTTGACGTTGGCAATATCGATGTAGTTGTAGTCCTCAATGGTCGACGTGAACCCCAAGTTGGTCGGGTTGTAAACGATCAGACGCTGATTGGTGGCTACCAGACTGTCGGGTGTGATCAGGTGCTTCCAGCGCGTTTGGTGGATACCGCACAAGACCTTCTCGCCGTCGGTTAAGTGTTCTCGAAGGACACGTGATAGACCCGGCGCCGGCCGAATGAGCAATGAGAGCAACAGATAACCGGCAATTCCGCTGCCGGCCGCGGCGATGAACGGCCAGCCGAGGGTCAGCTCCAACCGCCGAGCGTCCGCCAGCGGCGCCAGCCAGTTAACGGCTTGCAGGCGATCCGTAACGTGCAATTGCGAGGCAGTCATTGACCAGTCGGCGCTTCCCAGCACTTCCAATCCGAGCAGGAAGACCACGGCCATTCCGAAGGCATGGGAGACGCGTCCCGTCTCCCTACCGGCCATAGGTAGCAGGAGGGACAAGAGCCAGTCACTCAGTACGCCGGCTAGTGCCGCCAACCCAAAGACAGTCAGCCCGAACGCACTCACCGACTGAAACAGGGCGATTCGCCCCGGCACGGCCCGGACGATCCGGGCATCAACAAGGTCGCTGAGCTGCTGAGTCAACGGCGCTGTCAGAACTATCGTCAGGAAGATGATCAGAAGAAGGCCGGCCAGAACTGCACGCAGAGCTGTCTTCATTAGGAGGTACGCCTCCTGTCGCAAGTAGCTGAAATGCGGCGTCTACAACTGAATCATGCGGAGCGCGCTTAGCAAGGATGTGGAGAACGCCCAGAGCCCAAAGCGCTTTCGCGCTTCAGAAGACGTCGAGATAGGGCACGCCAGCATCGCCGACTCGGAGGTTCAGCGGATCTGCGACGAAGGCAGTGGCGCAAACCCTGGTAGTGTGGGCTCCTTGGCTAACGGGCCAAATTGAACGGTGCATACACTATATCAGAATCAGTCGCATGTGTCAATCGAAATAACGCGCTCAGCGGGGGACGCGGAGCGAATGTCCTCTTCGTCGATTGACGTGCCCGCCGCAATGCGCGACAATCGCCCTGAAGAAGCAAGAGAAACTTAGTCGATCCGTGGCGACCATCGTCCTCGCCGCCGATGCCAGCAATCGGGAGCGTCATGCCGTTGCGGCCGGAGTGCTTGATCTGAACGACTACCCCACACTCTTCTCCCACTTCGAATCCATCCGCCCGCGTTATCCCGAGCTGGCAGACCGGGTCGCCGTCGTGACCGGCTCCAGCCGAGGCATTGGGCTGGGCATCGCCCTGCGGCTGGCGCGCGAGGGCATGCATGTCGTCGTCAACGGCCGGACCGCGGAAGCCGTCGAAGGTGTGAGCGCGGCTCTGCGCGCCCTGGGTGCGAGCGTCCTCGGCGTCCCTGCCGACGTCGGCCGCACCGCCGACGTCGATCGTCTGTTTGATCAAACCCTAAAGGCGTACGGCCGCCTGGATCTGCTGATCAACAACGCCGCCGATCTGCGTCGCGGCCGTTTGTTTGAGACCGACGAGACTTTGCTCGATTCCCAGCTCGCCGGCAACGTCCGCGGCCCCTATCTGTGTTCCTATCGCGCTGGCGTCCTCATGCGCGGCCTCGCTTCCGGCAGCATCATCAATGTCAGCTCGGTGGGTGGCTTACGCGCCCATTGGCAGGGGCTGCCTTACGACATGACCAAGGGCGCGATCGACGCCATGACCCGCGCCATGGCCCTCGAGCTGGCCCCCTTCGGCATCCGTGTCAACGCCATCGCTCCCGGTCCGATCTACACGCGGGATGGCGATCCAGGCGAGGGACCCTGGGCTGCGGCTGCGAGGGAGCGTGTGCCCTTGGCGAGGCTGGGGACCCCGCTCGAGATCGGTTCGGCCGTTGCGTTTCTGGCGTCACCCGAGGCAAGCTACATCACCGGGCAAATCATCTACGTCGACGGTGGGCTGACCGCTCAATTGACGCCGGCCGGCCAGCCAATCTGATGGACGGGTTGAGCCCAATGGTTCCCGGAAGGAGCATCTGATATGCCTGCACCAGTCACAGTGCGCGATCTCAAGGTCATCGCGACGCAGCCTGCCGGCTCCCACCTGATCGTCGTCAAGGTCGTCACCTCCGAGCCCGGGCTGTACGGCCTCGGCTGCGCCACCTTCACGCAGCGCCAACATGCCGTCATCGCCGCTCTCGAGAAGCACCTCAAGCCGTTCATGCTGGGCCGGGACGTCTCTCGCATCGAGGAGATCTGGCAGATGGCGATGGTGCATGGCTATTGGCGCAACGGGCCGGTGCTCAATAACGCCATCTCGGGCGTCGATATGGCCTTGTGGGACATCAAAGGCAAGCAAGCCGGCATGCCCGTCTACCAGCTCTTGGGCGGCAAGTGCCGTGAGGCAGCGGCCGTCTACACCCATGCCGACGGTCGCGACCCGCAAGAGGTCGAGAACAACGTCCGCCAGTTCATGGCCGACGGCTACCGTTACGTTCGCATCCAGATGGGAGGCTATGGTGGCCAGGCGGGGCACCCGCCCAGCCCCGACGGCGCGCTCGACGGCGCCTATTACGATCCGCGCGCCTACGCCCGGAACATGCTGCGCATGATCGAGCACGTGCGCACGGCGCTGAGCGAAGAGGTCGAGCTGCTGCACGATATCCACGAGCGCCTGAGCCCCATCGACGCCGTCCAGTTTGCCAAGGACGTCCAGCGCTTCAAGCTCTTCTTTCTGGAGGATGCCCTGGCACCCGAGGATATCGCCTGGTTCGCCCGCATCCGCGAACAATCCGCCACACCGCTGGCCATGGGGGAGCTGTTCAACAGCCCGCATGAGTGGCAGCCGCTGGTCACGGGTCGCTTGATCGACTTCGTGCGTATGCACATCAGCCAGATGGGGGGACTGACGCCGGCGCGCCACGTGGCTGCCTTCGCCAACATGTTCGGCGTGCGCACCGCCTGGCATGGCCCCGGCGACGTCTCGCCGGTCGGCCATGCCGCCAACCTGCACCTTGACCTGTGGGCGCCCAACTTTGGCATCCAGGAGTGGTGCCGCTTCCCGGAGGTCGTCTACGAGATGTTCCCCGGCACGCCCGAGGTGCGCGGGGGGTACATGTATCCCAATGACCGGCCCGGCCTGGGTATCGACGTCGACGAGAAGCTGGCCGCGCAGTTTCCACTGGTCGACGAGGTGGAGCAGTGGACCCAGGCCCGTCTACCCGATGGCACGCCGGCGCGGCCGTAGGCGGAAGTAGAAAGCCCAATGTCGAGTCACCGGCCCCGGCACTCTCCACCGCAGAGGACACAGAGTATCGCAGAGGGAGACAGAAACCCTGAGATCCTCAGCGTCCCTCCGCGCCCTCTGTGGTTGACTACTCAAATCCATCGACCAGCCGCTTCACCCCGGTCCTCAGGTGCAGCACGTTGAAGTTGATCAGCAGGCCGACTCTGTGGCCGCTCAGCTTGAGATAGGATAGCAACTGGGCCTCGTGGAGAGGCTAATGCCTCTCCACGGCTTTCAGTTCCACGATCACCACATCCTCGACCAGCATGTCGATGCGGTAGCCGACGTCGATCGTCACGCCGTCGTAGTGGACAGGTAGCCCGACCTGCGTACACACTTTCATGTGCCTGGCGCGTAACTCGTGAGCGAGGCACGCCTCGTAGGCGCTCTCCAACAGCCCGGGTCCCAGGGCCGTATGCACCTTCATCGCTGCATCGAGCACCTGCCCACCGACCTCGTTGACCTGCATACCGCCCCCTCTGCGCTACCCTGCATCCTCTGCGGTGAATGGCAGAGCGTTACCTAACGCCCGGCAGAACCAATCCGAATGCCCTTCGGTCCCCCTACATCGTGGCGCGCCCCGACGCGTATGCGCCGGCGCAATCATTCGTTCTCCGCATTCGGTGATGGCCCCCACTAATCTGCCTTGACAGGCGTACTCGGGTCGTGCTAACTTAATCCTGCCTGGGTGGCCAGCAACGTGTTCGAGCTGAACCGTGCAGAGACCCGGCTTGTGTGGCGTTATTGGGAGCCTTTCAGGAGACTTATGTCAAACCCGATGCCTGAGCCTCAGCCTCACACCCCGCCCGTGGGGACGACGATTTTCCTCTTCACGGATATTCAGAGCAGCACTTCCCTGTGGCAGCATTACCGGAACTCCATGCCGGCAGCCTTGGCCCGCCACCGGACCCTGCTGGAGACCGCCATCCGGGAAAACGGCGGCTACGTCTTCCAGATCGTGGGCGACGCCCTTTGCGCCGCCTTCACTACGGCCGGCGCCGCGCTGGCAGCCGCAGCCGCTGGCCAACGCGCGCTGCTCGCGGAGAAGTGGCAGGACATCGAGCCCTTGCAGGCCCGCATGGGAATCCATGCCGGCCCAGCCGAGGTGGACGAAGCCGACCTGCTGGCCGGCCAGTACGCTTCGAGCCTCACCCTCAGCCGGGCCGCCCGCCTGATGGGGGCCGCTCACGGAGGTCAGGTGCTGGTGTCGGCCGCCGTGGAGGCGCTGGCCCGCGATTATCTGCCTCCCGGCGTTGGCTTGCGGGACCTGGGCATCCACCGCCTGAGAGACGTCGTCCTGCCGGAGCGGATCTTCCAGCTCACCGCGCCCGGCTTGCCCGACGTTTTTCCGCCCATCCACGCCGCAGTCGTCGCCCCGATCAACCTGCCGGCGCAACCCACGCCGCTCATCGGCCGCCGGGCTGAGCTGAGCGAGATCACCGCCCGTTTGCGCTCGGACGAGGCGCGCCTGCTGACCCTCACCGGGCCCGGGGGCATCGGCAAAACACGCCTGGCCCTGCAGGCAGCGGAGGCGCTGGTCGACGCTTTCGGAGACGGCATTTACTTCGTCGATCTGGCCCCGGTCAGGGATCCGGCGTCGGTCCTGGTCGCGATCGCGCGCGCGGTCGGCCTCAAAGAGACAAGCGAGCAGCCGCTGCTCGACGACCTCAAAAACCAGCTTCGGGACAAAAGGATGCTTCTGCTGCTCGACAACTTCGAGCAGGTCATCAGCGGAGCGCCCAGGGTGGCCGAGCTGCTCCGGGATAGCCGGCAGCTCAGGGTCCTGGTCACCAGCCGGGAGGCGTTGCGTGTAAGCGGCGAGCACGTCTTTCCAATCCCCCCGCTCGGGCTGCCGGCGGCGGGCCTGGCCCACCCGTCCCTGGAACAACTCACTCAGTATGAGGCGGTGCAGCTGTTCATCGAGCGCGCGCTGGCCGTGAAACCGGGCTTCCAGGTCACCAATGAGAACGCTCCGGCCGTGGCGGAGATCTGCGTGCGCCTGGACGGCCTGCCGCTGGCCATCGAGCTCGCCGCGGCCCGCATCAGCCTGTTTTCGCCGCAGGCCCTGCTCGAACGACTGGGGAGCCGCCTGACGCTGCTGCGGGGCGGCGCGCGCGACCTGCCGGTTCGCCAGCAGACGCTGCGCGGCGCGATCGACTGGAGTTACGAGCTGCTAAGCGCCGGGGAACAACGCTTATTCGAAGTCCTCTCCGTGTTTGCCGGCGGTATCTCGCTGGATGCCGTCGAAGGGGTGGCCGGCGGGCTGCAACGGCTGCGGGAGATGGATGTCGACATGCTCGACGGCCTGGCTTCACTCGTCGACAAGAGCCTGATCCGCCAGGCGAATCAGCCGGCCGGCGAGTCCCGGTTGGTCATGCTGCACACGATCCGCGAATACGCCTCCGAACGGCTGGAGACGGACCCTGAATTCAGCGCGGCGGCGCGCCGGGCACACGCGCTCTACTTTGCCGGCTTCGCCGAGCGCCAGTGGCAGCGTCTCGGCGGGCGCGAACGGGAGGCGGCGCTGAGCACGCTGGCCTCTGAGATCGAGAACCTGCGCACAGCCTGGCGCTATTGGGTCGAAGCCCAGGACCTGGATCAGCTCGGCAGGATGGTCGACGGCCTGTGGCGCCTCGACGACGCACGCGGCTGGTACCACGCTACGGTGGATCTCTCGGCCGATCTGCTGGACGTGCTTTCGTCGACGCCGTCCACGCCCGAGCGCCTTCAGCAGGAGATCATCCTGCAGACCAGCCTGGCGCGGGCCCGGCTGGCGATCGAGGGCTACACGGCCGGCGTCGAGGCTGCCTACAGGCGCGCCCTCGAGCTTTCCCAAGGCGCGGGAGATGTCCCGGAGCTTTACCCCGTTCTGCGCGGCCTGGCCAGCCTGTACACGTACCTGGGCCAGTTCGGCAAGGCGGCCCAGATGGGCCAGCGCATCCTAAGCCTGGCCGAGCGGCTGAACGATGCCAGCATGCTAGCCGAGGGCCATCTGGTCCTGGGCTACAATTCGGGCTTCGAGAACAGTCTCGGTCCGGCCATGAAGGAACTCGAAAGCGCGATGGCGGGCTTTGACTCCGCGCTCGCCACCACGCGTCGTTTTCAGTTGGGCACCAATCCCGCCGTGGTCGCCCGCAACGTCTCCGCGCTTCTTCTCTGGCTGCAGGGATTCCCGGATCGCGCCCTGGCACGGGCCAACGAGGCGGTGTCGCTGGCAGCGAAGCTGGACCACCCCTTCAGCATGGCCTATGCTCTGTTTCACTGCGGCATGCTCCACCTTTGGCGGCGCGAGCCGGAAGCGGCCCTCGAGCGCGCCGTGGCGGTGCTGGAAGTCGCCGAAAAACACGAGTTCGAGGTCTGGCGGGCCGTCGCCGCCTGCGTGCACGGCGTCGCCCTGGCCGAGACCGGGCGAGCCGAGGAAGGCCTGGTCGAGATGCGGGCCGGCCTCGCCTCGTACCAGGGGCTGCATACCCCGCCTGTCTTCTGGCCGCTGCTGCTCCAGTTCCAGGCAACGGCCTATGCCCGGGTCGGGCGACCCGATCAAGGACTGGCCGTGCTCGACGAAGCCATGGGACTGATCCCGCCCGAGGCCGGCCACATGTTGGTGGCTGACTTCTACCGGCACAAAGGCGATCTCCTGGCTGAGATGTCGCCCGCTCGTTCCGGCGAGGCCGAGTCTTGGTACCGGCGCGCCGTCGGCGCGGCCCAGGATCTGCGGCTCGGCATGCTCGAGCTGCGCGCCGCCATCGCCCTGTGCCGCCTGCGCCCCGACCCGGAAACCCGGCAGATCCTCTCGGCCGCCTACGCCAAATTCAGCGAGGGCTTCACCACCCCCGACCTGCAAGACGCCAGAGAGCTCTTGGCCATGCCGGCACCGGGCTAGCACGAAGCCGCGCTCGGCGTTGCCCCGGCCGGCAGCCGGATAGGGGGCGCAGAAGCCGATCAAGCGCGCCAAGCAACGCAACGACGATGCGAGCCAACGCTGGCGGACGAACGCCGGCCTGGGACAGAAAAGAGCGCTCGCCGGAGGGCGGACGCCGGTCTGGGTGGACGAGGGCCCTTCGTCGTCTCAGGCCGGGGTCTTCAGCCCCGGCTCTGCCCCAACCTGAGGCACGCCCCAAGCCCCGCGAACGCACTCACCGATGCACGATCACCCAGATGCTCCAAACAACGAAGCCGACGAGTGGAAGGAAGGCGACCACGCGCCGAAAACGCGACCACACCACGCCTGGTCCCCGTGGGCTCCGCGGGAGAGCGCGTGGTCTCGAGCGCGCGGCCCCCCGGGGTGCAGGCGGGCCAGGATGCGGTAGAAGGCGGCGAGCACGATGGGCGACAGCTCGGCCAAGCCCGGGTCAAACCGGGCGATGCCGATGGAAAGCACGAAGAGGCCCGGCGTGAGCAGGTGGCGCCAGTGAATGTAGTCGACGACGGGCGGCGGTGTGCCGGTCTCGATCATCCCGGTGGCTGCGGCGTAACCCCAGATGGCCGCGAGGGTCAGGCCGATGAACGCCATGTTGATCGCGTAGACAGTCCACGTCAGGGAGCTGATGTGGCTGCCGATCAGGTTGGTGCTGAACGGCAGCACGCCCACGCTGAGAAGAAACATGAGGTTCATCCAGAGCAGGCGCCGGTCGTTACCGGCGATGCGCGCGAAGTCGGAATGGTGCGCCACCCAGTACTGGCCGGCCACAAGGAAGGTCAGGACGTAGCTGAACATCCGGGGGTAGATGGCGACTAACTGCCGCAGGAGCGACGCATCGCTGGTGGACGCCGCCGCATCGGGCAGCCGCAGATCCAGCACTAGCAGCGTGAGCACGATGGCGAACACGCCGTCGCTGAGCGCGATCAGGCGCGATAGCTCCTCACGCTGATCGGGCGGACCGCTCGGTTCCCTCCGTCGCACCACTGGCCCCTTTCTCCAGTCGTTTCTGCGGGGAGCAAAAAGTTCTGATCCGCGACCGCTCGCCGATCAGGCGGCCTTACAAGGGCCGTTCAAAGAAGCCCGCGATCTGGGCCTGCCTCTCATCTCCGTCAACCGGCTCGATCCCAGGAAGGCATCAACCAGATCCCTCCAGCGCGGGCCAAACCTTGGCCTCGCCAGGGGCAGCGGCCCATAGGCGCGCCCTGGCGGTGTGGCCTGCCTCCTCACGGCGCGAACATCTCGGCCAGCGTCGCCAGCACAGCCTCCTGGACGTCTTCCGCAATTCGCCCCAGCCGGCGCACCAACCCTGTCTTGTCGACCGTGCGCAGTTGATCGAGCACGACCTGCCCATCCCGGCCCTCGAAACGACAGCAGATCCGGCTGGGGTAAGCCCGCCCCTTGGTGGTCATCGGTGCCACGATCACCGTTGCGACATGATGGTTCATCTCGTCCGGCGAGATTACCAGGCACGGACGCGTCTTCTGGAGCTCACTGCCCGGAACCGCATCGAGGGCGATCAGGTAGACGTCGAAGCGGTCTACCGGTTCCCTCACCGTTCCCAGTCCTGCTCGTCCCAGGCCGTCGCGGCGGGCTGCCCGTCGTCCAGCAGCTGATCGTCGCCGGCCTCTGCCATCGCCGCGAAACGCTCTTGCCAAGCGGCGCGCGCGCGCCGGGCCGGCCGGATGGCGATTTCGCCATCGCGGACCTCGAGCTCCACCCGGTCGCCAATCCCGGCCTGCTCCAGCATTGGCTTGGGGATGCGGATCCCCTGTGAGTTGCCGATCCGCACGATGTGCGTCTGCATTGCCAGAGCCACGTTTCACCTCCGATCAGATGTAATTACATTATAATTACGCATTTGATGTCTGTGAAACGCGTCGGGCCAGCCCGGCTACTGCGACCAGGCCGTCGGCTGGCGGTCCCAGCGATGCTCCCTGAGCTGCGCCAGCAGGCCGGCCGGCAGCTCGCCCCGGTCGCTGGCCGCGATGTTGGCCTCGACGTGCGCCAGCCGGCGCATGCCGGGGATCGTCGTCGAGACGCTGGGGTTCGACAGGATGAAACGCAGCGCCATCTCGGTCATGCTCATCCCCGGCGGCAACAGCGCCTTCAGTGTCTCGGCCCGCTCGACGCTGCTCGCCAGGTTCTCGGGCACGAAGTAACTGCTGCGCCAGTCGCCCTCCGGCCAGCGGCTCTCCCTGGTCAGGGTGCCGGTCAACGTGCCCTCGTCAAACGGCACCCGCGCGATGACCGCCACGTCGTGTTCCCGGCATGCGCCGAAGAGCTCGTCTTCCGGATTCTGATCGAAGATATTGTAGATCACTTGCACGGCGTCGATCAGCCCGCTGCGCACCGTCCTGACACCGTTCCATGGCTCCCAACGGTTGATGCTGATGCCGACTGCCCCGATCAGCCCCTCGCGTTTCAGTCCCTCGATCTTGCGCTGCCACCGCTCGTCATCGCACCAGCTATCCTCCCAGGTGTGGAACTGGATCAGGTCGAGCGAGCCGAGGCCCGTGTTCGCCAGGCTCTTGCGTACGTATTCCTCAATATGCTCGGGCGGGAACGTGTCGTCGAGGGTGAACTCACGCCGGCTGGGCCACCTGCCGTTCTTCGGCGGGATCTTGGTCGCCGTGTAGACCTTCTTGCCGGGGTTATCACGCACCAGACGACCCAGCAGCGTCTCGCTATGCCCGTCCCCGTAGGCCCACGCGGTGTCGAAGAAGTTGCAGCCCAGATCGAGGGCATGCTGCAGCGAGAGCAGCGATTCCTCGTCGTCTGAGCCGGTCCAGGAGCCCATTCCCCACATGCCATAACCAATTTCGCTGACCATCCAACCGGTACGTCCAAAACGGCGGTATTTCATTGCAAACCTCCTGTGGCGGTGTGGCTTGTATCCTCGCGGATCAGGCGGTTGGTGCGCCGGCAAGCGCAGCGCCCACGAGCAGGGCGCTTTCGGCGTGCTGCGCCGCCAGGCCGGCGCACGGAGCAGCCGTCGCCCCGACGCCGGCTAGCCGGGCTGCGTAGGCGCCGCGTCCCGGCGGGCCAGGGACAACAGCCGCTCGGCCCGCTCGACGTAAGGCGACATGCCGTTCCGGCGATAATACTCCAGAGCCGATGCCAGGTAATCGCCGGCCGCGGCATGGTCCCCGGACCCGAGCACGATCTCGCCCAGCGTCTCCGCCACCAGCGCGCTGGTATAGGCGTCTCCCTGGGCCCGTGCGGTTGCCAGGCTGCTCCTGATGTCCTGCAGCGCCGCGGCCTTGAGCGCGTCTGTCTCGGCCGCCCGGTAGCGAGCGACGGCCAGCCCCATCCGTGCCCGGTTCACCATCTGTTCGGCGGCCATGTCGTAGCCCTGCGTGCCCTGCGCGGGCAAATGCTCCTCCACCGTGCGCTCGGCCAGCTTGACCGACTCGGCGAAGTCCTGTATGGCTTCCGGCATCGCTTTCGTCTGCAGCCGGCCCATTCCCTGGCAGTAGAGGGCCGAGGCGGCACATTGGGGCGCGTTGCTGGAAATTGCCCCTTCGAGGCTCCGCCGGCTGTAGTCGAGCCCGCGCTGGATATCACCCAGGTCCAGGTAGGTGTACCCGGCCAGCAGGTTGACGTCGGCTTCCATCAGTACCGATCGCGTCCCCTGCACCACTCTGAGAGCCGCCGCCGCGTCCCGCTCGGCTTCGGCCACTTGGCCCAGCCGCGCGTGGGCCATCGCCTTGGCGGCCAGCGCTTGCGCCTCGACCTCCAGGTTGTGCTGCCGGTCCGCCATGGCGACCACGTCCCGCAGCCGGGCAATGGCCGCGCGCGGGTCTGTGTTGATCATGCTCCAGGCCATCGCCCAGCTTGGCAGCACGGTGATGGTTTCGTCGTGGAGTTCGCTTGCCAGCCCGTAGCTCTCGTTCAACGGCCCAAGGGCGCGCGTGAACAGGCCGTTGGCAATGTGGGCGTTGCCGATCCAGTTCAGCGTCAGCGCGAGGCGGCGCTTGTCCGCGTGGCCACGCGCCAGCTCCTCGGCGCGGGCCAGCCGCGCCAGTTGTCCCTCGTAGGGCCGCAGGGTGGCGGCGATGCCCATCCACGTCAGGGTCGCGTCGACGACCCGCTCGTAGGGCGCCTGGGGCAGCTTCCCGAAGGCGTCCAGCGCCTGCTCGTAGTGCAGCAGCGCTTCATGGCGCGCCGAGACCTTCATCGAGGCCGCGCCGGCGCGCAGCGCGTGATCCGCCGCGCGCGCCCACTCCTCGGCATGCCAGAAATGGAAGGCGATCGCCGCCGCATGCTCGTCGAGGCGATCGGCATACAGCTCTTCCAGGACGAGGCCCGCCTGGCGGTGATACGCCCGGCGCCGCTTGATCAGCAGAGAATTGTAGGCCGCCTCCTGGGTGAGGGCGTGCTTGAACATGTACTCCGGCTCGGGCTGGCGCGGCTGCTCGCAAAGGATCTCCTCACGCGTCAGCGTCTGCAGGTGCCGATCGAGGTCCGGCAGGCGCTCGCCGGCCGGGACTTCATCATAGATGGCCTTGAGCACCCGGTAGGCGAAGCTGCGGCCCACGACCGACGCCATCTGGGCGACGCGCTTCGTGTTCTCGGGAAGCCGATCGATGCGGGCCGCGAGGACGCCGGCCAGCGTCTCGGGGATGGTCACCTCCGCGATCTCCCGGCGCGCCCGCCAGTGGGAGTCCTCCCGCTCGAGATACCCGTCGTCGATCAGCCCCCGCAGCACCTCTTCGAGGAAGAAGGGGTTGCCCTCAGACCGCGCCAGGATCAGATCGCGCACCGCATCAGGCAGTTCAAGCACGGGCAGCAGCTGGCCGAGCAGCTCCTGCGAAGTGTCGGGCGGCAGCGGCTCGAGCCGCAGCTCGTACCACGACCCACCCGGCCGGGCGCGGATCTCATCCAGGGTCCGCCCGCTCGGCGCCTCCGGGTCCGGCCGCTGCAGGCAGATGATGAGCAGCGGCGCCTCGGCGGGGAGCCCGGCCAGGCTCGCCAACAGATCCAGCGAGGCGTCGTCGGCCCAGTGAAGATCGTCGAGCAGCAGGACGGTGGGCTTGCCGCGCGCCACATTGCGAAAGTAGCTGCGCGCCGCCGCCGTGATCTGCTCGACAAGGGCGCTGCCCTCGTAGGCCGCCAGCCCGCTCAGGCTCTCGGGGCTCTCGACGGCCAGCATCGCCTCGAGAAACGGGATCTCCTCGGGGGCCAGGCGCCCTCCGCCCCGCAGTTTCTCCCTCACCGTGGCCGGCGGATCGTCCTCTCCGGCAGCGCTGGCCGCGCGGATGATCTGCCGCCAGGGGAAGTAGCTGACGGATTGGCTGTAGGAGAGCGAACGGCCCTCCAGCCAGTCGATCTCGGGCCCGGGCAGGCCCGCCGTCGACTTGCGCAGCTCCGCAACAAGCCGCGACTTCCCAATCCCTGCCTCGCCGAACACGGCGACAAAAGACCCCTGCCCGCCGCGCACTGCCGTCACACGCTCCTGCAAGTGGCGAAGCTCGGCATCACGCCCGATCAGCGGCGCGTCCAGGCCCTCGACGCCGCGGGCTTGGCCCGGCACCGCCTTCGCCCCCAGCACGGCATACAACAGGATCGGCTCCGACTTGCCCTTGACCTCGGTCGCGCCGAGCGGCTTGACGTCAAACAGGTGCTTGACCTGGCGGTAGGTATCGTCGCTGACCACCACGCTGTCCGGCTCGGCCGCGCCCTGGATGCGGGCGGCGGTGTTCACCGAATCTCCTACGGCCAGGTACTCGACGCGCTGCCCCGAGCCCATGTTGCCGACCACCACCAGCCCGCTGTGCAGGCCCACCCGGATCTGCAGACGCTCGCTCAAGCCCTCCAGATCGGCCCCGTAGTCCGCCATGAAGGCCCGGATATCCAGCGCCGCCCGCACGGCCCGCTCGGCATCGTCCTCGTGGGCGACCGGCGCGCCGAAGAATGCCAGCAGCCCATCCCCTAAGAGCTGGACCACCGTTCCGCCATAGCGCTCGATCGCCTGGCTGACGCCCTTGTCGACGCCGGCAATGATCTCGCCCCAGTCTTCGGGATCGAGTTGTTCGGCCGCCGCCGTCGAGCCCACCACGTCGGCGAAGAGCATCGTGACCAGCTTACGCTCGCCTTCTCTGCGCGCGGCCGCTTGCAGCGGCTTGCCACAATTGGCACACGACCGCTGTCCCGGGCGATTCTCATACCCACAGAAAGGACATAGCATGGCACCTCCGACATCCCGCAAACGCCGATCCGATCCGCACAAAACGCAGAATATAGCCAATGGAATTTAACATATACGGGGTGCTGCTGTCAATGCCCGCGTTTGTTGGCTCGGTCTTTGTCCCTCCGCCAAACGCCCTATCTGGTTCCCCTGGCAGGTACGACACCGCCCGCACCACTACCGGCCCATCCCCACTCGAAAAGTGGGGCAGCGCAAGCGTGCCATCCCTTTGACCTCCTGCACCGGCGGAACTATAATCAGGACTCTGATAGTCGACCCGGCATGGTATGCCCCTTGTGATGGAGGTGGGAAAGGTGCGTAGCGTTATCGCTGAGGAGCTGCAATTACGTCTGCTGCCGGTGGCAGTGATCTTCACGGACGAGAAGCCCGCTGGGGCCTTGCAGTTTCAGAAGGGCGAGCGCGGCTGCGTGGTGTCGCTGCTCCATGCGGCCGCCAAAGGGGGCAAGACGGCCGTCTTCGATCGCCAGACGACGCCCTGCCGCGGGGGCACGATCGGTCTGGAATTCGCCGACACGTGGCCCAATCCCGAGGCCATGGCCCACTTCTTGTCAGTGGGTGGCGGGCCAGACGGCCGCGAGGGCGAGGGCTACCTGAAGACGCCCGCGCTGGCGCGTCAGGCCATGGCGCACATGGGATCCTTCGAGGAGCCGCATCGCTACCGGGTGCTCGAGCCGCTGCCGAAGGTCGATCCCGAGCGCGAGACCCCGCGCCTGGTGGTTTTTCTCGCCAATCCGGACCAGATCTCGGCGTTGACCGTGCTCGCGAACTGCGACCGTGGAACGGGCGATGCGGTGGTCCTGCGCTTTGGCGCCGGCTGCCAGAGCTTCTGCCTCCAGCCGGATCGCCTCAATCAGGAGGAGCCGCTGCGGGCGGTGCTCGGCATGACCGACATCTCCGCCCGCCCCATGGTGCCTGCCGACGTCCTGTCCTTCACCGTACCCTGGCCCATGTTCCTGACCATGGAGGGTAACGTCAGGGGAAGTTTCCTCGACCGCAAGGATTGGCAGAAGGTCAAGGCCCGCCTGGCGCGGTAAGCCAGCCTGGGCCCAAGCGGGGAGGGCGGCGAATCGGAACTCGCCCACTACCCACGATGCGTGGTCACCGGTGTCGGCCCGTACGATGCTACGATTGGGCTATCACGACACAATTGCGTCCCGACCGTTTGGCGGAGTAGAGCGCTTTGTCTGCCTGCTTGACAAGGTCGATTTCGTCATCCACGTCGAATTCGGGGTAGGCAGTTCCCCCAATGCTGACGGTGATGCTAATCATCTGCTCGCCATCCGCGATCGAAGTCTCTTCGGTCATGCGGCGCAACCGCTCGCCAATCTTGCCCAGGTCGTTTCTCGAGGCGCCGGGCAGGACCGCCAGGAACTCCTCGCCGCCGTAGCGCATGATCAGATCGCCGTCCCGCATCACGGAACGTGCCAGTTTAAAGATCCGCACCAGGACGCGATCGCCGACCAGATGGCCATAGGTGTCGTTCACCTGCTTAAAGTGGTCCAGATCGAACATGAGGACGCCCAGCGGGGCAGCCATCCGTACCGCGCGCCCGAACTCCTCGTGCAGACGAGCCATGCCAAAACGACGATTGTAGGCACCGGTCAAGGGATCGAGGGCTGCCAACCTCCCCAGGCGGTCGTACAGAAGCGCGTTGTGCAGCGCCAACGCCAGCCCATTCCGCAGCAAATCAAGGCGTTTCCGTTCTTCGGCCGTGAAAGCGATTCCGCTCGCCAGGACGATTGCCCCGAGCACGACCTCCTTGTGGAGGATTGGATCGACCAGCACTTCGCGCGGTCGAAAATCGGTCAACGCCCCTTCCACGACGACGTCGTCCGGCAACGACACGCTCTGTGACTTTTCCGTTCGCAGGGCGCGGCGCACGTGATCGCTGCCGATAATCGAGCCGGGCGAACGGATCCCATGCGATGCCGCGACTTTCACTTCGCCCTCGGTTTCGACCAGGATGGCGCCCCCACCGGCATGGGTATGCTGCAACAACTGTTGAAGGGCTCGGTCGGTCAGGTCGTTCAGATCCAGATGGCTGGCTAGCAGCTCGGTGAACGCACGGACGGCGCCTTGAGTCTCCAACGAGAGTTCCAGCGTCTGGACCAGGTGATTGAAAGCCCGGGCGCTGTCACCAATCTCGTCGTCCGAATCCACGGACAGGAGACAGTCCTGCGAATTACAGCCGCTCGCATCGCCACCCTCTGCAACCTCCTGAAGCTTAGCGGCGACCTGTGCCATACGCTCGGACAAGAGCCTCAGCCGATGCCCCACCACCGCCCTTGCCAGGCGGATATTCGCGGCGCCCACGATGAGTCCCGCGCCCATACAAGCGCCAAAGAACCAGGGGGTCAGTGTGGACCGGGCAGGGACCCCCATGAGCGTGACGAAAAACGGAAAGATCAGACCCACCAGCAGACCAAGACCGACCATCCAGATCGTGAGATCCGTGAAAACCCTACGCGTCAGACGAATCATGCCCTTCCTCCCGCGCTCAAAGGTTGAAATTGATCAGCAGGCCGACTTTTTGGCCGCTCAGCTTGAGATAGGATAGCAGTTGGGCCTCGTGGATGGGCATCAGCCTTTCCACGCCTTTCAGCTCCACGATCACCACATCCTCGACCAGCCTGTCGATTGTGTGGTTACCGGTGTCGGCCCGTACGAGGCCAGGATGGCTCGCCGGCACGATCGCCGTCAGCAGTGCCACGCCCCCACGTTCGGACGCTGGCCCAGGTCGGGGCAGAGAGGGGGGCGATCTATCGCCCCGAGGAGCGGAGCCGCCCCTACGCAACCATTAGTTTATTCGTTCTCCGGCATTCGTTGACGGCGCCCACTTTCAAGTATAACACTTGACGTTTAGCGGACCCCGTTATAGAATGTTGCTCGTGATACGTGACTTCAAAGATCCCGAGGCCGCCAAGCTATTCAACCGTGAACGCTCCAATCGGTTGCCCGTCGAGATCCAAAAAGCCGCCTGGCGTAAACTCAACATGATTGAGTTCGCCACGCGTCTCGACGACCTTCGCGTACCGCCTGGCAATCGGTTGGAGAAGTTGAGCGGCGAACGCGCAGGTACCTACAGCATCCGTATTAACGAGCAATGGCGAGTTTGTTTTGAATGGCGCGACGGGGCTGCCTGGCAGGTCGAAATCGTAGACTATCACTAGGGGGTTATGATGGTTGACAAGGTACTGTTCCCTCCGATCCATCCGGGCGAGATCCTGCTGGCGGAATTTCTCAAGCCGATGGGCATCAGCCAGAACTCTTTGGCGATGAGCATTCATGTCCCCGCGCGCCGGATCAATGAGATTGTGCTAGGCAAGCGGGGCGTCACCGCCGATACCGCCCTCCGTTTGGCGCTTTTTTTTGGCACCAGCCCGCAGTTCTGGATGAACGCTCAGAGTAAGTATGAGTTGGATCGAGCCCATGATCAGCTAGGCAACCGGCTGGAGCGTGAGGTACGTCCCCTCACCCCACACGCCGACTAGGCAAGTACCCCTGGCGGTTCAAGGTCCTGAATGGGACGCCCACGCGCTCGCCGAGGATCTGCTGAGCAGTGTGCCAGATCCTCTGCTGGCCAGCGAGAGGGCATGGCACTGCGCGCACCCGAACCGATCTCGGCTGCCGATCCGGTTTGCCACTACGCCGGACGCCGTGCCGCCGATCCGGTCGTAACGTCCGGCGGTCCGATTCGATCCGTTGCCCCGCACCACATCCGTTGCTCCGTGGCCGGCAATGACAACCGACGAATGGAGGTCACGCCATGGCCCGTCTTGTGCTCGATCCAGCCATTCCCGGGCAGGCGAGCGCCGGGTGACCCGCCTGTCTGAATGGGTGACAATTAACAGACTTGCCGACGTGCGTTGCCCGCTCGGCTAGGGCAAGAGTATCTCAATCCGCGATTCCGGGCGTATTGTCACCCCCGTTGGCAACCTGGCCGAGAAGCTTCCGGAATGGCTGAGCATTTCCGTCCAGATCTAGATCCTTGAGTGTCTGGATGGCAGCTGCCAGCTCAACGCGAGCCGCATTCTGATCACCGGCCTTCGATAGGGCTTGCCCCAAATAGCCTTGGGCAAGTGCAGCCAGATGTCGATGTCCTGCCTCAGCATGAACCGCACAAGCCCGTCGTAATGCTGTTAGCGCCTCTGGGTAACGACCCTCAGCGGTTTCGACACGCCCCAGTGCAATGCAGGCCGTTCCAATCTCCATTGGATCGCCCGTATCTTCAGCAATAGCCATCGCCTGTTCAGCTGCGTGCCTGGCATCATCAACTCGATCAAGCTCTACACGGGCGAGCGCCAAGTCAGCATACATATCCACAGCATTCCAGTTAGCGCCCAGGCTCTCCGATCTCTCGATCGCTCGTATAAGCTCCTTCTCTGCGTCCGCGGCTCGGTGCTTGAGTAGGAGAACAGCTCCTCGAAGAGCTCGTGCATACCCTAGGCTATCCTCAGCTCCAGACAGTCGAAGCGGGGGTTCAGCCAGCTCGATTAACTTCTCAGCATCGTCCAGATGGCCCTGCTGTTTGGCATCATAAGCCAGGTTGAGCCAGCAAATGCTACAGAGTGCCTGATCCTCGATTTCCTGTGAAAGTGCGATGGCATGACGATAGCTCATTGCCGCTTCGGCAAATAGCCCAAGATTTCCAAGGGCAATACCCCGGAAGTTGTGAACAGCGGCGACGCACCGCTTCAGTTCGGGTGACATCTCCAACTCGACAGCAGCTGCCAGCAACGTGTCATATGCCGCAACGGCTTCCTGAGTGCGACCTTGACGGTCCAGCGCACCTGCAAAGTCTGTTTGCAGCTCGATACGTACAGGTTCGTTGACGGCGTCATGCGTGTTAAGGACCGCTAGTCCCTGCTGCGCGTACCGAAGGCATTCCTCTAGCCTCCCGACGGCATCACTAATGGTCGCGAGCCAGTTATATATGGCCGCGATTCGGCTCGGTGAAGTTCCCATGGCAACGGCCAATGCCAGTTCATCACGAAATCGTTCAGCACTCCGGGCGTAGTCCCCGGCCTGATAGAAGCCGCGACCAGAGTGATCCACCAGGTCAAGTTTCAGGAGGCGCGTTTCAGATCTTGTTGGCCGCATACGCTCCAGGGCTGCCAACCCGCCGGCGCACCACTGCTCGCTTTCAGCCCAGGCCCAGCGCGCGTACTCGAACTTTGCGGCCTGAAGAGAATAGAGCGCGCTCCGCATCGCGTCGCCGGCCTGACCGAAGTGAAAAGCTAGTTGCGCTGCGACCGGGGTTGAATCGGAGCAAATCTTCTCTAGACAGGCACCGATGCGTCTGTGTAGAGCTGCGCGATGACCAGGCTGAAGCGACGCGTAGATGAACTCTCGATAGAATCGGTGGACGAAACGATAGGAATGCAGGGCTGCCGCCTCTTCTTGTTCTGCTGTGAAGGGGCTGACGAGTTGATAACGATGCTCAAGCGTTTCGAGAAGCTCATATGTTTCGATTTCGTCCTGGTTCAAGACACACTCAACAATCTGGGCAGTGAAAGCTTCTCCCTCCACCGCAGCGCAATCGAGCGCCTTGCGCGCAATGGGCTCGAGACGCCCCAAGCGCTCTGCCACTGCCTTGCCGAGCGTTGCGGGAAGAAGAGTCTCGGGCTGCGCCCCATCTTTCAGTGCCCACAATAGGTGACCGCCGATGCCCGGCACTTGCACGATGGCATGGGTTTCCTCCCAAAACAAAAAGCGATCGCTGACAAAAAGTGGATGGCCTTGGGTGATCTCCTGCACCTGGCGCACGAATGGGTGGGGAATCAAATTGGAGGGATAACGCTGAGAAACGTATTCAGCCACGTCGATTCCCTGGATCAATTCGATCTCTAGTGCTCCGTAGAGAACAAGATTGCTGCAGATCTTTTGGAACAGTGCAGATTGCGTCTCGCTGTCTTGCGTCTCGCCCGTTCGGTACGTGCATATGAAAAGCACGGCGCAATCAGCCAAATTGCGAGCCACGTGGAATAACAAACTCAAAGAAGTTGTGTCAGCCCAGTGCAGATCATCAATGAAGCAGATCGCCGGATGACCGCCAATCAGCTGAGGAAGCGCGTTGCAGTACTGCACAAACACATTGTCCTGAGTAAACTTGCTGCGTCCAGCGACCTTGCGTCCTTCCTCAACTGTTTTCACTGCCGCCGATGTGATTCCAAGGGTCACGATGTCCAGCCAAGCCGGCGCCACCTCCCGGATGAAGCCCAGAACGTCAGCGCCAGCAATCCGCCCTCGCAGGCTTCCTTTGGCCAGCGTTCCCAGGATCTGTGCAAAAGGCACGAGGCCGTTCTGCTCCGTCTCCAGTGCACATTTGCCTCGGCCCACCAATATCTGCGAGCCTGGAGGAGTGGCGTCGTTCAGGAAGTGTTCTACTAGCGCTGTCTTGCCGACTCCCACATCGCCCGAAATCAGAACGAATCGTGGCTGACATCCATTTTTGCACTGGTCGAGGGCGCGCTCAAGTTCCTCCAACTGAGACTCACGTCCTACAAAGACTCGTGGCGGCTCCGGCCCACTTGCCATCATGGTCACCTCTCCACAATGAGAATTAGGGGCTGCTCGTGTCGCATTGCTGGCCCCGGTCCCAGCCACAACTCCAGGCGTTCTCGGGACACACAGCATGCGACATGCGCCTTTACGTCGCCATTAGCGTAAGCATAGGCCCCCCCGCCGCGCGAACAAAGCAAGCGGAATAGGTCCGGAAGAGCGTCGTTCTCAAACGTTTGCTTGGACAGTGAACGCTGTGTTCGCTCGATACGTTTGTCGAAAGGCCAGCGACCGCTTGGGCCGATAGCCTCACCACCCAGTGCAATCGATGCATCGCGCTGGGAAAAGACGTTCACCTGAAACAGCTTGCTGCCCGACTGTTTGTCCAGGGCCGTACTGAGCCGATACTCCCCTCCGAATTCCGTCTTCTGCGCAGTGACACCATCGAATGAGGCGCTTGATGTAGTGAGCGCGCAGCCATCATGGAATGGTGCCAAAGCCGCGATGATGCTTTCCTGCGACACGTGTGAGCCGAGACGCAGGCTGATCCAGGCGGCAATGTTCGCGAGCATGCCGCATGATTGCGGTCGCAGAAAGAGCGAGTCCACCGCTTGCACAAACCCGTCGGTGCGCCAACCAAAAGCCACGCCCGGCAGCAGATCAGGATAGACAAAGGCATAGACTCTGACTTCACTAATATCGTTCGGCACTCCAAACGCTACTATTCGCAGACGGTCAAACCGACTCCCGATTTCTTCCTCAACATCTTCTTCCGTGTGCCACAGCAGTACATTGCCGGATTTGGCGCGTACAACCCCAGTCTGGCACCCAGTCGTATCATTCTGAAGCATGAAGGCCAGATCCAGAGGCAAGACGCGCTCGTCATCGACTTGATGATTCATCAGCGCCTCGTCGATGAATTCATCCAATGCTGCCCCTCGAGTCCAGGCCGCGATGCAGCTACGGTAATCCGCCAGCGCTTCGCGTATCTCCATCGGCGTGTCTTTGTCTTGCGTTTTCTCCGACAGGACAGATGCGGAACATCTTGCCTGACGAACCGCATTATTGAATTCGTTCGCGTCCCACTCGCTTAGTTTATTTGAAAGCCAGCGATGCAGCTGACTGCCAACTTCCCGCCCTAATCGATAGTGGGCGACCTCAAGCGGAAGCGTACTGAAATCCAGAAACACCAGAGGCCCCAACCGTTCTCGCACGCGAGCGAGTTGGTGGACTGACGTCTTCTGGATATGCATCTTCGTCATAGCGCACCCGGCATCAATCCCCAGGAGCGTCTCATCTCTCGGTTAAGCCCGAATTCCATCTCGTCCCGTGCTACCATCTGGTCACCGCGCTTCGACAGCTTCCCCTCTGATCCAATCGTTGCCACAGCAGAGGCTCACCTATTTGCCCCTCGCTTTTGTCTCGCTCTCTATTCAGAGCATCAAACGCTCGCTTGTTCGCCTGCTTGTCTCCGAGGTCAATACAGAGCTCAAAGCGTATACATTCCTAAGCCGATCAAGGGCGTCGCAGATATCGCTATCCGGCGCAAGGGTTGTTGCGCGGGCCTGGCAATCGTCGACGCTTACCGAGAGTAAGGAGCTGGCACCCTCCAAATGATCGTACTGACGATTGATGGTATCCTCCGTACTGATGCCCGTCAAGTTACCATCGTTATCCACCACCGGTACCTGACTGAAGTCCTAACTGATCATTGCGTGCTTACCGGTGCCGGCCCGTATGATGCCTCGTTTGTCTTGTCGGGACGATCCTCACCCGCAGTGCCGCGCCCCCACGCTGGCCCAGATCGACCCCCGGCGATTTATCGCTCCGCGGAGCGGTGCCGCCGCCGGCGCAACCATTCGTTTATTCGTTAAGCGGATTCTGATCCGCCTTCGTTGACGGCCCCGCTCCGCTAAATCTGTTGTCCCTTGAACTGGCTGATGTACAGGTGGTGGTAGAAGCCGCGCTTGTCCAGCAGTTGCTGATGGCTGCCCTGCTCGACGATCTCGCCGTCGTTGATGACGATCACCCGGTCGGCGTCGCGGATCGTGCTCAGGCGATGGGCGATCACGAAGCTCGTCCTGCCCTTCATCAGCCGCAAGAGCGCCTTCTGGATGCGGGCCTCGGTGCGCGTGTCGACGCTCGAGGTGGCTTCGTCGAGGATCAGGATGCCCGGATCGGCCAGGATGGCGCGCGCGATCGAGAGCAACTGGCGTTGGCCCTGGCTGAGGTTGCTGGCCCGCTCGGAGAGGACCGTGCTGTAGCCCTGCGGAAGCTGGCGGATGAAGTGATCGGCGTCGGCCATGCGGGCGGCCTGCATCACCTCGTCGTCGCTCGCGTCGAGCCGCCCGAAGCGGATGTTCTCCATCACGCTGTCGGAGAACAGGTAGGTGTCCTGCAGCACCAGCCCGAGCTTGCGCCGCAGATCCGCCTTCTTGATGTCCCTTATGTCGAGCCCGTCCACGCGGATGCTGCCCCCGTTGACCTCGTAGAAACGGGTCAGCAGGTTGATGATCGTCGTCTTGCCCGCGCCGGTGGGACCCACCAGGGCGACGATCTGGCCGCAATCGGCGGCCAGGGACATGTCCTTGATCACCGGGCTCTCCGGCCGGTAGCCGAAGCGCACGTGCTCGAAACGTACGTCACCCCGCAGCACCGTCAGCGGGTGGGCGTTCCCCGCGTCCTGCACCTCGGGCACAGTGTCGAGGATCTCGAAGATCCGCTCGGCGCCGGCCAGGGCCGCCTGGATGGTGTTGTACAGGTTCGACAACTGGCGCAGGGGCTGGATGAAGTTCTGGCCGTAGTTGATGAAGGTCGCGATCACGCCGACGGTCACCAGCCCTTGCAGGGCCAGGTAACCGCCCAGCCCCGCCAGCACGATCACGAAGAAGTTGCCCAGCACGTTGGTCAACGGCATCAGCAGCAGCGCGTAGGTGTTGGCGTAGACGCCCGCCTGGTAGACTTCCTGGTTGTGCTGGCGGAAGCTCTCGACCACCGTCTCGTTGCGCCGGAAGGCACGCACGACCTTCTGGCCGCTAAGCGACTCCTCCATCACGCCGTTGAGCCCGCCCAGGCCGCGCTGCAGCCCCTGGAAGCCCTTGCGCGTGTACCTGGCCACGAACTGCGTGAACCAGAGCATGATCGGCACGACCAGCAGCGAGGTCAGCGCCAGCCAGCGGTCGAGCACGAACATGGCGATCACGATCCCTACCATGGTCAGGACGCTCGCGACCAGCGAAGTCACGTTCTGCGAAACGGCCTGGTTGATGGCGTCGATGTCGTTGGTCAAGCGGCTCATTAGCTCGCCGGCCGGGTTGCGGTCGAAGAAGGCCAGCGACAGGGTCTGCAGCCGGGTGAACAGGTCCTTGCGAATCTGCTTCAGGGCGCGCTGCGAGATGCCCGCCATCACCCAGTTGGCCAGGGCAGTGAAAAGGTTGGTCAACAGGTAGAGCGTCAGCATCAAGCCGGCGATGCGCGCCAGCCCGGCCACCTGCTTGGTGACGATGAACTGGTCGATCGCCCGGCCCATCAGGTAGGGGCCGGCCAGCCCGAGCAGGGTGTAGATCACTACCGAGACCAGCACGAAGATCAGGCTGCGGCGGAACGGGCTCAGGTAGGTCACCAGGCGCAGGGCCGCGTTGCGTGGGTTGCGCGCCTTCTCAAACCTGGCCGGACGGCCGCCGCGCGGCTGCATCACCGCCCGCACGTTGCCGGTGCCCTCGCCTGCACCCTGGCTCGAGGATGGGTTCGTCATGATTCCGCCATGCTCCCTTCCTCGCTCGCCGACAGGTCCAACTGGTAGCCATTGCCCAACTGCGAATCGTAGATCTCACGGTAGATCGGGCTCGACCGCATCAGCTCACGGTGCGTGCCCTGGGCCACGATGCAGCCCTTGTCGAGCACGACGATCTTGTCGGCCTTGAGCACAGTGCTGATGCGCTGGGCGACCACCAGGCTGGTGCAGCCGGCGCAGCTGCCGAGCAAGCCGTCGATCGCGTCCTGGATGCGGGTCTCGGTTTCCACGTCCACCGAGCTGGTGCTGTCGTCCAGGATCAGAATGCGCGGGCGGAGCAAGAGGGCGCGCGCGATGGCGATGCGCTGCTTCTGCCCGCCGGAAAAGTTGCCGCCGCGCTGCTCGACGTGCGTGTCATAGCCCTGCGAGAGCTCCATGATGAAATCGTGCGCCTGCGCGGCCTTGGCCGCCGCGATGACCTCGTGCTCGCCGGCATCGGGCCGACCGTAGCGGATGTTGTCGCGCACAGTGCCCGAAAAGAGGACCGTTTCCTGCGGCACGATGCCGATCTGCGCCAGCAGCGAGTCCTGCTTGATGCGCCGGACGTCGACGCCGTCGATCGACACCACGCCGGCGTTCGCGTCATAGAAACGGGACACCAGGTTGATCAGGGTGGACTTGCCCGAGCCGGTCGCACCCAGGATGGCGACGGTCTGGCCGGGCTCGATCGTCAGGTTGATGTCTTTCAGGATCGGCTCGGGGCTGTCCGGGTCGTAGTGGAAGGTGACATCCTGAAAGACGATTCGCCCCCCTCCGCCAAGCACGTCGCCGTTTTCCGGCAGCGCGGCGGCATCCGGCTCATCCTGCACGTCCGGCACGGTCGAGAAGATCTCGTCGACCCGCTGCGCCGAGGCGATGCCGCCGGCCCAGGTGTTGGCCAGCATGGTCATCAGGATCAGCGGCTGCATGGTGGTCATCAGGTAGTTGGTGAAGGCCACGATCTGCCCGACGGTCAACCCATCACGGATGGATTGCAGGCCGCCGGCGTAGATCACGACCACCACCCCGATGTTGACACACATCGTCAGCGCCGGCGACATGGTCGACATGAAACGCATCACCCGCACGGAGCGGGCCGTCACGTCCTGGTTGGCGCGCTCGAAGCGTTCGCCTTCAAAGTCGGCCCGCACGAACGCCTTCACCAGGCGCACCCCGGCGATGTTCTCCTGCAGCACGGTGTTCAGACGGTCCAGTTTCTGCTGCACCGTCATGAACAGGGGCTCCATCTGGCGGATGAAGAAGACGATGATTAGCGAGGTCACCGCCAGCAGCGGCAGCATGGTCAGCGCTAGCCGCCGATCCGTGTTGATCATGAGGATCAGGCTGCCGATCATCAGCAGCGGGGCGCGCGTCCCAATGCGCAGCGTCGACTGGGTCAGGGTCTTGAGGGCATTGACGTCGCTGGTCAGGCGGACGAGCAGCCGCCCGGTGCTCTGGCGGTCGAGATTGCCGTACGCATAGCCCTGGATCTTCAGGAACAGGCCCTCGCGCAGGTCACGCGCCACACCCTCGCCAACGCGGATCGAGGCGTTGTTGTTGCCGATCGCGACCAGGGTCTGCGTGGCGGAGATAAGCAGCATCAAGAGGGCGGTGTGGATGACCAGCGGTTGGTCGTGCCGGGCGATACCCTGGTCGATGATCCGCTGCGTGAGACGGGGGATTGACAGGTCCATGAAGACCTGGAATACAAGCAAAGAGAGCGCCAGGTAGGCCAGGCCGCGGTACGGCCGCACAAAACGGATCAGTTTGAAAACATAACGCATTGACTATTCACGCCGGCTCAAGACAGAATAAGTACTGACGAGACACCATTATCGCCCCGACAGGCGGGATCGTGCAAACCGCCCTCCAGCTCATCCAACCCATTGGCACGCCCTGCTCCTCGGGAGGGATTGGCTGCACACTGTCGATCATCCCCAGACCGTTCCCGGTCCGCCCAACGACAGAGCCCGGAGGTCTCCCTCCGGGCTCTGTCCGGACAGAACAGGGACTACTTCTGGAACTTGTCCGGCGTCTGGAGGAGCTTCTGCACCTCCGGCGTATTATAGTTCTCGGGCGTGATCAGCACGGGCGGCAGTTGGACGTTCGGATCGGCAATCTTCTGGCCGTTTATGAAGGCGTCGACCGCTGCCACACCCTGGTAACCCATCTGGTACGGGTCCTGGGCGATGATCGCATTGATCGTCCCGTCCGCCATCAGCGGCAGGATCTCGGGGCTCGGGTCGAAGGTGATGATCTTGACTTTCTTATCGATGCCCTTGGCCTTTGCGGCCTGGGCAGCTCCCGAGGCAATGGGCGCCGCGGCAGAGAAGATGCCGGCCAGGTCCGGGTTGCCGGTGATCAGGTCTGTGGCAATGTTCAGCGACTTCGCGGCGTCGGCGTCGGTCCACTGGGTCGGCAGGACCTTCATGCCCGGGGTCTTCGCGATTACGTCGTCGAAGCCCTTGCTGCGCTGCGAGCTCACCGAGCCCGCCTGGATGCCGAGGTCGGCCACGGTGCCCTTCCCGCCCAGTTCCTTGACCATCTCGTCACCGGCCATGGTGCCGCCCTTGTAGTTGTCGGTGGTGATGCTCGCCACCGGGGCGGTGCTGTCGATGCCCGAATCGACCATGACCACCGGCACGCCTGCCTTCATGGCCTCTTCCACAGGCGGGATCAGGGCTTTGGAATCGAGCGCGGCCAACAGAATGCCCGCCGGCTTCTTGCTGGTGATATTGCGCACCAGGTCAACCTGCGCGGCAATGTCAGCCTCGGTGGCCGGGCCCTGGTAATCAATCGTATAGCCGAGCTCCTTGGCCTTGTCCTGCGCACCCTTGACCAGGAAAAGATAGAAAGTCGCCGAAGTCGACTTAGGGATGAAGACGATCGTGCCTTTCGAGCCAGCGGCCGGCGCGGCGGCCGGCGCGGCCGGGGCTGCCGTGTCGGCGGCCGCAGGCGCCGCCGAAGCGGTGGTTGGGGCTGCCGCCGGGGCCGCCGGGGCCGCAGCCGGCGCAACGCAGGCCGTCAACAGCATTGCCAGGACGATCAGCAGGCTGACAGGCAGCCAGCTTCGCTTTGCAAAATTCTCACTCATATTGGTCTCCTCCAGAAATTCCGCGCCGCTTGGCGCTTCCCAGTAACTAGCGTCTGGGTAATCGATAGGCCGCATCCGATGTGATGTGAAGAGTCAGTCGACCGGTCCTGTCCTCACCTCCTCTCGCAGGCCCATGCAGTAGCCCGCAGCCCGTCGTACGGCAGCCGTTCCCCTGGGCCTAGCGTCGTCTCCGGAATTGGTCGGCGGCGACCGCGCCGATGATCACTGCGCCGGTCACCACCTGCTGCCAGAAAGCGTTGACACCCAGGATGTTGAGGCCGTTGCGGATGGTTGTGACGATAATTGCGCCAATGAGCGAGGCCATGATGCTGCCCTCGCCGCCGAAGAGACTCGTTCCGCCCACGACCACCGCGCCGATGGCGAGCAACTCATAGCCATTTCCGCCCGCCGGCTGGACGGTCGCCAGCCGCCCGGCCTCGATGATCGAGGCAAGCCCGCTCAACAAGCCGCAGATCGTGTAGATCCCGATCGTCACTGCCGTGATGTTGATACCCGATAGACGCGCGGCCTCGACGTTGCTGCCGATCGAGTAGACGAAGCGGCCGAAGCGCGTGTAGTTGGCGACGATGAAGCCGATGACAAATACCACCAGAACGATGATGGTCGGCACCGGAATGACGTTGAACAGTTTACCCTGGCCGATGAACTGATAACCCTGAGCCAGGCCGTAGATTGGCACGCCATGCGAGAAGATCAGCGCCAGCCCGCGCGCCACCCCCATCATGCCGAGGGTGGCGATGAACGGTGGGACGCGCGCCCATGTGATAAGCATCCCGTTGGTGAGGCCGAGCAAGGCCCCGAACGCAACCGTGGTCGCCAGCGCGAGCAACAGATTCGAGGTGGCTGTGAAGACCAGGCCACCGACCACCGCCGAGCAGGCAAATACGGCGCCCACGGACAGGTCGATACCCCCGGTGAGAATGACGAAGGTCTCACCCGCGGCAATGATCGCGATGACCGCCGTCTGCAAGGTGATCTCGAACAGATTGCTGACTGTGAAGAAGTAGGGGGACAGCAGGGCAAGCACGATCCACATGGCGGCCAGAATGATCAGCATCGACATGCCCTGGTTGCGAGAAAGGCCGCGAATCCCTGCCACCGCCCGATTCTCTTTGCCTTGCTCGGCCCGCTCCACTCCAAGTTGCTTCATGTGCGCCCATCCTTCATCCTGCCGCCTTGCCAGCCAGCAGGCTGTACTTCATGATCTCTTGCTTGCTCGTCAACCTCGGATCCAGCTCCGCCACCAACGCCCCGCCCGACATGACCAGAATTCGATCTGCGACCTCCAGAACTTCGTCCATGTCGCTTGAAATGAAGATCACTGCCCGCTCGCCCCCGTCGACGAACCCGTGGATCATGCCGTAGATCTCGCTGCGCGCGCCGACGTCGATGCCGATGGTTGGCTCGTCCAGGATGAGCAGATTGCACCCGGCAAAAAGCCACTTGCCGAACACGACCTTCTGCTTGTTCCCGCCGCTGAGATACTTCACCTGCTGCGACAGGCCGGCGCACTTGATGCCGATCGCCTGAACGATGCCCGCTACCTTGCGTCGCTCCGAGCTGATGCTGAACAGCACGCCCCGCAGTTTCGAGAGGAAAACCAGGGAGACGTTCTCTTTTACGGGAAGACTCAAGCACAGGCCGTCGGCGTCCCGGTCTTCGGGGAGATAGCCGATGCCGAACCGGACTGCCTGTTTGGGCGAGGTGATACGCACCCGGCGCCCAGCCAAGGAAATACTTCCGCCGGTCAGCTTGTCGATCCCGAAAACGGCGCGCGAGAGCTCGGTCTTGCCCGATCCGACCAACCCCGTGATGCCCAGAATCTCTCCCTTGCGCACGCCGAAGCTGATCGGAGTGGAGAAGTTGGCGTTATTCAGCCCCTCGACGTGGAGCATATCGCCGGCCGCCACGGCCGGGCGGGCCTGGCGGCTGTGCGACAGATCCTTCCCGATCATCAGGCTGATGATACTGTCGAGGTCGGCGTCCTTCGCCATGACCGTCGCGACCCTGACGCCGTCACGCAGGACAGTGATGCGGTCGCCGATCACCTTGACCTCCTCGAGCTTGTGGGAGATATAGATGATGCCGATGCCTTGCGCTTTGATGTCGCCGACGATCTTGAACAACCTTTCGGTCTCCCGGCGGCTGAGCGCGGCCGTCGGCTCGTCCATGATCAGCACTTTAGCGTCCTTTGACAGAGCCACCGCGATCTCGAGCATCTGCTTCTTGGAGACGGGCAGACTGCGGACTTTCGTGCGCGGGTCGATGTCAAAGTCGACGCGGCCCAGCACCTCGCGCGCATGCTCGTAGACAGCGTCCCAGCGTATCAGGCCTCGCTCATGGGTAAAACTTGCCAGAGAGAGGTTCTCGGCCACGCTAAGATGAGGGATCAGGTGAAAATTCTGGTAAACGGTGACGATGCCGAGATCCTCGGCGGCACGGGGTCCATAGGCAGACAGGTCGAGCTTCTGCCCGTCGAGCGTGATCGAGCCTGCATCCAGCTGGTAGGCCCCAGAGAGGATTTTCATGAGCGTCGACTTGCCGGCCCCGTTTTCGCCGAGGAGCACGTGCACCTCGCCGGGGTCCAGGTCGAAATCGACACCTTTCAGGACGCTCACACCGAAGAAAGACTTGGCGATGCCTTCTAGCTGCAGAAGTTTTCCCATCCGAACGCTCTCGGTCCTTTCTCGGTTGGACGGCGCCTCGCCGGCTGACCCTGCTTCCTGCCATGGCTTCCCGGCCAGCTTCGCCTGATCCGCAGCGAGTGCGCGAACGTTAGCATGCGGGATGAGGATTGTCAAGAACGGAATGCTGGGACTGCTCGACCGGCAGGATAGTAGTGGCGATGCCTTGACAAGCCTGCCGTACGAGTTTATCATCGAGCCCGCAACCGTCTTCGCAAGTTCGGGATAGGAAAACCAGTCATGGGTGTTGGCGTTTGGAGGGTGGCGCGTCAGGCCGGCTTTTCGGTCGCCCCCGATGCGCGCGTGTTTCATGTCTAGCCTCGCGCCGGCGATGCGGCTCGCCGGCAGGTCCTCGACGCCGTGTCGCAGATCGGCTGCCGCCCTGGCCGGGACGCGCCACGCGCGCAGGCCCGCCGGGGGCATCCTCGGGCTGTCCATCTCCGACGCCCGGCGTTCCGACCCTGAGAGGAGGCACCGACTGCATGAGCGCTGACCACCGGCAGACGACCGGCTTGCCCAGGTACCGCGATCTGCCCATCGACCCGGCGCAGCCACCTAATTCCGCCTGGGGCGTCTTCGGCAAGGACGACGCTTTGGGCACCATCAACCTCCTGACGCCAGAGCGAGTGAGAGCGGCTGCCGGACTGGTGCGCAAGGGCGCCGTTTTCTCGCTCAATTGGGCGATGGAAGAACCCAACCCGCCGCTCCTCGGGCGCACTGCGCTGCGGCATCATGTCATCGATCTCAACCCCGGCACCGACGACTATTATGACAATTACTATCCGCAATCCTCGACCCAGTGGGACGCGTTGTGCCACATGCCGCACCCCGAGTACGGCTACTATGGCGGGGTGCAGCGCAGCGAGATCACCGGCGAGCCGGGCAGCCGGAACGGCATCGAGCAGTGGGCGCGCCGAGGCATCGTCGGGCGCTTCGTGCTTGCGGACCTCGCGCGCTGATCTGCGCGCCCAGGGGCGGCCCATCGACCCGGCCGAGCGCGTGCCCGTGGACGTCGATAGCATCCAGGAAGCCCTGGACAGCCAGGGCGTGAAGCTCGCCACCGGCGATATCTTACTGCTGCGCTTTGGCTGGATCGAGTGGTACGAACGGAGCTCCGAGACAGTGCGGCAAAAACTGGCAGGCCCACCCGCACTCACGATCAAGACGCCTGGCCTGCCGGCCGCAGACCGGACGCTGGAATGGCTGTGGGACAGCCACGTCGCCGCGGTCGCGGCCGATGTGCCGGGGCTCGAAGCTCTGCCCTACGTGCCGACCGTCGAGGGATTCCTGCACTACCGCATTATCTCGATGCTTGGCCTGGCGGTGGGCGAAATGTTCGCCCTCGACGCTCTGGCCCAGGATTGCGCGGACGACGGCGTCTACGAAGGGCTGTTCACCGCCGCGCCGCTGAACAAGACCGGCGGGTCGGGTTCGCCGGGCAACGCGCTCGCCATCAAGTAAGCGGGCGCTCCTTCTGCTTATCGGTCAGTTGGTGGATCTCCAGTGGGCGGCCGGCGCTCACGGTCCAGCATCACACTTGGAGGAATAGAGCAATGAGTAAGCGCTTCTTACTGGCATCGGTCGTTCTGGTTGCCCTGTTGGCCTTTGCCGGCTGCACGGCGCCCGCCGCACAAGCCCCTGCGGCGCCGGCCGCGCAAGCCCCTGCGCCGCCCGCGGCTGCGCCCACTGCGGCCGCGGGTGCACCCGCGGCCCAGGACACCGCAGCACCGGCCGAACCCGCCGCCGCTGCCACCACGGCCTCCGCGGCGCCCGCGGGCGGCCCGTTCTTGTTGGGCATGGTCTCGATCAGCGCCTCTGATTCGAGCAACGCCCGTTTCATCAACGGAGCCACCGCCGAGGCCAAGAAACTCGGCTGGGACGTTACCGTGGTCGACGCTCATGGATCGGCGGACGAGGCCAATGCGGCTTTTCAGAACCTGATCCAGCGCAAGGTGAACGCGATCATCGACCTGGTCTTCCCGGTCACGTCGCTGGGCGCCGGCCTGAATGCAGCGAAGGCCGCCAACGTTCCCGTCGGCACGTGGGGCGGTGGATTGGGTAATGGCGTGGTCGCGACCAATGGCTCGGGGGGTATCCAGGCCCAGCCGATCGTCGAGCAGATGGTCAAGGACCTGGGGGGCAAGGGTCAGGTCCTGGCACTGACTTACCATACCGGCGAAGTATGCCGCGACCGCGAACAGGTTTTCGACAGCATCGTCAAAGACTATCCCGACATCAAGGTCACCAAGAACGAGGTTCGCATCCCCGGTTACCTGCAGGACAGCGCTCAGTTTGCCGCCGCCTGGTTGGCGGGCAAGCCGGCCGGCTCCGGGCCCATGGCCGTCTGGGGCTGCTGGGACGATCCGGCGCTCGGCGCGATTTCGACCCTCAAGCAGCAGGGCCGCCAGGATGTCAAAGTCTATGGCGAGAACGGCAACGCAGATGCGATCAGTGCCGTCCAGGACGGCTGGATGACCGCCACCGCCTGGGCCAACGTGGAAGTCGAAGGCTCGACCATGGTCGACACTCTCGACCAGGCCATTAAGGCGGGCGCGAGCTGGACGCCCAAGGCGGTAGAAGTGCCTGTGGTTGTCGTCAATGCATCGACGGTTGATCAGTTCCTGAAGGACCATCCGGATGCTCTGAAGGCGCCGCAATAACCCAGCCAGCCCGGGACCGGCTTATGTGCGGAGCGCGTTCTCCGCACATAAGCCGTCCAGACATAAGCCGTCCAGACATAAGCCGTCCAGGGCCACATCTTCAAAGGTTGCGGGCAATGAACGAGGCAGGCAAGCCGTTTCTGGAAGTGCGCGGGTTGGCGAAGCAATTTGGCGGCGTGCAGGCGCTAAAGGGGGTGGATCTCGACGTACTGCCGGGTCAGGTGCATGGACTGGTCGGCGCAAACGGCGCCGGTAAGTCGACGCTGATCCGCATCCTGGCCGGCGTTTACCGTCCCGATGCCGGGACAATTGCGTTTGACGGCGTGCCGGTCGAGATCGCGGACCCGCAGCACGCCGGTCGCCTGGGGCTGAGCTTCATCCATCAGGAGCTTAACCTGGTGCCGAAGTTCAGCGCGCTGCAGAACATGACGCTCGGTCTGAAAAAGCCGGCCCACCTGGGGCTGATCGATTGGCGCGCCTTGCGCCGCGAGGCAAATGTGGCCGCCGAGCGGGTAGGGATTAACTTTTCGCTCGACACGCCGGCGGGCGAGCTGACCGTGGCCGAGCAGTGGCTGATCTCCATCGGCCGGGCACTGGTACATCGGGCCCGCCTGATTGCGATGGACGAGCCGACGGCCTCGCTGTCGGCCACGGAAAGCGAGCGGCTATTCCAGATCATTCGCGAGCTATCGGCCGACGGCATCGCCATCCTCTACGTCTCGCACCGGCTCGACGAGATCCTGGAACTGTGCCACAAGGTGACCGTGTTCAAGGACGGCAGCCGGGTGCTAACGGCGGACGGCCGGTCGGTGACGCGCGGCATGCTGGTCCGGGCGATTGTGGGCGGCGAGGTGGCCGCCCTGCCCGTCACCCCGGCTAGTCAGCGTGCGGGGCGCGTGGTACTGGAGGCGCGCGGGTTGAGCCGCGGCACGCGCGTACGTGACGCGTCGTTTGTCTTGCACGAGGGCGAAGTGCTGGGGCTGGGGGGCCTGGTGGGTGCCGGCCGCACGGAGCTAGCCCGGCTGGTGTTCGGCGCCGACCGCCCAGATGCGGGCGAGGTGCTGCTCGACGGCCGGCCGTGGCAATGCCGCGGGCCACATGATGCCGTGCGGGCCGGCATCGGGTTTGTGCCCGAGGAGCGGCGTTCACAGGGTGTGGTGCTGCACAAGAGCATCAGCTTCAACATAAACCTGGCGGCGCTGTCGCCGCTGCGCGTCGCTCGGGGACTGCCCTTGATCAGCCCCCGGCGGGCCGGGGACAGAGCGAGGGCCATGGCCAAGCGACTGAGCATCAAGATGGCATCGGTTGACATGCCGGTTGGTGAGCTAAGCGGCGGCAATCAGCAAAAGGTAGTCATCGGCAAGTGGCTGATGAACCAGCCCAGGGTGTTGATCCTCGACGAACCATCACGCGGGGTAGACGTGGGTGCACGCGCCGAAATCCACCGAATCATCAAGGACCTCGCTCGCCAGGGCACCGGCGTGATCGTGATTTCGTCCGAAGTGGAAGAACTGACTGACCTGTGCGACCGCGTAATCGTGATGGTCGAGGGACGGATCGTGGGTGCAGTGACCGGCCGGGAAATCACCAAAGAGGCCATTCTACACCTCAGCTACGCGCATCAGAACGGGATGGAACAAGATGAGCACTGACACCAAGCCGCTTCCCTCCACGCCGTCTGGCAAGATCGCTGCGGGCAGACAGCAACGCCGGCAAGTCCTCTTGCTTCTGTCGAAGTACGGCACGCTGATTGGCATGCTGGCGATGGTCGTGGTCTTCTCGGCAGCCGCGCCGGCCTCGTTCCCCACGCTCAGCAATTTCCTGAACATCTTCAACCAGGCCTCATTGGTTGCCATCATTTCGGGAGGGCTAACGGTGGCGTTGATCGCCGGCGAGATGGACCTGAGCGTGGGCTACGTCGCGAGCCTGGCGGGGGTACTGGTCACCGGTCTGATGGTAGACCAACACATTGCGGTGCCGCTTGCCATCCTGGCCGTCCTCCTGGTCGGTGCCGGGATTGGCGTGATCAACGGGCTGATCGTTACCAAGGCACGCGTGAACGCCGTCATCGCGACCCTGGGCACCGGCACGATTGTTGTGGGCCTCAACTATGCCTACTCGACCGGCGTCCCGATTGCCTCGGGCGTGCCTAAAGCTTTCCTCAATATCGCGCTCGGCAAGGTTTTCGGCATCCCTGACGACATTATCATCATGCTTGCGCTGTTGGCCCTGCTCTGGCTGATCCTTAATCGGACTGACCTGGGACAGCAGATCCAGGCCGTGGGCGGCAACGTTGAGGCAGCCCGCCTGTCGGGTATCCGGGTTGACCGGGTCAAGATCATCGCCTTCATGATCACAGGCATCTGCGCCGGCATGACGGGACTCCTGCTCTCATCGCTCATCGGCAGCGGCACCATCGGCGCCGCGGACAGTTACTTGCTCAACGCTTTCGCCGCGGTCTTTCTGGGCTCGGCCACGCTCAAGGACGGCGAATTTCATATTCCCGGCACCCTGATCGGTGTCCTCATAATCGGCATCGGCTTCAATGGGTTGGCGATCTTCGGCGTTCCTACCTTCTATCAGTACGTCTTCCAGGGCGCGATCCTGGTGGTTGCCGTGGGTTTGAGCACCGTAGCCCGACGTTTCTCCAAAGCATAAGGAGTCTGGATGATGGCGGATTATTCGATCTGGATGTTGGAATATGCCCACTGCCCCACGCAGGCCGTCGGCAGCGTGCTGTGTGGACAACACAATCGTGGGGAGATGCTGCTCACCTTTACCTATCTGGTGCTCAAGGGCGAGGGGCATGTCGCAATGGTTGACGTGGGCTACAACTACGCCGGCCCGCAGAAGGGCCGCGCCGACGGCTTTGGCGTGACCGACTGGCAGCCGCCCGACAGAGTCTTGGCCAAGATCGGGCTTCGCCCGCAAGAGGTTGACACGGTCCTGCTGACCCACGCGCACTTCGATCACATGGGTAACCTGCAGGCTTTCCCTAACGCCCGCTTCGTCCTGCAGCAGAGCGAGCTGGCCGGCTGGGAAGAGGTGCTGGCCCTCGGACCGCGCTACGCTTTCCTGACCCAGGCCGTCGATCCCTCGGATCTGGCCATGGCGAAAGACCTGGTACAGGCCGGCCGCATGAGCCTGGTAGACGGTCCGGTGGACGACGCGTTGCCCGGCATCCACCTGCGCCCTGTGTATGACAGCCATACGTTTGGCTCACAGTTGGTACTGATCGACCGCCCGGGCGGCCGCTGGGTGGTGGCCGGCGATAACTGTTACGACTACCAGAACCTGACCGGCCTGGACGCGAACGGGGTCTTTGTGCCGGTTGGGTTCGGCGTCGGCAGCCAGGTGAACATGGTCAAGGCGCTGGACGAGATGCTGACCCTGGCTGACGGCGAGGTCGAGCGGGTGATCGTCGGCCACGACGCCAAGAGCTGGCAGATGTTCCCGTCCTGGCGTGGCGCGGATGGACTCTACGTAGCCGAGGTAGCGCTGGCTCCGGGCGAAGAGACGCGCCGCCCATAGGCTTGGGTCAGGGGGCCCAAGCCGATAGCCCTCTACCCCAAGTACGCGGCCATCACCCGCGCGTCCTGGCGCAGACCGCGCGACTCCCCCTCGTGCGCCAGCAGGCCGCGCTCCAGCACGTAGGCATAGTCCGTGATCTCCAGCGCCTTGCGCGCGTTCTGCTCGACCAGCAGGACGGTCGTGCCCGCCCGCTTGATCTCCGCCAGGGCGGCGAAGACCTCGTTCACCAGGATCGGGGCCAAGCCCATGCTCGGCTCGTCCAGCATCAGCAGGCGTGGGCGGGCCATCAGGGCCCGTCCGAGGGCCAGCATCTGCTGCTCCCCACCGCTGAGCAGCCCCGCCCGCTGGCGCCGCCGCTCGGCCAGGCGAGGGAAGCGGGCAAAAACTGCCTCCAGGTCCTCCTGCACGGCCGGACCATCGTGGCGCAGATAGGCCCCCATCTCGAGGTTCTCGAGCACACTCAAGGTCGCGATCACCATCCGGCCCTCGGGCACCTGCACCAGCCCATGCCCGACGACGCGCTCCGGCCGCCAACCGCCGATCTCCTGCCCGTCAAAGCGGATCGAGCCGCGCGCGGGCTTGAGCAAGCCGCTGATCGCATTCAAGGTCGTGCTCTTGCCTGCCCCGTTGGCGCCAATCAGGCACACCGCCTGCCCTGCCTGCACCTGAAGCGAGATGCCACGCACCGCCCGGATCGGGCCGTAGGCCACGTGCAGGTCGCGGATCTCGAGCAGGGGAGAGTCGTCTTGGCTCACGTGACGCCCCCGTCGTGCGGGCCGTCCGGCAGCAGGTCTGGGCGACCGGGTGGTGGCACATCCGCCGCCTCGCCCAGGTAAGCCTCGACCACGCGCCGGTCGGCCTTGACCTCGTCAGGCGTGCCGTGGGCGATCACCTCCCCGAAATTCAGCACGTACACCTCGTCGCACACCTGTCCCACCAGGGCCATATCATGCTCGACCAGCAGCACCGCCAGCCCGGCCGCCCGGGCGCGCAGGATCTCCTCGCCGGCGATGGCCGTCTCGACGGCATTCATGCCTGCCGTCGGTTCGTCGAGCAGCAGCACTTGCGGCCCGGTCGCCAGGGCCCGCGCCATCTCCAGCCGGCGCTGGTCGCCATAGGCCAGGCTATCGGCACGCGCCCCCGCTTCGCCGGCCAGGCCGAAGCGCTCGAGCAGGGCCAGGCCACGCTGCCGGAACGCGCGCTGCTCGCGGCGGTGGCGGGGAAGGAACAGCAGCGCCTCCAGCACGCTGGCCCTGCCCGCCCGGTACTGCCCCACCAGCACATTGCCGAGCACTGTCATGTCGCAGAACAGGCGGATGTTCTGGTAGGTGCGGGCGACGCCCAGGGCGTTGATCCGGTACGGTGGCAGGTGCTGCAGCGGCCGGCCGTTGAGCAGGATCCGTCCCGCGGTCGGCCGGCTCAAGCCACTGATGCAGTTGAGGAGCGTCGTCTTGCCGGCGCCGTTCGGGCCGATCAGGCCCACCACGCGGCCGGCGCCGTCGGGTCCGCTGCGGACGGTCAGATTCACGCGATCGAGGGCGGTCAGGCCGGCGAAGCGTTGGGTCAGGTTCTCGACGACCAACTCGGTTTGCCGATTCGCCGAATTCTGATTCGCCGATCCGATTCGCCGAATTCCGATTCGCCGAATTCCGACTTCGCCGTCATGGGCCGCCAACCTCGCGCCGGGCGGCGGGCGTCTCGGCGCCCGCCGTCTCGGCGCCTGCCGTCTCGGCGCCTGCCGTCTCGGCGCCTGCCGCTTCCGCGCCCGCCGCTTCCGCGCCCGCCGGCAGGCCATCCTCCCCGTTCGCCTGCCTGCCCGCCAGCCGGTCGCGCAGCCGCGCCCACATCCGGGGATCGACGATGCCGCCGGGCACGTAGACGATCACCAGCAGCAGCACCAGGCCGGTGAAAATCTGGTTGTACTGCTGCAGCGGGCGGGCGACTTCGGGCAACGCGGTCAGCAGCAGTCCGCCGGCAATCGGGCCGACCCAGGTAGCCGTGCCACCCAGGACGGCATAGGAGAGGATGTTGACCACCCGGCCGAAGCTGAAGTCGCCCGGGCTGATAATGCGGGTCAGGTGGCTGCTGAAGACGCCCCCCGCCGCGGCCAGCATCGCGCTGAGGATGAAGACCACCATCTTGACGTAGACCGGGTTGATGCCGACCCCTGACGCGCCGATCTCATCCTGGCGGATGGCAGACATGGCACGGCCGAGGCGCGATTCGTTCAGGCGAGCCATGAAGTAGCCGGTCACGAGCAGGGCCAGCAGCAGGTGCCAGGTCTTCGTGCTGGTAGGTATACCCTTGATTCCCAGCGCCCCGCCGGTCAGGATGACTGTGTGCCCGACCAGCGAAGTGGCCAGGCCGTCGAAGTTGAGCCAGAAGATGCGCACTATCTCGCCGAAACCGATGGTGGCGATAGCCAGGTAGATGTCGCTCAGGCGCAGCACCGGGGCGCCCAACGGCAGGGCGATGACCGCCGCCACGAGCATGCCAAGGACCAGGGCCGCGCCCAGCGGCAGTCCGAAGTGCTGGGTTGCGATCACACCAACATAGGCCCCGATCGACATGAACCCGGCGTTGGCCAGCGAGAACATGCCCGTGTGCAGGGTCAGATAGATGCTCAGCGCCAGCAGGGCATTGACCAGCATGAACTGGACCACGGATTCGCGCAGCCCAACGGCGTTCAGAATGCTCCAGATCACGCGGCGGTCTCCCTCCCCGGGTGGCCATCGACGAATCCAGCCTACGCCCGCGTGGCAGCTCGCGAGCCCAACAGCCCCTGGGGCCGGACGACCAGGACGAGGAACAGCAGGAAGAAGGTCAGCGCGTCACGGTAGTTGCTGCCGCCCAGCGTGATGCTGAATACCTCCAGGGCGGCGACGATGAAGCCGCCCAAGACTGCACCTGCGATGTTGCCCATCCCACCGAGTACGATCACGGTCAGGCCCTTGAGCGAGACTGCGTCGCCGATGAACGGCGTGATGGAGTTGTAGGATAGGGCGTAGAGCATGCCCGCCGTACCCGCCGAGGCGCCGGCAATGAAAAAGGTCAGGGCGTAGACCCGGTCGACGGGCACGCCCAGCAGGGCGGCGATCCGTTCGTCGAAGGCGATCGTGCGCATGGCCTGGCCGAGCCTCGTACGCTGCACCATCAAGCCCAGCCCACCCATCATGAGCAGCGCCACGCCGAAGGTGATGATCTGCACCGGCGTCACACGCAGCGCCAGCCCGCTGACCAGGGCCGGGATGGCCTGGTTGGGCACCATCTGCAACGGCAGGTTCTGCGGATCGGCGCCGAAGCTGAGTTGGGCCAGGCTGACCAGCACGGCCGAGGCGCCAATGCTGCTGATGAGTTGGGCGATGCGCGGCGCGTTGCGGCGGCGCAGCGGGTAGAAAGCCACTCGATCCAGTACGATGCCCAGCAGCCCGGCGCCCGCGATCGCGACGACGAGGGCGGGCGCCAGGGGCAGGTGGAACACGAGCACGCTCGCCCAGCCCAGGTAGGCGCCCCACATGAACACGGCGCTGTGGGCCAGGTTGAGCAAGCCCAGGACGCTGAAGACCAACGCGTAGCCGAGGGCGAACAGGCTGTAGACCGCGCCCAGGGACAACGCGTTGATCACCTGCTGGGGGACATTCATCCTATTGCTTGGCCGTCTCCGCCGTCAGCACGACAAACTTGCCGCCGCGCACGATCTGGGCCACCGGCGGGTGGTTTGGATTGCGGTCGGGACCGAAGCTGAAATTGCCCAGCGGCGTGGCAAAGTCCTGGATGCCGGCCAGGCTGTCGCGGATCGCCTTCGGATCGGCGCTGTCCGCGTGCCGGATGGCGGTGGCAAACAGCCAGACCGCGGTATAGGCCTGGACGGCGAACTGATCGGGTGCAGCGTTGTAGGCTGCCTGGTAAGCCTGGATGAAGTCCTGGCTCAGCGGTTGATCGCTGGCGATATTCCAGGCCGCGCCCACGATCAGCCCCTCGGCCGCCTGGCCGGCCTGCTGGATCACCGACGGCGAATTGAAGCCGTTGCCGCCGACGATCGGGCCGGTGAAGCCCAGGCTGCGGGCCTGGGTCAGGATCAGGGCGCCTTCCTTGGCCAGCGCCGAGACGACGATCGCATCTGGCTTCTGGGCGATGATCTTGGTCAACTGCGCCTGGAAGTCGACGTCGCCGCGGGCAAAGGTCTCGTCGTCCACGATCTGCACGTTGTTGTCCGCCAACGCCTGCTTGAAGACCTTGTAGCCGCCGACGCTGAAGTCGTCGTTGTTGCCCCAGAGGATGCCGACCTGTTTGACGCCCAACAGCGTCACGACGTCTTTCACCGTGCCGGGGATGACCGAGGATTCGGGCAGGCTGTCACGGAAGATGTAGTCGCCCATCTCGACGATCCCGGCCACCGTGTTGCTCGGCCCGATCACCGGGATGCCCTTCTCCTGGGCGATCGGATCGGCCGCGAAGGCCTGCGCCGAGAGCGTCGGCCCGATCACGCCCACTGCCTTGTCGTCGTCAATCGCCTTCGTCATGGCCGCGATCGCACCCTCGTTCGTGCCGGTGCTGTTCTCGATTGCCGCGACCAGCTTGCTGTCGCCCAGGTAGCCGCCGTCATTGACCTGGTTAACCGCCAGCTCGATACCGTTCTTCTGTGACTGGCCGTATACGGCGATGTCCTGCGTGAGGCCCAGGACCACCCCGAGCGTGACGCTGGCCGGCAGCTTGGTCGGCGCCGGGCTGTTCCAGTCGCCGATCTTCGTGCTACTGCTGGGCGAGGCAGTCCCGGCCACAGGTGATGCCTGCGGCACGGGCGAAGCCTCGGCGAGCGGGGCTGAAGTTGGAGCCGCGGCCGGAGCGGTCGCCGCCGCCGGAGCGGTCGTCGCCGCTGGGGCGGCCGGGGCCGCGGGCGCTGCCGCAGCGGGCGTGGCCGGAGCGGGCGCGGCGCAAGCGGTCACGAGCGCCAGAACCAGGATGAGCGCCAGGGAAGCTGGGATCAATTTGTGCATGACTTGTCTCCTACTGATGCGAGCTACACGAGCTTTGAGGAACGCAACACCGCACTATAGGCACGTCCCGGCGCCCGGGTCTGTCACATTACTCACTTTCCGGAAGCGGGCAAGCGCGCGACTCAGTAGCGCGCCAGCGCGCGGGCCGCCTGGTAGATCTTCTCGGCGTCCGGCCGGTAGGCGTCCTCCAGCGGCGGGCTGAAGGGCACCGGGGTGTCCAGCCCGCCCAACCGGCGGACCGGTCCGTCGAGCCATTCGAAGGCCTGCTCGGCGATCAACGCCGCCACTTCTCCGCCCAGCCCGGCCAACTGATTGGCCGCGTGGACGACCAGTGCCTTCGAGGTCTTGCGCACGCTGTGCAGGATCGCCTCCTCGTCGAGCGGTTTGAGGGTGCGCAGGTCCAGCACGTCGCACTGAATATCCTCTTCTGCCAGGCGCGCGGCCGCCGCCAGGGCCTGGTGCAGCTCTGCGCCGTACGTGATGATGGACAGGTCATCGCCCGCCCGCGCCAGGTGCGCCCGGCCAAGCGGCACGCTGCAGTCGCCCTCTGGCACGTAACCCTTAGTGCTGCGGTAGAGCGGCTTGCTCTCGAAATAGATAACCGGGTTGTTATCCCGGATCGCGCTGAGCAGCAGGCCCTTGGCATCGGCGGGGGTGGCCGGCGCGACCACTTTGAGGCCCGGCACGTGCACGAACCAGGCTTCCTGGTTCTGGCTGTGGAACGGGCCGGCGCGCAAGCCGCCGTCACTCGGCGCACGCACCACCATCGGCACGGCGCCACCCCAGCGATAGTGGGCGGTGGCCGCGAATTGCACGATGCTGTCCATGGCGCTGCTGATGAAATCGGCGAACTGGAGCTCGACCACCGGGCGCAAGCCCATCAGCGCCATGCCCGCCGCCATGCCCGTGAAGCCCAGCTCGGCCAGCGGGGTGTTCATCACCCGCCGGGCACCGAACTCGGCCTCGAAGCCACGCGTTACCTTGAATGCACCGCCGAACTCGCCCGCGATGTCCTCGCCCAGCAGCAGCACATCCGGGTCGCGCCGCATCTCGTCGCGCAGCGCTTCGCCGATCGCCGCCAGGTAAGTCATGGTCCGCCCGTCGTCAGTTCCCTCAGTCATGTTTCCTTCCTGGCAAGCAGCGCATGGCGCACTCCCAATCGTCGGCCCGCCCCGTCATCCTGCCGAGCGGCGCCTTGGTCGGCCGGGCGAGTCCCCGCCCTTCCCCCCTGGCGGGCCCCCTTGTCATGTTGAGCGGCGCCCCCGGCACAACCTGGCCGGCCACTCAAGCCAGCGAAACATCTCCCGCACCCCCTGTCACGCCGAGCGGCGCCCTCCACACCGCCCCGCCGCGCGCTACGGCGCATACACGCCCTCGTGTATCGTGGCCGGATCGGGCCAGGGAGCGGCCTCGGCAAAGGCGATGGCGTCCTCGATCTCCACGCTGCAGCGCCGATCGATTGCGTCGACCTCGGCCTGGCTCGCCCCGCCGTCCGCCAGCAGCCGCGCCGCATAGCAACGGACCGGATCGCGCGCCTCCCACTCGGCGAGCAGCGCAGGCGGCACGTACTCGGCCCCGTCGTGGATCGCGTGGCCGGCCATGCGCATGGTCGTCGCTTCGACGAGGCTGGGTCCGCCCCCGGCGCGCGCCCTCTCCACCGCCTCGCCGACCACTGCATGCACCGCCTCGACGTCGTTGCCGTCCACTTCGACGCCGGGGATGCCATACGCCGCGGCCCGTTGAGCGATGCCTGTCACCTTCATCTGTTGGCGGATGGGCGTGGAGTAGGCGTACTGGTTGTTCTCGACGATCAAAACCCAGGGAGCGTTGTAAACCGAGGCCAGGTTGAGGGTCTCGTGAAAGAGACCGGCGCTGCTGCCGCCGTCGCCCGTGAATGACATGCCGACGCGCGGCTCGTCGCGGTAGCGGAAGCTCATCGCCGCGCCCAGCCCGGCAGGCAGGGAATGCGGCAGGTGGCTGATGAAGCCGAAGATGCCCAGGCCGAGATCGCCGAGGCCGTGCAGGTTGGCGTCGCGGCCGTGAGTGACCCCCGGGGCCCGGCCAAGCAGGTTGGCAAAGATGCGGCGCGGGGTCATGCCGCGCAGCAGGTACACGCCCAGGTCACGGTGCATCGGCGCGACCACGTCCGTCGGGCCGAGGGCAAAGCCGGCCCCGACGCTGATCGCCTCATGCCCGCGCTGGCTGAAAGTCCCCCCCACCCCGCGCCCCTGCTTCCAGAGCGCGATCATTCGCTCGTCAAAGGTACGCGTCAGGCGCATCCAGTAGTAGAGCGTGCGTCTCTGGTCAGGCTCCAGGACGCGCACCGCGCCGAGGGCCTGACCCGGCTGATCGGTTGTCGTCGTCATACGGGCCTCCCGCCGGGAACCTGCCGATTATACACGCTGGACGGCGGGATGCCAACCGGGGGGACGAGGGCCACGAGGACGGGGCAGACGAACCACAGGCCAGGCTTCGCCGGGCGCCGATCAGGCGGCAGGCGCGCAGGCGGGCTTCGGGGAAGCTCCGCGAAGCCCGCAGTCCCGCTCTGGCCGCGGGGAAGTCTACTGCCCGGCGCTCGCCGTCCCGCTGATGGGGGCGCTCGCGCTGGGGATCAGGTTGAGGAACGGGATCGCGCCGCCCGTCGAGGTCGGCAGCCGGCCGTCCCATTTCAGGGCGTACTGGTACTGCACCAGCTCCGGTGTCAGGCTCTTGGCGATCAGCAGGTTCGCATTGGCTTCGGCCTGTGCGCGGATGGTGCGCGATTCGGCCTCGCCCTTGGCCTGCTCCTGGGCGGCCTGTGCCAACTGAGTGTTCTTTGTCACCGTGGCCTGCGCCTGCTCGGCCAGTTGCTGCTCTGCCACCTTGCTGTTGATCGCCGTGATCAGGGTGTCTGGCAGGTAGACCTCACGGATCTGCAGCGCGACCACTTCGATGTGCTTGGGCGACAGGTAGGCGCGCAGCGAGTTCTCTGCCTCCTGCTGGATCTTGCCCTTTTCCGTGGCGTAAATCTGCAGGTAGTTGCGGGTCGCCGTGGCGTTCGGCATGATCGAGCGCACTGCCGGCCGGACAAGCCGGTCTTCCACGTCGCCACCCGGCACATTCTTGTCGATCAACTGCGCGCCGGCCCATTCTGTGTAGAGTGCGCCCACTTCCGCCACCTTGACCCGATAAATCACCGAGACGTCGATGTTCAGGGTGACGCCGTTCGTATCGACCACCTTCACCGAATCGTCACCCTCGACCTTGCCCTCGCTGACGCGGCGCACCATGGTCATATTCTGGTTGCTGATCGGATACTGCGCCAGGCGCTGGGTGATCGGGTTGATAAACACAAAACGCCCGGCCGGGACCTGCTCCACGGCGTAGGCCGTAGCATCCGAGGCCTGGCCGCGCGCGAAGTCGATCCTCACGCCGGCGAAGCCCGGCTCCACCCGCTTCAGGGCCGAAGCGAACAGGACCAGGGCTCCCACGATCAGCACCGCCGCTAGCACCCAGGCCATGGCGAGCTTGGGGCGCGCCGGTATGCGGATCTCTCTCACTTCCTTATACATTGCTTCCTCCTCTTGACATAGGCCGTCATTGTACCCTATGTCGAGGCGGAAGCACACTAACGGGGGCTAACGTTTCCCCATCGTCGGGCGGCGCCCCGATCAGCCGGCAGACGGTCGTATCCCCGGCTCAACCGCCCGGCACTTTGGCGTGTCCACCACCGGCGGACCCACCGGCCCGGGGCGGCTTTGACGTGCCGTGCGGCAGCTTCGGTGCGGAGCCGCCGGCGACCGGCCTGGCCCTGGACGCGCTCGGGCCGGGCTTCGGCTTGATGGTGCCCGCGCCGGGCCGCGGCTTGAGGGCCCCCGCCCCAGGGTGCGCCAGCGCGTCCAACAGCCCCGCCAGGTCAGGAAGCGCTTCATTCTCGCCCCTGTGGCCGGACTCGCCTTCGGGTCCCACTGGCCCGCCTGCGTGAAGTTCATCCTCGCTCATCGTCCATCGACCTCCATTCGCACTGTTGGTGTCAAACAAGTTTACCACAAGAAGAACATTTGAGATACGCCAAATGCGCCCGGGGAGTGCGGTGCACGAGCCAGGAGAGGGCGTGGCACCCCCAATCTGGCGGGATAACCGGCCTGCGTGCCCGTGGCCAGACGTGGGGTCGACCGGATCGGCGACATGGGGCGGGTCTCCCGTTGGGCAGGGGAGGGCGTGGCACCCCCACCATTTTGGCGGGTTTACAGGCATACGTGCCCGTGGCCAAACGTGCGGCCGACCGGATCGGCGACATGGGGTGGGGTGTCTGTTGGGCAGGGGAGGGCGTGGCACCCCCACCAATTTGGCCGGTTAACCGGCAGGCGTGCCCGTGGCCAAACGTCCGGTGGGTCAGGTCACGGGATGGGGTGCCGCGCCCCTACATCCGGATGCGCGACATGGGGTGCGGGTATTGCGGCCGACCGGGATCGGCGGGGCGGGGCGCCCGGTGTTGCGGCGACCGGATCGGCGGCGATGGGCATAACCCGGCCCTGCGCTGTGCCTGGACCGTTCTGGCGCTGTCCCGCGCCGGCTTCTTGCCAGGCGTTCCGGCGGCTACTGCTCCGGCGTCCGCGGCGCCGCTGCCTGCCGCCCCTCTGCCAGGGTATAGAGGTATGCGCGCCCCTGCTTGCCCACCAGCGTGATCGTGCCCATCTCGCGCAGGCAGTAGGCCATTTTGCCGGCCAGCCAGGCGGGCTGATGGATGGCCTCGGCCAGTTGGCGGGTGGTGAAAGGGTCGGCCAGGCCGTCTGGCAGCAGGGCCGCCAGGGTGGCCGGGCCGGCAAAGGTGCGCCGTTCGACGATCTCCAGCAGGCGGTGCTCCTGCGTGGCCCAGCCGCGGCGGCGCCAGTTGCGGAAGCTCGGGTCCTGGCGGCGCACCTCTTCCTCGCGCACCAGCACGACCTCGAGCGAGAAGTTCGGATGCCCCAGCAACTGCGGGATGCTCACGAGCTCGCGAAAGACCGACTCGACCGAGCCCCGTCGCGGCGACCGGCGCCGCCCCAGCACGCTCTCGCCGTCGGCGGCCAGCCTGACGATCCACTTTTCGGCCGCCACCGGGCAAACGAGCTGCAGGCAGTGGTTCTCAGCGAGCGCGAGCAGCTTACGCTTGATCGCCGACACGTTGCGCGTCTGGATCTCGATCAGGCAATCGTCACGCACGATGTCGATCACGTAACCGTCCACGTCGACCTCGAAGCGATCGCCGGGCAGCGCCAGGCGTTCCTTGAGCGCGGCGTGCAGGGGTTTTTCGTTGAGCGTGCCGACCCCGTTCGCCATCTCAGCCTGCCCCGCTCCGCAATTTCTGCCGCAGAAAGGCCACGCACCCCGGTACTTCTGCCTCGGACAGGCCGTGCAAGACCAGCGCTCCGCCGAAATTGATCCCCTTCAGCCGGCCGACGTAGTGATCGTAATCCAGCACGCCTTGCCCGGCCGCCACGAAGCGCCCGGCGGCATCGCGATCTTTGGCGTGCGCGATCACGATATCCTCCGCCAGCAGGTCGAACGCTTCGTCCATCGTGCGGCGAATCTCGGCCGGCTCGCCCGTGACGAAAAGGTTGGCCGCGTCGAGCACGATCTTCAGATGGCGGGAATCGAAGTGATCCAACAGCCGGCGCGCGTGCCGGGCAGAGTGGATCACGTTGGCCTGCTCTGGCTCGAACGCCAGGGTGATGTCTTCTGCCTCGGCCATCTTCAACGCCCGCTCGAGCGCGTCGACCAGGTCGTTCCAGGCGTCGGGTCCGTCATTGGCGGGATGCCAACGCCACATATCCTCCGCGTCGCGCGTTCCCGTGCACAGCGTGATGACGTTCGTGCCCAGCGCGTGGCAGGCGCTTCCGAGGGTCTCGAGGCGGCGCAGTCCATCCAACACGGCGGCCCGCTCCGGATGGATCATGTTGAAGGTACCCGAGACGGCGGCCATCCTGACGCCGTGCCGCGCAAAGGCCTCGCGCACGCGGCGCGTGAGGGCGGGCGGGATCTCCAGGGGCATGGACTCTACCCCGGCAGAACTCAGGTTGAACTGCGTGTGGAGCAGCCCGCAGCCCGCCATCAGACAGAGGTTCTCGTCCAGCTCGCGGCCCGCCCAAACTCTGCTGAAAATGCCGATCTCCAAGCGCTTAAACCTCCCCGCTGACTTGATCCAGCCGGACCCGTGCGCCGCTCGCCGCCGAACAGGCGATGGCAAGCAGCGCCCGCACCGAGGCGACGCCGTCCGCCATGTCCGCGCCTCGCATGGGTTTCCCCTCGAGAATAGTGTCCGCAAAAGCCTCGACCTGCAGGCGGTACGTATGGGCGTCGGCGCCGAGCGGTCGGTGGTACTGGCCGTCCCTGACCGAAAAACATTCGACCTCGCTCGATTTGAGCAGCCAGGGGTTGTAGATCTTGCCGATCACGCTGCCGAACTCGCCATAGACCTGGAAACCCTCGTGCCAATCCATGCGCACCGCCACGGTCAGATCGAGGTGCCCATTGGCCCCGTCCGCATACTCGACGTCCACGAACCAGCAGTACGCCCCGAACTTCTCCACCAGCCGCGCCTGACAGCTGGCCAGCTCGCCGCCCAGGAAGCGGGCCGTGTCCACCAGATGGCTGCCGTGGGTCAGCAGATAGTAGCGCGGCCGGTCGGCTTTCGGATCCACCTCGGGCTTCAAGGCCTGCCGGCTCTTGTAGGGGATTGGCTGAAGGTTATCCGTCACGGTGTAACGGTAGGTCGAGTCGCAATACCAGGCTTTTACGGCCAGCAGCGCGCCGATCTCGCCGCCGATGAAGTCGTGTGCGAAAGCGATCCCGGGGTCGAAGCGCTTCATGTGACCGACCTGCAGCACGAGGCCGCTCTGGCGGACGGCGGCCTGAAGCGCCAGGCAGGATTCGAGCGAGGGGCCAAGCGGCTTTTCGACCAGGACGTGTTTGCCGGCTGCCAGGGCCCTGAGAGCCATCGGCACGTGGGACGCGTCGGCCGTGGCGACGATCACCGCCTCGACGCCGGCATCGGCCAGCATTGCATCGTAGTCCCGGTAGAGCTTCTGGGGCTCGTGCAACTGGGCGGCCCGGCTGAGCAGGTCCTCCGCCACGTCGCAGACCGCGTACAGTTCCGCGTTGCGTGCCCGCCGGCAAGCCTCAAAATGAGCAAACTGCGCGATCGGTCCCGCGCCCAGCACCCCGATCCGCAGCCGTCGTGGCCCGCTCATCGCGTCACCTTCACGCCCTCGCTCACAGATCCTGATTCTGGGGCAGCATGACCAGGTCTCGGATCGTCACGTGCGGCGGCTGCGACAGCATGAACACCACCACCTCGGCCACGTCCTCCGAGCGCAGGCAAGCGCGCTCCTGCACCCGACGCTCGATTTCGCCGGGCTCGGTGATGCCCCACAGCTCGTTGGCGACCATACCCGGGGCGATCGCGCCGACGCGGATGCCGTCCGGGGCGACCTGGCGGCGCAGTGTATGCACGAAGCCCTGGATCGCATGTTTCGAGGCGCTGTAGACCGGCTCCCATTGGATGTCGATAAAGCCTGAGATCGAGCTGGTGACCAGGATGTCTCCCGAGTGCTGCGCCCTCATCGCCGGAAGCACTGCATGCACGCAGCGCATCACGCCAGTGACATTCACGTCTACGAGCTTCGCCCAGGCAGCCGGGTCCCCTTCCGCGATCTGGCCGGGGATATACAGCCCGGCGTTGGCGAAGAGCACGTCAACCCGCCCAAAACGGCCCAGCGTCCCCGCGACCATGCGCTCGACGTCCGCCGCCACGGTGACGTCCGTGGTCACCGCCAGCGCCGACGAGCCCAGCTCCTCGGCCAGCGCGCGCAGCCTGTCTGCCGAACGCGCCGCCAGGGTTACCTTGCACCCTTGCTCTGCCAGGGCACGCGCCGTCGCCGCGCCGATCCCGGAGCTGGCCCCGGTGATGATCGCAACTTTCCCCGCCAGCGGATGCTCCATCCTTGCCTCCCAAATCAGTCGAGCCGGCCGCCCGGCTCAGGTCAGGCGGGCGACCAGGATCTTGAGGTAGCTTTCCTGGCCGGGCAAGCCCGGGAAGTCCAGGGCCGGCGCGCCGTAGCGGCCCTCGATTTCGGCCGCCCGCCAGGCTTCGTCCAGCCCGGCCACCACCCGATCCTCGAAGCGCGCCCAGGAGAGGCCGGCCACATTGCAGCAGGCTACCAGCAGCCCCCCGGGGGCGAGCAAACCGGCCGCCGCACTCGCCAGCTTACCATAGTCACGGGCAGCGCTGAAAGTATGGGTCTTCGTGCGCGCAAAACCCGGCGGATCGAGGACAATCAGGTCGAAGAGTTCGTGGCGCGCCGCCAGACGCGGCAGCCAGTCAAACGTGTCGCCGTTGAGGAAGTCCTCCGGCTCGGGGGTGAAGCCATTGGCGCGGTAGTTGGCCCGCCCGCGCTCGAGCAGTGGCCAGGAGACATCCAGGTTGATCACGCGCGCTGCACCGCCGGCACGCGCCGCCACGCCAAAGCCACAGGTGTAGGCGAAAGTGTTCAGCACGCGCCGGCCGGCCGCCCAGGCGCGCACCCGTCCCCGCATCTCGCGCATATCAGGGAACAGACCCGGGTTCCAGCCCTCGCCCGGCCGCACCAGGTAAATCAGTCCGTCCTCGTGCGCCGGGTACTCGCCCAGCGCCGCTGGTTCCGGCGCAGCGGGCCTCTTCCCTCCCCCGCCCGGCGCCTGTCGGGCCACCGGCGCATGGGGCGCCAGCGCCGGCAGGTCCTCGTCGTCGACCCGGCCGGCCTCCCGCTGCCGGTACTTCACGTACACGGCTGCTGCTCCCGTCACCTGGGCCAGGAGCTGCGGCAGCGACGCCGGCAGCGGCTCGACGCGGGCGTCCCGCCCGGCGCCGCCCTCTTCGTAGACATTCACCACCAACCCAGCCCCGTAGCGGTCCACGGCCAGGCCGGGCAGCCCATCCGCCGCGCCGTTGATCAGGCGGTAGATCGTCGTTGCCGGATCGGCTTCCAACGGCGCGCGCCGAGCAAGCGCCAGATCGATCAGGCCCGTCAGCCCAGCCTCGCCGGGCGTGCCCGGCGCGTGGCGTCGCAGCAGCGAGGGGATGGGCCGGGCATGTTCCGCCAGCCGGAGCGCGGGCAGGCCGTTCGCCAACCCCGCGAAGACGGCCGGGGGCGGGGCGCTGAACGTGACCGGCCGGCCGGTGGCAGGGTGGGGCAAGGCAAGACGCAGCAGGTGCAAGCCGAGGCGGGGAGCAAATAGCGCCGGGCGCCCGCCCGACGCCACTCCGCCGCCGGCCTGGCCGGCCGCCCCGCCCTTGCCGCCTGCCGTGGCGCTCCCCTTCCCACCTGCGGGCCGGCGCTTGCCCCCGGCCGCAGGCCCCCCTCGCGGGGAGACCGGCAGCCTCGTGGACCGGGTACCGCCCCGCGCCGCCCCCGCAAGCGGCAGGGTCGATCTTACCTCTTCCCCGTAGAGCGGATCGGCGACCACGGGCAGGCCCAGGTGGGCCAGATGCGCCCGCACCTGGTGCTGCGGCTTCAGGCCGCCCTTGGCCTGCCGGGCCGGCGACGTTCCGACCGCCTTGCCTTTACCGCCCACTGCGACGGTCACCTCCAGCAGGCTGTAGTGTCCGTCGGGGGTTGACTCCAGCAGGCGGTAGCGGCTGACGGCGGGCATGGCACGTTTGTCTCGCGCGTTTGCCACCTGGTAACGCTCGGGTGCTTCGCCGGCCACGCGGGCCAGCGGCGCATCGACCGTCCCGCTCGGCCCCGGCGGGCGGCCATGCACCAACGCCAGGTAGACTTCTTCTACCCCTCCCAGCCCCTGCCCGCCATAGGCTGCGTTCAGGGAGGGGGCGACCTCCGAGCGTGCGGCAAGCACAAGCACCCCCGATAGCTCGACCGGCAGCCGCTGAGGCGTCGACAGGCCGGCCAGGCCCAACTGGGCGCCGACCACGCGCGCAGCGTCCCCCGGATATGGGTCTCCGGGGGCTGCTGCCGTTGGGATGCCGATGGGCTTGTCGACGACGATGAGGTCTTCGTCGTAATAGAGCACCGGAATGCGCATTCTCGCCCGCTAACGCCGCTGGAGCGACCGTTCAGTCGCCCGGAGAGCCGCCATTAATGTAGCTGAACAAGCGCGGCGTCTGCTGGTCAGGATAAGGGTCGCCGTTGACCAGCGCGAAAGGCCGGGCGAGACCGCTACCGCCGCGCTTACGGCCGCGCTGCTGGTGCTCGGCGATCGGTATCAGGTAGTCGGCGTTCAAGAGGTGACCGCGCGCCGCGGGCCGGACGTAAAATGGCCCGTCGATGTGGATCTTCTTCCCGGCGGCGTCGGGGGCCAGCATCCCGAGCCGGGCGACGAAATCGTGCTCGTTCGCGAAACTTTCGATGTGCGGCGTGGCCTTGCCTGCCGCCGGCTTCCGGCGATAGCGCATCTCGTTAGCGCAGTTGGCGAAGCAGTAGATCTCGAGCTTGTCCCATTCGTCGTCGGTCAGCGGCTCGAAGTCGTCCGGGTTCAAAGGCACCTCAGCCTGTAGGACGTAGCTCATTTGGCCGCCATCCGCCGGACCTCCTTCTGTGCCAAGCGGCACCAAGGACCGGCCGGTCGGCGCGACCACGACCGAGCTTGCCGTCAGCGCGTCGCTCGTCGCGCCGGTTCGGGTGGGCACTTGCCCGGCGTAGATCGCGCCGTCGACCTGCAACTGGCGGCCGCCCTCTGCCGCGTCCTGCCCCGCCGAGCGGCGGCGCCGGTGCCAGTCGAGCGCCTTGAGCCCGCGCAGCACCACGGCCATGATGATCGTACCCTGTGAGTGGCAAACCACGACCACCCGTTTCTTGGCAGGGTCCTTAAGGGCGTCATAGATCGCCGGGAAGGCGGCAGTGGCCGATTCGGTGTTCTGAAACCACTCCTTGCCCAACGAGCATTCGTCCAGGTCGAGGAGCGCGCCGTCGGTCGCGTTCTGAATCAAGGTGATCGGGCGATGGAACAAGGCTGTCAGGCACCTGGCGTTAAGTTGCGCCAAGTCGCTGTTCGTGCAGATGCCGTTGATGAAGAACCAGTGTTCTGCCGGATGGCTGGTGAAGTTGTTGTAGTTGTCCGGTCGCTGAAGAATCTCCGTCGGCTGGAACAGCAGGTCGGCGATCAGCGGCGGGACAAGAGGTGGCGCGGCACGCGAGAATGAGGGCACCGTGACCGCGGCCAGAAACCTCAATAGCCGGCGCCGTTGCCAGGGGTCGGCCAGCGTGAACTCCGAATAGGGGTTGTAGGGCGGGAACCAGGTGCGAACCGGTCCCAGGAACGCCTGAACGTAATCAGGCGGCCACATGGCCAGAGCGTCGGCGGTGATCGCCAGCAATTGGGAAAAACTGGGCTTGGAGCGCAGCCGGTAATCGACTTGCACGGCAGGGCCCCCGAGAGAGGTCATCAGATCGGTCCTTTCCCTGACCGGGCGGCCAGGCATGACTATCTGCGGGCACCCCATTATCGTGCGGTTCCTCACAAGCAATTGTAATCGGGCATACAAGGCCGGCCTGATGGCACAGGCCGGCCTGTTTGTATCTTCCCCTGATGCGCTACTCGGCCACAAGACCGGCAGCCCACCCTCTCGATCGATCGGCCTACTTGAGTGTCAGCAAGTAGGCCACCAGGTCGTTGATCTGCGTGTCCGTCAGCTCCGTCCCGAAGTTCTGCGGCATCACGTTCGCCTGGAATCCGTCGGCAATATCCGTGTTGGGGGACACGATAGATTCCCTGAGCCAGCCGGCCGCGTCCTTGGCGTGGCCCTTGTATTCGGCCTCTTTCACGGATCCGGCCGCGTCGGTGGCGATGCCGGCCAGCGAGGGGCCGGTCAAAATGACGTCCGGCTGAATCGAGTGGCAGGTGCTGCAACCTTGCACATTATCCTTGCCGATCGTCTTCTGATCGAACAACGCCTTGCCGGCGGCCGCGTCACCCGCGGGCACGGACGGCGCCGCAGGGCTGGCGCCGCCACAACTGGCCAAAACCAGAATAACCAGGACCAACAACACGATTAGGGTACTGCGAGCCATCCGCTCACCTCCTCAATCTTGAGTGGGTAAACATGCAAAGAGGACAGTTCTAGGTGCTACTATACGCCTGTCCCGGCGGACTGTCAACAATCGCCGTGGAGAACGAGTACCGCGCAACATGCGGCACGCGAAGGGCCCCTACGCAGGTGGGCAGTAGAAAAGACTGTAATCATCCCTACGTGCCTACAGTGTAGCATATGCTACAAATGTGAGTGTATTGGCTGCCAATGTGGACCTTCGGCCACCGAGGCGGTCGCACGGTGGCCCCAACGGTTGCGCCGTCTTCGCCCGGACCTCTGCCCACACTTACATAGGGAGACCAGGTTTCTTGAGGAAACCAGCTTTCCTCGCCTGCTGCCAGCGCAACATCACGGCGCACGCTGTCGCGCGCGTCACGTGATTGGCGATCCGTGAAAGGAGCTTCGAACATGGCACGTCCTGACCCAGTCCTCAGCGACTGGTTGAAGAGCGCTTACAGCATGGAGATCGGGCTAATCCCGGTCCTGGAGAGACAGGTTGACGAGAGGCGCGACGACGCCGATACGCAGACGAAGCTGCGGGAACACCTCGATCAGACGCGCCGGCATGCCGAGCTGGTGAAGAGCTGCCTCGAACGGCTGGGCGAGAAAGTGACGTCGATCCAGCCCAGCAACCCGATCTTCCACGTCCACAGCGAAGCCGAATTGGCCAAGCAGGGAGGATCGACCAGCCCGACGGCGTACCGCGACGATATGCTCAGCTACGCCAATGAAAGCTTTGAAGTCGCCTCCTACGAGGCCCTGCGTGCACTTGCCCGGCGTTCCGGCGACCCGGATACGGCGCGCGTGGCCGAGCAAATACTGCGCGACGAACGCGCGATGGTGAGCTATCTGGACGACAAGATCGCCGGCAACGGCCATGCGCCCCAGGCGGCGGGCGCCGGCGCTGACGAGGCGACACGCGTCGCCCGGGACGTCTTCGACGCCCTCAACCGGCACGATCTGGCGGGGGTGATGAGCTACTACCCCGAAGATGCGCAAAGCGAGCTCAGCACGCACAGCCGGCCGCTGGACAAGAGACAAGGCCGCGATTGGCTGGCGGACTTCCTGAAGGCCTTCCCCGATTGCCGGTTCGACGTCGAGCGCACGCTGGCCGACGAGGATTTCGTCGTCACCCAGTACCGGGTCAGCGGCACGCAGACCGGCCCGCTGGTCGACCGGCAAGAGGGCGACAGCTTGCCCGCCACCGGCAAGAAGATGTCCCTGTCGGGCTGCTCCGTCTTTCAGGTCAAGAACGGAAAGATCCCGCACCTGTGGCTCTACTTCGACAACAGCCAGCTGCTGCGACAATTGAACCCTGCGGCTGGCGCGAACGCGGCCACGGCCAGGAAGACGGATCAGCAGATGCCGGGCGAACCGGCCACCACCGGGGCTGAGGCGCCGGCGGGCAGCCCCGTCGCCAGAGGAGAGGCAGCTACCTCAGTCGAGCCGGCCGCGCCGGAACAGGATAACTTGCGCCGGGTACGCGAAAGCTATGACGCGCTAAATGCGCACGACCTGGATCGCTTCGACAGCTTCTACGCGGATGACCTGTGCGCGGAGGCCCCGGGGACGACCCATTCGTTGACCAGACGCGAGAATCGCCAGTACGTCGAGAATTTCATCCAGGCTTTCCCCGACTTGCACTTCGAGTTGACGCGCGCCGTGGCCCAGGGCGACCTGGTGGTGATCGACTGGACAGGGACCGGCACCAACAACGGGCCTTTGCAGGCGCCGGACGGCAGCACCATTCCGCCGGGGCATAAGCGTGCGACCGTTTACGGCAGCAACACCTTCCAGCTTACGAACGGCAAGATCGAGCGCACCTGGACCTACTACGATATGAGCGCGCTCATGCAGCAGATGGGCCTCATGCCCGGGCCCCAGGCGCAAGGCTAGCGGGTCGCCGGGGTTCTCGAGATGGGCGGATGGGAGAGGCCACCTTCTCCCATCCGCCTGCGGATTCTGATCCGCGGCCCATGGAGGAGGGCTGCGGCGGGCAAGCCGTATCGCCGGGCATCCCGGTCCGTTAATCCTGATGAGGTGACAGCAAGATGGCAATTTATCTTTGCGAGCGCTGTGGGTATTGGAGCCGGCAGCGCTGCCAGGTCTTCAATCACTTCGAGCAAGCTCACTGCGGCGAGCCACCCATCCGGGTAGACGACTTCGCGGTGTTCCCCGGGCCGGGGCCGAGCCCCTCACGCACCTACTTCGCCGCGCAGGGGTCCACAAGCGCTTCAGTTCAAGGCCCTCTGCACGCACGGCTGCCGGTCGTCAGTTTCCGGCGGCATGCAAGGCCTGCGGACTCTGATTCTCCCCAGGATCCTGATCCGCCCCGCCACCGCGCCGAGCCGGCGACTGCCGGCACGTCAGCCGCTCCACGCCGCAGGCGCGCCGCGGCCTGACCTCGCCTGTGCCTGGCGGCCAGGCTACCCAGTGACGGAGGACATAAGTGACGACCAACGCGGACTTCACCGCCGTTTTCGATCGGCTCAAAGGGATCCTGCAAGCGCATGCCGGCCACCTGCTGGTGGCCGTGGACCGGCCAGACCATTACCGGCTGAACGTGCCGCGCCTGGACTGGCACACCCAGGAGCTTCTGTTCGGGGCTGCGAGAGTGGACCGGCGCTACGTCAGCTATCACCTGATGCCCGTCTCCGTCCGCCCTGAGCTTCTGACCTGCATCTCGCCCGAGCTCAGGCGGCGGATGCAGGGCGAGTCCAGTTTCGCTTTCACGCGGCTGGACGAACCCTTGCTGGACGAACTGTCCGCCCTGACCGAGCAGAGCGTTGGGGCGATCCAAACCGATGTCATCGAGCTAGGATAATCCTAACGGCGGAGGAAACGGAGGTTTCCGCCGCGCATGGTACAATATGGACACTCGCAGGAGAGCGTCCATGTCTGACGTAATCACCGAGCTATCTCAGCTCACACCCGAGCGCCTGAACGCCACGCTGCACGCCAACGGACACCTCTTGCAGGGTGAGGTGAGCGGCCTGCGAGCGTTCGGGCGCGAGGACTTTCCTGACTCGACCGTCTTCCGGCTTGAAGTCGCCTGTCGCGGCTACGTGCGTCTGCCGGGACGCCTCTCTCTCAAGCTGATCGGCAACGCCGAGCCGCCGGATGGCGCGGCGAAGCGGAGTCCGCCGGAGATCGCCTTCTACTGCGATATCGCGCCCCCTATGCTGGCCGCGCTCGGCTGGGAAGGGCTACCCTTTCTGCGGCACTACGATGCCGGTTACTCGCCAGAGACCGGCCGCGGCCACCTCCTGCTCGAAGACCTGTCGGCGACCCACCTCGCGTCGGCCTGCGGCCTGCCGGCCAGCGAGACCCAGTGTGAGGGCGCGGTGGATGCGCTGGCGCTTTTCCACGCCTTCTGGTGGGAGAACCGGCGCCTGGGTGACGACCTGGGGACGCGCTACAGCGAGAGCGTCCTGGCCGACCTGCTCGCGCGAGGTCAAGAGGGCCTGGCGGCCTGGTTGGACTACATGGGAGACCGTGTGTCGCCCGGGCGACGCGCCACCTTCGAACGCATCTGCGGGGCCTGGCCGGACTGGCGCGTCCAGCGCCTGCTGGCCGGACGGGGCATCACGCTGGTCAATCACGACGCACACGCGACCAACTTCCTCTACCCGCGCCAACCAGAACGCGATCGCGTGCGCATCGTCGATTGGCGGAACTGGCGCGTCGACACCGGCACCGACGACCTGGCCTACATGATCGCCGCGCACTGGTACCCGGAGCGCCGGGCCCGCCTGGAAAAACTGCTCCTGCAGCGCTACCAACAGCGCCTGCGCGAGTCTCGGCATCCCATACACCTGGGACGAGTGCTGGCAGGACTACATGGCCTCGGTCATCCGCGTGCTCTTCATCCTTATAGGTGGCTGGCAGCCTGCGAATAGCCCCGCGCCTGGCGGCTCGTCCGCTTGCTCAGATGCACTGCGCTCTCCGGCGCTTCACCTTGACCGCATCGAGCGCGCGACGCTCGCCTACGAGGACCTGGGCTGCGCCTGGCTGCTGGCCTAATCTGTAGGTCACGTTTTCAACGCGGCGGGCTCCGCCAATCATTGTAGGTCACGGTTTCAACGTGACGGGCTCCGGAGCTGTCACGCTGAAAGGATACTGATGGCAAACACTAAGTCGCCAAGTGGGCCAGGCAGGTCAGGCCAGGTGGTCGCGTGGTGGCGGGTCGTTCGGCCATCAGCCACAAGGCAGTCCGGCGCAGGTTCACAGCGATGGCGGTCAGGATGGCCTGCAAATCGGTTTTCGCCAGGCCGATGTAGCGTGTACGCCGTGCACCCTGGCTGCGGACGGTGGCGGAAATCGTGCCTTCGATGCCGGCCCGCCGCGCGTACTCCTGTTTGAAGAGCGCCGTGCGCTGGTTGGCACGCGCGGCCAGGATTGCCTCGTGGTAAAGGCTGAGCTTGAGGCGCCGCCCCGCGCGGTTGCGAGTACAACCTTGGCGTAGCGGGCAGGCTTGACAGGCCGCCTTTGAGAAGCGGATGTCGACCTCGGGCTGGCCGTCGGAGTCCCGGTTTAGCTGCCAAGCGCTCGATTGCTGGCCGTTCGGGCAGGTGGCCACCTGCGCCACCCAGTCTAGCTTGAACTGGTCGCTGGCAATGCCATCCGGGAGGTGTGCTTGCCAACTCGCATCTTGGGCCAGCGGACCGACGAGACGTACCTGACGCGCGGAACTATCGACCAGCGCCCGGCCGGTGGTGTAGCCCGCATCGACCAGGTGTTCGCTGGGCAACAAGTTGCGCCGGGTCAGGCATGCGTAGATCTGCTCGATCACTTGATGATCAGGGGTCGTGGACGGGACGACGGCCACATCGGTGATCAGATGCGGCCGGTCCGTATCACTGGTTTCGGTGAAGTGCACTGCGTAGCCTTCCCAGACATGATCGCCGTGTTGGCTACCCCGCACCTGGGCATCGTGCGGCGTGGTCACCCGCTCGGCACCGGCGGGAATCTGTTCGCGCGGGCGCCAGCTGATCTTGTCCGCTTCTTGCACCAGTTGCTGGCTCCAAACCTGGCGCAGGCTGACCACCTCCGGCAGGCTGGCGGCCTGGCTGGGAGCCTCGGCTGCACTCAGTGCCTGGAGCAGATGGAAGCCATCGGCCGCGATCTCCAGCGCCAGTTGCTCGCGCTGCTCGGTCTTCCTGGGCAGTCGCCAGCTATTCCAGGGTTTGCCATAGCGCTCATGCCAGTGCACAAACGCCACCGTCCGCAGCCAGTCCGGACGATACTCGGCCAGGGCTTGCAGGGCCAGACGCATGCTCTCCGCCAGCAATTCCAGACGCGTCAGCGTGCGCGTGGCGGCCAAGACATAAGTGCCGTCGCTGCGCTGCTTGCCCCCGGCCGCCAGCAAGCCCAGCTCGGTCAGGCGCTCAAGCACGCCATCAAACATGCGCAAGGCGGCGGCATCGTGCAACAGACGCTCGCGAAAGTCGCTGAGCAGCGAGCCATCAAACCCCATATGCTCCAGCGGCAAATGCAAGGCGTACTTGAGATCGATACGCGCCCGCACCGCATCCGCCATGGCCCGGTCGGATAAATCTTCCAGGCGCTGAAAGACAGCCACCAAGGCGAGCAGATTCGGCGAGAAGGCGGGTGCACCGTCGGAAGCGTACAGGTCGGCAAAGTCGATCTTCTCAAACAGCGTGCCAATCTGGTCACCGATGACCAGATAGAGGTTGCCCTTGCGCTTGAACACTTTCTTGGCAATCCGTGCGGTCTCATCCGGAACCGGCGGAATGGCGGTCGGTTGGAGTGACATGCTGAGCCTCCCTGGCTACGAGTTGGTCTGGATGCCTACCATCATACACCCAACCGGCCTCTCACCAATTCGCGCCCTTCGCCGGTCACAGTTCAGGACCAACTGTTTGCCATCAGTATCCTACAAGCGTGACCTACAATGTGACCTACAATGTGACCTACAATGTGACCTACGGCGTGACCTACGGTCCACTCCAAGGCCGACTCTTGACAGGCAGCCCGGCCGGGTGTATACAGTCACTAGAACATTAGTGCTGGGTAAGCCCGAGTTCCACGACCCAGTCCGCCAACCCGCTTATTCAGCGGCCCGGACCGCTGCGCCTCAGTGTGTCGGGAATGGAGACGGGGTCAACAGGCAGGGAGGGCCCATGTCCCGCTTGTTCGCGGCCGGGGAGCCGATCGAGATTACGCTGGATGCGGCAGGTCTGCCACAGCGCTTTGGTTGGCGCGGCGAGTGGCATCCCATTGATGCCGTCGCCAATCGCTGGCGCGTGCACGCCACCTGGTGGTCCGTCGAGGCCTGGCGTGAGTTCTATAAGGTGACGACCACCGATCGGATGCTGTGCGTGATCTACCTGGATCTGCAGAGCGGAGCGTGGTTCCTGGAGAGACTGTACGACTGAACAAAACTACGAAAGGCGCGGCCGGAACCGGCGGTTCCGGCCGCGTCCTACTCGTCAAGTGCGCTCAGACCGCTGACCGGTCGACGAGCCGCACCGTCCGGGACAGAGCCCTGGCTCAGACAACCGTGTAGCGGGGCCCAAAGATCTGCACCAGGCACAGGATCACCGTGACCAGGCAGAGAATCACCATGCTATAGCCATCGCCAGCGTGCTGCCGGCAAAACCGAGAACAAAGGGCGCCGCAATGCCGAGCAAGCCCAGGCCACCGATCACCCAGTACTCCCAGTCGGAGAGGTTCCTGACCACACCCTTGGCCAACGAGAACAGAAAGATCAACGCTCCGAGCACGAGGGCCGCCCCAAACGCGGTACGGTTGCTGCTGAAATAGTTGGCGACCCAGGGGGTGGTCGACTTGACGCCGGGATTATAATAAGCGGCGAGAGCGGGCGTCGAAGCCTGTTTGGTCCCAGGCGCGCGCCGCTTGTCGCCTCCGCCGGCTCAGACGGGAGGGAGAACCGACGATGTTTGAGCTACCCGAGTACATGACCCTGGCGCGACAGATCAACGAGACGCTGTGCGGCAAGACCGTCAGTCGCGCCAGCCTGGGCAATTCCCCGCACAAGTTCGTCTGGTACAACCGCACTGCCGAAGAATTCGCCGGCCTGTCGGCAGGCAGGACGGTCGGTGTTGCCCACGCGCGGGGGAAATGGCTGCTCATACCTCTGGAGCCCGGCTACCTGCTCTTGTTGGGCGAATGTGGGGGCCGGCTCCTCTACCACCCAACCGGCGCGAAGCTGCCCGAGAAATACCACCTGTGGCTGGCCTTCGACGACGGCTCCTCCCTGACAGCCCTGACCCAGATGTGGGGCGCGATGGAACTATGGGAGGCGGGTCGGGAACAGGAACGCCAGTACCTGAAAGGGATGCGTCCCACGCCGCTCGACGAGCAGTTCACTTTCGACTACTTCTCGGCCCTGGTGAATGATACGCGCGAGAAGCGGAGCGTGAAAGGGCTGCTTACACAGGAGCAGCTGATCCCCGGCCTGGGCAACGCCATCGGCCAGGATATCCTCTTTCGGGCCGGCCTGCACCCGCGCCATCCGCTCGCCGAACTGAGCCCGGCCCAGCGCCGCTGCCTGTACGACGCCATCCTCGCCACCCTTGCGGACGTCATCGCCGAGGGCGGACGCTCTGACGAGGTTGACCTCTACAACCGCCCGGGAGGCTACGTCCGCCGGATGGATAGCCACGCTGCCGGGGGACCCTGTCCGGCCTGCGGGGCGAGGGTCGAGAAGATCCACTACCTGGGCGGCGCCTGCTACTTTTGTCCTCGCTGCCAGGTGTAGGGATGCACGGCCACCCAATCGGCAGCTAGGCAGCCCTCGCGACAGATCAAGGCCACTGCCCCACCGTCCAACGCCGTCCCTGGTTCATCCTCACAGTCGAGGGCCAGGTCGTCGCCAACACGGGCGCTGATGTGCCTGCCGCTGATGCTAAGAGACAGATCGTAGGGCTGGTAGGCGTTCCAGGCCAATGCCGCCTCAGCCAGCACCACCTGCTCGTCCTCACGGCGCTTGACCAGCCGGACGACGCCGCCCTCACACAGGAGGAGCGCGTAATAGCGCCGCATCCCCTGCACGTGGGCCGCCAACCCGCCGGCCCGCAGGAGGAACGGCGTGATGCGAGCCGCGGCCTCGTAGCCGGCCCACTCGCGCGCGCCCTGGATGAGCAGCCCGGTGCCCGCGTTCTGGATCAGGTAGTACGGTTCCCGTCGGTGTTGGTCCCAAACGTCGACGCCGTTCACCCAGGCACGCCGCCACATCGTCCCCCCCACCGGCGCCCGAAATACGGCCGAAGGCGTGCCCTCCCAGCTTAGCAGATCGAGATAGACCACACCGCCCCGCGCTGACGCGTCGGGCGCGCGCGCCCCGCCCTCACCCCGTCCTGGCCGGCCACCCGTCACCTGGATGCCCACCTCGGCGATCGGGGCACCGGCCGTGTCCGGCGCCGTCCACCTCAGCTCGTGATACTCTCCCGGCTGCAGGGCCACCGGCGCTGCGGAGGTGGCTTCCAGGCGGTCCTGCCTGTTGTAGTAGCCCACCAACAAGGCGCAGTGCGTCCCCGGCGCCGCATCAGCCGGCGTCGAGACCACCGCCCGGATGACCTGGCCGGGATACAACGTAGGCGAGGCCATCAGCGCGTAACCCGGCATCGCCAGGGCGTCGGGCGGGATGAAAGTGGCCGTGGCCGCGCGGGCCACCTGGCCGGTCGCCAGTTCCCCATAGGCCAGCGCCAGGGCGCGTTCCCCAGTCAGGCTGTGGCCCGCAACGTTTGTCAGCGCCACCGGCAGTTCGCCGTCCGCCGTCGCCTGGAATCCTTGACGAGCGCCGGGCAGATCGAAGTGGAAGCGCGCGCCACCCTTCGGCCAATGCTCGGCTGCCCCGGCCAGCGCGCGACCGTAGTTAGCGATCCGACCGGCCTCCTGTACCGCGTCCGTGATGCACCGCCCGCCGTCCGCCGTCGACAGGTAGAGGCGATCCGCCACCGGCCCGCGAAAATCGTAACCCGTGTCCAGCCCCGCCAGACCATTCCTGATCCCCAGCAGGCAGCCCAGGTTCCCGGAATTGCAGTCGGTGTCCCAGCCGGAGGTGTTGGCAATGGCAAGAGACTCCCGGAAGTCGCCCTCGCCCCAGAGCAGACCGAGCATCACTAGCGCGTGGTTGGGTATGACGGGGCAGTTGCCCGGATACTTGTCATAGCCGTACTCCGCCGCCAGCCGGGCGCGCGCCCGGCGCCAGCCGGAGCCGCCATCGCCGGCACCAGGTGCGCCCGCACCAGGTGCGCCCGCATGCCAGTCGCGCAGCTCGGCGATGAGCCGGTAGATGGCCGCGTCATGTGGGATGACGCTCACACCCGTATCGAGCAGGCGGTCGATGGCCGGCTCGCAAAACGCCGCCGCTTCCATCGCCGCCAGCACCTGCGCCGCATAGACCGCCTCCCGGTCGTGGGCCACGCTGGCCGCCCGGCCGGCCAGGCTGGCGGCCAGTTCGGGATCGCCCGGCGCGACCATTCCCCAGCCGTCGATGAAGATCTGCCCGCCGATTTGCTGCGCGATGACCGGCCCGTTCAGCGCGATGGAACCGCTTTGCGGCGCGTGGACGCCGTTCTTGAGGCGAAGGTAGGCCGTGTGCTCGCTGGAGACGCCCAGGCCACCCCACCAAAGGATCGTGCGACCCTCGACGATGTAGTTCAGCCAGGTCTCGCCGATCTCGGCAGGGGTCAACGTGCGCCGGCAGCCGTGGTCGGGCAGGGCGCGCAAGAACGTGAAAGTGCCGGCGATGTCGTCGTCCGTCACCACCAGGGGCAGGCCCAGGCGCTCGGCCACATAGCCGCGGATCTCGCCCAGCTCCGCCATGATGCGCTCGTAGATCCAGCCCTCAAACGGGCGGCCCAGGTAGACGCCGATGATCTTGCCCAACACCCCCGCGTAGACGCGCTGGAGATAATCCCGCTGAGCCACAAACTCGGCCATCGCCCTCGCCTCCTTTCCCGCGCCGAAGCGACGCGGGCCAGCCAAGAGCCGTCGATCAGGCGACCGCTGCCCGCCGGCCAGGGTACCACTCGCTTCGGCCGTCCCCGCCGGACCGCGAACGCGGCCTGTGCGTCCGGCCCCGCAACCGCTGATGGGCCGGACGCACAGGCGCTCCTATTACTCGATCGTGTAGTACTCTTTGTAACCGTTCCTAATCAAGTCTCGGCTGCCCTCCATCGCCGCCCCAAACTTCGGGTCGGCAAACATGCGCGCCTGGTCTTCCATGAAGACCTCGAGGCTGTCGTACTCTACTTCCTGAACCACCGTATCGAACGGCCCACTGAGGTCGGTCAGGATCTTCACATTGCGGCCCCGCCCGGCCCCCATCATCTCCTCGCCGGACTTGAAGCTCGCAACCAGCTCCGCCGCTTTGCCAAACTTGGCCTGAAACACGAGACGCACCAGGATCACAGCACACCTCCTGCCGGTCGGCGATCTCAGGCGCCTGGCGACCCAGGCGATCACGACCGCCCCAGGTCCTGGCGGGTGCCCTGATCGCCGTCTCCATAGCAGCACAAGTAGCGCGCTACCATGATGCAGATACTATGCCATGGCTAAGTTTGCCTGTCAAACCGTTTGGCTGTCGAACCGTTGACCCGGCAATCCGTTGACCCGGCAGACTCGATGGCTGGGACGCGCTTGCCCGGCAACACCCGTCTCACGCCGCTTGCACATCCAGCAGCTCGACCTCGGGCAGCGCTCGGATGGCCGACACCAGGCAGTCCTGATCGATGTAGCGTACCTTGAGCACCACCCACCACTTGAGCGGCTCGTCCGAAGGCAGCGTGCCCATCGCCCCGATGTCGCCGTGCTCGGCGGCGATCGCCGCCGTGACGAGCGCGAGTTCGCCGGGGTTGTCTGGCACCTTCAGCGTCAGGCGCACGCCCGGCTGGCGCGCGCCCAACAACTCGAGCATGGTCCGCATCAGGTCCGTATCGGTGATGATCCCCACCAGGCGCTCGCCGCGCAGCACCGGCAGGCTGCCAATCTTATGCTCGAGCATCATTCGTGCCGCCTGCTCGATCGGCACGTCTTCGCCGACGGTGATTACCTTGCGCACCATCGCGTCGCGCACGTTGAGCTTATCCAGTTGGTAGGACAGTTCGTAGATCGAGAGCGTCGTCAGCTTGGAAGGGCGCACCTGTTCGAGCGAGCTGCGCGTCACCAGGCCTACCAACGCTCCCGCCTTGTTGACCACGGGCAGGTGGCGGACGTCGTTCTCTTTCATGCTGCGCTGGGCCGCCAGGAGCGGGCTGTCTACCATAATAGTGACCGGATGGCGCGTCATCTGATCCTTGACAAACATTGTCCACCTCCGGAGAAGGCCGCGGGCGGGAAGTCGCCGCGGGCACTGGGCATCCAGGCCCATTATATCGGCATGGCGGCCCACCCACAAAGCCACCAACCCGCCGTCGTCGCCCGAACATGCCCCCACAGCCTCACGTCGCCGGCAGGCGGCCTTCCTCGACCTCCCTCATCCCTGCAGCTCGCCTACCTACACATCCACCTCGCCACCACCCGCCGCCGCGGATTCCGATCCGCCGTCATCCCCCACCCCACCCAGCAAATCCGCCCCCTCCCCCAACAGCCGCAGCCGCCCGCCCCCCACCTCGTACACACTCCCCTCCACCCAAAACGGGCTCACCCGCCCATACCGGCTCACGTCCGCACTGCCCGGGATCACATCCCCCAACCCAACCCACTCACCCGCCACACACGCCCCCACCGCCAACGCCCCACCCCAGCGATCCACCACCCCCCCGTCCGCATTCAGCCAGTAGCCAGGGCCCGCACTCACCGCCGGCGCCGGCCGCAGCTCCACCACCCGGTCCGCCCGCACCCGCGCCAACAACCGACCATCCGCCCCCCACCTCAGCAACCCGTCCACCTCGCGCAACCCGTCCCAGGTCCCCCCGCGCCACTGGCACGTGCTCGCCCCCGCCTGCTCACCCTCGGTCCCCGTCAGGAACTGCCCGACGCCGGCCACCAACGCCGCAACCTGCTCGACGTTGTCCTGCTCGCCGAGCACCCGAAAACCCATGCACCCCAACCCACCCCCGGAATTGATCCACCCCGTCCAGACGCCGTTGACCAGGTACAACACCCCACCACCCGCCTGATACCCGTAGTCGTCGTCTACCCCCAGCAAGTAGGCATGGTCCGGGTCCTCCCCCCCAGTCCGCTCGACCACCACCCAATAAGACCCCGCCCCCAGCTCGTACCCGCTCCCCAGATCCGCCCGCAGCCACACCGGCGCCCCCCCGATCCGGCTCTGGTCCACCACCCCACTCGCCAGCACCGCACCCGGCAGCCCGCCCGTGTCAGCGCGCAGACTCACCGACACCCCGTCAGCCGGCCCGCCCCGCTTCTGCAGCTTCACCTCGATCCCCAACGCCGTCCAGTCATCCCCCGGACCGTACACAATCTTCTGCGCCCAGGACCTCTCTTCCGTGTAACGCCCGAACTCCACCATCCCACTGGTCACCGGCCACTCCAGCAGCCCCGCCGGCTGCGCGTAGTACCGCCAACCCAACGTGCTGAACCACCCCCGGCACCACAGCGCCACCGACCCGCCCAGCGAAGCGCCCCCCACCAACACCGGCGGCAGCCCCGCCCGCGCCAACTCCGCATCGCGCACCCGCTCGGCGAGCAGGGCATCGTGGCCGCTCACCGTCAGGACCCGCTCCTTCACCCCGTACTCCGCCTGGCTCTCCATGTCCTCCGCCCAAGCGGTCTGCACCCTCGTCGGCGGGGCTCCCCAAATCGACGCCGCCACCGTGTACGCCGCCGCCACCTTGTTGGCCATCCCGTCCAGCCCCACCCCCAACGACACCGACCCAGCGCTCCCAGCGCCTCCCGCCTGCAGCCCGTTGACGTACCCCCACCAAACCAGCTCGCCCAGGGGCGAATAAATCTCCACCGGGCAGCGCAGCCACTCCGCCGCTTCCCACACCCCGGCCTCAGGGCCCACCACCCGCAGCGCCGCCCAGCTCGGCCCGCCAACACAGTCCCACGCATAGCGCAGCACCTGCGCGCGCACCCCCGCCCCCGGCCGCACCAGCCCGCCGAAGTCGCGCCGCCGCACCACCACCCGAAAGCCCTCCGCATTCTCCCAGCCGTCCGCCAGCCCGGCCTCACCCGGCAGCACCGAGGGCTCGACCACGAACATAATCGCCACCAGCGACAGCTCCGTCGCCCCGTCCAGGTTCTGCGCCCGCCGCACCCCGGTTGAGCCCGCCGCGCTCAGCTCGTCGCCGAAGACCGCCACCCCCGCCGCACACCCGGCACCCCCGTCCGGACACAGCTGGCGCTCCATCGCCGACAGGGGCACCACCTCGAGATAGCCCGTGCTCATCACCAGCGTCAGCGCCAGCCCGCCCGCCCGCGCCGCGCTCACCGCCGGCGCCGTCACCACCCCATACCCATCCGCCTGCGCCCCGTAGCCCCCCACCTCGCCGATCGGAGCCGCCAGGTCCGCACCGCGCAAGGCCAACACCCCGCCCACCGCCGGCGCCGTCTCCACCCCCGGCATGGTCCACTCATACGTCACCCCGGCCGCGTCGCCGAAGCCCGCCACCCGCCACCAGCAGCCATACACCCCCAGCGCCGTCCAACCCGCCGGCGCCGTCAGGTCCCGCCAATCCCCGTTGAAAACCACCGCCACCAACAGGTCACCCAACTCGCAGGCCGGCAACGCCAGGCTGTGGCTGTGCGCCGCCGCCGGGTGAGTGTACTCCTCGACCGACCGGACGCTAACCGCCATCGTCAGGCGTCCCCGTTCAGCTTGCGACCCAACAGCGGATCCAGGAAGTTCTGGTAGGCCTGGTTAGCGATGCCGGTCACCCGCCACCCGAAGTGCAGGTGCGGACCGCTCGAGCGGCCCGTCGATCCCGAGCTGCCGATGATGTTCCCCGCATCCACTTTGAAACCCTCCTCGAGGAGGAACGCCGACAGGTGAGCATAGACCGTCTGCATCCTGGCATTCGTCACCGTGATGTGCTTGCCATAGATCGCATCCTCGTCGCGGTGCACCACCCCCCCATGCGCCGCCAGCACGTCCGTCCCCGCCGGGCAACTGTAGTCCAGGCCCTCGTGCCCCGCCAGCCCGTAGGCCGCATAGTTGGCCGGGTTCACGCCGAACCACTGCGACACCAGACCCACCCCAACCGGCAGCGGACGCCCCAGCGCCACGTCGAAGGCCGCGGCCGGCGCCGGCGGTTCTACGGGCGGCACCACGATCGGCGGCACCACCTCGCCACCTGGCCACTCGATCGCCGCCGGCAGCCCCAGGCGGACCACCGTAGGCCCTGCCAACGCCCGCAGCCCCTGCACCATCCCCACCACCGCCGCGCGCGCCGGCCGGATGTCGAACCCGTTCCACTCCCGGTTCTGCGCATCCCAGCCGAACACCCCACCCCCCTTGATGCTCGGATAAAAAGCGTACTGCTGCAGCAGCCACGCCAGCCCACCCAGGTAAACGCCGTCAGTCATCCAGCTCCGATAGCCACGGCTGCCAGGACTGGCGCACCCAGGATCTACCGCCAACCGGTCAAACCCGATCTCCCCAAACCGGATCGGGATCTCCTCCGGATCAATCCCCCACACCTCGAGCCAGCGCAAGAACTGCAGCACCCGACCACTGTGCCAGCCCCACAGCGAGCCAGGACCCGCCACATCACCCCAGTACTCGTGCAGGTTCAGAAAATGCAGCACGCCCCGCCTACGGCCCGCACGGATCGCTTCCAGCAGCTTCCGGAAGTGCGGCCGGTCCCAGTGGACACGGGTATCTTTCGTGGTAGCCGTGTCGTCGTTGCCCGGCCACCCATTGCCGAAGGCGCCGGCCGCCACCGCGATCCCCGCCTCCGTCCCCAGCTCGACCAACCCCGTGTAGTAGGCGCAAACGGCAATCTCGCGCTCCAGCGTGTCGATCAACCCCTCGTTGATCCCGCACACCGCCAGCTGAGCCAGCCCAATGCCCGGCGCCCATTCCGGAATGTGCCTCAGCCAGTCCGCCATGTGAGCCCGCGCGCACGCCACCGGGTCCGCCCGCATGAAGTCGTGCTGTTCCCCCTGTGGCTGGTCGCGCAGCACGATCAAGGCATCCGGGCAGGCCTCGTGCGCCTGCCTCACAATCTCCCAGCACGGATTCAAGATCCAGATCGCTCCCGGCTCCATCGCCCGGAACGCCTCCAAGTCCTCCGGCCCCTGGTGCGCCCAGCTCCAATGAATGTCCCAAGGAATCTTCATGACCCTCACCCCTTTGCTACACCGACAAACTTCCCCCAAACTTCCAAGGGCCCACAATCAAACGTCCAAGGGCCCACAATCAAACTTCCTGCAGGAACCCGCCGCAACTTCGCATGCGCCCGGGCGGCTGCCGGCAGCCACAAACCTTGTCACCCCGACCCCGCCGCAACTTCGCATGCAATGACCTGGTCGCCGGCAGCCACAAACCTTGTCACCCCGACCCCGCCGCAACTTCGCATGCAATGACCTGGTCGCCGGCAGCCACAAACCTTGCACCCCACCCGCCGCAATTTCATTGCCCGATCGCAGTCGCCGGCAGCCACGAAAGTTGTCACCCGCACCCCGCCCAAACATACCTCACCGCTCAGCTCCATACATTGATCATCCCGCAGCGCCACCAACCCCTACCGATACCCACCCACAGAACCAGGCACATCGATCGTCGCCCAACGCCAATCGAATTCTCATACGCCTGGTCCACCAACCTGCCGGTCCAACCGCTCCAACTGCTCAGGATCCAATTCCACCCCTTCCTCTACCACCCGCCGACCCTGCCGCAACTTTCATTGCCCGATCGCAGCCGCCGGCAGCCAAGAAACCTGTCACCGGGCTGCAACACTTGTCACCGGCATTGCTACACACGCTGGTCGCGTTCGGCAAATACAACGCTTCGTCCCAAATACCTGAAAAACGCCCATGCGTCCCCCTCCGGTCCCTCCGCGTTCGTGCAAATCCTGGATTTGCCCAGGCCTCCGGTGAGCCCCCCCTCTACCGCACCCACACATGCAGCCCCAGCATGCCCACCGAGCTCGCCGCCAGCGCCGCACTCCCCCCCACCAGCCACACCAGCCGCCGCAGATCCCCCCGCAAGCCCACCTGCGCCGCCTGGCTCCGCTCCATATCCCCCCGCAGCCCCCGCAGCTCCTCCAGCACCGGCCGCGCCATCAAGGCCGCATACCCGCCATCGCTCAGGAACACATACAGCACATCCCCGCCCACGCACGCCGCCTTGTACGCCCGGCTCACATCCCCGCAGCGCGCCAGCTCCGCATAAAACGTCACCGCCGTCTGCCACGCCGCGCTATCCCCCACCTCCGCCACGCTCGCAATCGCCACCGCCACGCCCGCATTGACCAGCATCTGCCCCAGCCCCGCACTAGAACAGGCGTTCAGAAAAACAATCTTCGCCCCCGTCAGCGTCACCAGCTGCAGCACCGCATTGCGCGTCAGCCGGCCGCCACTCACCGTCAGGTCGTCAATGCTCCCGTGCAGCATAAAGTGCACGATGTCAAAGCGCTGGTCCTGCGCCACCCGATAAAGCCGCCGATCGTCGACCTCACCTTGCAGCAGCCGCACCCGGTAACCCAGGTCCCCGATCGCATCCACCTCCGGCACCTGGCTCACCCCCGCCAGGTCAGGCGCCACCACCAACACGTCTTCATAGGCCAGCAATTCCGTACGTCGTTCCGACGACCACACCTCAGCCACAACACCCCCCAAACCCACCCGCCCCGGCCGCAACTTCCGTTGTCTCCTGCAGGAACTTTTCTGCCACAAAACTTGCTCGCCCACCACCTCGATTCACAAGCTCGCCCGCCGCGGCCGCCACCACGCCCGCACCACATACGCCCTGCTCGCCGCCGCCGCCCCCAGCGCATCCTCCCCCAGCACCCAGAACCGATTCACCGCCGTCAGATGCGGATGCACCACCAGCTGGCCACCCCGCGCCAGCACCCCCGGCACCACGTCCGCCCCGCTCTGAATGTAAACCTGCCCCAGCATCCCGTCATCCACCAGCCAGTCGCCCACCCCCAGCCCCACACCCACCCCCGCCGGCGCATACCTCCGGTAACTCACCAGCGGCAAAAAGGCCAGGTAATCCACCCCGATCGTGCCCACCGTCCACACCCCGCACAGATCCAGATACAGATCCGCCGAGGCGCTCAGGTTGCCCGGCGGCAGCTGCACCACCCCCAGGTCCTGCAGCTCGTGCCCCGCCTCCAAAATCACCACCGGCCCGTCCCACACGTACCCCGCCGCACTCTTCAGCCGCAGCCGCACCCTGGCCCCGCTGGGCACCGCCCCCACCAACCGCATCACCACCCGCAGAAACTCACGCCCCCCGCCCGCCAGCCACTCGGCCGGCAGCGTCAGCGTCGCCAGCTCAGTCTCGATCGCGCCGGGCGCCGCGAACAGCCTGTAGAACCCATCTGAGTACAGCGTCCGGTCATCCCCCGCTTGCAGCGTCCCCTCCGCCACGCCTTCCGCCTCCACAAAGGGCCCCACGCATTCCCAACCCACCTCACCCAACCACGGCGACGCCGGCGCCAGCAGCCCGCCCGCCACCACCACCCGCCGCAGCTGAACCGCCCCACTCCCCACCTGCAGCCCCAGCCGCACCGGCGCCGGCAGGTCCCCCGCCCCGGCCGCCGCCGGGTCCACCTCCAGCCAATCCGTGTCGCCCGGATGCACCGCCTCAGACCAGTCGGAATGGTTCGCCAGCGCCAGGCCCCCGGTCACGTAGCTCATCTCCCCGCCCACCAACCGGTTGCCGAGCGGCAGCTCCGCCTCCGCCCCTTCCCAGTACGGCCGGCGCAGCCAGCGCACCCCCGCCTGCAGCCGGCCGCGCCCCTTCCAGTAGCCGCCCAGCGTCCCACCCTCCACGGCCGCCCGACCGGCCAGGACCTCCGACCGCCAGTAAACCCCATCCCCGAGCGCGTCCAGCTCCAGGAAGACCGGCAGCCCCCGCCCATACTGCTGCCTCTCTTCCGCCTGGCGCAGCAGCCGGTTCACCGTCCCCAGCACCGCGCGCGCATCCGCAAACGTCGCCCCGATCGAGACCGTTGCCCCCTCCGCCACGTTCTCCCGCCGCACGCCCAGCACCACCGCCCCATCCCCGCCCGAAACCGCCGTCCGCAGCGTCTCGCCCGGCTCGGCCAACGGATAGGCCAGCAGCTGGCAGCCGCTCACCCCTGCCGCCAAGGGTTCCGC
>CAWIPK010000002.1:0-1303629 GCA_963837925.1 uncultured Chloroflexia bacterium | reverse complement strand
CAACGCTTCAGCCGCCACCAAAGCCATCGCCGCATAGAGCAGCGACGTCTGCCCGCAGGCAGCCCGCAGCCCCTCCGCCAGAACCTCGATCACGGCAGCATCAGGCCTCGCCGCAACCTCGGCCCGGATCACTTCCAGCCCCTCGGCCGCAGTTAGCTCCTTCATCGTCAGCCCTTCCCCGCAGGAGTGAACTCGACGTAGAACTCCGACCCAAGGTCGAACTCGCCAACAGCCTCCGCATTGACCGTTCCCAGCTCTATCTTCCCGGATGGCGTCGAGGCGAAGAACTGCTCATTCTCCCCGCCTGCAGTGTCCACCACCGGGAACATAACCAACGTCTGCACTTCCTTGCGCACATACTTGCCTGTCGCCTTGTCCCAAACCGACTGCACAGACCGCTCGATCCGATCCACCCTGAACTTTGCCCTGACTGCCATTCCTCACCTCCCCCAACATCTAGACTTCGCTGTGCCAGCAGCAGGTCACCCGCACGTTCCCCGCCACACTCGCCAGCCCCTGCAGCTTCTTGTCCTTCAGATCCCCCTTCAGCCCCGCCCGCAGCGTAATCTGCGCCGTCCCGTTGGCCGGCAAATACACGCTCGCCAGCACGTTCCCACTCGACTCCATCACCACATCAAACCGCATCGCCGTGTCCGACGAGATCAGAATGTCATCCGCCAGCACCTTTTGCCCCGCCGCCGGCGCATCCGTGATGTCCCCCGCCGTCGTCAGGTCCGCACTGGCCACCACCTTGCGCGCAGGCCTCGAGTAGGGCCCACCGTCGTACGCAATCACCTCTCCACCCATCACACCACCTCCCACCTATGCAAAGGGAGCGCGCGACCCGCGCGCCCCCTCGATCACAAACCGGTCATTTCCCTTTTCCCCAAGAAAAGAGAAAAACCGAAACTCCCCGCCCGGCCCGGACCTATCCCTCCAGGAACGTCAGCCACAGATCCGGATTAATCATGCTGGCGTGCGTCACCGTCAGAATGATGACCGTCCCCTTCGCAAAGTGGATGCACTCCGCCGTGTCCGGGTTCAACGCCCCGTTGAAGTCCCCCCGGTCGAACGTCGCCGGCACGTTGCTCGCCCCGAACGTCTTATCGTCCAGGTAGCCGTCCGAATCCGCATCCGTCCCGATGTCGATCTTCCCCGCTGCCGCCGTCGTCGCCACCGCATCCACCTGCACCAGCGTCGCATCACACGGCAGCTTATAGTGCGCCACCATGTTCGCCGACAGCGTCCCATGCCCGTGCAAACCAACCACAAACCTCAGCCCGTCCATGTCCTCAGATCCTTCCCGCAACTTCTGTTGCGCTCACTTGCCCCAAACATCCCTCGAGGAGCTCCCGATCGCACCCAGCACCACGTGCCGCGGCGCCAGATCTCCCTCCCCTCGAGTCACTTTCCACCAACCGGCCGCAACGGAAGTTGCCGCCGACCCGACCCACGAGGGAAGCATCCGACCCATGGACCCACCCCAGTCACTTTCCAGCAACCGGCCGCAACGGAAGTGTACGTCGTTCCGACGACCAGCCAGCCCCGAGGCACCGCTCCCCCCAACTTCCGCGACTTCCGCGCCTCTTCCGCGCCTCCCGCGTTCCAAACCCCGCGCTCAGTTCGCCACGTTCCGCTTGCCCACCCCGCGCCACGTGCTCACCCCGTAGGCAAACCAGTCGCGCACCTTCACCGGCAAAACGTCGTTGCTGAACATCAAGCCGCTCGTCGGGCTCGCCACGCTGAACAGCTCCGGCACCGGATGATGCCCGCCCGCCGGCGCCGCCGCATAGCTCATCTGAATCACCGGGAAAATCCTCGGATCCACCAGGTACGCCCAGTCCGTCGCATCCGTCCAGTCCGGCACCAACACCGGCACCGGCCGCTCGTCGCCGTGCGGCCGGCTCACCCCGTACGGGTTCACGTCGTTGTTAGGCGTCGCCGGATAGCCACCCGGACCCGCCCCATAGCCGAACGCCACCAGCCCATCGTCGTACAGGTCCACCGGCAGCAGGCAGAACTTCGGGAACAGCCCCAGCCTCTTCGCCGACCCCAGCTCCACCATCTTCGCGCACTCCGCCCGCGCTGCCTTCCAGGCCGCCGCGCTGAAGCTCGTCGTCTGCACGTTGCCACCGTGGTCCGTGTGGAAGAGCACCGTCGTATCATCCGCCAACGTCGGCCCCGTCCCGCTGGCCGCCGTGAAGATCCCCGCAATCGCCGCGCTCCGGCTGCGCACCGCATCCAACGCCAACGCCTTCGGCACTGCCTGAATGCGCGCGATGTCGCTGCGGCGGATCATCTCCAGCGTGATCCCCACGTACTTGCCGCGCTTCACAAAGGCCGCCGTCTCCTGCGCATCCCCGATCGTCCCCTCGGTGTAGGCCGCGCCCTCCGCCACAACCGGCAGATCGCCCGTCCCCCCGTACGAGATCCAGGCCATGTCTTGGGTGCTGCCGTCGTTCGGCTGCACCGTCACCAACTGCTCGAACCAGCGGTACACCGCCAGCGCCCCGAACTGCTCGACGATCACCTTGTTCATCGCGTTCGTGGCCAGGTCCGCCAGCGTCGTGCTGTTCGCCGCCGCCAACTGGCTCTGCGCCGGATCGAAGACCCCGCGCCACTCGTAGTCGCCCGTCAGCGTCTGGTACAAGCGGTCGATCCTGCGCAGGCTCGGCGCCGGCAGCTTGGCGCTCGAAAGCCCAAACAACCACTCCGTTGCCCCCTGCATCACGTCCAGCCCGTCGACCATCCCCCCGATCCTGCCGGCATCCCCGGCCCGCCCCACGCCCCGGACCGTGCTCTGCTCTTCCAGCTTGGCCCAGGCGCCCGCGCGCCTGCCCAATCGCCTGGTCCAGCTCGCCCACCCGCCAGCCCGGCCGCACGCTCTGCCGCACCAGCTCCTGCAGGCTCTCCGGCAGCCCGCTCCCGCTCAGCCTGGCGTCCATCACCGCCGACCGCTGCGCTTCCAGCAGCTCAGCCGCAACCGAGGCCTCGGCCCCGGCCGGCACCGCCACCGTCTCCACAACCCCCAGCTCTTCCAGCTCTTCCAACTCTTCCAACTCGTCTTCCACGTTCTCCCCCTCCATCAAGTCCCGTTTCTGATCGCACAGCGCATCCAGCACGCTGCGAACACCCGTTCCACCCACCGCCGGCGCATTCACCGCCGACACCTCGAGCCCCGTAGGCCCCTCAACGATCAACTCACACAACACCTCTCCGCCCCCGCTACCTCCCTTCTTGTACCGCTGCCCTGGCCAGTGCGGACACCCCCCGCGCAGCCAGTCCAACCCGCACACCGTGCACGTCCAACCGGTCTTGTTCCACCCGATCGAGAACCGGTCGATCTGCCCGTTCAGAAAAGCTTCCAGGTCCCTGGGCACCGTCAGCTTCACCCGCTGCAGGAACGTCCGCCCTTGCAGCTCCGAGGCCTCCACCGTCCCGCCCCGCGAGGCAATGTCCCGCCGGTCGTGGTTGCGCAGGAACGGCTGCCCCGCGTAGCTCGCCGCAAACGCCGGCAAGTCCTCGTCGCGGAAGCGCAGAAAGTTCGCGTTCGGGTAAGCCGCCCTGAAGGTCACCGCTTCGAACGTCAGCTCCTGCAAAACTCCGCTGGCCAGCGCCGTTTTCAGCTCCCGCCGGCGCTCCGCCGTCAGCGCCTGCAGCTCGCCGCCCACATCCAGGATGCGCAGCTCCGCCGGCGCCACCGCTTCCGACCACAGCGCCAGGTCCTGGCCACCTGCGCCCCTCTGCACTCGGCCAGTCTGCTGGCCCCTCTGCCTCACAGCCCGATGTTGCCCCACACCACACCCCCTGACCTTCCACCCTGCCCCAGCGCCGCCAGCCCATCATGAAACTCCGCCAGCAGCCCGTCCCGCACCCCACCCAGCTCGGCCGCCGTCCCCTCCGGCACCCCCGCCGTCTCGCTCAGCCGCCGCAGCCGCACACTGCACGCATGCCCCGCCGCCCCGCCGATCAGCAGCCCCTGATCCACTTCCGGCACGTTCGAGTCCCCCAACGGAGGGCCCTCGATCCCACCCTCCACCACGCTCACGTACCCCAGCCCCGCAATCTCGTACTTCCGCCAGTAACTCACCAGCAGGCAATCCCCCACCTGCGGCACGCAGTCCAGCAGCCGCACCGTCGCCCCGTCAAACGTCATAAACCGCACCCACCGCGGCCGCCCCGTGAACGACGTCGCCTCCGCCGACACCCACGGCCAGGCGACCGCCCCCACCTTCCGCAAGTCAGCGATCGCGCTCAGGTCCTGCTTCATCCCCGCCGCAGTCACCTCGAACTCCACCTCCACCGCCGGCGCCGCCCGCTCGTACTCCCCCAGCGCCATCCGCAGCCCGGCATCCACCACCTCCGCCGGCCAATCCAGCTCCTCGAGGCTCACCGCCAGCACCCCGCCGACCGCTCCCTCGTACTCCGCCAGGCTCAGAACCGTCATCCCTTTCCCCCTCCCGCCTTCGCCCCATTCGGCTTCGCCGCCGGCACGACCGCCGGCACCCCCGCCGGCGCAGGCCCGGCCGCCGGCGCCGGACTCTGATCCGCCTCTTCCTCGCTCTCCTCGAGCATCTTCACCAACTCAGCATCGCTCACGTTCTCGCCCGCAAACTTCAGCACCAGCCGCAGCACCAGCCGCCGCCACGCATCCCCCGCATACCCCGCCCCCTGCACCGTCGCCAGCGCACTCGCCAACGACCCCGCCGCCGCCCCGAGGCTCGCGTTATCGCTGGGCGAGATGTCCGGATAGCCCACAATCACGTCGTGCAAGCTCTTCTCCGGCCCCCGCACCTTCCCCAGCCGCACCGCCCGGTTGTAGGCCGTCAGCGCCGTCTGCGCCAGCACAAACCCGAAATAACTCTGCCGCGCCCGCATAAACTTCGCCCGCTGCTCCGCCATGCTCGTCGCCGTCGCCAGGTTCGCATCCGCCGCCTCGCCGATGTCCACCAGCCCCGTCCCCAGCCCGCCCGAGACGATCATCCAGCGCAGCGCGCGCCCATCCGCCGAGGCATCCTGAGCCTTCAGATCCGGCGCCACCGCCTGCCAGTCCTCATTGCTGTCCGCCACAATCACGCTGCCCGGCGCCGGCTCATGCCGGTACTCCTCCCGCTTCGCCGCCACCATCCTCTGCGGAACCTTCAAGATCCACAGGAACACCCGCACCGCCGCGTTCAGCCGCACCCTGTCTTCCAGCCACCCCTTGTAGCGCCGCAGCCACGGCAGCACCGGCGCCAGGTCCCCCTCACCCCGCAGACAGCCCGCCGGCCGGTTCACCGCAAAGTGCAGCACCACCGGGGGCACCGAATCATCCGAAAGGATGACGTCCGCGGCCGGATTCCACGGGCTCAGCCAGGTCCGGCCGCCGCTCTCGTAGTCCGGGTCATCCATCGGCACCGTCTCGTGGTAGCTCAGCTCCGTCTCGTAGTCGCCCGCCCGGGTCTCGATGTGGTCGATCACCGCCGCCGGCAGCAGCCGCACGTAGCTCATGCCGTCCGCCCGGTTCATGTGCAGGCTCACGAAGAGCTCGCCCGAGATCCCCAGCGTATCGCACCACACCGGCTGTCGCAGATCCAGCAGGTTCTGTGCATCGCTCACAAAGTCCGCCAGGAACTTCGCCAGCGGGCGGCTCTTGCTCGTCAGCTTGATCCCGTCGCCCACCACGTACGCCGTCGTCAGCCCCACCAACCGCCTGGCCAACGGGTTATGCCGCCACGCTTCCAGCGCATCCTGCAGCGTGGTCGAGAACTCCCCCCAGCTCGGGTCCAGCCGCCCGCCGGCGCCCTCGAGCGACACCAGCCCGTCATCCGACCGCCCGACCTCCACCGCCGTCACCGTCGCCAGCCAGGTCAGCGCTCTGAGCGCCAAGCGCCGCAGCAGCCTCGCCGGCAGCCCACCCTGATCGCTCGCCATCAAAGCCCGCCCACATCACGGCGCGCCTTGCGCACCTGCGCCAGCCGCACCGTCAAATAACCCACCTCATCCACTTCACCAGCCTCGCCAACCGGCCGTCTCGAGCTCACCACCGCATCCAGCTGACCGCCCATCCAGCGCTCGATAAAGCCCAGCAGCACCTTCACCACCCGCACGCCGGCCGCCGTCACCAGCTCCCGACCCTGCGCCGTGCGCAGCCCTACCACCACCAGCGCCACCACCGCACACACGGCCAACACCAGCAGCCCCCAACCCGCCACCGCCGACCAATTCAGATTCACCAGCGAATTCAGGCGATCCAGAGATCGCACATTCGCCGCATGCTGCATGCCGTACGTCGTTCCGACGACCATCACCACCCCCCTCGATCGAACTCCGCGATCACGTCCCGCGGCCGCCCCGCCGGCCCGCCCGCCGGCGCCGAGCCCGCCCCCCAGCGCAACGCCGCCAACGCCAGCACGTGAGCCACCGCCCGGTCGTCATGCTGGCCATCCGGCGCCTTCAACGTCGACCCCATCACCCCCGCCACCTGGTCACGCGTCGCCAGGTCCCGCACCAACGTCGCCCCGTCCCGGAAGCAGTCCGCCGCCGCGTCGAAGCACATCGGCTTGCCCTTGCCCGTCTGCAGCCAACCCACCTTGCCGTCCAACCCCGCAAGAGCAGCCACCTGCGAGAACTCCCCCAGCCACAGCAGCACCGCATGCCCGTGGTTGTTGCGCTCCACCATCACCTCAGCCCCGTTGAAGTACTCCGAGAGCTGCGCCAGGTGCCCGGCAAACACGCTCGGATCGAACCGCCCCGCCAGCACCGCCACCTGTTCCCCCGTCAGCACGTCCACCACACTCGCCGCCGATTCGTCGCTCTGTGGGTTCCCCTCCGCCGGGTCCGCCCCGATCACGTAGCAGCCCCCGGGAACAGGGCCCACGAAGACCGAGAGCCCCGGCAGCGCTGGGCCCACCCCCGCGATCGGATCACACACCCCGTCGCAGGCCCGCACCCACTCGGGCGCAAAGCGCTTGTCCAAACTGCGCCCCGCCAACGCCTCGAAATCCGTCGCCGGGTACTCCTGCCACAGATCATCCGTGCTGCCCGTCCTCGCCATCACGTCCCGCTTCTGCTCCTCGTACCACCCCGCCGACCTTCCGGGCCTGGCCGACCAAGGCAGGAACACCGGCGCCCAACCACTCTCACCCGCCACCGCCCCCTTATAAACACGCTTGAACGCACTCTCCGGAGCGCTCTTGTCGGCCGTCGAGAGCAGAACCAACCGCCCGCCGGCGTCGATCGTCGGCTTAACCGCGCTGAGCAGTGCGTCCAGGTTGGGCGCAAAATCCGCCTCGTCCACAATCGCCAGGCTCGCCGTGTAGGACCGCCCGCCCGTCGTCGGGAAAGCCAACGCCGCCGACCCGTTCGAGAGATCGCAGCTCATGCTCGTTGTCCTTCACCACCGCACGCGCCCGCATCCAGCCCGGCAGCCGCTCGTACATCCCCCGCAACCGGAAACTCAGCAAATGACACGCCTCGTCGTCGCGCTTCGAAAACAGCAACACCGTCGAGGCCGGCCGGAACAACATCAACCACAGCGCAAACCCCACCACCAGCCAACTCAGCCCCAGCTGCCGCGCCTTCAGCACCACCACCAGGCGTCTCCCCTGCAGAGTCCCGCTGACCTGCCGCTGCGCCGGCCATAGGCGGAAGGGCGCCCAGCCACCCGACCACGCGCTCGAGCTGCCGTCCGGGCCCGGCGTGACGTCGTAGACCTGGCCATAGGTGTCGAGGAAATATCCGGGCGATCGGCGGCATTTCAGCCACTCAACCCGCTGGGCCCGAGTGCAGCCCCGCGGGGCCGCCGGCACGCGCTTCGCCTGCGTCCCGCGGGGCCTCGGGCTGGGAGCCCGCGCCACCGGACTCGGATCCTGGCCGGCCATCATCTACCTCCCTCTCCCAGGCAGCCAACTCACGCGTCGCCCGCTCCAGATCGTCGGCCGTGATCACCAGGCGCGCGCCGGCTGCCTTCTCCCGAACCGCCGCCGGCGCCGGCCGGCCCTCGCAATAGTCCATGATCAGCCGGATGGCCAGGTGGTCGTCATTCAACGCCATCTTCCACAATCCCTCGGCCAGTTTCTCGAAACGCGTCTCTTCCTCGCCTGCCGGCCTGATCCGGCCCATCCGGCAGAGAGCCTGCGTGATCGGCCGCGCGCCCGCCGGCGACGATCTCGGCATTTCTTACCCTCCTGATGGCGACCCCGGCCGTCGCTTCTGATCCCGAAGGCTCGGCCCAGGCGCTCCGGGTGCCCCTGCGTGTACTCTTGCTATATACTCACTGTATATCCTGACTATACACTAGTACAGATGTTCTTGTCAAGAGGCAATCTGCTCGGGTTCAGACTGAAGTTCGGACAGGCGGGTGAAGCGAGGTCAGGAACGAGGCGACGGCAGGTTGGGCGACGCGGCGCAGAGTGCGCAGGGGGAGGGTGAGCTTGCATTTGAGCACCAGCAACAGGCCGGAGTAGCGTTGGCGGTATTTGGGTTGCGGGGCAGGGTCTTGGGTGGCGCTGGGACAGGGTGAGCCCATGCGTGAGAACCAGGAGTTTGGTGTAGTCATTTGACAGGGCGGTGCAAGCACCGTACAATCTCATGAGAGGTGATCCATCCATGACCGATTGGCCGACGGGCACCGTGACCTTCCTCTTTACGGACATCGAGGGTAGCACTCCGCTCGCCCAGCAGTACCCCGTCGCGCTGCCGTCACTCCTCAGCCGCCACAACGCGATCCTGCACGGGACTGTCGACGCCAACGGCGGGCGGATCTATCAGTCCAGCGGCGATGGCTACCTCGTGGCCTTCGACAGCGTGAGCCGTGGGCTCTCGGCCGCGCTCGCCGCGCAGCGGGCACTGCAGGGAGAACCGTGGGAGCCGGCTCCCGTCAAGGTGCGCATGGGCATGCACACCGGCGAAGCCGAGGCCAGCCTGGCCGACGACGGCAGCCTGCTCTACCGGGGCTATCTGACACTGGCGCGCGCCCAACGGGTGATGTCGGCGGCGCATGGGGGACAGGTCCTGCTCTCGGCCGCCAGCTCCGGCCTGCTCGGCGGGCAACTACCCGACGGAGTCACGCTGCGCGACCTGGGCGAGCATCGCCTCAAGGGCCTGGTGGCCGCCGAACACCTCTGGCAGGCGGTGGCGCCCGACCTGGCCGCCGACTTCCCGCCCTTGACTACTTTCGATGCGACGCCAAACAACTTGCCGGCGCAACTGACCAGCTTTGTCGGCCGGCAGAAGGAAATAGCCGAGCTCAAGCAGCTCCTCGCCGGGACACGGCTCCTGACCCTGACCGGCTCGGGAGGAGCGGGCAAGACGCGCCTCGCCTTGCAGGTCGCGGGCGAACCGGTGAGCGCCCATGCCGACGGCGTCTGGCTGGTCGAGCTGGCGCCGCTGTCTGATCCGCTCCTGATCCCCCAGGCCATCGCCGCTGCCTTGGGGCTGCGCGACGAGGCTCACGGCCCGCTGATCGACACGCTGCGCGAGTACCTGCACGGCAAGCAGGTGCTGTTGCTGCTGGACAACTGCGAGCATCTCATCGACGCAAGCGCCCGCCAGGCCGACGCCCTGCTGCGCAGCGCCCCCCGCCTGCAGATTCTCGCCACCAGCCGCGAGCCGCTGGCCATCCCCGGCGAGACCACCTACCGGGTGCCTTCATTGGGCTTTCCCGATCTTCACGCTCTGCCGCCGTCGGCGGAGCTGTTGGAGTATGAGGCGATACGCCTCTTCGTCGAGCGGGCCGCCCTGGCCCTGCCCGGCTTTGCCTTGAGCGGGGCCAACGCCGCCGCCGTGGCCGAGATCTGCGCCCGGCTCGACGGCATCCCGCTGGCCATCGAGCTGGCCGCGGCGCGCGTCCGCTCGTTGCCGGTCGAGCAGATCCGGGTGCGCCTGGGCGACCGCTTCCGCCTGCTGACCAGCGGAAGCCGGGTGGCCCTGCCCCGCCAGCAGACACTGCGTGCCGCTGTCGACTGGAGCTATGACCTGCTCTCCGAGCCGGAGCGCAGCCTTTTCCGCCGGCTGGCCGTCTTCGCAGGCGGTTGGTCGCCTGAAGCGGCCGAGGCGATTGGCGGACCGGATGGCGATGCGTTGGATCTCCAGGCCCGCCTGGTGGACAAATCACTGCTTCTCCTCGAAGCCGGCCCGAACGCTGCCAGCCCGAACGCCGCACGCTATCGCATGCTGGAGACAGTGCACCAGTATGCTGCGGAAAAGCTGGCCGAAGGCCACGAGGTGGACGCGGCTCGCCAGCGCCACGCTGCTTACTTCAGCGCCCTGGCCCGTGACGCCGAGCCCCATCTCGGCGATCCCTCGCGCGGGGTGTGGCTGGAGCGGGTGGCCGCCGACGGTGAGAACCTGCGAGCTACCCTGTCCTACCTGCGTGAGGCGGGCCAGGTCGGCCAGGCCTTGTCGCTGGCCGCTACGCTGTGGCGTTTTTGGGAGGTGCGCGGCGACTACGCCGAGGGGTGGGCACAGCTGGCCGCACTGCTCGAGCAAGCCGGAACTTCGGCGAGCGCGCCCGAGCGCGCCAAGGCGCTGCTGGGCGCCGGCGCGATGGCTTACTATCAGGGCGATTATGCCTGGGCCGGTGCCCGCTACGCCGAGGCCATGGATCTCTTTCGAGGTCTGAACGATCGGGCCGGGGTCTCCTGGACGCTGATCTACCAGGGCTGGCTGGCCAACGAGCGTGGCGATTTCACCACTGCCCGGGCGCTGCTCGGCGAAAGCCTGGCTATCGCCCGCAAGCTGGGCTACCGGCAGGCCATCGGCTGGTCGCTGTCCCGGTTGGCGCAGGCGGCGGCATTCGAAGAGGACTACGCGACGGCCAAGGGCAACCTCGACGAATGCGTGCCCATATTCCGCCAGCTAGGCGACAAGCTCGGGTTGGCTCAGGCGCTCAACCAGCTGGGTCTGGTGCTCATGCAGATGCGGGAATTCGACGCCGCCCAGGCGACCGAGGAAGAGAGCTTCGTCCTCTGCCATGAGCTGGGCGATCGCCGCGACCAGGGTTACGCCGTCGCCGTGCTCGCCTTCGTGTTCCTCCAGCGGGGCCAGGCGCCGGCGGCGCGACCATTGATGAAGGAGAGTCTCGCCGCCTTTCGCGAATTGGGGGACAGGTGGGGCACGGTCATCGCCCTGGCGGGGATGGCCCTTCTCGCCGCCATGCAGGCCCAGCCCGAGCTCGCCGTCCGTCTGGCGGCCGTCGGCCGGGGTGCAACACCGGGTCATCGGCGCGGTCGCGCCGGCCGGATTGACAGTCTTGCTCGAGCGGGTGGTAGGTGGCGCTCGCCAGGCGCTTGGGGCGCAAGCCGACGCCATCCAGGCGGAAGGCAGCGCTCTGACACTCGACCAGGCAGGCGCACTCGCGCTGGAGTTGGTGTAAGGCGCGGATAACTTCACCGGACAAGGGTACAACTATTTCACACAAGCCTCCGCGTCGCTTTCGGTCCGGGCTATTCCCGGCCCGCATCCATCGAGGCCTTGTACTGGCGCCCTTCCCTGTCCGAACCTTCGTCCCAGCCTCAGGCAATCTGCAGTCACTGCGGCGGGCAATTTGCGCCTCGAGCCGACCGCGAGAGGCGGCAGCGCCGAATTTGCGCTATCTCGAACGATGTGGTAGAGTGCCGGCATTCTTGCTCCAGAGGAGTCAACGCTTATAGCACAATCGGTCTCTCTGTAGGAACGAATCGCGTCCGGTCGGTGCCTATCCTGGCAAAGGGGATACCACAGTCACCACTGGCGCGCGGGGTGCTAGACAGCAGAGCGAGGAGACAGCTCCCTCAGGAACTCTCGCCGGGACGCGGCGAGCGTTCGACCAGAACCGTTGGGTCGTCGCCGGCAGGCCTCTAGTCATAGCCGCTGCCGGTTTGGCGCATTTGGCCCGGCCATACCCTTGGCCATTGGGCACTGCTCCCCCTTATTTGACGGCAAGCGCCGGAAGACCGGCGTCAGTGAGCGCGGCCGCGCACGCAGTTGCTGTGCAGAGTCGGACTCAGAATCGGCGTGCGCGCGGCCAGGGCCGGCTGACGCTGCTTGACCTGCAACCTGACACCCCACCACACCTCCAATATGCAAAGGAGTGATCCAATGAGAAAGACGAACCTTTCCCACGCTGCGCGCGCGGCCTGGTCCCGTTCCAGGCGGCCGCTCAGCCACCCGGCGCCTGGCGTTGCGCTGATCCTGCTGGCAGGCCTGCTGGTCATGCAGCTGGCCCCCGGCCCTAACCGGGTCAGCGCCATGAGCGCCAGCAACGAACCCCAGGCGGTCTCGAATTCGTCCGCCTCGCTTGCCCTTCCCGGGGCAGCGAGCCCAGGTGGAGCAGTTCTGGGCAGCGCCGCGGCGGCGCCGCTTGTATTTGCCCCCCCGCTCGCCCCTAGGAAAACGCCACCAGGCCTCGTGCCCACGGAGACCCCCTCGGACACCGCCACTCCCTCTGCTACCGACACCAGCCTGCCCCCAAGCTCCACCCCCGTCCCGACCGGCGCACCCCCAAGCTCGACCCCTACCGGCGTGCCGCCAAGCTCAACCCCTACCGGCGTGCCACCGACCGCCACTGCAACCGACACCAGCCCGGCGCCTACTATGACGCCGAGCCCAATCTCCGGCGCGGAGCTGCAGCCGTCGTTCCCGCTGCGGGCGGCCTTCTACTATCCCTGGTTCCCGCAGGCCTGGACCCAGTTGGGCATCTATCCCTACACCAACTACCAGCCCGACCTCGACTTCTACGATGGCTCGAACGCGACCGTGATTGCCAAGCACATCGCCGACATGCAGTACGGCGGCATTAAGGCCGGCATCCTCTCCTGGTGGGGCCAGGGCGACCACACCGATACTCGGGTCGGCCAAATCCTGAACACCACCACCGCCGCCCACAGCACGTTCCGCTGGGGCATTTACTACGAGCCCGAGAGCCAGGGCGACCCCAGCGTTTCCACGCTGCACTCCGACCTGCTCTATCTGCACGATCACTACGGCTCCGACCCGAGCTTCCTGCGCATCGACGGCCGCTTCGTCGTCTTCGTCTATGCCGACGCCGCCGATGCCTGCGGCATGGCCGATCGCTGGACGCAGGCCAACGCCGGCGTCAACGCCTATCTGGTGCTCAAAGTCTTCCCCGGCTATGCCCAGTGCCCCAGCCAGCCCGCCGGCTGGCACCAATATGCCCCCGCCGCGGCCGCAGATAGCCAGGGCAGCCTCAGCTACACGATCAGCCCCGGCTTCTGGAAGGTGGGCGAGGCCGTCCGGCTGGCGCGCGATCCCGCCCGCTGGCGCCAGAACGTCCGCGACATGGTGGCCTCGGGTGCCAACTTCCAGCTCATCACCACCTTCAACGAATGGGGTGAGGGGACTTCAGTTGAACCGGCCTCGCAGTGGACGAGCCCGTCTGGCTACGGCGTCTACCTGGAGGCCCTGCACGACAACGGCGCCGAGCCGCCGGTGGGCACGCCGACCAAGACGCCGCCACCGAGCAGCACGCCGACCAACACGCCTGTATCGACCAACACCCCTACTAAGACGCCCGCTGCGGGGCCGACGAACACGACCACCCCGGCTACGCTCAACTTCGCGCCGGTCGCCGACAGCTACGTGAACGGGGGCTCTGCGACCACTAACTACGGCACATCGTCCTCCCTGCGTACCGATGGCTCGCCCATCGTGCGCAGCTACCTGCGTTTCGACGTGCAGGGGCTGGGGGGCCAGGTCACATCCGCCACCCTGCGAGTCTATGCTAACAGCAACTTGGGCGCCGGCTACGACGTCTACCAGGCCACCGGTAGCTGGACCGAGACCGGCGTCAACTACAACAACATGCCCGCCCTGGGCAGCCGTCTCGGCTCAACCGGCCCGGTCAACGCCCGCAGTTGGACGGAGATAGACGTCAGCTCGGCCGTCGTGGGCAATGGCACGTTTGACTTTGCGCTCGCCTCGACCAGCGCCACCGCCCTCAGCCTCGGCAGCCGTGAGGGCGCACAGCCGCCGCAGCTGATCGTCCAGGCGGGCTCCCAGCCGCCGGCGGCGACCAGCACGCCGACCAAGACGCCCGTACCGACCAACACGCCGACCAAGACGCCGGTACCGAGCAGCGCGCCGACCAACACGCCGGTACCGAGCAGCACGCCGACCAAGACGCCGGTACCGACCAACACACCTACCAAGACGCCCGCTGCCGGGCCGACGAACACGACCACCCCGGCTACGCTCAACTTCGCGCCGGTCGCAGATGCCTACGTGGACGCGGGCTCTCCGACCACCAACCGCGGCACATTGACCGCCCTACGCACCGACGGCTCGCCCATCGTGCGCAGCTACCTGCGTTTCGACGTGCAGGGGCTGGGGGGCCAGGTCACATCCGCCACCCTGCGTGTCTATGCTAACAGCAACTTGGGCGCCGGCTACGACGTCTACCAGGCCACCGGTAGCTGGACCGAGACCGGCGTCAACTACAACAACATGCCCGCCCTGGGCAGCCGTCTCGGCTCAACCGGCCCGGTCAACGCCCGCAGTTGGACGGAGATAGACGTCAGCTCGGCCGTCGTGGGCAATGGCACGTTTGACTTTGCGCTCGCCTCGACCAGCGCCACCGCCCTCAGCCTCAGCAGCCGTGAGGGCGCACAGCCGCCGGAGCTGATCGTCCAAACCGGCTCCCAGCCGCCGGCGGCCACGAGCACGCCGACAAGAACGCCGACGGCCACGGCCACGCGGACCAGCACGCCCCCACCCGGCAGCACGCCGACAAGGACCCCGACTGCCACACCCACGGCCACCCGGACGGTCACGCCTTCTCCCACCGCCCCCGGGGCGCCGACTGCCACGCCATCCGCCTGCAGCACTACCACCCTGACCAAGGGGCCGACGCTCATCCTGACCGGCAACAACACGCAGATGAAAGTCTTCTGGCAGTGGTCGGCCACCGCCAGCTTCACGCTGCGCTGGGGCACCGACACCCGTTACAGCGCAGGCAGCGCCAGCGTCAGCCAGTACGACAGCACCAACCACCTGTATGCCTATACCATCAACGGACTGACCCCTGGCGCCAAGTACGAGTACCAGGTGCAGGTCGGCTCGCAGTGCGCGGCCAGCTCCTTCTACGCCCCGCCCGCCTCCTCGGCGACGAACGTCAAGTTCTTCTCCTACGGCGACACGCGCACCAACGGCAGCGCTCACAACGGCCTGGCCGGCCAGATCGTCTCCTTGTTCCAATCCGACCCGGCCTTCCAGACGCTGAACCTCAACGTCGGCGACTGGGTCAGCGGCGACAGCGAATCGGCCTGGACCGGCGAGTGGTTCAACACCGGCTACACCAACATCCGCAAGGAAGATGCCAGCATCGCCGACAACGGCGTCAGGGGCAATCACGAAGGCAGCGCCACCTACTGGAAACGCTACTTCCCGCAGGTCTTCCAGCCGGGCGGCCTTTATTGGTCGTTCGACTACGGCCCGATGCACATCGCCATGCTGGACCAGTACACTTCCTACAGCCCTGGTTCCACCCAGTACAACTGGCTCCAGAACGACCTGGCTGCCTCGACCAAAACCTGGAAGTTCGTCGTCCTGCACGAGCCCGGCTGGTCGGCCGGCGGCGGGCACGGCAACAACACTGCCGTGCAAAACAACCTGGAACCGCTCTTCAGGCAGTACGGCGTCTCGATCGTGTTTGGCGGCCACAATCACTACTATGCGCGGGCCGTGGTAGATGGCATCCAGCACCTGACCGTCGGCGGCGGCGGCGCCCCGTCGTATACGCCGGATTCGAGCTATCCCAACATCGTCGTTATCGACAGCGGCTACAGCTTCGGCGAGTTCACCATCGCCGGCAACAAACTGGACGCCAAGATCGTCGACAACTCCGGCAAGACCGTCGACTCGTTCAGTCTCACCCGCTAGGAGGCCAATCGAAGCCATGAACTCAGCTCAGCACTCAGCCGGGGCCTACGCCCCCGCACTCGCTACGCTCGGCCGCACGGCCCGCGGCTGCTTGCTGGGGATCTGCCTGACGCTGGTCGCCGCCGGATGCTCTGCGTATCCGGCGGTGGCTCCGGCGCCTGCGACCCCCGCATCCACGACCGCGCTGACCGAGTGCCCGTTCGAAAAGGTTACGGTGACCAACGTGAGTTGGTTCCAGGACAGCCAGGGCGTTTGGCGGGTAGTGGGCCTGATCCAGAACGGCTGGGATCAGCCCGTGAGCAAGATCGTCACCGACGTGGAAGCCCTGGACTCGGCCGGCCAGGTGATCGACCACGGCGAAGATATCAGCAACTATCCACTCAACCTGCCGCCGGGCGGACAGGCGCCGTTCAGCGCCTGGATCAAGCGTGACTTCCCCGGCGCGCAGCGCTTCACGGTGGGGGTCGACGAGTGCGTCGTCGCCGAGGACATGCGGCGCGTCCCCGTCGAAGTACGGGGCAGCCACCTGTCATTCGACGGCGCCCGCCACGCCGACGTCACCGCCGAGCTGGTCAACAACTCAGAGGGTCCGGTGCTGGTCAGTGGCCTGATGGCCGCCCTTCTCGACTCCCACGGCGCGCCGTTGGCCGCTGAGAATGCCACGGTGGCCACGCGCTACCTGGCCCCCGGCGAGCACGGGCCGGTCCGGGTCAGCCTGGACCTGCCGCCGGATGGCCGGTCCCTGACCAGCATCTACCGGTTCTTCATGGACCCGGTCGCCGTCCAGCCCCGGCCCGCCGTCCTCGATCCCCGCCAGGACCTGCGAGTGACCTCGCGCTACGTCGACGCCGGCGGCCATTTTCACCTGGCGGGCGAAGTCACCAACCACGGCCGGGACGGCCTGACCCTGCGCCTGGAGGCGACGCTCTACGACGCTGCCGACCGCAGCAATGTGCTCGACGCGGCCCTCTTCGATACGCGGCTGCCCATCGCTCCCGGCGAGACCCGGCCCTTCGATTTCGCCGACTGGGGGGTGGTGAACGATCAGCCCGGCTTGGCGGATCAACTGCTGCAGAGCGGGGCCGCCGAGGAAGTGCGCGTCGAACTGTTCCAGAGTTGGAGGGACGGCGCGCCGTCCTCCACTGCCCTGGCCCATTGAACCAGTTCGGCTGCCGGCCGCAGGGCCGGCAGCCGAAGGCTATTCGATATCCGGAATTCTTTAATATCCTGAATTCCCGACTGAACGAGGAACAAGGGCCTGTTACAAGTTTCGCCGCGCTACTGCCAGGGTTCGGCGATACATCCCGGGGTACCCGCCCGCAGGACTGTGAGGGTTGCCGCCGGTCTGGCTCAGCAAGACTGGGCTTCCGCCCGGCCAAGACCGGCTGATACCACGATCCAGGACCGGACACCCCGTGTCACACCAAATGCAAGGGAGTGATCCGATGAGAAAGACGACGCTTCCCCACTCTGACGTCGCGGCCTGGCAGCGTTCCAGCCGGTCGTTCAGCCACCTGGCACTTGTCTTCGCGTTGATCATGATCGTGGCCACAATCATGATCCAACTGACCTCCCGCAGCCCGGTCTGGGCTATGAGCGATACCGAGGCACTGCAGACGCGGTCGGGCCAGACGGACCCGGTCACTCCCGGCGGGACGCCAGGCCCTGAGAGCTCCGCTCTGACCGGTACCGGTACCTGGCGCGTGTTTGCCCCGATCATCGTCGCCCCGCAGCACACTCCCACGCCATCTGGGGACGTGCAGCCGTCGTTCCCGCTGCGGGCGGCCTTCTACTATCCCTGGTTCCCGCAGGCCTGGACCCAGTTGGGCATCTATCCCTACACCAACTACCAGCCCGACCTCGACTTCTACGATGGCTCGAACGCGACCGTGATTGCCAAGCACATCGCCGACATGCAGTACGGCGGCATTAAGGCCGGCATCCTCTCCTGGTGGGGCCAGGGCGACCACACCGATACTCGGGTCGGCCAAATCCTGAACACCACCACCGCCGCCCACAGCACGTTCCGCTGGGGCATTTACTACGAGCCCGAGAGCCAGGGCGACCCCAGCGTTTCCACGCTGCACTCCGACCTGCTCTATCTGCACGATCACTACGGCTCCGACCCGAGCTTCCTGCGCATCGACGGCCGCTTCGTCGTCTTCGTCTATGCCGACGCCGCCGATGCCTGCGGCATGGCCGATCGCTGGACGCAGGCCAACGCCGGCGTCAACGCCTATCTGGTGCTCAAAGTCTTCCCCGGCTATGCCCAGTGCCCCAGCCAGCCCGCCGGCTGGCACCAATATGCCCCCGCCGCGGCCGCAGATAGCCAGGGCAGCCTCAGCTACACGATCAGCCCCGGCTTCTGGAAGGTGGGCGAGGCCGTCCGGCTGGCGCGCGATCCCGCCCGCTGGCGCCAGAACGTCCGCGACATGGTGGCCTCGGGTGCCAACTTCCAGCTCATCACCACCTTCAACGAATGGGGTGAGGGGACTTCAGTTGAACCGGCCTCGCAGTGGACGAGCCCGTCTGGCTACGGCGTCTACCTGGAGGCCCTGCACGACAATGGCGCCGAGCCGCCGGTGGGCACGCCGACCAAGACGCCGCCACCGAGCAGCACGCCTACCAAGACGCCCACAAAATCGCCGACGAAGACTGCCCCGCCCAGCAGAACGCCGACAAAGACCCCAACTGCCACACCCACGGCCACCCGGACGGTCACGCCTTCTCCCACCGCCCCCGGGGCGCCGACTGCTACGCCATCCGCCTGCAGCACTACCACCCTGACCAAGGGGCCGACGCTCATCCTGACCGGCAACAACACGCAGATGAAGGTCTTCTGGCAGTGGTCGGCCACCGCCAGCTTCACGCTGCGCTGGGGCACCGACACCCGTTACAGCGCAGGCAGCGCCAGCGTCAGCCAGTACGACAGCACCAACCACCTGTATGCCTATACCATCAACGGACTGACCCCTGGCGCCAAGTACGAGTACCAGGTGCAGGTCGGCTCGCAGTGCGCGGCCAGCTCCTTCTACGCCCCGCCCGCCTCCTCGGCGACGAACGTCAAGTTCTTCTCCTACGGCGACACGCGCACCAACGGCAGCGCTCACAACGGCCTGGCCGGCCAGATCGTCTCCTTGTTCCAATCCGACCCGGCCTTCCAGACGCTGAACCTCAACGTCGGCGACTGGGTCAGCGGCGACAGCGAATCGGCCTGGACCGGCGAGTGGTTCAACACCGGCTACACCAACATCCGCAAGGAAGATGCCAGCATCGCCGACAACGGCGTCAGGGGCAATCACGAAGGCAGCGCCACCTACTGGAAACGCTACTTCCCGCAGGTCTTCCAGCCGGGCGGCCTTTATTGGTCGTTCGACTACGGCCCGATGCACATCGCCATGCTGGACCAGTACACTTCCTACAGCCCTGGTTCCACCCAGTACAACTGGCTCCAGAACGACCTGGCTGCCTCGACCAAAACCTGGAAGTTCGTCGTCCTGCACGAGCCCGGCTGGTCGGCCGGCGGCGGGCACGGCAACAACACTGCCGTGCAAAACAACCTGGAACCGCTCTTCAGGCAGTACGGCGTCTCGATCGTGTTTGGCGGCCACAATCACTACTATGCGCGGGCCGTGGTAGATGGCATCCAGCACCTGACCGTCGGCGGCGGCGGCGCCCCGTCGTATACGCCGGATTCGAGCTATCCCAACATCGTCGTTATCGACAGCGGCTACAGCTTCGGCGAGTTCACCATCGCCGGCAACAAACTGGACGCCAAGATCGTCGACAACTCCGGCAAGACCGTCGACTCGTTCAGTCTCACCCGCTAGGAGGCCAATCGAAGCCATGAATTCCACTCAGCACTCAGCTGGGGCCCGAGCCCCCGCACGCTGCCCTTCGATTCCGTCGAGTGGGACCTGCTGAACGCCCAGGCCGGCTCGGCCGCAGCAGTGCAGCGGCCGAGCCGGCCGAGGAAGTGCGTGTCGAACTATTCCAGAGCTGGAGGGATGGCGCGCCGTCCTCCACTGCCCTGGCCCACTAAACCAGTCCGCATGCCGGCCCTGCGGCCGGCATGCGGCATCAGGCCGCCGCTTCCCGCTTTACGGGTGGCTCATGGCGTCCAGCGGATCGGTGCCTGCCTGGTACTCCTGCAGGTTGGTCCACCCGTCGTGATCCGGGTCACCCGCTGCCCCCTGGTCGCCCAGGCTGCTGGTCGGCGAAATGCCCGACTCGATCTCCCACAAGTCCGGCAAGCCGTCTCCGTCCGTGTCGGCCGAGTGCGGATCGGTGCCGTTCAGAGCCTCGGTCGCGTCAGTTACGCCGTCGCCATCGCTGTCCTTCTGGCTGGTCTGCTTCGTGCGGCCTTTCTTCCCATTCGATTGCTCCGTGCTCGTGGACGACAGAGGCTGGGCGAGCAGGCTTCCGCCACCCGCCGCAAGCGCGCCGGCCCCCGTCTGGACCACCAGCTGCGGCGGATTGGCCGTCTCACGGCTGCTCAGGTTGATCCCCGTGCTGTTGATCCCGGTCAGCGCCAGGCTGACTGTCCCGTCGCCCGTCACCAGCGACGTGACGTCCACCACCACCCACGAGCCCGCCGCAAACTGACCCCGATGCAGCCGCGGCCGTGCCGTCCACGGGCGGCGCGTTGCTGTAATTGATCGTGTTCTCCGCCCAGGTACTGTCGGCCACCGCGTGCACCTCATACCCCGCACTCGATCCACTGTTCGCGTACAGGCTCAACGTGGCACTCGTCACCGAGGCAGATAGCCCCTGAACGTCAAACGTCAGATAGCTCCGCATGTCGGGTGAGGTGTCCTCGCGCAGGGCCAACGACGTGCCGAAGTTGTTGCTGGGCTTGCTGCCGTCCACGTAGGCGTCGGCCACCGGCGCGAAGCTGAGGGTTGCGGGTCCCGCGGTTGCGGTCGGCGTTGGCGTGGCGGTCGGCGTTGCCGTGGCAGTCGGTGTCGGCGTGTCCGTTGGCGTCGCGGCCGCCGTGCCCGTCGGGGTTGCGGCCACCGTGCCCGTCGGGGTTGCGGCCGCCGTGCCCGTCGGCGTTGCGGTTGCTGTCGGCGTCGATGTTGCGGCCGGCGTATCGGTCGGCGTCGGCGCAGGTGTGTCGGTTGCCGCCGGCGTCGGTGTCGCCGCCGGCGTGGAAGTTGCGCTGGCTGAAGTGACATTCACCACCAGTTGCGGTGGCTCCGCGCCCTCGCGACTGCTCAGGCTGATGGCGGTGTTACTGCTGGTCGTCAGCGCAAGGTCGAGCTGGCCGTCGCCGCCGATCAACGACGTCAGGTCGGCTTCCGTCCAGGTGCCACCGCTGCCGAACGACCCAGACGAGGCGACCTGGCTGCCGATGGCCGGCCGGCTGGCGTAAGTGACGGTCGATTCGTCCCAACTGCCGCCGGCCAGGGTGTACACCTGGTAGCCCGTGCCGCTGCCGTTGTTGGCGAACACCCGCAGCGTGGCACTGGTCACCGTCCCGCTCACACCCTGCAGGTCGAAGCGCAGGTAGCTCTGCGTGTCGGGCGAGGCATCGGCACGCAGCGAGCTCGCGCTGCCATAGTTCCCGGTCGGGTTATCGCTGCGCACGTACGTATCGGCGCTGGGATTGAAGATCAGCGTCGCCTGCGCCGAACGCGTGATCGTGGCCGTGTTCGACTGGGCCGAGTGCAGCCCGCCCGGGTCCACCGCCTCCACCTGGTAGTTGTAGGTCACGCCGAGGTCGACGTTCGCATCCTCGTAGCCGGTCTCGGCGCCGCCAACGGAGGCGATCAGCGCCCCATCCCGATAGATCTCATAGCTGGCCACCCCCGTCTCGTCCCAGGACGCGTTCCAGCTCAGCCCCACCTGGCCGCCGTCGGAGGTCGCGGCCACCAGGTTGCCGGGGGTGGTCGGGGCCGTGGTGTCCGGCGCCGCACCCGAGCAGGGGACCACGCCCTGGTCCAGCAGCTCCCCGGCCGTGTTGTAGTAGCGGTATTCGGCCCCCTTGGGGTTGAGCTTGAAGTACATCGCCCCATAGCTGTTGACGGGATCGCCGAAGCCTACCACAAAGCGTGGGTCGCTGCGCACGAAGTTCTGCACCGCGTGCCCGCCGGCGCCGTTCACAAACTGGGTCGTGCCGTGCGGGTCAGGATTGAGGTTCGCGTCCAGCGGCACCCAGCGCTGGTAGCCGTGGTCGTGCCCGGTCAGCACGATGTCCACCCCGGCCTGCACCAGTTGGCTCCAGATGGCGTCCATGGATGGCGTGTCGCCCTGCGGCCCGACGCTGACCACCGGGTGATGGAAGTAGGCGATCGTGCAGGCCGAGTTGTTGCTGCTCAGGTCGTTGAGCAGCCACTGGTACTGGCCCGTGCCCGGCGCCGTCTGGTTGAACTGGCTAGTCGAGTTGAGGGCGATGAAATGCCAGCCACCGGCCGTGTAGCTGTAGTAGTTGGGAATGCTGTTCCAGAAGGCAAAGTAGCCGGGCGCGACCCCGCCCTCATACTCGTGGTTGCCGATGACCGGGTCCGTCACGTTACGGAAGAGGCCGTAGAAGAGGTTGGTCTGGCCGTACCAGTTGTAGAACTCGGTGTAGCTGCCCTTGTCGTACACGTCGCCCAGGTACAGGAAGACGTCGGGGTGCCAGCCGTCGATCATCTGGGTTACCTGCGCGGCGTTGGTCTCGCCGCCAGCGCCGTCGCCGACGGCGGACATGATGAGTGACTGCCCAGCGGGCGGCGGGCCGGGGGCGACCGGCGTGAAGGCCGGTCCGGGGGGCGGCGCACTGCCGTTCGCAAAATTCAAGCTAACGTCCGGGCTCGAGGCGTTGAAGCCGTCGCGCATCGCCGCATACACGGACAGCGTATGAGTCCCATTGGCAAAACTGCCGCTGGGTAGGCTGTAGGTGTAGGGCGACTGGAAGTCGGTCAGCAGGTAGCTGCCGTCGAGCGAGAAGATCAGCTTGCCGATGCCGGAGCTGGAGCCGCTGATGTCGGCCGTGGCCGTCACGGTGGTCAGCCCGCTGACCGTGGCGCCGTTGGCCGGCTGCGTGATGCAGACGGTGACGGTGTAGCCCGCGTTGCTGCTCGACGCGCACGCGCCCGATTGGGCTTGTGCAGTCCCGAGCGGTACCAGCATCGACAGCAGCACAAACAGAGCAACGAACAGACGGCGCCGGCTGAGCCCGGCAAGGCGATGGTTGGCTGTCATGGGTCACCTCCTGGTGTGACGGCTAGCGATGCGGGTTGGGTGGTCCCGGCGGCACAAAGTCTTCGTTCAAGCGCTGGAACTTGGCCAGGTTGGTCTCGCGGCCACCAGCGGCCACGCCCCTGGCCCCGTTCTGTCCGCGGGCGTCGCTGGGCCTCAGCCCCTCGACCACCTCATAGCCATCGGGCAAGCCGTCCCCGTCCGTGTCCCAGTTCTGGGGGTCCGTGCCCAGCCGCATCTCGTCCTTGTTGAGCAGCCCGTCGCCGTCGGGGTCGCCGTTGGCGCCATGGATGCCGTCCGCCCGCAGCGGGTCGGTCAGGTTCTCGACTTCCCACTGGTCCGGCAGCCCGTCGCCGTCCGTATCGGCGTTCTGCGGGTCGGTCCCGTTGGCCCATTCGTCGATGTTCGACAGCCCGTCGTGGTCGGGGTCGCCCGCCGCGCCGTTGATGCCGTGCCCGATGCGCGGGTTCAAGCCATGGGCCGTCTCCCAGGCATCCGGCAGGCCGTCGCCGTCCTGGTCCGGCCCACCCTGCGCATGGGCCGGCACGAGCGCCAGCAGCAGCGCGCAGAGCACGAGGAGCGCGGCGCTCGGCAGCAGCCAACGCCGCCATCGTGGAGAGAATATCGCGTTCATTGGACCTCACTTTCGGCGCGTCGTGCGCCGTCCGACACCTCCGCCGCCCGCCTTGGCAGTCGCTGCCGCGGCCGCCTGGCGGTCAACACCAACCGATCATGTTCACTGGTGGCAGGAAGCGCTGCCGGAATCGGTAAAGCTTCCGCCCGCCGCCGGGATAAACTGCCAATCGTACCCCGTGGCGTGCAGCGTTAGCTTGAGAACGCCGAACGTATCGTCGTTGCGCACTTCGCTGTTGGCCGCAATGTCCTTGCCAAAGCGCTGGTGCGACTTGCCGCCTGTGCCCACGACGAACTCCCGAATGCCGCGCGTTGGGTCCGCCGCGCCATTCGGGTCTTCGGGCGCCATCCTCTCGTAGTTATGGGCGTGGCCGTTGAGCACCAGATCCGCGCCGGCCGCGTAGAGGATGCGCCAGAGCGGCCGCACGTCGGTGTTGTTCGTGAAGTTCCCGGTGCTGCCGAACAGCGGGTGATGCCAGTAGGCCAGCGTGCAGGCGGCCGGATGCGCCGCCAGATCGGCGCGCAGCCACTCGCCCTCAGGCGAGCTCTCGTCGCAGCCCCCGATCTTGTTGCAGTTGCTGTTCAGTACCACCACGTGCCAGCTCCCCAGGTCGTAGCTGTAATAGCCCTTGGCCGGATCGCCGGCTGCTTCCCCGAAGTAGCTGTAATACGGTCCGGCTTTCCGGGTCAGATACTCATGGTTGCCCACCGCCGGATGCGTACGGTCTTTGTAGACGCCCCAGGTGGGAGCGTAGCAGTTGGCGAACTGCTGCGCCGTACCCGCTTCGTAGACCGTGTCGCCCAGGGTCAGAATGGTCCAGGACGGGTCCGTCAGCAGCTTCGCCGTCGCTTCGTCACCCGCGCTCTGGCAATCGGCTATATCGCCCGCTGCGACGACGACGGGATCAGGGATGGCCGCGCTGAGCCCGGACGCGCTGGCCAACATGACGCCAATCAGCACCGCCGCCAGCAGCACCTGGCTGAAGTGGTGCGGCCCCGCCTTAGTCACGAGGCGTCCTCGGGCGGCGACGGGCCCTCACGACGAGCAGGCCGAACAGCGCGCCGAAGGCCAGCGGCGGCACGCCGATCAGGAGCAGGCGCCCTTTGCTGACCTCCGTGGCGCCGGGTTCGCTGGAGTCAAAGTCGCCTATCGAGGGAACGCTGGCCCAGTTGATGTCGGTCAATACGGCCAGGGCCGTATTGCCGTAACGTTCGCTCGGCTCGATATGCGACATCTCGCTGAACTCATTCCAACTGATCAATCCGATCGCGTCCGGAGACGAAGTCATCGCTGCGTCAAACTCTCGTCGCAGCGTGGCCCCCTGCGCTCGGTCGACGACGGTTGTGTGGTCGACCAGCCTTCCGTCAAAGCCGGGCGCCGCGGGGGCGATCCACAGCCCGCCCTGCCTGTGCACTGCCTCCGACATGCTCTGCAGCTTTCCTTCGTAGCCCGGGTAGGTCGCCGGATTGACCGACGACCAGTAGTAGGCGTCGCCGTCGAACATGGCAGCCACCCGCTGGTAGTCAGCCGGATTGCGCTCCGACGCCAGGATCAGCAGGTCCTTGCGCCGTGACGCGGTGACGCCGTCTATGGCCTGCGGCGAGAACTCCCAACTGCCCGACCAGATGATGACCGGCCGCTCGAAGAGGTCGAACGGCGCGCCGTTGCCAAAGGTCCGGATGAAGTAGTCAAAGTCCCGCGCGACCCGGTCCACCGGCAGCGGATGTCGCTCGAAGTCGAGCCCCTCGTAGATGATCAGCAGCTTGAAATCTTGCTCGCGGGCGATGGCCGCGAGCTGCACCAGGCGCCGGTTCAGCGTATCCGTGCTCTTCCAGCTCACGATGAACCCGCTGATGCCGGCTGCCTTCGCCAGCCGGATGTGCTCCTTCATGATCTCAGGGTCATCGCTCGAATAGCGGCCCAAGAGCGGGTAGTCGGCTTTGGCCCTCTGCCACGAGCCCGTGGTGTACCAGATGTAGTAGTAGGCCAGTACCGGCACCTGCTCGGGAGTGGCCGGCGCTGCCCGCACAGGGGCGGCCGCCGGGAGCATCACCAGACAGGCCGCCGCCAGGACCACTGCGGCCATCCTGCTCAAGTAGCCCGGGCGCCGGCCCGGCGCATACGGGGAACCACCGTCAGCACCGCTCATTGATGGCCCCCACTGCGCAGCGTCATCACTTCCGACAGGACCTCGGCTCCTTCCATGACCGCGCTGCGCACAGTTCGGGTGATCGGCGCCACCTGCCTGGCGATGGTCAACGAACCGAAGGGATCCCAGTCGCCGCTGGCCGTCCCGCTCTCGGCCAGCGGGCCCGCCGGCGGAGAGGCGGGAACCGCCGCAGCGGCGAATCCCGTCGAGCCGTCGAGCGCTGCGGGCTTGCCGATGGAGCGCCATTTCTCGAGGCCGGGCGCGACGCCGCCCGGGCCCGATCTCTGTCCGCTGCCTCCGCTGCCGGCAAGCTCGCTCGAGACCGGGTGTGGCCGTGAGCTGGCCGCGCTCCTCTCGGCGGCCGGCTTGACCGTCAGCAGGTAGCTGGCCGTGATAGATGGAGCACCGATGAGCACCAACAGTAGCACCCCCGTTGTCCAGAGCGGCGCCATCCGTCCATTCTTCCGCCGCAGCGGCGTTGGCACCCAGGCCAGCAGCCTTGGCCGCCCCACGAACAGCAGCCCCAGGCTGACCGAACCCAGGACGAGGATGAAGACCGTCAGGTCGAAGTAGCTGATCACGCGCAGTTGCACGTCCTGCTCCCGGGTCAGGGCGATGGGCGCGGCCGGCGCCAGGCCGGGAGCATGCACGACACCGGCCGCGTACTGGCCGCGAGCCAGCAGGGCGGCAACGGTGGTCCCGTCGGGCCCGGCCGGGAAGAACTCCTCGCTGCCGTTCGGGTACACCAGGTTGAAGCCCGAGCCGACCGGGAAGCCGAACAAGGCATCCTGCGCCGAGAGGTGCGCGGTGAAGAGCAGGAGCTGGACCTTCCAGTTGTCGCCGGGTTCGACGTAGAAACGCTGCTGGCCCTGGTTGACCGTGTTTGCGCCGTCCACCATCACGCTCTGCACGCCCCACTGGATCTTGGCTACCTGCAGGCCGCCCTGCAGGCGCACTGTCCGGCTGGCAAGCAGCCACTCGGGTTGATAGTCGTGGAAGACCTGGGTGACGCCGTGGGTGCCCTTGACCGTGACCGAAGTCGCCCTGCCCGGATCGACCGGAGAGTTGTCCAGGTCGACGTAGGACCACGAGATGCGCTGGCTGACGTCGAAGCCGATCTGCAGCGGCTGGTCGATCGGTATGTCCACCGGCCTGGCCGGATCGAACTGGTCGTCGCGCCAGCGGCTGAAGGTCGCGCGCGTGTCTTGCGTCTCGATTTTGGGTGTGAGCAGCTTCAGCGGATAGGTGCCGGCGGTATCGACCGAGATCCTGGCGATCCCATCCGGGCCCGACGAGAACGAGCGGTCGCCAAGGCTGAAGGCGACGTTCGCCAGCGCCGGAACCGTCTGGATGACGAGGGTCGCGGGCACCACTACCAGTTGGCTCGCCGCCTCCGCCGGCCCCAGGTCCTGCGAGCCGGCGTAAACCACCTTGAGCGCATGGCTGCCGACCGTCAGCTCGCTCTGAATGGGGATGTCGGCCTTGCCCTGGGCATCCGTGCGGATCCGCCGCTCGGGCTGACCATCGATCAACAGTTGCAGCGCCTCGTTGTCGAGGGCGCCGACGAGTTCGCCTGTCGCCGTCGTCAGTTGGACCGCGAGCGTCGCCCTGTCTCCCACCGTGATCGGGGCCAGGGCTTGGATCGTCAGGCGCGAAGGCAACGGTCCATCCTGAGCAGCCACCGCTCTTGGCATGGCCACCAGGCAGGCCAGGATCACGCCAGCCACGGCGATCAGGCGGGTCGACAGAAGCGGCCGGCGATGGATCACCTGTTTCATCGGTCACTCCTGAATCGGCGCCTGAGCGCCGAGCGCCAGCGGCTTGCCAGCCGGGACGCCTCGTCCCCCACCACGGCGCCGGCCAGCAGCAGTCCCATCAGGCCGGCAGCCGTGCCGTAGGCCAGGTAGATCACGTTGCGCCGGGGCGAAGCCGGCGCCGTCGGGCCACGGTCCCAGGGAATGTACTCGGCCCGCCGTGCTTCCTGGGTGAAATCGAAGGCCCCGACGATGCTGTTGGCCTGCGCATCGCGGCTGGCCAGGGGCGCCAGGCGCCAGTTGTCCTCGATGAACTTGAGGACAGACGTGAAGTCGAGCTGCGTGTGATCGATATAGCCTTGCCTGGCGTAGGGGCTGACGAGGAACGCCGGCACCCGGAAGCCGTAACCATTCTCGTCGACCTGCGGCGGCGCGACGTGGTCGTACCAGCCACCCCAATCGTCGTAGGCGAGCATGAAGGCCGAGGTCGGCCAGGCGTCACTGCGCATCAGGGCCTGGATCAGGGTGCGCACGAAGCGCTGTCCCGATACAACGCTGGACGGCGGGTGCTCGCTCGGTCCCGAAGGCGCGATGTAGGCCACCGCCGGCAGGGTGCCGTTTTGCAGATCGGTGTAGAACTGGCTGAGGTCGACGATGTGGCTCGCCAGCACCGGATCGTCGATGAAGCGGTCCATGGACAACAGGGGCGCCCAGACGACCTGCGAGGCCCGGTTGCCCGGGAATTGGTCGACCGTGCGGTAGTTTAGCGTGGGCTCGTAGTTCTGGATGTAGAACTTCCAGGATATGTGTTGCGCTTCCAGCCGATCGAAGATCGTTGGTGCGTTCCCGACCGTCATGCCCTGCTGAAGCGTCTCTCCCGGCGCAGCACTGACCCAGTACATGTGGTTGATCAGGCTGCCTCCTCCGGCCGAGCTGAAGAAGCGGTCGAACAGGACATAGCGGTCGGCCAGGTTCCAGTAATAGGGCAGGTCCCGCTCGTCGTAGTAACCCATCGCCATGCGCCCGTCCTGGTTGCGCTTGTCGAGGGCGCTGATGAACCCGTTCATCTGCCCGCCGTTGTACTGCAGGCGAAATGTGTTGTCGCTGTGATCCGGGTCGGAAACCCCCACACTAGAGTCGCCGATGTGAAAAGGCCGCGTGCAGTCGCCGGCCGAAGTGTCGGTTGGCGACTTGGGCATGCAGACGTCTTCCGGCAATCCATCCGCGCCGGGGTAAGTGCCGAAGTAGTTGTCGAAGGAATGGTTCTCCTGCAATAGCATCACCACGTGCTTGATCGGCGTGGTCGTCTCGTCGGGTCCTGGCGCGAAGGCAGCGCAATTCGCCATCGTGATCGCGGAGATCAGCGCCAGCAGCAGATTGGACGCAGAGCGGGCAGCGCGCAGACGCGTCATGGATGCACCTCGTAAATGATGATGACCGGCTTCTCCGTTACCTTGCCGTCCGCCGTCTTGACCGGCACCGTTTCCATGTGCACGACACGTCCGTTGTAGCGCTTCACCAGCCGGTTGAGGCCGTCTGAGAAGAATGCAGACCGGTTGGCAGAAAATGAGTCCCACACGGCGTAGGTGACGCCGCCGGTGCGGAACTCGAAGTCCGGATTTCTCAACGGGTCGTAGGACGGGTTGCGGTGCAGCGGGTTACTGCTGATCGAAAGGCCATACGCCTTTCGACGCCCATAGAATCCGATGATATTGGCCATGGACGGCCCGAGCGTCAGAAACTGGGCGCCCAGAGGCGTGTTGGCGCGCACCCACGCACCGGCTTCGCGACCTCCGGGAATCCCCCCCGATCCGGCCAGAAATGTAGCCAGGGTAGAGGGCTGAATCTGCTGCCAGCTCGGGATCAAGAGCGAGAGCGCCACCGCCACTCCCACTATCGATCCCGGCCAGGAGGTTCGCAGCCAGCTCACGCGCCTCAACGTGGGGATGCCGGTGCGCAGACGGGCAATCGCCCGCGCGGCCAGGATCGCGAAGGCAGGCGCGATCGGCAGCAAGTACTGGAAGCCTTTGACGGGCCAGAGCTCAAAGAACACCGCCGGCACGACTATCCAGCCCACCAGCAGCTTCTCGCGCCAGCTCGTCTCGCGCCGCAAAAGCCACAGCCCGGCCAGGGCCGCCAGCACGATCAAGGGACCGATGGCGACTGGCACCACCGTCGGGTAGAACAGCCAGTCGTGATTGGGACGCCGGAAAAGCTGCCACACCAGGTAGTTGCCGGCTTTCTGCCCGCTGCCGCCGCCGGCCAGCATCGGCGTCAGCGGATAAAGCGCCGACAGGCCGAGCATGATGCCGATCGACACCACCAGGTCACGCACGCGTACGCCGACCTCCGGGCAAAGCGCCAGGAAGATGTAGATCCCGCCGATCAGCAGGACGGCAGTCTCCTTCGTGAGAATGGTCAGGCCCATGGCGACGCTGGCGGCGTATAGCCAGCTGGGCCGCTTCCCCGCGCCGAAACGGGCCATGCAGTAGAGCGTCAGCGTGGAGAGCAGCGTCATGGGACCATCCAGCAGCGCCTGCCGGGTGACCACCACGTGATAGGGCATGAACGCCATGAAGACGGCCGCGATCACGCCGACGACCCGCCCATACATCAGGCTGCCGATGCGGTAGGCGAGCACGACGGTGATCAGCCCCAACCCCACCTCGAGCAGGCGGGCCAGGAGGTCCAGGTGCTCGACGCTCACGAATTCGAGGCCGAGAGCCAGGATGAACTGGAAGATCAAGGGGTGGGCACGAAACAGGGGGAAGAACGGCGCGAGCGCCGACTGCCCGGCGATGGCAGCCGCCTGCCCGGCGTAGACTGCCTCGTCGGAGTTGAACCCCAACGCATTGACTTGCCAGAGTCTCAGGACGGCTCCCCCGACCCCGGCAATCAGCAGACCGATCGGCACAAACAAACGGTTGACTTCTGCCGCCCGCTCGGAAATGACTTCGAGCCTCGGGACGATCCCCGCGGCTGCCGGCTGGCTGAACGGCGGCACTTGCATCGTCGGTTCCTTCATGGACGTCACACAACTCCCTTACTCTGTACGATACGCCAATCGACACTCAATCCGGCCAAAATCTACAGGCGTGCAAAAACCAGGATCGCGACGCGGTTCTGACCCGCCGGCCCTGGACTCCTGCGACTATGCACCCTCAAGTGGCTTGTCCAGACATTCCCGGGCATCCGGGAACTCGCCGCCCACCCACGAGTTCCCGGATCCCGCTGCTTTAGCCTCCCTGTTGGCTCCCGACCGATCAGGCCATCGCCGGCATGGCGATCACCTCGCCGCATTCGCCCATTACCGGAACGGGCGACTGCTCGGGCGTCGGCTCTCCGGTCACCATAGTCTGGATACGGTCAGACCAGTCCATGGTGTTGCTACGGACCAGGGTCGCCCGCCGGCCATACAGGGCCTGGCCGACAATGCTCCGCTCTGCGATGCGCAAATCTTGGCCCTCACGCTCGTACAGTGAACCGGCGATGGTGTGATACGGCGGGAAGCCATAGGCATCGTCGCAGTTCTTCATCAGGGTGTCGAGCGCTTCGCAGCCCGTGAGATGCACTTGGCCGACGCCGCCGCGCTGAATCACGAACAGACCGGCCAACTGGGCCGAGCGAGCGGCCTTCACCGACGGGATCAGGCGCTGCACCGCATACTTGGGCGGCGGGATCACCAACTGCATGTAGGTGTTGATGGTCGCCACCGGCAGCGTGTGCTTGGTCAACCACATCGCAAACCGGCGCCCGTCACGGGAGTGAACCCGGCTCTGCACCAGGAGCGCCAACCGCTCGGGCAAAGTCAGCGTGCGTGCATTCACCGCTTTCACGGTGTGGTGGCTGATCGTCATCGGCTTCGGATAGGTCATCACCTTGCCATCCGGGCTGAGCAGGGTCAGGTCGTCGGAGAGAAAGGCCCCCGCCGTCTCGGGCGTGTGCGGATGAGCCAGGATGCGCAGCACCGTCGTCGTCTTGCCCGTGTCAGTGCGCGCCGTGACCAGGAAGGCCTCGTCCCCGAAGGCGATGCAAGCGCCGTGCACAAGGGCATAGCCCTTCTTCACGAAAGTCCAGCGCAGGATAGGCTCGACCACGTTGGTGTACAGAACGTGCGGCGAGAACCTGAGGATTGGCGTAGCCAGGACCTCGATGGTATCGCCGAGCATGACGTCGATGCCAAAGCCCAGCGGGCCGAGATGCTCGTCGTAGTGGACGTGATCGCGCCCGGCTCCGGCGTTCTGCCGGCCCGCCCGGCCCACATTGCCCAGGCGCACCCTGATCGTCGGATCGGCGATGCTGCGCTGGGAGCGGAACGGCGTCAGTTCGGGCAAGGCGACCGGCGACGTCACGCTGATGACGCCGTGAATGTCGTAGCTGTAGCGGGCCGTCCGGCTGGCGGCGGTGTCGCGCTCCTTCCAGATCAAGCGATCCGAGACGGCGAAGCGCGCCAGCATCACTATCACAAGCGTGATCAGGTTCGAGATGAGGTAGTTGACCCCCAGCAGAGACGTCAGGGCGTACAAGATCGGTCCCCGCACGGCCAGGGCCGCGTTGTTCATCAACCAGAACTGGACCAGGCGGGCAAAGCGGCCCTGCGATCCGTTGCGCGAGCCGAAGACCCAGGTTTCCGTCAGGCCGAAATTCCAGGCGGTCGAGCCTTGCGTTGCCAGGGCCGCAGAGATCAGGTAGTGCAGGCCGAAGACCTCGGTCGCCAGGGCCATCAGCGCGGTGTTGACCCCCAACCCCGAGATGCCGGTCAGGCCGAAGCGCACGAAACGCATCCAGTCCTCGCCGAAGCGCAGGTGCCACAGATGCGAGAAATAGCGCGCACCCTCCCTGAGCGAAGCCTTGCTCGTTCCGGCAAGACGCTCGCCGAACTGAAAACCGACCTCGGCCACACGCAGGCCGGGGTTGCGCACAATGATCTCCAACAGGATCTTGAAACCGCGCGGCCGCAATTGGAGCAAATCGATCGCGCCCTTGCGCACCAGGAAGAAGCCGCTCATCGGGTCGCTGACGCCCTTCAGCCGGGCAGGAAACATCACCCGCGCAGCCGTCGTCGACAGATGCGAGACGGCCTCGCGCACGGGGCCAAAGGCGCCCACGCTCCCCGAGTCGGAGTAACGGCTGGCCACGACCAGGTCGGCGCTCGTTTCGCTTGCCCGGGCAAGCAGTCGTGGCAATACCTCCGGCGGGTGCTGCAGATCGGCGTCCATGACGCAGACCCATTCTGACTCCGCCGCCGCGAACCCCTCGAGCACCGCGCCGCCCAATCCGTCGTGACGCTGACCCGGCGCCCGGTGGACCATGCGAACCGATATGCTCGCCAGCTCGCCGGCGACCCGGATCGCCTCCGGTGTACCGTCGTCGCTGTCATCCACGAATATGATTTCGATCGGTCTCTCGATCACCGCGGCCTCGATCCGCTGCACGAGGTCTGCGACATTCCCCGCTTCGTTTCGGGTCGGGACGACAATTGACACCGCCGGCGGGGTGCGGTGTCCCTCGACGAGTTCGCGAACGTCGTCGAAGCCGGCGCCGGGGAGCGACAGGCGTTCGGCTGCTTGCGCCGTGCGAGCGCCAACTGTTTCTAACTGCTGGAACATTACTACCTCCCTGATGCTTGAGAGCTCACATCTACGGCCACTGGCGCCCGTCGGTCGCGGAACCCGACGCTGGCAGATTCTGGGGCGCTGCGTGGCGACTGTGGAATCGGCGACGGCGCAGGTCTCGTTGCATATGCCGATTGCATTAACAGCATTTAACGTATAATTGTGAGGTTTAATGTTGGGGCGACTATAGCCGAACTTGGCCGGGGACGCATCAGCCACGAGGGGTGATCCTGGCTACTCAATTAGGGTCAGACCGGTCTCATCCGAAAGGAGTAGAGCGCAGCAGCGGGGCAAGCATAACAGAGAGCGGCATGACAGAGGGCAAGCATAACAGAGAGCGGCATGACAAAGGGAAGCGTGACACGGGAGCGGCGCACGAGCCGGCCAGCGCGGCCCGGAAGATGCCGCACTCGCCGCAACCTCGTTTGAGCGGCAGGCGCCACTCAGCGTACCAGGGGGGCCTGAGGGTCGGCCGTAGACCTGCCGGCCATGGTGAATCCGAGCGGGCCCTGATCGTCACTGCGAGGCGGGCCCAGCGCTAGACTATCCCGCTGCGAATGGCGTAAAGCGTGGCCTGCAGGCGGCTCGCGACGCCAAGCTTCGACAGAATGCTTCTGACGTGAGTCTTGGCCGTCGTCTCGCTGATCGTCAGCGATTGGGCGATCTCCTTGTTCGATTGGCCGCGCGCCAGAAGACGCAGTACGTCAGTCTCGCGTGGCGTGAGCGCCTCGCGAGACTGCATGGGGTCGAACGTCTTCAGCAGTTTCGCGACCGCTCTCGGCGAGAGCTGCACCTGGCCGGCGGCGGCTGCCCTGATCGCCTGGCGCAGTTCCGGCGCCTCCACATCCTTGAGCAAGTAGCCCATCGCCCCCGCCTGCATCGCTTGTTGCACGACGCCGTCCTCCAGATAGCTGGTCAGGGCGATCACCTCGGTATTGGGCAGCTCCCTCCGGATGGCGCTGATGGCCTCCAGGCCACCGACCTCTGGCATCACCAGGTCCATCAGCACGACGTCGGGAAGCAGCTCCCTTGCCAGCATGATCGCCTCACCCCCGTCGCAGGCCTCGCCGACTACCTCGAAGGCAGGATCCAGCTCCAGGAATGCCCTCAGTCCCTGGCGGACCACTGCGTGGTCGTCCGCGATAAGTATAGTGACGCGCTCCATAAGTCCTTCACTCTCAGTTGGTGAGCGGGCCGAAACCGGCGGGCTCTTCCAATCTTACGTTGTGGCGCCGAACCGTCCGAAACGCCCGCAAGCGCCCGCTCTGCGACCGGCTTTCGCACCGATAACTAAGTCCTAGGCTGCGGCACGCGCACGTGGCAGCGGGACCTGAATCTGCACCTGTGTCCCGTGTCCGTAGCCGCTTACGATCTCCAGCTTGCCGCCCAGCTTGGCGGCGCGCTCCCGCATCGAGAGTAACCCGAGCTGGCCCGGGGACGGGATCATCGGATCGAAACCCACGCCATCGTCTTTCACTTCCAGGAACACCTGGGTCAAGTCCTGCTGCAAGCGCAGCGTAACCTGCTGCGCCCCCGAATGCTTGACAGCATTTTGCAGCGCTTCCTGGGCGATGCGATACAGGGCCTCCTTGGACCCCAGCGGCAGCTCTGGCTCCCCACCAATCTCCAGGTTGAAGTCCAATGGCCCTCGTCCCTGCACGCTCTCTACGTGCCGGGCCAGCAACCCGGTCAGGCCATATTGCTCAAGCAGTTCAGGGCGCAGCTCAAACACCAGCGATCGGAGATCGAGCAGGCAGGTCCTCGCCGTATCCAATGCCTGCTCCATCAGTTTGCCGGCCCGGTCCGCATTGGTCGGCAGGACCTGGTGCGCCGTCCGCATGTTCCAGGTGATGGCGTAGACTGCCTGGATGATCGAGTCGTGCAGGTCGCGTGCCAGGCGGGCGCGCTCGTTCACCACCGCCGCGCGCTGCGCCTCCTCATATGCCATCGCGTTTTGGATCGCCACCGCAGCCAGGTTGGCTATGATCGTCATCAACCGGGCATGGTGCGGGGTGAAATAATCCGGTATATCATGATCGAGCCGCATCATGCCGGTCGTGCGACCTTCGATTACCAGCGGTACCCCCATCCAGGAGCGGCTGAAGGGATTCGCGCCCAGCAGGCGCTGGGACGCCAGCTCCCGATAGGCGCGTGCCTGCTCGCTCTCATCCAGCAGATCTGGGATGATCACCGGACACTGTTCGTCCACCACCATCTTCTCACCCGGCAGTTCTGACGTCGCCGTCGCATCCTCTAGCACCAGGTTGCTCGGAATCTTTCCCTGGTAAGCAATAGCCACGCGCGTCTCGCCGTCATACCGCCAGATGCTGGCGCTGGTATAGCCGATCGTCCGCTCGACGTGTTCCAGGATCAACGTCAGCAGTTGGCGCAGATCGAGCGTCGAGGCCACCTGGCACGACAGATCTAGCAGCCGCGTCAATTCCTGCTCGGCCCGCGTTCTCTCGCCGATCTCGGCCTGCAATTGGGCATTGGCTCTCTCCAGCTCGTCGGTCCGCTCGGCGACGCGGGTTTCGAGGTTTTTCCTGGCCGCGTGCCACACCTCGGCCACGGCTGCCTGCTGCGCCACCGCTCGCGCGAGCAGTTCGCGAGATACGACCACGTACAGCAAGCTGGCGGTCACGATCGCGAACCCCAGGTCCAGGATGTAGTCGTAATTCTCGGCCCTGAAAACGGGGTGCGTTTCGAGGCGATGGAAAACCAATGCCCATGCAACGGCCGCGCAGCCGAACGTCACAGCCACGCGGAGAGCAATTCGTCCCGCTGATCCCATGTCGTTCTCCGTCTCCTGACGCGAGCTTGTATGAAGTTGCTCTCGCCTTGCGAAATCCATTTCTACCGGGACCATGTCATCCACCCTCCCCAGCAATCTTTGATCAGGTAGTATTCTATTGTGACCCTCAAACAAGCCACGAGCTTGGCTGACCCGCAACACCGTCGTTGGACGAACTGACCAGGGACCGATCAAGGCTGAAAAACTCAGGACGAAGAGTTCGAAGAGCTTCGTATCGGAGATCTACCGGTGCAGTTTGCATGAGTAGGAAGACCATCCTTTGCTGCACAGAACCTACCGCCATTCGTGTGATTTATATGACATTTCGGGCGGCTGTTATGTGATTTGTATGACATTCGTGCCGATATTTCCCCCTTGATTTGTAGCCAGGGGTACGCTGGAGACCGGGACTTTGTGCAACAATTCTGCGAAATCCGCGGCAATCTCTTTAATCTCTCTTCGCGAGGAGCTAAAGCGTGAGTGAGTGGCAAGCGAGGATCCGCAAGAACGGCCGGCTGGTCCGCAGCCGCCTGCGCGAGCATGGTGTTCGGGTGACGCTTCTGTGGCTGCTGGAACACACGGTGCGCATCACGACGGGGGCGCCCCGCCTGAAGGCGAGCCGCGTCGGCCCAGGTCTCGTCCTCGGCGGTCAGTACCGCAGGCAGGGCTGGCGGCGCCTGCAGGCCGCCGGCGTGACCAGCGTCCTCAACATGCGCAGCGAGTACTGCGACCGGGAGGCCGGCATTGCGCCCCGGCAGTACTTGCGGCTGCCGACCGTCGACGACGAGTCGCCGACACCGGAGCAGTTCCGCCAGGGGGTCGCCTTCATTCGGGAGCAGGTGGCTGAGGGTGGCGGCGTCTACGTGCACTGCAAGGCCGGCATGGGCCGGGCGGCCACGATGGTGGCCGCCTACCTGGTGGCCCAGGGCCTCAGCCCTGACGAAGCCTGGACCCAGATCCGCCGCGTCCGTCCCTTCATTCGACCCACCAGTCCCCAGCGCGCCGCCATCGACGACTGGGCCGCACTCTGCCGCTCCTGAGCGGGTGGCCCGGGCACTTCCGCTCGACTGATCCCTTACCCGGTACCGCCGCGTCCGGAACCCGCGCGCCGCCAGGCGAGACAAAAGTCGCTGACTTCCCCAGCCGGGCGCGCTACAATCCGACCATTCGAATTGTGATCTGGGTCTCCCGTGGCGGCCGGTCGAGCCGGCCCCGGAGACCAAGCGTTGTGAATGGGAGGATTACCATGCAGGCCACCGATATCCTGATGTCAGAACACCGCGTCATCGAACGCGTGCTAACGTCCCTCGAAACGGCCGCCACACGCCTCGAACGGGGCGAAGACGTGCGTCCGGGCTTCTTCCTCGACGCCGCCGGCTTCGTCAAGGGCTTCGCCGACGGCTGCCACCATCGAAAAGAAGAGGGCGTCCTCTTTCCGGCCCTGGCTGCCCACGGCCTCTCTCAGCAGAGCGGCCCCGTCGCCGTCATGCTCGCCGAGCACGAGCAGGGCCGCGCCTACATCCGCCGGCTGCGCGAGGCCGCGACCAGCCTCGAACGCCTCAGCCCGGCCACTGGGCAATCTCCCGACCCGTCCGCCGGCCCGTCGCCTGACCTGGTCGGCGCCCGCCAGGCCGTGGTCGCCAACGCCCAGGGTTACGTCCAACTGCTCCGCGGCCACATCTCGAAGGAGGACGGCGTGCTCTTCCCCATGGCCGGGGAGGTCATCCCCACCGGGGAGCAAGCGGCTGTGATGGAAGGGTTCGAGCACGTGGAGCACGAGGAGACGGGGGAGGGTGTGCACGAGAAGTACCTCGCGCTCGCCGGCAAGCTCGAGCAAGAGGCCGGCCTGGCCTGAGCGCGGGCCCGCGACAACGTTGAAACTAAAAGGGTTGGTAGGCGGGAAGGTGCGTGCCCGGGGCCGCGCTCGGGCACAGCAAGCGGTCCTGGCTCCGGCTCCGGGCACTGGGGTTACCTCCACCCAACCCTTCGACTAACGGACCGCCGCCCTTCTCCCGAGCATCCCCCGCGCTGGACGCGCCAACGCCCTGACGGCCCTCGTCCGTTGTCGCCAGATCAGGGCCACTGCCCAGGTGAGCACCACGATCGCCACCAATTGTAGCGTGTACTTAAGGTACAGCGGCAGGACCGCGCCCCGCATCAGGTAAACGACCCCAAACACGATGTTGAGATGCACCACGTAGGCGCTGTAGCTCAGGCTCGCGACCTGGCCCAGGAACCACTGCGCGCCGCGCTGCAGCCTCTGGAAGAGGGCCAGCGACGCCATCAGGGCCGACAGCACCTCGACGCAGGCAAAAAGAGTTGATCAGCAGCTTGCCGTACACGGCAGCCGGCTCGCCCGCCGTCCGCCCGACCACCCCCAGGTAGAGCACGAGCGAGACCAGCGCGAACGGGAGGCCGAGCCTGATGAGCTTGCCCTTCATGAACTGCCAGGGGCTGCGCTTGGCCGCCGAGGGCAGGATGAAGTAGCCCGAGATGAAGAACATGATCGGCATCAGCACGCCGCTTTCGATGACGAAGTTGATGATCCAGAAGTTGGCGCTGCCCTGCGGGTTATAAGCCCAGTTGGCGAAGTGCGGGCTGGCGTAGGCCAGGGCAGTGTGCAGCCCGATCACCAGCAGGATGATGAACACCCGCAGCGTGTCCAGAAAATCGAGGCGAGTCCTCTCGTTCATGCGACTACCTCCGGCCTGGCAGACGATTGCGCCAGATCGCACTCCGGCGCTTGGGATTTCCGTCACACGCCTGATTATACTCCTCCGGCCGGGAAGAAGGTACTCCAAGAGATGTCGCTGCCCCGAAAATACCCCAACGCCGGTTCTGCTGTATAATGCCGGTGGCAAGTTTAGCGGAACACCACACCGGCTCCCGGCGTTAAAGTACGCGACGACAACCCGGTATCGAGGTGCCATTCATGGCCAGCGCGCCCATCGATCTCAACCCAACCGCCGCAGCGAAAGCTGGACGCAGCCTGTCCGGCTCCTTCGCGCGTGCCCGGCGTCCTGCGTCGCCTGCTGCCTCGTCGGCCGGCTCGTACATGCCCGCGCTCGACGGCCTGCGGGCCCTCGCCGTCCTGGCGGTGATCTTCTACCACGCCAATCTGCCGCCCTGGCTGCCCGGTGGCTTCCTGGGTGTCGAGTGCTTCTTCGTGATCAGCGGTTTCCTGATCACCTCACTCCTCTACGCCGAATGGGAGCGCGACGGCCGGCTGAACTTCAAAGCCTTCTGGCTGCGGCGCGCCCGCCGTCTGCTGCCGGCCCTCTTCCTGCTGCTACTGGGCGTTCTGACCTATAGCGTCATCTTCCTGCCGGGCGAGGTCGCCGGCCTGCGGCGCGACGCCGGCGCGGCCGCGGTCTACATCAGCAACTGGTACCTGATCTTCAGCCACCAGTCGTACTTCGAGGCCGTCGGGCGGCCGCCGCTGCTGCGCCACCTGTGGTCGCTCGCGGTCGAGGAGCAGTTCTACCTGGTATGGCCCCTGATCTTCAGCGGGCTGATGCTCCTCAACCGCAGGTCGGGCGCCGCACGACGCCGCCGCACCGCCCTGCTCCTGATTGGGGCCGGCGCCATCGCCTCCAGCCTGCTGATGGCCGCGCTCTACCAGCCGCTGACCGATCCATCGCGCCCCTACTATGGCACGGACACGCGCGCGGCCGGCTTGCTGATCGGCGCCGTCCTGGCATTGCTCTGGGCGCCCGTGCGTGCCCGCCTGGGCGCTAAGGCAGGAACCGTCGCCCCGGCGGTGCTGCTCGAGCCGGCAGCCGGCGCGACGGACCCTGCGGCGGGGACCCCGCCATCCGGACCGCCCCTCGACACAGAAGCGCCGGCGACGCCGCCGGCCAGCAAGGATGCAGAATTGACGACACCCCCCCTGGTCGACACTCCGCCCGCCGTGCCTGCCGCTGCCGAGCCACCGCCGGCCGCACCCTTCGCTCTGGGAAGCCTGGCGCCAAAAGCGCCCGCCGGCGCCGGGGCTTCGCCGGCGGCCTTTCCCGCGATCGACATGCCACGGCGTCCGCTGGCCAGCCTCAGGCTGTCTCCGGCGTCGCTGCCCGCGCTCGACGGGCTGGCGGGACCATCCGCCGCCGCTGGGCCATCTTCAGCAGACACGTCTTCGGCAGGTGCTCTCGACGTAGGCCCGGCCGGCGCCCAGGTTCTGCCGAGCACTTCGCCTCTCGCAGACGCTGCCGCAGACCGTATTCCGGCAGCGCCGGCCGGAGGCGAGCTTCCACCGCGCACGTCGTCTGATGCGGACGCCTCCGCAAAGAGCATGGGCGCGGCTCGTGTCGATGCCGAGACACTGCCGATCGCTTCGTCTGCCGAAGATACCGCTGCAGGGTCGGCCACCGCCGCACCTGTCGAAGCCGAGCTCTTGCCGGCCGCCCTTCTGAGGGCCGCCGTTCCCAGCGACACCTTTCCGGCGACGCCCGGCGATGAGGTTCAGCCGTCCGCCCTGCCCACCGGCAGCTTGCCGGCCACGCCCGACGGCGATGAGGTTCAACCGTCCGCCCTCCCGACAGGCAGCTCGGCGGCGACGCCCGACGGCGATCAGATTCAGCCGGCCGCCCTGCCCACAGGCAGCTTGCCGACGACGCCCGACGGCGTTGAGGTTCAGGCGGCCGCCGCCCCCGACGGCAGCCTGCCCGCCGTGAGCGCCGGAGACGAACCGGCGCCGGCCCTGCCCCCCGGCCCCGAGGCCGAATCGGCGCCCGAGGCGACACCGGGCGCCTCGCCTGCGCTGTCGCCCGCCCTCGCAGCCGGGCAGGGCGTCGAGCCCGCCTCTCCTGCTGAAGCGACCGACCCGGCCCGCATCTCGCGTCCCCGCACTCTGGTTCCACTGCTGCTCGACGTCGGGGGCTTGCTCGCGCTGGCCGGCCTGTTTGCCGCCTTCTTCGGCCTCAACGAGTTCCAGTCCTTCCTCTACCTGGGCGGCTTCGGGTTGGTCTCGCTGGCCACCGCCGTCGTCATCCTGGCGTCCGTCGACACGCGCGCCCGCGTGCTCCCCCGGCTGCTCGGCTGGGGCCCCCTGCGCTGGCTCGGCCTGCGTTCCTACGGCCTCTACCTCTGGCACTGGCCGGTGTTTCAGCTCACCCGCCCGCAGCTCGACCTGCAACTTGACGGCCTGCCGCTCTTCGGTCTGCGCATGGCCATCACCCTGGTCGTCGTCGAGTTCTCATACCGCCTGATCGAAATGCCCGTGCGCAGGGGCATCCTCGGGCGGGCCTGGCGGAGTTGGCGTGAGGCCAGCGGCGCACGGCGCACCCACCTGACGATCCAGTGGGCGACGGCCGCCGCCCTGCTGCTCGCCTTCTGCGCCGTGCTGGGCAACTCCGTCGTCAGCGCCCAACCGCCGCCGCCCCCGGACTACCTGCTTGCCCTGGCAGCGCCGCTGCCCAGTGCCCCACTGGTCGGTGCCCCGGCCGTCGCCGATCCGCCCAGCTCCGGCGCGCAAGCCGCATCCGCTGCGGAGCCCGCCGTCGCCCTCGCCCAGGGCGCCACCCCCGAAGCGGCCGCCGTCGCCGCGCCGCCCGTGGCCACGCCGGCACCGGTGACGGTCGAGCGCCCCCTGGCCGGCGCGCCGCACGCCGGCTGGCCGTCAGGGCTGCGCCCCATCGCGCTGGAGCTGCCTCCGAGCGCGCTGCTGGCCGCGGCGGCATCCCGGCTGCCGGCCGGTTCCGCCGCCATCACGACCACCGCCGGCGTCACGGCCGCGGTGGCATCCCCGCTGCCGGCCGGTTCCGCCGCCATGACGACCACCGCCGTCATCACGGCTGCGCCGGGTAGCCCGGCTGCCGCCATCCCAGGTCAGCCTGTCACGCTCACGTTGGCGTCGCCCGCGCCCTTCACCTCGCCGCTGCCGCCCGGCGCTGCCGTTCAGGCCCCGCTTACCTCGACCACCGCCACCCTCCGCATTACCGCCATCGGCGATTCCGTCATGCGCGGCGCGGCCGTGCAGTTGCTCGCGGCCATGCCGGGAATTGAGATTGATGCCGACATCGGGCGCTTGCCTTGGCACGTCGCCGAAGTGCTGCAGGCGCACAGGAAGGCGGGCACGCTGCGCGATGTCGTCGTGATCCACACGGGGGGTAATGGTCTCTTCACGGCCGAGATGCTCGATCAGGTCATGGCCGAGCTGGCCGATCGCAAGCGCGTGATCTTTCTCACCGTCAAGGTGCCGCGTGAGTGGGAAAGCTACGACAACCAGATGCTGGAAACCAACGTCAAGCGCTATCCGAACGCCATGCTCCTCGACTGGCGCAGCGACAGCCTCAGCCACCCCGATTGGTTCTGGGGCGACGGCATCCATCTGCGCGAGGACGGCGCCAAGGACTTCGCCCGCTTGATCGCCGACGCCGTGTTCGCGCCCTGACCCGGCGAACGTGCCGACCCCGTGCGTCGCTTGTTGGTAGCTCGTTCGTCGCTCGTTCGTAGCTCACCCTTCTAGCGTGAGGTTCCGCCCACCCCCGCGCCCCAGGCGCGCGGTCTTGCGCACGCGCCCCAAAAGTGGTACAAATAACCGGAGAAGAATCCCACCGAGCTGCCTGGGCCCATCGCAGAGGAGACCATCCATCATGCCCATCAACCGCCACGAACGGCACCTGCGCGTCCTGGCGCATCCCGCGCTCCTGGCCGCGCTGGCCGTCCTGGCCCTCAACGACTTCGTCCTGCGTCGCACCTGGCCTTCCTGGTTCACCGGGAAACTGGGCGACTTCGCCTGGCTGTTCGCTGCCTCCCTGGTGGCCGCCATCCTGTGCAGCCTGCCGGCCGATGGACTGCGCCGGGCATGGGAGCGTCGACCGCACGGGGTGCTCCTCACGCCCTGGCAACTGGGCGGCGCAGCCGGCTTCGCCCTGATCGGCGCCATCTTCGCGCTCGCCAAGATCAACCCGGCCGCCAACGCGCTCGTCAACGCCGCCGCCGGCGCCCTTTTCGGCTTCCCGGTCGCCTGGCGACGTGACCCGTCCGACCTGATCGCCCTGCTCGCACTGCTGCCCGCCTGGCGGCTCTGGACGACCGGCAGGCTCGGCCCTGCAGCCGCCCCGCTACGGCGCGCGCGGCAGCCGATCCGGCCGCCTGCCGGCCTGCGATCCAGGCCCCTCGCCGGCCGCTACATGGCCTGGCTGACCATCCCGCTCTGCGTGATCCTTACCATGGCCGACAGCCCCCAGCCGCGCGGCGATCCGGGGGTCTACTGCCTCGCCGAGCAGAATGGCGCGCTCATCGCCCGCACAGGGACACAGGACTATATCAGCCATGATGGCGGCCTCACCTGGGACCTCGCGCCCACTCCGACGCCCGCGCCGACCTGGACGCCCGTCCGCCCCACCCCAACTCCCACCACGCCGATCGAAGCCATCCCCATCGCCGGGCGGACCGCGCCGCGCCTGGTCTCCCTCAGCCGGCCGGCGCCGCTGACGAGGGTGACGGGGGCCACGAGGGTCAGGACGGTGACAAGGCTGACGAGGCTGACGAGGCTGACGAGGCTGACGAGGCTGGCGGGGCTCGCGAGCGCCGCACTAACTTCTACCGTCGTACCGTCCCCGGACCAGGCGCCGCCGGCGAGCGAAGCGCTAACTTCGACCCTGGCTGCGGCCGCTCAGGCCACCCTGGACGCCTCCCCTATGTTCATCCCGCACTGCGAGTCCAGGAACCCCGTCGCCGACCCGAATCATCCGCAGATCGTGTACCGCTATCTGCCCGAGGAGGTCATCGAGCGCTCGCAAGACGGCGGCCAGACCTGGACCGCCGAGTTCACGCTCCGGCCGCTGACGGACGCCGAGGAGGCCACCTACTCCCGCGGCCACAACGCCAACTCGTACGGGGGTGACAATACTATTTCCGTCTTCCCCCCGCGGCCGCTGGACGCCCTGGTCGATCCCGTCACCGGTAACGCCCTCTTCGCCCTCGGCCACCAGGGCGTGCTCGTCCGCTCGGCCGGCGGGGAGTGGTGGTGGGCCACGCTCGGGCGATATCGATACCTGGGGAAGTAGCGATCCGCGACCCGCGACCCGCAGGCGTGCCGCTTCATGATGAGGCCACGTCTCCCCGCCACCGGCTTAGCAGGGACCAGAGTGGCGCAGATGGTTGCACCGTGCTGCCGCCTCATGCACTGGCCATTTCAAGGCAGCGCAAAGGGCAGCGGCACGGATCTCTCCATCAGGACAGAGCACGCCCACAGAGCGCCTTGATCTCCCGGCACAACTCGTGCGCTTCGGTCAGCGTGGGCGCCTCGGTGCAAAAGAAGAAGCGCGTGTCCGGACGGGCCAGTGCGAGGCAGTGACGCACGTAGTCGAGGTAACTGGCAAAGGCCTGCCCGCCCGGCCTGACCACGCCGCCTAGCCAGGGGTCTGCCGACGACCAGGCATGGGGACCGGGGATCAGGACCGCTTTGCCCGAGAACTTGCGGATCGAGGATTCCAAGTCCGTTGGCGGATGGAAGAGGTTGAGGTAGTGGAGGCCCGGCAGCTTGGAGAAATTGTCCCACTGGTGCTGGCCTGCCGCGCAGCAATGCAGTGAGATGCCGCCGAACTCAGCCGCCAGCTGCTGCAAGTAGGGCAGTGCGAATCGCTCGAAGTGCCGGGCCGAGATGGAGCCGCAGTCGTCTTCGGAGAGGCAGATACCGTACTCGGCCGGCATCCAGACGAGGGGATAATGCACGATGCAGACATCCGGGTAGCGGCTGCAGAAGGCGTGCACGTAGTCCGCTACCGTGCGCGTGATCTTCGCCAGCAGACGGTGGACTGCCTCCGGCTCGTCGACCAGCGCACGGAAATAGAGCTCCTTCTGCCAGATCAGGGCGCCAATGTCGAAGGGGCTCTGGATGTCGCTGATGCGCAGCGGGTAGTCGGCTCCGCACAGTTCGACCAACCGGTCCGCCAGCGCGAACAACTGCCCGAGCGGCCCGCCGAACAAGTCTGGCTCGGCCAGCCGGCCGGCCTCTTCAGCGGACCGGACCGCTGGCATGGCGAACGGCATCGCATCCTCTGCCCGGTGCACCGGCGAGCCGTAGGCCGCCGCGAACACCTCGGTTCCGGTATTCACATGGATCGCCGGCACCCGGTCATCGCCAATCGCTTCGGCGCACTCGACTTCCCAGCGCAGCACCTCCCGGCCCATGCGCGCCCGTTCCTCCACCGTTCCCAGGCACAATACGTTCACGTCGAACGGCCCGCCGGGGACGTCCACGCGCACGCCGTGCCCCGGAAACTCGCCCTTGCCGAACAGCGCCCGTGAGAACCTGCGTTTTGCCTCCAGGTCCATGGCTCGTCTTTCTTGCCTCACTGTCAAGGCGAAAACATCAACACAGACGTTTGCTTCAAGCGACGACCCATTGCTTGCGGGCCGTCCAGCGCGGCACGTGCTTTAACAGATCCCGGGCCTCCGCCTCGCTGTCGCACGACGTGGACAAGAGCAGGCCCTCGGGCTCCAAATCGGCCAGCAGGGCCTCGACCTCCCAGGCTTCGCAGGCCAGCACCAGTCGCTTTCCGCCGGCCTGGATCCGCCTGAGCAGGCGGATCCACTTGCTCATCGGTGGTGCGCCATCGCCTGGCACCCACTGGATACCTGTGAGCCTGGGCAGAGCGAGCAGAGCGTCCAGGTGGCGGATCGCGTTCGGGCCATCGAGGTGGTAGACCGTCCGCTCCACCCACCTGGTTTGTTGCTCGATGCTCGGCAGGAAGTACTCGTTGAACATCTTGGGAGAGATCATGCAGGAGACGTCACTCTGCAGGTCAATGGCGGGCCGATCCGACCAGATGCCCATCCAAAAAAAGTAGTCCCCAACCCACTGATGGATGACCCCGATAGACGCCTGCCAGTAACGCAGCCACGCCAGGTTGACCTCGTCGATACACTCCTTAACGATATCAGGCTTCTCCAGCATGTCGACGAGCATGCGCTGCGTGCCCCTGAGCTGCGCAACGAGCTGGGTCGGCGCATTGAGGTCGGGGACGCCGACGTAGTAACGACCTGCCGCTCGCTCAGCAACCGCGGCCAGCAGCCGCTTCGCCGTCAGCCACCACTCATTGGTCGGGTCGAAGGCGAAGTGGCGCCGGGTCGACCAGTCGTCTATGATCGGCGAGGCCCAGGCGCTGTCTGGCGTCAGATCATACGGGCAGCCGAGAAAGGCGGCCGGAATGGCAACCAGATTGACCGACACCGGCAGAACGTGCGGCAGGGCTTCGCCGCCCCAGAAGACCGACTCGACCAGGGCTTCGAGGCGCGGGACGACCTGCTCCGGGTCGGTGAACCAGCCCGGCAGGCGGTGGGGCGGCACCCCGACTGGATGGCGAAGGTACTCGATCTGGCCCTTGTCGATGCCGGCCCGCGGGGCTGTGACCTGGACCACCGCTCTGTCGATGATCTCCCCGCTCCAAAAGGCATCGATGCGCCGCTGCGCTTCTTCCCAATCATCTTTGCATTGCACCTGCATGGCTGGCCCTCTCGTTTCTGAGCAGATTCTGAGTGACTTGTAGGCCCGTGCTGAGGCGCTTCTCAGCGTGTGGTCTTCGGCTTTATCCGTTCGTGGTCGCCCATAGGTGACACTTGGTCAGCACGCCATCCACCGCCACTTCCGGGGGCGCCACGCGTTTGCAGAGGTCCATCACCTGCGGGCAGCGGCCGGCAAACTTGCAGCCGGTGCGCAAATACTCCTCCGTATCGCTCTCGGCCAACTGGATCTTGGTTTTCCAGCGTCTCTCCAGGTCGGTATCGGGGATGCATTCTCGCAGCAGCGTCACGTACGGATGTTTGGGCTCCATCAGGACGCCCGCCACGTCGCCCAGGGAGACAATGTTGCCCCGGAACATGATGGCAATGCGGTCGCAAACGTAGTAGGCCGTGGAGAGATCATGGGTAATGTAGACCACGCTCAGGCCCAGCCTGTCCACCAGCTCGCGGAACAGGTTCATGATCGACATGCGCAGCGAGGCGTCGACCATCGACACCGGCTCGTCGGCAATCAACAGCGTGGGCTCAGTCAATAGCGAGCGGGCAATGGAAACCCTTTGAAGTTGGCCGCCGGAGAACTCGGCCGGGTAGCGGCCGGCGATAGCATCGTAGTTCAGGCCGACCAGCTTTAGCGCCCGGTCGATGCGAGCCAGGGCCTCCGCCTTGCCCTTGGCCAGCTTGAAGTTCTCGATCGCCTCGAAGAAATAGCTCTCGACCACCAGCAGGGGGTTAAAGGTCTCGAACGGGTTCTGGAACACGGCCTGAACTCCAGCCGTGCGCCAGATGTTCTTGCCGGTGATCGGCTGGCCGTCCTTGCCGCGGTGGATGATCGCCCCCGCCGTTGGCTCCTCGAAGCCGAGGATCATGCGGGCCAGGGTACTCTTGCCGCAGCCGCTTTCCCCGGCCAGGCCAAAGATCTCGGCCGAGCCGACGCGTAGCGAAACGTGTTCCACGGCCGTGATAGTGACCCGCGAGAACATGCTGCCCATGTGGAAGACCTTGCTCACATCCTGAATCTCAAGCAGCGTATCTATGATCGGCCTCCTGCGTCAGCCAGCAAGCGACCCGGTGCTGATCGCCCATGTTCCGGGATGTCGGAGCCGCTTCCTTGCAGACCGGCATAGCGTACTTGCAGCGCGGATGGAACGCGCAGCCTGTCGGAAGGTCCACCAGCGAGGGCGGCTGGCCGGGCGCGCTTTCGCGCACGCTCTTGTCCCCGAACTTCGGTAGCGAGTTGATCAAATACTGGGTGTAGGGATGGATCGGCCGCTCGAAAATCGCCTTCACCTTGGCTTCTTCGATGATCTTGCCGGCATACATGATGCCGATCCGGTCGGCAATGTTCGCCAGGACGCCCATGTCGTGGGTGACCATAACCAGGGCGTTCTGCTGGTGCTCCTGGACTTCCTTGAGAAGCTGGAGCACGCCGCGCTGCACGACCACATCCAGGGCGGTCACCGGCTCGTCGGTGATGACGGCGCGTGGAGAGAGGAGCGAGGCCAGCGCGATGACCACCCGCTGGCGCATGCCGCCGGAGAGCTGGTGCGGATAGGCGTCCAGGACGTTCGGCGGCAGGCCCAGCTCGATCAGGTGCCGGCGGGCGCCCGCGATCACGTCCCGTTTCTTGCGGTTGCCCACGTGGCTTTCGACGAAGTCGCTGAAGGTCCCCTTAAGCTTGACGACCGGGTTGAGGTTACTCATCGAGCTCTGCGGGACGTACGAAATGAAGGACCAGCGCAAATCGCGCCGCTCCTCCGGCTTCAGAGAGAAGAGGTCCAACTCTTGCCCATTGACGCGGTACAAGACCTTGCCGCTGTTCATGCGCAGGGGTGGCTGCACGTCGCCGAACAGGGTTTTCACCAGGGTCGTCTTGCCGCAGCCGCTTTCGCCGGCGATGCCGTAGACCTCGTCTTCCTGGATTTCGAGATCGACCTCGTTGACCGCATGGATCACCTTCTTGGTGCCGACCATGTCGAGGACGTACGAGGATACCAGCTTCTGAACCTTGATAACCCACATAGCGCGCCCCCTTACCTTGCACCCACCCGCTGGATGCGGGCCCGGGGGTTGAGATACGTGCTGATGCTGACAAATACGAGATACAGGGCCACGAAGAGGGCGATTGCGATCACCACGGGGGCGAAAATCCACCACCACAGGCCGAGGAGCGGCGCCTGGTAATCCACGGCCCACTTAAGGATGCTGCCCAGGGTCGGGATGGTCGCGTCGGTCAGGCCGATCAGCGCGAGGGTCATTTCCATGCCCACGACAAACGCCGTGTGGTTGAGAAAGGTGGCGAGAACCAGTGGTATCACAAATGGCATGTACTGGCGAAAGATCAGTTTGCGCGCGGGGGCCCCGGCCAGGATGGCTGTGTAGGTAAACTCTCTCTCCCGCAAACTCAGGATTTGAGATCGTACGAGCCGGCAATCCCAGGGCCAGCCCACCACTCCGAAGAGGATCGCCATCGTCACCAGGTTCATGTGTTCCCTTAGCAGCATCGCCAGCAGCACGAGGATCAAGAACAGCGGTATCACCATGAAGCCATCGCTGATGAACATGAGCACTCGGTCGGTAACGCCTCCCTTGTAACCGGCCACCAGGCCCACTGTCACCGCAATGGCCCTGGAAATGGCCGCTGCGGCGATCGCGACCACGAGAGAATTAAACACGGCAGCCGTGATCTGCCAGAACACGTCCTGACCCTTGGAATCGGTCCCCAGCAGGTACGCCAGTGAAGGGTGCATGTCGCGCGGCGCCACGTACCATTCGGTCGGGTCGTAGGGAGAGAAGAACGAAAGAACGGCAAGCGCGCCGAGCACGAGCAACACAATCACACCGAAAGTGAACCGACGGTCTCTGGAAAGCGCTCTCAATGTCCTCATGAAATCAGTACCCTCATCTGGCCGGTCTTCCGGTTCACCTGAACCGGCTCACTTGACCTGGCTCGAGCGAACCGCTTCAAATGAAGCAGTTCATTTGAAGCGTATGCGTGGGTCGATCAACGGATACACGAGGTCGAGGGCCAGGGTGGCGGTGACGATGAAAATGATCGAGATGGTGGTAATGCCCATGATCACGTTGTAATCGTTGACGACGACGGCCCGGAAGAGCAGGAAGCCTACCCCCGGATAGGAAAAGACCATCTCGGTGATCAGGGCGCCGCCGAATATCTGCCCGAGGGAAAGAGCCAGCGTGGTGACCAGGGGCAAGATGGCGTTGCGCATCACGTACCGGCTGAAGATCGTGCTTTCCCTGACGGCCCCGATTCTCGCGTACTGTACGTAATCCTCCTCTTTGACGCCCTCCACCACCAGCCGCATCGTCTGATGGGTCACTGCCGCCCCCACCAGTGTCAGGGACAAAGCCGGCAGAAAGGCGCTCCTGAGGACGTCTGAGGCGAAGCTCCAGCTCAGGCTGATCTCGGCGCCGATGGAGTAGCCCCTTCCGACCGGGAATACTGGAATCAGGTAGGCAAAAATGATCAGCAGCATCAGGGCCATCACGTAGTAGGGTATCGGCCGCACGAACATGGCGGCGTTGTCGATCAGCCCAACCGCCCGGTTATGCGGAAAGTAGCCGGCCAGTCCACCGGTGACAACCCCTATAAACCAGGACAACAACGTGGTCACGAGGAGCAGCCCGAACGTCCAGGGCAGGGCCTGCCGTATCAAGGCGATCACGGGCGTCGGAAACTGATACAGCGAAGGCCCAAAATCGCCGGTGAAGAGCCTCCGCCAGAAGTCGACGTACTGCTGGAGCGGGCTCCCTTCCAAGCCGTACATCTGGCGTAGCGCGTGGGCCGTCTGTTCGATGGTCGCCGGATCCAGGTAGGTGCCCCGGGACTGCAGGGTGGTGATCGTGTTCTGGACCGGATCGCCGGGCAGCAGCCTGGGGATAATGAAGATCACCGTGATTCCCAGCAGGATCACGCCGACATACTGGACCAGCCGCGGAGCGAGATATCGCCTTACAAACTTCAATTCCGCCCCCTGTTCTCAGAACCAAGACTCATGGAGATACGAGCAGGCGGGGGACCGCCTGCTCGTAGCCCTACGACGCGGCGACTCAGGCCCCGGCGGGCTTCAGGGAAGGTAGCATGTACTTGAAGTTTGGCCAGTGCGGGTACGCCATCATGTAGGGATTCTCAGCCCCTGGCCAGTTCGTCCAGTATTCGGTGTCCCAGGTGAACACGCCCGGGTAGGTGAAAGTGCCGATGCCGGGGCCCATCCCCTCGAGGGCGATCTTCAGACCTTCTGTGCCGAGGGCCACGATCTTGTCGGTGTCGGCCCACCAGTCGGTTTGCTTGAGTTGAGCGACGACCTTATCGAGGGCCGGATCAGACCAGCGGGAAGGACACACGTAGTCGGGTGTGCCCAGCGGCTCAACGTAGGCCGAATTCCAGGGGTCGAGGTCCCTGAACAGATCGACATGACCGCCCCAGGCGCCTGGGGGCGACGGCCATTGTGTGCAGACGTCGTAGTCGCCCGTCTGGAACAGGCCGGTGGCCTGCTGGTTGACGACCACGTCCACGTCGATGCCGAACTTGCGCCACTCGTAGCGCGCGGCGTAGGCGTTCTGGGTCGCGGGATGGCCCGGCTCCGACGTAATCAGGATGGAGAACTTCCAGGGCGTGCCGTCGGGTTGGAGCCACTTGCCTTGGGCGTTCTTCTTGAAGCCGTTCTTCTCGAGCAGCCCGGTTGCCACATCGGGCGCGTACTTCCACCAGCCGGAGCCGAAGGCGCTCTTGACTTCCTCGGGGGCGACGGTGTAGCCGCGTCCCTGCGCATAGTCGGCCAGCCGCTGGGGCGCCGCCGCGTCGTACGGCTTGAATGTCTGCCCGTTGCCCAGGTCAAGGGTAAAGTCCGCCAGCCAGGCTTGCATCGGGTCGTAGTACTTCTCGACGAGCAGGGGCATGGCCGGGATGTGCAGACAGCTCATAGTGGCTGCCCCGTCGTAGGCGGTAGTGATGTACGAAACGATGTCGATCGACAGCGCCAGCGCCCAGCGCACATCCTTGTTGTTCCACGGAGCCTTGACGGAGTTGAACATGAGGCCGGTCTCGCATGGGTCGAGGTTGAACACCCACGGGAACTTGTCGCGATAGGCCCGGGCCTTGGGGTTCTGCGCCATGGCCGCCCGCAGGCCGTCCAGGTTCAGCTCGGCGTAGTCCAGCTCGTGGCGCGCCTGCTCCAGGATCTGCGTCTGTATATCCTGGTGGCCGACGAACACCACGTACTTGGGCGCCGGTTTGCCGTAGAGCATCCCGGTGGGCGTCCTCTGCCAGTCGTCCCTCAACTGCCAGGCCGTCCAGAAGCCACCCGGCTCGAAACTGTGCAGCGTGTACGGCCCCAGGCTCAGCGGCGGGTTGTACTCGAAGGTCATAAGATCGGCGACCTTTTCGAATACGTGCTTGGGCATCATCCTGAGGCAGCCCCACCGGTCCAGGAAGAAAGTGTGGAAGCGCGAGTTCGGCTGGCTGAACTTGACGACCACCGTGTACTTGTCCGGCGCTTCCACGCTGGCCACATCTTGCAGGCGGGTGTTGTAGTTCAGCCCTTCGGTCTTCTTGTTCGTTTCGATGGTGTACACCACGTCGTCGGCGGTGAACTCCACGTCGTCGCTCCAGTACACGCCCTCCCGGAGCTTGATCGTCATTTCGGTGAAATCGGCGTTGTACTTGGCCGGGCCGGTGGCCAGGCCGTCGATGACCTTGCCCAGCACTGGATCGACGGTCCACAATGGCTCTTCGGCCAGTTGTTGGGTGCCGCGATCCATCCACTTCCAGCCGACCCATTCGTTGAAGTTAGTGGGGGTGCCCGTCACGCCCGTCAACTGGTTGCAGAACACAGTTTCGTTGCGTGGAAACCCCTTGACGGTGGCGGCCGCCGGCTGGCCGGCCGGAGCGGGCGTGGCGGTGACCACCCTCTCCACCACCTGGGTCACAGTCTCGACCTTCGGCGTGCCCGCGACCTCGACGACGCGGGTGACCTCCACCTGCTCCTTGATGACCTGGGGCGCGGGCGCCGCGCATGCCGCCAGGAGTCCGGCGGTTCCCAGCGCTGTCAGACGCACGAACTCGCGCCGTTTCAGAGTCTTCTTTCCTTGCATTGTCTTCCTCTCCAGTCTCGCAGGAATCTATCGCGTTAGGCCCATGGACAAGTGAGGGAACTGTGAACGCACAATCCCTCCTGACTCGCGGCAGTAGGCATCACCTCCTTCAACACTCGTGCAACCAGGCGGTCCAGCGAGCGCCCAGTCGCCCATCGGGCGCGCTGGCCGGGAAGCGAGCTCCCGGCGGGCAGGTGCACTATCGGAGCGCGCCGTCACCTTCTGGGTGTCTCGACTCCTGGCCCGCTTCCTCTGCCAGGGTGGCGTGGCGGGACGCCGGCGGGCTGCAGGAACTCGCGGACGATCAGGGAAGCCGGCAGCAAGAGCAGCGTGTTGGCAGGAGGGCGTCCGTCGAGCAGGTTCAGCATCGTTTCGGCCGCGGCCCTGCCCATGCGCATCAACGGCTGGCGCACGGTGGTCAGGGGCGGCCTGACCAGCGCAGCGGCGGGGACGTCGTCAAAGCCCACCAACGAAACGTCTTCGGGTACGCACAGCCCAAGCTGGCGGACCGCTTCCATCACGCCGAAGGCCTCTTCGTCGTTGCTCGCGAATATGGCGGTCGGCGGGTCGGGCAGGGCCAGCAGCGCCAGGGCCGCCCGGCGTCCGCTGCTCTGCAGGTAGTCACCCCCGACGATCAACGCCGGATCGACGGGCAGGCGTGCGTCGCGCAAGGCCTGGCAGTAGCCGTCGATGCGCTCGGACGCGGCGGAGGATCTTCGGTCGCCGGTGATGAAGCCGATGCGCCGGTGCCCCAGGGCCAGCAGGTAACGAGTGGCCTGCAGCGCGCCGTCCACGTTGGCCGCGCCGACTGTTGGGTAATCCGCGTCGACCGGCTTATCGTCGATCAGCACAACCGGGCCTTCCTGCCGGTATGCTTCCAGGAAGCTGCTGTCCATATAGCTTGGCAAAACGACGATCAGGCCATCCACGGCGCTGCGCGAGAGCACGGAGGTGTACGGCAGGACGTTTCGCCGGGCGCGCAGATGGTCGAAGCTGTAGACGACCATGTCGTGGCCGGCGCCGGTCAATACTTCTGAGACCCCGCGCATGATCTCGATGGCGTAGTCGGAAAGAGTGGGGACGAGCAGGCCGATGGCCCAGGCACGGGCGCCCGCCAGGTGCTGGCCAGACCGGTTGGCGACGTAACCCAAGCGAAGCTGCTGGGCAGACCGATTGGCGACGTAACCGAGGCGCATGATCGCTTGCTCGACCGAGGCCACGGTCGCAGGCGACACCTCTGGCTTACCGTTCAGAACCCGCGAGACGGTACTGACAGAAACGCCTGCTTCACGTGCGACGTCGGTGATCGTGCAGCGATCCATGGCATCCTTGCGTTTTGGCCGGGTAGCCCGATAAGGATCCCGGTAAATGCTCCTCTGCGGGCGTCACTTTTCTCGGTAGCGTTGCCGGGACTTTGGGATGGTAGCACCGCCGGTGGGGGCTGTCAAATCGGGCGGAAGTGGCGCACGGGCCTGAAGTGTTCCGGACTTGGATTGCTGCTCACTGCAGCCAGGCCGCCGGTGGAGTATGAATGGCCAGTGATATCCCCACACACCGGCGCGGGCAACCTATAGTCTTGCCCTTTCAGCTTTTCCCCGGCCGGGTAGCTCTGAGAATGGATGTTGCCGTGGCAATGACCGTGTTCAGCGTCTTGCTGGTCCTCGTGGTTGCCGTTCTTCTTGGCTGGCTGGCCCAGCGTGCGTTCCGCACCGCAGGCGGCATCCTCAAGTGGGCGGGCACGCTCCTGGCCGGGCTCTTGAGCGTGATACTGGCCGTGGTCGCCGTGATCGCCATCGTGGGGCTGATCCGCTTCACCGCCAAACAGCCGAACCCAGCGGTGGCTCTGCAGGCGGCCTCGGGACAGGAGCAGCTGGCCCGCGGCGAGCGCCTGGCCCAGATGTGCGCAGACTGTCACTCGAGCAGCGGCAGCCTTCCCTTGGACGGCAGCCGTGCGAACCTCGTAGAGCAGTTTGGGACTCCGCCGATCGGCGAGTGGTGGGCGCCGAATCTCACGCCGGGCGGACCTCTCAAGGACTGGTCCGACGGGCAGATCGTCCGTGCCATCCGCGAGGGCGTTCACGCGAGCGGCCGGGCTCTCTTGATCATGCCGGCAGCCGGCTTCCACGGCCTGAGCGATGCCGACGTGGAGGGGCTGGTCGGCTACCTGCGCGGGCAGCCCGCCGTGCAGCGTTCGCTCCCTGACGCGCAGCCGAACCTCTTGGCATTGCTCTTCATCGGCTCCGGCCTGCTTCCGACCAGCGTGCAGCCTGCCATCTCCGGCCCGATCACGGCGCCCCCGCTCGCGGTGACCCCTGAGTATGGCGAGTACGTAGTGAGCATCGCCGGGTGCCGCGACTGCCATGGCCCCCTCTTGAACGGACATGTTCAATCCGGGCCCACAGACACCCCCTCGGGCCCCAACCTGCGCGCCATTGCCGCGCATTGGGCACCTGATGATCTGGTCACGACGATTCGCAGTGGAGTTGACCCGGCCGGGCACCAGCTCAGTTCGGCCATGCCCTGGCAGAGCTTCGGCGCCGCCTTCGCCGACGACGAACTGCGGGCCGTCCTGGTGTACGTCAAGTCCTTGGGGGAGTAGCCGCAGGTCGCGTTCGCGCTATCTGCCCGAGGAGGTCATCGAGCGCGCGCAGGACGGCGGCGAGGCTACCACTTCCGTCTTCGCCGCCGCGGCCGCTGGACGCGCTTCATCGGTCCGGCCACCGGCAGCAGCGCACTCTTCGCCCTGGGCCACCAGGCTACGGCTGCGCCTCGGGCTCGAGCGTGGGATCGCGCCGGCAGCCCATGATTGCAGTCCGGCCAATTCGGGCTCGCTGTCGGTGATGCCACCAGACCTCCGCCTCTCTCCGACACCCCCAAGTCCTTTTACGCTCCGATCAGCCGATCCAACAGATGCTCCGCCTCTTCCCTGGCAACTGCCGAAGGCGCCTGGTCAATGTAGGCTCCGATCGCGGCGACCACCGCCTCGCCGCCGATGCCCGCCAGCGTGGATGAGGCCAACCAGCGGATGTTGCTCTCCGGATCAGCAAGCGCGGCGATCAACGCGCCGATGGCCTGCGGAGTGCGCTCCTTGCGCAGCGCCATGACCTCGGTTAGGCGCTGCGGATAGCTTCCCTGCGGCGCAGCCACGACCGGGATCAGCAGCGGCGGGGCGGTTGAGGGCTGAGCTGGACCTTGTGCCTGGACCTTCGATGCAGGCGCGGCCGGCGCCGCCTTCAGCTCGGGAAACAGGGTTGCGGCAGCCGGCGGCCCGGGATCTGAAGGGGCCGCCTGGCGCGCCTTCGCCTGGCCCCCAGACGGCCGGCGCGCGCCCGCAGCCTTTGCCGGGAAAGCAGGGGCCGGCGCAGTCACGTCCGGCGGCAGCCTGGGCCTGCTCTCAGCCAGCCCGAACGTTCCCCCACTTTCCTCCGCCTCCCCGACCTCTCTCGGCGGATGCGCCACACGTGGATCGGCCGGCGGCGGGTCGAGGTGCGTGCGGTAAGGCTGGCCGTTGCACATCGCCTCGGCCATCTCGTCGTACATCTCCAGGATCACTCGCTTGGTCCGGTACTCGCCATAGGCCGCCTCGTCCTTGCGCCGGACGATGGGGAAGGTATCCATGATATAGTCCACGTCGTCGTGCGCGATGGCGTAGAGGTGGAAGTAGGCAGAATCTAATTCACAACGCAACAGAAAACGCCGCTCCTCGTCCCAACGAAACGGCCCGCCGTTGAAGCCACATTCGCGCGCGAACGGCTGAATGTCCCAAGCGGTATGGGTGAGTTCCATAACTCGGGGCAACAGCCAGTTCCCGATGGAAAGCTGTGGCTCCCATTTCGCGCCCTGCAAATAATTGCCGGGAGGCACAACCGGAAGCTGTGCAAGGTAATGGCCACGTAAGTGCAACCCAGCGACCTTTTGCCGTGCGACGAAGTCCAAAACAAAGGCGTTCAGATTAGCCAGCAGGCAAGCGGTGATTGTAGGAACAGTGTCAGTCAAAATCCAGGGTAGCGAATCAGTGAGAGCTACGCCGGCCACGACAGCGGCGATGGCAGTGCGCTCATTGGTTGAAGAGGTTACATCCTTTACGACCAAGCACCAAGGTGGTAGATATCCACACCGCGCTTCTACGACTTTCTGATCAACCCAGAAGAGTGGCTGCGCTACTCGAGACGGATCAACGTGGTCCTCCATGCTTAGGTCGACCGGTTGGTTGCGGCGCACGCGGTTGGTTGGGTGGAAGCGAACGCTGGCGGCCCGATGATCGTACATCCCGACCATTTTGCCCTCGTAGAGTGGCAGCCAGGTCGCGCTTCTCTTAACATATAGGTTACTACGTAGCTGATAGTTCTCGGTTTCCAGCTCATCCGCCGACCGGTGAGCTTTCATATCCGAATTCATCATGAACATCATCACCGACTTGGCTTGCCAACCATGGTCGCCCGCTCCCGGCATGAGGACCGGCATGACCTTGTGAATTGCGGCGGTAATACTCCAATCCCTGTTCGATTGGAAAAGTGGTGCGGTCAAAGTGATGGGGTTAAGTTGTCTCAGGTCGGACTGCAACATCAAGACGTGTTTGTCGCGAAGCGCAAGATCCGTGACTGAATGGGCAAAGAACACAAAATCGGCCGACTGAGTTCTTGATTCCCTCGCGCTCAGCGTTATCAGGCAGAACCTGTACCTCCTGTCGACCGCCTCAAAAATGCGACTCCGATTTTCGAAGTCATACAAGCTCCGAATATATCCTTTGTCGTGATAGTCATTGAAATGCTTCTGGGAGAACGAATCGGAAGCAAATCCTGATGGGACCACAAGGCCCACTCGCCCTCGAGTGCTTACTGTCCGGTGCCCATTTTCGAGGAACAGCCGATACAGGTTTAAGCGACCAACTGCAGCCAATGGGTACCGACGACTGTCCAATATGAAGTGTTCAGCGGCATAGGTGCTGCGAACATAAGCTTGGTATTGTAGCCAAAGGTCGGGCTGGTCATGCTCGATCTTGACGAGAACTTGTGCCTTGTCTTTGGCACTTTTCACCGCCAGAATCTCCGGACAGCTCCGCGAAGAATTCATTGTCTTTGACCTCCTGCATGTCCCAGGGCGGATTGCCAAGCACAACATCGAAGCCGCCGTTCCAACCGTTAGCTGGATTCTCTGCAACACTATCCCGTTCGGCAATGCTGAACACATCCGGGAAGGCCAGGTGCCAGTGGAAGAACTGATACTGGTCTCGCAGCCGGCCGATCTCCTCCTCCATCCATTTCGGCAGGTTGAACGGGTTGCGCTCGATCTCGCGGAAGACCTGCTCGGTGATCGGGTAGGCAAACTCATTGGTCTTCTTCCAGACGAACGCGGCACACCAGGCGTCGGCCAGAAGCCGGCCAAAACGGTAGCCCGCCGAAGTCACCAGGTCAGCGTAAAACTGCTGCTCAGTTCTCACACCTTCCAGTGTCGTATCGTCCACGGCTTCCATGCCGGCCACTGCCGCGGCCAGGTTGCCGAGGCGATCCCACGGCTGAAGGTCGCGCGTGAACAGCGCCTGCTGCGCCCGCTCCTTCTTGTTGAGCTTTTTGAACTCGCTGCAGTAGGCCTTGTCGTCGCCGGTGATCGGCGTAAACGCGGCGTCGGGAATGCCTTCGTTCAAAAGCCGCGGCGTCGCGCCGATGAGGCTGTTGCCGCACTGGATGTTGCGATCCAGGAAACCTAGCGGCTTGCCGGGGTCCAGGGTCTCCATCCACAGCGCTACCTTGCACAGCTCGACGGCCATCGGGTTGATGTCCACCCCGTGAATGCAGTGCCGCACGACCTCCCGCAGTGCCGAGCGCAACGCGGCCGGAGAAGGTTCTTCGTCGCCGGTGCGGGCGCGCGCCAGGTGCCTTGCCAGGCGATGCGCGGCGGCGATCAGGAAATGGCCTGAGCCGGCGGCGGGGTCGACGACTTTGATAGACAGGATGGCCTCAGCCTTAGCGCCAAGCTTCGCCTCGCGCAGGCGGTCTGCCACAACCGGCTCCAGCGCGCTGTCGAGCAGGCAGTTGATCAGCGAGGTCGGCGTGTAGTAGCTGCCGGTGGTCTTGCGCTCCGAGCCGGCGGCCACCGAGAGCTCGAAGGTCGCTGCATCGACGTTGAGCTGAGGATGGAGCTCGAGCAAGCTCTCATATACGCTGCCCAACTCCTCTGAGCCCAGGTTTTTGTAGTCCACCGCCCGCCGCGTCCTGCCCTCTTCGGTGAAAGCCAGCGCGCGCACCGCGCTCAGCAGGTCACGGTTGCCGAGGTCGAGGGGATCGAGGGCGGGCGTCGTCCGCTCGGAGAACAGGAAGCTGCCCAAGGCCGGCAGGCCCAGCGGGACATAGCCCTCACGCAGCTTCTCGAAGACCAGGCGCAGCGAGCGGTAGAGGTCAGGGTGCGGTCCGCCCCGCCGGCCCTCGGCCAACGCCCGCAGGCGGCCGACTGAGTAGTATTTCTCGTAGCGTGCGCGCGCCGGCGCGCCGGCGCCGGGCACGAGCAGGAGATTACGATCTTCGGCCACGAACAGGAAGATCAGCCGGTAGACAAGCCGCAAGAGCTGCCGGTAGTATTCCTCCTTGCTGAGCTCGCCCGCCTTGAGCGCCGCGCGCAGCCCGCCGTTGGCGGGATGTGCCAGGAACCCTCGCCCGAGGGCGGCGATCGCTTCCTGCACGCCCTGGCGCAGAGATTCCAGAGCCCGGGTGCCCTGCTCGGCCGCGCTCTGCGACCAGCGTTCCAGCCAGCAGCTAGAGGCGGGCGCCGCCTCCACCCGGCTCTCATGGCAGACGAGCCAAAGGAATGCAAAGTCGGCGTAGATCTGGCCGGTCAACATGGCTTCCAGATCGAACTCGACGAAGGCCGCCCGCGTCAGGCTGACGTTGTCGCGCAGCACCCGCAGGCGCAGCCCATTGCTCACGAAGCCCCACAGGCTGTCCTCGGCGCGGTTCAGGTACTCTTGCATGAGGCTATGCGGGCTGCGCTTGGCCAGGCCGCTCCCGGTGGCGGGAGCGCCGCTGTCTTTGCGATCCAAGTCTTGCCGGAAGCTGACCAGGTGGATGGGCGCATGGCCCCAGTTGTGGCTGATCGGGTAGTCGGTGCCTCCGGCCGTCGATCTGCCCTGGAACCCCAGTCTTCCGTACCCCAGCTCTTGAAACAGGATCAGCAGCCAGCGCTCGCGCGTCAGAGTCACGCCGCTGGCGCTATCTGGCAGGCGCGATCGCTGTTCGTCAAAGCCCTGCCAGACCCCCAACAGCCGGTTCCACGAACGGTTGATGGCCTCGTTCAACCGCTCGTTGGGCGCGAGGTGATAGTCCTCGGGCGTCAGGCCGTCCAGCCCACGCCCTTCGGCGATGCGCTGCAGCAGGTCGGCGGGCAGGATCGCGCCTTCGGTTATGACGGTGGTGAAGGTGGAGCGAGAAACGGTTTGCATGAGCTGCTACTCTTCGTCGACTGTGACGGGTTCCATGATCGCGAACTCCGGGATGATCTCGACCAGGTTCACCAGCGCTACTTCGTCTTCGTGAGCTTTGTAGAACTCTCCCACGGTATGATAGGTCACCCCGTATTGAGCCACGAAGTCGTCGACCAGCTTCGGGTTCCGCTTGAGCACTTTCAGGATGTCCCGCTTACCTCTAAGAAAGCGGAGCGGGATGTCGCAGTTCAGAAGGTAGAGATACTTCTTGCGGTTGCCCGCAGGCACCCTGACGAGTTTGTAAAAGTCATGGAAGAGGGTTATCTGCCGAATCGCGTCCGACGCTCCTTGCCAGTGGATGAACTTGAACTCGGCAATGCGCTGGCTCGTGATGAGGTCGAAGTCCGAGCCTGCGGTGCCGGCGCCCAAGGACAGCTTCTCCACGCTATCATCGTATCGCAGAAGGTGGGGAAGAGCGCGCAAAATCGCGACAGCATGCAGGATCACATCGATCTGCGCAGCGGCTTTCTTAACCTCGATGGCGCTTTTGAGAAGCTCGGCGTCGATACCAAACGAACGGATGGCCCCCTGGACGCAGTCCAGATCAGCAGAACCGAGTCTCGCCTCTATATTAGCCACTGTCAGGGCCAGAGAGGCGTTATGGAACTGCTGTAATCGCTCCAGTGCATATTGAAGTTTCATCGGTAAGCCTTCTATCCCTGAGATCCCCAAAAACGCGAAAACGTTGACAACAGCGCGATTTGTGCTATAATCAAGTTGCCAGTGGACAAAAATCGGCTCCATGCCGTGTGATTGCCCCGTTTAGGCGGAGCGACCCTATATCCCTGGCAGATCTCTTCGAGCCGCTGTTGTCAGCGGCTTCTTCTTTGTGTAATACATTCCGTACGGTTTTTCTCTCTTGTCGTCCAGGTCCTGCACCAGCTCGAAGGCGAGCCAAAGCAACTTCGCGGTCATATCACGATCACTTCCTCACTGCGGTTCTTCCATCGCCACCGGTCTTGCTGATTGTCCAAGCAGAACGCTACCAGCGCTGTGGTCTGCATCTGGACCCCATAGGCGTTTTCGTAGTTGGTGGTGATCTTTATCTTCGCTTCATGGGTCTTGAACTCGCTACGCGGATTTGCTACCAGAAGTGCCTGCCCAATCCTGTCCTTATCAGCAGCCGCCGTCAGAAAATCTTCGGAAACGGGCTTGAAGTCGAAGATACTGTCCCGGCCGTCCTGTTGTTCAGCGCGCAGACGTACGTTCAGCGCCGGCGCATTACCGACATTGGTGATCTCGATGACGTTACCGGTGCCCTGTAGCCCACCTCGCTCAAATCGATCCTCAAGGCGGATATTGTGTGAGATGATCGGCATCAAGCCGTGCCTGCGGCTGGTCTCCATCTCCCTTCTGGAAGCCTCCATCTCCCTGACGGTCTTCGCTGTCTGCCATGCGTAATACGCAGTGATCGCTACAAGGATTATGGTGCTGAATGCAGAAATGACCGCAGCCCAGGCCTGGACGGACACAGTGTAGTCAACTGTCATCTCCCACCGCCCCTTTCGTTAATCGAATCGCCATACCACCTCGGGCCACTAGCGCGGCACTGGCTTACGTCCTGGAGCTATCCTCCACGGCTCCTATGTGGCGGCAAACCTGGCCAGTGCGTTGCTCGCCGCCGGAGTCGATTAGGACAACCGTGTAATCGTCCCGCATGAGTTCTCTGATGATCGTCGCGGTAGAAGTCAAAGCTTCGTCAGACACTCTCTTGAAGTCTTCAGTCGGATGCTCCTCCAATAGAATGGGGGTGACACCCTGGTATTGGTCGAGCCATTCGCGAAATGACTTGCGTCCAGACTGCTCCTCGGGCTTATCAAAACCGCCGTAGAAGCTGTAGAAATCGTACTCGCTCGTTCCATCGGGCTTGCAACCAAGGAGTGAGACTATTGCCGTCTTCGGCCCGGGGAGACCAGACAGCCACTGCCTGACAACTGCGTCTTCTACTCTATCCCACCGGCTCTCAGGCCTGCTTGTCCTTCCAGGTCTCGCACAAGTGAAGAAGTAATAGTTAGATATTCCATCGGCCAAACGCCAACGCCGGAGTTTGTAAGGCTTCATCGGTTCCTCCATTGCTATGCAAGCCATGCATCGAGCGCTGTTGCGGATGAGAGTGCAAACCGAACAAATACCCTCTCGCACCAAGTTGTCGTATCACGCGGAGTGGGGCAGCAACACGTAGACACCCAAGACATCCGGCGGAAGTTGTGGCACGACTTCGTAGTGGACCCCGGTCCGCCGGGCCGCAGCCCGAACGCGCTGGTGCGCCGCCAGTACCTCTTGTCCCTGCCGGCGCGCGATGTCGTTCAGCGCTTCTTCCAACCGGGACATGTCCGACACGATGCGCGAGATGAACTGCGTCGCCTGCTGCGGAGTGACGTTGGCATCCGGCTGCGCGTCCAGCAACTGCTCTGCCTCCCTATCCGGGAGCCAGGTTGGCGCATTGGGACTTCCCTGGAAGCCGGCCACCTGGCACGCTTCAACCAGAAGTGCCGTCTCTTCTCCTTCCCGGCGGGCGACGATGTGGTGACGGAAACGCATCAGCAGCAAGGTGGTGGTCTGCCGGACTGCGCGAGTGCGGATGGCACCACAGCGGCGCGCCACGCCATCCAGCAGCGGATCCAGCGCGCTGTCCATGGTGTAGGCAGCCAAACCCTCCACGATCGGGTGCGTCCGTGCCAGGTAGAGCGTCCCGTCCGGGGCAGGCAGTTCGAAGCGCGCCGTGAAGCTTTCGATATTGCCGCACGCCTCGCGCAGGGGCGCCAGGTTGGGTAGATTGACTCGCAAGCTGCCGCTAACCTCGGCGGCGGTGCCGCCATGCATGCGCACGGCGCTGGCGACGAAGCGCTCGACATCCACTCCGGCCCCGATCGCCTGGCGGACTGCCTGCCATTCCTGGGCCACCTCGTTGACGTCGATCGAGTGTTGCGCGAAGAGGGTACGCGAGCGCTTCTCACGCTCGGAGACGACGTCCCACTTGAGGGCCAGTTCCTTGGCCATATCGTCTACGAACCCAAACGCCATCTGTCCCGCGCTCGACGGGCCGCCGCGCAGCAGCAGGCCGTTCATCAACGCCTGCACGACGTCGCTACTGCGGGCCGGCACGGGAACCGAGATGCCAAGGGAATGGCGGATCGACTTGTGTTTGCGCAACAGCACTTCCAGGACAATGCCGTCGATCTGGTTGTCGACCCCATAATAAGTCACCGTGCGCACCGTCCGGCTGGGCTGCCCATAGCGGTCGGCGCGGCCCTCGCGCTGCTCGTGGCGCGTCGGGTTCCAGCTCAAGTCGTAATGCAGCACGGCATCGAAGTGATCCTGCAGGTTGATGCCCTCGCTCAGGCAGTCCGTGGCCACCAGGACGCGACGCGCGTGTGCGCCGAGACCCGCCACGCGCGCCTCACGCTCGGCCGGCGCGAGCAGGCCGGTCACTGCCGCAATCTCGACCTCTTTTGGTAACGCCTCGCGCAGTTCTTGCGCGACGTATTCGGCCGTAGGAATGAAGCGGCAGAAGAGGATCGGGTTGAAGCCGTCGACCAGCAGCTTGCGCACGAGTGCCGTGGCCTTGGCCAGCTTGGCGTCCTGTTCGGGCCCATGCAGCTTGTCGGCGCGCAGGGCAAAGCGCAACAAACGCTCCCGCTGCGGACTGTGCATCGCGCTATCCTGGACCCCGGCCGCCGGTTCGGCATCGTCTTCCTGGGCGCCCGGCGCCGTATCCAACGCCTGGTCGGCATCCATTTCATCCAGGTCCAGCACCGACTGCTCGCCCAGCGCGTCGGCTTCCTCGGCGTCTTCCGTACCCACCGTGACGGAGCGGGTGCGCAGCGTCGCTGCCGCGGCGGCCGGGCTGCTGGCCAGGCTGCGTAGCAGCGCCAGGGCCGACCACCAGCGCACACGTTGGCGTTGTTGCCCGCCCGAGGTATCCAGCACGCGCTCGCGCGCGTAGTCCAGCACGCTGTCGAACAGCTTCTTGTATTCGGGGGTCAGGGCATAGGTCTCTTCGGCCTCTTCCCGGTCGGGAAAGACGGTGTCAGCCCCCATGAAGTCCTTCACGTCCGCGCGGCGCCGCTGCACCAGGTGCGCGGCGACCTCGCGGCGCCAGCGTTCGTTTGCCCGTCCGGACAGGTCCTCGGGCAACTGTGCAAAGTCAGGCCGCAGCAGCCCCAGCAGCGAACGGAATGCCTCTTCGTTGCCACTGTGCGGCGTCGCCGTCACCAAGAGCAGATGCCGGGCCGGGTCGCCGGCGAGCGTCTTGAGAAGTTGGTGGCGCAGGTGGCGCCCGCCGCGCGTCTCGGCTGAGAAGGCGCAGGTGTGCGCTTCATCCACGATGACGAGCTCGGGGCAGGTGCGCACGAACTCATCCCGGCGCCGGGTGGACTTGATGTAGTCCATCGAGACGATGACGAAGGGGTACAGATCGAACAGCGATTGGCCCACGGCCGTGTCCCGCTCCAGCCGCGCCACCGTCCCGGCCAGCACCAGCTCGGCCTGGATGTGGAACTTGGAGAGCAGTTCTGCCTGCCATTGTTCGGCCAGATGCGGCGGACACAGCACGGCCAGCCGGCGGATCTCGCCGCGGTCCAGCAGCTCGCGCGCTACCAGGCCGGCCTCGATGGTCTTGCCGATACCCACGTCGTCGGCGATCATCAGGCGGATGGGATCGAGCCTCAAGGCCATCAGCAGCGGCACCAGCTGGTAGGGTCGCGGCTCGACGTTGATGCGCGCAAACGAACGGAAGGGCCCGGCGCTCGAGCGGAAGCCGAGCCGTACCGCGTCGCGCAGCAGGCGGCAGGAGTTGAAGTCGCCAGGATGCGTCGGGTCGGGCAGGTCAAAGCGCGCCGGCCGCACGTCAGCGCCTTCCAGCGGCAGGTAGATGCCGGCCACCTCCTGGTCGGTGCCGCCCAGCGGGCGCAGGATGAGGAACTCATCGGTCGAGTCGGGCAGCACGACCCATTCACGGCCGCGCGCTTGAACGAGAGAACCGGCAGCGTAGGTCACAAAACTGCTCCCCGGGATGGGTGGTTGATGATATAATACGGGCAATGTGAGCCGTGGAGTAAGACCATGTTTGAGCCTCAACACCTCGACTTCGACGAGCTAAGCGAACGGTTGCGTTCCTACGAGCTCAAGTACGGTTATTCGACCATTGATTTCTACCGGCGTTATCATGACGGCGAGCTAGGCGACGACGACGACCTGATGATGTGGGCCGGTCTCTACCACCTATACCTCACGTCGCTACCCATTCGCCAGTTCATGCAGTGTGCGAGCGCATCGTCGTGAAGATTGATGACTACTTCTCCGCTATGGAGCGAGGGTTGGTTGGCCGGCAAGCGCTTGCCTTATCGTCTGTCATGCCCCAAACACGCGCTTGTACGCGGCACAGATCGCCTTCCAATCGGCGTTATGTCGAAAACGGACCACCGTTAGCCCGGCCTCCCAGGCCAACCGTTCGTTGACCTGTTGGTCCTCGGCCGCAACGTCAGGCTGGTCGTGTACCGGTCCATCAACGTAGACCGCAGTGGACTCGTCGGTATAAAAGAAGTCCGCGCGCGTCCCGCAGGAACTCGATCAGCATCTGCGCGGCGTCAGGCAGGCGCAGGTTATTCGCTTCCAGGAAGTCGAGCCACTTCCTCTCGAGGTCGCTGTCACACAGCGCCTTCAAGCGCGCGAGTTGCTCGGTGCGGCTGAGCGCCGTCGGGCTGCCCTTCACCGTGCTCTTTGCCAGCGCCAGCAGTAAGTCACGGATCAGGGCCCGGTCCAGATACTCGTGATCCCGCTGGTTGGTATAGCTCATCAGGCAGTCGTAGCAGGCTGCCTCGCATTCTTCGCGTGCGCCCGGCGCGCGGCCGAGATCGTTGCCCGCCCCGTCGAAATGGCACAGCTCGAGCGCTTGCTCGGCGACTTTCGCCACCGCATCGGGCGCGGCCAACAGCTGGCGCAGCACGCCCGCTCCCCCTTCCGCCGACTCGTAGAGCAGGATGAGTTGGCGAGTGGCCTCGCCGGGCAGTGGCTCTGATGCCAGCTCGCCGTCTTCGACCTGGTACAACACCTGGATTGCGTTCTTCAGAGCCGGCTGCAGCGAGGCCATCGCCTCGAGCTTCAACGGCTGGACGGGCTCGATCAACAGGCAGTTGCGCCAGTCTTCCACGTATGGCACAACCCGCCGCACAGACGGGCTCATCGGGTCCTCGGGGTCGGTCTCAACCGCCTCCTTGTTCGCCGCCCAGTAGCCCCGTTCGCTGTCAATCAGGAACCCATGGACATCCTTCTCACGCCGGCGGCGCCAACCCAGGTTGATGCGCCAGATAGTGGCTGCATGCCCGTAGGTCAGACGCAGCAGCTCGCTGCCGTCCTCGCCCACGACGGTCGCTTTGCGGACCCCGGCGCCTGCCTGTCCGGCGCTGAACCGGACGGCCGTCTCCAGGTCGTAGCCAATCCGCATGCGCTCTTCCTCGTCTGAGTTGATCCGGTCGCGGCGCTTGGTCGAGACATTCTGCATCCGGAAGAGCGAGTGCAATGCCGGCAGCAACGGCGCGTTGCAGAGCTCGCACCTGTCCGGATCGACTTCGCCCGCGACCACCGGATGAAGATAGCCGCAGCGCGGGCACAGCTTGGCGCTGCCCGTCATGATTCCCTCGTCGGCATTCTCCTCGACGGGCAGGATCACCTTATTGACGATGTAGCGTGAGCCTTCGTGGTAGATGATGGCACGCGGCCCGAACTCCGAGATGGCCAGGAAGCGCGGCCGGTTCAGGTATTCGTCGTCGTCCGTCTTCTTGCCGCGCCGGCCTGGGATATACGCGGCCAGCGGCAACCGGGGGAAGTTGTACCCGGGCAGGAAACCTTCTCCGGCCAGGTAGCGGTAGCTGTAGAAGTCAGCCTGAGCGCCCGCTTCGCTCTGCGTGAGCAGATCCATCTGCGATTCGGCTTCGGCCCGCAGCCGCTTGGCCTGCTGTTTGTCCTTAGGGCTGCGCGACGCGTCGCCGATAACCTTGTTCTGCACCATCCGTTGGGCCAGGGCGGCCCGGTACAGGTTGCGCCAGCGCTCGCAGGCCCGATCGAAGCGCGTCTCCACCTGGTCAAGCGTCTTCTGCAGCCAATCGGGCGTGTACCAGTCGGCGTCCGCTAATTCGGGGGCCAGGTTAGCGAAAATGCGCTCCAGGCGCTGCGCCGCTTTCTTCTTGGCCGAGCCCGCAACCAGCGCGGCCCGCACCGACGGCAGCAAATCCAGGGATGGGGCCTCGCCGGCGATGTCCAGCACCTCGGACAGCGAAGATCCCAGGTACAGCCCGGTTTCGGCCAGCCAGACGGCATACACATGGGAGCGTACCAGGTCTTCGTTGGCCAGGTCCATGCGCGGCGGCGCGACCGCGCCCGCGACCATCTGCTGCGGCCGTTTGAAGAAGTACTGGTCGTGTGAGCTGCCGGTCGTGCAGTAGGTGAAGACCAGGGCAGGCTGCCCGCTCCTTCCCGCCCGGCCGCTGCGCTGCGCGTAGTTCGCCGGGGTAGGTGGCACGTTGCGCATGTTCACCGCGTTCAACTGCGCGATGTCCACCCCCAGTTCCATGGTGGGCGAGCAGTACAGCACCGGCAGAGAGGCCGTCCGAAAGCGCTCCTCGCGCTCGATCCGATCCCCTGGCCGGACCTGCGCCGTGTGTTCGCGCGCCTCGAATCCCCTCAAGGATGCTGCCACTTCCCGGTAAAACTGGCCGAAGAACGGATTGGTGCGCGCCGCTACGCTGGACTGGCGCGGCATGCGGATCGGATCGTGCAGTGGGGTGCTGCCGTCGCCGGCTTTCCAGATCAGAGCCGAGGCCGGGATCTGATAACCAGGCGCCTCGCCCTTACTGGGCGGTTCCTGCACGACCTCCACCAATCCGGCCTGCCGCAGGGTCTCCAACAACTGCCGGATCAGGAGCTCCGTTTCGTCAACTGTGATCTTCTCTCCGTAGTGTGGGAATGTGCCCATTCGCCGCAGATACAGACCAAATCCCCCGCGGCCCGACACGTACAGGCTCTCTTCGCTGTCGCCTGGCTGCTTGGATCGTGGGTAGGCAACATACGAGTGGGCCATGATCTCGGCTTCGTCGATGGCCCAGGGCTCGCACAGTCTTTGGCTGCTCAGTTGCTGCAGACTCTCCTGATAGACCGGGTCGAGGTGACTCACGCGAATAGCCAGCTCGCGGCGCAGGTAATCCAGCAGCACGCAGGCGACGTCGTGGCGCACATCGGGTGACGCGTCAGCCAGGGCCGGATGTAGATAGCGCCAGTATTCCTCGGCTGCGCACAGCTCGTCCAGGGAGGCGTACTCGACCCTCAGCAGGCCGCACTGCTCCAGATTGGGCGAGGTCACGCGCCAACCCCGACGCAGGTCATGATAGATCCGATACGCCAGCACCTCGCGCAGTGCCCGCTGCGTCTCGCGCGCGGCCTGGAACTTGACGGTTGGGTCAACGGCGAACAGCTCCATGTTCAACGCCAGTGCATCGAACACCCTTTGCGGTAGCACCTCGTGGCTGATGCCTTCAATGCCGGCCGCTGCGACTGCCTTGAACAGACCGCCGCGCAGCAGCCCGACCTCGACGAAGTCGTTGAAGTGCCCGGCCTGCAGCGAGGCATCCTGGCGATTGTCGGTAAAGCTCAGCAGCTTGCGGGCGTGCGGCTCGAGGGTACTGTCGGCACGCAGGGCGCGGACCGTCGAGAGGCTCATGATTGTGGTCGCGGTACTGCGGCCCTCGGACGTGAGCGACGCCAACTTGCCGTAATCAGATCGTTCGCGACTGCCGTACGCCACTTCGCAGTTCAGACACATCGGAAAAGGCGAGCGCACGAAGTGATAGCCGGCGCCGTCCTTGTCCTCGACGCCCAGTGGGCTCACCGACACGGGCAGCGGGAGGTGATCCCGCCGGCTCGACTTCACCCGCAGGCCGCCCTTGTGGACCTCGATCCAGTCCTCGGGCAACCGTTCAATCACCTCGCTAGCGTCTTCAGGCCACGGATTAGCGAAGTCGGGATAGAGGAAGCCGATCTTTGCGTCGGCAACGGGCGATTGATCCATAAAATCGCGCGCCCGGTAGCTGGTGACTTTGCTGCCGGGATCCGTTTGCCTGATGACGGCGTAATACTCCTGGCCACACTCGCGGCAGAAAACCATCGGCAGGAGCACCCGGCTGCGATCCCCCGGCACATATTGCTGGCCCTGCGTCGTCAGGTAGCGTGTCTCGGGATCTTCCAGGGACGCGTAAATCGTGTCGCCCCGGCTAACGAACTGGTGCAGACGGAACGGGAACACCGGGTAGCCGGTTTCTGGCTGGACGACGTGGTAACCGGCCAGCAGCGCCTCCCGGATCTTCCTCTCGGCATCCTCGACCGGCACCTGGGTCAAGGCGGACAGTTGGCTTGCCGCGCCCTCAGGGCCACTGATACTGATCGGCACGGCTCGCCGCAAGCGCCCGCTGCCCGCCTCACGCGTCAGCCCGAAGGTCGACTCGATCCAGCTGCTGAGCGGATCAACCAGAAATCCGGCATAAACGGACGGAGGCTGTGTGACTTGGTTGCCCACGCGCTGTGCCAGTTCTGCCAGGAACACGGGATCGTCACACGACCGCTCCTTGGTCGCTCGCCGCAGCGTCTCGCCGATCACGCGTTCTGGCTTCACCTGCGCCCCGAAGATCCGGCTGGCAACCTCCGCGATCTGAGCTTGCTGCTCAACCAGGCTCCCGCCGCCGGCCAGGGTGGCGGATGTGCCCACGCACTGCAGCTTCGGGTTCTCGGCAATGTCCCGCACGCGCCGCACCAGCAGCGACACGTCTGCGCCCTGACGTCCCCGGTAGGTGTGCAATTCATCCAGGACCAGGAAACGCAGCGCATGCCGCGCCGAACTCACGATCTTCTGCTCGCGCGGCCGGGTCAGCATCAGCTCCAGCATCACGTAGTTGGTGAGGAGAATGTCTGGGGGATTGGCCAGGATCCTCTCGCGCTCGTCTTCCTTCTCCTGGCCTGTATAGCGCTCGAACGTGACGGGCGGATGGCCGGGCGGGAAGCCCCGGCAGAGGAATTTCTCGAGCTCGATGTGCTGACTGTTGGCCAGGGCGTTCATCGGGTAGACCACGATCGCGCGGATGCCCCTGCCGCTGCCCTGGCGCAGCACGAAATCTACTATCGGCACGATATAGGCCAGGCTCTTGCCTGAACCTGTTCCGGTCGTCAAGACGTAGCTGTCACCCGACCGGGCCGCCTCCACGGCGTCCGTCTGATGCCTGTGCAACCGCAGCGGTTTGCTGCTGCCATCAACCCCTTTCAGGCGAAACACCTGACTGCAGTCGGTATGAAGAGTGTCAGTGGCAACAAGCTGATCGATCCACGCTCCCGGCTCGAAGTTGGGGTTCAGTTGGATCAGGGGGTTTGGCCAGAGAAGCCCCTCGCGCAGCTCGCGCTCAACATACTGTTCAATTCGTCTGTCCCGTATTTTGATGAAACTCTGGATGTAGGAGGCATAATCGCCGATAAGTCGTTCGCGCAGGGCAAATACATCCATGCAACACCCTCTCCCTCTTCCGCACTGTCGATGAGAGGATTCATGCGGAGCGTGTGACTTGGCGGAGCGGCCAAACAGGATGTCAGGACTGCAGAGGAGTAAGCTGCAGTTTCATAAGGAAATGGCCCGAGGGGACGCATAGCCCGCCAACAAAAGGGACTGCCTCGTTTGACCGGGACAGTCCCTTGCGCAAATTCAACGTCGTCAGGGCGTCCCTTGCCTTGGCCGTGCCTCGGGCTGTGATCCAGCCGCGAGGCATTCCTATTCGATTGCAGCGCATTCTATCACATCCCACAGATTGCGGGTAACACGTGAAGCAACCATGCGCCAAAGGCAGGCTCTCGGCGTGCATCAACACGCTCACCAGCGCGTGAGCGCGCGAATTGATAGAGCGCCATGGCATGAGTTGGAAGGCACCGCCGCCGGCGCTGTTCTGAACGCAGGCTGCCCGCGATTGAACGCGACAGCCGTTGGCAGTATAATCAGGGTGCCAGTCGGGGTAACCGCCTCCATCAGGGTAGTAGTCGGGGAGAGCATGCCGGTCCAGGAAACCGTCCGCAGTAAGCAGCAGATCATTAGCTTGGTAGGCGAACATCGCCGGCAATTGCTCTCCTTTGGAGTGAGCAGGTTGGCGCTGTTCGGTTCGTTCGCGCGGCGACCAGGGCGACGACAGCGATGTGGATTTCCTCGTGGAATTCACTCCCGGCCAGAAGACCTTCAATCACTTCATGCAGTTATCGTTCTTCCTCGAAGAGCTCCTGGGCCGTCGTGCTGAGTTGGTCACGCCCGAATCGATGAGTCCTCACATCCGCCCGCACATCCTGGCCGAGGTCGAGAATGCCTTTGTCGCCGGTTGAGTACCTCCGCCACATGCTGGACGAAACGGCCTTCCTCGCCGAGTCGAGCCAGGGACTTTCCAGCGTTTCGCCGTCCACCTGCCGACCAAGTCCGGCCTGATCCTGCGTGATCTCGACCCGGTCCAGCCCATCGCCCGCCGGCTTTATCGACCTTTCTGGCGGATATAGGCGCTCACATCCACGTTGTAGATTAGCTCTTCCAGGTAGAAGTGCGCCCAGGGCTCACCCTGGTCCAGCCACATTGCCCAACCGCCCGCTCCGGTATCGGTCTCTGCCACAGGCTGCCTTGCCTCGTCGCCGACGATCCACAAAATCTTGGGCTGGCCCTCGCCGGGGTCGCGGTAGCGCATGGCTTCCATCGTGGCGATCAGGCCCGTCTGAGGGTTGAAGCGCACCAAAAAGTTCTCCTCGCCGTCTTCAAAAGGCACGTAGAGCAGCGCCGAGTGCTCGTCCACGGGCTGCCAGCGGGCGCGCATGTCCGTCACCCACAGCGTTGGGAACCAGACTGCCTCTGCCCAAAGGGCAAGGTTGGCGCCCTGGTTGAAATTCGCATCGTCGTAGTAGCTCCCCATCGGGCTCTCGAAGAAGCTCGCCCCATCGACATACCCCTCGTTCACCTTCAGGAGCGGGATCCCGAACAGGGTCGCCTCAAAGTAATGGCGATAATCCTTGCCGGCGTTATGCACGAAGACAAAGCGTGCCGGTATGGGGATATTCATAAAAGGCTTGATGACTCCCCGCCCTTGTATGACCACCGTGTCGATCACCGGGAGCGTTTCGCCGTAGAGCGTGCGATAGAAGCGCTCTACCGGCGCCGGGAGCCGGGCGGGCAGCGGCACGGTTTTCGGTTGCGGGGAGCTATCGGGATAAGCCGGAAAGGATCGTGGCTTGACCTGCAGACCGACCCAGGCCAGCAAGCCAACGGCAAATACACTGCCGGCGAGTCTCAATAGAATGTGCCAGATTTTTGCCATTCTGTCCTCTCTGCTGATTGCTTTGTCTTCTTTACTTTGAAGCCGTGCCCGAGCTGGCCGGCCTGAGCACCTCGGTGACCCCACCGCCACGCCGAAACATGGTATGGCGGTTCAGCCAGACGATGACGATGGCCGCCGCGACCCACAAGAGATTGTCAAAGGGTTGGGCATCCGGCCAGATGGGGTTCATCATCTGGAAGTGGTACAGGATGGCGATCAACAGGCTGCCCCGGGAAGCATTGAACAGCGGCGTCAGGATAATCGAGATGGCGATGATGCCCAGGAAGAAAGGCCAGACGTCCCAGCCGCTCTGCGGCATGCCGCCGATCATGAAAGAGGGAACGTGCCAGAGCGCCCAGAAGACGCCGAGGATCAGGCCGGACCAGAAGGGCGCGAAGCGGCGTTGCAAGAGCGGCAGGGCCAGCCCCCGCCAGCCGAACTCCTCGATCGGGCCAAGGAACAGGGCGAGCGCCAGCGCCGGCAGCGCCTGGTACCAGGGAGAGAAGGGGAAGGCGGTGCCCAGCGTCCCCTTCACCGCGGCGCCGGTGAAGACGACCGCGGGAATGCCCAGGACCAGGAACAGCCACCACACTTTGGGGACGCTTCGCAGCGTCAGCCGTTGGAAGAAACTGGCCAGGCCCTTCAGCCCATAACGGCGCCAGACCAAAAAGACGCCGGCAAGGCCGGGCGCATAGATGGCGAGGATGACCAGTGGGTTGGTCGGGCCAACCTCGCCAAAGATGGCGGTCACCTGGTCGGTGAAAAGGATCGCCAGTGCGGCGAGCCCCCAGGTCAGGCCGAAGGTGAGCGCCAGGAAAGTGACGAGCGTCTTTGTGCCCGTCGTGGCTCCACGTTTCGACGGAAGAGGTTTGTAAAGGGTACTTGCATGCACGAGAATCCTCCGATTCGCCATTGATGAGACGTTTCTTGCGTCTTTCTTCGGGCTGCGTCCTCAGTATTGGGCGCTGGCTCCGCCAGTATACTCGTTGCCTCCGCCTAAGGCTCCCGCCACCTGGCCAGATTGGCGCTCCCCACCCGGCCAGGTTGGCGGGTAGCAAACTGGCCAGGTGCAATCCCTGCGCGGTTCCTGGTGCAGCCCCCCAATCGCTTGCAGGTACCCGTTTTGCCTGTGAAAGTTCGCGCAGCATTGCCGGCCCGTATCCCGCCCGGCCGTCGATCGACCGGCGCCCGGCGCAGGCACCGCCGGCCGGGCTGGCCTTCCGGGAGCCGGGTTTCGCTTAACCGTAAGCCCGCACACGGTTTAGGCCGGGTGCCTGGTTCAAACTGTCGCTAACAAAACCCCCAAAAAGGAGAGTGGGCGATGAAGCATTCGGTCTCCCGTCCCGGTTGGCTTGTAGCCCTCATGCTGCTGGTGCTCGTCGCATCGGCGTGCGTGGCGCCTGCGGCCAACCAACCGACCGGCAGCGTCGCACCGACGACTGCCCCTGCCGCCGCCCCGGCGACCACCGAGGCCGGCCAACCGACGACGGCGCCCGCCGCGGCCGCTCCCGCTTCCGGGGGCACGATCCTCTTCCACTCGTCGCAGTTCAGCCCTGTTACCGAAGCCGAGAAGATGCGCAATGTCGTCCTGAAAGACTTCAAGGGCGGCACGGTCGACTTCTCCCCGCAGGACACCGCTCCGTTCGCCGACATTCCGCTCGCCCAGGCCAAAGCCGGCAAGATGAATATCAGCCTGATCGGCGGCCTTCACGGCGACTTCCCGCCTTTCATCGCCGCCGGCATCATGAGCGATGTGTCCGACGTGATGACCAGGTTGGCGGACCGCAATTTCCCGCAGCAGTACGTCGACCTGGGCAAAGAGGGCACCGACCAGCAGATGTTCGTGCCCTGGATGCAGGCGACGTACATAATGGCGATCAACAAGCAGGCGCTGCAGTATCTCCCGCAGGGCGCGGACGTCAATGCGCTGACCTACGAGCAGTTGACCCAGTGGGGCGCGGCCATCCAGAAGGCGACCGGCCAGCGCATGATCGGCTTCCCGGCCGGTCCGAAAGGGCTGATCCACCGCTTCTGGCAGGGCTATCTCTACCCGTCCTACACCGGCACGGCGGTCACAGGTTTCAAGAGCCCCGAGGCCGTCAAGATGTGGCAGGACTTCAAGGACCTGTGGCAGTACGTCAACCCGGCGTCCGTCAACTACGACTTCATGCAGGAGCCGCTGCGCTCCGGCGAAGTCTGGATCGCCTGGGACCACGTGGCCCGGCTGCCCACCGTCCTGAACGACAAGCCCAACGACTTCATCACGGCGCCGGCGCCGGCCGGCCCGAAGGGCCGCGGCTTCATGCCGGTGCTGGCCGGATTGGGCATCCCGAAGGATGCGCCCAACCGGGCCGGGGCCGAGGCGCTTATCGACTACCTCACCCAACCCGCCACCCAGATCACGGTGCTGCGTGAGCTGGCCTTCTTCCCGGTGGTCGAGGTCCAGTTGCCGGAGGATCTGCCGGCCGGCATTCGCCTGGAGGCCGATGCCGTCCAGAAGACCACCTCCGCCAAGGACGCCATCCCCTCGCTGATCCCGGTCGGCCTGGGGACGAAGGGCGGCGAGTGGAACAAGGCGTATAACGACACCTTCAACCGCATCGTGCTCAAGAACGAGGACATCACCACGGTGCTTCAGGAGCAGGCCCAGATCCTGCAGCAGATCCTGGATGAGACCAAGGCCCCTTGCTGGGCCCCCGATCCCCCGAGCCAGGGCACCTGCCAGGTGAAGTAGCCTGGGCCCGCACGCCGACTGGCCGCCGGAGCGTTTATCAATGCTCCGGCGGCTGCCGAGGTAATCATGGCCACATCCAGCACCGGCCGGGCGGCGGCGGCCGTCGACGAGTACGTGGGGCGAGTCTCCCTGGCGCGGCGCTTTCAAGCCGTGCTGCCTTACCTGCTCCTCCTCCCGTCGATCGCCCTGCTGCTGGTCCTGTTCGCCTGGCCGATGGTCCAGGCGCTGATCCTCTCCGTGCGGAACGCCGACGGCAGCTTCACGCTCCAATATCTGACGCGCATGGAAGGCGACGTCAACTTCTGGCCTGCCTTGACCAGCACGATCGAGCTGATCCTGATCGCCGTGCCGCTGCAGTTCATCCTCGCCGTCGTCATGGGCCTGCTGCTGCAGGCCAAGCTGCGGGGCGCAAGCTTCTTCCTTTATCTCTGGACGATCCCGCTGGCCATCTCCGACCTGGCCGCCGGCTTGGTCTGGCTGGCAATCTTTTCCGACCGGGGTTTCCTCAACTCGATCCTGCAGGGGCTCGGGCTGCTCGGCGTTCCCTTCGCCTTTCTCAGCTACGAGCGGCCGCTTGTGCTGCTGCTCTGCGTGGTCGTCGCCGAGCTCTGGCGCGCGACCTCGATCGTGATGGTGATCGTGGTGGCCGGCCTGCAGCTTATCCCGCCCGACTACCTGGAGGCCGCCGAGGTGTTCGGCGCCAACGCCTGGCAGCGGGTCTGGCACGTCATGCTGCCGATGATCCGCTCCAGCCTGCAGGTGGCCCTCATCTTGCGCACGATCCTGGCCTTCCAGGTGTTCGCCGTCGTGATCGCCCTCGCCGGCCGGGCCATGACGGTGCTGGCCGCCGAGGCCTACAACTGGTACGACCAGAACCGCAACGCCAACGTGGCGGCGGCCTATGCCCTGCTCATTCTCATCTTTTCGCTGGCCACCACTGCCGTCTACCTGCGGACCCTGCGCTCGAGCGAACAGGAGCGGCGACGATGAACCGGCTCACCTGGCAGCGCGCCCTCGGCCGGGCCGGGCTTTACGCCCTGGCCAGCCTGATCAGCCTGTTCATGCTCGTGCCGATCTACCTGATCGCGCTGGCCGCCTTCAGCACGGCCGACGCGGTCTATGCCTACCCCAAGTCGATCCTGCCCGCCAGCCTCTCCGCCGAGAGCATGCTGTTCTTCTGGAACGCGACCGGCGTGCAGGGGTCGCTGGTGAACAGCATCGTCGTGGGCATCATCGCGGTCGTGCTTTCGATCCTCGTCGGCGCTCCGGCCGGGTATGCCCTGGCGCGCTTCGCCTTCCGCGGCCGCGACTCCTACCAGATGCTGATCCTCACGACACGCGCCTTTCCGGTCGTGATCCTGGCAATCCCGCTGGCCGTCAACTACCTGACCTGGGGCCTCTACGACACGCGCCTCGGCGTGGCGCTGATCCACACCGCGATGGCCATGCCGACGACGGTGTTGGTGACCGCCAGTATCTTCATGGGCGTGTCGATCGAGCTGGAAGAAGCCGCGCTGACCCTCGGCTGCAACCGGTTCCAGGCCTTCCTGCGCGTGGCGATGCCGCTGGCGCTGCCCGGCCTGGCCGCCTCGGCAATCTTCACCTTCGTCCTCTCGTGGAACGAGGTCTTCGCAGCCAGCATCCTCACTCAGAGCAACCCGACGCTGCCAGCGCTCGTGTTGAGCCAGATCGCCAGCGCCGGTGCACCGCTGCCGTTCCGTTTTGCGGCCGGCTTCTTCCTGGTCGTCCCGGCCCTGATCTTCATCTTCTTCATGCGGCGCTACCTGCTCGGAATGTGGGGCCAGGTGGTCAAGTAGGTCCAAGGAGGACCCTGGATGGCCGAAATCCAGATCCAGCACGTGTCAAAGACCTTCGGCGGGAAGGTCCAGGCCCTAAAGGACGTGTCGCTGACCATCGAGGACGGCGAGTTCATGGTGCTGCTGGGCCCGAGCGGCTGCGGGAAGACGACGCTCTTGCGCTGCGTGGCGGGGCTCGAGTATCCCGAGCGGGGCCGGATCTTCATCGGCGGCCGCGACGTGACCGACCTCGCGCCCCGGCGGCGCGGCATCGCGATGGTCTTCCAGAGCTATGCCGTCTTCCCGCACCTGACGGTGTTCGAGAACATCGCCTTCGGCCTGCGCATGCAGCGGCGGCCCAACGACGAGGTCAAGCGGCGGGTCGGCCGGGCCGCCGACCTGATGCAGATCGAAGGACTGCTCGAGCGCTACCCGGCCCAGCTGAGCGGCGGGCAGCGGCAGCGCGTCGCAGTCGCGCGCGGGCTGGTGATGGAGCCGGAGGTGCTGCTGATGGACGAGCCGCTGAGCAACCTGGACGCGCTGCTGCGCCTGCAGGCGCGCGCCGAGCTCAAGCGGCTGCTGCAAGAGGTGCGAACCACGACCGTCTACGTCACCCACGACCAGATCGAGGCCTTGAGCATGGGCGACCAGATCGCAGTCATGCAGAGCGGCTCGATCATCCAGGTGGGCGTGCCCGGACAGGTATACGACATGCCCGGCAACGTCTTCGTGGGCAGCTTCATCGGCAGTCCACCCATGAACTTCCTGCGCGGCACCGCCCAGGGCAGCGACGGCCGGTCCCGCGTGATCATCGGCGACCAGCCGTTCCCGCTCAGCCCGCCGGGGGGCGGACCGGGCGCGGCCGGGCGCGACGTGCTGGTCGGCATCCGGGCCGAGAACACCGAGGTCTCAGCCGAGCAGGTACCCGGCTCACTGCCGGCGCGCGTGCTGGTGATCGAGCCGCTGGGCTCCCACAACCTGCTGACGCTCCAGATCGCCGGCCAGATCCTGAAGGTTACGACGCGCACCGACTTTTCGGCCGCGCCCGATCAGACGATCTACCTGCAAGTGGAGCCGGACAAGGTCCGCTGGTTTGACCCGCAGAGCGGGCTGCCCTGGGAGGCGGCAGGGGGGCCGGAGATCCAAACTGCGGCGCCCCATCCCGATGAGTGACCCGCAGTCGCGCATCATTCGCCTGCTGACCGCCCTCTACGGCGAAGCGCTCGCGGCAGACACCTGGCCCGCGCTGGCCGCGCGCCTCGACGCATTCCGTCGCGACCACCCGCGGCCCCAGGATCAGACAGCCCCGCCGCAGGACCGGCTGACCGAGCGCGACGCGATCCTGATCACCTACGCGGATTCGTTCCGGGCGCCGGGCGAACCGCCGCTGCGCACGCTGCGCGCCTTCCTCGACGACCACCTGGCGGTCGCCGTCGACGCCGTCCACATCCTGCCCTGCTTCCCGTCTTCGTCCGACGACGGCTTCTCCGTCGTCGACTACACGCAGGTCGACCCACGGCTAGGCGACTGGGGCGACGCGGCCGCCCTCGGCCGGCGCTATCGCCTGATGCTCGACTTCGTCGCCAACCACGTCTCGCAGCACAGCGCCTGGTTTCAGGCCTTCCGGCGGAGCGAAGCGCCCTACGACGACTACTTCATCAGCGTCGACCCCGGCGCCGACCTCTCGGGGGTGGTGCGCCCGCGCGCCCTGCCGCTGCTGACGCCGGTCGAGATGCTGGCCGCAGGCCCCCACGGCACGCCCGTCGCCGCCGGTACCCGCTACGTCTGGACGACCTTCAGCGCCGACCAGATCGACCTCAACTATGCCAATCCCCAGGTGCTGCTGGAGATGACCGGCGTGCTGCTGCACTACGTCGCCCAGGGGGCCGAGATCATCCGCCTGGACGCCATCGCCTATCTCTGGAAGTCGATCGGCACGCCCTGCATCCACCTCCCGCAGGCCCACGCCGTAGTCAAGCTCTGGCGCGCCGTGCTGGACGCCGTCGCGCCGGACGTCCTGCTGATCACCGAGACCAACGTGCCGCACGCCGAGAATGTCAGTTACTTCGGCGCGCCCCTGCCCGAAACCGGTGGCACGGACGAGGCCCAGATGGTCTACAACTTCTCGCTGGCCCCGCTGGCCTTGCACGCGCTGCAAACAGGCGATGCGCGCTACCTCTCGGCCTGGGCGGCTGCGCTCGAGACGCCATCGCCGTCCGCGACCTACTTCAACTTCATCGCCTCCCACGACGGGATCGGCGTGCTGCCGGCGCGCGGCATCCTGGACGAAACCCAGGTGCAGGGGCTGGTAGACCAGACCCTGGCCCACGGCGGCCGGGTTTCATACAAGGCCAACCCGGATGGCTCGGAAAGCGTATACGAGCTGAACACAACCCTTTACGACTTCCTCAACGACCCGGCGAACGAGAATCCGGACGCCGACGTGCCGCGCTTCCTGGCTTCGCAGGCCATCTTGCTCTCGCTGGCCGGGGTGCCGGGCATCTACGTGCAGAGCCTTTTCGGCTCCCGCAACTGCCACGCCTGCTTCGCCGAAACCGGCCGGCCGCGCTCGCTCAACCGGCAGAAGTTCGACCGTGGAACCCTGGAAGCGGAGCTGCGCGACCCGGCGTTGGGGCATGCCGGCCGGGTGTTCGACGGCTACCGCCGGCTGCTGCGGGTCCGCCGGGCCGAGCCGGCCTTCCACCCCGCCGGCGGCCAGCAGGTGCCGGACCTTGGGCCGGCCGTCTTTGCCGTGCTGCGCACGCCGCCAGGCGCCGGCAGGCCGGTGCTCTGCCTGGTGGACGTCTCCGGCCGCCCGCAAGCCGTGCGGCTGCCGGTGGCTCTCGCCCGTGCCTGGCGCGATCTGCTGACCGGCGCCCGCTTTGAGGCGGAAGACGCCGGGACCACGATCGCGTTGGCGGGGTACGCGGTCCGCTGGCTGGCGGCATGAGCCCGGCCTCCGCGCTCGCCGGCCTTGTCCGGGCCGGCGACAGTCCCTCCCCGGCGCCCCTCGCCTTCCTGCGGCCCGGCGAAGCAGTCTGGGTCTGACTTGGGACCGCCGGCACATGCCACGCATCAGCTCACCTCACAAACGGTTCCTCAAACGGTTCCACCGCATTGGCGAGAAAGGGTCATCCGAAAGAACGATGCGCCGCCCCGAGGCGTGTGATAGACTCGCGGATGTTGTTCGGCGTTCACAAGGAGCAGTGGATTATGGAAACCTGGATTGAGCCCGCGATGTACCATGCGCTGCAGCACATCGGCTGCCAGCGGGGCTTGAGCGCGGACGACCTGGTCGTGCTTGCCGTCAGGGAGTTTTTGGCCAGCATGGATGACGAGGAGCAGTGCTCCTGCGCAGGCGCCTGCCAGGCGGAGTTGCAGGCGGCCGGCACGCGGCCCGAACTCGCCGGCTCGTTTGTATCTCGCTAGTAGTATCTGTCAGTGGAGTGCGTTTCGCGCGCTGCGGCTGCGCCCTGGGCGTCGCCCGGCGTTCGCTGCGGCTGCCCCTGCGGCCCGGCCCGATGCGGAGGGATTCATGCCTGCCCACAAAAAAGACACCGGGGCCTGCCCGGTGTCTTTTTTGTGGCTCTGTGCAGCCCTAAGTCCGCGCCCTTAGGCTGCTCTGACGGACGCCTGCTCGATCACGGTGGTCACGGCGATCTTGGGCGGCTTTTCCAGGTGCTTCTTAACGGCACACTGCTCGGCCGAGCGGATCACGGCGTCCTTGTACTTTTCGGGGAAGCCGGCGGGCAGGTGGATCTCGAGCGATACGTGCGAGACCATATGCGTCACCGGGTCTCGATCGACAGACTGCACCAGGCGGATACCCTCGGTGGGCAGGTTGCGCTGGCGGCAGAAACTCAGCACGTAAATTCCTGCGCAGGTGCCGAGCGAGGCCAGGAAGAGGGAGAACGGCGCGGGCGCCGAGCCCTCTCCGCCGCCCATCGGCGACTGGTCGGTTTTGACCGTGTAGGGCCCAAAGTGGGCGTCTACCCGGGCGCCGCCCGGGAAATCGATCACCATTTGTTCCATGCGGATTGATCCTTTGTGCGGTTGTCCGGCGCTAGGCCGGCATCAGCTGGTCGAGCTTCGCCTTCAAGGCGCCATAGCGCGTTGCGCCGATCACCCGGTCCACCTCGCGCCCACCGCTGAAGAAGATCAGCGTCGGGATGCCCATGATCCCGTAGCGGCCGAGGATCTCGGGGTAGTCGTCGGCATTCAGCTTGGCCACCACCGCCCGTTCGCCGAACTCAGTCGCCAATTGGGCCACTGACGGCGACATCATGTGGCACGGCCCGCACCATTCAGCCCAGAAATCGACCACCACCGGGACCTGAGACGCCGCCAGCAGTTGCTCGAACTCCTGCGCGTTCAACGACTGCGGGGCCGTCCCGGCGCTCACCGGCGCCGCGGCTCCCTCACCCTGGCCCTTGTTCCACAACTTCGTAAGGTTCACCTAGATTCCTCCGATTTGGTTTGCCCTGACGGCAAGCACTTGGATCAGCGGGGAGGCCCTCTTCCGGCCCGGACCCCCCGCATCCGCAGTCCCGGGCACGTGCAGGTTGAGATTGAGACGGCATTCGCTCAATACATCAACCTCGTCTCCTTTGCCGGCCTGCAGCCCGAGAGCACCCTCGCTTTGTGAAAGGCATCTCTTGGCCTGCCATTGGTTAGACGGCCCGCTTCGAGTTTGGTTACAGTCGAAAACCCCGCAGTTCATGTGTAACTTTTCTCAGGCGACGGCGTCTAAAGAGCGATACCACTTTCGCAAGGGGAGAAACAGCCGCATGCCTCTGTACGAATTCCAATGTAGCGATTGCCATGACTCGTTCGAGGAGCTGGTGCGCGTCTCGGCGCAGGCGGACGAGGTGGCCTGCCCAAGCTGTGGCAGCCGGCGTGTCCGTCGTAAGGTGTCGATGTTCGCGTCGAAGAGCAGTGCTGGAGCGAGCCACGTTTCGACCTCAGCCAGCTCGTGCGCTCCCAGCGGCTGAGGCATCCGTCGCTAGCCGGCCGTGCGCCGGTAAACTCGCAGAGGGGGGGCACGGGCATGCCTGCCCGGCCCCCCATCCATCTTTCCCCGTCCGAGTTCGCTCCACACCCGGGTCGAACACCCTGGCACGCCTCAGGTCCCCCGAGCCTGGCCCAAGATCCTGGCTGAGGTCTGCCGCGCGCCCAGCGCGCGCCACACCCCCACCGCCCCACGCCCTCACAGCCACATCCTCGCCCGCCGTCGACGTACCAGCCTGCCTGAGGCTCGCCCTGGCGACGGTTGAGCGCCGGGAATAGACGCCGTGCGGTGAGGATTATGGCCACCCGCAAAGGGCGCATCAAGGCGCTACAAGGATGCGCCGACGCTGCCTGCCTCTACTCCGTTGGGCCACACCAACCACGTTTTCGTGTCCAAGACGCCAGTTGCAGTAGACCCGGGTGTGATCAGGGACTTGACGCTGGCCCTGCGGCGTTCACTTGGCGAATCGTCGCGCTACAAACTAATCTACACGAATCCTTCGGCCGACATATATCAGCGCGGCCGGGGCTCTTGCTTGAATCCCCATTCTCAACCGTTTTTCGTCCGATCGACTGGCTCGGATATCACGCTGCGAATGAAATTGATAGCCACCTGCCAGGCTGTGTCGAAACTAACGAGCTGGCCGGCCGGGAAAAGGTGAATGAGGCGCCTGTGCCAGTCCGTTTGCATTGCCTCCCGGCGATTCATCAAGCGGTCCATGGAGAAGCTCGCTATATTCATGCCTTTGGCAGCGAACTTGGCCGGCAGCGCAGAGCGAACCGCAGCGATGTCGGTACCCTGCTGGCTGAGCTGGTAGATGTCATACAGGTCTCTGGAGACTGCAAAGCGCCTCTGCCCCGTGATGGCCCGGATCTTCTCGGCAAGCATTTCAGGCAAGGAATAGCACGAAGCTTCGACTTGCTCCACCATCCGGCTGTCTGAGTAGGCATGAACGAGCGGACGAAGTTCTGGCGCGAAAACGACGCTTTCACCCCGACCGAGGTCCATCCGGATAGCACGCGCTGGTCCGCTCCACTCAAGCGGGTCCCGGTAGTAGACGCGAACCTGCAGGGACTCCTGACCGTATTCATCGTTCACGACCTCGAATCGAGCCGGAGCTGCCGCAAACTCTGGGCCACCATTTTCGTGGCACCAGTGCTGAGCAGCCTCGGCCGCAGCCTGCAACTCGCCGATCTCGACACGCCGCCGTAACGTGAAGTCCAGGTCCTCGGAAAAGCGGTAGTCCGGAAAATAACACTTACGCAGACAGGTCCCGCCCTTGAATAGAGCGCTATCCGCCAACACGGGCTGCCTCAAAAGCCCGGCCAGGAACCAGCCAAGCGCATAGTCGAGATCCTGAACCATGCCATCCACGCCCGAGCGCGCGGCGCGACGGCGGATTTCTGCCTCACCGATCACCTGCGCCACCTTTCCAGCCCGCGACTAGCCCAACATTGTCGCGAATGTGCCAACGTCTGCGCACGGTGCCGTGGCCTTTCTCGCTGGGATCGAGGTCTGCAATGCCCTCTGTCAGCATCGACTGCCATCGTCGTACCCGCTCCGTCGTGCCGTCGTCCACCTCAGGCCTGAGCGTCTCGACCAAATACCCCAGCCGCTTAAGTACCGCGCCAGATGCAAAACGCTCAACATACTCGTCCAGGCGTTTCCAATCCAGGCTTTCTCCGTTCTGTGCAATCGCCTGCGCGGCCTGCCAGATGCCCCCGGAAAGGTCTGGACGATCGAGGGCGTCGACGATCGTCTTCTCACGATCGGTGACGCGAAACTCCTGGCCGCTCACGCTCGCGGTGATGACGCCGAAGAACCGGGCGGCATTGATGTGCACGATATGGTATGAGATGCCTTCAACTTCCACAAACATGCGGGCCTTGCGACGTGGGGTTTGCACAAACACGGTGCGTGGGATCTGTTCGGTCAGGTTCCAATAGTGGAGGGCGGACCAATAGGCGATAGCAGATGGCTCGGCCAGGCGCGTGCCGATCACCGTGCTGTCCTGCGTCCAGGTACGCTCGGGTCCGGCTTCGAGCGGCAAGAGCATGTAGAGACCCCGCTCGATCCTTCTCAGCCAACCACCGCGCTCAAGCCGGCTGAGCGTGCGTGCGGCCGACCTCTCGTCCGGCCAGTGCTCGCGCACGTCGCCCAGGCCGAAAACTAGCCGGCCCGATCCGGCCAGCCAGGTCAGCAGTTCAGCCTCGCGAGGCGACAAACCTGTGATACTGCGGATCATTAAATTACATCCTGAGCGTAACAACCAAGCACATTCTAACACAGGTTCACGCGGACGACAATTCCGACCGAGCGACCATGCAATGGGACCAATGTCATTCAGTGTGGGTGCAGCGGTTATTTCGGCGTTCGGGCAGGGTCACATCCAGTCGGTAGTCGAGATGCGCCCGTAAGGCCCGATATCCCGCTGCCGGGATTGAGCCGGCCAACTCGTGCAGGCACAGGTCTTCCAAGCCAGCCATGGCTCCATCGGAAAGCAGGCGGCACAGCATGCCTGGCACTGTAACGCTACGCCTGCTGCCGCAGCATAACCTTCAAGTACTGCCCCGTGTACGACCCTTCCACCCTCGCCACGTCCTCGGGCGACCCCTCGGCCAGCAACCGTCCCCCCGCCGCGCCCCCTTCCGGTCCGAGGTCGATCACCCAGTCGGCGGCTTTCACGAAATCGAGGTTGTGCTCGACGACGACCACGCTGTTGCCCGCCTCGACCAGGCGCTGGAGCAGCAGCAGCAGGCGGTTGGTGTCGGCAGGGTGGAGTCCCGTCGTCGGCTCGTCCAGCAGGTAGAGCGTGCGACCCGTCGAGCGCCTTCCCAATTCCTTGGCCAGTTTCACGCGCTGGGCTTCGCCGCCCGAGAGCGTGGTCGCCGGCTGGCCTAGCTGCAGGTAGCCCAGGCCGACGTCGGCCATCACCCGCAGGCGTGAGGTCGCGGTGGGGACGTCCGCAAACAGCTCGAGGGCCTCCTCCACCGTCATTTCCAGCACCTGCGATATGTCGTGGCCGCGGTACTTCACTGCCAGCGTCTCTCGCCTGAAGCGGCGGCCGTGGCAGGCGGGACAGCGTACTTCGACGTCGGGCAGGAAGTGCATCTTGACGCTCAGGGTGCCCGCCCCCTCGCAGCGCTCGCAGCGCCCACCCGGCACGTTGAACGAAAAGTGGCCCGCCGGCACTCCCATCAGCCTGGCGTCCGTCGTGACGGCAAAGGCCTGGCGGATCGGCGTGAAGGTGTCCGAGTAGGTGGCAGCGTTCGAGCGCGGCAGGCGCCCGATGTGCTCCTGGTCAATCGTGATCACCTTGTCGATGTGCTCCCAGCCGCCGATCGCGTCGTGCTCGCCCGGCCGAGCGGCCGCGCCGTTCAGGCGCTGCTGCGCCGCGCGGTCAAGGATATTGAATATCAGCGAGGACTTGCCCGAGCCAGAGACGCCCGTCACCGCCACCAACAGCCCAAGCGGGATCCTGACCGTCAGATTCTGCAGGTTGAACTGGCGCGCGCCGCGGATCGTCAGCGCCTCCTCCGCCGGTTCACGGCGGCGTTCCGGGATCGGCACGCGCAAGCTCCCGGCGATGTAGGCGCCCGTCGGCGATCCCTTGGTTTCGGCGACTTCGGCCGGCGTCCCGGCGGCGACAATCTGCCCGCCGTGCTTGCCCGCACCGGGTCCGATGTCTATCACGTGATCGGCGGCCTTGATGAGCTCCAGATCGTGCTCCACCACCAGCACCGTGTTGCCCAGGTCACGCAGGCGGCGCAGGATGCCGATCAGGCGCTGCGTGTCACGCTGATGCAGCCCGATGGTCGGCTCGTCGAGGACGTAGAGCACGCCGGTCAAGCTTGACCCGAGCAGAGCGGCGAGCCTCAGGCGATGGGCTTCACCCCCGGAGAGACTGGGCGAAGAGCGATCGAGGCTCAGATAGCCCACCCCGACCTCGAGCAGCCGGGCGATCCGTTCTTCGAGATCATCCAGGATCGGGCGGGCGATCAGCGTTTCCACCGGCGTCAGGTGCGGCAGCAGGCTTCGCAGCCAGGCGTCCAGCGACCCCAGCGACAACTGCGCGAGGCTGACGATGCCGGCGCCCGCCACCGTCACCGCACGGCTCTCGGACCGCAGGCGCGCGCCCTGGCAGTCCGGGCACGGCTGAGAAGCGAACAGGTGCTCCAGCTTCTCACGGTAAGCCGCGTTGTCGGCGTGCTCGTCGTAGCGCCGCTGCAGGTTGGTGACCACCCCCTCGAAACGCCCTTGCATGTTGGTGACCGGCGGCCTGACGTCGGGGAAGTGGCGGCGAAACCGCGGGCTCTCCGTGCCGTACAGGAGCAGGTCGCGCTCGAAGGGCCGGTAGTCCTTGATCGGCCTGGAGGGGTCGAACGAGAACCCGTAGTAGGCGCCCGCGCTCTCCAGGATCCGGCAGTAGTAATTGACCTGGAGCTCGTTGGCCCACCCCTCGACGGCGTCCTTCTCCTGGATGCTCTTGCTCTCGTCGATCAGGCGGCTGACGATCACCTGGCGCACCTCGCCCAGCCCCGTGCAGGTGGGGCAGGCGCCCGCCGGCTTGTTGAACGAAAAGCTCGCCATGCTCAGCTCTGGCAGCGCTGCGCCGCAGTGCGGGCAGGGCAGCGTCCCCTCCGGGCTTTCGTCCGGCTCCTCCTGCCAATCTTCGGCCGCCGGCTCGCCTGACTCGGAGGTTGGCGGCGGCACATCGCCCCCGCACTGCGGGCAGGGCCCGTGTCCGAGGCGGGCGTACAACACGCGCAGATAGGTGAACACCTCGCTGGCCGTGCCGACCGTCGAGCGCGGGCTGTGGTAAATCACGCGTTGGTCCACGCTGATCGAGGGCGAGAGGCCGGCGATGGAGTCGACCGGCGGCTTGCTCAACCCGAACGTCACCATGCCGAGCGATTCCATGAACTGGCGCTCGGCTTCCTTATATAGGATGTCGAAAGCCAGCGTGGATTTCCCCGAGCCCGACAGCCCGGTCAGGACGACGAGCTGGTTCTTGGGAATGTCCAGCGTGACGTTCTTTAGGTTGTGCAGGCGGGCGTTGCGGATCGTGATGGTTGGCTTCATGGTCCCTATTATACAACCCTCGCAGTAACCCGGCCCACCGCCCGAGCGGCGACCCCTCCGGCCCTTGTCATCCTGAGCGGGCTGACCCACACTTCCCGGCAGCGGCGATGGCCCAGCGAAGGATCTCTCGCAGGCCATCAGGAGATGTTTCGCTGGCTTGAGTGGCAGGCCGGGTTGTGCCGGTGGCGCCGCTCAACATGACAAGGGGGCGACGGGCGCCGCTCAACATGACAAGGGGGGCGAGAGGCACCGGCTCCCCCGGCCCTTGTCATCCTGAGCGGGCTGACCCACACTTCCCGGCAGCGGCGATGGCCCAGCGAAGGATCTCTCGCAGGCCATCAGGAGATGTTTCGCTGGCTTGAGTGGCAGGCCGAGGTGTGCCGGTGGCGCCGCTCAACATGACAAGGGGGCGACGGGCGCCGCTCAACATGACAAGGGGGCGACGGGCGCCGGTCGGCACGGCAACGCGGCGATGGGCGCCCGTCAACATGACCGGCGCAGTCATTGGCCGAGGGCCGAGACTCGCCCCGCCGCCCGAGCGGCCAGCCCCATGCCCCCCTACGCGGCGACCGCCTGCCCCGCCGCCAGGGTCACCACCGGCCGCGGCCCCAGGCAGCCGGAGAGCGTTTCTTCGTCGACGGTCTCTTCCTGGAGCAGCAGCTGTGCCAGCCGGTCCAGTTTCTCACGGGCATCGGACAGCAGAATACGCGCGGCCGCATGCCTTTCGTCGAGCAGGCCGCGCACGGCCTGGTCGACCTTGGCCGCCGTCCACTCGCTGTACTCGTGGCCCTGGCTCAGCTCGTAGCCGAGGAAGGGCTGTTCGTCGTCTGCCTGCAGCGCCACCACGCCCAGATCGCTCATCCCCCAACGTGTGACCATGCGCCGCGCCAGCCGGGTGGCCTCCACCAGATCGTTCTCGGCGCCGGTCGTGATCTGGCCGATCGCCAGCTCCTCCGCCGTCCGCCCTCCCAGCATCACCGCCAGGCGGGCCATCAGGTACTCCCGGCTGTAGTTGTAATGGTCCTCGCCCGGCATCTGCTCGGTGACGCCCAGGGCCCGCCCATGCGGGATGATGCTGACTTTGTGGACCGGGTCGGCGTCCGGCAGCAGCCAGGCCACCAGGGCGTGGCCGCACTCGTGATAGGCCACCACCCGCCGCTCGCGGGGTCGAGCAGCAGCGGCCGTTCGCTGCCCAGGATGATCTTGTCCACCGCCGCCTCAAAGTCGATCCGCTGCACTTGCGTGTGCCCGTGCCGGGCGGCGACGAGCGCGGCCTCGTTGCACAGGTTGGCCAGGTCGGCGCCGCTGAAGCCGATCGTGCTGCGTGATAGCTGCGGCATGTCGACGTCGGGCGCCAGGGGTATCTCGCGGCTGTGGATGCGCAAAATATCCTCGCGCCCCTGGCGGTCCGGCAAGCCGACCACCACCTGGCGGTCGAAGCGACCCGGGCGCAGCAGCGCCGGGTCCAGCACGTCCGGCCGGTTGGTGGCCGCCAGAACGATCACCTCGTGATGGTCGTCGAAGCCGTCCATCTCGACCAGCATCTGGTTGAGCGTCTGCTCGCGCTCGTCGTTGACGTTCCCCACCCCGGTACCCCGCCGCCGGCCGACCGCATCCAGCTCGTCGATGAACACGATCGCCGGGGCAGTCTGTTTCGCCTGTTCGAACAGGTCGCGCACCCGGCTGGCGCCGACGCCCACGAACATCTCGACGAATTCGGAGCCGCTGAGATGGAAGAAGGGCACTTCCGCCTGGCCGGCCACTGCCCGGGCCAACAGGGTCTTGCCCGTGCCCGGCGGACCGACCAGCAGGATGCCGCGCGGGATGTGCGCTCCCAGGTCGTGGTACTTCTGCGGCAGGCGCAGAAAGTCCACCACTTCCTCGAGGTCCTTCTTGGCCTCGTCTTCGCCGGCCACCTCGGCGAAGGTAACCTTTGACTCCTCGCCCGTGTAGCGGCGGGCCTTGCTGCGCCCAAAGCTGAAGGCCCCTCCCTGGGCCTTCGCCGCCTGGCGCCCCATCCAGAGCAAGGCGACGACCAGCACGATGATCGGCAGCCCCGTCATCAGCAGGTCAGGGATCAACGGGCTGGCAGGCGGGGCGACGTCCACCTGGACGCCCTTCGCTTCGAGCAGGGGCAGCAGGCTGGGATCGCCGACGGCTTGCGGGAAATAGGCCAGGAAGTCCTGGTAGAGCACCGGCGTCGCCGCCGCCAGCGCAGTCGCCTGCGCGGCCGAAGGCGTGAAGCTGGGATCGGGCGTCGGCGTCCAGGGGATAGCGCGCGCGAAGATGCCGCTGATGCGGCCGCCGTCAATGTTGACGCTCTTCACGTTGCCGCCGCGCACCTGGTCCAGGAATTCCGAATAGGGCAAAGTGACCTGGGGCTGGCTCCTGGGCAGGGCCGCCCAGATGTTCCAGGCCAGGATGAACGCCAATGCCACCAGCCACCAGATCCAGCTCCCGCCTTGTGGCGGCGAGGCGGGCGACGGTCGCTGCGATGAGCCCGGTTTCTGCCCTTCAGGTCTTGCCATCTTTCCTGCTCCTCTACTCTGCGGCCGCCTCGGCTTCGGTTGCCTCGGTCTCGTCAGATCCATCCACCGGCCAGTCCGCCGGTCGCCCCGCGGGACGTCCCACCGGACGTCCCGCCTCTGCATCGGTCGCTCCCTGGCCCTCGCCCGGCGGCAGTACGGTTTCCACGCCCGAGGGGCGCCGTGATCCGTCCGCGACCGCGGGCGGGATCTGTGCCAGGGCCTGGGCTTCCTGCAGCCAGCGGGCCTCACGCCAGCGCCACCAGAGCATCGCCAGCCCGGTCGCGCCGATCAAGGCCTGGGCGAGCATGATGTCGAAGCCCGACGAGACGAAGAGCGCCAGCAGGCCCGGCAAACCGTCCCATAGCCCGTGCAGAACCACCACTACCAGGTAAGCGCCGACGACCGTCCGGTTGAGGCGGAAGTGGCTGCCCCGGCTCTCGCGGAACAAGACGCCGGCCAGGATCGCCGTCCAGGTGCCATGACCCAGCGGCGAAAGAAGGCCCCGCAGCAGAGTGACGCCCACCGTCAGCGAGAGGCTGCCGCCACTGCCCAGGAAGGCGCTGAAAGCGTAGCCCATGCTTTCGAGGGCCGCGAACCCCATGCCGGCAGCCGCGCCGAGGACGAGGCCGTCCAATTCCGAGTCGTGGCGCACCCGGCGTGCGATCACCAGCACGCCCAGGATCTTGACCAGTTCCTCGATCAGGCCGACCTGGAAGGCGGTCAGGAAATCAAGCCGGCGTATGAACAAAGGCTCGAGGACGGAGGCTGCGAAGACGCCCAAGACGCCTCCGTAGATGAAACTGAGCGCCGTCACGGTCACCGTCAAGCGGCTCAGGTGGCGGTGATCGTACAGGAAGGCAACAAAGGTCGCCGGGACCATGAAACTGCCGAGGAGCACCACGGTCGGGAACAGGTTCGGGTTGCCGGTCAAGCTGAGGATGATCAACCCCAGAACGTAGAAGGCGAAGGCGCTCAACAGCACCCGCCACCACCGTCCGCCCCTCCGCTGCTTGCTCGTCGAAGCCGTCACAGTTTGCGCCATCGTAAACCTCCGTTTGTGGGGCGTGCCTTTGCACGCTGGATGAGGGGGGGACGGGATCGGCAGCCGGCAGGCGCTCCACGCCTGCCCACTCTGCCCCGCCACTCACAGGGCGGTGCCTATCACTCTCGCAGCTCATGGTTCCGGGTTCGGGTTCGCGATAGGGCGTGCTAACAATATCCGAGCGCCGGCGCCTCGTCTGTCGCGAACGGCACAATCGGCCGCGCTCGCCCCGCGCATCTCAAGACGGGGCGAGTTGTAGACCTATCAGTGAAGTATGCAAACACGACCTGGATGCCTTAACTGGCCAGGTGGCGAGTTCGCCCTCTGGCCAGAAGACCAGTTAAGCTTCCCGTCCCCTGCCGGTTGGCCCCCGGTCCCTCCCATGTTATATTAGCCACAAGCCATGGGGAAGCTGTTTCCTAACGAAACCTGGTTTCTGCATCATATCGCCTTGCGAGGGAGGTACGATGTTAGAGCATCCTGGCGCTAAGTATGCAAGCGTCATAGCGTTGCTTTCCTGTTTTGCGCTTCTGCTCGGCGCGTGCGCGCCAGCCACGCCGCAGCAGGCGTTGGTGCAGGCGCCTGCACAGGCGCCTGCACCAACGCCTGCTCCCGGGCCGGCGCAGCCCGTCGCTCCGGAGCCGACTGCCTCCGGCGCTGCATCCGCGGGCGCGTCCGCGAGCCTGGAAGGCCGCTGGGAGGGACCGGTTGCCGTGGCGGGGCAGAGCATGGTGATGGTGGTGAAGTTCAGCGGCAGCGGTAGCGAGATGAAGGGGCAGCTCGATGTCCCGGCGCAGGGGGCGAAGGATCTGCCGTTGAAGAATATAACGTACCAGGCGCCAAAGGTGCACTTTGAAGCGTTCGAGGGCGCGGGACTGGCGACCTTTGACGCCGAGCTTACGAGCGACGGCACCCTGAGCGGCAGCTTCGGCCAGGCGGGGTACGAGGGCACCTTCACGTTCAAGCGTGCGGCCGCAGCGGCGCCGCCCACGGCTGCGCCCGTGCCGTACAAGGAAGAAGAGGTGACCTTCCAGAACGGCGATGCGAAGCTGGCCGGCACGCTGACCATTCCGCAGGGCCGTGGCCCGTTCCCGGCCGTGGTCCTGATCACCGGCAGCGGCCCGGAGGACCGCGACGAGACCGTGTTCGGCTTCAAGCCGTTCCGGATAATTGCGGATAGCTTCACGCGGCAGGGCATCGCCGTGTTGCGCTACGACGACCGCGGTATGGGCGGCTCGACCGGCGACACCGAGGCGACGAGCGAGGATCTGGCGGGCGACGTGACTGCGGCAGTGGCCCTGCTGCGGGCCCGGCCCGACATTAACCCGCAAGCCATCGGCGTGATGGGCCACAGCGAGGGCGGCATCATCGGGCCAATCGCGGCGACCCGTTCGCCGGACGTTAGTTTCGTGATCCTGCTGGGCGGCCCGGGCCTGCCCGGCAAAGAGGTGCTGGTGCAGCAGGCGGGCGACGTGGCGAAGGCAAGCGGAGCGCCACAGGCGCAGGTCGACGCGATCATGGTGGAGGAGCGGAAGGTGGTCGACGCGGTGATGACCGGCCAGGGCCTGGACGAGTTGAAAGCGAAGCTGATCCAGCAGGCGCAAGCCCAGGTCGCAGCCCTGCCGGCTGAGCAGCAGAAGGCGCTGGGCAGCGACCCGGCGGGCATGGCGCAGAAGCAGGTCGAGGCGCAGATCGCGGCGATGCAGAGCCCCTGGTTCCAGTACTTCCTCAAGTACGACCCGGCGCCGACGCTGGCGAAGGTGAAGGTGCCCGTGCTGGCGATCTTCGGCGGCAAGGACGTGCAGGTGGCGGCCGGACCCAACGAAGCGGCCGTGAAGGCGGCCCTGGCGCAGGGCGGCAACACGCATGTGACGACGCGCGTTTACCCGGATGCCAATCACCTGTTTCAGCCGGCCAAGACGGGCGGCGTGCAGGAGTACAGCCAGCTCAAAGACATGGTGCCTGGGCTGCTGGACGAGACCGCGCAGTGGATCAAGGACACGGTCAAGGGCTAGCCTTTTGCCGGCCAGGGGATGATAGCGAGGCCTTCGAGATATTGCAGATCTCGAAGGCCTCTGACTTTGCCGGGGACCGCGTAGCGACGGTCACCCCCGAGCGCGCCGGCTGCCTGGTCGAATTCGGCCTCACCGACCAGATCTTTATGCACCCCCAAATTGAGATACACCCCACCCGCCGGTCGATCTCGCGGCGTCCGGCACAAGGCGCGCACCTTAAAGCACACTTAAGCTCCCGATGAGCCGGCAATAAGGACGCCCGACCGCGCCGCGCTTATTATGCCAGATGCTGCGAGCCAAGCGTCGATTGTTGCGGACTGGCTTATGTCAAGCTGATGTCGTCGATAGATCCTGGCCTGTGATCACATCTGCAAGCGGCCGCTCGAGCCGGCTCCCCTATCTGCCCGGTCTGGACGGGCTGCGCGCCTTCGCGGTCGTCGGGGTGCTGCTTTACCACGCCCTGCAGGACCGGTTTCCGGGCGGGTTCCTGGGGGTCGAGGTCTTCTTCGTCATCAGCGGTTACCTGATCACCTCGCTCCTGCTTGCCGAGCGGCGCCAGGGCGCCACGATCGACCTGAGACACTTCTGGGGCCGGCGAGCGCGCCGCTTGCTCCCGGCGCTGTACCTTCTCCTGGCAATGACGCTAGCCTTCGCCATCCTCTTCCTGCCCGGCGAAGTGGCCAAGCTGCGTGGCAACGCCCTGGCCGCGCTCTTTTACGTCGCCAACTGGTACCTGGTATTTCACCACGCGTCCTATTTCGAGAGCATCGGGCGGCCCTCGCTCTTCCAGCACCTCTGGTCGTTGGGCGTCGAGGAGCAGTTCTACCTGCTCTGGCCGCTCCTCTTCATCGCCGGGATGCGCGGCCTGGAGCGCCTGCGCCGGCTTGCGCCCGCCCAGCGGATGCGCGTGGGCTACCTGCCCCTGCTGCTGGCAGTCCTCACCGGCGCGGCTGCCTCGACGATCTGGATGGCATCGCTCTACCGGCCCGACGCCGATCCGTCACGGCTCTACTATGGCACGGACACGCGCGCGGCCGAGTTGTTGGTCGGCTGCGCGTTGGCCTTCCTATGGTCACCGGGACAAAGCCACGGCCGCCGGCTGCGCCTGCCGTTGGATGCGATCGGCCTTGCGGGCCTGGCCGCCCTGACCTGGGCCTACGCCACGGTCAACGAGTTCGAGCCGTCGCTCTACCAGGGGGGCTTCCTGCAGATCGCGCTGGTCACCGCCGTAGTGATCGCCGTCGTGAGCCAGCCGCAGTCCCGTCTCGGGCGAGTGCTTGGCTGGGGACCGCTGCGCTGGCTCGGATTGCGCTCGTACGGCGTCTACCTCTGGCACTGGCCGGTCTTCATGGTCACGCGCCCGCAGCTCGACCTACCGTTCGACGGCCTGCCCTTGCTGGTCCTGCGTCTCGGGCTTACGATCCTGCTCGCCGCGCTCTCGTATCGTTTCCTCGAGACCCCCATCCGCTCCGGCGCCCTCGGCCGCGCCTGGAGCAGTTGGCGTCTGGGCCGCGGCCCGCAGCGTCGCCGGCTGGCGCTGCGCTGGGCGACGGCCGGCAGCATGCTGCTGCTCAGCTTGACCGTGCTCGGCGTCTGGGTGGTCCAGGCCGAGCCGCCCCCGCCGCCGGCCTATCTCTCCGTCACGTCGGTGAATACTGCCGGCGAGACGAGCACGCCGCTGCCCAGCGCATCCCCGGCCTGCGGCGCCACCGCCGCGCCCTCTGCCGGCGCGCTCGTCGGAACGGCGGCCGCGCTTCCGTGTCCCACGCAAACGCCGGCGAGGGTCGCTTCGTCCGCCCGCGCCGGGTTGACGACCGCTGCGCCGGGGACCGTCACGCCGTCGCCGAGCCCCACGCCGGCCGTGCCACCGCCCACCCCGCCCTCTGCTGTCAGCGGGACGCCCGTCTCGGCCGCACAGCCGCTCGGGGCCACACCCAGCCTCACCCGGGCGGCCCCGGCAGGCGCGGCGCCGCTCACGGCTACCGTCACCACCGCCACCAGGACGCCTACCTCGCCGGCAGAAGCTTTCACGGCCACGCTCGCCCCTCGAGCGGGGATACCCGGGCAAGCGTCAGACCCACCCAGGGGCAGCGCCGCTTCGACGGCCACGCTCACGCCTACGGCGACGATCACCGCCACGCCCCCGGTGACCGCCACCGCCACGCTCACGGCGACCGCCACGGCCACATCCACAGTTACCGCTATCGCCACACTCACGGCGAACGCCAGCATCACGCCCACGACGACCGCAACCGCCACGCCCGCGGCGACCGCCACGATCCAACCCACGCCTACACCCGCCCGCCCGGTCCTGGCGCTCGGCGATTCGGTAATGGTGGGCGCGGTCAACCAGCTGGAAGGCGCCATTCCCGGCATTCAGATCAATGCCGCCGAGAGCCGGCAAGTCTCGGCCGGGATCGGCCTGCTGCAGGCGAGCCGGGCCGCCGGCCGGCTGCCACCGGTAGTGGTCGTCCACCTGGGCACCAACGGCACCTTCAGCGTCCGCCAATTCAACCAGATCATGCAGATCCTGGCGGGCGCACAACGGGTGGTGTTCGTGAACGATAGAGTGCCGCGGCCATGGGAAGGGCCGAACAACGCCGTGCTCGCCCAGGGGGTGAAGAGGTACCCGAACTCGGTGCTCCTCGATTGGCGGGCGGCGAGCGCTGCTCACCCGGAATATTTCTGGGGAGATGGGATCCACCTGCGACCAGGGGGAGCCGCAGCCTACGCCGAGCTGATCGCGGCGGCTGTCAAGAGCCCTTGACACCGCCGCCGTCAGGGGCCCTTGACGCCACCGCCGGTGGTCGACGCCTGGCGCTTCGTCGGCGGCTCGGCCGGAGTGACGTGCAGGGTCAGCCGCTCGATGCACTGGATGATGACCACGTCGCCGGGCCGCAGCGGCTGGTCCGAGAGCGCCCGCCAGAGCTCACCCCGGTAGTAAACCTCGATCTCCGTGCCTGCTCCGCTCCGCACAACGGCCCGCTCGCCGACCATCGAGCCGGGGCCCGTGACCAAGGGGCGTCGCTGCGCGCGCGCCACCTGCAGCTCGGCCACTACTCCGACCGTGGCCAGCAGGATGGCTGCGGGCACACTCACCTGCCAGGGCAGGAGGAACAACGCCAGCAATGCCAAGGCAACTAACCCGACCAACGCCAAGTGATGATGCATTTGTGCCCTCGCGAAAGTGCGGGGCCGGGCACGGCATGTTTGCCGCCCGGCCCCGCAAAGCTCGGCCTGCGATTCAAGGCGCAGTGGAGAGCACGCTCGCGCTCGTCATCAGCCGCCTTGGGTCTGCTGCACCGTCTGCACAGGCCGGCTGCCCAGCGTCACCGAGAGCGTCTGCTGCCCGCCACCGGCCCGCAGCACGGTGAACTGCACCGTCTGCCCGGCCGAGGTGTTGTCTTCCAGGTAGTTCAACAGATCGTCGATCTTCTGGATCGGCTGCCCGTTCACGGCTGTGATCAGATCACCGCCGCTCTGCAGATAGGTGGGCTGGCCAAAGCTGTCGGTGCCCAGGAGCACGCTGGTGTCCTGCGTTCCGGCCTGCAAACCCGCGCTGGCGGCCGGCCCACCGGGCAGCAGGCCCGTCAGGTAGACGCCCTTCGCGTTGGCCGGGAGGCCCAGCGCCTGCGCCCAACTGCTATTGTAGGTCGTGCCCTGGATCCCCAGGTAAGGATGCATGTAGGTCCCGGTCTTGATGATGGCCGGCACGATCCGCTGCACCTCGTTGATCGGGATGGCAAAGCCCACCCCGCTGCTGCTGCCGCTCGCCGACTGGATCTGATCGTTGACGCCGATCACCTGGCCCTGCAGGTCCAAGAGCGGGCCACCCGAGTTGCCCGGGTTGATGGCGGCGTCCGTCTGGATCGCGCCCGGGATGCTGAACTGGGTCAGCGCCGGGATAGTGCGTCCCATCGCGCTGACAATGCCCTGGGTCATCGTGCCGCTGAAGCCGAACGGATTGCCGATCGCCAGCACCTGCTCGCCCACCTTGACCTTCGCCACGTCGCCCTGGGCCACAGGGACCAACTTCACCTGGCTCGGGTCCACTTTCACCACCGCGAGATCGCCGTTCGGGTCCTTCCCGACCACGGTCCCACTCACCGTCGTGCCGTCCGAGAAAACCACCTGCAACTGCGTCGCGCCCTGCACGACGTGGTCGTTGGTGACGATGTCACCCTGCCGGTCCCAAACGAATCCGGAACCCTCGGCCTGAGGGACGGCGCTGCCGCTGCCCAGGTTGGAGGCCGGCGCCTCGTTGATGATCTCGACCACCGACGGGTTCACTTTCTGATAAACCGCTTCCATAATCTGGCTCTGCGCATCCGCGCCGGGCTGGATGTTGATCGTGACGGGCGCCGGCGTCGCCGCAGCCACCTGGGCCGCCGGGATCGCGGCCTTGGTTCGTATCGGATTGCTCGCCGCCGGCGATAACACGCTCTCAACCGCGTTATGAATCCGGCTGGCCGGGCTCAGGGAGGCCGCGGTGACCGTGGCCGTTCCCATCCCGGCTGCGAAAAGCACGCCACCGGCCAACAACAGCGCCACCAACACCAATGCTATCTTTCGGAACATCGAATATACTCCTCAATGTGTCTGCATCTCGAGAGGCCCTCCGCCAGGCCCAAGGCGCCGGTGTCGTTTGACATCCCGCGCCTTGCGTCTGACATCGGCCCGCTCGCACTACCGGGCCGCCGGTCCTCCCCGGCGACCACCATGCACTAAAGATAGCATCTGGACGGGCGTTTGTGGTTAGCTTTTGGTTAACTCCTCTTTATCCCTGTACTTACACAAGCTTATGACGACCTTAAGCCCCCTTGGCGCCTGCACCCCCGTCGTGAAGCCATGCTCCACCGCTTCCTGCCGGGAGTCCCCGCTCACGGAGTGGTCGTCGGCAGCGGCGCACCAGGGGTCGGCAGCGGCGCACCAGGGGCCGGCAGCGACGCACCAGGGGTCGGCAGCGGTGCGGCCGGCCCCGTCGGAGTGATCGTCACCACGGCCCACACATTCTGCAGACCCTGGCCGTTGGTCTCGCCCACCTTGCTATCGCCCGAATAGCGGTAGAGCGGCATGCCGTCGTAGGTGACCTGGTACGTGGCGTCGGAACGCGCGATCGTCGCCAGCTTGCCCGGCACACCCGGGCCGGCCACCGGCTGGATATCCTTGCCGATCAATAGCGGCGGCCAGGCGTTGGCGCACTCCCCGCTGCAGGTGCTGTCGGCGGGCTTGTCGTTCTTGGTGGTGTAGAGCGTCAGACCCTGGGGATCCGTCAGTATGTCGCCCAGCGCGGCGTTATGCTCCCACTGCACCACCAGCTCTTGGACGGCGGTCGGGGCCTGGGCGGCAGCCGCGGCCGGCGTGCCCCCGATCGGCGCGGGCGTTGCCCCGAGCGCCGGCACCGTCACGCCGGCTATCGGTGCCAGGGGCGTCGCCGCCGCCGACGGTGCCGCCGGCGCGGTCGGCGCGGCATTAGCGTTGCAGGCTGCCAGCAGCAGCGAGAGGGTCAGCAGCAGACCCGCCAGCGCGAGCCCACGTACGTTGCGCAGCATTTGTAGCCTCCTGAAGCGCCTCGTCAACTTGGCGCTGGGGCCGTGTCCCCGGCACCACGCCCCCGCGTCCCCGATTCCCGTCGAGGGTGGGCGCCCAAGACGCGCGCCTCACGTCTCCTGCGCGTCGAGCCGGTAACCGACGCCCCGGATGGTGACGATCCGGCGCGGATGCTGGGCGTCGTCCTCCAATTTCTCGCGCAGCCAGCGCATGTGCACGTAGACGACCTGGGGCTCGCCGGCGTAGTCTGCGCCCCAGATGCGTGCCAACAGGTCGTCGACCGACAGCACGTGCCCGGCGTCTGAGGCCAGCTCGTAGAGCAGGTCGAATTCGCGGGGTGACAGCTCGACCGGCCGGCCGCCGATCCAGGCGATGCGCCCGTCGGGATCGACCTGGAGATCGCCCACCACCAGCGCCCGTCGCTCTTCGGGAAGCCCCATCGCCCCCGGCGCGCGCCGCAGCACGCTCTTGATGCGGGCCAGCAGCACGTCCAGGTCGAACGGCTTGGTGACGTAGTCCGCGCCGCCGGCCTCCAGCCCGAGCACCTGGTCCGCCTGGCCTCGCCGTGCGGTGAGAAAGATCACGGGGACGCTGAGCTGCGCTTCGATCTGGCGCAGGGCCGAGAGCCCGTCGATGCCGGGCAGCTCGATATCCAGCAGAATCAGGTCCGGCGGGTCGCGACGCGCCATTGCCAGGGCCGTTTCTGCATCCTCAGCCGTGCTCGGGCGGTAGCCGGCCTGGCGAAGGTTGAACCCCAGGCTGCGTCGCAGGAGCGCGTCGTCGTCTACCAATAGAATGTGCTTGCTCATGTCTGCCCCCGTCGCTGCCAGATCAGGATTCGCCTCGAGACTACTCTAGACCACAAACGCTGCGCCGTCCTTACGGCTCGCTCATCGCAGGCTTAACGCTGGCTTAGGCGCGAACGAGGGGCGGCGCGAACGAGGGGCGGCGCGAACGAGGGGCTGCGCGAACGAGGGGCGGCCTGGCGAGAGGTGGGGCCGACCGCCGAAATCGATGCGCCGGGCACCGGACGTCCGGCACGATGCCGGACCTACACCCAAGGACCGAAACATAGGGAAACATAACGCGACGTTTTTGGGGCCGGTCGAGGGTATAATGGACTGGCAAAACTAGACACGAAAACGGCGTGAGTTAAGGTACAATTTGCGCCATGCGGAAACGATACAGTGCCAAGTTCAAGGCCGAGATCGTGCAAGAAGTTTTGCAAGAGAACAAGACGATTGCCGAGATCGCATCCGAGCACGGGGTTCATCCGAATCAGATCTATCGCTGGAGAGAAATAGCGCTCAAAGGGCTACCCAGCCTGTTCAACGACGAGGCCCAGGCGGCTAAGGCGGCCGAGGCTGATCAGGAAAAGAAGCTGGACGAACTGTACGCCGAGATCGGGCGGTTGACCACGCAACTGCGCTGGCTGGAAAAAAAATCTGGCCGCGACGCTCAGTCGGGCTGAACGCCTGGCACTGGTCGAACGCGAGGCGGCTGAACTGCCGCTGGCCACACAGTGCGAGTTGCTGGGCCTTAACCGCTCCAGCCTGTACTACCAGCCGATGCCGATCTCAGCCGAGGAACTGGCGCTCAAGCATGCGATTGACGAGATTTACACGGCGCATCCCTACTACGGCTCGCGGCGGATCACCGAGCATCTACACAAGTACCAGAAAATGATGGTGGCCCGCGAAACGGTTCAGCGCCACATGCGCGAGATGGGCATCGCCGGTATCTGTCCCGGGCCGAACTTGAGTAAACGGAACGCCGAGCACAAGATTTACCCGTACCTGCTGCGCCACGTCACAGCCGGTTATGCCAATCACGTTTGGGGCATCGATATCACCTATATCCGCCTGCGGGGCGGCTGGCTCTATCTGGTGGCAGTGCTGGACTGGTATTCCCGCTACGTGATTAGCTGGGAACTAGACCAGACGCTCGAAATGCCTTTCATGTTGGCAGCCGTGCAGCAAGCGCTGAGCCCGGCCCGACCGGTGATCTGGAATAGCGACCAGGGCAGCCATTTCACCAGCCCGCAGTACACGCAACTGCTGTTGGACGCCGGCGTCCAGATCAGCATGGATGGTCGCGGCCGGGCGTTGGACAACGTCTTCACCGAACGGCTCTGGCGCACCATCAAGTATGAAGAAGTCTACCTGAAAGAATACGTCAGCCCGCGCGACGCCCGGCGGTCGTTGGCCGAGTACCTGGACTTTTACAACTACCGACGGCTGCACCAGGCGTTGGACTACCAGACGCCTGCCGGCCTCTACTGCCGTCAGCCGGCACCAAACGCCGATACGACGCTCCTGCCAGCCGAAGCGGGTCGTGTCATGTGAGCCTGGGCTGTGGGTAAGTGGTAAACCGCCGCACTTTGGCGGTTTACCACTTACCCACAGCCCCTACTACGACGACTGCGCCGGTGGCAACCTCAAAGATGAAAGGAGTTCGCTGCCTTAAACAAGCCCATTTCTCTGTCTTGACAAACCCGTCCACCTCATTAATTTCGGCAGGCTACCATACATCGGGTAGAGAACCTGTTCCTCTCTGCCGAATCTGTCGACGATCAGGTTACTGAGCCGACCTAAATCGTGGGCAAAATCGAGTCCGTCACCCCTGGCGTACGTGTCGAAGAACTTATTAGCGGAAACCGCAAGGGCAAGAAGGTCTTCGGCAAAGTTGACCATCGCCTGACGCACCGACAGATCCGTCCTGGCTGCCTCCCGCAGTACCGGGTATAGCCGTTCATCCTCCAGTCGCAAATGCACCGCCAGAGCATGTTCGAGGGCCATCATCCTCCATATGCCGATATCTGCGTCGGAGCCTAAGCGTTGACAGCCCAACGAATTCAGAGCCTCCGTTATTTCGGCATGTTCTCGTTTCAGATCATCGATCAGGTCTGTCATGGCTATGCCTGCGTGTACGCTTCAGCATCGATGGTGAAGTGAAAGGTAGAGCCCTCGCCGGGTCTGCTGTCAACCCAAATGTGTCCTCCCATCAGTTCGACCAGCCGCCGGCTAATCGCTAATCCCAATCCGGTGCCGCCGTATTTCCTGGTGCTTGAGCTGTCAACCTGGCTGAACGGGCGAAATAGGCGATCTCGACGGCTGGCGGGGATGCCAATGCCCGTATCACGCACTGAGAAGTGAAGGCGAACGATAGCCTGTGCAAGCGAAGCCCCACCCTCAAACGTCCTGGCAGCGCCGGCAACCTCACCTTGCGGGTCCTGCCTCCGACCTAGCGAATCTACCTCGACGCGCACTTCTACCTCCCCTGCCGGCGTAAACTTGACCGCATTGTTCAGCAGGTGCATCAACACCTGGCGCACGCGGGTCGCGTCGGCCGCGAGTGTAATTGGGCAGTCATCAGCTACGCTGCATATCAGCTTCAACTTCTTCTCCGCGGCGGCCGCAGCCACTGTGTCAAGCGCTTCCTCAATGCAGTCGGCCAGGTTGAGGGTGTCCTTCTTCAGCTCGGCGTGTCTCGACTCCAGATCCACGATATCGAGGATCTGGCTGATAGTGCCGAGCAAGGCGTAACCGCTGCGACGAACTGTCTCGGCGTAGTGTTGCTGTTCCGCGGTCAGCGGCGTATACAGCAGCAGTTCGGTCCAGCCGATGATCCCGGTGAGAGGCGTACGTAGCTCGTGGCTCATAATTGCCAGGAATTCGGACTTCGCCCGGTTCGCGCTTTCGGCCTCGGCAGCCAACCTGTTCGCCAGCAACACAGTCTCCTGCAGGCGCTGATTGGCCGCCACCAGTTCCGCTTTGGCTTGCTCGCGCTCGGTGATATCGCGGGAGATCGCGGCAAGCACGAATCCATGGTCAGTCCGGAGGGCCAGGCATGACGATTGGACGATACGGCGAGTTCCGTCAGGCCGCTGGATCTCGACTTCGATACCATGGCCGGGCGAAACCTTGCCCATGCTCAGCGTCTGCCGCATCATCGCCTCAAGCTGGCGACAATTCTCAGAGTTCCTCGATCCGGTTGGGGTTGCCTCAAAGAGGACATCCCAGATCGGCCGCCCGATCACCTCCGCGGCAGGTCTGCCCGAAAGAGTCTCCTGGACCGGGGTCCACCAGACGATGCGACCCGCTTCGTCGGTGACGACAAATCCGTCGCTGGATGCCTCAATGCACTGGCGTAGTCGCTCGTTTCGCTCGCGCAGAACCGTCTCCTCTCGCCGATATTCCGAGCCATTGCGGCTGATGCAGGAGGCGCCGATGATCGTGCCGAATCCGTCGAGGATTGGCGAGAAACCCACCGATACATTGATGGCGCGACCGTCCTTCATGTGGTGAACTGTGTTGTACTGGCCTATGTGCTCACCTCGGACCAGCCGCGTCAAGCAGGCATGGATTTCATCGCTGCTATCGGCTCTAGCGAGGAGCCCGACATCATTGCCGATCATTTCGGATGCCGAATAGCCGTAGATTTGCTCTGCGCCACGGTTCCAACTGAAGATGTGCCCATCGAGGGTTGTGCCGATGATAGCATTGTCGGCAGACTCGAAGATGGCAGCCAGCCACTGTTGAATATCTGCTCCCTGCGCCGTATCGGCCGGCCGGGCCTGCGAGGACGACGTGCGGTGAAAGTTCCAGAATACCCGCCTGGTTGGCCGCTCGAGTCGAGCCGCCTGCCGGGCCAGTCTAGACATGCTTCCTCCATTGTTCATCTACCTCGTAAACGCCGAGCGCGGATGACACGCCCGTGCGCCAGCGCATCCCTTTGGCGCGCACCCGGGCGATCCCTTGCGGGACTACTGTAAGTCGCTGCATGGGCACATGGGCCACTCGAAGGCGCTGCTGGCCACCGTACACGTCGTCGCCAAAGCCTGGTACCACTGCACCAACTGCAGGTCGCCTGGAACCCGGCCGCCGCCCTCAGCCATCGCAGCGACGTGTCTACTCATGTCAGTCCGGTCGGCGAGGTCAGGTTATGAGCGGGCGGTCAACGCCGCGGGAGTGAGTATCGGCAGTGTGTCAAAGCCCGTTATACCACGGCTTCTCGAATCTGGCTGTCGAAGGAAGGATAAACTTGTTGTCCGAAGGTGGGGAAAGTGAAGTCGGTAATGTCCTACAGGATCCGGTGGCGGGGAGAAGTGCGCCTATTCACAAAGATAATGGCGTATGGCATAGGCGATCAAGTCGGCGTTGGTCCGAAGCCGCAGCTTCTTCAATGTGCGCGTCCGGTAGGTGCTGACGGTCTTAACGCTCAAAGAAAGGTGCCGGGCGATGTCGCCTGTCGTCTTGCCAGAGGCGAGCATGCAAAGCACTGCGTACTCGCGCTCGGATAGTTTCTCGTGAGGAGCGGCCTGCTCAGAGTTGTTCAACCGGGTTGCCAGTACCTCGGCCAGTTCAGGGCTGACGTATTTCCTGCCACTCGCCACCCGTCTGATCGCGAGTAGCAACTCAGCTGCGCCACCGCCCTTGGTAATATAGCCGGCGGCCCCGGCGCGCAGCGCACGTACTCCATACTGATCTTCGGGGTGGACGCTCATGACGAGCACAGGCAGTCCGGGCCCGAGCTTCTCCAGGTCTTGTAGGATTTCCAGGCCATCCTTGTCCGGCATGATGAAGTCGGTCAAGACCACGTCGTAGTCGAGCCTGGCAGCCAGCCTCAGCAACTCATCCGCGCTCCCGGCCTCTCCTGCGACTTCCATGTCGGCTTCGCCCTGAATGAGCGCTTTGATTCCCAGGCGAACGATGGGATAGTCGTCGGCGATGAGAACGCGGATCACATCTGCCCTCCGCTCTGGTGACCCTCCAGGTATGTCCCGCCTGCGGCCAGCACGCGGATGGCAGTAGCCAGTTCATCAGCCGCGAATCGCTTGACGATACATCCGGCCGCGCCAGCTCCCAACGCCTGCTGCGCCAGACACGTATCTGAGTCAGGGCTCATCACGAGGGTTCGGGCTAATGGCAGCGCTGATCGGAGACGGCACGCAATCTCAAGGCCGTCAGGAGGCGACATGACGATATCCGCGAGGACGACGTCGGGCTGCAGCTGCGCGGCCAGGCGCAAGGCACTCTCACCATCACCGGCTTCACCCACGACATCAATGTCCGCTTCCCGGTCTAGCAAACGTCGCAACTCAGCCCGAAGCAGCCTATGGCCGTCGGCGATCAGCACACGGATCGGGCCCGATCTATCGCCCTCAACGGTCAAATGGCACCTCCATGATTGGGTTGATCAAGCAGGTCAGCCCCTTCTGCCGGGCCATTTCCCTGCGGTCGTCGGCCAGTCGCATCAAGATCTGGCTTGCGTCCACGGGCTTGAGGACAAGCCCGTCGTTACCGAAATCGAGGCGGGCGAGTTGGAGCACATCTTCGACCAGGTCCTGCATGAGCTGGACCTCATAGCGCAGGGTAGCCATGTACTGGGGGCGCTTCTCCGGCTTGCCGGATTCGAGCAGGTCGAGGTACAGACTGATATTGTTCAGGGGAACGCGTAGTTCGTGCGAAACTGTGGCAACGATCTCGCCCTCAAACCGGCCGAGCCGTGCCAGCCTCGCCGCAGCCTGTTCCAGCGAGTCATTGGCAACGCGAACGCGCGCCTGCAGCTCGTTAGCTAGACGGTGCCAGCCTTCCTCCCTGGACCGCAGCGCAGCGTCGGCCTCAGCATGTGCTCGACGCAGGCGCCTGTCCTCCAAGGCCTGCGTGACTGCCTGCGCCAGTCCGCTCAGCGCATCTTTCAGCAGCACGTCTGCGGCCCCATGCTGCAGATACGCGACCGCCTCTTCGGCGACCAAGCCTCTGCCGAGGACGATGCATGGAGTATCCAGGCGACGTTTCTGCAACAATTGGAGGGCCTGCAGCACCGGCATGCCTTGCACGTCGTGATCCGCGAGCACCACGTCCGGCGCCCGGCCAAGCCCGGCTAGGTACTCCGTTTCTGTTTGTGCTCTTTCCCAGGCCACGTCCATTCCACTCTTTTGCAGTTCCGTGACGGCGAGTTCAGCATCGCCGACGCGGTCGGCAAGGATCAGAACGCGCATGACACCTCCAACAATCATGCAGGGTAGAGTAACCAGCACCGGCCAGTTACGTTGTCTCCCTCAATGGTATCGGCGTCCCTGGGTTAGCGTGGAGGCGCGGGGGCGCCTTCGTTACGATGGCTCCCGACTCACGCGCATGGCCCTCGGGACGCGGCGAGTCCCACGGCAAGGCCGTGGGATTAGGGTCGGCCCTGTTACAACGGAGGCCCGACGCCGGCAGTCATCTGATTATCTACGCCGCTCTGTAGGACGTCATCGGAAATCTTGCTAGACATGGATCGGGAAAAGTCCCGATCTGGGAATCTTGATATTGAGGGGTGCTGAGGACCATGCTGTTCCGGTTCAGTCGTCGGGCGTTACAAGTCCCATCTGATGCGCATAGTGGACCATCCCCGCCACATCCTCGATGCCTAATTGGTCCATGATCTGAGCGCGGTAGGTGTCAAAGGTCTTTGGACTGATGAACAGTTTCTCGGCGATTTGCTTCCGGGTGTAGCCCCTGGCAATCAGTTGAAGGACCTCGAGCTGGCGCGCAGTCAAACGGCCGGGAGCGCCTGCATTACCCCTGCCGGCTCGCGCATAGTCTGCTGCGACCATCTTGGCAATTGCAGGTGTGAGATAGATTTCACCACGGAGGGCAGCCTTGATCGCCAGCTCCAGCTCGGGCGCTTTGGAGTTTTTCAGCAAGTACCCTGCGGCACCGGCGCTGAGGGCCCGCCGGGCGTACTCGGCATTGGCATACATCGACAGGATGATCACGCGCACCGACGGTAGCTCCTGGGCGAGGCGCGTCGTTGTATCCAGCCCGTTGAGTTCTGGCATGGCGATGTCCATCAGGACCACGTCCGGCCGGTAGTGTTCGGCCAGGCGGAGGGCCTCGGTCCCGGTGCTGGCCTCGGCGACGACCGTCAGGCTCATCGCCCGCAGCAAGGTGCGAAACCCTGCCCGGACGAGGTCGTGATCGTCGGCCAGTAAAACCCGGACGGGCGCCGGAGCAGGGCTCTCGCCGGTCACGCCTTCCTGGTTCATTTGCTGACCTGCTTTCCGGGGATAGGGAAGTGGGCCCGCACTTCCGTGCCCTGCCCTGGCGTAGACGTGATCTCGATCTCGCCGCCCGCCAGCCGCGTGCGCTCCTGCACGCTCAACAGACCTAACGTCGCGCCCTCGGCCGCCCGCGCCAGCGCGGAGGGCACGTCGAAGCCGATGCCATCATCCCGGACCACCAGTTCCAGGTCTCGTTCGGATTGGCGTAACGTCACGCTCACGTGCTTCGCCCGGGCATGCCGCTCGACATTGGTCAAGGCGATTTGCGCTACCCGGAAGGCTGCAGTCTCGCAATCCAATGACACCCGCATGTCCTCTGGCTCGGCAGCGAAGTCAGCCTCCAGGCCGGACCGCTCTGCCAGGCGCCCCACGTACCAGTCGAGGGTGGCCACCAGGCCAAAATCGTCGAGCAGCGAAGGTCTCAAGTCGAGGGCGATGTCTCGTATGCGCGTCAATGCCTCATCGACCAGCTCGATACCCTCGGCAAGGTGAAGGGCGCGGGCTGCAGCATCGGGCGAGAGCTGGATGGCTTGCAGATCGGCGCTCACCGCCGTCAGCACCTGCCCGATCTCGTCATGCAATTCGCGCGCAATGGTGCGTCGCTCCGTCTCCTGCGCCTCCACCAGTTTCGCACTCAGAGCGCGGAGCTCTTCGCGATGTTCGTTCGCGGCGTTTAGTAATTGTGCGTTGCTAATGGCCTGGGCGGCTTGGTCGGAAATGGTTTTCAGCAGGCTCAATTCATCGGGCGTGAATTCGCGCACGTGCCCATTGACGCCGATGGCGAGGACTCCAACCAGCTCCTGATCCCGCAACATGGCAGCCGTCACGACGGTGCGTACGTCGAAATCAGAATTGAACTCAGCGTTGGGCACATCGGCCATCGATTGAATGTCGGGGATCACCATGATGGGGCCCATCGTTCGCAGAAACCCATCGAAGCGGGTGCGAGTAGTGGGTTCCGTCTTTTCGGCGTACTGGAGGGGGATGTTGACTCCTCCCGCATAGACGAGTAAATCGCGCTTCTTGTCATATAGGCTCATCGTCGACTGCGATACTTGAAAGGTGTGCACCACCTGATCGCAAACCGCCTGGATTACCGCATCGAGATCAAGTTGTCTGTTGAGGCGTGCGGCGATGCCGGCTAACGTCTCGGCGCGTGCGGCTTGGCGCCTTACCTCTTCTTCGGCACGCACTCGCTCGGTGACATCTTCATTGACGATAACCGCTCCAACGATCGCCCCCTCCTCGCTGTGGACGGGTGCCGCGGAGTTACGAATGGTTTTCTTCTGGCCATCGAAGGTTTCGACATCAATCAATTCATTCAGGCTGGTCTGCCCCTCATTCAGCGCCCGTACCGAAGCCCAATTGCTCGGCGCGATCTGCTGGCCCGAGTTCGTGCCAAAAGCCCTTGCTCCGAACCCACCTTTCACTCGCAGGGCCGATCACGCCGCCCCAAATCTGTTCCGACGCCGCATTTGCGAGAATGATGTCGCCTGCCCGATCAGTTACCAGCACGCCCACGGGCAGCGTGGCCAGGACCAGGCGCACAAGTTGTTGGCTCTCCCGCGCCGCCTCGTCTGCTTGCTTGCGTTCGGTGATTTCGCACACTGCGCCCAACATGCGCACTGGGGCCCCAGTGTCATTGTAGAAAAACCTGCCCAGGCCAGAGAGCCAGTGGAGACTGCCATCGGGCCAGATGACACGATATTCGTGAGCATATGCGGAACGTTGATCGCGGGCCCGCCGCATGGCTTCGTTCAAAGCCTCCAGGTCCTCGGGATGGACATTCCTCTCAAAATCATGGTAGACGCCTTCGAATTCATGCGAGGCAAGTCCGAACAACTTCTCGTGATGCCCGAGCCACACAATCCGTCCTGAGACGAGATCCCAGTCCCATAGGCCGATGCCGGCCGCATCAACGGCGGCTTGCAGACGGCCTTCGCTGACTCGCAGCGCTTCTTCGGCTGCCCTGTGTTCGGCGGTTTCCCTTCTCAGCTCTCGATTAGAGGCCGCGAGTTCCCTGGTCCGTTCGGCGACGCGCTGCTCGAGCTCATCGTTCAAGGCTTTGAGCTCGTGCTTGGCTTGAAACAGTTCGGGCGTCTCGAGGACCTGCCATTTCCCTCGTCGCCTTGCGTGAACGAACTGGTGGACGCTCGCTACATCAAAAACCTGGAGGGCGTTCATCCCTGCGAGCGGGTACGTGCACAACGCAATCATGTGTCGCCCGTCAATCCATCGCTCAAGCTCTCTCTCGTATAGAGCAAAGACCTGCCGGTATTCCTCCGTCAACCAGTCTGTATTGCCAATTCCCCTCAGACCTGCATACCCCCTTGCCTGTGCTTGATCGACTTTCCTTTCCCAGTTCTTGATCACGCCGGGCACATCCAACACGCCCCTCCGGAGATACCATTCATCGTACCGCAGAATTTCCAGGCTCCGCCTGGCGAGGTAATCGTCGAAGTCGGGGATAGCCTCATGCAGCGCGGACGAGGCGTCTTGCTCGGTCAGGGGAGGGCTAACCACCCAGACGCACAATTCGTTACTCTCCAGGCCGGCTTTGAAAAATGGGACCAGCGTGTCGAGGGTATCCTTCGGGGTCTCGCAGAAGAGACAAAAGTGGGTGCCCCAGGGCACGTTGCCAAAGGCCCCAACGCCTGTGTTCCTCAGTCCTGCCGACACGGGGCTAACATCTGTATTTCTGAGTCTCGTAGTCATAATCTCCACAGACCGCCCTTGTGCTGGATTGGATATGGCAGGTGTCGAGGCCGGAAGCTTGCTCGGTCGGCTTCAGTCGTCAGGCATTACCGGTCCCAAATACCGTGCTTAATAGATAGGAGGTGTAGCGGCGTGTTGTCTGTTGTCATTATGACAAACGGTGTTAGGCAGACAGAGGCTCCACGATCACTCGCCCACCTGCTTGCCGTCGAGCGGGAAGCAGGCTCGCACTTCCGTGCCCGCTCCTGCCAGCCGAAGCGGGTCGTGTCATGTGAGCCTGGGCTGTGGGTAAGTGGTAAACCGCCGCACTTTGGCGGTTTACCACTTACCCACAGCCCCTACTACGACGACTGCGCCGGTGGCAACCTCAAAGATGAAAGGAGTTCGCTACCTTAAACAAGCCCATTTCTCTGTCTTGACAAACCCGTCCACCTCAGTGGATGGGGCTGCCCCGTCCGTGCGCTCCAAAGTGTCCAGTTCCAGGGGTCACTTCAAGTACCCCCCAGGTTAATGGCCCAAATGGAACTGCCGGCACATGGCACAAGGAGAGACTGCGCGGGCAAGGGAGGTCGGGCAGGGTGCCGGACGCACGACGGTGATGTGGGTACGTACGGCGGCCGTGGGGTGACGTGGACGATGTACGCCGGCCCGCGGCGACCCTCGCTTTAATTCCACCGTAAGGCTCCCATCCGGTCTCCTTAAGGGAAGCCGGCTCGTTCTGGCGCGAAAATGTACGCCAAACTGCCGAGCGCGTGTACTAGGAGCAAGAGCATGAGCCGCTTCGCCAGAATGGCCATCATCGTCGTCATCGTCGCCGCCGTGGTCGCCGGCGGATATCTTTATTTCGTGGCCCCGCGGGCCAACGCCTCCGCCGCCAACCTGCCCACGGTGACCGCACAGTTGGGCAATATCTCGGCGACCGTCGTGGGTGCGGGCAACCTGGCGCCGAAGCAGGAGGTCGGCCTGGACTTTGGCCAGAGCGGGACGGTGCAGACGGTCGGCGTGCAGGTGGGCGACCAGGTGATCGCCGGCCAGGTGCTGGCCTCGCTCGACATGACGGGCCTCGAGTTGGCGGTCCAGAATGCCCAGGCCAATCTCGAGCGCGGCGCAAGACAAGCTGACGCAGGCCAAGAACCCGAACACGCCGCAGGACATCGCCAGCGCGCGCGCCGCCCTCGACGCGGCCAAGGCCAACTACGACAAGCTGGCCGCCCCGCCGGCAGCATCGGACGTGGCAGCAGCCCGGGCCAGCGTGGCCGGCGCGCAAGCCGCCTACAACGCCGCCGTCAAGACGGCCGGCACGTCGAGCAGCCAGTTGAATAATGCGGCCCAGGCCGTCCTCCAGGCCCAGGCGGCCCTGCAGGCCGCACAGACCGCCTATGACAAGGTAGCCAGCTCGCCCAATATCGGCATGATGTCGCAGTCTGTCACCTTGCAGCAGGACACCATCGCCTACCAGACGGCGCTGGACAACTACCAGACGCTGCAGGCCACGGCGGCTTCTGACGCCAACTCGACCGTCCAGCAGGCCAAGTCCACGCTGGACAGCGCCCTGGCGAACCTGGCCAAGGTCGAGACGCCCTCGACGCCGCAAGACCTGCAGGCGGCCAAAGACCAGGTGGCGGAGGCGCAAGACGCATTGGACAAGCTGCTGGCCGGCTCCGACGCCGCTACCGTAGACATCGCCCAGACCGGCGTGGTTCAGGCGCAAGTCGCCCTGCAGCAGGCCCGCCTGGCGCTGGAGCAGGCGCAGATCGTGGCACCCTTCGCCGGCGTGGTGACGGCAGTCAACATCACGCCCGGCCAGGCGGCATCCGGCGCGGCGACGGGCGCCATCCAGCTCGCCGACCTGAACCACCTCCAGCTGAGCGTGGACATGGCCGAAACCGACGTCGTGAACGTAAAGGTGGGCCAGCCGGTTCAGATCACGCTCGACGCCCTGCCCGACCTGAACCTGAATGGCAAAGTGACGCAGGTCTCGCCGGCCGGCACGATCACCCAGGGGGTCGTCAACTACCCGGTCAGCATCGCGCTCTCGGGTCCCCCGGCCAGCGTGAAGACGGGCATGACCGCCACCGCCAGCGTCGTCACCCAGCAGGCGAACAACGTCATCGTGGTGCCGAACCGGGCCGTGCACATACAGGGCCGGCAGAAGTTCGTGACGGTGCTCTTCCAGGGCCAGCCGATGCAGGTGCCGGTGACCACGGGGCTGATCAGCGACACCGAGACGCAGATCACCAGCGGCCTCAAGCCGGGTGACCAGGTGGTGCTGTCGCAGACGACGACAGCGCAGCCACGTGGCGGCGGTCCGGGCGGCGCGCGCTTCTTCGGCGGGTGAGCAGAGCATCTGCTGCTGCCGATGGCCGGTGAGAGATGCTTCGCTGGCCTTCGCCGCGAGCGGGCTGGATTCGAAGGCGCCGCTCAGCATGACAGGGGGGCAGAGGCGCTCGCCGGTGTCGTCATGTAGGGGCGAAGGCCAGTCCGCTGGCCCCTCCGCTTCCCGTACTGGTGCAAGACGTCTGGCCGACGGGTACGCCTCCGGTTGACCGGCCAAATTGGTGGGGGTGCCACGTCCTCTCGGTGGCCGGCAGAGGTTACCGGTGGTGGCTGGTAAGGTGCGACGTTGAATGGTTGGCGGGGGAGGGCGTGGCACTGCCCAGAAGATGTGTGGTTACCGGTGTTGGCTGGTACGAGGCCAGGTTGGATGGTTGGCGGCATGTCGACCGGCAGTGCCGCCCCTACAATACTTGCTGCCCAACGTTGTGTGGTTACCGGTGTTGGCTCGTGCGAGGCCAGGTTGGATGGTTGGCGGCATGTCGGCCGGCAGTGCCGCGGCCCTACTGGACGTCGCGTCGACCTGCAAAACTCTGAACCGCACTCGCATGCAAATCCATGCTTTGTCAATCGCACTTGATTATGCTAGACTTGCACGAGTGAAAGCCCCGAACTGTTTGCGAAGCCGGGGCACGGCCAGATCACCGTAGACGCTCTCTCGCGTGGTTTACGTCATCACCTTGGGCCGTCTGGGCAAACCTCTGGCGCGGGCGGCCTATACTTTTACCGTTTCCCTTTCATCCTCCTCTGACCACAATCGAAACCACCCCATAGCGGGGCTGGGTTTCGGGAGACAACATGGATTCGCTGGACGCAGCAGAAAAGGTGCTGGCAGCCGCGGGCGAGCCGCTGCACTATGGCGAGATCACCAAGCGCATCCTTGAGCAGGGACTCTGGCAGACCGACGGCAAAACCCCTGTCGCCACGATCAGTGCGCAACTTTCAACCGACCTGAAGCACCATGCGGACATCACCCGCTTCAAGCGGTGCGGACCCGGCATCTACGGGCTACGGGCATGGACGACAACGGCGCCCTCGCAAGAGATGCCTGACCTTCAACTGGTCGCAGCCATCCAATCACAGGTGCCACCAACACAGCTTGAGGCGTCCCAGAAGCTATCGTTTACCGACGCTGCCGAGGTGGTGCTAGAGCGGTTTGCGAACAAAAGGCCCATGCACTATAGGGCGATCATGCAGAAAATCCTTGACTTGGGGCTGGTGCAAACGAAGGGGCAGACGCCGGAGGCCACACTCTATGCCCAGGTGCTCACCGAAACCAAGCGCAGGATTTGCCGCGGCTACTGCGCTTCACGATGCAGCCGATGACAGGGTAGCCTTGCGAAGTGGCAGACAGACGCCGCCTTGGCCTTCCAGATCGAACAGCATAACGACGAGGTACGCAAGAAACTGCATGCCCGGCTGCGCACAATGTCGCCCGCCGACTTCGAGGCGCTGATCGGCCAACTACTGGTGGCGCTGGGGTTCGAGGATGTCGAACGCACGCCCTACAGCGGCGACGACGGCATCGACGTGCGCGGAACGCTGGTCGTGGGTGACGTGATTCGCACCCGTATGGCCGTGCAGGTGAAGCGTTGGAAGAAGAACGTCCAGTCGCAGGTCGTGCAGCAGGTGCGGGGCAGCCTGGGCACGCACGAGCAGGGGCTGATCATTACCACCAGCGATTTCAGCAAGGGCGGCGCGAGGAAGCCGAGCGGCCCAATGCGGTGCCAGTGGGCCTGATGAACGGCCAGCAGTTAGTCGCGCTGCTGGTTGAAAATGACATCGGCGTGCAGCGCGCATCGCATGACCTGATCGAGTTGGCAGATGATGCGTAGGAAGGGGCAGAGGGCAGTATGACACTTTCTGAAGCCGATACTCGCTCAAAGCTGATCGACCCCGCCATACACGCCCGTGGCTGGACCGAGGATCTCATTCGCCGCGAAGAAACCGCCGGGGCCAACGAGATCATCAACGGCCGCCCGCGCAAGCAGGCCAAGGGGCGCACGGATTACACCCTGCGGGTCAAGGTCAATCCCGATACGCAGCCGGTCGCGGTGGCCTTGATCGAGGCCAAGGCCGAGCACCTGCCGCCCACCCACGGCCTGGAGCAGGCAAGGCGCTATGCGGCGGCCAAGCGCCTGAACGTCCCGTTTGTCTTCGCCACCAACGGCCACCTGTTCGTCGAGTTCGACCGCTTCACCGGGCTGACCGGCACGCCGCGCGCCCATCGACCGAGTTCCCGACGCCTGGCGAGCTGCGGGCGCGCTACGAGCAGGGCGATGGGCTTCAGCCTGGGACGCGGCCGCCCGGCCCCTGCTCGTGCGCTACCCCGGCGGCGAAGCGACCCGGCGCTATTACCAGGACGCCGCCATCCGGGCCGTGTTGGAGAAGATCGCGCGCTGCGTAAAGACCGGGCAGCCGAAGCGCGCCCTGCTGTCCCTGGCGACCGGCGCGGGCAAGACCTTCATCGCCGTCAACCTGCTGAAACGCATTGCCGACGCCGGGCAACTGCACCGGGCGCTGTTCGTGTGCGACCGGGACGAACTGCGCAGCCAGGCGGCTGGGGCCTTCCAGAACGTCTTCGGCACCGACGCCGCCGACGGTCTCCGGCCGGCGGACCCGCAGAAGAACGCCCGCATCCTGATCGCCACCTACCAGACGCTCGGACGTCGACACCGACGATGCCGAGGCCAACTTCCTGCTCGCCAACTACCCCGACGACTACTTCAGCCACATCATCATTGACGAGTGCCACCGCTCGGCCTGGGGCAAGTGGTCGCAGGTCCTCACCCGCAACCCGAACGCCGTCCAGATCGGGCTGACGGCCACGCCGCGCCAGCTCGAGTTCACCGAAGCACAGCAAGGAAGCCCAGGCCGACGCGCAGATCACCGCCGACAACCTCGCAGTACTTCGGCGAGCCGGTCTACGAGTACGACATGGCCCAGGGCATCGAGGACGGCTACCTGCCGCCTGCGAGATCCAGCGCAGGCCGGGTCGAACCTGGACGATACCGGCATCAGCATCGACGACGTCACTGGCCCGACGATCCCGTCGACGCCCTCACCGGCGAGCCGCTCACGCGCGCCGCAGTTGCAGGAGCGCTACGAGAAGACGGAGCTTCGAGGACCGCATCCTGCTGCCCGACCGCGTGCTCGCGATGACGCAGGACCTCTTCCAGCTATCTTCTCGAGACCGGCGGGCCGGAGCAGAAGACGATCATCTTCTGCGTGCGCGACCGCCACGCCGACGACGTGGCCATCGCGATGAACAACCTGTACGCCGCGCTGGTGCCGGCACAACGGGCAGAAGCGGCTCGACCGACTACGCCTTCAAATGCACGGCGGCCAGCGGCGGCAACGACTACCTCGCGGACCTGCGCGGCGCAGCCGCGCGACTACTTCATCGCGACCACGGTGGACCTGCTGACGACCGGCGTGGACGTGCCCGCCGTCGCGCAACATCGTCTTCTTCAAGTACGTGCGCTCGCCCATCGCCTTCTACCAGATGGTCGGGCGCGGCACGCGCCTGAACCCGGCCACCGGCAAGCTGATGTTCCGGGTCTACGACTACACCGACGCCACCCGCCTCTTCGGCGAGGACGTTCACGACCAAGGTCCGCGCAGTGCGAGCCAGGGCGGCGACCGGCTGGAACCGCCGCTGCAGCCGACGCCACGATCATGGTGGAAGGCTTCGACGTGCATGTCACGGCCGGCGGGCCGCTACATCGTGACGCAGGTGGACGGCAAGGCGCATGCCGGTGACGGTCGAGGAATACAAGGAGCGGCTGGCCGACGAGCTTGGTGGCCGAGACGCCCACCCTGGAGCGTTTCCGCGAGCGCTGGGTCAGCCGCCAGGGACCGGCAAGAACTGCTGGCCGGATTACCGGATGGCGCTCGTTCGGCTCTGCTCGTGCGTGCCCTTGAAGACATGGGCGACTACGATCTCTACGACGTGCTGGCCGAACTGGGCTATGGGCTGGCCCCGCACACGCGGACCGAGCGGGCGGAAGCCTTCGCCTACAAACAGTCCGGCTGGCTGGAAGTCATTCCCAAGCGTGACGCGGCGACGATACAGGGCGCTGGCGGCGCAGTTTGACCTGGGTGGCACCGAAGCGATTGGAAAACCTGCACGTTTTCGAAGCGCCCGAAGTGCGGCGGGCCGGCGGCTTCGATGCGCTCAAGTCCTTTGGCAGGCCCGTCGACGCGTTGCGCGAGACCAAAGCGAGGATGTTTGCGGCATGACCGATGCTCTCGTTGAGGAATACCAACGCATAAAGGCCAGCCATCGCATGGCAATGAGGTTGACGCTGACGCGGCCGACCTGGTTCCTCCGTGATACAGGTTTACCAGGAAGGAACCAAGGAGCCGCTGGTACAGGCGTTGGTGGCGCTCAATCCCGATTGCCTCCCTGACTTGGAGGGCCAGGAGGCTTACCGCGCCCGGTTCAAGCAAAGCCTCAATGAAGTGGCAAGTGCGATTGCCGAGACTAACCAGAGCAACGCCCGTATCTTCCCCGGCTACAAATGGGGCCACGCCACAAAAGTCCTTTGCATCCACATCCGCGATCTGGTTAATTACAGCCGCTACTTCATAGATGCCGAGGCTGCCCGCATCAGTCCCTGGCTCTACTCCCCAATTGATAGTGTGGTGATCAACCGCCTGTGGAAGCTTCACAGTCCTCTGCCTTTTTGGCAGATCAAGGGCATCGACACGCCCGATAAGTTCTACCTGGTGCAGGATTTGCTCGGTCAGCGGCAGCAAAGTCAGCGTATAGCGGGTATGGTTCGATGATAATTGGGTGATCGGCAATCTAGCAAGCGGTGAACGCTAAGCGGCATCCTGCCGCCGGATGGAATCGGGTTAAGCTTTCAGACGTTTGCGCACTGCTCCCTCCTGGCCCCACCCTCTCTTGTTCCGATGATGAGCCGACTGCTTGCTACCCATGTCCGCGGTCGTTGAGCACGCAGGGTGCCATCACTCACCTGAATTTCGCCCATTCGAGAAGTGCGCAGCGGGTTCACATACTTCGAGACCAGCGATGTAATCTTCGCTAAGATCACGCCGTGCATGCAAAACGGCAAGCGTGCCGTCGTGCCGCAGATACCCGACGGACGCGGGTTCGGTTCAACCGAATTCCACGTCATCCGGCCTGGAAGCCCTCATCCCGAATGGATACATCTGTTCGTGCGTCAACCAGCCGTCTTGACGCAAGCGATGGCACACTTCGCCGGTGCAGTCGGGCGCAGAGAGTGCCAGATGGCTGTCTGGCCGATCTCGAAATCCCGCTGCCGCCACTGTTGGAGCAGCATCGAATATCATCCTTGCTCGCCACAGCATTAGGGCTAATCGACCGGGCGCGCGCAGGCTGCGAAATCACGGTTAGCTGCGCCCAGTCAATTCCGGCGACGGACCTGCGGCGGGCCTTTGAAGCGTGCGTCTGCTCGGAACTGGTGCAGAAGGCCGCTAGGTGAAATTCTTCGCCTTCGCAAAGAGATCATCCACCCGCACGACGATCCAAGAGGCCTGCCGCTTTCGTGGGTTTGGAACATATCGAATCGGGCACTGGAATCAGGACTGGATCCCTGCTGTCGAATGTCCAGGCTGGCGGTCGGAAGCCCCGTTTCTACCGAGGCGACATCCTTTACGGCTACCTGCGACCGTATCTAAACAAGGTCTGGATTGCAGAATTTGATGGCCTGTGCTCGGTTGATCAGTACGTTACCGCGTAGATGCCTCTGTAGCCGACACTGAATTCATAGCCTGGTTCATGCGCAGTCCTGTCTATCTTGAGCGTGCTCCGATCGAAACAACCCCAGGCCAGTTACCGCGATCAGGACCGAGGAAGTGGCATCGGTAGAGATAAACCTTCCCCCGATCTCAATCCAGAAAGAAACGGTACGGCAGATTAGCAGACGAATCGAGACAGACAACGACTACGCGAGAGCCTGAAAATCAGCTCGGAGCCATCGATCAGTCTTCCAGCACGCTCCTTCGTCGGCATTCAACGGAGAATTGTGATTGCATGGCTGTCAAACGCAAGAACGGCTTCGGAAATGGCCGGAAGTTCACCACCCAGCAGAGCCTGGACGGCTACGTCAAGGGCATCTGCGACATCATGCGCCGGTCAAACGTGGCCGGAGCGCTGCAATACGTCCCCGAACTGACCTGGCTGCTTTTCCTGCGCATCTTCGACGAACGAGACACGCGCGAGGCCGAGTACGCCGAAGCGGTGGGGGCCGAGTTCGGCCGATCGCATCGAGCCGCCCTACCGCTGGCAGGACTGGGCGCGCACCGGATGGCCCGAAGCGCATTGAGCTACAGATGGGTACGTTGGGGGCCTTCTTCGGCTTCGTCAACGGCGAGTTGATCCCCTACCTGCGGCGGCTGGAAGAACGGCCCAACGCCGGCGGTACGGCAGAAGGTGATCAGCGAGATCATGTCCGGCATCGAGCATGTCGCGTATTGATAGCGAGCACAACCTTCTCGACGTGCTCGACAAGGTAAACGAGATCAGCGCCGGAGACGTTGACCACGACCCACGTCTTCACGCTCTCGCCAGGTCTATGAAGGGCTGCTGCTCGAAATGGGCGAGAAGGGCAATGACGGCGGCCAATTCTTCACGCCGCGCGAGATCATCCGCGCCCTGGTGCGGGTGATTGACCCGCAACCTCGGCCAGACGGTCTATGATCCCGGCTGCGGCACGGGCGGATTCCTCGCGCAATCGACTTCGAGCACATGGCCGCGACCGACTGGCGAAGATGCCACTCGGCCGACCAGATCGAGACTCTGAAGCAGCGCACGTTCTTTGGGCGCGAGAAGGACAACGCTGATCTATCCCATCGCGCTCGCGAATCTCGTGTTGCACGACATTGACGAGCCGCAACATCTGGCACGGCAACACGCTGACGGGCGCGGAAACCTACGGCGGGTTCTTCCAGGACGCACCGCCGCTCTACGACGTGGTGCTGATCAATCCGCCGTTCGGCGGCAAGGAAGGCAAGGAAGCGCAAACCCGCTTCGCCTACAAGACCGGCGCGACCCAGGTGCTCTTCTTGCAGCACGTCATTGACAGGCTGAAACCGGGCGGGCGCTGCGGCATCGTGCTCGATGAAGGCGTCCTGTTCCGCACGAACGAAACGGCGTTCGTGCAGACCAAGCGCAAGCTGCTGGACGATTGCGACCTTTGGTGCATCGTGAGTCTGCCGGGCGGCGTCTTCACGGCGGCCGGCGCGGGCGTCAAAACCAATCTGCTGCTTCTTCACCACGCGGCGGCCCCACCGAGCAGATCTGGTACTACGATCTGTCGGACATCAAGGTCGGCAAGAAAACGCCTCTGACCGTCGCCCACTTCGATGACTTCTTCCAGCGCCTGCCCGGGCGTGAAGACAGCGCGCGCAGTTGGACGATCACGCGCGCCGAGATCGAAGCGAAGAACTTCGACCTGAAGGCAGTCAACCCGAACGCCAAACAGGACGAAGACACCCGAACGCCAGACGCAACTGCTCGACCTGATCGAGGCCAAGGGGATCGAAGTGGCTGCGGCCCTGGCCGAACTGAGAAGCCTGACGCGCCAACCTTGATCCGGGGTACTCAAAAGCGGCGCGCGCCGGGGTGTGTCTGGCAATCGAAGAAACGTTCGACCGGCTGCCCGCCAGCTACAGCGAAGAGGACTACGACGCCAAGTGCGCCGGCGTTTACCTGCACGTTTACGAGGGTTACTTCGGGTCCGGGCGCTCAGTGTATGCGCAGGCAGCGTGATTGGCGTGGCGATGGCGAACCACTGCCTGATGTTGCTGGCGATGGCAGCAGCCGGCCGTCGCCCGGCTTCGGCCGGCGTGCCACACAGGTGCCCAAGCCCTAGCACAACGTTCAACCCGTTGCACCAGCTGCCGGCGTACGCTTGCATGCCGGCTGTTTAGGAGCGTAGTCGGCAGGCGCTGCGCATGCCGGTCCAGAACACCAGGGGGCGAACTGCGATGAGCAAGTACAACCTAAGTCCGAGGCAAGAATCGATAGTCAAGGGGCTTGTCCTTGCGTACGAAAGTGGGTACGAGGAAGAGTTCTTTTATGCCCCGACCATGGAGGCAGGACCAGCGGTCGAGCTTTTCGGAAGAAGTGAAAGGTTTCCAGCGACGACGACCGATTTGGTTGCGCTGCAACAGGCAGGATTCATTGCGCTTCGTGAAGATGCGCACGGCAGTCTTTACTGCAGCCTGGCCGGTCTGGCTTTCGAAGCAGTGAAAAACGACTTTGTTAGCCCAGATCCACCTGAATCACGGCCATCGATCAACATCGGCAATTACATCAGCAACATGCTAGGCGGTAACGTTCAAGGCGCTGCCGGCGCGAATATCACGCTAAATCAGCATGCGCACATCGCCATGCTGCTGGAGAAACTTGACCAACTAACCGAGCAGTTGGCGGTCGCCTTGCAGCGGCTTCTGGATGCGCCCGGATACAGAACGGCCATGGGTTCCATCGCTGAAGTTGAACAGCAATTGGGCACTGATCAGCCAGATGCTGCTATGGCGACCGGCGCGACACGTTCACTAGGTCAGCGCATCCTGGGCCTGCTGGATTTTGGCGACAAGCTAGGCGGATCGATTCAGGCAGGCATATTCGTCAGTGAAGCACTCGTTACGCTGGCATCATGGTCGAACATTGTTTTTCAGATCATCGCCCAGGCTGGCCCACATTAGCCAGGTCGCCCGCGCCATCCTGCTCTACCATATGATGTCCTGACCCAATTGCGTTTTAGTGGCTGAGGACGTAAGCCAACTGCCGCAGGCGTGGCTATCAAAGAAGCCCTGGAACGGCTGCCTGCCGACTACAGCAAACAGGATTACACCTCGCGTTGTGACGCCGTCTACCTGCATGTCCACGAAGCCTTCTTTGGTTCGGGGCGCAGCGCGTATGCGCAAGCGGCGCAAACAGAGGTTAGGTTGAGCCAGGAAGACCAATACCTGGCGAACCAGCCATCCGCAACTCCAAATCAGTCGATCACGGGGACTTTGCCGATTAGCCTATTCATGTACTTGCACTCCAGGATGAGTGTGATCACGCGTGACCAACTGGTATCGACTTGATCGCAGGATCCCCTGCACCCAGGAGCTAATGGGCATCTCGGTCAAAGGGCGCAGTCGCGACGAGCGCCGGAAGAGCGCCTACCTGCGTATTGACCGGAACGACTTCGACAAGGTAGAGGCTGCCTGTCAGCAGTTTGGCTGTGTGCCATACTTCGCGATCCTCCTCGACATGGCTGATACCATCCGCTGTTTCGTCCTGTCGGAGGAACATCTGTTGAGCCTGGTCCCGCTCACCCGCACGAATGCGGCTGGAAGATGGACCAGAAGCGTCTGGATGAGTACGACAGGGACCCTGAGATGGTGCAGTTTTGCCTGACGGGACGGACGCAGCGGTGGTGGCCGGAACGGGTCAGGGAGGAATGCCGTGAGTTTGCTACTGGCCCAACATCGAACGAAATCGGGGCAGGTGATCCAGGCACGTGTTGGCGATCTGACAAAGAGCGCGCCGATGCGATCGTGAACGCGGCCAATTCCGGGCTGCAGCACGGCGGTGGTGTTGCAGGTGCGATAGCCAGGGCGGGTGGCCCAGTAATACAAGAAGCGAGCGAGCGGTGGATCAGGGAACACGGGAGCGTGCCGACCGGGCAGGTGGCAATCACGGAGGCCGGCGATCTCCCCTGCCGGTTCGTGATCCACGCGGTTGGCCCGGTGTGGGAGGACGGCAACGACCAAGAAGACCTTTTGCTGCGGCAAGCCGTCTCGAATAGTCTCATGGCGGCGGATGGGCTGGGATTGACCACGATCGTGTTACCGGCGATCAGTGCGGGGATTTTTGGCTTCCCAAAAGACCGATGTGCGGCCATCCTGGTCAGGGCGGCTGCTGACTTCTGCGAGGCGAATAGTACAAGCTCAGTTCGAGAAATTCGCTTCACGAACAGGGATAATGCGCTCGCCGCTCTGTTTGTGGATGAGTTGGGAAAGCTTGACCGGTAATCCCCTGGTCTTATCTCAAGTCGTTTGCTGACTCATCATGAGCGAATCGAGCATTTGGTCGCCAAGTCCTCCGGCGGGCAGTACATCGAGGGCGCGAACGAGGTCTGTGGGTTGACCTCGCGACTCTGCGCACGACTGGGTCTTTGCCACAGAGGCCTCTCCAATCCACCGGCGAATCTGCCTGAGCTGATCGAGGCGCGTCTCCTTGGTAACTGGGCTCGGGAAGATGCTTCGCTCGGTCTCGGCGCGACCTGTGTTGGGTGGACGGCGCCGCTCAAGCATGACAGGGGGGCAGAGGTGCTCGCTGGGCAGGACAGGGGGGCAGAGGTGCCCGCTGGGCAGGACAAGGGGGGCGAGGGCGGCCGCTGGGCAGGACAGGGTGGGCGAGGGTGCCCGCTGGGCAGGACAGGGGGGGCGAGGGCGGCCGCTGGGCACGACGGCGTGAGGGGGCTTGCTGGAAGCACGGTTCGGGGCGCGGTCCATGGTTCGGTAAGGCAACTTACATATGAATGATTTGTTTGTGTAATAGGGTGCTTTTGTCGGTACTGCGCTGTGAGGCGCGGTTTGGTCCGTTCGCCTCTGCGCGGGAGAGCTGCCTCCCTCCCGCAGCCCGTCTGCCCGGCCCGGGCAGTAGACGAGGAGAAACGAATGCCACCCCAAGACCCCCTGAGCGAGGAGCAGATCGAGTCCGCCTGGGCGCAAATGCGCGCGCGCGGCCTATCGCGGCGCCAGTTCCTGGCCCTTTTGGGCGCCGGCGGCGGCCTGGCGGCCGCCGGAGCAGCCTACCAGTCTTTGGCTATGTCGTCTGCCGCGCCGGCGGTTGCCTCGTCCTTGCCGGGCAACCCGATCGCCGGCCTCGCCGGCCTGGCCGCCCCGCCGGCCGGACCGGGCGCACAGGCCGGCACCGCCACGGCGACACCCGCTAACCCGACCCCGGCAGCCGCCGGAGCGGCAACCACGACCGCCAGCCCGACGCCGACGGCCACACCGACCGTCGACACGTCTTCGGTCATCTATCCGCCGCCCGGACGCCTGATCGTCGAGCCCGTGCCCGATGCCTTCTTCAGGGCCATCGGCGGCGCCAACATGCAGATGCGTTTCGAGGTGATGGCCGATAAGACGCAGTACGCGACGCCCAACTCCTTCTTCTTCGTGCGCTGCCACGACACTGCCGTCATCGTCGATCAGACGAAATGGAAGCTCAGCATCCTGGGCGACGGCATCGATAAGCCCTACGAGCTCAGCTACGACGACTTGCTCAAGCTGCCGACGACGACGGTCACGCGTTACGTCGAGTGCGCCGGCAACGGCCGCTCGTTCTACGCCAGCATGCTCGACAAGCCGGCCCAGGGCGGGCAGTGGCGCCTGGGCGGCTGGGGCATTGCCGAGTGGACGGGGGTGCCCTTCTCGGAGCTCCTGGGGCGCGCGGGCATCAAAAAGACGGCGCTCCAGGTGATGCCGGTGGGATTGGACAAGCCCAACGTGGCCCGGCCGATGACCGTCGCCAAGGCCATGGAGCCCGACACGATCCTGGCCTACATGATGAACGGCGATCTCCTACCGCTGGATCACGGCTTCCCGGCGCGCGCCATCGTGCCCGGCTGGGTGGGGGTCAACAATATCAAGTGGGTGGGCCGGATCGTGGTCTCGGAACAGCCGCTGTTCACCGACTACAATACCAAGCTGTACGTGCTGATCGGGCCCGACTACAAGGCGGAGGCGCCGTCGCAAGGCGTGCCGGTCAACGACCAGGTGCTCAAGAGCGCGCTGGCGCTGCCCTGGCCGGCGACCATTCCGCCGGGCCAGCAGAAGATTGCCGGTTACGCCTGGTCGCCGGCGGGCAAGATCGCGAAGGTCGAGGTCAGCCTGGATGGCCAGAAGACCTGGCAGCCGGCCCAGTTGACCGGCCCGAACATCGAGCGGGCGGGGACGCGCTTCGAGTTCACCTTCACCGCCACGACGGGTATGACGAGCATCACGCCGCGCGCCACGGACGACAAGGGCAACACACAGCCTCCGCTGTCGGCCCAGAAGTGGAACCAGCAGGGCTACGTCTTCGCCGCGCCGGTGCCGCACCCGATCACGGTCTCGTCCTCGGTCAGCAGCATCACGGCGTCCACGGCCACGCCGACGCCCGTGCCGACCGCGACCGCCACCGTCACTGGCACGGTGGGTGCGGCCGTTCAGACACCTGCCGCCCCCCTGGCAAGCCCGACCGCCGGCCAGGCAGCGGCCACCAACCTGCAGCCGGCCAGCCTGTTGGCCGGCATGGGCCAGAAGGTGTACGTGAGCCAGTGCGCCGTTTGCCACGGCGCCAACGGCCAGGGCGTCACCGCGCCGGCCGTCATCGACGCCAACTCGAACCTCGCCAAGTACGGCGATGGCCAGAAGCTGTACACGTTCGTGAAAACCAATATGCCCTTCAGCAGTCCCGGCAGCCTGACGCCTGACGAGTATCTCCAGGTGACGGCCTTCCTGCTGCTGCAGAACGACTATGTCAAGGCGGATACGCCGCTGGGCATGAGCAACCTGGGCAGCATCGCGCTCAAGAAGTAGGCAGAGCCGGCCCCTCTGCTCGCGAGGGCGGCCCGCTTCGGTTGAAGCGGGCCGCCCTACTTACGGTAACTGAGAAGGCTTGGGCGCCTCGGCTCCTCGCGAGCCCGGCCTGCCCAGGCGGGCCGCTTTACTTCGAAAGCGGGTAGAAGTAGACGTTGTTCTGGTAGACCGGATTGTAGTACCAGCCGTTCACCCAGGTATGCTCGTAGAAGCGCGTTTCCGGCTGGACCAGCCACATGTCAAGCGCGTTCTCGTACGACAGGTTCTGTAACTGGGCGTAGATCTTGGCGCGCGCCTGCTGGTCGGTCGTCGAGACGCCCTCGTTGATCAACTTGTCGAGCTGCGTCTGCAAATCCTTGGGGAACGACTGCGTGCCGGCATAGGTGCCGCCGCTGGCCATGAAGGGCTGCACCCAGTCATGCGGGTCGTGGAAGTCCTCGGCCCAGCCCAGGAGATAGAGCGCCATCCGGGCGGACACCTGGTCCTTCAGGAACACCGGCCACGGCTCGTCCACCACCGAGATCTTGAACTTGGGATTGATCTTGGCCAGCTCCTGCTTCAGGATCTCGCCGGCCACCCGGCGCTGGTCGTTGCCGGTGTTGTAGACGTACTGAACGTAGAAGCCGGTGTCCCACAGCGACTTGCCGTCAGCGCTCTTCAGCGTGGACGCCTTGAAGGCATCGGTGGCCTTCTGCAGGTCGAAGGTGTAATGCGCCTGGTTCGGGTCGTAACCCAGCTCGCCCTCGATGATCGGGCCCAAGGCCTGGATGGCCTCGCCGTTGTAGACCTGCTTGATGTAGGTGTCGTAGTCAAAGGCGTAGCTGAAGCCCTTGCGCACGTTGATGTCGCCGAAGAAATTGGCCGGGATGCCGTTACCGTCCAGCACGCCGGAGCCCAGCCCGCTGTTGCCACCGGTCGTGTTGACGTTCTCGTTGAACTGGATTGGGTTGACGATCAAGGTCGGCAGGCCGGTGAACACGCGCACCGAACCGTTGCCGCCGGCCTGCGTGCAGTTGAAGCTGCCACCCGTCTGGTAGGCGCACTCCTCCTTCACCAGCGGCTGCACCTGCGAGATGTACTGCTGGTCCACCAGCACGCTGTCGGCGTCGCCGGCCTGGAACATCGCGAAGCGGGTGCCCCACTCGGACACGTTCTTGATGATCGCCTTGTCCAGTTTGGCCGGGCCGCTCGGCCCGCCGTCCCACAGCGGGGCCTGCAGCCAGTAGTTGTCGTTGCGGCTCAGATCCACTTCCTCGTTGGGCGCCCAGCGGTCGAGCTTGAACGGGCCGGTGCCGTTCATCACCTTGAAGAGAGGATCGGCGTCTGCGGTCGGGTCGTGGAACTTCTCCGCGGTCGCCGGCGTGCCGTCCCAGCCGCCCTGCTGGATGACCCAGGGCTTGCTGACGACGGCGGCCCAGGAGCCGGCGAGGATCTGCAGCATCGGGCCGTAGGGCTGCTTCAGGTGCATGGTCACCGTGCCGGCGGTGTTGTCGAAGGTGACCGCCTGCTCCACCGCCTGGGCGGCCTTGGTCCAGTCGCCGTTGAACTGCCCCTTGACGACGTCATCGGCAAAGCTCTGCACGCTCAGGCCGAAGAACGGCTGGAGCATGATCCACTGCGGCCCGCCGGCACGATCCTGGATCATGCCGCGCCAGAGGCTGTAGGCCACGTCCTCGGGGGTCAGGTCCTGGCCCTGCTGGAACTTGACGCCTTTGCGGATGTCGAAGGTGTACGTCATGCCGTCCTGCGAGATGTCCCACTTGGTGGCCAGCATGGGCACGAACTCGGTGGCCGACTCCCTCTTGGGGAAGAGCAGCGTCTCGTACACGTTGAAGATCACCTGGCCGCTGGCCGTATCATAGGCCCAGGCCGGGTCGAGCGATTCCGGATCGCCGTATTGGGCGTAGACGAATGTGCCCGGGTTCTTGGCCACCGGCGCGGGGCCGCCTGAAGGCGCGGCGGTGGTTGCCTGGCCGGCTGCCGCCGGGGCCGTCGCCGCAGCCGGGCCGGTGATCGGAGCAGCGGTGGGGGCTGCGCCCGCGCTCGCCGCCGTCGGGGCCGCGGCCCCACCCGACGTGCTCGGGGCCGTGGTCGGCGCCGCGGCCGGGCTCGGGGAGCAAGCCGTGAGCACCAGGATAGCGATCAATAACAACGACGTGAGTGGCGCAAAGCGCCCGAATGACCTGAACATGCCTCAATCCCTCCGTGAAGCTGTGTGCAAGCAAACACTAGCTGCAGGCCAGACACCTGCGCAAGACGATCATACACTGGCTGCACAGCGCGGTCCTTGTGCTTACCTAAAGAAAAGCTTAAGTCAGTATTATCTCGTCAGGGTAGAGGTTGGGGGCTGCGAAGTATTGAACGCTTTTATCACAATCGAGTATAATACCTGCATCTCGTTCGGAATCCGCCGGAGGCAGGAAGATGAAGCACCAGCGGCAGCGGGCGACCGTCTACGGCCTGCTCATCCTGGTAACCCTGGCCCAATGCATCGGCATCGTGCTGCTGCATCAACGCGAGAGCTCCAACAGCCAGGCCGCCGCGAGCCTCTTGCAGCTTGAAGTATTGGCCAACCGGCTTGACGCCCTGCAGTGGCGCGCCATCAGCGTCGGGACGGTCCCGCCGGACCTGCAGGCCCAGTTAGCCGAGACGCGCCGCCAGGCAGCCGGCCTGCTGGCCGCGGGTGGCACCGCCGGGGCGGATACCGGGCTCGCCGGCGTGCGCCAGGCCTACGAGGCGTACCTCACGGCCACGACACGGGAAGAAGACTTTCTCGACCAGGGCAACCTGTCGCAGGCCGAGATGACGGACCAGGGGCAAGTCGATCCCGGGTTCGAGCGGCTGGCGCTGGCCATTGCCGCGTCGGGCCACGCCCTGGTCGACCGCTCGGAGGACTGGCGCGACCTATCCCTGGCCGGTATCCTCCTTTCGGTCCTCATCGCCGCCGCCATCATCGCCGCGCTCTTCAGGCACTCGGAGCAGGTGCAGGAGAAGGCACGCCTGACGCTGGTAGAATCAAACCACCGCCTGGAGGATAACCAGCTCAAGCTGGAGCAGGCCCACGCCGGCTTGCAGCGTCAAGCGGAGCAGACGGCCGTCTTGAACGAGATCGATCGCGCGATCCTGGCCGCTCATCTGCCCGACGAGACTGCCCGTGCGGCTGCGCAACAGATCCGCCGCCTGGTGTCCTGCGAGCGCGCCGAGGTTGTGCTGTTCGACTTTGAAGAGGAGAGCGCGCGCTGGGTGGCCGTGACCGACGGCAGGACGGGCCAGATCGGCCTGGGGACCTGCCTGAGCCTGGATGAATATCGCAGCCTGGCGGAATGCCGGCGGGGTGAAGTCGTTGCGGTCGAGGACATCGCGGCGTTGGCGGCCCGCTCGGTCAGCGAAGGGAGCATGCTGGACTGCGGCATGCGCTCCTACCTGAGCGTTCCGCTGCGAGCGGAGCAGCGTGTCCTGGGGGCGTTGAATCTGTGGCGGGCGGCCCCGTCGGCTTTCGACCGGGAGGAGACTGCGATCGCCCGCTCGGTGGCCGACTCTCTCGCCGTGGCGCTCTTCCACGGTGAGCTTTACCAACAGGTGCGGTCCGACCGCAACCTGCTCCAGGCGCTGAACCGAAAACTGGTCGAGGTGCAAGAGGACGAGCGGCGCTCGATCGCGCGCGAGCTGCACGACGAGGCCGGCCAGGGCCTGGCATCGCTCACCATCGGCCTCGCCCTGCTCGAGCGGGAGATGGGGGACCCGCTGCGCGCCGCAGAACGGCTCGGCTCGTTGAAGGAAATCGCGCGCGACGTCGGAGACGGCCTGCATCGCCTGGCGCTGGACCTGCGGCCGCCGAGCCTCGATCGCCTGGGGTTGGTGCCCGCCCTCAGGGTGTACGTCGATAGCTTCGCCGGCGCGCACGGGCTAGACGTCGAGCTGACCACGAACGCGATGGACATCCGCCTGCCGCAGGCGACCGAAACCGCCCTGTACCGCATCGTCCAAGAGGCGCTCACCAACGTGTCTCGTCACGCGCACGCCACGCATGCCGACGTGATCCTGCAAAGGCGACCCCCGGAGGGGGACGGCAAAGGTCCCGGCCAGGTCGTGGCCATCATCGAGGACGACGGGAGCGGATTCGATCCGGCGCATGTAGTTGATTGCGGCCGGCTGGGATTGGCAGGCATGCGAGAACGAGCCGAGGCAGTGGCCGGCCGGTTGACCGTGGAAACTGAGCCCGGTCAAGGAACGGCGATAATAGTCGAGGTGCCCTGTGAGTGTGCGTGTCCTGATTGCTGACGATCACAACCTGCTGCGGGCCGGTCTCCGCTCCCTGCTCTCGGAATCGACAGAGTTCGAGGTGATCGGCGAGACCGGAGATGGGGAGGCGACCCTGGAGCTGGCCCGGCGTCTCGAGCCCGACCTCCTCCTGCTGGATCTGACGATGCCCGGTTGCGACGGGATCGAAGTCACTCACCAGCTGCACGCCGACCTGCCGGGCACGCGCATCCTGATCCTGACCGCTCACGAGGACCCGGCTTTGCTCCACCGCGCCTTGAGCGAGGGCGCTTCCGGCTACGTGGTCAAGGGTGCGGTCGAGACCGAGCTGCTCAACGCGCTCAGAGCCGTGCGCAACGGCGACCTCTATGTCCATCCACGCATGACGCGTGCTCTTCTCAACCCGGTTCCCGCCGCGCTCGAGGACAGCCCCAGGCTCGAAGACCTCTTGACCGAGCGCGAACAGGAGGTCTTTCACCTGATCGCGCTCGGCTACAGCAACAGCCAGATGGCGGAAAAACTGTGCCTGGCGGTCCGCACGGTCGAGACCCACCGCTGGCGCATCATGCATAAACTCGACCTGCGCTCGCGCAGCGCCGTCGTCCGCTACGCCATCGACCACGGCTATCTCAAACGGGAGGGATGAGAGCGGCCGGTTCTCCGGGTCGGCGCGTCCCCACACCCCTACCGTCGTCAGTCGGCGTGCACCTGGGCCGTCGCTTCGGCAGCCCCTTCGCCGTCCACCGGCGCCTCGTCCGCTCCGTCGACCTCGTCGGGCGCGGCTGCCAGGGTTCGATGGTGGTTGACGATCAGGCCAATCACCCCGATCGCGATCCCCGCCAACGAGAACCACTGCGCCGTCGCCAATATGCCGATGCGCCAGGCATCGGGTCGCAGCGTCTCGACCCAGAAGCGCCCAACCGGATACCAGATCAAGTACATGAAGAAGATATCGCCGTCGCGCAGCCAGTCGCTCAAGCGCCGGCTGATGAACCACAGCAGCGCAAAACCGACCACGTTCCAGGTTGCCTCGTAGTAGAAATCGGGCGCAAAGCCGTGCGTGGCGTACCAGTCACGGGCGGCCGCCGTCAAACGGTCGGGGATACCGCAGGCCATCGGAGAGCCAACCGGTTCCTGGCACGGAAAGGCCGGGTTAATGTGAAACGCCCAGGGCAAGCTGCTGGGCGGCCCGTAAAGCTCCTGATTGACCCGGTTGCCCAGCCGGCCGATGGCCTGGGCCAGGAGCAGTCCCGGGGCAAGAAAGCCGAGCCAGCGCAGCAAGTTCAGGTGGTGGCGCCACGTATAAATGGCCACCCCGATCACGCCGCCGATCACCGCGCCAAAGATGCCCAGCCCCCGGAAGCCGCCGTTCCAAAAGGCGATGATCTCGATCGGGTGCTGTCGATAGTAAGCCCAGTTGGCGAAACTGCCATTGGGCGTCGAGAAGACGTGGTACAGGCGGGCGCCGATGATCCCGAGGATCAGCACCCAGGTTAGCAGGTTCCACACATGCTCTGGGTCCTCGCCGTTCCACTCCGCCTGTTTCGTCGCCAACCAAGCCGCCAGCAGCGCGCCGGAAACGATCAGGATGCCATACCAGTGAACCGTTATTGGGCCGATCTGGATCAGGATTGGGTTCATTCCATGCTCCTGCAGTAAGACTGTCGTCCATTATATAACATGCTGCCAAAAAGCCCAGCCGGGCTTTTCTCGCCGGCTCTTCACCGTTTCTTCACATCCCCTTCACACGCTTGCGCGATGCTTGGCCTGGCGTGATAATGGACCACAGGCGACCCTCGGGCCGCTTGCGAGGGCCGGCGCTCGGGAGGGTGCATGGGCGGGAAGATCCTGGTGGTGGACGACGAAGCGAAGATCGTGAAACTGCTGCGGGCTTACCTGGAGCAGGCCGGCTACTCCGTCGTGGAGGCCGCCGACGGGCAGACGGCGTTGATCCAGGCCCGGCGCGAGAAGCCGGACCTGATCGTGCTCGACCTGATGCTGCCGAGGATCGACGGCCTGGAGGTCGCACGCACGCTCCGCCGCGAGAAGGACGCGCTGGCCAACGTGCCCATCATCATGCTGACGGCGCGCGTCGAAGACACCGACCGCATCGTGGGCCTCGAATTGGGCGCGGACGACTACGTCAGCAAGCCCTTCAATGCCCGCGAGCTGGTGGCCCGCGTGCGCGCCGTCCTGCGCCGCACCACCGCCGTCCCCGAGCCGCCGCAGATCCTGCGCGCCGGGCCGCTGCTGATCGACACCGGCGGGCACCAGGCCAGCCTGGGCGATCGCGCGCTGGATCTCACCCCCACCGAGTTCGACCTGCTGCTCGTCCTCGCTCAAAACCCAGGACACGCCTTCACCCGCCTGGCTCTGCTCGACCGCCTGCAGGGCGATGCCTACGAGGGCTACGAGCGCACGGTGGACGCGCACATCAAGAACCTGCGCGCCAAGCTCGGCGACGACCCCCGCCAGCCGCGCTTCGTGCAGACGGTCTACGGCATCGGCTACAAGTTCGCGGAACATCCGGAACGTTAATGCCATGCACCGTCTCTGGTTGAAGTTGACCTTTGCCTTTCTGCTGATCGCCCTGGCCGCAGTCGGGGTGGTGGCCGTGCTTTCGGCGCGCACGACCGGTGCGGAGTTCCAGCAGTACGTCGTGCAGACCGGCATGGCGCAGCCCGCCTGGGCGGCCGGCCTCGAGGACTACTACGCCCGCACGGGGAGTTGGCGCGGCGTCGGGACCGTGCTCGAACAGCTTGGCCCGGGCGCGGCGGGCGGCTCCGGGATGGGCATGGGACAGGGGCGTGGCGGCCCGCCCGGAACGGCGGGACCCAACCCAGCCGTCGCCGACAGTGACGGCCGGGTGGTGGCCAGCAAGAGCGGTGAGGGGGTCGGCCAACGCCTACCCGGCAGCGTTCTGGCCCTCGGGATACCCCTCCGGGTGGAGGGGCAGACGGTGGGGACGCTGCTCAACCTGCGCCCTGCCAATGTTGTGCTGGATACACAGGCCGAGGCCTTCCTGAGCCGGGTGCGCACTTCGCTGGCCTGGGCAGCAGGCCTGGCCGTCATCCTGGCCCTCGCGCTGGGCATTCTCGTCAGCCGCTGGCTGGCCGCACCCATCGCCCGCCTGACGGTGGCGGCGACTGCCATTGCGGCCGGCGACATGCAGCAGCACGTCGCCGTGGGCGGCCGGGACGAGATCGGGCAGCTTGGCGCGGCCTTCAACCGGATGGCCGGCAGCCTCGCCCAGGCCGAGGCCCTGCGCCGCAACCTGGTCGCCGACGTGGCCCACGAGCTGCGCACGCCCCTCACGGTTATCCAGGGTAACCTGCAGGCCATCCTGGAGGGCGTCTATCCGCTGGACGTCGAGCAGGTCGCCAGCCTGTACGAGGAGAGCCGCCTGCTCACCCGCCTCGTCGACGACCTGCGCGACCTCGCCCTGGCCGAGGCCGGGCAGCTGCGCCTCGAGCGCGCGCCGGTCGACCTGGCGGCGCTCGCCCAGGCCGCAGTCGCCAACTTCGCACCCAGCGCCCAGGCCGCCGGCGTCAGCCTGACCTGCGAGCCGGCCCCGGCCGGGCTGCCCCCCGTCGAGGGGGACGCCGGCCGCCTCGCCCAGGTGCTGCGCAACCTGCTCGCCAACGCCTTGCGCCACACCCCCGCCGGCGGCTCCATCAGCGTCAGCCTGCGCCGCGTCCCGGGCCGTGTCCGCCTCGAGGTGGCCGACAGCGGCGCCGGCATCGCCCCCGGGGACCTGCCCCACGTTTTCGACCGCTTCTACCGGGCCGACGCGAGCCGCAGCCGGCAGGGCGGCGGCGCCGGGCTGGGCCTGGCGATCGTGCGCCAGCTGGTGACGGCGCACGGCGGGGAGGTTACGGTCGCCAGCCACCCCGGCGAGGGCGCCACCTTCAGCGTGACGCTGCCGGCGTAGGGCACGCGGCGCTCGGGCGGCTGGGCGGTCTCGGCCTCCTCCCATGCCTGCCCTTATCACGCCAAGCAGCGCCCATTGCCCCCTTATCACGCCGACCGGCACCCATAGCCCCCCTTGTCATGTTGAGCGGCGCCACCAGCACAACCTGGCCGACCACTCAAGCCAGCGAAACATCTTTCGCGCGGCCATGTTCCGAGGGCCTGCGAGAGATCCTTCGCTGCGCCATCGCCGCTGCCGGGAAGTGTGGGTCAGTCCGCTCAGGATGACAGGGGGCGGGAAGTGTGGGTCAGTCCGCTCAGGATGACAGGGGGCGGGAAGTGTGGGTCAGTCCGCTCAGGATGACAGCGGCCGGGAAGTGTGGGTCAGTCCGCTCAGGATGACAGGGGGCGGGGGAGCCCGGCACACGTCAGGATGTTAGCGCCAGGTTAGCAGGATGTTAGCGGCAGGTTAAGCGGAGCCGTACTGGAATTTACACCACATTGCGCGCGAACCGGCTCCCTAATATTGGGACATACATTAGGAAGGAGTGAGGACCGGTTTCCCGAAAGGAAATTCCATACGGACATGAAGAACCGCAAAAGACAGAACCGTTTCGTGCGCGCCATAAAGAAGTTCTTTCTTTCCGCCTTTGTCGTAGTCACCTTTACCGCCTACGCCCTGGAGAACCGCCCGCCCAGCGCGGCGAGCCTGGCCCAGGCCACCGGCGGGGTGATGCCAACGCCAACCACGCTGCCGGCAGCCAATGCCGCGCGGCCGACCGCCGCGGCCCCATCTTCAGCCGGGGCCGCGGCCGTGACCCCCGCCGCCACCGCCGCGAGAGCATCTTCAGCCGCGCCGGCGGCCGCGCCCACCGCTACCCCGGCCCCGACCAGCACGGCTACCCCGGCTGTACGCAGCGGCTACAGGGACGGCACCTACAACGGTCCCGTGGTCGACGTCAACTGGGGCTACGTCCAGGTGCAGGCCACGATCCAGAGCGGCAGGGTCAGCAACGTCCAGTTCCTGCAATATCCCAGCGACCGCAGGACCTCGGTGCGCATCAACTCGATCGCCGACCCGATGCTCGATCAGGAGGCAATCCAGGCTCAGTCCGCCAACGTGAACATCATTACCGGCGCAACCCTGACCAGCGAAGGCTTCCAACTGTCGCTCCAGGACGCGCTGAACCAGGCCAAGAGCTAGCCGCGATGCCTGAGCTGGTGTCCGAGACCCGCCTGATGTGGGGTATGCCGATCACGGTGGCCATTGTCGCGCCGACCCCGGCCGCCGGGCCGAGGTGGATCGAGCGCGTGTTCGCCTATTTCGAATACATCGACGACAAATTCTCCACCTACAAGCCCGGCTCGGAGATCTCGCTCATCAACCAGGGCGGCCTGACGATCGGCGAGGCCAGCCTCGACATGCGCGCCGTGTTTGCCCTGGCCGAGGAGCTGCGCGTGCAAACGAACGGCTACTTCAATATCGCCCAAGACGGCAAGATCGACCCATCCGGGCTGGTCAAGGGTTGGGCGATCTCCAATGCCGCGGCCATGCTCCGCAATGCCGGCGGCGACGATTTTTACGTCGAGGCCGGCGGCGATTTCCAGGCCGTCGGGGTCAACGCCGAGGGCCGGCCCTGGCGGGTGGGCATCCGCAACCCGTTCAACCTGGGCGAAATCGTCAAAGTCCTGGCCGTCAGCGACCTGGGCGTGGCGACCTCGGGAACCTACGCCCGCGGTCAGCACATCTACAATCCCGTCGCCGGCGGCCCCCCCGGCCCGGAGATCCTCTCGATCACCGTCATCGGCCAGGACGTGTGCCCGGCAGACGCCTATGCGACCGCCGCGTTCGCAATGGGCCGCGAGGGTATCCGATTCGTCGAGTCATTGGCCGGATTTGAGGGTTACATGATTGACAGGGATGGGCTGGCCACCTTCACCTCTGGCTTTGAAAGATACGTGGAACATGAGAATCGTCGATAGTCTCCTCAACCGGGTGACAATGTACCGCCTTGCCTTGTACTATTTGAGCGCGCTGATAGGCATCGCGGTGGCCTTGAGCTTTGCGCACGTGCTGGCTTACGACCCGTACGCCCTGCTCTTTTCCACCGCCTTTATCCTGGCCGTCTGCTCGGCCACCAATTTCGCCTTCTCGCGCGTGAGCGAGGTGCCCGCCAATGTCGAATCCAGCGCCATCTCCGCCCTCATCCTGGCGCTCATCATCTCGCCCATCAGCGGCTACGGCGACCTGTGGTTCCTGTTCTGGGCTTCCGTACTGGCGATGGCTTCCAAGTACGTCGTCAACATCCGCGGCAAGCACATCTTCAACCCGGTCGCCTTTGGCGTGGCCCTGACCTACTTCACCATCAACCAGTCCGCCTCGTGGTGGATCGGCAACCCGACCATGCTGCCGTTCGTTCTGTTGGGCGGGCTGCTGGTGGTGCGCAAGATCCGCCGGTTCAAGCTCGTCTTGAGCTTCATGGCCGCCGCGACGGTCGTCACCTACCTGGGCGCGTTGTTTGGCGGGCAGGCCTTCGGCCAGGCTTTCAGCACCCTGTTCCTGTACTCGCCGTTCTTCTTCTTTGCCTTTGTGATGCTGACTGAGCCGCTGACTACCCCGCCGACTAACGGCGCGCGCAACCTGTACGGGGCACTGGTGGGCCTGCTGTTCCCCCCGGCCTTTCACCTGGGGTCGTTCTACACCACGCCGGAGATCGCCCTGCTGATCGGCAACGCCTTCTCCTACCTGGTCAGCTCGAAGAACCGGCTGGTCCTGCATCTGAAACACGTACGCCAGATCTCGCCCCATGCCTACGACTTCGTCTTCGCCCCCAACCGCAAGCCGGCCTTCGCGCCCGGGCAGTACATGGAGTGGACGCTCGCCCACGAGGAGCCCGACAGCCGCGGCAACCGCCGCTACTTCACGATCGCCTCCGCCCCCACCGAGCCCGACCTGCACCTGGGAGTGCGCTTCAACGACCCCTCGAGCAGCTACAAAGAGGCTTTGCTGGAGATGGAGCACGGCGACGAGATCATCGCCGGGCAGCTTGCGGGTGATTTCACCCTGCCCAAGAACCCCAACCAGCGCCTGGTCTTCATCGCCGGCGGCATCGGCATCACGCCCTTCCGCAGCATGATCAAGTACCTGCTGGATACGCGCCAGCGCCGGCCCATCACCCTGTTCTACGGCGCCTCCACCGTGCACGACTTCGTCTACCAGGAGGTGTTCGACCAGGCCGAACGCAAGCTCGGCATCCGCACCATCTACGTCGCCGAAAAGAGCGAAGACCTGCGGCCGGGCTGGGCGGGACTGACGGGGCTGATCCGGCCCGAGATGATCCGGACCTACGCGCCGCATTACAGAGGATCGATCTTCTACATCTCGGGCCCGAACCGGATGGTGGATGCGGTGAAGGAGATGCTCGACAAGATGGGTATCCCGGGCAATCAGATCAAGACGGACTTCTTCTCGGGATACTGAGATCGTCAGCTGCGGCGGCGTGGGATCTCCGCGGATCATTGCCGGGCAAGTGCGGTCTTCTCGTCCGAAGAGATGAAAAAGGGAGGATAACTGCTCAGGACAAGAGGCCGTCTGGCGGAGATGATGTTCATCTCCGCCAGACGGCCACCTACAGTTGGCACCATAGCACCCTTGGCCACGCAGTCCTACCGTAGGCGGAGGCTCTGAGCAGGCTTGATGGCTGCGGCCCGGCGAGCGCTGGTCCAGCCGGCGAGGGTACCACCGCCGACCGAGGCCAGGATCGCCAAGGCCAACGTGGCTACATCGACCCGCGCAGGCAGCGTAATGCTTGGGGCCGCCGTCTGAACCATCGCCATGCCCTGGATCGTCTGGGTGGCAGCCGTGCCCGTGTCGGGCAACGGGATCTGTCCCAGCAGCAACGCCACGCCCCAGCCGAGCAGGAAGCCCACCAGCCCGCCCATCAGGCTGAGCAGGAACGCTTCCAGCAGAAAAGCCTGCTCCACATGCCGGCTCTGCCAGCCCACGGCCTTCATCACCCCAATCTCCAGGCGCCGTTCCGCCACCAGGCCGCCAAGGGCCGCCCAGGCCAACAACAGCCCCCCGAGCAAACCCACTGTCGCTGCGATGAGCGAAAAGCGCGCCGATACCTGTCCGATGCCACCCATTACCTGCAGCAGGCTGTCTTCGGTCATCACGCTGATATTCCCGAGCTCCCGGGTCAGGCGCGCCACGACCGTGTCGACTTCTCCCGCGTTGGCAACCTGCACGTAGACCTGGTCGACCTGATCCGGCCCCAGCCCCACCAGGTTCTGGGCATCGGCCAGTGGCAGGTAAAGGTTGGCTGCGGCCGCCTGGCTGCCGTTACGCAGCTCCACAATGCCAATCAGATCGAACGGGACGCCATCAACTGTGACCTGTGCCCCTGGTTGCAGGTCAAAGAAACGCGCATAATGCAGGTCGGCCACGGCTACGCCACGGTCGCCTGGCCTGAAGGTCCGGCCCGACAGTAATCCTGATGCGAGGGTTGACTCCGGACCCACCACCCGCGCTGCAGTCGTTTGGGCAGCACTTCCCAGCGACTGCAGGGCCTGGTCGACGTCGACACCGAGGACGGTCACGTAGCTGGTGCCGCCAAAATCCCAGATCTGCAGCGCGCCTGCCACCGCTGCCACACCGTCTGTATGCCGAATAGTCTCGACTTCGCTGGCGATCAAGGGGGCCATGCCGAAGGGCAGACGCGCCCCGCGGGCTTTCTGCGTGGCCTGCGCAATGTCTGCCTGGGCAGACGCATGGGTGATCACGACATCTGCCGCCACACCGGCCAGGGGCGCGCGGGCGGCCTCACGGAAGCCGGTACCCATGGCGGACAAGGCGACGAACAAGATGGCCCCGACGGCCACTGCCGCCACTACCGCCAGCGAACGCCAGGGCCGCCGGCGAAACTGCGAGCCGATGTATGTGATCATAGCCTGGCTGCGCTTCCGGATGCACGATGTCTGCCGGCGTGACCCGCATTTGCACTCATTGCTTGTCCCCGGTTGCCAGAGCCAGCGCTCCGTCGAGATCTTCCAGCGTCCAGTCGCCCGCAGCCGTCATCGCCGTGCCTTTGCCCACCGGAAAGCTGAAGAACTTCACCTGGTGGTCTCCCTGCTGATAGGCCATGGAACCTTTGACGAAGATCGCCAGAACGGTCGGGTCCGTAACCTGCTTGCCTTTGAGAAACGACTCGCCTTCCGGCGTGTCGACATCGTAGCGGCTGACTTTCACCTGTTTGTCGTATTTGGCGAGCAGCTTATCGACGTCCTCGAGCACGGCCCGCACCGGCGGGTGGTTGCGGTAGGCAATCTCGACCGACGCGGGACCCACCCCGCCGATGAGGGGCAGCCCCTGGCCACAACCGGACAAGGCCAGGAGCGCTGCCGCTACACAGAGCAAGCGCACAAGTGGGGAAAGAGGCTTGAACCTGTTGATCATTGGACGATCCTCCCATCAGCCATATGCAAGACACGTTCCGCGGCCGCGGCCACCTTGTCGTCGTGCGTGATGATGACCATGGCGACGCCGCTGTCGGCATGTAGTTTCCGAAATAGATCGATGATCTCGATGCTTGTCTGGCTATCCAGATTGCCGGTCGGCTCGTCGGCCAGGATCAGCGAGGGCTGGCCAATGAGCGCCCGGGCTATAGCCACCCGCTGTTGCTCACCCCCGCTTAGCTGAGTGGGGCGGTGACTGGCCCGGTGGGCAAGACCGACGTGCTCAAGGCATTGCAGCGCCCTCGCGCGTCGCTCGCCGGCCGGCAGGTGTTCGGGATAAAGCGGGAAAGCCACGTTCTCCACGGCGGAGAGAGTTGGGATCAAGTGAAATGCCTGGAACACCAGCCCCACCTGCTTGCGCCGCCAGATCGCCAGCTCATCTTCGGACAGTTGCACGATGTCTCGGCCGGCGCAGTCCTTCCCGTAGCAGTAGATGTGACCGCCATCCGGCGCTTCGAGGCCGGACAAGAGGTAGAGCAGCGTGCTCTTGCCCGAACCGGAGCGGCCCACGATGCTCAGGAACTCGTGCTGGCTGACCGAGAAGTCGACGCCGCGCACCGCCTGGACCGGGCCGTAGGATTTGTGCAACCCCTCGACTTTGATCAAGTTCCCATCACGGGGAAAGCGCGGCGGGACCGCAGCCAATTCGACGGTCGTGCCTGTTTGGACAGGAGTCGCTAAAGTTTTAGGATCATTCACTTCGCAATACCTCCGCCGGCTTGATATTTGCGGCGCGATACGCCAGCACCAATCCCACCAGTCCGCCGCACAAAAGGGCCAAAGCGAGCGCGATCAGGGCGATCTGCGGATCGATCCTCGCCGCCAGCGGCAGGGTTACGCCCCGCTTCAAGGGTCCACCCGGCAGCGACATGGGCGTCGGGCTTAGCTCCCAGGGCACCGGCACCGTGACGCTGCTGAAGCCAAAGGCCCAGGTCACCACGCCGGCCAGCAGCATGCCCCCCAGCCAACCCAGGCCGATCAGGGCCAGCGTCTCGAGCGTGAGCTGCCCCATCACGTCCCGCCGGCGCCAGCCGACCGCCCGCATCACGCCCACATCCCGGCGTCTTTCCCAGAGGCCGGCCGCCGTTGTGCGCAGCAGGCCCGCAGCCGCCACCAGCAGACCGGCCAGCCCGACCAGCAGGCCGAAGCGGTCGATCAGGGCGAAAGTGGCGCCCAGCACCCGGTCGAAAGAACGCGGCGTGGTGACAATGGCGTCCTTACCCAGGATTTGGCTGATGCGCTCGGCAATCGCCGGCGCCCGGCTCGGGTCGGCGCGGATGAAGAGGATGTTCGCGTCGGCCGGCCGGAAGTCGTGGACCGCAAGCACATTCGGAGCGCTGCTGGAGAGCTCCTGCGCATCCGCCAGCGGCACGTAGAGGTTGGCGGTGGCGACCTGCCCGGCCCGCGTGGTATCGACCAATCCTACTACCGTAAAGAGCTTGCCGCTGACGGTGACGGTTCCACCTACCTGGAGATGGTTCTCCGCGGCGTAATTGGTGTCAACCACCGTCACGCCGCGTTCGCCAGGCTGAAGGAAGCGCCCGGCACGTATGGCGCTGCTGAGTCGTCCCGGCCCCACCGTCTCGCTCGGATCGAGCCCCAGGCCGACCAGGAAGCGGCCGGGGTCGAACGACCAGAAGAACACCGTCTGACCTATGGCAATCACACCCGGCAGTTGGCGGATCGCCTGGACATCCTCCTGGTGGAGCGGCGCGGTCGAATGGGGGAAGACAATACCCTCGAAGGCCAGCGGCCGTTCGCCCTGCTTCTGGGCGATGATGTCGCTGCCGATCTCCGAGAGCGGCACACGCGCCGCATTGCGGTAAGCGTCTGAATAAGCCAGCAGACTGATGAAAAGCGCCACCCCGATACCGATGGCGAGGATACTGGCCAGGAGCCGGCTCGGCCGCCGGATCAGCTCGGTCACCAGGAACCGTAAGTTCATGTCTCACTCCACTCTATCAACTGAGCGGTAGGCGGGGAATTGGACACGAAGCGCCGCGTGGGCCCGAGGCGATCCGCAGGCACGCGCTTGCCCGCTGTGCCCTTCGCTTGCTTCGCAGCATATTATGCGGAACTGGCCATATTTGTGAAGCGTAGAACACACTGATTCCGCGCTCTCTTTTGCTCCGGCCAACTACGGGCTGCGGCTCCCTAGCAGTCCGTGCCAGGTACCTAGCGAATCCGTAGTTCGCCGCAGACGGCCGTCCCTGAATCCGACCCCAAGATAGCCCACGGCAGGGGGCGGTGGCGTAGCAGATAGCCAATAAAGCGAGGGTTTGTGAAGCACTTGACAAGCCGGGGCATCGGCGCTACTCTGCCGTATCCATTCTGCAGATAGTCGGGGGCTGAAAACCATCCCTAACAGGAATTCTGAGGTACCGTGATCCGCAAACCGCCCTCCATCGTCCGTCTCTTTGCGAGTTTTCTGCGTTTGGGCGCCACGGCTTTCGGCGGCCCGTCGATGGTCGCCTACATCCGCAAGCTGGCTGTCGAGCGCAAGGGCTGGCTGGCTGCCGGGGAATTCGGCGAAGGGGTGGCCTTTTGCCAGATGATCCCAGGCGCTACAGCGATGCAGACCGCCGCCTATGTGGGCTTGCGCGTGCGGGGCGTGGCCGGCGCGGCGGCCGCCATCATCGGTTTTGGCCTGCCCGCTTTCTTCCTGATGCTGGTTTTCGCCGTTGCCTATGCTCAGGCGGGCAGTATATCGCAGGTCGCTGCCGCTTTCAGCGGGTTGTCGGCCGTCATCGTGGCGGTCATTGCCAATGCTGCCTGGTCCTTCGGCAAAACGACACTGAAAACATGGCGGCATGTTCTGATCGCGGGGGGCGCCGCAGCGTTGTTTTGGTGGGACATCAGCCCCCTGGTCGTTATTCTGCTGGCAGCGGCCGCGGGGTGGCTGCTTCCCCCGCCTGTCGCCGCTGAATCCCGGGCTGCGCGGTCGTCTGCCACCCCCCTTTACAAAAACGCTCTGATCAGCATCCTGGTGGTGGCAGGGACAGTCCTGGCAGGGCTGTATTTCCTGTCGCAAGATCTGTTTCGCCTGGGGTGGCTGATGATCAGGGTGGACTTGATGGCTTTCGGCGGCGGCTTTGCTTCAGTGCCGCTGCTTTACCATGAGGTTGTGGACGCCAACGGTTGGATGGCCGGCCAGACCTTTATGAACGGCATTGTCCTGGGCCAGGTGACGCCGGGACCGATCGTCATCACGGCGACGTTCATCGGCTATCTGCTGAAGGGCGGCCTGGGCGCGCTGATCGCCACGCTGTGTATCTTCTTGCCATCCTTCTTGCTGGTTGTCGGGCTGGCTCCCTTCTTCGGCCGCCTGGCGACCTCCCCTCTCTTCCACAAGGTCATTCGGGGTGTGTTGTGTTCGTTTGTCGGCTTGCTGATTTCGGTCACGCTGCGTTTCGCCCTGCAGGTCCACTGGGATCTTATCCATGCCCTGCTTGGCGGCGGTGCGCTGGTGGCTTTGTTATGCAAGGTGGATATCTTCTGGGTAGTCCTGGCCGGGGCGGCCCTCTCGCTCGGGCTGATCAGGTAAGTCAGGCGAGCTGAAATCAGCCCGGTCCGGGATCCCCTCATCCCCCAACATCTCTAGCCTGGTGGGTTCAGCCGTCGACATGGCGAAACCAGCGGGCAGAACGGCAACCTCCCTCAACACGCACTGTGTGGCAGACCATGGACGTCCTTCGGTTGAATGGGTTATGGGATGCAAGATTACATCGTTGCGAATCGCTAATAGATATCTTAGCTTCATCTAAATTAATTGTTTGTGCAAGCTAGGTCAGTATCGCGAAAGCAAGACTGAGCAGCCGTAGCTATGTAGTCGAGCGTCTGATGCTCGCCGCCGCATCACCCTATTACGAGGTCATGTGATGTCAACACCTACCCTGACAGACGTGAAACCGGCAGACGCCGGCACTGTTTCGGCGGCGATGGAGGTCCTGGAGGGACGCAGCGAGAGAGCCTGGTTTCTGCGTCTCCTGCCTTTCTTGGGCCCGGCCTTCATTGCCTCGGTGGCCTACCTCGACCCCGGCAACTATGCCACCAACATCCAGGGAGGCGCCCGGTACGGCTACATGCTGCTGTGGGTGATCCTGGCCAGCAACCTGATGGCGATGCTGGTCCAGACCCTGGCGGCTAAGCTGGGCATCGCCACCGGCAAGAACCTGGCCGAGATGATGCGCGATCACTACCCGCGCTGGGGCGGCCTCTCCATGTGGCTGATGATGGAGGCGGTCGCCATGGCCACCGACCTGGCCGAGTTCCTGGGGGCAGCCCTCGGCATCTACCTGCTGGTGCCCGGCCCGTTCAATGCTCTGGCGCAGGCCACCGGTCTGCCGGAGCTGCTGGTACCGGCCCTCGTCATGGGCCTGCTGACCCTGGTCGTGCTGCTGCTGGAGCACGGTGGCTTCCGCCCGCTGGAATTTCTGATCGCGGGCCTGGTGGGGGTTATTGCCATTTGCTACCTCGTCGAGACCATCTTGGACCGTCCCGACTGGGGCTTGCTGGTCTATCACGCCGTCGTCCCGCAATTCGCCGGCACCGAAAGCATTCTGCTGGCGACCGGCATCCTGGGCGCGACGGTCATGCCGCACGCCATCTTCCTGCACTCCGGCCTGACGCAAGGGCGCATCGTTACCCGTGAGCCTGAGCTGCTGCGCCGTATCTTCCGCTTCGAGGTGATCGATGTGCTCATCGCCATGACCATCGCCGGGCTGGTCAACATGGCGATGCTGGTCATGGCCGCCTCGACCTTTTTCCAGCACGGGCTGAGCAATATCGGGACCATCGAGGAAGCACATCGGACACTGGTGCCTCTGCTGGGGGGCGCGGCCAGCTTCGTCTTCGCACTTTCGCTGCTGGCCTCGGGCCACTCATCCTCGACGGTCGGCACGATGGCCGGACAGATAATCATGCAGGGCTTCACCCGCCGCCGCATCCCGATGTTAGCGCGCCGGCTGATGACCATGCTGCCGTCCTTCGTCGTGATCGCCCTGCGCCTCGATCCGACCAACACGCTCGTACTGAGCCAGGTGGTGCTGAGCTTCGGGCTGCCTTTTGCCATCATCCCGCTGGTGTTCTTCACGGCCCGCAAGGACGTCATGGGCGTTCTTGCCAACCACAAGCTGACGACCGTCCTCGCTGGCCTGGTGGCAGCCCTGATCGTGGCCCTGAACATCTTTCTGTTGTATCAGACCTTTGCCGGTGGGGGGAGTTGAGCCATGTTCCAACGGATCTTGGTGCCATTGGACGGATCCCGGCTGGCCGAGTCGGCGCTGCCGGTCGCCGAGTACCTGGCAAACTGCACAGGTGCTGCACTCGTCTTGTTCCATGTCATAGAACGGGGCGCCGCGGAGAGAGTCCATGGCGAACGTCACCTGGCGCGGGCGAACGAGGCGCTGGCCTACCTGAACGAGATCGCCGGCAGGCTACGCCAGGCCGGCCTGGTGGTTGAGCAGCATGTCCACGAACCCGGGGAAGCGGATGTAGCGCAGAGCATCATTGACCACACGCAAGACCTGCGGACGGACCTGGTGCTGTTGTGCGCCCATGGCCGGAGCGGGCTGCGTGATGTCCTGATGGGCAACATTGCCCAACAGGTTATTCAGGGAGGGCAGACGCCCGTGTTTTTTGTGCGGCCAGAGGGCATGGCCAAGCGAGCGGGGCACTACCAATGCCGCCGGATCCTGGTGCCGCTGGACCCGAGTGATCCCCACGAAGTGGGGCTGCCGCTGGCCGTGCAGCTCGCCCGGCAATGCGGGGCAGCGGTCCATGTTATGGCGGCGGTGCCGACGGCGGTAACCGCCTCGCCAGAGGAGGCGCCCGCGGCCGCACTGTTGCCCACTGCCACTGCGGCCGTGCTCGATTTGGACGCTCGCAATGCGCGGCTACGCTTGCAAGACGTGACGCGCAGCCTGGTTGCCCAAGGCGTGGTCGCGGATGGGTCGGTGGCGCGGGGGGATGCGACTGCGCTGATTCTCAGCACGGCCAGGGACCAGCAGGCGGATTTGATCGTGCTGGCAACCCATGCGCGGGCGATGCTCGAAGCGCGCTGGGAAGGGAGCGTTGCTCCGCGCGTGCTGGCTCAAGCTGTTGATCCCGTGCTGCTCGTGCGCGAGGGCTGACGTCCGCCTCAGGTTACCGGTTCTGCCGGCGCGCGCTATCCGGCCCGTGGCCCCTTGTGTGTTCACACGCTCACGAAAATTGTGGGGTGCTGTTCAATGGGAATCGGCTCCACTGGCAATCCGAGGGTCACAAGGATATCCTGAGTGGTCTGGCGTCACCTGACGGAGGTAAGGGGGTAGAAGGTGGACACGAGTTCGAGCGCAGTCGAAGACTACTTGAGAGCGATCTACCAATTGCAGGACGTTGGCGAGGCGGTATCGACCGGTGGGTTGGCTCAACGGCTGCACGTCAACCCTGCCTCGGTGACCGCCATGCTGAAGCGCCTTGCGGCCGAGAACCCGCCGCTGGTTGAGTACGAGCGTTATCAGGGCGTCGCGCTCACGCCGGCCGGGGAACACCTGGCGTTGGCCATCGTGCGCCGCCACCGGCTGCTCGAGCTCTTCCTGGTACGCGCCCTCAACTACTCTTGGGACGAGGTCCACGTGGAAGCCGATCGCCTGGAGCATGCGATGTCGGAGCGCCTTGAAGACCGCATTGCTGCCTGGCTGGGCCAGCCCACGATCGATCCGCACGGCGATCCGATCCCGACAAAAGAGGGCAGTATTGCACCCTCGGCGGGCCGCCGCCTGAGCGATTTGGAAGCGGGCGAGACGGGGAGGGTGGCAAGTGCCATGGATGAAGACCCGGCCGTGTTGCGCTACCTGGCCGAAAAGGGCCTGACGCCCGGCGCCACCGTTACTGTGACCAACCGTATACTCTTCGGCGGGCCGGTGGTGGTCAAGGTGGGCCTGCGTCCGGCGGAGCCATTGAGCAAGGAGATCACCGACACCGTCCGGATCGTAGCGGACGACAAAGCCTGAATGAGCAAAAGGCCGGCGGCGGCGCGGGGCCGCCGCCACCGAGCGGGGACGGCCCTTCGCCTCCCGTCGCCGTCAGTCCACCCTCAGTCCGATCACGTGCTTCACCAGCCCCCAGCGCACGTCCTCAGGCAGCGCGTTGTTGGCTGCCATCGCCGTCCCCGGATAGCCGCCCGTGATCACCTCGAAGGCCCGCTGAGGCAGCAGGCTGAAGTGCCTGAAGTCTGGCGGGGGCGGCAGCAGGCCGAGCGCCACCGGCGAATTGCCCGCGCCGTCCGATCCGTGGCAGGTGGCGCAGACGCTCGCAAACGTCTGGCCGGCCTGCTGCTCCGCCGTCGCCGAGACCGTCACCGTCACTGCCTGAGGGGCGCTGAAGATCTGGTGCTGCTGGTTGAGGTAGGCCATCAGCCCGTCCAGCTGATCGGCGGTGTAGATCGAGAAGTAGGGCATCGCGCTGCCGTTGACGCCTGACAGCAGACGCGCCTTCAGGTAAGGCGCAGTGGTGCGCACCGCGGCGATCATCTCAGGCTGCACGGCCAGCTCCGCGGCCGCCTGCCCCTGGCCGTCGCCCTGCAGTCCGTGACAGAAGGAGCAGCTCTGCGTGTAGATGGTTGCCCCACTATTGTAGACGATGTCCAGGTTGGCCTGGTACAAGTCCAGGGCCACCGTTTGCTGCGGGCTGATCGTGGCCCGGTAGGCGTCGGCGTTCACGTTCAGCGCCTCGTTGAGGGGCAGCACCGCCCGGTCCTGCAGGGTCTGGCGGGTCAGCAGCATGCCGACCAGCAGGAACAAAGCCAGCGGCGCCACCAGGCGCAAGTTAAGTGCCCCCCCGAGCGTCAGCAGGAACAGGGCGGCGGCCGCCAGCACGGCCACGCTCAGCACGGCATTCGTGACCAGGTCGGCGGGGACCGGCAGCGACAGGTAGAGCGCCAGGCCGATCACCATCTGCGCCAACACGCCGCCGGCGACCCAACGCAGCAGCGCGCGCCGGCGCACGGCCTCGTCATCCCTGGCCACGAAATAGTGAAATATGCCGGCGAAGACGATCCCGGCGGCCAGCACGTGCAGGTAGCGCGGCAGCCAGTGAGCGGCCAGCGGCGCGGTGAGCCGGTAGTTGTTCTGCATGATGCTCACCCACTGGCCGGAATTCTCGGTTGTCGTCAGCACCGCCACGAACACGCCGGGGATGACGAGGAGCAGTGCCAGCCCCACCACCGCCAGCCCCAGCCCCAGCGCCAGCGCCGGCCAGGCGCGCACCGGCGCCCGCCCCGTGAAAACCCGTCCGATGGAGTCGAGCAGCAGGAAAGAGAGGATCAGGCACAGGATGATGAAAAGCCAGAAGGGCGCGAAGAGGTTGACCGCCGTGAAGAAGGGGATGGTAAGGCCGACCTGGATCAGCAGCAGCGGCGCGACGCCCAGGACAACCGCCAGGCTCTTGTGCGCCAGAAAAGCGTCCAGCATGCTGTGGACCCAGGCGCGCGAGTCCGCGTGGCCGGTCTGCGCGCGCACGAAATAGAAGACCACCAGGATGGCGGTGCCGATGGTGAACAGCACGAACAGCAGGTGCAGCGTGAAGGTGACGAACAACAACGCCCGCAAGGCCTCGGGAGGCATTGGCCGGCGCAGCAGGATGTCATACATGGTGTTCATCGCTCTCCTCCCTCAGCGGACCGTGATGAAGCGCGACGGCGTGCCGACGGCAGGCCCGGTTTGGACCGCCGCGTCGCCCGGATTGGCGAGTTGGAACAGGAAGGCGGCCAGTGTCTGCTGCTCCTGAGCTGAGCCAGAGAACGGGGGCATGAAGGGGGCCATTTGATGGGTGTGCGCAATGATCACGAAGATGCCGTCCTGCGAGCGCCCCTGGACGCGGGTGGCGATGTTGTTGACGCCCCCGATGGTGTGGCAGACGGCGCAGTTTTGGCCGAACAGGTAGGCGCCCTGGCTGGCGACGTCGGGTGAGCCGTTGGCGACGTTGTACCAGTAAGCGCTCGGCAGCATGCCGTCCTGCGCAAACATCGGCGTTTCACTCAACAGCACCTGGTTGGCATACATGTAGCCCGGCATGATGTATGGCCCGCGGATGAACTCGCGGATGCGCTCGAACTCGCTCACGAAGCCCACGCAGCACAGGATGGCCGGGATCACCAACAGCCGTGCCAGGCGCGGCGAACGGCGGAGCGCGGCCAGCCCGAGCGCCAGCAGCAGCGCGGCGCCGATGGCGTTGGCAATCCAAAATGCCCCTGGGTGCTGCGACAGGTACGACGTCAGGACCGAGAAGATCGCCTGCGCCTTGAAGCGCGAGGGCACCGCCAGGAAGTACCAGGTGGCCGTCACCCCCGCCGCGAGCACGCCGCCGAGGATGAGCCGTCCGAGGAGGCGCAGCGCCTGCCCGCGGAAGGCGGGCTGGCGGCTGGTGAACATCAGATAGGCGGTGCTGAAGATGGCGCCCATCGTATAGGCCGCGCTCAGGCGCAACAGCAGCTGCGGCAGGAAGGTTGGGTTGAAGAAGGCCGGGAAGAAGCCCCGCCCCCACGGCCAGCCATCCGGCGTCAGCATGAACCCGAGGATGCCGGTGATCAAGATCGCCGACAGCACACCGAAGGCCATGTAGCCGAGCCCGATCAGGATGTGCTGCCGCTTCCGCTCCCCCGTCCAACGCGACCAGGTGAAGGTGTAGATCAGGATGACGATCACCTCGCCCGTGAAGGCGAACCACTCGATGAACCAGGGCCAGAAAAACACCCGCAGCAGCGAGGCGATCCCGCGCGGCTCCAGGGCGCTGGTCACCAACCAGATACCCACTCCCAGGATCGCGCCCACCGCCAGGATGATGAGGAGCGCGAACCCGAGCAGATCGTGGGCGAAGCGCTCCCACTCCGCCGATCTGCGGCGCCAGCCCAGGTACTCGCTCAACACGATCATGCTGACCACGCCGATCGCGAAACCATGGCTGATCAGCACGTGGAGCACGGCATCGAGGGCAATCGTCATACCGTTGCCCAGGTAGGGGACCTGATAAGGCGGGAAGGGCATGACAAACCTCCGCTAGTTGGCTGCGGGCTGCTGGGCTGTGAAGTGCGGGCGTGGCTGGCCGTCGACGTAGGCCCCGACGTCAAGGGCCTGCTCGGGTGTGAGATCGGGATTGCCGCGCGGCATGTTGAGGTGCGCGAAGGCCGCCAGGGTGGCGGGCTTGGACATCCCGGCGCCGTCGTTGTACGCGCCGTCGCCCCAGAGCGGTGGCGCGGCGGCGGTGCCGAGGCCATCGCCGCCATGGCAGGCGGCACACTTGCCCGTGAACACCGTCGCGCCCGCCGCCTTGTCGGCCTGGTGCCGGCTGTCGATGGCAGGCAGGCTGGCCCACGGGACGTCGGCATAGATGGGGATACCCTTGGAGATCCACTGGAAGTAGGTGAGGATGGCGGTCATTTCCCGGCTGCCGGCCGGCAGCGGTTTGCCGTTCTCGCTGCGCAGGAAGCAGTCGTTCACCCGCACCACCATGTCGACCGCATAATTCTGGCGCGAGCGGAACTTCGGATAGGAGGCGGCCACCCCCACCAGGCTCAGCCCGCCGTTCTTGCCTCCCTCGGTCAGCCCGCCGTTGAAGTGGCAGTTGGCGCACTGCATCTTGTTGCCCACGTAGGCAGCGGCGTACTTCTGCGTATCCGTCAGGATGTTGGCTCCGAGCAGGACCGCATCCCGGATGTTCTCCGGCGCGTCGGCCAGCTTGGGTGGCGCGTAGGTGACCGGCCCAGCGGCGGCGTTTGCCGCGCCGGCTGCCGGTCCGCCGGCCGGAGGCACAGCGGTGACCGGCGGGGCCAGGTTAGCCGCGGCGGCGGGGACGGCGTCGAAGCTGAGGAACTGGCCGAAGACCAGCGTTAGCAGGGCGCCGGCCAGGGCAAAGACGATCGCGAGGAGCAGGACGAAAGTCAGCCGGTTAGTCATACTGGCAACTCCTTCAGCCATTGGGGAAAGCGGTCAGAAACCAGAGGGCTGAACTTTGTGGAGTATAGCACAAGCCGGCGACCTACAAACGAGAGCCGCGTTACAATCCAAGAGCACTGCGTTCCTGGAGCGAACGCAAAAAAAGGAGAGGCTGATTAGCCTCTCCACGTATCCACTCGACCCGGTCGACGACGGGTCAGGCGCGACGGGTCTTGAGACCCAACGCGGCGTACAGCGGGCAAAAGCCCACGCTACCGGTCAGCAAAAAGACGGCCCCGACGACGCCCAAAACGATACCCAACGTGCCGCCGAGGACGCCGACCAGGGCCAGCACCAACAGCGCAGCACCGGCGACAACGCGCAAAATGCGATCCCACGAAGCCAGGTTTAGTTTTATCATGGCGTACTCACCCCTTTCACTCCAATTGTATTGTCTGTCTGCTGTTTAGACGGAGAGACACCTGGTTCGTTACAGCGAGTTTGGCGTCTGGCCGGCAGGGCGAAAGGGGCGATCTATCAGGGTGCGGAAGTGGTCAAGCGGTGCTTCAGCCTCCCGCCTGGCGCTTGCTCAAGGCGCCCAGCAGTTGGTCATACAGCACCTTGCGGCGCCGGGCGGGGATGCCCTCACGGCGGCCCTTGCGATAGAGGAATATCATTTGCTGCGTGGTGTCAAGCATCACGTGGCAGTTGGCGCAGGTGCGCAGGTGCTCTTCGGCTTCGGCGGTCAGCTCTTCGTCAAGATCCTGGTCCACGTAATCAGACAGGTACTGCAGCAGCTCTTCACACTTCATGGTCTACGACCTCTTCAGCGGCAGCCGTTCGGCGAAGTAGCTCGCCAGATGTTCGCGAAGCGCCAGCCGGGCGCGGTGCAGGCGCACCTTGACCAGGCTCTGGGAGATGCCCAGAACCTCGGCCGTGTCGGCCGTGGAAAGCTCCTCGATGTCGCGCAGCATGAACACGACCCGGAACGTCTCCGGCAGCCGGCCGATCGCGTCGTCGAGCGCGGCGCGCGCTTCGCCGTCCATTAGGATCTCTTCCGGCGTGAAGTCCCAGTTAATGAGCGTCTTTGGCAGCGGTAGGCTCTCGTCCTCCGCGGCTGCCCCGTCCTCTTCGGGCAGCGGCAGCTCGCTGTGCCGGCGCAAGCGGTCCATGCTCGCGTTATAGGCCACCCGGTAGAGCCAGGTGCCCAGGCTGGAACGGCCTTCGAAGCGGTCGAGGTGAGTGAGGACCGCCAGGAACGTCTGCTGGAGCACGTCCTCTGCCTCGCTGGGATCGCGCAGCAGCCCCAACGCCAGGCGATAGACCCGATCCGCATGGGTGTCGAAGATCTCGGCCAGCACGGCAGGATCGCTCGCATTCTGGGACGCTGGTAGGACAGGATTGTCGGCCATTCACTCACCCGTACGGATGCAGCCGGTCAGGGGTCGCCGGCTGCGGCAGCGAGGAAGATGATACTACAGAATCGAGCCGGATGCACACCGGCTGGGGGGAACACCCCGCCTGCCAGGGGAGGGCGTGGCACCCCCACCGATTTGGCCGGTTAACTTGGCCCCTACACCCGGATGCGCGGCATGGGATGCGGCTCCCGCTGGCCGGCAGAGGGCGTGGCACCCCTACCAATTTGGCCGGTTAGCCGGCATACGTGCCCGTGGCCAGACGTCCGGTGAATCGGGTCACGGGATGGGGTGGGCCCAGCAGACCGGCCTAGGCCCCTACGACCGGCTCGGCGGGGCGGGGTGCCGGCGTGCGACTGACCAGCCGCAGAAATGCGATCGTGCTGCATAGCCCAATCAGGGAGCCGACGATCCACGGCGACCGCGGGCCGAGCGTATCGTTGAGCGCCCCGCCAACCACAGGTCCCACTCCGGACGCCACGCCCCAGCTCAGCCCGTACAGGCTCATGTAGCGCCCCCGTTTGTCTGCCGGCGCCAGATTGGCGGCGTATGTGCTCGACGTTGGCACCAGAATCAACTCGCCCACCGTCAACGCCACCATCACCAGCCAGAACCCCCAGAACCCGGTCGCTAACGCCACGCAGCCGGTCGCGATCGCATAGAACAGCGAGCCCAGCGCGAGCACACGCAGAGGAGCATGGCGTTTGGCGATCCGGGTAACGGCGATCTGGAAAAAGACCACCAGCAGGGCGTTCGTCATCGGAATGAGGCCGAACTGGTTCTCGAGCACGCCGTAGTTGTGCTTGGCGTACACGCCCATCAAGACCCAGACCAGCGCGGCGCACAACTGCACGAGGGTGAACGCGCCGACAAAGCGGACGAAGGGCCGATCCCGGAAGATCTCTCCGTAGCCGCCGAACCTCTCGCCCGCCTGGCTGCGGACGGTCAATACCTCCCGGCTCACGCCCCGCACCCGGCCCGGAAGCGTCTCGGCGGCGAAGAGCATGATCAGCACCCCGTAGATGCCCAATCCCGCGGCCGCGAAGTAGAAGGCCAGGCTGTAGGACGTGACTGCGATCATGCCGCCGACCGCCGGTCCCAACGCCACCCCGAGGTTGTTGCTCATCCGCATGAGTGAATAGGCGTCGGCCCGCTTTTCCGGCGGGATCAGATCGGCCATCATCGCGTCCGAGCCCACCCGGTAAAGCGGGTTGAAGGTACCGTTAACCGCCATCAGCAGGGCAAAGATCGGCAGCGAGTTCGCCTGGCTCATGAACAAATAGCCCCCGGCATTCATGAGCAGGCTGAGAGCCATCACCCACTTGCGGCCCACCCGGTCGATGATCGGGCCGAACACGAACGAAGAAATCAGCCCCATCGCCGAGCTCAGCGTCATCAGGCTGGCGACCGTCGCGAGAGGCAGTTGCAGCCGCTCGCTGACGTAAATCATGAGGAACGGCCAGATCATGCTCGCGCCCGAGGTGCTGATAAGCATCCCGCAAAACATGAGCCAGAACTGGCGAGGGTATTCTCTGCGTGCGCGCCGGAACTGATCGAACATGGAGCCGGATTGTACCACAGAGCGCGGGGAACGCGCGTTGCCCGCCGGGGCGGCGACCTGGCCCTGCCCTACTCGGCTGTCGACCGCGCCCAGGAGGCCGGGCTAACCGCCTGCCTCAGATACTCGTCGCCGGGCGGGTGCCTGGATTGGAGCCAGATCAGGGAACCTAGTGGCAGGCGGAGCTGCCTGAGTCCGTAAAGGTCTTGCCCGCCACGGGCATAAACTGCCAATCGTAGCCATCTGGATGAAGCGTCAACTTCAATGCTCCAAATGTGTCCTCATTCCTTACTTCGCTGTTGGGCGCGACCGAGGCAATGAAAGTATGATTGGCGCCGCCCGTGCCGGCGATGAACTCACGGATCCCGCGCGCCGCGTCCTGGCGACCGGCGGGGTCTTGAGGAGCGAACCGTTCATAAATGTGATCATGGCCGTTCAGCACGACCTCGGCACCCTTGTTATAGAGCAGGGTGAAGATCTGCAGCATGTTGTTGTTGGCCCGCCCTCCGGATGAGAATACCGGGATATGGTAATAGACCAGCGTGCAGGCGTTCGGATGGTTTTGCAGATCCTGCTGCAACCAGGTGTATTGCCGGCTTCCCGAGTTGCAGCCGCCTACCTGCTCACATTGAGAATTCAGGGCAATCACGTGCCATGAGCCCAAATCAAAACTGTAGTAGCCCTGGCTTCGATCCCCGGCGCGGCCGCTCGTATTTCCTGCACCATTCCAATAATCAAAATAGGGCTGCGCTCCCGTCACCATATACTCATGATTGCCGGTGATGGGATAAGAAATCGCATTTGATCGTCCCCAGGTCGGAGCGTAGTAATTATCAAAACAGTCGGCCGAGGGTGTGTGGCAAAGATCGCCCAGCACTAATACAGCATCTGGGTTTTGGTCGATCGCCACCTGCGAGGCTGCCATATCATCTGGCACGCAATCGGTCGATGAATCACAGACTATGTCTCCGGCGGCGATCACCACGGGATCAGTTCCCGCCGGCGCAGGCGTTGGCAGGGGAGACGGGGTGCTGGTAACCGCCGGAGTAGGATTTTCGCCGTCCGTCGTAACAAGCAGCTGTGGGCCAAAGGCCGATTCCCGGCTGGCCAGGCTCAGCGCGGTAGAGCTCCGTGTTGTCAGCACGTAGCTGACCTCGCCGTTTCCGCCGATGCTAGAGGTCACATCCAGATCGTACCAGTGATTTGAAACCACCTTGCCCGATGCAGCAATAATGGCCGGTGAAAAACCTGGCTGATTGTCGTAAATCAGCGCCGTCTCGCTCCAGAGATTATCTCCCTGGTGAACCTCAAAGCCCACGCTCTGCTGGCTGTTTGCGTAAATCCGCAACGTAACCTGCTCTATCGTGCCCTTCAGCCCCTGGACGTCAAACTTGATAAAGCTCCTGACTGCCGGCGACCCGTCGGTCCTCAGTTGGGCAGCGGTGCCATAGTTGGTGGCCGGCTTGTCTCCCTGGACATAGGAATCCGCGATTGGACTGAAGACGATGTCTCCGGCAGCTCCCGGCGGGACAGACGTTGAACCAGGTGTGGCCGTAGGAGTTGGGGTAGAGGTTTCAGCAGGGCTGGAGGTCGGGGTAGAGGTATCAGCAGGGCTGGGGCTCGGGGTAAAGGTTTCAACAGGGCTGGAGGTTGGGGTAGAGGTATCAGCAGGGCTGGAGGTTGGGGTAGAGGTATCAGCAGGGCTGGAGGTTGGGGTAGAGGTATCAGCAGGGCTGGGGCTCGGGGTAAAGGTTTCGGTAGGGCTGGAGGTCGGGGTAGAGGTTTCGGTAGGGCTGGGGGTCGGGGTGAATTCCACAGCCGTGGGCGCAGGCGTTGGCAGGGGAGACGGGGTGCTGGTAACCGCCGGAGTAGGATTTTCGCCGTCCGTCGTAACAAGCAGCTGTGGGCCAAAGGCCGATTCCCGGCTGGCCAGGCTCAGCGCGGTAGAGCTCCGTGTTGTCAGCACGTAGCTGACCTCGCCGTTTCCGCCGATGCTAGAGGTCACATCCAGATCGTACCAGTGATTTGAAACCACCTTGCCCGATGCAGCAATAATGGCCGGTGAAAAACCTGGCTGATTGTCGTAAATCAGCGCCGTCTCGCTCCAGAGATTATCTCCCTGGTGAACCTCAAAGCCCACGCTCTGCTGGCTGTTTGCGTAAATCCGCAACGTAACCTGCTCTATCGTGCCGCTCAGCCCCTGGACGTCAAACTTGATAAAGCTCCTGACTGCCGGCGACCCGTCGGTCCTCAGTTGGGCAGCGGTGCCATAGTTGGTGGCCGGCTTGTCTCCCTGGACATAGGAATCCGCGATTGGACTGAAGACTGCTGCCTGGGGAGAAGCCTGGACCCTGATGCTCGGAGCCTCTAGCAAAATGAAGCCCACCAGGAGCGCCAGCACCAGCAGACTATACGACTTTCTCAGACCGCCACTGATATTATGACAAGCAGTGACCGGCGAAGGGGGATGGCTTGCGGAAAGGGGATGCATATTGATTCTCCAACCAACCAGGATACCGACCTGCGCTTGGGGACTGGGACTCGCAGGCCGGCCATTCGACCGAGAGCGTGACGTTCGCGGTGAACCCCAGTATCAGGGCACGGAACGGGCTGGGAGTAAGGTCGCAGGACGACCCCGCGCAAGCGAAACAGCCCGCAGTGCGAAGCACGGCTCGTGCAAGAAGTGCCACACGAAGGACGACAAGATCTACCGGAAAGGGAAGGCCGGCCGGAAGGAGGCGCGCCGGCCGCGTATCTCGATTTCTACGACAGCGGCATGGCGGAGCATAGCACGGGAGTGCAGAATGCGCAAACCCCGCAAAGGTCCAAAGGCCCTCGCCCGGCGCGGGCCTGCACCGGGCAACCCCACGGAGCGAGTGTAAAACATCGCTTAACCCACACGGTACTCCATATTGACAAGTCCGCTTTGTAGTTGTAAGATAGCACAACAGTTCTAGTTCGCACCGAGTTGACCCCCGGGAGCCGCCCGCATGATTCCATTCGACCCGTCCGGCGCCGGCGACGAGATCGCCGCCCTGGTCAGCAAAGCTATCGTCAGGCCGGAGACGGCGCCCGCCTTCGAGGCGCCTGCCTCCGAGGCGCCCGCGTCCGAGGCCGCTCGCTTCACGGTCATGCATGCCGACCAGTTGGACGAGCTCCCGCCGTTGCAGTGGATCCGGCCCGGCGAGATCCCCGCTCACAGCCTGACGGTGATCTACGGCCCGCCCGGCAGCGGCAAGAGCTTCGTCACCCTCGACTACAGCCTGCGCGTCGCCCAGACCCAGCCGGTACTCTACGTGGCCGGCGAGGGCGCTGTGGGCTACGCGGCGCGCAAGATGGCCTGGTGCCGCCATCATCACAGCGGGCCCGGGCAGCTCTTCTTCATCCCTCGGGCGGTCAACCTGCTCGACCGTGCCGACGTGGACGGGCTGATTGCCGCCTGCCACGGGGTCCGGGCGGTGATGATCGTGCTGGACACCCTGGCCCGCTGCATGGTCGGGGGGGACGAGAACACGGCCCGTGACATGGGGCTGCTTATCGCCGAGTGCGACCGGGTGCGCGAGGCGACGCGGGCGACGATCCTGCTGGTACATCACTCCGGGAAGTCGGGGCTCTTCGAGCGAGGCTCGAGCGCGCTGCGAGCCGCCGCCGACCAGATGCTGGAGCTATCCAACGACGACGAGCTGCTGACCCTGTCGTGCGCCAAGTCGAAGGACTCGAAGGGCTTCGAGCCCCGCTGCTTCCGCCTGGTGACCACCGCCACGGGCCGCTTGGACGAGACGGGCGAGGCGGAGACGAGCTGCGTGCTCTTCCCGGCCGAGAACGTCGTCAGCGCCGGCGAGCTGACCCCGACCGGGCGCACCCTGCTGGAAACGCTCAGCCTGGCCACCTTTGCCGATACCGGCGCCAAGTCCAGCACGCTTCAGTCCGTGCTGAACCTGAAGCCCTCGACCCTCTACAAGGCGCTCTCCGCCCTGATGCACGACGGGTACGTGAGCCAGGCTCAGCGGGGCGAGCCGTACTTCATCACCCCCGAAGGCCGGAGCGCGATCAAGGCAGTTCTCTCTACTCCACTTCCACTCCACGTGGAGCGATAGAGTCGCCGGATCACATCTACTCTCTCTACTCCACTTCCACTCTACGTGGAGTAATGGAGTTCCGACTCTACTCTATCTACTCTCTCCCCCCTATAAGGGGGAGAGTAGAGAGAGTGAAGTAGAGAGAGGAATGAACCTGAAAGGCAGCCGCGATGCAAGCCAATGTGCGAACCTCGGTCGACACGCAGGCCCTGAAAGGGGCGATCGATCTGCCTGCATTCGCCGCCCGCTACTCGACGCTCAGGCGCTGGGCGGCGGCCGAGCTGGCCGGCCCCTGTCCCAACTGCGGCGGCACTGACCGCTTCCACGTCCACGCCGAGGGCTGGTGGAAGTGCTACCGGTGCCACCCCAAGCCGTCGGATGCGATCGGGCTGGTCATGTGGGCCGAGCGCTGCGCCTTTCGGAGCGCCTGCGATCGGCTGGACCCGGCCCGCCTGGCCGAGGGCCGCGCACGGGGAGCGACGGACCTCAGCGCGCAGACCTGCCGGCAGGGGGCGGTGAAGGGGCACCCACACGGCTGGCAGGAACCGGGCTGGCAGTCGGCAGCGCAGCGGGAGCTCGAGAGGGCCGTCGCCGGGCTGGCTTCGGCCGAAGGCGAGGCGGCGCGTGACTATCTGCTGGCGAGGGGCGTCCTCCCCGAGACCTGGACGACCTGGCAAATCGGCTATGCCACGCCTTACCATCCGTCGCTGCGGGCGCCCCGCCCGGCCCTGGTGCTGCCCTGGCTCTACCGGGGCACGCTCAAGGCGCTGCAGTACCGCTTCTTCGGCGAGGGGATCGACCAGCGGACCCGCTTCGGCTGCCGGTCCGGTGGTGAGCGCACCGTCTTCGGGCTGGACAGGCTGAGCAGGCGCTGGGGGAGTTTGCTGCTGGTCGAAGGCGAGATCAACGCGCTCTCGCTCTGGCAGGCTGCCCGAAAGGCCCGCCTCGACGACCTCGACGTGGTCTCCATCGGCAGCGAGAGCAACATCGCCAACCCGACGGCCGCCTGGCTGGCCGCCCGCTACGCTGAGGCCGGCGCGAACGTCGTCATCTGGGCTGACGAGGGCGCCCGGGTCCGCCAGTTCATGGCCGCGCTGCCCGGCGCCTGTGGCCTGCGCAGCCCGGACGGCCTGGACGCCAACGATCTCCTGCAGCGGGGTCTGCTCGAGGCCTTCCTGCCCAGCGCGCTGGCCGCCTGCGGCCGCCGGCCGGCCGGTCCGCAGGCCGTGAATCTGAACGTCGATCCGCGCGCCGACCCCCGCCCCGATCTGGCCGAGGACACGGCGCTCTGGGCGGAGTTGCTGGCCGGGGCCTACCGGCAGGACGGCCAGGACCCGTACGGGGTATTCGGCGCGCTGCAGGGCGCGCGCATCTGTGGCGCCCGCATCTGTGGCGCCCGCATCTGTGGCGCCCGCATCTGTGGTGCCCGCATCTGTGGCGCTCGCCTGGCCGTGGCGGCCGGCCCTGCCGGCGGCGCGCCCGGCGCCCCGCCGCGCGCCCGCCTGATCACCACGCAGCTGCGCGCGCAGGACCTGGCGCTGCTCGAGCCATACCGCAGCGCCATGGAAGCCTACGTCGCCGCCAATTTGGACCGGGGGGCGGAGCGATGACCGCTACAATACGGGGTGGCGCCGGCGCGCAAGATCGTGTACCGCATTCGGGAGTCGCGCCGGCTATCCCTGTCGCCGCGGCGGGCTCAGCCGGCGCCCGCCCGCTCGATGCCGTAGTCGCGGCGGAGGATCTCGGCCAGTTCGAGGGCTTCCTGGTGGGGGGTCTTGGCCTCGTCGGTATGGTAGACGACGTCGGCGAACTCGTAGTAAAGGTGGCCCCATTGGGCCCACATCTGCCGGATGTCTTCTTCGAGGGTGGTGCCGGGGATCACCCGCGGGCGGTCATGGAGACGTACGCGCGCGGCCAGGGTCTCCAGATCGGCTACCAACAGCACGCCGACGCCGGTGCCGTGCAGCGCGTCGAGGTTCCACTGGTAGCGAACGGTGCCGCCACCCAGGGCGGCGACCATGTGATCCGAGGCCGCGTAGTGCTTGCAGATCAGGTACTCACGCTGGCGGAAGCCCAGCCAGCCTTCTTCGGCCACGACCTCGCGGAAGTTCTTGCCGGCCTGGGCCTCCATGGTCTGGTCGAAATCGGCGAAGGGCCAGCCCAGGTGGGTCGCCAGCCGGCGGCCGACCGTGGTCTTCCCCACGCCGATCATCCCGGCCAGGTAGATGTTCATGCCTCACTCGGCCGGAGCGGCATCCCGCAGTACCAGGCGGCACGAGCAGTCGCCCTTGCCCATGCGCAGCGGGATCTCCATCTGGATGCCGTTGACCTCGGCGCGGCCGCGGTCACCTTCCATGGCGATATCGCAGAGCAGGTCCATCTCTTCCTGCGTGCAGCCCAGCTCCCGCCAGGCCTCGAGCAGCGGGCAGTAGGTCATGTCCTGGCTGCAGAAGTCGTCGCCCGCGCTGATGCCGGAGGCGAAGACGGCATAGGAGCCCTTGGCGACGTGCTTCTCGACCCACTGCCGGGCGGTGAAACCCTCGGCGTCGCCCTGGCCCTTGATCCGGCCAAATTCGTAGATGGCCTCGCGTGCCAGCCGCTCGACCTCGGCGGGCGGCAGCACCCTGGCAAAGCTGCGATAGAGCAGGGCGAACCACAGGCCGCGCTGCTTGACGGCCTCACGCACTTTCGGGACCCAGATTGCTTCGTCGGACACGTTGCTCCCCTTCCAATAGCCTTCCATCAGGCTTGTCTCGGCCTTTTTCGGCCCTGTCTCGGACTTGTATCAGCCTTCGCCCAGGTACGAGGCCCGCACGACGTCGGAGCGCAGCAGCGCCTGGGCGGTATCGGCCATCTCGATGTTGCCGGTATCCAGCACGTAGCCGCGGTGGGCGATGTGCAGGGCCATGTTGGAGTTCTGCTCGACCAGCAGGACGGTGACGCCCTGGCGGTTGATCTGGCGGATGAGGTTAAAGACCTGGCGCACCAGGATGGGCGCCAGGCCCAGCGAGGGCTCGTCGAGCAGCAGCAGCCGGGGCTGTGCCATGAGGGCCCGTCCGATGGCTGCCATCTGCTGCTCGCCGCCGCTCAGGGTCAGGGCCAACTGGTTGCGGCGCTCGGCCAGGATCGGGAACAGGTCGTAGCAGCGCTCCAGCCCCTGGCGCACGGCGGCCGGGTCGCGGCGGGTGTAGCAGCCCATGAGCAGGTTTTCGTAGACCGACATATCCGGGAACAGCCGCCGGCCCTCGGGCACCATGGCGATGCCCATGGCGGCGATCTTTTCGGCGGCCAGGCCGTCGATGCGCCGGTCGTCCCAGGTGACGGTGCCCTCGATCGGCTTCATCAGGCCGGTGATGACCCTAAGGGTCGTGCTCTTGCCGGCGCCGTTGGCGCCGATGATGGTGACGATCTCGCCCTCGTCGACCCGCACCGAGATGCCCTTGAGCGCCCGGATGTGGCCGTAAGCCGCATGCACGTTTTCAAGCTGCAACATCGGTCACCTCTTCGCCCAGGTATGCCTCGATGACCTTGGGGTCGCGCTGGATCTCGGCCGGCGCACCCTCGGCGATCTTTTCTCCGTAGCTGATGACGACGATGCGGTCGCAGAGGCGCATGACGAGTCTCATGTCGTGCTCGATCAGCAGGATGGTCTGGCCGCTGGTCCGCAGCCGGGCCATGAAGTTGCGCAGCTCATCGCTCTCGACCCGGTTCATGCCGGCGGCGGGCTCGTCGAGCAGCAGCAGCCTTGGCTCCGTGGCCAGGGCGCGCACGATCTCGAGCTTGCGTTGGTCGCCGTAGGGCAGGCTGGCCGCAGGCTGCCTGGCAAAGGGCGTCAGCTCGGCCATCTCGAGCAGACGGGCGGCAGTCTCACGCGAGGCGGCCTCCTCGCGCCGGCTGCGGGGCGACTGGAACCAGGCGTCGAAGAGGTTGGCGTGGGTGCGGCAGTGGGTGCCGACGCGCACGTTTTCCTCGACGGAAAGGGTCTTGAACAGGCGCGTGGTCTGGAAGGTGCGGCCGAGGCCCAGCCGGACGATCTCGGAGGTGGGCAGGTGCGTGATATCGCGGCCCAACAGCGTCACCTTGCCGGAAGTAGCCGGGAAAACGCCGGTCAGCACGTTGAACATGGTGCTTTTGCCCGCGCCGTTGGGGCCGATCAGCCCCAGGATCTCTCCTTCTCGCACCGAGAAGGAGAGATCGCGGCAGGGCGGCCAGGCCGCCGAAGTGGCGGCTGACTGAGTCAAGCTGGAGTAGCTCCACTGGGTTTGCTCCTCGGTGGGCGCTTGATGGCCAGGTCGATGGCAGGCAGGCTGAGCGACGACTTGCCCAGGATGCCTTGCGGCCGCACCAGGACGGCGATCGTGAGCGTCAGGCCGTAGATCAGCATGCGGTAGTCGGCGGCAAAACGGGCAAGCTCGGGGATGGCCGTCAGCAGGATGGCGCCCAGCAATGCGCCGGGCGTGCTGCCCATGCCGCCGAGCACCAGCATCGCCAGCACCGAGAACGATTCGTTCAGGGTGAAGCTGTCCGGGCTGATGAAGCGCGTGTAGTGGGCGTAGATGCTGCCTGCCAGGCCGGCGAACAGGGCCGCCGTGGCAAAGGCCAGGACTTTGTAGCGGAAGACGCTGATGCCGCAGGCCGCAGCGGCCTGTTCGTCGTCGCGGATTGCCATCAGTGCCTGGCCGGGACGATGGGCCATGAGCGCCTCGATCAGGTAAATGGTGAGCACGAGCAGGATCAGGGCCAGCACGAAGATCCCGGCATCGCTGCCGATGCGGATTCCGAAGATCGAAGGGGCGGGGATGCCGGGCAGACCGAACGGACCGCGTGTCAGCCACTGCAGGTTGATCAGCATCATGCGCACGATCTCGGCGAAGGCCAGGGTGGTGATGGCCAGGTAAATGCCACGCAGCCGCACGGCCGGTAGGCTGAGCAGGACGCCGAAGACCATCGCGACCAGGCCGGCGCCGACGAAGGCCAGCAAGAAGGGCCAGTGCAGGCGCAGGGCCAGCAGCGCCGAGGTATAGGCGCCGATGCCATAGAATGCGGCATGGCCCAACGAGAAAAGGCCGGCGTAGCCGTTCACCAGGTTCAGGCTGACGGTCAGCACCGCGTAGAGCATGGCCAGGATCGCGATGCGCAGCAGGTAGGGCTCGCCACGGAATGCCAGGAGGAACACCAGCGCGACCAGAGTGAACAGCCCGTAGCCGAACAAGGCGGCATATTTGTGTCGCCTGAGGCGTGCCAGCATCAGACGCTCCTTTTGCCCATCAGGCCGCGCGGCCGCAGCACGAGCACGGCGATCAGAATGATGAAGCCGACCACGTCACGGTACGAAGGGTTGAGATAGGCGGCGGTCAGGTCTTCGGTGACGCCCAGCAGCACCCCGCCGTAGACCGGTCCGGCGATGCTGCCCAGCCCACCCAGCACGGTGGCCGAAAAGGCCTTCATACCCGCGTCTCCGCCCATGTAGGGCGAGAAGGAGTTGTAGTAAACCCCGATCAGGACGCCGGCGACCCCGGCCAGGGCCGAGCCGAGGGCAAAGGCCAGGGCAGTGATCTCCTTGCTGGGCACGCCCATCAGGCGGGCGGTGTCCAGGTCTTGCGAGATGGCGCGCATGGCCCGGCCCCAGTGGGTGCGGCCGATGAAAAGCATCAGCGCGGCCACCATCACCAGGGACACGGCGATGATCAGCAACTGCAGGACCGAAACGCGCACCGTGCCGAGCATGAGCTGGCCGAGCTGCAGGCGGTCGGGCAAGGACTTGACCTCCCCGCCGAACAGCAAGATGCCCAGGTTCTGCAGGACGATGGAGACACCCACGGTGCTGAGCAGGGTGGTCATGTGGGGCGCGCCGCGGAACGGCCGGAACGAGACGCGCTCGACGAGCAGGCCCAAACCAAAAGAGGTCACCAGCCCGACGAGAAGCGCCACCGGGAGGTTGCCCGGCATGAGGCGCATGGTCAGAAAGCCGGCAATTGCCCCCACCATGTAGACTTCGCCATGGGCGAAGGTTACCAGGTTGAGAACGCCGAAAATCAGGGAGAAGCCAATCGCGAGCAGCGCATAGACGCTCCCCAGGGTCAAGCCGTTCACCAGCTGCTGGACGAATAAAGTCATCGACTGTCTTTTCTCACTCGCGAAAGGTCACGGAGTCCTCGGGCGCACCCTGTGGCCGGGCCAGGCTGCGTACTTCTGGCCCGGCCATAAGGTGATTCTGCGCTCGGCGCGCGCCGGTTAGGGCTTCTTCCAGAGCTTGAACTGGCCGTCCTGGACCTGCAGCGGGACGTAGCTCTTGACGGAGATGCGGTCGGGGCCGAACTTGCCGGGCCCGGTCACGCCGACGTAGCCGGAGACGTAGTCGACCAGACCCTGGCGGATCTTGTCGCTGTCCGTGCCGGTCTTGCCGATGGTGGCGGACATGAGCCAGACCGCGTCGTAGGCCATGGCGTTGAACTGGTCGGGATCTTCGTTGTACTTGGCCTTGAACCTCTTGATGAAGTCCTGAACCTTAGGGCTCGGGTCTTCGGTGAAGAAGGTGGTCGTGACGTATTGGCCGTCCACGGCGCTGCCGCCCTGGGCCAGCAACTGCGGCGAGTAAGCCGAAGCCGGGCTGAGCACGGGCACGTCCCAACCCATGTCGGCACGCTGCTTCTGGATCGCGGCGCCGTCGGCATAGAAGGCGGCGATGAAGAGCAGGTCGGGTTTCTCGGCCTGGATACGGGTCAAGGTGGCGATGAAGTCCTTGCTGCCGTCCAGGTAGCCCTGCTCGTCCAGGATGTTGGCGCCGAGCTTCTTGGCCGAGTCGACGAAGATGTCCTTGGCGGTGTTGCCCCAGTCGTTGTTGATGAACATCACCGCGATGTTCTTCTTGTTCAGCTCGGTGACCGCGAAGTTGGCCAGGTAGGGCGCTTCGCCGTTCATGCTGCCGACGATGCCGAACATGTACTCACCGGTGGCTGCGAACTTGGCATCCGACGCGGTCGGGGAGAGCTGGACCTTCTTGGCTTCCAGGTAGATGGGGGCGCCGGCCAGGCTGGCCGAACTGCTGAAATCGCCGATGACGGCCACAATCTTGGGATCGTCGACGAACTTCTTGGCGATGGTGGCCGACTGCTTGGGATCGGACTGGCTGTCTTCCCACTGCAGCTTGACTGTCCGGCCCGGGACCGTGTCCGCGGCGTTGATTTCTTCCAGGGCCATGTCCATGCCCTGCTTCCAACGGCGCCCGTATTCGGCGTAGTTGCCGGTCATCGGGGCGGTAACGCCGAGGTACAGGTCTTCCTTGGCAGCGGGCGCCGAAGCCTGAGTGTCTGCGGGCGCGGCCGCCGGGGCCCCGCTATCGGCCGGCGCGGCAGCCGGAGCGGGTGCGGCGGGCGCGCAGGCGCCCAACACGAACACGGCCACCAAAAGTGCGGCCAAGACCAACTGATACTTCTTCATTCCTTGCCTCCCTTGGGCTGGATGACCCTGCCGGATGGATCATCCGGCAGGCTGACTGGCAAAAGCATCCTATGCTGGCTAGAGACTGAAAGTCCTGGATAGGATTGCAGGATCGAAGTTGCGCGGCAGGTATGAGCCGCTCGGCCGGTCGACGACGTATTCGCCCTCGTAGTCGGCCGCAGACACTCTTTGCAGCATGGTCGCCAGATGGTCGACTTCTTCGATGGTGTTGTAGCAGCCGAAGCTGGCGCGCACCAGGCCCGGCAGGTGCGAGCGGTCGCCGGCCAGCACCTCATCGCGGTGACGGATGTAATCCAGGCCGGCCACGCCCAGCAATTCGAGCACGTAAGGGTGGGCGCAGAAACAGCCGTTGCGCACGCCAATGGCGCCTTCGAAGCTGAGGATGGCGGCCACCTTGGCGTGCGGCTCGCCCTCGACCGCCAGGGCGATCACGCCCAGGCGATCGTCCAGCCGCTCAGGGTCGATGGAGCCGTAGAGTCGCAGGCGCTGGATCGCTTTGAGCTTGAGCAGCGCGTGCCGGGTCAGGTTCTTCTCGTGCTCGGCCAGCCGATCCATGCCTACCTGGTCGAGCACCTGCATGGCCGCGGCCAGGGCCACGGCCCCGATCACGTTCGGGCTGCCGACCTCGTCGCGCTCGGGCGGATCGGCCCAGTGCACCTCGTCCAGCGAAACGATCTCGATCGTGCCGCCACCGCGGTAGTGCGGCGCGCGGGCCAGGAAGACCGCCTTGGGCCCGATCAGGGCGCCGGAGCCGTAGGGGGCATACATCTTGTGGCCTGAAAGGGCCACGAAGTCCAGGTGCTGCGCTGAGCCCGGCGGGCGCATGTCGATCTTGCGGTGCGGGGCGAGCTGGGCCGCATCCATTACCATCAGGGCGCCGGCCGCATGCGCCCACTCGGCGATCGTGTGCACGGGCGGCATGAAGCCGGTCAGGTTGGAGGCGCCGGTGACGGCCACCAGCCGTACGCGGCCGGCATGAGTGCGGATGGCGTCGTGCATGGCGTCCAGGTCGAGCGCCCCTTCGGCGGTCACTCCCACGTGAATCACCTGCGCGCGGGGCCGCCAGGGCAGGTCATTGGAGTGGTGCTCCATGACGCTGCTGATGACCACGTCGCCCGGCTGCCAGTCGATGGCATCGGCCAGCAGGTTGAGGGCCTCGCTCGTGTTCTTGGTGAAGATGACGGTTTGCTGCTCGGGATCGGCGCCGACGAAACCGGCCACGATCTGGCGGGCGCGCTCGTAAGCGTTGGTAGAGAGCTGCGACTTGAAGCCGGAGCCCCGGTGGACGCTGGCGTACCACTCCAGCAGCTCGTCGACTTTCTGCTGGACCGGGCGCAAGGCGGGCGTGCTGGCCGCATTGTCGAGGTTCACGTACTGGCGCGGTGTGCCGTCGAGGAGCGGCACGAGGCGCTCCACGCCTACGACCTGGTCGCGCAGAGTCGCCAGGGTGAGGGAGGAATGAACGGCTTGTTCGGCTACGAGCATGCTTTCACCTGTTTCATGGGGGTGTGAGGTTGATGTGCAACGCCTGGCTGAAGGCTCGAAACTGGCCGGTGTCGGCCCCGCCCATCAGCGCATCCATCACGCGCTCACGCGAGCGCACGATTTGGTCGAGGGTCAGGCGCTCCACACGATCGCCATCGCGGCGGCACAAGGCTTCGGCCAGCTCGCGGTGCTCCTCGCGCATCTCGTCGCCACTGTCGCGCAGGTTGAGACCGAGGTGAAAGATACGGCTCATCTGGTCCAGCAGCCTGCAGACGGCCTCGGCCAACCGGTGATTGCCGGAAGCGGCCGCAATATCACTATGAAACGCTGCGTTCAGCGTCAGAAAAGCACTGTAGCTGGCACGATCGCGGTATACGTAGCGGAAATCGGCACGCTCGAGGATCTGTTGGAGCTGCTCGTCGCTGCCACGTGCGGCAGCCAGGCGGCCGGCGGGCAGCTCGAGCATCAGGCGGAGCTCGTAGATCTCGTTGACGTCGGATAAAGTGACGGGAGCGACGATGTAGCCGAAGCGCGGGAGCGCCTGCACCAGCCCTTCCTGCTCGAGGCGCTGGAGGGCTTCGCGGATGGGCGTCATGCCGATATTCAGCCTGGCAGCCAATCCGGGCTGGGCGACCTGCTGGCCCGGCTCGAGCGCGCAGGTGATAATCTCATTGCGCAGCAGGCGATGGGCGGCATCGGCAGCCTTCATGGCTGCCCTTCGGGGGCGGGTGGGCGAGCAACGCTAGACATTGTAAGGCAGTTTACCATCAGTAGCGTATTTGTCAAATCTTGCAGGAACCCCAGTGGTATATTACAAAGTTCACAAGTCCCAGGCCGGGCTGATCGGTGGGCAGGCCTGACCGGCCGGCCAATTGAGCCGTCGTCGCCTGGCCGTCAACCGTCGGCGGGCAGCGCGCCGCAGGGTCACACTCAGCCGTCGCTTCGACGCACACTGGCGCGCTGCGCAAAACTGCCCTCGCCGTGAACCGAGCCGAGCCTGATGGGCGGCCCGAAAATTCCTGCTTGACAGTCGTGCAGGATGGGTGTAGGATGCAACTGCTCGGGTAACCGTTTGCGCAAACGCTTGCGTGGAAGCGGCGTTCAGTCAGGGGGATCGTGCAATGAAGCAGCCGACTATCAAGGATGTAGCTCACGAAGCCGGCGTGTCGACCGCGACCGTCTCCCACGTCGTGAACGGCACCCGCTTTGTCGAGGAACCCACCCGGCGGCGGGTGTTGCAGGTCATCGCCGACCTCGATTACCACCCGAGCTTCGCCGCACGTAGCCTCATCACCAACCGGACCAAGACGGTTGGGGTACTGGTTTCCAATGCCACCAACTATTTCTTCGGTGAGATATTACTTGGCCTCGAGGGCGTTCTGCGTCCTCGGGGCTATGGGTTGATGCTGTGCAATACAGCCGAGACGCCCGAGTTGGAAGAGCAAGCTCTCAAGCTGCTGCTGTCGCAGCGGGTGGACGGTATGGCGATCGCGGGCGTCAGCCGGCATTGGGACGCGCTCTCCCGGGCCAGTGCCAGCCAGTTGCCCATGGTCTTTGCCGATCGCTTATTCCCGGACATGCCCGGGCCCTTCGTCGCTATGGATAGTGCGCAGGGAGCTTACCTGGGCACCCGTCACCTGATCGAGGCGGGCCATCGCCGGATCGCGATCCTCGCCGGATCGTCGCAGGTTTCTGCTTCACACGATCGGGTCGCCGGATTACGTCGCGCCTTGGAAGAAGCTGACATCCCTTTACCTCCCGAATGGGTGGTCTATCTCCAGGCCGAAGTCGAGCCCGCGCGGGAGGCGGCTCACCGGCTGCTCACGGCCGAACCGCGGCCGACGGCCCTGTTTGTCAACAATAACGTGATGGTGTTGGGCGTGCTCCTGGAGATCAGAGCCCTGGGTTTCCGCTGCCCGGAAGATGTGTCGATCGTCGGCTTCGATGACAACCCGTGGTGGGACGTCACAGATCCACCCGTGACGGCGGTGCGCCAGTTGAGCCGCCGGATCGGCCATACAGCCGCCGAGATGCTGCTCGTTTTGATGAGCGGGAAGGAATTGGCCGAGTCGCGGATAATCATCCCCTGCGAGTTGGTGCGCCGCCGGTCGGTTGCTCCACCTGCGGACGACATGCGGCAGCCAGCCCGTCCGTCGCGTTGCTAGCGGCCAGCCCGAATCGAGAAGGCGTGCCGCCCAGACCAGCACGAGACGCTTCGGTTCAGGAACACAGCGCAAAGGAGGTGAGGGAACGGCACGGAATCAGGTCAGTATCAGGAAGTAGACACGAGTTTCGCGGTCCGGTAGTTCCAGCCATTCAACACTAGGAGGTGTTTGAAATGACCAAGAAGTTGCTGCTCTTCCCCATCGTCATCCTGGCCATGATCCTCGGCGCATGCGCCCCGGTTGCCCCGGCCGCCGCGCCCCAACCTGCGCAGCCGGCACAGGCTGCGCCCACAACAGCCGCAGAAGTGGCGGCCAGTGGCCAGAAGGTCCAGATAAGCTTCTGGACTGAGTGGTCAGCCGACCCGCAGAAAACGGCCATCGAAGATCTGATCCAGCAGTTCAACGATGCCCATCCGGATATTCAGATCACGCATCGGCCGATCGAAAACGAGCAGTTCTTCACTGCACTGCGTACTGGGTTCACGGGCGGCAATCCGCCAGACATGTTCCAGCACGAGGGACATAACAATGTCACTCAGTTTGTCAACGTAGGCGAAGTCGAGGACATCAGCGACTTCTGGGCACAGAACAAAGACCGTTTTCTCCCGGGTACCGAAGCCTCGATCATGCAGGATGGCAAGTATTATGGCGTGCCCTGGACGATCCACACCGACACCCAGATCTACTACAACGAGGCCGTCCTGGCCAACAACGGTATTGATCCTGCAACCCTCAACACCTGGGACGATTACCTCGCCGCCTTCGCCAAGCTTAAGGCTGCCGGCGTCATCCCGATCGCCTTCGCCAACAAGTTCGGCTGGTCCGGCTCACAATGGTTCTTTGCCTTTCTGGTCCGCGAGGTCGGCGCAGACAAGGTGCTGGACCTCGTTGCCCGCCAGTGCGGCTATAAGTGGACCGATCCGGACTTCGTCGCGGCCGCCAAGCTCTATACCGATCTCAACGACAAGGGCTACTTCAGTTCGGGCAAAGCCAGCGACGACTATCCTGCCGGCACAGCCCTGTTCTTCGCCGGCAAGGCCGGCTTTTTCCAGACCGGCTCCTGGTTGCCGGGTGATGCCAAGGCGAGCGCTCCCCCCGATTTCAAGCTGGGGATGAAGGTGTTCCCGACCATCACGGGTTCCAAGGCCGACCCCAAGAACATCGTCATGCAAGGCCTGGAAGGCCTCTCGCTTTCGAAGAAGGGCGCAGCCGACCCGGCCAAGCGCCAGGCGATGCTGTCGTTCATCGATTGGCTGACGCAGGTGCCGCAGGCGCAAACCTGGGTCAAGGAAGCCGTCAGCATCAGCCCGGTGGTGGGCGCCGTCACGGAGGCCACTGCCGATCCGCTCCTGATCAAGATCGTGGATGAGGAGATCAACCCGAACACCGGCTCCTTCCCCTTCCTCGAGCACGTGACGCCGAAGACCGTCGGCGAGGACAAGATCTGGATGGGCAGCGTTGCCGTCTTGACGGGTCAAATGAACGCTGAAAGCTGGATGCAGAGCGTCGAAGACGAAGCAGCCGCGCAGCCCCCTACGTTGGTCCGCACGCCCACGACCTGCAGCAAGTAATGCTCGCGGCCGCAGGATCGATGTGAGACGGCAATTGCCGGGGACCCGGTGACGGGTCCCCGGCTCGTTCAAGCGCTCAAGGGAGGAACCGTTCCGTGCAATATGCAGTCCAAGCCCGTGAGGACGACATCTCTTTCTCCGGCATGACGGGCCCCGGGATCGTCGTGGAGTTTGGCAAGCCCTGGCGCCTGAACTTTTGGCGCGAGGCCCACTATATCCCGTGTTGGGACCTGGGGCGCCAGTGGCTGACCAATGAATGGTTTGAGACGGGCAGCACCGAGAACAACCACTGTTATGAGCCGATGATGGACGCTGAGTGCCGCTACAGCCGGGCCGAGATCCAGCAGAATGGGCCGGCACGCTCCATCGTACATTGGCATTATGCGCTGTGCGATAACCGCTACCGCATTTTCAACGGCAATACCACTGCCGACGAATACTACACCGTGTATCCGGACGGCATCGCGATCCGGCGTCTGGTCGGCTGGCCGGGTAACGAGAGCGATTTCGGCGGCAATCCCACTATCTGGGAGGTCGGCGAATGGATCGTCGCTAACCCGACAGGGGTGACGCCTGAAGAAACCCTGCGCAGCCCGGTCTTGACTCTGAGCGACATCGCGGGGCATTGCATCGAAATGCCATATCCCTACTACCGCCAGGGCGCACGCTCGTTCTGCGCGCAGTTTCCCGATATGGCTGGCTGGAGCGAGTATATCGGCCGCGTCAACTTCGTCCAACCGCCGTATCCCTTTGCCGCCTTTCCCAATAGCCCGCTGCTGTTTCCGCATGCGACGTGCAGCGTGTGCGGTCAGATGCATCCCGAAATCCGGCCCTTCGTGGGCAATCAAAGCGACATGCACTGGCCCGGCTACAAACGCAGCGACTTCGTTGGGTGGAAGCGGGCCAACGACGAAGTCGGCAAGCGTCCCACCACCACCTCAATCGCATCCTACGGCTACGCCTATGGGTTACAGGCGTTTCAAGGTGCTCGCACGGCCCCGAATTATGTTCGTCTCGCCCGCCCTGATCGGCCCACCACCTGGCTCTCTCTTCAGGGCGTGAGCGACAGCATGGATTTCGATCCGCTACGGCGTGTGGTGGCGTCCTGGCTGCATCCGGCATCGGTGACCATGATCACGACACCCGCCCAGGCCGTCTACGAGGGCTACGCTTTCGCCCAGCGGGCGCATCAGTTCATCATGCTGGAAGGCAAAGATTTGGCGTTTGAGATGGCGCCGACCGCCGCCACAGTCAATCCTGTCTTCGTGTTGAACAAGTGGCCGTCCGGGAATGCGTCGGTCAAATGGGGCGAGCGGCAGGTGGATCGGACGGACACGGTCGCGCAGCGCGAAGGCGACGACCTGGTCCTGTGGGTAAAGGGCGAGATCACCTACCCGATCCGGATCGAGATTCGGCCAGAATGATGGCTTCAGATCCGCCAATGCCAGGAAGCGTCTGAAGGAGCGAGGACGATGCAAAGCACTACCCCTCAGGGCGCTGCGAGAGCTGTGGCGACCGTGCCGACCATCGGGCAGAGAGCTACCCGCCTCTTCGCGGCCATGGGCCCGTACGCCTTCATCCTGCCGGCCCTAATCTTCTATGTGGTCTTCTTGGCCCTGCCGATCCTGGGTACTGTGGTCATCAGCCTGTTGAATTGGTCGGGCCTAAGCCTCAGTGATCTGCACTGGGCCGGCCTGGCGAATTATGTCGCGCTGAGCCAGGACGTAGTGTTCTGGGCCGCCTTGCGGCACAACGTGATCTTCATCCTCGTGGGCGCCACCACAGTCGTTGTCGCCGGACTCTTCCTGGCGGTGCTGTTGGAGCGCGGCCTACGCGGCTCGAATTTCTTCCGCGGCGTCTTCTTCATTCCCACTGTCATGTCGATGGTGGTGGTTGGGATCGTCTTCATGCTGATCCTCAGCCCGGAATTGGGGCTCATCAACCCGTTGCTGCGGGCGGTCGGTCTCGGCAGTCTCGCACGTGCCTGGCTGGGTGACCCCGCCACGTCGCTCCTGGTCGTGATAGGCTGCGACGTGTGGAAGAACTTCGGCTTTTCCATGTTCCTGTTCGTTGCCGGGCTCAAGGGCATCGACGCCGAGCTGTACGAGGCTGCCAGCATGGACGGTGCCAATGCGTGGCAGTCTTTTTGGCGCATCACCCTTCCGGTGCTCGCCCCAGTCACCGCCACTGTCATCGTGCTGGTCAGCATCAACACTCTCAAGCTGTTTGACCTGGTCTACGTGATGACGCACGGGGGTCCCGGTCATGCATCCGAGGTGCTCACCTCCTGGATGTATTTCCAGGGGTTCATGTACAACAAAATGGGCTACGGCTCGTCAATCGCCGTCGTCCTGCTGATGCTGACACTCATGCTGACCTTGTTCCAGTTCAGGGTCCTTGCGAGGGATAACACATGAGCACGACAGCGGTCCCCGCCGGAAGAGCCACACCACGCAGGCGTCTGCGCCTGACCCAGGTCGCCGGCAACGCGGCAATCTACCTGATCTTTCTGATTGCGTTTGCCGTGGTCGTCTTTCCGATGATCTGGATGTTCTATACGTCATTCAAGCAGCAGTGGCAGATCTTCGCCGACCCGTTTGCGCTGCCGACCTCGCTGGACCCTGTCAACTATCTGAGAGCCTGGCAAACAGGCAACTTCAGGTTGTACTTTATGAACAGCGTGATCGTCACCGGCCCCTCGGTGCTGGGCATCTTGGCGATCTCGTCATTGGCCGCCTATGGTTTTGCCCGCTTTCACTTCAAAGGCGATAAGGCGCTGTTCGTGTTCTTCCTGATCGGGATCATGGTGCCGCCACAGGCCATTGTCATCCCGGCCTTCCAGATTGTGTCCCGGCTCGGCCTGCTCAGCAGCTATCAGGGGCTGGTCTTTACCTACCTGAGCTGGTGTCCAGTGGGCATATTCATTCTGCGGACATTCTTTCAGACGTTGCCGATTGAGATCGAAGACGCGGCCAAGATGGACGGCTGCAGCGCGTTCGGCATCTTCTGGCGGATTGCTCTGCCTCTGGCTAAGCCCGCACTGGCCACGGTGTCTATCTTCTACTTTGTCTGGGTCTGGAACGACTTCATGTACCCGTTGCTCTATCTGCAGAAAGATACCATGAACACGGTCCCTCTGGGGTTGATGCTCTTCAACGGCCGCTACCAGGTGGACTGGGGCATGCAGGCTGCAGCGCTGTCCATCGCGACTTTCGTTCCGATCGTCTTTTATCTGATCTTCCAGGATAAGTTCGTCAAGGGCCTTACCGCCGGCGCTCTGAAGGGATAGGCCACTCGTGACGAGCGCACCGGCCGGCATTCTGATTGGACCGTGTACCTTGGGCGAGTCACTCGACGGCACTTGGCGCTTCAAGCTCGACCCGCACAATAGGGGCGAAGCACTGGGCGGTGGTGGTGATCTGAACCGCCAGACAGAATCATAAGGAGAGACTGCTATGTTGGCTGTTACATTTCCCGGGAACTCACGCGTTGAAGTCAAGGACCTGCCTATCCCGGTGTTGAAGCCGGGAGAAGTGCTGCTTAAGGTCGGCGCGTCGGCCATTTGCGGCAGTGAGATGAAGAACTATCGATCGCCGGAAGGCTTAGCCTTCGTGCCGGGACACGAGATGGTGGGCACCGTGGTCGAGAACCCGAACGATTTCGGGCCGAAGGCCGGATCGCGTGTCGCCATCAACATCATCTCGGGTTGTGGTCATTGCACCTACTGTCTGAAGGGCGACCGGCGCTTTTGCAAGGAGCAAGGCTTCGTAAACGGTGGGCACGGTGAATTTGTGGCCGTGCCTGCTTACACCTGCATGCCGCTTCCGGACGACATCCCGTTCGATCTTGGCGCCCTGCTGGGCGGCGACACGCTCGGCGTGGGCTTCCATGCCTTGAATAAGGTCAAGGTGGGCCCGCGGGACAACGTGGTTCTCGTTGGCGCCGGCCCGGTTGGTTCCGGATTCGTAGCCATGCTGCGCTACCTGGGCGTACGGACGATCGTCGTCGAAGTCAGCCCATATCGCCGCGCGCTGATGCAGAAGCTGGGCGTCGATTGCGTCATCGATCCGACGACTACCGATGCGCTGGCGACGATCCGCGATCTCACCAACGGCCGGGGGGCCGACGTCGCCATTGACGCCAGCGGTCAGGACTCCGGGGTGAATCTGGCCCTCAACGCCACGCGCGCAGAGGGCACCTTCATCTTCGCCGGCGCCGGGCACAGCGCGACGATTAATCCTTGGGAACAGTTCCTGGCCAAGGAGATCACTGCCTACGGTGTGTGGTACTTCACCGACGCCGACTACTTCGGCATTCTTGAGGCCTACCGGAATGGGCTGAAGGTGGATGGTCTGCTCACCCACCATTTCTGCCTGGAGGACGCTCCACAGGCCTATGACCTGTTCTCACACGCGCAAACCGGCAAAGTCGTTTTCGTTCCGAAAGACTGAGGAGGGATGGTGATGATAAAGCTTGGTGCTTCGACCTTGGGTTATCGGCATGACTCACTCGATGTGGCGCTGCACGAGATCAGCGCTCACGGTTTCCACACCTGTGACGTCGTCATGCTCTCCAACTACTGTGCGCACTTCAATCCGGTGACGGCTTCTGCGGACGAAAAGGCCAGGCTGCAGGCCCAATTGCAGGAACTCGGGCTGAGTATCGCGACCTTGAACGTCGGCGACGGGCTGCTTGGGATTCCGGCGCAGCGCGCGGGCGCGCTAAAGTGGGCGATGGCATCGCTGGACTACGCCAAAGAGCTTGGCGGCTACGCCATCACGATCCAGTCGGGTGTAGAGCCGAAGCCGAGCGAATGGCTCGAGACCGCGCGGGCCGTCGCCAAAGACCTGCGTATCCTTGGGGATTACGCGGCCGGGATGGGGCTGGATCTGACCCTGGAGCTGCACAAGACCATGCTGATGTCGAACACCCAGCAAGCCCTCGACCTGATGGACCTGGTCGATCACCCGCAGGTCGGGGTAGCGCTCGACCCCAGCCACCTGACCTATGCCGGCGAGAAGGCGGCTGACGCCGCGCTTAAGCTCGGCAGCCACGTGAAGCACGTTCACCTGCGCGATGGCGTGGGCAAGAACATCCTGGTGGTTCCGGGCGACGGGACTGTCGATTTCCGCGCGCTCGCCGCGGCGTTGGAAAAGACAGGCTACGACCGGGCGGCAGTGATCGAGCTCGAATACGCGCAGGCGCACACTCCACAGGTCAGTCGCGATCTCGCGCGGGCCAAGGTGCTCCTCGAGGGCAGTTTTAGCAACGAAATTCCGGCCTGACGGCCGGCCCACCCGCATGACCCGGCCTGCCTGGGGCCGGGTCATGCGTGACAGAGTTCAGGCAGAACGCCGGCGTCCTGGGGATGTGGTTATGACAGAATCGTCAGTTGGATAGCCCATCGCCCAGGCGGCCTGTCGGAGAGAAGCTGTCCGTCTGCCGCCTCTCAGATGTTTAGAGTCAGTTTTGCACGGTAGGCAGGAACAGCGTTGCCGGATCGGTGCTGAAGCGCAGCGGAATGGCTCCCTGGTCCTTGCGTGGGTCTACCGTGCCGGTACCGGGATTGAAAAGCACGTATCCTTCCACCTTCACGCCTTTGGGCAGCGATAGACTGGCAAAATAGACGAAATCTGTGAAGTTAGTTGTGATCGGGGCGGGCGTCGCCCAGCTCGGTGGCGGAGCGGCTGCGACGCTATCGCTGACAAGGCGCAAAAAGCTAGAGGCTCCGACGTTGATATTCTGGGCATAAACCATCGCTCCATTGTAGTTGAACCCGCGCAGAGCGACAATGTGGGCGACAGAGTCAGTATTGTAAAGGTACATCACGGTGGCAGTGGCGTCATTGTCTGTAGGGACAAAATACACCAGGGTTTCACCGGGAATGGGGGTAGGGAGGACCAATTGTGGTCCTTGAGCTCCTGCGGCGAAGCCGGCAGGTGGCAGCTCGTCGCTCCCCTCAGCAGATGGAGTGGCGATGGCCTGCATGCCTTCGTCGGAGAGCCGCCCGGTTGCCACCTCAGCGACCGGCTGGTCTGTCGATGCAGATTCGGCCCGCAAGTCCTGGCTGGGATTGATCCAGAGAACCCCAAGTATCAGAAGTATGCCGGCGATCAGGCCCGGTAGCAACATCCGAACTATCTTCATTCGACCTCCCCAGTAGACCGGCCACTCTCGACCGGGCTCCGCTTCCTCAGCGCTCAGCGACAGCCAGGTTGGCGCAATAAATGGCGTGCAAGTGCAGGGTCTCGTTCGAGGCAAGCGCCGTACCGCGTGATGGAATACGGAGCGCAGACCTGAAAGAGCACATGCATCGCCCAAGTGTTTATCTATTATACCACAATAAAAGCTCAAATGAACCTTAAAGTTATTCACGTATTCCTACCACTAACTTCATAACCTCTTCACACTGCGCGCCTAAGCTCTGCGCAGTGGCCCGGTATCCTGGTACCGTCGCCGCCTGGCAGGCGGAATCGCCCGCTGCCGGCGCGCGTCGCGCCGGGACAGCCGATCCGTCGAGACGCGGCACGGGCACTTTGGCCTGGTTTGAGCAGATTGCCACTTGCCCCGTATGATAGGGACGGTTTCTGCGTTTTAGGGATATAGATGAATATGGCCATGCACGCAGCGATTGCCGACACCAAAGTTGTGTCTCTGATGCCTGGTTGCCAGCGAGGGGAGAAGGCGGCCTTGGAGGCCCTGTACGACCTCTATGCCGATCGCCTGTATCGCTATTTGTTGGCGCGCACGGGCGATGCGGAGGTGGCTGCCGATCTGACGTGCGAGCTTTTCCTGCGCGTCATCAAGCACATCGGGCGCTTCCAACTGCAGGCCGACTGTCCGGCCGCTTCGCTCAGCGCCTGGCTCTATCGGATCGCCGCTAACCTGGCGGCAGACTATCACCGGCGGCGCGGCAAGGTGCAGCAAGTGGACCTGGACCAACAGGAGTGGCTGCCGGCGCGCGAACCCGGTCCGCAGGCGGCCGCGGAGCAAAGCGAAGCCTTCGCCAGGCTGGCGGAAGCCGTGGATCAACTGACCGAAGAGCAGCGGTTGGTTGTGCTGGGCCGCTTTGCCGAAGGGATGAGCAACGGCCAGGTGGCGGCATGGTTGGGCAAGACAGAAGGGGCAGTGGAAGGCTTGCAACATCGAGCGCTGCGTGCCCTCGGGCGCGTGCTGACGGGCAAGCAGCCGTCGAAGAAGAAGGTCTGGGATGGATAGGGAACTGGCAAGCAGCTTGCGAGCCTGTCTCGAGCAACTCGAGCGCGGCGAAAGCCTGTCCGCCTGCCTGGCGCGTTATCCTGAGCAAGCGGCCGATCTGGAGCCGATGCTGCTGGCGGCCGGAGCGTTAACCGAGCTGCGACCGGTGCGGGTGCCGGCGGCCGTTCGCCGGCAGCATTGGCAGATGCTCGGGGCTGCCCTGGAGGGGCAGGCTCGGGCGGCTCGTCCGACTTTCAGGACGCGCCTGACCTGGCCGTGGGCCTGGGACGGCGCGCGACGCCTGGCGCCGGCCGGCCTGGGCGCGCTGCTGGTCTGCGTGGTCTTGACCGCCGGTGCAGTCGCCGCCAGCCGGCCGGGGGAGCCGGCGTATGGCTGGCGCGTGGCGGTCGAACGCATACCGGCCTGGCTGCAGCCGTCGGCGGAGGGCCGGGCCGAAGCAGAGCTCGGGATCGCCCAGCGACGTCTGCAGGATGTGACGATGTACCTGCAGGCGGCGCAGCGGGCCGACCCCGTCGCCCTGGCGGCGCTCCAGGCAGACGACGAGGCCGTCGCCCGCGAGGCCGGCTCCCTGCCGCAGGCCGAACGACTGCGGTTGGCGGAGCGAGTGGCCGGGCAAGCCGGCGTCCTGCGCGTGCTCGCCGAGGAGGCCGGTGAGCCGCAGGGCGCCGGCGCGCTGCGCCTGGCGGCGGGACGAATCGAAGCGACCGCGTCCCACATCCGCGGCGGCCAGGCGCAGCCGCAGACCTCGGACAGGATCGACGCCGGGCAGGGCACCGGCAACAGCCCGGGTGCGGACGCCGCACAGGGCGCCGCCGATGGTCCGGGTGAAGACGCCGGGCGGGGCCCTGACCCCGGCCCAGGTGCGGACGCCGGCTACGGGCCGAGTGACGGCACGCCGCCGGTCGTGCGGGGGTTGGTGCCGGACGAGGGCTTGGCCGAGGGCGAGACCCCCCAGCCATCCACCCCCGCCGTCACGCCGGTCGACACTCCCAGTCCGGGGCCTGCGCCGGCGACCGCTGAGGTCCGGCCCACCCAGACTGCCGCGCCATCCTCGGCAATTACGCCACAAGGACCCGGGCCCGGCCCGGCGACAGACGCGGCCCCAGGACCCGGACCCGCGACAGAGGCAGCCCCGGGACCCGGCCCCGGCCCGGCGACGGACGCACCCTCGGAACCCGGTCTGCAGGCGACGTCTCCCGTCGAGCCCGCCGGGCCGGGCCCGACGCGGGCCCCGAATCCACCCGACGCGGGAGGTCACGGCTAGCCTGCGCGGCAGCGATGACCTCACACAGGTAACGGGGTTCGCGCCCCTCCGGACCTGGGGTCCTGTCCGGCCGGACGAACGAGGGTTTTGACAGAATTTACAGGATTCACAGGATGGAGCCCGGGGGCGGGCAGGCGTCCTGTCAATGCAGACTGGCTTGCCCCAACGCCCTGCGCCGACTCCTACGGCTCGCACACGTCGGGCGCCGCTTCTTCGCCAGAGGCGCACCGTCTCTTCACACGGCCTTCACAAGCCTGCGGTACAGTAGTGTCAGCTAGCGAGAACGCAGCTGCGCTGCTGAAGCGTAAACAGACACATTGAGGGAGGTTCACGATGAAGCGGTTCGTATTGGTGGTGGTTCTGGTGGGTCTTCTGGCTACGGCCCTGGCGGGTGTTGCCTTCGCCGCACCGCCTGCCCCGGGTGCCTTGGGAGCCGGGAACGGCATCCACACGCCGGGCACCGGCCTGGCACAGCCTGGCACGGGTTACGGGCCCGGCATGGGCGCCGGTACTGAGCTGGGCGCAGCGGCCGGCGTGCGGCGCGGGGCGCCCGAGTGGGCCGGTGGGCCGGACGACGTGGCCGGGATCCTGGGCCTGACGGTCGAGGAGCTGCAAGCGCAGCGCCTGGCCGGCCAGTCGCTGGCGCAGATCGCGCAGGCCAAGGGCCTGGACGAGCAGGCGCTGGTTGAGAAGCGGCTGGCCGCCCGCCGGGCCGACCTGGAGCACCTGGTGAGCGATGGCAAGTTGGGCCAGGCCCAGGCAGACCTGATGCTGCAGAACATGGGGACGCAGGTGAGCGCGATGGTCAACCGCACCACCACCGGGCCGGCAAGGCAAGGCCAAGACGGTGCCCCGCTAGGCGGACGGATGGGACGCGGCGGAGGCTGCTGGACCAGCCGCTAGAACCGGCGCCGAGTAACGATAAGCTGCAGGCGGTTCCTCCGAACCGCCTGCAGCCGCGCCCGGGCCACGGGATGAACCGGGTCAGTGGCCGATCTCGATCACAGTGCCGGCCGGGGCAGTGGCCACGCGCTCCGGGCCGAGCACGCCCTGCAGCGCGAGAAGGGCGGCTTCACCCGTACAATGGCCCGGCCGGACGTGTCCGAGCGAGCGACGCGCGGCCAGGTTTGCCGCACAACGCTGCAGGTCGCCGGCGCCGGCGCTCACCAGGTGCAGGCCGCCCACGATCTGGGTGACCGGCCGCCCGAAGGTGCTTTCTACCTGGGCCAGGGTGTTGAGCAGGCCGGCGTGGCAGCAGCCGCACAAGAGCAGCAGGCAGTCGTCGGCCTGCAGGACCAGCGAGAGGTCGTCACGATGGGCGTCGGGAGCCAGGGCTTCACCCTCGCGCATCAGCAGGCCGGGCGCGCTGCCCTGGAACTCTGGCCGGTTGGCGATCTCTCCCGACGTCCAGATCCCGGGCAGGATCTCCTGTGGGGACGTGTCCAATCTGAGCGTCACGCGCGCCGCCAGTTCGGCCCGGCTCAGCTTGAGGCCGATGTCCGTGATCGTCTCCCCACGCCTGGAGTAGCGCCCGCGGAACAGATCGGCGGATGCATAGAGCGGGATGCCGGGACGGACTTGCTCGAGCAGGGCGGACAGGCCGCCGGTGTGGTCGTAATGCGCGTGGCTGATGGCGAGGGCGTCGATCGACCCGGGCTCGACCCCGATCGCCCGCAGATTGTGCAGCAGGACCGTCCCGCTGTCTCCCGTGTCGAAGAGCACTCGCCCTTCGGGCGTCTCGATCAGATACGACAGACCATGCTCGCCCCAGAAGGGGGAGCCGAACTGAACGGCATTGTCGACCAGGCAGGTCAGCTTCATTTGGGGGCCGGCTCCTGTGAATTGCGGCCGGCGGCTGTGACAGCCGCCGGCCGCGTCTCCCTACGTCAGGCCTTCCTCAGGCCTTCCTCAGGCCTTCCTCAGGCCTTCGTCATGCCTTGACGCCGTCTGGCTCGGGTTTCCAGGTCTCCCACACCCGGCCAACCAGCGCCGGTCCGGGCTTGAGGGTCACCTGGCCCGGTTCCCAGCCAGAAGGAGTCACTTCGCCGGTAGCACGCACGTGCTGGAAGGCCTTCAGCTGGCGCAGCAGCTCCTTGGGGTTCCGGCCAACTTCAGGAGTCAGCACTTCCATCGCGCGGATCACGAAATCGGGATCGATGATAAAGCGGCCACGGATGTCCACGCCGGCTGCCTCGTCGTAAACGCCGTACACGGCGCCGATCTTGCCTCCGCCGTCGGACAACATCGGGAACGGCACCCCACCCGGCAGCATCTTCGATAGTTCCTGCTCCTGCCAGATCTTGTGGACGAAGCGGCTGTCGGTGCTCACGGAAAGCACGACCACGCCCAAGGCCTTGAACTCGTCATACATGGCGGCGACCGCCGCCAGTTCCGTCGGTCAGACGAAGGTGAAGTCACCGGGATAGAAGCAGACGACGATCCACTGGCCCTTGTAATCCGACAGCTTGACAGGCTGGAAGCCCACCCCCTCGACAAACGCAGTCGCTTCGAAGTCAATGGCCGGTTGGCCGACGCGTGCTAACATTTGGCTGGCCTCCCTTGGTGGTGTGCTGTCTCCGGTTGCAGGTGTCGATCGCAGGGCCGGCATTATCGGCCCGCGTGCAGGTTTGACGCAATTCTCTTTCAGTTCTGGCATGGCAACCTCCTTTAGGCTTGCATATCCGACAGCCGATTCGAGGGTAGCATGACGCGCGATGGCTGTCAAATGCTTCAGCGGGATTAGCGCCAATTGTCACATGCCCAATCCTGTTGCGGGCATTCGAAAAGCTGTTGAGCTTCTGGACAGAGTCAGCGCACGTCAGGGGAATGTCATCCGCTCTGGTTTTTTCCATTCTGGCCCTCCGATTTTCGACCCCACGCGTAACTGCGCTGAGGTCGCCAGGCCGCTGCACCCGCGTACGCTACTCAGCTCAACGTAGCGGTCGACCCCAGTTCTTCAACGTCGCGGAGAGAGGCCCCTCAACCGGCAGGGTTGAGCCATTCAGTCAGGGTCTCGGCCTCGACGTAGTCCTTGACGGTGATCGTCTGCCCAAGGACACCGGGCACCAGGCTCACGGCGGTCTTGATCATCAGCGCCAGCGGCACGGCGATCGGGCAGAGGGCCGACGACGGGCGGAAGGTGTATGACACCCGGCCGCCTTCGTCCACTTTCAGGTCCTCGACCAGGCGCATCCTCAGCACGTCGGCGCCGGTCTCCGGATCGATCACCTTCGAGAGCGCGACGACGATGGCCGCCTGCATCCGTCCAATCGCCTCTGGCGTCTCAGGCATGATCGATCCTCCTATATCACTTTGCCATGCTCAAGTGCACGGCCGTTTGCTGCCAGATCTCCCTTATCGCCCGGCTGGCCGGCGCTTCCGGGCGATAGGCTGTGACCGGCTCGCCGTGCACCATGGCGTCGGTCACGTTCCGATCAAAGGGGATCCGCCCGACGACTTCGAGCCCGTGCTCCTGGCAATAGTCCGCGATCTCTGCCGCTCCGGCCGGATATAGGTCGGCTTTATTGATGCAGACGAGCGCAGGCACCCGGAAGTGCGCCGCCATTTCCAGGGCGCGCTGCATATCATGGATACCGGCTGCCGTCGGTTCGCTCACGACCAGGACCAGATCGGCGCCTGAAGCGGCCGAGATGACGGGGCAGCCGATGCCCGGCGGCCCGTCCACGATCACGGCCTCGTAGCCGTCATCCAGCGCGCACAGGCGGGCTTGCTGCTTCACGAGCGTGACCAGCTTGCCCGAGTTTTCCTGGGCCGGGCGCAGGGCTGCGTGGAAGAGCGGGCCGTAACGCGACGCCGAGCGGAACCACTGGCCCGACCGTTGGGGCTCCAGCGCGATGGCTTGCTCGGGGCACTGGTAGACACAGGCGGCACAGCCATCACAGGCGATCGGGTCCACCGAGTAGTCTTGGCCCTCTGACGTGATCGCATCGAACCGGCAGACTTCCGCACAGACCCCACACCCTGCACACAGCTCGGGATCGATCAGGGCCACGGGTCCGCCTACGAATTCGTGTTGTTCCAGGATCTGCCTGTGCAGCACCAGCTCCAGGTTAGCCGCGTCCACATCGGCGTCGGCCAGGACTGCCTGCAGCGGGACCGGCCCGTCGTGCGCCAGGTGCGCAAAGGCCGCGGCGACGCTCGTCTTGCCCGTGCCACCTTTGCCACTCAGGATCACCAATTGCTTCATGCTCACCTTTGCTGGATCCTCAACACCCGCTGCGATTAGCCTGAGCTGGGTTCGTACACCGGCGTGGGTTGCAGCAGGCGCACAATCTCCGCGTACATTTGCCGGAAAGCGGGCCCGTATTGCGGATGTATTTCCAGCAACGTCTGCCCACGGGCGATCCCGCCGGCGATCGCGCGTTCGAACGGGATGCGCATGAGGATCGGCAGCCCGGCCGTCGCGCAGAACTCGTCCACGCCGGCATCGCCAATGCGGTCACGGTTGATCACGACCCCCGCGGGCACCGCCAGCTCGCGGGCAACCTCGGCCGCCAGCCGCAGATCGTGCAGACCGAACGGGGTCGGCTCGGCGACCAGCAGCAAAAAATCGGCGCCACGCACTGACTCGACGACCGGACAGGACGTTCCCGGTGGCACGTCGACGATCACATCCTGGCCCGCCGCCGGTTGTGCCCATTTCTTCAGTTGCCGGATCGCCGGTACGGCCATCGGCTCACCCACGTTCAGTACGCCGCGGGCGAAGGTGATGCCCGCGGCGGCGGGTCCGGCCTCCAGCACCCCCATCACGTTCGGCGTCTCCAGAATGGCACGCTCTGGACAGATCAACGTGCAGCTGCCACAGCCATGACACAGTTGGGGAAAGACCAGCGTCTTCTTTCCCAGGACCACGATGGCGTGGTACTGGCACACCTCGGCGCATTTCCCGCAGCCGCTGCACTTGTCGGCGTCGACTTGCGGTATGAGGATGCCGACCTCATACCGGCGCTCGAGCGCCGGCGCCAGGAACAGGTGGGCGTTGGGCGCCTCCACGTCGCAGTCGAGGAAAAGAGGCGGCAGCGCCACGGCTCCGGCCTGGACCGCTGCCGCCAGGCTCAACGCCAGGCTGGTCGCGACGGTGGTCTTGCCGGTGCCGCCCTTGCCACTGGCGACGGCAATCCTCATCCGATCACCTGGCCCTATGCCCGCTGTGCTGCGCGGCGCCCGTCGGGCTGACCACGCGCTCGAGCTGCCCGTTCTTGAAGGCCTCGGCTGCGGCGCGGGCCGTGGCGGCAGGACCATGCAAGTACATGGCGATGCCGGCCGCCTCAAGCGCCAGGTAGGCGTTGGGACCGAAATCGCCGCTGATGACGGCTTGCGCGCCCAGGCTCGCCACGAACTGGGCCGCCTGGGTGCCGGCACCGCCGGCCGCCTCCAGGGCCGGATTGGGGTGCGCTTGCCAGGCCAACGTTACGCTGTCGACGGCCAGGAAGTACTGGCCCCGCCCGAAGCGAGGATCGACTTGCGCCTCGAGATCAGGCGCGATGGTCGTGATGATGATGGTTGGCATGTCTCAGCTCCCGGGATCGTCATTCTTCAGGGTCATGCGCCCTGCATCACAGCCGGGCGGGCCGCTGGCGCGAGATCCGCGATCCGTTCTGCTATCGGCTGGAACACGTCGCTCGAATAGGTCTCAATCCGGCCTCCGTCGCACGAGACGGCGATGCCGGGGTCAATCGGCAAGCGGCCCAGGAACGGCACGCCCAGCCTGGCCGCCATACTCTCCGACCGGCTGGGGCCGAAGATCTCGTGCCGCACGCCGGTATCTGGGCAGACGAAGTAACTCATGTTCTCCACCAAGCCGAGCACAGGCACGCCCACTTGCCGGATCATGTGCGCGGCCTTGCGCACCACCATCCCCGCCAGGTCCTGCGGCGAAGTCACCAGCACGACGCCGCTCACCGGCAGGGACTGCAGCACCGTCAGCGAGGCATCCGATGTCCCCGGCGGCAGGTCGACCACGAGATAGTCCAGGTCGCCCCACAGCACGTCGCCCCAGAACTGGCGTATCGCCCCGCTGATGAGCGGCCCGCGCCAGATCACGGCCTGGTCTTCGTCTTCCAGGAGCAGGTTGATCGACATGAGCTTGATGCCCGTGCCGGTCTCGGCCGGCAAAATGGCGACCGGACCGGCGCCCGGCCGCGCGCCGTTGGGAAAGAACATCTTGGGCATGCTTGGGCCGGTGATGTCGGCGTCGAGCACGCCCACCCGCAGGCCAGCGCGGCGCAGGCTGACCGCCAGCAGTCCGGCCACCAGCGATTTGCCAACCCCACCCTTACCGCTCATCACGGCGATCACGTGCTGGATGTGGTTGAGCTTCTCGGCCTTGCCCGACGGCTGCTCGCCCTGGAGCTGTGCCTTCTGTTCAGGCGTCATTTCGCCGACCCGAATTTCGACCGCACGCACGCCCGGAAGCGCCATGACTGCCTGCCTGGCGTCGGCTTCCATCCGGTCCTTCAGAGGGCACGCCAGGGTGGTCAGGGCCAGGGTGAAGCCAACCCTCCCGTCGGTCACCGAGAGGTCGCGCACCATGCCCAGCTCGACGATATTGCGCCCCAGCTCGGGGTCCATCACCCTGGCCAGGGCCTGCTGCACCTCGTGTTCGGTGGGCATAGCTAGAGCTTGCCTCCGGGCGCCTGCTGGTCGTGTTCGTCGCAGTCGGAGGCGTGATCGTGGCAGGGGACCACGCCCGTCAGCCGTCCGCTCAAATAGTCAGCCAACGCCTGGCGTACGGTGCCGCCGGCCCCGGTGACCGGTTCGACCCCGAACTCCTCAAAGAAGGACACCGCCCTGGCGCCCATGCCGCCCGTGAGCATGACCTGCGCGCCCTGGCTGTGAATGAACCCTGGGATGGCGCCGGGTGAGTGCTGAGGATAGTGGGGATTGGCCACCATCTGCACCGATCCCACCTGCTCGCCCTCCACCTCGACCAGGGCGAAAAAGGGCGAGTGTCCGAAATGGCCGCAGACGGCGGCGTCCAGCCCGTCATTGCTCTCGACTGAAACGGCGATGCGCATGAGTCTTCTCCTTTCACGATTGCAGGTGCAGATACTGGTCCCTGTCGGGCGTCGCCCGCCAGAGACGCCGGGGCGGACCCGGGTGCCCGTTCTCACTCCCGACCGGCTCAGGTTAGCACGACCGAGCGCCACTGTCAAGTATATTGGTTGACAAGATCAGGTACGAGTGGTATTGTACCGTATATTAACGCCGGCGGAACAGTCAGGTGAGCAATACTCGCGATACCACTCTGCCAGGGAAGGGCAATCATATGGCCGACAATCCTTCACTTGGACACAGGCTGCGGGTTCTGCGCCAGGAGCGAGAACTATCGCAGAGAGCGCTCGCGCAACAGGCCGAGCTATCGCCCAACGCCATCAGCCTGATCGAGCGCGACGAGATCTCGCCCAGTGTCGCGACCCTGCAGCGCCTGGCGGGTGCTCTGAACGTCAAGATGAGCTACTTCTTTGACGGGACGTCGGAGACCAGCATCGTCTATTCCAGGGCAGGGACACGCGCGCCGGTCATGTCAGGCGGGGTGGCCATCGAAGGCCTGGGCAGCCGGCTTCGCCGGCAACAAATGGAACCGTTCCATCTGACCCTGGCGGCGCACGCGGACGCCGGCGGGCAGCAGGTGGTGCATACCGGCCAGGAGTTGGTATGTTGTCACCAAGGCTGTGTGGAATACGAGATTGATGGGACGACGTACATGCTGACACCGGGCGACATCCTGCTCTTCGAGGCGGACCTACCCCACTATTGGCGAAATCCGGCCGAGGAGACCGCCGAGCTGCTGCTGGTTTTGCAGGCGCCCGAACTGCCCGAAGACCTGGCTCGCCGGCATTTCGTCAAGCACCCGTCGCTGGCGCACATCAAGTAATCGAGCCGGCCCCGGCGGTCGGCAGTCCCTCTTTTTACAGCCTCACGGCAAAGGAGACCCCAATGAGAGCTTTCCGCAGGTGGGCCATGTTGCTGGCGATCGCTGCCCTTGGGCTGGGCGCCTGCCAGGAGCTGCCGGCTCCGGCCGCTCCCGCCACCACCGCTGCCCCGGTCGCGCCCGCCGGGTCCGCTGTCCCGGCCGCCCTTTCTACCGGCGTGGCCTCGCCGGTCGGAGCAGTGGCCGAACCTGTGGCCATACCAGACCTCGACAAGGGGCGGGCCGCCTGGCAAGAAGCGCAGTGTTCGGCTTGTCACGGTCCGCTGGCGCTGGGCGGGGTCGGCCCCGGGCTGGCCGGGACCGGCCTGGCTTACGACGAGTTCCTGTCCGCCGTGCGTACGGCTTCCCCGTCCATGCCGGCCTCCAGCGAAGCCAGCTTGCCCGACCGGGCCGTCTACGATATCTACGCCTGGTTGCGCACTCAACCCCCGGCGCCTCAAGTGGCAGCCTCGGCGGCAGCCACGACCAGCGGGACGCTGCCGCAGACCGAACAGATGATGGCCATGACCCTCTGGACGAGCAAGAAGTGCGCGACCTGCCACGGCGTGTTCGGCCAGGGCAGCGCCTCGGCGCCCGCCCTGGCGGGCCTGAACGATCCGCCGGCCGCAGAACTGGCGCGCATGCGCGCCAGTTCTGCCACCGTTCCGGAGCACAGCCCGGCCAATATCGCCGACGACAGCTTCGGCAGGCTCTACGACTGGCTCGAGGCAGGCTGCTTGGGCAACGAGTGTTCCCAGTGAGAACTTATAAAAACCAGTGAAGACATATTGACAAAAGCGAGAAGCAGCAGTATATTGTGCCCGGTTACATTGCGCCTTAATTAACTACCTTGCTCCACAATTAACGAACGCGGCCGCCACGGGCCGCCCAGGACACCCGGGCCAATGACAGAACGCCTGCTGACAACTCATGAACTGCAGGACCTGCTGCAACTCGACCGCGTCACCATCTACAAAATGGTCAAGGAAGGCGAGCTGCCGGCGCTGCGCGTGGGCAGCCAGTGGCGCTTCTCGGCGGGTGCAGTCGAGGCCTGGCTGCAGCGGCACGATACGGAAGCGCATGCCGCCGCGCGCCGTCCCGGAACCCCCGCCGACCCGCAGCCGATCTCCCTGTCCGACCTGATTGCCCTCGACGTCCTCCAGTCGATCCAGAACCAGCTCGCCCATCTGCTCGGCGTGGCCGCCTTCACCATCGACATGAACGGCCACCCGTTCTTGCCCTGCAGCCGCTGCAGCCGCTTCTGCCGCCTGGTGCACGGCAGCGCGGCCGGCATGGCCGCCTGCGAGACGTCCTGGCGGGAGCTGGCGCTGGGAGGGCGGGCCACGGCGACGATCCGCACCTGCCATGCCGGCGTCCAACACGCCGGTGCAGCCATCTTCGTGGCCGGCCGGCCGGCCGGGATGGTGACCGCGGGGCAGTTCCTCACCGAGAGACCGGATCCCGAGGCCTTCCGGATGCGGGCCGAGCAGACGGCCCACGCCATCGGCGTGGACCCGGCGGCCCTCGCGGCCGGCCGGGATTCGCTTGAGGTGGTCTGTCCGGAACGCGCGCTGCAGATCACCGGCCTGCTGGCCTCGATAGCCAACGCGCTCTCCGCTATCGGCTACGAAGGCTGGCAGATGCGCCAGAACCTCTCGCACATCGCCGCCCTGAGCCAGCAGACGCCAGGGCCTATCTCGTAAAGGGGCGCGGCCGGTCGCGCCCCCTGAATCCGAAAGGAGGCCTCATGCTCAGTAAGGATCGCCGCTGGATCGTTCCTGCGGTCATGGTGGTGAGCCTGTTGCTGTGGCTGCAGCTTGGGCCGCAGCCGGTCCAGGCCCAATGCGGCACCCAGGCATCGTCCTGCAAGAACTGTCATGAGGTGCAGGCGAAGGATCCGGTCAACACCAAGGGCGCCTGGCACACAGATCACGCCTTTGGCGATTTCTGCGAGTATTGTCATGCCGGCAACGTGCAGGCTATGGACGAGACGACCGCGCACCAGGGGCTCGAGGCCTGGAACGCGGACATAAAGGCCTCGTGCGCGAGCTGCCATGCCACAGACTATGAGAAGAGGGCCCAGATCTACGCCACGGAGTTGGGTGTCTCGCTCAACGTGGGGGGGACAGCGACGGGCACGGCCACCGCAGCGACGGGCAGCGCGCCTGCCGCGGCCGGCAGCGTGACGGTCACCGGCCCGTCGGCCGTCTGCCCGCCGCAGGGCGGCGAGGAGATCGACCTGAACCTGCTCTACGCCCAGCACTTCACGCCCCCGCCGCTGGTCTCCAACTGGGGCAACGTGATCCTCGGCATTATGAGCCTGGGCGTGGGCGCGGTCTTCTTCGGAACGGCCTGGACCTGGCAAGGCTGGGGCCGCAAGGTGGCAGGCTGGATCAGGAACAACGTCACGCCCATCAGCGAGGCGGTGGCGGACGTCTCGAGACGCGCCGAGGACGGTGCGGACGAGACTGCAGGTCAGGACGACGCGGGCGATTCCGGGCACGATGGGTAGATACCCCGCTCGAGGAGGTGCGCGATGGGATTGATCAGGCAGTTGCGGAAGAGTGAGTGGTCGCCGTATGCCGGCGGCGCCCTGCTGGGCCTGCTGGCCGCCTTGTCCTTGCTCTTCACCCACCGGCTGCTCAGCGGCTCGGGCGGCTTCGAGAGCCTGGCGGGTTCGCTCGTCCAGGTGGTCAGCCCGGCCGCCGCCGATAACGTCTACTGGAAGTTCGTCATGCCGGCCGGCTTCAGCTGGGGAGTGGCCATGCTTTTGGGCATCGTCGTGGGCTCGCTGCTGTCCGCGCTCTTGGGCCGCACCTTCAAGTGGCAGGCTGTCTCCGATGAGCAGTGGAAGAGTGTGTTCGGCCCCGCCCGCTGGAAGCGCTGGTCCATGCTGTTCGTCGGCGCCATCCTGCTCGAGTACGGCGCGGGTATCGCCGGTGGCTGCACCAGCGGGCTGGCGATCTCGGGCGGCGTCGAGCTCACGCCGTCGGCCTTCCTCTTTATGGGCGGCATGTTCGCCTCTGGAATTCCCACCGCAATGCTCCTTTACCGCAGGAGGTACTAGATGACGATGGCACAGTACATTCCGGCCCTGATCGTCGGCGCCGCCTTCGGCTGGCTGCTGCAGAAGGCCGGCCTGACCCGCTACAGCAAGATCGTGAACGTCTTCCGCTTCACCGACATGGCCGTGCTCAAGTTCATGCTGACGGCGGTCGTGGTGGGCACGATCGCCATCTACGCCCTCAAGGACCTCGGGCTGGTCACGCTCGCCGGGATTGGGACGACCTACATCGTCGGCAACCTGCTGGGCGGCCTGGTATTCGGCGTCGGCATGGCCGGCGCCGGCTTCTGACCGGGTACCTGTGCCGCCGGTGGCGGCCAAGGCAACGTGGATTACCTGGTACCCGGTTTCTTGGGATTTCTCGTCGGCGGTATCTTGTTCGGGCTGACTTACCCGACGGTGTTCCCGGTGATCTCTGGCATCGCCAATCTGGGCGCCACGTACCTTCCGGTGCTGTGGAATGTCAACCACTGGCTGCTGATCTTGCTGTTCGCACTCGTGACGCTCTTCCTGTTCTACGTGTTGACCAAGAAGGGTGAGCCGCGGCGGGACCGGATAGCTGAGTAAGCCAAGGGGGATCGGGTGATGACGGACGAAGAGCAGCGCTCGCAGACGACCTCGCGGCGGCGGTTCCTGGGTGGGCTGGGGGTCGGCGCCGTCGCGACGGCAGTGGCCGCCGGTGGATTGAACCTGCTGCGCCCGGTAACGGCAGGCGCGACGAGCAGCGGCGCTTCGGGAGTGGGCGCGAGCCCGCTGGCCTATCCCGCCCCGCCGACGCAGTTCGACCGGGAGGTCGCGACGCTGTGCGAGATGTGCGTCTGGCGCTGCGGGGTGCGCGCCAAGGTGATAAACGAGCGCATCTATAAACTGGAAGGCAACCCGGCTCATCCGCACTCGCGCGGCATGCTCTGCCCGCGCGGCCAGGCGGGGGTGGCCACGGCCTACGATCCGGACAGGCTCAAGTATCCGCTCATTCGCAACGGTCCGCGCGGCAGCGGCCGCTGGCGCCGTCTCGCCTGGCCCGAGGCCCTCGACTACGTCGCCGCCCAGATGCTCGCCATCAAGCAGCAGTATGGGCCCGAGGCGATGCTCTTCTCGACCACGCACAACCTCGTCCAGACGCAGTTCGAGAACCTGCTCAAATCCTACGGCACGCCCAACTACGGCACCCAGCGCTCGCTGTGCTATAACGCCATGCTCACCGCCAACCTGCTCACCTTTGGGCTGGAGGAGCCGGGCCGCGACTACAGCCAGGCCCAGTACATCATCTATACCGGCCGCAACATGCTGGACACCATCTCCAACTCGGAGACCCAGGACGCCATGTCCGCTATCGCACGCGGGGCCAGGGTCGTCGTCCTCGACCCCCGCTTCACGAAAACTGCTGCCAAGGCCACCGACTGGCTGCCCGTCAGGCCCGGCACCGACCTGGCCTTCCACCTGGCCCTGATCCAGGTCATCATCGCCGAGGGGCTCTACGACGCGGCCTTCGTCGACCAACACACCCTCGGCTTCGACCAGCTCAAGGCCGCCACCCAGGGCTACACGCCCGAGTGGGCCGCCGCCAAGTGCGAGATCCCGGCCGAGACCATCCGGCGCATCGCCGTCGAGTTCGCCCAGGCTGCCCCGCACGCCTTCGCCCACCCCAACTGGCGCACCGGCAACTTCCTCAACTCCTTCCAGACCGAGCGCGCCATCGCCTGCCTGAACGCCCTTGTCGGCAGTTGGGCCCAGCCAGGCGGGCTGCAGCCCGTCGGCGGCGACGAGACGGCGGGCCTGGCCGCCATCCCGCAGCCCGCCTACCCGCGCACCAGCGCCGCGCGGCTGGACGGCGTGCCTTGGAAGTACCCGCTCGTCCCGCTCAAGCTCGGCGTCTTCCAGGAGCTGCGTGACAACATTCTCACCGGCGATCCCTACCAGGCGCACGGCTGGTTCATCTACCGGCAGAACCCGGCCAACTCCCTGCCCGACCGCACCAAGACCGCCCAGGCCTTCGGCAAGCTCGACTTCATCGTCACCATCGACGTTTCCATGAACGACACCGCCTGGTTTAGCGACGTCGTCCTGCCCGAGTGCTCCTACCTCGAGCGCTACGACCCGCTCACCACCGTCGACGGTACCGTCTTCATCCGCCAGCCCGTCATCCCGCCGCTCTACGAGAGCAAGCCGGGGCTGTGGATCTTCAAAGAGCTCGGGACCCGTTTGGGCCTGGCCGACTACTTCCAGTACCAGGACGAAGAGGACTACCTGCGCCAGCAGCTTGCCCCGCTCGGCATCACCCTGGAGGAGCTCAAGGCCCAGGGCCATTACACCCTGCCGGCCGGCGGCGAGAGCCCCACTAAGGGGCCGGCGCTGACCTTCAACACGCCCAGCGGCAAGATCGAGCTGGCCTCCAAGACCCTGGCCGACAACGGCTTCTCTGCCGTGCCCGTCTGGGAACAGCCGGCCGCCAACGAGCCGGGGACCTTCTACCTGTTGTCCGGCAAGGTGGCCCAGCACACCCAGTGCGCGACCCACAACAACCGCCTGCTCCACGAGCGCGTGCCCGACAACCCGCTCTGGATCAACACCGCCGCCGCCGCCGCGCTCGGTATCCGGGACGGCGACCAGGTCTGGGTCGAGAGCCCCGCCGGCCGGGCCAAGGCCGTCGCCGGCGTCACCGAGAAGATCCGGCCCGACTGCGTCTACCTGACCTTCGGCTTCGGCCACGTCAGCAAAGCCCTCGTCACCTCGTACGGCGCCGGCACCAGCGACAGCAGCCTGCACCTGAGCTTCACCGACCCTCGCAGCGGCTCGCAGGCCCTCTCGCAGACCTTCGTCACGGTGAAAAAAGCATGAAGGACAGGCGCAACATGAACCATGCAAACGCATCCCTTCCAGGGCAGCCATCCGCCCAGCAAGAACCCCAGCCTGTCATGCTGAGCGCCGCCGCGCAACAACCCCAGCCTGTCATCCTGAGCGCCGCCGCACCACAACCCCAGCCTGTCATGCTGAGCGGCGCCACCCACTCAACCGTGCGCGCGCACAGTGCCCGCGAAGCATCTTCTGGCCCGGCCGCCGCCGCCGCACCGGCCAGGCCAACCCGCTGGGTCTTCGTCATGGAGCCCGAGCGCTGCATCGACTGCGAGGCCTGCATGGTCGCCTGCACGGTCGAGAACACCGTCCCGTTCGGCGAGCACCGCAACTGGATCGTCAAAATCGACAAAGGCCACTTTCCCGACCTGAGCACCACCTTCCTGCCCGAGAACTGCCATCACTGCAGCAACCCGCCCTGCGAGCGGGTCTGCCCGACCGGCGCCACCTACCGCCGTCAGGACGGCCTGGTGCTGATCGACTACGACAAGTGCATCGGCTGCAAATACTGCATGATGGCCTGCCCGTACGACGCCCGCTACGTCAACGAGGAGAAACACGCCGTCGACAAGTGCACCTTCTGCGTGCACCGCCTCGACGCCGGTTTGCCACCGGCCTGCGTCGAGACCTGCATCGGCCACGCCCGTCACTTCGGCGACCTCAACGACCCGACGAGCGAGGTCTCGCATCTGCTGGCCAAACACCCGTACTATCGCCTTTACGAGGAAGCCGGCAGCGAGCCCGCCATCTATTACATCTACAGCAACAAGGTCATCGAGTAACCGATTGCGCGCAGGCCTGCCGAATCACGGATGGAGTAGTGGACGATGGAGCACACGGTTTATCACTGGAACCTGCTGATTGTCTTTTATCTGTTTGCCGCCGGGGTGAGCGGGGGTGCTTTCTTCGCCTCCGGCCTGGCGACCTACGTCGGCGGGGGACAGCACCGGCGTATCAGTCGCATCGGCGCGCTGATCGCCCCCTGGCCGGTGATGATCGGCCTGGGCGCGCTGATTTTCGACTTGACCAAGCCCTTTGAGTTCTGGTGGTTGTTCCTGACCGTCCAGTTCACCTCGCCCATGTCCATCGGCGCCTGGCTGCTGACGTTATTCACCCTGGTAGCGCTCGTCAATTTCGTGCTCTGGTTCCCCCGCCCCTGGCGTGACCTCGTGCGGGTGCCCCAGCGGCTTGCCGACCTGCGCCGTCCGGCAGCCTGGCGGGCGCTCAGCCGGCCCCAGGTCGACCGGGCGCGCCGCATCGTCGCCGCCCTCGGCGCCCCACTCTCGATCGGGGTCGGCATGTACACCGGCGTCCTGCTGGGCGCCATCCCGGCCAGGCCTCTCTGGAACACACCGCTGGTCGCCCAGCTCTTCCTCGTCTCCGCGATGAGCACCGGTGTGGCCGCCGTCCTGCTCATCGCCGCCTTGCAGCGCCCCCAGGCCGGCCATGACCACTTGCACGCCGAGCGGCGCTTTCTCGTCAGCCTGGACACCATCCTCATTCTCGTCGAGATCTTCATCGTCGCGCCCTTCTTCATCCACCAGGCCCTCAACACCTGGAGCTCGGCCGCCAGCGTCTCCCTGTTCCTGGGCGGGCCGTTCACGCTCGTCTTTTGGCTTGGCTTCGTCCTGCTCGGCCTGCTGATCCCGCTGGCCATCGAGGGTTTCGAGCTCTTCCCGGTCATCTGGCGCGCGCAGGCCGTCAAATACAGCCGTCTCTGGGCCGGCCTGAGCGCCGTGCTCGTCCTGCTTGGCGGGGCGATCCTGCGCTACGTCATCGTCTTCGCCGGCCAGGTGTCGCACATCCTGCCGCTCTACGCCCGCTAGCCGGAGGATTCGAGCGCCATGCAGAACCAGCCGCTGGACCGGCACGTCGTTTCTCCGCCAGCGCAGGCAAACCAGCCGGAGGATCTCGGGACCATGCAGAACCAGCCGCTGCACCGGCAACCCGGCCTGGCGCTCGTCGCCCACCCCGCCGAGACCTGCGAGCTGCTTGCCCAGGCCCTGCTCTACCCGGACTCCGCCTTCGCCGGCAACCTGCACGCCCGCGCCGGAGCCCTCCCCGACCGGCCATCCTGGGCGCGCGGCCTGGTCGACGCCCTCGCCGGGGCGGATCTCGAGGACCTGCAGGTCGAGCACGTCAGCCTCTTCGTCAACGCCCACGGCGGCGCCCGCTGCCTGCCCTATGAGTCGGTCTACCGTGAGGGTCAGCTCCTGGGCGAGCCTGCCCGCCAGGTCGCCGCCCTCTACGCCGAATGGGGCGTCGAACAGACCGAAGACCTGCCCGACCACGCCGCAGTCGAGCTCGCCTTCGCCGCCCACCTCGCCCGCCTGCAGCCGCTCCTGGCCACCGATGACGAACGGCGGCAGGCCGAAAAGGCTTTGCATGACTTCGAGCGTGTCCACCTGCGGGCCTTCCTGCCCCATTTGGCGGGCCAGCTCCAGGCCGGGGCCGGCCTCGCCTTCTACCGGGCCCTCGGCCTCGCCCTCGAAGCCGTCTTCGGCGCCCCTGTCTTCGGGGCCGCCCACCAGGGGACCGGCCCGAGTCGAGACCCGGCATAATCCGCTATGCGAACGACCAAATGAACGACCACACGAGCGATCAAGCGAACTACCAAGCGAACGACCAAGCCATAAACCAACCCATCCCGCCCAGCGACGATTCGTTTATTCGTTCCCGTAATTCGTTGCTGGCCCCTTCCCCCACCCGCCGCCACTTCCTGACCTGGCTCAGCCGGGGCGCCCTCGCCGCCGCCGCCGCCCTCGGCGTCGGGCAGCTCGCCCGTTACCTCTCCTTCGAGCCGGACGGCGCCGCCGGCGCTCCTATCGCGGTGGGCCGGCCGGCCGACTATCCCGCCGGCGCCCTCACCTACGCCGCCGCCGCCCGGGCCTACCTCGGCCACGACCAGGGTGGGCTCTACGCCATCGACGCCGTCTGTACGCACCTCGGCTGCCTGGTCGAACGGCAGGCCGGCGGCGGGTTCGCCTGTCCCTGCCACGGCAGCCGCTTCGGCGATGGCGGCCAGCTGCAGGCAGGCCCGGCCGGCCAGGACTTGCCCCACCTCGACCTCCAGCTCGACCAAGATGGGGCGCTCGTCCTCGACCGCAGCCACCCCGTGCCGGCGGGCACCCGCCTGGCCGTGGCGCCGGGGCGACAGGGATCCGATGGCTGACAGACGTCCTAACTTCCTCTACCATCTGCATCCCCCGACCATCCCGGCGCGCGAGGCGAGTTTCCGCTATACCTTCGGGTTGGGGGGCATCTCCCTGCTGCTCTTCCTTGCGCTCGCCGTCAGCGGCGCCCTGGAGATGTTCGTTTACGAGCCGACCGTCGCCGGCGCCGCCAACTCGGTGCGCTACATCACTTACCTGGCCCCGTTCGGCTGGCTGCTGCGCAACATCCACTATTGGGCCGGACAGATGATGGTGGGGACCGTCATCCTGCACATGGGGCGCGTCGTCCTGAGCGGGGGCTACAAGGGCCGGGGCAAGAACTGGCTGATCGGCCTGGCCCTGCTCACCCTGACCCTCTTGTTGGACTTCACCGGCTACGTCCTGCGCTGGGATCAGGATACCGCCTGGGCGCTGCAGATCGGCACCAACCTCTTGCGCACCATCCCTGCCGCCGGCCCCTGGCTCTATCGCCTGATCGTCGGCGGACCGGCCGTCGGCCCGGCCACCCTGCTGCGCTTCTACGCCTGGCACATCTTCGGGCTGGCGCTGCTGGCCTTCGTCCTGCTCGCCTGGCACATCTTTCGGGTGCGGCGTGACGGCGGTATCTCTCACCAGAAGCAGAAGGCCAGGGTGCGGCGCGAGCAGTTGGTGTGCACTGAGACGACCGCCGCCCTCTTCACCCTGGCGGCCCTGGTCGGGCTGAGCCTGGTTGCCGGCGCACCCCTCGGCCCGGCGGCCGACCTGTCGGCCCTGGCGGGCGAGCCCCGTGCGCCCTGGTTCTTCGTCTGGGTCCAGGAGCTCTTGCGCAGCGCGCCGCCCTTCCTGGCCGGCGTCCTCGTGCCGCTCGCCGTCCTGCTGCTCGCCGCCGCCGTCCCCTACCTGCTCGACCGGGAGACCGCCGGCGCCGGCGAGTGGTTCAACCGCCCCGGCCGCCTGGCCCAGGTCCTATTCCTCGCCGCCATCGCCCTGATCGGCGCCCTGACGTTGCGGGGCTTGCTGCGATGAAGGGGGCCGCCGCCCTCCTGCTCTTGCTCGTCCTCGTCGCCGCCTGGCTGCGGCAGGAGAGCCGGCCGCCGGTGGTCCAAATCGTGCCGACCCTCACCGGTCGACCCGAGCTCTGCCTCACCTGCCACGACGGTATCGAGGAAATCAGCGCCTCGCACCCGGTCGCCGCCTTCGGCTGCACCACCTGCCACGGCGGCGACGGCCTGGCGCTGGATGCGGACCTGGCGCATGCGGGGATGTACGGCGGGCGTAACCCGGCCGACCTGGCGGTGGTGAACCAGGCCTGCGGCGGGGACCAATGCCACAGCGGCGATGCTGCCGGCGAGCGCGATCATATCCAGCGCGTGACCACCAGCATACAGGCCACCTATGCCGGCGCCATCGCCCAGGTGCGCCACGCCTTCGGCGCCCAGGCCGGCCCCGATGCCCGGCAGGGCATCCACGCGGTCGAGGACAGCCAGGTCCTGGCGCCAAAGGCGGTCGCGGCGCTGGCGGCCTTCGCTCCGGCCGCCCTCGACCCGCAGCCCGTGCAGCAGTTTGCCGTCAACTGCCTCAACTGCCACCTGTCGGCCCAGCCGGTCAGCCAACCCTACTTCTATCGTTCGACGGGCTGCGCCGCCTGCCACGTCCTCTACGACACCGATGGGCTGTACCGGGGCAGCGACCCGACCATCTCGCGCAGCGAGCCCGGCCACGCCGTCGCCCACCGCCTGACCACCGCCATCCCCTACACCCAGTGCGACCACTGTCACAACCGGGGCAACTACAACCTGCCGCGCATGGCCTTCGTCGAACGCACCGACCTCCCACTCACGGTGAACCAACCGACCGCCACGGACCCCCTTCCGCAGCCCCTCGACCCGCCCGCCACCGCCGATCGCCTGGCCGAGTACTACCAGCCGATCGGCCAGTTCACGCTCTGCGAGTGGGAGCTCGACTGCATCGACTGCCATACCGCCCGCGAAGCGATGGGCGACGGCGACATCTACAGCCGCGAGGTCGACGCCCAAAACACCCAGTGCCGCACCTGTCACGGTACCCTCGACGAGCCCCCCGCGCTGGCCACCATCGCCGACCCCGACGACGTCGTCCTGCGCCAAGCGCAGGTCAACGGCCACTACACGCTGCAAGCCGGCGACCGGGTCGTGGTCACCGAGCGCGGCGAGAAGCTGGGCAACGTCAAAGAGGTCGGCCGAACCCTCATCCTGACCATGAAAGTCAGCGGCCAGGCTCTTCCCAGTCCCGCCCGTCCAGGGCAGTACCTGCGAGCAGCAGCCCGACCAACAGGAGTCGCGCTATTGCCACGAGTGCCACGCCTACCAGCACTGAGCGCAGCGGACGGCAAGCGCTAGCCGATTTCCCCGGATCTACCCGCTTGCGCTTGCGCCCTTTTTGTTTGTTCAATTCGACAGCTTCCAGGATCAGTGCCTCGAGCGCGGCTTCATCTACGGCGTCGCCTTCGTGGAAGTCGATGGCCCGAACCGTGTTGCTTGCCAGGCGAGTGTTGAACAGTCTGGCTGGATCCTTCATTTGGGCGCCCTTCGGGAACGTCAACCTCACGGCGTTCTTGAGCGTATCTGCTACGCAGAGTATCCCATCATGAGACCAGACCGGGACCCCCGATGGTTTGGAGGGCTTTTTCCATTTCACTTCTTCGACCAGGTCAGGGTCAGCTTGCTTGATCAAAGCGCGCAGCTGCGACAATTTCCTGCCCCGCCAATCGCTCGACTCCTGGATCATGGCGTCTATCTGTTGAGATGCAAACTCGTCGACCACTTGCTTGCTCTTCATCCCTTCCTCTCTGGTACCAGGCTGCTCTGCGTCACGCATCAGCTCCCGGGAGACTCGTGGCCTCAATACTGCATTTTCTTGCGCCAGACCACGTCCTAACCCTTGTTCAGAGCCTTGAGAAGTGGCCCAAGGATAGCGCCGCGACCTGGCCGGGATTGTTCGAGGCCTTACATTTACCTGGAAGACACCTGACAGATTTCGGAACACGGCGGGCAATCCTTTTCAGGAGAGCAGCCGGGTCGGCGAACGCAACCGAAGCCATCTCTGCAAGCGCCCTTGTCGTGCGACGCGGGCTGCCACTTCGCAAAGCAAGGCACTCTCCTGTGGTAGAGCTCAGACACTGGCGATGGTATTCGGGTCTCCGTCACCGCACGCTACGCTCACACCCGTGAGCGGGGCCAAACCGGTTGGTAAACCGTAACCGCATCTCCTATATCGTTCACAAGGGCTGCTGGCTGCTGGGCCAACACCCAGGCTATGGCGACCAGGTCGCCGGTCGAGCCGGCAGCATTGAGAGCAACGACCGCAAGCACCGCCCACATCACCACACCGGGAGTCACCAGAAACAAGGGGAGTCCCACGATGGTAATGACGACGAGGGGCGCCAGCGCGGTCAGCACGAACTCACCTCGAGGGAAGTACCAGTCCGGCGCGCCGGCAAAAGCATACAGACCCCGCGGGCCAAAGACCGGGCGCTCGCCGGTGAAGGCCCAGTAGCAGAATCCGTGAACCGCCTCGTGGGCCACCACCTCGACGGCTATCAGCGCCACCAAACCCAGTATGCCAATCAGCGCTTCGAAGACGCCAACATCAAACGCAAGAACGACACCGCGAAAGCCGATTCTGGGACAGGTCGAACGTACCCCTCCGCTCGAATTGTACCGGTAGTACTTTCGTCGCGCTCAATCTCTGTCCTCCTCTATCCTCCAAGTGCATTGCACGAACAGCTAGTGATGGCGCGTGGCCCGACCGTCCCGCTCTTCTCTCAGGACCGCCGACCTGCCAATGACGGCAAACGTAATCAGGGCCAAGCCCGTTACCCAGCCGCCGAGGCTGAAGACCGGCGGGCCGTAAAGGGCCAGGCCGGCTCCGCTCACGACGAGGAGGGCGGCGAGGACGCCGAACATCCTCATCCCGTACAGGGTGACGAACGGGATGTAGTGCGAGCCGACGACGATCATCGCGGCGGGGAAGAACCATGTTTCGCGATAGAGGGTGGCCGCTCCGACCAGGAGGAAGTTCACCGGCACGGTGAACGCAATCTGCGAGCCCAGGGGCCACAACCCGTTGTCAGCGCCCACCCTGGCGGGCCGGCCCATCAGGCGCAGCGCCAGCTGCGTCAGGGGAAATATCCCCATGCTCCCGAGGAAGAGGAACGCCATCCCGTAGTGCGGCGCACCCAGGACGCTGACGGCCGAGGACAGTACCCATATCAGCCCGGAGACCAGCTGCCCGGCGAACCCGCCCAGAAAGGCCGAGCGCATCTCCATCTGAGAGACCGATAAGGAGGTACTCCTGCTCGACCCATCGTTCCCCCCCGGTTCCCCACGGCCACTCGCCCGACCTTCCGTCATGGTCCCCACGTGAATCATCGCAGTTACTCCTTTACCAAGCGCGGGTTTGGCGGTCCGCCGTCGCCCTCCCGGGCTGGCGCCCTGGCCGCGTCTGCCGCGCAGGCAATATGCCGGCGGGACAGACCCCGGACAGGGCGATGCCATAACGATCGTACCCACCGTCCACGGCGCACGTGGCGCCGAAGTGGCGGCTGAGGTGCTCCATGTAGACTGCCCGTTCGTTCATTTCTCCCTCCTTGCGCGTACAGGTCTGGACCTCCGCGGCCGCACCTGCCTGTCCCGCACGGTTGGCGGGGAGGGCCACCCGAAGCCCTGAATTATGTTAGCATGCGAGGGCCAGCGCAGCATCGGTCAGTTGTACAGTCCACTACCTGCCCGTCTGGCCAGTCCGCTCCCCCGCCCTTCGTGGCTGAGCGGATTGCCGACAGCACACCGGTCAGGTCGACGACGCTGAAACGGAAGGAGTAGACGTCGACTTCCAAGTGTTCCTTGATGATGTCGCAGAGGTCTCCGGATCGTGGATGGTGACAACGTCACGTGTGCGGGCGAGCGCCTGGACGACCGCCGCCTGGCTGCGATGCAGAAGGGCCAGGCATTCGGTCCAGCCGGTAGCAACATCAGTCAAGGTCAGCGTGTTCAAGAACTCGCCTTCGACGGTCCAGCCACAATGCGCCACCAGGTCGCCTTCCAAAAAGCCGGGCTGCGTCTCGTTCCAGTCGTTGAAGGTGCGCACCGGGATCTGGCGCTTGAGCAACACCCCGGCTTTCGTTGTGCTGCGGCCGTGGGGTTGCTCCTGCTGCTCGGGCACGCCGGATTGTTTGACAACGACCCGCCTAGATGCTAGAATCGCGTCAAAGGCAGTTATCGGCCTTCAACGTGTCCCCACACCCCGTTTCCCCAACGCTTCAAGGAGGAAGTAATGAAGCAACGCTGGTTCTCAGTGCTCGTCCTGTTCGTCACTCTCGCCCTGCTGGTGGCAGGTTGCGCTCAACCCGCCCCGGCGCCCGCGCCCGCAGCCCCTGCGCCGGCTGCCCCTGCGCCCGCTGCCCCTGCGCCAGCAGCCGCTGCGGCCACCGAAGCGCCGGCCGCCCCGGCCGGCAAAGCCAGCACCGAGCTAAACCTGCTCTGCACGCCCCAGGAAGAGTGGTGCCAGGGCATGAAGCAGGAGTTCGAGGCCAAGTACAACGTCACCGTCAACTACGTGCGTTTGTCGGCCGGCGAGGCTGTGGCCCGCATGCAGGCCGAGAAGGCAAATCCTCAGTTCGACATCTGGTGGGGCGGCCCGATCGACAGCTTCGTGCAGGCTAAAGGCGACGGCCTTCTGGAACCCTACAACTCGCCCAACATGGCCAACCTGCTGGACCAGGAAAAGTTCAAGGACAAAGACAACTACTGGGCAGGGATCTATGTCGGCACCCTGGGCTTCGCCACCAACAAGAACTGGCTGGAGCAGCATCCCGGCACCCAGGCCCCGACATCCTGGGACGACCTGCTGAAACCCGAGTTCAAGGGCCAGATCATGGTCGCGCATCCCTCGACCTCCGGCACCTCCTACACCGCCCTGTCGACCATCCTGCAGATCCGCGGCCTCGACGAGGGCTGGAAGTACATCGAGAAGTACGCCGGCCAGATCAGCCAATACACGAAGAGCGGCGCAGCCCCGGCGAAGTTCGTCGCCCAGGGCGAAGGCGCGGTCGGCGTCGTCTTCTCGCACGACATCGTGAACGAGATCGAGAACAACATGGCGCCGCTGGTGCTCACCTTCCCCAAGGAAGGCACCGGCTTCGAGATTGGCGGCATGGCCATCATCAAGAACGCCAAGCATCCCGACCTGGCGCAGAAGTGGTTCGACTGGGCGCTGACCGCGGAAGCGCAGTCGCTCGGGCCCAAGTACAAGGCTTACCAGGCGCCCACCGTCAGCGGCGTGGAGCTCTCCCACCCAGAGCTGATGCAGGTCAACCTGATCAAGTACGACTTCGCCTGGGCCGGGGAGCACAAGGCGGAGTTCGTGGACAAGTTCACGAATGAGATCGCGGCCGCCAACGGCCTGAAGTAAAAGACAACGGCTGAGGGGTTGGTCGGTTGGCCTTCAGCCAACTGGCCAACCGCCGGCCTGCCTCCCGGGAGTGCCCCCATGTCCCTGTCCGTGCCCCTGCCCCGCACCAAGAGCCGCGGCGGCCTACGGCGGCGTTACCGCGAGTTCGCCCTGATCGCGCGCGACCCGGTGCTGATGATCGGTCTGCTCTACGCCGGCCTGTTCCTGTTCATCTTCGTCGTCTTTCCCCTGTTCCGCGGCACGGCCAATAGCTTCCTGGCCAAGGGCGACACGGCCTGGTATACGCGCCTCAGCATCACGCACTTTGCGCGCTACTTCGACGCCTACTACGGCCCCTACCTGCGCACCGTCTACCTCAACACCCTGGAAATGGGCCTTCTGACGGCCACCGGTGGCACCCTGCTGGGCTTCGTGCTGGCCTATACCGTCGTGCGCTGCCGCATCCCCGGCCGGCGCCTGGTGCACGTGTTGGTGCTCATCCCCACCGTCTCACCGCCCTTCGCCATCGCCATCAGCACCATCCTGCTCTTCGGCCGCAATGGCCTGGTGACCCACAAGCTACTCGGGATCACGTTCTCCGCCGGCATGGCCGACATTTACGGCATGCGCGGCCTCGTCTTCGTGCAGGTGATCACCTTTTTCTCGGTGGCCTACCTGATGCTGCGCGCCATGCTGGAACGGCTCGACCCGAGCATGGAAGAGGCCGCCCACAGCCTCGGCGCAGGGAAATTCCACATATTTCGCACCGTCACGCTGCCGCTGCTGGTGCCGGGCATTGCCGGCTCCTTTCTGCTGCTGTTCGTAGAATCGCTGGCCGACCTCGGCAACCCGCTCTTCATCGCCGGCAACACGACCGTGCTCTCGGCCCAGATTTTCCTGGCCGTTTCCGGCGAGTACGATTACCAGAAGGCCTCGACCCTGGCGCTGGTCCTGCTGATCCCCACCCTGATCGTGTTCCTGGTGCAGCGCTATTACGTCAGCCGGCGCTCGTATGTCTCGGTGACCGGCAAGCCCACGGGCGGGCAGATCACGGTCCGCGAGCCGTGGATCCGTTGGCCGTTCATCAGCATCGCCTATCTGCTGTGCGGGCTGATCGTGCTGCTGTACGCGACGATTATTTTCGGCTCGTTTGCCACCGCCTGGGGCGTCGATTTCGCCCCAACCCTACACTGGTGGCAGCTGGCATCCACGCGGGGGGTGGAATCCGTCCTGGACACCACTTTCCTCAGCGCCTATGCCACGCCGATCGCCGGGCTGACCGGCATGCTGATCGCCTTCCTCGTGGTGCGCCGCCAGTTCAGCGGCAAATCGGTGGTCGATTTCACCTCCAACCTCGGCGGCGCGGTGCCCGGCACCATCCTGGGCATCGGCTTCGTGCTCGCCTTCGTCACGCCGCCGGTGTTCGTGGTCGCCGTGCTCTACGTGCTGCTCGCGCTTTACCTGGCGCGCTCGAGCCTCAGCAGCGGTCGCCAACAGGCGCTGGTGCTGGGTCTCGGCAGCGTCCTGGCCCTCAGCCTGACGCAGCTTGGCCGCTACCTGACCACCGCCGGACTGCTGGCGGACGACAACGGTCTGCTCTACATCCTGGGCGCGCTCTACCTGGCCGTCGGCCTGGGCTGGGGCCTGGCCCGGCGCGGCCGGGCCACTGCCTGGCTGCTGCTGGGCATGGGGGGCTACTTGTGCCTCTTCACCCCGATTAACTACCTGGCCCAGCCGATCGCCGCACTCAGCCGCTCGCTGCCGCGCGGCTTCTGGGCCAACGCCGTCTTCCAGTTCTCAGATTATGTCAAGGTATTCTTTCAGACGCCGCCGCCGTTGACGGCGGTCGTCTACACGTTCCTCTCCTTGTTGGTCCTGACCCGCCTGGATCCCCGGACCACCGGCACGCGGCCCCGCGTCGCCCTGGCGATACTGCTGCTTGGGCTGGTGGGCGCCCTGTGTACGATGGGCCAGCCGCTGGCGCTGGTCGGCACACCTTTCATCATCATCGCCGCCTTCGTGGTGCGCAGCCTGCCCGCCTCGGTGCGCAGCGGCATCGCCGCCCTGCAGCAGATCGACCCTTCCATCGAGGAAGCCTCGGGGATGCTCGGCGCCGACGCTCAGTACACCTTCCGCAAGGTGACGCTGCCGCTGATCGTGCCGGCTTTCCTGGCCGGCCTGATCTTCAGCTTCACCCGGCACATGACCAGCCTCTCGGCGATCATCTTCCTGGTCAGCCCCCGTTGGCGCATCGTGACCGCCTCGATCCTCAGTGAATGGGAGCAAGGCGGGATGGCCATCGCCGCGGCCTACTCGACCGTCATCATCGTGCTGGTGATGCTGGCCATTGGACTGCTCTATTTTCTGGTCAATCGCCTGTTGCGCGGCCGTGGGCAGGTGGACCTGAACATAGGCGTTTAGTCACGATCGCGAGACATGAGGAGCAGCGGTCCATGTATCTGTCGCTCGAAAACCTGGTCAAGATCTTCACGGCGCGCGGGGGCAGCGGGGAAGTGTCGGCGGTCGACGACGTCTCGCTCGGCATCGAGCGTGGCGAATTGGTGACGCTGCTGGGACCGTCGGGCTGCGGCAAGACGACCACCCTGCGTCTGATCGCCGGGTTCGAATTCCCCACTGCCGGCCGCATCTGGCTGGACGGCCGAGACATCAAGGATCTGCCGCCGCACCGGCGCGACATGTCGATGGTCTTCCAGAGCTACGCCATCTTCCCGCACCTCAGCGTCTACGAGAACGTGGCCTACGGCCTGAACGTGCAGCACCTTTCGCAGGCCGAGATCCGGCGGCGGGTGGGCCGGGCCCTCGAGCTGGTCGCCCTGACCGGCCTCGAGAACCGGGCGCCCAACCAGCTATCGGGCGGGCAGCAGCAGCGGGTGGCGCTGGCGCGTGCCCTGGTGATGGAGCCGAAGGTGCTCCTGATGGACGAGCCATTGTCGAACCTCGACGCCAAGCTGCGCGAACAGATGCGCGGCGAGATACGCCGCATCCAGCGCCAGCTCGGCATCACCAGCGTCTACGTGACCCACGACCAGGTCGAAGCCATGACCCTGTCCGATCGCATCGTGGTCATGAAGGACGGCAAGATCGAGCAAGTCGGCACCCCGAACGAGATCTACCGCCAGCCGCGCTCCCGTTTCGTGGCCGACTTCATCGGCCGGGCCAATTTCGTCGAGGGCCAGGTTCTGGGGTGCGAGGATGGCCGGCTCGAGGTCGGGGCGCTGGGCGCCCGGCTGGGCCTGCCCGCGGCCGGCCGCAGCTACCAGGCGGGCGAGCCCGTCACCCTGCTGATCCGGCCGGAGATGGCCGAGATCTCGGCCCTCGCCGGTTACCCTGCGGCGGAGGTCGACTCCCCGGCGCCCGGCACGGCCCATGGGATCGTGCGGCGCGCCGCCTACCTGGGCCACGTCGTCGAGTACGACGTGGAAGTCGCCGGGCAGATGCTGGCCCTGGTCGAGCACGATCCGCGCCGGGCAGCCGTCCACCCCGAGGGGCGGCCGGTCGCCGTCCGCTTCCTCGAGGACTGCCTGTACGTCATGCAGGAGGCCTGATGGCAGACGCGACGCGGGCCGGCGCGGCGGAGGCGCCGGATTTCGACCTGCTCATGCTCGGCCACTTCGCCAAAGACCAGATCATCGTCGACGGACAGGGCGAGACGGTCTCTGGCGGGGCCGTCTACTACGGGGCAGTGGCAGCCAGGCGGCTCGGGGCGCGCGTGGCGGTGGTCACGCGGCTGCACCCGGCCGATTTCCCGCGCCTGGAAGAGCTGCGGGCAGAGGGCGTGCGGGTCTTTGCCTCGCCTGCCGCCGAGACGTCGGGGATCGCCAACTACTACCGCTCGGCCGACATGGAGCGGCGCGTGACCGTGCCGCTGGGTTTCGCCGGCCCGTTGGCCCCCGCCGATCTGCCCGATGTCACGGCATGCGTGGTTGTGGTGGCGGGCATCATCGCCGGCGAGGTGGACCTGGCGCTGCTCGAGCTGCTGGCGGCGCGCGGCCCGCTCGCGCTCGACGTCCAGGGCTTCGTGCGGGTGCGCGAGGGGGATAGGCTGAACTACCGCCCCTGGCCCGAGATGGCCGTTGCCCTGCGCCGCGTCACCTATCTCAAGGTCGACCAGGCAGAGGCCCAGCTGTTGACCGGGGAGAGCGACCTGCTGGCCGCGGCGCGCAGCCTGGCCGGCTACGGGCCGGCGGAGATAGTCGCCACCCAGACGGCAGGCGTGACCGTCGTGGCCGGCGGCGAGGTCTACCAGGCGCCGTTCACCCCGCGCTCGCTGGCCGGCCGCACCGGTCGCGGCGACACCTGCTTCGCGACCTACCTGGCGGCCCGCCTGACCGCCGGCCCCGCCCGCGCCACCCAGGTCGCCGCGGCCGCCACCACCCTCAAGCAAGAGCGCCCCGGCCCCTGGCGCGGCACCCCGGCCGATCTGGAAGCAGTCATCGCAGGCTGGGGCTGATCCGGGCCAAGAAACCACCCGGTCAATCACACACTCGCAGCCCTTGTCATTCTGAGCGGCGCTTGCCGGCACAACTGCCAACCAACATTGCCAGCGAAGAATCTCTCCTCGGCCCCAGACCGCCCCTGACCAGCGTCAATCGCAGCCCACGTCAGGGACAGCCCTTGTCATTCTGAGCGGCGCTTGCCAGCACAACTGCCAACCAACATTGCCAGCGAAGAATCTCTCCTCGGCCCCAGACCGCCCCTGACCAGCCCCATGCCGTCGAAACCACATTGGCTGCCATCCTGACTGCTTGTCACCAATGTCCTGCTGACAAAACTCAACGCCGCGTACGCCCGTGCGGTCTCCTTGACTGACGGATGGCGCGCAAAGAACGATAGCCAGGTCGCTGCGTCCATCGCGATCATGGGATCGTCCAGTCCCCGCCACCAATATCCGAGGTTCGGATCCCACACGGTCTGATCATTGAGCAGATAGTTCTTGATCCTGTCCGCTTCCGCGAACCTGCCGGTGGACATCAGGGCCCACCAGGCATCCACGTTTCCTTCCGTGCCGGCTGTCACCTTGCCCTCGGGGCCGATCTGGGGCGCCAACCAGTCCGCCCCTCGCTGCGCTGAACTCATGGCCGGCGCATGCCCCGACTTCTTTGCGTAAATGCAGAGCGCCATCACCCACCAGACCTGATCGCCCACCCAGCCATCGTCCACCAGTTCCTGTCCCGTCCTCGGATTCCAGCCCCTGGCCCAGTGGCCGTCCGCCTTCTGCACGGCTGTAACAAAACTCACCAGTTTTTCCGCAGCGCGCGCCGCCTCATCCATGGGCGCGCCTACCTGCCAGCTTCCCTCTCGGGTGAGAGCAATGAGAGCCAGAGCCTGGGCGTAGAGCCAGGACTTGGACGGAGGACCCAGAGCCTCTTCTTCCTTCCAAGACACAAAGAGATCGGTGGAAGGGTCCTGCTAACTCATTATGTAGTTGATGGCCTTTGCTTGAGACCTGCGTGGCGCCGGGGTGCCCCGCTGCCTAGCCTGCATTCTGGTCCAGCCAGCGGTATCGCTCTTGTCAACGCTTCAAAAGCGTCAGTGCCACTGCGCTGTGGATGCGAATATCGCGCTTGCGTCCTCTATCACCGGCTACCCGCGCCCAACGACGCCAGCGGGCGCGTCATTTCCACCTGCTGCGGGCTGCGTTCGGCGACGACAATCCGTAAACCTAATCAGGACTCGTCAGCATTGCGGCCTCGACCCCCTTGGCCCGCTTTCTCGCCTGTGCCCGCTTGATCTGTTGGCACTTGGGACACAGTACAGCGCGCCCTTGAGGCTGGCCTGGCAGCAGCCGCTCCTCATTGCTGCGCACCGGCATCGTGCACAGTGTTTCCCACAGGGTCTGCTCTGGTGCGCTCGGTAGATGCCAGATGTGCGTGTGAGCACTGCGCAGCATGTAAGCTGTCTCGCTCATGTTTCCGTCCATATTCCGACCCTGGTGCCACCATTCAGAGCAGTTGCCGGGGGAGCCGACATTGGAGCCGGGTACCAGCACGACCCGCTATCCCCCTATTCGGAGTATAGGTTGCAGGTGCAGCCGCTTCATCCACACATCCGGTACGGAGTGCGATCTCTGGATCGCCTGAATTCGCCCACTGCCCAACGTTGTCTGGTTACCGGTGTTGGCCGGTGAGGAAGTGTTCGATGACGCCCAGGCAGCGTTCCACCAGCTCGCCTTGCTCGCGGCCGCCGGAATAGCCGGCCGTCAAAGTCAGCGCATCCCGGAAAGTGCTGAACGCGAGGGCAAAGCCAGGTGGGTAGAGTACCGGACCAACCATGAAAGCGTCTGCGATCGCCAAATCGCCAAAGCTGAGCCGCTCCTCATCCAAGATGCCCAGGTTGGTAACCAGCGGCGCAGACCGGCCGGTCTCTTGTCCTCGCCCAAGCATCTGTGACATGCTGCTGCGCAGCCGCGCAAATCCGATCAGCTGCGTCAGTTCGAAGAAGATCCCCGAAGCAATCCCCGGCTGGTTGCCCTTCGCGTACTCCATGCTGCAGTGGACTTGCCGCAGCGTATCCTCGAAGACCTGTCCCGGCTGGTAGGCGACGTCGGTATAGAGCATGCCGGATAGGTTGGCGATGCTGCGTTGGTTGTCAGGCAGATAGCGGCGCAGATCGACCGGCACCTGAACGTGCAACGGCGTGCCGGCGGCGGGAGTCACTAGCGAGAACATCGCATGGTAGAAGGCGGTCACCAAGATGTCGTTGAGGGTTGCCCCGCGCTGTTTGCCGTATCGCCTCACTGCCAGCATCGTCTCTGCCGGAATTCGTCGGAACGCCAGCGCGCGCTCTGGGCTCCCGCCAGCTACCGGGAAGCCCCAATTCGGGAGGGGCATGTCCGTTCGTCTGCGAAAGGCGCGCAGGAGGGCCAGCGGGCTGTGGCGGCGCAGCACCTGAAAGGGGCTGCGATTGGCGACCGGACTGGCCGAGAGCCGATACACGCGGTTGCCGGCAAGCTGGCGATAGGTTTCCGCCAGGAAATACAGATACTGCTTGGCTCCGCCCGCGTCCGTCGCAACATGGTCAAACTTCAGGCAAAGAGTGTCCGATAGGCCACGGAAAACCTGCACTTGCAACTGAGGATCGCGCGCCGGATCGACGGGCGTGGCTACGAAACGCCACATTTCGTCGAGGGCCGTGCCATCACAGACCAGAGGTGTGGCGATTTCATCGAGGTCTTCCCGGAGCTGCCAGGCGCAACGCCGGCCGCCCAGCACCCAACGACAGCCGAGCACCGGCTCCGCATCGAGCGTGAGGCGAATGGCGTGCTGTAGGCGTGTGATGTCCAGGCGCCCATCGAAAGCGATCACGCCGTGGATCTGTTGGTCGGCCACCTGGCGGATGAGGAACTGTACCTGATCGGTGGAGGTCGCTGCAAAACGCTTGGGGGCTGTACTGGCCGATAGTGCCATAGTCTGCTGCCTCGCTTCTTCAGCCAAGGACCCGGGGAACCGAGAAATGTCCCACTTGTCCTCGCGCTCGTCAGTCTACTCCCGCCAGCCTTTCCAGACACCAGCCAGATAGCCAATTCGTGGCCTGGCCAACTGACCAGGGCCCGCAGAAAGAGCTCGATACCCCGTCTTGCGGCTGCTGGCGCTTGCACGCTGGTGTGACTGCTGCAGCAGAACCTCAGGCTAGCCAGGTGTCTCCGTCACGGCCTCCTCCTGCCGCTTCGCCTTGCGCGTTTCCGTGCCGCCCTCTGCCAATGACCTCGCGTGCTTAAGGAAGTCGATCACGATCGGAGCGGTCTTCTCCGGCATCTCAGTCTGCGGATAATGGCCGGCGCCCTCCACCAGCACCAATTTGCCGCCCGTCTTTTCAGCAACGTACTTCCCTTCTGCTGCCGGGTCTGGGAAATCGGGGTCCTTCGTGCCCATGATCACCAGGGTCGGCGCCCTGACCCGCTGCAGCCGCTCGGCAGACGGTTCCCGAGAACACTCGGCCAGTGCGACGGCTGCATCGAAACGCCCCGGCTGGGACATGTTCTCCATCAATTGATCCAGGTAGTCGGCGAAGTCAGCTGGTTTGTTTGACGGGTACAATGTGCCGTAGTACATGCCCCACGCGCGCACCCGCCATGGATTGTGCATCATCAGCCAGGCGCCTGCGCTCATGAAGGCGCTCATCTTGGCCGGCCGGACAAAGGCGCCGACCAGCACCAGCGAGCGGATGGCCTCCGGCCGTTCAGCAGCCGCCCACACCGCGGCGCCCGGCGAGAAGGAGGTCGCGATGACGTGGGCCGGACCGGCGTTCAGATGCTCAATCAAGGCCAGGATGTCGCGGCCGACCGAGGGTATGTCATAAGCCTGCCACGGGACGCTCGATTCGCCGTGCCCGCGCAGGTCGACAGTCACCGCGCGGAAACCGGCCGCGCCGAGTTGTGGCGCCAGGTAGCGGTACTCACTGCGCAGGGCACCCATGCCCGGCAGCATCAGCACGGGCTCTCCGCTGCCGCCCGAGTCGTCATACGCCAGGATGCCTTCTGGCCGTTCAAAAAACAGTGTCTGCATGGCTTATCTCCCTTCCGTGCTTGCGTTGGCTCGCGTCGCTTGCTCCTGCGGGCGGGCACCGGTCCTTCTCCAATCAACCTGACCGGTCACCCGGGCGTCCGGTTCTCCCAGGACCTGCCGGTTGCTCTGCTGCCATTCAGCATGACGCACGGCAGCTTGCCACATTATCATGCTCCTTTCACGGTGTTTGCCTGTAGGCTAAGCCTGGCAGCGATGCGCAACTGGGTCCCGAGGCCCGTATGCACCCGCCGCCTGGCAGTGGCCGCACCACCGGGCGCGCTCCGGCGACAGGGAGTGGCGCTAGATCAGGCTCTGTGCCAGCCGCCGAACGCGTGCCAGGTTGAACCAGGCGTCGAGCCAGAGGATGAGCGCGCAGCCCAACCCCACGAAGGCCGTCCACACGGCGATCGGATGAGCCAGGCCCAATGCACCGCCGCCGACATAGGCCGGCAGAAAAAGGACGGCCAGCACTGGCAGCAGGATCATGGCGGTCCCCACCGCCAGATAAGCGCTGGAGGCCCGGGAACCCTTGGCGCGGAAGGCGATGGCCAGGCCGAAGAAATGCAGGCCGACGATCACCGAGATCGCAGGAGTGATCAAAGCGACCTCGCCCAGCCGGTTGAACAGGATGATCGCCCCCGGGATCAGCAGCGCCTCGAAGATCACCGAATAGCGGTAGGCCGGGATGCGGAACGGGTTCACGGGCTGCGTTACCGGCACTCCGGCAGCTCGCTTCAGCACTCGGCTGGCAAGATAGAGCAGGAGCAAGGATGTCAAGAGGGTGAGCGCCATCAAGAGCGGAAACGCTTCTCCCCCGATGGCCTGGCTGCCCACAAAGGCCCAAACGATTGAGAACAGCGTGATTACGATGACTGCCCTCGGCACGGTATGGAGCATACCCGGGTCTGGCGCGCCGTGGCTACGCTGGTCTTTCATACAACTCTCCTTCCCAACCAACAGCAGTCGCATGTCTGGATGGCTCATCTCTCAGTGGTTCGTTCCTGCTCAGCTGGAGCTCGCTTGGCGCTGCCATTGCTCCTTGCCGAAGCAGCCATTTGTCCTGTCTGCTGGGCCTGGTATATAGTCGGACTTCGCCAGCGCCACAGATCGACTGCGATCCAGAGGCAGCCCACCGCCACCAAGAGCCCATAGGCCACGCGCACTGGTTGGGAGCCGAAGAACTGCGGGATGAACAGGGCAAAGGCTGCGAAAGGGACGCCACTCCACCTGGGCAGCGTGTGCGATCGCCAGGTGGTCACCGCTACCAGGATAGCGCCGGCCGCCAGCAGCAGGAGACCGACGACGAACATGATGAGCGCAGGTCCGGTACGGATGTCGTTGGCGAGGGACATCAACGCGGGGCTGTTCTGGCTGACAGCCGCCTGACCAACCGCATGCACGCTGAACGCTTCCAGCCCATAGTAGGGCAGCAACAGACCGACGCCGAGCCAACTAATCACCAATGTCCAGAACGCGAGGCGATCGACGCGGGTCGCCTGCAGCGAAACTCGCCAGCCCCACAAACCCAATATCATGAGGACGAAACCCAGAATGGCCAGGGTATGGGCGAGAACCCAGTACGGGGAGGCGAACGCTCGGGCACCTTGCATCGATACCTCATCGGAGAAGGGCCGGAGCGCAGGGTATAGGACGAACAGGACACCTGCGATAGCCAGGCACACCGCGGCGAGGCGCCGCTGGGACACAAATGCAGACCGAGGAACCAATTTCCCTTCCGTCATCTCCTTAGTTTCTCCTTTCTGGCAGTCGTCTTCTGATCCATCACCGCGCACGACGGCACTGCACCGCGAGCACGCACGAGTTCACCGCGAGGCGACGATCTCATTCCTGAGTGGCGACTGCACTGAGGAACGAGATCCGTTCGGTGCGATGGCGCGCCTGAGATACGGGATCACCGGGTAGGGGCCGTGCGCCGGAAATGCCAAATCACTAGCGCTCACAGTCGCAGTGTGGCTGCGAATGCCAGCCATCCGTCGAACTCACGCAACTTGCCGGGGAGGGGCGCCTGTGAGAGGGGGAGAGTGACCATCACCCGAAGATGGGTGTGGGCCGGTGATCAGCTGCTGCATCATCGTGCTACCGAACTGCAAAGCTCAAGTCCCCGTGTACAGCGCGAACCTGTCCGTTGATCTGACAGCGCGCAGGCACTGCCTCAGGTGGTACCCCTCCCACAAGGCATCGATTCGACGTCCCGTTTCATACAGCCTCCTTTCCCGTATCAATCTCTCGCCTGTCATTATGATAAGCCGGGTCCTTGCCAAAAGTAATCTCGGGCACGGTCTCGACGTCAGTCGCAGCAAGGGCCATTTGTCCCGGAAGCAGGCCACGCGCGGGTCGGTTGACTGCGGTCCGCTCTCTGCTACTCTCATCTGGTCAACTTCCCCTGATAACCAATTAGGAGAAGTTGCGGTTCATCTCGGAGGCACGAAGCGATGGACGGCCCGCACCGCTGTCGTTCCGCAAGATTGCACGCTGCCCCAGTTACCAGGCCTCACCTACGAGCAAACAGGTTACAGGTTCCGTTGCGCTCGTAATCGTAGTCATAATCGTAATCGTAGTCGTAATCGCATGACCGCTGCCTCCGTCAGGCCCGCGTGCGATAGCGAAGATAGACCCATCCCATACCAACACGGCGCTCGTCCAGGAGATCCAGCTTTGCGCCTACGTTGCCAGGCAGAACCCGCTTGCCGCCGCCGAGCATAACCGGCACGACGAGCAGATGATACTCGTCGACGAGCCCGGCCCGGATCGCCTGTGCGGCCAGGTTCGGACCGGCCACCGAAATGTCGTGGGGCAATTGGGCCTTCAGGTCGCGCACCGCCTGCGGTTCGAATTCCCGCTCGAGGCGCGTCTTCGGCGTAGAGACGGTCTGCAGCGATTTGGAATAGACGATCTTATCGGCCGCTTGCCAGATCTGCCCGAAGTCCATCATGGCCGGCGTCCGGCCAGGAATGAGATCTGGCGTTTCCCAAATCGCCATCGTCTCGTAATTCTTGCGTCCATAGAGATAAGTGCCAATCTGGCGGTGTAGATCGCTGATGAAAGCGAATACCTCCTCGTCCGGCGCCGACCAATCCATGTTGTCCGTTTCACCCGCGATAAAGCCATCCAGCGAAGTGGGCATAAAGTAGATCAGTTTGGTCATCGTGCAGCCTCCATATAGTGTCACCAGGGCTAATTATACGACAGTTTCATCCCGCATGTTCAGAATGACTAAGTGCTGGGTAACTGACGGCAATTGGCGGCGAGTTATACTTGGAGGCAGATTGCAGATGCCGGCAATTGTCGCCGGCTCCCCGCAGGTGGACTGACGCCATACGGCAGGCGATTTGCACGCTGCAGTGTGGAGGATCGGCGCAACGCCGGGCAGGCGTCTGTGTTCATGTAAACATACGAAAGGGGGCTCAGATGGCCGAAAGCCGACTAACTGTACTGATTGACGAGGACGTGATCGCGCGCGCCAAAGCCCGCGCAGCATCGGAGCACACCACCCTATCAGACGTGCTACGCACCCTGCTGGAAGAATGGGCAGGCGGCCCGCCCAAGCGCGCTGCGTCCGAGAGCCACGTTGGCAAGGAGACCGGAGCAGAGCAGCGCAAGCAAGCCCTACAGCAATATAACGCCGGCGCAGACGTCGCGCAGATCGCCCAGAACCTGGGCCTCAGCATCGAGGACGTAGGACGGATTCTGCGCGACAACCGGCAGCAGAAAGGTGGCGCCCGCTGATAGCAGCCCTGGCCGGGGGAAGATGCCTGCTTGCGGCACCCTAAGCCGAGAGGCCTATAGTATTCAGGCTACACCGCATGGCGTTCTTTGCCGCCGTATGGCGGCTCAGTTAGGTCGCATCACCAAAAATGCCAAAATCTGTGTTCGTGAAAGGTGCAGCATGATCCTGCCCAAAGATCGCGACCCTCGCTTCATCACCATCCGCCGCGGTGGCACGCTCACGGACTCAGACCATCACCTTCTCGCCTCCTGGGCGGCCGACTGTGCGGAGCACGTCCTGCCCCTCTTCGAGTCGGCCAAGCCCTCGGACGAGCGGCCGCGTCACGCAATTGAGCAGGCCCGCGCCTGGGCGCGTGGCGAGATCAGCATGTCCCAATCCCGGACGGCGGCCGGCCATGCCATGGCGGCCGCCAGGGATCTGCGCGGAGCGGCGCGCCATGCCGCCTATGCTGCCGGTCAGGCGGCGGCGGTCGCCCACGTCGCCGCCCACGAGCTCGGCGCCGCAGCCTACGCCATCAAGGCCGCGCGCGCGGCTGCCCCTCCAGGCCAGGAGGAGAGCAGCGGCAGGCTCGAGTGCCGCTGGCAGCGCGACCAGCTCCCGGATGCGCTTCGCGAGCTCATCCTCGACGATCAGCGGTTGCGAAACGACCTCTGCTGGTCGGTATTCGACTGCTGATGGTCGACCGGCGCGCCGGCCCTGCCCAACCAGCACCCCGCCACGCCGATCCGGTGTAGGGGCCAAGGCCAGTCTGCTGGCCCCACCCCATCCCGTGACCTGACCCACCGGACGTCTGGCCACGGGCACGCATGCCGGTTGACCCGCCAAATTGGTGGGGGTGCCACGCCCTCCCCTGGCCGGCGGGAGCCGCACCCCATGTCGCGCACCGACCAGACATCTCAGCACACACGGTACATGTCGTACGCCTGCCGGCTCAGGTCCTCGCGGAACTTGGGGTGGGCGATCTCGATCAGGGCTTGCATGCGCTGGCGGACGGTCTTGCCGTGGAGCTGGGCGACGCCGTACTCGGTGACCAGGTAGTCGACGTCGTTGCGCGAGGTCGTCACCCCGGCCCCCGGCTTGAGGGTGGGCACGATGCGCGAGACCTGCCCATCACGCGCGGTGCTGGTGAGCACGATCACGGCCTTGCCGCCTTCCGACAGGCGGGCGCCGCGCACATAATCTACCTGGCCACCGACCCCGCTGTACTGCATGGGGCCCAGCATGTCCGCACAGACCTGGCCCAGCAGGTCGACCTCCAGGGCCCCGTTCACCGCCAGCATGTTCCGGTTGCGGGCGATGACCGACGGATCGTTGGTGTAACTGACCGGGTGCATCTCCATCAACGGGTTGTCGTGCAGCCAATCGTAGAGCTTGCGCGAGCCCATCACGAAGGTGGCGATGATCTTGCCGGGGTGCAGCGTCTTGCGCGCCCCGGTGATCGCCCCACATTCCACCAGCTCCATGATGCCGTCCGAGACCATCTCCGAGTGCACACCCAGGTCGCGGCGGTCGGTCAAGCGGCGGCACACCACCTCGGGCATGGCGCCGATCCCCACCTGGAGCGTGTCCCCGTCCTCGACCAGCGCGGCGACGTTCTCACCCGCCAGTCGTTCATCCTCCGCGGCCACGGCGCGCGGCAGCTCGATGATGGGCCGGTTTGTATGAACCAGGTAGTCGACGTCCGTCAGGTGGACCATGCAGTCGCCCGGGATACGCGGCATGAACGGATTTACCTCGGCGATCACCGTGCGCGCCACCTCGACTGCCCGCATCGTGTAGTCGACCGCCACCCCCAGGCTGCAGTACCCGCGCTCGTCCGGCTCTGACACCGTCACCAACGCCACGTCGACCGGGACGTGCGTTCCCAGCAGGGAAGGCACCTGGTTGAAGAAGCAGGGCATGAAGTCCGCCCGGCCCTCGTTGATCGCGGCGCGTGTCTTGCCGCCGGCAAACAACGACAGGTGACGGAAACTGCGGGCGTACTCCGGGCGCATGAAGGCGGCCTCACCCATGACCAGCACGCTCACGATGCGCACGTCGCGCAGCTCTCCGGCGCGTGCCACCAGGGCGCTCATGAGAGTCTGGGCCTCGCCGCAGGCGTGGCCCATCACGACGGTGTCGCCCGACTTGACGGCGCGCACCGCCTCCTCCGCGCTCACCCAACGGCCCACCCGGCTCGTCGGGCCGCTCATGCTCGTCATTGCCGGCCGCTCGGCGGGCCGGGGATCGCCGGAAAGGGCCGGCTCCGCTGAACTGTCTGGATCGACATACATCATGGGATAACTCCTGGAAGCGAGCTGCGCCGGACCCGGTCCGGCCGCGGCCTTGGCAGAATGGCCCTGCGCCGACAGGCTGCCGATCAGGCGATGGCTATAAGAGGGTAGAGGAAAGCCGTGTGCGGCGGGGTGCCCGTGGGCGCTGCAGTAGGTCGCTGTCATGCCTTCGTCCTCCACTGAAGGGAGTGCGCGCAGCCCGGCGGGCAATAGTAATCGGGCTCACCAAACGATCATAGCAGATAGAACCCGGACCCGCAAGTGCTTTTTGTCACAGGCGGAGGTAGACCGGCGCGTGGGTTCGTCTTGGCCGCCCGGCTGCCGGCCACGGTCTCGGTGCTCGGGCCGGCGGCTCACGCGCCCGGCGCGGTCCCTTCCCTGGCTTCCCCGCCGGCCGTCTCGCCCTGCGCCCGCCGGCTAAGCACCCAGGCCAGCCCGGCCGCAGCCACGAAGAGGACCAGGTTCAGGACGAACGGCCACAGCCGGTCGACTTGCGAGAGCGCCCCGGCAATCCAGCCAAAAGGCGAGGTGAAGAGGATCACCATCACGTACACCAGGGCCATGATGCGAGCCCGTTCCCGCGGGTCGACGACGAGGACTATCAACGTGTCCAGGAGCGTGCTTGCGATCGGGAAAGAGACCGCCTCGATCAGGGTCGAGAGCGCCAACATGACAAAGTCGCCGGGCGGCGTCAGCACGAGGACGACCTGGCTGACCACCAGCCCGACGAAGCCCCAGGTCATCGACTTGCGCACGTCCACTCGCCGCAGGCGGGGCATGATCAGGAAATAGACCAGCAGCATGGCGATCGAGCGCCCCGAGAAGAAGAGGGCCAGAGCAGAATCGGGGCCTCTCAGCTTCTCCACGACGAGGATCGACCAAAAAGTGCTGCGGATCGTCTGCCCGATGCTGACGAACGCCATCAGCCCAATGGTCGGCAGGAGCACCGGAGAGCGCAGGATCCGCCCGAGCACACCGCGTGACTCGAGTAGAACGGCGTGCAGGCTCTTGCCGCGCGTCTCCCGCATGCGCACCCGGCCCTGCTCGGTCTCGCTGACCAACTGGTTCATGATCACGAACTTGGCGGTCATCATGACGAAAGCGAGCACGAAGAGCGCGCGCACCGTGGGCACCAGGCCGAAACGGGCGATCAACAGCCCGCCGAAGGGCGCGACGAAGGCCGCCACCAGCCCTGAGATGTAGATCCACGAGTAGACCGGCACCAGCAGCGCCGGGTCGGTGTCTTCGACCAGCAGGCAGTTCCACGAGTTCATCGAGACGCGCCAGACGCTGTTGAAGATCGCCGCCACCAGGAAGTAGTTGAAGTTACGCGAGATAGCCCAGATGAAGCAGGGCACCGACCACGAGAGCAGATCGGTGATCAGCGTGGTGCGCTTGCGTCCCAACTTATCGGTGATGGCGCCGCTCATCCAGGCCCACAGGATCTGGAAGACCAGCCCGACGCTGGTCACCAGCCCGATCTGCCCGTCGGTCAGGCCGAGCGCGAGCATGTAAACCGACACGTAGGGCGCGAACAGATTGTACGGGATGCCCCAGATGGGCTCGGTGTAAACACACCCCCGCACATTGCCGCGCAAGTCCTTGAGCGTGGAGATCATCGAGGCTTCAGTCACGAAGGGGCATTCTAGCAGCGGGGGGCGATCGTGTCCATTCGCGTGGCCCCGTGCGCCGCCAGGCGAGCGGCCTGCCGTCCTCGGGGCGCGGGCGGGAAGGGAGCCGACGCAGGTCGAGGGCGGCCCGGCCGTCAGAAGGCTAGGAAGGCCCTGCTCGCACCATATCTGGCCCTGGCCGGCGCCCCGCCGAGCGGCCCCGGCCAGGGCGATGCTGGCGGCAATCTGCCGGCAGCCAACTGCTCTCAGTGGGCCTTCAGGCTAGGAGCACGGTTCGCCAAGCGGAGCAAGGCCGCGCCGGGTCAGCCAGCGATAACGCAAGGCGCCCAGCAGGCATGCCAGCCGGCTCGCCACGCGATGCAAGGCTGCCGCAAGGCTCGGCCTCGCCGTGCGGCCCTCCAGCAGAAGCCGGTCGAGCTCGGCATCCCGCATCCGTCCCTGCCTGTACTCCTCTGCCCGAACATCCAGCATTAACTGATCGTACATGCCATAGCCTCCACTGATTGTCGGCGGGAAGCATACGACAGAGAGCCGGGCGTGTCATCGTAACAAATGCGTATCTTTGATCCCTCCCCTGCATACGTACTCGCTTCGTGAAAGGCTACTCCAGCCAACTAATTGGTTGTCCATCTCTTCCGGCCAATCTCTCGACGATCGCGGCCTCGAGGCAACAAGCCGGTGCCCGACCCGTCTATTCCTATGGTCGCGACGGGAACGCATCGGGGGCATAACCCTTCGGGCACCCTGCAGAAAGCATGTTATCATGTGGCCGCCGCACGCACGTGCCGGCAGCCCGACCCATTACCGCGCCAAGGAGAATTCCGATGCCACTCATGTTCGATATGCCCCTGGAGCAACTCTATTCCTACCCGGGCAGCAATCCGCGCCCGGCCGACCACGATACGTATTGGGCGGCCGCCCTTGCCGAACTCGACGCCGTCGATCCGCGCCTCGAGCTGGTGCCGGCCACCTTTCAGACGGCCTTCGCCGAGTGCCTGGACCTCTTCTTCACCGGCGTCGGCGGGGCGCGCATCCATGCCAAGTTGCTTCGTCCTCGCCAGGCGAACGGGCGAGGTCCGGCCGTGCTCATGTTCCACGGCTATACGGCCAGCGCCGGGGAATGGTCTGACAAGCTGGGCTACGTCGCCGCGGGCTACACGGTCGCAGCCTTGGATTGTCGCGGGCAAGGCGGCCTGTCGGAGGACAACGGAGCGGTTCTGGGCTATACGAAAGACGGCCACATCGTGCGCGGCCTGGCCGACGCACCAGAGAAGCTGCTCTACCGCTCGATCTTCCTGGACACGGCCGAGCTGGCGCGCATCGTGATGGAGATGCCCGGCGTCGACCCCGAACGCGTTGGCGCCACCGGCGGCAGCCAGGGCGGCGGCCTGACGTTGGCATGCGCCGCGCTGGAACCGCGCATCCGCCGCGCCGCGCCGATCTTCCCGTTCCTGAGCGACTTCCGCCGGGTGTGGGAGATCGACCTGGCCAGGGATGCCTACAACGAGCTGCGAGAGTGGTTCCGCCGCTTCGACCCACGTCACGAGCAGGAAGAAGCCGTCTTCACCCGCCTGGGCTACGTCGACGTCCAGCACCTCGCGCCGCGCATCTGCGCCCAGACGCTGATGGCGGTCGGCCTGATGGACACCATCTGCCCGCCCTCCAGCCAGTTCGCCGCCTACAACAAGATCGTCGCCGACAAATCGCTCGTCATCTATCCCGACTTTGGCCACGAGGGCCTGCCCGATATCGACGACATCGTGTTCCAGTACATGCTGGGCCTGTAGAGGCTTCATGCGCAGCGAGGACCGGGCAGTGGTGCGCGCCGAAGAGGTAGAGATGGTCGGGATGCAGCTTGAGGCGCTTGCCAGGGATGCAGAAGGCGCGTGGAACCCAGGCAGACGGCCGGCCTATAGGCGGGCGGCGCCCATCAGGCGTTTGCGCCCCGCTTCGATGCCGAGCGCGATGATCAGCACCAGGCCGACCGCCACATACTGCCAGTACGCCCCAACACCGAACATATTGAGCGCATTGTTGATCAGGCTGAACAGCAGTGCGCCCGTGAAAGATCCGAACAGCGTGCCGCGGCCGCCGGTCAGGCTGGAGCCACCGACGACCACGACCGCGATGACATTCAGCTCAAAGCCGGTGGCCATGATGGCGTTGGCCGACGATAACAGGGCCGTCAGCAGCAGACCTGCCAGCCCGGTGAACAGGCCGACCAGGACAAAGGCCACGATGCGTACACGGTCCACGGGCAGGCCTGCCGTCCGGCTGGCGGTCTCGTTGCTGCCCACGGCCCGCATGAAACGCCCGTAGGTGGCGTACTTCAGGATCGCGTAGGCGATCAGGTAGACGACGATCATGACGAGGAAGGGCACGGGCAGCCCGAGCAAGACGCCCGTCCCGAGCGTGCGGTAGGCGGAATTCATGACCGGGACGACTTGCGCGTTCGTCAGCATGAAGCCCAACGCCAGGTATACGTTCATCGTGCCCAGCGTAGCGATGAACGCCGGGATGCGTGCCTTGGTCACCACGATACCGTTCACCAGCCCTAACAGGCTGCCGAGCACCAGAACGGCGAGGACCGCGGGCACGATGCCAAGCACGCCGTCGGCGGGGAGCAGCAGCGCCAGGGCCACGCCGCACAGCCCAAGCAGGCCGGCCACCGATAGATCGAAGGCGCCGGTGATCATCAGCAGCGTCATCCCGGCCGCACTGATGCCCGCAAAGGACGCCTGCAGCAGAACGTTGCGCAGGTTGCTGAGCTGCCGGAAATGCGGGTTGGCCGCGGCCAGGATGATCACCGCCAGCAGCAGCAGAAACTGGATAAAATACTGGCCAATGAAAGCGGCTAACGAGTTGTTGCGGATGTTCGTTCCGTCAGTCTTGGCAAGGGTGGCCATGGTGTCTCCTCAGCGGGCGCCGGCAACCGCGCGGCTGATGATCGAGCGCCGCACGGTATCGAGGGCCAGGGCAAAGATCAGTAGCAGGCCCAGCGCCAGGTACTGGTAGAACGACGGGACGTTGAGGATGTTGAGGGCGCCGGCGATCGCGGCCAGGAGCAAGGCGGCCAGGAAAGTGCCGACCATGTTGCCCGTGCCGCCGGACAGGCTCGTGCCGCCGAGCACGCTGATGGCGATCGCCTGCAGCTCAAAGCCGGCGCCGAGCGTGCCGTCGACGATCAGCAGTTTCGAGCTGAGCATGACGCCTGAGAGCGCAGCCGTCATGCCGACCAGCATGAACACCAGGACCGTGATGTGGCTGACATTGAGGCCGGATACGATCGCGGCCTGCTCGTTACCGCCCACTGCGCACACGTGCCGGCCGAAGCGCGTGTCCTGCAACAAGATGTACAGGCCGGCCAGCGCCAGCAGGGCGACGAGAAAGGGGATGGGCACGATGCCTAGCAGCTTGCCGTTGTTCAGCAGCGCGAAATCCCTGTGGGTGGTGATCATCACGGATTGACCCTGGGTGTAAAGCAACGCGGCCCCGCGGATGACGCTCATCATTCCCAAGGTCGCGACGAAGGCCGGCACTCGCAAGCGGGTGATGATCAGGCCATTGATCAACCCGATGATGGCGCCGCCAAGGAGCGCACCCAGGATCGCCAGCGACACGTTCGTGATACCCAGTAAGGTCGCGGCGATGATAGCCGTCAGCGCCTGGGTCGAGCCAACCGAGAGGTCAAACGCGCCCATGGCGATCGCAAAGGTCATGCCCATTCCGGAGACAGCGGTGATGGACGCCGTGATGACCAGGTTGTTGAGGTTAGTGAGCGTGAAAAAGCCGGGCGCGAGCAGCGAGGCCACGACGAGCACCACAGCCAGCATGACGAGCACGCCCAGGCTCTCGAAAACCTGAAAAAAGCGAATGGCAGCCGGCATGCGCCGGGCGGCGGCCCCCGTCCTCAGTGGGCTTACACGTTCAGACATTTGGGATCTCCCTCCGCGCGTGCGTGTTCGGCTCGTCCACGTGACCCATCGCCTCCGCCACGATGTTATCCTCGGTGATCTGTTTGCCCTTGAGCACCCTGGCAACGTGCCCGCCAGTCAGGACGAGGCAGCGGTCGCTGACGTTGACCAGCTCGGGGACATCTGAGGAACTGACCAGGATCGCATGGCCTTCGCCGGCCAGGTGGCGGATCAGGGCGTGGATCTCCAGCTTCGTGGCCACGTCCACGCCACGTGTCGGCTCGTTGAGCAGGACGATGCGTGAGCGGGTCACCAGGGCGCGGCCGAGAAGGACTTTTTGCTGGTTACCGCCGCTCAAGGCCGTCACGGCCGTGGTCGGCGCCGGCGCACGGATCGCCAGCGTTTCGCGAACCCGGTCGTAGGCGTGGCGCTCGGCTTTCTGGTCGATGAACATGCCGGCCCGGCTACCCTGCTGAGGGGCGTTGATGACCAGATTCTCCTCGACGGTGAGGTGGGGAAAAATGCCTTCAGTCTTGCGGTCTTCGGGCAGCATGAAAATGCCCGCCTGCAACGCCTCGGCGGAGCCGTGGAAGGACACGGGCTTGCCGTCGACGAGGATCTCTCCCCCTGAGCGCGGCCGTAAGCCCACCAGCACGCGCATAAGCTCAGAGCGGCCCGAGCCGATCAGCCCGGCGCAGCCCAACACTTCGCCGTAGCGCAGCTCGAGGGAGACGCCTTCCAACGCGCCGGCCGCGCTGAGATCCCGCACGGCCAGCGCCGGCGTTTGAGCCTCGGCCACGTCTTCATGCTGGGTGGTGAAGCCGGCCAGCTCGCGACCGAGCATCAGCGTGATGATGGCGCTCTCGCTGAGCTCGTGGAGCGGCCGTGTGGCCACGTGTTTGCCGTCGCGCAATACTGTGACGCGGTCCGCAATGCGGAAGATCTCGTTCAAGCGATGAGAGACGTATAGCACAGCGATGCCGCGCTGGCGCAGGCTCTGGATAATGGCAAACAGCCGATCGACCTCCGCCGCATTCAGCGCGGCCGTTGGCTCGTCCATGATGATCACGCGGAACTCGCGTGACAGCGCCTTGGCAATTTCCACCAGCTGCTGGTCACCCACGCCGAGGTACTCGATCCGCTGGTTGGCAGGCACGTGCACGCCCAAGTCGTCGAGCAGGGTCGCGGCGCGGCGCCGGACGGCGCTCCAATCGATCAATCCCCCGGCCCGCCGGGGCTCGCGGCCGAGAAAGATGTTCTCGGCCACCGTGAGCTGCGGCACGAGGTTGAACTCCTGCGTGATCACGCTGATGCCGGCCGACTGCGACTGCTGCGGATTATCGAAATGGACCTCGTGACCGTTGAGCAACAAGGTGCCCGACGTGGGACTCAGCAGTCCACCGAAGATCTTGATCAGCGTGCTTTTCCCCGCGCCGTTCTCGCCGACCAGCGCATGCACCTCGCCGGGCACGAGCTCAAAGTCCACCCCATCGAGCGCCTTGACGCCGGGGAACTGCTTCGAGACTTGCCGAGCGACGAGAATGGGTTCCATGTTCCCTTCCCAGGATGCGCAAGGGGCCTCTCCGGCGGACAACTTGCCGGAGAGGCCCGCAGCCGTTTCTACTTGGTCATGTACTGATCGACGTTCGCGCTGTCGATGACGGCGACGGGGAAGAAGACTGACTTGGTGGCGGGATCGGAGAACTGCACCGGCTGGCCGTTCATGAGGGCAGTGGCGATCTCGACGGCCTTTTGGCCCTGGCCGTAGGGGTCCTGGCGGATGGTGGCAGCCATGTCGCCGGATTTGATGAGGTCGAGGGCGGGCGGGTCGCCGTTGAAGCCGACGACCGTGACGTCTTTGACGCCGTTCTTGTTGGCGGCCTTGAGGGCCTGGACGGCGCCTTCGGCCTCAGGGTCGTTGGTGGCGTAGATGCCGGCGAGCTGCGGGTGGGCCGAGAGGGTGTCCTGGGTGGCCTGGTAGCCGCCCTGGACCGTGTCGTTACCGTTGAGCGAAGCGACGACCTTGAAGTCGGAGTACTTGCTCAGTTCATCGGTGAAGCCCTTGGCGCGCAACTGGCCAACGGCGGAGCCGGGGTGCAGCTCGATGACCAGGATTTCCTTGGTGCCGGGCTTGTCCTTGAGGGCGTTATACATGTAGTCGGCGGCCTGCTTGCCACCGCCCTCGTTGTCGGACAGCACGAAGGCATCGTAGTTGCCGGCGACGCCGACATCGCCGATGATGACCGGAATCTTGGCCTGGTGGGCGGCGTCGATGATCGCCGGCAGGGCCGGCGGCTGCACGGGTGAGACCACCAGGGCGCTGATGCCCTGGTTGATCAGGTCCATGCTGCCCGAGACCTCGGTCTGCTGGCTGCTCTTCTCATCCGAGAGCACGAAGCCGTAACCCGCCTTCGTCGAGGCGTCCTGGATGCCCTTGGCATAGCTCTGCCAGTAGGGCTGCTGCATGTCGTACACCGAGTAACCGATCTTCACCGGCTCCTTCTTGACGAAGGTGCCCGCCGGTGCTGCCGCCGCCGGAGCCGTCGTCGCCGCCGGTGCCGCTGCCGTCGGTGCCGCCGCGGGAGCGGGCTGTCCGCTAAGGTACTGATCGACGTTCGCGCTGTCGATGACGGCGACGGGGAAGAAGACTGACTTGGTGGCGGGATCGGAGAACTGCACCGGCTGGCCGTTCATGAGGGCAGTGGCGATCTCGACGGCCTTTTGGCCCTGGCCGTAGGGGTCCTGGCGGATGGTGGCAGCCATGTCGCCGGATTTGATGAGGTCGAGGGCGGGCGGGTCGCCGTTGAAGCCGACGACCGTGACGTCTTTGACGCCGTTCTTGTTGGCGGCCTTGAGGGCCTGGACGGCGCCTTCGGCCTCAGGGTCGTTGGTGGCGTAGATGCCGGCGAGCTGCGGGTGGGCCGAGAGGGTGTCCTGGGTGGCCTGGTAGCCGCCCTGGACCGTGTCGTTACCGTTGAGCGAAGCGACGACCTTGAAGTCGGAGTACTTGCTCAGTTCATCGGTGAAGCCCTTGGCGCGCAACTGGCCAACGGCGGAGCCGGGGTGCAGCTCGATGACCAGGATTTCCTTGGTGCCGGGCTTGTCCTTGAGGGCGTTATACATGTAGTCGGCGGCCTGCTTGCCACCGCCCTCGTTGTCGGACAGCACGAAGGCATCGTAGTTGCCGGCGACGCCGACATCGCCGATGATGACCGGAATCTTGGCCTGGTGGGCGGCGTCGATGATCGCCGGCAGGGCCGGCGGCTGCACGGGTGAGACCACCAGGGCGCTGATGCCCTGGTTGATCAGGTCCATGCTGCCCGAGACCTCGGTCTGCTGGCTGCTCTTCTCATCCGAGAGCACGAAGCCGTAACCCGCCTTCGTCGAGGCGTCCTGGATGCCCTTGGCATAGCTCTGCCAGTAGGGCTGCTGCATGTCGTACACCGAGTAACCGATCTTCACCGGCTCCTTCTTGACGAAGGTGCCCGCCGGTGCTGCCGCCGCCGGAGCCGTCGTCGCCGCCGCGCCGCAGCGGCGGGTGCGGGAGCGGCGGGCGCGGGAGCGGCGGGTGCGGGGCCGCCGGGGGCGGGCTGGGCACAGCCCGCGCTCAACAAGAGCGTGACCACAAGGATGCCGATCACGGCGATGGATCTGCGTTGCATAAGAAGTCCTCCCTTTCCCTGACCTGTTCGTCGCTGCCGGAAGGCAAGGTAACGAACCACCGATGGAGCGTTGAACCCATGCGTGCCGACCTAGAACGGAAACCGCTATCCTGCCTGGCAACCTCCTTCCTTCCGATGGCAATCATCCATCCGAACGGCGGCCGCGTCACGGCCGGCCACCGCTCCGCCACTCGCCGGCGGGGCCACCGATTGGCGCGGGATGAGTTCGCACGGCAGGATGATTCGCCGCGCGGGCAGTTCCGCACCCCGCATGATGGCGAGCAGGAGCTCGCCCGCCTCGCGCCCCAGGCACCGGCTAGGTTGATAGACGGCGGTCAGGGGGGGCGCGCTCATCTCCCACCACGGATTGTCGTCAAAGCCCACCAGTGACACATCCTCCGGGCAGCGCAGGTGCAGGTCCCGAAGGCCGCGCATGACGCCTAGCATCATGACGTTGTTGAGCACCAGAAGCGCGGTCGGGTGATCACGGGTGGCGAAAACCTGCTTCACTGCCTCACGCGCCGGATCGACCTGCGACTGGCAGTACATCATCCATTCGTCAGACACCCTCAGATTGCGCTCGGCCATCGCCCGCAAGAAGCCGGCCACGCGGCCTCGCATGGCCGAGGCGGGCGTAAAGCCCACCACGAGGCCCAGATCGCGATGGCCGGCTTCGATCAGGTGGCGTGTTCCGATGTATCCCGCCCGTTCATTATCGATGCCGACGAATGGTCCCGTGAGCCCCTCGAACTCGCGGTCCACAAAGACAAGAGGCAGTTGCTCGGCCTCGGCGCGCTGCAGCGGGTCCCAGTGGCCGGTCGCTCCGGCCATCACCATCCCGTCGACGCGCTGTGAGAGCAGCAAGTCGAGCGCCCCCAGTTCAAGTTCGCGCGTTTCTGCGGTGTTGCAGACAATCAGGCCATACCCCGCCGGCCGCAGCGCGGCTTCGATGCCGAGCAACACCTCGGCGTAAAAGCTGTTGGAGGTGTCAGACACGAGCACACCGACGGTATGCGTCTGGTTGGTTGTTAGGCTGCGGGCGGCCGAGCTGGGCCGGTAGCCCAATTCGGCGATCGCATCGAGCACGCGCTGCTTCGTCAACTCCTCGACGAAGCGGGTTGCATTGATGACATGCGAGACGGTGCCCTTGGACACGCCCGCTCGCCGGGCGACGTCGCTGATTGTGGCTCGTTTCAATTGATCCAGCCTGCCTCGAACGCTTGCACCCCCCACCCTGACGGCGGCTGCGAAACCGGTTTCGCAACCGACAAAAGGGTAGCACTGCCGACAGGGCTTGTCAAGGGGTGGTCACTGGATTCAGCAACTCGAAATCTGGGCTGCGGCAGGATTTTCTGGGGAAGGGGTGTTCACAATGACAAGTGTGTGGTTGTCGCGCCAGCCACGTAGTTACCGGCCACGGCGCGATCACAGTTGCGTTTGTTGGCAGGCTTCCACGAAGCACGCAGATAATTGTCATATTATTAGACAACTGCGGTGGTGCGTGCGATGCACGAGCCACTCTCCGGTGACGCAGCCGCTTCCGCGGCATTCTCGCACCGGGGGCACCGCAGACAACAAAAGACGATACATACAGGAGGTGTATTAGTGTCCAAAACAGTCATTGCTCTCTATGACCATTATGCGCGAGCTCGTGATGCTGCCAACGATCTGAGCAACAACGGCTTCGACACGGGCAAAATGAGCATCGTGGCCAACAACATCAGAGGTGATTTTGCGACCGCGGACAACACCAACGCCATCCAGGGCATGGGCCGCTTCCGGCAGATAAACATCCGCGGCATCGGCTCGGCAATGGCGAGCGGTCCTCTTGCCGATCGGATCGAGAACCGGGCCGGCCGCGCCAACGAGCCCTACACGGGCGCCGAGGGAACCGAGACCGGCTACAGGACCGTCGGCGAGACCGGGAACCCGGCCGATACGGAATACGGCGTGCGGGGCACAGGCGTAACCGGCACCGGCGTGACGGGTACGGGCGTGACCCCGACCGGAGGCGAGTACGGTGCGACCGGCATGGGGGCGACCCCGACCGGTGCAGAGTATGGCGCGCCGGGCACCGAGTATCACACGACGGGCACGGGTGCAACCGGCACCACCCGGAACCAGGGCATGCAAGGGACCTTCGTCGACGCCCTGATCAACATCGGAGTCCCTCGGGACGACGCCAACTTCTACGCCGAAGGTGTTCGCCGCGGCGGCACGCTGCTGTCGCTCGCCACTTCTGACGACCGCGGCGAGAAAGCCGCGGACATCATGCAGAAGCATGACCCGGTCAACATCCACGGTCGCGCCGACTACTGGAAGACAAACGAGAACTGGCATAACTTCAGCGCCGAGGCCCCGGCGCTGACCGAAGAGGAGCTCGACCAGCAGCGTACGGTAGTGCCGAAAGTCGATGAGCAGCTCCAGGTCAACAAACGCCAGGTTGGCACGGGCGGCATCCGGGTCCGCACCTATGTCACGGAGGAGCCGGTCGAGAAGACGGTGAATCTGCGCAAAGAGAAGGTGGACGTCGAGCGCCGCAAGGTGGACCGTCCGGCCACGCAGGAGGACATGGACGCGTTCAAGGAGCGGACCATCCGCATTCCGGTGGTCACCGAGGAGGCGGATGTGGACAAGCAGGCCCGGGTGACCGAAGAGGTCGTCATCCATAAGGACGTCGACACCGAGCAGCAGAAAGTCAAGGACACGGTGCGCCAGACGCACGTGGACACCGAGAAACTCGGAACGCAGGGCAAGCAGGTCAAGGGGCGGGACTTCGATGCCTATGACGACCGCTTCCGGAAGCACTTCGACCAGCGTTACCGCGGATCGAATGCAAGTTACGACCAGTATCGGCCGGCTTATCAGTACGGCTACAATCTCGGGACGACAGCGCGCTACCAGAACAGCGACTGGAACCAGGTGGAGCCCGAGGCTGAGCGTCGCTGGGAAGAAACGAACCCCAACGTGAGCTGGGACCAAGTGGACGAGGCCGTCAAGACCGGCTTCCAGGCGCCTAAGAACCAGTTCTGATAGCCTGACTATCTAGCTGTAAGAGATGCGAGCAGGCTTGCTGCTCGCATCTCTGTGCGCCGGCCCCCTGTGTCTTGCCTGCCGGCGGTTCTGCTTCTGCCACGCCGCGCGGGGCGACCGCGTCGCCCCGACCCCTCTTCCGGGTCCACACAAGCACCCTTCGTAACGTTTATGACAGCATCCTGGCCGGGGCGCCACTATTCTCCCGCGAGGAGGAACAAAGCCCGTGCACGTGAGTCAGACGCTATGAAACGCCGCTGGCTTTTGTGGGTGCTGCTGTTGGCCCTGTTGCTGCTTGTGATCACCCGCTTCACCAGTCTGGAGAAGCTGGGGAGCACGCTGGCAGCGGCTAGCTGGCGGTGGGTTCTGGTCGCCGCGATCATCCACGTCGCATATTTCGCCGCCTACGCCTGGTTGTTCAAGTTGGCGCTGGCCAGCGTCGAAGTGACCAGCCGCTGGCATGAGATACTGCCGACTTTCATGGCCAGCCTCTTCGTCAACGCGATCGCTCCCTCGGGCGGTGCCGCCGGCGGCGCGGTCTGGATCGACGAGGCGAACCGCCGTCAGCGCTCGGGCGCGCGCACGGCCGTCGGCATCCTCCTGCAGTTGATGATAGACATGGCAGCCCTGCTGCCCTTTCTGGCCTACGGCCTGGTCTACCTGGCTTTCAGACACCAACTGCGGGGCTTTGAGGTGGCAGGGCCCGTTATCTACACGCTGGGAATTCTGTTCTTTCTGGCCGCCCTGCTCGCAGCCTGGTGGCGTCCAGCCGGGCTAACCCAACTATTGGCCGGGCTGCAGCAGTGGGTCAATCGCTTGAGCCTCCGGCTGCGCCACAAGGAATGGATCGCGGCCGGATGGGCGGAGCGCACCGCCGGCGAGGCGAAGGCCGCCGTCCGCGCGGTTTCCCAGCACCACCGCCTGTTGCTCATGGCCTTCACGCTGGGCCTGATGCTGCATGCGCTCAACGCAGTCGGACTGTACTTCCTGTTCGTGGCCCTGCAGCAGCAAGTGAGCGCCGGCGCGCTGATTGCCGGCTTTGGCCTCGGCATCGTCTTCTACGTGGTAGCAATCGTCCCGCAGGGCCTGGCCGCGACCGAGGGAGTGATGGCGTTGGTCTACACATCGCTGGGCGTGCCGAGCGCCAAGGCGATCGCCGTGATCCTGCTGTTCCGCGGCTTGAACTACTGGCTGCCGCTGCTGGCGGGAGCATTTTTCGCGCGTCGCGTGCGAGTCTTCGGGGGTGGCCAGGCAGACCGGGCCCCTGGCGGCAACGCGGAGAGCGCGACGGAGTGACCCCCTTCGCAGGACGTCACCAGGGCCCCGGCCGGCAAAGCAGTACCCGGCAGCTTGTATCGGGTTCCAGGGCAAAGCCCCGACACCAGTCTCGGGCCGGATCCGAGGTTGAGCTCATGCGAATCCTGATCGCCACGCAGAACTACCGCGCCAATCTTAACGGTGCTGCGGTCTTCACCGCCAACCTGGCGGCCGGGCTGGCCCGCAGGGGCCACGAGGTGCTGGTGCTCGCGCCTTCCGAGCGCGGCCAGGCGTACCGGGCCCGCCAGGACGGGGTCGACCTGCAAGCCGTCGGCGCCATCCCCATCGGCGCCGACGTCTTCGTCACCGTCCGCCCGGGACCTGCGGTCGAGCAGGCGTTCTCCCGGTTCCGCCCGGAGCTGGTCCACCTGCAGGACCACTATCCCCTCTGCCGCAGCGTTCTGTCCGCCGCCCGCCGCCGGCACCTGCCGCTGGTCGGTACCAACAACTTTTTGCCCGAAAACATCATCTCGCAGGTCGCACCGTTCCGACTGGTGGCGCCTGCCGTCCGGCGCATCATGTGGGACCAGGCCCTGGCAGTGTTCAATGCCGTCGACGTGGTGACCACCCCTTCGCGGCGGGGGCTACGATCCTGAGCGCCCAGGGACTGAAACCGCCCGTGCGGGTGATCTCCTCAGGCGTGGACCTGGCGCGCTTCGCGCCCAGGGAGGCCGTCGACCGGGCAGTCCTCTGTGCGCGCTACAAGCTGGCGGGGGAGGGGCCGCTGATGCTCTACGTCGGCCGGGTGCAGGCCGACAAGAGCCTCGACGTGCTGCTGCGAGCGCTGGCCCTGGCGGCGAAGCCGGGCGGCCACCAATTGATCGTCGCCGGCCGGGGAGACTGCCTGCCTGCGCTGCAAAAGCTGGCCCGCCGGCTGGGCTTGACGCAGCGCGTCGCCTTTCCGGGCTACGTGCCATCCACAGAGCTGCCGGACCTCCTGGCGAGCATCGATCTCTTCACCATGCCGAGCACGGTCGAGCTGGAGAGCATCGCCACGCTGGAGGCGATGGCCTCGGGCCGGCCCGTGCTGGCGGCGAACGCGCGCGCCTTGCCCGAGCTCGTGAGCGAGGGAGTCAACGGCTTGCTCTTCGCGCCGGGCGATGAAGCCGACGCCGCTCGGCAGATGCTCAGCTTCATGCGCCAGCCCGAGCGGTGGCCGGCCATGGGCGCTGCCAGCCGGTCGATTGCGCTCGGTCGCGGCAGCGCTGAGACCTACGCCCAGTACGAGCAGTTGTACCGGGAAGTGTCCGGCACGTCGCGAACGGCCTAACCTGGATGAGCCCTAGCCGTCGATAGTTGGCGACCGACCCCATAGTTGCCGTCTTAATGTTATGATATTTATAATCTGGCATTTGGGTTCGCCCACACATTTATAAGGCCAGATTATTGCTATTAATTGGCTATAAAACTGAGCAGGAGGTGCTATGTGAGCGTATATAATCGCGGCGATGGTGGAAATCCTGGAGGGACAGGCTATCGGCCGATGCCTTGGGCCTACTGGCTGGCCGGTCTCTCCGGGTTGTGGCTTTTGATCTCACCCTGGGTGCTGCAGTATACCCTGATCGGCCGGGCATTCTGGACGGCCGTGATTCTTGGTGCCCTGATCCTCATCTTTTCGTTCATCCGGCCCTTCGTGCCGGACCGCGGCCACTGGATCTGGTGGGTGGTCGGCATACTGGGCATCCTGGCCTTTATCTCGCCGTGGGTGTTGGCGTTCGTCTACTTGCCGGGCGCTTTCTGGTCAGAGGTGATCGTGGGCGCGATCGCGGTGATCGTCGCGGCGATCGCGATCTTCACGCCGCGCACGACGACGCCGACCGCTTGAGCTCTGAACCACTAGCTTAAACGACATTCAGTTCAGGCGGGGGCCTCCGGCCATTGCGGGCGGGGGCTCCTGCGTTAGGCTCAATTGAGCCCGCGTGGGCGTGCGCCCTTTCTCATCAAACACCCCGTCCCACCCAACCCGTCACATTGCCCGCTGCACAAACCTGCGCTACAATGACGCAACAAATGCTGCTCGAGGAGGAATTATGGCCGACGACACCCGTGAGACCGTCCAGAACCTGTTCTCCAGCGTCGATCCCGCCGACCTGTTGGACGGGCTGGCGCTGGTCGAGACTACGGCGCCGGGCGCGGGGCCGGGGGAGCGGCAGACCCTCTGCGATATGGTGCTGCCCCTCTTCTATATCGACACGCTGGATCATCCCGAACATATCCCCGTGATCGAGCGGGCCATCAGCGTGGTCGCCGGCATGGGCGAATCCGCCATTCCGGTGCTCTTCGAGAATATCGAGGCCGGCGACGTCAAGGCCGAGATCGCCATGGCCCAAGCGCTGGGCCGCATGGGAGCGCCGGTCATCGACGCGCTGATTGCCCGTTACGAGTCCGGCTGCGGAGACCCGGGCTGCCGCGCCTTCCTGCTGTTCGCGCTGGGCAAGGTGAAGTCGCCCGAGATCCTCAAGGCCGCTCGCCTGGCCGTGGAGGCCGCCGGCTCGGCCGAGCTCGAACTGCGCGATACCGCGACGCGCGCCATCGGCAAGTTTGTCGAATCCATCCCGGCGGGCGCCCTGCCCCCCGCCACCCGCGATGCCTTCGTGACCCAACTGCAGCGCCGCCTGGCGGACACGAGCCCGGGCGTGCGCGCCAAAGCCGTGCGCAGCCTCGGCAAGCTGGCGAAGTTCGGCCACCTGGACGATGCCCAGTGCGCCGGGCTCAGGGTCACCCTGGAGCGCATCCTGGGCCACGACGATCAGTTCGAGTGGGATCGTGCCTACGTGGTGCGCAAAGAAGCCCGCGAAGCGCTGGGCTACGTGGCCTGAGGGAGAGGGCGGGAAGCCGGCGCGCTATTCCCGCGTCAGCCGTTTGTACTTGATGCGATGCGGCACGTCGGCCCCGATGCCCAGCCGCTTGCGGCGGTCGGCCTCGTAGTCCGAGAAGTTCCCGTCGTACCACACGACCTGGCTGTCGCCCTCGAACGCCAGCACATGCGTCGCCACGCGATCCAGGAACCAGCGATCGTGGCTCACCACCACCGCGCAGCCGGCGAACTCTTGCAGCGCTTCCTCGAGCGCGCGCAGCGTGTTCACGTCCAGGTCGTTGGTCGGCTCGTCGAGCAGGAACAGGTTCGCCCCTTGTTTCAGAGTCTTCGCCAGGTGCACCCGGTTGCGCTCGCCGCCTGAGAGGTTGCCCACTTTCTTCTGCTGATCGGTGCCGCGGAAGTTGAAGCTCGAAGCGTAGGCCCGCGAGTTCACCCGCCGCGTACCCAGCAGCAGTGTGTCTTCGCCGCCGCTGATCTCCTCCCAAACCGATCTCTCGTCGTTCAGGGTCTCCCGGCTCTGGTCGACGTAGCCCAACCTGACCGTCTCCCCGATGCGCAGCCTACCGCCGTCGGGCGTTTCCTCGCCCGTGATCAGCTTCAATAGCGTCGTCTTGCCGGCCCCGTTCGGCCCGATGACCCCGACGATCCCACCCGGCGGCAGCTGGAAGGTGAGGTCCTCAAACAGCACCCGGTCGCCGTAGGCTTTGCTCACGCCGCTCGCCTCGACCACCACGTTGCCGAGGCGCGGCCCCGGCGGGATGTAGATCTCCAGCTCCTCGCGGCGCTGCTCGTATTCCTGGCTCAGCAGGTCGTCGTAGGCGCTGACGCGCGCCTTGCCCTTGGCCTGGCGAGCGCGCGGCGATTGGCGAATCCACTCCAGCTCGCGCGCCAACGCCTGCTGCCGCCGCTTCTCCCCCGACTCCTCCCGCGCCAGCCGGGCCTGTTTCTGCTCGAGCCAAGAGGAGTAGTTGCCACGCCAGGGGATGCCATAGCCGCGGTCCAGTTCCAGGATCCAGCCGGCGACGTTGTCCAGGAAGTAGCGGTCGTGCGTGACGGCTATCACCGTCCCCTTGTACTGCTGCAGGTGCCGCTCCAGCCAGGCGACGGACTCGGCGTCCAGATGGTTGGTTGGCTCGTCGAGCAGCAGGATGTCTGGCTCGGTCAGCAGCAGCCGGCAGAGGGCTACCCGACGCAGCTCGCCGCCTGACAGCACCGCGATCGGCGTCTCGGGGGGTGGGCAGCGCAGCGCGTCCATCGCCAACTCGAGCCGGCTGTCGAGGTCCCAAGCCCCCACCCGGTCCATCTCCTCCTGCAGCTGGGCCTGCTCCTCGAGCAGCCGGTCCATCTCCTCGGCCGTGATCTCCTCGGCGAAACGGTTGTTGACCGCGTCAAAGCGTGTCAGCAGGTGGGTGATCGGTTCGACCGCCTCCTCCACCACCTGTCGCACGGACTTGCTCACGTCCAGCTGAGGCTCCTGCTCCAGCAAGCCTACCGTCAGGCCCTTCGACAGCATGGTCTCGCCCAGGTAGCCCGTATCCACGCCCGCCATGATGCGGAGCAGCGTGCTCTTGCCGGCCCCGTTCAGCCCCAGCACGCCGATCTTGGCGCCATAAAAGAACGACAGCGAGATATCGCGCAGCACCTGCTTGTTCGGCGGGTAAATCCGCCCCACGCCCACCATCGAGTAGATGATCTTGTCCGCCATTCGCTGCTCCCGTGATCCGCCAGGCTCCAGGCCGCATGATATCACGCTTGCAGGCCGCCGAACAACTCGCTGCCTCATTGCGAACCACGGCTCATTCGCAACAGGGCGATTGCATGTTGCAGCGACTGGGCTCGATGGAGACACTCGGTGCAATGCCGGGCGTGGCCGTCAACGAATACGATACAACGAATAAACGAATGGTTGTTTACCCGGCTTTCTGCCCGAGCGCGCAGCTCTTGACTGCCGCCACTCGGTTATTCGTTCCGCAGGTTTCGTCGACGGCCGGCGCATCACGCAGGACATGATCTCGCCCCGGCATTTGTAAGCAAAACGATTGACCGGGGGGACACGTGGAGCGATAATCACTGCACAATTGAGGCGATGAGGCTCGCCGAATGCCCAAGCATGTAAACATGCCGCATGTAGACATGCCGGCTGATAGCCTCTACGGGTGGCAGACCTGACCGGTCGCCCGTAGAGGCTTTTTTCTGCTTGCCGATGCGGTGGAGGTCCCGAGATGCAAAACCTGTGGCGAGAGTTGAGACCCGGCCCGAACGTGCCCGACGTTGTCTACACAATAGTCGAGATCCCCAAGGGGTCGCGCAACAAGTACGTGTACAACAAGGAGAACGGCGTCATCGTCCTGGATCGCGTGCTCTATTCCTCGATGCATTACCCGGGCGACTACGGCCTGATCCCACGCACCTTTTACGATGACGGGGACCCGCTGGATATCCTCGTCATGACCGACGAGCCGACCTCGCCCGGCGTGATCATCCAGGCGCGTCCCGTGGGGATCTTTCGCATGCTGGACCGTGACCTGCACGATGACAAGGTCCTGGCTGTGCCGGCCTCTGACCCGCTCTACGCCGAATTCCAGGATATCGAAGATGTGCCACCGCACTTCCTCAACGAAGTCGCTCACTTCTTCGAGGTCTACAAGGATCTGGAAGGTCAGCGCGCCAAGCCGCTAGGCTGGGAAAACTCGGCGGCCGCGAAGAAGGAAATCCTGCGCTCCATCGAGTTGTACGCCGAACGCTTCAAACTCGGCGGATTGTGATCGGGCGGCAACTGGACGAATTCATCCGCAAGCAAGACTATCGCTTTGCGGGTGAGCCATTGGGCGAGGAGCGGGACTCCCCGCTGCGCGCGGCGGCGGCGGTCGCCGGCGAGCGCGAGCGGTAGGCTGCTGTTTCGAAGTCCTAGGGTGATCCGAATCGGATCTTGGCAGGTTGCCGTTATTCCTGCGAAGAACAGACTGCAGAGTGATTTGACAGGGGTGGCAGTTTGGCTACAATGCCACTCCATCGTAGGCGATGAGGCTCGCCTGGTAAATGCCGCCACCGTGACGGCTGATGGCCTCTACCGTTCTGATGCGTGTCCGCATCCCATCGGTAGGGGCCTTTTTTTGTGCCGGTACTTTTCTCGTCATGGAGCTAACAAAGCCATGATATTCCCGATAGTGATGATCGTCATCTGTCTCTTTGCTCTGGATGATCTCGTGACCCGCGTGGAGAGGTGGAAAGTCGAAGGGCTAACGCTCCGCCAGTTGCCGGCCAGGTTGGCGCACCTACGGACGTTTTGGCTCCATTCCCTGGCAATCATGGCGCCGGTGGTCCTCGGTATCGCCGCGCCGTCTCTGGTGTCTGGTGAGAGCTTGCGGCTCTTTGCCATAGGCTTGATCGCAGCATCCGTCTTGTATGTGGTCGGGAAACGGCTCTAGTGCCGGGAAGGCGCAGATGGGTAAATTCTTCCTGATTGGCGTCGGCGGTTTTCTCGGCGCCAACTTGCGATACTCGGTGCAGACCTGGGCAGCGGGCCAGTGGGGCAGCAGCTTTCCGTATGGCACGCTGCTGGCCAACATTACCGGCAGCTTCATCCTTGCGTTCTTCATCACCCTGGCCACGCAACGCGCCAGTGTCTCACCGGCCTTGCGCCTGTTTTTCGCCGTGGGTTTTCTCGGCGGGTATACGACTTTCTCATCCTTTACCATTGAGACGCTCAACCTGCTCCAAGAAGGCAGCTGGCTTTGGGGCAGCCTGAACCTGCTGGGCAATCTGCTTTTTGGTCTTGTGGGTGCGTTTGCCGGGATCGTCGTCGCGCGGGCGCTGTGAGCAGCAGCTCGCGGAGGCACAGGTTGCGCGGGTAGGTTGATCGGCGATCGAAGAGATGCGCCGCGGCTGCCCCTGGGCACACCGGATGACGGGCTACTGGAAATTCGCCGGCCGCGTTCTATCATGATAGACATTCGACCAGGTATGGGCGATGAGGCTCGTCCATACCCTTGTGAGCATTGCCGGCGCTCGGCTGATAGCCTCTACCGCTCGGGGTTCATATTGAACCAGGTGGTAGAGGTTTTTTCATTTGTGCGACTGCGAGGTGAGTATTCCCATGGCCTTGCCGAGCGTCCTATTTGAACAAGTCACAGAAGGCCCACGTGGAGAAAGACCGGAAGTGCCGGCTTGCTTTGCCGATCTCAATCTCGATCAAGTCGTGGAAACCATCACGGCCGGCAAGCACGAGTACAACCTCAAACCCTTTTTCTACGCTTCCCTGAGAGACGTCGAGTCGATCAGGTACCGCCAAGAAGTCATGCAGGACCTGGAAGATCCGTCGTTGTTCAAGAGCATTGAGGCGTTTGCGAGCGCCATGCGCGCCATGCGCGAGCATCTGGCCCAGGCAGACAAACTCCACTACAAGTATCAGAAGGAAAGATGGTTCCTGGACGCGGTCGACATCTATTGTCAGGCCGTCAGTGCTCTAGCGCGCGACCTACCGCTTCTCAATGCGAAATCGCGCGGCCTGCGGGCCATGAGAGAGTACCTATCAGACTATGCTGGTTCCAGCCGCTTCGCATCGCTTCTTGCCGAAACGAAGCAACTTCTGGCCGATCTTGCCTCGGTTCAGTACTGCCTGGTGATCAAGGGCAATGCCGTCACGGTCCGCAAATACGAGGCCGAGACCGATTACAGTGCAGAGGTCGAGGCGACATTCGAGAAGTTCAAACAAGGCGCGGTCAAGGATTACCGGGTCAACTTTCGCAACTGGCCGGAGATGAACCACGTCGAAGCTCAGGTACTCCATCTTGTCGCCCAACTCTATCCGGACGTGTTCGCGCGTCTGGACGCGTATTATGCTGACCACCGCGACTATCTGGACCCGGCGACGGGCACCTTTGACCGGGAAGTCCAGTTCTATGTCGCTTGCCTGGAGTACTGCGGCATCTTCAAGCGAAAAGGACTGAAGTTCTGCTACCCGCAAGTCTCCGATCGGTCGAAGGAAGTCCACGCTTACGAGGCGTTCGATCTGGCCCTGGACTATAAACTGATCGTCGAACGCTCCACGGTTGTCTGCAACGACTTTTACCTCAAAGGCAAGGAGCGCATCTTGGTCGTGTCGGGTCCCAACCAGGGTGGCAAAACGACCTTCGCCCGCACGTTCGGACAGCTGCACTATCTGGCCAGCCTGGGCTGCCCTGTGCCGGGGCGACAAGCGCGACTTTTTCTTTTCGACAGGCTCTTCACGCATTTCGAGAGGGAGGAAGACCTCCAAACTCTCCGCGGGAAACTGGAGGATGAATTGGTCAGGCTTCACCAAATCCTCGCTGAGGCCACGTCAAGCAGCATCATTATTATGAACGAGATCTTCACCTCTGCCACGCTGCAGGATGCCATATTTCTGGGCAGAGAGGTTATGGAAACGATCATCGGATTGGACCTGCTAGGCGTGTGCGTGACATTCATAGATGAATTGGCCTCGATGAGCGACAAAACCGTGAGCATGGTCAGCACTGTGGTGCCCGACAATCCGACTTTGAGGACTTTCAAGATCATGAGAAGGCCCGCTGATGGCCTTTCGTACGCCATATCCATCGCCGAAAAGTACGGGCTGACGTACGATTGCTTGAAGGAACGCATGCAAGCATGAAAGCACACCTGATGTATCGCGAGCGCGACTTTGACGTGGAGCAGAAGCTGCCGTGGAACGAAGGGGCGCTGACCCAGGACCTGGAGCTCGACACCCTGTTTAGCGCCATGGCGCTCGGCGACCAGTTTCTATTTGACGTGGCAAAGAAGGTGATCCTTTGGAGCCCGACCAACCATGTGAGCACCATCCTCTATCGCCAGGACATTCTGAAGGATGTCCTGAAGAACTCTGCTACCGTCAGAGCCATCTACGACCTGGCGGTCGAAGCGATCGAAAGCGAGAGAAAGAACTTCTGGGGCATCCTGACCAATTATCCCGAAGTGGTCTTGCATCGATCCATGGGTGTGATGCAGATGTTTGTGGGCATGCTCAAGAGGTTGTGGGGTATTGCCGACCAGTATGCAGAGGAATTCGCGTCCGAGGGCTTCAGGACGCTCTTCGCGATGCTGAAGGAGGAACTGAGTGATGAGTACTTCGGGAGGGTCCAGCACCACCTGAAGCAACTACAGTTCCGCCGCGGGGTCTTAATCAGCGCTGGACTTGGGCAAGGCAACAAAGGAATAAACTACGTCCTGCGAAAACCGAACGACAGGAACCAGAACTGGTTGGAGTGGGCGCTGGGCCCAAAACCAGCGGCGCACACTTTCCGTATCGCCGATCGCGATGATAACGGCGCCCGAGCCTTGTCGGAACTAAGGGACAGAGGCCTCAATCTGGTCTCTGATGCCCTGGCACAGTCTTGCGATCACATTCTTAGCTTTTTCAACCTGTTGCGGGCCGAACTGGCTTTCTACGTCGGCTGCCTGAATCTTCACGAGCAACTTGCGCAAGGGGATCAGCCCACCTGCTTCCCCGTGCCGGTCGATCCCCGGGAACGCGCGCATACTGCTCGCGGCTTATATGATGCTTGTTTAGCTTTGGTCCGCAAGCGAACAGTCGTCGGCAATGACCTCAATGCTGACAACCACAGTCTTGTGATGATCAGGGGCGCCAACCAGGGCGGCAAATCGGCTTTCCTGCGCAGCATCGGCCTGTCCCAATTGATGATGCAGTGTGGCATGTTTGTCCCGGCCGAGCATCTCTCAGCGAATGTGTGCGACGGCCTGTTCACACACTACAAACGCGAAGAAGACGCCAGCATGAACAGCGGCAAGCTTGATGAAGAGCTGAGCAGAATGAGTGAAATCGCAGACCATGTCACGCCAAACTCCATCTTGCTGTTCAACGAATCATTTGCCGCCACCAATGAGAGGGAGGGCTCGGAGATCGCCCGGCAGATAGTCAGTGCCCTACTAGAGCTGCGTATCAAGGTTTTCTTCGTCACGCACCTGTATACGCTTAGCCAGGGTCTCTGCCGGCGACAGACGGAAGGCGCGCTTTTCCTACAAGCGGAAAGGCAAGCGGACGGCACACGAACCTACAGGATCCTCGAGGGCGAGCCGACCGAGACCAGTTACGGCGTGGATTTGTACAACAGGATATTCGGTGAGGGAACGGTTGGCGACGCTCGTCGCCTCGGCGACACGGCGGGAGACAGCGCATGAGCGAGGAGCACGTAGCGCCAGGCGAACAGAGTCTGCTGGACGAAATGAACGCTCGTGTGCGGCCAACTGAGTTCGAGCTCGAGCAATTCCCGGGTGGCATGGTGCGCGTCAGCATGGAGTTGACGGCCGAGTTGGTGCAGCAGATCAGTCAGTTCGCCGATCGCAACGGTTGGCCAGGGCGAGATGCCTTTGTGGCCGCGCTCGCCAACGGAATTGGCGCCTTCGAGGAGGCGGAAGTGCGAGAGTTGCGAGAACGAAGAGATAGCGTGGCTCGTGATAGACTTGACGTGCTCGAACGTCGTCTCCGGCAGATGGAGGTCAGCTATGCGGCGATGAAATTCCGCACCTGGGAACTGCTGCAAGCCTACCAGTCGGCCAATCTGAGCGACGGAGCAATGCGGACGCAGGTGACGGCGCTCGGCCACCTGGCAGATCGCTTGCGCGCAGAGAATGAGGAGCTACGCGCCCGCCTCAAAGAGGCGGAGGATTCCATGAAGCGAGCGACATCGGCAGCCGGGGCGAGCGCTGATGGCTCGGCTCTGATAGAGCAGGTTACGCCGGCGCCTACCCAGCAGGCGAAAGGGCTGAAAGCCCGCCTCGCGGCGTTCGTACGTGCCGGCCGGCGTGCAAACATGCTATGAGGTAGGCTATAGTGCAGACAATGGGCACCGCGATTGAGGTCTTGATCTACATCGGCGAGAGCGACAGGTGGGGACGCAAGCCGCTCTATATGGCGATCCTGGAGATGCTCCGAAGAGAGAATTGCGCAGGCGCCACCGTAATCCGTGGATTGGCCGGGTTTGGGGCCGCCAGCCGGATTCACACGGCATCGATTGTGGCGCTGTCCGAAGACCTGCCACTGCTCATTCAGTGGGTGGACCTCCCCGATCGCGTGGAGCGCATCATGCCCAAGCTGCTGGAGATGGTAGCTGAGGGTTTGATCACCGCTCACGAGGTGGACGTGATCACCTACACTCACCGCCGGCTGCGCGAGGAAAGGCAGGGTGCTCCGGTCGAGGACATCATGACGACCGAGGTCAGGCGCGTGCATGCGTCCACTCCACTGGCCGAAGCGGCCGACCTGCTGCTGACAAAAACCTATCGCGCTCTCCCTGTCACCGACGAGCAGAATCGCGTCGTCGGTATCCTTACCGATGGCGATCTGCTGAACCGTGCAGGCTTGCTGCCGACTACCGCCCAACGGCAACTGACAAGCGGGGAATTAGTTCGCCAACGCGCAGCCCTGGCGGAGAGCGCGCGTACCGTCGCGGAAGTGATGACTGCGGACCCGGCCACCGTAGCGCGCAATACGACGATCACGGAAGCCGTTCGCCTGATGGCCGAACGCAATATCAAGCGCCTGCCGGTGGTTGACGACAGTGGACATCTGATTGGCATTGTGAGCCGGCTCGACGTCCTCCGCGCCCTTTCGCAGCCCATCGCGCGTGAGGCGCCGCACCAGGTGCCGCCACCTGGTCGGCACCTTAGGGCCGGCGACATCATGATGACAAACGTCCCAGTCGTAAGGTCCGAAGCCCCGCTCAACGAGGTGCTGGACCTGCTGACCGGGACGGCGCAACGGCGCGTCGTGGTCGTTGACGCGTCGCGCCACGTCGTCGGCATCATCACCGACGCCGACATCCTGAACCGTGCCAGGGAATCAGAGCGCCCGGCCTTGATCAAATCGCTCACCGAGCGGGCACCGATCGAACAGGGAGCGGCAATTCGCCTGGCTAAGCGCACAGCGGCCGATGTGATGACCCCAAACCCCATCACGGTCCGCCCGGATACTCCGCTTCTTGAGGCGCTGCGGCTTTTGTTGACGCACAAGATCAAGCGGTTGCCGGTCGCGGATGTGGACGGCCGACTGGTCGGCCTTGTCGGACGCGGAGGCATCCTGGAGGCTCTCAGCCGAGAAGTGTAGCAATCTATCCGAGCGCGGAGACATTATCAGGAGCCACGGCGGACCGCGACTGCGGCGCACAGGCGCATGGTAATCTGCCCCACATCTTCGGGCGCAAGCACAACTCTACTCTGGTTCCGTTGAAGACAAGGACTTGCCCATGCCCGACATCCTGACGTCACTGGCGCTGGTCGGCGCCGTGCTTCTGGTCGCCGCGCTGTTGTCTGGCGTCATCGAGCGTATCCCCATTTCTTTCCCGATGATTTTCCTGGGGCTTGGTTTCGCCCTGGGCGAGCGCGGCCTGGGCCTCATCCACCTCGACGCTCACGATGCCGGCCTCGAAACCATCGCCACCCTCAGTCTGGCTTTCGTTCTGTTCCTGGATGCGCTCAACCTCGAGTTTGACCGCAACGGCCGCGACTGGGTCATTCCGGTCCTGACCCTGGGCCCCGGCACCCTGTTGACGGTGCTGTTTGTCAGCATCGCCGCCGCGCTGCTGCTGCGCACCTCCGCGGTCTATTCGCTGCTGATCGGCGGCGTCCTGGCGTCGGTCGATCCCGTGCTCCTGCGCGAGGTTGTCGAAGACGAGCGCGTGCCGAGGGCCATCCGGCAAGCGTTGCAGACGGAAGCGGGAGCAAACGACATCATTGCCTTGCCGATCATCCTGGTCCTGGCCCGCGTTGCGCTCGGGCAGACCGGCGGAGCCGCGAGCTGGGCGCTGCTCCTGGCGCGACTCTTCCTGCTGGGGCCGCTGGTCGGCGCCGGGGTGGGAATGGCCAGCGTCCTGCTGATGAGATTGGCGCGCTCTCAGACGTCTGTCAGCCGCGAGTACCGGGCGCTGTACGGCATAGGCACGGTCCTGGTCGCCTACGTGGCCGGCGGTGCGGTTGGCGGGAGCGGCTTCCTGGCCGTGTTCGCAGCCGGCCTGACGGTGGCCCGGATCGACTACGATATCTGCGACTGCTTCCTGGACTATGGCGCTGCCACGGCCGAGATGACGATGCTGCTGGCTTTCGTCCTCTTTGGCGCCCTGTTGTCCACGCTCATCACGACCGTCCCGCTGCTTCCGGCATTGGGCCTGGCACTCATCACGCTGGCCGTCGCCCGGCCCACTGCCATCAACCTTGTGCTGCGACACGCGCCGATCAGCAGGCACGGCCGGCTCTTCATCGGCTGGTTTGGACCGCGCGGGCTGAGCTCACTGCTCTTCGGCCTGTTGCTGGTCACCGACGGGGTGCCGGGCGCCGAGAGCCTGCTGGCGGTCGTGGGCCTCGTCGTAATCGTCTCGACCATCGCCCACGGCGCCTCGGCGGCGCCGCTGGCCGAGCACTACGTGCGGGCGGTGACCAAGACGACCCTGCCGGAGGAACGTGAGAGCACCGGGTCCGGCCTGTTTCGCCAGGCGGCCGACGAGGTGCCGCGTATCACGCCCGGCGAGCTCGCCCGGCAACTGGCCGGCGACGACCCGCCGATCGTCCTGGACGTGCGCACCCGCTCGTCTTACGAACACGACCGCAGCCAGATACCCGGCAGCACTCGCGTGCCGCCGGGCGACGTAGCTGACTGGGCGGCCACACAGCCACCTGGGCGCCTGATCGTGACCTACTGCACCTGACCGGACGAGGCTACCAGCGCCCGTGCGGCGCGACAGCTAGAGACGATGGGGTTCGAAGCCGCAGCACTCAAGGGCGGGTTCGCTGCCTGGCGTGCGGCACATCCGGTCGAGCCGCAGCTCGTCCGCTGACCTTGCGGGAGGAGCTGACGACCCGGCCCATCAGGCGGCGGGCACGCCGGGCCAGAATGGCCCGCTCGCCGAGCACCTGGGCGAGCAGTAGGGCCGGGACCGAAGGGCAGGCCTATCCTGCCAAAACAGGGAGAAGACTATGGCAAAACGGACGGCGCAGCCGGCCATGCGTGAGGACCAGGGCGCCTGGCCAGGCTTGCCTCTCGAGGCCTGGCGCGACACGTATGCCACGCTGCACATGTGGACCCAGATCGTAGGCAAGATCCGGCTGTCGCAGAGCCCGCCTGTCAACCACTGGTGGCAGGTGACGCTGTACGTGACGGCGCGCGGCCTGACGACCTCCCCCATGCCGTACGGGCGGCGCATTTTCCAGATCGATTTTGACTTCGTCGACCAGGCGCTCGTCGTGCGCACAGGCGAGGACGGCGTGCGCAGCCTGCCGCTCGTTCCCCAATCTGTCGCCGCTTTCTACCGTTCACTCATGGCGACCCTGCGGAGCCTGGAAATCGAGGTGCCCCTCTGGCCGATGCCCGTCGAGGTCCCCGACCCCATCCGTTTCGACGAAGACGAGGTACACCGGGCCTACGACGCCGAGTTTGCCCGGCGTTTCTGGCGCATCCTGGTGCAGGTCGAGCGAGTCTTCGAGGAATTTCGCGGCGGCTTCATCGGCAAGTGCAGCCCGATCCATTTCTTCTGGGGCAGCTTCGACCTGGCCGTCACACGCTTCTCGGGGAGGCGGGCGCCCCTGCACCCCGGGGGCAGTCCGTTGGTGGCCGACTTCGTGACGCGGGAGGCCTACTCGCACGAGGTGATCAGCTGCGGCTTCTGGCCCGGCAGCGGTGCGATCCAGGAAGCGGCCTTCTATGCCTACGCCTATCCCGAGCCCTCAGGATTCAAGGCGGCTCACGTTCAGCCGGCCCAGGCGTTTTACAGCCCTGAACTGGGCGAGTTCATGCTGCGCTACGACGACATGCGCGCGGCGGACCAGCCCGAACGGGCGTTGCTGGCGTTCTTGAGCAGCACCTACGAGGCGGGTGCAGAACTGGGCGGCTGGCCGCGCGCCGACCTCGAACGCTCGCAGGCTGTGCCCTGAGACGCTCGCCCCTGGTCCCTGGCGCATGGCCTCAGCGTTGGCGCCTGTCCGCAACCCGGGTCCTGCCCTGCGCGCGAGCCGCCCCCGCCGCACGGGGGGTTTCGCGCCCCGATTGGCATATGTCCTACAGGCTGAGCCCGCATCGAGACCGTACAGTGAGACCAGATGGGCGTGTGCCGGCCGGCGGTCCGCTCGGCCGAGCCGACCGCCGGCCGGGGCCCGATCTTCGGCCCGCCCATGAGCCTTGTTGGCCGGCTGCACGGCCCTGGAGTGAATGAGATGGCCGATAACCCTGGCGCGACGGGCGCTGCGCCGAGAAGCACCACCGGTCCGCTGGCGCGTCACCCGGCGTTTGCCGTCGTCACCTCGCTTCTGTCGCTGCTGGTCCTGGCCCTGTTGACGCAGAACGTTCTCGCCCAGGGCCCGCTCACCGGCTTCGACAACCGCACCATCAACGCCCTGCACGTCTGGGCGACGCAGGCCCCTGCCTGGCTGACTGCCCTGATGCGCTTCGGCAGCAGCATCGGTTTCTATGGCGTTCTGGGGACCATCGTCGTCTTCGCCATCCTCTGGATCGCCAGGCATAGTTGGCGGGAACTGTCGCTGCTGCTGCTGACGGCAGTCGGCGGGCAGATCGTCTTCGACATCCTGGCCGCGCTCGTCCATCGGCCCCGCCCGCACTTCGGCGACCCGTTCGAAGGGCTGACAGCCAACAGTTTCCCGAGCGGCCACGTCGCGAGCTCACTGCTGCTGTTCGGCCTGCTGCTCTACATCTATGTGCCGTGCATTCGCTCCGCCGCCGGGCGGGTGCTGCTCATCCTCGGAGGCGTCCTGTTGATCGCCTGGATCGCCTTCAGCCGTCTCTACCTGGGCAGTCACTACCCAACAGATGTGATCGCCGGCGTCGCCCTCGGCCTGGGCTGGGGACTGTTGACGAGCGGGGCATTGGAGCGCTACTGGAGCACCAGGAGACGAGCATGGGGTCGAGCCTCATCAGAAGCTACTACCGGACCTTCGGCAACAAGTACCACGGCGCCGACATCTTCAGGCAATACCCGGAAACCAGGCTGATCCCAGGCTACCTGCGGGCCCATTTTGCCGGCGCGCGCATTGTCCTGGATCTTGGCTTCGGCGCCGGCTTGTGGTTCTGGGCCTCATTCCTTTCGTCCCTGGCCCGGCTGGACGGCATCGACGCCAGTCCCGAAGCGCTCGAGGAGGCTGACCGGGTGTTCCAGTCACGAAGGGTGCCGGCGGGCTACCGGTTGGCCCACGAACGTGTCGGGTCGACCTTCAGCATGGATGACCTGCGCCGGCTGGCCGCCAAACGCGGGCACTTTTACTTCTTCGACTACCGCAAACCATGGCCGGCCGGCATACCGCGCGACCACTACGACCTGGTGACGGAGCACGGCGGCGGTTTCGGGCAGATGGACACGGACCGGCAGGTGATCGACGCGGTCGGCCGGTGCGCCCGCATCCTCAAACCGGGCGGGCGCCTGCTGTTCGTCAACTTCGTCGCCACGCCCGGGCCCATCGAGGCTGCGGTCGGCAAGGTGCCCGCCCCGTCCTTCTGCCTGCGCCAGAGCCTGTTCGAAGAGGCGGTCCGGCTGGCTGGCATGCGCATGGTCGATTTCCACACCGTCGACCGGCCGCCCGACATGCCCGGCATCGAGACCTTTTTCTACGGCTTTGCCAGCCGTTGACGGCCACCCCTGCTGCCGGAAGGCCCGCTTCAGGCGGTCCGGTCGTTCTGGCGTTTGCGCAGTTGCTCTTCCTTGTCGACCCGGTCGCGGATGGCGATCGGCGCGGCGAGGTAACGACGGATGGTCGCCTCGTCGAGCGTGCCCGCGTAGAAATCGCGGAACATCTCCAACGCGCCGACCGTTTCTCCGGCGTAGGGCTCGACCGTCACCGTGTCACCCACCTCAACCGTGCCAGATCTGATCACCCGGCAGTAGAGCCCCGGGCGCTCGGCCGCCCGGTAGCGTTTGACGAAGGCAGGGTCGCCCATGCGCGCCGCCAGGGTTGCGCAGGGGATGCGCGGCGCCGTGACTTCCAGGATCACGACCTCGCCCACGTGCAGGCGGTCGCCAATCTTGAACCGGGCGCTCTCGAGCCCGCCGATCGTCAGGTTCTCGCCGAACGTGCCCGGCTCGAGCACGCGGTCGAGGACGGCCGACCACCAGGCGTAATCGCTCGTGCCATAGAGATAGACGGCCTGGTCAGGGCCGCCGTGGTTCTCCTTGTCGCAGATCACGTCGCCGGCCAGCCCCTCCGGCCCGATAGAGCCACTCGGGCTCAGCGCGCGCTTGAAGATCCCACTCACGCCGGACTTCTTGCCGTTCTCGATCGGCTCCGCACGGCCGGCATTAATGCTGATCAGTTCCATCTTACCAATCCTTCAGACAGCGTCCGGCCTTCGATCCAGGCCGTTAGCCTGTGCACGAACTGCTCGTCGATCCTGCCTCCTGGCCAATCCACCCAGTCTAGCACGTCTGGGGGCCATTCTCAAAGCCAAATAACGAGATAGCGAACGGATTTCCAATCAGGTCTTTATCAAATCTTCATATCTTCGTGCTATAGTGCACACGCTCAATTGCCCTCTTTATGTCAAAAGCAGCAACTCTCAGCTCAAATAAGACCTCGCTTGAAGGAGAAGCAGAATGAAGCGCCCTCTGAGCATCATCCTCTCCGTCGTCGTGCTGTTGGCCGTCGCCGGAGGAAGCTTTTACGGAGGCAGCCTTTACGGCCGCTCGCAGGTGCAGTCGGCGTTCTCGGCCAATCGCGCGGGAGCGTTCGGCGGGCAAGGCAACTTTGGGGCCAACGCCCAGGGCACCCCGAACGCACGCCGAACGGCCGGACAAGGGGCGCCGGGGGGCTTCGTCATGGGCCAGATCGACCAGATTGCCGGCGACTCCCTGACGCTAACGGCCAACGACGGCAAGCAGACGAAAGTTCTGGTCACTAACACCACCCTCATCCAGAAGCAAGCCTCGGTGACTCTGGCCGACCTTGCTCAGGGCGAAACGGTCATCGTGTCGGGCAGCACCGGGACAGACGGCAGTATCACCGCCCGCTCTCTGCAGGTCTCGCCCGCCGGCAGCGTGCCCTCCTTCGGCGGTGGCCCGGGTGGCAACCGCAACGGCAGCGCGCCCACGCCCTGAGAGAGGGCGCAGCTAGTTTTCCTGCAGGGGAGGTATCCGCATGCGCATCTTTGGCCGCATCTTGCTGGTGCTCATCGTCGTCGCCGCGGCCGCCGGCGGCTTTTGGTATTATCGAGGCCACCTGGCGGGCGGCCTCACGAACGCGGGCGCGGGCGGTGCGCCGGCGGCGGACGGCAGCTACACGCAGGTCGTCGCGGTGCGGAAGGGCAGCCTCAGCTCCAGCCTGACGGTCGTGGGCCAGCTCGAGGCCGTGCAGAGCGCCGACCTGGCCTTCAGCCGCATGAGCGGCACGGCCAAGCTGGCGACGCTCGGCGTGAGCGCCGGCAACACCGTCATCAACGGCCAGGTGCTCGCCACGATCGACCCTGCGCCCTACCAGCAGGCGCTGGATCAGGCCAAGAGCAGCCTGGCGGCCGCCCAGAAGACGCTGGCCGATCTGAAGACGCCACCCACGGAGCTCGCCCTCGCCCAGGCCGACCTGGCCATCGCCCAGGCCGATGTCCAACTTCAGCAGGCCCAGGCGACGCTGGATACGTTGCTGAACCCCGATTTCGTCGGCCTGGCATCGTCCGTTTCCGATGCCGAGAGCTCCCTGGCCTCGGCCCAGTCCAACCTGGTCTCCCAGCAGACGGACAAGACCGCCCAGGACCAACTGGTGAAGCTACAGACCGCCGAGGCGACCCCGGCCGCCACCTACAGCCGCCTGGCGAGTGAGAAGTACTCGGATACCTTCTACCAGGACCGGCTCGAGGTGGCGTACAACTCGATGATGAACGCCCAGGACGCGCGCGTGACCTACGAGCTGCAGCAGCAGGCCAACCTGACGAGGGCCCAACTGCAAGTGCGGACCAGCCAGGCCGCGCTGAAGACGGCGCAGGATGCGCTGGCCAAGGCCAGGGCAGGCGGCGACCCGGTGGCGCTGGCCCAGGCCAGACTGGACGTGCACAGCGCCCAGGTCGCCCAGCTCCAGGCTCACGACGACCGGGAGACCCTCGTGGCCGGCACGGATGAAGCGAGCCTTGCCACCGCCCAGGCGACTGTCGACCAGGCCGCGCTCAGCGTAACCAACGCCGAGGCGGATCTGGCGGCCACGCAGCTTGTGGCACCCTTCGACGCCACCGTTCTCAAGGTCAACAACAGTCCCGGCGACCTCGTCTCCTCCGGCACCGTCATCCTCTCGCTGGCCAATCTCCAGACCCTGCAGGTCCTGGCCTCGATCGACGAGACCACCATCCGCCGCGTCTCGGCCGGCCAGGAGGCCAGCATCACCTTCGACGCCTTCCCCGGCCAACGCTTCCAGGGCAAGGTCGTCGAGGTCCCGCTCGAGGGCACTCTCCAGGGTGGGGTCATGGTCTACGACGTCCCCGTCTCCCTGACCGGCGCCGATAAACTGCCCCTGCTCGTCGGCATGACCGCCAACGTCCAGGTCCAGGTCGGCCAGGTCGCCGATGCCCTGCTCGTGCCCACCATGGCCCTCCAGACCAGCAACGGCACCTACCAGGTGCTGGTCGCCGATCCCGCCAACCCCAGCGCCGCTCCGCAGAGCGTCCCGGTCGAGACCGGCCTCTCCGACGGCACCTACACCCAGATCGTGCGCGGCCTCAACTTCGGCGACCAGGTCGTCGTCCAGATGAGCGCCGGCACCTCCAATAACAACAACTTCCGCATCGGCGGCGGGGGCCTTCCCGGCGGTGGCTTCCAGGGCCCATCCGGGCGGCAGGCAGGACGGTAGGAGGAGTATCATGCGGAGTCTGTTCAGGACCATTGGGGTGATCCTCCTACTGGCAGTGGTGGCCGGCGGCGCCTACTGGTATTACAGCACGCGCCTCGCCCCCAGCCAGGCGGCAGGCGCGCCGGCGGCGGACGGCAGCTACACGCAGCTTGTCGCGGTGCGGCAGGGCAGCCTCAGCTCCAGCCTGACGGTCGTCGGCCAGCTCGAGGCCGTGCAGAGCGCCGACCTGGCCTTCAGCCGCATGAGCGGCACGGCCAAGCTGGCGACGCTCGGCGTCAGCGCCGGCAACACCGTCATCAACGGCCAGGTGCTCGGCGCGATCGACCCTGCGCCCTACCAGCAGGCGCTGGATCAGGCCAAGAGCAGCCTGGCGGCCGCCCAGAAGACGCTGGCCGATCTGAAGACGCCACCCAGCGAGCTCGCGCTCGCCCAGGCCGACCTGGCCATCGCTCAGGCCGACCAGCAGCTCGCCCAGGCCAACTCCGACCTGGCGGATCTCCAGGCGCCCGACCTGACGAGCCTGGAGGACGCGATCCTGAACGCTCAGGATACGCTGGCTGCCGACAAGGTCTCGGCGCAGCTTCTCGAGCGGGATGCCAACGCCCAGAGCGAACGCGATCTGCGCTATTCTGAGGGCTGGCACCAGCGCAAGATCGGCGAACTGGAGGTCATCGTGGCCGGCGGCAAGGCCAACCTCGAGCAGACCGAGCTGCTGGCGACGGAGAAGGAGACGCTGGGACAGGTCCAGGCCGACCTGGCGCGTGTCTCGGCCGAGCGCAAGCTGTCTATGCAGGCCGCGGCCGCCACGATCGCCAAGGACGAGGCGGCGCTGAAGACGGCGCAGGATGCGCTGGCCGACGCCAAGGCAGGCGGCGACCCGGTCGCGCTGGCCCAGGCCAGACTGGCAGTCCACAGCGCCCAGGTTGCCCAGCTCCAGGCGCACGACGACCGGGAGACGCTCGTGGCCGGCGCGGACGCCACCACCCTGGCGACGGACCAGGCGGAGGTCGATAGATTGAGCCTGGCGGTCAGCAACGCCGAGGCGGATCTGGCGGCCACGCAGCTTGTGGCACCCTTCGAGGCCACCGTTCTCAAGGTCAACAACAGTCCCGGCGACCTCGTCTCCTCCGGCACCGTCATCCTCTCGCTGGCCAATCTCCAGACCCTGCAGGTCCTGGCCTCGATCGACGAGACCACCATCCGCCGCGTCTCGGCCGGCCAGGAGGCCAGCATCACCTTCGACGCCTTCCCCGGCCAACGCTTCCAGGGCAAGGTCGTCGAGGTCCCGCTCGAGGGCACTCTCCAGGGTGGGGTCATGGTCTACGACGTCCCCGTCTCCCTGACCGGCGCCGATAAGCTGCCCCTGCTCGTCGGCATGACCGCCAACGTCCAGGTCCAGGTCGGCCAGGTCGCCGATGCCCTGCTCGTGCCCACCATGGCCCTCCAGACCAGCAACGGCACCTACCAGGTGCTGGTCGCCGATCCCGCCAACCCCAGCGCCGCTCCGCAGAGCGTCCCGGTCGAGACCGGCCTCTCTGACGGCACCTACACCCAGATCGTGCGCGGCCTCAACTTCGGCGACCAGGTCGTCGTCGAAATGAGCGCCGGCACCTCCAATAACAACAACTTCCGCATCGGCGGCGGGGGCGGTATCCTGGGTGGTGGCATCAAGGTCGCCGTGCCTGGTCCGGGCCGATAGGGAAAGAGAGACAGATATGCGAAAGCTGCTCATGGTGCTGCGCGTCGCGTTGGGCGCGCTGACGGTCCACAAACTGCGCTCCTTCCTGACGATGCTGGGTGTCGTCATAGGAGTGGGGGCGGTCATTTCTCTCGTGGCGGTCGGCCAGGGTGCGCAGGCCCAGGTGGTGAGCCAGTTCGCGTCTTTGGGCTCGAACCTGCTCACCGTCTCTTCGGCCCAGAACTATGGCTTCTCACGCGAGGGGCTGCAGACACAGTCCCGCCGCCTGACCGATGCCGACATGGACGCGATCGCCGCGCTGGCCACCACCATCAAGTACATCGCGCCCGAATACAGCGCCAGCGGCGCGACCGTCACCTACGCAGGAAAGACCACCAACACCAGCATCACGGGCGTCACGGCCGAATACGCCCCGGTGCGCAACTGGAGCCTGGCCCGCGGTCGGTTCATCAGCGGCGACGATAACGCCAACCTGGGGACCGTGGTCGTGCTCGGGCAACAAGTCGTCATCGACCTGTTCGGCAGCGCGACGGCGAATCCCGTCGGCGAGGTCGTGCGCATCAACCGGCAAAACTACGAGGTGATCGGCGTCCTGAACCCCAAGGGCCAGAACGGGCCGTCCAACCAGGACGCCGTCGCCTTCCTGCCGCTGCGCACCGCCCAACTCAAGCTGGGCGGCGCCGGCACCAACACCCTGCGCACCATCAGCCTGCAGGTCAACTCTGCCGAGGAGATGGACCTGGCCCAGGCGCAGGTGCGCGGCATCCTGCGCGCCCTGCATGGGCTGCAGCCGAGCGCGGCCGACGATTTCCAGATTCAGAACCAGGCCGACATCCTGAGCAACGTATCGCAGGCGACCGGCACCTTCACCACCCTGCTGGGCAGCATCGCCGCGATCTCGCTCTTGGTCGGCGGCATCGGCATCATGAACATCATGCTGGTCAGCGTCACCGAGCGCACGCGCGAGGTCGGCCTGCGCAAGGCCGTCGGGGCGAAGCGCGGCGACATCATGCTGCAGTTCCTGACGGAAGCGATGGTGCTGAGTGTCATTGGGGGAGGGCTGGGAGTCGCGATGGGGGTGGGCGGTGCGCAGCTGATCACTCCGCTGCTCGGGGGAACCAAAGCATTGGTCACGCCGCAGAGCGTCGGGCTGGCGCTGGCCGTCTCGCTGGCCATCGGCATCTTCTTTGGCCTTTACCCGGCCAACCGGGCCTCGCGCCTCAACCCGATCGACGCCCTGCGCTACGAGTGAGAGGCACAGATTGACGGAGGGCCGGTGAGTGGCAGCCTTGCCTTCGCCTAGCAACGTCCTGCTAGTCGTGCTGGATGGCGATCCATGCGGCCCACTCGCGCACGCCCTCGAGCAGTCAGGCTACGCGGTCTGTCCTTGCCTGGGGCTGCCGCCTGCGCTGGAGAGCCTGCGTCACGAACGCGCCGGACTGATCATTCTCGCCGGTCTCGTTAGCGCGGCGCCCTGCCGCGCGGTCCGCCGGCTGACGGCGGCCCCCATCCTGGTGCTGCTCAGCGGCGGCGGCGAGAGCGAGATCCTGACCGCGCTCGAAGCCGGTGCAGACGACTGCCAGTTGATCTCGATCGGCCAGAGCGAGGCGTTGGGTCGCGTGCGTGCGCTCCTGCGCCGCGCCGGCTACCCCCGCGACTGAACCGGCGGCTGATCGGTCCGGGCCCACTGCGCGTCCGGCGGACCAGCCGGCTCGGCAAGCGGCGGGCCGGACCTCAGGGCTCGCCCGCCATCACCGCCAGCGCTCGCCGGTGCAGCGAGGCCCGCAGCGGGCACTCTCCCAGGGACACTCCATCCACCATCACGGGCATAGGTGGCGTCGCCCACACCTCGACGCGGCGTGCCTGGTAGTGAGCCACCCGCGGATCATCTGCCGCTCCGCTGCTCAGTTGAACCGCATACGTCAGCAGATCGAGCTTGCTCAGATGGTCGTAGATCAGCACGTCCAGCAGGCCGTCGTCGCAGGCAATGCTTGACGCGAGGTGAAAGTGCGCGCCGACGTAGGGCATGTTGGCCACCACCAGCATATGCCCCTGGTCGACCCGGATCTCCTGCCCGTGGTCCAGGCGCAGATGGATCTGCCCCGGGGCCGCCGAAACGAAAGCCGCCACAAGCTCGCCCACGCGCCCCAGGTCGCCGTGCTGCAGCTCGTCCGCTGCCGGGTAGAGCGTCGACACCAAACCGACCGCCCCGGCTTCCAGGAACCAGCGCGCTGCCCCGTTGCAGTAGGCGCGCCCCACGTCGATCCGCCGCGGCCGGCCCGTGCGCAGCAGGTCGACCGCAGCCGGGATGTTCGCCTGCGGGATACCCAGACTGAGGGCCACGTTGTTGCGCGTGCCCGTCGGGATGATGCCCAGCGTGCCGTGCGTTCCGACCAAGCCGCCCATCGCGCTGTCGATCGTCCCATCTCCACCCGCCACGACCACCAGCCGGATCCCCCGCCGCACGGCGTCCGCCGAGACCGCCTCGAGCCGGGATTCGGGCGTGACAACATGCACCTCCGCCTGGATCCCACAGCGCTGCATCTCGGCCAGGATCAGCATCAACTGGCTGCCTGCCAGGCCGGCCACTCCCGCCGCGGGGTTGTAGATCAGCATGGCCGGCATGCCCCCTCGCAACCTGCCGCGGCTGGGCCCCACGTTTATCCCGCTGAGCCGGCCAGCGTGGAGCAGTACGTTCAGGCGCTTTCCTCGTGCCGGGCTGGCGGGCGGCCGCCGCACCAGCACGTCCGGCCGTCGCAGCCGCTCGCCGGGTGGCGCCCCAAAGTAGGCGGCCAATGCGTTTGGGCTGACGAAGGCCCTGAATTCCGGCGTCGACGAGTTGCGGACGCTCATCGAGCGGCGTGGCAGCCGGCCGAGCGCCTGCCGCCGGGCCATGTCCTCCAGCACCGGGCGCGGCAGGCAGACCGTCACCAGGTTGCTGCAGATCTGCTTGGCCGGGTCATCCACCTCGCCCCAGGTCAGCGCCTCCAGGTTGTCGTATGGCTGACCGAGCTTCGAGAGGAGCGCCTGGCAAAACGCCGCCAGGTCTATCCCCGCCGCAGCAGCCGGGCTGCCGGCGGGTGCCGGCGCCTCGCTCGTCCCCTGCCCCCCGCCGGCCATTGGTCCGGGCCCGCGCGCAGCGACTTGCCCATCACCCCGTGCCGGTTCCCCGCCATCGCCCCCTTCGGACCCGTCCGGCCCTGCCTGCGTCCCGCGGTCGCCAGGTCCTGCCGCGCCGTCCATGCGGCGCGCGTCGCTCGCGGCGGCCGCGCCGCCGGGCGCAGGCAGGGCGAACCAGGCCAGCGGGGCGCGCGCGAAGGGCCGCGCGCCGTACTCGTCCTGAAAGCTGCGATGCACCACCCGGCCCGGCACGGATTCGATCATGACACGCTTGCCGGTCGGCTGGTCGATCTCACCGCAGTCGACCGCCACGTGAGAGTAGCCATAGCCGCCGGTCGCCCCATCGATCAGGCGGCTGCGCAGACGGCGCGGGACGAAGAACAGCAGCGCCGGCGCGTCCACCGCCGCCCCTTGCACGAAGGGGCCGGCCGGTTCGAGGGGGCCGGGCAGGTCCGCAGGCGCCTGAGCCGCCGGCTGGTCGCGTTTGAGCAGGCCGACCAGGCGCAAACCGGCGTTGGTCAGCCCGCGCGCCCCGATCGCCCGCAGAGTGTCGATCACCTTACCGGCCCAGCTTTCCGCCAGGCTCACGCCCCCCCATTCAGAAAAAGGCCGCACTATTTCGCTCCCGCTGCCGATGCCCGTCCCTCGGGATCGCTCATTTGCCTCGCCCCCAAGTCTCTGCTTGTGGACATGGCCGTACTCTCAATATCATATACGCTGCCCACCCGTCGGGGTTGCTGCTTCCGCAGTGCTGCACGGGCCGGCACCACCTTCTGCCGAAATTGCGTTGCCCTCACAGACTGGGCCGGACTGAGGGCGAACAATGATCACATATGGCGTTTGGCTCGAGAAAGGCCCAGGGCATGGCGGAGAACCGGGAAAATCAGTTGAGTAAGGGACAGGGGACTGTCGGACGGCGCGTTGCACTGGCGCATGCGTGGCGCGAGGTGCGGCGTCCGCTCATCATCGTCGCGCTGGCGGTCGCCCTGGTCGTGACCGTGACGCTGGTACCGCGCGACACGCTGATCAGGCTCTTTAACGGCTTGCTGGCGCGCCGCTCGCTGGCGGTGATGCTTCTCCTGTTCGCGCTGCTGGCGCTTTCGCTGCTCTGGTCCGACGGTCAGGACCTGGATGCGGCCGTGTTCCTGCGCATCAACGTCCATGGTCCGCACCCACGCTTCCTCGACCGGCTGATGGGATTTGCCACACAGCTCGGCAACGTGACCACCGCAGCCCTCCTGGCTGCCGTCGCCTTCCTGACCAATTACCGCCGCCTCGCCGTGGAGATCGCGCTGGGTGTCATCAGCCTCTGGCTGATCGTGGAGACCGTCAAAGCCCTCGCCGATCGCACCCGCCCGTACCGCGTCTTCGCCCAGACCCGTATCGTCGGCTGGCGGGCGGTCGGGCCGTCCTTCCCGAGCGGCCACACCTCGCAGGCGTTCTTCCTGGCCTCGCTGCTCGCCCATCACTACCAGTTCAACCTGTGGCTGACGGCGCTCCTCTACGGGCTGGCGGCGCTGGTGGGCTTCACCCGCATGTACGTTGGCGCCCACTACCCGCGTGACGTCATAGCCGGGGTGATCGCCGGCTGGGTGTGGGGCGTTCTGGCCACGCTGGCCGATCAGGGACTATCGGGCCGTTAGCGGCGGCCGGACCGCCGGCGAACGCAAAGGGCGCGACGCCCACGGCGGGTCGTCGCGCCCTTGGCTTTGGCCTGGAACGGCAGCGTCAGGCGCCGGCGCTGCGTCCGGTCAATACGCCCAGCAGCAGCACCGCGCCGGCGGCGATCAGCACAATGGGCCAGATCAGGTTCCAGTTGGCGCTCCACAGCGCAACCAGGCCGACCGAGGCCACGATCAGCGCGGCCGCCAGGCTCATGATCGCCGCCAGATGGGCCCGCCTTGCGAGCCAGAGCCAGGCGGCGGCGATCAGCCCGCCGAGTGCGGGGCAGAAGATCGGCGCTGCCCACCAGCGCGGGGTGGTCTCGGCCAGGTAGAACCAGCCCAGGTTCTGCCCCAGGAAACCCAGGCCAAGCAAGATTGCGCCCAGCCCGGTGAAGCTCAACCACGGCCCGGCGAACAAGCCCGACGTGTGCGCTTCTCGATCGGCCAGCGGGAGGCCGGCGACGAGCAGCGCCAGGCCCGGCAGCACCACGAACAGCGGCCACCACACGCCCCAATCGAGGTCCAACAAGAACATCAAAGCCACCATCAGGAGGATCATTCCACCCGAGAGGCTGGCGCGCACGGCAGGCGTGAAACGGCCGGAGCGGCGGAAGAGGGCCAGCGCGGTGCCGAAATTGCCCACGACGGGGATCAGGATGAACAGCGCCCACCAGTTCCGCAGTGAGAACGCGGTCGTTTGCTGCAGGAGAAAGACGACTCCCAGGCCAATGAGGATCAGGCCCCCGGTGAGAGAGTTGTGGCGACGGCGTGGCGATCGTTGGAAACTGAGTTGGCTCTCGCTTTGCATGCTAGACTCCCTTGGTTCGCTTTTCTCAGGTACTAATCTATCCTAGCACGCATGGCCGGTCCCGCCACCGGCCGGTCGGGGGGAGCGTTACCCGGCCAGATGACGGGTCGCGCGCTGGCCATCTGGCCAGCGCGCGGGACGGCGGTGGTGACGCGGGAAACAACTAGGTAGTCTACCACAGTCAAGTTACCTGCAAAGATACGCAGATTTTACTGTTTACTTTGGCGCCAAAATGGCCTATATTACGCACAGATTCTTCCTCCTCCTTTGCGCACGAGCGTCGAGTCCATAGGGACCCGGCGTTCGTGTTTAAGGGGCCCGGTCAGCGCTCCCTGTCCAGGAAACTGGCGTCGGACGCTCCAAGCGCAGGCCCCTGTCCTTTGGCTGCCGCATCACCATCCCCGCTTTGCTCGCTGCCCAGGGCGGCGCCTGCCGCCGCGCCCGCCGCCGCGCCTTCGTCATCCCGCGCCTGGCCCTGGTAGCGCCCGGCTATCCGCAGCGCGCCCACCCCCAGCGCGGCCACGGCCGCCGCCGCCGGGAAGACGGCGAAGACGCTCTGCCGGGTGACGAGGGCGCCGAGGGCCGGGCCGATTGTGCCGCCGGCCACCTGGGGCAGGTAGGCGAAGGACATCACGCGCGCCCGCACCCGCCGCGGCGCGGCCGCCGAGAGGACGCTGAAAGAGATCGCCTGCACACCCGCTGAGACGCCGCTCAGCATGGCCCAGGCCGCGATGAACCAGCCCAGCTGGCGCGTGAGGCCGGGCAGCGGCCAGAGAAACACCTGCGCCAGGGCGCCGGCCATCAGCAGGCGCCAATGACCGTAACGGTCGGCGAGGGCTCCAAAGAGCGGCGACAGCAACAAGGCCGCCACCCCGCCGGCCGCCGAGACCAGACCCACTGCCGTGCCGGGTGTGCTGCCGTGGTAGATGGCAGTGATCGCCAGGGGCACGTAACTGGAAGCCAGCGCGCGTCCGGCAAACAGCAGGAACAGCGCCGGAAACAACGTGCGCAGGCGCAGGGTGCCCCAGATCACCCGCACCGAGCCCATCGCCATACGCAGCACCGGCTCGTCGGCCTGGCCCCGGAAGTCATCGTGATAGCCGAAGGTCAGCGACAGCACCACCAGTGCCAGCAGGGCGGCGTTGGCGAGCATCATGGTCGGGAAGCCGAAGTGATCGACGATATACCCGCCCAGCACCGGCCCGGCCAAGAGGCCCACTGCCGGCGAACCGTTCATGATCGAGAAGGCCAGCCCCACCCGTTCGCGCGGGGTCCTCTCCGTCAGGGTGGTCATCATCAGGCCACTGTTGCCGAGGGACAGGCTGGTGATGCTGCGGCCGAACACGAAGATCCCCAGCCCCGGCGCGAGCGCCATCAGGCCGGCGGCCAACATCTCGGCCAGGAACGAGCGAATGATGACCGGTTTGCGGGCGTAGCGGTCGGCCAGAGCGCCCCAGAGTGGCAGGAAGAGGATACCGAAACCGCTGGAGATGGTTGCGATCCAGCCGGTCCAGGCGGCGACGTTGCCGGGCGCGACGCCCAGGTGGGGCAAGTAGAGCGGGGTAAAGGAAAAAATCTGGCCGTAGAAGGCCGTTTCGACAAAGCCTGCGAGCGTATACAGGATCAGCAGCCACTGCCAGGTCGACATGAACTTCGGGCGGCTCAAACTCATGTGCCTAAGTATAGTGGCCCTCTTTGCAATTCGGCAACTGCAGATCCCGCTCCGCCGGGTGGCGAATCCTGCCCCTGGCGGCGAGCAATGCGCAGGCTGATGGGCAGCGGACTGCGTGGCAGCAGACTGCCGTGGCAGCGAGCAATGCGCAGGCTGATGGGCAGCGGACTGAATGGCAGCAGACTGCCGTGACCGCGAACGGATGCTCAAGCGGACTGCCGAGGCAAAGGACTGATGCAGTAGCGGACTGCGGCGGCGGCGGACTGCGGCGCCAGGGAACTGGCGGCACAATGGAATGCCAGGACCCTTGACTGGGGGCTGTGGTTGACGCATAAATGAGCGGGCAACGGCCTGGCCGGATTACATGGAGCCAGGCGCCGATGAACTCAAATCCCGGCTGCCCACCGGCGGTGAGTCGCGCCGGCCCCTGCGGGCGCCGGCCCTCCGAGCCGAAGCGGGGTGCAGCCGGCCCGATCACGAGAGGTGAGTGGGGAATGAAACGAACCGTACGCTACTTCGACGACTACGGCCCGGAAAACACGGGCGAAACCATCCAGTCAGTGGCCGAAAGGCTCCCAGAGGGTGGCATAGAGGCCGTGGTGATCGCTTCTTCGACCGGCGCCACGGCATTGAGCCTGGTGAAAACCGTACCCGACCTGCCGCCGGTCTACGCGGTCTGCGATCCACCCTGGGCGATCGGCAAGGTGCCGCATGCGGGCAGGATTTCGCCGGAGACCAAGGCCGAGCTGGAAGGTTTAGGGGTCAACATGGTCGACGACGTCCCCTATGCCTCCCGCGCCTACTCCACGGGCCCATCGGACAACGTCTACGAGGCGCTCGATCTGCTGGTGGTGGTTTTCGACGCCTTCCGCATGGTCGGCGGCAACGGGCTGAAGGTGGCGATCGAAGCGGCTTTGATGGCCACCAACTCGGGCCGGCTGCAGCCGGGCCGGGACGTGATCGCCCTGGCCGGCACCCGGGATGGGCTGGACACGGCGATCGTGGTCAAGTCCGCCTACTCGATCAACATCTTCTCGAAGGACGCCGGCGAGCGCCCGGAGGTGCGCGAGATCCTGGCCATGCCGCGCGTCAAGGAGTGGTACTGGTAACGGCTGGCTTAGCGACCCGGCGGCCTCCCCGGCGCTTGCCGCGCGCCTTCGCCGCCGGTGCAACCGGCCAGGCCGCGGCCAGCACCGGGCGTGGATCGCGGCACAGGCTCTGCAGCGCGGCGTAGGCTGGTTTTCGCTGCGCGGGGGCCAGCTGGCCCGGCCGGTAGAGCCCCCAACTTTCGGCCCAATCGCGCAGGCAGAACCAGATGCCCAATGCCACACCGGGATCGTCCAGCAGACAGCGCAGGCCAGCCTGCAGGCATTGTGCCTGCCTGGCTTCGCCGATGCTGCTCCGCCAGCCGATCTCCGAGACGAAGATCGGCTTGCCCGCGCCTTCCTCGTCGGCAATCACCTGGCGCAGTTCGACCGTGAACTGGTTGTACTTGGCCGGCACATCCAGGGCCGCGTTGGCCGGGTCCTGGGCGATGTACAGGTGGTAACCGACGCCATCGAAGGGGAAAGGCACGCCCGGCTTGCCCCAGCCGAAGCGGCCCTTACCGGCCCGGTAGAGACGCCGCAGATAATCGCGCGCCCCGTTGCCGGTGTCCAAACCCTGCAGCGGGCCGGACACGAGCTTGACGCCGGCGGTCGACGGGTCGGCGTGCAGGCGCTCCCGGATCACCTGCAGCATGGCCGCGAACCACTCTGGATGTACCCAGGCCCGCCGCCACCCCTGGTCATCGGCGCCCTCACCCGGCAGCCTGGTCCAGTTGTCCGGCTCGTTGAACGTCTCGAAAACGTCCACTGCGTCGTGGAACAGCCGGGCGATGTCTGCAAAGGCCCCGGCGTACTGGCGGAGCCACTCATCGGCAGCCGGATCCCCCGACGGCGGGTCGCGGAAGCGGCTGCCGGGGAAAGTGGGCACGGCCTCGTGGCCGACCAGGCCATAGATGCGCAGACCCTTGGCGCGCAGCCCGTCGACTATCTCGCGGTAGGTCTCTTCCCAGGTCAGGCCGTTATGCTCGGTGGGGTCGAGCGGACCCTGCCAGGGACCGAGGATGAAGTTCAGGCGTACCCAGCCGACTCCCATCCCGGCCACGATGGCCGGTTCGGCGACCTGCGGCGCGATGGCGCCCGTTCGGGCGTCGATCGGCGCGTTGGCATCCACGCCCAGTTTCTCCTTGGTCGCTACCTGTTGGGTGGGCGGTGCATGCTCGCCGCAGACCGCCTGGATGTCCACCCACACCAGGTCACCGAACCAGGCGCCGGCCGCATTCCGGCACTTCCACAGGCTGCGGCTGCGCCCCGCTACCGGCGGCGCGCTGAACGTGACGCTCACGTCGACGACCTGGCCGGGCGCGGCCGAGGGCAGGGCCACACTGGCCGGGGCGCCGAGCGCGTCGCCGCCAAAACGGGCCAACTGGTAGCCTTCCCCCCAGGTAGAGCCGCCGCTGTTTTTCAGCCGCCAGGTCTCCGTGAAGGACGCGCCGGTCGGATAGGGGCTGCCGTCGGCGACCGTGTCGCTGAGATAGAGCGCGCCATCGAGTGACTGCGCCAGCAACGGCGCCAGGAAGGGGGTGGGATCGATGATGTGGTTCGGATAGCCTCCCTGGCTCTCGCCCGCGTGCTCCAGCGTGAGATGCAGGTGGTCACCCGTAGAGTTGCCCGTATGGTCCGCCAGGCCAAGCACCTGGCCGGCCTGAACCGTCTCCCCCTCACTCACGGCAAGCGATTGCAGGTGGGCATAGATCGTTTCGTAGCCCTGCTCATGCGAGACGCGCACGTATATGCCGTAGTTGTGGCCGGCGGCTTGAGGGTGCACCATCTTAACCCGACCCGGCGCGACGCAGTAGATGCGCGAGCCGAGCGGCGCGACCATATCGATCCCCTCATGGCCGGGCAGCCCAAATTGGGCATAATAGCCGGGATTGTTGCCAAACCATTGGGTCACCCGCCGCTGCTCGGTCGGCCAGGCGCTGAAGACGAAGGCCGGCGCGACGGCCCGGGCGCTACCCGGGCCGGCCTGCTCCTCCCCGGCCAGCGTGCGCCGAAAGAGCAGCCGGAACGAATGCCGGCCGTAGGCGTTCGCCAGTTCGCCGGCAGCATCAGACTCGTCGGGATGGTCGGCGTTGAGGTCCAGGACGTGGTCGCTCGGCAGGCCGTCGCCCTGGATCCAGACCTCGGCCGGCTGGCCGCGCTGCAGGTCCAGGCTGGCGGCCGGCTCGCCGGGGGCCCCGCTCAGAACCAGCGCCTCGCACGGCTCGGCGTCGGGCACCCGCCCCGGCCACGCCCAGCCTATGCGCAGCGAATCGTCGCGACATGGCCGGCCCGCCTCATCCTGCAGCTCCACGTAGACGTGATGCCGGCCCTGGTTTTCGTCGGGCGTGAGGTGCTGCAGGGCAATCGCCTGCCAATAGGCCTCACCCGCCCGGACGGCGGCTGGCCTGATGCTGACGCCATAGCTGGCCGGCGGCAATCTGTCAGGCGCCGGTGCGGCGGGCGCCGGTGCGGCGGGCGCCGGTGCGGCGGGCGCCGATGCGGCGGCCTCGGGGGACTGGCTGCGTAGTGGGCACATGCTGTACCTCCGTCGCGAGGGATCGGTGCGCCGCCCGAAACGAGACGCGCCCTCTCCGGGAAGGATTCCGAGAACGACCCAATTATAGCACTATTTTGTGGGAGGCGATAGTGGGTAAATGGTCAGCGTAACAAGTTTGGGACATAATCAGGCTGGGCAGCGCACAGCGGCTCACACTTCTGGAGACGGTCCGCCAGTTGCCAGTGCGGGGTAGATAAGAGCGCAAACATCTTCTATTACTAGCACCAGCCCTCACGCCGAACGGCGTCTTCGATCGCGGCTTGAAGCTGTCTGAAAGCCGGGAGCGCAATCAGCGGAGAGTAATCACTGATGAATTCTGCAACGCGCATCGCCAGCGTGCTCAGATCGAGACGTTTGCGACGGCGGCCGTGCAGTCCGCTGGCTTGCCCCAAGAGATTGTGCAGTACTGCCTTCGGACTGGGGAGTTGTTCCATGCGGACGAGCGCGGGAAGTTCGAGAGCTTCTTCGCCGTTTGGATTGCCCGCCGCCCGTCGGATGGCCGCCTCATCAAAAAGCAGCCAGGCTTCCTGCATCCTGACCGGCACGACACATACGTGGGGGGGAATCGGCCCTTGAAGTCTCGCATCCTCAAGAGCGGCACCTATTTCCGCGATGCGGCTTTGAGGAGGCGCGGTCTCAGCATCGCGGTGAACGAACAACAAGTCACAAGGGTAGAGGTACACCGCTTGTACGACGCGATCTGCAAGCCTGTGGGGAGGCCGGTGTAGACGCCGCAGGTCGGCCCAGGAAGGTTGAATCGCGCACGCAACGCCTTGCACGCGGAGGGACCAGGTGAGGATCGGGATCAACGCCTGGTCAGTGCTGCCGTCGGACAGCAACGTATAGCTGAGTCCGCTCATTGCGTCTCGGTGATCGCTTCATCGGGGAATTGAAGAAACAGTTGCAGGTCAGGACGATCCGCCACTCGATGGCGTTCATCCTGTGCACCCTGGGGTAGCACCGGATTCAAATAGGCCAGAAGTTGCCCGAGAGACACGATGTTTACTCCTTCAGGGGCTTTTTGGCGCCACGTTTTCGGCAGGCAAGCAAAGGAAATCTGGCTAAACCGTCTGCTCTCACGCACCATCTCGCGCGAACTAGCAACAAGCAACGTATCTTCAGGAACTTGGGCAACGACCGTGGGCGAATGCGTGTTGACGATTACCTGGCGCAAAGGATTCTCCGGCCCGACAGGTTCCTCGGGATCCACCGCAACGTCTTGCAGCAGTCGGAGCATGGCCGGAATACGCTCAGGATGGATGCCGTTTTCCGGCTCCTCCAAACACAGAAGTCCCTGCGCCTCCGGATCGAGTTCGACCACAGCAAGGGCCAGGAACCGAAGTGTGCCATCAGACAAAGCGCGTGCAGGGTGCGGCGTACGATCCTTTCCCGTTACATACAGCGTAAGAAGTTCGCGCTTCTCGTCTGGATCCACATGTACTGTGTACACATCATCGATCAGCTCCGCCAACCGGTTCGCGACCTGAGCGTAAATCTTCGCGGTCGAGTTGTTGGTGGACAGCTCAGTGGACTTCTCCTTGCCGTTAGTTGATCCATGCCGGTTTGCCAACTGATACAGGGTCGCGGGCAGGTGAGCACCATTGTTACCGAGCCGAGTAGGTGCCTTGAACTCGTCTGGTCTGCGGAGGGCAGACGGCTCGAGCTGGAGCAGGCGCCAGGACTGCATCTCCCGGCGAGCTAGTAATGCCGTAGGAGTCTCAGCGGCGTTTGCGCTCGAAAGCACCGTTCGCGGCAAGTTTGCGGCCAGCCTAGAAAGGGTCCTTCCAGAACGACCGTCCTGATGTAGTTTGATGACCCGCGCCTCATCCTCACCCTCAGTGGAGATGAAAGGTGAGGTTCGCCGTCCGCGTACGACCGATTTGCGCCACTTTGCGCTATGCGGAAAGCAAATGCTCTCGCGCGCGTCACCGAGGTTGATGTGAACCAGTTCTTCCTTCGTCAGTTCCAACGAACCCGCCGACCGGAGGCTGTTGTCAGGGTGATAGGTAAGTGCCACGGTATACCGAAGGAAGGTGATGCTCGCTTCCGCTTTCTGGCCAAGATCATCCCATCCCTCGTGCGGAACGATCATTTCGGCTTCGAAGGACATCACGTCGTCGTAGTCGTCCCCAACTCGATGAAACAAGCTACGAATGTCGGCTGTTCTCCCCGCGTCTGCCGCGGACGGACGCAGCGGCATCGACAAGCGACTTGTCGGCAAGTGCGCTCAAGAAGATGATTGCGTCGAAAAGATTAGACTTCCCCACCCCGTTCGCGCCGGCCACGCACGTGAATGGACCGAAACGGACGTCTACATCAACTAGATTCTTAAAGCCATTCACCTGCAGTCGCGTTAACATGTCGCGCCTCCGACGCTCAAGTCGCTCCTATTCATTATATCACACTTGGGGAGCAGGACTGAGGCGGAGGATTGGCTCAGTCTCTTTGCGTCCCCAGAGCGTTACGGTGTCGTAAATGGCTTGTCAGGCGGCGTTGCCGCCAAAACTGCATGCTGCCGAGTGGCAGCGTCCAACGAGTCTCCTTGTCGATGATCACCAGGGGGCTGAGCAGCTGGAAGTCGATTGGCCGAGGCGAAGTGTGGCATCTCAGCACGGGAGCGAGCTGTCGGTCTTTCGGCGGACGCCAGCGAATTCGCCGCCGATCCGGTTGCTGCGCCGCCGAGCCGCAGCCGGACCCACTCTCGCCGCCGGCGGCTCTTGCCATCCGGCCGATGCGGCGGTATGATGCGGGTCAGACTGATTCCCGCAGGGAGGGGGGACATGCCTCGCAGTGGATTGACAGACTTCCTGGTCAACGTGGTCGCCGGCCTGGTCGCGCTTGCCCTGCTCGCCGCTCTGGTCTGGTTTCTTTGGAACTCAGGGCTGCTCGATCCGCTGCGCGCCCTCTTCGCCTGAGCGCGCGGGCTCCTCCTGCCGCTCCGGCTGCTGGTCGAGAACCCGAACGATCTCGGTCCGTGCCCGGGTCAGCCGCACCAGCGCGACGACGAGCAAGACCATCAACGCCAGGCCGCTCAACCCGAGCAGCAGCCACAACCACAATGGTAGCCCGGCCCCTGGCATCATCACTCCTCCCTCCGGCAGCTCTTCGCAAGTCAGCGCAGTATAGCACGAGTCGCCGGCCCGGCCGGTCTCGGGCATGCCCTTCTTTGCGTCTCGGGCCAAAGGCCCCTATGATAGTAGAAATTCGCATCAGGAGCGCTGACCATGCAATGGGAAAACCTTACCGCGCCCGACTTTGCCAAGGCCGCATATGATACCGGCGTCTGCATCCTGGTCCTGGGCGTGCTCGAGCGCCACGGCGAACACCTGCCGCTGGGCACCGACTTCCTGAACGGCCATCGGCTGGCCTGCCTGGCTGCGGAGCAGGAGCCGGCCGTGGTCTTCCCGCCGTTCTACTTTGGCGAGATCTACGAAGCGCGCTGCTTCCCCGGCGCCGTCGCCCTGCCTCCGGCACTCCTGCTCGAGCTGCTGCGGGCCGTTCTCGACGAGATCGGCCGCAACGGCTTCAGGAAAGTCATCCTGCTCAGCGCGCACGGTGGCAACGACCACATCGCCCCGTTTCTGGCCCAGTGCAGCCTGTGGGACGAGAAGCCGTACAGTGTTTACTACTATACCGGGGAGTTGAGCCCCGTGCGCCGGCGGGCCTGGGATGCCGTCCTCGAGACTCCCACTCACGGTCACGCCTGCGAGTGCGAAAGCAGCATCACCCTGGCCAACTACCCGCAGTTAGTCCACCTCGAGCGCCTGCCGCGCGGCAAGTCTTTCGCCGGCAAACTCGTTCCCGGCAAGACGCCGATCGGTACGGACCCCGGCGAGGCCCTGAATCGGCTCGATCATCTGCCGGCCAACTTCAGCGGCGTAAGCTGGTATGCCGACTTCCCGGAGCACTACGCCGGCGACGCCCGCCTGGCGAGCGCCGAGAAGGGCGTCGCCCTGCGCCGGATCCTCGTCGACGCCTTCGCCGAATACGTCGCCGCCGTCAAGGCCGACCAGATGGTGCCCGAGCTGGAACAGGAGTTTTTCGCGCGCGCCGCCGCCGTCTCCGGGCAGTAGCCGGGGGCAATTCAAGGAACTGCCGGCTCGCGAGTGGCAGCACATGAAGGGATGGCTTTTCTCTTTTCAGCATGCCCGGTTGACATGCGAGGGGCTGAACCTGACACAGGTTCATGTGGTCCGTCGAGGATCTTACCTTGTCCCGTCTTGGACCGGCAGATCGGGCACGCGCTCGAGCTCACCTCCCTACATCTCCATGTCCCTCAGCTCCGGCCGCGACCCGCCCCACAGGCCGGCCAGCACCATCAGCGCTCCGGCGCCGACGAACAGCCCCGTCACGCTCAACGTGCTCAGCAAGCCCGAGGCGGCCTCGGAGATCGGCATCAGGCCGACGTTGGTCAGGTAGACCAGCGACATCATGCGCCCCAGCAGGTGGTCGGGCGTGTTGCGCTGCAGCCAGGTGATGAACAGCAAGCCGATGGCGCCGTTACCAATGCCCAGCAACAGCAGGATGGCGAACGAGAGCAGGGTCGAGTACGAGAGCCCGATCAGGGCGGCGCCGATGCCGAAGGCGACGATCAGCACGGTGACCAGCGGGCCCATGCGCCGCATCTTCAGATTGCCCGACAGCACATAGCCCAGCAGGTTGCCCCCGCCATAGCCTGACATGATCAGCCCGAACGCCGCCGCGCCCTCGGGCAGGCGCATCTGCGCCAGGACGGGTAGGCCGACGAGCAGCGGCCCGACGAATAGCAGGTTGACGGCGGTGAGGATGATAAACACCATGCGCAGGCCGGGATCGCGCACGGCAAAGACGGCTCCCTCCTTGATCGACGCCAGCATGCCGGCCGCGCCAACGGCAGTCCCCGGCGCGCCCGGCGTTCGGGCGACCGTCTGCGGGCGGCTGCGCATCAGCCACAGCGTGACCAGCGAGACGAAAAACGTCAGCGTGTCAAACATGAAAGCCATGCCTGCCCCGGTCGACTTCGGCAGGCTGGTCAGCCCGCGCGGGCTGAACCAGGCGATCAGCAAACCGGCCAGGACCGGCCCGAGGAAAGTCGTCAGTTGCGCGGTGCCCTGGAAGAGCGAGTTCGCCCCCTGCAGGTCTTCCTTGTCGACTAAAGCCGGCATGATCGCGCCCGAGGCCGGCATGAAGAAGCCCGAGACTGTTCCCGAGATGAGCGCCATGGCGTAGATCATCCACATCTGGATCTGCCCATTCAGCGCCAACAGCGCCACCGCCAGCGTCGTGACGAGGCGTATCGCATCGGAGGCCAGCATCACGGCGCGCGACGAAAGCCGGTCGGTGACGGCCCCACCGACCAGCATGAAGAGGGCCCTGGGGATGGCCATCAGCGCCATGACGGCGCCCAGCGCCAACGGGTCGCCGGTGAGCTGCAGCACCAGCCAGGGGAAGGCGATCATGCCAAACTGGTCGCCCAGCAACGAAGTGCCCTGGCCGATCCAGAGCAGCCGGAAATCGCGCACGCGCATGACATGGAGCATTGGATTGCCGGACGAAGCGGCACGGCTCTCGGCGAGCGTCCCGCCAGGCCGCAAGCCGGATGTTTCAGTAGATTGGCTGACGCCGTTTGCCGCCATAGCCCCTCCCACGTGGTCGATGCCTTGAATGGCCGAATGATAGCACCGAAGCGGCCCGGCGGCGCTATCCATCCGGCCGGTTATTTGCCTGGCCGGCTGGCGAGGCCTGTACCTCCACCACACCTCCCGCCGATATCCATATTTCCTCCATAGCACTCTGGCAGACTATAGACAGTTCGCCAGCGGAGCAAGCCGGCCCGGGCGGCGCCAAAGCCGCCGGCCGAGCTTCGCTCCTATCAATCAGGGAGGTACACATGTTCCCAAGACGCTTCTTGTTCGTCGGTCTGGCGGTGCTGGTGATCCTGGGCCTGGTGCTCTCCGGGACCGCCGCGCAGCAGCGCGACGCCTGGACGCAGGGCTTCCTGGTCGGCCGTCTGTCGGCGGGGAGCGCCAGCGGCTCGGCCGCCCCGCTCCCGCCGGGAGCCTATCCCTATGGCGGGTACGGTTACGGGTACGGCGGCGGGCCGCACTTCGGCGGCTTCGGCTTCCTGCTGCTCATCGGCCTCGGCTTCCTGTTCTTCATGGCGGCCGGCCACATCTTCCGGCGCTGCGCGGGCGGCTGGGGCCGCCACGGCCCCTGGCAGGGCCCGTACCCGGGTCGCCCGGGCGAGGGTAGCCCTGAGCAGAGCGGGCCCGGGCCCGGCTTCCGCGCTCGCGGTCGCCACGGCGGCCCAGGACCCTGGTGGGGCGGGCCATGGGGACCGGGTCCCTGGGGCGGCGGGTCCGAGCAAGGACAGGGCGGGCCGGAAGGCCCGGCGAGCGGGCAGAACGCCGAGCAGCCGCCGGCAGGCGGACCAGAGCAGACGGGGTTCGGCCCCGGCTCTGATCCCGGCCCGATCGGTCGCAGTTGGTACGCCTGAGGCACGGTCTGACGCACCACGTGCGCCCCTACGCGACAAACGCGGGGGGGCGCACGTGGCTGCGACTTGGCCCTCTTGCATAACCCTGCCGTTGATGGTACAAATTCGTTACCGACGGCATTTCGCCGCAGGAAGCGAGCCCTGATGAACGAAACAGTCCTCGTGATCGACGACGAACCAAAGATCACCAAGCTGGCGCAGGACTACCTCGAGCGCAACGGTTTTCGCGTCCTGACGGTCGGAGACGGCCAGGCGGCGCTGACCCTCTTTCGCCATGAGAGGCCGGACTTCGTCGTGCTCGACCTGAATCTGCCCGGCCTGGACGGCCTCGACGTCGCCCGAACCCTGCGCAAAGAGTCGGACGTGCCGATCATCATGCTCACGGCCCGCGTCGAGGAGACCGATCGCCTGATCGGCCTGGAGCTCGGCGCCGACGACTACATCACCAAGCCCTTCTCGCCGCGGGAGCTCGTGGCGCGCGTGCGCGCCGTGCTGCGGCGCACGCGCGGCGAGGCCGGCAGCGAGCATCGGCCCGGCCTGGTACGCGCCGGCGAGCTGGAGCTCGACCTGAACGGCCACCGCGCCAGCCTGGCCGGGCAGTCGGTCCACCTGACTCGCAGTGAGTTCAACCTGCTGGCCGTCCTGGCGCAGAACCCCGGCCAGACCTTCACGCGCGAGCAACTGCTGGACCGGCTGCACGGCGTCGTGTACGAGGGCTTCGACCGCAGTGTGGACTCGCACATCAAGAACCTGCGCCGCAAGATCGAGCCCGACCCGCTCTCGCCGGTCTACATCCTCACCGTCTACGGGATCGGCTACAAGTTCGGCGAGGGGGTGGGGCCGTGACGGAACCCGAAGGACCGGCCGGCCCGCAGGACCGCCCGCCCTGGCAGGACGCGCCCTGGCGCTCGCCCTCATGGCGCCGCCACCGGCCCGGCCCATGGGCCGGCGGTGGGCCGCCCCACGGCCCCTGGCCGGGCGGTGGCCCACCCTGGCGCGGCCACGGCCGCCGCCTCTTCCTGGTCCTGGCGGGCATCTTCGGCGTCATCAGCTTGCTGCTGGCCGGTTGGGTGGCGGCCGTCGCCTTCCTGCTCAGCCATCTCTTCCACGGCGGCCAACCCGCGGCCCTGCTGATCTGGGTGATCGCCTGCCTGCTGGTGTTCCTTCTGCCAGCCCTCGTCATCGCCGTCACGTCGCAAGCCTTTCGCCGGATTGCCCTACCCCTCGCCAACCTGATGTCGGCCGCCGACGCAGTCGCGCGTGGCGACCTCAGCGTGCGGGTGCCGGTGTCGGGCATGGGTGGTCTGGCGCGCCTGGCCGGCTCGTTCAACCACATGACGGCCGAGCTGGAACGCGCCGACCGGCAGAGGCGCAACCTGACGGCTGACGTCGCCCACGAGCTGCGCACGCCCTTGCACGTCATCCAGGGTAACCTGGAGGGTATCCTGGACGGCGTCTATCAACCGAGCGCGGAGCACATCGCGTCCACGCTTGGCGAGACCCGCCTGCTGGCCCGCCTGGTGGACGACCTGCGCACGCTCTCGCTGGCCGAGGCCGGGCAACTACCGCTGCAGCGCGAGCAGATCGACGCCGGCGAGCTGCTGGCCGACGTGAGCACGAGCTTCAGCGGCCAGGCGGAAGCGGCCGGCATCCGCCTCCAGACCCGTAGTACCGGCGAAGACGACGAGTTGACCCTCTGGGGCGACCCGGAGCGCCTGGAGCAGGTGCTCAGCAACCTGCTGGCCAACGCGCTGCGCCACACGCCGGCCGGCGGCACGATCACGCTGGAGGCCCGGCCTCTGGCGGAGGCAGGGCCGGCGCGCCGGTCGTCGACGCGTCCCACGGCAGACTCAGGCGCCGTCGGGGCCGCTGCCGCGACGGCGCCAGGCCCCGACGGCCATGGCGTGCGTATCGTGGTCAGCGACACCGGCGAGGGCATCCCGGCGGCCGACCTGCCCTTTATCTTCGATCGTTTCTGGCGCGGCGACCGATCGCGCTCGCACGCCCAGGGCGCCGGCAGCGGGCTGGGCCTCGCCATCGCCCGCCAACTCGTGCAGGCCCACGGTGGCCGGATAGGAGTGGAGAGCCGGCCGGGCCAGGGCACGCGCTTCACCATCGACCTGCCGGGGGCCGGCGCGGCAGGGGCCTGATCGCCCGACGCCGCCCGCCACGGACATCCGGCTTACGGACCAGGACCTGCGGCGGGACTACACTCTATCTGCCGAATCGTCTTCCACTCGCCTCCTGAAAGCTGAGGCTCGGCGAGGGCCGGGCCAGACAAGAAGTGGACGGTGGCCAGAATCCTATCCGAAACCCGGCCTATCCGACCCGGCCGCAGCTTGCCGATCCTCCAGGGACTGCTGCCGATCGACCACCGGCAGGTTCCGCTCGACATCATCGCCGGGCTCACCCTGGCCGCCTTGGCGATCCCCGAGGTGATGGGCTACACGAAGATCGCCGGGATGCCGGTAGTGACCGGCCTCTATACCCTGCTGGCGCCGCTGGCGCTCTTCGCACTCTTCGGCTCATCGCGCCACCTGGTGGTTGGCGCCGATTCGGCCACCGCAGCCATCCTGGCCGCCGGGTTCGCCGGCCTTGCCCCGGTCGCCTCGCCGCTCTACGTGGCCTATGCCGGGCTGCTGGCGCTCATGGCAGCGGGGCTGCTGATCCTGGCGCGCCTCGTCAAGCTGGGCTTCGTGGCCGATTTCCTCTCTCGCACCGTCCTGATCGGCTTCCTGACCGGCGTCGGCCTGCAGGTCGCGATCGGCCAGGCTGCCGGGCTGCTCGGCCTGGCGGGTGGCGGCCAGGGCACGCTCGGGCAGCTCGCCGATGTGTTCGGGCGGCTTCCACAGACCAACCTGCCCAGCCTGATGCTTGCGCTGGCCGTCCTGGCCGTCAGCCTCGGCCTGCGGCGGGTGAACCGGAGACTCCCCGGCCCACTGCTGGCGCTGATCGCCACCATCCTCGTCAGCTATCGGCTAGACCTGCCGGCCCGGGGGGTGAGGCTGCTCGGCGGCGTGCCGGGCGGGCTGCCCACGCTCGGCGTCCCCGCCGCCGGGCTGGACTGGCCGCTCCTCGGGCAACTGCTGCCCGTCGCCCTCTCGATGGTCGTCGTCATCCTGGCCCAGAGCGCGGCCACCTCACGCGCCTATGCGGCCCGCTATGCCGAACGCTGCAGCGAGAACCTAGACCTGGTCGGGCTGGGCCTTGCGAACCTCAGCGCCGGCCTGACCGGCGCCTTCGTGGTCAACGGCAGCCCGACGAAGACGCAGATGGTCGACGACGCCGGCGGCCGCAGCCAGCTTGCCCAGATCGTCACCTGCCTGGTTGTACTGCTCGTGCTGCTGTTCCTGACCGGCCCGCTGGGACACATCCCCCAGGCCGCGCTCGCCGCCATCGTCTTCCTGATCGGCCTCGAGCTGATCGACGTGCGGGGCATGCGCTCCATCCTGGCCGAGCGCCCGGCCGAGTTCTGGGTGGCGCTGATCACCAGCGTCGTCGTCGTCGGCGTGGGCGTGCAGCAGGGCCTCCTGCTCGCCGTCCTGATCTCGCTGCTCTCCCACACGCGGCACGGTTATCGGGCCAGGAACTCCGTCATCGTGCGGCAGGGGGATCGTCTGCGCACGTTGCCGGTAGCCAGGGCGGCCCAGATCCTGCCCGGCCTGGTCGTCTACCGCTTCAACCACAGCCTGTACTACGCGAACGCCGCCCAGCTGGGCGCCCAGGTCGCGGACCTGCTCAAGCTCGGCCCAGTGCCCGTGCGCTGGCTCTGCATCGACATGGTCGCCGTCGACGACGTCGACTTCTCGGCCGCGGCCACCCTGCGCGAGCTGCATGGGCTGCTTGCCGGCCGCGGCTCCCGCCTTCTGTTTGCCGAAGTGGACGAGGCCGTGCGGGCCGAACTGGATCGCTCGGGGATCACGGCGCTGGTGGGCGAAGATGCCTACTTCGAGGCCCTGCCCGACGTCCTGGCCGCCTACGAGCAGCGATCCGCCTCGTAGCGTCATGCAGAGCGCAGCCCTGCGTCATCCCCGTCCCCCCGATCCGGTCGCAGGGGGGCCACGCCGCCTGCCGGCTCGTAGGGGGCAAGAGTGGATGGTTGGCGGGGGGGGATTGCGGCGAACGTGCTGCCCAACGTTGTGTGGTTGGCGGCGGGGGGGCAGTTGGCTCGAAGGGGGGCGGGGTTGTGTGGTAGGCAAGGGGGCGTGGCACTGCCCAACGTTGCGTGGTTACCGGTGTTGGCTCGTGCGAGGCGAGGTTGGATGGTGGGTGACGTCTCAACCGGCAGTGCCAATCCGAACGCAGTTCGGTCCCCCTACAACACCACGTGTGACCGAACCCAGCGTTGCCGCCGATCCCGCTTGCCGTAACACCGGCACCCCGTCGCCGATCCCGGTTGCCGCAACACCCGCACCCCGTTCCGCCGATCCCGGTTGCCGCAAGACCGGCACCCCGTTCGGCCGATCCCGGTTGCCGCAACACGGGCACGCCTACCGGCTATCCCGCCAAATTGGCGGGGGTGCCACGCCCTCTGCTGGCCAGCGGGAGGCGCAGCCCCCATGGCGCAGGACGCGACGTCGTCCGGCGCGGGCCAGACCCGCTCCGTCGACTTGACGCTCACCAACCTCGGCAGCACCGCCCAGACCTTCGACTTGGCGCTGGCGGATGTGGTAGGGGCCGGGGTGAGCTTCTCCGTCAGCCCCGCTTCGCTGGAGCTAGGCGCCGGCCAGTCGGGGAGGGTCACCTTGACCATGAGAGCCGGCAAGGGTGCGGAGCAGGGAGATCACCAGGCCGAGCCGGGGACGGCGCAGGAAACGGCGATGGGATCTCCATGGACACGCCGCCGCGCTCGCCGTAGATACGGGGCGGGCCGTTGCCTACGACGGCCTGTACGGCCCGGGAGAGGCGCAAGGCACGGGATGTGTTAGCTGATGTGGGCTGTTCGTATGGACGGATTGAGACTGTGACCGTGTGAGGGCCGGCCCTGAACGATTTCCGCCAGAGGCAGGTATAGCCAGTCGGCCAGGAAGGCCGCCTTGGCGCGCAAGAGCGGGGCCAGCCTCTGCCAGCACCAGCCGCCATGCGAGGCACCGCGGACGAGCACAAACGCCGTGATCTCCCCGTCCGGCAGGCTCAGGCTCTCGTTCAGGGCAGCTTTTCCCACACCAGCTTCGACACTCGCTCGGTGCCGCCCAGGAGGATCGGCGGGGTGCTCAGGGTAACTTGCCGGTCCTGCAAGTCGAAATGGCGCACCTGCTCGCTGCCCCGCCAGTTGGGGATCGTAGACATTTCCAGATGGTGCACGACGGTGCCCTGATCGGCGTGCACCGTGTACGTGCCGTAATAGGCCAGATAGCCGTCGAAGGCAGCCCTCACCTCGGCATCGGTTGCTGCGCGCGGATCGCCCCCCGCGAACGCGGCGCAGCTCGGGTCTGCCAGTTGCACGGCCATGCGCCCACTGCTCTCATAGGTGATGCGTCCCTGGGCGTCGCGGCCCATCGGGTAAGTGGTCTCGCCGCTTGCGGTCGTGGCCGAGTAGGAGACCAGCCGCCAACTGCCGACGAACGCGGAGGCGATATCGTTACTCATTAGCTAACTCCTGATCCTGTTGGCAGCCTGACCGGCGCCTGTATCGTCGCCGCCTCCCCGATTATACCCGAAGCACCTCCCCGGATAAACTATCGGGTGGAGGGAGCGGCGCTCAACGATGATCGACAAAGATTCCCGGTTGCGGGTCGCCCGCGCATCGCCAAGGCCGAGACCGGGGCGTCGCGAGCCGTCTTTCAAACCCCAAAAGACCGGGGCCATCCGGAACCCCACCCCCGACCATGCCCGATGGCTGGGGCGGCATAGACCAAGCCATGATCGACGTGTACGGCCAAGTACCCGCCTATCAGGGCCACGTTCGGCCGCCGACTCGCCAGCAGGCCCAAGCTGACTGGCAGGAGGTGATGTGGCTGGCAAACACCACCGAGCTTGAGAGCGTAGCACACATCAGAATGCACTGCCGTACCCGAGCGAGACGGACAGCAAGTTGACCCGTCTGGGGTCAGGCGGTCCCTGATTGGCTTGACTTGTTTGAGGTCGGGTTGGGGTTAGCTACACCTGCTGCGGGCGGTGCGGCCCCCCTGGGCCAGCGACCCGGGGCGGGGCTGCACCGTCCGACGGAGCCTCAGGCGTGCGCCTGGCCCGGCGCCGGTATCGCGCCGATCTGCTGCATGAGGCTGAGCGCATCGAGATTGACCCAGTTTTCGGCCAGTTTGCCGTCGACCACCCGGAAGATGCCGGTCGCAAGGATCGAGATGGGCTTGCCGGTGGCGGGTATGCCCATCAGCGGGCCGGTGTGCGTACCGGTCATCCGGAAACGGGCCGCCACCTTCTCGCCATCCTCGATGCTGTCTTCAATCTGGACCTTAGGATTGCTGAGGGCCGTGCGAAAGAGGCCCAGCAGTTGCTCGGCCCCGGCCAGCCCGCTCATCGGCGGCAGGTTGGGATCGTGGTTCACCCAGTCAGCGGTGAAGTTATCGGCCACGGCGCTTGCGGGCGCCGAAAAGGAGTTCAGGGCGCGTTCGAGGACTTCGGCATTGTGATGGGACACGGTCAGTACCTCCATGTGTAGCTTGTGAACCCATAATACTATGCTTGCACTGTGCTCGGGTACTGTAGCCTTCATTCCCAAGGAGGTGTAGAGCCTGTCATTACCACTTTGGCCAGGCCCGAGCCGAGCAGCGCCAGCGCCAATCCGATGATCAGATAGCCAAAGTCGGGGATATTGGCCAGTACGACCGGCCAGGCGACCACCGATGGGACCGCCAGCAGCAGGGCTAACGGCAAGAGGAAGTTGATTACTATCGTGAGCATGAGCCCCGCGATGCGCCGCCTACGCCCCAAGGATTGCGTGGCCGGCCAGCGGTGCAGCCCGAGCAGGTCGAGCAGCACGGCGAACACCGCCAGCAGGGCCAGCGCGTCGAGCACGAAGTAGACCTGTCCGGTGTTGACGATGCCCGAGACCGGGGGTTTCGTCCCATAGAGGATACTGATGAGGCCGTCCTGGATCAGAAAGCCGCCGCCGAAGAGCGCTTGCAAGGTATCGTCGGTGATATTGTAGAGGGTGACCACGGCCAACCGATCTTTGGCCAGGATCTTCATGCTGGCGCGGAAATTCTCCGTCGAGCCACCGTGCCAGACAACCGATCCATCCGGGTTGGTATACCAGCCCATGCCATAGCGGACATAGGAGGTGACTTGAGCGGCCGGCGCTTGCAGTTGCGCCCGGCCGGAAGGTGTCACCAGGGCCACACCGCCGGACTTGCCCTCGTTCAGCCACATGGCCAGGTAACGCGCCATGTCCTCGGCGCTAGCGATGAGACGTCCTGCCGGCACGCTGCCGGGGTTGAGGGGAGAGGCCACCGGCCTGGCCAGCCCGAAGAAGTACTGATAGCCCGTTGCCAGCCCATCGGCGCGCGCTTTCTCCGGCGACGCGTAGCTATGCGCCATCCCCAACGGCGCGAAGATGTGCCGGGTCACATAATCTGCATACGACCCTCCCGTGACGGCCTCGATCACGTTGCCCAAGACCACGTAGTTCAGGTTCGAGTAGCGGAATCGCACGCCGGGCGGGCTGGCCGGTTTCAGGGCGGCCAGCCCGCGCACCAGCGTTTCGATCGACGCCGACTCACCGACGAAAGCGACTTCGCCGGCATAGGTGGAGAGACCGCTGGTCTGTTCGAGAAGCTGCCGGACGGTGATCGCCTGCGCGGCCGGCGGGTCCGCCAGCCGAAAGCCCGGCAGGTAACGCTGGACCGGCGCGTCGAGGTCGATCTTGCCCGCTTCGACCAACTGCATGATCGCCAGAGCAGTGAACGACTTGCTGACCGAACCGAGGAAAAACGGCGTCTGCGGGGTCACGGCGCGGCCCGCAGGATCAGCCACCCCGTACCCCTTGACGTAAAGGATCTGGCCGTCCTTGACGATACCGATGGCCGCCCCGGGGATGCGGGCCGCCCGCATCTCGCCTTCGACGTAGCGGTCGCTGGCCGCACTGTCGAACGGGCCGACGCCAACCGCGGGCTGGGCGCCTGCGGCAGGCACACCGGCCGCCAGGCGGAAGAGCAAGCACAGCAGCCCAATACCGAGTGAAACCGACGCAAGCACTTTGTGACGCATGCTTCGCCTCCGCCGCAAACCAGCCCCGGTCCTTAGGATTGTGCCCCCGCGCACTAACGCTCCAGCCGGAATTCTATCGCACGCAGGGGGAAATCACAAGCACCATATTGCGGAATAGGGGTGCACAGCAATGAGGATGAAGTTAGTGCCAGGGCGGCCATGGCACCTGTAGCTGTAGACGAACCGCCGGTTCGGGTCGACGGCCGGCGACGAGGCGGTGTAGCAGGGCAGGCGACCGCCGTCGACGCGGCAACTGCCCGGCCCGTGCTGCACGCTCCCGACCGTCTGCCGACTGTGCGCGTCGACGGCCACGAGGTAGCCGGCCCTCGTCGTCAGAAAGAGCCGGTCATTCATCTCGTAGGGCGCGGACGATCGAGGCGAGGCCGCGGGCGCAAAGGGTGCGCCGGTCGCGGCAGGAGGCGCACCGGGAGCCGGGATCGGGGTGCGGGTGCCCATGTGGACGTCGCGGACGCCTGGCAGCCAACGAGAGCGGCGGCTGGGCGCGCACGACGGTTGTCAGGAGCAGGCCCGTCGCCAGAAGCCGGCGACGACCGCGGCCGGAGCCAGTTGGCGTGTCAGTATCGTTCCTCCCGCGCTGGCGGCGCAGAAATCGCACGATTGTGGCGCGTCAACGGGCGATTGACTGTAGCGAGGGCGCCGGTTCACGCCTTACCGCTGCTCGCCGGCCGGCAGGTCCAGGAAGCGGGCGACGCTGCCAAAGAGCTGGGGCAGGAAGCCGGGCACGAGTTCATGGCGGGTCTGGCGCCCGACGCGCCGGGAGCGGATCAGCCCCGCCGCACGCAGGATGCGGACGTGTTCGCAGACGGTGGGCCGCGCCAGGCCGAGGCGTCGGGCGATCTCGGTGTTCGTCAGGCCGTGGCGGTGGATCAGGCGCAGGATCAGCAGGCGGGTCGGGTCGCCGAGGGCCGCGGCGCGCTGCGCCAGGCCGCCGGCCAAGCCGCAAAAGCAGCGGCTGAGCTCGCCGGATTCCGCACAGGCCACCGTGAGCACGCCCGGCGCGAGCACGAAGGCATCGGACAGGCCAAAGGGCTCGACCCAGAAGAAAACGCGCAGCGGGCCTTCGACTGCGGCCAGGCGCAGCGCGGGGTGGCAGCGCAGCGGGTTCTCCGGCGGCAACCACGACAGGTCCTGGGGGCCGGCGTGCAACGCGCCGGCCCCCAGGACCAGCGTTACCCGCTGAGCCAGCTCTTCGACCGCCTTGCGCCTCTCCAACCGCCACGGTTGATAGACCTGGTAATAGAAGCGGTCCAGCCCGTGCCAGAAGCGCTCGTGCTGCGCGCCCCCCGCAGCAGTGGGGCGGTGCGAGCCACGTCCTGCTGCAGGCGCCATGCTTGCCGGCGGGCCAGGTTGGCATCGAGGCCCAGGCCGGCGCAGAGGGCAGATTGCCAGCGGCCCAGCAGGTCGGCCAGGCGCGCGGCCGGCGCCAGGGCGGCGTTGGCCGCCACGCCGGCGGCTGCTGCCCCGGCCCCGGCCCGGCGCAGCGCTTCGTCCAGAGTCAGCTCCCGCATGGCGACGGTGGCACGAACATAGCCAGCTTCATGGAACACGCCGGCCAGGCGCGCGAGCAAGGCCAGCGAACACGGGGCTTCACCGAACGTCGCCCGGATCGCCTCCCACTCGTGGCGCCAGCCGTCCGGTAGCGAAGCCAACAACGAAGCGATGCCAGCAGGTAGGACCGAGCGCGCGTCCAGGCCGGCCAGCGCGGCCAGGATCACGTCGAGCTCCAGGGCGAGTGATTCGCCAACCAACCAACGTTGGGCAACGGTGCATTCAGGTTCCAGCAACGTGTTCCCATCCTGGCTCGTAGTCAACTGCCTACGTTTCTGCGCCGCAACGGCGCCCAAAGGCGTGCGCCGGTAATTACCGCCGGCGCTTTGCCTCTCGCAACCTATTGACAGCAGAAAAGCAGATTTTTATCATAGAATCCGTAAGAATTGTTCTTCTTACACATTCCGAATCTGCCGGCACAACCGACGGTACACCACATTTTTACTTAAGGAGATTGAGCAGATGTTTGGCCTGAGAGGGAAGCGGCGCTTAGTCTTGGCAAGCGCCGGGGGGGTGAGCATGGCGCTCGTCCTGGTTCTGGCGATGATCTTCACGTCGGCACCCCTGCCGACGTTTGCGGTCGCGCCGCAGGCGCAGCCGTCGCCGGGCAGCGGCGACTGGCCTCTGTACGGCAACGATATGAGCAACGAGCGCTATCAGAACTTCGATCAGATCAGCACGTCCAACGTGAGCCAGCTCAAGCCTGCCTGGGTCTTCCACACCGGTCTGCTGGACGAACACGCCTCTTTCGAAGCAACCCCGATCGTCGTCAACGGCACGATGTACGTGACCACCGGCCATGACGATGTGTACGCGCTGGACGCCGCCACCGGGGCCGAGAAGTGGGCTTACCACCCCGAATCAGAAATGCCCCCGCTGGACAAGATCTCGATCTGCTGTGGGCGAGACAACCGCGGCGTGGCCTATGGCGATGGGAAAGTTTACATCGGCCGGCTGGATGGCATCCTGGTGGCCCTGAACGCGCAGACGGGACAGGTGGCCTGGAAGGCGGAAGTCGAGGAGTGGCAAAACAACTACGCCCTGACGATGGCGCCCCAGTTCGTGAACGGCGAGGTGATCATCGGCACCTCCGGCGGCGAGTACAAGATCCGCGGCCACGTCGATGCCTTCGATGCCAGCAACGGCAACCACCTCTGGCGCTTCTACACGACCGAGCCAGGCACCTGGGCCGGCGATAGCTGGAAGACCGGCGGCGCGCCGGTCTGGACCACGCCCGCCGTCGACCCGCAGCTGGGTATGCTCTACTTCCCGACCGGCAATGCCGCGCCCGACCTCAACGGCAGCATGCGCGCCGGCAAGAACCTGTATACGGCGTCGGTGGTGGCCCTGGACATCAAGACCGGCAAGCTGCAGTGGTACTTCCAGGAAGTGCACCACGACATCTGGGACTACGACGGCCCACAGCCGGCGATCCTCTTTGACGTCAAGGTGAACGGCCAGACGATCCCGGCGATCGGCCACGGCAACAAGAACGGCTTCTACTACATCCTCGACCGGCGGAACGGCCAACCGATCTACGCCGCGCCCGAGACGCCGGTGGACACGTCGCCAAGCTGGCAGAACCCGTGGCCCACACAGCCGGAATCGTCGGTGCAAAGCCTGATCCCGCACAAGCTGAACTCGCAGCCTGCCGATCCATATGTCCAGGCGGTGCCCCAATACACCGCGCCGATGCAGCAGCCGCAGGCCATGCAGCCCGGGCCGCACGGTGGCTACGAGTGGCCGCCGATGGCCTACAGCCCGCGCACCAAATACGTGTACCTGAACGGCGCCTACGACCCACATTCGTTCCAGGCCTTCCCGTCGGCCACCGCGGGCTTTGCCTCCAACGCCAACTCGCACCTGGACGGCATCAGCAAGTACGGTATCGTGGGCGCGATCGACACGTCGACTGGAAAGATTGCCTGGCAGATGCAGGCGTCCAACGGCATCTTCTCAGGCATGACGGTCGCCGGCGACCTGGTGTTCTTCGGCAAGGACGATGGCACCTTCTATGCCGCCGACGCCAAGTCCGGCAAGATCCTGTGGTCTTTCCACAGCAGCGACCCATATGTCGGCGGCGCGAGCGCGGGCCCAATCTCCTACATGGCCAACGGACAGGAGTTCATCGCCGATGCTTTCGGCGGCACGACCACGGAGCGCGGTTCGCATCTGGACCCGATGGGCGATGCGGTGATCGCCTTTGCGCTGCCTTCGGGCAGCTACAGTGGGGCCACGCAGATGGAAGCCACGCCGTTCCCCACGGCCACGCCGGCGCAACTCACCGTGGAGGCGACGGAGAGCGGGGAATCGTTTGAGACCCCGGGCGCCCAAATGACAGCGGTTGCAGCGACGCCAGCGATCACGGCCACGATCGCTCCCACGCCGACGGCGGCTTTCACGCCGATCGTCGTGCCGACGGCAGCGATGACGGCCACGCTGGCACCGCTGCCCACCGCGGCCTTCACGGTAACGGCCGCCTACACGCCGCGGGCGGAGGTACAGGCGGCCGGCACCGTCACCACCACGGCAACGCCGACGGCCACCTCGCCGTCCGCCACGATGCCGACCGCGACGATGGCGCCGCTGGGGCCAAGCCCGACGCCGAAGCCCTGAGCGCGCAACGGCCCGGGAGGCCCGGGCCGTGAGCATGCAGACCCGCCCGGCCAGGCAGCATCTGGCCGGGCGGGTCGCGTTCAGACGTTGAGATAGGTCCTGGGATCGCCCCGTGCGGCGCACCTCGGCCAGCGCGCGGCGGGCCCGGACAATGGCGGAGCGCCACCCGGAAGAGTGAGCTAACGGCATGATCCCTACGGGCACGGTGCTGATGCCGTTGCTCGGTGGTTCAAAAGCATTGCCGGTCAGCCGAGTTCCTCCGGCTCACAGCTCTCCCGATCTCGCCGCGTCGCTCACGAGGGCATGTGCAGAGTAACTTCTTAGCATCCGGCTCGAGACTGAGTGGTGGAATGACAGGCGTCGCAGTTGCTTGCGTCGCCTGTCAAGCGCTGGCCAGGACCTCTTCCTCACGCTCGCGGAAGCAAGTGGCAGTCTGCATCACGAGGCGCTCCAGTTTCTCGTGATCGGGCCGGCCGTACATCGCCGGGTAAGGGTCGCCACCGGGCCCCAGCGGCTCTGGAGTTACGTAATGCCCGTCGCTGTTATAGCCAATGACGTACAGCGCCATGATGATGGTATCCAGGTCGAGCGAGCCCTCGCCTAACGCACCACGGTTGCTGTCGGCCAGGTGCAGATTGGTCAGTTGTGGTCCGGCAGCCAGCAGCGCCTCGCCTATGTGCGCTTCTTCCACCTGCATGTGATAAAGATCGGCGTTGATGTGGCCCACGCCTGGGTGACCCACAGCCGCGATGTAGCGTTTGGCATCGGCTATTGTGTGGCAAAAGCTGACTTCGGCCGAGCGGATGGGCTCGATCGCCGAGCGGACGTCGTACTTCACGAACAAGTCCGCGACCAGCCGCAGGGTCTCCACGCTGCGATCGAATTCCATATCATCGTACTTCCCGGCTCTGCCCACCGCGCCGGGCACGACCAGGATGTAGCTGCCACCAACTTCGGCCGTGAACGGGATCTCTCGCTTCAGATAGTCGATGGCGGCCTGCCGGTGCATCGCGCGATTGCTCGACAGATCGTTGTCCGCCGAGAACATCCCGCACACTCCAGCGACACGGAGGCCGTGGTCCCCCAGGATCCTCCGTGTCTGCTGTGGCTCATAGCCCAGGTCCGGCCCGTAATGATTGCCATGTAGCTCGATATAACCGATGCCTGCTCGTTCGAGGCGCGCCGCGGACTCGGCCAGTGATTCCATCCCAAAGCCCCAATTGCTCCACGATAGGTTGAGCCGCCTGCCAAAGCGCTCGGGATGGTTCGTTTTCAGGTTGACAAAGGCCGACCGGATGAGTTCGTTCTTGAGTTCGAAGTTTTGCCTTTTCATATTCTAGCCTTCATTGTAGAAGATGCACAGGCCATCCTTGCCTGGCGCCACGATATCGAGCCGCCCATTGCCGCTCAGATCCGCGACGGCGAAGTGAATGCCGCACCCCTTCCCATAACGAGTAGGGCCGAAGTCAATGATCTGCTTGCTGAACGACTCGCCGTTCCACTTGAAATAGTACATCCCCACGCCGTCAAAAGTGCCCGGGTCATTGTCGTTATGCGCCCGGTAGCGTTTGCCGGTGAGCAACTCGCACTGCCCGTCGCCGTCTATGTCGATCCACTGCATGTCGTGATACTGCGAGTTAAATGGATCAATGGGGTGCTTGATCCACTTGCGTGCGCCCGCGCCGTCTAACCGCTGTTCGTACCAGTCCAACCCGTAGCCGTGCGCCTGGCCCACGATCAGGTCGTTGAGCCCATCGCCATCTACGTCAGCCACCAGGATCGGCACGCTAGCCGATCCTAGGTTGAACTCCGGGTGAAACTGCCATTGGCCGTGCAGCGCATGCGCCGGTGCCTCCAGCCAGCCGTTGCAGAGCACAAAATCGGCGCGCCCGTTCCCGGCTATATTGCCGCAGCCCAGCCCATGGCCTTGCTTCTCCGCCCAGATCGTGTGGGACGAGAACTCGCCCGTCCCTCTGCCCTGCGCGTCGCGCAGCAGCTTGTAGACGACCAGCGGCCCGCCGGGCGTGTTCGGCACGATCTCGAGCTCGCCATCGCCGTCCACGTCCCAGGCGCGTGTCGTCTCGATGCTGCCGGTCTCGGCGATAATGTGTTCCGGCCACTGCATGGTCGGGTCGCATGGGTTCTCACGCCAGCGTAGCGTGTTGCCCCACCAGCCGCCAGTGATGAAGTCCAGGTAGCCATCCCCGTTCACGTCCAGGGGTATGGTTGAGAAATCATCGTAGTATTCGCCTGGGGCCATGATTTCCCCGATTTTGTGCTTCACACGGAAATCGGGCCCTTCGTACCACCAGGCCCCGGAAACAATGTCCAGTATGCCATCGCTATTGACGTCGAACACTCCTGCCGATTCGTAACGCTCATCGGCAATCAGCACCCTGCGAAACCTGGCCGGCATGGGTTAAACTCCCTTCCAAAGGCGAAGATATTCACGCGCAATTTTCAGGTCTTCCAAAGCCTCGGCCGGTTGGCAAAGAGGCTCGATCTCCCCTCTGATCGCCCGCACGAAGTTGATCGCTTGTTGGCGCATCGCGCCGATCCAGGGTAGCTGTGGCACGGTCACCGTGGGTGTTACGCCATCGCCTGGGTCACGCAGCAACTCGACGCGGCCCGGGCGGTTCAAGGTCAAGGGGGCAGGCAGGTCGATGCGGAGGTAACCCTTCTCAAAGGCCACCAGCGCCAACTCCTGCCAGTCGACCGTCGTACGATAAGGAGTCATCTCGATGGTGCCAGTGATCCCGCTCGCCGACTCGGCCACAAATAGCACGCCGGCGCGGTCGGCAAACACCGGGCGGTAAGGCTCGCCGAGCAGATGCCGCAGGAGGTTGACCTGGTGGATGTAGTAATTCACAAAAGAGACATACGCTTCGTAGGCGGGACCATCCAGGTCGGAGGCCGGCGGGTCCTTCTCCAGTGGCGGCAGCGGCTCATCACTCCTCAGTAGGTCCACGAAGCCATTCGCCACCCAGTCGCCGGCAGGCATGGTGATGCGCACATAGCGCAGGGCGCCCAACTCGCCGGTTGATTTCAGCCGGGTGATCTCCCGGCGAGCATACATCGTGGCGGGGTCCGAACGCTTGTGATAGCCCACCATCTGCCAACAACCGCTAGCCCCGAGCGCGGCCACCAGCGCCTCCCCCACCTGCACGGACGCGGCCAGCGGCTTCTCCGTGAAAACCGGGACTCTTGCCTGGTAGATTTCGGGCAGCAGCACCCCGTGCCGGGTGAACGGCTGCGATGCAACAATGCCGTCCAGTTTCTCGTTGGCGATCATCTCGGCGGCATTGGAGTAGACCCTCGGCACGCCGTAGCGCGCCGCAACAGTTTTGGCCAGGTCCGGGCGCAGCTCGGCCAGCGCCACGACCTTGCAGCCGGGCAAGTGAGCGTAATGCTTGAGATGAGCGCACTGCCCCATGCTGCCCACCCCAACGAAACCGATACGTACTTCCTCGTGCACTTTGCGCCCTCGCTTTCGAGTAAGTGTCTGCCCTGACCTCACTTGTGCTTAGGATTGCCCTGCCCGCATTCATAGCTCTCGTTGATTATGAGCGTGCCATTCATACGATTGCCTGTCCTTATTCGAGAAGGACCGCCGCGGATTGCGGCGGGATCGTGATCCCATTCGCTGCCGAGCACCAGTCAGGGGTGTCGACCAGCCGATAGCGCCCTAAGGCGCCGCCCGAGTCTGGTGTCACCTGGACGGTTACGCTCTCGTGTTCATCGTAATTGCATACCACCACTGCCAGCTTGCCGTTCTTAGCGTTGCGGAACACAGAATAGGGATGATGCGGCTGCCCGCCGGCATTAACCGTCGCGCCGACATTGTCGCAGAACCCGCCGTCCCAGAGGTAGTCACGCAGCTCGGTGCGCAAGGCGTCCATCTGCCTACCATAGGCCATCGTCAGCGGATAGTCGTCGAGGTGACCCTTGAAGTTGTACGGCTCGTAGCTGATGATATAGCGATACATGAGGCACTGGTTGATCATGTTGCGATCGTCGAAGCCGGTAACCGCGGTCATGAATTGTGCGCCGGGCAGCATGTAGCGCGAGAGCGGGACATGCTGCTTGTTCTCAGTGCGCTGGTAGGAGAGCTGGTAGGCCTCCATCTCCCAGTCGTAGGTGGCCTCCCCGGCGAAGAGGAAATCTCCTTGCTTGCCGACTTCACCCACCAGCCGGCTGAAACGCTGGATGAGCAGCCGGTCGTTGGCATACACCGGCCAGCCCGCGCGGTGACCGTGGGACTCGTCAAAGCAGAGCAGCGCCGGACCGTGGTGCAGGCACTCGTCGAACAGGATGCCGGCGGCCCCGAGATCAAGCGTTTTCTTGAATTCCTCATCGCACAGCCGCAGATATTCCTCGCTGCCGAAGCACATGGGTACAAGGCGTTTGGTGTTGATGTCCAGTAGCTGGGTCATCGTCTGGTACTGATAGCCCTGGTGCATGTAGTAGTCGCCGTAGGGATCCTTGATCGCCAAACGTATCAGGTCTTTGCGGAACCACTCGGTGCCGCGGTCCGCCCAGGTGAACTTGGCGAACAGGATGATCTTGACCCCCATCGCCTGGATCTTGGCGATGGCCTCTTTCAACTCCTCGAAAGTGCCCAGGCGAGGATCGGGGTTGTGCGAGGGATTGCCCTGGTCCTGCCCGCCATCGTTCCAACCCACAAGCTGAATCGCCTTCACACCGTGACGGGCGCATTCTGCGCCCACTTGGGGCAAATCCACGAAACGGATGCGCAGCTCGTCCTCGGGTGAATTGATATGGAGCTGCTGCCAGCTATGTGGCTCTCTGGCCCAGGCGGGCGGCTCAGCCGGCTTCATCCATTGACTGCGCCATTGCTTATAGATGTCTACACCCTGCTGCCAGCCACCTTGGTAGGCTTCCACCGCGATCGGGGTCAGCGCACGCGTTTCGCCGGGGCGGATGTATGGCACGTGCACTGCGGCGAAGCGCGTTGCCACGTCCAATCCGCTGATGGCCGGAGTCTCGGGCACGCGCGCGTCGATCGAACTGCCGTAGCCGGGGCGCAGTTCAGCCTGCCATGCCACCAGTTCGCTGCTCGGCTCATCCACCCCCACGTAAAGACCCTGGCGCGGGCCACGCACCAGGATAAACGGCGACATGGGCGCGCCACAGCCGGCCACCCACGACGATACCTGCGTGGGGTAATCGACGCCATAGTAGCCGCGCATGTTCTGAAACGTCGGCCACATGGACCATTCCTGGCTGGTGTTGTACTGATACAAAAAGCTCTTCAGCCATTCTTCGCCGGCCGGATGCTGCACATCGCCCAGGTAAGGCGAATAAACGTTTTCCACCACATAGTCGGAATGGTTCTCGACGGTCATGGCAAACACAGCCTGTCGCGCGCGCATGGTCACGTTCAGGCTGAGCTTGATGTCGTGTTGTCCGCCAAACTCCGACATCACCCTGTCCCAGACAAAGGTGGCGGTGTGGCCATCGGGGGTAACGTCGAGCGAGGCAAGCGGTTGCTTCTCGCCATACACGGGGTTGTCGCGCTTCTCTTCGGAGAGGGGCAATAACAACCGCCACGACAGCCCCAAGGAGGGGCGATTCAGGATCTGCCAGCCGTTCCGGGCCGATAGCCCTACCAGCGCGCCGTTACCACGCTCAAATTCGAGATGCAAGTTCTCATTGTCGAGTACCAAATTGCTCATGTCTCTCACTCCCGTGCAAGAAAGCTAACTGACTGAGAAGCAGCTGTCACCCTTTGATAGCCCCCGCGGTCAGGCCCTGAACGAACCAGCGCTGCATGAAAATGTACAGGATAATGATCGGCAGCGTCCCGATCGATAGCGCGGCAAACACTTGCGTCCAGTAAGTGCGGCCCTGCGTGTAGAAGAAGGTCTGCAGCGCCAGCGGGATGGTCTCCTTGGTCGGCGTATGGATCAAGACCAGAGGCAGAAAGAACTCGTTCCAGGAGCCGACGAATTGCAGGATCGCGACGGTGGCAAAGGCAGGTCCGGAGATCGGCAGCACGACGCGCCAGAACACGCTCAGGTCCGAGCAACCGTCGACCTTGGCCGCGTCCAGGAGCTCGCCCGGAACGGACTGAAAGTAAGCCTGAAAGACGAAAATCGAGAGCGGCAATCCTCCCGCCACCAGGACCAATATCAGGCCGAAAAGACTATCGCTCAGGTGCAGCCTGGCCATCAAGACGTAGAGCGGGATAATTGGCGTCGGCGCCTGCATCGTGAAGATGAAAAGCAGGAAAATCACGATCGCCGCGCGGAAAGCGAACTTGGCAAAGGCAAAGCCTGCCAGCGACGCCAGGCAGCCGACGACTATTACGACGCTCCCCGACACCAGCACGTTATTGACGAGCGCGTGACCCAGGTTGGCGTTTTGCCAGGCCTCGGTGTAGTTCACCATCGCCAGCGGCCCGTGCGGCAGCCCCCAGATGTTGGTGCTCAACTCGGTTGTGCTCTTCACCGAAGCCAGCACCATCCAGACGACCGGGTAGACGACGATCAAAGTGAAGACGATCAAGATCAGGTGGCTGGACAGGCCAACCAGAAAGCGATCTGCCTTTACTGATCCCCGGGCGGCGGCGCCGGCGCTGGGCCCTGCGCCGGTCGCAGCCATGGATGGGACCTCAGATGGATTACCCATGTTCTCGCTATCCTCCATCATCCACTGGCATGTATCAATCGATGCGCGTGCGGGTCATCAGTTTCATCTGGACTGCCGCGACGAGCGTGACGATCACGAGAAGCACGTATGACATCGCTGCCGAGTAACCGAATTTATAGAACTGAAAGCCCTCTCGGTAAAGGTCGAGGGCCATCACCGTTGTCGAATTGGCCGGCCCACCCTCCGTCATGACGTATGGAATGTCGAAGACATTGAAGCCACCCATCAAAGCCAGGGTGACATTCACCAGCATTACCGGCTGCAGCAAAGGCAGGGTGATGCTCAGAAACTGGCGAAAGCGCGTCGCACCGTCGATGCGCGCCGACTCATACAATTCGTTGGGAATCTGTTGCAGCCCGGCCAGGAAGATAACCATGTGAAAACCATACCACTTCCACATGTCTACCAACATCAGCGAGTACAGCGCTACCTTGGGATCGCCCAGCCAGTCGGCAGCAAGGAAATCCAGGTGCAGGGCCTGCAAAAGGTTGTTCACCAGGCCGAACTGGGCATTGAAGATCCAGGACCACAATATGCCAACCACGACAAACGACATGACTACGGGCAGGAACAGTACCGTGCGATACACCCCACGCGCCCGGAGAGCCTGGTTCAAGAGCAAGGCCAGGAACAAAGATATCGTGATCTTGCCGACGACCGTGCCGGCCGCGTAAAGGACGTTATGGAGCAGCGCCTGGGCGATGACCGGATCGCCGATCATCACCTTGAAATTCTGTACACCGACGAACCTGGCTGGGTTGATCCCGTCCCAGTTCAGCAGGGCCAGGTATATGCCGGCGATCATCGGCGCCAGCTTGAATACGAAATAGATCAGGAAGGCCGGCAAAACCCAAAGAACGGGCCATCTCGGCTGCGCCCGGTACGTTCGCGCGCCGCTCGGCCGAGCCTTCGTTTTGACCGGAGCTCTCACGGATGTTTCCATCGGCCCTCCGTACACCTAATACTGATAATACGCAGTCTTCGCGCGTCGGCAATCCTTATCGGGATAAGGGGTATTGGCGCCGCGCGGCGCCAATACCCCGCGCTAGAGCACTCTGGGCTCGAGCTTTCCGCCTAACCTTGGAACTTGTAGCCCGAGCTATACAGGCCGTCCATGACTTTCTGGATCGAATCCGCAGCCTGGGCGGACGTCGATGTGCCGGCGACGATCGCCTGCTGGCCCTGCTGGAAGGCCGTCGTGATCTCCGGCGGCCAGTACCAGTCCAGATACGTGAACTGCAGGTCGGCACACTTGGTGCCATAGTCGACGGCCAATGGATCGTCGCTGGCCGTGACATTCTTATTGCAAGAAACCGGGTCCTTGAACGTCGTGTTCGCCCACTTGACCCATTGGTCGTTGGTCATCAGATCCAGGATGCTCTGCGCCACGTCCATACGTTCCGGTGCGATCTTGGCGTAGATGCAATCCGCCGAGCCGGTGCCGCCGGGCAGTTGGGGCTTGGTACCCTTGACCGAAACCAGCGGCGGGATCAGCTGCATGTCGAGGTCTGGATAGCTGCCGCCCCGATAGGTGAACAGCATGGTGCCGATATGCTCGTAGTAGAACAGGGCCTTCTGCTGGGAGAAGAGGATGAAGGCGCCGTCCCGGTCCATGCTATTGACCGAGTTGATGAACATCTTGTCCTTAGTGTACTGCGCCAGGATGTCCAGGCCGCCCACCTGTTCCGGATCGGTGAACTTCATTTGGTTGTTCAGCGTCTTGATCGTGTCCTCGACGGGGTTGTTCTTGGAGGTCTGAGCGAAGGCCCAGAACTGCCAGATCGGCCACAGGTAGATGTTCTTGCCGGGATGGACGAAGGGCGCGATGCCGGCCTTCTGCAGCGCCGGGGTCAAGGCGACCAGATCGTCGTACGTCTCGGGCACCTTCGTGGCTCCTATCTGGTCGAGAACTTTCTTGTTGTAGAAATACGTGAAGCCGCTGATCCCACCGCGGGGCAGCGCCCACAGCTTGCCGTTGATCGTGTAGGTCGCCAGGCCGATCGGGCGGAACCGGTCCTTATAATCGATATCGGATAGGTCCTTCACCACCCCCGCGACCGCGTAGCGGCGCAGGTCCTGTCCATTCAGGTCCATCAGGTCGATCTGATCGCCGGCGACCTGAGAGGCCGCAAAGAGCTGGGTGAATTTCTCGCTGCTCAAGCCGCGCCAGTCAACCGTGACGCCCGGATGGGCGTCCTGGATGCCATTGATCAGGGGCTGGTTCTGGTCGGCTGCAACGGCGCTCATGATCACGATTTTGCCCTGATAAGCCTTGGCCGTCGGCGCGGTCGTAGGCGCGGCCGGCGCGGCTGGCGCGGTAGTGGCTGCCGGCGGGGCCACAGGGGCCGGCGCGGTAGTCGGGGCGCAAGCCGCCAGCAGCCCCGCTCCAACGGCGCCGGCGCCCACTCTCAGGAAATCTCGCCTGGATATGCGCTTCATCGCTGATCTCCTCCCTCAAGGAATAGTGGCTCTCTGTACTGGTTGTACCTGCCCGGGAGACAGCCTCTCCCGTGCTGCCCTTGAACGCGTTTTTCCTGCACATTGCTGTCTATGTTCCAGCGCATCACCCCCCTTTCCAGCTTCTGCTCACGGGCGGAGCGGTCGACCGGCGCACGACTAGCTCAGGCTCGAGCCTGAGCTGTGTCTGCTCCGGCTGGCGGCCCATCAGGATTTCAAGCAAGAGATGCACCGCCTGGGTCGCCAGATCGGCAAAGGACTGGCGGACGGTCGTGAGTGGCGGGCTCTGGTAAGCCGCCAGCTCAATATCGTCCAGTCCGACGACGGAGATATCTTCGGGTACGTGCAAGCCGGCCTCGTAAATGGCCCGCAGCGCGCCCATGGCCATGCGATCATTGGCCGCAAACACACCTGTCGGGCGCGGCCGGTGCTCGAGGATCTGCTGCATGGCCAGGTAGCCCCACTCAGGAGCCCAGTTCCCCTCACCACCCGCACAGAGGCCGGGGGTCAGCCCGCGTGCCCGGATGGCTTCCTGATAGCCTGCCACCCGTTCGCGCACCAACTGCAGGCGCCTTGGGCCGCTGATGTGCGCAATATCGGTATGCCCAAGCTCGAGCAGGTGCTCGGTAGCGATGCGCCCCGCTTCACGGTGGTTCAGCGTCACCCATGGCCCGTTGTAACCCTCGGGGACGCGGTCGATGGCAACGGTCGGAATTTCTGCCGCCGCGAAGCTATCCAGGCATTCCATCTGATCCGCCGCGGAAACAAACAGCGCACCGTCTATCCAACGTTGCACCGCGGTCTGGACGTAGTTGGTTTCGCGCTCGACATCGTCATGGGTGTTGTAGACGACCAGGCTGTAGCCGAAAGCGTGCGCCCGATCCTCGGCCGCACTCGCCATGGTAGCGAATGAAGGGTTGGCAATATCGGAAACTAAGAGGGCGAGAGTGTGGGTTTCTCTGGTGCGCAGGCTGCGGGCGACGGCAAATGGGCGATAACCAAGCTGCTTGACGGCTGCCTGCACGCGTGCTCGCATCTCGTTGCTGTAGCCAGGCTTGTTGTTGACGACACTACTGACGGTCTGGACTGAAACGCCCGCCAGCTCGGCAACATCTCTGAGGGTTGGTACGCGCCGTTTCATCAAGGGTGCCCTCTCAGCAACTGATCGTGGCATTCTGACCGCTGGCGGCGCTCACAGCTAGGAGGACGTTCAGACGTCAGGACGCCGTCGTGAACGTTACTATGAACGTTCCTAACGTACCATATTCGTCTCAGCTTGTCAATACCACGAATTGAAGAGTTGAATCACTTTAAATCTTCCTTTGTCCACCAATTCCTGGCTGGCTCGCCTTGATAGTGGCTGTAGCGCAAGCCGGATATGCCCCGCCTTCCCTTCCCCCCAGTTGGGTCGTCGCTCATACAACCCGGGCCGTGCACTACTCACAATCAACAGGCGTGCCCCCGGCAACTGTCCCACCAACTGACGCAGGAGATCCAGCGATGAATCGTCCGCCCAGTGCAGATCCTCCAGAAGCATCACCACGGGCTGCCGGGCAAGCAAGCCGCGGAAGTACTCGACAAAATGGTGGCCGGCCACACGGCCAAAACCCTCGCTGCTCAACATTCCCTGCACGGCGGCACTGCCGGCCGCAAACTCGAAGCCAACTAGCTGGCCCACCGGGTCCGCTTGTTCGGCCGGCAGCAGTCCGGCCATTCCTCGACGAAACTTGGCCAGCGCCTCGGCGGGCGGGCCGCTCTCCAGAATCTCGAACTGACGGGCGAAGAGGTCCCGCACCAGGCTGAAGGGCGCCCTCTGCGCAGTGCCCGAAGCTCGCCCGTTGAAGATGGTCTTCCCTTCTGGCCGCAGCTCCAGCCAGTCCTCGAACTCATAGAGCAAGCGGCTCTTCCCCACTCCCGCCTCGCCCGTCATCGTCACGAAGCTCGTCCCTCCCCCTTCGAGCATCTCCAGGTAAGCGTCCCGCAGTAACGCCATCTCGTGCACCACGTTTGCAGCACGTCCCCCGCACGTGCCCACCACGCCCGGCTGGTACGCTGCCGGCAGCCAGACCACAAGACAGCCAGATCTGAGAACGGAGGACGCTTCGATGCACAGTTTATATGATGAGGCAGTGATTAAAGAACGTTGGCTGGACGAACAGAGACGCTGGCAGAATGTGCTACAAGAGAATGAGGCAAGTTGGGGCCTTCTGGAATGGGGATCTTCGGACGGGGTGATCTACCGCTGGTGCGGCCTGGCCTTGCTCCGCCTGGGGCGCAGCCTGGTAGCCCTGGGCAGCCGGATGCAAGCAGAAACGGCGACACCTGGCGCGTGAATCCCACCCAGTACGGCAATGGCTGGGTGCCACATCGACGCCGGCGCGCGCATCCCCCTGGCCGGGCTGATCTCGGAATACAATAGCAGTTTCCCCCTCTCCCGACCGACGCCGGGAGAGGGGATGGTGGTGGGTGAACTAATGGTTAACGACGAGGCGGTAGCCCTTGTCTTGCAGCCGCACCAACTCGAGGACGGCGCCGGGGATCATTATGACGCCTGGGACCAGGTGCGCCATCATCTCGTTGACGATGTTAATGCCATTGCGCGCGTTGCCGAAGAGGATGGGATTGGCAAGATTGGGCCACTCGTAGACCTACCGGAAGATCACGTGCCGGTTCACGATCGCCTCGTACTGTTCCCAGTGGTACAGCGGGTCGGTCGGCTTGAGATCGTCCGCGTCGCTCCAGTTCAGCGCACCCGGCCAGGAGATCGAAACGCGCGGCGAGCGCGGGCTCGCCCGACTGCCGGGCCTCCGCTGCAAGGCGGCCCGGCAGCCGGGCGCCACTGGCCGCGGTCTAGCGCAGGCTGAACGGCGGGTAGCGGTCGGTCACCAGCAGGGACATGTAGGCGCTCACGCGCAGGCCCCAGCGGCCTACGCCAACGACATAGTCGAAGAGCGAGCGCGGATACCGGCCGGTGAAGAGGATGGCGAACCAGGCAATGATCACTGCGAAGACCGCGCCCAGCGCCAGAAACGCCAGGACGATGTAGTGCGGGATCGCCAGGAGCCACTTCACCAGCGGCATCCAGCGGTTAAGGTCCTTCTCGACGTCGGGGTAGTCGAGGTCCAGGTGGACCGACTGCTCCTCGACCGTCGACGGATAGCGGTCGACGAGGAAGACGGCGTAGGCGCCGACCCGGTATGAGAAGCGGGTCAGCTCGCGCGCGAAGTCGAACCACCAGCGCGGGTAGCGCTGGCGGACGATGATCATCAAGCCCGTGGCTACGGCGAGGCCACCCAAGAGCCCGCCGGCCGCGTCGCGCGTTCGCCTGACGACCTCGCCCGATTGATTGAGGACAACCGTGGTTTGGCCGGCCCCGAGGATCAGCCCCAGGATGATGGCAATGGGTATGATCCAGATCCAACGGAGGAGAGTTGTCAGCCTGTCCAACTTTTCCGGATAGTCGACTGCTAACCGAGCGGGATACGCTGCCTGGTCGTCCATGAGTCAGTCTCCTTTGTGCACGTCTTGAGCCACCGTGGTACATTATAGCACATTCGGCGCCGATCGCAGTCATTGAGAAAGGCGCCAGACACCCCGTAGAAGTCCGCAAAGAAGAGCTTGCTTGTCGACAGATAGCGGAAGCTCGCGTCGACCTCCGTCCGTCGCCCCGGGACGAATTGCCGGGCAGGAAAGCGGAGCCAGGCTGCCCTGGCTCCGCTCCACTGGCTTACGTTCTACCCGAGACGACCGAGGGCCTCAGCGCGAGGGCATGTCTCAGTAGTCAGTCCCCGCGACGTAGGTCCGCGCTACGTTTTGATTGGCCGTGACGGCGTAGGGCCGCATCATCTCGTTGTCTTCGTGGTCGACGATGTGGCAGTGAAAGACATAGGGCGATAGGTCGGAATGGGGATCGAAGGCAAAGTGCGGGTCCGTGGCATCCAGAGGCGTGTCAAAGGGCGCGAAGCGCACGATGAAACGCGTCACCATGCCCGGCGGCACCATGACCGTGTCCTTCCAGCCCGCTTCGTTGGCATCCGGCGGCCGGACGGGTCCCTGCAGATAGGGCGTGACGTCCGGGTTGCCGCCCAGGATGGCTGGGTTCGCGTCGTAAGCCAGTGGCGGACCGTAAGCGGGCATGAAGTCTCCCTCGGGGAAGGCCTCCTCATAGACCGGCTCGTACTTGTTCATGTTGAATTTCTGGCGGTTCATCAACTGGAACTGGGTCAGGTGGGTGTGGATCGGATGCGCGTCGGCAGTCAGGTTGACGATCTCCCACAACTCGGTGGCTCCTTCGTCGGGCAGCTCGCTCAGGTAGTTCGGACCGAGCGGGGCGAAGTCGTCTCGGGGCACCAACTCGCCATCAACCTCGTGCTTGCCGTTCCACTTGGTGTTGTTGACCAGGATCTCGAGCGGTCCACCTTCATACGTGACCCCGTCGACGATGGTCGGCTCCTCACTCGCAATCTCGTTGAGTGTGAGCTGGCGCCTCACGCCGGGGGTCACTCCCGCCGCCGGGGTGCCGGCCGCCGGGTCGACCAGGCGGATCAGGGGCGGGCGCAGCGGCACGCCGCCGGCCGGGTCATAGCTATGATCCGGGGTGTACGAGCTGGTGGGACCCACCCGGAACAAGAGGATCTGGCCCAGCGTCGCGCCATGAGACGACTCGCCCTTGGGATAGGGTGTGCGGGCGGTGTTGCGCATCAGCAGCGTCTGGCCCGCGAAGGCGGCGAAGTCGATGATGAAGCCGGCGCGCTCGCCAGGCAAGATCCGCAGCTTGTCCAGCGAATTGGCCTTGGGGTCGATCTTGACCGGGGCGTCCAGGTAGCCGCCGTCTGTCTCGATCTGCCAGATCGACGGCCCCATGGCCTTGCTGACCGGGTTCGTCAGGAACAGCTCGTAGGTGCGGGCGTTGGAGCCGTTGATGAGCAAGAAGCGGTAGCGGCGGGGCTCGACGTTGAGGAAGGGCCAGACCTTGCCGTTGATCACGATGGTGTCGCCCACGAACTCGGGGATCCAGAACGGGTGCTCGGGGTTGATGCCCAGGTTGGGGAAGTAGAGCTGGCCGTTGGTGTCGAACATGCGGTCCTGCAGCACCAGCGGGATCACGTAGTCCACCGGGCCGGATGCCCCCTGCTGCAGGCCGGCGGGATGCAGGCCGGTCGGGAGCGCCAGGCCTGGGTCGGTGAGCACGTAAGCGCCTGCCAGGCCGGCATAGACGTTGAGGCGGGTGCCGCCCAGTAGGTGGTCGTGGAACCACAGCGGCGCCGCTTCCTGGACGTTCAGGTAGCGGTAGATGCAGTAGTTCTTCGCCTCAAGGCCATCCCTGGAATAGTAGGCGTTGCCGACGTGACTGCCATCGGCGGTGAACCACTGCTCCGGCCCGCCGTCGATGACAGGCGGCTGCTCGCCGCCGTGGAGGTGCGGGACAGCGGGGATGGAGCCGCCGTAGTGCTCGGCGCAGTCACCGGTGGGCAGCTGGCCGGGCACGGTGTCCATCATGCACATGTTCGCCCCGTCGTGTAACGGGTCGGCCCAGTGGAGCGTCTGGTCCGTCCAGTCCCGCCAGGCGATGTGGTCGGCGGTCAGGTTGTTGACGAACTTGACCTGCGTCGGCGTGCCGCGGGCGGCGACGATGACCGGGCCGATGTAGGCGCCGACCGGCTCCGTCACCTCATCGTTATACCGGTAGCTCCAGACCCAGGTGCCTCCGTACGGCAGCCCATTGGCTGGAACGAAGCCGGACGGCATCACGCTGGCCTGGAGCTCCTTCATCGTCAGCGTGATCTGCGCGTCGCCTGCGATGATCGTCTCCATGCTGCCGCCGGCTACCTCGAGCAGCGGGAGCGGGTCGACGAATTGTGGGATGGCGCTTCCCGGAAGAGGCGTGCCCTGGACCCTGAGACGTGCCCGGAGCAGTGCCGGGGACAGTGTGGCGGGGGGCGCGGCCAACGCCGTCCGGGAAAGCTCGTTCCAGGGCAGGAGCAGTCCAGCACTTGCAGATGCACTCAGTTTGAGAAATTCTCGTCGCTTCATGGCTCACCCTCCTTGGGTTTCGGACAAACGGTGATCTGAGGCGCTGGCCTACCTCAAAATCCGGAGTGCCGCTGTGGCGAGAATTGCTGCCGCACGTCGCTCGCCGAGCATGTCGCCAGCCCACCGGAAGCAGAAGGAGAGGTCTGGGCCAAGCCGGCAGAAAGGCGCGGCTTGTGCAGAGCGCTCCACGGAGCAGGGTGGCGGCGCGTGCACCGCTAAACGAAGGGCTGAGCGAACGCGAGGTCCTCCTCTCGTGTTTGCGCAGCCAGGGCTGCTCGGGACCTGGCTGCCGGGCGAACCGACCGGGAGCGGTACCGGGCGCACGGGGCAGCTTCGACGCGCCTGGTTACCTAGCTTGCTATTATAGCAGCTCTATTCTGAGAAATACACCCCTGAAGTTTACATCTTTTCTGACAGTTTGGTTTATTCCACCTGAATGCGGCGTCGGACGGTGCGGGCCGCAGGCTGGCTTGGGAGTGCCTGACGGCGCCTCGGGCTGGAGGGAGCGGAAAAATCCGATTGACAGGCCCCGCCAGCCGTGCTATTCTGCCGTGGGAAAGGGCGTGCGGGAGATGCTTCGCTGGGTTGGCCGGTCGGGCAGGATGGGCTGCGGCTCGAAGGGCGCTAAGCGGGGCGATGGCGGCCGGCGACAGCGGCCGCCCTGCCCATCGGGCTCAATTCAGGTGAGTTACCTATATGAGCGACAACAAACCAGGTGAGTTTGATGCGAGGTGGCGCGACTGGTTCACGGTCAGCGCGGCGGACCGTGACATAAAGCGCCTGCGCTGGGTATTCGGCATCCTGCCCCACGACCCGCGCTGTAAATTCTGCAACGCTCCCTTTCACGGCGTTGGCGGTGGCGTCGTTCGGGCCCTCTTCGGCAAGCGGCCTTCCACCTTCAATCCTCGATTCTGCAACGTCTGTGAAGAGGCGGCGCGCAAACGCCCCGGCGGCTCCGAGGTCGCCATGAGCATGCTCTTCGCAGATATCCGCGGTTCGACTGCGCTGGCAAAGTCGATGAGCCCGAGAGAATACAGCCGCTTGATCGCTCGTTTCTATTCCGCCTCGACAAAAGTGATCGTCGAAGCGGACGGCTTCGTGGAAAAGCTCGCCGGCGACGAAGTGGTGGCCTTTTGGGGCGCCGGATTTGCCGGCCCGGATTACATGCAGCGCACGTTGGCGGCCGCGCAGAGCCTGATGAAAGCTCTGACACAACTGGAGATCCCCGTGGGCATCGGGGTGCATTGGGGGACGGCGTATTTCGGCACGATGGGCACAGACGAGGGGCTGATCGATATCTCGGCCAAGGGCGACGAGGTGAACCTGGCCGCCCGCCTGTGCGCAGCGGCGGCAGCCGGCGAGATCATCGTCAGCGAGCAGGCGCTGCAGGCGGCGGGCATGGACGGCAGCCAACTGGAGTTGCGCCGCCTCGAGCTGAAGGGGATCGGCGAGCCCGTCCAGGTACGCGTCCTGCACGGCGAATTGCCACATCCTCAGCCCGGCCGGCCCGGGCAGCCGGAGCATGGCGCCTGACCCCCCGCGTGGATCCCGCCAGTCTCTCGCCACTTACCAACCGGAGGCCGCCATGCCGCAGCTGCGACTTTACCAGATCGATGCCTTTGCCGGGCAGGTCTTCGCCGGGAACCCCGCCGCGGTCTGCCCGCTCGAGTGTTGGCTCGACGACCGCGTCCTGCAGGCCATCGCGCAGGAAAACAACCACTCCGAGACCGCCTTCTTCGTCTCCGACGGGGCAGGCTTTGGCCTGCGCTGGTTCACGCCCCGCCGCGAGGTCAGTCTGTGCGGGCATGCCACGCTCGCGGCGGCCTTCGTGATCTTCAGCGAGCTGAAGCTCGCTCTCGGCTCGGTGGTGTTCACGACCCGGAGCGGCGCCCTCGAGGTGCGGCGGGAAGGCTCGCGCCTGGTGATGGACTTCCCCGCCCGGCGACTGGAGGCCTGTCCGCAGCCGCCTGCGCCCTTGCTGGCCGGCCTGGGCCCGGCACCAGACGGGATACTGGCCGTGGTGCCGGGCAAGAGCTACGTTGCGGTCTATGCCACCGAGCAGGAGGTGCGTGCCCTCCAGCCTGACTTTGGGCTGCTGGCCCAACTCCCCGGAGGGGTGGGAGCGACGGCTCCCGGCCGTGAGGCAGACTGCGCCTCGCGCGATTTCGCGCCCGCGATCGGCATCCCCGAAGACCCGGTCACCGGCTCCATCCACTGCGCCCTGGTGCCCTACTGGGCGGGGCGGCTCGGCAAGAGCCAGATCCATGCCCGGCAGGTCTCGCAACGCGGCGGCGAGCTCTACTGCCAGGACCGGGGGGATAGGGTGAGCATCGCCGGCTATGCGGTCAAATACCTCGAGGGGACGATCGAGGTCCCTGCCCGTCCGTACTCTGCACCCTGATCTGCACGGCCTGGGCTCGGTCCTGGCCGGCCCCGGGGCTGAAGATAAAGGGTCAGCCTGCGGCTGATCGGTCACCCGAAGCGGGCCCGAAACTTCCTGCAAGAGCTGCATCGCCAGATCGAGGTCGAGGTCATCGAATGTTCTTCAACTCGTGGACCAGCTTGCTGCGCACCGTGATCGTGGGCATCCTGGCGTATGTGGGGCTGGTCTTTGCGCTGCGTGTGTCCGGAAAGCGTACCCTGTCGAAGATGAACGCCTTCGACCTGGTGGTGACGGTCGCGCTCGGCTCCACCCTCGCGACGATCCTGCTCTCGAAGGATGTGGCCCTGGCCGAAGGCCTGCTGGCCTTTCTGGTCCTCATCTGCCTGCAATACGCCGTTGCCTGGCTATCCGTGCGCTCCCGCAAATTCCAGCAACTGGTCAAGGCACGCCCGACGCTGCTGTTCTACGAGGGTCAGTTCCTGCAGGACGCGCTCGATTCGAGAGCGTGTGGCGGAGGACGAGGTGCGCGCGGCAGTACGCAACCAGGGTCTCGTCTCGCTGGACGAGGTCGCGGCGGTGGTGCTCGAGACCGACGGCACCTTCACAACCCTGCGCCGGTCGGGGTCTGGCGCGCAGTCGGCTCTCAAGGGCGTACGCGGCTACAAGGAACGGGCCGGGAGTTGAGGCGAGCGCGCCCGGCCAGTGCGGGCTAGAGCCCAACGGAGACGTCGACGATCAGGGGGCAGTGATCCGAGCCGACATAGCCGCTCACCACGTGCATGCGCCGGGGCTCAACCCGGCGGTTGGCGAAACAGTAGTCGAGCCGCAGGAGCGGCTGCGTGCGGAAACGGAAAGGCAGGAACGGGCCGAGGGCGCGTGGCCAACTCCAGCCCGGCCCCCTGCCGGCGACCAACCAGGCATCGGTCAGGCGCGACGAGAACAAGAGGTAGGCGTCGTTGCCCTCGCTCATGTTGCAGTCCCCCGCGCCGACGGCCGGATTCCCGCGGCGCTCGATGTCCTCGACCAGCATGCGGATCTGCCGTTCCCGCAGGCGAAAGTTGTGGGCAATGCCCGTCTTGCGCAGCGTGTGCGGGGCCGCATCTTGCAGGTGCAGGCTGTAGAGGTCGGCCGGGCCACCGGGCAGGGCGAGGGTGATGCGGGCGCAGAACGCCCGTGTGCCCGGCGAATCCCAGGAGCCGGTCAACTCAAAGGGCACGCCGCTGAAGAATCCGAAATTGGCGCCGTCGGCGGGGTTCTTCTGCAGGCTGCGATGTGGAAAGCCGTGCAAGGCCTCCTCGAAGCGGCTGGCCGTGCCGGCCTCGAATTCCTGGATCATCAGGATATCGGGCTTGGCCTGCTGGATGGCGTCGATGAGCTGGCCCAGGTGTTCGTTGTCCATCAGCATGTTGGTGCTCATGATGCGCAGGCGCCTGCCGTCCACCGTCTCGCCGTCCACCGGCCCCTCCAGCTTCGGCAGCGCCCAGCGCCAGGTCCACTGGTAGCGGCCGGCCAGCAGCGCCAGCCCGGCCAGCCCCCAGCCGGCGGCCAGAGGCTTGCGGCGCGGCCACAGGCGGGCCGCGCCGAGGGGGATGCCCACGACCAGCAGCCAGAACGCATGCAGGTTCAGCAGGGCCAGCCAGCCCCAGCGGTCGCCCACCAACCGCCAGGCCGCGGCCCAGCCCGCCATCGCCAGCATGACCACGCTCCCCGCACGTCCCACCAGCTTTCGCCACACAGTCGCCCTCCGGGACCGAAGCGTATCCCGATCCGCGCCGCAACCCAGTGTTATGGCATACAATTTCACGAGCGCAACTCCTGCGGAATATGCACCCCCAACAAGTGAGAATGATCTCTTGACCCCATTGACAGCGGGCGCAAGCCGGGATATGATGGTTCTCGCTGAAAGTAAACACTTAATGCGTCCATTGGCACATAACCTCCGCAGCTTGGGGCCTACTCCAGGGGTGGAACGTCCACTCCTGGATTGCCGAAACGTCCGGTCCTGTTTCTCTAAGGAGGTCGTCATGTCTCGGTTCGCGAAGGTTCTTTCGGTCGTGCTCGTCGTCCCGCTGCTTGTCCTGGCCGGCTGCGTAGCCGCACCCCCGGCCACGGCGCCCGCCGCCGCGGCGCCGGCCACTGCGGCCCCGGCCACGGAAGCGACGGCGGCCGTCGCCCCGCAGGTCACCCAGACTAACCTGACCTTTGGCCTGGCCGTCCACGCCAATCCCGCAGTTGACCCCTTCTGGAGCGTCGTCTTGAAGGGAGCCAACGACGCCGCGGCAGAGTACGGGATCACGCTCAAGTCGGGCGGCAGCGGCGTGCCCACCGAGCAGGCGCAATTGATCCAGACCTACACTGCCAGCAAGGTGGACGGGCTAATCGTCTCGCTGGCCAACCCCGACGCCTTGAAAGACGCCGTGACGGCCGCAGTGGCCGCCGGCATTCCGGTGATCACCATCAACTCCGGCGTCGACGTCTACAAGGAGTTCGGCGCGATCACTCACGTCGGCCAGACTGAGCGGATCGCCGGCCAGGGCGCCGGCGACCAGTTCAACAAAGCCGGCGCGAAGAAGGTGCTCTGCGTAGTGCACGAGGAGGCCAACATCGGCCTCACCCAACGCTGCCAGGGCCTGCAGGATACCTTCAAGGGAGAGGTCGAGACCTTCAGCGTGGCCTCGACCGGGGTGAGCAACGTCGCCGGGACGCTCTCCAGCCTACAGAACAAGATCACGTCGGACACGAGCTTCGATGCCATCCTGACCCTCAACCCCGTGATCGCCATTGCGGCCCTTGATGCGATCAAAGCGGCCGGCGGCACGCAAAAGCTCGGCACATTCGATCTCAGCCCCGACGTGCTGGATGCGATCACCAACGGCGAGATCCTGTTCGCCATCGACCAGCAGCAGTACCTGCAGGGCTATCTGCCGGTAGTCTTCCTGTTCCTCTACGATACCAATCTCAACACGGTCGGCGGCGGCCAGCCCGTGCTCACCGGCCCAGGCATTGTCGACAAGAGCAATGCCGCCCAGATTAAGGCGCTCGCTGCCAAGGGCACCCGCTAAGCCCCCACCTCGCCGGCGCAAGCTGACGGATCACTGCGGGATGGGCCCACTGCCCATCCCGCATCTTTACATCGGGTGTATATTAGGTAGACTTGTGGCAGAAAGGAACCCGGAACCTATCTCCCTAACCCCCATCCGTCAAGGGCAGGGAGGATCGGGTCCGGCTCCCCTTCCCTTCAGCGGAGGGGCTGGGGGAGAGGTCTCCAGGGGGAGGTCGCTGGATGGGGATTGAGAGGACCGGTACGCAGGAAGCCGCTGACGAGCGCCTGGCACGGACCGGATTTGTGCGCGGCTTGTTCAGAAGGGCCGAGATCGGCGCCTTGATCGGCGCGGTGGTGGTCTGGGGCTTCTTCGCCCTGGTATCGCCCCAATACTTCATCTCAATCCCGGGGCTGGCCAGGATCCTCGATCCGTCCTCCACGCTCGGCATCATGGCAATCGCCGTGGGGCTGCTGATGATCGGCGGCGAATTCGACCTCTCGGCAGGCGTTATGACGGGCAGCACGGGACTGCTGGCCGGTCTCCTGGCCACCCAGGCCAGTTGGAACATCTGGCCGGCCATGGGGGTCGCGCTGCTCTTCGCGCTGGGCGTCGGCTACTTCAACGGCTGGATGGTGGTCAATACCCGTCTCCCCAGCTTCATCGTGACGCTGGCCACCTTCTTCATCCTGCGCGGGATCAACGTGGGCGTCACTCGCCTGGTGACGTCGCAGGTCGTCGTCGCAGGGATCGACAAGGCGGCCGGATTCTCGCAAGCCCGGCTGATCTTCTACCATGAGTTTCGCCTGCTCGGCACCACTTTCCAGTCGACGACCCTGTGGTGGATGGCCATCCTGATCGTCGCCAGTTGGGTGCTGCAGCGAACGCGCTACGGCAACTGGATCTTCGCGGTGGGCGGCGACCTGACTGCCGCGCGTAACGTCGGGGTTCCGGCCAAGCGGGTCAAGATCTCCCTGTTCATCACGACTGCCGCGGCCGCCTGGCTGGTCGGCATGACCGACGCGCTGCGGCTGCGCTCCGCCGTGGCCAGCGAGGGCATTGGCCAGGAGTTCGTCTACATCATCGCCGCAGTCATCGGCGGCTGCCTGCTGACCGGCGGCTATGGCTCGGTGACCGGGGCGTCAATCGGCGCGCTGATCTTCGGCATGACACAGACCGGCATCGTCTTCGCCGGCTGGCCGCCCGACTGGTTCTACTCCTTCCTGGGCATCATGCTGCTGGTCGCGGTGCTCGTGAACGACGCGACGCGCAAGCGCGCCGAGGCATCCCGCATTGCCATCGCCAAGGCCCGCACCGAGGCTGAAGCAGAGGGCGCAACCGACGCCGCGCTGCCCGGCGCCGCGCCGCCTGACGCCGCACCACCTGCGGCCGCGCCGTTTGCCTCGCCCGGCCGACCAGCCGCGCCACCCGGGGGCGGGGATGCGTCATCGAAGATCGAAGGGAGGACGTGATGGCCGAGCCGATCCTGGAGGTGCGCCACATCACCAAGCTGTTCGGCAGCGTGATCGCCCTGCACGACGTGTCGGCGGCCGTCTATCCCGGCCAGGTGACCTGCCTGTTGGGTGACAACGGGGCCGGCAAATCGACGCTGATCAAGATCCTCTGCGGCGTGCACCAGCCCACCGAGGGCGAGTACCGCGTCGACGGCCGCCCGGTCACCCTGCGGTCGCCGCGCCAGGCCCGCGCCCTGGGGATCGCCACCGTCTACCAGGACCTGTCGCTGCTGCCGCTCATGCCGATCTGGCGCAACTTCTTCCTGGGGGCAGAGCCGCAGACCGGTCGCCTGCTGCGCCACTTTGACAGCGACTTTGCCAGGCGGACCGTGCGCGACGAGCTGCGCAAGATGGGCATCGACATCCGCGATCCCGATCAGCCGGTGGGGACGATGTCGGGCGGCGAGCGGCAGTGCATCGCCATCGCCCGGGCCGTTTACTTCGGCGCCCGGGTCCTCATCCTGGACGAGCCAACCGCCGCCCTGGGTGTGAAGCAGGCGGCCATCGTCCTGCGCTATATCGCGCAGGCCCGCAACCGCGGCCTGGGCGTCGTCTTCATCACGCACAACCCTGAGCATGCCTACCCCGTCGGCGACCGCTTTGTCATCCTGAAGCGCGGCACGATGCTGGGCTGCTGGACGAAGACCGAGATCGACAAGGAAGGGATGATCCACCTAATGTCGGGTGCCGAAGAGTTGGAGGCGCTCACGCGTGAGCTGGGGCAGGTACTGAGCGTCACCGACAATCGCCAGGCGCCCGGCGGCCCGTGAGCGCGGGACCGGCGGACGCGTCCGCCGAGTACCGCCGGCTCCGTCAGCAGGGACCGATCTCTCGGCCGCTGGTCGCGTCGGCTCTGGTCATCATCCTCGTGCTGGCGGGTTGCGCCCCTTCCCGCAGCGGCGAACCGGACCCAGGCTACCGGCTCCCCTCCCCGCCGGGTAACGGGGCGCCGGCCGCCTCGGGTCTGGCAGCGCAGGCATCGGACGAGAGCTTGCCCCGCCTGCTACCGGACGCCAGCGTGGGTCCTGACCTGGCGGCGCTGGCACAGGACACCTGGAGCCGATTCCTGGCTGCTTTTCCTTCCCGCAGCGGCTGCTTTGGCGACGTCAGGCTGCACGCCGTCCATGCGCTGGGCAGCCGGGCCGCCTACGATCCGGCCACGGCTAGCGTGACCATTCTGGTCCCTGCGGCGCCGGCCATGCTGAAGGGCGCGCTGGTCCACGAGTGGGCGCATCATTTGGACTACCAATGCGCCTCTCAGCGCGCCCTGCGGCCCGCCTTCCTGGCGGCGCAGGGGCTGCCGCCCGACGCGGCCTGGCAGCCGGCTGGGGGCACGGTGAACCTCCCGGCCAGCCAGTGGGCAGGCATCCCCAGCGAGCAGTTCGCCGAGGCCGCGGTGGAACTCGTGCTGGGCAGCGGGCGACTCCCCAGCATCGTCATGATCAGCCCGCAGGCGGTGAGCGTCGTGCGGACGTGGGGGGAGGGCCGCTGAGCGGGCAATATCACCCGGCCGCCCCTCGCTCGGCGTAGGTGCGGCATCGTGCCGGACGCCGGTCGGCCCTCCGAATGGGTTTCGCCCGGTCGACGGCCCTGGCCGTCAGCGAATGCGGGTGTCGGCGCCGGTCTGCCAGTAGTCGGGGTTGCTGCCGAGGGCGGCGAGCACGGGCTGGCTGATGCGGTCGAGCTCGGCCATGACGTCAGGCGAGAGCTCCAGCGCGGCGGCTGCCAAGCCGTCGGTCAGCTGAGCGATGTTGCGGATGCCGGCGAGCGTGCAGGTGACGCCGGGGCGCGCCATCGCCCAGGCCAGCGACAACTGGGCCATCGACACGCCCAGCGAGGCGGCCAGGTCGCGAACGTGGTCCAGCGCGGCGAATATCTCGGCCTCGGCGCCGGGGCCACCGTGGCGCGACAGCGGGCGGTCGCCGCGGAAATGGCGGGTGCGGGCCCTCTGATCGGGAACCTCCTGCGGCGTGCGGTACTTGCCGGTCAACAGCCCCTGCTGAAGCGGCATGTAGCCGATCACCCCAACCTTCTCCTGCCGGCAGAGCGGGAGGATGGCCTCCTCGATGGCGCGGGAGAAGAGATTGTAGTAAAGCTGGTCGACGGCGATCGGCTGCCCGGTCGCCAGCGCGCGCCCCAGGTCACGCACGCCGAAATTGCTGACGCCGATGGCCCGGATCTTGCCCTCCGCGCGCAAGGCGCCCAGCGTGGAGAAAGCGTCCTCTACCAGCCCGCCGGCAATCGGCCAGTGGACCATGTAGATGTCAAGGTAGTCGGTGCCCAGCCGCCGCAGGCTGGCGTCACAATGGGCGCGCAGGGTGGCAGGCTGAACGTTGGTCGGGCTGATCTTGCTGCCGACAACCGCCTCGTGGCGCCGCCGGCCAAGCGAACGCCCCAACGACTCCTCGCTGCGGCCCTCGTTATACCCCTCGGCCGTGTCGAAGTAGTTGGCGCCCGCATCCAAAGCGCGGCCGACGACTGCATCGGCGTCGTTCTGGTCCTGCGCACCCCAGTACGCGTCGGCGTCGCCGCCGAAAGACCAACAGCCGATGCCCAATATCGATATCTCGATTCCCGAGGTGCCGCACGAACGTGTTTCCATATGACGAGATCCTCACTCTCCCGGCGCGAGCGCTGCCCACAGCGGATCCTGCGCCGGTCTACGCCTGGCCCTCCAGGTAGGTCTTCAGGTTAGCCAGCGCGGCCACTTCGGACTGCATCGACCGGCTGATCATCGGGTCCATCAACATCGAGAAGCCCTTGGTCTGCAAGTCAAGCCTGAAGGTCACCGTGGTCGTCCCACCGGTCGCCTTGAAGGTGTAGGTGCCGGTCGGCCGGGCCGGGCCGGCGAGGACGCGGAACTTGATCGACTTGGAGGGCACGCACTGCAGCAGCTCATAGTCGGCCGCAGTCCGCCGGCCAAGAAAGCCCTTGAGCCCCTGCTTGAACACCGCTCCGGTCACCCCCGGCTTGCCCGGGACCCGCTCGACGTCGAGCACCGACGGCCGCCAGAGGCCGTTGTTCTCCCCCTTCAACACAAAATCGTACACGGCCTTGACCGGCCGGGCGATCGTGACACTTGCTTCTGCGTGCGGCATCCTGGGTTTCCTCCCCGCTTGCTCTGGTATGAAGCGCTCTCGACCCTCGCCGCATCCTATCCGAGCGTGCCCGGAAACACAAATCCGGCCCCCGGGCGCGGAAACACCGGGACCCGGCGAGACGGAGAGGGCCGCCGTCAACTGCGGTAGATGCGCGTGCCCGGGTTCTCACCGGCCAGGGACCGCGTCAGGTTGCCCGGCTCGAGCCCGTTGATCAGCACAACCTCGCCGACGGAGTCCGCGTGCGCCAGGGCATACAGCATGCTGCGCTCCACCGGCAGGTCGGCCAGGTCCATTTTCAGGAGCTCGCCGACCTCGATCTCGGCGATGAACTGCGCCTGGGGGTCCTTCTTGGGATCGGCGCCGAACAGGCCACGCTCGTCCTTGACAAGGATGCAGCGGCGCGCGCCCACCACCTCGGCGGTCAGGAAAGCACCGGCGTCGGTGCGGTGCGGGGGAATGCGGCCCGTCTCGGCCGGCTCTTCCCACAAGCCGTAGGGCGGCATGGCGTGCATGACCGGGATATCGCCCAACGCCATGTAGGAGGGCAGCTTCAGCATGTCGTCGTGCCCGACCTTGATCCCGCCGTGCGGCGCGAGCAGCAGCGCGACCATCAGCGCGTTCTGATCGCTGACGGCCTCGCCCAGCCGGGCCAGCACACCCGTCGGCATGCCCAGGTCCAGCGCGATGGAGTAGACGTGCCGGCTGCGTGTGCCCCCGCCCGTCAGCACCAGGATCTCGTGCTCGGCACGCGCGGCCACGAGTTCGTCGAGGAGCGGCAGCAGCGCCCGCCGGCCGCGGTCGATGATGCTCTGTCCGCCCAACTTCACCACATTCAGGCGCGGCATGGCGCGGAACACTTGCGCGACCTCCGTGCCCTGCAACAGCGTCTTGTCCATCAGCGATTCGGCCATCAACGGCGTCTGGATGTGCAGCCGCCCGGATTCATCACGTACCAGTCCCATGTGCTCAGACCTTCCTTTCTTCCCCGGTGTGGCTCGTATCGTAGCCGCCCAACTGCCTGATCATCGCCCGGAACTCGGGCTGGGCCAGGATGCCCAACAACAGTCTGACCGGGGCGCACTCACGCGCGGCCTCCGGCAGGATGAGATCGTAACGCTCGCGCGCCAGGGGCACAAACCCCAGGCCGTAGGCCCGCGCCGCCGCCCCCAGGCCCAGGCCGGCGTCAGCCCGCCCCTCGGCGACGGCCGCGGCGACTGCCATGTGCGTCGGCGCCGCCGTTCCATAGCCGTCTATCTGCCGGGGGTCCGCCCCTGCGCGGCGCACGTGATGATCCAGCAGCGTGCGCGTGCCCGACCCCACCTGCCGGTTGCAGAAGCGGACGCCCGGACGGGCCAGGCCCTCTAGGCCGCGGATTGCCAGCGGGTTGCCGGCTGCGACGATCAAGCCCTGCTCGCGCTCGGCAAGGGTGACGACGCGCAAAGGCTGGCCGACGAACAGGCGCTGCAAGATGGGCAGGTTGTACTCGCCGCTGGTCTCGTCCAGGATGTGCGCCCCCGCCAGCAGCGTCTCGCCGTGCAAGAGCGCCAGGAGTTCATCCAGGCTGCCCACGTAGCTCACGCGCAAGTCCAGCCCCGCATCGGCCCGGCGCGCCTGCGCCCACAACGCCTCAAGCGCCAGGTCGTGGCTGCCGGCAAAAGTCAGCGCCCGGCCGTCATCTGCCGGAGCGGGCCGCGGCGTGCTATCGGCCGGGCGCGCCCCGCGGCGCCGCTCTCGCCAGACGGCCATCTGCAGGTTGAAGGCAGCCTCGACCCGCTCTGGGCTGTAACCCTGGGCCAGCGCGTCGAGCACGGGCCGTTCGAACGTGGCCCGTAGACGCTCCTCGCCGATCGCCTCCAGGGCGCGGGCGTCCTGCCCCGGTGCGATCACGCTGCCACCACGGCGGTTCGTCTGGATCATACCCTCGCGTTCGAGCAACTGGTATGCGTGGCCAACGGTGCTGGGGTTCACGTCCAGGTGGCGCGCCAGCTCACGGACCGGCGCCAGGCGGTCGCCCGGCCGGAAGCGCCCGGTCGCCACGCCCACCCGTACCTGGTCGGCGATCTGTATGTAGACCGGCACGTCGCCGGCCGCATCGACCTCGATCTCTATCTCCATTCTCGCCATCACCCGGCCCGGGGCCACTTCAGTACACCATCTCGCCGCGTACGAAGGCCGCGGTGCGGGGATCGCCCGGTGCATCGAAGAACTGCGCCGTGGCGGCCAGCTCGACCAGGTTCCCGCTCAAGAGCAGCCCCGTCCGCCCGGCCAGCCGCTTGGCCTGGAAGACATTGTGGGTCACCACCACCATGGTCGTGCCTTTTTTGCGGTTCTGCTCGCGTATCAGGTTCTCGATCAGCCCCACATTATAGGGATCGAGGTTGGCGGTTGGCTCGTCGAGCAGTAGCACGCGCGGCTCGAACACCAGCGCCCGCGCCAGGGCGACGCGCTGCATCTCACCGCCCGAGAGCGTCTGCGCAGGGTGCTGAGCCAGTTCCTGCAGACCCACCCCGGCCAGCGCACCGTCCACCTGGCCATCCAGCCTCTGGCCGCGCAGCCGCAGGCCGTAAGCCACGTTGGCCCGCACGCTGGCGCGCTGCAGGATCGGGCGCTGGAAGACCGTTGTCACCTGCCGGCGAACGGGCAGCGAGGCGCCGCCAACCGCCTGCCCGGCGAAGCGGATCACGCCGGCGCTGGGGGTCTCCAGAAAGTTGAGCAGCCGCAAGAGGGTGGATTTGCCCGCGCCACTCGGACCGACCAGGGCCAACACCTCGCCCTCTTCGATCTCCAGGTGAGCGATGTCAAGCACCGTGCGGCCGTTGTAGACTTGCCTGATCCCCGTCAGCTCGTAGATCACTCAGCTTGCCTCAAGCCCTTGCCTCAAGCACTCTCTCTCGGCCCCTGTGTCATGCTGAGCGACGCCTTCGACACAGCTTGCCTATCAGCCAACCTCTCGGGATAGGGCGGAGAGAGAGGCTTCAGGCAATGCTTGGCATTGCCTGCGCCCCCCTCTAGGCCCCTGTGTCATGCTGAGCGACGCCTTCGACACAGCTTGCCTATCAGCCAACCCAGCGAAGCATCTGAGCTTCGCCCGAAGCATCTGAGCTTCGCCCGAAGCATCTGAGCTTCGCCCGAAGCATCTGAGCTTCGCCCGAAGCATCTGAGCTTCGCCCGAAGCATCGCTCGGGAGTGGGGCCGCGAGAGATGCTTCGCTCAGTCTCGACGCGACCTCCGTTTCGTGGTCGGCATCGCTCAGCATGACAGGCGGCTGCGCTCTGAGCCAGCCGGCTCAGACTGCAACCAGCCGGCGCAGACGGGAGCCAGCGGGCTCAGACGGGAGCCAGCGGGCGCCCACGCCCAGCCCGGCCCGCCGGCGGCGTCTACGTCCGGCCTTGCAGCCGCAGCAGAGCGACATTGGCGGCGAATGTGAGGCCGAGCAGGATGAGGCCCAGCGCGATCGCCAGGCTGAAATCCCCCTGGCGGGTGCCGAGCACGATCGCCGTCGTCAAGACCCGCGTCTTGCCGTCGATATTGCCACCCACCAGCATCACCGCCCCGACCTCCGAGATGATCCCGCCGAAGGCAGCCACGATCGCCGCCACCACCCCCAGGCGCGCCTCGAGCAAGACCGCCCAGGCCTCCTGCAGGCGGGTTGCGCCGAGCGAGCGCACCTGCAAACGCAGGCCGGGCTCGACACTGCGCACCGCGGTCATGGTCAGACCGGTCACCAGGGGCAGGGCGATCACCACCTGCGCCGACACCATGGCGCTGGGCGTGAAGAGCCAGCCCAACCCGCCCAGTGGGCCGCTGCGCGACAGAAACAGATAGACGAACAAGCCCACCACCACCGGCGGCAGGCCCATGCCGGTGTACAGAATGGCCGTGACCAGCCCGTGGGCGCGCGAACGCGAAAGGCCCAGCGCCGCGCCGACCGGCACGCCACAAAGCGTGCTGATCAGCAGCGCCAGGCCCGACACTCGCAGCGAAAGGAGGACGATCTCGGCCAGCGCTGCGTCGCCCGAGGCGATCAGGCGCAGGGCCTGTTCCATACCCCGCAAGAGCTCATTCAAACGGTCCTACCGGGCAGCCCGATACTGTGCCGAATCGGCGTAGAAGAGCGGCTGGCCGTACGTGTCGACGCCATAACCGGCAATCAGTTTCTGCGTATCAACCGACACGATCCAGTCGACGAACTTCATCGCCAGGTCGTGGTTCACCGCCGGGTGCTTGGCCGGGTTCACCGCCATGACCCCGTACGGGTTGAGCAGCAGCTTGTCTTTGTTTTCGGCCAGGTTCTGCCCACCGAAGACGATCGTCAGCTCCGGCAGCTTGTCGCGCATCGACAGGTAGGTGCCCCGATCGGCAAGCGTGTATCCCTGCTGCTCTTCGGTGAAGAGCAAGGTATCGCCCATGCCCTGGCCAATGGCATTGTACCACTTCATCTCTTTGCTGGGGGTAATCTTGGCCGAGGCCCAGACTGCCAACTCCTTGGTGTTGGTGCCCGACTTGTCGCCGCGGCTCACGAAGGTCGCCTGGCTGGCCGCGATGGCCTTGAAGGCCGATGCCGCGTCCGGCGCCCCGGCGACCTTGGCCGGGTCGTCTTTCGGCCCGACGATGATAAAGTCGTTGTACATCACGTCGAAGCGCTGCGTGGCCTCGCCATCGACCACGAACTTGTCTTCCTGGGCACGCGCGTGCACAAGCAGGACGTCCGCGTCGCCCCTGCGGCCGATCTCGATCGCCTGCCCGGTACCGACGGCGACCACGTTCACCTTGACGTTGTTGGCCTTCTCGAAGACCGGCAGGATGTAGTCGAGCAGACCTGAGTCCTGCGTGCTGGTGGTTGTCGCCAGCAGCAGCTCGCCAGGCTGGCGGACCTCCGGCGCCGGGGTCGCCGCGGCTGCGGGCGCAGCCGTCGCTGCGGGCGCCGGTGCCGGCAGGGCAGTGCAACCGGTGAGCACCGCCAGCAGCAGGGAGATCAGGCAGATAAGGGGTAAGGCGCGCTTCATTCGGACTTCCTCCCTCGATTGCAGTTATGTGTGGCTCGAACACACACATATGGCGCTATCCTAGTCGCCGTGCGCGGGTTTGTCAAAGCCGGGAGGACGTGTGAGAATGGGATGACCCCCAGATGAGGAGGCCCGACCAGCGGTGCGCGAGTTCTACGAGAAGTTCTTTGCTGCGGTCCGGACCGGCGGGGCGGACGCCGAGTTCTGCGAACGGGTGTACGGGCGGGACCTGTGCCAGCACGGCTTCGCCGATATGGCCCAGCTCGACGCCCTCATGGTCGTCTACCTGTACCTGGCCCAGGCCTGAGGCGCGCCGCGGGCCGGCGGTCCGCGGCGGGCGACGGGCGGCGCTCAGACCTCGATCCGCATCCCGTCGTAGGCGAACGTGACCGGCAGCCCCTCGTTCTGCAGCCGGCCGGCCAGCGCGAGGTAATCGTCGTATGTCAGGCCCGACGGCTCCTCGATGTGCCCCAGAACGACCCGCCGAGCGTGCAGCCGGCGCACTATGTCCAACGTCTGCTCGAAGGTCGCCTCGCTGCGCAGGATGGGATGCTCGACCGGGATCAAACGATCGCCGCTGAAAGGGTCGAACTCCACGATCCCCATCGGCAGGAGAGCCAGGTCGAGCGGCTCGACGCCGACCACCTCTGCCGGCGGCTGCCAGCCTACCAGTTCATCCGGCGCGATCAGCACGCGCTGCCCGTCCCCTTCCAGCGTAAAGGCATAGACGTAGCTCTCCTCCAGGCGGAAAGGGCGCACCGTCCAGCCGTTCAGCGCAAAGGTTTCGCCGTCCGCCAGCTCGTGCAGCCGCAGCATGCCGCGGCTCTGCATGTAGGTCAACTGTTCCCAAAGGCCAAGGTGCACGCGTGCGTCGAGCGCCACCTGCTGAGGTAGGTAGACCTCGGTCGGCCGGGTGAGCGGCGGCCAACTGCGCAGGTCGACGTTCATCTCGAACACCCGGCGGCCCAGGGTATGGTCGGGATGCCAGTGCGAGTAAACGCAGGCCGGGATATGGTCCAGCCCGGCCCGCTCCACCTGGAGGCGCGCCTCCTCGGGCGTGTCGACGAGCAGCCCCAGGTCATGCACGAAGTAGCTCGGTCCCATCCGGCTGTACGGCACCCCGCGCTCCCGAGCGAGCTCACATACGCGGCAGTGACAACCGGGCGCCGGCGTGCCGGTCGCCCCACCTGAGCCCAGAACCTCGATCAGCATGGCTCACCTCCCGAGGGCCAGTATACCACTTCTGGGTCCACCGGCGACACAGGCCAAATGCCTGCTGGCGATTTTGCGCGATCCATACGTGGCATAGATCACCTCTCGCCTGCCTTTCTGAACCGTGATATAATCGGGCCATGAGAGGAGACGCGCGACCGGTCTTTCACACTACCGACGAGCTTCTGCGGCTGCTCCGGCGGCATCAAGCCGACCTCCGTGAGCGGTACGCGGTGCGCAGCCTCGGCCTGTTTGGGTCATTCGTCCGGGGCGAGGCCACTCCGGACAGCGACCTGGACTTGCTGGTCGAGTTCGACCGTCCCCCTACCCTGTTCGAGTTCGTCCGCCTCCAGCGCGATCTGAGCAACCTGCTGGGCGTCCGGGTGGACCTGGTCATGAGGTCCGCCTTGCGGCCCGCCATCGGTCAGGCCATCCTGTCGGAGCTCGTGCCCGTATGACGCCTCGGCGCACGTACACTGACTATTTGCAGGACATCCTGACGGCCGCCACGCACGCCAGTCGGTTTATCGCCGGGGTGGACCTCGACGCATTCAGGCAAGACGTTGAGAAAGTCTATGCCGTGACGCGCGCCCTGGAGGTCATCGGGGAGGCCGCCCGGCAGATGCCCGCCTCAGCCCAGGCCGCCTATCCGCAGCTCCCCTGGCAAGACATGATCGGCATGCGCAACGTCGTGGTTCACGGTTACTTCGGCGTAGACCCCGACGTTCTCTGGCGTACAGTGCGTGAAGACCTGCCCCCGCTGGCCGAGGCAGTCAGGGCCATCCTCGATACCCCGCAGCAAGGCTAGCGCGCTCCCTTCGGCGTCAGCCCCCGGATGCTCCCCAGCTTCCCGGCCTGGCGCACGATCCGCTCTGTGTTTAGCTGCACCTCGAGATCGAACGCCTGAGACTTGGGTGAGCGCCGCTCAGGATGACAGGCAGGATCTGCTCTTGTGGCACATGCCGCCCGCGTTTTTTGGGCCGATGTGAGCCCTTAGTGGTAAGATGCGCTAATCCTGACACTCGGATCGCAGGCAGACCACATGCCCTACTGGCGCCGTACGCTCTACACCCTCTGGTTCACGCAGTTTATCGCCATCGCCGGGTTCTCCTTCGTCAGCCCGTTCATGCCCTATTTCATTCAGACCCTGGGCGTCACCGACGTCGGCGCGGTCGCCCTCTGGACGGGCTTGTGCAGCTCGTCAACCTCGCTCGCCCTGGCGATCATGGCGCCGGTCTGGGGCGCGCTGTCAGACCGCCATGGGCGCAAGGTGATGGTCTTGCGTGCCACGCTGGTCGGCTCGATGATCATGGCCTTGATGGGTTTCGTGAGCTCGGTCCAACAACTGGTCGCGCTGCGCTTCTTGCAGGGGATGTTCACCGGCACCATCGCCGCCAGCACGACCCTGGTCGCCGGCATCGTGCCCGACGAACACCGGGGGGCAGCCTTGGGTTCGCTGCAGACGGCGGTCTACCTTGGAACGACCCTCGGTCCGCTGTTGGGCGGCGTCGTCGGCGAGACCTTCGGCTATCGCGAGAGCTTCTGGGTCACGGCCAGCCTGCTCCTCCTGTCCGGCCTTCTCGTGGCAGCCTTCGTGCGCGAGCACTTCCGGCCGGCGATCGAGATTGGCGTCAAGCGCCGGGCGGGCTATCGCCAGTCGACGGCGTTCCTCTTCGCCTCGGGCGGGGTCCTGCTGTCACTGCTGGCGGCCCGCATCCTCCTGCGCGCCGGGATGATGGTCGTTTCGCCCACCATGGCCCTCTTTGTTCAGTCCCTGCTGCCCGCAGGCGCGCATGCCGTGCTCGTCACCGGGCTGATTTCCAGCTCGATGGCCGTCGGCGGCGCGCTCGGCGCGCCGTTGATCGGCTCCTGGGGAGACCGCTGGGGTTACCGGCGCATGTTGGTCGCTTCCGGGCTGGTGGGCGTGGTCGCCTTCCTGCCCCAGTCGGTCGCGCCGGGCGCCGGTTGGCTGGTGTGGTGGCAATTCGTGGCCGGCTTCGCCGAGGGCGGCATGCTGGCCAGCACGATGGCGCTGCTGGCCGGGGTTGCGCGCGGCGGCCACGAGGGCACGGTCTTTGGGCTCGACGCCAGCGCCACCGGGCTGGCCGCCTCGATCGGGCCACTGGTCGGCGCCGCGGTCGCCGCCGGTCTCGGTCTGCGCGCGCCGTTCGTCGTCGCGGCCGCCTTCCTTGGCGCCGGGGCGGCGGTCGTCTTCTTACGCGTGCGCCCGGCCGCCGCGCCCACCGCCGCCCTCGACGCGCCCACGGGCTCCTGACCGCCAACCCTCGCCGGCCGGCGGTGGCTGCGCGCTGCTCTGCCCTCCATCGTCCAAGAACAGGACGGCGACAGCCGGCCAGGTTCTCTCCGTCGCTGCCTGTCTCGTGCGTGCGCAGACCTCGATGGGTTGCTCTGCCCGGCGCCGCCCCACCGGAAGCAGAGCGCTCGCAACACAGGGCTCGCTCAGGGGCCCACTCTGGCGCCGCAACTGCCCATTCTGTGGATGCCGAGGCGCGCGCATGCAGAGATTACGTTCCTCTGTGCTGGTCGTCTGGCTTCTTCGTCTCGGCGCTTTTGTCTCCCCGCTTGATGGCGCTGATCCGCCCGTCCGGCTCCATGTGCGCCTCCTTGACCTCGTCGAGTGACTCGATGCCCTGCAAGCGCAGTTGGCTCATCAGTTCCTCGTGGGTGATCAGTTCTCGGCGCAGGTTGCGCAGCAGCGGCTGCCCGTCGCGCACCAGTGCCAAGGGTGGAGGTACCACGAAGCCATGGAAGAAGCGGAAGTGGTAACCCAACCAATCCAACGCATAGGCCCAAAACACGATGGTCCCTACGAGGAGCAGGCCATCGGCCAGTGACCCGTAATTGCCGGCCATCCCATTCTGGGCAGCGTCGGCGAGCAACACGAGGACCAGGAGGTCGGTAACGCCGATGGTGCCCGTCTCGCGCTTGAGGACCAGGCGCAGCAACGTAAATAGGGCCAGATACATCACCGTCCCGCGAACGACGATCTCTATCATCGAAACATCCGGGAGCAAGGCTTTCCCCCAGTCAACCCCCAAGAAGTATCCCATGAACATTTCGCTCCTCACAGTCCAGCATCGCTTGACCGCTCACAGCGTAGCCCAGCGGAGCGCACGAGACCGTGAAGGGCAATACACAACCGCTTGCCCCGATGTCAACAACCCGCTGCAGGAAAATCTCGGTGCCCCGACCGCGTCAGGCCGGCGGTGAACAAAAAACAGGATGGCGTCACTCACGTCCCATCCTGTCCATCCCCAGACCCAGCCCTGGCCGGCTTACCCGTCTTGTGCGGCGAGCAACCGCTCTGCCTCGAGCACCGCTGCCCCTGCATCGCGCGCCCAGCCGTCGGCGCCCACCCAGCGCCACAAGGCCGGCGAGACCTTGAACGGGTGTCCGCCCACCAGGATAAGCATGCGCTTGCCGTGCTTGCCCGCCCACAGTTCTGTCCGCACGCGCGCGATCAACTCCGCCACTGCCTCGACGTGAAAGGCGATCGTGGCCGAGATGGCCAACACATCCACCGGCTGTTCCCGCAGGATCTGCAAGACGCTGGTGGACGGAGTGTCAGCGCCAAGGTAGTAGGCGTCCCAGCCGGCCCACTCAAAGAACTGCGCCACCATCCGTATGCCTACGTCATGCAGCTCGCCGGCAACGCTCGTTGCCAGCAACCGGCCCACCGGCTTCTCGGCCCCGCTGGCGGGGGGCTCGATATGCGCCATGATCTCCCGCGTGGCATGCGTGCAGTAATGCTCCTGGGCTACGCTCAGGCGGTTCATCTGCCAGAGCCGGCCGATCTCGACCTGGGCGCGCTCGAAGACGTGCAGATAGATATCCCGGACGTCCGTCCCACCCGCCACCCGGTCCAAAATCAAGCGCTCTGCCGCCTGACGGCGGCCGGCCAGCAATAGTGCCAGGTACTCGCCTGTCACCGGCCGCAACGGCGTACCCTCATCCAGATAACTCTGCAGGACCAGGGGCAGCGCGGGCAAGCGGGCCAGGGCGGCGCGCAGGTACTCGGCGGCCTGGCCCGCCAGCGCGCTCGGCAGCCGCTCGCGCAGGACCGCGCCGGTTGCCTGGAGCGTCGCGGCCAGCAGCGTGTCGGCGAAGCCGAGCCCGGAGAAAAGGACCTTCACCCAGGCGACGTAGTCCAGAAACAACGCCGGATCTCCCGCCGCCAGGGCCTGGGCCAGGTACGCCAGGTGATAGCCTGCGTCGCGGACGGACGAGCTCCAATCGGTCGGGCGATAGGTCGACGTACGCTGTGCAGTCCCGCGCGAGGCGCGCGACGATCGCCTCAGCCAGCGCGTCTCGACGGTCAAGGATCAGCCGGCAGGCGCTTAGGGCCGCTGCAGCAGAGCCAGGAGCGAGGTCCCGGCCCACGACCGGTTCGTCGATCGTTGCGCCGGCCAGTACTGTTTGCGCGTGGAGCTTGCGCTGGATCGAGATGATGGGCAGCCCCAAGCTCGCGATCTGGTCCAACACGGCGCGCAGCGCGCCCTGGTCTGCGACGGTGCCTGAGAGGAGCGTGTGCCCTGCCGGGCTGAGAGTGATCGTGAAACCAATGAACGGTCGGGCCCCGTAGTCGCTGAGATGGCCCTGCACGACTATATCATAGGATTCCACGATGCTATTATATCCATTGTGCGCCAGCCTGCAACCCGCGCTTCCCGGTCGGCAGTCCTACTCGGTCGCCGACCCGTGCAAACTACGGAGGGGCAGGCTGGTGAGGCTGCGCATAACAGGCAAGCCTGCCAGTTGTTTGCAGCAAAAAGTGCTCTGCAAAGCTAGGTATGTTGCACGCTTCACAAAGCCGGTTGTATCTGATATAAGCAGACAAAGTTGATCTGCGTATTCTATCCTTCGACCGTTTTCATCGCAGCGCTTGACCCAGGCAGAAGCCACGCGTCTCCACCACCGCAGATTGTCTCATCGTTCCCGCCCCATCCAAGGAGGATACAATGACTCACAGCTTATCCAGGCGGCAGTTGCTCAAGTACAGCGCGGCGCTAGGCGTGGGCCTGGCTTTGCCCTGGGAGGCGCCGGCACGCGAGGCCGCGGCGTCTGTCCAAATCATGCAGGAGGCTCTCGATCCTGGCCGCATCCCGAAGTTCGTGGACCCCATGCCCAGTTTTGTCGGCAACCGCGCCGACGGTACGCACGCGCTGGCGGTAACCATGGAGGAATTTCAGCAGAAGGTGCTCCCGCAGAAGGTGTACAATTCTCTGAAGGCTCCCTACAAGGCAGGGACCTACGTTTGGGGCTATGCGATCCACGATGGCAACAGGACCTATGGCCCCCTGTTCCCCGGGTTCACGATCGAGGCCCAGCAGGGTACGCCGACCCTCGTCAAATACATAAACAGCTTGCCCTTCACGAAGGGCGGCATCGGGCCGGTGCTCCAGCAGTACATCACCGTCGACCAGACCATCCACTGGGCGGACCCACTCATGCAGATGGGTTCCAGGGACCCGTATGCCGGCCCGCCACCGGTGGTCCCGCACCTGCACGGCGCCGAAGTGTTGTCGGACTACGACGGCGGCCCGGACGCCTGGTTCACTCCCGACGGCAGGCACGGCGGTGCGTACCGCTCGGTCACGCCTACCGACCCCAACGCCACCATCTACTCCTATCCCAACTGCCAGGAAGGCACGACCTTGTGGTTCCACGATCACACCCTCGGGGCAACGCGGCTCAACGTCTACGCCGGGCTGGCGGCTTTCTACTTCCTGCGCGACGGGAACGATACTGGGGCGGCGAACAACCCACGCGCGTTGCCGGCCGGCCCCTACGAGATGGAGATCGTCCTGCAAGACCGGATCTTCGACACCAACGGCCAGCTCTTCTTCCCGGACGGCTCCTCCGAGGACGGCGTGAACGACGCGCCCCCGAACCCGGACGTCCATCCCTACTGGGTGCCGGAGTTCTTCGGCAACGTGATGGTCGTGAACGGAAAGTCGTGGCCCTACCTGGAAGTGGAACCGCGGCGCTACCGCTTCCGCCTGCTGGACGGCTCGAACGCGCGCTTCTATCGGTTGGGACTGGTGGGCTCCAAGGGCAAGGCGGGACCGTCCATCTTTGTGATCGGCTCGGATGGCGGGCTGCTCGACCGGGCGGTGCTCGCCCAAGACCGGGACGAAGACAACAACAAGCTGTTGATCGCCCCGGGAGAGCGTTATGACCTGATCGTCGACTTCGCCGGCTTCGAAGGCCAGACGCTGACCCTCGTGAACGACGCTAACGCGCCCTTCCCTGACGGGGACGACCCGGGCGAGACCACGCAGGTCATGCAGTTCCGGGTCGACAAGCGGCGCGCTGGTGCGGATACCAGCTACAACCCCGCCGCCCAGCCGCCGCCCCCGTTGCGCGACCCGATGGTGCGGTTGGCCCTGGATGGTCAGTTGGCGCCAGGCGTGCAGCCAGACGTGAAGCGCCAGATGACGCTGGTCGAGATCGGAACCGAGAGCGGCCCACTTTCCCCGCTAGTCAACAACACCCGCTGGGGCGGCAGGCGCGCGGACGGCAAGCCCATCCCCGGCGCGAGAAACGACGGCCGCGGCGACTACCTGACCGAGCTGCCGAGGGTGGGTTCCACCGAGCTGTGGGAGATCATTAACCTGACGGGGGACGCGCATCCGATCCACCTGCACCTGGTGCAGTTCCAGCTCATCAACCGGCAGGCATTCGACGCCGGCGAAGAGGGCGAGGGCGGCTACTCGACCGTCTATGGCGCGGCTTTCCCCGGCGGCGAGTTCATCCCGGAGTATGGGCCGCCAGGCAATTTCCGCACGCCGAACGCCGACGGCGCGCTCGGCGGCAACCCGGCGGTGAGCCCCTTCCTGCAGGGCGTTCCCATGCCGCCAGAACCGCAGGAAAGCGGCTGGAAAGACACCTTCATCATGCGTCCCGGCGAGGTGACCCGGGTGATCGTCCGCTTCGCTCCGCAGAACATCCCAGCCGGTGGAGTTCGCGCCGGCCAGAACATGTATCCGTTCGATCCGACCAGCGGCCCCGGCTACGTCTGGCACTGCCACATCATCGATCACGAAGACAATGAGATGATGCGGCCGTACATCCCGGTCAAGTAGCGGGCCGGCCGGCGGAAGCGCCCCCTGGATAGCGGTAGGGTCGCCCGTGAACCGACCCTGCCGCTCTTTTTTGCTCCGGGCGCCGGCAGCAGCCCGGACTTCCTGCGCGCGCGCCGCCCATGCCGGGAAGCTTCGCCGCCCCATTGCCAAACCTCCGCCGGGGGTGTACCATACCAGCTCAAGGGTAACAAGGAGGGCACATGCTCAAGCTTCACGTCGTCCAGGCGGCGAAAGGCGACTGCCTGATCCTCGAATACGGGCCGACCGGCACGCCGCACTACATGCTGGTCGACGGCGGCCCGGCCGGCACTTACTCCGCGCACCTGCGGCCCGAGCTGGCGCGCATCGCTGCGGCCGGTGGGCGGCTCGAGCGGGTGGTGCTCAGCCACATCGACGACGACCACGCGCATGGCCTGCTGGACTTCCTGAATGACCTGGTGGCGGAGAAGAACGCGGGCCAGGAGCCGTTGTTCGCGGTGGGCGAACTGTGGCACAACACCTTCAGCCAGATCGCCGGCCCCGCCAATGTCAGCGCCCTGCGCACGCTGATCGCCCGGCAGCAGCTGCTCGACGCACCGGAGGCCGCCAGCCCGCCGGAGGCCGGCCGCCCACCGGCGGCAGACTTCGCCCCTCCTGCCGCCGGTGGGCCGGCCGGAAGCCGGGGCATCTCTTCACGTGCGAGCGAAGAGGTTGCCCTACCCGATGGCACTTTGGCGCAGGCGAACCGGCCGCGCCAGCCGGCGCCGGCGGACGGGGCCGCCCGCGCGCAGGCGTTGCTCGACCTGCCGGCCGCGCTGCTGGTCGACGTGACCGACCGCAGTCTCGCCCAGGGCGACATCCTTACCCGCCGGGCGGCGCGCCTTGGCATACCGATTAACCAGGAATTCGACGCCGTGCCGGATCGCAAGATCTGCACCGGGGAGTTGCCAGCCTCGGTGGAGGCGGATGGCTTGAGTTTGACCATCGCCGGACCCAACCAGGCCAACCTGGACCAACTCAAGCAGCGCTGGGAGGCCTGGCTGGCGACGCGTGGCGTTGGCGCCTTCGATACGTCGTACACCAACCTCAGCAGCATCATGTTCCTGGCAGAGTCCGACGGCAAGAGCATCCTCTTCACCGGGGACGGCCGCGGCGATGCCCTGCTGGCCGGGCTGCGCCAGAGCGGACGGCTGGCCGGTGGCACGCTGCATGTCGACGTGCTCAAGATGCCGCATCACGGCAGCAGCCGCAACGTCCCGCCCGAGTTCTTCACCGCCATCAGCGCCGATCGCTATGTCATCTCGGCCGACGGCGAGAACGGCAATCCGGACCGCGACACGCTGCAGGCCATCGCCGAGGCCGCTAAGGCCGCCGGGCGCCCGTTCGAGATCTGGATCACCAACGAGACCGAGGCCACGGCCTGGTTCCGGGCCCACTACGACCCGGCCGAGTACCGATATCGCTGGGTCCTGCTGCCCGAAGGGCGCGACGCGCTCGTGCTGGACCTCGATCTGCCCGACCCGGCCGCAGCGGTGAGCTGACCCAGTCGGATCCCCCGGCCCCCGTCCCTTTGGGTCCTTCAGCGGAGAGGCCGGGGAAGTGGTCACCGCCTCGAGCAGGAGCCGGCCCTACCCCGGGGGCCGGCCCTCAACCAGAGCCCAGGCGCCACCCGCGCTCGCCAGCGCCAATCCGGCGCAGACCAGCATGATCACCCGAAAGGCATCCAGGTAGGCGCGGTCCACTGCCTCCCTGAGAGCGGCCCGCACCGCGGGGTCCAGGCCCGGCGGGATCTCGGCCGCCGCCAGGCGGGTGTGCTGGGCTGCCAGGGAGGCGCGCGCCGGCGGCGGGGCCTGGATCTGGGCCAGCCGCCTGTCCAGCGCGCTGCCGAAGGTCGTCACGGCGACAATGCCCAGCACGGCAATGGCCAGTAACCCCGCCACGCGCGACACGGCGTTGTTGATGCCGGAAGCCACCCCAGAACGCGTGCTCTCGACCGCGCCCATCACCGCCGTGGTCAGTGGGGCGACGGTGATCGCCATACCCAGGCTCAACACCATGACGGGCGGGAAGAAGGTCGTCCAGTAGGAACCGCCAATTCCGGGAAGGGCGAACAGGGCGAAGCCCAGCGCGGCCACCGTGGGCCCCACGACCAGCGGAAGGCGCGCGCCGAAACGGTCGACCAGGCCGCCCGACCAGCGCGAGAGGGCAAAGAGCAGCAGCGAAAGCGGCAGAAAGGCGGAACCGGCCAGCGCGGGGGAGTATCCCTGCACCTGGATCAAGTTGAAAGGGATGAAGAAGAACACCGCTGCCAGCGCCGCGTAGAGCAGCAACGTCAACAGGTTGGCCCCGGCAAAGGTGCGCTGGCGAAACAGCTCGAGCGGCATCATGGGCGCCGGGCTGTGCGCCTCGACGTACACGAACGCGCCCAGCAAGACCAACCCCGCCAGGACGGTGCCTGCCACCAACGGGTGACCGAGGCCCAGGTTGGAGGATTCGACGAGGCCGAAGATCACGCCTGCCAGCCCCAGCGTCGCCAGAGCCGTGCCTGCCAAATCAATCTGCCGGCCCGCTTTCTGGTTGTGGCTCTCTGGCACGCGCAAGAAGAGCACCGGCAGAACGACCAGGGCCAACGGCACGTTGACGAAGAAGGCCGCCCTCCACGACAGGCGCTCAACCAGGAAGCCGCCGACGATCGGCCCCATCGCGGTGGTGATCGACGAGAAGGCCGACCAGGTGCCGATGGCCCGGCCCCGGCGCGACTCGTCGAAGGAGGCGCCGATGATCGCCAGGCTGCCCGGCACCAGCAGGGCGCCGCCCACCCCTTGCACGCCGCGGGCGAGGATGAGCTGGTCGATATTCGGCGCCAGCCCACACCAGACCGAGCTGGCTGCGAACACTGCCACCCCGATGCTGTACACTTTCCGCCGCCCGAACTGATCGCCCAGCGCCCCGCCGGCCAGGATCAGCGCGGCCAGCAGCAGCGTGTAGGCTTCTACCACCCACTGCACCTGGGCCACGGTGGCCCCCAGGTCCGTCTGCAGCACAGGCAGCGCGACGTTCACCACCGTTCCGTCGATAAAGGCCATCGCAGAACCCAGGATCGTGGCCAACAAGATCCAGTTGGACCGGTCGGCCCGGCAGGGCCTGTCAAGCGGCGTCTCGGCGATCTGCGCCTCGAAACAGGGCTCCCTGGTAACCAGCGTCATGCACGCCCCTCCGATCGTCCTCCTTGCCAGAGGCGCCAGTATAGCATGAGCCCGCCGACCAGCGCCAACCCGATCCACCTCAAGGCCGCCTGCGCCGTCCGGAGCGAGGCCGGCGGATCGCCGGTGGATTCCACCACCCTAGCCCTCGCCGATCGCAGGCCCCTGGAACTTCACTTCAGCCCATAGGCCGTCAACTGGCCGCTTTCGTTCGTTATGTAGAGCACGCCGTTGGCGACGATCGGGCTCTCCCAGTGTATGCTCCCGCTGCTCCCGTCCTGCCACAACCGATTCCCGCTGGTGGGATCCAGCGCCTGGATGCCGCCGCTGCCGGCGTAGAACAACACGTTGTTCGCCACGATCGGCGACGAGCCGCCGCCGGCGATCTGCCAGACCGGCTGCAGGGCGGGCAGCCCGGCGCCGTCGACCAACAGCTTGAGGCCCGAGGCCCCCTGCCCGTTCGTGACGAAGACCCACACGCTGCCGTCTGCCGGGTCCGTCCAGACCGCCGGCGCCGTCAGCACCGGACCGCCCTGCGGGACGGCGATCGGCGTCCCGATTTCGCCCATGGTGTGACCCGGCCCGCCCTGCTGGCTCAGGTCTTCGAGGTTCAGCAGGCGCAGCAGGCCGTCCTTGCCCGCCTGCATCGCCAGGTGCGGGATGCGGCTGTTAGGCGGCGCGGGCAAGATGACCGGGGACGCGCTCCCCAGGTCTGCGTCGCGCTCCTGCAGTTGGCGGAAATTTACCGGCGTGTAGGCGTCCAGCGGGTTACCGTGTGCGCCGGTCCCGTCGGGCGCCAGGCCGATCACCGAGTCGCCCCAATTGTGCGCCGCCGGGTCGTACGGCCCGTTGCCGCTCGCAGCGTAGATCCGCCCGGTGTCCGGATCATAGACCACCCCGGCGCGTCCCCACACTGCGGACTGCACCGCCGGGCAATCCGGCGTGCCCGGCTGGTTCGCGAAATGCACGGGCTGGTCGCTGCAGTTCAAATTGAACACCTGCTGCGCCCCGCTCGCCAGGTTGATCGCAGTGATGTGGCCCTGGTAGTCGCCCCGGTCTCCAAGGTAGCCGCCGTTGGCGACGTACAGGTAGCCGTCGCCGACGCTAAGCGCCGAGGAACCCTTCTCGTTCCACGGCTTGGTTGTGGCCAGCTCGGGCCAGCCACCCCCGCTAACCTCACTTCCATCGGCCACCCGATGCTTGTGGACGTAACCGTCCAGGCCATATGAATACACGAACTTCCGGTTTGGATCGATCGCCGGAGACGACGTTGTGTAGCACACAGTGCCGCCGCCGTTAATGTGGCAATCACCCGGCCCATGCTGCGCCGCCCAGACCTGTTGGCCGTTCCTGGCATCGACGGCCAGGAGGGTGCCCGACTTGGTTGTCATGAACAGTAAGTCGCGGCTGCCGGACCTGGTCTGCACGCCGCCCAGATAGGCAGGCGCGCCGTCGACTGTGCCGGGTAGGCCGACCTGGTAAAGCCGCACCAGGCCGGCGACGTTGCCCGAATTGATGGCCGTCTCGGCCGTGTTGTTCTCACTGTGCCGGGCGTCAAAGCCGAACTGCAGCCAATCGTAGCCGCCGCCGGTCGAGGAGGCCGCAAGGACCGCCTCAGGTGCCGGCCCGCAGGCAACGATCAGCATCAGCCCGGCCAGCAAGGTCCCCGCCAGGCCCAGGAGCCGTCGCGTTCGCCGTTTGATATTCATGCCCTACCTCGCCGAAGGGTTCCACTTCGCCGCGCTGGTTCGCGTCGAGGGAAACGCATCATCGCGTTTGCTGCCCACTGCTGGCTGTAGGGCGGGATTCGGTTTGGGGCAAAGGCGAAGGTCATCGATCCCGGCCGCGCGGGCGAGCCGCACCATCGGATGGCAGTCGAACGGCGAGCCCGGGCAGGCTCGCCGTTCAATCCGATCTGCATCCACTCCGGCCGGGCTCCGCGGCCGGAGTTTGGGGCCCGGCCCTAACGGGCCGCGATCCCCTCCGTCACGCTGGAGACGCCAGTCGTCGATCCCAGCGGCGTCAGGCTGCCATCGCCGTTCACGCCAAAGGCGTGGATCGAGCCGGTCGCGGCGTCCAGGTTGTACAGGAAGCGGCCGTTGCCGCTGAACGCCATGTCCAACGGGTGGCTGCCCATCCCGGTTGCCCCGGCCGTCGCGTTCAGCAGGCTCAGGCTGCCGTCGTGGCCGATCGTGAAGCTCGAGATAGTGCCGCTGCCGGCGTTTGTCGTGTAGGCATAGCCCCGGCTGCCGCCGATGACCAGCCAGCAGGGAGCTGCCTGGCCATCCGGCACCGAGCCGCTGATGACAGTGAGCGCCCCAGAGTCGGAGACGGCGTAGGACGATGCCGAGCCCGTACCGGCTTCGGAGACCACCAGGGTGCCGTGCGGATCGAAGGCGAAGCCGTAGGGTGTCGTCCCGCTGGAGGCAAACGTCTGGCGGGAGCCGGGCCGGCCATCCCGGCCCAGGCGGTAGGTATCGATGAGGTTGGTCGCCTTCTCGGTCACGACGAGGGTGCTGCCGGCCGGGTCGAACTGCACTTCGGCCGGGCCGGGCGCCGTCCCGGCGCCATCGTTGCTTAGGAAACGCGTGGAGTCGTCGATCGGCGACAGCGAGCCGTCGTTGCCGATTCGGAAGCCGCTAATGCTGCCCGGGTCGCCGGCATTGAGCACGTAGAGCAAGTGATCGTGGGTCGCCAGGCTGAGCGGGACGAGGCCGCCAGAGGAAGTGCGACCCACGAGCGAGAGGCCGTGCGGCCGGACGGCGAAGCTGGCGATGTCGTTGCTGCCGGCATCGACTGTGAACAGAAAACGACCGTCAGGGCTGAGCGCCAACGCGCCCTGAGAACCAAGCCCTGCACCGCTGCCGTTGCCTCCGGTCGCGAAGCTGCCCGCGGCGCTCAACCCGCCGGCCGCGTCGCGCGTGAAGACCTGCACCTCGTTGCCACTCGCGGCGTTGGTCTGCACGTAGACCACGCCGGCTGGGTCCGACGCCGCGTGGGCCGCGCCGGCCCCGGTCAGGAAGGCCGACACGAGCAAGGCCACGGCCGCCAGGCCGTCCGCCACCTTCCGCCCGCCGGCGGTCCACTGCCCGAACTTGCTTCCCAACATCTCACTACCTCCCGAGATAGGTATCGCTGCCCGGTCTCGCCAGGCGAAACCGTTGCAGCCTGTCGGGATCATGGTGCTAGTGGCTTACAAGTGAATTGCAGAAATATTACGCGGAGATTACCCGGCGTCGAGGCAAGAGCGCCGAGGAGCAACTGTGGCAGCCCGGTCCGTCAGCCCGCCGCTGCGGGCGCCGGATACGAATACTCCCAGTGGTGTTGGCCGGGGCCAACCTCGAGCGGGGCCGAATCACTGCCGGGCAGGTGCACGCGCGCGCTGGTGTTCGCCGGCACGGCGAGGTCGAGGGTGAGCCGGCCGTCCTCGATCCGCCATGCGCACTCGGCCATCCCGTACGGCGTGCGATGGCGCGCCCGCGCCCAGCTGAGCCCGCCTCCCGGCTGCGGCGCGACCTTCAGCTGCCGGTAGCCAGGGGCAGCGGGCGCCAGTCCGGCCACCGTGCGATGCAGCCAGTCGGCGACCGCGCCGAGCGCGTAGTGGTTGAACGAGGTCATCTCGCCCGGGTTCACGGAACCATCCGGGCGCAGGCTGTCCCAGCGCTCCCAGATCGTCGTCGCGCCCATCGTCACCGGGTAGAGCCACGAGGGGCAGGTGCGCTCCATCAGCAGTCGGTAGGCCGCGGCGTATTCCCCGGCCTCGCAGAGGGCGTCGCAGATCAGGGGCGTGCCCACGAAGCCGGTGCTGACGTGATACCCGACCTCCCGCACCAGCGCGACCAGACGCGCTGCGGCGTGCCGGCGTTGGGCGGCGCCGGGCAGAAGGGCGAACTGCAAGGCCAGCGCGTAAGCCGTCGCCGAGTCGCTGAGCAGGCGGCCCGCCGGGGTAACGTATTCGGCATTGAAGGCGGCGCGCACCTCGGCGGCCAGCCCCCGGTAATGCGCTTCGTCCTCGCTGCGGCCAAGGATCTGGGCGGCCTGCGCGACCAGCTCCGCCGAGCGCGCGAAATAGGCGCTGGCGACGATGAAGGGGGGCGTACGCGCGCCACCCGGATCGTCCGGCGGCGCGGCGGGATCCAGCCAGTCGCCATACTGGAACCCTTCCTCCCAGAGGCGGCGTTCTCCGGCGATGCCGGCCAGCAGATCGGCCCAGGCGCGCATGCTCCCGAACTGATCGGCGAGAACGCCCCTGTCGCCGTAGCGCGCGTACAACACCATCGGCACGACGGTCGCCGCGTCGCCCCAGGCTGCCTCCGGCGCGTTCCGGCCGGGGATGACGTTCGGCACGACGAGCGGCACCACGCCACCGGCGGCCCCTTGCTCGAGGGCCAGGTCGGCCAGCCAGGAGGTGAGGAAACCAGCCGCGTCGAAGAGGAAGCAGGCGCTGGGTGCGAAGACCTGGATGTCGCCGGTCCAGCCCAGGCGCTCGTCGCGCTGTGGGCAGTCGGTTGGCACGTCGAGGAAGTTGCCGCGCATGCTCCAGATCACGTTCTCGTGCAGGCGGTTGAGCAGCGGGTCCGAGCTCTCGAACCAGCCGGTGCGCTCCAGGTCAGAGTGGCAGACCACGGCAGAAATGTCGCCGGGCGAGACGGCGCCCGGCCAGCCTTCCACCTCGGCATAGCGGAAGCCGTGGAAAGTGAAGCGCGGCTCCCAGCTCTCGACCCCGTCGCCGCGCAGCGTGTAGCGATCGCGGGCCAGCGCGCTGCGCAGGGTGCGTGTGCACAGCTCTCCGTCCTCGAGCACCTCGGCGTGATGCAGGGTGACCGTCTGACCGGCGCGGCCCTGCACGGTGATGCGCAGACGACCCACCAGGTTCTGGCCAAAGTCGACGATCGTGCGGCCCGTCGGAGAGCGGATGATCTCCACCGGCGGCACCGTCTCGATGCGCCGCACGGGCGGGCCGTTGGGGGCGACCAGGGTCGCCAGGTCGCGCTCGAGCAGGCGCACTCCCGCCCAATCCCCGTCGTCGAAGCCGGCCGTCGCCCAGCCCTGCTGCTCGCGGCGGGCATCGTAGGTCTCGCCATCGTAGATGTCGCTGCCGACGATCGGGCCGCGTGCGGCGCGCCAGCTCTCGTCGGTCACCACCCGCTCGCTGGTGCCGTCGGCGTAGTCGATCTCGAGCTGGGCCAACAGCGCCAGCCGCTCGCCGTAGAGGTTGCGCCGGCCGCCGCCGAAGCCCAGCCGGCCGCGATACCAGCCGTCGCCGAGCATGGCAGCCAATGCGTTACGCCCCACGTGCAGCAGCGGCGTCACGTCGAGGGTCTGGTAGCGGAGGCGGTGTCCATAGCTCGTCCAGCCCGGCGGCATAACATGGTCGCCGGCGACGAGGCCGTTGAGCTGGGCCTCGTATACCCCCAGGGCCGTCACGTAGAGCCGCGCCGCCCGGACGCCTCGGCGCACGTCGAACTCGTGGCGCAGCAGCGGGCCGGGCTGCGGGCCCGTAAGATCCTCGTCCCAGTCGGGGCTGATGAAACGCGCCTGCCAGTCGGCCGCGGCGAGCAGGCCGGCTTCGACCACAGCCGGCTCGCTCCAGTCCGACGGCTGCCCGCTTTGATCCCAGGCCCGCACCCGCACGGCCAGCCGTTGGCGTGCGGCCAACGGCGCGAAGGGCCAGGGCACCAGCACCGAGTCGCCGGATTCGATGCGCCCGCTCGTGGTGCGGCGCGCCGGCGGGCTTCCCGCGCCGGCCGGCTCGTGCGCCTCGAGCTCGTAGGCCGACTGCCGCCAATCCGGTCCCTCACTGCTGACGATCCAGGACAACCGCGGGCAGGGTGTGCCGATTCCGAAGGGCTCGCGCAGGTGCTCGAAGCGCAGCGCGCCCAGGTGCGCGACCGGCCAGTGGGTGTTCTCAGGTGGCATGGTGACTCTCTATTCTCCGCGCGCGGCGTGGGCTGGAATGAATGCTGGATAAGGATACACCTGATGGCGGGCCGTGCGCAAGCGCATCGGCGCGTTTTGACAGGCCGGAAGAATGCTGTTACGATGGTATCACGATATATCGAGATACAGTCGCTATATATCGTGATACGGTCACGACAGTGTCGATGCACCATCGAGAACGGAGGACTACAATGGGTCACTGGGGTCAGTTCGAACACGGACCACGGCACGGCGGGCGTTTCGGGCGAGGCGACCTGAGGCTCGTCATTCTGGAGATGCTCGAGAACCATCCGAGCTACGGCTACGAGATCATGCGCGCGCTCGAACAGCGCTTCCACGGCTTCTACAGCCCCAGCGCCGGCACCATCTATCCGACGCTGCAGTGGCTGCAGGACCTGGGTTATGTGACGGTGGCCGAAGAGGATGGGCGTAAGGTCTACACGATCACCGAGGAGGGCCGGCGCTTCCTGGCGGCCGGCGAACCGCGCGTCGACGAGATCTGGGAGCGCATGCGCGGCTGGGCGGGCCCGTTCGACAAGCGGGAGTTTCGTGAGGAGATGCGCCGCTTTACGGATGAGCTGCGGGACATGGGGCGCGACCTGCGCCACGAGGCGCGTTGGGCAAGCCCCGAAAAACTGCGGCGAGTGCGCGAGATCGTGGTGCGCGCCGGCCGCGAGATCGAGGACGTACTGCGCGCACCTGAACCGGCGCCCGGCACGCCGCCTGGTGCGGGGCCATCCGAGGCGGCAGAATCAGATCAGCCTCATGCGACGCCGGACGAGCCGGTCGCGCATGTTTAGCCGCTGACGAAGGGCGGGGGGGGCCGACGACGTGGGTAACGGGATCGGCGCGCTGCATGGCCGGGAGCGCCCTCGCATTGAGGGCGCCCTGGCAGGCGAGGCAGGGCGTGCTTGCCCCCAGGCGACGCTGATCCCCTTCGGTGGCGGCCGCGCGCGTGTCCTTATCTTGGACGCTGTCAAGAGCGGAGACGGAGACTCGGAGATCGGCCACCCGTGGCCGGTTACCCGCGCCGCCCCTGTCGCACGGCGCCAGAGAACGCTAATACACCTCTAACACAAAATGCAGCCTGGCTTCCCATTTACGGCCCCGGAGAGGAGTATCCTATGGGTGTAAGTTTTTGCCAGCAACGGACTGTCAGTCAGCGATTGACAGTAGATATAGGAGGTTACCATGACTGTACAGCGTGGACCGGATACCACCGGAGATGTGGCAGGCATGCAGTGGACTCACTGGGTGAACCTGGTGGACGGCATCCTGCTCTTCATCGCTCCATGGGTACTGGGATACAGTGCTCTCAACGGTACGGCCTATGCAGACGCCCTGGTACTCGGCGCCCTGATCGCGATCTTCGCGTTCATCGGGCTGGTCGCTCACACGATCGGTAGCTGGGTCCAGTGGGTGGTTGGCATCCTGGGGATCCTGACGTTCATCTCGCCTTGGGTACTCGGCTTCGCCGGCCTGGCGTCGGCATTCTGGACTTGTATCATTCTGGGCGCGATCGCCGTAATCGTTGCCGCAATCGGCATTTTCGCCCGGCCTCGTGCCACGACTATGTAGTAGACGCGGCGGCCCGTAAGGGCCGATCAGTTGACCAAAGGTTCAGCAAGATTCATATCAGCGGTCCCGCCGCCAACCTCTGGGGTTGATCGGTGGGACCGCCCTTTTTTTGCCGCTCCGCCGCGCACCTGCGGCCCCTCGTCTGGCGCCCGGGCGGCGGCGCTCTGGCCTGATACGGCTCAGGCAGGCCCTCCCCCCGTAGGCCGGCACACAGGGAATTCTTAGGTTTAGGTCGGGCCCATGTTGACACTCGTACGCCAGGCGGTTATACTACGGCGGTGAGCCGGCAGAGGCGGCTTGTGCTGCTCCACCGCCGGCAACTGGCTGGTTTTCGGTTCGATCCCCGTGAGCGGAGTCTTGGTACGCAGCGCACTGTCTTGCACTAAGGCTAATACAGTCCCTCGCCTCTGCTTTTGTCTGCTTGCCACAAGAGGAGGTGCCCTATCGCCCAGAGACCCTGAGACAACCCCAAGCGACAAGTAGCCGCAATCCGCTTAAGCATGTATCCAGGGGGAGTAATATGCACAGGCGCAACAGATCACTCGCCGTCCTCAGTTTGCTGGTCGTCCTCGCCCTCACGCCGATGGCCCAGGGCGCAGTGTTTGCGCAAGGAGCCGATCCACGGTTCACTGCCACTCCGCTGACACCGGATTCCACCATATCGATCGGCAAAGGCGCGCAGAGCCTGGCCCCGCTCATCGTCAAGCTGAAGGACCCGCCCCTGGCGACCTACAGCGGCGGGATCTCCGGGTTGGCGCCCACCAACCCACACGCTACCGGCGCCAAGCGGCTCGAGCTCAAGACGCCGGCCAGCACGGCCTATTTGAAGCATCTGGCGAAGCAGCAGGCCGACTTCGAGGCCCAGGCCAAGGCAGCGGCGCCGAACGGCAAGGTCACCCACCAATACGACGTGATCCTGAACGCGGTCTCGATGGTGGTGCCGGTAGACCAGATCAGCGCCATCGCCGCCCTGCCGAACGTCGAAGCCGTCTACCCTGACGAGATCCTCCATCCCGACACCGATAGCAGCCCGCAGTTCATCGGCGCGCCCACGGTCTGGGCGGCTCTCGGCGGCCAGGAGAGCGCCGGCGAGGGCGTGATCGTGGGCGTGATCGACACCGGGATCTGGCCCGAGCACCCGTCCTTTGCCGACCCGGACGCCTCGGGCAAGGCCTATGCCCCGCCACCGGCCGCACCCTCGGGCGATGCACGCCTGTGCCAGTTCTCCGGAGGCAGCAATCCCGGCCCGGCATTCACATGCAATAACAAGCTGATCGCCGCCTATCGCGTGCTTAGCACCTATGATGCTGTCGTTGGGCCCGAGCCGGGCTACACCAGCGCACGGGATGCCGATGGGCACGGCACACACACCTCCAGCACCTCGGCCGGAAATGCCAACGTGGAGGCCAGCATCTTCGACGTCCCGCGCGGAGTCGTGTCTGGCGTCGCCCCGCGCGCTTACGTGATTATGTACAAGGCCCTGGGCAATGGAGGCGGCTTCTCCAGCGACCTGGCGGCCGCAGTTCAGCAGGCGATACTCGACGGCGTCGACGTCATCAACTATTCGATCAGCGGCGGCGCCAACGCCTACTCCGACCCGGTGGAACTGGCATTTCTTAACGCCTACGCGGCCGGCGTGTTCGTGGCCGCCTCGGCGGGCAACTCGGGGCCCAACCCTGACACGACCGACCACCGCGGGCCGTGGGTGACGACGGTTGCCGCGAGCACGCAGGTGCGGGCTTTCGAGAACAGCGCTACCCTGACGGCTGACGGCGGCGGCAGCCTGACCGTCACCGGCGCCTCGATCACGGCCGGCGTAGGGCCCGCCCCGATCGTGGTGCCGGCCGACGACCCGATGTGCAACAGCCCGTTCGCGGCGGGCAGCGTGAGCGGACAGATCGTCGTCTGCGAGCGCGGCGTAACAGGCCGAGCCGAGAAGGGCTACAATGTCCTGCAAGGCGGCGCGGTCGGCATGATCCTCTACAACCAGGCCGCCAACGTGACCGACCTGGAGACGGACAACCACTACCTGCCCGCCACCCATATTCAGTTCGCGGAGGGCACGGCGGTGCTGGACTTCATCGCCGCGCACACCAACGTTCAGGCGACCCTGACGGAAGGCCAGAAGGTCGACGGCCAGGGCGACGTGATGGCGTCGTTCAGCTCGCGCGGCGGCCCGGGACAGACGCTGGGCGTCAGCAAGCCCGACATCACCGCCCCGGGGGTTCAGATCCTGGCCGGCGCCAGCCCGCAGCACCTCACGCCGGCCGAGGGCGGCGTCGCCCTCGGCCCCGAGGGCGAGTTGTTCCAGGCCATCGCCGGCACTTCCATGTCCAGCCCGCACATCGCCGGCGCGGGGGCGCTGATCGCCGCGCTGCACCCGGATTGGACGCCCGGCCAGATCAAGTCGGCCCTGATGACCACCGCCTGGACGCAGGTGGTGAAGGAAGACGGCACGACGCCGGCGGATGCGTTCGACTATGGCTCGGGCCGCGTCGACCTGAACAAGGCCGGCGATCCGGGCATCACCTTCGACGTGACTCCTGACGAATACCTGGCGCATGCGGCCGATCTGTGGAACGCCAACTACCCGAGCGTCTTCGTGCCGGTCCTGCCCGGCGCGATCACCGTCCGGCGCACCGCCCACAGCGTGGTCTCGGGCTACGCCACGCACTGGGTGAGCAGCGTCACCGGCGCCGAGGACCTCAGCGTCAGCCTGCCGAAGAACATCACCGTGCCGCCGGGCCAGGACGTCAGCTTCGACATCACGATCGACGCGAGCAACGTGCCGCTGGGGGCGGTCCGCATGGCGGTGATCAACCTGGCCGAGAAGGACGGGAACGGCACGCGCCAGCTGCACATCCCGGTGACCGTCATCCGCAAGCAGGCGCCCGTGAGCCTGTCGAAGTCCTGCGATCCGGCCACGGTCACCTTCCATCGCACCACGCGGTGCACGATCACGGCCAGCAACGAGAGCCTGAGTGACGCCAACATCACCATCGCCGACAACCTGCCTCTGCAGCTCTCGCTGGTCAGGGGCAGCGTCACCGGCGGGCTGCAGCGCGGCAGTGGCGGCGTGTTCTTCCAGGGCAGCCTGGCAGGCGCGGCTCCACCTGACGTGACCATCGGCCCCGGCACCTCGCCGGCCGGGTTCCTGCCGCTGGCGGAGTTCGGCATTCCACCGATCAGCAGCGCGGGCGATGAGACCATCGCCAACTTCAATGTGCCCGCCTTCATCTACGGCGGCGAGACCTATACGCGGGTGGGCGTCGTCAGCAATGGGTACCTGGTGGTCGGCGGCGGGTCTGCCGCGGATATCCAGTATATCAACCAAGAGCTGCCCGACCCAGTCGCGCCCAACAACGTGCTGGCACCGTTCTGGACCGACCTCAATCCGGCCGAAGGCGGCACACTGAGATTAGGAACCCTCACCGACGGCCAGGACTCCTGGATCGTGGCGGAGTGGAACGCCGTGCAGGAGTTCTCAACGGCGGCCAACACCCACAGCTTCCAAATCTGGATCGGCTACGCCGCTGACGCCCATCCGGGCCAAGACATCAGCATGGCTTACGGCCCCAACACGGGTAATGGCGACGGTGGCTTTGCCACCACGGGCGCCGAGAACAAGTTCGGCAACCGCGGCGCCAACTACTACTACGATGGGTCCGGCACCCTGCCGGTAGCGGGGACCGAACTGGTGGTGAGCAGCGTTCCGGGCGTGCCCGGCGAGACGCACACCATCACGTTCGATGCCACAGGCAGCAAGGTGGGCAACTGGGTAAACACCGCTAAGATGACAGGCGACCTGTTCCAGGGCACAAGCACCGCCTCGTTCGCCGGGAAGGTGACACGCTGACGGCCGATGTCGCCGGGTAGGTCCGGCAGAAGCTACTGACATGCGAGACGGCGGACCGGGTGACCGGTCCGCCGTCGTCGTTAATTGGCGCCGACCTGGTTGCGACGCCAGAGGCGGCTATTGCTCGCAGAGGAAGGGAGCGCGTGAGCCCCCGCTGTGGTATTCGTAGGTACGATCGCCGGCGCGCAAGCGGATCAACAGGCCGTCGACCGTCACCTGGATGTAGGCCATGCCCGGCTGCGGGCAGCCCAGGCTGCCGTCGGGCCAGGTGACCGGCTGCACCTCGAGGACGGCGATCTGGTCGACGGCGATCCCCGTCCGGCTCGCCAGGTCCTCTTTGGCCTGTAGGGCGAGACGCTGCAAGTAAGGATCGAGCGGCGTGGGGCTGGGAGTGGGGTTCATGACGTTCGTCTCCTGTTCGGCAGTCGGGGCAGCCTGAACCGGCGTGCCTGTGTTGGCGGGCTGAGCGGTACCGGCGGAAGGCTGCGGCCGGGCCGGAACGGTGGCTGTCCCACAGGGAGTAGCGAACTGGCCGGACGGACTACCGGCCGGCGAGGGAACGGCGCCGATGGGTGCCCCGGGGGCGCCCGGGATTGCCGCAGCCGGCACGCAGCCCGCCGCTATTGCTGATACCAACACTAACACAATCAATGGGCTGGTCACGAGTCTGCCCTGTCCACACGGCATCGATCTCACCTTGTCCTTCCATGCCCACGGGCGGCACAACCTGCGCTGGCAGTGAAATGCATTCAACATCTTAAAGGACTGAGCCACGGCCCCAAAAGTTCCACCCTGGGGCCTGCACCCCGGATGCCCGGATTGATCGAAGTGCTACCACAGCCGGTCACTGCGGGCCGGCTCTGTTCGCGCCGTGGGGCATGATACAATAACGGCACCTGAGTGTACCATAGGCAAGCCACCTTTTGGCGGTCACTGCGGGCCGCAGAGCGGGCCCGCGGGATGGAGGCTCGAGTGCAGGATAGCGATTTCGGAGGCAATGCGACCCAGATCGCCGAGGTTTTGACGGCGGCGCTGCAGGCGGTCGAGCCGGCCGAGGCGGTGCGGGCACACCTGGCCCTCGACGGCGGCACGCTGCGCGCCGGCGGCGAGAACTACGATCTGCGCGAGATCGGGCGCATCGTCGTGGTGGGCGCCGGGAAAGCCGGCGCGCCGATGGCCGCAGCCGTGCTCGAGATCGTCGGGGAGCGGATCGACGCCGGCGCGCTGAACGTCAAGTACGGCCACACGGCCACCGTCACGCACCCGGTCGTGCGTTTCGGGGGCCCTCCGCTTACGCCTGGCCGGGGACCGGCCACCGCTGGCGGTGCTGCGCCGGCAGGCGGGGCCGCTCCAGCAGGCGCGCCCGCTCCGGCGGGCGTTGGCGCCATCGGGCCGATCCGGCTGACAGAGGCCGGTCATCCCGTGCCGGACGAGAACGGCCGGGCCGGGGCAGCGCGTATGCTGGCCCTGCTGTCGGGGCTCGGCCCGCGCGACCTGGTGATCGTACTGCTCTCCGGCGGCGGCTCGGCACTGCTGCCACTGCCTGCGCCGGGCCTGACCCTGGTCGACCTGGGGACACTGACCGGCCTGCTGTTGGCGTGCGGCGCCGGCATCACCGAGATCAACGCCCTGCGCAAGCACTGCTCGCAGATCCAGGGCGGCCAACTGGCCCGCCTGGCCGCACCGGCCCGGGTGGTCAGTCTGATCCTGTCGGATGTGGTCGGCAGCCCGCTGGATGCCATCGCCTCTGGCCCGACCGCCCCCGACCCGACCACCTTCGCCGACGGGCTGGCCGTGCTGGCGCGCTACCAGCTCGTCGACCGGGTGCCGCCGGCCATCCTGCAGCACCTGCAGCGCGGCCGGGACGGGGCGCTCCCCGAGACCCCCAAGCCCGGCGACCCCTTGTTCGGGCGCGTCGCCAACCTGGTGATCGGCGACAACTATCTGGCCGGGCAGGCGGCCATCGAGGCTGCGCGGCGCCAGGGCTGGCACGCGCACCTGCTGACGACTTATATCGAGGGTGAAGCGCGCGCGGCCGGCCGCCTGGTAGCCGGGCTCGCGCACGGGGTGGCGAGGGGCGCGTCCACCTTCCGCCGGCCCGCCTGCCTGGTGCTGGGGGGAGAGACCACGGTCACGCTGCGGGGCGAGGGTCGAGGAGGCCGCAACCAGGAATTGGCCCTCGCCGCAGCCATCGCCCTCGAGACGTATGCCGCAGGGTCGGCGTCGGCATCGGCTTGGCCGGTGGTGGTCAGCCTGGCCACCGATGGTAACGACGGCCCTACCGACGCGGCCGGCGGCATCGTCACCGCGGGCACCTGCGCGCGCGGCCGCAGGCTCGGCCTCGACGCGCGCGCCGCGCTCGACGCGAACGACAGCTACACCTACCTGGGCGCGCTCGACAGCCTGGTGATCACCGGACCGACCAACACCAATGTCAACGACCTGACCTTCGTGTTTTGCGCCTAGGGCGGGGGCGGACCGTAACGTAGCGAACCGACACGTTTTTGGGACCGGTCGGATGTCACCCGAGGCAATGCGCCAGGCTCGAGGCAGGTGGTAAAATCTACCAGCTGGGATCAGGCCCGGCACAGGGCGGTGGAGCGCCACACCTGCGGATGGGGCGCTTCGCCGTCTGTGCCCCTAAAAAACGTCCAGTAATGTCCTCTGACGGACCACTAACTAGAAGCGCCAGCCCACGGCGTTCCAGAAGTTCAAGTCCCCGAGCACCACGAGGAGACCCGCCACCGTGAGGGCATAATGGACGGCCTGCCCGGCCGGCCAGTAGTGGCGGCGCCAGGCCACGATGGCCAGGACGGCCGCGGCGACCGCTCCCAGCAGCATCAGCAGCGGCAGAATCAGTACGACGCGCGCCAGCGTGACCTCGCCCAGCGTGGAGGCTAACTGGTTTGTGAACACGTGGGCCAGCCCGGCGAAGTAGATCACCAGCGCCCCCGCTTCGCCGAGCATGATACGCCGCGCCAGGCGGCCCCCCGCCTGCGCCGGCCGCCAGCGCCGGCCCAGGAAGCCGATCAGGGCAGCGGGAACGGCCGACAGCACGAGGAGCAGCCCGCCGGCCAGCAGGCCAACGTGCAGGGGCTGTTGCTCGTACCAGGCCGTGGCCTCATAGGCCACCGTGGGGTTGCTCGACCGGAACAGGTGGGTAACACGCCCCTGCGCGTCGGTACGGAAGACCAGCTGGTCGTCGCCCTGCTCGGCCCGATAGACCAGGGGCTCGACCTGCACGTAACGCGGCGCGCCGCCCAGAGCGTTGAACGACAGCGAGCCATCGGGGGCCGTGGTCAGCGCAGCCGGGGCGACCAGATTGAGCAGCTTTTCGATGGTCGTCTGCGATGAGCGGGTGCTGTTGTAGGAAATGAAGAGGCCCACCTGCTGATCGGGGATGAGCGCCAGCAGGATGTGCGCGGTGGCTACATCGCCATCGTGACCGATGATGCGCAGCCCATTCTGGTTCATCTCCCAGAATCGATAGGCGTTGCCATCGACGCGCGGGTCATGGCCGAAGACGCGCTCGTGCATGCGTTGGGCGGTCGGCTCGTCCAGGATGCCGGCGCTGCCGTAGCGGCCGCCCTGCAGATGGGCGCTCATGAAGTGCGCCATGTCCGCGGCCGTGGTACGCAAGCCGCCGGCCGGGGGCAAATTGGTATAGTCGGGTGCGCCGGCCCGGTAGCTGCCGTTGCTCCACCAGTACCCAGTCACCTCCCGGCCCGCCAGCGGCTCGGGCCAGGTCTGGAAGAAGCTGCTGTCATGCATCGCCAGCGGCTGCAGGATGTGGTTCTCAATATAGGCCGGGAAAGCCTCTCCCGACACCCGCTCGACGATGTAACCGGCGAGCGCCGTACCGTAATTGGAGTACGCCGTGAATTGGCCGGGCGGGCGCACGCGGGCGGGCAGATGCGACTTCAGCCAGCGGCCCAGGTCGGCCGGCGCAGGCGGCGTCGTCGAGTGGAGCTCGAAGTTGCGCTCCTCAAAGCCCGCCGTGTGCGTCATCAGGTAAAGAAGAGTGATGGGCCGATCGAAGGCCGCGGGAATGCGGAAGTCGGGATACTGGTTCACGTCGACGTCGAGATCGAGCCGGCCCTGCTCGACGAGCTGCATGATCGCGGTCCAGGTGAACAGCTTGCTGACCGAACCGACGGGAAAGATAGTTCCTGCCGGATCGACCGCCGCGCCGGTTTCCAGGTTCGCCACGCCGTAGCCTTTGGCGAAGGGCACGCCGCCGCCCTGAACGACCAGCGCGACCGCGCCGGGGATATGCTGCTGGGTGAGCTCTCTTTCCATATACGCGTCAAAGAACGCCTCGAGCGCCGCCGGCTCCGGGGCGTGGGGACGTGGCCGGTTGCGCAGGCGCGTTGCCGGGGTTGTCGGCGACAACCATGCTGGGAAAGGCATACGAGAGGCTGAGGGCCACGACGAGCACGACGAACGAGCGAGTGAACATGGGAACCCCAGCTTCGGCCCCGTATGCTATGGCTGTCATTGTAGCCGATTCTAGCCCCGCCTCGCATCAGGCGGTTGGCGAGGCTCGCCCTGGCTTGCGGAAAGGGGTGTGAGACCCTTCATGGTGGGTCTCCTTGCGGACAAGCCCTAGCGGGCAGAAGGATCGAGGATCACGAAGGTATCGGATGGGCTCACGCTCGAGACGGCCGGCAGTTGCTGGCCGTTTGACCAGTTGTACAGCCCTACGCGAAAGCGGGCCCCGCCGGGGGGATCGCCCTGCGGCGCGAGCGTGTGCGTGTCGCTGACGATGTCTCCCGGAGACCAGACCGAGGGCGGGTAGCTGCGGTCTTCTCCCGGCGCCCGATCTTGTTGGGCCACGATCTGGCCGCTCGCATCCAGCATGTGGGCGAACGCTGAGTAATCGAAGTCGGGCTTGCGTACCGCCTCCCAATAAAGCGTGAGGTCGACTTCCTTGCTGCCGGGTTTCTCTTGCAGGCTGTACCCGCGCAACCGGATCTGATCCCCGAACATGACGTCCGACTTGTGGGGGAGCAACCAGAGGCTGGATTTTGCCAACGTCACGCCCTCATAGGTGGGGCCGAGCACGCGCAGAAGGATGTATAGCGCAGCAGCGCAAAGGACCACCGGCGCGACGCCGACCAGCCATCGCGACCAGCGGGGCGTCGCGAGGGTGATGAGACCATATGCGAGCAGGAGCATGAGTGGGGCTATGGCCGGAAAGAGGTAGCGGCCCTGGTAGCACGACTCGTTGCACTGCGTCAGCGTTAGAACGATATAGCCCTCCTGAGCAAGCACCGCGATGACCATACCCAGCAGGGCATCCTTCTGCAGGCGCGACATGCTTGCCGTACGCTTTTCCAGCGAGATTACGGCCAGCCCGATGAGCCCGTGCAGACCCAGGATGCCGCCCAGCCGGTAGTACCAGGCCGGCGCCGAGACGTTCATCCACCCGAAGACCCCGAGAAACGAGCGGAATTGCGTGGTGAAGAATGGCCGCATCTGTTGCAGGGTGAGGGGCCCGTTGCGCAGATTGGCGGCGAACACCTGGCGGTAGAGCCCGAAAGCCAGCGGGTCGCCGTAGAGCACCTGATTACGGACGAACCACCACCCGGTGAGCACCAATGGCGGGATCCCGAGAGCCAGCAGCCCGGCGCCCAGTAGCCGGGGCGAACGCAGACGCGCCACGCAGACAACCAGGAGGACCAGCGCCAGGACCCCTAGCACCCCACCCGACAGCTTGGTAAGCACGCCCAGCGCTACCAGAACGCCTAAAGCTGCCCAGCGCCGGATCGCGGCAGGCTGCTCGAGGATCCGCACCATTTGAAAGAGCGCCGCCGTGGCAAGCAATGTGGCCAGGTTATCGTTGTTGATCGCGCCCGAGATGAAGAGAAACTGAGGCACGAAAGCCACCAACGCGGCCGCCAACAGGGCGACCTGCGGCTGGCCGGGGAAGATCTTGCGGGCGATCGCGACTGTCAGCAGGACGGTACCCAGACCCATCAACACCGAGAGCCCGCGCGCCAGGTGAAGCGCCAGCGCCTGGCCGCTGAAGGGAAACGTCTCGGCGCTGCGGTGCTGCCCAATGTTCACGTCCGAGCCCCCGTTGCCCGCCCATACGAACTGGGGATTGAGCTGGAACGCACCTGTGGAGTTGCCGTAATTGGCCGGCAGCGTGACCAGGGCTGAAAGCAGATAGTAGAGGGGAGGCTGGTGCGCCTCGCCGGTCTCGCCCAGGCGCAGTTGCACAAGCGTATGGGCTGTGGCGAGCTCGTGGATGAACGCAAAATGTCCGACCTCGTCAGGTGCCTCGAAAGCCGGGTTGATCACGCTGTAGAGGCCCGATAAGAGCAAGAAAGCGATGGCCAGGATAATCACGAAGACGCGCGTTGAAGCAACGGCGGTCAGTCTGTGCATGAGCGCTCCTGAGGCGAGTGAGTGGAGTTTGTCAGAGGACGGCATGATAACCTCAAACGGGCGATTCCCCAAAATACGACGGGGGGATAGGGTTAATTTGAACTGAAGGTCAGGGGTGAGTATGCTTGAGGGTATGCCAGTGAGAAACCCTGACAAAGACACGGACCATGGATCAGCCAACGGTCAGCAAGAAACACCATGCCGATGCCTGATGGAAAAGAGGAAGGAGAGTAGGTGTGAGTTCATATGTGCTTGGATTTCGGGAAATTGACAAAACAAAGCTTCCCATGGTTGGAGGTAAGGGCGCCAACCTGGGGGAACTATCCAGGGTTGAGGGAATCCGCGTGCCGGATGGCTTTTGTGTTTCTACTGCAGCCTACAAGAGAATTATCGGGGAAACGTCGTCGATTTCCGACTTACTTGATCAGTTATCGCTCCTAAGGGTGGAAGACCGGGACGAAATCGGTGAACTGAGCGCTGAGATTCGCAGGCTCATCGAAGCGGTAGCCATCCCTCAAGACATTGATGAAGAGATCACCCGCTTCCTCTCGAGGCTGGACGAGAAAACTGCCTATGCAGTGCGATCCAGCGCAACTGCCGAGGACTTGCCGACGGCCTCCTTTGCAGGCCAGCAGGATACGTATCTGAACATTATCGGAAAGGAGTCAATCCTAAGGCATATCAGCAAGTGCTGGGCATCGCTGTTTACCGAGAGGGCAGTCCTTTACCGCCTTCAAAACGGCTTCGACCACCGTCAAGTCCACCTGGCGGTGGTCGTTCAGAAGATGGTCTTCCCCCAGGCGGCAGGAATCTTGTTTACTGCCGATCCCGTTACTTCTGATAGGAGAGTGGCAGCCGTTGATGCCGGCTTCGGACTTGGCGAGGCCCTGGTCTCCGGACTGGTGAATGCCGACAACTATAAAGTGCGTGACGGCAACGTTATCGATAAGAAGATATCCACCAAGAAGCTGGCCATCTATGCCATGAAGGATGGCGGTGCGGGTGTCCCGACGAAAGAACAGGAGATTGAGCCCGAGAAGCAGAACAGCCAAGCGCTGACGGATGAGCAGATCTTGCGGCTCGAGCGCCTGGGCAGAAAGATCGAAGAACATTTCGGCCGGCCCCAGGACATCGAATGGTGTCTGGTTGATGACACGTTTTACATCCTCCAGAGCCGGCCAATCACTACTTTATACCCGATCCCCGAAGTGAATGATCAAGAAAATCACGTCTACGTGTCTGTCGCTCATCAACAAATGATGACTGACGCCATGAAACCATTGGGATTGTCTTTCTTCCAGTTGACGGCTGCCCGACCAATGTATGAAGCCGGCGGAAGGTTATTTGTCGACGTTACAGCGCAATTGGCCTCGCCTGTCGGCAGAGAAAGCTTACTGAGAGTCATGGGAGGCGAGCCGCTCATCAAAGATGCACTCTCGACGATCCTGGAGCGGGGCGATTTTGTCAGGTCGCTGCCGGATGACACACAAGGACCGGGTTCCGGTAAGAGCAACCAAGGCGCACCGCCTGTGAGTTATCAGACATTACAGGACTACGATCCGGCAGTCGTTCCCGAATTGATCAAGGCTAATCAAACATCGGTAGAAACGTTAGAACAAAACATCCTGACGAAGTCAGGATCAGCCCTATTTGACTTCATTCTGGAAGATATCCAGCAATTGAAGAAGCTGATGTTTGATCCGCGGACGATGGGTGTGATCATGACTGCCATGAACGCTGCAGCATGGCTCAACGAAAAAATGATGGAGTGGCTGGGCGAACAGAACGCAGCAGACACGCTTACTCAGTCTGTACCCAACAATATCACTGCGGAAATGGGTCTGGCGCTGTTGGATGTCGCAGACGTGATCCGTCCCTATCGGGAAGTCATCCACTACCTGCAGCAGGCAAAGGCGGACGACTTTCGGGATGGACTGGTTCAGTTCGAGGGCGGACAGGAAGCGCGGGAGGCCATAGATGCATTTCTCGACAAATATGGCATGCGTTGTGCCGGAGAGATTGATATCACCAAACCCCGATGGAGGGAAAAGCCCACGACACTGGTCCCCATGCTCCTCAGCAACGTCAAAAACTTTGAGTCTGGTGAAAGCAAACGTAAATTCGAACAAGGGCGGCAGGAAGCTTTGCACAAAGAACAAGAGTTATTGGAGCGGTTGAGGCAATTGCCGGACGGAGAACAAAAAGCCAAAGAGACAAAACGGATGATCGGCCTGGTCCGGAATCTCACAGGTTACCGTGAATATCCGAAATACGGCATCGTCAGCCGCTATTTCGCTTACAAACAGGCTTTGCTGAAGGAAGCCGAACGGCTCGTACAAGCCAACGTGATTCATGAAAGAGAAGATATTTACTATCTCACTTTTGAAGAACTCCGCGATGTCGTGCGCGCAAATGTACTGGATGAGCAGATCATCGGCAAACGAAAAGACGAGTTCAAGGTATATCAGAAGCTAACTCCCCCACGTGTCATCACGTCTGATGGGGAAATCGTGACGGGTGAGTACAAACGGAAAAATCTACCGGCCGAAGCTTTGGTAGGTCTACCTGTTTCTTCCGGGGTCGTAGAGGGACGAGCACGTGTCATCTTAAGGATGGAAGATGCTGATCTGCAAGATGGAGACATCTTGGTCACCGCATTTGCTGACCCTAGCTGGACACCCTTGTTTGTATCCGTAAGGGGCCTGGTCACCGAAGTCGGTGGATTGATGACCCATGGAGCAGTTATCGCACGCGAATATGGCCTACCGGCAGTGGTCGGAGTGGAACAGGCTACCAAGCTGCTAAAGGATGGACAAAGAATTCGCGTGCATGGAACAGCAGGCTATGTAGAGATCCTATAATGCTGCAGAAACCGATCCGCTCCACCATGAGGCCGCGGCGACGGCTCGCGCGGGCGACGGGCGATGCCGCACGGGTAGGGAGATGCAGCCAGACGTTCACGGGCTGCCAGCACTTCTTCACAGGCGCCAAAGGATCAATTTTGAGATTGCGTCTTGACGAACTGTGATCCACTGTGATACAATCAGAACATACGTTCTCTTTGATGACAAGCCCAAGATGAGGCACTCGTGCGCAAGAAAACCAGGCGAACGCCCAAACGCTACCCCACCGTCGCCCTTCACGCCGGCGCGCGTGCCTGCCGTCCGAGGAGGCGCGGCGCGGTCGTACCCACGTATGGCCGCCGGCAGCGTTTACGCTGGCTTCTCAGGGCCAGCAGGGAAATGCTGAGGCTGTTTTGCAAGAACCTCTTTGGTCGTTGGGAGTAGAAGCGAGCCGGGGGCTCAATCGCCCGCCAAGGCCCGGCTGACGCGCAGGATGGCGTCGCCCATACCCCGCCCTCGGCCCTTGCGATAGACCGCCAGCAGTTCTTCTTCGTCGGGTGTCAGGCCGGTGTCCAGGCCGAGGAAGTAGGTTACCGGCCGATTGAGGATCTCGCCTACCCTGAAGAGCTGGGCCACGGAGAAGACCGTGTCGCCTTTTTCGTAGCCATTGTAGGCCTGCCTGGTTAGCCCCAGGCGGGCCGCGAACTCGCTCTTAGTCAGACGCTCGGCCTGGCGTGCCTCGGCCACCCGCCGGGTCACTTCCCGCTGTACCGAGACATCGGGCGACTCGGCAGTCCACCCACTCTCCACCTTAGCCCGTTCCCGGGAGTTGTCTATCGCTGCCACGTTTCCGTCCTCTGCTGATCAGTCGGCTGCGCCCTCGGCGTTTGACACCTGCCACTCGTGGCTCTCGGGCTCTTCGCCCCGCGCGTAAAGCGCGCTGGCGGTGCGCGTGGCGACGTGGAGCTTGCCCAGGATGTTGCCGACGTGAATGCCGGGAAGCGTCTCGGGGATGCTCAGTTGCACCGCGATCTGCGCGTTGCTCAAGCCCTGCGCCGCCAACTGCACCACCTCGAACTCCCGCCAGGTGAGTGGGTCGCGCGTCGACGGAAGGCCCGGGGCAGGGTGCGCCAGGTCGTAAAGCAGCTCCGCCGCACTGACCGTGTCCAATGACAGTTGCTCGCGGAAGACGCGGTGGATCGCGGCCGCCACCTCCTCCGTGCCGCAGCCCTTTAGCAGATAGCCCAGCGCCCCGCACTTGATGGCCGGGAAGAGCTGCTTATCATCCGCCGAGGCAGCCAGCACCAGCACTGCCACGCACGGCACCTCTTGGGTCAGGCGCCGCGTCGCCTCGACACCGTCCATTACCGGCATTGCCAGGTCCATCAGAACCACGTCGGGGCTGGATCCCTCGGCCTCCGCCAGCGCCTGCGCGCCATCTCCCGCCTGGCCGGTCACCTGGATCCCCACCTCGCCGGCCAACTGGGAGGCCAGGGCCTCGCGCGAGGCGGCATCGTCGTCCACGATCAGCACTCGAATGACATCCGTCGCCATACTTTGCTCGCTCCTTGTGTTCGACCGTCATCATCCTCGAAGTAGACACCGGCTTGACGAGTGCCGCTGCCCGCGTAGTTCGTTCTCAGGCCAGCCTGAAAGAATCCATCCGGATGCCGATCCGCCCGGGTCCTGAGGCACCCTCAGCCTCGCCTTAGCCGGACCGGTCACCCCGCCTGCACCGGGACTGAACCGAACAGGGCCATCACGAGCAGCTCGCCACCCAGGACGAGCAGCGCGACCACGAGCCCGACCAGGAGCAGCCGCGCACCGCCCCCGCCGTTCTCGCGCCGCACCCGCAGACCGGCGCTCAACAATGACCAGGCAATGAAGCCTCCCGCCAGCGATGGCAACGTGAAGATCGCATAACTGACCGCCCCGTCGGCAGGCGAAATGGTCAGGCCATACCGCCGGCAGACGACAAGATAGCACAGTCCGATCCAGGCGAGAAAAGCGCCCTCCCACAGGACGAGCGGCCCGGTTCGACCCCGAGACCCCTGCATGGCTCCTCCCTGCTACTTGCCCTTCTGCGCCACTTCGATCTGCCGGCTGACCTCGACGAGGGAAGACACCGGCGCCTTGCCCAGGGTGAAGATCTCCTGCCAGGCCGGATTGCTGAGCGCGGTGGCGGCCGCCTGGTCGGCGAAGGTCTCGGCCACCACCGAGTAGCCGTTGCGTTGGCCATCGGCGAAGACGGCGATGTCCATTCCGGCAGTCTTCTCGGGATACTCTGCGCGGATGTAGCTCACCCAGTCCTCTATCAGCGAATAGCGCGCCGGCTGCAGAAAGTGTGCCTTGGCCATCGCCCGGCCGTATTCCTTGCTGATCAAGAACTGCATCAGTTCCCAGGCCGCGTCCGGGTAGCGAGTGTGCGCATAGATGCCGAAGGCATCGGTCGTCGTCAGCGTCGCCCGGCGCTGCGGGCCGCGGGGAAAGACGGCCACGCCTACCGGAAACGTGACGGCGGCCAGCATATCCTTGAGCGCCCAGGAACCGTCCTCGACCATCGCCAGCTTGCCCGCCGCGAATGCCTCACGTGTGCCCAGGTTCTGCACGTCCAGCGGACCCGCCATCACGTGCTCGTCCCAGATGCGCGCCCGCAACCACTCCAGGGCGTCCAAAGACGGCTTCTCGCCCATCAGGCTGTGATGCGGATCGGCGGGATCGGCAAAATGCCCGCCCCAGGCGTTGACGTGGACCTGGAGGCGCTCCCACGAAATGTCGACCATGCTCCCCCACACGTCGCGCCTGCCCTCGGCGTTAGGGTCGGCGGCCAGCAATCGCATCGCCTCCAGATAGCGCGCGTGATCCCAGTTGGCATCCGGGTAGTCCACGCCCGCGGCGTCGAGCATGTCCCGGTTGTAATACAGGGCCAGCGCACCGTGATATTTGGGCAGGCCATACTGGCGCCCATCGCGCGTGAAAAGGGCCTGATATTGCACAGGATCCCAGTCGTCCAGCGTGGCCTGATCCACGTCCGCCTTGACGTAGGGGCGCAGGTCGAGGCAATCGCCCTGCTGGCCCCAGATCGGCAAGAAGGAGCAGCAGCCGGCGAACACGTCGGCAGCGATGCCTGCCTGGAAATCCTGGAGCATCTTCTCTTCCAGGTTCTCCGGATCGATGGTGAAGAACACGCGAATGTTAGGGTGCGTCTGGTGGAACTGCTCGAGCGCGTCCTGGGCCATCGACGGGAACCAGTCGGTGCGCCAATCCTGGTACACCAACTGCACCACTTGCCCGGGCACGGTCACGTCCGGTGACCCTGCCGCAGGGCCGGGCGCCGGCCGGGCGCAAGCCGCCAGCAGGGGCGCGGCGGCCGCGGCGCCTGCGGCCGCCGCGGCGGCGCGCAGAAACCGGCGACGCGACAACCCGGCGGCCGGCGATCGGCGGACGCCGCCCTGGCGACCGTCTTCATTTGCTTCATAGCCCTCAGCACTCCGCTGGGCTTCCATGCTTGATCGCTCCTTCGCAGGGGTATCGTCCGTCGGGCGCGGCAAACTGCCCGGCTTCCCAAATCATCGATATTATAGCATAAATCTCTTGCGATTTCACGAAAGCCGTCTGTGGTGCTACAAAAGCGTCAGTGCAGGTGGGACGCGAGGCGGGTTTCGGCCGCTGGCCCTCTCGGCGAACAAGTTCTTGTCCACGGTAGTACGCGTTCGGAGCGAGCGCGGCCACGCGGTATGTCGCGGCGGGCCGCCATCTTCTGAGGGCTGCGGCAGATCCTTCGCTGAGCCATCGCCGCTGCCAGGAAGTGTGGGTCAATTCGCTCAGGATGACGAAAAACGGCGGGCCCGGGCCGCAGGTGCTGTCTGCGGCCCGGGCCCTTACCGGATTTCAGACGCCTTGACCCCGGCGCCGCAAGCCTAGCGCAAGACGAGGGCGAACCCGCTCGTCGGCGGGGGCTGCATCGCTTCCGGGTAGAGCACCACCTGCAGGTACTGGTCCGCCTTCAGGTATTGGCTAGCAGCCGACTGCAGGTCGGCCTGAGTGACCTTGTTGATGGCGTCGTCAAGGCGCAGGGCCGCAGTCGGATCCTGCGTCGGGTCGATGCCGTAGGTGGTCAGCAGGTTCAGCCAATAGCTGTTTTGGGTCAGCTCGCTCTCGTGGCTGCGGAGCTCCTGCTCCCTGGCCGTCGCCAGCTCGGTCGCAGTGGGGCCGTTGGCGCGCAGGCCGGCGACCTGCCCGAAGGTGGCGCTCAGCAACTCCTTGGTACGCGTTGGCTCGGTGGTGAAGTCGATTGCCACGGCATAGCGCGTTTCCGGCCACAGATTGACGCCGTCGCTCGCCGACGGCGAATAGGTCCCGCTCAACTTGAGGCGCAGCTCATTCGTCAGCCGCAGTTGCAGGACGTCGCGCAGCATATCGAGCTGGACTTGCTCGTCCTGGGTCCCTTCGAAGGCGCCCACGTAGAGGATGACGGCCTCTGCCAGGTCCCCGCTGCCCTTGTAAACGTCGGTCTTCTGTATCCCCTGCGGCACGGGCGGCAGGAAGTCGCGCCAGCCCGTCGTACCACCCTTGCCGGGCAGGGTGCCCAGGTAGCGCTGCACCAGCGTGGTGAGCTGGGCCACGTCGAAATTCCCCACGAACGTGAAGGTGAAGCCGCTCATGTCGGCAAAGCGTTCCTTATAGATCTGGAACGCCCGGTTCGGGTCCACCGCCTGGACGGCCGCCAACGGCAGCACCGGGTTCCAGCGGAGCGAATCGCCGTACTCCAGCTTGATGAGCGCGTCCTGCAGCGCGGCTTGAGGATCCAGACCCCGGTTGGTCTGAGCGGTTAGTGCCGCATCCTTGAGGGCCTTGACCGTGTTCTCGTCCAGCCGTGGCTGTGTCACGTAGAGATAGACCAGCTGCAGCGCCGTTTCCAGGTCACGCGGCGCGGCACTGCCGTCAAAGCGCTGGCTGAGCTCGCGGATGCTAGGTGTCACGCTGACCGACTTGCCGTTGAGCAGTTGGCCCAACTGGATAGGAGTAAGGTCGCCCACGCCGCTGCCGCCGACGATAGGTCCGGCCAGCCGGGCGGCGGGCACGTCGGCGTCCGGCAGCAGCGACGCGCCGCCGCGGCCGACGCCGGTGAACAGGACCTCGTCAGTTTTGAAGGTCGTCGGCTTCATTTGGACGGTCAGACCGTTGGCGAGTTTGAGCACCGTGACGCCCAGCGACGAAATGCTGGTCTGAGTGATGATCGCGGCCGGCTCCGGGACGTTCGTCATCAACTGGGTGGGCAGCTTCTGTTCGGCGATGGGGGCCAGTTGCTTGGCAGCCACCTTGCTCAACACCGCCGTCAGGTCCGTCGCGGTGGGCAGCGTCAGCCCGGGTTTCTGCGTAGTGGCCGCGAACAGCAGCCGACTGTCAGGCTCGGTCAACGTGCCGACCGCCTGGTTCACTTCCTGCATGGTGATCTCTGGCAGCAACTGGTTCACCAACTGATACTCGACCGCGATGCCCGGGATGTCCTCGCCGGTCATGTAGTGCCGGATGTATTCCTCCACCAGCGTCGTAGTGTCGGCCGTATTGCGGTTATCGTAGGCGCGGCGGTAAAACTCGAGCAAGATGCTCTTGGCCTGGGTCAACTCGCTGTCCGTGAAGCCGAAGCGCTTCACCCGTTCGATCTCGGTCATCACGCTGTCCAGGGCCGGCAAAGTGTTGGTTTCCGTCGTCTGGGCCTGGATCACGTCCGCCGAGAGCGTGAGCACGATCGGGCTCGTGCCACCATCCGCCGAGCTGAAGGGGGCGTTACCGGCCTGAATCAAGTCATGGTAGCGGCCGTTCAGCATGTTGAAGAACAGGTCTTCGACGACCGCCTGGCGATAGAGGGCAACTGTGCCCCAGGCTTGCGGCGCCCGCCTGGCCCAGAGCTGCACGGACGTCGCCTGGTTCTCGGGATCCGCGGCGACCAGGGAGTGCGTCCCGGCAAAAGGCTGCACGGGGAAGGTGGGTCGCGGCGGGGCATTCTTGTGGGGCGGGATCGGCGAGAACTTGGCACGTATCATCTGTTCCACCTGCGCCGCATCGAAGTCACCCACGGCGACCACCCCCATCAGGTCCGGGCGGTACCAGTCGTTGTAGAAGCGCCGCAACGCTTCCACCGGGGCATTCTGCACCACGTTCATATCGCCGATGGGCAGACGGGTCGCGTACTTGGAGCCCGCCAGCAGTGCCGGATACAGTTGATCGACGATCCGCCCCTGCGCGTTCAGCTCGCGCACCCGGTGCTCTTCGACCACCACGCCGCGCTCGACGTTCACCTCGGCGGGGTCGATCGTCGGGCAGGTGGCCCAGTCCACGAGGACGTTGAGGGCCGTATCGAGAACCTTCGGATCATCCAGGGGGATAACCAGAATGTAGGTAGTGTCGTCGAAGCCGGTAGCCGCGTTCAGGTCGGCGCCGTCGCGCATGCCGTTCTTCAGCAGGAAGTCCGTGATCCCCTGCTTTGGAAAGTGGCAGGTACCGTCGAACATCACGTGTTCGAGAAGGTGCGCCAGCCCCTTCTGGTCATCGGCCTCCAGCACGGACCCGGCTTTGACCACCAGCCGCAGCTCGGCCCGGTTCTGCGGCTGCGAGTTCTTGCGCACAATGTAGGTCAGGCCATTGGTCAGCACGCCGGTGTGGACCAGAGGGTCGATGGGCAGGGTGTCGGTGGGCTGCCAGACACGCGGCGGCGTAGTTATGGTGAGCGAGCCGGTCGCCGTCAACGGAGTGGTCGCCGTGATTGGCGACATGGGCGTGGCCGTACCGGTGGCCGTCAGCGGCGCGGTAGTGGTGAGCGCAGCCGCCGCGTCGACGGGAGGCATCGTCGGTGCCGGCGTCTGGACGGGCTCAGATACGCCGGCTGGGGCGGCTGGAGCCGCGGCCTGAACCGTGGCCGCCGGTGCGGGCGCCGGGCCGGCGTACACGCAACTGCTGAGGAGCATGCAGACGAGGACGAGCAGAGCCACAGATCGCTTCATGTTCGATGACCTCCTGGGGGCAAGGTTTGAATGCAGCTAAGCATACCCCCGCTCGGTCCATCGATAATATAATCTACGCCGCAATCTGCAAATAGATCGGGTTCGTCAAGGCCAACATATCGCCGCCTGGGTCGCGCAGCTCGGCCAGGCACCAGTGGTCCCGGCCGGCCTGCAGGCGCCAATCGAGGAGCCCGCCCTCAGCCACTTCCTGTTCCGAGCGAAGGCGGCCGTCGACGATGATGCGCAGCCGGGAGCCGGCCGGGCAGCGCTCCCAACGGCAGGCGAACTCGGCGGCTTCGCCCGCCGGCAGGGCCAACGTATCGCCGATCATCGCTCGCTGCTCCCGCCAGGGGGCAAGGCTCCGGGCAGAAAGGACCAGGCTCGGCGCACGGCTCAGGTACAGGTGACCGCCAAGGATGCCCTTCAGCAGCGCAGCTTCGTTCAGCCCGCTCGCGTAGACCACGCTGAAGGGCAGCTCCTGTCTGCCACCGTACGCACCATGCGCGTCAGTCCCCGCCGTGGCCACGACGCGTTCGCCCCGGTTCAGCCAGCCATACCAAAGCGCCAGGCCGTTCGCGTTGCCGGAGTTGCCTGCCCATGGGCCATTCCACACCTCAACCGCGCGCGCGGGGCCCGGCATCACCTGGTCGTAGTGCCAGGCACAGCCCGTGCAGTAGGGGTCGTCGACCGAGAAGGGATGGGCGATGACGAAGAGCTGCGCGGCCTCCTGCACGGCCCGCACGATGGCCGGCATGCCGCCGTCGCCCGGCCGCACCCGCCAATCGATCCAATCGCGCGCGCCCAGGCAAAGCGCGTGGCCGTAGAACGTGGTCAGCTCCAGGCCGCCGAGCCCCAACGGCGGCCGGCCGGCGCAGCGCGCGCCGAGCGTCGCAAGCTCGACTAATCCCGAGACCGTATTGTGATCGGTGAGAAAGAAGAAATCCAGCCCCTTGTCGGCCGCCGCCCGAATGCGTCCTGCCACGTCGCCCTCGCCATCGGAATGAACCGAGTGCGTGTGCAGGTCACCCCGGTACCAACCGGCCTGGCCTGCCGCCTCGGCCGATCCAACGGCGGCCGGCGCGGAGCCGTCCGCAGGCGGCTGCGAGGGGACCGAAGGCGCCGGGGCGGCTGCGACGGCTGCGGCCGGGGTGGTCACGATCTCCAGGCTCATGCGGCAGGGGTCGCCCGGCAAGACGGCGTGCACTTCGATCTCGAGGGTCCAGCGTCCAGGCGTGAGCGGTCCAGCCAGGAAGCCGGGGGTCGCCGCGCCCTCTCCGACCACCACCCGCTTGAGCGCGCCGCCGCGGTGACCCGTGCCCCGGCAGCGAAGGGGGTCAAACAGCGCCGGCACCAGCAAGTTCTCGACGCCGCCGACCTTCTCCGGCGCATAGCGCAGCGTGATCTCCAGCCGCCCGGCGCCGGGCGGCACCTCAAACGGGAAGGCGAGGACCTGCTTATTATCGGCAGGGCCAAGCGTTCGCTCGGCATGGTACTGCGAGTCTCCAACGTTCACGGTCACATCCTGTCTGGCGCTGATCGGCCGCCTCGCCGGCAGCGGGAGGGGAAGATTCCCTCCTCACACGTCTGGCACTATACCACAAGGCCTGCTCCGGGCCCGTTAGTGTTACAGTCACATTTCAGGGCAATGTCACCCTGAGTGCTCTATTAGGTTGGTTGTTGTGACCGTGCCTGGGCTTATCGACGCGCAGCCATATGACAAAGTCTACCCAACCAGAGCACTCAGCAAGACCGACAGCTCAACGAGGGTGGCGGCGAGTCCCCGCCCCGCTGTCATGCTGAGCGACACCGACGGCTCAACGAGGGTGGCGCTGAGTGGGAGCGAAGCATCTCCAGCCGCCGATGGCCGGTGAGAGATGCTTCGCTGACATTCGCCGCGAACGGCCTGGATTCGAAGGCACCGCTCAGCATGACAGGGAGGGCGAAGGCGGCCGCCGGGCATGACGCTGGCGGGCGAGGCGCCCGCTGGGCACGACAGAGAGGGCGAAGGCGCCGCTCAAGCCAGGATCATCACGCCCCTGGCCGGCAGCGTCACCTGCCCGCTGACCGTCTTGCCTCCGTCGAGGCGATCGCTGTACGCGCGAGGCAGCGAGATCTGCTGGGCCCGCCCGGTGTGGTTGAGGACGAAGAGCAGGCGCTCCTCCCCGCGACGGCGCTCGGCGACCTCCACGCCGGCAGGCACCGGCCAGCCCGGGCTGACTCCGGCCAGCCCGAGCAGCCAGGGCGCCAGGGCGTCGAACAGCCCGGCGGGGCCGAGGGTGCCGATGTAGACCACTTGCCCCTTGCCGTAGCGATTGAGCGTGATGGCCGGGCGCCCGGCATAGTATTCCTCGGCATAACGCACCGCTACCTGGGCCACATCGGCCACGAGGATGTCGCACCAGGTGGTGGCAAAGCGAGAATCGGCAGGCAGGTTCGGGCCGGCGAGTTCCGGCTCGAGCCCGACCCTAGCCCCTTGGGGCAGCGAGTCGTAGTCCTCGACGTGCGCGCCAGCCAGCCCGGCGAGCAGACCCGGCAGGTAGCCGTCCACGACCTTGTTGGCCAGGTCCTTGACGCCGCTGCGCGCCGTCAGCACCAGCACACCGCCCTCGGCCACGAAATGCTCGAGCTTCTCGGCCAGGGCCGGCGAGACCACGTGCAGGGCCGGCGCGACCACCAGCCGGTAGGTGGCAAGATCGTGCCGGGGAGAGATCACGTCCAGGCTCACCTGCTGGGCGCGCAAGGCGCGATAGACGTCGTTGAAGTGCTGCGGATAGGCGAAACCGGGGTTGTTGCCCTGGATCTGGAAGGCCCAGCGGGCGTCGTAGTCCTGCAGCATGGCCACCTCCGAACGGATGGCCGTGCCCAGGATGCTGTCCCCGATGCGCTTGAGTTCGTCGCCCATCTGCTTGACTTCCGCGTAGCGCCGGCCCGGCTGCCCGTGATGATCGAGAACGCCATGCCAGTACTGCTCGGTGCCGAAGCGCGCCGTGCGCCAACGGAAGTAGACGATGGCATCTGCACCGTGCGCGATCGCCTGGTAGGCCCACAGGCGGATGTCGCCCGGCCGCGGCGGCACGCTGATCATCTGCCAGCCTCCCGGTCCCGACTGCTCCTCCATCACCCAGAAGTTCTGGCCGCCGGGGCCCCCCTTGAGGCCTCGCATGGTATCGTGGCCCAGAGCCGGCGCACTGCCGTCCGCTTCCGCCAACGCGCGCCACTGGGTGCGCGGGTAGTTGTCCCAGGCCACAAAGTCCAGGTCGCGCGCCAGGTCGTAGTACTCGAGCTGGCTATAGCCGAAGCCCATCAAATTGTGCGTCACGAATTGGCCCGGACACTGCCGGCGCAGGATGTCCACCTGCTGCTTCTGGTAGTCCACGTAGGAATCCGAACAGAAGCGGGCGTAGTCCAGGGCCAGGCCGGGGTTGGGCGCGTTGCCGGTCAGCGCGGGTGTAGGGATCTCCGCCCAGTCCTGGTACTCGTGGCCCCAGAAGACGGTGCCCCAGGCGCGGTTGAGCTCGTCCGGCGAAGCGTAGCGCTGCTCCAGCCAACCGGCGAACGCCTGCCGGCAGACCGGGCAGTAGCAGCGGTCGCCGAACTCGTTGTCGATCTGCCAGCCAAGGACGGCTTGGTGTCCCGCGTAGTGCTCGGCCAGGGCGGTCACGATCCGGCGGCTGTGCTCGCGGTAGCGCGGGTGGTTCGGACAGTACTCGCGCCGGTTGCCGTAGGTGAGCCGCTGGCCGTCCTCCCGGACGCGGAACATCTTCGGGTCGCCGGCCATCAGCCAGGGCGGCGGCGAAGCCGTGGGCGTGCCGAGGACCGAGCGGATGCCGTGGTCGGCGAGGATAGCCAGGGCGCGGTCGAGCCAGGCGAAGTCGAAGCGACCTTCCTCGGGCTCCAGCTTCGACCAGGCGAACTCGGCCAACCGGGCGACATTGAAGCCGGCCTCGGCCATCATATGCACATCCACCGGCCAGCGCTCTTCGGGCCAGTGCTCCGGGTAGTAGTCGACACCATAATTGAACAAGGGAGGCTTCCTTTCACGCAAGCTTTCTGTCACTCAGCGTACCTGTCGCGCGGGGGATGGCTGCTGCGGGTCTTTGGTGAAATGCACGATTGATGCTTGCGTCGTTAGTGTATCACACAACACCGGATCAAATCAGTCCATCAACGCGCCGCACGAAATGTTCACTTCTGTGGCGGTAAGCGTACGCGCGAGATCGGAAGCCACGAAGGCCGCCACATTCCCCACATCCTCCAGGGTAGCCGCCCGACCCAGCAAGGTAGCCTTCTGAATTTCCGCCGCGATCTCGTCCTTTTCGGCAAATGTGTCAGGCATGGATTCGGGGATTCCGCCCGTTTTCAAGGTGACGACGCGGATGCCGTGCCGGCCGAGCTCAACTGCCCATTGCCGCCGGAGACTTTCGACGGCGTCGAGAGCGACCTTGAAGCCGCCGAGGCCGGGCGGAGTCTGCGGCCCGTTGCCGCCGAATGCCAGGATCACTCCCGAGCCGCGCCCGACCATGTGGCGGGCGGCGGCCCGGGTGGTCAGGAACTGCGTGCGCGTCGCGGTTATGATTGGCTGCATGAAATCTGCGGGCGAGATCTCCAGCAGCGGCCGTTGTACGTCGGCATACCCGATGACGTTCAGCGAGATGTCTATGCCGCCTGCCTGCGCGACGACCGAGTCGACAAAAGCGCCAACCGCCCCGTCGTCGAGAGCGTCGAGGGTGGTCGTGTGGGCAAGACCGCCGGCTGCGCGGATTTCGCCGGCTACCCGCTCCAGCTTGGCGGCAGTGCGACCGGCCAGGAAGACCGTCGCTCCTTCACGGCTGAAGGCGCGCGCCGCGGCGCCCCCGATCGCACCTCCCGCACCGTAGATCACGGCAACCTTGTTCTCTAAGAGCATGTTGATCCGCCTCTCACTCAGGGCCGCCAGCCTGTCTTGATTCAGCCGGACGGTCGAGAAATGGTATGATCATCTTCGAAGTCAGCCTTGATTAATAGCCGTCTGACGTACCCCAATGTCGACCGCGAGAGCGTCAAGTGGGCGTCATCCATCCTTGTAGCCTCAACCATGTGCGCTGCGGGCGGGCGCCGCGTGGGCTCGATTGCGGATGCCGCTGCCGTTGTGAGTATGCTGTTTGTGTCGGACCTGTACTGTAAGGGGCGTTACCGGCTGCCAGGCGGGGCCGCGCCTACCCACGGTGCTGGCGAACCACACCCTGGCCGGCGATCGAGCGCGGGGCCCCGGCGGGAAGCGGCTACCCGCCCGTGCTGCCCGGCGGGTAGCCGGTCCGGGTTCGGATGTTTGTCGCCCCGCTGCCGTCCCTGGTCCTCGTCGCCGGCTTGCCGTCTCGGAACGCATGTCCGGGCAAACTCTTGCCTGGGCACGACGCATACAGACCGGGATAGGCCAGGCATGATATGGGACAGGGGACCGTAGCCGATCCGGAGGTGTGAGATGATCATGACCGTCGTGGAAGCGCACGTCGACGAGGAGCACTGGGCCGAGCTGCAGGACGACTACGCTCGCCGATCCCAAGGACTGGCGCCCGGCATCGTCCAAAGCATGTTGGTACACAGCATGTTCGATCCGACGCTCTGGCAGATCTTGACGATTTGGACGAGCGTCGAGGCGGCGCGGGCCATGGGCCAGCCAGGTGAGGCGCGACCCGCCGACCTGATGTTTCGGGCCGCCGGCGCGGAGCCCACACACACCGTGCTCACGATCGTCCTGCAAGCCAGGAACGATTGATGGCTTGCGATCGGAACTTACACGGAGACTACTGCTGGTGTCACTCCGAGTTCGCAGTTGCCCCCTGTCACTCAGCATTCCAAGCCCCACCAAGCCAGCAGGTCTTCCCTTGTCCAACTCCTGCGAATCGTTTATACTAATCCTCAGTTAGTTAACTTCGGTAGTTTCTATGAGCGTTATTTCCGAATCAGAGGACGGCCGATGCCTATCTGGCAAAACTATCTCCAACCCACGTCGCTGGCCGAGGCGCTGCAGGCACTCGCAGCCGCGCCCGGCCGCGCCGAGATCATTGCCGGCGGCAGCGACCTGCTGATTGACATTCAACAGGGACGCCACCCAGCGGTCGATACTCTGGTCGACGTGACCGCCGTACCGGAGCTGCGCGCGCTGCACCTGGAGGATGACCATCTGTTCCTCGGCGCGGCGCTGACCCATCACGAGATAGTGACCAGCCCCCTGCTGCAGCAGCACGCCCGGGCCCTCGTCGAGGCCTGCGCGCTGATCGGGGGCCCCCAGGTGCGCAACCTGGCCACGATCGGCGGCAACGTCGCCCACGGCCTGCCCGCCGGCGACGGCACGATCGCGCTGCTGGCGCTCGACGCGCAGGCCCAGGTCGCCGGCCCGCAGGGCACCCGCTGGCTGCCGCTCGAAGCACTTTTTACTGGACCCGGCCAGACCATTCTCAGGCACCAGGAAGTGCTGGTCGGCTTCCGGCTGCAGCGGTCGGGCCCCGGCGAGAGCTCCGCCTTCTGGCGGGTGATGCGCCCGCAGGGGGTTGCGATCGCGATCCTGAACATGGGCGCCTGGCTGCGCCTGAGCGCGCCCATCGCCGGCTCTCTCGCCGGGGCCACCGGCGGGCGATCGGGCATCGTCGACGATCTCCGCCTGGCCGCCGGCCCGGCGGGACCGGCGCCCTTCCGTGCCCGGCGCACGGAGGCCGCCCTGCGCGGCCGCGCGTTGGCCGAACTGCTGGACGAAGGGACGCTCGGCCGGGCCGCCGAGAGCTTCCTGGCCGAGGCCAGCCTGCGCACCAGCCCCCACCGCGCCAGCGCCGGCTACCGCCGCCATCTCGTGCCGGTTGTCCTGCGCGAGGTGCTCGAGCGGGCCTGCGCCGGCCTGACCCGGACAGAGGCCGCCTCCGCGGAGACGGCCCCCGCCAGCTTCGCCTCCGCGGCCGACGGCGGTTTGGCGGGGCAAGCGAAGCCCGCCAACGACAACAAAGTGAGCTGAGAATGCAAGACGGACAGTCGAACCTGCGCTTCTGGGTCAACGGCGAAGCGTGCGAGCTCGCCGTAGGGCCGGGAGAGATGCTTTCCGACGTGCTGCGCGCGCGCCTGGGACTGACGGGCACCAAGATCGGCTGCAACGAGGCCGAGTGTGGGATCTGCACGGTGTTGCTGGACGGCGCCCCCGTCCTCCCCTGCGCGCTGCCCGCCCTCAAGGCCTCCGGGAGGCACGTGCTGACCATCGAGGGGCTGGCGCGCGACGGGGTCCTGCACCCGCTCCAACGGGCGTTCGTCGAGCACGGCGCCGTCCAGTGTGGCTTCTGCATCCCCGGCCAGTTGATGATGGCTGCGGCCCTGCTGGCGGAGAACGCCGACCCGAGCGAGGAAGAGATCCGCGCCGCGCTGAAGGACACCCTCTGCCGCTGCGGCACGTACCCGGCGATCATCCGCGCCGTGCAGAGCGCCGGCCACGCGCTGCGCACGGGCCGGTCCTTGCCCGTGCCCGACCTGACCTCGCCGGGCGAAGCCGGCGAGGTCCATCACGCCGTGGTGGGCCACGTTCTGCCCCGGCCTGACGGCCTGGCCAAGGTAACCGGCGCGGCCCGCTTCACCGACGACTACACTTTCGCGGGCATGCTCCAGGCGCGCGTCCTGCGCGCCGGCCTGCCACATGCGATCCTGCGCTCGCTCGACGTGTCGGCGGCCCGCGACCTGCCCGGCGTGCGTGCCGTGCTGACCGCCGAGGATGTGCCCGGCCGCAGGACCCACGGCCTGGTGACCCTCGATTGGCCGGTCCTGGTCGGCGTTGGCGGGAAGGTGCGCACGGTCGGCGATGCGGTCGCGCTTGTGGCAGCGGACACGCGCGAGATCGCCGGCCAGGCCCTGGCGTTGATAGTGGCCGAGTACGACCCCCTTCCTGTGGTGAGCGGGGCGCGCCAGGCACGCGCGGCCGGCGCTCCGGCGGTCCACGGGCCCGGCAACCTGCTTAAGCACATCTACGTCAACAAGGGGAATATCGAGGAAGGCTTCGCCGAGTCCGAAGTGGTCTTCGAGGACAGCTACTTCACCCCGGCCCACGACCACGCCTACCTCGAGCCCGAGTGCTCGATCGCAAAACCAGCCGAGGACGGCCGGCTGGAGGTTTACGTCGGCTCGCAGATCGCCTATGCCGACCGCAGCCAGATCGCCGCTTCGCTCGCCATCCCCGAAACTGACGTACGCGTGATCGGCACCCTGATCGGCGGCGGTTTCGGCGGCAAAGAGGACATCGCCGGCCAGATCCATGCCGCACTCCTCTCGCGCGCCACCGATCGGCCGGTTAAGCTGCTCTTCGACCGCCAGGAGAGCCTGCTGGTCCATCCCAAGCGCCACGCCACGGAGATCAAAGTCCGGCTGGGCGCACGCCGCGATGGCACGTTGGTGGCGGCGCAGACCGAGCTCCTGGGCGACACGGGGGCCTACGCCTCGTTGGGCGAGAAGGTGATGACACGGGCCGCCACCCACTCGACCGGTCCCTACGTGGTGCCGCACGTCAAGATCGATTGCTATGCGATGTACACCAATAATCCTCCCGCCGGGGCCTTTCGCGGCTTCGGCGTGCTTCAGTCCAACTTTGCCGTCGAATCGGCGATGGACGAGCTCGCACGCCGCCTCGGCCTGGACCCGTTGGAGCTGCGGCGCAAGAACGCGCTGCGCCTGGGCACGCGCACGAACACCGGGCAGCTCCTGACGGAGAGCGCCGGCCTGCTCGAGTGTCTCGACAGGATGGAGGGCGAGCTGCGCCGGCTGGCCGGACCCGGCGATCCGTTCCGGTCGGAGACGGTGCCCGGCCGGTCACGCCTGCGCCGTTCCTGGGGGATCGCGGTCGGCTTCAAGAACACGGGGCTAGGGGGCGGCGCGCCGGACAAGGCCGCAGCCGAGCTGGAGCTGTACGCGGACGGCACGGTCGAGGTGCGTACTTCGTCGGCCGAGATCGGCCAGGGACTGGTGACGGTGCTGCAGATGATCGCCGCCGAGGAGCTGCGGCTGCCTCCGGCGCGCGTGCGCGTGCTCCTTTCCGACACCGACCTCACCCCTGACGGCGGCCCAACGACTGCCTCACGCCAAACCTACGTCTCGGGCAATGCCGTCCGCAAGGCGGCGGCGCTGCTGCGCGAATCCATCGGCCTGACCGTCGCCGAGGCGTTCGACTGCCCGCCGGCCGAAGTGCGCTACGTCGAGGGCCTGGCGCAGGTGAGAGAGCGCAGCATCGGCCTGGGCGAGGTGGTCGGCCTGATGCGTGCTGAGGGCCGCAGCCCGGTCATGCGCTATGAATACTGGGCGCCGGCCACTCAGCCGCTGGTCGGCGGAACAGACATCCACTTCGCCTTTTCTTTTGCTGCCCAGGCGGCGCAGGTGGAAGTCGACCTGGATACCGGCGAGGTGCGAGTGCTGCGCGTGATCGTCGCCGACGACGTGGGAAAGGCCGTCAATCCGCTGGGGCTGCAGGGACAAGTCGAGGGTGGCGTGATCATGGGGCTGGGCCAGACGCTGACGGAGGAGTTCATCGTCGAGGACGGGCTGGTGTTCAGCGACCGGCTGGCGCGCTATCGCATGCCCGGCATCCTGCACAGTCCGGAGATCAGCGCGCTGATCGTGGAACATCCGACGGCGGAAGGCCCGTATGGAGCCAAGGGCGTAGGGGAGATCTCGGTCATCCCGACCCCGGCCTGCATCGCCAACGGCATCTTCAACGCCTGCGGCGTGCGAGTGAAACGGCTGCCGGTCGACCAGGATTGGCTGGCGCAGGAAATCGCGCAGAAACGCCGCGCGGCGCAGGAGTCCATCCCTCAATAGGAGTATCATTGGGCATGGAATCCGACGAGGACGGAAACCATGCCCAAGTTCCTAGAAGCGCTTCGGCCGCTCGATCCTGCCGAGGAGCGCGCGGAGTGCAGGCGGCCCTGCGCGGTGTAGCGTCTACTGCTGAGCGATCGAGTTGTTCTTCAGTCACCGCACCACCATGCAGCGGGCGTGCCCGCCGAGATAAGCATCTATCAGCGCAGCACGTTGGGTTTGGCTAATGACACTCCGACCATCAGCCCAATAATGAAGGCCACAAGCATAAGTATTATGACCACATTGGCGTCCATAGCCTCACCTCCTCGGTGGCCTGCGTCTGGATTCTGCCGAGCACGGTCGATGCTCTTGTTTCACCGTGGCTCTATCTTATGTACTTTGGGCGTTTCCGTCATCAATCCTTAGAATCATCTCAGACACGTGAATCCGCCGGGGTGCGACCTAGGGATATCGCACTAGACTTCGTGGGTATTTGATGCGAGACTGCGAGGACAAGCGCCATTCTGCACGCGGAGCGACGCTGTGTCCTTCCTTCTATCTAGATCCGATGATTCTTTTCGTCGGTTGATGTGGGGCGTTTTGAGGAGTGACAAGCTCGAGCCCGGTCACGTATACTTCTTGTAGGGGAGCTTGTTCCATCATCCGGCTTTCACCTCCGGCTGCAAATGGAGAGTGCGAATGAATTCTGCGGTATCGAGTGAGGCTGAAATACTAGATGTGTTGATGCCAGAGGAAGGAACCGCTAGTCGGTGGGTACAGCTATCGCTTCGCTTCTGGCGGTTCATATTCCTGGCCTTTGTGCTTCTAACCACATCGATGACATGGAAGGGTTGGCTGAACGAGCCAGCAATAGGTCCCTGGCTAGTCTGCTATGCAATCTATCTGGCTGGGCTAGAGCTTTTTCGCCATTTCTTTCGGCAGATTTACGTTTCGCCGATTCTCGGGTTGGTTAGGGCGTTCGTGGATTCGCTGTTCATTTTCACCCTGCTGCTGGCTGTACCACCTGGCTACCCCGATTATCTGTGGGTGTTCTTCACAATGCCAATTCTGGCCGCCATCCGCTACAAACGCGGCCTTCTCGTCGCAATTGGAGCATTTGCCATCATCTGCTGCGAAATCATCGTCGCGGGCGCAGCGATGCACCCGAACCTCCCCGCGATTTTCATTACGAGCCTTGTGAAATGCACGTTAATCGGCCTAATGACCGCGCTGTTGTTCTTGACAGTACGGTTCATTCCGCAGCTGCAGAGTCAGAAGAAACTAATCGACACGACGCAAGTTCTGGTCGGCGTGCTCGACAGGCGGGAGTTGGCACAACTGATCGCGGACGCCGCCAAAGGAGGCATTCGACCGGCAGACGCTTGCGTTGTGCATTTAGTAAGCCGAGAGGATAAGAGGACGCTTGAACCGGTCGGATCGTCTAACTTGGACGTGACTACCTTCTCTAAATCCCCCATGGAGATCGGCATCGGAGTTGCCGGCCGCGCTATAGAGACACACAATACCATCAACGTCGCAGATGTCCGCGGACACGAAGACTTTCATCCAATCCCGCCGGGTGCTGTTCAGTTCGGATCTCTACTAGTCGCACCGATGTTCATCGGCGAGAAGAACATCGGCACCATCAGCGTGAGCAGCGTGCGCAGGGGGGCGTTTGGTAAGGCAGACGAGCGTTTCTTGACCGCCCTTGCCACGCAAGGGGCTCTTACAATCCGAAATGCAGATCTGGTAAACACTGGCAAGCATCGTCGGCAACAAACGGCGGACATTCTAAAGGCGAGTCTCTCATTCCACCTGACGCAGCCATATGATTTGCTTCTGCAGTCCATTGCGCGGGCCGTATGCCGATGCACGGATTTCAGAAGCGCCTCTGTAATCCTGTTGACCCCCGACGGTGCCGAACTCAATGTCAAGGCGCTTGAAGGGGTCTCAGAAGAAGGTATACAGAAGCTTCACAACTTGCATATTCCCTTGGCTGTGATTCAACCTCTGCTAAACCCTGACTTTCTCGTGAGCGGCTCTTACTTCATACGTCACGATCGTCGACCGGATATCCCTCAGCTGTCAGACTACTTATTTGCCCGCGACCTCGGCTGGCGACATTCCGGCCAGTGGCATTCTCAGGACATCCTTATTGTCCCGCTGCGGACAGCAGAGGATCGACTGTTGGGTTACATCTCGGTGGATGACCCGACTGATCAAGCGATTCCGAGCCTAGACAAAATCCAGGGGTTGGAAGTATTGGCGGCCGTAGCCGCTACCGCCATCGAGAACGCTCAATTGATGATGCAGGTCGACGATGCCAGACAGAAGGCAAAACGTGACGCGCAGGTCCTGCACCTCTTGAATCGAATAAGCATCATCTCACAAGGCACAGTAGACCTTGACAGGATCCTGAACATGATCCTGACCGGCGTTACGGATAAGGATGGGCTGCGGCTCAACCGCGCGGCACTGTTTCTTTACGACGAGAAGACGAACTGCCTGGAAGGACTAGTAGGAGTTGGTCAACTTGATCACGAACTAGCAAGGCAGACCTGGGAAGAAATTCTAAGCAGCCGCAGAACACTTGACGAACACCTCGAGGCGGTGCTTGGTGACGCTCCACTGGCCTGGACCGAACTTCATACGGGTATCCGAGGCATGCGCATTCCGCTTCGGTCTGACTCCGGGGCAGTGCTGGCGGCGATTATGGTCAGCAAAACGGCGATTGTTCTCGAAGGCGCCCCGACTGCCTCCACGCTGCCCGAATCGTTGGTCAGGGCTATGGATATCGACGGTCCTGTAGCGCTAGTACCTCTTGTTGCCCGGCGACGGGTCGTGGGCCTCCTGGTATGTGACAGCAAATATACTCGTGACCCGCTTCCTCCCACGCTGGAACTTCTTGCCACCTTCGCCAATCTGGCAGCGGCTTCGATAGAGAATGCGACCCTCTTCAAGCAGACGCTCGACGCGGAGAAGGCTCGCGAGAGAGAAAAGGCAACGCGGACGGAGCGACGCAGGCTTGAAGACAGCTTGCATGAAGCAATGGGAGTTCTAGCCACGGGAGTCAAATGGGAAGCGGAAATTCTACAAGATGAATTGACGCGGGGCCGAATGGATCAGGTGTCCGTGGCCCTGTCGAGACTACAGGCTTCCCTTAATCGTGGGTATTCGGATCTACGGTATCTCCTGGAAGATCTACGTGATCCAATTCTCGAGAATGAAGGCCTGCTGAACGCCTTAAGGAACAGGGCAGAATTGATCGGTGCGGGGAGAATTCGCGTTACGAGCAACTTCGAGGGACGCTTGCCTGTCCAACAAGAGGCTATGATGTACCGGGTGGCACTGGAAGCTATGAACAACGCAGTGAAGTACTCCGGAGTGACCAATGATTCGTCGGTCGAGATTTCCGTACGGCTGGTGCGAATCGATGACCAGGTTACTCTATGCGTCAAAGATACCGGGCTAGGGTTCGATCTGCAGATGGTTTTGAACCTGCCGCAGAAATGGGGACTCCGACGGCTCTACGAAATCGCGAAAGAAGGAGGAGGCGATCTGAAGATTGTATCTGAACTCAAAGGAGGAACCACGGTCTGTGTTTCGGTCAAGCTAACCCCGGAGGACCCATGCAACCCTCAATCCGAGTCCTGATCGCCGAGGATACAGTCATTGCCCGGGAAGGTATGAGGCGCGTTCTTGAGCGCGAACAAGATATCGCTTTAGTTGGAGTTGTAACATCTGCTCCTGAGGTGCTACCAGCCGCCCTTCTGGAACGACCCGATGTCCTGTTGCTTGACCTGAAGTGGCATGGCGATAACAACGCCATGGAAGGTACCGTTCGAAGCATCAGTCAAGAGTGCCCTGAGATCTGCATTGTCGGCCTGACTGCCTATCCGGACCTGATGCCTTCAGCCAAAGCAGCGGGAGCGCGCTGGGTATTGCCGAAAGAAATCAGCAAGGACGAACTGCTGGGAGTTGTGAGGGCGGCCTTCGCAGTTGTGCGCCCATCGTGGCCGAAAATGGAGTCACATGCCAAGCAAGCGCTCGAGCGGATGCGTCAAAGAAAGGCAAACGAAGAGAATGCAGAGCAGGAAGAGGACGTGCGCATGGTGCTTGCCGCTTGTTTGCATCCGGAATTGACAGATGTCCGATATCAGTCTCGCGATCTTTCAGGAACCCGGAGGCGTGACATTATCTTCTCCAACTTCTCATCCCATCCGTTCTGGGAGTACATGCGCCAGCGACACGGTGCAGGACAGGTTGTATTTGAAGTAAAGAATGAGGATCATCCTCCGGTCGGCGACGTCGACCAGGTGGCAATGTATCTTAATCTCGCGCTCGGGTCTCTCGGTTTCCTTGTGGTACGCAAGCCAGTCCCCATGCTTCGAAAGGACCCTTTGGTCCGACGAGCAGTCGAGATCTTTCAAAATCAGCAGCAAAAGGTTATTCTGCTACTGTCAACAGATGATCTGGACGAGATGCTCCGACTGAAGGAGTCCAGCGGCGACCCTTCTCAACTGGTCAAGAGCCGCTACGGCGAGTTCATGGCTTTGATCTAGCGTCAAGGAGGTGGTAGCGTGAAGCAGGTGATCCAAGTTATGATCGCGGATGACACTGATATCGCTCGTGAAGGGCTTAAGCGCATTATGGCTTCAGAAGAAGACATGGAAATCGTAGGAGAAGCTGCGACTCTGCATGAAACGCTCCAAAAGGTCCACCAGTTGATGCCGGACGTTCTGCTCATCGATCTGAAATGGTTCGGCGACGAACGGGCGGGTGTGGAAGCAGTTCGCCGGTTAGTGCGCGAGGTGCCCGAAACCAAGATCATCGCAATCACAGTTTACCCGCATCTCATTCAGATGGCGCGCGAAGCCGGAGCTGTATCGGCTTTGACCAAAGAAGTGCCCAGACGCCAGTTGCTCGACGAGATCCGAGCTGTGCATGCCCTGCCAGTCGTGCCGTTGACAACGGTAGCGCCAGCCAGCGGTTCGGTCCCGACATCCGAGCAGCTCACGGAACGCGAAAAGGAAGTGTTGGTTCTTCTGGCGGATGGCTTGACTGACAAGGAAATCGCGACCAGGCTGAAAATCGCGGAAAGTACGGCAAAGAATCATGTTAGCAACATTTTGGGTAAGCTCGAAGTGGCGAACAGAGCTGGGGCGGTAGCGTTGGGATATCAACTTGGCATAATTGGAGAAAGGCACTGAAGCTTGCGGGTGTCTTTTTGGCTTCACTTAGCCAGGACTCCCGTCGCCACCCGGCAGGGCACGCTGGGCTTCGCCCGTCACGACGTCGAGCAGGCGGCGCAAGGCGATCGTCCCTGCCCGTCAGACGACGCCCGCCGCGAGCCCCTACGCGATTGCCCGACTACCCGCCTTCCACGGGCAGAACGGGTTGTTCCTTACAGAACCGGCCCGCCAAATATCCCATACAAATAACATCGATTTGTGAATTCACTCCCTTAGCAGGAGAGGCAGGTCATCGGCCAATTCGCGACTTCCTCGAGCCCGGCCCGCATCTGCAGGAACCTTAACATTTTTGCAACGCGCTCCTTGACTCTCGCGAGAAGCGGTGCTATAGTGCGATCATTAGATTATTTTGATACTTATGATTCACATCCATGGTTCCGGCACAAACGAGCGTTGGCCATCTTGCTGCGTGCGCCCGGCGCGAGGGCCTTGAGGCCCCGCGCCGTGATACATACTCCCTGGCTCCCGGCCGATCGCCAGCGCAAGACCGGCCCAGCGTGACAGTACGACCGATGTCAACCGGAGGCGAGATGTTTCAGAAGAAGAACGTCCTGGTAGCAGCCATGATCATGATCATGGTGTTGAGCGCATGTGCGCCGGCCGGCCCTGCCGCCCCGGCCCCGGCTGCTCCGGCCGCGCCTGCGGCCCCCGCAGCCACAACCGCACCCGTAGCCACCACGGCTCCCGTCGCGACCGAGGCAATGCCGACGACCGTCGTCATGACTGCAACGGCAGAAATGACTGCAACTGAGGCCATGACGCCAACCGCCGCCATGACCACGACCGCTCCGATGACCGCGACGCAGACCGCCGCGGGTGGGACAACCGGCCAGATCAGCGTCGGGCTGATCACGAAGACCGAGACCAATCCCTTCTTCGTCAAGATGAAACAAGGCGCGGAGCAGGAAGCCGCCGCCAAAGGCGTCAAGCTGCTGACCGCTGCCGGGGCGTATGACGGCGACAACCAGGGTCAGGTCACCGCGATCGAAAACATGGTCAACGCCGGCGTCAAGGGCATCCTCATCACGCCCAACGACAGCAGCGCAATCGTGCCGACCATTCAGAAAGCCCGCGCGGCAGGTGTGCTGGTGATCGCGCTGGATACCCCGCTCGACCCGCAGGACGCGTCCGATGCCCTGTTCGCGACCGACAACATGAAAGCGGGCCAGTTGATCGGGGAGTACGCCAAGGCCGTGATGGCCGGCAAGCCGGCCAAGATCGCGATGATCGACGGCACACCCGGCACGACCGTCAGCCAGCTCCGGCATGACGGGTTCCTGGCGGGATACGGCATCAAGGAAGGCGATGCGCAGATCGTCTGCACCCAGGCCGCCAATGGCGACCAGGCGAAATCCCAGACGGCGATGGAAAATTGCCTGAGCAAGGCACCGGACATCAACCTCGTCTACACGATCAACGAGCCGACCGCTTTCGGCGTCAACACCGCCCTGAAGGCTGCCGGCACCGACCAGAGCACGACCGTCGTCTCGATCGACGGTGGTTGCCAGGGCGTTCAGGGCGTGAAGAACGGCCAGATCGCCGCCACGTCGCAGCAGTACCCGCTGAAGATGGCCTCGATGGGCGTCGATGCGGTCGTCCAGTACGCCCAGACCGGCCAGAAGGTCTCCGGCTATACGGATACCGGCGTAAACCTCATTACGGACAACCCCATGCCGGGCGTGCCGAGCAAGGACACGACCTACGGCCTGGACAATTGCTGGGGCTGAGCGGGCTGATCCGCTGAAACCTGCCGACCCCTGTCGGCACTCGACCGGCCGGGGCTTGTCTCTCCAGACAGGCCCCGGCCCGTGAGGAAGATGGACCGAAGATGAGTGAGGCCATCCCACGTGAGCAATCCGGCGCGCCGCTAGGTGCGCGCATCCGCTCGGGCGTGCTGGAAGTATTGGGCTTGCCCGGTGTCGGCCCCCTGCTGGCACTGCTGCTGGCCTGTGTCTTCTTTACTTCGCAATCGTCGCGCTTTCTCACCGGACGCAATTTCTCGCTGATCGTGCAGCAGGTAATGGTGGTCGGGGTGGAGGCCATTGGGCAGACGCTGGTGATCCTCACCGCCGGCATCGACCTGTCGAACGGCAACATCATGGCCTTCAGCTCGGTCATTCTGACCAGCCTGGCCGTCACTTTTGGCGTCCCACCCCTCCTGGCCATCGCGGTGGGCTTCTTGATCGCGATCGCTTTCGGCCTCCTCAACGGCCTGCTGGTCACGGAGATCCGCCTGCCGCCGTTCATCGTCACGCTGGGCACACTCAACATCGCGCGCGCGCTGACCCTGATCTACACCACCACCACCATCACCAACCTGCCCAACAGCCTGACCGCGCTGGGTAGCACCTTTCACGTCGGCAGTACAGCCATCACCTACGGCTCCGTCGGCATGATCGGGCTCTACTTCATCATGTGGTTTGTGCTCGGCCAGACCGGCTGGGGACGTCACGTCTACTCGGTCGGCGACAATCCGGAGGCCACCCGCCTGGCCGGCATCTCCACCAAGCGCCTGTTGACCAGCGTCTACGCGCTGGCCGGCCTCTTCTATGGCATCGCCGGCTTGCTGCTGGTAGCACGCACGGGCGTTGGCGATCCCCAGGCCGGGCTGACCGATAACCTGGAGAGCATTACCGCCGTCGTGTTGGGCGGCACCAGCCTCTTCGGCGGCCGCGGCAACATCATGGGTACTCTCATCGGCGTTCTGATCATCGGCGTGATCCGCAACGGCCTGCAATTGATGGGCGTCCCCTCAATCTACCAGGTCCTGGTGACCGGCATCCTGGTTATTCTCTCGGTCTCGGTCGACCAGATCTCACACAGGGGGCGAGAATGACCTTGTCGTCCGGGACGGAGCCAGACAACACACCCGTGCTCGAGGCACGCAACCTGGTCAAGCGTTTCGGTCACGTCACGGCTCTGAGCGGCACGGACTTCCAACTGCTGCCCGGGGAGATCCTGGCGGTGATCGGGGACAATGGCGCCGGCAAGTCCACGCTGATCAAGATCCTGGCTGGTGCGCTGATCCCGGACGAGGGGCAGATCGTGCTCAACGGACAGCCGGTGCACTTCCACAACCCGATCGACGCCCGCAGACATGGCATCGAGACCGTCTACCAGGACCTCGCCGTCTCACCGGAGCTGAATATCGCCGAGAATCTCTTCCTCGGGAGGGAGATCCGGCGGCCGGGCGCGCTGGGATCGATATTTCGCATGCTGGATAAACGCCGGATGGCTGCCGACGCCATCAGCTACATGCAAGACCTCAAGATCGGTATCCAGTCGATGTCGCAGAAGGTCAGGACGCTCTCGGGCGGGCAGCGCCAGGGGGTAGCGGTGGCCCGCAGCGCGGCCTTTGCCAGCAATGTGATCATCATGGATGAGCCGACGGCGGCGCTGGGAGTGAAAGAATCGGGCATGGTGGTCGAGCTGATCCGCCAGGTGCACGCGCGCGGCCTACCCATAATCCTCATCAGCCATAACATGCCCCAAGTGTTCGCGCTGGCAGACCGCATCCACATCCAACGTCTCGGACGGCGCGTCGCGGTGCTGCGCCCGGGTGAGTGCAGCATGGAGGACGCCGTCGCGATCATGACCGGAGCTCGCTCGATCGGCGAGGAGAATTTCGATCGCCCGTGCGCGGAATAGCGAACGGCCTCTCCGGCGCTCGTCCCGTGGTCCGGGCCAAGGTCCCTTTCGAGCGGCACAGGAACGCGCAAATCGCGTGTTGGGCTGGTTTGGCTCAGCCAGTCACCACGACCCTGAAGCCGGTGTCCTGGGCGCGCAGCGGCTCCTGCTCGCGCCCCGCGGCGCAGCTCACCAGGTCGCACTCCGTCTGGAACGATCCGCCCATCAGCAGTCTGGGCGCGCGCACGGCCGGATCGAGCGGGCCGTCGTCCGATCGGCTGGAGCTGCGGGCAGCAGCCGATCGGCTGGCGCTGCGGGCGGCCGCCCGACCGTTCCCAGTTCGCCCGGCCGCTTCCCGGCTCAGCGTGCCGGTCCACTCCCAGACGTTCCCCAGCATGTCAGCGCAGGCGTAAGGGCTGTCGCCGGCCGGGCTGAAGGCGCCGACCGGCGTCGTGTCGCCCTCGTTGGCCACCTTGCGCCAGGTCGGGCGGCAGTTGCACAGCCGGGGGTGGGGGGCCGGCCCGTTCCCCCAGGGGTAGGAGCGGCCATCGGTGCCGCGGGCCGCCTTCTGCCACTCGGCTGCACTGGGTAGACGTACGGTGGACCCACTGCGCTCGCTCGCCCATTCGCAGAACGCGACTGCGTCGTACCACGTCACGACCATGACCGGGTGATCGAGCTTGCCGCGCACGTGGCTGCGCTCGCCGAACGGGTGCCGCCAGTTGCGATCCAGGCGAGTGATGGTCTCGGGGTCGCCCCGCTCGCTCGGATCATAGCTGATTGAGCGCCGGGCCCAGGGCGTGCTGCGCCGTGCCGTGGCATCGGCGAAGGCCGCGTACTGCGCGACCGTGACCGGGTAGAGGCCGATGTGGTATTCCGGCAGCTCGACTACCCGCAGTTGGGCGCCAGGGTCGCCCATCAGAAAGGGCCCGGCCGGCACGCGCGCGAGGGCCAGCGCCAGCCCAACGCCGAGCGCCAGGCTGCGGTCACCTGTGCGAAGTGGGGTCGTGCGGCGGGCGCCAGCCAACTCACCCCGATACTGGGCATCATAGGCCTGCCGGCGCGCCGCATCCGACAGTACGGCGTAGGCCTCGTTAATGGAGCGCATCATCTCGACGGATGCGTCCGGCCGCCCGGTGTCCGGGTGATATTGCTTGCACAGGGCCCGGTAAGCCGCCTGGATCGCCTCCGCGTCGGCGCCCGGTGACACCTGCAGCAGCTGATAATAATCTGCGATCGTCACGCTGCCGAACCTCTCCTCCATCGTGTCAGGCCGTGGTAACCGGGATACAACCAACGCCAGTGTACACCCGTAGTCAAGCTACCCAAACGCTTCGATCCGTCCGGCAAGGGACGTCCGGCAGGATGCCGGACCTACGCCGACGGTGCGGTGCAAGCGCTGGCCGAAGCGCCATGCCTCGACGAGATGAGGCGAGCCGCTGCAAGCGGTCTGGTCGCCAGCCAGCCTAGGGGCCGTTCGCCTGCACCCGGTACAGCGCCAGGTGGCGGTCGTCCGAGCCGCCATTCGGGCTGAAGTAGGGCAGCGGCAGGCTGGCCACCGGCGTGAGGCGGTAGCTGCTGCGCAGGGCGGCGATGGGCGCTTCCATCTCGGTGCCGTCGGCCAGCGCGTAGAGCTCACGTCCCTCATCCAATGCGCGCGCCACAAAGCGCTGCCATTCGCCGGCCGACCAGTAGCCGGGACGCACGGAGCTACGCCCGGCGTAGAGGAGCAACGGGCCGGCGTTCAGCGACGAGGCGACGATCGCGCTCGGAGGGGTGAGCTCGGCCAGGGTGTCGAACGCTCGCCGCTGCTCTGGCTGCAGGTAGCCGAAGGTGGTGAAGTAGGGCCGGCCCGTGGCGATGTCCAGCGTCTCGTGACTGCGCACCCACAGGCAGGCCAGCACTATCAGCGCCAACACGAGCGGCGCGCTCCTACGGAGGGCCCGGCCCCGGACGCACCAGGCTTGCGCAGCCGCCAAGGCGTCCGCGATGCCCAGGCCCGTCCAGAGCGCCAGCACCGGGAAGACCGAGAGCAGGTCACGCGCGCGCAACGCCGAATAGGAGAGGTGAAAGACGCCGATCGCGGCCAGCCAGGTGACCAGGACCAGGCTCGGGCGGGGGAAGCGCCGCGCGCCCCGCAGCCCGCCCCAGATCGCTAACGGCAGCAAGCAAAGGAACTCGCGCCGGTCGAGCAGCTCTCGCCCGACCGCCGGCAGCGTCAGGCGCACGTTCTCGGCCCCGAGCAGGGGCAGCTCGGCCGAGCCCACGCTGAACGGCCTGCCGAAGGCCGTCCAGTGGTACCACAAGACCGGCAAGGCAACCAACAGCGCTCCGGCCGCGGCGATCGGCAGCCAGGACCAGGCCTGCTTGCCGCGACCCGGCTTGCCTGCCGCCCTGGGCAGCCAGGCGAAGGCCAACGGGACGGCCATGAGGACCTGAGTGTAGCGCACGTCGAAGGCCGCCCCCAGGCAGAGCCCGGCGGCCGCCGCCCAGGCCAGGGGAGCCCAGGAGCGGCCTTTGGTCGGGTCCGCGCCTCGACCGTGGCCGAACCCCGCCGCGACGGCGGTCGCCCGCAGCGCGCAGCACACCGCAAGCGTGCTGAACAACTGGCTTGCGATGTCGGCCATCGGCACGGCCAGGTTGCGCAGCTGCAGGATCGAGGTGGCGAGCACGAGCACTCCGCTGCCGGCCGCCAGACTGCGCCGGCCGCTCGGCCAGCCGCGCAAGGCTTCGTGCCCCAGCCACCAGAGCGCGAGCAGCGAGCCAAGTGCCAATAGCGGCGTGACGGCTCTCAGCCCGCCCTCGCCCGCCAGCCAGTAGCCGAGCGCCAGCAGGGCCGCCTGCCCGGGCGGCCAGACGGTCGCCGCGCGACCGCTGAACGGGTCAGGCGGACGGTATCCGACCGGCACGCTGGGCCAGATGGGCAGGCCCCAGCGCGCGACCTCGGGCGCAAGTTCGAAGGTGTGCAGCAGGCTGCCGTGCCTGACCAGGTCGACCGCCATTTGGGCGTAGGCGTACGGGTCGCTCGCGGTGACGCCGCGCGCTGCGCTGCGAGCGTAGGTCACGCCCGACCAGGCCAGGGCGAGGACCAGGGCGCCCCCGCCGAACAGCGCGGGCCAGTCAACCCGGCGGCCGAGCGCCCGCAGCAGGGCTCCCGCCTGCGTGATGAGCGTCCAGGGTACGGCGAGGGCGAGCGCCAGGTCCAGGTCGAGCCGCATGCCCCAGGGCTCGGGAACGTGCAGCGGGCCGCTCACGCCGTGCATGCGCGCCGCCAGGGCCAGCGCCAGCCGGACGGCGAGGATCACGTAGGGCACGGCCAGCGGGGCGAGGCTCTCGGGCATCAAGCACAGGCGGCGCAGCCTCCAGGAGCCCAGCAGCGGCAGGAGCAGCAGCCCGGCCCAGGCCGCCAGCCAGATCGGCCGGTGGCCAATACGCACCAACGCCAGAACACCCGCGAGATGCAGACCGATCAACCCCAGCGTGAGGCCGGGCGGGAACGGCGGGTCGTCTGGCCGCAGGTCGAGACACAGCGCGCGCCAATGACGCGCTGCCAGGCCCAGGAGACTCGCCCGGAGGTGCGCGCCGGCGGGCAAAGCTGCACTTTGCCCCGTAATTGCCTCGCCTGCGCTCGTATCGGCACTCATGGCCCGATGATAGCATAGACTGGCTCTCGCGCATCAAATAGCGCGGGCGAAGCATAGTCTTGGTCCTGGGACGGACGAGCGTAGTGCAGAGAACTTCGGACGACAGCGCCGGCAAAGACAACGCAAGCGCCGGGGAGGTTGTGCAGGCGCTTGCGTTTCGTCGTCAGTCAGAAGAATGCGGCGAGCAGCTTTGGCCCGGGCCGGTCCGACCGCTGGCCGGGCCAAGCTGCGCCCCGGGATCAGGGGAACGGGTACAAGGCGCCGTTACCGCCGCCGTTCGCACTGATCGTGACGGTTACAACCTGATCCGAGTTGTTGGTAATCTGGATGTGATACAGACCGCCGGACTTGTCGGCCGTATGCCAGACCAGTCTGCCGGCGTAGAGCGCGGAGGGCGTTGCCAGGGGGTTCCCGTAGCGGATGTTCTGCACCGTGCCCCGGCCAATCGGGTCCGCGCCGTTCATCCAGGCCTGATCGGTGTAGACGTTGAAGCTGACTTTGCGGGCCGGGTTGCTTCCAACCACAACCGTCACGCCACCGTTGTCACCCAGGTAGTTCAAACGATACTCCACCGACTGGCCCGGTTGGAGCACCTGCGAATAGGACGTTGTCGATTGCGCGAGGCTCGGAGCCACGCTTACGAGAAGAGCCAACAGCACCGCTACGCCCGTCACCAGCATGCGAACCGATTTCGCCCCCATCGTACCCTCCAAATGCCGAGGTGTCTGCTGTTCAGCAGGGATTGATAGACCTTCGTTCGGCTCTCAATCCGTTGTGAATTTAACCACTGCTTCCCCGAGCGGGTCGTATTTGGGCATACAATCGTGGGCGGCGCCGGACAGCGTTAACCTGGCGTTAATCATTTGTCGCGGGTGATGGTCGACTAAGGCTCGTCGGCCCCAGCAAGGAGCCGGCGCCCAAAGGAATCGGCCCCACATTATCGCGCCCGGCGATCGGCTATCATTGCGGCTGCCGGGGGCTAATGTCGCAGGCATGTTTCGGGTTTCTCCAGACCGCCCGGCTCCGGGGCTGCACTCGCCGGCCGGAAGCGACCGGCCGGGCAGCGGGCTCGGCTCCACGAAGGGAGGCGGTGGGAATCGATCCACGTTTCCGAGCGGGCTATAGCTGGTTTTCGCCCGAACCCAGCGCCGGCCCATCCTTGTCGGCAGTACCTCTGGATCGGGCTGATCGCCCAAAGCGTTCCTCACATTCTGATCGGGGGGAGACAAATGACAGCCAAGAAGCTAAGTCGACGTGAGTTCATGCGCCTCAGCGCGCTCGTTGGTGCGGGCCTGGCCGCCGGCTGCGTTCCGGCGCCGACCCAACCGGGCGGCGCAGCCGCGCCGGCCGCCCCGACGACCGGCGCTGCCGCGCCGGTCGAGGCAGCGACGGCTGCTCCCGCGGCACAGGCGACCGCGGGCGGGGCAGCACCGGCTGCCGGCACGCTTTCCTTCTGGAACATGCCCTTCGTGACCCAGGAAGTACCGCCCTCGTACGTGCAGCAGTGGGAGGTGGCGGTAAAGCAGGCCTTGCCGAACACCGCTGTGGACACGTTCTACGGGCCGGGCGATTATGGCCCGCTGCGCCAGAAATTCCTCTTGCAGGCCAAGAGTGGCACACCCGACGTCATCGAAGGGCTGCTCGAGGACGAGTTGGTCTACGTGACAAACGGCCTGATCGAGCCGCTCGATACCCAGTTTAACGGCTGGGCCGACAAAGATCAGTTCATTCCCGCCACCGTCGACGCGCTGAAGATCGGGGGCAAGCTCTACGGCATCCCGTATAACACCAACGCCCGCGGCCTGGCAGTGCGCAAGGACCTCCTCGACCAATACAACCTGCAAGTACCCACGACCTGGACGGAGATGATCGACGCGGCGCGCACGATCACGGAGAAGACGAACAAGCAGGTCTACGGCTTCTTCACCTGCACGCTGGTGGGGGACCCGCGCGCACCCCAGGAGTTCATCTCCTGGTACTTCCAGGTGAGCAACGGCCAGCACATGTTCGACACGTCCGGCGGCTCGCCAAAGCTGGCCGCCACCGCCGCCCAGTTCGAGCAGGTGCTCACGCTGTACAATGACGTCCTGACCGGGGACTTTCCGGCGATGGACCCGAATCAGAAGGGGACAGGCTGGCCGGTGGAAGATCCCGGCTTTGCGAACGGCAAGTGGGCGATGGCGCCGATGGGGCCATGGCTCTGGGGCCGGCGGACGGAGAGCGACACGGCCAAGGACATCCTCGAGAACAAGACGGAGATCGTATCGCTGCCACTTCCGCCGGGCGGGGGCCACTTCACCTACCTGGAAGTGAAGCCCATCATGATGAACCACTACACCAAAGACCCGGCTACGGCCTGGGAGCTGATCAAGTTCATCTGCTCGAAGGAGCAAATGGGCAAGTGGTGCGCGGCCTCCGGTGGTATCCCGGCCCGCAAGGACTCTCTGACCATCCCGGAATTCCAGGGAGCGATCGCCAACTGGGTGAAGGGCTTCGCCGACCTTCTGCCCGAGGGCGTAGCCCTGGAAGCGGTCAACTGGGGCCCGGTCAACGAGGCCAACATGAAGGCCGTGAACTATGTGATCTATGGCCAGAAAAACCCGAAGGACGCCGCACAGTGGCTGGTCGATGAGATCAACACGCTGATCTCACAGAAGACCATCTGAGCGCAGGCGGCCGGCCGGCAGTCAGAAGGATGGGGCACCCGCGGGCGTGCCCCATCTTTGCGGCCGGGGTATGCCGGGCGCGCAGCGTAATTGTTCACCTCCATCTGGCGCGTCGCACCCAGTTGGCGTATACTATGCGTCGACAACCGCCTTCACCTTCCCCAGGAGACTGTATGATACAGAGACGTGCCGGTGTCTACCTCATCCTCCCCGCGCTCGTGATCATGGCCGTCTTCACGGTATATCCTCTGCTCGACGGTCTGCGCATCGCGTTCACGAACTACAACCTCTTGGGCGGCTCGATCCACTTCGTGGGGCTCGACAACTTCCGCCAGATGCTGGCCGATCCCGTCTTCTGGCTGGCGCTGCGGCATTCCGTCGTCCTGACCGTGGTGGTGGTTTTCCTGCAGTTCGTGTTCGGCCTGATTCTCGCCGCCGTAATGCAGCAGCGATTGCCCGGGATGGGGGTCTTCAAGAGCATCATCATGGCCAGTTGGGTCATCCCAGTGGCCGCCACCACGACCATTTTCAAGTTCATCGCCCAGCCTGACGTGGGGGTCATCAACATTTTCCTACGGGCCATCGGCCAGGCGCGGATGGTGACCTACTGGCTGGGCAACCTGCAGACCGCCTTTCCGTTCATCATGATGATGCACCTCTGGCGCAACGTGCCCTTCTACGGGGTTGCTTTTCTGGCTGCGATGCAGGCGATACCCAAAACCTACTACGAAGCGGCGGAGATCGACGGCGCCGGCGTCTGGGCCAGGTTTCGCTACGTGACGCTGCCGGGCATTCGCAACATGATCGTCGTCATGGTCACTATCCACGTGCTGTGGACCTTCAACAATTTCGACTTCGTCTATCTTTCGACCGGCGGCGGCCCTGTCAACAGCACGGAAGTGCTGCCTACTTACGTTTACCGCCTGAGCTGGACCCAGTACAATATCGGCTTCGCTTCCAGCATCGGCACCACCATGTTTCTGCTCCTCATGATCTACTTCATCGCCTACATGCGCATCTATGAAAGGCAGATAACCTCCTGATGAAGACGCGATCGGGCGCAAGAGTGCGCGCGGCGGTGCTGTCATACCTGGTGGTCCTGATCTCCCTGATCTTTTTCGTCGGGCCCATGCTGTGGATCGCCTACACGTCCTTTCGCGTGGAAAGCTCGATCTTTAATGAGGGTGTGCTATCGCCGGCCAATCAGTACACCTTGCAGAACTACCAGACGGTCCTGTCCGTCACCGACTTCCCGCTCTACTTCTTTAACTCCCTGAAGATCGGCGTCACGGTGACCGCCTTGTCCCTGTTCGTCTCGATCATCGGCGCCTACGGGCTGAGCCGCTTCGACGTGCGCGGCAAGAACGGCCTGATCATCGGCATCTTCTCGACGCAGATGTTCCCGCAAGTGCTCTTGATGATCCCCATCTACCTAGTGATCGTCGCCCTGAGCATGCTGAACCGGGTCATCGGCGTCGTCCTGGGCCAGATGATCCTCATCCTTCCCTTCCAGATCTGGATGCTGAAGGGCTATTTCGATGGCCTGCCGGCGGAGATCGAGGACGCGGCGCAGATCGACGGCACCAGCATCGCGCAGCGCCTGTTCTGGGTGATCCTGCCGATCGCTTCGCCTGGCATCGCCGTGGCTGCCTTCTATTCGTTTGTCGTTTCCTGGGGCGACTACCTGATCGTTTCGGTCGTCAGCCAGGGCAACGCGACGGCCACCGTGACCCTGGCGATCCAGAGGCTGTCGGCCTCGCTCCTGGTCCGTTGGGGTCAGGTGGCGGCGATCACCGTGCTGGCGATCGTGCCGACCATCCTGCTCTTCTCGTTCGTGCAAAGCAGGCTGGTGGAGGGCCTTACGGCAGGCGCTATCAAGGAGGGCTAGCCGGCCGGAGAGTGCGCGTTCGCAGATCCGGACCGCAGCAGGCGGTCGGAAGCGGACGCAGAGCGACGCCGAAGACGGTGGCCGGCAAACGCGAGCAGGCGCCGGAGGATCATGCCGGTCCCCGGCGCCTGCGCTTGTTTGTCAGTTAAGAGCCGGCCGGGTTAGCGCTGAGCGGCCTTGCGGGTCGTCAGCCAGCCGGCGGCGATGAGCGCCAAGCCGGCGCCCAGGCCCAGGTACAGGACCACGTTCGCGCTGCCACCGGTGACCGGCAGCGTCAGCGGACCCTGGTTGGTGGTGGTGGAGCTGGCCGAAGCAGTCGTGCCTGCGGCCGTCGCAGCGCCGGTGTTAGCACCCGACGTCATAGCCAGGGTGGTGGCCGGGGCGTTGAAGGCACTCAGACCGCCGTTGCCGGCGCCGGTGGCGTCAATCCAGTATTGGGCGGCCTGCTGCGAGGTGTTGGTGATCTGGATGTGGTACACGCCGCCACTCGGGTCGTTTGTCTGCCAGATCAGGTCGCCGCTGTAAAGCGAGCTGGCTGTTGCCCCGGGGTTCCCGAAGACGGTCTTCTGTACGGTGCCCTTGCCGATCGGGTCGCCGGAGGTCTTCCACGCCTGGTCGGTGTAGACGTTGTAGTTGATCGCACCGCTCGGATTGCTGCCGACCATAACGGTCGCCTTGCCCGAGCCGCTGCCCAGGAAGTTCAGGCGATACTCCACCGACTGTCCAGGCTGGAGCGTCTGCCAGTTGTTCATGCCCACCATGGAATTGCTTGATCCGGACTGGGCAAACGTAGGCACGGCGGCCAGGACAAGAGCCATCATGACCAGCACGGCCACGAAGACCATCCGTAACGATTTTGCTCGCATCGCATTTCCTCCGACTGAATTGGATGAGTTGGCTGTTCTGCAGCCAAAACTGAGTGACCGTCGTCCGGCTCTCAATTCCTCGCGGATATAATCATTGATTCTATAGTTATATAGTATTTGAGACTACAATTAGCGTTGCAGCCGGGAAGCGTTAACCTGGAGTTAATTTTCGGGTAACCGGAAGTTAACCACAGGCCGGCCCCTGTGCGGTAAGCTGCGTTCGTAAGCGTGAGTGAATCCTCCAACTGCGGAGGGGCCGATGAGCCTGGTACTGTTGAGCGCTCTGTTAGCCGTTCTGGGGTGGACGTGGCTGCCGGGAGTGAATGAGAAGGGGAACTGACTTCGGGGAGGCAGGCAGCCGCGGAAGAGTGATCGATGTTGTGATGAGGGGACACGGGGCATTGCCGGACAAACGGGTGTTGTGAGCGACCGGCGGAGTTGAGATGCAACGTGGGGTTTGGCTGAACGACGGGTACGATGGGCTGTGTTGTGGGACGGTTTGTGGGTTGGATTGTATAGGGTGAGCACGAGGGCGACCGGCAAACAGGGACAGGAGCCGGTCGCCGGGCAGCGGCCCGCAGGTGGAAGCGGGCCGAACGACGCAACGGGCCGTCTGGGGCAGGCCCGAGATTGAGCGGGTGGACGAACCCTCTGGGGCGGGTCCGTCCACCCGCAGAACAACGGACCCGATGGGGCGGGTCCGGCTGCCAGCAAGAACAGGGGACCTTTCCTCCTCCTTTGGAACACAGACGCCGGGGATCGGCTATCCCCGGCGTTTGTGCTTAAGCACTCGGCCTGCCTCCGTCAGGGCCGGGCCGTCGCAAAGCGCGTTGCGCCAAGCATGACGATAAGGCAGCCGAGGCCCAGCACCAGCAGATTGAGCGCCAACCAGGCCAGGTCGGCGCGCCTCGTCGACGTACGCCAGCGCGTTTCGAACAGCAGCATGTCAAGCAAGTTCCCTACCGGGCGCGAGCAGATGTAGGGCCCGAGCAACACGCCGATCCCGCCATCCAGCAGCGCGCCGCCGAGCAGCCGGTGCCGCAGCCAGAGGACGGCGCCGTAGCCCAGGCCAATCACGCCCAGAACCAGCAACAGCCCGACGTTGCGTACGTGCCGCTTCTCTTTTCTCACCGCCGCAGTGTAGCACTGCCCATCCGTTGGCGGCAACCAGGTTGTAGTCGCACCGGGCGTCCGCAGGTTCTCTTCGCAGGCGCCCGCCGGTGGCCCAGGGGGCAAGGTACATGGGAACCTGGCACACCAAATCCCGTCGGGCCTAGGGCTTATGATGGGCGCAGATCAGCGGCAGCACAGGCTGCCCAACCTCACTGAAAGGGAAGGAACCCAATGGACGAACTTGTCAAGCAAGTCAGCGAACGCGCACACATTTCGGAAGATCAGGCCCGCACGGCCGTCCAGGTCGTGGCCGGTTTTATAAAGGAGAAGATGCCGCCGCAGATGGCCTCCCAGGTTGACGCGGTCCTGAGCGGCAAGTCTCCCAACCTGGGCGACGCCGCCAAAGGCCTGGGCGGGATGTTCGGGCGCTGAGCGCGACCGGCGCCCGATTGCCGGCCGCGGCGTTTATTCGGCCGGCGCTGGCCGGGGGTGGTGCCGGCAAGTCAGGATAGCGGTCCCGTGGCTGAGGGCAGCGGGACCGTTTTTTTTCGTCCGGGCAAGGGCAAATGCCAACGGCATGGAGCGTTGACGCCTCCCTGACCGAATGTTACAATGCCCGCCACGGGAGAACGCTGCTGGATGGATGACCGCACCAGTCTGCTCTGGCCGCCCGCCTATCGGGCGGACACGGCCGCTTGCGGCGCCGAATTGGACGCCGCCTGCGCGCGCGATATCGGCCTCGCCAGGCTGGTCGACGCGCTGGCGCCTGAGACTGCCGACCGCCCGGCAGTCCGGCAGGTCCTGCTCCGGCTGTGCCGCGATCCTGAGGTCATCGCCTACCGCCAGGCGGTGCTCGAAGATCTGCTGAGCCGGCCCGGCCTGGCAGCGCGTCTCGGCGCGCTGCTGCCGGCCATCAAGAGCCTGGCCGGCTACGATCGGCGTTGGATCAAGGAGCGTAATGCGCTGGCCGAGGTGGCCTGGCGCCTGGGTGAGCTCGAATCGTTCGTCGAGATCATGCGAGGACTATCGGCCGCGTTTGCCGGCGGGCCGGAAGCGCTGAGTTCCGAGGCGTTGCGTGCGCTGAGCCAGAAAGTCGCCGCGATCAGCCAGGACCCCGAATTCGCGAGCCTGGAGCGCGCACTGCCCGGGCTGCTGGCCCAGATCCGGGCCACCGCCAGCGTCACCATCGGCGTCAACCTCAACGACCGCCTGCAGCCGGTCGAAGCCACCTTGCTCGCGGTCAACGACCAGAAATTTCACGGCCAGTCGCTGCTGCGCCGCCTCTTTGGCACCGAGCGCGACGAGTGGCAGGGCCTGGCCCCGCTGCACGGAGTGGCGCAGCCAGGCTCAGGCAGCGGGGCCCATCCGGACGTGCCTAACGACCCGATGCTGGTGCCCCTTTTTCGTGACCTGGCGGCAGTTCTCGCCAAATCCGCCCAGCCGATCGCCCAGGCCCTCAAACAGTACGCCGGCCTCAACGGCGATTTTCTGGCCGGCCTACGCCACGAGCTGCCGTTCTACCTCGGCGCGGTGCACCTGATCGGCTGGCTGCAGGCGCACGACCTGCCGGTTTGCCGCCCGGAGCTGGCGCCGGCAGACGAACGTATCTGCCACATCCGGGATGCCTACAACGTCGACCTGGCCCTCTACCTGGGGAGCAGCGCCGAACCGTCGGACGCCGGAACGGATCGCGGCGACGGGCTGGGCGTGGTCGCCAGCGACATCCGCTTCGGTCCTGAGGGGCGCATCGTAGTCCTGACAGGACCCAACCAGGGCGGCAAAACCACCTACATCCAGGCGCTCGGCCTGATTCAGGTGATGGCGCAAGCCGGTCTCTACGTGCCCGGACGCGAGGCGCGTCTGAGCCCCGTCGACGGCATTTTCAGCCATTTCCCGGTTGAAGAGAACCTCGCTGCAGCGACCGGACGTTTCGGCGACGAGGCCCAGCGCCTGCACGAGATCTTCGCCCGCATCACGCGCCACAGCCTGGTGCTGCTCAACGAATCGCTTTCGAGCACCAGCGCCGGCGAGAGCTTCTACGTCGGCCAAGAGGTCCTGCGCGCCCTGCGCCTGCTCGGCGTGCGCGCGATCTTTTCTACCCATCTGCACGAGTTGGCGCGCGCCATCGACGAGCTTAACCAGTCTGAGCCGGGCGACGGCCGCATCGTCAGCATGGTTGCCTCGCCGGTGAGCGAGGAGCCGGGCTGGCAGCGCTTCAAAGTGGTCTTCGGCCCGCCGCTCGGTCACAGTTACGCGCGCGAGATCGCCGTGCGCTACGGCGTCAGCTACGATCAGTTGCGCTCGCTGCTCGAGGAGCGCGGCGTACTGGACGGCCCAGATGGGTGAGCCGGGCGGCGCGGCGCAGACCAGGACGTCACCGGGAGCCTGGCAGTGCGCTCTTCACCGGCGCCCACGCCTCACGCACCGGAGGGTAAGCCCCATTACAATCCTGGCAGGTTCATGCTTAAAATCCACGCAAAACCCTTGACAACGCGCCCCGCGAGTGGTATTTTATGCTTGCCAAAGGGAAATCAGCCAAGTCACTAACAAGGCTGACGGATCTTTGGTGAAGGAGCCCCGAGAGGTCGGAAGGCACTCTAAACTCGAAATAGCCCTCAAACGAGGGGACTCACGTGTAGGTCTGGCTAGTGTACTTCACTGAAGGTGGAGTCCCAGAGCACTACGACACAGAGTGAGCCAACTATGAGTCGGAGTTGCTGGAAGGTTGCTTGGGGCCCTTCTATTTAACCCCTCACCATCCTCGCCTCGGGCGCGCCGGTGCCCCAGTTGCGCCCCTACCCGCCAAATGGCCTGTTTGCTCCAGTCCATCCGGCCCTGGCAGCAACGTGCGCCGTGTGCTATCCTGGACCCACTCAATCTGCCTGGGAGTCTACGCGATGCAAACGCACGGCGTTCCGAGCGGCCGCGGCTTACTCATATTCCTGTGCTGCCTGGTGCCGCTGGCCGCCCTCGGCGCAACGCTATTCCTGCACACGCCTAGCTTCCTCACGGCCACGGTCGCCCTGCTCGTGCTCCTGCCGATCGCTCATCAGTTACTGGCCGAGCCCTAGCGATATACGGGGACGCGGCTCACCCGCCACCGCCTCCGCCCTGGATGCCGCCCTCGGTCATCGAGTACACGTCCAGCAGGGCATCCACCCGCTCCGCCGGCAGCAGTCCTTTCTCGACCACCACTTCCTTGATCGTCTTCCCGCTGGCCATCGCTTCCTTGGCCACTGCCGCGCCGTTCAGGTAGCCGATGACGGGATTCAGCGCCGTGACCAGGATCGCGTTGCGGGCCAGCCAGCCGGATGCCTTCTCCCGGTTCGCTGAGATCCCCACCACGCAGCGGGTGGTAAAGGCGTTGATGGCGCCGATCAGGACGTGCATTTCCTCGAAGAGGTTGTGCGCGATGATCGGCATCATCACGTTTAGCTCCAACTGCCCGGCCTGCGCGGCCAGGGAGATCGCCAGGTCGCAGCCCTGGACGTGAAAACAGGCCATGTCGAGCATCTCAGCCTGTACCGGGTTAACCTTGCCGGGCATGATGCTCGAGCCGGGCTGCAGGGCCGGGAGGTGGATCTCGTCGAGGCCCGTGGCCGGGCCGCTCGAGAGCAAGCGCAGATCGTTGGCGATGCGCACCAGGCTGACGCAGAGCGTGCGCAGGCTGCCCGAAAAGTCGGCCGCATCCGCCTGGCTTTGCATCGACTCGAACAGATTACCGCTCGAGCGCAGAGGCTGCCCGGTCAGCTCGCGCAGGCGTGCGATCATGCGCGCATGGTACTCGGGGTGTGCGTTCAGCCCGGTCCCTGTGGCCGTGCCGCCGATGCCCAGGCGCCGCAGCCGATCGGCCGCCGTCGCCACGCGCTCCCGGTCATTGCGCACAGCCTGCGCATACGCGCCGAACTCCTGCCCCAGCCGCACCGGCACGGCATCCTGCAGATGCGTGCGCCCCGACTTGAGCACGTCGTCGAACTCCTGCGCCTTGCGCTCCAGCGCCTCTGCCAGGCCGTCGATCGCGGCCAACAGGTCGGCCAGGCGCCAAAGAACGCCCAGGCGGATGGCGGTCGGGATGGTATCGTTGGTGCTCTGCGCCATGTTGACTTGGTCGTTCGGGCTGATCGGCTTCTTCTCTGCCTCGAGGGACACGCCGAGGATCTGGTTGGCCCGATTGGCCAGCACCTCGTTTACGTTCATGTTGTGGCTGGTGCCCGCGCCCGCCTGGAAGGGATCGACCACGAACTGATCGCGGTGCTGCCCATCGATCACCTCCTGGGCGGCCTGCACGATTGCGTCCGCCAGCTTCGGGTCCAGCAGGCCCAGGTCGCGGTTGACCTCCGCTGCGGCGCGCTTGATGATCGCCATCGACCAGATAAAAGCCGGGTATGGACGCAGGCCGCTGATCGGGAAATTCTCCACCGCCCGCTGCGTCTGGGCGGCATAGAGCGCGCCGGCCGGCACTCGCACCTCGCCCAGCGAATCTCGTTCGACCCGATAGCTTTCAGGGCTGACTGACACCGCCTCGGACATTGGCTTGGACATGCTTGGAACCTCCTTTTGCGAGGTTGCGCGCCGGCCCCCGATTGGCCGACGGCAACGGCCACACCACCACCGCGTGAGGATACACCCTCTGCCCGACCCGGCTCAGTAATTCAGGAAACGATCTGATTGTCTGGAGGCATACGGGCGGGCCTCGAGCGAGCGAGCATAATGCAGGGCAGGAGGACACATGCCAAACACACAGAACACGCAAGCCACCGAGACCATCGGCGTCGGACCGGCGGCTTCTGCCGGGCAGCTGACCATCGGCGGCGACCTGACGGTCAACCGCCTGGGCTTCGGCGCGATGCGCATCACCGGCGAGGGCATCTGGGGTCCGCCTGCCGACCGCGACGAAGCGCTGGCCGTCCTGCGGCGCACGCTCGACCTGGGCATCAACCTGATCGACACCGCCGACTCGTACGGGCCAAACGTCAGCGAAGAGTTGATCGCCGAAGCGCTCTACCCCTATCCTAAGGGCCTTGTGATCGCCACCAAGGGTGGCCTGGAGCGGACCGGGCCGGGGCAGTGGCCACTGAATGGCCACCCCGAACACCTGCGGGAAGCGCTCGAAGGCAGCCTGCGCCGCCTGCGTGTCGAACGCATCGACCTCTACCAGTTCCACCGGCCGGACCCTGACGTGCCGATCGAGGACTCGGTCGGGGCGCTGGCCAAGCTGCGCGCCGAGGGCAAGATCCGGCACGTCGGGCTGTCGAACATCACCGTCGACGAGCTAACGCGCGCCCAGCGCATCGTGCCCATCGTCAGCGTGCAGAACCACTACAACCTGGGCAGGCGCCAGTCCGAGCGCATGACGCACCAGAAGTCCGAAGAAATGGTCGACCTGTGCGCGCGCCAGGGCCTCATCTTCTTCCCCTGGAACCCGCTGTCGCTCGGCTCGGCTGACGGACCGGTGGCCCGCGTGGCCGCCGCCCACGGCGCCACCGCCGCCCAGGTCGCCATCGCCTGGCTGCTGCAGCGCGCCCCAGTCGTCCTGCCAATCCCCGGCACCAGCCGGGTCAAGCATCTGGAAGAGAACGTGCAGGCGGCAGGGCTGCGCTTGACTGCCGAGGAATACCGCGCGCTCGATCGCGCCAGCCAGGCCTAGAGCCAACGCCCCAGGCGGGGGAACCGGTCGGTGCGCGCCTAAGCTCCGGGCAGCAGCGGTTTGGCCTGCCCCGGACGCATGGGACGGTTGTAGATTGGCGAGCCTGGCCGCTGCTTGCGGCCGCCATCGTGCAGCGAGCCGGTGTCGACCGGGGCGAAACCGATCTCCTGGATCAGGCCGGCCACCATCGCTTTGGCATCCGGGTCATCGCCGGCGAGGAAGATCACCAGCCGGTCGTCGAGCGGGGCGTCCGGCCGGCCCTCGTTCGCCAGCGTCTCGTAGTTCATGGTGTTGAAGGCTTTCACCAGGTGGGCGGCCGGCAGGCGCAGGGATACCAGCTCGCTGGAGGTGAAGGTCCGGGTGTCGATCTGGCCATCGCGCTCCGGGTAATAGTTCATCGCGTCGACGACCGTCTTGCCAAGCATGTGCTCGTAGGGCAGCTTCTCGTAGGCGCCGAACGGGACGGCCAGCAGCACCACCTCCCCAAAATCTGCCGCCTCGGCGGCCGTCGCAGCGCGCGCCCTTGATCCGATCTCGTCGACCAGGCCTGCCAGTGACTCGGGCCCGCGCGAGTTGGCTAGAGCGACTTCATGCCCGGCCTGCGCCCATAACCTGGCCAGGGTACCGCCGATCTTCCCCGCTCCGATGATCCCAATGCGCATACTGGCTCCTTTTACCGAGTGTGATAGCATAATCATTATCATGCGGCTGCCCGGCCGGGCGCGTAAGCCAGGCTGCACAATCGGCGAGGCATGGAGTGAGCAACCCTGTGGTACAATCGGTATCGTTCTGAACGATCCATGCACCGGCGAAAGGCAGGCATCATGGCCGATCAATCCGGCAAGTGGCCGGTCCTCAACCACTACTCGGGCGAGAACCTGCGCAACATCGGCTTCCCACTCTCCGGCATCGGCACCGGAGGCATCTCGCTCGGCGGACGCGCCGAACTGAAGGACTTCGAGCTCTTCAACCGGCCCGACAAGGGGCTCGACCCGCCCTACTGCTTTTTCGTCCTGCGCGCCCAGGCCGCCGGAGGAGCGCCCTCTACCCGCGTGCTCGAGGGCGTGCTCAGGCCGCCGTACAGCGGTGCCTTCGGCGCCACCCCGCCGGGGGCCGGCCTACCGCGCATGCGTGACGTCACCCTCGACGCCGCCTATCCCTTCGCCGGCTACACGTTGAGCGACCCCGCGTGCCCGCTGAGGGTGCGTCTCGAGGCCTTCAACCCGTTCATCCCGCTCGACGTCGATCGTTCGAGCCTGCCGGTGGCCGTGCTGCGCTACGTGCTGATCAACCCCGGCCCGGCGCCGGTCGAGGCCTCACTGGCCGGCAATCTCTACAACTTCATCGGGCACGAGGCGGAGGGCGGGCCGCTCATTTCCTACGGCTTGCGCAGCCTGGGCCACCTGCTGGGCGGCAACGTCAACGACCCACGCGTGGCCGAGGTTGACGGCCTGCCGCTGCGGGGCCTCCTGATGCGCTCCGAGCGGGTCAAGGCCCGCACTCCCCAGGACGGCACCATGGCCTTGGCAGCGATCGCCGGGGACGTGACCCTCAAGCGTGCCTGGGGCGAGACGCGCTGGAACCGCCACCTGCTCAGCTTCTGGGACGACTTCAGCGCAGACGGGCGGCTCGACGACACGGCCGACCCGGCGCCGAGCGCCGAAAACTCCGGCCAGTTCGGCTCGCTCGCCACCGCCTGCAGCGTTCCGGCGGGCGGCGAGGTCGCGCTGACGTTCCTGATCGCCTGGCATTTCCCACACCGCACGGCCACGGGCTGCGGCTGGGAAACCGTCGACGCCGAGGGCGGCTGGGTCGGCAACTACTATGGCAGGCTTTACCAGGATGCCTGGGAGGTCGTCGAGCGCGTCGCACCGCAGCTTCCGCAGCTCGAGGCCGACAGCCTGGCTTTCACGCGCCTGTTCGCCGGCAGCAACCTGCCCCAGGTAGTCAAGGAGGCGGCCCTGAACAACGCCTCGACCCTGCGCAGCCAGACCTGCTTCCGCACCGCCGACGGCGGGTTCTTCGGCTTCGAGGGCTGCGCCGACGACCGGGGCTGCTGCTTCGGCTCGTGCACGCACGTCTGGAACTACGAACAGACCACGGCCTTCCTCTTCCCGGAACTCGCGCGCAGCATGCGCCGAGCCGAGCTGGGGCCCGGCCTGGCCGAGACCGGCCAGAACATCTTCCGCATCCGCCTGCCGCTGGCGCAGGAGCCGTGGCGCGGCGCGGCGGCGGACGGCCAGATGGGCGTGGTGATGAAGTGCTACCGGGAGTGGCAGCTCGGCGGCGACAACGCCTGGCTGGCCGACAACTGGCCCTCGATTCGCTCGCTGCTCGAGTATGCCTGGCTGCCGGGCTGCTGGGATGCAGACCAGGACGGCGTGATGGAGGGCATCCAGCACAACACCTACGACGTCGAGTTCTACGGGCCGAACCCGATGATGAGCGTCTGGTACCTGGGCGCGCTGCGGGCGGGCGAGGAGATGGCCAGGGCAGGCGGCGACCCGGCCTTCGCCGCACGCTGCCGGGACCTCTTCGGGCGCGGCTCGAAGTGGATCGACGATCAGCTCTTCAACGGCGAGTACTACGTGCAGAAGATCCAGGTACCGCCGTCGCTCGGAGCCACACGCCCCGAACTGCGGGTCGGCATGGGCGAGACGGACCTGGCCGACCCCGACTACCAGGTCGGGGACGGCTGCCTGATAGACCAGATGGTGGGCCAATACTTCGCTCACGTCGTGGGCCTGGGCCACCTGCTCGAACCGGGCCACATCCGCTCCGCGTTGGCCGCCATCTACCGTTACAACCGGCCGGCTGACTTCTACGACCACGTCAACGTGATGCGCACCTTCGTCCTCAACGACGAGCGCGCGCTCTTGCTGTGCAGCTGGCCGCACGGCAACCGGCCCAGGGTGCCCTTCCCCTACTTCAGCGAGGTGATGAACGGCTTCGAGTACCAGGCCGCGGCGCATCTGATCTACGAGGGCCTGATCGAGGAAGGGCTGAGCGTGACCGCCGACCTGCGGGCGCGCTACGACGGCGTACGGCGGGACCCCTGGAACGAGCAGGAGTGCGGCCACCATTACGCCCGCTCGATGGCAGCCTGGGCAGTGCTGCTGGCGCTGGAAGGCTTTCGCTATTCGGGCGTCAGCCAGAGCATCGAACTGGCGCCGCGCTGGCAGCCCGGGGACTTCAGCGGCCCCTGGAGCGTGCCGAGCGGCTGGGGCAGCGTGACGCAGACCCGGCAGGGCAGCGTGACGCAGACCCGGCAGGGCAGAGAGACGCAGACCGGGCAGAACGGCGCGCAGCACGTTCGCTGGGAGGTCTGCGCGGGCGAGCTGGTGCTCGCGCACATGCGCTACCGCCTGCCCTCGGGAGCAGCGCCCGGCTCCATCGTCGTCGCTCTCGACGGTGGGCCACAGCCGTCAAGCGCCGTCGTCCAGGGGGACACCGTCGACATCACCCTCATGCCCCCGGTCACGGTGCGGGCCGGCAGCACGCTCGAAGTGACGATCGGGCTGGGATAGGCAAGGGCCGGGGCACGGATCGGCGGGGCCAGCAATCGGCGGGGGCAGTGGGCGCCATGCGCCCGTTGCAGCACTCTCAGCCGGTCATCCTGAACGGCGCCCCCCACTCAACCAACGTTGCGGCAAGCATCAGTGAAGGATCTTCCGGCGCGCCGCGCGCCAGCCCGGCGCGCCGCGCGCCAGCCCGGCGCGCCATCCACACACCGAGCCAGCCGGCGGTCGGATCAGCCCGCTCGGCATTCGAGCCCTCAGATCAGCCCGTACGTCATTCTGTAAACACCAGGTGAACCCAAGTGCTCCGGGGCCCCGGCCGTCAGTCACACCCGGCCAGGGAAGCGCAGGCGAACGAGGAAGATCGGCTGTCAGGCGCGCTCTGTGGGGCGCAGGCGGAAGTGGACGGCGCAGAACGCGGTGAGCAGGACGGCCACGGCGTCGCGGCCAGGCGTGGCGAAGGCGCGCTGGAGCAGACGGAGATAGTCGAGGCTGGCCCGCGCCGCTTCGCGGTACTGGATGCTGGGCCGGCCCTGCCTGTCCCAGCCGGCGTCGACCGCAGCGTCGTGATCTGCCTGCGGGCCGATGTAGGCGCGAACGTGGGTGATGTCGCCCCCGCCGGCGTAATCCCGATCGGCGTGGAAGTAGCTGTCCTGCACGGCGTGCAGCGCCTTGCCGGCGCAGAAGAGCGCGCGCCGGCGCTGGCCCGCGGCCTGCGCGTCCCAGGCCGCCAGGGTCGCCTGCAGCACGAAGTCCGTCGCCGCGGCCAGGGCCTGGCGATCGGCGACTGGGCCGGTGTGTTCCCGTTTCCTGAGGCAGTGCGTTGGCTGGGCGTCGTTCGCCCAGTGGCGCCGGTACGTTCCGAGCGGGCTGGCACATAGGTCGTTGTCGACGGTGCCCTGCAGCAGCGTCTCGACGTCGGCGGGGGCAAAACCCAGCGCTGCCGCGGCATCGGCCGTCAGGCGCTCGTGTACCGGGTGCCGCCAGGGCATGAACCAGGGCCGGATCTGTGCCAAGCGATCTCTCCTTCGCCCGCCGGCTAGGCGAGCCGCGCCGCCGCTTCGCCGGCGCCTTCAGCAGGCAAGGCAGGCAGAGACAAGCAAAAGGCGCTGCCACGGCCTTCGCCGGCGCTCTCCGCCCAGATGCGCCCGTCGTGGGCGGCGACGATCCGCTGGCAGAGCGACAGCCCAATGCCCATGCCGCCGAAAGGGCGGGTGATGCCGCCGTTCACCTGGTAAAAGCGCTCGAACACCTGCCCCAACTTATCGACCGGGATGCCAATCCCCTGGTCGCGAACGGCGATCACCACCCGGCCGGCCTCGGCGTGGGCCTGCACTTCGACCGGGCTGCCGAGCGGGCTGAACTTGGCGGCATTCTCCAGCAGGTTGTCGAGCACCTGGTGCAGGAAACGCTCGTCGGCCGACACCAGGGGCAGCGGGTCCGGCGCCTGGACTTGCAGGACGACGTGGGTCTGGGGGTTGCGGGTGTTCCAGTCATCGGCCGTCCGTTCCAGCCAGCCCGCTACGTCCAGCTCTGTCGGCCGCAACTGGCCGGGGTGAAAGCTCTGTAGGACGAGCAGGCGCTCGACCATCAACTGCAGCCTGGCCGTCTGTGCCTGTAGGACCTCGAGCGACTGCTGCTGCAGCTCATTCAGCGGGCCCATCACCCCTTCGCCAAGCAGCTCGAGGTGAGCGAACAGCAGGGTAAGCGGGGCGCGCAGCTCGTGGGAGACGTTCTGTACCATCTCATCCCTGGCCCGCAGCGCGACCTGCAGCCGCTGGTTCGTGCCTTCGAGCGACGAGTACAAGCGGGCGTTCTCGAGGGCGACGGCGGCATCGTCGGCGAAGGCCTGCAGGTGCTGAGCGTGGACGGTCGAGAAGAAGCCGGGCGTGCGGCTGGTGAGGCCAAGGAAGCCGGCCGTCTTGCCTTTAACCCGGATGGGCGCGCCGACGTACGAGCCGGCCCAGGTGGTGTGACCCATGACGACCCAGGCCGGGTCACGGCGGGTGTCGGGGATGACCACTGCCTGGCCCGTCGCCTGCATGTGACTCAGATCGGCCGTCTCGGCGATCTTGAGCGGCGTGCCCAATCCCGCTTCCGGCGGGCCCACCCCGCTGTGATCCTGCACGCGCACGCTGCGGGCGAGGTCGCCCTCGATTAGCAGCACGTCGCCCCGATCGTAGGGGACCACGCGCGCGGCGGCGGCGAGGATGCGATCGAGGACGCCGTCGAGGTCGAGCGTGCTGGCGAGGCTGGCCGCGGCGTCGCGCAACGCCTCCGCCAGCACGCGCTGCTCCTGTTCTGCCTGCTCGGCCCGCTTGCGGTCGCTGATGTCCCGCAGCACCAACAGCCGGCCGGTGAGTTGGGCAGCGTGGCCGAACAGGGGCGAGCTGCGCAGATCGTAGTAACGCGTGCCGCCGTCCCCGGCCAGGGCCAACTCGCTGCACGCGCCCTCACGGCCGCGGTGCTGGCCGGCCGTGGCCGGCCAGCCGATGAGGACCTGTTCCGCCGGCCGGCCGATCGGGTTGGCCAACGCCCGGTTGATAAGCGGCCGGGCAGCCTGGTTGAAGTCGAGCACGCGTTCCTGCGCATCCAGGACGATCACCCCGTCCTCCATGCCCTCGATCAGCGCGGCGCGCGCGACGGGCAGGAGGTCCAGCAGGCGGTAGCGGAAGAGCGCCCAAACGAGCACTGCGCCCGACAACGTAAAGGCGAAGCTGGTGAGGTGGAGGCGGGGAAGCGGGCTCAGGTGCAGCAGGTAGGCGGCGTTGGCGATCCAGGGGACGACGGCCCCCACCAACACGGCCAGCGTCTGGCGGCGATAGACGCGGTTCTGCTGGATAAACTCACGGAAGATCAGCGAAGTGGCCGCCAGCACGACCAGGTAGGTGTAAGCGCCCTGGATCCAGAAGTATGGCCCGTAGGTGAGGGCGAGCAGCGTGGTGGGCCCGCTCGTGTCCAGGCGGACGTCCAGGTAGAACCAGCCGTGGAGCCCGTTCGTCCACAGGATCAGCAGCGTCAGCAGCGGCTCGATCGTCAAGAGGGCGACGTTGCGCCGGGTCAGCCACCAGCTCCGGCCGGTGTATTCGAGGGCGAAAGCCAGCCAGAGCGCCGGCAGGCTGAGGAAACCCAGGTACTGGACCTTTGCCCAGAAGACCATGGCGGCGGGATCGGCGCTCACCAGCTCCATCACGTAGGCCAGGGATGATTCCAGCACTCCCAGCATCAGGAGACTGATCGGCAGCGCGCCTCGCGCCGGCCGCCGTCTCCAGGCCTGCAGAGCCAGATAAAGGGAGACGGCGGCCGACAACAGCAGCGGCGGCGCGTAGGGGGAGTATTGCCAGTGCATTGCGCACATTATACACCAATCAGGCGGAGAATCCCCTGCCGGCGCTCCTCGCGATCACGCAGCGCGCGCGGCCGCTTGGACCGGTTTGTGTTATACTTGTTACACTCTCATCCGCCAGAGCGCGCGCTGCGTCACCTGCCCCGGCGCGCACGCGCGACGACCATCGGCACAAGGAGATTAAGCATGACCGTCACTGCACCATCGGCCTCGCCGACCCCGCGCGTCCCGCTCGGCGGCGACTACTGGCAAGTCGAGCCCGGCAGCGAGCTATGGGGCTTCGCCGACCTGCACGCCCACCTGATGGCCCACACCTCGTTCGGTGGCAACGCCTTCTGGGGACGAGTCTACGACCGTGAGCATCCCGGCGCGGAGGGGCTGCCCTACGCGCTGCCATCCTGCGAGCCGATCCACGGCGGCCTGATCGACGTCAATCCCGAGTTCGGCCATCCGGCCGGCGGCGGTTGGCCGGACTTCATCATCTGGCCTCGCTTCACGACCCTGGTCCATCAGCAGGCGTACATTGACTGGATCTACCGCGCCTACCAGGGCGGTCTGCGGCTGATCACCTGCCTGGCGGTGAACAACGAGCTGCTCGGCACGCGCACCAACCCGAATTTACCAACCGACGACCGTCACGCCATCGAGCGGCAGGCGGCGGCGATGAAGGAGATGGTCGCCGACCTGGACGAGCAGGCCGGGGGTGCGGGCTGCGGCTGGATGCAGATCGCCTACTCGCCGGAAGAGGCGCGCCGCATCGTCGGCGCCAACCGCCTGGCGATCGTGCTGGGGGTGGAGGTCGACTCGCTGGGCAACTGGCACCGCTCCGAGGACCTGGAGGAGCTGTGCCAGGCCGACCCCGAGCGGGCGCGCCAATTGATCGGCGACGAGCTGGACTGGCTGTATGGGCTGGGCATCCGCCAGATCACGCCGATCCACCTGACCGACAACGCCTTCGGCGGCACGGCGATCTACATGCGCTTCCTGGACGTGCTGAACGTGTTTGTCACCGGCCGCCACTACGAGGTCGAGGACGCCTGGGACACGGGCATCCGCTACCGGATCGATCACGACGGCACAGACATGAAGGACGACGTCGAGCGGATCATCGTGTCGGAGGGCAAGCCGCTGACGAAGCCGGCGGCGATGAGCCGTGGCTCGCTGATCCGCCACGTACCGGGCATCGACGAGTTGGTGGAGGCCGTCGAGCACGTCGCCAGCGGTCGCGGCCATGCCAATCGGCGCGGCCTGACGATCTACGGCATCATCCTGCTGCAGGAGATGATGCGGCGCGGGATGATCATCGACGTCGACCACATGTCGCAGAAGGCGACCGACAGCGTGCTGGACATGGCCGAGGCGCACGATTACCCGGTCATCTCCTCGCACACCTGGTTCCGCGACCTGACCTTCAGCGCGAGCGTCGAGTTCGGGCCGCACGGCATCGGGCAGTACGGGACCGCCGACGTGCACAAGGTGAGCCACGAGGCTGCCAAGCGGGCGGACCAGGTCGAGCGCATAGGAAGATTGGGCGGAGTGGTGGCGCCGATCCTGAACCAGGGCGACGTGGTCAACCTCTCGGCAGTGGCGCCGGCCCTCGGTAGCAAGGTGCCGCGGCCCTGCGCCGGATCGAGCACCTCGTGGGCGGCGGGCTATCTGTACGCGGTGGAGAAGATGGGCGGGCGGGGCGTGGCGATAGGGAGCGACATCAACGGGGCGGCCTGTCTGCCGGCGCCGCGCTTCGGCACCTTCGCCGGCTACGGGGCGCGGGGCGACGCGCGCCGCGAGGCCGTGCGGCGGGCGCAGATCGACGGCCAGGTGAACGGGGTGCGCTACGCCGGGCCGATCGTCGACTATCGCTGGCACCGCTTCGACGAGAGCGGCCCGGGGGCCTACGACAAGGAGGAGCGCGAGATCTGGCAGGGGATCGCGCAGTACGCGGCCGGCTTTAATCCGTGGTCGGACCGGCACGGCAGGCACGATTTCCCGCAGCTCAGCCTGGTGACGGCCGACAACGCGGTGCACATGCTCTTCCGCCAGGACAACATCGACAACATCACGCGTGGCCTGCTGGCCGGCGAGGATGAGGAGCGGGGCGGCGAGAGGGGGCTGCTCGCGCGCTGCGGGCCGGTGCACCACTGGCCGGCGGAGCAGCGGGCGGCCTACCTGGTGCGGCGGGGGCTGGAAGCGGGCGAAGAGGAGGGAGAGCACGTGCGGGACTGGGCGGCCAAGATGGGCGGCATCTGGGCGAAGTGGCAGGCGCTGGCCGGCGACAACCCGCCGCTGGTGCGCTGCCAGGCGGGCGCGCGCCGGGACTTCGACATCAACCTGGACGGGATGGCGCACTACGGCCTGCTGCCGGACTTCCTGCAGGACATGCGCAACCAGGGGCTGGCGATCGAAGACTTCGGGCCGCTCTTCCGCTCGGCGGAGGACTACGTGCAGGTGTGGGAGAAGTGCGCGCGGCGGGCGGCGGCGCTGGAGGGGGGTGACGGTGGCGGCCTCTGGAACGCGGAGACGCGAAGTGACACGAATGACACGAAGGTCGATGGGGTGATTGGGTGACGTCGGCCCGGTTCATCCGTTGGCGCGAGTCGTCGACGGCAGCCGGATGCTGCGGCAGGCGCGAGATGCGCCTGCCGCACGGGGGTATGGGGCAGAACTGCCGGGGATCGACCTCGGGAAAACCCCGGGTGGTTCCGTCGTACCGAAACAGAGCGAAACATGGCGCGACGTTTTTTGGGGCCGGTTGAGGGCCACCCGCGGCAATGCGCCCGGGCTCGAGGCAGGTGGTAAGATTTACCGGCCGGGATCGGGGCCTGGCGCAGGGCGGTAGGGCGCCACACCTGGGGATGAGGCGCTGCGCTATTTATGCTACCCAGAAATGTCCAGTTCTGGGGGGTCACTTCAAACACCCCCCAGATTAACAGCCCTAACGGCACTAACGGCCCTATGGCACGACGAGAGACTGCGGGGGGCGAGCGGGGGCCGGCCCTAATATGTTTCGGAGCAGGGGCACGCTCTGGTCGACAAGGCCCTGTACCTGCCCAGGGAATGGACTAATGATCGCCCGCGCTGCCGGGCAGCCGGGGTGCCCGAGGCGATCGGGTATCAGACCAAGGCCGAATTGGGGCTGGCCTTGTTGCGTCGTGCGCGTCAAGCGGGCCACCTGAAGGCGGAGTGGATCACGGCCGACTCGGGCTACGGTGAAGTGCCCACGTTCCGTGACACGCTGGATACGGAAGGCTGGCGCTATCTGCTGGAGGTGCCAAGCACGACGCACGTCTTTAGCCAACCGGCTGAGGTGGCAATCCCTGCCTGGTCGGGACGCGGTCGCAAACCCAGCCAGCTCCAATTGGTGGCCGGTGCGCCCGGAGCGCAGAGTGTGCCAGCGGTCGCTGCCAGCCTGCTGCCAGCGGACTGGCAGGTCCTGACGGTGGCCGAGGGAGCGCAAGGCCCGCGGATTCACCAGTTTGCCAGTGTGCGGGTCTGGGAAAGCCGGTGGCGCGGTTCAAGTTTTCGCGGCGCCGTCTGACGTGGGCGGCTTGAAGCGCGCCCGGGCAATCGGCATCCGGCGCCAGGGACGATTGGCTGCCGGGCGTCGCGGCCCGCTTGCCGAGGCGCTGGGCGGCGTGTCTGGCGTGGGCAGAACTTGAGTCGCCTCCGCTCGGACCGTGGCGCTGGCGGCCGGCGCTATCTCAGTCGGTTGCGCTGGAGCGCCCCGCAGCAGGAGGCGCGCTCTGCGTCGCCGGCCTAGCGGCTGCGAGCTGGCGCCGCCGTGCCCGGCGGGCCAGGCTGTGCTGACGGGCCTGCTGACGGAGTTGTCGGCTGATCTGCGGCCAGGCCTCGTCCCAGCGGTCGGAGCACACCACGTTGCGCAAGGCCAGCATCGGGTCGACATGCGCTCCGGCCCAGTGCATGCCACTGCCCTTCAGCCGGGCCTCCACCACCAGCTTGTTGCCGCTCTCGATAGCGCCGTCCCCAAGCGGCAGCCCCAGGGCCCGGTAGGCCGGGTAGTCCATGTGCTCCTGCCGCTTCTCCAGGTAGGCCAATTCCCCCGCGATGGCCGCCTGCTCTGGGCACTCTGTCATCAGCCGGCGCACTTCGCGCAGAACCGCTTGCGGGCCGTGGTGTTTGAGCTGGTGCAGTTGCTGCTCAAGCCACTGCTGGACCTCGACACGGGCCTCCCCGAAGGCCGCCTGCCCTACGCCGTTCAAGTGCTCCCCGGCGTGCGGCAAGTCCAAAGATGCGCACCGCATCCGAGCGGTGCTGATCCACGAACTTCTGGCACCACTCCGACCCATCGGTGACCGCCGCCACCAGCCCGGCCGTCTCTACCCCGCGGCGCTGGGTCTCGACCAAAGCCAGGCCCTGAAAGATCCCGGCCTGCGCCAGCCGCGAGAAGTAAGAGAGTTGCGTGGTCTGCACCACCGGCTCGCCGCGCACTACCGTCGGAGGCTGCACCGCGCCGATCACCAGGGTCTTGACCTCCGCCCACTCGCCTCCCACCACCGGCACCATGGCCCCATCCACGCTCAGGAACTGCTTGGCCGGACCCGGCGGTGACGGAGGTAACTCCCGTTTGATCCGCTCGGCCGTCTGCACGTCCACGTAGGCGGCCCCGGCGGCTTCGGTGATCCGCTCCACCACTGGCCGGGAAACCTCCACCCGACGGAAATGCTGCAACTCCTGGCTGGCCCGCGCAAAGGGCATCCACGCACCCAGACGCACCAGATCTTCCTGCAAACTCGGCGTCAGCATGCCGGGCAGCAAGCCCAGTTCGTCATCCAGGGGGAAAAACGCTGCCCCGCACTCGCGACAGACGCCGTAGCTGCGCTCCAGGGCCAACGTCTGTTCATACTACGTGCTTAGTTGGCGCACCCCGCTGCCCCGCGCCGCCAACGGCGCCCCCCACTCGGGACATACCGGCCGCTCGGCCTCGGCAGCGGCCTGAATGTCTGCCGCAGCGCTGGCCAACGCCGCATCCTGCAACATCCGCGCCCGCATCTTGCCCAAGCGTTCATCCAGCGCCTGCTCGATCTCTCGCAGCGTCGCCCTGGGATGCTGTAAACGCCATTCCTTCATCCCGCTCATCACTTCTTCGGCCAACTCGTCCCACTTCGCATCAAAATCCTGCTTCACGGCACCCTCCACTTAATCACTCGCCCTATTCTACCTCCCTACGCAAAAACTTGAACCGCACTCCCTTTTCCCATACCATTTGACAGAAACCCCGAGGAGCGCTAGACTACCGTCACTTCCCGTACTTCCACCATGTTTCTGCCACCCATACGCGGGTTGCGGGCGGATAGATACTGCATCGCCCGAGCGAACCTGGGCTCGGTGGTCTTCCCCTCCAATCCATATGGGTCCCGTGGGCACTTTTGACGTCCACTCCCGCCGTGCAGCACGGAGCGGGGAAGCCGCTTGTCTCATCTTCACGCGGTGACGCTCAGGACCTTTCGGTAAAAGGAACAGGAGGTTTGCGCAATGCGGCGCACCAAGCAACCAGTTAGCGGCTTTGTTACTTTGATGGCCGGCACGATGCTGCTCCTCGGAGCGATATCTCCTGGAAGTATACTTGCTTCAGGTGTTCCTGCGAGTGCCAATCCTCCACTTCCATCGTTGCAAGCAATACACCTCATTCCCGGTACGGTCGCGACAAGCACTGAGATCGAACAAGCTGTTGTCGCAGCATTAGCTAAAGGACCGGTCGAACAGGCCGATGCCTACGCTGTCACCGACACCCGGCCGCTCGACGGCCGCCTCTTTATTTCCGTTGTCGGCCTGGATGGGTTGGCAAATGCACAGACCTGGAACATTCAGGATAACGGCGTCTGGTTCGGGCTGCTACTACTCGAGCAAAGCCCGGATCAGATCTGGGTGGGCGCTGTCCGAGGGACCGAGGCATTTGCCGCGCAAATTGAAGCCATTCCTGATCGTTTGCTCTCCGCTACGGCAAAAGCAGATCTCGATAGCACAAGAAAACCGTCCGGCCTGCAGTCTCCTGCTAGCCTGTACGCATTTCCGTGGGCGCCTGGCACCCAGATGTACTACGGCGCGGAAGGCGTGCATGATAACGGGTTCCCGTCGGTTGTATCCGGTTGGAAGGCAGTCGACTTCCTCTCCGATGGAAATACGGCAGCGGGGCATGCGCCGAACAGTCTGCGCGCATCGCAAACCGGCACCATCAGCTATCAATGTACTCCATCTGCCGGCGCGACCTCCACGGCGATCCGTGTCGGTGATCTCATGTACACCCACTTGCTGAACTCTGCAAGCCTGTACGTGGGGCGCTCGTTCTCTCAATTTCAGGAGATTGGGCAACTGAAGACGGGCTCGTTCTCCGAGAACTGCGGATGGGCATCACAGGGTAGCAACTGGTTTCATGTCCATTGGGGATTTCCCAACACAGGCAGCCTGGGCGCCGGAGGATGGACGCTCACCTTCACGGACCAGGCCTGGCGCCGCGCCGGTGAGACAAAAGTGATCGGGGACTGGTTTGACGCCGACGGTACGGGGCTCAGCTTCACTATTTTTGCGCGTGACCCGGTCAATTACGGGCGAATCATCTCACCCACTCCTGTGCACCCACAACGACCTCTGTCGGTCGACATATACAATTTAGCCGGGCAACTTGCATATGCAGGCCAGACAATGGTCCAATACGACTCTGGCGCAGACATCTATACCGGAAGCCTTGACCTTGGGACCGGCTGGTCAACAGACGTCTACATCGTCAAGGCGCACCTCGATTTCACATTGAGAGAGACGGTCGCGACCCTGGCGATCACAAATGGGAATCGCTACAACATCGGACCGGCCGGCCTCAGAGTGGGAGACACCAACCGAGACGGCAAGATCGATATCACAGACTACAATAACATCGTAGACTGCTTCTCAGACTTGGGTCCTCCGAAGAACTGCGCGGACCCAATCAAGAAGCAAGGCGCTGATCTCAACGATGATGGCCATGTGAACGGGACCGACTACAATACATGGATGAGGGTCATATCGATCCAACGGGGGTCGTAGGTGACAGCGATCAAGCGGTCAGGTGGTGGACGCTATGAAGGATGGAAAATGCACCGGCAGCTCGCACGGCTTGGTTTCGCTCTGATTCTCGTCCTCGTTTCCCACGGCACCGCCCGTGGTAACGCCCCACCGCCGGCAGCGGACGACATCTCTGCGTCCGCTCGACTGTCTATCACACCCTCATCGGCCATTGTGCTCCCGGGCGACTCCTTCACGTTCGACGTGGTTCTCGATATGCAGCCAGACAGCCATGCGGTTAGTTCGGCTGTCCTTAAAGTGAACTATGACCCCGCTGTTCTCCGGGCAATCGAGTTTGCGCCGAACACCGCCCAACTTCCACAGCTAGTGACGCTTGAAGAGCTGCTGCTCGATCCAGGAACGGGGTCGGCGGGCCTTGTGCTGGGAATCGGGTCGAGTTCGCTGCAAGCAATCCGAGACTCTGCCCGGCTTGCCACAATTACTTTCGTGGCCACTGGAAGCAGCGGTTCCTCGAGCCTGATCACCTGGGACAAGGCAGAGGCCCTGTCGGTTTCGTCGGGCGATCAGATGAACCAGAATGTCATTGGGCTAGCACGCGGCGCCCGCATTTGCCTGGCCCTGGATCCTTGCGAACTGGCTGCATCCGACGTGTATCTACCACTCGTTATGGCGGATCGCTAGGCCGAAGATGAGCCAAAGATTGCCCAAGCGTCAGGGTCGCGCGACGTCTGGCACAGGCGGTGGCATTGGTCATGACGGCGCTGGGCCATCCCCTGGGCAAGACGGCGGCCGATGCGATTGGGCTCAGACACCCGGTGCGCAAGGCGAACGCCGTGCGTAACAGCGAGGACTGGCTGGCTGAGATGCGGCCCCCATTGGCCAAGGATGCAGACGGTTCGCTTTCGGTTTTGTTTGATGATGATCTTCAGCCGAAGGCAACCTTTTACCGCCCGATCTCGGCGAGGCTCGACAACATGCAGAAGTATGTTGCATCGACGACGCTCTCTGAACCGCTGGCGTGGATCAATTCCACGCTCCTCAGACGTGACGCCGCCGAGGCCGTGACCAGGCTCAAGCAGGAGCGGGGCAGGGATCTGGCGGTGATGGGCAGCGGAGTGCTGCCCCAGTCGTTGATGCGGGCCAACCTCGTCGACGAGTACCCGCTGCTGATCCACTCGTTGGTACTGGGCTCGGGCCGTCGCCTCTTCCCCGGTGGTGGCGCCTCCGCCGCCCGCCGGCTACTCGACAGCAAAACGACAACCGACGGCATCATGATCGCGACCTACCGCCGGCCAGACCTTCACTGCGGAAGACCACCGGGGAAGGCACGAGGTGAGTGCGCAGCCGGGGCAGCTCGTGCGGGTGCGCGATTACGTGAGCAATTCGACGAGCCGCACTCCCCGCCCTGAGGGCGGGGAGTGCGGCTCACGTTTCTGCGCGTGCTGTGCGTCTTGGCCGCGACAGTCGCGAAAACGACGCGCAAGGGCACGCAAGCCGGACCCGGCGCGTCCCGCCCGCGCTCAGAACGCTGCTCAGAGGCGAGCGCTTTCGCGTTTTTCGGTTGGTTTTCGTGAATTTCGTGGTCCGGACGGCCGCCTCTTGCGCGAAACCTTGAACCGCACTCGGCCCTAATCAGCGCGTTGCGGTCTGCGCTCGCATGTGCTATTATGCGGCCGGCCGCTCTCCTTCGACCTACCGACTCGACCACGATTGACAAGAACGGAACCGATGGCGCCGCCCGGCCGACCTGGCCGGCGGCGCCCGCTCGACGACGAGATGCGCAGATGGCCGTTCACCCCTTGGTTACAGGCAACAGCTTCTTGATCCCATCGCAAAAGGTATCGGCGCGATCCGCTTTCGGGGGGAAGCGGACATGTCCCGCGTGCCTGCTTTAATGGAGGCGACACAGGCAAGGAAGGAAGAAGGGAGATCGCATGAGCTATTCGCCGTTTGCGGGGGAGGGTCGTGACGACATGATCCGGCGCATCGCGCGGGTGCTGCAGATCATCCAGGTGATCGCGAGGGAGCCGCGCCGCTGGACGCGCCGAGAGTTGGCCGAGCGCTTCGAGCTGACGGAACGGATGATCACCAGGGACCTGGAGCTGATCCGCCGGGCGTTGGGTCTGCCGCTGGCCAGCCACGGCCGGGGATACTACTTCGAGTGGCTGCCCCACCTGCCGACGGCCGCTTATTCGTTCTCGGAGGCGTTGGCGCTGATCACGGCGGCCAGGGCGGCGCAGACGGTGCCGGGGGTGAATTCGGCCGAGTTGGCGGCGGCGATCGCCCGGCTGGAGTCGATCTTCCCGGAGGCGTTCCGCCCGCTGCTGCGCGAGGCGACCGAGAGGCTGCCTCGCCGGGCGCTGCAGAGCGATCGGCAGAACATGCTGGCGACGCTGCACCGGGCGCTGATCGAGGGACGCCAGGTGCGGATCGTGTATGCCACCGGCTCGCGCGAGGGCGAGGCCAACGAGCGGGTGGTCGAGCCCTACCACATCATGGCCTACGGGCGCTCGTGGCACCTGATCGCCTTCGATCACCGGCGCGGGGCGGTGCTGGAGTTCAAGGTCGATCGGGTGAAGCAGGCTGAGCTGCTGGACGCGAGCTACGCGCTGCCGGCCGATTTCGACCTGGATGGGTACCTGGGGGACGGCTGGGGGCTGATGCGCGGGGCGGCCGGCGAGCCGGAGGAGGTGGTCCTGCTGTTCGAAGCGGAGGCCGGGCGCTGGGTGGCGGAGGAGCGCTGGCACAAGAGCCAGGAGAGCGAGGTGCTGCCCGACGGGCGGGTGCGGATGCGTTTCCAGGTCGGGGTGACGCCGGAGATGGTGAGCTGGCTGCTGTACTATGGCTGCCGGGTGGAGGTGGAGGAGCCGGCGTGGCTGAGGGAACGGGTGCGGGAGGAACATGGGCGAGCAATGGTAAGGGGGGAGGGTGAGTGATGGATGACGAAATGCTGCGATCGGAGTTCGCGCGCATCTTCAGCGTTGCCGGCCCGTACGGAGACTACCAGATTGCGCCGGCACGCCTTCTGCTTGCGGGACGAAACGTTATCGTGCAAGCGCCTACGGGAGCGGGCAAAACCAAGATGGCCCTTTTCCCATTCTTGTTGGCCCGCGAGCACAGGTTGCCCTTCCCGCGGAAGATGCTGTATTGCGTTCCCATGCGCATCCTGGCCCGCAACTTCCACGCGGATCTGACAGCCAACCCGGCTACGCCCGCTCGGGCAAGCGTTCAGACCGGCGACCGCCCGGATGACCCGCGCTTCGAGGCTGATATCGTCTTCACGACCATCGATCAGGCGCTCAGCAGCTTTCTACTTGCACCATACGGTCTGTCCTATCGGTCCGCTAACCTGAACGCAGGGGCGGTGGCTTCATCATACCTCGTGTTCGACGAGTTCCACCTCTTTGATCCCGACTCAACGCTGCCCACCACACTCGAAATGCTGCGCGCACTGCGCGGTGTCGCACCATTCCTGCTGATGACGGCGACATTTTCGGCCGACATGTTGCAGGGACTGGCAGACGCCCTCGACGCGGCGGTGATTCCGTCTGACGAGCAGGCCCGGGATGAGATGGATCGGCTGCCCTCGCAGGACAAGACGCGCCGCTACCATGTTGTCGATGGGACGATGACAGCCGACTGCATGCTGGCGAGCCCGGCCACGCGCACGCTCGTCGTCTGCAACCAGGTGGCACGACGCGCTCCCTCTTCGAGTCACTCCAGCCGGTGGCCCAACGCCAGGGGATAGAAGTTCGGCTGCTGCACAGCCAGTTCCTGCCTGCGGATCGCGGACGTATTGAAGGCGAGATCGTGGCGCACTTCGGCGAAAAGGGCGACAAGAGCGGGCGCTGGATTGTGGTCGCCACGCAGGCCATCGAGGTCGGACTGGACATCACCTGCCAGGAGATGCACACGGAAGTGGCTCCGGCCAACGCTATCCTGCAGCGAGCGGGCCGCTGCGCTCGCTACAGAGGCCAGACGGGGGACGTGTACATCTATAGCCAGGCACGTGACAAGGACGGAGACCTTCTGGACCTGCGGGAGAAGACGCTTCCCTACGGCGGCACGGGTCAGGTGCAGACCCGGCGCACGTGGAACGAGCTTTACTCCTTGGATGGCCAGGCCCTGCGCTTCAGCCAGGAGCAGGCGCTGGTACAGGCGGTGCACGGAGAAGCGGACCGGGCCACGGTCAAGGGCCTGACTGCCGGGCAGGCAACCCATCGCGAGCGGATGCATCGAGTAATGGACGGCGAGCGGAACTCGGGCGAGGCGGCAGATTTGATCCGTCAGGTGTCATCACGGCGTGTCATCGTTCACGACGACCCGGATCTTGTCGCCGGACAACCATTCGCGTACGAGAGCTTCAGCCTGTTCTCAGGCAGCGTGTCAAAACTCGTGGATGAGTGGCGCGAACGGGCTCAATCTGAGGGGCTAGAGAATTGGGGGGTCTGGGGCCTCTTCGACGGCGGCGACAAGGACGAAAATGGCCGGTCCGTCTACGCATGGCTGCCGGCGATAGACAAGACGGTGGCCGAACGCAGCGCTGCGATCATGGTCGACCCGCTCCTAGCCGGCTACACCTCGCTGCTCGGCTTCGTTCCAGACCGGGGCACGGGCTATGCCTCGCGGCTGATCGCCTCAAGCGCGGAAGAAGAGCGACAGGCGTATGGCTACCGGCTGGAGACGTATGAGGAGCACGTGCGGCGAGTTTACGATGCGATAGGTGAGATATGGGGCCAGTTTGCCTATCCGGCGGGCCGCCTGGAGGGTGTGGCCGGCTGGCCGGAGAACACCCTCGAACGGGCGGCGCTCCTGGTAGCATTGCTGCACGACGTGGGAAAGCTCACCCGCGGCTGGCAAGATTGGGTGGCTCGCTACCAACAGGCCATCGGGCGCCCCGTGGCGGCGGGGCAGTGCTACGCCCACACGGATCGGAACCCAGCGGACGAAAGCCACCGGCGGGCAGAAAAGGCCGCGGGCGTACGCCCGCCCCACGCCGGTGAGGGGGCGTTCGCGGCGGCCGAAATCCTGGGTGCCAGCCTGGGTGATCACGAGCCGGTCTTCCGGGCGGCACTGACGGCAATCGCCCGTCATCACGGACCGTTCACGAAGGATTGTAAGGTGTTCAGGCTCGCGCCGGACAGCGGCGAGGCGGTCGGGCGGACGGCCGCTTCCTGCCGCGCGACCTCAGGCGGTCTCTCAAAGGAACGAGACTGCAAGTCCGGACGGAGACAGTGCCGTGTGAGCTCGAAAGGGCGATGGTCCGGGCCGCTAAACGAGACGAGTTCATCGCCTACGTGCTGCTGGCTCGCGCGTTACGGCTCGCAGACGAAGCAGGGACCGCGGCGGGGAGCAATATTGGAGTGCTGTGACCGCTAGCATCCTCAAAGCCGATCGAGTGCAAGACACCCTTCGAGGGCATCGATTCAGAGGAGGAAGACGTGTGACCGAGTCATTGTACGTGGACAAGTCTGCCAATACGTTGGCGGACGGGCTGCTGGCAGGGGGGATGGCGCTTGTCCTGCTGCACTTGCTCGAGCGCGCTGCTCCGGATCGCATGACCGCAGTGCACGTCCGTGACTGCGGCTCATACTACCAGCTGGAGTGCAGCCCGTCCCTCACGCCCGCGCTGATCGCCAGGATGTGCGGGCCCTACACGCCGATCCCTTTCATCCGGACGCCGAAGAACAGGGCCCAGTGCCCCTCAGACCTGCCAGACAGCCCCGAGTCGCTTGTCGATTACGGGCTCGAGCGTGACCGCCGGGCCGAGTACTTTGAAGTCCGCAAGGGGCTCTCGAAGGAGGCCCTGACGGCCCAGCGCAAGGGTGAACAACACCCGGAGTTGGCTGTGCTGGAGAATAAGTCGATTCATCCAGACTGGGACGTGTTTCGGGCCATTAACCCGGCGGCTCTGCCCGGCTACAACAAGCTGGTATGCCAGTGGTGGACGATCCAGGACGCGCTGCCCGATGTCATGCAGCTGCTCTTCGATCTTTTCGCCACTACTCCCAATGGGGAGAAGGCGGCCATGGCGGCCTGGGACAGGCTCAACAAAGCGCAGGGCTGGAACATCAAGGCCTTGACCGGCGCCGGCCAGCTCTTCAACCCAAGCCAGGGCAAAGGGCACAACCGCGCCAAGGCCGACCGCCTCCAACCACCGAACAACGTCGACTCCTTCTGGCTGCTAGAGTACCTGAAAGGCGTGGCTTTCTATCGCCTGGCCATCACGCGGCAGGTGCGGGGCGCGAAAGATCGAAAGACTTACGCGCTTGCCCCAAGGGACATCGACGTCGGAGTGGCGGATCGAATCATGACGAAGTTCAAGCAGGCGATGAGCCTGCCGGACAGCCCGGTGCGCGGCGATGTACTGGCCGCACTACGGCTGACCAGAGCGCTCCTGCAGCACGCAAGCGAGCCCGGTTCGGGCGACTTGCTGATGCAACTCGTGCACCGCGGCCGCCCCGACGATCTCGTCGCCGGCCTCTTCAGCGCCTTTTACAAAGACTTGGGCAATGCCGTCGCCACGATGAACCTGTCGTTCATCGGCCTCCCATCATGGCTACCGGTCAGAGGGCACAACGATATCCCAGGCGTTCTCGCCGCCCTTGACGAGCACGAGAAGCTCGTGCGCCAGTTCGATGAGTCCCACAGCGATGACTATCGCCTCCTGCAACTTTATCGGGACTTTCTCTCCGGTAACGACCTCGCCGCCTTTCTCGACTTCGGCGTCGACTACAGCGGGTATCTGCTTGCCCGGCTGGGCCAACCACGCTCGTTTGTCCGTCCCTTGACTGAAGCAAACCTGAGGAGGTTGATCGTGAACCTTGAACCACAGCTCACCGAGATCCTCGAAAACCCCGGCTTTCAACACATTACGTATGCTATCAGACAAAGCACGGTGGTCGCGGAGACGGTTCGCGCACTCTCGGCGCAGAACAAGGCCCCTAAGCCACTGTACGACGTGCGCTATGGCCTTGGACAGGACCTGATGCGCAAGGCGGCCTATCGCGAGGACTTCATGAAGGTCGTGTGCGAGTTCGTGTTCAGCTACAACGCCGAAACGGACCAAGAGCGCGAGAACCTGGCCAAGCGCTACCCGGCCGGCTTTCCCCCCGACCTCGTCCGCCGAATGCGCCGCACGATCGCTACTACCGATCTGGAAGAGCTCACTCGTCTCATCGAGCGTTTCGGTGGGGATTCGGAGCTGATCGGCAAAATGCTGGTTGCGTACGGCTACTGCCACTCCCCTCGTCGGGGAGAAGACGCCGCGGAGACGCCCGACGAAGCAGTGGCGATCCCGATTTCCGATGATGACGACGCGGTAACATCTGAACACGAAGAATAGTCTTTCGACGCACAGGACTCAAGAGAGGAGAAAACCCCATGTCTGGCCGTATCCCACTGTATTCCCTGTCGATCTCCGCACGCGCTACCCTCGACATGCATAGCCTCAACAACGAAGGGGGCGAAGGCAACCAGATTCAGACTCGCATGGTCAACGTCGTCGACGCGGCGGGGCGCCGGCACAATGTGAACGCCATCTCAGGTGACATGTTCAAGCACATCCAGGCGGAGCACCTCTTCCGCCTCGCCAGCGACGGTGGGGGCCTGCCTCTGTGCGCGGCCTGCCAGACGTTCAACGCCAACCGCATCAGCGCCGACGTCGAATACGGGTCAAGCATCGGCAACAAGAGCGACGCTGAGGCCATCGACCTGATGCTGCAACGTTGCGCGCTCGACGATCTGGCGGGCAACCTGATCACAGCCGGCAACCGCTCAATTCCGCGTAAGAGTGTGGCCGAGTTCAGCTGGGTGGTCGGGGTACCGAACCTGACGACAACCGACAGTTACTTCCACGTCAAGTACGCCTCCGAGCGCGGCAGCGCGCAACGGCAGTCCGACGCCAGCGACGAAGGGCGCGAGGCCCACCTGGGCCAGGCCATCTTCCACCGGCCGGCTTCGAGCGGTGTCTATGGCGCGGTCCTCAACCTCGAGCTGGCGCGTATCGGCTTCAACGACATCTCCCAGCGCTACGCAGTCGACGACGAGCAGCGCCAGAAGCGCCATGCGGCCCTGCTCGAAAGCGTCATGTTTACCTTGCTCGAGCCGAACGGCGCCATGCGCGGCACGCAGAACCCGCATCTTGTCTGCCTGGAGGGTATCGTGGCTACGAGCTGCCGCGTGGTGCCCGCTCCGACCATGAGCCCCCTTGACGACAGATACCGGGAGGAGCTGGAGCGCATCCACAGGGCACTCAACTCGCTCCACGCCGACGCCCTGTCTCTCTACTCGTTTGACAGCGCTGGCCAGTTTGCCGAGATCATGGCGCAGCTCGTACAGACCACACAGCCGCTCAAGCTCCGCTATCCGGCCTGATGGCAAGGAGGCCAGCATGTGGCTAACCGCCGATTACCGGCCGGTTACACTGTTCTCGTTGAAGAGTGCGCTGGCGACGTCGTCAGGTGCGAAGAGCCTGCTGGTTCCCAGCCCGTTCGCCCTGCGCATGGCCCTGGTCGACGCAGCCTGCCGCTCCTATGGACGCCCGAGGGCGGAAGCGCTCTGGCCCTCGCTACGCAGCATGGGCCTTGCGCTCGATCCGCCTTCCAGGCTGGTGGTTACCAACTTGTTTGCCAAAATCCTGAAGTTGCGCCGCAACCCGGCTCTGCCGGGCAGCGCCGATCAAGGCCCGATGGGGAAGACGATTGCCTTCCGAGAATATGTATGGATGGAGGGTGAGCTGCGCCTGGCGTTCGAGACCGACGACACCGAACTGCAGGAAGTGCTTGCTAACCTGGCCTCACAGATCAACTACCTCGGGAAACGGGGCGGCTTCGTGCAACTGAGCCAGCTCCCCCAGTGGCGAGAAGGGTTGCCCGACAGCTACCTGCGGCTGGACCCAGGAGGGCCGTCGCCGTTCGTGGCGGGCGGTGTCATGCAGGCGCTCGACGACTGTGGGGCGACGGCAACCTTCGAAAAGATCAACATCTACAGCGGCAAGTCGATGAGCCTTGGCAAGGAACGGATCTTGCGCAACGTCGTCCTGCCTTACAGGCTGGTGCGCTCGTCGCGCACCTATACTCTCTACGAACGGTTCGAATCCTGAAGGTGGCACGGGCGGGCGTGCAGCACGCCCGCCCGTAACCAAGGGGAATATCATGGACACGTTCTACGTCAACCAACTGCGCGTGCGGTGCGAGGTGCTGACGCCGATCCGGCTGAACGAGCACAAGGGCTCGGCGATCCGTGGGGCGCTGTACCACGCGCTGCGCGGCTCGCCGGACCCACGCGCGCGCTGGAGCGGTTTCTGCGCCAATAAGGGCGCGCCCGGTTGCGCTGCCTGCCAGGTGAGCGCCGTCTGCCCGGTGATGCGCTTGGTCTCCACGCTCGACGAACAAGGCGCGTACGGGCGCGAGGTCCCGCGCCCGTACGTGATCAAGCCGCCCCTGGACGACGGCCGGACCTGCTACGCGCCGGGCGAGAGCTTGAGCTTCGACCTGCTGCTCGCCGGCGATGCCTCGCAGCTCCTGCCTTATGTCGTGCTGGCGCTCGACCGGCTGGCTTACGAGGGGTTGGGCGCGGAAGTGGAACGCGGCGACGGCCGCTGGCGCCGCGGGACGGCGCGCGTGGCGCGCATCGACGCGGTCCACCCGCTGACGGGCGAATGCAGCCCCGTACTGAGGCCGAACGAGCGCACGGTGCGCGTGCCGACACTGCCCATCACCCACGGCGACGTGCTGGCCGCGGCCGCCTGCCTGCCCAGGCAGGGCAGCCTGACCATTCATTTCATCACCCCCATGCGGCTGGTAGATCACAAACTGCTGGTCAAGACGCCGTATTTCCGCCCCTTGCTGCAACGGCTGGCGGAGCGCATCAAGAGCCTGGTGGAGAACTTCGGGGGCACGACGGTGCCCTACGCTATCGGCGAGCTGCGCGACCGGGCTGAGACGGTGGACCTGGTCGAGAACCACGCCGGCTGGGTCGATCTGAAGGGCTACAGCACCCGCCTGCGGCGCGAACAAGTGATCGGTGGGCTGGTCGGGCGGGCAACGTTTCAGTCCGGCGACTGGACGCCGTTCTTGCCGTGGCTGGTCTGGGGCACGATCCTTCACGCCGGCAAGAATGCGGTCAAGGGCGATGGCTGGCTGGCGCTCGAGGCCGGCGGTGTGTCGGTGGGAGTGCCCGGGCGTGTGATGGAGTAGATGCCAGGCGGGCGGGTCGTTTGCCCGTCACGGCTCTTGGCCAGGAGGCGACACATGGCGATCATCCAGCACTTGGTGGTGGACGAGTTCGGCCGGCACGTCGGCAAGCATCAGGAACGTCTGCAGGTAACAGACCTCAAGACGGGGCAGAAGCTGGTGGAGGCGCCACTCTTGCACCTGGAGACGGTGTTGGTGGCCGGGCGGGGAGTGAGCATCTCGACGGATGCGATTGCCGCCTGCACGGAGCGCGGCATCCCGATCAACTTCGTGGACAGCCGGGGCCTGCCGTTCGCCGCGCTTTACAGCGCCGGGCTGACCGGGACCGTGCTGACCCGCCGGGCCCAGTTGCGGGCCTACGAGGACGGACGGGGCCGGGCTGCCGCGCTGGCCTTCTGCAGCGGCAAGCTGCGCAATCAGTGCAATCTCCTGCGTTACATGGCCAAGTATCGCAAGGAGGTCGCGCCCGAGGCGTATGAAGAGCTGCGACGGCTGGCCTGTGAGGTGATGGACCACGTGAGCGAGATCGAGCGCCTGGGAGGAGCGACGGTGGACGAAATCCGCTTCGAGCTGCTGTCGGCCGAGGGGCGCGGCGCGGAGCGTTACTGGGAAGGGGTCCGTCTGTTGTTACGTGACGACCTGGGCTGGCCGGGCCGGCGGACGCAAGGCGCGTCGGACCCGTTGAACGCGGCCCTGAACTATGGGTATGGCATCCTCTACGGTCAGGTCGAGCGGGCGGCGGTGTTGGCCGGCCTGGATCCCTACGCCGGGTTTGTGCACGTCGACCGGTCGGGCAAGCCCAGCCTGGTGCTCGACTTGATCGAAGAGTTCCGGGCGGCGGCGGTGGACCGGGCGATCCTCAGCCTGATCAACAAGGGCGGCTCGGTCGTGCTGGACGAGGGAACCAACCGGCTGAGCGAGGCGAGCCGCAAGCTGGTGGCGGCGAAGGTGCTGGAGCGTCTGGAAGCGCCGATGCGCTATGCCGGCAAGCAACACACCTTGCAGAGCGTGATCCAGGCCCAGGCGCGCCACCTGGCCGTCTTCTTGCGGGCCGAGCGGACCGAGTACGAGCCGTTCGTCGCCAACTGGTAGACAGACACGGGGTGGAGGAACGATGGCAGGGCGGATGAGCGCGGCGATGCCGGTGTTGGTGATCTACGACATCGCGGACGACGGCACGCGTGCCAAGGTAGCGGATTGCTGCCTCGACTATGGCCTGGACCGCATTCAGTACAGCGCGTTCGCCGGGCAACTGTGCCGCACCTACCAGGAAGAACTGCTTCTGCGCATCAAGCGCCGGGTGGGCAAGCGCGGCGGCGAAGGTCTACATCCTGGCCATCTCCGGCGACGATTGGGCGCGCCGGCTGGTGATCGAGCAGGGCGAGTGAGCCGGAGGGCCAAGTCGCAGCGGGAGGGGAGGACGGCATGGCATGGACGTTGACGGTCACCGACCTCAAGCAATACGTGTACTGCCCGCGTGTGCTTTACTTCAGCCGATGTCTGCCGGGCGTGCGGCCGGTGACCGCCAAGATGAGCGAGGGGATCGCGGCGCACGAAGAGGCAGAGGCCAGGGAACGCCGGCGGCAGCTGCGAACGTACGGATTCAGCAGCGGCGAGCGGCATTTCGGCGTCGACCTGTACTCAGCGGACTGGCACCTGACGGCGCTGATCGATTTGGTAATCGTGCGGCCGGACGGCCAGCAAGTGGCGGTGCCGGTCGACTACAAGCTGAGCAGCGTCGCGGGCGCCCACTTCAAGCTGCAACTGGCGTGCTACGGGCTATTAGTGGAAGAAGAGATGCGGCTGCCGGCGCCCTACGGGTTCCTGTACTTCATACCGGAGCGGCGGGCGGAACGAGTGCCGTTGGGAGCCAGGCTGCGGGCGAAGGTCGGCGAGGCTTTGTGCGAGATGCGGAGCATCGTCGAGGCCGAGGTTATGCCGGGAGCGCCGGCCCAGGCGGGGCGCTGCGTCAACTGCGAGTTCCGCCGATTCTGCAACGACATCATCTGAGTGCGACAAGTGGGCAAAAAGGGGTCTTGTGGACCCTGGGTTCGCAAATGGAGCAGAACCGTGCTACACTTCTGGGGCAACTGCGGTCGAAATCTGGGTTTGACGGGCCTTTTGGGTCTCAAAGGGGTCGCAAATGCTCGCCAATGGACGACAATAACTGGTTTGCGAGCGACCGGGCTTTTCGGGTGGGCAGCGGTGCGCGAGCCGGCGACGCCGGGCTGTCCAGGAGCCCGCAGCGCCGCGAAACTGGCGGCGCAGGTCATTTATGCAGCGATGCCCGGGCCACGAACCGGCGGCTTCAAATGAACGATCCGAGGTGAGGATACTGAAACTGTACCACCGATGCCGGCGTCACATGGCTCCACGCTGGCTTCAAATGAACGATCCGAGGTGAGGATACTGAAACGTCTTCGACAGCGCCTCGATGGCGGCATCAGGCCCGGGCTTCAAATGAACGATCCGAGGTGAGGATACTGAAACACTCGTACGCAGCTATCAGCACGCCGGCACGGTACGCTTCAAATGAACGATCCGAGGTGAGGATACTGAAACATCGTGCAATTCGCATGGCGACGTTCTGGCTACAGTAGCTTCAAATGAACGATCCGAGGTGAGGATACTGAAACGTTACCTGGAACGATGGCGGTCTCGCCTTCCGCACCGGCTTCAAATGAACGATCCGAGGTGAGGATACTGAAACGACCAGGTCCGCACGGCAGCAGGTGCCCGGCTCGTGCTTCAAATGAACGATCCGAGGTGAGGATACTGAAACTCGGTTCAGCGCTGCCGGCGCGATCGGGCCGCCATCGGGCTTCAAATGAACGATCCGAGGTGAGGATACTGAAACCTACGTGGCTCAGCTGCTCGCCGTCAGGATAGCGTTGGCTTCAAATGAACGATCCGAGGTGAGGATACTGAAACATTCGCAACGCAGCCGTCATGAGCCGATGGCGATTATGCTTCAAATGAACGATCCGAGGTGAGGATACTGAAACTCGTATGCGTGGCGGTTCACGGGCTGCCGCAGCGCTTCAAATGAACGATCCGAGGTGAGGATACTGAAACGTTGCTTGGCCGCATCGCGCTGGCGTCATGCCGGCTTCAAATGAACGATCCGAGGTGAGGATACTGAAACACGGCGTGTGATCGCTGATCGGCTGCAGCTGATGCAGGCTTCAAATGAACGATCCGAGGTGAGGATACTGAAACTCATCAGGCGTCGACTGCCGTCGTCGTGCTCGAGTCGAGCTTCAAATGAACGATCCGAGGTGAGGATACTGAAACATCGATCGAGACGCAGACGGTGATCCACGCCGGGGATGGCTTCAAATGAACGATCCGAGGTGAGGATACTGAAACATGGTGTCGATGGTCAGCATGGACTGTCGCCATCGGCTTCAAATGAACGATCCGAGGTGAGGATACTGAAACTTCGGTCCCAGCGGATCGTCCATGAGCTGCATCATGCGGCTTCAAATGAACGATCCGAGGTGAGGATACTGAAACATCGTGATCTCGGTGGCGTGCCACGGCAGATACGCGTCGCTTCAAATGAACGATCCGAGGTGAGGATACTGAAACGCTGTCTGCCAGCCATAGTGACCGGTCGTCAGGCGGTCGCTTCAAATGAACGATCCGAGGTGAGGATACTGAAACGCTTGGCTATCGAGCGCCGGCGATATGCGCAGCCGTGGCTTCAAATGAACGATCCGAGGTGAGGATACTGAAACTGAGCTCGAGCGTACGACTCAAGGCTCGACCCGCTGGCTTCAAATGAACGATCCGAGGTGAGGATACTGAAACATGTATTCGGCCAGTGGCAACGCACGGCTGACGACGAGCTTCAAATGAACGATCCGAGGTGAGGATACTGAAACCTTCGACCAGTCGTGGCCGAGCCGGGCGTCAGACCGGGCTTCAAATGAACGATCCGAGGTGAGGATACTGAAACACGGGCTCGTGCACGCCATGCGAGCTGGCAGCAGTGCGCTTCAAATGAACGATCCGAGGTGAGGATACTGAAACAGTTCGCAGTGCGGTCCAGTTGGCATCGCTCGATGAGTGCTTCAAATGAACGATCCGAGGTGAGGATACTGAAACCGCGTCGGCATCATCGTGTGCGATCGGCCGGTCGCGAGCTTCAAATGAACGATCCGAGGTGAGGATACTGAAACCATGTCGACTCGTACGGCGGTCATCGGCCGAGTGCCGGCTTCAAATGAACGATCCGAGGTGAGGATACTGAAACATGCTACCGGCGTCAGCCACGCTGATCTAGCGCACTGGCTTCAAATGAACGATCCGAGGTGAGGATACTGAAACTTGCAGTCGCAGCGCGCAGTGATCGGCGTCACGAGTCGGCTTCAAATGAACGATCCGAGGTGAGGATACTGAAACCTCGCATCGGCCGTCGATGTGCCGCGCATCGTAGGGCTTCAAATGAACGATCCGAGGTGAGGATACTGAAACGCGTCGATACTGCAGTCGACCTGGCGTCGACGTCGAGGCTTCAAATGAACGATCCGAGGTGAGGATACTGAAACTCTACGCTCGCCGGATCGGCATCTCGACTGCCTGAGCGCTTCAAATGAACGATCCGAGGTGAGGATACTGAAACACTGACCGTGAGGCTAGCCGCCGTCTGGCCACGCGGCTTCAAATGAACGATCCGAGGTGAGGATACTGAAACTCCGCAGCTCGGCCGTAGCGTCGCGTGCTGACGTCCGGCGCTTCAAATGAACGATCCGAGGTGAGGATACTGAAACGTTACGAGCTGGGCCGATCGCGCATCGCGCGCGGGCTTCAAATGAACGATCCGAGGTGAGGATACTGAAACGCGCAACTCGGCAGATGAGCGATCACGCTCGGCCAGCGCTTCAAATGAACGATCCGAGGTGAGGATACTGAAACACTGCATCGGCATGGCCATCGCACGGCGCCGGCATCGGCTTCAAATGAACGATCCGAGGTGAGGATACTGAAACCATCCGGCCAGTCGAGATCAGCCTTGCATCAGCCGGCGGCTTCAAATGAACGATCCGAGGTGAGGATACTGAAACTCGATGCGATCGAGCGTGCCGTACGGTCGAGCGTACGGCTTCAAATGAACGATCCGAGGTGAGGATACTGAAACGCTGCCGATCGCGGCCAAGCCTGACAGCCGAGTCAGGCTTCAAATGAACGATCCGAGGTGAGGATACTGAAACTCGTAGATGCCATGACAGCGTGGCATACGGACGTGGCTTCAAATGAACGATCCGAGGTGAGGATACTGAAACGCATAGCCCGTGGCCGGCGCAGCTGACGGCGACGGCTTCAAATGAACGATCCGAGGTGAGGATACTGAAACACGTAGCTGCCGGGTCGACGCACGGCGCTGGCGAGCGCTTCAAATGAACGATCCGAGGTGAGGATACTGAAACTCGCTGTGACTCGCCGGTGCACTCGGCGCGACGCCAGTGCTTCAAATGAACGATCCGAGGTGAGGATACTGAAACTCAGTCGCGGCATCGCTGTGTCACAGCGTCGGCAGCGCTTCAAATGAACGATCCGAGGTGAGGATACTGAAACGTAGTCAGGACATGCAGGCCGATCAGCGCCGAGACGGCTTCAAATGAACGATCCGAGGTGAGGATACTGAAACGTCAGTACGCTGGCCGTCGACCTGGCGCAGCGCCGTCGCTTCAAATGAACGATCCGAGGTGAGGATACTGAAACCTCAGCCACGTCGTCGATGAGCGTCACGGCGCCAGCGGCTTCAAATGAACGATCCGAGGTGAGGATACTGAAACCGTACGTGCACTGTGCGATCGACCTGGTCGACCGGTGCTTCAAATGAACGATCCGAGGTGAGGATACTGAAACTCCGGTCGCGGCAGCGATCGGTACCTGCGATCCGAGGCTTCAAATGAACGATCCGAGGTGAGGATACTGAAACCTGCACTCGCGCGGCGCCAGCGATCGCGCTGTCCGTGCTTCAAATGAACGATCCGAGGTGAGGATACTGAAACGCGCGTAGCGTTAGCCGGCACTGCGGTCGCATGGCAGCGCTTCAAATGAACGATCCGAGGTGAGGATACTGAAACCACACCGGTCGAGCGCTGCCAGCGGCACCTGCAGCGCTTCAAATGAACGATCCGAGGTGAGGATACTGAAACATCAAGCCGCATCGGACCAGCGCATGCTGCCAGCTGGCTTCAAATGAACGATCCGAGGTGAGGATACTGAAACAGCCGGCGTCAGCGCTGTCCGGTACGCAGCTCGAGCTTCAAATGAACGATCCGAGGTGAGGATACTGAAACCAGGCGAGCCGTCGCGGATGTGCCGTGGGCAGCGCGCTTCAAATGAACGATCCGAGGTGAGGATACTGAAACATTGCATCGGCATCAGCGCGGTCGACGGCAGGCGACGCTTCAAATGAACGATCCGAGGTGAGGATACTGAAACACGCTGGCAGCGAGTCGGTCAGCACTCGAGCGGGCTTCAAATGAACGATCCGAGGTGAGGATACTGAAACACCGGGAGTGCACCATGGCAGCACAGGAGCCGCCAGCTTCAAATGAACGATCCGAGGTGAGGATACTGAAACCCTGGTTACTCGCGCTGCGGCCGGCAGCTCGCAGGCTTCAAATGAACGATCCGAGGTGAGGATACTGAAACTACGACTGGCGCAGCCGCCGGACGGGGTGCCTGGCTTCAAATGAACGATCCGAGGTGAGGATACTGAAACACAGAGACCGGGCATCGGCAGCAACTCGGCACGTCTGAGCTTCAAATGAACGATCCGAGGTGAGGATACTGAAACTGTAGCGTGAGTAGCTGCATCGGGTCGCCGCCGGGCTTCAAATGAACGATCCGAGGTGAGGATACTGAAACTACGATCGCCTGTCGAGCACATGGCGACGCCTGGCGCTTCAAATGAACGATCCGAGGTGAGGATACTGAAACTCGTCAGCATGTCCGAGCGCAGCGACTTGGCCTGCGCTTCAAATGAACGATCCGAGGTGAGGATACTGAAACTACTCGACACTGGCACGATCGGCAGCGCCGAGCAGCTTCAAATGAACGATCCGAGGTGAGGATACTGAAACTCGCATGCCGACGATTTTCGCAGCGCTGGACGCTGGCTTCAAATGAACGATCCGAGGTGAGGATACTGAAACCATCGTCGGCCGACGTCAGTGGCCGCGCGACCGGGCTTCAAATGAACGATCCGAGGTGAGGATACTGAAACATGTGACAGCTACTGTCACGTCACGTGCAGAACGGCGGGCTTCAAATGAACGATCCGAGGTGAGGATACTGAAACTTGGACACTGGCGAGCGGAGGTCGGGACGTCGCTTCAAATGAACGATCCGAGGTGAGGATACTGAAACCCGCAGCTCTAGCTGTCGGCGAACAGCTGCGAGCAGTGGCTTCAAATGAACGATCCGAGGTGAGGATACTGAAACTCGACTCTGAGCTCAGCGGCTAATGCAATCGAGCTGGGCTTCAAATGAACGATCCGAGGTGAGGATACTGAAACCGCAGGACGTTCGCTGCGAGCTGCAAGCTGGCCGGGCTTCAAATGAACGATCCGAGGTGAGGATACTGAAACAGCCTGACAGCTGGCGCAGCCAGACTTCGGGCGCCGTGCTTCAAATGAACGATCCGAGGTGAGGATACTGAAACATCATGATAGACGGCGACGCAGGGTGGACACCGTCGGCTTCAAATGAACGATCCGAGGTGAGGATACTGAAACATCAGCTGCAGTCGCTCGACGACTGGGCACCGGCTGAGCTGCCATCCGGCTTCAAATGAACGATCCGAGGTGAGGATACTGAAACTGCTGAGCCGGCTCAGCCGGACGCCCATTGGCTTCAAATGAACGATCCGAGGTGAGGATACTGAAACACCGATGGCTGCGATCTGGCGTTCAACCAGGCTGCTTCAAATGAACGATCCGAGGTGAGGATACTGAAACGGCCACCGTTGTCGATGTAGGTCACGGCGCCGCCGGGCTTCAAATGAACGATCCGAGGTGAGGATACTGAAACCCATTATGTCATCGTAACCCGCCCAGCCGTGTGACAAACGCTTCAAATGAACGATCCGAGGTGAGGATACTGAAACTCGGTTGCCAGCATCCGAATCTCGGGTCGGGTCGTGCTTCAAATGAACGATCCGAGGTGAGGAGGGTTGGACAAAACATAAGCAGTGGCGGGAAACGGCACAGAACATAAGGAGTGGGTTGGCGGGGTGCGTTTGGGTGCGCAGAGGGGCGCCGGCGGGGAAAATGGGCGTTCCGCTGGCTGGAAAGCAGGCTGGGAGCCGTGGCACCAGCGCCGGGCAGGCAGTCGTTTCGACCGATGGGCGCGCCGAACAGACCGGCGTGGCGGGGTCTGTTGGGCGGCCGGCTGAAGGGGCGTGAGGTGCCGGTGTCAGGCGGCGGGTTGAGCCGGCATCTTGGGCTGGTGAGCCAGTTGCTCCTTTCTGGCCTGGATGCGCTGGAGGGCACGCAGGTTGATCAGGACGTAGATCAGGGTGTTCTGGTTGACGATGGCCGACTGGCGACGCAGGCGGGGGCGCTCAATGCCGAGGTCGACGGCCTGGGCGTTGGAGCGCTCGTCGGCGGTGCGCTGTTTGTAGATGCGCTTGTAGTCCTCGCTCTCCCGGTCGAGCTGGTAGCGGATACGGGCGCCCTGGCAGGTGGGCATCATAGCGGTGCAGCCGCCTTTGGGCCACTGCTCATGGTTGATTGGACAGACGGCGTCAGCGCTGCTGGTCGGGAAGAGCAAGGGGCAGACGTACTTGCCGCGTTCGTGCTCGACCAGGGTGGTGGTGCGGTCGGTGAAGGCGAACTTGAGCGGCATGGGCAGGTTGGCGGCACAGAGGGGCAGGCCGTCGGGGCTGAAGGAACGGGTTTTGCGGCCGCCCTTTTTCGGTCAGCGGCACGGCCGCGAAGCCGCCCGCCTCAAAGAAGTACTGGTACGTATAGAACGCATCGTAGGCTTTGTCCAGGGCGCCGAAGCGGGGCTTGCGGCCCAGCCGGCGTTCGGTTTGGGCCAGCAAGGGGAACAGATAGCTGGCGTCGCCCCGGTTATGGCGGCGCTTGCAGCCCAAGCGACAGTCGGGATCGCCTTTGGGCTGCTTGGTCTTGTCGAAGCGCTCGTCGACGTAGGCTTTGGGGTTGTTTTCTTTCACCCAGGCGATGACGTGCTTGGTGTCCAGCGAGATGACGTCGCCGAAAGCAGCCTTGAGGTCGTCCGGCAGGGCCTGGCGGATCAGGTGGACGGTCCCATCCAGCAGGAACTGGGCGGCGGCGTTGTCCAGGTCACGCAGCACCCGCCCCAACTGGCGGCGCAGGGGCACACTGCGCTCGACGTTGAAGCCATGTGCAGCCTGCGGGTCGGCTACCAGCGGGAAACCGAGCAGCCAGATCAGGGCGGGATGGTCGACGAGGTAGGAGCGCAGCTTGCCCATGGACTTCAGCCCTTCGTTGAGCTTGACCAGGTAGGCCGCCACATACGGGGCACGTGGGGCAGGCGGGCTGCCGGGCCAGGGGCGGTTGGTGGGGCGCTCGGGGAAGTGCGCCCAATCGAGCTCGCCGAGCAGGTCGAGGTAGCGGCGGGCCACCGAGCACTCGGCCACGAAGGCCGGTAACGAGCCGACCGGCTGAGCCAGCCTGGGCCAGTTGGCGCTCGGCCGGGTCGGAGCGGCGACCACCGGTGTCGGCGGAGACACGCCGCCGGGTGGGGACGCTGGTGCCGAGCCGGTGCCCTTGTGCCAGCGCAGGTAGAAACGACCGATGGCGCGGGCCAGGTTGTTGCCCTTGGGGACAACTGCGGGTAACATGCAAAGGTCTCCTTTCTGAGGAATGTGGTTTGACATCTCACAATCCTACTCCAGAAGGAGACCGCTTTACAGGGCCCAGCACGGCCCGCATTGTATGTCAAGTGCCGTTCGCACGGCTGAGGTCTGACCAGCGCCGCCGTCGCGTGCCGCAAAACGGCACCCATCTTGTGTTATGACCAACCCTCTTGATTGTGCCCGGCTCTGTGAAAGTCACGGTTGAGCTTATCGAATGGGAGAAAGAGCAACGACTATCATGAACAAAGTCTGGTTTATCACCGGTGCCGGCCGCGGTATGGGTTTGGACATCGCCAAGGCTGCGCTCGCCGCCGGCCACGCGGTCGTCGCCAGCGGCCGCAACGCTGACGCTGTGGCCAAGTCCGTCGGCGAGGCGGACGACCTGCTGGTCGTCAAGCTGGACGTCACCAGCCGCGCCGATGCCGAGGCGGCGGTGCAGGCCGCGGTCGACCGGTTCGGCCGCATCGACGTGCTGGTCAATAATGCTGCCAGCTTTTACGCGGGCTACTTTGAGGAACTGACGCCGGAGCAGATGGAGCGGCAGCTGACGACGAGCCTCATCGGCCCAATGAACGTCACGCGCGCCGTCCTGCCGGTCATGCGCAAACAGCGCTCGGGCCACATCATCTCGATCTCGTCTGGCGCGGGCCTCATGGGCTTCGAGTTCAATTCCGCCTACTGCGCCGCCAAGTTCGGCCTTGAGGGATGGACGGAAGCGCTGCAGCCCGAGGTCGCCCCGTTCGGCATCAACACTACCATCGTCAACCCCGGGTTCTTCCGCACCGAGCTCCTTACCCGGGAGTCGACGACCTACGCCGAGCCGTCCATCGCAGACTACGCCGAGCGCCACGCCGCCCGGCGGGCGTGGTATGAGGCCCAGAACGGCCAGCAGTCCGGTGACCCGGCCAAGCTCGCCCAGGCGCTGCTGACGATCGCCAGCCAGGATCAGCCGCCACGCCGTTTCATCGCCGGTGCCGATGCCATCGCCCTTGCCGAACAGAAGGCTGCCGATCTCCGAGCGCAGATCGACGTCTACCGTGACCTGTCAACTTCGCTTGCAATGCAGGAGGCATAGCCATGCGCGCTGCAATATGCGCCGGACCCACCCGATCTTGCCGAGTACTGAAATGGCAGCTTCGGGCTGCCAACCCTAACACGTCGAGTGGTACGCAAAACGGGGGCAGATCAACCTGCACGAATGCCTGAATCCATCATTCACACCGAACACCTTTGCCGCTCGTTTGGAACAATCACCGCGGTCGATGATCTGTCAATGGACGTGCCGGCCGGCATTGTCTTTGGGTTTCTTGGCCCAAACGGCGCGGGCAAGACCACCACGATCCATCTGCTCCTGGGTCTCCTGGAACCAACGCGGGGACATGCCAGGGTGATGGGCTTCGATACGCGTTCACAAGCCGGCGAGATTCGTGCCAAAAGCGGAGCGCTTGCTCGAATTCTCAGGTCTCTATGAGCGCATGAGCGCAGAGGATAATCTCGACCTGTACGGTCGCATCTACCGCATGTCCGGACCCGAACGCAAGGCTCGCACCAAAGAACTGCTTACCCACCTGGACTTATGGGACCGTCGCAAGGATAAGGTGGGCAAATGGAGCCGGGGGATGAAACAAAAGCTCGCCGTCGCCCGGGCGCTCTTTCACCACCCGCCCTTGATCTTCCTGGATGAGCCCACCGCCGGATTTGACCCGGTGGCGGCGGCGGCGCTGCATACGGACCTGGCCAGCCTGGCCGCCCGCGAAGGCGTGAGTGTTTTCCTCAACACGCATAACCTGGCGGAAGCAGAGAAACTCTGCGCCCAGGTGGGGGTAATCCGCAACGGGAAGCTTCTTACGATCGGCAACCCAGACGATCTGCGTCTGAAGAGAGGCGGACTTGAGGTCGAAATCATTGGACATGGTTTCAACGAACGTACCTTGAGCTTACTTCGGGTCCGGCCTGAGGTAGAGCGGGCCGAGCTTCAGAATGACCACCTGCTGATCGAGCTCAGTCGTGAGGCCAGGGCAGGGCCCCTCGTCACGCTGATCGTGCAATCTGGTGGCGAAGTAGAGGAAATCCGTAGGTCGGGGACGAGCCTGGAAGACTTGTTCTTGACGCTGATGAAGGAAGACGAGAAATGAGCGATCTCTGGACAATGGTGTGGAAAGAGTGGAAGGAACTCCTGGGGTCTGGCGAGCGCTCCGACTGGTTCCGGCCGGCCTTGATTGTCGCCGTCATGGGGATAGCTCTGCCCTTATCCTTTAGGCTGCGTTGGATCGACCTTGACCCGGCCGCCATCCTGATTACATTGTATGTCCCTTCCTTGCTGATTGCCACTTTCATCGGCGATGCTATCGCGGGCGAGCGCGAGCGACATACCCTGGAAACCCTGCTTGCCAGCCGTATCTCTGATCAGGCGATTCTGTTGGGCAAGGTGCTGGTGACGGTAGCATTTGGCTGGGGGCTGGCCGTCTTTAGCCTCCTGCTGGGAGCGGTCGTCGTCAATCTGGCGCGGGGGCAGGGCCGCTGGGTCTTCTATGCGCCGGTCAGCCTCTTCATGGTATTGCTTGTCTTGAGCTTGCTGAGCACGCTCCTTGCCGCCAGCGGTGGCGTGCTGATCTCCCTGAAATCGGCGACCGTACGGCAGGCAGCGCAATCAATGGTCCTGGGCGAGTTGGTACTTGGCCTGGCCGTCTTCGGGGTCGTCAGGCTTTTGCCGGCGAGCCTGACCGCATCGCTGACCACTTCCCAGGCGGTCGTGATTGTCGTTGGCGCTCTGGCGGTGCTCGATGCGATCCTGTTGGCCGCCGCGCTGGCGAGCTTCCGGCGTTCGCGCCTGATCCTGGGTTAACTCAGATGTAAGGTCGCGTCAGGGCACGCGGCTGCTGCAGGTTGCGGTGCTGTATTCCCCGCTCGAGGTGGTCTCCTGGACCTTGGCCCCGTCGAGGTAGATCTGGCAGGTGATCTCTCCGTAACCATCATCCTGGGCCGAGACTGAGATGAGCTGGCCGGAGTGGGCGGTGAGCTCCAGGCTGTAGGGCAGATGGTCGAAATACTGCTCGCTGGCGCCGTCGTGGTTGGTGACTGCGATGTGCGACTGTCCCTGGCCGTGGACTTCGTAACGAACGTAGCGCTCGCCCGGTCCTAAGGTCGGCGTGGGCGGGTTCAGGAGCTGCTGGCGACGGTTCTCGTGGTCGTTGGCGAAGGCCAGAAAAACCACCAACAGGACGGTCAGGACGGCGAGCGTCAGGAACGTCGCTTTCATGTTGTCTGACTGGCCTCCGTTGCGAGTACCACAATCGGCCGGCCGGCGATTGCCGCCTGCCCGTGAATCGCTGTAGAATGGATTGTAGTATACCATGCCGGGCGAAACGTAGGAAGGCGGAGGAAGATCATGGGCACGCTCATTCTGGCCATTGCTTTGGTCGTCGAAGCCGCATTTACGGCCTATCGCTTGATCACGAGATCCAATCAGGAGAGGGCAAAAAGCTACCTGCGCATCGGCGCTCTGGCGGCCTTCGTCCTCTCGACCCTCGTTTCGGTCATCCACTGGAACTTCACCTGGTATCTGCTGGCCGCCCTGCTGCTGATATGGGGCCTCCTCGGCCTGGCGTGGCTGCTGCGCCAGCCGGCCGAGAAAAGAGGCTATCGGGCGCTTCCCACCGTCCTGCGGGCCGTCGGAGCGCTGTTGCTGGTGACCATTGCCGTTGGGCCGGCCCTGGTCTTGCCGCAGCACGCGCAGCCCACGGTGACCGGCAAGCACCCGGTGGCGACGGCGCTGTTCACGTATACGGATCAGAATCAAACCGAAACCTTCACGGACACGGGCGAGAAGCGGGAGGTGAACGTGGAGTACTGGTACCCGGCGGATGCCAGCGGCGGGGAGAGCTACCCGCTGGTCGTGTTTTCCCACGGCTCGATGGGGCTCAAGACTCAGAACACGTCCACCTTTCTGGACCTGGCGAGCAACGGCTACGTGGTCTGCTCGATCGACAATCCGTATATTGCCCTTTTCACGCGCGGCAGCGATGGGCGGATGATCCTCCAGTCTCCGACCTTCCGGCAGCAGTTCATGGACGTCGACAACGGCAAATACGACGAGACGACGCAGCTTCGGCTCGAGCAGCAGTGGATGGCAGCGCAGACCGGCGACGTGAATTTCGTCCTGGATACGATCCTGGCCGCGGCCCAAGACCCCGGCTCGGCGGCGGTTTATCACCTGGTCGACGGGGCGAAGATCGGCCTGATGGGGCACTCCCTGGGCGGGGAGTCCAGCGCCCAGGTCGCCCGGGAGCGCGCCGCCGGCGGGCAGAACGACATCCGGGCAGTGGTCGACCTGGATGCCGACCTGGCGGGCGAATATGTGGGTGTGGTGGATGGCAAGAGGCTGCTGAATGCGTCGCCCTATCCGGTGCCGATCCTGGTCATTCTATCGGATGAGTTGACGCGGCGGATCGCCGCCATTCCGAACGCCGACGAGGTGGTCGCGGTCAAGCATGTGGTTGCGACGGCGGGACAGGCCTATGAGATCGACCTGGCGGGCACCAATCACCTGAGCCTGACCGACCTGGCGCTGACCTCACCTTTTCTGACGTCCCTGCTGAACGGCTCGGTTCCGTCGGTCGCCGGGTCGGATGCGAACCCATTGGCCTCGATCGAGAAGGTGAACGTGACGGTGCTCAATTTCTTCAACGTCTTCCTGAAGGGGGAAGGGAGCTATTGACCTCATTGACCTCATTTTAAGTTGACAAATCGCTGGATGTATGATAGGTTACAAACTGGTCGTCTTGTCTGGGGAGTCTGGCCAGCGCACGCCCCACCGCCCCGGCCCGGCCGGCGGCGCGTCAGGTACGTTCAGAAAGGGATGCACCCACCATGAATCGAGAAGACCTCGTCCGAACGGCCATGAATCTCGACAACCCCGACCAGCACTCGTACTATTCCGACGATTTCCAGTGGACCGATTCCTTGGGTAGCCCACCCATGGACAAGCGCGCGTGGTTCGGGATGAGTGACCTGATGCGGTCGGCCTTCCCTGACCTCTCCTATGACATCGAGAGCGTCCGAGAAGAAGGCGACCGGGTGGCGGTGACCGGCCGCTTCGCCGGCACCTTTAGCAACGACCTAGACCTTTCTCCCGTCGGCATGGGCACAATCCCCGCGACAGGAGCACGGGTCAAGTTCCCTTCGTCCACCGCCCTGGTAAGCTTCGAGGGCGACAAGGTCTCTAAGATCCACGCCGCCGGTACCGGGCCCGATGCGGGCATGCCAGGCTTCCTGAAGGCGCTCGGCGCGCCTACCGGCTAAGCAAGCAGCCTCGCAGGCAACGCCCGCCCACTGGGGTCAGGACTGCCACCCAGCTTGGGCGGGTGTTTTGTTTTGGCAAAGGGAATCGTTTGACCGTTTCGACGATTAAGAGTACGGCCCGAGAGGCCCGGACGCGCGCCGCGCGCCCACCGGGCGGCGCTTTTCGGAATGACCGCTACAGTCCGCACCCTGCCTTCCCATTAGTAATGATATAGTCCCCAGCAGACACTATCTTTGTTGAGAAAAGGGAGGTCAGAGGTGTTTCGCAGCAGTTCTTCCCGTCGTCTGGCCGTTCTGGTGCCGCTGGTGGTGGTGGCACTGTTGGTCGCCGCGGTGCTGGTCGCCCAGGCGGCCGGCGCCGGCAATGCGCAGGCCCGCGCCTTGCCGGCGCAGCAAGCTGCGGCCCCGGCGTTGGGCAGCAGCCAGCAGATGACCCCGACCATGTCCATGACCGAAACCGGCACTCTCGCGGCCCTGACCGCAAGCGATCTTGACACGATCATCCAGCAGGCCCTGACAGCGGCAGAGAGCGAACAGTCGCTGGTACGAGTCGACGCCCAGGGCAATCCGGCAACGGTGGCGATGCAGATCGTGGTCGTCGATCGGAACGGCCGCCAGCTTCGCTTCTACGGCATGCCCGATGCCTGGGTGGGCAGCATCGACATCGCGATCGGCAAGGCCCACACGGCGGTCTACTTCAGCAGCAATCAGAATGCCCTGACCAGCCGCAGCGTCGGCGCGCTGTCGGGACCGGGTGGGGACTTGTGGCACATCGGCAACAGCAATATGGAAGGGCCGGTGGGGCTGATCGAGTTCGCCGGCGGCCTGCCGCTGTACAAGAACGGCGTCCTGGTGGGGGCGATCGGCGTGAGCGGCGACGGGGTCGACCAGGATGAAGCGGTGGCTGTGGCCGGAGCGAAGGGCTTCGAGCCGCCGGCGGCGATCCGCATCGACACCGTTACCGGCGGATCGGTACCGTACACCGCCACTGCAACCCCGCCTTCGGCCGCGGCCACTGCTACGCCGTCGGCGCTGGAGACGGCCACCCCGGCGGCGACGTCCGTCATAACGGGCATGATGACGAGCACGCCGACGCCAATGGCTATGGCGACAGCGGAGGTCACCCCGACGCTGATGGTCGACCGCACACCGGTGGGTGTCCCAGAGGTGGCGATCACCTCCACGATGACGGCGACGCCAAGCGGATTGGCGACGCCAACGGGGTCGGCGACGCCAAGCGCGTCCACGGCGCCTGCTGTCGTCATGGTGGACACGGCGTCGGCGGCCAAGTTCGGCACGATCCTGGTTGGGCCCAACGGCATGTCGCTCTACGTCTTCGCCAAGGACTCGCCGGGCACCAGCACCTGCACCGGCGGCTGCGCCACAGCCTGGCCGCCCCTGCTCATCGCCGACGGCGGGACCACGGTCGCCGGGAGCGGCGTGGGCGGGGTATTGAGCATCATCGACCGGCCAGACGGCACCTACCAGGTGGCATACAACGGAATGCCGCTGTACTACTGGCAGAATGACAAGCAGCCGGGCGATGTGACCGGCGACGGCGTGGGCGGGGTTTGGTCGGTGGCCAAGCCATAAGCCGCCCTCGGCGCAAGGTGGCGGCCATGACGCGCCAGGCGCGTCATGGCCGCCCGCGTGTCGGGCGCGCCCACCGGCCAGGCGGTCGAGATCGTGGGCGAGGGTTGATCTGTGATTTCTCTTTTGCTCTTGCGGAGCCGCAACCTGCGCTGTACAATGGCCGTAGGGCCACATTCGGCTGACGAGGCCGGGTTCGCGGTGAGCCCGGGCACGATGCGCCGGCCGCAAGCTGTCAGGCCCGCGTTCGATCGAGAAGGAGCATCGCCATGAGCGGATTCAGGAAGTTCTTGCTGCGGGGTAACGTCGTCGATCTGGCGGTCGCCGTCGTGATCGGGGTCGCTTTTGGGGCGGTCGTCACGGCGCTGGTCACGGACATCATCACGCCGATCCTGGGTATCTTCGGTGGCCTGCCCGACTTCGCCGCCTGGAGCTTCACCATCAACGGCTCGAAGTTCCTGATCGGCGACTTCATCAACGCGCTGATCGCGTTCGTGGTGCTGGCACTGATCATCTACTACCTGGTAGTCCTGCCCGTTCAGAAGCTGATGGACCGCTACAAGCCGGCGCCCGCTCCGGCCCCGGAAACCACGCGGGAGTGCCCGTACTGCCTGAGCAAGATTCCCAAGGCAGCCAGCCGCTGCGCGTTCTGCACGGCCGAGGTTTCGCCCGTGGTGGCCTGACCGGAGACCTTCCCGGTCTGTTATTCGAATCACATATGGGAGCGGGATGGGAGCGCGGACCACTTGACAGGCCGGGCCGCGACGCCTATAGATGCGGGCATGAGAGAAGCTTCTGCTTTGGCCGGCAACGGGCGCACCAACCGGGGCCGCTGGGGCGCGGGCGGCGCGGCCGGGCGCGCGCCGGCGCTGGGCCTGGCTCTGCTGCTGGTCCTGACGTCGCTGGCCGCCTGCGGACGGGTGCAGGCCGGGCGCGAGGGCGCGCCGTCGGACCTGAAGATTGGGCTGACGGTCGTGCCGGACCCGCCCGCGATGGGCCCGGGCCAGATGGTGGTGACGCTGGCCGACAAGGCGAACCAACCGGTGGCGGATGCGACGGTGGCGGTCGAAGGCGATATGACGCACGCCGGGATGGTGCCGGTCTTTGGCACGGCGACCCCGGGCCCGGCCGGCCGGTACGACGTGCCGTTCAAGTGGTCGATGAACGGCGACTGGATCGTGACGGTCAACGTGACGCTACCGGACGGGAGCAAAGCCAGCCGGCAGTTCCCGGTCACCGTCGGCGGCAGTTGAGCGATGACCACGTTTCGCACCCTGACCGACGCGGCGCCGCCGCTCCGGCCGCTGCAGGCCGGGCGACGCCCGCGCGTGGACCTGCTGACCTGGCCGGTGCTTGGGCCTTTTCTCAAGTGGCGCCACGCACGCCTGGCACTGCAGATCCCCGTGCTGCTCCTCGCCGGCCTGGTGCTGTTTGACGGTTTCCTCGGGCCTCAATTGGCGCCCAAGAACCTGGCCACCACTTCGGTCTGGCTGGAGTCGCGCGGCCTGGTCGCCCTGGGGCTGCTGATCGCCGGCAACTTCTTCTGCATGGCCTGTCCCTTCATGCTGCCCCGCCGGGCGGGTCGCTGGCTGCGCGAGCACGCGTTGGGCGGTGGGCGGCAGGTGCCCCGCTTCGCGCGCAACAAGTGGCTGGCAGCGGTCCTGCTGCTGCTCTTCTTCTACAGCTACGAGCAGTTCAGCCTCTGGGCCAGCCCCTGGCTGACCGCCTGGGTGGCGGCCGGCTACTTCCTGGTTGCCTTCGTCGTCGACACCACCTTCCGGGGCGCGGCCTTCTGTAAGTATGTCTGCCCGTTGGGCCAGTTCAATTTCTTCGGCTCGCTGGTCTCGCCGCTCGAGATCAAGGTGCGCGCGCCGGACGTCTGCACTGCCTGCCAGACCAAGGACTGTATCGCGGCCTTGCCGGGCAAGGTGGCGCGGTCCGCGGTCGCCCAGCCGGCGTTCGAGGAAGCGCGCGGGGGGAGCGCTCCTCTGCGCGCCGGGGCAGGCGCGCCCGCGCGGCGCTGGACCGACGAGCGGGGCTGCGAGATGTGGCTGTTCCAGCCGGCCAAGGTGGGCAACATGGACTGCACGTTCTGCCTGGATTGCGTCCATGCCTGCCCGCACGACAACATCGGGCTGATCGGACGCCTGCCGGGCCGCGAGCTGTGGGACGACCCTTACCGCTCGGGCGTCGGGCGGCTCGGCCGGCGCCGCGACCTGACCGCCCTGCTGGCGGTGCTGGTGTTCGCCGCTTTCGGCAGCGCCTTCGCGATGATCAAGCCGGTCTACGCGCTGCGCGACGCGCTGGCCGCCCGGCTGGGGCTCACCTCGGCGGCGCCGGTCTTCACGCTCACCTTCCTGCTGGCGTTCATCCTGCTGCCGTCGCTGGCGCTACTGCTGGCCGGGCTCAGCGGCAGCCGGCTGACGGGCCGGCGGACGGAGCCGATACTCGACGTGATCGGCCGCTTCGTGCCCGGCCTGGTGCCCCTCGGCGCCGGGATGTGGCTGGCACATTACGGCTTCCACTTCATGACCGGCGCGCTGACCATCGTGCCGGTAGCGCAGTCCTTCCTGGCCGACGTGGGGCTGTTCGCCGGCACGGTGAACTGGGGCCTGGGACCGCTGGTGCCGCTCGACTGGTTGTTCCCGATCGAGGCCATCTTTCTCTACCTGGGCGCCTTCGGGTCGCTGGTCGTGACTTTCCAGATCGCCCGGCTGGTGCCCGGCCGGGCCCGGGCGGCGACGCGCGGCGACGTGCTGCGCGCGGCGCTGACGTGGGTGATCCTGTGCCTGCTGCTGCTCGGGTTTGGGTTGTGGGTGATGCTGCAGCCGATGGACATGCGTGGGACGATGCTGATGTCTGGGCTGCGGGCAGGAGGATGAGGCCGGCGGGGATGGGGGGCCGGCGAGGATGGTGAAAATGCTGAAGGCGATGTCGAGACGGGTCGCAGTGAGGACTACGATGGCGCTGGTCGTGCTGTTGCTGGCGGCGCTGGGCGCCGGCTATCGAGGGGCTGCGGCCTCCAACCTGGGGCCGGGCGGGGCGCGCATCCGGGTGGGCGACCAGGTGATCGGTCCCTATCGGGTGCTGCTCACTACCGCCCCTGATCCGGCCTCGACCGGTACGCTGACGATAGTGGCGGCGCTGAAAGACCCGAACACCGGGGCGGCGGTGCGCGACGCGTCGATCAAGGCCACGCTGGTAGGGACGGACGGCAGCAGGCTGACGGGGGAGCTGACCCACGCCAACGCCGGCAATGCGACCGACTACGCGGCCCACATCGAGATTGCCCAGGCGCAAGATTACGAGGTCACGGTGCAGATCGAGGGCCCCGCCGGCCCGGCGTCGATCACCTTCACCCAGAATGTGTCGGCGCCGCGCAGCGGTACCACGCTGCTGCTGGCCGGGCTGCCCTTCTTCGTCATTCTCCTGGTGCTGGCCGGCATCTGGTGGGCGCGGGCAGGCAACCGGGCGCGACCGGAGACGGCCGAAGAGGCCTGAAGGGCGCGGCCGCTCGAGGGGCTCCGGTTCGATCCAGTGCGCCGGTCCGGCAGTCCGGCGGGGACGGCGGGTGTTGCTCAACCGAAGTGCTGGACGGCGGGCCAGAACTCCGGCCAGGGCAGGTGTGGTGACCCACAGAGGAAGATGTCCGGCACCTGCGACTCTTCATTGTCCAGACCGTAGGGGTTCGGGATCTGACCGGCCAGGCGGCAGCCGCTGAAGTAGCGTTCGGCGTAGGCGCGCGGGAGGCCGACCACGATCAGCGTCTGCGGGGCCGGGTCGCCGTAGCCGCGCAGCCAATAGGTATTGACGCCGCTGATCGTCGACGGCAAGCCCAAGGCCGGCCCGTAGAGGTCAAGCGCGCCGGCCTCGCCATAATTGCCGGTGAAAATGCCTGTCTCCGCCCGCCGATCGGCAGGCAGCCCCCAGTAGATGTCCGCCACCTGCATGTGCCAGCTCGGGCCAGCCGAGCTCCTCTTTGATGTCCGAGTTGACGCTGGCCGGCGATGCGGAAAAGGCTCGAATTGACCGGCCAGATCGGCAGGATCAGGGCTGCAATGACGAGGCCGCCGAGCGCCAGGGCGGCGCCGGTGCCCACCAGGGCAGCGCGTGCGGCACGCGGATGCGAGCCCTGCAGCCGAGCCAACCGGCCATCGCCCCAGGCCGCGCCGGCGGCGAAGAGCATCGGGTAGGCGGCGGCGGTGTAATATTCGCGTCCCTGGGCGGCCATGAACAGGCCGATGGTGACGAGGAACAGCCAGCCCAGCGGACGATAGCGCCGCCCAGCCACGGCCCGCAGATACCACCAGAGGCCGGCGACCCACAGTGGCAGGGTGAAAGGATTGCTGCTGACCACGACCTGGCCAAGCAGGAAGCCGTCGGCCCGGCCGATGCTCACGTCGCGCGCGTGGATGCCGGCGAGGAAGCGCAGCGCGACGAAGCCGTGCTGCGCCTGCCATATCAGGTTGGGCAGCCAGATCAACAGCGCCAGGCCCGCGCCAGCCCACAGCCAACGGCCGCGCAAGTGCCGCCGCGCGGGGGTCAACAGCACGGCCACTGCCAGCGCGAGAAGGTAGAAGGCGATGGTGTACCTTGTCATCAGGCCCAGCCCCGCCGCGGCCCCGATGGCCAGCCACCAGCGCGGGTTTTCGCGCTTGAGCAAGCGGATGGCGCAGAAGGCGATCAGCACCCACCAAAGGTAGTCGAACGAGACGTATTGGAAGAGCGCCCCCTGGGCCATCGACAGCGGCGCGATGCCGGCCGCCAGCGCGGCCACCACCTGCGCCCGCCGCCCGCCGCCAAGCTCGCGCGCCATCAGGCCGGTCAGCAGCATGCCAGCGGCCTGGGCGACGCCGGACAACAGGCGCACAGCCACGGTGCTCGGCCCGAAAACGGCCACTTCGAGCGCGGCCAGGAAGGGTGTCAAGCGGCGGATAGGCGACGAAGCCCCAGTCGAGGTGGCGCGCCTCGGCAAGGGTGGCCAGCTCGTCACGGTGGAAGCCGTACCCTGCGTTGGTCAGCGCATGCAGCAGGACGCGCGCCAGGGCTAAAAGCAGCAGGGCGCCGAGGTCACTGAGAAGGAAGGCCCGCCAGCCGGCCCGCCGCTTGGGTCGTGTTGTAGTGCCGCTTGCCGTGGTGCCGGTGATACCCGTGCTGGCCATCGTGCCGCCTCGCCAATTGATTGCCGCGGCCAGGCTCGTAGGTGGGCCGCGCGGAGATGATGATAGCAGCCAAGGCCGGCAGGTGCACCCGCCAGCTGGCCAGTCGTGGGCTGGCCGGCCGGCTAGTTGTGGGGTGGGTGATGCGGGGGACCGGTCAAGGCGACACAGGTAGCGAGACAAGCGCAGGTTCTTCGCTTGGAAAAAGTCGCGTTTCGGCCATCCCGTGCGGGCTGTGTTATACTGGCCCCTGCAGTTCACCCTCCGGGTCCTGGCAAGGGAGTCGAGTTGAAGATCGGCGTTCTGACCCACAATTATCCGCGCTTTCCGGGCGACTACTCGGGCCACTTCGTGCAGGCGCTGAGCGAAGAACTGGTGCGCCAGGGCCACTCGGTGAGCGTGCTGGCGCCCTGGGACCCGGCTTACGTGCTCCCGCGGCCCGAGCAGCGGGTGGCGCTGCGGCTGTACCGCTACGCCCCGCTGGCCGGCTGGCACACGCTGGGGTACATGCGCACGATGCGGGCCGACGTCGCCCTGAAGCCGCTGGCCTACGTGCTTGCGCCGTCGTTGTTCGCCGCGGGAACGGCCGCCGTGCTGAGTTGGGCGAGGCGTGAGCGGCCGGACGTGCTGCACGCCCATTGGGCGCTTCCCAACGGGTTCCTCGGCGCTCTCGCCAACCGGCGCTACGGCATGCCGCTCGTGGTCTCGATCCCGGGTTCGGATGCGACCGTCGCCGCCAACAACCCAGTGCTTGCCTGGCTGACGCGCTACGCCTTCCGCCGCGCCGGGCTGGTGACCGCCTGCTCCGAGTCGCTGCGCGACGTCGCCATCGGCCGGCTCGGCGCCGACCCGGCGCGCTTCGACCTGATCGCCTATGGGGTTGACCCGGCGGCGCTGTGCGAGGACCCGAGCGGCACGGCCGAGCTGCGCGCCCAGCTCGGCATCCCCGCCGGCGCGGTGGTGCTGCTGGCGGTCGGGCGCATGGTCTACAAGAAAGGCTTTGACGTCTTGCTGCAGGCGGCGGCCCAACTGGAGGCCCTGCTGGGCGAGACGGCCGGACCAGGCACCCCGGCGCCCGACTTCCACCTGGTGATGGTGGGCGACGGTGACCTGTGGGCGGAATGGCAGAAGCTGGCGTCGGAGCTCGGCCTCGGGCCGCGCATCCACTGGGTAGGCACCGTGCCGATGGACCGGCTGAGCGTCTACTACAACCTGGCCGACATCGCCGTCATGCCGGCGGTCACCCATCCCGCGACCGGCCTGGCCGTGACGGTGCTGGACGCCATGTCCTGCGCCCGGCCGATCGTGGCCTCGGATGCGGCCGGCAACGGGCTGGCGGTGCGTGACGGCTTCAACGGTTTCCTGGTGCCGGAGCGCGACCCGCAGGCGCTGGCCCGCGCGCTGGCCCGCCTGGTGGTCGATCCGGAGCTGCGCCGGCGGATGGGCGCAGCCGGTCGCCAGCGTATCGACACCGAGCTGGGCTGGCCGCAGTTGGCCCGCCGCTATGCGGACCATTTTGCGCGCCTGTGCGCGGAGCGTGCTCCCTGACGACATCTGCTCCACTTCCATCCGCCGGTGCGGCGCCGTCGGGGGCGTCCGGCCGCTGGAAGCGCCTGCTCAGAGCCGTGGTGACCCTCCTGGCGCTCGGCTTCCTGGCCGTCCTGACCCGCAGCCAGTGGTCGGCTCTGAGAGACTTCCAATGGCGCGTCGAGCCTGGCTGGGCGCTGCTGGCCCTGGCGGGAGTGGAACTGACCTGGCTGTACGAAGTGGGGGTCTGGCGGACGATACTCGACCGGCTGGGCGGCCACCTATCCTACGGGCGGGCGGCGCAGACCTGGTTCATCAGCAACCTGATCCGCTACATCCCGGGCAACGTCTGGCAGTTCGTCGGCATGGCCGAGCTGGCGGCGGATGACGGTGTGTCCCGGCTGGCGACCCTGACCAGCATCGTCCTGCACCAGGCGATCGTCACCGCCGGCGGGCTGGTGCTGGCCAGCCTGTATTTCGCCCTGGCCGGGCAGGGGGAATGGTTCCTGCGCCTGCGGCCCTTCTTGCTGCTGGTGCCGTTCGGGCTGCTCCTGCTGCAGCCCCGCCTGCTGGAACGGATCCTCAACTGGGCGCTCGCCAGGTTGGGGCGCGCCCCGCTGCGCATCACCCTCACCTGGGGCCAGATCTGGGTCCTGCTGGCGCGCTACGTCGTGGTCTGGCTGGGCGAAGGCCTGTCGTTCGCGGCGCTCGTGCGTGCCCTGGCGCCGCTGCCCGGCTCCGCCGTGCCCTACCTGGCTGCCTGTTGGGCGACCGCCTACCTGGCCGGATACCTGAGCCTGCTCACCCCCTCCGGGCTGGGCGTGCGCGAAGGGGTGATGGTCCTGCTGCTGGCGCCGGTGCTGCCCGGCCCGACGGCGGCCGTCGTGGTGATCGTCGCCCGCTTGTGGACGGTGCTGGCCGAGCTGCTGGGAACGGCGGTGGCGCTGATCGGACGGCGCGACCGCGCTCGGCTTAGCCAACATGGAGGAGCATCATGAAGTATCGCCCGCGCGAGAAGTTCCTGATTTTCGGGTCGCCGTTGATCGAGGACGTGGACATCGAGGAGGTCGTCAGCGCGCTGCGCTCGGGCTGGATCGGCACCGGGCCGCGCGTGGCGCAGTTCGAGCAGGCCTTCGCAGCCTACAAGGGCACGGCGCAGGCGGTGGCGGTGAACTCGTGCACGGCGGCGCTGCACCTGAGCATCCTGGCGGCCGGCATCGGGCCCGGCGACGAGGTGATCACCACGGCGATGACTTTTTGTTCGACCGTGAACGTGATCATGCACGCAGGGGCGACGCCGGTAGTGGTCGACGTCGACCCGCTGACCATGAACATCGACCCGGCGCAGGTCGAGGCACACCTCAGCGAACGCACGCGCGCGATCGTGCCGGTGCACTTCGCCGGCCGTCCCTGTGATATGCAGGCGCTGACCGGGTTGGCCCGCCGCCACGACCTGCGGCTGATCGAGGACTGCGCTCACGCCATCGAGACGGAATACCAGGGCTACAAGGCCGGCACCTTCGGCGACTTCGGCTGCTTCAGCTTCTACGTCACCAAGAACGTCATCACGGGCGAGGGCGGCATGGTCCTGGCGGCGCGTCCCGAGGACGCCGACCGCATCCGCATCCTGGCGCTGCACGGCATGAGCAAGGACGCCTGGAAGCGCTTCTCGGACTCCGGCTACAAGCATTACCAGGTGGTCGAGTGCGGCTACAAGTACAACATGATGGACCTGCAGGCCGCGATCGGCATCCATCAACTGGAGCGGGTCGAGGCGGCCTGGCTGCGCCGCCAGGCGATCTGGGCGCGCTACGACCAGGCTTTCGCCGATCTGCCCCTGGGGCTGCCGGCCGCCCCCGCGCCAGGCACACGGCACGCCTATCACCTCTACACGATCCTGGTCGACGAGACGCGGACCGGCATCGGGCGCGATGCCTTCCTGGATGCGATGACGGCGCACAAGATCGGCGTCGGCGTGCACTATCTGAGCATCCCGGAGCACCCCTACTACCAGCAGACGTTCGGCTGGCGGCCGGAGGATACGCCCAATGCGGCCTGCATCGGCCGGCAGACGGTCAGCCTGCCACTATCGCCAAAGCTGAGCGATGCGGACGTCGAGGACGTCGTGGCGGCAGTCAGACACATCCTCGGGGCCGACTGATCGGCAGGGTCGAGCTGCGCTTGCCCGACCCCTCCGGCACAGCCCCAATCAGCCGCGTCAGCCCTCCGACTCGAGCTGCGTCGACTGCCGGCGCGCACGCACGACCGAGGCCAGCATCGCCAGCGTCAGGGCCCCCGCGATCACGGCCAGCGAGATGGCGACCGGGATCTCGAACAGGTCGGCAATCAGCATTTTGACGCCCACGAAGGTCAGGATGGCCGCCAGGGCGAGCTTGAGGTAGTGAAAACGGGCGATCGCCCCGGCCAGCAAGAAGTAGAGCGAGCGCAGGCCGAGGATGGCGAACACGTTGGACGTATAGACCAGGAACGGGTCCTGCGTGACGGCAAAGACCGCCGGGATCGAATCGACGGCAAACACGAGGTCGGTGCTCTCCACGACGAGCAGGACCAGGAACAACGGCGTGGCCATCAGCCGTCCGGCCCGGCGCACGAAGAAACGCTGGCCCTCGAAGCCGGGCGTGACGGGCAAGAAGCGCCGGCTGAGGCGTAGTAATGGGTTCTTATCCGGGTTGACTTCGCCGTCGCCGGCAAAGGCCAGCCGCGCGCCGGTGAACACCAGGAACGCCCCGAAGACGTAAATCACCCAATGGAAGCTGCTGATCAGGGCCGTCCCGGCGGCGACAAACAGGCCGCGCAGGATCAGCGCGCCCAGCACCCCCCAGAAGAGCACGCGGTGCTGGTAGACGGCAGGGACGGCGAAGAAGCTGAAGAGCAACGCGAAGACGAACAGGTTGTCCACGCTCAGCGACTTCTCGATCAGGTAGCCGGCCAGGAACTGCAGGGCCTGCTCGGGGCCGCGCCAAAAGTAGAGCAGGGCGTTGAAGCAGAGGGCCAGGCTGATCCAGACTAGCGTCCAGATGCCGGCCTCTTTCATGCTGACGGCGTGTACCTTGCGTTGGAAGAGCCCCAGGTCGATGGCCAGCATGGCCAAGACGAACGTGAGGAAGGCCGCCCAGATCCAAATCCCTACCGGGTGCATGTGTCCTCCTGTGGCTGTTTTGGTCGCGGGGCAGAAAAAAGGCGAGGCCCCACGAACAGTGTTCGTAGTGGTCTCGCCTGCCGTGTCGATGAACACGGGCCAACAGCCGGGAGGGGACGCCCATCAGGGGCACTCACTCCGTCTTGACGACTGTCCGCCGCTTGCGCGTGGGCTACTCCCCATCTACGAACATTTTATCAGATGGGGTGGCGGATGTCAATTAAGCGACGGACGCGGGGGCGGCGCGGGGGGCGAACCGGCCGTCAACGAATGCGGAAACGAATCGAATGAATGGTGCCCGGCCTCAGGCTCGTTTGACAGTCAGATCTTTGTCTTCCATTTCCCAGGCGTGATCGAGCGTATGATATGCGGTGTGCCGAATCAGGTACCTCAACGGCCAAGTGCGGGCCATTTTGCTTTGGGAATGCAGCGCCCGAATTGCGTTGCAATAGGCGTCGCGATGTGCATTGAATCCCTCGTCGGTCAGCATCGCATCCTGAGGTGCGGGCAGGCCGAGCTTCTTCGCCCAGTCCAGCTCCGTGGCAAGCGTATGGCGCACGATGCGGTCCCGATCTCGCCCTCCGCCGCGCGGGCCCCGCTGCATCTCAGCCGACACGCGCCAACGCACATCGTCGAAAAACGCCCAGCAGGCCCGCATGAGCGCTCAGTTCACGCTCCAGTGCTTCGCCCGACGTGGCTTGCTGGTCGATGCTCGAAAACGCGAACGAGATACCCCAGAAGTCGGTTGAGCCCGTGCCCGGATATTGCTCGACCACGTCGACAACGCCGATGTCGACGCCAAGGTCGGCGACGCCAGGGTCGGCGACGCCAGGGTCGGCGACGCCAAGGTCGTTAGCAAACGCAGCCCCCATGCCAGCCAGCTTCGTCACCGCTGCATAGCGTGGAACATAGGAGAGTAAGCGTTCGATCGCAGCCTCGCCGGTCTTTGCCCCGCGCTCGAGACCGGGCCAATCCGGTGCCACTGCCACCACCTTCTTGCCCTTCGGTCCGATTTCTAGCGTCACCCGAATATGGTTGGCCACAGTTCCTCCTATCAGATGGGCGCTTTCTCGGCTGCCGTCCAGCGACGCAAGTTGCGTTCAGTTTTCTGCGTGTTCTCGGCTGTAACGACTTCTCCTTGAATAGTTGTACCATGATATGCTCTGCAAGGAAAGGCCGTCTACGAATACGGAAACGAATCGAACGAATGCTGGTTGGCTGCCGCAATTCGCGGCTGCGGGAAGAGCGCTTGGGGCACGACATTTCGGTTATTCGTTCGACGGATTCCGATCCGCTATTCGCTGATGGCGGCCGGCCGCTCCGCCGAGATGTGCTGACAACTGTGCTAGAATGTTGCCATGGACTCGAGCGCGCCCCCAACCCTGACCGCGGACCGGCTGCGCGCCCTGCGGTTGCGCGGGCAGTGGCTGGACCGGCCGCGCCCGGCCGAGGCGGCGGCGGTGGTGCGGGAGTTGGGCGGCGTGCAGGCCCAGGACAGCGGGGCGGCCGGTTGGTCGATCGGCGTGCGGGCCGCGGGCCTGACGCTGGCCGAGGTGACGCGCGCCCGCCTCGAAGATCGCTCGCTCGTCCGCACCTGGGCGATGCGCGGCACGCTGCACCTGCTGGCCGCCGAGGATGTGAGCTGGCTGCTACCGCTGCTGGCCCCCGGCCTGATCGCCGGCAACGCGCGCCGCTACGCGCAGCTCGGGCTGGACGCGGAGACGCTGGCCGGCGGGGTGCGGGCGCTGGGGGAGACGCTGGCGGAGCACGGGCCGCTGACCCGCGCCGAGATCGTCGAGCACCTGGGGAGGCGGGGTATCCGGCTGGATGGGCAAGCGCGTCCCTACCTGATCCAGCGCGCGGCCCTGGAGGGCCTCATCTGCTATGGCCCAGAGCGCGGCCCTGCCCGGGCCGAGCCGAGCTACGTACTGCTGTCCGATTGGCTGCCGTCCGGTCACAGGACGCCCGGCCGGGCCACCCTGCCACGGGAAGCCGCCGTGGTCGAGCTGGCCCGCCGCTACCTGGCGGCCTTCGGCCCGGCAGCGACGGCCGATGTCGCCGCCTGGTCGGGGCTGCCGGCCGCTGAGCTGCGCCGCGCCTGGACGGACCTGGAGCCCGAGCTGGAAAGGGCCCAGACAGCGGACGGCCCGACCTGGTGCCTCCGGGCGCGTCACGCCTGGCTCGACGAGCCGCCAGCCGCCCAGCCTGCTTGGCCCAACGTGCGCTTGCTGCCTGCCTTCGATACCTACCTGCTCGGCTATCGCCGGCGCGACCTGACCGTGCCCCAGGCGCATGCCCGGCGCGTGAATGCCGGCGGGGGCATGATCCGTCCCGTGCTGCTCGTCGACGGGCAAGCCCTGGGAACCTGGGAAACCCGGCGGAGGCAGGGCAGGCTGGAGGTGAGCGTCGAGCCCTTTGAGGACGAGCTGCCCCCGGCAGTCCGTCCCCCGCTCGAGGCCGAGATCGAGCGATTGGCCGCCTTCCTGGGCGCCTGACGGACAGCGTCCGGGGCGCGGGGCTGGGAGGAGAGGGCTGCGGTCAGCTGCCGCCATTGGGCCGGCCGTCCATTTGCCGCTATACTGGCGAGGTCAGAACGCGAGCTCAGAGCTTCGTCGCGCCGCGGAGGTGCCATGAGATCCACCGACAAATTCCTGCTCGCCATCGTTGCCGGCGTCATCGTCCTGGTCGCCGTCGCACTTGTGGTCGCGACGCGCCAGCCGCCGGTCACCTACCGGTCCGGCGGCACACCCGAGGCCGCGGCCTTCAACTACCTGCTGGCGCTGCAGCGCAGCGACTACGCGCGCGCCCTGGCCGGCCTTTCGCCGGAGCTCCCCGGGGCGCCGGACGATCCCCGCTCCCTGTTGGCCGACCTGGGCGGGAACCGCTACATGTTCCAGATGGATGAGAACAAGGTGGTTTTCAGCCCGGACCCGGCGCGGGTGAACGGCGACACGGCGGTCGTGCTCGTCCACGAAACGCGCTTCTACCAGGGCCAGTTGTTCAACTCGGGCGAGAGCTACGACACCTTCGAGATGCGCCTGGCCCAGATCGGGGGCGTGTGGACCATCGTCAGCGCCGACCGCTACTGGCTTCCCTGCTGGGAGCAGGCCGCCGGCTGCTACAACTATCCGCCGAAGCCATTGGGAGGGTGAGATGGCAGCCGTCCGCCGCTGGTACGTCTACATTGTCTGCGCCGTGGCACTGCAGTCGCTCACCTGGGGTGCGATCGGCCTGCTGCGCAACCTGCTGACCCTGCCCGGGCGCGCGCCGGTCGCGCTGACCGCCTTCCAGATCGCCCTGCTGGCCATCGGTCTGCCCGTCTACCTGGCCCACTGGCTGCAAGCCGAGCGCCTGGCGGCGCGCGACCCGGACGAGCGCGACAGCCCGCTGCGCCGTCTCTATCTGTATGGCACGCTGGCCGCGCTCCTCGGGCCCGCCCTGGCGCAGGCCTTTGACCTGTTCGCGCGCTTGTTCGGACTGGCCCTCGGCAGCTCGCCCCGCCCGATCGTCGCGCCGCTCGAATCGAGTGGGCAGGTCATCGTGCGCGACCTGCTCGCCCTGCTGGTGCTGGCGGTGCTTTTCGCCTATCACCGGCGCATCCTGGAGCGGGACCGGGCGCAGGCGCCCGCGACCGACGAGGGGAAGCTGCTGCGCCGGCTGTTCGTGCTCGGCTTCAGCGCGGCCGGCCTGACGCTCACCATCCTCGGGCTGGATCACCTGGTAGCCTGGCTGCTGCTGCACTCCGGGCTCGGCGGCGTAGCGGGGCCCGGCGTGTCCGGCGCGGCCCGCCCGCTCAGCAACATCCTCCTGGCCGACGAATTCAGCCGCCTGCTGGTCGGGCTGCCGGTCTGGCTGGGTTTCTGGGGTTGGGCTCAGCGCCTCCACGCCGGCGGCGATCCGGCCGAACGGGCCTCGGCGCTGCGCAAGTTCTACCTCTACGCGGCGATCTTCATCGCCGTCACGACGGGCGTCACGAGCGCGGCCGTCGTCCTCGCCGACCTCTTCCGGCGCCTGCTTGCCGTCCCAATCCAGGGCAACCTGCGCGTCCCGCTCTCGCTGATCGTGGGGATGGCCGTGATCTGGTCGTATCACAGCCGGGTCCTGCAGGAGGATGCGGCCGAGGCCAGGCTCACAGAGGCCGAGGGACGGGGACAGGGAGACACCGATACGGGCCGGCAAGACGCGGCCGTCGCCGCTGCGCCCGGCCCGGCCCAGGCTGCCGGGGCAGGCCCTGGCAAGGCCGGGGCGATCCAGGGTGACGGGCCTGCCGGCCGCCCGTCGCCCCACGCCTCCGCTGCTTCGGCGATCCGCCGCCTCTACTACTACCTGGTCGCCGGCGTCGGCCTGGCCGCCTTTTTGATCGGCCTGGGTGGTGACCTCAGCGTCATCATCCGCGCGCTGGACGGCGGCTTCATCGCCCCCTACCGCGAGCAGTTGGCCATCTTCAGCGCGGCAATCATCGCCGGCCTGCCCGTTTGGGCCCTCCCCTGGCGCGTGGTCCAGGCCGCGGCCGCCACGGCCCCCGACGGCGATCGTGCCGGCAGCGACGAACGGCGCTCGCTCGTGCGCAAGATCTACCTCTACTTCTACCTGACCGCGGCAACCCTCACCGTTCTGGGCACCGGCGTTTACGTGCTTTATCGCCTGCTCAGCCTGGCGCTCGGCGCGGACTCCCCGGCTAACCTGGCCGGCAACGTCGCGCAAAACCTGGCCTTCCTGCTCATCGGCGCCGCCGTCTGGCTGTATCATGGCCAGGCACTGCGCGCCGATGGCCGATTGGCGCGGCTCGACCAAACGGCTCGCCTGGCAGGCTATCGGGTACTGGTGATCGACGTCGACGACGGAGGCTTCGCGGGGGCCGTCCTCGAGCGGCTGGGACGCGAGCTGCCGGGCCTGAGTGCGGCGATCGTTCACCCGAGCTCGGCAGCAGACGGCCAGATGGCCTGCGACATCGCGGAGGCACAGATCATCGTCGGTCCGTGGCTGATCGCCGCCCCTGGCCTGGCCGGAAGCGCCCCCAGCGCGATCACGCCCGAGTTAGCAGCCATGGTCGGCGCCAGCCCGGCCGCCAAGGTGCTGGTGCCGCGCGCGCTGGACGGCTGGCACTGGGCCGGGGTGGAGGGCCTGGACGGCGACGGGCTGGCGCGCAGCGCGGCGCGCGCCACGCGCCAACTGATCGAGGGCGGGGAACTCGCGCCGGCTCGCCTCAGCACCGGAACGATCGTGGGCCTCACGGCCGCCGCGCTGGCCGGCTTGCCGGCGCTGGCCTTGCTGCTTTCCTTGGTGATGTCGCTGATCGACCGGAACTGAAGAGATGAAGTTGGGACACCCTGGCTTTCAGGCGCTCGCGATCCTCCCCCGCAGATCGGCGGGCGTGAATGGGCCGCTCTCCGCCAGCAGTGCGCGCGCCGTATCGACCTGCTCCCAGGTGTTCCACAACAACACGCCGCGCAGGAAGTTCTCGCGCAGGTAATAGATCACGCCTTTGCGCATCGGGTCCTGCCAATCGGCAAACGTGTCGAGGCTTGAATCCACTTCGCCCACCGCCTCGTAGCCGAGGTCGAACAGATCCGAGTAGAAGAAGGGCAGGTGCGTGTACTGTACGTCCTCGCCGGCCATCGCCTGGCCGGCTGCCAACCCCATGCTGTTGGCCGCGTCTTCATGTTCGATGCGCATCCGCTTGTCCAGCACGTAGCTGTAAAACGAGGCCACGTCGCCGGCCGCGTAGATATCGGGCTCGCTGGTCTGCAAAGAGGCGTCGACCAGGATCCCGTCGTCCACGGCCAGGCCGGCCGCCCGCGCGAGCGCCAGGTCGGGGACAATGCCCAGTCCGGCCACCGCGCCATCGACCATCAGGCCACTCTCGCTCCCGTCGGCGGCCTGCATGTGCAACGCCAGGCCCTGGCCACGCGGCTCCGCGTCCGTGAGGGTGCTATCCGGCCGCAAATCGACGCCCTTCTCGCGGTAGTAGTCGGAGACATAGGCCGCCAGGTCGGCCGGGAAGAGGTCCTCTCCGATGTGTGTCCCCCGGAAGATCATCGTCACCTGGCAGCCGTTCATGGTTAACGAGGCCGCGATCTCCGACCCGACGAAGCCGGCGCTGATCACCGCCAGGTGCCCCTTCTGGTCGGCCAGCGAGCGCAGCCGGCGATAGCTGGCGAGCGTGCGCAGGTAAATGATGGCGTCTCCGCCGAACGGCAGCCGCCGGGGGGTGCCGCCGGTCGCCAGCAGCAGCTTCTCGTAGCCATAGGTCTCACCCTGGTCGTCCCTTACCGCCTTGGCGGGCACGTCGATGCCGGTGACCGCGCGTCCGAGGTGCAACTCCACACCCAGCCTGGCCGTATTGCGGAAGATCTTCTCGATGGGCCGCCCCTTCCAAAGCCCCTTGGTCAGGGGCGGACGGTTGTAGGGCGGGTCCGATTCGGCGCTGATCAGGCCGATGCTGCCCTCAGAGTCCAGCGAGCGGATCCCGCGCGCCGCGGAGTCCGCCGTCATGCCACCGCCGACCAGCAAGTACTTGTAGTGCTGCATGTCACCCTCCATAGCGATACGAAATAATCTTAGCACAAAGCAGGATGAGGGGCAATAAGGGTAGGGCATTTGCGGGCTGAACGTGCCAGTGACTTCCGCCGGCGGGCCCCTGGATGGTCGATCGATCAGAATCGATCACGGCGATCAATTGACAGCCAGGAGCGGATGCTCTTATAATCGAGCATTGTTGCCTGCCGGCGGCGCAATCGATCAATAGCGATCATCGAAGGAGATCCCGTGCTGCAAAGCCAACGCGACGATACAATCCTGGGCTTGCTGCAGCAATGTGGTTCGGTAACTGTTGGCCAGATCTCCGCCGAATGCCATTGCTCGCCTATCACCGCTCGCCGGGATCTGAGCCGGCTGGAAGAGACGGGACTGCTGCGACGGACGCATGGCGGGGCGATCCGGCTGAAGTCAGGCCCGCCGGCCGCCTCCATCCACACCCGCCTTCCCCTGGAAACTCACGCCAACCTGAGCGAACGCTGCGACGTGCTGATCGTGACGCCCGAAGAGTCCGCCACCACCGGCTTGCTGCTCCGGCGGGCGCTGCGTTCGGGGGTGCCGATCATCGCCGAATCGATCAACCTGACCGGTGCCCGCACCTATGTGGCGATCAACGATTACCGGGCCGGGGTGGAGTTGGCGGGCTGGGTCGCGCGCTATGCGCGGGAGCACATGGGCGGCCAGGTGCTGGCGCTCGACGTCTCCTGCTCGCGGCCCAATACGGCCGCCCGCAGCCGGGGATTCACCGATGGCCTGGCCAATACCCTGCCCGCTGCCCAGATTGTGCTGCGCCTGGACGGCCAGGGTCTGCGGGACACCGCCCGCAGCATCGTCGCGGACGCGCTTCTGGTCTACCCCAACGTCAACGTCATCTTCGCCATCAACGACGACTCGGCGCTGGGCGCGCTCGACGCCTACCGGGCCGCCGGCCTGGACGAATCACGCCTGCTGCTGATCTCATTCGGCCTGGAAGGCAACGCCACCAAAGACATGCTCCAGAACGGCGGGCCCTTTCGGGCGGCGATTGCCATGTTTCCGGAGCTGGTGGGGCGGACCTGCGTCGACGCGGCCGTTTGCGCCTACCACGGCTGCGCGCTGCCCGAGTGGGTCGAGACCCCGCACGTCCTGGTGACCAGAGAGAGCCTCGACCGCTATTACGTGCGGGACCCCAACACGGGCACGTGGACCTCCAACTGGCCCGTGCTCGAGACCCTGGCCGCCGCCAGCACCGGCTGCGCTCTCTTGCACGATTGCCGCAACCGCCCCTTGCCGGGGCACATCGGCTGGGTGCAGGTCTTCTCGTCGCACGACTGGTATCGCAACATGCGACAGGCCATGCAACAGCGCTGCCGGGCATTGGATATCCGGCTCGAGATCGTCGACGCCAGCCATGACCTGGAGCAAGAGATCGAGGCTTTGAAGCGGGCCATTGCACGGGAAGCGGCCCGGCTGATCAAAGCCGGCGACACGGTCATCCTCGACGCCGGACTCACCACCAGCTTCCTGGCACAGGCGCTGCACGGGCGTGCGGGCATCACCATCATCACTAACTCGCTGCCCGTGCTGAACGAGCTCGCGGACGAACCCGGGATCACGCTGGTGGCCAGTGCCGGCATCGTCCGGCACGAATCGCGCTCCCTGATCGGCGCGGCCGCCGAATCGACCTTCAAAGACATGCGCGCCGACCAGGCATTCATTGCCTGCACGGGCCTGAGCCTGACGTTCGGGCTGTCGAACACCAATTTGCAGGAAACCGCCGTCAAGCGTGAGATGATCGCCGCGGCCCGCGAAGTGATCCTGCTGGCCGACCATACCAAGATCGGGGTCGAATCGCTGGTGCGGGTTGCGCCGGTCGATTGTCTGCACCGATTGATCACCGACGCGGGCGTGAGCCCCCAACACCGGCTGGCGCTCACCCAGCAGGGGATTGAGGTGATCATCGCCGATGAAACGGACGCGGGCTGAACGGGATGACGGCCGGACTGTCCGGGCCAACGGCTGCGGGGAGCAGCGCATCTCGGCCAAAGGAGGTGATGCCAACCACAGAGCAGGTAGCGGTTCCAAAGCAAGTGCCAGACACCTATTCAGCTCCCGAATCTTGAAGGAGAAAGGAAGAACATCGATGAAGAGAACCCAACCGTCGCTGATCCTGATGACCGGCCTGCTGCTGGCGGGCATGGCCTTAGCTGCTTGCGGTGGCGGCGCCGCCCCGGCAGCTCAACCGGCAGCCCCTGCGGCTGCACCGACCCAAGCGCCCGCCGCTGCGGCGCAGGCCGCTGCCGCGGCCACCGTGGCCCCGGCCGCCCAACCGAGCGCGCCTGCGGCCGCCGCGGCGGCGTCCAGCGACGCGGCTGCGGGTGAGAAGCTGGTTCGCACGTTGGATCCGGCTGCCTTGCCTGCGGGCTGGAAACTGCCCAAGACCATCGGTCACGTGACCAACTACCTGGTGCACGAGTGGTACCAGAACGAGACCAAGGGCGAGAAGGCCCGCGCCGACCAGCTCGGGATCGACTTCACCATCAACGATGCCAACCTGGACCTGCAGAAGTCGCTGGCGGCCGTCGACGACTACCTGGCCAAGAACGTCGATGCCCTGGTCTTCACCCCCGTCAACGAGAAGGCCTCCGGCCCCACCATCCAGAAGGCCGCCCAATCGCTGCCCGTGATCTGCGAGGGCTCGCCCACCGATGGCTGCGTCACCCTCGTCTCGATCGACGACTACAAGGCCGGCGAGCAGGTCGGCGTCTGGGCCGGCAACTACGTCAAGCAGAACTTCGGCGGCCAGGCCTCTATCCTCGACATCGGCTTGCCCGCCCTCTCCACCACCGTCGCCCGCTCGCAGGGCTTCATCGCCGGCATCCAGTCCGTGCTGCCCGACGCCAAGGTCGCCCAGTCGGTCGACGGCAAGGGCCTGAAGGACGAGGCCGTCAAGGTCGCCGCCGATGCCCTCACCGCCCATCCGGACGTCAACGTCATCTTCGGCATCAACGACGACTCGGCCCTCGGCGGCCTCCAGGCTTTCACCGCCGCCGGCATGGACCAGAGCAAGCTCCTGGTCGTCGGCTTCGGCTGCGAAGGCAAGGCCTGCAAGTCCGCCCTCGAACAAGGCGGCCCCTACAAGGTCTCGGCCGCCATGTTCCCTGAGTACCAGGGACGCCTGCTGATCGACGCCGCAGTCGCCGCCTTCAACGGCGCCAAACTGCCCGAGCACATCGTCGCGCCTTCCACGCCGATCACCAAGGACAACCTGGGCCAGTTCTACACCAAGAACGGCGAGGACTACGCGCCGAACTTCGATGCCATGGCCAAGCTGCCGGTGGGCGGCGCCGCCGCGGCGAGCGCGGCACCGGCTGCCCCTGCGGCGGGCGCGGTCGACGTCACCACGGCCGCGGGCGGCGAGCAGGCCGTTCGCACGTTGGATCCGGCTGCCTTGCCTGCGGGCTGGAAACTGCCCAAGACCATCGGTCACGTGACCAACTACCTGGTGCACGAGTGGTACCAGAACGAGACCAAGGGCGAGAAGGCCCGCGCCGACCAGCTCGGGATCGACTTCACCATCAACGATGCCAACCTGGACCTGCAGAAGTCGCTGGCGGCCGTCGACGACTACCTGGCCAAGAACGTCGATGCCCTGGTCTTCACCCCCGTCAACGAGAAGGCCTCCGGCCCCACCATCCAGAAGGCCGCCCAATCGCTGCCCGTGATCTGCGAGGGCTCGCCCACCGATGGCTGCGTCACCCTCGTCTCGATCGACGACTACAAGGCCGGCGAGCAGGTCGGCGTCTGGGCCGGCAACTACGTCAAGCAGAACTTCGGCGGCCAGGCCTCCATCCTCGACATCGGCTTGCCCGCCCTCTCCACCACCGTCGCCCGCTCGCAGGGCTTCATCGCCGGCATCCAGTCCGTGCTGCCCGACGCCAAGGTCGCCCAGTCGGTCGACGGCAAGGGCCTGAAGGACGAGGCCGTCAAGGTCGCCGCCGATGCCCTCACCGCCCATCCGGACGTCAACGTCATCTTCGGCATCAACGACGACTCGGCCCTCGGCGGCCTCCAGGCTTTCACCGCCGCCGGCATGGACCAGAGCAAGCTCCTGGTCGTCGGCTTCGGCTGCGAAGGCAAGGCCTGCAAGTCCGCCCTCGAACAAGGCGGCCCCTACAAGGTCTCGGCCGCCATGTTCCCTGAGTACCAGGGACGCCTGCTGATCGACGCCGCAGTCGCCGCCTTCAACGGCGCCAAACTGCCCGAGCACATCGTCGCGCCTTCCACGCCGATCACCAAGGACAACCTGGGCCAGTTCTACACCAAGAACGGCGAGGACTACGCGCCGAACTTCGATGCCATGGCCAAGCTGCCCACCAAGTAAGTGAGACCGCGGGGGCGGGCCGGGTGGCCCGCCCCCTTCAACCGGCCATGCGGCGATGCCGGCCCTGCGTCGCAGTCGCAAACCGAATAAGGATGTCCGAACCATGCAAAGCGAGATCAAAGCCGAGACGGGGCAGGTACTCGAAGGCCCCGTGGGGCGCCAGAACCCGTTCGCCGAAGTGGCGCGCCGGTTGGTGCAAACTCAAGAAGGCATCCTTCTGATTTTTGTGATCGCCCTTTCGCTGTTCCTCAGCCTGACGTCTCCCGTATTTCTGACGCAGCGCAATATTGGCGTACTGCTCAGCCAGATCTCCATGACGGCCATCGCGGCGTTCGGCATGACCGCCCTGATCATTTCCGGCGAGGTCGACCTTTCCGTCGGCTCGATGCAGGCTTTCATCGGCGTGCTGGCGATGCAGATGCTGAACCAGAGCAAGAGCCTGCCGCTCGGCCTGGCCACGGCCCTGGGGGTTGGTGCCCTGGTGGGCCTGATCAATGCAGGGCTGACCCTGCGCCTGCGCATCAACTCGTTTGTGGTCACGCTGGCCATGCTCTCGATCCTGCGCGGTTCGGCCTACATTTCGACCAACGCCGCAGTGCAAAACGCCCACGGGTTACCCGCCTTTCGGGACCTGGGCAACGGTTTCGTGAGCGTCATTCCCTGGCCGGTGCTTATCATGGCCCTGGTCTTCATCCTTTTCTACCTGGTCTTGAACCGCACCACCCTCGGGCGGCACATCTACGTCACCGGTGGCAACCCACGGGCCGCGGTCCTGGCTGGCGTGCGCGTCAACCTGGTCAAGACGCTCTGTTTCGTGCTGACCAGCGCGCTGGCGGCTCTGAGCGCGGTGCTGCTGATCTCACGCATGAACTCCGGGCAAAACAACGCCGGCTTCGGTTTCGAGATGCAGGTGGTGGGGGCCGTGCTGCTGGGAGGCACCAGTCTCCAGGGCGGGCAAGGCTCGCTGATCGGCACGCTGCTCGCCGTGCTCCTGCTTGGGACTCTCAACAATGGCATCGTCCTGCTGGGCATCAACTCGAACTGGCAGATCGCCGTCAACGGCCTGCTGATCCTGCTGGCGGTGTTGATCGATGCCCGGCGCCGTCGCGCGATGGGTGAAGGGTGAGCCAGGGGAGCCAAGGAGGCGACACGATGGATCAAAAGCAGAACGTAATCCTCGAGATGCGCGGCATCCGCAAAGTTTTCCCGGGTGTCGTGGCGCTAAACGACGTTGACTTCGACCTCCACGCAGGCGAAGTCCATGCCCTCGTCGGCGAGAACGGGGCGGGCAAGTCAACGCTGATCAAGATTATCTCCGGGCTCTATCACGCCGACGGCGGCACGATGGCGCTCAACGGCAAGTTGGTCGACTTCCACAGCCCGGCCGATGCCATCGCCGAACGCATCAAGGTGGTCTACCAGGAACTGGACCTGGTGCCGACCCTGAGCGTAGCCGAGAATGTCTTCCTGGGGCACTACCCCCGCGGTCGTTTGGGCAACGTCGATTGGCGCGAGCTCAACCGCCGCACGACCGAGCTCGTCAGCGGCTTCGGCCTGGACGTCGACCCGCAGACTCCGCTCGGCCAACTGCGCGTGGCCGAGCAGCAGTTGGTGGAGATCGCCAGGGCGCTCTCGCTGCAAGCACAAATCATCGTCATGGACGAGCCGACCTCGGCGCTCAGCCCGGCGGAGGTCGAGAAGCTGTTCGCTTCCATCCAGCGCTTCAAACAATCACACTGTGGCATCATCTACGTTTCTCACAAGTTGGAAGAGATCTACCAGGTAGCCGACCGGGTGACGGTCTTTCGCGACGGGCAGCGCATCGTCACCAAGCCGGTGGCCGAGACCGAGACGCACGACCTGGTGAACTGGATGGTGGGTCGCGAGCTGAAGGAGTTCTTCCCCAAGACCGAAGCCCGTCCCGGCAAGACGTTGCTGGAAGCGCGCCACCTGAGCGCCGGCCGGCTGCACGATTTCAACCTGTGCGTGCGCGAGGGCGAGGTGGTGGGGTTGTTTGGCCTGCTGGGCGCCGGTATCCACACCATAGGCCGGGCGCTCTTCGGCGACGTGATGCACACCGGCCAGGTGCTGCTGGACGGTAAGCCCCTCAAGCCCGGCTCGCCGACCGATGCGATCGGCAAGGGGCTGGGGCTATTGACCGAGAACCGCCGCGAGGACGGCCTGGTGCCCTTCCAATCGGTGCAGACCAACATTACCCTGGTGGCGCTGCAGAGGTTCGCCAGCGGCGGCTGGATCCACCAGAGAGCGGAGGCCCAGGCGGCAGCCGAACACGTCGACCGCCTCTCGATCAAGACGCCCTCGCTGCGGCAGAAGATTCGCCTGTTGAGCGGCGGCAACCAGCAGAAGGCATTGATGGCCCGCTGGCTGCTGCAGAAGCCGCGGGTCTTGATCCTGTCCGAGCCGACGCGCGGCATCGACGTCGGCTCCAAGGTCGAGATCTACCGCCTGATCGACAGCATGGCCCACCAGGGCATGGGGGTGCTGGTGATGTCGACCGAGTTGCCGGAGATCATGGGTATCGCCGACCGCATCGTGGTCATGTACGAGGGCCGCATTACGGGCGAGTTCACCCGGGCCGAAGCCACACGGGAGCGCATCATCGCGGCGGCCGCCGGGATGACAGGCGACGCGGGGCCTGGCCAGGCGGGGCCCGGCGGGGCGCGGCCCAAGGAGGCTGTAGCATGACTTCTATGTCCGACGCGGTCCGCGCGCGACGGGAACGACCGGGCTGGCTGAGTTGGTTCCTGAACAACGAAGAGGCGGTGTTGGCGGCGCTGCTGCTGGCGCTGGTGGTCTTCCTGATGATCGCCGTGCCGACGGCTCGCCAGGCGCGCACCTACTTCGACCTCCTGCGCGAGGTGTCGCCAAACCTGATCGCGGCGGTGGGCATCGCCCTGCTGATGCTGGCCGGCGAATTTGACCTGTCAATCGGCTCGATGCTCGCCCTGACCGGCGTCGTCACCGTGACAGTCTTCAACATCACCGGCAGCATGTGGGCGGGCATCGTCGCCGGGGTGCTCACCGGTCCGATCATCGGGGCCATCAACGGCTACCTGGTCACGGTGCAGCGCATGAGTTCGCTGATGACGACCCTGGGCATGATGTTCGCCCTGCGCGGCCTCGTCTACGTCTGGACGAACAAGGCGCCGGTGGTCGACGAACACGGCTTCTCAGCCTTCATCCAGCTCTACCAGGGCTCGATCGGCCCCATCCCAATCCCTGTCGTGCTGGCCATCCTGCTGATCGGGGTCGCCTACTGGATCACCACGCAGACCGAGATGGGGCGCCGCATCTACGCGATCGGCGGCAACCAGCAGGCGGCGCGCGTGTCGGGCATCAAGGTCGAGCGCGTCAAGTTTGGCCTGTTTGTGCTATCCGGCACCACGGCGGCCCTGGCCGGCCTGTTGATCGCTGCCCAGACGGGCACCGGCTACTTCGACGCCGGCGCCTCGGGCTTCGAGCTGACCGTCATCACGGCCGTGGTGCTGGGTGGCGTCAGCATGCAGGGTGGCGAAGGCCGGCTGCTGGGCGCGGCGCTGGGCGTCCTGATCCTGGGCCTTACAGGCAAGGGTCTGCGCCTGGCCGACGTCTACACCACCTGGCAACTCGTGCTGACCGGCATCATGCTGATGATCGCCGTATACCTGCACGGGCTGCGCAAGCGCATGCTTCTGCGCCGGTAGCAGCGTCCTACATATCGAGGAGGTAGACCCATGGCAATGACACGCAAAGAACGCTTTCTGGCCGCAGTCAGAGTGCAGCAACCCGACCGGGTGCCGATGTTTGACTTTCTGTTTCAGCAGCCGATCTACGAGACCATGATCGGCCACAGACCGGGGGCCTACAACTCGCGCGACGCCGTCGCCTGCGCGCTGGCCCTGAACCACGACGCCGTCTGGCTGCCCTTCGGCGGCTACAACGGCTTCCAGCCGCGCTACCTGGCCGCGGATACCTACGTCGACGAGTGGGGCACCACCTACCGCACCACCGAGTACGCCTGGCCGATCGACGCGCCGATCGACTACCCCATCAAGTCACGCGAGGACTGGCTCTGTTACGAGCCACCCGATCCGACGCTGCCTGGCCGGGCCGACGAGATCAAGTTGGCCGCGGCCATGGAGCGCGACGAGCTGCTGCTTGCGCCCGGGATCACCGGCCCCTTTACCACCTGCTGGCTTTTGATGGGCTACGAGCGAATCTGCTTTGCCCTCTACGACGATCCCTCGCTGCTGACCGAAGTATTCCAAATGTCCAATGAGTACAACAAGGAAGCGGCGCGGCGGGCGGTCGAGGCCGGCGGCGAGGCCATCTGGCTGGGCGACGACCTGGGTGACAGCGCGCGTGGCTTCATGAGACTGCCGCATTTCCGCAAGTACTACCTGCCGTACCTGGCCGACCTGGTAGAATACGTCGATAGCCTGGGGGTGCCGGTGCTGCTGCACTGCTGCGGCCGCTTCATCGACTACCTGCCCGACCTGGCGCAGACCAAGATCGCCGCCATCCACCCGCTGCAGCGCACCGCGGGCATGGACCTGCGGGCGGTCAAGGAGCAGTACGGGGAGCGCTTCTGCATCATCGGCAACATCGACTCCTCCCGCACCCTGCCCTACGGCACCCCGGCCGAGGTGGCCGCCGAGGTGCGCGAAGCCATCGACATTGCGGCGCCCGGTGGCGGCTACGTGCTGGCGTCGGACCACTCGCTGCACGACGGCATCTCGATCGAGAACATCCTGGAGATGTTCCGCGTGGGCGCCGAGTACGGGGGCAGCTTTTATCAGCGAGGCTGAGGCCGGTGCCGAGGGCGGCACCCGGGACGTTATGTCAATGGCGTCGGGCCCTCCTCTACGACGTACCGCATTACTATCTGGAGCTATGCAGGAAGGATGACGGACGGAATGGATGTTCGCAGCCGAGTTCTGGCCGTGCTGAACGGGCAAAAGCCCGACGTGGTGCCCTGGATGGGCGACCTGGACTATTGGATGCAGTGGTTGCGGGTGGCAGAGCTGATGCCGCAGCCGTACCAGGGCGACGGCCTGTATCAGTACCACCGCGACCTGGGCGTGGGCTTCTATCTGCAAGGCTACTTTCCGTTCCGCACGATCTACGATGGGATCGAGGTCAGCGAAGAGCCGGTTGGGCTGGGCAAGATCACCACCGTAAAGACCCCCTTCGGCGAGCTGCGCGAGCACCAGCAGTGGATCGAGGAATCGTTCTGCATCGCCTGGACCGAGCGCTTCGTAAAGAGCTGGCGCGACCTCAGGGCCCTGCGCTACTTCGCCGAGCACACCTACTACGAACCCGATTATGAGCTAGCGGCCCGGCGTTACGACCTGGTAGGCGATAACGGGCTGGTTTTGTGCTACCTGCCCCGCAGTCCGTTCATGGACCTGGTCGCCATCACCGCCGGCATCCGGGCGGTCACCTATGCCCTGGCGGATGCCCCGGAGGAGTTCGCCGAGACCTTCGAGGTGCTCAAGCGCAAGAACGACGAAGCCTGCGAGATCGCACTGCGCTCGCCGGCCGAGTGCCTGATGATCCCGGAGAACCTGTCGTCAGAAGTGGTGGGTAAGCGCTACTTCAAACAGTGGGTCCGCCCGCACGACAACTATTGGGCCGGGCGAATCCGCGACGCGGGCAAGTACTCCTTCGTGCACATCGATGGCACCCTGCGCGGCCTGATCCGGGAGCTGGCGGAGACCGGCTTCCGCGTGCTGGAGGCGGTCACGCCGGCGCCGGTGGGCGACATCACGCCGGAGGACCTGTGCCGGTGGGTCCCGCCTGACACCGTCATCTGGGGCGGTATCCCCGGGCTCTACTTCACCGACCTGGTCAGCGACGAGCAGTTCGACGCCTTTGTCATCCGGGTGCTCGAAGTCTGGAAGAGCGCGCCGCGCTACGTGCTGGGGGTGGCCGACCAGGTGCCGCCGCTGGCGCGGGCCGAGCGCATCGCCCGGGTCCGGCCGCTGGTCGAGAAGTACGGGCGCTACAACTGAGCGCCGCTAACTGGCAGGAACCCTGCCGTCCACGAACTGCGCCCGGCCGCCAGGGTATTGCTTGGCCGGGCACGGACTGCGACGGCGTGGGCGGACCCTTGCGTCGCGCCTGAGCGGCGCAGGGTTGGGATGGTGGGCAGGCCGGCGTATCGAGTGGAGACGACAATGAAGCTGATGACGACGTTGATGCAGACTGACGAGTTCAAGGTGTTCGTGGAAGGCCTGGACCACCCGGAGTGCGTGGCCTGGGGGCCAGATGGTCACGTGTACGCCGGCGGTGAGGCGGGGCAGGTCTACCGGATCGACTTCACCTCTGGCGCCTGCCGCCAGATCGGCGCGACGGGGGGCTTCACGCTGGGCGTCACGCTCGACGCCGCCGGCAACATCTATACCTGTGATATGGGCCTGCACAAAGTCATGCGCATGACGGGCGAGGGCGCGGTCTCCGTCTACTCGGACGGCTCGCCCGAGCGCAAGATGCGCACGCCCAATTACGCGGTCTTCGACCGTGCCGGGCGGCTGTACGTCTCCGATTCGGGCGAGTACGGCAAGAACGACGGCTGCCTCTTCTGCATCCATCCCGGCGGGCGCACGGTGATGGTCAGCGACCGGCCGGCCGCCTTCCCCAACGGCATGGCCCTCGGTCCCGCAGGCGACGCGTTGTACATCGTGCTCACCACCCGGCCAGGCGTGGCCAAGGTCGCGCTGCACGACGACGGCTCGGTGGGCGAGCCGCAGGACGTGCTCCAACTGCCGGAGACGGTGCCCGATGGCCTGGCCTTTGACGAGGAAGGGGCGCTCTACGTGGCCTGCTATGCGCCGAACCACATCTACCGGCTGGCGCCCTCGGGCGAGCTCGAATTGCTGGTCTCCGATCCGACCAACCTGACGCTGCCCGCGCCGACCAACCTGGCCTTCTGCGGAGCCGACCGCCGGACGCTGGTGGCGTCCGGCCTTTCTCGCTGGCACATCACACGCGCCCGGGTGGCGGTTCCAGGCCTGCCGCTCGTCTATCCCGAGCTGTAACTCGAGCGGCGGAGCGGTTGTCGATAGGTGGGAGCGCGTGGGGCGAAAGCCGCGGCGCAGCCGCAGGAGAAGAAAGCTATGAGCACTGCCGTGACGGGACCGGCGGCCCGGGGGCGCGAGGGCCGGGGAGGGCCGTGCCTGGCCAGCGGGCTGACCCTGGCCGGCTCGCTGGCTGCCGTGCGCATCGAGAACGAAACCCTCTCGGCCACCGTGCTGGTGGGCAAGGGCGCCGATATCTACGAGCTGACCTACAAACCGCGTGGCATCGACGTGCTGTGGAAAACCCCCTGGGGCCTGAAGGACCCGGCGCGCAGCGCGCCCACCAGCCACGACTCGCTGACCGCCTGGCTGTCATACTACCCGGGCGGCTGGCAGGGCATTTTCCCCAACGGAGGCACGGCCTGCCAGTATCAGGGCGTCGAGTTGGGCTATCACGGCGAAGCTTCGCTGCTGCCCTGGGACTACGATATCGTCGAAACCGGAGGGGCTGCGGCCGAAGTGCGCTGTTCGGTCCGGCTGTTTCACAGCCCTTTCCGGCTCGAGCGGACGCTGCGCGTCGAGGCCGGCCGGCCGGTGCTGACGGTGCGCGAGCGCATCACCAACGAGGGTGGCATGCCGCTGGACTTCATGTGGGGACATCACCCGGCCTACGGAGCACCATTCCTCAGCGGCGCCTGCCATATCGACGTCGGCGCGACCACGCTCTGTGCCGACGACCTGATCGCAGGCCCCTCCAGCCCGCTGGAACCGGGCGGCTGCTTCGCCTGGCCGAGGGGCGAGCGAAACGGCCGTGAGACAGACCTTTCGCACGTCCCAGAGGACGGGGATGTGCGGTCGGCGATGGCTTACTTGCGGGATTTCGAGGCTGGTTGGTACGGCATCACAAACCGCGAGGCAGGCTTCGGGGTCGGCCTGGTGTGGCCCAAAGAGGTCTTCCCGTACGCCTGGTTCTGGCAAGAGATGCACGCCTCGGCCGGGTTCCCCTGGTATGGCGGGGTCTACGTGATGGCCATCGAGCCCTTCACGTCGTACCCAGGCCAGGGCCTGCTGAACGTGATGGCGAAAACCGGGACCCAGCGCACGCTCGCGGCCGGCGAGTCGGCCCGTGTGGAGTTCCGGGCTGTGTTCTACGAGGCGCAGGATGGCATCGAGCGCATCGAACCCGACGGCAGAGTGATAATCCGCGGCTGAGGCTGAGCCGACCGGGCGGCGCGGACTTGGGGCTGATGCGCCGGCGGGACCGGCAGGCCGGGGGCCGGCGGGCAGGGATCGACGAGCCTCTCAACGAAGGGGCAGAGATATTCAGGAGGCAGGTGTATGGCAGGCGTCGAGCAAAAGGTGGCGGTCGTAACCGGTGCGGCCGGGGGGATCGGTCGGGGGATCGCGGCCCAACTGGCGAGCGATGGCTATGCGGTCTTGATCGCCGATATCCGCCCCGCGGCCGCCGAGCAGACCGCGGCCGAGCTGCGGAACCAGGGCAGGCAGGCGGCGGCGGGCCCGGTCGACGTGGCCGACGCCGAGGCATGCCGGGCGATGGTCGCCCAGGCAGTGCAGCAGTTTGGCCGGCTGGACGTGCTGGTCAACAACGCCGGCATCAGCAGGCCCGAGCCGTCGCTCGAGGTCAGCGCGGCCGACTGGCAGCGCATGATCGGCATCCAGCTCAACGGCTCCTTCTTCTGCTCGCAGGCCGCCGGGCGGCAAATGGTGGCGCAAGGCTGGGGCGGCGCGATCGTCAACATCACCTCCATCAACGCCGAAGCTGCCTTTCCGCAGCGAACCTCGTATGCCTGCGCCAAGGCCGGCGTCGCGATGCTGACCAAGACGCTGGCCATAGAGTGGGCCCAATACAAGATCCGCGTCAATGCGGTCGGTCCGGCGCACACTGACACCGAGATGACGGCCCGTTTGGTGGCTAAGGGGCTGTTCGATCTGGAGAGCGTTCGACGACGCATCCCGCTGGGCAGGCTGGCACAGGTGCAGGACGTGGCCAATGCCGTCTCGTTCCTGGTGTCGGATAAGGCCGACTTCATCACCGGCCAGTCCATGTACGTCGATGGGGGTTACCTGGCTTACGGCTACTGGTAAAGGGAGATGCTGCGATGGGAAACACCCTGCGTTTTGAGAAGAAAGTGGTGCTGGTGACCGGCGGGGCCAACGGGATCGGCCGGGCCTCAGTCGAGGCCTTTGCGGCCGAGGGGGCGTCGGTGGTGATCGCCGACGTCGACGCCGAGGAGGGGCCGCGCCTGGCGGCCGGCCTGCCGAGCGCGACATTCGTCCAGACAGACGTGACACAGATGGCCGACGCGCAGCGGGCCGTACAGACGGCGGAAGCTACCTACGGTGGGCTCGACGTGCTTTTCAGTAATGCCGGCATCGCGCTCTACAGCCTGATCGAAAACGTGACCGAAGAGCACTACGAGCGCCTGATGGGGGTCAACTTCAAGGGCCACGTCTGGATGTGCAAATACGCCATTCCGGCCCTGCGCCGGCGTGGCGGTGGGGCAATAGTATGTACATCCTCCGTGCAGGCGCTCTCGACCCAGACCACGGTGCCGATCTATGCGGCCAGCAAGGCGGCGACCCTGGCCATGACCAGGGGACTGTCCATGGACCACGCGCACGAGAACATCCGCGTCAATGCCATCTTGCCCGGCTCGGTGGACACGCCCATGCTGCGCAATGCGGCCAGGGATATGACGCCCGACAACGTCGAGGGCACGATCGCCAGTTGGGGGCGGATGCACCCCATCGGCCGGGTCATCTGCCCGGAAGACGTCGCCAAGTTGGTGCTGTTCCTATGCAGCGACGACGCCAGCGCGCTCACCGGCGCCTCGTACCTGGTCGACGGAGGCCTGATGGCCAAGCTGCCGGTGATCCTCCCGGCTGACGAGGGAGAGACTACGGAGGTAGGGTAACGTGGAGGGCTTCGACTATCGCCAGTGGATGCAGCAACCGATGATCTGGACCGAGCGGATACGCTCGCGCGCCCTGGTGTGGACGCCGGACGCGCACTGGTTCATCAACGACCCCCTGGGGCGCTTACCGCACTCGCACGACGACGCATCCGAGATTCTGTTCATGGCCGCCGGCCAGCTCGACATATTGATCGGTGCGACCCGGCAGCGCTATGGCCCGGGTGATCTGGTGATGCTGCCGCCAGACACCTACCACAACTACTGGTTCGCCGGCGACGAAGCCGCCTGCCTGTTCGTGGTGGTGACGCCCAATCACAAGAGCGCACGCTGGCGCTACAAGAACTTCACGCCCGAGGCGCACGGGCGCAGCGCCCAGGTCGCGAACGTCTTGCACGACGAGTCGATGCCCTCGGACGAGCGCATCACGACTAACGTGGTCAGGCTGGCGCCGGGCGAAGCCAGCGACGGTGCTCCGGAAACGCAGCGTGAGAAAGTGCTCTACGTGCTGGAAGGCCGGGCTGCCATCCAGGTGGGGCGCCTGCACGGCGAGATGGGTGCGGGTGAATACCAACACATCCCTGTGACGACGCCGCACCGGGTCGCCAATCCCGGCCGGGAGCCGCTGCGCTATCTCGAATTCGTCTGCTTCGACCCGACGGCGCCCGCGCCGATCCGGCCGGAAGACATGCATCTGGAGGAAGCAGATTGACGGAGGATCGATCGCAGCCGCAAAGAGGAGAAGATGATTGATGCATAGTCGCGAACGCGTGCAGCGAGCGATCCACTTCCGCGGTCCGGACAGGGCGCCGATCTCGCACGCCGTCCTGCCCGCCGCCCAGCTCAAACACGGCCAGGCGTTGAATGATCTGCTGGCCGAATACCGTGAGGACTTCGGCTGGGACTACATGGCCGACCTGCCGTTGGAGCAGTTCCCGGCGCTGTACAAGCCCGGCCGCAACGCGGACGATTTCGGGACCGTGTGGGCCGTGGAATGGGCCGGCGTGTGCGGCATCCCGATCGACTGGCCGATCAAGGACCTGGGCCGCTACGAGGCGTACCGCTGGCCGGAGGACTTCACGGCCGGCCCTCCCCACGGGAGGCAGTACAGCGGCCACATGTGCGGCTTCGACGACCGCTGGTACGCGCGCGGCGCCTGGATCACCTATTTCGAACAACTCCAGCAGTTGCGCGGCATGGAGAACTTCCTGATGGACCTGGTCGGGGAATCGGCCGCGTTCTATCGGCTGCTCGACGATATGTTGGCCTTCAACCTGCGCTGGATCGAGAGGTGGGTGCGGCTCGAATACGACGGGCTGCACTTTGCCGACGACTGGGGCGCACAGAAGTCGCTGCTCATCAGGCCCGAGAAGTGGCGCCGGATGTTCAAACCACGCTACGCCGAGATGTTTGCGGCAGTGCACGCCGCAGGCATGGACGTGTGGTACCACAGCGACGGCCGCATCAACGACATATTGGGCGACCTGGTCGAGATCGGCGCCGACGTGATCAACTGCCAGGTGCCGGTGGTGGGCCACGACTGGATCGCGGCCAACCTGCGGGGTAAGGCCGCCATCCGCACCGACATCGACCGCCAGCGGGTGATGCCCTTCGGCTCGCCGGCCCAGGTCAAAGAAGAGGTACAGCGTACCTTCGAAGCCTGTGGCACGGACCGCGGCGGCGTCATCGCATGTGGAGAGGTAGGGCCCGAGCTGCCGCTGGAGAACGTGCAGGCCATGTACGAGGCCTTTGGACAGTACGGCACATATCGCCGGGACTAAAGCGCTCCGCCAACCAACCCGAACATCCCCCATTCCCGCCGCCAGGCGGCCGTCGGCCACGGCTGCCTGGCGGCGTTAGCATTCCCCCACCACCACGGACCCAGCGCCACCCGTTTCTGCGACCTCTCGACCGCCGGCTCGGGCTCAGGCAAGGCCGGCGACGGTTTTTGATTCGCATCATTTAACTCAATATTAACCGTTTCTTGGTATCCGGTTAACATGCGGATGCGTATGATGTGCATACGAATGATACGGCAGCTTGAAGCCATCACCCGATACAACGCCAACCAGGTCGAGAGAGGCGATGGTTGAAAGGAATCAGTAGCATGAAGAAACGATTGATCACCCTGGGGATCGTTGTGGTCTTGGTCGCCGGCGCGTTGACCGGGTATTTCCGCTTTGCGACGATCAAGGCGTCCGCCCAGGCAGCCAATAATCTGCCGACCACCACGGTGCAGCTTGGCAACCTGGTCGCGACGGTCAATACCGCCGGCAATATTACCCCCGCCCAGGAGGTAGCTCTGAACTTCGGCCAATCGGGGACGGTCAGCAAGGTCGAGGTGCAGGTCGGCGACCAGGTCAAGGCCGGGCAAGTGCTAGCCCAGCTCGACAGCACAGCCCTCGAACTGCAGCTCCAGAACGCGCAGGTGAACCTCAAGAACGCCCAGGACCAGCTAGCACAGGCCCAGAGCCCCAATAGCCCGGAGGATATCGCCAGCGCACGCTCGGCCCTGGCTGCCGCCCAGGCGAACTACAATAAGCTGGTGGCCGGCGCCTCGGCGGCCGATATTGCGTCGGCCCAGGCGGCAGTAGTCAGCGCGCAGGCGGCCTACGATAACGCGCAAAAGGCGGCCGGAACCACCAATACTCAGCTCGAGGCGGCTGCAGCCGCGGTGCAGAAGGCCCAAGTAGCCATGCAGGCGGCCCAGACCGCGTACGACAAGGTAGCCAACAGTCCCAATATTGGCATGATGTCTCAGTCCGTCACCCTGCAGCAGGACACGATCGACTATCAATCGGCGCTGGCCGCTTACCAGCAGCTTCAGGCGACCAGCGGCAGCAGCGCCAACGCCAGCGTGCAACAGGCCAAGGCGCAGCTCGAGCAGGCGCAGGCCAGCCTGGCCGCCCTGAAAAACCAGGTGACCCAAAACGACATTACGGCATCGCAGGCCCAGGTGGACCAGGCCAAGAATAACCTGGACAAACTGCTGGCCGGCTCGGACCCGGCGGCCCTCGACCTGGCCCAGAATGCGGTCGACCAGGCGCAGATTGCCGTCAAGCAGGCGGAGCTTCAACTGGCGCAGGCGCAGATCGTGGCGCCCTTTGACGGCGTGGTGACGGCCGTCAACCTGACAGCCGGCGGCAGCGGCGCCACGAGCAGCAGCCAGGGCGCCATCCAGATCGCGGACCTGAATCATCTTGAGATCGTGGTGAATATGGCCGAGGTGGACGTGACCAGCGTGAAGGTGGGCCAGAACGTGCAGATCACATTGGACGCGCTGCCGAGCCTGAACCTGAACGGCAAGGTGACCGAGATATCGCCGGCCGGCGTGCTGACCCAAGGGGTGGTTAACTACCCGGTCACCATCGCGCTGACGGACCCGACCAAGGCCGTTATGACGGGCATGACCGCGAACGCGAACATCGTGACCCAGGAGCACGACAACGTGCTGATGGTCCCCAACCGGGCCGTCCACGCGCAGGGCCGCCAGAAGGTGGTCACGGTGCTCTTCGAGGGCCAACAGATGCAAGTGCCGGTGACCACCGGCTTGAACAACGACACGATGACGGAGATCACCAACGGGCTGAAGGATGGCGACACGGTCTTGCTGACCTCGACCACCACCTCGGCCGGCCGGGCTCCCAACGTCGGCTTCGGCGGCATCGGCCGTTTCGGCGGCTGATGTAGAAGGAGCCGGGATGCAGCGCGAGATGATGGCTGCTAGCAAGGAACTGACTGATGCGCCGGCCCGCTGGCCGGCGGAGGTGGCCTGATGGGTCTCATGGAAAGCGTACGGATCGCGTTGCGCAGTCTGTCGGCAAACAAGCTGCGCTCGAGCCTGACAATGCTGGGCATCATCATCGGCGTGGCGGCGGTGATCGCCCTGATGGGCATCGGGCGTGGCGCGCAGGCGGCGATCGACAGCCAGATCAACAGCATGGGCACCAATTTGCTCTTTGTCTCGCCGGGCAGCACCAACCAGGGAGGGGTGCGGACGGCCCAAGGCTCGGCAGAGACGCTGACCTACGAGGATTCGCAGGCTCTGGCAGACCCGATCAACGCGCCGGCGGTGGCGGCGGTAGCGCCCGAGATGGATTCTTTCGGGCAGGTAGTGTACCAAGGCAATAACGTTAACACGCGCATCCTGGGCGTGACGCCCGAGTACCAGTCGGTGCGCAATGCTCCGGTGGCCGAAGGTGACTTCATTACGGCTTCTCAGGTACAGGCCAGGTCGACGGACGCGGTGATCGGCGCCAACATCGCGGCCGAGCTGTTCACCAACGGGCAAGATCCGGTGGGGCAGTCGATCCGCATCAACAACATCCCCTTCCGGGTAGTGGGCGTGCTGGTGACCCAAGGCGGCGGCGGCTTCGGCAACGCGGACGACCAGATCCTGGTGCCGATCACGACCGCGATGTCCCGCCTGCAGCGCAACCGCTCGGCGGCGGGGAATACGGTGTCACAGATCAGCGTACAGGTGGTCAGCCAGTCGCAAATGGACGCGGCCACCCAGCAGATCGGCGCGATCCTGCGCCAGCGGCATCACATCCTCTACCAGGATGATTTCACCATCCGCAGCCAGGCCGACCTGTTGTCCAGCGCCAACCAGATCACCGGCGTGCTGACGCTCTTCCTGGGCGGGGTGGCCGGCATCTCGCTGTTGGTGGGTGGCATCGGCATCATGAACATCATGCTGGTCTCGGTGACCGAGCGCACGCGTGAGATCGGCATCCGCAAGGCGATCGGCGCCACGCGGCAGAACGTGCTGACCCAGTTCCTGACCGAGGCGACAATCCTGAGCGTGCTGGGGGGGCTGATCGGAGTTGGGGTGGGCGCCGGCCTCGCCCACCTGGTCTCCGGCCTCAACCTGGGCTCGACGCCCATCACGGCCGTTGTCGCCCCCGATTCGATCCTGCTGGCGACCTTGTTCTCGCTGGCGGTCGGGCTGTTCTTCGGCATCTACCCGGCCTACCGGGCGGCTGGCCTGAATCCGATCGATGCGCTACACTATGAGTGAGCACGCCGAAGGCGTGACAAGAGGATGAGCATGAGAATGAGCATAAGCATGCGAACGAAGCGATTCATCGTCGGCACGCTGGCCTTAAGCCTGCTGCTGGCCATCTTCCCGGCGGCCGCGCTGGCCGCCGGCCCCGCGGCGACGAGCGGAAACGGCAGCGGCGTCATCGTGTTCCAGACGGCGAGCGGCGGCGACATCTATGCGATCAACGCCGGCGGGACTAACCTGCGCTACCTCACCACCGGCATGGACCCGGCGCTCTCGCCCGACGGCCAATGGGTGGCCTTCACCCGTTGGGATGGGACGGTGAACGGCATCACGGGCAGCGTGTGGGTCATCAAGATCGACGGCAGCGGCGAGCGCCAGATCATCGGCGGCATCACCCAGCCGAAGTCGCCGTCATGGTCGCCTGACGGCAGCCAACTGGTGATCAACGTGCAGCACGGTGGGACGATCAACGACACCCGCGAATGCTTCAGCTTTACCGGCAGGAACGGCCAGGCGCGCACTTTCTGCATGACACGGCCGGCCGATCCGAACTGGCACCTGGCGACAGTAGACGTCGCTACCGGACACTACCAGGATCAGTACAGCGACGCCAAGTCCTTTGGACCGAGTTGGGACCCAGCCAACCCGAACCTGGTGGTCGCCCAGGGGCAGCGCGGGCTGACCATGACCGATCTGAAACAACAAACTTACTGGCAACTGACCGACCAATCGGCCGGGCGGGCGCCGATCTTCTCGCCTGACGGCAGCAAGGTGGCAGATAGCTTCTGGCAGGCGGGGCACTGGGAGATCCACGTGCTGAACGCCAACGGCTCGGGGGAGGTGCGGCTGACGCAGACCCCGGACACCTGGCTGGTGGACCAGATGCTGGCGGGCAACGAGAACCCGCAGTCCTGGAACAACGCCGCGCCGGCCTGGTCGCCGGATGGCTCGCAGATCGCCTTCATCAGCGACCGGACGGGCAGTTGGCAGATCTGGATCATGAACGCCGACGGCAGCAATCAACACCCGCTGTTAGCGAACGGGCTGCCCGATGGGCTGACGATCCAATACCACGGGGTCAGCGAGCGGGTCCTCTCGTGGGGTAAGTGAGGCAGGCGATGGACGACCCCGAACTGCGCGCGGCGGCGCTGGAAATCCGCATCCTGGCGGCGCAACTCGCCAAGCTGGCCGATCGGGACCTCGAAGAGCGCCTGGATCGCCGGGGCCGCCCACTCACCGCGCTCCAGTACCAGGTCCTGCGGCTGCTGAGCAATGGGCCGCTGACGCTTAGCGAGGTCAGCCGGCGCATGATCCTTACACCCACCACGCTCGTTCCCGTGGTCGACGCGCTTGAGCGCAAGGGCCTTCTGGAGCGAGGACGGGATCCCTTCGACCGGCGCCGCCTGCCGCTCTCGCTGACCAGGACCGGAGAGCAGGCGCTGGCAGACCTGGCTGGCGAAGGAACCCCGCGGCTGGTCTTCGGAACATTGAAGGCGATGGGCACGCAGAAGGCGCAGGCGTTGCTGGAACTGCTGCGCGAGGTCGTGGGACACGCGGCGGGCTCCGAGATGGCGGCCACCGTCGAGGCGGTCGCGAAGCATGTGATGAGCGACCTGGAAGAGCGGCTGAACGGAGCCGGAAGCGAGGTGACGCCTTGAGCGAGCGCGGAAGGCCGGCTGGGGATGTCCGGCTCACCTCGGCGGGCAGCGGTCCTGGATCGGCTGCCCGCCGGCGAGGGTCTCAGTTAGCGGCGACGGGCTCTGGCTCGCGCGCCTTGGGCGCCTTCTTGGCGACGGGTTTTGGCTCCGGCGCGACTGCCGGTTGCTCTTGCGTGGCTTCCGGCTCCACGGCTTGAGCCGGCTTCTCCGGGACAGGTTCCGGCTCGGACGGCTCTGACGGGCTCGCCGGCGGAACGCGCAGGTCCTCGGGGATCTGCTTCTCCAACTGCTCGATCTCGCGGCCGATGTCCTTGAGCATGCGCTGCATGTCTTGCGCAAGCTTCTGCCAGCCGCGGCCGGCCTGGGCGATCATCTGCTCGCGGATCGCCTCGACCTCGCTGCGCATCTTCTTGAACTCCTCATAGCGGGTGAGGCTGGCGAGGTGGACCTCGCGCAGTTTCAACTCCGCCTCGAGGGCCTCCGAGCACACACGCGAGATGTTCATGTGTTCGCGGTGCGGCTCCAGGCGCTTGGCCAATTCATCCGGAACGGTGATGGTGAGTTTCGTGGCCATCGTACATCCCTCCGCAGCCTGGCTATGATACGTGGGACACGTGTGACACGTGTGACACGTATCGCACGTATAATACCACTGAGGCGGGCGCTTGTCAATGGCTTTTGACGCTATTTTCCAGCGGATTGTGATGTTTAATGCAAGGAGACGGAGCGCGTGCTCCGTCTCCTTGCTTGTCTGAGATAGGGCAGCCTTACCGCCGGCTCAGCTCCTCATACACCCGGTTATAGTACAGGGCGTTCTCGACCGGGGTGTTAGGGGGGATGTGGTTGCCGACCGCCATGAAGAAGCCGGGACAGGCGCGGCCGAGCCCCAGGCAGCGCTCGACCTCGGCCCGGATCTCGGCGCGCGTGCCATAGAGGAGGATACGGGTGTCGGCATTGCCGACGATGACGTGTGTCTGCCCGTAGCCGGCGACGATCCGTTCGAGGCTGGTCAGCGGCTCGAAGACGAAGCCGTGTACCCCACAGGCGGCGATGTCGTCGACGAACACGTCGAAGTTGCCGTCCGAACAGAACATCACCTTCTTGCCGCTCTCGAGCAGCGGGGCAATGTACTTGCGGTAGTTTGGGAATATGTAGCGCCGGTACCAGGCGGGGCGAAAGATCGGCCCGGACGCCCAGACCATGTCGTCGTGGACCATCACCACCGGCACGTCGGCCTCGGCCAGCGCGTCGTAGTACTGCTGCATCCAGCCGGCATACCGTTCTGCGAGCTCGCCGAAGCGCTGCATGTCTGTGCCGGCGGCTTCCAGCAGCCTGTCCCAGCCAAAAAGCTGGATGAAGCCGGAGATGAGCGTGATGTAGATGCCGGTCATGTTGACGCCGTCCGGGTGGGCCCGGCAGTTGAGCAGGTAGTTCTGCTCGAAGCGCGCCCGCAGCATGGTCGGGTCCTTGCGACCCAGCGTCTCCCAGGGGTCAAAGCTCAGCACGTCCTCAGCCGTCTCATAGGGGCAGACGATCGTGTCGCGCCGGTCCTCGCCGCCGGCCGCGTACTCGGCATGGCCCATGTCAGTGCCGTGGGCTCCGAATTCGTCGGCGCCGATGAGGGTGTTCCAAAAGAAGTCGTAGTTCCAGGCCCGCATCAGCGCCAGCGCACCGGCGAGCCGGCGCTCCGGTGGGCTCTCCAGGCTGACGTCGAGACCGGTCACGGCCCGGATCAGGTCCCAGTGCATGTCGGCCGAGTATTCGGTGCGCGGGATTCGCCGCGGCATCTCCAGGTTGAGCGCCGCCCAACCGTCTGCGTAGGACACGTTGCTCTCACTTTCTAAATTGACGTCTTTTCAGCCCTTGATGCCCGTCATGACGATGCCGCGCACGAAGTACTGCTGGGCAAAGAAGAACATGATGATGATCGGCGCAACCGTCAGGACGGCGACGGCCATCATGTAATGGTACTGCACGTTGCCCTGGATGCCCTGAAAACGCTGCAAGCCGATGGCCAGCGTGTATTTGTCCTGGTCGCGCAAGTAGATCAGCGGCGACATGAAGTTGTTCCAGTTGCCGATGAACGCCAGCACCGTGACGGTGGCAAGGGCCGGCTTGGTGAGCGGCAGGAGGATGCGCCCCAGGATGCCGAATGAGGAGCAGCCGTCGATGCGCGCCGCGTCGTCCAGGTCACGCGGGATGGTCATGAAGAACTGGCGCAGCAGGAAGATGAAGAACGGCCAGCCGAACCAGGCGGGCACCATCAGCGGCAAAAAGGTGTTGGTCCAGTGAAGGTAGCTGAACAACACGTACTGCGGGATCAAGGTGATCCACATCGGCACCATCATGGTGCCCAGGACCATCATGAAAAGGATGTTCTTGCCGCGCCCGCGCAGGCGAGCGAAACCGTAGGCCGCCAGGCAGCAGGAGAACAGGTTGCCCAGGATGTTGCCGGTGGTGATGATCAGCGAGTTGCGCAGGAAGAGCGTGAACGGCACGAACTTGGTCCAGCCTTCGACGTAGTTCGCCCAGCGGATAGGGTTGGGGATCCAGATCGGCGGGTAGGCGAAGACCTGCTTGGGGATCTTGAGCGACGTCGAAAGCATCCAGAGGAACGGCAGGATCAGCAGGAAAGCAATCGGCACCAGGATGCAGTAGAGCAGGATCACAGTCACGAAGTGGCGGAAGGCCTTCTTCCGGTACCAGGGCGCGCTTCTGATGGCGACCGGTGACGGCAGCTGCTGGCCGGCTTTGAAGACGGAAGTTCCCATATCAGCGGCCCTCCCCCTCGCCCTCGTAGTAAACCCAGGCGGTGCTGGCCTTGATCTGCAGCCAGGTGAGCACGAGGATGATCACCGACAGGATCCAGGCCATGGCCGAGGCATAGCCCATTTTCTGGTACTGGAACGCGTTGCGATAGAGGTGAAACACGTAAACCAGGGTGGCAGTGCCGGGACCGCCCTGCGTCATGACGTAGACATTGTCGAAGATCTGGAATGAACCGATGACGGAGATCACGATCACAAAGAACAACACCGGCGAGATCATGGGCAGGGTGACGTGGCGGAACTCGTGCCAGCGGTTGGCGCCGTCCATGCGCGCCGCCTCATAGAGCTGATCGGGCACCCCCTGCAGGCCGGCAAGCAGAATGATCATGTTGCCGCCGATGCCCCACAGGCTCATGATGATCAATGCCGGCATGGCCCATTGCTGGCTGGCGAGCCACAAGGGGCCCTGGATGCCGAACTGGCGCAGCACGAAGTTGATCATGCCGACCTGTGGGTTGAACATCCAGATCCACATGATGGCGATGGCGACGCCGCTGGTGACCGAGGGCAGGTAGAAGAGAGTGCGGAAGACGTTGACGCCCGGGACCTTTTGGTTGATCAGCATGGCCGCCAGCAACGCGCCCACCGTGCCCAGAGCTACGCTGGCGATGCAGTAGTAAAAGGTATTTCTGAGCACGATCCAGAACAGGGGGTCGCTGAAGAACAACTGCTGATAATTGGACAGCCCGACCCAAGCCCTTTGCGTCAGGCCTGTCCAGTTGGTCAGGCTCATGGCAATCGAAAACACGATCGGCCCACCCGTGAAGAGTATGAAGCCGATCAACCAGGGCGCGATCGCGACGTAGAACTCGACCTCTTCGCGTGCGCGCAGGCTGAACCTGCGTCGCAGCGGAGGAGCAGAAGTCACCGCACTCATACGCAACCTCTCCGGCAATGACAGCAGGCACAGGTCTTCCCGGCCGGCGAGGACCGGCCGGGAAAAGACCCGTGCGAAGGCCTGGGCCAGGATCAGGTGGCCTTGTCGAGTATCGGCTGCGCGTCCTTGATGATGTTCGCCACGCATTCGTCGACCGTCTGTTCGCCACTCTCGACGAGTGCCGTGTTGCGGTTGAAGATATCCATCACTTCGGCCGAGGCCGTCGTGTGGTACGGGTGTCCCGTTTCGGCGTAGTTGTCCATGGCATCCAGGAAGTACTGGGCGTGTTCGGGAACCACAGGCGCCTTCAGGTAGGCCGGGTAGGCCGACTTGCGCGCCGGGCTGCCACGGCCCGAGAGGGCCCACATGAACTCCACACCGTCTTTCGACAGATACTCACGGATGTACGACCAGGCGGCGTCTTTGTTCTTGCTATCGCGCGTAATGCCGTAGCCGCTCCCGAAGGAGCCAGTCTTCTGCGCCTTGGGGCCCTTGGGCCAGGGCGCGACATCCCACTTGAAGTTGGCGAACTCGTTCATGGTGGTCGTGTCCCAGGTCGGGAAGCCCCACATGGCGACGACACCGGCCACCCGAGCGCCCTGCGGGAATGACGTCGATTCGGCTGCCAACGGCGCGACTTTGTACTTGTTGATCAGGTCGGAGAAGAAGCCCAGGCCCGCCTTGGCTTCGGGCGAGTCCAACAGGATTTTCTTCTCGTCTTCGCTCCAGATTTGGCCGCCCCACGGGCCAACCTCGGCCACGCCGATTTCGTTGCCCAGGTTGACGACGTTGCCGTAGTAGCCACCGTAGCCCCACTGCGGTTTCGAGGCATCGGTAAACTTCTGGGCTATCTGGAGGAAGTCATCCCAGGTCCAATCGGCGGACGGGTATGCCACGCCGGCCTTGTCGAACATGTCCTTGTTGTAGGCCATGATGACGGGGCCATGGTCATAGGGCAGCTCGTACTGGGCGCCGTTGAGCTGGTACAGTTTCAGCGGGTCAGGGAAGAAGTCACCGATGCCGAAGGCAGTATCTTGCTTGATAAAGTCGTCGATGGTGACCATGATCCCTTCTTTGTTCCAGGGATAGGCCCGGCTGCCGTGGACGTAGATGATGTCCGGCAGTTCATGCGCGGCGGCCCAGGTGGGCACGATGGTGTTGTGCTCGGCCCAGGCGCTGTTGATATTCTTGATGGTGATGTTGGGGTACTTCGCCATCAGCGTCTTGTCCCAGTCCTCCTGGTGCGGCATGAAGGCCGCTTCCCAGGCGTGGGCCACGGTCAACTGTACCTTTTCGCCTGCGGCTACGGCAGCCGCCGGCTGGGTGGCCTCAGCCGCTGCGGGGGCAGCAGGTGCGGCCGGCGCGGCCGCTGGAGCGGCCGGCGGCGCTGCCGGGGTGCAGGCCGCGAGGGCGGCTGCCCCGCCAAGGCCTGCGGCTACCTTGAGAAACTTCCGCCTCGAAATAAACTCCTTTGCCATTTCTGCCTCCTGGTGGATGGGATCTGGCCGGCCGTACGCGGCTGCATGCTGCCGGCCGTCTGGCGAAACTGAGTTTGTCTGCAACGGAAAACGTAACGCAAGGTGTGCCGGACTGACCTCGCCGGGTGAACGTCAGCCGACGGCAGGCATCGCCTCCTTTCCGGGCAGCAGCACGTTACTCATCAAGGGTCCGCCGCTGGAGCCGCGCACGATGATCTCGGTCGGCAGCACTATATCCTGGGGCTCAGCCGGCGTCCGTCCCGCGAGACGGGCCAGCAGGAGCTCGGTTGCACGGCAGCCCATCTCGTAAGCGGGCTGGGAGGCCACGGTAAGGAAGGGTTCGAGTATAAGGGCGGGGGGAAGATCGTCGAAGGCCACCAGGGCGACGTCGTCGGGCACGCGCAGGCCGGCCGCGCGCAGGGCCCGATAGGACCCGATGGCCAGGAAGTTGTTGGCTGCGAAGATGGCGCTGGGCCGCGGCGCCTGGGCGAGCAGGTTTTGTGTCATCTCGTAGCCGCTGGCCTGGGTGAATGCGCCCCAACTCACCTGGTCGAAGCCGGCGCTGCCCAGTTCGGCGCCGGCGCGCCGGTAGCCGGCCACGCGCTCGACGGCGGTGGAGACCTCGGCCGGGCCGCTAAGCATGGCGATCCGGCGGTGGCCCAGGCTCAGCAGCAGGCGGGTCAGCTCGTAGGCGCCCTGCTCGGAGTCGCCGCAGACGCAGTCCACCGCGACGCCGGGGATCCGGCGGTCCAGCAGCACCAACGGCACGCCGTTTTCCTGCAGAAACGTGGCCGGCGAGTCGGAGGTGCTGGCGGGGACCAGCAGGATGCCGTCGACCCGCTTCTGTACCAGCAAACTCAACTGCTCGGCCTGCTCCGGCTCGCGCTCGTCAGTATTGCAGAACATCACGTTGAAGCCGTGTTGGCTGGCGGTATCTTCGACGCCGCGCGCGACGGTGGTGAAGAAGGGGTTGGCGATATCGGTGAGGACGAGGGCCAGGGTGCCGGTACGCTTGAGCCGCAAGCTGCCGGCCAATCGATTGGGCACGTACTTCAGTTCGCCGATGGCAGCCTGGATGCGCTCGCGCGTGGGGCGGCTGACGTGCCCCGAGTTGTTCAGCACTCGGGAGACGGTCATGGTCGAGACACCCGCCCGTTTGGCTACGTCGCGAATGGTGGCCATGCTCCACCTGTCCCGTGCGGACTGCGGCTGCTATCGGTGTCATGTTACCGGTAACATGACTGATGGTAAGGTAGCACGGATTGAGCTGCTTGTCAATAGGGAGTTTTTGCGATCCGGGTGAGCTTGGTCCACGCCGTTTGGTCACGGTCGAGCACGCAGCGGGCATCGTAGGGCATCGTAGGGCATCGTAGGGCACGCTTGCAGCGTGCCGCCCTCGCCCTGGCGCGCCTTCGCCGCGCGGCGGGATGCACCGCGTCTTAGGGGCCGCAGCGCATTCGGAGGGCAGGCGGCGTCCGGCTGCAGGCCGGACCTACCCGGGCCACAGCCGGACGTGCGGCGGCTATGGCTACTTCAATGCCTGGCGAAGGGCGACCCCGGCATCGGGCGTCAGGGCGGCCTGGCGAATGTGCACCCGGAAGCCGCGCAGGGCAGCCTCCATGGCCGCCGAGTCGCCCCGGCGCAGCAAGACCAGCAGGGCCGAGGTGCCGGGACGCAGGGCGCCTTCGGCGCTGTCCACAAATTCCTCGTCCACACGCCGACGGCCGGCCAGCCTGCCGATCGCTCCGCCGACGGAGACGCCGAAAAGGATGCTGACGGGGGTGAACATGAAGACGAGCGGAACCCCCATCAAGCCGCCGACGACGGCGCCGATCACGGTGGCGGTCGAGAAATCGCGCCGTCGATTGATCGCGCCGGAGGCCTCGCGCACGATGACCAGGGCGTCGTCAAGCGCCAGTGAGCCGTTTTGCTCCAATTCGTGCAAGGCTCGCCGCGCTTGCCTGGCATCGCGTGTACCCTCGAAAGTGAAAACGACCAGCCTGCTCATTGCTCAATCATCCTTCCTGGCAGCCCCGGCCGGCGGAGCGCCCTACTGATGGACGTTCGTCACCGAAAACTCCGCGCCGGGTCCGTGGCAAACTTCGCAGGTCTCCAGCTTCGCCGCAGTTGTCTGCAGTTCTGCATGCCCTGCCACTACCTCGGCGTCGTGACAACTGGTGCAGATCGCGCGTATGGGCGGGGTCGACGAGACGATCGCACCCGCCTGGCTGAGCGGCGGGGTGGACGCGCTTGTCACCCCCGTCTGGCTAATGGGCGAAGTGGACGAGACAGTTACCTTCGCCGGGCTGATGATGGTCGTCGGGCCGCGGCCGGCCACTAAGGGCAAGCCGTAGGTGTTCGCCAGGTGGCAGGTCTGGCAGTCGGCCAGGTTGCCCGGGAAGACCACGTCGGCGAAACTGGTGGGTTTCCCGCTGGAGCCGTAGACGGTCAAGGGTGTGCTGGCGTCTCCACCCCGGTGCAGGCGGTGGATGATCTCGCGGAAGTCGAGACTGGTCGCCGGCAGGGCGGTCGCCGGGCGGTGAGCGATGTCCGAGGCGGCCGGGTTGTGGCACAGGACACAATACTCAGGGTTCTGACGGTTGGTGCCGTGGGCCGCCAGTTCCCCGTGACAGGCATTGCACAGCTTGCGGTCGACGGCGACGACCGCCGGCTTGGGCTGGCTGCCGTCGACGGAGAAGTAGCTGACCGGGTTGAAGGCCGCGACCCTCACCGGATCTTTGACGCCGTTGATGGTCTCCAGCAGGTAGCCTTCCATGCCGACCGCGTAGGTGCCGGTGGCGCTGATGGGGAGCGTCTCGGTGAAGGTGTACGTGAACGCGCCGTCCCCGGCATCGGTCACGACCGGTGGGACCTTCGTCGTCTTACGATAAACGGTCTCCGTCATGCGGTTCACGTAATCGCTGGTCGGACCGGCGACCGTGAGGGCCAGATAGTCAAGGTCCGTCGGCGAGTAGACCTTGCCGCTGTCGTCGCTCGCCTTGAATGTCACACTTGGCGACTTGCCCGGCGCCCCACCGTCCACGCCGACGATATCCAGCGTGAGTTTCTTGATCTGCTTCGACTTGAGCGGGATGGTGTGCGCGCCAGTGATCGAGGCGTCGAACTCGGACCCATCGGGCTTGTGGCAGGCACTGCAACTGCCGTCGGCCTGCTGGCCGCCCGGGTGGTTGTCGCCGGTCGTCAGGTTGACGTTATCGTGACACGAGGTGCAGGCTGCGACGTTGGGTGCAGTCTTGTAGTTGTCGCTCTGCGCCCCGCCCGCATGGCAGGTGGTGCAGTTGCGCGTGTCCTGCGGCCAGGTGGCCGTCGAGAAGTTGGACACGCTCTGGTTATGGCCCACGATCACGTAGGGCAGGCCGGCGACGACGCTCGGAAGCTGCGAACCGGAATGCAGGCGGTGGATCATCACCTGGAACTCGAGGTCGTTGCCAGTCTCGGGGTCGACAAGCTGCTTGGTGTGGCAGGTGACGCAGAGCCCCGTGTCCCGCCGGCTGCCACCGTGTGCCTCGAGAGGGTTGTGACAGGTCTGACAGGCGGCCGTCGAGACGACCTCGCGCGTGACCGTGGGGATGCCACCGGCGGGCACGAAGGTGTATTCGTCGTTGGCAACCGAGGCCCGGTTGTCCTTGGTCGCATAGACGCCGACGACGGTGGTCAGCGCCGGGTCAGGGGCTGAAGTCAGGGTATTGGTGAAGGCGTAGGTGTAAGTCCCGCTGTCCGTCGCCGTCCACGTGCCGCCACTGTCGGCGAACGGCTGGTCGGCGCTGGCCTCGACGGGTTGGAAGCTCTTGCCGTCCGCCGAATAGGGCTGTCCCTTCACCGCGTGCACCAGCAGGTTCTGGTAACCGGTCAGGTGGGTGGCCAGGTCCTCGGTGACCTGCGCGATGGTGAAGCCGTAGCCGTCGAGCATCTTGTCCGTGAGCGGGCGCCCGTCCGCATCGCTCAACGTGAGCGTCACGACCGGCTTGCCGCCGGCGGGCAGGTCAACGCCGGTGATGGTCACCTTCAGGCCCTCGCCGGGGAGCACGAAGGCCGCGCCTGGTTTGCCGGCCGCACCGGCCGGGCCCACCGGTCCGGCCGCGCCGGTCGGGCCGGGCGGGCCCTGCGGGCCCGGGACGCCTTGCGGGCCCTGCTCGCCGGCCTGTCCCGGCGGTCCGGCCAGCGGCGTGACGACCTCAGCGCCTGCGCACGCCGCGACGACGAAGGCCAGGGCGGCGAGCAGAATGAAGACTGAAGCGAGCTGCAAAACGCGGTGGGTAGAAAATGGCATCCTTCGATTTCCTCACTTCTTTGTCGTTGGTAGGGGCACTCCTCCCCTACTCGTGGTGATGCAGGGCCGAGGTCGGATAGGCGTAGGTGACCGGTTCGTCGGCCCGCCCGCCGCGCATGACCCAGCGGAGGGCCGCGGCAAAGCTGCCCAGGGCTGTGGCGACGACGGCTACCACTGCCACGCCGCCCAATCCGGGCGTGTTGACCAGCCAGTACAGAAACTGAAAGATCGGGTTGTCAAGCGGGAAATTCATGCTTATCTCCTGCGACCGGCCAAATAGGAACTGGTGACTGTCGAGGACGCTTCAGGCAGTGGGATGGCCACAGCAGATTGGGCGGTGTCCACGACGCGGCCTTCCTGCACTTCCCAGAGCGAAACCGCCGGGAACAGCTTGAAGAAGACCAACAACAGGAGCACGAACAGCGCGAACGAGGCCGCGGTCACCGACCACTCGGCGAGCGTCGGCGTGTAGCCTGCCCAGGCGATCATGCGCGGGTGGGTCAGGGTCGGGATGATGATATTCCAGCGTTCGAGCCACATTCCCGCCACGACCGCCACCGAGGCGATGAGAGTGTGGACCTCCACGTGCGCCTTGAGCCAGGCCATGGCACTGATCGCGGCCGTGAGGGTCAGCGCGACGGCGGCCACCAAAAGCGCCGGGCGCAGGTCGGCAATGCCGAGCCCCGCGGTGACCGGCAGGAGCTGTGGGACGCCGCCCAGCGTGAAGGCGACCCCGGCCGAGGTGGCACTGGCGGCCGCCAAACGCGGCCGGAAAACACGCGCGCGCGATAGGCGGGCCGGCAGCAGAACCGGCAGCGTCAGGACGAGGATGGCCACTAACATGAGCGCCAACATCAGCCAGAAAAGTGGCGCATCGGCCCCCCATAGCTTGCTGGCGAGCACCGGCCACTCTACCGCATCCTGGCCGGCCAGCATCGTGAGGTGTTCGGTGTAGGTGAAGTAGAACCAGACCAGGCTCATCGTGATGAAGAGCCAGCCGAGCTTCCGGTAGTGGCCTTCGTCGATGTAGAAGCGCACCCCCGAGCTCGCGCGCATGATGGTGACCAGGATGAAGAGCAGCGCGATGCCGGAGAAGATGGCGCCGACCACGAAATAGGGGGCCAGGATCGTGGAGTGCCAGCCGGGCTGGAGCGTGGTGGACAGGATCCAGGAGGTGACGGTGTGCAAGGAAACCCCGGTCGGGATGGCCAGGATCGAGACGATGCGCACCAGGCGCTCCAGCCGGAGCCACTGCTCGCGATTGCCGCGCCAGCCCAGCGCCAGGCCCGTGTAGAGCAGCCGGCGCCAGCCCGGCGCACGGTCGGGCAGGTTGTCGCGCATGATGCCGAGGTCGGGGATCAGCGAGACGTAGAGCGCGAACATGCTCACCAGCAGGTAGAGTGTCAGCGAAGCCACGTCCCACAGCAGCGGAGACTGCAGGCGGCCGTACCTCAGCAGCGACAGCAGGCGGTCGGGCCGTCCCATGTCGACCATGATCTGCACCCCGGCAACCAGCAGGCCGGCCACCGTCGTCGCTTCGGCGATGCGCGTGATCGGCCTGCGCCAGTTGACGCCGGTCAAGTGGAGCACGGCGGTGACGACGGTGCCGGCCATGCTGACGCCGATCAGAAAGATGAAGTTGACGATGTAGATGCCCCAATAGGCGGGGCGGCCCATACCGGTCACGACCAGTCCCAGGTCGAACTGGCGGAGGTACGTCTTGACGCCCCAGGCCAGGATCACGCCCAGGCCGGCTGCCGTCAGCCAGAAGGAGGGCCCGGCTCGGAACAGGGGATCGATCAGGCGAGTTTTGTCCTGCGGATCAACCTTCAGCATTTTCTCACCCCTCACGTAGGTAGATCACATTGGGGTGGGTGCCGGCCTCTTCCTGCAGGCGAAACGCCCGCCCGCTGCTGGCCAGCTTGCTCACCGTGCTCTCCGGGTCGGCTATGTCGCCGAAGAAGCGTGCCCGGGCCGTGCAGGTCTCGACGCAGGCGGGCACGTACTCGTCGGCGCGGAACGCCCGGTTCTCCTGCCTCGCCTTGGCCCGCGCCTTGCGCAGCCGGTGGATGCAGAAGGTGCATTTCTCCACCACACCTTTGGGGCGCACCGCCGGCCCTTCCAGGCTGCCGTTTTCGGAAACGGCGTCGGGGTTGAGGTGCAGCGCCATCTCAGCGTCCCAGGCAGGCGCCTCCCAGTTGAAGTAGCGCACGCCGTAGGGGCAGGCGACCGTGCAGAAGCGGCAGCCGATGCAGCGGTTGTAGTCTATCCGCACCAACCCGTCCTCGTCCCGATAGGTGGCCTGCACCGGGCAGACCTTGATGCAGGGCGGATTCGAGCAATGCATGCAGGGGCGGGGCACGAAACGCGGCTTGACGTTTGGATAGGCGCCTTCCGCCTCCGGATCGTTGAGATCCGCCCGGATGACGTCGTTCCAGCGGATGGCCCGGCCCTCGGCGGCGCGCTCCGGCGAGACTGCCGGGGTGTTGTTCTCCTGCCGGCAGGCGATACTGCACCCCTGGCAGGCGACGCATTTGTCCAGGTCAATCACCATGGCCCATTGTGGCATCGTTATCGTCCCCTCGAATTCTAAGCCGCGTAGACGTGCACGCGCGTGTTGGCAAAGGCGGCCAGGCCGGTCAGCGGCTCCGAGGCCGCACCCATCAGCGCCAGCCCGTTTACGCCGCGTCCCCTGGCCCAGTGGCCCAGCGCGCGATGACCCTGGTTGTAGGGCAAGCTGACCACGTCCGGCCGGATGCCCGCCACCAGGCGCACTTTGGTCCGCAGCTTGCCGTACTGGCTCTCGACCCAGACCGGGTCGCGATCGGCGAGCCCGAGTTGGCCGGCGGAAGCCGGGTTCATTTCCAGCCAGCCATCCCAGCCTTCGCCGACGACCACCAGCCCGCTGATCTCCTGCAGCGAGGGCAGGTTGGCGTTGGCGCCGTATGACCCCAGGCTCATCAGCGTCACCACGTCCAGGCGGAAGGGATAGGCGCCTTCTGTCCCAGCCTCCTGCGGCGGCTCGTAGTGGGGCAAGAAGACCTCGTCGCCGCGCGCCCCGATGCCCAGTCGCTGCAGCACCGACTCACCAGCGTCGCCGAGCAGACACTCGAGCTCGCGGCTGTAAAAGTCGAAGTAGCCGTCGCGCGGCGCGCCCTGACGGTCGCGCCCGACCACCTCCTTCAGCCAGGTCTCGCTGCCGCGCGGGGCCAATGCATAGGGTGGCACGGCCCAGACCCCCAGCTTGGTGAGCGTCTCCCAGCTCGCGCCCACGTCCTTCAACTGCTCCTGCAGGAGTGTGAGAAAATCCGGCCAGGGGAAGGCCGTCCCCATCCACCCGCCGACCCGGTGCGACAGCTCGATGAGCACGTCGCCGGCGTTGCGCGTGTCGTGCAGGGGCGCCACCAGCGGCTGGCGCAGGGCCACGCCAGGGTAGCCCACCCCTTCCACGAAGTCATCCTGCCAGCGCTCGAGGAAGGTGTGGTCGGGTAGGATCAGGTCGGCGTACTGAGCCGTGTCGTCCAGGAACGAGCTGAAGGACACAATCATGTCCACCTTGTCAAAGGCTGCCAGCCAGCCGGCCGGGCCGTTGGGGGTCTCGAAGAGCGGGTCGGCATCGTAAAGGAAGAGCACGTCGACGGGATAGCCGGCCCGGATGCGGTCGGGAACTGCCTGGTAGGCATGACGAGCCAGCGGGAAGACCGTACCGGCGCCATCCACCCGCTCGGCCTGACGACCAGTCTCGGCCAGCGGATCGGGGGGCAAATCCGGCCACCCGGGGCAGGCCGGGTAGCGCTGCACCTGCACGCCGCCGGGCGTTTCGATGCTGCCCACCAGGGCGTTCAGGCAGTGGACCGCCATAGCTGCGTACAATCCGCCGGCGCTGCCCGTCAGCAGCGCATTCTCGACGGGGATCACTGCCAGAGACGGCCGGTTGGCGGCAAACTCGCCGGCCAGGCGGGCGATGGTGCCCGTGCTCAGGCCGGTGAGGGCGGCGACGGTCTTCAGGTCGTACTTCTCGAGCACCAGCGACTTGAAGCCCTGGTGTTTGGCGCCGCCCTGGTCCTGCCAATCCTCATAGCCGAAGGCGTAGTTCTGGACAAAGTCGGCGTCGACCAGGCCGGAGGAGATGATTACGTTGGCCATGCCCAGGGCCAGGGCCGCCTCGGTGCCCGGCACGATCGGCAGCCATTCGTCGGCCTTCGCGCCGCCGATGCCCTGGCGCGTGGCCGCGACGACCACTTTGCCGCGCTGCGGCCGGCCGCGCCGCATGTAGCCGTAGCCGGAGATGAAGCGTTGGACCGCCCGGCCGGCCTCGAGCAAACCGGGGCCGAAGGAGAGCAGGTAGGCCGTGTTCTCCAGGTCATAGGACGGCAGGTCGTAGATCCCCTGGGTGAGCAGATTCGCCAGCTTGCCCAGCTCGATGTTCAGGCTGTCGTGCGAGACCGCGTTGGGCGAGCCGAGCGCGCTCGTGAAGCGCGTGAGCAGGTCGCGCATCTGGCCGCGCGTCTCGCCGTAGAGGAAGGCAAAGCGCTCAGGGTGACCGTCCTCGCGCAGCTGCGACAGCCGCTGGGCGACCAGGGAGAGGGCGACCTCCCAGGAAATCGGCTCCCAGTCGCCCGCGCCACGCGCCCCCCGGCGGCGAAGCGGCCCGCGCACCCGGTCAGGGTTGTAGAGCAGCTCGGTGGCCGCCTGCCCCTTGGGGCAGAGCACGCCCGCGTTGACAGGGTGCAGCGCGTTGCCTTCCAGCTTCACCAACTTGCCGTTCACCACCCGGCCACTCATGCCGCAGCCGGCCGGGCACATCAGGCAGACCGTGGGGAGGGTGCTCTCCTGGGGAGGGGTCGCGGCGGCGCTGCGGATGCGGCTGGCCGGCGCATGCGCCCGCGCCAGGCTTTGCACAGGCCGGCTCATCGCGGTCGTCAGGGCGGCGCCGAAGGCCAACCCCCCGGCGCCTTTCAGAAGGTCACGTCGTGAAATCTTACGCATCAGGCGTCCCTCAGTTTCCTCCACAGCTTCCCACGGCCGGCCTGGCGCCGGCTGCAAAGCACAGCGCCTGCACGGGGGCCATGGGCCGCGGCTTGTTTGGCGCCTCGGCGGCCAGCTCGCCGCGCCCGATGGCCTGCACGTACGTCACCAGGATCGCGAGGTCGGCGTCGGAGAGGGTGGCGGCCTTGAAGGCCAGCATGTTTCCCTTCCCGTTACGGACGACGTCGCTCACACTCGCGGCCGGCCACTCCTGAGCATTCAAGGCCGGGCCGGCGCCACCCTCTCCGCCGACGCCGTGGCACCCAGAACAGCCAAGCTGGGTATAGAGCCGGGCGCCGGCATTCTGTCCGGCGCCAGAGGCCGCAGCGCCGCTGGTGGCAGCCGCGCTTCCGCCCGCCGCCGCATCGGCGCCAGGCAGGGGCGGGACAACGTCGGGCTTGCCGGCGGCGACCCACAGCGATCCGCGCACGGTGCGCGCGCCACCGCCGGCCGGGTTGACGTGACAGGTAGCGCACGGCTCGCCGGTGCGGGTCGCGTATTCGGGCAAGGCGTAGGCCACCGGGCGGAAGCCGAACAGCAGGAGCCCGACCAATGCGCCCAGGCCAAGCCAGGCGAGAGTGCGCAGAGAACCGCTCATCGTATATCCTCCCCCGCAGTGGTGATCGCCTCCACCAGGTCGCCGGGGCTGACGGTCTGCCGCCAGGTCCCGGTCCACACATGCATGCCATCGTGGTCCAGGCGCAGCGTGATCAGGCAACACGGAAGAGTGCTGGTCAAGATGCGCTGAACATCGGCGGAGGAGGTGCCGCCATCGACTTCTTCAAGCAGAATAACATTGGGGTTGAGCGAGGCAATTTCGATCGCGGCCACCGTGGAGCGATCGGATGCTCCGAGCAGCTTGATGTCTGGATGGGTAGCCAGGATCGCCCGGACCGCATCCCCGAACAGTCGATTCCTGAAGATAAGGTAGACACCTGCCACGGTCTCGATCCTTCCGCCGCGGGAGCACATGAGGAACGGCAGTCGAGCCGGCAGCACCAGCAGCATCTGGCGCTGCGATTCCGATCACCACGATTCCGATCTTCGTGATCGGCATCGCCACGATCGATCTCGCGGCGATCGGGATCATTGTACAGGCAGAAGGGATGGCTGCGTATCGTGCAAACTATGAATCGGGGGGGTGCCAACCATGATTCTGGTAGCGGTTTACGCGATCGGGCGCTAGGCTTCGATCAGGCCATGGCGAATGGCATAGCGAACCAGGTCGACGGTGGTCTCCAAGCCCAGCTTCTGGAGGACGTGGCTGCGGTGGCTCTGAACGGTGCTGGCGCTGACGACGAGCTTGTCGGCGATCTCCTGGTTGGTCAGCCCGCGCACCAGCAGGAGCATCACCTCGCGTTCGCGCTCGGAGAGTTCCTCGTAGGCGGTGGGCCCCGCTGTCGCGCCGGCCCGGCCGTGCTGCAGATAGCCCTCCAGCAAGCGGCGGGCCAGCGAGGGGTAGAAGAAGGCCTCGCCCTGGGCGACGGCGCGCACCGCATTGATCAGGTCTTCGCTGGCGGCCTTCTTGAGCAGGTAGCCGGAGGCCCCGGCCTCGATGGCGCGGAAGAAGTAGGTGTCGCTCTCATGCATCGTCAGGATAAGCACCTGCACGTCCGGGCAATCGCGGCGGATCAGGCTCGCCGCCTGCAGCCCATCCAGGTCCGGCATCGAGATATCCAGCACGGCCACATTCGGGCAGGTCTCACGGGCCATCACCACTGCCTGGCGGCCATTGGTTGCCTCGCCGACCACCTCCATGTCCGGCTGGGCATTCAGCAGCAGCCGCAGGCCCTCGCGCACCACATTGTGATCCTCGGCCAGGAGAACTCGGATCGGATTCATCGCGCACCTCCCTGAAAGGGCAGCCAGAGTTTCACGCGTGTGCCGCTCGGCGAGCGCCGGCTCACCTCCAGACGGCCACCCAGGGCGTCGGCGCGCTCCTGCATGCCCAGGATGCCCAACGCATCCGGCCCACCCGGCGCCCCGGCCGGCCTGTCGTCGGGCAAGCCCACGCCGTCGTCGTCGATCGTGAGCGTCAGGTCGCCGGCCGTCTGTTCCACGGCAACGCTCACCTCATGGGCGTTGGCGTGCCGGATCACGTTGGTGATCGCCTCCTGCGCGATGCGGAAAGCGGCGGTGGCGATCTCCGGCGGGAGCGCGACGGGATCCTCACAGGCTTCCAGGGTCGTGGCAATGCCGACCGGCGCCAGGCGGTGCTCCAACTCCTCGCGCAGGGCCGGGATCAGCCCATAGTCATCCAACACGGGCGGGCGCAGATCGGCGATCATGCGGTGCGATTGTTCGATCGTCTCGGCGATCAGCGCGTTGGCCCGGCTCAAGTGCTCTGCGGCCGTCGTCATGTCGTCAGGACAGGCCTCCCGGGCCAGCTTGAGGTACAGGCTCAGCCCGGTCAGCAACTGGCCAAGCTCGTCGTGCAGCTCGCGGGCGACACAGCGGCGCTCCTCTTCGTGGGCGGTCGTCAGCCTGCCCAGCAACTGCCGCCGGACGGCATCCCGGGCCTCGAGCTCGGCATAGAGCTGCTCGGCGCGCACCGCCTGTTCCTGGATCGTGCCGGCCATCTCGTTAAAGCCCGCGCCCAGCAGGCCCAGCTCATCCTGGGAGCGCACGAGCGCGCGGGCCGCGCGCTCACCCCGGCCGAAGCGGCGCAGGGCCCGCACCACCCGCTCCATCGGCGTGATCGCCAGCCAGCTGAGCAGGGCGTAGATGGCCAGGCCGGACAACAGGATGATCGCGGCCGAGGCCAGCAAGACCGCCCGCAGCCCTCGGTCCAGCCGCTGATCGAGGCCGGCCATCGAGAAGTCCACGTACAGCACCCCGTTCAGGCGCTCCTGGGCGGAGTGGCAGCCCTCGCAGGCCGGCTGGTTGGCGATGGGCGTCATCGTGCGGAAGACTTGCTCGCCGCCGGCGCCAGTTTCCACCACGCTGAGCGGGCGGCTCTCGGCAGGCAGCCGGTGGCAGCCCTGGCAAACACCCCTGTTCTGATCCAATTGCTGCCCGATGGCCTTACCGCCAGGCGATGCGGCCACGATGGCCTGCGGGTTGAGCAGGTAAACCTCCCGCACATCCGGCGCCTGGGCCACCCCGTCGACGATGGTCTGGATCGCCGGGCGGTTGTTGCTCAGCATCGCGCCTTCCAGGCTGTGTTCGACCACCCCGCCCGCAGTGGCCGCCAACTGCCTGAGGTCGGCGATGGCCGCCGCGCGCTGCCAGCGGTATTCCAGCCAGTTGAAGGGCGCCAGCAAGAGGATCAGGACCAGGCCCACGCCCAGACTGACCTTCAGGCGCAGAGACCGGCTAACAAATCTCACGGGGTTCACCCCTGGGCATGCAGCCGCGGACAGTTTCGGCACACCTGACGCGCAGAACGTGCGCAGTATACCACACCGTCAGGATATTCGTAATTCCCTTGTCCATTATTTATGATTATCTTGTTGTGAGGAGACCGATGCGCATCCGTTCTTTTTTCCCCCACAGCGGACGGACCACGATCCATTTTGACAGCCGCCCGGCATCGGGCTATAACTGCCTGGATTCCAGTTGAGGAGCAGCGAGTTGAGCGCGTTTGACACCCAGCCCGAGGCCGGCGACGTGCGCACCGCCGATTACCTGCCGGACAGCCCGGCCATCATTCGCGCGGTCGCCGCGGCCCGCCGCCTGCCGTCCGCACCCGGCGACCGGCCCGAGCCGCGCTACCTGGGGCTGCCCGGCGTGGCGCGCTATCAGGAATACCTGTACCGCCGCTTCTGCGACGTCATAACCACCCCTTCCTTCGAGTACATCAGCAAGACCCCGCGCGGCTGGCTGATAGTGGGCGATCACCGCGACGAGCTCGCGGCGCGCGTCGAGCTGATCGTCGAGCGCTACGGCCTGGGGGTCGGTATGCTCGTCCTGCACGCGCAGCAGATGTACGCCCAGCACATCCTGCTCGCGCTGCCCATCGACGGCGAGGTGCTCGATCTGACCCGGCCCACCGCCCGCCTGGCAGGCCGGCGCGGCGAGAGCATCCTCTCCGTGCCGATCCGCAAGTATCGCGGCGACCGGGAGCGCCTGGCCGCGCTCAACGTCGCCAAGCCGCCTGCCCTGTGGGACCCGGCCGCGCTCGTCACGCACGAGAAGGTCTCGAACGCCTGCAACTACTGCTCCGCGGCGGAAATCAACCCCTGCGAAGTGGTCGTGAGCATCGAAGGCACCCGTTTCGGCCTCTCGCGCAACTACCGGCTGGGGTTCACCTTCGCGCCCTTCGGCAACCCGCTGACGGTGGTCCATTTCCTGGCCTGGCACCACGCGGCGCGCCCGCTGAACATGAACCGCACGCCGATCACCTTCTCAGACCTGGTCGAGATGACCCGGCGCATCAATACCTCGATCGTGGAATACTTCGCCGGTACCGGCGTGAGCGACTACCCGGTGATCGACGGGGTCTCCAACGGCTGGGCCGGCAACACCATCTATCACCAACACTTCCAGTTCTTCCAGCCGGAGTACCCCTCGCCGATCACGGACCGGGCGCTGCTCGGCCCCAGGCCCATGCTCGAACGCGACGACATCTCCATCTACAGGCTGGACTGGGAGACGCCCGTCTACAAGATCACGGCGGACGAGGCACTGAACATCGGATTGGTGGGCAACGACCTGGCCGGCATCTGGCGCCTGCTCGGCGGCTCGGCCGTGGTGCCCTACCGCAACTTTCCTGACGGGTACGAGGTCAAAGAGGGGGAACTGGTACCGGTCCACACCCAGAATCTATACGTGACCGGGCGGGAACACGGCCGGGCGGCCTACATCCTACCCCGCGACAAGCGTCTGGTGGACTTCGAGCCCGGCCCAGACGTCTACGTGAACCGGGCGGCCGGCCGGCGGGCCCAGCCGAAGTCGAACATCGCGGTCCTGGAGGCTACCGGCAGCATGATCGTCGACGATCAGGCCTCGTTCGACCGGATGGCCGGCTGGAGCGCCGACGACATCAGCGCCCAGATTGCCCTGATGACCGCCGCGATCCAGCCCGACCCGGTCAAGATCGAGCTCTTCGAGGACGACATCCGCGGGCTGTTCCCACAGTAGCCCTGCCGGCGCGCCTGCGGTGCGTTCGCCGGCCGCTTCAGCCCTTGAGCGAGCCGGCCAGCAGGCCGCGCATGAAATAGCGCCCCAGGAAGATGAACACCAGCAGCGTCGGCAGGGCAGCCAGCAGCGCGCCGGCCATCTGCACGTTCCACTGCACGATGTACGAGCCGGCCATGTTGTTCAGCGCGACGGTGATCGGTTGGACGCTCGGGCGGCTGGTAACGATGACGCCGAAGAGGAAGTCGTTCCAGATCGACTGGAACTGCCAGATCATGACGACCACGAAGCCGGGCATCGAGATCGGGAACATGATGTGGCGGTAGATTCCCAGGATGCCTGCCCCGTCGATCTTCGAGGCCTCGAGCAGTTCGCTGGGGATGCCGGCGTAGTAGTTGCGGAAGATGAGCGTGGTGATGGGGATGCCGTAGACGATATGCACGAAGATCAGGCCGGGCAGCGACCCATAGAGCCCCATCTTCTGCAGGGTCTGCACCAAGGGGATGAGGATGCTCTGGTAGGGAATAAACATGCCGAAGAGCATGAGCGTGAAAACCAGGTTTGAGCCCCGGAACTTCCACTTGGCCAGGACATAGCCGTTCATCGAGCCCAGGATGGCCGAACCGAGCGTGGCAGGAACGGCCAGCATGAGGCTGTTGAGGAAATTGTGGGCCAGTCCGGTGATCCCCTGGGCCTCGCTGCCGAACCAGGCCTGCAGGTAGCTGTCGAAGTGGAAGCCGGAAGGGAGATCCCACATGCGGGCCAGGCTCACTTCCTGGAAGCTCTTCATCCCGGTAATGAAGAGCATATAGACCGGCATGAGGTAAAAGAGGGCCGCAACCACCAGGGCGGCATAGATGGCGGCCCGGCTCCAGCGCACCCGCAGCCGGCCGCGTGCCTCGATCTTGCTTTTGGCTTCGCCGAGCGTGGTCGCGCTCATACCTCCGCCTCCGTCCGTATCGTGTAGCGCAGATAGGGCACGACCAGGACTGCCACGACGATCAGCAGCAAGGTGGCGATCGCCGCGCCCTGGGCGAAGTTGTTGCCGCGGAAGGTGGTATCGAACATGAAGAAGGCCGGCACGTCGGTGGCAAAAGCCGGGCCGGGGCCGGTCATGGAGACGACCAGGTCGAAGATCTTGAGCGAGATGTGTCCGAGCACGATCACCGCGCTCAGCGTCACAGGCTGGAGCAGCGGCAGGACGATGTAGCGATACATCTGCGCTTCAGTCGCGCCGTCGACGCGCGCCGCCTCGCGCAGCTCATCTGGCACCCCCCGCAGCCCGGCGAGGTACATGGCCATGGTGTAGCCCGACATCTGCCAGGTGGCGGCGATGACGACGGAGAACATGGCCACCGAAATGCCGAAATGGGGGCTCGTCAGCGCGCCCAGGCCAAGGCGGGCCAGGAACGCGCCCAAGGCGGAATCGGCCGGGAGGTGCCAGATCGTGGGGTCGGTGAACCAGCCCCAGCGGAGAAAGCCCAGCCCCACCTTCTGGAACAAGAGGTTGACTCCCGAGCTGCCGGTTTGGGCCGTGCCGGGATTCAAGAGCCAGCGCCAGACGACGCCGGTGACGATGAAGGAGATTGCCATCGGGAAGAGGAAGATGCTGCGAAAGATCCCCTCCCCCTTGATGCGCTGGTCGAGCAGGATGGCCAGCAAGAGGCCAATCACCAGACAGGCGGCCAGGAACAAGACCGTGAAGGTGACGGTGTTGCGCAGGTCCGACAGGAACCGGTCGATGGTAAAGAGCTTGGCATAATTGCGTAAGCCGACGAAGGTGAAGTCGGGCGTCAGCGAGTCCCACTTGCTCAGCGAAGAATAGCCGGTGAAGGCGATAAAGCCGTAGACAAAGACGGCGATCGCGATCACCGAGGGGGAAATGAGCAAGAAGGACAGGGCCCGGTCTCGTTTGATGTCTCGCATGGCCGCCCCCGGGGGAGAGAAACAAGCCGGACGCCGTGACAAACCGGACGCCGTGAGATGAAGGGGGCCGGGATCGGGCCATGCGGGGGGCAGGTTCGACACGTGCCGCCCTGCGGTCACCCGATCCCGGCTTCGTCTCAGGTGGTCAGCCCAAGTTTACTCGCAGACGTTGTTATCGACGCAGGCTTGCTGCAAGGCGTCCTGTGCGACCTTGACATCGCCGGTGGTGGCGAAGGTGTTCAGGATGTCCTTATAGACGGTGGCCCACTTCTCGACCGCCGCCGCGCCGTGGACGACGCTCGGCACGATCGCGTTCGACTGCCAGTCCTTCATCGCGGACTGGAGGTAGGCATCAAACAGCTGCGGGTCGCAGTCGGTGCGGGCGCAGATCGAGCCCTTCTTGGGGTTGAAGGCTTCCTGCCCGGCCTTGGAGCCCGCCAGCTTGAGCCAGTTGTCCAGGTTGACCTGGTTCTTGGCGCCCTGAGCAGCGGCAAAGCTGTCGGACAAGGCGTCGAAGACGCCCTGAGTGCCCGGGACCGGCGCGTAGCCGTAGTCTTTGTAGTTGACGGAGATGAACCAGCCATCGGTCCAGTCGCCCATGATGTGCATGGCGCCCTTGCCGTCCACCAGGTACTGGGCGGCATCGCTCCAGGTGAGGGCGGAGTAATCGGTGTTGGCGTAGGTCATGACCTTCTTGAAGGTCTCGAGGGCAGCGGTCACCTTCGGATCGGTCCAGGCGGTCGCCCCGCTCCACAGGCCCTTATAGCCGTCGGCGCCGAGCTTGGAGATCAGCACGGTCTCGAAGGTGTGGCCGGCCTCCCAGCCTTCCTTGGTGCCGATGACCAACGGGACGATGCCCTTGGCCTTGAGCGCCTCGGCGACGGTGAAGAACTCATCCCAGTTGGTCGGCGCGGCCAGACCGTTGCCGGCGAAGACCGTCTGGTTGTACCACATGACATTGGCGCGGTGGATGTTGACCGGCACGCCCCAGAAATGGTCCTGGTACTTCAGCAGGCTGATCAGGTCCTTGGGGAAGACGTCGGTCCAGCCCTCAGAGGCGTAGAGGGCATCCAGCGGCTGGAGGTACTTGGCCGGCTCGTACTTCTCGACCTCGAGGCCGGCATGGAGCTGGAAGGCATCCGGCGGATCGCCACCGGTCAGACGGGTGGAGAGGACGGCCTTGGCATTGGTGCCGGCGCCACCGGCGACTGCGGCGTTGATGACTTCAACGCCCGGGTAGGTCTTCTGGTAGAGGTCGATCATGGCCTTCAGGCCATCGGCCTCGCCGCCGGCGGTCCACCAGGAGAAGAACTCGACCTTATCGGTTGCCTGCGGGGCAGCCGGGGCCTGAGCGGCCGGGGCCTGAGCGGCCGGCGCCTCAGAGGCGGGCGCGGGGGCGGGCGCGGCGGGCACACAGCCGGCCAGCGCCATGATCAAGATGGCGACCAGGCAGAGAGTGGTGAGCAATTTGCGTGACATGTGGTGCTCCTCCTCGAGCTTCTGAACGGGGAAACGGCGAACGAACGACGCGGACTGGGTGGTGTAAGTGGCGGCGATCACCTCCTTCGCACGAGCGATTCCGCCGGCTGCGGTCGAAACGACGAGGGTGAACGACGGCTGCCTATCGGGGGTCGATCCTTACCGATGGATCGATTTTAGCACGAGAGGGGACCGCAAGACAAGGGCGCGGAGCGGATTTTGGAACGCGAAGGACGCGGAGTGACACGAAGCGTCACGAAGTTGTGCAGGGCCGGCCAAGACTTTGGAGGGGGGGTCAGGGTCGCCCCGACGAGGACGGCGTAGCCCGGCTTTGGCGGGTCGAGAGCAGCGGCAGCTCGGCGCTGTCGCCCGGCCCGCCGCGGAGCGCACGCTCGCCGGGCCACCAATTTGACTCCTATCAGCGGCGGCGGTTATACTCCCGCATGGCGCCGGCACACGCCGGCCGCGCAGCACTGAGCCCAGCCTTGTCACGCCTGTGGACGCGGCAGCTGTGAGCTTCGCCGGCCTTCCCGCAAGCATGACAGACAGATCGTCGCTTTGCTGCGACGAAACTCCGTCCGCAGGTCGGCCATGGCCCGGCAGCAGCCTGGCCCCGAACCACAAGCCGAGGCATAGTCCTTGTCTATCGAGCCCGCCATCGGGGCTCGCCCTCTACCATTCACCTATACACCTATGATCCGCCCAGCCACCGTCCGGCATGACGCTGGCGATCTTAACCGAGGAAGGAAGCCATGAAAACGGGAAGACTAAGATTACTGAACGTCCTGCTCATCGGCGCGCTGGCGCTCGGCCTGGTGGCGTTCGTTCAGCCCGCCCAGGCCGTCTCGCCGAACATCGTCATCAGCCAGGTATATGGCGGTGGTGGCAACAGCGGCGCAACCCTGACGAACGACTTCGTCGAGTTGTTCAACCGCGGCGCGGCCGCGGTGGATGTGGCCGGCTGGACCGTGCAATATGCGTCGTCAAGCGGCTCGTCGTGGCAGACGACCGGTCTGTCGGGTGTCATTCAGCCCGGACAATACTATCTCGTGCAGGAAGCCGCCGGATCTGGCGGAACGGTCAGCTTGCCGACGCCAGACGCCAGCGGCTCGATTGCTATGAGTGCCAGCAGCGGGAAAGTCGCGCTCGCAAACAACTCGACAACGCTCACCGGCTCGTGCCCGACCGGGCTGGTAGACTTTGTAGGCTTCGGCTCCGCCAACTGCTCCGAAACTGCCCCCACTCCAGCCTTGAGCAACACGACTGCAGCGCTGCGCAACGGGGACGGCTCTGTCGATACGGACAACAACAGCGCTGACTTTACCGTTGGTGCGCCGAACCCGCGCAACAGCCTGTTCCCCTTTGCCGCCTCGGGTCTGGCCACGCCGGCGGCGATCCTTCCCGGTGAAACGACCCAATTGACCGTGAGCGTAACCCCCGGCACGAACCCGACCAGCACCGGCATCAGTGTCGTCTGCGACCTGAGTTCGATCGGCGGGCTGGCAACCCAGGCATTGTACGACGATGGTTCTAACGGGGACCAGGTTAAAGGTGACAACACTTTCTCATTTTCCACAACCACCACTGCGCCGGGCACGCATGCTCTCTCATGCACCTTCTCCGATGAACAAAGCCGCAGCGGAACGACCACCATCGCCCTGACGGTTCTAGCCGTTATCCCAATCGGCACGGTCAATGGCCCCGTCCTCGATACGGACGATGGAACGGCGCACACCTCGCCGTTTGTGGGACAAACCGTGACGATCCAGGGTGTGATCTACGAAAAGACGCTGCAAGCGATCAGTAATTCCAGCAACACGTACAAGGGTTTCTTCATTCAGAACACCTCGGCAACAGCGGATGCGGACCCGAAAACATCCGACGGGCTCTTCGTATTCATGAACACCTCCAGCGCGCTGAGCGGGCCGGGCGGAACGACCTATGCGCCCGCGGTCGGCGACGAGGTCGTCCTGTCGGGCAAGGTCACCGAATACTACAACATGACCGAGCTGTCGAACCCGGACCTCGTCAAGCCTGTCCTCCGCAGCGGCGTGGACGTCGAGGCTGAAGTGCCTGCGGTCGTGGCGAACCCATCTCCCAACCTGGCAGATGCGAACCGCTACTGGGAACGCCTCCAGGGCATGCGCGTGCAGGTCCCGCTGGACAGCATCGTGCTGGGCGGCCGCAATGTCTTCAGCCCGGCTGACGCCGAGGTCTGGGTGGCGCGGCCCGACAGCACGATCGCGCTGCGGGACGATCCCTACGCCCGTCGCGCCTTCCGCGATGCGCACCCGCTGGACGACAACTACGACCCCACGAACTGGGATGGCAACGGCTACCGGATCCTGATGGGCAGCCTGGGGATCAAGGCAACGGCGCAGGATGCGCAGGCGCTGATCGACTCGGCGCGTACTTTCGACACCGTGACTAACGCGCCGGCGGGCGGCCTAAACTACACCTTCAGCAAGTACCGGATCGAGATCAGCGAGCAGCCGGCACTGAGCGAAGGCGTCGATCCGGCCGGCAACAATCCGCCACAGGTCTTCGACGACGCCATCAGCTACAGCATCGCCGACTACAACCTGGAAAACCTGTACGACTACCGGGACAACCCGTTCTCGGGCTGCGATTTCGCGGGCGACTCGGGTTGTCCGCAGGTCGCGCCTTTCCTGGCGGCGGTCAACCCGCCCTACGACTACGTCCCGGCCAGCGATACCGCCTACCAGGCGCGATCTGAGCGACATCGCCATGCAGATCGTCGGCGACCTGCACAGCCCGGACATCCTGATGGTGCAGGAAGTGGAAAACCAGGATATCTGCTCGGTGGCCGATGGCGCGCTGGCCTGCGGCACGACGGACAACGCCGACGGCCAGCCGGACGTCCTGCAGGACCTGGCGCTGAAGGTGGCCGCTCTCGGCGGCCCGGCCTACGACGCGGCCTTCGACCGCGACAGCTCCGACCTGCGCGGCATCGCGCCGGCCTTCCTCTATCGCACCGATCGCGTCGAGCTCTTGCCCCCGGCCGATAACCCCATCCTGGGGAGCAGTCCGGCGATCGGCGATTTCACGCCTGTGCCCTACGACGCCGACGTCTCGAACCCGAAGACGTTGAACGCCGAGCTACCGGCCGGGGTGTCTGCTTGCGAAACGAGCTGGGTCTTCCCGCGCGCGCCGGGTGTCGGCCTCTTCCGCATCTACAGCACGACCGTAGGCGACGGCAGCTACCGTGACGTCTACCTGATCAACAACCACTTCAAGAGCGGGCCGGATAGCTGCGTCGCTCACCGCACCGAGCAAGCCAACTACAACGCGGCGCTGGTGGCGGCGATCCAGGCGAGGGACCCGAACGCGCGCATCGTCGCTGGCGGTGACCTGAACGTCTACCCGCGCCCCGACGACCCATTCGCACCCATCGGCACTCCCGGCTCGAGCGACCAGCTGGGAGCGCTCTACGACCCGAGCCTCGGCCTGAAGAACCTGTGGGAGGTGCTGCTTGGCCAGGCGCCGGCGGCTGCGTACAGCTACGTCTACCTGGGCATGGCGCAGACGCTCGACCAGATGTTCGTCAATCAGCCGCTGCTGGCGGACCTCGGGCAGTTCCGCATTGCCCACATCAACAGCGATTTCCCGGCCGAATACCCGGGTGACGTGGCGCGTGGCACGAGCGATCACGACCCGAATGTCGCCATCTTCGCCAACGTGGCCCAAGCCGGCAGCGCCATCCCGGTGAAGTTCAGCCTGGGCGGTAACCTGGGCCTGGACGTCATCACGGCCGCGACGTCAATCCAGATCGACTGTGACACAGCCGCGTCGATGGATGACGAGCAGCCGGCCATCACACAACGACCGAAAGGCCTGTCCTACAGCGTCGATACCGATCAGTACAACTTCGTCTGGAAGACGGACAAGGCCTGGTCTGGCAGCTGCCGCCAGCTGCGACTGGAGCTGGTCGACGGCAGCGTCCGGTTGACCAACGTCGAATTCAAGTAAGGCGCAGGACCCGCGGCAGGCGAAATCACCTGCCAATCTCTCCTGCTGCACCAGGCCTCCCCAGTCGGGAGGCCTGGTCTGCTTCTTTGGCGGGTGTAGTATAATCTTCCGCAAATGTCCACTCCCGCACCCATAGCGCCGCTGACCCTGGCCCGCCCGGGCAGCCTGCGCGTCATCCTGCGCTGCCTGGGCTACCTGCGCCCACGCCGCCGGCTGGTATTTGGCGCCTACGCGGTCGACATCCTGGCCATCGGCCTCGGCCTGATCAACCCGCAGCTGATGCGCTACGTCGTCGACCAGGGCATCGGCCACCATGACCGGCGCCTGCTGGGCTTGGCCGTGCTGGCCCTGCTCGTCATCAGCCTGCTGCGCGCCGGCCTGAGCTTTCTCCTGGGGCGCTTCACCGAGATCGCCTCGCAAGGCGTGGCCTACGATCTGCGCAACGCGATCCATCACAAGCTGTCTTCGCTCTCATTCGCCTATCTCGACCAGGCCCGCAGCGGGCAGTTGCTGGCCCGCGCCATCCAGGACGTGGATATCGTGCGCTTCCTGACGGGCCGGGCGCTCCTGCGGGCGATCGAGAGCACGCTGCTCCTGGCCGCCACCGCCGTCGCCCTGGCCTTGATGAACCCGCGCCTGGCGCTGCTGGCCCTGCTGACGATGCCTTTCCTGACCCAGCGGGCGATCTACTTCGGCAGTCGTTTCCGCCCCGTCTCGCGCGCGATCCAGCAGCAGATCGCCGTGATCACGGCGCTGCTCGAACAGAACCTGCGCGGCGCGCGCGTGGTGAAGGGGTTCGCCCAGGAAGACGCCGAGATCGAGCGCTTTGCCGCCCAGAACGACGTCTGGTTCGGCCTGGCGCGCCACGCGGCCCGCCTACGAGCCGTCAACCTGCCGATGATGGACTTGATCGCCAATTTCAGCAGCGTCGCCATCATCTGGTACGGCGGGACGCTGGTCATCCACGGCGGGCTTACCCTGGGCGAGCTGGTGGCATTCACCGCCTATCTCGGCCAGTTGATCGGGCCGGTGCGCCGGTTGGGCAACGTGATCCCGGCGATCGCCCAGGCGGTGGTCAGCGGCGAGCGGATCTTCGAGATCCTCGACGCCCACTCAGAGGTGCAGGACGCGCCGGGCGCGCTGCCGCTGCCGCCCGTGCGCGGCCAGGTGCGCTTCGAGCACGTGACCTTCAACTACGCCGGGCGCCAGGGGATCCTCCAGGACATCGCGCTCGACGTCAAGCCGGGCCAGGTGGTGGCGCTGATGGGCCCGACGGGCTCGGGCAAGTCGACGATCATCAACCTGATCCCGCGCTTCTACGATCCCAGCCAGGGGCGCATCACGATCGACGGGCATGACATTCGCCGGGTCACGCTCAACTCTTTGCGCGACCAGATCGGCATCGTGCTCCAGGGGACGACCCTGTTCGCGGCCACAATCCGGGAGAACATCGCCTTCGGCCGGCCCGGCGCGAGCGAGGCCGAGGTGCTGGCGGCTGCGCAGGCTGCGCAGGTCGACGAGTTCGTGTCGACCCTGCCCGAGGGCTACGAGACGCACGTCGGCGAGCGCGGCGTGACGCTGTCGGGTGGGCAGAAGCAGCGCATCGCGATCGCGCGCGCTCTGCTCAAGGACCCGCGCATCCTGATCCTGGACGACGCGACCTCCAGCGTGGACACCGAGACCGAGCACCTGATCCAGCTCGCCCTCGAGCGCCTGATGCGCGGCCGTACCTCATTCGTGATCGCTCAGCGCCTGAGCACGGTGCGCCTGGCCGATCTGATCCTGGTGCTCGACAGGGGCCGCATCGTGGCACGCGGGACCCATAGCCAACTTCTGCAGACCTGCCCGATGTACGCCGACATCGCGGCTCAGTTTCTCTCGGGGAGCCTGGCATGACCGTTGGCGGACACAGCCCGATCGGCGGAGTGGGCGGCGAAGGCGGGCGGGCTTTCGACGCCCATATCCTGCGGCGGCTGCTGGGATATCTGCGCCCGCACCGGCGGCGCATGGCCGCGGCTGTGACCCTGATGGTCGTCGCCTCGGGGTTGGCCCTGCTCACTCCTTACCTGACAAAGGTCGCGATCGACCGCTACATCACGGACCGTGACGCAGCCGGGCTGGCCCGCATCTCCATCCTGATGGCCGCGGCCTTCATCGGCACTTACCTGGCGACGGCCGGCCAGAATTACCTGCTCGGCTACGTGGCGCAGCGTGTGCTGGCGACGATGCGCGACCAACTCTTCCGCCAGTTGCAGCGTCTCTCGCTAGGCTACCACGACACGCACATCGTCGGCGTGACGATCTCACGCGTCATCAGCGACGTCTCGGTGATCAACGACTTGCTTTCGCAGGGCCTGCTGACCCTGGCCGGGAACAGCCTGCTGCTGATCGGGATCGTCGGGGTGATGATCTCCATGAGCCCGAGCCTGGCGCTGCTGACCTTCAGCGTGCTGCCGGTGATGGTCTTCGTCACCAGTCTGTTCACCCGCCGGGCGCGCGTCGCCTTCCGCGAGACGCGCACGCGCATCGCGGCCGTGATCGGCAACCTGGCGGAGAGCATCACGGGCATGCGCGTGATCCAGGCGTTCGCCCAGGAAGAGTCGTCCCTGGCACGCTTTGAGGCCCTGAACCATGCCAATCGCCAGGCCAGCATCCGGGCGGTTTCGCTCAACTTCATCTTCAACCCGAGCGTCGAATTCCTGAGCATGGTCGCCACGGCCATCGTGCTCTGGTTCGGCGGACTGGCGGTGACGCGCGGCGCGCTGACGCTCGGCGTCATGGTCGCCTTCCTGTCCTACGTCTCACGCTTCTTCGACCCCATTCAGGAGCTGAGCCAGCTCTACAGCACGATGCAGGCGGCGATGGCCGGGGGAGAACGCGTGCTGGAGCTGCTGGACACGCAGCCCGACGTGCAGGACAAACCCGGCGCGCGCCAGATGCCGCCGATCGAGGGCCGGGTCGAGCTGCGTGAGGTCAGGCTGGCCTACCGGCGGGACGAAGAGGTGCTCCACGGGGTGAACCTGGTGATCGAAGCCGGGCAGACGGTGGCGCTGGTCGGCCCGACGGGCGCGGGGAAGACCTCGATTGCCGGGCTGGTCGCCCGTTTCTACGACGTCAGCGGGGGTGCGGTGCTGATCGACGGCATCGACGTCCGGGAGGTAAGCCAGCAATCGCTGCGCCGCCAGATGGGCCTGGTGCCGCAGGAGCCGTTCCTGTTTCCCGGCAGCGTGGCCGACAACATCCGTTTTGGCTGCCCGGCGGCGGACGAGGCGGCGGTGCAGGCCGCGGCGCGGGCCGCCAACGCGCACGAGTTCATCAGCCTGCTGCCCGACGGCTACCAGACAGAGATCCTCGAGGGTGGGGTGAACCTGTCGATGGGGCAGCGCCAGCTGGTCTGCATCGCGCGCGCCGCGCTAGCCGATCCACGCATCCTGATCCTGGACGAGGCGACCGCCAGCGTGGACACGATGACCGAGGCCTTGATCCAGGGCGCAATCGACCGCCTGCTGGCCGGCCGGACGGCGCTGGTGATCGCCCACCGCCTCAGCACGATCCGCAACGCCGGTCTGATCTGCGTGGTCGACGCTGGGCGCATCGTCGAGCGCGGCCGGCACGAGGCACTGCTGGCGCAGGGCGGCATGTACCGCGACCTCTACGAGCGCCAGTTCGTGGACCAGGGCGCCTGAGCGAGCACTGCCCCGGGCTGGCAGATCACCGGCATTCACCCCGGCTCTCGGCCAGATGATCGTGGGCCGCGTTCAGGTAGCGGCGCGCCGTTTCCACATCGCCGGCGAGGAGATAGCTGGCCGCGAGCCGCGCCAGGCTCCTGACCCTCTCTGGCCGGTCGCCGGCGCTGAGACGGGAGATCGTCGCCCGCAGCAACTCCTTCTCGGACCCGAGACGGAAGCCGGGGTGGGCGTCCACCACCTCGCCGTCGCCGGTCACGTTGTCCGGTTGGCCGCTCCGGCGGTGCCAGGCGGCCACTTCGCTCTCCGTCGGCGCCGGCCGGTCGCTCTCGGCCGGGCCAGGCGTCTCAGCTTCTGCTCCGGGCTCCGTCATAAACCCCCTCGTGTAGAAAGCGTTCAGTCTCCCTCCCCGTCCGGGAGGCCACCCCCGCCGCCGGCCGGATCCGGCACCGCCAGCTCGCTCTCCGGGCGGGCGGCCGACTTCTTTGCCGCCTTCGCCGGACGGCTGACTTCCTTCTCATAGGCGTTGACTGCCTGGGCAACTTTGCGCACCAAGGCCTTGCGCAGCGACCAGCCCCCGCTGCCAGACGACTTCTGGGACATTCGATCCACCTTTCTCTCCACGACAGGCGCCGCCCGCCGTCTGCCGGCCACCAGTATATTACCACGTCGCCTGGAAGGCCGGGGTCACAAGGTCACAAGACCGGCGGGGCCGGCCTCATTTGCCCTTGAACTCCCCCGCCCGACGCTCGCGGAACGAGCGGATCCCTTCCTGCGCGTCCTCGGTCGCGAACAGCTCGAGGATCGCCGGGAACAGCGCGGCAGCGGCGGCTGCCTCGCCCTCCAACCAGGCCTGACACGCGGCGCGGATCGTCGCCTGTACCCCGAGCGGGGCTTGCGCGGCGACGGTATCCGCCAGCTCAATGGCCCGCGGCAGCAGGCGCTCGGGCTCGACGACCTCCTGAACCAGGCCCATGCGCAGTGCCTCCTCGGCGCCAAACTCGTCGCCGGTCAGCAGATAGCGCATGGCATTGCCCCAGCCCGCCTCGCGCACGAAACGCAGCGTCGCGCCCAGGTCGGGAAAGATGCCGCGCTTGACCTCGACCTGGGCAAAACGCGTGCCCTGCGCTGCCAGGCGGATATCGGCCGCCAGCGCCAGCTCGAGACCCACCGTCAGACAGATTCCGTGGACGGCACAGATCAAGGGCTTGTCACGGTAGGGCGGGCGCAGGCCCCAGGGGTCGAGCGTGCCGGCCGGGTAGTGGAAGCCTCCTGCCTCAGCCACCAGCGGCGCAACGCGCGCCAGGTCCAGGCCGAGGCTGAAATGCTTGCCGTGCGCGAACACGACCCCGCAGCGCAGCGCGGGATCGCGTTCCAGCTCGCCGTAGGCCGCGGCCAGCGCCTGGATCAGCTCCAGGTCGAAGAGATTGCGCTCAGCCGGACGGTTCAGCCCGATCAGCAGCAGAGGGCCACGCCGTTCCAGGGTCACCCGCTCATCGGCGTCCATCATCACCTCCAGGACCTTACACGTGCACGCGCAGCGCCTTGACCTGGAACGGCTCGATCGGGAAGGTGAGCGCGCCATCCGCGGTCGCAAGCAGAGCCTCGCCCTCTTCCACCAGATTGCACTCGCCGGCGGCACGCAAGCCGCCGGCCGCGCGCTCTGTGCGGCTCGTAGAAGCGCAATATCCAGCCGTCGCCGTCGTCCGCCGTCTTGACGATCTCCAACTGGGCCGGGCCGGTTACCGTGAGAAACGAGCGCGTGGCCTGCCCTGCGGCCGGCCCAGCGGAGCCCGCGCCCGCCGGCCGGCAAACAATCGGCACATTGCGGGCTGCGCGCTCGCCGGATGGGACCGCCCCGGACTCCTCAGCGCAGTATAGCACAGGCCGCAACGGGAATGGGTACCCGGGGCCATCGTCAGAGGAAGGCGATCCCCAGCAGTGCCGTTAGCTGCTGCAGGAGCACGAAGACCACTGACACGACGATCAGGACGCAACTCGTCCAGCCGAGCACGTTCGTCAGGCGGTTGTTCCTGAGCTCGCCCATGAGGCGCCGATCGTTGATCAGCAGCAGCATGAACACCAGGATCACCGGCAGCAGCAGGCCGTTGAGCATCTGGACCCAGAGCAGGAACCGAAATACGGGGATGCCGGGGATCAGGGACAGACCGGCGCCCAGAAAAAGGATCACGCTGAACAGGCCGAAGAAGACCGGCGCCCGGCGCAAGCTGAGGCCAAGGCCCTTCGGCAGTCCGAAAGCCTCCGACACCGAAAAGGCAGTCGAGATGGGCAGGATGGCCGCCGCCATCAGCGAGGCGCCGACCAGCCCGGTGCCGAAGAGAAACCCGGCTGCTGCCCCAAGCACCGGCTTGAGGGCTTTGGCAGCGTCGGCGGCGCTGCTCAGGCGCGTAATTCCCGACACGTGCAGGGTGGCTGCCGTGGCGATGACGACGAACATGCTGATCAGCCCGGAAAAGACCATGCCGGCGTAGGTGTCCCAGCGCTCGGGCCCGTAGTGGTGGCGCGCGCTGCCGCGCTCGACGACGGCGCTCTGTTGGAACACCTGTTGGTAGGGCGAGATGGTGGTGCCGATCAAAGCGACCAGCAGGGCCGTGTAGGCTGGGTCCAAATAGAGGGTGGGCACGAACGCGCCGCGCAGGACGTCGGGGAGCTTGGGGTGGGCCAGGACGGCGGCGACAGGATAGGTCAGAAAGAGGGCCGCCATGAGAATGAAGATACGCTCGACCCGGTCGTAATTACCGGCGGTGACCAGGAACCAGATCAGCCCGGCGGCGACCGGTACGGCCACGAATTTACTGACGCCGAACAACGCCATGCCGGCGCCGATGCCGACGAATTCACCCAACACGAGGCCAAAGTTGGCGACCATCACCACGACGACTGCCAATAGCGCCCAGCCGATGCCGAAGCGCTCGCGGATCAGATCGAGGAGGCCGCGCCCGGTGGCCGCTCCCAGGCGGGCGCTCATCTCCTGAATGACGGCCAGGGAGACGGTGATGAGGACGATCACCCAGAGCAATTGATAGCCGAACTGGGCGCCGGCCTGGCTATAAGTCGCGATGCTGCCGGCGTCGTTGCTAACGGCACCGGCCACCAGACCGGGACCCAGGACTGCCAACCAACGCAGGACACCGGAGGGCTGGCGCCGCAAACCGCGCAAGCGCACGAAACGGCCGCGCACGCGCAAGACCAGTCCGGGATGGATGGCGCGCGCCCGAGGGGGCAGGTTGGGCACCTCGACTTCGGCAACCGGATCGACGCCCTCGACGGCAGTGTTGCGGGTCACGAGAAGAGCCTCGGCGCCTCGCGGCCACCCCAGCCGGACGGCGTTGCCAACACCAGCGCCGAGTCCACAGTCACCACGCCGATCAGATTACCCTCGGGACCCACCACCGGCAGACCGGCCAACTCGTTGTCGATCACCCGCCGGGCGGCGTTGCGGGCCGGCTCGAGCGGCGCCAGGGTGGTAATGTAAGGGTCCATCACCTCGGTCAGGCGCCGCCCTTCGTCGGCGACCAACAGATCGCGCAGCGACATCACGCCGCGCAGGCGGCGGCGGCCCTCGTCGTCAACCACGAACACCATCTGGATGAAATTGATAAAGTCGGGGCGCTTGAGCTGCTCGCGCAGCAGCACCAGGGCCTCGGCCACGGTCAGATCCTCCGGCAGGGCCACCATGTCGTTGGTCATGATGCCGCCGGCCGTGTCCTCCGGGTAGCGCAACAGGCGCAGCACCCGCTCCGACTGGGCGCGCGGCATGTGCTCGAGCCAGTAGCGCGCCCGCTGAGGCTCGAGCCGGCCGAGCAGGTCGGCCACGATGTCCGGGCGCATCAGGGTCAGCAGGCGGCGCGCCTGCTCGGGTACCAGTTCCTCGAACACCTGCAATTGGCGCTCGGCCATCATCGATTCGAGGGTATCGGCGGCCTTGGTATCGGGGAGAAGGGTCACAAGCTCGGCCGCGTGCAGGTAGGGGAGAGCGTCGGCGAGGTTAGCGATCTCGCCGGCCGGCAAGCGTCCGATCAGCCCGTGATAATCGCGACCGGCGCGCGCGGCCTGTGGGTCGCCGCGCAGGAACTCGGTGTATTTCCAATCGTGCAGGTCGGCGTGTGGATGGCGGGCGAGGCGGCCACCACTTAAGCGGCGTGCGACGGCGCTCAGGCTGGCGTCAACCGCGCACAGTGAGAAACCGCCTTCATCTTCTTCCAACCACAGGTCATTGGCCCGCAGGGTCGTCCGATCGCGCAGGTCCAGCACAAGGGCGTCCAGGATGTCGCGCCGGAGGAAGACGGTATCCGCCAACCAATCCTCGGGCACGGGCTCCCCGCCCGCCAGGTCGTCCAGGGGGAGCACCCGGCCGGCCCGCAGCACGCGGCGCCGCCGGCGGACCGCGCTGGTCTGACCGACGGCGCTCCAGGGCGCGCGCATCTGCGGCTTGCCCGGCAGGCGCCAGGTGAGGTGGGTGACCGGCGGGTAATCGCCCGCTGAGAGATCGACGGCCAGGTCACCCAGCCTGGCCTCCCGTCCACGCTGATCGACCAGCTTGTAGCGCAGGAGATCCGAAAACATAGCCATGCGCGGACTTTCCAGGTGCGGAAATGGTGCAGATGACGCGCACCTGCCCGCGCAAGGCTAGCTTATGAGGGGGTGACTATCTGCAATAGTCGCTACTTTATGGTAGCCTTGATCCACTCCGTCACGTAGTCGAGCAGGCCCGGCACGAACTCCTTCTCCAGCGTCGCGTACTCGCTCGGACTGCCTGTGATCGCCTGCTGATAGAGGTGGTTGGCGTCGGGAAAGACCTTGACGGTCAGGGCCGTGTTGCCGCCGCTCGCCAGCGCGGCCGCGATGGCCTTCTGGTTCGGCGCGGTCGCCACCTGTTTGTCCTTGCCGCCGAAGAGCGCCAGGACCGGAACATGCACTTTGGCGAGAGTGGGCGCCGGGTCGTAGGTGACAAAGAACCTGAACCACGGGTTCATGATCGAATCGACCTGGGCCTGCACCAGACCGGCCACCGCCTGATCCTCGCCGCCCATCGCCTTGAGCTGATCGGCGGGCAGCGCAGCCGCCCTCGCCCTGGCGGCCTGGGCCCACTGGACCTTCAGCGCATCCAGCCCCTCACCTGTCTTGGCAGCGGCCAGGGCGGCCTTCTGTTGGGCCAACGCCGTATCGATCTCGGCTTGAGACGAGCCGTCGGCCGTCATTATGTCGACAAGTTGTGTCTCCACGATCTGCTCGCCGGTGACCCCGGGACCGGACATGAGGATGATGAAGGCCACGTCGACGGACCTGGATGCCACCATCGGCGCGACGATTCCGCCTTCGCTGTGGCCCCAGAGGCCGATCCGCTGCGAGTCGACGTCGGATCGCGTCTTCAGATAGCCCACGCCGGCCAGGATGTCGCCGGCGAAGTCCTCACTGGTCGACTGGGTCGTGTCGCCGGTCGAGCCGCCCACGCCCCGGTCATCGCAGCGCAGCGCGGCGATGCCGGCCCGCGCGAGATGGTCGGCGATCAGCCGGAAGGGTTGAAAGCCGAAGAGGTCCTCGTCGCGGTTCTGCGCTCCACTGCCCGTGATCAGGATCACGGCGGGGAATGGCGCGCCGGCCGGCGGCGTGGTCAGCGTGCAGGCCAGCCTGACGATGCCGTTCTGGTAGCTGACCTCTTCCTGATGATAGGGTACGATGGCGGTGGGCTGCGCGGCCACGCGCTGCAAAATCAGGCTGCCATTGTACCCCGCCTGAAGGAAGTCGCCGGAGAGGCTGCCGTCGCTCCCCAGCACACCATCGTATGTGGCCAGGCGCGCGCCCGAGAAAGCTTCCCAGTGGACCTTGTCACCGTCCCGGCTGACCTTGCTCAGCGGGATGTCCTTGGCGCCCTGGGCGGGCACGTCGAGAGCGCCCTTGAGCGCGGCCCCGCTGCCGCTGAAGCGCACGACCATGTCCAGCGTCTGGCCGCCGATCTGGAGCGGGCCAGCCCACTGGCCCTCGAGGCCCGTGGCGGAAGGCTGAGCCGCCTCAGACAGCTCGGCCTGGGCAGCGCTCGGGGCGGCGGTCGCCGGGGCGGCGGTTGCCGTGGCGGCGGTTGCCGGGGCGGCCATGGTGGCTGCGGGTTGGGCCGGGGCCGCAGGTGCCTGCGGGGCGGCGGGCACGGGTACGCAGCCGGCCAACAGTGGCAACAGAATCAGGGCTACAGCGAACAGCGAAAGCGGGCGAAAGAAACGGATCGAAGCCATAACAAACACTCCTCGATTGCGATGATGTGTAAGTCAAGGTGCACGCGCGCTCCGGGCACCGGTCAGGGCGCGGGCGCCGGCGTGGGCGTGGGGGCGAACTGGGGCTGGACTTGCATGGCTTGCATCAGCATGGCCAGCCGATAGCGCGCGATGGCGGTCAGCTCGCTTTGCTGGCGCTGCTCGGCCAGCGTCGAGACTTTCTCCAACTCCTGCGCGGCCTTCGCCAGATCTCCCTGGGCCTCGTAGAGACTGGCCAGGTAATAGTGCGCCTGGGGGTTATCGGGGTCCTGCGCGAAGACCGCGTCCAGGTCGGCCTTGCCCTCATCGTACAGAGTAAAGGCCAGGTAAACCGGAGCGCGCGCCAGGTGAAAGGTGGTTCCGTCCCCGAGCAGCGCCTCGGCCCTGGCGAAGGCAGCCTGCGACTGAGTCACATACCCAAGCTTCTCTTCTGCCACGCCCGCCCAGAGCCAGGCGTCGGGGTCATTGGGGGTCAGGACGGTCGCCTCCTGGAAGTCGACCAGCGCCTGCTGCACGTCGCCGCCGGTCTGGATCTGCTGTTGGCCGGTCATCTGCCTGACCTGCGAGGCGCTGACTTTCGGGTCGACCGGAAAGAGCTTGTTAAGACCGAAGTACAGGGCGGCAATCACAGCCGTGGCAGCGACCAGCCCCAGGCCGAGGCGCCGCAACTGGCGCAGCCTCCGTTGGCGCGCGATGTGGTCAAGATACCACCACCAACGCTCCTCTTCCTCGGGCGCCGCCGCCGACTGGGCCGGCAACCCTGCCTGCGCGCGCTGAGCGCGCAAGCCGCCGCTCCTCCGCAGCTCGGCCGCGATGCGGCCGGCGTGTTTGTAGGTCGCAGCCTGAATGGTTGCCCAGCGTCCGGCCTCAGGCCGCAGATCCATGCCCGCGTCCTCCAGCCTGGGCCAGAGCTCCGCCAGCCGGTCCATGTTCTTCAGTAACGGGGCAATCTTGTCGCCGCTGTGCCGGACGTTCGCGACCAGCTTCTCGCTGTCGGTCAGCAGCGACCGCAGCTCGTCGGCCGGCGTGACCCGCTCTTCCTGAATGGCTTGTGCCATGCCGCTCTTCCCTCTCCCCTCAGGCCTCTATAGCAAGCACTCAATCCTCACCCGCCTCTTCCTCTGCCTCTGCCTCTGCTGCCTCCGCCGCGGCCTTGTCCTTGGCCTTGCCGGCCTTGTCCATCTCGTTCCACACACGACCAATACCCTGCTTGATCTGCGACTCGGTCTTCGACTTGAGGGCCGGCGGAATCGGGAACCAGCTGGCTACCTCCCGCAGGAGGGTCGCCGACGTTTCCTGCTTGGTCTTGCCCTGCCGATGCAGCATTCGCACGCGCGAGCGGATGAAGCGGATGTACTCTGACATGCGCTCGGTCGCCTCGCGCCCGCAGATCGCACCGCGGCCCGGCACGATACGCTCGGCGTGCAGCTTGCGAATAAATGTCAAGCCGTCCAGCCACTCCTTCGAGTTCGCCTGGGCCATGTAAGGATGCTGGTCGACCCAGACGGCATCGCCGACAAAGAGCAGACTCTCCTCCGGCAGCCAGACAACCGACGTGGCCGCCGTGTGCCCGCCGACGCGAATGATCCGAATGTCCCGCCCACTGCCAATGATGTCGAAGCGATCCGAAAAGGTGATCGAAGGCACGATGATCCGAATATCGGTGAACTGCGCCTGGATGTCGGGCGCCTTCTTGAACGAGTCGATCACGCGCTGCTTGAAGTTGTCACCGTAGCCCTTCATGTGTTTCCAGGCCTGCTCGTGGGCCAGCACGCGCGTGGGTTGGAAAAACTGGTTGCCCAGGATGTGGCCGCGGTGATGATCCGTGTTGACGATGTAGCTGAACGGCTTCTCATCCGCTTCTGCGCTCAGCTCATCGCGGAAGGCGCGGGCTTGCACCGGCTCCATGGGCGTGTCAATCACAACGATCCCCGTCTCCGAGACGATCCCGCCATAATTCGCCCCGCGTTGATCGGTCTCTACAAAGATCCCCGGAGCAATTTCGCGCATTCTGCACCCATCCGTTCACCCAAGCGGTCCCGCTCGGACCGGCCGCAGATCACAGCCAGGCACGGCGCCCAGGCTCGTTCGCCGCTTGATCGCTGCCAACCCCTGAGGCCAGCCCAGGTCGAGCCGGCGGGCTCCCAAGGGCCCCTACCGGATCGACAACCCGCCGGTCGCGGGCCCGTATTGCCCGGACCGTGGATACCGCGGCGGCGACGCCCTCAGCCGGCCGGCGCCACCTGTCTCAGGCGCGACATGGCCGTGTCCAGCGCAACTGCCAGGTCCTCGACCGAGGGGACTCCGCCCTGGGCCCATTCGGGACGGCCGCCACCGCGCCCATGGCCGGCGGCGGCGGCAGCTTTCAGCAGCTCACCGGCGTTGAGGCTCACGTCGTCCGCCCGGCCAAACAACAACTGCGGCCGTTCGCCGCTCACGCCCAACAAGACCACACCGCCGGGCCGCGCCTTGAGTATCTGGGCCACGCGCCGGACACGCTCGACCGGAGCATCCACAGCGCGGCTGACCACCCGCCACGAGCCGATCCACGGGGCCTCGGCCCACCAGGCCGCGGCCGTCGATTCCGCCCACTCGCCTTCCAGCGCCGCGAGGTCCTTACGCGTCGCCTTGCCCTCTTCGAGCAACCGGTCGATCGCGCCCAACACTTCGTCCTGTCCGGTGGTGAAGCGCGCCACCAACCCTTCGGCCAACACCTGCAGCCGGGCATAGTCGGCGCGCGCCCGCCCACCACACAGGAAGCCGATGCGCAGCTCGCCGCCGCGCCGCTCGCTGCCCACGATCTTGATCAGCCCGATCTCCGCCGTGTTGGCGACGTGCGTGCCGCCGCAGGCCGACCAGTCGTAACCCGCGATTTCCACGATGCGGACGGCGCCAGAAACAGCCGGCGGCTTGCGCAGCGGCAGCTTCGCCAACTCGTCGTCGGTCACAAAGCCGGCCTTGACAGGCAACGCTCGATCGAGCACCGCGATGGCCGCGGCCTCGACCGCAGCCAGGTCCGCCCGCGTCAGGTCCGTGCGGTCCAGGTCGATGGTCACCTCGCCGCTGCCCAGGTGAAAAGCGACCGTATGGGCATTGCAGGTCTTGACAAAGGCTTCCGACAGGACGTGCTGGCCGGCGTGCTGCTGCATATGGTCGAAGCGCCGCTCCCAATCGAGCGCCCCGCTCACCTCGGAGCCCACCACAGGCGCCGGCCCCTCCAGGACGTGCCAGACCAGGTCATCCTCGGCGACGACGTCGCTCACCCGCGAGCCGGCCAGCGTCCCGGTGTCGTTTGGCTGACCGCCGCCCGTCGGATAGAAGACGGTGCGGTCAAGCGCGACCGCCGCCTGGCCTTTCAGGTCGCGCGCGTCCAGGACGTGGGCCGTGAACGTGCGCAGATATGCGTCCTGGTAGTAGAGTTGTTCGGTCTTGCTCATACTGGCTGTTTGATCACCCCATAGTCGCTCAGCGCGGGCAGGCCGGGCCGGTGCGTGGCCAACGCCCTGTAGTACAGGTCGAGGTAGCGGGCGGCCGAGCGGTCCCAAGAAAAGTCGGCGGTCATGCAGCGGCGCACCAACTGGCGCCAGACGTCACGGTGACGGTAGGTTTCGACCGCCCGGACCAGGCCCGTGTAGAGGGCCATCGCATCGTAAGGGCGGAAGCTGAAACCATTGCCCTCGTTTGTCACCGCATCGTAGTCCGTGACCGTATCGGCCAGACCTCCAACGGAGCGCACCACAGGCACGCAGCCGTAGCGCATGGCGACCATCTGGTTGAGACCGCAGGGCTCGAACTGGGAGGGCATGAGGAATATATCGCTGCTGGCATAGATACGCTGCTCGAGCGGGCGGTTGAAGGTCAGAAAGACGGCAGCCCGCTCGGGATAGCGCGCGGCCAGAGCGTTCAGCATATCGTGGTACTTGCGCTCGCCGGTGCCCATCACCACCAACTGGCAGCCCGCGTGCTGGAGCAAGGGGTCGGCGATCGTCATGATGAGATCGAGGCCCTTCTGGTCGATCAAGCGGCCGATGTAGGCAATCAGCGGCACATCCGCGCGGACGGGCAGGTGCGCCTCCTCCTGCAGAGCCGCTTTGTTAGCCGGGCGCCGGTTGAGCGAGTTGACCTCGAATTGGGCGGCGATGTGCGGGTCGGTGGCCGGGTCGTACAGCTCGGTATCGATGCCGTTGAGGATGCCGAACAGCCGGTCGCGCCGGTCGCGCAGGAGCGGGTCGAGCCGCTGGCCAAATTCGGGCGTCAGGATCTCGCGCGCATAGGTCTCGCTGACCGTGTTGATGATGTCGGCGAAGAGCAGGCCGCGCGCCATCATGTCGACCACCTCGTTCAGATCCGGCGCCACGTCAGGGTGAGCGATGAAACCCAGCTCGGCGAGCCCGGCGATCTCCAACACCCGGTAGCCGAACAGGCCCTGGTACTCCAGGTTATGGGCTGTGTAGACGGTAGCGGTCTGGGCGAAGAAAGGGTCGTCCCGGTAGATCGTCTTCAGCCAGTTAGGGACCAGGGCCGTATGCCACTCGTTGCAGTGGATCACGTCCGGCTGCCAGCCGAGGGCCCGGCAAGTTTCGAGGGCCGCGCGAGAGAAAAAGATGAAGCGCTCGGCGTCGTCCGGGTACATATAGATGCCCTGCCGGTCGAAGTAGCGCGCGTGATCGACGAAGTAGACCGGAGTTTCGCCGCCCCCGCTGCCGATGCCGCCTTCTAGGATGGCCGCCTGCTCGCTGCGCTCGTCCATCGGCACGTCGACGGCTCCGAGCAGCGGCTTGAGGCCGAACTTCTCGACGTCAACACGGCCATAGCGGGGCATGGCCAGACGCACATCATGCCCCAGGGCTCGGATCGCCTTCGGCAGCGCGCCGGCGACGTCGGCCAGCCCGCCCGTCTTGGCGAAAGGCACCGCTTCTACGGCGAGATAGAGGATCTTCAAGGGACGATCGTCATTGGCCACTGTGCTACCCCACACAAACATTGCACGTCAGGGCATCGAGCGCTCCGACGTGCAAACCTGAGAACCACCGGCACGCGTTCATGCTAACACAAGGGGGGGTAAAAATCAACTGAATAACGCAGCACGGATCTTGACTCCTGGTCGACTAACGACGAGCACCGGAGAAGGCTCTCGCCAGATCGGCTTGGGCGTTATATTGTGCTCCCACTTCCCTGCTCCGGGCTCTTGCCGTCCGCCCCACCCTGATCGGCCCGGCCTGCCTGCGCCTCGTACAGCCCGGGAAAGGGCACCCGGGAAGATAACCCGACCTGGACCAGGTAACTGGTGGCCACGGCCAGGGCCGCCGGCACAAACAAGCGGTAATCCCCCGTCATCTCGGGCGCCAGGAGCACGGCGGCAAAGGGCACGCGCGCCGCGCCGGCCAGGACGGCGACCATGCCCACGGCGACGAAGGGCGGGCCGGCTTGCCCGAACAAGCCCGCCAGGTAGCCGCCGAGGGCAGCGCCCACAAACAGGCTCGGGCCGAAAGCGCCGGCTGTGCCCCCCGACCCGACGGTGAGCGAGAAAGCCAGCATCTTGGCGAAAACCAGCACCAGCAGGACTCTCCCAGCCACCTGGCCGAGCATCATCCGTTGCAGCCAGCCATACCCGCCGCCGATGATCTGCGGAACGGCCAGGCCGAGCAGCCCAACCCCCAGGCCGCCGAGGGCCGGCTCGAGCCGCCGCGGCACGGGCAGGATCCGGAAGCCCCGGCGCACCAGCGAGAACACGGCCGGCAACAGCGTGGCGGCTAAACCGGCCGGCAGCCCCAGCAAGAGGTATGGCAGCAGGCTGAGCGGGCCCTTGAGCACCGGGTGGATGTTCATTTGCAGAAAGGGCTGCCAGCCCATCAGCAGGCCGCCGGCGACGGCCGCGGCGGCGGAGCCGATCAGAACGTGAAAGAGCGCGCCGGCTTCCCAGCCCAGGTAGTTGTAGACGACGTCGACGGCAAATAGCGCGCCGGCGACGGGCGCGTGAAAGATGGCGCCCATACTGGCCCCTAGCCCAACCAGGATGAGCAGCCGTCGTTCCGCCTCGCTATGCCGGGTGCGTGAGCCATAGATCGAGGCCAGGCCGGCGTTGATCAGGGCCGCCGGTCCCTCGAGACCGCCCGAGCCACCCGAGCCAAGAGTCAGCATGGCTGCCACGACAGTTGCCGGGACCACAAGCGCTCTGAGGAATGGATGGAGGCTGTGATAGGCGCGCACGACCGTGTTGATGCCGTGTCCCTGGGCCTCGCCTGCGAAGCCGTAGACCAGAAAGCCGGCAGCCAGTCCGCCCAGTGCGGCCACGACGGGCACCAAAAACAGCCCGTGACTGCCGATGAGCATCGCCGCTTGGCCGCCCTCGCCGGGCAGAGCCGGGGGATGAAAGCCGGCCAGGCGGCCGAGCAGGAAGCCCTGCGCGGCGACGAGCGCGCGCAAGTAGAGCCAAGCGCTCAGTGCGCTGACGACGCCAATCAGAATAGTATCGAGCAACAAACGCCCGTTCCACACGCCGGCCGGCCAACCCTTCGGCATGGCTTGCGGGCCGCTCTACTCGGCAGGTTCCGGATCGCCGGCGCCGACGCGGCGACGGATTGCCGGCGCGAGGACTTCTTTGACCCACACCTGTGTCGCTGCCGCCAGTGGGATGGCGATGAACGCGCCAACCAGACCGCCCACCGTGGCCCCGGCGAACACGGCAAACACCGCGAACAGCGGCGAGATGTCGGTCTGGCCGTGCATGACATTCGGCACCAGAACGTGATTCTCGAGTTGATGGAACGCCAGGGCGAAGATAAAGGTGATCAAGCCCAGCGTGGGAGACTGCAGGTAGGCCACGAGGACAATCAGGCCGGCCGACACGGTGGCGCCGACCACCGGCACAAACTCCATCAGGGCCGTCAGCAGGCCGAGGACGAGGGGATAGTGCACTCCGAGCAGCAACAGGCCGGCATAGGCGGTGGCGCCGAGGGCCAGGCCGTCGATCGCCGTGCCTCGGATGTAGCCGCCCATCGCTCTCCCCATTTCCTCCAGGACGTCGTTCACGCGCGCCTGGCGCTCTGCGGGAACCAGCGAGAGCGTGAAACGCCAGATGTTCGGCGACAATATCAGCCAGTAGATGGAGATAAAGAGAACGACCACCATGTCGAATAGCGAGTAGAAGATGGCGAGCGGCAGCGACAGCAGCGTACTGCCAAGGCCGCCAAACTGCTGCGTCAAGACGCTGCCGACGTTTTGCCCGATCGGCAGCCCACTGCTGCGGGCCGAGATCCAGCCCTGCACGCGCTGGATCAACTCCGGCAGATTGGTCACAAGCTGCTTGATCTGATCCGCCATCGCCGGCACGATGACGTAGAGGATCCCGACGAAGATCAACAGAAGCACCAGGTAGACCAGCAAGACCGCGAGCACTCGTGGCAGCCAGCGGTCCAGCCAGTCCACGATCGGGGCCAGCGCTTCGGCGATGACGATGCCAAAGACCAAGAGCGCCAGCGGACGGCGCATCAGCCAGATGATGTACAAGCCGCCAATGCCCAGCATCAAGGCGGCCGCGCCGATCAGGATCGGTCGCAACGCTGAACTCGCGGCGCGACCGCGGTCCGCCTGCCCTGCGAGGCTTGCCAGTCGGACCCTGGTAGAACTCCCCCTCTTCTGCGCTCTCTGCTCGACAGACTGCTGTGACACTCACACACCTCAACCGGTTTTTTTGGCAGGACTCCGCCTCGCCGTGGCGTTAACAATAGACCGTGTGCAAGTTCTGTCCTGTGCCAGACCGTACAGTCTGGCCTCCGGCCGCTCGGCGACGCCCGACCCTCTGACAGGGCTGCTACTGCCACCAGAGGGCAATCCGCCCGTCCGGGAAACTCGTGGGGGCCCGGCCGAGGTCGGGGCAAAGGCGGTACAGCCACAAACCGAAGGCGCTCGCCTCGTCGCCAGACGGAGGGTTGCGCATCACGAGCTCCACGCTCTCTGGGCTTGCCCCGACAATGTTTACCTGGTAGTGGGTGTCAACCTTTTCGATATCCGCCGTAATGTCCTCGTTGTACATCCCGTACGTGATGGCGGCCGTCTGCTCAAAACGCAGAATATCCATCTGATCCGTCGACGGGCACACCACCAGCCGCTCGGCGACCGTATCGGATGGGCCGCGCCAGCGTATGCTCTTGTAGGCGATTACCGGATCGCCCGCCAGCAGCCCCCGGATCTCCTCGACGACGGCATCCGCTGCCGCGGGCGACGCTAGGCCGGCCTGCGGGAACGGCCAGTCCCAGCACGCCGTCTGCAGCCGGTCCCCGTCGACTACGATCTCGTGCGACCGGCCGGCATCGGCGAGCCGGTTGCTCACCTTCTGCAAGATTTCCTCGGAGACGCCGCGCGCGTCGGGCGACGTGGGCACGACGTTGCTGTAATCGGGGGCCAGCCACGAGGGAAGTCGATCGAGAGCAAGCCGGCCACACCCTGAGAGCCCCACGACGGAGACGGCAGCCAGGGCAAGAAGCAAGAGCAAGCGGCGTACCATCGGTGCATCCTCCAGTGTCAAGACCTACTTTTCGGCGGTTCTTCTGAGCACTCTAGCACAAATCCGGCTTTGCCACAACGTGTATCGCAGGGCCGCATCTCGTGCCACCGGGCATTCCTCTCGCTCTCCCAGAGCGGATGCCGCGCTCCAAAAGTAATGCACCCAAAATTACAGTATTCATAGTGTATCGATGGGTAAACTGGGTGTAGGTTCGTGAGAGCTCGTGCATGGGGCCTCAGGGCCGAGAGATGGGCCAGGAACGTGCGCCGGGATGAGGATGTGATAGGGAGCGTTGATGTGAAGAAGTACGTATTGGTAGCGATTCCGATGGCGCTGATGCTGGTCATGGGGATGCTCGGCGGCGCGCTGCTTCAGGCGCAGAGTCCGCAGAGCTTCACAGTCCTGACGGCCAGCAAGATCCTGAAGGCCCGCGTCAAGGAGATGGGCGGCCAGGATCTGGGTCAGATTGCTAACCTGATTATTGAGACAAACGGCGGCCAGGGACCGCAGGCAAGCGGAGCACCTGCTGTCAGCTCGACTCCGCAGGCGAGTGAAACGCCCACCGAAGGTCCCACTTCTCAGGGGAGCGCCACCCCGGGCGCATCGCCGGCCTCGCTGGCGCGTGGCAAGATCCTCTATGCGGTCTTAACACTGCCTGGGTCGTCGACGGTTCAGGGCAGCGGACCGGCGGTGCCCTGGTCGCTCTTCACCTATGAGCCTGCCCAGAACGATTTCGTGGTGGCGGCGCCTGCCGGGCAGATCAAGGGCGCGCCGCAGTTCGATGCGGCTTCCGGCACGGCCTCGCCTACCTGGGCTCAGGAAGTCCAATCGTACTGGCAGTCGTTCCTGAGCCAGGGCCCGGGCGCCACAGCTTCGGCTTCGGCCCCTTCTGGTTCCGGGTCGTCGAGCTCTGAGACCGGCACGCCGCCGGGCACGGCGAGCTCGCAGACCGGTACGCCGCCGGCCACGGCGAGCTCTGAGACCGGCACGCCGCCGGCCACGCAGACCGGCACACCCACAGCCCCCGCCGCTTCGGGGGGCGAGGCTTCGAACACGTCTGCGGGTGTCGCAATCTACTCCCTGCCGGCCACGGCCCAGGTCTGGACGGCCACGCCAACTTTCACGCCGCTGCCCGGCGCCGATTCGCTGGTCGGCAGACTGCCCAACCTCAACAGCGTGGCGCAAGGGCCGGCCGCAGGCGGTGTGGGCGAGCCGGGTCATGACCCCGGCATCTCCATCGGTACGCATCTGTCGCGCAGCGCGGTGATCCCCACGCCGCCGGTCTCCACCTTCGGCGAGGGCGTCCATCCTGCAGCCACGGCGAGCATCGGCGGCCAGATCAGCCAGCCGGGCGCACGCGTGCCGATCTACCTCACCCCCACGTACGCGCCAGAAGGACAGGGCCTGGGAGTGATCCGGCCTGAGGTTGCCCAACAGCCGGCTCAGACACCGACGGCGCAGCCGCAGGAACTGACGCACGCTCAGACGCCGATCGTGACCGAGGTGCCAACGCCAATCCCGACTTCGACGCCCGGACCGACGCCGACGCCGACGCCGGCTGCCACGGCGACGCCCAGCCCGACTTCGAGCTCAGGTGCGGGGAGCGGGTCTTCGTCGAGCGGCGCGGCGCCTTCTGCTTCGGAGACTGCCCAGCCCAGCGCGTCCACGGGCGCCGCATCAACCCAGGGCGTGCTGCTTGAAGCCCGGTCGATTTTGGACGCAGCAGTGCAGGATCCGGCCGGCACGAAGGCCGGCACCCTTGTCGATCTGATGGTAGAGGTGAATATGTCGGGTAGCCAGGCAGGTGGCAATGCCTCCACCGGCACGCCGAACGCGACGGCAGGGACGACCGGAACGTCTGCCGCGACCGCGACCGGCACCTCGGCTGCGAGCGCTACGGCGACCGGGCCCAGCGGTCCATCTCCGGCCGGCATACAGCAAGGCGGGGTGGCTTACGCCGTGGTGGCCGCCGGCAGCCGGCAGGTGCTGGTGCCCTGGGGCCTGTTGGTTTACCAACCGTCGAACAAGGCGTTCGTGCTGAATGCGCCCCCGGCCGCACTGCAGAATGCGCCCGGCCCGAGCGCAATCAGCCAGAATCAGCTCAGCAGCCCGGGGTGGGACAGCGCGCTCGCCGGTTACTGGCTGGCGCAGCCCGCGGGAGCGAACGCCGGGACAGGCACGCCCGCGGCGACGCCAACCCCATGATGGTAGGGCCGGTTGGACTGCCTGAGCAAAGATGGGGTCGGTCATGGCTCGCTGCTCGGGCTTGAGCTCAGCAGTACCGATAGGCGAGTGGCCAGCCGCTCGCCTATCGCTCCAGCGCGGAGAGGTGTGATATGCAACTCAATTATCGAATCAGACGTAGACAAGGCCCCGGCACGCCGGGCTCCCTCGCCCTTATCCTCCTGTCGTTGGTTGTAGCGTTGCTGGCCAGCGCGGTGGCCGCGCTCGTGGCAGTGTTCTTCAGCCGCTCCCGGTATGGGCGGCCCGAGACGGCAACGCGGGAACTTCCCGAGGCTGGCCCGGGTCGGGCGCCGCAGGAACGTCTTGAGCCCGGCAGCCAGCCGGCTCGGAATGTCGGAGTCTACCCGGACCGGCAGCCTGGCCGGCGGCCGGTGCCCGGTAACCCCATCGCCCACGATATCAGCGCGACGCTGCCGACGCGCGACGCCGAGACACAGCCTGGCGGCGGTATTGCGGATGCCGTGGAGCGCACCGGCCAGGGGCGAACCGGCCGGCCGGTCGAGCCGGTCGAGCAGCGAAAGCCGGTTGGCCAGTTGCTCGAGGAGAACGAGCAGGGCCCCGAACCGCGTGGCGCTCGCCAGCCCGACCGCTCGGAGCAGGGCAGCCAGCCGCCTCGGGAGAACCAGGCCGGCCGGCCCGCTCGGCCGGCGCAGATCGCGCGCCAGAGCGTTTATGCCCCCGAAGGCACGGCGGAAGAACGCGCTGATTGGTATCGCGCACACACCACTCGCGCCGACGCCTATCACGAGGCTCGCTACCGCCAGGCCGAAGAGCAACCGCACCGGGGATATGAGAGCCGCCAGCACCAGGTGACGACCAACTGGTACGCCCTGGCGATCGGGGTCGTAGGCCTTTTCCTGGTCGCAGCCCCCTTCATCTTCGCTTATGAAGCCGCCAGCGTGGCCTTCTGGAGCAGCATTGCGCTGGGTGGCGCGATTGCTATCCTGGCAGCCCTCGAGTATCTTCTGGGCACGCGCACCGTCTGGGAACGGGCTGTCCTGAACTGGGCGCCCTATCAGAGCAACTGGCAGTACTGGTCCTTGTTCATGCTGGGCGCCCTGACCTTCTTCGCCCCATGGGTGCTGGTGTTCGTGAGCACCTATCCCGCATTCTGGGTGATGGAGGGCGTCGGTCTGTTTGTGCTCGCCCTGGCGGGCAGCCAGATGTTCAGCAAGCGGATCAACTACCCGACGATCTAGCCACTGATTTCATGAGTTCTCCGACCTCCTGTCGCAGCGTAGTCTCGGGCAATCATGCGGATCCCGACTGAAGCGCCGGGGGGAAAAGAGGCGGAGAACTTTTTGAGCGGTGCATCAGCCACGGCCGGCCCCCGGGAACGCCCTTGCCGGCGTTCCGGGGGGCGCGTTTCGCCTCGAGGATAAATCGTCGCGCCCGTCCTTCGGTGGCCGCACGGTTGCCGCGTGACATCCCCCATCACGCCGCATAATGACCGTCACCGCCCCCTTGCCCTACGAGAGGCCTTCCACTCTCCAGCGGGTCTGCTCCTGTTCGCGCAGCCGCAGCGAGTTCCCCACGACCAGCAGGCTGCTACAGGCCATGGCGGCCGCGGCAATCCCCGGGGTGATGACCCCGAACGCGGCAAGGGGCACGGCAAACAGGTTGTAGGTAAAAGCCCAGGCCAGGTTTTCCGTGATGATCCGCCTGCTACGGCGGGAAAGCGCCACAAACCAGGGCGCCAGCGTGAGGTCCGGCCGGGTGAAAATCAGGTCGGAGGTCTCCCCGGCCACGTCGGTGCCGCCCACGACGGTAATGCTCAGGTCGGCCTGTGCAAGGGCAGGCGCGTCGTTGACCCCGTCACCTACCATCGCCACACTTTCGCCCTGCGCCTGCCAGGCCCGGATGCGTTCGGCTTTCCCAGCCGGCGAGCAATGGCCGCTGCTCTCGGCCAGGCCCAACTCCGCGGCAAGCGCGCTGGTAGTGCGCTCGCTATCCCCCGAAAGCATGGCCGCCTTGATTCCCGCCGCCTCCAGCGCGTCGAGCGCCGCCCGCGCCGTCGGGTTTGGGGTGTCCCGAAGCGCAATGAGGCCGGCCGGCCTTTCTCCCCAGCCCACCCAGACGACGCTGTCCCCGCGGCCGGCGAATGCAGCGGCGTCGCTCGCGAGCTGAGACCCGGCCGTTCCGGCTACGAAGTCGAACGAGCCGACCATCACCCGATCCGGCGGCCCGCCCTGCACCCGCGCGCTGGCGCCAAAGCCTCGCAGCGCCTGGAACTCCCTCGCGGCAGGGATCTCGCCCGCCGGGCATTGCTTGAGGATGGCGCGGGCCAGCGGATGCTCGGAGAACTGCTCCACGCCCGCGGCCAGGCTCAGCAGCCGCGCCTCGCTCTCGACGTAGGCCCGATCCACGCAGATCGCCACCACGGTGAGCTCTCCCTGCGTCAGCGTGCCGGTCTTGTCGAAGACGACGCGCCGGACGGCCGCGGCGGTCTCGAGGGCCGCGCCGTTCCGCACCAGGACGCCGACCGCGGCGGCCCGACCGGTCGTGACCGCAAGGGCCAGGGGCGTGGCCAGCCCCAACGCACAGGGGCAGGCGACGACGAGCACCCCGACGCCTGCCAGCAGCGCCAGGGCCGCGCTCTCGCCGAGGGCCAGGCGGAGCAAGGCGGTCAGCACGGCGACCGCCACGATCCCGACGGCGAAGTAGGCCGACGCCCGGTCGGCAAGACGCTGGATGCGCGGCTTGGCGGCGAGGGTTTGCTCCACCAGCTCGGTGATCTGCGCCAGCCGTGTGCTCCGCCGGGTCCCCGTCACGCGCGCGATGAGGGCCCCGTCAGACAGCACCGTGCCCGCATAGATCCGGTCGCCCCCGTGCCTGCCTACCGACCCGGATTCGCCCGTCAGCAGGGCCTCGCTGAGATGCGCCTCACCCTCGAGGACCTCGGCATCTGCCGGCACGCGTTCGCCTGGCTTGACGAGGATGATGTCGCCCGCAATGAGATCCTGGGCCTCTACCTCCTGCCAGACGGCCGCTCCGCCGCCCCCGGCCTCAGCGGCTCGCCGCCTGGCCGTCCGCGGCTGAATCTGGAGCAACTCGCGGACGCCTTTTCGGGCCGCCGTGCCGCCCAGCGTTTCGATATAGCGGCCCAACAGGACCAGAGAGGTGATCATCGCCACCGAGTCAAAGTAGGCCGGGCCGCCCCCCACCAGTGCGATATAGGCACTGTACCCGTAGGCCGTGAGCGTGCCAAGCGCGACAAGCGTGTCCATGGTCGCGGTCCGGGCACGGATTGCTCGCCAGGCCCCGCGCAGGAAGGAGCTGCCGCCATAAAACAGGACGGGCGTGGCGAGGGCCCAGACCAGGTACTGCTCGCCGCGAACGTCGTGCGTGTCGAAGCGTCCCTGGGCGTAGAGATGGTAAAGTTGCAGCCAGTAGATCAGCATTACCTGCATGCCAAAGGCGAGCGCCGCGATAAGTTGGAGGGTAAGGTGCTGTTCGGCGCGCTCGGCGGGGTACCTGGTCGGGTCGTCCAGGCGGTGAGTCCGGTAGCCGAGCCCCTTCAGGCTCTCCAGCAGCCGGTCGGGGTCGACCCGCGCCGGGTCGTACTGGATGCGCCCGCGTTCACCGGCGAAGCTGATCGCCACGTCTCTCACTCCGGGCTGGTGCCGCAAGACCTGCTCGGCCGCGACTGCGCAGCCGGCGCACCACATGCCGTCAATGTGGAAGAAGGTGCTCTCTCCCGGATGGAGGATGAACTCGCTGATCGGCGGCCGGGGCCTGGCCGGGCTGGCCACTTGCTCGAGGAGCCCGTTCTCGTAAGCGATCCGATAGACCTGGGCGCAGCCTGCACAGCAGAACCGCAGCGTTTCGCCGCCGATCGTCTCCAGCACGGGCTGATCCCCGGCCGGCAGCTGGCAGAGGGAGCAGTAATAGCGCTCTACCAAAGCATTACTCTCCCGACCATCTGATGCGACACGATCCCCAGTCCGGCGGAGCCGCGCAGGACGAGCTGCAGGCCCACCAGCACCACGAAGGCACCGCCCACCCGCATCATCCGCCGCCGGATATCCACGCCGAGCGCGCCCGCGCCGACGCCCAGCCCCAACAGGAGCGGAAGGGTTGCCGAGCCGAAGAGCGCCATGCCCAGGGCGCCACGGCCGGCGCTGCCGCTGGACGCGGCGATAAACAACGCGCTGTAGACCAGCCCGCAGGGCAGCAGGCCGTTAAGCGCGCCCAGGAGCGCAAGCCCCTGCCAGCCACGCTTGCGCAAGGCGTGACCCATCGCGCGGCTCAGCCAGGGCGTCACCGAGCCCATCCAACGCGCGGGGAGCCAGCGGAGGTACGCCAGCCCGAAGAGGATGACCGCCCCGCCGAGGATCAGGCTGATCCACCCGGAGGCGCCCATCAACGCCAGCCTGACGCCGAGGAACGAGCCCAGCCCGCCCGCCAACGCGCCAAGCAGCAAATAGATGCCGATCCGTGCCGCGTGGTACAGCAGGTGACGGGCGACGGCAGCCGGCCCGCGCCGAGGAAACCGGGCGCCGACCATCAGCACCAGCGGGCCGCACATGCCGGCGCAATGGCCCAGGCTTCCCAGCGCCCCAGCCACCAGCATCGCCCCGGCGTAGCTCAGGAGCGCAGGATCCATGCTCAGCCTCCAAGTGCCGAGACACACGCGGGAGCGCCGGCATCCCTGCCGGCTCTGGCCGGGGGACGCCGGCGCTCCCAGTGCAGACAACTCATGTTACCCCGCGACGGTGCCGTGCGAAGGGACCCGGATAAACGATCAGGGCAATAGCCCCTCTCGCGCTACTCGAGCTCTTCGTAGACCCGGGCCTCGAGGTTTTCGATCCGGGCGTTCGGCGCGAATTCGAGCATCACCGTCTGCTCTTCCATGCGCGAGTGGAGATGCCGGTTCAGGTGCTCGGCATCGTCCCACACCGACTGGAAGACCAGGCGGATGTTTGGCTCGTCGGTCAGCGAGTACATGGCGCGCGTCGTGACGTAGCCCTGGATGTTGGGCAGCAGCGAGCGCAGGTACGCGAGCACGCGCTGCACGGAGGCCCCCACCCGGAGCTGAGGCGCCTGGTCGTCCGGGATGTCGAAGCTGACTTCGTAGACATAGGCCATGGCCGCCTCCTAGATCATGAAGGGATAGCCCTTGGGCGCCCAAAAGATGATCACGTACAGGATGTACCAGAGAAGCGTCCCGGCCACTGCGATGGCGACCACCGGCGGCAGGCCGCCGCCTGCTTCCTCGATCGTCTCGGCAAAGCTGTCGATGAAGCCGTCGGGGCGGATGACCTCGGGGCCTTCATCCTGGACCGCCGCACCGCTTCGCCGCTGTGCGAGGCCCGCCTGCTGCATCTCACCACGGTCCCGCTGCCGGCGGCCGCGCTGAGCTGCCTGCAGGCCGGTAATGTAGGGCAGGCCCAGCGTGAACGCAAACAAGAACAAGAAGCCGGCGCTGAAGAGGATGGCCAGCGCTTCCCCATACACATTGAGCGAGTTTGCTACCATACGCGCCTTCTTTCGCTGGTTTGGGCCCGATGCCCTTCAGATGTGCCCGGCCTCCATGCCCGCCGCCGGCTGCATGGCCCGCGGCGGGCGCAGGTGCCGGGCGCTCTGCCCCGCCCGGGTTATCGCGAGGGCATCGGATGGGGCCGCCCGTTCATTGCGGGCGGCGCTCCTTGTCTCTCCCGTACGATCCGACCGACTCGGTGGGCTCCCTGCCGGGCCAACCCTGCGGCTCACGGTCTTCCAGCATTCGATACTTGGGCTCTTCGATGTGGCGGAACTGCCCGCTGCGCCAGCCGTAGACAAACATCAAGACCGCCGATAGCATCACAAACGCACCCCAGACGACCCAACCGTAAACACCGTAACTCATCATCATCCTCCTAGGGTGCCGGCGTCGGCGTCGCGGCCGGGGTCGCAAGCGCCGGCAGCGGGGTTGGCCCAGGCGGGGTCGCCACGTTCATCGGGCTGCCGGTGATGCTCTGGACGTAGGCCGTGAGGTCCCAGATGTCCTGGGGATCGAACAACTTGTTGAAGGGCGGCATAACGGTCTTCTCTACTCCCTCGGCCGTGCGCCAGTAGACGTAAGAATCGCTCATGTTGGTGGGGAAGGCCGCCGGCCCGGTCATTCCTGGCCCGATTCCCGGTCCCATGCCCTGTCCCTTGTCATTGTGACATGTTGCGCAGTAAACACCGTATTGCTGCATGCCATGATCGACATGTACCGCGTTCCCGGCTTCGAACCACGTGCCGAGCGTCATGAGCCGGTAGGTGACAGGCACGGCGTCGTTTTGGACGCTGGGGATCATGACCGGTTGTGCGGCATTGGCCTGCCCTGGGACGCCGGCTACGAAGCCCTCCTCGATGAACTTGATCGCGTCCCAACGGTTGCGCATCGGCATCCACTCGCCCCAGACGGGCATCGCCGAGTTCTGGATGCCGTAAGTCACGCGGGCGAACCAGTCGCCGTCAGACAGCCCGCGCACCGTCTCATCGTGGAAGTTTGCCGGCTGCACGTCGAGATAGCCGCCCGCCCAGCCCTTGCCGTCGCCGGTCAGGCCGTGGCAGCGAGCGCACATCTGCAGGTACATTCCCTTGCCCATCTCGAAGGAGGCCGCCCGGGCGTCGACCTGGGGCAGGTTGCCGGTCTGGACCTCGGTGAGGGTCGAGCCGCGCTCTGGCATCTTCTGCGTCAGCGCGACGTCTAGGAAGTCCTGCGTGCCGGCCGTCGGCGGCCGCTTTTCGGTCTGCGTGAAGTTCACCCGCAGGAAGTGGACCAGTTTCCAGCGGTCCTCTTCGCCGTAACGGATCTTCCAGGCCGGCATCGAGCTCCAGGGCACGCCCTCGCTGATGCGCCAGAAGTAGTCGGCATCGGTGAAGTCAGCGTAGTCCGCCAGGTTGCTGAAGTTGGCCGGAATAGGCATCAGACCCTCGCGGTAGACACCTTCCGCCGAGCCTGCGTCGCCGTGGCAGACCCAGCACTCCCGTGTGTAGATGGCTTTGCCCTCTTCCAGGGTCTCCACCGTCAGCGGCAGTGGGTTGTTCATGTTCGCATACGGCGGCGGCGGGTCACCCTCATCGGGATCGCGCGAGACAGGATTGGCGAACTCCTGTTGCAGGTAGTTGATGACGTTCCAGCGCTGGTCCTCGGTGAGGCTGACTTTCCAGGTGGGCATCAACGAGCCCTGGACGCCCTCCGAGATGTGCCAGAACCATTGGTCGGGCGGCATGGTCTTGAACGGCTGCACCTTGAAGTCGGCCGGGGTGACGATAGCGGTGCCCGCGTACTCGCCAAGCCCGTTGCCGGCACAGCCGTGGCAGGTGAAGCAGCGCTCGACGAACAGCTCCTTGCCCTCCTGCAGCCCGGCCGCAATCCACATGGGCCACCCCTGCGGCGCACCATCCGGGTTCGGGGTAACCCTGGGCGGAGTCTTTGGATCAGCCTGGCCGGCGTAGGTGAGCGGCGCCTCGATCATCTGCTGCGCCGACGTGCGGTCGCCCAGGTTGAAGATGAACGCGGCGAGCGCCTTCAGGTCATCATCTGACAGGAACTCGAAGCTGGGCATCAGCGAGAGCGGCGACAGCTTGCGCGGGTTCTTCCAGTGCTCGATCTCCCAGGCCTCGGCGCGCTTCCGTCCAATGTAGCCGAGGTCGGGGCCCGTGCGCTCGGAGCCCAGGATATCGCCCGGGTCGTCGAAGACGTAGTTGCCGCCCTGCGACATGGTGCCGCCCACGGGCGCATTGGATCCGTTATCGAATGGGCGCACATACAAGGTGTGGCAGTAGTCGCACCCGTTCGAGTAGTAGATGACACGGCCCTTCTCCTGGAGTGGGGTGTAGGGATGGGCCTCGAACGTCTGTGGCGGCGACCATACGAACACCGGGATGAACACCAGGGCCATGGCCACTGCCAGGAAGACCAGGAGGCCGCCGGCAACAACTGTCGTGAAGGTCATTTTCATCGCAACACCTCCTGCTCACGATCCCGTCGGGGCCGGCACGACCGGTCCCCGTCGAAGCTCAGGATGCGGCGGCAAGGCCACCCGCGGCTCAGGCCGGCGCACCAGGACAGTGGCGAAGATGTTGAAGGTGAACAGGATGAAGTTCGACCAAAGCACGGCCCCGCCGGCCGCCCGCAGCACCATGTAAGGCCGCAGCGTGGGCAGTACGGTCCATACCGGAAGCCCGCCGTGCACCCAGTCAGCACCCTGCACCAGCCCCACCAGAAAGAAGCCGGCGAAGAACGCGCTGAAGCCGATGAACAGGGTGGCGTATTGGACGTTGGCGATGGTCCGGCTGTAGATCTGGCATTTGAAGATGCGCGGGATGATGTAGTAAGCCCCGCCCATGATGGTGACCGCCGAGAAGAACAGCAGGTTGAGGTGAGCGTGTCCGGGCACGTACTGCGTGAAGTGAGTGAGCAGGTTGATGCTGCGGATCGCCTCGTGCGAGCCCTGGTACGAGCCCAGGATGTAGGCGAGGAAGCCTGTGAACACATAGCGTAGCGGTATGCTGGTCCACAGGCGGTTCCAGTTGCCGCGCATCGTGAGCACGAGGTTCATGAAGAAAGCAGTGATGACGACGATCATCCCGATGCTCTCGGCCACGGCCATGGTCTTCAGCCAGTACGGGATGGGCGCCCACTCGAGATGGTGCCCGCCGACGCCCGTATAGAAGAGGGCGATGCCCCAGAAGGCAAAGAGCGACAGGTAATGGCTGTAGAGGGGCGTGCGAGTCTCGCGTGGAATGATGTAGTACATGATCGGCAGCAAGCCGGTCGTAAACCACAAGCCCAGCACGTTGTGGCCGTAGAACCAGTGGAAGATGGTGTCGTCGATGCCGGTCAGGGCACCCGTCGGCGGCTTCCACATCACGTTGCCGATAAAGTAGAGGATCGGGAACCAGATCAACGTGCCCGTTATATACCAGAGTGAAACGTAAAGCTTGGGCTCGACCCGGTTGGCGATCGTCATGAAGAGGTTGAACAGGTTCAGCCAGAGGACGACCTCCACGGCCACGTCGACCCCCCAGACCATCTCCGCATATTCACGGCTCTGGGTGTGTCCCGCCATGATCAGGCCCACGCCGACCATCACGGCCACCATCCAAGCGATGGCCAAGATGTTGCCGAGCAGCTCGCTCCAGATCTTGCGACCCGTGAGCTGCGGCACGACGTAGTACCACAGGCCGATCATGCCCGGCGACAGCCAGGCGAACAGGACGGTGTTGGTGTGGGCCTGGCGCAGGCGGCCAAACACCAACCAGGGAATGCCGCGAAAGAGGTCGGGGAAGACGAACTCGAGGGCCAGGATCAGTCCCATGGTGACGCCGAACAATAGGAGGACGGAGGCCGATAGGACCCAGGTGACCGACGCGCTGTAGTCGGAACTGTACCAGCGTGCCAGTGGGCCGGGTCGCGCGTAGCTCTGTGCGGACAAGTGACACCCCCTTGAGTAAGGCGAGGAACGACGCTGCCGTGCGAGACGCACCTTTGCAGACCGCGGCACCGGTGGCACCGCGGAGATGTGCCACGGGAATAGTTTGCCGCTGTTAAGCACGAGAGCCGAGCGGCAACTGCGGTGCGAAGATCACACTGGGTGGGTACGGAATACCAACTCAACAACTCACGTCCATTGTGAATTATCGATCACATTTTTATGTTGCAGGGATTACATTTCACCGCCCCGCTTTGGGACAGGCTGTTCGGACGGGGAGGCACGGCCGTACCCCGCCGTCCGAACAGCCATCCAGGGCTGAGGGAGGACGGCCCGCGCTCGCCGGTCTGCAGGCCTCGCCGGTGGCTACTGGCCAACCGGCGTGAGAGCCGTCGGCGGCGTGAGGGTCACGGGCGCCGGGGTAATGGTCGCGGCCGGCGAACCGATGGGCACCGGCGTCGCGGCAGTTGTCGCCGTCACTATGGCGGTGGCGGCGAGGGCAGGTGGGACAGCGGTCGCGGTGCCGGCCGGAGTTGGCGTGCCCGAAAGCAACGGCGTCTGCGTGTAGTTGACCGGCGGCGTCGGGCTCGGCACTGCGGATGGCCCCGGCGTCGGCATGGGCGGCGGTGTGGCGTAGGCCTGGATGATCAGGCCCGGAGTGGGCCAGGGCGTTAGGGTGACCACGGACGCAGTTGGCCTACCCACCGGCGAGCCACCGAACTCCGGTACCGGGGGAACGAGCCGCCGGTTCTGATACAATCCGCAGCCGCCCAACACCAGGCTGCCGGCGAGGATCAAGATGGCGATTGAGCGGGACCGATGCATGCTCCACTCCCTTCTCAGCCCAGCAACCGGCCGGGGTCCTTGAAGTAGCGCTCGACCAGGGCGTCCCCGGTCATGTAGGCCAGGGCGCACAGGGTACCGGTCGGGTTGGCGCCGGGGTTCTGGGGATAAAGGGCCGCACCGGTGACGAACACGTTGGGTGTGTCCCACACCTGGCCGTACTTGTTGGTCACGGAGTTGTCCGGGCTGCTGCCCATGATCGCGCCGCCTGTGATATGGGTGCTTTGGTATTTGTGGATGTTAAACGGGTCCAGTTCCCCCGTCGCGAAAATCCTCGCCGGGCCCATCTTCTGCATGATCTCCTTACCGCGGGCGGCAATGAAGCGGTACATATTGAAGTCATTCTCATGCCAATCAAACGTCAGGCGCAGCAACGGCAGCCCGTACTCATCCTTATACACGGGGTCCAGGTCGAAGAACTGGTCCTGGTAAGGGAGGCTCTCGCCCTGCATGACGATGTAGGCGACGCTGTCCCAGTTCTGGCGCAGGTCGTCCTTCCACGCCTTGCCCCAGGTGGGTTGTTTGGACCCGCTGCTCCCCCCCGAGCTGCCGTTGTCGGTCGGCGCGGTGGCCGGCACGCCCTCGGGTCCACCGGCACCGGTCCCGAACGGGAAGTCACCGGCCGAGGTGAGAGGGTCCCGCTCGCCATTGCCAGAGAACAGCGAGGCACCACCGACGAAGGGAACCTGGCTGTGATCGAAATTGTCAGCGTTGAAGTCGTAGATCAGGTAGACCGTGGCAGTATTGGCCATGAAGGTATGGAACTTCTTGCCCGGAAAGATACCGTTGACCACTGTATGCCAGTGCTGGTAGGTGAAGTTCTTGCCAACGCGGCCGCGATCGTTGCCCACGCCCTGCGGATGGCTGCGGTCCTGCGACAGGAGGAGCATGCGGACATTGGTGAGCGTGTACGCCGAAAGAATGACCACGTCGGCCGGCTGCTCATGCTCCTGACCATCGGGTCCCACGTAGGTGATGCCGGTCGCGCGGCCGTCTGGACCCACGTTGATGCGCGTCACCTTACACTCGGTACGCAATTCATAACGCCCGCTGCCAAGCGCCAGCGGCAGATGAGTTGTCTGCGCGCTGGTCTTCGCGTCCACCTCGCAACCGTAGCGTGTACAGAAACCACAGTACATGCAACTCGAACGAACGCGCCCCGAGAGATCCTTGTAGGCACGCGACAGGATGCCTGAGGGCTGCGGGAACGGATGGTAGCCCATATCCTTGGAGGCCTGAGCGAACATGTTGCCCATGATCGTCATCTGCAAGGGTGGCAGTGGAAACTCGCGCCGGCGTGGGCCCTCGAAGATGTTGCCACCCTCGATGATCTTCCCGTTGAGATTTCCGGCGATGCCGCCTGCCCCGGTATCATATTCGAAGGCATCGTAGTAGGGTTCGAGCTCTTCATAGGTGAGCGGCCAGTCCTGGATCATGTTGCCCGGTGGCAGCTTCTTTTCACCATAACGTGCAATATGATGCGACCGATACTGAAAGTCAGTCGGCAGGAAACGCCAGATCATGCCAGACCAATGAATGGCGGCACCGCCGACACCGCTGCCTGGGTTGAAGGCGCCGTATGCGCGGATGGGCAGGGTCGGGGCAGTCGGATTAGGCCGCCAGGTCCATGTCTCACGGGCCAGGTCCTGCATCATGGCGTGGCGCACGTGATAGCGCAGGGGATCGTGGTTATGCTCGAAATCCGGATTGGCCCAACGCCAGGGCCCCTGCTCCAGCGAGACCACGCTGTGACCGGCTGCGGTCAGCTTCCAGGCCAATATCGCCGCCGTCCACCCGGCGCCCACGGTGACCACGTCTACTTTAGGATGTACAGGCATCGTCGAGTTACTCCTCTACTTCGGCTGCTGGTCAAAGCCACTGACCGGCAAGATCACGTCGGGATTGGCCGGCTGGCCGGGTCGGAACGGCATCAGTTGGTGGAAATCCTGCGGCGGGCGGTCGAAGTGCTCCGAGAGGATGTCCTCGGGAGTGTATGCCCGCTGCGCGCCCGGATAGCCGATCATCCTCCAGCCCACCATGTCCCGGTTGCCGCCGTAGGCCGGATCGGCGAACATGCCGTTGACGACGTCGGTGCGCAGCGTGGTGAAGAATTCCTTTGCCCCCGGCTCGGTGAACCCCCTGGCCCTATCGTCGGCCAGGTCGCCCACGATCTGGTCTTGCTGGTCCGGCGACAGGTCAATGAACATTTTGCCGAAGAGGGACTGGGCATAATCGTCGACCTTGGCCAGCCCCACCCGGTAGATGGCGGCCGGCGAAAGGATCGTCTGCGTGCCGTATCGGTCGGCTTCCTTCTTTTTGACGAAGACCAGGTCGAAGTGGCTCTGAGTCAACTGCTCTGGAGGAGAATCCCCGCTGTACACGACCGCAAAGGGTGGCTTCGAATAGGTCGGGCTGTCCTTTCCCGAGTTAAACGAGAGGTAGTTGTCGATGTAAACGTACACCCCGGCCTCGTGGGCTCCCGGATCATCCGTACTGCCGGGCATGATGCGTGAGGTCAGTGCGTCCACCGTCAGGGCCTCGTGCGGGGTGAAGAAGCGCAGCACATCGGGATCGGGCGCCGTCTGAGGCGCGTAAGGGACCTCGGGGTACTGCTGCGTGGTCGGTATCGGCGTGCTGGCCGGCACCACCAGCGGTTGGCCGGCGTTGCCGGGGGCCTCGCAGCTTGCGGCCGCACCGGCAAGCCCGGCGGCCGCAGCCAGAACCGAGGCAGATTTCAGAAACGAGCGTCGTGACACCCTGCGCGCTCCGCCGTCAGCGGGGCCACGCGGGGGCTCGCCGAGCTTGCGGTTATGGTCGACAATATTGCTCATATTCACAGCTCCCTACCCATCACTGGATCGTATACAAATACGCGGCGATGTCTCGCGCCTGCAACTCGCTGAGCCCCAGGTTCGGCATGTCCGTCTTGGGCTCCACGGCATGCGGGTCCTTGAGCCAAGTGACCAGGTTATCTGGCGAGTTCTGCAGCTCACCGGCAATGAACCCTCGCTTCGCCCAATGGATCAAAGGCGGACCGACCAGCCCGTTCGCATTCTCGATGCCGGGGATCATGTGACACGATCCGCAACCGTATTGGAGAATGTTGGCTTTGCCGCGAGCGGCATCGCCGCCAGGGATAGACGGCCGCACCGACGCGGCCGAGGAAGCGACAATGCCGCTGCAGGCGGCCAGCACCGTAACGCCCAAGAGCAAGGCCAGCAGAACCAAGAGCGCCCCCGGCTTACGTCGCAGCTTCTGACTGAGCATCCGCCATACCTCCACTACTGCCCTAATCTTCCCACAACCAGGTCTTCCTCCGCCGCTTGCTGGCTTTCTCCGCCGGCCGTCCGGCTGCGCCGCGGTGCCTCGACCAGGCTTGCGCGCTGGCTTTCCAGCCGGGTCATGTGCTCATCCAGGGCCCGCAGCCAGGCCAGGAAGAAAATGGCCGCCGCGATCAGGAGCACGACGCCCGGCGGCACCCACATGATGGCGCCGGCCAACTGCTGGTCCTCCGTTGGCGAGAGACCCCACCGCGGTGCGCTGGCCACGTAGGCGCGATACCAGGGCCCGGAGCTGAACATGATCAGCGCGCCCAGCACACTGCCCTGCAGTGCGGTGCCAAAGACATACAGCACGCTGGCGCCGTAGCCGAGGCGCTTGCGCCCGTGCAGCTGGATCAGCGCCCACCAATAGAGCAGGGATGTGCCCAGGAACAGGTCATGTTCGAGCGCGTGGAGGGCATCGCTGCGCAGCGCCGCCTCGAAAAGCGGCGGTGCATGCCAGATCCAGAATGTGATTCCCTGCAGGCTCCAGGCCAGCAATGGTTGGCTGAGCGTGTGCCAGAGCTGGCGCGCCGTCGTTGCCCGCAGCCACCATCTCCCGAGCGCCAGGCGGCCGCGTCGCGGCAGTGCCCATACGCTGACGATCTGGGGCTGACCCAATACCAGCAACGGAGGCGCAACCATCATCAGCAACAGGTGCTGCACCATGTGGACCGAGAACAGAGCATGCCCGATCTCGGCCAGCGGCGAAATCAGGGCCACGAACAGAACCAGCAGGCCGGTCATGAACGCCGCGGCTCGCCAGCGCCTGACGCCCCGTCCAACCCCTGCCCGCTTCCAGAGCACGACGAGACCGCGCGCGTAGCCGAAGGCTGCCAACGCCATGCCCAGCAGGACGACGGGGTCCCATGACCAGGCGCTCCAGGCGTCCCCGGGGTCGGGCGGAGAGGCCTCGGTGGCCCAGGCAATGCCGGGCCGGAGCAAGATCACTGCCAGCGCCGCCGCGAGCGTGATGCCGGTGATGAGCCGGATACCCCTAAAGGAAGATGCACGCATTGAGAAAGATCACCGGGGCCGTGGCGAACAACACGAACAGGAAAAACAGCGCGCTCAGCAGCAGCCCGGCCAGGCCCATGAAGCGGACCCGGCCCTCGACCTGCGATGGCATCGGGTGTCCGTCGTCGAGTCGCAGATGCCAGTGCCGATAGCCGCTCACGCCGGCCACGATCAACAGGGCCCAGGCGACGAGCGACAGAATGACGACCAGCACTTGCATGCCGCTGGCGCTGCCCAGGGAAAACCAGGGAAAGCCGGTCGCGCAGTACTGGCTGACCAGCAGGTAGCCGATGCTCAGGTGCAGGACGGCGATCACCGTGGGCGCGATCACGCTGTACCAGGGCGTCGGCGCCAGCGCCGTGCCCTTATGTGTTGTCTGTGTGTGATGCGTCATGGACGTATCCCTCGACCATACTCAATGGATCAGGTGCGGATAGATGTACAGCGACGAAAAGATGACAATCCACACTGCATCCACGAAGTGCCAGTATAGCGCCGTGTTGCGCACGGCTACGGAACGCTGCGCCGAGAAATGGCCCATCCAGGCACGCAGTTGGGTCACGGCGCTGATCAGCAGGCCGACCAGCACGTGAGTGCCGTGCAACCCGGTGATCGCGAAAAAGATCGAGCCATAGGCGTTGACTAGCGGGCCGAACGTCTCATGGCTGTACTCATAGCCCTGCAAGATCAGAAAGGTCAATCCCAGCAGCCAGCTTATGCCCATGCCGAGACGCAGCCACGTCTGGCTGCCGCGCCGGATGCCGCGCTCGCCCAGGATCATGAAGATGCTGCTGGTGATCAGGACCGCCGTCATGATGCTGGGCACCAGCATCTCCGGGGGCTTGGGAGCGCCGAGCGGCCACTGGACGTTGTTGAAGCGCAGGTAGAAATAGGCGGAAACCAGCGAGCCGAACAGGGTCGCCTCGCTGGTCAGGAAGAGCAACATGCCCCAGACGCTGGTCGAGCGGGAAGGGCGGACATCGGCAGGCAGGGCGTAGCGCGGACGCTCGGTTTCCGCATTCATACGGCAGGCTCCTCTCGCTTCGGCCAGTTCCAGCCGATCAACGACACGTAGATCAGAAAGGCGCCGACCGCCGCCGGGATCAGCGAGCGCAGCAGCAGGCTGACGAAGACCATGGCGATGGCGAGGGCGGCCAGGAGCGGCCACCAGGAATCCTCCGGCATGGGCACGACGTCCTCCGGCTGGGCGTCCAGCAGGGAGGTGCTGAGGGCGCTGTGGCTGCCGGCCAGGGTAGTCCCGCCCCACTCCGCGTCATGGAGCTCCGCCCTGAGCATGGGTTGGTCCCATAGCACGTCGCGACTGCGCACCTCGGGGATGGTCTCGAAGTTGTAAGCCGGGGGCGGCGAGCTGGTGGCCCACTCGAGGGTGCTGCCCCCCCACGGGTTGTCGCCGGCCAGTTGCCCGCTGCGCAGGCTCCAGAAGATATTGGCCAGGAAGAGGAGCACACCCAGCGCCAAAAGATAGGCTCCGATGGTTGCGATCAGGTTGTAGACGTCCCAGCCCAGGCCGCCCTCGTAGGTGTAAATGCGGCGCGGCATGCCCAGCAGGCCGAGGATGTGCATGACAAAAAAGGTCGTGTTGAATCCGACAAAGAACGTCCAGAAGTGGACCTTCCCGAGACGTTCGCTCAGCAGGCGCCCGGTCATCTTGGGGAACCAATAGTAGAAGGCGCCGAAGAGCGGGAAAACCATGCCTCCGACCAGCACGTAGTGAAAATGTGCGACCACGAAGTAGGAATCGGTGATTTGCCGATCGAAAGGCACCGCCGGGAACATGACGCCCGAAAGCCCTCCCAAAACGAAGGTGACCAGGAAGCCTGCCACGAAAAGCAGGGCTGTTCTGACAAGCATCTTGCCCGTCAACATGGTCGCCAGCCAGGCAAACACCTGCACGCCGGAAGGGATGGCGATCACCACACTGGCGGCGCTGAAGAAGGTCATCGAGACCGGCGCCAGTCCGACGGCGAACATGTGGTGCACCCATACGCCGAACGCCACCAGACCGGTGGCGACGGTTGCCAGCACGATGTAGCTGTAACCGACGATCGGCCGCCGCGAGAAGGTGGGCACGATCTCGGACACGATGCCCAGCGCCGGCAGCACGATGATGTAAACGTCGGGATGACCAAAGAACCAGAACAGGTGCTGCCAGAGCAAGACGTTGCCGCCGTTCGCGACGTCGAAGAAGTGGAAGCCAAACGCCCTGTCCAGGTAGAGCAGGAAGTTGGCCGCCGTGAGCGCCGGAACGGCGAAGATGACGGCGAAGGAGGTGGCCAGGATAGACCAGAGAAAGACCGGCATGCGGTTGATCGACATGCCCGGCGCACGGAGCTTGAAGATCGTGACGATGAAGTTGATCGCCCCGGCGGTGGTGGCGATGCTCAGGAAGATCAAGCCGAGCGTGTAGAAGTCGATGTTCGGCCCTGGGTCATAGAGCGGTCCGCTCAGCGGCACGTAGTTGAACCAACCCGCGTTGGGGGCCGCGCCGATCAAGAAGCTCGACCAGAGGAAGAGGCCGGCGAACAGGAAGACCCAATAGCCGAAGGCGTTCAGTCGCGGGAAAGCCATATCGCGGGTGCCACACATCAGCGGCACCAGGAAGTTGCCGAAGCCGAACAAGATCGGGGTGGCGAACAGGAAAATCATTGTGGTGCCGTGCATGCTGAAGATCTGATCGTAGGTCTCCGGAGCCAGAAAGGTGTTATCGGGCCGGATCAGTTGCGTGCGCATCAGCAGTGCCCCAATGCCCGCGGCACAGAAGAAGGCGAAGGCCGTGATGATGTAGCGAATGCCGATCGTCTTGTGATCTACGGTCGTGAACCAGGTTGCGATGCCGGGCGGAGCTTCCCAGGTCCGCGCGAGCCTTTCAGTTGCTGTCGTCATGTCCGTCTCCGCTGTTACTTCAAACTCTGCAGATAATCCAACAGAGCCTGCAGATCGGTAGCGTCGATCTGCATGGGAGGCATACGGTTACCGGGCTTGATGGACTGAGAGTTGATAATCCACCCTGCCAGGCTGCCGCGTGAGTTCGGCAGCGTCCCAGCGCCGATCGTCTGCCGGCTGGCCAGGTGCGTCAGATCTGGCCCCAGGCCAGACGTGGCGTTGGTGCCGGCAATCGTGTGGCAGTAGACGCAAGCTGCCCCGAGGAAGACCTGCTGGCCCTTTTTAAGGGTCGCCGTGGCCGGGACCGGGGGCACTTTGCTTTCCTCGTCAAGCCAGGCTCGAAACTGCGCAGGAGGATCGGCGATCACCAGGAAAGCCATCCGGGCGTGCTCGATGCCGCAGTATTCAGCGCACTGGCCGCGGAACGTGCCGGGCTGGTCGGCCTGGAGCCAGATGCTGTTAGTCTGGCCGGGTATGGTGTCGATCTTGCCCTGGAGCTCAGGCACCCAGAAACTGTGGATGACGTCGGCGCTGCTCACCTGGACCAACACCGGCTCTCCGGCTGGGATGTGGATCTCGTTGGCCGTGACCACGGCTGACTGCGGATAGCGCACTTCCCACCACCACTGGTGGGCGACGACCTGTATGGTGAGGCTTGGAGGAGTGGAAGGCGCCGCTAATGTGCGCAGGGCAAATATCGCCAGGCTCATGACGCCGGCAAGGATAATGGCGGGGATGACTGCCCCGGACCAGACCACAAACCGGTTACCGTCGCCGATCCCGCGCTGGATCTGCTCTCGCAGGCCGCTCGGGCGGGCAAGGGCGATGATGAGGAGCACGACCACGATGAGAAAGACGACGGTCGCGACGCCAAACATCACCCACCAGAGATTGGCAATCTCGGCCGAGGCCGGGCCACCCGGCGAGAGAGCCGACTGGGGCACGGAGCAACTGCTCAGCAGAAGAGCAGTGAGCAGCGCACTCGCGATCGCCAGGCGCTTGGACCGGGCAGGGGCCCCGACGCGCGCAGGGGAAGCGGGAGACTGCCGGCGGCGGTCTGTCGCGAGACCACTCTTTGGCCCGGTTGCGTTCACTGGTCCGGATGAGTTCAATAGCATCTGACTCCGCCATTGATCCTCCTCCGTTCGCCCAAGCTGTCCTGGGAGCTCAGCCTGCCCACCAGGCTGAGCTGGCAGGACCGGCGCTAACCCAAACTGACCACGAGTGTAGAAGCTCGAGGCGAGACGACATGTAACAAAAGATCCAGTTATCAACGATTCGTGCCTTATTAGCGCGGCGTTGGGTTGACTTTGCCCCGCCGGGCAGGCAAGAAACTGGATGGCGGGGCACGAACAAGTATCGGCCAGAGGACTATCCTGCAATGGGTCGCGCTGTGCCCGCACTATCAAACATGGGAGTGGCATGCTTCTGTTATTGGCGTTTGCCCTTAGCCTGCTCGCTGCGGCCCTGATCTCGGGGCCGGCCAGACGGACTCCGCTCTCGACGACGGTGCTGTTCCTGATCGCCGGTTTCGTCGTCGGGCGCGGAGGGCTGGGGCTGCTGGACCTACCGCCGGACAATACGCTGCTGGTGCACTTCGCCGAGTGGGCGCTGGTCAGCGTGCTCTTCGTCGACGGCATGCGCCTGGACGTGCATGGGTTGGCCGAGGTGCGCTGGCTGCCTGGACGCGCCTTGCTGTTGGGACTGCCGCTGACCATCGGAGCCGCTGCCCTGCTCGCCCACCTGCTGGCCGGGCTGTCGTGGGCCGAATCGTTCCTGGTCGGCGCCGTCCTGAGCCCGACCGATCCGGTGTTCGCGTCGGAGATCATCAACCGGCCCGAGGTGCCGCAGCGGCTTCGCCGCCTGCTCGGCATCGAGAGCGGCCTGAACGACGGCCTGGCGCTGCCCATCGTGCTGGTCATGCTCGGGATACTCGACAAACACGGACTGCAGATCGGGCGCTGGCTGGCCGAAGCGGGGCTGGGCGTGCTGTTGGGGGTCGCGGTGGCCTGGCTCTGCGTTCTCTTCGCCCGCCTCCGTTTCCTGGGAGCCTCGAATACCTTCCGGCCGCTGTTCGCGCTGGCCATCGGGCTGCTGGTGTTCGCGCTCAGCTCGCTTACGGGCGTAAACAAGTACCTGGCCGCGTACGCGGCCGCGATCACGGTGGCGAGCGTGAGCCCCGAATTGGAGGAGTCCTTCGCAGAGTTCGGCGGCTTGCTGACCCAACTGCTCAAGCTGCTGGCGCTTTTCTTCTTTGGGGCGGTACTCTCAGCCGACTTCCTGCTGCACCTCAGCCTGGGGAGCTATGCGTTCGTGGCCCTGGTGCTGGTGTTGGCCCGCCCGGCCGGCCTGGGCCTGGCGCTCCTGGGCTCGGCTTTGGGGACCCGCGAACGTTTGGTGGCCGCCTGGTTTGGCCCGCGCGGCTTCGCGTCCGTCTTGTACGGCCTGTATGTGCTGTCCTCGGGCATCCCACGCGCCGGCGATTTGTTCAGGCTGGTGGCCGTGGTGATCGTGGCCTCGATCATCGCCCACTCGTCTACCGACGTGCTGGCGGCGCGCTGGCTGGCGCGGAAGGAGGAAGATTCGGAAAGCGACGACAATCAAGCGGAGAGCGATCGCCGATCGCCAGGCGACGCAGAAGGCCGCCAGACAAGCGCGTCCCGAAACGGCGGGCGGCCGTCGACCAGCACCCAGGAACAAGAGCGGCGGCTACGGACCGGCGCTCGACGCTATGACGAGGATCGATGACTGAGATCGTGGCCGGCGAAGCCGCGGAGAGCCGGATCGGCATCAATCGGCGATGAGCCGGATCTGGCCCTTCGTGGCCAGCATCCAGAGCGCGCGCGGCCAGATCAGCCGGCGGCCCGACTTGCGGGCCCGGCAGTGAGTGGCACCCGATCGCCTTCTCCTGGCCTGCCAGCGGGAGATCAGGGCGCCGAGGGAAAACACCGTGGCTCCGGAGACTGGTGCAACTAATGCCCGCGAGCGGCATGCCTGGACGGTCGTCCTGCAAGACATGCTGTCGACCGTGCGCGACCAGCGCCGCCTGGTGCTGGACAGTCTGCTGCTCGGCGTGGTCGGCGCGCTGAGCGCGCAGCTCTTCATGTTCCTGCTGCGCCTCGCGCAGTCGCTGTTTTTGGTGCGGTTGGCCGGCTTCACGCCCCTCGGTCTGCCAAGCGAAGGCGGATCGCTCAAGCAGATCGTGGGCCCAGCGGGTCTCTGGTTGATACCACTTTCCACCACCCTGGGCGGCCTGATCGCCGGGCTGCTGGTCTATAGCATCGCCCCGGAGGCCGAGGGTCACGGCACGGACACCGCGGTCAAGGCCTTCCACCGCACGGCAGGTATCATCCGGGCGCGCGTGCCGCTGGTCAAGGTCGTTGCCTCGGCCATCACCATCGGCTCGGGCGGCGCAGGAGGGCGCGAGGGGCCGACTGCGCTGATCAGCGCCGGAGTAGGTTCGGTCTACGCCGCGTTCACGCATCGCAGCGAAGCCGATCGTAGGCTGCTGGCGATCATCGGCATGGCCTCCGGCCTGGCAGCCATTTTCCGTTCGCCGATCGGCACCGCCATCTTCGCCATCGAGGTGCTCTACAGTGGCATGGAATTCGAAACGCACGGCTTGCTGTATACCATGCTGGCCTCGATCGTGGCCTATGCCGTGAACGGCCTGTTCGTCGGTTACCAGCCGCTGTTCATCGTCGCCAAGAACCTGCCCACGCCCGGCTTCGTCGACTTCGGCTGGTACGCGATCCTCGGCGTCGCCTCTGGCCTCATGGCGGTCCTGCTCCCGCTTGTGTTCTACGGGGTGCGCGACGCCTTCGCGTCTTTGCACATTCCTCGGCACATCAAGCCAGCGATCGGCGGCCTGATATTCGGCCTGATGGCGGTGGCTCTGCCAGAAACGATCGGAGGCGGCTACGGATGGATCCAGCAGGCGATCGACGGCCAGATTTCCACGCAGCTCTTGCTGATCCTGGCCTTCGCCCAAATCCTCGCCATGTCGCTGACGATCTCGTCAGGCGGCTCGGGGGGCGTGTTCGCTCCCAGCCTGTTTGTGGGCGCGATGCTCGGCGGCTTCCTGGCCAGGACTTTTAACCAGCCAGCCGCCGGACTGGCAGTGGTGGGCATGGCGGCAGTTTTCGGCGGGGCGGCGCGGGTGCCGGTAGCCACGCTGCTGATGGTGACCGAGATGACCGGCGGCTACACTTTGCTCGTTCCGGCCGGATTTGCGGTCATGCTGAGCTACCTGGTGCAGGTTGCGGTGTCGTCACCGTTCAAGTACCGGAGCCTCTACGAAGCGCAGGTGCCGGTGCAGAGCGACTCGCCCGCCCACCACCTGGAGCAACTGCAGACGGTGATGCGCATGTTGGCCGAACGCCGGTTTGCCGTGCCGGCAACGATCACACACCTAGACCTGCGCATGTTGCTGAATTCGGGCATTCCGGTCGATTTACCCGGCAACAAGCGCATGCTTATCGGCAGCCTGCGGCCGGAGAGCCCGTGGGTCGGCAGCCCGCTGCAATCATGCCTGCCTGCCGATGCGGTGGACGAGGTAGAGATCGTGGCCGTGTTCCGCCAGGGCCAGACTCTCTTCGCAAATCCGGACCTGAAGCTGCGCGCCGGGGACCGGCTGTTGTGCATCGCTCTGGCCGACGCCTGGGACGGCCTGCAGCAACATCTGAGCGCGATCGCGCCCGGCGAACGGTACGATCCGGCCGCCATCGCGCCCCTGGAGCCGGAACCACCGCCGAAGGCGAAGCCATTAGCCGATGGCTATGGAGCACCTGAAGATGAGATCGATTGACTCCCTGCCAGGTGGATACGTTTGAGGAGATAGTGAAGTGGCACAAGATAAACCACAAGTCGTAGTGATCACGGGCGCGTCGGCCGGCCTCGGGCGGGCGACCGCCTGGGCCTTCGCGAAGGAAGGCGCCCACATTGGTCTGCTCGCGCGGGCAGGCCGGGCTCGAGGGCGCGAAGCAGGACGTCGAACAACTGGGCGGTCGGGCGCTGATCATCCCGACCGACGTGGCCGATGCCGACCAGGTCGAGGCCGCGGCAGTGCAGGTTGAGGAGGCCTTCGGGCCGATCGAGGTCTGGGTCAACAACGCCATGACCTCGGTCTTCTCTCCCGTCAAGGAGATGACGGGGGAGGAGTACAAGCGGGTCACGGAAGTCACCTACCTGGGACAGGTCTACGGGACGCTGGCTGCGCTCAAGCGGATGCTGCCGCGCGATCGCGGCAGCATTATATGCGTCGGCTCGGCCCTGGCCTACCGCGGCATCCCGCTGCAGTCCGCCTATTGTGGCTCCAAGCACGCGATCCAGGGTTTCACGGAGGCGTTGCGCTCTGAGCTGATCCACGATGGCAGCCACGTGCGGGTGACGATGGTCCAACTGCCGGCGATGAATACACCGCAGTTCTCCTGGGTGAAGAGCCGGCTGCCCCGCAAGGCGCAGCCCGTGCCGCCGATCTTTCAGCCGGAGGTGGCCGCGCGGGCGATCGTCTGGGTCAGTCATCACTACCGGCGAGAGCTGGACGTCGGTCGCTCGGCGGCCCTGGTCGTTAACCTGAACAAGCTCGCGCCGTCCTTCGGCGACTGGTACCTGGCCAAGACCGGTTACAAGTCGCAGCAGTACGACGGGGCCTCCGATCCGCACCGGCCGGACGACTTGTGGCAACCGGTAGACGATCGCGATGACCATGGGGCGCATGGCGATTTTGATGCGCGGGCCCGCACGAACAGCCCACAACTTTGGGCGGACGAGCACCGAGGTATGCTGGCGGCCGGCACGGCTCTCCTCGCGGGTGCGACCTGGGCCGCCTGGAACACTTTCACTGCCCGCCGCTGCCGCTGAGGCCGGCGGGCGCCTGCATCCGCAGCCGGGCTGATAGCTGAGAGCGGACGACAAAACAGACTGTCTCGGAGTTGACAGTAACGAAACTCAGTTTCATAATGTTTGGGCTGGTACGCGATCCTCCCTCCGGGAGGAGTTTGCGCGTCGGATAGTTTCCGCGACGGAATAGTCAGGAGATCCGCGTATGTCCTCGTCCGCTCTCAAGCCGGGTTCGCCCGAACCCGACCCCATGCGCGCCAAGCGGCGCCTATGGCAGATAATCGATCTGCAAAGCACGGCGGTCCTGATGGCGCTTGCCATCATCGTCGGTCTGGGCACAGGCCTGGCCGCGGTGGTTTTCATCAAGGCCATTGGTTTAGTCACCCACTTCTCGTTCGAGCAGGGCATGCCCCAAATCCTGGCCTTCCTGGGACCGGCCTGGATCGTCGTCATTCCCATCCTCGGCGCCCTTATCAGCGGGCCCCTGATCGCCTACTGGGCCATCGAAGCCAAAGGCCATGGCGTCCCGGAAGTCCTGACAGCGATCGTCATGCGGGGCGGCCGCATCCGCCCACGCGTGGCAGTAGTGAAATCCATCGCCTCCACGTTCTGCATCGGCAGCGGCGGCTCCGCCGGTCGTGAAGGGCCAATCGTCCAGGTGGGCTCGGCCCTGGGCTCCACCGCCGCCCAAATCCTGGGACTGGGAACGGAACGCACCATTACCCTGGTGGCCTGCGGAGCAGCGGCCGGCATCGCAGCCACCTTCAATGCCCCGATCGCGGGGGTGGTCTTCGCCATGGAGGTGATCCTGGGGGAGTTCACGACCCACTACTTCGGCATGGTCGTGGTCTCCGCCGTCGCCGCGAGCATCGTCAGCCGCACCTTTTTGGGGGCGACCCCCGCATTCGCCGTGCCGTCGTACGAGTTGGTCAGCGCCGGGGAGCTGCCGTTCTACATTGTGTTGGGTGTGCTGGCTGCGCTCCTGGGCTGGGCGTTCGTGGGCATCTTGTACGCCCTCGAGGACCGCTTCGACGCGTGGCACGTGCCTGAAGCGCTGAAGCCGGCCGCGGGCGCCGTGCTGGTAGGCCTGACCGGCCTCATTTACCCACAGGCTCTGGGCACGGGCCTGACCAGCATCGGGCAGGCGTTGACAGGGGCGCTGCCCTGGACGCTGCTCCTGGCGCTGGTCTTCGCCAAGTTGTTGGCCACCTCCTTTACGCTGGGCTCGGGCAACTCGGGCGGCATTTTCTCGCCGTCGTTGTTCATGGGCGCCATGTTGGGTGGCACTTTCGGCTATTGGGTGCACGGTCTCTTCCCGGCTTTCACCGGCGGCGTGGGGGCCTATGCCCTGGTGGGCATGGCCGCCGTCTTTGCGGCTTCGGCCCATGCGCCGCTGACGGCTTTTCTGATCGTCTTTGAAATGTCAGGCGACTACCGCTTGATCTTGCCGCTCATGATCACGGTGGGCCTCAGCACGCTGATTTCGCAGCGCCTGCGCCGCTATTCGATCTACACGCTCAAACTCTGGAAGCACAACGTGCCGCTGGAACGCGATCACGACGTGGACATCATGCGCGGGCTGAGTGTCGGTGAGGTGATGACGCAGGACCCCGACGTGATCTACGGCGACCAAAGCCTGCAGGAACTCGCCGACGCCCTGATCCAGACGCGTCATCATGGGTTCCCCGTGCTCGATCGGGATGAACACATATTGGGCATCGTCACCTACGACGACTTGAAGGTGGCCACCGCTGACGGAGGCGCCCAGGATCTGACCGTGGCCGACATCACTCACCGGGATGTGGTGTCCGTCTGTCCCGACGATTCGTTGTCAAAGGCGCTGATGATGATGAGCGGCCGGGAGTTGGGCAGGCTTCCGGTGGTGGACCCGCAGGACCGGCTGCACATGGTAGGCCTGCTCCGCCGGGAGGACATCGTGCGCGCCTATCGCCATGCGATACTACGCAAGCTGGAGACTCAGCAGGAACGGGAAAGCCTGTCATTGGGTCACCTGACCCACACCGAGGTCTTTCAAATCCCGTTAGTGGCGGGGATGGCGGCGGTCGGGAAGCGTATCCGGACCCTGGCTCTTCCGCCGCAAGTGCTGATCATCAGCATCACGCGCAACGGCGAGGTGCTCATTCCCCATGGCGAAACGCTGCTGCAGCCCGGCGACACCGTCGTCGCGCTCACCCAGCAGGACGAGGCCGAAGAACTTCGCCGGATACTGGTGAGCGGCGAGCAGCCGGCCTCAAGCTCGCTCGCCGGCGATTCGACATCCCGCATGCCGGCCGGTTGATGGGCTCAACTGAGCGGGCCAGAAGGTAAGCCGAGGCACCGCTGCCAGGTGAGGCGGGCGCTAGAGTGTAAAGAGTGACCGGTCCAGGCGGCTTGCCCAGAGGGGGTGGGTTCATACCACCCCCTCGTTTTATTCCGCCAGCGGCCGCTTGAGACACGTGAATCACCAGGGGAGGTCAAGATGTTCTGGAGTTTACGCGAGCTAGAGGGTTACAGGATCGGTGCTCGCGATGGCGATATTGGCAGCGTGAGGGACTTTTACTTCGACGATGAGCGCTGGGCGATCCGTTACCTGGTTGTCGATACCGGCGGTTGGCTGGCCGGGCGCCACGCTCTCATCTCGACGGTAGCTGTGCTCTCTCCCCGCCCCGCTCAGGACCGGCTGTATGTGTCGCTGACGAGGGAGCAGGTGCAAAAGGCTCCGGCCTTTGACACAGCCCGACCCGTCTCACGCCAGCAAGAGGCAGAGTACTTCCGCTATTACGGCTGGACGCCATACTGGAGCGGAGCTGGACTGTGGGGCCCGGCGGCGACGCCATACGCGCTGGCCGGCTATGCGGGCGCTCCGGCAGCGGCAGCTCCCATCTACGAGCGCCCGGACGCCGAGCGCGCGACGATCACTCCCGAGGAACGACATCTACGCAGCACCGTCGAGGTGACGGGTTACGGCATTCGGGCGCGGGATGGCGATGTCGGCCGGGTCGAGGACTTCGTGGCCGACGATCAGGATTGGTCGATTGCCGGCATCGTAGTCGACACGACCAAGTGGTGGCCTGGCGGCGAAGTCACGATCGGTCCGGGGCACGTTGAGAAGGTGGATTGGCTGCATGGGCAAGTTTACCTCGATATGGACCGGCAGGCCGTCAAGCAGAGCCATCCGGGAGGCGCAGGCAATCAGCCCCTTGAGGGACCGCCGCAGGTCGGCTAGCAGGCCGGGGCGGGGCACGATCAGGCTGGAGGTGGTCCGGTTGAGCGCCCTTCAGGTCGACAGGGTGTCCTCTTACCGATGCGAAAACGGATTTCCTGTAGAATGGCTAACGAAAACTTATTGCTGATGAAGGGAGGTGTCACGGTGAGGGTTGTTGGAGCCGGTGGCAATTACGTGGGGTATGTGAAACACATCGACGGGGAACACCTGGTGGTGGGCCGGCCGGCGGCAAGCGATTTGTACGTGCCGCTGCTTGCCGGTCACATGGCCAGCACAGACCGATTCGTGCTGGACGTGAGCGCGCCGGACGTCGCTCACATGCGTTGGGAGGCCCCAGGCACCGGAACCTATCCCCCTTACCCCCTTCCCTAGAGGGATGGGGAACCGGGCACGTGGCCCTGCCGCTATTCGCGGCCGCATAGGTGGCAGCCGCTCAGCGCCTTGCGAGCAGTTCGCCGGGCCGCGAGCGGCGCCTCCCACGTGCACTGCCTCTCGTTCGCCGCGATCCTAAGGTCACGAGCCCTTGTTCTCGGCTATCCGCTGACCAGGAAGAAGGCGACGGCTATCAGCGCGTAGACCGCGATCAACATCAATCCCTCGAACCAGGAGGTCTGGCCGTCGTGGGCGATTGCATCGACGACGAACGCCACGCTGGCGATAGCGACCAACTCCAAGGGTTTTGCGAATACCAGATTCATCGGCGCGCCGATGAGAAAAGAGAAGATGACCAATAGAGGGGTCATCAAGAGTGCGACCTGAATCGTGGAACCGACCGTCACTCCCATCACCACGCTCATGCGATCCTTGCGGGCGAAGTAGATGGCCGACAGGAGCTCTGAGAAGTTGCCGATCACGGCCAGCACGACGATGCCCAAGAACAAGGTCGAGAGGCCGAGCTGCTTGGCCGAATCCTCCAACGAGCTCGAGACCAGTTCTGCTTCCAGGGCGATCACGGCGGTGGCACCCAGCAGCACAGCCAGCGCGACCCAGAGCGGCCAGCGCTTTTTCTGCTCCTCCGGATTGTCCGGCTCTTTCTCTCCTTCGTCCATGGCGAAGGTGTCCCGACGCTGCCTGAGCGAGTAGATCAGGTTGGCTATGTAGACGCCGATCAGCAGGATCGAGACGCCGAGGCTCAGTTGTTCGTCCAGCGCGCCGGCGTTTGGTGCCGCAAGCAAGCCGCGTTCCGTGTAATCGAAGAGGGCTGGGATCAGGATCGCGAACACCGCCAGGATGAGCAGGCTGGAGAGCCGGCCGGCCCGTTCGCGGTCGAACTTCTGCTCGCCACGGCCCCAGGCACCGATGAGCACAGCCAGGCCCAGCCCGAGCAAAGAGTTGCCGACCATTGAGCCGGTGATCTGGGCCTTGACCACTTCCTGGCGGCCGGCGATCAACACAAACACGGCCAGGATGAGCTCGGCGGCGTTGCCGAAGGAGACATTGAGCAAGCTGCCGATGCTCGGCCCGGCGATGCGGGCCGTCTGTTCGGTCGCGCGCCGGATCCACTCGGCCAGCGGGATAATGGCCAGCATGGCTGAAACAAACACCCACAGCGAGGGCACCTTCACGAGGTAGGCCAGCACCAGCGAGACCGGAACGAGTACCAGCAGATATAGAAAGATCACTTTGTAACGGAACCTTTATGCGAGCAGGACCAGCGCCTCGGCGATCAACGTCAGGCTGTCCAGCTCCGGCACCCACTCGTTACGCGCGATGCGCAGCACGCTGGCTGCCCTGTAGAAGCGCGCTCGCTCCAGCAGCGCATCGGCATCCCAATCCGCGGGCAAGGCCGAGGCGTAAGTCTCGGCCATGTAGCGAATGAGCGGTTCAGATTCGGAAGCGTCGCCGCCATACTGAACGATGCTGCGCGATACTTCGGCCATCAGGCGCCCGAGGTCGTCGGCCGGGTCTGCGACGTGCAGTCGCTCCCAGTCGGTGCCGACCACCTGGCTGCCGGGCAGAAACGAGAAATTGGCGGCGGTGGCGTCGCCGTGGATGTAGGTGGGCGTAAAGCGAGACATGGCCGGCCGGTCCTGCCAACGCCCGATCAAGCGGAGCGCGCCGTCCCGCAGGAGCGGTTTGTAGCGCAGTGGACCGCCCTCACTCAGTTGTCCCACCATCTGACGCGCGTACTCCACCGCCGGAGCAAAATCGGCCTTCACCTGGCTTTGAACGCTGTTCGCGTGGAGGGTGGCCAGGAGGCGGACCGTCCCTCCCAGGCTGTGGTGCGGCTCTCCCAGCCGCGAGCGACGGATCGCGATGACGTCCTGCAGAGTCAAGCCGTCCACGTACTCCAGAAAGAGCACGCCACGCCAGGCCGCCCAGGCGTGCAGCGCCCGCGTCGGACCGTCTTCCAGGCCGAATGAGGCGGCCTGCCGGGTGAGCTCGAGCTCGTGTTGGGCGAATTTCTGCGCCTCGTCCCGCATCTTGGCGACATAAAACTTAGCCACGACCGGCCAGTGCGTCGACTTTTCACGATAGAGATAGGCCGCCCCCAACAGCGGCGCGACTTCCCAAGCATGCGGCCTCGCCTGTTCGTGCCAGAGATTGTCCTGTATGTAACCGACGATCGGGTCAGACTCTGAGGCCGGAAACCATGAGCCCCTCTGATGCGGTTGCGGCTTGATTTGTGGCTCTAAGGGCTGTTCTGTTTGCCCCGCCTGGTGCATATGCACCTCCTTCCCACCGACCAAGTGAACCCTGACGCGAATAAGCGGGCAGTAAGCGCTCATCCTGATAGCGTTTTTGCCTGATTGTGCCACCGACAACATAACCAGCGGTCGGCGCGGGCCGATAATGCGAAAGCATAGAGGCCATCCAGGTTCCGCTACCCGCAAGGAGGCAAAGGCAATGTCGGATGCGACAGGTCACGCTCGCCGGGACGACACGCAAACACACGATAGCGCTGATCCGGCGGCGATCGACGTGCTGATCGCCCAGTTGGCGAGCGGCGAAGGGAGCGAGCGCGAGACTGCGCGTGAGACCCTGGTGGCGCTCGGGCAGCCGGGGGTGGGGCCGCTGCTCCGCGTATTGGCGGAACATCCCAGGCACAGCCTTCGTTGGGAAGTGGTCAAGGCTCTCGCCGAGATAGGCGATCCCGCATCGGCTTCGGTTCTGGTGTCCCTTTTGCAGGACCGTGATTTCGATATCCGCTGGTTAGCGGCCGAGGGTTTGATCAGGGTGGGACCGGCGGCTTGGCCGCCCCTGCTCCAGGCGCTGATCGAGCACCCGGGCTCGATCTGGCTGCGAGAGGGCGCGCATCATGTGCTGGGCGCGGCTCGTGAGCCGGACAGCCGCGCCCTCCTGGCGCCGGTCAAGCAGGCCATCGAAGGGGTCGAGCCCGAATTGACGGTCCCCCTGACCGCTCAACGGCTGCTCCGTGTGCTCGCCGGCAGCGGCGGCTCCTGACCGCCTGGCCGGCCGACGTCGCAGACAATCAATTGCCTGCGGAGAACCATCCTGCCAGCGAGGAGGTGCCAGATGGCAGAAGTGCGCAGGCCAGAGCGGGTCAGTGCTTTTGTGCGCCGGCTGTTCGGCGCACCGTTCGAGAACCTGCCGCCGGAATTCGGCGACACCGTCCCGCCGGAGCTGCGCGCTTTCGAGCGCGAGGCCCAGCTGGCCCGGCACTCGGGCGAGAGCGAGCCGGGAGCGCCGCCGGCGCCCCACGGCCGCTCGAGGCCCAACCGCAGAGATGCAGCCCAGGGCCGGCAGTAGCTATGCCGTCGACGGGCAATGGTACGACCCCTCGCTGCGGCAGGCGACCCGGCGGAGCTTGCAGTCGGCTACCATCTGGCCTATAATCTCGGCTCGATGATGGGTTGCGCCGAAATAACTCGCGCCGCCAGCCTGAACGGATGAGGAACACGTCACTTGAAGCTTAGGGTGCTCTTTCTCATCGCGAGCGCCACGCTGGCCTGTCTGCCTGCCGCCGCCCTTGCGCGGCCGGCCGAGCCGTGGCCGCATGGCACGCAGATGATGCCGTCGCCGGGTATCGATGCGTCGGTGACGCCGATAGTGGATATCGCTTCTCCCGTCGCAGAAGCGCAGAGCAGTGGGGCGCCAACCGAGGGTGGGGCCCCGGGCATGCTCCGGGCACTAGCCCGGTCTACGGCGGACAGGCTCTCCGACACGACCACGCACTACACAGTGCGTGCCGGGGACACGCTGTGGGAAATCGCCCTGCACTTTGGCACCACCGTCTCGGTGCTGACGAATGCCAATCGGCTGGGGCCGTACCAACTCATCGTGCCCGGCATGGATTTGCTGATCCCGTTCAGCAACGTGGCCGGCACGGCGCGCGCAGGCCCGAATGGCCCGATCGTCAGCGGGCGCGGCTTGCACTTCGTGGCCAGCGTCTCCTCCCAGGCCTGCTGGCTGTTCGACAGCGGCATGCTGCTGCAGCGTTGGCGATGTTCCACCGGCCGCCCCGAGTTCCCCTCGATACCGGGCAACTACACCGTACAGACGAAACTGCCGCGCGGCTACTTCGTCGCCGGGAAGTCCTGGATGCCCGACTGGCTGGGAATATACGAGGGGGGCGGGACCGAAAACGGCATCCACGGCATCCCGTACGCGAGCGCAACCGGCGAAAGACTGTGGCAAAACGACGTCGGCACGCCAATCACGTTCGGCTGCGTGATGCTCGACGACCCGGCGGCCCATCAATTGTGGGCGATAGCCTACGTCGGCATGCCCGTCACCATCCTGCCCTGACCAGCCAGGACGGGTCGCGTGCGCACCTTGGGCGCGAGGCCAGGTTGCAGGGTGTGCGCAGCAGGGCCAGCACTGCGCCGGCCAGGAATGCGCCGAGGATGACTTCGGTGCCCAGCGCCTGGGACAAGGCCACGAAGACCAACATGATCGTGAAGGCCAGCCGCACCTTGATCTGCGCAGTGGCGTGGCTCAGTACTTCGATGGTCCGGCGAACCGCGGCGGTCCGATTGGAGAAGGCACCCAGTTGGTACAGCAGGAAGAAAGCGACGAAGGGGATCCCGACCAGCGCTATCTCGAGCGACGGGCCGCGCGAGATCACGGCAACCAGGACGGTGATCAACAGCATGGTGCCAAAGTCGGCGATCAACGCGGCGACCAGGACGGCTTGCCCGAAGCGGCCCGCGCTCAGCCCCCGCTCCTTCAGTACGGGCATGACGACGCCAAGCGAAGTGGTGGACAGGATCAAGGCCACCATCCAGGCGTTACGAGCCAGTCCCATGGACACGAGGATCAGTCCGACCAGCGAGGAGCCGGCCAATGTGAGCGCGAAGGAGAGGCCGCCCAGGGAGACCGCGTCCCATCGCCGCCGCTCAATCCGCCCCCGGCCGGCTGCCAGGCCGCCGAAGTTGGAAAAGTCGACCTCCAGGCCGGCCAGGAACATCAGGAATACGAACCCGAAGTTGGCCAGCAGGTTAAGGACGGGGTCGCTCTCCGGAACCAAATGCAGGCCGCTGCGGCCGACGATCATGCCGGACACGATCTCGCCGACCACGATGGGGATGCCGAAGCGCCGAAATCGCAGCAGTACCACCGGGACGCCGAATGCCAGCGCCAACACGATCAGCAAAGGGATGTATGATGCAGTGTGTTCCATGACGATGTCCTGCAGCCAACCAGACCGTCGCTTTGATCCGCCGGGCGCCGTCCTGGCCGCGGCCGGCGTCCCGATGGCAGCCGCCAGCCTGGCCGGCGCTGCGCCGGCCGCTCTCGCAAGCCCCCAGGGCCCTACGGTACCGCTAACTCACAATGCGGCCCGGTTTCTCGGCCGCGACCACCTCTACCGGCAGGCCCCACAAGGAAGCCCGCGTCGAGGTGCAGGTACGAAACCCGGCGGCTTCGATCGCTCGCTGCACGAAAATGGGGCGGCAGTCGAGCACCTGAGGAAGCCTGGCGTGTCCCCACTCGTACAGGCGGCGCAGCGCGCTGTCTGGCCCGGCCTTGGACAGCGCGACCACGCTGATCCGCCCGCCGGGACGCAGCACACGCCGGCACTGTTCAAGCACTCGGGGTATCTCGGGCGTATCGAACAGTTCGAGCACGAAGCTCAACAAGACGGCATCAAAAACGGCGCCGGCAATGGGCATCCACAGCGCGTCGCCGCGGCACAGGCCAGGCTGCACGGGCAAGCCGGCCCGCCCGAGGCGGGTGCAGGCGACCCGTAGCATTCCCGGCGAGAGGTCGAGCCCGCATACTCGTCCGGACGGTCCGACCGCCCTCGCTAAGGCGACCAGGCTGTGTCCCGGGCCCGGCCCGACTTCAAGCACCTGCTGGCCCGGCGCAACTGCGAGCTCACGCAGGGCAGCAAGCCGGGCCTTTTCCTCCCAGTAGCCCTCGAGCAGATCGTACCAGCGGCTGATCCGATCGTACGTGCGCTGCGCTTGCCGGCGACTCCGATTGACGCGGCTGATCTCAGTCTCCACGGCCAATCACCGCCTTTCTTCACCCCCTCAGTGGACGGCGGGCGCGAGGTACTCCTCTGCCACCCAACCGCTCTGCCCGCGGGGCTCGACCACTTGCGCCCAGGTGAGGCCGGCGGCCTGCTGGCGCGCCGGTAGCAAAATGACGGGCGTCCCCTCGACCAGCGCCCCGATCACCGGGCCGTCCGGCGAGGCGCGCAAGAGAGCACCCAGACCGTTGGTGTTGGCGACGACTGCCACCGAGGGCGGGATCGGCGAGGTCGTCGCGCCGGCCGCCGGCCCGAGAGTTGGCGCGGCGGTGGGCACGGGCACGCGCGTCACGGCCAGCGTGGAAGTGAGCCCCGGGGTGGGGACGATCAGGGGTGCGGCCGGTATGACCGTGGCAGTCGGTATCCCGGTGGCTGTGATCGTGGCAGAGGCGCTGGGGGTCGCCGTGGCGACGGGGGCGGGCAAAACCAGCCCGGCGGCAGTGGCGATGGGAGCCGGAAGAACAAAGCCGGCCGCGGTGGGAGCCGGAGTGGGCACAGGCGTCGGGCTGGGCATGGGAGTGGGCGTCGGCGTCGGCGGGATCAAGGGATTCAGCCGTACCGAAGGAATGACGGTGAGCAGGAGCGCCGTCGGCCGCTGAATCCTGGCTGCAACCTTCTTTTGCAGGTCCAGCACCTCGGCGTACGAAAACTGGCGGGTGGAGCGCACGGTCACAGCCAGTTGGAGCGTGCCGTCGCTGCCGGTCGTGCTCGTCGCCTGCACCAGCTCGGTGTCGGGGATGGCGGCAACTTCGGCGCTGACGGCATTCTGGATGGCCTGGTTGAGCCGGGCCTCGCGGATGGAATCCGCGGTCAACAGCCCGAGGACGACCGTGAGGGCAACTAACATGGCGGTGGTGCCCAGCAGCCCATGCTGCAGCGTGATTCGTCGCTGCTTCTCCGTCCCGGGCGGCGCGAAGCCCAGCAGCAGAAACACCACCCCTCCCGCCGCTGCGATGGCGAGCAGGTTGGTCACAAACAGAAGCATCGCGCCACCGGCCACGTCCCATCGGCCGAGCGCCATGCCCACCCCGACCGCCGACAGCGGCGGAACCAGGGCGGCCGCGATCGCCACCCCGGCCAGCGACTCCGAAACTTCTTTGCGACAGAGTGCGTAAGCCCCGGCGGCTCCCGAGGCCAGGGCCACGCCGAGGTCCAGCAAGCTCGGGCGGGCACGGCTCAAGACCTCCGGCGTCGCCGAAGCGTTGGGCACCAGCAAACTCAGCAGAACGCCCAGTCCTATCGCCAACAGCGCGCCACGAACGGTAGAGGCGATGGCGGTGCGGATGAGGACTGCGTCGCCCTCGATCAAGCCCAGTCCAATGCCTACGATAGCCGACATCAATGGAGCCACGAGCATGGCGCCGATGATTATGGCCGGGCTGTTGAGCAGCAAACCCAGGACGGCCAGGATGGCAGCCAGGCCGATCATGGCGAAGAAATCCACGCGCGAGCGCGAGCCGGCCAGGATCTTTTGGTGCACCCCCGCGCGCTCTTCCACGGTCAAGCGCGGCAAGATATCGGAGAGGCTACGCCAGGAGCGGCGTATCAGCCAGGATAAGGGAGCGGTACGGCGTCGGACGACGATCACGGTGGCGTCGCTATGCGCGGCTATCCGCTGGGGAATATCGCCGAACAGCAGGCGATCGATGAAGGCCTCACGTGAGGTGCCCATGATCACGGCGTCATAGCCGGCCCGCAGCTCATTCAGGATCGCCAGCGCCGTGTCCTGGCTGACCACTGCCTTGCGCCGTACCCGAGGGTCGGACGCGTAGCGGCCAAGGCTGTACCGCAGGCTGCGCAGCGTGGCCAGGCTCAGGCCGCGCTGGACCTCGGGAGCGACACGCAGCGCGGTGACCTGGCCGGCCGGCTCTTCAGCATTGCCGTCGTGGGCCGGCGGTGCCAGATTGGCAGCCACGCGCAGGGCCAGCGCGGAGTGCTGGCCCATGCCCATCGGCACCAGTATGCGGTCCAGGCTGTCGGGCGATCGTCCCCCAACCACCATCACGTCCCAGAGGGGATCTTCGAGGACGGCTTTGAGCGTCGCGTCGAGGTACGTGCCGTCGGCTTCCCGGCGGCCGCGCCAGCCGAGGATGATCAGGCTCGAGTGCAGTTCGGAAGCGGTCTCGCGAATGGCCCGTCCGATGTTCTCGGCTTCCCGAACCAGCCAGGTCGAGGAAACCCCGGCGTTTTGCAGCACGTCGAGGGCTACGTGGACCGCCGGCCAGGCGGACGGGTCATCTGCCGGGCTCTCGCTCTCTTCCGGATGCTGCCGGCCTGGCCGCACCACGTGCAGCACCACGACCTGGCCACTGCGGCTCGGCGCGATCCTGGCTGCCAGGGTAGCCAATCCGGTCGCCCGTTTTGGATGGGCGACCGCCAACAAGACGCAGGCGCGCCTGACGCGAGCTGCCGCGCCGGCCACAACCGGAGAGGCCGGGGCTGGCGCCGGCCGGCTACCAGACGGAAGCGCCGAGGTTCTGCCGGCGAACTGTTTGCGAATGCTCAACGCTGGCTCTCAGACATTTTCGATATCTGCGTCCTCCATACCCACCTGAGACATGTAGCTCTCATTGGCGGGCAGCGTCATCCGCTCCCCGATCAGCACGGCGTCGATCTCGTGGCTCAGCTTCTCGTACACTTCTTCGGAGATCAGACCATCGCGGCGCAGACCGACCAGGGCACTGCGCTGCGCACGCAGGGCCTCCCGGCGCGCCGTGTCCAGCTCTTCTGCCTCCAGATCCGGCTCGGCCCGCAGCACATCGCGCACCGCGTCCGCCATCGCGGCCACACGCTGCTCGAGGTCAGGTTTTAGCGTGTCCCAGGCCTGGCCGGACAAGAGCCCCTGCCGGTGAAGCCGCTCCAGATGCTCGCGTGCCGCCCGAACGGCGATCAAGCGAGCATGGCGCGTTTCATACTCCACCTGTGCCTCGCTCCTGCTGACGACCCGCAACAGGCGGACCAGCCAGCCCATCGTCGTGCCCTGGACCAGCAGCGTGAACAACACCACGCCGAAGGTCATGGCCTGCAGCAAGGCGCGATCGGAGCCCAGGGCCGCGGGCAGACTGAGAGCCAGGGCCAGGCTGATGGCGCCACGCAAACCACCCCAGGCCAACACGTGCGACCAGTTCAACGGGACGGGCTCGAGCACACGGTGATCGAGCAGGCGCAGGCCGTAGATCAGGATCACGCGCGCCGCCAATGCGGCGATCACGGCCGAGGCGATCGGCTGCCAGACGCTGATCAAGCCCGGCAGATTCACTTGGGTGCCGATCAGCAGGAAGATCAGCGAGTTGGCAACAAACGCCACGTATTCCCAGAAGTTGAAGAGCACGATACGCGTCGAGGGGCTCATGCCGCGCGGGCCCAGGTTGCCGTTAATCAGACCGGCCGCAACCACCGCCAGCACGCCGCTTACGTGCAGTCGATCGGCTGCCACATACGAGCCAAAGGCAAGGATCGTGGTCAGAGTGATCTCGATCAGGTAGTCGTCGACGCGCGCGATCAGCCAGGAAATAACGCCGCCCAGGACCAGACCGACCAGCACTCCCCCCAGGGAGATACGCAGGAAGTCGCCCAGGCTCTGTATGAGGTCGAAATTCCCCGTCAGCGCGATCGCCAGCATGAGCTCGAAGATCACGATGGCAGTACCGTCGTTGAGGAGGCTTTCGCCTTCCATCAAGACGCTCAGGCGTTGGGGCACCCCGAGACGGCGAAACAGGGCGACTACCGCGACCGGATCGGTGGCCGAGACGGAGGCCCCAAATAGGAGCGCCACGGGCAGCGCCAGCGGCGTGACCAGCGTGACCAGACCGCCGACGATGAAGGTGGTCAAGATGACGCCTGGGATGGCGAGGATCAAGATGCTCGGCAGGTTGCGCCACACCTCGCTGAAATTCAGTTGGAAGGCAGCCTCGAACACCAACGGTGGGACCAACAGGCCCAGGATGAGTTCTGGCGTCAGGCTGACCTGGAGCGGCTGCCCGATCGTGATCAGCAGGCCCACCACTACCAGCGCCACTGTATAAGGGATCCGCAGCCGGCGTACTCCCATCGCCACGAGGGATACGACCAGCATGAGACCGATAATGAGGGTCTCAGTCTCGACGAACTGATTCACAACACCTCCATCGTCTTGCAAGGAAGGCCTGCATTAATAGTATCAAGGGCGCGACCGGCTGTCAAACGCCGGTTCGGCTGCGAAATGGCATTTCGCTATCTTGACAGCAAAGGAAAACAGTTTTTATACTTCCGCTGACAGACAGGTTCCCGATCTGGGATGAGAGGAACTGAGCATGCCGGACAAGATTCAGGCGACCCGATTCAACCTCCTGCTGACCATTCGCACGTTGCTGCCCAGCCTCAACGAGCAGGAACAGAAAGTGGGGCACTATGTCCTGGAACACCCTACCCAGGTGATCCATCTGGCGGTCAGCGACATGGCTCAGCGCTGTGGCGTCAGCGACGCGACGGTGTTCCGCTTCACTAAGAAGGTGGGGACCGAGGGGTACCAGAATTTCAAGATCCTGCTTGCCCAAGAGCTGGCCTCATCCACAGCCATCCCCTACGCCACGCTGAGCCGAGAAGACAGCCTGAGCACGGCGGTCCAGAAGGTGATTGCCGCCGACGTGAAGGCCCTCGAGGATACCTTGAGCGTGCTGGACCTGACGGCGCTGGAGAACGCGGTCGATGCTCTACTCGATGCGCGGCGGGTGGACATCTATGGCTCGGGCGGCGCGGCCGTGGCTGCGCTCGAGCTGCAGTACAAGCTGATGCGCGTCGGAGTGCGGCCGGTGGTCCACACTGACAGCGAAATGCAGGTCATCTCGGCGACGCTCCTGACCCCGGCGGACGTGGCGATCGCCATCTCGCATTCAGGTGAATCGCCCGACATCCTGCGCGCGCTCGAGGTCGCCAAGCAGGCCGGCGCCAAGACGATCGCCATCACGAACCACCTGGCCTCCCCGATCGCCCGCGCAGTGGACGTCAACCTCTCGACGGCGGCGCAGGAAGTGCTGGCCCACGGATACCCCCTGGGGGCGCGCACCGCCCAGGTGGGACTGATCGACGCGCTGCACGCCGGCATGGCCCTGAAACGGCAGGATGAAGCCGAACGCAACCTGAACCGCATCGCCAGCGTCCTCTATCATCATCCGGGATAGTGCCGCCAGAGCAACCGGCCGTACCGGAGCAGCAAAAGAAGAGCGCATCAGCCGATACGCTCTTCCTGAAGCCGCGCTTCGGCGCGCGGCGGCCGGGGCTCAGGCGGGCGTCGTCTTGGTGCGCCCCATCCAGTCCAGGTCCTGCGCCCGGCCGAAGTGGTCCTGAAAGATCTGGTAATACAGCAGTTCTTCTTTCGACGCCAGCACCCAGCCATTTGGCAGGCTGCGCTGCCTCTCAAACTCCGCGTCGCTGAACTGCGTGGCGGCGTGAGCAGCCAGCATGTCGCCCACGCCGGCTCCCTGCCAGAACTTGGCCTTGGTGCGCTCGAGCACGCTCTCCGGCAAAGCACCGCTCATAGCCTGGCGCAGGATCCACTTCTCTACCCCATCACGCAGCTTCAGCTCGGCCGGGATGCGCAAGGCATAGTCCACCACCTCGGAGTTCGTGAATGGGACGTGCGCGACCGTGCCGTGAGCCGAAGCGGAGCGGTCCACGCGCTGGAGCGCCGTGTTGTGCAGCCGGCCGGCGATGTCCACCAGTTCGGCCGGGAGACGGGCTAGGTCGAGGGACTTGAGATAGGCGTAGCCGGCGAACAGCTCATCGCCGGCCTCGCCGCTCAAGACCTCGCCCACATAATCGGCCGCGGCACCGGCAACCAGGTAGTTCATCAGGCTGGAGCGCACCAGCAGCGCGTCGAACGACTCAAGGTGGTAGATGACGGTTGGCAAGGCGCTGAGCAGTTCCTCGAGATCGACGACGACCTCGTGATGGTCCGAACCGATATATTCCGCCACGACCCGCGCGTGTTCCAGATCGGGCGCGCCCGGCAGTCCTGCGGCAAAGGTGTGGACGCGGGTGGCATGCCCGCAGGCGAGCGCGGCCAGAGTGCTCGAATCGAGGCCGCCAGAGAGCCAGGAGCCGACTACCTTACCGGACACCGGGCGGGCCACAGCCTCGTCGAGCCGCTTGCGCAGCCCGGCCGCCACGCGCTCGGCCGGCTCATCCAGCGGCGGCTGCTCCGCCAGCTCGAAGTAGCGCGTCATGCGCTCGCCGTCGAAGCGATGGCCCGGCGGCATTTCGTGCACTTCGCTCGTGGCCGTGAGCAGCGCCTTCACTTCGGAAGCAAAGCACAGATCACCCTCAGCGGTATGGCCATAGTAAAGAGGCGCAACACCCAACTGGTCGCGCATCAAGACCAGGCGGCCGTCTTTGACCCGGGCTTCGGCGAAGTGCCCGTTTCCGGCCTCGTCGCAGACGCTTTGCCTGGTGTCCAGATCGGCCAACGCCCCGCTCTGGGCTTGCGTCCAGGCCAGACCCAGGGTTGCGCCCCCGGTTTCGGTGACCTGCGAGCCGGCCGGCCCGCGATGGGCCAGCCCTGCCAGCATGCCCTCGACCAAGGTCCTTTCCCCACCTGCCGCAACCCCGGCAATACCTGACATCATTCCCCCTTGTGGATAGTCTTGATCACGTCTCCGGCGCCGCGCCCGGCACCAACTCCCACTTACTCCTGCCCGTCCAGGCTAGATCCTCGAAGCTGCCGAAGTGCTCCGCAAAGATCCGGTGGTAGAACAGATCTTCCGTCTGTACCACCGGAAACCCGTGACCGTTTTAGCTCGACGAGAGCGAGTGGCCGTCGCTCGTCACCTGGGCCGCCAGGTCGTTGAGGAGCCTGTGCACATCTGCCGGAGAAGCCAGGCTGAAGCGCGCCGCGGAAGGACCGAAGCCAACTTTGACAGAATAGGTGCTCGGGGACAGGACCCGGAAAAGAGTCTCGTCCGTCCAGTCATCGCCAACCGCCAGCACAAAGTCCCAATCGCCGCCCGCCAGGTGCTGAACGTAGTAGCCGCCCTTCGTGATGGATTCGTCCTTGATCTCGACCACCCGGTTGCCTTGTAGCACTCCCAACCCGGTGTTGGCGGCCCGGTTGCTCAAGCCGTCGATCAGCTCCTTGGCGGCCAGTGAGGCGATGGCGATGTCGGCCTCCCGGTAGTGCCAGACGAGCGAGAGCGTCTTCTCTTCGATCAGCGAGCCGGGGATTCGGTCGACGAACGTGTCCAGCATCGGCCGGAACTGGGCCTTCCAGCCGCCGGCATCTCGCTTGGTGGTGGGCACCCAATCGGCCGAAGCCCGATATTTGACCCAAGCCCCGTGCTCGGCGACCAGCCTGACGGGTAGATGTCCGAGCCAGGTGTCGAGCGACTTCCGGTCTCGCCCGCTAATCACGACCACCTCATTCCGCTCGTCCCCGCCCAGGTCGCCGAGCAAATCCAGCAGCTCCGCATTGGGCACGGCGTTGTCCGGTCGATCGACGAAGGGCACCAGGGTGCCGTCATAGTCTAGCAGCAACAGGCGGTGCCGGCTGTTCCTGAAGTCCGCCAGCAGCGTCTCCTCTTCCGTGCCGTGAAGATCACGCGCCGCCAACTGGGCAGTGAGATCCGAGGTGGCGTCCAGCCGGGCCAAAAAGCTCTCCGCCCAACAGGTGACGTCGTGCGCCCGAAGCCAGGCGCGCATGGTCTCGTTGCGAGCGCGCCGCTCGGCTTCCGGCATGTCGAGAGCCCCCCGCACAGCCGCGGCCACCTCTTCCCGGTCGTTGGGGTTAACGATGACGGCCTGCTGCAGCTCCTTGGCCGCCCCTGCGGTTTCACTCAGAACGAGCACTCCCCGGCCGTTCTCCTGCGCCGCCAGGTACTCTTTGGCGACCAGGTTCATGCCATCGCGCAGCGGCAAGACCAGGGCCACGTCGGCGGCTGCATAGAGCGCAATCAGCTCGGGGAACGTCAGGTGCCGGTACAGATACCAGATCGGGCTCCACTGCAGGGTACCGTGCTTACTGTTGACGCGCCCGACCGACTCGTCTATCTCGCGCTTGAGTCGCGCGTAACGATCAACCTTCTCGCGCGAGGGGACGACGCACAGCAGAAACACCAGGCGTTCGCTCCACTCAGGATGGGTCTCGAGCAGACAGTCAATCGCAGCCAGATGCTGAGGGATGCCCTTGGTGTAGTCGAGGCGCGAGACCGAAAAGATCAGCTTGCGCCCTGCCAGCCGCTCGTCAATGCTCGCCAGTTCTTGCTCCACGGCAGGGTCCCGGCTTGCACTCGCAAACGCCTGGAAGTCGATCCCCATCGGGAAAACCTCGGCCTGCACCGCACGCAGGCCGAGGGTGATCATGCCCAGGTTGTTCTCGTGACCGAGAACGCGGCGAACCGAGGCCAGGAAGGCGTCCATATAGCCGTAGGTGTGAAAGCCAACCAGATCGGCCGCCAGCAGACTTTCGAGGATGATCCGCTGCTGCGGCAGGAGACGCAAAATGTCATACGGCGGGAAGGGTACGTGCAAGAAGAAACCGATGCGCGCGTCGGGCAACCGCCGGCGCAGCAGCTCAGGCACGAGCATGAGTTGATAGTCATGCACCCAGATGGAATCGCCCGGCTCGGCGATTTTCGCCACCCTGTCGGCGAAGAGAGCGTTCGCCTCCTGATAGGCCGCCCAGTCGGCCGCTGCGTAGTGGGTATACATGGGGAAGGAATGCAGGAGTGGCCACAGCGTCCGGTTTGCGTAGCCCTCATAAAAGCGCTCGACCAGCTGCGAGGGTATGAACACCGGATGGGCGTGGTGCTCGGCCCGCAGCTCCTGCGCGACTCGCGCCCGGTGGCGCTCGGGAACCGCCCCGGGCCAACCCACCCAAACGGCCTTCTTCTGCATGTAGAACGATCTGAGCCCCGTCGCCAATCCTCCGGCGCTCGGGACCAGATTGGGCGTGCCCTCCTCGATTTGGACACTGACCGGTAACCGGTTTGAGACAATGATCAGCTTGCCGTCCGTCAAGATTGGTTGCCTTTCACAAGGGCGCTGTCAGTTCCGGTCCCGGCCGCGAGGCTAGGGAGTCCTGATGCGGAACTGGAGCCCGTCCAGCACGAAGACCGTCGCGCTGTACATCGGCAACCCGGCCTCGGCCGGCTTCGGTTCAGACCGCAACTGGCAGTTGGCCTGGATGACATCCAGGACGCCGTTCACTCGTTCGCGCTCGATGCCGATCACGAGAGTCGCGTTGCCTCGCCGCAGGAAGCCGCCGGTCGTGTCGATGCGCGTGAAACGGTAGCCCGCCTCGCGCAGCGCTTTGACTACGGTTCCCGTATCCCCATTCTGCACGATCACCACCAGGAGCTGATCGGCAGTCTCCTCTTCGGCGGGCGAAGCCGCACCTGCATGCTGCTCGTCGGCCACGGCCGGGGTCGGACCGCCGTGCAGGCGCAAGAAGCGCCGCACCGGCAGGCTGAAGACCGTGGCACCCCCGATTTGCACATCCAAAGGCATCGCTGCACCGGTCGTGCCGGCGAGCGCGAATTCGGGCCCCCAGGGCATCGCGTTGACGAAGGCGGTGCGCGTCCGGCAGGTCGCGCGGACCACGTTCATCACGCCGAGCACCTGCTCGTCCTGGACTCCGGCGAGGACCGTGACGTTGCCGCGGGCCAGGAAGCCGCCGGTCGAACTGATACGGGTATGCCGGAAGCCTTCCTCGTTGAGCCGCTTGCAGAGCGCATCGGCATCCTCAGCCTGGACGACAGCGATCAAGAGTTGCATGTCCACCTTCCCGGCAGGAGGTTGCACCAAGGGTGCGAAACATCATTTCTTCAATACGACACGCCAGAAATCTTCTTTTATAGTACCATAGACGGGACCCGTTGTCAAACTTGCCGGGTTCGGCACAGCGGCATCAAGAGCGGCGGCAGCACGATAAAGGGGTAACCTCGCCAGCAGGAGCGTCCTCAGGCGAGGGCGGCGAGGGCGGCGCGTAGGTCGGGGGTGTCCAGGTCTGCCGAAAACCAGCCGCACACCGGGGCCAGCAAGTCGCGCGCAGCCGCGGAACGTCCCTGGCTGCGCCACAGGCGCGCCAGGCTGGTGGCTGCTCGCAATTCCAGCGATTTCGCCCCTTCTGCACGCGAGGTCTCGAGTGCGCGTTGGAACGCCGCTTCGACCTCGGGTGCCGCGGTCCCTTGCCCGAACATCAACTCCCCCCGCAAGCGGTGCAGCTCGGGATCCCACCAGCGCTCGTGGTTCTGCAACGACTCGACCAGAGCCCCTTCGATCACCGCCAGCCCTTGCTCGAATTCGCCGAGCTGGGCATGAGCCCGGGCGAGCAGAGAGAAGTAGTAGGGCAGGCGTAAGCGGGCGCCTGCGGCGCGGAACCTGTCGATCGCCTCGCGCAGAGCCTCGAGGTTGGCCTGGCCCGGGCTGGACCAGGTGCGCGCGAATTGGAGCAGGATGCTGGACCAGGCAAGGTAGTACGGCGCTTCGTACTCGCGCGTCAACCTGACAGCCTCCTCGGCCTGGCGCTGGAACACGGGCGGCTCGGCGCTCAGTTCCTGCAACATGGCCAGGAAAGTCACCGCCAGGGCCTGGTTGAAAGGTTGCGTGTACTCGCGCGCGATCTCCAGCCCCGCCATGGCGCTTTCGAGCGCCCGCCGGGGGTAGCCCAGGCACCACAACGCATGCGCGTTCCAGGCGTGTCCGTGCGACAGATAATTCACCCCCTGTGAATCCTGCAGGTCCTTGACGTGCCTGGGATCGCGCACCGACACGATGCGCTCGAACTGCTCGCACGCTTCGACGAGACGCCCCATGTGCAGGGCCGCACCGGCGTACATCAAAGCCGCGAAGGGCGGCGGCGGCTCACCCTGGGTCTGCATGAACAGCCGATACATCTCGGCATAGGTGTGTTCCACCTTTTCGAGCTGCGCGGCCACTACCTGCACCGATTGCAGCCCATAGAGGGCTTGCTCCCGCTGGCTCACATCACCGACCTTAGTGCTGAGCAGGACAGCGCGGTTCATCACGCGCTCCTCTTCCGGCGAGGCCCAACCTTTGGTGATCCGGTAAAGAGGGGCAAGGAGGAGCTGCAGTGCCAGTTCCTGGCCATCCCGTCCGGGACCGGGTGGCAGCTGGGTCAGCAGAGACAGCGCGTGGGTGGTCAGGGCAATCGCGTCCTGGTTAGCATAGACGGATGCGCTCACCCGGGCGGCGCGCTTGTAATAGGGAACCGCCTGTTCAAGCTGGCCGGACTGTTCGTACTGCAAGGCGATCTGCGCGCTCACCACGTCGAGCGTCTCGGCGTTCAACGTCTCCAGCGTCTGGGCGATGCAGCGGTGCCACAACCGGCGCTGCGGCGGGCTAATCTCGGCCAGCGCGACCTCCCGAAGCTTGTCGTGAGTGAAGTCGAACACGCCGGGGCTCCGTTCGCGCACGATGCGCTTCTGCCACAATTCGTCGAGGGCCCGGATCGCCTCGTCTTCGGTCTCGGATGCCACCTTCAGCAACACGTCCAGTTTGAAAGCGCGCCCGATCGCAGCCCCAACCGCAGCCAACTGGTGGGCTCGCGGCGAGAGGCTTGCCAGGCGTCCTGCAATCACGTCGTAGACCCTGGGTGGGAGAGTGAGTGCCGGAGCGCCTGTATGACCCATCGTGGCCGGCACCCCCATGACTTGCCGGCCGCTGCCCGGGAAATCGGAAAGCCCGGCACGCACTGTCTCGACCACAAAGAGCGGGTTGCCTTCTGTCTCCCTGTACATTTGCACAGCTGCCGTTTCGTCGAGCGCACGGCCAGAGATCTGCGCTGCCAGGCGCGCTGTTTCGGCTGCATCGAGGGGGGCAAGCTCAATCAGACCTAGACGGTCTTCGCTCCGCAGTTGGCGGATCAGCGAGCTCAACGGGTGATCCCGCGGCAGCCCGTCGTCGCGTGCAGTCCCCAGGATCAACAGCGGGCTGCGGCCGGCGAAGCGCAGCAAGAAGTGGAACCATTCCAGGGTCTCGCAATCACACCACTGCAGGTCGTCGATCCAGAGGAGGCAGGGCGGTGGGACGGCGAGGACCGCCCGTGCCAGGCCCTCGAAAAAACGCCGGCGGCGGCCTGACTCGCCGATCGGCTCCGGCGCTGCGACGTCGGGATATTCGGCCAGCAGTTCCGGCAGGAGGCGGGCGATCTCGGTCAGCCAGACCGGGTCAAGGGTGGCCAGGAAGGGGCGCAGGGATGGACTGTGCAGCCACTCGGTCACGGGTGCGAGCGACAGATTTCCCTCCGCGCCGTACGAGCGCGTGTAGGCGGTGGTGAGACCCTGCGCCTGGACCCATGTGAAAAGTTCTTCGGCCAGGCGCGATTTGCCGATGCCGGCTTCGCCGCTGATGAGTGTCAGATGTGCCCACCCCCCACTGGCGCGCGACCAGCCTACCTGCAGCTGCTTCCATTCGGCGAGCCGGCCGACCAGGCCCGGGGCATGGCCCGCCCCACCGTCTTCGCGTGCCGATCGAACGGGAACCTGGGACGGCTGCTGCAGACGCAGATACTCGCGCCGCAGCGCCTCGTCCGGGGCGGTTCCCAACTCGCGGCCGATGGTTTCGACCGCAGCCCGGTACACACGCCGCACCGCGGCCCGGTCGCCGTTCTGGGCATGCAGGCGCATCAACAGAGCGTACGTTTCTTCGTCGAGCGGGTCGAGACGAAGCAGAACCTCCGCGACAGGCAGGGCGCTCCCGTAGTCGCGCCCGCTTTCGAGCACCTGAATCAGTCGCTGGCAGGCCCGCCGATGACGCCGCCGCAGGTCGTCGCGAGTGTCTGCGATCCACTCATCGTAACACTCGGGCAGCAGGTCGCCCTGATAACATTCGAGCGAGCTTTCGAGCGCTCGCCGCAGGGCGACCGGGTCGCGCGCGCTCTCTGCGGCATCCGCCTCCTCGAGAGCGCGCTGGAAAAGCCAGACGTCAACTACCTGGCCGTCGTCCCGGCGCCAGCAGATGGTGTTGTTGTCGGCGACGAGGAATCGCTCTGAGTCCGGCAGGGCGCGGCGCAACTGGTACAGAAACTGCCGCAAGTTGCTGCGGGCATGGGACTCGGGCGCGTCGGGCCAAAGGCGAAAGGCAACGTGCTGGCGAGCCTGGGGTCGGCCGCAGTTGAGGATCAGATAGGCAAGCAGCGAGCGCAGGCGCGCGGTACTGATACCCGTCAGCGGCGCATCGCCGCTCTGGACACTGAAACCCCCAAGGAGCCTGACCTGGAAGGACGCCCCCATCCGCGAGATCCTTTCGGCTTGCAGGCGCGCTGCACGTCAGGACGGCATCGTCGAAACACAACGATTTACACGAGACTTATACCATAATTATGGGCGGGCGTAAAGGCCTTTTTCGCGCTTGCGTTGGCCGCGCAGTCGCGGCCCGATCGACCCGAACGGGGCGTGATCTCAGAGCGGGCTGTGTTTCGAGCGAGGAGGGATGGTGCTACCCGCAAGCTTCAGTACAGGGCGCGGCCCGGCAACTACAACCGCCTTACTAGCGTCGTTGTAGTGCCGGGCGTTTACCCTCTGCAGCTGCTATTGGGCCGGCTTGATGTTCTGATTGACGTGGAACAGGTTACGTGGGTCGTACTTCGCCTTGATGCGCGCGAGACGCTCGTAGTTGTCGCGGTAGGACGCCTTCACCCGGTCTTGGCCCTCATCCATCATCATATTGAGGTAACCGCCACCGGCCGAGTGCGGATGCATGGCCAGCCAAAAGTCCTTGGCCCAGTCCGAGATCTTCTGGGCGTCGGCCGGATCGGGGCTGACCCCGACCATGACCTGGGCGAAGCTCGCATCGCGATAGCTCCAGGCCGTGTCTGCTTTTCCGGGCCGGTGGGCCGCGCCGTTGATCGGATAGATGTGCGAGGTCGACTGTAACGTCGGGACCCGGGACCCATACTTGGCCTCGAGATCGACAGCCGCGTCGCCAAACTTGTCGAAGAAGTCTGCCCGCCAGTACCACTGCATCCCAGGGGGCAGGAGCGGATCGAACATGCTCTGCAACGCCGGATAGGCGATCGGTCCGGCAAAGTCGATGGCCGGCGGATGGGCGCGGCGAATGGGCTGGAACACTTCCTCGGCCTGGGCGAGCGGGCCGGTGTAGCACCAAACAACTGCGCACATGGTCTGCCGGTGGAATGCCTCAGGGAAAGGTGGCCCGGGGGGCACCTTCAGGAAGGCAAACCAGCCGTTCAGATCGTCAGGGGCCCGCAGGATCCAGTCCTGCCAGGTCTTGATCACCTCGGTCGCCTGTTCGATCGGCCAGAGCGTCGGCCCACCGTAGACCTGGTCCACGGGGTGCCCCTGGAAGAGGAAGGAGGTGACCACGCCGAAGTTGCCACCTCCGCCGCGCAGCGCCCAGTACAGGTCGGGGTTCTCCTTGGAGTTCGCCGTCACCATCCGGCCGTCGGCCAGCACGACGTCGGCCCCGAGCAGGTTGTCGATGGACAGGCCGTACTTACGCGTGAGATAGCCGATTCCGCCGCCGAGGGTCAGGCCGCCCACGCCCGTCGTAGAGACGAAGCCGGACGGGATCGCCAGACCGAAGGCATGGGTGGCGTGGTCGACTTTTCCCCAGAGGCAGCCCCCCTCAACGCGCACGGTGCGGTTATCCGGGTCGACCCGGATGCCCTGCATTCCTGACAGATCAATCACCAGCCCATCGTCACAAGTGCCCAGACCCGGGCCATTGTGCCCACCCCCGCGGATGGCGACCGTGAGCTGATTCTCGCGGCCGTAGTTCACCGCGCTGATCACGTCGGCGACGTCGACGCAACGGGCGATCAGCGCGGGGCGCTTGTCAATCATCCCGTTGTAGACTTTACGGGTCTCGTCGTACTGGGGATCCTCGCGGCCGACCAGCCTGCCGCGGAACTGCGCGCGCAAGGCTTCGACCGCCGACTGGTTGACTGCATAGGTGCTCACTATCTGTCCCTCCACAGATCACTATCTGGCACTTCCTGGATCATTGACCCAACATACCATTCCGGGCGTTAGCCAGGCGTTAGTCGGCGCGTTAGCGCGGACCAGAGGCGGCGACTTGCCCGCAGACATCGGGTCCCAAGCCGGAGCACGCGCCTGGCAGCGTGAGGGGCCGAGTCCCGCGCGCACTGGAGTTGTACCTATCCCTACATTGACCGCGCTGATACTGCTATTTAATTCTGTTTCACGAGGTGAGTGTGACATGGCAGAGACGGTTATTGCTCTCTACGACGACCTTAGCGCGGCGGCGGATGCCCTCGAGGCGCTGTTGAACAACCAATTTGCGCGTGAGGACGTCAGCTTGTTGGCCAAAGACGCCAGCGGCCAATACGGACAATACGTTGGGGCGAAAGAAGTGTATAAGCAGGACCACGGGCCGCAGATTGCCGGGGCAGGCGCCGGGGCGGTGCTCGGCGGCCTGGCCGGGATTGGCCTGGTACTGGGCATGATGTCTGTGCCAGGGATCGGTCCGGCGCTGGCGATCGGCTACTTGCTGGTCGGCGGCAGCGCAGGGGCCGGGATCGGCGCGGCGGCAGGTGGGATCGCCGGCTCGCTGGCCGACCAGGGCATTCCTCGCCCGCAAGCCGAGCTCTTTGCCCAGGGCGTACGGCACGGCGCGACCCTGGTGGCCGTCAGGGCGCCGGCCGAGCAGGCGGCGCAGGCGGCGGAGATCCTGCAAGGCTTTGGTCCGATCGAGCTGGAGGAGCGCTCGACGCTGTGGCAGCAAGAGAGCGCGGGCGTCTCCCAAAAACCAGGGGGTGCCGCAACGGCGGCTAAGGATGCCGATACGACACCCAGGGATCCGACGGCGGCGCGTCCAATCGCAACCGCGGCTCCCGGCGCGCGCGACGACTCCACGAGCACGCCGCAGGCGCCAGCCGATCGGGCGGGTTTTCCGCCTGCCGACGTCCTGGATGACGACTTCAGGCAGCACTACGCGGCCGCCTACAGCCACTCGCCTTACTCCTTCGATCAGCTTCGTCCCGCCTATCATTTGGGCTACGACGTGGGCCGGCGCCCCCGGCAGACCAATTGGACCGAGGATGAGGCGGAGCTGCAGCACAGGTGGGAGCAAGCGCACCCGGGCCGGGCGTGGGAGACCATCAAACCGGCGGTGCGCAAAGGCTGGGACGCTGCCCGCTACGGCGGGCAAGCCGAGACCTTCTAGCGCGAGTAACAGACCATCAAAATGCTTGACTTATCGGCCCGGGCAGGTATGGCTGTGGCAGGGGCGGACCTGCGAGACCGGTCGAGCGGCGCAGCCTGCGGCAAGCGGCGCATGCCGGGCCGCAAGCGGCGCATGCCGGGCCGCCGGCTGGGGCCGGCCGCCCTGGCGCTTCTCTTGTTACTGGCTGCGCCAATCTGGGGGGCCCCTGCCCTGGCACAGGGGAGCACCGGCTCAAAGACACCTCCGGTGCCGGCCGGCCAGGACACGGGACAGGCTCCGAACGTGCCCCAGCAGGTGGACGTCCAGCCGGCCGCGCGGGACGAAGAGATTGCCAAGCGCCTGACCGGCATCCTCCGGTCCACGGGTTGGTTTCAAGGCGAAAGCGTATCGGTGCAGAACGGGGTGGTGTTTCTCGAGGGACGTACGACCGACGAGCAGTACAAGGCCTGGGCCGGCAACCTGGCGGCCAAGACGCAGGACGTGGCGGCCGTCGTCAACCGAATCCAGGTGATTCAGCGCTCACCCTGGGACCTTACCCCGGCCGTCGATCAGGCGCGGGCCCTGCTGAGGAGCAGCATCCGGGCGCTGCCGCAGATCGGGCTCGGCCTGTTGCTGCTGGCGTTGAGCTGGTTCGCCGCCGGCTGGGTGGCACGCTTCGCGCGCCCACTGCTGGCGCACTCGATGCAAAGCCCGCTGCTGCGCGATGTGGCAGCCCGCGCCCTGGCCTTTCCAGTTTTCTTCCTGGGCCTCTACTTCGTGCTGCAGATCCTGGGCCTGACCCGGCTGGCGCTCACGGTGCTCGGCGGGACCGGCCTGGCGGGGCTGATCGTCGGCATCGCCTTCCGCAACGTGGTGGAGAACTTCCTGGCCAGCATCATGATCAGCACGCACCATCCGTTCAGGACGGGCGACCTGGTCGAGATCGGCCAGCACACGGGCATTGTGGAGCGGGTGACGACGCGCGGCACGGTGTTGATCGGTCTCGACGGCAACTACATCCAGATCCCGAATGCCACCGTCTACGTGAGCGAGATCACCAACTACAGCGCCAACCCCAAGAGGCGCCTCGACTTCGCCGTGGGCATAGGCTACGACGACGGCATCCCCGCGGCACAGGAGCTGCTGCTGCAGGTGCTGCTCGACCACCCGGCCGTGCTGAAGGAACCCGAGCCGCTGGTGCTGGTGGAGAAGCTGGGCGCCTCGTCGGTCGATCTGCGTGTCTTCTTCTGGATCGACAGCAGCCGGCACGACTTCCTCAAGGTCAAGTCTTCGGCCATCCGCCTGACCAAGCGGGCGCTACAGGCCGGCGGCTTCACCCTGCCCGACTCGGCCCGCGAGGTGATCTTCCCGCAAGGCGTGCCACTCGCCCCTGCGCCTGCCGTCGACGGGACGCGGAGCGGTGCCGGGGGAAAGCCTGTTCCGGGCGGTGGAGCAGAGAAGCGCGGCACGAGGCAGCCGGCGCGGGAATCGGCCAGTGTGGCGACTGCCGCCGAAGGGGGGCTGGGACGCGCCGACGAGGAAATCCGCGGGCAGGCGGTGCAGGCCTGGACGCCGGAGGCCGATGTTAACCTGCTGGAAGAAGGAGGCGACGACCGGGGGAGCAGGTGAGGCTTCCTCAGTCGCCGGGGCCGTCGAAGCGCGCTTCCAAGGCCCCTAGTCCCCTCAGGATCACGAGCACAAGCACGGTCGCGCCGACGGCGATCAAGTACTGGTCAATGGCCACGCAGATGCCCACGGCGGCGGCAAACAACAACGAGGCCGCCGTGGTCAAGCCCTCCACGTGCTCGCCCTGCGCGCGCCGGATGATTGTGCCTGCTCCCAGAAAACTCACTCCTGTCACGACCGCGACGATGATACGCACCGGGTCGGAGCGGATCAGGTCGCTGCCCTTCGACGCGCCAAAGTGGCTGATAAGGATATCGCTCAACCCGACCAGCAGCGCGGCCGACCCGGCGACCAGCATGTGCGTGCGCAAGCCGGCCGGCTTGTCGGCGGCCTCGCGCTCCCAACCGATCACTCCGCCGAGCACGAACGCCACCACCAGTTGACCAAGCACCCTTAGCTGAACAAAGTCAATCACGGCGCGCCCCGCGGCTGACAGCACTCTCGGCTAACATCATCATCATCCAATGTAAGCACCGCCGTCCCGGCTTTGGCTGTGGGGTGATATCCCTTCGCGAAGAACCGGCTTTCCACCGCAGTCGTATCCCATCAGCCATCTCCCCACCGCGCCCGGTTGACCTCCAACTGATCCGCTTCTTAGCAGCCAACAGGCTCGGGCGCGGGGCCTATCCTCATTTCCCGCCCGCTGTGGCGCTGTGTGGCACGTACAACGGGGTACGGTGTGCGACGCCCACCGCCTCGTCCAGGCAATCGAACCCCAGCTCGTGTAGGAGCTGCTCCAGCTCATGGTTCAGGCGGGTGAATGCCGGCGGGCCGTCGTGCATCACCGCGGTGCACACCTGCAGCGCCTGGGCGCCCGCCATCACCAGTTGCAGCGCGTCCTCACCGTGCACGATGCCGCCGGAACCGAAGATTGGCACCCTTACTGCCTCGTAGAGACGGTAAACCGCCGATACGGCAATGGGCAGGATCGGCTCGCCTGATAGCCCACCATGCCCCATCGAGAGCACGGGTTCCCGCCGCCGCACGTCGATGCGCATGGCCGGGAAGACCGAATTGATGGCCGTGATCGCGTCGGCGCCTGCATCCACGACCTCGCGCGCGGCCTCCACGATGTCCCCTTGAAACGGCGCCAGCTTGGCGATCACCGGTATGCCGACGACGGTCCTGACCGCCTTCGTGATGCGCCCCAGCAGCGAACCTTTTACACGGGCGCCCCACTTGAAGTCGAGCTCGATGGCCACCGCGCCCGCAGCCTCGAAGCTGCGGGCGATCTCGGCTTGCTGCTCCGGGCTCTCCAACGGGCCGATCGACCCGATGACCGGATAGGGGCCCAGACGACGCTGGACCTGCTCGATCTCCTCCACCATGCCGGCATAGCCAGGATTGGGCAGGTCTTCCCAATTCAGCAGACCGTATTCGCCAATGCGCGCGACACGCGGCTGCGGACTGCCCCGCTGCGCCACCCAGGTCGCCGACTTGGTCACGATGCCGCCGGCGGTCGCCGCATGTCGAATCATCACCTGGGCGTTACGGCCGGGAGGGCCGCTCCCCAGCACGAAGGGGCTGCGCAGCCGCAACCGGTCAATGAGTTCGGTCACTAGCATCCCTCCCGTCTCGTCCCGGCCTCAGTGCGGGCCGGCCGGCGTGAATAAACTGAGCCGCTACGGAGGCTAGCCCCGCAGCGGCTCGATCGCTTTTCGAAAGGTCGCGCTTCGGAAGCCCTGGAGGCTACTTAGCGGGCATTCCAGCACGGCATCGGATAGATGGGTGCCTTCTGGCGGGTAGCCTCGGGCCACACCGCGGTCACCTGTCCCTGCTGGATCTGGATCGGGATCGAGGTGCCCTCGATGTTCTTGCCCTGCTCATTCCAGCCCGTCGGGCCCCAGAACGTCTCGCCCGGGCCCGGGTCCAGCAGCGCAGCCCGCACCTTGTCCACGTCCTTGGAACCGGCGGTCTTCAGCGCCACTTCCAGCAGGCGCCCGGCGGCCGCGCCGGAGGCAGCGTGGTAGCCCGGCACGTACCCAAACTTGGCCTCGAACGCCTTGGCGAACTCCGGAGCAGAACCGTATTCGGCGTCCTTCCACTGCAGGATGGGCAACCACCACTCGGATCCGTAGATATACTCCGCATCCTGACCCAATTCCTTTGAAAAGTCGGGGATGGAGGTGCCGGCGGTGAAGCCCATGAGCTTCGGGCAAACCTGCAGGTCCTTGGATTGCCTGGTGATGAGCACGGCGTCCTGGTAAAGGGTCACTGCCAGCAAGATATCGGGGTTTGCGGCCTTGACCTGGGTAAGCAGCGAGGACACGTCGTTGGTGGTGGTCGAGAACTTTTCCTTATACACGACGTTCAGGCCCTTTTCCGTGGCATACGACGCCGCGCCCTCGCCACCGGCGATACCGAACGCGTCGTCGCGCATCAGCACGGCGATCGTCTTGGGCTGCGGGGTCTGCGCCAGGGCCATATCGATGATGCCCTTCAGGTAGCGCGAGGCGGGGGGCAGCACCGAGAAGACGTATTTGAACCCGCGTTCGTAGATCGAGTCGGCGTTCGCCTGCGGCGCCATCGTCAGCACTTTGTATTTCTCACCAATGGCGCTGGTGGCGGAGGTGATGCCGCTGGAGTAGGGCCCAAACAGGAAGTCGACCTTGTCCTCGGTGATCAGTTTTTCGGTAAGCTGCGCGCCGGTTTGGGCGTCGCTCTTGTCATCGTACATGACGAGCTCGACGTTGTACTTCTGGCCGCCGATGTCGAGACCACCGTGATCGTTGATCCAATCGCGCCAGTAGATGTAGCCGTCGCGCACGTTGCCGCCTTCCTTGGAAACGGAACCGGTCAAGGCGAGGGCAGCGCCGATCTTGAGCACGTTGGCGCCCGCGGCCGCGGGCGCAGCGCCCGTGGTGGGCGCTGCCGCGGCGGCCGTCGGGGCAGCCGTGGTCGGAGCGGCGGCCGGCTGTGGGACCGGCGCGGCGCAGGCCGTGACCAGCATCGCCAGCACGACCAGCATGAACAAAGGCATTCGCAAGCGAGACATTGTTCCCCTCCTGTTTCTGTGGTGTGACAAAACGACGAGGACCGGCGATCGTTGGTCCCCCGTTCAGTACCTACAAATTGAACCTACAAACCGATATATGCCGCCTTGACCCGCGGGTCGGCCAGCAGCTCGGCCCCGCTGCCCTGCTGGACGATGCGTCCCGTCTCCAGCACGTAACCGCGTGCGGCAATGTCAAAGGCAGTGTTGATATCTTGCTCAACCACTACCACCGTCAGCCCGGTCTTGATGATGTCGCGAATGGCCACGACCAGCCGATCGACCACCACCGGCGCCAGCCCCAGCGAGAGCTCGTCGATCAGCAGGAGTTTGGGCGCACTCATCAGCCCGCGCCCGACGGCGCACATCTGCTGTTCGCCGCCGCTCATGGTGCCGGCCAGTTGCTTGCGCCGGTCGGCCAGCTCCGGGAAGTAAGCGTAAACCCGTTCCAGGTCCTGCGCGATCTGGGCGGTCTCGCGGCGGGCGAACGCCCCCATCTTCAGGTTCTCGTGTACGGTCATGCCCTGGAATAGCTGCCGTCCCTCCGGCACCAGGGCAAGCCCGCGCGCAACCCGCTCGGGCGTGGTCAGAGAGTTGATGTCCTCGTCATGGAAAATCACGCTGCCGGTACGTGGCTTCAGAAGCCCCGCCAGGGTGCGCAGCAGCGTTGTTTTCCCGGCCCCGTTGGAACCGACCAGCGCCACCGCTTCGCCTTCTGCCACATCCAGATCGATATCCCAGAGAACCTGGACATCGCCGTAGCCGGCGCCCAGATTACGGACCCTCAGCATGCGCTTCCCCCTCGCCTCCCTGGCTCCGCCCTGCACCTGCCCGCTGCACCGGCCGCTAGGCCGCCTTGTTACGCTCCACGAACCTGTCGCCCAGGTAGGCGGCAATCACGTTCTGGTCCGTCGCGACCTCTTGCGGCGTCCCGAGGGCAATCGGCTGCCCATGGTGCAGCACCAAGATACGGTCGCTGATCCCCATGATGGCGCGCATCACGTGCTCGATCACCAGGATCGTGACCCCCTGGCGGTTGACGTGGCGCACCAGTTCCATGATATCGCCCACTTCCTTCTGGTTCAGGCCGGCCATCACTTCATCCAGCAGCAGCAGCTTGGGGCTCATGGCCAGGGCGCGCGCCAGCTCGATGCGCTTGCGGTCGGCGATCGTGGTGTCGCTGATTTTCGCCTCCCGCTTGTGCCCCAGGCTCAGGAAATCGAGGATCTCGTCGGCCTTGGCCAGCGCGGCCCCCGTGCTGGTGGATTGGTGCCCTCCGGCGCCGAACATGGCACCGATCGCCACGTTCTCACGCACGCTCATGCCGGGAAACGGCTTAACAATTTGGAAGGTGCGCGAAATGCCCAGGCGCGCGATGGCGTTAGGGCGCAGGCCCTTGAGTGCGCGGCCCTGGAAGCGGATTTCGCCCTCGCTGAGCGGCATCACGCCCCCGATCAGGTTGAGCAGCGTGGTCTTCCCGGCGCCGTTCGGACCGATCAGGCCCAGAATCTCGCCTTCCTGAACGTCCACCGTCACGTTCTTGACCGCCGCCAGGCCGCCAAAGTAGCGGGCTGCGTTGTGGATCTCGAGTAGCGCTGGCATCAGATCTTGTTCCCCCGCAGCTCATTCATCCAGCCGCGCAGGCTGAACCGGCGGAAGAACGTCGGCACGAACCCGCGTGGCATGAACAACACCACCACCACAATCAAGGCGCCCAACACGCCCAGGTGCAGCTCGAGGAAATGGCTCCACACCACTTCGGAGATCAATTGCAGCAGGAAGGCGCCCACCACCGGCCCAAACAGGGTGCCTGCACCTCCCGTGAGCATCATGATCAGGTACTGGATGGTAATGGTGGTATTGAAAACGTCGGAAGGCTGGATGAAGGTAAACCAGTAGGCGTAAAGGCCCCCGACCAGCCCGGTCATCGCCGCGCTGGTGGTCCAGGCCAGGACCTTGTAGCGGGTAGTGTTCACACCCGAGACCTCGGCGGCCTCTTCATCCGCCTTGATGGCCCGCAGACCGTAGCCAAAGCGGCTGCGCTGGATCAGGTAGCTGATGGCTACGTAGAGGATCAGCAGGCCGAACATCAGGTAATAGATGAGGGCATAGAATTGGCGTGGCAGCATGTCGGGGATGGGCAAGGTCAGCCCGACACCGCCGCCGGTGAGCTTGTCGGCATTGATCACCAGCTCACGTGTGGCCTCCATGACGCCGATGGTGGCAATGGCGAAGTAGTGGCCGCGCAGGCGCAGGATGGGCAACCCGAGCAACATGGCATACAGCGCCGGTATGATGACGCCCACCAGCATGCCCAGCGGCACCGGCAGGTGAAACTTGGTGCTGAGGATACCGGTGCAGTAGGCGCCCAGGCCGAAGAAGACCACGTTGCCGAAGTCGGTGTAGCCGGCGTACCCGGAGATAATGTTCAGACTGCTGGCCAAGGCGGCGTACATGAAGATGCTGGTGAGGATACGGATCCAGTAGCCGCTGATGACCGCGGGGGTCAGCAAGGCAGCAGCGACTAACAGCCCCAGCAAACCCAGGTGCGCCCAGCGAGTGGACCACCAAGGGAGGGAGGGCGCCACCACGGCTTCCTGGCCGGTCTTGGTCGATTCCATGCGCTACCTTGCCCTCACTTCACTTCTGCAAAGAACTTCCGGCCGATGATACCTTCCGGGCGAAAGATGAGGACCAGCACCAGCACGATGAAACTGATGGCTTGCTGGTAGCTGGGCCCGGCGATCGCGGCGCCGATCGCCTCTGCGAGCCCCAACACCATCCCGCCGATGACCGCTCCCGTGGCGGTTCCCAGCCCGCCGAGACAGGCCACGACAAAGGCCTTGCCGATAAAAGCCTCACCCAGGACCGGCGTGATCACAAACACGGGGCTCATGAGAGTGCCGGCCGCTGCTGCCAGAGCCGCGCCCAGGCCATAAGTGACTGCGTAGATCTGGCCGATGTTGACGCCCACGATCTGGGCCGCTTCCTTGTTGAGCGCGGTGGCCATGATCGCGTTCCCGGTACGCGTACGGCTGAGGAAAAGCTGCAGCGCCAGTGTCAGGCCGAGTGCCAGCAGCACCACGATTACTCGCACGTAGGGCACGATGACGCTGCCGACGTGCAAGCCAGTGCCGGAATAGGCCATCGTCACGCTTCGGTAATCGCCTTTCCACATCAGGAGCGCGAAGTTGATGAGGATGAGGTTGATGCCCCAGGTGATGATCAGGGTCATGAACACGCCCGTCTTCACCACCCGGTTGATCACGTAGCGCTGGACCACGTAGCCGATGCCGAATAGTACCAGCATAGAGACGGGCAAGGTGAGGAAGGGATCGATGCCATACAGCCTGTAAAGCCAGTAACTGACATACGCGCCCAGCATGATCAGGCCGCCGTGGGCAATATTGATCACGTTCATCACGCCCCAAACCAGGGAAAACCCCAGGCCGACAGCGGCATAGAGTCCACCAAGCAGGAGACCATTCACGACGATCTGAGTCGCCATCCTCTGACCACCTCGGTGTGTGTGGGGGTATGATTATGATAAGAAAGCCGCACCCAACGGGCTGGCGCCAGTGGGGGAATCAACACTGGAAGTCGATAGCGGGGGTTCGGGTTCGTGCCGCCCGCTGAGCCTGAACATCATCCGCCATCCCTCTATGCGACCCGCGCATGTTAGCACAGCGGGCGTTGCTGTGTCAAGCGCCGCGGTGGGTCGATGGGTCGGGTCCTGCTCGGATGCGGGGACTGGTTCGGGGTGGGTCCACCCCAATGGTGCAGCCGGCACGTTGCAAACATGCCCTACGAGGTCCCTCGGCCGCCTTGACCGGTGCCGCCTCGTTCACTATACTGGGGGCCAAAGCGAAGGAGCGCGCCATGAAGGCGATCCGCATCTACGGACCCTGTGATGCTCGTTACGAAGAGGTTCCGATGCCGGCGCTGGGGCCGGATGACGTGCTGGTACGCGTCCGGACGGCCGGTATTTGCGGGACCGACCGTGAGATTTTCGAAGGCACGGCCGTACACATTCGCAGCGGACGGGCCAAATTGCCGCTCATACCCGGCCACGAATGGTCCGGCGAGGTGGTCCAGGTCGGGGCGCTGGCCGGCGAGTTCGCGATCGGCGAACGGGTGACGGGCGAGTGCTCGGTGGGCTGCGGAGACTGCTCCTACTGCCGGCGCGGTTGGTACAACCAATGCCAAAACCTGACCGAAACCGGCATCCTGAACCGTGACGGCGCTTTTGCCGAGTATATCAGTTTCCCACGCCAGTTCCTCCACCACTGCGACTCGCTCAGCTTCGAGGCTGCGGCCGCGATCGAGCCGACCGGCATCGCGCTCAACGCCGTCAAGCTGACGGCAGTCACTCCGGCGGACTACGTGTTGGTGCTGGGGCCCGGGCCGATCGGACTGTTTGCCGTCCAGATCGCCAGGGCCTACGGCGCGCGCAGAGTGATCCTCGCCGGCACGAACGCGGCGCGGCTCGGGGTCGGCCGGGGGCTGGGCGCCGATTTGGTCGTGAACGTGCGGAAAGAGGACCTCGCCGACCAGGTGCGGCGAGCCACCGGCGGTCACATGGCAGACGTGGCGATCGAGGCTGCCGGCCGGCCCGACGTCTGGGAGAGTTTGATCTCGGCCATCGCGACGCGCGGGCGCATCGGCATGACCGGGCTATTCGCCGGGCAGCGCTGCCAGGTCGATTTCGATCCGCTCGTCATCGGCGGGATCACGCTGCACGGCAGCGTTGGGGCGCCGAACCAGTGGGATGAGGCAATCAGCTTGCACCGGCGGGGCCTGGTGAAGACCGAGGGGATCGTCACACATCATATCGGCCTGAGCCATTTCGCAGAAGGGATCGGCATCATGCGCGAGCGGCGCGACAACGCCATCAAGGTCATGGTCGATCGCTTCTGAGCACGCCCTCAGACCGGCAAAGTGCGGCGGCAGCGTTCAGCCCAGGTCGCTTGGCAGTCTCCCCTGCCCCCGCTCCGATCGTGGGCGCAAACCTGGCCGGCTGGCACTGCGCTCACAGCAGACCGGCTCTCAAGCCGGACTGGCCTCGCCGGATGCGCCTCCCTTGCCCTCCACAATCATCCATTCGAGCCGTTCCATCGAGACGTCCTTCTTCATGAAGTCGCCCACCTTCTCGCCGTGGCTCAGCAGCACGAAACGGTCAGCGATCGAGTACACATGGTAGAGGTTGTGGGTCACGAAGATGCTCGAAATGCCTTCCTCGCGCAGGGCCTTCACGAACGCCATCACCTGGCCGGACTCTTTGACGGAGAGGGCATTGGTGGGCTCGTCGAGCAGGAGCAAGCGCGCCTTGAAGTGAATGGCGCGCACGATCGCGACAGCCTGCTTCTGACCACCCGATAGGTCGCCGACGTTTTGGTCGGGGTTCTGCAAGCCGATGCTGATGGATTCCTCCAACAGGCGCTCGGTGATCTCGCGCATCCTGCGCTTGTTCATGAAACCAAAGCGAGTGCAGAGCTCGTTGCCCATGAAGATGTTGCGGAAGATGGAGACGCTGTCGACGAGGGCGCGGTCCTGGTAGATAGTCGCGATGCCCAGGTTTTGCGAGTCGCGATAGCTGGCGATGCGTTTCGGCTCGCCCTGATAGAGAATGCGGCCGCGATCGGGGGGGTAGATGCCGCTCAGGATCTTGATCAGGGTAGACTTGCCCGCTCCGTTGTCGCCCACCAGACCGACGATCTCGCCGGCGCGCACCTCGAGATCCACGTTCTTGAGAGCCTCGACGCGGCCGAAGGATTTGGAGATGCCCTCCAGGCGGTACAAGGCCGGTTTCTCCACGCGGGGAGCGCCATTGGGTCCATTGCCCAGTCGGGATCCGTCATCATCAGCCATTGCGCTTCTTCCCCTGAATCAGCAAGTGGACGCTGGCCGCGACGATCACAATCACGCCGACGAAAAAACGGAACCAGAAGGCCGGCGCCCTGGAGAGGATCAGGATGTTTTCCACCGAAAAGAGAATGAGCGTGCCCATGACCGTGCCGACCATGGTGCCGGCGCCCCCGGTCAGCATAGTGCCACCGATGACGGTCGCCGCGATAGCGGAGAGCTCCATGCCGTCGCCCGCATTGGAGTAGGCAGATCCCATGCGGAAGACCTGGACCGCGCCCGCCATCGCCGCCAATCCGCCCACGATCATGAAGTTGGCTATCTTGACCCAATCGACCGGGATGCCCAGGGCGACAGAAGCGTTGCGATTCCCGCCCGTGACGAAGGTCCAGTTGCCAAAGCGGTGATTCTCGAGGATCAGCCAGAGCACGGCTGCAAGGCCGACAAACCACAGGAACTGGACCGGAAAACCGCCAATGCTGCCGGAGAATACCTGGGCCACGAGGTGGTCACGCCGGAAGGCCTCCGGGAAGCCGGCGGAAGCCAACAACACCAGGCCGCGAAAGGCCATCATGGTGCCGAGAGTGGTGATAAACGAAGGAATGCCGATCTTTGTGGTGATAAACCCGTTCAGCCAGCCGATGGCAACGCCGACCGCGATGCAGGCCAGGAAGGCCAGAAAAGGGTTCAGGCCCAGGCGTTCTGCCAGAAATGCCATCACGAACGGCGCCAGAGCGAAAGTCGAGCCGACGGACAGGTCGAATTCGCCGGCGATGATCAGCATGGTCATGCCGATGGCAATCAGACCGAGTTCGGGCATGGTCTTTAGCAGGACTGAGACGTTGTCCCAGCTTGCGAACAACGGATTGACCAGCGAGAAGATGGTCATCAGAAAGACGGTCAGAAGGAAGATGCTGACGTCCTTGTTACGCACGATCCTGGCAAGCAGTCCCGGACCCCGGGCTCGTTGCCCGGTGATACTTGTTGTCACGTTCAGCGGCGCACCCTCCGCCCTGCGCCAGGCAGGGCCACACAACATGCGAAGCGGGTCCGCCCCGTGCGAGGCGGACCCGTGACTGTATCGACGAGCGAGCTGTACCTCCGGGCAGGAGGGCTCCTGGCGGCGAGTTCAGCCGGCCGAAGCTCAGCGGATGCGGTTCTTGGCCAACTCGATCACCTGGTCGACGTTCGAGGCATCCACGATGCCGCGCCCGGTGTCGATGTCGAAGGCCGCAAACTTGCCGAACTTCATCAGGCTAAGCTCTGCGATCGTGTAATAGCCCTGGAGGTAAGGCTGCTGATCGATGACCGCCTTGGTGATGCCCGCCTTGATGGCAGGACCGGTATTGGGCAGCAGGTCGAACCCGCCGACCACCACCTTGCCCTCGAGCTTCGAGTCTTGCACCACCGTGCCCGCCACCTCAGTGGTCAGGCCGCCCACATTGATCACGGCCTTGACTTCCGGATGCCCGCGCAGGTAGGCGGAGATGCGGTTGGTCGTGTCAGCCCGCTCGTAGGCTGCGTCCAGCTCCTCGCAGCTCACCCCGATCTCATCCATAGCCTTCTTGATGCCGGCGGCTCGGTTCACGGCATAGGACATGCCGGGCACCTCTTCGGGGATGACACACTTGTCACCCTGTGCCAGGAACTGCTGCATGTACTTGCCGAGAGTGTAGCCGACTGTCTGCTCGCTGGCCCCGATATAGGCCAGGCGCGCGTTGGGAGTGCCGGCATCATCGTTGTTGAAAGCGATGACCGGGATGCCCTTGTCCAGTGCCTTCTGGATCACCTCGTCAAACGCTACGGGGTCGACGATAGAGATGCCAATCCCGTCGGGGTTACCGGCGATGGCCTGCTCCATCAGGTTGACTTCTTGTGCGTTGTCACCCTCGGAGAATAGCAACTGGGCCTGCACGCCGAAGCGAGCGGCCGCGTCCTCCATGCCTTGCTTGATGACGCTGTGGAACGGGTCACCCGACGAGCCATGACTGACCAGGACGAACTTGTAGCCCAGCGGAGCGGCGCCGCTGCCGGCGGCCGCAGCCGGGGCAGCGGCCGCAGCCGGGGCGCTGGGAGCGGCCGCGGGCGCAGGCGCCACCGGGACGCAGGCCCCCAGCGCCAGAATGGCGACGACCAACAGGACGAACAGGTGGGTTTTCACAGTTCTGCTCCTTTGCTGCTTGGACGGTGATGCTGACGTGGCCGGCAGATGCCGCGGGACTGGCTGGGCCCCATCTCATGATGCGCTTGGTACGTGCCTTCTCGCCTCTGGCACTAAACGCGCTCAGCCGGGTACGATCCGTATCGGCCGGCACAGTCGACCATGGTGCGTATATTTGCCTCCGGACTGTCCCAGGGAATGGTACAGCCCGGCCCAAAGAACAGCCCGCCTTGCGGGAGCCAGGCCGAGAGCTCCTGGCGGCAAGCGTCCTCGACCTCAACTGGGCTGCCGAAACGCAAGAGCGCCGGGCTGATGACGCCGCCTATGCCTCCGCACTCTCGGACTGCATCCTTTGCCGCCAGCAGATCGGTCTTTTCGTCGATCTCCACGAAGGCTGCCCCGGTTGCCACCATTTGCCGCATGATACGCGTCGCCTGCCCGCAAATGTGGAACTCGAAGACGATGCCTCTCTTCCTGAACTCCTGGCTCAGCCAGCGCTGATAGGGGAAGGCATACGTCGCATACATTGCCGGAGAGATCACATCCGGGCCGGAGGTGGAATCGCCCATGCGTACGATGTCCGCACCCGCCTGGCGTAGGGCGATGCCGTAAGCCAGGGTGAATTCAGCGCAGAAACGCAGCAAACGGTGCACATCGGCCTCGCGATCGTGGACGGCCAGTTCGGTGAGAAAGGGCGCCATGCCGATGAGCAACGAAGAGAGCGTGAACGGACCCTGGTCAACCGTAGCCAGGATGGTAGTGCGTCCGCCAATCTCTCGCTTGAGGATCGCAACCGCCTCGAGCACGACGATCAGTGGGAAAGTCGTGGCAGGATCGGGGATACGAAGACGGTCGAGCTCCTGCCAGCAGGCCAGTGCCGGGGCCGAGACACGCGGGATCTCGCCGGCCGGATACTCGGCCCCACAGCCGAGGGCCTGGGCGGCGGCGTGGGTGCCAATATCGACGATAACCCCGTCGTGCCGGTACTTCTCCCACTCACAGACGTGGCCCTGGGCAACGAGCGTGCCGTTCTGGAAGACCTGCGGGAAGTCCAGGCCCAGCGCGGCTGCCGCGACGGCCATATTCTGCAACTGAACTGGGACACGATCGACCGGGACACGGTGAAGGAAGGCCTCGACGCGCTGCCGTGAGTCCACTCCTGAATCTCCTTCGATGGCGCCTCGGAAAACTGCAATATCAGAGTGATTGGCGCGGCCGAACAGGGGCGAGTATAGCATCCGGCCCAGGCGTTGTCAAACGTTCTCAGATTTTCAGATTTCCAGAAGGGCGTTACATTTTGACGGCGCCCTCGGTGAGTCCTTTGACGATGTAACGCTGGAAGATTATCACCAGGATCACTACCGGGATGGTTCCCAGCACGGCCGCGGCAAACATATCTTCGTAGGCGGTTGCCTCCTCGCCGATGAACTGCGCCATCCGCACCGGAAAAGTCTTGGTGATGTTGTTGGTCATGACCGTGGCGATCAGAAATTCGTTCCAGGCACCGATAAAAGCAAAGATGCCGGTACTGATGAAGCCTGGCGCCGACAGGGGTAGCACGAGCCGCACGATCGCGCCCATGCGGGAGCAGCCGTCCACTCGGCCGGCTTCCTCGATCTCCGGCGGGATGGAGCTAAAGAACGCGCGCAGAAGCCAGACGACATACGGGAGGGTGAAGCAGAGATAGGCGGCGATCAGCCCCTGGTAGGTGTAGATCAGACTCAGCTTGCGCATTGTGATGTAGAGGGGCACCAGAACTGCGATGGCAGGCAGCATCTGGGTGCCCAACACGATCATGAGCAGGGCATTGCGCCCGGGCATGCGCAGGCGCGCAAAAGCGTAGGCAGCCAGCGAGCCCAGGGCGAGCGCGACCACGGTGGTGAAGGTCGCGGCGATGGCGCTGTTGCCCAGCGACAGGACCAGGGACGGGTCGGCCAGGATGCGCGCAAAGTTCTCAATGTAAAGGGAGGTCGGGAACCAGGTGGGCGGGCGCGAGAAGAGCTGCGCCCGGGTTTCGAAGCTGGCAATCACCACCCACAAGAAAGGTCCGACCACGTAGAGCCCCAGCAACAGCATGGCGACGCGGTAGAAAAGCCCTGGCAGGCCTTTGCGCCGCCACCACGACCCGCTCCTGGCGGAACGCAGCGCACGGGCTGCCCGCGAGGTGCTGCGCCGTTGGCCCAACGCCTCGCGCGGACTTGCCTCTACGAAGGGTCCCGAACTACCAGTGGTCATCGACTACTCCGTCCGCTGCCCCCGTGTCCCCAGGGCAGGTATACGCCGGACCGGCCGGTTGCGGCTGGGCAAGGCGGCCGGTCCGGTCATGATGCTCTTACTTGTTCAGGATCGTCAACGCGGCGGCTTCAGCATCAGCCAGGGCCTGCTTGACCTGCTTCTGTCCTTGCAGGGCAGCCACTAGCTCGTTGGCGAGGGCCTTGTTCAACTCGGCTTGCTCGGGCACCACGATGGACATACCCATCGGGTACTTCATCTGTTCTTTGGCTACGGTGGCAGCCGGGTAGCCCTTCTGTACCTCCGGGTCGTCGAGCAGCGCTGGGATGGTCGGGATGCGGCCGATGGCCAGCGCCATCTTCTTCTGCTGCTCCTGGCTGCAGACAAACTTCAGATATTCCCAGGCGGCATCCTTATCTGCTGACGTATTGGTGATTGCCACCCCGCCCAGTTCGCTGTAGCCCGCGCTCACCTCCTTGGTGCCACCGGGAATCAGGCCCACCTGAACCTGGCCCACCGTCTTTGACTTTGCCGGATCAGCGGCCAGCGCCAGGGTCGGCGGAGTGCTCAGGCACATCGCCGCGCGGCCCTGCGTGAAGATGTCGGTCATGGCCGTGGTGGTGGTCAAGGCGAACGAGCTGGGGTCAACACTGCCATCCTGCACCATGTCTACCAGGTACTGCAAGGCAACTGCGCCGGCAGCGCTGTTGAAGATCGGCTTCCGGCCATCCAACAGCTCGCTGCCTTCCGCCCGCAGAGCCACGCTGAACAGGTTCACAGGCAGGGTGGCGCCCAGCGCCGCGACGAAGCCGTAATGGTCCGGCGCGTTCGTCAGCTTCTTGGCAACGTCGCGCATCTCACCCCACGTCTTGGGCAGGTCTTTGACCCCGGCCTTTTCGAACAGATCTGTGTTGTAATAGAACTGCCAGAGCCAGACGTAGCGTGGCATGCCGTAGATCTGGTTCTCGTAGGTCAGGTACTTGAACGCGCTCGGGAAGTAGAGGCCCTTGAGGGTGTCGTCCAGGCGCGCGTCGATCGGGTCGAGCCAGCCGCGGGACCCCCACTCGACCACGTAGTCGTCACGCACGTGGACAACGTCGTACTCCTTGCCGCCAGACATGAACGACGCCAGGTACTTGTCATGTAGTTGCGGGAAGGGGATAGACTCGTACTTGAAGTCGATCCCTGTCTGGGCCGTGAACTCGTTGGCCTGATCGATCCAGAACTGCACCGCGTCGTAGGCCATGCTCAGGCTGCGTGTGCCGGCCGGGGCAGCCTGGGTAGCCCCAGCAGCGGCGGGAGCCGATGCAGCGGGGGCCGGCGCGGCGGGTGCGGCTGCCTGCGGCACGCATCCGCTCAACAGGCCGGTGGCGGCCGGGGCGACGACCCCCAGCAGCATGCCCGCCCGCAGGAAATCCCTGCGGCTGATCTTGTTGAACTCCTCGCCTGTCCTGACGGTGAGAGACGCTCATGTTGTTACTCCTTTGCTCAAAGCTATCAGTCGGGCAGTAGCGCCCGTTCAATCGCCGAAACCTCGCAGTGTGGCCACGTAGACGGCCGTCAGACCCAGGATCAATACGGTGATCAGGTATGCGACGGCGGCGCCGTAGCCGAAGTTGAAGAAGCGGAAGGTTTGCTCGTAAGCAAACACGTTGAGAATCTCGGTCCGGTCGAGGGGGCCGCCCTGGGTCAACACCCAGATGAGGTCGAACGCCTTCAGGGCCCACATCGTTTCGATGACCAGCAGCACCAGCAACACCGGCCGTATGCACGGCAGGGTCACGTTGGCAAAGCGGGCCCAGACGCCCGCTCCGTCCACCTTTGAGGCATCTTCCAGGTCGCGCGGCACCCCTTGCAGGGCAGCCAGGATCATCAGCGCCGAGAACGGGACGGACTTCCACACCTCGGCGAACACGATCGCGAGCAGCGCCGAGCCCGGTTCGGCCAGCCAGACCTGGTATTTGTCGGTGAGGTGCAGCCCGGTTAGCACGGCGTTAAGCACGCCGTAGCTGCCATGGTAGATCCACCCCCACGCGGTTGCGTTCACGACGTTCGAGAGGGCCCAAGGGATGAGGAAGAGGCGCTTGAGCACCCCAACGCCCGGCACGGCACGGTTGAGCAGCAACGCCAACGTCAGGCCGATTCCCAGGATGCCCACGACGCGGAAGAAGCTGTAGTAGATGGTCTGGCCCATCGCCTGATGCAGGCGGGCATCGCTGAAGAAGCCCAGATAGTTGGCCAAGCCGATGAAGTGATACTGGATGTTCCCACCGCTCACGACCAGGTGCTGGAAACTGAGGAACAGCGCATACAGGACAGACCAACCGATGAGCAGCGCCAGCACCAGCAAGGCCGGAGCAACAAGCAGCAGCGCCAGCTGTCGCTCGCTGAGCACGGCTTCCAGATCCCAGAAGCGCGTCCGCGGCATCCTGCGTGCGGTCATGCTTGACCTCGTGCCAAATTCAGTTCCACTTGCGCTGCCGATGGTAGACTTCAAAGCGGTCGCACATGAAGGGGACGCGTTCGGCGATCTCACGACGCAAGTCGTCCTCGTCGATGGTCAACAAGCGCCGGTTCTTTAGCAGGAGCCTCCCGTTCACGACCACCGTCTCCACGTCACGGCCGCGAAGGCACTTGACAATCGTGTAGTAAACATCGTCGAGCATTGGCAGCACGTCGAGGTGTGAGGTGTCGAGCACGATCAGGTCGGCGCGCTTGCCGGGTTCGAGGGTACCGATCTCATCATCCCAGCAAACGGCCGCGGCCGCCTCGCTGGTCGCCATGGCCACACAATCGTAAGCGCTGGCCGCGCGGCGATCAAGATAGGGAGTGCCATAATAGAGTTGTTGGCCGACCAGCGACAGGTTCATCAACGGGAACAGGTCAATGCTGCCACCAGAGGCGCCGTCAGAACCGATACCTACCGGGACGCCTAGCCTCCGCATCAGGGGCAGCTTGGCCATGCCCAGCCCGCTGAAGTTGCCCTGCGGGCAGTGGGCAACCTTGACACCGTATCTGGCGTACAACTCGACCTCGTGGTCTGACAACAAAACCGAATGCGCGCATAACAGGCGCGGGCTCAGCGCACCCAGGCTCTCCAGGTATTCGGCGCAGCGCAGGCTGTAGCGATTGACCGCATACTCGACTTCGTACGTGCCCTCGGCCAGGTGGGTCTGGATCAGCGCGTTGTGCTCCTCGGCCAGCCGGGCGATGGCCTGGATCAGGCGCGGGGTGCAGACGATGATCTGGCGCAACGAGAAACAGCCCCGGATGGGCTCATCTTGCCGCTCGTTCCAAGTACGGACCAGATCGAGGTTGCGCTCGATGGCCTCCTCGGTCGACCAGACCATGTTGGTGGGCAGCTCCGGATCAGCGATGTCCATGGTAGACTGGGCCAGGAGGCCACGCAGGCCGGCCTGGCGCATGGCGCGCCCGAGCTCGTGCGGATAGCGCCCGCCGTGTTCCGAGACGCAGGTGGTGCCCACCTTGATCATATTGGCGTAGGCCGCCAGCCCGCTCAGATGGACGTCGTCTTCGGTCAGGAGCGACTCGAATGGTACGAGGTAGTTCTTCCAGACGGGGTAGTGGGTCTGGCCTTGCTGCGTCAGGTACGACAGCGTGCCACGCAGGAACTGTTGGCAGGTGTGGTAATGTGTGTCGATCAGGCCAGGCATCACGATCTTGCCACGGCCGTCGATGGTCTCTTCCGCCTGGTAGCGGGAAGTCAGCGCAGACGAGGGGCCAACCGCCACTATGCGCGTGCCCTCGATGTACAGGGCGCCATCGCGCAGCACCTGACGTTCTTTCATCGTCACGAGCGTGCAGTTGGTGATCAGAAGCGAAGACACTTTTCCTCCTCCATCTCCATCCAACAGACGGCCAGCCGCTCTCGCCGGACCAGAGAAGCGCTGCGGTCAGCCCGGCCGGCCATCGCGAAATCAAGTCGAAGCCACTGGCGCAAGCATAAAGAATGCACGGCGCGTCGCAGAACAGGCGAAGTCTCGTGCTCACGCCGGACTGGCGATGACGTGATATCCGAAACGCGACGAAAGATCGGCCGCGCCGCGCCCGATGAGCTCCTGCAGCTCGCGACGCCGGGCTTTGGTCAGACGGTATGAGGGCACGGCCACACTGATCGCTGCCATCGCCTGGGACTGATCGTCGTATATAGCACAGGCCACACACTGCAGGCCCCCTGCAGCCTCCTCGTTGTCGAGAGCGTAGCCGCGGGCGCGGGTGACAGCCAGGTCGGCACGCAAGGCTTCGAGGGTAAGGATCGTGTGGGGCGCCCGATGCGGCCAGGTGGCGTCGCGGTACCTGTCCGCCAGTTCCGCCTCGGGCAGCGTTGCCAGCAGCGCCTTGCCAAGGGCGTGGCGTGGGCCGGCAGGCGCGCGCCCTCGTGCGAGACCAGGCGCACGGGCTGCGTGCCCTCAACCTTGGCGATATACACAACCTCGCGGCCGTCGAGGACGGCCATCTGGACAGTCTCACCACAGGCGGCCACAATGGAGCGCGCCACCTGGCGGAAGGCGCCGACCAGATCGCGATAGGCGCCATAGGCCACTCCCACCTCGTACGCGCGTGGCCGAAGGGCCCAATCGCCCAGCTGATCGCGCATGACGAAGCGGTGCTCGGACAGGGTGTGCAAGATGTTGTGCAGGCTGCTCTTCGGCAGATGCGAGCGCGCGGCCAGGTCGGATAGTTTGAGACCAGTGTGCTCGCGGGCTAGTAATTCGAGGACATTCAAGGCGCGGTGCACCGCGGGCACCCGATAGGTGTTTGCATGGCTACTATCAGAAGTGCCGGCGTTCCCCACTTGGACCTCCACGCCTGCGGCGGTGAGCGAACGTTCAGTCGGCTGAACGGTTGTCAGCCGGTCGATTCTCGCGCCGGAGCAGTTGCGTGTCAAATGCAAAGCGAGCGGGGAGCGGCTCACGCCATTCCCTTGACAACCTATCTCCCCGCATGCTATATTGCCGCCTACTGGCGCAGACCGGCTGCCTCTATTCCGGGCGTCTGTAGACCGAGGCGACGATGCATCTGGCACGTGAAGGCCCCGACCCGTCCTATGTTCACAGCGCACAGCCGGCTACGGTGGTCCGCACCGGTCTGGATGTGTTGCTGCGCGACGGCGCCGCTCGCCTGCGCGGCCGGCGGGCCGGGCTGATCAGCCATCCGGCCGCCGTCACCGCCGATCTCACCCCTTCGGTCATCGCCCTGCGCCGGGCCGGTGTGGACCTGGTGGCGCTGTTCGGCATGGAACACGGATTCGCCGGCGCCGCGCCGGATGGCGCGGCGGTCGGGCACGCGGCCGACCGGGAGAGCGGGCTGGCCGTCTACAGCCTCTACGGCGCCGACCTCGAGCCCACTCCGGCAATGCTTGCCGGTATCGACGTCCTCGTCTATGACGTTCAGGACGTGGGCGCGCGCTACTACACCTTCATCAGCACCCTCTTCCACGCCCTGCGCGCCTGCGGCCGGGCGGGCATCCCACTGCTGGTGCTGGACCGGCCAAATCCGCTGGGAGGCCTGGCCATCGAAGGCCCCTCGATCGAGCCAGGCTACACATCATTCGTCGGCATCGCGCCGATGCCGATCCGCCACGGCCTGACCCCGGGTGAAATGGCTCTCTACCTGAACGCGACATACCACCTCATGGCCGATCTACAGGTGATCGCGATGGAAGGCTGGGAGCGCGAGATGTGGTTCGACCAGACCGGGCTGCCGTGGGTTCCCACCTCGCCCGGCATCCCGCATCTGTCGACGGCCACCGTCTATCCGGGGACCTGCCTCCTGGAAGGCACGACCCTCTCCGAGGGTCGCGGCACCGCCTTACCCTTTGAGCTGGCCGGCGCGCCCTGGCTGGACCCCTACCGCCTGGCCGATGATCTGAACGGTCTGAACCTGCCGGGAGTGAGATTCCGACCAGCCTACTTCGAGCCCGCAACCAGCAAGCATGCCGGCCGCCGCTGTGCGGGGGTCCAGATCCACGTCACCGCTCGCGACGACTTACAGCCGGTAACGCTCGGCATGCACCTGGTCGCCGGCTGCCGGGCGCAGGACCTAACCCCCCGGCCCCCTTCCCTGAAGAGGAAGGGGGAGACCGGAGCGTCCTCCCAGGCAGCGAAGGGGGAGAACGGAGTGCTCTCCCAGGCAGGGGAGTCCGGCGGGTTCGCCTTTTTGCCCTCCAGTTGGGAGGGCCACCTGCCCCACTTCGACCTGCTCGCCGGTGGCCCGGCGCTACGCACGGGGCTGGCTGCCGGCTCCCCGGTGGCCGAACTGACCGCCGCCTGGCCGGCCGTCGCCGCCCGCTTCCGCGAGGAGCGGGCCCCGTGCTTGCTCTACGAGTAGACGCCGCGGAGCCGTGCTCCGCGTGCAGACAGGGGATCGCACGACCCCGTCCGGCGCCCGAGAAAGGAGGTCGTTCCAAACAGGGCCAGCCGTCGCCGGATCAGCGTGCGCTGTCAGCCGTCTTCCACCAACCGATGTGCCGGTAATCAAAGGAGAATGCACCCATGAAGCGCTTCTTTACCATCGTAACCTTGTTACTCCTCGCGACCCAACTGATCGCCTGCGTGCCCGCTGCTCCGGCTGCGCCCGCTGCTCCGGCTGCGCCCGCTGCTCCGGCTGCGCCCGCTGCTCCGGCCGCACCGGCAGCTCCCGCTGCTCCGGCGGCAACGACCGCACCGGCTGCACCGGCTGCCACCAAGCCAGTCACTCTCGTCTTTTACCAGCGTGGTTACGTCGAAGGCGGCACCGACGCCGGCTCTGTGACGACCCTGGCGGCCGTCGAAGCGTTCCAGAAAGCGCATCCCAACATCAAAGTCAACATCGTGGGCATCCCCTGGACGGCTGAAGGCGATACCAAGCTCGAGGCGGCCCTCGCCGCCGGCAGCGACATCAACGTCTTCCGCGTCACCAGCCCGAACCTGCCGCGCTACGCCAAACAGGGCATCCTGTCCGACATCGGCCCCTTCCTAACGGAAGAAGACAAGGCCGACTTCTACCCGAGCGGCTTCCAGGTGGCGACGGTCGACGGCAAGATCTGGGCCTGGCCGCTGTGGGTGACGGCCATCTCGATCTTCGCCAACACCGACATCTTCAAGGAGAAGGGCGTCGATCTGCCTTCGATGGACAAGCCCTGGACGTGGGATCAGTTCGTCGAAGCCGCTAAGACGCTGACTTTCAAGCGCGATGACGGCACACAGGTCTACGGCTTCAGCTCCTCGTCGAAGTGGGGCGCGGTGGAGTACTACCCCCTAATGTACATCGACGGCGGACGGATCCTCAGCCCGGATGGCAAGCAGTTCGTGCAGAACCAGCCTGACGCCGTCTCGGCCCTGCAGAAAATCGCCGACCTGGCCCTCACTTACAAGGTAACCCCGCCAGACTTCGGCACGGTCGACCAGGCCGGCGTGCGGGCACAGTTCAAGGACCGCAAGACAGTGGCGATGCTGATGAGCACGCCAGGCTTCATCCCCGACCTCCAGAAGGAAAACTTCCCGCTGGCCGTCATCCCACCGCCGATCGGCAAGCTGGGCAAGCTGGTGACAAACGGCGCCTTCGGGCTCTACGCCGTCGTCAAGGTCGGCGATCCTGACGTAGAGCAGGCCGCGCACGAGTTCGCAAAATACCTGACCGGCAGCCAGGTGGCCAAGGACGTATCCGGCTGGCAGCTTGCGCCGGGCCTGCGCAGGAGCAACACGGCCTACGCGACCGACCCCGCCCGCGAGGTGGTCGCCAAGCTGGTGGAGTACGGCGTCTACGAGGCGCCGGTCGCCACCTCCGCCGAGCTTGGCAACAACTACGGAGCCGCGCTCCAGTCGATTATCCTCGGCAAGCAAACGCCACAGGCCGCCATGGATGCGATCGCGCCCGAGTATCAGAAGGAGCTCGACGCGCTCAACCAGTAAGCGCCTGACAAAGAGGCCGGGCAGGGCCGCGAGCGGTTCTGCCCGGCCGGTGCGCGGGTTGTGAGGTCTTTACATGCGCAGACCGATCTCGGCGGAGCTTGTCCGCCGGCCACCGTTGTCACTCGGGGCCCAGGCGCTCCGTTTCTGGCACCGCCACAAGTGGAGCTACTTCTTCGTCGCGCCCAGCATGATCCTGTTCAGCGTCTTCATCTTCTACCCCGTGCTGCAGGCTTTCGTGCTGGCCTTCCAGAAGGTGGATCTGCGCGGCGGCAACTGGGTGGGGCTGAAGAACTTCGTCGACATCTTCGGCAGCCCGCTATTCCGGGCCTCCATGTGGCACACCCTGGTCTACGCCTTTTTCGTCGTGCTCGCCTGGATCACCAGCTCGATGATCGTCGCGGCCTTGATTCAGCCGCTCTCCAACAAGGTCCAGGCGCTGTTCCGGGGCGCCTTCTACCTGCCTAACGTTACCAGCGTGATCATCATCTCGCTGGTCTGGATCTGGATCTTCGAGCCCGACTATGGCTTCTTTAACTACCTGCTCGGCCTGGCCGGCATCCCGCGCGTGCTCTGGTTGCAGAATCCCGACATCGCGCTGTGGAGCATCGTCCTCAGCACCGTGCTGATCGTGCCCGGCAGCGGCGTCGTCCTGTACTCGGCCGCCATCGGCTCGATCCCGCGCGACTACTACGAGGCGGCCGAGGTGGAGGGCGCCAACTGGGCCAACAAGCTGATCCACATCACCTTTCCACTGCTCAAGCCCACCACCCTCTACCTGTCGGTCATTTACACCATCGCCGGTTTTCAGATCTTCGAGCGCGTGTACATCATGACCGGCGGCGGTCCAATTAACGCTACCATGACGATCGTCCAGCTCATCTTCCAGACCGCCTTCAGCGACTTCAACTATGGCCGGGCGAGCGCCGAGGCGCTGATCCTGTTCGCAATCATCGCCATCTTTTCGTTCATTCAGTTCAGGTTCCTCAGCACCGACGTGGAGTATTAGCGAGATGGCAATTCAGAGACCGCAGGCTGTCCTGACAGCCGGCTCGCACCGCTTCACTTTGGGCCGGCTTCGGCGCCTGTTGCCCAAACTGGTGATCTACGCCCTGTTGATCCTGGTCGCGGCGATCAGCCTGTTTCCGCTCTACTGGCTGTTCAATACTGCGCTTACGCCGGCGAGCTCGACCGTCAAGCTGCCGCCCGACGTGATCCCGGCCAACGCGACCCTGCAGAACTTCCTCGACATCTGGCGCCTGCCGGGGCTGGGCAAGCTGCGCATCGGCGGCGAGCCGACCGGCATCGTTATGTCACGCATGCTGCTCTGGTTCCTCAACACGCTCTTCATCGCCGCCTTCAGCACGTTGGTGCACTTGCTGTTCGACTCGATGGCCGGCTACGCCTTCGCCAAGCGCAAGTTCCCGGGCTCGAACCTCTTCTTCTACCTGATCCTGGCCGCCCTGATGATCCCCGGCCAGGTGACGTTGGTGCCGCTGTACCTGATGATGACCAAGCTCAGGTTCATTAACAGCTACCTCGGCGTGATCCTGCCGGGACTGGCGGACGTGATCGGCATCTTCCTGCTCAAGCAGTACATCCAGACTCTGCCGCGCGAGCTCGAGGAGGCGGCGCGCATGGACGGGGCGTCCGAATGGCAGGCTTACGCGCACATCATCGTCCCGCTCTCGGCGCCGGCGATGGGCGTGACCGCCATTTTTGCCTTTCAGCGCTATTGGAACGCCTTCCTCTGGCCGCTGGTCATCCTGCAGAGCCCCGACCTGTTCACCCTGCAGGTGGGACTGTCTTTCATCCACACCAGCGAGTTCGGCACGAACTACGGGTTGCTGATGGCCGGCGCCGCCCTGGCCGCGATCCCCATGATCATCTTCTTCTTCGCCTTCCAGAAGTATTTCATGCAGGGCCTGCGCATCGGGGCCGTCAAGGGCTGAGCGGCATGACCACCGGCACTGTCATCTTCCTCGACCTCGACGGCACCCTGATGCGCAACCCCTTTCATAGCGCCGTGTTCCCTGTGGTGAGCGCCCAGCTCTCGAAGAAGACCGGGCGGCCGGCCGCCGAGATCCTCGACCTCGTGCGTGACGAGAACCTGGCCCGCCGGGCGGACCGCAGCGTCCCTCCGGCCCTGGCCTGGGACTGGGACGACATAGTGCAGACGGTGGCCGGGCGGCTGGGCGTGGCTTTCGAGGGCAACCTGGCCGAGCTGGTCGCCGCCCACGCCGGGCCGCCCGACAGCGCCGCGCTCGACGACGCGCCCGGCGTCCTGCGTCGCCTGGCTGGGCCGGGCGAGCGGGGCACGCCCCCCCGTCGCCTGGTCGCGGCGAGCCTCGGGCTGTCGAAATACCAACTGCCGGTGCTGGAGGCCCTGGGCCTGCGGCGGTGGCTCGCCGGCGTCCTGACGCCGGACCTGACCGGCGCCTCCAAGCAGGAGCGCCGCTTCTATGGCCACTGGCCGGATGCAGCCAGCCTGTGCCTGATGGTCGGCGATTTGTACGAGGATGACGTCGTCCCCGCCCACGGCTTCGGCTTCCGCACGGCCTGGAAGGTCTCCGCCGCCCCAGGGCTCGAGACGCTCGACCCGTTCGAGCGCCCGGCCGCCTATCCTTTCGGACCGGAGGCATCCGTCCGCCCCGAAGCGATCATCGTTTCGCTCGCCGAGCTACCCGCCGTCGTCGAGCGTCTGGAGGGCGCGATAAATGAAACCTGATCCCGGCGCTCCGGCCGAAGCAGATGGCCACGCCGAGCTTGCTGGCCAAGCCGAGCTTGCCGGCCAAGCCGAGCTTGGCTTAACCGAAGCCCGCAATCCGGCCAGCGCAGCCATCGACATGGTCTCTACGCTGGAGATGGTGCGCCTGATCAACGCCGAAGACGGCCGGGTGGCCGCCGCGGTGGGGGCCGAGGCGTCCGCCATCGCGGCCGCGATCGACGCCATCGCCGCGCGCCTGGCGGGCGGTGGGCGCCTGATCTACGCCGGCGCCGGCACCTCGGGCCGGCTCGGCGTGCTCGACGCCAGCGAGTGCCCGCCGACTTTCAGCGCCCCGCCGGGGCTGGTCGTCGGCCTGATCGCCGGCGGTGAGCGGGCGCTGACTCACTCGGTCGAGGGCGCAGAGGACGAACCGGGGGCAGGCGCGCGCGACCTGGCCGCGCTGGGAGTGTCGGCGCGCGACGCGGTGGTTGGGATCGCCGCCAGCGGCCGCACGCCCTACGTGCTGGGCGCGCTCGAGGCGGCCCGGCAAGCGGGCGCACTGACGGTCAGCCTGGCCTGCAACCATCCCTCGCCGCTGGCGGCCCTGGCCGAGATCAGCATCGCGCCGCTGGTTGGTCCCGAGGTCATCGCCGGCTCAACCCGGCTAAAGGCGGGCACGGCACAGAAGATGGTGCTCAACCTCCTCTCGACCGGGGTGATGGTCCGGCTGGGCAAGACCTTTGGCAACCTGATGGTGGACGTTCAGGCCTCGAACAGCAAGCTGCGGGCGCGCGCGCGGCGCATCGTGGCCGAAGCCTGCGGTCTGTCGCCGGAGGAAGCCGGGGCACTGCTCGAAAGGTGCGGCGGCGAAGTCAAGACTGCGATCGTGGCGGCCCTGGCCGCGGTCGAGCCCGGGGAAGCGCGGCACCGCTTGGCCCGGGCCGACGGCGTTGTCCGGCGCGCCCTGAACGCGAGCCGCGCGCAGGACGGCGAGGAGCGAGCAAGTGCCGGTGGAGCCGGCGATGAGGCAAGTGCCGGCGGCCAGGGGGCAACCGACCCGGCCGGCACTCCGCACCCGGCCCTGGCCGCCGGACGGATGCCGGCCGGGGGCGCGGCCGATCTGCTTTTGGGCATCGACGGCGGGGGCAGCAAGACCACTGCCTGGCTGGCGACCGCCGACGGTCAGGTGCTCGGCCGCGGCAGCGGCCCTGCCTGCAACTACCAGAGCGTGGGCGCCGAGGCCGCCTGGTCGGCGCTCGACCAGGCTTTGGGGGCCGCGTTTGCCGACGCCGGGCGGCAGCCAGGCCTGGTCGCGGCTGCCTGCCTGGGCCTGGCCGGCGCGGCACGCGCCGAAGACCGGGCGCTGTTCGAGCGCTGGATCGCCGAGCGTCTTCCCGGCGCGCGGGGGCTGGTGGTCAACGATGCAGAGCTCGTCCTGGCCGCAGGCACACCAGAGGGCTGGGGCGTGGCCGTGATCTGCGGCACGGGCTCGATCGCCTACGGCCGCGCGCCTGATGGGCGCAGCGCACGCGCCGGTGGCTGGGGCTACCTGCTGGGAGACGAGGGCAGCGGCTACGATATCGGCCTCTCGGCCTTGCGGGCCGTCATGCGCGCGCATGACCGGCGTGGCCCGGCGACCGCCTTGAGCGCGGCCATCCTGGCGCGCTGGGAACTGTCGTCACCCGAGGCGCTCGTCCGCCGGGTCTATCGGGAGCCGCTCAGCCGGGCCGAGGTAGCAGGGCTGGCGGAATTGGTCGAGGAGGCGGCGCTTGGCGGCGATGAAGTTGCGATAGCCATCCTCGCCGCGCGGGCGACCAGCTCGCCGGGGCCATCGACGCGGTTGCACGCGCGCTGGCGCTGCCTCGCCCCGTGCCCTGTGCGCAGTCGGGCGGGCTGCTGGCCCAAGGGCACGCACTGGCACCCTCCATCAACGCAGCCAGCGAAATCCTGGGGCTCGTCCTCGACCCGATCCGATCCGTCCCCGAGCCGGCGGAAGGAGCGATCAGGTTGGCCCAGGGACTGCTGCCGGGCGGACGGCCGTCTTCCGCCCGGCCCGACTAAGGCCGGAGCGGCCGATCATGCGTACCGCGGAAGAGGGCACGCAGATCAAGGAGGCGGCATGAACAAGACGGGAACGCTTACCAGGATCCTGGCCATGATCGGAACCGTTCTCGCCTGGTCTCCGATCGCCGCCATGATCGTGACCGCGCTGGTCGGGTCGATCGCGCGCGGCGCGTTCCTGTGTGACTATCTGATGCCGGCCGAGCTCTCTCCGCTGGCGTTCGCAGGCGGCGGGCTGCTGTTCTGGGCGTCCCTGCGGGCGCGCTCGCGGCGAGCACCGGCCGGCTGGGGTCTTGCCGGCATGCTGGTCTTGCTGGCCGGTGGCCAAATCCTGGCCGTCGTGGCCGGGCTGGCGTCGGGCGACACCCCGGCCACCGGCTTGCCCTGGCTCGTCATCCTCGCTTGCATCGCTGGCTACACGCTGGCGGTGATAGAGGCCGGCTGTACTGGGGTCTTACTCCTGCGCGATCTCTTCCGCGTGGTTCCAGCCGGCGCTCTGGCCAACTGAAGCCTCAGGCGCGCATGGCACGCCTGAGCACTGTGCGCCCGGAAGATGCTCCAGACAATGCCAGGCACTGCAGGCACTCGCCGCAGCCTTATTGCAACGGTCAGTCTTCTCCAGAGATGCAGAGATGGGCGCTTTGACAGGCTATCAGGGTGTCGTTATAATCAGAGTATCCTTTCCCAAAACCCTTCAGCAAACCCAGCCAGCTGCCAATGAGGCAAAATGCCTCTTGAGTAAACACAAGGAGGAGTCTCGAATGAAACGGTCCATTCTCGTCGTTCTTACGCTCGCACTCTTGATCAGTGTCGGTGGGTGCGTAGCCACGCCACCGGCCGCCGCCCCGTCGGCCGCCGCCCCCGCGGCCGCTGTGAGCGGACTGAAGGTCGCTTCCATCAACTGGACCAACGCTCACGGCTGGCGTTCCACCTACGACGCCCAGCTCAAGGAAGTCGCGGACCAGTACATCGCGGAAGGCGTGATCTCCAAGTACCAGGCGCTCACCCCGAACCAGGACCCCGCCCTCGAGCTGCAGTACTTCCAGCAGGCCATCAACGACGGCTACGACATCATCCTGATCAACGCCGGCGGCAGCAGCGGCCTCGATTCCGCCTTCGAGCAGGCCGCCGCGAAGGGCATCCTCGTCATCCCTGTCGACAACATCTATCCATATCCGGGCGTCGTCGGCGTGCAGACGGACCAGACCGTCTGGGCCGGCACCAACTTCGACGCCATGGTCAACCACTTCAAGGACGACCCGGGACCGATCGACGTCGTCAACCTGAGCGGCATGCCCGGCACGACCGGTTCCGGTCTCCGCGGCGACATCTGGTCCGCCGACCTCAAGGCGAACCCGAAGTTCAAGGTCGTCTACCAGGGAGCCCACAGCTGGAGCGACGTCGAGTCCAAGAAGCTCATGTCCGAAGTCATCGCCTCCGGCATCAAGTACGACGCGATCCTGACCGAAGAAGCCTGCGTCGGCATCCTGCAGGCGATCGAAGAAGCCAAAGCCCCCTATCCGAAGTTCATGACCTCCGACGAGACGGTCGGCTACATCCGCATGCTTGACAAGATCAACGCCGACGGCACCAAGGTCGACTTCCAGATTATCGAGAATCCTCCGGGCATCGGCGCCTCCGCCCTGAAGCTCGCGGTCCGCATGAAGGCCGGCAAGCAGTTCAAGGACGGGATCCTGAAGACGGACGCCAACGGCACGAAGGTCGCCTACTACACCCCGACTTACAAAGTCGACCCCTCCACGCTGAAGGACGCGATCGCGCAGTGGAAGGATGCCGCCGACACCGACCAGATGTCCACCTATCTGACCGACGCCGCCGCGGACGCATACTTCAAATAGCCGCGTCAAGCGCATCGAAGAACGGCTACTCGATGACGCCTGCATAGAGAAGCTATCGAAGAGCCCGCACGGTCTTGGGGCCGTGCGGGCTCTTTCGGATTATGCGATACCCCGTTCGAACTGGGTTATCATGGAATGCAAGGGGTGGCTGCGTCATGCTGCAGATGACGTCAATCAGCAAGTCATTCGGAGTCGTGCAGGCATTGTCCGACGCTTCCTTCCACATTGACCGGGGCGAGATCGTCGCCCTGCTGGGGTCCAACGGCTCTGGAAAATCCACCCTGATCAAGATCCTCGGGGGAGCGGTGCGTCATGATTCGGGGACGATCTCAATCGACGGCGCGACCTTCCGGATCCGCGGCAGCGACGTCTCGCGCGCCCTGAAGATCGCCGTCGCTTATCAGGAACTCAGTCTCCTGCCCCGCATGACCGTCTATGAGAACGTGATGCTAGGCCACTTCCTCAAGAAGCGCGACGGCTCGATCGACGAAAAGGCGAACAAGGCCTTCGTCCAGTGCCTTTTCGACCGGTTCGGCGTTACCTGTGGACTCGCCGAATACCCGTCGGACCTCCCGCCCTCAGTCCTCAGCATGATCGAGATCGTGAAGGCCGTGTCCTGGAAGCCAGACTACCTCCTGCTCGACGAAGTGACCGCAACGCTACACCACACCGAGGTCGAAAGCCTCTTTCAGAACCTGCGCCGGCTTTGCGACGGCGGCATGGGCATCGTGATCGTCACGCACCGGCTCGGCGAGATCTATCGGATCGCGTCCCGCGCCGTCATCCTCCGAAACGGCGAATCGGTCGCCGACGTCGAGCTATCCAGCACGGAAATGAACGAAGTCGTCTTCCACATGACCGGCAAGATGCCCGAGACCGTCCGCCAGACCGTCCGCGCGATCGAGCACACGTCGGCGGAAGCCGCGCTTCACGTGGAGCACCTGTCCGTAGGCGCCTTCGTCGACGACGTCTCCATGTCGGCGGGGAAGGGCGAAATAGTCGGACTCGGCGGGCTCGAGGGGCAGGGGCAGTCGCAGTTCCTGCGCGCCCTGTTTGGAGTCACGCCCTACCAGAGCGGCACGGTCTACATCGGTGGCGTGTGCAAGCGCTACGAGGACCCGGCGGCCGCCGTGAAGGACGGCCTCGGATTCATATCCGGCGACCGTAACCGGGAATCGGTCTTCGGGCAACGATCGATCGGCGAGAACCTCTACAGCGCGCGGCTGGCCAAGAAATCCGACTTACACCCGGTCTCCCGCTCGCAGATCAACCGGACGACGCAGAAGGTCGTGGAGGAGTATGCGATCAAGATCGGGAGCGTCGACGACCCGATCACCTCCCTTTCCGGCGGAAACCAGCAGAAGGCCGTGTTCGGACGCTGGAGCATCGTCGCGCCGAGGATCCTGCTCCTCGATGACCCAACGAAGGGCGTCGACGTCACGACGCGCCGCGAGATGCACCGGTTCCTCCGCAAGGCGGCCGACAGAGGCACCACCGTGGTGCTCGTCTCGAGCGACAACGATGAGCTGCTGGAAGTCTCCGACCGAATCCTGGTCTTCTTCGAGGGAAGGATCCACGCGGTCCTCACCGGGGTGTCCAAGACGGAAGAGCGTCTGGTGTCCTCCATGCTGGGACTGGAATGAGCCGGAACACGGGAGGCGAAGCGAAGCAGGTGAACATCGGCAGAGTCGACCCGAGAAGCGCTTTCCAGAAGTTCAAGCGCGAGCCCGAATACATGGGGACGGTCCTGATCCTGGCCATCGTGGTCCTGAACGTCGCGATGGAGGGCGGATCGTTCTTCGCCCCATACAGCTTGCAGACGATCTTCTCCACCGCCATGCCCCTCGTGATCCTGACCATGGCCCAGGTGATCGTGCTCGTCTCCGGCAACATCGACATCTCGACCGGCATCACGATGTCGTTCGTGAACGTCTTCGCCGTCATGATGCCCCAGAACTTCCCCTGGCTGCCCCTCTGGGCTGCCTATGTGATCGCGTTCCTCGGCGCAGTGCTGGTCGGCGTGACGAACGGCGTCCTCGTCGGATACCTGCGGATTCCGCCGATGCTCGCCACGTACGGGATGGCCTTCATCATTCGGGGCGCGAACCTCCTGATCAGCGACCGGCCCCAGGGACACGTGCCTCGGGAACTGTACAGGATCTACCAGGGCAACGTCCTTGGCATCCCGAACTCGCTGTTCCTGCTCGTGGTTCTGATCCTCGTCTGGAACGCCATGAAGCGCCGCCCGAAAATCAAGGAGATCTACGCGTTAGGCGGCGATGAGAAGGCGACCTACCTGACCGGCATCTCCACCGCGTGGACGACCGTGCGCGCCTTCACGATCGGCGGCGTCTTCGTCGGCATCGCCGGCATCGCCTGGACGCTGATGCTGGCCAGCTCCAACCCGATCAACGGCGACATCAAAACACTCCAGTCCATCGCCGCGGCCCTGATCGGAGGCGCGCTGATCACCGGCGGCTGGGGCACGATGATCTGCGGCATCCTGGGCGCCTTCTTCATGACCTTGGTGAACAACACGACGAGCTACATGTTCACCCAGTTCCTGCCCAACTTGATTCCGGGCTTCTCCGTCTCCACCTACTATCAGGATTTTACCGCGCAGGCGATCACGATGCTGGGCATCGTCCTGGCCATCGTGGCCAACGACAAGGCGAAGACGACCGTGAAATCCGCCATGCGGATCCACTTGAAAGTGCGTGAGGCAGAATGAACGCGACGAAGCTACGGTCCACCGTCGGCGATACGTCGGTGATGGCCCTGCTGCTGGCCGTCGCTCTGTTCCTCGTCATGTCGCTGCTGCGCCGGGAGGCCTTCTCGCTGACATCTGTGGCCGCGATCCTGGCCAACTCCTCGCTGCTCCTGTTCGCCTCCGCCGCGCAGATGATCGTGATCACCTCCGGCGGAATAGACCTGTCGACCGGCGCGCTTATGTCGACCACGGCCTGTCTCGCAGTCGAAATCATGTACGGCGACAACCACCTGCTGATTCCCGCGATCCTGGTAGGCATGGCATTCGGATTCCTCGTCGGTCTGATCAACGGAGCCGCCGTCGCCTACGTGCGGATTCCGTCGCTGATCATGACCCTCAGTATGTCGAACGTCCTGACGAAGTTCCAGCCAATCTTCACCGGGGCCTACCCGCGAGGCACGGTCTCCGAAGAGTTCGCCGGGGCGCTGTCGCATCGCTTCCTCGGCTTCATCCCCGGATTCTTCGTCTATGCGCTCGTGTTCTACGGGATCGTGGTCGTCTTCCTCAACCGGACGCAGTATGGACAGCGGCTGAACCTCGTCGGGACCAACCCCCTGGCCTCGCTGCTGACCGGCGTCCGGTCCAAGCGCACGACGATGCTGGCCTACGCGATCGGCGGCCTGATCGCCGGCCTGGGCGGCGTGGTCGGTGCCGGCTATTTCCGGCAGATGCAGATCGCGACCTTCGACGGCTACACCATGCAGTCGATCGCCGCTGTCGTGATCGGCGGGACGCTCCTTTCGGGCGGCAAGTCCAACTACCTCGGCACGCTGACGGGCACTATCATGCTGATCATGCTGAGCCTGTTCCTGTCGACGATCAACACCGTCGTGCCGGTCCGCAACATCGTCATGGGCGCGATGCTGATCGTGCTGCTGATCCTCTACAACCGCAAGCCGGCCGTCCGCCAATAGGGTTCGACGTCCGCCACGGGCCCGAACGGAAGTGGTTGAGCGGCGGGAACCGGTCAGACTTCCGCCTGATCAACGGTTCTCGGGGCCGGCGCACGAAGCGCGTGATCGACAAGGTGTTCGCCGATTTGTTGTTGCTCAGGGAAAATGTCCGTTTAGGCTGAAGACTCCATGGATCTGGCCGTCGGCGCCGGGCGCGTCCCGGGAGAGACGCTGGAAACGGCCCGCAGACACGCAAAAGCGCTTGACCTCAACGGAATCGGGAAGCTCACTCGACGATCTCGCGGCGCACAGCCGCGATCATCTGGACGAAGGCGGGTGTGAGGGTGAGGGCCAGATCACGGGGGCGGGGCAACGGCACGCCGAACTCGGCGCGGATGCGGCCGGGACGGGCGGTCATGACCAGCACGCGATCGGCAAGAAAGAGCGCCTCCTGGATGCTATGCGTCACCATCACCACGGTTGGCCGGCGCACGTCCCAGATACGCAGCAGCTCGCCGTTCATCCGCTCGCGTGTCAGGGCATCCAGAGAGCCAAAGGGCTCGTCGAGCAGCAGCACGCTGGGCTCGTGGACGAGGGCGCGCGCCAGGGCGACCCTCTGCTGCATGCCGCCCGAGAGCTGGGTGGGGTAGGCATCCGTGAAGCCGTGCAGCCCGACCAGCGAGACCAAGGCCCGCGCCTGCTCGCGCGCCTCGTCGGGGTTCGTGCCGGCGACCTCCAGCGGCAAGGCGACGTTGTGCAGCACCGTGCGCCAGGGCATCAGGTTGGCGCGCTGAAAGACGATGCCGATCGAGCGGCGGGGCGCCGTCAGCCGCTCGCCGCGGAAGCGCACCTCGCCGGCATCGGGCTGCTGCAGGCCGGCCAGCAGGCGCAGCAGCGTCGTCTTGCCGCCGCCGGACGGTCCGACGATCGCCAGGAACTCGCCCTGGCCGGCCGCCAGCGAGATCTCTTCGATCGCCAGCAGCTTGCCGCTGCTTGGGTCCGGAAAAGACTTGCGGACGTTGATGGCTTCGAGGACCGCTGGCATGCTGACCAAAGCACCTACTTCTGCACGAACTGGTTCGTGAATAGATCCGCCGGCGCGGGTGCCGTCTGGATCAACTTGGTTTGCTGCATGAAGGACACCGCCTCTGCCCAGGCGTGCGGGTCGGACAGGCCCAGCGTGCCCGGTTCGGCCTGCCAAAGCTTGACGGATGCATCGAAGATCGCCCGGTTGGTCGCCTCCTGCGCCCCACCCGCTTCAGGCACCGCCTTCAGGCTGGCCTGGAAGGCCGCTTCCGGGTCCGCCAGCGTATCCTGCAACCCACGCAGGGTCGCGCCGACCAGCGCCTGCACCAAGTCAGGATGATCGCGGATCGTCTGGTCGTTGGTGATGATGCCGTTTGAGGGCAGGTCGATGTAGTCGGACACGGCGATGGTGTTCACCGCCTGGCCGGCCAACTTGAGCTGCACCGGGCCGTTGACCACGTAGTCCAGCGCGGCATCCACCCGGCCCTGGCTGACGGCCGCGGCCTGGGTGTAGCCGATCACCTGCAGGCTGACCTTGGCGGGATCGATGTGCGTCGCGTAGACCAGCGCCTGCCAACCCACGTAATCGGCGCCTGCCAGGGCCGAGATGCCGACGCGCTTCCCCTCCAGGTCCCTGGGCGTCTTGATGCCGCTGCCGGTCTCCGAGAACACCACGACGGGGAAACGGCGGTACCAGCGCATCACGTAGCGCACCGGCAAGCCTTGGCTGCGCCCGAGGATCACCTGGTCACCGCTGCCGATCATGAACTGGACCTGGTTCGTGCCCACCAGCTTGAGCAGGTCCGAACTCCAGCCCGTAGTTGAAGCTGACGTCGAGCCCCGCATCACGGAAGTAGCCCTTTTCCTGGGCCACGTAGAACGGTGCGAACTGCACGCTGGGCACGTAGCCCATCGCCAGGCTGAGTTTAGTGAGCGGGGCAGCGGTTGAGCCGGCAGCCGACGTCGAGCCGGCGGCGGGAGCCGGGGCGGGGACCGTTCCCGTCGGGGCAGCCGGAGCGGCCTGACCAGCCTGGCCCGGCGCAACCGGCGCACAGGCGGCCAACAGGATGACGAGCAAGATAGCGACCAGGGACGAGCGGAACACAGGCAAAGACTCCGATCAGCAGTGAGCCCGGCTCAGGACACCCTCTTCCAACGGAGGACGATGTGCTCGAGCAAGGCGACGGACGAGTAGAGGGCGAGGGCGATCACGACCAGGGTGAAAAGAGCCACGAAGAGCATGGGTGTGTCCAGCAAGCCACGGGCCAGGTTGACCAGAAAGCCGAGCCCCCGGTCGGCACTGACGAACTCACCGACAACGGCGCCGATCACGGCCAGGGTCACCGAAACTTTCAGCCCGGCGAAGAAGATCGGCAGCGCGGCCGGCAGTTCGAGCAGCCTGAAGGTCTGCCAGGCGCTGGCCTGCAGCGAGCGCATCAGCGCGCGCAGGTCGGCATCGACCGAGCGGATGCCGACGATGGTGTTGACCAGCGACGGGAAGAAGACGGTCAGCGCGCAGACCAGCACCTTTGAGAGTGTGCCAAAGCCAAACCAGATCACCAACAGCGGCGCGAGTGCCACGATCGGCACGGCCTGCGAGGCGACAATGTAGGGTGACAGGATGCGCTCGAGCAGGGGCGACTTCGCCAGCCCGTAGCCGATGACCGTCGCTACCGTCAGGCCGAGCCCCAGGCCGGCAAACACCTCGACCAGCGTGACGCCGGTGTTGCGCAGCAGGGTGCCGTCGGTGAGCAGCGAGAGGAAGCGTGTCCAAACCTGGCCGGGCGTGGGCAGGATGAAGGGCGGGTACTGCTTCGCGATCACCAACAGGTTCCAGCCGGCCAGGAAGACCAGCAGCGCCAGCGGCACGAGCAAAATGTCGATGCGCAGCCGGCGAGAGCGGGGCAAGGCGCCGGAGGCACGCTTCGCCTCGGCCCGAGCCCGTCGTGCCGGCCGTGTCGAACGCCAGATATCATGTAGTTCCATACGCGATCCCTTATGTCAGTTTGTGAAAGACAAAACAAAAAGCCCCAAGGGCGACACCTCAGGGCTTTCACACGCAGACATCCCACGCTAAAAACAGGCGGGGTGCCTTTACCTTCTTTCATCCGGACTTTACCGTCGGCCCCGGCTTCTCACCGGATCTGCCCCGGACCAGATGCCCGGCCGGCCCAGCGTTGGGACCGGCAGGTTTGCTCATCGGGTCAGGCGCTCGCGGGCTCGGTCGATCCACCGACCTTACCGCCGATCGAGAATTGGGAAGACGCGCTCCCCTCACTCTGCCCTGAAGGTGTTTCTATTCAGTTAGCTGGAGTATAGCACACGCCTGTGCCGTGTCAAGTAGCAGTTCGCCCGGTCCGATGGATCCCGTCGCTCGGACCGGGCGCAGCGCGTTGGTGAGCGCGACCCGCCCACCAACGCATAGGCTCCGGGGCCCGTTCAGCCCTGGAACCAGCCGGCCCCCGTCTTCGAGCACTTGTAGGACTGCGGGGTGTTGTCGGGCCCGGTCAGGAAAGTCGTGGACGAATCCGGCGTGCAGTTGCCCCAAATCGTGATTGGCGGCTCCATCTGGACCGAGCCGAGGTTCGGCGAGTTGTTGGCGGGCGGCACGAAGCAGTTCGCCTGGTGCAGCCCCTGCTGGATGCAGCGAGTGTAGTCACCATACTGCGTGACGACACTGGAAGCGGACGGCGGCGGCGTGCCGTTCGTTCCGCCGGTGACCGGCAGCGTCACCGGGCCGGCCAACGGCAACGGACCGGGCAGCGGCACCCAGCTCACGTTGACGTAGTCCGCCTGCGTGTACTGACGGTAATACACTTCCAGGTGATGGGTGCCTGCCGTCATTGCCACATCGACTGAATAGGTCTGGCCGACCAGGCCCTGGCCGCGCGTGTCCACGACCGCGGTGCCGTCGATCTGGAACACTACTTCGTCGTCAGCCAGCAGAGAGAATCGATAAACCCCCGGATTGAAGGCGGCAGATGTCGTCATGTAGGCGGTGAAATTCTGGGTCGGCACCGCCGGCCCGGGTGAGCCGCTGTTCCAGTTGACGTCAAGGGTCGATCGGCTCTGGGTGAAGACCGGAATGCCTCCCCAATCGAGATTGGGGAAGTACTCGACGTACCAGACATTGCCGCTCTGCGCGTAGGCGGTGCCTGCGGCTGGCCAGGCCACGGCTACGACGAGAACCAGAGCTGCGATCAAGGACGCAATCCTTTTCATCACGCACTTCTCCCATAGAAGATTTATGAGCATGCCCATAGCTTATGCGCCAGCCCACGTTCAAATATTATGCAAATCTGCGCAACGGATCGGCAACGACGAATCCAGAATCGAGGCATTATTATGGTATAGTAGGGGACGCGGCCGCCCGAGGGGACGGCCCGCGCCGCCGGGTTTCAGTGGAAGGAACAGCCGCATGGACGGCATTGTTTCGTTGCTCGACGAGACGCACGATGCGCTGGTCAGAGAGATTTGGTCCGAGTTAAAGCGTGAGTTCGGCCTGAACGGCCAGCCGGGGCCGCACTACCCGCACGTCTCTTTTCACGTCGCCCAGCGATATGACGCGACACGGCTGGAGCAGGCGCTGCCGCGGGTACTGCGCGACGTAACCCAGTTCTCTATGCGCACGACCGGCCTGGGTATTTTCACCGGTGAGCAGCCGGTGATCTTCGTGCCCGTGGTGCGTGGGCCGTTCTTGAGCCGGCTGCATGGCGCCCTGTGGGAGGCGGCGCGGCCCGCCGCCGAAGGCGTGGTCGAGGTCTATGCCCCGGCCACCTGGGTGCCGCACATCACGCTGGCCTATGGCGACATCAAAAATGGCATGTTGCCAGACGTGGTCGGCTACCTGCACGCGCGCAATTTTGATTGGGAGATCGACGTCGACAGCCTGTTCGTCGTCACCGGCGAGGGCAGCGACCAAGAGCGGCGGATGCGCTTCCCGTTCCTCGGGCAAATGAGGGAAGACCCCCAGGTGCCCGGAGGCTGAGAGGTGGCCAAGTTCACCAACCCCGACTACCTGGCGCGGCAATACGGCGACGCGCGCAACCTGAATGCCCGGCTGCGGCTGCACCAACGCTACAGCGCCAACCGCTATGGCTGGCAGCGCTGGCTTTTCGACCGCCTGGCGCTGCCCGCCACCGCCCGCATCCTCGACGCGGGCTGCGGCTCGGGCGAGCTGTGGCGCGAGAACCTGGTGCGCGTGCCTGCCGGCTGGCGGCCAGTGCTGGCCGACCGCTCAGCCGGTATGCTGGATTCGGCGCGGCGCAACCTGACCGCTGCGCCCGGCCACTTTGCGCCGGCGAGGGCCGACGCGCAGGATCTACCCTTCGCAGAAGGCTGTTTCGACGGCATACTGGCCATGCACATGCTGTACCACGTGCCCGACCTGCCGCGCGCGCTGCGCGAGATCCGGCGCGTGCTGCGCCCGGGCGGGCGCCTGTACGCCTCAACCGCCGGTGCCGGACACATGGCCGAGCTATCCCGGCCGCAGTTGGCACGGCGCCTGCGCGTCGACCTCGGACCCGAGCCGGCCGGCGACCTCCCGGCGGGCACGGAGAGTTTTTCTCTGGAGAACGGGGGCCAGCAGTTGGCCTCGCTGTTCACGGACGTGCGCCTGCACCTCTATGAAGACTGGCTGGTGGTGGACAGCGCCATCGCACTGGTCGATTATGTCAAGTCAATGGAGAGGCTGGACGAAGAGGTGGCCGCGCGCCTGCTGGCGGCGCTCGAGCGAGAGATCGCGGACCACGGGCCATTTCATGTCAGCAAGTCCAGCGGCGTGTTTGAGGTCGTCAAGCAAGCCTGAGCGTGCGCCTGATGGAGGCCCATCGATGGGAAGCCCGCTGACCATCGCTTACCAGTCAACCAACCACTACCTGGTGGACTGCCGGCACGGCAGGCTGCTGGTCGATGCCGGCTGGGCCGGTACTTTGCCCCAGTTGCGGCATGCGCTCAGGAAATACGATCTCGAGTTGGCGGAAATCAAGTTCGTCATGCTGACGCACAGCCATCCAGACCATGCGGGCCTGATCCAGGAAGTGAAGAACAGCGCCGGCGCCAGGCTGTTGATCCACGTGGTACAGATCCCTTACCTGGCGGATTTGCTGGCGTTCTACGAGCGCAAAGGTGGCGCCTATGAGCCGATCCTGGTCGAGAAGGAGGACCTGGTCATCACGACCGACGGGAGAGGGACGCTGGCCTCGATCGGCGTGGCAGGCCAAATCGTGCCCACCCCGGGCCACAGCGCCGACAGCGTCTCCTTGCTGCTGGACGACGGCAGCGCTTTCGTCGGCGATCTGCATTTGCCGGACCAGGTTGCGGCAGACCAGTACGAGGATGTCAGCGCCAGCTGGATCAGCCTCATCCGCCTGGGCATGCGGACGGCCTATCCAGGCCATGCCGGGCCGATCGACGTAGGGGACGTGAAGAAGTCGTTGGGGGCGCGATAGAGACGGTGCCAGGAAACGGCCACGCTCTTCTCGATTATCTGCCGCTAATAGCGCGGATAGGCAGAGCTCGGCAGGACTGGCCTGTTGGCGGAGCTGAAACTGGCCATCTGGGGGGCGCAGCGGGCGGCCTGGCCAGCGTATACTATGGCGACTTACCCGTTGAAGATCCGGAGGTGAAGGAGATGGCCCCAAATTCTGGCCCCAAGCAATCTATCGTTTACGGCGGTACGGGCATGGCGGTCGGAGCGGCCCTTGGCCTGCTGTTCGGCTTGATGCTGCTGGACAATCTGCTGTTTGGCAGCGTATTGGGTGTGGTGGCGGGCCTGCTGACTGGCGCAGTGATTGGCTTGCTGAAGCGAAGGTCAGAGTGAGCGGCGTAGCTGAGGACACAGACGGCACGCATTCGGGGCATCAGGCCGGGTAGAGGATGAGCTGAGTGCAGCGGAAAAGAGCGATCACGCGCCCCCTTGCCTCGTCTAGCACCTCGGCATCCCAGACCTGCGTGGTGCGACCACCGTGGACCAGGCGGGCTTCGCAGATGATCGCGCCCTCCCGCGCCGTGCCCAGAAAGTTGGTCTTGAGCTCAATCGTCGTGAAGCCCCGGGCGTTTGGCGGGAGGTTCGCCAGCGTAGCGTAACCGCAGGCCGTGTCCGCCAACGCGACGACACTGGCGGCGTGCAGATAACCATTGGGAGCCATCAGCTCCGGTCGGAGCGGCAGCCGGGCTCCGACCAGCCCCGCCGCGACATTGTTAATCTCGACGCCGATCAAGCCCGGCAGCGTGCCGCTGCTCCAGGAATTCATCTCTTCGACCGTCACCACGCGCTTCCTCTTCTGTTGGTCGCCGAAACCGCCGGCGAGGGACCGCAACCGCTGCGCTGTAGGATATCGCGAGAGGTCCCGCGACACAGTGAGGCGCGCACCGATGTACGAGCTAGGCCCGGTGCCGATCGGCCGCACCTCGGTGTCGCGCGCCAGGGGCGAGCGCCTAGCGCTCGCCCGAAGCGGCTTGTGGTTCCCTGAACGCCTTCCGATAGTCCTCGGGCAAGGTCTCGAATATGTCGCGCATTTCGCCACCTGAGATCGCGTCGCGCAGGTGACCGAGCACGTGGCGCGTGTCGGCCTCCGCCTGGCTCTCGGTCAGATCGGCCCGGACCGCCACGCGGCGATAGAACTCGTTCACCGGGAACGGCTCGCCGTTGGCGCGTTGGTGAATCCAGCCCTTCATCTGCTGAGGCAATTGTGCCTGCAAATCCTTCTGTTCGTGGTCGCCCAAGCGCTCGCCAAGGGTCTCGATCACGGCCCGGATCACTCGCTGGCCGTCACCTGTGGTCTCCAGGTTGGCGCCTTGCATCACCTGGCCCAGAAACGTGTCATAGTCCACCGTGCACCTCCTGAATTTGACTGAGTCTACCTGACTATACCGGCCCGTCTCATTTGTCTCAGGTGGGCCGTCTTCCACTTGTCGGCCGGGAGCGATGCCTGTCACATCTGGCGCCCTCGACGGTGTTAATCAATGTGATGGTTCTCTACTCCAAGCTGCATCGGGTGATACGCTTGGTCACCCTGTTCGCCATCCTGGGCGCAGTGGCCGGCCTGGCTGCCGGCGCATATGGCTGGGTCCGCCACAACCTGGAAGTGACCCTGCCTCAACCGGCCGGGCCCTATCCGGTCGGACGCGTAGCCTTCGATTGGGTCGATCTAACGCGGCCCGAGCTGTTAGCGCCAGACGCTGCTGGGCCGCGTGAGCTCGTGGTCTGGGCCTGGTACCCGGCCGCGCCGGCCGTCGAGCCCGGCGCGGCCGCGCCCTACCTGCCCGATCGCTGGCGGCAGGCAGTCGAACGCAGCCGGGGGATAGCTTCGGCTCTGCTGGTTCAGAATCTGGCGCGGGTGCGGGACCACGCCACGGCAGATGCAGCGCCGGCCGCGGCCGGAGGTCCGTACCCGGTGATAGTCATGCAGCCGGGGCTGGGCCCGATCGCCCCTGACTACACGACGCTGGCCGAGGATCTGGCCAGCCGGGGCTACGTAGTGGTCGCCAGCACGCCGACGTACAGCTCGAACGTGGTGGTCTTCCCCGACGGCCGGGTAGCGGAGCGCACGGATGCGGGGACGGTCGCGGACTCCGCGCCACCTGCGGAGGCGAAGACAGTGCTGGACAGGCTCGTCGGCGTCTGGGCAGCGGACAACCGCTTCGTCATGGATCAGTTGCAGAAAGTGAACGCGGCCGACCCGAGCGGCCGGTTCACGGGCCGGCTCGATCTGAATGCCATCGGCGTCATGGGACACTCGTTCGGCGGGGCCAGCGCGGCGCAGACCTGCCACCTGGATGCGCGCTGCAGGGCCGGCGTTGACCTGGACGGGTTCCCTTATGGGGACGTGATCCAGGCCGGCCTGCACCGGCCGTTCCTGTTCATGTGGAGCGTTCCGCCTTCATGGCAGACACCCGCTCAACGAGCGGCCGCGCAGCAAGCCGGCAGGGACATGAGCACGCTTCTCGGCCACTCGACCGGCCCGATCTACCAACTCACCCTCGTGGGCGCACGCCACTTCAACTTCTCGGATTACGCGGTCCTGTACGAACCGCTTCTCAAGCCCATGCAGATGCTGGGCTCGATCGACGGACGGCGCGGGCTGCAGATCACGACCGATTACGTCGCGGCCTTCTTCGACCAGTACCTGCGCGGGAGGCCGGCAGCGCTGCTGGGCGGCCCGGCGCCAAACTACCCCGAGGTGCGGTTCGGCGCGCCGTGAACAAAAGGCTGAGCGGAGCGCGCCGTGCGACGCCGGCGCGTCCGAGAGTCGTGCCCGACTACTTGACGTCGAAGCCAAACAGGTGCAACCCGCCGCCCCCCCAGCTCTCGCGGGCGACGAAACGCAACCCACTCGTCTCGACCCCCAGCGGCACCTTGACCAGGCGCTGGTGGTTGTCTTCGACCCGGGCTACCACCTGCCACTGCCCGGCCGAGTCCAGAGCGTGGAGCTCGAAGGCGCGGGCCAGGTTGTCGGGCAGCTTGACCCGGTTGCCTTTGAGCGGATAGCTGCATGGCATGCGCTTAGTGGCGTGCAGGTCGCTGTCGAACACAAAGCGAGCCCGGCTGAGCCGGGCGGGCGCATCCCAGCGGTATTCCAACGTCGCGCCGGCTTCTCCCCACCAACCGTTGTCCCCGCCGTGCAGCGGACGGTCGACGCCGTTGCGCAGCGGCTCGGGGTCGCCGGCCGAGGCGGTGAAGCGGGCTTGCCGGGTCAGCTCGGGCATCGGCCGGACGCACCAGGGCAACCACGAGTCATCGTCCATCAGGGTGTTCTGAAGCTCGCCCAGGTGGTGCTGGTAAACGCCACGCGGTGTGGTGCCGTGGGCGACGGCCAGTGCGGCGGCGGTGCCGGCGGCCTGACCGAGCAGCGCGCAGGTGGCCATGACGCGTGTGGACGAGAGCGCCATGTGCGTCACCGAGACGTTGCGCCCGGCGAAGAACAGGTTCTCGACGTTGCGCGAGTAGAGGCAGCGGTAAGGGATGCCGAACGGCGAGGGCGCCTTGTGGAAAATGGTGGGCTGGCCGGGATAGTCGATCGCGGCCGGGTGGTGATCGTCCATGGGCCAGCCGCCGTAGGCGACGACGTCCTCGAAACGCCCCTCGGCGAGGACGTCGTTCTGGGTCAGCGTGTGGTCGCCGGCGTAGCGCACATTCTCACGCTTGCCCGGCAGCGAGCCGATCCACTCGAGCTCCCAGCCGCGGCCGCGGCCGTCCGGATGGTTCTTGATGTAGGCCCAAACGCCGAAACCGATGCTCAGCAGGTCGGAACGGTTCTGCTCGGTATCGCGGATCGTGTCGCCCAGGCCGCCCACCTCCAGCCACCAGAAGTTGTGGCCCTCGGGCTTGAGGGGACGGTTCGGCAGGTCGCCGTCGTGGTACTGCCTGGCCCAGTGCGGCGGGATGAAGGGGACGTGCTGATCCTCGGGCACCTCGCGCAGTTGGAGCAGGATCGAATTGCCCATGGTCTTGCGGTCGGCAACCGCCGGGGCGAGGCTCTCGCCGAACTCGGCCCGGCTCTCGCGGCCCCAGCGGTAGTCGGCGCCCGAGATGCGCAGGATCGAGTCGCCCGAGCAGTCGGCGAAGAACCTGGCCCGCACCACGTGCCAGGTCTGCGTGGTCAGCTGCCAGGCACGCACGCCGGCGAGGCGCGCTCGGTCCATGGACAGGTCGTTGACGCTGCAATTCAGGAGCAGGCTGATGTTCGGTTCCGAGACGGCCGCGTCGTAGAGCACGCTGTCCCAGAGCGGGTAGCGCAGCTCGGGGTTGCGGTGGTAGTTGTCCAGCATCAGCTCTTCGAGCAAGCCGGTTTCCTTGTTGTCGGGCCCGCGCGCCCCACAGATCCACATACGGATCTCGGAAGAAGCATTGCCGCCCAACACAGGCCGGTCCTGGATCAGGGTCACCCGGGTACCGTGGCGGGCTGCAGCCAGCGCCGCGCACAGCCCGGCCATCCCCCCGCCGACCACACACAGGTCGGTCTCATGCTCGATAACATCAAAGCGAGTCGTGCCGTCCATAAGCTCCTCTTGCTCAAGCTTCAGCGATAATTCCAGCCGGTCTTTAGGAACACGAGATAGTTCTCCACCATCTGCGGCGAGATGCGCTCTTCGTAGGGGCCGGCGGAAGGCGACAGGATCAGGCGCCGGCCGCGGCACTCGTCGAGCACCTCGAGCGTGGCCTGCCGCATCTCGCCGGGCGTCAGGCTGCCGAACACGTCATACTGGATGTTGCCGATCAGGGCAATGCGATCCCCGACCACCTCAAAGGCCTCGCCGAACGTGCAATTGCCTACCGGCGGCGCCTCGATCGTGTGCAACCCATCCGGCCCCATCTCGAGGAAGTCGGGCAGGATCAGCTTGATCTGCCCATGGTAGTGCTGGATCACCTTGCAGCCGTGAGCGTGGATCTGCTCGATCAGCTCCCCGGCGTAGGGCACGATCCAGCGCCGGAAGGTCGTCCGGCCGACCAGCGGCGGGCTGGCCAGCTCGCTGCCGACCAGAAAGTAGACGTCCGCCGCCCGCCGTTCGAGGAAGTAGCGATAGACCAGGCGTTTCTGGACCATCACCCGCTCGAACCAATCCGCGATCAGGGCGGGGTGGGTCAGGGACCAGACGGCGTACTCCTCCAGCTTGGCGGCGTGGTAGAGCGGGCCGACGGGCTCGCCGAGGTCGAGCATCATCGAGCCCAGCTCGAGCGGGAACTCGGCGCATTCGCGCCGATACTGGGGCATCTGGGCGTCGAGCTGGGCCTCGATGCGCGTCGGGTCGACGTTGAGCGGCAGGGAGCAGTAGAACTCCAGATCGTCGTCACTGCACAGCAGGCGCTTGACGGTCGTCCCCCAACGGCCACGGCGCGTCTCGGCCACCAGCCGCCGGCCCCGGTATTCGAGGCACTCGCGCTCGACCTGGTCGCCGTCGTCGTGCGTGTCCTCGGTCCACGCCTTGACCTCGGGGGCAAACAGCGGCACGCCGGGGTTGCGCCGGTCGAGGGTGATCGCATACTGGTTGGCGGCCTCGAAGACCGGCCGGTACGACGGCTCGCCCCGCACGTCCCCGTAGTAGCCCGTGCGGTGATAGGGGAAAAGCAGCCAGATCGGCACATGGTCGGTCGGCCGGCCGCTCAGCGCGGCAAAGAGGCGTTCGCGTCCGTTCATGGCGGTCCTTTTCGTCCCCCAAGGCGACGGATTGGCGCCACCCGGCGCTTGCCAATCGGTCGCACTCTGGCTAGCCCTTAATGCCCGACGTCACGACGCTGCGCACGAAGAAACGGTTGGCGGCGACGAAGACCGCCAGGATCGGACCCGTGCTGAGCACCGTGGCGGCCATGAGGGCGGCGTAGTTGATGTTGGCGTGGTCCTCGATGAAGGTCGACAGCGCCACCGGCACGGTGAACATCTCCGGCCGGGTGATCAACACCAGCGGCAGGGCGTAGTCGTTCCAGCGCCAGACGAAGAGCAGCATCGCCAGGGCCGCCAGTTGCGGGGCGATGGCCGGCACCGCCACGTGCCAGACCTGCTGCAGCACGTGGGCGCCGTCCATCTTGGCGGCGTCGAACAGGTCCTGAGGGATGGTCTGGCAGGCCTGGCGAATAAAGAAGGTGCCGTAGGCGGTCGTCATGTACGGCAAAATCAAGGCCCAGTAGGTGTTGTAGAGGTGGAACCAGTTGGTGAGCATGAAGCGCGGGATCAACAACACCTGCTCGGGGATGATCATGGTGGCCAGGAACAGGATGAACACCACGTTGCGGGCCGGGAAGCGCAGGCGGGCAAAGGCGAACCCGGCCAGGGTGCTGGTGATCAGCGGGCCGATGACCCCCGGGAGGGTGACGACGGTCGAGTTCAGGTAGGCTCGCATGAAGGGGGTAGCGCGCGAGGCGCTGATCTCTCCACCCAACACTCGCTGGTAGGGCGCGGTAGTGAAGACGGGCGGGATCCACTTGATGGGATAGGAAAAGACGTCGATATCGAGCTTGAAAGACGTCGAGAGCGTCCACAGGAACGGCACGATCATCAGCAGGCCGAAGCCCAGCACGATCAGTGTGACGACGATGCGCAGAACGGCCCTCCGCCCTTTGCGGGTGGTGTGAAAGCCGGTGGGAGCAGCGGTTGTCGTGGTGGCGGTCATGGCAAGCTCCTCACAACTGGTACTCGCTGACACGGCTCTGGCCCCAGGTCTGCAGCAGGGTGATAAAGAAGACCAGCACCATGAGGACCCAGGCCACTGCCGAGGCGTAGCCCATGCGGTAAAAGACGAAGCCGGCCCGGTAGACGTAGAAGGCGAGCATGGTCGTGGCAGTGCCGGGACCACCTTGCGTCATGACGTTGATCAGGGCGAAGGCTTTGAACGAGCCGATGATGCCCGTGACCAGCAGAAAGAAGGTGGTCGGCCAGAGCAGCGGCACGGTGATGAAGCGAAAGGCGTTCCAGTCACTGGCCCCGTCGATGCTGGCGGCCTCATAAAGCTCGGCGGGGATGCCCTGCAGCCCGGCCAGGTAAATCATCATGTCGTAGCCCAGGCCGGACCAGAGGGTGACGAACATAACGGTGGGCAGCGCCCAGGCGGCCTGGCCCGTCCACTTGGGTGGCGATTCGATGCCGATGCCCATCAGGAACTGATTGACCGGACCGAGGGTCGGGTGGAAGATGACCAGCCACACGACGGCCACGGCTACCGCGCTGGAAATGAAGGGCATGAAAATCATGGCCCTCAGCAGAGAGCGCAGGTGGCAGAAGTTGTTGAGCAGGATGGCAAAAAACAGGCCCACCGTCATGCTGCACGGCACGACCAGGGCAAAGACCAGGTTGTTCTTGAGCGAGGCGGTGAACCAGCTATCGGTTGGCAGGTTGAGGAAGTTGCCCAGGCCAATGAACTTGATCCCCTGCAGGCCCGAGACGAAGTTCCAGTCGGTGAAGGCCAGCACCAAGGAGAAGACGACCGGAAAGACGGTGAACACCATGTAGATGAGCAGGTTGGGCGCGATCAACAGATAGGCCGACAGCGCCTCGCGGCGGGCCGTTCTGCTCATCGGCTTCCTCTCGGCCCGCACCGGGCTCAACGAGCCAGCCGCAGTTGTCATTGTTCCCTCCAGGGAGGACGAAGCGGGTGCGGAGACGCGCTGGGCGTCGCTCGTCGGGCCTGCGCAAGGACGCGAGCCGGCTGGCGTCCTTGCGCCGCCCAGCCGTGTTAGCTACAAACCTTGCCTAACGCCTCGTCGGCGCGCTTCTTCATGTTGGCCAGGCCATCCTTGACGTTGACCTCGCCCGTGTAGATGCGGTTGCCTTCTTCGGTGATGACCGCGCCGATCTCGGCGCGGCCGGCGGTGATCGTGCTGATGCCGAAGTTCAGGTCGGCGTAGGTCTGGAACATGACCCGCTTGTAGGCATCCACGTCGAAGTACTTCTCATAGTCCGGGAAGTCGCTCAACAACGCCTTGGCGGAGTCCTCCGGATTGCGGCCTTTCCAGCGGGTGGTGCGGCCATAGGGGGTCATGTAAATGTAGCCCTCGGTCGTCCACCACTTCATGAAGTCGTAAGCCTGTTGCTTGTTCTTGGCCTTGCTGTTGATGGCCACGCGGTCGTCGCAGTTGCCCGGGCGGGCGGTATAGGGCTGGTCGGCTTTGCTCGGCACCGGGGCAAACGTGGTCAGGAAGTCGTGCGGGTAGTTCTTGAGGTCCTTGATGTAGCGCAGGACCCAGGAGCCCACGAAAAGCATGGCGACGTGGCCCTGCAGGAACTCGTTCTGCACCTGCAGCTTGCCGGCCAACTGATCGGCCGTTGGCAGCGAGGTCTTGTCGGTCAGCTCGAACTTGACCTTCTGGTTGTAGGCCCATTCGTACAGCGGATCGTCGAAATTGGTGGTGCACTTATCCTTGTACTGGAAATCGTATCCCTTGAGCCACTGCACCCACTCGTCGGCCAGATCTACCCAGGAGCCGTTGCGCTTGCTAGCGCCGCTGCCCTTGGTGAGCTTGGTGTTGATCTCGGCAAACTGGTCCCAGGTCCACTCAGCCGGCACCTGGAGGCCGGCCTCGTCGAAGGCCTGCTTGTTGCAGTAGACGAGGAAGGGCTGCAGGTTGGCGATGATGCACCAGGTCTTGCCGTCCCAGCTTGTCTCGGCCTTGCCGAATTCCTTGTCGAGGTCAAACCCATTCAGATAGCCGTCCAGCGGCTCGACCAGCCCGCCGTCGGCGCGTTTCTTGAACGGCACCAGGCCGTACGACACGAACACGTCCACTTCGTCGGGCACCAGCAGGGCGGTGTCGAGCTTGATGTTGCCCTCGGTGTTGTTGGAATACTGCACATATTCGACCTGGGTATCGGGATGGTCCTTGTTCCAGGCATCGGCGGCAGCCTTGGGACCGGAGACATCCGGTACTCCTCCCCACCAGCGCAGCTTGACGGGTGCGGCGGCGGCCTGAGGGGCAGCAGTGGGGGCCGGTGCCGCGCCGCCGCCCGACGACGCGGGGGCGGCAGGTGGCTGCGGCTGGCTCGAACCGCAGGCAGCCAGGGTAGCGCTGCCGGCGACCAGGGCAGAGATCCTCAGAAAGTCTCTGCGCGATACGCGATCCTTCGAGTTGTGCTCCATCGATCTTCCTCCAATGTGACTGAATGGGTAATTAGGCAGATCCTCTTATCACCAATTGGACCGGAACATAGACGTGCCAGGCATCGTCGTCGGGCCGCTCGAGCAGGTCGGCCAGGCGGCGAGCCGCGATCGCGCCGACGCGCGGCAGGTCGACGCGCACGGTGGTTAGCGGGGGCTCGCAGAAGCGGGCGATCTCATAATCCATGTAGCCGATCGCCGCGACGTCCTGGGGCACCCGCCGGCCGGCGTCCTTCAGGCAGCGCAAACCACCAAAAGCAAGCTCGTCGCCGGCATAGAGGATGGCGTCGACCTCGGGCGCCCGCGCGAGCAGGCGGGCCGTCGCCGCCCGGCCTGAGTCGGGGTCAAACTCCTCGGCCACCACCACCAGCCGCTCGTCATAGGCCAGCCCTGACAACGCGAGGCCGAGGCGATAACCGCGCAACTTCTCGTCGCTGGAAGCGGTAGCCGGCGGGCCATTGACAATGCCGATCGAGCGGCGACCGGCGTCGGCCAGGTGGGCGACTGCGTTCTCGCTGCCGCGCGCATAGTCAGGGCTGACGAAGTTGACCGGGAGCGCGTACAGCGGGGCGGCTGCAACCACGAACGGGACCCGTAAGCCTTGCAGGCGGCGCAGGAAAGCGTGGTCCTGCACGCCGCCCGACATCAGCAGGCCGGCCACGCCGGCCTCGGCCGCATATTGCGGCGCCTCTTCGGGCGCCATATAGGTGGTCTCGAGGCGCAGGTTGATCCCTTGCTGGGCGAGGACCGGCTGCGCGCCGGCCGAGAGCAGATGCTCCAGCATGCCGCCGAACAATGGATTGCCCAGGGAGCTTTGTTCGAGTCGGGCGCGGGTCAACAACAGGACGAAGCGGGCAGGCGGCAGGTTGCGCCGGGACGTTTCGATGGGGTAGCCCAAGGCACGCGCCGCCGACCTGACGGCGTCGCGCGTGCTCTCGTCGACAAACGGGTACTCGTTGAAAACGCGCGAGACGGTGGCGGTCGAAACGCCGGCCTGCCGGGCGATATCGCGTAAGGTCACGCGCCCGTTGTTTGTCGCCATGGCGCACCAGGTGTTGAGAAGGGAGCAGCGATACCGGCGGCCACCGTGAGCGCTGGCGCTCACTTCCTGTCGCCGCGCGGCTGCTCTTGGCGAGGTTTGCAACGATTTTGCAGCAACAAGCTAGCACTTTTGCTGCCGTTTGTCAAGAGGATTCTGCAAACTTGCAACAATCTTGCAAGGCCGATGCGGCGGCTCAGGCCAGGTCCCCCGAGGCTTCGAGCGCCTCCAGGATCGAGCGGGCCCAGGCGTACACGTTCTCGGGGTACTCGTCCATGCCGCCGAGCAGCACGTCGGCGACCGTCATCTGCCAATCGACGGCTTCCCGATAGACCCCGTGCCTGGCGGTGGTGCCGGTGATCTTGCGCTTGCCCCGGCCCGACTCCGCGCCGGCGCGCTCAGCCGCCCGCACCTGGGCCGGACTGAGACCGCGCACGAGGAAGTCGACCAGGGCCTGCTTGGCGCCCGCCAGTCCCTCGGGCGAATAGAGGCTGGGGTGCTGCAGATAGTAGCAGAGGACGGTCAGGTGATGGAAGGCGAACAAGGCCGGGTTCTCGAACTCCCAGGCGAGCAGTTGATGGAAGCGATCCTGGCAGGTGACACCTGGCGGCCACGGCGCTCCACATTCCGGGCAGCGCGCGGGCGTGGCGGTCGAAACCATGTTTCCTCCCTTCGCCAGCCTGAACCCAGTCCCCGGGCCTCCGCGGCTCGCCCGATCGCTCAACCAGACGGCGTCTCGGTTGGCGTCGCCGTCACGGTCTCGGTCGGCGTGGGACTGGCTGTGTCCGCCGGAGCCGGCGTCTGCGTGGCCGGCGGGAGCGGCGTCTGCGTGGCCGGCGGGAGCGGCGTCTCGGAAGGCGCGGGCGTGCTCGACGGGGGCACGGTTGGCGTGTCAGCCGGTGCGGGCGTGTCCGTCACCGGCGGAACGGGGCTGCTCGTCGCGCTCGGCAGGGCGGTCTCGGTGGGCACGAATAGTTCCACTGGCCCGGACGCCGCCGTCGGGGCCGGCGACGGCTGAGCAGGCGGCTCGGTTGGCGCAGAGGCGGGCAGCGTTGCCGTGACGTCCGGCGACCCGCCCTGGGCTAGCAACGGCTGGCTAAGCGTGAGGGTGGCAGGCGCGCGCACTCCCGGTGCTTCAGCGGTGGCCGGGCCGGGCGTCGCGCTCGCAGTTGCCTGCAATGCCCGGCTCTCGGCGGTCTGTGTCGCCCCGATCCTCAGCTCATCCATCCGAACTCTGTTCGGGAAATAGTTGACGGTCAGAGCGGTCAGGAGCGCAAAAACGCCGGTCACTATCGCCGCCATCACAGGTGCCGGCATACGTTCGCCGAACGTTTTCGACCCGTGGTTCTGCGGATCATGACTTGAGTCCATCTTACCACCCCCAGGGCAAAGCGTGAGCGCAAACCGCGCCGTCCCGTCCGGTTACCGGCCGCCCTGCGAGGGTACATTTGAGAGGCCGATCGACTGCCGGCCCGCCCTCACACGGAACGCAAGCTGCCATCTGAAGGCGCGGCGTTCGCAAAGCCCAAGCCGAAGGCTATTGGGGCGGGTAAAGAGCTTGGGTGGGAGGGAGTTATCGTGCCGGAAGGATACAGCGCTTATCGTGTCGTTTGCCGGCAATGAGTATAGCACCTGCCGGCCAGTTCCCGGAAATGCAGCGACGGCCGAGTCCGTCGAGAGGCAACGCGTCGAGTTTGCTCCTCTACCCGGCCGCGCCCGCGTTGAGGCCCTCGGGCAGCCGGGGATCGGACTCCCATCCGGTGTGCCCCTACGGGCCCGGCTTGCTGCGTGGCGCGGGGGACCCGCGCGGCAGCGATCCGCGACGGCGCTTGAGCGAGGTACCAAAAACAGCCGCGGCCGGTGACGCCTCAGCCGATCCCCGGCGCAGGTTTCAGGCGGGATTCGGACCTGAAGCGGCCCCTGCCTCCACCCGTGCCCCGTCCGCAGGAAGGGTAAAGGTCTGGTACAACTCTGTCTTCACGAAAACGGTGATGGTGTTGCTGCGATCGTCCTCGTAGCCGGTCAGGCAGGGACGGTGGCGCAGGAGCTTGTCGAAGCAAACCTGGCAGTCCGACGGGCCGGTGGCACCGTGGCACAACTTGGGATCAATCCATAGCTTCATTGTCCCTTACTCCTCGAGACCGAGTCAGAGCGCTCGCGTTGCTTCAGGCGGGCCATTCTGATGATAACAATACCACAACTCTGTGAAATTGGGAATAGCTTTCGGGCGGGCTGATGCGACAGACTTGCGACAGATACGTGACTGGCATGGCGGATACAGACTCGTGCCGGCCGCACGCGCAATCCTGCACTTGACCCGAAAGGGAGCTGCTGGTGGCAGATGCCCAGAGGGAGCAGCATGGCGGAACGGTTCTTTCGGTCGCGCAACATCTTCGAGCCCGGGACGATCCCGGCCAAGCAGTGTCACGCATCTACAATCGTCGAAGCGGGTGGCAGGGAGCTGGCGGCTGCGTGGTTTGGTGGCCCGCACGAAGGTCACCCGGCGGTCGGCATCTGGCTGGCCCACTACAGGCGCGGGCAGTGGGACCCACCCATCCTGGTGGCCGATGTTCCCGGTGTCCCGCTATGGAACCCCGTCTTGTTCCGAGACCGCCAAACGCGGCTCTGGCTGTTCTACAAAGTCGGTGCGTCGGTGCCCGAATGGACCGGGGCGTACCTCCGCTCCCTGGATGGAGGATACAGTTGGAGCAGCCCCACCTACCTGGCCCCGGGGCTGCTGGGTCCCGCCAAAAACAAGCCGATCACCCTGTCGAATGGCGACATCCTGTGCGGGACGTCGTGTGAGACCTGGGCGTCGTGGGCCTGCTGGGTGGAACTCAGCCACGACGACGGCGAGATGTGGAGCCGGCATGGCCCGATCACCTGGCCCAAAACCGAGTGGGATCGTCCAGGTGCGGCGAGTGCGGCCTGGGACGGCAGCACCGGCGAACTCATCCTACCCAACGCGCATGCAGGCGTCATCCAGCCGGCCGTGTGGGAATATGCTCCGGGCCGGCTCAAGATGTTGATGCGAGCAACCCGCCGCATCGGCCGCATCTGCGAGGCCACCTCGGACGACTACGGCCGCACCTGGTCGCATGCTGCGCCAACCGGGCTGCCAAATCCGAACAGCGGCATCGACGCGGCACGTCTTGAGGATGGACGGATCGCGCTCGCCTACAACCCGAGCGCCAGCCAGCGCACGCCCCTGGCCGTCGCCCTGTCGGCGGATAACGGGGCCACCTGGCCCTGGCAACGCGTGATCGAGGGCGGCGCGGGAGAGTTTTCCTACCCCGCCATCATCCAGGCTGAGGATGGGCTGTTGCAGTTGACGTACACCTGGCGGCGCCAGACCATCCGTCACGTCAGCATGGCTCCTGAGTGGATCGCCGCCGGCTGACGGCGCGTGGCGGGAGCCCAACGCCGCAGAAGAGTCAGTCGACGCGGCCTGGCATGCCTTGCAGGAGGTAGGGATCGATCTGGCGCCGATACCCTGAGCCGGGCCGGCGTCGACCGGAGCCCGCCGGGGAGGGCTCGCCGTGCTACCCCTTGATCCCCGATGAGGTGATCGCGCGCACGAAGTAGGGCTGGAGCAGCAAGAAGAACACGACGGCCGGCAGGGTGGCAAGCAAGGCGGCAGCCATCGAGATGCCGAATTGTGGTGCAGAGCCGCTGACGCCGGTGCCCGCGCCGAAAAACTGTGCGATGCCAACCGGCAGCGTACGCGACCTGTCGGAGTTGGACGCCACCAGCGGCCAAAGAAAGTTATTCCAGCTACTGATGAAGGTGATTATGGCCACCGAGGCCAGCGCCGGGCGTGAGAGGGGCAGAAGGATGCGCCACCAAAACTGAATCTGGGTCGCCCCGTCGATCGCGGCGGCATCCTCGAGATCGGTGGGTATGGTGCGGAAGAATTGCCGCAAAATGAATATCCCCGTAACATTGGCCACAGTGGGCAGGAAAATGGCCGGCAGCGTGTCGATCATGCCGGAGTCGCTGAAAGCCAGATACAGTGGGATGATAGTCACCTGGATCGGCACCATCAACATCGAGAGGATGAGCGTGTAGATCAGAGCCCGTCCCGGGAAACGCATGCGGGCCAGCGCGTAGGCTGCCAGCGAGTCGAGCAGCAGCACCAACAACGTCGAGGCCAGCGCCGCGATGATGCTGTTCAGCCACCACCTCCCAAAGGCAAAGCGCGCCAGCACCGAATTGAAGTTGGCCAGGGTGGGAGCGCCCGGCAGCCAAAGCGGCGGGTAGGCGTACACCTCTGACTCGGGCTTGAAGGCGGTGCTGACCATCCACAGCAGTGGCGCTGCCATGAGGACTGTAGCGGCGAGGAGGAGCGCGTACTGGAGCAAGCGCCAGAGGGCGTGCCCGATCGAACCCCGGTAAGTCATTCGTTCACTCCTCTGGGATCAGGCGCCGCTGCACCAGCGCCAACAGTACCAGGATCACCAAGACGATGTAGGCGACGGCCGATCCATACCCCAGCTTGAAGAACTGAAACGCCTGGTAGTAGAGATACTGGATCAAGGTCAGCGTCGCCAGGCTGGGCCCCCCGCCTGTCATCACGTAAATCTGGTCGAACACCTGGAACGTATTGATCAGGGTTAGCATCACGACCACGAAGGTGGCGGGCGCGATCAGCGGCAGGGTGATGTGCCGCAGCACACCGGTTCCGTTGGCTCCGTCGACCAGGGCCGCCTCCTCCAGCTCTCGCGGCACGTCCTGCAACCCGGCCAGGAAGATGATCATATTGAACCCCATCTGCCACCAGATGGTGGCGAGGGAAACGGCCGGCATTGCTGCATGGGTGTTCGAGAGCCAGGCCACGCGCGGCAGGTGCAGCAGGTTCAGGTAGTAGTTCAGAATGCCCGTATCCCGGCTGTAGATCCAGAGCCAGATCACTCCCACCACCGTGGACATCACGACGTAAGGGGTGAAAATGACAGTGCGGGCCACTACCCTGCCGCGCAATGGTTGGTCGACCAGTAGAGCCGACGCCAGCCCCAGCAGGACCATGGCCGGCCCGGTCAGCAACACGAAGTACAGGGTGTTCTTGAAGGCAAGGAAGAACTGGGGATCGCGCACCAGATTCTGGTAGTTGCGCAGGCCGATATAGGCCGGCTCGCCCATGATGTTCCACTTTAGCAGGCTGATGCCGAGGCCGGCCAGGGTCGGGCCAAAGCGGAACAGCAGAAATGCCACCAGGTAGGGCAGCAGGAAAAGGTACGGCGCCAGCCCGTGCCGGCCCCGCAGCCCGCTCCGTCCGGCCTTTCGGCCGGCGGCCAGCGGGTGCGCCTCTGCCGCCTGAGCGCCGGCATCGCTCTCGTCGACCATCGGCTTGCTCACTCGAATGCCTGCACAGGCTGTCAAGAGAAGTCGCCTGGTCCGGCCCTGCGCGAACGGGACCAGGCGAATGGGCATGTCAGCGGTGGGTCACCTGCGCAGCCGCGTTTCGCCGCACGCCGGGGTGCGGGCTCTCGCGACTATTGCGTAGCCAGGATCGAGTCGAGTGCCTGGTTCATATTCTGCATTGCCGGCCCGATCGGCTGATTCTGCACGACGATGTCCTGCGACGCAACCACGATCGGGCTCGTGGCAGCCGACGAGAAAGCCTGCGCTTCGGCCGGGATGCCAGGCAACATCACTTCGAAGGCCAGCGAATCTACAAAGCCCTGCCGCCCCGGCAGCGACGTGAATTCTGTCGACTGCCGAGCAGATTCCAAAGCGGGAATATTGCCGGAGGTTCCCCATTCGGCAGAGTGCTGGACGATCCAGGTCACCACTTCCTCGGCGGCTGCTTCCTTCGTCTTGTCAGATTGGACCGGGATCGTGAGCACGTGCCCGCTGCCCCAGGCGGCCGGCTTGTCGAACACCTGCGGCATGGGGAAGGTGCCCCACTTCAGCCCAGTCTGGCCCTGCATAGCCGGTATCTGCCAGGGGCCGTCGGCCAGCATGGCCGTCTTTCCGCTCAGGAAGTCCTGCAGCGGGTTGGTCTCGCCTGGCGGCGTGACGTGGTACTTGAACACCAAGTCCTGCAGCCACTGCCATGCCTTGAGGCCGGCATCGTTGGGATAGTCGACCTTGCTCATATCCTGGTTGAGCAGGTCGTCCCCCTGTTGGTGCAGCAACGCGAAGAAAGTGAAAAAGGCATGGTGGTTGGTGTACATGGCGTAGCCGTACTGCTGGATGTTGTTGGCGTCAAAACCGTCCTCGCCCGGGTGCTTGCCGTTGTTGTCGACGGTCAACGCAGTGGCCATCTTCAGGAACTCAGTCCCCGTGATCACGCCCGTGGGGGGAGTCAGATTCGCCTTGGCCAGCATGTCGGCGTTGTAGTAGACGGCATGCATGTGCAGGTCTAGCGGGAAGGCGTACTGCTTGCCGTTGTAGATCGTGCCGTCCCAGGCTGGCTTGGCGAAATCGCTGGCCTGGAAGCCCGCCTTGCTCACTACATCGCCGACGTCCTCCAGCACTCCCTGTGAGGCGAACTGGGCGATGTCGGGGCCGTGCATCGCAAGAATATCGGGCGGGTTCTTGGAGCGCACGGAGAGGACAAACTTGTCGAACAGCGGGGTCCACTGCTGCGTGGTGAGGGTGACGTGGATCTTGGACTGGCTGGCGTTGTAGTCGTCAACCATCTTCGCCATCACGTCGCGGTCGGGACCCGTCCACCCACCCCAGAAATTGAGCTCCATCGCCTGACCGCTGGGGGCGGCGCTGGCCTGGGTCGCGGCAGGGGCGGCAGCGGTCGCGGCGGGGGCGGCGGTCTCCGTCGTCGCGACCGGCTGGGCGGCGGTCGCCGCCGGTTGCACGGCCGGCGCCGTGGTCGGCGCGGCAGCCGCTCCTCCTGATGGGGCACCAGTTGTGGCGGGCGCGCACGCCGCCAGAACCATGGCCAGAATCAGGACCAAACCGAGTGTAAAGGTTTTCCTATTGCTTGGCATCGTACTGCTCCTTCTCAGGTACGAAGGCACGGGCCTATCCATCATTGTTCCCTGGACGCGCGCAAGGGTGTACAACTGATGTGTGTGCTACGAGGCCGGCCTCCTTTCCCACGCGGTATGCCGCCTGTCCGGGTATGGTGATTGGGGCCGTACGAGGATTTGCGCAGCAACCGCCTGCGGCGTGATCCTCAGTCATCATAGTTGTCGAACTGAGACCTGACAGTATTCTGTCATACGGAAGGCGGGGGGCGGGTTGGGACTGGGACGGATAAAGGCAGGGCAAGATGGGCGCCCAGGGGCAAGGCCGCGCCAATGTCCAAATCAGCGAATGGTCGGTAGGGCACTGAGACCTCACCGCAGAGGACGCAAAGGAACACAGAGTCCAAATCATCAAATGCCCGGTAGGGCATTAACGCCTCACCGCAGAGGACGCAGAGGAACGCAGAGAAAGAGTCCAGATCATCGAATGCCTAGCAGGCATGAAGACACGTAACGCTTTCAGGATGCTAATGGCAAACAGTAACGGCCAGAGTAGGCTCCCGCAGTGCGTGAGCGGCGGGGGGCGGATGATGTATGATGGGGCGAGCCAGCCCAGTCAGTGCTAGGAGGATCGCCATGTCATTCCACCCGACCGCCATCCCGCCGATTCCCGAAGAAACAGCGCGCATCGCCAAGCAAGCCTTCAGGCGTAAAGGCAACATCTATCTAGTGCTCGGCGACCAGATTGGCACGCTGTTTGACGATGTTGACTTTAGCGATCTGTACGCGGCGGACGGCGCTCCGGCCTTCTCGCCGAATTTGCTGGCATTAGCCGTCATCTTCCAGCGCCAGGAAGACCTGGCCGACCAGGCGATGGCAGACGCAGTGCGCTCGCGCATGGATCTGAAGTACGCCCTGCATTTGGCGCTGGACGATACGGGTTTTGATGGCTCCCTGCTCAGCGATTTTCGGGAGCGCTTGCTGCACAACGGTGCGGCCTTGCGGCTGTTCGATCGCCTGCTGGTCCGGCTGGCTGAGTTGGACTTGCTGCAGGCGGGTGGCAAGCAGCGCACCGACGGCACGCACGTCTTGGCGGCGACGCGCACGCTGACGCGTCTGGAACTGTTGGCCGAAACCCTGCGCCTGGCTTTGGAAGCGCTGGCCGATTATCGGCCGGCCTGGCTGCGCAGCGTGGCGTAGCCGCACTGGTACGAGCGCTATAACCAGCCTTTCACCAGCTGGCGCTTGCCCCGCAAGAGCGAGCAACGCGCACAACTGGCCCTGGCGGTCGCCGCGGACGGTTTCCACTTGCTGCAAACGCTGCAACAACCCGAGGCACCCAGCCGGGCCGCCAGCCTGCCGGAGGTGGTGATCTTGCAGCAGGTCTGGGAGCAGCAGTTGGTCCAAACGGCGGATCAGATCAACTGGCGGCCGCGCGAACAATTGCCGGCGGCCGCACGCCTGGCGACCCCGCACGATGCCGAGGTGCGGGGCAGCCAACACGGCGACCATGTCTGGGAAGGTTATGCCTTGCATCTGACCGAAACCTGTGACCACGAACGGCCGCATCTGATCACCGATGTGGCTGTCGTCGCCGCCACCACGCCGGATGACTAGGTGCTGGCCGGGATCCAGGAGCGCCTGGTGCAACGCCAACTGGCGCCCGAGGCCCAGCTGGTCGATGCGGGCTATACCAGCGGGCGTGCCCTGGTCGAGAGCCCGTGCCACGTGTGCGGTCCATCGCGGCGGATGCCAGTTGGCAGGCCCGCATCCCGGATGGCCTGACCAGCGACCGCTTCGCCTTGGATTGGGCGGCCCAAGTTGCCGTCTGCCCGCAAGGCCAGCGCTCCCGCAGTTGGCGTTTGGGCACCGACAAGCACGGCCAGCCTGAGGTAGACATCACGTTCGCCACACGCACCTGCCAGACGTGCCCGCTGCACGCCCGCTGTACCCAGAACCAGGACGGGCGCCGCCTCAAGCTCAGCATCTATCACGAGGCCATCGTCGCCGCTCGCCGCACCCAGCGTACGCCCGCTTTCAAGCAGGAGTACGCCCGACGGGCCGGTATCGAAGGCACTGTCGCGCTGACCGCCGGTGCTTACGGCGGCCGGCGCACCCGCTATATTGGGCCGGCAAAGACCACCTTACAGGCCATTCTGACGGCAATGGCCATCAACCTGCGCCGCGCGGCCTTATGGCTGATGACCGAACGACCTGTGACTACCCGGCCACCAAGCCTAGCCTGTCTGGCCCAGTTGGCCGCTTAGTGTTTGCCATTAGCATCCTACAAGCGTGACCTACTCGGATTACTCGGACCCGGGGCGGCCTGCGTTGGGTGAAAGGGGTCGTGCAGCATGAGGGGCGGGCGGTCCCTGGCTCGGCGCAGCCGGCGCCGGCCGAGGGGCCATGAGATTGCGGCTTGTGTTATAATTGTGCCATGGCGAAACCAATTCGACGGCAAGCGACTGCAGCCCAAGCGGTGGTGCCTCGCCGCCTCGGGCGCGGCCTGGCATGCGGCGCGCTGCTGATGGGCCTGGTCTCCTGCGTCCCGTTCCCGGCCGGCAGCGCGCCCGTGCCCCCCAGCGGCGAGCCCCTGCCTGCGACCGGCGGCGCGCCGGCGGTATCAGCGTCGCCTTTGCCTGTGGAGGTTGCGACCGTGGAGGTGCCCGGCATGGATGCGACGTCCGGCGAGCAGGTCGAGGTCGCCGTGCAGGGCGACACGGCGGTGATCGACGTGTACAGCCCCGGCGGCATCGGCGACGCGTATGTCCGACTGGCGTCCGCCGGCGCGCTGCGGCAGGTGCGGCTGCGCTTCCACCTGCGGGGTCTGGAGCACTGGGAGTTCGTCTACGACGGGGTGACGGTGGCGGGTTCGCTGCCGAGCCAGCCGGGGGCGGAGGCCAGCGAGACGCTGCGGCGGCAGGCGCAAGCGTCAGATACGCACCCGCTCACTCCGCAGGCACCGACCGTGCAGGCCGGCGTGGGGCAGACGCCAAGCGCGCAGCCCGGCACCGAGCAGGAGATCACGCCCGGGAGTCCCTACTGGATGGCGGTCAAGGTCGTGGTGCCGGCGGGCAGCGAGCCGAGCATCCCGCTGAAGGCCGGCTATTTCGAGCTGGAGGCGCCCCAGGACTTCCTGCGCAGCGGCACTTCCCGCTTCACGATCGGTTGGATCGACTTCTACCGCTAGCCGTGCCGAGCGCAGAGTCGAGGAGCGCCGGCCTGTGACCGGCGCTCCTGTTTGTGATTCAGCCCCGCTTTGCGTCACCCCGCGTGGCGGAGCTCCAGCGATGGACCAACCAGATGACCTACTTGGTCAGCTCGAGCAGCGTCGAGTGGACAGTGTTGTCGATCAGCTTGAGGTCGAACCGGCGGCAAGTGCCGGTCCAGCCCTTGTCAGTCTTCCAGACGTAGGTGTACTGGTCTGTCTTCTGGTCATACGACAGGCCTGACTTGCCGGCGGTCGCTACCTGCTCGGCCGGGCCGGTGGGCTCGCCCGTATCGCAGTCGACCATCTGCGACTGCGGGTAGCCCTCGGCGATAATGTCCAACCCGAAGGACCCGCCCAGGCTGAACTTGACCGGGACCGAGCTGCCCGCCTTGACCACGTTCGGAGCGGTCCCCTTGTCGAGCGGCGGGTAGAAGCTGCTCCAGTTCGGCCAGTAGACGTTGTACTGGTGGCTCACCGTCGTCACATTGCCGGCGATGTCAGTGGCGACGACGGTGAAGGTGTGGAAGCCGACCGAACTGGTGTCGAACGGCTTGCCGTTCGCGACCGGCCCGACACAAGAGGCCACGCCCGAGTTATCGTCGGCACAGGTGTACTCGGCGTTCTGGACCGAGTCGAGCGCGTAGTTGCCGGGCTCACCGGCGCCCTGCGTCACGGCCTCAACCGGCGAGACGAGGTCGACCGTGGGCGGGACGTCGTCGATCACGAAGGTGGCCGAGCGGACGTCCGAGATGTTGCCCTTGATGTCCTTGGCGATCCACTTGATCGTGGTGTTCTCGTCGAACTCGAATACCTCGCCTGGGAGCCGCGGCCCCTGCGCTTCCCATGTCTTGGTAGTGGTCGGGGGCTCCAAGGAGGTCGTGGGCGTAGAGCCATCCAGCGTGTAGTAGATCACCGAAGGCTCGTTGACGTACTGGAAAGTCGCCTGGATCGGCGCCGGCGAGGCCCCGCCGTCCGGGACGATATCGGCCACCGGCGGGGTGACGTCCTGGGCGTAGGCGAGGGCCATCTCCAACAGGCCGTAGTTGCCGGAGGCGAACTCCAGCGCCTCGGCGTTGCCTTCCGGGTCGAAGCCGGGTTGGAAGCCGACTCCGGTCTGGGATGTGCCGGTCTCGGTGGACCGGAAGACGTCGGCACCCGTTTCGAAGTCCCAGCCGATGATCCCATAGTTGTAGTATTCGTCGTCGGCGGTGTTGCCGGCCGCGGAGTAGAGGACGTCCGCCACCGCGCCCGTGCGCGCCGGCAGGATGGCCGTATCCCGCTCTTCCTTGACCCGGTTGAGGATCCTGTCGCTGGCGGCAAAGAAGTACTTCTCGATGCCGATGTTCGGCGCGGGAAGCGTGACGCGGCCGGCGGCAATGTAGGCGCCGGGTGGCCACATGAAGTAGCCGCCATAGCTGTGCACGTTCATGGAGAACTTGATGTTGTAGTTCTCGTCGACATAGATCAGGTTATTGGTCTCCGGCTCGGAGGCCTCAGCGGGTCCGGCGTAAGTAGTGCTCGTACAGTTCGTCGACGCCCCATCGTAGCCGTCATAAACTGAGCCGACCCGGCCGTTGCGGTTGATGTCGACCCCCCACGAGTTGCGATTGGACGGCATCGCACCGCTGGTGGCCGCAGGATCGCAGTAGTCCGTCATGTTCTTGCGCTGGTTGGCGTAGTCAAAGAACGAAGTCAGCGAGCCGTCCGGGTTCATCGACGGCACGATGATGATGTTGAGGTTGTCGACGAAGTCCCTGGTCGCAGGGTCGATGGCGTAGTTGCGCAGCAGCCGCTCGGCCGTCTCGAGGCAGACGTTGGGCGTAACCCACTCGCGCGCGTGCTGCTCGCAGTAGATGAAGACGCCAACCTTCGAGGTGTCAGCGGGCTGGCTGCCGATGCGCAGGGCCTGCATGTGGAACGGCCCGCGCTGGTAATCGGGGGGGGCGCTCAGGAAGTCGGAGAGATTGACCAGCTCCCGTGGCTGTACGATACCGCCCCCGGCGCCGTTGTTCCAGGTGTAAGCGGTCAGCAGGGTGGCAGCGGCCGGGTCGGCGTTGATGGCATCGCGCACCTGCGCGGCCGTGCTGGCCAGGGCGCCGGTCGCATCGGTGGCCAGGCTCACCGATAGCTTGCTGCCTGTCACGCCGACGGACAGAGGGGAATCACCCGCCCCAGGGTCAAGGAACTCGGCCTGGACGTCGTTGCCGCCGTCCTGGCCGTAGGCCTTGGCGAACAGGGCCAGCGACTGCGACTGCGCCGTGCTGCCGCTGGGCGAAGAGCCGATCGCGCCCGTGCCGTTCATGATCGCCATCGACTTACGCTGATAGCCGTGGGTGTCGATGGGCAGATCGACGATCTCGGACAGATTCGGGAACTCCGCGGCTAACGCGTTGATCGTCGCCTTGCCCTGGACCGGGTCCAGGTAGTAGGTGAAGAACCCCTTCAGGTAGCCGTCGGCCAGCGGGGGCAGGCCGCCGCCGAGCCAGGTGTCGACGGGCGCCTCGGCGGTCTCGCCGGTGCTCGAAGCCACCTGCACCATGGCCGGCACCGGAGTCGTCGAGCCGGCCGCGCCGACGCGCACCAACTGGCGGTGGTAGAGGTACTGCCCGTCGTCGACGAACTTGGAGAAGTCAGCCGGCGTGCCGTAGTCACCACCTGCCTCCTTCCATGCCATCGCCAGGGTCGGGCCTCCCGAGTACGTACCCAGGGAGTCTTTGGCTTCGACCGACAGGAACCGCCCGGCGTAGTTGGTGAAGTAGTCGACCCGCTGGATGGTGATCTCGGGCGGAGTTGCCAAGGCGCGGGGAGCCACGAGATTGGGCGCGACCTGCGCGCCGTGCTGGGCTGCGTCCTTGGCCGCTTTTTCGGCGGCCATGGCCGCCTCGCGCTCGGCTTTGGCCGCGGCCCAGGTCGAGCTGTCCTCGATCGTGGCTCCGGCCTTATAGCCCAGCGACTCGTAATACGCGCGCTGCTCGGGCGTGACCATGGCGTTGACGGTCACCGTGCCGTCGTCGTTCTGACGGACGTACTCGGCCAGGTCGGGGTCGAGCGCCAGCAGATCCTCGACGGCCTGCGCGTCCGGCAGGGTGAACTCGACCAGCGCGACCTCGTCAGTTGCCGTCGGGGGCGGCGGGGGATCGCCGCGCAAGGGCGCGGCGGCGGCCGGGGCGGCGCCGATGGGGGCCGCGATCAGCACCAGCAGGACCAGGTACAGCATCAACTGCCAGGTGCGCTGGCGATGGGCGGCCGGTCTTGGCCGGCCGGATCTGGGTGGGGACATCCCCGGTGAGCGTTCCATTTCGATCTTTCCTCCTGGAGTCAGGGTGATCCATGTCGCATCCCGGGACTGGCGCCGGGATGGGAGACGCGTTGCAGTCTGGTGGCCAGAACGGCCTGCGGTGATTTGTGAGAGAAGGGGCGAATCGGCTGCAGTCTCGAGGCAAGTAAGGATGGGGGCCCGGCGCAGCGTTGCGCTACGCCGGGCCCAGAAGACCTCGGTACAGTACAACCGGCACGCGAAGACATGGGTACGGCTCGTCGAGTAGAGGAGCCGGCGACGGATTGGAATTCTCCTTACACTTCTGCCAAAGGACGGCACTATAGCACCGAACGCCGGGACTGTCAACGCAACAATAGCTACAGTAGCTACAGAGTAAAATGTCTTGTCGTCCATCCTGTGGTAGAATTCACCAGGGGACACCATGCCGAGGAGCCGAAAGTGCACCTAACCACCGTGTCGGAATTGATCCCGATCCTGCAGACGGCGATCGGACCGGTGATCCTGATCTCGGGAGTCGGCCTGCTTATCCTGAGCATGACCAACCGCCTGGCTCGCATTCTCGATCGGACGCGCGCGCTATCGCCGCTCCTGCTGACGGCCGACCCAGCTCAGGCCGGGCTGGTCGACCAGGAGCTGTGCGTGCTGTGGCTGAGGGCGCGCACGGTGCGGCTGGCCATCGCGTTGGTGGCCGGCAGCGCCCTGGCGGCGGCGCTCCTGATCATCATCCTCTTCTTCACGGCGATTCTGCGACTGGAGATTGCCTGGCTGATCGTGACGGTGTTTGTCGTCTGCATGGGCTGCCTGATCAGCGGCCTGATCGCCTTCATGGTGGACATCAACCTGTCCCTGAAGGCGCTGGGGATGGAGCTGAGGGCAGTCGGCTTCAGCAAGTGCTGAGTGAGGGGCAGATGCTTCGCTGCCTGACGCCGCAACCGGTGTTGAGCGCATGGCGCCGCTCAGCATGACAGGTTGTGAAATGGGGCGGGGCATAGGGCGGGGCCGATGGAGATGCTTCGCTGCCTGACGCCGCAACCGGTGTTGAGCGTATGGCGCCGCTCAGCATGACAGACTGTGAAATGGGGTGGGGCTGCCCGAGTGGCTCGTCAGAGGGGCAGGTCCACGAAGATGGTGGTGCCGCTGCCCGGGCTGCTCTCGATCGTCAGGCGGCCTTCGAGCATCTCGGCCCGCTCGCGCATGCCCAGCAGCCCGAGCCGGCCGCGCTGCATGGCCTCGTTCACGTCGAAGCCCACGCCGTTATCCTCGATGATCATGCTGATGCCGCGCGCGTGGCAGGTGAGGATAACGTCGACTGCGCCGGCCTTCGAGTGCCGGGCGACGTTCGTCAGGGCCTCCTGGGCGATGCGGTAGACGGCCGTTTCGGCCTCCGGCGCGAAACGCTGCCTTTCGTCGAGGCCAACTGTCAGCAGGTTCACCGTCAGGCCATGCTGTCGACCTGACTCTCCCAGGTGCTGGCGCAGGGCTGGGATCAGCCCCAGCTTGTCGAGGCTCGCCGGCCGCAAGTTGGCGGCCAATCGGTGCAAACCATCCATCACCCGATCGGTTGTGTACTGGAGGTCCTCGATGCGCGCCACCGTGCCGGGCGGCACTTCCTGCTTCAGCAGGCCGAGCCCGATCATGACTGCGGTGAGGGACTGGCCGGCTTCGTCGTGCAGCTCGCGCGCGATGGCCCGTCGCTCGTCTTCCTGGATCTCGACCAGGCGGTGCGAGAGTTCTTGCAGCCGCTGCCGGCTGAGCTTGGCCTGCTCGAACAGGCGTGCGTTCTGGATCGCCACCGCCAACGAGTCCGCCACCTGCCGGACGATCCCGAGCTTTTCCGGCGCAAATCGCCCAGGCTCGCGGTCACCCAGGGCCAGGTAGCCGATGATCTCGCCGTGCACGACGAGGGGCAGAGCGGCATAGGCGCGCACTTGCTCGGCCAGCAAGCTTTGCGCAGCCGGGCTTGCTTCGGCGAGAGATGCCAGATCCTCCGCTTCGCCGAGCCCATCGGGCTGCCAGGCGGAGAAAAGCTCCCGGAACTCCGCCAAGCTCTGCCTGAGGGCCGGCACCAGGGTCGCCGGCGCTCCGGCGTCGACCGCCACCATCTCCAGTTCCTGGCTCTGAGGGTCGCACAGCGACACACAGACACGCTGTGCGGAGATCATGTCCCGGACCTGGCGCACCACCGGCTGGGCAATCTCTGCCGGCGACTGAGCATTCAGGATCGCACGGTCGATCTCGTGCAGCAGCTCGAGACGGCGGCCGCGCTGGCGCAGCGCCTTCTCGGACTGCCTGCGGAAGATGGCGCCTGACAGGGCGTGGGCCACCGGCCACAGAAAGTCCTCTTCGCGCTGATCCCGATGGTGCCCGGCCTCGACGCCGACCGACAAGACGCCGAGCATGCGCGCGCCACTTATCAGCGGCAGACAGTAGCAGGCGGGCGCGGCGTCGCCCGCCTGCAGGAAAAGCTTCTGATCCCCGTCCCGGTCACCCGCTGTCTCCGGCCCGTAGAGGCCGGCCCGCGCCACGGTCTCGGCACAGGCCCGCTCAGCAGCATCCAGCGCGCCACGCCAGGCAGCCAGGCTGAGGCCATGGCCGCCGGCAGCGACCAGCCATATCGCGCCTCGCCGCTCGGCGGCCAGCCAGGGGACGGACAGAACGAGCTCCAGGCTGCGGCTCAGCAGCTCGTCGAGCGCCAGCTCCTGGTTGGCGAGCTGGAGCACCGTGTTGACGACGGTTTGAGTCTCGAGGTTGCGGCGGCGTTGGTCCTCTACGTCCAGCCCGCGCAGCGCCTCGGCGATCTGCGGGGCCACCTCTTCCACGAGCCGCATTGCGGGCGCAGGCAGCATCCCGGGCTCTAGAGTCGGCGAGGTGGATCGCCCCGAACACCTGCTCGCCGTAGCGCAACGGCACCACGGCGATGGTCGCGAAGCCGGCTTGCACACATCCGCCGCGGTACCGGCCACGCTCCGGCGGGTCCAATTGCTCGAGGAAACGGGGTAGATCCGGCGTACAGAAGGATCCGGCGGCGCTCATGACCGGCAGGTCCGGCGGTTCGGGGCACCCGTTGACCACTCGCACGCAAGCGCATTGGTGGTGCCGGAGCGAAAGCCAGTTCTCGGCCTCCCAGAACGCCCGGTCGAAGCCCACCTGGGCCTCGTAGGGGATCTCCTGCTCAGAATTCAGCAGGCGGATTCCCACGCAGCGGCAGCCGGCCCAGTCGTGCAGCAGGGCGACGACCTCCTGCAGGTAGCCGGCACGTGACAAGCGCCGGGGCAAGAGGGCCAGCAGGGCATTTGTGGCGTTGACGACGCGCTCGGCCTGCAGGCGCCCCTCGCGCTCCTCGACTTCGCGCAGCGCCCGCCGGACGGCCGGCACCAGGCGCGCCAGACGGTCCTTCAGGACGTAATCGGTCGCTCCCTCCCTGAGAGCCTGGATAGCCCGATCTTCGCCGATGGCCCCGGAAACGAAGATGAAAGGGACGTCGGGATGGCTCGCGCGCGCCAAGCCGAGGGCTTCCAGGCCGTCAAAGGCCGGCAGCGAATAGTCGGCCAGGATCAAGCCCGGCTGCCAGTCCGCCAGCACGTGCAAGAACTGGTCTCGGGTCTGCACGCAGCGCGTCTCGACCCTCAGCCCAGACTGCTTCAGGTGATACTGAATCAGTTCGGCATCGCTGGCAACATCTTCCAGCATGAGAACGCGCAGCGCGTCCATCAGGCTTCACCTGCCATTCGCCTGCCCGGTAGCAGAATCAGGGCGGGCACCTTCAATCTCCTGCGGGTTGGTTGAGCAGCAGCCAGTACATGCCGAGCGAACGCGCCGCCTCAACGAACTGGCCGAAGTCCACCGGCTTGACGATGTAGCTGTTCACACCGCACTCGTAGCTATCCACGATGTCGCGCTCTTGTCTTGAAGCTGTGAGCACCACCACCGGAATGGTATGCGTCCGCGGATCGCTCTTGACCTGGCGCAAGACGTCGATCCCGTCAACTTTGGGCAGCTTCAGGTCGAGCAGGATCAGCTTGGGTCTGTTCTCGATGCCACGCGCCGCGTAGTGCCCCGTGCTGAAAATGAACTCCAGGGCCTCTTCGCCGTCGCGCACGACGTGGAGGTGGTTGGACAGGTTCATCCTCTTGAAGGCATGCAGTGTGAGCTCGACGTCGCTGGGATTGTCTTCCACGAGCAGAATCTCAACAGCACCCTCAATCATGCTTTAACTCCATCGAGTGCAAAGTAGAATGCCGCGCCCCCGTCCAGACGGCCCTCGGCCCAGACGCGGCCGCCGTGACGAATGATGATCCGCTGCACGATCGCCAGGCCAGCGCCCGTGCCCTCGTACTCCTCCGTCGAGTGCAGGCGTTGGAAGACGCCGAACAGCTTATCCACGTACTTCATATCAAAGCCGACGCCATTGTCGCTCACGCAGTAGACCGACTCCTGACCCTCCTGCCAGCCGCGGATCTCGATGCGGGGCGCCGCCCGCTTGCGGCTGAACTTGAAAGCATTGGACAGCAGGTTGACGAAGACCTGCCTGAGGAGTACCGGGTCGGCCTGGCAACGCGGCAGCTCGCCGAGCACGATCTCGACCTGCCGCGCTTCCTGCTGGGCCTGCAGCTCGTCCAGCGCCTGCCTGACCACCCTGGCGACCACGACCGGTTGCTTCTGCAGCGACTGGCGCCCGAGGCGAGAGAAGGCGAGCAAGTCGTCGATCAGTTCCCCCATGCGATCCGCGTTGCCGCGCACCAGGCCCAGGTAGTGCTGCGCTTCAGGATCGAGTTGATCGCAGTACTCGGTAAGCAGGATGTTGGCGAAGCCGTCGATGCCGCGCAGCGGCGATCGCAGGTCGTGCGAAATGGAGTAGGCGAAGGCCTCCAGCTCTTTGTTGGCCGCCTCCAAGCGTTCGCGTCCGGCCTCGGCCTCGGCCCGCGCGGCCTGGGCGCGAATGCGCTGGGCGCGCTCCTCTTCGGCTCGCCGGCGCTCGGTGATGTCATGGGCCGCAGCAAACACGCCCTCGATCTCCCCGCCCTCATCGCGATAGACAGTGGCGTTGTACAGCACATCCGTGGTCTGACCGCCGACGTGGCGAATGGTCAGCGGATAGTCCCGCACCAGGCCCTTCTCCAGCACCTGGCGATATCCCTGCCTGGCTCGTTCGGGTTCAGTGAAGTAATCCGAGAAGTCGGTGCCGATCAGACGGCCTCGCTCTATGCCCGTCACCGCCTCGGTAGCACGGTTGACGTCGGTAATCTTGCCCTCGGGACTGATGGTGACGAGCGGATCCAGGCTGGCCTCGATCAGGCTGCGGGCGTAGAGCGATGCGCGGTGTGACTCCTCCTCGGCTCGCTTGCGCTCTGTGATATCGCGCGCCGCAGCGAACACGCCTTTGACGTCGCCGGCTTCGTCCCGGTAGAGGGAGGCATTGTAGAGCACGTCCGCGGCGCCACCGGAGGCATGGCGGATCGTAAGGGGATAGTCGCGCACCAGCCCCTGCGCCAAGACCTGTTGGTAACCTGCCCTGGCCCTATCCGGCTCGGTGAAATAGTTGGAAAAGTCGCTGTCGATCAGCTGTCGTCTCGAGACGCCGGTCGCCAGCTCAGTGGCTTCGTTGACGTCCGTGATCTTGCCCTCGGGACTGATGGTCACCAGGGGATCCAGGCTGGCCTCGATCAGGTTGCGGGCATAGAGCGATGCCCGCCGCGAGTCCTGCTCTTGCTCGGCCAGCACGGTCTGGATGCGCTTTTGCTCGGTGATGTCGGTGTTGATCGCCACCGCGCCCACCACTTCGCCGTTGGTCACGATGGGCGCGCAAGCGCTGCGCACGATCACGTCCTGGCCGGTCTTCAGGTTGCGCTGGACCATTTCCAGCACCGCCGGCTCGCCTTGCAGCGCCCGGACGAACGGTTCTTCGGCCGTCGGGATGCGCAGGTCCGTGTCCACGTAGCGGTTCTGGATCTTTTCGGCGAGGTTCGGCACCTTATCCCACAGGTCCTGGATGCTGTCGCAGCCCAGGATCTCCAGGGCCGCCCGGTTGCAGCGCCGGATGCCGTCGCCATCGCCCATATAAGCCGCGTCTGGCAGGCTGGCAAAGATCGCCTCGAGCTCGGCCGTCCGCTGCTCCACGCGCTGCTCCAGGTCGTCACGCGCCTCGCGGAGCGCCTGCGCCTGGGCCCGCACCTCGGCCAGCAGGCGTTCCTGCTCGGTCACGTCATGCCAGGTGGCCACTGCCCCCGTGATCACTCCATCGGCGAGCAGCGGGGAGGCCGAGACCAAGATGAACTTGTCGGTCCCTTGCTTATCGAGCATTGAGTAGCGCTCGCCCATCACCTTCTGGCCGCGCAGGGCACGCGAGGTTGGAAAGTGCTCGGGATCGAGAGGGTGGCCGTCCGCCGTACAGATGGACAGGGCCCGGGCCATGGCGGCCCGTCCCTCCGGGCCCTCGAACGCCTCGGCGGGGTCGAAACCATAGGCATCCACCGCGGCGGGGTTGGCGTGCAGGCAAGCGCCGGAGGCATCAAAGAGCAGCACCGGGTCGAGCAGGCTCTCCATCATGCCAACCGAGCGGGCCTGCTCCAGGCGCAAGGCCTCGACGGCCCGCTTGCGCTCGGCGCTCGCGATCGTTTCCCAGCGGCCGGCGCGCTTGACGAGGGCGAACTGGTGGTTGGCGACGACGTCCAGAACCTCGGGCACACCGCATTTCTCAAGCGAATAAGTGCACAAGGCCAGCATCCGATACTGTCCGAGGACCTGGTCAACCGCGGCTTCGTAGTCGAAGAACTCCTGCCAGTCGGTCGACTCCAGCCAGAAGGTGTTGCCCGACAGGCGCAGCCCGGCAAAACCACGCCGCAAGGCCAGATGCTCCTTCTCGACCCAGCCGGCGAGCACGCGGTCCGAGTTGAAGCTGCCGCCCAGAGTGTACCATTGGCTGTAGTCGAGGATCTCGATCTGGCCACGCGCGACGTAGCCCTCGAACCCGGCCACGGCCCGCGCAAGGGCCTGCCGCGCCTCGTCGGACTGCAGCGGGTGGGAGGTGACCCACATGCAGAACTCGCCGGCTTCCAAGCCTGCCTTGAAATAGGGGACGAGAATGTCGAGCAGGTCTTCTTTCGTCTGGTAGAAGAGGCAGAAGTGGGATCCCCAGGGAACTGCCCCGATGGCTTCGCAGCCGGTTTCCCGGCTCTGCGACCCCAGATCGCGTGCACCTTGTTCGCCCGCCGGGCGCTCGACAGATACGACGCGCGCCGGGTCAGTATCCTGCGTTGTCAACCCAATCTCCTCCCCGCAGACGCCCCTACCAACCGCGGTGATATAGTGTGCTTTCAGCGACATTGTAGCCCAACCGGGGTGGGATTTGCAATTTATCGAGGCTCCGCGCGAGCCGCCGGAGGGCGACCGTCACGAACCGCCGAATTGGGCCATTGTCGATCGGAAGGCCCGCAAGTTCAATTCATCCAGCGACAGGCCCGTGAGCTCCTTTGAGAACACTTCAACTGCCCAGGGGCCTGTGTAGCCCATGGCCTGAATGCAGCCGATAAAGCCCCGGATGTCGAAGTCTCCGTCGCCGCAAAACCTTCTGGCTCGCGACGGATCATATCTGGGGCTCCCGGGCAGAGCGCCATCGTTGAGCTCGACGTTGATGAGGTATGGTAGGGGAATGCGGCTGATCGCTTCATCGGTGATGCCCAGGGCCGCCACATGGGCGATGTCCAGGATCAGGCCGCCGTTCTTGGCGCCGGCCGCCTGCACCATGGCCAGCGCATCCTCGAGGTTGTCAAGCATGGCGTTGGCCATGAACTCGAACCCGATCGTCGCACCGTAGTTCTCGGCCTCGGCGCACAAGGCGGCGAAAGCTTCGACGATGCGCGGCATGGGGCAGGCGGCGCGGTAGAAGTCCCCGATCTTGACGTGCTTGGCCTCGAGCGCCGAAGAAGCTTCCAGCAGCCTCCGCTTGCGGCTGTCCGATTCCGATTTCCTCCCGCCGTCGAGAAACCAGTCGGTGAGGAACTCCAGCTCGACATACTTCATGCCGTTGTCGTCCAGGATCGCCTTCATCTCCTTGAGCGGCCTGTGCAAGGTGCAGTGCTCCAGATCGGTATGCCAAATGCCGATGCCCCGGAAGCCGGCCCGGGCGGCGCTCTCTACCCGATCCCTGAAGTCAAAGCGGCTGATCTCGCCCTCGCCTGGGCACAGCCCGGAACAAGACCAGAACAGGTTCATCAGTTCCACATCGCCTGGCATGATGCTCCTCTCCAAAGAGCCCCGCGGCCAATCATTGGTTGCACTATACATCCGGCGCCGAGGGAGTCAAAAACGTCGGGCCGAGGGGCTGAGGCCACTCTTGACAAACCCATTCAGCTCAAGTACTTTGAGGTGACGACTGCGGTCCGCAGGCTACGGAAGTGACCATGAAAACACAAGACGCGACAAGCAAAGTGGAACCGAACGCTCCTTTTCGCAACTCCGCGATATGGTTGTGGCTCTCGATTGCGGCAGCCCTGTTGGCAGCCATCGGCAACGTGGTCGCTCTGTCCGTCAGCAGCATCTACTCTCGCCTCACGCCGGCCTTTTTGCCACAGGCACTGGCCCAGGATATCGCCAATCTTGCCGTTGTCTTGCCGGCATGGCTAATAGTCGCGGTTCTGGCGTTGCGTGGTTCGCTGCGCGCTTATCTTCTATGGCTGGGCGTGCTGACATTCACCGTCTACAACTATGTGATCTATACGTTCTCGATACCCTTCGGGCCGCTGTTCTTGCCCTGGGTGGCAGTGCTCGGTCTCAGCTTGTACGCCTTGATCGGCGGCATAACTGCAGCGGAGCACGAGTATGTCGAGGCGTCTTACCGGAGACGGCGGGCCACAGTACTGACTGCCTGGTTCTTGATCATCACGGCGGCCTTATTCGGTCTTCTTTGGCTGTCTGAAGACATCCCTGCCCTGCTTGCCGGCACCACGACTCAGAGCGCGGCCGACTTGAACCTGCCCACCAACCCCGTCCACATCCTCGACCTGGCATTCTTCCTGCCGGCGGTCATCGCTACCGGCGTATGGTTGCTCAGCCGAAAGCCTCTCGCATTCACGCTGGCGCCTGCCCTTCTCGTCTTCCTGGTGCTGACGGGCCTACCCATCTTGCTGACCCCCGTCGTTCAGTCAGCACGCGGCGAGACTGCGGCGTGGAGCGTCGTCCTGCCGATCGGTACGCTGACCGTCTTGCTGATCGGACTGCTGGTCTGGCTGCTCTCCACTTTACGGAACTGAGTGAGACCAGTAGAGGAGCCGGCGGAGCCAGTCCAGCGGTCTTCTGGCGCGCCTCCCGGGTGGTCCGGATAGGTCGCTCGCTTGTCTGGTCCCGCCGGGTATGTTAAAATACTCTTGATTCAAGCTGCAGAAAGGGAGGCTCAGGCGTGACGGATTTGGCGGTGAGCCAGGCGGCGCGAAAGCTCAAGAGCCGGGAGCCCCGGCGGCCGGCGCGCTTCGCGGTCGACAAGCAAATGTACAAGAAGCTGCGCCTGGTGGCGGTCGCGTACTCGCACGTCAAGGCCGTGTGGTTCCCGACCAGGGAGGCCTACCAGGCCGAGGTGGAGGTGGAGCAGCGAGCCAAGGACGTCGTCGCGGCGCTGAAGAAGCTGGGGGTGAAAGCCAAGGCCTATCGGGCCGATCGCTACTTCATGGCCAAGCTGTTGGTCGACCAACCCGACCTCGTCCTGAACCTGGTCGACACCCTGCGGGGCAGCGACGCGCTGCAGACGTCGATCCCCGGCGCCCTCGAGCTGGCCGGCGTGCCCTACACCGGCGCCGGGATGCGCGGCTTGGTGATCGGCAACGACCGTAACCTGGTCAAGGAGCTGCTCGACGCCAACGATATCCCCACCCCGCCCTTCCAGTTCATCACGCGCCGCGGGACGAAGATACGCGACGACCTGGGCTTGCCGTTGATCGTGAAGCTCAACGAGAGCGGCGGCAGCGTCGGCATTGACAACGCGGCCGTCAAGGAGTCCTGCGAAGAGGCCGAAGCGCAGGCGGGCGCCTTGATCGACACCTACAAGATGCCGGTAGTCGTCGAACGCTTCATCCAGGGACCCGAGATCACGGCCGTGATCTTTGACGACGGCGAGCGAATCCACACCTTCTGCGGCGAGAAGGTCTTCAAGGACAGCGAGCAGCGCAAATATCCCTTCACCAGCTTCGAAAGCTACAGCGAGCCGGACTGCTACCACTACGCCCCCGCCGATCCTGCCATCGCCGAGGCGGTGGCTGCGCATGCCCGGCACGCCTTCGAAGTGCTGCGCTGCCGCGACTACGCCAAGTTCGACGTGCGCATCGAGGTGGCGACGGGCACGCCCTACTTCACCGACGCCAACCCGAACACCGCCTTCGGCCCCAGCCCGGGGCTGCCGTTGACCGAAGTGCTGCAGCTGCACGGCATCAAATTCTCCAAGGTACTCGCCAGCCTGATGACGAAGCACGCCCGAAGCATCTATGCCGCGGACGGGTAGCCGTAGGCCGGCGCCCTCGCGCGGCCTACGGCCCGGCGGTTGAGATGCGACCGGCCGGAGCTCCGAATGCGCTAGCCTTGCTCATACGCGCGGCGCAACGCCTTTATGTCAATTTTCTCCATCTTGAGCATTGCCTCCCGCACACGGTTCGCTTTCTCGGGGTCTTTGTCCCCCAACAGCTCGCCCAGAACGGTCGGCACGATCTGCCACGACAGGCCGTACTTGTCTCTCAGCCAGCCGCATCGGTCTTTGGCTCCGCCTTCGGATAGCTTCTCCCACAGCTTGTCGACTTCTTCCTGCGTTTCGCAGTTGACGTAGAGCGAGATCGCCGGCGTGAAGCTGTACTCGGGACCGCCGTTGAGGGCGTAGAACTCCTGCCCGTCGAGCTGGAACATGCCGCCCATCGCCGTGCCCCCCGGGCCCGGCATCACGCTCAAAACCTTCGAATTCTCGAACAGCGAAACGTAGAAGTTCATCGCCTCTTCGGCCTGATCGTCAAACCACAGGAATGGAGTGATTGTTTGCATATTTATCTCCCTGTAATTATTCTATTTTAGTGTCGGTCGGAGAGTCAAATGCTAGCAACTCGGATGCCGGGCCGGCCTGTCGCTCTGCGGATGTTGCCCGACCGGTCACGCGGGTACGCCGGCACGACCGCTGCAGGATCAGGCGGGGGAGACGGCCCGGCAGGCGTAGGAACCAGGAGGATGCTGTCGTGACCAATAAACCACAATTCGGACTCGTGTTGGAATACGTGACGGACGTGGAGGCCGCAAAGCGCTTCTACGAAGGCGTCCTCGGCCTCAAGGCCGAGCGCTACCAGCCAACTTACGTCCAGTTCAAGAACTTCGCCATCGCCAGCGACGAGTCGTTGAGCGGCGGGCGCGAGCCAGAAGTGTACTGGCTGGTCGACGACGCCCAAGCGGCCTTCGACGAACTCTCGCCCAAAGCGGAGGTCGTCATGCCCCTCAGGGAGCTGCCCTTCGGCAAAGTCTTCGGCATCAAAGATCCCGCCGGTCAGCCCTTGTATCTGCTCGAGTTCGCCCGCGAGCGGCCCAGCCGTCCGGTGCAGTAGAGAACGGCGCCTGACCGCCGGCTCGCGCCTCACGCTGGGCCCCCGCCTGCAACGGCCGACCGCACTACGCACGGGTGCCGTCGCTGCTCGCCGTCGACCTGGCCCGTCAAAGATCGTGCGTCGAATTTGACATTTCCTCGTTTGCGATTACAATGTGACCGATCAGTCATGTGACCAGACAGTCACATGACTGATCGGTCACATCTTAGTAGCGGGGTGGCTGCCGTGCCTAACCAGACCTTTTTCAACCTAGCGGAGGAGAAGCGCGAGCAAATCACGCAGATCGCGATCGACGAGTTCGCCGATAACGAGTTCGACGCGGTCTCTATCTCCCGCATCGTAGCGCGCGCGGGGATCGCCAAGGGCAGCTTCTACCAGTATTTCTCGGGCAAGGAGGATCTGTACGCCTACCTGCTGGGATTGCTGATGGACGCCAAGCTGGAGTTCCTGTCCGGCGATTCGCCCGACCCACAGCATGCAGGCATCTTCGCCTACCTGCGCTGGGGGACGCGCATGAGCATGCAGTTGCAGTTTGCCTATCCTAAACTGTTCCAGATCGGGCTGCGGGCGCTGCAGGCACGCACCTTTCCACTGGCTTTCGAGGCTAAGATGCGCGACGAAAGCCTGGCCTTTTACAGGCGGCTGGTCGACACCGGTGTGGCCCAGGGTGACATATCGCCCGACGTCGACCCGGAGTTGGCCGCCGTGGTGTTCGATTCGGCCCTGACCAGCGTCGGCAAGTATTTGATGGAGCGTTTCGCGGCCGAGGGCGGGCCGCTCGAGACCAAGGGTGGGGAGCTGGTTATTCCGCCCGAGATGATGGGGCTCTTGACACAGGCGCTGAATATGCTGGAATTCGGCCTGGGAAGACCCGAAAAAGTTCTGGAGGGAGGCGACTGAATGGGCAGGTGGTTTAGTCTGGCCTGGCGCAACATGTGGCGCAACTGGCGCCGCACGGCCATCGCCCTGGTGGCGATGGTGCTCGGCGTGATCCTGCTCCTGATGATGGACGGCATGATCAAGGGTTCCGATCAGGCGATGTTCGGCAACGCCGTGCGGTTGTATGGGGGCAACGTGATCGTCCACGCCCCGGGCTTCCGGGCGCAGGAGAGCCGGCTGCCTCTGCTGCCGTTGGCCGACCCAGCCACGGTCGTGGCGGCGGCGCGCGGTTTGCCGCAGGTGGTCGCGGCCAGCGAGCGCATCAACACGAGCGGCATCGTCATCAGCCGCGACTCGAACGCGTCGGTCCAGATCGTCGGCATAGACCCGGCCGGCGAGGCGGCGGTCAACCTTCAGGCGCAGAACGTGAGCCAGGGGCGCTTCTTGGAGGCCGCCGACGGCGACGCGCTCTTTATCGGTCAGGGCCTGGCCGACCTGCTGCACGTGGCCGTGGGCGATCGGCTGACCCTCGTCGGCCGCAGCATGAACGACGTGATGCGGCAGCGCACGATGAACGTAGTGGGGATCTACAGCCTGGGGCTGGCAGATGCCGAGAAAGGCCTGGTCTTCATGACCCTGCCCGAGGCGCAGAGCCTGTACAACCTGAGCGGCCAGGCAACCGAAGTCAGCATCTCCCTGCAGAGTATAGGGCAGGAGGCAGCCGTGATCAAGGCCTTGGAGCCCGTCCTGCCCGGCTACGAGATCGACTCGTGGAAAAGTCTGAAACCGGAGATCACCCAGGCCATGGACCTGAAGTTCACCTTTACCAGCTTCTTCGGGCTGGTGGTGGTGTTCATCGCCAGCATCGGCATCCTGAACCTGATGCTGATGGCCGTCTTCGAGCGCACGCGCGAGATGGGTGTGCTGGCCGCCCTGGGACTCAAGGCGCGCCAGGTGATGGGCCTGTTCCTGCTGGAGGGCTCGATGATCGGGGCCATCGGCGCGATCCTGGGGTGCCTGCTGGGCGCCGGGCTGATCCTGCTGCTGGCGCGCCAGGGGCTCGACGTTTCCGTTAGCACAGGCATGGGGGAAGCGACCGCGCTGCTCGGCGGCCGCATCTATCCGGTGGTCACCGTCGGCGACTTCATCAGCCGGGCCATCACGGTGACGGTCATCGCGGCCCTGGCTTCGCTCTACCCAGCCTGGCAAGCGTCGCGCAAAGAACCGGCCCAGGCGCTGCACCATGTGTGAAAGACGGGACCCGCCGCGCGGCGTGCAATGGGTCGAGGAGGATCGGGCTATGGGATTGGCTAAACTCTGGATCATCGCCTATCGCGACCTGGGGCGCAACCGGCGACGGTCGATCTTGACGCTGTTGGCGGTCGCATTCGGCCTGGCGCTGCTCATCAACCTGCATGGCTTGATCGGCGGCGTCATCGAGAGCACGCTGCAGAACAGCATCCGCCTGCAGACCGGGCACGTGCAGGTGCGGGCCAGCTCCTTCGACAACCAGAAGCTGGGCCTGCAGTGGAAAGACCTGCTCAGCGAACCCGAGGCCCTGGCCGCGCGGGCGGCGGCTCTGCCGGGCGTCAAGGCCGCGGCAGCCGTGCTCTGGGCCGGCGGTGTCCTGAGCACCGGCAATGACTCGGCCGGGGTGCAACTGTACGGGATAGACCCGAGCTCGGCGCTCTACGCGCCTATCCGGGAGGGCCTGGTGGCCGGCGAATTCCTGACTGCCGGCGATCACGACGGGATCTACGTCGGCCAGCACCTGGCCGACAGCCTGGGCCTCGGCGTCGGCCGGCCCATAAACCTGGCCGTCGTCGACGCCAACGGGCAAGCCAGCCAGGCGACGTTCACGATCCGCGGCCTGTTCGCGACCGGCACGCCGTCATACGACGACAGCGCGGTGTTCCTGCCGCTGGCCAAGGCGCAGGCCTTCACGAACACGGAGGGACATGCCAGCGCGGTGGTGATCCTGCTCGACCGGCAGGACGATGCCGATACGGTGGCGGCGGCCCTGCGGGGGCCCGGCCTGAGCGTCGTGACCTACCGGGATCTCAACGCCGTGCTCATGACGACTATGCAGCTCGCGATGGCCTTCTACTACATCCTGGACCTCATCGTGATCCTGATTGTGGCCGTACTCATCGCCAACACGCTCCTGATGGCCGTGTTCGAGCGCATTCGCGAGATGGGCATCCTGGCCGCGCTGGGCATGAGAGGGCGGCAGATCATGCTCATGTTCGTGCTTGAGGCAGCCATGCTGGGCCTGGCCGGGATTATCATCGGCTTTGGATTGGGCTCTGCCGGAGTCGCCTACCTGTCTCGTACCGGGATCTACCTGGGTGACATGGGCACGGCTGCGTCGGGCATTGCCCTGGGCACAAGCATGTACTCGCACTTTGACGGGGCCACCTTTACCGGGTTGAGCGTGGCGACGCTGGTCGTCATCCTGGTGGCCGCCCTTTATCCCGCCTGGTTTGCCGCCCACCGCGAGCCCGCCGAGGCGTTGCGCGCGCTTTAGGAGACGGAGCCTTCTGCAAAGGAAGTTAGCATGCCAATCATTGAGCTTCAAGACATCGTCAAGACTTATCACGTCGGGAAGGTGGAAACCAGGGCGTTGGATTGCGTCAGCCTGAGCATTGCCGACGGCGAGTTCTCCGCCCTGGTCGGGCCATCCGGTTCGGGGAAGACGACCATGCTGCAGCTGATGGGATGCCTGGACCGGCCGGACAGCGGGTCCCTGAAGATCGACGGGCAGGACGTGACGCGCCTCAACGCCAACCAACGCGCCGATCTCCGGCGCGCGAAGATCGGCTTCGTGTTCCAGTTCTTCGCCCTGGTCCCGGTGCTGACCGCTTACGAGAACGTCGAACTGCCGCTGCTGTTGAACGGAGTCAATGGCAGAGAGCGGAGCGAGCGAGTGCGTGAGCTGCTGGATGCCGTCGGGCTGGCCGATCGCGCAGGCAATCGCCCGGATCAGATGAGCGGCGGGCAGCAACAGCGGGTGGCGGTCGCCCGCGCGCTGGCCTCGCGGCCGATCCTTGTGTTGGCGGACGAGCCAACGGCCAACCTGGATACGGCCAACGGCGAACAGGCGATGGAAATTATGCGGCGCCTCAACGAGCAGACCGGAACTGCGTTCGTGTTCGCTACCCACGACCCGCGCGTGATGAAGTTCGCCCGGCGGGTAGTCAGGCTGCAGGACGGGCGCGTGATCGACGACGGCGGCAAGTAATGATGCTGGGGAGGGATTGATGGTTCGCAGGTCATGGCGTGCGCTGGCGCTGGCCGCGATGATGGCGGCGGGCGTGCTGCTGGCCGGTTGCTCGACGGCGATCGGCGGGCAGCCGCCGGTCGCAGCTCCGGCGGCACCGGCAGACACGCCCACAAGCGTCCCGGCCGCACAGGGAGCGCCGGCCTCGGCCTCCGCCTTGCGCGGGGGCACGGTCAGGGCGACCGCCAAGGTCACGCCCGTGCAGACGGCTGAACTGGCGTTCGCCGGCGGCGGCCGGGTGGAGAGCGTGTCTGTAAAGGAAGGGGACAGCGTCGCGGCCGGGGCAGCCCTGGTCGTGCTGGACCAGACCGCCGCGCAGGCTATCGTCGCGCAGGCCCAGGCGAGCCTCGACGGCGCTCGGGCGCGCCTCGCGGCGCTGAAGGCCGGGCCGCTCCCGCAGGATCTGGCGGCTGCCCAGGCGAATGTGGACGCCGCCCAGGCGCAGCTCGACAAGTTGCAGGCGGGCGCGCGGCCGGAAGACATCGCGGCTGCGCAAGGAGCCCTGGCTGCAGCCCGTGCCGAGCAGCTGAAGGTGCAAGCGGGTCCCGATCCCAATGCGACGGCCGCGGCCGCGGCCGAGCTGGCCAACGCCCAGGCGGCGGTGCAGCAGGCACAGGCAGCCTATGACCGGGTCAAGAGCAACCCGGACGTCGGGATGTCAGCGCAGGCGCTGCAACTCGAGCAGGCTACCAACGCGCTGGCGGCAGCCAAGGCCGCTTACCGCCTGGCAACCGAAGGACCGACGGCAGCGGACCTCGCGCGTGCTCAAGCGGGAGTGGATCAGGCCGCCGCCACCCTGGCCGCGTTGAAGGCCGCAGCCCGGCCGGCGGACCTTGCGGCCGCCCAAGCGACGCTGCGCGGTGCACAGGCGCAGCTCGACGCGCTCAAGAGCGGTGGGCGCCCCGAGACGATCGCGGCGGGCGAGGCCGATGTGGCCCAGGCGCGGGCTGCGCTGGATCGCGCCCGGGCCGATCTGGCCAATCTCACGCTCGCGCGCGCCATTCGCTGGCACGGTCACGGCTCTGAAGGTGGGCCCGGGCGAAACGGCAAGCGCAGGCCAGGCCGTGGTCACCCTGGCCGATCTGGGCCATCTTCGGCTGGAGACCACCGATCTGAGCGAGCGCGACGTGGCCCGCGTGGCCATCGGCCAGCCGGCCAGGGTAACAGTGGAAGCGCTGGGGAAGAGCTTCGGCGGGCACGTGACGCGCATCGCCTCGCAGGCGAGTGTCAACGGCGGCGACACCGTCTACACCGTATACGTCGATCTGGACGCGCAGCCGGAAGGCCTGCTCTGGGGCATGACCGCCATAGTGGATATCCCCGGTACGTAAGGATGCGCGGCTCGGGCGAACAGCAACCTGCGGTCGAAAGAGGTGGTTATCAAGAGGCGGGTTCTGGCCAGCAAGAGGCCCCCGTGGATACCTGTATCCACGGGGGCCTCAGTATTAGCGAACCCCGGCCCGCGGCGCGAGCCCGCGCGGCCAGCCCCGTTTAGTAGCCCGAAAACTCGGGGGTGCGACGGCCGCATGGGACGCTGAAACGCAGCTCACGGGTAGCCAGGCGGTGTGAGGGCTCCGGCCGGACGGCGAAATCGTCGATCGAGATTGGGCTTTCGTGGCGGTGAGCGTTCGATAGATGTTCGATGACCGCGTCGCGAGAGCGGCTCCAGAAACCGCAGCGCGTGCACTGATAAACGGCCATGTTGATCCTCCCTATGCAACCCGGGGCACCGGGCGGACAAGAGGGCGACAGCGCCGCCGCCCTCTTGTCGCGATGATCCCCGCCGGAATGGTTGCTCCGGACAAGGTTGCTGCTGACTGGTTGTATGCTGGCGATGCTGCTGACAATGCGACGCTGAATGTGGCTGGCGAAGCGAAAAGCAGAAGAACGACGGTTGGGGCCAAACTACTTCCGTCTTCGCTTTTCAAGCCGACGGCTGCGTTTGCTCGTCGGGTACTCCGGATCCGGGCTGGCAGGGGAATATTGGTGCATGTCCTATTGGAATGCTACCTACTATAGCATTTCGCACGGGAACTGTGAACCGTAGAAACACGCAGGATTCAGCCCGCTCGGTCCGTACAGACTACGGAAATTCTCCCGGGCGCAGTCACTCCTGTCTCAGGAGGCGCGAGGAATTGCCCAGGATGCCAAGGTCGGGCAGGGACTGGGCCGCGGCGGCCAAGACTGGCGGCAATATGCCGAAGGCGGCCAGCGAGAGCCCGACCAGGTTGTAGGCGGTGGTGAAGGCCAGGTTCATCTTCACGACACGCATGGTCCGCCGGGCGATGCGCAGCGCCTGTGGCACGAGCGCCCAGTCTTCACGCAGCAAGGCAATATGCGCGGCTTCGACGGCAACTGCGGCCCCCGCCGCCCCCATCGCAATACCGACTTCGGCCTGGGCAAGTGCCGGGGCATCGTTGACGCCATCGCCGACCATGACCACGACGTGGCCCTGGCGCTGGTAATCCTTGACGATGCCAATCTTGTCTTGCGGCAGCAGTTCGGCCCGGTACTCCACCCCGAGCTGGCCGGCCAGATCCTTCGCCGTGCGCTCATTATCGCCCGTCAGCAGCTCGATATGCCGTATGCCCAGCCCGCGCAGTGCCAGCAACGCCGCCGGGACCTCCGGCCGCAAGCGGTCGGCGGCAGCCAACAGCCCGACCGGCACGCCGTCCCGCACCACGAACAACACCGTCTTGCCCTGGGCTTCGAGGTCCGCGGCCAACCCCGGCAGTCTGCCATGCTGCGGCAGTCTGCCATGCTGCGGCATGGGGCCACCGTCCAGGGCGCCGTCGGGAAACATGCGCCGGCTGCCGACCAGCACGCGCGCCCCATCGACGGTCGCGCGCACTCCTCGGCCAGCCTCGGCCGAGAAATCCTCCGGCTCTCCCATCGGGAGCCCGCGCTCGATGGCCGCCGAGCGTACGGCCTCAGCCAGCGGGTGCTCCGAGTAGCGCTCGGCGGCAGCCGCCAGGGTCAGCAGCCCATTCTCCCCCAGCCCATCCAGCGCCACCACGTCGGTCACGCAGGGCCGGCCCAGCGTTAGGGTGCCGGTCTTGTCGATCAGCAACACGTCGGCACGCGCCAGCAGCTCCAGATAGCGCCCGCCCTTGATCATCAACCCCCGCTTCGCGCCGGCCCCGATCGAGGCAAGCATGGCGATCGGAGTCGCCAGCGCGAAAGAACACGAACAGGCCACCACCAGCACGGCCGCGGTCGCCAACGGATCGCGCCGCAGGATGAGCGTCAGGGCCGCGATGCCGGCCACGACCGGCAGGTAATAGGCGGAGAACCGGTCCGCGATGCGCTGAACGTGCGCCCGCTGGGCCTCGGCCTCCTCAACCAGCTTGACCACCCGGCCGAAGGTGCTGTCGGCGCCGATCTGGGTGGCGCGCACGCGCAGATAGCCGAGACGGGCGATGCTGGCCGCATAGACGCGCGAGCCCGGGCCGGCCTCGACGGGCATGGACTCGCCGGTGATGGCCGCCTGGTCCAGGGTGGCCTGCCCGGCCAACACCTCGCCGTCGACGGGAATGCTGTCACCGGGCCGAACGATGACCGTCTCTCCCGGCTGCACCTCGGCCAAAGGCACTTCCGACTCCTGCCCGGCGCGCTCGACGCGCGCCATTTTTGGAGCGAGGGCGGTCAGGTCCCTGACTGCCCGTCGCGCCCGCTCGGTGGTGAAGTGCTCGGCGTAGTCGCCCATGCGCATGAAGAAAACCACGACGGCCGCGGTCGCCCACTGACCGATGACGAGCGCGGCGATGACCCCCAGCGTCATCAGCGTGTGCGAGATGACCTGGCCGCGCCGGGCAGCCCGGATCACGTTGAGGAACACAGGGTAGCCCGCCAGCACGACGATAGCCAGCCCGATCGGCCAGGGGACGCGCTCGGTCAGCTTGTCGAGCAGCCCCAGCCACTCGCCGGCCACCACGATGAGCAGCACCGCACCGAATACCACCCCCAACAGCCCCAGCAGGCGCCGGTTGAAGGCCGCCAGGTCGATGCGCCCGCCGGTTTCGACCGCCGCAGCCTGGCCATCGGCCGCCTGGCCCGCGTCCGCCTCCGGGACGGAGTAGCCAGCAGCTTCGACCGCGCGCCGGATGTCCTGCAAGCCGACCAAGGCAGGATCGTAGCGCAGGCGCGCTTTCTCCGACGATAAGAAAACATCCACCCCGCTGACGCCGGGCAGCGCCGAAATGGCGTGCTGCACGTGCAGCGTGCATTCGGCGCAATCCATTCCGGCGATCGGCACTTCGAGAGACTTGACTTCGCTCACCGGTTTTGCCCCCCGGTTGTGATGTTAGCCGTCGCGCGCGTGGTTGTCAAGCGCGGGGCGCTTCATTCGAGCTATGTATGAAATAGCACAGATCGACGCGCGACCAAGGTTGCGCGCAATAAGCAAGCGGTCCGCTGTGCGCACCCGATTCTACGTTCCCAACTTGACAGCCCCAGCTTCAATTGTTATGCTCGCAGAAACCGCAAATGGCTCTCAAAGAGAGGTTATGCTAGCTTATCTGGCTCGGCGGATCGTAGGTCTGCTGCCCATCCTGCTTATCATGTCGGTGATCGTTTTCGGGCTGATACGCCTCGTGCCCGGCGATCCGATTGACGTGATGTATGGAAGCGAAGGCATGGATGCGGCTCGCCGCGCCGCACTGAGCCACGAGCTGGGTCTCGACCAGCCCATCGTCGTCCAGTACGCCCGCTGGATCTGGCGGGCGGTGCACGGCGACCTGGGCAACTCTTACCGGGCGGGAATGCCCGTCATGGCGCTGATCGGCCAGCGGATGCCTGCCACCCTTCTGCTGACCGGCGCCGCGCTGCTCATTTCCCTGCTGATTGCCGTGCCTCTCGGCGTTTTGGCGGCGGTCCGGCGCAACTCGTGGCTCGACTTCTCTGCGCTGGGCTTTGCCATCTTTGGCATCTCCCTGCCCAATTTCTGGGCCGGCATGCTCCTGGTGCTCATCTTCGCGGTCTGGCTGCACTGGCTGCCGGCAATCGGCTACGTCTCACCGGCCAAGGATCTGGGCCGGTTCCTGGCAGACCTGGTCCTCCCCGCCCTCACCCTTGGCTGGTCGCTTTCCGGGACGACCACGCGCCTCGCCCGTTCGAGCATGCTGGAAGAGCTTGGCAAAGACTACATCCGCACCGCGCGCGGGAAGGGGTTGCGAGAGAAGACGGTCCTGGTGGTCCACGGATTGCGCAACGCCCTGATCCCCTTGATTACGATGGTCGGCCTGCAGCTCGGCTTTCTGCTCGGCGGCGTCGTGGTCGTGGAAGCGGTCTTTGCCTGGCCGGGGATCGGGCTCCTGGTGGTCGACAGCATCTTCGCCCGCGACTACCCGGTGGTGCAAGGCGTGGTGTTAGTTATCGCCGTGATGGTGGTGCTGGTCAACCTGCTGGTTGACGTGTTGTACACTATAGTGGACCCGCGCATCAGGCTGGGTTGAAGCGAGCCACAGTCTCAACGGTCATCGGCAATCGCGCCAGCGCCGGCTGGGATGGCCGGCATTGTATTCACAACAATGTCTCGTAGAAGGAGGGGTAACATGCAGCGCACCCACGTTCTTCCACTTCTGGCCTCGCTGATGCTGATCAGCGCACTATTAGGGGCCTGTGCACCGGCCCCCGCAGCGCCTGCTGCCCAACCGCCGGCAGCCGTCGTTCAGCCGGCTCCAACGGCAGCCGCACCGACCGCCGCGGCGGCGGGCAGCGAACAGCCGGCGGCTGCTGCCGGACAGCCCAAGATGGGCGGCACCCTCACCTTCGGCATGAAGGAAGACGTCACCAGCATGGACCCGCTCAAGGCAATCCAGTACGGCGATATCCGCCTCAATATCCTGGTTGCCCAGCAACTGGTGGCCCCGGATCGGGCAGGCAAGTTTGTCGGCGTGTTGGCCGAATCATGGGATACCTCGGCGGACGGCAAGACCTGGACCTTCCATCTTCGCCAGGGCGTCAAGTTCCACAATGGGCAGGAGATGACGGCGGACGACGTCAAGTGGGTCTTCGACCATATCCTGGACCCGAAATCGGGCGCGGTCATGGCCTCGACCTACAAGACGATCGGCCTGCAGACCGAGGTGGTGGACAAGTACACCATCAAGTTCACGATCAGCAGCGGCATGGGGCCATTCCTGAGCTACCTGGCCCTGCTGAACCGCTCGGCGATCATTCATCGGGATAGCTACAATGCCGACGGATCAGTCACCAAGATCATCGGCACCGGACCGTTCATGATGGAGTCGTCGAAGCCAGGCGATTCCTACACGCTGCAAAAGTTCCCTGACTACTGGAAGAAGGGCCAGCCCTACCTGGACCAGGTGGTCCTCAAGGTGGTCACAGACCCGTCCGCCCGCCTGAACGCGATCCGGACGGGCGACCTGGACATGACCGAAGACCTGCCGATCGCCGAGGTGAAAAACCTGACCACGAACCCAGATCCGAACTTCACGACCAACGTATACTACATCAACTCGGACGAGCGCCTGGTGATGAACAACACGCGTGCTCCCTTCAACAACAAGGACGCCCGCCTGGCCGTGGAGTACGCCCTCGAGCGCAACCAATACAACGACGCGATCTTCTTCGGACTGGGCCAGGTGCACAATCAACCCTTCGTCCCGGACAATATGTGGTACCTGGACGTGCCGATGATCCAACCCGACCTCAACAAGGCCAAGGAGTACTTCAAGGCGAGCGGCTTAGCGGAAGGGACCAAGGTCAAAATGCTGCTGATGCCGAGCCAGAAGGATCGGACCGAGGTTATCCAGGCCATGCTCGGCCAGATTGGCTTCCAGGTCGAGTTCGATACCGTAGATCCGGCGGCCTGGACCAACCAGGGCAAGGCCTACGACTTCGACCTGCTCCTGGGCACGATGACCGGCATCTTCGATCCTGACCGCCCGTACGGCTATCTGCAGAAGTCCAGCAGTTCGAACTGGCTGGTCGGCGGCTATGACACGCCTCAGATGAATGACCTGCTGAACGCCGGGCGCTCCGAAAGCGATGTCGCCAAGCGCCAGGCCATCTACAAACAGGTCGTGCAGTTGGTGCAGGACGACGCCGCTACCTTGTATGTCGTCGGCCTGCCCTGGGTCGAGGCGTGGCGCAACACGGTCAAGGGCTATCAGTCGGGCACCTCGCCCGCCTTGATGATGATGGATGCTTCCGACGGCCTGAACGTCACCTGGCTGGACAGGTAAGGATCGGCAGTCGAGCAGCGAACGCCAGGACACAGGGGCGGGATGCACCCCGGAGACGCGGGCGCCCCTGTGTCCTGTGGTTAGCATAGCAACGGTTCGAGCATGACAATCGCGCAGGATTCCGCCATAACCCCAGCCGCGCCGATTGCCCGCACCCGCGGGCAGCCGAGCCTTTTCGCGCGCCTGCTGCGCAATCGGCTGGCGTTGGCCGGCATGATTATCAGCGCGCTCGTGATACTGACGGCGATACTGGCGCCCCTGCTGGCTCCGTACGACCCGCTGGCGATGAGCCTTCCGGTACGGCTTCACCCACCCAGCGCCGCTCACCCGATGGGCACGGATCATCTCGGGCGGGACATCCTCTCGCGGATCATCTACGGCGCTCGCATATCGATCGAGGTAGCGGTGGTGGCAGTAGCGCTGGGGACGGTGCTGGGCCTGATCGCCGGCGCGGCGGCGGGTTACCTGGGCGGGCGCACCGACGCGATCATCATGAGCATCATGGACGCGATCTACGCCTTCCCCGCGATCCTGCTGGCGCTGGTGTTGGTAGCCGCGCTGGGCGCCAGCCTGGCAACGGTCATGACAGCGATCGCGATCGTCCGCATCCCCATCTTCGCGCGCACCGTGCGCGGCTCGATCCTCAGCGAGCGCGAGCGAGAGTACGTCCAGGCGGCCCGCTGTGTCGGCCAGCGCCAGATATGGATCCTGGCTCGCCACATCCTGCCAAACATCCTGGCGCCGTTGATCGTGGTGACGACCACCTACTTCGCGACCGCGATCGTCGTGGAGGCCTCGCTCAGCTTCCTCGGGCTGGGAGTGCCACCGCCGGCCGCCAGTTGGGGGGTGATGCTGAACGACGGCCGGAAATACATGGAACAGTACCCGTTCGTCGCCATCTTTCCCGGCCTGGCAATTTCCCTGACCGTCTTGGGCTTCAACTTCCTCGGCGACGGCCTGCGTGACGTCCTGGACCCGCGCCTGCGCAATGGCTAGCCCGACTGATCCCCTCGGCCGGCCGCTGCCGTCTGTGGTCGCCTTGACCCAGACGCTGGTGCGCGAGGCAAGCCCGTCCGGACAGGAGCAAGCGGCAGCCGGGGCTGCCGCGTCGGCGATGGGCGTCCTCGATTTCGACGAGGTCTACACCGACGAATTCGGCAGCGTGATCGGCTTGCGCCGCGGGCGAGAGGCCGGCGCGACGTTGCTCCTGGACGCCCACCTGGATACCGTGAACGCCGTGAGCCCGGAACAATGGCGGCACGATCCGTTGGCGGGTGAGATCGCCGAGGATCGGCTGTGGGGGCTGGGGGCGGCGGATACGAAGGGCTCACTGGCCGCCATGATCTGCGCCGCGGCCGGCGTGCCGCGAGAGAACTTGCGCGGCCAAGTCGTCGTGTCGGCCAGCGTGTGCGAGGAGAACCTGACCGGCGCGGCGCTGGGCCACATCCTCGACCGGCACCCGGCTGAGGCAGTGGTCATCGGCGAACCGACCCTACTGCGGATCGGCATCGCCCAGAAAGGGCGCGCGGACTTGATAGTTCGGGCGACGGGCCGGAGCGCCCATACCTCGCAGCCCGAGTTGGGCGAAAACGCGGTATACAAAATGATGGATGCGGTCGTCCGGCTGCGGGCCCTGCCTCGCCCCGCCGACCCGGAACTCGGGCCAGGCGTACTGGAGCTGGTAGAGATCATCTCCGAGCCGCTGCCCGGTACTGCGCACGTGCCACATGGCTGCAGAGCGCGTTTCCTGGCTCGCCTGATGCCCGAGGAGAGCGCAGACTCGGTTCTGGCCCGCTTGCGCGCCGGCCTCGCCGCCCTGCCCGGCGTCTCCGTGGAGCTCGAAGCCAGCGCCCAGCGCTGTTACACAGGGCAGACACTCGTCCACGACGGCTTCTTGCCGGGCTGGAGGACGAGCGCCGCCGGCCCGTGGCCGGCGAAAATCCAGCAGGGCGTAAGGGCGGCCGGCCTGCCGGGGACCACGTTTGCCGCGCCCTACGGGACCAACGGATCGACCAGCGCCGGCCGGCGCCGCATCCCAACGTTCATCTTCGGCCCCGGCTCGCTGGCCCAGGCCCACACGGTCGACGAGTGGATCGCCCTCGACCAACTCACGGCCGCCGAGCAAGGCTATGCGGCCATCATCCGCGCTTGCCTGGGGGAGAGGGGTTTCGCACGCACGTAAAGGAAGCCGCCATGGACCTGGCAGGGCCGCAGAAGGAGTACGACACCCAGGAGTTCAAGAACGCCAATCACAAGGGAGGCGTAATCGGCTCCAAGGCCTTCGAGAGCTGCGTTTTCTCCAAATGCATCTTCCGCGACTGCCTTTTCCAGTACTGCACCTTCAGAGATTGCATCTTCCGGGCAAGCGACCTGAGCTTTGTGCATTTCGAAGGCTGCACGTTCGTCAATTGCCGGTTCGAGCACTGCCAGTTGATCGGCATCAACTGGACCGAGAGTGCCTGGTCAAAAAGCAGACTGCACGAGCCGGTCCATTTCGAGGAGTGCGCCCTCAATCACTCGTCATTCACCGGCCTGAACTTGCGCGGCACCACGCTCACCCACTGCACGGCCCTGGACGTCGACTTCACGGACTGCGATCTGACGCGCTGCGATTGCCGCTTCACCGACTTCGCCGACAGCACGTTTCTGCACACGAATCTGACCCAGGCGGACTTCACCGGTGCCAAGAACTACGCTATCGCGGCGAGCGCCAACAAGCTAAAGAAGACCAAGTTCTCGCTGCCGGAAGCCATGGGGCTGTTGTACAGCCTGGACATTGAGCTTACCGAGTGAGGAGCCAATGGCAACCTTCGACGCCCTGCCGGCGGTCGGCGCTGTGCGCCCGCGCCTGAGTCAGTTCCAACAGGCTATGTTGTCGCTCTACTGGCTGGGCACTTCAGCCCTGTGGACGGCGATCCTCATCACCACCCTGCCCCAACAGGCTCTGCTCATCGGCGGCGACCGGGTGAAGGGCACCACCCTGGGGATCGTGCTGCTGGTCGGCGCCTTTGTATCGATGGTTGTCGCCCCGCTGTTCGGCGCGATCAGCGATCGCATCATGACCCCGCTGGGCCGGCGGCGTCCCTGGATCATCGGCGGCACGTTGATGTGCATCCTGGGGCTCTTCGGGCTGGCCTACTTCCCGCGCGCCAACGATCTTTCTTCGCTGCCGCTCTTCATCCTGGCCTTCATGTGGGTGGAGTTCTGGAACAACCTCGCCACGGCCCCCTACTCTGCCTTGATCCCGGACGTGGTACCCGTCGCCCAGCGCGGCAGCGCCTCGGGCTGGTACGGGCTGATGAACATGATCGGCAATTTCCTGGGCGGCACCGCGGCCCTGCTGTTCACCCGAGCCGGGCAGACGGACGTGGTGGCGATCTATTACTTCGTTGCCGTGCTGCTCTTCTTGGGCATGCTCGGCACAGTGATCTTCGTCAGGGAGCCGCGCGAGGCCCGGCCCGTGCCGGAGTTGCACCTGGGCGCATTCCTGCGTGGGCTGGTCTCGCCCATGCGCGACCATGACTTCCGTTGGGTGTTCTGGACCCGTTTCCTGATCGTGATGGGCACCTTTACTGTCCAGGAATTCCTTCAGTACTACATGCGCGACGTGGTCAAGACCTTTACCCTGTTCGGCACGCAAGTCGCCGGCAACGCCGAATCAGCCGTTTCGTTTTTCATCCTTGCCTTGCTTGCGGGAGCCATCGCCAGCACCCTGGTCGCCGGCATCCTGTCCGACCGCCTGGGGCGCAAGTTCATGGTCTACGTGTCCAGCGCGCTGCAAGCCGTCGTGCCCCTGGTCCTGGTTTTCTACGGTCCCTTCGGATTGGTGGTGGCGCTGGGAATCGTCTTCGGCGTCGGCTATGGCGCCTATCAGTCGGTGGACTGGGCACTGGCCAGCGACGTGCTGCCGTCCGACGACGACCACGCCCGCGATATGGGCGTCTGGCACGTCGCGGAGACTTTCCCGCAGGTCATCGCCACGCCGATTGCCGGCTTCCTGCTGGATCGCTTTCAGGTCATCGGCGCGCAACGCGGCGCGGCCAACCTGGGCTACCCGGTAATCTTCAGCCTGGCCGTGCTCTACTTCGTGCTGGGGACGGTGCTGGTGCGGAGAATACGGAAGGTACGGTGAGTGGGGCGGGGGGGCAGCGCACTATCCTCCCTACACGCCGGGTGCCAGATACAGTAGCGCCACGAGGTAATGACACAGGGCCCCGCCGATGACGAACAGGTGCCACATTTCGTGAAAGCCGAAGACCGGCGGCCAGAGCCGGGGCCACTTGAGGATGTAGAAGACGGCGCCGGCAGTGTAAACGGCCCCGCCGGCGATCAACCAGGCCATGGCGCCGGTGGGCAGCGCCCGGTAGAGCTGACCAATCAGCACGACGCTGACCCAGCCCATCAGGATGTAGAGCAGAGTGTAGAGCCAGCGCCGGGCGCCAATTACGAATACCTTGTAGGTGATGCCGGCCAGGGCCAACGTCCAGATGACGATGAGTGTCCCTGGACGCCAGTAACTCTTCAGCGCCAAGGCGGCAACGGGCGTGTAGCTGCCGGCGATCAGCAGAAAGATCGCGCCGTGGTCCAGTTTGCGCAGCAGCGCCAGCCGGCCGGCAGGGCCATTCACCAGGTGGTAGAGGGCGCTGGCCGAGAACAGGCAGACCAGGCTGACGCCGTAGACGAGCATCGGCCAGCGCCGGTCGATCCCACCGGCCGTTTTGAGGACCAAGAGCCAGGCGCCGGCCACGGCGGCCAGTGCCGCCAACAAGTGCGACAACCCGCTGAACGGGTCGCGCAGGCGTCCGAGGAGTGAAACGGCCCGGCTGCCCGACTTCAATAGCTGCTCCCCTGCTCGAACAGCCGACGTGGGTTGGCGACCGTCAGCTGGTGGACCTGCTCTTCGCCAAGGCCGGCCTCAGTCAAGAGCGGCAGAATCTCCGTAGCCACCTTGCAGAAGGGCCGGGCGCGCGTGGCCCCGCGATGCTCCTCGAGAGCTTCGGCCGACCAGTCGGAGTAAACATTGGCATCATGACCCAGCACCATCTGTCCGGCCCAGCCACGCCGGCACAATTCCGCCACGACGGCAACGCGCACGGCAATAGGCTGGAGCTGGGGGTGCGAGAAGCGATCCATGCCGATGAGGCTGCCACGGCGCAGGATGGCCTCCAGGTACTCGAGGTCAGTGGAGTCGCCAGAGTGGCCGATGACGACGCGCGTCAGATCGACACCCTCCTCGCCCAAGACCTCTTGCTGGAGCAGGCCGGTCCGGTAGGCTACATTGGTGTGGGTCGTGATCGGCACGCCGGTGAGGCGGTGCAGGCGGGCGGCGACCTGCAGCAGTTTGCGGTTGAGCGGCGTCAGCCCGAGGCGGTCCGTGCCGCACTTGATGATGCCGGCCCGCACCGAACCGCCCTGCATGCCGGCGGTGATGTCCGGCAGCAGCCAGTCGACCAGGCGTTCGGTCTCCCAGCCATCGAGCCACGGTTCCTCGGTCCAGTAAAGGCCGGTCGCGGCGATGATCGGCATCTCGGAACGCTCGGAGACCTCACGGAGAAGGTCAACGTCGCGCCCGAGATTGGCAGTACTGACGTCGACCAGCGTGCCGACGCCGCAGGCACGGGCCGCGCGCAGGGCGTCGACTGCCTCGCGGACCACCGACTGGCGGTCGAACCAGCCGGGGTATGACTGGCGCATCGCCCAACTCGCGACGGCGATGTGCTCGTGCATCAGCGTGAAGCCGAGGTGGTCCACCTCCATCGGCCCGGTGACGGTGTTGATCAGGGTCATACGAGAAATGCGCTCCTTCGCAGCGGCGGACGAGATGGCTCGATTGTAGCATAGCAGGCGCCGGGAACGCGAACCGGCCTGCCAAGACCCTGCTGATCCGACCGGCGCTGGCGCGCCGTCCTACCCAGGCAGGCGGGCACGGGCGGCAAGACTGGCCATCCGGCCAGTCCACGGCTGTCCGGATGGCGGTGGACGGCGAACCTCGGCTGCCGCTACAATACCTCTCGAACATCGATCGAAGGGAAAGACAGTATGAAGACCGCGCTAATTGTTCTTGGAGCCTTGTTCATCGTCGCACTGGCCTATTGGTTCCTGGGGCGTCCCTGGTACCTGCGCTGGGGCGCGACGGATGTCGAAGTGGCCATGCAACTCCCCGGCGACGAGATCGTGCCAGACCGCAACAGCGTCTCGACCCGCGCTCTCACGGTGCACGCGCCGGCAGCAAAAGTCTATCCCTGGCTGCTCCAGATCGGCCAGGCGCGCGGCGGCATGTACAGCTACGAGTGGCTGGAGAATCTGATCGGCTGCGACATGCACAATGTCTACCAGATCGTGCCCGAACTGCAGCAGGTGAGCCTCGGCCAGGAGATCCGCATGGGACCAGAGGGCTACCCCCTGTACCACGTCGCCGGCTACGCGCCCGGCCAGTCTTTTGTGATGCGCGCCGCCGATCCCAAGACGAAGACCCCCGGCCCCGGCGTTTGGACGATGGCCGTGACCGACCAGCCCGACGGCACGTCCCGGCTGATCTTTCGCCAGCAGATGCGCGTCGACCCGGGGATCGGCAACTTCGTCATGTGGCGTGTGATCGTCGACCCGATGACGTTTGTGATGGAGCAGAAGATGATGCGCACGATCCGCGACCTGGCCGAGCAGCCCGGCTGAGCCGGCGGCACTAACGAGCCCATACATCCGATGGGCACCGCGGGGCCGTGCCGGCAATCCCTGGGCGGTCATCAGAACAGCGCTCCTGCTACGAGAGTCCCAGCCACAATCAAGGCGTGCGCGGACGAATCAGCCAGCCGGCGCAGACGAGTGCCAGCCCGCTGCCAAAGAACAACGGCAGGGCTACGCTGCCGGAGACGGGCAGCGTCTGTGGCGGGGCTGCGCCCGCGCCGGCCGATGTGGCGCGCCCGGCGGGCGCAGCCGGTGAGGACGGGGCGGGTTGCGTGGTGGGGGTGGGCGCGGCCAGCGGGAAGTTGGGCGTCAGTCCTCCGGCGCCAGGACCGGCCTGGGCAATCCAGTAGCGTGCCGGGGCCTGCGTCGTGTTGACGACTTGGACGTGAAAGATCACCGGCGGCCTGGCCCCTGCTTCCCAGAAGAGGTCGCCGTTGTCGATCAGGTCCTGGTTGCTGCTCCAGTTGCCGATCGTCCCCGATGTGCCCCGACCGACCGGCGTGATCGATCGGTTACCGGCGCCGAGCGCCTTCCACTGCCCATCGTCATAGACGTTGACCGTGATCGCGTTGGCCGGATCGATCCCGATGGCGATCAACGCCGGCTGGTTGTTCCCCGAATAATTGAACACCCAGTCCACGGACGGGCCGCCGGCCAGAGTGTACCAGTAGTCGATCCCGCCCTCGACGCTGGCCTGCTGCGGAAGCCCCGCCGCATGGGCGGGACCGGCGAGCGGTAGGGCGAGGACGGCCACCATCAGGGCCAGTGCCAGGGCCGACGGGCCCACACGCGTAGACAAGCGCAACATTGTGCTCCCTCCAGCCGAATGGGTTCAGCCAGGTACTCCAAATATACTACCGGTGCCAGGGAGATGCAATCGGGTAGAGGTGCGCGTAGTAGTTGAAGCTGGCCTGGATGAGTGCGCCGCCGACGGCGGCATAAATCACCGCCAGATAGGGCCGGGGAATGGCCGAGCTGCGGAGCAAGATGCCGGCTGTGACCATCACGGCGATGATGAGATAGCCTTTCCAGGCCAGGAAAGAGAAGATACAGGCTCGCTCGGGAAGCTGCTGGATGCGCCGGATATTCTTGAGCGCCAGCGCCGAGAATTGCCAGCGATTGGCCGCGATCGAGATTGCCAGGCCCAGCAAGCCCAGCAGGCGGGCCAGCAGCGAAAGCGGGTGGGTGAGCCACGCGACGGCGTAGCGACACAGCATGAGGCCGACACCAGTCCACATCAGGCCTGCCAGGCCCAGCAGCCATTGCCGGGGCACCACCGGGTCGAACCGCGTCAATCGCTCGTGCCTATTCATCAAAGCTTTGCCCTCACCCTACTGGAAGATATGAGACCAAGAAGAGAGGCGGCCGAAAAGCTCGGAACTCAGGACCACCGTCGATATCCCGCCAGACCTGCCGGCCGCGCGGGCCGCAGGCACGGTCTCGGTTGTATCACAGATCGCGCGAATCGCAAAAAGAGGGGTATACTCAGGCCTGGGATGCCGTTCCAACTACTATCATACGAGGAGTAAGACAGTGAACAAGCGTCAGATGATGCTGAACCTGGTGGACGGGGGCGCGCCGGCCGGCTATACACCGGCCGCGTTCTTCCTGCATTTCGGCCCACAGTACCATGAGGGCCAGGCAGCGGTCGACCGGCACCTGCAGTTCTTCCGCCAAACCGGGATGGATTTCGTCAAGATCCAGTACGAGCAGGGCATGAGCGATTTTACGGTCACGTCGCCTGCGGACTGGGCGCACGCGCCACGGTTTAGCGAGGAGGATTTCGAGCCCACTATTCGGGTCGTGCGGGGATTGGTGGAAGCAGCCGGCGACGAAGCGCTGGTCCTTCTCACCCTGTATTCTCCCTTTATGTGGGCGCGACGCATCGCCGGAGGGGACGAGCCATTGGGCAAGTACCTGCGCGACAACCCGGCCGAGGCAGCCAAGGGGCTGGAGATCACCACGGAAAATGTGCTGACGCTCGTGCGTGCGGCCCAGCGCGCCGGGGTGGATGGCTTTTATGCGTCGACCCAGGGCGGCGAGGCGTTCCGCTTCAGAGGGACCGACCTCTTCACGCGCATCGTCAAGCCGACGGACCTGGCAGTATGGAACCAGATCTCGTCCTCCCGTTTCAACATTCTGCACGTCTGCGACTTCGAAGGTGCCTATGACGACCTGACTCCCTTCTTCGACTACCCCGGGCAGGTTGTCAACTGCTCGCTCGAGGTGGGCGGGCGCAAGATGACGCCGAAGGAGGCGTCCGAGATGTTCGGCCGGCCATTCATGGGCGGGCTGGAGCGCAAAGGCATCTTGGCGAAGGGTACCGTCGACGAAGTTCGCCGCGCGGCACGGGCGGTGCTATCCGAAGCACCGGAGCGTTTTATCCTCGGCGCCGACTGCACCGTCCCCGGCGACACGCCCTGGGACAACCTGGCCGCTGCGATCAGCGTTGCCCACGGCGAGTAGACGACCCGCCTCAGCCTCCCAACGGCACACCCGGGGCCGGGGCCGGAACCTGACTCGCGGCTCCGGCCTCGGCGCGCATGGAACGACGATCCCGCAGCATCTCGCGTCCCGCCTCACGCCTGGTATCCCGGTCCACCCCCCTCGTCCCGACCGGACAGCGCATCGCAGCCCCGCGAACTGGGCGGCCGGCCACAGCGCCGGACCCGGGTTTTCCGATAGAATCGACCACAGGTCAGACATGCGGTTAACCTTTCGGTAAACTCTCGATAACATAGGCTTAACCAATGCGCCGGCCAAGTGTTGTACTCTTTGGCGGGCATGGGCAAGGAGTGAGGCCTCAGGCGACCCGAGGCCGCAGGAAGACCGGCATGGCGCCTGATGCGCCAATGATAGACAATGTGTGGGGTAGTTGACATGACACACTCGAAGTTGGCGCTGCTGGCGGTAGTGCTCGTTCTCGCGCTCGGAGTGGCGGCTGGCAGTTGGGCTCCGGGGCTGACGGCTTATTCGACGGCTCCGGCCCTGGCCCTTGCAGCACATACCCTGCCTGTCAGTTACTCCTCGACAGGAGCGCCGGCCGTGCAGGCGCAAGCGGTGCTGACGAGTACGTCGGCATCTGCCGGGCCGGTCGCAGTGCGGCCGGCGAGCAACCAAAACATAACTATTCAGATCCTACCAGGTGCGGACGCCGAGAGCCAGATCCTCGAGGCAGTCTACCAGAAGGATAACCCGTCGGTGGTCGAGGTGGTGAACCTGGTCCAGGCGGGAGGACGCTTCGGCCAGAGCCTGGGTCCGCTGCCGCAGGGCGAGGGCTCGGGTTTTCTTTGGGATGCGCAAGGCCATATTGTGACGAATGACCACGTGGTCTCGGGCGCCGACAAGCTGCAGGTGGTGTTTTCTGACGGCACAGAGGCGGATGCCACCCTGGTGGGCACCGATCCAGGGGGCGATATTGCTGTGGTGCAGGTCGATCCGGCGCTGGTGAGCAATCTGCGGCCGCTCGAGCAGGGCGACATGAGCCAGGTGAAGGTAGGCGCTCTCGCCATCGCACTGGGCAATCCCTTCGGTTTCCAGAACACGATGACCAAGGGCATCGTCAGTGCTCTCGGCCGCAGCATCCCCTCACAGACGCAATACAGCATTCCGGATTCGATCCAGACCGACGCGGCGATCAACCCGGGCAACTCCGGTGGCCCATTGCTCAATCAGCTGGGACAGGTGATCGGCATCAACGACCAGATCCAGTCTGCCAGCGGGAGTTCGAGCGGGGTTGGCTTTGCGATCCCGATCCGCATCGTGCAGAAGATCGTGCCGGCGCTGATCCAGAACGGTAGCTATCAGCACGCCTACCTGGGCATCACCGGCGACACGTACAGCCGGGCGTGGTCCCAGGCGCTAGGGATGCCGGTGAGCGCACGCGGCGTCTACGTGATGGACGCCGTGGCGGGTGGGCCGGCGGCCAATGCCGGCCTTAAGGGTGGTTCACAGGACACGAATGTGGTGTTGAGCGCCACCCGGCGCAGCGCCCTGTACTTGCCGGCCGGCGGTGACCTGATCACGGCCATCGATGGGCAGCCGCTGAGGAGCATGGACGATCTGTTGCAGTACCTGGAAGTGTACGGCACTCCTGGCCAAAAGGTGGCTCTGAGCGTGCTGCGCAACGGGCAGACGATCGAGATCAGCGCCACCCTGGGCGTGCGGCCCGACCAGAACTCGCTCCAGATGCAGTTCGGCGGCTCGCTCGAGCCACAGGCCTGAGGCGGGCAACCCAGACTCGTAGGACGACAGAATGATCAGTGGTCCCCCCGGCCGGCCGGGGGGACCTTTATTTGGGCCAGGATCTCGCCGAACGAGAGCCGGTCGGGGTCGATCCAGTGGATGGCGAGGTCGTCCTGGCGAAACCAGGTGCCTTGCTGGTGGACGAAGCGACGGGTCTGCTTCTTGATCTGAGCCACAGACTCCGCCAGGCTGATCTCGTCCCGCAGATATGCGCCTATCTGGCGGTAGCCGAGGCTCGTCATGGAAGGCAGGTCCCAGGCATAGCCAGCCTCGACCAGACGGCGCACTTCGTCGACCAGCCCGGCGGCCAGCATCGCGTCGATGCGGGCGTCGATGCGGGCGTATAGCGCCACGCGAGGTCGATCGACGCCGAGCTGCCGGATCTGGTAGGGGGGTGGCAACTTGCGCTGCAGCCGGCTGATCGGTTGGCCAGTGACCAGGCAGACCTCGAGCGCGCGGATGACCCGCCGTACGTTCCGGAGGTCAATGCGGGCGGCCGCGAGGGGATCCAGCGTGGCCAGGTGAGCGTGCAGCGCTTCGGCACCCTCCGCCGCAGCGCGGGCCTCGAGCTCGGCGCGCAGGGCCGGCTGCGGCGCCACGGCGGGGATGGTCCAACCCTCGACGACGGCATGAATGTACTGGCCGGTGCCTCCCACCAGCATTGGCAAGTGCGCGCGTGCGTGGATCTCGGCGACAAGCGCGTACGCCAGCCGCTGGAATTCGGCCACCGTCAAGACCTCGTCCGGGTTGACCACGTCCAGCATGTGATGGCGCGCGGCCGCCCGCTCCTCGGCGCTGGGCTTGGCGGTGCCGATATCCATCCCGCGGTAGATCTGGCGCGAGTCGGCGGAAATGATCTCGCCATTGAGCGCCTGCGCCAGGCGGACGGCGAGCTCCGTCTTACCTGCGGCGGTGGGGCCGACGATCACGAGCAAGGGCAAGTGGCCGGCAAATTGGCCGGTCGAGCTGGCGTCCGGCAGCGTCATAGCTCCGTCTTCAGCTGTCTTCATCCTTCGACGGCGTCCCGGTAGTGGCTGATACGCCGTGGACGCCCCTCCCGGTCGAGCTCGACGGCAACCACGTCGACCCGGTAAGGGCCCACCCAGTCGCTCTCGAAGACGTAGGCCTGGGCCATGGCGGCGAGCCGGCGCCGTTTCTCCTTCGTGACCGAATCCTCAGGCGGACCGAGGGCCGGGCCGGCGCCGGAGGACACGGTCCGAGTGCGCACTTCCACGAGCGCCAGACAGGCGCCATCCTGCGCGACGATGTCGATCTCGCCACGGCGGGTTCGCCAGTTGCGGGCGAGGATGGTGTAACCCTGGCCGGCCAGGTAAGCGGAGGCGAGCTCTTCGCCGCGCCGGCCGATACGTTGGCGACGGTCGCTGCTCTCAGGCATTGGATGGCAGACCCCTTTCCCGGGCTCGGACCGGCCGTCCGGAGACCTCTCCCCCAGCCCCTCCCCTGTTGGGGAGGGGAGCCAGAGGCTTGTCAACTGGGCCCTATGTCTGGCGCTCGACGGAGACGCCCCTGGCCAGCCGCCAGAGGATACGGCCGCGCTCGAACTGCTGCCATTGGCTGCTCTGACCGGCCTGGCCGTCGCCGGCTCCGCTTTCCACGTCGCCGATCGGGAAACCAAGCTCGCCGCCGCTCCCTCCATGGCTCTCGTGATAGGCGCCGATCTCACCCCAGGTCGCGTGCGCACCCCCAAGGGCACACCAGTAGATCGTCGCGCCGTACGGCGGCTGCCCGATGTAAGCTCGCGCCTGCGGGGGGTAGTCGTCCTGGCCCTCGAAACGCTGAAAGACCCCGGTCGTAGCGGCCGGCGAGGGCAAGGCGGGTAACTCAGGCGTGACCGGAAAGCCCAACGGACCCAAGACGCCGCCGAGGCGCGCGTGGCAGGCGAAGATCGCGCCATCGACAGCGACGGCGCCCCTTCCCTGGCCCCAATAGACCGCGCCGCCCTCCATCTCCTGCCAGTAACCGACCGTACCGCGGGGTGACGGTCGCAGCGCGACGCGTTCGCCGGTCGGGAAGCCCAGCCGGCCTGCCGGCCCGCCCGCCAATTCGTAGGCCGCGCCGATCTCAAACCAGGTCAGGCACGCGCCATAAGCGGCGGACCAGTAGACCGTCGCGCCGCAGTCGACGCCGTCAACCGCCAACACCACATCCGGCGGATATTCCAGCGAGCCCTCGAAGCGCTGCAGCAGCCCCTGGGTGCCGGCCAGGGAGCCGGTGATCGGGATCGGGGCCGTCAGCGGGAACCCGAGCCGGCCCGCTGGGCCGCCCAGGCGCAGGTAGTACTCGACGATGGCCGCCGAGATCGGCACCGGCCCGGTGCGCCAGGTGTCACAGACCAGTCCGGCCCCGGCGCGCCGGTACGAGCCGACTGTCCCCAAGGGTGAGACTAGCTCCGCCCCCAAGTGCAGTGGGAACGGTTGCAGCCCGCCCGGCGTCCCCGCGCCCATCCCTGTGGTGCCGGGGGGTCCTGCGGGACCGGCGACCGGAGCCGGGCCGTCGAGCAAACCGCCCGGCTTCGTTTCTGCTGTGGCGCCGCCGGCCAGGGCGACAGCCGTCGCCTGCCGGCGGGCGGACGAGGCGTACATCTCGACCACTGCGGCCTGGTCGAGCAGCGGCCGCTGGCCACGCGCAGTCCCGGTGCGCCCGCTCCAGTCCGCACCGAGCAAACCATCCTGATCGCGCGCATGCTCCCAACCGTAATCCAGGCCGCTCAAGAGGGCGCCGTAGCAGGTGCTGTCGCCGGTGGCATCGGCCAGGGCGCGATAGCCGCGCAAGAGCACGGCGTTGAACCACGGATTATCAGGGAAGATGCGCACGCCATCGAGCCGGTCTCCGGCAAAATGCTCCAGGCTGGCGCGAGCCAACAGCCTGGCCTCGTCGAGGTACTGCTCGAAGCGCGTGACCTGGTACAGCAGCACGTTGGCCTGGACCATGATGCCAGTATTGTATGTAAAGGTCCTTTGGTCGACCTGTCCGGCGCTGCTGCAGCTGTCCCAATAGACTCCGTCTGGCGAGCGCAAGTGCCCGTTGATCCAGGTGTAGAGGCGCTGAGCCCAATCCAGGTAGGACCGCTCGCCGGTAGCCTGGAAAAGCTGCAACGCCATGACGATGGCCGGCCCGTTGGAACAGGTATTCTTGGTCGAGGTATCGCGCTCTCGCCAATAAATGCCGCCGCCCAGCGCGTCGGACCAGCCGCCGGCCACGAAGACCCAGACGGCGCGGGCGCGGGCCAGCCAGCGGTCATCCTTGAGCAGATGGTAAGCGGCGAGTAGCTCCATTCCGAGCCACTCGTTATCGTCATAGTAGCGGTCGCCGCCGCCCTTGTCCACGATGTAGGACGCGTAACCCGGGCCCTGCCAGAAACGCTCGAGCGATGCCAGACGAGCATGCAGCACAGGCACATATTTGTCCCTGGACAGCAGGGCCAGGGAGACGGTAGCCGACAGCCAGCTACCGTAGTACCAGCAGTCGGCAAATTCGCGGTCGCCGGGTCGGGTGGGGTAGTTCTGCCGGTACAGACCGCTGCCGGGTATCACAAAACGAGCCTGGACGGCCCGATAAGTCTCCTCCGCCTTTGCGCGGTGGTCCATGGTCGGTTCTTGGCAGCCGAGCGGGCGGGCCGCCGTCCTCTCCTTCCGCCATTTCAAAGCTGGCAGGCAGTGCACGATTGAGCGGAACGGAGTCCTGTTTAACATAGATGGGGCGATCCGTCAACATGGGTGTCCGCCCAGCACGACGGGCGGCCATCAACGAATTCAGCCAACGAATCGAACGAATGCTCTCGCCGCGGGCCAGGATGCTGCCGGGTGGCCGCCCACTCCCACCGTGCCAGTCTCTGTTGATGGGTGCCTGCAATTCGTTCAGGGCACCTCGCCACACTCCGTTGACGGCTCGGCCCCCGCCCTAAGCGGCTCAAAGCTCCGGCGGTGAAGCGGACAGGGACCGAGGCTGGTGAGCGCTGCCTGGTGGGCGGCGGTGCCATAGCCCTTGTGGGCAGCGAACCGGTAGCCGGGGTAAACGGCGTCCTGCGCGACCATCCAGGCGTCACGCGCGACCTTGGCCACGATGGAAGCCGCGGCGATGGAGAGTGAGAGGGCGTCGCCGTGCGGCAGACCAAGCTGGGGACATGGACGAGCGGGCAGGCTGAGGAAGTCGATCAGCAAGTAATCCGGCGCCAAGCCGGGGTTGAGGGCGTCGAGGGCCAGGCTCATCGCGAGGCGGGTGGCCGCGACGATGCCGATGCGGTCGATCTCCCCGGCCGGCACGCTGCCGACGCCGGCCGCCAGCGCACAGGCACGGATCTCGCCGTCCAACTCCTCGCGCACGGCTGCAGGAAGGCGTTTCGAATCGTCGACCCGCCCCAGCAAATGGTCGAGAGCCGGTGGGTGGGGGGGCAAGATCACCGCCGCCGCCATCACCGGTCCGGCCAGAGCGCCGCGCCCGACCTCGTCGATGCCCGCCACGAGCCGGCACCCGGTCGCCCAGAGCGCGCACTCGTGGCTGAGGTCCGGGAAGATCCGAGGCGGTATGGCTGTGTGAGGCTGCTGACGCGGCATGGCGCCCTCCGCCGGCTGCGCGAATCCGGGCCCGATGCAAAAGTAGGCGCAGGGAGCTATCCCTGCGCCTGGATCACTTGGGTTCAATGCGTGCCGCGGGCGGCCTTACCGGTTGGTGTGGCGCTCGCGCATGCGCGCGGCCTTGCCGGTCAGCCCGCGGAGGTAGTACAGTCGGGCGCGGCGTACCTTGGCCCGGCGCAGGATTTCTACCTTGTCGATACGCGGCGAGGCGAACAGGAACGTGCGCTCGACGCCGATCCCATGTGCGGCGATGCGGCGCACGGTGAAACTGGCGTTGATGCCGCCCTCGCGGACACGAATGACGATGCCCTGGAAAACCTGGACGCGTTCTTTCTCACCTTCGACGATCAGGGTGTGCACGCGCACCGTGTCGCCCGGCTCGACGGCCGCGATGTTCTCGTTGGTCGCAATGTTGTGCAGAGATGCCATTAAGTCAGCCATGGTTCACAATCCTTTAGGCGGTTGTCTTCATCTACCAGGTCGCCATGTCCACCCGCTCAACAGCCTCTACCGCACGGCGAGACACAAGAACGGCAATCAACTCCCTGGAAACGTCACAAGAGCCAATATTAACACAGAACTGGTCTGGCACAAAATTTCGAGGGCCAGTTTGGCAAGTCCCGGTTCGACTGATGTTTCTCACGCCACTTAACCTGCTGTTAATCTCCAGGTAACGGCGCCTTAACCTTCAAATGGCTTTTGGGTGTACAATCCGATTGTATAATCGCGAACAAGCTATAGTTTCTTCAAGACGTCTGAGTGGAGGGCCGTCCCATGTGCAAGGCATTCTTGGCTCGGACTCGAAGAAGATTCGCACCCTATGCACGCTGGATGCCACTCTTCCTCGGCATGATCCTGATCCTGTCCAGTTGTGTTCCGATCGAGCTTCCGGTGGCGGCGGCTGGGCTTCCCACCTCTGTCGCTCAGCCAAGCACAGGCATCAGCCCGCTGCCCGTGCCCAGTGCCTCTCCCAGCCCGGCCGCGACCGTGACCAGCAGTGCGCCGCCCCTGCCAGCACCGTCCCTGACCATTACTCCTGCCTTGGGCACCGTTGGCACGGTCATCACGACGACTGGCACAGGCTGGCGAGCGGATGAAGAACTCTCCTTGAACATCGTTGACCCGCGCCAGCCACAGGTGGCGGTGGCAGAATATCCACTGGCCGTGACGAGCAGCACCGGCAGCTTCACAAGCACCTTCACGATCCCGGCGGGCGCTTCATGGACCAGCCTCCAAGCCGTGCTGCTGGCCGTCGTCTCCAATACGTTCCCTCCCGAAGTCTCGGGACTGACGCCTTTTGTGTTCCTTGGGCCGACCGGTGCTCCTCTCGTCGTGCGCCCCGCCACGCCGACTCCGACCTCCAGCCCCCTTCCGACCAGTCTTCCGAGCGAGAGGTCATGCGCCATAGCCACGGTGATCTCCCGAGGGCTCAACGTGCGAGCGGGGCCGGGCACCGCTTATGAGGTCATCGACGGGCTGACATACGGCGATGCCCTAACGGTCCTGGGCCAAAACAGCAGCGGGTACTGGCTGTACGTGCTGCTAAACGACGGTACACAGGGATGGGTCGCGCGGGCGTTCACAGATTTTGCCTACAGCTGCAGCGCGCCGGTGGTGTACGCTCAATCGCTGCCCGTGCCGCCCCCGCCCCCGCCCCCCGAACCGGCCGCCACGCCAGCGTTTCTTGTGCCATACCAGAGCTGGCTGGGTCAGTATTTCTCGAACGCCAGCCTGTCGGGAAATCCGGCACTGACACGCTACGACGGCAGTATCAACTTCAACTGGGGGAGCGGAGCGCCCGACCCCAGCCTGCCGGCGCAGTACTACTCGGTGCGCTGGACCGGCATCTGGAGCTTTTCCAGCGCCACTTATCGCTTCCACGCGGTGGTCGACGATGGGGTCAGGGTCTACGTAGACGGGAACCTGGTCGTTGACGACTGGAACAACGGCAGCCAACGCGAGGATATCGGCGACATCTGGCTTTCTGCGGGCCAGCACACCGTCACGGTCGAGTACTACCAGGCGGCCGGCGTGGCAGTGATCGACGTGTGGTGGGAACAGTTGCAGCCTTCACCCCCGCCAAGCTTTCCGGACTGGAAGGGCGAGTACTACGACAACCAGAGTCTGAGCGGCAGCCCGGTGTTCGTACGCGACGACACCGACGTCAACTTCAACTGGGGCACGGGTGGTCCACGAGGAGGCATACCTGGCCAGCACTTCTCGGTGCGCTGGAGCCGCTGGTTTAACTTCGACTCGAACGTCTACCAGTTCAATGCGCAGGCCGACGATGGGATCCGAGTCTACGTGGACGGCAATCTGATCATCGACGAGTGGCATGACTCGCCGGGCAGCACTATCTACACCTCGCAGCTCCAACTCAGCGGCACGCATTGGCTGGTAGTCGAGTACTACCAGAACCTGGGGCAGGCGCTCGTTCACGCATGGTGGTTCACGGTCCCGCCGACGGCCACACCGACGTATACGCCGACGCCCACGTCAACAGCGACGCCAACGTCTACGCCAGCATCTACGCCGACACCTACGCCGACCGAGACGCCTACGCCGACCGAGACACCCACGGTCACGCCCACCGGGACGCAGACTGAGACTCCTACGGTGACACCCACCGGGTCGACGCCGACGCCGACCGCAACGTCGACGTCCATCGACACACCCACGGTCACGCCCACCGGGACGCAGACTGAGACTCCAACCGTGACGCCAACCGGGTCGACGCCGACGCCGACCGCAACGCCGACCGCCACCCAGACGGCCACGGTTACGCCGACCGAGACCCCGACCGTGACCCCGACGCCGACCGAGACGCCGAGACATGGGCGCGGCAGACGGACGCCGACGCCCACTGCAACGGCGACTCCGACCGAGACGGCACTATCCAGCCAGCTCAGACCGGCCGCGACGCCGACGGCGACGGCGATGCCAACGTCGATGCCAACGGCGACGACGACGCCCACAGCGACTGAGACGGCGAAGCGAGCGCCGACGGCGACTGAAATGCTGAGGCGAGCGCCGACGGAGACCGCGGCGCCGACGGTGATGCCGACGCCGACGGCAACACCGACGACAGCGCCAGCCGGGCCAGCCGCGCGCCCGGCACCAACCACCCTAATCGCGCCCACGCCCGGCCGGGTGCCCACGCTGGCGCCGGCCAAGAAACCGGCGCCGAAGCAGGAGAGCGCGCCGACTACGGCGGCGGTCGGGATCCCGTCGCCGAAGCAGGAGAAGGCACCCAAGCCAACGTCGACCCGCAACCCGGCGCTGGTGGCGCCACCTGCAGTTGTGGCGACGCCTTACCCGACCCCGCGGCCGCAAGGCAAGGTTGAGCCCGCGAAAACGCCGGTGCCTGTGGTCGCCCCGACGGCCGCACACGCGGCCCAGCCCGCCTACCGGCCAACGCGGACGCCGGTGGCCGCCTCCGGTAGCACAGATCCTGTCACCAAGCTCCCGAACTCGGCTCCACCGGCGGCGAGAGCGCCATCGGCCCCGGCTATTGCGGGCGCGCCGGCCACCGCCGCGCCCGCGCCCGAACGCCAGCGTGGCGCGGGGGCCAAGACAGCCGTGGAACCAACGGTTACGCTGACGGTCACCCCGACGATCACCCCGACGCCTGCCGGTCCTCCCGTTGGTGAGATCGGGGCAGATCCGCAGAACGCCAGTTGGTACGCTGGCGTCCCAGCACCGGGACGAGGCCTGTGGGCCGAGCTGTACCAGGTTGAAGCCAGCGTGCTTCGCTTCATAGCCCTACGAAGGTAGATTGGCCGGCTCCCTGCGCGCGCCCGTCAATCACGGTTCGTGATTGACGGGCGGCGATTCAAGCCATCCCACCCCGATACACAGGAAATTGCGCCTTTCCCGTTCCTAAACGGCGGTTTCGTCGTCTTCGGCAGCCAGCCGGGCCAGGAACTCCCGGTCCTGATCGCTGAGTCGAGCGGATGCCAGCAGGTCCGGGCGGCGGCGATAAGTACGGCGCAGCGACTGCTCGCGACGCCAGCGGGCCACGCGCACGTGGTCACCTGAGACGAGGATCTCGGGCACGGCGTGGCCGCGGAATTCTGGCGGGCGGGTGTACTGGGGGTATTCGAGCAGCCCGGTGGCGAACGAGTCGTCGCTGGCGCCGGTCTGGCAGCCAAGCGCGCCGGGCAATAGGCGGGTGACGGCGTCGACGATGACCGCCGCGGCCAGTTCGCCGCCGGAGATGACGAAATCGCCTATTGAGAGCTCGTCGGTGGCCAAATGCTCGCGCACTCGCTCGTCAAAGCCCTCGTAGCGCCCGCAGACCAGGACGATGCGCCGATGGTCCGCCAGCTCCTGGGCCATTTTCTGCCTGAAGGTGCGGCCCTGGGGCGAGAGCAGGATGATCGGCACGCCGGCAGCAACGGGCGGAACCTGGGGCGGTTCGCTGTCCTGGGCGGGCAGGCTCCAGCCCGCGGGGTGGGCCAGGACGGTCTCGACGGCGCGGAAGATGGGCTCGGGTTTCATGACCATGCCACCACCGCCGCCGTAGGGGGTATCGTCGGTGATGCGATGGCGGCCCTCGGCATAGTCACGGATGTTATGCAAAGCAACGCTTATGATGCCCGCGGCTTGCGCCCTGGCAAGAATGCTATCGTCGAACACCCCGGCGAACATGCCCGGGAAAAGTGCGAAAATGTCGAAGTGCAACAGACGACCTCTTCTAGTGCAGCCACCTGGCCCGCAAAGCGGCGACGGTGCCATCGGACTGCAGACCGGCGAGGGCATTGTTCAGCGCAGCAAGCAGGCCCGGTGAGTGCGCAGGTACAACTACCACGTACGGATCGCTGTGCAGGGGCGCTCCCACCGCTGCCAGCTCGCCGCCGCGATAGAGATCCAGGCTGACCGCATCGATGATCACTGCATCGGCCTCTCCGGCCACGGCCGCGCGCAGCGCGGCATCGCCGCTCTCGCGCAACACCAACGTCAGCTGCCCGTCCAGCTCTTTCTGCAGGGCGCGAGCCTCGGCATCGCCACTGCTGCCCCATTCGGCCGCCACCCGCCGGCCGGCCAGGTCCGCCGAGCTCCGGACGGGGCTACCGGGCGGGACGGCCAGCACGAGCCCTGCCTCCAGGTAGGGGGCGGAAAAGCTGACCTCCTTGGTGCGCGTCTCCACGACATTGAGGGCCGAGATGGCGGCGTCGACCTGCCCTGCCGCCACCGCGTCGATGATCTGATCGAAGCCCATCGGCACGATCTGGCAGCGCAACTCCAGGCGCACGGCGATGGCCCGGCACAGGTCGACGTCGAAGCCGGCCGGCTGGCCCTGGGCGTCCAGGTTCTCTAAGGGGGGGAAGCTGGGGTCCATGGCCACGCGCAGCACCCCGCTGCGCACGATCGCGTCCAGCGTGTTGTCAGCCCGGCCACGCACGACCAGGAATGCCGCCAGCCCGGCCGCGAGGAGCAGCAAACCCGCCAGCAGCGCGATCGACAGACGTTGTCTGGCGGCGCAGATGGCCGGCAACCTGGCGGCCCCGGCGCGCAGTCGCGCGGCCGGCGAAGGACGATGGGCGAGCATGGGCCGATTCTAGCACAAACCGGTCCCCGATCCCTAGTCAGCTCGATGGAGAGTGCGTTGCGAATTCACTACTGACCCTGCCACTCCTCGCCATGCGCATAGCGCTGAACGGCCAGGTAGATCGGCTTGGGCTGGAAATTCCCGTCGACGAAGGTGTAGTAATCCTGGTAGTTGCCGGCAGCCGCCGGGTAGCGGAACGCCCAGATGCATAGAGCGTCCACGTAGGGCCAGTCGCGCAGGGCGATGTCGTAGGCACGGATGGTGTAGGCCACTCGTTGCGCGGGGCGCACCGCCTTGGTCCAGCGCGGATGGTCGTTCCAACCACCCTCGGTGATCAGCATGTGCTTGGCGGCGTCACCGTTCTTGACCATCACCCGGCGCACCAATTCGACGCGGCGGAAGTTGACCGCATCGGGGCTGGCCGGCTCGTCGGGGCTGAAGGTCCAGCCGTATGCGTGGACGGCGAGCAGGTCGAAGTAAGCGCCGGCGCCCGCATCATACATGCGCTGCAGGTAGGCCAGGTCGTCCATGCCCCATTCGCTGCCGGGCGCGGCGAGGGTGGGGGCGAGCGCGCCGCCGAGAATCTGCATTTCCGGCATGACCTGCTTGACGGCAACGTAGGTGCGCTTGAGAAGCTGGGTGTAGGCAACAGGATCGACCGGGCGGAATCCCCACTCCTGGCTGAGGTTCGGCTCATTCCAGACAATCAGGTACTTGATGCGCCCGCGGAAATGCTCGGCGAAGGCAGCCGCGAAGCGTGCGAACTCGTCGTAGCCATTCTCGTCGAGGTAAAGGTGGATGGAGTCCTTGGGACGAGCCCACTCGGGCACGTAACCCAGGCGCGCGATGACGGTCAGGCCCTGGTTGACGGCGTGGTCGACCACCAGGTCGGCGTGCGACCAGTTGAAGACGCCAGGTTTCGGCTCCATGCCCGCCCAGAGGAAATATTCCACCACCCAGGGCGCACCCATCTCGCGCACCATCTCAAAGCTGCGCTGGATCTTCCACGGCTCGACCTCGTCCGTGAGGCGCGTGTGGACCCCCAGCTTGGGGTTAGTGGTGATGACCTTTTGCTGTGGCCCGAACTGGACCCAAACCCGATTCGAGAGGGCCGGTACGAACAGCATCAGCAGCAAGGCCAGGACGGTGCAGGCGCGATTGACTTTTCGTCTCAATGCTCGACTTTGTGGTGGCATTATTACTTGCTTCGGCAAAAGCAGTATGCTATGCTGCGGGTGATCTCGGGCACAAACGCGGTAGCTTCGGCAGGAGGCGAACGGTGCACACCCTCAACTTGCTCATGGACATCTCGGTCATCCTGATCGCCATCGAGCTATTTGTCATCCTGTTGATACCGCTTGTGATCCTTTTTCTCGTCAACAAGGGCGTGAGCTACCTGCCAAGATTGATGCGCCGCTACGGGCAAATGGCACAGCTCGGCTTCCGCCAGGCCGGCGAGATCGCCGAGAGAGCCAGCCAGAAGATCGCGGCGCCGATCATCGCCGCCGAGGCCTTTAGCAGCCGTATCGAGCGCATGCGCCGGCGCCTGTTCTAGCCAGCTTTCCTCGGGCCATCTAGCTTGCCACCCACCACCCAAGGAGTGACACGGTGACTGATCGTGACAGGTTCATGCTTATCGGCGGCCTCGCCGGGGCAGCGCTGGGAGCCGCTCTCGCCTGGGCGTACTATCGGCAGCAGACGACCGGCCTGTGGGTCATGAAACGCGAGCACGGACAGACCCTGACGGTCGAGGCCGGCGCGCTCGACTTCGTGCGCATCGGCGCGTCGATCTTCGCCGTGGTGCGGGCGCTGCAAGCCATGGTCAAGCCGAAGAAGTAGGGTCCCCTGGCCCCTAGCCCCCATCGCCCAGCATGCACCGCGCCAATTCGTCCAGCGCGGCGGCGGGATCGGTACAGAGGCCGGCGTGGACGGGTGAGACCTGTACGACGGTGCTGCGCGGCGAGGTCAGCCAACGGAAGCGCTCGACGGGGCTAAGCTTCGCCAACGGCCCGGCGGCCCGCCCTCCGGCGCAGATCAGTGGGATCAGCTCGAGATGAGCCTGGACGGTCCCCACGTCGAGCTCGGGCGCGAAAGTCGCCAGGCGCGCCGCGTTGAGCCGCACCCGGGCCCCCAGATAGCGGCGCTCGCGGCAGAAGAGGATCACCCCCGCGTCGATGAACTCCTCCCGCTCGACGCGTGGGACAATGCGCACGATCGCGTAGTCAAACACGCAGCGATCGGGCATGCCTGGCCTCGGCGACAAAGACAGCTGACGCTTCCAACCTGCTCACCAGGTATGCCAGGTAAGCCTGGCGCTTTTCGACGGGGCCGGCGAATGGGCCGCCCGCCAACCAGTCATCGGGCACCAACGCGACGACCGCGCGCAACACCTCCGGCGTCAGGCGAGCGCGCGCCTCACGGTCGGCTTCCTCGAGGCGCGAGGCGAACGGCAGCAGTACGTGATCCTTGATGTGGGGAAAGGGAGTTCGGCTGCGTTCCAGGTAGTTGCGCCAGTCGTGATGGAAATACAAGGACGCGCCGTGGTCGATCAGCCAGAGCTCCTGCTGCCGCACCAGGATGTTGGTGTTGCGCGCCGTGCGATCGACATTCGTGACGTAGGCATCGAACCAGACGATGGTCGAAGCCAGGCCGGCGTCGAGCGGTGGCTGGAGCAATGCGTTATAATCAAAAGCCTGTGGCACGAAGCGCAGCCCGAGGTTCAACCCCACGCTCGCCCGGAGCAGGTCGCGGATTTCTTCGTTCGGCTCGGAGGGGCCCAGGGCCGGGTCGAGTCGGATCAAGGCCAACTCGGGCACCGGCAGCCCAAGCGCCCTCGCGATCTCGCCCGCGACGATCTCGGCCACCAGCGCCTTGACCCCCTGGCCGGCGCCGGCGAACTTCATGACGTAAAGCTCCCGCTCCGCATCGTCGACCTGCACGATAGCGGGCAGCGAGCCGCCTTCGTGCAGAGGGGTCACGTAGCGGGTGGCAGTAAGAGTCTGGACAAGCATGGGGCCAATCATACCATGTCCGCCGCAATGCGTACATCCGCCGACCTGGAGTATAATCGGGAAGCTCCCGGCGGAGGATAGCGCAATGCGGCGGGAGGCAAAGGAGCATAGATGGCTAACCAAGACCGGCCAGCAGCCGGGCAGGAACTGGAAGGACAGGAGCCGGACGGACGGCCAGACGAGCAGGCCCTGCGCGAGGAGTTTGTGCGCGTCGGGCGCCTGCTGCACGAGCGCGGCTACGTCACAGCGCTGGACGGGAACATCTCGGCTCGGCTCGCCGGAGAGCGCTTCCTGGCAACCCCGACGGGGGTCAGCAAGGGGTTCTTGCGCGCCGAGCAGTTGGTGGTGATCGACTGGCAGGGCCGGCCGGTGGGCGAGTCGGCGGCGCGCGGGCAGAGGACTACGTCGGAGATCCTGCTGCACCTGGAGGCCTACCGGCGGCGGCCGGACATCCGGGCGGTGGTGCACGCCCACCCGGCGGCGGCGATCGCGCTCTCGATGGCCGGTATCTCGCCCGCCCGCTGCGGCCTGCCCGAGGTGATCGTCCTGTTGGGCGACATCCCGCTGACCCAGTACGCCACGCCGTCCAGCATCGAGGGTGCGCTGGTGATCCGTGAGCTGATCGCGCGTCACGACGCGTTGGTCCTGCAACGCCACGGCAGTGTGACGCTCGGGCAGAGCCCGCACGACGCCTACCTGAAGCTGGAGAAGGTCGAGAACGCGGCCGAGATCACCCTGAAACTGATACAGCTCGGCCTGCTGTCGCCTCGCGCCGGCCCGGGCGGCAGCCTGCCCTTCCCCCCCGGCGCGCTCGACAAGCTGCTGGACGAGCGCGAGCGCAAGGGCCTCATGCTCCCCGGCCAGCGTGCGGAACTAACGGGGCTGTACGGCGGGGCGCTGCGGGGAGACCAGCCAGGGCCGGATACGGAACAAGCGTCTGCAACTTGACCACTGCGCCCGGCTCTGGTAGAATCCTCGCCAGTTCCAGCCGGAACAAACAAGCCCCCCATCGTCTAGTGGACCAGGACACAGGCCTTTCAAGCCTGGTACAGGAGTTCGAATCTCCTTGGGGGGACCTCGATCACTCCTGTACCGCTCCCCATGATGGCCTCCGGCTTGCAACTCAGCCGGACGCTCTCTCCCAGCATCTCTGCCCGGTCAACATAGGCGCGCCGCGCTCGCTTGACCGCCGGCCGATCCCGGCTAAAACCTGCCAACGCGCCTGGCTCTTTGGTCAGAATTCAGCGCGACATGCGGGACCCATCTGCCAGCCCGCGCGACGCTGTCAATACCTGCGCGGAGGATAGAGGCAACGCTAATTTCTTCATTTGCCGTCCAACAGCCGCGGCTGTTTCCGCCTCATCCCCAGAAAAGCCAGGGCGCCGGACGAGCTCCTGTGTGAAGCGGATGATTTCCTCTTGCCGATGCTTGGTCAACTCCATGCCGGGTCTCCCGTTCGAGCCAGCGATCGCCAACCAGAACCAATCGGTAGTCTCGCATCGCCAGCCGGCCCTCGCCTGTGCTAGACGTCCGCTGGATCATAGGGTGCACCCCAGGTTTTTGGCGGGCGTGTGCGCCCCACCAGACCTGCCAGTGCAGCCAGTGTGAGGAGATAGGGGAGCATCTGCAGGAACTGGTATGGGATGAGTGAACCCGTACTCTGCATCCTCAGTTGGGCTGCATCTGCGGCACCGAACACCAGGCAAGCCAACGCAATCCTCACTGGATCCCAGCCCCCCACGACCACCGCAGCCAGGACGACAAACCCACGCCCGGCCGTCATACCGCCGGAGGCAAAGTACCCCACCTCGCCCAGGGTCAGGGCACAGCCTCCCAAGGCGGCAAAGATCCCGCTCAGGATGACCGCCTGATACTTCAATTTGATCACAGGCAGACCGGCTGTCGCCGCTGCTTTCGGGTTATCGCCGACCGCGCGCACATTCAATCCCCAATCCGAGTGATAGAGGACCCAACCTGCAATGAAAGGCAGGATCAAGGCGATCCAGGTAATCACCGGCTGCCGGAACAATATTGGACCGATGACCGGGATCTCGCCAAAGCTCGCGGGGAACAAGTCCGGGAAGGTCGCGACCCGATGGGACCGGGTGGCGGAGAGCAGGGCAAACACAAGATTGGTCCCGCCCAGAGCTGCGAGGTTGAACATGAGGCCGGTGACCACCTGATTAGCCCTTCGCGTTACAGTCAAGAAGGCGAACGCCGTCCCGAGCACAAGGCCGAGGGCCATCGAAAAGATGGCCGCCAAGAAGACATTCCCCGTAAAGAAGCTGATAGCGACCCCGGCGAGGGCCCCACAGAGCATGATGCCCTCGATTCCGACGTCGATCACGCCTGATCGCTCGGAGAACACTTCGCCGACAGAGAGAAGGATCAGCGGCCCTCCCCACTGCAAGGTTGCCGCCAGCCAACTGATAATCTGATCAGCCGACATCTAGGACTACCTCCTCATCTTCTTTTTCTGCTTTGTCTACCCGCTCCACGCGCTTGCGCTCGCCGTACCCCACCGCGATGACGAAGATGACACACAGGGCTTCGATGACAACCGTCATCGGCCCTCCGACGCCCGTCGAAACCGACATCGCTGACCCGCCCGTCTTCACAGCCGCGAAGAACGCCGTGCTACCGATGACTCCCAGCGGATTGCCGGCCGCAAGGAGTGCCACGGCGACGCCTTCAAATCCCGCACCGGAAACGAAATCCTGATACACGCGCTGCTTCAGTCCCATGACCTCGATCGCGCCCGCCAGGCCCCCCATCAGCCCCCCGATCACGAGCACCAACAGGATTTGCCGTTTCACATTCACACCTGCATAGCGCGCCGCCTCTGGGTTGACCCCAAGCATGCGGGTTCGAAAACCAAACGGCGTGAAGCGAATGGCCAGGAAGAACAGAATGCAGGCGACTGTCCCGATGATGAAGCCGGGGTGCAGGCTGGAGCCGGGCATCAGGATCGGCAGTTGCGCTGATGCCACAAGTTTTCGCGACATCGGGAAGAAGGCGCCAGGCTCCGCCATGGGCTGAGGAGCATGCACCATCCAGCTGGCAAAATATTGGGCCACATAGTTCATCATGATCGTCGTGACCACCTCGTTTACGCCCCTGTATGCCCGCAAGTATGCAGGCACGAGCGCCCAGAGCCCGGCGACCAGCGCTCCCGCCAGAAGCGCAAGGGTAATATGGACGATGGGCGGCAGGGGCAGCGGAACGATGCCAACCGCGCCGGCGCCAAGCGCCCCCATATACATATACCCTTCTGCCCCAATGTTCCATAATCCAGCTTTGATGCCGATCGCAACTCCCACACCGGTGAGAAGTAGGGGCGAAGCGCTTACAAGCAGATTGGCCACTGACAGCGGGCTGCCAACCGCCCCTTTCAACATCGCCGCATACGCAGCCAGCGGGTTCACACCCGAGAGTGCAATCAGCACCGCTCCGGCCAGTAAGCCTAACAGAATGCCGATCAGCGGCCGCGCCCCGGATAGGGCCAACTCTCCGATACCGGGTAAGGCAACGAGTCCTGGCCGTTTCTTCGTCGTCGTCATGCCGCTACCTCCGACACGTTCCCAAGCATCATCTGGCCGATGGTTGAAACATCCGCTCTGTCACCGTCTACCTCTCCCATCACCTGCCCACGGAACAGAACGATGATCCGGTCGCTGAGCGACATGACCTCCTGCAGCTCAGTGGAGATGAACAACACAGCTGCTCCGCGGTTTCGTTCGCCGAGTAGCGTATCGTGCACGCCTTCCACTGCGCCCAGATCGAGCCCGCGGGTCGCCTGAGAGGCGATGTCGAGGACGGGTTCTGCGTTTAGCTCCCGCGCAACTACGACTTTCTGCTGGTTGCCGCCTGACAGATGTCTCACCTGGACTTCTCCGGAAGGTGTCCGGATGTTGTAGGCGGCAATCAGCTTTTTGGCGTGCTCCCTGATGGTGCCATAGTGCAGCACACCCCCCTTGGCATAGGTTGGGCGCCAAAAATCCTTGATGACCAGATTCTCCGCCACAGACAGATCCAGGAGCAGGCCCGTCTTCAGCCTGTCTTCAGGGATATAGCCGACGAACGAGGGATCGTCCATAATGCGATCGACGATGCGCCCCTGAATGCGGATCGATCCGCCTGTCCGCTTTCGCAAGCCCACAATACATTCGGCCAGCTCGCGCTGGCCGTTGCCATCGACCCCGGCTACTCCCACGATCTCGCCGGAGTGGACGGTCAGATTGAAATCCTTCAGCGCAGGGAGACCGCGGTCGTCGTTTGCGTCGACATTTTCCATGACCAGGACGGGTTCCTTCTTTGTCATGGCCGGTCTGGGTTTCCGTTCCATTGTGACCGGGCGCCCAACCATCATACGTGCCAGTTCAAGCTGCGTTGCCTCTTTAGTAGGCACCGTACCCACCACGCGACCGTCACGAATGACCGTAATCCGATCGGTAATTTCCAGCACCTCGCCCAATTTGTGACTGATAAAAATGACCGAGCGCCCTTCCTGGGTCAACTTACGAATGGCCCTAAAGAGCTGCTCTCCCTCGTCAGGCGTAAGCACGGCGGTCGGTTCGTCGAGCACCAGTAATCTGGCATTCCGGTATAGTGCCTTCAGGATCTCCAGCCATTGCTGCTTCCCCACCGGCAGCCTCCACACCTCAGTAGAGGGGTCCACGTGCAGGCCATACTCATTGCACAGGTCCAATAACCGCCGGCGAGCAGGCGCCAGATCCAGGACCGGGGCATGGTCCGAAGGAATGCCGAGGATTACATTCTCGAGCGCTGTAAGGGCTTCTACCAGCATGAAGTGCTGGTGGACCATGCCAATCCCTAGCTGGATGGCCTTAGCGGGCGACTCAATCTTAACCGGCTCGCCGTTGATGAAGATCTGACCGTCGTCCGGTTGATAAAGCCCATAGAGGATGTTCATCAAGGTTGTTTTGCCGGCGCCGTTTTCGCCAAGCAGCCCGAGGACTTCACCTTTCCGGCAATCGAGACTGATGCGATCGTTCGCCAGGACTCCAGGGAATCGCTTTGTGATCCCCTCCGTGCGCATTGCGATTTCGCTATTCTGTGCCATAAGAACATCCCCATTTTGTGCTTCAACAGATTCATTATCGGAATGGGGGACGCTTCCGCGTCCCCCATGGTCCTCCGATTACGTGCGATCAAGCGGCCCCATGTCATGGCGCACCGCGTTGACGGGGTTCTACCCCCTCACACTGCGTCGCTCTTTGGCGCCGTCAATCGCTCAGATTGAGCAAATCACGGGGCGATGCCAAGCGCACCCGACTTCAGGCCGTCAATGGCCTTCTGCACAGCCGCTTTCCCGTCAGCAGGGAGCAGGTCATTTGTCACCGGCGTTATGCCGTTATCGGCCATGCCCAAGACATGGCTCTTCCCGTCCAGCAGTCTCCCGGCAGCCTCGTCATAGCCCAGTTCGTTCCAGTTGAACACAACGCTGCCAACAGTGACGGTAGGTGCGACTTTGGCGCAATCCGTGACGGCCCCAACGATCAGGACGCCCTTCGCGTCTTGCGCGGCAGACAGCACGCCCACGTAGGCGGCATCAAGCAGAGGCACGAGCACGTCGTTCCCATCTGCGATGAGAGCCTGGGATGCTGCACGTGCCTTGTCGACATCAGACCAGGATCCGGTGGCAACTGCGCTGGCCTTAACCTCCTTGCCGCAAGCCTGGGCGCCCTTCTCAAATGCAGCCTGGAACTGCTTGTGAGGATCGTACCATTCACCCGTGACCATGGCGACCTTATTGGATTTGGTCACACTGCACGCCATCACCCCTGCCAGGTACCCGGCATGGGCATAGCTGACGGTGGCTGCCGTCACATTGGGGACGCCCCCGGTGTCGGTCGCCACACTAAAGATGAAGTTCTGTTTCGGATACTCTTTCGCCACCGTCTCGAGCGCATCGCCGAACTGGCCGCCTTGCCCGATGATGATGTCGTACCCCTCTTGGGCAAACTGGCGGATCACCTGGAGCTGCTGGTCCTGGGTTACGTCCTCTTTATAGGCAGTTTGGAGGCCGAGATCCTTCGCAGCCCTCATCATACCTTCGTAGGTATACTGATTGAAGGCCTGATCGGTCTTCTCACCAGGCAGTACCATCGCCACCTTGTGAGGAACGCCACTCGCAGCCGCGGCCGTGGGTGCCGCCGCCTGCGAAGCCTCAGTCGGAGCCGCCGCCTGCGAAGCCTCAGTCGGAGCCGCCGCCTGTGGAGCCTCAGTCGGAGCCGCCGCCTGTGGAGCCTGCGTTGGTGCAGCCGCTTGTGGAGCCTGAGCCGGCGCGGCCGGTGCGCATGCACCCAGCACCATGGCCGAGATCAGCAACAACCCGCAGATTAGTGTAGTCTTCTTCATGTCTCTCTCCCTCATGAATTTGCCGATACCGAAACTTCCAAATGCCCTGCCCATTTTCGCCTGACGTGTTTGTCCGAGATGCGGTTCCTCCTCTCTGTCTCCAGACCTATTGGCCATGGTTCGCCACCACGCAGCTCAGATCAATCCTCGATGCGCGCACCATGGATCGTCTCTGAAAAGCGAAACTGGCTATAACGCGCTTAGTTCGCCATACAGCTCCGGACGGCGATCGCGGTAGAACTGCCAGGTCTTGCGCACCTCGCCGACCAGGTCCATATTCAGTTCGCGGACCAGGAGCTCTTCCAGCCGGTCGCTTGCTTTGTCCCCGACCAGTGCACCACGCGGGTCACAGAAGTAAGCTGAACCGTAGTAGTCGTTCGGTCCGAGATCCGGTTCCTGTCCCACCCGATTTACGGCGCCCACGAAGTAGCCGTTGGCAATAGCATGGCCGCGCTGTTCGATGTCCCACAGGTGCATCGAAAGTCCCCTGCCCGCGGCAGCGGGGACAAAGACCAGCTCCGCGCCGTGCAGACCGAGCAGCCGTGCGCCCTCTGGGAAATGCCGGTCGTAACAGATGTACACTCCGATCCGGCCTACCGCGGTGTTGAAGACGGGATAGCCGAGATTGCCGGGGCGAAAGTAGAATTTCTCCCAGAATCCGTTTACTTGCGGGACATGGGTCTTGCGATACTTGCCCCGGTAAGCGCCATCCGCGTCGATTACCGCGGCGGTGTTGTAATATATGCCGGTCTGCTCCTCCTCGTACATCGGGAGGACAACGACGATATTGTTCCGGCGGGCTACGTCCTGGAATCGCTTGACGGTAGGTCCCTCTGGAATTCTCTCGGCCAGATCATAATACTGGCTATCTTGGACCTGGCAAAAGTACGGACTGTAGAAGAGTTCCTGAAAGCAGATGACCTGGGCGCCCTGCTTCGCAGCCAGCTCGACATAGTCGCAATGCTTTGCGATCATGGACTCCTTGTCGCCAGTCCATGTTGCCTGCAGCAAAGCTGCTCGAACTACCCTCGTCATCGCGCAACCGCCCCGACCATCAGCGCCAACAGCCGAAAGAATTCTTGCCCTTCGAAATCCTTGAGGGCCACAATGCCCCGACCCGCGAAACTACGCATCGAGTTCCTCGTTTCTGGTATTGTTTGGAGAGTGCCGTTCGTCGAGCTGGCGGAAGACACGCTGACCGTGTCCCGGTTTTCCCACCAGCGCGCCATCACGGATCACAAACTGGCCGCGACTGAGGACCGTCTCTGGGCGGCCCATAACTCTCCAGCCTTCGAACGGACAGAAGTCGGTATTCATATGCAACGCCTGTGCGGTCATAGTCCACTCGACATTCGGGTCGAAAATCACGATATCGGCATCCGCACCAGGCCCTAGGTGACCCTTGCGAGGATAAAGCCCAAAGAGCCTCGCGGGATTCGTACTCGCGAGAGCAACGAGCTGGGGCAAAGTGATGCGTCCTTTGCGCACCCCTTCCGTGTAGAGCATGCTGAGCCGCGGCTCAATCCCCGGCATCCCGTTAGGAACCCGGTCAAAACGACCGGCGCCCAATCGGATGCGGTCAGGGGTTGGGACGCCCGCGTCGTCAGTGGAAACAACCTCGATGCGGCCGTTCGACACAGCGCGCCAGAGCGCGGCATTGTCTGCCTCAGTACGCAAGGGAGGACTGCAAATGAACAGGTCGCCATTCTCGCCATTGAGCGCGTCCTCTGTCAAGGTCAGGTAGTGCGTGCACGTTTCGCCATACACCGGTAGCCCCCTATCCTGCGCCGCCTCGAGGATGTCTACGCTTTCCGCGGTGGACATGTGGACCACGTAGACGGATGCGGGGACCATCCCGGTGAGGACCATCAGGCGGCGAATCGATTCGCTTTCGGCGAGGGCCGGCCGGCTGCGAGCGTGATAGATGGCACTCCAATGGGCGGCCTCCAGTTCCCGCCGGACTCCAAACTCGATCAGCGCGTTGTCTTCACAGTGAACCATCAACATCGCACCCTGATCGGCGGTCGTTTGCAGCACGCGCAACAGCGACTCGTCGTCCATCATTCGGCCGGCATGACGATAGGTCGTAAAGCACTTGTACGTCGGCACGCCAGCCGCAACGAGGCGAGGGATTTCGGACAGGGTTTGGTCAGCGGCATCGAGCAGGATGCCATGCATGCTCCAATCAACCAGTGCGTGCCCTTCGGCCTGCGCCTCCTTCCGCATCAAGTTCTCGAGTATGGACGCGCCCTTCTCCTGGGTGCTGAAATCGATGATGCACGTCGTACCGCCAAAGGCAGCCGCGCGCGTTCCCGTATCGAAATCATGCACCGTCACCGTTCCCATGAAGGGAGAATTGAGATGCACGTGCGGGTCTATCAGCCCCGGCAGCACGAGCTTGCCGCTCGCATCAATGGTTTCGTCCGCCCGAGCAAAGGTGCCGGGCAGGGTCAACGCCTTCACACGCTCACCTTCGACAACCACGTCGAACTGAGCTGCACCGGTTGAGCTCACCACCATTCCATTGCGAATCACCAGCGTTCGTTCTGTCATACTGAAGCGCGTCCTGTCAACTCAAAGTCTGGCGTAGCCATGAAGCTGCCGAAGCTGCCCGGGTGTTTGTTCAATCGGCATCTCATCAGTTCAGCCCTCAACCTGATGCACCCGCCGGATCACATGAAAACGCAGGTAGCCAGGGACAAAATAACTAAGTGAGGAATCCACCACACACCCATCTTGGGCATACAGCTGCGCTTCAATCTTGAATAGAGTGTCCCCCCGTCTGAGCTGAAGTTTGGCTGCGACGGTCGCATCAGCAGGTTCGGCCGTGAGTTCCGTATACGAGTGCTTGAGCGGTGGATAGCTGCGCTTCAAGAATAGATCGAGGACTGACCCGTTGAAGGTTTCGTTGAGGTCCTCTCTGGCGAGAAAGCCGGTAGGGACGACGTCCATGAAATAGGCGATGGGGCGGTCGCCTGTCAACATTACACGCTCGACCGAGAGGATTCTGGTTCCAGCAGATGTTTTGAGAGATTGCTGCTCGCCGAGGCTTGCCTCACGTTCCTCAATCGTCAGAGCGCCTGGATGGAGCTCGAGACCAATCCGATTGGCAAGAGTAAAGACACTCTCAAGTTCTTCTAGTCCAGCTTCCATCAGAGGGTGAGAGGAAGCAACAAAGGTGCCAATCCCGTGACGGCGGATGATAACACCGCGCTGCTCGAGCCTGGAGAGCGCGTCCCTTACTGTGGCGCGGCTAACCCGGAATCGCTCGCTCAACTCGGCCTCAGAGGGAAGCAAACCCTCGCCGCCACCGAGGGTGCCGGCGACAATTCCGGACAAGACTTCGTTAGCCACCTGCTGAGCTAATGGCACGTTGCGATGGAGCATGGCAACACCAATTCGTTATCCTGAGATGAAAACACAGCCACAAGCACCCACGGCACGTCAGACAACTGTGGTCTGAAGACCGTGCCGAGTATAGCACTACCTATTCGAATGTCAAATTCGAATTTTCTCAGGAGAAGTGATGATTCGTCCGCCCTTGATCAAGATGGACATCGGATTTCTCCTCGGAAGATGCCAGGTGTTGCCGCGCTAGCTCTGAGGTTACCCCCGTAGCTGCAAGGACAAGGCCCGCACTACACTGAGCCAACCGTGCAGGACAGTGTTAGTGCAACTGGTGTTGCCCTTCGTGGGTAATTCACCGTCGGCCGGCTGGAACAACGTCAACAACTTGGCGGTGCTGTTACGGCTGTGGGTTCGAATCTCCTTGGGGGTACCAGCATTATGTTAACTTACCGGCCACCCCGGCGGGGTTTTCGTTTGGCGAGAACAAGAGCCAGCGGACCCACTACGACCCTTGTTCCCCCAAATGCTGTGCCCTCTACTCGTAACGCAGCGCCTCGGCCGGGTAGATGCGCGACGCCTGCAGCGCCGGCAGTAGCGTCGTCAGCAACGAGAACAGGTAGGCCAGCAACAAGACCCCGCCGATCGATGCCCAGGGCAGCGGAATGGTCTGGCCTGGCGTCACCAGCGAGAGCACGCCGGCGATCATCTGCCGGCCGAGCAACACGCCCACGCCTGTGCCGATCACGATGCCGGACAGAGCGATGAAGCTGGACTCGAGCAGGAACGAGAAGGCCACCGTACCCGGCTGGAAGCCGATGGCGCGCAGCATGCCGATCTGCTGCCGCCGCTCGACCACGGTGCGGCTGCTGATCACACCCAGCGCGGCAATGCCCACCAACAGGCCGAGCGCCATGAAGCCCTGCAACAGCTGCAGGACGCCGCGCGCTATTTCCCGGCCTTGGCTGAACGTCTCGGCTAGCGGCATCACATTCTGACCGTAGGGCACCAATGCCCTCTCCAATCCCTGCGCAACCTGTTTCACGTCGGCGCCGGGCCTCACTTTGACGTAGTAAGCGTAGGGCTCCGCCTTGCCCGTCAGGTTGCGTGCGGCCCGCCGATTCAGCTGCAGTCCGCTCCCCGCCAGGTTGGTGGCCTGGTGGTAGACGCCGATCACCTGCACGCTCTGCGACGCGGCTCCGCCGGTGTCACTCTTGCCTGCCTCGCTGGGCGGGCCCTGCTTCGGTCGCAGCTCCAATTCGAGTTGAGGCAAGGGGGCAGCGCTGTTCAGATCCAGCCCCCGCAGAAGCAAGGCCGGCAGCCCGCCGGTGTCCGGATCGCCGCTCACCGCCGTCACCGGGCCCGGCTCCCCCGTGGCGCGGTCGACCAGTTCGCGTGTGATGATCGCCACGTCGTCCCGCTCGCGCAGTGCCCGCCACACGGCTGCGTCGTCTACATAGCCTTCCGCCCGACGGCCGAAGGTGTACACCGTCCCCGCCTGCGCCAGGTAGCCGTCGTCGAGACCGATCAGGGCGACGTGGCCCCAGACAGCGGCCGGATTCTCAACATTGTCGCTTGCGGCCGGCCGTGCCTCTGCCGCCTCGTTCGACACCGCCCCCACGCCCACGATGTCGGCGAGGGGCGCTTCCGTCTGCGAGCGCAGGGTAGCCGACATCTCACGCAGTGGGTTAAGCGCGCTGAGGAGCGTTGGCTGGCTGACGATGTCGAAGCCGGCCGTGCTCTCGGCATTCGGCGTCACCAGAGTCTCGGTCGCCTGGATGACGATCGACATGACCACCACGGTAGTGATCACCATGGCGAACAGCAACATGGCCATCCCGGTGCGGAAGCGCGCGCTGAGCGGGTAAGCGATAGCAGTCTTGAGCACGGGCGCCAGCGCGCCGGTGCCGGCCAACAGGTGACTCACCACCCAGGCGAGGGAGTCCGCGTTGAACACGATGAGCAGGATGGCGCCAAGGATCAGCAGCGGGGCGCTCAGCACGAAGTACAGCACCGTCAGGCCGGCACTGGCCGAGCCCGCTGAGGCGGGCGCAGCCGGGAGAACCACGTCCCAAGGTAAACCCCACAGCGCCAGCAGACCGCAGCCGATCAGGCTGTAGATCATGCGCGCCCGCACTACCGGCCGCATCGCCGTCCACCGGCCAAGCGCCCAGTCCAGAATGTAGGCTGCGCCCACCAGCGCCAGGGTTGCGCCGATCAAGAGCAGGGTGCGCTCCTGGCGGGGGCTCGTGACCAGCAGCAGGAGGCCGGCCAACAGCAGCAACGGGCCGCGCAGGATCTGACCGGCGGCGCGCAGCCAGGGATGCTCGCCACGGGTATCGCTCTGTTCGCCCAGGTCCCGGATGGCGGCCACGATGTTGAGCCGGCTGACGCGCCAGGAGGCGATGACGACCACGGCAAAAGTGAGCAGCACGCCCAGGCAGTACGCGATAATCAGCGACGGTCGCGTCACGTGGAAGTAGAAGCGGAAGACGCCGGCCATGCTGCCGAATTCCGCGCTGATTTGGCGGAACAAGCCGCCGAGGTAGCCGATCATGGCATAGGAGATGAGCAGGCCAAGGCCCAGGCCAAGGGCCGCCGCGAACAGGTCATAGACCAGGCCCTCGGCCACGAACATCTGGATCAGGTGCCCGCGCTGCAGCCCTACCGCGCGCGCCATGCCCAATTCGCTCTTGCGCTCGGCCGCCAGCATGACGAAGATCAGGAAGATGAGCAGGACGCCGGCCAGGATTGAAAAGGTGCCGCAGATCGTGAAAACGGCGGAGAACGCGCCGCCGCCCACCTCCGCGACGCTGACGACCATGGCTTTGTTAATGAGGTCTATGACCTCGAATTCACTGATCGCACGCAGTGCCGCGCGCAGCTCCGCCTGCTCGGCTTCGGCCAGCGGCAGCGTCTGCAGCCAGCTGCGCACCTCGCTGTCGGCAAGCAGCACGCGCAGCGTGGCGGGATCCCCGGGTCCTGACAGCTCTCGCTGCAGGGTCACAAGCCGGTCATCCAGAGGCACGCCCGGGCTGCCGACGCCCCGAGCGAAGAAGGCTAATGCCTGGTTGCTCTCCGCGGCGCTGCGCTGTTGCGTCGTCAAGCCGCTATTGAGCCGCGCCGCAAATGCCTGCTGCCCGGCCGGCCCGCGCAACATGCCGGCCACTCTTTCCAGCGCAGCATCGTTCAGCGCCAGCAGCCGCAGCCGCGCGCCCACCGCGGCGGTATTGGAGATGCCGCCTTCTCGGTCGCCGGCATTCGAGACCAGGATCGTGTTGACCTTGTCCTGCATGAACAGGAGACGCTGCGCTTCGTCCAGGCGCATCACTACCACCGGCGTCAGCGCCGCCAGCGGACCGGCCTCGTCGACGATGCCCTTGACCCTGAAGGGCATGGCGATGGGGCCGATATAGATCTCGAGCAAGTCGCCCGCGTGGGCATCTAGCTTCTCAGCACCCAGCCGGCTCAGATACACGTCACCCTGGCGCAGCTCGAGACCGGCTTCGCCCAGCACACGATCCAGCTCGCTGCGCAGAGCGAACAGGTTGAAGCCACTGAGAACCCCCACCGCAGTGTCGCTGAGCGATTGCGTGCTCGTAATCGCCTGGGTGGTAGCAGGCCCACCGGCCGTGGCCGTGAGCGTATGCGTTCTCGTAATCGCCTGCGTCCCCGTGCCGGCCGTCGGGCCGCCCGACGCCTGCGCGAGCAAGGCTGCCAGGGTCGCCGTCGCCGCGTCCTGAGTGCCCGTAATGGTCCCACTGGCCGTGAGGCTCGGGCCGGGTGTCTGCCCGGCCGCGCTGCCTTCCGCAACAGCGCCGGAGGGCTGCTCTGCGGAAAGGGCGCTGGCCGCGCCGACCGCCGCCTTTGCGACGTCCGAGAGCTTGACGGGTCCCAGACCGATGTCCGATGCCGCCTTCATCGCCCTTGCGACCAGGTCTGAGGCCAACTGGAACACGTTGCCGGCGCCGGGGCGTAGGAGCGCGATGCTTGCCGGCTGGCCCTGCACCGTATGCAAGCCAAACTGGCGGTCGTATTCGTCGTTCACCGCGAAGATGAAGCCCAGCGGCTCACCCTGCCCCGTGCTCACGTTGCGGATTATCGTGGGAAAGACGATTGCCGGCGCCAGCTTGTCGATCAGGGGCTCGCTTGCAGCCCGCTGCTGCAATTCTTCGTAGCGCGCCATCGGGATGCCGGGGAGACCACTGTCGAGGAGTGAGAACACGTCGTCGCCGCCCAGCAACCTGGCCAGATCGTCCACGCTGCTGGCCGAGCCCGAGCTGTCTTGGTTCTCGGTCAGGCTCACCAGGTTGGACAACAACGGAGGGGCCAGCACTTCGTCGATCTCGCCATAGGCATCGATAGCGTGCTGGCGTACGGAGTACTGCAAGGTGTCGCCGGTGGCAAGAGCGGAGATTATGATGATGGTGCTCAGGGTCAGGCCGATCATGATGAGGACCGCCTGGCTTCGCCGGCGGGGCACGTTACGCAGCCCCAACTTGAGGATGATGGGCCGGAACAGCGCCAGGCCGGCCAGGCCGAGCAGGATCAGGCCTACTGCGCCCGCCAGCGCCCAGGTCAGCCTCGTGATGATTTCACTCAGTGCCTGGTTCACGGCGTCCTCCATCCTCGACGATCAGCCCATCGCGCATGCGCACGATGCGATCGCACAAGTTCCCGATATCCAGGTCATGCGTCACAATCACGAGGGTCTGGCCGCGCTCGCGGTTCAGCCCGCGCATCAGGCCCAGTACGTCGCTGGCCGCCTCGCTGTCAAGGTTGCCGGTCGGCTCGTCGGCCCAAACGATGGCAGGCTCGTTGACGAGGGAGCGGGCGATGGTCACACGCTGCCGCTGCCCGCCGGAGAGCTCGGCCGGGCGGTGCTGCATGCGGTCGCTCAGCCCGACCTGGGCCAGCGCCGCCCCGGCCCGCCGGCGGGCCTCACCCGGCCGGACCCCGCTCACCAGCAACGGCAGCTCGACGTTTTCCAGGGCTGTGATCACGGGCAGGAGGTTGAACGTCTGGAAGACGAAGCCCATGCGCCGTGCCCGGTAGCTGGTCCGCGCCCGGTCGTTCATGACGCGCAAGGAAGTGCCTTCGATGACGACCTCGCCCGAGTCAAAATCGTCCAGGCCCGAGAGGCAGTTGAGCAAAGTGGTCTTGCCACAGCCCGACGGCCCCATGATGGCCACCATCTCGCCGCGCTCGATGCTGAGATCGACGCCCCGCAGCGCTTGCACGGTGACGTTTCCCGTGCGAAATGTCTTTCTGAGCTGGTTTGCCACGATGATCGGATCAGCCATCGGTCCTCCTGACTTGCGGCCCGCTCAAGCGTGCCCCCATGAGAGCGGCCTTAGTTGCTATCTTCCATTGTAATGACGACCTTCCCTCGCGCCTGTCCAGCTCCACGATACCGGAGAGCTTCCGCGGGCTCTCTCGATATCATGGCACAGGGTCTCCTTCAATGCGTCTGCCAGATGGTGGGATTGTTACCTGGGCGATTGGGCAGTCCTTTTCCTGGGCAAATGGTCAGGCGTTCAAAGAAACCCCATAGTCCCTATCTATGCCGCGCTCAACGGCTCGTTCCTTGCCGTTTTCCCAGGCCGGGAAGCACTTACAGACGGATTGAACCCTTTTGCGATCAGCCAGACTGCCAGAACCATTTCCTGCAAGAAAATGGGAAATGCCAGGGGAATGTACTCGGTCACAGGGTTATCGCCGAGCAGGGCCAACACGCAGGCCACCATCATAGAGATGAGCGCGACGATACCGAAGCCCGAAAGCCAGCGGGGAACGAGCCGTGATTGGAAGAACAGGTAGTAGTACATGAATGCGCCCAGGCTGAAGGCGAACACCGCCAACAGCGCGGCGTGGTCATGTAGGCTCACCAGCGCGTCGCCGATCGCCTGGAGCGACATACGGCCGGCAGCCCCCGCGGCTGTGAACTGCCTGCCGAGCGTCAGCAACGACAGGATGCTCACGAGGCCGACCATGTAAAAGGCACCCTCCAGGGTCCTGAAGACGACAGAGCCGAGGGCCAGGCCCGCATTCCGCTCCTTGAGGACCGGATACAGCGAAACCGCGATGCCAACGCTGGCAAAAAAACTGATGAGATAGAGAAGCGCTCCGCCGGCCACCCGGTTTGCATGGGCAGAGAACTGAGCGAAGTAGTCCGCACCGGATAGAGCCGGTGTGAGCGCCGAAGCAGAGAGATTTGTGACGGTGGCAATGATGAAGATCACGCCCGTAATGACTGCGATCTTTCGAGTCGAATTCATCTTGCAGCTCCTTCTATTCTTCTGAATGAGGGAGGGTCTTCAGCCCTCCCTCTCGCGAATCAGGCAAATCTATGCCGCGCTCAAGAGCTCGTTCGGCGTTGGCTTGGCGGCCGCCAGAGCGACTGCCGGCGAACTGAACCCTTTCACGATCAGCCAGACCGCCAGAACCATCTCTTGCACAGCCATCGGCATGAACAGCAGGGTGGCGCTTGATGACACTGGATCGGCAAGGGCGAACATCGCCAGGAATTCGGCGGCCAGGTACGGTACCACGGCCGCCAGCCCCCACGCGGATATCCAGCGCGGGACCAGCCGTGACCGGTACAGCACCGCATAGAACATCAGCGCGCCCAGGCAGAAGATGATCCCAGCGAATGAGTTGCCCTCCCCTGCTTTCAACAACAGGGCACCGGAGGCTTGGAAGCCCGGCGCCGCGGCGCCCGCGGCCTGTGGGTACGACCGGCCCATTGCCACGAGCACTAACCAGGCGATCGGCACCATCAAACCGGTGACCGTCTCGAGTGCGCCCCTAAAGACGATGTAGCCCAGCGCCAGGACCTGGCTGAATCTTTTCAGGACGGGGTACAGCACGACCGGAACCATCGCCAGCGACAGGCACATGAGCAAGACGCAGAGCGCGGCCACAATCACCTGGTTGGCGTTTGCCGCTGCGCCGGCCAGAGGGTCACGAGCATCGCGCAGGGGTTGCGACAGGGCGAGGCTCAGTATGCCGGCAACGGTCCCGATGATATACAGGACTCCGGCGACGGCGGCGTTCATTCGGTAGGTGTTCACTTCTTACCTTCCTTTCGGGGTTTTACCCCCTATGCCTTTTCCTGAATCAGGACGGATGGTTCAGTGCGCGCGCCGGGCCGCGGGCTACGCCAGGTCCAGGCGACCCACACGATCGACGCCGTCGCCGCGATCTCGACGATGCTGAAGAACCAGTAGTAGATCGTCGATTGGCCCATCAGCAGGCTCCCGATCTGGACGGCGGTCGTGATAATGCCGGCGGCGATGTTTGCCAGGCGATTGGCCCGGGTGGGCAACACCCTGGACAGGAGCACCATCGCCATCGAGATCTCCATCAGCATGCCGGCGCCCAACAGAAACCCTTGCGTGAACTGAATGCCGCCGACGGTTCCGGTCAGGTACTGCTTCAGCGCACTGGCATCCATCAAGGATAGGAGGTCGCAATACAAGTAGTTGAGCACCGCGAAGATCCAGATCGTCGAAAGCAGTGCCCGCCTGTCCAGCGCTTGACCCTTCGTGCTTGTGTTCATTCTCGTTCCTTCTCTGAATGATGGGGATGATCCTCGCTGTGCGCATCCGTCTGCTCGCTCTCGATGCTCTGGACCGAGAGCAAGGGCAGGCCCAGGTCACGCACTTTCCTGAGCAAGCCGTGCAGCGCCGACTGATCGACCACCGGGCCGGTGAGAAGCGTGCTGCCGTTCTCTTCCAGAGTGATGGTCAGGCCCTCGAACCAGTCGGTCCATTGCGGGCCCAGATGGCCCTTAACCCTGATTTGATAGACCATAGTTGCACCTGGATCAGGTTTTAGTTCAAGTTCGTTTGACATCACCTTGCACCTGTTGCGCTCGGTCGTTACAGTCCGTGCCAACTGCTCCGTGTACCCGCAATATAGCTGCGGCACAGTGTCGTCGTATAGGCACTTTGGTATTGCTTGATGGTGTTGCTTTGGATCATTCCGCCGGCTAGTGCTGGATAGCGGGCCGCTATGCCTTGGGGAGCGGCCATCTGGCGCGAACTCGTCCGGTTGTTGCGCTGTTCTTGCCCGGAACGCTGCGCAGCAGCACCATCCCCAGCCAGACGAACCAGATGATCTGGCTCATGCCGAAGAAACCGGTCAGGACGGTCAGCCCCGGGAAAATGGAGATGAGGCCCACCGCGCCGACCAAGAAGCCGAGGATATTCAGGCCCTTGGGAAAGCAGCCAGCCTGCAGCCCGGCCAGGCTGACCAGCAGCGTCATGAGACCGCCCAGGATTTCTCCGTTGCCATTGCCCAGCCCGCTGGCCACGGATTCAATGCCCTGCCAGCTCAACGCCGCCTGGGCGGGGTCTGTGGCATAGAGCGCGACGACCGGGGCCATCCCGGCATTCGAGACCATGCCGCTGGCAATCAGCGAGCCGGCCCAGACCATCCCAATCGCGCTTGCCACCTGCGTGATAGCCCGTGCGCCGGACCTCAGCCGGTCGTACAACGCCAGCGACAGTACAATCAGAGCAACGCCAAAGAACACGTACATGAGCAGGTTGGTCGAGAAGATGACCATCTGTTTCTCGACGAGCAAGGCCACCTTTTGGGCCGGGTCCGTCATGCTGGGGTAGTCCAGACACGACGAGAAAGAGAACAATGCCGACCAGGTAGGCGACTGCCAGGTACAGCGCAGCCAAACCGCCAGATTTCTGCAACGTTTTCATGTTTATCCCCCATTGCCTGAAGAAGACCGCAAGTGATGTGCCACTTGCCTGATGCAAAAGCAGCATAGGGCCTGGACGGTGTTATCGTACAGACACTTTGGTGTTGATCGGTGGTGTTGTTTTTGCTGTGGAGGGGAGAATCCTGAGGGATCTCGGTTCTGCTACAACAGGCCCAACTCGCGCGCGCGTGCGGTCGCTTCGGTGCGGCTTTGGACCTGCAACTTGTCGAAGATAACCCGGTTGTGCCCTTTGACCGTATTCAGGGCCAGGAAGAGCCGCGCGCCGATCTCCTGGTTGGAAAGCCCCAGCGCAATCAGCCGCAGTATCTCCAGCTCGCGTTGGCTCAGCGGCTCAACTCCTTCAGATTTCGGATGGCTGCCACCTGAAGGCGTTTTCGATCCCGGCTCATCCTCCGCCGGTGCAAAGGCTGCCAGAAGCTTGCCCAGGTAGCCGCCCTGTGGATGAACGCGGTCACGGGGCTGCTTTTCGGTCAGACGGCGATAATCCGCAATCAAGGATCGCATTGGCTCTCCTTCATCCACAAAAAGACGGATGAAGCCGCCCGGCTCGGCCAGCGCCAGCGCGCGCCCGAGCGCCTGGAGCGCCTTTTCTTTGTCACTTGATTCTGCAAAGACGAGCGCCTGGAGCACTAGGCTTTTGATGGTCTCCTGCACCCAGCCCGCTTTCTCGGCCGCAAGCAGGAGCCGGGCCAGCAAGCCTGAGACTTGGCTCAGGCAAACGCGCGCCCCGGCCGTCGTTGTGGCGCGCCGGGCGCGGGCCAACAGCAAGCGCGCAAGGTTGAGATGATGCAGATCGTAATGGTAGCTGAGTTCGCCGTCGACGGTCAGCCCGCTGGCTTCGGCCCACCCGGTCAGCTCATCCAGGCGGCCTTTGGCGAGCCACAATCGCACGCGGCAATCGTCCAGCCAGCAGCGGACAAACGGATCCACCGGCGATTTTTGCGCCAGATCGTCGGCCTTTTGAAAGGTGGCGTAGGCGCCGGGCCAATCGTTTTGGGCCAGTTGCAGCCGCGCCAGCGCCGCATACGCATCCGCCAAAACATCCGGATGGCCCAGCTGGAGACATTGCTCCACGCCTGGACGTAGCCAGTGGTCTGCCCCTGGCAGATCGTTTCTTTCGCGCAGCACGTCGCCGAGCTTGACCTTGGGGAAGCCGGCGACGGGCAATTGTTGGCCGCCCGCCATCGTGGCGTATTCCACGCCTTCGCGATAGACAGAGAGGGCTTCGTCCAGCTTTCCCTGCTTAACGAGTTGCATACCCACGTAGCAAGCAGGGGCCACCGCCCGAAAGCGGTAGTTGTGCTGCAAGGCCACCGTTTTGGCGGTCTCAAATGCCTGCTGCGAGGCGACGACGTTGCCCTGCCCCCAATACGCGCCACCCAATGCCACCGCTGTCCAGCCGCGCATGTAGTCGCCTTCGGGCAGTTGTCGGAGGGCGGCCTGCGCCATGGCCAGCACACGGGGAATGTTGCCGCTCACCAGCGCATAGTGAGCGCGCAGCGCAGCGATGTAGCCGGCGAGATGGGCTGCTTCCGCTTCTGGCATCTCGGAGCCCGGCAGCGCCTGCTCGGCCAACTGCAGATGCTCTTCGATGCGGTCGCGCGGCCCGGTCCAATACCAGGCCAGCGCCTGGTAGACGCACAGCCAGGGTCGGGCACGAATGACGGGTTCTGGCAAAGCCGCCAACCAGCCGCCCAACGTAGTCAGGTCGGTCTGCATGTGCACCCGATGTGCGAAATGATAGATCAGATCAGCCGTGTGCTCCCAGTCGGCGCTGGCAAAGGCGTGGGCCACGGCTTCCTCAATCAGGTTTTCGCTCTCAAGCCACACGCTGGCCCGGCGGTGCAGCTTTGGCGCCAGGGCGGGGCTAGTCTGCTCCAGGCGGTGGTGCAGCAATTCCGCGAAGAGATGGTGATAGCGATACCAACGCCGCTCGTCGTCCAGGGGGACGATGAACAGGTTGGCGCGTTCAAGACTTTCCAGGGTTTCCTGCCCGGAAGCAGTCGGGGTGGGACCGTCGTCCCCTTGCAGAACGGCAGTTCCTTTGGAACTGCTTGCTGTTCCTGCCGAACAGACGGCATCGCACAGCGGCCCGCACAGGCGCTCGAGGATGGACGTGTGCAACAGAAATGCCTGGACGCCTGCGGATTGCTGCTGCAGCACTTCTTCCATCAGGTAGTCCAGCACGAAATGGTGGCTGCCGGTGAAGGAGCGGATAAAGCCGGTGGCGTCCTCTTGTCCTCGCATGGAAATAGCGGCCAACTGCAGGCCGGCAATCCAGCCCTCGGTGCGCGTCTCCAGCGCGGCGATGTCCTCGGCCGACAGCTTCAGGCCCATCACCTGGTTGAGAAACTCGGCGGCTTCGGCCGGCGTGAAGCGCAGATCCGCAGCCCGCAGCTCGGTCAGTTGGCCGCGGGCGCGTGCCCGCGCCAGCGGCAGATGGGGATCCTCGCGCGTGACAATGACCAGGTGCATCGGCGGCGGCAGGTGCTCGAGCAGAAAGCTTACGGCCCGGTCAACCGCTCTGGCATCAATCGCATGATAATCGTCCAGGATGAGGACGAAATGCTGCGGGAGGGCGGCAATTTCATTGAGCAGGGCTGTCAGAATCGTTTCGATTGGCGGTGGCTGAGAGGCTTGTAGAACACCTGACACTCCTGCTCCAATATTCGCCGCAATGGTCTGCAAGGCGGCAATCAGGTAAGTCAGAAAGCGCGTCGGGTCGTTATCCCCTTCGTCCAGCGACAGCCAGGCAAAGTGAACCCCGGGTTCGCCGCGGACCCCGGGTTCGCCGCGTTCGCAATCGGCGACCCATTCGCTGACCAGCGTGGTCTTGCCAAAGCCGGCCGGGGCAGAGATCAGGGTCAGTTTGCCGTGCAGACCGCCATTCAGCCGCTCGGTCAGGCGTGGGCGAAGGACAACTTTAGGCAGAGAGGGGGGAAGGTAAAGTTTGGTGGCTAGAATTGGCGTGGACATGCATCCATCTCAGAACGCGCAACCCAAGCTTCAAATAGCGTCCATTACTCGCCGATTGATGAGTTCTGGCCCCATTCTACTGCATGCGAGGACCATCGTCCACGTCCAAGTGGATAGAGTGCGACTGGCCGGCTGGCCAGTAAACGAATTGCCTTAGCCAAAATCCTGCCTTGGCGCCGTTCGGTCGACGCGAAGGCTCCTTTCCAGCCGGAGCGAGCCAGAAGGGAGCCGCGGTACCCGATCGGTGCCTTACCCTTCGCGTCCCCACACCTGGATCTCTCCGACGCAGGTGTCGTCGTACAGACGCCCCTGGTAGACGTCGTCGATAACCAGTTTGACGAACGTCGTCGCGATCGGTCCGCCCGGAGCACGCGCCAGGGATATCGTCTGCATGCCCGGCCGGTCTGCCAGATCGATCGGCACCCGTTCGCCGCTGGAGAAGACCAGGACCGCCCGCTTCAGGCGGTTGTTGGCGTAGAAAAGGTGGCTGCTGCGATCATAGCCGGGATCGATCGTGATTGCAGTAACCTGGACCGGACGCCTGAAGGAGAGCATCAGCCAGGCGCCGCGCCCTGCGCCGCTCGCACCTTCCACCCACGGGGTGTCAACTCTTCCGTCGATCGCAGCAGACGGCTCATACGAGCCGCCACGGTCGGGCGGATAGAACGAAGAAGCGGAGGCCTTCGCCAGTGGCGTCAGATCCCGAATGGGTGGCAGGGGTCTCTCGACAACCTCCAGCCGCTGCACCACGATCTGCTTGCCGTTCACATCCGGCACGCCGTCCCACACGTAACCCCAGATACGCACGTCCTGGCCGGTAGCGCACGCCTGCGCCAGTTCAGCAGCCAGCCGATCATCGGCCGCGGCGACGCCATAGCGGGCGCCGGGATTCGAGCCGAGTTGGAAGTAATCGTCGAATTGCGCACCGGGCGGGTTCTTGACGACGGTGCCAACCCAGTCCTCAACCGCGCCTGCCGGTCCCGAATGGGCCGGAATCGAGAGTCGCTGGCCTGTGTAGACCCAGGCCCGCACGGAAAGGCCGTTGGCGCGCGCCAGCGCCTCTACTGGCACGCCGAAGCGAGCGGCGATGCCACTCAGAGTGTCCCCCCGCTGCACCACGTAGGCATCCGCCGTCTGGGCAGATGTGGGAACCGCCGCAGTCAGAATGCAGATCGCGGCCAGGACTGCCACCAAGATCACCCGTCTCATTGTTCCACCTCTCCTCTCTATCTTGCCTCGACCGGCCCCTCGTTGCCGGCCGGCTGATGGTGCCCCACCCGTCTTGGGGCAGGTCCGCTTGATTGGGCTTCTATGAGAAAGAGACGCCAGATCGGCCATTCTGGTTCCCACTTGAACTGGATTCCGCTACAAATCTGGTCAATGGCTTAGGGCATCCTCCGGCTGGCCGGCCAGTAAATGTGACAATAGTCACCGTCAAGGGTGGCCCGATCAGCAATGGCCCAAAGACGAAGGCTTGGACGGAGAAGCCGATCAGCAGCACCGGCTGTGCCAGGACCGGCGACGGGCCGATAGCGCCCCCACTCTTGACTTGTTTATCTCGCTTCCTGGATCGACCGAATGCAAAGGTAGCATAGGGCCTGGACGGTGTTCCCGCATAGACACTTTGGTGTTGATCGGTGGTGTTGTTTTTGCTGTGGAGAGGAGAATCCTGAGGGATCTTGGTCTTGCTACAGCAGGCTCAACTCCCGAGCGTGTGCGATAGCTTCTGTGTGGCTTTGCAGCTGGAGTTTGTCGTAGATTCTGCGATTGTGCCCCTTAACGGTATCCAGGGCGAGGAAAAGGCGCGCACTGATCTCTTGGTTCGAGCCGGCTGGCGAGTATCTGTGGTCACCCAGGTTTCCGAACTTTGACGGCGGGCGGCCGGTGATGTATAAGGGTGCTAGCCCGACCGGAAGCTCACTCGCGGCATGGCCGGCCGGCCCAGCAGAGGAGGAACCCCTATGAAGCTTGTGGTTTTCGGCAGCGGCCTGATGGGGCCGGCGGCGGCGTTCAACGCGCTGGGCGATCCCCAGGTGTCGGAAGTCGTGCTCTGCGACGCGAGCGATGCCCAATTGGGTATCGCCCGCCAGAAGCTGGCGCCCCTGCCCGGCGGAGCGAAGCTCCGGACCGCCGTGCTGGACCTGAACGATAAGGCGGCGGCCGTACAGACGCTTGCCGGCGCCAAGGTGGCGCTGGCGGCCCTCCCCAAGGGGGCGATCCACCTGGCAGTGGATGGCGCAGTCGCTGCCGGCGTGCCCCTGGTCGACCTGAGTTCGCCGCCCGATGCGGAGGTCGCGGCGGTGCGCAACCAGGTCGAGACCGCGGGCGCGCTGGTGATCCCCGGATGTGGTGTGGAACCCGGCCTGACAGAGATCATGGCTCGCCATCTGGCCGAGAAGCTGGAGCGCGTCGACGAGCTGCACATCAAGTGCGGGGGCATCCCGGCCCGGCCTGCCCCGCCGTTGGGTTACAAGATCGTCTTCGGCGGCCGGCAGTTGCCGCTGCGCGATTTCGACGGACACGCCGTCGAGCAGGGCAAGCTAAAGACCGTGGCGCGTTACACGGGCGTCGAGACGGTATACTTCGACGGCGTCGGCGAGTGCGAGGCGTGGCACGAGAATTTCATGCCCTGGCTGCTGGAGCTGGACGCCTTGAAGGGACTGAAGAGCGGAACACAAAAAACGGTACGCTACCCCGGCTACGCAGCCAAGGTGCAGGTGCTGCGCGAGCTCGGCCTGCTGAGCGAACAGCCGGTCGAGGTAGACGGGGCGCGCGTGGCGCCCAAGCAACTGCTCGACGCGCTGCTCTATCCGCAAGTGCGGCTGGAAGAGGGGGAGGCTGACATCACCGTGTTCCGGGTGGAAGTGAGCGGGAGGGTCGAGGGGCGACCGCGCCATTATCAGATCGAGATGGTGGATCGCTATGACAAGGTGCTCGGGTTTACCTCGATGGCCCGCACCACGGCTTTCACAGGGGCGATCGTGGCCCGCATGGTGGCGCGCGGCGACATTCGCGGACAGGGCTGGATCACGCCCGAGAAACTGATCACCGGCCCATTGTTCGATCGTCTGGTAGCAGAACTGGCTACGGCGGGGGTGTGCTTCGAGATCAAGACGGAGCAGACGGAGCCCCTGGAATAGGCTGATTGGAGGGCGAGAACCGCCAGCATATCGTCCTCACCGCAAGGCTCCTGTCGAACCGAGCCCCGGCAGCGCGGGGACCCAAGGCCCGCCGGTTCGCGGGCAGTTGACATTCTGCCATAAGCTTCTATAATGGCGCCTAGTCATCCGCCGTCATCTTCCGTCAATTGGGACAGCGCCGTTCCCCCCGAGCCAATGTAGCCGCGAAGACACGCACCTGGCTAAATGCAGGGAGGCTGGAAGCTAAATGTCCGGCGCGCGCCCATCGACCGTTTGTCTGACGTTCGACTTTGATGCGCTTAGCGTGTGGTTGAGCAGCTACTCACCCACCACGCCCGCCATGCTCTCGCGCGGCGAGTACGGAGCGAAAATTGGGCTGCCGCGGGTCCTGCGCCTCCTTAGCGAATACGATATCGCGGCCACCTTCTTCGTGCCCGGCCATACCGCCGAATCGTTCCCGGCCGCCGTCGAGGCGATCCTGGCCGCCGGCCACGAGGTCGCCCACCACAGTTACGATCACCGGGATCCGAGCACGTGCTCGGTCGACGAAGAGCGCTACGACCTGGAGCGCGCCACGACGGTGCTCGAGCGCTTCCTGGGTGCCCGGCCGCTTGGCTACCGTTCCCCGTCCTGGGACTACAGCCCGGCCACGCTCTCTCTGCTGGTCGAGTACGGCTTCCTGTACGATTCCAGCCTGTTTGCCGGCGACTACCGTCCCTACCATCCGCGCCTGGGCGACCATGCCGGCCCTGCGCAGCCACTTCAACCCGGCCGGCCCGTGGCCTTGTGGGAGTTCCCGGTCGACTTCGCGCTCGACGACTGGCCCCATTTCACTTTCAACTTCGATCCCTTGCGCGTCGGCCTTTCGGCGCCCTCCAAGGTGTTCGAGATCTGGGCCGGCGACTTTGACTACATGGCGGAGCGCGAGCCGGATGGCATCTTCACCCTCACGATGCATCCCCAGGTGATCGGACGCGGGCATCGCATGGCGCTACTGGAGCGTTTCATTCGACACGTGCTCGACGTCAACTGCGCGCGCTTCGCCCGTATGGGCGACGTCGCCCGCATGCTGCCGGCACAATCAGACCCAGGCTTCGACTGACGGCACCATACTGAGTGACGGGAGGAACTGTTGGCACGTTATGTTGCGATGCGCCTGCTTGGGCTGATCCCGGTCTTGCTGATCCTCTCCGTGATCACCTTCGTGCTCATGCACGAAGTGCCAGGGGGCCCCTGGAAGTACGGCCAACGGCCCTTTACTGAACTGCAAATCGCAGCCCTCAAAGCACGGTACGGGCTCGATAAGCCGCTCTGGGAGCAATACCTGACTTGGCTGGGCGGCATTTCCCACCTCGACTTCGGCTTTTCTTTCAAGCACCCCGACGAGAGCGTGATTGGCTTGATCGGCCGCACCTGGCCGGTCACCGCCCACCTGGGCCTGATGGCGCTCGGTCTCGCCTTCTTACTCGGCATACCACTCGGCACCATCGCCGCCTTTCGCCAGAACACCATGGTCGACTACGTGGCTACCCTGGTTTCCATCCTCGGGTACGTGACCCCACACTTCGTGCTGGGCATCCTGTTCATCCTGATCTTCTCGCTTGCCCTCAAATGGTTCCCCACCGGCGGTTGGGACAGTCCGCGCCAGTGGGTGATGCCGGTTGTTGCCTATTCGCTGGCGCCGATGGCCACCATCGCCCGCTACACGCGCTCCAGCGTGGTCGAGGTCGTGCGCGCCGACTACGTGCGCACCGCGCGGGCCAAGGGTCTGGATGACCGCCGGATCCTGCTGCGCCACGTCATGAAGAACGCCCTCATCCCGATCATCACCGTGGCCGGTCCGATCATCCCCGATCTGATCACCGGCTCCATTTTTATCGAAGCCATTTTCCGGGTGCCGGGCCTTGGCCAGTACTGGGTAACCAGCACCTTCGACCGCGACTACCCGATGATCATCGGGTTGACGATGATATGGGCCGTGCTGATCGCGCTGACCTACCTCATCACCGACGTGCTCTACATGTACGTCGATCCGCGCATTCGCCTGCACTAAGCGAGGACCGAGCATGCACCTGGATGACTCACGGCGACACGGCCTGCTCTCCGCCCGAGCGGCCGAGCCGGAGCCGGACTTGATCAATCAGCCCTTCCGCCGGCCTGTGCGCGGTCTCTATCGTGATGCCGCACGCCGCTTCGCCCGCAACCGGCTCGCCCTGATCGGCCTGGCCCTGGTGACGCTGCTGGTCGTCCTGGCCGTTTTCGCCGACGATTGGTTCATCGCCCTGCCCCTGGGGCGCTCGCCGGCCCCCCTGATCGCTCGCACCCCTTATGACCAGGTCTTCTACGGCCCTTCCGGTGCGTTCCCCGGGCTGGACTATTGGATGGGTACCGACCTCGCCGGACGCGACTTTTTTAGCCGCATCGTCTTCGGTGCTCGCGTCTCGCTGGCGGTCGGCTTGCTCTCACAATTGATCGCCCTTCTGATCGGCATCCCGCTCGGGGGCCTGGCCGGCTGGCGCGGCGGGCGCATCGACTTTCTGGTCATGCGCCTGGTCGACATTATGTCGTCTATCCCAACGCTGCTGTTCGCCTTCCTTATCATGGCACGCCTGGGGGCCGGTTTCCGCAACGTGATGTTGGCCATTGCCCTCACGAGCTGGATCAATATCTGCCGCCTTACGCGGGCCCAGTTCCTGGCCCTGCGCGAGAAGGAGTTCGTCGAGGGAGCCCGCATGGTCGGCGCAGGTCCCTGGCGCATCGTCGCCCGCCACATGCTGCCCAATGCCCTCGCGCCAATCATCATCTCGCTGACGCTGGGCGTCCCAGCCGCCATCTTCACGGAAGCGTCGCTCAGCTTCCTCGGCGTCGGCATCAACCCGCCCATGCCGAGCTGGGGACAGATGATCGGCATGGACGGCATCAGCAACATGACGTATTTCTGGCACCTGGCACTGTTCCCGGCGCTCATGATCGCGATAACCATGCTCGGCTTCACCCTCATGGGGGACGGCCTGCGCGACGCGCTCGACCCCCGCATGCTGGGCACCTAGCAGGCTACCACGGAAGGAGGTGACCGCTCCCGTTTGCGTCCACCCAGCGCCGCCAGGGTACGGGGAATCCCGCCGGCGCCCGCCAAACCCCGTTGCCATGCCAGCATAGTTCAGGGAGGAGGTACAGATGCAGCGCGCATCCTCGCGTTGGTCTATCTCGGTGGCGGTCCTCGCAGTGATCGTCATCATCGTGACCGGTTGCAGCCCCGCCGCGCAGCCGGTCGCCCAGCCCGCCCAGACAGAGTTGGGCGGAGCAGGTCCGGCAGCCGCCGCGCCGGCCTCGCAGGCCGCGGCCGGAGGGGCCGTCGTCAACCGGGCCGGCGTGACGCTCCCGGCCGACGCCGCGCCGCTGGACAAGCAGGTCTTGCGCATGGCCACCCAGGAGCTCAAGTGGTTGACATGGGACGCCAGCGTCTACGATGAGAACGTCGGCGACATGTTCGCCTGGGCCGATTCCTGCGTCCGGCCCGACAAGAACTTCGTGCCGCAGCCCAACGCCTGCGTGTCGTGGGAGACCACCTCAGACGGCCTGACCTGGACTTTCCATCTGCAGCAGGACAAGAAGTGGAGCGACGATCAGCCCATCACGGCCGACGACTGGGTCTTCACGCTCCAGCGTTATGCCCGGCCCGACTATGACTTCGAGTGGTTCTACGGCATGGCTAACATCGTCAACTGGGACGACGTGCGCGATGGGAAGAAGCCGCCCGAGGAACTAGGCGCCAAGAAGGTCGACGACTACACCTTTTCCGTCACCACCTCCCGGCCGACACCCTATCTGATCAAGATTTTCGCCGATCTGTGGGTGGTCCCCAAGCACATCGTCAAGGACCGCCTCGACGACGGCTCCTGGGCCTTTGACAAGAACAACTGGGTCTTCGCCGGCCCGTACAAGCTGCAGAGCTGGGACAAGGGCAAGCAATTGGTCTTCGTGGCCAACGACAAGTACACCGGCCCGCACCCGCCGATGGTCGACGAGATCATCTACAGCTTTATGGACACCAAGGTGACCTATGCCGCCTACAAGAACGACGAGCTCGACGCGATCGGCGGCGATTACCAGGCCGACCTGCCGCCCGCGGCGTTGGCGGAGATCATGGCCGACCCGGTCAAGAAGAAGGAGCTGATCACCTGGCCCAACTTCATGACCTATTATCTGTTCTTCGATACCTGGAACAAGCCCTTCGACAACCTCAAGGTGCGCCAGGCCTTCAGCCACGCCATCGACCGCGACAAGCTAATCAACGGGCCGCTGAAGTACCAGGGCGTGGCCGCCTACAGCATGAATCCGCCGGGCTTTCCGGGTGCGAACATCAACGGGCTCAAGGGCATCCAGAACTACGATCCGCAACTGGCAGCCCAGTTGCTGGCCGACGCCGGCTTCCCCGGCGGCAAGGACTTCCCCAAGCTCACCATGTACCTCCGGCACGCCGACCCGGCCCTGCAGAACGCCGCCGAGGCGATCGGCGGCATGCTCAAGGAGAGCCTGGGCATCACGGTCGAGATCCAGAACATCGACTACACGCTGTACATGGAGAAGCTCAGCAAGCAGAAGAAGGACAAGGGCGGCGACTTCATCTTCGCGCTGGTGCCCTACGAGTTCGACTTCGTGGACGGCAGCAACATGCTCAGCCCCTGGGGTGGCTGCGAGAGTGAAGGGGTGACCGACCTATCGCAGCAGCCGGGCCGCCACACCTGGTACAACGCAGACTTCAACCAACTGCTCTGCGATGCCGGCGTCATCGTCGGCGATGAGGCAAAGCGCGACCAGCTTTACCAGCAGGCCGAGAAGATCCTCATCTCCGACGTCGCTCTCGTACCCATCTACCACCCGACCATGGTTGCCATGGTCAAGCCCGACCTCAAAGGGCCGATGTTCGCGCCTGACCAGAATGGCGTGGTGTCTTGGAACCGCTTCCGCTTCACCAGCCGGGAGGCCGAGGTCTACCACTCGACCGGCAGCCGCTGATCGACTGAGCTCGCGCCCTGGACGCCCGGCACCTCGCGTGCTGCGCGCAAGGCCCGGCCCAACGAGGTGCCGGGCCCGGCGTCTCACCTGGAGACTAGCGATGCTCAACCTGCGTGATCTTTCGCCCGACCTGATCATACACAACGGCCGTATCCACACGCTCGATGCTGCCAACACCCTGGCCGAGGCGGTCGCCGTCAAGGATGGGCGCTTCGTGGCCGTCGGCGGGGCCGGCGAGATATCGGCCCTCGCCGGCCCCGCCACTCGCCGCCTGGATCTCCGTGGGCGCGTCGCCATCCCGGGCCTCTTCGACAGCCACGTCCACGTGATGGAGGTTGGGGCCAAACTGTCGCAGATCCGGCTTGACGAGTGCCAGTCGCCGGACGAGATGGCCGCGTTGGTGCGCCAGCGCGCGCAGGTGACCCCGCCGGGGACGTGGATAGTCGGGCAGGGCTGGAACGAGGGCAACTTCCGCGATGGCCGCCTGCCCACTCGCCAGGACATCGACCCGGCGACCGCCCAACACCCCGTGGTCTTGCAGCGATTCTTCAACACCGATGTGGTCAACACACTTGCGCTGCAGCTGGCCGGCATCGATCGCACCACCCCGGACCCTGCAGGCGGGCGCATCGAGCACGATGCTGCCGGCGAGCCCAATGGGCTGCTGCGGGCAAGCGCCAAGGGCCTGGTTCGCCGTCTGCTGCCGGCGCCCGGCCAGGCCGAGTTGATGGAGTTCATCCGCTTGGGCTGCGCCGAGATGGCGCGTTACGGCATCACCAGCGTGATCGAGCCCGGTCTTAACGCCGCGGAAATGCGCGCTTACCAGACCCTTCACGCGCTGGGCGGGGTAGCCCTACGGGCCAATTTAATGCCGAGCTGGCACGGTTTCCGCGAGGACGAGAGCCAGGCCCAGCTGGACTGCCGTGCCGGAGAGCTGGGTATCTTCAGCGGGCTGGGCGACGAATGGCTGCGGATCGGCGCCCTCAAGATGGCCATCGACGGCGGCACCACTCCCCATTCGGCCGCCATGTACGAGCCCTACGAGGGCGACAGCGCGCCGGTCGCCTTCTATCGCCTGGACGTCGCCAAGCTGGGTCGCTACTTCCACACTGCCCAGGCGCTCGGCTGGGACGTCGGCATCCACTGCTGCGGCGACCGGGCGCAGGATCTGGCGGTGGACGCCTTCGCCAACCTCGCCGCCGCATCACCGCCACGCGCGGCGCGCCACAGCATCATCCACGGTTACTTCCCGACCCGGCGCGCCCTCGAGGGTATGGCTGCGCACGGCATCGCCGCGGTCATCCAGCCGACCTTCATCTATTGGGAAGGCGAGCTGCTCTTCCGCGACGTGGGCGCCGGCCGGGCGGCGAACTACAAGCCCGCCCGCACATATCTCGATCACGGTGTGCCCCTGGCAGCCAGCTCCGACGTGCCCAGCACCGTCTCGCCCAACCCCTTCCTTGCCCTCTACTCGCTGGTGACGCGCAAGAACCGCTTTGGCCAGCCGATCGCCCCTCACGAGGCGATCAGCCGTGACGAGGCGCTGCGCGCCTACACCTGCGGAGGCACCTACCTGACGCGCGAAGAAAGCCTGAAGGGCACGGTCGAGCCCGGCAAGCTCGCGGACCTGGCGGTGCTCGACCGTGACTACTTCTCAGTCTCAGATGAGGAGATGCGCGACATCCAGGTCGTGACCACCGTCCTGGGCGGCCGGGTGATCAGCCGCTGAAGGCCGGCTCACAGGCTCCCGTATTCGACCTTGCCATCCACCATCGTGGCAGCCACCGCCACTCGCCCGATGGCCAGCGGATCGATCGCAAAGATATCCTCGTCCAGCACCACCAGGTCGGCCAGCAGGCCGGGCGCAAGCCGCCCCTTGACTGCTTCCTCGCCGCCGGCGTAGGCCCCACCGGTCGTGTAGGCCCGCACGGCTTCGGCCACCGTCAGCCGCTGCTCGCCGTACCAGCCTGTCGGACCGGGGTAACCATCGGGACGCCGCCGGGTGACGGCCGCCTGGATGCCCTTCATCACGTTGAGGTCCTCGACCGGCGCGTCGGACCCGAAGGCCAGCGCGGCGCCGGCGTCCAGCAGGCTGCGCCAGGCGTAGGCTCCCGCGCAGCGAGAGCCCCAGCGCGGCTCGGCCATCAACATGTCCTGCGTGCAGTGAATGGGCTGCATCGAAGCGACGACATCCAGCCGCGCCAGTCGGGGGATGTCGGCCGGGTGCAGCACCTGCACGTGCTCGATGCGGTGCCGCAGCCGGCCACGACCTTCCCCGCTCGGTGGGACTAGACCCGCCTCGATCTCTATTTGCCGGGTCGCTTCGATCGCATCCAGCACGCTGCGGTTGGCGCCGTCGCCGATGGCATGGACAAAGCAGGCCAGTCCCGCCCGAGCCGCTCGGCTCACCAGGGCACGCAGCTCGTCGGCGCCGGTGACCGCAATCCCGCACTGCTCTGAGTCGTCGTAGGGCTGCAGCATCAGCGCCGTCCGCCCTCCCAGGGAGCCATCGGCGAATAGCTTTACCCCACCGATGCGCAGCCAGTTGTCCCCGAACCCGGAGCGCAGCCCGAGGGCGACCGCTGCTTCCAGATTGGGTTCGGGGACCTGCATCAGCACCCGCACGCGCAGCTCGCCTGCGGTTGCCAACCTCTGGCAGGCCCGCAGCGCGTCCGGCCCTTCCATCGAGTGGACGCTCGTCAACCCCGCCCGCAGCGCCCCGGTCATGGCCGCCCGCAATGCGCTTTCGGCTTCGGCGGGAGACGGCTCGCCGATGCGCGACAATATCAGATCCGCCGCACGTTCCTTGAGGATGCCCGTCGGTTGCCCGGTGGTTGGGTCTCGCTCGATTTCGCCACCCTCCGGGTCTGGCGTGGTGGCCCCGATGCCGGCCAGCGCCAGGGCGCGCGTGTTGGCCCAGGCAATATGGCCGCACTTGCGCTTCAAGAATACGGGGTGGTCGGGAGCGACGCGATCCAGGTGCGCCGCGGCCGGATAGGACTGGTCCTGCCAGAGCGTATTGTCCCAACCACGTCCTTGCAGCCAGATGCCGGGGGCCGTGACGGCTGCCCGCTCCGCCACGCGTGCCAGCGCGCTTACCAGGCTCGGGACGCCGGCCAGGTCTATCTGTCGCAGGCTGAGGCCGTAGGACAGAAAGTGCAAATGCGAATCGATCAGGCCTGGTAGTACCGTACGCCCCGCCAGATCCTGCGCTCGACCGCCCGGCCCGAGCAGCCCGCGCATCGCCGCGTCGTCGCCCGTCGCCAGCACCCGGTTGCCGGCAACCGCCAGCGCCCGTGCGCGCGGTACCTGCTGATCCATTGTGTGGATGTCGCCGTTGTAGAGCACTAAGTCAGCTTGCATCCTCCCCTCCTTGCTTTCGAGTATCGACACCGCCTCCGGCGGCACCCGCCAGACCCAGGGCAGATCAACATGTTGCTGGGGTGGGACTGCCGCCAAGACACTTTACAACCGCGAACACCAGCCGCCAAATCGAGCCGGCCGCCGAGCGAGATCGGCCATAGCCTCACGCGCTGGACTCTTTTCATCGCATCGAGCGCGGCAGCCCGCGGCTGGGCATCGATCTTTCCCGGCTATGCGCTCAGTAGGCGACGGCCGGCCCGCTTCTGCCGGGCAAGCGGGGCGGAACGGTTGCCGCGGTGGACCGGGGCCGGGCCGGCGAAGGGACGGGCGAGGGTGAGGCCAGGGCCAGGCGGCCCGCGGGCGAGCCTTCCTCGACGAGCAGGCGCGGCGGGCCACCGATGAAGCAGTCGCCGGCGCTGCAGGACGCGCCGGGCAGGTCGATCAGGTAGTATCCCCCCGCAGCGGTCGCCGGCTGCGCCCGGCCCAATTCGTCGACGATTAAGCCAGAGCCGGCGACGGCGCGTAGCGTGACGTGTGCGGGGCTGCGGCCGATAGTCCAGAGGACGGTGGTCGTCTGGGCGCCACGATCAAAAGTCACGGCATAAACGTCGCCCTTGCGCTCGAGGCGGGCCGAGCGGAAGCCGGCCAGGTAACGGGTGGCGACCTGAAAAGCGCTGAAGGCGGGGCGCCGGGAGTTGTCGGCGCGCAGCAGGCCGTAGGGCTCCACGAAGCCCGGCCCAAGCGGCTCGTTGCGCAGCTTGTACACCTCGATGCGCTCCGCTCCGGCCGAGAGCGCGAGGCTGAACTCCTGGAGCAGGAAAGCGGCCTGCTCGGCCGGCGAGATGCGGAATCGGGGGGCGACCGGGGGCATCTCGGAGGCATCGCTGGAAGGCGGGGCGTTGGTCTCGTTGATCCAGATCTCTTTGCCAATGATGCCGCGGTCCACCATCGCCTCCCGGGCCAGCGGGATGACCTCCAGGGCCTGCAACGGCGTGAAGTAGAGGTGATAAGCGGCGACATCGAAATAGAAATTGTGGGCGGGGGCGTCGGGATCGGCGAGAATGGCATCCAGCAGGCGGTCGAAGTACAGGGGCCGGCCATAGATCGCATCCCAGAAGTAGGTCAGCCCGGCCAGGCTGACCTGCATGCCGGGGTCGACTTCCTTGACGGCCAGGTAGGCCGCCTTGAGCAGCTCCTTGTAGTCCTGGACGCTACCCGCCCATTGGCTTCCCTGGTGATCCTGATCCCAGACGTCGGGTTCGTTCCAGATGATCCAGCAGTTGATGCGGCCGCGGTACTGCTGAGCCATGCGCTTCACGAAAGCCGACCAGGCATCCAGGCGCGGGACAGAGCGTGCCCCTTGGGCGGGGTCGACGGCGGCCCAGGCCGGGGTGCCAATCAGCAGGCCGACGACCTGCCGGCCGGCGGCGAGTTCGGCCTCGATGAAGGGGTCCGGAACGTTTGCCGGCTTCCAGTCGAAGGGGCTGGCGGGCTGGATGACGTCCCAGCGCAGGATGACGCGCGAGTAGCCGGCGCCTGCTTCGGTGGCGGCCTGCGCGTTGACGTAGGCCTCCACGATGCCGAAGCGAGGGTCGGGCGCAGGGACGTCGGCGCGGGCCGGAAGAGCAGCCGCGAGCAGGATCAGGAGTGGCAGGATGAGGCGAATGCGTCGAAGCATGGCTGGCAAGACGATTATACCTATGGGCGACCGGCCGTCAAATGGCCCGCAAAGGTCGATGGACGCCGCGCTGGCGGGCACGCCACGGATCTGGCGCTCGATCAGTCTCCGGCGCTGCCCCTTGACTTAGCTAGAGCTAGATTTTATCCATTCGCCTCGGAGAGGTCATCAATCAGCCACGGCCGCGGCAAGCGCGGCACCCAAGCCGGCCACCGCGGCGATGCAGGCCGCGTCCGTAGTGGCGCCCCGGAAGACCAACCATAGGCCGGACGGCCCGGCAAGCAGCATCATGCCTCCGAGCACGCCCGAGTCGGCCGATTGTACCACCGGCGCGGGGTGGGCGGCAGCCCAATCGGCCAGAATCCCGGCTCGCGCCGACCCCAGCCACTGGCGCGCGCTGTCGGCGAAGGTCGCAAACACCAGGTAGCGGCCGTGCAGCCCCGGGTCAAGGCCGTCCACCGGGTTCACGGTGTCGATTGCCTCCACATCCGCCGCCTTGAAGTGGTATTCGAGCAGGGAGGACTTGAAGCCGAACCTGGAGACCCTGGCGAGCGGACCGGCGCCCCAGTCTAGCCGGCCCAGCCCAGAGTCCATCTGAGCGACGATTAGAAGGCCGTTCGCGTAGGCACCTGCAGCCGTCACCCAGCGCGTGCAGACCGCCCTGTCGGCGTCATTCCACGTTTCGAGGCGCCAGTCGACCCCTGCCGTGTGGCCGGTCTGCTCGTGACAGGTGGTCGCGCCGTCGACGACCGGCAGCGGGGCGGCGCGATCCGGAGCCAGGAAATTGCTGAGGCGTTGGGCTGCCGCCTGCTTGTCGCGGCGCCCGCCGGAATAATAGTTGGTCAAAGGCACTTGCTCTCCGGAAGCAAGCACGAGGGCCATGCGGAAGGTCCGGTCGTCGGCCCCGCTGCTCTGCGCGATGGATACCTGAGTGATGTCGCGGCTTGGGATGTCCCGACGCTGCGTCCCGCGCATGAGGGTCCAGCTCGTGAGCGTTACCGTCCCCCGGCCGCGCTCGGCGGTCAGCGAGGTGACGTTGGTGAGGAGCGCAACGACCAGCAGGCCGCCGGACGCAAACAGAAGCCCGCCCGGTTGGCCGCTAAAGCCCGCCAGGAGCCCGATGACGATAAACAGACCGCAGACGACCCATAGGGCCCAGGGGAAGTTGCGCATTTGTAGCCGGTCACCAGAGGCTGCGGGCACGCTGGTTCTCCTTTCCAGGATCGATAGGGCCATTCTACCGCATCGTGCGGATAAGAGCGAGCCGCGACGATCACTGCCGCGGCCGATCAGATTGATGGCTGATCTTCGCGCGCTCTTGCAGTAAGGTCAGGGTCGAGGTGCCATCCGCCCTGGCGCCGTCCCTGGCTTGCCGCATCGGGTGTCTGCACGGCAATAGCTTGCGCATATGGGCACATTAGGCGGCGAAATCCGAGCGCTTTGGTACCAAAAGTGACACTAGAAAGGTACAGATTGTGATAGTGCGTGCAAGAGGCAAGCGGTCGCGCGGGGGAGGAGTGAGGCTAGGAGGACAGCTCGTCTTTAGAGTAAAGCTGCTCACAGGGCGAGACGCGGTGCACCGCCTCGGCAGCGGCAATTTGCTCTCGAGTCAGTTTCGACTCCAGGTCTGCCCGGAGCTTACTGGCTCGCGAGCGGGCATTCTGGGATGCAGCCGGCTGCTGCAGGATCTGCAGAACAAGCGCAAGCAGGTCAGTGTCGGCGCGGTGGCTTGCCTCCAGCGTGGCAATGCCGGCCAGGGCGTCCAGCGCAAGCAAGTAGAGCTCAGCTCCGCAGGCGATGTCCAGCGCTTCGGCGTAGCAGCGCCGAGCCAACGCCTCGTCGCCTGCCACCAGCACACAATTCCCGTAGGCGACCAGCGTCCGTGCCAGGCCCGACCTGTCTCCGACCCGTCGCCGCATCGCCACGCTCTCGGCATACCTTAGCCGGGCTTCATCCGTGTCGCCCACGGCCTCGGCCGTCTCCGCCAGTCGCTCGGCGCAGAGACCTTCTATGAACTGGCCGCCGCAGTTCTGGCAGGCTGCCCGCGCCTGGCGCGAGAACGGCTCCATCTCAGCCACCCGGTCCACTGCCCGAGCAGCCGGTCCTGCGGCCGTCACGGCGTTCCCAATGGCGCGCGGATCTCCCAGGCTGAAGACCCGCGAGACGGCCTCTCTGTGCCAGCCATAGCTCTCGGCATCGCGACCCAGGTCGTGCTCTACGCTGCCCATAGCACTGGCGCACACGGCGGCATGCCAGGGGAGTTGCGTCGCGATCGCCAGAGCATAGGCCTCGCGCAGGTCGCTGAGCAACTCCTCGAATTTGCCCGCCAGGTGGAGCAGGGTACCGGATATGCGGAGCGCCTCCACCAGGGCCAGGCTGGTGGGCCCGCGCCGCAGGCGCTCCAGGCCTGGCTGCAGCAACTGACGCGCTTCGCCCAGCCGGCTCCTGCGAAACGCGAAGAACGCCTGCAGCGTCAGCAAATACGCCAGCACCTCCTCGCGTTCGACCGCCTGCAGCGCGGGCTGAGGAGTCATCCCCGCGTCCGAGCCTGCCGGGTTCTCCGCCACGCCGAGGCACCCTGAACTCAACGCTGCCACCGCCTTGGCGAACGCAGTCTCGCCTTCCTCGAACAGACTGCGCAGCTCGTGGTAGTACTCGAGAGGCCACGCCGCGTGCTGGAGCAGCGCGCACTGCTGCTCGCCCGCGGCCCATTGCCACGCCAGACGCAGGTTGCCGATCTCACGGCTCAGCTCGGCGACTGTCTCCGACTGGTGTGGACCCTGCAAGCCTGACTCACTTTGAGCCAGCAAGGTCAGGTAGTAGCGTCCGTGGCGCGTGAGTGTCGCATGTGCCCCCTCGGCATCCTCCTGCAGACGGTCGGCGGCATACTGTCGCACCAGCTCGTGCAAATCGTAACGACCGGACTCGCTGTGGCGCAGCAGCGACTTGGTGATCAGATCCGAGAGCCCCGCCAGCGATGCCCCCGCCACCTGCTCGGCGGCCTCCCGACTGAACCCGCCCTGGAAGACAGACAGGCGGGAGAACAGCCGCTGAGCATCCGGCGCGAGCAGGCGCCACGAGTGGTCGAAGACCGCTCGCAGGCTGCGATGGCGTTCCGGCAGGTCCCGAGCGGCCAGCGCCGAGAGGTCCATGCCCCCGCTCGATCTCGCAGGCAATCTCGCTCAGCGTGAGCGTTGTCACCCAGGCGGCCGCAAGTTCGACGGCCAAAGGCATGCCTTCCACGGTCTGGCAAATGCGGACTGCCGTCGCAAGATCGTCGCCGGCCAGGCGAAAGCCCGCCCGGGCGCGGCGCGCCTGCTGAAGGAAGAGGGCCAGGGCGCCGTAGCGTTCGGCATCAGGGGCGGTGGCGTCCGGCGGAACGGAGAGGCCGGGAACTTCGAAGACCCACTCGCCCTGCAGACGCAGCCGCTCGCGGGATGTGACCAGCAGCTTGACATGGGGAGCGCGCTGCAACAGGTCGCCCAACAAGGCGACGTCCGGCAGGATCTGCTCGAAGTTGTCCAGAACAAGCAACAGGCGCTTTTCGCCCAGGTAGCGCAGGAGCTGCGTCTTCGCGTCCTCGGCACCCGAGAAAGCGAAACCCAGGGTGTCGGCGATGGCAGCGGCCAAGAGGTCAGGGTCGGTGATAGGAGCCAAGGACACGAAATAGACCCCGTCCGCCAAGGAGAGGGAGGATGGAGGCCGGTAAGCAACGGCCAGCGCCAAGCGGGTTTTGCCGATGCCTCCTGGACCCAGCAGGGTCAGCAGCCGGCAATCGGGGTCCTCCAGCAGCTGCGCGAGCGCGGACAGCTCGCTGTCCCGCCCGACCAGCGGAGTGGGAGGCGTCGGCGGGAACTGGCGGTGGGGCGAAAGCGACAGCGGGGCATCCTGGAGCGGCCCCGGCAAACTCATCGTGCTGCGCTCGCCCCGGGCTGTCTGAACAAAGGCGGCGCGCTCAGCAGGCGAGATCTGCAGACGATCGGCCAATAGCTCCGCCATCTCGCGCGAGGGCCGGCGCTCGTCGGATTCGATCTTGACAATCGTCGTCTTGGCGCACCCGACCCGATCGGCAAGCTGCGCCTGCGTCAGATCGAGCACCTTGCGGCGGCGGCGGACCCACTCACCAAACGAGTGCCATTCGCCCGAATTCCATTCGCCCGAATTCGATTCGGCAGAATGCCAATCGTCCAGCCGGGGTGCCTGCATTCTGACTCCCCTTGTGCAGTGTTGCCCTTTTGTACTGCTGCCAAACCGTTGTTGTGTGCCGCAAGTATATCACAAGTAGACAATAGTCCCGCTGCGGCGGCTGACATGGATCCTGCGAGGACGAGCCGAATTGCCTGTGCGTCTGCGGTGTGTCAGGTGTGTCCCGGCCGCTGTACCACTCTTTGCACCCTTCCAGTGTCATTTTGTGACACCAATGCGACTCGATTGGGATGCCTAATGGCGGGGTCTGACACGCCGCCGGCGGCAACGGCCGGCCGAGCGGCTATATCTAGAGGGAGAAGAGAAGCTTGAAACCCTTCAACAAGCGACCGGTCACTGCCCTGATCGCCGTGGCGACTATGGTTGGGCTCCTATTGGCGAGAGATCCTGCCTTGGCCTCGGCAGCCGCCTCCAACACACAGCCGCAGACGCCGTCGCGAAGCGTTTGCGCTACCTACACCGTGCGCTGGGGCGATACCCTGGCCAATATCGCAGGCCGCTATGGCACGACCTGGCAAGCCATCGCGCAGGCAAACCACCTTAGGCATCCAAACCTGATCTTCGCCGGCACGCGGCTGGCCATCCCGTGTTCCCGGTCGAAGCCGGAGCCGACGGCAAGTGGCGGCGCCTTCGCGAGCGCACTCTATGGCTACGCAATCAAATACCCCGCCGGATGGACCGTCTCGGTGGATCGGCCGGAGGCGGCCGGCGTGGGCGAGGATCCGGAGAACGTCACGCTACAGCCGGCGGGGGGCGGGCTGCCGAGCGTCCGGATTAGCGTCCTGACCGGCGCGGCGCCCTTCACGGGGTTCGAGGGCTGCCAGCCAAGCATCTCGTTCGCGGGCATGAAAGCGTGCAAGAGCACTCAGCCGGCGGGGCAGAACCCGGCCCAGGATCTCTGGGTCTTCCAACGCGGGGACGAACACTACCTGATTGGCCTGCTGTACGAGGACGCGGTTGACCGCGCAGCCGGAAAAGGGATCGTCGAGACCTTCGACTTCACGCAGTAGAACCGCGCGCAAGCGCACGAGGAACACGCTCGCCCGCTCAACAACCGGCGCATCTTCCGGCAGCGGCAGGAAAATGCGCCGGGACGTGGCTGAACGGCGCCATTATGACCTCCTCCCCGCAGATAAGCGATCAGAGGCGGGACGCTGGTTACCAAACACCCGGCACGAGGCGCGCGGTGTGGTCTGCATAGCAGCGGTACTCCTCATCGCACAACGCTCGTTTGCTATGCTCTTCGCAGCCAATTTGCAGTACCAGGGCCGGCAGAACCAGGAAGGCTGCGAGCGCGCAGGCTACGAGGCTCTGATAGCCCAGGGCCAGGCCGAGCGTCAGGATGGCGAGCGCGGCGAAACCGGGATAGCGTAGGGTGCGGTAGGGCCCACCCAACGCCCAGTCGCCCATGCGCTGGCCCTGCTCCCGCAAACGGCGCAGCCGTCGTCTGGCCTGATGCGCCCAAGCCCCCAGGGCCATGCCGCCGGCCATCCAGACGGCACCAGCCGCCTCCAAATACTCGCCGATCGGCAATAGTTCGGCGCCAATCAGGTGTTCCACCGGCCCCGCAAAGCACGCACCAATGGAACCGGAGAGAGCCAGCCACAGCCACCTCCTCTTTCCTGCCTGTGTTGGGGCGCGATCATGCGGCGAGGCGGCGCGCAGCGACGCGACGCCCAGGAAGGCCGCACTGCCGGCCACTAACAGCCAGCCAGTTGGGTGGCTGCCGGCCGTCTCTGCGGCCAGGCAGCCCAGCACCAAGGCCGGGGCGATTCCGCCAACGAATAGCCAGCGAGAGGGCCTCCGTGCCATCATACAACCTCCTCTGGCCCCTCCAGACCTCAACCGCGGCCGATCAGGCGGCGCAGCGGCGGCGTTTTCACGCTCTCCGAGATGAGGATACTGGCCAGGCCGGCCAAGAGGACGAGCAGCAGCTCCCAGGCGTGCAAGGGCGCGAAGCTGAACAGGTCCCGTAACAGCGGAACGGCCAGGACGATGGCAATGACGATGATCGCCAGGCCCGAGACCCACCACATGGCGGGATTCGGGACCCGCAGCATCTGCAAAATGTAGCGTGTGTGCGAGCGGTTGGCAAAGATCATGCCCAAGTTGCCGATCACCAGCGTGACAAAGGCCAACATGCGCGCTTCACCAGCTCCCAAGCCCCTGCCCAAGATCCAGGAATAGACTGCCGTCACGAGCACCAGCACGCCCAGTCCTTGCACCAACCCCGTGATGAGCATGCTGCGTCCAAACAACGGTTCACTCAATCGGCGGGGTTTGCGCTGCATCAGGTCAGCCTCATCGGTTTCCATCTCGAAGATCAGGGTACAGGCCGGATCTATGATCAACTCCAGAAACAGGATGTGCACCGGGAGCAGGGCCAGTGGCCAGCCTAACAACACCGGTAGGAGCGACAACCCGGCAATCGGAATGTGAACCGAGAAGATGAAGGTCATCGCCTTCTTCAAGTTGTCGAAGATACGCCGGCCCATGCGCACGGCGGCCACAATGGAGGCGAAGTTATCGTCGAGCAGCACCAGGGCAGCCGATTCGCGGGCCACGTCTGTGCCCCGGCCGCCCATGGCAATGCCAATATGGGCCGCCTTGAGCGCGGGAGCATCATTGACACCGTCGCCTGTCATGGCGACGACTTCGCCGTTAGCCTTCAGCGCGCTCACGATGCGCAGCTTCTGCTCGGGAACGGCACGGGCGAAGATGCAGGTGGTACGGATACGCTCCTGCAGCGTCGCGTCATCCATGGCGTCCAGCTCAGGGCCGGTGATGATCTGCTCGAGCGGCCGTAATCCGATCTTCTCAGCGATCGAGCGTGCGGTCGCGGGGTAGTCACCGGTGATCATGAGCACCCGGATGCCGGCCGCGTAGCACTCTTGTACTGCCTCGGGCACCCCTGGTCGCACCGGATCGGCCAGGCCCAGCAAACCGACATACTCGAACGCCAGATCGTGCTGGCCCGAGGGTAAAGCCTCATCAGCCCGGAATTTCGCTTTGGCTACGCCGATTACCCGCAGGCCGTGATTGGCCATACGGTTGATACGCGCGCTCAGGGCTACCTGCTGCCGTTCGTCAAAATGGCACAGGTCGGCAATCGCCTCCGGCGCGCCCTTCGCCGCCACGATGTATTGCGACGCATCCGGCGAACGCCATACCCGCGACATCGCCAGCAGTTCCGGTGCCAGGGGGTATTCATGGATCAGCTCCCAGTCCCCGTGCAGGTGTTCGGTGCTCGCCAGCGTCCGGCCGCCCAGTTCTTTCATCGCCTTTTCCATCGGGTCGAAGGGATCGGCAGGGCTGGCCAGCAGGCTGTGTTCCACGACTTCGTGCAGCGACTCAGGGAGCGTGAGCTGCCGGTCCTGCACATCGTACACGTCATCGCCAGCAGCGATCTTGGTGACCGTCATGCGGTTGAGGGTCAGCGTGCCCGTCTTGTCGACGCAGAGGGCAGTGGCTGCACCCAGCATCTCGACAGCCGGCACGCGCCTTGTGAGCACCTTGCGCTGCGAGATGCGCCAGGCGCCGAGCGCCAGGAAGATCGTCAGAACGACTGGGAACTCTTCCGGCAAGGTGGCCATCGCCAGAGTGATGCCGGCGAGCAAGCCTTCCAGCCAGTTGCCACGGGTGAGGGCAAACACCACGACCACGACCGCGCACAGCGTCAGACCGATCAGAGCGAAGGTCTTGACAATGCGGCCCGTCTGGAGCTGCAGATTGGTTTCTTCGGGCTGGAGCACCTGCAACGCTTTGCCGATCTTGCCCATCTCGGTGTGGATGCCGGTGCTGGTTACCTGGGTGACCGCCTGGCCCTTCACGACCAGCGTACCGGAATAGACGAACGGCAAATCATCCCCGCCAGGGCGAGCGGCCTGCGGTCGCACCTCTTCCGCATTTTGCCAGGCCTGTTTCCGCACCGGCACCGATTCGCCGGTCAGCAGCGATTCGTCGGTGGACAGATTCGTCGCCGCCAGCACCAGGGCATCGGCCGGCACCCGATCTCCCTCGGACAGCAGCACGATATCATCCGGTACGACCTCGCGGCCGGCGATGCGCTGCTGCTCGCCCTCCCTGATCACCAACGCGCGCGGGCTGGAGAGGTCACGCAGGGCCTCCAACGCCCGTTCGGTCTTCTGTTCCTGGTACAACTCGATGCCGATCACGAGGAAAACGAAGCCCAGCAACATGAGCGCTTCTCTCTTGTCGCCAAGGAACAAGTACAGCAGTCCACAGGCGATCAGCAGCATGAACATGGGCTCTTTGATGACGTCCAGGATCATGTGCAGCAGCGTACGCTTCTGTGTTGAGGGCAGCTCGTTGTAACCGTTCTGGGCCAGGCGCTCGCGTGCCTCCTGTTCGGTCAGGCCTTGGAGATGGTGCTCGCTAACGATCATAGACATCTTTACATTCCTGGCGACTGAGCGCCGTTGCGCCTGGGCAATGCCGCTGCCGTGGGATGCGTCGCTGCGCGTGCCTGCTCCAGGCTCTCGATGATGGCCGGAAAACGCTCTTCGACCAGTGAGAAGAGATCGTGCGCTTCTTGCAGTCGCTCCTGCATTTCAGGCGGCTTGTCGTCGAGCAGCCGCAGGCCGCGTTCGGCGATGCGGTGCAGTTCCGACATCAGGCCGAGCCAGCGGCGCATATAGAGGATCCAGCCGCCCGACTTGAAACGGTAGTAGTCGCGCCGCGAAACCGGCGAGGCCGCCCGCTCGATCAAACCGTCTTCGACCAGCAGGCGGGCCATGGTGCTGACCGAGCTTTTGCTCGTCATCAGCGTAGCGGCTATGTCGGTGATGGACTGCGCCGGCGGATCGGCGATCAGGAGCACGCCAAGGATGCGACCCGCCGTGCGGGGCATGCCCATCTGTTCAAAGAATAGGCCGATGTCTTCGATGAAATGCTTGGCCTCTAGCGAATGTGTCGGTTCCATGCGGTCAGCTTCTCCTGCGTCAATTGTCTGGTCGTCTGCAGCATCATTATAGTTCATGCTGATCGTTCTGTAAATACTGAACTTAATGTACGATCCGGCTATTCGGTAAGTTCAGTCTGAGACAAACATCGGATGTGCGTAAATTCTGCTTGACAGCGTCGTTAGTTTGGCTGCCGTGGTGCCGATCGGCGTCTGCCAGACCGGCGAACCTTGGTCATCTCCAACAGCCATAAAGGAGCAAGGTTTCGCTTTGAGACTGGCCGAGTAGCCAGGTCCAGAACTACCTCACTGGCCTGTTCACTTTCGTCGCCAAAATTGTATACTCGAATCGGAGAAAGGCAGACCGCGATTATGAAGGAGGACCATTCCCATGGCAACGATCGATAGCCTTGTGAAAGACTTCCTGGCTCAAAACCGAATCGCAGTGGTGGGCGTCTCGGACAAGCGCGACACGGGCTGCAACCAGGGCTACCACAGATTCAAGGAGGCCGGTTACGCCGTTTACGCCGTCAATCCGCGCCTTTCCACGTTCGACGGCGCGCCATGCTATCCAGATCTGAACTCAATCCCGGACAAGCCTGATGCAGTTTTCATCCTTGCCAATCCCAAGGTCACAGAACAAATCGTCCGCCAATGCGTCGAGCTCGGCGTCAAGCACGTCTGGATGCACTGCATGATGGGAACGAGGCCGGGCCTGGTGCCCGGCATGACGAGCGTGTCACAGGACGCGGTGCAGATGTGCCACGAGAACGGGATCGCGGTGATCCCAGGCGCCTGCCCGAACCAATTCCTCACGCCAGATTTCGGTCATACCATAATGCGCCTAATGTGGCGCGCCCTCGGCAATATGAGAGTAAGCCAAACGAAGCGCTGAGGCTCTACACGCTCGGTTTGCTGAGCCGCCGCCTGGCGGATTATGGTCGGGCGCAGGAGTGCGAAGAGCAGGCGCTGAACGCTCTCGGCGACGTCTATCTGGAGTTGGAGGGCCCCGGCCGCGGTGCGGGGTCACTACGAGCAAGCCCAGTCAGTGTACCGCGGCCCTCAAATGCACGAGCAACCCATCTTCCCCGCGCTGGCCGAGTTTGCGGCGGCCCAAGCACCAAACACGACAAACTCCGGCTGTTAGCCATGGCGTATCTGGCGCAGGCGTCCGGCGCATAAATTCCGGTCGCCCGGCGGGCCCCACCACGCCTCCGGGATTGCCGAAAAGCTGGCCGGAGCGCATTGCCACCAATCTCGCTTTCGTCCGCCTGCCGCAGCGGGACCGGCGCGCCACGCTGGCGGTCTATGGCCAGATCCCGCAGCATACGCTGATGTCCCGATCAGAGCTTGGACAGTGCGCAGGCTCGGGGCGCCCATCTGCGCTTCCAATTTGCAGCAGCGGTGCCACCGGGGTAAGATTGGACGGCTATATAGGATTGGCCCCGCGAGCTTGAGGAGGCATCATGCTGGTCAGCAAAGTGGGCTTCATCGTCTTCGGCGTGCACAAGGATGGCCTGAGCGACCCGATGGGCACGCCGTTCATCGACGAGGCGGTGATCGAAGCGTCGAAGAGCGCCCTGCGCGCGGCGGGCGTGGAGCTGGTGGAATACCCGGTCATCCTGGCCAGCAAAGCGGAGGCACGTGCCTGCCTGCGAGACTTCAAGACGCAGGACAACCTGGATGGGATCGTGCTCTTCTCGGGCACGTGGGTCTGGGCCGCGCACCTGATCGGCTCCTTGCGCGATTTCGCGACTACCGGCAAGAGCATCGTGCTTTGGACCCATCCCGGCTCCCAAGGATGGCGACCGGTGGGCGGCCTCGTGATGCAGGGCGCGATGAAGGAAATAGGTGTTCCCCATCGCTTCGTGTACGGGGACCACGACGATCCCGCAAGCTTGCGGCGAGTGGCCGGCTACTGCCGGGCCGGCGCCCTGCGCAACCGTCTCAACCTCAGCACGATGGGCGCCCTCGGGGGGCGGGGCATGGGCCAGACCTGCGGAGTGGCTGACCCCTCTCAGTGGATGCGCCTTTTCGGCATCGACATCGACTCCCGCGACACCACGCAGTTGCTCGACCTGGCCCACCGCATCAACGCCGAACAGATTGCCAAGGCGCGCGAGCATATCCAGCCGCTCTTCGCCGAGCCGCTCCCGGCCGGAGAGACGGTGGAGCGCTCGATCCGCCTGTACCTGGCGATCAAGCAGATGGTCGCGCGCGAGGGCTGGGACTTCTACACCATCCAGTCGTTCCCCGGTCTCGGCGACGACTACAGCGCAACATCTTTCGCCCAGAGCATGATGCTGGAGGACGGTGTGGCCACCTCGACGCTGAGCGACTTCAATACGGCGCTGACCGTCAAGCTGCTGATGGAGCTGAGCGGTGAGCCGGCATACTATGGCGACCTGCAGCACGTCGACAAGACGACGCGCGAGATCAAGATCATCGGCGACGGGGCCTGCGCGCCTTCCCTTGCCGGTCAGCTCGATCCGGCACGCTTCGCCGAACACGGCATCCCAACCGAGGGCGCGGCCGGCGGGCTGTCGGTACAACTGACCTGCAAGCCTGGACCGGGCGTGCTGGCGCGCCTCGGCCGGAATCAGGGCGAGTTCGAGATGGCAATCGTGCGCGGAACAGTGGTCGAGCCGGCGTCACGCGAGGAGCTCGCCCGGCGCAAGGCCGAATCCGGCATCCCGTTCTGGCCGCACGCCTTCGTGATCGCGGACTGTGATATCGAGGCCCTGCTGCAAGCCTGGAACAATGAGTATGCAGTGCTGGGATATGGGGCAGAGCTGTATGACGACCTGGTCGCCTTCTGCGAGCTGACAGGGATCAGGGCAATCGCGCTGTAGCGCAGCGCCGGGCCTGAACGGGACAAGGTAGGTCAGATGGGTGATCGTGAAAAGCTGCTCCGCTTTATCGACGACCGGCGTGACTATGCGGTCGACTTCCTGCGCCAGATGATCCGCTTCGACAGCTCGACCATCGGGCACGGGCTCGACGGGCAGGAGTACGCCATCCAGCATTGGCTTGAAGGCATGCTCAGGGGCTGGGGCTTCACGACGCGCCTGTTCGAGCCAGACAACGATAAGATGGAGATTTTCCCGGACTTCAGCGCGGGACACAGTTACCACAATCGTCCTGATCTGGTGGCTACGCTGCCGGGGAGCGGCAGTGGGCCCTCGCTGATCCTCAACGGGCACGTGGATACCATGCCGGCAGGGGACCGCCAACGCTGGACGCACGATCCGTGGGGCGGCGAGATCGAGGGCGGTGACCTGTACGGGCTGGGCGCGTGCGACATGAAGGCCGGGGTAGCGGCGATGATCCTGGCCACGCGCTTCCTGTGCGAAGCCGGCTGGCCCCCTGCCGGCGACGTGATGGTGCAAAGCGTGGTTGACGAAGAGGGCGGCGGCAACGGGACGCTGGCCTGCGTGGTGGAGGGCTACCGAGCCGGCGCGGCCATCGTTACCGAGCCCACGCGGCTCCACGTCCAGCCAGCCAGCCGGGGCGTCCTGTTACTGGAAGTCGACCTCCAGGGCCTCGCGACGCACGCCTGCCTGAAGTGGGGGGGCGTAAACGCCATCGAGAAGGGCGTCAAGGTGATCCAGGGTATGCAGGAACTGGAACACCTTTGGCTGGCGCAGCGGCGGCACCCGCTCTTCCCTCCACCCACCATCACGATCGGGCAAATAGCCGGTGGGCTGGCCGGCTCGCAGGTGCCGGGCGAATGTGTGCTGAAATTCGACGTCAAGTACCTGCCCGAAGAAGTGGGAGGGGACGGCCGGACACGCGCCGTCAATGGGGAGAGTGTCAAGGCGGAGGTAGAGGAGTGGATCCGCACGCTGTGTGCGGGCGACCCATGGCTGCGCGATCACCAGCCGGCACTCACCTGGTACCAGCACTGCATTCCGTACTACCTCGATCCGGCGCATCCGCTCGTCGGACTCCTGCAAAGGTCTGCCACGGAGGTGCTGGGACAGGGCATCGTTTCCGGCTTCCCGGCCGGCTGCGATGCCCGCCACCTGCAAAACCGGGCAGGCGTGCCGGCGGTGATCTTCGGCCCCGGCGACCTGCGGCACGCGCACAGCATCGACGAGCACGTCTCGGTCGAAGAGTACATTGGCGCCATCAAGGTCTTGGCCCTTGTCATCGACGGTTGGACGTCACCCAAGAGGAGCGAAGCATGATCAGCGAGATACCGGCATCCGAGTTCCAGGCGCGCATCCGCGCGGCGCAGGCCGAGTTGGCCGCACGTGGGTTCGACGCCCTGCTTACGTTCGGCAACGAGGCAGAGCCGCAGTTCGTCCGTTACTTCTCTGACTACTGGCCGGCCTTCGAGACCGCCAGCGTTCTCATCCCAGCCGAAGGCGAAGCAGTGCTGATCATCGGGCCGGAGAGCCTGACCTACGCGCAGAGCCGCAGCAAGATCGGAAAGATACGCCAGGTGCTGGCTTACCGAGAGTCGGCGGAGCCTGAATATCCCGGCAAGGCGTTGGACACGTTCGAGAGCATATTCGACGAGATCTCGCACGGCAAGGGTCTGCGACGGTTGGGGGTGGTTGGCTTCCCGATCATCTCCGCACCCGTCTGGGAGGGACTGCGGGCCGCGATGGCGGGCAACGAGTTGGTGCGGGCGGACGACATCGTGATCGAGATGCGCAAACACAAGAGCGAGAACGAGCTCGCTCTGCTGCGCGAGGCCTTCCGGGTATCAGAGCTGGCGATGGAAGCGGTGCTGAACCAGATCAAGCCGGGCATGAGCGAGGCGCAGGTGGTCGGCATCGCCCAGGAGGCGATGTACCGTAATGGGGCGGAGTACGAGGGACACCCGCAGTATGTCCTGTCGGGGCGCAACAGCGCCAATGCCATCGGCCGCCCGACCCTGAAGAAGTTGCAGGAGGGTGAGGTCATCCAGCTCAACATCGGCGCTCGCTGCGGCGGCTACTCCTCCAGCGTAGGCCGACCCGTCGTGCTGGGCCACATGCCCGGCGAGGTGCGCGGGCTGCTGCAAACCGGGCTGGATGCCGCCAACCGGACGATGGAGATCATGCGGGCGGGCGTGCAGGCCAGCCAGGTGGCCGAGACGATCAAAGACTTCATCACGGCGCGCGGCTACGGCGACGCAATCCTCTACGGCCCCTGCCATGGCATCGGGCTGATGGAATGCGAGCATCCGTGGATCGAGACCAACTCGGACTATGCGCTGGAGGAAAACTACACGTTCCAGGTGGATTCGTTCCTTTACACTCCCGAATTTGGCGCCCGCTGGGAGGATGGGGTGCGCGTCACGCGTGACGGAGTGGAGCAGTTCTCCACCTACCGCCGCGAGCTGATCGTGATCTAGCGGAGGGTCGGCGCGGACCGCAGCAGGCCCCGTATATGCCTCGCGGCGAAGGCGTATGCGGGGCCTGCTGGTCGTTAGCGGGTCTCAGATCACCGTGACCGGATCACCGTGATCTGATCACGATGCTGTGATCACAAGGGCCTTATCACAGCTTGAGCGCGCCCTCCATTAAGCCCTTCATATACCAACGCTGTGCGAAGGCAAAGGTCAGGATGCCGGGCGTGATGGCCATGATGTACATCGCAGCGACGCGTGGGAAAGCCCACTCCCCAAAGCCGCCGAAGGTGGTCACCAGCACCACCGGGAACGTGCGCACCGATTGGTCGTTCGTCAGCGTGACGGCGAGGAGGTATTCGCCCCAGGCCGACACGAAGTTCACGATCACCAGCACCACGAGGCCGTTGGCAGCCAGCGGCAGCATGATCGAGCGCAGCGTGCGCCAGGAATTGGCCCCGTCCATCTTGGCCGCGTCCACCATCTCAGTCGAAATCTGCTCGAAAATGCCGCGCATAATCAGGATGCTCAACGCAAGGTTGAGCGTAATGTAGGGCAAGATGAGGCCGGGGAGCGTGTTGATCAGGCCCAACGAGTTCTGGATCTGGAAGATGCCGATCAAGGACACCAGGCGCGTGGGGAAGAACAAGGTCGCCACCAACACGGTTAGCACCAGCGCGCGCCCGGGCGTGCGCAGGTGCACCAGCGCGTAGCCGGCCAGAATGGCGATGGCGCTGGTGATGACCACGGTCGACAGGGTGACGATGATGCTGTTGGCGAAGTTACGCAGCGCCTGCGGCATGTGCTCGAAGACGTAGGCATAGTGCGTGAAGTCAAATTGCTCGGGCCACAGCGTGCCCGTGTATGCGTCGCGCAGGCTTTTGATCGACAGCAGCAGCACCCATAAGATCGGCACCACGATCACCAGGCAGAAGAAGATGATGGTGGCGTGCATCAACACAGTGCTGAGGCGCACGCGCCGCCTGCGCGAGCTCGGCCCCAAAGAGGAGCGTGCGCCAGTCGAGAGCGTGGACTTGGTTGCACCCATGCAGAATTTCTCCTAGTCCCGATTACGGAAGACCCAAAAGAGCCCGGCGACGACGACCAGCATGGCAATGGCGCCGATCCAGCCGATGGCGGCCGCGTAACCCTGGGGCCAGTTGCCGATGTTGAAGGCCAGGTGCCACATGTACACCGTCCAGGTGTAGGTCGGCATCGCGCGGTTCAAGCCACCCATGATCAAGAAATCGTCGATCACTGCCATGGCCGTACCGAAGCGCAGCACGACCAGAATCAAGAGGATGGGACGTAATCGTGGCACGGTCACGTGCCAGAACATCTGCCACTCGCTGGCACCGTCGACGCGAGCAGCCTCGAAGAGCTCACTGGGAATGGCAGCCAGGCCTGCCAGGAAGAACATGGTATGGTAGCCGAGCCCCCACCAGATCTCGACAAAAGCCACAGCCGGAAGGGCGAGCGACGAAGTGCCCACCCACTGGGGCGCGGTGCGGGAGGTGAACAGGTGCAGATAATTGACCAGGATCACATTGATCGGGCCGATCTCGAAGTCATACAGCCAGCGCCAGAGGACAAAGATCATGGCGCCGGGGATGACTGCCGGAATCAGCAGGATCAGACGGTAGACCGTCGATAACTTCGGATTCTTGACCCGGTCTACCAGCACGGCCACGAACAACGGAATGAAGATGACCCCAGGCAAGAAGATGGCGGTGAATTTGGCAGCCCTGAGCAGCCCGACCTGAAAGACCGGGTCGGCAAGGACGTCGATGAAGTTCTTGAGCCCGACGAATTTGGCGGGCACCCTGGCCAGGTACTGATAGTCCGTAAAGCTTATCCAGATCACCTTGAAGATTGGATAGGCCATATACAGGAGGAAGAAAAACAGGCCGGGAATAAGATAGACCCAGTTGCCCCAGTCTCGTAACCTGACTTGTAACGAACGCTTTGGCCTGGCAACTGGCCCTGTGATGGTGCTGCTACGCATACGTGGCCTCTTGCGTCTGGTTGTGACCGATTTTCGTGACTGCGCTTTGCAGGCCCCGAAAACCGCAATCGCGGGCCAAATAGCGGCTGGGATGATACATGCCGCAGCACGCACCATCCCAGCCACGCGATTGCGGAGCCCGGCCTAGCTGATGCCGCAGCAGCCAGACTTCTTGATTTCGGCGACGACGGCGTCCTTGGCCGCCTGCATTGCCTTCTTCGGATCAGGTTCGTCGCCCTTCAGATACGTCTCCCAGAGCGGCTGGCCGATCACGAACTGCTGCAAGCCGAAGGCGTGGTTCGGGATGGCCTTGGCGACGTCTAGCTGGCCGCGCACCAGAGGCACCCAGGTCTGTTGCTGGAGCCAGTCGGGCGGGTTCGCCTTCCAGGCGTCATAGATCGACTTGTAGGGCGGCAGTTGCCCCGGATGCCCGGCTGCCGACCCCGCGATCGAGTCCTTCCAGATAGCCGGCTCGTAAGTCAGGGCCTTGACATACTCGGCGGCCTTCTCCTTGTTCTGCCCATACTTGAACAGGCAGGCCCCGGTCGTCCAAAACGCCGTCGAGCCTTCGCCGCCCTTGGCCTTGGGCAGCGCGCCCATGCGGAATGCGGTTGGGTCTTTCCACTTTTCGGCCATGCGCAGCGGAGCATTCTCGTACTTGATATAGTAAGGCACCGTTTCGGCTGCGAACGCGATCTCATCGGGTGTCTGATTGACGCCGGCGTCCGTAGCGCCAGGTTGGAGAGCGTTCGCGGATGACAGGTCGAGCATCTGCTTCATGATCTGCAAAGCCTGGACGGCGGGCTCGCTGGTGAAGTCGTATAGTTGCCCGCCAGTCGTGTCGCCCTCAAGCGTGTAGTAGCACTTGGTACTGATGCTGTGCGTGATGGGGACCAGCGACCGCCAGCCATGAGCATCGAAGGTACAGCCGTACTTGGCAGCACCCTTGTCGAGCACTGTCTTGGCGTTGGCCAAGTACTCGTCCCAGTCAGCCGGAATCTTGTCTGGCAAACCTGCCGCGCTGATCAGGCGGTTGTTCTGCGCCTCGACGATGACGTCGAGGAGAAACGGCCAGGAGTAGAGCTTGCCTTCGTAAGTACACTCGTCGCGGATGGCCGGAATCAGGTCGTCGAGGAGGCCCGCGGGAAGGTATGGGTCCCAGGGCTCGATTACGCCGGCCTGGACCAGGCTGGACATTTCAATGAACGGGGTCATTCCCACGTAGACGTCCCAGGTGCTCTCGCCGGCCTTGCCTTCCGCAACGAAGCGCGCAATGTCGAAACCCTGCGTGGGTGCGATCTGGTAGTTCAGGCCGGGGAACTTAGGGTTCACCACGGTTTTAATGCTGGGATGAAGGTTGTCTATCCAGTCGTAGAACGTCGGCGTCAATGGGCGAGTGCTGGCTGCGGCGCCCGATGCCGGGGCGGCGGGGGCGGCGGGGGCGGCAGTGGCGGCAGCCGGGGCCGCGGGGGCGGCGGGCGCGGCGGGAGCGGCGGGAGCGGCGGGGGCCGCACAGCCGGCGAGCGCTGCTACTCCTCCGAAACCTAGCCCAACCGCGATCATCTGCCGCATGAACTGCCGGCGCGAGATGTGTCCTTGCTGTAGCTCGTTGCGCAACGCCTGCTCAATGAGCTCCCTATCATTGCCTGACATAGCTATTCTTCTCCTGAGCATGAGGATTTTTCCGACGAAGATGCCGTAACTCAGGTACCCTAACCTATGATGTGCCGCGCCCCTCCTTTCTCGTGGGCAGGGAGGTCTCGAACGCGAGCTGGCGGGATCGAGGCCGAATATCTTGCCTCTGGAGTTGGTTTAGTGTATCATCGCCTAAGTCAAAAGTCAATCGCTCAGACGAATTGAGCCGCTGACCTTCGAGGACGAAGGGCCGAGCGATACCTAACTATTCCGTCAGCGCTCGGCCCGCCAGGGGATGGCAGGCGGATATGGCAGAATCCTATTCATCGCGCAGCGCCGCGCTAAGGACGCTGTTGCGGGAGCGCCGGTTGGACTACGTTCCCGCGACGACTTACGGAGTGGACCGCTACAGTCACCCATGGATGGCAGCCGATCCGTCCTTCGCGTCCATCCTCGCCTATGCCGACGCGCACGAGCACATCTTCGCCCTCCACCTCTCGTATTATGCCTCCTTCGGGCTAACCGGCGTCCTCGGCGTGGCCGATCCAGAACTCGGTCAGCAGGCGCACGTACCGGACGGAGAACGGCTCTCACGACGAGTACATCTTGCATACGCCGCACGGCGATCTGACGGCCCACTATACCGAGAACGACGGCGTGCACACCGTCTGGCGGCATGACCTCCTGATCAAAACGGACGACGATATCGATCGCTTCCTCTCGGCGCCGTTCGCCCCCCGCCCGCCAGACCGTGAGGCATTTGAGCGCACGCGCCAGGCGCTGGGCGAGCGCGGGTTGATGGAAGTCGAGATTCCGGATGCCCTATGCCTGGTCGTCGAGAACATGTCCTACGAGGATTTCATGGTGCGGAGCCTCACCATGCCCGGGCAGATCGAGGCGCTGCTGGAGCGCATGAGTGAGTTGTCGCTCCGTTATGTAGAGTCGCTGCTGGGGGCCGGCTTCGGGCCCGTCTTCAGGATCTTCGGGCCCGAATACGCGGCCCCACCGGTGATGTCCCCGGCCTTTTTCAAACAGGCCGTGGTTGCCTACGATCGCCCGCTGGTGGAACTGATACACCGCCATGGCGGGTTCGTGCGCTATCACTGTCATGGCCCAATCGCGCGCGTGCTGGACGATTTTCTTGACCTCGGCGTGGACCTGACAGACCCGTGCGAGGCGCCGCCGAGCGGCGACATCATGCTCCGGCAACTGGCGGACCGCGTTGGGCGCGACCTGATACTGATGGGGAACATCCAATTGGACGACCTGGAACGCGCCGAGCCACGAAAGATCGAGCGCCTGGTGGCTGAGGCGGTGGAGGCAGTGGGCGGACGGGCGCCATTCATCCTCTGTCCCAGCGCCTTCCCCTTCTCCTCGCCCCTGCCGGAGAGGACCGAGCGCAACCTGTTCCAGTTCCTGGCGGCGGCCGAGAAATACGGGGCCCCCGCCGCCAGGCGAGGGACGTGGGCAGGAACGGCTCAAGGAGCGGAGGCAGTGTCATGATCGAGCGGCGGCCGCAGGCCAAAGCCGACGGGGACGTCGACGTCATCATCAGCCTCGACATGGAGACGGACCTGGGGAATTGGGGACAGACCTATCGGGGAATAGAGGAGGGCACCCCCCGCATCCTGGAGGTCCTGTCGCGTAACGCGGTACCGGCCACGTTCGTGTTCACGGCAGATGCCGCTCAGTCCTGCCCGGACGCGCTGCGCCGGGTGCTGGCGGATGGCCACGAGGTCGGCTGCCATGGCCTGCATCACGAGTTTCTTGGCGAAGCCAACTCCGACACCCCCGGACTCTTCACGTTGTTGCCGGAAGAGATCGACCACCGCTTGGAGTTGGCAACAGACATCGTAGCGGGAGTAGCCGGCGTCCGCCCGCTGTCGTTCCGCTGTCCTCGCCTGCAGGGCAGCAACCAGGTGATCGCCGCCCTGCTGCGCCTGGGCTACCTGGCGGACAGTAGCTATCCCACCTATTTCTACGCCAAACGCTTGGTCCCTTATCACCCATCCGGCGATGATTGGCGCGAGGAGGGCGACCTGCCCCTGCTCGAGCTGCCGACGTTCGCCGATTTTACCGCTACCCTAAGCGATCCCAGCCTGGAATTCTTGCGCGAGCGCGATGGCTGGCCCCTCTTGCGCCTCGAAGGGGGCGCCCGGTTCAAGCAGCGCGTCGACCGCATGGGCGATTACCTGCGCGCGCGGGGTCTGCCCCACGTCGTCTGCCTTTACCTGCATCCGTGGGAGTTCGTGCGCACGCCGCACGAGCTGATCTTCGGCGAGGGCCGCCTGGAGATCGCCGAATGGCTGTGGAAGAACAGCGGGCAGCCACACCTGGATGCGCTGGACGAGCTATTGGCCCGCCTGCGCGCCGATGGGGCCGTCTTCTGGAGGATGAAGGACTACGTAGCCCACCACAAGGAGGTTGCCAATGGAAATCCTGGCCGCTGAGTTCGCGAAACGCGTGGAGAAGACCCAGGAGCTGCTGCGGCAGCGCGGACTGGACGCCGCCGTCGTGTATTACGATGAGCTGCGCTCGGCCAACGGCTTTTACCTGACCAACTGGCTGCCGCAGTTCGAGTCGGGGGCGGTGCTGGTGCCTCTGGAGGGTGAGCCATCGATCCTGGGCGGGCCGGAATCGGAGCCATTTGCCAAGCTGGATGCAGCGGTGCACAAGACTTATAACGTCCCGGTCTTTATGGTGCCTGACGAGGAGTATCCTGACGCGCGCATCCTCTCGCTGCGCGAGGTGCTGGCCGAGGAACTCGGCGAGACCCGCCTCCACAGGTTGGGCGTGGTGGGGTTGGGGGTGATGCCCCACGATCTTTACGCCCAGTTGAGCGATCAACTGACCGACGTCGAGTTGGTAGACATCACCGAGCCCTACGAGCAGTTGCGCACGATCAAGAGCGAGGCCGAGATCGCGCTGATCAGGGCAGGCCTTTGCGATCGCGGCCCGGACTCTGCCCAGCATGGCAGGAAAGGTGGCAGCGGGCGCGAGCGAGCACGAGATCGCAGCTGCCGGCGAAGCGGCGGCGCGCTCCCTGGGCTGCACTGGTTTCGGCTACCGGACCATCGTCGGCTCGGGACCGCGCAGCGCAGGTGTGGTGCCCACCCCGACCGGCAAGGTACTGGCCGACGGCGAGGTGGTGATGTTCAGCATCAGCCCGCGCTGCGGGGGTTACGCATCGTCGGCCGGCGATACGACAGTGGTGGGCGGCGCGGGCACGGACGCGCAGCGGCGAGTGCTCAGCGACATGGCGCAGGCCTTCAACATCGCGCGTGCGCAGCTTGTGCCGGGCCGCAGCGGTAAGCAGATGGACGCGCCGGTGCGCGAGTTCCTGCTCGGCCGCGGTTACGCCCCCTACATGCTGGTGCCCTTCATCCATACCGTTGGTCTGTATGAGGCAGAGGCACCGTTTTTCGGGCCGCGCAGCGACGCCCTGCTGCGGCCAAACATGACGGTCTGCGTGGACATCAGCCTGTTCGGCATGCCGGACGTGCCCGGTGCCAGGTACGAGACCGGATTCGTGATCGACGAGGAGGGGGCACGGCCGCTGGCCCCGGACGTCGACGACTTGATCCTCGCTCACGCCTGAGGCAGAGAGGCAAGCAGCCGGCCCAGCCGGCAGCCGATCCTCTGCCCAGTCCGGGGCGTGGCGCAGGTTTACCTAGCCGTGCAAGGGAGGAGGCCCGCCGTATGCACCCGGTGCATACTTTCGACAGATGGGAGGATATGATGGCAGTCAGTTCGCGTAGCTCACGGAAGATCAGCCGCCGAGAAATGCTGCGGCTGATCGCGCTCGGTGGCGTCAGCCTGGTGGCGACCCAATGCGTGCCCGCCGCAGCTCCGGCCGCACCCGCCGCACGCGACCGGCGGAGCGGCCGCGCCCGCTCCCACCACCGCTCCGGCCGCCGCGGCTGCGGGAGCGGTGCCGCTGCGGTTGGTTGTGATGGATTACGACGAGAAGATGAAGCCCGACACCCAGGCGCTGGTCGACGCCTGGAACAAGCAGCAAAGTGGGAGCCAGGTCGAGCTGAACGTGCTGAGCTGGAACGAGGGTCCCACCGTACTGCTGCAACAGGTCAGCGCCGGGCAGGCACCCGACATAGCCAATGGCAACGCGCAGATGTTGGGCAAGTACGCGGGGATCGGCGAGATCACACCCATGGGCGACGTGATGCCTAAGGACTTCCTGGCGGTTTTCCAGCCATCGGCCCTCAAAGCCTTCACGGTCAAGGGCGTGCTGGAGGCGCTGCCGTACTTCCTCGACCCGCGCTTCATGTACTATCGCAGCGACCTGTTCGACTCGAACGGGCTGAAGCCGCCCCAGACCTGGGACGAGGTGATCGCCGCCGGCCAGAAGCTGAACAAGCCACCCGACATGACGGGCATCGGCTTGACCTTCTCGCGCAAGTCGGACGACCTGGACTACTTCATCTACGCCTGGCTGGGCGTCCTCGGGGGCGACGCCAATCTGAGCATGTGGGACGACAACGGCAAGAGCCGGCTGGGCTCGCCGGAGGCGATCAAGGCGGTGCAGTTCCTGAACGACCTGAGCCAGAAGTACAAGATCACCAACAACGACATCCCGGCGGCCGGGCGTGACGACGGCCTGCAGCCGCTGTTCTTCGCCGGCAAGCTGGCCATGCTGGAGACCGGCTCGTGGTTCCCGACCCTGCTGAAGAGCAATGCGCCGGACATCAAGTACGCCATCGGCCCGATCCCGATGTCGACGGCCTCACTGAAGCCGGTCACGGCATTCTGGCCCGACTGCGTCATGCTGTTCAAGCAGAGCAAGAACACGCCGGCGGCGGTCGACTTCTTGCAGTACATGTTCGACAAACCCAACCGGCTGCTGTTCGCCAAGCAGCGCGGCGTGGTGCCGGAACGCATCGACGTGGGCCAGGATCCGGCGTATGCAACCGGCCCGAATGAGAAGCTATTCGTCCAGGCGTTGGACACGGCATTCAACGCCTACACGTCGCCGTTCCCCGCCAACCTGTACGACAACTTCACGATTGCGGAGAACGCGATCGACAAGGCAGTGGTCGGCGAGGCGCCGGTCGAGCAGGCCTTGAAGGATGCCGCGTCGCAAATCGACCAGCAGAACGGCGTGAGCTGAGCTAGCCGCTCTGCCCGATCGGGAGGTGGAGACTAGGGGGATCGCGCGCTACGGGTCCCCCTAGTCTACTCACATGCTACGGGCACGCATCGCAGGTATCCCGGCGACATCTGGAGAGCAGTGAGATGGTTACTCCGGTTGAATCACTAGAGCGCTTTGGGGCGGACGAAGAGGCAGCGAAACGGGAGCTGCGGCGGCAGAAGGAGCCGCCGGGGCAGGCGATAGCCCGGGACCTGCGCGAGAACAGCGCGGCGTATTTTATGCTGTTGCCGAGCATGCTGGCCTTCGTGGCGCTGGTATTGTTTCCGCTCGGGATGGTGATCGCGGGCGCGTTCTCGTACACGGACGCGATCGGACGCATTACGCAGGTCGGGACGCTGGCGAACTTTCGGTTCATGCTCAAAGACCCGAACATGTCGGGGGTGGCGCGGCAGACGCTGGTGTATGCCTTCGGCAGCGTGGTGCTGACGGTGGTCCTCTCGTTCCCATTGGCATTGATCTTGAACCAGAAGTTCCCCGGAGTCACGCTCGCCAAGGCGCTGCTCCTGCTGCCTTGGGCCGCACCGCTGGCCATCACCAGCCTGACCTGGCGCTGGATCTTCAACGACCAGTTGGGCGCGCTGAATTACCTGATCCACCTGACCGGTATCACGCAGCAGAATATCGTCTGGCTGGCACGGGCCGACCTGGCCTTCCCGGCGGTGATCTTCGTGGAGGTCTGGTCATCGATCCCGTTCATGACCATCACGTTCCTGGCCGGGCTGCAGGCCGTGCCACCGCACATTTACGATGCGGCCAAGATGGACGGCGCAGACACCTGGCACGAGTTCTGGGACATGACGGTACCCCAGATGAAAAAAGTGTTGATGATCGTGACGCTGCTCTCGGTGATCTGGGCTTTCCGGTCCTTCACCGTGATCTGGACCGTCACGCAAGGCAACCCCTTCTACCGGACCGACATCTCGGTCACGTATCTGTACAAGGCCGCCTTCCAGAATTCGCACTTCGGCGAAGGCTTCGCGATCGCCTTTGCCACGTTCATGGTCCTGATGGTTTTCGCCTTGCTGTATACGCGGATCTTGCGCAGCGAGGAGATGGAATGATGCGCAGAGTCAACTGGCTGAAATGGCTGGCGATCGCCTTTTACCTGATCCCGATGCTGTTCATCCTGGTATTCCCGTTCATCGTGATGGTCTCCACCTCCTTCAAGACGCTGCAGGAGGTCAACCAGATGCCGCCGACCTTTATCCCGCGCGCTCCGACGACGGCGAGCTTCTTCACAATATGGAGCATCATCCCGCTCGCCGATCACTTCAGGAACAGCCTGTTCCTGGGCGTGGGCGAAGTGCTGCTGGTCTTCCTGCTGGGTGTGCCGGCAGCCTACGCGCTGACGCGCTTCCGGTTTGCCGGGCGGCAGCCGTACTTGATGTTCCTGCTGGTGACGCAGATGTTCCCGGCCGTAGTCATGCTGCTGGGCATCTTCCGGCTGGTGGCTACCTACGGCCTGGTCAACAACCTGGCCGTGGTGGCCGTGGTGGCCGCCGCGTTCAATCTCGCCTTCTGCATCTGGCTACTGGTGGGTTACTTCTCCGGCATCCCGCCGGAGATCGAGGAAGCAGCCATGATGGACGGCAACTCGCGGCTGGGCGCGATGTTCCGCATGACGTTGCCACTCTCGTGGCCGGGCCTGATCGCGGTGGCCATCTTTGCCTTCATGGACGGCTGGAACGAGTTCCTGTTCTCGCTGAGCCTGATCCGGACCGACACCAGCCTGCCGCTCACGGTGGGGCTGTACCGCTTCATCGGGCGTTTCCAGATTCAATGGAACCACCTCATGGCCGGCTCATTCCTGGCCACCATCGTGGTGGTGATCCTGTTCATGACCGTGCAAGATAAGCTGACCCGCGGCCTGGTGGCCATCTCGGAGAAATAGAAGGACGACTATGAGCGTTGTAGTATGCAAGGACCTGGTCAAGCGCTTCGGCGATTCGCTGGCCGTGGACAACGTCAACGTCGAGATCAGGGACGGGGAGTTCATGGTGTTCGTTGGGCCATCGGGCTGTGGCAAGACGACAACGCTGCGCATGATCGGCGGCCTGGAAACGGTGACAGAGGGCGAAATCTTCATCGACGGACAGCTGGTAAACCACGTCGCGCCCCGCCATCGCGACATCGCGATGGTGTTCCAAAACTACGCCCTGTATCCGCACAAGAAGGTCTATGACAACGTCGCCTACCCGCTTTACCTGCGCAAAGTGTCGCGCGCCGAGATCAAGCGCAGGGTAGCAGAGACGGCCAAAATGCTGGACATCGAGCGACTGCTAGATCGCTGGCCGCGACAACTGTCAGGCGGCGAACGGCAGCGGGTCGCGCTGGGACGGGCCATCATCCGCAACCCGCGCCTTTACCTGATGGACGAGCCGTTGAGCAACCTGGATGCCAAGCTGCGCGTGCAGATGCGGCGCGAGATCATTCGCTTACAGCGGGTGCTGCGCACGACGACGATCTATGTGACGCACGACCAGGTCGAAGCCATGACGATGGGAGACCGGGTGATGGTGCTGCGGTATGGCCAGATCCAGCAGGTCGGCCAGCCGGAAGAGGTCTACAACCTGCCGGCCAACATGTTCGTGGCGCAGTTCATCGGCAGCCCGGCCATGAACCTGTTCGCCGGCCGGCTGGAAGGCAACGGCGGCGGCGTGGACCTGGTCAACGCCCTGGGCCGCTTTCACCTGCCCGACGAGGTGCGGGCGCGGCTGGTGCCGGGTGCGGCAGGCACGGGCGGTGGGCAGAACGTGATGTGGGGCATACGCCCGGAGGACATCCGCCTGGTGAACGGCGAACCGGCCGACGGCCGGCCGACGGCCCCGGTCGACCTGGTGGAGGGGTTGGGCTCGGACGCCTTCGTGAGCCTGGCGGTCGGCAAGGACACGCTGGTGGCCCGCACGCCGCCCGACGAGCGGCCGGCCGAGAACGAGCAGGTTGGCTTGGACCTGAACCTCAAGCGACTGCACCTGTTCGACCCGGAGACCGAAGGGACGCTGCTGGGCCGAACGACGACCGGGTAGAGATTGCCAACCGGCTCAGCCGGATCGGGGGAAAGTTATGGAGTCGCTGATCACACCCAAGGCGCTGCTGGAATGGTGCCGGGTGCCCTACGACGAATTGGCCGGCCATCCGGGGCGCAGGATACCTTGTCGCCTGTGCGCCGATTCGGCGGAAATGGGCCAGATCATGGCGCGTGAGCTGGCAGACGAGATCAAGCTTGCCAATGCTGAAGGACGGCCCATACGGGCGATCATCCCCTGCGGCCCAAGCTGCTGGTACGCGCCCTTCACGGATTTGGTCAACTGGGAGCGGGTCAGCCTGCGGCAGCTGACCGTCTTCCACATGGACGAGTGCCTGGATTGGCAGGGGCGAGAGCTGCCCCGGCGGCACCCGTACAGCTTTCGTGGCTTCATGGAGCAGCACTTTTACGGTCCGATCGACGCCGAGCTGGCCGTTGCCGAGGCAAACCGGGTCTGGCTAAACGGCCAGAACGTCGAGCAAGTGAGAGAGCGCATCTGGTCGGCTCCCGTCGACATCACCTACGGGGGCTGGGGGCAGGACGGGCACATCGCCTACAACCAGGCCCGCCGCCATCCGTACAGCCGGGTAACGTTGGACGACGTGCGCAACTCGACCGTGCGCGTGCAGGAGAACAACCTGGACACGATCTTGGCCCTGGCGCAGCGGACTTTCGGCGCGGCGTACCAGTTCGTGCCGCCAATGTCGGTGACCCTCGGGATCAAGGAGTGCCTGTCGGCGCGCAAGGTGCGCCTGTTCTCAGACACCGGAGCATGGAAACAGACGGCCCTGCGCGTAGCGCTGTTCAGCCCGCCCACCCCCGAGTATCCGATCACCCTGCTGCAGGAACATCCCAACGCGCTTCTCACGGCTACCCTGGACACCGCCAGGCATCCGATCGCCGAGCACCCGGAGTGGGACCTGGGCCTGGATTAGGAGAGCGCGGTGACGATCGATCGTGCCCAGCGCAAGCTATCTGGCCGCTACGAGGCGCTCATTGGCACCGGGGGCATCGGCTCCGGTGCCTTCTTTGCCCTGGACGGCGACCATACGCTGGGCCGCGAGGAAAGCCGCAGCGGGCGCCTGCTCGACCGGCGTGACTACTGCAAGCTGCACATCGTCGCGCATTACGTCAAGGTGCTGTGCGCCCCAGACTTCGTGGTGCTGCCGATCGGCCGGGTGGGTGCCGATGAGGCAGGAGACCGCTTGCTGGACGAGATGCGCGCGGCCGGCCTCGACCTGCGCTACGTCGAGCGAGCAGCCGGCGAGCGTACCTTATATGCGCTGTGCTTCGTCTATCCGGACGGCAGCGGGGGGAATCTGACGACGAACGATTCGGCCTGCGCGCGCGTGGACGCGGGGTTCGTGGCCGGGGCGACGGCAGATTTCGTGCGTTTTGCGGGGAGAGGTGTGGCGCTCGCGCTGCCAGAAGTGCCCCTGGACGCCCGCCTGGCCCTGCTGGAGTTGGGCCGGCAGCACGGCTTCTTGCGGGTCGCGTCCTTCACCTCGGCCGAAATGCGGGCGGCGCTGGCAGCGGGCCTGCTGGACCAGGTGGACCTGTTGGCTGCGAACCTGGACGAGGCGGCCGCTGCCTTGGGCCTGACGGCCAAAGGAACCGATGCGGAGGGAGCCCGGGCGAAGGGCGCCGAAGCGGGCGGCCCCGAAGCGGGCGACGCTCAAGCCGCTGAAGCCCAAGCGATGGGTTCCGAAACGAAGCGGGTCGTGCGCGCGGCGGTCGACGTGCTGGGGCGCCGCGGACGGATGCTGTCGATCACAGCCGGGGCGCACGGGAGCTGGTCCTGGGATGGCAAGACGCTGCTGCACCGGCCGGCCCTGCGGGTGGAAGTAGCCGGGACTGCGGGAGCAGGGGACGCGCACCTGGCCGGGATGATCGCCGGGTTGGCGGCGGGTCTGTCGCTCGGGCAAGCGCACGAGCTGGCGGCGCTGGCGGCGGCGTTCTCGGTTACGTCGCCCCACTCGATCAACCAGGATCTGACCCCGCAGACGCTGCGCCTGTTCGCACGACGTTGCGGGGTGGAAGTGTCGGCGGGGGTAAGCGAGGTGCTGGCCCGCTAGAGCCGGTGGAGGGAGCTTGCCCCGGGGGGGCCGTGACGAGTTGCCCGTCGCGCGTGGCGACGTGGGCACGGGCATGGACCGCCGCCCATCGTCGTTCCCGGCGGCAGGAAGTGGTCGAGGATAAAGGGGTGAGCATGAGCGACGGCAGCGGAACGGCGATGACTTCTTACGAGCGCTATGTGGCGGCCTGCGAGCTGCGACGGCCGGATCGGGTGCCCGTCAGCCCGCTGATCATGACTTTCGCAGCGCGGCTGGCCGGCGTCGATTATGCGCAATACTGCCGCCACGGGGAGCTGCTGGCCGAGGCCCAGCTCGGCTGCATCCGGCGCTTTGGTTACGACAGCGTCAACGTGACGGCCGACGCGGTGCGTGAAGCCGAGACGCTCGGCGCCCCCGTCGCCTGGCCGGAGGACGAAGTGCCTTCTACCACGGACGAGCCGTTCATTAAGGGGCCAGACGACCTCAAAAAGCTGCATCTGCCCGATCCACTCGGGGCCAACCGCATGCACGAGCAGATCAAGGCTCTACAGATCCTGGAGCACGAGTTGGGCGACGGCCAGGTAGTCTACGGCTGGGTCGAGGCCCCGTTCCAGGAAGCCGCCATCCTGCGCAACCTGAACTACTTCATGACCGACATCTACGACAACCCGGAGCTCGTGCATGCGATGCTGCGGTTCACGACCGAGATGGAGCTGACCTTCGGGCTGGCGCAGATCGAGGCCGGCGCCCGCTTCATCGGCGTGGGCGATCCGATCGCCAGCCTGGCCTCGCCGCGCGTCTACCGGCAGTTCAACCAACCGTACCTGCGCGAGCTCATTGCCGGATTGAAGCGGGCGGGAGCACGCGTCAAATATCACGCCTGTGGCAACACGGCGGCGCTGCTGCCGCTGTTCGGCGACCTCGGCGTCGACATCCTTAACCTGGACTCGGCCGTCGACCTGGGGACAGCCAAGGGGCTGCTGGGGGGCCGGGTGTGCCTCAAGGGCAACCTCGATCCGGTGCGCGTGCTGATGAACGGCACGCCCGATGAAGTGACTGTGGCGGCGCAGCGCTGCATCGCCCAGGCTGGCGAGGGCGGGGGCTTCATCCTCAGCCCCGGATGCGAGGTGCCGCGCGACACCCCGCCGGCTAATCTCGAAGCGCTGGTGCGCGCGGCGACGACTTTCGGCACGTATCAGTGAAATCAGGGGAGCATGAGCAAATTCGTCGATCTATCGGGTCCGCTGCGGCCAGGCCTGTGGAGCTATAATGCGCTGCCGGGGTTCAGTCCCCGCTTGACGGAACTGGCTGTGGAAAGAGTTGCCACGCTGGACAGAGATGGGTTTGAGGCCTTTCGCTTCGAGCTGAGCAGCCTGACGGGTTCCTACATCGAGACCGGACGGCATATGCTGGCCGAAGGGCCCCTGCTGGACGCACTCTCGCCTGGCGATTTCATCCGGCCGGCCGTGGTCTGTCACCTACCGGCCAAAGCCGCGCAGGAGCTGATCCACGGCAACGAGCTGGTTGCCCATTGTCCGCCCGTCCGGCCGGGAGACGCCCTTCTGATCGAGTGTGGCTGGGCGAGCCACTGGGAGGCCGCTGACTTTCTAACCGGCAGTCCGGCCTTTCATCACGACTGCCTCCCCTGGCTGCTGGAGCAGCCGTTCTCGATCCTGGGGGTCGACATACCCTGCATCGAGTCGGCCCGCTCGCGGCCGGAGAGCGGTGAGGCGACGGGCAGCATGCTGCTGCCGATCTTTCGGCGCGGGGCCCTGTTGCTGGCGCCGCTGATCAACCTGGCGAAAATCGCGGCCGCGCGCGGCGAGCTGATGGCCCTGCCGCTCAACTTCGCCGGAACCAGCGGGGCGCCCTGCCGGGCGGTGTTCAGAGAAGGCTAAAGCGTCTCCCTACAACTCCACCACCGCGTCCAGGTGACGGGGGCGGTCCGGATCCAGTCCCTTGCCTGTCGCTCGGTAATAGCCGAGCAGGTGCAACACCGGCAGATAGAGAGGCAAGCGCGCGAGCTCCGGCTGGCCGGAGTCGAAGGCCACCACGTGGTCGGCCCAATCCAGACCGGCCGCGCTCTCGGCCAGCACGAGGACGCGCGCCCCAAGCGCTTTCATCTCTCGCAGGACAGCCGCCTCGGCCTCATGCGCGCTCTCAGAGAGCAGCCCCACCACCAGCGTGGCGGCGTCCACCATCGACTTGGGACCGTGGCGGAACTCGAGGAAGTGGTAGGCCTCGGAAGCTGTCAGCGACATCTCCTTCATCTTGAGCATGGCCTCGCAGGCCAGCCCGTAACGCGGGCCGGAACCCAGGAAGAAGACCCGGGCGATGCCCGCGTCGCCGCCCAGACTCTGCGCCAGGCCGGCCTGCTCGCCGAGCAGTCGTTCGGCGTGGGCCGGTATCCGCGCCAGCGCGTCGAGCAGCGGTTCTTGTCCGCTGCCCAGGGCAGCCACCGCTAAAGTGCCGACCAGCATGCTAGAGAAAGAGCGAGTCTGGGCGACGCTCTGCTCGTGCCCCTCGGGCGAAACGAGGATCGGCGTGCAATGCTCCGCCAGGGGTGTGCGCTCGTAGCAGGTGACGGCCGCCACACGCGCCGCCTCACGCGGGCCGCTGCCGGCAGCGAGAGCCCTCACCGCCCGCAGGGTCTCGGTGGTGGTACCAGAGCGCGAGACGGCCACGCCGCGGACGCGCTCGCCGGCAGGCAGCCACAGCTCAGGGTAGAAGAGAAGCTCAGAAGAGGGCACGGCGCGTGCCGGGTGGCCGCTCAGGGCTTGCTGCACGGCGGCTGCGGTGAGCGACAGATAGTGGGTCGAGCCGCAGCCGAAGAAGACGGTCAACTCCGCGGCGCCAGGCGCCAGGAAGCTCCGCCAGGAGTCCGCCTCCTGCCTGACGACGGGCAGGATGGCCGCCCAGGCGGCCGGTTGGCTGAGGATCTCGTGCAGCGTGTGTTCTCCGCCAGTTGGCATGACAGCGCTCTCTTTCTTATTAGTGCAGACCGTTGGTCCTCACCATCAGTCCTGACCTAGCCCTCGCCGGCGCGCAACAGGAAGGCCTCCACCTCGGCGGCTGTCGGGACGGAACTGGCCCCGCCCAGGCGAGTGACCGCGATGGCCCCGCAGGCGTTGGCAAAGCGAAGTGCTTCTTCGGCGGGACGGCCACCCACCACGTGACGGTAGACGAAACCGGCGTCGAAGCAATCGCCGGCCCCGGTTGTGTCCAGCACCCCGACCGGGTAAGGGACGACCGTGACAAGGCGTCCCTCGCCGGCGAGCAGCGCCCCCTGCGCGCCCAGCTTGGCGACCACCAGTGGCACACGCCGGGCCAGATTGCGCACCCCCTCGACGGCCGAGGTCGCCCCGGTGATCCCTCCGACCTCGTGTTCGTTGACGAACAGGATGTCGACCGCGGCCAGGACTTCGTCGAGGCCCTCGCTCCAGCGGCCGGCCGGATCCCAGCCAGGGTCCAGCGAGGTGGTCAGGCCCGCCGCTTTGGCCCGGCCTAGCAGGCGCGGAAACGACGGGCGTAGGGCCGTCTGCAGATACATCGAGGCCATGTGCAGGTGGCCGGAGTGGCGGCCGAAGCCGGACAGTGCGGAGAGATCGACGTCCGCCAGACTGAAGGCCGCGATGGAGCCGGGGTAAGTGAGCTGGGCCTTCTCGTGGGCAAAGGTGAGCGAGATGGTGACGCCGGTCTGAATCGCGGGATCGACGACGACGTGTTCCAGGCCGATGCCCAACTGGGCCAGTTGAGCCAGCATGAAGCGCCCGTCCTCGTCGTCGCCGACCTTGCCCATAAAGGCGACCGGCGCGCCTAACCCGGCCAGGGCGCGGGCGAAGATGGCCGACGAACTGCCCAGGGCACGGGTGAAGCCGGTGCAGATCAGCTCCTGACCGAGCACCGGCAATGACGGCAGGCCGCTGATGACCAGGTCGACGTTCAGCTCGCCGATGACCAGGACGCTTTTATTCATCTCACTCACGCGCCTCAGGACATGTGGATCTCGACATTCTGCGCCACGCGGCCGAGGATGACGTAGTCCCCTGGGGCGGTCTGCAGAATCGAGCCCGGGACGAGGGTATTGACGCGGCCGTGAGCACACAGCCGCGCGATGAAGCTCTGCCAGCTCGAGTTCCCGTCGTAGTAGGGGAGCCAGAAGCTGCGGTAACGTGCGCGCATCACCTGAGCCGGACCAATGCTGGCGGCCTTGGGCGGGACGGCGGACCAGTCGCCGCCAAAGGAGTGCAGAGCGTTCTGCATGATCGTCATCGGCGACAGCGGGACGATGCGCGGGCCGGCCTGTGTGTAGGCCTCCAGGTCGTCGCCGAACTCGTGGCCGAGGTCGGCCTCCCAAAAGGCGATGTGCCCGCACCAGCCGATGCCGCCGTAGCACACGTCCGCGTCACCCATGTCCTCGAGCAGCTTGCCGTAAACGCCGATGTTCTCTGAAAACGGGAAGTGTATCTGCTCGGCCGGGGGCCGCAAGTCGGGATCGATCAGGCCGAAGAACGTCTCCATCATCGCCCGCTGAAATGAGCCCTCCCAGGAACCAGGGGCGGTGCGGCCATCCTGGTCGGCGTATTCGTCCATGTTGAAGGTGTGCACGTGATGCATGGGGATGTGCAGGCGATTGATCATGCGCGCCGCGACCGGGTACTGCAGGGTCGGGCCAACGGGCAGGATGCAGACGAACCGGCGGCCCTCGTCGAGCGCCTGGCGGATGCGGGAGACGAGGTCGGCCGCCAAGGCGCCGAACAGCTCGGACGGCTCTTCGATCACGCTGATCCTAAAGTCCGGGTTCGGGTGCGCAGTGATCTCGTCCTTCGTGATCGCGCGCACCCGCGCGCACTCAGCCCGGTCACGGAAGGCGATGAACGGCGACAGATCGTAGGTGAAGTCCATAGTGGTTCCCCTTTCTGAGACGAGGCCCCGGCGGCGGACGCCGCATAACAGGCGGCCTTCGGCCCGCAGCAGGCGGAGACATTAGCGGCGCTGGCCGGGAGCGGTTCAGCCCGCCAGGCCGCACCAATCCGTCACGAACAGGAGCAGGCTCTCCCAGAAGGTGTAGAGGCTCGCCAGGTCCACATACTCATCTGGAGCGTGGGCGTTGGCACCGCTGGGGCCAAACAGCAACGCCGGCATGTTGAAGTCCTGATGGAGAGCGAACATATCACAAGCATAGGGCGCGCCGACCACCGTGGGCTGCCGGCCGATGACCTGCGTGACGTCCGAAACCATGGTGGACACCAGCGGGTGGCTCGGGTCGATCGCGGTCGGGGGCAACCAGCGGATGCGATGGCGCATTTCGGGGCGGGTGCTGAACGCCTCGGGATGGCGCCCGACGACGCTGTCCAGCCACTCCGTCTGCTCGCGCAGCACGTCGGCGCGCTGCTCGCCGGGGACGGTCTGCACGACCACCTCGATGCGACCTTCGGCCGGGACGGCGATCGGCACGTTGGGGCCCCAGCCGCCGGCGTAGACCTTCGTCACCTGCACGGGGACCGGGTCGGGGTAGCTCTGGTACAACGGCGGAACGGCGTGCGCGCGCCGGCTCGCGCTCAACTCGTCGACGTGCGTCAGGAAGAGGCCCATCTGCCGCACGGCATCGGCGGCCTGGCCGGCGCTGGTCCCCACCTCGAGCCAGGTACCCTGGGTCCCGGTAAAGATGAAGTCGGTGACCAGCACGCCGCGCGCGGCCGGGTAGACGGCCAGGTCGGTGCCTTCGGCGATGACCGCCCCGTCCATCGGCCCATTGCGCAGCCGACCGGCGATCGTGGCATTGACGCCCCCCTCTTCCTCGTCGACCACGCTCTCGAAACTAAGATCCCCGAGCAGGCCTATCCTCTGCTCGGCCAGCGCCCGGTAGAGGACGAGCATCGCCCCCAGCGGCCCCTTCATGTCGATAGAACCAAGCCCATACAGGCGGCCGTCGTGGATCTCGGCGCCGAAGGGTGGCTTGGACCAGGCGCGCTCCCCGAGGGCGACTGTGTCGCTGTGCCCGGTCAACAGCAGGGAGCGGCCACCGCGCTTGCCCGGCTGCAGCGAAGAGACGTTCGGCCGGTCGCGATAGTCCCGGCCGGGCCAGTAAGCCGGATGGTCCACCAGGCCGGGCACCGAGTTCTGGCTCGTACATGTCCACCGGCAGGCCCGCCCGCCGCAGGTAGCCGGCGATGTATTCCTGGACACCCTTCTCACCACCAACCGGCGGCGTGTTCTGTGACGGGATGCGGACGAGGTCTTGCGCGACGCGAACGATCTCTTCCCGATAACGTAGCAACAGGTCATGCGCCAATTCACGTGCGTTCATGCTGGGTCCCCCTCACAAGTCGATGATCTCACGGCGGTACGACGTCAGCTCTTCGATACCATCTTCGGTCACCAGGATGCCGTCCTCGTAGCGAACGCCGAACTCGCCGTCACTCAGCCACACATCCACGTTGAACTGCATGCCGGGCAGGATCACGGTTTGACTGCCGGCGCCCAACCAAAGGCCCTCGACCTCCGAGGAGCCGGTGCCGTGGGCCGGGCCGTAGAGGGTGAACTGCTGGAAATCGTGGGCGGCCAGCGTCTCGTAATAATGCTGAAACACGGCATCGGCGCGCACACCCGGGCGAATGTCGCACAGGGCGTCGTTGACGCCCTGGAGCGCGACGCTCATGAGCTTGCGCGCACGGTCGGGCGCCTTGCCGATGGCGAAGGGGCGGCACATGTTGCCGCAGTAGCCCAGGTGGCGGGCGCCGAAGGTGAGTTGGACGAGCTCGTTGCGCTTGATGCGGCGGTTGGTGGAGCGACACAGGCTTTGGCGGGTGTTTGGCCCGGAACAGACCCAAATCGGATAGGGGGTGCCCTCGGCGCCCAGGCGGCGCATGGTCGCGTGCGCATGCGCCTCGATCTCCCATTCGGCCTGCCCTTCGGCGACCGCGTCGAGGGCTTCGATCATAGCCTGCTCGGTGATCCAGTACGCCTGGCGGATGGCCGCGGCCTCATAGGCCGACTTGATCGCTTTCACGCGCAGCAGCACGTCGTCGGCGGGCACGATCTCGGCGCCCGCCAGGGCTGCGGCCAGGTCGAGGAAGATCGGGTGCGGGAAGATGTTCCAGTCGGCCACGCCCACCCGCCGGAGGGGCCGATGACACACCGCCGGCAGGATGGAAGCGAAGCTCTCATTCGTGACGGGTGGCACCCAGTCTGGCGCCGAGCTCTCAACGAAGAGCGGATGAACGTGGATGTCCTGGATACGTGAGAATTGGCGCGCGAACTCGAACAACTCTGGGCCGCCGGTGACGAGGGCAGGCGGGCCCTCACGCGGCACGACCACGCCGGCGAAGTCAAAGAAGGGCCAGAAATCGGCCAAATAGCGACTGCTGGCCGGCTCCGATTCGGAGGAGTAGGTCAGCAGGACGTCCAGGTTCTCCCGCTCCATCTCGCGTTGCAGGCGAGCGATGCGATCGGCGAAGTCACTGTCCGGTATGATTGAGGTGCGCATCTTGCCTCCAGAGGGCGGCGTGCCGGCCCGAGCGCGTCCGCCGCGTCACGAACGAAAAACGCCTCTCACACGTGCGAGAAGGCGGGTCTCAGCCATTGGGCAGCATGACGGCCTTGACGACCGGCAAGCTGCCGTCGACGGCCGCCGTCAGGGTCGCGCGGGCATCGTCGAAGGCGAACGTGTGGGTGACGATTTGCGATGCGTCCACCAGTCCCTCGCGCAATAGCCGGAGCGAGACCGGGAAGTTGATGGCCGGCTCGGCGAAGGTCGGCACGAGGGTGATCTTGCGAAAGATCAGGTCGTTAACGTCGACCTCGACGCGGCTTTGGCCGCCAAAGTGGAGCCCGAAGAAGGTGATGATGCCACCATAGCGTATGATCTTGAGCGCGTCATACAGGCTCTGTGGCGGCGAACTGACGATGACCCGGTCGACGCCGGCCGGGAAGCGGCGCGTGATCTCCTCGGCCACGTCCTGCGGTCCGCTCTCGATAACGAGGTCACAGCCGAGCCGGGCCGCAGTCTCCAGGCGAGTGGCATCGCGCGGGCAGGTTGCCGCCAGGCCGCTGATGGCAACGAAGCCGGCGCCGCGCAGGCGGGCCAACCGGGCCGCCATCAGACCCAGAGGGCCGGGCCCCAGCACTGCCACCGAACCGCCCATGGGGATGTCCGCGTTGAGGACCGCGGTCAGGGACACGGCAAGCGGCTCTGTCAGGCAGGCACTCAGGTAGTCGAGCCCGTCGAACCTGACCAGGGAGTTGTAGCGCACCGACATGTACTGCCCCATGCCGGGCTGGCCTTCGATGTTGTACAGGTTGCGGCAGAACTCGGGGTGACCGCTCTTGCAGTCCTCGCACAGGCCGCACATGCTGACGTCCTCGACGATCACCCGGTCGCCCGCCTTCACCGAGGTGACGTTCTTGCCGGTCTCGACGACCTCGGCCGCGATCTCATGGCCGAGCGCCATGTAGCCGTCCTGCCAATCCTTGACGAAGTTGAGATCCGTGCCGCACACGCCGCAGGCGTGCACCTTGACGACCACGTGATCCTCGTCCGGCGGCGCGATCGTCTGTTCCCGCACCTCGAGGTCCAGGAACTTCTTGCCGAAGAGCCCCTTGCTAATCACGCTCGATCCCTCCTATCAGCCCGCGCCATAGAGCTTGCCATCGGCGCCGGGATAGATCGCGTCCCCGGCATGCTCCAGCGCCTGGTCCAGGTTGCCAAACACCTTGTGCACGGCGGTCAGGATCTTGTCCATCAGAGGCCTGCCGTTTGGCGCGTGCAGGCCGTGGATGATCGTGTAGGTGTCACACAGCCGGCTGGCGACGGGGAAGTCCTCGACGCGGTAGTTGTACTCGATGCCCCGGGCCTGGTTGATGCTCCAGGGATAGCTGGAGCCGCCGTAGCCGAGCTTGCTCTGGAAAAGGTCCTGGGCGGGGACGGGCATCGTCTGCCACTGCCCGACGAGCACGCCTTCCCTGTAAAGCGCCTTCTCGACGGAGATCCGGAAGCGGCGCGGCTCGCAGTCGACGCCGGCAGCCGCCGGATCGAAGCGGACGTTGTACATGAAGTAGACGTGTTTGCAGTCCGCTGGGCAGTAGGGCGGGATCACGCCGGGAATGCGGCTCAGCTCACGGGTCAGGTACTCGGCATTCGCGATGCGGACGGCGTTGCGCTCGTCCAGGTGCAGGAGCTGCCCGCGCGTGAAGGCAGCCGGCAACTCCTGATTGCGATACATGTAGCCCAGGATCGAGGCATTGTAGATCCGGCGGTGGGAGACCTCGTCCACCTCGTCACCGAAACAGCGCACGAGGGTCCCCTTATTCAGGTACGTTTCGTCGTCTGTGATGAACAGGCCGCCCTCGCCGCCCGGCAGGTTCTTGAAGTTGTTCAGGCTGAAGGTGCCGATGTCGCCGAACGTGCCCACCTTTTTGCCGCGGTACTCTGCGCCATGAGCCTGGCAGGCATCCTCGATGACGTGCAGGCCATGCTTGCGCGCGATCGCCAGAATGGGCTCGAGGTCGGCGGGCAGGCCCTGGATATGGACGGGGATGATGGCTTTGGTGCGCTCGGTGATGGCAGCCTCCAGCCGGGCCGGGTCCATGTTATAAGTGCAGGGATCGATGTCCACGAACATCGGGATGGCGTTCTGGTGCAGGGCGCAGGAGGCCGAGGCGAGGAAGGTGAAGGCCGAAGTGATGACCTCGTCCCCCGGCCCTACCCCGACCGCGGCCAGAGCCATATGCAAGGCCGCGGTGCCACTGGTCGTGGTCAAGCAGTAGCGCGCGCCGGTATAGTCGGCCCACTCGCGCTCGAGCGCCGAGACCTGCGGCGCAGTGCCGCCGGCGACGATGCCGCTGTCGAGCACCTCATTTACGAAGCGGCGGTCGTCAGCGGTGATAATCGGCCAGTTGGCGTAATCCGCGCGCTCCAGGACCGGGGTCCCACCATCGATGGCTAGTCTCTCCGACATCTGTCTCCCTCCAATTGTTATCAAGCTCGCGAGCCGGCTAGTGCATCTCCGCCTGCGTGACCCCAATGCCCGGACGGTAGAAGTTGAACTGCACGTTTGGGTGGCCACCCAAGAGAGACATCGGCACGGCACTGTCCATGATCTTCTTTGAGATCATGAGGGTGGTCAAGCGCATGCCGAACGGGTTGTCGTGGTTGCCGGCGTGCCAGATGGAAACCTTGTCGCACTGCCACGTCTCGGCGGGGCCGACACTCAGCGCCTGGCTGGGGACGTTCTGGACCACGCCGCCACCCGAGGTGCGGGCGTTCTGGATCAGGGTGATCGGGTGCAGGTCGACGACGCGCGTCGTCAGCTTGCGGTACTCCTCGACGGGAGGCGGCTCGTCGCGGTAGGCCCCGGACCGCCGCGGCGGGTCGTTGAAGGCCCAGTGCTTGACCTCGCCCTGGCCGCCCTGCATGACCAGGCAGCGGGCCTGCCGCCAACTGGCCAGGTAGTCAGACAAGTCCACGGCGGGAAAGTGCAGGTTCGCCTCGGGCATACGCAGTTCGGGACGAATGCGATTGAAGCAGAGCTCCATGTCGGCACGGCGAAAGCTCAGCGGGTGCTCGACCGGGGCTTCCTTGCCGTCGATGACCCACTCGTCCATGGCCCAGAAGTGAGCGTAGCGCAGGTCGATCTGGAGCTCGTTGACCAGCCGGGCCACCAGCGGCAGTTGTTCGGTGGGGCCGATCGGCCCGCAAATGCCGGTCGGGGATCCCTCGCGGGCCTGGCGCCAGGCCGTGATGTACTCCAGGGCCTCCGCCAGGTAGAAGTCCTCGAGGGTGTCATAGAAGACTACCTTGAAGCCCGGGCGGGCGAGGCCGAGCAGGTCGGCGGCTTCGAGACGGGCAGCATCGTCGAGAATGGCCCGATCAAGGGTGGTGTAGTCCCACCATTCGGGAGCTACTTTGCTCAAGGGTCGCATGTGTTTCCTCCCAGCGTGTGAGCGGGTGTGGTAGCGTTGACCGTGACCGGCGACGAGGCCAGACGGCCCGGACCTGGGCGCCGTCGAGATCGGCACAAATAACGAAAACGGAATGGCCGTCGAGGGCAGACTACGGGCGTGCCGCTCGTTCGACGAGACACGGGTCCCTTCATGAAACCAGGAGGTATTATGGACCGGGGAGGGCTGGATGTCAATCGGAAAGGAGCTCGGTGCCCAGGGCGGAAGCAAAGCCCCGGCCGGTCAGGCGGAGATGTGGACTGGACGCGAAGTGCCCGTGGGACTGCGGCAAGGACCGGCCCTCTGACCGTGTCTCAGAAGGTGCCAGGCAGTTTTTCGGGCGGCCCGAGCGGTGCGGGTCAAGGGCCCGGGCCGGCAGCCCGCTTTGAAGTGGTGATCCGGCCTGTCGCCGGAGTCATTCGCTCATGCGCTCAAGCAAGTCCTCGAGATCCGCCAGCGTCTTCCGCAGGGGAGCGGTGACGCTGCCCCCTGACGTTGGCTCGAAAACGGGACGGCGCTGGACCGTCTCGAGCGGCGTACCCTCCGCTGTGCCCAACGCCTCCCAATCCCCCAGCGCCTCGATGGCGCTGCGGTATCCGGCGCCGGCAATCTGGGCATAGGCCCCAAAGTCCAGGATATTGAATTCTTCGACCGGCGGGCGGATGTAGATGTCAGCGAACCCGCGCTTGGTCTTGGCTTGGTGCACGTCGTTCAGCGCCAACACCCGCAGCAGGCTTTCGAATATCAGCGGAGCGCTGCTGTCCTTGCCCCGCAGCGGGTTCAGCTTGGCCGCCAGCGCCTGCCAGCCGGAGATGCTGGGGCCGAAGCGGTAATCCCGCAGCAGGTCCACGTCGGGGAACACGTTGACGGCGATGATCGGGCCGTCGTGGTTCAGCCGCTGCATGACGTCGATCGGCAGGTTGTTGAGCACGCAGCCGTCCACCAGGAGGTCACCGTCCGCCAGAATGGGGGAAAAGACGCCCGGGATAGCCATGCTCGCGCGCACGGCCTGCCAGAGCGGCCCCTGGCGGTGCACCATGGCGACGGCGTGGGTTAGATTGCTGGAAACGCAGAAGCAGGGCATCCAGAGATCCTCGATCTGCGTATCGCCGTAGATCCGCTCCAGCACTTTGGTCACCTTGCCCGAGGTGAAGAACGAGACGACGGGCATAGTGGGGTCGAAGAGCCTCAAGGGGGAGGAGACGCTGCGTGCCAACTTCATGGTGGCATCGTAGTCCAGGCCCATCGCGAAGGTGGCGCTGAGGACGGCGCCCATGCTCGTGCCGCCCACCAGGTCCACGGCGACCCCGCGCTCGGCCAGCGCCTTGAAGACCCCAATGTGCGCGAAACCGCGGGCCCCGCCACCGCCCAGCACCAACCCCAGGCCGCGGCCCGTGATCCGGCGCACGAAAGCGTCAAAATCCGCCGTCCGGCCCAGCCGAAGGTGGTGGTGGCCGCCTGCCGGGTACCGTTCCAGCCAGGCCGCCGTTCCCGAAGGCCGGGAGATGCAGTCCGGCTGGAGCAGCACCAGCTCGGTGGCGGTGGAATCGCTGCGGGCGGCCAGCGGCGAGTCGAGTTCCGTGGGCAGTGGGGCAGAGGCTCCCTGGCCGAGCAGCAGCACCCGGTCGGCCATCCCCAGGCAGCGTTCGGTCCAGGGAGACCAGGTGTCGTCTGCCTCGTAGATGACGTAGTTGTAGCTCTGTTCCTGGCGCTGCAGCCACGCGGCCAGCATGGGCTCCGAGGAGTGTGACGCGTCGACCTGCGCGATGCCGGGTATGCCCAGCAACCCGTCCACGCGCGCGCTGCTGAGGTGCAGGGTCGTGCCACCAGCCGACAGGGCTGACGCCAGACGTGCCGAGAAGTCTGCCAGCGGCACGCCGCCACGGGGGACACCGACGGGCAGGACGGCGAAGCCGACGGCATCGGCAGCGTGGAAGGCGCCAGGCGTCGCGCTGCGACGCTGCACGCGGCGCAATGCCATGCGGGCCAGGCGCGTCATCACCTCTGGATACTGCAACTTCAGGTTCTCGAAGACCGAGCCGCGTGATCACCCCGACCGCGCTGTCGCGCAGGGCATAGACCGTGGCCGAGCGCACGTCGCCGGCAAGGAGGCTCCTCTCGCCGACGGTATCGCCCCGGCCGATCTCGTCGACGACCGTCTCGCTTCCCCCGGCATCTTGCGTCACGATCCGCAGCCGGCCGTAGACCACCACGAACATGCGGTCGGCATCCTCGCCCTGGCGGATGAGGACGTCCCCGCGCTTCACCTCCAGGCACTCCACTTCCGTCAGGAGCGCCGCCAACTGCGCTGAATCCCGCTCCCCAAGCAAGTCGCAGATCACCCGGGCCAGCAGTGTCTCATTGGCAACCGGGGCGATGAAATCTGCCAGCCCGTGCATGGCCTCCGGGTACTTCTCGCACAGCCCCTCGAAAGCGGTCCTGCCCAGTCGCCAGAGCCGGCTCTTGCTCATCGCTCGCGCCGTCATCACGTGCGGGCCGTTCGCGGCCAAGCCGATCTCGCCCACCCCTTCGCCTGGGCTCAGCATGCGGGCCGGCAGTTCACACCCCTCGGGGCTTTGGCCGCCTGTCAGCGAGATGCAGCCCTCCAGGATAAGGAATGCTGCATCGCGCGGATCGCCGCAGGCGAAAAGCGTTTCCCCCGCCTGCAGATCGATGGGTTCCAATCCCCGATCCAAGTCCTCGCGGATAAAGGGCGGCAGCGCCTCGATTGCGGCCCGCGCGGCGGGGTACGCCGCCGGTGCCGCGAGCCATTCTCTCATGGTTCACCTCAGTTCAGCATCTCGCAGCACAACTTGCTCACCCGCTTGGCGAGTGCGATGATCGTCAGGATGGGCGGGTTGCCCAGGGAGCGCGGCAGCAGGCTGGCGTCGGCGACGTAGAGGTTGCGAGGCAGCCGCGCGTGATGGAGCGAGCCAGCCTCGCGCTCGGTCAGCGGCAGGCTGCCGCCGGGATGGCCCGCATTGATGGTGCCGAGGAAGAGGTCCTCCTCTCTCGCCCCCAACCGGCAGAGTATCTCGGTTGCCACCTTCTGCGCCGCGGCCAGGTGTTCTTTGTCGGCGCCGCTCAGCGTCTTCTGCACGCCCTGCCTGGTAACGCGGCCCTCGTCGGAATCCGCCAGTTTGATCATCACGCCCAGGATGTCGCGTGCCGGAAACTTCCACTGATCGTTGAAGAAGAAGCTCAGAAAGTCGAAGTAAGGCGAGAGGATGTAACCGGGCCACTGGGCCACAAAGGGCATCTCCACTTCCCGGCACTGCCGGCTGCCTTCCCAGGGCGCGGCGACCGTCAGCACCGGGTCCACGAACAGCCGCGGCTCACAAGGAATGCCGGACTTGTCCAGGATTGCCGGGGTGGCAAAACCGCCGGCGGCCAGGATCACCAGGTCGGCCGGGTAGAAGCGATGCACGAGTCCGTGACGCGCCCGCACTCCCGTCGCTCGACCGTCCTCGATCTCCACCGCCTCGACCTTACAGCCCGTGATCAGCTTCGCGCCCTGTCCCACGGCCGCGTCCAGGAACTGCCGGCTATCCCACTTCACGCCCTCGGGGCAGCCAAAGATGCAGCGGCCGCAGTTGATGCAGCGCGTGTAGTCGCCCATTTTAGGCGTGGGCACCGGCTCAAGGCCCATCTCCTGGCAGATCTGAAAGAGTTGCCTGGTGTGCTTGCGCCAACGCTTTTGGTGGGCCGTGGAGATAGGGATCTGGCGGTAGATCTCCTCGAACTCAGGGTCGAGATCGACGCCGATCGCCCGCAGGTCCTGGTCCATGCGCAGGGCGTTGCCGGCACAGATGGCGGTCGAACCGCCCGTCCCGATGCCGTTCACCAGCACCATATCCGGCGTCTTGCGGATCTGCATCGTCGGGAAGGCAACGTGTATCTCTCGTTCGTCGAACAGCAAGCCCGTGCTTTTAAGCCTTTCCAGAGTCCGCAGGCTGAGGGACAAAGGGCGGAACTCTCCCCCGGCCTCGAGCACGGTGACGTCGAAGGTCCCCTGCAGTTCTCTCGCAACGGTGGCCCCGCCGGCGCCGCTACCGATCACAAGCGCCCGTTTCATCGTGTCCGCTCCTGTCAAAATTCGGCCAAAGGCAGGCGACCCGGCAGGCTGAAGTGAGCGCGGCAGCAAGGCGAGCCTTCGGTGATTCGCTCGCCGAAGACCAGGTCACCCCCACCCGCCAGTCCGGCGAACAAGCCGCGGTCCATGGCAGACATCAGCCGGCAGACCTGCGGAGAGTAGAAACTGCTGAAATAGCAGCGGCTGACGGTGATCCGGCCGCTGTCCCTCCCCTCGAGCTCAATGTCCAGGATGCCGTAGAGGAACTGAGCCAGGGCCATCAAGCGGGCCAGGCGGGCGTCAGTGACGCCGACGTCGGGGGCGTCGGCGACGCCCTGGACCCGCAGCAACCGGCCGGGCAGCCGGCCGAGGCGGTAGGCGTTGCGGTACAGGCGCTCGTCCAGCTCAAGGAGGCCGTCCCCGCGGCGCAGCGCGTCCTCGGCTCGCTCCGCCGTGAAGCGAGCATACGCCTGCAAGCACTGCTCGCGTGACAGACCCCGCAGCCGCGGCATATCGCACTGGAACGCCGCGGCCGTAGACCGATAGAGGAGCGCCAGCATCTGCCTCCTGACGAGGGAGGGTGTGTGGACGAGTACTCGGGGTAGCCAGCCGTTCACGTCGTCAATTCCTGGCCGCTTCGCCGGCAAAGAGGAAACCTTCCCAAGGGCCACCGGGTCCGGCAGGCGCTGGCGAGTCGGCGTAGAGAGCTTCGATCAGGCCCTGCAAACGCGCCCCGACCGCCTGCCGCTTGAGCTTCAGGTTGGCGGTCAGGTCGCCGCGCTCGATCGACAGATCGTTGCGCAGGACCGCCCAGCGCTTCACCTGTTCGGGATGCGAAAGCCCACGGCTGAGATCCTGGATAGCCTGCGCGATCGCTTCGGGCCTGGGGGCAGGGTCGGTGTCGATCGCCCACAGCAGCGCGGCGCAGTATGGGCGGCCCTCCCCAACCAGCATGGTTTCGGCGATGCCGGGGATGTCGCGCAGCAGCGCCTCGACCTTGGCCGGCTGGACGTACTTGCCGTAGGAGGTCTTGAACAATTCCTTCTTGCGGCCTTCCAGGATCAGATAGCCCTCCTCGGTCAGGTATCCCAGATCGCCGGTCTGCAGCCAGCCGTCCTGCACGGGAGAGCCGGCCCCTTCTCCGTAGTATCCGGCCGTGACCTGCGGCCCCTGAACCAAGACTTCTCCGTCGCCGGCGATCTTCACCCGCGTGCGAGGCAGCGGGGTGCCCACGGTGCCGATACGGTTCGCGCCGGCGCGGTTGAGGGTGACCAGGGGAGCCTCGGTAAGGCCGTAAGCATTGTGGATCTCAATCCCCAACTCACGGAAATTTCGCAGCAAAGCCTCGCCCGCGACGGCAGAGCCAACCATCAGCTGCGCGGCCGCTCGCAATCCCAGCTTGTTCAGCACGCTCCAGCGCAGCAGGGGACGAAGTGCCTTCTTCAGCGGACCCGCCGGCAGGCCGGGCCGGCCGGACAGGCCGAGGTAGAACTTGCCTGGCCAGCTTTCCTCCAGGCCCTCCCAGGCTCTCTCGAAGACCCGCGGCACGGAGAAAAACAAAGTCGGTTTTACCTTCGGCAGGTAACGCTGCGCCTGGCGGAAGTCATCCAGGAAGTAGATGTCGACGCCTGCGGGGATGTAGTAGGCCGCGTAGGCTACCAGTATACCCTCGACCACGTGATTGAGGGGCAGAAAGGACAGGTAGCGGGCGCGCCGGGTGCGGGCCCCCCAGGGCAGCAGCGACGGCAGGGACTCACCCATCCAGCGCACGCCGCCGTGGCTGAACATCACGCCTTTGGGCCGGCCGGTAGTGCCCGAAGTGTAGCGCAGTGTCGCCAGGTCGCCGAAGCCGGCCGGCGACCTGGGCTTCAGATCGGCTCCTGGCCGGCCGCCGAGGGCCAGGAACGCCTGCCAGCTCATGACGGACCGGGCCGCAGGCTGAGGCAGGCTCTCCACCCGGGGGGCTGAGTCGCCGCAGAAGGAAATGATGGGCAGGTCCGAGCAAAGCTCTCCCAGGCGATCCAAGAGCCTGGGGAAGCCCACAAAGAGGAGCCGCGCACCGCTGGCCGCCAGGATGTGATCGATATCGGCCGGCGGACCGGTGTAGTAGAGCGGGACGCTGACGGCTCCCAGCATGCCGATGGCTACGTCCAGCGTCAGGTAGCGCGTGCTGTTCGTCCCGGCGATCGCCACGCGATCGCCGGGCTCAATGCCCAAGCTCTTCAGGGCCGCCATCGCCACCAGAACATCCTGCCGCACGTCCTGTCCGGAGCGGGTCACGATGCGATCGCCACTGATGTCGTGGTAGGTGATGGGGCGGCTCTTGCCGGCCAGGCGATAGAGGACCTGCTCGTGGACCGTGCGCTCGGAGCGGTGCATGAATCCTGCATAGACCGCATAAGATAGGAGGTGGGGCATGAATTCTCGCCAATCGGGCACGTAGGGGCCCAACAGGCGATCGACGTTGTCCCGCCGGAACTCCAGTCGCTGGTTGAAGTATGGGAGGAGTGTGAGCAGGGCTGCCAGGCCGCCGCCCAGGCGAGACGGCCGCCGGCCATCGCCACTGCCACTGCCGCGCGGGTCATAGCGACCGCGCGGCAGTGGCAGTGGCAGGAAGGCGGGGCGAGGCAGCCGCACGCCAAGCTGCTCGCGCGCCCATTGGCGCACAAACTCCACCAGTTCGCCGGCTCGCGGCAGGGCCGCGTGCGGCGCCGTCAGGTGAAAATTCAAGCCTTCGGCCATGGGCTCCAGCGTCAGGCGCACGATGGCGTCGGCCACGTAGTCCACGGGCACCAGGTTGACGGGCTGCGTGCGGCTGCCCAGCACCAGTGGCAGCCGTCCCGCCAGGTAGAGGCGCAAGGGAAAGTAGAAAGTATTGAAGGTCTTGATCTCGCCCGTCGTCGAATCGCCGACGATCATGCCCGGCCGGAAAACGGAGATCGGCAGACGGTCGCGGGCTGCCTGCACCAGGCGTTCGCCCTCATATTTGCTCAGCTCGTAGGCAGACGAGAAGCCGTAGGCATCCGTGAGGGCGCCTTCGGGCACCGGACCGCTGCGGCCACCCGCCACGTAGGCGGTCGAGACGTGGGCAAAGCGCGCCAAGCCGTGGTCGGCCTGGACGGCCTGCGCCAGCTCGAGCACGTGCTCAATCCCTCGCAGGTTCGTCCGCCGCAGCTCTTCAATGGGAGCGTCGAGCCGCAGGTCGGCCGCCGTATGGATGATGTGCGTCAGCCCGTGCGCGAGCGCGGCGTAGCGGTTCGGGTCGAGGCCCAGCCTGGGCTGCGTGACGTCGCCCGCCAGGACCTGCACCCGGTTCCCGATTGCCTCTGCCAGCGCGGGCCAGTCCCACCAGGCGCGCGACAGGCGGTGCACAGCGCTCGCCTGGGGATCAGTGCGGTCCTCGGCCCGAACCAGAGCCCAGACGGCGTAGTCGGTGCAGGCCAGCAGGCGACGGGCAACCTGGGCCCCCAGGAAACCCGAGGCGCCGGTTAAGAGGACGGCTCCCCGAGGCGTGCCAGGCTGCGACGCGCTCACATCATCACCCCCCGACCCTGCGCGCGCGCAAATTCCTGCAAGAGCCGGCGGTTGCACCTGGCTTTCTCCAGGTGCGACTCATGGCCCCGGCGCAGCGCGGCCCTGACCGGCTCCGGATCGGCCAGCACACGATCGAGGTTCGCCCGTAACTCGGCATCCCGACTTGGCAGGCGTGCGTCCACAAAAAGATCCTGCAGCCCCAACTCGGCGTAGATGCTCTGCAACCGCAGGTCATGACCGACCGCGATCTGCGGCACGTGCCCGGCCATTGAAAGCACGCAGGCATGGTAGCGCGACGTCACCAAGAAGTCCAGGTCCCGCAGGATGCTGGTCATCTTGGAGGCATCGTGCTGGCGAGAAGAGAAGATGCGTGCCTGATCGGCGCAAGCCATGCGGCCTTGGACCTTGCGCGCCATCCGCTCGTCGAGTTCCTCCATGCAAATCAAGGCCACCGACGCACCATGCTCGCGCACCAGGTGATCGGCCAGCGCGGCGTACGAGTCCGCCAGCTCCTCGCTGGCCCGGCAGCGATCGGCCGTGCGCGCGAAGTAGTACGGCCACTTGTAGCACTCATCTTTGGGTCCCCAAGGCCGCATCACGACCGGGAAAAGGTAGAAGTCGACCAACGCCAGGCCCACGATCCGATCCCCGGCCTCCGGCCACAGCCGCTTTAGCAGGCCGGCATCGGCAGGGTCGGGGACGAACGTGAAGGCGTTGTCGGCAGTGATCTCGATGGGGGCCGTGACACCCCAGCCACGCAGACGCTCAGCGGCGGCGGCCGAGCGGGCGACGATCAGGTCGGTCTCGCTGGCCTGGGTGCGCACCAACCGGCGGTTCAGGCTCGACCTGATCTGCCCGGCGTCCACGGCATAGGCCATGCACGGCCTATCCATCTGCTGCGCCCAGTGCGTAGTCCAAAGGTAGGCCCACAACAAGGCGGAGGTCCAGGTGTCCATGTAGGTGCTGCCCTCGACCAGGAAGATCAGGTCGTTTTCTTTGACGAATCGTCGCAGTGCGCCGAAAAAGACCGTCGGCATCGGGACGATGCGCAGATCCGGCCCTTCCCGCAGGTAACGGCGCAAATTGGCCGGGTTGATCGTGGGGATCGTGATGCGGACGTCGGGGCCAAATACCGCACGCATGTCCTCGATATCGGCCTGAAGCAGTGCCTCGGCGCCGGTGTTATTGGCCCCGTTGTAGCCGACCAGGAGTACTCTGGGGCCAGACCTCTGCGTTCTCTGGGCATCCATCTGTCTGCTCTCCTCGGTTGACTCTTCTCCGGGTGGGAGATGATTCGCGACGATTGGCACCCATCAGCTCTTGCCTGGCAGGGAGCGGCCTCGACCTCGGGGTAGCGGAAACGGGTGCCGGTGCGGCTCGGCGTGCCGGCTGGCCGGCACGAGTGCGTCCTGCTGATCGTTCGGCGCCACGACGCCCGCCGTGGCATCCGGATTATACCGCACCTGCGCCCCGCGTGGACCGGCCACCCGGCCAGACCGGTACCTCGCCGCCTGACCAGTATTCTTTCGATGAGAGGCTCTCCTAAGCTTTCTTCCACAGCGGCTACGTCCGCAACCCCTTACCTCCCCATCCACCCGCCATCCACACTCAGCACCGCCCCATGCACGTAATTCGAGCCACGGGACGCGAGGAACACCACGGCCGCCTTCAGATCCTCAGGCGTCCCCCAGCGAGCCGCCGGGATCCGCTCCAGGATCGCCGCCGCCCGTCCGGCATCTGCCCGCAGCGGGGCCGTATTGTCCGTCGCCATGTAGCCCGGCGCAATGGCATTCACGTTGATCCCATATTTCGCCCACTCATTCGCCAGCGCCCGCGTCAGCCCGGCTACCCCGCTTTTCGCCGCCGTGTAGGACGGCACCAGGATCCCCCCCTGGAAGGACAGCACCGAGGCGGTATTGATGATCTTCCCGCCCCCCTCCTGCTTGACCATCTGGCGCGCCGCCGCCTGCGAGAGAAAGAACAGCGCCTTCAGGTTGACCTGCAGCACCGCGTCCCAATCCGCCTCCCCGAACTCGAGCGCCGGCGCCCGCCGGATGATGCCCGCGTTGTTCACCAGGATGTCCAGCCGCCCCATGTCCGTCGCGACACCCGCCACTATCCTCTCCAACTCACCGACTGCGGTCGTCCCCAGGTCGCAGCACACCTGGCCGAAGCGCCGCCCTAGCGCCCGCACCGCGTCCCCCGTCTCGTCGCTCTGGCAGCGGTCCAGCCCCACCACATCTGCCCCCGCCTCCGCCAGCCCGAGGGCCATCCCCTGCCCCAACCCACGCGCCGCACCTGTCACGAGCGCGACCCGCCCGTCCAGCCGAAAATCATCCAGGACCATCATGGCCTCCTTTGCCTGCCCCTCGTCTGGTGGCGCCCCCAAAGCGGCCCCGCCTCCCGATATCGTCCCTTGTGCTCAGCCCCCATCGCCGCTCGCCTCCGCGCAGCTCACGTCGGTGAGCCGCACCGCCGGCCCTTCCTGGCCCGTGACCTCCACCTCCCGCAGCCGCAGCCCCCACACGTGGCGCGCCAGTAGCCCCGCCCGCCGCACCCGCTCCATCCCGTCCGCCATCTCCGGGTAGCCCGCTTCCCCCTCGGCGTCCAGCGCCATCCGCAGCTCGCTCAGCCAAACCTCCTCGAGCGGCATCTCCGCCAATCCCTCGATGAACCCTGCCGCCAGCTTAGTCCCGCGCGCCGCCATCTGGCTCACGTACAACCCGCGCACCTGCGGCGTCCCCGCGTCCAGCGGCTGAGCCCCCCTGTCCGCCACTCGCCTGTTGCCCCAGGCCCCGCAGGCATAGTGCAGGTTGACGGTCAGCGGGCACAGCACGTCCCTCATGACCACGTTTGCCACCCGAATGTCCTCGATCACACCGCCACGGCCGCGCCGCGATTTCAGCCTGATCCCCCGGTCCGTCCCCTCGAAGACGCAGTTCGCGACCACCACCCCGCGGATCCCGCCCGACATCTCGCTGCCCATCACCACCCCACCGTGGCCGTGCAGCAGCGTGCAGTTCGTGATCGCCACATTCTCGCATGGCATCCGCCCGTCGGACTGCCCCTCCTCCGTGCCCGATTTCGAGCGCGATACAGTCGTCGCCCACGTCGATCTGGCAGTTTGAGATGCGCACATTGCGGCACGAGTCCGGGTTGATCCCGTCCGTGTTGGGCGAGCCGGCCGGGTTGGTGATCGTCACCTTGTCGATCGTTACATTCTCGCAGCGCAGCGGGTGGATCGTCCAGCTCGGCGAGCGTCTCAACCTCAGGCCCTCGATCAAGACCTCCCGGCAGTCGGCGAACGAGATCAGGCGCGGGCGGGGATAGCGCGCCGGCCCATCCCCGCCCGCTTCGCCACCCTCCCTCACCCTCTGCCACCAGACGGCCCCTCGCCCGTCCACCGTCCCCCGTCCGCGCAGCGCGATCCCCACCAGCCGCTGGCCGCCGATCAGCGGCGCGTGCGTCTCGCGTTCCACGCCCTCCCACCGGCTAAGCATCAGCGGGTAGTCGGCCGGGTCCTCGCTCCCCAGCAGCGTGGCCCCTGCCTCCAGCTCCAGCGTCGTCTGATCTCGCAGCACCAACGCGCCGGTCACGTACGCACCCGCCCCGAAATGCACCGTCCCGCCCCCTGCGGCGCCGCAGGCGTCCAGCGCCGCCTGGATGCTGCGCGTGTCCAGGGTCCGCCCATCCCCGGCTGCGCCGAAATCTCGGACTTCTAGCACCCCTGACCCTCCCCGCCCGCCCCGGCGCTTGCCTCTTCCATCTCCCTCGAGGCCAGGATAAAGGCCACCACCCCTTTCGGTTCGTCGCTGACCACCTTCTCGCTCACGTAGTCTTCGAAGCTCCCATCACGCCGTGCCTCCCCGCCCAGGCCTGCCACCCCGCAAATCCCACCGAGGCTGATCTGGCCCCCCGCCCCGACCGTCACGAAGCGCTCCAGGATCGCCGCGTAGCTTTGCCCGGCAACATCCAGCCAGCCTCGCGGCAAATAGCCCTTGCGCACTCCTTTCGCCAGTGCGTACACGAACATGCACGCCCCCGAAGCCTCGAGGTAATTGCCTGGCCGGTCGCCCAGGTCCAGCACCTGGTACCACAGCCCGCTTGCCGGGTCTCGCACGCTCAGCAATGCATCCAACGCCCGCCGCAGCACGGCCACCAGCGCCTCCGCCTGCCCGTGAGCCGCCGGCAGGTAATCCAGCACATCCACCAGCCCCATCACATACCAGCCCATCCCCCGGCTCCAGAAATGCCGGGAGCGGCCGCTGACCGGGTCGCACCAGGCCTGCAGCCGGCCCTCGTCCCACGCGTGGTACAGCAAGCCGCTCTCCGGGTCGCGGGTCCGCTGCTCTATCGTCAGGATCTGGCGAGCCAGGTCGTCAAAGCCGGCCGGCTCGGCGAACGTGGCTGCGTACTGCGCATAGAACGGAGACGCCATGTAGATCCCGTCCAGCCACATCTGGTGCGGGTAGATCCGCTTGTGCCAGAAACCCCCCGCCCGCGTGCGCGGCTGCAGCCGGAGCTGCTCACGCAGCAGCTCAACCGCCCTTCGATACCTTGCCTCCCCGCACGCCTCCCAGGCCCCGAACAGGAGCCTGCCCGGCAGGATCTGGTCCAGGTTGTACTCCTCCAGCCGGTAGCCGGCGATCTTCCCCTCGCCATCCACCAATCGCCCCACGTACCGCCCGACCTCCCCCGCGAACCCCCACTCGGGCCCAAGCTGCTCCATCGCCTTCATCAGGAACCCGTCCTCGTAGCGCCAGCGCATCCCGGCCACCGGGTGCCGGATCAGCATCCCCTCCGCCATCCGCACAGACCATGCTGTCAGCATTGGACGCCTCGATCAGGGTCAGCTCAAGGAAGCCAGCCGCCGTAGAGCGGGTGCTCTTTGCCGGCGGGCAGGTCCTCGGCCGCGTGGCTGCGCGCCGAGGCATAGATCGCCGTCAGCAGCTCGATCGCCCGCCGGGCGTCGGCCAGGGTCACCGGCAGCTCGGCGCCCGTACGCAGGGCTTCGCCGAAACGGGCGAACTGGCCCGTGAAGCCGGCGGGGCCGGCCGGCACGCTCGAAAGCGCGGCCTCCAGCCGCGGCTCCAACTCGGGAGTGTCTGCGACGAACTGCCATGGGTCGTTCGTGTTCAGATCATACGGGGCCAGGTTGCTTTCCGCTACCAGGTTGGCGAACCAGTAGCGCTGCCTGGATATCTCGACGCTCGAGCCGAGGGTCACAGAGAGCGAGGCCAGCGCGCCGCTCGCCATCTCGAACGAAACCGTGGCACAGTCTTCGGTCTCGATTGGATTGACCAGGGTGGCGGTACGGGCGAACACGCTGCGCACCGGGCCCAGCACGAACGTCAGCAAATCCAGGAAGTGGATCGCATGCCCGGTTATGCTCCCGCCCAGTTCCGTCTGCCAGCGCCCGCGCCACGGCACCTCATAGTAGGCTGCCCGTCGTCGCCAGGCCACCTCAATCGTGCCCAGGTAAGCGCGGCCGGTGATCCCGGTCGCGATCAGGTGGCGCAGCTTCTGCACGCCGGCCCCGAAGCGGTAGTTGAAGATGGGCATGATCCGGCAGCCGCAACGGAGCTCAGCCGCAGCCAGCGCATCGATCTCCGCCAGGGAGGCGGCCAGGGGTTTCTCGCAGACCGCCGATTTGCGCGCCGCCAGCACTTGCAGAACGTGCTCCGCGTGGAGATAGGGGGGCGTGCAGATGTCGATCACGTCGACCTGATCCATCCGGCAGAGCTCGTCGAGCGAGCCGGCGACGTAAGGCAGACCGCGATCGGCGCCGGTGCCCTCGCTGCCGGGCGCAACGCAGGCCTCGGCAAGCAACCTGGCGCGAGCCGGGTCGAGGTCGCAGACCGCTACGATCTCGAACAGCTGAGGCAGCGCGCGATAGGCCGCCACGTGAAGGCGACCGATGCCGGCGCCTACCACGGCGACGCGGATCCTGTCCTGGCTCGCGGCCGCGCCGGACGCCGTCACCGGAGGTGCCCCAATCTGGCCGCCTTGGCCTCAGCCGAGAGGGCGAGCTCGGAAGTCAGGAAACAGTGCGCGTGTGACATGGCCGTCTCGGTCCGGTTGCGGATGTCCTCGATCAGTCGCTCGCCGTAGGTCAGCGCCACATCCTGGCAATCGATGCGCTGGGCACTGTGTTGGTCCACGAGAAACAGGTGGTCGGCGCCCGGGCGGCCGGCGATGTCAACGTACTTGCGGGCCTCGATGTAGCCATCGGTGCCCAGGATAAACAGCCGGCCGTCACCCCAAACGCCCAAGCCTTCCGGCGTGAACCAGTCGACACGCACGTACCCCAATCCACCGCTGCCCCTGACCATGGCGTCGCCGAAATCCTCGAATTCGGCATACTGCGGGTGATGCAGATTGCCGATCTGGGACGCGACCACCTCGGCGCTGTCCGAGCCGGTGTAGTAGAGGATCTGGTCGAACTGGTGAGAGCCGATGTCCACCAGGATCCCGCCGTACTTCGCGCGTTCGAAGTACCACGGCGGTCGCGTGGCCAGTTGTCGCCGATGCGGCGCGAGGATCACCACCTGGAGCACCTGGCCGATGGCGCCGGCCTGCACCAACTCCCCCGCCTTGACGGCCGCGCGCACGTGGAAGCGCTCGCTGAAGTCCACCGAGTAGATGCGCCCCGTACCCGCATGCACGCGGCGCACGTCCTCCAGTTGGGCCAGGCTCGTCATGCCCGGCTTATCGGTCATGTAGTCCTTGCCGTGCTGCATGGCGCGGATGCCCAACGGAGCGCGCTCGCTGGGGATGCCTGCGTTGACGATGAGCTCGATGCTCGGGTCATCCAGGATCTCCTCTTCGCCGCGCGCGAGGGCGGCCTGGGGATAGTGCGCCCCGTACTCGGCAACCAACTCGGGTTCGGGGGCATAAAACGACACGAGTTGAGCACCTGCCTGTAACAGGATGTCGGTCTGAAGGTAGATGTGGTTGTGGTTCATGCCGATCGCCGCAAACCGAAGCCGTGGTGATGCTGATGTCATAGCGCTTCATCCTCCTGAAACCACGTGCCGCCCGTGGGCGGCGCACTGCAAACACAAACTCGCCGGCGCCTAGCCCCCAACGAGACGCGACACAAGCGCGCGCAGTTCGTCAGCCGAACTAACGATATGGTCGGGAATCTCGTCGGGCGCCAGAGGGTAAGTACGACGCCGGTCGTTAAAGTGGTAGAAGATCGAGATCAGGCCGAGTCGATTGGCCCCTGCGATGTCCCGCTCCAGGTTGTTACCCACCATCGCGAACGCGGCCGTAGTCCCTCTGCGCGATGCCCATGGCATCCAGGGCAACGCGGAAGATAGCCGGATCGGGCTTACTGACCCCGATGACCTCCGAGATGGCGAAAGCCTCAAACAGCTCATACAGCGCATGCCGGCGCAGCACGTTCTCCGGCGTCTGTGGGCGAGCGTCGGCTACCAGGGCCAGCCGGAGACCCTCGCCCCTGAACGCGCGCAGCGCCCCCGCCATGCCCGGCACCAGCCTGGCCGACAAGGTCGTCCCCTCGGCGTCCTTGACCTCCGTCTCCTCGGCCATTATCGTGTCGCCCAGGTCGAAAAGAAGCGCCGCCAGGTTCATAGCGGCGTGGGGTAAAGGTAGCGGTCCTGAATGTGTTCCATCTTCTCCCAGCTTTCGACCCCCTCGACCTCGGGCAGGTGCATCAATTCGTCGAGCAGGGCCAGCGCGGCGTCGTAATTGCGAGTCTGATGGTTGCCCAGGGTCTGGAACAACTGCATGGACCAGTCACCGGTCTTGAACGCGAGCAGCTCACGTTCCATGTCCAGCCAATCCGGCAGGATGCACTCTAGCATGATCTTCGGCGGCAGGCTGCCGACGCGCAGCGGCTGGATGCCTCTTTGGTCGACTATCGCCGGCATCTCGACCACGACGTCGTCCGGGATGCCCGGCAGTGCGCCGTTGTTGGGCACGTTCACCTGGAAATAGCCTTGGTGGTTGTTGGTCAGGCCGTCGATGATTGGGACCTGCTGCTCGTGGGTCTTCTCCGTGCCCACCAGCTTCGTCAGGTCGGCCTGGCGGTCGTCGACCCAGCGCTGGTACTCCTTGATGCGCTCTTCCAACTGGGAGACAAAGAAGGGCCGCGCCAGGTGCGTGTCGGGACCGCCCCACGGCTCGCCGTACCAATGCTTCTTGGTGGCGATGTCGGTGTGATACCACCACCACCCGCGCCTGGTGTAACAGGCTTTCGGCGCGCCGCTGCCTGGAGACGTCACCGTCCAGGTGCCCGAGCAACCCGTCCCGGAGCGCCGAAAGCACCTCTTGCCAGGCCCATTCCTCGCTCCCCGCCTGCCCCGCCCGGCGCAGGACGTCGTCGAGCCTGACAAGAAAACTGCCCGCTGCCCCGCCGTCGAGGTCTGCCAGAAAGGCGTCGAGCAGCGCCTTCTCAGGACGGGCGCGACAGCCGGCCGCGTCGAGCGTCCGGCGCATCGCGGCCAGCGCCAGCGCGCGCCAGGCCGGCTCGGCGGCGGGCCCCGGCACAACCGCAGGCGCAACGCCTGCGCGAGTTACCGCCGAGTCGAAGCAGCCGCAGGACCGGCGGATCACCAGGCGTGCGGGCAGAGACACTTCGTCCGGCACGGGCTGGCCCTCGAGACGTGCCAGCAGCATCGCCAATGCCTGGCGGCCCCGCTCCTGCATGCCGATCTTGACGGTGGTGAGTGGCGGCGTCACCACGCGGCTGGCCGGCCTGTCGTCGAAGCCGACGACAGAGACCTGCTCAGGCACCCGCACGCCGCGCGCCTGCAAGGCCGGGAGCGCCCCGAGCGCGAAAGTGTCGCTGGCGGCGACGATCGCGTCGAACCGCAGGCGGCGCTCGTCAATGAACAAGCGGACCGCTTCGGCACCGTTGGCCTCCACGAAAATGCCATCGGCGCGTACCCACAGATAGGGCGGAGAAACGAGGTCGGGGCAGAAGGGGATCCCGTACTCGGCGAGAGTGTCGCGATAGGAGCGGTAGCGCTCGGTGGCCTCGCGGTGCGATGCCGGTCCCCGAATGAACGCCAGCCGGCGCCGTCCGTGGACCTCGATGAGATGGGCCATCGCCGCGCGCGTGCCCCCGTAACTGTCAAGCACGACACCGGGGATGCCGGGCAATGCGACGCCGATGCTCACCAGGGGCAGCGGTTCGAAGCGCCGGCAGAACTCGCGGGTGGCCTCGGGACCGGCGTAGTAGCCCAGGGATGCACCCCACACTACCAGCCCATCGAGCTGCTCTCGGTCGACGAGGTCGTAGATCGCATTCGCGCGACGACCGGCGTCGTCCGGGTGCTGCACCTCGCCGCCGACAAAGCAGAGCAAGTCCACGCCGCGGGCCTGCGCCACCTCGACCATGCCGCGCCAGATCGCCAGCCCATGATGGTCGCTGATCCTGGGTGTGATGTAGCCGACTCGTGTGCGGCGCGTCCGCGCCCCGCCAGTCTCGAGCTGCTGCATGGAAAAGTCCAATCGAGGTTTGGCCCCGACACGCTCCCAGTGTATGATGGCGTCATTATAGCACAGCTCGATCCCCCAATAACTGAAAGGCCTCACCATGAAACTGTTTGCCGATGCCGCCCACGAACCGGCCGTTACCACCCCCGACGGCGCTCAGCGCCGCGTCCTTAGCTACAGCGAGAACCTGATGTTGGTCGAATTCAGCTTTGCCGCCGGCCTCACTTCATCCGAGCACAGCCATCCCCACGAGCAGGTGGGCTATGTGGTCTCCGGCGAGATCGACTTCTTCATGGCGGAGCGCCCATCGGTGCACCTCGGCAAGGGCGGCAGCTACTACGTTCCCGCTGACGTCCGCCATTACATCGTCACCCATGCCCCGACGGTTTTGCTCGATGCCTTCACGCCAATGCGCCGGGATTTCGTCGAGGAGTGAAACCGGCGCGCTTCGCCGGCTGATGCTGAAAGATGGTGCACACATGATCGGCCACACCTGGAAGTCCGAAATCCGTGCCTTTGCCGACCCGAAGACGGGCCACGAGATCTGGCAGCTGACCGGCACCGGCAATAACTACCATCTGTACTTTACGGAGAATTCGTTCGACGCAGGGCGGGACGAGATCGTCTTCCTGTCCGATCGGGCCTCTGGCGAGGAGCGAGCGCCACACGAGAACCCGTGCTATCAGTTGTTTCGCATGGACCTGGGCAGCGGCGAGATCGTGCAACTGACGGACGAAGCTCCGGCCAAGAACGGGCGATCGAGGGGCGTGGGGAGCGTCACCAAAACACCCGACAGCAGCATCCTGGTCTATCGCGTCGGCAAGGGGCTGCTGAAGAGCCTCGACACGCGCACGGGCAAGACCACGGTGATCTATGAGGAAGCCGGCGAGTACACGTTGGGCGCCCCGGCGATCGCGCGCAACCGCCGCTACATCGCCTTCTGCCGCAACGAAGAGGTTGACGCGCCCGAAGGGCCCAACTATACGGGTTTCAGGGACCGCTTCTACCTGACAAAGGACGGGCGGATCACCCTGGCGTACCTCGACGGGTCAGGCTGGTTCGACGTGCTCAAGGACACGCACTGGCTGGGCCACTTCCAGTTCTGCCCGGACGACAGCACGCTGGGCACTTTCTGCCACGAGGGGCCGTGGAACCTGGTCACCCAGCGCATCTGGCTGCTCGACTTCGCCGCCCGCGAGGCGCGGCCGTGCTTCCGCCAGACCGAGCAGGACTCGGTCGGCCACGAGTTCTGGACCCAGGACGGCTTGATCTTCTTCGACGACCGGGGGCCCGGCCACGACGGCACGATCACCTCAGACCGCACTCAGGCGGTGGCTGCCGAGGTCGGGGTGAACCGTAATGCCATGGTCCCCTTCGTCGGCCTGGCCGACCGCAAGGGTCAGGTGGTGCGGCGTGTCGACCTTCCCTATTACTGCAACCACTACCATGCCAACCCGGACCACACTTGCCTGGTCGGCGACGACGTGGACGACCTGGTGCTGATCGACATCTCCGCCCAGCAGGCAGAACCGGTCGCGTTGTGCAACCACCGCACCTCGTGGCACACCCAGAGCGCCCACTGCCATCCCACCTGGAGTTGGGACGGCTCGCGTATCCTGTACGCCTCCGACTTTGGGGGCCGGATCAACCTGTACCTCGTCCGGCCATAGGGCATTAGTTACGTAAGTCCCGGTCACAACAGTACCTCCCGCTCTGCGGCAACAATAGGTGGGCGCCAATCCGGTGAGCTGCACCACCGCCCCCACCCGATCGCCGCCGGCCGCGAGCACGCCGAGGAGAAGAGCTGGTCGGTCTCCGACGAGGACCGACTGGAGGCCCAACGGGCTGTGCTGGGTCTCGAAGGACAGATAACAGACCTATGGCACCGGCTGTTGGTGCGCAACGCCGACTACGCCTCCGATGCCGCCCTCTGGCAGGTGCACAGCGAGTCCGTGCGGCCGCATCTCGACGCCTGCTCCTATGCAGATCCCTGCCAGCTACGACTGGGTGCTCGGCGTCGGCGCCAACGCGGCCCAGCGCTCGCGGGCTTGCTTTTCGAACCAGGCTACCATCGCCGCTCCGGGCGGCGGGCCGGCCCGCGACCCAAAGCAACCCTGCGAACCGATGCTCGACCGCTGCCCCGGCGACAAGGACTGTGAGTACGGCGTCATCAGCCTGGTTCACATCTCGTCCGGTTGGCCGGGCTCGCCTAACGGCTATGCCTATTGGGCAGGCACATCCTTCTCGGCCCCTCTGATCGTGGGCCTGGCCGCGCTGGCGCTGGGCGATGCCGTTACCTGGGGAAGGATATCTCCCGTCGACCTGCGCGCTGCCCTTGAAGCGAAGGCTCAGGCCGCGGTTCCGGACCCGAATGGAACGAACTATCTGGGCTGGGGTATTGGCCGAGTGAGGTAGAGCCGGCCTGGAGCCGGTGTGTCGATGCGCCTCAACGCCGTCGGGCCGGCCCGGCGGCATTGCTTTGGCCGACGATCCCCGGCCGGTGCCCGAAAAACGAGACCATCTCCGTTCAATAGGCAGAAGATCAAGACGAGAGGATTGGCGCTGTCGAAGCCGGCCACCGCCGGCCCAGGCCTGTCTGACGAACGGAGCGAATCACACGTTCAGCTACAGGGATATTATGGTGGCGCAGGAACGGCACGCGGATTTCCGGCGCGAGGCCGAGCTCGAGCGCCTGGGTGGGCGCCCGGTTGGTGTCCTGGGGCTGCGCGCTCACAGCGACGGGCGGGGCTTGCCTGCCAGAACGACCGGGGCGGCGCGATCGACCAGGTCCGGGCCTGAGGCCCCACGGGGTCGCTCCCAACGCGGCCCCCTGCTCAACCCGCAGCGGCTCTCCACGTGCCCGCTCATCCTTCCCTCTCGGCCCGATCGATCGACCCCCAAGCAGATAGAAGTAAGGCCAGAAAGGGACGGGCACATACCTACGGCGGTCCCACGGTTGTGCTACGCTGCGTGAAGCGACGGCGTTTTCGTACCAACGACATGGGGGGCACACATGAACTACCGTAGATTGGGCCGATCGGGACTCAAGGTTTCCGAGCTATGCCTGGGCACGATGCAGTGGGGCTGGACGACCGACGAGGAGCATGCTTACCAGGTGATGGACGCTTTCCTGGGGGCAGGCGGCAACTTCATAGACACCGCCGACGTCTACTCGCGCTGGGCCAAGGACAACCCGGGTGGGGTAGCCGAGACCGTCATCGGCAAGTGGATGAAGCAGCGGGGCAATCGGCGGCAGGTCGTCCTGGCCACCAAAGCACGCGGGCGCATGTGGGAGGGGCCGACGGGCGAAGGCCTGAGCCGAGCCCACCTGATCCAGGCCTGTGAAGACTCGCTGCGGCGGCTCGGCACCGACTACATCGACCTGTACCAGGCTCACAGTTTCGACCCCGATACGCCGATCGACGAGACGATGCGGGCGCTGGACGACCTGGTGCGCGCCGGCAAGGTGCGCTACGCCGGCGCCTCGAACTACCCAGCCTGGCGGCTGGCGAAGGCGCTGTGGACCAGTGACAAGCTCGGCCTGGTGCGCTACGACTCCCTGCAGCCGCATTACAATCTGGCATACCGGGCCGAGTTCGAACGGGAGCTCAGGGAGCTGTGCGAAGCGGAAGGCATCGGCGTCATCCCCTACAGCCCGTTGGCCGGCGGGTTCCTCACGGGCAAGTATCGCCGGGACAAGATGCCGGATAGCCAGCGGGCCGGAGATGTGCAGCGCTACCTGAACGACCGCGGCTGGGCGATCCTCGACAAGCTGGACGGCGTGGCGCAGAAGCACGGGGCGAGCGACGCCCAGGTTGCCCTGGCCTGGCTGCTTGCGCAGCCGGTCATCACCGCCCCAATCGTCGGCGCGAACACGGTCGAGCAGCTAAAAGAAACGCTGGGGACCCTCGAGGTGAAGCTGGCGCCCGACGACATCGAGGAACTCAACAAGGTCAGTGCCTGGTAGAGGAGAGAGAGACTCTGCCGCCTCGTGCCTCAGCCGCGCTCCTTCTCAGGAGCCACCGGCTGCTGCACGAACACGCGCGCTTTCCCCCAACGGTACAGTTGGATGCTGGCGATCAGCGCGAGACTGCCCAACAGGTACCCGCCCAAGACGTCACTGGCCCAATGCTCGCCGAGGTAGACGCGTGACAGCCCGATCAACAGGATCAGCACGCCGAAGGACGCCAGCAGCAGCGTGCGCTTCCAGGAGGGCTTGAGCAGCGTGAAGGCCAGGAACCAGATGAAGCCGAAGAAACCCGTGTAGAATGTAACGTGCCCGCTCGGGAAGCTGTAACTGGTGAGCTTGACAAACACGTGCACCAGGTTGGGCGCCGGGCGGGCCCGGTGAACGGCGTCTTTTATCAGCAGGTTGAGCCCTTCCTCAATGACGGCGGCGCCGACCGCCGACAACGCTTCCCAACGCAGTCCAAAGCCGTAGAGCAGCAGGACGATCAGGCCTACGAGGATAAAAGATTGTGGGGTATAGCCTGGCCAACTGATCGCGCTCATTAACGTGCCAAAGAACGGACTGGCGACTGTCTGAAGCAATTGCGTGATCAACAGGTCGACGCCTTGCGTGGACGTGGTGGTGACCAGGACAGTCAGGGCGGCAAACGCCAGGATGAGCAGCGCCAGCGTCAGTTGGAAGCGAACCGACCGGCGGCGCTGCGTCGGCGCCTCCACCGTCTCGGCAGCCGCCGCTTGCTGGGCCGCAGCTTCGATATCTTCGATCGGCTTATCTTTATCGGGTTCTGGCATTACCGGCTGCTCACTACCTCTCTTGTGGGATCAGATGCAACGGCCATCGTGCCCCGGAATACTCGGAGAGCGTACGGGCCGGCCTCGGAGGCAGCAGTCGCTCTGCGCGTCTTCATGAGTATGGCATCCAACAGCCACACGCGCTGTGCCGAGCCCTACCTTTAGCGGGACGGGGCTGCGCTCGAATTCAGCACTCGTGGGCCTGCCTGGGGTGCGGCCAGCTCAAGCCCCGTAGCGCCGATAGCGCTCCACGACTTCATAGACCGCAAACAGGTTATCGTCGGGGGTGCCGTAGTCCATGTTGATGCAGCACAGGCCGGCCTTGTCGAGCGGAGCGGCCGCGCTCAGCAGCCTCTCGGCATCGGCAGCCATCTCCTGCGGCGTACAGTTGAGCATGCGTATCGGGCTCAGGCGCAGGCTGAGGAAGGCGTCGGGTAGAGCAGCCCGGCAGGCGGCCACGTCGGATCCCCAGCCAACGTCGGCAAAGGCCAGACCCAGCCCGGCGTAGAGCGACGCCGCCCGGTGCATGTTGTCGCCGCAGTGATGGATGCCGAACGGCCGGATGCGGGCGGCCATACGCTGCTCGACCGGCTGGTGGAGCTCGCGATAACTCTTGGGGGAGATCATCTGAACGGAGCAGTTGGCGTGCACAAACAAGCGCCTGTCGACGCGTGCGGCCATACGATTCACGGCGATAGAGCAGCTCCCGGTCCGCCCGCGCACGTAGGACGCCACGTCGACGATCAGCTCGCCCACGATCTCCAGCAGGCGCCGGACCCGAGCGGGCGCCTCGTAGAAGTCCACGAACAGGTTCTGCCCGTAGAAGTGGTAGGCGGCGTTGAGCAGTCCGTCGGTGTTGAGGTCGCCGATCAGCCGGCCATACCCGGCTTCCAACGCGTCCCAGCCGGCGATGAGCTCCCGCATCGGCGACGTAGTCCGGAAGTCAGGTTTCTCCAGCTGCTCGATTTGCTTGGGGGCCAGGCGAACCGGCAGGGGCTGGGGCGCCTCGCCCGCGGAAAAGCGGATTTCCGCGCCCAGCAGCGCGGGGATGACGAAGCCGCCGGCCACGTGCATTGAGCCGGCCACCGGCCGCGGCTGCGGGTCCGCCTCGCCCAATCCCAGGTCGCCGAAGCGCCGGTGCAGCACGCGGCGCATGGTCACGTCGTCGGAGATGCGGGTGGCGGCATCGAAGTAGAACGGCCGCTCGAAGCTGATGCCGGCAGTGCTGTGCCACCAGTTCGGGTTGAAAACGAATTCGATGGGCAGGAAGTCCCCGGTGCGGGCTGATACCATGTCTTCTCCCATTCGCCGATCAGCAGTACGCCCCGAACTCCCGCAGCGCCTCAACCATAGCGACGACATTCTCCGCTGGGACGTCGGCCTGGATGTTGTGGACGGTGTTGAAGACGAAACCGCCGCCGGGCGCCAGGACCTCGATATTGTACCGCACGTTCTCGCGCACCTCGGCCGGAGTCCCGTGAGGCAGCACCTCCTGCGTGTCGACGCCGCCGCCCCAGAAGACGATGGATGAGCCAAAGTCCCGCTTGAGCTCGACCGGGTTCATGCCCGTCGCTCGCACGTGGACCGGGTTCAGGATATCAACGCCCAGGTCGACGAAATCGGGCAGCAGCGGCCGGACGTTGCCGCAAGAGTGGAAGAACAGCCTGGCCTGCGGGGCGAGGGCGTGGATGCGGCCGAACAGGATCGCCAGGCGCGGCTTGATCAGCTTGCGGAACATGCGCGGCGAGATGAGCTGGGACGCCTGGGTCCCGTAATCGTCCGCCTCGGAGATCACGTCGACCACATCGCTAAGCTGGGGCAGCGCCATCTCCCAGAAGGCGAGCTTGAGCTCGAGCATCTTATCAAGCAGCGCGCCGGCCAACGCCTCATCGGAAGCCAGGTCCATCATGAGCGCGGCCATGCCGCGCACCCTCTGCGCCATCTCGAAGATGCCTGCCAGCACGCCCTTGATCATTACGGCGCGGCCCTGTGCGCGGTAGCGGGCGGCCAGGTCGTGCAGTCCGGCGATGCGGCGACGGCTGGCCGTGTCCGGCCAGGGATAGCGGGCCACGTCGTCGACGGCTATGGCACCGGCCAGGGGGTGGCGGACCGCGCTGAAGTAGAGACCGTCCGGGTAGGGGCGCTGCTGGACGATACCCCACTCGTCGACGAAGACCTCGACCTCTCCGCCTTCAGCCTTGCCCTCCCGCCGAGCCCGCGCCTCGACCGCGTCATTGTGGCTGTTCAGCGGATACAGTCCGCGCACGTCCACCCCGAGGCGATTCAGCAGGTCGTCGTCCGGCAGCGCCAGCCCCTGGATCTCGTCGCACAGCACGATCCGCAGGGGCGGCAACCCGAGCCGGTCGCGCAGCGCACGATACGCCAGCTGGTGGATACCCGTCACCTGGGTGCTGCCCAGGTCGAACGGGACGCGGTCCGGTTCCCGATGATCCAGGGCCGTGAGCAGCCGCGCGCGTGAGTTCATGGTCTCGCCCGCCGCTCAGGCCACCAAGTCGAGGCCCGCCGCCGATTCCTGATCCAGGTACAGGTGGGCGTAGGGCGTCTGCCGTAAGATCGAAGCCGGGCAGTCCTCGGCGATCGGCCCCAGCAGCGACCTGGCGACCGCTTCGGCCTTACGTGCCTCGGGCACGATGGCCAACACGCGGCCGGCAGCCAGCAGCGCCGGGATCGTCAGGCTGATGGCCTGGCTGGGCACCTCCGCCAGGCTGCCGAAGTGGCCCTCACCCACCTGCTGCCGCCGCGAACGCTCGTCAAGCCGGACGACCTTGACCCAGGCGGGGTCCTGGAAATTGGCGAACGGCGGGTCGTTGAATGCCAGGTGGCCGTTCTCGCCGATGCCCAGAGCGCAGAGGTCGGCCGGGTGGGCGCGCAGCAGCGCTTCGTAGTCCCGGCAAGCGGCCGCCGTATCCTCGACGGCGCCGGGCACGGGGAAGAAGGCCCGCGCTCGGACGTGATCCAGCAGGTGCCGCTGCAGGAAGGCCGGGAAGCTGGCGGGATGGCCGGGCGGGAGGTTGACGTATTCGTCCATATGGAAGACGTTGACCGACGGCCACGGCAGACCGGCCATGCCGCGCAAGGCGGCCAGGAAGGTGAGCTGTGAGTTGCCGGTGGCGACGATGATGTTGGCCACGCCGCGCTGTGCCACCGCGCTGCGGATGACCTCGGCGGCCGCGACCGCGGCCGCACGGCCCATGGCTTCGTTGGAGTCGTAGACGCTCACCGGGAGCTGATCGATCTGGATTGTGTGAAGGGGTTCGGTTGACATTGGACTCCTGTCCTCGAATAGATTTCCGGGCTTTTCGTTGTCCGACACACGGTTGTGTCGCGCAGCTAGACCCACTCTCCGGCAAGCATGACCCGCTGAGCGACGAAGGCATCGTCGAAGAGCACCAGGTCGGCGCGCTTGCCTGACTCCAGGGAGCCGATCTCCCCGTCAACACCGATGATGCGCGCCGGAGTGAGGGTGACCATACGGACGGCCTCCACCAGCGGGATGGCGACGACGTCCAGGAGCACGGGCAGCATCTGGGGCAACAAAGTCGTGCTTCCCGCAAAGGCCGAACGGTCGAGCGTCATGCCCACGCCATCGCGCACGTCGTACGACAAGTCCCCCATGGTGTAGACGCTGCCCTCCGGCAGCCCGGCGCCGCTCAGCGCGTCCGAGACGACGCACAGCCGGTCGGGTCCCAGGCACTTGTACGCCAGCCGCATCAGGGTTTCCGGCAGATGCCGGTTGTCGGCGATCATCTCCGCCGTCAGCCCATCGTAGACCAGGGCCGCCTCGAGCACACCCGGCCTGCGCCACGGCCCCTCGCGCACCACCATCGACATACCGCTCCACAGGTGGGTCACGTGGCGCAAGCCGGCACGCATGGCCGCGCGCAGGTGGCTGTCGTACGCCGTGGTGTGGCCCGCCGACGGCACGATGCCGGCGTCGTCGATTGCCTTGACCAGGTCGAGACCGCCCGGCAGTTCCGGCGCCAGCATGAACACGCGCAGGATGTCCGCGTACTGGAGCAGCGCGCCGGCCGAGCCGTCGGTCGCCGGGCGCAGGCAGGAGGCATCCAACGCCCCTTTCTGCAGGACGTTGATATAGGGGCTTTCCAGGTAGGCCCCCAGCACGCGCGCTCCGTCGCGGCGCTGCCCCATCCACTGGCGGCAGAAGGCCAGTCCCGCTTCCAGGTTGGGGGTGGGCGCGAAGGTCGCCAGGAGGGAGGTCGTGCCGCGGCGCAGGTTCTCCTGCGTGATGATCCCCCAGGCCGCCGGATCCGGCTCGTTGAAGGTGTGCCGCAGCGCGCCGTGCGTGTGCATGTCGAACAGGCCAGGCGTGATCCAATGGCCGCCGGCGTCAACGCGCTCGACGTTTGATCCGATCTCCGCCGGGCCGGTCAGGCCGGCGATGCGGTCGCCATCGACGACCAGCGCGCGGCCGGTCTCGACCCGGTCGGGCAGAACTACCCGGCCGTTGACCAGCGCGATCGGGGGAGACGAGCGTGCAAGAGAACTGTTCATGGCCGATCCTCTCGACTATCGCCGGCCGGCCGGACGTCCTCACGGGGGCCAGGGGCCGGCCGGCGTTCAGCTACAGAGCGCGTGGATGGCGTGATAGAGCCGGTGCTGGGCGACCGGGTCCTGCTCGTACGTGACCACGATCAGCCGCATACCAGGCCCCCAAAGCTGCCGCACGCGCGCCAGCACCTCAGGCGGGTCGCCCACCATGCGGGCCTGGACGACGATGCCGGTGCCGGCGAAGGCCGCCCGAAATGCGGCCGGGTCGTTGAAGGCCGGGTCGGTGCGCGGCGTGAAGGCCGCATCCACCATGCTCAAGCGCGGGTTGGCCTTCACCGCCTCGACCCACCGGGCCCAGTTGCCGCAGGAGTGGATGGCCGTGCCGCCGAAGGCCGCCCCGATGCGTGCATCGTTCTCGGCGCAGAACTGCCGGTAGGCGCGGGGAGAGATCATCACCAGGTTGTCGGAACTCAGGCCGATACCCGTGCCGGAGCAAGCGCTGGCGAAGCCGTGGCCGGGGCGGACCAGGCGGTCGCCAATGCGCCGGCTTTGCACTTGCGTGAAGCCGATCACCTCGCCGGCCAGCTCGGCCAGGATCTGGCGCACCGTTTCCGGCTCCTCCGCGAAGCCCAGGAAGAAACCGGAGGTGTCTACGAGCTCCGTCGCCACGTTGAGTGGGTTCTGCAGGTCAGACCACGACATCGGCACCCGGCCCTGTGTCTCCTCCAGGAAATAGTCGATCATCGCCAGCACATGCTGCATGATCGCCGCCCGCTCAGCCGGCCGGGGCAGGAGCACCGGCACCTCACGCACGGTCCGGTATTGCGGCCGGGCCACCGGCGCCTGCCCCTCCGGCCATTCGTACTCGGCCCCGAATGCTGCCGCGGTCACGCCGATCCCGTACCAGGGCTCGAGGTAGTTCGGCGCATCGGTCAGATAGCCCATGGCCTTCGTCAGGCCGCCGAGCTGCCAAGCCAAGGAAGCCGCCATGTCGCGGCAGCCGTCGCGGAACACCTCGGCCACGCGCACACGCTGCCAGACGGCGATGCCCTCCGAGCTGCACATGAAGTCGGCGTAGCGCGCCTCGGCCTCGGCCGCGTGCGCCTCGTAGCGCGCCACGTCGAAGGTGGACGGCGCGACCGGGGTCACCGGCATGGCCTGGGCATCCTGAGTGTCCGTGTCGAAGGCGGAGGGTGCCATCGTCAGTTCGGCCTCCTACTCTCTCTCGGCGAAATTGCTGCGGGCAAGCCCGCAGCGCCCCGCGGGTCAGCGGGTGGCGAGCACCAAGGCGTCGACGTTTTCGGCGCTCGTTCCCGGGCTCACGCCACCGCCGGCGGAAAGGATCAGGTTGTGCCCGTCGGTCTTGTCGATGCAGGAACGTGCCCAATCGGCCACCTGAGCGGGCGTGCCCTCTGCCAGGACTGCCAGGGGCGGGACGTTCCCCATCAGCACCTTGGCCGGCAGGCTCTGCTGCACCGCGCCGATATCCATCTCGTGGCTGAGGTTCCACACTTCGAAGGGCAAGGCGCCGATACGGCTTACCAGGAATGGGCAGGGCGTATCGTTGTGGTACACCCGCACCAAGCCCTGGAATGCATCGAAGATGCGGGTCAGATAGGGCGCCGCCATGGCATCGAAGAGCCGCGGCGAAAGCAGGCCCGGGATATCATCCAACACCAGAACGCCATCGACGCCGCCCACTGCCTCGGCCTGGGCAGCCAGCCAGCGGATGGTCGTCTCGGTCAGGGCATCGAGCAGACACGCGCACGCCTCGCGCTCGACCGTCAGGGCGACCATGAGCTCGCTCACGCCCAGCAGCCACCCGGCCACGGCCAGCGGCCCACGCGCCGCGACCATGCGGATCGGCGCTCCCTGCGCCCGAAGCCGCGCCTGGGCTTGTTGGTAAAGGCGGAGCACGAGTGGCATCAAGCCGTCCTCAGAGGGATCGGCAGGCATTATCCCGTCGAGCGCCGCCAGACCGCCTCGCACCGGCGCGATGGACGGTGGCCGGTCGTGGTGCCACAACACCCGGGCCCCAAACGCGGACGGCTCGGCTGCCATGCCGTACTCCACCCAGGAGCCGGGAATCCAGGCCACGTCGGGAAAACGCGCCAACAATCCGAGGTTGACGCGCGTCCAGACTTCGGGCAAGAGGAAGTAATCGAGCGTGTCGATGCCGGCATACGAAGGCAGCCAGGGACTGTCGACGATCAGCGCGACCGGCACTCGATCCACACTGCCGCCTGCTGCAACCTGCTTGAATCGCTCCCACGCGTCCATGGACTACCTGGAAATCGAGTAGGGTGCTGACCACGATCAGCGCTCAATTGCGGTGCGTCTGCCCGTAGGAGCGAATCGAAGGGAAAGGCGGTCGCCTCGCAGCGTGCCCGTTATCGCTCACGGTGACGACGGAGAGTATAAGAGGGAACCGGACCGCTGTCAACTGGGCTAAGCCCACCGGCCTGCTGCGGGTCTGGCGCTCCACGCTGGCCTGAGCCAGCGCGGTCTCACTCACATGTGCGTGCACCGCACATACATTGACAACCGGGCGGAAGTCTGCGTATAATGACTGTTAGCGCTGCCGTGAGCGATCATGGCAGCGCTGTAACCCTCACATTTTTCCCGCGAGGCACGAGGATGTCGTTTCGCTTCAGCGTTGGTCATGCTGCACCAGAAGCCGAGGTATCCTGCCGGACGGTTTCGCGCGTGCTCGACGACGAAGGCGAAATCAGCCGCGGCACCCTCGGCCGCCCGCGTGAAGTCATCGAACGGCTCGGCTATCGTCTCAGCAGCATTGCGTCGCCGGGGCAGAGCACTTCCTACCCGGCGCCCTGGTGACGCCGTCACTCTCGACGTTGCGCGCCGGCCTGCAGGCTCTCGCTGCAACAGCCAGACCCATGTCTCGATCACTTACACGGCGCTCGGGACCTGTGTAACCCCCGGGTCTTCCCGATCGAAGCCGGTCGTGGGCCGATCGCGGCCTGCCGGGTGCCGGCTTTGCGAACGGTCGAGGTTGTCTTTCGGCGAGCGGGGCTATCGCATCGACTCACGAGCAGATAGCCCCGGCTGGAAAAGAAGGGAGGTGACCGGCTCCACCAGGCAGGCAATAGCCAGCATCGTCTTTCGTCCCTATCGGATGCACAATCAATCTCACAGAGGAGAAGGGTACAATGAATCGCAATACCATCTTGAAGCTATTGAGCTTGGTCCTGATTCTGGCCTTCGTGGTAACAGGCTGCTCGCAGCAGGCGCCGGCCCCGACGCCCGCGCCCCCGGCCGCGGCGGAACCCACGACGGCACCCGCACCCACCGCGGCGCCAGTGGCGACGACCCCGCCCGAGGCGACCACAGCGCCCGCAGCAACCGAGGCGCCAGCGGCAGTGGCTGCGCCCACCGGCAAGTACAACGAAGCCCCAGTGCTGGCCGAACAGGTCAAGGCCGGCAAGCTTCCTCCCGTCGATCAGCGCCTGCCTGAGAATCCGTTGGTCGAGGAGATGCCTGCAGTCGGCCAGTACGGCGGCGTCTGGCACCGCGGCTTCCTCGGCCCATCGGACCGCAACGGCCTGATCCGCGTCGTGAACGACAGCCTGGTCCGGTTCTCGATCGATGGCGCCGGCGTCGAGATGAAGTACGCCGAGAGCGTGACCCCGAGCCCTGACTTCACGCAATGGACCATCACCCTGCGCAAGGGCGGCAAGTGGTCTGACGGCGAGCTCTTCACGGCCGACGACATCATGTTCTGGTACAACGACGTGGTGAACAACAAAGACCTGATGCCGTCAGTGCCGTCCTGGTTGCTCAACGCCGACGGCAGCGAGGTCAAGGTGGAGAAGGTGGACGACCTGTCGGTGAAGTTCACCTACGGGGCCCCGCAGACGCTGTTCCTACCCGAGATCGCGCAGAAGGATGCTGGCGACAAGAACTACCCGATGTTCCTGCCCGCGCACTACATGAAGCAGTTCCACGCATCCTACGCGAGCCAAGCCGACCTGGACAAAATGGTCGCCGATGCCAAGCTGAAGACCTGGACCGAGCTGTTCTACCTGAAACAGGACCAGTTCGATAATCCGGAGCGCCCGGTGATGTCCGCCTGGATGGCCGTCAACCGCTACGGCGATCAGATCTTCACCATGACGCGCAATCCCTACTATGTCGGCGTGGACACTGCCGGCAACCAGCTCCCGTACATTGACGAGGTCCAGTTCAAGTTCTTCGCGGATCCTGCCGCCCTTAACCTGGCGGCGATTGCCGGCGAGCTCGACGAGCAGGAGCGCCATATCCAGCTGGCGAACTATCCGGTCCTCAAGGAAGAAGAGCAGAAGTCTGGCAAGGACAAGATCTACCTCTGGTCCAGCACCGGCGGCGACGAAGCCGGCATCATCTTCAACCTGACCTACCAGGGTGATCCGGAGCTGACCGCGATGTGGTCGCAGCTGGATTACCGCAAGGCGGTCTCCTACGCCATCAACCGCAAAGAGATCCAGGAATCGGTCTTCCTCGGCACGGGCGAACCGCGCATGGGGATCATCAAGAGCACCTCGCCCTGGTATCCCGGTGACGCAGTGGCCCACAAGTACACGGAATATGACCCCGACCAGGCCAATGCCCTGCTGGACGGGCTCGGCTACACAAAGCGCGACTCCGAAGGCTACCGGCTGCTGCCCAGCGGCAAGCGGGCCGGCTTCGAGCTCTCGGCGGTGCCCGCCCTGGGCGCCTACGTCGACGTCGCCCAGTTGGTGGTCCCGGACCTGAAGAAGGTCGGCATTTGGGTCGACCTGCAGATACGCGAGCGCGACCTGCACTTCCAGATGCGCGAGGCCAACCAACTGCAGGCCGAGGTCTGGAACCAGGACTCTGCCGGCACGATGTTCAGCGGGTCCACGAAGTTCGACATCCGGCTGCCCATCTACGGCAACCTGACCTACGGCCCACTGTTTAAGACCTGGTACGACACCGGCGGCAAAGAAGGCGTCGAACCGCCCGCGCCCTGGAAGGAGATTGTGACGCTCCAGGACGAGGCCAAGAGTGCCGCTCCTGATCGCCAGGCGGAGATCGCCAAGCAGATTTTCACCATCTGGGTGGACAATCTGTATGACATCGGCACCGTCGGCCTGACGGCAGCGGACCAGGGTGTTGCCGTGGTGAATGCCAAGCTGCAGAACGTCCCGGAGAACCTGACCAAGGACTGGGCGCTGCGCACGCCGGGCAACGGCAAGCCCGAGACCTGGTTCTACGCTCAGTAGGCAAGCGAAGCGCCATCGCCGCGACAGCTGGCCGTCTCCCGGAGGCCCGCCGATCGCGCATGTAACGTCTACCCGTGCACCGGCGCACGTCGCCGCTGCACGGGTAAACCCGAAGTTCGAATCCGACAACCGGCACCATCGGAGTCGAAGCTCACCGGCATGCACCGCCAGATGCCCTGCCGGTGAGCCTCGACTCTATTGACACATCCAACTCCCCTGCCGGAGCAGTTCGGCACTCGCACGGGAGCCGCTTTTGTTGCGAGAGTAGACATGTTCAGATACATTGTCCAGCGCCTTCTGCTGCTGCCGGTCCTGATCCTGATCTTTTCGATCATCGTCTTCGGGCTGGTCCAGGCGCCGCCGGGCGACTTCCTCACAAGCTACATCGCGACGCTGGCCGGATCTGGCTCGTCGATGGATCAGGCCCAGGTGGATGCGCTGAAGATACAGTTTGGGGTGGATCAGCCGTTCGTGGTGCAGTACGAGCGCTGGATGGACGGCCTGCTGCACGGCGACCTGGGCCGCTCGCTCGAGTACCAGCGCCCGAACTCCGACCTCATCGGGGACCGCCTGACGTTGACCATTTTGCTGGCGCTGTTCGCCTTTGTCATCACCTGGGTGATTGCTATTCCGGCCGGCATCTATTCGGCCACGCACCAAAACTCATTCCTGGATTATGTGTTCACCATATTCAACTACGTCGGCGTCGCCACGCCGAACTTCATGCTGGCGTTGGTCCTCATGTGGTTCGCTTTCAGCAGCTTGGGCATCAGCATCACCGGGCTCTTCTCGCCTGCCTACGTTCAGGCGCCGTGGAGCTGGGACCGCTTCGTGGATCTGCTGAGACACGTCTGGGTGCCTGCCATCGTGCTGGGGGTCGCAGGCACGGCGCGCCTGACCCGCGTCATGCGCGCCAATCTGCTCGACGAACTCAACAAACAATACGTGATCACCGCACGCGCGAAGGGGCTGTCGGAGTGGCGCCTGGTGATGAAATACCCGGTCCGCCTGGCCTTCAACCCCCTGATCAGCACCGTCGGATGGTATCTGCCCCAATTATTCTCGGGCAGCCTGATCGTGGCCACCGTCATGAACCTGCCCAACATTGGCCCGCTGCTGCTGCGCGCGTTACAGCAGCAGGACATGTACCTCGCCGGCAGCATCCTGCTCATCTACTGCTTGCTGACCATCATCGGCACGCTGATTTCGGACGTTCTCCTGGCGATCGCCGACCCGCGCATCCGCATGGAGGGGGACAACTGACATGGCCGAAGCTCTCCCCAATGCGTCCACCGTCGAGCTGATGCCGAAGTCTAAAGCCGAGGAGAGCGTCTCAGTCGCTCCTAACTGGAAGCTCGTTTGGTGGCGCTTTCGCAAGAACCGCCTGGCGGTTGCCAGCGCGCTCGTGCTGATCCTCTTCTACACCGTCGTGCTGGTCCCAGACTTCTTCGCCACGCAGGACCCTGAGAGGACCGAGGCCAGGCTGGCTTTCATCCCGCCGCAGGGGCTGGCGTTGGTTACGGACGGACACCTGGGGCTGTCGGTACCAGCCATCACCGGCGCCCGCAACAAGGTGACCTTGAGAATGGAGTGGGTGGTCGACCCCGAACGCCGGATCCCACTCGCGCTGTTCACACACGGCTACCCCTACAAGGTCCTGGGACTGCTCCGGACGGACATGCACCTGGTCGGCGTGGCCGATCGCAATGCCACGGAGGGCGTGTACTTGCTGGGCACGGACCGGCTCGGCCGAGATCAATGGTCCCGGCTGATGTTCGGCACGCGCACCTCGATGACGGTGGGGCTGGTGGCAGTGATCCTCAGCGTGATCCTCGGCGTGCTGCTGGGCGGCGTTTCCGGCTACTTCGGCGGCCTCGCCGATCTGGTCATCCAACGCGTGATCGAGATCCTGCAGTCGCTGCCGACCATCCCCATCTGGCTCGCCATGACGGCCGCACTGCCCCGCGACTGGCCGCCGACGCGCGTTTTCTTCGCCATCACCATCATCCTGGCGTTTATCGGCTGGACAACCCTGGCACGTGAGGTGCGCGGCCGCTTCCTGTCGCTGCGTGAGGAGGACTTCGTGCTCGCCGCCGAGCTGTCGGGCGCGAGCCGCTATCGCATCATCGTGCATCACATGGTCCCGGCCTTCATGAGTCACATCATCGCTACCAGCACACTCGCCATCCCTGTGATGATCATCAACGAGACTTCGCTGAGCTTCCTGGGCCTGGGCATCCGCCCACCGGCCATAAGTTGGGGAGTGCTGCTGCAGGAGGCCCAGAACATCCAGACGGTCGCGCAAGCGTCCTGGCTCTTGGTTCCCGGCCTGGCCGTGATTATCGCGGTGCTCGTGTTCAATCTGGTCGGCGATGGCCTGCGCGACGCGGCCGACCCTTACAGCCACTGAGTTGCAGATGAATCAACCAAGCGAACCACTGCTGTCGATTCGAGATCTCAAAGTTCACTTCTTCATGGATGAGGGAGTGGTCAAAGCGGTGGACGGGATTGCGCTCGACGTCTACCCAGGCCAGGTCTTTGGCATCGTCGGCGAGAGTGGATGCGGCAAGAGTGTGACCATGAAGGCCCTCCTGCGGATCGTCGAACCGCCCGGACGGATTGTCGCGGGCGAGATGCTCTTGCGGCGGCCGCTCAGGAACGGCGAAACCACCGCCATCGTGGACCTGGCGAGCTTGAGCCCACGTGGCCAGGAAATGCGGGACATCCGCGGCGGCGAAATCGCCCTGATCCCGCAGGAGCCGATGGCCGCCTTCAGTCCGGTGCACACCGTCGGCAATCAGATCATGGAAGCGATCAGAACTCCATCGCCGGGTAAGCCAGCGCGAAGCGCGCCAGATCGCGCTCCAGCAGTTCCGGGATGTCGGCATTCCTGCGCCCGAGCAACGACTCGACGAATACTCATGGCAATTGAGCGGCGGCTTACGCCAGCGCGCGATGATCGCAATGGCGCTCTCCTGCAACCCGCTCATCCTCGTCGCGGACGAGCCGACGACGGCCGTAGACGTGACGACTCAGGCACAGGTGCTGCGGCTGCTGCGCCGGCTGCAGGAGGAGCGCAACTCGGCCATCATTTTCATCACCCACGACCTCGGCGTGATCGCCCAGATGGCGGATTTCGTGACGGTAATGTATCTGGGCCTGCTGATGGAACAGGGCTTGGTCGACGATATCTTCCACAATCCCAAGCATCCCTACACCAGGGCCCTGCTGGAATCGATCCCCAACATCCATTCGACCAAGCGGACCGACCTGCCGACGATCAGCGGCTCGATCCCGCACCCGTTCAACCGGCCTGCAGGATGTCCCTTCTATCCGCGCTGCACGAGGTACATTCCCGGGAAATGCGACCAAAGCACCCCGGCTCTGCTACCCGTGGGCGAAAGCCAAAAGGTGAGCTGCTTCCTTTACCATGACGTGGCGGTGATGGCATGACGACCCCTGCACCTCGGCCGCTGCTCGAAGCCAGAAACCTGCGCAAGTTCTTCCCGATTCGCAGGGGTTTTCTACGGCGGACGGTGGGCTACGTCCGGGCCGTCGACGACATCAACTTCTTTATCGACGAAGGGGAAACGCTGGGCCTGGTAGGCGAGAGCGGATGCGGCAAGACGACGGCCTCGCGCTGTGTGCTGCGCGCGCTGCAGCCGACATCCGGGGAGATGCTCTTTCGCACGGAAAGTGGCGATGTCATCGACCTCGCCGGGCTCAATCGAGAGCAGTTGAAGCCGCTGCGCTCGCAGATGCAGATGATCTTCCAGGATCCCTATGGATCGCTCAACCCGCGCATGACCCTGTTTGACATCGTGGGCGAGCCACTACTCATCGGCGGCATGCGAAAGCGCCGGGAGCGCGAGGAGCGGGTGGCGGAGCTCTTGCGGCTGGTGGGGCTGCGGCCTGAGTTCATGCAGCGCTTTCCGCACGCCTTCAGCGGCGGGCAACGGCAGCGCATCGGCATCGCGCGCGCCCTGGCGCTCAACCCTCGCCTGGTCGTCGCCGACGAACCGGTTTCGGCGCTGGACGTCTCGGTGCAGGCGCAGACGCTGAACCTCTTGCTGGACCTGCAAAAGCGCCTGCATCTCACCTACCTGTTCGTCTCGCACAACCTGAGCGTGGTGAGGCATATCTGCGACCGCGTGACCGTGATGTACGTGGGGAAGATCGTGGAAACGGCGACCTCCGATGACCTCTTCGCCCGGCCGCGACACCCGTACACGAGCGCGCTGCTGGCCGCGCTGCCCGTGGCGGACCCGCGCGTGAAGTCAGGAAACGTGGAACTGCCCGGCGAGGTGGCCAGCCCGGCCAACCCACCCTCGGGCTGCTATTTTCACCCGCGCTGCGATTACTGCATCGACGTCTGCAAGACCGAGGCGCCGGTCTATCGAGAGCTCACGCCCGGCCACTTCGCGGCCTGCCATCGGGCCGACGAGCTGAATCTTAGCGGCATGGCGTGAGCCGCGGCGCACAAGCGCGCTCACTCCAGAGCGACGCTGCTCCCGCTGGAGGCTGATCGGTAGATCGCTTCCACCAGCGCGACGCTCTGGCGCCCCGCGTGGCCATCGACCAGCGGGGCGCGTTTCTCGCGCACGGCGGCCACGAAGTCGCAGAAGACGGCCGTGTGTCCGGCCGCGGTGATGTCCATCGGGTGCATGGCGCCGCTGCTCACCTCAGCTTCCTCGAGCCCATCCTCGAGCGGATCGAGCAGGTGCCATTCCAAGCGGCCCTGGCCCTTATGATAGACCGCACTGCCTCTATTGCCGAAGAATTCCAGGCGTTCAGGATAGCCCGGGAAAGCCGCGGTTGTCGCCTGGATCAGCCCGATCCGGCCATCGGCGTACTCGAGCAGCGCCAGGCCGGCATCCTCGACCTCAATGGCATGGTTGAGCGTGCGTACCTTTGCCGTGACACGCTCCGGCAGGCCGGCCAGCCAGATCAGCAGGTCAATACCGTGGATCGCCTGGTTGATGAGAACGCCACCCCCCTCGTGCGCCCAGGTGCCGCGCCACGGCCCGCTGCTGTAGTACGCGTCCGTCCGATACCAAAGGGTGTTGGCGCTGGCCCAGAGCAGCCGGCCAAACCGGCCCTCATCCAGCGCCCGCTTCAGGCTGATCGAGAGCCGCTCGAAGCGGCTCTGGAAGACGACCCCCAGCGTGACCCCAGCACGCGCGCAAGCCTCGATCATGGCGTCGCACTCGGCAACGCTGCGAGCCATCGGCTTCTCGCACAGTACGTGCAGGCCGGCGGCCGAGGCTGCAACCGTCATCGGCGCGTGCAGGTCATGCGGCGTGCAGAGGCTGACCGCATCGGCGCCGGCCTGAGCCAGCAGTTGCCGGTAGTCGGCGAACCAGGTGCCGCCGTGCTCGGCGACGAACGCCCGGCCGCGTCCCTCGTCGCGCGTGGCCACCGCGACCAGCTCGGCGCCCGGCGTATTGCGGATCGCCCGGGCATGGAGGGGGGCGATGCTACCGACTCCCACGAGAGCGAAACGCAGCGTATCCCCGTCGGTGTGTTTCACGGCGCGCTGGCCCGCACAATCAGCGTGGGGCTGAACAGGACTTCCCGGGGCTGGCCGGAAGAGCCCTTGAGCCGCTCCAGCAGCAGTCGGGTGGCTGCCGCCCCAACCTCACGCTTATCCACTCCGAGGGTGGTCAGGGCCGGCGTTACCAGCCCGGCCAGGAGGATGTCATCGCAGCCCACGACGGCCACATCCTCCGGCACCCGGCGACCGGCCGCCGAGCAGGCCTGCAGCGCACCGACCGCCACCAGGTCGTTGTAGCAGAAGACCGCATCTGTCTCCGGATGCTCGGCCAACAACGCCTGCATCGCCTCACGTCCGCCTTCCAAATACGGTTGGCAGGTACGGCTGCGGCTGGCGTCAAAGGCGAGGCCGGCCTCGGCCACGGCGCGCGCGTAGCCACGCGCACGCTCCTGGGCGCTGTGCGAGCCCTGCGGTCCGGCCAGGAACCCGGCGGCGCGCCTTCCCCCGCGCAAGAGATGGCGCGTCCCGGCCGCTGCGCCGGCCTCGTCGTCCACTGCGACCGCCCCGGCGTTGGTGTCCACGGCGGGACGATTGATCAGGACCAGGGCAGGCAGGCGATCGACCAGCGAGGCCAGTTCAACTTGCGACAGCCGCGAGCTGCAAAGAACGATGCCGTCGACACACTTCTCTTCGAGGGTGCGCAGCACGTCGGCCTCGCGGTCCGGGTTTTCGATGGAATTGCCGAGAAGTAGACTGTAGCCGGCCGCGTGCGCAGCATCTTCCGCGCCGCGGGCGATCTCAGAGAAGAAAGGGTTTGCGATGTCGGGCACGACGAGCCCGATGGTCAACGTCGTGCGTGTCACCAGTCCTCGCGCGAGCATGCTGGGGCGGTAGCCGAGGCGCCGGCTCGTATCGAGCACGCGCTGGCGGGTGTCCTCGCTGATTTCGCCCTTGTTGTTCATCGCCCGCGACACGGTCTGCAACGAGACTCCGGCCGCTCGGGCGACGTCGGCTATCGTGACCCGGTGAGTCATCCTGGCACAACTGCTCCTGGTATCTGGGTGGGGGTTCGTGAGCGCTAACGGAGCGGAGTATACCAGCCGGGAGCAGAAATGTCAAGGAGAGCAGCGCCAACTACTTCAGAACCCCGCGCATGAACAGCAGCGCGTTGCGCGCTTCCTCGTCCAGGCTCCGGCCGGCGCGCAGGTCGGCGAACACCTTGATGTCACGGCCCACTTCTCCGCCCGGCATCATGAAGGGTTCCATCACTACGTGGCCCTGGTAGTCGATCTTGCGCAGCGCGTTGCTCAGCTCGGTCCACGGGATGTGCCCGTAACCGGGTGGCAGGCGGTTGTTCTCGCCGATGTGGAGGTGTCCCAGGTAGGCGCCGGCTTTCTCGATCGCCTCGCCCATGAAGGGCTCCTCGATGTTCATGTGGAAGGTGTCCAGCAGAATCCGGCAGTTGGGGCTATCCACGGCTTTGACGTAAGCCAGCGCGTCGTCGCAGGTGTTCAAGATGAACTGCTCGAAACGGTTGACCACCTCGACGTTGAAAAAGACGCCGTTGTCCTCGGCGACCTTGACGGCCTGGCGCATGCTGGCGATGCTGCGCTCGACGTAGGGCGCGCGGTCCGATTCCCCGGCCGGCAGCGTGCCGGGCCAGTAGCTGTAGATGATGCCGGACAACTGGCCGCCGCCCATCTAGCCGATGGCATCTGCCATTTGACCCAAGAAGGCGATCCCATTCCTGCGGCAGCTTTCGTCCGCCGAAGCCAGGTCGTACTGCCTGCCCAGCCCAATGCAGTGCGTCAGCGCGAGGCCCCGAGCGTCGGCGTGCGCCTTGAGCTCCCTGCGCTCGGCCGAGCTCAGGTTCGCGATCGTGCCGCCGTTCACTTCCAGGATGTCGAACCCAAGGTCCGCCACCTTGTCGACGAACGGATGGAAATCCACGTCCCAGTAGTGCGTCCAGTAAGCGTAGTAGATCCCGATCTTGTTCACCCTTGGCTCCTTTTCGGTGACCGAAACTGGCCCCCATGGCGCCTCCGTCCGAATTTGCCGGCCTGCCCGCCCGCCGGCCCGGCGACCCTACTCGACTACCACCGGCTCGACATCCAGGAACTTGCACGCCATGGCGAGCGACCGGGTTTGGTCTCCATGCATCATGCTGGCATGATGTATGAACCCTTTTTCGACCAGGGTCCGGTAAAGCCGGGCGTGGTCCTTGACGTCGACCCAGGCCCAGGTACCATTCAGAACGTCGTCAGAGGGAACGATCTGCCCCTTGGCGATGAGCATGCGCCACTCGCCCCTGGATTCGGCCAGCCGAGAGAAGGTGACCGATCCCGGCCTGAGCTGGAACTGGTTCACGCCGGACAATTGGTCATCTTCTTGCGCGGGACTCTCGCCCTTCATGTCGCGGCGCGAGCGCAGGGCCGCCTGCTTCGGATCGCAGGCCAGCTCGAGCGGCGCATTACCGCAGTGCCAGGCCATGAGCCGGTTTGGATTCTCGCGGTGCTGAATCGTCCAATCCACGAAGTGCGGGACCTGTGTCCGCAGCGTCGAGCAGTGGCTGACCAGCATGGAGGCGGCGCCCAGCACGTCGGCCTCGCAAGCCGTAAGCATGCGGCGCTGCGTCAGCCGGCCGAAGATGGCGCAGACCGAGATGTTGGCCATCTCGCGAATATTGGGCCAGCACTCGCAGGCCAGGCCTGACAGCCGCGAGCCCTCCCAGAAGTCGACCAGGGCCAGTTCCACTCTCGCCGACTTCACAAAGTAGTCGTCGGCCACCGTGATCTGGCCATAAGAGCGCCGGGTGGAGTCCACGATTTCCTGGATGCGCGGGTCGGTGGCCGCAAAGTTGTTTGCCCGAGCCATGATCTCGTAAAGGCTCTTGATGATCACGTTCTGGCCGAACTTGTCGGCCATCGCGACCTCGTCGTAGGCCACGGTCTCGAAGCCTTCGGGGCGTGGGCCGACCTGGCCAAAACGCGCCCCCTTGAGACCCTTGACAACGCAGACTGCCTGCGCGAAATCGCGCACTTCGTCGCACAACTCGGGCTCGCCCGGGAAGAAAATGCCGCCGAAGTGGAAGGCGATGCCTCGCCGGTTGAGGCCGGCGGCGATCCCCAGGTTGCCACAGTAGGAATCGGACATGCGCCCCAGGGTGGCGTCGTCGACCGCCGGCGGCTCCTTGGTTGCGTAGAGGAAAACCGGAAGCCCCAGCTTTTCTGCAACCTTGACGGCAGACCGCTCATCGCCGAAGTCGAGCGGACAGATGACCAGACCGTCCACCCGCTGCGCGCGGTAGTACTCGGCCAAGCCTTCAGCTTCGTCCAGGGTATGAACCGCGCCGCCCGGGGTGTAGCCCTCAGACGGGTCAGTCGCTCCGGGGGTGGCAACGCGGGGCAGGATGAGCTCCACCCCGTCGATCGAGCGTATGGCCTGGGCGCTCTGGTCGAGCATCCGTTTGCACCAGGGCGAGAACTCGAAGCGATAGGAAGGGACGAAACCGAGCTTTACGGTTGATGTCATGACACTCATCTCCTAAGCGAAAATGGGCAGACGAAGGGAGGGCTACGGGCTGGTGCGCGCCGTGGCAGGCGCTTGTGTGCGGCGTGCCGGCCGGGCGAAAGGACCGCCGGGCGCCCGCGTAATCATACCGCGGGAGGCTGGCAAATCCTCTTCCAGGCGCGGCACTATATCAGCTATCGCGCGGGCTGTCAATCGGTCGAAATGCACTCATATCGGAACCGTCGCCGCTGCGCCGGTCAACCCGCTCCGGGGCCGAATCGTGGGCAGGAAAGGATTTGGGAAGTGTGGTAAACTGCGTTCGCAGTCACCTCGGAGGACGACAATGAAGATTGGTTGCGCTGATATTACCTGGAATACCTTTGCCGATGCCCGCAAGGTGGAGCGATTTCCCCTCGAACAGCTCTTGTCCGAGGTCGCGCGGGCGGGTTTCGCCGGCAAGCCGGTGAGCTTGCCTCCCAAGCGGCCCGCTGCGGTAATCAGGGACCTGTTTGCGAATCACGATCTCACACCCCTGCCCGGCTACTTCGGCGCTACTTTCTGGGACAAGGCTCAGGAGCCGGACATCTTGCAGAAAGCGCACGTATACGCCCAATTCACGCAGGCAGTGGGCTGTACGGAAATGTATGCGGCAGAGAGCCCGTTCCGGGCCGAGCGCAGGGCCGCTTCAGGACACGTGCGCCCCGAAGACGCCATGTCGGACGAGGACTTCAAGCAGTTCGCCGCGACGCTCAACAAGGTCGGGGAGATCGCCCTGCGGTATGGCGTGAGCGTGTGTTATCATAATCACGTGGGCAGTGTAATCGAGACCCGCGCGGAGATCGACAGGCTCTTCTCGCTGGTCGATCGACGGCTGGTCTTCCAGGGGCCCGATATCGGCCATCTGGTCTGGGCCGGCGGCGATGCCCTGCAGTTCTGTCGTGACTACGGCGGCAGCATCAAGACCGTACACATCAAGGACATCGATCCCAAGGTGCTCGCCGAAGGGCGGAAGAAGCAGTGGGACTACCAGGCTTTCTCGGACCATGGCATCTTCACCGAAATCGGCCAGGGCTGTATCGATTTTCCGGCCGTGTTGGCGGCGCTGGAACAAGCCGGTTACGACGGCTGGATCGTCGTCGAGACCGACGTAACCCAGAAGTCGAGCCCCAGCGAGAGCGCCGCTATCAGCCGCAAGTATCTCAAGAGCATCGGCTACTGACGTTTGCTCACTCTTGATCGGCAAAGGAGACTGCATGAGAGCCAACAAGCTGCGCGAACGACTGCGCGCCGGCAAACCGACGATTGGAACGCACCTCAACACGATGACGCCGGCGCTTGTCGAGGCGGTCGGGCACACCGGCATGTTCGACTACGTCGAGTTCCTGGCCGAGTACGTAGCCTACAGCCTCGACGACCTGGACAACTTCTGCCGTGCGGCAGAGCTGCACGACCTGGCGTCGATCATCAAAGTCGACCAGGCCCCGCGCAGCTACCTTGCTCAGAGGGCCATCGGCTCAGGTTTCCAAGGCGTGCTCTTTGCCGACTGCCGCAGCGTGGAGGACGTGCGCGAGTGCGTGCAAGTCGTCCGGGCGGACACGCCGCAAGACCGCGGCACGCACGGCGCCGCCACTCGTCGCTTCGCCTTCCCTGGGTACGGCGGCAGTCCGGAGTACGTGCTGGCACTGCGGGATGTGCTCGTGGTACTGATGATCGAAAAAGGACAACTGGTCGACTGCCTGGAGGACGCCATGGCGGTGCCCGGAGTCGACATGGTCCAGTGGGGTGGCACGGACTATTCGATGAGCATCGGCCGGGCCGGCGAAGGCAAATCGCAGGACGTCAAGGCGATCGAGAGGCGGGTCATCAAGACGGCGCTCGAGATGGGCGTGGCGCCAAGGGCCGAGATCGACAGCCCCGATGAGGCCAAGTACTACCTGGACCTGGGAGTCCGTCATTTCTGTATGGGCTGGGACTTCAAGATCCTGTACCGCTGGTGGCGGGCCAGTGGAGAAGAACTACAGCGGCTGGTCGGCGAGGCCGTCGCGGTGGCAGAAGAAGTAAAGGGGATCTCATGAAGAAGGTCGTGATCGGTCCAAGCATCGTGGGACTGGCGGAGTTGGTCCCCGATCTGCAGCGGGATTACCCACAGGTTGAGTTCGTCCGCCCTGACCGGGCGGACCTGGCCGCGGCGCTGCGCGACGCCGAAGTGTTCCTGGGCTCGATCACGCGCGACGACGTCCTGGCTGCGCCGGGGCTAAAGTGGGTCCAGTCGACCAGCACCGGGGTCAACAACATGCTGGCCATCCCGGAGCTCGCCCGAAGTGACATCCTGCTGACCGGGGCGCGCGGCACGCACAGCCCCGGGTTGGCCGAGAGCGTGTTCGGCATGATCCTGGCCTTCACGCGGGGGATCCGGGAGAGCGTTCTGCTGCAGCAGGAGCACCGCTGGGCGCAGCGCGGGGTGCGCGCCCGGTTGGTCGAGCTGACCGGGAGCACGCTCGGGTTGGTCGGTTTCGGGGCGATGGCGCGCGCGATCGCAAGGCGCGCCGAGGCCTTTAATATGCGTGTGGTCGCCGTCGATCTTTACCCCGTGAGCAGAGCGGAGGGCGTCGAGCTCTGGGGGTTGGATCACCTCGACGGGCTGCTGCAGACGTCGGACTATGTTGTCGTGACGGTCCCCCATGCACCGAACACCAAGGACATGATCGGGGCCCGCGAGATCGGACTGATGAAGCCCGGCTCAATGCTGGTGGGAATATCGCGCGGCGGGGTCATCAACCAGCCGGCGCTGGCCAAGGCGCTGCGCTCCGGGCACCTGGCGGCCGCGGCGCTGGACGTGTTCGATACGGAGCCGCTGCCGGCCGACAGCGAGTTGTGGGATCTGGAAAACCTGCTGATCACGTCGCACATCGCCGGCGGCACACAGTACGAGGCCAAGCGCGTGATCGAAATCTTTCGCGAGAACCTGGATCGTTTCTTGCGCGGCGAACTGCCACTTCGCAACCAGGTCGATAAGGTGAAGGGATTCTGAGGCCGTGACCCCGTCGGGAGAGAAGCCAAGATGAGCGCGATCCTTGTGGCATACGCCAGCCGGACCGGCTGCACGCGGCAGGCGGCCGAGATCATCGGCGAGACGCTGCGCGGCGCGACCGGCGAACAGGTGGACGTACTGCCGGTGCAGGAGGCGAGCGACCTGAGCGCCTACAGCGCGGTGGTGGCCGGCGGCGCCGGCCGGCGCAAGCGGGGCTGGGTGAGCGAGGGCCGGCACTGGCTGCGGGCGCACCAGGCCGAGCTGAGCAAGCTGCCGGTGGCCTACTTTCTGACCGGCTGGGTGCTGCGCGAGGACACCCCCGCCGCACACCAGGAGGCCGAAGGCTACATGGATCTGGTGCAGGCAGCCTTCTCGGCGATCCGCCCGCTGGCCGTCGGGCTTTTCCCAGGCCGGTTGGACCTGGCCCGCTTCTCGGCCTTCGAGCGGTTCTGGATGAGGATGAAGCACGCGCCGAGCGGCGATTGGTTCGATCCTGCGCTGGTGCGCCGCTGGGCCGAAGAGCTGCCGGCGAAGCTGGCGTTCGGCCCGCCACAACCGGCCTCCGACACCGAGGGCGAATCGGGTCCGCGGGATGGAACGCCTTCCACATCCGGCACGCGCCGGCGACGCCACCCGAAGGAGAAGGATCGATGAAGTCAGCCGCCCCCTCATCGCGGGAGCGCATGCTGGCCGCCCTGGACTGCCGGGAGCCCGAGCAGGCGCCGTGCAGTTTCATGCTCTTCAACGCGCTCAGGGATACCTGCCGCAGCTACGAGGAGTTCGTCTTGCGGCAGGTCGAGCTGGGCCTGGACGCCTACGTCCAGCTTCCGCCGCGGCCGCCCGTGGTGGTCAACGACCACTACAACCTGCACGGCCTGCCGGTGAGCTACGACCCGCGGGTCGAGATTGCGGAGTGGATCGAGCATCCGGTGGACGAGGAGTGGCCGGTGATGGTCAAGGAGTACCGCACGCCCGCCGGCAAGCTGCGCGCCGAGGTTCGCCAGACGCCGGATTGGCCCTGGGGCGAGCACGTGCCGTTCCTGGACGACTACATCGTGCCGCGGGCGCGCAAGTTCCTGGTCACAGGAGCGGAAGACCTGCCTGTCCTGCGCTGCCTGCTGCAGCCGCCCTCACTCGCAGAGATGGCAGCCTACAGGGAAGAGGCCGGCTCGACGCTCGAGCTGGCGCGCCGGCATGATCTGCTGGTCGCAGGCGGCTGGGGTGTCGGAGCCGACCTGATCGGCCGGTCGTCGGGCTCGAAGACATGCTCTACCTGCCCTACGACCGGCCGGAGTTCCTGCGCGATCTCCTGGAGATCATCGCCACCTGGAACCGCCAGCGCATGCGCGCCCTGCTCGAGGGCGCAGGGGGCGCGGTCGACCTGTATATCAAGCGGGCGTGGTACGAGAACTGCGACTTCTGGGCGCCGGCTGCCTGGCGCAAGTGGCTGCTGCCGACAGGGCTAGTTCATAGTGTTGACCAGCCGATGAGCTGCAACGCCCGTTGCGGGAAGGCGCCGTAATGGCGCAAGGCTTCGGCGATGCTGCTCCAGCCCTGGTAGTGCAGGAGCGTGATCAAGCCATTGCGCACAGCAGCCAGGACCTGGGGGGCGTTTCCCAGGTGCGTTTGGCCGCGATCCTCGCCCAGGGTGTCATCCCGCACATAGTGCTCACGGTTTTCGATGGTCCAATGTCCCCGCCAGAAGCGCTCCAACTGCTTGGGCCCGGTCAGTGTACGATCCAGGCTGGTGATGCCGTAGGTGATTTCCTCTTCGACCTCGCCGGTGCGCAGGTGTACGCGCCGGCAGGTGCGGCGCAGCACCTGGGCTGCTCCCGGCCAATCCAGGTAGCCCTGCAAGGCGGTGCTGCAGTCCAGGCGGCGGGTTTCGAGGCGGCCATGCCCCTTCTCGCTGTAGCGGTAACTGAGGCATTCGCCCGCTTGGCCAAGGACGGGCAACTGCTGGAACAACAACTCGATGTCGCGATACAGTGCCAATTGGTTGCACTTGACCACCATCAGATAGTGCCCGTTTTGGCTGCGGATCAGGCGGGCCAGGCTACGCTGGGTCAGCCGGGCATCCATGGTGGTCAGCCTGCCCGTCAAGTCCCGCCCCGTCAGCAATTGTCGCGCCCCGCGCAGTTCATAGCCCTTACTCGGCACCGCCACCTGCCCCAGCACATAGCCGCTGCCATGGCGAGCCAGGCTGACCAAGAAGGTCGGCGTACCGTGCGCACTCGCCCCGCGCACTTCCTTACCATCCAAGGCTTGGCCTTGCAGCAATTCCCCGTTGGCCGCCACGACCTGCGTGCCCGGCGCATCCGCCCGATCCAGGGCCTGGTTGTGCTCGGCCACCTGCTGCTCCACTGCCTCCCGCTGCACTGTGTTCAGCACTCGCCAGAGCGTGGTCAGGCTGGGCAGACGTCCTTTGGCGGGCTTCAGTTGCGCCAAAAACTCCTCGCCATGCTCTTTCATCCAGTCAGCAATGGCGGCAGGCGTCTTGTGGCCGCTGGCCAGCCCGGCTGTGATGATCGCCAGCAGGATGCGCCACTCGAAGCGTTGTCCGCGCGGGCAGCGCGGATCGGGCACCTGTGCCAAGTGCTCGAGGAGAGTGATAGAATGTTCTTGGTCCATCGGGCCAGTTCCTCCGGTCAGTTGATTTCAGCCTAACCAGAGAACCCAACCTGATGGACCATTCTGTTGTCTTCCTGTCGATTCTCTCCCTTTCTACCGCCTTCCACACTGCCGCAATTACCGCTGCCAACCCTCCTCAGCCCCGCACTATGAACTAGCCCTGTGCTGCCGATCGTCGAGCAGGACGTCGCGCTCGCGCATCATTATGGCGCCCGCTTCGGCTATCTGATCACCGCCCGCTGCATGCCGCTGTTGGGCATGCTGGCCGAAGCCGGGGTGGATGCGCTGATCGGCGTCGACCCCCGGGAGTGGGACCTGGCGGCGACGAAGCAGGCCCTTGGCGGCAAGGTGTGCCTGTGGGGCGGCATCAACGGCCACCTGACGGTCGAGCAGGGCAGTGAGGACGAGGTGCGGGCCGCGGTGCGCGAGGCGCTGTCGGTCCTCGGGCTCGGCGGCGGATTCATCCTCTCGCCGGTCGACAACGTGCGCGAGGATACGCCTCTGGCACGCGCCAACGTGGCGGCGCTGATCGACGAGTGGCAGAAGGCCGGCCGCGAAGGTCGTGCTACGCGGGGTGCTTGGAGCGCGAAGGGCACGAGGTGACACGAAGCGGCGCTTGGAACGCAGACGACACGAAGTGACACGAAGATGCACGAAGGTCGTCAGGCGAAGGGGCGCGGGAGGGTGGCGGCCGGTGGCGTCACTCAGAGCGGACGTGCAGGGCCTGGTTCTCGAACCTGGCCGCGCGCGTCTCGCCTGCCGAGGGCGTTTCGATGAAACGACGAAAGTGCGAGGCGGACGGGGCGCCCGAGGCCGGCGGGGTGGACGGGCGAGATAGACGTGGTCGGCCGGCCAGGCGGTGATAGGTCGGGGGGCGGCCGATGGCGGGTTGGCTGGGGCGGGGACGGCCTCGACGAGACCGAGGCTGACCAGGTGCGCCGGGCGAGCGGCGACCCAGTCGGGAGGGCCAGATGAGGGTGCCCTAAAGCTGACCCGCAGCCGCGGATAGCGAAACGAAACGCAGCGAAACGTAGCGAGACGTTTTTTGGGGACTGGAGGACCTCAGCGACAAGATGGTGATTTCATTCACAGAAGTCGTTCTAGTGGAAGGCACGAGCCGGGGCAGACGAGGGGGTCCGGCAGTGAGGACGCCGTGCGGCTGACGGGCATCGGCTATCAGAGGCTGGAGCGCTGGATCGAGAAGGGGGATACCCTCAGTGCGAAAGATAGACAATGCCATTTATGCCACCCAAAAGTGTCCAGTTTTTCGGGTTCACTACACACCCTCCTGCACGAACGGCCCTAACGGCCCTGACGGCCCTAACGGCACGGGGGGACACGGGTGTGAGGCGCAGCCGTTTCTTGCTCGGGCGCATGCCTCCGCCAGGCGGCATGGGTGTCCCAGGATGACGGTGGCCCAAAGCTGACACGCACGCATGGTGGGGGCGGGCGAGGGGGTGCGGATGACGAGAGGCGCGAGGGCGCGCGACGGGTGGAACACGAGGGGCACGAGGTGACACGAGAGGACACGAAGGTGATGAGGCGACGGAGCGCGCGACGCGTGGAACAGGAAAGATGGGATGCGCTGTTACTGGCAGGCCGAGACGTTTGGGATCGACAAAGTGCGGGCCGACCGGCCGGGGCGGTTGCCTTTTCGAGCGTGAGATTCTTCGGATTCCAGTCAGCTCCCCACCCTCTGCTGCCCAACCCTCGTGCAAACCGGACGAATTGAGAGCATCATCCTTCCGAAGAACTCGCGGCTGATTGCCAGTCTTGTTCCGAACGCCGAGCTCGTCGAATATTCCAACCTGCCGGTTCTGTCCCCGCTTCTACTGCACCCGCCTAACACTACCAAACTATAGTTTCGTACATAGCTGGACATAGTTCTATGTCGTAAGGTATAATAGGATAATGTTAGGGAAAAGGAGGTATCTGTTGACAAAGCGATATTCGGCGCAAGAAGCGCGCCAAAACCTGGCCGATATTCTCGGCATGGTGTACTACGGCAAAGAACCGGTGATCGTCGAGAAACGGGGCCGGCCGGTGGCCGTGGTGATCAGTCCGGAGGACTACGAGATCCTGCAAAGGGAGAAGGAGCGGGCTTTCGCGTCGGTCGATCGGCTGCAAGCCAGAAACGCCGACCTGGACCCGGACGAGGTCCTCAGTGACGTCACAGAAGCAGTAGAAGAGGTGAGGACAGAACAACATGCCAAGCGCCCGCCGGCCGCCGAAAGCGGTGGTTGATACCAACCTGTTCGTCAGCGGCCTGATTTCCAAACGGGGCGCACCGGCCGAGATACTGCAATTGTGGCGAAACGGAGCCTTTACCTTGTTGGTCTCGCGTGATCAGCGGGAGGAGATATGGGCGGTCATCAACCGCCCCAGGATTGCCGAAAAGTATGGTATCTCCGAACAAGACCGGACTGACCTGATGCGGCTCATTGACACGCTCGCAGACAAAGCGCCACTAAAGCGGCGTATGCCACTGGCGGTACGCGATCCGAAAGACCAAACGATCCTTGCATCCGCATTGGGTGGGAAGGCCGACTACTTGGTTACCGGCGATGATCATCTTCTCGTTCTTGCCGGTAAGGCAGAGTTGACCAAGCTTCAGATCGTTACTGCAAGGACATTTTTGGAGTCGTTGGGTAGTAGATAGGCACCAGCTGCCAGCTTATTCTTCCCCAAGACAAGCTGTATTACCTGCTGGTCCAACCTGTGTTTTTGTCAACTGAAAAGGGAACCATTTGACGATTGAAAAGGGAACCACTTCTGCCGATCGGCCTGCACTTTGACAGCCGAAAAGGGAACCATTTGACGATTGAAAAGGGAACCACCCCGCAGCCGTGGTCGTAGTAGTAGTGGGGGCGGGCGGGGGGGTGGGGATGACGAGAGGCGCGAGGGAGCGCGACGCGTGGAACTACCCCTCCAACTTCGTGAACCCGTCCTTGATCACCGCAGCCATGCGTGCCCGACGTTCCCCGAGAAACACCCGATACTCCATCTGCTCCCACTTCTCTGGCAAGGCGTGCCAGTAGCGCATTTGAGCCAGTTCGTCTGGCTTGAAGCGCGCCTCGTACTTTGGAATGTACTCGGCCGGCGCGGAGTCCGAGATATCGAGGTTGTCGATCCATTCCACCAGGGCGTAGTTGGCGATCTGGTTAGTGTCACGGATCTCGGTGACGCCCATCCTGGCCAGGTGGCCTTTGGGAAACAGATGATGCCGTTCTACAGCGGCCTTCTTTGCCCGCAAGGCCGGATCGAGCAACTCAGCCACCGTGATCTTCGAGAAGAGCGCTTGCGCGCCCAGCAGGTTGAGCGCGGCATTGTATGCGAAGAGCGACGGGCTGCGCGGCGAAGATGTAGCCAGCTCATTCGGCAACGTGATATGCCAGTAGTCCTCGGTGAAGGTGTCGCTCACGATCCGATCCAGCACCGCCACAAAACCGTTGGAGTCGCTCACGTCACGGAGCCGCGCCAGATCCTGCTCCATCCCTGTCTCCGGCGACCCCGTGTACCGACCCGTCAGGGCCGTCATGAAAAACCAACGCGCGATGGTGCTGCGCAGAGTATACGCGTCGACGTGATAGTCTCGCTTGCCGATCAGATAAAACGTGTAGGCGTACAGCAGCGCGACTTGCGAGGTGATCATCTGTGAACCGCGGTAGCCGGCGCGGATCAGCGTCTTCAGAAACTCGTGCCAGTTTTGCAGATCCAGGGCATACTGCTGGGACTCGCACAAAACCGCGAATTGCTTCGTGCGGAGCTCGTCCGAAAACTGTTCGGTGTCCAGATCCTTGCCGCGCAAGAGAGAATAGACGTGCAGCAAGCGCGCACGGCGAAAGCCCAGGCCCACCTCGACTCTCAGCAACTGATCAGGATCGGGTTGGATGAAATGGTTGAAGGGCGAGGCCGCGGCCGTGGAGGGAAGCCTGGCCTCCCGGCAGAAACGTTCCAGCTCCGCCCGGCCCTCGTCCCAGAAGACCGACATCAGGGTCAAGATGAAGTCCGCCTGGTTCAACGTCGTGCCTTTGCTGTTGATCCGCACGAAGACATCCGCGACCTGTTCTTCGGTGGCTGCGCTGGACAATTCCAGCGCTGTGAATGGGAAAGTCTGCAAGTTGTCCAGGTTATTGATCGCCTTGCGGATGGCTTTGGTCTCTTCTGCGCTGACAGTCCGAGCCGCCCGTAGGCGCGTCAGGTACTCCTCGGCCAGCTCGAACATGTCGGTTTGCGTGGACCATACCTGCGAGATGTCAAGGATGAACTCAGGGTTCTTGCGGATGGCCGCGTCCGTAACTTCGAACTTTTCTGACAAGGGCGAAAACGCGATGCTGATGTGCTCCTGCCGATAGTCATCGCGCACCACCGGCACGCCCCGCATCACGGCGTAAAGTGATGTCAGCCGCTGCTGGCCGTCCACGATCAGTAGCCGCGGTACCTTCTGCTTCATGTTAGTCCCTATTTGCCGATGGCCATCCCCGATACCGTTCGCCCAAAACAGCAAGTACCCCACCGGGAACCCCCGATACATCGAGTCGAACAGGTCGCGCACCTTGCTGTTCAGCCACACAAACGGCCGCTGGATTTCAGGCAGGCCGATCTCCCCCATCTCAATGTTTTCAATCAACAGGGCAAGCGAGTAGCTTACTTCCTTGAAAAGCGTTGAGGCCATTTACCCCCTCCGGTTAACCTGCGTCATGCAGTCAAGCGGCCCATAGAGGCCCGCGTCCGGGTTTCAACAGCTTCATTTCCGTGGGCACAAGCCGGCTTTAGCGCACCTCAAATTGCCTTGCCAGTAACTCGAGCGTCACGTTCTCGGCAATCACATCGTGCGGGATGAGGACATACTGCCAGGGCTTTCCTCCGCAGGTCGCGGCGTAGTTGCTCGCATTCCGGCACCACTGCACGGCGGCGTCACGCTTGGCAAGCACGTCAGCGGCGTCCATTTCCCGGCGCGCTTTCGGCTCCAACATATAAATGCCGGCGCCGGTCTCGGCGACGAAGTCCGGCTGGTACTCGAGTTGGTCGGCGCCCGACTTGTAGTAGATCTGGAACTGGCCCTTGGCCGGCTTGAACCACTTGAGAGAGTCGCGATCCAGGATGACGGCCAGACAGCGCTCGGAGTCGGACTGGAACTTTTGCACGGGATAGAGACAGCGTGCGAAGCCGCCGAACAGGTATTTCGCCATGTTGCTCTTGTCGGCCGGCGACTGGTGAAAGTCGAACACCGGCTCGGCGGCGGAGGCGGTGTAGGCGCTGGGCTTGAGCTCAGTGAAACCCCGGCTGACCACCACCTCGTAGCCGCTGGCATCCTCCCAGAAATGGTCCTGCATCTGCACGTGGACGAACTTCGCGATCGGCTTTTGGTAGCAGCGCAGCACCTTGCGCGTGTCATCTTCCGACAGGTAGCCCCGCAAGTGGCTGACCACTTGAGCGGCCAGGTCATACAACAGGTCGGCGTGATCGTCGTAGGAGATGTCGTCGAAATCGACCAGGCCGCTGACCACATAGTCTTCGAGGCGAGCTTCTTCCATACCGCCCTTACCCAGCGCCAACACTTCGAGTTGGTTCGTGCGCAGATGCTGGATCCACAGCTCGTCGGAAACGGGCGGGTAGCGGAGCGTGTCCAACTGCAGGGCGAAAGGCGTGAACCCGGATCGCACCTCGCCTCGCGGCACGACGATGATACGTGGAATGTCGACGGTCTGCTGGACCACCAGGGCAGAGGTCTGGGCGACGATCGTGGCGATGTCAAGTTGCGGCGCAACCCCATCCGGAGCCAATTGCGCCGGACGATACTGGCCGGCGACCTCACGCACCACCCGCGCCTGGACCTCGGCGCTTTGCAGGTAGCTCAGGCTGGGCACGATCTGCGGCCGGCTTTCCAGCCTGCGGATCACGCCATAGGCGAGCTGCGCGACCCTCTGCTCCTCGGCATTCCGGAAGGCAGCCGGCCGCCCGCCCGGCGCGATCAGGGTACTGGCGGTGGCCTGCTCCGGCCTGAACCCGAGACTGGCCGCCAGCTGGGATTGTGACACCACCGTGACGGTCGTCTGCCGGAGCTGCTCCGGGTCGAGGATCGACCTGCTGCAGGCGGATGGCAGAATCCGGCCGGTTGGCTTCGTCGATGATCTCCTGGAACTTGTCGTGGGCGACGATGTTCAGGCGGTCGACGGCGGTGACGCCGGTGCGTCTTGCCGTAGGGCAGGCGCAGGCCGCGGCCGATGGACTGCTCGATCAGGATGCGGGCTTGGCGGCGCGCAGCGGTACGATGGTGTAGAGGTTGGTGACGTCCCAGCCTTCTTTGAGCATGTTGACGTGGATGACGATCTCGGTCGGCTCGTCGGGCCTCGACGGCCAGCAGCCGCTGCGACCATCTCGTCTTCCCTCGGCTCCGGTCTGGCTGGAATCGACCTGGATGACCTTGCCCTTGTAGCGGCCGTCGAAGAAGGCGTCGGACTGGATCAACTCCATCAACTGCGCGGCGTGGGTGGTGTCGCGGGCGATGACCAGCATGAAAGGCTTGACGATCGGCGGCGCCGGTCTGGCGGGCGTAGGTCTCCAGTTCGACCTTGACGCTTTCGTGGAGGCGCATGCCATCCTCCAGCTTGATCTGCTCGATCTCCTCGGCGACATGCCGGCGGGTTGAAGTTCTTGCGGGTGACCACGGCCGGCTCCTTGACGAAGCCATCGTCCATGGCACGCGCCCAGCGGATAGTCTGTAGATCACATTCTTGAACGGAAGCGCGCCCGCGCGCCGTCTCGACGATAGGGCGTCGCGGTCAGTTCCAGGCCCAGCACCGGCTTCAGCTCGTTGATGGCCCGCACGCCGGCCGACGCCCGGTAGCGGTGCGACTCGTCCATCAGCAGCACCAGGTCGTCCAGCCCGGCCAGATAGTCGAAATAGCTCTCGCCGATGTACTCGGACAGCCGCTTGATGCGCGGGGACTTGCCGCCGCGCACCTCGGAGTTGATCTTGGAGATGTTGAAGATGTTGATCTTGCAGCGCAGCAGCCAGGTCGAAGAGCGTGCCCGCCGACGCCCTCGTAGTTGTCGCCGGTGATGATCTAGCGGCGGGTCGGTGGCGAACTCGGCGATGCCCTTGAAGACGTACTTGGGCGTGTTGGGCGTGAAGTCGGCGATCAGCTTGTTGTAGATGGTCAGGTTGGGCGCCAGCACGAAGAAGTTGTTGAGGCCGTGCGCCAGGTGCAGGTAGGCTGATGAACGCGCCCATCAGCCGGGTCTTGCCGACGCCGGTGGCCAGGGCGAAACAGAGCGACGGGAACTCGCGCTCGAAGTCGGTCACCGTCGGGAACTCGCTGCGGATGATGTCCAGAGCCGCAGCGACGTCGCTGCCCTTCATGCGGCGGCACGATCTCGGTGATGCGATCCAGGATCTCCAGCGAACGGCGCTGTGGGGGGCGCAGGCTCAGGCGGCCGGCGATGGCGTTGACCTGTGCGGTTCATGCCTCGCCTCCTGCGCCGTCAGAGGGTTGCTAGCGCCATGCTGGTCGCGGCGTTGCCTCGGCGGCGGCGCCTGGGGCAGGTTCTCCACCTTAAGGCTGTAGTCGTCGTGGCCCCATTCGCAGCGGGCGAGCACCGCTTGGGGATCTTCTTGACCGTCAGATTGGGGTATTGGCTCTGCTCCGCCGCGGAAGGCCAGGCACAGTACTAGCAGCGACTGTTCTGACCCCACCTCTTCGCTCAATTGGGCGAGCTGCTCGGGGCTCAGGGTCTGCGTGGTGACGTAGATGAAGTCGCGCTCGGTGGAGTGGCCGTGCTGCCAGTAGAGCGTGTCGCTGGGCGCGTAGGTGAAGCCTTCGAGCTTGCACAGCGCCTCGGCCAGCATGGGCGGCGTTGTACTCCTTGTTGATGACCCAGTTGCCCCAGCTGGTCCTTCTCCAGCAGGGACGGGGCGAGCCGGAAGTAGCGGAAGCCGCCGCCGCCTTGCCAGCCGACGGCTTTGGTGATGCCGCCGGGTCTTCGCCGTCGATGACCTTTGCAGCCGCGGGATGATGTGCGTGTGGCAGTGCTCGCCCAGCTCGACCATGATCCAGCGCCGGCCCATCTTGTGGGCCACCGCACCTGTGGTGCCGGAACCGGCGAAGGAGTCGAGAACGATGTCACCAGGTTTCGTGGCAATGTGAATCACACGGCCAACAAGAGACTCGGGCTTCGGATTATCGAATACCGTAGCGTCCGGAAGGAGTTGAATTAGCCCTTTCTTGGCGTCGTCATTTGTGCCGACTTCATCGGCTGGCCAGATGGTCTCGGGCGTAAGTCCTCTGTCGGAACTATCGCTCAAGAACTTCTTGATGCGAGGCACTCTATCGCCATCGGGGCCAAACCAGATGTTTCCAGCGCCGGTCTCTTCATCCATCCTCTGCTTTGTGTAAAGCCAGCACCTTCCCTTTGGGGGTTCGATAACCCGGCCAGACGGCAAACGAAGTCTGTAGAACTGCGACGGAGTTGCATGACCGGCCTGGGCGTTAGCTGATACCGATTGCCAAGGACCTCGCGGATCGTTGTCTGGGTTTTTGTATCGCGCAAGAATATCTTCACCTAATTCAATGGCATTGCGGACTGCCTCAAACGCACTCTTTTCCCGGGCGTAGACCAGAATATAGTCGTGATTGAATGAGAAGACCCTTCGATTCTCGCGAGACTTCCGCTTTTCCCAGATCATGGTTGCCACGAAGTTCGAGCGACCGAAGACTTCATCACATAGCACCCTTAGGTAGTGAGCTTCGTTGTCATCGATTGAGATCCAGAGTGAGCCTTCCGTCTTGAGTAGTCGCCATAACAACTCTAGCCGGTCTCGCATAAGCGAAAGCCAGAGCGAATGTTCAATGCCATCATCGTAGTGCTCGAACGCGCTGCCCGTGTTGTAAGGCGGATCTATGTAAACTCACTTGATCTTGCCAGCAAACTCCTGCTCGAGCGCCTTCAGCGCCAGCAAGTTGTCGCCAAAGATCAGGCGGTTGTCGAAGAGGTCATGGTCCGTAACGCGCTGACCGGCATGGTAGGACTTTCCCGGGTCTTCGAGCAGGACACGCGGTTCCAGCTTCGGCCGGTTTTCCTTGCCGATCCAGGTGAGCTCAAGTTTTCGATTAAGATTCATCGTCGTCCACCGTGCTGAGGTCGGCGCCAGGCGCGACCAGCGGGTACAGCTCGAGCATGCCGCATTTGCATTGCCAATGGGTCATCGAGGGGCGGCGCGTCGGCAGAGTGCCGCATTGGCCACAGATCAGGTGGGATGACAGGGTCAGAACGTCCTGGCCGAAATCTTTGACCTCACGGTCGCAGACCTCACAGCCGAAAGAGCTGAAGTGGCAGCCGACACTGTTACGGATCCAGTGGCCGGCGGTAGCTGCATCAAAGACCGGCTTCAATGGCACGTCGATCTTCGCTCCGCCGCTGACCGCAGACTTGCAGGAGCGCAGCTCCCTGGCCAGCTTGGAGTCTATGCCGCAGACCAGGTCGCCAAGCGTGTATTCGTTGCGCGCGTTGCGCGGAACAGCACAACGGTATTTCAAGGTGATGAAATCAAGCAGTGACTCTAGCACAATGCCCGCCTTCGAGGCGGCACCTTGGCGGTCAAATGGATATCGGGCCAGCGTCCTTTTTAGCTCTGCCACCGCAGTTAAAACTCCCCGGTTTGCAGGCCGTTCTGAAGAGACCACGGGCCCAACTCGATGACCTGGGTATTGGCGACGGAACCCTTCGCCCAGCGATAGCGATCGCGCCAGGGCCGGTAATGCGTGGTAACGATTACCTGGCCGAAGTGCTTGGCCTGGTCGTGCAGCAGGGCCATAAAGCGGTCCAGGTGCTGAGCGTCGACCGAGGTCAGGACGTCGTCGAGAACCACCACCGTGTTTTCAGTCTTGAAATACTTGGTCAGCGCCAGAAACACGCAGATGCCCAAAGTATCAAGATGGGATTCGCTGTAGTAAGCTTGAGGTGGCAGTTTGATCTCGTCCTGGAACTGCGCATTGAATTCCAGCGAGCCGATCGTTTTCGGATTGAGGAAGAACTTTACTCGCCCTATGCCTTCGCCAGGGTGGAGTTTCTCGTAAAGGGACTGGACCTCTGTGGAGATACTGGCCAATATGCCTTCAACGTAGTCCTTGCGCTGCTGCATGACGATCTCGAGCGCAGATCTGAGACTTGCGAGGAGTGTCTGTTGACCAGCTGCCAGCTCTTGCTTTTCCCGCAATGTCTCGATGTAGCCAGCCAGCGCATTGTGCTGATGGATCGATTTTTGGTCCGCCACCCGGCGCGCCTCCAGGGCGGGAAGGGACGCGGCAATCACCCCCCAAAACTCGCGGGCCGGCTGTTCGAGGACATTGGGCGGCAGGGCCGGGTCAAGCAGCATCGCGAAACGAGCCCAATCCGGCTTCAACGCTGCAACCTCGGGCAACGAGCACGCCCCAAGGGACGTGGCGAGCCGGCCAGCCTTCTGACAGAAATCCTGCCGCGCCCGAATTGAAACCTCTTGCCGGGCGGTCATTTGCAGCTGCGCGGTCTCAGTTAGCGCAACCATCGAGCCCAGCTCTTGCATCTCACCGATGCGCGCCCTCAAGCGCTGCGTCAAGGCTTGTGCATTCACGCTCTGCTCACAGACCGGGCATTGCGAGAGCGCGTTTCTCTCGGCAAGATAGGATTCCGTCTCACGTAACAAGCTGAGCAGCTTGGAGTTCTGTGTCAAAGTCCGCGCTTCAGCCTGCCGCTGCTGGATTTGCGCAGCCGCGTATTCCTGACTAGCGCCACGCTGTTCACTCAGAGCCTGGTCCAGAGTTGCCAGCGCGCTTTCAATGTCCCGGTAACCCTGCCCGAGATTCGCAATCTGGACGATGTTCGCCAGAAGCTGCGACGTGTCTTTCTGCATCTCCGTGGTGGCCCAAGCAACAGCGGATGCACCCGGCTCGCCTTCGGCCGTCCAAAGCTTTGCCAACTCGGCCGTGGCTTGGACGATGGCTCGCACCGACTCGTCGACCGAGCCGTTCGTGCTGTTGGCGGCATCGCGCAGGGCGTTTTCGCATTTCTCGATGTTCGGCAGCGCGATGAACGCTTTGAGGGCCTCAAACCGCTGTTTGGGTTGGGCCTCGATGAGACTGAGGATATTGCGGCGCCGCAGGATACGGGCATCCGGGCAGCCGGCCGCCGGGGTGACTGTGGGCCCGGATTTTCCCAGCGTGGCTTGCCACTTGTTGGCGCCAGACTCCAGCGTCACGCTGATCTTCGCCGGTGCGCTGCCGAGGGAGGCGACGTGGTTCTTGGCCGGTTCTCCCAGGCTGTAGTTTTCAAGTGAGCCCAATGTTCGGTTGCAGACGAAGTCAAAGCCATCGGCGATGGTGGACTTGCCGGTGCCATTCTCTCCGAAAATCAGAGTCACCAATTTCGCCGGGTCGAAGCTGATACTGGCCGGCGCGGTCGCGCCCCGAAAGCCGGACAGGGTGAGTTTACTGATTTTGGCGGGCATTCGGCTCCTCCGCTTCTGGACGATCTATCTCAAAGGCGAGTTTCCAGTCTTCAACCTTCATTTTGCCCGCCGCCAGGGCCGGCAGCAGTTTCCGGAGCCCGTTTTCGGACAACAATCCCGCCCTGCGAAACTCCGCGACAATGCGCTCTGCGACTTCTTCGTCCGGGGTCTTCATATCAGCCTCCAGTGTAACTGGAACAAGTTCGTTTCAGCCGTCTGCTGCTGCAGCTTAGCCTCGATGTCCATGATCAACCGCTCACGGCGCCTGTCAATCTCATCCTGGGCCTCGAACAATGACCGGCGCTTGCCGTTGCGCTGCGCTTCCAGTGCCTTGACCTGCTTTTGGCCGGCCAGTTTCTCCTCCAGGCTGTGCGCCAGTGTTGCTGCCCGTCGCGCTTCTCTGATCTGCCGGTCCAACTCCTTGATCTCCCGCTCCAGCCCCACCTTCAGGTCGTCGGCCCAGCTATCGAGCCGGGCGGCTTCTTCTTCGAAGAAGACCGCGTTGCGCGCGGAGATCTCGCGATGGATGGTCTCTCGTTGCTCCGCCGCGACTTCCCACAGCTTGGCCGGAGGCGGTTCGTCCGGAAGCCCTCTGACCGAGGTTGCCGTAAGCGAAAACAAGCGCCGGGCCGCATCCTCTTCCAGCAGTTGGCCGTCCTCCGTGATCGCGGCAAAAAGCAGGAAGTCCTCGGCCTGGTCCAACGCCTCTACCGTTAACTCGCTCAGCCACAACTCACCGGCCCGGCCCGCAAAGGGCGCCAGCGCGGCAATATGTGATGGGTGGCCGGTATAGTCGAAAGTGATCTCGGCGCGCGGCAGCTCACGAATCTTGGCCTGCTGGAGCACGTAGACCGCCAAGGGGTGGCCCAAACGGTATAGATGCGCCTCGCCGGAGCGCCGCGGCAGCTCGTACAGCCCCAGCGGGACGTCTTCTGTCGCAACGGAGTCGGGACGTGCGTTGAGCCGGAAGGCAGAACCGCCGTCAAGAAAGTCGGCGTGCGCGCCCAACTCATACTCGGTCAATTGCATAAGCAGCCGTTCATACTGGTTGAGATAGGCCCGGCTGTTGTCCAGACTGACCCGGAGCTTTTCCTGCACCTCTTCGTCGAAGCTCTCGAGCAGTTGCTGGCGCGTGCGGGTCATGGCGGCATCCACCTGTGCGCTCAGCTCGAGCTGGAGCTGGTCAAACGACCCCTGGATCTCCTCGACGGTCCGGCATCGCTGGTAGATGGCCGCGATGCGCTTCTCGAAGTCCACGCCCGATTCGATTGCGCCCAGTACCTCATCGCTGGCGCCGAACACCCCTTCGAAGAGGTAGAACTTCTCCGACAGCAGCTGGAAGACGCGCTGGTCGGCGGCGTTCGCCCGGTTGAGGAAATTGACCACCACCACGTCGTGCTCTTGCCCGTAGCGATGGCAGCGGCCGATCCGCTGCTCGATGCGCTGCGGGTTCCACGGCAGGTCGTAGTTTACTACCAGCGAGCAAAACTGTAGGTTGATCCCCTCCGCCCCGGCCTCGGTGGCGATCATGATCTGGCCCTGCTCGCGGAAATAATCGACCAGCGCGGAGCGCATGTCGGCCGTGCGCGAGCCGGTGACGCGGTCCGTGCCTTGATGGCGCTGCAGCCAGGCGGCGTAGATCTGGCGCGAGCCGTCATCGTTGTTGGAGCCGTTGAACAGGACGATCCCCTGACTATGAGGGCTGTCCGCCAGCAGGCGCAGCAAATATTCCTGGGTACGCCGCGACTCGGTGAAGATAATGGCTTTGCGGGGTGCGCCCAGGCGTTCCGCTTCGGCAAAGGCGCGCTCGAGCGCGACCAGGAGCGCCTGCCCCTTGGCGTTGTGGGTGATTGAGACCGCCAATCGGCGGAACTGCTCCAGGTCTGCGATCTCACGTTCGATGGTCGCGCGATCCTCGGGCGAAAGCGGTTCAGCTGCGGCCAGGTCTTCAGGCCACTCCTCGGCTGTCTCGTCCAGGATTTCGTAATCCTCGTCCAGTTCCTCTTCCAGCGACTGAACCGGCGGTTGCTTCTCGAGGCGCGCCTGAAGGCGCCGGCTGATAGTTTCCAGTGCGCCGGCGATGGCAAAGGTGGAGGATGCCAACAGCTTGCGCAAGACCAGGGTCATCAGGGTACGTTGGCCGCTGGGTAAGGCCTGGAGATTCTCTCGGCGCAGGTACTCCGACACCAGGTTGTAGAGGCGGTCCTCGCCTTCCTCCGGAGTAAAGGGTTGTACCAGTGGATGGCGTCGCGTGTAGGACACGTATGCGGTGACCTGCCGGCGCAGCGTCCGCTTGCAGATCGGCCTGAGCCGGGCTTTGAGGGTCTCAAAGATCGTCCGGTCGTTCAGGTTGGCAAATTGCTCCCGAAAACTCTGTAGATCGCCGAACGCATGCTCGTCGATAAAGCTAACCAGGCCGAACAGCTCGAGAAGAGAATTCTGTAGCGGCGTCGCGGTCAGCAGTAGCTTTGGGGCATCTTCCAGTGCGCGCTTGAGCGTGTTAGCAATGACATTCGACGGCTTGTAGACGTTGCGCAGGTGGTGAGCCTCATCGACGGTTACCAGGTCCCAGCGCGTCATCTGCACGTCCGCCGCCTTGCTCCGGGCGAACTGGTAGGAGCAAATGACGATCTTGTCCTTGGCCTCGAAAGGATGTTGCTCGCCCCGGCGCACGGCTTCATTGTAGGAGCGGGTCTCCAGGATGGTGCAGGGCAGGAAGAACTTCTCCTGCAACTCCTGGTGCCATTGTTTACGTAGGCTCGCGGGAGTGATGACGAGGATACGCCGTTTGCGTTCGGCCCATTTCTGGGCGATCACCAGGCCGGCCTCGATGGTTTTCCCCAGGCCGACCTCGTCGGCGAGCAGCGCACCTTTGGAGAGCGGCGACTTAAATGCGAACAGGGCAGCCTCAACCTGATGCGGATTCAGGTCGACCTGCGCATCGACGAACGCGCCGGCCAGCTTCTCCAGGTTATCCGAGGAGCAACGCTTGGTGAGTTCGTGGGCGAAGTACTTAGCGTGATAGTTGGTCAGATGCACTGGGGACGCCCTAGTCAGAATGCCGTTGGAGATCAGGCGGATAAGATATCGTGTGAAGTATACGCCTGGATAGGCGAAAGTCCTAATGTTCGAAAGAGCAATAGTATCACTCAAAGTCGGTGCGCGCGCGGCCCTTGTGCCAGCCCCGGCTACCTGCCGGCACTGAGGCAGTAGCGGATGGCGTGCTTCGGGCAGCCGTCGACGCAGGTGCCGCAGAGGATGCGCTCGCGGTGCTCCATGCTGCCGGCGTGCACGAGGGCGTTGACGTCCAGGCTCATCGGGCAGTGGACGACGCAGGTCTGGCAGTCGCCGCATTTGGCAGGGTCGGCCACCAGTCGCAGGGAGGCCAACGGACGGCGTTGCGGATCGCCCGGCCCAGGATCATGAAGGGGGCCATCCAGCAGATGGTGTGGCAGCCGGCGCGGGAGGGCGGCGTGGAACGCGGACGACACGAAGTGACACGAAGATGCACGAAGGTCGTTGGGTGAAGTCGCGCGGGAGGAAGGCGACGGGTGGCGTCACTCAAAGCGGACGTGCAGGGCCTGGTTCTCGAACCTGGCCCCGCGCGTCTCGCGGCCGGCGAGGATGCGGGGCAGAATGAAGTTGCGCCGATAAGTCCCCACCTGCAGGGTCAGGTCACTGCCTTTGCGGAGCAGGGACACGTCTTTCTTCTCGCTGAACGGCAGCGGCACGACCAGCTCGTAGCCGGTCCCACTTGGGTCAATATGATAGCTTTGCCCCTTGAAAAACACGCCGGCCGGGTCCTCATTCTCGAACAGCGCCTCCGCCAGGCGGTTCAGCATGATCTGGCCGACCACCTCCTGCTCGAAGTAGGGGGCGGTGCGAGCCGCCAGAGGTGCGAAAGCTTCCTCGATCAGCTGCAGGTATTTGGCCTGCGCTTCCACCCAGGCTTCGAAATAGCCCCCGGCGACGGTCTCGGGCATGACCCGGTTGCAGACGACGGCATCCGTCACGTAGCCGAACAGGTTCAGGTAGGTGTAGGTGCGCTGGGCCTCCTTGATAACCATCTTCTCCGGGTTGACGACCAGGCGCATCGAGGCGATTTCCGGGTCGGACAGCAATTGATGGACTTTGTCGAGCTCGTCGAACAGGCCTGCCGCGGCCTCGAACGTCTCACGGTCGGGCAGCGGCATGTTGTCCAGCAAGGGTCGCGCGATCGGCGCCAGGGTGAGGGTGGCTCTGCGGCCGGGCCATGCCAGCGAGGGCGCGGTAAGCGTCGTCGCCTGAAAAGAGCTGCTGATAGGCCCACTTGTTGCGCCAGTCGCGCAGCTCGCTGACCAGGCTGCGCTCGGAGAAGCCGAGCGTATCATTGAACGCCTCGTTCCAGTGGTCCCACATGATGACCAGCAGGGCGTGCGCATCGCTCAGGGCCGGGTCGTCGCCGCCGCGCAGGTTTTCCTGGTGGCTGTAGCCGGCCTGCTTCAGCCACTGGCTGTCGTAGGCGGCCCGCATTTCGCGTTCGACAAACGGCTGCAGGCCCTCGCGCAGCAACTCGAGGGCCTTGCCGACGCGTTCGTGGTTGGTGGTTGCCATTTGCGCCTCGATTCTTCTGCTCGTGTATCGCCCGGATCGGTGGAGGCCGCGGCTCAGGGTGCTGCCACTGAGTCAGGACAAAGAAACATGACGCTGACACCATGCTTCGATAGGGCAACGTGATGATCACGCCAATCGGAATCCACAGCATTCAGAATGGGCGGATGGTCCGGGTCCGCGAGTGCCACAGCCACGAACTTGCGGTCCGAGAGGTCGAATCGAGCGAGATCAGGATCGGCTGGGAATTCGGCGAAGGATTTTTCCCCGCTGGGACTGAATACCTCCGTCAGGGCCACCTGATGACAGCGCTGGGGATTGTCCTTGTTCGTCAGCACCCAACCCAGGAATGCGTCGCCCACGCCAGGCTGCCTGGACCGTCGGAGTCCATGAAGATATTCCCGCATGATGTGCCAGCTATCGTCCAGCACTAGTACTCGGTTACGTTGGGTGTCAAGGAGTTCGCGAACGCAGCGGCTGATGCAGGCGGGCGAGGCCTGATCGGTCCTCCCATTCGCGACAATAGCCACATTGGTATCGATCACAACCTTCACTGCGTTGACGTCTCCTGGCCGACTCCGCGCCGTTCCATCTCGGCTTCAGTCATCGCGACCAGGTCGCCCATCTCGTTTCCAAAGAAGTTGTCAGGCCAATTAACGATACTGCCGTACGGGTTCATCTGCAGGGGCTCGATCTCAGACTTCCCTCCCGTTTCGGACACGAAGTACAGGGCGGTTTGCTCCACGCTAATGGCCTCTTCGGCCACTCTTCTCTGCAACCTGCGGAGGAGATGCTCGCTGTGGCTTTCCAGTATGATCTGCACCTTGCGCGTCTTGATCGCGTCGATGAAGACATCCGCGAGGCCGGCCTGGACCGATGGGTGCAGATGAATCTCGGGCTGTTCGAAGATCAGCGTCGCACCCTCCGGGGCGTAGTAGCACAGGACGAGGACCGGCAGGATCTGCGACACGCCGAAACCTACGTCGGTGATCAATACCCAGGGAGCGCCGGCTGAGCGCTGCACGCGTACCTCGTACTCCTTGCGGTTTTCTGCGAGCGGCCGCAGCCCAAAGTCGTAGATCAAGCCCAGGTCACGCAGCCATTCGGCAACTCGCTCATCAACCGTTTGACGGCGTCGTCCACGGCCCCTACCGATAGTCGTTCCTTGGGTTCGTGCCGCCAGGAGTGCAGGCACGGCCAGTTCGCCTCGTCTTCCCACGTCCTGTGGCTGCTCCCCGGCCCACACGTAGCTCCGGTGAGGATATTCGCGCAATGGACCAAGATAGAGGATATTCTGGAACAGCTGCTCAAAAGCCAGTACGAACTCGGAAAGAAAGCCCGCATTCTGATAGTAAGCGTTGACCTGATCGGGAAACCCATAGGTCTTGACGGGGGGTGGCAAGGGCCAGGGCCTGCCGCGCGTGCGCTTCAGGCTGTAACCTTCGACTATCAGGTCGTAATCGGCCTGAGTACCCTTGTCCCCGTTCTTATCTTTGCGGATCATGCCAAACCTGTATCTCGCGCCGCCCGATGTGATGCCATAGGTGAACCCCCGTGTCACAACCAAGTCGCTGGTCGCATACACAGTGGTCTCGAAGGACAGCTCGTTGACCGTAAAGAGAGCCTTGCCGATCGGCGCCTCGGGGTCCGCGATCCTCAGAGGCTTGGGGGGCGTCCAGTCTATCGCCAATACGATGGAACCGGGCAACTTGTGCCCGTATACGATATCGAAGAAGGTCCCAAGGTCCACATAGCTGCGCTCATCGCCGGTATGCAACACCCGCGCGGGTCCGCAGACTCAACCGTCTGTTTCATCATGAGCAGCAACTGCAAGATCGCCGTCTTGCCCGAGCTATTCGTGCCGAACAATCCGGTCAAGGGCGCGAGGCGCATGTCGCCTGTGTCTTGCCACGATTTGAAGTTCTCGGCACACAGCCGTTTGATCACGTGCACCTCCTGCACTCTCGGGAAGGAAGCCTGCGCCCTTCGATCTGCTCCCGCCGCCAGCTTGCGACACTCCAGCGGAGCCAGGGCGAATGCCGTCATTCTACCACATTGCAGCACCTCCTGCCCTCAGACTTTGCGCTCAAAGCTGGCATTGCCGGCGGGCCAGGTCACCCCTAGAAGGCACTGAGGCAGTAGCGGATGGCGTGCTTCGGGCAGCCGTCGACGCAGGTGCCGCAGAGGATGCGCTCGCGGTGCTCCATGCTGCCGGCGTGCACGAGGGCGTTGACGTCCAGGCTCATCGGGCAGTGGACGACGCAGGTCTGGCAGTCGCCGCATTTGGCAGGGTCGGCCACCAGTCGCAGGGAGGCCAACGGACGGCGTTGCGGATCGCCCGGCCCAGGATCATGAAGGGGGCCATCCAGCAGATGGTGTGGCAGCCGGCGCGGGAGGGCGGCGTGGAACGCGGACGACACGAAGTGACACGAAGATGCACGAAGGTCGTTGGGTGAAGTCGCGCGGGAGGAAGGCGACGGGTGGCGTCACTCAAAGCGGACGTGCAGGGCCTGGTTCTCGAACCTGGCCCCGCGCGTCTCGCGGCCGGCGAGGATGCGGGGCAGAATGAAGTTGCGCCGATAAGTCCCCACCTGCAGGGTCAGGTCACTGCCTTTGCGGAGCAGGGACACGTCTTTCTTCTCGCTGAACGGCAGCGGCACGACCAGCTCGTAGCCGGTCCCACTTGGGTCAATATGATAGCTTTGCCCCTTGAAAAACACGCCGGCCGGGTCCTCATTCTCGAACAGCGCCTCCGCCAGGCGGTTCAGCATGATCTGGCCGACCACCTCCTGCTCGAAGTAGGGGGCGGTGCGAGCCGCCAGAGGTGCGAAAGCTTCCTCGATCAGCTGCAGGTATTTGGCCTGCGCTTCCACCCAGGCTTCGAAATAGCCCCCGGCGACGGTCTCGGGCATGACCCGGTTGCAGACGACGGCATCCGTCACGTAGCCGAACAGGTTCAGGTAGGTGTAGGTGCGCTGGGCCTCCTTGATCACCATCTTCTCCGGGTTGACGACCAGGCGCATCGAGGCGATGTCCGGGTCGGACAGCAATTGATGGACCTTGTCGAGCTCGTCGAACAGGCCTGCCGCGGCCTCGAACGTCTCGCGGTCGGGCAGCGGCATGTTGTCCAGCAAGGGTCGGGCGAGGGGCGCCAGGGTAAGGGTGGCTCTGCGGCCGATCGGGAAAATGCGCTCGAACCACCAACGCCCTACGTCCGGCAGGCTGAGCAGGCGCAGGGTCTCGGCCGTCGGCGCACAATCCACCACCATGACGTCGTACTTGCCTTCACGGCGGTGTTGCTCGACCCACAGCAGGCTGGCGCCCTCCTCCATGCCAGGGATGACGGCGATCTCCTCGGCCAACATGTTCTCCACGCCGCGCCACGAGAATACGGCTGCCAGATAGCGCTGCAGTGCGGCCCAGTGTTGGCCCATCGAGTAGTAAACGTCCACCTCCTGACCCCAGAGGTTGGGCGCGACCTGGACCGGCTCGGGGCCCAGGTCGGTCTCCAGCGAATCGGAGAGGCTGTGGGCCGGGTCGGTGCTCATGACCACGGTGCGGTGGCCCAACTGGGCGCAGCGCAGGGCGGTCGCGGCCGCGACGCTCGTCTTGCCCACGCCTCCCTTGCCGGTGTAAAGGATGATTCGCATCAGCCGGCCCGCCCAACGGCGACTATCACGCGACGTCGATCCGGGTGGCCGGTTCGCCGGGCGAAGGCTGCTCCAGCCGGCGGATGAGACCATCGACGAGGCTGCGGAAGGCCAGCAGCTCCTCGCGGCGGGCAGCCCGACGGTGCGCCCAGAAAGCGTCGCGCATGAGCTTGCCCGGTCGGCCCGGGCCGGTCCCCGCTGGCGTCTCGCCTGACTGCTCGATCGCGGCGTCCAGCAAGCTCCGCCAACTCAGCAGCCTCTCACGCTTGGCGGCTCGTCGATGCGTCCAGAAATCTTCCGGCAACATCCGCAGCGGGCCGCACCCCGCCATTGACTTTGCGCCGGGTTCTGCATCCTTGACCATGTGGTAACCTCTCAAGAGCGTTTCCGGGGAATCTCGCCCAGGGGCTGGCCGTGAGATCCGGCGAGAGACCGCCAAGGACAATCTAGCACCGGTTTTCGGCCACCGACTGTAGGGCGCGGGACACTCGGGCGGTGGGAATGTGAGCCTATCACAGGATGCAGTCAGTCTTGCTCGTAGACCAGGCCGATCTCGCGCCGCCAGCGGTCGAGCAAGTCCATGTTGCCTAGGGTGTCCCCCCAGGTCATGGCCGGCGCTTGCCGGTCGGCGATGTGCGCGGCGACCATATCCGCCTCATAAGTGAACAGGTCACGATCCGGCTGGATGACGATTTGCTCCGGCTGCGGGCTGGCGTAGCGCTGGAGCGTGATCGTCACCGGCGGGAACTGGGTATCGAGCGGCAAGGGCCGGGTCGCCGTCCGGCAGGGGCTCGACGGCAGCCAGGGGTTCGTGACGACCAGGCTGCCTTCCTCGCCATAGACCGCCGCTTCGGTGGGCATGCGACAAGCGACGCCAGTGATGATCTCGCCGAGGATGCCATTCTCGAACTCCAGCGTAGCAGCCGCGTAGTGGTCGACGCCGGTCGGGCCAAGGACGCCGCAGCCCTTGACCTGGGTGGGGTCGGCGAAGGGTTTGCCGAGCCCCGCGCCGGCCAGCAGGCGCGTCATGGAGGCCACGTAGCAGCCGACGTCGAGAATCCCGCCGCCGGCCATCGCCTTGTTGTAGGCCCGGCTGGCCGGATCGAATGGCGCGCCGAAGCTGAAAACGGCCCGCACGATCTGCACGCGGCCGACGGCGCCTTCGCGCACCAATTCGGCCAGTTTCTGCGTCTGCGGGTGGCAGCGGTACATGAAGGCTTCCATCAAGAAGACGTCGGCCGCGCGCGCGGCCTCGATCATGGCGGACGCCTGCCCGCGATTCATGGCCATCGGCTTCTCGACCAGGATATGCTTTCCGGCGCGTGCCGCGCGGATGGCCACATCGGCGTGGAACGGGTGGATGGTCGAGATGTAGACGGCCTCCACCTCGTCGTCGGCTAACAGGGCCTCATAGCCCGTATAGCGCTTGGGGATCGCGAAGCCGCCACCCAGCGCCTCTGCCTTGCCTGCGCTCTGACTGGCGATGGCGACGATGCGGCCCGTCTTGGAAAAACGCATTCCGTTGGCAAACACGCGGGCGATCTCGCCCGCGCCCAGCAAACCCCAGTTTAGCACCGCTTGCCTCCTCGATCCCGCTCTCTGGGAGGGGTTCACCAGGTACCCCCCCGGCTGTGGTTGGACCTGGCTTCATGCGGCGGCGGCGAAGGCCTGCTCGAGCAGCGCCTTCGAGCGCGCCAGGTCGGCGCGCACCGTCTCCGCCCTGGCGAACTCGTACTCCAGCTCGATGACGGCACTGCGCTCGTAACCGATGGACTTCAGGGCTCCCGCCAAAGCGACGAAATCGACCGTGCCGTCCCCCGGCACCACCAGGATGCTCTTGCCGCGGCCGTCGCGCAGGTGGACGTGCTTGACCCAGGCGCCCAAGTCGCAGGCCACCTCATCGGCAAGCTCCCCGGCGTAAGTGATGTGGCTGGGATCCAGGGCGACGCCGACGTTCGGGTGGTCGACGATCGCCATCAGATCGAGCGCCTCACGGCTGTTGGACATCAGCATCGTCTTGTGCAGCTCGAGGGTCAGGTCCAATCCGCGGTCGCGGGCGTAGTCGCCAAGCGCCCGAATGTCGGGAGCCACCTGGTGCGCCACCTCCGACCATCGGCCCGGGGGCGGCTCGATCCCGGACTGGATCGTGATGGCGTAGGCACCGAGCTCGCGGGCCAGGTCCAGGGAGGCCCGCGCGTACTCCAGCAGCAGATCACGCTGCGCGGGGACGCCCAACAGGCCCTCGCCGGTGTTGAGCGTGGCGACCGACAGGCCGAGCCTGGCCAGACGGGCCTTGAGCGCCTCCTTCTCGGAGGCGCCGGCGGTCAGCGGATTGAAATGCGGACAGTACCCGCTGATCATCAGAAGGTCGACTTTCCGGAAGCCCAGGGCGCTGATCGTGTCAAGCGCCACGTCCAGTGAATCGTGACGGAAGCCAAGTGTCGACGCACCCAACTCGATCATCGTCTACCTCCTCACTTCCGCAGATGGCCGATGCGCCGATCTTCAGCAGCACTTCGCCCGGCTCGAGCTCCGGCATCGGCAGATCCTTGACCTCGATGCGCGAGTTCCCGGGCATTGTTACGGCTAGCATCGCAGACATCTCCTTCCGATGGACAGCCGCTGTTGCCGCGTCCGAGTGAGCCTGATGTGAGTGATCCCGGCCATCATACGACGCGTCCGGCGCCCTGTCAAAGGAGGTCTTCTCAGCTTCTGAGTGGCGTTAGGGGGTGCAGTTTTGCACAACCGGCTTTCGCCGCCCGCCAGTTGGAAGGTTGCCTATGGACAAACACCGGGCGGGGTGACAGTCTTGGATTGCGGAGTTTGGCTGGCTGGGGGGCGTCCGCCCCGATGGAAGGCATACAGATGGCTGATCTCGGTCTCTTGATCTTGCGCCTCGTCGTGGGGCTTTTTCTGTTTGGCCACGGCACGCAGAAGCTGTTCGGCTGGTTCGGCGGACCTGGGCTGCGCAAGCACGAGCAGAACCTGGCGCGCATGGGCTTCCGGCAGCCGGCGTTGTGGGCGATCGCCTCCAGCCTTGGAGAGACCTCCGGGCTGCTGTTGGCGCTGGGCTTCCTCAGCCCGCTCGGCTCGCTCGGCATCGCGGCCAGCATGGTGGTGGCGGCCTTCGGTGTCCACTGGCCGAAGGGGCCCTGGAACACCAAGGGCGGTTACGAGCTGCCCTTGACCAACCTGGCGGTGGCGGTCGCCATTGCCCTGACCGGGCCCGGCCTCGATTCGCTGGATGCCCTGTTCGGCACGCGCTTGCCACTCGTCGCCGCGGGGGTGCTCAGCGTGCTGACCGTGCTCGGCGTCGGCGCGGCTTTCCTCAGCCGCAGGCCGCCGCAGCCGGCGGACCGCGAGCGCGACGGCCGGTCCGGTTAGCACCACCGCCCTCGCAACGTGCCTTTGCCTGCATTGTGATGTACACTAAGCCCCTGTCGCAGCGTCGCGTCCACCCCGGGGCAAAGCGGCCCTTCCGTCTGCTGATGACGTTTGCTCAAAGGCAGTATTCCACCCCTAAGCGAGGGCCATCAATGCCAGGTACCGCTTCCCTCGGCCTCGATATTGGCTCGGTCAACGTCAAATTGAGCCTATGTGACGCTGGCGGCAGCGTGCTGCTTGCCGACGCCCAACCGATCACTGCCAGTCCGCACTCCGCAGTCAACGCCCTGCTCGACCGGCTCGATCGCCAGTGGCGGCTCGCGGACATCGCCTCGGCCGGGGTCTCCGGCGCCGGGAAGGGGCTCATCCCTGCCGGCGGTGGCTGGAGCGTCTACAGCAGCTCGCTTGCTCTGGCGGCGGGCGTGCTGGCGAGCCACCCCGACGCGCGCACGATCATCCAGGTGGGCGGGCAGAGCTCGCTGGTAATCCGCCTGCAGGACGGCCTACGCCGGCCCTGGCAGGTGAACACCAACCCGCTCTGCGCGGCGGGCACGGGTCGCTTTCTGGAGCAGCAAGCCGGCCGGCTGGGCATCAGCCTGGACGAGTTTGGCGTGCTGGCGTCCCAGTGCAAGGGTCGCCCACCACGCATTGCCGCCCGCTGCAGCGTCTTCGCCAAGTCGGATCTGATCCACCTGCAGCAAAAGGGTGTGCCGGTCAGCCAGATGCTCTACGCCCTATGCGAGAGCATCGCCCGGATGGTGGCTTCGCTAACACGCGGCCCGTTTGCGGAACCGATCTATCTGGCCGGTGGCCTGGCCGCCAACGGGGCGTTCGTGAGGGCGCTCGACGAGGTGCTCTCCACCCGCAACGGTCACCCGGTCCAGGTGGCGGTCAGCGAAGGTTATTTGCACGTCGAGGCCCGCGGCGCGGCCTTGCTTGCGCGCGGCCACTCGGCGCACGTCACCCGGCTGCCCGAGGAAGAGGGCAGCCGCGCCTTCCTGCCCTTGCCACCCCTGCCTGCCCCCGAGCCCGGTCGGGACAGCCTCAAGCCCGCGATCGCCGGCAGCCGGAACGGGAATGGGGCGAAGGCGGGTTACCTGGGCGTGGACGTCGGCTCCACCAGCACCAAGGCCGCCATCGTCGACGACCGGGGTCACGTGCTGGCCAAGCATTACCTGATGACGGCCGGCCGGCCGATTGATGCCGTCAAGGGACTGTTCGAGGGCCTGCTGACCGCAGGCGCCGGCGAGATCGCGATCCGCGGCGTGGGAGTGACGGGCTCGGGCCGCTACCTGGTGGGGAGCTTCATCGGGGCCGACCTGGTCAAGAATGAGATCACGGCCCAGACCCGCGCCGCAGCCGAGATCGAGCCAGATGCCGACATCATCGAGCTCGGCGGCCAGGATTCCAAGCTGGTCCTGAAACGGAACGGCGTGGTGGTCGACTACCAGATGAACAAGGCCTGCGCCGCGGGCACGGGCAGCTTCATCGACGAGCTCGCCGAGCTGCTGGGTGTGTCTGTCAAGAACGGCCAGTTCGCCCGGCTGGCGTTTGCCGCTCCACACACGATGGACCTGGGCACGCGCTGCGCGGCTTTCATGGCCCAGGCCGTCTCCGCGGCCCAGCAAGCCGGCGCGCCGCTGGAAGTGATCACCGCCAGCCTGGCGGTGGCGGTGGCGCGCAACTATCTCTCGAAAGTTGTGGCCAATCGCAAGCTGGGGCAGAAGATCGTCCTCACCGGCGCGGTTTTCTACAATGAGGCCGTGGTCGCGGCGTTCCGCAGCCAACTGCCCGACAAGACCCTGATCGTGCCGGAGCACAAGGAGGTCAGCGGCGCTATCGGCGCGGCACTGCTGGCACGCGAGGCGCTGCTGGGAGCGGAGGCCCTTACGCCGGCGACCGGGCGGCGCTCGCGCTTCAAGGGTTTCGCGACGGTCGTCGCCTCACAACCCCGCCTGACCAACTTTACGTGCCAGGCCTGCCCCAACAACTGCGCGATCACGCGCATGCAGTCGCCCGGCGAGCCTGCCACCTATTACGGCAGCCGCTGCGACCGCTACGACCAGGTGGGCGCGACGGCGGTGGTCGCTGCCGGCGAGCTCGACGAGGCCGCGGAGCCGGACGGGGCCGGGCAGCCAAGGCCGGCGGCGGCGCGTGGCAGGGAAGCAATTACGGCTGGGGAAGCACTAGAAGGGGCCCAGGAGAGATGCTTCGCTGGTTTGAGTGGTAGGGAGAGTAGGGCCGAGGGCGCCGCTCAGCGTGACAGGGCCGGCGGTAGGGACAGTGGGGCCGAGGGCGCCGCTCAGCATGACAGGGCCGGCGGTAGGGAGAATGGGGTCGATGACGCCGCTCAGCGTGACAGGGCCGGCGGTAGGGAGAATGTGGCCGAGGGCGCCGCTCAGCATGACAGGGCCGGCGGTACGGGAGGGGCACGGGCGGACGCTGCCCGAGGCGACGGTGAGCGTGTCAAAGCGCGTGTTGCGGCGCAGAACGGCGGGGTGAAGGGCGACGGTGGCGGCCGAGGTCCGATCGGACACCGGGAGACGCTCTTCGACGAGCGCGCCCGCTTGTTGTTCCGCGACCTGGAGCCGGAGCAGGCGCCGCAGGACGCGGCCGGCCCGGTCGTGGCCATCCCGCGCGCGCTGCTGGTGTACGACTATGCGCCCCTGCTGTTGGGTTTCCTCAAGGCGCTGGGTGCGCGCGCCGTGCTCTCTCCGCCGACCGACAAACAGATCATGGAGCAGGCGGTCGAGCTAAGCTACACCGATAGCTGCTTCCCGCTCAAGCTGCTGCATGGACACGTCGCCGCCCTGGTTGCCGGCGAGGGCGACCGCAAGGGCGCAGCCCCCTTCATACTCTACCCATCGCTGCTGCGCCTGGGAGCCAAGGACGGGGATGAGAACCAACGCTACTCCTGCCCGCTGGTGCAGGCCTCACCCTTCATCGTACGTGCGGCCCTCAACCTGGAAAGCCGGCTGCTCGCGCCGGCTATCGATCTCAGCCGCGGTCCGGAGCCGGCCCTGCGCAGCCTGGCAGACGCCGCAGTGCAGCTGGGCTTTGGCCGGCGCGAAGGCCGGCTGGCCGCACAGGCCGGGCTGGCAGCGCAGGAGCGTTTTCAGGCAGACCTGGCCGAGCTGGGCGCCAGGCGGCTGGCAGAGGTACAGGCCCGAGGCCGCGATCGGCTGGCGGTGGTCCTGCTCGCGCGCGCCTACATGTCGCAGGACGCCGGGGCCAACCTGGGCATCGCCGAGAAGCTGGCCCAGCTCGGCGTGACCCCACTGCCGCTGGACTTCCTGCCCCTGGCCAGCGTGGACCCCAAGCAATATTCGGATCGTCCCTACTGGCAGTACGAGAGCAAGTTGATCGCCGCCGCGGCCCTGACCGCTGCCGATCCGCACCTATACGGCCTGGCCCTGACCAACTTCGGCTGCGGCCCGAACTCCTTCATCCTGCGCCTGGTCGAGGATATCATGGGGTCCAAGCCGCTGGGCCAGCTCGAGATCGACGAGCACGCGGCCGAGGCCGGCATCGTCACCCGGCTGGAGGCCTTCGTCGACACGATCCAGGGCCACGCCCGCTGGTCGGCGAGCCGGGCAGCCGCCCCACTTCGCGACGTCTATCGCGGCACCACGGCGGTCGTCGGCGCCGGCCGGACGCTCCTGCTACCTCGCATGGCTCCGCACGCCGAGGTGCTGTGCGCGGCCTTCGAGGCCTGCGGGGCCAGGGCACGCGTCCTGCCCGAGCCCGACGAGCGCAACCTGCTCTACGCAAACCAGGTCACCTCGGGCGTTGAGTGCCTGCCCTACCGGGTCAGCCTGGGCGACTTCATCCGCGCCCACCACGAGATGAACGGAGACCTCAAGGACTGCGAAGGTTTCATGGCCGGCTCGTACGGCCCGTGCCGCCTGGGCAAGTATGCCACCGAACAGATGCACGCGCTGCAGGAAATGGGCATCCACCTGACCATCCGCTCCACTGTCTCGAACAGCGCCTACCGGGACCTGGGTCTCGGCCCGGGCTTCGAGCGCCTGGCCTGGCAAGGGATCGTAGCCATGGACTACCTGCAGAAGCTGCTCTGGCGCGTGCGGCCCTACGAAAGGCAAGCTGGGGAGACGGATTTGCTGTTTGCAGAGTACACCCAGCGGATCGCCGGCCGGGTGCGGGGCAAGGAAAATCCGAGCGAGGTGATGCGGCAGGCGACGGCCGACTTCCGGGCGCTGATCGACCCGGCGTTGCCCCGCCGGCCGCGGGTGGGGATCAACGGCGAGATCTTCCTGCGAGCCAATCGTTTCTCGAACTCGGACCTGGTGGGCGTGTGCGAGGCGGCCGGGTTGGAAGTCGTGATATCGCCCCTGGGGGAGTGGTTCAAGTACGTCGCCTTCCGCAACGTCGAAGATGCCGGCCAGGACCACAGGTGGCTGAAGATGGCGAGCGCCTATCTCAAGGAACTGGTCCAGGAGCGCGACGAGCGTGTCGTTGCCGCCCTGTGCGGTGACCTGGCCGGCGAGCGTGAGCTGTCCACGGCCGAGCTGCTGAAGCTCTCCGGTCGCTGGCTGGCACCGTCGTGCGGGAGTGAGGCGGTGCTCAGCCTGGGCAGCGCCATCGAGTGGATGGAGCAGCCGGGGTTCGCCGGGGCGATCTCGGTGATGCCTCACGGCTGCATGCCCGGTGGGATCGTGGCGGCGATGTCGGAGAAGCTCAGCAGCCGCTACGGCAAGCCCTGGATCAACCTGACGTACGACGGCTCGATGGAGACCAACAACCTGGCCCGCATCGGCAACTTTGCGGAGGTGATCCGGTTCTCGCAAGGAGAACGGACTTAGGAGAAAGGGGGAGCATATGTCGCCAACGCCTGGTATGAAAGAGAAGGGATGGCTGGAGTTCAAGTACCGAAACACCGGTGAGCCCATCCGCTTTCCGGTCGGCACCGTCCATGGTGCTGCCGACGGACCGACGCTGACCGTGCTGGGTGGCATGCACGGCAGCGAATTCGCCGGGATCGAGGCGGCGATCCGCCTCTTCAACGAGGTAGATGCCTCCCGCCTGCGCGGCACGCTGCGCGTGGGGATGATCTACAACCTGCCCGCCTTCGCCAACAACCTGGGGTTCGTGGTGCCGCACGATGGCAAGAACCCCATGTCCACTTTTCCGGGCAGCCCAATTGGCACGTTCGGCGAGGCAATGGCCTACTATTTTGACCAGGAAGTGCTGAGCAAGACGGACTACTTCGTCGAGCTGCACGGTGGTGACATCCCCGAGGCCTTGACGCCCTGGGCCTTCTGCCCCGTCACCGGCGAGGCGGAGGTCGACGCGAAGATCCGGGCGATGGCCGTCGCCTACAACATCCCGCTGATCGCCGTCCGCCCGCTCAAGGATCCACACAGCGCATTTGGCGTGACGGCGATGCGCGGCAAGCCGGCGATCCTCTGCGAGGCGGGACAGCAGGGGATCCTCGATCTGGCCGACGCCGAAACTCACCTGGTGGGACTGCGCAATATCCTGGTGCACCTCGGCATGTCGCAGGGCCAGGTCGTGGACACCGTGAAACGCACCTACCTGGAAGATTACGCTGCTATCCGCAGCGAGCTGGAAGGCATGTGGTATCCGGCAGTGAAGCTTCAGGAGACCGTAGCGAAAGGGCAGATGATCGGCCAGGTGCGAGACTACTTCGGCCAGCCGCTCGCCGAGATCAAATCCCAGGTGGACGGGATCATCACCGTCATTCGCACCAGCCCGGTAGTCCGGCCGGGCAACGTGCTGATCGAACACGCGCGCGTCGCCAGCCACGAGGAATGAGACGCTCACCGAAAACGGGCTATGGGCGAAGGGCTGCCGCAGCCGCTGATAGCGGCTGCGGCAGACGATCGACAGGCGCAAGCGTTTGACATACATTGTAACCCATGCTACCATCTTTCGGCCTCGCCAGCGGCAGCCAGCCTTTGAGCGGACCGAGCGTCGCGTGTCCTGTGTCGCAGCCGCATGCCCCATGCCGCGTGCCCCATGCCACTCGCCACTAGCGACTCTCGGTGCCTACCCATATAGCGTCGCCCTAATTGTCAGCAAGAATGTCTTTGTAGAGCGCCACGGAAACCGTGCGAGAAGGGAGGTGAGTAAGGTAGCCATCGGTGCTTGCCCCAGACTTGACGGTCGATCACGGCAGCAATACTCGCTCCAAGGAGAGGAAGACATGTCAGACGGCAAACGCTCCCGAATCACGATCGGAACTCTGCTCTTAGTGGTCATGCTTGGCAGTTTCGCGGCCGGATGCGCCCCGGCGGCTCCTGCGCCCGCAGCCGGCAACGCGCCCGCAGTTGCTGCGCCCGCAGCGGCTGCGCCTACTGCTGCTGCCGCTGCAGCGGAGCCGGCCGCGGCCGGCGCCGCCAAGCGCGGCGGGATCTTGAAGTGGGCGGTTGGGGCCGCTCCCGAGAACATGGATGCGGTGTGGTCCGAGGCCAACCAGGATATCTGGGTGGCGGTTAACGTTTTCGAGGGCCTGGTCAGGGTAACCCCGGACGGCCTGGACATCGAACCTGCGTTGGCCGACAAGTGGACGATCTCGCCAGATGGGCTGGTGTACACCTTCCACATGCGGCAAGGGGTTACGTTCCACGACGGCACGCCGGTGACCGCCGGCGATGCGGTGTTCTCGCTGCAGCGCGCGCAGAACGAAGGCCCCTGGAGCTGGAGCCTGGCCGGTGTCGACACCATCGAGGCCGACGGCGAAAACGTCAAGATCACGCTGAAAGAACAGTCGTCCGAGTTCCTATCGGACATGGCACTCTTTAGCAACGAGATCGTGCCCCAGAAAGCAGTTGAGGCCGCCGGCAAGGACGGCGACACCTACAACTTCTTCAAGAAACCTATCGGCACAGGGCCCTTCATGGTGACCGATTGGGTGGTTGGCGACTACATGACGCTGAAGAAAAACCCGAACTACTGGGAAATGGGCGCCGATGGACAACCGCTGCCCTACCTCGACGGCGTTGAAATCAAGCAGGTGGCGGAAGATACCACCCGCACTCTGCAGGTACAATCGGGCGATCAGGACGGCACCTACGGCGTCCCGTTCAGCCAGATCGCGGGGCTCAAGAGTGATCCCAAGGCTACGGTGACCCTCTGGCCATCGACGCAGAGCTACTGGCTCGAATTGAACCATCGCATCCCGCCGTTGGACGACGTCAAGGTGCGCCAGGCCATGAACTATGCGCTCGACAAGCAGGCCATGCTGAACGCGGTGCTGTCCGGCAATGGCGAACTGGCCACCTCGATTTTCCCCAAGGGCAGTCCATGCTGGAATCCCAATCTGACCGGCTTCCCATACGACCTGGAAAAGGCCAAGCAACTGATGAAGGAGTCGAAGTACCCGGACGGCTTCAGCGGGATCCACATCCAGGTGCCGGCAGGGCGCGTGATCGGTCGCGATCAGGCGACCATGGCCAAGGACATGTGGGCCAAGATCGGCATCAATGTGGAAATTCAGGAGATGGAAGGTGGTCTGCTGAGCCAGTTGAACACTAACAACCAGGAAGAGATCATCTCCGGGTACCAGTGGACCAACGACATCAACGACAACGGCGAGTTAGCGGGCTGGGCGATGGTCGACCCGGCGATGCACAGCGGCTGGTCCAACCCGACGGTCCTGGACCTGGCTGCCAAGGCCAAGGTAGAACTCGACCCGGCTAAGCGCTGCGATATGTACTACCAGATGCAGCAGCTCTTCAACGACGACGCCGTGGCCATCCTGCTCTACCACACCCCGTTCGTCACGTTCGTCAACAACAACGTGAAGGGCTTCTACATGATCCCGCTGGGGTGGTACGTCTGGAAAGGCACCTGGCTGAGCCAATAACGCGGTCTTGATCCCTGCGGCCGAAGGCGGGCTTCGGCCGCACCCTCTGGCCGCAGGGATCAGTTTTCTTGCCGAAGCGCACAAAACCCGGAGGGCTGCGTGGATAGAGTCGCCTTTATCATCGGCCGCCTGCTGCAGATGATCCCCACGGTCATCGTGATCACAGTCCTCGTCTTTCTGATGGCGCACCTGATCCCGGGCGATCCGGCGACGATCATGCTGGGCCTGAAAGCCACCCCGGAAAACGTGGCGAAGCTCAACGCGCATCTCGGCCTGGACAAGCCGCTCTACGTCCAGTTCGAATTATTCGTCAAGAATACTATCCAGGGCGATCTGGGGGACTCGCTGGTGAATCGGATCCCGGTAGTCGAGCTGATCCAGCGCCGGCTGCCCCTCACGCTGACCCTGGCCGCCTACGCCATGGTGCTGGCCATCGCCATGACGATCCCGCTCTCCCTGGTGGCGGCGCTCAACAAAGACCGTCCGGTTGACCAGGTCATACGGGCGGTTTCGGTGACCGTGCTGTCCACACCGGGGTTCTGGATCGGGATCCTGCTGCTGATCATCTTCGGCGTCAAGCTGCACCTGTTCCCCGTCGGCGGGTCCGGACGCACCCTGCCGGAGCAACTGCGCTACCTCTTTCTGCCGGCGCTCACCATGTCGCTGCATCTCACCGCAGTCCTGACGAGGAACTTCCGCGACGGGATCATCCAGACGCTCAATTCAGACCACGTGGTCTTCGCGTGGGCCAAAGGGCTGACCGAGCGCCTGGTGCTGATCAAGCACGTCCTTCGGAACGCGATGGTTTCGACTCTCACCATCCTCGGATTGCAGCTTAGCTGGCTGGTGGGCGGGTCGGTGATCATAGAGACGGTTTTCGCCCTGCCGGGGGTCGGCTTCACCATGGTGACGGCGATCCAGGGCCGGGATTACCCCGTCGTGCAGGGCCTGACACTCACGTTTGGCATCCTCGTCTCGCTCGTTTACCTGCTGAACGATATCATCTACTCGTTCCTCGACCCAAGGGTGAGGCTGTGAGGAGGCCATCGTGACAACTGTTGCCTTGAAGGGCACGATGGCGCCCAAGGCGCCGTTTTGGAGCGGTGCAGTGCGCCTGGTCCGAAAGAACCCGTCGCTGGTGTTTGGGACCTTGCTGGTAGCAATCATCGTGGGCCTGGCTTTCGTCGGCCCGTCGATCGCGCCGTACGACCCCCTGGAACAGAATTACACGGTGCGCCTTCAAGCGCCTGGGGGCGTCCATCTGCTTGGCACCGACAAGTTCGGACGCGACATATTCTCGAGGATCCTCTATGCCACGCGCATCGATCTGGCCATCGGGGTCATTTCGGTAATCTTCCCCTTTATCTTCGGGGCGGCGGTCGGGGCCGTCTCCGGATACTACGGCAAGTGGATCGACAACGTCTTGATGCGCATCGTGGACATCAGCGTGGCTTTCCCCTTCTACGTGCTGGTGATCTCGATCCTGGCCATCCTGGGGCCAGGCATCCGCAATATGTTCATCGCGCTGATCCTGGTCGGCTGGATGGCATACGCCAAGATCATTCGCGGCGAGATCTTGATCGCCAAGAATCAGGAGTACGTGTTGGCGGCCAGGGCGATGGGCTACAGCGATTGGCGGATCATGTTTCGCCACCTCCTGCCCAACGTGATCACGCCGGCGATCATTTTCGCCATGTCCGACGTCGTGATGTGCATTCTGGCGGGCTCGTCGCTCGGCTTCCTCGGATTGGGGGTGCAGGCTCCCACGCCCGAGTGGGGCGGCATGATTGCCGATGCGCGGGAATACATCACGTCGGAGCCCTGGCTATCGGTATCACCCGGTGTTGCGATCGCCGTCGTCGGCATTTCCTTCAGCATGTTCGGCGATGGCATCTCGGTCCTGCTCGGACGGCGACAGCGGTAAGCCGGCGGCGGGATGCAGGGCAATCAGAGAGAGGCTGGCCTATGACGGCCGTTCTAAATATCGAAGACCTCAAGATGCAGTTCCGATTCCAGGATGGGGTCGTCAGGGCGGTGGACGGGGTGTCGTTCACGGTCGGCGAAGGAGAGGTCCTGGGTTTGGTGGGCGAGAGCGGCAGCGGGAAAAGCATGACCTGCCGCTCGATCATGCGACTGGTGCCGCCACCGGGCATGATCGTCGGCGGGCACATCTACTATCGGGGCGAAGACATCCTGGCCTGGCCGGAGAGTTGGGTGACAGCCTACCGCGGCGCCGACGTTTCGATGATCCTGCAGGAGCCGATGACGGCGTTGAATCCCGTGCTGACCATCGGCGAACAGATCGTCGAGACCATCTGCCAACACGAGGCCGTCTCGCGTGGGCTGGCGGAGCGGCGGGCAGTCGAGCTGATGCGAATGGTCGGCATCTCGGCCCCCGAACGGCGCATCAGAGAATACGCCCACAATTTCAGCGGCGGGATGAGGCAGAGGGCGATGATCGCGATCGCGCTGGCCTGCCGGCCGAAAGTCCTGTTGGCCGACGAGCCAACGACTGCGCTCGACGTCACCATCCAGGACCAGATCATCCGGCTGGTCCAGGATCTGCAGCAGCAGATGGGCACCAGCGTGGTCTGGGTCACGCATGACCTGGGAGTGGTGGCCCAGTTGTGCGATCGAGTGGCGGTGATGTATGCCGGACGGATCATGGAGCTGGCACCGGTCGTCGAATTATTCGAGCACAGCCGCCACCCATATACCCACGGATTGATGGAATCGATACCCTCCGGTTACTCGCGAGTCAGGCCGCTGGTTCCGATCCCGGGCCAGCCTCCGAACCTGCTCAACCTGGCGACGGGCTGCCCCTTCGAGCCGCGCTGCCGTTATGCCGACGAGGCATGCCGCGCGGCCCAGACACCTCTGCGGCCGGCAGGCGTGGGACACTACTCGGCCTGCATTAAGTTCGAGGAGATATGGCAGTGAGCCAGCCCGCAAGGATCCCCCGTCAGGCGTCCACCAATGGCGGCCCGCTCGTTCAAGTGCGGGATCTCAGCAAGTCCTTTGTGCTGGGCAAGTCCATCGTACGCCAGTTGCTGGGCCGCAAGGCGGACGTGCTGCGTGCCGTGCACAACGTGAATCTCGACATCCAGCCCGGCGAGTGCCTGGGTCTGGTGGGAGAGAGCGGCTGCGGCAAGACGACCCTGGGCCGCTGTATTTTGCGGCTCTACGAGCCCGACAGAGGACAGGTGCTGTTCAAGGGCCAGGATTTCGTCAGGGCCGGTGGCGCCGATTTGCGGAACCTTCGGAGCAAGATGCAAGTGGTCTTTCAAGACCCCTACTCCTCCCTGAACCCGCGAATGAGCATCCGTGACATGCTGGCCGAAGCCTGCCTGGTGCACGGGATCTGCAAGGGCGAGCAGGTGCAGGAACGGGTGGCTTCCTTGCTCGGCATTGTCGGGCTGGAGGAGGGCATAGCAGATCGCTACCCGCACGAACTGAGCGGCGGGCAGCGCCAGAGGGTGGGTCTCGCGCGGGCGCTGGCGGTCAATCCAGAGTTTATCGTCGCCGACGAGCCGGTGTCGGCGCTGGACGTTTCGATCCAGGCGCAGGTGATAAACCTGCTGATGGAACTGCAGGCCCGGCTCAACCTGACGATGCTGTTCATCACGCACGATCTTCGCCTGGTGCGCTACGTCAGCCACCGCGTGGCCGTCATGTACCTGGGAAGCATCGTGGAGTTGGCCGCCTCTGACGTGCTCTTTGCGCGACCGACCCACCCCTACACGCAGGCATTACTGGCGGCCGCGCCCGAGATCAATCCCCGGCAGCGTGCCAAAGCGCCAGCGATCAAGGGCGAACCGCCGAACCCGATCAATATCCCCCCAGGCTGCCCGTTCCGGCCGCGCTGCGATTGGGCCATTGACCGCTGCGCGCGGGAAGAGCCACAACTTGCTCAGACCGAGCCGGGGCATTTCGTGTCCTGCCTGCGCGCGGCGGAAATCATGGCTGCTGTCGGTTAACGCTGGCATCGTATGCCAGACGCTGCAAACCATAGTCCCTCCGCTCGATTGCGATCCCAAAGCGAGCGCTAAGCGGGCATGGAACTCAACCGAAGTCACCACAGAGCGCATATTCGACGGCCTCTGCGGCGGTCATTGTGCAACCTTCGTTCCAGGCAGCGTCAAAGGCGATCGGGTCTCCAAGGGCGCGCGCGGCGGGCACCAAGCGCTCATATTCGACCGTTTCCTCGGCCGTCATCGGCGAAGCTGCGCCGCTCTCGCGCAGGGCCTGGGCAGCCCCCAAGAGCCGGGCAGCTTCGGTAAGTCGGGCATCCGGCTCAGACCCGGTCCGGGCTTCTGGCGGCTGGGCTTCGGCTTGCGCGGCTGCCAGAAAGCCGAGGCACTCCATGCAGCGCGCGACCGCACCCAGGTTGCCTATCTGCCGCCACTGGGCAAGCGTCTCGCGATAGAGTGCGGCGGATTCCGCGAAGCGGCCTTGCTGACGGGCGACGTCGGCCAGCGCGCTGCGCGCCACGTTCATTGACGTCCGGTCATGCATCGCATCGCGGATGGTCATGCTCTCCCGGAACCGGTCGGCGGCCTCGTCATAAAAGCCCTGGCGGTAGGCGGCCATGCCAAGCCCCCAGACCGCCAACGCCTCGCCCATCTGTCCGCCCTCGGTCCGCCAGACGCGCAGAGACTCGGCAAACAGGGCGCGCGCATCGCTCTGGTCAGCGGTCGCTTGCCCGGCCACCTCGCCGCTCGCGTAGAGGGCGAATCCCAGGAATCGCCTATCAGGCAAGGCGCGCGCCAGCCGCAGCGCTTCGCCGGCCGCCGCCTGGGCGGCCGGGAAGTCGCCGAGCAGGGCGTCCACCATTCCCAACAGGCCCAGGGCATAGCAGAGGGTCCCCCGTGCGCCCACGTCGCGGGCTCCGGGTAGGCTTTCCTCGAGGCTAGCGCGCGCGGCGAGGTAGTCGCCCTGTGCGTAGTGCAAGTAACCCAAGCGGGCCCGGCCGCGCGCGCAGATCCTGCCGCGCAACTCCGACTCTTCATCGTCCGCCAGGGGCTCCTGGCAGCTTTCCTGGAGAGCCTCGCTCAGGCGGCGTCGGCCTTCGGAGGCGAGACCTCGGCTGACCCAGTAGTCGATCAGACCGCTGCCCAGCCGTACGGCGTCCAGTGGCCGGGTGGCTGTGGCCCACTCCAGCGCCGTGCGCAGGTTGTCTTCCTCGGGCACGAGCAGGTCGACACGCTCCCAGCCCATGAACTCGCCACCCATCCGTTGGACCATCGAGAGGTAGAACTGCAGATGGCGGTCCCGCACCGGCGTGGACTTGCCGGCCGCCTGCAGCTTCTCGCGCGCATACTGGCGGATCATCTCCAGCAGGCGGTAGCGCGCCTCGCCGGCTTGGGTGTCCGCCAGCACCAGCGAGCGATCAACCAGCCGCGCCAGTAAATCCAGAACGTCCAGGCCGGCCTCTTCCACGTCCGACGGCGTCGCCTGACCGGCGAGCCTGGAAGCGGCCGGCGCATCCGTTGGCGCGAAGCCGGCAATCTGCTCGGCCGCCTCGAGGCTCCAACCGCCAGCGAAAACCGAGAGCCGGCGCAGGAGAACGCATTCTGCGTCTGACAGGAGGTTATAGCTCCAGTCGACCAGGGCTTGCAGGGTCTGCTGGCGCGGCAGAGCGCTGCGGCTGCCGCCGGTCAGCAGCTTGAAGTGATCGTCGAGGCGCGCCGCGATCTGCTCGGCCGAGAGCACACGCATGCGCGCGGCAGCCAGCTCGATCGCCAGCGGAATGCCGTCCAGGCGGCGGCAGATCTTCGTGATGGCCGCCACGTTCTGCTCGCTAAGCTCAAAGCCGGGCAGCACGGCGCGCGCCCGCTCCACAAACAAGCGCACTGCCTCGTACTGCAGCAGCTGCTCGGGCTTGCTCTTCCGCCCGGGCTCCGGCAGCGAGAGCGACGGCACGCGGTAGGTAACCTCGCCGGCCACCCCCAGGGGCTCGCGGCTGGTGGTCAGGACCGTCAGGCCCGGCACGCTGGTCTGAAGCTCGGTCACGGCTACCACGCACGCATCGAGCAGGTGTTCGCAGTTGTCGATAACCAGCAGCAAGTTCCGGGCCAGCAGGTAACCCCTGAGCATGTCCAGCAAGGCATGGCCTTGCTGTTCCCGGACGCCGAGGGCGGACGCGATCGCTTGCAGGACCAGCCCGGGGTCCGAGAGCTGGGCCAACTCGACCAACCAGGCGCCATCGGGGTACTCATCGAGCACCTCGGACGCCACCTGCAGCGCGAGGCGGGTCTTTCCGGTGCCGCCGGTGCCGGTGAGCGTCAGCAGACGCGTGCCGGCCAGCAGTCCCTTCACCTCGGCCAGCTCACGCGCGCGACCGACGAAGCTGGTCAGTTGAATGGGGATGTTGGTGAGGGTTTCGTTGGCCGCGTTCAAGGGTGGGAACTCGTCCGGCAGCCCGGGCCCGCTGAGCTGGAAGATATGTTGTGGGCGGACAAGGTCGCGCAACCGGTGGACGCCGAGGTCACGCAGAACGCCGCCCGGGGGCAGTTGGTCGCGAGCCAGTTCCTCGGCAGCCGCCGAGAGCAGGATTTGCCCGCCATGCGCCGCCGACAGCAAGCGCGCCGTCAGGCTGAGGGTCATGCTGGAAGCATACTGGCCGGAGCGCAGATCCTCGGGGTGCACCTCGGCGGGGCCGGTGTGGAGGGCCATGCGCACGCGCAGCGGCGGGCTCCCCGAGGAGAGATCGAGGACCTGGCTGTTATGTGCGACCGGGCCGTCTGCTGCCGGCAGCGAGGGAGGCGCTGCGCCCGTTCCCTGCTCCTGCAGCGCTCGCTGAGCCTCGAGGGCGGCGGCCAGGGCCGCGGGCGCAGTGCTGAACGCGGCGTGGAACGCGTCGCCGACGATCTGAAATGTGTAGCCCCTGTGCTCCTCGATCGCCTGCTGCAGGCGCGCGTGATGGCCGGCCAAAGCCACCTTCATCCGAGCGGGATCCTCCTGCCAAAGCCGGGTGCTGCCTTCCACATCGGTGAAGAGAAAGGTGATCGTCCCGCTCGGCAAGCTCTGGACCTCGGCCTCAGATCTCTGCAGCATGTACTCACCTCCTGCTCAATTGACAACCCCGGGGGCCACGTGCGACGCCGGCAGCACAATTCTGTAACATAAGTTACGTCCCAACTATAAGGGAGATTACGGAAGGGGCGGCAAGGCCGCGATAGAAGCAACAAGCAATACCTCTTGACAAAGCCAGCCGTCGTATGCTAAACTCTGGACAAGCGCTTACGCAAGCGCTTGCGGCCAACCGATCCCTACCAGGCTTCGTGTTCCCAAAAACGCTTGCCCGGGGCCGCTCTTCATACCGAGCCTGAGGTTGATTTCGCAAGCGCCTGTGGAGCGCTCTGCTGCCAGACAAAAGGGGGTGAGGACAGAACAAACAGTCGTTCTTGCGCGATCCAACCGATACTTTTCCCTCGTTGCACTCACTCAACGTGGGTGCGTCGCACAGCACGTTCTTCCGCACAGACGACCAGGAGGTACTTCAGTGGCTAAGCATACGAGGATCCGCCAATGGTCAGCGGCCATTTCAGTTTTCGTGCTGCTGGCAATAATGCTGTCAGCCTGCGTTGCTCCGGCGGCAAATCCCGCCCCGGGGGCGGCGCCGGCGGCCCCAGCCGCCCCGGTGGCGACGACTGCAGCGGCTGCGCCTGCGGCTTCAGGAGGCGGCGAAGTCAAGCTGTGGACCGAATTCACGGCCGGCGGTGAGAAGACAGGCATCGAGGCCCTGCTCGCGGCTTGGGATGCGAAGAACACAGGCATCAAGGTCACCCACCGTCCGATTGGCAATGAAGAGTTCTTCACGGTTATCCGCACCGGCCTGGCCGGTGGCGAGCCGCCCGATGTGCTCCAGTACGAAGGCTATCAGCAAACCCGCGACTTCGTGAAGGCCGGGCAGTTGACCGACCTGACCGAGTGGTGGAACCTGCACAAGGACCATTTCAACCTGCAGGACGCCGGCGAGAAGGCCTGCATGGTTGACGGCAAGATGTACTGCATCCCAATGAGCCTGCACACGGGTTGGCAGATCTACTATAACCCCGACATTCTGAAGCAATACGGCATCGAGGTCCCCAAGACGTTCGAGGACCTGCAGGCCGCCGCCGAGACGCTCAAGAAGAACAACGTCATCCCAATTGCCCTGGGCGACAAGGACGGCTGGCCCGGCGAGCACTGGTGGATGAACTTCCTGGTCCAGCGCTGTGGGGTCGACACGGTCTACCAGGCCATCAACAAGAATGGCGCCAAGTTCACCGACAAGTGCTTCGTGGACTCGGCCGCCGACCTGGCGCAGATGGCGAAAGACGGCGACTTCCCGCCCGGCGTCGCCAGCGACGATTATGGCGCCGCGCAGGCTGTGTTCCTCTCGGGCAAGTCGGCTTTCTTCCAGACCGGCAGTTGGTGGGCCACTGGGTGGCAAGATCAGAAGCCGGCCTTCGAGCCTGCCATCGCCCCCTTCCCCGCCTTCAAGGACAACCCGCACCCGGGCAACATTACCGCGGCCATGACGCACGTGCTCGGCATACCGGCCAAGGCCGCCAACAAGGACGGCGCGACGAAGTTCCTCGACTTCATCTTCTCAGATGAGGCAGCCAACATCTGGGCCGCCAACGGCACCATCACTCCCATCAAGGGCGCGGTCGACAAGAGCGCCCCGGAGCCGATCAAGGCACTGTGGAAAGAAGCCCAGAACGCTAAGGCGGCCCTGCCCTGGATCGAGAACGAGCTCCCACCCGGCGTCGGCGAAGACAAGGTCTATAATGGCACTGTCGGGCTGGTCAGCGGCACGATGACGCCCGAACAGTTCGGCAAGTCCATTCAGGATGCCCTGGACGCGGCGCAGTAGTCTGAGTTGAGCGCCAGAGGGTTTCTGCGAGCCCGCCTGTGCGGGTGCCTTTGCGGGTGCCTGTGCCGGCCGCAGAGACCCTCGGGTCCCGGAGGTCACCAGCAGGCGTCTCCCCGGCCGGCCAGGAGGCAACCAAGAGCACCATGACTGCAAAAGCTTCGCCAACGCAAGGCATGGACGTGGCCGCCTCGGTCAGCGCAGGGACCGGCCGCAATTGGGAGCGCACGCGGCCCTGGGTCCTGGCTGCGCCCTTCCTGGCCCCCGCGCTGATCTTTTATGCGTTGTTCCTGGTCGTGCCGCTGGCCGGCACGATCCTGCTCAGCGTCACGGAGTGGAGCGGATTCAACTTTGCCGATATCAAGTTCAGCGGACTGGCGAACTACGCCGCCATGCGGGCCGACCCCATCTTCTGGCAATCGTTGTTGCACAATGGCCTCTTCCTGGTGGGTGGCATCGTCCTGAAAACCTGTTTCGCGTTGGCGATGGCCCTGGCCCTGGAACAGAACATGCGCTTCGCCAAGCTGTTCCGCGGCATCTATCTCATGCCCACGGTGCTGTCGCTGGTAGTCGTCAGCGTGGTCTTCAGCCTGGCTCTAAGCCCGTCGCTGGGCCTGATCAACCCCTTCCTGGAAAAGATCGGCCTGGGCTCGCTGGCCGGCGGCTGGCTGGGCGATGCCAGGCGAGCGCTGCCCGTCCTGATCGTGATCGACCTCTGGCATGGCTTTGGCCTCTACATGTTCCTGTTCATCGCCCGTCTGGCATCGATCGACCAGGAGCTGCACGAAGCCGCCTTCGTGGACGGCGCCAACGGATTTCAGGATATCCGCTACATCACCCTCCCGCTTCTCCGGGGAACGGCGATGATGGTGCTCCTGCTGGCGGCCATCGACAGCCTGAAGCTGTTTGCCAACGTCTACGTGATGACAAAGGGTGGGCCGAACCACCACACGGAGGTCTTATCGACCTGGGCCTATTTCCAGGCCTTTACGGCCAATCGGGTGGGTTACGGCAGTGCCATTCTGGTCGTGTTGTTGATCATCACCTTTGTGCTGGCCTACGTCCAGACGACGCGCTTCCGGCCGAAGGAAGAGAACTAGAGGTGGGACATGCGCAGAAGCAATATCGTCAAGTCCATCCTACTCTATCCCATCTTCGCACTGGTCGCGCTGACCATCCTGTTCCCGATCTTCTGGATGCTGTACAGCTCGCTCAAGAGCAGCACAGACATCTTTGCCGACGTTTTCGCCCTGCCGAAGAGCCTTTTCGTTGACAACTACGTCACGGTCTTCACCGCCGGGGGCATGGACGTTTACTTCAAAAACAGCCTGATCGTGACGATCAGCTCGGTGACCGGACTACTGTTGTTCACCTCGCTGGCCGCCTATGCCTTTGCCACCTTTCATTTTCGCGGCAAGACCGCCCTCTACCTGTTCATGCTGATCGGCCTGATGGTGCCGGCACAGGCACTGATCATCTCGGGCTTCAAGTGGATGTCGATCCTCAAGCTGCTCAGCAAATACTGGGCGTTGGTCTTCACCTATTTCGGCTGGGGCTCGTTCGGCGTACTGGTGCTGCGCGACTTCTTTGAGGGCGTGCCGCGTGAGATCAAGGACGCGGCCCGCATCGACGGAGCGGGCCATTGGAACATGTTTGCACGCATCATGGTACCCCTGGCCCGGCCGTCCATGGCCACCATTGCCATCTTCTACTTCATGTGGGTCTGGAACGACTTCATCTACCCACTGGTCTACATGCAGACCGAGACCATGTACACCATTCCGCTGGGTGTGCTTTTCTTCAACTCCCGCTACAATGTAAACTGGGGCCTGCAGATGGCTGCCCTGACCGTGGCAACCGTGCCGCCGCTGCTCATCTACCTGTTCTTCCAGCGGCTGTTCGTGCGTGGCATCCTGGCGGGAGCGTTGAAGGGATAGAAGCGAGCCACGGCGGTGGGCGGAGGTCCGGGAGAAGGCGGGCAAGTAGGGAGAGGGAGAGGGAGACGAAGAGACCAACGCTTGAGGAGATGTACCAATGCCTATCGTAGATCGCCGTACGTTCGGGGGCCGGTTCGACGTGAAGGAAAACTCGCGCCGCCTGGCCAACTATCGTTACCTGGAGGTCCAACTGATGGAGATGCTGGCCGGGTGGTCACACACCACGGCCCAGCTCGCGTTCAAGGCGACGTTTGGCTACCACGTGTTCGATCACGCGCAGGCGGCCGAGATGCTCGGGGAGCGCCTGGAGCAACTGCGCTCGTACTCAGAACGCCAGGACCCTTCGAGCAACGAGTTCGCTCACCTGTGCGAAGATATCTGGAACCTGGAGGACACCGGCGACAGGTTGGTAGCGGTGTACCGGGTGCTGGAGCCACAACTGGTCAGCGCGTACGTTTATCATGCCGATGCCACCGACGAAATGACTGACGCGCCAACGGTGCGGGTGCTGCGCCGCCTGGCCGCCATCGACCAGTCACACATTGCCTGGGGCCAGGTCGTGCTCGAGTCGCTGCTGACCTCGCCCGAGGCGCGCAAGCGCGCCTTCGAGCTGCAGGCCGGGCTGGAGGCCAGGCTGGTCGAGTGCGGCGGTGTGACGGGGCAGGGAGTCGAGGCGCATTGGCTGGCATTCCACAGCGCCAAGGAAGAGGCCCGGCCACCCAAGCGTGCGGCGCGCGGGCGGGGTGGCGTTTATCGCTTCGGCAAGCGCAGCCCGGCGCGCGCCCACTCAGTCGTCGAGGCCCCTTTCTGGTTCTCGGATAAGCCCGAGGACTTCCAGGCGGCCTATACGGCCGCGGACGAGTGGTCCCGCGAGGGTTTCCGGCACAAGTTCCACCAGTTGCTGTACGGCGAAGTCGAGACGACCGACCGCATGGGCAAAATGATCGCCGAGTTCCCGGACTTCCCATGGCGGCTGCGCATGGAGCTGGCCCATCAGATGTGGGACGAGGCCCGGCACATCGAGATCGTGGCCAAGGCCTGCGAGGAGGAGTTGGGGGCCACGTTGGGCTACGGGCCGTGGCCGCTGACCTGGTGGTGGATGCAAAACGAGACTGATCCGGTGCGGCGCATCTCGGTGACGAACGGCTGGGCCGAGCGCAACCTGATGAGCACGCTGCGCGAATGGAAGATCCAGGCCGAGAAGCGGGGCTATGAGCGTATCGCCGAGCTGGCCGATTACCTGCAGGCCGACGAGCTGACCCACGTCAAGCTGGCCACCCACTGGGTGCCAGAGCTGACCAACGATCGGCCAGGTCACCTGGACGAGGTGGTTGCTTGGAGCCGCGAGGCGGTCGCGCGCATCCAGAACTTCTTCGAATCCAACCCCTCGAAGATCGTGGACGGCTCGGAAGCGCGGTTCGCCTTCTTGAAGGGCGGCGAGTTGGAAGCCGATGGAGCGTCCGCAGAAGCCGTAAGTAATATCATTGGCGAGTGAGGAAGAGGAGCGGGATGTCTGAATCGATGACGGGCAGGCAGCGCATGCTGGCCGCCTTTGGTCACAAAGAGTCCGACCACGTGCCGGTCTCACCCGATATCTCGGCGATGGTGCCGGTTCGCCTGTCGGGCCGTCCCTTTGACGAGATGTTCCTGGACGGCCTACCCCACAATGGATACGCATCGGCCAGCGTAGCGCAGGCGTACGTGGATGCAGTCAAGTACTACGGCATGGACGGCTGGTACATCTATGGCTCACTGGCCGAGATCATTCCGCCGACCCGGCCGCAGTGGCAAGACTGCTTGCACGGGCGCGAGGGAGGCGGGCAGGAACGTGAATCGGTCTGCGAGACGCGCTACGGACCGCTGTCTCGCAAGACGACCTACTTCGCCGACGAGCCACCGTGGGACACGGAAAAGGCCGTCAAGGACCTCAAGCGCGACTGGCCGCGGCTGAAGGCGTTGATCGGCGAGGACGAGAACTGGCAGTGGGAAACCGAGTTCATGGACCGGGGGCGCATCGGCGACCTTGGTGTCTACTCGGTCTCGATCGGCATCCCGCAGGACTGGTGGTTCTTCCAGCGCCAGGGCGGCTATAACGTGATGTTCTTCGACTTCACGGATGAGCCCGCCTACATGGATGAGGTACTGGGTTTCTATACTCGTTTCGCGCTTGGCGCGGCTCAAGGCCATCCTCAAAGCCAGGCCCGACGAGGTGATGCTGGGCGGCTCGGCCTCCAGCCTGAGCGCGAGCAGCGTGCGCAACTTCCGCAAGTACGATCTGCCGTTCATCCAGGAAGCGGCCCGCATCTGCCGTGAAGCGGGGGTGTTCTCTCATCTGCACGTCTGTGGCCGGTCCGGCAAGCTGGTGCCGATCATCGCCGAGGAGACCGAGGTCGACGTGATGGAACCCCTGGAGGAACCGCCGGGCGGTGACATCGACATGGGAGAGATCAAGCGGCGTTACGGGCAGCGCCTGTGCCTGAAGGGCAATCTGAACACCTTCCACTTTCTGCTCGACGCGACTCCTGCCCAGGTGGAGGAAAAGGCCAAGCGCCTGATCGACGATTGCGCTGCCGGCGGTGGCTTCGTGCTGTCGAGCGGAGACCAATGCGGCCGCGACACACCGGACGCGAACCTCTTCAAGCTAGTCGAGGTCGCACAAACCTACGGGCGTTACCGCTGATCGGGAGAGACACCACATGCACGCGTACGAAACCCAACTGGAATTCTCGGGCGAGAAGGGGCACGCCGTCGTGGTAGAGTTCGACAAGCCCTGGCGCTTCGTCTTCTGGGACAAGGCGCAGTATGTCGGCTGCCTCGACCTGGGCAAGGGGGTCTGGTTCACGCCGGAATGGTGCGAGACCAACAGCCCCAACGACCTGCACTGCTACGAGCCGATCATGGACAAGCAGTTGCGCTGGAGCCGCATCCAGATCCTGGAGAGCGGCCCGGCGCGGGTGCGCGTCAAGTGGTCCTACGCGCTCGCCGATATGCGCTACCGCGTCTTCCACGGCAACACGCATGCCGATGAGATCTACACAATCTACCCGGACGGCATAGCCGTGCGTGAGGTGGTGCTGTGGCCGGGCACCGAAAGCAACCACGGTGGCAATGCCAACTTCTGGCAGCAGGCCGAGTGGATCCTGGTCAACGCCGCGGGCACCAGCCCGCTGGATGTCTTGCGCCAACCGACGCCCTTCACGATGCTGAACGGCTGCGGCGATTCCTTCGACATCCCCTGGCCGCTGCCGCCCGACTGGTTCTCGCCACTTTGCCAGTACTATCCGCAGATCGGCGATGACTGGCCCATGTTCGTCGGCAAGGTCAACCTGCAGGGTGTGCCGAACCCGTTCTTCGTGGTCTTCAACGATCAAGCGCTCTACCCACACATGCCCTGCGGCCACTGCCACAAGGATCACCCGCCTATGACGCTGTTCCCGGGCAAGGATCTGGTCAACGTCTACAAGCACTGGCCGGTGACGCCCATGGAGGATTTCCTGGAGTGGGTGCCGGCGGGTGAAGACATCGGCAAGGTGGCGACGCACACCTCGTTCGTCGACGTGAACTACGCTATGCGCGTCACCCCGCACGATTACGTGGCGACGCCGGAGCAGGGCACGACTTTCCACCTGCTGGTGGGCGCCACCAGCGAGGGCAGCGATGGCCGCGAGCTGGAGGAGCTGGCCCGTTCGTACTACTATCCGGCGCAGATCGAAGTCACGCGCGAGCCGGGCGAGGCCCAGGAGCGGCACCGCGGCCGAGTGCTGCTGGAGGGTTACGACTACAGCCTGCGCGCGCGCAGACGTTCCGCAAGCAAGGCGAGGACCGGGTTGAGTTCAGCCTGGACCCGGACCAGCCGGCCGTGGCCAAGACGACGGGCGGGCAGGCGACCAAGCCGTCGACGGCGTCGCAGATCAACCCGGTGTTCCTGATCAACGGCTGGACCGCGCCGGGGCGCGCGTCCTGGTCGATGGCCAGCCCCTGCCTCCGGAGCGCTACGCGACGCAGGTGAGCGGCCACGACCTGACGGTGTGGGTCGAAGGCCGCTTCGAGCGGCGTACCGACTTCAAGATCGTCGCCTGACTCCGTCCAGACAAGATCCGAGACGCGGTGGCGACCCTCGTGCAGCACGAAGCTCGCCCCCAGGCGATCTAGACGATCAACTCAACCAGGAATATGGCGAGGAAGCCGAGGAAGAACATGGCCGTGCTGAAGTCAACCTCGGGGACCTCATGCGCCTCGGCCAGCAGCTCTTCCGTGACCAGGTAGAGCAGGGCCGCCACCCCAAATGCCAGCATGGCCTCGAAGTAAGGCCCGGAGAGACCGCTGAGTAGGGTCCCGCCAAGGCCGGCCCCGACCAGGATCGGCACGACCAGGCCAAGGGAGGTCGCAATCACCCGCCGGCGGCTCGCCCCGGCCTTCAGCAAAGCCCCGGCGGTCGACAGGCCGAGAAACAGGATCTCGGTCGTCAAGGCGACCGTGAGCAGCACGCCGGTCTTCTGGCCGGCAGCAAAACCCAGGCCGACCAGGAGGCCGTCGACGAAGAGGTCGACGCCGACCGCGATCACCAGGCTGCGGGTGTCGGAGGAACCGCCATCGCCTGTGCCCGAGCCCTCGGTCAAGCGTCGCATGCCCAGCATCGCCGCCACGCCGACCGCAAAGCCGGCGATCACGTCCAGGGGCGCGGGATGGCTGTGCGTGAGTTGGGGCAAGACTTCGCCGGTCAGGGCCGCAAAGACCACCCCGGCAGCCAGGTGCTGCGTATCGCTGCGGATGCGTGGGCTGGGCGGCCGGAAGGCGGCAAAGGTGCTGCCTGCGACCATGGCCACCAGCGGGAAGAGCGTGTAGGACAGAACGTGGAGGAGCGACGCCACTTCCGTCTTCACTAGCTCTGCGAGAGCCGCCCTTGCGCTCCGAACGGGGCCTCGGGCCGGCGAGCGGGGTCCACGCGGAAGCCGAGCAGCCGCAGCGCGTTCAGGACGACCAGGATGGTGCTGCCCTCGTGGAAGACGACGGCGACGCCGATCCCGACCAGCCCGAACAGCGATGTGATCGAGAGGGCGCCGATCACGCCCAAGGCAATAACCAGGTTCTGGACGACGATCGCTCTGGTGGCCCGGCCCAGACCCACGGCGAAGGGCAGCTTGCTCAGGTCATCGGCCATCAGCGCTACGTCCGCCGTCTCCAAAGCGACATCTGTCCCGGCGCCTCCCATGGCGATCCCGACGGTGGCGTTCGCCAGGGCGGGGGCGTCGTTCACGCCGTCTCCGACCATCGCTACCTGGCCGTAATCCGCGACCAGCTTACGAACGGCAAGCAGCTTGTCTTCGGGCATCAGCCCGCCCTGGTAGTCGCTCACCCCGGCCAGTCGGGCAATCGCCGCCGCCACGCGCCCGTTGTCGCCGGTGAGCATGATCGTCTTGCTGACACCGATCGCCTGAAGGGCGTTCATGGTCGCGCGCGCGTCGGATCGTATGGTATCGGCCAATGCGAGAAGCCCGGCCGCCCGCCCGTCGATGGCGACGAGCATAACGGTCTTGCCCTCCGCCTGCAAGATCTCGGCCTGCTGCCGCAGGGGACCGGCTACGGCGACGCCCGACTGATCCATTAGCGTCAGGCTGCCCGTAAGCAGCGCCTCGCCGTCGACGTTGGCCCGCAACCCGCGGCCCGTGAGAGACTCGACCTCTACCACCTCTGGCAAGCTCAAGCCCTTCGTCTGGGCGGCACGCACCACTGCCTGGGCGAGTGGGTGTCCCGACCGGCCCTCGACCGCGGCCATCAGCCGCAACAGCGAGGACGGCGCATCAAACTCTGCCGGCCCTCTTTCCGACCAATAGCCCGCATCGGCGACGACATCGGTCACTTCTGGCTTACCGTAGGTGATGGTGCCCGTCTTGTCGAACGCGATCGCCTTCAGCCGTCCGAGGTTTTCGAGATGCGCACCCCCTTTGACCAGCACGCCATTGCGTGCCGCCTGGGCCACGCCGGCCAGGATGGCTGCGGGCGTTCCCAGCGCCAGCGCGCAGGGTGAAGCCGCAACGAGGAAAGTCATCGCCCGCAAGAAGGAAACCGAAAGTGGCACCCCAAACAACGGTGGCACGACGATGAGCAGTACGTCTGCCACCAACACTGCCGGCACGAAGCGCCGCTCGAACCGCTCGGTCAACTGCTGGGTGGGCGATTTTTGGGCCTGGGCTTCCTCAACCATCTCCATCACGCGGGCCAGCGTGCTGTCCTTGGCCAGGCGCGTGACCTGTACCTCGAGAACCCCTTCGCCGTTGACCGAGCCGGCAAACGCTTGATCGCCTGGCTGCTTGTCGACCGGCAGCGATTCTCCGGTGACCGGTGATTGGTCGACGCCGGAGCGACCCGCCACCACCAACCCATCCACTGGGATGCGTGCCCCCGGGCGGACGATGGCCACGTCCTCGATGCGCAATCCTTCGACCGGCACCTCGACCTCGGCCCCGGCGCGGCGGACCAGCGCCGTCTTCGGGGTCAGGTCGGCCAACGCGCGCACGGCGGCGCGCGCACGGTCCAGGGCTCGTTCCTCCAGCGCATGCCCCAGGCTGAACAGGAAGAGCAACAGCGCGCCTTCGGCGAAATCGCCCAGCAATGCAGCGCCGAGCGCGGCCAGCATCATCAAGAGATCGGTGTCGAAGTGACGCGCGCGCAGGGCGTGCCAGGCATGCCGGGAGATCTCCCAGCCGCCTACCACGTACGCGGCCAGGTAGAAGCCAAGGCTAAGAGGGGCCGGGAAGGCGAAGATGCGCGCCCCAACCCAGCCGAGCAAGAGCAGCAGTCCTGAGGCCAGGCTTATGATCAGCTCCCGGTTCTCGGCGTACCGCAGAGCCAGACCTTCCGCAGGGACGGCATAGCCAAGCGAACTGACCCGGATCGCGATGGCCCGCCGGTCGATCTTCTGCCCATCGAACTCCACCCGCATGATCCCAGCGGCGAAATTGACGCTGCAATGCAGCACCCCCTGCATCCGCCCGACGCTGTGCTCGATGACCAGCGCGCAGTCCGAGCAGTCCATGCCCTCGATGGGGAGCAGGACGTGGTGATAGCGCTGCGCCACGCGCGCGCCGGCCCGCGTGGCCAGCCGTTGCACCTTCTCTAGGGAAACCAGGTTCGGATCGAAGTGCAGGCAAAGGGCAGCAGTGCCGTTGTCGCGATCAATGTGGGCCTGGTGGATGCCCTTCTGACCGATAATCTGTTCCTGAAGACGTTGCACGCATTGATCGCGCTCGTCTTCGACATCGGGGAGCAGAACGGGAAGTTGGAGCTGGAGCGTGGATTCGGCCATGCTTCGAAACGCGCCTTTCCTCGACAGGGTTTCATAGACAAACATGAATACTTAGACATATTTCAGAACAAAAAAAGAGGGCGATCTCAGGGTCGCCCCTTCAGGGATGGCTGACGTGAGCCAGGCCCTGGGCGAACAGGTCGCGCACGTGCTCATCGTCCAGCCGATAGTACACGTGCCGCCCATCTTTACGGAAGCGGACCAGGTGCATATCGCGCATGTCACTCAACTGATGGGAGACGGCCGACTGCTCCATGTCGAGCGCGGCGGCCAGATCGCCCACGCAGAACTCGCGCCCGGCCAGGGCCGAGATGATCCGCAAGCGCGTCGGATCGCTAAGCGCCTTGAAGACCCCTGCCAGCGACTTCGACGTCACGCCGTCGAGCATGTAGCCGCGCGCCGCTCGCACATCGTCGGCCTGGACCTCGCCACAACTGTCGAACTCTGCGGTTTTGCTCATCTCGAACATCGTCACCCCCAATACATGAGCGAACGGTCATATATTACTCGATGACCCGGCGCTTGTCAAGCGCAGTGGTGGGTGTGATGCTTGCGTTACCCGCTCGACGGGACCTCAGGCGCCCGGCGGCGCAGTCGAACTCACGCACGAGGAGCTGACCGCCGATGGTCACGCGCTGAGCTTCAGGCGGCAGCTCCCCCCTGATGCGTTGCAGCAGTATCTGGCACATCGTGTGGCCGACATCCCTGATTGGCGTGGCCCAGGTCGTGATGGACGGCCAGATGAAGGCGCTCAGGATGATGTTGTCGAAGCCGGCGACTGAGACCCGGCCGGGAACCGGGATGTCGGCCTTGTGGAAGTAGGTGATGGCGCCGATCGCCATCGCGTCATTGCCGGCCACGATCGCCGTCGGCGGATGGGGCCGCTCGAAAAGCACCTGCGCGCCCCGGTGGCCGCTGGCATAAGTCCAGTCGCCGCTGACCACCAGGTTCTCGTCGTGGGGTAATCCCGCATCGGCCAGGGCCTGCAGGTAGCCCGTATAGCGTTGGCGGCTGCGGCAGAGCGGGTGCGGACCGGTGATGCAGCCTATGCGGTGATGGCCAGACTCGATCAGGTAGCGGGTGGTCTCATAGCCGCCCTTGAAGTTGTCCAGCAAGACTGCGTCGACCCCCTCGTACTCTCGCTCCAGGACCACGGCTGGGATGCCCTCTTGCAATAGCTCGAGGTAACCGGGCGAGGGTGGAGTTCCCGGGTGCTCGCAGGAGTAGATCTCTGTCGGGCAAAGCACCACGCCGTCAGCGCGCCTGGAGATCAGCATGTCCAGGTAGGCCTGCTCTTTGTCAAGCTGCTGGTTGCAATCGCACAGGATCACGCTGTATCCGCTCGAAAACAGGTAGTCTTCTATGCCACGCGCCATCTCGGCGAAGAAGGGATTGGTGTTGTCTGGCATGATGAAGGCGATGCTTTGCGTCGCTTGCCGGACCAGGGCGCGCGCCACCGAACTGGGCCGGAAGTTCAGCCCTTCAACCGCGTCCATCACCTTCTTGCGCGTCCCCTCTGAGACGAAGCGTGTGTTGTTCAAGACATGAGAGACCGTGCTGATCGAGACCCCTGCGCGTTTGGCCACATCATATATGGTTGCCACGATCACCTCCACGGTTTTGGGCGGAATTGTCTGCCGCGGCCGGGGGCCGAGCAGAGTTCTCAGAAATCCAGGAAGGCCCGGACGGCGTTGCCCGGTAGATTTACCTTCGCCTGGCCCATTGCGTCCAACTCGAGGGCACCCTGGCCGAACATCTCCTGCCAGGAGCCGCTCAGACCGGGGATGCTGATCGGCTCGGCAGCCGGCTGATCGGTCAGGTTTTTCAGCACCAGCAAGTGGCGCCGGCCCTCGGTCAGCACGTCGATGCGGATGCGCTCATGGCCGGCCGTGGGACGCTGCAGATCCGGGAAACCCTCGAAGAAGAGGCGCCGGATCAGCCTGCGGTTGCCGGCCTGCGCGCTCTCGGCTGCTGCTCCGGACGCGGCCTGGACGAACCCCGAGGGGGCAAGCTGGGCGCCGGGCACGGCGGGAACGGCCAGTCCCAGGTAGGTACCGACCAGCACGGCCCGGCCCAGCCCGTAACGGTTGCGCACAAGGGCCGCACCCGCGGGCTGCTCCGGATAGGGGTTGGTCTCCCAGGTGGCCAGCACCTCGGCTCCGTCGTACGGCAGGAGATCGGTGCGTACATGGCGGCCGTAGGCCCGCTCGTCGCCGGCCCTCAGCCAGGCGCGCGCAGGGTCACGGTTTTCGAGCGGGAAAGCCGTGCCCTGGCGCGCGCCGAAGACCCCGTCCAGCCCGAAGCCCGGCACGACCGGCTGGTGGCGCCCCAGCTCAGGCTGCCAGCCCGCCGTATAAAGCTCGCCCATCAAGAAGCCGCCCGCTTTCACCCAGCCCTCGAGCGCGGCCGCGATGTCGCGCTCGATCCAGTAGGCCGCAGGCAGCACCAGTGCCCGGTAGCGATCGAGAATGCCGGCGCGTATCTCACGCGGGTGGACCAGATCGACCGAGAGATTGGCCTCGTAGAAAGCCTGGTGATACGTGACCAGCGATTCTGTGGCCGTCCGTTCCGTGCCGGAGGCGGCCCATTGGAAGATCTGGTTCTCGGGTGAAAAGAGCAGGGCCACGTCGGCCGGGCGGCGTTCGCAACCCAGCAAAAAGTCCGAGATGCCGTCGAAGGCCCTGCCGCACTGGGCGAAGGCGTCCAGCCAGGGTGTCATGCCACCGTCGCCGGCTGTCAGGCCCCAGGTGGGAGCCTCACGTCCAAGCAGTTCGGGCCGGTACTGCCAGTAGAGGATCCCGCGCGCGCCGGCCGCGATGGCGGTAAAGTGCAGCCGTTTGACGTCGTCCGGCCGCATCGGCTCGCCCACGTCGAGCGTATAACCCTGCATGCCCAACTGCTCGGCCGAAAAGACGGGCTTGTCCTTGGCCGCGGAGCGCAGAACGTCCAGCATGAACGGACGCAGCATCTGCGTGGCGCCATGCATGTCGCCGTACTGCCCCACGTTCCACGGATCGTTGCCGGTCGACGTGACCGGAAAGCCCTCGATCGTCACATGATGGCACATGAGCGGGTGGCGGCCGCCGTCGTGCTGACGGCACACCTCGAAGCGGCGACGGACGTTCTCGCCCAGCACGTGGACGAAGAACATGCGCCAATCGACCAGGTCGTTAAAGGTGTTGCGGGTCAACGGAACCTCGGCCTGCTCGAACGAGGTGTAGTTGCGGTTCCAGCGACGGTTGAGCGCATCCAGGTCACCGGCGTACTTGTCGGCCAACCAGAGGCGGAAGGCGGCGATGCTGCGTGGGTTGTAGTCGAGCATATCGCCCATCCGGCTGTGGTCGTTGGCGCAGAGGCGCAACTCGGACATCGACTGGGTAAGCTCCGGCTCGGAGCCAACATTCCAGATCGCCAGCGCGGGGTGCTCTGTGTAGCGCTGAACGGTGGCACCCAACCAGTCCAGCATGTGGTGAACGGCTTCGTCGTGGCACAGGCAGAGTCCGAGGCCGCCGATCTGCCGGTGGCCCTGGCTTTGCGGGCCGACCACCCGGCCGTCGCGGGTGAGCATCGACGCGTCGGGATAGCGGCGATAGATCCAGGCCGGCGCCACGTCCACGATCGTGTTGAGCATCACGTGCAGGTCAAAGCGCTGGGCAAGCTCCATTAGGCGATCGATGTCGTCCCAGTAGAACTGGCCTTCGGCGGGGTTATTCCAGCGCCATTGGATCCAGAATTTGACGGAGTTCAGCCCCTGCTCGGCGAAATGAGCCAGGTCGGTTTCCCACTCGTCCATGGCGGGCGAGGGAGCGCGGTAGTACTGCGAGCCATAGGGGAAGTAGTCGCCACGAAGCAAATGTCGCATCTGTTGCATAGAGCCTTCCTTGACCCAGGGCGGGCTGCGGGATCAGATCAAGATCCGATCAGGTAGACACTTCGAGCGCCTCGGAGAAGCGCTTGCGTAAGCGCTTTCATTATATCATGGCACTCGCAACTTGTCACACGTGCGCGAGATGCGGAAGAGACCCGGGCGCCGGGCGCTTGTCAAGACGCGCAGGGTGTGCTATACATTACAGGGGTGAGCCTTGCGACGCGCTTCTCCTGCCGCAGCGGTCCGGGCTGAGGAACACTCGCAGTCGCACGACGTTGCTTGCCGCCGCGAGTACAGGAGCAGCACAGGTCATGGACTCGTCTTCGCCGCCCGCGCCACCGCGTGGTCCGCGGTTTTCGCTCTGGCAACTGGCCGTCATCGTGCTCGTCGCGGTGCTCGGGACTGCCCTCGTCACGCGCGTCCTGTCGGGGACCCCGGCACCGGTTTCGACCCCGCAGGCAGTCGCGCTCGCGCCAAGCCGCACCTTCGACCCACCCAGCGCCACGCCAAGCCGTACGCCCACAACCAGGCCGAGCGCAACGCCCAGCGCGACGCCCACACCCACCGCGACGCCATCGCCGACTCCGACCCCCACGCCGACGCCTATCACGGTCATCGACAAGATCCAGGGTCTCGGGCGCCTAGAGACGGCGCACTACAGCATGCAGACCGTCATCGAGACAACCAGCGACACACCCCTCTCGCTACCGATCCCGCTCCCGCCCCTCTTCACGCAGCAAAAGATGCTGCTTGTCGCCGGGGGCGACGTGATCGCCGGGTTCGACCTGACCAAGATCGCGCCGAAAGACATCCACGTGCAAGGTACCGCGGTGCAGATAATTCTGCCACCTGCCGAGATACTGACGACACGGATCGACAATCGCCGGACTTATGTCTACCTGGATCAGAAGCCGTTCTATCTGCCGAACGACAAGACCCTGGAGGGCAAGGCAAGACAGGAAGCCGAGGACCAGTTGACGAAATACGCGCTCGAGCACGAGATCCTCTCGCAGGCGGAGGAATACGGCCGCTACCGCCTGGAAGCCTTCCTGCGCGCGTTGGGCTTCACGGACGTCGAAATCCGGGTGGCCTCCCCGACGGACAACTTGGGGTGATAGCTGCCGTCAACGAATGCGGACGACGAATAAACGAATCGTGGCAGGCGGCGAGAGCCTGTCAGCCCTCCGCACTCGTTGACGGCGCACCCGCGCTCCCCTGCCCGTCCTCTCCCAAGAGCCCAATCAGCTCCATCAGCTTGAGCGCGTTGGTCGACGTGGCGATGCCAGGACGAAGACGGTAGTCGAAGGTCATCGCCAGGCCGGCCGGCCCGCGTGTGAAGCTCTCGGAGAAGTGAACGGGCACGCCGGCCCGGGCGACCTCGGGGGCATCGGCCAGCGTCAGGTCGTGGGTCGAGACGGCCCCGATGGCACCGGCCCCGACCAGGCGCAGGATGATGCGCCGAGCCGCAATTTGCCGCTCGGCGGTGTTCGTGCCCTGGAGGATCTCATCCAAAAGGTAGAGCACCCGGCGCGCCTCCCCAGGCTGCCGGGGAGAGCCCGGTCGCGTCTCCTCTGAGGGAGCGTCGCCAGAGTCCGCCAGGTCTACGATGGCCTTCAGGCGCCGCAGCTCGGCCATGAAGGTCGAGACTCCCTGCTCCAGCGAGTCCTGCACGCGCATGCTCGTCGCCACCGTCACGGCTGGCAGCCGCAGCGCCGAGGCGCAGACGGGGCCTCCCATCTGCGCCAGCACCGCGTTCACGCCGATCGCACGCAGGAGCGTGCTCTTGCCTGACATGTTCGAGCCGGTGACCAGGAGAAAGGTGCCCGCGGGACCGACTTCGACGTCGTTGCCGACCGCCTTCGACGGTGGGAGAAGCGGGTGGGCGAGTTCTCGGGCCGTGAGCAGCGAACCCTGGCCTTCGTCCAACTCAGGGAACACCCAGTTGGGCTGATCGAAGCTGAGCGTGCCCAACGCGACGAACGCCTCCGCCTCGCCGAGGGCCTCGAGCCAGGTGCGGGCGCTGCCGCCGGCGGCTCGCTTCCATCGCTCGAGCAGCCAGAGCAGGTGAAAGCTCCACAGGGTGGCGATGTCGACGACAAAGAAGAACATCATGCCGCGGATATCGGCCAGCGGCATTAGCCGGCCCAACCGGCGCATCTGCTCCTCGGCGCTGGGGCCGCTGGCGCTCAGCTCGTTCTGCAGACGCTGGAGCTCTGTGGCCGCGAAGCGCTTCGACTTGAGCAACCCAAACAGCTCGGCATACGCCTGGAACACCTTCTGCCGCTCGGCTACCCGATCGAACTCGGCCCCGACCGGACGGCCGTAAGTCACGGACAACGCGGCGTTGACGAGCAGCGCCACGGCAAGCTCCGGCAAGACCCGGACGCCGCTCAACTGTAGGATTCCGAAGGCGAGGACGAGCAGACTGAGCAGGCGCGCGAGCCACACCAACCACGGGCGGCCCGCTAACCAGCCCGGCTCCTCGGCCCAAGCGACAAGCTGCTCGTACTTCTCCTGCGTCGAGCTCATCAACCGCCCACGCAGGCCAACCTCCTCGCGGAAGTCGATCTGGGGCGCAAGCTCGGCGACTGCCACCTGGCGCGCGCGGACGGTCCCCGGCGCGGCGGGCTGCAGGATCCAGCGTTGCAGGGTGGCCTGTCCGATGGGGGTACGGGCGGTCCCGAGCAACTGCTCGAGCGAGGCGCGGCCAAGCAGGTCGAGGTCCGACGCGCTGCTCGAGTCGACCGCGCCAGAGGGCGCAGCTTCGCCGGTCGTCCCGCTGCCGTCCGGAACGGGCACCGGCACCGGCAGGGCGCCCCAGTCACGGCGAAGGCGATGCAGCGCCTCCTCGTCGAGCCTGTAGAGCTCGGCGTAGCGCTGCAGCTCGCGATTGAGGCGGTCATGGTGGGCAAGAGACGCGATCAGGGACGCCGCGAGCACGCCCGCGACGAGGTACAGGACGGCCTCGCCTCGCCACAGGGCGGCAATCACGGCGCCGAGCGCGGCCGCGAACAGCAGCAGGCTCAGGTTCCCGTTGCGGTTGGAGCGCCGCTGGTAGCTGTCGCGCTGGGCGCCAAATGCGGCGCAGCGCTGGCGGTAGACCGCCTCTGGCGAAGCGATTTGCGTCTCCAATCCTTTTTCCGGCTCCTTCCCGCGTGTGGCGGGACCCGATCGCCGGGCCGGGTTGGCTCAGGGCGAAGGTGGATCTTTGCCCGCGGGCGGCAGCGGGCCTTCTGCCAAGTGCGCGCCCGCGGCAGCGCCCGGATTCACGTGCTGGCGCCCAACTTCCCGCCCAGCTTGTAGGCACGCGCCATGACCTCAGGCTGGTTCTCGATCTCGGCCGGCCGAGAGGCACTACCGTAGACGAAGCCTGCGATCTCTGCTCCAACGTAACGGGACATGTCCTGAAAGGTCCGTATGGCGTTGATCGCGCCTGACAGGTACAGATCGTCGTCGCCATAGGTCAGGACAACGCCGAGCTTCTTGCCGGCCAGCGCGCTGGCGCCGTTCCCTTGCAGCGCGTACCAGCGGTCGATGCACAGCTTGGCCTGGGCGCTCACGGTGAACCAATAGATCGGCGTGGCGATCACCAAGCCGTCTGCCTCTATCAACTTCGGATACAGAACCTGCATGTCATCTTCGATCGCGCACTGCCCGTGGCCCAACCCCTGGCAGTAGTCGCACCCATCGCAGGGCTTGATATTCATCGAATGGAGGTCGAAGCTTTCGACAATCGCTCCGGCCGCACGTGCGCCCTCTGCCACCCGGTCGGCGAGGATGGAACTGTTCGACCTCTTCCTGGGACTACTGCGCAAGATCAGTAAGCGCTGACTTGTCATTCGTTTGCTCCTTGCGTCGTGGAAATGCACCATCTGCCTGGGCCGCTGCCGGTCGTCGCTAGTGTAGCACGGCGGGACACGCCTGACAATGACGCGTGCGGCTGGAGGGGCCGATACCTCAGGTGGCATGGCGGCCGGAGCCGTCTCCTCTTCACCCGACTCGCCCCGGCTGGACGGGGCCCCAGCTTGTGCTATCATTAGGACCTAACCTCTCGCGAACAGGACCTGGCCGCCCAGTCTACTCGCTGCCAGATGCCGGGATAGTCACGGTAGGATGGGATGACCGCCTTGCGAGAGGCGCCTTTGGCGATGGGGCCGATGCGATCCACGGAGATCGGCAGCGACGAACGCACCGGCAGTCACGACCCAGGGTCGTGGCCGGCGCCTGGAGCAAAGACTGGCCGGCAGGGTCTCGGCCAGCCCCCGGCAAAGGAGAGCGCGGCATTGTATTCAGAAGCCATGCTGCAGGGATTGGAGGAGATCGCGTGCCAGTTGCGCGTCGACAGCCTGGAGATGATCCACGCTCGCCAGGCCGGGCATCCGGGCGGTTCGCTGTCGGCCGCCGAAATCATAGCCGCCTTGTTCTTCAACAAGCTCCGCCTTGACCCGGCCCGGCCCGATTGGCCGGAGCGCGACCGCTTCATCCTCAGCAAGGGCCACGCCTCGGCCATCCTGTATGCCGCACTGGCCCGGCGCGGGTTCTTCCCGCTCGCTGACCTGGCCGGTTGGGGGCAGCTGGATTGCCACCTGCAGGGCCATCCCGACCGGTTGAAGACGCCCGGGGTGGAAATGAGCACGGGTATCCTCGGCCACGGCCTGCCGATCGGCGCCGGCCTGGCGCTGGGGGCCCGGCTGGACGGCGCTCCGGGACGCGTCTACGTTCTGCTCGGCGACGGCGAATGCCAGGCGGGAGTGGTCTGGGAGGGTGCGCTGGCGGCAGCCAAGTTTCATCTGGCCAACCTGACCGCAATCCTCGACTACAACGACGTCCAGCTTGACGGTCCGGTACACGAGATCATGCCGCTCGAGCCGCTGGCCGCCAAATGGCGGGCCTTCAACTGGAACGTGATCGAGATCAACGGCCACGACTTGCGCCAGGTGCTGGAGGCGCTCGACCTCGCCGCCGAGACGCACAGCGGGCCGTCCATCATCATCGCTCGCACGACGAAGGGGAAAGGCGTGTCCTTCATGGAGAACCGTGCCCACTGGCACGGCGTTCCGCCGACGACCGCCGAACTGGCGCAAGCCCTGACTGAGCTGGGCCACCCGGCTGGGACGGGGAGGAACTGATGGGCGAAGGCAACATTGCGATGCGTGAAGCCTACGGGCGCGCGCTGGCCGATTACGGTGCGCGCAATCCGAAGCTGGTCGTGCTGGATCCCGACACCTCCTCGTCGACGTTGAGCAGTTACTTTGCGCGGCTTTTTCCCGAACGGTTCTTCAATATCGGCATCGCCGAGCCATGCATGGTGGACATCGCGGTAGGCCTGGCCCTGGCGGGCAAGGTACCCTTCGCCAACGCTTTCGCGGCCCTGCTCTCCTTCCGCGCCATGGAGCAGATCCGGACCTGCGTCTGCTACGCGCGGACGAACGTCAAGCTGATCGGTGGTTACGCCGGCGTTTCCGATTACAAGGACGGCCCGACCCACCACGCGATCACCGACATCGCCACGATGCGGGCCTTGCCGGAAATGACGGTCATCGTGCCGGGCGACGGTGCCGAGGTCGCTCGCTGGGTGCCGCTGATCGCCGAATTCGATGGTCCGGTTTACCTGCGCATCAACCGGGCGGGCGCCCTGCCCACGCATAATGAGGAGCTGCCGCTTCAGATTGGCAAGGGGCTGACCCTGCGCCCCGGCCGCGACCTGACGATCATCGCGGCCGGCACCCTGGTGGGCCGCAGCCTACTCGCGGCCGAGGAGTTGGCGGCACTTGGGCTGGACGCGCGTGTGATCGAGATGCACACCATCAAGCCGCTGGACGTAGAGCTCGTGGCACAGGCGGCCGAAGAAACCGGGGCGCTTGTCAGCGCCGAAGAGGGCTCGATCGTCGGCGGGCTGGGCAGTGCGCTGGCCGAGACGCTGGCCGGCTGCTACCCGGCACCGCTAGAGCGGGTTGGGCTGCATGACACCTTCGCCCGCACCGCACCCGATCCGGAAAGCCTGATGGATGCCTTCGGCATGGGCGTGGCCGACATCGTGGCAGCAGCCAGGCGTGTTGCGGCACGCTCGGCCGCGGCGCGCAAACGCCAATAGCCCACGGGACTCCGTCTTTCGGCCATGGCGTCGACGCCTGCCTCAAGGGCGGCCGGCCCTCGTCGATGCTGGCGGGTGCGATCGTGGCGCAGAAGACGGTCGAAGCAGTGGAGAAGTCGCTGGCCGAAGGCGTGACAGTCTCGATCGTGTAGGGGGAGCCATGAGAATCGCGGTCATCAACGAAACCAGTGCGGCCGATCGCAACGTGGACATCCTCGCCGCTGACCGAGGGTGGGTCGATAGACGACGCGGCGCTTGAGGCGGAGCTGATGCGCCGCCGTGCGGTCGCCGAGCCGGCCTGATCGCCCGGTCCTGGTTGCCGAGTGGCGGCGACCGGGACATCATAGGAGAAGGAGCCAGATGATCCAGGGACAGGGGGTGTTCGCCGGGGTGGCGGGAGCCTACCCGCGCGCGCTTTACCGCTCGATGGGCTTCACCGACGCCGACTTCCAGAAACCGCTCATCGGCATCGTCAACTCATGGAGTGAGGTCAACCCGGGCCACTTCCACCTGCGTGCCCTGGCCGAATGGGTCAAGGAAGGCGTGCGCGCGGCAGGCGGGGCTCCGGCCGAGTTCAACACCGTCGCGCCCTGCGACGGCATCCTGCAGGGCGCGGGTATGTACGCCAGCCTGCCCCTGCGGGACGTGATCGCGGCCTCGGTCGAGCTGATGTGCCTCGGCAATCGCTTCGCCGGCGTGGTCATGCTCTGCTCCTGCGACAAAATCGTGCCCGCCATGCTGATGGCCGCGGCGCGGCTGGACCTGCCCACGCTGTTCGTCACCGGCGGGCCGATGGCGCCGGGTCGCGTAACCGATGCGCAAGGTGTCCGGCAGCCGGTCATCCTCAGCGACGTCAAGGAGGCGATGGGCCGCTACAAGGCCGGGTCCATCAGCGAGCAAGAGTTTTACGAGATCGAATGCCAGGCTTGCGGCGGGCCGGGCGCTTGCGCCTTCATGGGCACGGCCAACTCCATGAACTTCGTCGTGGAGACTCTCGGACTGTCGCTGCCTCTGTGCGCCAGCATGCCGGCGCTCGATCCGGAGCGCGCAGAGCTATGCCGGGCGAGCGGCCGGCGCATCGTCGAGCTGGTCCGCCAGGACGTGCGGGCCGGGCAAATGCTGGGTCAAGCCAGCCTGGAGAACGCGGTGCGCATGTGCCTGGCGCTGGGCGGCTCGACCAACGCCGTGCTGCACCTGCCAGCGCTTGCCTCCGAGTGTGGCGCTGAAATCACGCCGGACACCTTCGACCGGCTGGGCGGCGAGACACCGCTGATCGCCCGCTTCGCGCCGGCCGGCCGGCTGACCATCGGCGATCTGCACGAGGCCGGCGGCATCCCGGCCGCGCTAAGCGTGCTGGCGCCCTTGCTCGATACCTCAGTGCCGACCGTCAGCGGCCGGACGCTGGGCGAGATCGCGGCGGGGGCGCACGTGCTGCGCGACGACGTCCTGCACCCGCTGGCCGCGCCCCTTGCACCCCAAGGCGGCATCGCAGTGCTTTATGGCAACCTGGCGCCGCTAGGCGCGGTGGTCAAGCAGAGCGCGGTCTCGCCGGCGATGCTGCGCCACCGCGGACCGGCGCGCGTGTTCGAGTCAGAGGACGAGGTGCGCGAATCGCTGATGGCGCGCGGCATCCGTGCCGGCGACGTGCTGGTGATCCGCAACGAGGGGCCGGCCGGGGGGCCGGGGATGCGCGAGCTCTCCATCCCGGCGGCCATGCTCGTCGGCCTCGGCCTGGGCGAACTCGGTGGCGATGATCACCGACGGCCGCTATTCGGGCGCGACGCGCGGGCCGTGCATCGGCCACGTCAGCCCCGAAGCATACGCAGGCGGCCCGATCGCCGCAGTGCGCGAGGGCGACCTGATCGAGATCGACATCCCGGCCAGGCGCCTGGAGCTGCGGGTGGACGCAGAGGAGATCGAGCGCCGCCTGGCGGCGCGCGTGGTTCGCTCGCCGGCCATTACCCGCGGCTTCCTGGGGCTTTACAGCCGGTTGGCGCAGGGGGCAGAGCGGGGCGCCGTGCTGCAGGCGCCGCCGCGAGAGTCGGGGAGCGGCGGGGGCTCGCCGCCAGGAAGCTGAACGGCGCCTCTCACCTCACACACGATCGCCTGAGCGGGGAGCTCTCCAGGGTTCGTGGGCGCCCGTCGCGATAGGCCCTCATCTTCTACAGTACCGGGCCAGGCGTCCGTTGCGCGTTCCACGGGCAGGAGATCAGCCGGACATTTCAGATCGGCGATCGACTGCCGGATCGGCACCCGGTTAGCCGCGGCAAACCCAATCGGGCCTCCGCATCTGCCTCAACGCGAGCGATTCGCAGCACACATTCCATACTCTGCCGGCCGCCGCGCACCTCCGAAATCTGCTTCCCGCAAGGCTTCTGGCCGCGCCGGTCATAGGCCGCGAAGCGGATTGACAGGAGTGATGACGTGATATAGACTTCCGGCCCAGGCAAGTGGAACGCACATTTGCAGAGGAGAATCACCGATGACGGATCAGTACCAGGCATTGGCAGACATGGTCATCGAGGGCGACGTGGACGGCGTCAAACGCCTGACCGCGGAGTGCCTGGCCGCCGAGGCCCCGGCACACGAGATCCTGAACCAGGGTCTGCTGCCCGGCATGGAAGTGGTAGGCCAGCTTTTCAAGAACGGCGAGATGTTCATCCCCGAAGTACTCATGGCCGCGCGCGCGATGACCGGCGCCATGGAAGCCCTGAAGCCGCTGCTGACGGGCGCCGATGCGCTGGGCGCCGGCACCGTGGTGATCGGCACCGTGGAGGGCGACATCCACAACATCGGCAAGGACCTGGTGGCGATGATGCTCGAGGGGGCAGGGTTCAAGGTAATCAACCTCGGCAGCGACGTCAAGCCAGAAACCTTCGTCGAGGCAGTGACCAAGAACCGGCCCGATATCGTCGCCATGTCGGCCCTGCTGACGACGACGATGCCCAAGATGCAGGCTACGGTGGAAGCGCTGCGCGAGGCGGGCTTGCGTGACCAGCTCAAGATCATGGGCGGAGGGGCGCCTGTGAGCGACGAATTTGTCAAGTTGATCGGCGGGGACGCTTACGCCGCTGATGCGGCCGTCGCCGTGGAGAAAGCGCGCGCGCTGGTAGGCCGGTGAGCAACGGAGAGGAGCAAGAGAGATGAGTTCAGGCTTCAAGTCCCAGGCCGTCCCGAGCTATCGCCTTTTGACCGAGGAGCAGATCGGGGAGCTGCATCGCGCAACGCTGGAGACCTTGGCCACCGTGGGCGCGCGCGTTTCCGACGACGAAGCGCTTGCCATGCTGAACGCGGCCGGCTGCGGGGTAGCGGGCGATCACACGGTCACATTTCCGGCCGGCCTGGTGGAAGACGCGATCAAGAGTGCGCCCTCGTCGATCACCATGTATGACCGTCGGGGCAAAGAAGCCATGCGGCTCGAGGGACGCAACAGCTACTACGGCATGGGCACGGACCTCATCCACACCTTCGATCTGCGCACCAAGGAGCTGCGACCGACCGTACTTCAGGATGTGGTCAACGCGGCGCGCGTGGCCGACTATTGCGGCGACGTCGATTTCATCGCCTCGATGGGCCTGCCGCACGACGTGGCGACCAATAGCATGTACATCGAGTGCGTGCGCGCGATGATGCAGAACTCGACCAAGCCGATCTTTACGACGGCGGGCGGCGCAGAAGACCTCTCGGTGATCATCAAGATGGCGGAAACGGTCATGGGCGGCGAGGAGGCCTTGCGCGCCAGGCCAATCGTGATCCATTACTCCGAGCCAACCCCGCCCTTGGTCCATTCTTATGGCGCGATCCGCAAGTTGTTCCTCTGCGCGGATAAGGGCGTGCCTATCACTTACGTGCCGGGCGGTATCCTCGGTGGCACGTCGCCGGTCACACTCGCAGGGGCCGTAGTGCAGCAGAATGCAGAGGCGCTGAGCGGGTTGGTGCTGCACCAGCTTCGCCACAAGGGTGCCCCCATCATCACGGGTTTTGCGGCGGTCGCGATGGATATGCGCACCTCAACCTTCTCCTACGGCTCGCCAGAATTCCGCCTGACCAACTCCGCGTACGCGGATCTTTACCATTACTATGGCCTGCCGATGTGGGGAACCGTCGGCAGCGACGCGATGGTGTTCGACCAGCAGGCGGGCATGGAGCACGCCTTCAGCACGCTGATGGCCGCCCTCGACGGTGCTAACCTGATTCACGACATCGGCTACCTGGGCCAGGGACTAATCAGCCATCCGGCGATGATCGTCATGAGCAACGAGATCATCGGTTATGTCAAGAGAGTGATGCGGGGTTTCGAAATCTCGCCGGAGACCCTGGCGCTCGACGTCATCGGCAAGGTGGGACCGGGCGGCGGTTACCTGTCCGAGGAGCACACCTTCAAGTACTTCAAGCGCGAGCTCTGGCGACCCCAGGTCATGAACCGTGAGAACCCGGACGGTTGGAAAAACAAGGGCTGCAAGACCTACGGCGAGTTGGCTACCCAAAAGGCGATCGAGATCCTGGACAGTCACAAACCAGAACCCCTGCCGGCGGACATCGAGAGCCAGCTTGCCGGAATCGTCGCCCGCGCCGGGCAAGACCTGGCCGGTAAGTTCTTCAAGGCTTGACGCGGGCGGCAGCCGGTGCCAGCCCGCCGAGGTTGATAGCTTGTTTTAGCAGTGTGTTATTATTGTGCCAAACAAGAGCCAGCCCTGACTGAGCCATCTTCGGCCAGTCCCATTGTCAGAAGGAGGAAGGATGAAACGCGGTCCATTTCGTTTCCTGTCGCTGTTCGCCCTCGTCGCAATAGTGGTCCTGGCAGCTTGCACTGCGCCGACGAGCGCGCCTGCGGCGGCGCCACCCCTGGCGCCGGCTGGGCCTACTGTTGCCCTGGCGGCCCTCGCGCCGACCACGGCGCCGGCGGTCAACGCGGCCCAACCGTCTGCCTACAAAGTCGGCCTGATCAACCACCTGACAGGCGATGCCGCAGCCTACGGCCAGAGCATGAAGAAGGGCACTGACCTGGCGCTGGATGTGATCAATGGCGCCGGTGGGATCAACGGCGTACCGCTCCAGGTGATTTACGAAGACGATCGCTTGAATGCGGCCGATGCCCAGACAGCCTTCCTCAAACTGGTGCAAGTGGATAAGGTGCCGGTGATCATGGGTTCCGGTTCCAGCTCGATCAGCCTGAGCCTTTGCCCGAAGGCCCAGGAGATGAAGATCGTCCAGATCTCGAGCATTTCCACGGCTCCGTCGCTGGCCGATTGCGGCAAGTACTTCTTCTCGGCGATGGCTTCGGATACGGCGCAGGGCCCCGAGTGGGTCAACGTCGCTAACTACCTGAAGGCCACCGAAGTCGCGGTGATGTACATCAACAACGACTACGGCATTGGCGTCAAGGACACCTTCGTCGCGGCGTTCGAGAAGGACGGGGGCAAGATCTTGATCGCCCAGCCTTTCGAGGTCGGCAATAAGGACTTCCGCACCGAGCTGCTCAAGGTCAAGGCGACAAACCCGAAGGTGATCTTCATCGTGGACCACGTGGCCGAAGGCAGTATTGTGATCAAGCAGGCTAAGGAACTGGGCATGAATGTCCAGTGGGTGACCGACGTGTCCATGGTCGCCGCCGAAGTGCCCCAGTTGGCGGGCGCGGCTGCCGAAGGGGCGATGGGTTTGCGCGCCGGCTCGACCGCTACGCCGGAGTACCAGTCCTTCCACGACGCTTTCGTAAAGAAGTACAACGAGGAACCGACGATTTGGTCGGACTTCGCGTACGACACGACCATGCTGGTTGCGAAGGCGATCGAGAAGGGCGGCTACACGGCAGATGGCATCCAGCAGGCGCTCCCCGAGGTGGCCAGCACCTATGTCGGACCGTCCGGCGCCAAGAAGTTCGACGCGAATGGCATCGCGACGGGCGTCTACGAGTGGATGATCGTCAAGAACGGCGAGTGGACGATATTCCAGAAGCAATAGAGCCGTAGCGCTCGCTTGCCCTCAGACCCTGGCTCCGCCCGGCCAAACGACAGCCGGACGGAGCCACGGGATGCCAGCCGGCTAGTCGCGCAAGGCCGCAGTCAAGGGGACCGCGGTCAGGAGACCCGGAATGGACATATTCGCGCAGCTGCTGGTCAACGGACTGATCGCCGGGGGCACCTACGCCCTGGCGGCCGTTGGCTACAGCATGGTCTATGGCGCCCTGCGCTTCATCAACTTCGCCCACGGTTCGGTGGCGATGGTGGGCGCCTACCTGGCCTTTGGGCTGGCCGTGGGCCTTCTGCACCTACCCGTGGTGCTGGCCGCCATTCTGGCCATGGTCTTGACTGCCCTGCTCGGCGTTTTCATCGAGCGAGTAGCTTACCGGCCCCTGCGGCAAGCGCCGAAACTGGCGCCGCTGACCACTGCCATTGCCGTTTCTTTTGTGCTCGACGCCGCCGTCATGATCGTGGCCGGGGCAGACATCAAGACTTTCAGCCTGCCCCAACAGATCTATCAGTTCGGACCGGTGTATATCACGTCGGTGCAGGGCATTATCATCATCACAAGCCTGGTCATGATGGCCTTCTTATACGTGTTGTTGGCGCGCACCAAGCTCGGCAAGGCCATTCGCGCGGTCGCCGACGACATTAGCCTGGCGGAAGTAGCGGGCATGGACTCGGACTGGGTTATTTCGGCCGTATTTGCCATCGGCTCAGCCCTGGCGGCGCTGGGCGGGATTCTGATCGGCCTGGACACCAACTTGCAGCCCACGATGGGCTTCATCATCACGGTCAAGGCGTTCGCAGCGGTGGTACTGGGCGGTTTGGGCAATGTCGAGGGCGCGATCGCGGGCGCCTTCCTGATCGGCCTGGTCGAGAACCTGGGCGTCTGGTACATTCCGCCCGTCTGGAAGGATACGATCGCCTATGCAGTGTTGATCATCATGCTCTTCTTGCGACCGGCCGGCCTTTTCGGCAAGAAGGAAGGCACCCAGTCGACCGTTCTGTGAGGGCGCAGGAGTGAGGTGACACCGTTGGACCTGTCTCTGTTTGTTCACCTTGGGGTGATCATCACCATCTACGCGATCCTGGCGGTGTCGCTCAACCTGATCATGGGCATCACCGGCCTCTTTAATATTGGCCACGCCGCTTTTTATGGCATCGGCGCCTACACGTCGGCAATCCTAGCCAAGGCCGGGGTGCCATGGTTCGCCGCGATGTTGGCCGGCGTTCTACTGGCCGGAGCGGTGGCCTTCGTGGTTGGAATCCCTACGCTGCGCCTGATCGGGGACTACCTGGCGGTCGTCACGATGGGGTTGGGCGAGATCGCCCGCGCCGTTTTCACTAACTGGCTGCCCGTGACGCGCGGGCCGATGGGCTTGCCCGGCATACCCCATGCGTCGCTCTTCGGGTTCGAATTCAACACCGCGCCACGCTATCTGGTGCTCAGCCTCGCCGCACTGGCGATTGTCTATCTGCTCGCCCAGCGGATCGTGCATTCCCCGTTCGGCCGCGTCTTGAAAGGCATCCGCGAGGATGAGAGCGCGACCCTGGCCCTGGGCAAGAACGCCTACGCCTTCAAGATGGCCATCCTAGTGATCGGGTCGGGCATGGCCGGTTTGGCAGGCAGCCTGTTCGCTCACTACATCACCTACATCGACCCGTCCAGCTTCGTGATGTGGCTAACTTTTTTCATCTTCCTCATCATCATGCTCGGGGGCCTGGGCAACCACCTGGGCGCGATCGTGGCGACCATCGTCTTCGTCGCCTTCCGCGAGGGTCTGCGATTCGTCACCCTACCGGCAGGGCTCAACCCGGCTGCCTTACAGCAGCTTTTGTTCGGGCTCCTGCTTATCGCAACCACCATCTTCTTGCCGCGTGGGCTGATCCCCGAGCGGAAAGTCGTCTACCAGGGAGAACGGAAGCATGCTGAAGGTCGAGGGCCTGACCAAGGACTTCGGCGGCCTGAGGGCAGTCAATAAGGTTGGGTTCGAGGTCGAACAGGGCTGCATTTTCGGGCTGATCGGGCCAAACGGTTCGGGCAAGACCACCGTGTTCAACCTCATCACCGGTTTCCTGCAGCCCAGCGCAGGGCAGGTGTTCTTCAAAGATCAGGAGATCACCGGACTGGCACCCTATCAGATCACGCAACGCGGGGTGGCCCGCACGTTTCAGATGGTGCGCGTTTTCCGCCGGATGACGGTGCTGGAGAACTTGATGATGGCGCCACGCGACCAGAGGGGCGAGAATTTCCTGCTGGGAATGCTGAACACGCCGAAGGTGCGACGCCAGGAGCGCGACAACCTCGAGTTGGCGCGCGACTTGCTGGCCGTGGTCGGGCTGGGCCGTTTCGCCAACGAATACTGCGGCAACCTGTCGTACGCCGAACAAAAGTTGGTCGAGATCACCCGCGCTTTGATGGCCGATCCGGAGATCATACTGCTGGACGAGCCCGCGTCCGGCATCAACCCAACCCTGGTCAACCGGATCCTGGACTACATACGCAAGCTCAGGGCAGAACGGGGCAAGACTTTTCTGGTGGTGGAGCACGACATGCGGGTGATCATGAACCTATGCGACCAGATTGCCGTGTTGGACTATGGCGTGTTGATTGCTGAAGGAACGCCGGCGGAGATCTCCTCCGATCGCTCCGTCATCGACGCGTACCTGGGAACGTAAGGAGGCGTCGTATGGACGGCGAGGTGAAGGACACCATCCTGTCGGTGCAGGATTTGGTTGCCGGCTACGGGCAGAGCGAAGTCCTGCTGGGCGTGAGCCTGGATATCAAGCGCGGCGAGATCGTCACCATGGTCGGCGCAAATGGCGCGGGCAAATCAACCACCTTGCGCAGCATTTTCGGGCTGACCAGCATCCGCTCGGGGCAGGTCAAGTTCGCCGGCCGGGATATCACGGGCCACAGGCCCCATGAATTGGTCGGTCTTGGCCTGGCTTTCGTCCCGCAAGAGCGCAGCGTGTTCCCATCCCTGACTGTGCTGGAAAATCTGGAAATGGGCGGCTATACGGTCGGCCGCGAGCGGGTGCTGGCGAACACGGAGTCAGTCTTCGCCCGCTTTCCCCGCCTGCGCGAGCGCAGCCGTCAGAAGGCGGGCACACTCTCGGGCGGCGAACGCCAGATGCTGGCCATCGCCCGCGGCCTGATGACGAACCCCCAACTGCTGATGGTGGACGAACCATCGCTTGGTCTAGCGCCCCTGATCGTCGACGCGGTGTTCGAACAGTTGCAGCTTATCCAGGCCGGTGGCACGACCGTCTTTGTGGTGGAACAGAACGCGCGCCGCGCCCTGGCCATCGCCGCTCGGGCCTACGTGCTCGAGCTGGGCCGCATCGAGCACCAGGGCACCGGCAGCGAACTGCTCGACAATCGCGACGTTCAGCGCTCCTACCTGGGCGCCTGAGGTCAGAGGTGGCGTGCCAATGCCTGCTGCTTCCCGCTACGACGTCGGGGTGATCGGACTGGGCGGCATGGGCAGCTCGGTGGCCTACCACCTGGCCCGCCGCGGCGCCCGAGTCCTCGGCTTGGAGCAGTTCGGGCCGGCGCATGACCGGGGCTCGAGCCACGGTGAATCACGCATCATCCGCCTGGCATACTTCGAAGGTGCGGCCTACGTGCCGCTGCTGCTGCGCGCCTACGAACTGTGGGAGCAGTTGCAGCGGGAGAGCGGGCAGCATCTGCTGACAATAACCGGGGGGCTGTACGTGGGGGCGCCGGGCAGCAGCCGGATCGACGGCGCCCGATCCAGCGTGGCCGCTCACAATCTGGCGCACGAGATCCTGACGAGCGATCAGATCCGGCGGCGCTTCCCGCCCTTCCGGCCGCCCAAGCACTTTGCCGGCGTGTACGAGCCGCAGGCCGGCGTCATCGATCCCGAGGGCTCGGTGCGTGCGGCGCTTGCGCTGGCCGGCCAGCAGGGCGCCGACCTGCATTTCGGAGAACGCGTGCTGCGGCTCGAGCTCGGGACCGGCGGCGAGGGGGCAACTATCGCGACCGAGCGGGCCACGTACACCTGCGAGCGAGTGGTGCTGGCCTGCGGCCCCTGGACAGATCAGATTCTGCCCGACCTGCACCTGCCCCTGTCCGTCGTGCGGATGGTCATGCACTGGTTCAAGCCGATTGACCGCCCCGAGCAATTTCTCCCGGACCGCTGCCCGGTCTACATCTGGCAATTGGATGACGGCGTCCAGTTCTACGGCTTTCCGGCCATGGGAGGCACTGCCGGGGCCGTTAAAGTGGCGCTGCACACGCTGGAGCGCACCCCTACCACACCCGGGTCGATTGACCGGACCGTCCATGAGGCAGAGATCGAGCGCGTGCGGGCGATTGTAGCGCGCTATATCCCACAGCTTGGCGGCGAGAGCCTGGACGCCCGCACCTGTATGTACACGCTGACGCCTGACGAGCATTTCATCCTCGATCGCCATCCTGCCCACCCGCAGATAGTCATCGCGGCGGGTTTCTCGGGCCATGGTTTCAAATTCTGTAGCGTGGCCGGCGAGATCATGGCCGATCTGTCAGAGAGCCGCGCCACGCGGCACGACATCGATATGTTTCGCATCGCGCGCGCGGCCCTGAGATGACGGCCGGGGGCCCGCGGCCGCGGGTCGAGCCCCGGGGTGGTTAAGAGGTCCCGGCAGTCTTGTGAAGTCACGACCGGCGCTCTACGGAGCAGCCGCAGGAACAGAGAGGGAGAAATGATGCTTGAGGGAGAGGGTGTGGCGGCGCCCAGCAACCGGGTGCTGAGCGAAGCGGGAATCCTGACCATCCATAACGCAACGTTGAAGGTGCTGGCCGAGACCGGCGTGCGCGTGGCGCACCCCGAAGGTCTTGATCTGCTGCGCGCCCGCGGCTGTCAGATCCACAGCAAGGATGTGGCTCTGATCCCCGGCGACCTCGTGCAAGAGTGCCTGGCAACCGCTCCGTCGAGCGTGGTGATCTACGACCGGCTGGGTCAAGAAGCCATGCGGCTAGAGGGCCGGCGCAACTATTTCGGCCTGGGCACTGATCTGATCCACACTCGGGACCTGCAGACGGGCCAACGGCGGGCTTCTCGACTCCAAGACGTTGCCAACGCCGCGCGCGTTGCGGGAGCCTGTCACAACATCGACTTTATCGCATCCTTCGCGCTGCCTGCCGACGTGCCCACCAACCTGATGTACGCGGCCTGCGTCAAGACGCAGATCGAGAATGCGAGCAAACCCATCTTCTTCACGGCAGCCGGCAAGGAGGACCTGAGCTATATCATCGCGATGGCCGCGGCAGTGGCCGGTGGCGAAGACGCGCTGCGCGCCCGGCCCTTCCTGATCAATTACTCGGAGCCCACTCCCCCGCTGACGCACTCGTTCGGCGCAGTCGCCAAGCTGTTCCTCTGCGCCGAGAAGGGCCTGCCGATCTGCTACACGCCAGCGGCGATGCTCGGCGCCAGCGCACCGGTCACGTTGGCCGGCGGCCTGGTGCAGACGAACGCCGAGGCCCTCAGCGGCATCGTCCTGCATCAACTCAAGGCCCGCGGTGCGCCGATCATCTCCGGGGTGGCGCTGCCCCCGCTCGACATGCGGACGTCGGCTATCTCCTACGCCGCGCCCGAAATGCGCCTGGGCAACTCGGCTTTCTGCGATCTCTACCACTTCTACCGCTTGCCGATGTGGTCCAGCGCAGGCAGCGATGCCCAGGTGCTCGATACCCAGGGCGCCTGGGAGAACGCGGTGGGCATATTGCTAGCGGCCCTGGACGGCGCGAACCTGATCCACGACGTCGCGTACCTGGGGCAGGGTTTGCTCGGCGATCCAGCAGCCATCGTGCTCTGCGACGAAATCATCGGTTACGTCAAGCGCCTGACGACTGGTTTTGACCTGAGCAGCGACGCGCTGGCGTTGGACGCGATCCAGCGCGCCGGACCGGGTGGCAACTACCTCACCGACGAGCACACCCTGGACAATTTCCGCCAGTCACTCTGGCAACCCCAACTGGTCAACCGCGACAATCCGGACGCCTGGGTCGCCAAGGGCAGCCGGCGACACGAAGAGCGGGCCAGGCAGCGAGCCCTGGAAATTCTGGCTTCGGCCAGCCCAGCCCCCTTATCGGCCAGCGTGAGTGCTCGCCTAAACGAGTTGCTGGCCACAGCAGAGGCCGAGCTGGCGCGCGTGCAGTTCGTGGCCTAGCGGCAGGCTGCCCGGGTCAGGTCATCCGCAGCAACCACCCTTGTCCCTCGCCGGGTGCAGCAAGATCACGTCCACCGGCCGAGCGCCGGTCGCACGGCCAGAAGGGACGGATTCGCTCGCAACCGGGACCTTGCGGGCCGAGAGGGACAGGCTGTACACCTGAACGCCCTCGACCGCGCCGCCGCTCAGGCTGCGCGCGGCTTTGATGTCCGTGAAGCCCGCCTGCTTGACCAGGTCGAGGTACTCCTGTTCAGGTAGCGCGCCGTGCACGCAACCCGCCCAGTTCCCCGGGACGCCGCGCCAACCGGTGGGGAACGGCTTGTCGGAGACGACGTCGCTGATACTCAAGCGGCCGCCCGCCCGGAGCACGCGGTACGCTTCCTCGAACACTTTCCCCTTGTCTTCGCACAGGTTGATTACACAATTGGATAGGACCACGTCGACCGTGCCGGATTCGACCGGCATCTCCTCGGCATTGCCCAGGCGGAATTCCACCTGGCCAATGCCCGCCACCTCGGCCGAGCGCCGGGCGCGCTCGATCATGGCGGGGGTCATATCCAGCCCGATGACCTTGCCGGATGGCCCGACGCGCCGGGCTGCATAGAAGGTATCGATCCCAGCGCCACTGCCGATGTCGAGCACGACCTGACCCGGCTGGAGAGAAGCGATCGCGGTCGGGTTGCCACAACCGAGCGATAGGTTCGCGGCTTCGGCTGGCACGGCGGCCAACTGTTCCTGGGAATATCCCGTGATCCATGTCAGGCCGGCATCACTATCCGTCAGCCCGATGTCACTGGAGGCGATCTGGTCCATGGCGTTGGCCGGCGCGCAGCAGGAACTCGACGCGCCGCCAGACCCCGAGGAACAGCCACACCCGGCGGCAGGCGCCTGGGCATCGGCCGGCGCATCGCCGGGCGCACCGGCCGCACAACCGCAGGCATTGCCTTCCGCCAGCGCGCCATAGCTGGCCTGCACCACTTCACTCGCCCCTGCCACTCGCCGGCTGCCGGCGGCGACCAAGACGCCGATCTGCGCCGGAGCCATTACGTCCGCTGCGGAAGTCGCATGGCAAGACTGGCCGGAGCCATCCACTATGACATTCACCAGGCCCGCCTCACGGAACCAGGCCTTGAGCTGGGCGCGGTCGAAGCCGAGCCACTCATCCGCCATCTCCTCCCTCATCCAGGCGTGATCGTGCCGGTCCATGTCGGTGATCACCAGGCGTCCGCCCGGCTTCAGGACCCGCGCCAGCTCGCGGATGGCGGCCGCAGGATCGGGGCAGTGATGGAGGTACATGTTGGCAAATACCGCATCCAGGCTAGCATCGCCCAACGACAGAGCGCTGCCATCGGACAGCCGGAAGATCACGTTCGACAGACCGGCCAGGTTGCGCCGGGCAACCTCCAGCATCGCCGGCGAGCCATCGAGCGCGTAAACCTTGCTGACCAGGGGTGCCAGCCCGGCGGCCAGGAAGCCCGTTCCCGTCCCGACGTCGGCCACTTCCATCTCTGGCCGCAGGTAGGCCCTGGCAATGGCCGCCTCGCGCAGGGACTCCTGGAAGTATCCGGCGCGCAGGTCATCCCACTGCCCTGCGACCCGATCAAAATAGCTTGCGGATGCCGATGTCATACTCATGATCGCGATTCTCCTCTTGCTGACAGATCTTTTTATCGCATAATTACGATAATGTGACGCAAAAATGTGGGGAGCGAGCTGGGCGCTCCCCGATCAGCGGCAGTTGCAGGCCTTGCCGGCTATCTCCGGGACGTGCAAAGATATGCTCTCGGCTGGCGTGTCACAGCAGCCGGCCAGCCAGCTCCCGAGGCGCTGCTTGAGCCAAAGCACTCCCTCAGAGTCAACGCAATAACACGTAGCCGGCCCCTCGATCTCGCCGCGAATCAATCCGGCCTCGCGCAGCACCTTCAGGTGCTGGCTGACGGTGGATTGGGCGAGCGGAGTGGCGTCGACGATATCTTGCGTGATGCAGGCCTGGCGTTCGGACAACGTCCGCATGATTTGAAAACGGACCGGGTTGGCCAGAGCCTTCAGCATGTGGACGAGTCGTCCCTCATCGGCGGCCAGTTTCACTGCCCTTTCCTTCGATCCGACCTTCGTGTTCTCGTTCATATCGTCATTATACGATATAGCCGCCGGAAAGTCAATTCCTGGCCGAGCGCTATTTGGGAGGTGTGGAAAGGCTTGTTATGATAGTGACGTTAATCCCACCATCTCTCGGTAGCCAGGCTCCGATGGGCTTGCCCAGAGACCCATACCCCCATCTTGGAGTTGGCCAATGAAACGCCGGCGTCTCCTGGTCCTTGGGCTTGCCCTCGCCCTGCTGTCACTCATCTCTTCCGCTGCCCCGCAGCCGGTTGCGGCCACACCTCCGGCACCGACGGCTTCAACACGCGCCGCACTGCTCGACGAGTTAACGACCCAGACGGGCGGCCGCTTGTCCATCGCCTACGACCATGACACCGGCCTCGTGCAGTTCCTGGGCAGCGACCTCGACCACCCCATGCACCGGCCGGCGCAACCCTCGCTAGCGGGGACGTCTGAAAAGGCGGCGCGCGCCTACCTGGCAAGCTATGGGGGCCTGTTCGGCCTGGGCGACCAGGCGGTGGAGCTCGCGCTCGAGCGCAGCGCAGCCACCGACCGGGGGCGCACCTTCGTCCGTTTTCAGCAAGTGGCTGCGGGCATCCCGGTGCTCGGCGGCGAACTGATCGTCCAGACGGATGCCAACCAGGATGTCGTCTCGGCCAACGGCGTGATCTTACCTGACCCCGCACCGCCCAGTGCCAGTCCGCGCTCGAGCGCCGGGGCGGCGCAGCGCAGTGCGCTGCAGGGCGTCGCAAAGGAGCTCGCCGTTCCGGTTGGGGCACTCATCGCCTCTGAGCCGGCACTCTGGTTCTACAACCCGCTCTTATTGGGCGGCCCCGGGCCGCGCGTGACCCGCCTGGTCTGGCGCCTGGAAGTCACCGGCAACGAACCGCCGGTCAGGCGCTTCGTGCTGGTCGACGCGCAAGTCGGTACCGTCGCCCTGCAGTTCGACGAGCTCGAAACGGCCAAGAACCGGCAGATCTATGACAACCAGAACCTGACCACGTGGAACCCGATGTTGCCCGGCCATGGGCCGGTGCGCGTCGAGGGCCAGGGCCCAACCGGTGTCGCGGATGTCGACCTGGCCTACGACTACGCCGGCGACTTCTACGACTTCTACTTCGCTCGACTGGGGCGCGACAGCATCGACAATGCCGGCATGCCACTCATCTCCACGGTACGTTACTGCCCGGTGGGCGAGACTTGCCCTTATGATAACGCGTTCTGGAATGGGGTGCAGATGGTCTACGGCCAGGGCTACTCGGTGGCCGTAGACGTGGTGGGCCACGAGATGACCCACGGCGTGACAGACTACGAGTCGCGACTGTTTTACTATTACCAGTCTGGCGCGATCAACGAATCGCTTTCGGATATCTTCGGCAACTTCATCCAGCACGACAAATACGCCGGCGATTCCCAGTGGCTGGTCGGCGAGAACCTGGCGATCGGCGCGATACGCAGCATGAGCAACCCGACGGCTTACGGCCAGCCCGACCGCATGAGCAGCGGCGACTACACCTGCGACACCGCCCTCCTTGATAACGGCGCCGTTCACGTCAACAGTGGGGTGGGCAACAAGGCAGCCTACCTGCTGGCCGTGGGTGGTGCCTTCAATGGCCAGACAATCACCGGCTTAGGCATCACCAAAGCCGCCAAGATCTTCTACGAGGCACAGGTCCATTTGCTGACTTCGGCCAGCGACTACGCGATGCTGGCAGGCGCCCTGCCGCAGGCCTGCACCAACCTTCTCGGCACTTCAGGCATCACGCAGACGGACTGCCAGCAGGTCGCGAAGGTCGTCACCGCGGTCGAGATGGCCCAGGAACCGGCGGGCTGCGCGACCAACCAGGCACCGGTGTGCCCGTCGGGCCAAACGCCTACGGACTTGTTCTCCGATGATCTGGAGGACACGAGCAGCGGCAACTGGACGGCCGTGACAATCTCCGGTGCGTCCGGGTGGTACTATCCCCAGAACGCGAATCCCTACGACTTCGACGCGACCTACGGCACGAGCGGCAATATCAACTTCTGGGGCTACGATCAGCCGACTGCGACGGACAGCGCCATGCAGATGACCCGGGACGTCGCGCTCCCCGGCGGCAGCCAGCCCTACTTCCGCTTCAACCACGCCTACTTTTTCGAGGGGCAGGGCATCCAGTGGGACGGCGGCGTGGTCGAATACAGCCTGGACGGCGACCTGAACTGGCAGGACGCCGGCCCGCTGATCACGGACGGCGGTTATACCGGCCCTATCAAAGACACCTACGGCAACCCGCTGGGCGGTCGGCAAGGCTTTGGCCTGCAGAGCTTCGGATACATCTCCAGCCGGCTCGACCTGAGCTCGTTGGCGGGGCAAAACGTACGCTTCCGCTTCCGCATTGGCACGGACATGTCGACCGATTTCCTGGGTTGGTTCATCGACGACGTGCGAGTCTACACGTGCCAGCCCGCGACTCCGATTGCCGACCTGAGCATCGTGAAGACCGTGACCGGCGAGACGTTCGCGCCCGGCGAACCGGTCAACTTCACGCTGACCGTGGCAAACAACGGGACGGCCACCGGAGGCAGTATCCGCATCACCGATACAATGCCGGCCGAGGTGCTCAACACGAGCCAGAGTAGCAGCCTGCCCGGCTTAAGCCTGGTCCCAGGTACGAACTACGTATGGCAGCTAGACGCTCTCGCCGCCGGCGCGAGCGGCACGATCACGATCAAGGGCACCCTCTCACCTGGTCTGCCGGTTCACTACCACTTCGCCAACACCGCCGCGGTAGGCGTTGCCGAGGACCCGACGCCAGAGGACGACCACGACAGTGCCAACGTTCCACCCGGGTACCCAGCCTATCTGCCGGCGATCCTGAACCGCTTCCCACTCTATCCCGACGCGCCGGTCATGAATCCGATCAGCAACCCCGGCGCTGCTCGCAGCTACTCGGTTAACTGGAATGGGGCCGCCTACGCGCAGACCTACACGCTGCAGGAAAACGGCGTAACCGTCTACGGTCCCGGCCTGAGCTTCAGTTGGGGCGCAAGCAACAAGGCCAACGGCACGTACTGCTACCGCGTCAAGGCCGGCAACGCTGTGGGAGATTCGGCTTGGAGCAGCCCCAACCAGTGCACCACTGTCAACGCGCAAGGCAACTGGCCGAACACCGGCTACTGGAACGGCGGCTGGATGGAGTTCTACGTGGTCAACGCTGCACCACCGCAGGTGATCGACGCCTTCGCGATCGGGGTCAACGTCACGGACTGCGGCGATTACACGATCAGCCACCTGCCGCAAGTGGCCGTCAGCAATGGGCACTTCTCGTTTAGCGGTCCATTCTGGGCTTCAGGCTCGTTCAGCTCAGGCAGCGGGGCCAGTGGCTCGGCCGGGTTAACTGACTTTTACATCCCCGACTGTGGCTACGTGAACGGCTCCGCGCCATGGTCGGCTATATGGCAGTCCGGCACGCAGCAGCTAGCGCCCCTGACGGCGTCACCTGAACCGGTGGACCAGGTGACGCCGAGGTCGACGCCTGGCGGATTCACCGTGCAGCCGTCGGACGATCCGAGCCACTGACGAGCGCCGGCCGAGCGAGCCGCAGGCAGGCACGGGAAGATACCGGGATCTCGAATCTCGGCGCGCTGGCCCGGCACTGTCGGTGACGGCGGACGCCGGAAACCAGTCCGGCCGACGGCCCCGGCGCCCGCGAGCGATCAGGACCTCAGGAAGGTGAAGCTCATGTTGAGCGTGTTGAACAGCTCCTCGAAGTCCGCCTGCGCCTGGGGAAAATCACGCACCGACGGCTCGAAGATGAAGTGGTAAAGCGTGTCGCCACTGCTGCCCAGCGCGAATATGTCGCTCGAGCCGGTAAGCCCAGGGACGACCTCCACCAGCTCGGCCGGCCCACCGCCGAAGGCGTATTCCTTGCGCTCGATAGCCGGTACCGGCATCCCTTCAAACTGCTGCAGGAAGCCGTCGACGGCGCTCTTCAGATCCGTACCCGGCTCGACCGGCGTCACTGCGATCAGCATGGCCGCGCGCAGCGGATCAGCGCTCGTATCCAATGCCGGGCCGAAGACACCCAGCTCGACATCCTGCTGGCCTAAACCGGAGGTCTCGACCTCGAAGCCGGCCGGATACAGGAAGCAGTAGCGCCCGGACGGATCGGCATACAGGGCCGAACCGGGGACGCTGTGGGGCTTACAAGCCGGAGGCAGGTTCTCAGCGCCCGCGTCAGCCGGGTTGGCCGTGGTCGCCGGCCGGGCGCCGCCCGTCCAGAACTCACTCCGCCCGATCGCCAGTTGGGCGTCGGCAGCACCCAAAGCCGCGACGCTTACATCGTACTTTGTGCCGGGTAGCAGGGACGTCGTAACCTGGAAGACGGTCCCCGTGATCACCTGCTGCACGACCAGCTCCGTGGTGCCGGCATCGCTCACCCACAACTGGTAGCGACCGGCGCCAGGGAAGTCTTCCCAGCGCAGCGCGGGCAGCAGCTCGACCGTGTCGCCCAGAGCAGGTTCGAGCAGCTTCAGCGTCCGCGCCAGGTGAAGCGTCGTGTCGGCTCCAGCCGGGATAACCTGGCCTGACGCGACCTGGACGGCCGGAGTGCCGCCCTGGTTCTCCTCGCCATCTGGCCACACGGCGCACAGCGACCAGTCGCCGGCCGGCGGGTTTCGGATCACATACTGCCCGGCCGTGTCGGTCAGGGCCGTGGCGACCACGTTGCTCGGCCCGGGATTATTGCGCCAACCAGGCTTGCGCAGCTCGACGCGTACCCCGGCCACCGGTTCCTCGCCCCACTGGACGCGGCCGGAGAGACTGTCGCCAGCGGGGACGCCGACCTTGATCGACTCAACCAGGGCATCCAGAGCTGAGAGGGCAGGCGTGAAACCGGCGTCGCTCTGGGCGTTCAGGGCCCGTGCCGTCGTGTCCAGGTATTGCCTGTAGTTCGTGGCCACCGCCTCGCGCTCGGCAGGAGGCAGGCTGGCCGCATCGGCAGGCAAGCTGCCCTGCGACACTGGTAGGAGCGCGGCGACGTAGTAACGGCCATCGTCGGTCAGAGCCTGGAAGGTGTAGCACAGCTCCTGATTGTTGACCGGCACGGGGCCCTGGTCGAGCTGCGTCAGGTAGCGTACGCCGTGCCCGCCTTCGAAAGACAGGAAGGCAACCTGCGCCTGCAGCGGCCCGAGGGCATTGACCAGCGGAAGGAAGGGCACGGTCGCGCCCGGCTCCAGCCCGCCGCGCTCTAGCAGCCCCCGCAGCCCGGCGATCCGGCTGGCGGCCTCGCCGTTGGCCTTGGCGAACTCGTCGACGGGGTAGATGATGATGCGAGCGCTCTGGGCGGTCCCCGGCAGGACGTAGCCGGTGAGGGCAATCTCGACGTGCGACGGTACGGGCCTGGTCCACGGCGGCTCCCCCGCTCCGTCGTCGGCAACCACTGCGCCTTGGGCGTCCTGGGCCAGGTCCGCCGGGTACTGGAAGCTGACACCCTGGTAACTGACCTGGCGCCGTTCGGTGGCGACCACGGTCACGGTGACGGCCGGCCCAGCCACGACCGTGGCAGTGGGCGCAATCACAGTGGCGGCCGGCGATTCGGTCGCCGGACCTTGCCCACTGGGCGGCGCCGCCGCCGGCCCGAACGGCCCGCAGGCCGCCAGTGCCCAGGCCGTCACGGCCACGCTGCCCAGGCAGATCGCCTGGCGTAATTTTCGCGCACGACCGCCCGCCCGGATCTCGGCCGGCACCGTGCTGAACGATCCTTGACCAAGCTGCCGGCCATGCTTCCTAAGACGCTGTTGGCTTTGCTGCGTGAACATTGGGTCCCTCGCTGTAATATGATGATCTCAGGGTTGAGTATCTTGTACGTCATGCCCAGACTACACCCGCTGCGCCGGGATCGCACCCAGCACCTGTCGGAACCCGCTGCCCGGCAGTTGCCCAGTCATGATCCTGGCCAACTGGCCCCCTGCTACCTGGCCACCTGGGGGGTACCCGGTCCCATCGGGAGGCGGATGGCTGCAGGGACAGAAGGGTGTATGATGAGCTCGCAGCAACATCCAAACGACTGTCGCAGGAGACCGCTCCCTTGAGTCACCGCCCGCTTCACGGCAGCTTGGCCGCCAAGATCATCGCCTGGTCTTTCGTGCCGACCTTGATCATCCTCAGCATTGTCGCGCTGTTCGTCTATCAAACCTATCAACGGGTGCTGGAAAGCCAGGTGTTCGAGCGCGACCGCCAGCTCACCGGTCTGCGTGCCGCCCAGATGGCCGCCCAATTGGCCGATCTCGCCGACGGGCTGCGGACGCTGGCCGCCGTGCCCGACATCGCGCGCTTCGAGCCGGCCGGACAGCAGATCGCCCTGGCCTGGGCCGTCGACCGGCTGCGGGCCTTTGACGGCGGCGTCCTCGTCGTCGATGCGAGCGGCAGAGTCACGGCCGCCGACCCGAGACGCCTGCCGGCCGGATCGGGGGATGCGACCGGGGAGGTGCCGGTGGCCGAGCTGCTGGGCAGGCAGGGCGAGGTAGGCTTCTCTGACGTGTTCTCCGAGCAGCCGGGCGGCCTCTCGGTGGCGGTGAGCGCGCCGGTGTACGACGATGCCGGCAGGCGGCGAGGCCTGCTCATCGGCATCGTCCGGTTGAGGTACGGCACAGTTGATCCGCTGGGAGAACGGCTGGCCAGGGCCGGCGCGGCATCTCTCGTGGACGGGGCGAGCGCTAACAATTACTATGTCGCCGACAGCCAGGGGCGCGTGCTCTATCACGCCGACCCGGCTCTACGCGGCCTGGACGAGCAACTGAACCCGCAACTGCGCGCGCTGATGCTGGGCCAATCCGGCGCCGCGCACACGCATGGGCTGCTTGGCGACGAAACCCTGGCCAGTTACGCCCCGCTGCCAGGCACGCCGTGGACCGTGGTCGTCGAGGACGATTGGGGGGCGTTGGCGGCGTTCTACCAGGGTTATGAGCGGGGGCTGCTGGCCCTGTTGCTGCTGGCCCTCGTGCTGCCTGCCCTGGTGGTCGCGGCCGGAGTCCGGCGCATCACCCGGCCGATCGCCGAGCTAACCCAGGCGGTCGAGCAGATGGCGGGCGGCAATTTGGATGGAGCCGTCTTCGATCGGCCGATCGTCGTCCGAACCGGCGATGAGCTCGAGCGGCTGGCCGGACAGTTCAACCTCATGTCGGCTAGACTGCGCGAACTCGCACGAGCAGCTCGAGCGTCGGGTAGCGGCGCGGACGCGTGAACTCAGCACCCTCAACGCCATCAGCGCCTCGGTCAGCCAGTCATTGAATCTCGAGGAGGTGCTGTGCACCGCGCTCGAGGAGACCCTGGGCGCGCTTGGGCTACCGGCCGGCCTGGCCTACCGGCTGGCCGAGGACGAAGCCGAGCGGTCGGGCGCGGCTGTCTCGGAACCGTCGCTGGGCCTGGTCGCCCATCGAGGCCTGTCGGCCGAGGGAGCCGGGCGCGTCGGCTCGATCGCGCGCTTGCCACTCGCCGCCCGCCCGGTCCCCGGTGGTCGCCGTCCGAGCCTGCAACCGTTGGCCGGCTGGCCCCAGAGCCCACTCCGGACCTGGGCGGCGGCTGAGGGTTGGCAGGCGGCCATCAGCCTTCCGCTGGCGGCCAAGGGGCGGTTGCTGGGGACGATGGTGCTTGGCATCCCGGCCTTCGGCCCGCCCGGGCTTCCCCCTCGGAGCGTATTGAGCGACGAGGAGCTCTCGATGCTGGCCGCCATCGGCCAGCAGACGGGCGTGGCGTTGGAGAATGCCCGCCTCTATCGGCAAGCCGAGCAATCGGCGGTTGCGGCCGAACGCAATCGCCTGGCGCGCGAGCTGCACGACTCTGTCACCCAGACCCTGTTTGCGGCCAACATCATCGCCGGGGTTCTGCCGGCTATCTGGGACCGCAACCCGGCCGGCGGGCGACGCCGGCTCGAAGAGCTGCGGGACCTGACACAGGGCGCCTTGGCTGAGATGCGCACCCTGCTGCTGGAACTCAGGCCGGCCAAGCTGATCGAGACGCCGTTGGGCGAGCTGCTGCAGCAGCTCGCAGCCGCCGCAAGCGTGCGCGCCCGGACGCCGATCCAGGTTGAGGTCAGAGGTCAGGCGCGGCTGCCGGGCAGCGTGCAGATCGCCTTCTACCGGATTGCGCAGGAGGCCCTACACAACATGGCCAAGCACGCGGCCGCCGGGCAGGCGACGGTGTCGCTTTGGGTCGAACGAGGGGAAGACTCCTCGCTTCGCGTCGAGCTGGTCGTCGCCGACGACGGCTGTGGCTTCGATCCGGCCGGTGTGGCCGGCAATCACCTGGGGCTCGGCATCATGGCCGAGCGGGCGGCGGCCATAGGCGCGCAGCTCGCGGTCGACAGCCGGCCGGACGGCGGCACGCGCGTGCAGTTGACCTGGGATACCGCCGCCGATGTGGGGTAGGAGCAAGCGAAATGCTGACAGGCAGGGGCAATCCCATCCGTGTTCTGATCGTCGACGACCATCCTATGGTGCGCAGTGGCCTGGCGACCTTCTTGGAAGCCTTCGAAGACCTCGAGTTGGCAGGCGAAGCGGCCAATGGGGCGCAGGCGGTGCGCCTGGCGGCGCAGCTCCGGCCGGATGTCGTGCTTATGGACATGATGATGCCGGGCATGGACGGCGCCGAGGCCACTCGCTTGATCCGCCAGGCCTGGCCGCAGATCCAGGTGATCGCGCTGACCAGCTTCGGCGACGAGGCGCTCGTGCAGCAGGCCGTGCAGGCCGGGGCGATCGGCTACCTGCTCAAGAACGTCTCACACCTGGAGCTGGCCGACGCGATCCGCGCCGCGCAGCGCGGGCAGCCGACGCTTGCTCCCGAGGCCACCAAGGCCCTTGTGCAGGCTGCAGTCCGCCCGCCGGCGCGGGGCGGCGACCTGACGCCGCGCGAGCGTGAGGTGCTGGCGTTGATGGTCGAGGGTCTGAACAACCCACAGATAGCCGAACGCCTGGTGGTCGGCGAGTCGACGATCAAGAGCCACGTGAGCAGCGTGCTGTCCAAGTTGGGCGCGGCGACCCGCACAGAGGCAGTGGCGTTGGCGATCCGCAACGGGCTGGCAGGCTAGGGGTCGGGCGGTCGAACTCCAGCGGCGTGGCCCAGAGATGTGACCACCGACCTTTCGCCGCCTTACGGATCGGCCACGGCGCCGGCGCCGCGGGCCCCGGCGCCGCGGCATCACCGGATGTGCCTGTGCCGGTGAACAAGCCGGGACGAAGGGATGCGGCGAAGGCCACCCCTTCCCCGGGCACTTGCCGGTTCTGCGGCAGGCTTAGCGCACCGTGAGCTGCCTGACCATCCCCAGGGCCGCGTGCGGCTCGCCACCGTGGCTCAGGCTGGGGATGAAACACGCCAGGACGTAGTCACCGGCCTGCAGCGTCAGCGGGTAGTAGACGGTGACACCCGGGGATAGGGTAACGCTGGGGCCAATGCCAACCGGTATTTCGCCCCGCGGGACCGGCGTACCGCTCATTTCCATGTTGAGCGCGGTGTTGAAGTCACTCATGCTCTTGCCCGGCTTGAGTGGCAGGAATTCGGCCTCGTGGATTTCCTTGCCGTTGTTCGCCACTTTGACGGTCTGCGAACCGGCCGTCAGCGTGCCGGTGAGAACGAAGTTGTAGTCGACCATGCTGATGGTGGCCGAGGTATCGGGCAGCCCCGGCTGGGGTTCGTTGGTGGGAGCCGCCGTGACTGCGATCTGCTTCAGCAGGCCCTGCATGGCATCCGGCGCTTGCCCCGGCGCAACCTGGCCAAACGATAGGATCACGTAGTTGCCGGGCAGCGGATCGACCACCCAATAGGCGCTCTCGCCGGGCCCCGCGCTGACGCCACCGTAAAAGGTCACCCAGTCTGGTGGGCCCTGTGACTGCACGACAGACAGCACGTCGGTGATCGTCTTGCCTGCGGCGAGCCCAATCAGCATCAAGTCGTGGCTTCTCGTGCCAGCGTTGGACAGGCTCAATCGCGTCCACCCGGCCTGAAAGCTTGCGGGCCCTTGATAGCCGGTGTCGCTGGCGGTATACGTGACACTCTCGAGGCCGGCTCCCAGGACCGGCAGGGTCGAGGGTGTGCCCTGCGGGGTGGCCGCCGGGGTTGAAGGCAGTGCGGCCGCCGTCGAGCTCAGCCCGCCACTTGCCGGCGGGGTCTCGGCCACGTCGGTAGCCAGTAAAGGCTCGGGCGCTCCAAAGCCCGTGATAGGCGTCGCGGTGGTAGCGGGTCCGCTACCTGCCGGCGGGGTCTCGGCCACGTCGGTGGCTAACAGGGTCTCAGGCGTGCCAAAGCCCGTGATCGGCGTATCGGTAGCCATCACGGCGGGCGCGGGGGTACCGGCAGGTGCCGGGGTGGCGGGCTGAGCGACGGGCGCGGCACCCTGACAGCCGACCAGGGCAACGATCACCATCAGCAGAGCTGCGACAGTTAGTGGTCGTGGGAGGAACTTTTGCACTTGGTTGTCTCCTTCCAGCGGATGACTGCCCCAGATGAACGCTTCTACCATCTTGGCCGCTACTCTATCATTTACCTATAATCAATCATACAAATCATTGCCAATCAGAGGACAGAGCAAGGGATCGTCGAGCGCGGAACGCGAAGGGACGCAGAGTTGCAGGCTCGCCTGCTTGCCTCTGCGTCCCCGACGGTGCGATCAGTGCCTCTCAGGGCTCGATGGTTACCTGGGCGGTCATGTTCCAGCGCAGGCTCGCATCCACCTGGTCGGGCAGGATAGTGACCCTGTAGACCATGTCGCCCTGGCGGTTCTCACCCAGCGCCCGGATGCGCGCCACCCTGCCGCTCAGCTTACGGTCCGGTGCGGCGTCGAACGCCAGGTGCGCCGTGGCGCCCTCGCGAACGCGCGTGACGCTGATTTCGGTCAGGTCTATCGTCTCGACCTGCCAGGCGGTCAGGTCGGCCAACTGGGCGATCGGCGCCCCCGCCGCCACCTGCTCTCCCAGGCGGGTATCCAGAGACACGATCGTGCCGGCAAGGGGCGCGTTCAGCTCGGTGTCGTGCAGCGCAGCGGCGGCCTTGGCAAGGTCGGCCTGGGCAGAGGCCACGCCGGCCTCGGCGGCCTGCACGGTCTCTGGCCGTGAGCCGGCCTTCAGGAGTTCAAGTTGTGCCTGCACCCGATTTACCTCGGCCTGGGCGGCCGCCAACTCAGCCGCGCGCGCGGGCGCCTGGACGCGCGCCAGCTCCGCTTGGGCCTGGCGCACGCCGGCCTCCGCCTTGGCGATGGTGGCCGGGGTGGCACCCTTCTGGAGCTGAGCCTGGCGCGCGCGGGCGGCATTCAGGTTGTTGGTCGCCTGTTCGAGCGCCGCCGCCTGTGGGTAGGCCCCGGCGTCGGGGTTGCCCTTGATGTGGTCGTAGGCGCTCTGGGCCTGGCGCACCGCCGCCTCGGCGTTGGACGTCTCGGCTGAGGCCGCGATCACCTCCTGCGGATCGGCGCCCTCGCGCGCTTTCTGCAGGTCGGCCTGCGCCGCCGACAGGGCGGCCTGAGCGGCGGCGACGTCCTGAGGCAGAGGGCCCTGCGTGAGGCGGTCGAGCTGGGCCTGGGCGGCGTCGACGGCGGCCTGCGCGGCGACGACCTCCTGGGGCCGCGGACCGGCCTTCTGCTCGTCGCGTTGGGCCTGCGCACGCTGCAGCGCCGCCTGCGCCTGGGCGACACCAGCCGCCTGCTGCTCGTTCTTGAGCCGCAGCAAAGGCTGGCCTGCCTGCACGAGGTCGCCCTCGTGCACCAACACCTCGGCCACCACCCCGCCCTGCGGCAGGCTCAACTGCGCGCTGTGCTGGGGGACCAGCTTGCCCTCGGCCGTCACATCGTTGCCGGCCCTCACCGGACCCGCCACGGCTGCCGTCGGATCCGCCGCGGCGGCGGCCGTCTTGGTGGGAGCCGCACAGCCCACGTTCAGCAGAAGTGTGCCCGAGACCGCCATTCCCAGTACAATAAGCCTGAATTGCCTCTTCATGGTTCCTCCAGCTCTATTCGTAAGCAAGCACCTCGCGCACGGTCAGCCGTGACGCGTTCATGGCCGGCAAGGCGCTGGCAATGATTGACAGGACGACGACGATGGCCAGCCAGATCAGCAGGCTGTTCCAGGCCAACACAAAGGCGAAGGGCGTACCGAACAGGCCCTGGCCCAGGACGGCGGCCAACAGCTTGCCAACCGGCACCCCCAGCAGCGCCCCGCCGATCCAACTCAGCAGACCGGTCAGCACGCCTTCGACAATCACCAGCTGTGCGACGGCGCCGTTGGTGGCGCCGATCGAGCGCATGACGCCGATCTCGCGCGTGCGCTCCATCACGTTCATGCTCATCATGCCGGCCAGGCCCAGGCCGCCGACGATGGCGATCAGCGCCGCCAGTCCGAGCAGGAATTCGACGATGGTGTTAAGGATCAGGCCCAGCGAATCGGCCTGGCTGTGCAAGCTGGTCACCGTGGCCTTGTAGCCCAGCGCCTTGAACTGTGCGACCGCAGCGTTTCGCACGCTGTCCTGGGTGGCGTTATCGTGCGCCGAAGTCACGATGCGGTAACTGCCTGCCTGGCCACGTGCGTTCAGCAGGTCGGCCAGGTAGGCGTAGTTGGCCATTGCGATCTTGTTGCCCTCGCCGCTGGCGAAGGGGAAGGTGCCGACGATCGTGAAATCTGAGTCGGCCTTGCCGTTGAGCTTGAGGTGTATGACACTGCCCACGTGCCAATCCGGGTGGGCGCTCATGGCGGTGGTGCAAACGACGAGCGCGTTCTGATCGTCAGGCAAGAGCCAACGGCCGGCCAGGACGGCCCGCTCGACCAGGGCGCTGTCCGCCGGCGGCGCCATCAGGGTCAGGCGATCAGTTGCCACCTGGTTCGCGCCAGGCAGGGCGCCATCCGGCCGGAGCTCGGCCGAGGCAAAGATCCAGCCCTCGACACCCTGGACGCCGGGCAGGCTGCCCAACAGCGCGGCGATGCTGTTCACCCGGTAGGCCCGGTCGAAGTCCACGTTGACGTCGGCCAGGTAGTAATGATACATCTGCGTCAAGCTGGCACTCATCGAAACCTGCGCGCCGAGCACGCCCATGAAGATCGCGCCTGCCAGGACCAGCGTTGCCAGCGTTAGCGTGAGACGGGCTTTGCGTCGCACGGTGTTGCGCAGCGAGATCAGCAGGGGGCGGGAAAGCCCATGTAGGTGGGCGAAGAAGCGATCGATCAGGCCCCGGCCGTAGGCTCCGTTCAGGCCATAGCCGCTGATCGCCGCCCGGATGGTGGTCACCGCACCATTGCGCACGGGCACAAGCCCGGCCAGCAGCGGCACCGCCAGGCTGAGGATCGCCATGATCGCCAGCGGCACCGGCTCGATCTGGAACGGCCGGATGGTGAAATTGAGGACCTTCGCGATCATCTGCGTCGCGCGATAGCCGCCGAGAAGGCCGAGCGGGGCTGCGATCAGCAGAGCCAGGAGGCCCAAGCAGAGCAGTAGGGCCAGGTACATACCGATGACCTGGCGCGTACGCGCGCCGACGGCTTTCATCACTCCGATGTAGCGGATCTGCTGCGCCATCAGCGCCGAGACGGTGTTGATCACCAGGAAGCCCGAGAGCAGCACGGTCAAGACGGCCATCGCGGCCAGCAGGGCCATTACCGAGGCGGACTGCTGTGCGGCGGGGTGGCGGCCTGGCTCCAGGATGATGGTCGTGCCCACCATGGCCCCGTTGCGGCTGAATTGGGTCTCAATCTCCCGGCCAACCGCGCGCACGTGCTCGCGATCGCCGGCGTTCTCGGCGGCAGTGAATTCCAAGTAGTTGAGGGCGCGCATCTCGCCGAGGTATTCCACGCTGTCCAGCGTGACGTAGCCCAGCACGGCCATACTGGTGGAATCTGATGTGCGGTCCTGCACCACGCCGGCAACCTGCAGCACACGCTGCCTGCCATCCGCCAACTGCACCTGCACCGTCTCGCCGATCTCCACCGGCAGCTTCGGCAGGCTGTTGGCCTCCAACAGCACCTCGCGACGTCCCGGCCAGTGTCCGCTGACTAAGATCAGGCGGTCCAGCTCAACCTTGTTGTAGTCGGGGATGGCCCAAATGTTCAAGTCGCGCAGCGGGCTGTCTCCCGCCTGCACCTTGTAGCCGGTAAAGCGGGCGCGGCCCTCAACTTTGCCGACGCCGGGCACGCGCCGCAGGGTCGTGAGGAACTCAGGACCGAAGGGCGAGGTGAACATGATGCCGCCGGACGGGTCGATCTCCCGGTAGCTGGCGTCCATATCGCGGCCCATGATGACGTAGCTCGTACTGATCATGCCAACGGTCAGGACGCCGACGGCGATCGACAGGACTGACAGGACCGTGCGCGCCTTGCTGTTCCAGAGGTCGGCCAAAACCTTGCGCCAGCGGGGTGCCAACATCTCAACCCCTCCCCTCGCCAGATCCATCCTGACGGGCGGCCCGGTTCTCGCTCACGCGTTGGCTGACCACATGGGCGACCGCCTCACGCGTCGGCTCCGACTGCTCGAGCAGGGCCAGGAAATCGCGGCGTGGCAGGGCAAACGCCTGTACGGGCCCGCCGGCCGCGCGCACCGACGCGATGCTCTGTTCGCCGCGCAGCAGCTCGATCTCGCCAAAATACTGGCCGGGCTCCATATGGCCGACGATCACATCGTGGCCGTCGGGGCGCTTGAGGGCGACCTCGACCAGGCCCTGGTTGACGATGTACAGGTTGTCGCCCGGCTGGCCCTGCTGCACGATGTCCTGGCCGGGGGCAAACTGCAGCGGCTGGAGCCGGTGTGTGGCCTCCAACATCTGCTGGTGCGAAAGTAGAGGCAGGGCTCGCGCAAGCCACTCGTTGACGATCTCGCCGTCGGCGATCAGGACCGTGCGCTTGACCCGCCGGGCCAGCGCTGAGTCGTGAGTGACCATGACAATGGTCTTGCCTTCTCTGACCAGGGCCTCGAACATGCTAAAAACCGATTCGGCGGTCTTAGAGTCAAGGTTACCGGTCGGCTCGTCGGCTACGACGATCGGCGGGTCGTTGGCCAGGGCACGCGCGATGGCCACCCGCTGCTGCTGGCCGCCGGAGAGGGCCGACGGCAGCTTGCTCGCCTGATCGGCCATGCCAACCATATCCAACAGCATCAATGCCCGCGCCCGGCGCGCGCCGCCGGAGTATGTGCGGCAGAAGTCCATCGGCAGCATGACGTTCTCGAGCAGAGAGAGCATCGGCAAGAGCTGGAAGAACTGGAAGACGATGCCCAGGTTGTGGCCGCGCCATTGGGCCAGCCGGCTTTCGCCAAGCTGGTCGACGCGCGTGCCGGCCACCTCGACCTGGCCCGAGGTCGGGCGGTCGATTCCTGCCAGCATGTTGATCAGGGTGGATTTGCCACTGCCCGACTTGCCGATGATGCCGACGAATTCGCCGGCCTGGAACTCGGCGCTGATGCCCTTCAGGACGGTCACCTCACCGCTGCCGGCCTTGAAGCGCTTGACGACGTGGTCGAAACGGATCAGGGGCGCCGGGCCAGCGGAGGCCGGACCGACAGTATCGCTAGAGAAAGCGTGCTTGTTGAGGAGATGAATCATGGGCTGCCTCCAACGGTAACTCAGTCTGGCCGGGTGCGTGGTTGCCGATCACTGGAGGTGACTGTACCAGAAACGGGACTGGGCCGCACCATGCATCCGGCCAAAGGCTGACTGGCCAGGTGGCTAGTCCAGCAGGGGGGGAGGAGAGGGGAGAGGGGCAGACCGGCCGCGCTAATGGCGCCAAATTATCGGCTCGACGGCGCCACGCGGCGGGGCAAGTGGGCCAAGGTTTTTCTGGGGCATTGTGGCGTCTGCTCAGACGCTTCGTTTACCGCTACCGCATCCAGATAGGCTGTGCTAAGTCGGCCCGCACGCTGGCGGTGTGCGCTCTCAGGAAATCGATCAGGATCTGGGCAGTCTGCTCGGGCATCTCAGTCTGCGGGTAATGCCCAGCGCCGTCGACCCATTCCAACCGGCCGCCGGTCTGCTGGGCAAGGTACCTTCCTTCAGCCACCGGATCGGCGAAATCGGGATCGCTCGCGCCCATGATCACGAGTGTCGGCGCCTGCACGCGCCGCAAGCGTTCGTCAGCCGGCTGCAAGGAGGCATTCCCGACTGCCATGGCGGCGGCGAAGCGGCCGGGTTGGGCCAGGTTCTCCTTCAGCCGATCCAGGTAGTCTTCAAAGTCGGCGGGTTTACGGGTCGGGTAGGCGGTGCGGTAGTGTATCGCCCAGGCGGGCACGCGCCATGGATTGTGCATCATCAGCCAGTAGGCGGCCTTCATGACCGGTTCGGCGCGGGCCCGCCGGGCGTACGCCGCGATCAGCACCAAGGAACGCACGCAGTCAGGACGTTCTGCGGCAGCCCAGACAACCGCGCCGGCCGCCTGCGAGGTGCCGATCAGGTGGGCGGCCCCGGCTTTCAGGTGCCCAATCAAAGCCAGTATGTCACTGCCGATCGAGGGCAGATCGTAGCTCTTCCACCGAACGCTTGATTCTCCGTGCCCACGCAGGTCGACGGCCACGGCGCGAAAACCGGCCCTCTTGAGCTTCGGCGCCAGGAAGCGATACTCGCTGCGCAGGGCGCCCATCCCCGGAAGCATGAGCACAAGCTCACCGCTGCCGCCGTAGTCGCTGTAGGCCAGGGTGCCTTCTGGCCGCTCAAGATATCGTGTTTGCATGGGTTGCTCACTCCGTGAATATTCTTGCCATAGCTCTCCTGTTCATTTGCTAAACCTGAAGAAGCTCAATCAGCGCGCCGGTCGGCGATTCCTGCCGACGCACGCGAGATATAAATTGTCACACATCACGAACCTATGAAATTAAATGCCATTATACACGAATATTATGCCAATTGGCAAGCGCCGCCGGGCGCCCAGCTGCAATTGCCCAACAAGGGCGGCTGGGCGCATAATTGCAAGCTAGCGTGGCCCAGAATGGCACGCCAAACGATCGCCTTGGGGGGGTCACTATGGCAGAGCAGATGATCGACCGCTCGCTGAGGGAGTTCCTGGACGAACTGGCCGGCCCGGCCCCTGCGCCGGGTGGCGGCGTCGCGGCGGCGCTGGCCGGCGCGCTCGGCGCAGCGCTGGTCAGTATGGTTGCCAACCTGACGCGAGACAAGAAGGGCTACGAGGCGGCCTGGGCGGAAGCCGGCCAGTTGCTCGGGCAGTCCGAGCGCCTAGGGGCGCGACTGCTGGCCCTGACCGGCGAGGACTATGCGGCGTTCATGCGCCTGACGCAAGCGAGGAAGCTGCCGCGCGGCAGCGACGAGGAGAAGGCAAAGCGCACGGCGGCCGTGCAGGTTGCCCTGCGGGGCGCTGCCGAGGTGCCCTTGCAGATAGCCGAAGCCTGCGCGGCGGCGATGCAGCTCTGCCGGCCGATCGCCGAGATCGGGAACAAGAACGCGCTGAGCGACGCCGGGGTCGCCGTGCTGATGGCCGAGGCCGGATTGCGGGGTGCGGCGCTGAACGTGCTGATCAACCTTGGGCTGATCAAGGATGCCGCGTACGTTGCCGAGAAGCGTGCCCGGCTGGATGCTTTGTTGGCAGGCAGCGGCGCGCTGCGCGATGAGGTTTACCAGTTCGTAGCCGGCAAGCTCCAGCCGGGGGCCGCTCCCGACGACGGTGTCAGGTTGAAGTAGGCTCCTCCGGCCGCTGCTCGGCAGTCCGCGCTGTCGCGGCGGGGAACTCCCCCGCCAGGCCGTACATCAACGGCAGGTCGGGGATCCCCTCCGGTGGCAGCATACGCCCGCCCGGCAGCTCGCGCATGCCGCTGAACAGCTTGGCGCCATTGGCATAGGGATACTCCCGGTAAGCGGTGATCGCCAGGCCGGCGCCGAGCAGCGCGCCCAGGATCTCGGCGATCGTCCAATCGAACTCATAGCCAGGGTGCGGGTTCATAAAGTCGACCACGCCCTCCAGGTAGCCCGAGGGAGCCCCCGCTGGACCGGACATGGCCACATAATCGCCGACGCCCGAGGGGTAGGCCGTCGGCTGCCCCCCATGGAAGTAGGAGTACTTCAGCGTCCAATCCCACTCGAAAACCATCGAGAAAGGATGAAAGTCAACCAGCACGAAACGCCCGTCCGGCGCCAACACGGACGCAATGCCCTCCGCCCAGGCGCCGAGGTCCGAAAGCCAGACGATCGCCCCGTAGGAACTGAACACCCGGTCGAACCGTTGCCCTGCCTCTGCGGCCTGCGCCAGCCAATCATAGACGTCGGCGCGCACGAACGTACCCTGAATGCCCGATTCGGCCGCCAGCCCGCGGGCAAAGTCGATCGCCGTGTCGCTTATGTCTACTCCTGTGACAACGGCACCGCGCTGAGCCAGGCTGAGCGTGTCTTGCCCGGCGTTGCACTGCAGGTGGAGCAGGGACTTGCCGGTCAGGTCGCCCATCAGCGCCAACTCCTCAGGATAGAGGGTGCTGCCGCCCGCGCGCAGGTAGGCGGCCTGGTCCCGCTTGTGACTGTTGTGGGCCAACGTGGCCGCGTTCCACGCCAGGCGGTTGGCCTCATGCATCTCCTTGCGTAGCATTCCGTGTCCCTCAGCCGCGCCGTCGCCCGAAGTCGAATATGGAACGCAGGCTGCCGAACAGACCGCTAGTACCCTCCTCCGCATCTTCCGGTCCGGCGGTGCGTTCCGGGTGTTGGCTCATCATGGCCAGCATCAGTTGGGTCTGGTCGAAAGAAGTTCGCTCGACCGTCTCGACAACCGTCCCGTCACGCAGCACGCTGATGCGGTCGGCGACGTCCATCGCCTCGGCGACGCTGTGGGTCAGGTAGAGCACAGCTACGCCCTGGCTTTCGAGCCTGCGCAAGATGCGAATCAATTGGCTCGTTTCGCCGGCACCGGGCACGGCAGTGGCCGGCTCGTCGAGCACCAGCAAGTGGGGGTCAATGCTGACCGCGCGCGCCAACATGACCACGCGCTTCTGGGCCGGGCTGAGTTCCGAAACGCGGCTCCCCAGGGGCAAACTGACGCCCAGGCGCTCCAGGATCGCCTGGGCTTCCTGCCGCGCCGCCGTCGTGTTGGTCAGGAACGAATGGCTGGCGGGCATGTGACCGATCAGGATGTTCTCGACCACGCTCAGGGCCGGGAAGACGCTCAAGCGCCGCGGTAGCACGGCTATCCCCAGGGAAAGCGAGTCGCGCGGAGAATGCCCCGCGAAGGGCCGGCCTTCGAGCAGAATCTCGCCCTTGAAGCCGTCTCCGGGACCCAGCCCCCCTAGCAGCTTGAGCACGGTGGTCTTTCCCGCGCCATTCTCACCGAGCAAGGCGTGGATCTCAGCCGGCCGGACCGCAAGCGACAGGTCCGTCAGGGCCGGGCTTGCCGCGTAGCTAAGGTCAAGGTGGCGGATTTCGAGCACATTCGGCTGGTCCATGTTGTCTCCCACTGGCCGGCGATGGTTCCGCTCGTAGTATAGACCGTGCGGCGCGGGCGGGCAAACCGGATACTCCGGGCAGGAGACAGTCTGGCAATGGGGGACGGATAGAGGCGGCCAGGCCGGGGCCCGGGTGAGCGCGCCCGGCCGTGATTCATTCCATGAGCTGCCGAATGTGGCCGCAGACGATCAGCAGTTGGTCCCGATCCAATCTGCCGATGACATTGTGCAACACGGGGCCCATGACGCGCATGACGCTGCTTATGCCCAGGTGCGCCGATTGCTTGGTCAAAAAGCCCACGTTCGCCAGATCGAGCGGCCGTAGGAAATAATACTCGAGGCCGCTGTCGGTCAGTTCCATCACGACATCGGACAAGGCGCCGCGGTGACGAGTCGGGTCCGGCGCCCCTTCGAGCATGGTGAGGGTGGCCAGAGTCTTGGTGCGAAGGCCAGGGCTGTGATAGAAGCGCAGGAAGGGCCTGTCCCCGGGGGAGGGCCGACCGGCGGCTTGGACGCCCGCCTGCTCCGCCGAGGACGTGGAGGGTGTTGGCATGCTGATCTCCTATGACCGAAGAGCCCGTAAGCCGCAGCCTGAGCCGTGGTGCACGGCAAAGCCCGGCCTCACGACCACCGGGATGGCAAGAAGCGGTCCATCGCGAGACCCACTATAGCATACCGGCCAAGGATATGAAAATAATCAGATTAAGGCACTAATACGACTACCTGGCTAGGTGTACCCGATCGGTCGCGCTTTGTCAACCCGGTATGCTAGGAGCCCGGCCATCCTGCGCTATAATAACCATGGGTCAGACAGCCCGGGTTAAGTGGCTCCGGGGCGCACCGTCCCAATCGAAAGGAGAACGTCGTGAACGAAGGCTCGATCAACTTCCTGAGGACCATGCTCGAGGCTCCCAGCCCGTCGGGCTTCGAGCAGCCGGCGCAGCGCGTCTGGCGCGAAAATGTGGGCCCGTACGCCGATCGCGTATACACGGATATGCACGGCAACACGTTTGGCGTGAAGAACGAAAGCGGCCAACCGCGCATCATCCTGGCCGGTCACTGTGATGAGCTAGGCTTCATGGTCAACTACATCAGCGACGAAGGCTTCATCTTCTTCGCCACGATCGGCGGGTTCGACCTGAATATCATACCCGGCCACCGGGTGCGTATCCACACCAAGAACGGTGTCGTCCCGGGCGTGACGGGCAAGAAGGCCATCCACGTGATGAGCCCCGAGGATCGCAAGAAGTCACCGGAGATCCAGGACCTGTGGATCGACATCGGAGCCAAGAACCGGCAGGAGGCCGAGGAACTGGTGCGGATCGGCGACCCGGTGACCTACGTCGAGGCGTTCGAGATGCTGCGCGGCGACATCGCGGTCTCGCGCGCTTTCGACGACAAGGCCGGCAGCTTCGCGGTGGGTGACGTGCTGCGTCTGCTGGAGGGCAAGAGCTTCAGCGCGGCGGTCTTCGCCGTCTCGACCGTGCAGGAAGAGGTGGGGCTGCGCGGCGCGACCACCAGCGCCTACGGCGTCGACCCAAAGGTGGGCATTGCCGTCGACGTGTGTCACGCGACCGACCATCCTGACATGGACCGGCGTAAGCTGGGCGACGTCAAGCTGGGCAAAGGTCCGGTGATCGCGCGCGGCGCGAACATCAGCCCGGTGGTCGAGCGCATACTGATCCAAACGGCCGAGGAAGAAGGCATCCCCTACCAGCTCGAAGCCGCCCCGCGCGGCACGGGCACCGACGCCAATGCTATCCAGCTTACGCGCGGCGGCGTCGCGACCGCGCTGATCAGCATCCCGCTGCGCTACATGCATACAGCGGTCGAGACCATCGCGCTCGAGGATGTAAGCAACGTCTCGAAGCTGATCGCAGCATTCATCCAGCGCGTCAAGCCCGACACCGACTTCACACCCTGATCCGAGCGAGACCCTCGACGGCAGGGACACGCCCGTCCTCTTGTGAGGGCCGGCGTGTCCTTGCGCGTGAAGAGACATCTTGCTCAGCCTGGCCCTCACTTGGGGTGATCTCGCTATTCCTCTCAGCAAAACCATTGCCAATTGCGACTGTTTGTGCTACTACGCACACGTGGTCCTCGTTTGCGCTGATTTGCCCCTGGAGCGGAAGCTGGGACTCGGTGAGCAACAACGCCCTCCCGCTCGACGACAACATGCACGGCACGCATGTGTCCGGCATTGCCGCCGCGGCATTGAACGACGACTCGCATGGGATGGTCGGCATTTGCCCGCGCGGCACGATCATGGCGGTCAAGGTCATGGCCGCGAACGGAAGCGGCAGGCTGGATGCCGTGGCGATCCGGCAACGACACTTATGACACCTTCTCGGGCACTTCAATGGCCACTCCGGACGTAGCCGGCCTGGCTGGCCTGCTCTTTTCGCTGAACCCCGGCACCCCATCTCAATTGGACAACAGCCAGGTGCAGGCCCGCATCGAGGGGAGTGCCGTTGGCCGGCATGGTGGGCGACCTGGAGGGTGAAGGCACCCCGGCGGCGAAGAACACGTGGAGGGCCGGCGTCACAATCACCGTGTACGCCTCCGGGCACGTCCTGGCCAGCGGGGCGACGGTTTTTCGGGAAATGGTCGAACGGCCGTGCTGGCTCGACCCGCTGCACGACAAGAGCGGGCCAATGCAAGGTCACCAGCGACAGCCTGAGCAGCGGGGACGTGTCGAGCGTCAACTTCTCGGTTACCGATATCGTGCGGAAGGGGTCATACTACGCTGCGGAGTACAATGACGACCTGGACGGCGACAGCGACGGGACGCTGATCACCATTGTGAGGCCGTGAGGGAGTCTCTGGCGGGTCTCACTATACGAAAGAGCTCCGATCCCGGGCCTCGAATGCATCACTATCTCGTCTGGAGCGGCATTGCCCTGCAGCCCCTTGCCGATCGGGTGCTCGAAACCGGCTAGCCCAGCCAGAACGCCGAGCATCGGAGCCGTCACCGGGTGGCGTTGTTCATCACCTTTGCTCCTTAAGGCCTTTTGGCACGATGGACAGGATCGACCGGGCAGACAAAGAGAGCTTCATCTCATCCTTTGGCGGCAGCCAAGCTGGACGCCCACGACCGCACCGAAGCGGTAGCGCGAGCGCGGGCAACTGGCCTGCTGGAGGGCTGAGCCACCCGACCGACCGGGAGCGCCGGGACTTCGTGCCCGTCACGTCCGCAAAGCTCTCCGCAGGGCCGCCCTTCGGCCGACTGTCTACGCCTCGATGGCGTAATCGCCGAGGTAGTGCCTCCGGACCTCCGGGTCGGCAAGGAGCTGCTGCCCGGTCCCTTCCATGGCAATGCGGCCGGTCTGCATTACGTAAGCGCGGGTAGCGATCTCAAGGGCCTGAACGGCGTTCTGTTCGATCAGGAGAATGGGGGTGCCGCCCCGTTGAATATCGACGATGATCTGAAACAGCTCATCGACGAGCAGGGGCGCCAGGCCGAGGGATGGCTCGTCAAGAAGAAGCATGCGCGGCTTGGCGATCAGGGCACGGGCGATCGCCAGCATCTGCTGCTCGCCGCCGCTCAAGGAGCCGCCTAACTGGGTCGTGCGCTTGGCCAGCACCGGAAACCTTGAGCAGGCTTCTTCGATCCTCCGCTCGCGTTCGGCCTTGCTCGGAGACGTGTAGCCGCCCAATTCCATGTTCTCACGCACGGTCAGGCGCGGGAAGATACGGCGGCCCTGGGGCACCAGGACAAGCCCGGCCCGCACGACGCGCGGAGCTTCCCAGCCGGTCACGTCCTTACCGTCGAAAACCACGCGGCCCGAGCGCGGCTTCAGAAGACCGGTGATCGTCTTCAGGGTGGTGGTCTTGCCTGCCCCGTTGGCCCCTATCAGGGCCACTATCTCGTCATCGCCGACGGTGAAGGACGCCCCGTGAACGGCCTCAATCGCTCCATACGACGTGTGAATTTGGTCGACCTGCAGCACGCTCTTTCCTCTTTCCAAGGTAGGCTTCTACCACAAACCGATTGCTTTGCACTTCGGCGGGCGTGCCTTCGGCAATCTTCTCGCCGTAGTTCAGCACCGTCACCTGGTCGGAGATGCCCATCACCATTTGCATCTCGTGTTCGATCAGGATGATCGTCACGCCACGATCCCGGATGCGGCAGATCAAGCGCATCAGATCCACCGTCTCCGCCGGGTTCATCCCGGCCGCCGGCTCGTCCAACAAGATCACCTTCGCGCCGGTAGCGAGGGCCAGGGCGATCTCCAGGCGCCGCTGGCTCGCGTAGTCCAGCTCTCCGGGCAAGCAGTCGTCGGAGCCCCCGAGGTTCATCGTGTCCAGCAGTTCCCGCGCGGCAGCCAGGCTCGCCCGCTCCTCCCGCCCGACGGCCGGCGGGCGCACGATTGCGGTCAGCAGGTTGGTGCGGGTCTTGATGTGCTGAGCGATCTGCATGTTCTCGAGTACCGTCTGCTCGGCGAAGAGACGGGTCGTCTGGAAGGTGCGGGCGACGCCGTGCCGGGCAACCTGGTGCGGCGTCAGCTTGTGAATCGGCCGGCCGTTGGCCAGGATCTGGCCGCTGTCGGGACGGTAGACACCGGTGATCAGGTTGAAGAGCGTCGTCTTGCCGGCACCGTTCGGCCCGATGATCGAATGGATCGTCCCAGCGTATACCGCCAGATCGACCGCGTTGACGGCTACGAGGCCGCCGAAAGCGATGGTGACACTTTGGGTCTGCAAGGCGATGGCGCGCCCGGTGACGGGGAGCGGGGCCGGGGCTGCCGAAAGGGCGGGCTCCACGGCGGGTCGCACCGCTTTCGCTGCCGGAGCCTGGCTCGCAGCGCGCCTCGGCGGCCGGCTCTTGCGCAGCCTCTGCCGCACCAGGCCCACCACGCCGCGAGGCATAAAGACCATGGCCGAGGTGAGGAGCAGGCCGTACAGAATCATGCGCCAGACTTGGAGATCGCGCAACAACTCCGAGACGATCGTCAACAGCGAGCTGCCGACCACGACACCGATCAAGGAACCCATGCCGCCGACGATGACCATGCTCAACATGGTGACTGAGGCCAGAAAAGAGAAGCTTTCGGGACTGACAAAACGTACCAGGTGTACGTAAAGGCTCCCGGCGCACCCGGCGTAAACGGCGCTGAGGGTGAAGGCCAGGATCTTGTAATACGAAGTGTCGACGCCCAGCGATTCGGCGGCAATCTCATTGCCGGCAACCGAGCGCATCGCCAGGCCTACGCGCGAATTAATGATCCGGTACGAGATCCAGAGGACGAGGCCGGCCGAGGCCAATAACAGGTAATAGTAGGGCTCGTAGGCATCGAAGCGAAGCGTGATGCCGAAGAGCTGGATGGCGTTGGGCGCCGGGATGCCGGTGATCCCCATTGGCCCGCGGGTCAAACCCATCCAGTTCAGGGCAACGATCCGAACCACCTCGCCGAATCCCAGCGTGACCAGGGCCAGGTAATCACCGGATACCCGGCGGGTGGCGAGGCCAATCAGCACGCCAAAGATCCCGGCGAAAGCGCCCGCCAGCGGCAGCGCCGCCCAAACCGAGATGCCCAGCTTCTCGACCACGATCGCCGAGAAGTAGGCACCCAGGCCCCAAAACGCGGCCTGGCAGAGGGAGATCTGGCCGGTCAAGCCCACCGGAAGGTTGAGGCCGGCAGCCAGAATCACATACATCAGGATCAGTTCGATCACGAACAGGACGTACGGGCTTCGGACGATCAGCGGCAGGGCCAGGAGCAGGACGATTCCCAGCGAGATCGCGAGACGGCGCAGCGGTGCCGAGATGTGGAGCTGCATCGCCGTTTGCTACACTTTCTCCCTGGTCGGCTTGCCCAGCAGTCCCCATGGCCGGAACAACAAGACCAGGATCAGAAGGCTAAATGCGATAGCATCGCGGTAACCCGACGAAAGGTATGCGGCGGAAAGACTCTCGATCGAGCCCAGCAGGATGCCACCCAGCATTGCCCCAGCAATATTGCCCATGCCGCCCAGGACGGCCGCGGTGAAGGCCTTGAGGCCGGCAAGAGCGCCCATAGTGGGGTAGACCAGGAAGAGCGGGCCGATCAGGATGCCGGCGATCGCGCCCAGGGCGGACCCAATGGCGAACGTCAGCGAGACAACGCGGTTAGTGGGGATGCCCATCAGTTGAGCGGCCTCGAGATCCTGCGCCGAACCGCGCAGCGCCTTGCCCATCATGGTGTGTTTGATCCACAGTTGCAGCCCCACCATCAGCACCAGAGCCAGGGCCACGATGAATATCTGCTGGTAATTGACGTTGATGCCGGCTAGCTGGACGGATGATTTGAGGAAAGGCGAGGGGAAAACCCGTGGGCGAGCCCCCCAGACGACCTGCGCCAGATTCTGCAAGACGATCGAGACGCCGATGGCGCTGATCAACAGGTTTATTTTCGGGGTCCCGCGCAGCGGACGGTAAGCCAGGCGCTCGATGAGCACGCCCAGCAAGGCGGCCGCAGCGGCACCAGCGACGAAGCCGATCAGCAGGGGCGCGCCGGCTAACACGGTCGTCAAACCGACAAAGGCCCCAACCATGTAGACTTCACCATGGGCAAAATTGATGAACTCGAGGATGTTCCAGACCATGGTGTAGCCGAGCGCGATCAGGGCATAGATGCTACCCAGCACGATTCCGTTCAGCAACTGAACACTGAGAAGCTGCCAATCCATCAGATGCTCCGTTGGCGGTTCGCTGCAAACCGGCTGGGACCTGGCTCTCCGAGCAGCGGGGTCCCAGCCGATCGAGAGACTTACTTCGGCGGGCGGACGGTGACGAACTGCCCGTCCTTGACGGTCTGAATGAAGAGGCCCTTGGTCACGTCGCCCTTCTGATCAAACTTGAAGGGGCCGGTAACGCCCTGGTAATCTGTGGCGACCATGGCCTTCTGCAGGCTCTCGCGATCCGCATCGCTCAAGTCGGGGGACGTGATCCCGGCCCGCTTGATAGCGTCTGCCACCACGTGCATGGCGTCATAGGAGATCGCCGAATAAGCTTCCGGCTTCTCGTTATACTTGGCCTGGTAATTCTTGACGAAGGCCTGGACCTTGTCGTTCTGATAATTGGGGTCGAAGGCGCTGACGAAGACGAAGCCTTCGACGGCGTCGCCGCCGACGTCCACGAGGGCCGGCGAGGAAACGCCATCGCTGCCGAGGAACTGAGTTTTCAGGCCAAGGCGCTGGGCCTGCTGGGCGATGAGGCCGGCCTCGTTGTAAAGACCGGCCACCATGATGGCTTGCGGCTGCAGCGACTTGATTTTGGAGAGCTGCGCCGTGAAGTCCTTGTCACCGGGATTGTAGGACTCGATTGTCAATACCTGGCCACCCTGGGCTTCTACCTGCTGCTTGAAGAGATCCGCAAGCGAGACGCCGTAGTCGGTGTTCTCCTTCATAACCGCGATCTTCTGCAGGCCGAGGTCCTTGACGGCATAGTTGACGAGGTCAGCGGTCATCGGGGCATCGGTCAGGATTGCCCGGAACATGTAGGGGTCGCCGGACTCGGTGAGGCTCGGCGAGGCACCCATGGTGAAGTGGATGGTCTTGGCGGCCTGGGTCACGGGCATGGCCGCCAGCGTGGGCGAGCTGTTGAAGCCGCCGATCACGGCCGCAACCTTGTCGAGGGTGATCATGCGTTGCACGACGCTGACGGCCTCGGCGGGGGTGGCCTTGTCATCGCCGATCACCAGCTCCAACTGCAGGCCGTTGACGCCGCCTGCGGCGTTGATCTCATCGATCGCCAGCGCCACTCCCTTGCGCATCACCTCACCGTACTGGGCGTTGTCCCCCGTCATGGGCGCCTGCAGCCCAATCTTCAGCGTGCCGCCACTGGCGGGCGCTGCGGGCGCGTTAGCAGCCGGTGCCGCGGCTTGCGACGGGGCGGCCGCCGTGGGCTGAGGTGCGGCCGCACCAGGGGCTGTCGGAGTGGTGGTGCATTGGGTCGCCAGCAAAGCCACGAGCAGTAGCATGATCCAGAACACTGCGGGACGCTTCGAACCTGAGCTCTTGGTCATTGGCCTCCTCCTGTGGTGTATGGCGTGAATCGGGCACTCGGTCTTCGAGCCCAGCGTCAATGGGCCCCGATCATCGAGAAAACGGTGACCTTGATGCGCGATTCGCACTCTCCCTGCGGCCCGAACCTTGGCCGCGTCTGCGAAACCACGCAGCCTGACATAAAAACGGCGGCAGATCCGTCCGGAACTTCTGACGGAGTTCCGGTAGACAGAAACGCATTCCATCTGTTCGGAGTGTAGCATAGGTTCCAAATCGTTGTCAATTGGCAATGTCTGCCCGTCTGCCCACCCGTCGTCCTGCAGTCGTGATCGGGCCAGCGCATAGGTGCTTGACATTCGTCGCCGATGGCTCCATACTCGAGCCCCGGAGAGGAACCAAGTTCTGCCAGGTAGAACGAGAAGGAAGGGGTAGCATGAGTGGGGATTTGCCGGCTCGTGGCGTTGCGCGCATCGCTGACGTCCTCAACTGCTTCACGCCTGAGGAGCCGGTGCTCAGTCTGACTGCGATCAGCCGGCGTGTTGGACTGCCCAAGAGCACCACCCACCGTCTGGTCAATGCCCTGAGCAGTCACGGTTTCCTCATGCGAGACGTACACGGCCAGGGCTACCGGTTGGGCTATCAACTACTGCATTGGGGCATGGTGGCCCAAGCCGGGCTGGATCTGCGCGCCGAAGCCCTGCCGATCCTGCATTCGCTGGCCAGGAACGTCGACGAAACCGCGATCCTCACGGTCCGTGACGGGACGCGCGGCCTCTACCTCGACATCGTCGAGTCCGGCCATCCGGTGCGCCTGGCCATGCAGGTTGGGCAAGTACTGCGGCTGCACGCCGGCGCGTCATCCAAGGTGTTGCTGGCCTTCCTGCCTGAGAGCGAAATCGAGCAGATCCTGGGCAGCATCGAGCTGGTGCAGCTCACCCCCAATACCTTGATCGACCCGGCTCGGCTGCGGGCCGAACTGTCCGCCATTCGCCGGCGGGGTTACGCGACCTCTTTCGAGGAGACCGACCCGGGCGCCATGGGAATCGCGGCACCGGTCTACGGCCGAGAAGGGCAACCGGTGGCCGGCATCGGCATCGCCGCCCCGCTCACACGCATCTCCCCTGAACACGTGCCCGAAGTTGCCCCGCTGGTCCTCGAGGCCGCCGGCCAATTGTCGGAGCGGCTCGGTGCGCCCAAACTCCAGCGCGGGGGCGAGTGGTGAAGAGCAAATTTGCTGCAAGGGCTTGACAAACGGCCTTTTGGCGCTACAATGGTTCCATCCAGCAGAAGTGCGTTCCACTGAGTGGGATGACGTTTCTGCGGAAGGGGGCAGAAATGAAGCAAGACCAGTTCCACGTGGTGGGTAAGGTCACACAGCGCAAGGACGGCGTCGGCAAAGTAACGGGCGAAGCGATATACGTCAGCGATATCCGCCTGCCAAAGATGCTCCACGGGCGTCTGGTCTGCAGCCCTTATGCTCACGCGCGCATCAAGAGCGTTGACACCAGTGCAGCCGAAGCAATGGGCGCGGTTTGCCTCACCTTCGCCGACATCCCCCAGGTGCGCTACAACGAACGCATCATCACGGTGCCGTGGGCCCTGCACAAAGATCGTTACATCCTGGTCGAAAAAGTCCGGCGCATGGGCGAGGCAGTGGCCGCGGTCGCCGCCGAAACGGAGGCGCTGGCCGAGCGAGCGGCGCGCGCCGTAAAGGTGGACTACGAGCCGCTGGCTGTGGTGACGGACCCGTTGCAGGCGATGGAACCCGGCGCCGAGTCGCTCTACGACACGGTGCTGTTTGGCGACAAAGAGATCAAGATCGAGAACAACATTGCTTGCGAGCGGCTGATCGAAGAAGGGGATGTGGATAAAGCATTTGCCGAAGCGGATATTGTCCTTGAAGGTACCTTCCGCACTCCCAAGGGCTACCACGCGCAGATGGAAACTAAATCCGTGGTCTGCCGGCCCGAAGCCGACGGCGGCATCACCGTCTGGCCGACTTCACAGTCCATCCACAACGTGCGCATCGTCCTCGGCCAGATCTTCAACATCCCCCTCAGCAAGGTCAACGTGGTGCGTGCACCCATCGGCGGCAGCTTTGGTTCCAGCATCCAGATGAACACCCCGGTCCCCATCTGCGTCGCCCTCGCCCTCAAGGCCCGCCGTCCGGTGAAATTGACCCTCACGCGCGAAGAGGACATGCACGACCACAGCAACTTCCCGACGCAGATCCAGCTCAAGGTTGCCGCCAAAAGCGACGGCACGCTGACGGGGGCCCAGGCCGACCTGGTGACGGACATCGGGGCGCACATCCTGCAGGCCTACTCCTTCCTGGGCGTCTCGATCGGCTGGCTGGCGTCGATGTACAAGTTTCGCAACCTGCGCTACCGCGGCCGTGCCGTCTACACCAACAAAGTGCCCTCCTGCGCGATGCAAGGCTTCGGCAACCCGCAGATGACGTTCGCAGTCGAATCCTTGGTCGACGAGCTGGCGGAGAAGCTCGGCCTGGACCCGATTGAGCTGCGGCTCAAGAACTACGTCGGCCTCGGCGACACATTCTGGGGCCAGGGGCCCCAGGTCCGTTCGGTCGTGCAGAGCGACGGCGTGGCGCAGTTGCTCCGCAGGGGCGCCGAGCTGATCGGTTGGGACAGACCCGAGGGCCGAGGCACAGCCGCGGCGCCCTCGGAGCAAGGGCAGGCCGAGCGCTTCCGCCGTGGGATTGGCCTGGGGCGCGGCTTCCACACGTCCAGCGCCGGAGCACCCAAACCGAGTGACGTCATCGATTTCTCTGGCGCGATGGTCAAGATCAACCAGGACGGCTCAGTCGACATCGTAACGGCGCTGATGGACCACGGCGGCGGCACCTTGGAGGCACTGGCCAAGTTGGTGGCCGAGACGCTTTCCGTGCCGCTCGACAAGGTCAACCTGGCTCCCGCCGAGACCTGCTCCACGGTTTACGACGTCACGACGCACGCGACACGCGGCGTCTATGCCGGCGGCGGCGCGGCGGTCAAGGTCGCGCAACAGATCCGGCAGGAGTTGCTTGAGACGGCGGCACGCTACCTGAACTTCATGCCCGAGGCCCTGGCGATCAGGCCGGATGAGGCGCGCGGTCAGGGCGTGATCTATTGCCCGTCGGTGCCGGGCGTCGAGATGACGATTGGCGAGGTGGCCCACCGCTGCTGGACCGATAGCTGGAAAACGATCGCCGCCGTCGACAGCTACCGCCCGACTAACTCGCCGCCAGCCTACGTAAGCGTGTTCGTCGAGGTGGAGGTCGATACCTGGACCGGGCAGGTGCGCACCCTGCAGGCCGCAATGGGCAGTGACTGTGGGACGGTGATTAACCCGGACATGGCCGCGGGACAGCTAGAGGGCGGGCTGTCCAAGGGGGCCGGGTTCGCGCTGTTCGAGAACAACGATTGGGATCACGACGGGCAGCTCGTCTGCAAGGGTTACTGGATCGATAACAAGACCCCGGCAATCAGCGAATCGCCCCAGGTCGGCAACCTGAGGGTACACTTTGCCGACACCTACGAGCCTAGCGGGCCGTGGGGCGCGAAAGGGATCGGCGAGGCAGCCATGAACCCGGTGGCGGCAGCCTACGCCAACGCAGTTTACCACGCCACGGGCATCCGCTTCCGCGAGCTGCCGATCACGCCGGAACGGATCCGGGCTGGGCTGCGCGAACGCGAGCAGTCGCCAGCCGAACCGCTGACAGGTGCCCTGCAGGAGACCGTTCGATGAATGAGATGACCAACTCGCACATCCTGGTACACGAGTTCGCTTACGAGGAACCGGCCAGCCTGGAAGAGGCCGTCGTCCTCCTGAGCCAGCCCGGCCGGCTTGCCCGCGTGCTGGCGGGCGGCACCGATCTGCTGGTCCAGATGAAGATGGAGCGCGTCAAGCCGGATGGCGTGATCAGCATCCGCCGGATCCCCGGCCTGGACGGCGTCGAGTTGCGCGAGGACGGGCTCCATATCGGCGCAATGGCGACCATTCACGCGCTACGCAATCACCCGCTGGTGCGCCGGCTGTATCCGGCCCTGGCCCAGGCGTGCGCCTCCTTCAGCACCACTCAGGTGCAGGTGATGGGCACCATTGGCGGAAACCTGTGCAACGCCTCGCCCGCCTCCGATGCGGCTCCGGCCCTGATCGTCCACGAGGCGCGCGCCGTTCTGCGCGGACCGGACGGGGAGCGCCGGTTGCCGGTGGAGGACCTGTTTCTCGGCCCTGGCCGGTCGGCGCTGGGACGTGGCGAACTGCTGGTGGAGCTCGTGCTGCCGCTGCCTGCTTCCCGGTCGACCGAGGCCGGCGTCAGCACCGGCACGGCCTTCTTGAAAATCTCCCGGGTCGCGGCCGACATCGCCAAAGCCAACGCGGCAGTGATGCTGGCCCGTTCCGGCAACACGATCGTCGACTGCCGGCTGGCATTTGGTTCCGTGGCCCCCAGGCCCTTCCGAGCCCGCGGAGCCGAGGCGTGTCTCATCGGGCAGGTCTACAGCCCAAGCCTGGCCGCCGAGGCGGCGCGCATCGCCTCTGAGGAGATCCAGCCCATCGACGACGTGCGCTCGAGCGCCTGGTACCGGCGCGAGCTGGTGGCGGTGATGGCGCGCGATGGGCTGGAGCAAGCGTGGGCGCGCACGCAGGCGGAAGAGGCGCGGAACGGCAATGGTCACGGGCCTGCGGTCGAGTACGCCCGCTCCGCCGAGACCCTGCCGCGGACAGAGAGCGCCGCCGGCGGGGTCCGGGACGGCCGGCTTGCCCGCGCGGGTGGCGCCAGGCGAGAGATTCGGCTGACCGTCAACGGCGTTGGCCGCCGCCTTTCGGTGGAGCCCAACGATCTGCTCCTGAACGTGCTGCGCGAGGACCTGGAATTGACCGGGACCAAGTATGGCTGCGGCATCGGCGAGTGCAGCGCCTGCACGGTCGAAATGGACGGGCGGCCCGTTCTGGCCTGCCTGGTGCTGGCCGTTTCGGCAGGGGGCAGCGAGATCGTGACGGTGGAGGGTCTACGGAAGCCCAGCGGCGAGCTGGACCCGTTGCAGGAAGCCTTCCTGGATAACGGCGCCTACCAGTGTGGTTTTTGCACGCCGGGCATGCTGATGACCGCGCGCAGCCTGCTGAGGGAGAATCCTGCCCCCGGCGAGGCTGAAGTACGGGATCACCTCAAGGGCAATCTTTGTCGCTGCACGGGCTACGCGAGCATCGTGCGGGCGGTCATGAGCCTCGGGGAGGCTTCCCCGGCGGGCCAGGAAGGCTAAGGTCCGCGCACACACGTCTCCGATGATCGGAGCCGGTGGTCGCAACCGACCCAGGAGGCCGTATGCTTGCGGAATTCGATCTGTTGATGCCGCAGTCGCTGTCGGAAGCGCTCGGGATGCTGGCCGAGCGTGGGCGCGACCTCGCACCGCTGGCCGGCGGCACCAATCTGGTAGTAGACCTGCGCAGCGGGAGGCACCGTCCGGCCGGGCTGCTGGACTTGAGCCGGCTGACGGAGCTGCAGGGTATCCGCCGGGAAGACGGAGACAGCCGCGACGGCGGATACATCGTCATCGGGGCGCGCACGACCCTGAGCGAAGTCCTGAGCCATCCGCTGATCGCCGAACACGGCGCGCCGTTGCAGGAGGCGGCGGCGATCTTCGCCAATCCGCTGGTCCGCAACCGCGCGACGGTAGGCGGCAATATCGCGGACGGCTCGCCGGCCGCCGATACTGCCCCCGCCCTGTTGGCGCTCGATGCGAGCGTGGAGCTGGTCAGTATCACCGGCAGGCGCACCTTACCCTTGGAGCAGTTTCTGGTAGGAGTGCGCCGGACCGAGCGCCGCCCCGACGAGCTGCTCTCGGCCATCCGTTGGCCGGTGCCGGCCTCGCCCTGCGCGGGCCGGTTTTCCAAGCTTGGCCTGCGCCGGGCCGACGCGATCGCAGTGATCAGCGCCGCCGTGCTGGTGGAGCGGGATGCCGCGGGCAACTGCGGCCAGGCACGCATTGCCCTGGGCGCAGTCGCGCCGCGGCCGATCCGCGCGCACCCGGCCGAGGACGCCCTGCGAGGCCGGCCGCTGACCGCGGATGCCATCGCCCTGGCGGCCCGGCTGGCCGCCGAAACTGCCAGCCCGATCAGCGACATACGCGCTTCTGCCGCCTATCGGCGGCGAACCGTGGCCGTGCTCGTGCGCCGGCTGCTGGCCGCGGAGAGCGAGACGCCGGCCCGCCCGGCGTGAGCGAAAGGGCGGCTGCCTGCCAGGTCACGCCGGATGAAAAGGAACCACGCGATGCAACCGAAGCTCGTCACCCTACAAGTCAACGGACGTCAGCATTATGCGGCGCTGCTGCCTGACGTGACCTTACTGTACGCCCTGCGCGACCTGGGCTACACCGACGTCAAGAACGGCTGCGAGAAAGGGGACTGCGGCGCTTGCGCCGTCCTGCTGAACGGCCGGGCCGTCAACAGTTGCCTGGTGCTGGCCTGGCAAGCCGATGGCGCGGAGATCATCACCGATGCGGGACTCGGCAGCATGGACCGGCCGCATCCTCTTCAGGAAGCCTTCGCCGATCTCGGCGGCGTGCAGTGTGGCTACTGCACGCCGGGCATGATCATCGCCGCCAAGGCTCTGCTCGACCACAACCCGCAGCCGAGCGAGGACGAGATCCGCGAGGCGTTGTCGGGCAATCTCTGCCGCTGCACCGGCTACGGGCACATCATCCAGGCCGTACAGGCGGCAGCGCAAAAGATCGCCGCCGAGGGAAAGTAATCCGGCGACGCCTGCCCGGCCAGCCCAGGGGCAGATCCGGGTTCCGCTGGAGGTAGAAGATGACGGTTCAGATCAAGCCGCTCCCGCCCGTGGAGCTGCCGCCGCTGCGCCAGGTCGGCCAGCCGGTCCGCAGGGTCGACGCGCTGGGAAAGGCGGTCGGCGCAACGCAGTACGCCGGCGATTTTTCCATGCCTAACATGCTGCATGCCAAGGTGCTGCGCAGCCCGCATCCCTCGGCGCGCATCCTGCGGCTGGATGCCTCGCGGGCCCGCGCCTTGCCCGGCGTGATCTGCGTGCTCACCGCGGCCGAACTGCCCGACAGCGAGCTTGTCACCGACATGCCGGGCCAGACCGGGCAGCAGAAACGCGCCGGCAGCGATGCGCCGGTGTTGGCGGGCCAGGTCGTGCGCTACGTGGGTGAACCGGTGGCCCTGGTGGCGGCCGAGACGATCGCCCGGGCCGAACAGGCGTTGAGGCTGATCGAGGTGGACTACGAGCCTCTGCCGGGCGTGTACGATCCGCTCGCCGCGCTGCAGCCCGGCGCTCCCATCCTCCACCCGCCGGACAACGTCGTCGCCCATTGGCAGGTCCGCAAGGGCGACCCGGCGCTCGCCATGGCCCGAGCCGACGTCGTCGTGGAGAACACCTACCGGGTGCCCTACCAGGAACATGCCTACCTGGAGACCGAGTTCAGGGGTAGCATGGGTGGACGAGCGCGATGTGATCAACATCCGGGTCTCGACGCAGGTGGTCGAGCATTTCCGCAGCATCGCGAAAGCCCTGGGCGTGCCCCAGAACAAGCTGCGGGTCCAGGGGGCGATGGTGGGCGGTGGCTTTGGAGGCAAAGAGGACATCACCGTCGAGATCTACCTCGGCCTGCTCGCGCAGCGGACGCAGCGGCCAGTGAAGATGGTCTGGACTCGCGAAGAGTTGCTGCTGGCGCATTCAAAGCGCCATCCGATGATCATCACGCACCGCACTGGCGTCACGCGCAGCGGGGAGATCGTGGCTGCGGAGATCAAGATCGTGGCCGACTTGGGCGCCTACCCGTACCTGAGCCCGTACGTGCTTCTCTATGCGACCGTCGTGGCGACCGGTCCTTACCGGGTGGACGACCTGCGCATCGACAGCGTGGCGGTGGCAACGAACAACCCGTTTACCAGCGCCTTCCGTGGCTTTGGCGCGCCGCAAAGCTGTTTTGCCTATGAACAGCAGATGGACGTGCTGGCCGACACGATCGGAATGGACCGGCTGGAGTTCCGGAGCCGTAACTACCTGCGCACGGGCGATCGCAACGCGACCGGCCAGTTGATCCACAGCGCGGCCTGGCTCGAGGAGAGCGCGACGCGGGCGCTGGCGGCGCTGGGCGAAAAGACGCCGGACCATGGCCCCGTCAAGGTGGGGCAGGGCTTTGCCTCGTACATGCAGAGCTACGGCCGCATCACCTGGTTCCACGACACCTCGCAGGCCTGGGTCGGGCTCGAGCTCGACGGCAGTGTGGTGATCCGCTGCGGCGTGCCAGATATCGGTGGCGGGCAGATGTCGAGCCTGTGCCAGATCGCGGGCGAGGTCCTCGGGGTGCCGATGAACCGGATCAGCATTTACAGCACCGATTCGGCCACGACGCCGCTGGCGGGGACCACCACGGCCACGCGGCAGCTCTACATGTCGGGCAACGCAGTGCTGCAGGCCGCGCGCGCCGTGCGCAAGACGCTCCTGGAGCGCGCTTCGTACCATCTCGAGGTGGCTGAGGAAGGGCTGGACCTGGCCGACGGAGACGTGTTCGTGGCAGCCGATCCCGACCAGCGCCTGCCACTCGCCAAGCTGGCCCAGGTCTGTGCGTCAGAGGGCCTGCCACTGGCCAACCTGGCCCTCTTCAAGGGTCCCTTCACCGACCGGCTGGACCCCGAGACGGGGCAAGGCGACGTTTTTCCCGACTTCACTTTCGGCACGCACGCGATCGAGGTGGCGGTGGACACCGAGACCGGGGAGGTGAGGGTGCTGAAAAGCGTCGGCTGCCACGACGTCGGGCGTGCCATCAACCCAGCTGCCGTGGACGGGCAGATCCAGGGGGGTAGTGCCCAGGGCCTGGGTTACGCCTTGACCGAGAATTACATCGTCCGCCAGGGGATGACCCTGACCCCATCGCTGTCCGAGTACCTGGTGCCGACCACCTGCGACTTCCCGACCACACAAGCGATCATCCTCGAATCCGGGACGGGAGTCGGGCCGTTTGGCGCCAAAGGCGTCGGCGAGCCTGCGCTGACCCCGGTGGCGCCGGCAGTCGCCAATGCCGTGGCCGACGCCCTGGGTTTGCGCATCTTCGAGATCCCGATCACGCCAGAACGCGTGCTGAAGGCGCTGGACGAAGCCGCCGCCACGCCGGACTGAACGGACGCGCATCCACGCGGCCTGGCAGGCGGGCGCCCGGACCGCACAGCCCGGCGGGGGTTATGTGCCTGCGCCGAGGCGGCTGGCGCGGCTGTCACCCTCCCTGGTGCGTGCTCGCGCCGGTCTCGAGCAGTGCCAGGGGGAACGGTTCCCCATGCCCGGGGTAGACGAGACTAACGTCGAGGCTCCGCAAGCGCTGGAGGCTGGCGCGCGCGGCCGCCGGGTCGTCGACGAGGGTGTTCAGCACCGGTCCACGCGTGTTCCCCAAAAGATCGCCACAGAACAGGGCGCCCTCGCTCGTCAGGATGCCGATCGAACCGCGCGAGTGACCGGGAAGATGCAGGACCCGCCCCTCGATCCCATAGGCGGAGAGATCGTCGCCATCCTCGAGGAAGATGTCGGGCTCGAAGCGATTGGCCTTGCGCAAGCGCACCGAGCCAAACATGATCCGGGCGATCAGACGGGGCACGGTCCCCCGGCTGGCGCGCATGTCGCCGCTCCTGACGGCGCCGGCCTCAGCCCGATGAAGCGCGATTTTGGCGCCGTACTTACACCGGAGATAAGCGCAGTTTCCGGCATGGTCGACGTCCCCGTGGGTGAGAATGATGAGCCGCAGGTCTCCCGGGCGGCAACCGGCCCGGGCCAACTCCTGCTCGAAGCTGCGCCGGCTCCACGAAATCCCCGTGTCGATCAACACGTGACCACAGTCGCCCGTCGTGACGAGATAGCTATTGACGCCAAAACGGCTGATAGTCGTAATGTGTTGTGGCACCTGTTGCCCCTTCGGTGACCGCCAGAACGCCGCCCCCGCCGGCCGGCGGGAGCGATTCGTTCAGTCGTGCGCTGATTTGGTTAGGGGCGCTCGTCTTACCCTTCTTCCAGTCCCGCTAGTTGAAAGAGCCGGCGGGCGACCAGGATCAGGAAAACCACCATCGGCACCAACGAGGCCAGCGAGAAAACCAGGCCGAGCGTCCCGGCGGAGGCCGGCACCAGGGTCAAGGCGTAGAACGCGACGCCGATCCAGGCGGTGGGCTTGCCGAAGGTTGAGCCCCGGACCATGGCCAGCGTCAGAATCAGGCCAGAGATGGCGATCAGCTCGTAGCTTATGTTGAAGGCGCTGCCGGCGAAGATGGCAAGCGTGGTCTGCCCGGCCGCCAGCAGCATCGTGCGCTGCGCGTCGGTCGCAGCGGCGGCGTACTGCTCGCTGAGCGAGAGCATGGCAAAGGCGGGATTGGCCGCGAAGTAGCTGACGATGCCCGTCAGGCCGAGAGCAGCGGCGATGGTTGCGACTGACTGGTGGCTGCGACGCAGCGCCACACAGAGCGCGAGAAAGACCAGCAGGCTGGCGGGGTAGTCGACCAGCATCACAAGGTCGAGGTTGAGCAGTCCGATCAGGCGGTTTGCCTGCAGCATCGAGAACCAATCGCCGACGGCTGCGGCGGTGGGCAGAAAACTCGGTGGAGGCCAGACGATGAAGACGACCATCTGGCAAAAGGTGAAGGCAACCAGGCCCAGGGCGGCGACGGCTCCGGTTCGGTAGAGCGTCCCCCAGCGGGAACCGCCGCCCTCGGCGGCCGCGGCCTCCTTCAGCAAGGGCACACGCAGGCTGTTAGTGGTCATTATATCCTCCTGTAGAATCGGTGGACCGGGTTGGTCCGAATGAACCAATCAACGAACGAGCTAACCTCGTCGGCGACCAGCAGGACACTACCAGGGGGCCGGCGACAAGATGCGATGCAGGCCGCCAGGAGGCGGCAAGCTCAAGCGGTCGGGCCCGCCTCGACCAAGCCGGCCGCGGGCGCGGTGGCGGCGTCCGGGTCGCGGTAGGCGGCCCGCACCTGGCGGGTGATCAGCCAGCCGGCGACGCCGAAGAGCGCGACGATGGCTTCCAGCGTCCAGACGAAAGTCAGGCTGCTGATCCCGACCAGTTGGCCGTAGGCAGCGCAGCTATCGAGCGCTGTCTTGAACAGGAACGCCAGCCACATCCAGCCGCTGACCCGGCGGCTGGCCGCGAGGAAGATCAGCATGCACGAGCCGATGTGGACCCAGATGGTGAAGTAGCGCTCGACGATTGGCGCCAGGCCCCAGAGCGGGTTATTCAGCGGAGCCAGGCCGGCGAGCGTACCGGCCGGCAGGCTCGCCGGGGCGATGGCAGCGGTCGCCAGGCTGGCGACGTTAGCTGATGCCGAGCAGCAGGGCCTCGACGACGCCGAATCCCACCCCAAAGGCGAGCGCTTGCTGCCACGGCACGCGGCCCAGGCGCGTGTAGCGCAGCACGAGCCAGGTAAGCAGCACCTCGGTGAAGCCGGTCAGCGAGCCGATGTAGAGCGAAGCCAACAGGATGCCAGAGAGGCCCGGCAGTGCGGTCGTGAGAGCGCCGTAGATGGGTGGGTTGAGGGGGATCGCCAGGGCAAACTTGACGGCCACAGTGACGACCCAGGCCAGCGCGCCGAGGCCGAGGTGACGCCACCCCAAGCGGAGCCGTGCCGCATACACCAGGTAACCGGCGCCAACGAGAAGCATGCCCAGGCCGCCGAGAAAGACGAGGGGCGAGATGGACTGCGTGGTTTGCATGAGACACCTCCGCGAGGATGCAACTAGCGTGAAAGACCTTGCTTCCATCCTGCCCAGCTTAACACAATCGGCGCCCGCGCACATCGGGCGGGCGGCCAGGGCGCGCGCTGGTCAGGTGGCCAGGGAAGGGACGGCGTGGGTCGCAAAGTGGCACGAAAAGGAAGGACAAGTCTGGAGCGGGAGCGGTGCTTGGGCTGGGTCAGAGGTCGAGCTCGCGCGCGAGGGCGTCCAGGTCGGCGGCGACGCGCGGGTTGAGGGGGATGCCCTGCTTCAGATTACGCTCCAGCGCCTCGTGCTCTTTCTCGCCGTGCACGTAGATGCGCTCCTGACCGGCGGCCTTGGGCGAGTTCTTGAGCAGCCCCTGCAGCTCGTCCATCGCTGCCCGGAATTCGTCTACCGGCCGGAAAGCCTCGATGCGCCAGGCGCCGAAGAAGTGGCCGACGTTCGGCCGGCAACAGTGCACCTTGAGACGTCTTCGGATAGGTGAAGGTAGCGAAGGCCGCACCGGACAAGAGAGCCGAGAAGACTTCGACCCAGAGCGCCAGCCCGTAGCCCTTGTAGCCGCTAAGCGTTTCGCCTTTGCCGCCGAGGGGCAACAGCCCGCCGCCGGCATTGCTCCTTAGCTCGCCCAGCGCTCTACGAGCATCCCGGTGGGGCAGCCCGTCCCCGTCGACGGCCCAGCCCTCGGGCAGGGGCGCGTCCAGTTGGTCGGCGATCTCCAGCTTGCCCAGCGAGACCGTCGTGGTTGCCATATCCAGCACGAAGGGCCGCTCACGGCCGGCGGGCGCGGCGACAGCGATCGGGTTGGTGCCCAGCACGGCGTCGCGGCCAAAGGTGGGGACGGCCTTGGGCGAGGCGTTGGTCATCGCCAGGCCGATACAGTCATGCTCGAGCGCCAGCATGGCGTAGTAGCCGGCGATGCCGAAGTGGTTTGAATTCCGCACCGTGACGAAGCCGGCGCCCACAGCCAGGGCCTTGTCGACCGCCCGCTGCATGGCGCGCTGCGAGACCGGCGGTCCCAGGCCGCCGCCGGCATCCAGCACGGCCGTCGCCGGCGTTTCGGTCACTACCCGTTCTTGCGGGCAAGCCGCGATGGCGCCGGCGCTCAGGCCGTCCAGGTAGCGCCGCAGGTGGGCCACGCCGTGGCTGGCCACGCCGCGCAGATCGGCCGCGAGCAGCACATCGGCGGTGATGCAGGCATCGGCTTCGGCGACGCCGGCACGGCCCAGAGCGCGCCGGCACAGGTTTCTCAGCTCTTCAGGCTCACGGATAACTTGGTCCGGCATGTACCTCTCCAGACTGGCTGCCGGCTTCAGCCGGGGTAGGGCCGGGCGCGGCTACCGGCGCGGGCCTGATCGGGCAGCGGATGGGGCGCTCTCGCCCGCCGGGATGAGCTCGCTCCGGGGGGGCCTGCGATCGTCCGAGACCGAAGGGATGGCCCGCACTCCCCGGACGAGGGTGCGGGCTTGCACGAGGCAATCACCGAGACGACTAGAACTTGACCGCGGCCTCGTTGGAGCAGATGGTCGTTCCTGCCTCGCACACCTTGTAGGTGTACGTGCCTTTGACTGCCTTGCCGATCAGGTCGGAATAAGCGTCGTTGTTGGGGGTGGTCTTGATCTTGGCGCCGTTCCGGAACACGTCCACGTTGGCGCCGGTCGCCCCCTGCCAGGTCAGGTCGGCGTAGGCTGTGGCACCTTTCGCGCGCCGGGCGGTGGCCTCGAGGGTGATGCCGCCCGGCAAGCCGCTGCTGACCGTTATGACCTTAGACGCGGTGCCAGTCGCACCATCGTTATCGGTCACGGTAAGCTGCACGGTGTAGGTGCCGGCCGCTGCGTACTTGTGTGACGGGGTTCTCGCGCGGTCGCCGTCGTCTTGTCGCCGAAGTCCCAGCTCCAGCCGAGCGACCTTACCGTCGCCGTCAGTGCTGGCATCGGTAAAGGCGCAGGTTAGGTCCGTGCAGGAGTAGGTGAAGTTGGCGACGGGCGGCTGGTTCTGCGCAGGCGTGCTGTCGAACAGGCTGTACAGCAGGTGGTTGTTAGCCGTCTTCGACGAGGTCACGATCCCCTTGGTCGTGGCAGCGTAGATTGCGTCGCGGACGGCGGTGGGAGAAGCGGTGGGGTGAGCCTGCAGGTACAGGGCCGCCACGCCCGTTGTGTGCGGGGTCGCCATGCTGGTGCCGCTGATGGTGTTGGTCGCCGTGTTGCTGCCTGTTCCAGGCCGAGGTGATGCTCACGCCGGGCGCGAACCAGTCCACGCAGTTGCCGTAGTTCGACCACGAGGCCTTCACGTCGCTGCGAGTTGGTGGCGCCGATGGTCATCGCCTCAGGCACGCGGGCGGGTGAGGAGTTGCAAGCGTCCTGGGCGACGCCACCTGTGTTGCCGTTGCCGGCGGCCACGGCGTAGCTCACGCCGGCCGCGATGGAGTTCTTGACGGCTGCGTCGAGCGACGCTGCTGGCGCCGCCGCCGAGGCTCATGTTCGCCACGGCAGGCGTCTGGTGATGGGCGGTGACCCAGTCCACGCCGGCGATGACGCCGCTGGTGTAGCCCGAGCCGCTGCAATCGAGCACGCGCACGGCCACGAGAGACACCCCCTTGGCCACGCCGTAGGTGCTGCCGCCGACCGTCCCCGCCACGTGGGTGCCGTGGCCGTTGCAGTCCTGCGCCATTCTGGCCGCCGCCCACCTCGTCGAGTCCAACCGAGGCCCTGCCGCCGAACTCGGTGTGCGATGTTCGGATGCCGGTGTCGATGATGTAGGCGGTGACGCCTGAGCCCGTGTAGTTATAGGTATACTCGTGGTCTAGCGAGAGTGCATGGTCGATCGATGCGGTCGAGGCCCCAGGTGGCGCCTGTTTCGGTCGCGTCGATGCTCATGACCTGGTCGGCCTCGATGTAGTCGACGTTGGGGTTGTGGCGCAGCGCGTCGAGCGCCTGCTCGGGCAGGCTGCCGGCAAAGCCCTTGAGTGCGGCCGAGTAGCGATACAGCAGCCGGGTGCCGGCGGTGTGATCCAGGCCTGCCGCGGCCTGGTCGACGGCGGCCGAAGGCGCGTCCGCCTTGAAGACCACGATGTAGCGGCCGGCCAGCGCGCCGGGGGCATCCGCACCGATGATAGGCGCCGGCGGCCCGGCGGGGGCCGCGAAAGCCGGCCCGGCCACGACGAGCGAAAACGCCAACAGGAGCGCTACGACGCAAGGCATCCGGTGCTTCATACCTGCCTCCTATGCTGCTTGGGGATCCGGTGAAGAATGGGGCCGGCAGTGACCTCGTGTGTCGAGAGCAGGCGCTCGGTCCTGGCGGATAAAGTAGAGTTGCATTGTACTCGAAGCGCATGGGGTGTCAAAGCGCGGCGCGGAGGGAGGAACCCGAATGGACAGCAATCGCACGGCTGGGGGCGGCCTTCTGTCTACACCGTGCTCCCTATGAACCGCACCGGGTCGGCGTAGCCGGCGCCGGCAGCCGGGAAGTTGCCGGGGGTCTGGGGGTAGGTGTAGCCGCGGCCGGGGATCAGGCCGTTGCAGTCGGGGTAAGCCGTGCCGTAGATGTCCCGCCCGTCGTAGAAGTAGCGCATCTCGAAATGCAGGTGCGAGTCGTCGTCGGAGGGGTGAAGGGCCGGGGAGCGCCCGGTGTAGGGCTGGTACATGACGGTGCCCAGGCGTCGGCCGCGCAGCACGCTTTGGCCCGGGCTGACGGCGAGCGAGTCGGCGTTGAGGTGACCATAGACCGAGTAGATCTTGCGACCGCCGGCCAGGGTGTGCTCGAGGATGATCACCCCTCCCGGATAGTTCACGTTCGGGTCGGCGGAGACGACGGCACCGTCGGCCACGGCCGTGACGTCGGCGCCTGCCGTGCTGGCACCATCCGTGCGGTAGAGGTCCACGCCGGAGTGGTACAGATACTGAAAATCGACCCCAAAGCACGTCCCGCCGACGAGGTCCGGGTTTTGCGCTCCGTAGCGCGTGTCCTCGATCAGGTTCCCCTGGGCATCGCGTCACGACGTGCGGCCCATAGCTTTGGCCGTCACGGAGGCCGAGCGGCGGGCTGAACTGCGTCGGCGCCGGAGTGCCGGTCTGCGCACGCGCCGGCGTGACCGCAAAGGCCATCAGTACGGCAATCAGCACAAACATCGTGCGAGCTTCCATGGACGCATCATCCGGAACCCCCGTCGTCGTCCAGGATACCGCTCGCCTCGGCGAGCAAGCAAGTGCTCCCCCTTCCAGTCACGGGATGGCGGCAGCGCCGGGCGCGGTGGCGGGCACGGTGGGGCCGGCGTGCGGCGGCCGGTGGTCCGCCAGGGACGTATGCGGGGGGCGGCTGCCAGCGCTGACGCCCGGCCCCTTCCCTCCCAGGCGTTCGACCGTCTGGGAGTACCGTGCGTTACGAGCGGAGACCGGGCGTCAGGCCAGCGACGGATCAGACCGATCACGGGGTGAAGACCCCGCCGTAGATGTCGGAGTTGCCGAACGTGGCCGGGCAGTCGCTGCCCGGCGCGGGAGGCAACTCCGGCATGCTGCCGGTCAGCGACTGGCGGAAGGTGTCGATGTCCTGACAATCGGCAGCGTTGCGCACGTCGTTCCAGACGGCCGCACCATAATCGCGTGTCGCAACCGCATAGTTATAGTCGCCCAGGAACTCGGCCCCCAGGCCGTTGGTGCTCGAGCCGCGGGCATCGCCGATCGCGCCCCGGTGCAGCGTCGTCCAGGCCCCTGGGGCGCCGTCCGCACCGACGGGCGCGGCGCGCACCACGCCTAGCATCTGGCGTGGGCTCGATGGTCGTCGTCTGCCAGGGCTGCAGGAAGGCGTCGTACGTCAGATAGAGATTCGAGCCGTCAGGGGCGATGGCGACGGCGCTGAAATCCGGACGATCGCCCGTTTCCTGCGCGGCCACCGGCCCGCCCCAGTTCGCGCCGCCGTCCATGGACCAACTCACCAGCGACCGCTCCTGGTCCAGCGGCCCGTCCGACCAGGCAAGCACGATCTCGTCGGTCGCGCCATCCCCGCTAGGCGCGCCGTTGGCGATGTCGACACTCGGGAAGGAATTGGTGCGCGCTCCGGCGTCTCCGTCAAAGGTGTAGCTGCCGCTTGCCACGTCAAACTTGCCGACGTCAATCACACTCGCGACCTGGCGCGGCTGCTCGAAGCTGACGCCACCGTCCAACGAGCGGCGCATGAACATGGCGCTTCCGCGCGGCCGGACGCTGCCGCCCTCCCAGAAGACGTAAACGACGCCATGGCTGTCGGTCCGAATCGAGCAACCCTGGCGGCCGAAGCCCTGGCCGTTGTTGGTGGCGGCGGATATCTGCCTTTGGGCCCACGTGTCGCCGCCGTCGGTCGAGCGAGCGAACATCACCGGCTCTGGCACGGCGTTGCTACTGGCCCCCAGGCCGCGGAAAGCCATATTGCAGACGTAGACGTTGCCGAAGAAGGGGCTGGAGGAGACGTTGTCGGCCCAGACTTGCTCCTTGTCCGAGAAGAGGGCCGCGTTCTGCCGCGTGATGATCACGGGCGCCATCCAGGCGCCGGTGTCACCGCTCGCGGCAGCCTGTGGGTCGTCGGTCCGCGATACGGCGACCGCCTCGGCGCCCCGGAAGGCCTCCTCGCGGCGAGCGCTGCTGAAGTTGGAGGTCAGGTTGGCGTAGTAGAGGCGCACGCCGTTCGTCCACGAGAAGCCGCCGGGGCCAGGCTGCGGTCCAAAGGCCACGGAGGGGTCGCCGTCCGACACCAAGCCGTTCTCATAGTAAAGGGGTAGGGTTCCGATGGGTCCCTCGTGCGGCGTGCAAGCATCGGACCCGAGACAGTCGCGGGCGGTCCATCCGGTGTAGCTGGGCTGGGTCCAACTATCACCTCGGTCAAAGGAGAAGTAGACGCCGGACAGCCCTACGCCCTGGGTGAAGGGACAGGTCGTGGGATCGCCGGCAGCGCAGGCTTCCAGGTCGATCTCGTCGTTCGAGCCGGCAACCAGCATGTCAGTATTCAGCGGGTTGACGGCGAGGGCCGGCTCGTTTTGCTTGTTCTGCGCGAATGGCCCGGTCGGGCTGCCATTCGTGACCAAGACATCGGGCCCCGGGGCCTGTGCGGCCGCGGGAGCAACGATCATCGACAAAGCCAGGACTACCACGCCTACACGTAGGATAGAGCGGGAGTGCATAACATCCTCTCCTTGTGGGGATTACCGGCCTGCCGCGAATGGCTCGACGCCCTTGCGGGCGAGCCGGTCAGCCCGGTGCCTCTAGCACGCGGGCGGGGTACGCGCCGGCCTCCCCGGCCGGATGACGCGCAAATGCTCTGGATGTGGATGCCGGCAATCAGGGCCCGCCGCCGGAAGGCGAGGCCAGGGTGGGCCGCCAGGGACGCCGAATGGGAGACAGGACCGCCAACCGACCCCGAACATGAAAGTGGGAGTTGACAGAGAAGCCGGCGCCAGGGCCCCACAGACCCGCCGTCGGTGGCATGGACTGCCCATCCTTTCCCGAGCGATCGGTGGAACGACCGGCCAGCTCAGCCGGGGGATCCGCGCTGCGGATCGCGTTCCGGTGGCGACTCTTCCACCCCTGCGCGCGGTTACTTTAGGCGCTTTGCCCCGCTTTTAGTGTAAGCGAGACTACACATCCGGGGGGGCGAGGCCTCACTCCTCGGGCAGATCGAGAAATCGCTCCAGGTCCTGGAAGAGCTGCCGCACGGCGGACGGGACGATTTCGTGGTGGACGGCTCGACCGGCTTCGCGTGAGCGGATCAGGCCGGCCTCGCGCAGGATCCTGGCGTGAACGCTCACCGTCGGCCGGGCCAGCTCCAGGTTATCGGCGATCCGAGTGTTGTCCAGGCCGAAATGGCGGATCATGCGCAGGATAGTCAGGCGGGTGGGATCGGCCAGGGCATGGGTGCGCGAGGCAATGTCGGCCGCGGTGGCCTGGAAGTTAGTCCACAGTTCACCGCGCTCGGACAAGGAGAGCACCAGCAGCAGGCCTCCCGGTTCAGGGTGGGCAAGCCAGGTGTCGAACAGCCCGAAGGGCTCGGCCCAGAAGAAGACCCGTGCGACGCCTTCGGCGACCGGGGCGGCCAGCGCGGGAATGGTATGCAGCGGGCTGGCTGCTGGCAGCCAGGAGACGTCAGGTGGAAGACCGGCGCTGCTTTGCGCCGCCAGGGCGAGCGCTGCCCGGCCCTTCAGGCGCTCGACGACGTCGACGCGTCCGGCACGCCAGGGCCGGTAGATCTCATAGTAGAAGCGGTCCAGCCAATGCCAGAAACGGGCATGCAGATCGCCTCCGCTGAGGACGCGCGCCAGGCGCGCTGCATCGCGCCGCAGGCCGCGGGCCAGCCTGGCGACGGTAGCGGCGTCGAAGCCGAGCCGGGCGTAGGCGCGGCCATAAACGTCGCCGCTGGCCGCGGCCAGGCGCTCGGCCGGCGTCGACGACGGAACGAGTTCGGGCAGTTCGGCGAGAGTCCCCAGGCGTGCGAGCGCGCCGTCGACCGTCAGCGCGCGGATGGCCAGGGTGGCCCGGGGGTAATCGGGCTCCTCCAGCATCCCGGCCAGGCGTGCTCCCATCTCCATCAGCGCCAGGTTAGCGCCCGGCTCATTCAGCATCGCCTGCCACTCTGCCAGCCACTCCGCCGGCACAGCCTGACGCACGCTCTCGAAGGCTGCGGGCAGGCTGCCGGTCGGGTAGTAACCGTTGACCAGTGACAGGGCGCTGTCAAGCTCGAGCGGCATGGACTCGCCCACCGACCAGCCGGCATGCGTTGCGTGATCGGGCATCAGGACCTCCGGAGGATCAGCCGCGGCGTTCGGCGATCTGCCCCGTGTGGGACGCGCGCCCTGCCTGGCGGGGCAGGTTGACGAGCAGGTAGACCACCAGTGCAGCCAGGGCCGCGCTGGCAATGGCGAAGAAATTCCCGATCGACAGCGGGACCGGCACCAGCAGTGGGGTCAGAACGATGCCGACCAGTTGGCCGGCGACGGCCGTGCTTTGGAAGAGGCCGCTCACGCGGCCGAGCAGTGCCGGCGGCGAGAGCTGCTGCAGCAGCGTGCCGACCTGGACGTTGGCCAGGCCATTGCCTACGCCGCCGACCAGGCAGCCGGCGATGAGCGAGAGGCGGCCCAAAGCGGGCGTGGGCAGGCGCGCCGCCAGCGCCACCGAGGCGGGCAGGCAGGCCAGCAGAGCCAGGCCCAGCGTGACATCCGGCCACGGGTCGCGGCCGCGCCCGCGCAGCATCAACAGCAGGGCGGCAGCAGCCGTGCCCAGACCGACGGCGCCGATCAGGAGGCCGTAGAGCCCTTCGTTGCCCTGCAGCAGGTCACGCGTCACCAGGGCCGAGAGCACGTCGAAGCCGACGATCACCATGATGGCCAGGAAGATGCCGGCGAAGAGCAGTCGCAACCCGGTCGACGAGCGCAAGAGCGCCAGGGTCCCGAGCCCGGCGGCCGGCGGCGGCTCTCCGCGGGACGGCGGGAGAGGCGCCGGCAGCTCGGCTGCCGGCGCCCTGCTCTTCCCTGCCGCTCCTATCCGGTGCGGAGGCAGGGCCGGCAGCCGGCTGAGAATGGCCGCCGAGAGCAGGAACGAGATCACGTCGAGGATGATGGCCGTGTGGGGGCCGAGCGCGGCCAGCAGGGCGCCTGCCAGCACCGGTGCGCCGACCTTGACGAGGCCCGAGAGCTGCTGCAGGAGCGCGTTGGCGTTGGTCAGCTCGTCTCCTCGGACCAGGTCCGGCACGATGGCCTGGCGGGCCGGCGACATGATCGACATCACCACCGCCTGCAGCGCCAGCAGCCCGTAGATAATCTGCAGTTGCTGAGCGAAGATCAGGCCCAAGACCACGAAGGCGTCGAGGAGCTCGCTGGCGATCATCAGGCGCTTGCGGTCGAAACGGTCGCACAACCAGCCGGCGGCGGGACTGGCGAACAGCGTGGGCACGAGCCCGGCCAGAAAGATGCCGCTGCTCTCGGCGACGCTGCCCTGGCCCTGGAAGACGACGATGGCGAAGACGGCCATCATCGTGATCCAGTTGCCGATCCCACTGACCGATTCGGCAGCCCCGACGATGAGCAGAGAGCGATTGCGCGTTGCAGACATGGCGGGCATACTCCGATAGATATCGTAGACAAGTAGCTACGCATCTATCGTAGCACCACAGCTACGGTTTGTCAAAACAGACCTCTCCCTCCACCCGCCCCTGGCGGAAGGGACGGAGGAATACGTAATCTGGCTCCGCTTCCCTTCAGGAACCAGGGGAGAGGTTACCGCATCAGCTCGATCGTGCGGCGGTCTTGTTGGCCGTCGAAATACTTGTCCAGCACGCGCTGGAAGACGGAGTCGGGCTCGGCGACCTGGGCAAAGAGGGTCATGGACGACCTGAGCTTGAGGTCGTCGGGGTAACCGAAGATCTCGGCCACGGATCGCCCCTGGACGGCCAGTACCAGCCCCGCGCACTCGCGCAGCCTGGGGCCGAGGACGGTGTGGCTGAGGTAGGCACCCGCTTCTTGCCGGCTCTTGATGGCATAGTGCTCTGAAGTCGGGCTGCGGCCCAAACCTGCAATCTGCGGGAAAATGAACCACATCCAGTGCGTGCGTTTGCGGCCGCCCCGCAGCTCGGCCAGGACGGCCGGGTAGATGCCGGCCTGGGCGCTCAGGAAACGCTCCAGATCAAACGGATCATCGCGGTGGTTAGTGTCGTTGGCTTCTGGCATAGTCGCCTCTTCGATTAGTGCCCGTCAAGCCGGGCTATGGTCTGCCTGATGCCCTCCGGCAGCGGGGTTGGCTTCCAGCCAAGCTCGCGCCAGGGCCTTGACGGGACGTCCGCGACGCATGAGCGCCTGGAGGATATGCTACCCCACCAGGCCGGTCGAACCGGTGACGAGCGTCTTAGCCATGCCCGGCTCCTGGCTCCCCGCCGGCGGGGGTCGACGATGCTTGGGGCGCGGCGCCTCCGCCCTGGTCTGACGGAGGCGCCGCCCGGCATCACTTGCGCACGCGCACACCCTGGGTCGCATCCCACTGCAGGATCTTGTCGCTCTTCGGCAGCGGAGCGCCCGGCTGCTCGGCGATCGTCACGCCATACTTCCAGTCCGGCGGACAGATGCCGATGTAGCGAGCGTAGCCGCCCGTGCCGCCCTGGAACTTCGGATAGCCGATGGCGATCAGGCAGCCGGTCTCGGCCACCTGGTCGAGGTTGGCCACGCCCTCGGCCTGCGCGAAGCCGTTGTGCATCAGCCAGTGCTCGCCCTCGAGGGTCGGCGTCGCATCAGTGTCCAGCGGCTCATGGCCATGGAAGAGGATCTGGCGCTGCTCGTGCAGGAACTTCAGCGCGTCGAGTGACACACCCGGGAACACTGCCCGGCTGGCCAGCTCCGGATTCGGCCACTCCTTGGACCAGTCCGAGCGCACCATCACCACCGAACCCTGCGGGATGCGGCCGTTGCGCGCCTCCCAGTCCTGGATGTCGCTGACCTGCAGCGCGTAGCCGGGGTCTTTGGCGACCTGGTCGACGATCGAGATGACGACCAGCGGCCGCACGGCGTAGGTGGCCGGCAGCTCGTCGATGGCGGGATACTCCGGCGCCCAGTGGGCGGGCGGATCGAGCTGGGTGCCCAGTTGATCGGTGCTCAGATCATAATGGGTGGCCTCGAAGCCCAGACCCTGGTCGTACGTATACGGCTGTCCGGTCGCCGGGTCGATGGTTGGCAAGAACTTCGACGGGCCAAAACCGGCCCAGACCGGGATCGACGGCGAGATGCTGTGCGTCAGGTCGACATACCTGGCGCCCTTGAGCGCCTGTTCGTAGACGGACCAGAGGCCGGGCGCCGCACCGGGAGCCGGGGTCGGGGTCGGAACCTGGGCCGCCAACATTTGCGCCCAGTAGGCCTTCGTGGCGGCCGAGGCGGTGATCTGATCAGGCGCGGGGGTAGGTAAGATCACCAGCGGCGCGGTCATGACCGCCGTCGGCAACGCGACCACAGTTGGCGTCACTGCGCTGCTGGACGTCGCAGCCCCGGCCGTAGGGGTGACGGCCTCCTGGGCTGAGGCGGGGGTCGGGGCGACGGGGATCACACCCAGGTAGCAGAGGCCCGAGAAGACGAGCAGCGTTACAGCCGAGAGAACGACAGACAGACGCGAAGAACTTGTCGGACGCATGGAACCCTCCTCACGGCTAAATTTTTCAGAATTATATCACAAGGCATCGATCATCGAGCAGGGACTTCCTGGGTGAGCCGGCGGCCCTGGCATCGCCATGCTCCTTACAGACCGTGCCCGATCGGAGTAGTAACGGTCATACGTGAGAGAATTTTCCCCATAGGAGGGACAAATGTCCATACCACGACGCGGGATCTGGCCCGCCAGGTTGGCGGTCTTCTTGGCCGTCGTGCTCGTCGTCTCGGGATGTGGGTCCGCAGCGGCCCCGACACCTACGCCCGCTGCAGCATCGCCCGCAAGCGGGGCATCGGCAGAATCACCCACCGCCGCGGTGGGTGCTGCAGCGGCGCCCACTTCTGCAATCACGACACCCACTGTCCAGGCCGAAGCGACGGCGCTGATCGCAGCCGCCGCGGCCACGGCGCCCGCGGCTGCGGTCACCGCTACCGCCGCGACCAGCGGGACGCCTGCCAGCCAGGTGACCGGCAGCGTGGCCTTAATGCTACCGGACTCAAAGACCAATCGCTACGACACTAAAGACAAGCCCTACTTCGAAGCCAAATTCAAGTCCCTGTGCGCGGCCTGCACCGTCGTCTACAACAACGCCAATGGTGACGCCAGCGCGCAGCTCTCGGCGGCCGAAGCGGCACTGGCCAACGGCGTCAAGGTGATGGTGGTGATGGCGGTCGATACCACCGCGGCCAGTGCGATCGCCGACAAAGCCAAGGCACAGGGTGTGCCGTACATCTCCTATTCGCGCCTCACGATGGGATCGGATGGGGTTGACTACGCGGTCCTGTTTGACGTGCCGGAGATCGGCAAGCTGCAAGCCCAGGCGCTGGTGGACGCGCTGAACGCCGCCGGCAAGACGAACCCACAGATCGTGATGCTGGACGGCGCGCCGACGGACAGCAACGCAGCCCTCTACAAGCAGGGCGCACACAGCGTTTTCGATCCCCTGGTCCAGGCAGGCAAGCTGACCATCGCCAAGGAATACGACACGCCGGATTGGGCTCCGGACACGGCTCAGACCGAGATGCAGCAGGCGCTCACCACCCTGGGCAACAAGGTCGACGGGGTCTATTCGGCGAACGACGGCATGGCCGGCGCGGCCATCGCCGCGATGCAGGGAGCGGGGCTCAATCCGCTGCCCCCCGTTGTCGGCGGCGACGCGGACCTGGCCGCGATTCAGCGCATTCTCGTCGGCAAGCAAACGATGACGGCCTACCTACCCCTGCAGCCACTGGCGGACACCTCTGCCGAGCTGGCCTATGACCTGCTCAGCGGCACGGGTGTCCCGGCCAGCATTACTCAGGGCAAGACGGTCAACAATGGGGCGAAAGACGTGCCGCTGGTCAGCCTGTCTCCAGAGGCGGTGACCAAGGACACGATCAAAGACACGGTGGTGAAAGACAACTTCTGGACGATCCAGCAGATCTGCACTCCTGACTATGCGGATGCGTGCAAAGCGGCCGGTCTCCAGTAGCGGTGACGATTCCTGACCACAGGCCCATCACGGTTCAGCAATTGTGATGGGCCTGTGGTCGGCTCAGCGCTGGGATTGTGCATCGGCCGGCTGGGCGGAGCTTGCTTGCGCCTGTTGCTCTGTGTCTTGGCCCTGCCGCGCCGTCTTCCCGTACCATCTTGCCAGGGGCGTGGCGCTCATGCCATGCGCCACGACGGACCCGCAAACCATCAAGCTGCCGACGACCCAGGCTTCGTGGTGTCCGGCGCGCAGGCCGAGGCTGGAGTAGAAGAGTGCTGAGACGCCGATCGGCCCAAACCAACCCATGAAGAGGGCGTCTCGAAGGTCGTGGACCTCTGGCATGAAGCGCCGGAGCAGCAACAGCATGGGGATCCGCCGGAACAGCAGGACCACGACAATCAAGACGGGACCGCGCCACCCCAGGGCGAACCAGTCGGACCAGGGCAGCAGGGTACCGAGCAGAACAAAAATGGGCAGCGTGAAGAACCTCTCCACCGCGCCGGTGACGCGCCTTTGCTTGTTGACCTCGTCGCTCCCGCTGGTGCGCCGGAAGAGCAACACAGCCACCGGCACGGCCAGGATGGCGTCGCTGCCGATCAGCTTCACGCCGCCGAGCGTCACCAGGGCGATCGCCAGGCTGTAGGCCAGGAACGAGACGTTCTCGATCGTCCCGTGGCGCTTGGCCGCGTCCAGGGCCCGGCCCGTCAGCCAGCCGATGACCGCCCCCATCGCGGTGGCACCCAGCACCTGCAGCAGCCAGACGCTCGTGAGCCACTGAGAGAGGGCCGCCCCAGTCCCGTTTGACAGCATGAGGACGGGCAAGAGCACGAAAGGATAGGCTGCGCCGTCATTGAAACTGGATTCGGCCGAGATGATGTCGCGCATGCGCGCCGGCAGATTCTTCTCGGCCACACTGCCCGTCACGATCGAAGCCGCGATCACCGGGTCGGTGGGGGTGGCGATCGCGCCGACCAGCACCGCCACCAGGGGAGCAAGGCGTGTCACCAGCAGGACAAGCGCGGCCGTGCTGGCCCACATCAGCACCATGCCGAGCGTTAGGAGGACCCCCAGCGAGCGCCAATGGGACGTGACGTAATGCCGCGGGAAGCGCATGACGACAGTCGTGAGCCCGATCGCCAGCGTGAGACGGGCTGCCTGCTCCAGCAAGGCGGCCAGGTCCGAGTCCGAGCCGGCCTGAGGGAGGATACCGGCCACGTGGGGCCCGAGCAAGATCCCAACGACCAGGGCGATCAAGACGTCCGAGATGCCGCGCACCTTCAGCCAATCCGAGACTAGCCCCAACGCGAGGACGACCCCGCCCATCGTCACGTAGACCAGATTTGGGTCAGACATGCTTGCTCTTGGCCCGCTTGCGCCGGCGGAACCAGTACCAATCGACCACCAATAAGCCGAACACGGCCCAGGCTATGCCCAAGCCGTACGCAGCCAGGACGTCCGTGAGGTAGTGAGCACCCAGGTAAAGCCGGTCCAAACCCTCAACCAGGACCAGCAGGATGGCACAGGTCCAGATGACCACACGCCAGGACGCCGAGCCTACGCGCGGCAAGTAAAGGTAGAGCAGCAGGGTGACGAAGGTGACCACGCCGATCACGTGGCCGCTGGGGTAGCTAGGCAACGGGATCTGGCTCAAGAGGCCGGGAAGCGATGGGCGCTGGCGGCCAAAGAGATAGGCCAGGCCCAGGAATAGCAAGCCCCCCAGCCCGGGCAGAGCGATCAGCAGGATGATCGGCCGATAGCGCTTCTTGACGAGCCAGAAGATGGCCAGGACCAGGCTGATGCCGGCCAGCCCGACGTTCCCCAGGAGAGAGAGCGCGTGTCCCAGCGTCAAGAGCCAGGCCGGAGACTGCTGACGGAAATCTGTCATCACCTGGACCGTGGGATGGTCGTAGACGTACAGCAGACTGTGAGAGAGCAGACTGTAGCTGGTGATCGCGAAAAGCGCCATCCCAAGCGCGATGATCAACCAGGCCAGCCGGGAGCGTTCCAGCAAATACGGCTCCGATTGCCGATGGTTGGCGGGATTTCCAGACATCAAGATGGTCCGTGCTCCGGATAAAAATGTCCTCCTTGCCGGCAGCGAGGTTACTGCAATTCCCGCGAACAGGATGTTCCGGCCATGCCATTTCCGACCGATTTATCAGGCAAATTCGGGCGCGGGAGATCGGATTTATAAGGGGCAGCTTACCGAAAGCGGTCTTCGACGAGCCTATCCTGGGGTTAACAGGGGAATGAGCGATGGACAAACAACAGCTCTTGAAGCGACTCGACAAGGCGTGGAGCGACCTCCAGACATCGTACGCCGGACTGCCGGAAGCGCGGCTGACCCAGCCGGGCGTGGTGGGGGATTGGTCGGTGAAAGACATCCTCGCGCACGTCTCCACCTGGGAAGAGGAGACCTTGAAGTACCTGCCACTCATCCTCGAGGGCGTGCGGCCGCCGCGCTACTCTTCGCTCTACGGCGGCATCGATGCCTTCAACTCCCAGATGACGGCTCAGAAACAGGATCTTCCCCTGGCGGAGGTGCTACGACAACTGGAAAGCACTCACCTCCGGCTGCTCGAATACGTGCGCGAGGCGCCCGACGAGCAGTTCACTCGCGAGACCCCCTTCCGGCACCGTCTGCGGATCGACACCTACAGCCATTACCCGATCCACGCCCGGGGGATAACGGAGTGGCGGGAGCAGTCAGGCGGCTGAGGCAAGCCCGGCGCGCGGGACCTCAGAACGGCTTCAGCACCATCAGGCCGATCACGACCAGGATCATCAACAGTTCGACATTGCGCGCGACCTGCACCGCGCGATCGTCCAGGGCCTGGCGGAGTTCGGCCGTCATGCCCAGCCCTGCCAGGGCGGCTTCGAGCGCCTGGCGGCGCCGCTTCGAGCGGGGCAGCAAGAGCACGATCACGAGCGGCAAGGTCAGCGAGTAGACGATCAGCGAGACGAAGACCCAGGCCGGCCTGGCGCCGGCGAGCACCGAAAGCAGCGGCTGCCGTTCGAGCCAGGCCGTCAGCAAGCCGAAAACGAGGACCAGCTCGGAACCCGGGCGCACCATCAGCTTCTCGAAGCGCTCGCTCAGGCTCAGCAGATCTGCCACCGCCTGGACCTCCGTCGCATGGCGGGCGGCAGCGAACGTCAGATTGCGGCCCAGGATCCCGCTGACGAGAAGCATGGCAAACAGAATGTGGACTAGTTTTGAGGTCAACAGCCAGGCCAGCATCCGTATCACCTCACTCAGCCAGACGGGGCGGGCGCCGCAGAAGTCGCCGGCGCGGACCTGAGCGGCCCGCAGGCGCACCGGCCCCCGCACGGGGGCTTTGGTTACCGTTCATTCCAGGGTATTATACCCTCGGCAGAAACGAAAGCAATGAAGGCGGCGGGCAAATGAAGGCGGCGGGCACGTGAATGCGGCGGGCAAATGAAGCGCAGACTGAACCTCAACGACGTCGGCGGGCGGCTCGTGCTGATCGCCATCTTCCTGGGCCTGCTTGTCCTGCTGACACTGTACGGGGCCTCGGTGCTGCTCAGGCTCCTGGCTGTGTCTGCCGTCGACCTCTATCCGTACATGCGCGTCTCGGCGCTCGCCGGGGGCGTTCTGTTGACCTTACTGATGCTCCTGCTGGCCGTTGAGTTGGTGCAGGATGCAGCCTTTGATCGCTGGTACCGCCGCCAGAGGCGCGCCAGGCTCAACTTGCCGGATGGGGGCTACGAGTGCCAATACTGTGGCAACCGGCTAGTGGCCGGCGACGACAGGCGTTGTGCCGTATGCGGCAAAGAGCTCGCTTAGCGCCCACCCTTCCCCACTTCCCCACTTCGCCGGTTTGACAACTACCGGGTCTTCCTGTACACTGTATACAGTGCGCAACACTTGACAGTGTGTCGCCGTCACCCACATCCCGAAGACCCGAGAGAGCGCCGCGTCATGGCCGTCAACACGCTGACCATTTCTCCAGAATCCCTTGCCGATCGCGTCGTCAGCCGTCTGCAAGAAGCCGTCACATCGGGGGAGTTCGCGCCTGGCGAACGGTTGACCGAGCCCGCACTGGCCGAACTTCTGGGTATCAGTCGCAGCCCGGTGCGCGAGGCCTTGCTGCGGCTTGAAGCGCTGGGCCTGGCGCGCCGCCGCAACAATTACAGCACCTACGTCTGGGAGCCGTCCGAGAGGGACGTCGACGAAATCATGAACCTGCGGCTGATGCTTGAGTCGCATGCCGCCACCCAGGTGATCGACCGCCTGGATGACGCCGATTACGCCCACCTTGAGGAGCTGATCCGCCGGCAAGAGCAGGCGATCCGCGATCAGGCCTATCTGCCGCTGGTGAGAACCGAGCGCGAGTTTCACGAGTATCCGGTGCGCAAGACCGGCAACTCGCGGCTCATGGAGTGGTGGGATCAGATCATGAGCCAGTGGGAAGTACTGGTGGTGCGCCGCTGGTACTACGACCCGGCCAAGGTGGTACCTCGGGTTTTAGTCGATCACCGGGCCATCGTCAATGGCCTGCGGCAACGGGATCTGCCCAAGTTGTTGCTGCTTCACCGGGAGATCAATGCCGAAGTTTGTGAGGAAACAAAGAAGATGCTGCGTGTCCAGGCGGCCGCGGCCCGGCCGGCCCAGCAGGCCGGCGTAAAGGGAGAGGAGGTGACAGAGAGTCTCTGAGGCACCCCAAAGCGCCAGGTCTGCCAGGTGCGCGATCTGGCCATTCACGCATAGGAGGGACAGATGACCGAGCAGTTGTCCAGACGGCGGTTCTTGAAGCTCATGGCCCTGACGACCAGCGCGACCGCGCTAGGTGCGTGCGCTGCGCCGGCCGCCCCGGCCGCTCCCGCACAGGCCCCGGCGGCACAGGCCGCGACTGAGGCAGTGCCCACAACCGCCCCCGCGGCCCAAGCAGTCACACTGCGCATGGGATGGTGGGGTGGCGACCCGCGCCACAAGAAGTACAACACCATCCTCGATATGTACGAACAACTCAATCCTGGCCTCAAGATTGAGCGCGAGTTCGCCGCCTATGACGCGTACTGGCAAAAGCTGGCAACAGAGGTCGCCGGCGGCAATGCCCCTGATCTCATCACCAATCACCAGGACCTGGTCAACCAGTACTCCAATCTCGGCGCCCTTCTGCCGCTCGACGATCTGGTCTCGGCCGCGAAGATCGATCTCAGCGACTGGCCCAAGGGCACCATCGATTCTGGCAAGCGCAACGGCAAGAACTGGATGCTGGCCCTGGGCGGCACGTGCGCCTCCACTATGTACAACGAGACCTGGCTGACGGAGCTTGGCATCGACGTTCCCGAACCGACCTTCAAATGGAACGACTACACCGACTGGTCGCTCGCCGTCCAGGCCAAATTAAGCGAGAGCGAGTACGCTACCACCGACTCCGGTGCCTCGAACGTCGCCTATGAGCCCTTCTTTGTTCAGTTGGGCATGCCGCTCTACAAAGGCGAGGAGTTGAACGAGCTGGGCTATACGAAGGAAGCCCTGGCTACCTGGTGGGGCATGTGGGAGAAGATGCGCGGCGCGAACGCGCTGCCGCCTGCAGCCATGACCGTCGAACAGGCCGGCGTTCAGCATGCCGATTCGCTGCTCGCCAAGCACGTTGCCCCGTTGCACATCATGAATGCCAATCAGCTCCAGATCTACCAGAGCTACATGAAGACCGATACCCTGGGCATCTTGCCCGTCCCCCGCACGAGCCTGGCGGGCGGGCCTTCGGGCGATTGGCTGGGTACCGCCTGGCAGTCGATCTACTCGAAGACCAAGTTCGTCGATCAGTCCGCCAAGTTCGTGAACTGGTTCATCAACGATATCGAGCCGCAGAAAGTCTTCGCCGCCGAGCACGGCCTGCCCGGTAACAAGACCATCGCGGCCCAAATCGTGCCGACCCTCGACGCCCCGACCCAAAAGGGCATCAAGGTGGTCAGCTCGTTGGCCGATACGTTCGTGGAAGCCCCCGCGCGGCCGAGCCAGAGCGCCGAGGTAATGAAGTCTTTCACGCGCTACTATCAGGAGCTGATGTTCGGCCGCCTGAAACTGCAAGAGGCCGTCGATCAGTATTTTGCCGACGCCACCCGCATTCTCAATACCTGACCCGTCGCCAGCCTGTCACGCCTGATCTCTCGCGTGCAGGCTAGTCCGTGCCTTGGAGCCGGCGGTGAGCGGTATACTCGCCCACCGCCGGCTCCCTCCGGCGGGACCGCCACCCAATCGGGAGAGGAACCCTCAAATGTCCCGAACCGCCACGCTCCCGCGGGCTGAAGTGCGCGGCTTCCGGCTCAGCCGGTCGGCCCGCCGCAACCTGGTTGGCTACACGTTTCTGCTGCCCTGGCTGCTGGGTTTCCTGGTGTTTTCGGTCGGACCGATCCTCGCTTCGCTGTACTTGTCGTTCACCAAGTACGACCTGCTTACCGCGCCGCGATGGAACGGCTTGCGCAACTACATCGTGATGTTCACCCTGGACCCGCGCTTTCTGCAGGCGCTGAAGGTCACCTTCATCTACGTCAGCGTCTCTGTGCCCTTGCAGCTCGCTCTGGCGCTTGCGATCGCCATGGTCCTGAACCGCGGCATCCGCGGGCTGACCCTCTACCGCGCCTTCTACTATCTGCCGTCGCTACTGGGAGGCAGCGTGGCCATTGCCATCCTCTGGCGGCAGGTATTTGGCCTCAGCGGCATTGTCAACCAGGCCCTTGACCTGTTCGCTATCCAGGGAATGAGTTGGATCGGGACGCCTTCGACGGCGGTTTTCACCCTCGTCCTGCTGCGCGTTTGGCAATTTGGCTCCCCGATGATCATCTTTCTTGCCGGGTTGAAACAGATCCCGCGTGAGTTGTACGAGGCAGCCGAAATCGACGGCGCCAGCCGTCTTGGCGGCTTCGCCAAGATCACCCTGCCCATGCTCTCGCCGATCATCTTCTTCAACCTGATCATGCAGTTCATCTCGGCCTTCCAGGCCTTCACGCAAGCGTTCATCGTCAGCGGAGGCACGGGTGGCCCGGTCGATTCGACGCTGTTCTACACTCTCTACCTGTATCAACAGGGCTTCGCCTCGTTCCGCATGGGCTACGCTTCGGCCATGGCCTGGGTGCTGCTGGGGATCATCGGCCTGCTGACCGTGCTCGCGTTCCGGTCGTCGCGTTTCTGGGTCTATTACGAGTCGTGAGGTAGGTAAGCCATGTCGCGCGCGCAACTGCTACACGGGAATACGGTCGGGAAACACGTCCTGCTGCTAATAGGGTCAGTGCTTATGCTGTATCCCCTGCTCTGGATGCTTAGCAGCTCGTTCAAGCCCGAAGATATCATCTTCCGAGATATGGGTCTCTGGCCGCGCGTCGTCACCCTGAACAACTACATCAAGGGCTGGACCGCGATCGGCGTGCCCTTCGGCCGGCTCTTTCTCAACTCGTTCATCGTCTCGGGCCTGGCCGTCATCGGCAATGTAACCAGTTGTGCGCTGGCAGCGTACGCCTTCGCCCGCCTGGACTTCAAGTTCAAGAATGTCTGGTTTGCGCTCATGCTCGTCACGATGATGCTGCCAATCCAAGTGACACTGGTGCCGCGCTACGTGATGTTCTTCAAGGCCGGCTGGCTCAACACCTTCTTGCCGCTAACTGTGCCGTACTTCCTGGCGATCGACTCCTTCTTCGTCTTTCTGATCGTCCAGTTCATCCGCGGTCTGCCGCACGATCTTGACGACGCGGCCTCCATCGACGGAGCGAGCGAGTTTCAGACCTTCCTGCGGGTGATCATCCCGCTGGCCGCGCCCGCCCTCGCCACAACCGCAATCTTCACTTTCATCTGGTCCTGGGACAACTTCATGAGCCAGCTCCTCTACCTGAGCAAGGTTACGTTGTATACGGTGCCCCTCGGGCTGCGGGCCTTCTTGGACGCAACGGATAAGTCCTCCTACGGCGCACTGTTCGCCATGTCGGTGCTCTCGCTGATCCCGGCCTTCGTGATCTTCGTCAGCGCGCAGAAGCAGCTGGTCGAGGGGGTATCGACCACCGGCCTCAAGGGCTGATCCGATCCGGGTGGATAGACAGCATCCACCCGCCAACCACTAACGGAGATGACCAACGTGACAATCAAGGACTGTGCGATCGGCGTCATAGGGCTGGGGCAGATGGGCGCCGGCATCGCCGAGAATCTGCTCAAAGCCGGTTTTGCCGTTACTGCGCATGATTTGCGGGCCGAGCGAGTCGAGCGGCTGGTCGAGCTGGGAGGCCGGGCGGTCGCGGGTAGCGCGGAGCTGGTCGCGCGCTGCGATGTGGTGCTGTCGGTGGTCGAGAGCCATGCCGCGATCGAGCTGGCCGACCGTGTATTCCTCCCCGCGGCCCGGCCGGAGCAGATCTTCATCGACCACAGCACCCTGCCCGTGCCGGAGACCCGGCGCATCGCCGCGGCCTACGCTGCCAGGGGCGTGCGCTTTCTGGACGCGCCGATCAGCGGCGGCAAGGTGGGCGCGGCTGCGGGCAGCCTGCGCCTGTTTGTCGGCGGCGACCGGGAGACGGTCGACTACTGCTGGCCGCTCTTCCTCGCCGTCGCCAATCCACAGAAGATCGTTTTCTGTGGCCCTCCCGGCATGGGCCAGGTGGCAAAGGTGGTGCAGCAACTCACTCTGCGCCTGCCAAACCTCGCCCGGCTGGAGGTCATGATGTTCGGTCTGCGGGCCGGGCTGGACGAGGACCTGCTCTTCCGGGCCCTGGATGTCGACCCCGCGTCCGGCGATCAGTACGCCGTCCTTCACCGAGCCATCAAGAACGGCACGATCGATCAGATCTCACCCCTGGTGCCCGAATGGCCCTACTACTTCGAGGAGTGTGAGGCCCAGGGCTTCCACATGCCGATGCTCGAGGGGTTGTACGAATTTCTCAAGGACGCTCCCAAGTCCGTTCTCGACAGCGTGTTCCGTCCGGAACCGTCGGTATGGACCGAGCTCATGACGCGCGGACGTTAGGCCCTGCGCCAACTTTCGTCACTCTCAAACAAAGGAGGTCTCTTCTTATGCGAACTGCGCGCGTTGATTTCGGCAAGCCCCTTCAGGCCTGGGACGGCTTCGGGGTCAACTACGTCGAAGCCGCCCAAACCCGTGACTATTTCGCTGCCCCGCAGGAGTATGGGGGCTTCAGCACGCTGACCGAGGAACAGCGCCAGGAGATAGTCGACCTGATCTTCGGGGCTGAGGGCCTGAAGCCCGGCCTGATCAAGATGTTTCTCGATTCCTTCCACCAAGCCAAGCCCGGTCCTGGCTATGATTACGATCCGCACACGATCGACATGGCAGCCTACAATCACACCTCGACAACCCGTTGGATGCGTTACTTCGTGACCCAGGGCCTGGCCAAGACGCGCGGCCGCGGCGCCGAGCTGGCCATCATCACCACCTTGTACGGACCGCCCGGCTGGATGACCAAACAGCGTTTCGTCCGCGGCCGCGACCTGGACCCCGAACTGAAGTGCGAGGTGGCGAAGTACCTCATTTCCTGGGCCAAGCACTGCCGCGAGGTCGAGGGCTATCCGGTCAAGTACGTCTCGCTGCATAATGAAGGCGAGGACTGGCGGCGCTGGCCGCTGGACGGCAGCACCGACGACTCGCCGAAGCACGATTACAACATGTACTGGCCGCCAGAGCAGGTGGCGGACTTCATCGGCTTCATGCGTGAGATGCTCGACCGGCAGGGTCTGGCGGATGTCGGCATCGCGCCCGGCGAGCCGAGCAACTGGTACCGTTTCTCGGAGTACGGGTATGCCGATGCCATCGTCGACCACCCGGAGGCGCGCGAAAACATCGGCCTGATCACCTCGCACGGTTTCTTCGGCCGCGGGGTCGGGCGTTGGTACGGCGACTGGCGCAGCACGGGCATCGATACCCTGCGCTCGGTGCGCCCGAACCTTCATGCCTGGGTGACTTCGACGAGCTGGAGCAAGATGGACGCTTTCTTCATCTGGGAGATGCACAACAACATCTACTCGGCCAAGGTGAATGCGATCATCCCCTGGGCAACCGTTCAGCGCTCCAGCCTGTGGGTCGGTGGCGATCCGAATCCCGGCACGGCCGTCCGCATCGATGACAGCGGCAATTATCGCGTCGAGAAGGGCTACTACTTCTTCAAACAGATCAGCCGCGCCGGCCAACCCGGCATGTCGGTGGTCCACGTGCGCTCGAATGAGCCAGATGTGACCCTGACCGGCTTTGCCGGCAACGGCACCGGGAACCCGGACGCCTTCGTCGTCTGCAACGTGGGCGACGAAGCTGAGGATGTCGACATTGAGGTCCTCGGCAGCGGGCAATCCTTCGACGCCTATCGCACCTCTGAGACCGAGCGCTACCTGGGGCTGGGTACTTTCCGGCTGACCGGCGACACCCTCTCGTACCGGGCGCCGGCCATGTCTGTAACCACATTCTACGCGGGCGAGGTCAACTAGACCTCGGCACGCGGCGGAGTTCTTCTCATGATCATCGATGCAGATTGCCACATCTCGTCACACAGCTGGGACGGCTTGGCCATCAGCGCTTCCGGGCTGATTGAGGAAATGGATCGCGCCGGCGTCGACAAGGCGCTGGTGTGGTCGAAGCCGCCATACGACAAAAACATCGAGCCGGAGAACCAGGCGGTCTGCGAGGCCGTGCGGCGCTATCCGGATCGCCTGATCGGCTTCGGCTGGGCCAATCCGCGGCTGGGCACCAAGCGGGCGCGTGCAGCCATCGAACGCTGCTTCGAGGAATGCGGCCTCGCGGGCATCAAATTCAACGGCGCCCAGGACGACTACGTCATCGACGACGCGGCAATCCTGCCATTCGTCGAGCAGGCCGCCGGCTACGGCAAGCCGGTCGCCTTTCATATCGGTGCAGACTTCTACGAAAACACCCACCCCTACCGGCTGGGCGCGATCGCCGCCCGCTTCCCCGAGATACCGATCCTGATGGTACACATGGGCGGCGCCGGCACCCCTGCGCTGGATCGCTCGGCGATAGAAGTGGCTTACGCGCACCCGAACATCACGCTGATAGGGAGCGCCATCGGCGAGCGCGCGATCCTGCGGGCCATCGCGGCCCTTGGTCCCAACCGGCTGTGCTTTGGCAGCGACGTCCCCTTCGGGCTCATGCACGTTCAGCTCGCCAAGTACAACGCCATGCTGCGCGATCACGACCAGGCTGCCCGCGACCTGGTCCTGGGCGGAAATCTGGCCCGGCTCGTCGGGCTTGAGGAAAAGGTCCAAGCATGATCGGTCTGGCCTGTTCCACGCTCTCTTGCGATGGCTTCGTCGACAATCACTTCGACCGCACCTTCGAGGTGGCGCCGCAGGTGGGCTTCAAGTACGTGGAGTTCAACTGCTGGTTCCCGTCAGATCTGACGCCCCAAGGCATCCAGCGCGCTCGTGCGCGCTGCCAGGCGACGGGCCTGCAACCGGCGGCGGTCTACGGCTCCGGGTTCGGCGCGGCCAGCAGTTTCGATCTCGGCAAGGACGTCGGCCACAAGCTGCGCATGATCGAGGCAGCGATCGAGCTTGGGTGCAGGCGTATTGTGGCCACCGGCGCGGCTCGCGGCCAGGCCGGCGGCCTCGACGAGATCGTGACTGTGCTCGAGCAAATCGCGCCGGTCGCCGAGAAAAACGGCGTCCTGATCTGTCTTGAAAACCATGCCAACAACAACCTCGAGACCATCGAGGATTACGAACGCATTTTCGCGACCGTGCCGTCGCCGAATGTCGGCCTTTGCATCGACACCGGGCATTTCAGCGGCTCGGGCATCGCACTGGATGAGGTCGTGGCCCGCCTTGGCGACCGGGTGAACCACATCCACGTCAAGGAAGCGGCCGCCATGGGAGTGCCGAGGTTCGTGCCCTTCGGCCAGGGAATAACTGACAACAATCGCCTGATCGAACTGATGATCGAGCGTGGCTACAGCGGCTTCGTCTCGGTCGAACTGGCTATAGAAGACAAGTCTAACCTGGCGAGGGACCTCAAGGTGCCGTACACGCTGTTCGGGCACTACGAAACCCTCGGCGATCCGGCCTGACCCCGACAGGTTGACCCCGCTCCCCCGGGGGGCGGCGGAGTGGGAGGGGCGAGCGGGCCACCGGTCGGTGGCAATGGCCGGCGATCACCGGGGTTGCGAGCTCGTTCTGTGCAGCGCACTCATCCGAACTCTCGTCCGAACACTGCCATTCGCGCTTGACAACAGGCAGCGCTTGTGTTAATCTGATGCCATACTGTCGGGCAGGCGCATAGCCTGCCCTGCCAGTACAGCCCTCAAGAAAGGAGACGCACACCATGATAGCGAACCACGGATATGTGCGTGCGCGCACTGCTGCGGGCAGTGCCGAATGCTGTGCTTGGGTGCGCCTTCCATTGAGAGCGGGAAGTAACCTTCGGGGGAAGTAACCGTTCCTGTCCCCAATGGCGCCTACAAAGGCCACGGGTGCACTCGGCATCCGTGGCTTTTCGTTTAAACCAAGGCCAATCTGCAGCGCCGGTATTCAAGGAAGGGTTACTGTGACTCGCATCAACTTCGCTCGAACGTTCGACCGGGCACCAATATACGAAACCGTTGACGACGACCAAGACCTCGACGATCAGGCCATGTCCGACGTGGACTTCCCCGGCGAAACCGGGCCCGCCGGCGTGGCCGGCCCCGCGGACGAGCCCGATGCCGGGACGAGCGACGAGATCGCGCTGGGCGACGCCTGGTCCGAGATACCCACCAGCCGGCGGGCGGCGCGCGAGCAGGCGGTCTCGTCGTCGACCCGGCGCAAGAAGCGCCCCCCGAAGCGCAGTGAACACGCACTGCTGGATGAGATCGTGGCTTACAGCGGCGCCGGCCAGGTGGATCTGGGCGATATCTTCCGCCCGACCTTCTCCGGCTCGCGCCACGAGCGCGAGTGGATACTGAACTACCTGGGGCCGTTCTACGACACAAAGAAGATCGCCGACGTGCTGCGGCGCGTCAAGGGCGGCAAGGAAGCGAACGTCTACTGCTGCGCGGCCCACCCGAACACCGGCCTGGCACTGCTCGCGGCCAAGGTCTATCGCCCGCGCATGTTTCGTAATTTGCGCAACGACGCGCAGTATCGCCAGGGCCGCGCCATCCTCGACGAGGACGGCAAGGAGGTGCGCGACGAGCGCTACCTGCTGGCGGTGCGCAAGGGCACGACGCGCGGCAAGGCGTTCCAACACGTCTCCTGGCTCGAGCATGAGTTCGTGACCATGCAGCTCCTGCACGCGGCCGGCGCCGACGTGCCGCTCCCGCTGGTGTCGGGCAGCAATACGATCCTGATGGAATACCTGGGCACTGCCGACGCGGCCGCCCCGGCGCTCAACGAGGTGACCCTGCCGCGCGGCCGGGCGCGTGGGCTGTTCGACCGCCTGATCTGGAACGTCGAGCTCATGCTGGCCAACCGGCGCATCCACGGCGACCTGTCGGCCTATAACGTGCTCTACTGGGACGGCGAGTTCAAGATCATCGACTTCCCGCAGGCCATCGACCCCTGGGTCAACCCAGACGCGCGCGCCATCCTCGGACGAGACGTGCAGCGCCTGTGCCAGTACTTCCTGCGCTATAACGTCCGCGCCAACCCACAGGCCATCGCCGCCGACCTGTGGTCGCGCTACGGCCCACCCGAGGAAGAGTACGTGCCCGAGGAGTCGACCTTCGAGGAGCTGGAGTGAGAGAGCCGGAAAACCTCCCTCCTCCTCCCGGCCCTTCCGTTCTGGGAAGGGGGTTAGCCGGATAGGTTCCGGCTTCGTCCGATTCGTCCTTTCCCTTCAGGGAAGGGGGTTAGGGGGATAGGTCCGCTCTAGGCGGCTGAGGAGTCTCCCCGGCGGCTTTCAAGGCGGCCCGGACGGCGCGCCGCACGCTGCGGGTGAACTTGCCGAAACCGCGCTGGCTGAAGTCGCGCGCCAGTCCCTCCAGCACCTCGCGCTCCGGCACCGTAACTCCGTAACGCTCGCCGAGGCGCGCGCGGTGGTAGGCGACCCACAAGTAGAGATCGGTCTCGGTGCGCCCGGGGAACTCCTTCAGTACGTCAGAGGCGCGGATCGCCTCGACGACCGGGCAGTAGACGGTGTCGTACCAGCTCACCGCCGCTTCCTGCAGCGAGACATCGCGTCGCTGCTCCAGGCCCACGTAGTAACGACGGACGGCGATGTGCTCGAGCAGCAGCTCGTAGTGGCCGGGCACGCTGAGCTCGAGCTGCGCATCCGGCCGGCTCTCGTCCAGCCCGGTTTGCTCCAGGAATTGGGCATACTCTTCCTTGACGATCAGGCGGTCGGCATCGATATCCGCCGTCAGCGGGACGCGGGTGGCGATCTCGGTCACGTAGGCGTCGACATGCGTCAGCCCGTTGGCCTTGGCCACCGACACCCGATGGTTGCCGTCGCGCACGAAGTAGACGTCGCCGACCTGATAGACGTCGATGGGCGGCAGAGTGCGCATCTCGTTCATAGCGACGTCGAGCTCGCGCCAGCGCATCTCGTCCGCGCCACTGAGCGGCAAGAAGGCGCGGTCAAAGTCCCGGTAGCGCCCGACGCTGCCGACAATGTTGGCAATGGGGATGATTTGCATGCCGCGCTCGATGCCCAGGGGGCTGCGCAGCAGCCGCCGCACCTGGTCGAAAGCCAGCAGTTGCAGCTCGGGCTTCTGGACGAAACGCTGCAGCAGGGCTCTCATCAGCGAGTGCGATTGGGCCTGGAGGCGGCCGAACTTCCTGGCCGCCTCCAGGCCGGAGTAAGCCGGCGTGAAGCGGGGTTCTTCCGATCCTTCCGCGCCCTCGCGTTCTTCCGGTTCACCCATGCTCTGATGCTACCAACCACACGAAGCCAAGCGGCTCCAGGACCAGGTCCCCTTCCAGCGAGACGGTCCGCTCGCCGGCCAGGTCTTGATACGCGTAGGCCAAGCCGTGGGTGCGCACGGTGTTAGCCGCCACGCGCTGCGCCTGCTCGCTGAAGTTGGCGAAGGCCAGCATCTGCTCGGCGCCATACCGGCGCAAATAGCCAAAGACATGCCCGTTGCCCGTGTCGATCACCGTCGTGTCATGGCCCGCAAAGGCGTCGCACTGCTTGCGTATGGCGATCATGTGCTGCAGGCCGCCATAAATGCGGCCCTCGAGCGTGTTCGGGTCGCCGCGCCGTCCGATCTTCCCCCAGTCGGTAAAGGGGCGGTGTACCCAACGGCTGTCGGCCAGCTTGGCCGGGTCCTGCCGATAGGTGTAGTCGTTGAGACTGCCCACCTCGTCGCCGAGGTAGAGCAAGGGAATGCCGCCGATAGACAGGATGATGCTGTGGATCAGCAGCAGGCGCCTCACGGCCAACTCGACCTCGAACGGCCCTTCCTCGCGCAGCGCCTTCTCCAGGCCGGCCAACGATGCCGCCGTGCCCGAGATCCGGGCGTCCCCGGTCTGCGGATTCTCCTGGAAGGGTAGGCCGCGCGCGAAGCTGCCGGCGAAGCGCCCCATGTAGAAGGCGTTGAGAAAGCGGCGGTGGTCGTAACCGTTGATCCCCAGGCGCGCGGCGTCGGCATCGTCGAAGGTCCAGCCGATGTCGTCGTGGCAGCGCACGTAGTTGACCCAGGTACAGGCCGGGTTGATGCGGAAGCGCTCCTGCATAGAATAGCGCAAGAGACGCACCTCGCGCGTTGCCAGCGACTCCCAGAGCAGGGCCATGAGCAGCGGGTTGTAGGAAAGCTGGCACTCGCCGGGTGAGATGTAGCGGGCCACTTCGTCGGGGTGAACGATGGCCTCGGACTTGAACAGCAGCGCGGGGGCCGCGATGCGCGCCAGGGCATTGAAAGCCTGGATCAGCATGTGCGCCTCGGGCAGATTCTCGCAACTCGTGCCCAAGCGCTTCCAGGTGAAGGCGACCGCGTCCAGCCGCAGCACCTCGACGCCCACGTTCGCCAGCGCCAGCATCTCCTCCAACATGCCGTCGAACACAGCTGGGTTGGCGTAGTTGAGGTCCCACTGGTAGCTGTGAAAGGTAGTCCACACCCAACGATCGACCTCGGGCCGGTAGGTGAAGCTTCCGCGCCGCACGCCGGGGAAGATCTCGCGCAAGTTCTGCTCATAGGCGTCAGGCATGCTGCGGTCCGGGAACATGTAGTAGTATTCCTGGTGCGCAGCGTCGCCGGCCCGAGCCAGCTTAGCCCAGGCATGTTCGTCCGAGGTGTGGTTGAACACGAAATCGACCACCAGGCTGATGCCCTGCCGGCGCAGCTCCCCGGCCAGCTCGGCCAGCTCGGACAGGCTGCCCAGGGCCGGGTTGACCTCGCGATAGGAGCTCACGGCGTACCCGCCGTCGTTCTCGGGGATGGGCACTGTGAAAAGCGGCATCAGGTGCAGGTAAGTCAGGCCGAGCTCCTTGAAGTAGGGGATGCGCGCCCGCAAGCCGGCCAGGTTGCCGGCGAAGAGGTCCACGTAACAGACGCCGCCGAGCATGTTCTGGCCCTGGAACCAGGCCGGATCCGCCTCGCGGGCCTGGTCCAGCGCTTTGAGCTCGGGCGGGCGCGCCAGCCACAGGCGCGCCGCCGTCGACAAGACACGCTCCAGGTAGTAGAAGAAGTCGTAGCGCCCACCGTAGAGGTACAGCAGCAGCTCGAACAGCCGGCGGAAATTGGCGCCGAGGCGCGCCTCGAAGCCCGCCCACCCGCTCGGGTCCTGCGGCGCGTAGCGTTCGCGCAGCATGGGCAAGAGCCGGTCGAGCGACAACTGCGCCTGCCGGTCAAGCCAGGCCGGGGCGGGAGCCCGGTTGCCTTCGGTCACCGCGTTCATCCTCGCGCTAGCCCTTGACGGCACCCGCCGTCAGGCCCGCGATGATCCGCTGCTGGAAGATGAGCACCAGGATGACGAGCGGGATGCTGACCAGGATGCCGGCGGCCATGATCTCGCCGAACGGTTCCTGGTGCGCGACCGTGCCGCTGAACAGCGCGATCACCACAGGCACCGTGCGCGCCTGCGGCTCGATTGAAGTGAAGGTCAGGGCGAACAGGTACTCGTTCCAGGCCGCGATGAAGGCCAGCAGGCCGGTCGTCACCAGCGCCGGGGCCGTCAACGGCAGGAGGATCTGCACGAAAGTCTGGAAGCCCGTCGCGCCGTCGACCTGGGCCGCTTGCATGATCTCGAGTGGCAGCCCCTTGAAGAACGAGGTGAGCACCCAGACGGTGAAGGGCAGCGTGAAGAGCATGTAGGTAATGATCATGCCGGGGATAGCCGAGATGCCGAGGAACAGGATCATCGCGTACAGGCCGGAGAGCACAGCGATCTGCGGGAACATCGTCATCGCCAACACCAGGTAGAGGGAGGGCGTCTTGCCGCGGAAACGCAGCTTGCCCAGGGCGAAGGCCGCGAACGAGCCGATCGCCAGGGCCATCAGGGTCACCGAGATGGCCACAATGGCGCTGTTCAACAGGCCGCGCACGAAGGCCGAATTCTTGAAGACGGACGCGTAGTTGGCGCTGAACACGCTCAAGGCGTGCGTGTTGGGATCTGCTGGCACCATGCTGGCCGGCGTCATCTGAAGCTGCGCCTCTGACTTGAGCGAAGAATTGATCGCCCAGTAGAACGGGAACAGCATCCAGACCACGATGACGACCACGAGCAGCCAGAAGCCGATCTTACCGAGTACCCCCCAGATAGGGTTCCTTTGTCTGGTCACAGATTGTGTCGTCATTCTGTCTCTACCCCCAGGGTCCTGATGTAGATCACGGCGAAGATGAGGATCAGGATGAAAATCACCACGCTGCTTGCCGACGAGTAGCCCATCACACGGCTGTTGATCAACTGGTAGTAAGTGAAGCTGGCCATCGAGTAGCGGCTCTGGGCTAGCACGATCTGAAACACGTCGAAGACCCGCAGCGCATCCAGGGTGCGGAAGACCAGCGCGACTGCGATGGTCGGGCGCAGCAGGGGCAAGGTCAGGTTCCAGAACTGGCGCCACTTGTTGGCGCCGTCCACATCGCCTGCCTCATAGATATCGCCCGGGATGAGCTGCAGCCCGGCCAGCAGTAGCAAGGCCATGAACGGGGTCGTCTTCCAGACGTCGATCAGGACCATCGCCGGCAACTGATAGGTCGGGTCACTCAGGAAGGCCGTCTGCCCGCTGCCCAGGCCCAGTGCCGAGGCAGCCATATTGAAGAAGCCGACGCGTGAGGAGTTGAACATGAACTGCCAGATACGGGAAGAGACCGCAGTGGGAACGGCCCAGGGGATCAACATGATGGCCATCAGGACGGCGCGTATGATGCTGCGGGCCGGGAAGCCGTTGAGCACCATGGCGATGCCCAGCCCCAGCAGAAACTCGAACAGCACCGTAAGCACCGTGAAGGTCAGGGTGTCGCCCACCGAGTGGATGAAGTCCGGGTCAGTGGCGCCGAGCACGTACTGGTTGCCAAAGAGCGAGAACTGGCTGACCTCTTTAAAGCGGAATGGCTCAGTGGGCAGGACGTTGACGGGCGCTGTGTAGACGACGTGGCCCGACTTGTCGAGCTTGACCTGTCCGGTGGTCTTGTCGATCACCGGTGGCAGCTGCCGGATGTCGAGACTGAGCAGCTTGCGATAGTTCTGGAACTGGACGAAAACGGTCGGTTGCGAACTGGCAAAGGTCCGATTGGTGAAGCTGCTGACGAAAACGGACCCCAGCGGGTAAATGGCGATGATGAGGACTACCAGAAAAGTGGGCAACAGCAACCAGTAGGCCAGGCGCTCCTCTTGTTTGGCCAGTTCGCTGAAACTGGCCGAGGCCCTTTTGTTGGCCGGCCGGTTGACCTTGGCTTCAGTAGTTGCCATCGGCTAAGCCTCCTGCTGATTCATGGACCAATCGCCGGCAGGCCCTCTGTGGATCTGCGCGTTCCGCAAAGCATGAGATGGTCGGCTTGATCTGTACGCAGCGACCCCAGTCGCCGGCCTAAGGCCAGGACGGCCAGAGCCGCTGCGCATCACCCAGGGGTCAGGATCAGGGCTGAGCGATCGGGTAGCCCAGCAGATCCTTCAGATCCAACGACAGGCCCTTGACTGCGGTCGCGCCGTCGGATTTACCGGCCAGCACGTCGGAAACGGCCTGGAAGTACTTGGTCGACACGTCGTTATACTTGGGTGCGGTGGCCGTCGAAGGCCGGGCCACGGCGTTCGTGAACACGCCCTTCAGCTTGCACATGAACGGGCTGGCCTTGCAGACATCCGGATCATCATAGAGGCTCATGATGGTCGGGTTCAGGCTGCCCTCTACGGCGCGGATCTTCTGCTCCTCGGGAGAAGCGAAGTACAGCGCCACGTCGGCCGCGATCTGCGGGTTCTTGCTGTACTTGGAGACGGCCAACTGCCAGCCGCCCAGGGTCGCCGCGCCCTTGCCACTGGTGCCGGCGGGCAGCGGGGTCACGTCGAACTTGCCCTTGATCGGGCTGTCGGCCGCCTCGCCTAGCGAGTAAGCGTACGGCCAGTTGCGCATGAAGGCGGCGTTGCCACCCTGGAAGGCGTTGCGGGCCTCTTCCTCGGACATGTTGGTCACGCCGGGAGGTGAGATCTTGCCGATCCAGGCGGCGGCCATGTCGAGCGCCGCGGCGGCGTTCGGATTGTCGACGGTGATGTTCTTATCGGGGCTGACGATCGTGCCGCCGCCGTCCGAAACTTGCCATTCCAGGGCGTCGCACGTCAGGCCCTCATAGGCCTTGCCTTGCCAGACAAAGCCCCAGAAGTCCTGATTGCCCCCCGAGCGCTCGCCGTCCTGGATCTTCTGCGCCATTGAGGTCAGCTCGTCCCAGGTCTTGGGCGGATCGGTGTAGCCATACTTCTGGAGCAGGTCGGTGCGGTAGTAGAGCAAGCCGGCATCGGTGAACCAGGGGATACCGACCAACTTGCCGTCGACGGTGTTGTTCTGGATGATGGCCGGGAAGTGCAGCGGCGCCACCTTGTCGGCGCCGTACTGATTCAGGTCAACCAGGTGTTCGGCCAGGTCGCCGGGCCAGATGACGTCGATCTGGTAGACGTCGACCTCGGAGGACTTGGCCTGGAAGAACTGCAGGTAGAGGCCCAGGCGATCGGTCGCCAGGTCAGGTGTCTGCAGTACCTTGACGGTCACGTTCGGGTGCGCTTTCATGTACCGGTCGGCGGCAGCCTGCGTGAGCTGCAGCTCCTGCCCGACTGCGCCGGCGGCCACAGTGATCGTGGTCTGGGCGCCGCCGGCAGCCGGGGCGGTAGTCGTCATGGCTTCAGTTGCGGCCGGTGCCGCGGTGGCCGCCATGGCTTCAGTTGCGGCCGGTGCTTCAGTCGCCGCCGGAGCGGCGGGGGCGGTGGTCGCGGCCGGGGCGGCCGGAGCCGCGGGCGCAGCCGGGGCCGAGGTCGGCGCGGCGCCGCCGCCGCAGGCCGCCATCAGCAGGCTGAACAGGATGAGCAAAGTCGGGATCGTCAGACGCTTCATTGGGCTATTCTCCTTCTCGAGAACCGTGAAGTCGGTTCGTTAACCAGACTGTGACCACAAAAACGCCGCTTACACAAGTCGAATTCAAGAACGTGTTGATCGCTCAGAGAACATCCCTCCTTTCGAGACCGGTGCACTGTCTCACGGCTGCAGCCGGCCGAGCCCACAGCCGGGGTCGACACCATGCTGGTCCGCCGACGGTGGCGCCGGCAGAGAAGCCCGCGGCCGGTGCCGCAAGGCCGGACGTCCGGCCGAGAACCAGCAGGCTGACGGCCCGCCGTCTCAGGCGGTCTCGCGTTGCACGAGTTTGATCGGGAGCCGGATCCGCTGCTGCGGTCGGGTGGGCTCAGCCAGGCGCCCGAGCACCAGGTCTACTGCCACACGCCCCGACTCCTCCAGCGCCTGGCTGACGGTTGTCAGCCCGACGAAGTCGGCCATCTCGATGTCATCAAAGCCCACCACCGCCAGCTGGCCCGGCACGTCCACACCACTCTCGCGCGCCGCCCGCAGCACCCCGATCGCCTGCGTGTCGCTGGCGGCGAAGATGGCGGTCGGCGGCTCGGGCAAGTCTAGCAGACGGTGACCGGCCTGACGCGCGGGCTCCAGGCCGTGCGGGACAAGCTCCAGACAGTCGTCAGGCAGCGCAAAGCCTGCCTCTTCGAGGGCAGCCCGGTAGCCGGACAGACGGCGGTCGCTGGTCGGGATCGCGTAGTCGGGCAGGTCGGAGTTGCCGACGAAGCCGAAGCGCCGGTGGCCCTGGCCGGCCAGGTAGCCGGCGACCATGCGCCCACCCGCCCGATCGTCGATCTCCAGGCTGCTGAACTCGGGACGCACGAACTCGATCAGGACGGTCTCCAGGCCATGCTCGATCAGGCGTCCCGCGATATCGTCGTCGAACGGAAGGGCCATGACGATCAACGCGTCCAGGCGGCGCGCGACCGGCAGGCTGGCCAGGTAAGCATCACGCCGGTCGGCCGAGTCAACGTAGTAGATGGCCAGCTCAAAGGGCAGGTCGGCCAAGGCAGTTGCGACGCCATGCAGGCGCTGGACAAACGAAGGATAGGTAAAAAACGGGGCCAGGACGCCGATGCGCCCGAAATGTTTGCGGGCCCGGGCGGCGGCCTCGGCCTTCGGGACAAAGCGGAGCGAGTCGACGGCGTTGAGCACGCGGATACGAGTGGCCTCGTTCACTCGCTCCGGAGAGTTGAGCACGCGAGACACCGTGGAGATACTGACTCCGGCCATCTCGGCCACATCGTAGACGGTCGCTCGTGCCACGGCTGCTCCTGGTCAGACAAGCCGGCGGGCGGTCTTGGCCGCCGGCGGACAGACAGACATCGACCAGTAGCGCCTCCTGGAAGTACTTTGCTGGAAGCGCTTTCAGACCATGATATCACAAGCGGAGACCATTGTCAATAGGATTATTATACGAGTTTGTGTCAATTGTATGTAGGTTTACTCCGGGTGCCGAAACGTGCGCGAGCGGCGCAGGAGAATGAAACCGATGGTGAGGGGTAACCAGAAGGTGAGACCGCGGAAGGACAGGGCGATGAGGGTGGCGTCCTCGACCGGCACGCCTAGGGAGCTGAGCACAAGGGTCATCACTCCCTCGACCACGCCGATGCCGGACGGGGTGATGGCCACCAGCCAGAAGAGGATGCCGACCGAATAGCCGGCCACGAGCACTCCAGGGTGCATGACCGTCCGGAAGGCGCGGAAGAGCATGAAGAGCGTCGTCAGTTCGGCCAGGTGCGCGGCCATGGCCAGACCATAGGTGCGCGCGAGGCGCTCGGGGTGTTCCTTGATCGAGGCCGCGGCCTGGCTGAACTCGGCCGCATTCTCTACGGCCCACTCGTCCGGCAAGAATGAATGGCGGTGGAAACGCGCGGCGAGCCGCGTCAGCGTACGCTGCACCCAACCCAGCAAGCGCCCCAGGGTCGCGGGATGCCACAGCCCCAAGAGCAGGACGCTGCTCAGGCTCAAGATGAAGACCAGCAGAATTACCGCGGCAATCACCTCGTAGGCGTGCAGATTGCTCGTCGTGAAGAGGACGACCATGCCGCTGATCATTACCAACGCAAAGGCGCTGTAATCGGCGACCAGGACGAGGATCGTGCCGGCGGCGGCGCGTGCCGGGGATTGACCGCGCCGGGCGGCGTCGTCGATGAAGACGGCCGCACCCGTCATGCCGGCGCTGGGCGCGGTGATGTTGAGGAAGACCGAGGTGAACCACACGGGCACGTACTCGCGCAGTTTACCGCTGACCTCAACCGTCCACAGAGCCGACTGGAACACGCTGGTGAAGATCAGGTAGTAGACGCACTGGAAGACCAGGGCGGCGGCGACCCATTGCGGCCGGCCGCGAGAGAGCACGCGTACCAGCCTTTGGGCCTCTGTGAAGCGGCTGATGACCACGATCACAAAGACGAGGAGAAGGGTATAGTAAAGCCATCGTCGCTTCACGCGCTCTCTCCTGGGTTACATGTGCAGTTGTCGACCAGACCGGCCGTCATTATACACCAGGCCGGCCGCTGTTCGGTATGCTTTGCCCCGACGTTCACAGGACGCCGCCAGCGGCCCGTGTCGCTGGCGGCGAGCGCCGGGAGCGCGCCGTCGAGCGCCTGACGCGCTCCCGAGCGGTGTGCTGAGGCGCGATCGCCGCTAGATTGTGCGCAGTCGGATCGAGCCCATCGCCACACTGGCCTTGATCGTCAGCATGGGCGTCTGGCCGGCCAGGGCAGCCTGGTTGTAGAAGGCGCCTTCCTTCTTCATGAAGCCATCGCCGACCTCGGCGCTGCCCAACGTTGTCTCCGTGGTAATTGTGGCCGGCGTGGTTGCGGGAATACGTAGGTCCACCGCCGCCATGCCGGTCGTGACGCGCACCGAGGCATCACGCGCCAGGGTGCCGCCGAAGTCGAAATGAAAAGCGGCTGCGCCGCCCTCGGCGAACATCTCGGCGAAGTTCGCATTTGACAGGTTGCGGATCTCGAGGTCGGTCGCCCCCGCGGTGACGGTCAACTGGTCCATCTCCCGTGGGTTGGGCGCCGAAAAGTCGATCAACTGCTTTCCCGCGCCGTGCTTGAGGCTCAGCCGGGTGATGGGCAGCGCGCCCAGGTCAGCCGTACCTTCATTCGCGCCTACTTCGAAGACCAGCTCGAAGGGCCGGGCCCGGCCGATAGCAAGCTCCAGCCGGGCCGGTTGGCTGGCGCTGAAGCTGATCGGCCAGTTGAAGTTCTGGCTGATCTTCACGTTGCCCCCGTCCTGCTCGACGCGCAACGGCACCGCGCCCGACGGGTCCTCGTAGGTCCCGGCGACGAAAGCGCTCGCGTCGCCTGGCACAATCTTCAGCCGGCAAGCGCCGACGGCGATGCGCAAATGCAACGGGCCGCTCTCCGGATACGGGATGTGGATGGTCGTGACATTCTCAGCTGAGTTTTGCATGATCGCCTCCATGCGTGCGCGGCCGGGACACTCTACGCCGGCCGCCTTAGAAGACTCGCACAACAGATAGGCATTAGTTTACCACATCCGCCGGCTTGACAGAGAGCCGGGGAAGGTCCCCGGCTCTCTGTCAAGCTATTCCGATGCCGCCCCCCGCTCCAAGCGGCGATCTGCCGTTGCGGCGGAACGAGGCGTCCGGGATCGGCTGCAGCCTGGCCCCTCGTCGGCGTCCGGAACGTGCGCGACGGGCTTAGTCTACGTCATTTCGCACCCGGACCTGCCCAAGGTGTTGTCCGATCACCTGAGACGTGCTAGAGTCGGCAGGCGAAGGTGCGGCGTGGGGCAAGAAGGCTGTTCCGGCAAGAACTCGCTGATCAGCGGACCGAGGGAGGCTGCGATGGGGACACGCTTCGACATGGTGGGGGTGTTCGTGGGCGACCTGGCAAGAATGGCCGCCTTCTACCGGGACGTGCTCGGCCCGGAGATCGACTGGGACGGAAAGGGACCGTATGCCGAGTTCAAGCACGAGGGCATCCGCTTCTCGATGTACCAGCGCGACCAGTTGCCGGCCCTGCTCGGGCAGGAGCCGGCGTTTCCGGCCGGGCTGAACGGCACCTTCGAGCTGGCGATAGATCGGCCGCTCAGCCCAGACGTTGACGAAGTCTGCGCGCGCGTGCTGCGGAGCCGAGGACGGGCGGTCTACGCACCACGCGACGAACGGTGGGGCGTGCGCTCGTCAATGATCGCGGACCCCGAGAACAACCTGATTGAGATCGGTTCCTGGAACCGGGGTTAGCGCGCTAAGTGGCGGCTGAACCAGCTGCGCGCCAGCCGTGCCACCTGCGGCAGGGCTGGCGGCTCGGCTAAGAGGTCGGCCCCACCCGGAACGAGCGCCAGTTGGCGTTCACCCTTCAACTGCAGGCGGGCCCGTTCGTTGACCTGCCGCGCCGGCTCGTCGGCCATGCCGACCAGCAGCAGCACCGGCACGTTCACCTCGGCCACCTGGTCCCCCGCCAGGTCGAGCGCCCCGTTGACGACCACCAGGGTCGCCAGGCTGCCCGGCCGGGCCGCGGCCGCCATAAAGGCGGCCGCGGCCCCCGCTCCCTGCCCGAAGTAGCCCAGCCTAAGCCCGGCCGTCCGCGCGTCCGCATGCAGCCAGGCGACCACCTGGCCCAGCCGCCGGGCCAGCAAGTCGACCTGCGCCTCCTCTCGCTCCGCGGCGACCGCCTCGTCCTCGACGAGCAAGTCGACCTGCAGCGTAGCCAGGCCCATCTCCTGTAAGGCCCCGGCCATGTAGCGCATCTCGTGATTGTCCCGGCTGCAGGGGCCGGCTTCAGCCAGCAGGACGGCTTCGCGCGCGTCCGGGTGCGTGGCCAGGTCAGCTTCCAGAAGCGCACCGTCTGTCCCGATCGCCACCGGGCTCTCGTCAACATCAAAGCTCAGTTCATCGTCGTCCACCGAGCCATAGTAAAACGCCATCTGGCTATCTTTAACCATCCTCTCGAGAGAGTTTCGCCTATGGGGAGGAAAAGCTCTGCCCCCGGAGTATAACCACGCCGCGGCACGATGCGCGTTGCCGTCATTCCCAAAAGCGCCGCTATCGAAACCGGCGGCGCGGCACGCGGCAGACTGCGGCTGCCAATGTTGAGGGACCTCACACACATTGCCGGGCGCGCGGTCTAGACTGGGGTAGGCAAGTCAAACGGGAGGTCAAACAGCGTGATGGCAGCACTATTGGCCAGAGGGCAGCGTTGGCTGCTCGTTCTCACCGCTCTCAGCCTGGCACTGGTGGCCGGCGCTTGCAGTGCCGGCGGGACCGTCTTGGCGACGCCGAGCCCCACTCGGGACCAGGCCGTCGCTGCGGGCGCGCCCGGCCCGGCAATTTCCTCACCGGCGCCCTCCAAGGCGACCACCACCCCTGTCCCGGAAAGCGCGACACAGGAACCGGCGACGACGGTGGCGACGGCTCCCTCGGCGACCCCGGCTCCCTCGGCGACGCCGGCTCCCTCGGCGACGCCGGCTCCCTCGGCGACGCCTTCTTCGGCGCCCGCTTTAGCGACGAACGCCACGCCGGGCGGCACCAAAGAGGCCTTCATTCGGCAGATCGCGCCGCTTGCCCAAGCCGAACAGGCCGACTCTGGGGTACCGGCTGCGTTCAGCATCGCCCTGGCCGCCTCGGAAACCGGGTGGGGCGCCAGTCCCTTGATGAAGGAGGCCAACAGCTACCTGGGGCTCACCTGCAGCACGCCCAACGAGGGCCTGCCGTGCGTCACCTATCGGGGAGTGGAGTGGAACGCCTACAGCAGCCCGCTGCAAGCCTTTCTGTGGCACGGCCGCTGGCTGCGTGCTCACTCGCAGTTCGCGCCGGCCTTCGAGCACACGGATGACGTGGCCGCCTTCGCGCACGAAATCTGGCGCTGCTACGTGAGCTGCAGCGCGCCATTCCCGCAGAACCAGTACGACGGCACGATGGAACTGATCGATCAGTACAACCTGAAACAGTACGACCTTAAGCCGTGAGGGCACCGGCGCGCTAGTGACCTCAGCAGCCGCCAGGTCTCAACTGAGACCGAGAGCTGCCTCAGCCGAAGGGGCGCTCGGGGAGGGCGCAGGCATTCTGATAGGCACGTTCCAGCCAATAGGGCAGGCAGTCCGTCGCTCCGGCGGACGGACCGGCCGGCCGCCACGGGTCCAGGCACAGCCAGTCGTCGCCCAGCCCGAGGTCTGGTTCGGCGCCCGCCCGGTAGGCAGCCTCGGCATCGCGCGCGGCCAGGCGGACGGCCAGCCAGTCGTCGCCGGGTGCCGGCCCGAAGGCCAGCCCGAAGATGATCCCACGCACAGCCAGCAGGGCCACACCGTAGACCAGCGAGTTCGCATGGAGGCGTGATCCTCTGCCCTGGCACCGCCAGGCACGTCTGCCAGAGCCGCCGGCACAGGTCGGGATGGGTGTGCAGCAGGAAACCATCTGCAGCCGAGAGGGTGCTCGCCAGACCCGCCTGCGCGATGACCGTGGACCGCTCGGTCGCGCCGGCGTCTTCGTGACCGTCGTCCGTCTTCGGCGCGCGCGCGGCCTGGCAGCGCAGGAAGGACACCACGCCCCGGTTGGCTGGGTGCGAGAAGCGGAGCGCAGGATCGGGTAGGAAGGGCATGGCTGGATTTTAGCCGTGGAGGGCCGAGGCTGTCAATTACCGCCGGCCGGCTCAGCTCCTCCAGCGGATGTCCGACATACCCCGCCGAGCCAGTCCGCCGGCGCGTGCCTCGCGGACATCTACCCGAAACAGCAGCAGACGGGACATTTGGACATTTAGCGCTTTGACAGAAGCGGCAATGCATGCTCGAGCCCGATCCCCGGCTGGTGTGCGGCGACGATTGGTCTTTCGATGCCGGCCTCGCCTCTGCCCGGCATCTGCTGCGCTTGCCCAATCGCGCCACGGCGATCGAGCGTCCGGCGACCAGCTCGCCGCGGGCCCCATCCATGCCATACGGGAGATGGGGCTGAACTGCCCCGCCGATGTGTCGGTGACGGGGTTCAACGACATCGAGCTGGCCCAGCAGATCTGACCGGCCCTGACCACGGTCCGGCAGCCGGTCTACGAGATCGCGAGCGCGGCGATGACGCTGCTGATCGAACAGCCGATACCCGGGGATGGCAAACCCAGCGGGATCGAGATCCCGACTATTTTGATCGTGCGTGGATCGACAGGCCCGGTGCCCGGTTGCCCCCCGGAGTGGACTGGCCTTGACGCGAAACGTATCCAGTCAGCATAAGGAGCAAGTATGAACGCGCGTGAGCGACTGCGGACCGCACTATGCCACAAGGAGCCCGACCGAGTACCGATCGACCTCGGCGGTATCGTCACGGGGGTCACGACCGGCGCCAAGCAGGAGCTCAAACTACTGTATCTCGCACGGTTCAGAAGGCGATCCGATCTGGGTCTTTGCGATCAACGGTGCCAACGCTGCAGCCAAGGCCTTGGGTGTGACGCTCAAGACCTCGTTCCATCACGGTGACATTGCCTCTCAGAAGGAAGCCTTCAACCCCGCGATCGCAGCCAACGTCGACGGCATCGCCGTCAGCGGCTCCCAGCCGGGTGTGCTCAACGACGAAGTCAAGCTGGCCAAGGAAAAGGGGCACTCCAGCATTTTCATCACCCACAACATCCACCACGTGTTCCAGGTCGTCGATCGGATCGTGGTGATGCGGCGGGGTAAGAAGGTGGGCGACGTTCACAAGGCGGACACCACCATCGAGGAAATCGAGGACGTGATCACGGGCATTGTCGACAGCATCGGCATGCCCGCTCAATAGGCACCGCTCGCCCTGAACAACCGCCCGTCGGTCCGGAATGGCCGGCTCGTCCGACCGATCAACTGCCCAGGTACATCGCCAGCGACGCGCCGAGCCCGGAGGCGATCTGTTCGGGCTGATCGCGCGTGATGACCTGCAGGGCATCGACGGCGAAGACCGCGATGGCCGCAACCTCTCCGTCTGCAAAGCGGATGCGCTCGAGGGCGCCAGGCTGCAGGCGGGCGCGAAACACGCTGCGGAACTCGACGTCCAGCACGTCCGCAGGCGGGGGTGTGAGCCCGGCCCGGCCCTCGGCGTGTTCGTAAGCTCCCAGGCGCCGCAGTCCGTCCAGGTCGTCCGCGCGCAGGCCCAGCTCCTCGGCCAGCTCCTGAAACAAGCCCTCCTCGACGCTCGCCAGGCCGACCACGTGGCCGGCGCAGGGCAGGTCGAAACACCCTCCATACTCGAGCTTGCTCGGACTGCGCACCTGGACGAGGGTGTAGCGGGGTGCATGTGGGTGGTCGAGGAAGAGCTCGACCGTCCGATGGCGCAGCCCGGAGAGCATGCACAGCCAGCGCGCGACGAGGACGTACCCCTCCGCCTCTCGCAGCCAGAACGCAAAGTCTGGCTGCGCCTCCGTCGTGACTCGCAGATCACGCAGCACGGCTTCGGGCACGGCCAATGGCGCGCCCGAGATGTCGACGGGCAAGAGAAACTCGGGTCTGGCGTAATGCGGCGACACGCGTCGGAGCTCGCCGAGCAGCAGGGCACTTGCCCGGCAGGCCCTGTACATACCCTTCATCGCCTCGTGTACGTCCCACTCCAGGCGGCCGCCCGCGCCCGCGACGACTGCTGCAGCGCAGGCCGCCCGCAGCCGCTCAACGTACGGTCTCAGCTCTGTTCCGTCGGCTGGCGCCACACTCGCACTTCCTCCCCCGAACCTTGCCGCTGACTTTAGGACGGTTGTAGCAGGGGCGAACTCCGTGTTCGCCGGACGCCAACCGCCCACCGCCCACCTTGCCGGTGGCTGCTCCTACGACCTGGCTGCGGCTGCCGGCGCGGCCAGGTCGTACGCCGGTACGGCGTCGGTACGCGGCAGCCCGCGCGCGTCCAGGTAGGTGAATTCCCAGTTCGGCGCCCAGGCCAGCGCGAGCATCTGCACCTGCACATCGCTCTTGCGGGGGGTGACGCGCAGCGGCGCCACGTCCTGGCCCGCCTGATCCCATGTCCTGGTCAGATCTGCCGTGTCACTCTCTAGCCGGCTCTTGAGATCTTCAAGCTGCGCCTGCAGGCGTGCGACGTCGGCCTGGCTCTCGGCAATATTCGCCTTGGCCGAACCCGCCAGCCGGTTCTTGCTGGCGACGCTGCTGATGCCACTCAAGCCGCGCCGGCGGCCGCCCAGGCCCAGCCAGCCGGCCACGGTCGCCACGCCACTGAGCACTTCCTCGGCTTGCCTGCCGCGGTAATTGCGCTGCGCGTCGGTGAGGTCGCGCTGCTCGGCGGTCAGCTTGTCCTGGATACGCTGCAACTGCACGGCATACTTGGCGCGCAGCTTGTCTGCCGCGGCATCGCGCCCCTCGCGCGCCGCCTGTTGGCAGCGCACACTGAAGTCGCGCTCGCTCTCGCCGGCCTCTGCATACAGCTTTAGCGTCGGGTTGTGGGCCAGGGCGTACACCTGGGTCCGGTAAAGGTAGTCGACCAGGTCAGCCTGCTGGCGAGTGTAGGCGCGGGCGTCGCTGAAACCGGCCGGCAGATCGCCGCGGAAGAGGGCGCCGGCGTCCGGGCGGTCGGCGAGGCGGCGAGGGTCGACGTCTACCGCCACGGCGTCTTGCCAGTCGGTCACCGTCGTGCCGCCGGACCCCGGCGGAGCGTCCAGGGGCAGGAGCAGAGCAAGGTCCTGCGCGACGTCGAGACCGCTCTTGCGATCGACGAAGTGGACGTTGGCGAAGGCCAACAAGCCCGGCGAGTAGACCAGGCGTCCCACGCTTGGGTCGATCGTGGCGCGCGTGTCGAGGTCACGCGCGGCCTGGGCGGCCCCGCGCGAGGCTGGCAGGTAGACCTGCTTGACGCCCGGCGGCAAGACGGGCGGCTGCGTCGCCAGCCCAGGAGCATCTCCGGCTGCGGACGGCGCAGCGGCGCCGGAGACGCGCCCGGCGGACGCTGCGACCTCTCCGGCCGGCTGCACGATGGCGGAGGGGCCGGCGGCAGGAACGGCCGCCGCCTGCTCTGGGACCGCGGGCTTGCGGCCGGCCATCAGTTGCTTGATCTGTGCGCGTGTCAACGGGCCGCGCAGGTAGCTCATCGCCCAACGGGTGCTGAAGACCACCGGACGCGCCAGGTTGACGTCGTGAAGCAGGAAAAGGCGGCTGTCCAGCGAGGAGATGATCTTTTCGAGCTCGGAGGCGTCAGTGCTCGTTCCGGCCTCCGCCATGGCGCTCTGCAGGCCCTCCAGCAGGCGGGACTTGTCGCGTTCGGCCTGCAGCTTGCCGATGAACCACGTGCCGGCGTTGGTCAGGCCCTTGTAGTCCACGTCCACGGGGTTCTGCGTCGTCAGAACCACCCCGACGCCAAAGGCCCGGCCCTGCTTGAGCAGCGTCAGCATCGGCCGCTTGCTCGGCGGCTCGGCCACCGGCGGGAAGAAGCCAAAGACCTCGTCCATGTAGACGATCGCGCGCAGGCTGGTGGTGCCGGGCTGGGCGCGCATCCAGCTGATGATCTGTTCCAGCAGTATGGTGACGAAGAACATGCGCTCCGCGTCGTTCAGGTGCGCAATGTAGAAGATGCTGTGGCGGGGCTTGCCGGTCGGGGTGTGCAACAGGCTGCTTATGTCGAGCGGGTCGCCGGTCAACCAGGCCTCAAAGCTAGGCGAGGCAACGATGTTGTTGAGGGCCAGCGCCAGGGCGAAGCGCTCTTTCTGGGGGTAAAAGCTGTCCAGGTCAAACACGCCTAGCTTGCGGAAGGGCGGGTTCTGCACCGCCATGATCAGCTTGGCGATGTCCAAGTCCTGTCCGGCGCGCCAAGCATTCTCCATGATGTTCGAAAGCAGGATGTGCTCGCGGCTGCGTACCGGGTCGGCCGCGATGCCCACCATGCCCAGCAGCCCCGAAACAGTGCCCTGGATCTTGTCGCGCAGGGTCTCGGCTTCGATGTCCCAATCCAGCTTGGGCGCTGCAAAACCGCTCAGAATGCTGATCGGCAGCCCGGCCGCCGAGCCCGGCGTGTAGATGCTGAACTCTGCCGCGTCCTTCAGCAGGCGAATCCGCTCCGGCCCTTCGTCCCAGGCGGCCAGGCCATCCCGCCACTGCTGGGCGGTCCTGGCGGCGTAGTCGTCGGCTGTCATGCCCTTGCGCTGCGCGTCGTCTTCGTTGATCCACGGCCGGAAGTCTTCGGGGCGCAGGTCGGGGAAGGTCAGCAGGAGGTTGGTGATATCGCCTTTCGGGTCGATCAAAATGGCCGGCACCCCGTCGATGGCCGCCTCTTCGAGCAAGTCGATGCACAGGCCGGTTTTGCCGCTGCCCGTCATTCCCACGCAGAGGGCATGGGTTGTCAGGTCGCGCGAGTCGTAATTGACCAATTGCTCCAGCAGCTTTTGGCCTGCCAGGTCGTACTCCTTGCCGAGATAGAAACTGCCCAGTTTCTCGATCAATGCCATCGATCCGCCCTCCTTGGGGTTGTGCGACGCGAAGGTGCGCGCTGCGCTGCGGCTGGCTGCCGGCGGAACCCATTTTACCACGAGGATGCGAGGCTGGGCCAGGATGGTGACAAGAAGGGCGGCCGAAGCCACCGCGGCATACTCAGGGAGGCTCCAGTAGTACGCGGCAATGGCTTCAGCCGTCGAAACGGAGTGTCGCGAGACGCCTCAACTGCCAGGTGAAGGGAGCGGCCCGGAAGGTGCAGCGCTCAGGCGAACCGTATCCGCCAAAAGAAGTCGGCGGCCGCCACCAGCGGCCGGCCCGCAGGCACTCTGCGGTGCACGTGGATTATTATGGCCACATGCCTGTGAGAAATAAGTAACAGAGACGCCAAACTGGGGACCAGCGCCGCCACGCCGGGCGCGGCTCTCAGATGCGAAGGTACTGGCCGAAGCGGCAGCGCTCGCTGAAGCCCAGGCCGCGGTAGAGCCCGAGGCCGCGGTGGGACGAGGTGACCACCGCCATGGAGGCGCCGCGGGCCAGCGCGTCACGCAGCGCCTGCCGTGTGAGGGCGCGCGCGAGGCCCTCGCCGCGCGCCTCCGCGACGGTGAAGACGTTGTGGAGCCCGGCAACCCCACCCTCGAGAAACAGACTGACCGTGGCCAGCGGCCGGCCGGCCCGATAGGCGACGTAGCGCAAATAGGGTGGGTCGGGCTCAAAACCGAGGCTGGCTTCGAGGTCGAGCAGAGCGCTCGCGACCGGCTCGGGCAGCTCGGCCCCGCCGAAGGCCGCCAGCCACTCCGGCAGCTCGGACGGCCGGGTCAGCGCCCTGATCTCCAGTCCGGACGGCAGCTCCTCGCCGGCAGCAGGACCCTTCTGCTCAGCCAGGGCCAGGACCAGGCCGGGCGAGTCGCCGGCGTGGAACAGGCCCAGCTCTGCCTCCAAGCGCCGGCCCAGGTCGGGTGGCTGAGTATCCGGGCCGATCTGCCAGCGCACCGGCAGAGCGCGCGCCACAAAACGTGCCAGGGCCGCGCCTGCGCGCTCTTTGACCTCGGCAGGGACCAGCCGGGCACCCCAGATCAGGTTGAGCGCGCTCAGTGGCAGGTCCACCATCGACCAGGAGAGTCCCGGCTCATGGTGCACTTCGAGCGGCGGCCAGCGCGCCAGGTAGTCGCGCAGGGCACACTCGTTGCCCTCGATGGCCGCGGCCAGATCGACCCCGCCCGTCATTTCAACACGAACTGGACGCCCTCGACGAAGTTGCGGCTGAAAATCAGGAACAGGATCAGTATCGGGAAGGTTAGCAGAACGCCCGACGCGTAAAGCGGACCGGGATATGAGCCGTAAGGCCCGAACTGGGTGGCCAGCAGGACGTTCAGAGTCTGGCGAGCCGGGTCCTTGATCACGATCAGGTCCCACATCAGCTCCGTCCAGCGCTGCATGAACAGGAACAGAAAGATCACGGTCGTGATCGAGCGCGACATCGGGATCATGACGCGGAAAATGATGCCTAAGTCGCCTGCACCGTCCAGCCGGGCTGCCTCGACCACGTCGATTGGGATCGAACGGTAGAAGCCGGTGTACATGAAGATCGCCCACAGGTTGACCAACTGCGGGATGATCATCGCCCAATAGGTGTTGTACAGCCCGAGAGTACGGATCAGCAGGAAAGTCGGCACAAGCAGGATGATGGCGGGATAGAACATCTGAAAGAGGATGAAGTTGTTGATCTGCCGCTTGCCGCGAAAGGCCAGGATCGAGAGCGCGTAACCGGCAATGGCGCCTACCGCGACCATGCTGATGCTGTCGACGCCGGTGACGATCACGCTGTTGAGCAGCGCCCGCAACCAGGGCAACGGCACGCCAAACTGGCCGCCCGTGAAGAGCCAGGTAAAAGACCTGAAGGTGAGCGCGCTAGGGATCCATTGGCGATCCACCTGCTCCCAGGGCGCGAGCGACTGAAGCAGCAAATAGAGATAGGGCAGGACCATCACGAGCAGGACGATCAGCGCAACAAGGTAAAGCAGGAAGCGGCGCAAGCCCTCGCCCCGGTGGATGGATGTTAGCGGACGCACATTCGAGGCCAAGGTGGGGCCGGCGGCGGGGCGAGCGGTTTCGCCTGCGCCCGCAGCGCGAGCAGGGGCCGGCGCGCGATGCACTTGAGAATCCGCCCCGGCGCGGCGGTCGTCAGCCAGGTTGTCGGCCATAGTGATACCTCCTGCCGGCGTGGAGCTGGCGGGCCGGACGATAGTCGCGCTCGTTCGAATCCGGATCGAGCGGCTCAGGCCCGCGCACGACCTTCAGTTCATCCTGGGCTTCCCCCGCCTGCTGTTCGGGAGGAAAGTCCTCGGGTGGGAAGGGCAGCGGGCTGCCGGCGGGCATGGCAGCGGCCGGGTTGGGCAGGATTGGGCCACCGGCGTCAGCGTCAGGCCCCGGCTCAGTCCGCTCGCCGGGCACGTCATCGCCCCTGACCTCGTCGCGTTCCTCAGGATCCGCCCGGTTCTTGTCAGGCATTCTGTCCCTCCCAGCCCAGATGCCGGCCCCAGGTCTCGATGATCCGGCGGATGATGATGATGGAGATAAACGTGACCACTGCGTTGATCACGGCGACGGTGGCGGCATAGCCGGCCCGAAAGACCTGGAAAGCCTGGTAGAAGATCTCGAGCTGCCAAGTCTGGGTGGCGCCCTGCGGGCCGCCTGCGGTCAGGACGAAAGGCTCGGTGAAGATGCCGAACATCATGCCCACGGCCAGGATCAGCACGGTGTAGATGGCCGGGTAGAGTTCGGGCACCGTGAGCCGCCAGAACTTTGTCCAGGACCCGGCGCCGTCCAGCGAAGCGGCCTCGTACATCTCGTCCGGGATGCCTTGCAGGCCGGCCAGGAAGATCAGGCCGTAGTAGCCGGCAAACTTCCAGACAATCATGAAAGAGATCACCAGCACCGCCAGGATCGGATCGCCCAACCAGTTCGGCGAGCGGCCGAAGGTCGCGCGCAGGAACGAGTTGACCGGGCTGGTGTAGGAAAGAAAGCCGCGCACGACCAGCGAAACGACCACGCCAGAGGCCAGGTAGGGCAAGAAGAAGCCAACTGCGAAGAGTGGCTTGAAGCGCGGCAGGTGGTGCAGGATCAGCGCCAGGAGTATCGAGGCCACCATGACGATCGGGACGAAGATTACCATGAACTTATATGAGACAAGGAAGGCGTTGAGGACGCGACTCGACGTCGCCGCCTCCACGAAATTCTTGAGCCCCACGAACTGGCGCACGGGCGAGATCAGGTTCCAGTTCAGGAACACCAGGTAAATGCTCCAGGCCAGCGGGATCAGGAAGAAGATCAACGAGTAGATCAGGTAGGGGCTGGACAGCAGCCAACCCCGCAGATCACGAGCCGTAAGGCGGAGCATGCGAACCTCCAGTGAGCGGGTCGACGGCTGGCATCGCAAGAAGCTTGGGACAGGATTTCCAGGCTGGGCAGGAACCGCTCCCATCTGTCCCGTCCATCCTGGCAATCCTATCCCGTCAATTCGTCTCGCAGTCCTGCCTGACCTCAGCAGTGACCCGGCCTTACTTGATCAGGCCTTGGGCGGCGTTTTTCCAATCAGTCCAAGCCTGGTCGGGCGGCTTCTGGCCATTGACGACTGGGATCACCGCCTGCTGGCCGAGCTGGGTCTGAAGCTCCTGGTATTGGCCCGTCGAGAGCGGCGGCACCGCGTAGGGCGCTTCTTTAGCATACGGCACAAGTTCGGGGTCCTTGTCGAACACCGGCTTGAAGACGTCGTTCGTCGCCAGGTCGTCACGGGCCGGCGGCAGAGTGGTCTGCTGGAACCAGGTCAGGTCGTGCTGGGGGTCAGAGAAGACCCACTTGATAAAGTTCCAGACGGCCTGCTGCTGCTCGGCTGAGGCCTGCTTGTAGATCACCAGGCCCTTAGCATCGGCAAACGTCTTGACCGGTTGGTCGGCCGGATAGTTATCCGGCACCGGAGGCGGTGTCAGAGTATAGGTGTCGTTGAACTTGAGGTCCGGGTACTTCTGGGCCCAGGTGCTGAAGCTCCATGGACCGATCACCCCCATCGTCGCCAGGCCGGTCTCGAAGGGGTCAGTAGTCGTCTGTGTCAGCAAGTACTGGTTCTTGGCCAGATCGCTGAAGAAGCCCAAAGTTGCCTGGGCGGCCGCGTCGTCGGCCGAGATCGAGTTGCCTGAGACCAGGGGTTGGCCGTTCGAGGCCGCGTCGTAGAACACAAAGAAATCGAACCAGCGCTGCCACCAGGTATCCTGCGTCAGCTCGGTACGCGCCCAGACGAACTTGTCGGGCATCTGCTGCTTGAGCGCCTTGCCCAGGTTCATCACGTCCGTGTAGGTGCGCGGCGGCGTGGTAATGCCCAACTGCTTGAGCATGTCCAGCCGCCAGCCGATCAGCATCGCGTTGGAATAGATCGGCAGAACATAATAGTGGCCATCGGGGAACTTCCAGCCCTCGATGGTCTTCTGCATATTGCGGGAATTGATCAAGTCTTGCCAACCGGGCATGCTGTCCAGGGGGACTAGCGCGTCGCTGGCCTGCAGTTGCTGGCCGAAGCCGATGAAGATGTTCTCGGAAGCCGCCGGGGCGGTGTTGCCGGCGAGGGCGGTTTGGATGCCCGCCTCAGAGGTGGGTGACTCGGGCATCGCGCTGACGCTGATCTTTACGTTCGGATTGGCCTGCATGTAGGCCTTGGCCATGTCGCTCCAGAATACGCCCTGCGGCGGATTCGGCGCGGCCCAGAAGCTGAACGAGGCTGCCTGGCCGCTCGTCGCTGCCGGAGCGGTGGCGGCGGCCGCTGTCGTGGCTGCCGGGGCAGCCGTGGAGCCGGTGGCTTCCGTCGCCGCGGGGGCAACCGGCGCTGCGGGCGCTGTCGTCGGAGCCGCGGCGGCGCTTGGGGCAGCGGGCGTTGGTGTCCCGCTGCTGGCGGGCCCACAACTCGCCAGGACGCCTAGCACCAAACACATCAGAAGTAAAATGGCCGTCTTGCGCATGCTAGTGCTCCTATCGCTGGAATGTGCCTCCCATTGCACGGGCCTGGCTGCCAATGCCTCGCCCATGGAATTGATATTATAACAATCAGAGCATCTGGGATGTACAACGCATTACAGGAGCGCAAACAGAGGGGCAAAATGACGGCGGGCCTCGGCGCCGGAGGGAGCCGAACCTTCAGAGCACGAAGGACACCGTCCGCCCCTCGTGGTCCGCAGACCTACTCCCCGGGCGCCTGATCGGGCGCCTGGACGGGTACTTCGACGTACACGGTCGAGCCGCAGCCCGGAGAACTTTCGATGGTCAGCGTCCCGCCCAGCATCTCCGCCCGTTCGCGCATCCCCAGCAGGCCAAGCCGTCCACGCCGCAGCGCTTCGTCTACCTCGAAGCCGCAGCCATCATCCTCCAGGATCAGCTTGACCAACCCATCCTTGCGACCGAGGATGAGGCTGACCCGCCTGGCCTGCGCATGGCGGGCGACGTTGGTCAGCGATTCTTGTACGATCCGGTAGAGCGCCGTCTCGACATCATCCGGCAAACGCGCCTGATCCAGGTCCGTGGCCAGGAAATCAACCTGAACCGGGTTCTGCTTGCGGAAAGCCTCAAGATACTGCTTCAGCGCCGGGACCAGCCCGTAGCGGTCGAGGCTGGACGGACGCAGGTTGACCGCCAATTGGTGGAGTTCCTCCATGGTGCCGTCCGCCATCGTGTGCAGCTCGTCGACCGCCGCCTGCACTTCTGGCAGACCGTCGGACTCCCGCCGTAGCCGGCCAAGCCTGAGCTGCAGTGCCGTCATCGACTGACCCGCCCTGTCGTGGAGCTCACGGCTGAGGCTCTTGCGCTCGTCCTCCTGCAGCTCGACCAGCCGGTGAGAGAGGCTGCGTAGCTGCTCTCGGCTACTGCGGATCTCGTCGAAGAGTTGGGCCTGGCGAACGGCCACTGCCAGTTGGTCGGCGACCTGGCGCACGAAGTCCAGCACCTCGTCCGGCAGCGGGCCCGGCTGGCCATGCCCGAGCACGATCGCCCCGATAGTCTGGCCGGCGACGATCAGCGGGACGCCGGTATAGCAGCGGATGCCCGCCGCCAGCAAAACGGCCCTGTGCGCACCTCCCTGGGAGAACGCGAGCATGTCCGGGATCGTGCCGATCCGCCCCTCATCGTTCTCTTCCAGCAGCCAATAGTCCCGGAGTTGCATCTTCTCCGGCGTATTCACCCCTTCACCGGCGACACCCAACCATTCCACCAACCCTGACTGGCGATTGAAGAGCATGATCGCCGCCTCCCGGGCGTCTGTGACTGCGACCAGCGACGCGGCGGTCGAGCGAGCGGTGTCGGCGGGTGACTGGGCCCGCAAGATCGCCTGATCGATCCGGTGCAGGCTGCGCAGCCACTCGCTCTGCCGGAGGAGTGCGGCCTCGCGCCGGGACAGGGCTGCATTGGCGTTCGAGAGCAGGGCGTAGGGCCTGACGATCCCCGTCTTGACAATGGCCACGTAGATCAAGTAGTAGGCGACGATGGTGAGAAAGTGGCCAAACCGGTTGGGGAGGTCGTAGACGGTTACGTAGAGCGTGAAGGACACTTCGGCGCCCGCCGAGATCACGAGGGAGCAAAGCAATGCCCGCCAGACGTCAGGCTCGAAATGCTCACGTTGACGGTAGATCCCCCAGGCGGCCACCAGGAACAGCGCCGCGATGAGGTACTCACTGACTTTCTTGAACGCCGTCAGTCCCGCGCCTTCGACGTACGCGGCCGGAAAGACGTGGCCGAAGATGGCTGCCAGTAAGAGCGACGTCAAGCCTCCGAAGGCGATGAGGGCCAGGTATGGTTTCAGGCGACGTCGCACGAAAAACAGAGCGGCGAGCAGCGCGCAGCTTTCCAGGTAGCGGCGGGCGATCCACAGTTGGGTCGGAAGATTCGCATCCGCGCCGGCGAACACCCCCATGCCCTTATAGGCCAAGGCATGCAGGCTGTTTATGGCCGAGGCCGCCAACAGCGCGATACCCACCAAGAGCAGGTAGTCGTTATTCAGAAAGTGCCGCGCGTTCCAGGCCAGAGTGAAGGCCGCGCAACTGATGACGATAGCAAAGATCTCGGCCAGGCTGTGGAACAGGACATAGCCAGATACGCTGAGCAAGTATAGTGCGAGCAGCAGCAACACGGCACCGAGCAGCGGTCCGTATGCGACCGAGAAACGTGAGCGGCCTTGGATCATGGGGTCTCACCCTGCTTCCCACTTGGCGTGGCTTTTTCGAGAGATGGAGAAGGCGTCGGGCCCTGAGGGAGCCCCGAGCGTGTGGAAATTACCCGCGCTCGCTCCTTAAATGCCTCCTCAACATGGGTTGTACCACCCCTTGCCGCTCTTGGCAATCCGGCGGCGCCCCCATTTTCTGATCCCGCCCCAAGACGGCGCCGGGGAGATCATGAAAGACGCGCGCTGCCCTGTCATTTTGACGCTTGCTTGTTCGACCTATTGATAGCCCGACCAATAGAGCCCATGATCTGGCATCGCCGGCATTCCGCGCCCTGTCGCTGCCGGCGGTCGAACTCGGAACCTTAGCCGGCGCACATCTCCGCCGCCGGTCTCAACTCCTGTTTGCCCGCCCGGTCATCTTGCCTTTCAGGCGGGCAACAGAATGCGCACGCCATCACGTTCGTCGATCATGCGCGCGCTGGGCGGATAGCGCAAGACCACGCTCAAGATCCATAGGTCGCCGCTGGCCCCGGCTGCGTTGGCGACCGCGCATAGCACCAACAGGCCCACCCAGGGCGTGCCGACCAGCAGCAGCATGCCCAGTAGCGCCAACAGACTGAGGCCGACCAGGGGAGCCAGACCAATCACCAGGTAGGCCGCCCGCGAGAAGTCGTGACCGGGAGCAGTCGCGTAGACCATCAGCCGGGTCCAGAGGACGCCGAACTCAGTGTGGGCGCCGAATGCGTTCATCGCCAGGCCGTGCGCCAGCTCGTGCAAAACCAGGGTCAGCAGCACTCCCGCCAGGACCAGGACGAATTGTGGCAAGCCAATCGCCCCTGACGGCGGCATGCGGCCCACCCTGAAGCCCAACCAGGTGAAGAGCAACAGCCACAGCGCCAGCGACAGAAAGGCCAGGAGATTGAGGACGATCATCTGCCAACGCTTGTCGCTGATCCGCCAATACAAGACTTCCCGATAGCCAGGTGGGAGTCCTCGAGTGGAATCGTTCGTCGTGACGGACATGGTCGACCCTCCTTCCGAATCAGTGGCGGCTCTGCTGGCAGCAATACCGATATGGGTACGGGTTTCTTTAAGATGACGCGTGCCCGGGCAGTCAGTGCCACCAGCCCAGGCGCAGGGAACAAGCGCGTACGGCATCCCACGGGTCACCGGGTTTGTGTATGGGCTCATGTTGCTCCAGTTCCGCCATGATACACCATCTTGGCGGCTTAACTAACCCACCCAAGCCGTAAGCATGTAACCATTGGGCGCCTATGCACCGTCTAACGCGTGACTCTAACTGGAGGGAGCAAAATGGATAGGGACGACGCCCCCAACGAAGCGCTCTACCGGCCCGTTCTCGAACGGGCTTTCGCACACGCACTGGCCCACCTTGAGAACCTGGATCACGCGCCGGTCGCGGCCACCGCCACGCTCGACGAGTTGCGCCGGCGCCTGGCGAAACCCTTGCAGGATGACGGCCTGCCCCCAGCGCAGGTGATCGACGAGCTGGCCGCCGGAGTGGCAGGTGGACTGCTGGGCAGCGCCAGCGGCCGGTTCTTCGGCTGGGTGATCGGCGGCTCGACGCCGGCCTCGGTGGCCGCGGACTGGCTGACGACGGCCTGGGACCAGAATGCCGGGCTTTACGCCACCGGACCTGCCGAGGCGGTGATCGAGGAAGTCTGCGGCGCCTGGCTGAAGGATCTGCTCGGGCTTCCGGCCGGTGCCAGTTTCGCCCTCGTCACCGGCTCGCAGATGGCCCACGTGGTCGGCCTGGCGGCGGCGCGCCATGCCTTGCTGGCCCGCCGCGGCTGGGACGTCGAGCGCCAGGGCCTCGCTGGCGCCCCGCCGATCCGTGTCCTCACCAGTGATCAGCGGCACGGCACCTGCGAGCGCGCCTTGCGCCTGCTCGGGCTCGGGACCGCTTGCGTGAGCGATCTGCCGGTCGACGAGGCCGGACGTTTGCCGGAGGGCACGCTCGCCGCCGCGCTGGAAGCTGAGCCCGACCGCCCGACCATCGTCCTCATGCAGGCGGGCGATCTGAACATAGGCGCTTTCGATCCGTTCGCCGCGCTTATCCCGCTCGCCCATGCCCACGGCGCTTGGGTACATGTCGACGGCGCGTTCGGCCTGTGGGCTGCCGCCAGTCCGGCCTATCGGCGTCTACTTGCCGGCGTCGAGGAGGCCGATTCGTGGGTGACCGACGGCCACAAGTGGCTCAACGTACCCTACGACTGCGGCTACGCCTTCGTGGCCGATCCCGCGCCCCACCACGGCTCGCTGTCACAACGCGCCAGCTACCTGACGCATGCCGAGGGCGTGCGTGACGAGTTCGACTGGAACCCCGAATGGTCACGGCGCGGGCGGGGTGTAGCGACCTACGCCGCGCTGCGCGAGTTGGGCCGAGGCGGCGTGGCCGATCTGGTGGACCGCTCCTGCCACTACGCTCACGAGCTGGTCATGCGCATCGGCTCGCTCCCTGGCGCGGAAGTCGTGTGGGAGCCGCAAATCAACCAGGGCCTGGTGCGCTTCCCGGATCCGCGGCCCGGAGCGACGGACGCCGAACAGGACCGGCATACCGACGAGGTGATAGCCCGCATCCTGCAGACGGGCGAAGCCTTCTTCGGCGGCACCACCTGGCGCGGCCGGCGCTGTATGCGCGTCTCGGTCTGCAACTGGCAAACGAACGAGCGCGACGTGGAGCGTACGGTGGCTGCTGTCGGCCAGGCCCTACGAGCGGCTCGACCGGTCACAACGTAGGCGTGTGTCCGGTCGCGCCGCTGCAAAGGAGTGATCGATGGCCGTGGGATCACGAGCCACCCACACCCGCGCCCCCATCCAGGTCCTGCCGGACATCGCAGCAGCGCCCCGGCATCCTGGCGGCTGAACCTGCCACGGGAGCCCGCCGACCTCGATCGCCGGGCTCCCTGCTTCAGCCCTCCAGCCAGCCCAACAGCCCGTCGGTCAACGCCAGCACGGCGTCGACGGCTGCGCCGGCGGCACCGCCCATGAAGCCGGGCAGTTGGACGTGCAGGAGGACCTGGCCGTCGCGGTCCACCACCGCCCTGTTCGAGATCAAGACGCCGATGCTGCCCCGTTGAACCCAGGCATTGCGCGCCGCCAGCAGCAGGGCGCCGGCCGGCCAGGTGGTTGGCGCATAGACCACGCTCAGGTCGCGCCCAGCCGCCATGAATCCTCCGCCACCGTTGGTCACCTGCACGTCCCGCCCGGCGATCAAGGCCGCCCCGCCTCCGTTCGTCACCTGCAGGTCCCCACCGGCCACGTAGGCCGCACCGCCGCTGCCCTCGACCTCCATGTTCCCGCCCGCGATGTAGGCCGCGCCGCCACTTCCGGCGACCTGGATATTCCGGCCGGCGAGGTAACCTGCCGCACGGCTGTTCTGCAACTGAAGATCGCCGCCGGCCTGGGCCACCAGCACCGCCGACTCGAGCACGTGCAGGTCACGGCCGGCCACGACAACACCCGCCGCGCTGTCGTCTAGAGCGATGTCCCGACCGGCGACCGCCGCCAGCGTGACGCTGTCTGCGAGCGTCAGGTCCTGCCCCGCCTGGACTCCCGGTTCAAATACCCGGCCCTCGGCGCCGGAGAGCACCTCTCCCACCACCACCCGCACGCCCTCATCGCCGCTCGATGGCGCGCCGCCGGCTCGTGCTCCGCCGTCCGCCGCACTGCTTTTCGCCGCGCCGCTCGTCGGCTCCGCGCTGCTCGCAGGCCCTCCGTCCGGGTGGCCGCCCTGCCCGTGACCGTTGGGTTTTGCCCGCCGGTCCTTTCCACTTGCCATCGCGTCACCCCCTGTAATCTGATCTGCTCAGTCCCTGCTGGAGATGCTTCACCGGCACTCGCCGCGCGCCAGTGAGCGGTCGGCGCCGTTCAGCTCACCCACCGACCGTGTTCGGGTCGATCACATACTGCCACCAGTTGTGCGCGACACCGCCCGACTCGCCGTCGACGTGCGGAAAATGGCGCAGCCACCACAGGTGATGCAGGCGCATGTCGCCATCGCCCCACTCGCTGCAGTCCACGAGGTGGGGTGGGGCCGAGAGGTCGGGGAAAGCCCGCCAGGCATCGCAGCGGCTCAGCACCGGACGGGGGTTGCCCCACTCGTAATCCGCCTGGCTGTTGGGCGCGAAGTGGACATTGCCACACTCGGCCCGGCCGGGCGCGATCTTGTCGTAGCGCGTGAAACGGGCGAAGAGATCCTCGTCCCCTCCCCCTGCCCCGTCCCTGCCGGCGAAGACCCGGGTCAGGATCAACTCGGCGCGGTGGCCCAGGTCCTCCAACATTTCGCCCACACCGCGCTCGTAATTGAAGCCCATCACCACGAAGCGCCGTCTGGCCGCCTCGCTGCCGGCCAGGGCCGGGCCGTTGCACCAGAAGGCGCCGGGACCGCCCATCACCGACTCGTAATAGCCGCAGTAGGGGAAGCCGAACAGCCACACCTCGTCGATCGCGCCCGCGCCAACCTTGCCCAGCACGTCCTGGGCGGCCAGTAAGGCGCCATAGTCGACCAGGTCGGGTTGGTGGAAGCGCCCACGCCGCCCCGCCTCGAGATAGCTGCGCTCGTCATACTCGAATCCGTCGGCCTTGATAGGGAAACCGTCGACTACGACGCGTTCGGCGACCTGGAAGCGCGCATAGCCAAAGCTCGCGTTCCACACGTCGTCGATAAAGCCGTCCGCCAGCCGATCAGGATCGTTCCAACGGAAATAGTCCCGCAACCTCACGCCGCGCTGGCTGCGCAGCACGGGATTATGGATGATCATGAGGACCCGGCGCGTGACAGGGATTGGCATGCTTTGCTCCCGCCTGACAGGGCTATTCTACCACAACGAGCGCCCAGTGAGCGCGGAGATCTGGCAGAAGATGCTCGGCGGCTACCCAACCATGGACAAAACGACCAGCGTTCGATTGACGCACTTGCCGCATGACGTTATCATTTCCCCTGCGCTCGATGGCGTGCAACTAGAGCGGAGTCCGAGGCGGTTGTGGTCGGCAGTTGGCGAGCTCTGCCCGCACTGACCAGTCCAGATCTGAAGGCAAGCATGGGCAAGAAACAGAAGTACTACGTGGTGTGGAAAGGACGGCATCCGGGCATCTACCAGACGTGGGAGGAGTGTTCGGCGCAAATCGATGGATTTCCCGGCGCAAGGTACATGTCGTTTGCCGGCCAGGTTGAGGCCGAGGAGGCCCTGCGGGGCCGGCCGGAAGACTACGCCGGGCGCCGTCCCCCTCCCCGCCCGCGCCAGCCGCGCCTTCCAGTCGCCGGTCGGCCGATCGTCGAGAGTTACGCCGTCGACGCGGCCTGCAGTGGCAGCCCGGGACCGGTCGAGTATCGCTGCGTGCACGTCGGGACGCGCCGCGAAGTGTTCAGGCAAGGGCCTTTCGCCAAAGGCACGAACAACATCGGGGAGTTCCTCGCGATCGTGCACGCCCTGGCGCTCTTCAAACAGGGCAGCATCGCGGCGCCCATCTACTCGGACTCGGCGATCGCGCTGATCTGGGTCAAGCTCGGAAAGTGCCGCACGAAGCTGGCACGGGATGCCGTGAACGCGCCGCTTTTCGAGCTCGTCGAGCGCGCGGAGACCTGGCTGCGCGACAACGAGTATGCGAACAAGCTGCTCAAGTGGGAGACCGGCGCCTGGGGCGAGATACCGGCGGACTTTGGGAGAAAATGATCCGGGCAATTTCCGGGAAGCCTCTCCGGCGGTGTAGAATGGCGCCCGAGGCCGCCGCCAAGTCTCGCCGGCAGCGGACAAAACCAGCCAAGAAGGGATCAGAAGATGGCAAACGAAGGAGCGGTGTCGAGCAGGGAAGTCGACTGGCCTCTGGACGACACGACGATGTACGGGACGCTGGTGATGCCGGCTGGATCGGGGCCGTTTCCGGCGCTGGTGTTGGTGGCCGGCAGCGGCCCCACCGACCGCGATTGGAACTCGCCCCTCATCTCCGGCACCAACGGCAGCGGCCGGCTGCTGGCGGAGGGATTGGCGGCCGACGGTTTCGCCTCGCTGCGTTATGACAAGCGGTCGGCCGGCCCGCACGCGGCCGAGAACCTGGCCCGCCTCTCGGGCAAGGTCAGCCTACAGAGTCACCTGGACGAGCTGACCGGCGCCGTGCACGAGCTGGCGAACGCCCCCGGCGTCGACCCGGCCCACATCTTCGCCCTGACCAACAGCGAGGGGGCACTGCATGCGCTCAACTACCAGATCCACTCGCCCGAGATCCCGTTCGCCGGGCTGGTCCTGATCGCGCCACCAGGCCGGCCGGTCGGCGCGGTCGGCCGTTCTCAAATCGTGGCCCAACTGGCGGGCCTGCCCAACGGAACCGAGATGATCGCAGCCTACGACGCCGCCATCGCCGCCTTCGAGGCTGGGGAGCCGGTGTCACCGGACCCCAGCCTGCCAGAAGGTGTGCTGCTGCTGCTGCGGAGCCTCGCCAGCCCGATCAACCTGCCCTTTGGCCGCGAGCTGTGGGTGGCCGACGCGGCCGCCTGGCTGGCCCAGGTGCGCGCACCGGTGCTGGTCTTGATCGGCAAGAAGGATCTGCAGGTAAGCTGGCAGGCCGACGGCGGCCCGCTCGAGCAGGCCGTGGCCGGCCGCACCAACTTCACTTTCGGCTATCCGGAGAACGCCAACCACGTCATCAAGCACCTGGCTGTCTCGCCGGCAACTCTGTCGCCCGAACAGATATTGGCCGGCTACAACGGCCCAGACACAGAGCTGGACCCGGAGGCGCTGGCGGCCGTCCGGGGCTGGCTGACAAGCAGGAGCTGAGCCCACTGCTGCCTGGAGGCTCCGGTCCAGCTGCCGTTGAGGGCAGACAGCGCGGCAGGGCCTACGCCCTGATCAGCCGAGCGCGCATCCAGAAGACGGCGTACGGGCCCCACATCGACATGGCGAAGTAGATGATCTCCCCGTTCGCCTCGACGTACCAGGGGTGCATGTAGGCGCCGTAGGGACTCGGGTAATCCTTGCTGGACGCGAGCAGGAGCGCCTCGCTCCACGGGCCCCATAGCCGGGGCGCCTCGCGGATCACCAGCTCGGCCCGGTCCTCGTCGAGATAGGTCATGATCCATCGGCCCAGGAAGGCGTTCCAAATAACCGAGAGCTCGCCGACCGGTGGACCGGCGATGGCCAGGGCACGCTCCTCGAGTGGGCTCCACTCTGGTGACCCGTCCTGGAGCCCGGCGAAGTAGCGATAAGCGGCTTTATCTAGCACCGAACCCTGTTCTACCCGCGCCAGTTTCACGGCTCCGTGGCGGCCGCCCGGGATGCCAAACAGATAGAGAAGGTCCTCGAACTTGACGAAAGCCACCTGGCCGAAGTTACTGTCGCCGGCCCAGCGCAGGTTGGGGTCCATGGTCCAGGTGTGGCCGCGGTCGTCTGAGTAAGCGAGGCCCGCTCGGTTGAGCGTCCAATAACCCGGCTGCCCCCATTGGGCAACGGCCATGTAGTGCAGGTACATCCGGTCTCCCAAGCCCGTGCCATAGGTGGGGATGACCGTCACGTCCTCGGGTCCGCCGCCCAGCAGTTGCGCCGCGTGGCCCGGCCGGTCGGTGATCATGTCCTCAAAGGTCAGCCCATCGCGCGGGTCGCGGTCGGCAATGACCGCCATCGTGTTGCTGCGCCAGTCACCGGCCCCGCCCGGACCGCCCGTGCCCGGAATGCAGCAGCCGAAGGAGTCGCCGAACACCATGTAGAGCCGGTCGCCCAGGTCGAACATGCTGCCCAGGTCCGCGCCGTAGAGGCCCCAGCGCGCCGGGGTGTCGTTGATGGCGTTCTCACCCAGCAGCTTCGCCACCTGTGTTACTTCAGACACGCCCTTGAGGGCCAGCGCAGCCGGGGCGGTGGAGGCGGTCACCTGCACGCCCGGCGACGCGTTGCCGGCCCCGGCCGGCGCGCCAGGCGGGACACTGCCGGGCGCACCTCCCGCAGGCGTGGCAGGCGCCTGGCAGGCTACCCCTGCCGCCGACAGTCCGACCAGGGTAGCCGCGGCGCCGCATCGCGCCAGAAACCGGCGCCGGCTGATGTAACCCCTCACTCGTTCAGCCATTGGCTCACCCATTTTAGCGTGGCCAGCGCCGCTCGACTGCCGGGAACGGCGGGAAGCCAGCATGCGGCTCGTTTTGGTACCAGTAGGCGACCGAGCAAATGTCGTCCGCCAGCGGCTGGTAGTGCCGGTCCGGCCACCAGCCCAGGGCCTGGATGGTCACCTTCAAGTCCTCTTGAAAGCAAATCGGGTCGTTGATGTGCCAGCGGTAAAGGCTCCACTTGGGCGGGCCGTCGCCGCCGGCGTGTTTGAGCGTCATGCCACTGTACGCCGTGGTGTAGACGGCAGGAAAACCGTAGCTGCCGCAGAAGTAGTCCTCGGTGCCGGTGCCGCAGATGGTAGGAAAGTCCCGGTCACCATCCAGGTAGAACTTGATCTCGCCCTCGCCGAACCAACCGTCTGAGAGCTGCGTCCAGGCCAGAAAAGTGCCGGCATAGCGGCCCTGGCCTCGCACACCCTCAAGGATAGTGTGGCCTGGGTGCGCGCGCTCGGTCACCGAACGGCGCCACTGGGCATGGAAATAGGCGGCATTGTCGGGAAGAGGGGTCTCCGCATAAGTGATCTGGTAAGCCAGCAGCTCCAGATCGCGCCCAGACTCATTGGCGAAGGTAATACGTGCGTGCCTGCGGAACGGCATCGGCCAGTAGCAGTTGAGGGCTGACGCAGGGTTGACGACGACCGCCAGCGAGTTGACGGGCGCGAACAGATCGTGGCCGACCGCGAAGAAGTCGGTCAGCGGCACCTCCACCGAGGGGCTGTCCTCGTCGTCCCAGTAGAAACGCAGCACGCAGGCCCGCCCGTGCCCCTGCCAGCTCGTCTCGGTTGCCATCCAGATGTGCTGAATGAACCCTGGACCATCCACGTCCATCAGCGTCAGGCTTTCTCCGGCATGGGGCTTGACGAAGGGCCGCACCTTCCAGCCCTGCCCCAGGCGCTCGGCGGCCCCCGAATACGAGAGGTCGGGGTCGCTCGGATCCGGAACCGCCCTGCCTCCGTGCCCTTTGGCGCCGGTCGGATTCTCGGGCGAGATTGAGCGCGTCCGCCAGCCCGTGAGTAGCGGCAGCCCGCTCAAGCCCAGCCCGAGCGCGCCGAAATCGCTTGTCATTAGCTCTCCTCCCAAAGATTTAGGCCGGCCCCGTCTTGCGACAGCCAGCGCAAGACCAACTCGCCGAACAGGCTGTTCGACCACGGGCACCAGGCTCGGATGAACTGCTCGGGGTGGTCGGCGTGGAAGGCCTCGTGCATGTACCCGGTACCCGCCGTGGTCGCTACCAGGATCTCGATCATCGACCACTGCTCGAGCGGGCTGGCGGCGGTGAGTCCTTGCATGATGAGTCCGAGGGGCCAGACGTAACGATCCGGCGCCGGGTTGTAGGGATGGGCGCTGCCCATGCCCCTCGCCTGGCTGCCCTCGACGTAACAGGGATCATCGGCGCTCAAGACGAAAGCACGCGTGCGCCGGTATAGTGCGTCTGAGGCCGGCCGGTAACCAAGGTACGGGATCGAGAGCAGGCTCGGGTAGTTGGCGTCGTCCATGAGGAGGTAGTTGCCGAAGCCGTCGGTCTCGTAGGCGTAGATGCGGCCGAAACGCGGATGGTCGACCACGCCGTAGGTCTCGATGCCGAAGCGGATGTCTTGCTCCAGGCGCCGGGCCCGACCTGCCAGCTCTTCGTCGCCGTAGGCCCGAGAAGCGCACTCCGCCAGGCAGCCGAGCCCGTCAGCGGCCATCATGTTCGAGGGGATGTGATAGCCGAAGGTGCACGGGTCGTCGCTGGGCCGGAAGGCCGACCAGACCATCCCTGTGAAGTTGCTGCGAGTGCCGCGCCCGCCGAAGGCCAGCGTGTCGCCGGGATGGTCGGGATCGTCGCGCTCGAACGTGTAGGCCGAGCGCCGGTCATGGTCCTGTTCGGTCTGCATCACGTCGACCATCGCACGCAGGGCCTCATGGAGGGTCGCGTCACACAGTTCTCGATCACGGGTCGCGTGCAGGTAGTCTTTGAGCAACTGCAGCGTCATGCCGAACGAGTCCAGTGCCCACTTGCGCTCGCGGATCCACGGGCCCGGGACCGGCCGGTCATCGGGCCAGTAATGATACCCATCCGGCTGCTTGTTGAAGGCATTGGCATACGGGTCGATAAGGATGTACGCCAGCAAGCGCCTGATGACGCCGCGGATCACGCGAGCCAGGGCCGGATCGGCGCGCGCCAGCCTGACGTAGGGCCGGAACTGCCCGACTGCGTCGCGCGGCCACATGTTGGGGATGTCGCCAGCCGACACGAAGGTGGTGCCGTCGCCCAACTCCTCCGACGTGGTGGCCAGAGCGTTGCGGTAACAGCGGGCAAAGGTCCAGGCGATCCGGGGATGGTTGGGCCTCAGCCGCTGGCCCACCTGCTCGATCAGGCCGGCCACTGCCGTGCCAAAGGCGGCCGGAATCGGGCGGTCCGGTGGCTCGATGCGCGGGATCTTGTCGTGTGCAGTCGCCCTCAAGTGATGTGTATCCGATGCGCCGCCAGCGCCAGGCGCCGGGACCTCAGGGTTCACGTGCCTGCTCCGTCACATCTTGATTCCGGTCATCTTGATACCCTCGACGATATAGCGCTGCAAGAAGAAGAACAGCAGCAAGGTGGGGACGGCAGCGATCACGGAGGCCGCCATGATCATGTTCCACGCCGTCCCGTGTTCACCCACAAACTGGGTAATACCGATCTGGATCACCCACTTGGCAGACGACTGGGTGATGACCAGTGGCCACAGGAAGTTGTTCCAGTTGGCCAGGAAGAAGAACACGGCCAGCGTCGCCATGATCGGTTTGGATAGCGGCAGTGCAATACGCCAGAACACTCCGGCCGGTGTAGCGCCGTCTACGATGGCGGCTTCTTGCAGCTCGCCGGGCAGGCCCATGTAGAACTGGCGCAGCAGGAAGATACCGAAGGCGTGTGGGATCGCGGGCACAATCAGCCCGGCGTAGGTATTCAGCCAGCCCAGGTTTTTCACGAGGATGAACTGCGGGATCAGCAGGACGGCGAAAGGCACCATCAAGGTGCTCAGGATGCCGAGGAAGATCAGATTGCGTCCTGGGAAGCGCAGGCGCGCCAACGAGTATCCGGCCATCGAGTGCAGCACCAGCCCGGCTAACGTCACCGTCACAGCCACGAAAGCCGAATTGCCGATGTAGCGCAGGAACGGCACGGTGGTGAACACGTCGCGATAATTGTGCCACTGCGGGCTGCTCGGGATGAGCGACGGTGGGAAGCGCAGCACGTCTCCTGGTGACTTCAGGGAGGCAGAGAGCATCCACACCATCGGACCCACGGTCAGCACCAACCAGAGGAACGCGAGCAAGTGCAAGGGGACCTGGCTAAGCCAGCGCGGGCCGCGCCGCTGCACGACCCTGGGGGCCGGCCTATCCGTCGTGGACGCAGGAAGGGGAATCCTACTCATCGTTCTAGCTCACCTCGCCCGATCGGAAGAACCGCAACTGGACCAACGACAACACGAGTATGATGGCAAACAACACGAAAGCCAGCGCCGACGAATAGCCGATGTGCGTGAGCTGGAACGCCTGCAGGTAGATGTAATAGACGCTCACCTGGGTAGCGTTGGCCGGACCGCCGCGAGTCAGCACATAGACCTGGTCGAAGACCTGGAGCGCGCTGATGGTGGTCGTGATCAGGACGAAGATGCTGGTCGGCCGCAGCAGAGGCAGGGTGATGCGCCAGAAGATCTGCCAGCCCGATCCACCGTCGATGCGGGCCGCCTCATAGTAGTCACGTGGGATATCCTGCAGGCCGGCCAGAAAGATCACCATGTAATATCCGACCCCGGCCCACAGACTGACTGTGATCACCGACGGAAGGGCCAGCTTAGCCGACCCCAGCCAGGCCTGGGGCTTGATGCCGATAAAGTGCAGGAGGTAGTTCAGCAGGCCGCTCTGCTGGTCAAAAATGTAGCTCCACATGATAGCCGCGACCACCAACGAGAACACCACCGGACTGAAATAGGCCGTGCGGAAGACGGCGCGCCCGACCAGTTTTTGTTGGATCAGCAGCGCCGCGCTCAACGACAGGGCGAAGAGCAGCGGCACGAAGACGACGGTATAGATCAGCGTGATCTGCAACGCCTCGTGCCACTGGGTGTCGCGCAGCATCTGGCTATAGTTCTTCAGTCCGACCCACACCATCGGACCGATCGCGTCCCAACTGTGCAGGCTCATCCACAAGGCGTAGACGATGGGGACGGCGATGAAAACCAGCAGGCCGATCACGTCGGGCGCGAGAAAGAGATAGCCCGTCAAGGCTTCGAGCTGGCGCTGCTTGAGCCGTGACCCGGAGCGGACCGGCAGCGACTTTGCCATGGTAGTTCCCTCTTGATCTTGCGTCCCGGCGGAAGGGCCCTTCGTTGTGGGAGCCTTCCACCGGGGGTGCCAGGTCCTGCAGCCCGGACTCAGTGTGCGCCGGAGTAGGTGCCCAGAAAGTCGTTGATCGTGGCGGCCGCCTGGTTGGCGGCGTCCTGCCCCGACATACCCTTGAACATGGCTGCCTGCAGCCCATCGCCGACCGCCTTGACGATCTCCGGCGGGAAGCGCGGCTCGGCGCGCGCCGTGGGCATGACGTCGTTGGTGAAGATCGCGTTCTTGCCCTGCTGGTAGAAGTCCTTGGCAACCTCCAGCACTGTCTTGCGTGGGCAGAACTTGGTGTTCACTTTCGTGAACCAATCGACCTCCCGGTTGGGATCGCCAAACCACATCCACTGCGTGAACTTCAGCGCCGCCTCGGCGTTCTTTGAGCCCCTGCTAACCTGCTGGCTCCAACCGCCGTAAACGGTCACGTACTTGCCGCCATCCGGGATCGGGATCTTGACAACGCTGTAGTTGACGTCCGGGTACTGCTCGTTCATCGCGCGCACGGCCCAGAAGCCGCAGACCTGCATGGCAGCCTTCTCGGTGCCGAACGGAGCAATGTCGTTGGTGCCGGTGGGCAGCTTCGACGGCGCCAACCCTTTCGTGATCAGGTCACCCCACAACTGATAGGCATTGGCGCCGGGCGCCTGGTCGATGGTCGCCTTGGTCCAGTCGGCGTTGACGACATCGCCTCCGCCGCTCCAGAGGAACGGGTACCAGGTGAAGTTCTGGTACACCCCCTGTGCCGGCTCGACCACGATGCCGGCCACCTGGTCGGTCTTGAGTTTGGTGGCCGCGTCGACCATCTCGGTCCAGGTCTGCGGCGGCTGAACGCCGCCCTGGGAGAACATGTCCGTGTTGTAGTAAAGCGCCACCGGCTCTTGCTCGATCGGCATGCCGTACATCTCGCCCGCCACCGTCAGCGCGGCGATGGCAGCCTCGCTGAAGTCCTGCTTCATGCTGCCGACGAGATCGGAGGGCAGCGCGAGCACGCTCTTCTGGTTGACGTAGCGCAGGAAGTCGCCGGCGCTGATCCAAAAGATGTCCGGCGGGGCGCCGGCGGCAAAGGCCGTCGTGAGCTTGGGACCGGTGTACTGATCGAAGGGGAACGTCTGGAAGGCGACCTGCGTGGCAGGGTTGTCAGTGTTCCACTGGTCGGTCCACTGCTTGATAAGCTTGTCCGGAGTCTCGTCGACGAACTTCCAAAACTGCAGGGTGACGGACCCGGCGGCCGGCGCGGCAGCGGCCGTGGTTGGCGCGGCAGCAGCGCCGCCTCCGCTCGGCGCGGTGGGTGCGGGCGCCCCCGCCGGAACGGTGGTGCAGGCGGCCAGCGCGCCGCCGACGACGGGCAACGACAAACCGGCTCCCATCCAAATCTTCAGGACCTCACGGCGCGAGTACCGCCGGGGCTTTCGATCTTCCGCCATGGTATGCCTCCTTATCCTGCCTGGTCTGCTTAATGCCAATCCTGGCTGTTACCTACGAATGGGTCTTCATGGTAGAGCATGGCCTGCATTCCTGCCACTCTGGTCTACATTCTGTCATTCGCGCCTCATCCGGTCATTTTCCTCCTTCTGAACCCGGCCGAGCCGGGCAATCAGCCCTGCGGCGCCCGGCGCTCGCCGCCTGGCGGACGCGGTGCGCCTGCTCGACGTTCCCGCGCGAGAATTCGCGGACATCGGCGGCCCGCTGGGCAACCTGCTCGCCCCGGGCCTCAAGCCATTGATCGTACCGCGCTTGCCACGCGGCTTTGATCTGACGCATCTCGTCTGAGAGCTCGACCAACGGGGCCGGCGCCGCAGACGCCTCCGGGCTCGCGGCCGCGCGGTGCAACGGCAGTCTCTGCTCGACCGGAAGGATATCGAACGGCTTGCCGGGCAGCGTCTGGTACCAGTATGCCGTCGACGACCAGTCGTCGGCCAGGTGATTGGCGTGGCCATGTTCCATGGTCACCCGGATGCTCTCGGAGAAGCGCACCGGGTCGACCAGGTGAAAGCGGTAGCTGACCTGGTAGCCGGGCACGTCGCCGTCGTACAAGGCCGAGCCATTCATCGGGAAGGCGTTGCCCTGCATGCCCCAGGCCTGGCCGAAGTAGTCCTCACTGCCCGTGCCGTGCAGGCTGGGCGGCCAGGTCTCACCGTCGACGAAGATCATGTCGTCGCCCTCGCCCCACCAGGTGCCCTGGAAATGCGCCACCGACAGGTTGCAGCCCACGTAGTGGCCGCGGCCTTCGGCCTCCAAGATGACGTAGTTCCCCGCGCCATCGCGGTTGGCAAGGGTGTTAGCCTCGGGGCTGTTGACCTCGATCTCGGGGCCCCACCCCGGACACGGGTTGCTGCGCCGCCATTGGGCGTGAAAATAGAGGCTGTCGTCCGACAGCGGCTCGGGATAGAGCTCGTAGTCAATGTAAAAGTACTGGCCGTAGGGGAGGTCGCTCTGGTTCTCGATCTCGATACGCGCCCGCCGGTTGAACGGCATCTGCAGGTAACAGTTGAGGGCCGCCGCTCCGCCAAACTTGTTGCGCTCGCTTTCGCGAGCCGAAACGGTGAAGGGGAGCGACGCATAGTTCCCGGCGATCGAATGGCCGATGCCGAAGAAGTCGCCCAGCGGCACGAGCACGCTCGGATGGGGTTGGTCGTCCCAGGTGATGCGCAGAAGCATTTTGCGATAGTAGTCCGGGTCGTTCACCTCCCAATTGACGCCCAGGGAGTTATCGACCTCGATCGCCGGTGCGATCTTTCGCAACTGCTCGGCCGGGAACAGCCCCGGGCCCATGGCCCGGCGGCAGAACTGGGTCATCCAGATGTGCGTGATACACCCCGGACCCTCGAGGTCCGCCAGCAGGGCGGTCTCGCCGGGCATGATGATCCAGGCGTCTTCGTTGCGACCGCTCTGGTCCCAACTCGAAGCGCGCCCCGAGCGCGCCGCACGAGCGTGGGTGAGGCCTGCCAGGAGACCGCCATACGGCCCAATCCGCATAACTTCCTCCCTTGTCACGAGCGCAGAGTGGCAGCGCCGGCTTATGCCGAGGCGCGTTCGACGATCTGATGCGGCACGATGACCGCCTCAGGCTGGGCCGGTTTCTCGCCCCCCAGCCGGCGCAGCAGCAGTTGGGCGCTTACCCGGCCGAGCGTCCGCCCGTTGTGGTCCACCGTGGTCAGCATCGGCCGCACGTCAGACGATTCCTGGATGTTGTCGACGCCTATGATGGCCAGGTCATCGGGCACCCGCAGCCCCAGGTCATAAGCGGTGCCCAAGGCAGCGATGGCCATCACGTCGCTGGCGACGAAAACCGCCGTAGGCGGCCGGTCAAGCGACAGCAGGCGGCGAATGCCGGCGGAGCCGGCCGCCCGCAAGAAGGTGCCGGGATAGATCAGCTGCTCGTCCTCCGGCAGTCCGTGGTCGGCCAGGGCTGCGAGATAGCCGCGGCGCCGCTCGCAGGCCGAGAAGAAGCGCGGTTCTCCGGTGATGTGGGCCACGCGCCGGTGACCGCGGCCGATCAAGTATGAGGTGGCTTCGTAGCCGATCGCATACTCGTCCACGGCCACATAGTCGATGACCGACGGGAAGGGGTGTCCGATGTAGACGCCGGGAACCATCAGGCGCTCGAACACACCTTCGGTGTCCAGTGTCGCCGGGTCGGCGATGATCGCCCCATCGAAGCGCTTGGGAGCCAATTGGCGCAGGTAATGGCCCAGGTAGGTCGGCGCCATGCCGGCCGGCACATCCGTGTTGTAGATTACGGTGTCGAAACCGGCCGTGGCAAGCTCGTCCTGGGCCGCGCGCGTCACCTCGGGAAAGAACGGGTTGCAGATGTCGGGGATGATCATGGCCACCAGGCCGGTGCGGCCGGTGCGCAAGCTGCGGGCGATGGGATTCGGCTGATACCCGAGCTCGGCAGCGGCCCTGGTCACCCGTTCCCGCAGCTCTGGAGTGACACGCTCCGGCCGGTTGAGGGCATGCGAGACCGTGGTGACCGAGACACCGGCCCGTTCCGCCACCGCCTTGATCGTCGCCATCACGCTCCTCGGCCCGTGGAATCTGATGAAACGATTTGCAAATCCTTTTACAAATCGATTTGCAGCTTATCACTGGCAGGCCAGGTTGTCAAGGGGGCAAAAAAAGTAAAAGGTTCTTTGGGCGCGTCTGCACGAGGGCACACTTTGTGCATTCGTCGACGGCCATTGGAGCTTAGCACACACCGCCGCCTGACGCCGTGCCGGACAATAAAGCGCGGAGCCGTTTGGGCCGAAGGCTAGGTGGACAGCACGTTGTCGGGAGTGGAGGTTACGTTGAGGCTGTTGGTGTTCGGCGCCACGGGAGGAACGGGCAGGCAGGTCGTGCGCCTGGCGCTGGAGCAGGGGCATCAGGTGACCGCCTTCGCGCGCCCCGCCTTCGCGCGCCCCGCCTCCGGGCGGTCTCCTGCTGCAGCCACTCCCCGGCAGGCCAACTTGGTCGTGTTCGTCGGGGATGCGCTTGACGCGGCCGCGGTGAGCGAAGCGGTCGCCGGCCACGACGTCGTGATCTCTGCCCTGGGGACGCGCGAGGGCGACGAGTGGATCTTGCCCCAGGCCACCGCGCACATCTGCGCGGCCATGCGGCAGCACGGCGTGCCGCGCCTCCTCTGCGTGACCACGCTGGGGGTTGGCGAGAGCCGGACACAGCTCGGCCAGACCCTTGCGGTGCTCGCCGTCGACCTCAGGGAAACGCTGGCGGAAAAGGAGGTCCAGGAGCAGGTGATCCGCGAGAGTGGACTGGACTGGATTATCGTGCGGCCCGGCGCGCTGACCGACGGCCCGCATACGGGTGTCTATCGTTGCGTCACCGACCCGGCCGTCGCGCTGCCCCGGGCGCTGATCTCGCGCGCCGACGTGGGGGACTTCATCCTCAAGCACCTGGCCGGCGACGAGTTTGTGCGGCAGGCCGTCAGCCTGGCTTATTGAGGAAGGTCGCTAGCGCATCGCCGGCTAGCGGGTGTTGATCACGGTGAAGGACAATGGCGGCAGCTCGAGCACGAGCTCATTGCCGTCAAAGGTTGGCGCCACTACCTGGTGGGCGATCACCACGTTCGGGTCTGCAAAACTGTTGCCGGCCTTCGGGTCGGTGCCGGCCACCCGGTAAACCGCCTCCACCCGGTGCGGCGCCTGGCTCTGCCAGATGATCTGGGTGCTCACTGCGTCGCTCTGGCTGCGGTTGACGACGAAGATCGCCGTCTCGCCGCCGGCCGGGTCGTAACTCGCCGACACATCCAGGGCGGGCACATCGCCGAACTTCGCCGTCGCCACCGATGGCGCCTTGGTCGCCACGGAAAGCGACTGGCCGTGGGCGAACTTGCTCATCAGCATGAAGGGGTAGAACGTGCTCTGCTTGAGCAAGCCCTCCCTGGTGGTGAGCAGCGGCGCGATGATATTGACGACCTGCGCCAGGCAGGCGATCTTGAGCACGTCCGCCTTGCGCAGGAACACGTTCAGCCACTGCGCCACGACCAGGGCGTCCTCCAGGTTGTAGACTTCTTCGATCAGATGCGGCGCCTGGGTCCAATGGCCGTCCATCTCTTGGGCCTTGTACCACACGTTCCACTCATCCCACGAGAGGTAGACATCATGCCGGCTGCGCCGGCGCGCCTTCACGTAGCGCAAGGTGCTGGCCAGGGTGTCGACATGCGCCTCGAACTGCAGCGCCTGCGCCAGATAGCTGGCGGTATCGTCCTCGCGATTGCCCGCGTAGTAGTGCATCGACAGATAGTCGACCAGCTCCCAGCAGGTCTCGAGAGCTACCCGATCCCACTCCGGGTAAGTCGGCATCATCGTGTTGGACGAGCCGGCCAGGATCAACTTGACCGATGGGTCCTGCAGGCGCATCAGCTTGGCCGCCTCACGTGCCTTCAGGCCATACTCGTTCGCCTCCAGGTGGCCGATCTGCCAGGGACCGTCCATTTCGTTGCCCAGGCACCAGTATTCGACACCGTATGGCTCGGCGTGGCCGTTGGCCGCGCGCAGGTCGGAGTAGTAGGAGCCCGGTTCGCCATTGCAGTATTCGACCAGGTCCGCCGCCGACTGGATACTGCCCGTGCCCAGGTTGGTGCCCAGCATCGGCCGGACGCCAAGCGCCTGGCAGAAAACCATAAACTCGTCGGTGCCGAACTGGTTGGGTTCGAGCGAGCGCCAGGCTAGGTCACGCCGCGTGGGACGACTCGCGCGCGGCCCGACGCCATCCAGCCAGTTGTAGCCGCTGAGGAAATTACCACCGGGGTAGCGGATGATGCGGAAATTGAGCTCGCGCAGGGCCGCAAGCACGTCCCGCCGCAGGCCGCGCTCGTCGGCGTGGGGCGAGGCCGGGTCGTAGATGCCTCCGTAGATGCAGCGGCCCATGTGTTCGGCGAAGCCGCCGAAAACCAGGGGCGAGATCTCGGCGATGGTGCGATTCGTGTCCAGGTAGAACTGAGCCTTGGCAGTTGGCATCGCAGTCCCCTTTCGAAAGCGGCTCGCTGAGGAAGTAGATCGCCATGCGGCCCGGTTTCCTTCTAGCATAGCATCACGCGGGTGTCAAGCCGCGGATCGCCTCGCATTGGCTCGCCTTCGTGCGCAATGACCCGTGGGCTGGTGGAACCAGGCGCGCGGCGCAAAGACTCGGAGATACAGAAACGGCGAGACGTTCCGTACATCAGCAATCCCTGTCATCCGTGAAAGCAAGAACTTATTACTCGCCGCTTGACATCCCCAGCAACGTATGATAAATTACTTTAGTACGGTAATTCACGATCTGGTGTCGGCCCGGCGCGGTGCCAACGCTCAAGCAGCCCCGGTTGAGGTTTTCACTCACCTCAGCCCTCGCCTCTCAGCCGTTGGCCGCAAAGGTCAGGAGTCGCAGCATCACATTGAAGGCCATCGCGGCCGGAATTCCATGCCAGTCTGTCCGCTGAAGAAGCGCGTTCGGCCCCGGCCTGCACCTGCCCCGGCTCCAAAGTGCTGTTCTCCCACGCGACGACCAGCACTGTCACCGTAGATGCGCCTCAGTTCTCTGTGCAGCGCGCCCTGCGCGTCTGTCGATGGCACGCGCTTCGGGACTGCGGCCGCTTACCGATAGAGCAAATGCGATCACGCATTGCCTATACCGAAACCTCACAGTGAAAGGAAAAAAGGAAGAAACATGGACGAGAAAGCGCGAAGCGTAATAAGCCGCAGGAACTTCGTCAAAGCGGCGACTGCCGGCGCGGCGGCGATGGCCGCAGGCGCAAGTGTGCCCGTCATGCAGGCGCACGCCCAGGGCACTGCCCCCACCCTGCCCGCGACCTGGGACCTCGAGGCTGACGTCGTGGTGATCGGCGGCGGCGCGGTAGGCATCCCGGCTGCGATCCGGGCCATCGATGCCGGCTCCTCGGTCCTCGTGATCGACACCAATTACGATCTCGGCGGGCACGCGATCGTCAGCGGCGGCAACGTTCCCCTCGGCGGCGGCACTGCTGCCCAGAAGAAGTACAAGATCGAGGACTCGCCGGACGTTCTCTTCCAAGACCTGACCGATTGGTCGGTCGTGGAAGTCAGCGGCATGCCGGACTATCGCTACAACGACCGCGGCGTCCAGCGTGCGTTGGCCGACAATGAAGCCGCGACCTTCGACTTCCTGGTCGAAAACGGCGTCGAGTTCGCGGACCAGCCACCGGACAACAGCGGCGGGCACGCCATCGGCATCTCGGCCAAACGCGAGGTCCACACTCTCTGGACGAAAGGCCAGAGCCTCGAAAGCCCGGCCGGAGCGGGCGGCACCGGCCTGATGCGGCCGCTGGAAGCCAGCGCGCGCAAGAAGGGCGTGAAGTTCCTGCTCAACTACCACATGGACGTCATCTTCCGCGAGCAGCCCGATTCTGGCCGGGTGCTTGGCATCCAGGCCAGCTACACCCCGACGATGCTGCCCGGCACGACGACGCCGCTCAAGAGCTTCGCCAGCACAGGCAATGTCGACATGACCGGCAAGACTGTGAATGTCAAGGCCAAGAAGGCCGTCATCATCGCCACCGGCGGGAGCTCGGGCAACGTCAACTTCCGGCGGATATTCGACCCACGCCTGACCGAAGAGTACGCCAACGCGGCAGGCGAGTTTTCTCCGCAGGACGGCAGCGGCGAACTGGCGGCGATGGCCATCGGCGCCACCTTGTGGGGCACGGCGAACCAGACCATGGATCGCAACGGCACCCTGCGCAAGCGCCCAATCGTCGGCACCCGCACGAACTACATCGGCTGGAAGCCGGAGAGCCCACTCTTCCCAAAGGTTGGCGCCAGCGGTCTCAACATGAGCAACTGGCAGGATGCCATCATCGTCAACCAGGTGGGCAAGCGCTTCTACGATGAAACGCAAGGCGGCTATCCCAACGGCAGCACCGAGGGCTTCCTCGATCCGTACCTGCCGGGTGACTGGCGCAACCCGACCAGGGTCAAATACGGGCCGATGAATTATACCGACGCCGCCCTGGCCATCAACGAGGGGTCGGTCGCGCCTGACTTCGCCGCCGGTCCGCAGTGGGCCATCTTCGACGCTGATGCCGTCAAGCGCGAGAAGTGGGTCATGGACGGTCCGGTAGTGGACCCGAAATACTTCTTCGGCGCTCAGACGCTGGCGGAACTGGCTGCGAAACTGACCCAGAACCCCTACCAGAAAGTCGACATGCCGGCCGCCAACCTGGAGGCAACGGTCGCCCGCTACAACATGATGGTCGATCTGGGTATAGATCCGGACTTCGGCAAGCCCACACCCAAGTACAAGATCGAAACGCCGCTCTTTTACGCCGCCTGGGCCACTTTCCCGGTCCACGACACCTATGCCGGGCTGCGGATCAACATGAAGTGCCAGGTGATGGACATGAAGGGCCAGGTGATCCCCGGCCTCTACTGTGGCGGCGAGTTGGCTGCAGGCTGCAGCCAGCACGGTTTGGGCCGCTGTACGACCCAGGGCTACATTGCAGGCGGAGAAGCCGCCAAGGAACAGGCCTAAGTCCCAGCTGTGAGCCGGCGTCGCCGGTGCGGCCTGCGCTGAATGGCAGGTCACACCGGCGACGCCGCCCAGACCGGGCTATAGGAAGCGAGCCCGCTAAGCTACGTGAGGGGAGGACGTTCAATGTCTAGCTACAAGCCGGACGCACGGGTGTCATTCGGTTGCCTGACTGTAGCGCTGCTGCTGGCCGTGGTCCTCGCGGGCTGCGGGTCGGCGCCGGCTCCAGCACCGACCGCGGCCGCACCCCAACCGGCTGCCGCCACGGCCCTGCCGGCGGCGACCGCAACAGTCCCGCCGCCGACCGCAGAACCGCCGACCGCGACCGCGGAGCCGCCGACTGCCACGCCTGAGCCGCCGACTGCCACGGCCCAGCCCCCGACGGCGACGACCGAACCCGCCACGGCCACGGTGGCCCCTGCGTCACCGGCCGCCACGCCGTCCGGCTCGCCCGCTCCAGCGAGCAGCACCAGTGCGCCGGCTCCCCCGGTCCCGCATGCAGTCGCGGGACGCGAGCAGTGCCTGACTTGCCACGCCGTCGGCACCGGAATGAAGCCGGCGCCGGCCGACCACGAGGGCCGATCCAACGATCTCTGCCTGTACTGTCATGTGCCGGCGGAGGGAAAAGTGACTCTGGCGCCGTTGCCCGAGAAACCGGACGCGGACTTCTGCCTCGGCTGCCATGGCCCGTTCGAGCAACTGGTCCAGCGAACGGCAGACTACGTGACCGACAACGGCGAACAGGTCGACCCGCACACGTACGTGCCTCACGATTCGACCACGGTCCTGACGTGCACTAACTGCCATGAGGTACATCCCCTGCCGGTGACAGCGCCAGCCAGCATCAAGAAAGCGGACGTGCAGTACTGCTACGCGGCCTGCCACCACCAGCAGAACTTCACGCCTTGCTCGGAGTGCCATCCGGAGATGAAGTAGTCACACCCGTGGTGATCGCTTCGAGAGCGCCCGGCTGCCGGCCGGGCGCTCTCATTTCGGGCAGCGCCAGGGCAGGCCACTCGAAACCGCTTACGTGTGGCCGGCCCTGGCGCTAATGACAAATCAGGGTCCTGAAGTATAATCCTGGAAAACGGAGCGTCCGGAGCGCGTGTCTTGACACAAACCTTTCACCGGGATTCCTTCACCTGGCTGGCTTACCTCTTTCTCGGTTTTTACTCCTATTTCCTGAATGGGCTTGGCCCTGCTACGCCGTTCCTGATGCAGGAACTCAGGCTCTCGTACACGGTCAGCAGTCTGCACTTCTCGGCGTTCGCCGTCGGCATTCTGCTGGTCGGCCTGCAGGGCCACAGGCTTATCGGGCGCATAGGCCGTTGGCAGGCGGCCTGGATCGGTGCCTTTGGGATCACGCTCAGCAGCCTGCTGCTGCTGGCCGGAAGATCGCCGGTGATCACCATCGGCGCTTCGTTTTGCATGGGGCTGGTCGGCTCGCTGATCCTGGCGGTCGTACCATCTGCACTGTCCGAACAGCACGGAGAACGGCGAGCGGTGGCCCTGGCGGAGGCAAACGTGATCGGATCGATCACGGCGACGGCGGCGCCGCTGATGGTGGGTTTGTGCGCGCGTTCGCCCGGCGGCTGGCGGCTGGCCTTTGGCATCGTCGCCTGCGCCCCGATCGTGATGCGCCTGCTCCTCCGCCGGGCCGGCCCCTCGCAGCTCGGTTCCCGCCATGAGACCCAGGCGCCAGCCGGCCGGCCTCTGCCTCTGTTGTATTGGATCTATTGGGCGGCGCTGACCTTGGCGGTGTCCGTGGAGTTCTGCATGATCTTCTGGAGCGCCGACTTTGTAGAAAAGAGCCTGGGGCTCGCGAAAGTGGACGCCGCTCAGGCGGTAAGCCTCTTCCTGGCAGGCATGATCATCGGCCGCCTGGCGGCCAGCCGGGCGGTTCACCGTTTTGCCACGCCGCGCGTGGTCATGGCTTCGATCCTGGTGGCCGGCATGGGATTTACGCTGTTCTGGACGACAGGCCAGGCCCTGCCCGCCCTGCTGGGCTTGTTCGTGGCCGGCCTGGGCGTCGCCGGCCTGTATCCTCTGATCCTGTCGCTGGCCATCGGCGCGACCGAGGATGCCGACCAGGCCAGCGCGCGCGCCACGCTGGCGTCGGGCACGGCCATTCTGGCCCTGCCCCTCGTGCTGGGACGCCTGGCCGACCTGTTCGGCATCCGCCAGGCCTATACAGTGGTGGCGGTCCTGCTGGTCGGCGTCTTCCTGATCATCCTGCTCACCGGCAGCCGCGTTCTGACACGCCAGGCAGCCTGAGTGAGATCACGGCCTGTGCGGCCGGCGCGCCTCAGCAGGCAATGACCGGGCGCGCCTCAATGCGATTTCATACTGACGTGAGGAGAACCTTGTGCTATGACGGACCAGACTGAATTGACCGCTTTGCTCGCCGGCCTCGTGCGCATCGATTCGATCAACCCAGATCTGATCCCGGGCGCCAGGGGAGAAGCAGAGATCGCGGCGTTCATTGCCGAATGGGCCGGCCGCGCCGGACTGGAAGTCTTCACGCAGGTGGCGGCGCCGGGGCGACCGAATGTGATCGTCGTCGCCAGGGGGTCGGGCGGCGGCAGGAACCTGATGCTCAACGGTCACATGGACACGGTAGGTCTGGCGGAGATTCATGAGCCGTTCAGCGCCCGGGTCGAAAACGAGAAGCTGTACGGGCGGGGGGCATACGACATGAAAGCCGGCCTGGCTGCCGGCCTGCTGGCCGCCAAACGGGCTCGCTCGCTGGGCTTGCGTGGGGACGTGATCGTGACCGCCGTCGCCGACGAAGAGATGGCGAGCCTGGGCACGCAAGCCGTGATAAGGGAGCTCGAGCGCTGGCGGCCGGCTGCCGTCATCGTGGCCGAGCCCACTGAAATGGAGCTGGCCGTGGCGCACAAGGGCTTCGTGTGGTTCGACGTCGAGACCTTCGGCGTCGCCGCCCACGGCTCGCGCCCGCAACTCGGCGTGGATGCGATCGCCAAGATGGGGCAGGTCTTGGTCGACCTGGAGCGGCTCGACCGGGATCTGCGCGCGCATCCAACCCACCCGCACGTCGGCAGCGGCTCGGTTCACGCCTCCCTTATCCAGGGTGGTCAAGAGATGTCGTCATACCCGGCTTACTGCAAGCTGCAGCTCGAGAGGCGCACCGTTCCAGGCGAGACAGCCGAGCTGGCACAGGCGCAACTGCAGGCGCTGCTCGACCGCCGCGCGGCCGCCGACGACGCCTTCCGGGCCGGGCTGACGCGCGGGCTGGTGCGCGACCCATTTGAGGTCGATGCGGATGCGGCCATCGTGCAGCTATGCCGGCAGCACCTGGCGCGGGTGACCGGCCGGCCGGCAGAGATCGGCGGGGTCTCGTTCTGGGCAGACTCGGCGCTGTTCGCAGCTACCGGCCTGCCCACGGTTTTGCTGGGGCCCCGCGGCTTCGGGGCGCACGGAGCAGTCGAGTGGATCGATCTGGCCAGTGTTCGCCAATGCGCCGATGTGTATACGGCAGTGGCGCAGGACTATTGTGGCTGAGTGCCGGCGGTACGGGCTGGGCGAGGAGCGCGTTCGGGGGCGCCGGCTGCTCGCCGGTGTGACCGAAGTCCTATCCGGCGGGGCTGGTGCCGGCGTATGATAATGCGAGGAGGGGCTGGAGCATGCGCAAACCTTCGTCAGAGACAACCGCCGGCATCGCAGCCGCCTTGGGCCTCAAGCCAGGGGGGCCGCACGCGTTCGTCGATGCGGGGCGCTGGGGTGCCGCTGCCTCCAGCGTGCCTGCCGGTTGGCCAAGCGTGCAGGCCGATTCACTCACCAGGGTCTACGTCGAGCTAACCACCCGCTGCAACCTGGCCTGCCGCACCTGCGTGCGCAACGCCTGGGATGAGCCGCTGGGCCAGATGTCACTCGCGCTCTTCCGGGACCTGATCCAAGGACTGCGCGAGGCCGCCAAACCGCCGCCCGGCGCGCCACCGCTCACCCTCGTCTTCGCCGGCTACGGCGAGCCGACTGTGCACCCGGATCTGCTGGAGATCCTGCGCCTGTCGAAGGACCTCGGCGCGCGCGTCGAGATCGTCACCAACGGCACGCGGGTCGACGCCGAGCTGGCGCGCGGCCTGATCGATCTCGGGGTCGACCGGGTGTGGTACTCGGTGGACGCCGTCACGCCGGAACGCTACGCCGCCATCCGCCGCGGCGGCCACCTGGCCGAGGTGAGCGACCACATCCGCCAGCTTTACCATGAGCGGCTGCGCGCGCGCCAGATCCTGCCGGAGATCGGGCTGGCCTTCGTGGCGATGCGCTCCAACGTCGGCGAGCTCCCCGGCCTGTACCGCCTGGCGATGGCCGTCCACGCGAGTGACGTCCAGGTCACCAACCTGCTGCCGCATACCCCCGACATGCTCGACGAGATCCTCTACCGGCGCTCGATCGGCATGGGCCGCTACAGCCGGTCGCACGAGGTGCCGCGGGTTCACCTGCCGCGTATGGATTTCGACGAGACCACCGGCAGCGCGCTGCTCTCGCTCCTGGGCCACGCCGACAACCTCGACCTGGCCGGCGCCGACCCTGCCACGCAGAGCGACTACTGCCCGTTCGTTCAGGGCGGAGCGACGGCCATCCGCTGGGACGGCGAGGTCAGCCCCTGCACCCCCCTGTTGCACGCCCATCCAGTCTTCGTGGCCAGCCGCTGGAAACAGGTGAAGCACGCCTCCTACGGCAACGTCGCCGAACGGCCGCTGGCGGATATCTGGAACGCGGAGCCGTACGCTGCTTTCCGGCGCAAGGTGCAGGCTTTCGATTTCGCACCTTGCGTCTTCTGCGGCGGGTGTGAGCTGGACGAGTCGAACGAAGAGGACTGCGAAGGGAACGCCTTCCCCGTCTGCGGCGGCTGTCTGTGGGCACAGGGCATCGTGCGCTGCCCGTAGGCGCAAGCCGAGAAAAACGGAACACCTACCGGCCTTCAGCAGGCGGCACCAGCAGCACCGGGACGGGGCTGCGGGCTAGTACGGCCTGCGCCACAGAGCCGGCGACCAACTGGCGCAAGCCCGTCCTGCCATGCGAGCACATGACGACCAAATCGGCCGAGCGCAGCTCGAGCTCCAGCAGGATGCCCTTAGCCGGGTCGCCGTAGGCCACGGCGGCCTCGACCCGGACCGCCTCGGCGCCTAGGCGCTCGGCCACACCCGCCAGGTAGCCCTCCGCTTCGCTGACGACCCGGATCTGGGCCTGGGCGCGCTCCACGGCCCACGGATCAGTAGACAGCAGATGCTCCTCTTCCTTGACGCCGGCGCGCTGTTCGGCGATGGCCCGGCGCTCTTCGTCGCCGGCCTCCTTGCCGGACGAGGCGCCGGCGTTCGCCACGCGTACCAAGACAAGCCGGGCGTCGAACGCGCGCGCGAGCGCGCAGCCGACAGGCAGCGCCCGCTCGCTCAGAGTGGAACCGTCCAGGGGCACCAGAATGGCGTTAAACATGCGGCCTCCTCGTGGGGCTTCTACGCAGCCCTTGCCCTTGTACCCGCTTCGAGGCGGTGCGGAGAGTGCCGACGCGGCACGATACGCAGCACTGGTCAGAGGCGAACGTCGACTGGAAGGAGCCTATGCCTCGACCAGCACGCCCGGCGCACGCATGGTGACGCGCTGTGTGGGTGCGGCCCGCAGCTTGCCGGCTCGCGTGTGCACATTATACTCTCGCGCAGCCGTTTGTGGCCATACGGCCTGGTACGACACCCTGCCGCCGCAACGCGGTACGGCGGTCGTCTGCACGGCCGTCGGTGGCGCGGCACAGCCATGTTGCGCGCCGGGATAGCGCGGCACAGCGCGCACCAGGGGCCCATGCAGCGAGAGCGGGCCGGCTGCATGCCGGCCCGCTCTCGTTAGTCAGTGATCAGGGCTATCAGGGCTGGTAGCCGTCAGTCAGCGTGGCCAGGAATGCCAGGATGTCGTCGATCGTCTGATCGCTCATGCCCGGACGACCGAACGTGAAAGGCATTTCCTCGGGGTGCCGGTGCTGACCGCCAGCCAGCAGACACCGAGCGCACAGCAGGACAAGAGCGATCAAGATGTGGGCCGGCCTTCGCATGTGGACCGCTCCCTTCGGCCAAGTGGAAGCGGGAAACGACCGTCAGTGCGAGGCAGGCTGCGCTTCGCACGAGTCGCGGCAGATGCGGCCTCAGTCGCAGCCCTGGAAGGCCGGCAGGTGATGGTTGATCGAAGCCGATTGCAGGTTGGTGAACACCTGGAGGATGTCGCCGTGGACAATGTTCGTTTGGAACAGGCGGTCGTAGAGGTCGATGTCATCAATCTCGACGAGCACGCCCAGCGCACAGGCGTCGCGAACGGACTGCCACGAAGTCGGCCACCCGGTCGGCAGAGGGAAATCCTGGGGCGTCAAAAGGCCATACTTCGCGCGCAGGTTGTTCACGGCGTCGATGTGGTTCTGCTCGGAGTTGGCGATGTTGCTGAAGGGAGCGATGGAGCCGAACTGCGCGATTACTGCCCGGTAACTGTTGCGGGCCAGATACTCCTCCTCGACCGCAGCGTCCAGGGCGGCTATCTCGTCGGCGTTGAGGGACCCACTTCCGCCCCCACCACCGCCGCCACCGCCTCCGCCAGGGCCGCCCCAGCGCATGTGCGGTGCCGCTTGCACAGTGCCTGCTATTAGCAGTGCAACCACCAGCCCGATCAGGGCCACAACTCGGATACCCCACCTCTTGGTCTTCATGATCCCCTCCATCAGTTAGAGTGCTCCTCTCGATGGGAAGCGGCCGGCCGTCAATTCCCGAGGGTTCGGGGCAGAGTACAGTGAGGGTACAATGCCATTTGCGAATTCCAGCACAAACTAATCCTACCGGGAACCAAGGCGCCTGTGAACCGTAGGCAATACCCATTTAATTGTGAAGAATTTGCGGTTGACGGCGGATAGGAGCAATGTGTTTGTACGGCAAAGTACGGATTCCGGTACCATCATGGATCCCCGCGACCCCGACTGAAGCATAACCGCCATTTGCGAACGCTCCATGCGCCAATAGCGCTTTCCCTATTGACTACGCCCCTTGCCGACAGTAGACTGAGCACACGCCGATCAGACAGGCTCGCCTATTCGCCTGCCGCTCACGGTGGCCACTTTCTGCGCCTTGCCGGCACTCTTGACGTTACCCAAGTCCGTGTTCATGGCCCGGGCGCTGGGTAGGCTTGCGCAGCGCCCGGTAGTGTGCGCGGCGCGACGGCCTGCAGATGGCGAGAACCCGCTGAATGGCAGTGCCGGTGTAGGCCGCCAAAGGCGCCGGTGAAGTGAAAGCCTATGCCTTGGTCAGCACGCGCAGGGCACGCAGAGTGACCCACTTATTGGGCGCCTTCTTTCGACCGAAGTCCACCCACGTCTTGCCCGAATAGGCGTATTCCAGCGGCCAACGTCCCTGGGCATCCTGCTTGGCGCGAATCAAGACCAGAGTGCCGGCCAGGCGCGGATCGTGCGCGTAGCCCAGGCCGGCCAGTGCCTCGGCGAGCTGGAGCAGATCCGTGATGTAGAAAAGTGGGAAGCCGAACTTCCACCAGTCCCCGCTCGGCTTCCGGCCGTCTGCAGTGGGATAGCCGGCCAGCACGGGGTCGGTGCTGAAAAGGAACTCCACCCCTTGCCGGATCGCCCGCTCGAGCAGCGGCGTGCGCCGCTCAGCCGGCCAGATGCCCAACGCGAGCAGCACTTTGACTGCCCCCCAGGCGCAGGAGTGGCGGCCGTTGGCCCCGCAGGCGAAAAGAGGACCGCACTTCAGCGAGTTGTAAAGCAGCGCGGCCTGGCGTTCGCCGGAACGCGCCACTCCCTCCCCTGTGACGCTGCGCGCGATCCACTCGTAAGCCGAGACCAGGCGCGGATCGTCACAACCAAGCTCGACCAGCGACCAGCAGAGGTTGCCCTGTAGGCAGTCGAGGGTGGCGCCGGGTGTGCGCGTGGCGCTGAACCGGCCGCCGTCCGCCAGGGCGTGGTCCAGGAGATAGGCGCAGGCCCGAGCGATGCGCTCGTCTTCCTCAACCCGCGCGCCCAACTGCGCCAGCAACGTGATGGCCCACACGGTCGAGCGGTACTTCGGGTGATAGCCCGGCCCCGATTCCATCCAATAGCCGTCCTCCTGCATGGCATCCAGGACGGCGGCGATCGGTCCTTCGGAGTGCGCAGCCCGGCGAGCGACGCGCAAGTCGGCGTCCCCCACCGAGGAGCCGAGCAGGTCGCGCAGGGCAAGGTACCTGACGCCGGGCGTGTCAGGCTCGAGCAGCCAGGCCACGGCGGCGCGTTCGGCGTCAGATGGTGGAGTGCGGGGCCTTTGCTCGACGGTGGACTGGCTGCCGATCATGGGGGCCTCCTTGCTGGATCTGCCACTGACATCGGATATTATAATCTCGTACCGGCGTCTTGGCTACGGCCCAGGCACGATTTCTCAGCAACTTCTTGGCGGCCCTCAGGAAGCCTTCAGACAGCGGTCTTAGGCTGGCTGGCATGGGTATCATGACGTCTTCGACGCGAACTGCCGGCCGCTGCCCGGGCCGCGTCGACTTCTGGCAAGCGAATGCGCAAGGGCAATAGGAGGCGGCTTCCGGGCAGTCGAAAGATTGCCCGGAAGCCTGGCCAACGCCCTCAGCTCACAGCCCGCTCGGACCGCACACGAGCGGGCTTGTGACTTGGAAGCCGCTCGAAGCGGCCCTATAATCGGTGGTGCTGCGCAAGCCGGAATTCGGAAGGGGATTTGCCATGGAAGGGAAACCAGGCCGGCCGGCCACGATCGACGAGTATATCGCGGGCTGCCCGGCAGAAGTGCAGCCGATCCTGAATCAGATCAGGACGGTGATCAGGGAAGCCGCTCCAGGGGCCGTGGAGAAAATAAGCTATCAGATGCCGGCTTTCTATCAGAACGGCATTCTGGTATGGTTCGGCGCCTTCAAGCACCACATCGGCTTCTTTCCGAAGGGATCGGGCATGGAGGCATTCAAGGACGAGCTGTCGGCCTTCAAGAGCGCCAAGGGCTCGGTACAGTTCCCGCTTGACCGGCCCATGCCGTACGACCTGATCAGCAGAATCGTAAAGTTCAGGCTGGCGGAAAACGAGGGCAAGAGCGACTAGAAGCCTGGCAATCATAGTCTGAGCCGGTGGCTCGTGGCGAGCTCGCTGACGACGTGCCTTCCGGAGAGCAGCGTCGAGAGCCTTGACATCGGCCTGGAGGAGCGCGTGATCTCACTGCTGCGCCAGCGCAACTACGGCTTGCTGTGGTTCGGGCAGGTGATCTCGGTGGCGGGCGACTGGGTGCTGTTCGCCTCGCTGCCTTTCTACGTCTATAGCCTGACCGGCTCAGCCCTCGCCACCGGCGCAATGTTCATGATCTCGATGCTTCCGCGCGTGCTGCTGGCCAGCGTGGCCGGCGTCTTCGTGGATCGCTGGGACCGCCGCTGGACCATGATTGCGGCCGACCTCGCGCGGGCCGTCTTGCTCACCTCGCTGCTGGCCGTACACTCGCTCGATCAGATGTGGATCATCTACCTGGCAGCGGTGGCAGAGGCCGCCGTATCACAGTTCTTCGAGCCGGCCAAGAACGCGCTGGTGCCGAGCATCGTCACCGAAGGTGAGTTGGTCAAGGCCAATTCGCTGAGCGCCCTGGGCGGGCAGGTCGCACGGCTGTCTGGCCCGGCCATCGGCGGCTTGATGCTGACCCGGCTCGGCCTGCCCAGCGTGGTGATCTTCGACATGCTCTCCTTCGCTTTCTCCGCCGTCATGTTGTGGCTGCTGGCACTGGCACCCGGGGCTTCACGCGCGCAGGCATCCGCGGTTGTAGAAGCCGCAGGGGCGGGGCGGCGGGCTGCCAGCGACGCAATCGGCACGACCCCGGGAGACGAAGTGCGCGCAGCCGCAGCGCCTGGGCAGGGATCTGGCGGCAATGGCTGGACGGCTTGCGACTGATGCGGCAGCGCGAGACGGTGAGCGCGCTGCTGGCGGTGTACGCCATTTGCATGCTCGGCGAAGGCTTGCTTGACGTGCTGATCGTACCCTGGGTGAGCCAGCAGATGGGGGGCGATGCGCTGACCTTTGGCTGGATGATGAGCGCGCAGGCCATGGGCAGTATCGCCGGGGGCGTGATCATCGGCATGGCCGGTAAGACCAGCTCAGCCCGCTGGCTCCTGACGTTAGGCTCCGCCGGTTGGGGCCTGATCGACCTGGCCATCTTCAACTCACGTTCGCTGCCCCTGGCCCTGGCGCTGTTCGCGTTGGTCGGCCTGCCAATCGCCGGACTGATGGTGAGCGTCCAGACCTTGCTGCAGCAGGAAGTGCCAGACGAGTTCCGCGGGCGGGCCTTCGGGGCCCTGGCGACCACCGGCGCGCTCACCACGCTCGTGGGCATGGGCCTGTCCAGTGGCCTCGCCGATCGCGCCGGCGTGCTCACCATGCTCAACCTGGCCTGCGCCACCGTCCTGGTCGGGACGGCCCTGGCCTGGCTGCGCCTGGTCAGGCGGCCGGCGGCAGGGCAGCCCATGCCAGGATGAACGCCGACCAGGAGGCCGGCCTTCCGCTACTGCTGTTTGCAGACGGACGACCGGCTTTCCCATCCGGCCCCCTCATTCTTCCGCAACCATCGGCAGCCTGATCGTGAAGGCCGCCCTCTTGCCGGGCTGGCTTTCGACCGTGATGGCGCCGCCCTGGGCCTCAACCAGTTCGCGGACGATGGCCAGGCCCAGGCCGCTGCCGTTGCCCGTGCGCGCGATGTCGCCCTGATAGAGGCGCTCGAAGATGTGAGGCAGCGTCTCCAGCGGGATGCCCGGCCCGGTGTCGCGCACACAGATCGCCACCCGGTCGCCGTCGGGCGCGCCGGTCAGGCGGATGGCGGTGCCCGGTGCGGTGTGGACCAGGGCGTTGTCGAGCAGAGGCAGCAAGACCTGCCTGAGCGCGATCGGGAAAGCGACCCGCGCGATCTCCTGCGTCCCGCCCTGCGGGGTGAAGGCCTGGCTGAAGATCAGCAGGGGCTGCTCCTGCACCTGGGCCGTCTCGAACCAGCCTCTGCCTTGCTGAACTCACTGCAGCCCGACGCTGCTCAAGGGCAGGACTGCGCCCGTCACCTCGAAAGTGCGGGCAAGGGCCGTGCCGTGATGCTGCGCGTCTGTGTCCAGCGTCCGGGCAAGGCGCCGCTGGTGTTCGCCGGTGCACCCTCGGCGGTCAGTAACCCGTCCCCGGCAGCCGGGGCGACCGCCACGCCCGGCGCCGGGCGGGTGGCCATCCGGGCCCGGAAAGCGCCCGACCCCCGTGCTGAACACCGCCGCCTGGCGCACCAGATTGCTCCTGATGCCCTCGTAGGTGGTCTGCGTCTGACTGACGTACCGCTCTCCAGCCCCGCCACCCGATGTTCGACCGCATCACGCGCGGTAAGCATCAAGACCAGCGTCTTGTCTTCGGCCGCGCGCAGGTGCTCGAGCACCCCGAGCCCATTCATGCCGGGCATGAGCCAGTCCAGCACCACAGCATCTGGCCGGTGGGCCTGCACCTCCCCCAAGGCTTCATTGCCGTTGCTGGCCGTCAGGACGCGATTGCCCTCGTAGCTGAGCGTGCGCTGCAGCATTTTGAGCAGTTTTTGGTCGTCGTCCACGATCAGAATTGTAGCCTTTTGTGGGCCGAGGCATCAAAGTTGTGGCTGGGAGGAGGAAACGAACAAGGAGAAAGAATGAACCGCAAGATCCACGCGCTAGTCATACTCGCCCTGCTGGCCTTGTCGGCCTGCGGCGCTCCGGCCGCCACCGCTCCCGCCGCAACCGGGACCCCGGCGGAGGCTCCCGCCTCCATCGCACCCACCGCCGCTCCGGCGGCGACGGCAGCGACCGCTGGCGCGGCAGCCGCCGCATCGGAGGCAGCAACCACCGTTCCGGCAGGCGCCGCCTCAAGTCCGGATGCCGGGGTGCTCTACCTCACGCTGCAGCCAGACGGGACGCAGGCCGGCTACACGGCACACGAGCAGCTCGCGAACCGCAACCTGCCGTCTGACGCAGTCGGCACGACGTCGAACGTCTCCGGCACGCTGGCCATCCGCCAGGATGGCACGATCCTGGCCGACCAGTCGCGCTTCGTGCTCGACATGACGACCCTCAAGAGCGATTCGCGCATGCGCGACGGCTACGTGCGCGGCAACGTGCTGCAGACCAACAAGTATCCGACCGCCGTCTTCGCGCCCACGGCGACGCAGGGGCTGTCCTCGCCACTGCCGTCCAGCGGCAACGTGAGCTTCAAGCTCGTCGGCAACCTGACGGTCCATGGCGTCACCAAGCAGGTGAGCTGGGACGCCCAAGGCAAGATCGCCGGCAACGACCTGACCGGCACGGCGAGCACCACAGTCACCTTCGAGGACTTCGGCATGAGCCCGCCGCGGACGATCATGGTGTTGAGCGTCGAAGACAGCTTGCTGTTGACGATCGACTTCAACCTGCGGGCCGGGCCGGCTCCCGGCGCGTCGGGCGGAGCGACGGGCTGAGAGGTTGTGGGGGCGCGCCCTGCCGTCCGCGGATTGCGGAATGAATCGAGCGCACCTTCTGTACGTCACAATTCGTGTGTTCGCTTGCCGATCCGGTGACGGCGTGTGCGCGCTCCTCAAATGCCAGGGCGCCACTCGGTGCTTGACCGGCGCTCGGTGCGCCGCTACAATACGCCGGATCAGCCGGCTCCCTAACCCCAGCGGAGGTTCCCATGAACAAGTACGGCTACCGCTTCTCTTTCGGACCCTGGAACATTCACGAGGGCGCCGATCCCTTCGGCCCGCCGGTACGGCCGGCTCGCGCCTTCGCTGACAAGCTCGAAGAGTATCGGCGGCTGGGTTTCGACGCGGTGCAGTTCCACGACGACGATGCCGTGCCCGGCCTCGACGAGCTGACGCCGGCCCAGATCAGGGAACGGGCGCGCGTCGTGCGCAAGCAACTGGAGGAGCGCGGCCTGATGGCCGAGTTCGTGGCCCCGCGCCTGTGGGAAAGCCCGATGACCATCGATGGGGCCTATACCGCCAACGACCCCAAGGCCAGGGCCTACGCCGTCGAGCGCTCCAAGCGGGCGGCCGACATCGCGCACGAGCTAAATACCGATCTGATGGTGCTCTGGCTGGCGCGCGAGGGCACCTACCTGCGCGAGGCCAAGGACGTGGTGCGCGCCACCGGGTGGCTTCTAGAGGCCGTTAATGCCATCCTGGACTACTCCCCGGCGCTGCGCATCGCCATCGAGCCCAAGCCCAACGAGCCGATGGACCTGGCTTACATTCCGACGATGGGACACGCCCTTGCCCTCAGCATGCAGAGCAAGGACCCGGCACGCGTGGGTGTCCTGATGGAATCGGCGCACTCCGTCCTGGCCGGCCTGGACCCATCGGACGAGATCGGGTTCGCCATGAGTTTCGGAAAGCTGTGGAGCGTGCACCTGAACGACCAGAACGGGCTCAAGTTCGACCAGGACCGCAGCTTCGGGGCCGTCGACCTGCGGCGCGCCTTCAACCAGGTCCGCGTGCTCGACGACCACCGTTTCTACGAGGTGGGCATGGTGGGGCTCGACGTCAAGGCCCTGCGCAGCCAGCCGGCCGATCTGGCGACCAAGCACTTGACCAACTCGCTGGCAGTTTTCCTGCGCCTGGTCCAGCTGGTCCGCTCGCTCGACCACCAGGCGGTGGACGAGTTGGTCGCCGCCCGAGATTACGAGCAGTTGGACTGGTTGGTCCTCAGCCATCTGATGGGGAAGTGAGAGGAGAACGCAATGTTCAAATCGCTCAATGCAAGCGCCATTGGCGTCAAAGCAGATCTGGCGACCGCCGCGCAGTTGGCCGGCAAGTATGGGTTCGACGCGGTACACGTCAGCGTCGAAGAGATCGCCGCGCTGGGGGTGTCCCAGGCCAAAGATGCGCTGGCACAGGCGGGCGTGCGGGCGGCCGCGTTCGGGCTGCCGGTTGACTGCTACGGCTCCGATGGGCGCTTCGCCGAGGGTCTTGCCCGCTTGCCAGCCCTCTGTCGGGTGGCCCACGATGTCGGCATGACGCGCACCTCCACCTGGCTGCCGAGCTGGCATGACGAGCTGGACTGGGACGCCAACTACGCCCGAGTGAAGCAGCGTATGAGCCGCACCGCCGAAATCCTGGCCGGCTACGGCATGCGCCTGGGTATCGAATTCCTCGGCCCGCCAAGCCTGTACCAGGGCCACAAGTACACCTTCATCCACACGATGGCCGACATGCTCCAGATGTGCGCCGAGATCCCAAGCGGCAACGCCGGCCTGCTTCTCGACGCCTGGCACTGGTACACGTCAGGCGGCACCTGGGCGGATCTGGAGGCACTCAGCGACGCTCAGATTGTCGACGTGCACGTCAACGACGCGCCCGCCGGTCTGGCGATCGAACAGCAGATCGACACCGTCCGCACCCTGCCCGGCGAAACCAGCGTGATCGGCATCCCGCGCTTCCTCAAGACCCTGGCCGGCATCCGCTACACCGGCCCCGTCATGGTCGAGCCGTTCAGCGCGCGCGTGAATGCGATGCCGCCCGAGGAGGCGGTGGCCGCCACCGGCGAGGCGCTGCAGGCGGTCTGGCGGGAAGCCGGGCTATAGCCAGCAAAGAGCTGACGTGCCGAGTAGGGCGATCTGGCGAGCCGGGACGGCGCTGCAGCGCCGTCCCGGCTCGCTGCTTGTTACCCCTGGCACGCCGCCTCGATCAGCCTGATCTCGGCCGGGCAGAGGCAGAGCCGCTTCAGCCCTTGCCAGACCGGCCAAGTTCGGGCAGAATATCCGGCGTACGAACTAACTAGAGGAGTCTGACCGATGGCACAGCCTAAAGCCAAAGTAGCACATTACACTGACGTCCCGGCGCAGGTGTTCGGCGACGAGGCGCCGGGTGTCACCATCCGATGGATCATCGACGAGGAGCACGACGGGGCGCCGAACTATGCGCTGCGCGTGATCGAGGTCGGCCCTGGCGGGCACACGCCTGACCACGCCCATCCGTTCGAGCATGAGAACTTCGTGATCGAAGGGCAGGGCCGCCTGCGCATTGGCGACGAATGGCATCCACTGAATGTGGGCGACGTGGCCTTCGTCCCCGCCGGCGTGCGGCACAGCTACGAAAACGTGGGCGACTCGCCCTTCAAGTTCCTGTGCGGCATCCCGACCCCGCGGCTGCAGGCAGCGAGCACGGCTGCCGCCGGCAAGCCGGCCTCCGCCGCGGCATCCGGTTGACCGCTCTGCCAGGCAGGGTAGGGCGCTCGGCGAGGACCGGCTAACCGCCTGATCCCAACTCAGAGGACGGCGCTGCGTTCGCTGCTGACCCGCGCTCCCCGTCCTACCCCTGACCCTCGAACCGTACCTCGAACGTGCGCTCCGCGCCCTCGCCTCCGGCGACGAAACGGAGCAGGCGTTCGCCTTCTTCGGCCAGGACGCCTCGCGTGGCTGCGTCAATGGCGACGAACGGCTCGATCACCAGACCGGCCCGCCGTTTGGCGGTCTCGATCTTCCAGATGCCAGCAACGAAACCGTCCACCAGTAAGGTTGCGGCCACGCGCAAGGCCGGCAGGTAGACCCGTGAGCGAAAGACGTCAGGGATGACGCGCGTGCGCAGGCTGTAGGCGAGCAGCAGGTTGTCGAACTCGGGCAGGAAGCGCGGCAGCGCGGGCTCATCGGCGGCGGGCCGCGGCGCGCCGGGCAGGTCCAGCAGCTCGCGGCCGCCCTCGTCGTGGAAGATGACCAGCTCGCGCTTGAGGGCTTCTAGCGGCTCTTTGAGCCGTGCCAGACCGGACCAGGTCTGCAGGTCGGCGACGCTCGCCGGGCCGAAGGCCGCCAGGTAACGCCAGACGAACGCGCGCAGATCCGGTTCAGCCGGAATGGGCCGGCCGAGCCACTGGTCGGCCAGGGCGAAGCGCGGCTTGGCAGGGTAGCTCCAGCCCTCCGCCACCGGCACCTGGACCAGGGGCAGGCGCGTGCGCGCGGTGTAGCGCAGGGGGCCCACGTCGGCGCTGGGCATGAGATCCCGGAGCATGGCGCTGATCTCGGCAAAAGTGCGCGGCTCTTCGGCGACGTAGGCCTGCACCGCCTCGACCGCGCGGTCGTAGTCCAAGTCAGGTGCCCGCCGCCGGGCGATGCTGCCGGAGGCCTGGTCGAGCGCCGGCTGCAGCGTCGCGCGCAGCCGCAGGTAATCCTCGGCGCTAAAGAGGTGGAGCGTGGCGCGCATGAGGGTCGCCTTGACCACCTTCCGCTCCTCGATCGGACGCGCCAGGTCTTCGCGGCGGAAGTCGTGCAGCCGCGTCCACAACCCGATGTAGGGCGCCACGGCGAGCTGGGCCTGCAGGCCGGCCAGGCGCTCGATCGCCTCCGGCGCCGGCATTGTGGCGCGCGTCAGCAGCATCTGGCGGGCCAGCGTCGCCCGGTTGAGCTCACGAACGGTCAGGGCACGGCCGGACACAGCACCACTCCAATCTGACGCCACGGATTCCGCCGGTGCAGGGAGCATTCAAGACCCAGGGAGAGCTCTTTGCACGGTTGCTTTTCTGCAGGCTTATTCAGCCGACGAGCTGCTGGAAACGGCCATACGCCTCGTCCCAGCCGCGGCGGTCGCCGGGCCGGTAGGTCTGCACCTCGCAAGCTGAGCGCACCAGCGCGCGCCCTTGGGCAAGGCTGCCGAGATCCCCAAGCGCCACCGCCTGCAGCGCCGCATTGCCGATGGCAGTAGCTTCGACCGGACCGGCGGTGACGGGAAGGTCCAGCGAGTCAGCGCTGAACTGGCAAAGCAGCGCGTTGCGCGACCCGCCGCCCACGATGTGTAACGCGCCGAAGCGGCAGCCCTGCAGAAGCGCCAGCCTCTCCAGGACCCAACGATAGCGCAGGGCGAGGCTCTCCAGCACACTCCGAACCATCTCGCCATGCTCCTGCGGCACCGGTTGGCCGGTCTTGCGGCAGTACTCGGCGATCGCCTGCGGCATGTCAGCCGGCCCCAGGAACGATGGGTCGTCGGGGTCGATCACGGCCGCAAATGGCCGGCCACCCTGGGCCAGCGCCGCCAGCTCATCATAAGAATATGCCTGCCCCTGCCGTTCCCAGCTACGCCGGCATTCCTGGACCAGCCACAAGCCCATGATGTTCTTCCACGGCAGATAGAGACCGCCAGGGCCGCCGTAACTGCTGAAGTTGAAGGCCAGCGCCTGCTCCGTCAGCAGTGGCTCGCTAGAGGTACCGCCCAGCAGCGACCACGTGCCCGAGCTCAGCCAAGCCCAGGCTGTGCCATCGTCTTGCGCCGGGACGGCAACCACGGCAGAAGCAGTATCGTGGCCCGCCACCGCGATGACCGGCAGGGGGCCCAGCCCGGTCTCTTCGGCCAGGGCGGGCAGCAGCGCGCCCAACCGGGTGCCGGGCAGGATCACTTCAGGCAAAATGCGGGTCGGGATGCCCAGGGCCTCGAGCATGGGCCTGGACCAACGACGCGCCCGGCCGTCGTAGAACTGGGTGCTGGTAGCGGCGGTGAACTCGCACTTGCGCTCCCCGGTCAGCCAGTAGCCGAACAAATCCGGGATCATCAACAGTGTGTCGGCGATCTCGAGCGTAGGATCGCCGGCTTGCACCATGGCATAAAGCTGATAGAGCGTATTGATCGACATGAACTGGATGCCGCCGCTCTGGCGGTAGATCTCCGCCCGGCCCACCTTCGCGCAAGCAGCTTCCATCATGCCGGTCGTGCGCGCATCGCGGTAGGCGTGCGGATTGCCGGCCAGAGCCCCGAGCCGATCCAGAAGGGCGTAATCAATGCCCCAGGTGTCGACGGCCAGCGAGCGAATCTCGCTGCCGTGCCGCGCCGCGGCCTTGCGCAGGCCGGTCTTGATCTCCTGCCACAGGTGCAGGACGTCCCAGTAGAGGCTCTCGCCCACCTGCACGGCACCGTTGGCAAAGCGATGGACCTCTTCGAGATCTAGCCGCCCTCCCGCCAGCGTCGCCACAATGATCCGCCCACTCTCGGCGCCCAGGTCGATTGAGATGTACTTCGCCATGTCCGGGCCTCCGTCTTCAAGGGCAGAAGAAAATGCGCTCCAGCTCCATGAACTGAATGCCCGTGCCCTCTGCCGCCTCGGGCGCCACCCAGACCGTCACTTCCGCATCCCACTTCTTTTTGATATCGGTCTCTGCCAGCGCGTTCAGCGCCGCGTAGACGTCATCGCCTTCGACCTCCAGGTAGGCAAAGACGCGAGTCCCGAAGGCGAAGATGCTATAGTTGTGAATGCCGTGCGCCTGAATGGCAGCCATCAGCTCTGGCCAGGGATGCATATGAACCTGCCGGTACTCTTCCCAATGCCCGGGCTGGACTTGCCAGGTCATGCCAACTCGTTTCATGTTCGTGCTCCTGCCTTGACCAGGGCGCCCGGACACCGGCGGGCGCCTGCTAGCGTGCTGCGCGTCAGCCACCCAGGGCGCCCTGGCCCTCGGTCCCGCGCTCGGCCGCGATCTGCTGCAGATAGGCGCTCTCCCGAAACGCGACGATCGGGTCCGGACCCAGGCCCATCTCGACGCGCACCTGCTTGAGCAGGGGCTGCACGTCGGTATCGTAGGCTTCCATCAGCGTGCGGTTGGCCAGGATCACGTCACCGGACTGTTGCGCCGCCTCCAGGGGGCCCCGCTGCACCAGCAGCGCCTTGGCGTGCGCGGTCTGCGTATTCATGACCGACTGGATGATGCCCTCCAGGCTGCCCTCTATGTTGTGCGACTGGTCAAGCATGTAGCAGATGCCCTGGGCGGTGGCGGCGGTTTGCAGATCGAGGCCGGCGTCCACGATCTGGTCGAAGATGAGGAAAAGCTCAAGCGGGTTGACGGTGCCGGCCATCAAGTCGTCGTCGGCGTACTTGCGGTTGTTCAGGTGGAAGCCCCCCAGCTTGTTTTCATCCAGCAGGATCGAGACGATGTGCTCCACGTTGACGCCCGAGGCGTGATGGCCCAGATCCACCAGCACCTTGGCGCGCGCTCCCAAGCGCGAGCACATCATGAATGACATGCCCCAGTCTTGCAGGTCGGTGGTGTAGAAATAGGGCTCGAAGAACTTGTACTCGACGAACAGGGTCATGTCCGGGTCCATGGCATCGTACAGCGCCTTGAGGCCCTCATAGAGGCGCTGCTTGCGCGACCGGAGATGGTCCTGGCCGGGGTAATTCGTGCCGTCGGCCAGCCAGATGCCGATGGCCTTTGAGCCATACTCGCGCGTGATGCGGACGCAGTCGACGAAATGCGCGATGGTCGATTCGCGGACGTCGGCAAACGGACTGCATATGCTGCCCAACTTGTACTGCTGGCCCAGGAAGGTGTTGGGATGCACCGTGCCAATACGCAGGCCACGCTGCGCGGCGTAGTCACGCACGGGCTCGAAGCGCCCGTCGTCGGTCTTGTCCCAGCTGACGTGGCTGGCCATCACCGGGCACACCCCCAACACGGACTGGATCTTGGCGCAGTCGTCGACCTTCTCCCAGATGTTGCGCGCGGCGCCGGCCTGGCGGAAGACGCCGTAGCGCGTACCGGAGTTGCCGACGGCCCATGAGGGCAGTTCGATGACCAGGTTCTTGATCTGCCGTTTGATCGCGTCAACGTCCAGCCCGCGGTCGGTCAAGACCTGTGCAAGGACCTGGTATTGCCGTTCCCAGTTCTCCATATTGTGAGGCTCCTTCTGGCGTGGGCAAGGCAGGCGTTCTGGGGCAGTATGCACCACCTCTGCCCCAGAACCCCCGCAGCTATGCGCCTGCAGATCCGGCGCTAGAAGTTGAACTGGTCGATGTTGTCCTTATTGAAGGTATCCAGGCTGCCGACGGTGACCAGGTTGAATTTGCCGAAGGTCTCCGTGCCGAGACCTGGCACCTCGAAGGTGTTGCCCTCGCCCAGCTTGATCGTGCCGTTCTTGAGCCCGGCAGCCAGGTACGCCACGCAAATGCCCATCTTAGCCGGGTCCCAGAGATCGAAGTCCTTGATCACACCGTCCTTGATGAACGGCCGCATCTGGTTAGGCGTGCCCAGGCCGTAGAGGATGACCCCCTTGCCGTTGGCGTTGGGGCCGCCAGGGTACACGCCTGCTGATTCGAGAACCTGCGCGGCCGCCGCTTCGGCTACGGTCGTCGGCGCCATGATGGCATCCATGTCGGGGTACTTCGTCAGCAGCGCCTCGGCCTCGGTCGTGCTCTTTTGCGGCACGTCGTCGCCGTAAGCGACTTCCAGCAGCTGCAGGTCTTTGTACTTGGGATCGTTCTTGAGCAGATCCTTGATGCCACCCGGATCCTCGATCCACTGTTTTTGGGCCGGCGCATCGGTGGTCGCGCTGAGGATGGCAAACTTGCCTTTACCGCCCAGGTAGTCATACATGCGGTCCAGCATCTGCTTGCCGACCTTGGTGAAGTCCACGGCCTCCACCGCCGCGTCGCGGTGAGATTCGTTGCCCGTGATATCGGCGTTGGTTTCGATGACCAGGACACCCTTCTGGCGCACGTCGTCAAAGATGGAATTAAGGGCATCTACGCTGTTCGCCTGGATAGCCAGCACGTCGATACCGCGCTGGACCTGTTCCTGGATGAACGGGATCTGGGCGGTGGCATCGGCCGTGGCCGGAGCAGTAAAGGTCACGTCGCAGCCAATCTGCTCGCAGGCGTTCTGGAACCCAGTGTTGATGCGCTCGAAATATGGGTTGCCGGAGTTCTGCGGGATATAGGCTATGTGGAGCGGCGTGGCGGGGGCCGCGGCAGCCGCGGTGGGCCCTGCGGCTGCCGGCGCGGCAGTGGGTTCAGCCGGCGCGGCGGTCGGCTGGGACGGAGCGGCAGCCGGTTGGCTCTGAGCGGGCTGCGGGGCGGCCGCAGGCACACAGGCACCCAGCAGCATGACGAAGACGACGATCAGGCCGAGGACGAAGAACGGTCGCGTATGCATCTCTTTTCTCTCCTTGATTGGCTCAAATACCCGAACCCTGCTGAGAACCGACGGCGCTCGCGCGATCTGAATTTGGGACTCCTACGCGCCTCCTTTCTTGGCCGCCGGACTATTGCCGCCGGCGGGCAAGGACGTTGGACATGAGTACGGACACGACCAGGAGGGTGCCGGTCACGGCGAGCTGGCCCTCGACCTTGATGTTAGCCACACCCATGCCCGTCCGCAATATGGCGATCAGGAGCAAGGCCACCACGGTCCCATAGATCGAGCCGCGGCCGCCGGTGATGGCAGTGCCGCCCAGCACGACGGCGGTGATGGCTTCCAGCTCCCAACCGGTCGCATGGTCATAGCGGGCGACCAACAGCCGGGAGTCGAGCATGAGCCCGGCCAAGCCGGAAAGAAAGCCCGACAAGGTGAAGAGTAGCAGCTTGACCCTCCGCGTGGGCACGCCGGCGAAAAAGGACGCCCTTGCGTTCGTGCCCAACGCGTAGACCCAGCGCCCAAAGATCGACCGGTGCAGGACCAGGCCCACAGCCAGGGCGAGGCCCAGGAAGATCAGGAACGGCGCAGGGATGGGCGTGCCGGGTATCACGTGCCTGTCGATCCCCACGAACCAGGCGGGAAAATCCTGGATCGAGTGGTCGCCGAGCAAGATTTGAGCGACGCCGCGATACAGTGCCATAGTCGCCAGGGTCACGGGCAGCGACGGCAAGCGCAGCAGCGCGACGAAAAACCCGTTGAAGGCGCCGGCCCCCGCGCCCAACAGCAGGCCGAGCACGACGCAAAGTTCCATGGGCAAGCCCACCTGCGCATGCAGATAGGCGGTGACGCAAGCCACCATCGCCAACAGCCCGGCGATCGAGAGATCCAGGTTGCCGCTGATGATAACCAGCGTGGCGCCCAGCGCCATGATGCCGATCTCCATGTAGAGCAGCACCTGGCGAAACAGAAAGCTCGCATCGAGGAAATAGGGCGAGAGCAGGCCGCTGACCACAAAGGCGGCCAGCAGCAATCCCGTCACTACCAGTTCAGACGCATACGGCCTGAGGCGGCTCGCCAAAGGCTGCTGGGCCTTCGCTCCGGCAGTCCCCTTTTCAATGGGAACGCGGCGGCTAACCATGTATCATGACGCCCTTCCCTGACTACGCTGCGTGACCCTCTCGGTCACTCGCTACGATCTACGGGCCGCAATCCGCTCTGCAGCAGCGAGTCGGCGGTCACGGCCAATAGGATCACAATTCCATAGACGGCCAACTGCCACGTGCCGGCAACGCCCAGCACCGCCAGCGCGACATTGATGGCACCCAGCAGCAGGCAGCCCAGCAGCACGCCGGGCACCGACCCAGAGCCGCCGTACACGCTCACGCCGCCGATGACAACGGCCGCGATAACGGTCAGCTCCAGACCGACGCCGGTCTGACCGGGATTGAGAAAGCCAAAACGCGAGGCATACAGCAGTCCGGCGAAGCCGGACAGGGCACCGGTGAAAGCATAGGTGAAGAAGGTGACCCGGTCAACCGCGATGCCGCGCAGGCGAGCTGCGTCGGGATTGCTGCCCAGCGCGTAGATATGCCGGCCCAAGCGGGTGTAGCGGAGGATCAGCCAGGTCAGAAGAGCGACGCCGATGACGATAAAAATCACCCAGGGTACGTCGCGTATGCCCAGGGGGCCGACTTGAGACCAGCGGACCAGGGCCTTAGGGATGTAGTTGTTGTCGATCTGGCTGCCCTGGGTAATGAGGAAGGTCAGTCCGCGATAGGCCGACAACCCGCCCAGTGTCACGATCACGGCCGGCACCTTGGCCCTGGCGATCAGGATGCCGTTCAGCGAGCCAAGCGCCGTCCCGATCAGTATGCTGACCACCACCGCCAGGGCGATGGAAAAGCCAGGCAGGTCGCGAAACATCATGCCTACGACCAGCCCTGCCAGACCGACAATTGAGCCGACCGAAACGTCGATGCCGCGGATTATGATCTCCGCCATCTCCCCCATGGCGATAATGGCCAGCAAAGGTACCCAAAGCAGGATGCTCCGAATGCTGTTGGGGTTCAGATAGCGCGGTTGGATGGCTGCCGTGCCGAAAACCACGATGAGGAGCAAGGCCAGGGTGCGTAACTCACGGATGCGACCCAGACGAGCCAGCCAGTGACCGGCGGGCTTCAGAGGGGCAGCGGTGGCCGATATTGACACACAACCTCCCGGGTATCAGTGACCCACGTCGGCCTGGCTCCGCACCTGGCCGGTAGCCGCCGCCATGATGCCTTCGGCAGACATCTGGGCCTTGTCGAAGGCAGCCACCAGCCGGCCTTCGCGCATGACAAGCACGCGATCGCTCATGGCCAGTACCTCGGGCAACTCGGAGGAGATCATCAGGACGGCGATGCCTTGGGCGGCCAGCTCGCCCATCAGGCGGTGAACCTCCGCTTTGGCGCCCACATCGATGCCGCGGGTCGGCTCGTCCATGATGATGATCTTCGGCCTGGTCAGCAGCCATTTGGAGAGCACCACCTTCTGTTGGTTGCCGCCGGAAAGCTCTGCCACCGGCTGTTCAACCTGGCGCAACACGACGCGCAGACGTTCGACGTAGTTCTGCGCGGCCGCACGTTCGTCGCGTGGCCGCAGCCAGCCTCCGAAGCTAAATTGCGGTAGCGTGGGAAGGGTGATGTTCCGCATGATACTCATGGGCATCAGCAAACCCTGGCGCTGCCGGTCCTCGGGGACGAAGGCGATGCCGTGGCCCATCGCGTCGCGCGGCGCACCGATCGTCACCGCTCGCCCGCGCACCAGGATTGTGCCGCCATCCAACGCTAGTATGCCGAACAAAGCCTGCGCCAGCTCGCTGCGCCCGGCGCCAACCAGTCCCGCCATACCCAGGATCTCACCGGCGCGCAGCTGGAAGGACACGTCCTGGAAATGCCCGGCGCAGGTCAGGCCCTGCGCTTCAAGCATCACTTCACCGACCGTCTGCCCAGCCGGCTTCTCAAACAGCGCCTGCAATGGCCTGCCCACCATCAAGCGGATGATCTCGTCGGCAGTGGTATCCCGCGGGTCGCGCTCGCCCACGACCTCACCGTCACGCATCACGGTGATACGATCCGCGATGGCGAAGATCTCTTCGAGGCGGTGGCTGATAAAGACGATGGCGGCACCCTGGTCGCGCAGCCGGCGGATGATTGAAAAGAGACGTTCCACCTCGTTAGGTGTGAGCGAAGCGGTGGGCTCGTCCATGAGCAGGATGCGCGCGTTCTGCGAGAGCGCGGCCGCCATGTCGACCATCTGCTGGTCAGCCACCGACAGCCCGCGCATCCGTGCCCGTGGGTCCAACCTCAGCCCCAAGGATGCCAGCACTTCGGCGGACCGCCGGTACATGGTGGCCCAGTCGAGCCACCCGGAGCCACCACGCAGCGGTTCGTCGCCGGCAAAGATGTTTTCGGCGACCGTCAGATCGGGAAACGCCAGAGGCTCCTGATGGATCAGCGCAATGCCGAGCGTCGCCGCATCCTTCGGATGGGGGATGATCACGTCCTGCCCGTTCACCTCAACGTGGCCCGCCAGCGGACGATAGATGCCGGCTATGATCTTCAGGACCGTCGACTTGCCAGCCCCGTTCTCGCCGACGAGCGCATGGACTTCGCCCGGGTACAAGTTGAGGTTGACGTTCTTGACTACATTGACACCCTCGAAGGCCATATAGAGTTCACGGGTGCTGACGACAGCGCTTCTTGGCTCGAGCATGGCTTGGCCTCCCTCAGCCGGCTGCGTCGCGAGCGGCGCGGCTGGCCGTCAAGTGGCCGGCAGCGGCCGGCTCGGCAGCCCCTGGATAGAACTTCTCCACGTTGTCTCGGGTAACAAAGGCGTGGGGTGTGTAGACCGCAGGGGGCACCGGCTCCCCTCGCAGGATGCGCACCGCCAATTCCAGCAGCCGCTCGCCGTAGCTTTCTGGGCGGTAAGCGGTGGAGCCGATGAACGGGAAGTTGGGCCGGCGCAGGGCCACCCGGCCCAGCAGATCGGCATTCTGGCCGACAGCCACCACACGGTCGAGCCGGCCCGCGCGCTCAAATGCGGCCAGTGCGCCAAGGGCGGCGTCATCGTTGATGGCAATAATGGCAACCCGTGCGTCGGCCGGCGTCGCCGCGACCAAGGGGGCCACCAAGATCGGCACGTCCTCCATGATGACGGGGCAGTCAATGGCCAGAAGCTGTCCCGGCGGGAGCGTGCCGATGATCGACGTGAGACCCTCTCGCTGGCCCTGCAGGCGAGCCGCGCCGACCGGCCCGACACGCTGGCAGTCGAGCTGCAAGACGTAAACCGGCTTGCCGCCCCAGTTCTCCCTCACCCAGTGTCCGAGCGCCTCACCGGCCAGGCGTCCCGCCCGGTAGTTGTCGGCGCCGAAGAAAGATGCGCCCGGCAAGGGAACGTCGACGGCAATGACCGGGATGCCCGAGCGTTGGAACTTGTCCATGATGACGTTGCCGGCCTCGGCATCGATCTGATACTCGATCACTAAGTCAACGCCGCCGGCCACGAACCAGTCAGCATTGTCCAGCGTTGTCTGCCGATCCAGGTTGTTGTCGCGCACCAGCAGCTCGACATTGCTCATCACCCTGGCCGCGCCCTGCAGGCTCTCCCGCACCTGGCGCGCGAACACCATGCGTTCGCTCAGGTTGCTGAAGCCGATGCGATAGCGGCGCGTGCCGTTGAAGCCCAGAGGCGGCAGGGTCTGAGTGGAGGCGCCGACGACGGTGATGGGAAAGTTGGCGCTGCGGCGCAAATCGGCCAGGACGGAGGCAGTCACGCCTTGGTCCGTCACCAGGTGATCGATCTGCCCGAGGCCCGCGGCGCGAAAAGTGCTGATGTGCCCGAACTTGCTGTGATCGACCAGCGCGATTGTTTCGGCGGCCAGCCGCATCATCTGCGACTTGAGAAGGGCCTTCTCGCCGTCTGCCTCGGTCAGGCCTTGATCGAGCGAGAAGCCGGCGCCCGAGAGGAAGCAGCGAGAAGCCCGGAAACCCTGCAGAAGGTCAGGGTTGAGGCTGCCGACCAGGGAGGCTTCGCCGGGTCTGATCGTGTTGGCCGCCAGGATGACTTTATTGGTCGGGTCCTGCGACAGCCGCAGAGCGAGCTCCAGCCCGCTGGTCACGACGGTAAGGTTGCGGCGCCCGGCGAGGAAGGTCGCCATCTGATAGACGCTGCTCGAATCGTCCATAATAATCGCGTCGCCGTCACAGACCAGCTCGGCCGTCCAGCGGCCAATGGCTTGTTTCTCGTGGCCGTGAGCACGTGGCCGGGATGAGGCAGAACGAGGGATCAGCGTGGCACCCGGCCTGATGACGGCCCCGCCGCGCACGCGGGTCAACTGACCTTGACTGGCCAACAGCTCGAGATCGTTGCGGATGCTGTTTCCCGACACTCCGAAACGCTGCGCCAGGTCGTCGATCTCTACCTCGCCAGCGTCCTCAAGCAGCGCCAGGATCGCTTGCCGGCGTTTGTGCGCTTCCATATCCCTCAGCATTGACGACGACCCTACGTCGTGATCTGCAGGAATCCTTAGAGAAAGGCTGTGAGTTGCTTGAAGATCATTGTATATTGCTTCGTATTGGGTGTCAATCCGAAAGGGACGCGCGCCCAGAATCCGCCCGCCTGAGGCCGCCGAGGATGGCAGGGAGGCACACTGGGGCTGCGCCTGTGCCACTCCTCGCCCACTCCGTCCTCGGCGGTCCGTCGAGACCGGGGCGGCAGGATGCTTTCCCGCGCCACCCCGGCCTGGCGCAAACGGCCGGGGTGCCTACTCCACGAGCTTCAGGGCCCGTGCTTCGGCTTTGGCGAGCAGCCCCTGCGCGATGGCCCCGATCTGCTCCCGTTCTGCCGGCGTGGCCGTGGCAATGTGGGCAGCCAGAATCGCTTCGCAGCCGGCACGTATCTCCTGGGCATCGCGCGGGGGCCTGTCACGCTTCTCGAAGAGGACCGTCAGCCAGCGGTTGCCGTACTCGGCGTGGAACGTCTCGTCGGCCCAGTCAAACTCGTAGTCGTGGCGGCTCAGTGCGTCTCCGAGCGCGCGGAAAGTCTGAATCCGTTCCCGGCCGCGGTGGATGTATTTGGTCTCGAAGTAGAAGATCATGCCCAGGCCGTAGATGGGCTCCTGCTCACGCGCGGCCACGTACGCATAATCACCCAGCGGCAGTTCCTCCGGATGGAAGCCCCATTCGAGCAAGCGCTGATAGCCCATCAGACAGTGCCGGCTCTCGTCATAGGTCCAGCGTGCCAGATCCTTGATGTAGTCCCAGCCGAGCTCGTCCGCGAAGTTGTACAAGTTGGCCGCGCAGATCTCGGCGGCCCAGACTTCATTCAGATGCCCGATCGCGCTACGCATCTGTAAGGGGATGCCTGCGGCCGACTCGTACGTTGGATCCACGATATGCGGCCAGTAGAAGCGCACCTGTTGGAAGCGCGCGTCCCGGCCCGGATGCACGGCCAGCGTGAAGGCCTGGCTGCCGGGGATGGTTGCGACGTCATTTCGCTCTGTGCCAGGCTCGAACAGGCCGGGTCCGAGGCGAGTGAGCCGAGCAGCCAGAGCGTCCCGCCATGCCTCGGCAGCGGGAAGCGCGGCGGGTCGGGCGGCCAGCCTCTCGCCGGCCAAACGCTGCAGTGCGGCGGTCGCCTCGACTTTGTCGGACAGCGCGTGACGCAAGATCAGCGCGCTCGGGCCGTCGCTCAAACGGTCCGACAGCTCGAGGAACTGCTCATAAGCTTGGCCCAGCGCGGGGAGCAACACGTCCGCTAATGCCAGCAGGAAAGCCTCCTCACCAGGGGCGGCGCGTGCCGCATCGAACAAAGCAATCATCGGCCGGTGTGCATCCGGCACGATCAGACGGCTGGGATAGCGCAGCTCAAAGACGCGGTTCTGCAGATCGTCGGCGGTCACCGCGCCCTCCCACAGTGTGCGTGCGAGAGTCGCCTTGACTTCGAGCCGTGTGGCCGCCGGCAGCCAGCCCGCCTGACTGAGAATCAGGGACCTCTCCAGAAAGAAGAGACGGGTCAGCATCTCGGCGGTGTCCCAACGCATCAGCCTGGCCCGCGACACATCAGCCTTCAACAACGCGTCAGCCTTCATTCAACACACTCCTCATGCCAGTCATCCAGCCATATAATAGGCTTGGCCGGGCCGGGTGTCAATGCCTTTATCGAGATGGTTTGGGTTCGTGTACGTTCCAGTGGACGCGCCGGCCGACTCGGGGTAGAATCGTTTGGTCAGATAGTCGCAGGTGGGAGAGCACACTCATGCAGCTTAAGCCGTTCGAGTCCAACACGATCATCGAGCCGTTCCGCATCCGCTCGGTCGAGCCGATCCACTTCACGAGCATGGCCGAGCGCGAGCAGGCGTTGCAGGAGGCGGGCTACAACCCGTTCCTGATGCGCGCCGAGGACGTATTGATCGACCTTCTGACCGACAGCGGCACGGGCGCGATGTCGTCCCAGCAGTGGGCCGGCATGATCGGCAGCGACGAATCGTATGCCGGGGCGCGCTCGTTCTACCGCTTCCAGGCGGCGGTGCAGGACATCACCGGCTTCAAGCACGTGATTCCCACCCACCAGGGACGGGCGGCCGAGCACATCCTGTTCAGCAGCATTGCCCATCCCGGCGATGTGATCCCGAGCAACACGCACTTCGACACGACACGCGCCCATGTGGAAAACGCCGGCGCCGAGGCGCGCGATCACGTCATCGCCGAGGGCCGGCAGCCGCGCACCCTGCACCCATTCAAGGGCAACATGGATCTGGACGCGTTGGGCGCCACCCTGCGCGAGCTCGGCCGGGCGCGCATCCCGGTGGTCATGCTGACGGTGACCAATAACTCGGGCGGTGGGCAGCCGGTGAGCATGGCCAACGTGCGCGCGGTCAGCGAGCTGGCGCACGCCCATGGCATTCCGTTCGTCATCGACGCCTGCCGCTTCGCCGAGAACGCCTGGTTCATCAAGACGCGCGAGGAGGGCTACGCCGGCAGGACGCCGCTGGAGATCGCGCGCGAGATGTTCTCCTATGCCGATGGCTGCACGATGAGCGCCAAGAAGGACGGCATGGCGAACATCGGCGGCTTCCTGGCGCTGAACGACGACGAATTGGCGGCGCGCTGCCGCAGCCTCGAGATCCTGACTGAGGGCTTCCCCACCTACGGGGGCATGGCCGGCTATGACATGGAGGCGATCGCCCGCGGGTTGTATGAAGCGCTCGAAGAGGGCTACCTGCGCTACCGCATCCGCTCCATCGAGTACCTGGGTGAGAAGCTGACGGCGGGCGGCGTCCCGATCATCCTGCCCACCGGCGGCCACGCCATCTACCTGGATGCCTATGCGATGCTGCCGCACATCCCGGCCCTGCATTACCCGGCCTGGTCGTTGAACAACGCGCTCTATCTGTTGGGCGGTGTGCGCGGCGTGGAGATCGGTACGGTCATGTTCGGCATGCAGCCGGACGGCACTGAGAAGCCGGCCGCGCTGGACCTGGTACGGCTGGCGTTCCCACGGCGAGTATATACCCAAAGCCACGTCGATTACCTGGCCGAGGTGATCCTGGCCGTCCACGCGCAGCGCGCGCAACTGCCGGGCTACCGGATCGTCTGGCAGGCGCCGGTGCTGCGCCACTTCACCGCCCGGCTGGAACCGCTCGCTTAGCCTCGCCCTGAGGTAAGCGCCGGCGGAGGTCACCGCGAGATCAGGGGGCGACTGCGAGGCTCACCCTTGTGGCGTCTGCCATATCGGGTGATGGCAGGGGGCTCATCCGGCAATGCGCAGCCTGCCTTCGGCGCCTGAGCGCGGCTCACGCACCCAGGTGGCAAGAAGCAGGCCGCCGGCGCCGGCCAGCACCATGGCCAGGCCGAACATAGGCGGGTAACCGGCGACGGTCGCCAGGGCACCGCCGATGATTGGCGCCAGAGTGCGGGTGGGCGCGAGCAGGGTGTTGGTCAGCCCGATGTAAGTCGGCCGGTTTTCAACGCTGCCGAACTCCATGGCAATGTTGAGGCTGCTGACCGAGTCCGCGGCGAGCGCTGCACCCAGGAAGGCGAAGGCGACGAAGAAGGCCGGTGCACTGGGCGCCAGCAGCACGGCCGCGGTGGCCAGCAGGGTGCAGAACGCGCCGCAGGCGAGCACGATCTTGTGGCCCGAACGGTCGCCCAGGAGCCCCCAGAGCGGGTTCACGACCGCCTGGCTGCCGGCCAGGATCGCGGTCGCGATGCCTACCTCGCGGCCGCCGAAGGCGAAGCGCTCGAAACCATAGACCATGAAGAAGCCGCCGGCCATGCTCCCGAGGGCCGCGATGGCGCGGCTGACCAGAAAGCGCCGATAGTTGCGATCGGCCTGCAGCAGTCGAGGCAGTTGGCGAAAGTAGTCGCGCTGCGAGACGCGAGCCTTGACGACGATGCCGGCCGGCTCGCGGTTGAGAGCCAGCGCCGCCCAGGAGAAGACCTGCGCAGCCGCGGCCAACATGAAGCAGAGGGCAAAGTTGTCGGGAAAGGCGACGGTTGCCAGGATCAAGCCGGACAGCCAGGCGCCTGCGACTCCCATCAGCGCACCCAGACCGTTGGCCGTGCCTGCATACAGCCCCCGCCGGTGTACGGGGATCACCTTGGCGATCAGGTCCGACCAAGCGGGCGTGGCGATGCCGGCCGAACTGGCGGTGACGGCGAGCAGCAGGTAGAACACGATCAGCGCCAGGGCCGGCTGCGGCCCGGCCAGCCACCAGACCGCCAGGCCGATGAGCAGATAAGGCAGGCGCTCGCCCGGGCCGCTGATCGCGACCACAAAGGGCCTCTTGAAGCGCAACCGTTCGGTGTAGCTGGCCATGAGCAGTTGCGGCAGGAGGAAACCCAGGCTGAAGATCGCAGGGATCAGGCCGATCGCCAGCTTGGACGAGGTAAGCCGGCTGACCAGCAGCGGCATGACGGTGGTCTGCGAGACGAAGCTCATCGCGAGCGCATAGAACGCGAGATCCATGACGTTGGCGCCGAAGTTCCAACGGAAGTGCGCGGCAACTTGCCGGTCGAATTCGTCCTGGTCGGTCACGCGTCGATCCCCTTGTGGCTGGATGCAAAGCATGTTAACATCGGCGGGGGGTGGATGTCAACGCCGGGGGAGAAAGCGCATGCAGCAGAGCATTCGGTTCATCCATTGGAACGCGGCGGAAGCAGGCGAGCGGGCGGAGCGGCTGCGCGCGCTGGGCTATCTGGTGAACGACGCGCCCCCGAACGGCCCGGCCCTGCTCAAGGCGCTGGCGCTCGAACTGCCGGCAGCGCTGGTCGTCGACCTGTCGCGCCTGCCGTCGCAGGGGCGCGACGTTGGGGTGTCGCTGCGCCAGCGTAAGGCCACCCGGTCGGTGCCGCTGGTGTTCGTGGGGGGCGAGCCGGAAAAGCTCGCCCAGGTGCGCGCACTGCTCCCCGATGCGGTCTACACGGACTGGGCAAGCATCGCCTCGGCCCTGCCCCAAGCCATCGCCCATCCGCCCGAGAACCCGGTCGCCCATGATTCGGTTTTCGCCGCCTATGCCGGGAAGCCACTGGCCGATAAACTGGGTATCCGGCCCGGCGCAGCGGCCGGGCTGGTGCGGCCGCCGGCCGAGTTCGTCGGGCGGCTGGGTCCACTGCCGGCCGGCGCAAGCTTGAGCGAGGTGACCGCGCCCGAGCCGTCCCTCGACGTGACCGTCTGGTTCGTGCGCTCGGCAGTCGAGCTGGAGGCAGAGATCAACCGCATGGCCGCCGCCCTGCAGCGCGGCGCGCTCTGGATCGCCTGGCAGAAGAACCGGCCCGCCCTCTCAGAGGGCTCGGGCTACTGCGCGCCGGGCGGCCGGAGCGATCGGCCAGCAGCACGTTCGCAACCTGGGCCTGGCCGCCGGCCTGGTCGACTACAAGGTCTGTTCTATCGATGAGACCTGGACGGGGCTGTGCTTCGCCCCGCGGCGGGCGAAATGACAGACTGGTCCCGCACCCGCAGGCACGCATCGTCAAGCTGGTGGAGACGCGCGAGCACTGAGCAGCGATAGCCTGGCACCCGCCGCCCCGAGCTCTGCCTGCGCCTACTCCTTGCGTGCCGCGCCGCGCCAGGTACGGGTGCCGAGCGGCTTCTCAGACGCCAGGCGAGCGGCAGCCCTGGGAATCTCCTCGCAGTACTGCGGCAGCCAGCGCGCCTGGGCGACCAGCATCTCGTCGGTCATCTGGCTGATCTCGCACGGATCGCAGACCGCGCCCACCAGCGGGTCGAGCAGCATGGCTTGCTTCAACAGGTGCACGTCGCCGTGCACCGCGGCCTCGACGGCCAGCCGCTGCACGCTGATCGAGGCGTTGCAGACCGCGGCGGCGCCCAGCGGCAGGTTGCCGACGCGCGGGATGCTGATGCCGTTGTGGTCGACGTAGCCAGGCACCTCGACGATGGCGTCGGCGGGCAGGTTGGTGATGGCGCCGTTGTTGACGACGTTGAAATGGCCGCGGTACACTCGTCCCGTCTCCAAACCCTCGATGATCCAACTGCCGTGCTCGTGAGAACGCTTCTCGTAGCTGTAGACCGGCGGCTCGGCGTCCAACATCTTCGGCGCCTCGGTGACAAACCAATCGCGGGCTTCGGTACACTCGCGCAGGTAGCCGCCCGTCTCGCCGTTGATCCAGACCGACATGTCGATCCAGCCCGGGATATCCTGCGGACGCTTGCGATACCAGGGCACGTACTCGGAGAGATGGCCGTTCGACTCGGTAGAATAGTAGCCGAAACGGCGCAGCATATCGATGCGCACCTTCTCGGTCCGGCTGTAGACTGGGTGCTGCTCGAAGCCCGCCAGCAGCCGGCCCGTCCAGTCCTCGCCGCGATAACGCACCTGCACGTACCAGGTCTGGTGGTTGATCCCCGCACAGATTATGTCTACATCTTTCGTGGTCACCCTGGTGTAATTCGGTTCATCCGGCGCCAGCCCCTGGTTAACCAGCAGCTCGATCACACTGCAGATCTGCTCCCACCCGCCGTAAACCCCGTGGCACAGGCCGACCGTGTTGACCTGGCCGTATTTGTTGGCGGCCCAGGTGTTCATGGCGTTGGGGTTAGCGTAGTTGAGGAACAGGCAGTCCGGTGCAGCCACCTCGCGGATGTCGCGGCAGAAGTCCAGGATCTGCGGGATGTTGCGCTGCCCATACATGATGCCGCCGGCGCACAGGGTATCGCCCACACATTGGTCGACGCCGTACTTGAGCGGGATGTCGATATCGAGCGCGAACGCCTCCAGGCCGCCGATGCGAGTGGCGTTGATCACGTAGTCCGCCCCAGCGATTGCCGCGCGCCGGTCGAGGGTCGAGCCGACCGTAGCCGGCAGGTGGTTGGCCTCGACATCGCGCCGGACGAGCAGCGCCACGAGATCCAGGTACTGCCGGTTGATGTCCATCAGAGCCAGGTCGGCATCGGCCAGCTCGGGCACGGAAAGGATGTCCTGGATCAGCTTGCGCGAGAAGGTAACGCTCCCTGCGCCGACAATGGCGACTTTGATTGGCATGGGTGGCCTCCTTTGGGGCAATATCGAGGGCGATCGGCCGATCGGAGCCGATCGGCGTGACGGGGGCGGTGTCCCGCCATCACCGGCAGTATACACCCAAAGAGATGAAAACGCTTTGGCGGCACGACTGACCCCGAGCAGCGCCAAATCTCACAAACGGGCCCGCAGCCCATATCGTAGTATAATAGCTCACAAGGAGGCGGGGGAGAATGATCATATCAAAGGAAAAAGTCACCCTCGTCGGCGAACAGGCGACCCTGCTCATCCCGCTGCACTCGAAGGCCAGCGAGAGCCGGCGGCCCTCCGCCATCTTTGCCGACGAGAAGGCCCAGGAAATCCTCGCCCGGGTGGACTACGACTTCAGCCGGCTGCAGGTCCCGCGCAAGACGGCGATCGCGCTGTGCCTGCGGGCGAGCAAGCTGGACGCGTACGCGCGGCAGTTCCTGGCCCGCCACCCGTGGGGCGTGATCGTGCACCTCGGCTGCGGCCTGGACAGCCGCTGCCTGCGCGTCCCACATCCGGGCGCCGAGTGGTACGATCTGGACCTGCCCGACGTGATCGAGCTGCGCCGCAAGTTCTACCAGGAGACAGCGCATTATCACATGTTGGCCTCGTCCGTGACGGATCTGACCTGGACCGGCGCCGTCGCGGCAAACAACCGTCCGGTGCTGGCCATCGCCGAAGGGTTGCTGATGTATTTGAGGGAAGCGGAAGTGCAGGCACTCTTCCTGAAACTGCAGCAGGTCTTCCCCGGCTGTGAGCTGGCCTGCGATGTCTACAGCCGGCTGACCGCCCGTCGCGCAGGGGCCATCCGGTCGCTCAAGGAGACCGGGGCCACGATCCGCTGGGGGATCGACGACGCCCTCGAGATCGAGCGCTGGGCGCCGGGCATCTGCCTGCAAGAGGAGTGGTACTTCACGCGATCGCCGGAGATCGAACGGCTGGGGCCGGGCTATCGCCTTGCCTACCGCATGGCAGGCCTGTTCCCGGCGGCGAACCGGGCTCACCGCCTGCTCTACCTCTGCTTATGATCAGGACGGGCCGGGGGCAGAGCGTCCGCCAGGCAAGTAAGGCTGCGGCAGGCACCCACGCCGAAGTGGACCGGCACCGTCGCTGCCGGCCTGCGCTTCGACCTCTAGCTGCCCCTCGCAGAACGCTGATCGCGCCCGCCGCGGGCCTTCACTCCGCCAGGTTCTCGATCTTCACCGGCTCGACCGGCTCGGCCAGGGCGAAGCCGAAGATCTTCGAATAGAAGTAAAGCTCCGCCTCCAGCGCCCTCCGGATGTTCTCCGCCTTGCGGAAGCCATGCTGCTCGCCGGGAAAAGCCAGGTAGGCGACGGGTATGCCCTTGGCCTTGAGCGCGGCGTACATGGTCTCGGCCTGCGCGGGCGGCACGACCCGATCCTCCAGTCCCTGCAGCAGGATGACCGGCGTGGCCAGCCGGTCGACGTGGTGGATCGGCGAGCGTTCCAGGTAGAGAGCGCGCGCGGCCGGATAGGGGCCGACCAGGCGATCGAGATAGCGGGACTCGAACTTGTGCGTGTCGGTGGCGAGCGTCTCCAGGTCGCCGACGCCGTAGTGGCTGGCGCCGGCGCGGAACACGTCGCGGAACGTCAACGCGGCCAGCGTCGTGTATCCGCCGGCGCTGCCGCCACGGATCGCCAGCCGCTCCCGGTCCACCAGCCCCTGTTCGGCCAGGTACATCGCCCCGTTGACGCAGTCATCCACGTCCACGATTCCCCACCGGTCGTTCAACCGTTGGCGATACTCCCGGCCGTAGCCGGTGCTGCCTCCATAGTTGACGTCCAGGACCGCGAATCCCCGGCTGGTCCAGAACTGGACCGGCAGGTGCAGCGAGGCGTCGCTGCTGGAGGTGGGACCGCCGTGGCTGAGCACCAGGAGTGGCGGCAGCTCGTCCGGCGGAGCCAGATAAGCCCGGTTCTTGGGCGGGTAGAAGAAACCGTGCGCGGTCAGCCCGCCGGTGGTGGGAAAGTCGATATCCTGCCCGACCGAAATGTAACCCCGGTCGAGCTGCAGAGTGCTGCTCGAACGCAGGGTGATGACCTGCTGCGTCGCCAGGTCCACCTGGACCAGCTCCTCAGGCGTGTCGACCGCCCCGGCCAGGCAGTAAGCTCGACCTGGCACGACGGCCGGGGAGCGCAGCGAGACGAATGGCAGGTCCAGCGGCTGCAGGGCCGCCAGGCTGCCGGCGGCAGACGCGGCCGAGCCGTCGGCGTGCGGACCGGCGCCGAGCGTCAGGATCCCCATGCTCCAGGCGTTGCGCTCGTTGTAGAGGCAAACCAGGCGTTCGGGCGACTCGAAGCGATAAGTGGCCCTGCCGAACACCCACTGCGGCAGGCCGAACTCAGCCGCCATGGGGAAGATGGCTTCGTCGCCGTCAGCCGTCAGGCCGTAAAGGTTCCACCAGCCCGTGCGGTCCGAGACGAAGTATAGATTGCCGTCGGGCGACCATTCCGGCTGGAAGATGGACTCGGGCCGCCTCTCGGATTCAGAGCCTGTGGTATCCGAGGCAATGCCTTCCGAGGCACCTGCCACCGGCCGGGCGTCGACCAGCCGGCCCTCCCGGTCGAGCCCGGCCAGCCAGAGCTCGGTGCCGTCCCAGGGCATGTTCGGGTGGTTCCAGGCCAGCCAGGCCAGGCGCGAGCCGTCGGGGCTGAGACGCGGGCTCGCGAAAAAGTCGTAGGCCGGGGGCTCCAGGTCGACCGACGGCCGGCTCCCATCCCCTTCGGGAGCCCCTGCCGCAGGGCCGGCCAAAGGCAAGGCGGCCAGCGTGTTTATCACCTGCCCATCTGGCTTGTGCTCCTCGCGCACGCAGATCAACCGGTTACGGCGACGGTCGAACTGGAGGTCGGCGTAGCGCACGTCCACACCAGACGGGGTGAGCGCGACGGGCGCGCTGCCGGCGTCCGTCGGGCCGGCGGCTGGCTGGCGGTATACGCGTTGGTCGGCGAAGTTGGCGAAGTAAATGACGCCGTCGGCCACGGTGTAGGCCGCGCCGCCATACTCGTGGACGCGCGTGCGGGCGTTGAAGCCGGCCGGAGTCATGTCCAGCGTGTGGCCGGCAGCGTCCCGGCGCACGATCACGTTTCGGCCGCCCTCAGTCGGACGCCCCTCGAGCCAATAGACGTCATCGCCGTCCAGCGCGATCTCGGCCAGGCTGATCGTGCCAGCGACGAGCAGCTCGGCGGTGATCGGTGATTTCCAGGCCCCGTACGGAGCCACCTTTGCTTCCGCCATGCCTCAAGACCTCCCTGCCTGCGCGAGCGCAACCCTAGAAAGCGCCCACGGCCTCGGATTCGCTGGCATAGACCGTCATGCTGGGCCGCAGGCCGACGAGCTCGAGAACGCGATCGACCTCGGGGCGCACCTCGGCCAGGTGCACGTCCCCCCGATGGTGGCGGCATTCCTTCCACGTGCGCATGAGAGCGCGCAGCGCGGCGCTCGAGACGTAGGAGACCTCAGCCAGGTTGACCACCAGCTTGAACTGGTTCGCGGCGAGCAGCTTGTCCAGGCAGGCATCGAACTCGGGCGCCGCCGTGCTGTCGATGCGCCCAGACGGCCGCATAACGGTGCAACGTTTCATCTCGACGGTGGTGATTTCCATGAGGCTACTCCTGATGAATTGAGCAACGCCGGCGTATGATAAAGGCTATCATACCATCTTCTCTTGCGCAGTGCAATTGACTTTTCGCCGTCCGGCAGCGCGGGGGATCGCGCGCCGAGTATATCACATTCGTCCTCTTGCGATACAATACCTGCCGTAAACCACACTCGCAAGGAGGCATGAACGCATGGCAGAAACGATGCGCGTGATTCAGTACGGTCTGGGTCCGATCGGCAGCGCAATGGCGCGTCACGTCCTGGCCCGGCCGGGCCTCGAGCTGGTCGGAGCGGTCGACGTCGATCCGGCCAAGGCCGGGCGGGACGCCGGCGACGTGATCGGGTTGGATCACAAGTTGCGCTTCCCGGTCAGCCGGAAGCTGGGCGAAGCGCTGCAGCGCACGCCGGCCCAGGCGGCCTTGCATACCACCAACTCCTACTTCGACCTGTTCAAGGACCAGGTCTGCGAGCTCCTCGACGCCGGGCTGGACGTCGTCTCGACCTCCGAGGAACTCTCCTTTCCCTGGCCGGCGCACGCCACTCAGGCGGCCGAGATCGACGCGGCCGCCCGCCGGGCGGGCAAGACGGTGCTCGGGACCGGCGTCAACCCGGGCTTCCTGATGGATTCGCTGCCGCTGAACCTGACGGCGATCTGCCAGCGCGTGGACCGCATCGAGATCCGGCGCGAGCAGAACGCCTCGAAACGCCGCGGCCCCTTCCAGGCCAAGATCGGCTCGGGCCTGACTGTGGCACAGTTCCAGGCCAAGATGGCCGAGGGACGCATGGGTCACGTCGGCTTGCCTGAATCCATGAACATGCTCTTCGACACCCTCGGTCAAGAGCTGGTACGCTATGAGGCCGGCGTCGAGCCCGTCGTGGCAGAACGGCAGACGACGACCAGCTTTTTCGACGTGCCAGCGGGAAAGGTGATCGGGCTGCGCCAGGTGGCGGTGGGCTACGGGCCCCAAGGTGAGTTCGCGCGCCTGGTCTTCGTCGCCGCGCTGGACTACCCTATCGATCAGGATACGCTCATCCTGCACGGCGCGCCCGAGCTAGAGGTGACCCTCAAGGGCACCAACGGCGACGTGGCGACGGTGGCCATCGCGGTCAACGCTCTCCGGCGTGTGGTCGCCGCCGCGCCCGGGCTGGTCACGATGCGCGATCTGCCTCTCGTGACCCACTGGTGACGAAGACCTCTCCCCCAGCCCCTCCCCTAAAGGGAAGGGGAGCCGGAGCGGATTCGCCGTCCCCCCCGCCCGCCGGAATTCGTCAGCCGGCAAAGGCGATACACGCAGCGCCGGCCAGGATGATCAGCGCTGCTCCGATGCGCAGGCGGCCTGCAGGCTCGTGGAAGAGCACCGCTCCGGCGGCCGCGCCGATGACGATGCTCAACTGGCGCAGCGCGAGCACGTAGCTCGCGTAGCGGGAGAGCTGATAGGCGTAGAGCACCAGCCAATAGGCCGCGAACATGCCCAGTGCGGCCAGGGCGGCCGCGAGCCAGGGGCGCATGCCCCCGCCCGACCAACCGAGGAGCCTGGCGGGGACCGGGGTGAAGTTCGCCGCCGGCGAACGGCCGCCCAGCCGCCAGAGCAGCAACGCCAAAGGGGCCAGGCAGGCCACGTACTCAAGCACCTGGTAGCGGCCGGCGCTCAGCAGGCCGGATGGGATCAACTCCGCCGCGATCTTGTCCACCGTGGAGTAGCCCACCGTGCCCAGCGCCGCGACAGCAACCCAGCCAGTGGTCCCGTTCCAATAGCGTGCGAGACGGAAATCGGCGGGCGAGCGCAGCGGGATCACGACGCAGCCAAGCGAGACCAGGAACAGGCCCAGCCAGCCCAGCAGAGAAGGAAGACGCCCGCGCGTAGCGTCGATCAGGGCAAGGACGAGGATTGGCAGTGAGCGGGCGAGAGGATAAACCACGGTGAAATCGCCGCTCTGATAGGCACGTGAAAGACCAAGAAAGTAGACCGCCTGGCTGACCCCCGCCACGGCCAGCAGACCCCAAACGGCCGGTGGAAAAAGCCTGGCCAACGCTTGGCCGCCAGGCAGAGCCGTGCTGCCCAAGGGCGCGCTGCCGCCGAAGACAAACGGTAGTCCGGCCAGGGAGATCAACACGGTGATGCGCAGGAAAGTGTCGGGGGCGCGCTGGGCACGCGCGAGGAGATTCCAGCCGGCGTGCAAGAACGCCGAAAGGACGATCAAGGGCAGGGCCGACCCCGCCGCCCAGGCTACCATCAAATCAGGCCGTGGTCGCGTCCGTACTTAACGAGCTCAACGCGGCCGTGCAGCCCCAGCTTTGAGTAGACCGAGCCCCGCAGCAGATCGACCGTTTCGAGCTGCATGCCCAGGAGGTTGGCGATCTCATGCGTGGTATATCCACGGGCCGTGAGGCGCAGGACGTCGTGTTCGCGCGGCGTCAAGGCCACCCTGGGGTGGGCCATAGGGGGCTGCCAACAGGGGCTCCCCGACGGCGCGGCGCCGCCCCCCATCTCGGGTTGAACATAGCAGCCCCCGTCGGCCACGACGTGGATGGCCTTGATCAGCTCAGCCTCGACGGCGCGCTTGACAATGTAGCCGCGCGCGCCGGCGCGGATCGCTTCCTCGACCAGGCTGCTATCCTCGTGCATGGTCAATATGAGCACACGCGTGTTCGGTTGGTCGCATTTAAGACGGGCAGCGATCTCGATGCCGCTTGGGCCGGGCATGCTGATGTCGGCCAGAAGCACGTCGGGTTCTAGTTTAGCGGCCAGGGCCAGGGCGGCATCACCATCCGCGGCCTCGCCCACCACTTCGAGATCCGCTTCACCCTTCAGCAGGGCCCGCAGACCGCCCCGCAGCACCCCGTGATCATCGGCAATCAGGACGCTAATAGACATCAATACCTCGACCGAAAATGGGCAAGTGCGCGCACGCAACTGCAACGAAATGGTCATGGCGAGGTCAGGATCTGATGTTTCGGAGGGCCCTGCCAATCGAGCAGTCTATAACAGCAGCCAATATTTGTCAACTTTGTGGCGGTTCTGCAAGGACGCTCCGCAGCAGGCGGGCGGGCCTGCGCCGGCAGGTTGAAGCCTCTCAGAGCTTTCGCAGCCGGGCGAAGCTCGCCAGCAAGGTCTTCGTCCCCTTACCCGGGAAGGTCACGGTGACTTCCTCATCGTCGGCAGTCACCTGGCTCTTGAGCACGATCCCGGTGCCGAAGAGACCGTGATCGACGCGGTCGCCTGGCCTGAACTCTGACTTGCGTGCAGGCGCGACCGGCCGCGCACCCGCCTTCTCCGCCCCTTCGCTCTCTCCGCCGGCGGCCGGCAGGCGCCGGCCAGGCGTGCGCTCCGTTCGCGCCTTCGCATTGGAGCCCTGTGGTCCCCAACGTGTGGCATTCTCCGCCGCTCGACGGGTTGCTGCCTGACGGTCGCCGATGCCGCCACCCAACTGCAACTCCTCGGGGATGTCGACCAGGAAACGCGAGGGCGCGTTGACTTCGCTGCGGCCGTAGAGCGTCCGCCGGAAGGCGCGCACGAGATACAGCCGGTCCTTGGCACGCGTCACGCCCACGTACATCAGGCGCCGCTCCTCCTCCAACTGGTCCGGGTCTTCCAGACTGCGGCTGTGGGGAAAGATATTCTCCTCCAGCCCGACGATGAATACCGCCTTGTACTCCAGCCCTTTGGCCGTGTGCAAGGTGAGCAACGTCACGCGGTCCTGTTCCTCGGCCAGTTGATCCTGGTCAGACACGAGGGCGACTTCCTCGAGGAAAGCGCCTAGCCTGACGTCGGGCGGGAGGTCGTCATATTGCTCGGCCACGCTACGCAGCTCCTGGACGTTCTCCCAGCGTTCCTGGCCCTCGGCCGTACCGTCTTTGAGCCAGGTTGCGTAACCCGCATCCTCGGCGATGCGGTCCAGCAGGGCCTCGATGGTCAAGCGCTCTTTCAGGGCCACCCAGGCGGTGAACATGCGGTAAAAGGCGGTCAACGAACGCAAGGCGGCGGTGCCGAGCGAGTGCTGTGGCGGCTTGGGGTAGCGCACGGCCAGCTGCGGATCGCCGGCCAGCAGAGCCAGCCCGCCCGTCATCGGCAGCCCCAGCTCGCTGCTCCAGTTGTTCAGGGCGCCGACGGTCTTGTCGCCAATACTGCGCGGCGGCACGTTGATGATGCGCATCAGACTCACGTTGTCGGCCGGGTTGTGCACCAGCCGCAGGTACGCCAGCGCGTCCTTGATCTCCCGGCGTTGATAGAAGCGCGTGCCCCCGACCAGGCGATAGGGTATGCCTCGCGCCACGAAGGCGTCCTCCAGCGGGCGGGATTGGGCGTTAGTGCGGTACATCACCGCGCAGTCGCTGAGGCGGACTTCTCCCTGGGCCAGCAGGCGCTGAATGGTGCCGACGACAAAATTCGCCTCGTCCGACTCGTCGTAGGCCTCGTGCAGGGTCACCTGCAGGCCGCGTCCGCGCTCGGTGCGCAACTGCTTGGGCGTGCGGTGCAGGTTGCGGGCGATGATTGCATTGGCGGTGTCAAGGATGGTCTGCGTGGAGCGGTAATTCTGCTCCAGCAGGATCACCTTGGCCTCGGGGTAGTCCTCGCGGAAGCGCATGACGTTGCGGTAGTCCGCCCCTCTAAAGGCAAAAATGGATTGGTCTTCGTCCCCTACCGCAAATAGGTTGTGATTGGCACCGGCCAGCATGCTCACCAGCTCGTACTGGGCGGTGTTGGTATCCTGGAACTCGTCGACCAGCAGGTACTGGTAGCGTTCCTGGTAGCGGGCCAACACGGCGGGCTGCTCTTGGAACAGGTAGGTGGTGCGGCAGAGGAGATCGTCGAAGTCGAGTGCGTGGTTGGCGGCCATGACCTCTTCGTAGCGCACATAAACCCGGCGGACCACCTCGGCCCAATAGGTGGTCGCCTCGTAGGCGGCGGGCCGGATCAACTCGTTCTTCGCGCGTGAGATGGCCGCCCGCATCGCCTCCGGCCGGTACATCTTCTCGTCCAGCTTGAGATCGCGCAGCGATTGTTTGATTGCCGCCAGCTGCTCGGAATCGTCGAAAATGACGTAGTTTGGATTGATAGCGGCCGGGACCGCCTCTTGTCGCAGGATATAGGCGCAGATGCTATGAAATGTGCCGATGGTCAGGCCGCGCCAGCCTGCACTGGTCGACACCGCTTCTCCCAGCAACCGGTTGATGCGCTCCCGCATCTCGCCGGCCGCCTTGTTGGTGAAGGTCACCGCCATCAGCGCGCGCGGGCTGACCCCCGCAGCGCGCAGCAGGAAGGCCACGCGGTGGGCCAGAACCCGCGTCTTGCCGGAGCCCGGCCCGGCCAGTACCAGCACCGGCCCTCTTACGGTTGTCACTGCTTCGGTCTGCGACGGGTTCAGACCGGCCAGAATATCTTCGTGCATCAATCCTTCTTTTCCCGCTGGCGCTCCCGGCCAGGGCCTCCACACGGCCCACTGCACGGCTCGCGGCCACCCCGCGGCCCGTCGCGCAGACAGCAGACGCCGCCCTGTCGCTCGCAAGCCGCGATCAGTTCCAGTTCCTCCGGCGTGCCCCCCTCGTCCATCTGCGGACCGGCGCCGGCCCTTGGGTGCGCCGGCCAGAGTCCGGCTTGCCTCAACAAGCCGGCTGCCGCCCCGAGCGGTAGACCCATGATCGCCGTGTAACAGCCGTCCCAGCGGTCGACCGGGGCAAAGCGCGGGTGTTGGATGGCGTAGGCTCCCGCCTTGTCGAGCGGGTCGCCGGTGGCGACGTAGTCCCGAATCTCGTCATCCGTGAAATCGCGAATCCAAACCTGGCTGCAGCACAGGCGGGTGTCTGGCGCGTAACCGCCCGCCCGCACGAGGCTCACGGCCGTATAGACCTGGTGCCTGCGCCCGCGCAGCGCGCTCAGCATGGCGATGGCCTGCTGCCGGTCGGCGGGCTTGCCCAGGATCTGATCGTCCAGCACCACGACCGTATCGGCGGCCAGCACCAAGCCGGCAGGGTTCCGCTCGGCGATCACCCGGCCTTTGCTCTGGCTCAGCCGCACCACGAGGTCGGCCGGATGTTCACCTGGGAGGGCCCGTTCGTCCACGTTGGCCGCTTTGACGCTGAAATCCACGCCCAGTTCGGTCAGCAGCGCGCGCCGGCGCGGGGAGCTGGAGGCCAGGATGAGGGGCCGAGGGCTACTCATGCAGCGCGCGCTCGCCGGACCAGGAGACGAGATCGGCCAACAGATCGCTAGCGCCCGGCCGCGGACGCCAACCGTCGGCCGACCAGGCAAGCTGGTAGTGCTCGGCCCTCAGGCTGCCCTCCGGCCGGTCGAGAAGCTGGGCGGTGTCCGCTGCTTGCGTCCGATGACAGGCCAGGGCCGCCCGCTTGATGGGCTCGAACGGCCGGATGTCGACCGACACGTGGACCGCCTCGGGGGACACGCAGGCCAGCGACGCGCCTTCGGCACTTGCCACTTCTGGGCAAGTGAGCACCTGGTAATACAAGCGGCGTACCCCGAGTTCCGGGCCGCGCTGGCGGATCAGGTCGGTGACCACCGCATGTACGGCGATGTGATCGGGGTGGCTAGTGATACCGTTCTCGTCAAAGGTGATCACCACCGGCGGGCGCCAGCCTGTGAGCAGACTGGCGAGGCGCGCGCTGAGCGCGGCGCGGTCCCAATGTGCGCCGGCTCCGTCGGCAAAATCGAGCAGTGCGAAGTCGGACGCGCCCATCGCGCGGGCCGCACAGGCAAACTCCTCACTGCGCAGTGCGGCCAGCTCGGCGGGCGTTTCTGCCAGGCCGTTGCACAGGCCTGCCCCGCCGCGGGTGGTAGAGATCAAAGCCGAGCGCACACCGCGCGCCCGGTAAAATGCCACAGTGCCGCCGACACTGAATGATTCGTCGTCGGGATGCGAAAAGATCGCACAGATCGTCACCGGTTTCATCCAGACTCCCCTAAATTCTTCCCAACGGCTGGACCTCCGCCTGCGATGGCGTCGGGAGCACGTCCAACACCTCGCATGCCACTTCGTAACGGCCAAAGCTCGGCATAAGATATACGCCCTGCACTCCCGGCAGCGCGCGCATTTCGAGCAGCAGCTCCTGCGCCATCCTGATCCCTTCTCGGCGACCGTCTGGCCCGGCGCGTTCCATGCGGGCCAGCGCGCTCTCCGGCAGGGTGATACCGGGCACCTCGTTGTGCAGGAAAGTCGCATGGCGATAGCTCTGCAGCGGCAGGATGCCGATCAGCACCGGCACCGGAAACGGGCCGTGCCGCTCCAGGTACAGGGCGTAAAACCGCCGCCAGAGCGCCGGATCGTAGATCGGCTGCGTCATGGTCAGATGCGCACCGCCTGCCACTTTGCGTTGGAAGCGGTCAACCTCGCGCACCAGGTCCTCGCGGCTCGGATCGCAGGCCACCGCGATGGTAAAAGCGGCTCGGCTCCCGAAAGGCTTGCCCGAACGATCCTGGCCCGCGTTGAACTGGCTGATGATCCGCACCAGACCGATCGAGTCCACGTCATAAACGGCCGAGCTGTCTGGTTGGTCGCCCAGGCTCGGAGGGTCGCCGGACAAGGCGATGATGTTACGCACACCCAGTGCGTGGGCGCCGATCAGATCCGCCTGCAGGGCCATCAGCGACCGGTCACGGGTGGTGTAGTGCAGAACGGTCTCGATCCCCACCTGCTGTTGGACCAGCACGCAGAGGGCCAGGGCGCTCATGCGCACGCGTGCCATCGGACTGTCGGCCACGTTCACCGCGTCCGCGCCGCGCGCTCGAGCTATACGCGCGCCTTCGAGCATCTTCTCGGCGTTGAAGCCGCGCGGCGGGTCGACCTCAACGCTGACCACGAACTTGCCGGCACGCAGTTTCTGCAGCAGCCCGCTTGGCGGCGGCGCGGTCAGAGAGTCCGCTTGCAGGGGCGGCGAGGCCCGCACCATCGGGACCGGTTCGCCGGCCGGCGCAGCCGCGTCCGGCCCGAGCACGGCCGCCTCCCCACCCGGCGCCCTGCGCAGGAGCAGCCCGTCCAGCACCGCCCGCATCGCCTCGATGTGCGCCGGCGTCGTGCCGCAGCAGCCTCCCAGCACTATCCCGCCGGCGGCCACAAACGCAGCCACGTGTTGCGCAAAGTAATGCGGGGCGGTCGGGTAGACCATCTGCGTGCCGGCTCGATAGGGCAGGCCCGCGTTGGGCATCACCGACAGGCGCAGACCGGGCTCGGCCCGGTGCATCTCGATCACTGCGTCCAGGACGCGCGCCGGGCCTAGCGAGCAATTGATGCCGGCCACGTCAACACGCAGCGCGTTGAGCTCGTGCGCGACCTCGGCCGCCGTCGAGCCGGTAGCCGTCACGCCGTCGTTACCAAATGACATCTCTGCCACGATCGGCAGGTCGGTTGTACTGCGCGCCACCTGCACGGCCACCCTCAGCTCTTCCAGGTCGGCAAAGGTCTCCAGCACCAGCAAATCGGCGCCGGCTTCCCATAATACCCCGATCTGCTCGCGGTAGACCTCCGCGGCCAGGGCGACGTCGAGACGGTCGTCACGCTGCCGAGCACGTTTGCCCAGCGGCCCGACCGCACCCGCGACCCAGACTGCCGAGCCACTGATCTCGCGGGCCTCGCGCGCCAGCTTTACGCCCCGGAAATTCACCGGCCGGACCTGTGCAGCCAACCCCGGCGTACCGGCCAGCCGCAAACGGTTGGCGCCGAAAGTGTTGCTCTCGATCATTTCCGAGCCGGCGCGGATGTAGGCCAGGTGGATGTCCCGCACCAAATCCGGTTGAGACAGGTTCAGTTCCTCCGCGCATTGCTCGGGCCCCGCCTCGTGCGCGCGCAGCAGGCTGCCCATGGCGCCGTCGGCCAGGATCGGCCCATGTGCCAGTCGCTCGAGGAATGGATGTGCCATGCCGGGGCCTCCACCTGATCCACCGCATGAAAGATAGCCTTGCCCGAGGCCGCGCGCGACTGCCGGCCACCGCCTTTTTAGTATACCATAGCCCGCGGCGGTTTGACACGCCGGCCCGCCGGGCTTATAATCGGTCCACAATTGACGCCAACCAAAGACGCCGAACCGGAGGAGTAGGCAGGAAGCCATCGCCAGAGAGCGGGGGTCACCGGGTGCAAGCCCCCGTACGATGTGAGCGCTGCCGAAGGTCGCCGGGGAGTTGGGTCGTCGAAAGCCAGGCCGAGCCATTAGCGCCGGCCGGGGCAACTAGGCGGCCACGGGTCCCGCCCGTTATAGCGCTGAGTGGATTGGCCGGCCGGAGCCTGCCAGTCAAACAAGGTGGTACCGCGGAAGCCCTTTCGCCCTTGCAACGAAAGGGCTTTTTTCGTGCCCAGGAGATGCGAGACATGCCTGACTTCGAGATGCCCAAGAACTACGATCCGAGCGCCAGCGAACGGCGCATTTACGAGTGGTGGGAGCGCTCCGGTTATTTCAAGCCGGAGCTGGCCGGGCCCGAGGCCGAGCCATTCGTGATCAGCATCCCACCGCCCAATATCACCGGCGAGATGCACGTCGGCCACGCCATGTTTGTCGCCCTGGAAGACCTGATGATCCGCTACAAGCGGATGCGCGGCTATGCGGCGTTGTGGGTGCCGGGCTACGACCATGCGGGGATCGCCACCCAACTGCAGATCGAGAAGATGCTGCGCGCCGAAGGCACCAGCCGGCAAGAGGTTGGGCGGGACGAGTTCCTGCGCCGCACCTGGGATTGGAAAGAGAAGTACGGCGAGCGGATCGTGCAGCAGTTGCGGCGACTGGGCGCCTCCTGCGATTGGGAGCGGCAGCGCTTCACCCTCGACGCCGGCCTGAGCCGGGCCGTGCGCACGGCCTTCGTGCACCTGTACCGCATGGGCCTGATCTACCGCGGCGAGTACCTGATCAACTGGTCGCCGGGCCTGCAGACCGCGGTCAGCGACCTGGAAGTGGAATACAGCGAAGAAGATGCCAGGCTGCACTTCTTCAAGTACCCGATCGCAGGCGCCGAGCTCAGCGAGGGACCGGGCAAGGGCTACATCCCCGTAGCGACGACGCGGCCAGAGACGATCCTGGGCGACAGCGCAGTGGCCGTGCACCCCGACGACGAGCGCTACCGCCACCTGATCGGCGCCACTGCCCTGGTGCCCATCCTCAAGCGGACCATCCCGGTCATCCAGGACACCTACGTGGACATGGCGTTCGGAACCGGGGCGCTCAAGATCACGCCCGGGCACGACCCGAACGACTTTGAGATCGGCCAGCGCCATGGGCTGGCGATCATCAGCATGCTGGATCGCGACGCGCGCGTGAACGACAACGGCGGGCCGTATGCCGGGCTGGATCGGTTCGAAGCCCGGCGCAGGTTGTGGGCTGACATGGAAGAGGCCGGGCTGACGATCAAGACCGAGCCGTACCGCACGCAGGTCCCCCGCTCGCAGCGCGGCGGCGAGATCGTCGAGCCGATGGTCAGCACGCAGTGGTTCGTCAAGATGCGGCCGCTGGCCGAGCTGGGCCTGGAGGCGGTGCGCTCCGGCCGGATCGCGATCATCCCGGACCGCTTTACGAAGGTGTACTACAACTGGCTGGAGAACATCCGCGATTGGTGCATCAGCCGCCAGCTCTGGTGGGGTCATCGCATCCCGGCCTGGCACTGCGCGGACTGCGGCGAGATCACCGTGGCGCGCGAGGACCCGGTCGCCTGCGGGCACTGCGGCTCGCTGCGCGTCGAGCAGGACCCGGACGTGCTCGACACCTGGTTCAGCTCGGGGCTCTGGCCGTTCTCAACCCTCGGCTGGCCGGACGATACGCCCGACCTGCGCCGCTACTACCCGACCTCGGTGATGGAGACGGGTTATGACATCCTGTTCTTTTGGGTGGCGCGCATGATCATGGACGGTCTGTTGTTCACCAACGACATCCCGTTCGAGACGGTTTACCTGCACGGCCTCGTCAGAGATGACCAGGGCCGCAAGATGTCGAAGACTACCGGCAACGTGCTCGATCCGATCGCGCTGCTCGACGGCGCCAGCCCGGAGCAACTGGGCGACTACGTGCGCTCACAGTTCCCGACGGGCATCCCGGCCATGGGGGCAGACGCGCTGCGCTTCACTTTGCTCACCAGCTCGACACCCGGCAACGACGTAAACCTCAGCCTGCAGCGCGTCGAGGGCAACCGCAACTTCACCAACAAGATCTGGAACGCGACCCGCTACGTGATCGGGCAGTTGGGACCGGCGCTGGCCGAGGCCGGCGGACCGGGACAGGCTCCTGGACCCGCCGAATCCGGCCTGGCGGAGCGTTGGATCCTCAGCCGCCTGTCCGAGACCGTGCGGACGGTGACGCGCCTGATGGATACGTTCCAGTTCGGCGAAGCCGGGCGCCAGGCTTACGAGTTCTTCTGGAACGAGTACTGCGACTGGTACCTGGAGATCAGCAAAATCGCCCTGCATGGCGAAGATCCGGTTGCCCAGGCGCGCACGCGTGCGACCCTGGTGAAGGTGCTCGACGATTCGCTGCGCCTGCTGCATCCCTTCATCCCCTTCGTGACCGAGGAGACCTGGGATTATCTCAAGCGGGCGACGGCGGCGCATGGTGGGGCCGCCGAGACTTGGCCGGAGGCGCTGATGATCGCGCCGTGGCCAGAGCCGGGCCTGGCCGACCCGGGAGCCGAAGCGGACCTGGGCATCATCATGGAGGTGGTGCGGGCCGTGCGCAACGTGCGGGCCGAGTACGAGGTTGCGCCGGGCCACCGTATCCCGGCGACCATCCTGGCAGGAGAGAAGGAAGCCCTGCTGCGAAGCCAGGCCGGCGTGCTGTGCGCGCTCGCGCGCCTCGACCCGGGCCAACTCACGATCCTGTCCGGCGGTGAGGCCCCGGCGGCTTCGCTGACCCTCGTAGCCGGCAACGTCATGACGTATCTGCCGCTGGCGCAGTTGGTAGACCTGGAGGCCGAACGCCTCCGGCTGCAGAAAGAGCTGACGGCCGCGCGGCAGCAGGTGGAGCGCGGCGAAAAGCTTCTGGGCGGGCCATTCGCCGAACGAGCGCCGGCCGAGGTGGTGCAGCGCGAACGCGACAAGCTGGCCGAGCTGCAAGACCGGGCGAACCGCTTGTCGGCCCGCTTGAGCGAGCTGGCGGCCGGGTAAGGGGCCGGGGGGCGTCGATCGGCTGGCACGACTTGGGTAACTGGCCGGGCGCCCGCGCTCAGCGTGACCCGGCACTTTGACGCGCGGGCGCAAACCGGGTACCATGGGGGCTCAGCCGGACAGCGTGTGAAAAACTCGGCCGCGAGGCACAGGAGCAACGGTATGTCAGGAACAAACGGCGCCCTAAAGCCAATAGTCACGATCGGCGGGCAAGAAGTCGGCCTCGCCACGGATCTGCCGAGCCTGGCCGAGATCGAACAAGGCGGCCAGGGCGCGATCACAGTCAACCTCGAGCCGACGGAAGCCGGCCCGCGCAATCTGAACGAGACCAGTAGTTTTCGCGATTGGCGCCCCCTTGGGCTGAGCATCACCGCGCTGACGGTCCTGATGTCCGCCCTCACCCTGGGCTTGGTGCTCATCCTACGCGGTCGGGCCCGGCAGGCCTAACACTCATCCCACTTGTGACCTAAGTCACTATAAAATCACCCCCCGAGCATGACGCTGATCATACCCTTATGCTCGGCCTGGCTGGTATAATGTCTGTATGTGCTTTCTGGCACAATTAAGCGTTACGACAACCTGGGAACATGCACTAGGAGGAGAGCGGATATGATTGGTGCGTCCCTGCGCCAGCCACGAGCACGTTGGCTGGTCGCGGCTGGTGTAGCTATGCTTGCGCTGCTGGCCTGGGCGGCAACTGCGAGCGCCGACCAGCCTGATAACCAGGTTTGTCTGAGCTGTCATAGCCAGCCAGGTCTGTCCACTACGCTCGCCAGCGGTGAGGTTCTGCCACTGACGGTCGACCCAGCAATCTATAACAGTTCGATGCACGGCAAGGTGGGCCAGGCATGTGTGGCCTGCCACACCGACATCACCGGCTACCCTCACCCCAAGCTCACCGCACCAGACCGGCGCGGCTTTCAAATCCAGCAGTACACAGAATGTAAGAGCTGCCATCAGACCGAGTACAACCAGACGCTAGACAGCAACCACGCTCGGGCGCTGGCAGGCGGCAACCAGAACGCGGCCATCTGCACGGATTGTCACGGCGCCCATGATGTGCAAAAGCCGGGCACGCCGCGACAGGAGATTTCGCTCACCTGTCGCAAGTGCCACAGCGCGATCTATGATCAGTACACGGGCAGCGTACACGGCGCGGCACTGGCGCAGACGAGCAATCCCGACGTGCCCGTGTGCACGGATTGCCATGGGGTGCATCAACAGGCGGACCCCACGACCGCTGCCTTCCGCCTTAAGTCGCCCAGCATCTGCGCCAAGTGTCACGGCAATGCCAGCCTGATGGAGAAGTACGGCATCTCCACCGACGTCATGAACAGCTACGTGGCGGATTTCCACGGCACCACGGTCACGTTGTTCGAGAAGCAGTCGCCCGACCAGCAGATCAACGAGGCAGTCTGCACCGATTGCCACGGCGTCCACGATATCAAAGCAGTGACCAGCAAAGACGCCACCGTGGTGAAGCAGAACCTGCTGAAAACCTGCCAGAAGTGCCATCCCGATGCCACCGCCAACTTCCCAGATGCCTGGGTCGGTCATTGGCCACCGAGCGCGACGAGTGACCCGCTGGTGTATTACGTCAACCTCTTCTACAAGATCCTGATCCCGTCCGTGATTGGCGGCATGGGGCTCTTTGTAGCAGTTGATGCTTCGCGTCGCATCTGGGACCGGCTCCGCCGGAAGAAGGGAGCCTGAGCGATGGCGAACGTTCAAGAGCAACGGCGGTTCGTGCGCTTCAACCTGGCACGTCGTCTAGAGCATATCGTTCTGATCGCCTCGTTCAGCACGCTGGCGATCACTGGACTGATTCAAAAGTTCTCGCTGAACCCCTTCTGCGACTGGCTGATAAAGGTCTTGGGAGGCATCGAGACCACGCGCCTCATCCACCACGGCGCAGCCATCGTGTTCGTCCTTCAGACGATCTACCACTTCGTGCTGATGGCCCACCAGATCTTCGTTCAGCACAGCGAACTGACCATGCTGCCCACCCTCAAGGACGTGCTGGACGGCCTTGGAGATCTGCGCTACGACCTGGGCCTGGCCAAGCACCGGCCCGTGATGCCGCGCTACAACTACGCGGAAAAGCTGGAATACTGGGCCATGATCTGGGGCACCCTCGTGATGGCGGCCACCGGCTTCATGCTTTGGAACCCGATCTTCATCACCCGGCTCTTCCCCGGCCAGGTGATCCCGGCGGCCAAGGCTGCCCACGGTGGCGAAGCCCTTCTGGCCGTCCTGGCGATCCTGGTGTGGCATTCGTATAGTGTCCATCTCAAGCACTTCAACAAGGCCATGTGGACCGGCAAGATGTCGCGCGCGGAGATGGAAGAGGAACATGGCGAGGAACTGCACCGCCTGGAGAAGGGCGCCCTGCGCCCGCTGCCGAGCCCGGAAGTGATGCGCCGTCGCGAGCGCGTCTTTGTGCCCGTCATGGCTCCGATCGCGCTCTTGCTTCTGGCAGGGCTTTTCTTCCTGACCAGCTTCGAGAAGACGGCCATTAGTACCGTCCCGCCGCAGTCGACGGTGCCGGTATTCTCACCACTTCCAACCGCGACCCAGCAGCCCAGCCAACTTGTCAGCGCGGCCATGGCGGTCCCCCACGATCTGACCGGCAGGGAACAGTGCGAACTCGTGCCACGGGCTTGACGGGATCGATCCATACCCGACCGATCACGTGGGCCGGGCGAACGACACGTGCGAGGCTTGCCACAAACCAGGACCAACCAGCACGCCGGCGCCGGCCGGCGAAGCCAGCGGTCCGGCGAACATCCCGCACCCGATCGTCGGGCGCGAGGATTGCCAGATGTGCCATGCGGCAGGCAGCGTGGAACCGATGCCTGCCGACCACACCGGGCGGACCAACGACACCTGCACCGCCTGCCACAAGCTATCGCCGGGGATCTCCGGCACCCCCGCCGGCACGGCCACGCCGTCAGCGGGCGCGACCGTGGCGGGCGGGCCGATGGCGATCCCGCACGACATCACGGGGGCGCTGTACCAGGACTGCACGACCTGTCACGGCCTCGGCAAGATGAAGCCCTTCCCGGCCAATCATGCCAGCTACACGACTACCATGTGCACATCCTGCCACCAGCCGGCCCAGAGCGGCGCTGCCACGGGAACGGACACCACTGCGCCGGTGAGCGCCGCGCCGGCCGTGCCGGCCAACCACGACCTGACCTCCAACATGTTCGAGGGTAACTGCCTGGCGTGCCACGCAGCGGGCGGGATCAAGCCCTTCCCGGCCTCGCATGCGACTTATACCGTCGACACTTGCACCACCTGCCACAAGCCGGCCGAGATTGTGGCCCCCACGCCAACCGGGACGCCAACCGCCACCCCGACCGCCACAGCGACGACCACCGCGACCACGGTTGCCAGCAGCCCGGCCTCGAGCCCAGTTCTTGCTGCCGGCACGGCCACGCCGTCAGCGGGCGCGACCGTGGCGGGCGGGCCGATGGCGATCCCGCACGACATCACGGGGGCGCTGTACCAGGACTGCACGACCTGTCACGGCCTCGGCAAGATGAAGCCCTTCCCGGCCAATCATGCCAGCTACACGATTACCATGTGTACATCCTGCCACCAGCCGGCCCAGAGCGGCGCTGCCACGGGAACGGACACCACTGCGCCGGTGAGCGCCGCGCCGGCCGTGCCCGCTAACCACGACCTGACCTCGACCACATTCGAGGGTAACTGCCTGACGTGCCATGCAGCGGGCGGGATCAAGCCCTTCCCGGCCTCGCATGCGACTTATACCGTCGACACTTGCACCACCTGCCACAAGCCGGCCAGCTGATAGGCCGCACCGGCTGAATTGGCAAGAGGCCAGGTTCTGGGTCGCCGAGACCCGAGACCTGGCCTCGTCTTTTCTTGGCGCAGCGGGAAGCCAGCCTACGGGCCAGCAATGTGTTCGGCTATACGATCTGGAGGTGAGGCCCGGTCCTCGATCCCATTCAAGGAGGCCCTCCGTTGCACCACAAGGCCCCTGGCATGCTGCTGATCGTGTTCCTGCTGGCCGGCTGTGGCGCTGGCGCCCAATCTAGTCCTGGTACGCCGTCGGCGCTGCCGGGCCCGACGCAGACGGCCGTGAGGGAGGCTGCGCCGGTAGTCGCGCCGGCCGCGGCGATGCCGACCACGGCGAGCCCGGCCAAGGCCCAGGCCGCAGGCGCCACCCCTCCCATGCCCCCGGCAGCCGCTGACAGGGCAACGGTCACGGCGTCCGCACCGGCGGGCGTAAGCAGCACGCCGATTCAGGGGGCGACGGTCACGCCGCTGCCTAGCGCGGAGCCGCCGGCGACAGCCCTCGCTCCGACCGCTGCACCGAGCGCTACGACTGAGCCGGCAGCCGCTTCCCCGGCGAATAGCCTGCAACTCAAACTGCTGGCCCAGGGCCTGACGGCGCCGGTCTACCTGACCAGCGCCCCGGACAGCAGCGGGCGACTGTTCGTCGTAGACCAGGTCGGGCTGATTCGCGTCATCGGGGCGGACGGGACGCTGCTGGACACGCCGTTCCTGGATCTGCGCGACCGGATAGTCAATCTCAACGGCCGCTACGACGAGCGCGGCTTGTTGGGGCTGGCATTCCACCCAGACTATGCGAATAACGGCCGATTCTTCGTCTACTATTCGGCACCGCTGCGGTCCGGCGGCCCCGCGGGCTGGGATAACACGGTGCACATGTCCGAATTCAAGGTTTCGAGCGACCCCAACCGGGCCGATGCGGGCAGCGAACGCGTGTTGTTGCAGATCGACGAGCCGCAGGCCAATCACGAAGGCGGCACGCTGGCCTTCGGGCCCGACGGGGATCTCTACGCCGGAGTGGGCGATGGCGGCGGCGCGGGCGACAAAGACGCCGGGCACAGCCCGGGCGGCAACGGCCAGGACACGAATGTCCTGCTCGGCAAAATCCTGCGCATCGACGTCGATCATGGGACGCCTTACTCGATCCCAAACGACAACCCCTTTGCCAACGGCGGCGGCGTCAAGGAGGTCTACGCCTACGGATTCCGCAATCCCTACCGCTTTTCCTTTGACCTGGGCGGAAGCCACCAGCTGTTAGTCGGCGACGTCGGCCAGAACCTTTACGAGGAAGTCGACATTGTGACCCGGGGTGGCAACTATGGCTGGAATATCCGCGAGGGCCTGCACTGCTTCAACCCCAACAACCAGTCTTCGCCCCCTGCCAGTTGCCCATCGGTGGGCGCTCACGGCGAACCGCTGCTCGACCCAATCATCGAACAAGCCCACAGCTACGGCATCGCGATCGTCGGCGGCCACGTCTACCGCGGCCAGGCTGTGCCGGGCCTGTCCGGAGACTACTTCTTCGGCGAATGGTCCCTGAGCTTCGGCTCGCCGACCGGACGGCTGTTCGCCGCGACCCCCCCCTCTGGCAACGGGGGCACCTGGCCGGTGCGCGAGCTGAGCGTGAGCGGGAGTCCCGGCGGAAAGCTGGGCCACTACCTGCTCGGGCTGGGCGAGGACGCGCAAGGGGAAGTTTACGTGTTGGTGAGCGACAACCCGGGGCCGACCGGCTCGTCCGGCCGGGTCTACGAGGTGGTCGCCGGCCAGTAGATCGCGACCGGCGGTCTCACCCGTCGAGACTCTTGCGCGGGGGAGCACAAGCGCCTATACTGCAACGGAAGACCCGGCAGCCAGGTTGCGCTGCCGGGACATACCGAGCAGGAGAGCTCCATGCGCAAGTTGCTTGTCCTCTGCGCCCTGCTGCTGCCAGCATATGTCGCAGTAGCCCGCCCGGCGGCGGCCACCCCGCCCCTTCCCCTCGACGTGCCGGCACCGATCTCCACTGCGTCGCTCGCCCCAAGCTTGCAGAATCCTAACCTGGAGTGTGGCACGAACGGCGGCTTCGTGCCACAGGCCGGCATCCGCGGCCTGGTGCCGGCGGGCTGGACCGCGCTCCTGCTCGACGGGCAGCCGGACATCAACAGTGCCCGTACTTACTTCCTCGGAGGCTACTGCTCAGGCGGCTGGGTCGAGCACATGGAAGGTGACGATGCGCTTGTAATGGCCGCCCAGGACATCGAGACCCCGCCCGACCCGGGCAAACACTTCGATGCCCTGGTCTACCAACGGGTTAGCGTCACACCTGGCCAGACCTACAGCCTGAGCGCCTGGGCGGTCAGCTTCTGCGGAGGGAGCTTCAACAACCCCAACGATTGTCCGGCCGGCGATTACATCGCCAAGATGGCAGGCCTGGACCCGACTGGGGGCGTCGATCCCTACGCGAACACGGTCATCTGGACAGAGGATCTCCAGAATTTCAACGTGGTGCGCTGGGCCAACCTACGCCTCGCCGCCACTGCGGCACCAGACAGCAGCGGGATGACGGTCTTCCTGCGCATTAGGAGCCCGTTTAGTCATCATGGCAATCATGCCCTGTTCGACGCGGTCAGCCTGATGGCGGCGCCGACCGCCCAGTTCGGCGCCCTGCCCGATCACGTTGACGGCCGCTCCGCGCTCATCACCTGGGACGGCACCCTGAGCACCGACATCCTGGAGATCCCACATGGTGCGTATCGCCTCTACTTTGACGTGCAGCAGTCCACGCAGGGACCGGACGGACCATGGCAGGACTTGCTATCCCACACCGAAGAGCGCAGCAGCCAGTTCACGAGCCAGGTGGCAAGCGGGACCTACTACTTTCAGGCGCGGGCGATGGCCGACCAACCGGAGAGCGTGATCGATCGAGCAAAACCCAACCAGCGCTACGTGAGCGAGTGGGCTAAAGCCACCATCAGCTTCACGAACCACCCCCCGCTGGCCGTCGACGACGTCGTCAGCACGCCCGAAGATTCACCCATGCAGATCACCGTGCTGGCTAACGACAGCGACCCCGACCCGGACTTCAGCCTGTCCATCGCCGGCCTCGGGCCAGCCCAACACGGCCACTTGAGCCACGACGGCCAGGTCGTGTCCTACACTCCCGACCCCGACTTCAACGGCAGCGATAGTTTCAGCTATACCACCACCGACGGCGGGCTGGTAAGCGCTCCGGCAGTGGTCCGGCTGGCGATCACCCCCGTCAACGACGCGCCGCGCGTGCGAAACGGCGGGCCGCGCATGAACGCGGTTGGAGAGACCGTCTGGTCGTGGCTGGGTATTTACGACCCCGAAGACGACCCGCTCAGCATCAGCGCTGTAGGGCTGCCGCCGGGTTTGGCGCTTGACGAAGGGGCAGCCGTAGTTGCCGGAACCCTGAGCGCAGAAGCCTTGCCAGGCATCTACCCGACGACGATCGTGGCCGCCGACCCGGTGTCGAGCACCACAGTGTCCCTTGACTGGTGGGTGTGCGAACAGGTCTGGCGCTCGCGCTTGCCGATACTCGCCCGGCAGTAAGGCCGGACGCGAGAGACGAGACCCGAGGCCCGAGGCCCGAAGGAAAGGATCTTCAGGTCGCGCGGCACGGCCCGCCCGCTCGCAGCGCGCCCCCAGACGCGCTCCCTACGCCAACAGCAGCAGCCCGGCGTAGGCGATCGCGCCCACCGCGAAGGCCCAGAAGCTGCTGAGCCGCTCTTCCGGCAGTTCCTCCTTCAGTACATTAAGGATCACCCCGCCGGCAAGGAACGCGAAGAGGATCGCCACCGCAACGGCGTGGATTTCCACCGTCAGGCCGATCGCCCAGCCGAAGATGACGGCTATGGCCAGCAGCCAGCGCCCGGTATGCACATAGGCCTGCTTGTGATCACGGCGAAGCCCATAGTCGTTGACCAGGAAGTGGAGCGCCATGGCGAGAAAGAAGAAGAAGAGCGACAGCAGGCCGGGCACCTCGCGGTGCAGCATCAGGTAGCCGATCAGGGCGTTGTAGATGGCGAATGACCCGATGTGTAGCCAGAAGACGCCCGGGCTGGCCATGTCCTCGCCACCCGCCTGCCGGCTCTGCTGCCGCGAGCGTCTGGCGGCCCGCTCAAGCCCGTAAAAGATGGCAAGGCCGAGCAGGGCCGCCAGATAGGCGTGCTTGGCCAGGAAACCGGGGCCAACGCCGCCGTTCTGTTCGATAGTCGCCTGGCTCTTGCTGAGCTCGGGGAGGACATGCACGAAGATGTAGGCTACTGAGCCTCCGCCCGCAGCGGAGAGCCAGCGGCTACGCGGCACGGCCCTCAGGAACCGAACTTTGCCGGCAAACAGGTGGATCAGGGCCAGGACCAGGGAGAAGATCCCGGCAGTCGCCGGCAAGGACACGGCTTACTTGACCCCCAGCTGCTTGGCCAGCTTCTCGACCTCAGGCTTGATGTCCTTGAGCGTGGGCAGGTTGAGCGCCCGCAGCTCATGGTCGACCTTCTGGGCGGCATCCGAGCTCAGGTCGTCGCGGAAGTTGCTGTACACGTCTTCCGCCGTCCTGTACGAACTGTGGTAACGCTGCTGCGTCGAGCGGGTCGTCTTCTGCACATCGGACAGTTTCTTGCGGTCGGCCTCGCTCGTGTGGTCGTCGGCAGACGCCGCCAGTATCGGATCGAAGGCCTTCTTGTCGATCAATTCGAGCAGTTTTTCCCTCTTGTCGTCGCTCATCCAGTTTCCCTCAGCAGTCTGGTCTATGCGGTCGATCCCACAGCGTCCCCAAATTTCTATCATAATTATCACGCCTGCTGTAGGGCCTGGTACAAAATGCCCTTGCACGCCATGGAGACGCTGCGGCATCCCGAGACGGCAATTGTGCCCCCGCAATCGGCGCTGACAAGCGAGATTAGGACTACCGATCCGTTTGCGCCCGCCCCGTATGATGTCCCGAGCACGATCGAATACTACGGAGAGTGGAATGCTCTATTTCCTTGTGATTCTTTCCCTGGCGCTGAGCGGATTTGTGCTCGTCCAGGGGTTACAATTTCGGAGCCAGATGCTGATGATACTGAAGCTGGCCGAAACTGAGCTCGCGGATTCCATTGAGCGACTGCGTGCCGGCCTGCTCTCGCTGGACAACGCCCTGTCGGCCGTGCAGACAGAGGCCTTCGCGCTTCACGCGCGGCTCTAGAAGGGGCAACTGATGAACGAGACAGGCAAGGCGGTCCCGGAGCAGGACGCGCGGCAGGCTGCACCCCGCGACGGCGCGATCATACGCGCCGTAGGGCTGACGAAGGAATTCGCCGGCCAACCGGCGGTGAAAGACGTGACCTTCGAGGTGCCGCGGGGGGCCATCTTTGGCTACGTTGGGCCGAGCGGGTCGGGCAAGACCACGACGATACGCATGCTCACCGGGGTCTACCAGCCGACGCATGGGCAGTGCATGGTGCTGGGACGCCACCCGGCCAACTTCTCGCAGCGCACGCGCGAGAAGATCGGCTACATGCCCCAGCTTTTCGTTCTATACCCGCAACTGACCGTGTGGGAGAACCTGAACTTCGCCGCTTCGATCTACGGCATGGGGCTGCGACGCGGCAAGCGGCTCAACGAACTGCTCGACTTCGTGGAGCTGAGCGACGCGCGCCACAAGCTGGCCCGCGACATCTCCGGCGGCATGCAGCGCCGGTTGAGCCTGGCCGCAACCCTGGTTCATGATCCAGAACTAATTTTCCTTGACGAACCGACCGCCGGCATCGACCCGGTGTTGCGCCGCAAGTTCTGGGATCACTTCAAGCAACTGCAGAAGGATGGGCACACCCTCTTCATCACGACCCAATACGTGAGCGAAACCACCTATTGCGACCTGGTGGGAGTGATGTCCGATGGCCGGGTCCTCGTCGTCGACACGCCGACCGGTTTGCGCGAGCGCGCCATGGGCGGAGACATGGTCGAGGTGCACACCCAGCAGCGTCTGCCCGACACGCCCTATCTGCAGCAGCTTAGCGCTCTCCCCTTCGTGCGTGGACGGGCCAGGCGGCTGGACGACCAGGGCGGCCTGCAACTGACCGTGGATGAGGCTTCGACGGCTATCCCGGCCCTGCTAGGCTGGTTCCAGCAACAGAGGATACCGGTAGTCTCGATTCAGGAGTACCTGCCTCCCTTCGACGACGTCTTCGTCCAACTGGTGAAAAAGGATGCCAATGTTTCTGCGTAGGCTGTTCAGCCTGCTGGTGCGCACGACTTCCTTCGTGCGCAAAGAGATCGCCGAGATCATGCGCCAGCCGCGCCTGATCGTGACGCTGGTGCTCGGGCCGTTCCTGATCCTGGCACTGTTCGGCATCGGTTACCGCAACCAGGCGCGTGACCTACGCACGCTCTTTGTGGCGCCGGCCGGCAGTGCGGTCGCACAGCAGATCCAGAAGTACGCCAGCAGCTTGGGACCCCAACTGATCTACGCGGGCACGGTGAGCAACCTGGGCGAGGCCGAAAACCGCCTGCTCAGGGGGCAGGTGGACGTGGTGATCATCGTGCCACCCAATATCGACCAGACGATCAATCATGATCAGCAGGCGACCTTGACCCTGCTGCACGACGAGATCGACCCGATCCAGGCCGACTACGTGAAGTATTTCGGCCGGGTCTACGTGGATGAGGTGAACCGGCGCTTGCTGCAGGCTGCCACTGCCCAGGGGCAGAGCGCCTCCACGCGCTTGGCGACCTATCTCCAGCAAGCGCGAACCGCCGTGCAGGCGATGCGAATCGCACTGCAGCAGGGCGACGCGGCCACCGCGCGCCAAAATCAGCAGCAACTAAACACCAGCCTGGGCGCGATCGCGTCGGCGGTCGGCAGCGGTCTCGTGGGCGACCCGGGGCAGGCCGTCGGGGGGGCTGACAACGGCGCGAGCAGCCTGCAGTCGAACCTATCGGACGCGCAACAGGGCGCGAGCGAGCTCAGCAATATCCCCGACAACCAGGCGAATTATCGCAGCGAGCTCCAGCGGCTGGACAAGATCGACAGCGACCTGACCGCGTTGCAGAACGAGTTGGCCCAGTTTCAGAGCCTGAGCCCAACAGTGCTGGTCAGCCCCCTGCGCACGGAGGTGAAAAGCATCGCCAGCGTGCAGCCCGACATGACCGACTACTTCGCACCCGCCGTGATAGTGCTGCTGCTGCAGCACCTGACGATAACCTTTGCCGCCCTGTCGATCGTGCGCGAGCGCCAGCTCGGCACCATGGAGCTCTTCCGGGTGGCTCCGCTTTCGGCCATCGAGACCTTGGTCGGCAAGTACCTGAGTTACCTGCTGTTGGCCGGCATCATGGCGGCGATTCTCTCGGCCCTGGTGGTCTTCGGGCTGAGGGTGCCGATGCTCGGTCTCCCGCAGAACTTCGTCTTTGCGATTGCCGCGCTGCTCTTCACCTCGCTGGGCTACGGTTTCCTCATCTCATTGATCTCGCAGACCGACAGCCAGGCGGTGCAGTGGACGATGCTGGTACTGCTAACCAGCGTCTTCTTCAGCGGCTTCATTCTCAGCCTGGACACCCTCCTGCCCGGCGTGCGGATCGTCTCGTGGCTGCTCCCCGCGACCTATGGGATCTCCCTGCTGCAGGACATCATGCTGCGGGGTTACCTGGCACGGACTTACCTGCTGTGGGTGCTGGCCGCCATCGGCCTGCTCATGTTCATAGTCAACTGGCTGCTGCTCCAGCGGCAGATGGCCCGCCGTTAGCCGGCCAAGCTAGCTGTCCTTCTGCCCTCTGTCCGCGGAGGATGCCTTACCCTTATCCTTGTCCTTGTCCCGGTTGCTTCCTTGGGCAGCGCCGGCCAGGACACCCAGGGCCAGGCCGCCGACGGCGATGACCGATCTGCGCAGCGCGGCCGACGGGTGCCGGCGCCGAGCCCGGATCCTCTCACTGGCGACAAAGGCGTTGCGCACCGCCGCGCCTTGCTCTTCGCGGCCCTCCGCAGCCGCCCCCTGGCCGGTTTTGCTACCGCCGAGCATCCCCTGCTGGCCGCGCATTTCCGGCGTCAGCGCGATGGCGTTGGGCGCCGGCCGGATATGGGCGCCGTGGCGCCTGGCGTAGACCTGGGTGAACTCCGCGCCCAGAAGCAATATCTGGGCCGAATAGTAGATCCACAGCAGCAGCACCACCAGTGAGCCTGCCGCCCCGTAGGTGGACGCGACACCCGCTCGGCCCAGGTACAAGCCGAGCAACCAGCGGCCGACTGCGAAGAGCAAGGAGGTGAAGGTCGCGCCGATCCACACGTCGCTCCAGCCGACCTCGGCGTCGGGCAAGATCTTGAAGATCAGGGCGAACAGAAGGATGCCAACCACCAGGAAGAACAGGAAGTTTGCCGCCACGCCGGTGGCTGCGCTCATGCCGGCTGCGTTGCCCACGAGCCCGGCCGCCGCCTGGAGTGCCGCCGAGATCACCAGCGAGGCCAGCAGCAGGAAACCGATCAGCAGCACCATCAGAAAGGAAACGAGGCGGTCTTGCAGCGTGTTCTTGAGCGGGCGTCCTGGTTTGGGCGCCACTCCCCAGACGGTATTGAGGGCATCCTGCAGCGCCGCGAACACCCCAGAAGCGCCGAACAAGAGGACGACGAAACCGATAATGGTGGCGGCAATGCCGGCGGACGGCTTGCTGGCATTCTGGACCATCGTCTGTATCAGGCTGGCCGCCTGCGGACCGACGGTCCCGCCGATCTGGGACATGAGCTGCCCCTTGACCGCCTGGCGTCCCCAGACCAGGCCGGCGATGCCGATCACGATCACCAACAACGGCGCGATCGAGAAAATGGTATAGTAGGCCAGCGCCGCCGCCAGGCGGCTGGCCCTGTCCTGGCTCCATTCAGCAAACGTTTTCTTGAACAAGTTGAATATGGATTTCATGCACTTCTCCGGTTCTAGTGGTGTCGCCCCACTCGCAGTGTAGCATACAGTACTCCCGCTAGTAATGTCAGGAACAATCCGGCTGTTTCGAGAGGCAAGGCTCCCAGCCGCGCTCTCAGCGCCGCTCCCAGCGCCGCCGGAAGCCGCGCCCGGAGCCGGTGCGGAGGCTGGGCGTGCCCGGCCGGCTCGCCGCCGCTGCCGGTCGTAGCCATCGCCTCGGACTCGGGCGGCGCGGTCTGCACTGGGGCGAGAGCCCGGACAATTCCGGCGTGCTGGCGCCGCACCTGCACCAGCTCGGCCCCGATAAAGAAGATGCTGCAGGCATAGTAGATCCAGGCCATCAGGGCGATGAATGCACCGACTACGCCATAAGCGCTGAAACTCTGCCCGGCCAGAACCAGGGCCAGCAGCAATCGCCCTAGCTCCCATACGACCGAGGCAAAGAGAGCCCCCGCCAGGGCGTCCGACCAGCGGACGTACGGCTTGGGCAGCACCTTGTAGATGACGGCGAAGACCGCGGTGTCAATCGCCGTATTGATGACGCCCTGAGCCACCTGCCAGACGAGCCCGCCGTACGGCAGCTGGCCCGCGTACGTGCCGATGGCCGAAATCATCAGGCCGCCGGCGAACGCCGCCACTACCAATCCGCCGAGTGCCAGCAGCATGACAAAGCCGGCCAGGCGTTGGAAGAGGATCAGGCGGACCACGGCGACGATGCCACCGGCGGCCGGGGCAGGCACATTCCACAGGCGGATGAAGGCCCCATCCAGGGCAGCGAACATGCCGGCAGCGGTGATGAGCAGGACGATCAGGCCGAACGGGCCGCTGATGCCGGCCTGCGCCTGAACGGCCCCAAGGACCTGGTCAAGCAGCGCCGCCACGGTGGGCGAGGCGTTGCGCGCCACCAACTCGAGCACCGTACGCTGGGCGTCCTGGGCGCTGGCGGAGACGCGCAGTAGAAAACCGAGGATCGCGACGAGCACCAGAATGAGTGGAAACAGCGAGAACGCGGCATAGTAGGCCATTGCGCTGGCCAGCCAGGTACCATCGTCGCGGCTGAACTTGCTGACCGACTCCTGGATCAGGGTGACCAGGTGCATGAGGGCGCTGATCATTTTTCCACGGGCACAGGCACAAAACGGGCGTAGTCCGCAGGCACCGGATCGGGTGCCTGCTCGCGCAGGACCTGATCGGCATCTTCGACCAGCCGCTCCAGCCGCTCAACCAGGCTGGCGCTCTCAGGAACGGGACCTCCTTCCATCGTTTTTAGCAAGGACCGCACTTGTGCGAGGCGCTCGTGCACGGAGCTGATCTGCGATCCAGCCTCGTGCCGGTTAGCAGGCATCGGCTCGGCTGTCAGCGAGACGAACAGGATCTGGATCGCCGCCGCCAGGGGCGGGGCCAAAAGAAGCCCGACGACGCCCAGAGCGTATGATAGGGCAATCATGGTGATGATGATCAACACGGCGCTGAAACGCCGCCGGTGAAAAATCCGCGGCTCGACGAGCAATTCGAGCATGAGGAAAACCGCCGCCGCATAGGCGGCCGCGCCTGCGGCCGGCAGGGGACCTGACAAAAGGCCGGCCAAAACGACTGGAACCACGGCCAGGACGCCCCCCACCAGCGGAACCAGCCACATAAGCGCGCCGATCAAGGCCAAAGAGACCGGATAATCCAGGCCGATCGCCCAGAAGCCGAGGCCCAACAGCAGGCCGGCCAGCACGCTCTGCACGACCTCGCTGCGGATGTAGGCCCCGACGCCTTTCTCGAGCGAGCGCCAGATGGTGCGCGCCCGGGCACGCTGCCCGGCAGGCAGGACGGAGAGCCAGAGCCGCTCAAAGTGCACCCGGTCGGCTCCCCAATAGATGCTCAGCACCAGCACGAGCGCGAACTTACTGAGCGCGTCGAACAGACTGAGGGTGAAGCCCAAGATGGTCTGCGCCATTGCGCCCGCCTGGCTGGCCGCCAGGGCCTTATAGAACTGGTCGATCGGGGGCAGCCGGGTGGCGATCATCTGCTGCAGGGGCCCTCCCTCCGGCCACTGCGTACTTATCTGACTGTAAACGCTCGTGAATGCATTGGAACCCTGCTGCAGTTCACCGCCGACGTGGATGCTGATCACGTAGATCAGACCACCCAGCCCGGCCAGCAGCGCCAGGTAGGTCAGCGCCATGGCTACGCCGCGAGGCACTCGCCGTCTGGCGAGATACTCGATCGGTGGGCGAAGCGCTGCGGCCACGGCGAGCGACAGCACGAACAAGCCAACCACCTCGCGGAACTGCCAGAGGAGCAGGAGGATGGTCAGGGTCAACAAAACCAGGGCCGCGAACTCAGCCACGCGCTTCAAGCGGATGCCTCCTGTCGCATTTGAGCCAGCATGCTGTCCAGGTCGGCGGCGACGCTCTCGATCAGGTCTTCGAGGTGGTCGCTCTCTTTCTCGACCTGGTCTTCTTTGACCCGAACATGTTTGCGCACGTCCTGGACCAGCTCCTGTGCCTGATAGCGCAGGATGCTGACCCGGTCGCGCCCGCCAGATCGCTCCAGTTCCCGCGCTTCCGCGCTCAGCACGAACCGGTTGAGCAAGATCTGGATGATGGCTGCCATAGGGATCGCCAAAACTGCGCCGGGCAGCCCGAAGAGGCCAAAGAAGGCGGCAATTGACAGGATGGAGACGATGGGATTGACGCCCACTGAACGGTCCATGACGCGCGGAACAATCAAGTTGCTCTCGGCCTGCTGAATGAGGATCACAGCGACCACCACCCAAACGAGCTTGTCGGGCGCCAGCGTGAGTGCAAGCAGACCAGCTGGGACCGCCCCGAGGATCGGACCGATCACCGGTAGGGCCTCGAAGACGGCGGCCAGCAGGCCGAGCACGAAGGCATAGGGCAGGCCGATGATGGCGTAGGCGATCAGGGCCATCAAGCCCACGCTGCCACAGACCAAGGCCTGGCCCGCCACATAGGCGCTCACCTTGGTCTCCATGTTTGTGATCAGCTCGCGCACATTCTCACGTGCACCGCTCGGCACGTGGAGCAGCAGCGAGCGCAGGGTACGCTGCCCGTCAAGGGTCCAGTAGAAGGCGAGCACGAGCACCGAAGCGCCGACGAAAATGCCCTGTCCAAGCAGACCCAGGTAGCCGACGAGCTGCCCAACACCGTCGAGCGCCGTTTCTGCGTGCGCAGGCGCTCCGTCCCCGGATTGGCTGCCGGTCTGGCCGGACGGCTGCACGGTGGGCGCAGCCGCTGCGGGCGACGTTGTCAAAAAGGCCGGGTTCTCGGGCAACTCGGCTCCCAGACGCCAGACCAGAAAGCTGGACGAAGACAACAGAGTGGAGCGCAAGGAGTGGTAGTACTCTGGCGTCTTGCGGACGAACGTCGTGACCTGCACTGCCAGCAGCGGGGTGCTCAAGCGAACCGCGCCGCCCAAAAACGCCAGCAGTACCAGGTAGACCAACACAACGCCCGCCCCACGCGAGAGACCGAGCCGGTTCAGCCAGAGCACGGGCGGGCGGATGACTGTGCCCAACACGATGCCGACGAAGACGATGAACGGCACGACGTAATAGTTATAGAGCAGCCAGAAAGCCAGGCCGACTGCGCAAACGACCAGCGTGGTCAGGATCACGCGCCGGGCGTTCCACGCCGAAGAGGCAGGCGTTGTGGTCGGGACCATTGCACATCCTCATTCAAAGATGAAACAATTGTACCGGCTCGGGCGGCACAATGTCGGTGGGATAAATCTCATTACTCTCACAGTTAGCTTCGCCAGACGAAGGCGGTGCCGGCCGGGCGGGCGAGCGTCGCCCGGGCTCGTTTGCCGAACGACCCCCCGGGGCAGCGGCGCGCACCGGATCGCGCGTGCGCCGATTGACCGGTCGCGCGTCTTGGACTAGAATGCCCTCGCCCGCGGGTGACGCTTGTGCGTCCGGACCTCAGCGGCGGGCGGACGTCGATCCCGGGGAGGACGGAGGACGGATGGCCATCAGCAAGCGCGTGTCTCAGCTTCGCCGGCAGAGCCTGGACGCGATTCCTACCATCTCGAGCGAGCGCGCCGAGCTAATGACCGAGTTCTATCGGCTGAATGCGGCCCCTCTGGCGTCGATCCCCGTGCAGCGCGCCCTGGCATTTCAGTATCTCCTGGAAAACAAGGCGATCTGTATCAACCCGGGCGAGGTGATCGTCGGCGAGAAGGGCCCCGCGCCCAAGGCCACACCCACCTATCCGGAGTTGTGCTGCCATAGCCTGCGGGACCTGGATATCCTGGCCGCGCGCGAGAAAATCCCGTTCGCAGTCAGCGCGGCCACGCGCCAGGTGTACGCCGAGACCGTGATCCCCTTCTGGCACGGCCGCTCGATGCGCGACCTGCTCTTCGCGCAGATGACCGAGGAATGGCGAGCGGCTTACGAGGCGGGGGTCTTCACCGAGTTCATGGAGCAGCGTGCACCCGGCCACACCGTGCTGGACGACAAAATCTACCGCAAGGGCATGCTGGACTTCGCCGGCGACATCGGCCGCGCGCTCGCCGGGCTGGACTTCCTGCACGATCCGGCCGCCTATGCCCGGCAGGAAGAACTGCGGGCGATGCTGATCACCGCCGAGGCGCTGGTCCGCTTCGGCGAGCGCCACGCTGAAGAGGCCGAGCGCCTGGCGGAGGGCGAAGCGAACCCTGAGCGCGCGGCCGAGCTGCGGCAGATTGCCGAGGTCTGCCGGCGTGTGCCGGCACACGCCCCGCGGAACTTTTGGGAGGCCCTGCAGTACTACTGGTTCGTCCACCTGGGCGTGACCACCGAGCTGAACACCTGGGACGCCTACAACCCCGGCCGGCTTGACCAGCACCTCTGGCCGTTCTATCGGCAGGGGCTGGCGGACGGCACGCTGACGCGCGAGGCGGCCGAGGAACTGCTGCAGTGCTTCTGGATCAAGTTCAACAACCAACCGGCGCCGCCCAAGGTGGGCGTGACGGCCGAGGAGAGCGGGACCTACACCGACTTCGCCCAGATCAACACCGGCGGCCTGCGCCCGGACGGCGCCGACGGCGTCAACGAGGTGACCTACCTGCTGCTGGACGTGATCGAGGAGATGCGCCTGCTGCAGCCGAGCTCCTCGGTCCAGGTCAGCAAGAAAAGCCCGGCCCGCTTCGTCAAGCGGGCGGCGCGCATCATCCGTACGGGTTTCGGCCAGCCGTCGATCTTCAATGCCGACGCAATCGTGCAGGAGCTGGTCCGGCAGGGCAAGAGCCTGGCGGATGCGCGCTGCGGCGGCTCGAGTGGCTGCGTGGAAGTGGGCGCCTTCGGCAAAGAAAACTATAACCTGACGGGCTACTTCAACCTGCCCAAGATCCTGGAACTCACCTTGCACGCCGGGATCGACCCGCGCACCGGCCGCCAGCTCGGCCCCGATACCGGGGACCCGGCGGCGTTCGGTGGCTTTGAGGAGCTGTTCGCGGCCTTCCAGACGCAACTGCGCTACTTTGTCGACGTCAAGGTCCGCGGCAACAACGTCGTCGAGCAGCTTTACGCGACCCACCTGCCGGCACCATTCCTGTCACTGCTTACCGACGACTGCATTCTGCGCGGCCTGGACTACCATGCCGGCGGCGCGCGCTACAACACCAGCTACATCCAGGGCGTGGGCCTGGGCACGATCACGGACTGCCTGAGCGCGATCAAGCACCACGTCTTCGAACAGCGGACGATCGACCTGACCGGCCTGCGGGCGGCACTGGACGCCGACTTCGCCGGGGACGAGCGGCTGCGCCAGATGCTGCTCAACCGCACCCCGCGATATGGCAATGACGACGATGCCGCCGACGGGCTGATGGTGCGCGTCTTCGAGGATTATTATGCGGCGATCGACGGCCGTCCGAACACCAGGGGCGGCGAGTACCACATCAATCTTCTGCCAACCACCTGCCACGTCTACTTCGGCTCGGTGACCGGCGCCACCCCCGACGGCCGCCGGGCAGGCAAGCCGCTATCGGAGGGGATCTCGCCCGTGCAGGGCGCCGACCGCTGCGGGCCGACGGCAGTGGTCCATTCGGCGGCCAAGATGGACCACATCCGGACAGGCGGCACGCTGCTGAATCAGAAGCTGACGCCGCGCCTGCTGGCGACGGAGGACGACCTGGACCGCTTCGTGCAGCTCGTGCGCGGCTATTTCCAGTTGGACGGACACCACATCCAGTTCAACGTCGTCGACGCCGAGACCCTGCGTGCCGCGCAGCGGCACCCCGAAGGCTACCGCGACCTGATCGTGCGCGTGGCCGGCTACAGCGACTACTTCTGTGACCTGGGCCAGGCGCTCCAGGACGAGATCATCGAGCGCACCGAGCAACAGGCGTTCTAATACACACCTGGAGTCGTCGGCGCTCTAGAGCAGTTCCAGGGCAAGAGCGCCGGCCTGGTCGAGCGTCAGAGCGCTGCCTTCCGCCTGGATGGCGTCGGCCCGGTCGCCAAACGATTCTCGGACGCCACCCACCACCTCCTCGAGGAGCTCCGGCAATCCGGCGGGAACGACCCCGCCGATGGCCCCCAGTTGCTCCGACGACGCGGCCGCCAGGCGGATGGCGAGCTCGGGCTGGGACTGCATAGCGGCGAGGACGGCCATCCCCGATAAGGCCACGACCGCACCCCACTTGTCGCCCAACTCGCGAAAGGTAGAGAGACCGTCCTTCAGCAACGGTCGCGCCGCAGGCGCCTCGCCGCGGCGGAGGAACACGAAGGCGAGCGTGGCGAGGGCGTAGCCCAGGTCGCGACGGTCTCCAAGCTCATGGCAAAGGAGGATGCTTTCCTCTTCAGCCGTCTCGGCGGCCTCGAAATCAGTCAGCTGCATGAGCACGAGGCCCCGTACGCGGAGCGTCCAGGCCAACCCAACCTTATCGCCTAGCCGCCGAAGAATGGGCACAGATTCGTCCAGGTAGCCCCGCGCCAGTGCGAATTCGCCTTGGAAAGCCGCGACCAACGCCAAGCGGGCCAGCGACCAGCCGATTGCCTGCCGATCTCCCTGCGCCCGGGCGATGGCCAGGCTTTCACCGATCAGCGCTCGGGCAGTGGTGAAATCACCACGGTCGTTGGCCAGCCAACCCTGGTATATCCCCGTCCAGGCTACCCCGGCCTGATCATCCAGGGCTCGGAATAGGTCCATAGCCTCGGCGTAGCGGCCACTGGCCCAGGCATAATCCCCCTGGTAGAAGGCCATCGCGCCTGCGCCGAGCAGCGCCTTGGCGCGCTCGGGCGCGCCCGCAGCCGCCCCGGCGCGCTCGAGCGCTTCCCCCAACTGGGCACGCCCTTCCGCGAAGTGGCCACGCACCTCCCAAAATCGCCAGAGAGCGCCCGCCAGCGACAAGGCCTGGTCGGCCTGGCCCTCCTCTCGCAGGTATGCCAGGGTAGCCCGCAGGTTTTCATGGTCTGCGGCGAGGCGCTCCAGCCACACATCGCGCGACGGATCGCTGAGATGAGGCTCGGCGTCGCGGGCCAGGGCGCTGAAGTAAGCAGCGTGGCGCTGGCGAGCCGCGTCCACTTCGTGGCCTTCGGCCAGCTTTTCCGCAGCATACTGGTGCACCGTCTCCAGCATGCGATAGCGTGCGGCGTTCGCGCCGGCCGCGTTGGGGCTCGCTTCGAGGAGTACCAGCGATTTGTCCACCAGTCGGGTCTGGATATCCAGGACGCCGGCAACCGGTCCGGCAATCGCCTCTGCTGCCTCGGGGGACCAGCCGTCCGAGAACACTGACAGCCGGCGGAAGAGGGTGCGCTCCGCCTCGGAGAGCAGGTCGTAGCTCCATTCGACCGTGGCCCGCAGTGTCTGCTGGCGGGGCAGGGCGGCCCGGCTGCCGGGGGTCAGCAGGTGGAAGCGGTCCCCCAGGCGCGCCCGGATCTGCTCGACCGGCAGCGACCTGACGCGCGCCGCGGCCAGTTCGATGGCGAGTGGGATGCCGTCCAGGCGGTAGCAGATCTCGGCGATGGCGGAAGCGTTGGCTTCAGTCAGGGCAAAGCCAGGCAGGGCTAATGCCGCGCGCTCGACAAACAGGCGTACAGCCTCATACCCCAGCAGGCCTGCCACCGGCGGCAGAGCGTGCGGCCCGGGAGCGCGTAGTGACGGCACCTGGTACGTGGTTTCGCCTGCGATGGCCAGTGTCTCGCGGCTGGTGGCAAGGATCTTCAGGCGTGGTGTGCTGCGCAACAGGGCGTCAGCCTGGCGCGCGCTCGCGTCGATAAGATGCTCGCAGTTGTCAAGCAGCAGGAGCACCTCCTTGCCATGCAGGTGCTCGCGAATGGTGTCGGGCAGCGGGCGCTGAGCCTCATCGCGCAGTCCAAGGGCGGAAGCGATGGCTTGGGGTATCAAGAGAGGGTCAGACAGTGGCCCGAGCTCGACCAGCCATACTCCGTCCACATACGCGCTGGTCACGTCGCCCGCTATCTGCAGGGCAAGGCGCGTCTTGCCCGCTCCGCCCGAGCCGGTCAGCGTCAGCAGTCGTGTTCCGGCGAGCAGCTGGTTGATCTCGGCCATTTCTTTCTCCCGGCCGACGAAGCTGGTGAGTTGAGCCGGGAGGTTGTTCGGCGTTGTATCCAGGGAAGTCAGCGGCGGTGAGGCGACCGCCAGGTCCGGCGAGACCGCCTGCCACAGGTGTTCAGCGGCCACCAGTCCCTTCAGCTGATGCTCGCCCAAATCGCGCAGCGTGACCCCATCGGGCAGTTGCCCACCCACCAGACCGGAGCTCGCAGCCGAAAGCAAGACCTGGCCTCCGTGCGCCACAGACATCACCCGTTGGGCGCGCGCCAGTGTCAGATAACCCCGATAAACCAGGCTGCCGTCGTCCGCCAAGCTCGCCTCGGCTTCGCCGGTGTTGATGCCCATGCGCACCATGACGGGAGCCGGGTCCCACGGTTCGCGCTGCAGCGCGCGCTGCGCGGCAAGCGCGGCCGACAGCCCACGGGCGGCGGTGCCGAACACCGCGGCGTAGCCGTCGCCGGTGGTTTGATAGATCCGCCCCCCGTTTGAGACGACGCTGGCGCGCAGGATCTCGCCGTGACGGTTCAGCAGTGAATGCAGTGCGGCGGGATACTGCTGAGCGAGCGGCGTGCTACCCTCGATGTCCGTAAAGAGGAAGGTCACGGTGCCGGTGGGCCAATCACGCATGGATGGACTACCTCCCGTCAGATTGTACGGTGCTTGCACCTCGCTGTCAAATGAATACGTCACATGGAAACGGGTGCAAGAGGCCACCGAGTGACGAGATTCGCCTCCCACTCGTCCAGATCCCCGCTGTCATCATCGGCGTCCGTTCTCGGCCCGTTGGCCTAGCGCAACCGAGACAGGAGGTCCATGTCCCGACCCCGCTGCCCTTCGAGCGCGGCCATAGCATCTTGGCCACTGGCGCCCGCCCGGATGATGGCGTCGACCGCCAGCGCGGCGCCCAAAGGATCTTCTCCGTTCTCAGGGAAGAGGATGTTGCGCCCGACCATGACACCCCGCACGTTGCTGCCGGCTTTGATGCCGCGCGCGAAGTCGTTCAACAGAGGACGCAGCTCGCCGGCCGCGCCGCCCAACATCAAGATCGGCAGTGTCGTCGCTGCCGCCACCTGCTCGTAACCTTCGACGTAAGGTGCCTTCAGCCAGGTACGGTCCGAGGATTCTCCGAGTGCAGCGGCCACGCTGATCAGTTTGACCAGCAGGGCCATACTTGCGTTGCCGCGGTACTGGCCGTCGACGAGCGTCTGAGGCAGAGGCTCGACGAACGAATACAGACCGCGCCGATGCAGTCTGGTCACCGCCTGCGCGCAGTAGTCGATTGTTGGCAGCGTGCCTTCATCCTCGGGCACCCAGCGGAACATCATCTTGCCGCCGTCCAGTCGCTGTGCGGCGATGGCCCGGGCGGTGTAGGCGCTGAAACGGTCGTTGATCTCCCCAACCGCTCCCGCGACCCCGCCGCGCTGCATGCAGCCGATCAGCACTCGATCGTCGAGGAAGGATTCCCCGCCCGCGTCCCGGACCAGGTAGTCCACGATGAACAGATCTTCCATGATATCCGGCGGCGCCATCACACCGTCGAAGGCCGGCTGGGTCATGACGCGCAACAACCTGCCCAGGTACTCCTTGCGGTTGCCCATGATCAGCGGGTCATCGCGCGCCCCGGTCACGCCGCGTGCCGGGTGGTCGCAGGCCAGGATCACCAACTTGCCATCCTTCGTCAACCGGGCCCGGCGCTGCCGTCTCGCTGCCGCACGGCTGATGATCTCTGGGTCGTCGACACGCAATTCCGTGATGCGCGCCAACAGGTTGGGCGGCAGGAACTCTTCGACATCGAACTCATGCTGCGTGCTCACAATGCTCTCTCCTTCTCCCAGCTATTAATCTGAGAGACTGGTCCGGCGGGCTACGGCGGGCGCCGAAAGCCGCGCGATCGGTGGCAGCGGCCCGCCCAGGAGTGGCTCAGCGTAGGCGCGGAACGCATCTGTGATCAGGGAAGCCTCGGAGCCCAGGTACTCGGCCGGCAGCGACCTCTCGGCGTTGGCGACGGCCTCCAAGGCCACCAGGCCCGTGCGGCAGCGGTAGGATGGGCCGGGCTCGCGTTCCAACGTGATCATATAGCCGTCATCGCCGTTCAGCGCCTGGCGAACCGCCGCCGCGCCAACCGCCACTGCCTCGGCAATGTCGACGTCCGAATAGTGGGCCGACGAGACCCGCTGGATGGTCCCGGGCCGGTTCACGCGCACTTTCAGTCCCAGCGCTTCCGTCACCACTCCCGCCAGATACTGCGCCGGGCCGCCGCCCAGGGCGGCAACGCGGTGTCCGAAGGCGTCCGCCGGCGCTCCCGCGCCTCCAATAGCCTGCCCTTCGGCGTCGTGCACCCCTTCGCTCAGCGCCACCACCACGTACCCCAACTGTCTGTGCACGCCCTCGACGGCGTTCAGAAATTGCGTCACGTCCAGCGGCCGCTCGGGCACATACAGCAGGTGCGGGGCATCCTCAGGACGCTGTTTGACCAGCCCGGCGCTGGCCGTCAACCAGCCGGTATTCCGGCCCATGATCTCGCTGATCAACACCGGAACGAAGGTGCGTAGGCTGTACTGGTCGAGCGCAGTATCGCGCGTAGTTTGCGCCAGGAAGCGCGCGGCCGAGCCGAAGCCCGGACAGTGATCGGTATGCGCCAGATCGTTGTCGATCGTCTTGGGGACCCCCAATACCTGCAGCGGGTAGGCGCGGGCCCGGGCGGCTCGCCGCACCTGGGCGCAGGTATCCATAGAGTCATTGCCGCCGGCGTAGATGAAGTAGCCCACGTCGTGCGCCGCCAGCACGGCGAACAGGCGCTCCAGGTCGCCGGCTGCCAGCTTGCGTCTGCAAGAGCCGAGCGCAGCCGCGGGAGTACGCTGCAGAGCAGCCATCGTCTCCGGCGTCTCGTCGCTCAAGTCGACCAACTCCTCCGCCAGCAGACCCTCCAGGCCATTGACCATGCCATACACGCGTCTGATCTCGCTGTGCCGTCCGGCTTCCGCAAGGACGCCGGACAGGCTGGCGTTGATCACCGCCGTCGGCCCCCCGGACTGCCCGACCAAGAGAGTCCCGCCCGCTCTCACCATCCCGGTGCCTGCCTTTCTCGGCGCACATTCTGTGCCGTTCGCCATGATCGCGCCGCGGCCTTAGCTTGTCAAGCACTTCGGTCATAGCACCGGCAGATGTGCGCAGTTTCTTGATCGCATCGCGGGCGAGCCTGACAGACTAATAAGTTACAAATGCGCAGACGCGCCCGCACCTATTGACATTGGCCAGGGCAAGTGGTATTGTCGCGTCCAGAGTCATCGATATCCGGACCACGGATTTGGCTCGCAGGCGCGAAATGGGCAATTATGAGAACCTGGTTTTCGACCTCCTCAGCCGCTTCGGCGAGCTGAGTGTCGAGCAACTCAGCGGCATGATGAACATTTCACCGTCCAGCGTACGGCGTGCGCTGTTGGATCTGGACAGTAGTCGCTTCGTGCAGCGCACGCGGGGCGGCGTGATGCTGGCTAAGGTCATTCTGCACGACCCGCTGCCCGCCCACCGGCTGCCGGTGGATCCTGTGGAGGCGCGTGCCATCGCCAGAGGCGCCGTCGGGCTTATCGATCGCGGGGACGTGATCGGACTTAGCGGTGGGGCTATCTGTACCGAGCTCGCGCTGCGTGTCCGCCTGCTGGCTGGCGTGACGGTGGTCACTAACGCCGTCAACGTCGCCGCCGAGTTGGCCGGCCTGCCCGACGTGCGAGTGATGGTGACGGGTGGCGTCCTTGAAGGGGCATCGTTCGAACTGGTCGGGCAGGCGCTGCGCCTGAGCCTGGAGGGAATCCACATCCACAAGTTCTTCGTCGGCACCGATGGCATCACGCTGGAACACGGGTTGTCGAGCCACAGCGAGGCCGGGGCGCTGGCGGCTCGCGAGCTGGCGCGGCATGCCGATCAAACGATCGTGCTGGCCGACAGCAGCAAGTTCAGACAGTCAAACTTGGCTCAGGTGATGCCGATCAGCGGGATCTCCACGATCATTACCTCTGATCTGGCACGCGAGGACGAGATCCGCCCGCTGCAGGCCGCGGGAGTGCGCCTGATCGTCGCTCCGCGCCCCCGTCTGCCGGGCGCAGGAGCCGGTGTGGCCAGGCCGGAGAAGGCTCGTCAAGCAGGCTCCAGCGACGAAGTCGGAGCGCAATTGAAGCCGTCAACCGGGTGATGGCCGCGGTTGGTGTGCACCGGGAGCGAACGATGACGTTGAAGTATATCTTCGTGAATCTGAAACGGTTCGATGTTCCCCGCAAGCTGGGTGGATTATGTCCCGGCGATGATCCGGTTGCCTGGATAGAGGATGTGATCGCACGCACGGCGGACCTCGGATTGGGAAGGCTGCCGGGGACGGCGCTGATCTATATGCTTCCCGAGGGACTGCTGGCAGCCGCCGGACGCGCCCTCGACCGCACTCCGGAGGATCGGCGCCGGGACCTGGCCATCGGCTGCCAGGGTGTCCATTGGGACGACGTCTCGCCCGGCGGTAATTTCGGCGCTTTCACGGCCGGCAGACCGGCCACGGCAGTGAGAAACCTGGGCGCCACCTGGGCGCTGGTAGGCCATTCAGAGGAGCGCAAGGCGCTGCAGCAGACGATGGCGGCCTTCGAGCCGGGCGCCGAGAGCGACGAGATGCTCAGCCAGCGGGCGGCACGCGCGACAGATAGGCTCATCAACCGAGAGGCGCTGGCAGCTCTGCGGGCCGGGCTGAGCGTGCTCGTGTGCGTGGGCGAGACGGCAGACGAGCGCGGGCAGGGGCCGCTGGCCGAAGTAGCGACGCGCGTCGAGCGGGTGCTGTCAGCCCAAGTGCGGACCGGATTGGCAGGCGTGGCGGACGTCAGGGATGACTGCCGGGTCGTGATCGGTTATGAGCCAGTCTGGGCGATCGGGCCGGGCAAAACGCCGCCGGGCAGCGACTACATTGCCTACGTCGCCGGGCTGATCGGGCAGGTGGCCAGGAACGAATGCGGGCTGAGCGTGCCGGTGGTCTATGGTGGGGGGCTGAAAGAGGAAAACGCGTCGACGATCGCCGCCATTCCCCAGATTGGCGGTGGCCTGGTCGGTCTCACCCAATTCACGGGACAGATTGGGTTTGACGTCGCCGGCCTGGCGCGCATCGTGGCCGCGTATCGGAGCACACCTTGAAGACGGTCAACTTCGAGTACGGCGAAGGAGTCATGCCGGCCGAACTGCCCGACTCGGCCCAGGTCTTCGTCCCCGGCGAAACCGTGCCCGATCCACCCATCCTCGTAGACCCAGCCGGCGCGACGCTGGCCTCGATCCTCAATCCGGTAGGCATGCCGCGTATCTCGCGCCTGGTTGGCCCCGGCTCCAGGGTGGTCATCGCCTTTCCCGACCGTGTCAAGGGAGGGTTCCAGGCCACCTCGCACCGCAAGATCAGCCTGCCAATCCTCGTCGATGAGTGCCTCAAGGCCGGCGTCAACCGGCAAGACATCACCCTGATTTGTTCCAACGGCCTTCACCGCAAGAACACGCCGGAGGAAATCCGCGAGCTGATCGGCGACGAGGTCTACCGCCAGTTCGACGCCACGCACCAGATCGTCAACCACGATTCTGAAGACTGGGACAACCTGGTCGACCTGGGTTTTGACGAGTTGGGCGACCGCGTTATCCTCAACCGTGCGGTTTTCGAGGCCGACCTGTCGATCATGATCGGCCACGTGCTCGGCAATCCCTATGGCGGCTACTCCGGCGGGTACAAGATGGTCTCCACCGGCCTGACCCACTGGCGCTGCATTGCTGCGCACCACATCCCCGCCGTCATGCACCGTCCCGATTTCGTGCCGGCCAACCCGCACAGCGACATGCGCCAGCGCATGAACGCCATCGGCTTGCACATGGAGCAGCGCATGGGCAAGAAGTTCTTCATGTGCGACGCGGTGCTCGACAGCCAGGCCCGCCAGATCGCAGTCTTCTCTGGCAACGGCCGGGAGATACAGCCGCTCTCCTGGGAGGTAGCCAACCGCCGCACCTTCGTGCCCTGGGCCAAAGACAGCTTCGACATCGTAATGTTCGGCCTGCCGCTTGCGTTCCAGTATGGGGAGGGGCAGGGCACCAACCCGATTCTGATCCTCCAAAGCATTGCCGCGCAGGTCATCCGGCACAAGCGGGTGCTGAAGGAGAACTGCGTCGTGATCTGCTCGTCGATCTGCAACGGGTACTTTCACGACGAACTATTCCCCGGCTATCGAGCACTCTACGAGCTATATCAACAAGACCGCCACAACGTGCTGCCGGACCTGGCAAAGTACGACGAGTTGTTCTGCAGCAACCAGGAATACATCAAGCGCTATCGCTTCGGCTACGGCTTCCATCCGTACCACGCCTTTTCGATGATTTCTTGCGGACAGATTGCTCACCGTCACTGCGCTGCCATTTACATCGTCGGTGGCCAGGAGCCAGGCTATGCGCGCGGCATGGGTCTCAAAACGCGCGCCACTTTCGCCGAGGCGCTGGCGGACGCCACCCGTTTCACCGGCCCGAATCCCAGCATCCTGGCGCTGCCTCGAGCTTTCAAGCTTGCCAGCGTCCATCTACTGCTACAGGATGACCCAATCCCGGTGCCATGAGGCTCAAGACATTTGTCACGCCGCACGCCTAGAAAATGGAAGGGGGCTCGAAATGTCACAGCATCTCTCTCGACGTCGATTCCTGGAGTTGGCAGCCATGGCGACAGCCGGCGGGGCGCTCGCTGCCTGCGTACCGGCAGGCGCTCCGTCCTCGCCCGCAGCGCCTGCGCCCGCAGCGCCTGCGCCTACAACTGCGGCGGGTGCTGCGGCACCTGCCCCCACTGCTGCGGGGGCGGCAGCGGCCGGTTCAGGGGGTGGGACCATCTCAGTCCTGGTCGCCTCCGACAAGCAGTGGGTACCGGGGCTGATCAACCAGTTCACCAAGGATACCGGTGTCAAGGTCAACCCGGTGATCGTCGATTGGAACGACTTGGGCACCAAATTCACGGTCGCGGCCGCCAGTAACTCGGCCACGTATGACGTCGTGGACGTCGACCCGTCAGCCCACGGCGCGTTCATGAAAGCCGGCTGGCTCGAGCCGCTCGACACCTATATGGCGCCGAGCAAAGGCGATCTTGTCAACCCGGATATCTTCTCGTACAACGGCAAGGTCTACGGCATGCCCTGGTTCATCGATGCCCTGTTCTTCTTCTACAACTCCGACATGCTCGGCAAAGCCGGGTTCAGCAATCCGCCCGCGACCTGGGACGAGCTGCGGAGCCAGGCGCAGGCCCTGCATCAGAAGTCGATCGTCGAGTACCCGTTCGCCTTCGAGTGGAAGCAGATCGAGGGGGAGTTCGACCTCTTCATGACCTTCCTCATGGGGAATGGCGGCAAGGTGCTCGACGACTCGCTCAGCAAGCCCCTGTTCAACAGTCCGGAGGGCGTGGAAGCGCTGCAGTTCATGGCCGACCTCAACCTCAAGGACAAGCTCGTGAACCCCGGCTCGTTCTCAATGCGGCCGCTGGAGGTGATGACCGAGATGGCTCAGGAGCGCGCCGCTTTCGCCATTATCTGGGGTGAGGTTGCCGGCAGCCTGAACGATCCCGCGAGCTCGCAAGTGGCCGGCAAGATCGGCACAAGCCTGATCCCCGTCGCAAAGGCCGGCAACTCAAGCTGGACAGTCGACGGGTCGGAATGCCTGGCGATCCCCAGCAAGTCGGACAACAAGGACACGGCCTGGAAGTTTATCGAGTATTTCACTAACAAGGAGCAAGAGAAACAGGTCGTTACCACCATGGGGGCACTCCCGATCTGGAAGTCCAGCTTTGACGATCCGGCCATCGCCAACAACCCTTGGGCAAAGAGCTTCCTGGAGCAACTGAAGCACGACTACTCGCGGCCCGGACAGGCGTGGTACGCCGAGTTCTCTACCGCCCTGCAGGTCGCCACGATCGCCGCGCTCAACGGCTCCAAGCCGGCCAAGCAGGCGCTCGACGACGCCGCTGCCCAGGTGACGGCCATTCTGCCAAAGAGCTGAACCGAACTCGCTGCCGAGACGCGAAGAGGCGACGTGGCTGCGCCTCGATCGGGCTTGCCTCTCTGCGTCGAGGCAGCGAAGGAGTCTTCATGGATCTGGAAGCAGCCGAGCGGGACGCGCCGTTGGCGCAAGATGTCACTCCGCCTGAGGGGCCAGGAGCGCATCGCTCGCTGATCGGCTACTGGCTCACGCTGCCCACGGCCATCACGGTCATTGGCGTGATCGTCTTCCCGATCGTCTACTCTCTGTTCCTGAGCCTCGAGCAGTATGACCTCGCCGACCCACTTAACACACACTTTGTTGGGCTCGGAAACTATATCTCGCTGGCCAACAGCGCGACCTTCTGGGCGGTGATGCTGCGCACCGTCCTCTTCACCGTCGTCTCGGTGGCACTGACGATGTTCCTCGGACTGGCGTTCGCGCTAATCCTGAACGAGTCCTTCTGGGGCCGGGGTCTCTTCCGTTCCCTCTTGCTCATCCCCTGGGTCATCCCGGCCGTGGTCGTGGGCATCGCCTGGGAATGGATCTTCAACGCCAACTACGGCATCCTCAATGCCATCCTGGTGCAGACAGGACTGATTGCCCATGGCCGTGCCTGGCTAGGCGACGTCGGCACGGCTCTCCCGGCCCTGGTCGTCGCCAAGATCTGGAAAGAGATCCCCTTTGTGGCGCTCATGTTCCTGGCGGGGCTACAAAGCATCTCCGTTGACCTCTATGAGGTCGCCCGCATCGACGGCGCCTCAGACTGGCGGGCCTTGCTCAGCATCACCCTGCCCCTGTTGAAGCCCATGGCCTTGGTCGTGATCGTCATCGAGACCATGTGGACCTTCCGCGTCTTCGATATCATCTTCGTGATGACCAATGGCGGCCCCATGGACCTGACCAACCTGGCCGCGTTTTACACGTACACGGTCACCTTCAAGTACCTGCACGTGGGCCTCGGGTCGGCGCTGGCCTATGTGGTGACCGCGGTGATCATGGCCGCCAGCCTGCTGTACATGCGGCTTTTGCGATCGGATGTGCAGTACTGATGCGAGGCGCAACCATGACCCGCACTCAGACACGGATAGTCAGGCTGGTCCTGGTCTACCTGGCCTGTCTGCTCATGCTGCTGTTCGTGGTCGGGCCGTTCCTATGGGTGGTGATTTCCAGCATCTCGACGCAGAAAGAGCTGACCTCCTTCCCACCACGGTTTTTGCCGCAGCAGCCCACCCTGTCGAACTACACGTCGCTCTTCAGGCCGGGTCCAGGACGGAGCATCGCCTCTGGCGAATTCGGCCGCTCGCTGCTCAACAGCAGCATCGTGGCGCTAATCACCACCGCTTACTGTCTCCTGGTCGGTGTGCCCTCGTCGTACGCCTTCACCCGGCTGCCGTTCCGCGGTCAGCGCCCGCTCTTTCTGACCGTTGTCTTTGCGCAGATGTTGCCGTCGATCGCGCTGGTGATCCCACTCTACCTGGTGATGGCCAGGCTCGGGCTGATCAACACCGTGCCCGGTCTCGTCATCCTTTACTCCACCTTTACGCTGCCATTCGTCGTCTGGACGATGACGGGCTATTTCCAGACCATGCCGCGCGAGATGGAGGAAGCAGCCCTGATCGACGGGGCCACCAACCTGGGTGTGCTCGTGCTCATCGTTCTTCCGGTCGCCCTTCCAGGGCTGGTGGCAGCCACGATCTTCTCACTGCTCAACGCCTGGAGCGAGTTCTTCCTGGCCGTCGTCTTCACCTCGACCGAGGCGTCAAAGACCATGCCCGTCGTGATCTCAGAGTTTGCCGGCCGCTTCTCCATCGACTACGGCGCGATGAATGCGGCGGCCGTGGTGGGCAGCTTGCCCCCGATCGTGTTCGCGTTGCTGCTGCAGAAGTACATCGTCAGCGGTCTGACCTCTGGCGCCGTCAAGGGCTAGTGACACCCGCCCGGGCAAGCGTTTCGGCCTGCCCTTGGGTCTCGAAAGGACAATCCTACATGCCGGACTACTACTCAATTCCAGCCAATGAGTTTGCGGCACACAGCAAGGTCCAATTTCAGTTCGTGGAGACTCATACCGATCTGTGCCGCGCCGTGGCGCGCGAGATCGTCGACCTGATCAAAGCCAACCGGGCGCGTGGCCAGATGACCAAGCTCATCCTGCCGATCGGCCCGATCGAATACGCTCCGCTGGCCGAGCTCTGCAATGCCGAGGGCGTGAGCTGCGAGTCATTGGTGATCATTTCGATGGACGAGTACTGCGATGCCGCCGGCCACCCGATCCCGGAGGATCACCCTCTCAGCTTTCGCCGCGTTCTATCGCCGTGACTTCCTCGAGCGGCTCGACCGCGACAAACGGCTCCCGCCCGACCAATTGATCCTGCCCGACCCGCGCGACCTCGGGTTGGTGGCGCGCACGATCGAGAAGCTCGGCCAGGTCGACGTGACATATGGAGGCATGGGCATCAACGGCCATTACGCCTTCAACTCGCCACCGCGTGAGCCGATGGACCTGGACGTGTTCCTGAACACCACGACGCGCGTGCTGGAGCCGCGGGAGAGTGACGTGACCCAGATGGCCATCCTGGCCACCGATGGCAACGCCGAGATCATACCGCCCCGGGCCGTAACGCTCGGGATGAAAGAGCTGCTCGGCGCGAAGAAGCTGCACCTGACCTACATGCGGGGATGGCATGCGGGGGTGCTGCGCCGGGCCCTCTTCGGGCCGGTGAGCCCAAGCTTTCCGGGCTCGCTCGTGCAGCTTCATCCTGATGTGAGGGCGACCATAACGGCAGCCGCTGCCCGCCTTCCGGCCTTCAGCTTGCTCCAACATCCGGATGCCTGATAAGCCGGCCGATCGCTGAGGCAAGAGAGGCAGGCGCGAGCGCGCACTGCCGTTCGGGAGAGCACAATATGAATGATCTGTCTGCTTACTTGCGGATTCCGGCCGACGAGCTGGCTGCTGCGAGCAAAGTGCACCTGACAATCGTGCCCGACCTGCCGGCTGTGTTCGACCATTTTGCGCGCGCCATCGCCGGTGAGATCCGAGAGCGCAACCAGGCCGGCCAGCCGACCCGCCTGATCCTACCCGTTGGGCCGGTGGATCAGTATCCGATCCTGGCCCGCATCTGCAACGAGGAGCGGATAAGCTGGCATGAAGTCTATACCTTCAATATGGACGAGTACTGCGACTGGCAGGGGCGAAGGGTACCGTCGAGCCACCCGCTGAGTTTCGAGGGCTATATGCGCGGCGCGCTGTTCAGCCAGCTTGACCCCGCTCTATCGATCCCTGAGAACCACATCCACTTCCCGGACCCCGGCCGGCTGGATTGGATTGGCGAGCAGATCCAACGGGTGGGCGGCATTGACACCTGCTACGGTGGCATCGGCTATCATGGGCACGTGGCATTCAACGAGCCGCCGATCTCGCGCTGGTTCAGGTTGACGCCGGACGAGTTTCGCGCTTCGCTCACACGCGTGGTCATGCTCGCCCCCGAGACCATGGTCATGAACGCCTCACGCGCCACCGGCGGCAATACCGCCGCCCTGCCACCCATGGCCGTTACGCTCGGCATGCGCGACATCCTGGCTTCGCGTCGCATCCGCCTGTATTGCCAGGGTGGAAGCTGGCAGCGGAATGCGCTGCGCATGGCGCTCCTCGGCCCGGAGGATGTGGACTTCCCGGTCACTCTGCTCCAGGGTCATCCTGACTACGTCGTCGTCACGGACCGCCTTACGGCTCAGCCCGCGGTACCCAACATCGCCGCCTGAGGTCGCTGCCGGCCGTTTAGCCGCCGAGAACCGGCTTCTCCCGAGCGGCCGAGCCGAAGACAGGCGCCAGCCGGTCACCCGTGGCTTGGGCCGGCGAAAACGGCGGCCGAGCGCGGCGCGAGGCTGAGCTCCAACGTCCCGTCACGGCTGACGTGTGTCGCGCCGCCCCACAGGTCGGCCGCCGGACCCTCCGGCAGCAGCCCTCGCAGGGGCAACTTGATGTTCCGCGGTTCTCGCAGGCTGTTGAAAACGACCAGCGCGCTCTCGGAATCCCACTTCCGGGCGAAGGCAAACACGCCCCGGTGCCCGTAGAGGCGCCGGAAGCCGCCTCGCCGAAGCGCGGGGTGATCGTTGCGCAGCCTGATGGCGCGCCTGGTCCATGCCAACAGATCCTGGTCCCACTCGCTGGGGTCCCAAGGGAAAGCCCGGCGACAATCGGGATCGGGACCGCCCCTCAGACCGATCTCCGTGCCATAGTACAGGCATGGCGCGCCCGGCACGGTCATCAGGAACAGAACAGCCAGCCGGAGCGCGCTCCAGTCGCCCGCGGCCTGGTGGATGAAGCGGGCCGTATCATGGCTGTCGAGCAGGTTGAGCTGCACCTGGGTGATCGGCCAGGGGTAGAGCTCGAGTATGCGTTCCACTTCTTGGCCGAAAGTGCGCGCGGCGAGCGGCCGGACTTGGAATCCCCCCGGCCGGTTGCGCCGGGCCAGGGTCTCCCCGGCGAAGAAGCCCAGCGCGGAGCGCGCGATCACGTAGTTCATCACCGCGTCAAACTGGTCGCCCCGCAGCCAGCGGTGCGCTTCGCCCCAGATCTCGCCGACGATGTAGGCTCCAGGATTGGCCGCCTTCACCCGGCAGCGAAACTCCCGCCAAAAGGAATCGTCGTCTATCTCCGCCGGGACGTCCAGGCGCCAGCCGTCGATCCCGAAGTTGATCCAATGCTCGGCCACACCCCAGATGAACTCGCGCACGGCCGGCGCGTCGGTGTTGAACTTCGGCAGGGCAGGCAGATTCCACCAGGCCTGGTAGTTCGGCGCTTTGCTACCGTAAGGGCGGAGCGGCCACCCGACGACCGTGAACCAGTCCAGGTAAGGCGAATCCGGCCCATTCTCCAGGATGTCGTGGAACTGAAAGAAGCCCCGGCTGGCATGGTTGAACACCCCGTCGAGGATCACGCGGATCCCGCGCGCATGCGCGGCATCGACCAGCTTACGCAGCGCGGCGTTGCCGCCGAGCAACGGGTCCACGCTGTAGTAATCATACGTATGGTAACGGTGGTTCGAGCCTGATGCGAAAACGGGATTGAAGTAAATGGCATTGATGCCAAGGTCAACCAGGTAATCGAGGCGCTCGCACGCCCCGATCAGGTCGCCACCCTGGTAGCCGTGAACAGTGGGTGGCGCGCCCCAGGGCTGCAGATTGTTCGGTTTAGACAGGGTGTCCGATTTGGCGAACCGATCGGGGAAAATCTGGTAAAAAACAGCGTCCTTGACCCAATCAGGGGTCTGCACATCCGGCATGTCACGCAACTCCTACGACAATAACAGCACACGCGTTCAGACCGGAGCCTATCCTCCCGGCCGGCAGCACCCACTGATTTTATCCGGCCGCGCGGAGGATGTCAATGTGCTTTTTATGCAATTCGGCGAGAATACGCGGCAAAACGTCACCCGACGGGCTTAAGCAGCGCCGGGCAGGCATCGACCACCTCTACCAAGCGACGCATCGCCGGCCCCGTCAGGAGCCCTGAGACGCAGCCTTCGTCGACCACGAGCGCGACCGAGCTCTGGTGTTCGAGCATGCGGGTCTGCACGCTCGACAACTGCTCTTCCGGACCGACCCGCAAGACATCCCGCGCCACAAACTGTCCGATGCGTGCCTGCGGCCCCGCCTTGCGTAAGGCGCTGACCAGTTCGCGCCGAGCCAGGAGGCCGGTCAGGCGGCCCCCGTCGACCACGAGATAGGCCGATTGCGGCAGCGGCGCGACCTGCGCCGCCGTCTCGCCGAGGGTCTGCAGGGGGTGCAGCCGCGGCCCGATTGGCTGCATCGCCTGGCGCACCTGCAACCCGCGCAGCGACTCGACCGACACCACCTGCTGGCGTTCGGCGCCCGCGGCCAGGAAAACCAGGAACCCCACCAGGATCAGGGCCGGGTTCGGCCCAGACAAGCCGGCCAGGATCATCAGTCCGGCAGCGACCTGCCCGGCATAGGAAGCGATCTGCGTGGCCAGGCGGCGGGCGAGAAATGCCGCCAGAAAGGCCCGTAACATGCGTCCGCCGTCCAACGGAAAGGCTGGGAGCAGGTTGAAACCCGCCAGGAGCACGTTGCTAAAGAGCAGTACGCTGAGCAATGTGCGCGCATCCAGTCGACCGGCGAGCGGCGCGGCCAGCCAGGGCATCAGGAAACCGAAGGTCCGGGCAAACGCCTGCTGCGGGCCCTCCCACACCATCAGGACCAGCCACATCCCCGCCGCCAACAGCAGGTTCACGGCCGGACCGGCCAGGGCCATCACAAACTCCTGCCACGGCCGTTCGGGCAGCCGCGCCATGCGCGCGAGCCCACCGATCGGCCAGAGGGTGATATCCTGCACGCGGACGCCAAATAGCTGGGCCACCAGGCTATGACCGAGCTCGTGCAACACGACGCAAGCGAACAGCAGGAGCACTTGCAGCACCGAGACGGCCATCGCCCAGCCGGCCGAGACTGCGGGGTAAAGGGGAGCGCGCAGCCCCAGGTAGGCCGCCCACAAAACGATGAGCACGAAGCTGAGGTGCACCCGGATGGGGATGCCGCGCACGGTTGCCACTTTCAAAGACCACGACATGTATCTGTCCTTTTCAGGCTTCGAGGTTCAGGCATCGAGGGCCTGGCTTCGGGCCGCAGGCACTCCCGCCGTCGGGCGTTTGCCGCCGAAAGCCCCTTCAGCCCACGACCGTCTCGTCGGCCCGGTCCCCGCGAAACTGCATCGCGTGCAGGCGCCGGTAGAGACCATCCGGCCGGGCGAGCAGCTCGGCGTGCGTCCCTTGCTCGACAAGCCGGCCCTGGTCGAGCACGACGATCCAATCGGCACCGATGATCGTACTCAGGCGGTGAGCGATCACGAAGCTCGTGCGACCCAGCATCAGATTTTCCAGCGCCCCCTGCACAGCCTGCTCCGATTCGCTGTCGAGCGAAGAGGTGGCCTCGTCCAGGATAAGGATGCGTGGGTCCTTGAGGATGGCGCGGGCGATGGCGATGCGCTGGCGCTGGCCACCGCTCAGCTTCAGGCCCCGTTCGCCAACGGCCGTGTTGTAGCCCTGCGGCAAGGCGAGGATGAAATCGTGGGCGTTGGCGGCGCGCGCCGCCGCCCAAATCCGCTCGTCCGTCGCCTCCAGGTCGCCGTAAAGAATATTGTCGCGCACGCTGCCGCCGAACAGGGCGGTTTCCTGCGGCACGATCCCGATCTGCTCGCGCAGGCTGCGCATGCGCACGTGGCGAATATCCTGACCGTCTATGCAGATGCGCCCGGTGATCGGATCATAGAAGCGCGCGATCAGGTTGACCAGCGTGGTCTTGCCGGCGCCGCTGGGTCCCACCAACGCCACGACCTGCCCCGGCTGCACCGTCAGGGAGACGTTCGTCAGCACCTCGTGCCCCTGGTCGCTATCGCGATAGTCGAAGCTCACGCCTTCGAAGACCACGCTGCCGTCGATGGGTCTCATGGGAAGCGCATCCGGGTCGTCCTGCATTTCGGGTGCCATGTCGAGCAGTTCGAAAACCCGTTCGCTGGCGCCGAGTGCCTGGCGCAGATTGCCATACAGCCCGGTCAAGGTAGCGATGGGATAGGCCAGGATGATCGTATAGATCAGAAATGAGACCAGTTGCCCGGCGGTCAAGCGATGCTGGATCACCTCGCGCCCGCCGAACCACAAGACGATTGCGATCGCGCCGAAAGCCAGCAGGCCGATGATCGGCCCCAGGATGGCCCGCACGCGCACGCGCCGCAGCGCGATCGCAAAAAGGCGTTCCACACCGCTGGTATAGCGCGAGACCTCGTAGGGCTCACGTGCGAACGATTTGACGATGCGCACGCCCGACAGGGCTTCTTCAGAAGTCGCGCTCAGGTCGGCCAGGGCGTTCTGCACCTGTCTACTTATCTGGCCTATCGCCCGGCCGAGAACAAACATGCCGACGATCACCAACGGCACCGTGGTGAGCATCAGCAGACTGAGCCGCCAGTCCATAAAGAAAATGATGATGGTGCCGCCGAAGAGCGTCACCAACTGCGAAAGCAGGCTCAGGAGGGTGGTCGTGACGGCGTCCTGGATGGTCATGACGTCGTTGGTCAGCCGCGAGATCAGCTCGCCGACGCGCGTAGAGTTGAAAAAACTGAGGGGCAGCGTGTGCAAATGCGAGTAGAGCTTCTCGCGGAGGTCGGCGACCACCCGTTCGGCCACCCAGGCCAGCACGTAGGTCTGGCCGAAGCAGAGCAATGCGCGCACCACAAAGAGCAAGACCAGCCCGCCGGTGATCAGGTTCAGGCTGCGCATGTCTGCCTGCGCCAGGGCCCGGTCGACGATGAATTGCACCCCGTAGGGCAGCGCCAGGCCTAGCAGGCTGTCCACCGTCAGCAGCAGGGCCGCGGCGGCCAGTCGCGGCCAGTAGGGCTGCACGTAGCGCAGCAAGCGGCGATAGCGATTGGCAAGAGCGCGCCAGAAACCCCGCGCCGGCCAGGGTAGGCGCGTGAACAGCACCGCGAATGGCTCTTGCAGCGGGTCTTCGACTGAGGAATCCATCCGGCGAAGTATACCGCAGGCAAGATTCCTTGACAAGCACTTTTCGCTATGCTAGAATCCGCTCAAAGCCGTGATGGAAACGAGTAGACGAACGCGCGGACGTTCAGCGAGCCCGGGTTGGTGTGAGCCGGGTGCGCCGCCCCCGCCGAAAATCCTTCCGGAGCTGCGACCCGAACGGTCATGGGACTCGCACACCGTGGCCCAGTAGGCGTCGCCGGATTTGCGTCCGTTACCAGGCGCAGGGGGGTGATGGCCCCCATGAGGGGGCAGACTTTTGGTGGAAGGCGTCGGGAGCACGAGCAGCTCTCTGCGTCGTCGCTCTTGAGCGGCGCTTGCTTCTCATGCCGAAGCCTGCCAAGCGGGGTGGTACCGCGCGAGCCACGGCTCTCGTCCCCGAGTGGGACGAGGGCTTTTTTTGTTTCGGAGAGGGCAGATGACCGAGCTTCTATATCAAACCGACAGCTACCTGCGTGAGTTTCCGGCCCGGGTGGCGGCCGTCGACAGCGCGGCCGGCCGGGTCGCCCTGGACCGCAGCGCCTTCTACCCGGGCGGGGGCGGCCAGCCAAACGACCGCGGGACGTTATCTTTCGGGGGGACGACCGTGCCGGTCAGGCAGGTCAAGAAGGAGGGCGCCTTGGTCTGGCACTGGCTGGAGGGAGATCTCCCGGCCGAGGGCCAGGCCGTCAGCGGGAGCCTCGACTGGGAACGGCGTTATGCCCTCATGCGCACCCACAGCGCGCTGCACGTCTTGTGCGGGGTAGCGTTTCGCGATTATGGTGCTCAAGTGACCGGGGGCAATATGGAGCCATTGGCCGGCCGCATGGACTTCGAGTTCGCAACCATGCATGCCGACCTGGTGAGCGAGATCGAGGCCCGCTGCAACGAGGAAATCGCGGCCGACCGGCCACTGCGCGTGCGGATCTTGCCGCGGGAAGAGGCCTTCCAGATTCCCGACTTGATCCGTACTAAGATCAACCTGTTGCCCCCTGGCATCCCTGAGGTACGGACCGTTGAGATCGTGGGCTTGGACCTGCAAGCGGATGGCGGTACGCACGTGGCCCACACCGGCGAGATCGGCCAGATACGAGTGACCGACTACAAGTCAAAAGGGGTCATCAACAAGCGCATTTACATCGAAGTGAAGTGAGGTAACGATGTCTACATTCCAAGACGTGCCGCCTCAGGTCAAGCTCCCGGATATGGAAAAGGACGTGCTCGAGTTCTGGGAAAGGGCGGACGTATTCCACAAGACGCTCGAAAAGACCCAGGAAGGCCCCTCCTTTGTCTTTTACGAGGGGCCGCCGACCGCGAACGGCCGGCCCGGCATCCACCACGTGCTGGCGCGCGCCTTCAAGGACATCTTCCCGCGCTACAAGACCATGCGCGGCTATCATGTCACCCGCAAGGGCGGCTGGGATACGCAGGGCCTGCCAGTCGAGCTCGAGATCGAGAAGCAGCTCGGCTTTTCGGGCAAGAAATCCATCGAAGAGTACGGCATCGCGGCCTTCAACCAACGCTGCCGTGAGAGCGTTTACCGCTATATCGACGACTGGGAACGCCTGACGAAACGCATGGCCTACTGGGTCGACCTGAAGGACGCCTACTACACGCTGACCAACGATTACATCGAGTCGCTGTGGTGGATCCTGAAGCAGTATTGGGAGCGCGGGCTGATCTACCAGGGCTATAAGGTGGTGCCCTACTGCCCCCGCTGCGGGACGCCCTTGAGCAGCCACGAGCTGGCCCAGGGCTACCAGGAAGGCACTCGCGACCCCAGTGTTTATGTCAAGTTTCCGGTCAAGGATCAGCCCGGCACGTACTTCCTGGTCTGGACCACCACCCCCTGGACGCTGCCGGGCAACGTCGCCGTGGCCGTGGGCAAGGACATCGAGTACGTGTTAGTGCAGCATGGCGACGACCGGCTATGGCTGGCGGAGGCGCTGCTGGGCAAAGTGTTGGAGGGCGAGAGCGACCAGGTGCAGGTGCTGCGCCGCGTCAAAGGACGCGAGCTGCTGGGCACCCACTACCAACCGCTCTACTCCTTCCTGCCCGTCGCGCAGGACTACTCCTACGTGATCGCCGGCGATTTCGTGAGCACCGAGGACGGGACCGGCCTGGTCCATATCGCCCCCGCTTTCGGCGCCGACGACCTGGCGGCGGGCCAGCAGTATAACCTTCCCACGCTGATGACGGTCGATGCCCAGGGGCGCTTCATCGACGCCGTGACACCCTGGCGCGGCATCTTCGTCAAAGACGCCGACCCTCTCATCCAGCGAGACCTGACCGAGCGCGGCTTGATGTTCAAGCAGGGCATCTACGAGCATACTTACCCGTTCTGCTGGCGCTGCGATACGCCGCTGCTGTACTACGCCCGCACCACCTGGTACATCAAGACCACGGCCTTCAAGGAGCGCTTGCTGGCGAACAACGACGAGATCAACTGGGTGCCGGACTATATCAAGGACGGGCGTTTTGGCAACTGGTTGGAGAACAACATCGACTGGGGGCTGGCCCGCGAGCGCTATTGGGGAACGCCGCTGCCCTTCTGGCTCTGCGACAACCCCACCTGCGACCATCGCGAATGCGTTGGCTCGGTGGCCGAGCTATCCGAGAAGACCGGCCGACACTTCATGCAGCCGCGCTACCTGGCGCAGCAGCGAGGCAAGTGGCCCGACCCGACTCAGGATGGCGAGCCGCTGGACATGCACCGCCCGGCCGTCGACGCCCTGACTTGGCCCTGCCCGGAGTGCGGCGGCACGATGCGCCGCGTGCCGGAAGTTGCCGACGCCTGGTTCGATTCGGGCTCGATGTTCGTCGCGCAGTGGCACTATCCGTTCGAGAACGGGGACACGTTCACCGAGCAGTACCCGGCCGACTTCATCTGCGAGGCCATCGATCAGACGCGCGGCTGGTTTTACACCCTGCACGCCGTCAGCACCCTGCTGTTCGACCAGCCCAGCTTTCAGAACGTGATCTGCTTGGGGCATATCCTGGCCGAGGACGGCAGCAAGATGTCCAAAAGCCGGGGCAACGTCGTCGACCCCTGGACCGTGTTCGACACGCAAGGCGCGGATGCGACACGCTGGTACATGTATACTGCCAGTCCGCCCGGCAACACCCGTCGCTTCAGCGCTAACCTGGTCGGCGATACTACGCGCAAGCTGCTTCTGACGCTCTGGAACAGCTACAGCTTCTTTGTGACCTATTCGAACCTGAACGGGTTCGACCCGCTCGACCCGCCGGTGCGCTTGGCCGAGCGATCGCTGCTCGATCGCTGGATCCTGGCCCGGCTCAATCGGCTGGTGGTGACGGTCACGGAGGCGTTGGACAATTACGACGTGCCGGGCGCGACGCGCCCGATCGCGGACTTTATCGAAGACCTGAGCAATTGGTACGTGCGCCTGAGCCGGCGACGCTTCTGGAACACCGACCCTGGTACGACAGCCGCCGATACACTTGCCGCGGAACAGACCATGTACGAGGTGCTGGTGCGGCTGAGCCATCTTCTGGCGCCGTTCACACCCTTCATCGCCGACGCGATGTACCGTAACCTGGTCGGTCGGGTGGACCTGGCCGCGCCCATGAGCGTGCACCTCAGTGCCTGGCCGCAGCCACACTCCGACTACGCCGACGACCAGTTGGTGAGCGACATGGCGCTAGCCCAACGCGTGGTCAGCCTGGGACGGGCGGCGCGTGAGAGCGCCGGCCTGAAGCTGCGCCAGCCGGTCGCGACAGCCTACGTGGGGGTGCCGGGCGCGGGTGACGCCGAGGCGCTGCGACGGCTCGCGGCCTTGGTGGTCGAAGAGCTGAATGTCAAGGAGCTGCGGACTGTCACGGCCAGCAGCGATCTGGTGGAAGTGCTGATCCATCCGCTGCCCGCTCAGTTGGGCCGCAAGTGGGGCCGGCGCTTCCCGGCGATCCGCCAGGCGCTCCAGGGCATGGACGCACTGGCGGTGGCCGCCAGTGTTGAGGCCAACCGGCCATTGACCGTCGAGGTCGACGGCGAGGCGCTGGAAGTACTGCCGGAAGAGATCGAGGTGCGCAAGACCGCAAAGCCCGGCCTGGCGGTCGCCGGGGAAGCCGGCTGCCTGGTGGCAATCACGACCGAGCTCAGCGACGAGCTGCGTTGGGAAGGTTACGCGCGCGAGGTGGCGCGCAACCTCCAGGTCTTGCGCAAAGACTCAGGTTTCGAGATCAGCGACCGCATTCGCACCACGGTCCAGTCGAGCGTGAAGCTGGCCCCGGTCTGGGAACGCTTCGGTTCTGAGATCGCGAGCGATACTCTGTCCGTCAGCTTCCGGCCGGGTCCGCCAGAGCCGGGTGCGGCTACCGCGACGGTCGAACTGGATGGCGAAGAAGTGTTGGTCGGAGTCGAGAAGGTGGAAAGCTGAGGCTGCGGCGGAAAGCCGGACGTGCGGGCGAGAGGCTGGCAAGGAGCATCCGGCTGAAAGGATACTGATGGCAAACAGTTGGTCCTGAACTGTGACCGGCGAAGGGCGCGAATTGGTGAGAGGCCGGTTGGGTGTATGATGGTAGGCATCCAGACCAACTCGTAGCCAGGGAGGCTCAGCATGTCACTCCAACCGACCGCCATTCCGCCGGTTCCGGATGAGACCGCACGGATTGCCAAGAAAGTGTTCAAGCGCAAGGGCAACCTCTATCTGGTCATCGGTGACCAGATTGGCACGCTGTTTGAGAAGATCGACTTTGCCGACCTGTACGCTTCCGACGGTGCACCCGCCTTCTCGCCGAATCTGCTCGCCTTGGTGGCTGTCTTTCAGCGCCTGGAAGATTTATCCGACCGGGCCATGGCGGATGCGGTGCGGGCGCGTATCGATCTCAAGTACGCCTTGCATTTGCCGCTGGAGCATATGGGGTTTGATGGCTCGCTGCTCAGCGACTTTCGCGAGCGTCTGTTGCACGATGCCGCCGCCTTGCGCATGTTTGATGGCGTGCTTGAGCGCCTGACCGAGCTGGGCTTGCTGGCGGCCGGGGGCAAGCAGCGCAGCGACGGCACTTATGTCTTGGCCGCCACGCGCACGCTGACGCGTCTGGAATTGCTGGCGGAGAGCATGCGTCTGGCCCTGCAAGCCCTGGCCGAGTATCGTCCGGACTGGCTGCGGACGGTGGCGTTTGTGCACTGGCATGAGCGCTATGGCAAACCCTGGAATAGCTGGCGACTGCCCAGGAAGACCGAGCAGCGCGAGCAACTGGCGCTGGAGATCGCGGCCGATGGCTTCCATCTGCTCCAGGCACTGAGTGCAGCCGAGGCTCCCAGCCAGGCCGCCAGCCTGCCGGAGGTGGTCAGCCTGCGCCAGGTTTGGAGCCAGCAACTGGTGCAAGAAGCGGACAAGATCAGCTGGCGCCCGCGCGAACAGATTCCCGCCGGTGCCGAGCGGGTGACCACGCCGCACGATGCCCAGGTGCGGGGTAGCCAACACGGCGATCATGTCTGGGAAGGCTACGCAGTGCACTTCACCGAAACCAGTGATACGGACCGGCCGCATCTGATCACCGATGTGGCCGTCGTCCCGTCCACGACCCCTGATCATCAAGTGATCGAGCAGATCTACGCACGCCTGACCCGGCGCAACTTGTTGCCCAGCGAACACCTGGTCGATGCGGGCTACACCACCGGCCGGGCGCTGGTCGATAGTTCCGCGCGTCAGGTACGTCTCGTCGGTCCGCTGGCCCAAGATGCGAGTTGGCAAGCACACCTCCCGGATGGCATTGCCAGCGACCAGTTCAAGCTAGACTGGGTGGCGCAGGTGGCCACCTGCCCGAACGGCCAGCAATCGAGCGCTTGGCAGCTAAACCGGGACTCCGACGGCCAGCCCGAGGTCGACATCCGCTTCTCAAAGGCGGCCTGTCAAGCCTGCCCGCTACGCCAAGGTTGTACTCGCAACCGCGCGGGGCGGCGCCTCAAGCTCAGCCTTTACCACGAGGCAATCCTGGCCGCGCGTGCCAACCAGCGCACGGCGCTCTTCAAACAGGAGTACGCGCGGCGGGCCGGCATCGAAGGCACGATTTCCGCCACCGTCCGCAGCCAGGGTGCACGGCGTACACGCTACATCGGCCTGGCGAAAACCGATTTGCAGGCCATCCTGACCGCCATCGCTGTGAACCTGCGCCGGACTGCCTTGTGGCTGATGGCCGAACGACCCGCCACCACGCGACCACCTGGCCTGACCTGCCTGGCCCACTTGGCGACTTAGTGTTTGCCATCAGTATCCTGAAAGCCGGGCCTACACGCACAACAGGTATAACAGGCACAACGGAAGACGGAGGGGCCCGCCGAGGGCACCTTCTGCCTTCCTCTTTGAGCGAAGTTGAGGTACAATAGTCACATGTTATCAGCGGAGAGACTGCAACGTTTGCGTGATCAGCTCTTGGAGGAGCGGAAGGGTCTGCGAGACGATCTCGAAAACCTGCGGCCGGACTTGCTGGTGAGAGGCAGCAACGGTGGGGTGGGTAACCACCCGGCCGAAGATGCAGACCTTACCTGGCAGCAGGAGCAAATGGTCTCGCTGCGCCGCAATCAGCAGAACATACTGGCCCGCATCGACCATGCTCTCGAGCAGATCGAAGACGGCACGTATGGCATCTGCGAGCGCTGCGGGCAAGAGATCGACTTCGCACGACTCAAGGCCGAGCCGTATGCAAACTTGTGCATGCATTGCCAGAGAGTAGCGGAACAATCGACCTGATGGAGCTGCGTTTTTGAAGCGAGTTTTAGCTAGTTGGGGCTGGCTGCCGTTGGTCGCGGCCGCCGTGCTTGCCGTGGATCAATGGACCAAGGGTTGGATCGAAGGACACATCCCCATCGGCGAGGCATTCGCGCCTTTCCCGGCACTCGAGCCGTACTTCAAGCTGGTGCATCTGACCAATACAGGGGCGGCGTTCGGTCTGCTGCGCGGCCAGGGCGGCCTGTTCGTCATGATCGCGCTGGTGGTCATCGTTGCGGTGCTGACTTACGCCCACTACCTGCCGGCCAATAGCTGGGGTGTGCGCCTGTGCCTGGCCCTGCAGCTCGGCGGGGCAGCCGGCAATCTGCTGGACCGCATCCAGTTGGGGCACGTGACCGACTTCGTGCTGCTGACGCTGCCGCTGCGCGGTCGAGTCCTGGAATGGCCGGCCTTCAACGTCGCCGATAGCTCCATCGTCGTCGGCGTGGTCATCCTGGCCGTCCTGCTGCTCCGCAGCGAAGAAGCACCGGCACGCTCGCTGGCCTCCTCTCCGGACCCGGCGACCCAGCCGACTGACGAGAGCTAGGCCGGCGGGCAGTGGGCGACGCAGCCGAGGCAGAGCCGGCAAGTCGATGCGAACTGGACTTCGGAGGCGCGCCTCCGAAGTCCAGTTTTTCTGGGAACGGAGATAGGTTGGTCCATGAGCGCTGACGAAGATACGGAGATCGAAGACCGCGAAGACGGGGCGAACGCGGAAACTGCCCTTACGTTGAGCGGGGACGAGAGCGGTGAGCGGCTGGACAAGTGGCTGGCCGGGCAGCTTCCCGAGCGCTCGCGCGCGGAGGTGCAGCGCTGGATCGGCGATGGGCGGGTAATGCGGGGGACGAAGACGCTGAAGGCCAGCTATCGGGTGGGGCGCGGAGAGACGATCAGCGTGCACGTCCCTGCCCCGCTGGAATACCATGTCGAAGCGGAAGCCATTCCGCTCGATATTGTCTACGAGGACGACGACCTGCTGGTAATCAACAAGCCGGCCGGCCTGGTCGTCCATCCGGCGCTGGGGAACTGGCACGGCACTCTGGTCAACGCGGTGCTGTATCACTGCCCGCGGCTGGAAGGGGTCGGCGGCACCAACCGGCCCGGAATCGTGCACCGACTGGACAAGAATACCTCGGGACTGATCCTGGTCGCCAAGAACGACCGGGCGCAGCGCGCTCTGCAGCTCCAGTTCAAAGAACACAGCGTGCAGAAGACCTACCTGGCATTGGTCTACGGCCAGGTGCTGCCCAAGGCCGGTGAGATCCAGGCACCAATCGGGCGCGATCCGCGCCAGCGTAAACACATGGCAGTGGTCCCGGCCGCGCTCGGCCGCCCGGCCGTCACACGCTACGAGGTGCTCAGTGATTACCGCACGCCGGGCCGGCATGGGCGCGCGCCCGTCAAGCTGACCCTGGTCGCCTGCCACCCGCTCAGCGGCCGCACGCACCAGATCCGTGTCCACATGACCTACATCAAGCATCCCGTTGTGGGCGACGAGATCTACGGGATCTACCGGCATCCCCCGCTGCACTGCCCGCGCCAGTTTCTGCACGCGGCGCGGATCAGCTTCCGGCTGCCGTCGTCCGGGGAAGAGGTGGCCTTTGAGGCAGCCCTACCGGCGGATCTACAGGCAGTCCTCGATGGCCTGGAGATCGAATAGTCACTCGCCCTTACCCGGCCGGCCGGGTACCCTGTGGCAGTCGCGGCAGCGGGCCTCGTAGACTTCCTTGGCCCCCACGAGGATCACGGGATCGTTGTAGCTAGCAGGTTGCCCGTTGATCAGCCGCTGCGTCCGGCTGGCGGGGGCAGCACAGACCACGCAGATGGCATGCAGCTTGTCGACCATCTCAGCTTGCGCTAACAGCAAGGGCATCGGCCCGAACGGCTCGCCGCGAAAGTCCAGGTCGAGCCCGCTGGCGATCACCCTCAGCCCGCGCGCGGCCAGCTCGTCGGCTACCTCGGCCACCGTCCAATCCAGAAACTGGGCTTCGTCGATCGCCACCACGGTCGTGGCCGGGCGCAGCCGAGTCCGTATCTCGATCGCGCTCTCGATCGCCTCCGCCTCGCAGTTGACCCCGCTGTGCGACCAGACCTTTGACACGCTGTAACGGTCGTCGAGCGCAGGCTTGAAGACCTGCACCGTCTGGCGGGCGATCTCGGCGCGGCGGACGCGGCGGATCAGCTCCTCGGTCTTGCCGCTGAACATACTCCCGCAGATCAGCTCGATCCAACCGCCACGTGGCTGCAGATATGGCATGCTGACTCCCTGCCATGTTATCTCTCAACGAGACATGGCTGTGGACGAAGAAGGAATGTCGGGGAACGGGTCTGGCAGGCAAAACGAAGGGCAGAACCCACTTCTGCCCTTCGTTGGCATATTTCAGTATGCGGCATATTGAAATATGCCACACTCAAGCGTGCTTGAAGATCGGAATCAGGCGGACTCGCCGCGGCGGCGCGCCAGGCGTTGAGCCTCGGCCGCTTTCTTCTGTGCCTCTTGCTGAACGCGCACCTGCTCGGACGTGTCGGCATGGCGCTCGAGACGCTTCATAAAGCGGTCGACCTGCCCCGCCGTGTCTACGATACGCTGCTCGCCCGTGAAGAACGGATGACAGGCGGAGCAAACGTCCACTCTGATCTCCGGCACGGTCGCCCCAGTGGTCCAGGTGTTTCCGCAAGCGCAGACGACCTTAGCGTCAGTATAGTACTTCGGATGAATCTTCGGTTTCACGATACTTGTCCTTCCAACGTGCTGCGTAAAGCACTGTGGCTTCACGTTTTCACGCGTTATTCCTTCGGGTAAACGCTAATCCGCCGGCGTCCGCCCCGGGTTTCAAACTTCACATATCCTTCGGCCGTCGCGAAGATGGTAAAGTCGCTACCCAGGCCAACATTCTCGCCAGGATGGAAATGCGTGCCATGCTGCCGGATGATAATGTTCCCGGAAATGACGTGTTCCCCACCGTAGGCTTTCACGCCCAGGCGCTGCCCCGAACTATCCCGGCCGTTGCGGCTGGAGCCGCCACCTTTTTTGTGAGCCATCTCTAGTCTCTCCTCTCCACTCAGGCCTGAACCTGATCGATCCGTAGACGGGTGAAAGCCTGGCGATGGCCACCCTTTTTGCGCTCGCGCTTCTTCTGCGAGTAATGGAACCAGGTCACCTTGCGGCTGCGGCCTTGAGAAACCACGGTCGCGAGGACATGAACACCAGCCAAGAGCGGCTGGCCAACTTGCACGCTATCGCCGTCGGCCAGCATCAGCACCCGGTCAAGGGTCACCTGCGAGCCGACGTCCGCCGGCAGCTTCTCCACATCCATCACTTCTCCCGGTTCGGCCCGATACTGCTTGCCGCCGGTTTCCACCACTGCGTACACTTGTTTCTTTCCTCCCGCTCACCGCGCCCGCCACGGCTGACGCCGGACGAGACTTCGACTTGGCGGCTCGCCAGTCATCGATATTCGTTGGCCCAATAACGCGATGGCACGGCCGTCAGGGCCGCACCAAGAGCGGTATTATACCCGGCCGGACATGCCTTGTCAAAACCACGCACCCTTGCCCGTCAGGCGCTGATCTTGAACCCCTCGAAAACCGCCCGGAAACCCTCGCCCGAGGGGGCGGCCAGCATCAGACCGACCTGGAGGGCCGGGGCCTCGGTCAGATAGGCCTGGCGGATCAAGGTGTATGTCGCGCCGTCGAGCGAATAACGCACCTCGAGTGTCGCCTGGTGCCTGGTCACTCGCACCCAGATGGCGGGCGGGTTGGCCAAGGGCAGCACGGACCAGTCTGAGTAGTCACGGGTCACAACCACGCTCGCCTGCTGCACGCCGTCCAGGTACTCGATGCCGCACTTGAGCCAGGTCGCCTCATTGAGGCGGACCATCATGCCGGCCTGATCGTAAAGTGCAGCGTACGCGCCGCTGACCTTGACCTCGGCGCTGAAGTCTCCGGTGACGGTCCGATGATAGAAGTGCCCGCTGTCGCGCACTCCGCCATCGTAGGTCTTGCGCCAGAAATCGGTGTGCGGCCCCGCCGCAACCGCCAATACCTCCCCATTCGCCTGCCAGAGTGGCGGTTCGTTAAGCCATTCCATGGGTCCTCCCGATGCTGCATCTGGCGGTGGGCTGAGCGACTGCTTGCTCCACACGCTCGAAACGATCCGGGGCGCCGCGCACCAGGCTCGGCACCGAGCCGCTCACTGCGGTGCGGGCGCAGAAACGGACGTCTTGCTCCTGCCCGATCTCGGCCAGGCGTTGGCCGCTGCCCGAGAGGCGAAAGGCCCCCAGGACGTCCTCGGCATTGCTCAACCACAACTGGCGGGCGGCCAGGGCCGCGTCGGTGAGCTCTAGCCCGCCCGACGAGGCGCGCATGGCCAGCTCAACCAGGTGACCGGCGCAGACGGCGTCATCCAGGGCCAGGCGGCGTCCCCGCCCGGCGCAGGCAATGCCGAGATCCGCGCCCGTCCCCCCGGCCAGGGCCAGGGCCTGCCCAGCGCAGGCTGGGCCGTTCAGCAAACAGGCAGCCAGTACCACCGGGGCCGATTTCAGCCAACGCAGGGCGGCCGTGCCGTTACTGGTAGTCAGCACTACGCCGCGCCCCTCGACGCGGGCCCCCGCCAACGCCGACGGCGAGTTGTTCCAGTCGAACCCCGGCGGGGTCAGCCCGTCGCGCTCGCCCACCAGGGCATAGCTCCCACGCGCGGCCAGCCGGCGGGCGGAGGCCAGAACTCCCGACCGGGATGACGAACGCGCAGCCAGCGTCGAACAAGGTGACCAGGCTGGAGGTCGCGCGCAGCACGTCCACCAACATGGTCACGGTATTGCGCCAGCGGCCGGCGGCGGCCGGCTCAAAGGCCACGTCAAGCCGCATTCCCACAATCCTCTTTCATTTGCCTGCCTAGCCGATCGCGCCGACTTCGCTCGGCGGGTAGACACGGATCGCCGGTTCACCCTTGAGCGGGCACTTATTCTCGCAGATGCCGCAGCCAATGCACCGCTCGTGGACGATGTACGGCCGCTTTACCGTCGTCATACCGTCCGGAGTCCAGACGTCGAGCTCCTCGAGCTTGACCGCTTTGTCGGGCAGCGGGCACATCTCCTCGCAGACGATGCAGTTGCGCCCGTCGACCCAGGGAATGCAGCGGCTGCGGTCGATGTAGGCGTGGCCGATGACCGTCTGCTGCTTCTCCTCCAGCGTGAGCGGCGGGATAGCGCCCGTCGGACAGGCCTGGCCGCAAGCATTGCAACTGAAATCGCAGGCGCCCAGGCGCGAGACCAAGACCGGCGTCCAGGTCCCTGCCCACCCGGCAGCCGTCAGGCTCGGCTGCAGCCCGGAACTGGGGCAGACTTTCAGGCAAACGCCGCAGCGAATGCACTGCGACAAAAACTCGGGCTTGAGAGCGCCGGGCGGCCGGATGAGGCGCACGTCGTCGCGCCCGGCCGTCCGTTCGGACCCGAGCAGACCGACGGCCGTGACGGCAACGGCCGCCGAGGCGATGAACTGCCGGCGGGACGGATCGTAAGGTCGCCAGACAGGCAATTCGCTGCCGGCGCGCCGCCAGGGCGCACGCCAGAGGAAGTGCTGCTCAACCCGCGCGCAGACCGGGACACACTCCAGGCACATGATGCACTCGGCCGGGTCGCTCCCGAAGCCGTGGACCGCGTCGATGGTGCCGGTGGGACAGGCCCGCGCGCAGCTCCGGCACTCGGTGCAACCGCCCCCGACCGTGCGCCGCAGCCAGGCAAGCTTGCTCGCCAGGCCGAGCAAAGCCCCCAACGGGCAGAGGTAGCGGCACCAGAAGCGGCCACGAATCGCATTGAGGGCCACCACCGCCAGGAACAAAAGGGCCGCCAGGACGCCCAGACCGTAGAGCGGCTGGTAGGCGGGAAACAACGGACCACGCAGCGCGCTCTCGAAGGCGTTCAGAGGGCCGCGCAGCCAGGGAACGGCGTAGAGCGTGCCCTCGCTCCCCGTCACCAGCGCGTTCGCCACCGGCCAGGCAGCGCTGGTGGCAGTGCGGTAGGTCAGGCTGATCGGGTCCAGGAACAGCAAGCTCGCGCTGCCCAGCGCCGCCATCAGCATAATCAGCAGCAGCAGGAAATACTTGACCTGCCGCCAAGGGATGGCAAGATCGGCCTCCTTGGGACGCGCCCGACGGGCCGGCGCCCAATCCAGGACCGTGCCAAGCGGGCAGAGCCAGCCACACCAGACCCGCCCCACGACCAGGCTGGCGGCCAACACGATCAGGCCGCCGATCAACAGGGCCGGGACGACCTGGCGTGCGGCCATCAGATTGGTCAGGCCGGCCAGCGGATCTAGGCGGAAAAAGAGGTCGGCCGGCAGGAAGCCGGTGCGCCCGGCCCCCAGCAGCAGGTACAGGAAAAACAAGAAGGCCAAGACCTGAACCCAGCGGCGGAGGCGGCGGAGGGTTTGAGCCTTCATCAGGCGTCGATTTCCTCGATCTTGATCTTGCTGAGGTCCATCTCGCCCAAGCCCAGCTCGGCCGCTATTCGGATGTAGTCGATGTCTTGGCCCGTCATGCCAAAAAGCGTCGTGGCGTAGGAGTCGGCGGCCACCACGTCAGTGCTGGCGATGAGTGTGTCCGTCTTCTTGACATCCTTCAGATTGCCTCCCGTCGGGCCGTTGTGGAGGAGAATACGCACGGCATCGACTATCGTCAACTGCGGCCGCACCACAGTGGCCACGTCCGCGATCGCCTGGTGCAGGCCGCGGGCGTGCATGCCATCACGGTCACGCACGACGCCCATCAGGTTTTTTAGGCCCAACGTCAGCCCGGATGCGTTGTGGTGCTTGGCGATCGGCACATTGATCACCAGGTCGGCGTCGACGATGTCACCGTAGACGTCCCATTTCTTGATCGACTTGCCCTGCGGGACCTCCAGGCTGCGATACTTCATCGCGCTCATCACTTCCATCACCCCGCCTGCCGCCTCAACCGCTTCGGCGATGCCGCTCTTGGCGTAGGCGGACTGGGGTGTGCCCCCGAACGGGAAATCCATCACACGCACCCGTTTGGCGCCGGCCCCCAGGCACAGCTTGACCAGCGTCGCGACGACCTCCGGGTTGGTCGTGGTCGCGTACTCAAAGGTGTGGTACGACGTGCACATGTTGGGCTTGATGATGACGTCCGCGCCCTGTGTCACGAAGCGCTCGATGCCGCCGACGGCCGCCACCGCCCGCTGCGTCAGCGCGGTGGGGTCGGGGCCGTGCACCACGGCCAGATAGGCCGGGCCGGTCGCGGCAGGCGCTTGGGCGGCTGCGGCCAAGGTTGGCTCGGCGGCTAGCGCCGGCTTCGTTGCTGCCGGCACGGCCGGCGTCGGCCGCGGGGTCGGGGCCGCTGGCTGCGATCCCGGCGGTGGCGACGGTGTGACCGGATCCGCGGCCGGGGCAGGTTGAGGTGTCGAGGTCGCTGGGGCGGACTTGGGGGTACAAGCGCTCAAGCCGAAGGCGCCGGTCGCAGAGACGGCGAGCAAGCGCTCGAAAAAGCGGCGGCGGTTCATTCTGGCGGCCATGGTCCCTCACTCGCGGCAAGATTCGTCGGCGGCTGACCGGTGATTCCACCCGCGGCGTCCCGCGATTCTTGCCTATTCTAGGACACAAATCGGCTGAGCACTATGCGCGGCGTCATGAAACCCAGAAACGGCCTTGCGGGTGTCGGAGCAGGGGAAGCACGCCGCACACCCGCAAGGCCGAAGGGTCAGGTCCATCGTTTCGAGCAGGTTGCGCGCCCGCGAGCAAAGACCGGCGCGTAGGGTTTACGCTGGCGCGGGCCTACTTCTTGGAGACGCTCAGCATTACCGTGGTCCCATCCTCGCCGGCTGTGACCAGCAGGCTGGCCGAGTCCGTGTCATTGGCGAAACTAAGCGTTGCCATTTCCGCGGTGATCATCGCCTCGTCTTCGGCTTCCTCCCAACCGGCAGCCGCCATTCCCTGCTGATAGAAAGCCACGACGTCGGCGATCTCCGCGGCGGTCTTGTACGTCACCATGTCGCCGAAGGTGCTCTTTTCACTCGCGTCGTCCAGCATGGGTAAGTCGGTGGCGCCGCCGCCGCAGTTCTCGGGCGCCTGGATGCCAATGGGCTGATTGATGTCGGTCAGTTCCCAGGTCCAGCTACCCTGTCCCTGCGACTGCGCGTCCATGCCAAACAGGCCGCCGCCACCGTCCCACTTAAGGACGTCCTTGACCACGAAGCCGCCATCCTGGGCGATCCAGATCTCGCCGGCGGTCTTGCCGAGGGCAAGCACCGCCTGCGTACCCTCGCCGTACTTGTAGTGCTTGGTGGGGATACCATTGACAGTCTCAGAGTTCAGATACTTGGCGTCACTAATGCTGCCCAGCGAGGCAGGGCTGAAGATCCCCTTGGTCAACCGGCCCGACTGGTCCGCGCTGGACATCGAGATGCAATTGACGGTGCCGTCAGATTCCGGCGAGAGCATGTAGGTAATGTCGCCCATCTGGTACATCTCCAGGCCCGTGCTCGCGCTCTGTTCGGAACTATCCTGCCCCTTCCAGACAAAGTGCAGCGCGGCGGGCTGGGATTCGAATTCTTCGGTCCAGTCCCAGCTCCCCGTCTGGTCCTCACCGCTGCTGTCCGTGCCCTTCCACTCCGACTTCCAGGTCATGCGGTAGCTCTTCAACGCGTCCAGGCCGGCATCGCGGCTTACAAGGGACAGGCTGCCATCCTCGTCGGCGGCTGTGGAGGGCTGAGCGGCCGCTTCGGCGGCCGCAGGTTTCACGGTCGACCTTTCGATCGGCGCAGCGTTGCTGGGCTTGGGGGTTGAGACCTGGGCCGCGGGCTGATCCTTGCTCTGGGCAGTCGCGGCGGGCTTCTTGCCCCCGCAGCCTGAGAGCGCTAGCAGGGCGAGCAAGAGCAGCACGATAAGCGTGGTTCGTCTGGACATACATTCCTCCTCTGCTGTTGGGGGTGAAGACCGGCCGGTTGACGAGGATATGGCCGCGGCAGGAGCGCCGGCCCAAGGGCGGCCATACTCCTGCCAGCAGACAGTTGCCGGCAGGAGTATGCCACAACTCTACCAGTGTGTCACAACGGGAGTGCCGATGCTAGCCCAGGTATAAAGCCAGGCTGCATCGGCGATGGTCACGTTGATGCAGCCGTGGCTCATCGGGTGGCCAAAATTGCTGTGCCAGTAGGTGCCATGGATGGCGTAGTCCCTGTAGAAGTACATGACCCAGGGCACGTTTGGCAGCCTGTAGCCTGGCCCCGACATCGTCTGAGAGCGCACCTTGGTGTTGACGGCAAAGTTGCCGATGACCGTCGGATGGGCCGCGGTGCCGCTGCTGATCAGCACGCTCAGCAGCGCCGCCTGGCCCTCAAAGGCCGTCAGGCGCTGCTCGCTGAGATTGATGTCGATCCACTTAGCGCCCTTACTGGTCTCAGGCGCGGCAGCGGGGGCAGCGCGCGGCGGCTGGGGCGTGGCCACGGCACGAGCAGCCGGCGGCGGATTAGCGTCACCCCCGATTGTGAGCTGTTGACCGACCCAGATGAAGTCGGGGTTCGTCAACCCGTTGGCCGCCATGATCGCCCGGACCGTCGTGCCATAGCGCGCCGCGAGCTTGGTCAAGGTGTCGCCGGCCATGACCGTATACTTCACGACCGCGCCGGGGGCAAGCGTGGCCCCCGCGGCCGGCGCGGCGAGCGACGGTTGGGGCGTGGATTCAGGCAGGGCTGTGGCCACGGGTGGGACAGGCGCGGGTGTTGGGGTAGTACCAGGGATCAACAGCCTCTGGCCCACGTAGATGAAGTCCCAGTTGGCGATGTTGTTCGCCTTTGCGAGGGCCGAAGTCGAGACGCCCAAGCGAATGGCGATGTCGGCCAAGGTATCCCCAGGCTGCACCACGTAGTACGAGGCGCCGCCTTGCTCGGCCGGGGCGCCCAGCACAACAGCCGGGAACGCGAGGAGAGCCAGGACCACCAGGAAGATGACAAGCCGGTAACGACGAGCCATACAAGCACTCCTTCCAGACTCGACACAACGAGACCAAATGTGCCTTTGCTAACATATCGTAGTATGATATAATCTCGTGCTCGGGGAGCGCGAGATCCGCAGGAGCAGGAGGCGACGCCAAAATGTCCCGGCGTCGGGGACCGATTCGCGCCGGCCGGCGAAGCGGCGTTGTGCGAACCGACAAATAAAGTATACTACACGGTAACGCTTCTGGCAACAAAATTGAAGCAAGCTAGTGTACATTTCGTCTGTGCCAACAGGAGTCAGACTGCATGAGTCTCAGGCGGCTGAGCGTTTTCTTGGTTTCGCTGATCGGCGTGGCTCTTCTGACCTGCGCCGCGCTGTTGATGTCGGTCCGAACGGTGTCCGCTCGGCCGTTGCCGGCCGAGGCCGGGACGCAGGTTATTCAGAGCGCGACTCTGCGCCTCTGGCCCGAATATGACAAGCCCGGCTTGCTGGTCATCTTTGACGGAACCTTCAGCAACACGGTGACCTTCCCGCAGGACGTGGAGTTCACGCTGCCCGGCGGCGCGCATGATATTCAGGCCACCATGAAAGACGCAGCCGGCAGCCTGCTGACCCAAGCCTGGCACATGGACGGCAACAAGCTCATCTTCACCCTGCCGGGGCCCGATTTTCAGGTCGAGTACTACGTCGATACGCCCCTGCTCGGCAGCCAGCGCAACGTCAGCTATGACTTTCAGGCGCCCTATCACATCGATCAGCTGGACATAGAGGTCCAGCAGCCGGCACGGGCGACGGCTTTCTCCGTCGTGCCGCAGCCCTCGAGTTCGAGCCCGGGTAGCGATGGCCTGACGTACTACCATTTGCAGCAAGCCAACCTCGCGGCCGGCGATTCACTGCCGATCAGTATCCAGTACACGAAGACCGACCCGGGCACCTCGGTCACAGTGCAGCCCGCTGCAGCGCCGGCGGCGGCCCTAGGCGGGCCCAGCGGTGCTGCGGGCGAGGGAGCCGGCAAGGTATCGCTGATGACAATCTTGCCCTGGGTGCTGATCGGGCTGGGTGCTGCCGTGTTCGCCGGCTCGATCGCTTACTACCTTCTGCTGCAGCGGCGTCCGGCCGCCCAGACCTCGTCGCCCTCGACGCGCACGCCCAGGGCAACGCCCGAGGGCTCCGTGGCACAGGCTGCCTCAGGGGGGACGGGCAGCGGGCCGGCCGGTTTCTGTCCGAAGTGCGGCCGCCGATTTGGCGCGGCGGACCGGTTCTGCCCCCAATGCGGCAGCCCGCGCCGGCGATAGGGTAGCGAAGGGCGCATTCGGAGTGCCGGCGCCCGAAAGGAGTCTCGGTCGTGACAAGAAAGCGACTGTGGTACACGTTGCTGCTCGCGCTGCTCGTGCTAGCCTGGGCCGTACCCACGCTGATCCAGGCCGCGCCTGCCACCCCAACACCTAACGAGGTGGATGCAGTCGCCAAGGAGTTGTGGTGCCCGCTGTGTAACGGCGTGCGCCTGGACAACTGCGATCTGCAGGCCTGCGTGCAAATGAAGCAAGTGATCGCCCAACAGTTGACTGAGGGCAAGAGCCCGCAGGAGATCCGCACGTACTTCGTGCAGCAGTACGGCGATGTGGTGACGGGCGTGCCGGCCAGTCAGGGCTTCAACCTGGTTGCCTGGTATCTGCCCGTGGTCGCGGCCGTTGTGGGCCTGGGCGTCCTGGGCTACCTGGTATACACTTATGTCTACGTCCGCCGCCGGACGGCGGCGGAGCCGAACGCTGCCGGCGAAGCGGGCCGTGCGGCGGCGAACAGGGACGAGTATCTGCAGCGCGTCGACGAGGAACTGAAGAAGTACGAGTGAAAATGGCCGCGCGCTTCGGCGGTGAGCGAACCCGCCAATCGGCGCTTGAGCAAATGGGCAGGTTCATGGCATGCTAGCATGTGACAAATTGATAGCCCTATGCGCAAAACTCCTGGAGTCGAGGAATAACCGAGCATGACGGAACTGACTGCAAAAACCCCGAGCGCCCGCCGCAAGCTGCCTGCTCTGGTAGTTGTGTTAGGCATCCTGATCGTATTCGTGGGTGGGCTGCTCGCGGTGCTGTTAATCAAACCGCCGCAGAAATTCCTCTGCGATCAGCCGGCCCCTGACTTCACGCTTACGATGTTCGACCAGTACCGGGGCGGCTGGCAGAACGAAAGCCTGAAGCTGAGCGAGCTGCGGGGCCAGGGCGTGGTCCTGAACTTCTGGGCCAGTTGGTGCCAGCCGTGCGCCGAAGAGGCCGCGGCCCTGGAGAACGCCTCGAAACAATACAAGGGCCAGGGCGTCCAGTTCATCGGCGTGGACTACTACGATCAGGCACCGGTCGCGCTCGACTACCTCCAGAAGTACGGAGTCACTTACCCGAACGGCCCAGACCTGGCGGGCGCGGCCTCGAAAGTCTATGCGATCAAGGGCGTCCCGGAGACCTTCTTCATCAACCCGGAGGGCAAGATCGTGGGCTGCCGGGTCGAAGGTCCATTGACCCCCGACGTGCTCCAGAGCCGCGTCGCGCAAATCCTGCCCAATCAGCAATGATCCGCTTTCGTCGGGGCCACAAAGCATACCCGATGCGGGCATTTTCGAACGGGCCCAATGGGTTTGCCCAGGAATGTATCGTAAATTCGTCTTGCGAAGCGGTCCGCATTATGCTACTATTGTCACATTAGGCAGTATGCCTCTCGCTAAGCACGACGTCCCGCGGGGCAACCGTCCCGTGAGGACCATGGAGATTGAAACATGACCGACCTCGGTTACGTGGCCTTGGTGCTGGGCCTGGTGCTCGCGCTCTATGGCGCTGTGGTTTCCGTAGTGGGAGCCAGGCGACGGGTGGCGGAGCTGGTGGCCAGCGGGCGCAACGCCGTCTATGCCGTGGGCGCGCTGGTGCTGCTGGCCGCCCTCGTGCTGTGGAGCGCCCTCCTCACCAATCAGTTCCAGCTTGAATACGTGGCAACACACAGCGAGCGCAGCTTGCCCACCTTCTACAAGATCTCGGCCCTCTGGGGCGGGCAAGCCGGTTCGATCACCTTCTGGACGTTGATCCTGTGCGGCTTTGCCGTCGCTGCCACCTGGTTCTTCCGCAACCAGCAGGCGAGCCTCAAGCCCTACATCAATGCCGTCCTGCTGGTGAGCATCGCCTTCTTCCTATCGGTGGTGATCTTCGCCGCGAATCCGTTTGTCAAGCTGTGGACGACCGCCGGCGGCGCGACCGTCACCTCGGTCTTTCAGCCGGCCGGAGCAGTGGCTCTCTTCCCGGCGGACGGCCAGGGGTTGAACCCACAACTGCAGAACTACTGGATGATCATTCATCCGGTGGCTCTCTACCTGGGCTTTACCGGCATGACCGTGCCGTTGGCCTTCGCCGTCGCCGCCCTGGTCACCGGCCAGCTCGGCAATGCCTGGATCAAGGTCATCCGCAAGTGGGCCCTCGTACCCTGGCTTTTCCTGACCATCGGCATCCTGTTGGGCTCGCAGTGGGCCTACATCGAGCTGGGCTGGGGTGGTTACTGGGCCTGGGACCCGGTCGAAAACGCCTCGTTGATCCCCTGGTTGCCGGCGACCGCCTTCCTGCACAGCATCATGATCCAGGAACGGCGGGGCATGCTCAAGGTCTGGAACGTAGTCCTGATCTGGCTGGCCTGGGAGCTGACGCTGTTCGGCACCTTTATGACGCGCAGCGGCGTGATCCAATCGGTTCACTCGTTCGCGCTCTCGCCGGTCGGTCCAATGTTCGCGGCCTTTATCGTCCTGACGATGATCGGCTTTGCGGCCCTTTTGGTCTGGCGCTGGCCACTGCTTCAGAGCGAGAATCAGCTCGACGCCGTCCTGTCTCGCGAGACCAGCTTCCTGACCCAGAACGTCATCTTCATGCTGTTGGCCTTCGCGACCATCGTCGGCACCTTGTTCCCGGTGATCTCAGAGTTGTTCCTGGGCAACAAGATCGCCGTCAGCGCACCCTATTTCCAGAAGGTGAACGGGCCGATCTTCATGGCCTTGCTCATCTTGATGGGTATCGCCCCGCTGCTTGCCTGGCGCCGCTCCGGCGCGGCGACACTCGCGCGTAACTTCGCGATCCCGCTGGCCGCCCTGGTGCTCAGCTTTCCGCTGCTGTACTTGCTCGGCAACCGCTCGGCGGGCGGCTTCGCAGGCGTGGCGGCGTTGGCTTTCGTCTTCGCGGGCATTGTCCAGGAGTACGTGCGCGGCCTGCGCGCCCGCCAGAAATCGGCCGGTGAGACGCTGCCTGTCGCCTTGGTCAACCTGGTCCAGCGGAACGGCCGTCGTTACGGCGGTTACGTCGTCCACCTGGGGATCCTGCTGGTCGCGCTGGGCATCATCGGCAACCAGTTCTACCAGTCGGAGGGCCAGGCAAACCTCAAGGTTGGCGAGAGCATCACCGTGGCCAACTACACGCTGGTGTACCGCGGGCTGACCATGGAGCGCGGCCCGAACTACACCAACTATGTTGCCACGATGGACCTAATGCGTGGTGGCCGGTCGTATGGGCAGGTGACTCCTGAAGAGATCATCTATGACAAGAACCAGGACCAGCCGATGTCGCACGTCGGCTTGCGACCGGGGCCGATCGAGGATGTCTATACCGTGCTGGCAGGGTTCGACGCGGGTGGCACGACGGCATCCTTCAAGGTCTTTATCAACCCGCTCATGTCCTGGATGTGGGCCGGCGGGCTGGTGATCATGCTGGGCTTCTGCCTGGCTATCTGGCCCCGCCGGGCAGTGCAAACGGTCGAGGTGCGCGCGAGAGTACCGCAGGGGGCGCAGCCGACCAGTTGATGTGTCATAACCCGGACCCTATCAGGAACAGGAACCGCTCATGCTGTTGATCATCGTTGCCGTGCTCATGTCCATCGTCGCCATCCTGGCGGTTGCCTACCCCGTGCTCGAGCAGGTGGGTGAGCGTGGGCCGGCCACCAGTTCCGCCGCCGACACCCTGGAGGAACTGCTCGCGGAGCGCGATGCAACGTTCAACGCGCTGCGCGACCTCAACTTCGACCACCAGATCCGCAAAATCACCGACGAGGACTTTGTGGTGTTCGAGGCTCACTTGAAGCAATCGGCCGCCAACGCGCTGCGCGCGCTGGACGAGTGGGAGAGCGAGACCGACGACGAGGTCGAGCTGGTGCTGGAGCGGGAGATCGCCGCCAGGCGTACCGCGCTGGCAACGCCGGGCCTCTCCTGTCCGAACTGTGGCCGCCCCTCAGCGGCGGGCGATGCCTTCTGCGCCGGCTGCGGCCAACCCATCACACAGGCCCTAGCGCCGGCGGTGGCGCAGAAGCCTGCTCTCACCTGCCCGGGGTGCGGCCGCGTCAACGAGCTGGGAGACCGTTTCTGCGCCGGGTGTGGGCAACCGCTGGGCAAACGCGAGGTCCTGGCGCGATAACAAGAAGACCCATTCCCCTGAGCCCCTTCACGGAAGGGAAGGAGGAATCGGGCCGTCTCCGGGGTTCCCCTTCGCCGGAAGGGAGGGGGTTAGAGAGAGATCTCAGCCCGCTACCCGGGGCCGGCCGGTCGCCGTGGCGGTCAGGCGAGTCTCCAGATAGAGATCCATGCCATAGTCCTCGGCCACCGGAGCGCTGACGTCCTCGCGCACCAGGCGCACCTCGACCTGGACTGCGCCGGCTTGGTGGGCTAGCGCCTCAGCACGTTCCAGGAGGGCGTCCTGGCCGAACGTCACGGCTGCGGACAGGGTCGGGAAGTCGCAGACCGAGTCCGGCAGGTGCAGGCGGAAGCGGTCCCCACCTTCCGATGGGTAGATTGTCGCGTGCACCTGTTGTACGACGCCGCCCGCGACGGCGCCCACCGCGTTCGCCACCTCGGCGTGAGGCGGGATGATCAGTTCGGTCTGCAGGCGCTGGCTGGCGGCCGGCAGATAGGCCGTGACCGGCGCGCCGATGGCGATCACCGGCAGGCGCAGTGCCAGGCGGCAGTCAAGCTCAGACGGCGCTGCGGCGTCGAGCGCCCTTGCCAGCAGCGCGGCCGCGGCCGGTTCCTGATCCCAGCGAGCCACGATGCCATCGTCGCCCAGCGCCTTGCTCACCAATTCAGTCGCCACGTGCTGCGAGACCCATTCCACCACCTGCCGGCACAACTCGTCGGCGCTCAACCGCAGACGCGCGGCCAGCAGCTGCGCGCCCAACTGCGCCGCCTCGACGTTCCAATCATCGAACCGGCCAAGGACGTGCAAGGCGTCGGTCGGGGTAAAGCCGGAGCGCAAGAGCAGGCGGCGAGCTTCCAAGCCGGCCAACCGGTAAGAAGCCAGAGCCCCATGCCGGCGGGAGAGGGCCTGCAGCGACTGCGGCCCGGCGGCGACGTCGTCGAGCAAGTCGCGTTCGTCGGCAGGCAAAGCGACGTTGGCCCGACGTTGGCCAAGGACGAACTCGCCGGCAAGGCGGTCATGGGCGCCCGCATCCACCTGGCGGCGCAGCTCGTCCAGCAGCTCTGGGTGCTCGCTCGCCAGCAGGCACAACGGGACAACCCGGCGCGGCCCCACCATCAGCCGGCCTTCCTTGTCGATGCTCACCTGGCTATCCCCGCCCAGGCCGGCGGTCTGCACGTCGACGGCCTCGACCATGGTGCGCCAGTGGCCGACCTGTGCACCCTGGTCGCTCAGGCGTGGCCGGCCATCGCGCAGCATGGCGATGTCGGTGGTGGTGCCGCCCATATCCACCACCCAGCCGTCGCGCGATCCTGCCAGGTGCCAGGCGCCCACCAGGCTGGCCGCCGGGCCGGCCAGGATCGTCTCGACCGGCCGCTGCAGCGCCCATTCGGCCCGCACCAGCGAGCCATCACCCTTGACTACCATTAACGGCGCGCGGATGCCCTGCTCGTCGAGCGTGCGGCGCAGGGTGGCGATCAGCTCGCGCAAGAGGGGAATCAAGCGCGCATTGAGTGCTGTGGTCGTGGCGCGGCGCACGGCGTTCAGGCGCGTGGTCAACTCGTGGCCGCAGGTGACCGGCAGCGGCAATCCGTCCTCACTCCCCGCGCCAGCGCCTCCGGCCGTTAGCTCCTCGACCAACGCCCGCACCCGCAGTTCGTGGGCGGGGTTACGGACGCTGAAGTAGCCCGACACGGCAAAAGCCTCGACCCGCCCGCGATACTCGAGGATAGCCCGGCGGGCGGCTTCCTCGTCGAGCGGCTCAACCTCGTCCCCTGAGGCATCGTGACGCCCGGCCAGGTAGACCACGTCGGACGTGGCAAACTCTCGCTCAAAGCCAAACTGCCGTACCAGCTCCTGGTCGTAACCGATGAGGAGCAGGCAGATGGGGCTGCCCCGTCCCTCGACGATCGCGTTGGTTGCCAGGGTAGTCGAGAGCGCAACCATTCTGATCGCGCCCGCCCCAAGCCCCGGCGCCGCCGCCAGCGCTCCGGCCACCGCCTGGCCGATGCCAATCGACAGGTCGTGATAGGTGGTCAGCGCCTTGGCGCTTGCCAGGACTGCGCCATCCGACTGGTCTACCAGGGCGGCATCGGTGTAGGTACCGCCCGTATCGATGCCCAGTGCAATCGTCACGCCCGTCATACCTAACCCTCGATCTCGAGACTCGCCACGGCAAAACCGGTGCCGTTCGTCACCCGCAAGTCGTGGCTGCCGCAGCGACAGCCCCGCTCGAGAGCACCGGCCACGATCAACTGTGGTCGCTCACCGGCCCACTCTTGCAAGTCCGCCGTCTCACCACAGACCCGGCAGGTCATCTCCATCGGCACGGTCTCCCAATTGAGCCGGGCGCCTTCGGCAGGAGAGCCTTTGCTGAGGTACTCAAAATACAGCTCGACCGATTCGGCGACCACTGAGGCCATCTCCCCCAGCTTCAGATTGATCGCCGTCACCGGATGGCCCTCTGCGTGCTCCAGAACCAGGTCCAGCATCGACTGGGTCACGCCTAGCTCATGCATCGGGCTGCCCAACCGCGGCCGGCGTGGCCGCCGCCTGCGTACCAGCCGCCTGGGTGCCAGCCGCCTGGGTGCCAGCCGCCTGGGTGCCAGCCGCCTGGGTGCCAGCCGCCTGGCATAGACGAGCGGCCTCCCGCTTGAGGCCCAGCCGGGCACGGATCCAGTTCAGCCAGGCGTCCAGGCCCTGACCCGTCAGGCAGGAAACCTCAAACACCGCCAGGCCGGGGTTGATCTTCAACGCGTTCTCGCGCAGGCGCGCCGCCTTGGCGGGGATGTAGGGCTCCAGGTCGATCTTGTTGATCACGAGCACCTGGGCCGAGCTGAAGGCCAACGGGTACTTCAGCGGCTTGTCGTCGCCCTCGGGCAGGCTCGCCACCACGACCTTAGCGTCCTCGCCGAGGTCCCAACCGGTCGGGCAGAGCAGGTTACCGACGTTCTCGATGATCAATACGTCCGGCGGGCGGGCCGGCAGGCTATCGCTCAACGCCTCCAGCTGATCTAGCGCCGCCTGGATCATGCGCGCCTCGAGGTGACAGCCGCCCCCGGTGTTGATTTGCACGGCCGGCACCCCGGCAGCCGCGACGCGCTCGGCGTCCAGGCTGGTTGCCGGGTCGCCTTCGATCACGCTCAGGCGCAGCTCGGCGCGGAGGCCCTCGATCGTACGTTCGAGCAGGCTCGTTTTGCCGGCTCCCGGCGAGGCAATCACGTCCAACACCAGTACATCGTCACGGGCGAAAGTCTTACGCAGAGCACCGGCCAGGATTGAGTTGGCCTCGGTGATATCCTTCAAGACAGGTATTTTGACAACCATCGCGCCCTCATTTTCCACGGAGTGGAAATCGTTTTCACAAATAGTATAGCACGGCGGGCCAAAGGGGGCCAATCCCGAACGGCGGCAGAGCGCGCCGCTCGGGACAATCGCCCGACCCTCACCCCAGTTTGCGCACAGGCTGACGGTGCGAGTAAAATTCTTCGGCAATCGCCAAGCCCTCATCACTATCGTGCGCCAATGGAGGCTCGATGCATCAGACTCCCGATACGTTGCCGATGATCTTTCTCGGCGGGGCCAAGAGTTGGGAAATGCCGCAGTTGCCCGGCCTGAACAGGCTCCCGCCACGTGCCACCTTGGTCCCCTACCCGAGCGCTGCCGCCGCCCGCAGCCAGGCGCGTGAGGAGTCGCCGTGGTTCCTCAGCCTGAACGGGCCATGGGAATTCAAGCTAGTGTCCCGCCCAGAAAAGGTGACCGCGCAGGCAGTCGCGGCCACCGCTGGCTGGTCGCCAATTGAAGTGCCAGGTAACTGGACGATGCAAGGTTTCGGCCATCCACATTACACGAACGTGCAGATGCCCTGGCCCGACGTGCCACCACATGTGCCCGAAGACAACCCCACCGGGATCTATCGCCGCTTCTTCTCCCTGCCAGACGGCTGGGCGGGCCGGCGCGTCGTGCTCCACTTCGGCGGCTGTGAGGGCGCGCTCTACGTTTACCTGAACGGCGAGCCTGTGGGCATCGGCAAAGATGCACGCACGCCGGCCGAGTTCGACGTGAGCGGCCTGGTGCGGGCGGGCGAAGCGAACGAGCTAATGTGCGCAGTCGCGCAGTGGTCCGACGCGAGCTTTATCGAGGATCAGGACCACTGGTGGCAGGCGGGCCTCCAGCGCGAGGTGTACCTTTACAGCACGGGCACTCCCCATATCCAGGACCTGTTCGCGCGCGGCGACCTGGCGGCCGCCCCCGGGGACGCCAACCTGTGGGACGGCATCCTCCGCCTCAAGTGCCGGATCGGCTTCCCCGGCGAGGAGCACCCGGGCTGTACGCTGGAGGCGCAGCTGTTCGACCCGACGGGCCAGCCGCTCTTCCCGGCTCCGCTGGCAGCCATCACCGATGGGCCGAAGGACCGCCGGGCAACAACCCAATCGCCGCGCACCGAGGTCGACCTCGAAGCAAACGTGCCGGCACCAAGGTTGTGGTCGGCCGAGATGCCGGACCTGTACACTCTCGTGGTCACTCTGAAGACGGCGCAGGGCGAGGAGAGCACCCGCTGCACGGTCGGCTTCCGCAAGGTCGAGATCCGCGATCGGGGATTGCTGATCAACGGCCGGCGGGTGATGATCCACGGCGTGGACCACCACGACCATGACGACGTGAAAGGCAAGGCCATCAGCCGCGAATTGATGGAAACGGACATCCGACTGATGAAGCAGTTCAACGTCAACGCCGTGCGCACGTCGCACTACCCGAAAGACCCGTACTGGTACGATCTGTGCGACCGCTACGGCATCTACGTGATTGACGAAGCCAACATCGAATCTCACGCCTTCTATCACGAGCTGTGCCGCGATCCGGCCTACACGGACGCCTTCGTCGAGCGGGTGCGGGGCATGGTCGAGCGTGACAAGAACCACCCCTGCGTGATCCTCTGGTCGCTGGGCAACGAGAGCGGCTACGGCCCCAACCACGACGCCGCAGCCGGCTACGTGCGCGGCGCCGACCCGAGCCGGCCACTGCACTACGAGGGCGCGATCTCGAGCCGCGAAGGTGACAAATGGGGCGAAGGGGCGCGCGTGACCGACGTGATCTGCCCCATGTACCCGCCCATCGACCGCATCGTCGACTGGGCGCGGACGACCAGCGACCCGCGCCCGATGATCCTGTGCGAGTACTCGCACGCGATGGGCAACAGCAACGGCTGCCTGGCCGACTACTGGCAGGCGTTCGAGAAGGAACCCGGCCTGCAAGGCGGCTTCATCTGGGAGTGGATCGACCACGGCATCCGCCAGACCGGCCCAGACGGCTGCTCCTACTGGGCATACGGCGGCGACTTCGGCGACACGCCGAATGATGCCAACTTCTGCACGGACGGCATCGTCTGGCCCGACCGCACCCCCCATCCGGCGCTATTTGAGTTCAAGCACCTCGTGCAGCCGCTAAGTGCCGACTGGGCCGGCGCGCCGGGCTGCCTCAAGATCACGAGCAAACAGGACCTTGCGAGCCTCGGCTGGCTGCGCGGCGAATGGGCACTGCTGGTAGATGGGGAGCGCCAGGCCGGGGGCACGCTGCCGCCGCTCCACCTGGAGCCGCACGAATCGCTGGAGGTGGCCCTGGATCTGCCCGACGGCCCTGGTGAGCGTTTCGTTACCTGCCGCTTCTACCAGGTGTCCGATACACCCTGGGCCCCGGCCGGGCACGAAGTGGCCTGGGCGCAACTGCCCTGTCCGTCGCCGGGTGGCAGGCAAGCCGGACCTGCGGCACGATCGGTCGCCGAGCCGGCGGCAACGCCGGTCCCGGTGCCCCCTGCCTCTAACGAAGATGAGAACACGATCACGCTCCGGGCCGGGGCCGTGCGGGCCGCCTTCGACAGGGCCGGGGGCGTGCTGGCGAGCTTCGGCACGGACATGGCCGAGCTGATCGAGAGTGGGCCGCTGCTCAACGTGTGGCGAGCCGGGACGGACAACGACGGCATCAAGCTCAAGGGCGAGAAAGGCCAGGAGTGGAAGCCTCTGTTCCGCTGGCTCGCCCTGGGCCTTGACCGGGTGGTGTACAGGCTCGAGAGCATCGAGCTGCGTGCCGGCGCTGACGGCGTGCCAGTGGTCGAGATCGTCCAGCGCGCCTCCGGACGTGAGCGATGGGACGATTTCCGCCACCTCCAGCGCTACTGGCTCTTGCCCTCAGGCGAGCTGCAGGTTGAGAACGAGGTGCGGCTGGGCCCGGACGTGCGTGACATCCCGCGCGTGGGTGTCCGCCTGGCGCTCGTGTCCCGACTTGAGCAGCTCGCCTGGTACGGGCGCGGCCCCTGGGACAACTATCCCGACCGCAAGGCCTCGGCGATGGTTGGCCTCTACCGGAGCACCGTCACGGAGCAGTACGTGCCTTACATCATGCCGCAGGAGCACGGCCTCAAGAGCGACGTTCGCTGGCTCCGCTTGACCGACCAGGAAGGCCATGGGCTAGAGGTATTCGGCATGCTGGGGATGCACGGCATGCCCGGCGTCTCCGGCAAGCCCTGGTTGAGCTTCTCGGCCAGCCATCTCACCGCCGCCGACCTGTTCGCGGCGCGGCACACCTTCGAGCTGCAACCGCGCCCCGAGGTGATCCTCTGCCTGGACGCCGCCCACCGCGGGCTCGGCACGGCGAGTTGCGGCCCCGATACGCTGGACAAGTACAAACTGTTGGAGCCAGAGTATCAGTTCGCCTATCGATTGAAGGTGACCTGATCCTCCGGTCCCCCCTTCAGGGAAGGGGGCTAGGGGGATAGGTCCGCACCGCGGCCTCGAGCAGTTGTTGGATGCGCGGCACCATGTCCGCAGGGTTAGGGTGCAGCCCCTCCAACAGGAGCTGGTTCTCGTACAATTGCTCGACCGCCGGCAGGATCAGCGGGTCATCCGGGCGATCCGCGACCAGGCGCGCCAGGTTGCGCACCAGCGGATGCTGCGGGTTGAGCTCGAGGATCTTGGCAGGCAGCTCGAAGTCTTGCTCCAGCATCCGGCGCATGCGCTGCAGGTCCCGGTCGAACCCGCCGGCCGTCGAGACCAGGCGACAGGGGCTGTCGGTGAGCAAGTGCGTCTCACGCACATCGCTTACACGCCCGCCCAGCACCTGTTTGGCCCGAGCGATCAGCGGGGCGAGGTCGGGCGTCGTCCCCTCGCTCTCCGCCGGCTGCTCGGACGGCGGCGCAGCGGGCAGCTCCAAGCCCGGGTCGTCGACGTTCTGGAGCGGCTTGCCCTCATACTCGCGCAGGCTCTGCATCATTAGCCCGTCGAACGGATCGAGGAGATAGAGCACTTCCAGCCCGCGCAGGCGGAAGGGATCGAGGTGCGGGCTGTGCTCCGCCGAGGCCCGGTCGCTGCCCAGCATATAGTAGATCGCCTTCTGGTCCTGGCCCATGCGCCCCACATACTCGGCCAGCGAGACCAGTTTGCCGTCGGACTGGCTGGTCGTGAAGCGCAGCAGAGGCAGAAGATCGCTGCGCTCGCCCTGGCTGATCGCCACACCTTGCTTGATGAACGCGCCGAACTCCTCCCAGAAAACCCGGTAATCGTCCGGCCGTTCGCCGGCCAGCTCGTGCAGGGTCCTAAGCAGCCTGCTCGCCAGCACCTTCTGGATCTGCCGCATCAGCCGATTGCTCTGCACCGTCTCGCGCGAGATATTGAGCGGGATGTCCTCCGAATCGACGACCCCCTCGACAAAGCGCAGGTAGTCGGGCAGCAGATCCTTGCTGTGCTCCTGGATCAGGATCTTGCGCGAGTAGAGCTGCAGCCCGTACTCGCTGCGCGTGGCCAATGGCGTGCGCTCCAGCGAGCGCGGCACGTATAGGATGCTGCGGATATCGACTGGCGCGTCGGTGATGATATGCACGTGCGCCAGCGGGCCCTCGCTGTCGAGGGTCAGTTGGCGGTAGAAGTCGTCGTACTCCCCGGGCCCCACGTCCTTCAGCGGTTTGCGCCAGAGCGCGCTTTGCTGATTGGCGATCCGGTCCTTGACGTATATCGGGAAGGAAACGTAGTTCGAGTGGCGCTTGACGATCTGCTCCAGGCGCCAGGCGGAGGCGAACTCGCCGGCATCCGCGCCGCCCCCGTCCGCGCCGCCGGCTTCGGCACCGCCGCCCTGTTTGAGCTTGAGCTCGACCGTCGTGCCACGGTGCTCGCGCTCGGCCGGGCTCAGGGTGAACTGGCTGCCCCCGCTCGAGATCCAGCGCCAGGCCTGGGCATCGGGCCGGTACGAGCGCGTCGTCACGGTCACCGCGTCGGCGACCATGAAGACTGCGTAGAAACCCACCCCGAACTGCCCGATGATATCGGCCAAGCGCTGCCCTTCCTCGAGTCCCTTCAGGAAAGCCGTCGCTCCCGAATGTGCGATCGTGCCCAGGTTCTCGATCAGCTCGTCGTGCGTCATACCGATGCCGCTGTCGGCCACCGTCAGCGTGTGCGCCTCGGCGTCGAAATCGATGTGGATTTCCAGCGGTTCGTCCGGATCGAAGACGTCACGGTTGGTGAGCATCTCGAACTGCACCCGGTGCAGGGCATCGGATGCGTTCGAGATAAGCTCGCGCAAGAAGATCTCGCGCTCGGTATACAGCGAATGGGCCAGGATATTGAGCAACTGTTGGACTTCGGCGCGGAACTCGAGCGCTTCCGGCGCGCCGGTTTCTTCGGGCATAGCAACCTCCACTAGATCACGAACCACTCCGAAATTGCCGTCGACCCTGCCAATTTCGCAGCAGAGGCCAAGTCTATTATAACCCAACGGGGCAATCAGTGGGAGACATAGCGCAGGCGAATGGGCCTCGGCCGGCCCTGTTCAGTCGTAACGCTGCGCACCAGAAGCGTTAATCCCAAGCTGCCGGCACGGGCGCCGGCCGCGCCGATCCTTCGCAAATCCTTCCCTTATTCCCCTGTTCATCGATTGACAAGGCATTCCAGCCATGGTATAAAACGTCATCCTGTCATTACAAGCGTTAGGCGAGGTGTAATTGCTCCGACACACCGGAGCAACCGCTCCACTGGAGAGAGCACTCATGACCGAAACACTGGGATCAACCACCCTCGCACAAGTGGGCATCATAGTCCACGACGTTGAGGCTACGGCGCGCGCCTGGTCGGAAATCTTTGGGCTCCCCATGCCGGAGATCCGGACCACCGACGGCTGGGATATCAGCCACGCAACCTATGACGGCAAGCCGACGCCAGCGCGCGCCAAGCTGGCTTTCTTGAACGTCGGGCAAGTCGATATCGAGCTCATTGAGCCGATCGACGGTCCGAGCACGTGGAACGACCAGTTGCAGGAGTACGGCAACAGCCTTCACCATCTGGCGTTTCGTCTCAAGGACGTCGATGAGATGATGGCCAAGGTGCCGTTCTTGAAGGCCAAGGGTCTGAACATCGTGCAGCAAGGGAACTTCCTCCCGAAGGGGCGATACATCTACGTGGATTCAAAGGACAAGCTCGGGGCGATCCTAGAGCTGCTGCCGTCCCCAGACGCCGATCCTACGGCCGGCGTTCCACCCGAGTCGTGATCGAAATGGAGGTTTCTTCATGACCCTGCCGAGTGCCGTACAACTCTATAGTCTGCGGGCCGAGCTGGCGCGCGATCCCCAGGCGCCCATCCGGCGCCTGGCCGAGATTGGCTACGTCGGCGTTGAGCCGTTTGGGCTGAACCGCAGTAACGTGAGCCAGGCCGAGGCGTTGTATCGCGAGTTGGACTTAGCCGTGCCGAGCGTTCACGTGCCATTGCCGCTAGGCAAGGATCGCGACGACGTGCTTGCGGTGGCCGAGACGCTGCGCTGCACGCGCGTGGTCAGCAGCGGGCAACGCGACGACTTCTCTTCGCCGGACGGCATCAAGCGCACCTGCGAGCGTCTGAACGATGCCCAGGCGGTCGCAGCGCAGAACGGCTTGCAGTTCATTTATCACAATCATGAGTGGGAGTTCCAGATGGTAGATGGCCGCCGAGCCTTCGATACCCTGCTGGAATGCCTGGGCCCGGAGGTCGCGTTCGAGGTGGACACCTACTGGGCGCAGACGGGGGGCATCGATCCCGCCGCCCTGATCGCCCGCCTTGGGGAGCGCGTGCCGCTGCTTCACCTCAAGGACGGGCCCTGCGTGCGCGGCGAGCCGATGGTCGCGCTCGGAGAGGGGCTGGTGGACCTGAAGGCGGCCGTCGCCGCCGGAGAGCCGCACGCCGAGTGGGCGATCGTCGAAATGGACCTCTGCGCTACGGATATGCTGGCCGCCCTCGAGCAGAGCTATCGCTACCTGACCAGTACCGGGTTGGCCTACGGGCGGCACTGAACCAAGGCGGGTAGGCGTTTGGCTGCGACCGGCTTATGGTGGGCGGCCCGCATGAGGCCTGCCTCAGCGGCGCCGCTTCCCGAGCAACAGGACGGGCGCGCCTGCTCAGATCCCTGATCCAAGCCCGCACCTGGGCGGCTCAACCTCGGTGCGGGCTCTTCGCGTCCACGACCGGTGAGGGCTAAAGCTGCCCGGCCGAGCGTAGCCGGCGCCGGGAGTGTAGATCAGACTCCTGCGCGCGTGCAGCGCATCGCAGGATTAGGCTATAGCAAAGGCATGCGGAGTCGGCAAGCCGGACATGTGTGTCTCGTTACGTTGCGCCGTTCCGCCGGAGCCTATACTTTGCTCCACTTCCGCCGGCTAAGCCGGGTGAGATAGAGCTATGCAAAAGCCTGCAACAGACCCGCACGCGCGAAGGGTTGGACTATGGACATCGAGTTCAGCGGCGCAATCTGGTACTGGCGTGGCCCTGCCCCCTGGTACTTCGTTACCGTTCCGGCGCATCAGGCCCAAGACCTGAAAGCCCTCTCAGGATTCGTGACCTATGGCTGGGGAATGATCCCGGCAAATGTTCAAATCGGCACAACCGAGTGGAAGACCTCCTTGTGGCCCAAAGACGGCCTCTACGTCGTGCCCATCAAGGCGAGTGTCCGAGAAGCTGAGAAGCTTGAGGAAGGCGACGTGGTGACCGTTCGACTCGAAGTCTGTTAGGGTCGATGACGCGGTGGAGAAAACTGCCACGGTCACTAGCACGACCTTCGATCCGAACCTGGACAACAACGGCCAATCCGCCTGTGTCACCGGCGTCCTTTGGCGAATTTGACAAGCAGGCAGGCATGGATTAGAATCACATTCAGTTTGATGAATATCGAGGGCAACGGTCAAGATGGAAGTCTACGAGAGCACCGGTGAATTGTTCAAGGTCTTGATGCACCCGACCCGCCTGGCCATCCTGGAAATGCTGCGGAACGGCGAAGAGTGTGTCTGTCACATGACGGCTATGCTCGGCGCGCGTCAAGCCTACGTCTCGCAGCAATTGATGGTCTTGCGCGAGGCCGGTCTGGTGATGGACCGGCGTGACGGCTGGAACATTTACTACCACGTGATCCGGCCCGAGGTCTATGACGTGCTCGACGCCGCCCGCACCATGGTCGCGAGCCAGCATCAGGAACAATTGACCCTCATCTTGCCGAACAGGTCGGAAGAGTGCCCCTGCCCGAAGTGCCAGGCGGCGGTAACGGGGTTGACGACCTAGGTACGAATTCTTCTCTCTTTTTTTGTCAAAATACATTCAGTCCATTGAATGTAATTTGATCGCCGTCTTCATCGGAGTGGTGGCCCCTGGCCATCGTCACCACGCAGTATTTGTTCTATCTGGTCATGCAGTAGAGGGGGATCAACACTATGAGCATCGGTTCTGTCGGCCTTAGTTCGACGCTTCTGACCGCCGTCATCCTGTCATTTGTGATCGCTTACATCTTTTCGATGTTCGGCCAGGGGGGAGGGTCGGTGTACTCCCCGCTGTTCCTGCTACTCGGCTATGCTGTTCTGCTATCGACATCGACCTCCCTGGTCCTGAATCTCATCACTTCCCTCTCAGCAGGCTATATCTTCTACCGCAAGAACATGATCGATTTCCGGACCTCGCTCATCTTTGCGCCAGGCATCAGCATGGGCGCCTTTGCGGGCGGTGCCCTGTCAAAGTCCTTCAACAGCACGGTCTTGATGTGGGTGTTCGTGGTGTTCCTGCTGGGCGTGGGCGCGAGGATGCTTTACTCCTACTGGGAGAAGGACAAGGTCGAACAAAACTTGCCCGTCCATCTGTCTACCGGTATGTACGCTCTCATCGCCGTGTTCGGCCTGGGAGTGGGGTTCCTGGCCGGCCTACTCGGCGTGGGCGGCGGCATCTTCATTGTGCCGTTCATGGTGTACGTCTGCAAGTTCCCGACCAAGATCGCTGCGGGCTCCTCGCACCTGATCATCTCGTTTTCGGCACTCGCCGGGATTCTCGGGCATGCGACCACCCACCACTTCGATCTGGCCTTGATCGTGGCAACCGGCATTGCCGTTCTCTTGGGCGGCAATCTCGGGGCCAGGTTCAGTATTAAGATCAACACGAAGATGATCAAGGCCGGGCTGGGCCTGATCATGTGGGCGTTTGCGGCCCAGGTCCTGGTCAAGCTGGTATCATAAGGAGTTCCGAAAATGACGACGCAACACATCCCCCCCGCTTGGGCTTTCGAATTCCACGGGCACCGCTGTCCCTTCATGCCGATAGGCTATCGCATGGGCAAGCTGGCCATGGCCTGTCTCGGCGTCGAGCGCGAGGCCGATCACGGCTTTTACGTCTTCCCCGAGCTGGGTGAGGGCCATCCGCAGACCTGCATGATGGACGGGTTGCAGATCGCCACCGGCGCCACCTACGGCAAGGTCCTGCTCGCCAAGACCTCCTATGGGAAAATCGCCGCCATGTTCTATCATCCGCAGAAAGGAGCCGTGCGCTATGCGTTGAAGGCGGACTTCATCGATGCCCTCGGCAAGTTCGAGTTCTTCGCCTACCGCAAGCGCGGCATCGAGCCGTCTCAGATCCCGGCCCACGTCGCGGATGAACTCATCCGGTGGGTGTACGAGCAGCCGGACGATGATGTATTCAAGGCGGACCCCCGGCCCGATTTCAGTTATCGGCCGGTCAAAGGCTCCTTCGACAAGACGAAGTGCAGCGTGTGCGGCGAGTACGTCTTCAACCGCTACCTGCGCATGAAAGACGGCCACCCCGTCTGCATCCCCTGCGCCGGCTACGAAAAAACGGCGCTGATCGAACGCTGATCTGAGCGCTAGCATCAATCCCAAACGAAGCAAGGAGAGCTGATCATGGATCGCAACGATGAACTGTACAAAGCCGGCCTGCTGCTGCACGGCCACAAGTGCCCGGCTATGCCAATGGGCTTACGCGCCGGCCTGGCGGCACTGAACGCGTTGGGCGTCGAGCGGGCAGCCGACGGCCAGTTGACGGCACTGGTGGAAATCGACCGCGAGCACTGTGCTACCTGCTACGCCGACGGCATTCAGATGGCGACCGGCTGCACCTTTGGCAAGGGCAACATCCAGAAGCTCGGCTACGGCAAATTCGTCCTGACCTTGGTGGACAACAGGACCGGACGCAGCGTCCGCGTTCGCGACCCGCAACGAGGTCATCAAGCGGAACCAGGAATCGGAGTTCATTCAGTATCGCATGAAGGGCGTGCCGGCTTCCAAGATCGATCCGGCCTTGGTGGAACCCTACGTCGACTTCATCCTCTGTGCGCAGGCCGAGGAACTGTTCAAGATCGGGCCGGTAACTGAGACGAAGCTCCCAAGCGGCCGGCCGCACGACTTCAACACGGTCATCTGCGCCGAATGTGGCGAGGTGGCGGTGGAGCGTTACGGCCGTATCAAGAACGGCAGGATCGTGTGCATGCCGTGCGCTGAGAAACCGTGAGTGGCCAGGAGGCGGACATGGCGCTTCAGGTTCTGACGATGGTAGTGACGGACGAGCAGTTGCAGGAGCTCTATCGCATCATGATAGACGGTGACCGACAGGCCGCGCTGGCGTTCCTGCAGGTCCATCTGCGCAGCAAGGTCCGCGAGGCGATGGAGGGCGGCTGAAAGGTGTTATTGGAGGTGCCCGGTGCGGGCATGCAGCAGTATGGCGGGGTCCGGCCCCCCGGCACATAAGAGAGTTGCCACCGCGTGAGCACCCAGGATAGACTGCTCGGCTCGCTGGCCCTGATCAGGGTGCTGCCTTGCCTCGCCGATCCCGGTAAGCTGATCGTGATCGGCGAGGCCGACGCGCCCCTGGACGGCGTGCTGCCCCTGCTAAACGCCATGCTGCCGAACGTCATCAGCTACCACCCCTTCGCGGGAGTCATGACGCTTCGCCGGCGGCCGGGACTCATCACCATCTACCCGCGCCAGGTGATGATCACCCAGGTCAGCGGCGTCGAAGAAGGGCTGACGCTGCTTGCGGCCATGCGCGACCTGCTGAACCAGACCTGGGCGCGCCGGGACGAGATTCAGCCCCAGCCAGAGGTTCGCGCCGTGCCGCGCCCGCTCGACGTCTACGAGCTGCTTCCGCGCACCAACTGCCGGGCTTGTGGTGAGGCGACATGCATGGCTTTCGCTTTTGGGTTGCTCGAGCTGAGGCATCAACCCGAAGAATGCCCCCCGCTGGCCGAGCCGATCCATGCTCCGCAGCGTGCGGCACTGATGGCGCTGCTGTCGGAGACGCGGGACCACTTGTCGCTGCAGCCGGATTAAGGCTGGACCGCTCCGCGGGGCGTTTGGATGAAGTAGAACATCAGCTTCAGCGTGCCCACTTCCAGCCTGAGGCGCGGTCGCGCCGCTACGGTAGGAAGTCGTATGGGTTGAGCCCGTAGTTGTTCTGGCGGATCTCGAAGTGCAGGTGCGGGCCGGTCGAGTTGCCGGTCGAGCCGACGTTGCCGATCGGATCGCCTTGCTGCACCGCCTGCCCCGGCTGCACGGCAATCCGGCTCAGGTGGCCGTAGAGCGTGACGTAACCATTGCCGTGATCGATCATGATGTGGTTGCCGTAGCCGTCGTTGCTCCAGCCGGCAAGTAAGACGTAGCCGCTGTCTGCCGCGTGCACGGGCGTGCCCATGGGCGCCGCGATGTCCAGGGCGTGGTGCAGAGAGCGGTAGCCCTGGGTGACGCTGCCACTCGTCGGCCACACGAAGTGACCCCGCCCGACCGGCGCATTGGCCGGCGCGGCCGCGGGACGGGCAATCGCGCGCGCGGCCGGTGCCGGCGCGCGTACGATTACCCGCGGCTTACTGCCACCCGGAACAATCAGGTTCTGCCCTGTCGCCAGCGGCGTCGACGCGTCGCTCAGGCCGTTAGCGGGCAGGGCCAGCACGTCATTCACGTCGGCCCCGTACTTCTTGGCGATGCCCTGCAGCGTGTCACCCTTCTGGACGGTGTGCAAAATGCCGCTGACGGGAAGGATGATCAGCTCCTGACCCAGGCGGAGCAGATCCGGGTTGGCCTCCATGTTGTTGGCCCACATCAGAGTCTCGGCGCTGACGTTGTACTTCTCGGCGATGCCGTAGAGGGTGTCACCCGGCTGGACCGTATATTGCTCGACGGCGCTGCGCGGCTGGCCGGCCGGCGCCAGGGCCGCATCGGCGGTCTGCGCCGAGCGGTCGGCGAGGGTCGTGAAAGGGACGGCGGCGGGCAGCAGCCCTTGCAGACCCGGCGCCGGTCGAGCGTTTTGCGCCAGCCCGGCTACCGGCCCAGCATCGACCTGCGTGGCTCCCTTCTGCGGCATGTCCCAGCTGGGTAAGCGCACGCGCCCGGCCAGCAGCACCAGGCTGACGATGAGCACGATCGCGATGTGGGAGGCCAGGCGGGCGAGGGAAGTCGTGCCCTCCGGGCCGCGCTGCGCCAAGAGACCTCGCAGACGTAGCCACAAAGGGTAGCCCGGGCCCCAATCTTCTGGCCCGAGTGCCTGGCGATGTTCAATTGTAGCGCCGCGCATGGGAAGCGCATCTCCTTTGCGGTGGTAGGGGCAGTATAGCCACGAGGAACGCGCCAGGGTAGCGCCAAATGGCCTATCGTGATAGAATGCGCTCAGGCAAGTGGCCGCGCTCTCGTCCAGGGGAGGAGTTCTGAAGGTGGCAGCCGTCAAGGAAAGGAAACCCATACCCGAGGTGCGTGACCGTGTCGTGAGTGGGATCATCATGCTCGCCCTGCTGGTGAGCCTAGTCTACGCGGGCGGGTGGGCGCTCTACCTGGCTGCGGCTCTGCTGGTCATCGCCGGTCTCTCCGAGCTTTACGGCGTCCTGGCCATCAAGGGCATCCGCCCGTTCGTGTCCGGCGGCGTCGTGGTCGGCTTGAGCTTCCTGACCAGTGGCCAGCTCAACAGCCTCCACGTAGCCCAAGCCGCCCCGCTGATCCTGGGCACGCTGCTCATCTCAGCCCTTGCAATCCTCGTCCTGCCTCGATTCACGCCCTATCGCCGGCTCGATCTGCTAATCACCCTGGCCGGCGCCCTCTACATTGGTCTGCTGGGTAGTTTCATGCTCCTGATCCGGGCCCTGACGGGAAGCGCCTACGATCCGGCGAACGCGGCAAACTCTAGCGCGGCTGCCCTGCTGCTGCGCGCGGCGCCACAGTACGTCGGTTTCGCCTGGCTGTTGCTCGTGCTGGTCAGCGTGAGTGCCGCCGACATCGGCGCCTGGGCGGTCGGCTCGCTCTTGGGCAAACACAAGCTGGCGCCGGTCATCAGCCCCAAGAAGACCTGGGAAGGGCTGGCAGGGGGAGTGGTAGGCTGTCTGCTGGTGGCAGGCTCGCTGGGCTCGCTCTTTGGCCTCCTCACCTGGCCCTGGGCAGTGCTGCTGGCCCTGGCCCTGTCCGCCGCCGACATCCTCGGCGACCTGGCGGCCTCGGCGCTCAAGCGTTGGGCCGGCGTCAAAAACTATGGCAATCTGATCCCCGGCCACGGCGGAGTGCTGGACCGCATCGACGGTCAGTTGGTCGCCCTGCCCGTCGCCTACGCCATCATCCGGCTGATCGCCGGCGTCTGACGGATCTGCAAGACGATTTTGCCCATGTTCAAATTGGCGGCCATGCGCTGGTGCGCGTCCTGGACCTGCTCGATCGGATAGATCGAGTCGATCACCGGCTTGATCGACCCGGTTTCTACGAGCGGCCAGAAACGCGCCATGAAGCCGCGCGTGATCTCGATTTTCTCTGCCACGCTGCGGGGGCGCAGCACGGAGCCGATCAGGCGCAGGCGACGTGACATCAGCTCGGCCACGTTGAGCGTTACTTGCGCCCCGCTCAAGGTGGCGATCGAAACCATCCGTCCGCGCATGCCAAGCAAACTCAGATTACGCTGGAAATAGTCGGCCCCGACCATGTCGACGATCACGTCGACCTCAACCCCATTGTCAGCGCCGAACGTCCGCGTGCGGGCCACGAAATCCTCTTGCCGATAGTTGATCGCCAGATCGGCGCCCTGCGCCCGGCAGAACTCAGCCTTCTCCGCCGATCCGGCCGTAGCGATCACCCGCCCGCCCGCGGCCTTCGCCACCTGGATGAGCGCCATGCCCACTCCGCCTGCGCCGCCGTGAACCAGCAGCGTCTCGCCCGGTGCGAACTCTGCCTCGAGGAACAGATTGATGAAGGCGGTCAGGTAGACTTCCGGCAGCGCCGCCGCTTCCTCGAAGCTCCAGGCATCAGGGATCGGCATGAGCATACCGGCAGGGACCACAGCCCGTTCCGCGTAGCCACCGCCGGGTACCAGGGCACAGACGCGCGCACCCAGGTCGGGGGCGACTACGCCCTGCCCCAGTTCCGCCACCCGACCGGCGATATCGAGGCCCAGGACGTTGGAAGCCCCTCTCGGGGGTGGGTAGTGACCGGCGCGCTGCATCAGGTCCGCCCGGTTGAGCGAGGCTGCATAGACGTCAACGAGCACTTCGCCGGCGCCGGGGATCGGTTCGGGAAGCTCGCGCCAGACCATAGGCCGGCCTGGCCGGTCGCCGTCAACATAGATCGCCTGCATAATCACCTCCCGTATGCGCCCACACTGACTTGAGTCTGAGGGCGCGCTTTGATCACCGCTGTGAGTCATGCTACACTCTGGCCGAGCCGGTATAGTGAGATTGTGAACGAGTGGGGGCGGTCAAGATCACGATTACGTTTACGCTTACGTACATCATAGACGGCAACAACCTGCAGCACGTGCTGTTCCGGCCGGCGTCGCGTGGCGTGGCGCAAGCGGACATCGATCGCCGGTTGATCGAGCACTTGTCGGCCTGGACTGGCCGGCAAGGACGGGGGCGTGTCACTGTCGAGGTCTACTTCGACGGATCGCAGGCAGCCCTGCCCGACTTGCCGGGGGTCAAAGTCCATGTGGCGGGGGCTGGGCGCTCGGCAGACGACGAAGTGCTGGAGCGCGCCCGATGGCACGCCTTCTACCAGCGTCCTTGCGTGGTGGTTAGCAACGACGTCGAGCTGCGGCAGGCGGCGCAGGAAGCCGGGGCACAGGTCGTCAGCGCGTCGGACTTCGCGAGCCGGCCAAACGCCCTCCGCCTGCGCCGGAGCTACCGGCCGGACGGCGGCCCGTCCTCCTCGACAGGGTCAGATGCGGAGTTTTCGCCGCGCGCCCGCTGGCAGCGGGCCTTTGAAGCCGCCCGGCACTCCCGGCCGGGCGGCGAACGGGCGCCGCGCCCGGCCAGGGGCGCGCCGCGCCGGCCACCGGGTGAGGCCGTCACCTGGACTGAGGCGATCCGCGCGGCGCGGGAGGCAGCCGGCCGGGGAGCAGGTGCGCGGTCGCCGGGCGGCGAAGCTCCCCAATCCGCCCGGGCCGCAGGCGATCCAAGCGAAGGTCCACAGAGCGCATCCGGCTCGGACCGTGACGAGCTCCACCTGGCACGTACTGAACGCAACCAGGAAGCCCCCGACCCGACCGAAGGGCCGCGCTACCGCATCGACTTCGGCACCTGGCCCCTTACAGCGGGGCGGCGGTTCCTGATCGACAGCTTCTGCCCGCTTCACCGGGCCGAGATCGCCGATCTGCTATCGGCCTTCGACGAGGCAAGCTTCACCCACCACGATCTGCAGGCACTGGCAGAGATCTTGCTTGCCCGCTGCGGCCGCGAGCCTGATTTCGTCCGGGGGGGCAGCCTGATGGATCGCGCCCGGCGCGTTCTCTTGCTGGCCGGCGACCGGGCCACAGCGCTCATGACGATCGCACGCACGACCGGGCGGGCTCCCTCCGAGCTGCGCCGCAAGCTGAGGCAAAACGAAGGCAAGTGGGTGCAACGCGTGCCGGAATCGGTGGGCGGGCCATCAACGAATCACGCAACCGAATAAACGAATCGCGGCAGGCGGCGAGGATGCCCGACCCGTGCTGTCACTCACGGGCAGTTCGCCGTCAACCAAGGGTGCTCGCCTGCAAGGATTCGTTCATTCGTTCTCCGCATTCGGTGATGGCCCGCTCGCCGGCAGGCCGGCGAGCATGGCGGGCGGGATGAGGGCGACCAGCGACCCCTTCGGAGCGCGTGGGTCCGGCACTTCCACCCAGGCCAGGCCGCCCTTCTTGCACACCACCTTGCCACCGCCGATCAGGCGGCCGATGGTCGTGCTGAAGTCCGGCTCGTGCCCGACCAACATCAGCGACCCGCTGCCGGCATAGGCCTCCAGGATCTGTGCCAGCTGCTTGAGGCCAAAGCCGGGTGCAAGGCGCTTGTCGACGCCGATCGGGGGAGCATCCGCCAGGTACGGAGCGACAGTTTGCGCGGTCTCCAGGGCGCGCCGCAGGGGGCTGCTGAGCAGGACCTCCGGCGCGATCTCAAGCCTGGCTATCGTCTCCCCCTCCCGGCGCAGGCGTGCCCGCCCCTCGTCGGTCAGCGGTCGTTCCCAATCGTCTCCCTCCCATTGGCTGGCGTGCCCCGCCAGTCCGTGCCTGAGAAAGTAAAGGTCCATCTGACGATACCTCACAGACCAATCGCATGCTTGATCCATCATTGGCGCGGCTTGACCGAACGTAGCACGCGCACGGCCGGCCGCAAACCCATTGTAGCACGATGGCACAAGGACGTTGACGTGGAGCATGATGAATGGTACTATTTATTTGTCGGCCGCACACCGCCAGTCGCGATCGCTGCTCACCGCGAGCAGCGCCCGGCAAAGGGAGCATCCACATGCTGACAGTGACCCCAGCCGCAGAGACGCTGGAGGCTTCGCCTGCCTCGCACGACCGATCGGAAACCAGCGACCAGGCGCTGCCTGTCGAGATCCGGGCCGCCTGGGTGGACGCCTGGCACGCCGGGATCCTCAGCGCCGCACAGGTGAGCCAGTTGGTGAACACTCTCCAGGCCGCGCACTATAATCTGATCGTCGCGCAGGTGCGCAAAAGCGGCGACGCCTACTACAAGTCGGCATACGAGCCACGGGCGAGCAACATTGCCGACGGGCTCCCCTTCGACCCGTTGGCCGATCTCACCGTCAAGGCGCATGCCGCCGGCATCCAGGTCTACGCCTGGCTGGAGACCTACGTTGTATGGAACGAGCAGTGGCCGCCGCCGCCCGCCGGGCACGTCTGGAGCCGCCATCCTGACTGGGCGCTCAAAGATCGCGGCGGCCAGATGGTCAGCGAGGGCCAGTACAGCCTGGATCCCGGCATTCCCGGCGTCCAGGAGTACATCTGCCGCGTGGCGCTGGACGTGATCACGAAGTACGATGTAGACGGCATCAACTTGGACCGCATCCGCTATCCCGAAGGCTACTACTGGGGCTACAACACCATCACGGCCACACGTTTCTTTGACGAGTACGGTTACTGGCCACCCGACGACCGCAAGGATCCGGCCTGGGAAATCTGGGCCGGTTATCGGAGGCGGCAAATCACCGACCTGCTCAAAAAGTGCTACCTGGAAATCGCGGCCCGCAATCCCCGGTTGGCCGTGTCTGTGGATACGGTCGCCTGGCAAGACCCAGACCCCAAGACACACTACACCCAGACCAGCCAATTCGCCGCCGTCTACCAGGACGCACGGGGCTGGCTGGCGCAGCACCTGATCGACATGCTCGTCCAGATGAACTACAAAAACGAGAGTGCGGGCCAGCAGGCGGCGAACTACAGGCTCTGGAGCAGCTTTGCCGGACAGCTCGCGCAGGCCAGCGGACGGTATTGCCTCGACGGTCAGGCGGCCTACCTCAACTCGATCGGCGGGACGCTGGCGCAGATGGCCTACGCGCGGCAGAGCGGCTGTCAGGGCGCGGCGACCTACAGCTATTCCAGCACCAATCGCGATGGGCGCCCGAGCGACGAGTTCTTTGAGGCAGTGCGCACGGAGTTGTATGTGGGGCCTGCAGCGATGCCGGTAATGCCCTGGAAACAGTCGCCCACCGGGGGAATATTGTTCGGCACCCTCACTCGCACTGGGACACCGGATCCGATCTACGGGGACCGGGTTTACGGTGCGGGCGTGACGGCTGAAGCGGTCGACGCGGGCACGGGGGCAGGCGCCGACGCGGCGAGCGAGGGGGCGAGGCCTGCCGGGGCGGCCGGCAGCTTCAGCACGCGCAGCGATGCCACGGGGACCTACGGCTTCCTTGACCTGCCGCCCGGCAGCTACGATCTGACCATTGCCGCGCCGGGACAGGCGGTAGAGCGGTGTCCCGGAGTGACGATCGGGGCCGGCGGGGTGGTGCGCAAGGATTTCCGGCTGCTGCCGGCGATGTTCTGAGTGACGGGTGAGGGGGCACAATCAAAACCGGGTCCCACTTGGGACCCGGTTTTCATCGCCCAGGGCGAAGCCGACCGGATGCAGGCTAGTGCATCTGTGCCGGGATGGCCGGTTTGTCCGGCGCCTTGGGCAGGTGTACGAGGATGTCGATGTCGGCGCCGTGCACGAATGGTGGCGCCATTTTGACCAGGTCGGTAATGGGCTTGTTCGGGTTGAACTGGGTGTAGAGATCGGCCGCATTCGTCAGCATTTGCTCGTTCCACTGCAGATCGGGCAACGGCTGGTTATTCGCATACACGGTCAGCCCGGACGGCTTGGTGCGCAGTTCCAGGCTCTGAATGTCGGCCGCCTGCAACTTCTGGATCAGGTCTGGCGACAGCTCCCCGGGCACGCCAATCCCCAACGCGGCGAGGTCGCTTCCGCTGACCCCCAGCATGGAGGGCACACCCGCATCGTTGTAGGTGATTTCCCCGCGAAGTATCGCGGTCGGGCTGATGGCCGTCCCGGCAGTGATCGGAACGGCGCCGCCAACCGGCGCCAGAGGGATGTCGGCGGCGCCCGGCGCTTTGGGTAGGCGGATCAACACGTCGAGACCCAGGCGACGGATGATGGGCAGCGCCTTGACAAGCACCGGGGCGGAGGGAACGTCGAAGACCTCAGCCACACGGCCGGCTTCGGCCAACGAAGCGTCTGTCCAGCCAACGTGTGGCATCAGCTTGCTGTTGACCAGGAACTCGAGCCCGGCCCCCGTTTGCCGAGCCTCGATGTGCTGCACGCCCGCACCAACCAGGGTGTCGAGGGTGGACTTGTCCAGCGCCAGCCCGCTGAGATCCTGGCCCACCAGCGAGCCGACGTCGGCCAGCTTGATACCCAGCAGGCTCGGCTCCCCGTTCTGGTTGAGGCTGACCTCGACACGCGGCAGCGACAAAACAAAACCGCCGCCACCTTGGGCAACCGGCGGCGGCTGTGCCGCGCCGCAGGCAGCCATCAACACTGATGCCACTAGAAGCAGAGTCCAGAGCGATTTGCGCATGTGCCACACCTCCATTAGCGGGCCGCCAGTCGAACCGAAGATCTACCAGTGATGCATAAGTGTGATTATACCGCAGACAGCCCGCAAATTCAACTCGGCACACCAACGGCACAGGAAGTTGCCGGTGCGCAGTGGCCACCCAGCCTACCGAGCGACAGGTCCTCATCACGTTCGAGAAGGCTGATCCGCAGGACCGTTGGCGCCGGCGTGGCCCGCTCTGCTGGATAATAGTATTAGGAGGCAGCGGCCGCACGCCGAGAGCCTGCCCGGCCCAGCGCCAGGTTGACCGGCCGGCAGGAGAGGTACGCAGGCGAGAGTGGCGGCGGAAACAAAACGCGACCGAGCAGCCGCCTGCACGAATCGGTGCGGGCGACTGCTCGGACTTGAGCTTACCGGACCGGCATTCAGCTCAGGGGGTCGTCGAGCTCGTCTTCTTGTCTTTCTTCGGCGCCGGCTCTTCAGGCACGTCCGGTGAGGCCGAAAGCTTCGCCCACCACTCGTCGTTGCTCAACAGGTCGCTGTCGGCCTCAGCTTTACTTCCCCCGGCCGGCTTAGCGGCCGTTGCGGCATGCGAAACCGCGCCCGAGGACCCGGCCACGCCGGCAGCCGAGGAGCCGGTGATCATGTGGAACTCGCCGTTGTAGAAGCCGCCCTCTTGCACGATCAGCCGGCGCGCGGAGACCGTGGCATCGACCTGCCCGGTCGGCATGATCTGGAAAACGTCCCGGCAGATCACATCACCTTCCAGGACGCCGGCAATGGTGACGGTATTCGCAGTCACCTTGGCCTTGACGTGTGCCCCTTCGGCCACGGTCACCATGCCCTCGCATTGGATCTCGCCTTCGGCGATCCCTTCAATGCGCAGGTTCTGCTTGGTTTCGAAAAGTCCATTGAAGTGCGAATCGCGATCGACCCGGCTTTCACTGGTACCCTGATCGACCTCGGTATTCGCCGCTGCCCGTAAACCCGGTGCGGTAGCCATAGTCATCATCTCCCTGTGCGCGTCATTTTGAAGCGGCAGTTCACGGTCGAGCCGTCCTCTACTACGAGGATCGGGGTATTGATCTCGCCCTTGATACTTGCCGTAGCCGTGATCTGAAGCCGGTGCTGGCACTCGATCTGGCCGTCGAACGAGCCGGAGACGATCACGTCGTTCGCGCATAGTTTGGCTTCGGTCAGGGCATCTTGCTCCACCATCACGGTGCCTTGGGCTTCAACCTCACCCTGAAAAACGCCCTCGATGAGCACGTTGCCCTTGGAATGCAAGTTCCCCGAGAGTTCGGAGTTCTTGTCGACGACCGCGGCGCTGTCGCGTTCGAACACGAAGGCCGGCGCCGGCTGGGTCTCCGCCTCGACGCTCGGCGCGGCTGCCCGGGCAGCGGGGGCCGAGGGTGTCTCCCAGGCGGCTGGGGCGGGTGGAGACGGGGGAGTGGACTTGACGGGGGACTGAACCGGGGTGCTTCGGTAAGGGTCACGGTCCCGCTTGAAAACGGACATGAGTGGCACCTCCCTCCTATGGGAATCGATTACTCTCTTGAATCAACGCCGATTTCTCGCCAACAGGTACGGCTGGCAGAGCCGACAAACGCCCGGGCCTGCGGAGACCCGGTTTCCCGAGAAGCAACTGCTCTGAATTGCGCTCTGGCAGAATTCCTAGCGGAAGCCCGGACGCGATCGTGTCGGGCGAGCGGAACATTGCCAACTGGCAAGCCGGTTACGCCACCAGATGGCCGGCGGTCCGCGGCCAGACGGTGTACGTGCTGCCCTGCCCGGATGGGCTAGCGACCAGGATTTTGCCATTGATTCGCCGGACTATCTCGCCGCAAATGGCCAGGCTTAGCCCCGTGCCCATCGGCCGACCCTGCGGCCGGCCCGGCCACGCGAAAAGATATGCGGCATGTCCTCACGGGAAACTCCGGGGGCCGGCGCGGCGCACCGAGACCGTCACCCGGTCTTGGCCCTGTTCCGAGAGCGCCACCGTCACCAGGCCGGCGCACTCGGTGGGCATGTAGATGGGAGCATCGCTCAACAGAGTATGGAACACCTGCAGCCGTAGTCTATCATCTACCCGGGCTGGCGGCAAATCTGGCGATAGGCAGCCAGCAACTCGACTACGGCCGCGTTCACAGATCGTGAACTCCGCCGAGAGCCGAATCCGGCAGTCCAACACTAGCGATGCCTGGGAAAGGGCATTTACCCTGGGGGTGGAAAGGCTGGTATAATGCGCCGCGCCGCATCGCCCCGCTCGCCCTTTGCCCAGGGAAAGCCTGGCGGTTCACAGTCAGTCTGAGGAGGCAATCGTGTTGCGCATCCGTCCGAACCCCGGCTTGACATTCGACGACGTGCTGTTGGTGCCCCGGCGCTCCCACGTCTACTCGCGCTCGGAAGTGAACACTGCGACCTGCCTGACCGCCCGGATCTGCATGGCCATTCCCGTCGTCAGCGCCAATATGGATACGGTGACAGAGTCGCAGATGGCGGTGGCCATGGCACGCGCCGGCGGGATCGGGATCGTGCACCGTTTCATGACTGCCGAGCGCGAGGCCGAGGAGGTGCGGCGGGCCAAGCGCGCCGAGAGCCAAACGGTGGAATTCCCACACACCATCAGTCCGGGTTCCACTGCCGAGCGCGCCCGCGAAGTGATGCTGCGCCGGGGCATCGGCGGCCTGGTCGTGGTAGACGAACAGGATCACCCGGTTGGCATCCTCACGCGCCGGGATCTGGCTTTCGCCGATGACGCGGCCGGCGTCGCGCAGTTGATGACCCCGGCGGGGCGTTTGGTGACTGCGCCAGCAGGGATCAGCATGCAGGACGCCGAGCGAATACTTCACCAGCATCGCATCGAGAAGCTGCCGTTGGTCGACCGCGACGGCCGGCTATCGGGCCTGATCACCAGCAAGGATATCATGCGGCTCTCGCAACACCCGGAAGCCACCAAGGATCAGAAGGGCCGCCTGCGCGTCGGCGCGGCGGTGGGGGTGCGGCCAGGATTCCTGGAGCGAGCCGGCCTGCTGCTGGAGGCCGGCGCCGACGTACTCGTCGTCGACATCGCGCACGGCCATTCAGACAGCGCCATCCAGGCGGTCAGGGAGTTGCGACGCCAGTTCGGGGACGTTGACATCATTGCCGGCAACGTGGCCACTGCGGACGGTACTCGCGATCTTATCGAAGCCGGGGCGAATGCGGTCAAGGTCGGGGTCGGTCCCGGCTCGATTTGCATCACGCGCATCGTCACCGGTTTTGGCGTTCCGCAGCTGACGGCGATCGGCGAATGTGCGGAAGCGGCCCGCCCGTCGCAGGTGCCGATCATCGCCGATGGCGGGATCCGCTGCTCGGGTGACGTGGTCAAGGCCCTGGCGGCCGGCGCCGACAGCGTGATGATCGGCAGCCTGCTGGCCGGCACCGACGAGAGCCCGGGCGTGATCGTGATGCGCAACAATCGGCGCAGCAAGGTGAGCCGGGGGATGGCATCGTTGGGCGCGGCCATGGACCGGCCAGACCGCCAGGAAGAGGGGCCTGGAGACGATCCCGCCTGGACGCGCGTGGTGGCCGAGGGCGTCGAGGCAGCCGTGCCCTACCGTGGCTCGGTAGATGACCTGCTGCACCAGTTGGTGGGCGGGCTACGTTCCGGCCTCAGCTATGGTGGCGCCAACACAATCCGCGCGCTGCAGGAGACGGCCGAGTTCATGGAGATGAGCCAGGCAGGTGTCGCCGAGAGCCGCCCACACGACGTCGAGGTACTCTAGCACAGCCTGGTCCTGGACGGAGGCTCATCCCGCCGGCAGATCGTCAGGATCGCCCCGTCCCGGGAACGCGACCAGCCGGCCCCTGTGGCCCAGTTCCGTCCATCGCCCGGCCATGAGCAGGTAACGCAGGCCGGGCAAGGTCTTGGCCGTGCCGCGGACCACCGTCGGCATGCTCTGTGTCCTCCGCAGCCGGCCGCAACTCGACCTCGGCCGGCTGCCGGCGAGGCCAACTTGCTTCAGCATGATCGCCTCGCCCACCACCTCGAATTTCGCTTGCCGACCGGGACGCGGTTCCCCATCTCGCAGCGCTCCTCACCCGCCAGCTAAGCGGCAAGCAAGTCCTCTCGGTTTCCGCATCCCATTCTCCGGTGCTACAATGAATCGGTGATTATGCATGAGCGAAACTTCTCCCAGCGTGCGCAAGCTGCGGCGCCCGCAGCGGGCTAACGCTATCCAGTGGTCCCGTTTGCATCGTCGCTACGGGCCACAAAACCTACACCCCAGCGCAATCGTGCACGAACTCGACACCAGCCTCGAGCATTTGTCTCGCCAACCGATCGACGAAGAGAAGGTACGCGGGCTGCGCTATTTCTGGTTCGACGGCCTCTTCTCGTCCATCAGCCTGAACTTCTACGCCAATTTTGTGACGCTGTTTGCGCTGGCCTACGGCGCCAGCAACGCGCAGCTCGGCCAGTTGACTGCCATAGCCAGCCTGCTGGCTGCACTCTCGGTTTTCCCCGGCGCCTGGGCCGTGGGGGCGCTGGGCAGGCGCAAGCCGATCGTCCTCCTGGCTGGGGGCGGAGTGGGCCGGGTCCTACTGCTCGTTTGGGCCTGCGTCCCGTTCTTCATGCACGATGCAGTCGTTGCCATCTGGGGCATCATCATCATTAACGCCCTGATCACGTTCATGAGCAGCTTCGGCGTTCCCGCCTGGACTGCGATGGTGGCGGATATCGTCCCGCTTGACATGCGCGGCCGTTACTTCAGCAGCCGCAACCTGATCATGAGCGTGATGGCACTGGTGGTAGTGCCGGTGAGCGGCTGGCTGGTCACAGCCGGCAACGGGCTGCCGGGGCTGCCTTTCGGAGGATACCAGTTGGTATTCTTCCTGGCCTTCGCCACCGGCATGGTCAGCACCTTCAGCTTCGGGAAGATCAAGGAGAAAGTCGACCCTGACCTCGGAGCCCGCCGGCGTCGCTGGCTGGACACTGCGCGCGCCATCAAGGACACCCCCGGCTTCATGGGTTACGTGGTCAGCGCGTTCGTGTGGAACCTCGGCATACAGATCGCCGGACCGTTCTTCAACGTCTACCTGGTCAGCCGGCTCGGCGCCAACACGACCACCGTTGGCCTGCTGGCTGCCGTGACCAGCGTCTTTGCGCTCGTCAGTCAACCCTGGTGGGGGCGCCTGACGGATCGGCGCGGCAATATGTGGATCATGGCGGTGACCGGCTTGCTGATCCCGTTATTGCCGCTGGCCTGGGTCGTGATCGACGCACCCTGGCAGGTGGTATTCATCAACCTCGGCTCCGGGCTGTTGTGGACGGGCTACAACCTGGCAGCCTTCAATCTGCTGCTCGAGATGGCTCCCGAAGAGGCGCGCGCCGATGCGGCCGCCATCTACCAGTTCGTGGTGGCCGGCGCCGCCATCCTCGGTCCGCTGGCCGGCGGCTACCTGGCCGACGCGGCGGGCTACAAGCTCATCTTCACTCTGAGCGCTGTCGGGCGTTGGGTGGGAGTGGGCGCCTTCCTCTGGCTGGCCGCGCGGCCGGTCGCCCAGGCGCGCAAGCGCGCGGCCGCGACCAAAGGATAAGCCGGTAAGCGACCGCCGGCTTGTGAATGAAATCGTAGTGGGCAGAGGAATTCGCCATTTCCCGTCGGATGCCCCTTTTCCCGGTTACCCCCGTTCGGGCAGCCAGGCGGCGGCATTCACGCCCTCGACCTGAGGCGACAGGCGCTGCCAGTTACGCATGGCCAGCGGGCTGCTCCAGGTCTCGCCGTTCGACAGCACCGCCAGCAGCGAATCGCCGGCCTGAAGAAAGCGCTCGACCATGTGGTCCCGCCACGGCACTGCCAGACCGGTCGAGGCGGGCTGCCAGGTCTCGCCGCCGTCGTGCGACTCCTCGATGCGTCCGTTGCGGTCCACGCCATCTGCCGGCCCGAGCAGGATGTGCCCCACGTCTTGCGGGTCGGTCCAGGCCGCGCGACAATAGCAGCGGTACAGGCGCGTCCAGGTGCGGCCGCCGTCGGTCGAGCGGTAAAGCCCGTTGCCGGTCGGTGCGTCCACCAGGTCGTGCGATGAGGGATGGACGGCGACCGAGTGCACGTCAGGGTCCACCAGCGGAGCGGGCGGGGCGCTGAAAGCGGGCCTGCCGTTGCTGCCTTCGGCCAGCCGCCACGTGACCCCGGCGTCGTCCGAGCGCAGCACACCGCCCACCTCCACCGCTGCATAGGCCCGCTCGCCGTGAAACGCGAAACCGCGCACGCAGCCTGCCTCCGGCGAGTACGGCAGCGACCAGTGGTGCTCATCCCGCAACGCGACGACCTCCGGACAGGACTGCCAGGACGCCGCTTCGTCGCGGGAGACGAAGACTGCTGCCGGTTCGGTGCCGGCAAACGACCAGTCCACAAGCACGGGGTGCCGGGCCAGCCAGCGGACGTGGCCGACCAGCAGCCCGCGGCTCGCCTCCTGCCAAGTATTGCCGCCATCGGCCGAGCGCCAGATGCCATCTTCAGTGCCGGCCAGGATCAGCCTCTCTCGGGCCGTCACGCTCGTCAGCCGGCGGCCGGCCAGGGCGCGCCCGGCCACGTGCCAGCCACGCCGCGCCGGGCCGTCCGCATCTCGTTCGGCAACGACGAGCCCATCTCCGGTAGCCAAAAACAACCGTTCCGCCATGGCATTCTCCTCAGCACTTGTACTGGCAGAGGGGTGGCCGCGGCGCCGCATGGGCTCGGCTACGCCGCGGCAAGCGCGGGTCCCCCTTCGGCCGAGCGTGGCCAAAAGGGGACTGAACAAGACGCTAAGTCGCTGCGGCGAGCTTCTTCTTTTCTTCTTCCACCAGCACGCGGCGCAGCAGCTTGCCGACCATCGTGCGCGGCAGCTCGGAGCGAAACTCGACCTGGCGCGGGACCTTGTAAGGGGCCAGGCGAGCCCGGCAGAACTCGATTATCTCGTCGGGCGTAGCCGACATGCCCGGCTTCAAGACCAGGTAGGCCTTGACGCTCTCGCCGCGCGTCCGGTCAGGCACCCCGGCCACCACCGCTTCCTGCACGGCGGGATGTTGGAACAGGACCTCCTCGACCTCGCGGTGGACGACGTTGAAGCCGGAGACGATAATAATGTCCTTGAGCCGGTCGACGATCTGGAAGTAGCCGTCCTGATCCATGCGCGCGATGTCTCCCGTGCGCAGCCAGCCATCCGGCATGATGGTCTTGGCGGTCTCCTCGGGCTGGTTCCAGTAGCCGATCATCACCTGAGGACCGCGCACCCAGAGCTCGCCTTCCTCGCCGACCGGCTTCTCCTGGAACGTCTCAAAGTCCATGATCTTGGCGTCGACGTCCGGCACCGGCAGGCCGATCGAGCCCGCCCTGCGCTCCCCCCAGACAGGGTTGACGTGCGTGACGGGGGCGGCTTCGGTCAGCCCGTAGCCCTCGACCAGCCGGCCGCCGGTGATCTCGCCGAACTTGATCTGCACGTCCATCGGCAGCGGCGCCGAGCCGCTGAGGCAGGCTTTCACCGATTTCAGATCGAACTTTGCCACCTCCGGGTGGTTGATGATGCCAATGTACATCGCCGGCACCCCCGGATAGAGGCTGGCCTTCTCACGGTGGATCGCTTCCATCACGACTTCGGTCGGGCGCGGATTGGGCAGAGTGACGTTCTCCGCGCCCAGATAGACGCTGAGCAACACCGCGACCGTCATGCCGTAGACGTGATAGAAGGGGATCGCCCCCATCATCCGCTCCTCGGCTTCCCGGCAGTCCCAGACCCAGCGCCGGATCTGCACCGTGTTGGCGACGAGGTTGAAGTGGGTCAACATGGCGGCCTTGGGAACGCCGGTGGTGCCGCCCGTATACTGAAAGAGGGCCACGTCCTCGGGTTTCACCTCGACCTCCGGCGGCGGCTCGGGATGGGCGTCCAGCAAGGCGCGCCAGCCGTACACGCCGGGCTCCTGCGGCAAATCGATCATCAAGCCGTCCTTGCGCAGGCCCACCTCGACGGCCGCTTTGGCCGGCCCCTCCACGTACTCGCCCAGGTCGGCCAGGATGACGTGCTTTACTGCCGTCTGCGCCTGCACCGCCTTGAGCTTGGGATAGAACGGGCTGAGCATGACCACGGTTTCGGCGCCAGCATCCGCGAATTGGTGCTGAATCTCAGGTGGGGTATATTGTGGATTGGTGTTGACGACGATCGCGCCGAGCTTCAGTGTGCCGTAGAAGGCGATTACGAACTGGGGCACATTGGGCAGCATAAGGGCCACCCGGTCCCCTTTTTTCACACCCAATGCGCACAGGGCAGCCGCAAAGCGGTCGGCCTCGGCGTTCAACTGCCGGTAACTCAGCCGGCCGCCGATGCTGTTCGGCCCGACGTAGCGCAGCACAAGGTGCAGCGCGCTCTTATCCGGAAACTTGCGGGCGCTGTCTTCGAGCATCTGCTGCAACGTTATCTCCGGGTAGGTCAGCGAATGTGGTACTTGTGGTTCGTAGTGGGAAAACCAGGGCCTGTCCATTGACTGCTCCTTTTCCAGCGGCTGAGGTCGGATGACACCGACCAGGCACGTTCCGGCAGACGCGAGGGCCGGACAAAGCTGAGTTGACCGGCGAGGAGAGACCGCGTGCTCAGGATTCTGCGAATGGTTACATTATATGATACATTAGGCGCTCGTCAATAGTGAATATCGTGAGGAATGGAACTATCGACCTGGCCGGAACAGATCCGGCCCTTGCAGAGAGATAGGAGCGTTCTACATCCATGTCTGTCACACCTGAGCGGGCGTCCGCAGCCTACCCGAGCTGGCTGGAGGACGCCATTTTCTACGAGATCTACCCGCAATCCTTCAACGACTCAAACGGGGACGGTATTGGCGACATCCCCGGCATCACCGCCAAGCTCGACTACCTGGTGGCGCTGGGCGTAAACGCGGTCTGGCTCAACCCCTGCTTCGTGTCGCCGTTCCAGGACGCCGGGTACGACATCAGCGACTTTTACCAGGTGGCGCCGCGCTACGGCAGCAACGCCGACCTGGAGAATCTGTTTGCGGAAGCGCGCCGGCGCGGCCTGCGGATCTTTCTCGACCTGGTGCCAGGCCATACGTCATGGGAACATCCCTGGTTCAAGGAATCGGCCCGCCACGCGCGCAACAAGTATAGCGACTGGTTCATCTGGACCGATTCGGTGTGGGCGTCAACCGAGGGCCTGAAAGGCGTCAGTGGGCTGTTTGAGCGCAACGGCAGCTACATCACCAACTTCTTCGCCTTTCAGCCCGCGCTCAATTTCGGCTTTGCCAGCCCGGAGACCGGACACCGGTGGCAGCAACCGGTCGACGCGCCTGGCCCGCAGGCGGTTCGCCAGGAGATCAAGAGCATCATGCGCTTCTGGTTGGAGCGCGGCGCGGCGGGCTTCCGGGTCGACATGGCGTCGTCCCTTGTCAAGAACGACGGCGGGCGCCGGGAGACGAAGCGTTTCTGGCGGGAGATCCGGGACTGGCTAGACGACGAGTATCCCGAGGCGGCCCTGGTCTCCGAGTGGGGCCGGCCGATAGAGGCGCTGCGGGCCGGCTTTCACATGGATTTCATGCTCCACTTCAGCCAACCCGGGTACTCCTCGCTGTTCCGCAAGCGCTCGGGGCACAGAGCCTGGAACAGTCCTTATGGCTGGAACTTTTTCGACCGGGCGGGGCACGGCAACATACGTGAGTTCATGGACGAGTATTGGGCGGACTACCAGGAGACGCACGATCATGGGCTGATGGCCATCCCCAGCGGAAATCACGACATGGAGCAGCGCCTGAGCGAAGGACGTGACACGGCCGAACTGATCTGCGCCTTCACCTTCCTGATGACCATGCCTGGCGTACCGTTCATCTATTACGGAGACGAGATCGGGATGCGCAGCGTCCCCGACTTGCCCTCGAAGGAAGGCGGTTTCGAGCGCACAGCGGCGCGCACCCCCATGCAATGGGATGCCGAAGCTCCGAATGCGGGCTTCTCAAGCGCACCGCCGGCCGACCTCTACCTGCCGATCGATCCCCGGCCCGACCGCCCGAGCGTGGCCGGTCAGGCAGATGACGCCAACTCGTTGCTCAGCCAGGTCCGAGCCCTGATCGCGCTGCGCAAGCGGCACCCCGCGTTGTGCGCCGGCGCCGGCTTCAGCGCGCTCTACGCCGAGGCGGGGCAGTACCCGCTGGTCTACGAACGGCGCGCGAGGCGCGGCGAGGCACCCGCGGGCACCGCACGCGATGGCGCGGATCACCTCGTGGTGGCGATCAACCCCAGCGGCCGAGCGGTCCGGGTACAATTGCCGGCCGGCATCAGCAGCCTGGAGCCCGTGACGCTCTACGGGGTAGAGAGCGCCTTCAGCGCGGCCGAGGGCGGTTGGTCGTTGAGCATGCCCGCTACGTCGGCGGGGATCTACCGGGTGGAGTAGGAAGAGGGCCAGCCGGAGACGAAGGCCGCTCGGCCGGACGGCGTCAGCAGATCGGCAGCCAGGCCGTGACGGTGGTGCCCGCGCCAGGCGCCGAGGCGATATTGAGGCGACCGCCGTAGAGCATGGCGCGCTCGCGCATACCCATCAGGCCGAAATGTCCCCCGCGCGTCAGCTCGGCGGGCTGGTCGGGCGGGGTGAAGCCCCGGCCATCATCGGCGACCACGAGGGTAATCCCATCCGTGTCGAAGCTGACGTCGATGCGCAGACTGCGGGCAGCCGCGTGCGCGAGCACATTGCGCACGGCCTGCTGGACGATGCGGTAGGCCGCCAATTCGAGATCGGGAGCCAGGCGCACCGCCTCACCGTGTACCTCGACGGCGGTCGTGAGCCCATGCTCTTGCTGGACCTGTCCGGCCAACATCTCGAGCGCCGGAACAAAGCCGAGGTCCTCGAGGTAGATCGGTCGCAGGTCGCCGATCAGCCGGCGTAGCGCCACCAATTCCTGGTCGATCAAACGCTCGAGCTCCTCGAGCCGGGCGCTGGCGCGCGCGGCGCTGCCGGCGATGGCCGTCCGCGCGGCAGACGCGGCTTCGGCCCTGTCCGGCGCCAGTTGGTCCCGCCCAGAGCTGGACGCGACCGACCGGCGCGGTCGCTTGCCGTCGTCCGCGTCCTCAGCCGGCTGGAGGTTGGTCACCGCCTTCCGCGCCATCTGAGCGCGCTGCTTGAGCGCGATCAGCGCCTGCACGGTGTCGTCGTGCAGCTCATGCGCCAATCGGCGGCGCTCCTCTTCCTGAGCCAACGTGACGGCGCTCAGGTAGTCACGCATCCCTGTCTGGTAAGCGCGAATGCGATCGGCCATTTGCCCCAACGTGCGACGCAGGTCGTCGATCTCCTGCACGCCGCCGACGGGCTGCTCTAGTCCCTCGAAATCGCCCCAGGCCACGCCGGCCGCGCGTCGGTCAAGCTCCTGCAGCGGACGGACGACGTTGAAGACGCCGAAGGACACCGCCAGCAGAGCCAACACTGCCACAAAGAGCAAAAGCAGAGGCAGGATTTCCAGCTCATTGATGCTCGTGACCTGCAGCGTGCCGATGTCTTCTGCGCTGAGCAGCGTCCAGCCGGGTGGATCGATGAAGCTGTAGGCGACCAACAGCTGATGCCCACGCACGGTCAGGACGGCGGAGCCCGCTTGTTTGCCGAGCGCGTCGACGGCGTCGACAAGCGTTTCCGGGTCGACGTTCAGGCCCCCGGTCTCGCTCAGGAGCGGCTGCCCGCTGCGGTCTACGATGAATACCGCCCCTTGCGTTTCGGTGCGCAAGTGGGTGCCGACGTCGGTCAGGCGTAGGGCGTCGACCGGCAGGGCACCGACCAGAACGCGTCCCTGGCCGGCCGGCACAGCTACCAGCACAAGTTGGCTGCTCGGCCCACTGCCGCCGGCCTTGAACTGGCCGTAACGCACGGAAGTGGCGCCACTGGCGAGCGCGCGCGCGACGTCACTCTGCGCCCAGCCTGCTTCTTGCCCGCCCGGTCCAGGGCCGGGTGGGGAGGAAACCAGGAGGCTGCCGTCCTCTGCATAGACGGCCAGGCCGGACGGATACATGGGTGTCAGCTGCGGAAGCAGGCCCTCGAGGGCGCCGGGGAGAGCGGCGCCGCTTGCCTGGAAGGCAGGCTGTGCGGCGAAGGTTTGTAAGGGCACAGCCCGGCGCTCGACCGAATGGGCCACGCTCGTGGCTTCAGCGCTGGCCAGGCTGCGATCGCGCTGCTCGACAAGCTGGACCATATCCTCGCGATGGCGGAATACGCCGGCCAGCGACAGCACAATCAACGCGATCGTAAGCGGCAAGATGGTCCACAGCAAGATCTGCATGCGCAGACCACGCAGCCAGCGAAGGTTCGACATGTTATTCGCTGTCCAGCACAATCCAGCCCAGTTTGAGAGCCTTGGTTACCGCTTCAGTGCGCGAGCCGACCTGGAGCTTTCCGTAGATGTTTGCCAGGTGGCCCTGAACGGTCCGGTCGCTGATGTTCAGCGCCACGCCGATGGCCTTGTTGGTCAGCCCCTTGCCGGCCAGGCGCAGGATTTCGAGCTCGCGCTCGCTCAGCGTTTCGATTTGTTCGTGCGCCGCGCCTGGGCGGCCAGACGCGACCTGGGCCACAACCTTAGCCGCCACCTCGGGGTCCAGGACTTTGCCGCCGCCGGCAGTCGTCTTGACGGCACGCACCAGATCGTCGCTCTCGGCGCTCTTCAGGATATAGCTATCGGCGCCGGCACGCAGCAAGGCGAACACGTAAGGGTCGTCGTCGTAGGCGGTGAGGATCAGGACGCGCGTGTCCGGAAACGCAGCCTTGATCTGGCGCGTCGCTTCGATGCCGGTCATGCCCGGCATCTGGATATCCAATACTGCCACTTGCGGCCGGTGCGCACCGGTCAAGCGCACGGCCTCGTGGCCGTCTGCGGCCTCGGCAACCACCTCGATCTCACCGCTCTCCTCCAGAAACTCACGTATTCCCTTGCGGACCACGGCGTGATCGTCGGCCAGAACAACCCGGATTGGCTCTGCCATCAATTACTCCCAACAGATAGTGAAACAATAGTGTGATTAATTATTGTACCACAACACTACGCACTTCACGATTCGCATTTCGTCGGCCGGTCGGTTACAATGTCCGCCCATGCGCAACCACCCTTCCCTCGCAGTGCTGGTGCCTGCTGTCACGACGGTCGTTTTCTGGGGCTCGGCTTTTGCCGGCATCCGGGCGGGGCTACAAGCCTACACCCCGGCCCACGTCGCCTTGCTGCGTTTCCTGACCGCATCGCTGGTGCTGGGCGTCTATGCCCTGGCCACTCACATGCGGCTGCCGGAGCGGTGCGATTTGCCCCAGATCCTGCTGCTTGGTCTGATGGGCTTCGCCTTCTACAACCTGGCGCTGAATACCGGCGAACAGAGCGTTCCTTCGGGACCGGCCGCGGTGCTGATCCAGACGGCGCCGATCTGGACCGCGCTGCTGGCCACGCTCGTGCTCGGCGAGCGCCTCAGCCATTGGGGCTGGCTTGGCATCGCCGTCAGCTTCAGCGGGGTGTTGGTGATCGCGTTGGGCAAAGGAGAGGGGCTGGAACTGCACTGGGGGGCCGGACTGATCCTGCTCGCCGCTTTTTCGACCAGCATCTACTTTATCCTGCAAAAGCGGATGCTAGCCCGGTACGAGGCAGTCGAGCTGACCGCTTACGCCGTCTGGGCGGGAACCCTGCTGCTCTTCCCCTTTGCCGGTGGCCTGCCGGACGCTCTGACCACTGCGCCGCTCTCGTCGACCCTGGCCGTCGTGTACCTGGGCGTAGGTCCGGCCGCGCTGGCCTACGTCACTTGGGCGATCGTGCTCAAGCGTCTGCCGGCCGGGCGGGCGGCCAGCTTAATGTACGGTGTGCCGGTGATGGCCTTCCTGGCCGGCTGGGGCTGGCTGCACGAGGCACCGGGGACAACCGATCTCCTGGGCGGCCTGCTGGCCCTCGGCGGGGTGGTAGTGGTGAACACGCTGGGACGGATCCCCAGGTCGGCAAGAGTGAAGTCGCCGGCCTGAGCCATGAGTTCCACGCGCCAGATGCTGGCCTTCCTCAAACCCTATCGCCGGCAGGCGACCGTCGCGCCACTGCGGATGGAGCGGATTATCGACGTCGGGATCGGCAGCCACGACCTGCCGGTTGTCCTGCGCACCGGTCTCTTGATGCTCGGCGCCACCTGCCTCGGCGCGTTCGGGGGCATCGGCTGCACGATCTTCGCCGTCCAAACGGGCATCAATCGAGGTGGAAGATCTCTTCCAGCTCGAGCATGCCCTGGTCTCGGCGCAGGCCACCCAGCCCCTCGAAGTAGGGTTTCATGAACTCCTGCCAGCGCGCGTTCACTGCTTCCTGCTCCATACCCGCGAGGGCGGCGTCGAAATCCTGCGGCGTTTCGAAATAGCCAAACAGCTGGCCGTCATCACGCATGAAGATCGAGTAATTGTGCCAGCCGTGACGGCGCAGGGCATCCTGCATCTCGGGCCATACCCGCTGGTGATGCTGCTTGTACTCATCCTTCAGCTCCTGCTTGACCCTGAAGATAAATCCGATGCGTTTCATGGTCCCTCCCGGGCGCCGGCGGTATGGCTGCTGGCGCCCTGTCTGTTGTCGAGCCGTCGAATCGTCTGATCGCCGATCGAACGTAAGCTTACTCGACCTTGCGGAGCGCCGTCAAAGTTCTTGGGACTGCGCAGTAAGAGTGCCGGCGCACGAGGCGCATGCTCACCTCGGCAGGCCGGCTATCTGGTCACCCGTGCCGGGCAGGCGAGTAATGCAGGGATGATGCCCGATCCGGAACGATGGGAGAAGGTCGGTGGAGGAACGAATCGACGGGGAAGCAGCCGCAAAGCCGGGCGCGGAACGCCGTCCGCGCCGAGCCGGTCCAACAAGGAAACCGGGTCCCGGTCCGACCTTCGCCAGTGTGACCTGGACTGGTCGGACGGAACCCGGTCTGTTTGCCGTCCGATATCCTACGACCGGCGGAGCCTCAGCTCTCGCTGGTCTTGCGCGCTTCGCGGACTTCAGGGGGCCGACCACTGAAGATCAGGCCTGGGCGCCAGGGCGTGCCCAAGGTGGGCAGGAGAAAACGATCCACACCCAACCAGCCGGCAGTCTTCCAGGCCAGCACCAAAAAGATCGACAAGGTAAACAGCACCGGATTGATACTGGCGCTGCCGGCCATCATGAAGTTCCAGTTCAGGAAACCACCGGCAAAAGCCGCCAGGCCGGTGAAAATGCCCAAAATCAGCAAAACGCCCACCGCGAGCTCGCCGATGGTGATCAGCTTCGCGAACCAGACGTAGTCTCCGGCGCTAAGCATCGCCTGGATAAAAGCCCGGTACCAGCCAAAGGCGATCGCCGGATGAGCGGTCCCCGCGCCTGTCGTGACGGCACTCTGCCAGAAACCTTTGAGCGCGACACCAGTCTGCACCCAAGCCGGGCTGCCCAGCTTCTCCAGGCCGGCGCTAATCCACTCATAGCCGACGTACAACCGGACGATAAGCCACAACCACGCCCAGCGGGTCGAGCTAAATAAGGAAATGGCGAAGGGCGGATCCGTGACCGCGACCACGTTGCCTCGACGCCCATTTACAGCGGTACCACGCATAACAGCGTTCCTCCCCGTAAAGAATTAAGATCTGCAGCCTTGGCAGATGACTCCCATCTATATACTGTCTGATCCGCCCTCCTGGCGCTGTCAGAACAATTCCAGATGGAAAGCCTCTGTTCAATCACTGTGACTATTATTACACTACCGGGGAATGAATTCAATAGGCATTTGGCGTAAGCGAGTGTGCGCCATTTGGCGCATATGATCGGAAGGGGTTAGCGGAGCCTGGGTAAGTTAGCGCTGTTCTCGGAACTCGGCGATCTGCGTCTGAACGGCCGTGCTCAGGCGTGCGGCCCCGGCGATGCGCTGGAAGCGCTCGGTGGTTCCACCGCTGCCGGTAACCACAAAGGTCGCATAGTCAAATATCCGGCCGGCCAGCCCGCGGTCCACAGACACGCTCTCGATCTTGCCGAGCGGTATGTCGGTGCTGTGACGGGACAGAAAACCCTGCTGGGCAGTCAGCCGCCGGTCGGTGAGCGTCACGCTGGAGCTGAGCCATGTCACCAGTCGCGCCAGAAGCCAGGCCAGGCTCAGGAAACCGAGGATGCCGGCCAGGGCTTCCAGCGGCTGGCTCAGCCCGTTAAGCGGGGCCAGCAATAGACTGGGCTGGCCGATCAGCACCAGGGTCAGGCCGGCGGTAATCAAGAACGCCAGCAGAGGCGCGACAAAAGTGCTCCAGTGCAGGTGCGTGTGGAAAATGACTTCCTCGCGCTGCTGCCAGCCACTCGCAGGAGCGCTCGTCGGACGGCCGATCGGACGGCCCGGCGCCTGTCCCATGGCTGCCACAGGCGCGCCGCAGTTAGGACAGCGATCTGCCAATGTACTGACATCATGCCCGCACTCCGGGCACTTGATCAGGGCCATCGACCCTCCTCACTCCCAGTCGAGCCATCTCTCGCTCCACAGAGCGATATGTACGGAACTACAAGAGCTGGATCTCAACCACCCACTTGACCCAGTTGCTACCCGCCTGCCCAGGGAAAACGCCACGCAGCGGGAAGCCGTGCGAGCGCGGCAAGGTCTGGCCCTCCCACTCGTAGGCCAGGAAGTTCCGAGCGTCCAGCACGTCGGTGAGCACGAAGTCCTGGTTGTACGGCTCGGAGCTCACGAGCTTGACCGCGGTGGCGTCCGCTTGCGGGCCGGCTAAAGCCAAGACAGTGGCGAGCGTGGGCCCGGCCAGCGTTTGTTCGTCGACAAAGAATCCGGGACACGCCAGCATCACCCGGGCCTCGGTTTTCGGCAGACAGCGCAGCTCTTCATAGGTCAGACTGAGGGGCCGGTCAACCTTGCCGCCGATCTTCAGACTGTAGCCGGCCAGATCGACCTCGTACGCCTCGCCTGTGACGTGCAGTCCGGTCGAAGGTTCCAGTTTCGTGTAACCCGGATAAGGCACCGTGGTGGGCACGATGACAGGACGCACGGCACAGGTGGGCACCGCGCCCGCCTGTGTGCCCGCCGGTACTGCAGGTGCGGCCGGCGCAGCGGCCGTCCCCGGCCCTGCCTGGTTATCAGCGGGTAGGCTGGGCGCGACGGGGGGCGGTAGAGCGGTGCAAGCCGCCAACGCGGCCAGGGATCCCAGAGCGCCCGAAAGCAGCGCGCGGCGGCTCAAGGCCGGACGCGCTCGTCCATTGGCCAGAACGTGGTCGTCAGCGGGGGGCAACTGAGGCATTGCATTCCTCCGTCATTCACCAAAAAGCAGGGTATCCAGGCCACGGATCAGGCCCGTGATACTCATTACCTTGCCGGCAGCCAACAGGGTGCCGGCTACGTAGGGGGCCGCGCTCGAGCCGGCATCGTGGCGGATGGTCAACCGCTCGTCGGAAAGGCCAAAGATGGCCTCGAAGGCCAGCGCATAGCTCGGCAAGCGCAGCGAGTGGACCTGAGATCCGCCGATGCTGGCCCCGCGCGCCTCCCGTGAGCCCTTGGTCTCCTCGACGGGCACAGCTAGGCGATTGCGGGCGACCTCGCCGAGCGCCTCGGCCAATTCACGGGTGGTGCCGCTCGGCGCGTCGACCTTGTCCGCCTGGGCATAGTCTATGATCTCCCACGAGGGCAGATAGCGCGCCGCGATGAGCGCGAAGTGCTTGGCAAGAGCGGCCGTGAGCGAAAAGTTGCCGGCCGCGACTACGCCGAGCCCTGACGCGGTGGCTCTGGCCGCGATCTCTCCGTAATCTGCAGCAGTCAGGCCGGAAGTACCGATGACGACCCGGAGGCCGCGTTCCAATGCCCGTAGCGTGCGCGGCATTACCGAGCCTGGTTCCGTGTAGTCGATGAGGACGTCCGTGTGGGACGCCACGGCCAGAGCGTCATCCAACGACCCCACGATCGGTACGCCGGCAGTTTGGCCGCGGAGGACCTCGCCGATGTCACGGCCTGCCTGCCGGCGGGCCACGGCGCCGGACAGCCGGAAGTCAGGCGACTCCAGCATCGCACGCGTCACCAAGCTGCCGGCCCAGCCGGTCGCGCCGGCGATGCAGACGCTGATTGGCATACCCGCTGCCTCCCATGCTCCCCAGACGGCAGGGGGAAAAGCCGGCCCGGCGGTCAAAGCACCCTGCTCAGGTCCAGGCCGCGCGCCGCAGCTCGTTCGGCCTGCCACTCTCTCGGGCCCGCCGGGATAGGCAGCAGTTCCGCCTCCGGCCGGCGCAGGAGGTGCAGGGCATGCTCCGGACAGGCACGGACGCACACGCCGCAGCCGGCGCAGCGCAGCTTGTCCACGCGGGCGACCTCGTCCAGGGTCAGCGTGTTGAACTGGCACAAGTCGACGCAGGCGCCGCACGCGCCGCAGCGCTCTTCGTCGACCTCGTTGACGAAGGCCGAGCGGGCGATCACATTGGCCACTCCGAGCTCGGCCAGGCCGCGCAGGACGGCGCAGCTACAAGTACAGCAGTTACAGATGTACCAAACCCCTGCCCGGCTGTTGCTCACAGAGTGCACGAGCCCGGCATCAGCCGCCCTGCTCAAAGTGGCCAGCGCCTCGGCCTCGCTCAGCGCCCTCACGATCGTCGAGCCGTCGAAAGCACCGGGAACCGGGCTCAGGACCATGCATACATCGAGCGGGTGGCCGCAAGGCTCGCCGATCAAAGCCTTCTGCTTGCGGCAGATGCAATCGACCACGCCCCAGGCCCGGTTAGCGGTGACGAGCCCGGCCGCGCTCTCGTACGGATGGACTTGCATGTCGACACGCACGGTCTCGGCCACCGGGACAACGCGGTGGAACGGCGGCTGCACGGCGACACCGCGCGCGAAGGCCTCCTGGTAATAGTCTTCGAACAGGCGCGCCAGTTCGGCATCCATGGTCTCCGACTGCATTTCGTAGATCCCAACGACGAAGGGCAGCAGGCCGTAGCCGATGCCGCGCTCCGTCCGGCCGGCGTTGATCAAGCCCCGGCGGGCCATCCCTTTCAGGCGTACGCCCAGGGCAGCCTCATCCTCGGCGGCCGCGAGGGGCAGACGAGCAGCCCTGGCCGCGGCGATCTCGGCCGGCGTCTGGAGGGTCAGCCGCAGGCCGGCCGCGAGCAGGGCCTCCTCGGGCGTGAAGAGCCGGGCCAGCAAGCGCAGCTCGGCCCCGCCGCCGGTCGGCGGGAAACCGTTGGGCAGGTCGTCGAGCCGGGTGGCAAGCAGCCGATAGGGATCGTCAGGCATTGGTGATCTCCTGGGGCAAGGAATCGGCGAACCAGCTTCGAGTATAGCACAAATCCCTCGGACATGGCTATACAATCCCGCAAGCCCTTGGACCGCGCGGCGAATTGGTCGCGAGCATCCGCCGCAGATTAGCCGGCTCGTTCTGGCGCACCGTGAGCGCTATTTGCGGCCGGCTTGACAGATTCCAGATACTAGTTAGAATCTGAATAGTCGGCGGCCAGATTCTGAGTGACCGGCCGAAACGGTGGAGAGAAAGCGAATGAAGGCGGATTGGCCCAGCGAGAATGTCTTGCTCGGTTTGTTGGCGGAAAAGCCGATGCACGGCTACGAGCTGGCACAACGCGTACACGAGGACGAGGCGCTGCGCGCCATCTGGCGCATCGAGCGCAGCGAAGTGTATTTCCTGCTCGGCAAGCTGCACAAGTGTGGCTATGTCGAAGAGAACAGCGAACAGCCGGGCAACGGTCCGGCGCGCGTCGTGTACGAGCTCACCGACGCCGGGCTCGAGGCGTTGAACCGCTGGCTGCGGACGCCCGAACAGTACCCGCGCAATCTGCGCAGTGCGCTGCTGGCCCGGGTTTACCTGGCTCTCCGCCAGGACCCACAGATCGCGCTGACCCTCATCGACGCCCAGCGACAGGTCCTGGAAGACTGGCTGGCGCACGCCCAACAGCGTACGTTCGGCGACGAGGTGGCGGCGGTAGTCCACGCCTTCCGTGCCGCACAGGTGGAAGCCATCGTCCGGGCATTGGATCAATTGCGCCGCCTGGCCGTCGCTCGCTGCGAGACGGTGCAATGAGCCGCCGTCCCGCGGCGTATTCGTTCCCGGGTCGCGTCGAACAAGTGAGAGCCGCGATCCATCGATCCGATCCTCAGACCGGCCGGCAAGCGTATGCCGGCTGCGGCTGCCTACCCGGTCATCGAAAGCAGGATAGCGCGTGAGCGTTGGTGCATGGCCGCGAAACAGAACGAGATCCGAGCAGATCCAGGTCCAAAGCTGGCTGCTGATCGCCGGCGGGCTGCCCCTGCTGGCCTTGCTCACCTTGCCCCTGGTGTCGTTGGTCCTCAAAACTCCGCCCCTGGCCGTGTTGGCGTCGCTCGGCCAGGCGACCACACGGCAGGCGATCACGCTCAGCTTGCGCACGAGCCTGGTGTCCGCCCTGGTGGTGGTACTTTTCGGCACGCCGCTGGCCTACCTATTAGCCCGCAAGCGACTGCGCGTGGCGCCCTTGTTGGAGGTGGTGCTGGATCTGCCGACCGTCCTGCCGCCGGCCGTGGCGGGCCTGGCGCTGCTAATGGCTTTCGGGCGGCGCGGACTGCTGGGCGCCTGGCTAACGGGACTGGGCATTCAGCTCCCGTTCACGCCGATCGCCGTGGTGATGGCACAGACCTTTGTCGCCGCCCCCTACTTCATTAAGGCAGCCGCGCTCGGGATGAGCGGAGTGAGCTACGAGTTGGAGCAGGCGGCGGCGCTGGACGGCGCGACGCCCGTTGAGACCTTCCGATACATTACGCTGCGGCTGGCCTGGCAGGGCATCATCGGAGGCGTCGCCTTGTGCTGGGCGCGGGCACTGGGCGAATTCGGCGCAACCATCATCTTTGCCGGCAATCTGCCGGGCCGCACACAGACCATGCCCCTGGCGGTCTACCTCGGGTTCGAGATGGATCTGACCAGCGCCCTGACACTGGCGGTAGTCCTACTGGCGATCTCGTTCGCCATCCTGGTCGGCGTGCGCATGATCCTGCGGGGCTATTCCGTCGACAGCGAGCCCTAAGAACCGGCCTCGCACGTCCGATGGCGCACCGGTGACATGATGAACCAGACTTGCCCGATCGAGTCTTTCAGCTTGCCGAGGCGGGCCGGGGCGCACTTCGCGAGGAAAGCCAGGGGACCTGGCGAGCAAGCGGGTGGCTATCCTGATGTACCATGAGACCCCTGTGCCTCGTCACACGTCAGGGGGCCAGGCGTACAACCTGTCCCAGGGCGATGGATTCCAGGGCCGCGAGCGCCACACGCAGCGCCGCCACGCCATCCTCGCCGGTCACGGGCACCGGGCGGTGCTCGAGGATGCAGCGCGCGAAGGCTTCGATCTCACGTTGAAACATATCCTCGTCCGCCGCGACCAGGGTTTCGGCGGTTCTTCCCGTCCTCCCGACCGTGAGTTCTTGATGCCACAGTCCGAACGAGGCCACGGCCATGCCGAGCGGCCCGTAGATCGCGTCGGGCTCGCCAGCCGGATTGACCTGGGCCGGCAGACCCCACGTCACCACAAAGGTGCCGATGTCGCCTGACTGGTAAGTCACCACCACCGTCGCGGTGTCGACGGCCGGGACTGGGATGTGCGCGATCTCGGCCCGGCCGCTAGCCAGGCGCAGCCCCTGGGCGTAGACCGCCACAGGGTGGGAGTCGAACAGGTAGGCCCAACTGTCAAACAGGTGCACACCCATGTCGATCAGCGGCCCGCCGTTTGCCGCCGGGTCGTGCATCTCTCGCTTGGGGCGCAGCTCACGAGCGTCCAAAGCGGTGTACATCACCGGGCGTCCCAGCCCGCCTTCACCCAGCAAGGCGCGCAGTGCGTGCAGAGCCGGCGACTGTCGGCGCATGAAGCCGACCCCCAGGCTGACACCCGCATCGGCGGCGGCCCGGATCATCCGGTCGGCGTCGGTCAGCGTCAAGGCGATCGGTTTCTCGGACAGCACGTGCTTACGCCGTCTGGCCGCGGCCACCGCCACGTCTGCATGGAAACAGGTCGGCACGCAAATGGATACCACGTCCACCTCGGGCAGCACCAGCGCCTCCCGGTAGTCGGCGTAGGCTCGCTCCAGTCCACAGGCCTGCGCGAGGGCCCGGCCTCGTTCCGGGCTGACGTCGGCCACGGCCACCACGCGCGCCTCGGCCAGATTGTTCCAGCGCGCAGCATGTCTGGCGCCCATGTCCCCGCATCCGACTACGCAAATGCCGAGCCGATTGTCGCTCACCCTGATCCTCCTGCTCCAGCTCCAGCAGCCCGATCGCAAGCGACCAGACGCGCCCTGGTTCCCCAGTTCCACGGAGTCGACGCTCTCGGCAAGCGCTGGAGGTCGGCGGCAACGCAGCAGTAAATTCGAGGACTACGACGATCAGACCCTCAAAAGCCTGGACGGCATTGCGGCGAGCCCGACCGGCCGGCCAACCTCAAGCCGCCTGCACCGCGGTGGGAGGCTCGTTTAGCAGGAGCCAGTACATACCCAGAGTGCGCGCCGCGTCGACAAACTGCTCGAAGTCCACCGGTTTGACGATGTAGCTGTTGACGCCAAGATCGTAGCTCTCAACGATGTCGCGCTCTTCGCGTGATGCCGTCAGCACGACCACCGGAATGCTGTGCGTGCGAGGGTCGGCCTTGATGCGCCGCAGCACTTCCAGCCCATCGATCTTGGGCAGCTTGAGGTCGAGCAGGATCACCCGCGGGCGGCACACCCCGCTGCGGCTACCACCGTCGCCGCTGCAGAAGATGAAATCCAGCGCTTCCGCACCGTCGCGCGCCACGAAGATGCGATTCGCCAGGTTCATCTTTTTGAACGCGTGGAGAGTCAACTTCACATCATTCGGGTTGTCCTCGACCAGCAATATCTCGTACTCGTGACCCTCCATGATTGCCTCCATTCACTCCGACAGCGCCATTTGGCTGAGCGCGCGAGCCAACTCCCCGCCTCGCGCAAGAATTCATCCCACCTCGCCAATATAACACGCAGACCGTGTCCTGGCGAGCGTAGAAGAATGGGATTTAACGATCCGGGCTACCTAACTTGGTTAAGTAGTTACTACGGATAAGAGGGATGCGGGGAGAAAAACGGGCGAGACGGGCAGCCGTGAAGAGCTTCAGCGGCGGCAACCCTCTCGCCCGTGGAGATCCATCGGCCAATGGGTCAATTTGCGAAAGCCGGTGTGTATGCGACGGCCATGGCGCCTGGGCTCGCCAGCGCTTTCCCGGCCACCCGAGAATCGGGTCGGCGACCACCTGGCGACGCGTGCGCAGTCAGCAGGCTCTCCAGCGTGCCGCGTGCCCGGTGCAGCCGGCTCTTCACGGCCCCCACGCTGCTGCGGGTCGCTTCGGCCATCTCGACGTACGACAGCCCATACCAGTAGCGCATCACCACCAGGGCTCGATCCTCGGGCGCGAGGCGGCTCAGCAACGCCTGGATGCTCCGGTCGCGTTCGTTCTGTAGCGCGCGCCCTTCCGGATCGTCGTCCGCCCGTTGGCCCGGCAGGGTGTCCGCCAGTGCTTCGTCGTTGAGGTCGAGACAGGGTCCGCGCCGCTGGCGCAAGCGGTCGATGCAGTAGTGGTGCGCGATGGCCAGCAGCCAGGTTTTGAGGGGACGGGCAGGATCGTAGCGGCCAAACCGGTCGTACGCCCGCAGGAACGTTTCCTGCGCCGCGTCTTCCGCTTCGCCGCCGTCGCCGAGCAAGCGGTAGCACAAGTTGTACACCGCAGACTGGTACGTCTGCATCATGCGGATGAAGGTAGGCTCGTCGGGACGGATAGACATCGCGCATCGCTCCTGTTGTCGGCGCCATCGAGTGGCTTGTCTCGATAGTACCAGAAGGAGTGCGCGCGTGCGACGGGCAACAGGTGAGCCTCGATCCTGGACAGATGGCGAGTTCCGCTATCGGACAGGTGGCCAGGTCGGCCTGCATGGGCCTGTTCAGGCTGCTGTGGCGGGCAGCCCCCGCCCGATGCCGCCCGCCAGGCCCAATACCTGGTCGAGGCAGTAGATGGCGGCTATGAAAGCCACGTGGCGCCGGCGTCCCGGTTCGACGGCCACAATCTCCCACTGCCTGGCCGGATGGTGGACTGTCACGCCGTACTGCCGCGGTCCGGGCAAGACCGTCTCGGGAAAGATGACTTCGTTCGGCTCCAGGGTATTGAAGTAAAAAGCAAAACCCTGTTCGCCGGGATTCCTCACGACTGCTCCATTGTCGGACATGCTTCCTCCCCCGCCCCTACTCCTATGCGTAGAAAACCACAGTCGCGTGCTACGTAGTTTCCACGGATACCCGCGTAAGTATGTTATCCGTAACTGTGACTTTTGTCAAGTGGTATAATTGGCAGATCGACCACCAATTTATAGCCTGCTTCAGAGGAGCGTGGCCATGTCGGAGCTTACTCTCGTCGTCCTGGCCGCCGGCATCGGCAGCCGTTACGGCGGCCTCAAACAAGCCGATCCGGTCGGTCCGGATGGCGAGCTGATCGTCGATTATTCGGTTTACGACGCCCTGCGAGCCGGCTTCGAGCACGTCGTCTTCTTGATCCGCCACGATATCGAAGAGACTTTCCGGGCGCGCATCGGCCGGACGGTGGAGCAACATGTGGACGTCCGCTACGTCTACCAAGACCTGGACGCACTTTCGGCGGGGATGGTCCTGCCGGCCCGGCGTAGTAAACCCTGGGGCACGGCGCACGCCGTGTTGTGTTGCCGGGAGGTGGTGAGCACCAATTTCGCGGCCATCAACGCCGACGACTTCTATGGCGCGGCCGCCTACCAGACCCTCGCGCGCTGCCTGGGGAAGCTGGAGGATCGGGGGGACGTGCCCGAATATGCGATGGTGGGCTACGTGCTGGCCAATACGCTTTCCGAAAACGGAGAGGTTGCGCGTGGCCTCTGCCAGGTGAGCCCGGCCGGATACCTGGAGTCCATTCGCGAGTTGACGCACATCGCGCCTTCCCCTGCCGGCATCCGCTACCAGGAAGCGGACAGGACCTGGCACAGGCTGGCAGCGGACCGAATTGTGTCGATGAACTTCTGGGGCTTCACGCCCGCCTTCTTCGGCGAACTGGCGCGCCTCTTCCCGGCCTTCCTCGAGAGCCATGCCGGCGATCTCGACAAGGCCGAGTTTTACCTTCCCGAGGCGGTGGGCACGCTGGTGCGAGAGGGCGCGGCGCGCGTCAAAGTGCTGCCGACAGGGACGCGCTGGTTCGGCGTCACCTACCAGGCCGACCGGCGACTGGTGCAAGAGGCTGTCCGCCGGCTGATCGCGCAGGGCCAGTATCCTGCCCCACTCTGGAGCGGCCCCAGCTACTAGAAGCCGATCGCGCTCTTGAGGCGCACAATGCGACAGTACGACTGGTCGATCCGTCGCCGGTCGATTACACCGGCGCCGATCAGTTCCTTGATAGTGGCAACGGCGCGCTCCGGCAACGACGGGTCGAAGGTGCGCCCGTTGTTGCTGTAGGTCAGGATATCGACGCCTGCCTCGATCGCCAGGCGAATGGCCGTCTCGAAGGGATAGTTCTCGGCGATCGCCGCCATGCCCATATCGTCCGAGATGACCACTCCGTCGAAGCCTAACTGTTCGCGCAGGAGGCCGGTCAAAATCGATCGGGAGAGCGTGGCGGGGTATTTCGGATCCAATCTGGCATTGAAAATGTGAGCGGTCATGATTGCGTCGCAGACCCCCGCCTGGATGAGCGCGCGGAACGGCTGCAGCTCGGCCGGCTGCCAGGTGGCAGTCACGTCGACGAAGCCCAGGTGCGAGTCACCGCGCGAGCTGCCGTGTCCGGGGAAATGTTTGAGCGTGGTAAGGACGCCGTACTTGTGGTGCGCGCGGATCACCAGCAAGGCCTGGCGTGTTACGATATCCGGGTCAGCCGAGAAACTGCGCTCGTAGCGGCCGATGATCGGATTGTGCGGATTGAGGTTGAGATCCACCACCGGGGCCAGGTTCAGATTGATACCGGCCGCGCGCAGGGTCTGCGCCGTGGTTTCCGCCGCCTGGCGGGTGAGCTCCGGATCATCGAGCGCTCCGAGGCGCTGCTGAGAGGGTGAGGCCGGGAAACCGCGCTCCGGTCGGAGGCGCGCGACTTGCCCTCCTTCCTGGTCGACGCCGATCAGCAGGGGCTCGGTCGCGAGCCGCGATAAATGCGCGTCCAGGGCCCTGAGCTGCGCCGGGGAAGCGACATTGCGCAGCGGGCTGTTGCTGGGCAGATCGCGATCGAACAACGCCACGGCGCCCAGGTGGCGCAGGCGGAGATCGGCCACGATCGGGTTGTCGCCGGCCAGTTCCAGGCCACGAAAACCGGCCAGGACCATCTGGCCGATCTTTTCGTCCAGGCTGGGCGCGGCCGGACAAAGCGAGGCGGGTCGGCGGCCGGGCAGCCAGCCGGGAAGGAGGGCGAAAGCCGTCGCGCCGCGCGCACCGCTTCGCAGAAAGGCACGCCGGGTTAGCTGCATGCTGTGGGTCATGCGAGCATTATGCCTCGCCGGCGCCGTTCCCGCCAGTTTGTGATATACTGACGCGCATCCGATCATCATCTCGCAGCGGAGCGTAGCGAATGACCGAAGGCAAAGCCACCTGGCGAGCGCAGGCACCGGAGTTCCTTCAGTTCCTGGAAACCACGCTCGAGCATCGCATGCGTTTGTACGAAGAGATTCTCGGCTACCCGGTCTTCTTCGTCGACCTTTCCGAGTGGAAACTGCGCCTCTCCGACCGCACGCCTTTCATCTATGTCAGCCAGAGCGACCAGTCTGCATTGGCGCCACGGGAGCTCAAACAGAGCCTGCTCGAAGTGGTACGCACGCGTGAGCTCGCCGAGCGTAACCCCGTAGTCCTGATTGACGGGCCAGGGCAGGAGCTACAGGCAGCCTTCAAGGCCCAGTTTTCGCCCATCATGGTCCTCGATGCCGCAGCCCAGGCAGCAGTACGCGGCTCGCGGCGACCGGGCTCCGAGCTGCTCGACCGCCTCAGCGCTCAGGTCGACCTGAGCTCGCTTGTGCCTTACGAAACCAGTCGCCCCGTCACCGGCTCGCGCTTCTTCGGCCGCGAGGCCGAAGTACACAGAATCGTGGCCAGCGCGGATGGGAATTTCGCGATCATGGGCATCCGGCGCATCGGCAAGACATCGTTGATGCGCGAGGCAGAGCGCCAACTCAAGGAAGCAGCGCAGGAGCGGGGCGATAACGACGCCCTACAACGCATCCTGTTCATGGACTGCAGTGCGCTGCGCTCGCCGACGGATTTCGTGCAGGAGGTGGTGCGCCGGCTGCGCCCCCAGGAACTGGCCCGGCTCTCGAACAAACAGTTCCCAATCTACTTCCCGGATTTCCTGCACCGTATGGCCCAGCGCTATGGCGGTCCGATTTTCTTCTTCCTGGACGAGTTCGACCGGGTGCTCACCTGGGTGCGCGAGGACGACACGCTCCTGAACGCGCTGCGCGCCTCGAGCATTCAGGACGATTCCCGCTACGTCATCGGCGGGTTCCGCGAAGTGATGCGCGCCTTCAGCGACCTGGAATCGCCGCTCTTCAACTTCGCCCGGCCGGTGCGCTTGAAGGAGTTCACGTACGAACAGACTTTTAACATGGTCACCGGCCCGCTGGAAAAGCTGGGAGTAGAATTCGAGAAGCGCGGCGATGTGGTCGCGCGCATTTTCAACGAAACGGCCGCCCAACCCAATCTGATCCAGTTCTACTGCAGCATCCTGGTCGAGCGGCTCGACCGCCGCCACAGCCGCACGATCACGCCCGATAGCTTGTTCGGCGTGTACAGCAACGAGGACTTCCGGGCTTTCATTCTCAGCACCTTTATGGACAATACCACCCACCTGGAGAAGGCGGTTGTCTTCGCGGTGGTAGCTCATTCCGAGAGCTGTGATCCCTTCACGGTGGAAACCATCGACGCCCTGCTGGAACAACGCGGCATCCAGGTGCCCTTATCCGACCTCGACCGTGTCTGTCGCAACCTGGAGCTGTCGGGCACACTGACGGTGCGCGGAAGACACTATCGCTTTGCCACCCCGATCTTCCCGCGCCTGCTGCGCGAGAATTATGACGTCGAGTACCTGTTCCGCAAGATCCAGCAAGAGGGTATCTGGTGACCACGTCCATGGACACGGATCACGGGGCCTGGCAAATCGTCCCCTACTTGGGCAAGACCCCTTTCAAGAAAGTGCGCGTGCGCGATGACGGGCGCATCGACCAAGTGGTGCGACACCTGCAAGCCCACGAGTGCGTTTCGCTGATCGGGCCGCCATTCAGCGAGAAGAGCCGCTTGCTGGATGACGTCGCCGAGGTCGTGCTCGCGACCGGGCTTTATCGGCCTCTCTACCTGGACCTGTGGGATACCGACGCCGATGACGAAGCGGCCTTCTTCGCCAGCCTGGCGTGGTTGATTCACAACACGCTCCTCGAGGCGACCCAAGGCGGATCGCGAAACGGCGCGACCCCGTACCTGCCAGTAGCACGCCGCGCGGCCCTCGCCACCCGTCCGCCCTCAAACGTGACCAGCCCGCGCGCCTTCCAAAATTACCTGACGGCAGCAGTCGACGCGCAACCCTATCACCTGGTTCTCTTGATCGATCACTTGCAGGCCCTGCCACACGACTTGGTCCACAGTCTGCTGCTGGCCCTACGGGCGGCCTACATGGAAACGGCGATCGATGCTCCGCGCCAACTTTCGGCTGTGGTGACCGGGGGCATGAACCTGGTCGGCCTGTCGGCGGGGCCGACCTCGCCCTTCAACATTGCCAAGCCGGTCCTGGCGATCGCGCTCTCGGAGGAACAGTCGCTGGCCCTGGCCGAGGGCACGCTGGCGGCTCACGGACTATTGGCATCGGCGGGTGCCCTGGCGCGCATCGTCGAGTGGGCGGCAGGCGATCGTTACATCGTCCCGCAGCTGTGCGCCTGGTGCGCCGAGCTGGTGCAGGGTTATCGGCGTCGCCTGGTCGACCGGCGGGTGGTGGACCGGGCCGCCTGCCGGCTGTTCCCGGCCAGCGAGGCGAGAAGTCCCGCCCCACTGCGCGAGGCGATCCATACGATCGAAGAGGACGCCGACAGCGTGCTCGACGTGCTCCACTTGCTGGAGCATGGCCGGCTTGCACGTAGCCGGGCTCACCAGATGCCCACACGCACCGGCGCCGACCGGTTGCAGTTGTCGGGCGCCATCCTGCTGGACGATGGTTCCTACATGCTCAAGAACCACGCCTACCGGCGGGCGCTGACCCAGCATTTCACCACCGAGCGTGTCGGTCATATCCTGCGCATGGCCGGTCGCTGGCAAGAGACGATCGCCTACCTGGCGCCGCAGGTCAAGGCAGCCCGGGCGTACGCCCTGCCGGCCGGCGGCGGCGTCCCGCCGGTCGCGGCTGTCGCCAGCGTCGCCAGCGTCGCCACCCCTCCTGCGCCGGAGACCACAGGCGTTATCGATGGCACCTCGGCCAGGCCCGTGGGTCTTGCCCCCGCCCGTCGCCCGGCGCCTTTCCCCAATCTGCGGCCCGGTGGGGGCCCAGACATGGTCGCCCGCAGCGAAGCGGCCTTGTCCCAGTTGCTCGAGGCCACAGTCCAATCGATTTACGCGACTGATTCGCTCAGCGGGGCCTGGGAGCTGCTGGCGCGCGGGCTGGAACAGGGATTTGGCGCGCCGTCGGTCGTCATCTACCGGGCGGAGCCAGCGCAGGCACGTCTTGACCTGGTCTATCCATCGAGCGCCAGCGCGCCTCGTGAGGCAGACCCGCGCCCGGCGAATACCTTGCCACGGCAGATCGACTTGCGCGACCCGGACAGCGTCGAAGCGCGCACCTTCGCGTATGGCAGCTACGCACTGCGGGGCAGCAGCAGTGCGGCGCGCCTGGTGGCGACGCTGCGCGAGGCCACGCACGGCCATCGGCTGGGTGTGATCGTCGTCGAGCACTTTGTCGAAGAGCGCAACCCGCACGAACTACCAGGCCAGTTGCCTGAGCTGCTGCACTTCCTCGAACATGCCTCCGGCGCAATCGAGAACGTCCTCGTGCGCGCCGCCTACCGCGAGATCGGGGAGGCCGTACTGGACGCCAGCACCGTACAGCCGAGCCTGCAGCGCGTGCTGGAGGTGGCTGCCGGTGCCCTGGGATGCGATGCGGCACACCTCTACCTGCTCGACGCCGGGCAGGCGCTGTTGGAGCCGGCGGCGGGCGCCGGCCAGCTCTGGAATGCCGATTGGCAGGTGCTGCATCATTTGTCGGCCAACGGTGATCATCCCGCCGCCGCCTGCCTGCGCGAGGGCCGGATGCGTGTGATGCGCGGCAGCGACGAGCGCCTGGCACGCAGTGCGGCACGGCCTCCGCGAAGCCCAGGCTCCTCCGGCCAGGCAAGCAGCATCGATCCAGATCTCTCCCCATCCGGCCAGGCGGGCGCACCTCACGGAGGAGCCGGCGGCTACGCGAGCACCTCCGCCAGCGCGGGGCAACTCACCTGGGTGTTCCTGCCGCTGCACGCAGTCAACCGGCCATTGGGCACGCTCGAACTGGGCTATTCAGGCGTCTTCGGCAACGTGCCCGGTCAGGAAGGACGCGCCAATCTGGCCGCCTTTGGCAACCAGGTCGCGATCGCCGTGCACAACATGCAACTCCTGCGCCGCACCGATGAAGCCTTGGCGCGGCGCATCGTCGAGCTCGAGCGGCTGCGTAACAGCAGCCTGGCTATCAGCGCGACCCTCGACGTGCCAACCGTTCTGGCGCGCATCATTCGCGACCTGCGTGCCCTCTTCCCCGATAGCCAGGCGACCATCTGGGAATACCAGACTGCAACCGGCCGGTTCTGTGTCCTGCAGAGCAGTCTGGCCGATGAGGAATATCTGGCCGCTTGGCTGGGCTCCACCAGCGCGACCGCTCAGGCGGTGGCCTCCGGTCAGGTGCAAATCATCGCGGACCTGACCGGGCTTCCCGAGACCGCCGGCCACGGACCGGCGGCCCGCCTTGGCCTGCGCGGCCTGATCGCCGTGCCCCTGGTCAGCCACGACCGCATCCTGGGAGCGATCAACCTCTACTTTGCCGCGGCCGGAGCGGCCACCGCTCGGGCGCCGGGCGTGGCCCTCGCTTTGCCCGGGGACGGCGCAGCCGAGCTGTTACAGGCTTTCGCTGCCCACGCCGCGGTGGCCATCGATAACGCGCGGCTGCACGAGGAAGAAATCAAGCGGCAGCGACTGGAACAAGAGCTGAGGGTGGCTCAGGCGATCCAACAAAGCTTGCTGCCGGTCGGTTCCCCGGAGGTACCCGGTTGGCAGTTCGCGGCCGCGTATCGTTCGGCCCGCGTGGTCGGCGGGGATTTCTACGACTTCTGCGAACTCAGCGGCGATCCGCGACGCATCGGCGTCGTCGTAGCCGACGTCACGGACAAAGGCGTGCCGGCGGCCATCTTCATGGCGCTCAGCCGCACAATCATTCGCACCATGGCGATGAGCGGGCGCGGACCGGCGGCCGCGCTGCGGCGCGCCAACGATTTGATCCTCAGCGACAGCCCGACAAATATCTGCCTTACCGCGGTCTATGCCGTCGTCGACGTGAACGTCGGGCGGGTGATCTTCGCCAACGGCGGCCACAACCGCCCGCTGCTTTGCCGGGCGGCAGATAACAGTGTGTCGGAACTGCGCGCGCGCGGCATACTGTTGGGCGCCTTCGAAAACATCGAGTTGGAGGAGCAGCGGGTCGACGTCGCGCCCGGCGATGCGCTGCTCCTCTACACGGATGGCATCACCGATGCACTGAACGCGCAGGACGAGGTTTTCGGCGAAGCCCGGCTGCAAAGCGTCTTTCGCCAGGCATCCGCCGGTGGAGCCCAAGAGATCCTGCAGGCGATATTGGACGCCGTGGCCGAGTTCGTGGGGGACCAGGAACAAGCCGACGACATCACCTGTGTGGTGGTCAAGCGCGCTGCGCCGGCCACGGAGCGAGAAGGGCAGACAGGCGACCCGCCCGGGCCCTGACTGTGGAAAAAAGTTGGTGGAAGGCTTGACAAGCGGCGCTAAGTCGCTTATAGTGGTTCCACTATTCCATTCTGTTCTACCTCGTCTTACATCGCATCCCGCGGCCCGGGTAAGGACAGTCAGCGAGTAAGAGGAGCGCGTCATGGCCAGCAAGAAACCTCGATGGACCACACCCCAACTCATCGTGCTTGCGCGCGGAACGCCTGAAGAAAGCGTTCTGACCCACTGCAAGCGAATCGGCAATAATGGCATGGGCGACCCGAGCTCTACGGCGCAGTTGGGCTGCGACGCCGGGGAGCCCGGTAACTGCGGAAATTGCAAGTCACGCTCTGGCAGCTAGCGAGCCACTCGGCCGGCCGGCGAGTAAAACGTTCTGCGCGCGCTGCCTGCGGCTGTTTTGTCTTTCGGGATAGCCTCAGGCAGCTTTTGTTAAGGACAAGATGAGTCCGCTCCCACGGAACAAGTTGCCGCGGTTGCCCCTGGACGGCAAGCTCGACCTCACCTATCGCTGTAACAACACCTGCCGCCACTGCTGGCTCTGGCTGGCGCCCGGCGCGCCGGAGGCAAGGGAGGAGTTGACGGCCGGCGAGATCCGGCGCGTGGTGGATGAGGCGCGGCGGATGGGGTGCCAGGCCTGGGCGATCTCGGGCGGTGAGCCGCTCCTGCGGCCCGACTTTGCCGAGATCTTCGACTACATCACGCGCAAGGGGCTGCACTACAGCCTCAACACCAACGGCACCCTGATCACGCCCGATCTGGCCCGCCTGCTCGGGCGGCGCGGCAACAAGATGGTGGCGCTGTACGGCGCGACGGCCGAGGTGCATGACCGCGTGACGCGCACGCCCGGCTCGTTCGAGGCGACGATGCGCGGCTTCGCCTACCTGCGGGAAGCAGGGGCCGGCTTCACCGTGCAGGTCGTGCCCATGCGCGAGAACTACCATCAATACCGCGCGATGCTAGCCCTGGCCGAGTCGCTGAGCCCGGCCTACCGGCTGGGCTCAGCCTGGCTCTTCCTCTCGGCTTGCCGCTCGGACGGGCGCAACCGGGAGATCGCGCGCCAGCGACTGGAGCCGGCCGAGGTGATCGCGCTGGAGGAGCCCGATGTGGCCGCCGAGCTGCGGGACCGGGCGAAGGCCGCCGGGGCAGGCAGCGCGGACGGCGAGGTGGCGGCCTGCCAGGGAATCCCGGGCGACGACCGGCTGTTCGCGGCCTGCATCGCCGCCCGGCGCGACTTCCACGTCGATCCGTACGGGCAGATGAGCTTCTGCTATTTCGTCAAGGACCCTGCGCTGCGCTATGACCTGCGGCGGGGCAGCTTCGGGGAAGGCTGGGACGAGTTCATCCCCGGGCTGGCCAACGTAGTGCGCGGTGGAGAGGAGTATCGCGCCAACTGCGGCTCGTGCGAGCTGCGCCCGGATTGTCGCTGGTGCCCGGTCTACGGCTACCTGGAGCACGGACGGCTGTCCGCCAAGGTGGAGTATCTGTGCCGGGTGGCTGCCGAGAACCGGCGCTACAAGGAGGATTGGAAGCTGACCCACCTTAGCTATTATCAGATCGCGGGGATCACGATCCAGGTGAGCGCAGATTTCCCGCTCACGGAGGCGACGTTCGCCCAGAAGTTCGAGAAGTTCCGGGTGACGGGGCCGGGGACGGACACGATCAGCCTGCGCCTGGTCCCCGAGCTGCCGGCCCTCTCTGAACTGAGACTCGGGCCAGAGGTGTATCATCAGCCGCCCTGGGCGATCTACCAGGGGCCCGGCGCCTGGGTGTATGTGAACATCTCGCCGCGCGACGGCGGCAGCGAGCCGCACGGAGTGGCCATCTTCAACCAGGACCACAGCCAGGGGACGATCTTCCGCGCTGGCCGCATCGCGGAGATGGCCGGGCTCGACTCGCTGACGACCTTTCCCTCGGATCAGATCCTGCTCGCGCGCGTCCTGGCCGACCGGGCAGGCTGCTACCTGCACTCCTCCGGCATCATCCTGGACGGGCAGGGCCTACTCTTCGTGGGGCACTCGGAAGCGGGCAAGTCGACCATGCTGAAGATGCTGGCCGGCCAGGGCGAGATCCTGTGCGATGACCGGATGATCCTGCGCCGCTGGCCGGACGGCTTTCGCATCCACGGCACCTGGAGCCACGGCGAGCTGCCCGACGTCTCGGCGGCGGGCGCGCCGCTGCGGGCGATCCTGTACCTGGAGAAGGCCGGCGTCAACGAGCTCCTGCCGATTGAGGACCGGCGCGAGCGCCTGGCAAGTGTCCTGTCGTACGTGATCAAGCCGTTGCTCACGGCCGACTGGTGGGAGAAGACGCTCGACCTGGCCGGCCGCGTCGCGGCCGAAGTGCCGGCCTACCGCCTGCGCTTCGACATGAGCGGCCAGGTGGTTGGGCTGCTGAAGCAGTTGTGCGCGGCAGAGCGCTAACCACGAGTGCGGAGCCGTTCGCGCGCGGTGGGGCATGACGTCGACGGCGATGGCGGCGAACGCGGCGAGGTCGCCTGGCTGTCCTCGCCTGGACGGCACCGTCTGGGCTGCCATTCTCCCGCCGGCCGGGACGTCAAGCGAAGGCTGCCCGCGCTCCCCTGGCCCCGCGTTCCTGTCGGTTGGGAGGGCAGGTGGCAGGGCGCCAGGATGAGCGATCGGTAGGCAGGGGGCGCATGGGCGAGCAGGGTTATGCTGTGGTGCGCAGCCTGGGGCAACAGGTGCTCTTCGGCGGCAAGCGGCCGCGCCTGGGGCACCTCGACCTCGAGCTGACCGAGCGCTGCAACAACGCCTGCCTGCACTGCTACATCAACCTGCCGGCCGGGGACGCGCGGGCGGCGCGGCGCGAGCTTAGCACCGCCGAGTGGAAGGACGTCCTGGGCCAGGCGGCCGCGCTGGGCGCGCTATGGGTGCGCGTGAGCGGGGGAGAGCCGCTGCTCCGCCCGGATTTCCCGGAGCTTTACCTGCACGCGCGGCGGTTGGGGCTGAAGGTGGTGCTGTTCACCAACGCGCGCCTGATCACCCCCGAGCTGGCGGACCTCCTGGCGCGCGTGCCACCGCTGCGCAAGGTCGAGATCAGCGTCTACGGCATGCAAGCCTCGTCGTACGATGCGGTCGCGCGCTCGCCGGGTGGGTTCACCGAGTTCCGGCGCGGGGTGAAGCTCTTGTGGGAGCGGCAGGTGCCGTTCGTCGTCAAGTCGGTCCTGCTGCCGCCGAATCGCGACGAAATCCCCGAGTTCGAGCGCTGGGCGGCGACGATTCCCTGGATGGAGGAGAGTCCGACCTACGCGGTGCTCCTCGACCTGCGCGCGCGGCGGGACTCGGAGCCCCGGAACCGGCTGATTCGTCGGCTGCGTTTCTCTCCCGAGGAGGCGCTGGCGCTGGCCGCTCGCCGTGGAGACGCTCACCAGCGTGGGGTGGCGCAGTTCGGCAAGGGGTTCCTGGGCCCTCAGGGCGAACGGCTCTTCGCCTGCGGTGCGGGCGAGGCGGGCTGCGTGGATGCGTACGGCGGCTACCAAATGTGTACCCTGCTGCGGCAGCCGGAGATGGTGTATGACTTGCGGCAGGGGAGCCTCGGCGAGGCGCTGGAGCACGCCTTTCCGGCCTGGCGCGCGCGGCGGGCGACCAACCCGGACTACCTTGCGCGCTGCGCGCGTTGCTTCCTCAAGGGACTGTGCGAGCAGTGCCCGGGCAAGTCGTGGGCCGAGCACGGCACGCTGGACACACCGGTAGAGTACCTGTGCCGGATGGCGCACGCCGAGGCACGCGCGGTGGGAACTCTTGGCGAAAGGCGAGTGGGCGTGGGAGATCGAGGACTGGCGACCGCGCCTGGAGCAACTGGCGGGGGCGTGAGCGGCCCGGCGGAGGTCGAGGGAGCGCGCCCGGTGAGACGGCAGGCGCCGGTACGTCGCACACGCGTGCGCCTGGCGCGCGGGCTGCTGCGGCTGGGCGGGTTCGTGCAGTCACTGGCGGTCGTGGTGATGCGGCCGGACGACCTGGCCGCCTTCAGCCGCGAGAGCTACGCCCAGCCGGAGAGCGTCGCGAGCTGGGCCGAGGATGGGCTGGTAGACTCCGGACTGAGCGACGACGAGATGGCGCTGCTGGCCGCGGTCCCGCCTGTGGCGGGCGGCGAGTTGTTGCTGCTGGGCGTCGGCGGTGGCCGGGAGGCGATCCCACTGGCGCGCCTCGGCTACCACGTGACGGGGGTGGACTACGTGGCGGCAATGGTCGAGCGGGCGCAGGCGAACGCGGCACGGCGCGGGGTGCACATCGACGGGCTGGTGCAGGAGATCTCGCAGCTTGACGTCCCGGCGGAGGCCTACGACATTGTCTGGCTATCCCGCTCGATGTACTCCTGCGTGCCGACGCGCGGCCGGCGGGTGGGGATGGTGCAGCGCATCGCGCGCGCGCTGAAGCCGGGCGGAGTGTTCCTGTGCCAATTCCAATGGCGGCCCGACTTGCGGACCAGCGCGCGCGGTGTGGCGGTGCGGCGGGCGCTCGGCGCGTGCAGCCTGGGCAACGTGGGCTACGAAGCGGGCGATATGCTGTGGGGCCATGCCGAGTTCGTGCATGCGTTCGCGTCAGAGGATGCGGTCAGGGATGAGCTCGAGGCGGGCGGGCTGTCGGTGCTCTGCATCCGGACGGACCCGCGCAGCATCCGCGCAGGCGCGGCAGCCAAGAAGGGCCCGACGGCGGGCGAGCAGGCGCAGGCCTGAGGAGAGCGCAGAGAGATGACGATCCGGATGGATGCGGTTTATGCGTCGTCGGACGACGTGGTGGCACGCGAGATCGAGGGCGAGCTGATCATCGTCCCGCTCGTGGCCGGCATCGGCGACATGGAAGACGAACTGTACACCCTCAACGACACGGGGCGGGCGATCTGGCGGCGGCTGGATGGCCGGGCCACGCTGGGCCGGGTCGTCGCGGCGCTCGCCGAGGACTTCGAAGCGGAGCCGGGCGAGATCGAGCGCGACGTGCTCGGCCTGGTGGGCGAGCTGGTCAGCCGAAGGATGCTGGTTGAGGCGGCCGGGGTTTGAGGATGCGCGACTTCCCGCGAGCACGGACAAGATGAACCCGGCCGCGAACCTGCTCGGGCGCGTTACAAGCGTCGAGCGAAGTGGCAGCGGGCTTGGTTGGGGCTGGGGCCGGAGCGCCAGGCGATTGCCTGGCGGTCGCGCCGGCGCTGGCCGATCCCAACTCAGAAATGGATGGCAGGATGGCTGAAACACCCAAGACAAACCTGAACGCGGGCGGGAGCGCCTTCGTGACCAGTTCGCCTTTGCCCGAACTGGCCCTGTGGGACGGCCTGCGCGAGCGGCGGGTGCCGTTCTCGTTTGACCTCGAGTTGACCGCGCGCTGCAACAACGACTGCCGCCACTGCTACATCAACTTGCCGGCAGGGGACCAGGAGGCGCGGCGCAAGGAGCTCGCGCCGGCGGAGATTAGCGAGATCGCGGACCAGGCGGTGCGGCTGGGCGCCCTCTGGTGCTTGCTCAGCGGGGGCGAGCCGCTGCTTCGCCCGGACTTCGCCGAGATCTATCTCGGGCTGCGGCGCAAGGGCTTGCTGGTCTCGCTCTTCACCAACGCCTGCCTGGTCGACCAGGAGCACGTGGCCCTGCTGCGCAAGCATCCGCCACGCGACGTCGAAGTGAGCGTGTACGGGGTGAGCCGGGAGACCTATGAAGCGGTAACGCGCCGACCGGGCTCCTACGCGGCCTTCCGGCGCGGGCTGGACCTCCTGCTCCAAGGGGGGATCAAGGTGCGGCTGAAGGCGATGGCGCTGCGCTCCAACGTGCACGAACTGCCGGAGATCGCGGCCTTCTGCCGCGCGCACACGCGCGACTATTTCCGCTTCGATCCCTTGCTGCACCTGCGCTACGACGGCGACGCGCGGCGCAACGCCGAGATCCAGGCCGAGCGGCTTTCGCCGGCCGAGATCGTAGCCATCGAGCAGGCGGACGAAGAGCGGGCGGGGGCCCTTGAAAGGACCTGCGACCGGCTGATCGTGCCGGGCTACGCCGAGCACCACTGCGACCACCTGTTCCACTGCGGTGCCGGCAACGGCAGTTTCACGGTCAGTTACGACGGCATCTTCCGGTTGTGCGCCGACCTGTGGCACCCCGATACCACCTACGATCTGCGCCAGGGGACGCTGGCTGAGGCGTGGCAGGAGCTGGTGCCGCGCGTGCGGGACATGCGTTCCTCGGATCGGCGGTTCGTCGACGGCTGCCGCGCCTGCCCGATCGTCAACCTCTGCCTGTGGTGCCCCGCGCACGCCTACCTGGAGAGCGGCGCGCTGGACGCCTTCTCGCCCTACTTCTGCGAGGTGGCGCACAGGCGGGCCGAGGCACTTGAGGCCCGCCTCGCCGGGTCGCGCGCCTGAAGGAGCAAGCCCCACGCTAGGGCCGGAACGCTGGGCGACCCTCTGGCGCTGACCGCTCCGCTTATCGCAGCCGGTGCTCAGAGGGTCCGTCGAGCCTGGGGGTCGGTCCATTCCTAGTCTCTGCATTAGGCGCACCCCAGACTGGCCGTCAGTTCCGCTACCTCACGGTCGCATTGACAGGATCTATCGGCGCTGGTATCATGCCGCCGCTTCGTGCTCGAAACTGCACCCTCAAGAGGCCGTCCATGACTCGCGTCAAAGTCGTCTCGCCGGCGGAAGCGGCTGCCCTGATTCCCAACGGCGCCGTTGTTTGCATCAGCTCGTCCTCGGGTCTGCATTGTCCGGACACAGTCCTCAAAGCCATCGGCGAACGTTTCCGCGTGAGTGCCGAGCCGCGTGACCTGACTACCTACCACCCGATCGCCTCGGGTGACATGTACGGCATCCCCGGGATAGATCACCTGGCGCAGCCTGGCCTGCTCAGGCGGGTCATCGCCGGGTCGTATCCGAGTGGGCCAGGCTCGATGGTCAGCCCGCGCATCTGGCAGATGATCCACAACGACCAAGTGGAAGCCTATAACATCCCGAGCGGCATCCTGTTTCACATGCTGCGTGAGGCCGCAGCCCGGCGGCCGGGAGTGTTGACCAAGGTGGGCATGGACACGTTTGTCGATCCCCGGCGTCTCGGCGGGCGCATGAACGCCTGCACGACGGAAGAGATTGTCAGGGTGGTGGATTTTGACGGCGACGAGTGGCTGTACTTCCGTGCCATCGCACCACAGGTAGCCATCATCCGCGGCACCACCGCCGATGAGGACGGCAATATCTCGATGGAGCATGAGGGCGCGTACTTGGGCGCCTACGACGTGGCGCTGGCGGCGCGCAACAACCGTGGCCTGGTGATCGCGCAGGTCAAGCGGCTGACCGCGCGCGACTCCCTGGCGCCACAAAAGGTGCGCGTGCCCGGTGTCCTCGTTGACTACCTCGTCGTAGAGCCCGAGCAATGGCAAACGACACAGACTCCCTATGAACCGGCCATCAGCGGCGAGACGCGACGGCCGCTCAGTGCCTTCAGCCCGGTGCCCTTCGGGCCGGACAAGGTACTTGTTCGACGCGCGGCGCTGGCTTTGCGCCGCGACGAGGTGGTTAACCTGGGCTTTGGCATCTCGGCGCTGGTCCCCCAAATCCTTCTGGAAGAGGGGCTTCACGGCCAGGTAACCTGGGTCATCGAGCAAGGCGCGGTGGGCGGCATGCCGCTGACCGGCTTCCAGTTCGGTTGCGCGGTCAATGCTCAGGCGCTCGTGGCTTCGCCAGATCAGTTCACCTACTTCCACGGGGGCGGCTTTGACCGCTCACTCCTCTCCTTTATGCAAGTGGACCGCTTCGGCAACGTCAACGTGTCAAGGCTAGCTGCCCGGCCGCATGTGACCGCAGGCGTGGGCGGCTTTATCGACATCACCGCGCATGCGCGCGCCATCGTCTTTAGCGGCTACTTTACGGCCGGCGGACTGGAGCTCGAGATCGAGGAGGACCGCCTACGCATTATCAAGGAAGGCAAGATCCGCAAATTCACGTCCGATGTCGAGCACGTGACGTTCAGCGGGCACCGGGCACAAAAGAGTGGTCAGGACGTGCTATATGTGACGGAGCGCTGCGTGATCCGGCTGGAGGCGGCCGGGTTGACGGTGGTCGAGATCGCGCCGGGAATGGACCTGGAACGCGATGTGCTGAACCAGGCCGACGTGGCACTGCGCGTCAGCCCCGTGCTGCGGCAGATGGATGCGCGCCTGTTCCGGCCCGGGCGGATGGGGCTGACGCTGCCCGCCGGGAAGAGAGGTGAGGCATGAGCGGGTCGCTGGTCCTGTACGAATCAGAGGACGGCGTTGCCACCATCACTCTCAACCGGCCCGAGAAGCACAACGCCATCAGCATGGCAATGTTGCTGCGGCTGGAGGAGCTGATCGCCGAGATCGAACTGGCGCCGGGCGTCCGCGTGGTGCTGATCACGAGCGCGAGCAGCCGGGCTTTCTGCGTGGGTGCCGACATCAACGAGTGGGAAGCGCTGGCCGCGCGGGACCCGATCGCCATGTGGCGAGCCTGGGTGCGGCCGGGGCATCGCGTCTTCGAACGCCTGGCCCGTCTGCATGCGCCCACCATCGCGGTTGTCAACGGCTTCTGTTTCGGCGGAGGCTTGGAATTGGCCTTGTGCGCAGACATCCGCCTGGCCGGCGACTCCGCCGAATTCGCCTTTCCCGAGACGAAAATAGGCACTCAGCCAGGCTGGACCGGCAGCCAACGCCTACCGCGCCTGATCGGCGCCGCGCGCTCCAAGCAGATGATCTTTAGCGGCGCAAGAGTTCCGGCCGAACAGGCCGAACGCTGGGGCCTGGTGAACGAGGTGGTCGCGTCCGGCCAACTGAGTGACCGGGCTCGCGAGCTGGCCGGCCAGATTGCCGCCAACGCGCCGCTGGCGGTCCAGTTCGCTAAGTCCCTCATAGACGCCGGCCAGGGCGAAGGCCATCCCTTGGCGCTGGAAGGGCTGGCCGCGGCCCTGTCGGCTGCCACTGAGGACGGACACGAGGGCCCCGCGTCGTTCAGAGAGAAAAGGCCACCGCACTTCACCGGACGTTGACACGAATGTAGGCTGCCTTACTCGGGGTTTTGGACGCTTTCGGCAAACGTGATATCCTTGCAGCGCCGTTGGGGCACGGGAGCCATCCAGCGCATGAAGACCAAAGACCGCTTTCTCAACGCACTACATCATCGCCCGGTCGACCGGCCACCGGTCGCAGCCGTCACCACCGGCATCACGGTAGAGATGATGGAGCGCGTGGGAATATTCTGGCCCCAGGCGCACCGCCAGGCCGATCAACTGGCCGGCCTGGCTGAAGCCATCCACCTGTGCACAGAAACTGAGGCTATCAAGCTTCCGTTCTGCATGACGGTGGAGGTCGAGGCGTTGGGTGCTCCAGTGGACTACCGCACGCTCGATACCATCCCCACCGAGACGCGCCACATCTGGAACCACCCGGATCACCTCGCGATCCCCAAGGATTTCTTCGATCGTGAACGGGTGCCTGTCGTCCTACATGCCATCGCCACCTTGCGCAGGCGCTATGACGATGAGGTCCCGATCTTGACCTCAATCGTCGGGCCGTTTTCGCTGGCGTCGAAGCTGTTCGGCTTCGAGAACTTCCTGACTTGGATGATCACGCAGCCCGGGTGGGTCCACGACGCGATGGCCGCCCTGACGCGGCTTGCCATCCGCTATGCACGCGCCCAGGTCGAGGCTGGGGCGGACGCGATTGTGGTCGGAGAAGCCGGCTGTTCTGGAGATCTGATTTCGCCGACCTTCTATCGCGACTTCGTCGCGCCCTATCACAGCCAGTTGTGCCCGGCCATCCCTGCCCCAACCCTGTTGCACATTTGCGGCAAGTCAACGCGCCACACCGAGTACGTCGCCGCTACGGGCGCGACGGCCTACACTTTCGATGAGGGCGTGAACGTTAGCATAGCCAGGCAGAATTTGCAGGGCAGGGTTGCGCTGATCGGTTACGTGCCGGCGGTAACGGTGCTGCTGAACGGCACGTCCGAAGATTGCTATCACAGCGCGTTCGCGTGCCTGGAGAACGGAGTAGACGTGCTTGCCCCTGGCTGCGCCATGGCGCCGCACACGCCGCTGGCCAACATTGCTGCCATGGTAGAAGCGCTGCGCGATTGGAGCCGGGCGCGCGGCGGCGTGGCAAGCACCGAACAGGCCTACGCCGCGCCGATCTGAGCCCCGGCTAAGGCTTCTTGCGCCACGGCCGCGCAAGAGTCACAACCGCAACCATCGTGAGGGAAAACAATGGCAGAGATAGTGTCCGAGGCTCCCCCCCGGTCGCAAGTCGGCAAAGCCGTATTCAGGCGCCTGGTTCCGCTGGCCGGTGTGCTGGCCTTTTTGCTCGTATGGGAAGCCGGCACGCGGGTGCTCAATGTCCCCCTTTACCTCTTGCCACCGCCGAGCCAGATCCTCCGTGTCTTCGTCGAAAACCTGTCCAAACTGCTATTCCACGGCTGGATTACGACCTACGAGATGATGCTGGGCTACATATTGGCCGTCGCGGTCGCGGTGCCCCTGGCCATCGGCATCACCTCGTACCGTCGCTTCGATGCGTTTATCACGCCGACGTTGCTCTTCTTCCAGGTGGTTCCCAAGATCGCGATCGCCCCGTTGTTCCTGGTCTGGTTCGGCTTCGGAACGCTGCCCAAGGTGCTGGTCGCATTCCTGATCTCGTTCTTCCCGATCGTGCTCGACACGGCGGTCGGGCTGCGCTCGATCGCGCCCGAGATGGTGGACCTGGCGCGTTCGATGGGCGCCTCCCGGATACAACTGTTCACGGAGTTTCGGCTGCCGACGAGCCTCCCATATCTCTTCAGCGGCCTGAAGGTTGCAGCCACGCTGGCGGTGGCAGGCGCCGTCGTGGGCGAGTTCGTAGGCGCCGACAAGGGGCTGGGCTACCTGCTACTGGTCACAAATTCGAATATGCAGACTGCGCTGATGTTTGCCACCATCGTCGCGCTGACAATCATCGGCCTGGTCTTCTTCTACGCCATCGAAGTGCTCGAAACGCTGCTAATCCCATGGCATGTCAGCCAGCGCGGGCGCGACGAAGCGAGCTCAGGCACCATGTGAGCGGTGCCACCGGGACCACAAGGAGGTGTGCCGCAGTAAACGCTGGATCTGGCAGCACCCCGCCAGGGCTGAAGGGCGCCGTCGTCAGCGATCGTCTGAGCGGCGGCCCGGCACAAGCGGCCGTGGCAGAGTGCTCGTTGCAACCCGTCGCGTTCTTGTCACCCACACAGGAGGAAGTACATGAAGGCCAATGGACCAATCGTTCAACTCTTGATCGCGCTCCTGACCGTCGCCATGCTGGCCGGCTGCGCCCCCGTGGCTGCTCCCGCCCCGACAGCGGCACCCGCCGCGCCTCAGGCGGCCGCGCCTACCAGCGCGCCGGCTGCCGAGCAACCCACCGTCGCCCCGGCGGCGCCGGATGCTTCTGCCCCGCTCGATAAGCTCCAGTTCCGTCTGAACTGGACCTACTACGGAGAGCACACGGGCTTCATCGTTGCCCGCGATATGGGCTTCTACAAGGATGAGGGCCTGGACGTCGAAATCATGGAAGGCAGCGGCTCCACCACGGTCTTGCAGCTGGTCGCCAACAGCTCGAACCCGATCGCCTACGTCGATGCTGCGACGATGATCCGTGGCGTCGCCGCCGGTATGCCCGTCAAGGCAGCCGCTGTCATGCTTCAGCAAAGCCCCATGTCGTTCATTTACCGGGCCGATGCAGCCAGACCGACCAAGATCAGCGAGATCAAGGGCTCGAAGATCGCCATTACGGCCGGCGATGCCAGCCTCGCGATCTTTACGGCCTTCATGGGCAAGGAGGGCATGAAGGTCGACGACGTGCAGATGATCACCGTCGCCACAGCCGCCGCCAAGGAGCAAGCCGTGCTGAGCGGCAAGGCCGATGCGCTGCTGGGTTACTTCATGGACCAGGGACCCCGCATGCAGCTGCAGTCCGGCGTCAAGATGGGCTGGACCCGCCTGTACGATCTCAACGGCACCACGACACTGAGCAGCGCCATCGTAGTCAATACCGACTGGCTCAAAGATACCAAGAACCAAGACATCCTCAGGCGTTTCCTGCGTGCGTCACAGCGTGGCTGGCAGTACACGCAAGACAATCCAAGCCAGGCTGCTGACATGTTCATCAAGACGGCCACCGCCTTCAACACAGAGATCGCCATGCTGGAGATCAATGGCACGATGTCCATCGTGCGCTCCAAGGCCGCTGAAGGCAAGCCGCTGGGTTGGTCCGCACAGTCCGACTGGCAGGATTCGCAGGACTTGCTGGCGACTTTCGCCAACCTGAGCCCCGTGGCTCCCGACGTGAACGTCTACTTCACGAACGACTACCTATCCGAACCACCGTATCTGCCACAGTAGTAGCGCTTGGACCATGCCCCGCCCGGTCGATCGACCGGGCGGGGCGCCTGCCTCCATCAAGAGACCGCTGGAGAAAGATGACCGATCCATTTATCCGCTTCCAGAACGTCAGCAAGACCTATCAAACCAAAAGCGGCGTCGTACAGGCCTGCGTTGACGTGAGCCTGGACATCCAGGAATGCGAGTTCGTGGCAGTGGTTGGCCCCAGCGGCTGCGGGAAGACGACGCTGCTCAAGATGGTAGCAGGCCTGACTCCGTACTCATCGGGCTCGATCACAATCGCGGGAAAGCGCGTCACGGAACCGCAGACCGAGGTTGGCGTCGTCTTTCAAGACGCCATCATGCTCGATTGGCGTGACGTGCTCGCGAACGTCATGCTGCAGATCGACATACGCGGGCTGGATCAGGCCAGCCACCGCGCAGTGGCGTTGGACCTGCTCAGAAAGACGGGCCTGGCGGGCTTCGAGCACAAAAGGCCGTACGAGCTCTCAGGGGGCATGCGCCAACGCGTGTCGATCTGCCGCGCCCTGGTGCACGACCCGCCGCTGCTGCTGCTCGACGAGCCGTTTGGCGCCCTGGACGCGCTCACGCGTGAGCAGATCTCGATGGACATTCAGCACTTATGGATGGAAAAACGCAAGACGGCGCTGTTCATCACGCACAGCATTCCCGAGGCTGTGCTCCTGGCCGACAGGGTCGTGGTGATGAGCCCTCACCCGGGTCGCGTCGTCGAGATCATCAACGTCGACTTGCCCCGCCCGCGGCGGCTTGACCGTCTGCCGCAAGTGTTCAACGAATACACCGGCCGGATCCGCGATATCTTCAAGTCCAGGGGCGTCCTGGCGATGGATTGAGACAATGCCTAACTACATAGTCAGTCAGGTCGACGAGATCGATCCGCAACGCTGCCCTTGCGGATTCACACGGCGGGGATTCGTCTCGCCCGGCAACACCGTGGCCACCCTCCACCTGCTCGACGTGCAGTCGGACGCGGCACGACATTACCACAAGCGACTGACGGAGATGTACTTGATCCTGGAAGGCGAGGGCCAGTTGGAGCTAGACGGCGAGCTGGTTCCTGTCAGGCCTATGACAGCCGTTTTGATCAAACCCGGCTGCCGGCACCGCGCCCTAGGCAAGCTGCGTGTCGCCGTCATCCCTGTCCCCGCGTTCGATCCCCAGGATGAGTGGTTCGATTGATGATGGGCAAGATCGCGATTGCCGCCGCGCCGGCCGCTCCAGCCGGCCGGCGCTGGACCGGCGTCGCGGGGGCCTGGATGGGAGTCGGCACGGGACCGGGGGCATTCCTAATGGGGGCCGGCCTGGCAGCGCGCCACGGTTGGGCCGTGCCGCTGATCTCGGTTTCCCTCGGCCTGCTCCTGCTCTCGACAATCATCTGGGTGCAGGGACAGTTGGGCCTTCTGCCGCCCCTTGGCGAGGGCGCGGACCTGACACAGGTCGGACAGCGCTATTTGACGCCCAACATGCGGCGGATCCTCGGCGCCCTGATCGGCCTCGGGATGACCGGCTGGTTCGGCGTCAACGTGGGCATGGGCGCTTCGGCGCTCGTCGCGCTTGGAACACCGCTCGGGCTGCCCCGCTGGGGCGCGGCGCTTCTGCTCGGCGTGCCGATCGCCATGGTGGCCATGCAGGGCATGCAAGGCTGGAATCGGCTGGCGACGGTGACGACCGCTTGTGTTCTGGCGCTGGTGGGACTGGTCGTCTGGCGCTATCACGCTGGTCCGCTGCCCCTGACCCTGGCGACCAGCCTACCCGATGCCGGCACCGACGTCGCGGTCCTGGTCGGCTATGTCGGCGTTTTCAGCCTGCGGGCGCCTGACTTCACGGTGGGCATGTCAAGCCGGCGCGAGCTTACGGCCCTGACCCTCTTGCTCGGCTTGCCCATGCTCATCGTCATCCTGGCCGGAGCTGTTCTGGCACAGCGCACCGGCTCCGCGGACCTGATCGCCGTCTTGGCGGCGCCGGGTGGCATCGCCATCGGCAACGTCTTGATAGCCTTGGCTGTGGTGGCGCCGACCTTCACAACATTCTACTCCGGCGCTCCGGGTCTGCGCGCGGCGTGCGGGATCAGCGAGAAGCCGGCCATGCTGCTGATGGCACTGGTGGGGCTCGCCCTCGCCGCGCTCCATTTTGACCAGCTCTTGTTGCCTTGGCTGGGCGTGATCGGCGCCGTGTTGCCGCCGATCATCGTGCCCCTGGCCGTCGAGTTCTACAATCGAAGGCGCGATCGCGCGGCGCGCGCCGTACCGGCCTGGCCCTGGCTGGCCGGCGCCGGGGTTGCCGCGATCCTGGCCCTGGCGCACAGCTCGATGGCCATGCCGGCCGGCTTCCTGGCTACCGGTGCTGCGACGGCCGTGTGGCATGGCCGGTCGGCGTCGGTGCACGCGCGACCGTCCTGAGACGGAACCAGGGTCGGCGTGAGTTATCTATGGAGTGAACCATTGGCCTGTGACCGAATCGGCGTTGGATTGTTGGGCTGCGGTTTCATCGCCCGCACGCACTTGCGCAGCTTGCTCGAGTTCGCAGACGAAGTGCGCGTCGAGCGCGCTGTGCGACCGCAGCGGCAATTGCGCGCGCGACCTGGGAGAGTATATCCACACCTATGCGACCCAGGAGGCGCGCCGGCTGGGCGAGGCGCTCGAGCGCAGCGACGACGCGGCCGGCCGAGAGCGCCTGGAAGCGCGCCGGGCCTCGCTGCTCGAGACTGCCAGCCGGGAGCTGCGGGTCTATTCCTCTCGGCAAGAGTTGGCGGCTGATCCGGACGTGGCGCTGGTGGTGAACAGCACTCCGCCCTACGTGCATTACCGCTCCACCCTCGATCTGCTCGAGGCAGGCAAGCATGTGCTGCTGGAAAAGCCCATGGCCGGAAGCCTGCGCCAGGCAGACACGCTGATCGCTGCGGCCGAGAGCCGCAAGCTGTGCTTCTCGGTCGTCTCGCAGGGCCGCTTTGCCGACAACCAGCGACGGATGCGCGAGTTAGTGCGAAAAGGCAAGCTGGGCAAAGTCTTCCTGATGAAGGCCGACACGCATTGGTGGCGACGAGATGACTACTACCGCACGGGGTGGCGCGGCAACTGGGCCAACGAGTGCGGCGGGGTGCTGCTCAACCACGCCTGGCACCTGCTCGACCAGGGCCTGTTCATCATGGGACAGCCGCTCGCCCGGGTTTACGCCCAGATGGGCGCCTTTGTGCATGGCGCGCTGTGGGAGAAGATGGCCGGGGGTGCGCCGATCGACGACACTATCGTGGCGCTGCTGACGTTTGCCGATGGCAGCCTGGGCGAACTGACCGGCGGAGTGACGCTGCACGCCCAACGGGCGCAGCTCGAGGTGTACGGGAGCCGTGCGGCGGCTCTGCTCAACCCCTGGCAGGTCGAATCGCAGGACGCGGCTTACGCGGCCGATTTGCGAGAGTGGGCGAGGACCTGTATCGATCCGATGCCGCCAGCCTGGCTGCCGAACCAGGCCGGCACCCAGCAGTACATGGACCCGTCCTGGCCGCACACGCCGCAAGTGCGCGATGTGCTGGATGCGATCCGGGACAGGCGGCAGCCACTTATCTCCGGACGCGAGGGCCGATCCACACTGGAGGTGGTGCTGGCCGCCTATAAATCCGCCTTGACCTGCCAGCCGGTGGACCTGCCGCTACAGGACGACGATCCGTTCTACGACGGCGTGCTGGCCGCACTCGACCCGACCGCCCAGCCGCTGCCCATCGACTGACGGCTGGACGTCAGGCATCAGACGAGGAGAGCATGCCCCCAGATCAGGCTCGGTTGCGGAACAAAGTTGGCGCTGCCTTCGACTTCGCCGGCAGGCAACTGCGGCAGCTCGTCGAAACCTACCCCGATTATTTCCCGACGTATACGGTGGGGGGGAGGTGGAAGCATGGGGGGGAGGGGTGGACGAACTGGTGCGAGGGATTTTTGGGGGGAGAGATCTGGCTGATGTACCGCCACACGGGGGATGGATATTGGCGGGCGAAGGCTGAGCACTACTCGCGCCTGATCGAGCCCCGTAAGGCGGACCGCAGCGTGCACGACCTGGGCTTCCTCTTCTGGTCCACCTGGCGGCGCTGGTATGAAGTAAGCGGTGAACCCGGCATCGACGAGGTGGTGGTGGAGGCCGGGCGGACGCTGAGCCTGCGCTTCAAGGAGCGCGGCGGCTACCTGCGCTCGTTCGTGGCCGACGAAAGCCTGTTCATCGACATTATGATGAACGTGGGGATTATCTTCTACGCCGGACAGCAGACGGGCGACGCGGAGCTGCTCCGTAAGGCCAGCCAACACTGCCTGACGACCCGCCGTTACCTGGTGCGAGGCGACGGCAGCACGGCGCACGAGGGCCTCTTTAATACCGAGACGGGCGAATTCCTGCGCCAGTCGACGCACCAGGGTTGGCGCAACGATTCCTCCTGGGCGCGCGGCCTGAGCTGGGCGCTGTATGGCTTCGGCAGCGCCTACTCGTTCACGCACGACGCCCGCTTCCTGACCACGGCCGAGGCGTGCGCCGCGTTCTACATCGAAAACACGCCGCAGCACGGAGTGCCTCCCAACGACTGGGCCGAGCCCAACCCGGCGCTGCCCTTCGAGAGCTCGGCGGCCGCCATCGCGGCCAGTGGGCTGCTCAACCTGGCGAGGCTGACCGGCGACGCGACGCGCGGAAAGCTGTATCACGACTACGCGCTGCAAATCCTCGACACGCTGACCGAGCCCGAGTTCCTGGCCATCGGTACGCCCGGCTGGGAAGGGATCTTGAAGCATGGGGTGTATCACCAGCGGCGGGGCCTGGGCGTCGACGAGAGCGTGATGTGGGGCGAGTACTTCTTTCTCGAAGCGCTGGCCAAGGCGCTGGACTATGAATGAGCGCGTGGCGCTGATCACCGGGGCAGGGCGAGGCATCGGACGGGGTATCGCAGTGGCGCTGGCCGGGCGGGGCTGGCGGGTGGTGATCAATTACCTGGGCAACCGTGAGGCCGCTGACGAAGCGCTGGCGCTGGTGCAGGCGGCCGGCGGCGATGGGTGGCTGGTGCAGGGCGATGTGGCCAACGGCGAAGCGCGCAGCCGGCTGGTCGAGACGACGCTGGAAACCTTCGGCCATATCGACCTGCTGGTTAACAACGCCGGGATGGCACCGCGCGTGCGGGCAGATGTGTTGGAAATGAGCGAAGCCAGCTACGACGAGGTGATGGCTGCCAACCTGAAGGGCCCCTTCTTCCTAACGCAGCTAGTAGCGCGGACGATGATCGCGACGCCGGCCCAAGGGCGGGGCAGCGAGCCGGCCATCGTCAACATCGGCTCGATGAGCGCCTACGCGTCGAGCGTGAACCGGGCCGAGTACTGCATCTCGAAGGCGGGCGTGGCGATGATGACGAAGGTCTACGCCGACCGGCTGGCCGAGCACGGCATTCGGGTCTACGAGATCCGGCCGGGCATCATCGACACCGATATGACGCGCGTGGTGCAGGCAAAGTATGAACGCCTGATCGGCGAGGGCCTGACGCCGATCAGGCGCTGGGGGAAGCCGGAGGACGTGGGGCGAGCGGTGCTGGCGATCGCGGAGGGCTACCTGCCGTACTCGACGGGCGAGGTGATCAACGTGGACGGCGGGATACATCTACAGAGACTGTGAGGCAATGGGCAATGAGTTACCGTCGGGTGGCGGCCCTGAAGACGGCCGCGGCGTTCAAGGCGCACCTGGCTGAAATCGGGGCGGAACTTCAGTTTGACGAGGAGCTGGAGAGCGGGCTGGAGGCAGCCCTGGCGAAGCCGTGCCGGCTGCCGGATGGGACGACGATCGGCAACCGGTTCGCGATCCTGCCGATGGAGGGCTGGGATGGGGAGCTCGACGGCCGGCCAAGCGAGCTGACGGTGCGCCGCTGGCGGCGTTTCGGGCTCAGCGGCGCAAAGCTGATCTTCGGGGGTGAGGCGGTGGCGGTCCGGCACGACGGGCGGGCGAATCCGAATCAGCTAATGATTAGCGAGGCGAATCTACCGGCGCTGGCCGGGCTGCGGGAGACGTTGGCAAGCACGCATGAGCGGGAGTTTGGGCGGTGCGACGATCTGCTGATCGGGCTGCAGCTGACGCACTCGGGCCGCTTCTGCCGGCCGAACGACAAGAAGCGGCTGGAGCCGATGATCCTGTACCATCACCCGCTGCTGGACGGCAAGTTCGGCCTGCCGGTGGAGGCGCCGGTGATGAGCGACGACGATATCAAGCGCCTGATCGACGATTACGTGGCGGCGGCGCGGCGGGCGCAGCGGGCGGGCTTTGCGTTTGTGGACATCAAGCACTGCCACGGGTACCTGGGCCATGAGTTCCTGAGCGCGTTCGAGCGGCCGGGCCCGTACGGCGGCGCTTTCGAGAACCGGACCCGCTTTTTGCGGGAGATCGTGGCGGGCATCCGGGCGACGACGTCAGGCCTGGCGATCGCGGTGCGCTTCAGCGCTTTCGATTTCGTGCCTTTCCGTCCGGGGCCGGGCGGCAGGGGGGAGCCGGAGCCGTTCGCGGGCGAACGCTATGGCTACGCTTTCGGCGGCGACGGAACGGGCACGGGGATCGACCTGAGGGAACCGAAGCGGTTCGTGGATCTGCTGGCGGAACTGGACATCCCGCTGGTCTGCGTGTCGTGCGGGAGCCCTTACTACAACCCGCACCTGATGCGGCCGGCGCTCTTTCCCCCGTCGGATGGCTACGAGCCGCCGGAGGACCCGCTGCTGGGAGTGGCAAGAGCGCTGTGGGTGGCGGAGCAGCTGAAGCGGCACCGGCCGGAGCTGGCCTTTGTGGGCTCGGGGTATACGTACTTGCAGGAGTGGCTGCCGAATGTGGCGCAGCGGATGGTGCGCACGGGCGGCGTGGACTTTGCCGGGCTGGGGCGGATGACGCTATGTTACCCGGGGCTGGCGGCGGACGTGCTGGCAGGCCGAAGACTGCAGCGCAAGTGTATCTGCCGCACGTTCAGCGATTGCACGACGGCACCCCGCAATGGCATGGTCTCGGGCTGCTATCCGCTCGACCCGGTGTATGCTGAGAGGCCGGAGGCGGGGCAGCTGGCGGCGGTGAAGGGTCAGAAGAGATGAGGATCGAGCACATCGGTTACCCGGCCGGCCAGCCGGCGAAGGTGGCGCAGTGGTACGGGGAGCACCTGGGCTTCCGCACGCTGCGCAGCCAGGAGCAGGCGCCGTATACGCATTTCCTGCTGGACGGTGCAGGGGAGGGGATGCTGGAGATCTACCATTACGCAGAGGTGCCGCCGCCGGAGTACGGGCGCCAGGACCCGCTCTTGCTGCATCTGGCGATGGAGGTGGAGGAGGAGCCGATCGAGGCGGCGACGGAGCGGCTGCTGGCGGCGGGGGCGACGGTAGCCAGCGCGATGGTGACGACGGAGGCGGGCGACCGCCTGATCATGCTGCGCGACCCGTGGGGCTTCCCGATCCAGCTGGCCAGCCGGCGGGTACGGTTAGGCCAGGCGTGAGATGGGCCTTGCGGGGCCTCACGGGAGCAGCCTTCAGCCAGCGCGGTTGAAGAAGGGGCGGCCGATGCTGGCGGCAGCGTAGCCGAGGCCGGGGCCGGCAAGGGTGGCGGTGAGGGCAACGCCGCGGCGGATCTCGACTACGGCGGGGTGGACCTCGGCTTCGGGGGCGGAGGTGGCGGGGTAGTACTGGCGCGAGTTGGCCTCGACGCCCATGAGGGGGCGCAGGTGTGCGGCCAGGCCGACGGAATGCAAGAGGGCGAGGCCGGGGTTGGTGAGGTCCTGGACGGTGTAGGGGATGCCGGCCTGCTGGGCGCGCGCGGCGACGAGCAGGGCCAGGGTGTGGCATTTGCAGGTCTTGAGGGCGACGCCGGACCAACCGAGCTCGAGGGCGAGGTCCATGTCGTCGAGGCCGGTGAGGCTCTCGTCGAGGATGACGGGCTTGAGGGCGGAGAGGGCGCGCATGTCGAAGCGATGCGCGCGCAGGTCGCGCTCGGTGGGCTGCTCGACGTAGAGCAGGGCATCGTAGGCGGAACGGTCCCGCTCGGCCAGCCGGTGGAGGAGCTCGAGCATGTAGGCTGGGCCGTCGCACTGCTCGTTGGTGTCGGCTGAGAGGGACAGGGGCTCGCTGGCCCCGCCGATGCCAGCGCGGGTCTCGCAGGCGATGCGGTAGACTTCGAGCAGGCGCTCCAGGTCCCAGCGCAGGTCGGTGCCCCGGAGCTTGACCTTGAGGCAGTAGAGGCCGTCACGCCGGATCCAGGCGTCAAGCGAGTTCGGCCAGCCGTCGGCGGGGGCGCCGGGCGGAACGTCTGCCGGGAGCAGGGGGTCCAGTCCGCCGACGAGGTGAAAGACGGGGACGGCGGCGGACATGTGGGGCCGGAGGTAGTGGCTGAGGTAGCGGCCCTGAAAGGCAGGGCCGAGGTGGGCTGAAAGGTCGTGGCTGACGAAGTCGGGACCGTAGCCCTGGTAGCTGGAGATGCGGTTGACGAGGCCAAAGGCGTCGTGCAGCGCGGCATCGGCCGGCGAGGCGCAGACGAGGTCAGCGAGGTAGGGCAGGTCCTGGCTCAGGTCGAGCTCGCGGCTGACGGCCCGGCCGATGCCGGCCAGATCAGCCTCGACGGCGAGGAAGATGTCGAGGGGATGGCCAAAGTGGCGATAGTCGGCCAGCCGGCGGCAGAAGCGCTCGACGACGCGGCGCATGGCCAGATCGCGCAGGTGGTGGGGGATGGCGGGGTTGGGAAAGGCCCAGAAGTCTGACAGGAAGATGGCGCCCCAGCCTTCGGCGAGCCGGCCCTGGCGGTTCTCGACGCGGGCGCGCACGTGGCAGAGGGTGATGGCATCCTGGACGACGGCGCCGAACTTGAGGGGGGTGCGGGCGCGCTCTTCGAGGTAGATGGGCTGAATCTCGAGTATGCGGATGTCGGTATCTGGCATGTGGCTTTCCTCGTGGCGGGCGTGCGCTGGGACTCCGGGTGAGGCCGGTGGGTTGCTGCGAGAGGATAACACGGGGTGGGGACGGGGTCAACTGGAGGGGAGAGGGATTTGTGGGATCTGGGCGCATCTCCGGCCCGCGGCCCCAGCCATGAGTCGAGATATGTCTGCTAGCCATGCCACGCGCGATAGGGCTTGCGCCCTCCCCGCGTGATCTGCTATACTCACCAGCATGATCGCGCGTGGTAGCCCGCGTGCGTGATCCGGCGGGATCACGCACGCGGGCTGGCGAGTCCGCAGGATAAGGAGCATGGCGATGATACCCAAACTGGCGTTCGGCCGTACCGGCCACCTGAGCAGCAGAGTCATCTTTGGCGCCGCCGGTCTAGGGACCGGCACGCAGGATGATGCCGATCGCGTCTTGGACCTGCTGCTGAAGCACGGCATCAATCATATCGACACTGCAGCAAGCTACGGCGAGTCCGAGGTCCATATCGGCCCCTGGATGCGGCGGCACCGGGGGGACTTCTTCCTGGCGACCAAGACCGGCGACCGGACTTATGCCAAGGCCAAGGAATCGCTCCAGCGCTCGCTGGACCGGCTGCACACCGATCACGTGGACTTGATCCAGTTACACTACCTCGTGCAACCCGACGAGTGGGAGGTGGCCATGGGACCGGGCGGGGCGCTGGAGGCCCTCGTGGAGGCGCGCGACCAGGGGCTGACGCGCGCGATCGGCGTGACCGGCCACGATCTGACGGTAGCCACCATGCACATGCGCGCCCTGGCGCGCTTTGACTTTGAACTCGGTGCTCTTGCCCTACAACTACCTGATAATGCAGAACCCACAATACGCGGCGGACTTCAACCGGCTGCAGGCGCTGTGCCAGGAGCGCAACACGGCCGTGCAGACGATCAAGTCCGTCGCGTGCGGCCCGTGGGGAGACCGCGCCCACACACGTGATACCTGGTATGCGCCGCTGGAGGACCAGGCGGCGATCGACAAGGCCGTCCACTTCGTCCTCGCCCGGCCGGGCATCTTCCTTAACAGCGCAGGCGACCGCTCCGTGTTGCCGCGCGTCCTGGACGCCGCCGAGCGCTTCGCCTCAGCGCCCTCGGACGAGGAGATGCAGGCACTGGTCGCGAACCAGCATATGGAGCCGATCTTCGTGCATTAGCCGTTTGCCCGGCGCTGCTGGCGGCTGCACCATGCCGGCTGACGCTCGCAGCGCCGGGTGCCCTCCGCAAGGACCCCCCTCTTGGACGACGTCGTTCTGCTCACCCTCGTCATCGCCCTTGTCTTTGGTGCCATCGGCGTAAGTTCTCCGCTGGTTACACTCTACCTGCAGTCCCTCGGCGCCGGCTATGGAGAGATTGCGCTCATCATGGCCAGCACGGCCGGAGTGGGATTGGCGTGCAGCTATGCCTGGGGGCGTATCTCGGACGCCCTGGGGCGGCGCAAGCCGCTGATCGCGGCCGGCCTTTGTCTCACGGGCGCCGCCTACCTCGGGCTCAGCCAGGCGACCTCGCCGGCGCTGGCCTGGCTGGCGCGGACCGGCGAGGCGATGAGCATGGCCGCCTACGGCACCGCCAGCCTGGCGCTGATGGGCGACTTACTGGCGACGCGCAGCCGCCGCGGCCAACGCATGGGCGTCTACCGGGGCATCGGCTCGCTAGCGTTCGCCGCCGGCGCGGTCGCCGGCGGGCGCCTCGCCGATCTGGACTCGCTGCGGGCCAGCTTTCTGCTGTGCGCCGCCCTGTACCTTAGCGCCGGGTTGCTCGCCCTGGCCCTGCACGAAGTGCGGGTACCACGGCCAGCGAGGCCTGGGCTCCCACCATCGGAGGCCGGCAGCACTCCTGGGGGAACGCACCACCCGGAGTGGATCGACGACCGGGCGGCTGCCCGCTCCCCACGCTGGAGACCGGGCCTGCCCGTATTCTTCTTGTGCGGCATCTTTCTGTTCACGGCGGCCTGGCAGGCGCAGGCCTCGATGTGGCCCAACTTCATGGCCTCGCTTGGCTACAGCAAGACTGCCATCAGCGGCCTTTGGGGCCTGGCGGCCGCAGTGGAGGCGCCGGCGATGTGGCTGACCGGCGGTTGGTCTGACGCGCTCGGGCGCGCTGCGCTGCTCTCGGCCGGCGGCTTTGGTGCGGCCGTCGTCATCCTGGGTTACGCCCTGCTGAGTCATATGCTACCCGCCATCCCCGGCATCCAGTGCGTGCGCGGATTGAGCTTCGGCAGCTTCACGGCCAATTCGATGACGTTTGCGATCGAAGCCGGTGACGAGCACAGCCGCGGCCAGAACAGCGGACTGTTCAACATGGTTTCCAGCGGCGGCCAGCTTGTGGGGCTGCTGCTGGGCGGAACGCTCGTGCAAGCCGATGGCTTCAGCCTGATGTTTGCCGTCTGTGCGGGAGCAGCGCTTCTGAGCGCGCTGTGCTTCCTCGCGCTCCAGAAGGGTCCCTGGCTTACATTCCGCCGCGCAGCCTCGCCATAGCATGGTTTGATTAGGACAGCCGAACGCAAGGGACACGGAGAACTGCCAGCCAAATTCAGCCCGCGAGGTAAAGTATGGCAGTCGTCAAGGTAATCGAGCTGATCGCCGAGTCGCCCAACAGTTGGGAAGAAGCTGCGCAGTTGGGTGTCAAGCAGGCAGCCCAGACCGTCCGGGGCATCAAGAGCATCTGGGTCTCCGAGTTTCAGGCCATGGTGGAGAACAACCAGATCACCGCCTACCGAGTGAACGTCAAAGTGTCCTTTATGATCGAAGCCAGCTAACCGCGTTCGGCCATAAGGCCGGAGGGCGGTCCGCACCGAATGTAGGAGGTCGGGCGGAACGCTCCCTCGCAATGAGCGTGTTTGCGCCCGACCTCCGGTCCAGGGGCGGAAGGCAGGCTGCGATTGGCCGCTGGGGGTATGCGTGGTCATCCTGGTGATGGGCGTTTCGGGCTCAGGTAAGACGACGATCGGAAAGCTGCTGGCAGCCAGGCTCGACTGGCCCTTTTACGACGCCGACGACTTCCACCCTCCCCCTAACATCCAGAAGATGCGGCTGGGCACGCCCCTGACCGAGGAAGACCGTGTCCCATGGTTGGCCGCGCTTCACAACCTCATCGACAACCTGATCTTGCACGACCAATCGGGCATCGTGACCTGCTCGGCCCTGACACGTTTTGACCGGCAGCACTTGCTGCGCGGCGATCGCGGCCAACGTCGCGAGCGGGGGGTCCGCATCGTCTACCTCCATGGCAGCTACGAGTTGATCATGCGACGGCTGAAGGCCCGCCACGGCCACTTCTTCAAGCCGGAACTGCTGCGCAGCCAGTTCCAAACCCTGGAGGAACCCAGCGGCGACGTGCTGCGCATCGACGTGGACCAGAACTCCTCAGGCGATCGTCGCCAACATCATCCAGCAGTTGGCTTTAGTGGTATAATGCGCTAACAGGGTCAGCCGATAGGCACGCGGAGGAGCCGATGAGGAAGGTTGCCGTCGCACTCTCGAAGGGCGGGGTCGGCAAGACGACCACCGCCGTCAACCTGGCGGCCGGCCTGGCCGCGCACGGGCAACGGGTATTGCTGGTCGATAGCGACACCCAGGGCCAAGCGGCGCGTGCCCTGGGTTGCCAGGCGTCCGCCGGGCTGGCCGAGGTAGTGAGCGCAGAGGTCAAGCTGCCCGAGGCGACCGTGCAAGCCCGCGCAAACCTCTGGCTGCTGTCGGGCGGCCGCTCCCTGGCCGGCCTCAAACGCGACATTGCCCGGCGGGATTTCGGCGGCGAGCAGGCCCTGGCCGAGGCGCTGGCCGCGCTCGAGGACCAATACGACTACGTGATCCTGGACACGGGGCCCGGCTGGGACGCGCTGACCATCAATGTCCTCTTCTACGCATGTGAAGTGCTGGTGCCCGTCTCGCTCGAGATCATGACTCTGCAGGGTCTGCTGGACTTCAGCCAGAGCCTGGCCACCGTCCAGCGTTATCGTCATGATCTCGTTTTGCGCTATGTCGTCCCGACTTTCCTCGACCGCCGGGTGCGTAAGTCGGACGAGATCCTGGCTCAGCTACGCGCTCACTACCCGGAGCAGTTGTGCGATCCGATCCGCTACAGCGTCAGGCTCTCCGAGGCGCCCGGCTACGGCCAGACCATCTTCGAGTATGCTCCCAGCTCGCCTGGGGCCGATGACTACCGCAAGCTGGCAGAAAGGATCACCCAAGATGGCAGACCGTAGACAGACGCCCGACATTCTGGGCGAAATCCTCGACCAGGTGGACGCCGTCCAGGTGCCGGCCACGGAGCCGGTTGCGGCCCGGCCAAGGCCCGCCCGCAAACCCCGAGCGGTTCCCAAGCCGGCCGTCCGGATGGACGATCAACCGGCGGCCCAGCCACCGGCCGGCGAAATGCCGCGGCCGATTGGCCGATGGGAGTACCTGCTGGTTTCGTTTCAAGAGCACAACGGCTGGCGGCCGCGCTTCGTCAACGGGCAGGAGCTGGAAGACTGGACGGCTATGCCGATCATCCACGACTACGCCAACCTGCTGGGCGAGGTGGGTTGGGAGCTGGCCGGGGCCGCCGCCGGAGCGTTGTATGGGCTGACGGACGCCAAGCAGTTGTGCTTCAAGCGCGCAAAACCCGCGTGACAAACGTCGCTGACAGGGCCGCGCCGATGGGCTATCCTGGCAGCCAGCTTGTGACAGCGAGGAGTGGTTAGCGATGTCTCTTGAACACCCGCGCATGGCGCGCGAAATGCGCACCCTCGAAGCGATGATCGGCCTGTACTGTCGCGAACGGCACGACGGCGAACGGCAGACCGGCGCCGGCGGGGGAGACTTGTGTGCGGATTGCCAGGACGTGCTCACCTATGCACGCGCCCGGCTGACGCGCTGCCCCTTCCAGGAAGACAAGACCACCTGCGCGCGCTGCCCAGTGCACTGCTATAAGCCATCTGTGCGCGAACGCATCCGGGCCATCATGCGCTACGCCGGGCCGCGTATGCTCTACCACCACCCGGTGCTGGCCGTCCGCCATCTGCTCGACGGAAGGCGAAAGCAACCGCTTCGGCCATTGAGACGGTCCACCGGTTCATAGTTATGCCCTGCGGGATCGTAGTGCTTGGCATGGGCCGCGGCGGCCGGTGCGCGGCGGCCGGCGGTGAGTGGGCCGGGGAGCGGACGCTGCGCTGATGGCGCGCGTCGTGGTCGACGGACTGGATCTGCAAGCGCCATAACCTGGCATTGGAGGCAAACGCTATGCGAGTTGTGATCATCGGGGGCAGTGGACACGTCGGCACGTACCTGGTGCCGCGCCTGGTAGAAGCTGGTCACGAGGTCATCAACGTCAGTCGGCAGGAGAGCCAGCCGTACCGCCCGAACGCGGCCTGGAAAGAGGTGCAGCAGGTCACGATCGATCGCGGGCCCGCCGAGGCAGCCGGCACGTTCGGGCCACGCGTGGCGTCCTTGCGGCCCGCAATCGTGATCGACATGATCTGCTTCACGCTCGCGAGCGCACGGCATATGGTTGAGGCGCTACGCGGGCAGGTCAACCATTTCCTGCTCTGCGGGACTATCTGGGTTCACGGGCCGAGCGTGCAGGTCCCAACAACGGAGGAGCAGCCCCGCCGGCCTTTCGGGGACTACGGCGTCCAGAAAGCCGCCATCGAAGCCTACCTGCTCGAACAGGCCCGCAGCTACAGCTTCCCGGCGACGGTTCTGCACCCCGGGCACATCGTCGGCCCCGGCTGGAATATCGTGAACCCACAAGGGAATTTTGAGCCGAAGGTTTTCGGCCGGCTGGCGCGCGGCGAGGAGTTGGCCCTGCCGAACCTGGGCATGGAAACGGTGCATCACGTCCACGCCGACGACGTAGCCCAGGCCTTTGCGCTGGCGACCGCCCGTTGGAGCAACGCCGTTGGCGAGTCTTTTCACGTCGTCTCCCCGGCTGCGCTCACGCTGCGCGGCTATGCCGAGGCGATGGCCGCCTGGTACGGCCAGGCGGCCGATCTCCGCTTCGTGCCCTGGGAAGAATGGCGCACCAGCGCGTCGGAGGAGGACGCCGCGGCTACCTGGGACCACATCGCACACAGCCCCAACTGCAGCATCGCCAAAGCGCAACGGTTGCTCGGCTACCAGCCGCGCTACAGTTCCCTGGAGGGCGTGCGCGAGGCGGTCGAGTGGCTACAGGAGCACGGGCGGATCTGAGATTCACCCCCTGACCTCGAAGGTCGCGCTCACCGGCTGCGGCGCACCCAGGGTCAGGCCGCGCGCGCCCGGAGAGCAGCCGCCGACAGTCAGCCGGAAGACCCCCGGCTCCAATTTCTGCCGGCCCTCGTCATCGACCAACATCATCATCTCGGGCGTGATGCAGAAATCCAGCACCCGGCTCTCGCCCGCGGCCAGGGATACCCGCCGGAAGGCCACCAGGCTCGCCAGAGGCACTTCGACCGAGGCCGCCAGATCGCTTATGTATACCTGAACTACTTCGTCACCCGCCACCGTCCCGGCATTGGCCAGCTTCAGGCTGATCTGCAGGCCCTGCCCCGCCGCGATCGGGGGCTCAGAGAGGCGAAGCTCGCGGTACTCGAAGCGCGTGTAGCCGAGACCGAAGCCGAAGGGATAGAGCGGCTCGTAGGCAGCGTAGCGGTAGGTGCGGCCGGCCATGCGATAGTCATCAAACGGTGGCAGTTGCGCCAGCGATCGCGGAAAGGTCAGCGGCAGCTTGCCGGACGGCGCAGCCGCGCCAAACAGCACGTCGGCCAGCGCTCGCCCACCTTCTTGGCCGGGATACCAGGCGTAAAGGATCGCCGCGACCCGCTCCTCCAGGTCGCCAAGCGCGATCGGGCTGCCGCCGGTCAGCACCAGAACCACACGTGCGCCAAGCCCGAGCAGCCTGTTCAGGTAGGCCACTTGCGACGCCGGCAAACCGATGTCGGACCGGTCGCCGTTCTCGGCCGACAAGATCGCGTCCCCTTCCTCGCCTTCGAGCAATGGGGACAGGCCCATGCAGGCGATCACCAGGTCCGCCGCGGCGGCTTCATAAAGCGACCAGTCTCCTGTAGTGCGATTGGGGGCGACCAATTCGCAACCCGACCGGTAGCCGATCTTGACACCCTCAGGCGCGCGCCCGGCAATACCCTCCAGCAAGCTGACCAGCCGATCGCTCAGGCCGTGATAGTTGCCAAGCAGCACTTCGAGGCTGGCGGCGTTCGGCCCGACCAGTAGTATGTTGCGAACGGGCCTGCCCGCCCGTGCCCCGATCGGCAAGATGTCGTCTTTGTTCTTCAGCAGCACGATCGACTTCAGAGCGGCTTCATAGGCCAGCCGGCGATGCTCTTCAGAGCCGACCACACTCATGGGAGTGGCGGCGTAAGGCACCTGGTCCTCGGGGTCGAACATGCCCAGCTTGAAGCGCGTGGCCAATGTTCGGCCGAGGGCCAGGTCGATCTCCGATTCTGTGATCAGGCCGCGCTCGACCGCCTCGCCCAGGTGCTCGTAGGTGCAGATACAACTGTTGTCACAGCCGGCTTTGACAGCCAAGGCCGCGCTCTCGGCAGCGTCCGCGGTGAGGTGGTGGTGCGCGTGGATGTCGTTGATCGCCCCGCAGTCCGACACGACATGTCCTTGGAAACCCCACTCGCCCCGCAGGATTTCGCCCAGGAGCGTCTGGCTGGCGCAGCAGGCCTCGCCGTTTGTCCGATTGTAGGCGCCCATCACCGCCTCAACCTTCGCCTCTGTCACGAGCCGCTTGAAAGCGGGCAGATAGGTGGCGTAGAGGTCGCGTTGCGAGACGCGAGCGTCAAAGGTATGGCGTTCCTTCTCGGGGCCGCTGTGGACTGCGAAGTGTTTGGCGCAGGCCGCCGTCTTGAGGTAGCGCGGGTCGTCGCCCTGCAGGCCGCGCACGAAGGCAGAGCCCATCTCGCCGGTCAAGAACGGGTCCTCACCAAAGGTTTCCTGGCCGCGTCCCCAACGTGGATCACGGAAGATGTTTACGTTCGGCGACCAGAAGGTGAGGCCCTGGTAGATCAGGTTGCCGCCATTGCGGCGCAGAGCCTCATGGAACTTGGCGCGGCCCTCGTCGCTAATGGCGCTCGCAATGCGCTGGACGAGCGCGGGGTCCCAGGTGGCAGCCATGCCGATGGCCTGAGGGAAGACGGTAGCGCGGCCGTTGCGCGCCACGCCGTGCAGAGCCTCGCTCCAGTAGTCGTAGGCGGGGATGCCCAGGCGCGGGATGGCCGGGCAGGCGTTGCACATCTGGCCGATCTTTTCCTTCAGCGTCAGCCGGGAGAGCAAGTCCCGGACGCGCTCGGCGAGAGAGCGTGAGGGATCGCGGAAGAGCGGCGTTGGTTCGGACGGATCGGACGAACTCGATTCACTCACCTTAGCATTCCTCCTCTTCATGAAGGCCGTGGGGGGCGTACCACTTCTCAGTGCTTCGGACTGCCCCCCTCCTGTCCCCGTCGTAAGCCTGAGGTCTGGATCATTATATCACCGATGGCCTGCGATCTCTGCGCATCAGTGATCGGTCGATGCTTGGCAGACCCTAAGGGGGACCATGCCGCCGCGGATGGTATAATGCCGCTGCGAATGCCGGCCAATCCGCGCCGCTGGGACCCACCCTTGCGCACTTCGCCTTCTTGCGGGTCCGACAGCCGGGGGCCGCAACGCGGCGGGCCCGCCGCGGCGCAGTGTAGCACTGGAGATGGCTTAGGACTGGATGGAGGCAAAGCAAACGGCAGGAGCGACGCAGTACGTCGCCTTAGAGGAGCCAGTGCCGCTGTCACAGAGCGTGCTCTGGAACCTGCAGCGTGCCTACTTCGACCAGGCAGGTATTAAGGCCTGGAGCGGAGGGGCGGTGCCGATGTGGGTGACGAGCAACCCGTTCATCGCGGCCGCCTTCGCGCGCGTGGCGCGCGCTTTCCTCGAGGACTGGCAGGCCGGACCGGCCGGGAAGGCCCTCGATCCCGAGGAGCCGGTGTATATCGTCGAACTGGGCGCGGGCTCGGGTCGCTTCGCCTACCACTTCCTGCATCGCCTGACGGCGGCTGCCTCCCCCTTCGTCGCGCCGGCCAGCCCGCCGGGCTCCGCATTGCCCGACCCCGGCCAGCCACCCATCAAGTATGTCATGACAGAATACAACCCGGCGCTGCTGGATTTCTGGGAGACGCACCCGTCCCTGCAGCCGCTGGTGGCCGCCGGCCGGCTGGACTTTGCCCACTTCGAGGCGACGAAGCCAGACGACTTGGTCCTGCGGCACGCGGGGACGAGACTGGGTCGCGGCAGCCTCAGCAACCCACTGATCCTGATCGCCAACTATTTCTTCGACAGCATCCCACAAGACGCTTTCTACGTCGAAGATGGGCATCTCAGCGAGAGCCTGGTTTCGCTTCAGGCACACGAAGGGGCTGCCCAGGGAGAGCCGTCGATCTTGGAGCACGCCCGGCTTTCTTACCGGCGCCGCCCACTCACGAGCAGCTATTATGGTGACGAGGAGTTGGACGGGCTGCTCGACTACTATCGGCAAGCGCTGAACGAAACCGCCCTGGCCTTTCCGTGCGCTGCCTTGCGCTGTCTGGAATTCCTAAGCCGCCTGCCCGCCGCAGCCCGGCCACAAGGTGGGTTGCTGCTACTGAGCGCCGACAAGGGCTACCACCGGCTGGAGGACTTGCAGGGCAGGCTCGAGCCGGGCTTCGAGGTGCACGGCAGTTTCTCGATGGGAGTGAACTATCACGCGCTGGGACAGTATTTTGCCAGGCAAGGCGGCTTGGCGCTGCACGCGCCCCACCGCCACCTGTACCTTGAGGCCTGCGCTCTTGCGCTTGGGAAGCCGGCGGGCGCCTTCGCGGCAACCCGCCGGGCGTACGACGAAGCCCTGGCCGAGTTCGGCCCGGAGGACTTTTACCTCCTGCAGAGCTTGCTCGACGGTGAGCACACCCCATTGACGCCCGAGCAGTGCCTGGCGCTGCTCCGCCTCAGCCGCTGGGACCCCAAGGTCTACCAGTCTTGCTTTGCCGACCTCTTGGCAGGCGCGCCGTCCGCTTCTCCGGCAGTCAAAGAGGAGCTGCGTGAGGGCATCGACGGCCTGTGGGATAACTACTTCCCGATCGGCGAGCAGTATGACCTGCCATACGATCTCGGCGTGCTGCTCTACAAGCTGGGTGACTACGTCCAGGCAGCGGAGTACTTCGAACGGTCTCTGGCGCTCCACGGACGCGAGGCCAAGACCCTGTATAACCTCAGCCTATGCTACTACTGCCTGCGCGATCTGCCGGCGAGTCTGCGCTGCGCGACCCAGGCGGCCTCCCTGGACCCCGACTTCGAGGCCGCGCAGGCCATGGTGCGCAAGCTGCAGGCAGGGCTCTGAGCCCCGGACGCGAGCGTGGTGCCAAACGCCAAAGCTCGAGCGTAGATCCGGCTTGCAGCCAGCCGCCATCTCCATGTCCAGTGCTCCCGCCTCTAGACGGGTAAGAATCTCAGCTTCACGTTGTTGTTTGTCGTTCAAGGTGATTGTCCCCATACCTCAAGTATACGGACATTTTCCCTGAGCAACAACACTGGAGCAACTGCAGACTTGACAGCCTATGCCCAGTGGCATACAGTTCGGGAGCTATGAAACGCCAGGTGTTGTTTCTCTGTACCGGCAATTCGGCCCGCTCCCAGATGGCCGAGGCGATCGTCAATGCACGGTTGGGAGAGGACTGGCAAGCGGTCAGCGCGGGAACCAAACCGGCCGGCTACGTCCATCCCATGGCCCTGCGCGCGTTGCGCGAGATCGGCATCGAACACGCGGGCCGTTCTAAGCCGGCAGATGAGTTTCGTGATCTGCCTCTCGACCTGGTCGTGACCGTGTGTGATGCCGCGGCCGAAACCTGCCCGGTCTGGCTGGGCCGCGGCCGGCGCGTCCACCTGGGCTTCCACGATCCGGCCGCCGTGCAGGGCAGCGAAGAAGAGGTCCTGGCGGCCTTTCGCGCCGTGCGGGACGAGATTGCGGCGCAGGTACCGCTACTGCTGAAACAGCACTCGCCCGCGCCCGACCAGCGCTGACAGGCGGGCTGCGTCCCGGCTCCTGATCGCCCGAACACCCCACCTGAGGACCCGCTGGGCCTCGCCGAAGCCCATTACCCGCCACTCATGACTGCCGGCCTGATTCGGACGCGGTCCACCGCTTGGGCCTTCAGCAACACTGTCTATCCGCCGGATTCACAGGTTCCCGCGCTGACCGGCGTCGATCCAATCGCTATGCGCTGCCTCCTGTACAAGTCCGACTGCACCTGCAAAGTCAAAGGCCACACTTCAGGCGTCCCCTCCCTCAGTCGAGGAAGGGGACTTTCATTGTGCTTGCTGGAATAATCTATTGACAACATATTGCTTGAGATTTATACTAATTGTGTCTTTCTAACTCAGAAGGAGGGTTGTATGCTCGCTCGTCGTCGATCGCAGTTGCTCTCCGTCCTTGCCGTAGTCACCGTGCTGGGCATGGTCGTCACGGCTTGTGCGCCGGCCACAACCGCGCCGGCAGCTTCCAGCCAGGCGCCTGCGGCGCCTGTCGCGACCACGGCTCCCGCTCCGACCGTCGCCGGTCCCAGTTCTGCGCCCGTCGCTCCGACTGAGGCCACCACCGCGACCGTACCGACGGCAGCGCCCGCACCCACGGCCGCAGCAGCCGCTCCGGCAGCCCCGGGCAAGAAATTCACCGTAGCGCTGGTCCAGGGCGTGAAGGGTGATGCCTTTTACGTCACCATGGAACGCGGTGCGCGCACCGAAGCGAACCTGCTCGGCATGGACCTGACGGTCGATGGACCGCAGCAATTCAGCGCCGTCCAGCAGACGCCAATCGTCGACGCGATGATCGCCAAGAAAGTTGACGCTCTGCTCATCGCCGCCACCGACAAGCAGTCGCTGATCGAGCCGATGAAGCGGGCCAATGACGCCGGTATCCCCGTCATCTCGGTGGACACCTTCATCGGCGATGGCAACTACGTCACCGGGACGGTCACCTTCCCACTCTCCTACATCGGCTCGGACAACGTCCAGGGCGGCGAGATCGCCTGTAACGCCCTGATCAAGGCTATCGGCGGCACAGGCTCGATCTACATCCAGAACGTCAACCCCGGCATCAGCACTACCGACCAGCGCGAACAGGGCTGCAAGAACGCCATCGACGCCACCAACGGCCAGGTCACCCTGCAGGGCGTCGACTACAACGGCGACAGCGCCGCCACCGCCGCCCAGCAGACCGCCGCCGTCCTGCAGCGCAACCCCAAACTGAGCGCCATCTTCGGCACCAATCTGTTCTCGGCCGAGGGCGCAGCCCAGGCAGTCAAGAACGCCGGCCTGACCGGCGTCGTCAAGATCGCCAACTTCGACGCCCCCGAATCGGCCATCAACGACTTGCGTAACAACGTGGTCGACATCGTCATCGCCCAGAAACCCGCCGACATCGGCGCGATTGCCGTGGACTACGCCTACATGGCGCTGCACGGGCAGACCACGGCGCTGGCCAAACGCGTGCCGACGGGCTACCAGGTGATCACGCGCGACAATGTCGATACGCCCGAATCGCAGGCGGCCATCTACAAGAGCGCAGCCACACCCGGCCCGGCGCCTGAAGCGCTGACATCGGCCACACTGGCACTGGTAGTCGGCGTAAAGGGCGATGCCTTCTACGTGACGATGGAGAAGGGCGCGCGCGCGATGGCCGACCAACTCGGGGTGGACCTGACGGTCGATGGACCGCAGCAATTCAGCGCCGTCCAGCAGACGCCAATCGTCGACGCGATGATCGCCAAGAAAGTTGACGCTCTGCTCATCGCCGCCACCGACAAGCAATCGCTGATCGAGCCGATGAAGCGGGCCAATGACGCCGGTATCCCCGTCATCTCGGTGGATACCTTCATCGGGGATGGCGATTACGTCAACGGCCCCGTCACCTTCCCACTCTCCTACATCGGCTCGGACAACGTCCAGGGCGGCGAGATCGCCTGTAACGCCCTGATCAAGGCTATCGGCGGCACAGGCTCGATCTACATCCAGAACGTCAACCCCGGCATCAGCACTACCGACCAGCGCGAACAGGGCTGCAAGAACGCCATCGACGCCACCAACGGCCAGGTCACCCTGCAGGGCGTCGACTACAACGGCGACAGCGCCGCCACCGCCGCCCAGCAGACCGCCGCCGTCCTGCAGCGCAACCCCAAACTGAGCGCCATCTTCGGCACCAACCTGTTCTCGGCCGAGGGCGCAGCCCAGGCAGTCAAGAACGCCGGCCTGACCGGCGTCGTCAAGATCGCCAACTTCGACGCCCCCGAATCGGCCATCAACGACTTGCGTAACAACGTGGTCGACATCGTCATCGCCCAGAAACCCGCCGACATCGGCATGGACGCGGTCAATGCGGCCTCGCTGGCGCTTCAGGGGCTCGACGTCGGCATCCCGAAGCGGATCCCCACCGGCTATGTGGTGATCACGCGCGACAACGTCGACACACCGGAGGCCCAGGCGGCGATCTACAAGAGCCAGTAAGCCTTCGGGCACACGCACGGCCAACGGTCGGTCCGCAGATCGCCCAAGGCAGCCCGTTAAACCCTCTTGCGGGCCGCCCGTGCGTGTGTTAGTATGGGATGGTAATACTACCATAGGTCAGGACCGGGCGCCCGGGCAAAGGCGCCCGGTCCGCTACGTATAATCGCATGAGAGAACAAGCCATATGAAAGCATCGGGGGTCTCTGCCGCGCCGGCCACAGCTACCCCAGGCATCACCCGCCGCGCCCTCGGCGTTGTGGGCCAGGCCTGGGCATGGTTCTTCCTGCTCGCGCTACTGGTCTTCTTCTCGCTCACCGGCCCGGGCTTCTTCTCGGCCTTCAACTTCCAGAGCATCCTGGCTAACATGGCCATCGTGCTGATCATGGGCCTGGGCCAGACCTTCGTGATCATCGCTGCCGGGATCGACCTGTCGACCGGCTACGTCATGGGGCTGGCCTCGGTGGCCACGGCCATGGTCTTTCAGATCCTGGGGCCAAAGATGCCCCTGCCGGCCACAGTGGCGATCGGCATGCTGGCCGGCCTTGCCGCAGGCGGACTGGCCGGTCTGGTCAACGGACTGATCATCGCGCGCCTGCGTGTGCCGGCGTTCATCGTCACACTGGGCATGTACAGCATCGCACGCGGTTTCGGCTTCGTCCTGTCCGGCGGCCTGCCCATACCGGTGTACTTGCCGGTTGGCCAGCTTGGCAACGGCTACCTGCTCTACCTATACAAGGGCGCAGTGACTTTCTTTCACGTACCCGCCGGCGTACAGGGCGCGCAGATCCGCGATGTGGTCGGCATTTTGCCCAACCCGGTGCTGCTGATGGTGGCCCTGGTGCTGCTCTGCGCCTGGTTGCTGCGGCGGACGCGCTTCGGCCTGTACACCTATGCGGTCGGCGGCAACGAGGAAGCCTCCACCCGCGCCGGGATCCCCGTCAAGAACCACCTGACCAAGGTTTACGTGCTCTCGGCAGTGATGGCGGCGGTGGCGGGCATCTTGTTTGCGCTGCGTTTCAGCAATGGGGCAGCCAACGCAGGCGAGGCGCTGCTGCTGGATTCGATCGCCGCAGTGGTGATCGGCGGGGCCTCGCTGTTTGGCGGCGAAGGCTCGATCCTCGGCACGCTGATCGGGGCGCTGATCATCGCGGTGATCCAGAATGGTTTCGTGATCCTCGGCATCAACGGCTTCTGGCAGTACGTGGCCATCGGCTCGGTTATCATCCTGGCCGTCCTCGTCGACCAGGCCAGGGCACAGCTGATCAAGTAAGGAAGAAACCCCATGCAGGATAGGCAGCCCATTCTACGGGCGGTTGAGCTTTACAAACACTTCGGCGGCCTGGTGGCGGTCGACCAGGTCAGCCTGGAGGTCTACCCCGGTGAGGTAATCGGGCTGGTGGGCGACAACGGCGCCGGGAAGTCCACCTTCATCAAGATGGTCTCGGGCGTTCTGCGGCCGGATGGCGGGCAGATCTTCCTGGACGGCAAGGAGATGACCTTTGCCAGTCCGGCGGAAGCCCGCAGCCGCGGTATCGAGACAATCTACCAGGACCTGGCCTTGTGCGAGAATCTCGACGCCACGGTCAACATTTTCCTCGGGCGCGAGCCCGTGCATAAGCTGCTCGGGCTGGTGGACGTGGTCGACCGGCGCTCAATGCTCAAGGAATCGGCCACCGTGCTGGATCAGCTCGACATCCAGATCCCTGACCTGCGCCGCCCCATCCGCCAGATGTCAGGCGGTCAGCGGCAATCCGTGGCCATCGCGCGCGCCGTCTATTGGAACGCGCGCCTCATGATCATGGACGAGCCGACTGCGGCGCTGGGCGTGGCCGAGCAGCGCAAAGTGTTGGCGCTGGTGCGCACGCTGCGGGAGCGGGGCGTGCCGGTGATCATCATCAGCCACAATATGCAGGACGTCTTTGCGGTCGCCGACCGCATCGTCGTCATGCGCCGTGGTCGCAAGGTCGGCGAGCGTACGACCAAGATCACCAGCGCTGACGAGTTGGTGAGCTTGATGGTGGGGACCGCCTCCGGAGAATGAGAGGAACAGACGACTGATGCCCAAGCAAGCCTTATCGCTCGGCAAGTACCGCGGACTGCAGCAGATCGCGCGGGACGGCGTTTTCACAATCCTGGCACTGGACCATCGCGAGTCGCTGCGCAAGCTGCTCGATCCGCAGAACCCCGAGCGCATCGGCTATCGCGAGCTGGCCGAGTTCAAGGTCGCCGTCGCGCGTGCCTTGACGCCGCACGCCAGCGCCTTTTTGACGGATGTCACCTACGGCGTGCCGCAGGTGATCGCGCAGGATGCCCTGCCGGGCCAGGCCGGCCTGCTGGTGACGATCGAGGAATCCGGCTACCTGGGAACGGCACAGGCGCGCCGCGCCCGCCTGGTCGAGGGCTGGAGCGTCGAGAAGATCCGCCGTCTGGGCGCCTCCGCGGTCAAGCTGCTGCTCTACTACCATCCCCAGGCCGAGGCCGCGCCCCTGCAAGAGGCGCTGTTGAGCCGCGTGGCCGCCGATTGCCGGGCCAACGACATCCCGCTGGTCCTCGAAGTTTTGACCTACTCTCCCGATCCGGCCGTCAAGGCGGACACGGCCGCTTACGCCGCCACCCGCCCCTGGGTTGTGGCCGAGTCAGCGCGCCGTCTGTGCCCTTTGGGGGTGGACGCCTTGAAGGCCGAGTTCCCGGCTGACATGGGTTTCGAGAAGGATGAAGGCCGCCTGTTGGCCGCCTGCGAGGACGTCACTACGGCGGCGGGTGTGCCCTGGATGGTCCTCAGCGCGGCGGTGGACCACGACACTTTCTGCCGGCAGGTGGGCCTGGCTTGCCGGGGCGGCGCGTCGGGCTTCCTGGCGGGACGCTCGATCTGGAAGGAAGCCGGCACCCTGCGCGGCGAGGACCGGACACGCTTCCTGGCCGGCGAGGCCGCCCGCCGTCTGGACGAGCTCTCGCAGATCGCTCACCAGCACGCGCGCCCTTGGAGCGCGTGGTATGCGGCAGACGTCGACGATAAGTGGTGGCAGCGCTACGACGCCGCTTGAGATAGAAAAGGGACGGCTGGTCACCCGGGGACCGTGATCGATGCCGGCATCGGCGCGACCCCGCTCTCTGGGGTACCCTCCGCCGTCCCCAAGCGCATCGCTGCTTCCTGCAAGTCAGGAGGACCAGACCACCCCTCGGTAAACATCCCATAGACGAGACGCAGATGGTCCAGCGCCGCAATCAGTTCCGCGTCGCCTTCACCACGGATTGCCCGCAGCAGGCGCACCGTGCTCAGGGCCGCACGCAGCTCCCAGACCAGCGTGCCGTGCTGCTGCGCAAGCCGGACTGCAGTGCGAAAGCGGCCGAGCGCTTCGGGAGCGGCGGCCTCGCCATCACGCGCAAACAGCAGCTCACCACGCAAGCGATTCAGCTCAGGGGCGATCCATCCATCACGTAGGCCCGGCAGATGAGAGACCATTTCCAAAGAAGCAGATCCGGCCCCGAGCAACCTCTCCCTGGCCGCTTGCTGGCCCGCCGGAAGCCTCTGACGGGCACGCAGGCATCCCCCGGCGATCAAGGCGACAAGTATCGGCAGCCCCATCTGCATGCCCGATCCCTGCCAGGCCGCTACCGTAGCTCCACACAGCTCGATGCCCCCGCTGATCTCTCCCCGGTCGAGCATCAGGCGCCCCGCCAGGATCTCTGCGAACACGCGCCACCACTCAAAGCCGTTGTCCAGCGCCAATTGGCGCAATCGTGCCACGTGCGGCTCGGCTTCGGCCGGTTTGCCCCCCGAGAGGACCTGCAGAACTAGCGAGTATGCCAGCGCGAAGGCCAAACCCAGTGGGTCACTGCGCTCTTGCGCTGCATTCACTGCTGCCTGGCAGCGTGCAATGCCGCGCTCGCCATAGCCGGTCAGCCAGTAGGCGGCACCCGACCAGGTCATCGCGATCACGCCAAGGTCCCAGCCGTTCCACTGGCGCAACTCGGCGCACCGTTCGGCGGTTTGCCAGGCCAAGACGCTTTCGAGCAGCGGCAGCCCGGTTTGGAGTTGACCCAGGAGGCAATGGATTGTGCCCGCATTCGCCAAAAGTATGGGCAGCAACGTCAGATCGCCCGATGCCTGAGCCGCGGCGCGCGCCCGATCAACCGAGGCGAGTGCCTCCGCATAGTGGCCTTGCACCATCAGGCGCTCCATCTCGGCCAGGACGAGCAGCAGTCCTTGCCGGGAGTCCATTTCGCCCGCGCCGATCTGGCGTGCGCGCGCCAGGTTGCTCTGATAGCCGGCGATCTCCCAGCCTTTGAGGCTTCGCTGAGGGCTTAGCAAACCCAGGACCAACTGCTGTTCCAGCCGCGCGCGCTCTGGCGTCGCCGGCTCGCCGTGCAACAGTGCCAGACCCTGCTCAAAGCGCTGGATCGCCTCCCGAAATGCGGAGAGGCTCATCGCCCGGCGGCCTGCCTGATACAAGGTCTGCGCTGCCTCCAGCCTCATCCCCGCGCACTCGTAGTGCCAGGCGAGCTGCGCGCTCAGTTGTTCCCGCTCGACCGCGTCATCTTCGACCTGGCGCGCCAGCACCGCCGCCACCTGGCGATGCAGCTGCCCACGCTGAATCGGATCGAGCTGATCGTAGAGGTACTTCCCGAACAGATGGTGCGCGAAGCGATAAACAGAACGCCGGACGCCGTGTACCACATGAACGGTGCCGGGCAAGACCAGGCGGTGCTCACGGGCGAGGCTTCCGCTCAGGCATGCCACAACATCCGCGACGGCAGAGTGAGCCAGCTCGGCAACCAGTTCCGCCGAGAACGCATCCCCTTGCACGCTGGCTATGGAGAGGATGCGATGGGAGACGGCGGGCAGACGATCTATGCGTTCCGCGATGGCCGCCTCGACACGGACCGGCAGCGCGCCCCAGTCCAGGTCGTCACGCGCTACCCAACGCCCCGCCTCGTCTTTGAAGAGTACCTCTCGCTCCTGAAGGTTGCGCAGGGTCTCGACGGTGAAGAGCGCGTGGCCGTCGGTGTGCGCCAGGAGGGCGTCCCGGAATGGCGCTCCCAGCCGGTTGGGCTCCATGTCTACCAAAGCCTCGAGCAGGGCTTTGCCATCCGCGCGATCCAGGTCGATGACAATCTCCCCCGCGTGGAGGCGCAGTTCATTGATCATCCGCGCGAGCGGATGGCGCACACGTTCGGAAGAGTGGGGAACGGTCTGGCCTATGGCAACAGCCGTGGGCCGGTATGCGCCGAGCGCCAGAACGGGGCAGCCGACGAGGTCTTTGCTCAGGCGAAAGAGGAAGGATGCCGTGCTCTCGTCCACCCACTGCAGATCGTCGAACAACAGCAGCAACGGATGCTTCCGGCTGAGCGCGGCTAGTGCGCAGATGAGCTGATCCTGCGGGTTGTCAGGGCTCGCCGGCCCTGGGCGGGCAAGTGATCGAGGGCCGCCGGGCCACGTTGCCGCCTTCAACCCTTCGTCCCAGTCTGGCATCTTGGCCGAGCCGGCAGAGCGGGCAGGCAGCGCTTCGAACCGGCGCCGGATCGATCGTGCCGGCAGAAACGAGTGGATCAGGTCGCAGCCGCAGTCGACGAGGGCGGTCAAGGCGTCCTCGGACACCTGCCTCAGGCGGCTCGCCTGGTCGCTATCTGGTATCCACCATGTCGAGTCCGAGTCGAGGTCGCCAAAGAGGATCTCGCCGAGCCTACGGAGTGGTGCGTTGGGGTCAGCGCTGCCGCCAGGGTAACACCGAACGCCGGCGACCAGTAGATCGGGATTCTCGGCCATCGCTGCGGCGGCGAAGGCTTCGAGCAGCGCGCTCTTGCCGCTGCCCACCTCCCCGCTGACAAGGACGACCCGTCCCTCGCCGCGCAGTGCTGAGACGAGATGCAGGCTGAGCTGCCCGCACTCAGCCTCGCGCGCGACGAAACGGGCCACCGGCTCCGAAGTATGACGCGAGCAGGCCAACCTGTCCCTGCCCACCACCGAGACCGGCGCCCCATCGCGGATGTCCACGTAGAGCGCCTGCGTGCTCGGACCGGGCTCGGCCCCCAATTCCGCTTGCAGCGCGCCGCGGCACAGATCGTACCGGTGGAGTGCTTCCTCGCGCCGGCCGGCCAGGGCCAGGTCACGCATACAGCGCCGATGCGCTTCCTCCAGCCACGGTTCGACCTGGATCATCTGCGCCCCGGCGGCCGCCGCCTGTTCGTAGGCGCCGACCTCCTCCCAGTGTGAACACTGCTCCTCCAGGATGTCGATGACCAGACGGTGGCAGTATTCCTGCTCGTTCAGGAGCCAGGCCTGGAAGGCTTCGCTGTCGGGGATGGCGAAACCGGCCAGGAAGTCGGAGCACAGCGCGGAGGGCAGAAGCTGAGCGTGGCGAGCCGGCGAGCGTCCGTACGCCTCCAACTCGGCCACGTCCAGGAGGTAGTCGCTGGCTGCGTTGAATTGAAGGCCATGGGGGGTCACGAACAGAAAGCGCGGCTCGCCAGCATCACGCAGCGCTCGGCGCAGCCGCGCCAGCGTCTGCCGAAGGTTAGCGCGCGCAACTGCATCGGGCCGATCTGGCCAGAGAAGGCTTGCCAGGGTTTCTCGACGGTGGGGGCGGTTCCTCTCGACCATCAGGTAGGCCAGGAGGGCCCGAGCCTTGTCCGTCTCAAAACCGTACGCTCGCTCGCCATTCAAATCAACCCGATAGCCGCCCAGCAGGCGTACTTCCAGTCGAGCCATCAAGAGCCGCTTTCAGTCACAAGAACGATCGTCGGCTCACTATATCACGGAATGCCGGTTCTGCCAATAGTATTAATCCTTGCAGTTTTCGCTGATCACGCGTCTGTCACGCGATCGCCCTTGTATATTGCGCATTTCGTGCGCACGTGTCACGTTCCTGGCACGGGCTTATGATAAACAGGGCCGTGGCGTTCCACTCACGCCGGGCGGAGGCACGCATGCGACCACGCGAAGGATGGAGATCCCACGACGGAAAGGCGCGCCAGTACCGGTGCTTCCTGATTCGTTGTTGGCAGGTAGAGGCCGCGAAAGCCGGCGACGAGCCCGTTTGGCGCTTCACGGTTAAGGAAGCCGGCGACGGCATGCTTGGCCGTTCCTTCCCCTGCCTGACAGACGTCGAGACATACTTGGAAACGGAACTCAAGGTTCGTGGCGCGGGCAGCCTCGAGAAGAAGGAGCCCTAACCCGAAGGAGCTCGACAATGTGGTCACTGCGGCGACGATCCCAGCGGCGGATCTGGCTGGTCCTCATGTGCGTGTGGCTGGCCGCGTACACGGCGCCCCGCACTGGGGCCAGCACGGCTCCGCTTGTCTCGGCAGCCGGTGGCAGTCTATATGCCAGCGGGCTGGCAGCCCCGCTGCCGGTACAGGTGGCAGGCGTTCAGAAACTGGGCGCGGCCACGGTGCTGGTGACCTATGATCCCGCGCTGATCAAGCCCGTCGGCTGCGCTCGCAGCCTCGCTTTCGACGTCGGGCTTTGCAACACGAGCGTCGATCAAGACGGTGACGGGGTGAATGACGCCGTGCGTTTTAACGCCATTTCGCTGACGGGCGTGACCGCTGCTGATACCCCGGTCATGCTGGCAAACATTTCCTGGCAGGCTGTGGCGGACGTGACGACCGAAACGCTCACCACGGTCGGCCTGGAGGTGGAAACCTTCGCCGACGTCGACGGAAAGCCGCTGGCGCACACGGCGCTTAGCGGCGAGGTGATGGTCCTGCCGCCTCTCCCGCGTCAGAAGACCTTCCTTCCATTCTTGTCCCGCTAGTGAGGCCCCAGGAGGTTCAGCTGATGAACGCAAGACGCAACTACAGTGGGATCGCGGCCGTCCTGATCCTGCTGTTGGTCATCGCAGGCATCCGTCTCTCCGCGCCGACGCTGCTCACGCAGCTGCAGGTCGCGGCTGAAGCCCCCCAGGCGCCTCCGGCCATCCCTCAAGCCGCGCCACAGGCGAGTCTGCCCGCAGCTTTGGTGAGCGTGGACGAAAACATCTCCGGCGCGACGGTGGAGCAGACCTTCACGTTAGGCGCGGGCTGGAACGCGGTCTACTTGGGCGTGGAGCCCGTCAACCCTTCGGCCATCGGTCCCAATGGTGTCCCCGAGAAGTCCACCATGGAGGCGGTGTTCGCGGGCCTGGCGGCTAGCGGCGCGCTCGAGAGCGTCTGGGCCTACAACCAACCGGTCTCGCACAAGGATTACATGATCGATCCGAGCGAGGGGTTGTGGGATGCGCCCGGCTGGGAACGCTTCGTACCGGTCCAGAAAGTGGGCGATGATGGCCAGTCGCAGGGCTTCCTGACCAACCTCTATGCCCTGCACGCCAACACCGGCTACCTGGTCAAGCTGAAGGACGATCTCTCCGGTACCTGCAATCCGTGCCAGTTCTCGGTCTCGGGCAAACCCGTTCCCGGCCATCTCCGTTGGGCGCTCGCCGCCTACAATCTGGCCGGCTTCCCGCTGCTGCCCGGCGCCGGCGCAACGGTCGGCAGCATCAAGGCGGCCTCGCCGATCGGCGAAATTCGTGCCCTGACGAGCCAGGGCACGTGGACGATATTGGGGGACCAGGTGGCGCTGCAGCACGGCCAGAGCTACCTGGTTTACTACGCCGACCCGGGGGCAGACGGGTCCCAGAACTTCGCTGCCCCACTTGACCTGCAGCAAGTGCCGAGCGACGGCATAACGTTTCTTGCCGGCCTCCAGGGCAGACGGCAGACGTTCCAGATCGAGAACCTGTTGGCCTCTCCGGTGACGGTGGATCTCAGCCTGGCCGGCGGCTCGCTGACGATCGAGCGGGTGGAGAACCCGGGCGGCGATGAGACGACGGCCGCGCTTGCCGAGCCGATCACACTCGAGCCCAAAGGGGCGCAGCTCATCGTCCTGCAGGTGACCTCGGCTGACCTGACGGCGCCGGCCGAGGACTTGCTCCAGATCAGCACGGACAGTTCCCGCTGGCTGGTGCCGGTCTCGGCGAAACCGGGTTCGTATGACGGTCTCTGGGTCGGCGAGGTGGTGGTCAACGAAGTGAGCGAGGCGCGGTTGGGCAGGACCAACGGCACCGCCGACGTGACCATCGGCCTGGCGCAGCAGAACGCCTCCCAGGTGAGTGGCTCCGCGCAGCTGCACGAAAACACGGTTCAAGGGATCACCAGCGTCGCGGTGACAGTAAGTCTGGCGCTGCCCACCGTCACGCCCGCCGTCGTGCGGCCAATCGAGGGGAGCGGGCGGTATGTCGGCGGCTACGTGTTCCTGGACGAGAATCAGAACGGGCAGCGCGATGCAGACGAGCCAGGCTTGAGCGGTGTCACCGTTTCGTTAGGGGGCACCGGACAGCAGACCGCTGCGGATGGCTCGTATGTCTTCCCGGGCCTGGCCGACGGCGGCACTTACGACATCTCGGCCGGGGTGCCTGCCGGCTACACATCGTCGTTTGATGTCGCCCTGCCAGACGGCACGGTGGCGCAAAACAGCATCCCAACGGGCGTGACGATGGGGAGCAACGGCATCAGCATCGTCGCCCCACAGGCGTACCTGACGCAAGTGCTCCCGGCCGGCGAGACTCTCCCCTACTACCACGACGCGACCGGCACGCTTGTCCAAGCGCCGCTCAACTTTGGCTATGCAGTCGCGCACACGGTAAGGATCAGCTCAGGGACGTGCGCAGCGCCGGGCAGTGAGATGGCGGCCTACACGGCTGCCAATGGGCAGCTGGCGACGGACCTTGCCGACAAGGCGATGGTAGACCTGATCGGCAAGGCGAACGTCTCGGCGGAGCGATTGGGCAGGGTCGTGGCCTGCGGCGACGTCGCGGTGGGCGCGCCGACCAAGTTCGAGAACGGGCAGGGCAGTGAGTTCCGCTTCCGCCTGATATTGCGGGTGCAGGATGGCCTGCCGCAACTGCTGCCACACTACGCTTACACGCAAACCGCCGGCGGGCTGGCGTTCCCGCGCGTCACCAGCCCGGCACTCTCGATCGGCTGTGCCCTCCCGGGCTCGTCCACTTTCGCGGCGGGCAAAGCGATGCAATTCGGCATCGACGTGAAGCCGAACGACCCGCTCAACCCCTTCCTGCACAAGTACCATCCCGACCACGACAACCTGGACGCCAAGTTCGAGCCGTTCGACCCCAGCCAGATCAGTGCTTACAACTGGGAGTCGTTTGACGTCAATCGGACGATCACGCTCGAGCTCACAGACCAGCCCACTTTCGCGGGCGCGTCGGCCGACCTACAGAAGCTGAGCGACCAGGTGGACTGGGGCGGGATGAACTGGGGCGGCAACTATACAGAGGTGCTGGAAAACCTGCACCAGAACGATATCACCGTCAAGGGCTACTTCGTGCTCCGCCACATGCTGGCGGGCGACAAGCTGATCGCCCAGGATTACGACGTCTGCGCGGCGCAGTAGCGGGCTGAACCAGAAGGGAGAAGGTAGCATGAAACACACTTCAGTCAGGGCCCGGCGGTGGTTCGCCACACTGATCGTCTCTCTCCTGCTCTGCGGCGCCGGCACGTTGGATCTCGCCGCCGCGCCCGCCATCCCCGCCGAGGACGCGCGGACAGTCGAGCCCGCAGCACCGGCAGTAGCCGAGGCTGCGGCGGCCCCGCTGGCGATAAACGCGGTCACCGACCCCTACCTTTGGGGCTGGTGGAAATTCGACTCGGTCACCAACGACGGCGTCAACACCCCCACCACCCCTGATTCGTCGGGACACAACCGCAGCGGCTATCTCGGTGACGACGGTGGCGGCGACCAGCCATCGTTGACGACTGCTGATCATGCGCCCAGCTTCATGGCCAACGCGGCCAGCATGTCGTTCGACGGCGGAAGCGACTGGATCAGCATGCACGCCGGCCCCAATATTGCCAGTAATGCAAGTTTCAGCCTGGCCGCCTGGATAAAGTGGGACGGGGGCAAGTCCAATATATTCTTCCAAGGCCAGCCCGATCCGCACCAAGGACTGCAACTGGGCATCGATCTGGATGCTCCCGTCCTCTACCCGAATCAGGCCACTCTCATTTGCTCATTCTGGGACCACGATCTGAGGTATGACTTGCCTGACCCGCATAGTTGGCATCACGTCGCCTGCGTGTGCGACCACGACGACGGACACGCCCGGCGGCTCTACGTGGATGGAGTTGAGGTGGCAGCGGATACTCCGTCCGACTGGTATACTGGAGGCGGCGATCTTTGGGTCGGGCGGAAACGCCCCTCCACCGCCGAGTGGGATTATGACGGCAAGATCGACGAAGCGCGGATATACACGCGCGCGCTCAGCGCGGCCGAGGTCGAGGGGCTCGCCGCCCGGTCAGACGCGGCGAATGTCTGCTTCTCGTCTCCGCTCGCCGCCAACGGCAGCAGTGATGGCACGGTCTACGCGTCGGTCGACGCCACGGCTGTGCAGGCCGGGGTAGATACGCTGGGCGCAGCCGGCGGCACGGTCCGGTTGGCAGGTACCTGCACGGGGGTCGGGCCCGCGCTCGTGAACTCGCAACTAATGTGGCAGACAGCTCTCATCCCCACGCTGAACGCGGGCGCGACGCTGACCTTGCAGGGCGGCTGGAACACCGCCTTCACGGACCACAGTCCCGGTTTGCACCCGACGACCTTGAACGCAGATGGCTCTGGGCGCATGGTGAATGCCCCGGGTACGACTGGCTCACTGGCGCTGCAGGACCTCACCCTGACGAACGGAGATTCGACGGCGGCGGGGGGCGGGGCCTGCTTACCAGGGGTCGGCGGGTGCGTGGCCGGAGGCCCGGGAGGTGGCGTGCGGACGGCGATGTCGACGAACCTCAGCAACGTTACGGTCAGCAACAGCCGCTCGAGGTACATGGGCGGCGGCATCTACGCTACCGGCAGCCTGGTACTGACAGACTCTACCATCTCGGGCAATGAGACCGGCCGCCTGAACAGCCTGACCGGCTCCTGGGACGCGCGCGGCGGCGGCATATATGCTGCCGGCTCCTTGAGCCTGACGGGCTGCACGGTGACGGACAACCAGGCCCTGGTCGGCGCGGCTAGCCAAGGCATGGCCTCGCTGGGCGGCGGCATCTATGTGAGCAGCAACTACACGCTCAGTTCCTGCCAGGTCACCAGCAACTCGGCGTACCAGGGCGGTGGCCTGTACGGCTCCGGCGGCCCGTCGTCGATCAGCGGCAGCACATTCTCCGGCAACAGCGCGTCGAGTGGCGAGGTGGCGGGGACCGACGACGACGGAGGCGGCTTGTACGTCAGCGGCGGCGCGCTAACCATCGCCGATAGCACGATCGAAAACAATGCGGCAGACGGCGAGGCCGGCGGCATCTATCTGGCCGGCGGCACGTTGGCCCTGAACAGCAGCAACCTCCGCACCAATGCGGCGGACGCTGACGGCGGAGGACTGCGCATTAGCGCCGGAACGGTGACGGTATCTGGAGGCGCGATCTCCAACAACAGCGCACCGGGCTCAAACGGTGGCGGCGCATACGTGTCCGGCACCGGTGCCCTGACCCTGCAGAGCGTAACGGTTTCGAACAACTCGGCGCGCCAGGGGGCGGGAATCTGCAACAGCGGGGGGACGACGAGGGTGACCGGTGGCGTGATCTCGGGCAACCAGTCGTCGGGCTCCAACGCCAGCGGCGGCGGGTTGGCCCTGAGCGGCGGCACGCTGACCGTGAACAACGCGACGATTTCGGGCAACTCTTCACTCAATGGAGGCGGCTTGGCGGCCTACCTGGGCACGGCGAGCCTGACCGGAGTTGCCTTCTCCAGCAACACCGCCTCGGATCCCGACCAACAATCACTCGGCTACGGCGGCGCGGTGTACGTAGAGGGCGGCTCCGTGAGCCTCACCTCGCCGACGATCTCGGCTAATGGGGCCAACCGCGGGGCAGGTCTATCGGCAGCCGGCGGCACGACCACGCTGACCGGCGGCCAGATCTCGGGCAACAGTGCCACGAACGCCGGCGGCGGCGCATACCTCTCCGGCACCGGCATCCTGAACCTGACGAACACTACGATTACCGGCAACTCAGCATACCACGGGGCAGGTCTATCGGCAGCCGGCGGCACGACCACGCTGACCGGCAGCCAGATCTCCGGCAACGGCAACTCTGCCACGAGCTTCGGCGGCGGGGCCGATGTCTCCGGCGGCGTCGTGAACCTGGCGTCCTCGACGGTTCAGAACAACAGCGCGAAGGACTCTGGTGGTGGGGCCTACGTCTCCGGCGGCACCCTGAACCTGACGTCCTCGAGCGTAGCCACCAACCAGGCGGCCAAGGGAGGCGGGTTCACCGCCATCGGCGGGACGGTCACGGCGAGCGGCAGCACAATCGCGCACAATGGCAACAGCGCGACGACCACCGACGGCGGCGGGGCCTACGTCTGGGGCGGCAACGTGAGCCTGGCGTCGACGACGATCTCCGACAACGCCGCCGGCGTGGGCGGTGGGTTAGCGGCGGCCGGCGGCACGACCACGGTGATCACCAGCACGATCACCGACAACCAGGCGACGACCGGCGGCGGCGCGCACGTGTCGGGCACCGGCACCCTGAACGTGACGGCGACGACGGTCAAGAACAACGGGGCGGCCGATGGGGCCGGATTGTACCTGGCCGCCGGGACGTTGAGCGTGCGCAACAGCACGCTCTCCGCCAACACCGGCACGACCTCCGGCGGCGGGCTGCGCGTGCAGGGCGGCGCGGCGACGCTGGGCTTCGCCACGCTGACCGACAACCAGGCGCCCGAGGGGGCGGGTTTGTATGCGGGCGCCGGAACCACGAGCCCGACGAGCAGCATTATCGCCCGCAACCGGACCGCGGCAGACGTCTACGGCGGAGACGTGAAATCGGTCGCGGGTCTCACGAGTGGCGGCGGCAACGTGATCGGCGTGGGGGACGTCAGTTCGTTCACCGCTTCGATGGACCAGCCCGGCGTGACCGATCCGGGCCTCGGGCCCCTGGGATCTAACGGCGTCCACCCGCTGCTGTCCAGCAGCGTCGCCGTCGACGCCGCGCCCTGTGCCGTGGGCGGAGTGACGTACACGAAGGACCAACTCGGGCAGCCGCGTCCCGGCCCGGGCACCAACTTCTGTGATTCTGGCGCGTATGAGATTCAGATATCGGTCGCCAACTGCATGGCAAAGTCCGCGAAGGGGTTGTACACGGGCTCCAGTTCCCGCACGCTTCAGCAAGCGGTGGATGAGGCCGATCCTGGGGACACCGTCAAGGTAGCGGGCACCTGCCGCGGCGCCTTCAGCCAAGACCCTGGCGATCCCTCCCTGCGCAGGTTGCTAGTGCTGAGCAAGGCCCTCACGCTGGAAGGCGGATATTCGACTCAAGACGATGAGACCTGGCAGGAGCCCAATCCGGCCGAGAACCCGACGACGCTGGACGCCTCGGGCGCGGGAGGCGTGATAGATGTCGGCAGCAGCGATATCAACCACCCGATCAACGTCACACTGCGCTACCTGACAATCACCGGCGGCAAACGCTGGGGCTATGCGGGCGTGCTCGTGCACAACTCTGCGAACGCCCGCGTGGAATATTGCCGGATCGTCAACAACCAGGCAATCGGGCCCAATAACGGCAATGCCGGTGGCCTAGCGGCGACCACCCGCGGGACGGCGACCCTGGTCGGCAACCTCATCCAGGGCAACAGTGCCGTTGGATCTGGCGGCGGGCTGTTCGTGGGCGGCGCACTGACTACCGAGAACTCGCTGACGCTGATAAACAATACGCTGACCGGCAACAGCGCCGGTAACGGCGGAGCGGTGGCCAACGACAAGGGTCAACTCACCCTGATGTTCAACACAATCGTAGGTAACACCTCCAACAACGGCGCGAGCCTTTACGTGTCAGATTGGCCGGCCGTGAGCCGTTTCACGGCCAACATCCTGGCGGAACCTAGTGGCACCCATGGCCACTGCTTCTACGGGCCCTATGCCCCGGCGCCCACCTCTGGCGGGTTCAACCGCGTTGGGGGCGGGAGCTGCGTTCTGGGCGCGGCGCCGGCGGGCCAGGACGACCTGCAGAACGCGACGGTCGAGCTGGGGGAGTTGGCCTACAACGGTGGCCCGACACCGAACTTCCTGCCCGCCGTCTCGGCGACCAACTCCGTACTGGACGTGGCGCCGGTCAGCGCGTGCGAGGCGCTGCTCGGCACCGACCCACAGGACCAACGCAAGCGCCTGCGGCCAAGCCTGGGCTGGGAGACGCACCCGACCTGGTGCGACGCCGGCTCGGTGGAGCGCGGCAAAGAGATACTGGCGGTCTGCGGCCCGCCGCTCCTCGGCGTCTTCGACGAGGGCCCGCGCGGCCGCTGCCGCTACAAGTCGGTGGAAACGGCGCTGAAAACTGCGGGAGACGGCGACGTGATCGTGGTCTCGGGCGTGATCGCCGAGAGCGTGACGCTGAACAAGAACGTGACGCTGCGCGGCCCACTGCCTGACTGGAGCACGCCCGGGACGCACATGGGGTTCCTGCAAGGGGCGACCAGCAAGCCGGGCAGTTCGTGCACCCCGGGTAGCAGTGTGGTCACAGTGGCTAGCGGAACGGAAGCGACGATTGAGGACCTGAATGTCCGCTACGGCTGCGCGACGAACGGTGGCGGCATCAGCAACGCCGGCACGCTGCACCTGCTGCGCAGCACGGTATACGACAACCTCGCCGGCACCAACGGCGGCGGCATCTACAACTCGGGCAACCTGGACGTGGCGGATAGCACGCTGTCGGGGAATGCTGGTGGGACCGGCGGGGCCATCTTCAACGCCTCCGGCGCGACGCTGACGGTGCGCAGATCCACGCTGACGGGCAACACGGCCAGCAGCGCGCAGAGCATCGCTAACGACGGGACGGCTCAGGTCGGCGGCTCGATCCTGGCGAGCACCGGCGCAGTCAGCCAGTGCTCCACGGGCATCAGCACCGACGCGGCGAACCTGGTGAGCGGCCCGGATTGTGGCCTCAGCGGAGTCATCTCGGGAAATCCCGTGTTCGTCGGCGGGCTACGTGACAACGGCGGCGCTACACTCAGCTACGCAATTGCCGCGACCAGTCCGGCCGTCAACATGGGCTACAGCGGGGCCGCCCAGTGCGGCAGCCAGGTAGACCAGCGCGGCCGCGCCCGCCCGGCCGGGGCCGCCTGCGACCTGGGCGCCTACGAGTACGGGCCGCGCACGCTGATCGTGGACGCGGCGGCGGTGGCCAATCCGGATGCGCTACTGTTCGACAGCCTGCAGCCGGCGCTGGATAGCTCCATGACAGGCGATACAATCGACATACGGGCGGGCACTTACACCGGCAACTTCACGGCGTACCGCGACGTCAACATCCGGCACGCCGACGTCGACGCGAAAAGGCTCAGTCCGGAGCTCAGCTATGACCTGCGCGCGATCCTCCAGCCTTCCCCTCGCACGGTGCAAGAACAGCACCAACTCGGAACGTCCGCCGGGACGGTGCTGACCGTCGAGGGCTACGCTCCGACGGGCCTGAGCTTCGAGCCGACCAAGGATGTGACGGTCACCCTGCAGGGCTTGACGATCCGCCACGGCGCAGGCGTGTTGGGCGGCGGCGTGCACAACCTGGGTCACCTGACCGTTCAGGGCTCCACGATTGAAGGCAACGCCGCCGTCAGCCTGGAGGGCCAGGCCGGCCTGGGCGGCGGTATCTACAACGCGGGCGAGCTGAGGCTCGTGCGTAGCACGGTGTCGGGCAACCGCGCCGAGCAGTACGGCGGCGCGCTATACAACGACAGCCCCGGGATCGGCGTAAACGTTACTGCGGTCATCAGCGCATCTACCCTGGCCCAGAACCTGGCCAGCCCGCTGCCCGACCAGTACATCGTGTCCGTGAAGAACGCCGGCCTCGCGCCCAACTCGCTGCCGATCTGGTCGGGTGACGAAGTGCGCTTCGAGACCCAGGACAGCCAGGCGCATACGATGCGCGTGCAGTCTACGGAAGTGGGGGTCTCCTGCCGGCAGTCGGACGGTGGCTCCGAGATCGAGGTGCCCCGCTCGGGCCTCGGCCTGTCCACCGCTCTGATCTGCGCCACCGATGCCACGGTGGCAGCGCCCGAGACCAGAACGGTCGTCGTGGCCGACAACTACGGCCCGACGCTGACCCTGGTGGTTAGCGCTTCACTCACCATACCGGACGGGGCAACGCTGTACCAGGCCGGGGACAGCCAGACCACCCTGGGCAACTCGATCGTTTACAGTGGCAGCGGCGTGGAGAACTGCGGGCGGCAGGCCGGCGCCAGCCACGCGCAGGTTCAATCGCAGGGCAGCAACTTCCTCGAATACGAGAGCGGCTACACAAGCAACAGCTCGTGCACGCCGGCGGGCGGCGATCTTGTCGCCAGCGATCCGAAACTGGGGCCGCTACAGGACAATAACGCGATCGATTTCGCGAGCGGCACGGTCTCGGGGTACACGGAGTCGCGCGCACTGCTGCCGACCAGCCCGGCCATTGACTATCTGAAGCCCGAGGCGTGCGAAGCACAGGTGAAGTCGCTCGATCTCGATACGGTCAGCCACGCAACGCCGGGTGCGACGAGCCTGCGCACGGGCGACGTCCTGAAGGTGACGAGCACCTACTCGCGCACGATCGTGTTGAATGATGGCCAGTACGACGAGCGGCTCATCACGGTGCCACAGGGGAAGCAGGAGGTCCGGCTGCAATTCGCCCAGGCCGGCACGCCGCACTACCGGCTCTACGACACGGATAGCCGGGAAGTGGGCTATGGCAGCATCGCCGTCACGACGCACGCCGACTGGCCGGAAGATCAGCGAGGGGTGACGCTACCACAGCATGGCACCGCCCAGACCTACGGCTGCGATATCGGCGCCTACGAGTTCGCGGCGTGGGTTGTCGGGCAGCCGCTGCCACGGCCACCGTCGGCGATCGGCAAGAACCCGCCCCAGTGGGCAGTCAACGGCGCGAGCGTGTCGGACTACGCTGCCTGGAGCGCCGCGCCGATGCAGGATTACGCGATCCGGCCAACACGTCCCGCCCAGGGCGGCCGGCCCGTGGAAGTGGCCGACGTGAGCTGGTCGCTGGCCGACTCCCTGAGCGGCGGGGGGGACCTGACGCAATCGGGCATCGTAGTCTGGCCGGACAGCCCGCAGCTGCACGTCGCAGGCGCCAAGGTGAACCTGAGCCACAGCGGCATCACCGACGGCTTCAATGTTTCGCCGGACGCGGCGCGCGCCTTCGAGGGCTACGAGCCGCAGGATGAGCTGGCGGGCACGATCCTCACCGGCACCGATTTCGACCGGAGCGAGCTAAGCACAGAAGGCGAGTCGTATTCGGTGCTGCACTTCTCCAAGAGCAGCCAGACCAGCGCGACCCTGAAAGTCGTGGTCGTCAAGACGGTGAACTGGAACACCGCCGGCATCCAGGATCGACGCGATCGGATGGCGACCGACGGCTACGGTCCGACGGACGCCGCGCAGACTGACTGCCTGATCGGCAGCGAGCTGGTCTACCCGGACTTCACCGACGTGGCGGGCACCATGCCTGGCCATGCGGACCCAGAGGGACGGCCCGGATGGATCCTCTTCGGCGACGCTTACGACGGAGTGCGGACCACCGGCGAGCAGATCACGGTGCAGAACACGGTAGACAACCTGATCGGGCCGGCGCACGTGCAAGAGAACCGGCAGGGCCCGATCATCCCCATCCTGAACCAGGCGCCCGCCCAGGACGCGACCGACAGCCGGACGGAGGACGACCTGCGTGTGGCCTGGTACCGCCCGGACGGCCGCAACGTGGCCTGGCCCGTCAAGGCCGTGGCCTACCACTGCCGCTGGCCGGTAGACGAGAAGACACCAGAGATCGTGGTAGCCAGCGAGCTGGGCTCAGAGATCGCCAGCCAGGCTCTCCTGAGCACGTCACAGTACGTGGATCCGACGGTCTACCATCAGACGGACCAGGCGCAGCCGGGCTACAGCCCCAACTACGAGCACGCGCTGCTGTCGTCCTCGAACTTGGGCAACACGGAGCCTGCCCTGTATGCGCTGCGCACCGACCTCTTCAACCGCAACACGAGCGACCAGCACGTCCGCTCCTACGCGCTGCTGAAGTACCGCGACGCGCGCCAGAACGGACGCATACAGATGGCCGTGTACCGCGTCGTCCTGGCGCAAGACCCGAAGCCGATCCCATACGCCTCGGTGGCGGGCGGCATCGGCATTTCCACTGCGCCGCCAGAGGGTGGGCCGACGGCCGGCAAGCTGTCACTGCGGGTCGGCACCGGGCTCGTTGGCCAGGGTACCAGGGCCACAGTGCCCGTGGAAGCGCTGAACGGCGTCGGGCTGCACTCGGCGGTGATCACGGTCACCTACGATGCCAGTAAGCTGGACGTCGTGGGCTGCGCGCCGAACACCAACCGCTTCGCCGAACGGCCGACAAGCATCAGGGTGCAGGCCGACGACAACGTGCTGACAGGCTATGTCGTGCACATGCGCGTGACGTCAGCCACCGGGTCTGACCTGCGTTACCGCTGGGACTTCGACGACGGGACCGTGCAGTACGACGATCGCGTGGTGAGCCACGTCTATGGAGCGGCCGGCAGCTACACGGTGAGGGCGACGGTGTCGAGCAACTACTTCGCCGACGAAGTGATTGCCACCGCACAAGTGAACATCCTTGACACGTACGGCTCGGGCCAGTATCCGATCCTGATCGGTACAGAGACGGCGGCCAGCGGCTGCCGCCTGTCGGGCAGCGACAAAGTGGTGCTGGACCTGGTGACACGCAGCAAGCACGGCCTGGCGGCCGACTCGCGACTGGCCAGCCTGACTTTCGCAGCCAAATCGGGGTTCACGTCAGGCACTGCGAACATCTCGGTGAGTGAGGCGACGCCGAAGACACCTGACTACAGCAAGCTGGAGTACGGGCTGGACGCCGGGCTGCCGGTGTACGCGCCGACGCCGATGCGCGGGCTGCTCGACATCCAGCCGTGTGCGAACACTCAGGCCGATACAGATGACATCCCCTTCTGGAAGGACTGGAAGGGCATGCTCTGGGCGCGCGCGGCTGGCGACATGAGCGTCAAGTACTTCTACCCGCTGCAGCGGGGCTTCTACCTCGACGCTCAATACGCGGCGGACCATGGCTTGCCAGCGACCGAAGCCGGGCGGGTCGGCAAGTGCGTGCCGTGGCTAGACAACCTGCCTGAGAGCGCCTATCCGGACGGCACGACGCCGGTGGAGTACGTTGACCAGGCCGGTGGAGACCAAGAGCGGATGGTGTTCCCGGTTAGCTACCGCGTGAGCTGGCCACAACTGCCGGCGCTGCTGAACGTGGGCGAGACGGTCTTCCAGCGAGCCAAGGGTGGGGTGTCGGCAGTCGGCACACAGGCGGCGGTGACGCGTATCTACGACGATCTGGCGGCCTCGACCTGGGACAATGATGTCCAGAACGTGGTCATGGACCCGAACGGCGTCGTCAAGTCCGTTGCGCAGCTCATCGATCCGCTGGCCCAGGTGCAGGTCGAGCTGCCGGTGTGGGTCGAAGGAAACGCAAGCCTGCCGACCGACATCACGACGCAGCGCCTGTTGTACGGCGCCGGACTGGCGCTGACCGGCAATGCCAATAACCCAGACCTGGCGCTGCCGTTCGCGCTACGCAGCCGGATCACCTTCCAGGATACGGCGGTCGACCTGAACGGCGACGGGGAGGCCGCCGGCACGCTCACATTCAAGGGCTACTATGACGGCACCTCGCCCGAATACATCAAGGGTGACCCGCTGCTGCTCTTGAATGTGATGAGCGACTCGGACCTGCAGCGGCTGAAGGACCTCTGCCCCAGCGACACGGATGATTGCAAGGCCTACACCGCGGCAGTCGAGGAGCTCTACTGGAAGACGCAGAACCCGCGCGACCTCGACCTCTGCCGCGACTCGAGCGGCAAGCTGTCGGCGGACGATACGGCCCCGGCCCAGAACCAGGGCACTCAGGCCGCCGATCCCCCTGGACTGTCTCAGAGCTGCCCGGCCGGGACCTATCGCGACGGCGTCCCTGACCACGCCCTGCTGATCGCAGTGCAAGACACGCCCTCGCTCGACCTGTACGGCGAGAACGGGGATCCCGGGAGCGACGGCGCGGTGGACGCGCCGGACGGCATCCCCGAGCCGTTCCAGGGGCTGGGCAAGGGCAAGGCGCTGACGGCCGGCAACGCAGCCGGCACCGGCTACATCACTGTAGCCTACAACAACGACTCCTCGCTGGGCGCCTTGCCGGTGTCCCTGCAGGTGATCAAGGTTGAGTGCGCCAAGAACAGCGCCGGTGAGGAAAGCCCGTACCGTGGGAACCTACTGGTGATCAAGTCGGACAACCTGTTCGACGAGAAGCTGACCCTGCGCCATACCGGCGACTTCGGCGGCCGGCCGGACAACTTCGAGTTCGACTGGTGGATCGCGGCGGTCGACGATACCGGTGTGTCGCCCACGGCGGTGCCGCCCAGCTACCCGTGGCAGCCGTGGACCCAGCCGGAGAAGGGCGCGACGACGCTGGGACCGCAGATCACGATCGAGGGCGCGAACCCGACTACGCTGCGCGACAACTGGGTCATCGTGCGCTACAAGAACAAAACCTGCCCAGTCTGCGGCAACGAGTACAACTACAGCATGTTTGCCGGCGACCCATCGGCCAAGCCCTCGCAGGTACTGGCGCAACTGGCCGAGGGCTGGATCAAACGCGTGACCAACGCGCTCAACCCCTTCGACACCCGCGTGGACGACTTCGTGAGCGCGCCCACCAACTCGACAGTTGACATGATCCGCCAGGCCGGCAAGCGCTACGAAGGGCCGGTGGCGATGAACAACGATCCGGACAACCTCAACAGCATGGGGTTGATCGAAGCCTATCAGACGGTGCTGGCGCGCGGGCGGGCGCTGTCCATCGACGCGGGCGTCAACGACCAGGGCGCCAACGCGGCCCTGCTCAACGTCACCTCGCGCATCGCGGGCCTGTACATGCTGCTGGCCAACGACGCCTACATGGACGCGCTCGACCCAACCGTCGGGCTGAGCACCAACAGTGAGCTGGGGGTGCGGGCACCGGCCCTGTTCGCCTTCGAGAACCAGTTCCCGGCCGGCCAGTTCGGCCTTATCGACGAGGAGCTGGGCCTGCTGCGTGGCCGGGATGAAACGCTGGGCGGGGTGGCCGCCGCGCCGACCTACAACCGGTTGACCTGGAACTTCACCAACGGCGACGGCGAAGTGGCCTACGTGATGAACTACAACATCAAGGACGTCAACCAGGACGGGTTCCTAAACGAGGCCGACGCGGCCATCATGTACCCGCAGGGCCACGGGGATGCCTGGGGCCACTTCCTGACCGCCGTGACTAAGTACTACGAGCTCTTGCGCCACCAGAACTACACCTGGGTGCCGCGCGCCGAGCCGCTCAACGTCGCAGGGGCGCCGGTAGTGGTCGACTACTATGACGAGCGGCGCTTCGCCACTGCGGCAGCCGAGAAGGCCCGCATGGGCGCCGAGATCGTCAACCTGACCTACCGTAAAGATTACGCCGACCCGAACAGCCAGGAGTACGTCGACACGCACATCGACTCGTCGGACAACGCCAGGCGCGCCTGGGGTGTGGCCGACTGGGCGGAGCGGGCCGGTCAGGGCGCCTACTTCGACTGGGTGGTGGCCAACGCGATCATCCCACCGGAGGACGACCGCTATACCGACCTGCGCAAGATCGACCGCAGCACAGTCGAGGATATCGCCGAGATCGCCAACCAGTATGCGGCCATCCAGGAGCAACTCGACAGGGCGGACAACCTGGCCAACCCACTCGGGCTCACCGGCGACGCCGTGCTGTTCGACCTGGACCCGGCCCTGACGAAGACGACGCCGACAGCCGAAGGGCAGACGCACTTCGAGCAGGTATACGACCGATCGCTGAGCAGCCTGAGCAACGCGCTGAAGCTGTACGATTACGCCAACGAGGTAAAGATCGAACAGCGGGATCAGCAGAACCAGCAGCGCGACTTCTCCTTCAGCATCATGGATGAGGACCGGGCGCGCGTCAACGAGCTGATCGAGATCTTCGGGTACCCGTACGACGCCGACATCGGCGTGAACGGGACCTACCCGACCGGGTACGACGGGCCCGACATCTACGACTACGACCTGATCGACCGCACCGAGATCACGGACGCGGAAATGCGCTGCACCGACGCGGAGCTTAAGATAGATCCGAACACGGGGGAAACGAGCTGCCCCAGCGAAACGAGTTCGTTCACGCTGGAGTTCGCGCCCATGCAGTGCCTGGGCAGTTACGTGACGACCCTGACCGGGTACACCTACGGGCAGCCCTTCAAGGTGGAGGATGTCTGCAACTCGGCCGACGTGTTCGCACCGACCAAGAAGGTCGACTACACAGTCGGCGTCGGCCTGGATGCAGGCTACGGCCGCTATAAGCCCAACTCCTGGCCCGGCACCGCCGCGCGCAAGTCCTGGGGCGAGGTCCAGCGCAAGATGTGGGGCGTCTACGACGCGAAGACTGCGTACGAGAACTCGGCCCTTGCCTATCGGAACCAGGTCGAAGCGATCGAGCAGCAGTACAAAGCCATGAAGGACCGGGCCGAGTACCTGGAGTTCAAGAACGCCCTCGACACGGCGACCAAGAGCTCGGTCCTGGCCATCGACGAGGTCATCAAGGGAATCGAGGCAGGCAAGGCCATATACGACATTGTCGAGAGCAGCCTCTGGGATAAGGGCTGGGCGACGGCCATGGGCCAGCCGTTCGTGGTCGGCATAGACAACGATCTAGGCTGCGTGGGAAGACTCACTGTGATGAACGTCGGCTTCGCCTTCAAGGACGCGCTAGAGACCGCGGAGGCCGCCATCGGGCTGACCGGGAACATCGCCGAGATGGCCAAGGAAGGCATCGAAGTGGGGGCCGAGATCGGCATGTTCGACAAAGACGCGGACCAGGAGCTGAAGCAGATGGGGTACGAGATGAATGGTCTGCTGCGCGACGAGCGCACACTCCGTCTCGACCTCTACCTGGCGGCCGACAACTACTACGGGTCGTGGGACGACTACAAGGCCGAGGTACAGCTCGGCTTCCGCAAGCTGCAGGACCTGGTCCGGATGCGCAAGCGCTGGGCCGGCCAGATCGAAGAAATGCGCTACGGCGATATGGCCTACCGGGTGTACCAGAACGACGCACTGCTCAAGTACCGCGAGCAGTTCGACATGGCTCAGGGCTACGTCTACCTGACCGCAGCAGCCTACGACTACGAGACCAACCTGCGGGGCTCCGATCCGGCCAACGGCGTGCAGTTCCTGCGCAGCATCGTGGGAGCACGCTCTCTCGGCGAGTTGCGCTGGACCACCGGGCCGTGGGACGTAGAGCCCATCGTGGGTTCGGGCGGCCTGGCCGAGCCCCTCGGCAAGATGCGCGACGACTTCGTGGTACTGAAAGGTCAGATGGGCTTCAACAACCCGCAGGCCGAGACCAACCGCTTCTCGCTGAGGCACGAGCTGTTCCGGCTGCGCGATTCCTCGGATGCATCCTGGCGGCAAACGCTGGCGCGCTATTACACTCCGAATATCTTTGCGAACCCGATCGTCGCCAAGCTGGCCAAGCGTCCGTACGGCGACCTGGGACCGGAACCGGGGCTGGTGATCCCATTCGGCTCAACCATCACGCGGCGGCTGAATTTCTTCGGCAACCCGCTGGGTCCGGGAGACAGCTCGTACAGCTCGACGCAGTTCGCCACCAAGATCGCCAACGTGGGCGTCTGGTTCAAGGGCTACGACACGAACCGGCTGAGCCAGACCCCGCGGGTGTACCTGCTGCCGGGCGGACAGGACGTGATCCGGCCGAGGAACACGGACGGAGTGCTACGTTACTGGAACGTAACCGAGCAGCTGCTGCCGCTGCCCTATCCCATCTCGCAAGCAGACATGCAGAACCCGAACTGGATCGCGAGCATCGACGGGCTGCAGGGCCAGTACCTAAAGATCAAGCCGTATGCCGACATGCGAGCCTACCCCTACACGGACGACCTGCAACCATCAGAGCTCAACACGGACACCCGCCTGATCGGCCGCTCAGTCTGGAACACGGACTGGGTGCTGGTGATCCCCGGTGCCACCTTGCTGGCCGATCCTGACATGGGCATCGATCGCTTCATGCAGGACGTCGACGACATATATGTCTATTTCCAGACGTACGCTTACGCCGGCTCTTCGTCAGCGCCCGACACTGCTCCCAGCGAGACGGTGGATGCCGCTGCCCAAGCAGTCATGGCCGCGGCGGCGGTTTCGCAGCAGTCCCTCACCGCGAACCCGATGCCGCAGCCGGACGCGATCCTCTACGGCGTTGCCCTGCACGACGGCACGCCGCTGACGAGCGGCACGCTGACCGCGATCCTGCCCCGCCTCGGCACGATCACGACAGAGATCGGGCCGATCGCCGGCACGGACTACAACTACAGGCTTCCTATCCCGCTCGCTTACTACGACGGCAACGCCACAGACTATGCGGCGGATTCCGCACGCGTGGGCGAGACCATTCAGATCAGGATCAACGGGGTGCCGGCCGTCCTGAAGGACCATTCAGGAGCCGCCTATCAGGCTTACCCGATCGGCGCACCGGGCACAGGGTATGCGGTCACGGTGGACGTGAGCGGGGCAGGCAGCTACCCGCCTGGCGACGTGAATGTGAGCGGCAGGCGCGACTCGGCGGACGCGTTGCTGGTGTTGAAGTACGACGTCGGGCTGATGCAGGGTGTGATGACGTGGCCGCCCGGGCCGGGTACCATCTATCTGCCGCTGTGCGACATCAACGGCGACGGCGCCTGCAACTCGACGGACGCGCTGCGCATCCTGATGTGCGACGTCGGCCTGGCCGCCTGCCCGGCCGGAGTGGGCACGTCCAGCGCGGCGGCCGCGGCCGCGCTCCCGCCGGACGCTCTCCCGGCCTACCTCAGCACCGAGCAGCAGGTCGACGCCGCAGCCGGGCAGATCGTGGTACGAGTGCTGGCCGAGTCGCCTCACAGCCCGCTGGCAGCCGCCTCGCTCGATCTGCACTTCGATCCGGCCCAGGTCTCGGTGGCGGGCTGTGCCGAGAATCCGGCCGGCCGGCTCGACCTGGCGGTCTGCAACGCGGCGTTTGCGCCGGACACGGTGCGCTACACGGGCATCACGACCGGCGGCATCGTCGAATCCGCGGCGCTGGTCGAGCTGCGGCTGACCCCGCTCGATCCGGCGGCCCTCGAGCAACTGGCGCAGGAAGGGTCCACGATCAATATCGGCGCCACGCTCTTCGATCTCGACGGGAAGGCCCTGCAGCCGATCATCGAAACGAAGCCGCCGACCGGTGGCCCGAGCAAGCTCTTCCTGCCGCTGATCATGGCCCTCCCCGGGGCTGGCCCAGACGAACCGGCGCCCGTAACCGAGCTGACGCCGGAGCCAACGATAGAGGTGACACCCGAGCCAACCATGGGGGTGACACCCGAGCCAACGGCCGAGGTGACACCCGAACTAACGGGCGAGGCGACGGCGGTGCCAACGGCAGAGGCGACGGCGGCGCCGACAGCCCAGGTGACGCCCGAGCCAACTGCCGAGGCGACGGCGGTGCCAACGGCGGAGGTGACGCCCGAGCCAACGGCCGAGCTGACGGCGTTGCCCCCAGCAGAACCGGCGCCGGGGGCAACGCCCGAAGCGATACCGGAGCCCAAGGCCCTGGTGACGCCATCGCCCACGCCGGCACCGCAGGCTGGGGCACAGACGACGCCAGAGCCGACGCCTGAGATCGCGCCGAAACAGTAGGCTTGGTCGGAAAGGAGAGGCGCACGATGGCCGCGTATCCTAAGCGGTCGGTAACCGCAGGGTGGGCAAGATGGGCAACGCTCGTCGCGCTTGTCTTGCCCCTCGCGGCAGCCTGCATCGCCGTGCTCCTCCCCACGCCCGGAATGGCTCAGGCCTCGAGCGTGAGCCCGCAAACCGAGGTGCTCTACCAGGTCACGGTGGCGGTGGGTCCCGGTACCCGTGTCTCCCTGCCAATCGGCGGCAGCGCCACGCTGCCGATCGCGGTCACGGTGGCGGGACCGCAGCCGCTGGCCGCCGCTTCCGTGCTGATCGAGTACGACCCGATGGTCGTGCATCCCGTCTCATGCGTGCCTCGCGCCGGTGCGCCTGCCGGCCTCTGCAACACGGCCTACCAACCGGAGAACGGGCTCATCCGCTTCAATCTGCTCTCGGGATCCGGCTTGATGGGAAACGTCGGGCTCTTCGACCTCACCTTCGATGCGGCGCCGGGCGCTGCCCGCAACGCAGAGAGTTTGGTGACGCCGCTGATCGAGAGCCTCGCCGACGTGCAGGGCAACATGATGTCGTCGGTCGGAGTGGGGAGCTCGATCCGGCTGGCCAGCGACACCGGCACAGGCACGATAGTCTACGTCGGTCCGCCTGCCCTTAAAGGTCCAATCGCCGTCCCGATCGGGACAACCGTCACGGTGCCGGTTTGGATCACGCCGGTGACCGGCCTCGCCGCGGGCAGCTTCGAACTGTCGTTCGACCCCGCGGTCTTGCGGCCCCTTGCCTGCCGTCCGCTCCCCGCGATCCACGACGGCAGTGGGTCCGGGGTGTGCGCGCTGCATGCCGATCACGTGCGTGCCAGCATCCTCTCGCAAGCCGGCCTGTCCGGCGAGGTGCTGGCGTTCGAAGTCGACTTCGCCCCGGCAGGGGGCGCACTTGCCGGCGCGACCAGTGCGCTCGACATCAGCGTCGAGACGCTCACGGACATAAACGGGGATGCCATTCTGTCGGGTGTCCGCCCGGCTACGGCCAAAATCGCGGCGGGTGATGGCAGCTTGCCGGCGATACTGCGCATCGCGCCGGTCACCCAGTCGCTCTATGACGATGCGGTGGCCACCGTGCACGTGTTCCTGGACTCCGGACAGCAGGTGCGCGCCGCCGCATGGGGCATCCACTATGATCCCGCTGTGCTGCGCGTGGATAGCTGCGAGGTTCTTTACGGCTTTAGTGGCGCAGTCTGCAACCCGACCGCTGGCCCAGGGCTGATCCGCATGAGCCTGCTGTCGACTGATCCGTTGGGCTCGTCTGTGGACGTCGCGCTCATCCATTTCCGGCGAAATGCCGACGCGCCAGGCGGTTCACAGTCTACTCTCACTTTTGACGTCACCGACTTTGCCGACCTGGCCGGCAACCAGTTGCCCTACCGGACAGTGGCAGCGGACATCAAGCTTTTTCAGGCCTGGAGCGGGTCACCCGCCGTCGTGGCACGCTTGGGCGGCGCACCGACGGGCGGCTTCAAACTGGCGCGCGGGGCGAGCCTCGATCTGCCCATCGTGCTGGACATCGATCCGCTACAGCCGGTGGGCAGCCTGACCGGCAGCCTACACTACAACCCCGCCGTCCTGCGACCCACCCGCTGCGTGCGCAACGGGTCCGGCGACGCCGATGCGCCGATGGGCTACTGCAATGCGCAGTACGACCCGCAGGCAGGCATCATCCGCTTCACGCTGCTGTCGGCCAACGGAGTGTCTGCTTCCTTGACGCCGTTCACCGTCAACGTGGAGGCCGTGACGACGGCTAACAACGGCGACACGAGCCCGCTCGACCTATCCATCGAGGCGTTGACTGGGCCGCTCGGCCAGAGTCTCACCTGGCAATCGCACGATACCAACCTCCACCTCACGGTGCCTGTCACGGCCGCTCGTGTCCTGGTGGGCCCCCCCGGCGTGGACACCAACGGCGCCTACACCCTCACCCTTGGGGCCACCCAGACCGTGCCGGTGTGGATCGAGGGCGTCAGCGCTCTCGGAGCGGCAACCATATCCATTGGCTATGACCCACAGGTGGCGCTGGCAACGGGTTGCCGGATCCGCTACGACCTGGTTCCCGGAATCGACGGCGGCTCCTGTGCCCTGGCGACACAAGCTCACCAAGTGCGCGCGAACTTTTTGTCGGTGGGGGGTTATAGCGGGACGGGGCGAGTCCTGGAGATCACCTTCGTCCGCGGGCTAGGGCCCGCCTGCAACTCCGTCTCGCCGTTAACGGTAACCGTCGACAACTTTGTTTCCGTCGCCGAGGTGCCCATCCCGAGTATCGCGCGGCAGGGCCGGCTTGGGGTCTTCTGTGCCACTGGCCCTACGCCCGACCTGGTCGTGGACAGCGTGGCCGTGCAGCCCGCAGTGCCCGGCATTGGCACGCAGGCCACTGCGCTCGTCGTCATCAGAAACCAGGGTGGAGCGGCCATTACCAAAACGGTCTCGACCGCGATCTACTTTAACTTGCCGCCCGCGGGTGACCCGCTGGCGCACGCCGAGATAAGCGGACTGGGCGCGGGGATGAGCGCGGCGCTTGACATCCCTTTCGTACCGGATGCGAGCGGGATTAACCTGCCCTTGGCGGCCTGGGTCGATTTTAATAACGGCGTCGTGGAGTCGGACGAGAACAATAACCAGAATTGGACCATGATCCAGGTTGCCCCGGGGGCAACTTGCTATACGCTGACCAAGGCCGGCAGCCCTTTGGCCGGTGGGACGGTCAGTGTCAGCCCGCCGCCGAACTGCAACGGCGGCACGGGCTACACCGCCGGCACGGTCCTGACAGTGTCGGCCACGGCGAACGACTGCTACACCTTCAGCGGTTGGAGCGGCGACCTGGCCGGCTCGACCAACCCGACGCCGTTTAGCATGCTGAAGAACGCGAGTATCAGCGCGGCCTTCGCCGCGTCGACGCCGCCGCGGGTTGGCGATCTGGCAATCGAGCGTTCGGGTACCGATGTCCTCCTGACCTGGTCGCAAAGCGGCGGATGCGCCGACCACTACGAGGTCTGGCGGGCGACGAACACGCCGTACTTCGACCCGGCTGACGCCGGCGCGACCAAGTTGGCGGACGTACCGGCGCCGGCGTCCGGCAGCCCCGTTAGTCATACCGATCCGGACAGCGGCATCGGCGACCCGGCCGGCAACAGCTACTACCTGGTACGGGCGGTCCACGCCGGCGGCAGCGCTTCGTCTGTATCCAATCGTGTGGGGGCCTTCACCTTCGCCTGGACCCTTGGCCGCTACAACCCCATGAGCCTGGCGCTGGCGGTGCCCGGCATCACCACCGCTGAGCAGCTCGCGAGCTACATCGCGGCCAGCACGGGCACCAACGTTTCGCAGCTGCTCAAGTGGGACCCGTCCCTGGGCAGCGCCGGGGCCTTTCTGAGTTACGAGCCCGGCAGCGACTTCAGCGACAACTTCGCCACCAACGTCGCCGATCCGTACCTCGTCTTCGTGCCCGGCTCAGGCTCGGCGGAACTTGTCCTGGCAGGGGACGTGCCCGGCACAGGCAGCGTCTCGTTCAACCTGCTGGGCGCGAGCCAGGGTTGCCGCTACAACTATCTTTCCGTGCCCCTCGACCATTCCTTTGCCGATGCCGCGGCCCTGGCCGGCGACATCGGCAACGTCAGTCAGTTGCTGTCGTGGGACGCGGCACTGGGGGACAGCGGGATCTTTCTGAGCTACGAGCCGGGCAGCGATTTCAGCGATAACTTCGCCGTGCGCTCGGGGTATCCTTATTTGCTGTGCACGCCCAGCAGCGCGACCTGGCCGTGAGCCGGCGGGACGTCAGGCTGCGAGGCCTGCGCCTGACGCTGCGCAGGCTGGTGAAGCGGGATCGGAGCCCCACGGCAGGCAGGCTTTCTGCGCTCCGCCGGCCGGCGATCCCGAAGGCTGATTGGCCGTGCGCGCGGGTATGCGCATCTGGGGGCAGCGTTGAGTACCGCCGGGAGGGCGGCGTCGATGGAAAGGAGAGAACGCCCGTGTCACGCTCAGCCCGGATCCTGAGGGCGCTGGCTATCGCGCTGTTGCTCTGCCTGCAGCCCGTGATGCGCGGCTCCGCCAGCCCGGCTGACTCCTTCACTGCTTACCCAGTGGACGACGCCACCGCCAACGCGCAGCATCCTGATACTACTTACGACGGCCTCAGCCTCGGTGTCGGCGGAAGCGGCCTGGCTGGTAGCTGCACTCGGACCTTGGTCGCCTACCTCAAATTCGACCTGACGGGCCTGGGTACCATCAGCACGGCGACGCTGATACTTCGCAGCACCTTTGCGACCGTAGGGGGCTCGCTCAACATGGGGTTGTTCGGGTCAAGCGACGATTCATGGTCGGAGACCAGCGTCACCTGGAACACCGCTCCCGCCCTGAATCCGCTGCAGCTCTCTTCGGCTTCGTTGACTCCTGCCGGCGAAGGCGTCACATTCGGCTCAACGGCAGACCTGGTCGATTTCCTGGAAACGGAGCGGCAGGCGGATGGCGTAGCGACCCTGGGGATCGCGGCGACGGCCTGCTCGTTTGGATCCGTGACCCAGCAGATGTCATCGAAGGGTGGCAGTGTCCGGCCCCGATTGATGCTCGAAGCACCTACGGCCGTCACCCTGATCTCGCTGCGGGCGACAGCCGAGGGCGACGGCATCCGATTGGCCTGGGCGACGGCCAGCGAGATCGACCTGGCCGGCTTCAACCTGTGGCGCAGCACGGCGTCCGATGGCACTTATGCAAAGATAAATGCGGCACTCATCGACGCACTCGGTGGGCCGACGCAGCCCGCGAGCTACAGCTTCGACGATCCGAACCTCGCGCATGGCACGCTGTACTTCTACAAGCTGGAAGACGTCGACACCTCCGGCCATGGGACGTTCCACGGGCCGGTGTGGGCCAAGGCCGGCATGACACACCATAAGTACTTGCCGATCTTGGTGAGGTAGTTTAACGGGCGATAATGCAGGAGGTTACATGGTGGAAGTTCGGCCATCGTCGGCTGAGGGCGGGCGGGGCGCGGAATGCCCGAATGGGCAGATCCCTGCTCGTAAGCCAGAGGGCGAGGCGCCCCGCCGCAGAACCGATCTGGTGCAGCAGGTGGCGGGGGCCGAAACGCTGCTTTACGATCCGGCGACCGACACGGTCCACGCGCTGAATGCCAGCGCGGCGGCAGTCTGGGAGTTGTGCGATGCGCGACACTCGCCGGCCGAGATGGCACAGGCGCTGCAGAATGCATTTGCAGGGACGAAGGGACGTGACGTCTTCGGCGACGTGCGGGCCGTCCTGGCCGAACTGAGAGGCGCCGGATTGCTGCAGACCAGCGATCGAGCATGCTGAGCCCATGACTCGGCTGGAAGGAAATTGCTCATTGGGACCAATCAAGTCTCGCGACCTGTTCGACGAGCAGGAGCCAGAGCGCCCGGCGCTGCCCGAGTATGAGCCGCCGCGCGTGGTGAGCTACCGCGGCGACGAGCTGCTGGAGGCACTGGGGCCAATGCAGGCCTGCAGTTTCAGCGGCGCGGTCCTTGTCTGCGGCCCGGAAGCCCGCCCCTGACAGGCATGTACTCCAGCCCGCCAGAGCGTGCCATGTTTGACTGTTTGTCTGGAGTGCAATAGAATGGCTTGGCCTTACTCCATCCCGGCGTTACACGGCTCGAGGAGAAACGGCTGCCAGGTCACAGATCGTCTCACGATACCCTCGCTGGCGGCGGATCCTGATTAAGGCTCACTCATTGTTACCTGCGGAGATACGCGCGCGTATAGCCTGCCGCCTCAAATTGGCTCGCCCAGCCAGTGGTTCCGTTACCAGTCGCGTCCTGCCGACGCGGCCAAAGAGCCGTCCTCGTCGTAGCCGATGCTCCAGGCCGGGCTCTACACGACTGTCCATTGCGGTTGCCCCCGCTCCGCGGGGCAACACGGCGGAGCCTGCCCCGGGCACGTTCATGGCATCGCCCAGCGGCTCTTGCGTTTGCTGCAAGAGCCCCAGCATCTGCGTTGAGCCCTCAACGTTCTTCCGCTCGTAATCGATCATCACGACAGCAAGTCCGATGTTCTACACGTGGCTGTCGGTAGTTGGAGGTCTTCGTCTTGGCCGAGCCCTTATTCGGCGTGCACGTCGCCCCTGCGCCGACCGCAGGCTTGAATGGACAGACGCCGGCCGATTCCCGGGTCATGGCCGTGCCAGAAGTGCGACCAATGGACCGCCAGAGCGTGTCGCGGCCTGCGGCGCTGATGCTCGCAATCAGCACGGCTATCGCTTCGATCAACGCCATCGCCAGCCTGGTCGTGGCACGGACATTGCTGCCCGAGGAATACGGACGGGTCGTGTACTTTTTCAGCCTGCTCATGATCGGCATGCTGCTTTTTGGATTTGGGCTGACCACGCTGGTCATAACTCTGATTGCCAGCCGAACCGACCTGCACCCGTGTGACCGTGACTCCCAGGTGATCTATTCCTTGCTCGCATTACGCGTCGCAAGCCTGGCGCCGGTGCTGGCCATCGGACTGTTGCTTTCTGCGCTCGCGCACGACACTCTGTTCGTCCAGTTGGGGATCGCCGTATTCTGCGCCATCCTGTTGGATTTCCTGATCGGCGTACTGCTCGGTCTTCAGCGGCTCCGGAGGGCCGCCCTGGCCTACCTGGCCCAGCCCGTGCTCTACGTTTGCCTGCTGCTCTTGGGCGCCACCAGGAGCTCGGCAAGCGTCATACTCGCAGTGGAGGTTTCGTTTGCCGCTGCCAGCGGCCTGGTTGCACTTCTCCTGATCAGCGGCGGCGTCGGATGGCCACGCCGGGCGCACTTCTCCCTGCGCAGCCTCATGGGTTCACTGTCTCTGTCCGGCTGGATCTACCTGATTACCCTGTTTCAGACTGTTTACGGCACATACGCCTTGGTTTGGCTGGGGAGTGTCGGCCAATACGAGGGCGTCGCGCAGTTCGGAGTGCCACTTAATCTGGTGCGCATGCTTCCCCTGGCCCTGGTGCCCGTCTGCAGTGCGGTCTTCTATCCACGCCTGTGTCAGCAGGTGGCCCGCTGCGACCTGGACCAGGCCAGGAACACCGTGGCACTGTTCCTGGAAGCGGTGGCCGCCCCACTGCTCGCCCTCACAGCCCTCTTTGTGGTCTATCCTGGCTCCTGGCTAGACCTGTTGTTCGCCGGCAAGTATACCGGCACTGCCCCGCTGCTCGTGATCCTGGCGCCTGTTGGGTTATTGTTTGGGCTGGAGACCGTCCTCAAATTCGCCGCCGTCGGCACAGGGCGCGCCAGGATTGCTACGATTTTCTTCGCCCTCAGGCTCGCCTTGTTCGCCGTTGCGGCATTTCTCATTTTTCAGCTGCAACTGCCGCGCGCGGATCGGCTCCTCGCCTGGACCTATCTCGTGTCCAGCGCAGTGGGGCTGGCTGTGCTATTGTGGACATGCCGCGACTGGGTCGGCGGCCGGCAGACGGCGGCGCGTCTGGCTCTGTTTGGCCTGGCATGCTTCGGGTTGGCATTTGCCCTGCGGCAGCTCCTCCCAGAAGTAGGCGGCTCGATCGCCGGCCGCTTCTACAAGCTCCTGATCGGTGGGGCAGGGCTCGGGATCTTCAGCCTGCTGTTTCTCGGCTACATGGGCCGCCTGGGCAAGAACCGGGATCGAGGGCTTGGGTCGCTCGCCCGTCGGGTTCTCCCAGCCCTGCTCTTGGTCACGTTCGGCGCGTTGAGCGCCGGTTCCGCTCACGCTCAGACGCCAGGCGCTGACGGCTGCGACGGACTGGTGGTATCTGGCCGGGAGCTGGTAATCGACTGTTCCCCAGGCTTTGCCACCGACCATGATCTCATCCGGCTCTACTCCGAAGATGGCTTCGAGCCAGACCTGCCCTGGCGCGAACAGCTCAACGACAGCAACTCGGTCTGGATGTATGAGGTGGGGCACCCTGCCAGAGTCGCCCTGATCATTCGCTTCGAGCGGGTGGATGGACACCTGATCGCCGAACTGTACGACGACGGAGACGGCGATGGTGCGGTCGGTTACGTTTTTCGCTCCAATATGCCTGAGATCACAGAAAACAATGGCCTGCCGACCGTCAAGGTCATCGCCAACGATGGGTGGTGGACTCGGGGAGATCGGGTCAACTTCAACCTCGATATACTGGTCGACGGACCGGTGCGGGGGAACTGGTGGCCCGGTCTCACTCATTTGCTGGACGGCCAAACGCTGCGCACAGACGACAGGGTCGACTTTGAGATCCACGTCAGGGACCTGGACGGGGACGGAAGGCCCGACTATGAATGGAGACAGGACCGGTCCCCGCTGCCGGAAGATCCGCGGCTCAGCGGTCAGTACCGGACCGAGATCGTAGCCAGTCCCCGGGACGATGAATTGCCTGTGTCTGGTTCGCTGTTCTGGCCGCACCTGAGCCGCGTGCTGCACGCGTACCGCAAGGGCTACAACCAGAGCCTTCCGCCGATCCAGGTCGATTGGGCTCGCGCACGCCTCCTCGAGGTCAGCGAGTTCGTCGCTTCACGTGGCAGACCTGCCAACTACTTCATCTATTCCATCAATCGGGTCGTGGAAGGACGCGCCAACGATACGAATTTCGAGAGCCCCTTTGCCTTTTATGACCTTGCCAACGCCGGCGACGGCTGGCCCGATGCCAGCATTCGCATGCTTGTTACCCGTCCGGACGAGGTGCCGGGGCCGCCGGGTGGCCCTCCGGTCAGCCTGGTACAAATGTCGTGGGACCAGTGGCATTCGCACAGTTGGGACTACCAGGTGTCACTCTTAGGGCGGCCCCCTATCGACGAATCGATCAAGTTTCCCGAGTTCACCATCAACGCCGTGCCACCCGAAGACCTGCACGAGTGGGTGACCGGTCGGTCGTGGGACGTGGCGGCCTTCGTCCAGGTCGAGCGCCAGCCGTACTGGACAACAGAGCACGTATACGAATGGACCCTGGAGGCGGGTGACCAGGCACTGGTAGCATCACAGTACCTGACCGGTGTGTCCGATGCACCGCCCATTGAGGCCTTTAGTGAGATCCCGGTAGGCTTTCGCGGGGAGTACGCGTTGGATCTGGCAGCCAAGCCCCTCCTCTACATGAGCCCGCTGGATCGCAAGCTGCATCTACGAGGCGCACAGGCGGGTGTCTGGAACGTCGACGGATACACCGAGGTGCGATACCAGGATCTGGACCAAGACGGCTACCTGGATCGTTGGGCCTACTCTCAAGATGGCACGCTTCGCCGGCAACTGATCCGTTCGGCGGGATACCTCATCCTTGCCGACGAGAATGGGGTGCGACTGTGCCGTTGCGAGGTCGAGCCCAGCTTGTTCGAGACGCTTCCGCCCGGCGATCATGCGCAGTGGCTCCGTCTCGGGACACTGCTGGCGCAATATGCGGGCAGCCCGCTGCCCGGCGACTTCGCGGCGATGGCAGCGCAGTTTCGCGGGCCTGGCACAGAACTGGCCGGCGCCTCCCTCGATGGCTTTCGGACCATGGAGGGAGGTTTCCGTTTCGAGTTGTACCTGCGGCCTGACGTCGTGGTGCGCGAGGACGCCAATAGCCTGGGGGTGGCCGACCTGGCGCCCGGCGCCTATCTGGTGACCTACGACGGGCGGTTGAGCGTGCAACCCCTCACTGCCCCGCGCATCACCATGGACCCGGCCGGGCTGGCCTTCGACAACCTGCCTGTGCAAGCCGCATGGACCACCGTGCGCGCCACCATCCGCAACGCCGGCCTTCAGGATGCCGTCTCGCTGCCCGTACGACTGCTGGCAGCAACGGAAGACGCCGAGCCAGAGACTCTGACGCAGCAGGAGGTCTCGGTGCCGGGCACCAGTGAGACAGTGTTGGAGGCCCACTGGTGGCCAAAGGTTGCCGGCGGCTGGAAGGTATGGGTGCAGGCGGATGCCTCCAGGACACAGTCGGACGGCCTCGTGCTTGATCCGCTTGCGTCGCTGAATGTCACCGTGCTGCCCGCAGCCATGCCTCACATGGTCCAGGTGCCGGGCCCATATGACGGCGTTCGCCTGGCCTGGCCGGTTTTTTTGCTGCTGGGTGCCACACTGGTGGCCGCGCTGTCCATCCTCTGGATGGTTTTGCGGGCCGGCCGAAACGTTGCCGGTCCGCTCGGGACCGGAGACGAGGCTGACGGTGCCAATGGCTGAACCAGGCAGGCTTAGCCTCACCTGGCGGCAGCACGCCTGGTGGCTCGGACCCCTAATGCTCGCGTTGGCCGTTCGCGTGGTCTACGCCCTGGTGGCTGAACGAGTGGACCCCTTCCTGCGATCTGGCCCGCTGCACGGAGATGCGGCTTCCTACGACCAGATCGTGCGCAGCCTCTTGGCGGGAGGTGGCTACGCGGGCGAATCCGGTCAGCCAACCGCGTTCTGGCCTCCGCTCTATCCTTTCTTTCTGACGGGCGTCTACTCGGTCTTTGGCTACCATTTGCTCGCGGCGCGCCTCGTCCAGGCCTTCTTGGGCGCGATAACCGTGGCTACCACCTCGCTCGTGGCAGGCGAGATATCTGGCCGGCGCGTCGGCACTATCGCGGGTCTCGGCATGGCTTTGTATCCCCATCTGATTTACTTCGGCGCCTGGCTCACGGCCGAGGCACTCTATCTGTCTCTGCTGGGACTCGCTTTGCTCACAGCTGTTCGTCTCCGCCGCCGGCCTCATCTCGCCGCCTTTGCGGCATTGGGCGCCCTCCTCGGCCTGGCAATCCTAGCCAAACCTAGCGCGCTGATGCTCTTGCCCCTGATCTGCCTGTGGGTCCTGGTAGGATTCCCGTCCACCCGCTGCGCGCGGCGGATGCAATACCTCGGCATGCTCCTTCTCATGTCGGTCATGGTGGTCGCACCTTGGACGGCTCGGAATTACTTCACGTTCGGCGACGTTGTCCTGGTCTCGACCAACGGTGGCTACACCTTTTACGGTGCCAACAACGCCGACGCCTTTGGCGGGCACCGCGAGCGCTTTCCACCCGCCCTCGCCGGCCTCACTGAGGTCGAGGCCGAGGGCGAGTACTACCGGCAGGGTCTGCGCTGGATCTTATCCAATCCGGACCGCTACGCCTGGCTCGTTGGGCGTAAACTGGTGCGTCTGGTGTCGCCACTTTCAGTTGCGAGTTTCGAGCACGATTTTCCTCTGCCGCAAGCTGGCTTGGTCAAGACGGCGTACGGAGTTTTTCTCCTCGCGGCCCTCGCCGGCCTGCTCAGGTCGCTGCCCAGGTGGCGTCAGGTGCTGATTCTTTACATCCTCCCTGTGTCCACGCTGGCCAGTGCCGTGCTTTTCTATGGCGACGCTCGCTACACGCTGCCCGCAGTCCCGGCACTGGTGATCTTTGCGGCCTGCTCGACAGCCACCCTGCGGCATGGCTTGCCTGCCAAACTCATTGGCTCCTGGCGATCGCCGGCGGCGTCCAGCAAGGCCGACCAAGCGTGAGACAGCTCACCAAGACTGCCCCGTTCGCCCTGGCTCTCGTACTGTGCCTCTACGCGCTGGTGGTTGCGGGTTACTTTGTGCTGCGCTATGACGGTAGGTGGACCGATTCCGACACGGCCAGCCTCACGAAAGCGACCCTGGCAATTGTCGACGAAGGGACATTGGTGCCCTCCCGGGCCGTCTACAGCCACGGCTATGCCTATCAAAGCTTCTCCGCTTTTGTAGCCGAGGTCACGGGGCAACCCGTAGCCGATCTGCAGTTCTGGGTTTTGCCGTTGGTGGCCGCGGGCCTGAGCCTGGCGGCCTTTGTCATGTATCGAGAACTGACCGGCGAGGCCTTAGCCGGTGGATTGGCCACGCTGCTGCTCTTCTCTCAACCCGATTTCCTGTTCGCAGTTTTTCGCGGTTCGCACGAAAAGATAACCTGGCTCGCGGTCATGCTCGCGCTCTATGCACTGGCCCGTAGCTTTCGCGTGGCCGGCAGGGCGCGATCATTCGGCATCTACGTGACGATGTTTTACCTTGCGGCCTTCTGCCTGTTCAGCAGCAACGCTTTTTTCGGGTCATCTTTCATTCTAGCCTTGGCGGTATCTCTGCTTGCGGGGCTTGTGCCGTCCCGGATCTCGGTCGGGCGGGGCGCCGGTGAGGTGGGCCAGAAGACAGTCGTGCGCCTGATGTACGTGCTGTTGGCGGCGACCGTGCTCTGGTTCCTTTCCACATTCTACGTCTATCCGGCTGCGGCGCTGATCCTGGAACAACTGAAGGGGGCTGCTGCTCGCAGCATGGCGGTCACGTTGGGCCGGGTGCCGTCCTTTGACCCCTATGCTACACTCAGTTGGGGCTGGATCAGCCGGGGCGCCTACCTTGGCCTGGCCCTGCCCAGTTTCCTGCTGGGGGGCCTTTCCTTCGTCGTGTGGCTGCGGATGGCGATCGGCTATCTACGCCACAAGGGGCAACCGATCGCCGAGCCGCCTCACTTGCTGCTGTGGCTGCTTTATGGCGGCTTTGGGGTGCAGATGGCCATCGGGATCTTCCTGGACCGCGCCGGCACAATCGGGGGTAACCTGCAGCAGCGCCTGTTTCCGCTGGTAATGCTCATGGCGTTCCCCCTGGCCGCCCTGCCGCTCTCCCGGCTGTTGCAAGGCCGGCGCGGCTTGCGGAGAGGGCTCCTGGCAGTTGCCCTCACGCTTTTCATCGCCTGGACCAGCGCCGCGGCACTGTTCAAATCGACCAATGATCCGGCCCTGAGCAATTACTGGACCTTTTGGACCCTTCCCGAAGACAGCGGATCACGTTGGGCGGACGGCCACCTCCGCGATCGCAGCGTGTGGCTGGGCCTGGACGGCATCCGCGTCGCCACGCACGCTCAGATCGAAGGCTTCGGCGACGGTACGCGCAATTCGGCTGATGCGGCTTCCCCGGACGCGGCCACGCGCGACTTTCTGGTGTCTGACCTCGATGAGCAACTGGGTGCTAGGCAAGGAGAACCTCTGCCGAATGTCTTGGGAGAGGACAGAGTGTATGATAACGGGACAGTCCGGCTCTACCACCTCCGGCCGCGAACGCCCTACCAACGCTGAGAGCCAGGCGCGCCGCGCTGCGGGCCGGTCAGACGCCGGCCCGCCCCTGCGCGTGGGACTGCTCGCCTATGGGCTCGACAGGCCGCTGGCCGGCATCGGCCGCTACACGTCGGAGTTGGGGCTCGCGCTCGCTCGCCAACACCCGTGTCCGGAATTGACGTGGTTAGCCGCGGGCAGGTTGGGCAAGCTGGCCGCCCTCGACCGGGTCAGGCGGGCACCCCTGCCCGGTTGCCGCCTTCTGCCAGGCCTGGTGACGCTGGGCAACATTCTCATCCCGCGCGGCGAGCCGCCTGGGGCTCGACGTAGTGCACGATCCCACCGGCGTCACGCCCTTTCTTCTCGGCGGGGGCGGTGCGCTGACCGTCGTCACCGTTCACGATGTCATCCCCTGGAGTTGTCCAGGCAGCAGCACGCTGGCAGATACGCTGATCTACCGCCATTGGCTGCCGCGCGTCCTGCCACGGGTCGACGCCGTGATCACGGTAAGCGAGGCCTCAAAGGCAGACATCGTCCGCTGTCTGCAAGTAGCGCCCGACAAGATCCACGTCATTCACCAGGGGGTCGGCCCCGCTTACCGACCGGCACCCGCGCAGGCGGTGGAGAGGATCAGAGCCAGGTACCGCCTTCCCGATCCGTACATTTTATTCGTCGGCTCGGCTGACAAGCGGAAGAACCTGGCCGGCCTGCTGCGGGCCGTTGCGGCGCTGAAGGAGACTGGGCGGTCCGAGTGGCTGGCGGTGGCGGGACCGGCCAAGCGGGACTATCCTGAGCTCTTGCCCCTGCTGCAGGAACTGAACCTGGAAGAGGAGGTCGTCTTCCTGGGTTTTGTGGTTGAGGCGGATCTGCCGGCGCTGTACAGTGGCGCGGCACTGTTTGTGTTCCCTTCGCTCTACGAGGGGTTCGGTCTGCCGGCGCTAGAGGCGATGGCCTGCGGCACCCCAGTGATCTGCTCGAACAGCTCGTCATTGCCCGAAGTGGTCGGCGATGCAGCCGTCACCGTGGATCCACGCGACATAGGTGGCCTGGCCCGTTCGATGCAGCAGGTGCTCGCCGATGCTGGCCTGCGCCACGATCTGCGCCGGCGCGGCCTGGCCCGTGCCCAGGGGTTCACGTGGGCTCGCACTGCGCGCGAAACGAGCAGGCTGTACTGCCTGCTGCTCCAGGAGCGGTCCGCTCACGGACGTTGAACGATGGAAAGAGAGGCATTGGGCGGTGTCGATGCACACTGAGCGCTGGACCCGCTCCAAGAGCCTGATCGCTGTCCTTGGTCTTGCTCTGCTGTTTCTCATCGCAGTGGGCGGTAGCGGTCTCCCCGCGGCCCTGGCGGCTCTGCGCCTGCTGCTGGGGTTGGCCTACGTCCTGTTCGTCCCCGGCTACCTCCTGCAGGTCGCTCTCTTCCCGCGCGCTGCAGACGTCGACGGCGCCGAGCGGCTGGCCCTCTCCTTTGGGCTCAGCGTGGCTCTCATCCCGATCCTGGCCGTCGGCCTTCACATGAGCCCTTGGGGTCTACGCCCCTGGCCCATCGTCGCGGTCGAAGGGCTGACCATCGCCGCCGCAGCGACCGCTGCCTGGTGGCGCGGCCGCCGGCTCTCGCCGTTGGAGCGCTTCCACGTTAGCCCGGCAGTGGACGTGCGCGGTTGGTGGGCCGATCAAGACCGCATGAACCGCATCCTCTACGGCAGCCTGGCCGGCGCCCTGCTCATCGCGGCCGTCGCCGTGTCAGCCATCGTGCTCCTGCCGAAGGCGGGTGACCACTTCACCGAGTTCTATGCCCTGGGCGCAGCGGGCCTGGCCGAGGACTATCCGCGCCAGGCCGTCGTGGGTCAGCCGATGACCGTCACGCTGGGCATCGCCAACCGGGAGGGTGCGCCAACCGAATACCGGGTGGAAATCCGGGCTCAAGGCCAGCTTTTGACTAGCGCCGGCCCCGCCCCACTAAGCGCCAATGAGCTGTGGGAACGACGGTTGAGCTACGCCCTGCCCCGGGCGGGCACCGACCAGGCGGTCGAGCTGCTGCTCTACCGTGAGGGCCGCAGCGAACCTTACCGCAGCCTTGAGCTATGGGTTGATGTCGGAGAGGCCAAATGATCAGTCTGAGCACGAGAGTCAGGGACATCCGCCGCGCTGCTTCACTGACGCCTGCGGCACTGGCTTACCTCGCCGGCGTCACCCTGGCCGAGCTGCTCACCACCTACGCCGATCCGCGCCTGGGGATAGCGGCCCACTGCCTGCTGCTCGCGCTCCTGCTCTATCACTGCTCCCAGGCCGGCAGGCCAGAAGAGCGGGCCTTTCTGCTTAGCCTGGCCTTTGCGCCACTCATTCGTATCCTCAGCCTGTCGCTGCCTTTAGCCAGCTTCCCAAGGGCCTACTGGTACCTGATCACCGGAGTCCCGCTCTTCGCCTCGGCATTCGTGGCGGCGCGCACGTTAGGGTACACCTGGCCCGGGCTGGGGCTGACACCGTGCGGCTGGCCACTGCAAATCATCGTCGGCCTGAGCGGGCTGGCCTTCGGCACAGGCGAATACTTGATCCTGCGGCCCGAGACGCTCGCGCGCGCGTTGGCCTGGCAGCAGTTGTGGGCGCCGGCTCTGATCCTTCTGGTCTTCACCGGCCTGCTGGAAGAGATCATCTTTCGCGGGCTGTTGCAGCGCGCCAGCATCGACGCGCTGGGCCGTTGCGGAGTGCCCTACGTGGCCGTCCTGTTCGCCGTCCTGCACATCGGCTACCGCTCGGTTTCTGACCTTCTGTTCGTTCTGGTGGTCGGGCTCTTCTTCGGCGTCGTCGTAGAGCGCACGAAATCGCTGCTGGGAGTGACTTTGGCCCACGGCCTTACCAACGTCGTGCTGTTTCTCATCAGCCCATTTTTGCTCGGGTAAGCCACAGAGAAATCGGGGCGCGGGCACGGCACTTCGATGACGGGAGGCGGACAGAGGAAAAAAGAAGGCCGCGTTGCCGGCGCGGCCCTGCGGTTCGAAGTGTCAGCGATGTCAGCGCAGCACCTGGCAGATCTGGACCGCTGCGATGACGACGAAGGCAATCAGCAATGGCACAATTGCAACGTTGAGCCCCTGGTTCAACCCGCGCCAACGCGGCCCCTGGCCCGCACTAGCCACTTCCTTCGCAATCAACACAATCAACAAGGTCAAAACCGCAAAGAACGCCAAGCCGGCTAGCATCGTGATGGTGCCGGTCGTCACCGTGGTCACCGTCGTGGTCGTCACCGTGGAGATCATTTGCGTCCCCGTTGAACATGCCCACATTTACGCCGAAGAACACGCTTAGTTTACCCGCGATGCCCATCGCTGTCAAGCGGGCTGCCCTCGCCATCTCGACTCACGAGCTGATCTTCCTGACGCTGGCGGCTCCGTTCCTCCTTTTCCCTGGCCGCTGGACACTGGCAGCGTTTGGCCTGATCCTGTTCGTCTGGCCGTGCCGTTGGCTGGCCACGGGACGGCTCACCACACGCACCCCATTGGACCTGCCCATCCTCTTGCTGGGGCTGATGGCTGCGATTGGCACGGTCGTCTCGGTCGATCCCAGCATGAGCCAGGCCAAACTCTGGGGTCTTGTCTTGCAGGCAGCCCTTTTCTTCGCCCTGGTAAACGGGCTGCGCGACGAGAGAAGCCTCAAGAGGATGGCGCTGGTTTTCGTCGGACTAACGACCGCGGTAGCTTCGTTGGCTCTATTCGGAACCGACTGGTCCGCCGTGCGACTGCTCGACCTGCCCTGGGTCTACAACCGGTTGCCGAGCCTGGTGCGGGGTCTGCCCGGCAGCGGCGTGCCCCGCGCCAGCACCCTATTCCACCCGCGTGAGGTGGGCGCGGCGCTGGCGATGCTCCTGCCGATTCCTGCCGCCTTGCTCTTCTTCGGGCTAGACCGCCGGCTCAGACTGCTGTCAGCGCTTGCGGTAGCCGCAGGCGCAGTCGTCCTTCTTCTCACGCAGTCGCTTTCGGCGCTGCTGGGCCTGGGCATCGCCTTGCTGGTGATCGCCGTTTGGCGCAGTCGCTGGTTCCTGCTTGCTCTGCCGCTGGGGCTGCTGGCGACGGCCGGGGTCATGTGGGCCTACGGTCCCGCCCGTGCGGCGCGCGCTCTGCTCTCGCTCGACCACCCGATTGGCGTTGGCGTGGTTCTGCGGTTGGACATCTGGAGCCGGGCGCTGGCAATGGTCCAGGATATGCCGTACACGGGCATCGGTCTGAATACGTTTCCGATCATCCAAACTCAGTTCTATCCTGGCGTACTGCTCGGCCCGGAGCCGCATGCGCATAGCCTGTTCCTTCAGACCGCGCTTGACCTGGGCTTGCCCGGGCTTCTGGCCCTGGTCTGGCTGCTCGTGGCCTTTTTCCTGCTCTTGCCACGCGCCTACCACGCCACCTCAAGCCGCGATCTTAGCGTGGCCCTCGTCGGGATCGGGGCTGGAGTGGCGGCCTACCTGGGCAACGGGCTGGTCGACGCCGTCACACTGGGTGCTAAGCCTGTGGCTGCCCTGTTCGCGATGCTTGCTTTCGTCATCGCAGCGCTGAGAGTGGGCAGACAGGGATCCGACGCAGCCGACCGCGAAATGCCAGGGCCGCAAGCGCCTGCCTTAGCCGCGGACCATTCTCGTAGCCGCAGATGGGGGCGAGTCCTGCCCGCGGCTCTGATCGTGGCGGTCCTTTCGCTGAACTGGCTCATCTTCCCGTCGAGGGCCGGCCTGAACGTGGCCGTGATCCGCGGCCATCAATTCCTGATCGGGGCCCCGCCGCCCGGCGAGGCCCCGGGCGGGGACCTCCAGACTGCCCTCAACGCCTTGGAGCGCACGACGCGCCCAGGCGCCGCTTCGGCGGCATCGTACGAGCTCCTCGGCAGCCTGTACGCTCGGCAGGGAGACTTTGCGGACGCCACCAGTTCCCTGGACCGGGCAGTAGCCATCGATGCTGAAGCGTCGATTGGTCGCCATGCGCCCTGGCTTTCCGCGCAGCGACGCCTCCTGGGTACTGCCCCGCCGGACATCTGGCAAGATCTGATCTCTGTTTACACCCAGTGGCTTGTGCGCTATCCGGACCGCGCCGAGAACTATCTGCGCCCAGCGCTAATTTACGATAGGCACCTGGGTGACGTGGCTCGGGCGCGAGCCGTGCTACAGTCAGGGCTGGAGCATGGCGCGGAGCCTGCCGGACTCCTGGCCCAATATCTGGCCCGCCTCAACTGACCCGTGTCCCGGGTCACTCTCGGGAGCCCCGAACAGGCGCCAACCACCTGTCCAAATCTTGCTGCCGCCGTAACGCGTCGGCCGCGGCCGACGCCTCCTTGCGGCGGAGCGCCAGCCGCAGCAGCAAGCCGGCATAGCTCCCTGCCAGGTGCAGCGGGCGCAGCCCGTAGCAGCCCCAGACCCACTTCGACTCAGCCGGCAGTCGATACAGGCGGGCCATTTGCTCACGCGGCAGGCAGAGGTTCTGCCACAGCCAGCCGAACCTTTCTCGAACTGAGGACGCTCGCAGAAAGTGAGCTGCGCTCTGCACCAGTTGCCCCTCGGCCGTGGGCGGTGCCAGGCTCAAGATGCGTTCGCAAGCGGCTGCGGTCAGGGCCTCGTCGAATCCCTGCGGTCGAAGGACGTCCAGGAGGCTGCTCGGGACGCTCGGGCCGAGCAGCTCGTCGGCCACACGCAACGTCAGGTATAGGTGGCGTTGGGCGCCCCACCCGCAGGCCAGCGCCAACAGATATTCAAAGTTGATTTGCTCCCGGTAGCGACGGAGCGTTTCGGCCATATCCGCCAGGTGACGCAGGCCTATTTGCAGCGCGTTCGCTTGAGCGGCGTGCAGTGCCAGGTGCAGCACCTGGTCTTCGGGCGACAACAGCAGCGCCGGCTGGCCGGCCAGATTGCAGGGTGTCGCGCGCCGCCAGAGTCCGTCGACGTCGGGGCGCGCAGCGCCACCGGGCAAGACCAGATCCCAATGGATCTCTACCTGGACGTCACCACCGGGGCGGCAGTAGGGAGCCAGATGATGACGGTTCGCGCGGAACCAGCCCCGCGTGTGCTTGCTCTCATCCGCGGCATAGCCCGTAGCGAGCAGGGCCTGCTCGGCCCTGTCTAGCGCCGCTCTCTCGACCAGCAGGTCGATGTCGCCGCTCGGGCGCAGGGCGGGGTCCGGGTAGACCGTCTCGCGCAGTGCCAATCCCTTGAGCACGATCGCCTCGATCCCGAGCGGACGGAAGGCAGCCAGCAGGCGCCCGCATTCAAAGGTCTGTCGCAGGCTCATCAGGCGCGCGCTATGGAAAGCTGCCTCGAGCCCGTTCCAGGCAGAGACCGGCAGGCTGATCTCAGCGCGCAGGCCCTGCAGGTGACGATAGACCAGTGGCAGGACGCCATGCCTCCCCGCGCGGCGCAGCAGCAGGTCCCAATCGATTTGGCCACTTGCGATGCGGCGCAGCGCTTCCCTTTGTCCGGGTGGCAGGTCGATCCGCGAGCAGAGCAGCAACAGCCGGTCATCGGGCGACAGACGCGAGCGGCTTTCCCATCCTCTGAGCCCGGCTTTCACGCCCACCCCGCCCGGCCCAGGCTCTTGTCCCATCCCCCCGACCAAGCGTTCCGGTGAACCGTTCACCGTCGCACCCAGCGCGCGCCCAGCCCTGCCAGCCGGGCCAGAAGGAGTTGCAGGATTCGCCAGCGTCGCAGCGGGAAGCAGACGGCTACGGTCCAGCCGGCCGCGCGGGCCACCGGAGTCTGCAGGCTGAAAGCGCCTTCCGCAGCTTCCAGCGCCACTACGCGTCCCAGGACCGCCTCGCTGCGGACCGGCGGGTCCGCAGCCGGCCGGCTGTCGCCGGCCAAGACCAGCTCGCCTCCTCCGTGCCGGCGCACCAGCCGGTGTACGATCACCTGCCCGCCTACACGGTAGGCCACGATCTGGCCAATGCCTAAGCCTTCGCGGCCATGCGCCAAGACGACCACCTCTCCCGGCCGGAGCAGCGGTTCCATGCTGCGGCCATGGACTCTCACTCGGCCCTTGCGGCCGGCCTCCCCCCATGCCTCGACCACCGCCTGGACCAGATCATCGCCGAGGTGGGACTCGCTCATGGGCCGGTGACGCCCCTGACCAGCAACGGCAGGTAGAAATCGTGACCTACTGCCGGAGGGACACGCAGGGCCGGATCGCCGAACAGCGTGTAAGTCTCGACTAGCTCCTGGGAGACACCCTCGCCATAAGCCGCCAGCTTGGCCGCCGTCGTCGCGCTGCCGAGCGTAGGGGTGGGCGACGCAAACAGAGCGTCGAACATCTGGCCAAACAGTAGTTGCTGTTCGACGGGATAGCCAAGCGCAGTTGGGCTCCAGACGGCGATCGCCCCCCCGTCTGCCTTGCGGGCGAGCTCTTCCGCCAGGCTGTACTCGGAGCCCGGAAAGGGATTGACGAAAAAGCCATTCAGACAGGTGGCGGTAGCCACGAAGGGCTGGCGGGCGCCATTTGCCAGCCGGCCGGCTGTCGAGGTGTCGAGCAGCCAGCCGCCGCTCCAGCTTCCCCAGCGATCTGTGTTGCCGTGCCCGATGTAACTGATTATGGACACCCCGCCTTCGAGGGCCTCCAGGATATCTGCCTGCGGGTCGCCCGGCGGATAGTAGGCCGCGTAGACTCGCTTTGTTTGCCAATCCGTCGGCAGTTTCCCGACCCAGCTCTCCGACGCATTCTCGAACACGGCTTGGTCGTCGTCGGCCACGAACAGAGCACGCTGGGTCCAGGGCTCTGGGGCAGACGGGGTCTCGTAGGCGATGATCTTGTTCACCATGGCCTGGACATCGGCGCTGCTCCCCGCCGAGAGGCGGCCGAGGAACAGATCGGGCAGAGGATCCGCGCCATCCACTTCGGCAAACCAGGTATCGTCGCCTGTTTCTCCCACCGCAGCCGCGTCGAAGATGTGCGTCGGCAGGTAGATGGGCCGTCCGGTGCCGAATTGATCCAGCCAATCCAGGTGGGCGTCGCCTACCAACAATACGTAGCTTGGCGCCGGCGCCGACCAGGATGCATAAGCGTAAGCCAGGAAATCGCGGATCGCCTGGGGCGTCACCATGCCACCGCTGAACTCGTCGTACACGTCACCTATCCGCACCGTCTCCACCCGCAGGCCCTGCTCCCGGCGGTGGGTAGCTAGCGGCAGGACGTCGTCGTAGAAGGCGTCACCGGTGATGATGATCTCATCCGCTCCATGCCCAGGATCTCGCAGGTCGGAGGGCGCGTCGGCCTCCAGGCCGGCCGGCAGCGCGCGCTGGGCGCGGGTGAGCGCCAGGTAACGGGCCGCGGGCGCAGCGTGATCCTCGAGCAGCGCAGTGTACGAGCCGCTCTCGAGCCGGCTCTGTACGCCCATCAGGCGCACTGGAGCGCTCGGCTCGGTGACGTCATACGCTTCGACGTCGGGACGATCAAAACCGCCGATCTGGAACTGGTAGTCGCCCTCGTCGGGCGCGCCGAAGGCGAAGGGAGCGCCCGAGCTGATGTATAGGGCGGGATAATCCAGCTCGAGCCAATTGGCATAGAGGCGGTTCACCGTCGCACTGGTATCGGCCAGGGTGGAGAGGGTCAGCGTGTTGTTCCCCGGCGAGAGGAGCGAGAGTGGAAAGCTGGTGATTTGCTCGAATTGGACAGCACCGTCCCACCAGGCCTCGCTCACCGGCGTGCCGTTGATCTCGAGTTGGGTATGATGATCGGGGACGGCCGGGTCATCGGTTGCCCCGGCCAGCAGCATACGCAGAGTCGCCGAACCTCCGAGCTGAAAGGGCGGCACCCGGAAGGGCAGCGCGACGCTGGCCGGCGCTGACAGGCGCCCGGTCCAATACCAATGGTCCTGGAGCTCCTTGCCAGGCGGGTTCTGCCAGTAGCCGCTCGGGTTTGCGAAACCCTCCGCGTGCAGGCTGGCGGGGAACCAAGCCGGCACTGGGTAGCCGTGGCTCGGGGTCACGTCACGAGTTTGCATACGCAGGCCCGGCATGCCCCCCGCGCTCAGCCAATAGACGTTGCGTCTCGAGTATGGCCCCGTGTTTGCCTCACCATAGAACACGATCGCGTCCCCGGGGTTCAAATGCCCATCGTCCTCGCCCTCCACTAAGATCGGCCGCTCGCGGCCGAGGTAGAGCAGCTTAAGCGTCCCTGGATCCACCTGAGCCAGATCCCATCCGGCCGCGGCCATGGCCCCGGACGTGATCTGGACCAACCCGTCTTGCTCGACGTACACCTTGAGAGGCGGGGCCGGCCAGCTTGCAACTTGCCGGTTCTCACCCGTGGCGCGAGAAGGCGCCGTGGGTTCCTCCGCCAGGGGCAGGTCGTTCGAGAGGGCTGCCTGTAGGGCGGCGTCGTAAGGCCCGCCGGCCATGCGCGCCGCGCGGAGGGTCTGCGTGCCTCGGGCCCACGTCACCCGCACGCGCAGGAGTGGGTAGTACAACCACTGTCTGCGGGCGGCGTCAATTTGCAGTGGGTGGAACAGTACCTGCGCCACCGTCTGGCCGCGCGCCACTCCGATGGCGCCGATCTCGGCCGGCGGCCCAGGACTTAGCCCATCGACCGATGCAGCCGGCTCCTCCGCCAGTTGCGGTTCGCATGGGAGCGACGTCGATCCTTCGGCGCAAGCGTAGACCGTGCGCGGGCACATTGGATGGAGAACGAGTGCCTGCCCAATCGCGTCGAGCACTCGCAGGCTTATGTCAGGACCGGGCACGGCCAGCAAGACGCCCCGCCCCGGCAGCGTTGGCGATCCAGTCTGCGCCAGGGGCACCGGCTCGAGCCCAGTCGCTTCATAGCAAGCGCCCGCTGAGGGCCCCGCCAGCGTCTGCAGCGCGGGCTCCGTTGTGCGCAGCTCGAGCGTCACACCATCGGCATCTGATGCCAGGATCGTCAGACCGGCCGCTCCGACTGGCTGGCCGGCGCCGGCATGGCCCACCTGGCCGGCGGCCAGCCCACCCACTATCGCCACCACCAGAAAAGCCCTTTCGACCCGGCGGATCATGGTCGGCCGCTCCTCTCAGCCGCTTTCTGCTCGACCGTACACGCAATGGCCTCGACCATAGATTCCAGCCGGCCCACGCTCATGCGCATACAGATCATATTGCTCGCCAGGCCGGTCAGCGCCAGGTAGAGCCGGGCGGCACTGCCGCCGTAATCGTAGCGCAGCACGGCCGCCCGATGACCACCCTTGAAGCACCGCAGTAGCTCGCGCCCCGCCTGCTGAGCTGAGAGGATCGACAGACGCGGTTCCTTCCCGAAATCGGGCGGTCTTTCACGGCCCCGTACCATGTCGAAGAGCAGGGCCCCGTGCCGCCGGCAGACCGCTTCGATCTCGGGTTGTGCCGCCTGGGCCCCCGCCGCCAGGTCAAGCCGGACGACGGAATAGGGCTCCTCGCGCTCCACCCGCGCTCCGCGTACGCCTTCTATCGTGTTCAAGCGCGTGACGATGCGATCGTCGACGCGATCGAGCAGCAGGTACCAGGGCTCTTCCGGCAAACCAGAGTCGCCTGGATCTGCGAGCACAAAGAGGAAGCGCGCCGGGCAGGCATCGGCGACCGAGTTCGCCGCGACCATCCGCTTCACGCCCGGCCGGTCACCCGCGACACGCACGCCGAGGCTGCGGGGAAACGGATGCAGCCAGGCGCTTGCCCGCTCCACCGCGGCCACGTCGTCCGAGAAGAATCCCCAGCCCCGTCGAAGAAGCTCCTGAGTCAGCGTGGTCTTGCCCAGGCCGGAGCCCCCTGCGAGGAGCACCCCCTGCCCGCCGGGTCCACGCAGCGCCGCAGCGTGGAAGAGGAAATGGCTGCGCACCTGTGCAGCGGCGGAGTTGAGGATGGCATTGAGGGCATATGTCTCCAGCGCCTCGCCGTCAGCCGAGTGCAGCGTCTGCTCGCCCATAGTCAGTCGCGGCCGGCCATGAAGCAGTACCTGAACGAGTGGCGCCGCCGGTTCTTCGGCCACACGCAGGCGGCGGTAGGCAGCGTCAAAGCGCGACAGGAAGTCCGGGGAGTCGGTCTCCAGGCGGAAAGCGGAGTCGAAAAAGCGATAGGTAGCTTGGAGCATCTAGCAGTGCCGGAACCCCATTGGTCAGTGGGCTATGAGCCGTCGCACGCGGACGGCAAGCGATCGGCGGGAGAGCGAAGCCCAGCGCGCGAGAAGATGAGCTCCTCGAAGAGCTCCCGGCGCAGGTCGCACAGGTCGTCCGTACCGTACCAGGAGCGTTGCTGCGCCCAGACGCCGGCAGGGCAACCGGCCTGGCAGAAGCGCCGCCAGGAACAGGCACGGCAGGCCTCAATTTCATCTACCCGCCGCGCGCACAGCGCCACCAGCGCCCGCAGCTTATCAGAGGCAAGCGCCTCCTCCAAAGACGTCTCGGCCACATTTCCCAGCCGGAACTCGGCATCGGTCAGCATGCTGCAAGGGTAGATATCGCCGCCGGCATCCACCAGCAGCAAATGGCCCAGTCCGCACCACAGGCCTGCCGCGGGCGGCTCCAACTCCAGGCCCAGCAGCCCCTCGCTGACGGCCACCTGAGGATCGTCCGGCCGGGCGTACAGCCTGCGATAGGTCGCCGCACACTCCTCCGGGCGCGGCGCCAGTTCAACCCACCTATCCGCTGCCCGTCCCAAATGCTGGACGAGAGAAAAGCGCACGGCCGCCACGCCTCGCTCCTTTGCCAGGTTGACAATATCCAGCGCCTGCGCCAGGTTGGGGCGCATCAAGGTCGCGTTCAGGGCCAATCGCCCCCGCACTCCGCGCTGTACGAGAGCATCGATGCCTCGCCACGCGCGGTCAAAGGCGCCGGGGCCGCGGATGGCATCGTGCACTTCGGGGGTAGCTCCGTCAAGGCTGACTTGGACGACGATCCCCATCTCGACCAGCCTTGCCGCCGCGCGTTCGTCAATCAGTGTGGCGTTGCTGGCCAGCAGTGTCTTGCCCCGCAGCGCGGCATAGCCAAGCAGGTCAAGAGCGTCCTCGTGCAGCAGCGGCTCGCCGCCACTCAGCGCAATAGCCTCTGCACCGCCGGAACTCGCCTCGTCCACCAGCCGGCGAACCACGTGGCCGCCCAATGCGCGGGCCGATCGCGCGCCGTCCACCACGGCGCAATGCCGGCAGCGCAGGTTGCAGCCCTCGGTGAGGTAGAGGTGTAGCCGCCAGGCGCGCCCTCGGGCAGGAGAGGGCTCAGGCGTAGAAGCGTCCAGGAAACCCGCCAGCCGCAGCCCATCCACGCAGCGCTGCACGTCGTCCAAAACGTCCCGGGGTTCGTGACCCCAACGGCCGGCGATCGACTCCGCTATCTGGGCGAACGAGTGCTGCCCGTCGCACAGCCGTGCCACTTCCAACCCCGTGGCGTTCAGCACAGCCCAGCGCGGCGCCTCGGGGTGCAGCAGCAGCCACTCGGAGTCTCGCCGTTCGATCTTCACTCCCCGCGGCAGACGCGGGCGGGCGTCCAAGCTAAGCATCAGGGCCTGACCTTCGGGCCGCATACTAGGCCTGCGGCACTGAGACTCCAGGTCATCATCGGCTCCAGCGCCCCCACTAGATCGTCGTCGCGGTATCCCAGCACGCGCGATAGCTCCTGCTCGTCGGCTTTTGTGCCGCCTACCACATTATAGCCATTGTTGCTCCGATCAGCAATCGCGCGATTTGCCCCAGCCAGAATCTGATGTTGCGGAAAACGCGCCACGTTTGACTAGTTGTCGGGACTGCACTAGAATGAAAGCGTTCTATTCCACACCGGCGTTTCACGTCTTGGAGGAGAAGGGGTCGCCAGGTGCTGATTGTCCCTCGCGGCCGTCGTGAGCGACGGACCCTGATTCAGGCTTACTCATCGTTTCCTGCGGAGATACGCGCGCGCGTATAGCCTGCCGCCTCAAATTGGCTCGCCTGACCCGTGGTTCCCTTACCAGTCGCGTCATGCAGACGCGGCCAAAGAGCCGTCCTCGTCGTAGCCGATGCTCCAGGCCGGCCCCCACATCTGTATCAACGCCGGTTGCCGCCGGTCGACGGGCAATCGGGCGGAGCTTACCCCAGGTACGTTGAAGGCGGCAGGCAGAGGCGCTATCCTCCGGCTGTCCGACCCTAAGCATCTGCATTGACCCCTCAGCCTGCTTCCGCTTGTAGTCAATTGGTATGGTGGTGACGCGAGTCGCTTGAGTCCATTTCTTTGGCCGGTAATTCGGCGGGATCGATTGGCAGGAGGAAGCCATGCCCACCGCGCTCGATCAACAGGGTGTCACGGCTGGCCGGGCAGCCGGCGATTGGCAGCCAGACGCCGCCCGTCTGCCGGATGACCAGGCCGCACGAACCGAGTGGAATACACGACAAAGGGTGGCCGTCATCATCCCTGCTTATAACGAAGAGCGCTTCATCGGCAGTGTGGTGTTGGCGGCCCGCCGGTATGCCGGCGTCGTGCTGGTGGTCGACGATGGCTCGACCGACGCCACGGCAGAGATTGCCGCCGCTGCCGGCGGCGTCCTGATCGCGCATGAGCAGAACCTTGGCAAGGGCGCAGCCTTGAACACCGGGCTGCACGAGGCGCGCAAGCTGTGCCCCGATGTCGTCGTCTTGATCGACGGCGATGGCCAGCACCGGCCCCAGGATATGAGCCGGGTGATCGAGCCGATCCTGACCGGGCAGGCAGACATCGTTGTCGGGTCGCGCTACCTGGATCACGAGAGCAATGTCCCTCGCCAGCGCGTCTTCGGCCACCGGGTTTTCACTCTCCTCACAAACCGCGCCTCAGGCCTGAAGCTGACCGATTCGCAGAGCGGGTACCGCGCCCTATCGCCGCGCGCTCTTGAGGCGCTGATCTTCCATTCCAACGGCTTTTCGGTCGAATCCGAAATGCAGTTCATCGCTCACGAGCAGCGCCTGCGAGTGGTCGAAGTCCCAATCCTCATTCAATACCGCGACAAACCCAAGAGGCCGGTGGTCAGCCATGGCCTGGGAGTCTTGAACGGCTTCCTGCGCTTTGTTGGCCAGTACCGGCCTCTGCTGTTCTTGGGCCTGCCGGGTTTGGTCTGCCTGCTGGCGGGAATGGGCTGGGGACTGTGGGTCGTCGAGATCTACCGTCGCAGCCAGACTTTGGCCGTCGGCTATGCGCTCATAAGTGTTCTCTTGGGCCTGGGCGGCGCGCTCGGGCTGTTCTGCGGCATCATCCTCCACTCCGTACGCGGGCTTCTGATCGACCTGCTTGGTGAGAAACGTGGGTCCAGCAGTCACAATGGCTGACGGTTCGCCGCCAGCCGAGGTGCCGCCGCGTGCGGCTCGGGGCACTATCGCCCCGACCCACGCGCCAACTTGCCAGGTCAGCATCATCATCGTCAACTACAACGGTCGCGCTGACCTCGCCAGGTGCCTCAGGTCGCTTATGTCTGATCCTTTCTCGGCAAGCGCCTGCGAGATCATCCTGGTCGACAATGCCTCGCAGGATGGCAGTGCCGATTACGTCGCGGCGGTGTTCCCTCAAGTGCGCCTGGTCCGCAGCGCTAGCAACCTGGGATTCGGCGGTGGGAATAACCTGGCGGCGCAGCTAGCCTTGGGATCATACCTAGCCTTCCTCAACCCGGACGCGCTCGTAACGGCGGGCTGGCTGGAGGCGCTGCTGGAGAGCCTCGCGAGCGACCTGGCCGTCGGGTTGGCTACCTCGCGCATCCTTTTGCTTAGCGACTCAGAGCGCATCAACGCATGCGGCAACGAGATGCATTACACCGGCCTGACGTTGTGCCGCGGACTGGGCCAACGGCGCGCTGCCATGGACCGGCCGGCAGAGGTAAGTGCCGTCTCGGGCGCGGCGTTCGCCATGACCCGCGAGCTCTTCCTGGAGCTTGGCGGCTTCGAACAAGAATTCTTCATGTACATGGAGGACACCGACCTCTCGTGGCGGGCGCGCCTGGCCGGCTACCGCTGCCTCTACGTGCCGTCGTCCGTGGTCTATCACAACTACACGCTGCACTTTGACCCGCTCAAGACGTTCTACCAGGAGCGCAACCGTTATCTGATCTTGCTCAGAGGATTGCGCGGCCGCAGTCTGCTCTTGCTCCTGCCGGCGCTGTTGTTGGCCGAGGCCGTGACCTGGGGGTTCAGCTTGCTCCTTGACCGCGGCCGCTGGACCAACAAGCTGCGCGCGTACGCGTGGATCCTCCGGCATGGGCGCGAGGTGGCGGCAGGCAGGCGCGCCGTGCAGGCGCTGCGCCGGTCGCCGGACCGCCAGCTCATCGCTGCTTGCACTCATCGCCTGGCCTTCGAGCAGACCGGCGTTGGATTCGTCGCCCGCGTGGCGCATGTCGTGTTCGATCCTCTGTTTCTGGTCTGGCATTGGGCGGCGCTGGCTTTGATGAGGTGGTGAGACCGGTTGCGACTTGCCCAGGTAACGGCGACCTTTCTTCCCTATTACAGCGGCACGGCGAACGTCTGCTACCGCAATGCCCGCGAGCTCGTTCGCCGCGGGCACGAAGTGCACGTCTTCACGCCGGCTCACCCCGGCCAACCGGCACAAGAGCTTTGCGACGGCATGCTGGTGCATCGCCTGACCTCCCCGGTGCGACGCGGCAATGCCTGTTTGCTGCCACAGCTTGTGGCAGTCCTGCGGGGTTTCGACGTCATCCACCTGCATTACCCCTTTCTGGGCGGTGAGCTCACGGCCCTGGCTGCTCGGCTGTACCGTACCCCGCTGGTGATCACCTATCATCAGGACGTCCTGCTAGCCGGTCCGTGGCACTTGATCGAGAAAACCGTCCGCCTGACTGCCGGTCGCGCTGCGCTGCGTAGCGCCGATCGGGTGCTCTTCACCTCGCGCGACTATGGCCGCGCATCCCACGCTCTCCCTCTCTTGCGCGGCCGCGAGGCAGCCATCGGCGAACTGCCCAATGGGGTCGATTGCTCGGTCTTTGCGCCAGGTCCGCCTCCCGCCGCGCTACGCGCTCGCTGTGGCTTTGCCGAGGAAGACCGGGTCCTCCTGCTGCTGGCTGCGCTCGACCGGGCGCACTACTTCAAGGGGGTCGAGTTGTTACTGGAGGCCATGACCCGGCTGCCGGCCGGGGTGAAGGCCATCATCGCAGGTGACGGCGACCTGCGCCCGGCCTACGAAGCCCAGGCCCGCCGCCTGGGACTGGCGACGCGCGCGTTCTTCCCCGGCCGGGTGCCTGGTGAAGCTTTGCCGGACTACTACCGGCTGGCCGATGCGACTTTGCTTCCGTCGACGACCATGGGCGAGGCCTTTGGCCTGGTGCTGATAGAGTCGCTGGCCTGCGGAACCCCGGTGATCGCCAGCAACTTGCCGGGCGTGCGCACGGTCGTCGCCGACGGCCGCGACGGCCTGCTAGTGACACCCGGTGACGCGGCCGACCTGGCGCGGAAGATTCAGGATCTGGTCGACCGGGCCGGATCCAAGGAGGAGATGGGCGGCAACGGGCGGGCCAAGGTCGTTGCCAGGTACGCCTGGCCGGTGATCGGCGACCGGCTGGCGCAGGTCTATGCCTCGCTGCGCGCCCCCGCAGACGAACTGCTGGTCGGCCGCAATGGATAGCGCCTCGCCCTCGGTCGCCGACCTCTATCTCCGCCGGTCACCCGCCGAGTATAGCCGGGCCTTCGACCGTGCGGCTGCCACCCTTGAGGCTGCCGCCGGGCCGGCCCTGGTCGTTGCCAGTTCCCCGACCTTCGCTATCGAGTTCCTGCGCCGCTGCCATCGCCCGCTGGACTTTGCTGCGGTGGGCACGTTTGCCGCCCCTGCCTTCGTCGATGCAGCCCGCCAGTGGGCGGCCGGGCCCATTCGTGCGGTCAGTCTCGAAACCGGTTTGGGCGTTTATGCCGCCTGCGCCTGGCCCGAGCCCGACGCCGGCCTCGCAACCCGCATCGCGAGGACCCTGGCTTCGAGAGCCAGGCCAGGGGCGAGCCTTGAGGTGATAGCTGCGTCCTATTTGTCGCGGTGGCTGCCGGCCTGGCAAGCGCTGCCCCCCTCTGCCTCTTGCCGGCTGTCGCCAGGTGCCGCCATGACCGTTCTGCGCGCCAATGGCTGGCGCATAGATGAAACCATCGCCTACCACGGGCCGCGTGCCGCCGCCTGGGCGCGGCTGGGCGTGCTGCTCGAAGGACTGGGCCGGCCGAATTGGGCCGATCGAGCACGCCTGGCCATGTGGGCCCGCTATCAGGAGAAGGGATGGCTCTGGCCATTGGCGCCGCTGGCGCTGATCCGCGCCCACCTGGCCTGAGGCTGGACGCCGCGACTGCGACCGAGGTCGCCGAGGCGGTCACCGGCCTGGACGCCTGGCTCGATTCGATGCGCTGTCCCGGCGGCTACGGCGGGCCAGTCGTGCACTGGTGGCGCGATTGCCTCGACTTCGCCGGTGCCGGCCTCGACTGGCGCTACGAGGGCATCATCGCCGGCTACCTGAACCTGTGGTCGGCCACGCGAGACAAACGCTGGCTTGCCAAAGCCAGGCGGGCGGGCGATGACCTGTTGGCCGGGCAGTTGCCTTCAGACAACTTCCGCAACTCGCTGTTCGAGCTCAATCCAGGCACCGGCGGCACGCCGCACGAGGCCGCTTGCGACTTGGCGCTGCTGCGGCTAGCGGCTGCCCTGCGCGAGCAGTCAGACCCGGCCTGGGAGACTTACCTGGGCACGGCCCGGCGTAACCTGGTGGGCTACTACGTGCTGCGCCTGTGGGATCCAGGCGCTCGCAGATTCGGCGACGCACCCGCCATCCCGTCCTTCGTGCCAAACAAATCTGCCACCCTGGCCGAGGCCCTCTTCGCCCTGGCCCGCTTGACCGGCGATGATGCCTGGGCTGAGCGTTACGCCTTGCCTACCCTCGATGCTGTACGTTGCGCACCAGGCCAGCGGCGGCAGTTTGGACGGAGCCATTTACCAGAACAGCTTCGGCTCACGCAAGATCGCGAAGTTTTTCCCCTTCTACGTCGCGCGCTGCATTCCCGGTCTGCTTGAAGGGTGGGCCTGGACCGGGCAAGAGCGGTTCGGCGAAGCAGCCAGGCGGGCGGCCCTGTTCGTGCTGCGGCAGCGTTACCCGGACGGCAGCTTTCCCCAGGTGGTCTATCCCGGTGAGCGCGTCAACCGCTATCCGCAGTGGATCGCGCCTGTGGGCGATGTCTTGCGGGCACTCGACCAGGCCGCTACAGCTGGCGCCGGCTACGATCGAGGACCCACCTTGCGCTGGCTACTGAGAGGCAGGCGCAGCGACGGGGGTTTCCGCACTGCGTCCGGCTTCGGCCGGGCCTCGCCGTTTGGCCGAGCGGATGACCCGCGTGACGCACTGGCCGTTTGCGGTTGGTGCGACAAGACTTTCCGCTACCTGGCAAACCTGCTGCCGCCCGACCTGTCGGGCCGGGCGCGAGACGAGGGCTCTTGTGACTGAAGCCGTGGCAGCACTGAAGCAGGCAAACCGCTTCGCGAACCGGCACTCAGGCAAGTTCTTGCTGGCGGGTCTGGTCGGAGTGGCGTGGTACAACTGGCGGGCGTGGCAGAAGGACAAAGCCATGCTCGCCCGACGTGGCCGGCCCGCGCCGCTACCTGCGCTCGAGGGCTGGCCCGAGCTGCCGCCGGTTAGCGTGCTGGTGGCCGCCTGGAACGAATCGGACGTGATCCGCCGGCACCTCGAGAGCTTCCGGTCGCTGCGTTACCCGCACAAAGAGCTGGTGCTCTGCGCGGGCGGCAGCGACGGCACGTTCGCCCTGGCGATGTGCTATGCCGGTCCGCGGGTCCTCGTGCTGGAACAGCTCCCCGGTGAGGGGAAGCAGCGTGCGCTGTCCAGATGCTTCGAGCGGGCGAGTGGCGAGGTGGTGTTTCTGACGGACGCCGACTGCCTCCTCGACGATGATGCGTTCGAGCGGACACTCTATCCGGTGGCCGCCGCGGGGGAGCAGGCCTGCACCGGCGGGTCCAGGCCGGGTGCAGACCAGGTTCGAAACCCCTTTGTGATCGCGCAGGCTGCATCGCAGCTTTACAGCAGTCTGCATGGCCCTGACTACGCTTCGGGCCTCCTCGGTCGCAATTGTGCGTTACGAAGGGATCTGCTCGAAGCGTCAGGCGGGCTGCTGGCCCCGGCGCCCGCCGGCACGGACTATGTGCTCGCCAAGAGGATAACCCGAGCGGGCGCCAGCATTCGACAGATGCAGGCCAGCCGGGTGGAGACGGCCTTCCCCACCACTGCGCGGGCCTACCGCCGGCAGCAGCGCCGCTGGTTACGCAATGTGGCGATCCATGGCTTCTATTATCGGGCCTACGGCGAGGTACTGCGGAGCCTGCTTCCATCAGCCGTAGGAACGCTCATGCTTACAGGTCCGTTGGCTGCGACGTTGCTAGGTCCGGCCGCATTCATCGCCTGGCTACTTGCCCTGGGACACATGCTGGCAAGCCGGCTCCGCTATTTGCGCGTCTGGGAGGTCCTTAACCACCACTCACTCGGGTGGTCTATCCGGCTAAGATTGCCGGCCTATGCCTTCCTCGACTGGGTGGTCTGGTCGGCGGTCTGGTTGGACCACCCGTTGGGCGTGAGTTGCTGGCGATGGTGACCGAGAACAGCCAATGCGCGTCCAGTTGATCTCAATGGCCGGGACCGAGATGACCGGCACGGCGCGTTATGTCGCCGACCTGGCGGGCTGCCTCCGGGCGGCCGGCCTCGACGTGCGCTCGAGCCAGGCGGCGGGCCCGCCCATCCCAACGGCTTTTGCCCGCAGCCTCAAACGCCTCGGTTGGGACCTGGCCACCTTCTTTCGCTCCTATCCGGTCCATGCAGAGCTCGAGCGAGCCGACGTTTACCACCTGGCCAGCCAGACCCTGGCGACACTTCTGCTCTTCCAACGTTTCCCCGGACCCGTGGTGGTGACAGTCCTCGACATCATCCCACAGCTTCTGCGCAATCACCCGGAGCTGAATACTCTGCGCCATCCGGTGGACCGCTTTTTCTACCGCCTAGCGCTGGCCGGATTGAGGCGCGCGGACGCGATCATCGCCATCTCGGAGTACACGAAGCGCGCGCTGGTCGAGGCGCTGGGGCTGCCGGAAGCACGAATTCGCGTCGTCTACCCGGCGGTAGACGGCGACCGGTTCCGGCCGGCGCCGGTGACCGATGGCTTTCGCGCTCGCTACGGCCTAAGCCCAGACTGGAGGTATGTGCTGTACGTCGGCTCCGATGACCCGCGCAAAAACCTGGCCACCTTGGCAAGGGCCTTCGTCACGGTTAGGCGGACCGTCCCGCGGACAAGGCTGATCAAGGTCGGAGCCCCGTATTTCCTTGAGGAACGGCAGCATCTGCTGGCGTTGCTAGGCGAGTTGGGACTGCAGAACGAGGTCCTGTTTTTCGACCACGTGCCAGACGACGACATGCCCCAGTTCTACAACGCGGCCGATCTGCTGGTTCTTCCATCCTTGTACGAAGGCTTTGGGTTACCCGTCCTCGAGGCGATGAGCTGTGGCAGACGTGTGCTCGGCTTCAATAGAGCATCTCTGCCCGAGATCACGGGGCCAGGCAGTGCACTCGTCGAGGGCGACGGCGAAGAGTCGCTGGCCGGTGGCATGTCAGGTTTTCTGGTGGGCTCGACGCGCGCCTGCCCAGATTTGGCAGCCCTGTGCCAACGGGCTGCCTGGTTCTCCCCGCTGCGCCAGGCCGACGGAGTGGCCAGGGTCTATGCCGAACTCCTTGCGCGTCCGCGTCCCAATCAAGGTCCTAGGTGAACAAGCCCCCCATGCGCGTTGCTCTGGTTGATACCATCTGCGACCCGGCCAGGCCCGGAGAAAGTGGTCATAGCGATATCGTCTGGAACATTGCCGAGCAGCTACGAGCCCTGGGCGATGAGGTCTACATCGTCGCGCCGTACGCTCCGAATGTTGGACCGAGGCTCGACGTAGCGGTTCATCGCTTCAAGCTTCCGCGCGGGGCCTATCGCAATGTCTTCGGACACACTCGGGTCGCGCTTGCCGCATTACCCGTTCTGAGAAGCATCGACCAAGCCGACATCGTTCACGCCTTCGACTCATTCTCGGCAGGCATCATCAGCTCGCTTCTGCCCCGGGCTTCGGTCGTTCTAACCGCGCCCGGCAGCATCTACGAGAGGATCGATGCTGGCAACCCGCCGATCGATTTGGCATCGGCTTTGGCCTACAAGGCCGTTTCGAGGGCCGCTGCCGCGCATTGTCGCGCCTTGATTGCCACCAGCCAGTATATGCGCCGTTGGTGGATACGCGGGGGGACGTCCGCCGACAAGGTCCGGTTCTTGCCCCTGGGTGTAGATGGGCGATTGTTTGGAGCCACCTGTCGTCCGGCTCTCAAAAGGCGCGATCCCACCAGGCTCAAGCGCCTGCTATGTGTCGGGCGCCTTGTCCCTGAAAACAGCCTTGACTATTTGCTTCAGGCCACACATCTGTTGTGTGCCCGGGCGCGCGAGTTCGACCTGGTCGTAGTGGGAGATGGCCCCGAGAAGGAGAGGCTCAAAGCCATGGCCAGGGAGCTCCAGATCGACGCGCGCGTGCATTGGGAGGGCGGCGTGGAGCTGGCGCACCTTCCGAACCTGTTTACCTCGAGTGACGCGTTCGTGTTTACGAGGGTTTGCGGGGCAACTCCGCGCGTGGTGCTACAGGCGATGGCCTCTGCCACCCCGATCGTGGCTTTCGGTTGTGGAGGTCTGACGGATTATCTGGCTGATGGCGATACTGCCCTGTTGGCACCGCCTGGCGACGTGCGTCAACTGGCCGGGAAGCTGGAGGAACTGCTGCTGCACCCGGCACGTGGGGAGATGCTCGGTCGACGCGCCGCGGCCTATGCGCGGTCGGAACTCACCTGGACGGCTGTTGTAGCCAGGATGCGCGCCGAGATCTACGAAACGGTGTTAGCGACCGAGGATCGAGTTGTTGGGCAGCCCATTATCATGCAACCCCGCCCGTGAGTGCGGGCACCCCTACTCCATTTTGACCTCGGACGATCGGTGGCCGTAAGACGACGACCGCGCCTCGCCTTCAGCGTCACCCCCGCTGCCATTGCCGCATGCCCTACTACCCTCCAAGAGCTCGCCGGCCCGCCAACCTGCGAAGTCATGTGACTGTGCGCGGGATAACAGGATTGATTTGCCAATATCGTTGACCATACATCTGCGCGCGGAAGGTGAATAGCGCGTGGCAGGATCGAGCGGGCGAAGCTGCCCCACAAGGGGCGAGATGCCGTCGATTGCCTGTATGAGACCGGCATCGCCAGGTTTTGGAGGGCCGCCGGCCCGGCAAACCCGGAGTCTTGCCTGAATCGCTTATGAAAAGACACCAATGGATCGTATGGCTGATACTGGTCGGGCTGATGCTGCTGGTCGTGACGCGCTTTGCCAGCCTTCACAACCTTTATAAACAGCTCAGCCAGGCCAAGTGGCAGTGGCTAGTGGTAGCCGGCGCTGTCCATGCAGCCTTTTTTCTGGGCTACGCCTACCTGTACCAGGTTGGCTTTCGCATCGTGGAGGTTAATCTCGCCTTTAGGCAGGCCGTCCCACTCCTTTTCGATTCACTGTTCGCCAATGCAGTCGCGCCGGCGGGGGGAGCGGCAGGCAGTGCCATCTTCGTCGAAGAGTTGGCACAGGAAGACAAGGAGGGCGGCCGCGTCGCCATCGGGACGGCCCTGGTACTTCTCCTTGACCTCGGCACACTGCTGCCATTCGTGGCTTACGGGCTGTGGTTTCTGTACGCCAAGAACTACTTGCGCTTCTATGACTACATCGGCGCCAGTTTCTTCCTCATCTTTCTGCTCGGCATGACCGTCGCCCTCATCCTGGCGGCAAACAAACCCGACACCTTGCGAAAGGTCTTGCGCTGGATAGGGCGGACGATCAACGCCATCGCTGCCAAGTTCAAGCACCCGGACTTGATCGGCGACGACTGGGCCGATCGCAATACCGGTACCATTCAGGACGCATCCAGCGCGATCGGCGAGCATCCCAAGCTCCTGGCATACGGTCTGGCAATCGGCCTGGTGTTGCACGCAGTCAACGCGGCCGGCCTCTACGCCATTTTCCCAGCCGTACAGCAGCAGACTTCGCTGGGGGCCCTCATAGCGGCTTTCGGCATGGGCATCATCTTCTATGTGGTCGCCATCATCCCCCAGGGATTGGCGGCCGTAGAGGGGATCATGGGGCTGGTCTTCGTGCTTGCCGGCGTGCCCGGAGCAAAAGCGGCCGCCATCGTCGTCATCTACCGTGGTTTCAGCTATTGGGCACCGTTGATCATCGGGTTTTTTTCCATTCGCAGCACCAAGTTCTGGCAGGGCGGCCGGTCAAAGGACGAGCACAAGAAAGGGAAGGGCAAAGACGAAAAGAAGGAGAAAGAGCCCGGGCCCGGCCGCGATTCTCGACTAGGGCGCTGGAACGGGCATGATCGGGGCCAGAGCCCGAGCGACAGGACGGCGCAAGGGCCGCGCCGCGGGGACGCCGACCAGAATTAACGGCGCCGCAACCTGAGAAGCAGCGAACGCTTGTATCAGAAGAGCGCGAACGGACGCAGTGGGACCTGGTGCCGCCCGGGCATCACCTCGCTCAGAAGCCAGGCTGTGTGGACATATAGCAGGACCGCGCGTCCTCCTGTCACATGCCGGCCGGCGTCAACTGACCGGTCTTGATAACGCAATCTGCGCGTTTGCTACGAGTCGCATGCCATTTTCGTAGAAGACGGCGCGCAGGTCGTCGGTTGTCAGGCCGGCCGCCTCAGCACCTTCGCGCCTATGGAAAGTCAGGCGTCCGTTCCTGCTTGACAATCAACCCGAAAGCCTATATGCTGCGCGTACGTTCGATTTGGAACACCGAACAGCTCGACTCGAAAGCAAGCCGTTCAGCCCACAACCTCGGTCAAATCCGGCGATAGTTCGAGCGATAGCCAATGCTCCTGGATCTCATTTCGCGGCCGCCCCGGTGAGCGGGGTTCGTGCGTTCGCGGAGGAGTGAACATGACCATACATGACGTGAAGATCAACAACATTCGGATGTCTCTCGCCGACCTGTTGGGGCGTGAGTACATGGAAGCCGTATGCGAGGCCCGCACGTTCCTCGAGGCCGGGGACCGCGCCGACAATCTGGCCCTGGCTGAGGAGAAGATTGACTTCTTCCCGCAGGAACACCAGGAGCGCCTGGACGGCCTCCTCGGCAAAGTTGGCCTCCCAGTCGTGAGTGGGCTCCCCGACTCCTCAGCCGGCGCACCCATCGCCGCTGTCGATAGGGCCTCGAAGAGACCGATGGCCCCACTCGGCGGAAGCGGTTTCTACCGCATCGGCGAGGACGGGCGGCTGTATCTCATCACCAAGTCCGAACATTACCATGCCTCGCTGGGCCACGACTTCCCCGGCTTCCGGCTGCTCGATCACGCACGGCGCCTGGGCATCACCAATGTTACTCACAACAATACGCGTGGACACGTCACGCGTCTGCTTGAGCGTGAGTTGGTGCGGGTCGCTAACGGCCTACCCAAGGGAGACTTCGCCGCCGTCGAGCGCGCCCTGACGTCCACTGAGCCTCACGTGCTCAACCGGGTGATCAACCTCGAGACGGGCAGCCTCGCCGTCGAGGCAGCCCTGAAGATGATGCTGGCGCGCTTCTACCGCCTGGAAGACACCTACCCGCAGCCCGAATACGCAGGCCGCGTGCCCGTCTTCCTGGTTATCGGCGATCGTGAAGGCGGAGCAAAAGCCAACTACCACGGCACAACCGTGCTGACCCAGCTAATGCGCGACATGTGGCCCGAGTTCGCGGCCAAACTAAGCGCGCAGGGCGCATATGTGGTCCGCCCCGTGAAGATCAACGATGTTGCCGATTTCGCGGCCACACTCGAGCAGTGGGATGTCGCACCGTACAAGGTGGCCGGCTTCTTCCATGAGATCGTCCTGATGAACTATGGGGGCATTCGCCTCCTGCCCGGTTACTTGCGTGCCGCCTACGACCTCTGCCATTCTCGCGACGTGCCCGTCGTCGCCGACGAAATCCAGTCCTGCATCTGGTCTCCCCAGCTCTTTTTGTTCCGCGAGTACGGGCTTGATCCGGACTTCGTCTCGATTGGCAAGGGCTTTCCGGGTGGACAGTATCCCGCCTCGCGCATCCTGGGCTCAGCCAGGTACGACACCCTCCACCAGTTCGGCGCCCTCGTCACCAACGGCCAGGAGGAACTGGCGTCGCTGGCTTATCTGGTGACGATGGCCTTTGTCGAAGCCAACTGCCAATACGTGGCTGCACTCGGCGATTACTACCAGGATCGGCTTGGCGAGCTTGCCACCCGATTCCCTGACGTGCTGGAAACGATCGAGGGCCACCGCCACCTGGGCTCGCTGTTTTTCCACGCGTCCGATGTCGCGGTGTCTTTCACGAAGTACATGAACGATGCCGGCTACGACGTGAGTGCCCATACCTACAAGGCCAAGTGCCCGCCCGGCGTCCTGACCAAGGTGCCGCTGATCTCGTCCTACAGGATGGTCGACCAGTTTGTGGCCAAGATGGAAGAGGCCCTGCGGCACATCAGCCAAGCCTAGGCTACGACGCTCCGGCGGGCGCAGAGCATGGACGGACACGCGCGATGGATTCCATAACCGAGCGGCGGCGTGCAGAGATCATGGAGCAATTGCAGCGGCGGGAGTTGGTGAAGGTGGCCGACCTCAGCCGATCCCTCGGCATCTCCGAGGTTTCAATTCGCCGGGATCTGCAGGCTTTGCAGCAGCAAGGCCTGCTGAAGCGCGTGCACGGGGGCGCGATCCCGAGCCTAAACCGGTCCCAGGACGGGCGCTTATCCGGGGCCGCGGATCCGAGCACGGAAAAGAAGCGGCGCATCGGCAAGGCTGCGGCGGAGCTAATTAACTGTGGCGACCGGCTGATCTTCGATTCTGGCACGACGCCCCTGCACGTCGCATCACAGATCGTCGAGGATCTGTTGCGTGACGGTAATCTGACAGTCATCACCGCGTCCATGCCAATCGTGCGCCAGCTCGGGGCATGCAAGGGACTACACCTGATCGTCTTGGGCGGTCTGTACGTCCCGCAACACGAGGTACTGGTCGGGCCCCAGGCAGTCGACAGCCTGAAGAATTTGCACGCCAACAAGATGTTTCTGGGCACCGACGGCCTGACCTTTTCGCAGGGGCTCACGACGGCGAACGTGCTCGAAGCTGAGGTTGAACGGGCTATGGTCAGGGCGACCTCCGAGGTGATCGCCGTAGCCGATTCCAGCAAGATTGGAAAAATCGGCCTGGCCAATATCATGCCGATCACAGACCTCCACAGGCTGATCACCGATAGCGAGGCGCCGCCGGACTTCGTGGCGCGCCTGCGCGACCATGGAGTTGACGTGGTCCTGGTCTGACGCAGCACGCCGCCAGGCCCTCGGCTTCTGACGTTGTGACTTTCGCCTCGGAAGTCGAGGCTGCGTCCTGCTACGATGGGGAGCGCTGATGGTAGAAGTCCTGATCGGATTGGACGTCGGTACTACAAACACTAAGGCAGTTGCCTTCGACGTGGCCGGAAACGTGCTGGCCTCGGCCAGTTGCGGCTATGGGCTGCTTACATCCGGGGCCGGACGAGTCGAGCAAGATCCGGAAGAGTTCTGGCGCGGTGTCGTAGAGACGCTCCGTTCTCTTGTCCGCCAGGTTGGCCCGGAGCACCGATTCGTGGCGCTGGCCCAGTCATCTCAAGGCGGCACGACCATCCCGGTCGATGAAGCAGGGGGTCCAATAGGCAATGCGTTGAGCTGGATGGATCAGCGCGCGGTCGCCCAGGCCGAATTGGTGCGCAGCAGGTACGGGAGCGAATTCATCCGGACCACGACTGGCTGGGACCTGCAGGCTGCTCTGCCACTGCAGCATATCGGCTGGCTAAGAGACAACTGCCCCGAGCGCTACGCGGCTGCGCACCACTTCCTGTTCGTCAACGATTTCATCGGCTGGCGGCTGACCGGAAGGCTGTGCATGAATCCGACGGACGCCGGCATCACCCAGCTATTCAGCATCGTGTCCGGCGACTGGGACGAGCGCTTGCTGGACATTGTGGGCATCGACCGGGCGCAGTTGTCCCCCGTGCATCCCTCGGGCCAGATTGTCGGCGAGCTGACGGACGCAGCCAGCGAGGAGACCGGCCTGCCCAAAGGCCTCCCGATTGTCAACGGTGCCCACGACCAATACTGTGCAGCGGTTGGCACCGGAGTCATGCGGCCGGGCAAAGTCTTGCTCTCGTGCGGGACGGCGTGGGTCATCCTGGCCGTAGTCGAGGATCTGAGGGCTGCTCTGCGCAGCCGGGCGGGGATTGGGCGGCATGTGATCGAGAACCGCTGGGGGGTGATGCGCAGCCTGGGAGCAGTTGGCTCGTCGCTCGAGTGGCTCGTCGACCGGGTATGGGGCGGAGGCTCGGCGCCAGGAACGCGTGAGGAAATCTACTCCGCTCTGAACGCAGGCGTCGCGCGGTCGAGGCCGGGGGCCGGCGGGCTCTTGTGCTACCCGCTCGCGGGTGGGCATGCGGCATCTTTCGGCCTCGCGCGCGGCGGTTTCCTCAACCTATCACTGGTGCACTCGCGCGACGATATGGCACGCGCCGTGATGGAAGGCACCGCCTGCGAACTGCGCTGGGCGATCGCCGAGATGGGGCGGGCCAGGATCGACGTGACCGAGCTGAGGATGGTCGGAGGGGCGGCGAGGAGCCCTGTGTGGCCCCAGATCGTGGCAGATGTGACTGGGGTGCCGGTGACGCTGCCGGGCATGAGCCAGGCCGCCAGCCGCGGGGCGGCGATCCTGGCTGGTGTGGGTGTTGGCCTCTTTCCGGACCCCGAGGCCGGCTTCGCCGCGTTCCAGGGGGTCGAAGCACACCTGCCCCCCAATGCCACCAACCGGCAGCTCTACGATCACCACTTTGCCTCTTATCAGATGCTCGGCGAGAAGCTGAACGGCTAGGTGCAAACGGGGTCCACTGAGGCGGGCAAATCTATGGGGCCCCGGACGCCGCGCTCAATCGGGATAGCGCCGGGCGGCATCAGCCAGGTAGTGGATGTTGTCGTGAGGGGTGTTCTCGTTGAAGTAATCCGTGGTGGCCAGGATGAAGTGGCCGCGGCCGTGAGCAGTGTCAAGTACTTCTCGCACACACGCCGCAATCTCGTCCTGCGTCCCCTCGCGCAGCAGAGTGATCTGATCGATGTTGCCGAGCAGGGTAGTCTTGCCGGCGAAGATGTCCAGAGCCTCGGAAAGGACCGTGTCGCCGTAGGGAACGGGCGTCAGCGATTCGTAGGCGCGCAGCCCCAGAGAGGGGTAGACCGGCAGCAGCTTGCGGGCGTACCCGCAGTTGTGGTAGAGCACGGCCACGCCTTGGCCCTGAATGAAGTCCACAAAGCGTTTCTCATAGGGCAAGATGTGCCTGCGATAGAAATCGGGCCCCACCATCTTTCCGTTGGCGATGTTACCGGCATAACATAGCACGTCGACGCCTGCATCGATGATCTGTTGCACCCACGGCAGGTAACGGTTCAGGCAGTACGACATCAGGCGGTCGTAGAAGGCGGGACGCAGTACGGCATCGACCAACAAGTCGTCCACCTTGCGGTAGTAAAAGGCAGCCAGGTTGAAAGCTCCCTGGATCCAGGGAGCGACCACGCCATCCTCACCTACGGCTTCCCTGGCGCGCAGAATGTCGCTGACGATGGCCGGTTCGGCTGGCGGCTGAAATTCCTGCATCAGGTCCAGATCGGCCTCGTCCTTGATCGGATACTCGACGGCCGATGCTTCGGCGTCATACTCATAGGTCCAGCGCAGGGCCTCGACTGCCCGCACGCTGCCTCGCGGAGTGTGGATGGTGGTTGTGGTCGTCTCATCCCGACCATCCTGCTGCCTGGCGGTCTCGAACTCCCAGCCCCGCGCGGCAGGTCCGTAGGCGGTGTAGACCGGAGAGCAGTTGCGGTGCATCACGTCGAAGCCGAAATGCCGATATACCTCCGGTGTCTGTGACACATAATCCACGTCACTATCGCCGAAGAACTCCTTAATGTAGTTGACGTGTATAAAAGGCGATACCGGGATGACATCTGCCGGTTGCTGGTGCAGTGTGCGCAACAAGCGCTCGCGGCCCGTCATGGTGTTCACTCAGACAACTCCTTTGCTGCCCCCTGCGTGGACTTCCGATCACCGATACCAACCGTATTCGAGGGCTTCCTCGAACAGCGCGACAAAGCTTGCCGGATCTACGTCGGGCTGAGCGGCGTGGGTTGGGGCCAGGATGAAACCACCACCCGCTGCCATCACGTCGATGCGTCGCCGCACGACCTGCCGCACGTATTCGGGCGATCTGCCCGGCAGGTCTTGCTGGACGTCGACAGTGCCGTCGAAGGTCAGGCGGTCGCCGAAGTGGCGTTTGAGCTCGGCCAGTTCCATCCCACCGGCATAGGGTTGCACCGTGGTCAGTACGTCGATACCGGTGTTGATGAGATCGGGGAGCAACCGTCTCGTGCTGCCGCAAGAGTGGTGGAAGACTTTGCAGCCGTAGGCGCGCGCTTGGGCGATGTGACGGCGCCAGCGAGGCTGGAACAGAGCGCGGTACATACGCGGACTGATGACGGTGTCGCGCTGCGTGCCATAGTCATCGCCAACGTGCAGAATGTCGATCCGGCCCCCGCCGGCTTCAAGGATGCGCCGGTCGTGCTCAAAGAAGAAATCGGACAGGTGGTCAAAGATGCGGAAAATTACAGGATCGGCGTTAGCCAGGTCCAGCATCACCTGCTGATAGCCCCGGTGGAACGAGGAGCGGTTGATGAAGTCGACAGTGCCGTCGTCGCCTGCGATAATGGCATAGCGGTCGTAGGCTTCGCACTGCAGTTTGATCACCGAGTAATCCCACCAGTCGGGCTCTGGCCAGGGATAAGCGTCCACCTCCGCCACGGTCTCGGCATGCTTCAGCCGCGGGTCGAGGAACTCATAGTACTTGCCCAGCCCATAATCGGTGACAGCGCGGCGAAAGCCCCAGACGTCCATGAAACTGCCATCTTCGAAGGTTGGCAGCTCCGGACCGATATAGCGCGGCGCGACGAAGCGTACGTCGACCTCGAAGCGCCGGAGCAACTCTTCGTGCGCGGCGAGCCAGTGTGGGAAGCACTGGTCCGGCTTGGCCTTGATGTGTAGGTGAGCTTCCGTAGCCGCCATCAGTTCCTCGGTGGCCAGAAAATCGAGGGGTACGCGGTCTGGTTCCTGATGGTTGATCGCGGTCAGCACGCGCTGGCGCGAGGTCAGCCTGTCCTTCATCCCTCCTGCCTCCTACCTACTCAGGACCGCATGCGCGCTCTGGCCAACTGCTTGCCGCCGGCCACCCTGGCCAGGGCCGCCATCCCGTTCTCGTGAAAGATCGCCGATAGCTGCGGCGTCGAAAGCCCCGCCAGCCGGCCGCCGTCTCGCACCGCCCTGATGATTTCGTAGGTCATGAACGTAGCCGGCAGCGACGCGGAGCTCAGGCGGAAGGCCGAGCCCTGGTCGGGTTGGCGCACCACGTCCACCCAGCGGTTGTTGACGCAAACCCGGCGGCCTCGCATGGCTGCCACCGGAAGATCCGTCCCGAAGAACACCCGCCGTGAGTCGACATGGTCGAGCAAGATCTGGATGACCAAGGGCTCCTGGACCATGCTGACCTCGAAGTAGACGTTGGCCAGAGCCTGCAGTGGGCCGATGCCATCGCGCATGGTGCTCGGGCAGTAGGACCGTCCGGCGTGAGCGACCACTATCTGTGCCGCCGGATAAGTGTCGGACAGTCTCTGCAGACTGGCGATATTCAAGGGGTCGGCCAACCGGAGCGAGCGCGGCAGGTGCAGCATGATCACGAGCCGCAATTCGTCGGCCACTTTCATTGCCGTGTCGCTCAGCATATCCTCGACGGTCACGTTCCCGTAATCGTCGCCATGCCAGGGCAACACGACCTTATAGCCAAAGAAGCCGCCCTCCAGGATCTGTTCCCGCAAAACCTCTTCCGGTGGGCACGTTTTCTCGAGCAGCATCAGCGGATAGCGGTCGCCCCGGCCGGCTCCGGCGCAATAACTGTTACAGGCATCGAGGTCAGCCGACGGCACAGGATAACCGAAGCAGACGGCCTCGTAACGCCGGGTAGGAAAGAAACGTCGACCATCGGCAGCCAGCTCGTCCGCGCCATAGTCGGTGCTGACGATCATGTAGTTCGCGCCAGGCACGCCAGCTTCCCAGGGAACCTGGCGAAAGTGGCTGCGAAGCCAGGTGTGCGCATGAAAGTCGAGCACGACCTCGGGCAGGAAGTTATCCAGCTCCTGCTGGTAGACGGGAAGATCTACCTGTTCATAGTAGGTCTCTTCGTCGACCATCATCACTCGTCAATCCTCGTTACCATACCACTCCTCTGAGATTCGAAGGCACTGGAGGCTGACCAGCCACAGGGCCTAAGCGCCTCGCAGCCGGGGGTCAAGCGCGTCGCGCAGGCCATCGCCCAGGGTGTTCAGGCACCACACGGCCAGAAAGATAGCCAGGCCAGGGAAGGTTACGTAGAAGGCGCTGTGCCTCAGATAGTCGTAGCCACTCTTCAGCAGGCTCGCCCAGGAGGCGTCAGGCGGCTGCACACCCAGCCCGAGGAATGAGAGTGCGGCCTCGGTGAGGATGGCACTTGCCGCGCCCAACGAGATCTGCACCACCAGAGGCGCGACGCAGTTGGGCAGGATATGCCTGACGGCAATGTGCCACGAGTCGGTCCCTATTGCTACCGCGGCCGTTACGTAATCTCTCTCGCGCTCGGCTATCACCGCGCTACGAGCAATGCGGGCATACGGTGGAAAGCCCAGCAGGCCGATGGTGAGTACCAGGTTAGGCACGCTGGGCCCGAGCGCCGCCACCACCAGCAACGCGAACACCAGACCCGGGAAAGCCATAATGGCATCGCACAGGCGCATGAGCGAAGCGTCGATCCCACCGCCGCGATAGGCGGCAAACATGCCCCAGGGGATGCCAATCACCGATGACAGCAGTACGGAAAACAGGGCCACTCCAAGCGAGATGCGACCGCCCCAAAGGATACGGCTGAAAAGGTCACGACCGCCCTCGTCCGTCCCGAGGATGTGATGCAGGCTAGGACCCTGCAACAGTGCCGAAAAGTCCATCTCGAAGCGATCGTAGGGCGCGATGAGCGGCGCGAGCACCGAGCCCGCCACTAACAGGCCGAATACGACCAAGGCGATGGCCGACAAGCGATGCCGCACCAGCCGCGCAAATGTTTCGGACCACCATCCGCGCTGCTGCCGCATGGTCCCGAGCTGCGCCGGTGGGCTGGCGCGATTTCCGATAGCACCGTCCAGCATGGATGTCGCCTCGCCGATCTATTTCGTGTACCGGATGCGTGGGTCGAGCAACGCGTATGAGATGTCCACAGCCAGGTTGACGAGGATGACGCCCAGGGTGATCAGCAACGTCACCGTCTGAACGATGCTGTAGTCGCGTTTATAGATCGAATCCACCGCCAAATAGCCGATGCCAGGCCAGTTGAACACCCACTCGATCAAGACCACGCCGCCGAGCAGGTTGCCCACGATGATGCCAAGAATAGTAACCGTGGGGATAAGGGCGTTCTTGAGCGCGTGCCGCATCAACACGATCTGCTCGCGCAGGCCCTTGCTTCGCGCTGTGCGCACGTAATCCTGGCGTAACACCTCGAGCAGGCCCGAGCGCAGAAAGCGCATGATCGGCGCGGCCAGAATGATGGCCAAGGTCGACGCCGGCATGATCAGAAGCCGCAAGTTCATAAGTGGGTTGTCGCCCAAGGGCACGTATCCGCTCGCGGGGAGCCAACGCAGCCAGACGGCCAGGAGCATGACGAGCATGATCCCGAGCCAGAAGCCAGGCAGCGACATACCCACGGTAACGAAGGCACTGATCGCGTAGTCAATCCAGGTGTTCTGCTTGATGGCGGCAATAATACCGGCCGGTATGGCGATCAGAAGCGAGAGCAGCAGCGCGGCCAGCGACAACTCGACCGTGGCGAAGACTTTGCGCTCCACCAACTCGGTCACCGAGAACTGATTGAAATAGGAGATGCCGAAATCGCCGCGCAGGGCACCGGCCATCCAGTCGACGTATTGAATATAGAGAGGCTTGTCGAGCCCAAACTTGTGGCGCATCTCGCGCGCCATCTCTTCTGACCAGACGTTGGTGGCGCCCTGGCGCGTCAGCACGGGGTCGCCGGGCAATACCCGGATCGCGGCAAAAATCATCATCGATGCAAGGACCAGCACGAGCACTGCCTGAAGCAAGCGCTGGAATATGTACGTTTGCAAGGGCGTCCCTCCTGGGGCTGCCGCAAGGCCACCCGGCGATCAACGGCGGGTGATCCCACAAGCGCACTTGCCGCCCCACACGTCGCCGCGGCTGCGATTGCACGCGCCAGCCAGCCACCGGCCCTCCCTCGCGGGCGCCGGCAAGCACGGCCTTTCGATCAGGCGGCGTTACGCCGCGAAGGCAGCCTGCGCCGGTGCGGGCCGGCGTCCTCGAGAAGGATGCCGGCCCGCACCTCGCGATACCTGCGATCTCAGTCGCAGAAACCTTGCCGGGCTTACTTGTCCAGCCAGGCGGACTCGTAGTGGATCTGGCCACCCGACTCAGCCCAGACGCCACGAACGTACTTCGCCGCGCCATCGACGAACGACCAGGAGCATGGGATGATCACGGGCACCTGATCGTTCACGATCTGCTCCACTTGCTGGTAGGCTGCCTTGCGCTTCTCCTTGTCGGCGGTCGACCGGCCCAGGGCAAGGAGTTCGTCGATCTTGGCGTCATTGTAGTTGCACTCACAACGCTTTGACGCGAAGAATTTGAGCGGGAAGGCCGGATCCAGGGCGGCCGTGTCGCCGTTCGGGATCACCATGCCTGGGAATTTCTTGCCTGACGGGTAGAACTTGTCCACCCAGGCACCTAATTCGTTCTGCTGGATCGTCATCTTGATGCCGATCTTCGCAAGGCTCTGGATCAGGATCTCACCCGCGGTGATCCACTCCGGGAACGCGCCCGCCACTGCCCACCAGATGAGTTCCGTGCCCTCTGTGACGCCGGCCTGGGCGAACAGTTGCTTGGCCTTATCCAGATCGTAGTCGTAGCGGGTCAGGTTGGGGTTGAAGGCCCAGTGGTTCTCAGATACGAAGTTATTGGTAAAGCTGGGCGTGCCAAAGCCGAAATAGGCAGCGTCGACGATCGTCTTGCGGTCCACCGCATACGAAAGTGCCTGGCGCGCTTCCTTCTTGTCGAAGGGTGGGCTGGTGACGTCCAGCTCCCAGAAGACGTTGGCACTGGAGATTTCGGGCAGAAGCAGAGAAATCTTGCTGTCATCCTTGAACGTCGCTGCATCTTTCAGACCCAGTTCCCACATGACATCCCACTGCCCTGTCTGGAGCGCCGTGACCGCGGCTGTGGAGTCCTTGTTGCCGGTGAGAACCACTTTGTCGAGGTAGGGCTTGCCGCCCCAGTATTCGTCGAAGCGCTTCAAAGTCAACACTTCATTGGGCAAGAAGTCCTGATACATGTAGGGACCAGTGCCAACCGGACCCTTGTTGATGGTATCGAGGCTCTCTTTGGCAATGATCTTCAGCTCCTGGCAGCCCATGGGAAGCGTGACGGAGGGGCTGTTCAGGTTCATTTTGACGGTGTACTTGTCGACGACGTCGATCGTGTCGACTTCCTGAACGTTCTGGCGCAGTTGGGAGCCAAGCTTGGGATCAAGGCAGCGCTCGAAATTCCACTTGATATCTGCGGCTTCCAGCTCGCGACCATTGTGAAACTTCACGCCCTTGCGCAGGTAAAAGGTGTACGTCTTCAGGTCGTCCGACGCTTCCCACTTCTCCGCCAGTGCGGGCACGGCTTCCATATCGGCGTTGTACTCCGTCAGGCCGTTGTACAGGCCGGGGAAGTACAGACGTTCGGCAGCAAAGGTGACGATGTGCGGGTCGAGTTGGGGCGCGGGTTGCGTGGAACCCACAGTCAGCGTTCCGCCGCTCTTGGGAGCCGCGACGGCGGTGGGCTGAGCGACCGGCGTGGCGGCCGCCGCTCCGCCTTGCGCGGGCGCTGGCACCTGGACCGGGACTGCAGATGGGCTGCAGGCCGCCAAGGCAGAAGTGCCGGCAGTGAGCGCGGCTAGTCGCAGGAACTTCCTGCGCGAGATAGAATGTGCACCGTCTGACATCTTTCCTCCTCTACGAGCGTGGCTGTCCGTGACGATCTGGACATTCTCGATTCGAGATGGCTGGCGCCTCTCGACCATTCAAGGGTGGAAGCACATACGAAAGATATCCTGATCGGCAGATCACGGTTCTGACGCCGATTGGCTGGTGTGGCTCACCTCCTTCTTCTCGCCAGATGCCAACCGCTCGCCTGGCTCGCGAGCGGTTGGGGAGGGGAGGGGCTGGCCCCGGCCCCCGGCCAAGGGCGGACCCGATGGGCCCAGTTCAGACGTGAAGGATCTCTATGTCGCGATGGCGACGATGCGACACGAGGCCTGTCTATGCTCACATGTCAAGCGTGACCAGCCGATCAGGGTTGGTCGACGATCAGTGCCCATTTCGAATTGAGCGAATGCGAGAATACCCTGTTTCGGGTCCACTGTCAAGCACTCCTACAGGCTACAGGCTCGATCGCCGCCGGCCCTCAAACGCGAACGAAGTCAACGCCCAGGAGCGCGGCGGTCTTCTCAACCGTGCTCGCCCAATGGCCATAGGCCATGGCCTGGTGGTGCGAGGCGCCTGCCTGGCTGAAACGTGTCAGGAACTCGCCCAGCGGTGCCTCAGGAGCGAATTTGAAGTGCGGGCGCGCCAGGTCCGCAACGTATGGAAAATCCAAGACCCGTCCTTCGGTGGCGATGAGCCGGAGCTTTCCGCCGGCCACCGTCTGCAGAGCGACCAGGGTGGCCTCGCCGGGCTCGAGGCTGAAGGCGAGCAAGATCGGCTCCACGCGCAGATCTACCAGTCCCAGCGACGCGCGCACCACGTGCACCGGCTCGTCGCGGCGTGCCATTGTCCAGTTCCCCTCACCCATGTGCATCATCAGCACCGCGTTGTTGGCAAAGTCCATCGTGAACATCTCGGTGAAATTCGAGGTTCCGGCCAACTCGCGCATCATTGCCACCGCCGCCGCGCTGGTCGCGTCGCCCTCGCCACCAAATCCATAGCCTTCCCCGAGCAGCTTGGAGGCAGCCAGGAAAGGCAGCGTATCGAGCCAGCCCTCGTCGCCCACGGCCATGAAGTGGTAGCTGAAACCCTGCATCCCGCGGTCGCGCAGAATATCGCCGATGGCCCACTCGAGCCGCGCTGCGGCTTCGTGCTCAGCCTCGGTGATGTCGTCGGCAAACGCGAAACGACGCCGATCGGCGGCCATTTGCTCGACTATGCTGGTCCGCGGTGCGCACCTGGCGCGCTCGGCCAGGTGTTGCATGGCGATTCGGCGCACCTGGGTACCCATCTGTCCCAGGAAAGCAGTTTCGTCAAGCCCGAAGTCGCCCATCCCCTCCATTGGATAGCCGATCTCGCCGATGCACATCTGTCGCACAAAGCGCGCCGTGCGCGCTGCATCGCACCAAGACTTAATCTCTGCTTGGGTGCTCGCGTCCTGGTAATGCCCAGTCTGCAGGTGGAACGGGCGTCCTGAACGCAGGAGGACGTTGCATAGGTCCTGGACGCCGTGCATGCCGTGATTTCGCGTCGTGTCGTCACCCGTGGTCACCTCCGTGACCTCGCGTAACCCTTGCGTGTTGTAGATCAGGATCGGCAGGTGCGTGCGCTGAAGAGCGGGCAGGGCGATGTGGCTGGGCGCGTACGTGAGCAGCACCACGACAATCAGGTCTCGTTCATCCCGCTCGAAGCGCGCGACCGCCTGGTCGACCTGCTCACGCGTGTTGCATACGCCGGGGAAGTCCACCTCGGCGAAGGGTGCGAACGTCGCGCTCAATTCTTCGGCGAAGCGAGACATATCGGGCTTCAACCAATCAATGCGATCGTAAAGTTCCAGCATCAGGCCCAACAGGCCGATCTTCGCCTTGCCTGGCATCATGATATCGATCTCCTTTCAGGGGCGCGTTGAGAATCTCGAAGGTCAACCCTCGGCCGTTTGGCCGCTATACAACCCACGCCACTCTAGCATAGCTCACCTGGGCTGGCAATCGCCGGACAGTTGGCAAGCGTTCAGGGTTTGGGCAAAGAAGTCCGCCAAACGCACCACACGGGGGTTCCGCTCTCCGTCCGTGGTCAACGGGCGCGCGGGACCGGAGGAGCAGAGGATGCTCGCTAACACAGAGATTGACAGGCAAACGAACAGATGGTATAAGCGAGTTGAAACCAGAATGATTTCGATTGCGCGATCATCGGAAGAATCATCTGCAGCCATGTCCCAAGCAGGGCTCATGGTGCCGGGCGGGGGGAGCGTATGCCGCGCGATCAGGTAGCCAGGCTCGGACGGCGGACGAACGAGCTGCGTTGGAGCATCCTCCAGGAGGTCCAGCGCCGCGGGCGGGTGGGGGTCGGCGAGCTGAGCCATCAGCTTGGGGTTTCCGAAGTCTCCATCCGTCGCCACCTCGAGCAGCTTGAGTTGTCGGGACTCTTGCGACGTACGCACGGCGGCGCTGAGGCAGCGCCACCCTCAGGCCAGTTGTCCGTTTTTGAGGCCCGCCTGCTGCAGAACACCGAGCTCAAACAAGCGCTCGGCGAGGCCGCGGCCAGGCTCGTTCGCCCGGGCGACACGGTCTTCCTCGATTCCGGGACCACCGTCCTGGCTGTCGCCCGCCAACTGCCGGGACTCCTGTCCGAAATTGGCGGAGGGCTGACGGTATTGACCCGCTCGCTGGCAATAGCCGCCGAATTGCGTAGCCAACGGCGCATCCGCCTGATCGTCGTGGGCGGGGTCTACTCCCACGACTTTGACGACTTCATTGGCCCGCAGGTCAGACGGACGCTGCAGGAGATCCACGCCAACATTCTGTTCATAGGCACCGACGGGGTGAGTGTCGAGCGCTCTTCGGCCCACCCTGCGGCTGCCCCGGCGGGAGGTCCACCTGCTGGCCGCCCCACTGACAGCCTCGGCGGGATGGTGACCCGGCCGGCAGGGCTGACGACAGATAATGTGCTCGAGGCGAGCCTCTATCAAGACATGGCTCGCTGCGCCGAACGGGTCGTCGTCGTGACGGATTCTGGCAAGATCGGGGTCACAAAAATACAGACGACGCTGGCCTTCGATGCCATCCAGACCTTCATAACCGACAGTGCCGCCCCACCTGAGTTCACAGCCCGGCTGCGGGAGCAGGGCTGCGAGGTCATCATCGTCCCGCGACCCGAGTCAACGTCATAGTCGATCCTGACCGCCAAGCTGGAGGAAGCGCTCATGTATGATCCTAATTGGGCTAAAGTCGATGTCGACAGCGTGCCGTGCCTGGTAACAACCACTCCCGGACCCCGGTCGGAGGAAATGCACGCGCGCGCGGCAAAGTACATGAAAGGTTACTCGTCGCAGGTGCGCCTGTTCCCAGTGGTGTTCGAGTCGGGCAAAGGCTGCACGCTCACCGATGTGGACGGCAACGTCTACATCGACTTCTCGTCTGGCATCTACGTCACCGGCCTGGGCCATTGCCATCCCAAGGTCACGGAGGCGGTACAGAAGGCAGCCGGCGAGCTGATGAACGCCCATGACTACACTACCCCGATCAAGATGAGGCTGCTGGAAAAACTGGCCGACATCGCTCCTGGCGAGGGCAAAAGGAAGCTGACCGGCATGCAGTTCTACGACTCGGGCACGACGGCGGTCGAGGCCGGCCTAAGGGTCATGCGGGCGGCCACCGGCAAGTTCGAGTTCATCTCCTTCCACCGCGATTTTCACGGCAAGACGATGGGCGCCGTGGGTCTCGCGCCACTTGACGCCAGCCAGGGCTTGCGCGCGCCCGGCTTCTTCCTGGTCCCTCGCGGCAACTGTTACCGTTGTGCCTTCAAGCAGCACTATCCCGAATGCGACCTGATGTGCGTCGACTATATCCGAACTGTGATCAAGGAAGAGACATCGGGTCGCGTGGCCGGCATTGTCTTTGAGCCGGTACAGGGCTGGGGCGGCAGCGTGGTGCCTCCGGATGGGTGGGTGCAGAAGATCCGGGCTCTGTGTGACGAGTATGGGATCATGATGATGGCCGATGAAGTGCTCACCTGCATGGGACGGACCGGCAAGATGTTCGCCATGCAAAACTGGGATACCGTGCCGGACGTGATGACGTTGGGCAAGGGCTTCGGCAACGGCTTCCCCGTGACGGCCATGCTGGTTGCGGAGGAATACAAAGGAGCGATCGAGAAGATCTCGGCCAGCACATCTTACGGCGGAAATCCGATGGCTTGCGCAGCGGCCCTGGCGAGCATCGAGGTCATCGAGGAAGAAGACCTTTGCGCGCGAGCGGCGCACCTCGGCGAGATCTTACTCCGCGAGATGTGTGCCATGGAAGCGCGGCACCCGATCATCGGCGAGGCGCGCGGTCTGGGCTGCCTGCTGGGCATCGAGTTGGTCAAGGACAAGCGAACGCGCGAGCCATTCGAGGAGGCCGGTAGGCTGGTCTACCAAAAGGCGTTCCGCAAGGGGCTGGCCTGGATCCCGGCCGGGCACATCCTTCGCATGTCACCGCCGTTGATCATGGAAGATGCCGTCGCCATGAAGGGGTTGGCGATTATCGACGAGGCGATCTACGAGACCGAGAAGGAGTTCGGCTATGCCTGAGCGCACGATCCGGTTTGGCATCATCGGCTGTGGGCTGATGGCGCGTGAGTTCGCCAGCGCGACCCAACGTTGGTCGCACTTGCCAAACATGGATGTCCGCCCAAAGCTCGTCGCCGTCGCCGATACCAAGCCCTCCTGCCTGTGCTGGTTCACCGACAACCTGCCCGACGTGCATTTGGCCGTAAGCGACTACCGTGAGTTGCTGGCCAGCCCAGACGTAGACGCCGTCTACTGCGCCCTGCCCCACCACTTGCATGCCCAGGTTTACTGCGAGATCATCGCGGCCGGGAAACACTTGTTTGGGGAAAAGCCCTTCGGCATCGACCTGGCTGCCAACACGAAGATCCTGGACGCGCTGCGTGACCGGCCTGAGGTGTTCGCCCGCTGTTCGTCGGAGTTTCCGTTCGTGCCCGGTCCGTTCCAGATCACGAAATACCTGCGGGAAGAGCGGTTCGGCAAGATCATCGACGTCGAGGCGGGTCTCTGGCACTCCAGCGATATGGATCCCAACAAGCCCATCAACTGGAAGCGGCAGGCACAGTTCAACGGCGAATACGGCTGCATGGGCGACCTGGGCATGCACGTCCTGCACATCCCGCTGCGTTTCGGATGGATGCCGCGCAGCGTGCACGCCTTGCTGTCCAAGATCTTCAGCGAGCGACCGGACGGCCACGGCAACATGGTGCCGTGCGACACCTGGGACAATGCCGTCCTGGGCTGCCAGGTCCAGACCGCCGATCAGCAGTTCCCGATGCTCCTGAGCACCAAGCGGATCGCGCCGGGAGAGGCCAACACCTGGTTCATCAAGATTCATGGCACGGAATTCTCGGCCGAGTTCACGACCAAATACCCGCGAACCCTGCGCACCATGTCCTACAAGCCCGGGCGTCCACAAAGCTGGGAAGTGCTTGACCTCGGCTACAGCTCCGCTTACGCGGCCATCACCGGTCCCATCTTTGAGTTCGGCTTTCCGGACAGCATCCTGCAGATGTATGCCGCGTTCTGCGACGAACTGGTACACGGCCCGGCCGGCATGCAGCAGGCTTTTGGCTGCGCGACCCCCGAAGAGACCGCCCAGCACCATCGCGTGCTGACCGCAGCCCTGGAATCGGGCCGCAGTGGGCAGACTGTGTGGCTGAACTGAGGGAAGGAGAAGAATCATATGGAGAAACTCGTCGACTTCCCGTACCAGGTTACCGGCCAGGACCGCCAGGCCGGCCTAGAGCGCTGCCTCGACACGATCCGGGCATGGGGCATCACTATGCCGGTTGGCGAGCCGCTGGTCATGGATTTCGGGCTGGGCCGCTTCGACGAGATCGGGGAGATCGAGTTCTGGGTGGCCAACGAAGAGGCGGCCGGCTATTGCGGCAAGTTCCTGTTCGTGCACGATGGCCAGACCTGCCCTTACCACCGGCACGCCCGCAAACACGAGACCTTCTTCGTGATGAAGGGACGCGTGCGCATGTTGATCGACGACACCGAGCGGGTCCTGGCGGAAGGCGACACCCTGGTGATGCCGCCCGGGCAGCAGCACGCATTCACCGGTCTGGGTCCGGCCTTGCTGCTCGAGGTGTCGATGCCCAGCACGCGGCAGGACAACTTCTTCGCCGATCAGGCGATTGGGGATCACGGGATCATTTGAGGCTGGCGAATGCTCATTCGTAACGGGCTGACGCTGCGCGACGACCGGCTGGAAAGCAATAGTGATCTCCGGATCGACGATGCGCGCATCGTCGCCATCGGCCCCAGACTGGCCGGCCGGGCGGGTGAGGAGGTCCTGGACGCCAGCGGCTGCTACGTCCTGCCCGGCCTGATCGATCTGCACACCCACGGTTTGCGCGACATCTACTTGCTGGAAGGCGGTTGGCTGGAGTACGCACGCCTGCAATGCGAGGTGGGGGTGACCGGGTGCCTGCCCACCCTGTTCGGGCCGCCGGACTCGATCAGCGCCAGCCTGGCGGCCGCTCTCGACGAGACGGATGGGTTGCAGACAGCAACAAACTTGTTGGGCTTCCGCCTGGAAATGCCGTACCTGGCGAAGCCTGGTGCCGGGCTGGCCTCCTCACTGGTCCGCATCGATCCAGTGACGACCGAGGCCATGTGGTCCGCAGCGCACGGCCTGATCAAGCTGTGGGATGTCTCACCCGAGCTCGAACATGCCTTGCCTTTCATTCGTTGGGCAACGCAACACGGCATCGTTACCAGCCTGGCCCACAGCCGGGCCAGCGTCGAGCAGACCCAGGCGGCCATAGAGTGCGGGCTGAGATTGGTGACCCACTTCTACGACACATTCGACCCCGCCGTCGAGACAGATCCCGGGGTCTACCCGGCGGGCTTGACCGACTACATCCAGATCGAGGACCGGCTGACCGTCGAGATCATCCCGGATGGGGTACACGTGCATCCGTACCTCGTCGAGAAAACGCTGCGCTGTAAGGGGCCGGCCCGCGTCGCCTTCATCACCGACAGCGTACGCGGGGCCGGCAGCCCACCGGGGATCTACTCCGGACTCTATCCGGGGGTCGACGTGGAGGTCACAGCGCAGCGTGGGGTGCGGCGGCTACCTGACCAGGCGTTGTCGGGCAGCGCGCTTACCCAGTTGAGGTCCTTCCAGAATGCGGTGCGCCTGTTTGGCGGGTCAGTACAGCAGGCCTCGATCCTTTGCTCGCGTACCCCGGCACGCGTGCTCGGTAGCCAGCGAAAGGGATACCTCGCCCCCGGCATGGATGCCGACGTGATCTTGCTGGATGCCGGCCTGGAACTGCAGGCGACCATCCTGGGAGGCCGGGTGGTATACCGAGGGCAGGCAGCGTGAAGGCCCGAGTGGAGCAGGTCATCGGCGAGTACGCCTCCCGCCACGTTGATCGGCGCCTGGAGTGCCGTCTCCTCTCAGCCGCCGATCCCTGGCAGGTCGAGGTCACTTTCGCGCTGGCTCCGCGGGGTCCTGCCCAAACGGGGCTGCCCGGAATGGGAGATTACACTCTCCGCAGCCTGCGCGCGGAAGACGTTCGGGCACTGCAGGCCTTCGGCCGCCGGCTAAGTCCCGGATCGAAGCGCTTTTTCTCTCCCTACCCCTGGGCCGACGAGCTTGCGCTTGGCCGCGCGTTTGCTCACGCCATTCGCCAGTCCACGACGCGCGTGGATGTGTCGTACCTGCTTTTCCATGGCACGAGGCCGGCCGGCCACTTCTTCCTCTGGAAGGCCACGCACAATCCGTTGTCGCAGCGCTTCGACGTGCAAATCCCAGAACTGGGCATTGCGATTGCCGATGCCTATCAAGGCCAAGGCCTGGGCCGGCTGGGCGTACAGTTCCTGAAAGGGGTTGCCGAAGAGCTCGGCGCGGACGCCATAGAGCTCAGCACTGCCCAGGAAAACAATGCCGGATGCCGGACGTACCTATCGGCGGGTTACGAGCAGACCGGCCTGATCCGCATCCCACTGGATGTGGACGTGACTGCCGCGCTCGCGGGCGAAGTGACCGCTGCTCGGTGGCGCGACGAGCGCCAGATGGTCCTCGTCCTGCGGCCCGCCAAGCGCGCGGCCGTCCTGACCTTCCTGGAGTACGAGCGCACGGAGTCGCTGAGACTGGGGGAACCGGATGGCTCACGGTGATTTCTACTTTGCCATCAACGCTACCTTCTATTACATAGCCGACCGTTGGGGTGAAGAGGGGCTCAGGGCCTACTGGCAGTCCCTGGGGCGCGACTTCCTGGCTCCCCTGGCGGCGGGGTTCGTTAGCGCTGGGGCAGCGGGCGCTGAGGCAGCGGGCGCTGAGGCAGCGGGCGCTGAGGCAGCGGGCTCCGGAGCGGCCATCGCGCGCTACTGGGCGGACTACTTTGCTGCCGAGCCCGGCGGGGAGGTGGTCGTCACGCAACCAGACGCCGAGAGCGTCGTGCTCGACGTGCGCGACTGCCCGGCGATCGCCTGGCTTACGCGCAGTCCGGAAGCTGCGGTACACCCACCGCCTCACCCACTATACTGCCAGCACTGCCTGCACATTAATCGGGCGCTGGCGGCAAATGCCGGTTACGGCTTCGTACTGGAAGGCGGCGGCGGGCGCTGCCGGCAAACCTTCGCCCTTGGAACGCAGCCCGACTGACGGGCTGCGGCCTGGCCGGGACGAGCCGGCAGCCTGCAGAAACCTTTGCCGCGAGGTCATACAACCCGCAGACGGGTCCTGCGCTTGACTAACCGGAAGGAGGCCGCACATGATCGGCGTGCAAGACTTCATCCGCTACTATGATTGGACGTTTGAGTACCTGCGGTGCCAGTATGGCGAAGAGGCCGTCCAGCAGTACTGGGCCGAGGCGATTGCCTTCAACTCGCAGAACCACGCCAACGTACTGATCCGCGAAAAAGGGCTGGCGGGGATGGCCGAGTATTGGAGCCAGACGCTTGACAGCGAAGAGGCCGGCTACCGGACGATCGTGGATCCGGCGTTCTTTCGCATCGATATGCACGCCTGCCCATCCAAAGGGCTGTTGATCAAGCTCGACCAGCAGGAATACCATGACTACTGCCAGCACTGTATGGGCTGGATCAAGCCCATCATGGACGCAGCCGGCTTCACTATCGATCACGAACACAACCACCATGGCCAGTGCTGGTGGGAGATGCACCCGGCGGAGAAGGACCGGCCACAGGCGCCGCCGCCCATGCGCGACGACGAGGACGTCCGCCTGCGCCCCGAATGGCAGCAGTCCGACCACGATCTATGGCTGCACAGCCAGCCAGACAGAGGCACGACCAAGTGAGACGCGACGCCCCGGCGCACTGGCGAAAACCACCGGCTGCTGCTAGCGTAAACGTACCAGGAACACCCACGGCTGCCAACCAGTAGGACTGGGCGGGGTTCGCCTCCCGCGCGGCGGGCAGGTTGTCGCAAATGTGCATTAGCGCACAAAACCGCACGTGACCGACCTGAAGCTTTGTGACATGTCTGGGCGCGTGGGAGACGCCCCCGAGGAAAACGAACGCAGCGGCATGGCAAATCGGGTGACTGCATGGCTTTCGGCCCCGGTCACAGGCGGAGCAGTTCACATTATCGCACACCGGTTGACAACTTCTCACACTCGTGTTAGGCTGCCGCATTGCTTCATCTCCGCGCTTGCCTTACGCGTTGGCACACTCGACACGATCGGGGACGTAGCGCATGCTGATGGAAGAGCGCCGTTCGAAGACCCAGGCACTTCTGACCCAAAAGAACACAGTTACCATTGCGGAACTGGCCCAGGCCTTCCGCACGTCCGAAATGACCATCCGTCGCGACCTGGACGAACTTGAAGCGCGTGGGGTTTGCCAGCGGATCCATGGGGGCGCCGTGGCGCTGCGCATCACGGACTACCACAATACGGGCTACCCAGGCTTCTTTGAGCGCGAGCGCTGCCGGGTGAGCGAGAAGATCGCCATCGGCCGGGCGGCGGCGGCAATGGTCAGACCAGGTGACGTGATCGTCATCGATTCGGGCACCACGGCCGCATACATGGCGCGCGCCCTGCGCACCTCGGCCCCGATCACCGTCATCACCAACTCCATTCGCGTCCTCGATCATCTGCAGGATGCCACGCAGGTCACGCTGATTTGTCCCGGCGGCACGCTCTCCATGGAAGACAGGTACTCGTCGGGCGGCGATCTAGCCTTCGTCGGACCGATTACGGTCGCGACTTTGCGCGGCCTGCGAGCCAGGAAGGCCTTCATCACGACGGCAGGCTTCACCCTGGCCGACGGTATCTCCAACGCCAGCCTGTTTCAAGCCGAGATCAAGGGAGTCTTGATCGACATCGCCGAAGAGGCCATCCTGATCACCGACCACACCAAGTTTGGCCGGGTGCTCGGGTTTCTCGTCGCGGGCGTCAAATCCTTCAGCACCATCATCACCGACACATTGGCCCCCGCCTCAGACGTCGACGCGCTGCGGGCCATGGGAATCAAGGTGATCCAGGTGGAGCCGGCCGCTGATGGCGATGTGCTGGTCGGAACGGTTGCCGCCGCCCCCAGTGGAGCAGACCTGTCCAACGGCGACCAAAGTCAGCCATAGGCCCAAGCCGAGCCTGTTACCTGCCGGAGGCCCGTGTGAACGCTCGGGAACGAATCTTGACTGCACTGCAGCACGAGGAACCCGACCGCGTGCCGATCGACCTGTGGTTCACCTCCGAGATTGAGGTGCTGCTGAGCCGCGAATTCGCCGACCTGCGCGGGGCCGAGCTGCGGCTGGCGCTGGGCCACGACCTGGTGATGACGGATTCACCCAATATCGGCGCCAGCTACGAAATTCCCGGTACGCCTCCCGAATATGTTTGCGAGTGGGGCGTACGCTGGCGATGGGTGACCAATGCGCAGGGTGGCCGCTATACCGAGGCGGTTGAGCATCCGCTGGCCGGCGTCGACGACCTGAACGCCTACACTCTCCCCGATCCTCTGGGTCCCGGCAGACGGGCGATCTACCTGCAGGCCCGCGACTTCGTGTGCCGTTACGGCACGACCCACGCCGTCTTTGGCAGCCTGTATCAGACCCTGTTTGAGGCCGCCTGGCTGTTGCGCGGCATGGAGAACTTGCTGCGCGACATGGTCACGAACAAGATGTTCGCCCACGAGCTCTTCGAGCGCTTGACCAAGTACTCCCTGGTCGCCGGCCGGGAGATGGTCGCGCAAGGCGTGGACGTGCTGTGGTTGGGCGACGACTTCGGCACGCAGCGCGCACTGCTGATCTCGCCCCGCATGTGGCGAGAATTCATCAAAGAACGCTACGCGCGCCTGATCCGCGCATTCAAAGCCCAGAACCCCGCCCTCAAAATCGCCTACCACAGCGATGGCTATATCGAGCCCATCATCCCGGACCTGATCGATATTGGGCTGGATATCCTCAATCCCGTCCAGCCACTGGCCATGAGCCCGGCTGCCATCAAGCGCAAGTTCGGGGACCGGCTGGCATTTTGGGGAACGGTAGATGTCCAGCGTACCCTTCCCTTTGGGACGCCGGAAGACGTCGCCCATGAAGTCAAAGAGAGGCTGCAGACCGTTGGCCCGGGCGGCGGGCTAATTCTTTGTTCGGCGCACCGCGTGCAGCCTGGGACGCCGCTGGAGAATATCCGGGCGTACTATCGTGCAGCGCGCCAGTACGGGCAGTATCCCATCCAAGGGTAGCTTGGGGGCAAGGAGGAGAAGCAAAGCAGAGACAGTGGTCAGCGTGTTCAGGCAGGACGTTCCGTCGGCTAACCCAGCGCGGACCGACACGGCGGGCCAGGCCCCAGGGGACACGGAGGCGCCTGCAGACCGGGCCCAAACATTGGATGCCGCCAGCAATCTGCACGCCCAATAGGCAAAGGAGTGAACCGATGTCTAGCAAGAAGGATGCCAACCTCTCCCGTAGAGACTTTCTGCGCCTGGCCGGCCTTGCCGGCAGCGCGGCGCTCGTCGGCGGCTGCGTCCCCGCACAGCCCGCGGCCGCACCACAAGCGCCTGAGGCGGCCGCCCCGGCGGCTGCCAGTGGCAAGAAGTACGCGGGGGTCACCCTCCGCGGCCTCGGCCAGGGTGGCACGGCCTACGAGCCGGCGCTCAAAGCCTTCGCTACCGACTTTGAGGCACAAACGGGCGCCAAGATCGAGTTGGACGGCCAACCCTGGGAACAATTGATGCCCAAGCTGCAGGCGGATCTATCTGCCGGGCAGCCCCAGTATGACTTCTTCTGGGGCGATATCGAATTCCAGTATCCCACCTATCCGAGCCTGCTGCCGATCAACGACCTGATCAAGAAGTACAACTACGATATGACCGGCTTCTTCGAGCCAGTCTACAAGTACGGCGAAGGGGTGGTTGGCGGCCTGAAGGGCGAGCGCTTCGGCTTGCCGATCCGAGTAGGCGCCTCATGGGTCTTCTATCGCACCGACCTGATCAAGGAGTTCCCAACGACCTGGGCCGATTACGAAACACTGCTGAAAGAACAGACCAGCGGCGGCAAGTACGGCCTGGCGTTCGCGGGCGTGTCGGCCCAGCTCGTCAAGCTCTTCCTGGCGCGCTATTGGTCGCAAGGCGATGCCCTCATGACCCCGGATTGGAAGCCGCTGATCAACAGCGAAAAAGGTGTCAAGGCCGCCGACATGATGTTGACGGCGCTCAAGAACTACTGTCCGCCCGGAGTGCTCGGCTGGGACAACCCGGATGCGTCGAACGCGTTCCTCAACGGGGACGTGGCAGTCCTCGAAGGCTGGGCCAGCTTCATCTTGCCCGACCTGGAGAACCCGGAGAAATCCAAGATTGCCGGCAAGTGGTCGGTCGCCACGTATCCGGAGAAGGGGACGGGCAACTTCACGCAGCATAACATGATCATCATGAAGGCCTCGAAGAACCCTGACGCCGCCTTCGAGTATATCGCCTACTGCACGGGCATTGAGCAATCGAAACGGCTGATGCTGGAGTTCGGCGAGGAATCGCCGCGCAAGGTTACCTGGAGCGATCCGGACGTGCTGAAGAAAGAGCCCTTCCTGCCGGCAGTGGCCGCCGGTTACGACAGCGGCAAGCCATTCACACCCGGCGTGCCGCAGTGGCTTGAGATGTTCTCCGGCCTGGCGGAAGGCCTGTCTTCGGCACTGTCAGAGAAGATGACCACCCAGGCGGCCCTGGATGACGTCGCCAAGAAGTGGACCGACCTGATCAAGCAGGCGCCGTTGAGCTTCGCGTACCAAGAATAGGCTCTTGTATCTCGCGCGTGACCTACGGCGGGGCCCAGGCTTGGTCGCAGGTCACGCGCTACGCAAAAGAGGACAAGTTCTTCTGGGAGAAGTGACGTTGGCAGGTTCCAGACAGTCGCCCATGGCTGCACCAGCCGCCGAGCTGGTGTCGGCGACAAAGCGGGTGCCGGTGCTCACGCAGAAGTACAAGCGCGAGCAGTGGATGTCCGCCTTGTTCCTGGCGCCCTCGGTGCTCTTCCTGTTACTGACATCTGTCTACCCACTCTTGAACTCCTTGCGACTCAGCTTCTTTAGCTGGAATATGATGATCCCCTTCAGCAAGCCGGTCTGGGTGGGGACTGACAACTACACGAATCTTCTGCAAAATGCCGCCTTCATCAGCAGCGTGAAGATCACGCTGGTGTTTGTCTTGGCGGCCGTCAGCATCGAGTTTATCCTGGGACTGGGACTGGCCTTGCTGGCGACGTCAGGGGTCTATGCCATGGGCCTCATCCGAACCGTGTTGCTCTTCCCATTGATGATGACACCGGTGGTGGCCGGCATCGTCTGGCGCAACCTGTTCAACTCCAGTTATGGCGTCATCAATCACGTGATCGGCCTACTGGGTATCCCGCCGCAAACCTGGCTGGGTAACCCGGCGCAAGCCTTGCCGGCCGTGATCACGGTTGAGATCTGGCAACAGTTGCCGGTAGTCTGCTTCGTGTTGGCGGCCGGCATCCAGTCGTTGCCGGTCGACATGTACAAGGCGGCCATGGTGGACGGGGCGTCCCGCTGGCAGATTTTTCGCATGATCACCCTACCGCTTCTGCGGCCGGTCATCATCGTGGTGCTTATGCTGCGCATCATGGACGCCTTCAAGGTCTTTGATATTGTCTTCATGCTTACCTACGGGGGGCCAGGCCAGTTGACAGAGGTGTTATCGTTGCTCATCTACAAGACCGGACTGAAGTTCTTCCAGATCGGGCAGGCCGGTGCGATGTCGTGGGTCTTCCTGGTCTTCATTTTCGTCATCTCCTACTTCTTCATTCGGCAGTTACAGCGTAAGGAAGCGTGATATCGAAGCGTGAAAGGAGGAGAGCGGAGATGATATTCAGCTACCGAGCACAACGACGCATGTCCACCGCGCTGCTTTACGTGGTTATCCTGATCGTTCTGGTCTTGATCGCCTTCCCTGTCTACTGGCTGCTGATCACGTCCGTCAAACGCGGCACGGAGGTGGCCACCTTCCCACCCGTCTACATCCCCACTGCCCTCAGTTGGGAGAACTATGCGGCCGTGCTCAAAGGCGAAAACCTCAAGTTTTTCATCAACAGCGGGATCATTGCCTTGAGCAGCACGATACTGACGACGCTAATGGGAGCGATGGCAGCCTATGCCCTGGCCAAGACCTATCTCTCGTTCCCACTTCGACAAGGGCTGATGCTGTGGATTCTCATAAGCCGTATTTTCCCGCCGATCACCACGGCCATCCCGTATTATGTCATCATCAAGAGCTTGGGGCTGTCGGATACCCACATCGCCGTCATCATCACTTACGTCGCCTACGGCCTGCCGTTCGTGATCTGGCTTATGCTGGGTTTCTTCCAAGACTTGCCGAGCGATATCGAGAAAGCAGCCATCGTCGATGGCTGCTCGATGTGGCAGCGTTTCCGGCAGGTGGTACTGCCCTTGACCCTGCCGGGGCTGGCCGTCACCGCCATCTTCGCCTTCATCTACTCTTGGAACGAATTCCTGTACGCCTCGATCCTGACGTCCTTCAATGCCAAGACGCTCCCGGTGATGATTTCCACGTTTATGTCAGACCAATACCTGCGCTGGGGTGAGATGTCGGCCATCGGCAGCATGATGATCATCCCGGTCATGATCTTTGCCCTCGCCACACAGAAGTACTTGGTGCGTGGGCTCACCTTCGGAGCCGTCAAGGGGTAAGTATGGCAGACATCCACTTCGAACATGTCACCAAGCGCTTCGGCAACGTGATGGCACTCAACGACTTCAGTCTCGCCATTCGCGATAAGGAGTTCGTCACCCTCGTAGGACCCAGCGGCTGCGGGAAATCGACCACGCTGAACATCTTGGCCGGGCTCGAGGACCCGTCGGAAGGGCTGGTCTATATCGACGGCAAGGTAGTCAACGACGTGCCCTCGGGCAAACGTGACATCGCCATGGTGTTCCAGAGCTACGCGCTCTATCCGCACATGACCGTGCGGGAGAATATCGGTTTTGGCCTCAAAGTACGGGGCATGAAAAGGGACGAGATCGATCGCCGCGTCGGGGAAGCCGCCCGGATCCTGGGCATCGAGCAGCTTCTGGGCCGCCGCCCGCGGGCGCTGAGCGGCGGCCAGCGCCAGCGGGTCGCGCTGGGACGAGCCATCACTCGGGAGCCCAAGGTGTTTCTCCTCGACGAACCGTTGAGCAACCTGGACGCCAAGCTGCGGACTCAGATGCGGGCCGACCTGAAACTACTCTTCAGCCGGCTCGGTGGCACCGTCGTCTATGTAACGCATGACCAGGCCGAGGCCATGACCCTCAGCGATCGTGTGGTGGTGATGAAAGACGGGGTGGTGCAGCAAGTGGGTGAGCCGCTGCAACTGTACAACCACCCGGACAACATCTTCGTGGCAGGCTTTCTGGGCAATCCAACAATGAACTTCATCGACTGCGAACTGTCCCATGAGCAAGATCAGCTGCGCGTCAGGACGAACGGACTCACCTGGCCGGTCTCGCTGCCGGGCGGCAATGCAGTGTTGAGCCAGTCGCGCGGGCGCGTGATCCTGGGTGTCCGGCCGGAGGATATCGCCGTCGGCCCGCCCGCGCAGATGGCCGACCAGCCTTCGGTACCCTGTATGATCGAGGTCGTAGAGCACATGGGCTCCTTGAATATCGTCTATGCCGACGTGCAGGGCACACGCATCGTCGCGACAACCGAGTCCGAGTTCGCAGCGCGGTCGGGCGATGCGGCGCGGCTGACCCTCAATCCACGCAAGATCCACTTCTTCAGTGGCGAGACAAGCCAGAAAATATCCATCTAGATGCCAGGAGGTGTTCAGCATGTCCGAATTCACCTATAGCCCGTCACGCTGGGTCCCCTTCAGAGACCAAGAGGTTCTCGAGCGCGTGAGACGGATCAAGCGGGAGGATATCGCCCGGCATTCGAATCCTGATTTCAAAATCCGGGTAGTCAAAGACTCTGACCTGGAATTCATCTGGGTAACCGATATGTTCTATCAGATCAAGCAGGCAGCCGATGCCGGGGAAAGACTTGTCTTGATCCTACCCAATCCTTGTCCCGTCTATCGACACGTGGCCCGCTTGATTAACGCATTCCGAGTTGATTGCCATAACCTGTGGGTGTTCGCAATGGACGAATACGCCAACGAAGATGGCATCATCGCCCCCGAGAGTTGGCCGTTCGGGTTCATGCACGCCCTAAAACACTACCTCTACCAGCAGATCGACGAAGCGCTGCGGCCACCGGAGAGCCAGATGATTGGGCCCAACAACGAGAACATCGCAGACTACGGCAAGATGATTGCCGGCATGGGCGGGGCAGACATGTGCTATAGCGGTCCGGGCTGGACCGGACACCTGGCCTTCATCGAGCCGGACGCGCCGGAGTTTGCCGCCGCCAACCTGGAGGAATGGATGCAGATGGGACCCAGGATCGTCACCCTCAGTCCCTTCACGCTGGCCCAGAACTCGCTACATGGCAGCTTCGGCATGAGCGGCGACCTCGCTGCCGTGCCGCCGAGGGCAGCAACCATAGGCCCGGCCGAAGTGGTTGCCGCCAGGCACCGCATGGACGTGCACGACTTAACCGTTCACGGGACGACGACCAGTTGGCAGCGGATGATGACACGCCTGGTGCTTCATGGACCGGTAACGCCGCTCTTGCCCACCTCGATCCACCAACGCCTGCGCACCGACTGCTATGTCACCGAGACTGCGGCGCAAGATATCGAGCCCAACTGGGACAAGGGATATTGAGCGATGGGAACGTTGCTGGCGGGCGCCGCGGTCGCTGATATCTCGCCGCGCGATTCCCAGTTCTTGTTCGGATATCCCCACGTAGAGAGGTTCAGCACCGGCATCCACGATCCACTGTTAAGTTCTGCCCTCTTTCTGTCCGACGGGCAGAGCGAAGTGATGTTCATCAGCAACGACATCATCTTCGTCAGCAAGGCCACTGCGGCGAGGGTCCGGCGCTCGATCGAGGAAAAGACGGGCCTTCCCGGCCAGAACATCATGGTCACGGCGACGCACACGCATTCCGGACCGAAAACAGTTGACTACATCAGCAATGAGGGAGATCCCGTGGTCCCTCCGGCCGATCCTGGCTACCTCAGCCTTTTCGAGGAAGGGATCGTGTCGGCAGCCGTCGAAGCGAGGACGGCCGCCCGGCCGGCCGAGATCGGGCTGGCGCTCGCGGATGGCACAGGCGTGGGGACCAACCGGCGCAATCCCCGCGGCGGCGCGATTGATCCGCAGGTTCCCGTTCTGCTCGTGCGATCCGGCGGCGCGCCCGTGGCCTGCATGGTCGTCTACTCCATGCACCCGACCGTGCTGCACGAGAATTCCAAATTGGTGAGCGCCGATTTCCCCGGCCAGACCCGGCGCTACCTGCAGCAACACATCCTGGGCGCGGACTGTCCCGTGCTTTACCACACCGGTCCGGCAGGAAATCAGAGCGTGCGCTACGTGACGCGCGAGAATTCCTTTGCGGAGGCTGAACGCCTGGGCGGCATGCTTGGAAAGGCGATCGCGGCGGTCATCCCCACCACCCGGTGGACCGCCGCGCTCCCCCTGGCGAGCGCGCAGGCCCTGGTCGACCTGCCCCGGCGCAGCCTACCTACGGAGGCCGAAGCCGAGCAGCAGTTGGGCCGCACTGCCGGGAAACTGGCCGAGCTGCGGGAAGCCGGCGCGGCAAAGCAACGCGTCCGCCGGGCTGAGGTCGACTGGTTTGGCGCAGAAGAGACGGTGACGCTGGCCCGGGCAAATGCCCAGGGACAAATCGAGGCGGTCTACCGGTCGTGCTTACCCGCCGAAGTACAGGTGCTGCGCATTGGTCCCTGGTCGTTTGCCGGCTGGCCGGGTGAGATCTTCACGGAGTACGCGCTGGCGGTAAAAGCCCTCTGCCCGGACACCTTCATCATATCACTGGCGAACGGCGAACTGCAGGGCTACATCGTCACCGAGGCCGAGGCAGACTACGGAGGCTATGAAGTCACGAACGCCATGTTCGCGCCACAGTCCGGACAGGTGCTGGTGGAAACGACGATGGCGATGTTGAAGCGGCTGCCCGGGCCGGCCTTCTGCAACTCCTCAGGGTGAACGGCATGCCACTGTTGCTCGCGATTGACCTCGGCACCACCGGTTGCAAGGCCGCGGTTTACGACGACCGCGGCACCCTCCGGGGTGCAAGCTACCTGGAATACGGCTTGATCACGCTGTCGCCCGTCATGATCGAGCAGGATCCCGCGGCGTGGTGGAGCCTTACCTGCCGGGCTGTGCGCGAGGCACTGGCCGCTGCCGGCGCTGACCCCAGCGCGGTGCGCGGCCTGGCCGTCAGCTCGCAAGGCATCTCCTTCGTGCTGCTCGATGAGGACGGCCATCCTCTGGGCAACGCCATCAACTGGCTCGACGGGCGGGCGACAGCCGAAAGCGCCACCATCTTGCAGCGCTACACCGAAGAGCGGTTGTTCGCCATCACCGGCAAGAGGGCGGCCCCCTTCTACGTGCTCCCCAAGCTGCTCTGGCTCCGAGAACACCGCCCCGATGCCTGGCGGGCGACGCGCAAGATACTGATGGGCCATGATTACCTGGTCTACCGCCTCTGCGGCGCACAAGTGACCGATCACTCGCTGGCCGCCGGCACTATGCTCTACGACCTGCGGGCCCTGGATTGGTGCTCCGAGCTTATCGAGGCCTTCGAGATTGCGCCGGCCCTGCTGCCGGACATCCGCTGGGCTGGCACCCCGGCGGGCAGGCTGCTGCCAGCGGTGGCCGCCGAGCTGGGCCTCAGCGCCGAGACAATCGTGGTGGTCGGTGGTCAGGACCAGAAGTGCGCCGCGCTGGGTGCTGGGATCGCCGATGGGGTGGCCACGGTGTCACTCGGCACTGCATCCGCCATCGAGCAGATCATGGAACGGCCGTTGACCGACGCCCAGATGCGGGTTCCCACGTTCACCTTCGTGCAACCGGGACGCTGGGTTCTGGAAGGGGTGGTTGGCACCAGTGCAGGGAGCTTGCGTTGGTACCGCGACACGATCGCTCGCGGCACGCCCTATGCCGCGCTGGATGCAGAAGCGGCCGGCGTGGCGCCGGGCGCCGACGGCGTGATCTTCCTGCCGCACCTGGGTGGCGCCGGCAGCCCACACTGGAGAGCGGACGGCCGCGGTACATTCCACGGCCTGAGCCTGGCCACTCGTCCTGGACATCTGACCCGCGCGCTGCTGGAGGGGGTTGCCTACCAGATCAGGGAGAACCTGGCCGTGACTCAGGAACTGGCCGGGCCGGCCGGCACCACGATCGTGTTCGGAGGCGGAGCGAAAAGTGGGCTGTGGCGCCAGATCATCGCCGACGTGACTGGCTGCCGCGTAAGCTGGACGGCCATGGTGGAGACGGCCGGTGTCGGTGCGGCCATGCTGGCGGGACTCGGCTGCCACCTCTTTACGGACGCGGCCGAGGCCCGACGGGACCTGGTCAGGACTTTGGCAACGCAGGAGCCAGACCCCGGCCGAGCGGCGTTCTATGACGAAGCATACAGGACCTACTGCCAGGTCGAAGCGCAGCTCCTGGCTGCCCTGCCCGCCCCTACCTGCAGTCCTGGATGCGCTGAACCCGTTCGGTAATTGACGGAAAGGATGTGCCTAAGGTGGAGAAAAAGCCTCTATTGGGGCTATGCCCGATCGGCAAATTCGTCTTCAGCAATGAGGATGCCATACGCTACAAACAGATGCTGCAAGGCAAGTTGAGCGAATGGAACGTCCGTTATGTCGATCTGGAGGGCGTGCTCGAGGATGGCCTGGTGAAGGATCAGAGCCACGTCGCCGCCGCCGTCGCCCACTTCCAGCAGGCGGGTATCGACTGCCTGTTCACGCCGCACTGCAACTTCGGCACCGAGGGCGCCGTGGGCATGATCGCCAAGAAGCTCGACGTGCCGGTTCTGCTGTGGGGACCACGCGACGAGGCTCCCCTGCCCGACGGGAGGCGCTTGCGCGACTCGCTGTGCGGGCTGTTCGCATCCAGCAAAGTGCTTTACAAGTTGGGCGTGCCGTTCACCTACATCGAGAACTGTGCGGTGGACGACGTTGCGCTGTGCGCGGGCGTAGATAAGTTCCTGCGAGCCGCGAACGTGGCGAACGGGCTGCGCAGGGGCATGCGGATCGGGCTGATCGGCCAGCGCATCGATTTCTTCTGGTCGACGATTATCAACGAGAGCGAGTTGCTACAGAAGTTCAAGGTTGAAGTGCAGCCGTTCGATATGGTCGAATTCATTCAGGCGGCCAAGCAGCGAGCGGCGAGCGGCCGCGTGGCGTACGAGCGGGAGGCTAACGATCTACGAGGCCGGGCGGTGGTCGAGGGATTGGCGAACGAGGCGTTGGTGAACGTGCTGGCGACCCGAGACCAGATCCTGGCCCTGGCCGAGCACTACGGATTGGAGGGCATCGCATTTCAGACCTTCAACTCGGTCATGGATGCGATGGGAGCGTACTGCGTTCTGGCAGAAGGCGAAGTTGCGGAACGATGGGCCTTTGCGCTGGAGAGCGACGTGCACGGTGCCGTCAGCGCCGCCCTGCTCAGGCGGGCCAACTTCGAGGCCGCACCGATCTTCCTGGCCGAGTTCACGACGCGCCACCCGACCGACGACAACGGCGTCCTGATCTGGCATGCGGGCGCGCCCCTCTCAATGGCGGCGCCAGGCGAGACGGTGCGCATTGGGCATCATTGGATCCTGCCCAGCCCCCTCTCGGGCATGACCCATTTCCGGCTGCAAGACGGACCGTTGACCGTGACGCGCTTTGACGGCGACTTCGGGCAGTACAAGCTCGCGACAGGCCAGGGACACACCATGGCCGGGCCGCCGACTCTGAACAATTACCTGTGGATGAAGGTCGACGACTGGCCGCACTGGGAACGCACTTTGATCGAAGGGCCGTTCATCCATCATTGCGCCATGGGCTACGGATCCTATGCTGAGGCTCTAGTCGAGGCATGCAAGTTCGTGCCCGGTCTTGAACCTGTCCGATTGGACAGGCAAACCCAAAACGGATAAGGTGACGGTCCCCGGAAGAAGGAGAAGTCTCGAGGCCGACGCGGACCTGACAGCCGGCGGCGACGACTGACCGTCTCCAGCGAAGCGGCCGGATACGGGCCGAGTGCATTCTGGCCATCCCGAATCGCAGCCTGCTTGTCCGCTGGCCGCCGCAGCCAGCGACGAGGTCTCCCTGATCTCATCCTCGGAGTGCGCGCGTGATAGCAGGGTGATGAAGAGTTGCCTCCAACTCGCGCCAGGCCAGGCGATCCGATGCCGCGTCGAGGGCCGGCACGAAGCCAAACTTCAGGTAAAGAGCTACGGCAGCCAACCGACCTGTATCGGTGAGCAGGTAAGCCCGTTCATGACCCAGATCGCGTAGCCGCCGGCAGGCGATGGAGAGGAGGCAGTTCCCCAACCCGCGTCTCTGATAAGGGGGCAGGACCGCGACCCAGTGAATCCTGCCGAACGCCAAGCCGCGGTAGCAATCGTCATACCAGGCGGTGGCCGTGGCGACTGCCGGACCATCGGGCGCGCACAGGAAGAACATGCGAGCGCTCAGAGCAGACTCGTCGTCGCCGAACTGCTCCCGGAACGCAGCGCCGCTAAGGGCCGGGCCTTCGACTGCCCGCTCGATGCTCGTCCAGACCTCGCCATCGCCTGGCCGGTACCAGGAGACGCTGAAAGGGCTGGGCACGCGGAACTCCAAAAGCTCAGACAGGTCGTGCCGAATCATGCGGATAGGCTGCGTTTTGCTCACCAGAATCACTGGCCTTTCATGAATCAGGTAGTCGCGGCGCCCGCCATTCGCCGGGAACATGCTACCATTGCACTGGATGCCGTCGCAAGTAGACACCTGGTCGTTCATTGCGTAGGTCAGGCAGGCCTGGATTGCGAACTGGCAAGTGGCGCGAGCATCAGCAGCGCGGTCCATTGTTTTCGCCTGCTGAATGGCGCGGCGGGGTCGATCAGATTGGCGTCGCCGCCGTGCTGCAGGCGTCGCGGCTGTTGGGCGCCCTGGCGGGTCGCAAGCACTGCCGGATGGGCGGATGGGCAGCGCGATTGACACGTGATGCCCCCCCGCAGTACAATTGCAGCCAGGTTTACAAGACCGGTCTCCTGCCGCATGTTCGTTTTCCAGACCTCCCACTGCCTTCGGCAGCCGCATGGATCCGGTATGAGGGTTCCTGGGCTTATGAGAGCGTGGCCGCAGTTTCTCACGAGGATTGCCGGCCAGTTGACCCCGGCGGACGGCTGAGGTGCATGCCGGGAATGCACGCCGCAGGGAATGGTTCCAGGCCCGGCGAGGTGGAGGTGCAATGGGTGCAACTTCGACCGTGACCCCAATCAATCCACTGGTCACCATGGATCCTGGCCGGCTCGATCCAGAGGATGTGTTCGCGCACCTGCCCCCCGGGCGGTGCGGGGCAGCCGACCGGCGCTACTTGGACGAGGTCCTGAGCGACGGCTTTGGCAACCGCGAATCGGCGCACATGGTGGGCCGCTTCGAATCCGCCTTTGCCGAGAAGTTTGGCGCGCGCTTTGCAGTTTCGCACAACTCGGGCACCGGCACTATGCTCTCGTGCCTCCTGGCAGCCGGCGTCGGACCGGGGGACGAGGTAATCGTCCCGGCGGCTACCATGGCGTCGACGGCAATGGTGGTCGTGCAGGCCGGCGCCGTACCCGTCTTTGCCGACAGCGATCCCCACACTTTCAATATCGATCCCAAGGACGTCCAGCGCAAGATCACCGAGCACACCCGGGCCATCATCCCGGTCTGCCTGTTCGGGCTGCCCGTGGATTTCGATGCCATCCTGGCGCTCGCGACTCGCTACTATCTGACCGTGGTCGAGGATGATGCCCAGTGCTTCCTGGCGACTTATCGCGGCCGCCTGACCGGAACCATCGGACGCGCGGCCAGTTTCAGCTTCCAAGGCTCGAAGCACATGACGAGCGGCGGCACCGGCGGCATGGTTATTACGGATGAGGAGGACTACGCGCGGAACATTCGCAAGGCCGCGGTCCTCGGCTACAGCACCCTGGATGCCCGCCCTGGGGCGACTATGGTCCCGCGCGACGTCAGGCAGGATTTCTCTTTCGAGCGTCACGAACGCTTTGGTTACAACTTCCGCCTTTCTGCCCCTCAGGCAGCGCTGGGCCTCGGGCAACTGGAACGCCTGGACTACCTGGTGGCGGCGCGCCGGTATATCGCCTCGCAGTACGAGCGGGTGATTCGGGAGGAGAGGTGCGAGTGGTTGATCCCGCCTCGCGTGCCGGAGGGCTGCACGCACTCGTACTGGTGCTATGCTTGCACGCTGGACAGCGGGCTGCTGGGCGTCGATTGGCGCAGTTTCAGGGCGACGTTTATCGCGCACGGCGGGGACGGGCTCTACGGCCTATGGGTTCCCGTCCACCTGGAGCCGGTTTTCCGCTCGCTCTCTTTCCATGGTTCGCCTGAACGAGCGCCGAACAACGACCCGCGCTACAAGGGCCGCGTGAAGAGTTATCAGGCCGGCGACTGCCCGCAGGTCGAGGCATTTCGCACTCAGCTCTGCCTGTTCAAGACCGGAATGCAAACGCCGGACAAGGTGAACGCTCAGATCGACGCCCTGCGTGCGACCATCCGCTGGTACAACTGAGCCCTCCCTGCGAGTTGGCAGGACGCTGGCATGGAAAGGATCGTGGTAATGCAGCCGATGCGATTGGCCGTCGTAGGTGGACGTCGTGGAGCCAATTTCGACCAGGCAATGGCGCGCCTGGGCGAGCGCATTGCACTGACGGCCGTTTGTGATCTCTCCGAGAGCATGCTGGCTTCCTGGCGCGCCGAGCACCCTGGCATTCAGACATTCGTTTCCTACGAGCAGATGCTGGAAAAGGGCGACGTCGACGCGGTCTTTATCTGCACTCCCCTACTCCTGCACGCTGAGCAGGCGCTGCAGGCGCTCCAGGCCGGCAAGCACGTGCTGAGCGAAGTTGTTGCGGCAGCCACGCTCGACGATTGTTGGCGCCTGGTCGAGGCGGTGGAACGGGCCGGGCGAGTGTACATGTTGGCGGAGAACTATTGTTATCAGCGTCCCAACATGATGGTTCTCAATCTCGCGCAGCAGGGCTTGTTCGGGGATATGGTCTACGCCGAAGGGGCATACATCCACGATTGCCGCTCGCTGCTTTTCACGCCCGAGCGAAATCTTACCTGGCGCGGCGAATATCGGCGCTGGCTGAACGGCAACAGCTACCCGACGCACTCGCTGGGCCCAGTGGCACAGTGGCTGGGAGTCAACCGATGTGATCGCTTGATCTCGACGGCCACCTGGATGAGCCCCTCGAAGGAAGTGGCTGCCTACGCAAGGGAGCGGCTCGGGGCAGGACATCCCGCGGCCGACGAACGGTACTGGAAACTGGGGGACTCGGCCACCACCGTAATTCAGACCGAGCGGGGCGCGGTGATCGTCCTGCGGGTGGATTGGACCTCGCCGCGTCCGCACAACATGTCGCACTACGTGCTTCAGGGTACCCAAGGAGCCTACCTATCGGCACGTCATGCCCGTGAGGAGCCGCTGATCTGGATCGACGGGCAAAGCCCTGGCAGGAGCGCGGAGGGTACCGCGGAGTGGGAATCGCTTTGGCAGTACAGCGATCGCTACGAACATCCTTACTGGCGAGAGCTTGGGGCCGCGGCGAGCAGTTCGGGGCACGGCGGCGGCGACTTCTTCGTGCTGAAGGATTTCTGCGATGCCGTGCAGTACGGCACCAGGCCGGCCGTCGACGTGTATGATGCCGTCACGTGGAGCGCTATCGTGCCGCTGTCGATGGAATCAGTGGCCCGCGGCGGTGCGCCGGTAGCGGTTCCCAATTTCGTGCGACCATCCGGTGATGTATGAATGCGAGCGCCGGGCCCAACGGTGGCGATCAGCTGACTGGTACCTGGCGTTGTGCCATGTCCGCGACTGAGCTGAAGTCTGGAGCGGCTGATCAGTCCGGACGTTCGAGCCTGGTCGGGAATGCCCGGCTCGGCTGGGATACCATCCTGCAACTGCCGGTCCTGGGAATTCCGACGTGGATGTTGCACATCATGGAGCACTCCTGTCTGGAGCGCCTGGCAGGAGTCGCGCCCGGCACGTACCGGCAGCGCCCTGACGAGACCTACCTGGCCGCGCAGCGGGCGATCGGCACGTGCATGCAGGACCAGTATTTGGCGATGAATCCGCTGACGATGGGAGATCAGGGGTATGACCCGGCGTCGGGGCTGCTGCCGACCTCGTTCGTGAGCAACACTGTCACGCTGGATGGGATGGAGCTCGCTTCGCCCGAGGATGTGGTCGAGCATCTCGAGCGCTTCGTGTTCCCCCGCATCACGAAGGACATCGCGGCCTTTGATGAAGACCGACGGGTCGCGTCGATCGTGGAGAGCGAAGCCAGGGCGCAGCGAAGATGCGGCCCTGACATTCTCAAGACGGGCTACGGCTTTGTGTCCTTCCCGAAGCTCGCTTACGAGACGTACGGGTACGAGCTCTACTTCTCGGCCTATGCGCTCTATCCCGACGTGATCGAGCGGCATTTCGCGCTCCAGGCAGATTATGCTTTGCTCAACAATCGGGCGGCGGCGCGTGCATATGGGGTAGCAGGATTGCCACCGTTGTACCGGCTTGATCACGACATGGCCGATTCTCGCGGCACCCTGGTCAATATTAGAACGCTCGATCGGCTCTGGTTCCCGCATTTCAGCCGTTGCCTGGAGCCGTTGCTCAGAACCGATGTGAGGCTGATCTGGCACTGCGATGGCAACCTGGTGCAGATGGTGCCCCGCCTGCTTCAAGTGGGCATCCGTGGGTTTCAAGGCTTTCAGTACGAAGACGGCATGGACTACGAGAAGATATGCGCAATGAAGAGCAGAGATGGCGCCGATCTGCTGATCCTGGCCGGCGCTTCGGTGACCAGGACGCTGCCATTCGGAAGCCCTCAGGACGTCAAACGAGAACTGGACTGGCTCGTCCAGAGCGGGCCGCGCAGCGGTCTTTTTCTCGGTGCTTCCAGCAGTATCGTTCCTGGGACGCCGTGGGAAAACTTGAGCACGTTGATAGAAGGCATGCAGTACTACCGAGAGCGCGGCAGGGCATAACGGCGCCCGGCAAGCGAATGCGCTGGCGAGGCGCCGGCCTGTCGTTCGCGGCGGACGCTTAGGGGGAGACGGTCAGTCTTGCGGCCAAGACGGCTCCAAGCAAGCGTAGCGTGGCCTAATCTGAGGGCGGAACGAGACGGTTCCACCAGCATCAAATCCAGGAGGCAAGGAGGCTAGTATGCTCGAGGGATTCAAATACCGAATGCCAAGATGGATGCCCTTTCAGGATCAAGAGGCTTGTGAACGAGTCCGGGCGGTGAAGAAAGAGGAGATCACCAAGTCGGCCAGCCCGCATCTTCAGATTCGGATCGTGCGCGACGAGGAGTTCGCATTCCGAATGTTCATGGACCAGTTCGCCCGCATAAAGCAGGCGAGCGAAGAGGGGAGGCGCCTGGTCCTGATCCTGCCTCAGCCTGATCCGGGTTATAGCTGGCTTGCCTACCTGTGCAATAAGTTCCAGGTTAGCTGCAAGCATCTCTACACTTTCGACATGGACGAGTACGCCGACATGGACGGGAACATCGCTCCAGAGACATGGCCAAACTCGTTCCTTTTCAACATGAAGGTCAACTTCTACGCCAAACTCCTGCCCGAACTGCGTCCCCCCGAGTCTCAGATCCAAGGGCCAACCAATGAGAACTTTCCTGAGTATGGCAGGATGATTGCCGACCTGGGCGGGGCTGATGTCGTGTACGGGGGCATCGGCTGGTCGGGGCATGTGGCCTATATCGAGCCAGGCTCCGAAGCGTATGCCCCTCGCCCGATGGACGAATGGGTCAAGCTCGGCCCGCGCATCGTCGAGCTGACACCTTTCAGCATCCTGCAAAACTCCCTCGGGCCCGAATTCGGCCAGAGCGGTGACTGGTCCATCGTGCCCCCCAAGGGAGCCACGATCGGCCCCGCTGAGTACCTGGGAGCCAAGTTGCGCAGCTCGTGGAACGGATTCAAGATCGGCTCGACCACGGTTTCCTGGCAACGATTCACGGTTCGGTTGGCGTCGCACGGGCCGATCACCCCGCTGGTGCCGTCTTCGATGCTACAGATGGCGCAGAGCGAGCTGTATGTTTCGGAGAGTCTGGCAGCCGACATCGAGCCCAAGTCAGTAGAGAGGTTCAGTTGGTATGCCTGAGCCAGGCGGCCTGGCCGCGGGGAGGTGAATTGCGCTCAATACCCATCGGCAAGTTGGCGGTCATCGGCCTGGCACAGCCGCCAGGCAGAAATCCGATTGCGGATCGCGCACGGAACCGGCTTCCGACATCGAGCGATACCGGGTCTCGGGTGCGCTCCCTAGCTAGAAGGAGAGATCAGCAATGGAACGGAAACACCTATCTCGGAGGGAGTTCCTAAAGGGCGCGGCAGCCATCAGTCTCGGCGTGACCGGCAGTGCCTTGGCGGGGTGCACGACTCCGCCCGCAGCGCCGGCAGCCCCCGCGGCTCCGGCAGCCCCGGCAGCGACGAGCGGTCCTGCTCCGACCACAGCCCCGGCTGCCGCCGCACCGGTGAGCCTGGTCTATTGGGCAGACCCGCGTTTCATCCTCGTTCCGGGCATGGAGGACCAGACCAAGGAACCCGGCGACTTCGAACGCCTGCTGGCCAAGCAATACACCGACAAGCACGCTAGCGTCACCATCGACGCCCAATCGGTGGCATGGGAGGATCTGGTTACCAAGGTTGCGGCGGCCATTGCCGCCGGTACTCCTCCCGACGTCCTCAAGGACTACCTGGGGCGTACGTCCAAGTACGCCAATTCGGACTTGCTGGAACCGTTGGAGACGGCCATTCCAGAAGCCGACTACAAGGACTTCCTGCCCAGCCTGGTGCAGCTCTATACCATCAAGGGCCATCTGCATGGCCTGCCGATGTTCTTCTGGATCACGGGCTATGGCGGCAACAAGGCACCCTTCACTGCCGCCAACATCGAGGCGAAGCTGCCAAGTGCGGACGGCGTGTGGAATATCGCCACTTTTGAGGACGCGGTCAAGTCGCTGGCCGTCAAGGACAAGGTGTGGCCAATTGCCATGCAGGTTGCCTCCGAGCAGGGCGACTACTCGAACCTGGGCTTCTTCTGGGCCAACGGTGCCAAGCTCTACGTCAACAGCGACTATTCCAAGACCGCCTTCAACAGCCCCGAGGCGGTTGAGGCTCTGAGCAGGCTGGTAGATTGGAACAAGGCAGGCTACATCGTGCCCGGGGTGACGACGATCACCGGCGATGCTATGAACAACCTGCTCTTCAATGGTTCGGCAATCATCGGCATCGCAGGCCCTGGCTTTGTGAGCGATACGCTGATGCCGGCGCAGAAGCAGGGCCAGGTTAGCGCGCAGTGGGACCCGTTCTTCTGTCTGTTCCCGGGACCCGACGGGCAGAAATCGGGCGGACTGGCCGCCGGGCCGACCGGGGTCGTGGTGTTCAAGCAGACAGATGACAACAAGCGCCAGACCGCGGTCGACTTCTCCCTCTTCCTGGACTCGACCGATCTGCAGAAAGAGTACTCGGTCATTGCCAACCAGTATCCGACGCGTGCCTCAGCAGGCAACCCGTTCGAGAGCAATCCCGTCAACACGAAGATCCTGGAGTGGTCGCAGAAGTGGGGTGTCGAGGACATGGGCCTGGGATCGCCGGCCTACGCCGAGGTGCGCGTGGCGCTGACGCCGCAGCTGCAGGCCGCCTTGTTGGGCAAGTCCACGCCTCAGCAAGCACTGGCCGACTACGAAAAGGCAGCCAACGCCATTCTCGCCAAGTACCAAAGCTAACCGGTCAACTCTCCGGCCCTGCTGCCCAGCAGGGCCGGAGAGTCGACCCCTCAGCCGTCCCTGCGCCCGCGCGTGTGGGGACGGCTTGCACACAGGATGGTCTTGGCCATGGAGCAAACTCTTCCGCAACGGTTTTCGGCCGCACGCTGGGCCAACCAGTTTTCTTCCCTGCTACAGCGGATCTGGGCGGCCCGCTGGGCCTACCTGTTACTCTTGCCGGCCCTGGTGCCTTTCTTTCTGTTCGTGCTCTACCCGTTGCTGAGGGGGTTAGGCCTCAGCTTCTACGATGCCGGACTGGGGTCACAGAAGTGGATTGGCCTTGACAACTTTACTGCCCTGGCAGAGGACCAATCGTTCCGCCACGCGGTCGTGAACACTTTCTATTTCGTCCTCGGAGTTGTCCCGGCCACCGTCGTGATCTCTCTGGCTCTCGCCGTCGTCATCTTCCCGCTGCGTCGTTCCGCCCAGAGCTTCTTCCGCATGGCCTTCTACCTGCCCGTGGTGGCCTCCGGGGTGGTATTGAGCATTGTCTGGCTCTACATCTACAACCCCACGTACGGCCTGCTGAACTATTTGCTCCACTTCATGGGAATCGGAATGGTGGAGTGGTTGGGCCGGACCGAAACGGCTCTCCCTTCGCTTGCACTGGTAGTGGTGAGCTGGACGGTCGGACAGCCCCTCATCCTATTCCTGGCCGGTCTCGGCGGAATCCCGGCCGACCTGTACGATGCGGCCGCCATCGACGGCGCCGACTCGTGGCACAAGTTCTGGTACGTGACGCTGCCCTTGCTTCGGCCGACGGCACTCTTCGTGTTGGTCACCCAGACAATTGGCGTGTTCCAAGTGTTCGTGGTCGTTCTGCTCATGACGCGTGGCGGACCGGTGTTCGCCACACAAACTATCGTGTATCGCATTTACGAGACGGCGTTTTCGTTCTTCCAGTTTGGCTACGCATCGGCCATGGGTGTCGTCCTGTTGGTGATCGTGGGCGTCGTGGCAATCGCGCAATTCAGGTTCCTTGGCCAGGAAGTGGAGTACTGATAAATGGATGCACGACAGTTGCTCGAGCCATCGGTCCCGTCCACGCCACGCCGGCGCGTCACGCTCAACCGCCCGGGCCTGATCAGCCGCGTTCTATATGGCATCGCCGTGCTGGCGGCCTTTATCGCCGCCCTGGCCTCGCTCGTGCCCCTCTACTGGATGATCATCGGCTCGATCAAGCTCGCGACCAACGCAATGGCGGTGCCGCCGGAGTTCTGGCCCAAGGCTCCGACCCTGGCCAACTGGGCGAAACTGCTTACCACGAGCGGCACAACGTGGCGCTGGTTTTTCAATAGCCTGATCGTCGCTGCGGCCTCAACGTTTTTCGCCATCCTCACCAGCACCCTGGCGGGCTACGTCTTCGGCAAGAAGACCTTTCCCGGCAAGACAATCCTCTTCTGGCTGATTATCGTCACGATGATGCTGCCCAAGCAGATTTCGCTCATCCCGCTGTTCATTCTGATGAAAAACCTGACCTGGATCAATACCTTCCAGGGCCTGGTTGCCCCCTGGCTGGCATACCCGTTCGGTATTTTTCTTGTCAAGCAGTATATGCCGACGATCCCTAACGAGCTTCTGGATGCCGCTAAGATCGATGGGGCCAGCGAGATCGGCATTTTCGTTCGCGTCATCCTTCCGCTTGCCAAGCCGGCGGTCGGCGCGCTGGCAATCTTTGCTTTTGTCAACGCCTGGAACGATTACCTCTGGCAACTGATCATGACAACGCAGCGCACAATGTTCACGCTGCCCGTCGGCGTATCGCAACTAGTCAGTGCTCTCCAGCGCTACGATCTCGGTCTCGCCCTGGCAGGGGCAACCTTTGCCTTCATCCCGATGCTTATCGTCTTCCTGGTCTTCCAGGATTACTTTGTCAAGGGTATCACCATGGGCTCGGTCAAGGGCTAGCGCGCGAAGAGGAGGAGAGTGGATATGCCAACCGTACAGCAGCTATTCGATCTCAGTGGGAAGGTGGCTGTGGTGCCGGGCGGTGCGGGGCTGCTGGGTTACCAAATGGCCACCGCCCTGGCCGAGTCCGGAGCAAACGTGGTCTTGGCCGGGCGGCGCCTGGAACTCGCCGAGAAGAAAGCTGAGGAGCTGCAGCAGTTCCGCGATACAATGGCATTGCGCCTGGACGCAGAGGATTACAGTTCGGTCACGGCGATGGCCGACGCAGTGCTGGCCCGGTTCGGCCATATCGACGTGCTGGTCAACAGCATCGCTGGCGCGAGCAGCTACACGCCCGAGGATTTTCCGCCGGACGAGTGGGATCGCACCATTCACGCCACCCTCAGCTCCGTCTTTTACCTGTGCCAGGTGGTGGGGAGGCAGATGCTCAAGCAGGGCCGTGGCAGCATCATCAACATCGCTTCTATTTACGGCATCGTTGCGCCCTACGAGCACATCTACGAAGGCAGCGAGATCCCGCGCAATCCAATCGCCTACGGGACGGCCAAAGCCGGCTTGATCCAGATGACCCGCTACCTCGCGACTTCGTGGGCAGATCGGGGCGTGCGCGTCAACGCCATCAGCCCCGGCGGCTTCTGGAAACCCGGAGCGCAGCCGAAGTTTGAGGCCAACTACGAGAAGATGTCGCCAGACGGGCGCTCGGGCAATGATAGCGACCTGAAGGGCGCCGTAGTTTACCTGGCCAGCGACGCTTCCGCGCATGTGATCGGGCAGATCCTACAAGTGGATGGAGGATGGACCCTCTGGTGATGGGACAAGAGGAGCGCCTGACATGAACTATCGGCGTCTGGGGCGGACGGGCCTGCAGGTCTCCGAGATCGGGCTGGGCACGGTAGAACTAGGCCTGAACTACGGCATCCCGGTGGCGGAAGAACACCTGCGCCCTTCTGATCAAACCGCGGCGCACCTGCTGAACCGCGCGCTCGACCTGGGCGTGAACTACATCGACACGGCGCGGGCCTATGGCGCAAGCGAGGAGGTTATCGGGCGGTCGCTCAAGGGACGGCGCGGCGAGTACATCCTCGCCACCAAGCTCGGGATCGACGACCAGGGCCTGGCCGACGAGGAGCTGCGGACACGAGTGGGGGCATCGATCGCCCAAAGCCTACGCGCACTGCAGACCGATGTCATCGACGTGCTGCAGATCCACAGTGCCCCCGTGGATCTCGTCCGCCGTGGCCGGCTCGTCGAGGCCATGCAGGAAGCTCAGAAGGTCGGCTACGTGCGCAGCATTGGCGCCTCCACCTACGGCGAGGAGGCGGCACTGGCTGTCCTGGAGGACGGCCGTTACGACACCCTGCAGATCGCGTACAGCCTGGTCGATCGCCACCTGGAGCAAAGGATACTGCCGCTGGCCGCTCAAGTCGACGTGGGCATCGTCGTTCGTTCCGTTCTGCTGCGAGGTGTTCTGACCCACCGCTACACGCTGATCCCGGATGAGCTGATGGAACTGCGTACGGCGATCGCGCAGATGGCGAGGCTCGCCGGGAGCGAAGCCCGCAGCTTGCCCGAGATGGCTTACCGCTTCGTCCTGGCGCACCCGGCAGTCTGCGTAGCCCTCGTGGGCACGAGCCGCCTGAGCGAGTTGGAGGAGGCGCTGGGCTTCGCCGCTCGCGGCCCGCTGTCGCACGAGCTGCTGAGCCAAATACGCACGGTCACGGTCCAGGATGCAAACCAATGCAACCCTGCTACCTGGCCGGCTGAGCTCGGCACGTGGTAGAGCGACCCGGCGTCAGGGTGGACCTATGAAGGAGTGTGGTGGTGGCCAACGTTGCTACGGTTGGCGAGGCTGATCAAGAGCTTTTCCGTCGTGAGCTCGACGGCTTCGTGCCCGATGTGATCTTCGACGCGCACGCCCATCTCTGGGCGAAGGCTTACCTGCCGCCGTCAGGCTGGGATACATTCCGCAACATGGACGAGGACGTGCTCGACCTGAGCGGTTACCGGCGCCGCATGGCCGAGCTCATGCCGGGGCGAGTGATCGCAGGCGGGCTGCTGCTGCCTGGAGCGGTCGGGGCGACAGGTGAAGCGGCGCAGGCGCAGAACGAGTTCATCGGGCGGGAAGCCGATTCTGACGAGGGTTGGCGCGGCTCCATGCTGGTCGGCCCGCAAATGAGCCCTGACTATGTGCGGCAGGAGGTGCGCCGCCTGCACCTGTCCGGGCTGAAGTGCTACCATGTGCAGAGCGGCAAAGCGGTGACCTGGGATGCCGATATCCCGGACTACCTGCCCGAGACCCAGGTGAAGGTCGCACACGAGGAGCGGCTCTGCATCACACTGCACATGGTCAAGTCGCGCGCCGTCGCCGATCCCTCGAACCAGCGCTGGATCCGCCACTATTGCGAAAGCTATCCGGACATGCAGCTCATCCTCGCGCACGCAGCGCGTGGTTTCAATGCATACCACACGATCGAGGGCTTGCCCGCGCTTCAAGGGCTGCCCAACCTCTGGTGCGATATGGCGGCGGTGACGGAAGTAGGCGCTTGCGAAGCCATCATCGAGATCCTGGGCCACGACCATCTGCTCTACGGCAGCGACTTCCCGGTCAGCCATCTGCACGGACGGTGCGTCTCCGTCGGCGATAGCTTCGTGTGGCTGTATGACGACACGCTCGACTGGGACGCCACTTCCTTCCGGCCGGTGCAGCCGGTCTTTGTCGGTCTCGAGTCTCTGCGTGTCCTAAAGCAGGCGGCCTGGCACCAGAAGCTGACCGACGGCCAGGTCGCAGATTTGTTCAGCAACAATGCCCGGCGCCTGCTGCAACGGCTGGGCCCGTGACTGGAGAAACATGGATGGAGCTGCTCAGATCGCTCTCGCAGGACGAGATCGAGAAGATCCAGGACTGGAGCGAAGAACTGCTCGAGACGTACGGACTGAAGGTGAGCCATCCGCGTCTGCAGAGCCTATGCCGTGATGCCGGAGCCATGGTGGATCCAGTCAGGGGCATGGCGCGTTTCCCACGCCTGCTGCTGCGGGAGCTGCTCGCGTCGGTGCCTGCCAGCTATACGATTGGCTCGGCGGGCGGCATGCAGCATGTGATCGGCGGTGGCGAGCAATTCGCGCATGCGATCGTGACCGATCCCTGGATTGTGGACTACGACACCCAGCGGCCCCGCCGGCCTCGCCTGGACGACGTGCGCCGACACACGGTAATCGCCCAGCTGCTCGACGTCGTCGCCGGGATCAGCCTGATGGATTTCCCCGTCACCGACGTCGAGGAGCCGCTCTCAAGCCTGAGGGCTTTCGAGGAACATGTCCTGCTCAACGATAAGCATATCCTCATCTACGCGACAGGGATGCAGCGGCTGGAGGACTGGCTGGAGATCGCCCGCATCCTGGGCGGTGATGATGACCTGGCGCAGAGCCGGCTGGCCAGCGTCGCCGTGGGCATGCTGTCGCCGCTGGCTTTGTCCGACCTCAACGCCGAATTCCTCTTCAGCGCGTGCGCTCACAACCTGCCGGTCATCCCGACGGTGTGTCCCATCGCGGGAATGACAAGCCCCTACAGCATGGCCGGCACCCTTTTGCAGGGCAACGTCGAGTGCATCGGGCTGGCCGCGCTGACACAGGTCGTCCGTCGCGGCCATCCTTATCTCTACGCCTTCGGCCCGTCAGTGGGGCACATGAGATACATGCACGACATGTACTACACCCTGGACAAGGTGAGGTGGAAGCTGGCAAGCATCCAGCTTGCGAAGTCATATGACATACCGGTAGCCGCCGAATGCGGGGGTTCGATGACCTACCGCTACGATCAGCAGAATGGGGCCGAGGGCATTCTGTTCATGATCGCCGCTGCGAACGCCGGGGCCGATCTGATCGCCGGCTTCGGGTCGACATACAATGCCATCGGCATGTCAGCGGAAATGATGCTGATTCACGCCGCCTGGCTGAACGCAGCCCATTATCTGCAGAGGGGGATCGCGATCGACGATCTGGGGCCGGGCATCGAAAGCCTTAAGCGTGTGGGGCCGGGCGGAAACTTCATGGCCGATGACCTGACCGTGCAGATGCTGCGTTGCGGGGAATTCTTCGCCGACCGCCTTTTCGACTATGCCGGCGGGATGGAGACGCTGCAGAACAGCCCGTCGCTGCAGGAGCGGGCTCACAGACAGGTTGAGGAAATGACCGCCACCTGCCGCTCACCACTTTCCGGGGAGGTCCAGGAGGGGATCCGGCGCTTCTTTGCCGGCCGGAGGCGGGAACTCCTCGGCCAGGGCACGCGCCGCGATGGGTAACCGTCGCCTCATTCTCCCCTCCCGGATTCGGGAGGCGGTCCTTAGCGCGCGACGGGCTCGGCGGAGTGGTGATCTGGCCATCGGCGAGGGGACTGAATAAATGCGGCTCGTAGATCAGGGAATGATGTACGATGCGTCAGTCGCTCCTGCCGGCCGCCGCTTCTGCGCGTTCACCAATACCACCGTGCTGGCCGGCGGGCGCATTCTCGTCGCATTTCACTGCGGCAGCGCCAAGGAGGCGCCCAACGAGAACGTGCTGATGCGGCTGAGCGCCGATGGCGGGCAGACCTGGCAGGCCGTGTGCGAGGGTCTGGAGCCGCTTGTGGTGGACGGCAAGCAGGGAAGCTGGCATCACGGCCGGGTAACGGAGGCCGGGCCGGGCCGTCTGCTGGGGGCATTTTGGTGGCTCGACCGCTCTGATCCGACGCGCCCGATGATCAACCCGCAGACGACGGGCACGCTGCCCTCGCGTATCTTCTTGATGGATTCGCGCGACGACGGTCGCACTTGGGACAACGCACGCCCTGTGGACACAGAGCCGTTTCCATCGGTCGCCCTGATGGGCGCGCCGCTGAGGCTTGCCGGCGGCGCCATCGGCATCGTGTCCGAAGCGTGGAAGACGTACGAGGACAGTTCGTATGGGGAGCACCACGCCATTCTATCCGTCACCACCGACGAGGGCCGCTCTTTCACGACCACGGTAGTCGCCCATGATCCGGCCAACCAGGTGTTGTTCTGGGATCAGCGGCTGGCCGTCGACCCGCGGACGGGTGCCCTGCTCGGTATGTTCTGGACACACGACCGGGTTGCCGCCCAGGACCAGAACGCTCACATCGCGTGGGGGACCGGGGACGGGCAGCAATGGAGCTATCCCATCGACGCCGGGTTTGCCGGACAGATCCCGCGGCCCCTGGTCCTACCCGACGGGCGCGTCCTGTGTGTCTACGTCCACAGGCATTGGCCACCATCGCTGCGCGCTCTCTTGAGCCGCGATGGCGGCCAGACCTGGGATCGAGCGGACGAGTTGGTTTTCTACGAGCACGCCCCCGGAGCTCAGCAGGGCATGGACGGCCCGCGGGGCTTTCGTGACTACTACGCCGACATGCGCGTCTGGAGCTTTGGACACGCCGAGCCTGGCCTGCTCCCTGACGGCAGCGTGTTCGTGGCCTATTACGCGGGCGATGCCGGCTCGCTAAGCATTCGTTGGGCACGACTGGTGCTTTGATCCACGGGCATTCTGGCCAGGCGAGGGGACCATGGACGGTCGGGAAAGTTTCAGGAGACCGCTACTCTTGGAGGATGGCATGAGAAACCGAACAGGGCAAGAACTGTACAGGCGGGCGAAGACAAGGATTCCCGGCGGCGTGCAGCTGCTGTCGAAGCGTCCGGAGCAGTTCTTGCCCGAGAACTGGCCGGCCTACTACAGCCGCGCCAAGGGAGCCCAGGTGTGGGACCTGGACGGCAACATGTATTACGACATGAGTTACAACGGCATCGCCGCCTGCATCCTGGGAGCGGCAGACCCTGACGTCGAGGAGGCCGTCATCGCAGCGGTGCGGGCCGGCTCGATGTCAACCCTCAACCCGCCCGAGGAAGTAGAACTGGCGGAGCTCCTGTGCGAACTGCATCCCTGGGCACAGATGGTGCGCTACGCCCGCTGCGGAGGCGAGGCGATGGCGATTGCGGTCCGCATCGCTCGCGCGCACACCGGACGCGACCGGGTCGCCTTCTGTGGATACCACGGCTGGCACGACTGGTACCTGGCGGCCAACCTCGCCGAGGACCACGCGCTGGACGGCCACCTGCTGCCCGGGCTGGCACCCGCCGGTGTGCCGCGCGGGCTGATGGGAACCGCCCTTCCGTTCCGCTACAACCACCTCGCGGAGCTGGAAGCCATCGTCGCAGAGCAAGGAGACGAGCTGGCCGCGGTGGTCATGGAGCCAATCCGCAACATGGAACCCTTGCCCGGCTTCTTGGAGGGGGTGCGGCAGATCTGCAACCGCATCGGCGCGGTGCTGGTCGTCGACGAGGTGTCGGTCGGGTGGCGCCTGATCACAGGCGGCGCACACTTGGTTTTCGGGCTCGCGCCCGATATTGCCGTCTTCGCCAAGGCGATCAGCAACGGCTACCCAATGGCTGCCATCATCGGCCAGCGTGATGTGATGCAGTCTGCGCAGAGCACGTTCATCAGCAGTACCTACTGGACGGATCGCATCGGACCCGCGGCCGCGCTGGCGACGATCGCCAAGCATCGGCGCTGTAACGTCCCCGATCACCTGCAGCGCGTTGGTAGGATGGTGCGCGACGGTTGGGTGATTGCGGCGGAGCGTGCGGGCCTGCCGATCCAAATCGGCGGGCTGGTTCCGATGAGCAGCTTTGCCATCCAGCACCCGCAGGCCCAGGCTGCGAGCACGCTGTTCACGCAGATCATGTTGCACAAGGGATACCTGGCGACGAAAGCCTTTAACACCACGTTCGCCCATGACGACCAGATCATCGAAGAGTACCTTCAGGCGACGGAAGCGGCTTTTCTGACCGTGGCGCAAGCATTGGAGAAGGGGAACGTCACGGATATGCTCGAGGGACCGGTGGCCCACACGGGCTTCGCGCGCCTGAACTGACCCGGCCTTGGCTGCGGCTCGCTACGGTCGGCCTCTGCCAGGGGATACCACGAGCCTGCTGGCCCTGGCATTGCCAGGACGGGCTGCAAGGCCGGCCAGGCGTATTCCGGCTGCCACGCACGGCCGAGCAGATTGCCGAGAGAGGGGAGATGAACTCGCGTGAGTTGATGCGCCTCGCCATGCAGCGAGCCCCCGCCCCGCGCATCCCGGTGATGCCACAGATTTGCCACGACCTGCCGGTGCGGATCTACGCCGGCGAGTTTGCGCCTGACTGGATCGACGGGATGAAGCGATGCGTCGAGGACCCGGGCCTGATCTACGACCTGGTCATCCGGCTTGTCCGCCAGACGGGGTGCGATGGGCTGCGGCTGTGGGTCAAGCCAGAACCGCTCCGGCTGGCGCGCGCCGGCGACCAGTTGATCGCGCTCGACCCGGAGAACGGAGCGCGCATCGGGCGTATCGACACACACGGCGGAGGCGAGATGGTGCCCGACCGGCCCCCACCGCCCGTCGATACCTTGCCTGAGTACCGCTCCCGGCTGGCCCAACTGCTGAGCGAGTTCAGCGACCAGAAAATGGACCTGCTGCGGCAGGCGCGGGGACGCGTCCCCGATCTGTTCGTCGCTTCCTCTCCGGGTGGCGTCACCATGAACACCTACACCAACCTGCGCGGGCGCGAGCAGGCGATGATCGACTTCTACGAGCGGCCCGAATTCGTCTCAGCCGCGATGGACATGCAGGCCGAGACCATGATCGAGCGTGCGGAGAAGCTGATCCCGACAGGGATTGACTGCCTCCTGATCGGCGACCCGGCCGCCAGCGCCAGCCTGATCAGCCCCAGGCATTTCGAGAGGTTTTGCCTGCCCGCCTATCAGAAGTTTTGCCGGCACTTCAAGGATCGGGGCATCCTGATTTATGTCCACATCTGCGGCAACTCGCGGCCGATCCTCGAGATGTTGGCAGACACGGGCGCGGACGCGGTGGAGCCCCTCGATCCGCTGGGGGGCGTGTCGGTGGCGGATGCCAGGCGACGCATCGGCTCGCGCGCGGCCCTCATGGGAGGCGTGAATACCCTGACCCTGGCAGGAGGATCGCCGGCGCTCGTCCGTGCCGAGGCGATCCAGAAGTGCCGGGAGGGCGGCCCGCAAGGGTATATCCTGGCCGCCGGCGACATGGTGCCGCCGATCACGCCGCTCGAGAACCTGCAGGCCATGGTCGACGTCGCGACGAGAAGTCTTTGGCGAGACGCGGGGGCAGGCTCGGAGCGCAGCCTCAGGACCTCGGCCGGCGGAGAGACCAATGGCTGACGATTTCCTGATCAGGCGCCTGGCTCCCGGCGACGACTACCCGTGGAGTTTGCTGCTGCTTGCCGACCCATCGCGTGAGGTGGCGGAAACCTACCTCGCGGCAGGTCACTGCTTCCTCGCATTGAGCGGGGGCAGGTGGTGGGCGAGTTTGTGCTGCTCGAAACGGCGCCGCGGAGCTACGAGCTTATGAACGTCGCTCTGACCGAGAGTTGCCAGGGACGGGGATGGGGAAAGCGGCTGGTCGAGGCAGCTATCGGAGAGGCCCGCCGATTGGGAGGCGCATCCTTGACCGTCCATACTGGGAACTCGAGCCTTACCCCGCTGGCAGTGTACCAGAAATGCGGTTTCCGCATCGTCGCCGTCGAGCGTGACTATTTCCCGCAGCACTACCCGGAGGAAATCGTCGAGAACGGGATCCGCTGCCTTGACAGGCTCCGCCTTGAGCGGTCACTCGAGGAGTGAACGATGGCAATGACGCTGCGCGAGCGGATCATGGCGGTCTACCGGGGCGAAACGCCGGACGTGGTCCCCTACATGCTCGACCTGTCGCACTGGTTCTATCACAAGAACCACCTGCCGTGGGACCTGAGCGCGAGCTATGTCGCGCCCGAGTTCGACCTGATCGCCTGTCATAAGCGCTTCGGCGCCGGCTTCTACATGCCGAACCTTGGCTCGTTCTACGACGCCACCTACGGTGCCGGCGTCTCCTCGGAAGTGTACAAGGAATGGCACGGCGAGACCCCGGAAATCGTCTGGCGCATCACCACCCCGTTGGGAAGCATCGAGCGGCGGCGCATCTGGGAGGAGGACTCGTATTCGTGGGCCATCACACGCTTGGGCGTGCGCAGCGAGGAAGACCTGCGCGTGCTTGGGTATGCCCTGGGCTCCCTGACCTTCAGGCCCAAATGGGATCGTTACCTGGCCTGGAAGGAGGCGGTCGGCGACGTCGGCGTGGTGTACCTCAGCGCCGGGTACAGCGCCATGGGACAATTGCTGCACTACTGGCTGGGTGTCACGGGAACTATCTACGCGGCGACCGACTGGCCGCAAACGCTGGCAGAGGTCGTCGAACGGATCAACGCAGCCAACCTTCGCCTGATCGATTTGCTGGCGACCTCGCCGGCCGACGTCGTCATCCTGGGCGACAATTTCTCGAGCAATATTCAGCCGCCGCGCTTCTTTGCGCGTTGGTCGCGGCCCTACTACGCCGAGGCCGTGCGCCGGCTGCACGCCGCGGGCAAGTGCACGGCCGTGCATATCGACGGCATGCTGCGCGGTGCCATCGCCATGATACGCGACACGGGGGCCGACTGCGGGGATGCGATCACCCCGGCGCCGATGGGCGATCTCACCCCTGAACAGTGCCGCCAGGAGGCGGGGCGCGACTTCATCCTCTCGGGCGGAGTGCCCCCGAATCTGTGGCTGCCCGACGTCGACGTCCAAGACTTCAAGAGGGCCGTGCTGGCCTGGCTCGAGCTCAAGCGCTATGGGCCGCGCCTGATCGCCAACGCCGGCGACCAGGTCCCACCGCACGCCGCCGAAGACAGGATCGCGATCATGCGCGATCTTGTGGAAGAGCACGGTCGCTATTAGGCTGGGTTTGAGCATGCACATCCGCGATCATGGCACGATCTACGACGCCACCAGCGCTGGGTACGAGGCGCGATTCGCCACCTTCCCGGTGCTGGCGCGCCTGCGCGACGGCACGCTGGTTGCCAGCTTCCGAGTGGGCAGCGCCAAAGACCCGGCTGACGAAGACGCCCGCGTACGTCGCCGATGAGACGGCCATGAGCATCCGCTGGGTCCGGATTGCCCTGGATTTGGGCACAGAAAGCTGAGGCCAAGATGATTGCCGCAAAACATCTGAGCCGCGCCGATCTTGCCGGCAAGGTCATCGACGCGCACTCTCACATCGGCATCGCGCTGCGCGAGGCCGCACAAATCAACTACCCTTACTGCTCGAGCGCAGAAGACCTGGCGTACCGGCAGAAGGCCAACGCCGTCGACTGCGGCATCGTTTTTCCGATTTCGCCGGCCTTGTACTACGATCTACCCACGCTGATCGAGAGCGGCGAGCTGTCGCCGGCGGCTAAACCCGTCTCACGCGTGCCCTACGAACGCGAGAACCGGTTGCTGCTGACCGACGTCTACCGGTTTTGCCCTGAGCACAGCCACCGTTTCCTGCCTTTTGTCTCGGTCGATCCCGGCCGCCTGATCGACGAGCAGATCGCGAGCCTCGAGGAGCTCGAGCAGGAGTTCCCCATTTACGGCATCAAGATCCACCCTTTGATGTGCCAGTCAAGAGCGCTCGCTCTGCTCGACGCCGGCAGACCGCTGATGACCTTCTTCGCGGAACGCAACTGGCCGGTTCTCTTCCATGCGACGACGGATCCGAGCGATCCATACTCGCAGGCGGCCGACATCATTCAGGTCATCGAGCGCTATCCGGGCACGCGCTTCTGCATGGCGCACTGTGTCGGCTGCCACCGGGAGTCGCTCGATCGGGCAGCAGCACTCCCAAACGCCTGGGTGGATACGGCAGCGCTGAAAATCCAGGTCGACCTGTTCCGGGCCGAGAAGTCGCCGGCGATGCTGGACCTGGACTACCGCGACCACACCCGGGTTTTCCAGGCCCTGGTCGAGCGCTACCCGACGACGATGCTTTGGGCCACTGATGCGCCCTACCACAGCTATATCACACGCCGGCTGCAGGCCCCCGGCGTGTACCGCGAGTTCCGGCTGAAGGGCACTTACGAGCAGGAAAAGGCCGCATATGACGCGCTCTCGCCGGCACAGCAGGCGCAGGTCAGCGCGAACACGGTTCGTTTCCTTTTTGGAGCGTGACGTCCCCGCTCACCGGAGGGCAGTAGGGGCAACCGCTCGCGAGAGGGTGACAGCAGACAGCATGATTACTCATATCCCATCAAGGAGCCAGGCATGAGAAGAAGTAAGGTGTTGGCCAAGCTACGCAGCGGGCAATTTGCGCGTATGGCGGCCACGGGGCATTTCTTGCCCTTCTTTGTCCGGTACGCGGCCGAGTTCAACTATGACGGTATCTGGTTTGACCTCGAGCATCGGACCATGGACGATCGCGAAGTGCAGGCATTTGTGGCAGCCTGTTACTACAACGACATCGATTGCATGATCCGGCCGCCGACGGTCGGCCGCACGCACCTCTACCACTACCTGGAGGACGGCGCGGCGGGCTTCATGGTCCCGTTCGTCTCGACGCCGGCCATTGCCCGTGAGATTGTCCAGGCGGTGAAGTTCGCGCCCCTAGGCAACCGGGGCGTCGACGGTGCCGGCATGGACGCGGGCTATGGCATCGAAGCCTGGAAGGCGAACAGTACCTATTTCGAGGATGCCAACCGGGAGACCTTCGTCGTGGCCCAGATCGAGACGCCGGAAGCCGTCGACAACATCGAAGCGATCGCCGCCGTGCCGGGCATCGACTTGCTCTTCATCGGGCCGGCCGATCTGGGCTGCCGGCTCCGGGCGATGGGCAGCAGCATGACGCTGGACGAGGTCGTCGAGCGCGTGTCGGGCGCGGCGCGCGCCAGCGGCAAGGCCTGGGGCGTGACCGCCGGATCGGTCGACGAGCTCGCCCGTTACCGGCGGCTCGGCGCGCAGATGGTTCCCTGGGGCGGCGACTTTGCCCTTGTCGGCGTGCTCTCCCACTGCAGCGAAGAGCTCGACGGCGTGCTGGCCGGCGAGTAGCCCGGCGGATTGGAGAAAAGCATGCTAGACCTCGAGATCAAGCCCGTCGATCGGGCAGTCTATGACCGGCGACTGGCCTCCTTCCTACCGGCCAGGATAATCGACATGCACACCCACGTCTGGCGGGACTCCTTTCGCGAGCCCGCCGCGGTAGCGCCCCGCGGCCCGACCTGGCCCGGCCGGGTGGCCCACGACGGGCCGGTGGAGGAGCTGCTGGAGACATATCGGCGCATGTTCCCGCAGCAGCAGGTGACGCCGGTGATTTTCGGCGCGGCCACGCGCGAGTATCACCTCGATCGGAACAACGACTACGTGAGCCAGGCGGCTCGCGAGCATCACCTGCCCAGCCTGATGGTGATCACGCCGGAGTGGAGCGCACGCGAGCTCGAGCAGCGGGCCGTCGCCGGCGGCTTCCTCGGCTTCAAGCCCTATCTCGAGTTCGCGCCGCCGCACATCCCATCGGCCGGCATCACGATCTTCGACTTTCTTTCGCGCGAGCACCTCGCGGTGGCCGATGCGCATGGCTGGATCGTCATGCTGCACATCCCGCGCCCTCAGCGGCTCCGGGACCCGCTCAACCTGGAGCAGATGCTCGAGATCGAGCGGCGCTACCCCAATATCCAGCTCGTGATCGCCCACATCGGCCGCGCCTACTGCGCCGAGGATGTCGGCGACGCCCTCGACGTGCTGAAGGCCGCCGGGCGCATGCACTTCGACTTCAGCGCCAACACGAACGGCGACGTGATGGAACAACTCCTGCGGGCCGTCGGGCCGCAGCGCGTCGTGTTCGGGAGCGACCTGCCGGTGGTGCGCATGCGCATGCGGCGCATTTGCGAGCAAGGCTTCTACGTCAACCTGGTGCCCCCGGGCCTGTACGGCGACGTCAGCGACGACCCGCACATGCGCGAGGTCGCCGAGCCCGACGGCGCCGGGCTGTCCTTTTTCATGTACGAGGAGCTGCAGGCTTTCCGGCAAGCGGCGGAGAGCGCCGGGCTGGGGCCGGCCGAAGTGGCCGACGTGATGTACAACAACGCCGCTCGGCTGATCACGCGTGCCGGCGGCAGGCTGGATTGAGATTGGGGCGGTCGGGGCGCGCGGGGGTAAAATCGTGCGGCCGACGGGCGAGCGCGCCTGTTCGTGAGCGTGCTGCTGCGGAGCCGAAAACCGTTCGGGGGCGAGGACGAGGATGATCGATTGGCCGTACGTGGCGCGCAACGCGCTTTGGATCCTGGGGCTGAGCATCGCCCTGGCGGGGGCCAGCTATGCGGGCTGGTGGGCGGCGGGGAACGACGGTGCGGGGCGGCGCGTGCCCTGGCGTGCCGTCTGGGGCTTGCCGGTCTTCACCCGGCCCTTTGCGGCCGGCCTGACGCTCTTCTGCGCCAGCCTCGCCTGGGGCAGCGCGCGCTGGTGGGAGACGGCGCTATGGGCGCTGCTCGCCCTGGCCTTCGTCGCCCAGCTCAGCCTGTCGCACCGGGCGGGGCCTCCGCCCGGCTGACCTCCGAGGGCAGGGGCCTCTGCGCCGTGCCTGCCCGCGGGCCATAGACGCGGCGCGCCGCGACGGCCAGGCCCCACAGCGCCCAGACGATGATCGCCGGCCTCGACCCCCAGGTGGCGGCGTCGGTCAGCCCGTGCACGACCAGCGCCACCTGGCAGGCCAGCAATCCGGCGCCGATCGCCGCCTGCTCCGGATCGCCCGCCGCGCGGCCGGCGCGATAGACCTGCCAGGCACAGAGCGTGGTCAGCAGCAGCACGGCCAGCCAGGCGACCAGCCCCGGCAGGCCCAGGTCGACACCCACCTGCAGGAAGATGTTGTGGGCGTGCGCGACCTCCACATCCGGGCTGAAGAGGAACAGCGGATAGAGCAGGTTCGCCACCTTGCCGAAGGCGCCCAGGCCCACCCCGGTCAACGGGAAGTCCTGCAGCATGTAAATCGCGCGCGACCAGAGCTCCAGCCGGCCATCCAGCCCGCTGATCCCTCCGGCCAGCGACAGCGTGTCCAGGATGCTCGCCGGACCGATGCGCCAGGCCACGACCCCGGCCGCCAGCGTCGCCAGGAGCACCAGCAGCCAGCCCCGCCGCCAGCGCAGGAGCACCAAACACAGCCCGGCCGCGCCGAGGCCCATCAGCGCCCCGCGTGACTTCGTCAGCACCAGCAGCGCCGCCATCACCAACGCCACGACCAGCCCGGCCAGCCAACCGGCCGGGCCCGCCCGAGCCCGCCTGAACGCCACCCACGCCAGCACGTAGGGAAGCACGATCGCCAGCGCGCCCCCCATGATGTTGGCGTTCACGACATCGCCGGCCGCCGCGGGCAGGCGCCTGTAGATCGCCGCCGGAATGAACGGCAGCTTGCCCGCCGCGTTCCACTGAACGCTGAGCACGGCCACACCGGCCAACGCCAGGCCGCCTGCCAGCGGCGCCCAGGCCAGCAGCCGCAGCCGGCCCAGACTGGAGATCCCGTTCACGAGCGTGTAGTACAGCGCCAGGCCGCCCAGCAGGCGCAGGATCTGCGGGCGCGTGACCTCGGGCCAGGCGGTGGCCCAGGCGCTGACGCCCAGCATGACCACCAACAGCCCCAGCGGCCAGTCCGCCGGCGTGCTGACGCTCGGCCGGCCCCTCGCCGCCCAGCGCACCAGCCAGAAGAGCCCGGCCACCGCCAGGGCCAACCGCATGCCGCTCGGCGCGGCCGCGCCAGCCAGCAGGCAGGCCGCCACCGGCCAGATCTCCTGCGCCGCGCACCAGGCCAGCGCGCCGCGCAAGCGGCCGCCGCACGCCGGCCCGATCGCCCCCACCGCTCCGTCAGACGCTCGCGTCATGTTCTCCTGGCCGGATGCCGATCCCGGCACCTGCGTTCTCCAAAGCATGAGACCGGGCTGCCGCCAGTCCGGTCTCATCGCGTCCCCGCTCGCCAACCGGGAGCGGCGCCCCTACGAGCGGGCCTCGCCCATCTCGACGGACGGCGGCTCCGTTGGCGACCTGCACGTCCTGGGCGGCCAGCGCCGCCGGCGCCTGGCCGGTCCGCCGCTCACCCCCCAGGTGGCGCAGCCGGCGCGCCCAGCCGCTCCCGCCGCCGCGGCCGCCCCGCCCGCCGCGCCGCGAGCCGTCCTGGTGGTAGTAGTGGCCGTAATGGCTGTAGTAGTGATAGTAGTAGTAAGAGCCGGCGCCGTGCGTCGGCACCCGGTTCATGACCGCCCCGAGCAGCCGGGCCTGCACCTGCTGAAGGCTCGCCACCGCCCGCCTGGCCATCTCCCGGTGGGTGCTGGTCGCGTCGAGCACCAGCAGCACGCCGTCGACGCGGGTGGCCAGGATCGCCGCGTCCGCCAGCGCCATCGCCGGCGGGCTGTCGAGGATCACGATGTCGCAGCGCCCGGCCAGGTCGGCCAACAAGGCGCGCATCGGGCCGGAGCCGAGCAGCTCGGCCGCGTTCGGCGGCAGCGGGCCCGAGGTGAGCACCCGCAGCCCGGGCACCGCCGTCTCCTGCAGCAGGCTATCCGGGTCGACGCCTCCGGCCAGCAGGGCCGTGGTGACGCCGGTATTGTTGGGCAGCTTGAAGACCCGGTGCAGGCGCGGCCGGTGCAGGTCGGCATCGACCAGGATCACCCGTTTGCCGTCCTGCGCCAGGGCCGCCCCCAGGTTGGCCGCCGTCATCGTCTTGCCCTCGGTCGGCGAGGCGCTGGTGATCAGCAGGGTGCGCAGGGCGGCCTCGACCGAGGCGAACTGCAGGTTGGTGCGCAGCACCCGGTAGGCCTCGGTGGCCGCCGAGTCCGCGCTGGCCACCACCGCCAGCTCCTCCCCGGCCTTCGCCTCGTCCACCGCCGGCACCACGCTCAGCGCCGTCAAGCCCAGCAGGCTCTGGACCTCATCCGGGTCCTTGATCACGTCGTCCAGGTACTCCACCAGGTAGGCCACCCCCAGCGCCAGCAGCGCGCCGACCACGGCCGCCAGCAGCGTGTTCTGGGTAGTCTTTGGCCGGATGGGGACGAGCGGCATCTGGGCCTGCTCGGTGATCACCAGCGTGTCGAGCTGGCGGGCCTCTTCCAGGCGCAGGTCCTGGTAGCTCTTGTAGAGCGTGGAGTAGTTGCCCTGCATCTCGCTCAGGTCGCGCTGCTCGCGGTCCAGCGCCGCCTGGTCGACCCTGGCCGCGGCCCGCTGGGCGTCCACCACGCCTTGCTGCCGCGTGATGTCGGCCGAGGCCTGGTTGAGCTGCTCCTGCAGGCTGGCCTTGGAATCGGCGTAACGCTGCGTCTGCAGCGCGTCGTTCTGCTGGATGAAGACCTTGGGCACCTCGTTGGCGATATCCGCCGCCTGGACCGGGTTGCTGTCCTCGACCGAGAGCTGGATGAGCTGGGTGTTGCGCACCGGCGTCACCTTGACCGCCGCCGCCAGCTTCCCGGCCGTGGTCTCGAGCTCCAGGTTGCGGATCACCGCGTCCATCACCGGCTGGCGCACCATCAGCTCGGCATAGGTGGCGGCCAGCCGGTCGACCACCGAGGCCATGCTCGAGTCCAGCGTCGTGCTCGACTTGCTCTGGCTGACCATCAGCAGCGTGTTGGCCTGGTAGATCGGCACCTGGCGCTTGCTGACGAGGTAGCTCGCGCCGCCGGCGATGAGCGTGCCCAGCACGATCAGCCAGGACCAGCGCCACAAGATCAGCGCATAACGACGTAACTCCATTACTCCTCCGCACTGGTATTCTGCAGCCTGCCCGCGTTTTGGTTGCCGCTCGAGGCAGGTCGCCATTGTGTGCGGAGCTAAAGAAACCGAAATCGCGCCTGGCGGCCCGCTGCTTCAAGAAAGAAGGCGAGCCTTGCCAAGCTTAAGGACGCCACGGGAAGGTGAGTTCGACAATTCGACAGTTCGACAATGCCGCGGTATGACGAGCACGGCGCCGGCGAGATACAGGCATAGGCCACAGAGCATCAGTATATCACAGAACAAACGTTTTACGCAATAGTGAGACTGGCCGGCGCCGGTTGGCAGGCGAGCGTGCCCTCGAGCTGTGTCAGCGGCCGGCCCCCGCCGGGCGTCAGCGACGGCAAGCGCAGTACCGACCCTTCCGGCAGCCGAGGGATCGGCGGCCGCGGCATGTCTGGGCTGGGCGGACGGGCGCCGCGCCGGGCACCGCTGGGCCAGGGCAGTATTCAGGGACGATGGCCTGGAGCAGGCAGCGCACCTGGTCCGGCTCGCCGCGGCGGGCGGCGGCGATCAGCAGGTCGAGCTGCTCGTCGAGCGTCAGCGGGGCGCCCGCCATAACAATCGACGGCCGGGTGCGACGTGGCCGTTGCGGCTGACGAAGATCTTCTCGTGCTCGCGTGCGCGCGTGCGCTTCCCTGGCGGTGAACAGCTCTTCGAACAACTTCTCGCCCGGGCGCAGCCCCGTGAAGGCGATCTCGATGTCGCGCTCCGGCTCCAGCCCCGAGAGGCGGATCAGGTCGGCCGCCAGGTCCACGATACGCACCGGCTCGCCCATGTCGAGCACGAAGACCTCGCCGCCCCGGCCCAGCGCCGCCGCCTGCAGCACGAGCTGCACCGCCTCGGGGATGCTCATGAAGTAGCGCCGCATCTCCGGGTCGGTGACGGTGACCGGGCCGCCGGCGGCGATCTGGCGCTGGAAGAAGGGCACCACGCTGCCGCGGCTGCCCAACACGTTGCCGAAGCGCACCGCCACGTAAGGCAGACCGCTCTCCCGCGCCGCTCGCTGGACGATCAGCTCGGCCACGCGCTTAGTGGCGCCCATCACGCTGGTCGGGTTGATGGCCTTGTCGGTCGAGATCTGCACGAAATGGCTCACGCCTGCCGCCAGGGCCGCCCGCACCAGGTTGCGCGTGCCCTCGACGTTGTTCAGGATCGCGTCCTCCGGGCTGCCCTCCATCAGCGGCACGTGCTTGTGCGCCGCGGCGTGGAAGACCATCTCGGGCCGGTGGCGGCCGAAGATCGTCGCCAGGCGCTCGGGGAAGCGGATGTCGGCGATGACCGGGCGCAGCTCACAGGCGATCGTGCCGGCCCTCCTGAGGCGGGAGAGCTCGTTGTGGATCTCGAAGATCGAGTTCTCGCCGTGGCCCAGCAGCACCAGTTCGGCCGGCCCGCTGCGCGCGATCTGCCGGCACAGCTCGGAGCCGATCGAGCCGCCCGCGCCGGTCACCAGCACCCGCCGGCCGCGGATCAGGCCTGCCACGGCCGAGGTGTCGGTGGCCACCGGCTCGCGGCGCAGCAGGTCCTCGATCTGCACGTCGCGGATCTGCTGCAGGCTGACGCGCCCGGCCAGCACGTCGTAGACGCCGGGCAACGTGCGCACCGCCACCCCGGCCGTGCCGCAGAGGGCCACCAGCTCGCGGATCGTGCGGCCCGAGGCGGACGGCATGGCGATGATCACCTGGTCGATCTTGTGCTCGGCGACCAGGGCCGGGATCGCGTGGCAGGGGCCCAACACCTGGCAGCGGTGCACGCGCAGGCCGCGCTTGCTCTCGTCGTCGTCCACGAAGCCGGCAGGCTCGAGGCCAGTCTGCGGGTTGGCGGCCAGCTCCTTCAGCACCAGGGCGCCGGCCTCGCCCGCCCCGGCGATCAGCACCCGCCGGCGCGGGGTGGGCGTCCCAGCGCCCTTGCCTTGGCGCCGCACGCGCTGCACGCCGAAGCGCAGGACGAAGCGCGTGCCGCCGATGGACAACAGCGTCAGGATGGCGTCGAGGAACGGGATCGAGCGCGGGATGGCGGGCAGCAGCCCCGCCGGCGCGAGCAGGCCCAGGAACAGGAGCCCTTCGGCCAGGGCCGCGATCAGGGCCGCCAGGGCCAGCAGGAGGGCATCCTCGCCGTTGGCGTAGCGCCAGAAGCGCCCGTAGATGCCCATGACGGCGAAGATCGGCACCTTGACCAGCGACGCGCCGACGACGTAGAGCCAGACGGCCAGGCCGTAGGCGGCATGGAAGTGGAGCGTCTCGAGCCGCAGGAAGAAGGCCAGGGCCGCGGCGACGGGCAGCAGGTAGACGTCGGCGAAGAGCAGGTGGCGGTTGCGGACGCCGAGCAGGAGCTCCGGCAGGTGATGTAGGTGCAAAGCGGTGGATAGGCGCATGCGTTCACTCCTTGGGTGGAAGGGGCAGGTCGGATGCGAAAGGCACGCAGGCGGCGCGGCAGGAGCGCTTGGGACGGTTGCGGTAGGTGGTCAGGTAATCTTTCTTGTCGGACCGGTTTGCGAGGTGGGCGCCGGGCGGTTTGGAACGCGAGCCGTTGGAACACGGAGGCGCGAAGGCGCCGCGAAAGACATGAAGGCCGGTTACGCGCCGGCTGACGGATCGTAACGGCGTGAAGCAGGACCTCGCAGACCGGGTCGACCTGGGAATCGGTCATGACGCCGGAGAAGGGCAGGGCCACGGCAAGCGCACGGCGTCTAGCGAGGACGGGCCGACGGGCGCCGCACGCAGTCGAATCTCTCTGGCCGCGAAAAAACTGTGCAGGTGGATGGAGGTGAAACAGCGTTACCCCGTGCGATCCGCTTCGCCTTCACCTGCTGCCCGGATGAACTCGGCAAACAGAGCGGGGCCGATGCGGAAATCGGCCAGATCGCGTAACTGATCCATGGCCTGGCGAAGAGACGGCAATTGGCGCTCGCTGCAGGCGGAGAAAGCCAAGACCGCCGCCGGCGGCGAGTTCGATCATGCCTGGTGAGAGACTGCGTCCCACACCGCATCCGGGTGTTTGGCCGCCACCAGAAGCAATACTCTTGCCGGTCCTTCGGGTGACCGCCGGCCCTGCTCCCAATTTCGCAGGGTCTTCACGCTGATGCCCAACAGGGAGGCAAACTGGCTCTGAGTAAGACGGTACTTTTCTCGGATGCTCTTTGTATCAATCGCCGTCTGGTCAACGACAAACGATCGGGAAGGTGCAGTCTCCCCGCGCAGGATTGCACCGCCCTCGCGCACGCTTTCAAGCATCTCGGCAAACACTTCGTCGTTCATGGGTACTCTTCCCTCACAATCTGCCCCAAAACCTTCTTCTGGTCCGCCGACAAGTCAGCACGTTCGTTCTTCGCGAATATGAACAACATGAGTAGCCGATCCTGAGTGACTGCCCAGTAGTATATGATGCGAGCGCCACCACGCTTTCCATGTCCTTTTGCAGCCCATCTCAGTTTACGCAACCCACGAGTTCCCGGAATCTGGTCGCCAATGCCAGGGTGATCGACCAGGAAAGTCTGAAGATGCCTGTACTCATCGTCCGTCAACAGACTCATCACTCGCCTGGTGAAAATCTGCGTTTCGACTATTACCATGCTTGGGCTGCCTATGACGGTTACTCAACGGTCCCTGGCAGACGGCCATCAGTATACGCCATTGGCGCACTCGTGTCAAGCTTGACTTGCAGCAACACTTCGCAGACCCGGTCTACCTGGTCCTCGGTCATGACGCCGGAGAAGGGCAGGGCCAGGGAGACGTCGCCGAGGTGCTCGGTGACGGGGAAGTCGCCGCGCGTGCGAACTTCTGGACGTAGAAGGGCTGCAGGTGGATCGGCGGGTGATGGGGCCGGGCGAGGACGCCCTCGCTTCGACCCGCAGCACCGCGCTGCTCAGGCGCCGTCCACAGCATCGGTCAGCGATGCGATCTCCCCTGCCACGCCGGGCATGGCCCGCCGCAAGTGATCGTCGGCGGTCCACAAACGGCATCCGAGACTCTCGGCCAACGCCACATAATAGCCGTCATAGAGATTCGGCTGGCTGTACTGGCTTGCCAGATCCCCAAGCGCGGGCGTGCAGATCATCAGGCGGCACGAGGGCCATGCGTTCGGCCAGGCCCAAGAACGCGTCGAGCGCAGCCGCAGCGCGCTCGAGAATCATCAGCCCCCGGTGAACTTGCTTGCGGATGGCGGAGGCCACCTCATAGGGCAGCAAATCCGGCGCTGCGATCTCGAGATCGGCATCGAGCCAGGTGGCCCAAAGCCCATCGGCCTTCTCGCTGTTCGGTTCCGGCACGACCAGCTTGACGACAAAGCTGGCATCAACGCAAATCGGCAAGCTCATCCATCCGTTCCTCGTCCCGCTCTCGTGGAACGAGTCCCTTCCACAGCGCACCACTTCGATCTCCCGGTTTTTTTGCGCTATGCGGTGGTGCTCCTTTTCCAACAAACCGGAACCGCACTTGTTCCTGCCAACCTACTCATTCCTTTACTGGAATTATCTTTCCTGATCTACAGAACTCTCGTCACCGACGCCGGCTTCACACACATATTACTCTCCTTCGGTATACTCCTTCGGCTCGAGCCGCTCGAAGGAAAAGAGCTTGCCCTTTCGGCGTCCATCTGCGCCAGCTCGGCACGGGTGTAGGCCAACACGTCGACGCCGATGCCACAGAAATCCGGCTGGTAGTGGGGGAGCGATCCAGGAAAGGCAGCCGTGTATCGCTGAGCGCCAGCATCAGGTCTGCATCGCTCCCCGGTACGCATCGCCGCGCGCCAACGAGCCGTACAGCCAGACCTCGTCAATCTCCGGGTGGGCTTGCGCCAGGCGTTGGACCGCCGTCTTCAGGCAATCCCGGACCCGGACCTGGTCCAGCCAGAAGACGCTGACCGAAGCCGAGGATGTCTCTCGCCTGACCGATGGCGCGCTCGGCCTCGGCGCGGGTGTAGTACTCATAGGGCGCTCCCTCGGATACGAGTTCGGATAGCGCGCCGGGATGTAGTGCTTGTCGAGCTCTTTGCCGGCGTCGATCAACGACTCGTCGGGCTGCCAGGGCGAAGGCAACTGCTGCAGCAGCGCGGCCACGGAATGTCCCGAGGCACTGCGGATGAGGCGCAGGAACACGGCTTTGACGGCTTTTTCGGCGCCTTGCTGCGCCGCAAAGCATGCCCACTCATAATCCGCGTCTTCGAGAGCGCGCCCGGCGTGTTCCAGGTCGCGCTTTGCCTGCTCCATCCAATCCCGATAGCGGGCCGCCATGCTGCACCTCGTCGAGCTGGTCGACTCTATCCCTATTCTACACCTATTGGGGCCGGCTGCGAACTGCTGCGGCGTCGCAGGGCGGCTTTTGGGAAATGGGTGGACGGTTTGGAACGCGAGCCGTTTGGAACACGGAGGCGCGAAGGCGCCGCGAAAGACACGAAGGCCGGTTACGCGCCGGCTGCCGAGGCGGTAACGGCGTGCAGCAGGACCTCGCAGACCTGGTCGACCTGGGACTCGGTCATGACGCCGGAGAAGGGCAGGGCCAGGGAGACGTCGCCGAGGTATTCGGTGACGGGGAAGTCCCCGCGCTGGTAGCCGAACTTCTGGACGTAGAAGGGCTGCAGGTGGATCGGCGTGAAGTAGGGCCGGCTGGGGATGCCCTGCTCGGCCAGGCGGCGCATGACCTCGTCACGGCTCGCCGGCGCCCCGATGCGCACGACGTAGACGAACCAGGACATTCGGGTGGTAGTGGGTGCGATGTATGGCCTCTCCACCAGCTCGCAGCCTGCCAGGCGCTCGTTGTACCAGGCGGCCACCTGCGCCGCGCTTGGCAAGCAGCTCCTCGATGCGCCCCATCTGGGCAACGCCGAAGGCCGCGCTCATCTCGTCCAGGCGGTAGTTGTAGCCCAGGCGAGTGTGGTTCAGCCAGGCATCGAAGCCGTCGCGGCCCTGGTTGCGCAGCGAGCGGAAGAGCTGCGCCCAGTCGCTCGCGATCGGTGACGATCATGCCGCCTTCGCCGGTGGTGATCTGCTTGTTGGGATAGAAGGCGAAGACGGCGGCATCGCCGAGCGCGCCGGCCTTACGCCCTTTGTACTCGGCGCCCAAGGCTTCGCAGGCATCCTCGATCACGGCCAGGCCATGCCGGCGGCGGCTCCCAGGATGGGGTCCATGTCGGCCGGCTGGCCGAAGGCATGGACGGGCAAGAGAGCCTTGAGATCCCCGGCCGGCGCCGCGCCGCGCACGCTCCTGGGCAGCCATCGCTCGGGCGGACGTCCCGCCCCGGCACAGATCATCCGCCGCCTGCGGCAACCAGCGCCGGATCGATATTCCCCGTTGCGGGATCCACGTCGACAAAGACCGGCACGGCCCGCTCGTAGAGGATGGCATTGGCCGAGGCGATGAAGGAGAAGGGCGTGGTGATGACGAGGTCGCCCTGCTCCACCCCGGCGGCGATGACGCACAGGTGCAGGCCGCTGGTGCCGGAGTTGACGGCAACCCCGTGCCGCGTGCCGGCATAGGCGGCCACGGCCCCTTCGAAGGCCACACTCCGCGGCTTCGAGCGCCAAGGACTGGGCCATGGACGACCTCGTTCACGGCCGCAACTTCGGCCCCGGTGATATCCGGGGCCGACATGGAAATGGAAGCTATCACGGGCTCCTTCTCTCCAGATCGCGCGGACGACACGCGATCCCGTCTGGCTTGGCGCACCGTTGCGAATCGCTCCGGAAGAGTCGGCCCAGGACGCCCGCGTATTGTGACCCGTGTGGAGTTCATTTCACCCAAACCGGGTCCCAGTCGTCGGTAAGCCGAGGCGAGCAGCCGGTGCTGGTTGCTGCCGTCGGCGTTCATGACCCACAACTGGCGGCTGCCCGTCTCCCGGTTGGACCAGAAGACGATCTGCGTACCGTCCGGGGACCAATACGCTGCTCGTCCCGCTCCCAGTTGTTGTCCGTCAGCCGGCGCACGTCGCTGCCATCGGGCGCGACCGGTGAGATCTCGTCGTTTCCCGCGCTGAATATGTAGGCCAGCCGGTCGCCCGCCGGCGACCAGGTGACGTTGAAAGCTTCTAGCTTTTGCCCGAGCCCACCTGGCGCACGCTGTTGTAGGTGTCGTCTCGCACGTAGACCTCCCCCATCCGTTCGTTGTTCTCGACGTAGGCAGTCTGCTTGCCGTCCGGCGAGCGCCCCTCGGGCGGCCGGGCCACTGGAAGGCGACCGCCTGGGTCACCCACAGGATCTCGCCACCGGCCGGGTCCAGCGCAGTACAGCGCCACCGTACCGTCGTGATCGCTGTGGAACAGGATCTTGCCGGCCAACGCCTGGGGAACCGCCAGGGCAGGGCCGGCGTGGCGGTGGGGGTGGCCGTGGCGTGACGGCCACGAGCAGCGGCAGCGGCGTAAGGGCTGCTGGCGGCGTGGGCGTCACCGCCCGGGGGCTGGGTGGGCGTGGAGCGCCGGTTGTCATCGCCACGGCGGTGGCGAGCCGCTCGGCCCGGACATACTGGGCCTGCTGCTGGTACATTGTCGGCGGCAGTCGGCGTGGCAGCCACCACGATGAAAGCCTGGGTGGGAGTGATGATCGCGGCATTACGCGGGCAAGGGGGTGGGCGTGCCGGTGGTGGTGGCCTCGACCGTGCCGGCGCGGAAGGCGCGCCATCAGCGCTATCACGTCCTCCGGCGTGGCGGTGGCCACCACGTAAGACGGGCACCAGCGTCGGCGTGGCGGTCACGTAGCGCTCGGGCAGCGCGGCGGGCGTGCCGGTGGTGAGGGCCATGGCGGTGGCCAACTGATCACGCGGATCGGCCGTGGCCGGGTCGGCCGTGGAGCGACCGGGGTGAAGACAGGCAGGGGGATGCCCTCCGCGGTCGAACCAGACGTGCAGGGCCTGCGAGTTGCAGGCCGGCGTGACGACGATCCAGTTGAACGGCGGCGAGGTGGGCGTGCCGTGGATGGCGCGACGTCCGTCGCCTGCTGCATGGCCTTGATGGCCGCCGTCAGCACGCTGCCCGGGGTGGGGGTAAGCGGCGACCCACGATGGGGGTGGGCGTGGGCGACGAGGGGACCGGTGGAGAGCAGCAGGCGCGGCGCGTTGCCCAGGCTGCCCGACCCGATGCCACCGTCGAAGCCAAACAGGCTGCCGTCGGCGTCGGCTCGTGCAGGTGACAGAGCCCAGCGGATGCTCTGGGCAACGCAGGCCCTGGAGCAACTCGAGCGTGTGGGTATCCACGGCAGGCGCAGCACTTGCCCGGCACCCAGGTCGGCCGGCCGCCAGGCGCGCCCACTCGGCGCCTGCCTGAGGCCGGCAGACAGAGACAGCAGCGACGGCGCCTTCCAGAACGGCCCGTCGTCGGCCAACAGGTCGATGGTCCACTCGCCGGCCGCTTGGTTCTGCTGATCGGCGGTCAGGCCAAAGAGCAGAGCCTCGGCCGCCACCACCGGACCGCGGTCCTGCAGCGCGGCCATGTCGAAGGCGACCGCGCCGATATAGCTCGGCGCCGTCGAGCTCGGCCGGCGTAGATGTTGAGGTCGGGGAAGCTCGCCCCCGCGTCATTGACCCAGCCGACGCGATCGGGCTGCGGCGCCAGTCGTCGACCTGGCCGCCTGCCGGTGCTTCCAGGCAGGTCGGATACGCCGCCCGGTTCACCATGGAGGCCGTGGCTGTGGGCTTGGGGCCGCGGGGTGGCCGGCGGGACCGGGTGGCC
>CAWIPK010000001.1:0-95690 GCA_963837925.1 uncultured Chloroflexia bacterium | reverse complement strand
GCATATGAGCGACGTGCCCCGCCAACCCTGGCTCGGCCATTTGCTCTCGGACCAGGCGATGAAGTTGCTGGCTCAGCAAGGCCTGGTCGACCCGATCGGCATGCTGCTGATTGTGGCCGCGCTGGCTTGCCTGGTCCTGTACCTGCTGATCAGCGAGATCCAGTGGCGCGCAAGGGCCGGCCTCGCCTACCGGCTCAAGCTGCTGTTGATCTGGGCAATCGTGCTGCTGACGGTGTTCGCGCCGAGCATCAAGCTGATGCTGCTGCGGCAGGGCAGCGGTCCGGCCAGCTACAGCCACGACGGCGGCGTGATCCAGACCGAGGCGACGGTTGACTTCCTGCTCAACGGCCGCAACCCGTACGTAGAGGACTACACCCAGACGCCGATGGCCGAATGGGGCATCGGCGAGTTCCGCACTGCGCTTTACCACTATCCGTATCTCCCCTGGACTTTTGTCTTTTCGGCACCGTTCAAGCTGTTGGCCGAGCACACGCTGGGCTGGTATGACCAACGCATGGTCTACCTGCTGCTGTTCGCGTTGACTCTGGCCCTGCTGCCCGGTCTGGCCCGGCGGCCGCAGACCCGCCTTCTGCTGGTCATGCTGATCGGGCTGAACCCCATCATGGGTTCAGATCTCATCTACGGGCAGAACGACAGCTTCGTGCTGGCCTGGATCGTCCTGTGCGTGTGGCTGTGGGTTCAGGCGGGCACGGGGGGGCGAAGGCAACGGCCGGGCGGTCGGGAAACGGCGGACGGGAGGTGGCGCAAGGGCGGGGGTGAGGGCTGGTACCTGGCCTCGGCGGCGGCTTTCGGTCTGGCCTGCGCTAGCAAGCCGACGGCCTGGTTCCTGGCGCCATTCTACGTGCTGTTGTTGGCGAACGGCGACGCACCCTTCGTGCGGGGCAGGAATGCCTGGGAATGCGCACGTGCCTGGCTGGTCGGCACGCTACGACGTGCCTGGCCTGCCCTGGCCGCCGGCGCCATGCTCATCGGTCCCTGGTTCATTTGGAACCCGGCCGCCATGATCGACGACGTCTGGCGTTGGGCCAACGGCACCTCGACCACCTCGTACCAGATCTGGGGCTGGGGCGCCTCCAACCTCTTGCTAGCCTTTGGTTGGGTCTCCACCCGCTTCGCGCACTGGCCGTTTTGGATACCGGAGTTGCTGCTGGGCCTGCCCCTTCTGGCCGGTCTCCTCTGGCGGCAAGTCCACGAGAACAGCCTCGGACGGGCATTGTGGGGCTATGGGCTGTTCCTTCTGGTCTTCTTCTTCGTTTCCCGTTTCCTCAACGAGAACTACCTGGGCTTTCTGGCCGCGATACTGGTGCTCGGCGCCCTGGTCGACCCAGGGCCGTGCGCTGCAAGGCGTGGTCAGGCGCTGCCTGTAGACCCGGGCTGAAACTTGGGGGTTAAAGACGGCCGGGATCTCGCACTCGAGGGTCCCGGCCAAGCATCTTGGCGGTTCAGTCCAACCGGTTCAGGACAGTTTCGTGAGGATCCGGTTGATCTCCTCACCCCGCGTGCTCGGCGTTTCCATCTCGGCTAGGGCCAGCGTCTGGGCGATCGCCATCAAGATGGCGTACAGCCCGGTCAGGCTGGGCAAACCTCCGGCCACTTCACCGGGAGCGTACAACAGATGCTCGGCGGCGCGTGCTGCCTGGCTGCTCAAGCTGGGAGTCGCGGCCAGGGTCACTGCGCCCTCGCTGCGGGCAAACGCCAGCGTGCGTGCCACCCCCGACGGGCCCTCCAGTGGCGTCAGTCCGATCACGACGTCCTTCTTGACCAGGTGTACGAGGGCCCGGGCGCGTTCGTAGACGTCGCCGCCGACATAACTCGCCGGCAGGCCGGCATCGTGCAGCATCTGGGCGAAAAACTCCGCCAGCGGGGCCGAATAGGATTCCCCGAGCACGACGATGCGCGGGGCGGCTCGCAGGAGGTCGAACATAGTTTCCAGGGCGTCCAGGCTGTTGTGAGCGAGCGCCTTCTCTAGATTGTTGCGGTCCTGAGCGACGAAGCGCTGCACTTGCGCCTGGTACGTGTGCTCAGTCTCAGCCGCGACATAACCCTGACTCAGCTCCAGTTTCACCTGTTGCTGGATATCCTCGATCAACTCGGGATAGCCCGGATAGCCCAGGCGCTGAGCGAAGCGCACCACCGTCGTCGTGTCTACCTTAACCGCGTCGGCCAGAGCAGCCGCCGTCATGAAGGCTGCTGTTCGATAGTCGCTAAGTATGAAATCGGCGACCCGCCGGTAGCTGCGCGACAAATGGTCGTAATGCTTGCGGATCTGTTCGCGAAACATCTGTCACCTCTAGCAGATCAAAGTTGTAAAACGCACCACTCATCGGAACAATCATTTGCAGTATACAACACAATGTTCCCCCTGTCAACGCTATCGCCGATCCTGCGCGCCACATATGTAACGTCTTTGACAGAACCATGGTTCCCGGCTATTCTTTGGCGATTCTGCAAAAGGTGGAGAAGAAGTTTTGGCACGCCGGCTCGCCTGGGGCACCGTAACGCTACTGTTTCTGCTGGCACTTGCCGCCTGCTCGCCGGCGGCTGGCGAAAGCGGCCAGGCGTCTGGCTCTCCGCAGGCGCTATTCTCAGCCTGGCCCTTCCCGAGCGGTACCCCGGACCGCCCGGCGGCCACCCAGGCGCCGACCGTCGCGACCAGCCCAAGCGCCCTGCCGACGTCAACCCCCACTCCCACCCGGTGGCCCAGCGCCACTCCCAGTCCTTCCCGCACCGCCACCCTGCCGCCGCCTACCGCTACGCCGAGCGCCACGCCAACGCACGGCCCAACGCCAGATGGAACGGCGCGCTCGGCCCACGTGCCGATCCTGATGTATCATTACATCTCGGACCCTCCGCAAGGAGCCGATGCGGTGCGCCGGGATCTGTCCGTGGCGCCCGCTCTTTTCGAGAGCCACCTGCAATATCTGCAGGACGCCGGCTACCACGTCATCAACCTGGATGACTTGCTGCAGTATTTGACGACGGGCCGGCCGCTGCCCGAAAAACCCGTCATCCTGACGTTCGACGACGGTTACGTCGACAACTATGAGAACGCTTTCCCTCTGCTGCAGAAGTTCGGTCTGGTCGGGCAATTCTTCCTGATCACGGATTTCGTGGACGCCGGACGGCCCGAGTACATGACCTGGCCGCAAATCGAGGAAATGAGCGCCGCCGGCCAGCGCTTCGGCTCGCACAGCCGTGACCACCCGGACCTCAGCGGTCAATCGCTGGATTACCTTGTCTGGCAAGCTCTCGGCGGGCTCGAGGACATCCAACAACACCTCGGTTACCATCCGCGCTGGATCGCCTATCCGTCCGGCCGCTTCGATAAGCTCACCATTCAGGTCTACCGGTCCGCTGACTACTGGGGTGGCCTGACCACGGTGCAGGGCGCGACCCATACCAGCGACGGCATCTTCGAACTCAAACGGGTGCGCGTCAGAGGAACCTATTCGGCAGACGATCTCGCACGTCTGCTGTTGATAGACTGGTGAAGGAGACCCATGAAGCCGACCCCGATGCTCACCGTGCTCGATGAAGACCGGCACTGGTGGTTCGCCACCCGCACGCGTGCGATCCTGGCCTACCTGGACCGGTATGTGGGTCCAGGTATGGATCGGCGCGTGCTGGACATAGGCTGCGGGGCTGCGAACATGACGCATCACCTGCGTCATTACGGACAGGTCGTGGGCGTCGACAGCAATCCCAAGCCCCTGGCTGTAGCGCGTGAAAGGGGCCTGAAGTCCTGCGAGGCGTATGCCGAACGACTGCCCTTCAACGACGGCGCTTTCGACCTGATCACTCTGCTGGACACTTTGGAGCACGTTCCGGACGAGGATCGGGTCCTGACGGAATGCCGGCGCTTGCTGCGCGGCCCAAACCCGGCCGAGGGAAGACCGGGTGGCGAGCTGCTGGTCACCTCGCCGGCCTTCATGTTCCTATGGAGCCGAAACGACGACATCAACGTGCACCAACGGCGCTACACCGTGGCCGGCCTGCGCGCGCGGCTGGCACGCCACGGCTTTCGCACCCTGCGCATCTCGTACACCAACTTCTTCATCTTTCCCGCCGCGGCGGCCCTCATCCTGCTGCGGCGCGGCCGGGCCGAGCCCCAGCTCGCGTCGCCGCACGTCGACGACGACGCCTACCAGGTCGAGATGGAGCCGGCTGCCCCGCCGCTGAACAGCCTGCTGACCGCCGCGGGCCGGGTGGAGGTTGCCCTTCTCAGACGCTTGAGCCTGCCGTTCGGCACCTCGGTGATCGCGCTGGCCGAGAAGGTAGATAATGACTAGCCGGGCAGCAGTTCCAGGGCAGCCCTTATCACCTCGCCGGCGCCGATGGCGGCCATACAGCCATGCGTGGGCAGCACCTCCGACGGCCAGTCCAGCCGATTGCAGGGTACGCAGGTCCACGGGCTAACCAGCACGACGTGCCGCCGTGGGTCACCCCAAGGACCGAAGGTGACAGCCGAGACGGGACCGAACAATTGGATGGTGGGTACATCGGCCGCCACGGCCAGGTGCAGCGGCCCACAATCGGGGCCAAGCACCAGGCTACAGCGCTCCTGAAGCGCGGCAAGCTGACCGAGACTTGTCTCGCCGGCCGCATTCAGCGCCTTGCCACCAGGCCAGCCCCCATCCGGCAGGCCGCCACCTGGCGCTGCCAGCACGGCCCCCGTCAGGTGGCGCTCGGCGGCGCTGCCCGTCAGCAGTATCTGCGCTCCCCGCTCTGACACCAGGGCCCGAGCGACTGCCGCCCAGGCAGTCGCTTCCCACTGCTTGACCGCCGCACCGGCCCCGGGGTGAATGGCCACCAGCGGTCGAGCCGGGTCAACGCCGTATGCTGCCAGCCAATCGGCCGCCCACGCGCGGTCGGCCCCGGTGACCACGAAGCGTAGGGGCCCGGGCGGTTCCTCCGGCCCGGGTGCAAGCGCGGCCAGCAGCCGGTTGTTCTGTTCCACCTCGTGCCGGCCCGCCGCGTAGGGCAGCGCCTGGGTGAGGAAGGGCCGGGTCTCGGGCCAGCCGTAGCCCAGGCGGCGGGCTATGCCCGCGGCGGCTGCCAGCCAGGCGCCCCACCAATGGTCGGCGCGTAGCACCACGGCCGTGTCATGGCCACCGCCGTGCAGTTCGCGGGCGGCCTCGAGCAAGTAACGGTAGGGCGCCAGGTGGCCAGACTTTGAGCTCCGCTCGAAACCCGGGAAGCGGCAGGTGCGAACCTCGTTCACGTCGGGATTGTCCTGCAGCACGTCCGCGCCCCAGGGCCCGAGCAAGGCGGTGATGCGAGCGGCCGGCAGGGCCCGGCGGAGAGCGTGCAGTGCGGGGGTTAGGAACAGCACATCGCCCATGTGATCGGGACGGATCAAGAGGATCGAGCGCGGGGCGCTCGATCCGGGCGAGCGTCTATAGAGCCGCCCGATCGCGCGCAGCCCCAGCAGACGGATGCGCTGTGCCGGGGTGCGTTCTGGCCGGGCCGAGAGGCGCAAGCCTCCCGTGTCCCTCGGGGCGCCGCCGGGCGGGTCAGAGATCACGAGTAGAGCCCTTCCATCGAGGGCAGGATCGCATCCCATCCGTAGCGGCTCTCGACTTCAGCCCGTGCAGCTCGACCCAGGGCCGCCGCCTGCTCTCGCCCCCGCAGCAGCTCGACGACGGTGTCCGCGAAGGCCTCGGCGCTGTCGGCCAGACGCACCTGCCGGCCGTCCTCGAACGGGAAACCATCGCAGCCAAGGCGGGTCGAGACAAGGGGCTGGCCCATGGCCATCGCTTCCAGTACCTTCAGCCGCGTGCCGCCGCCGATACGCAGTGGGACGACATACACGGCCGCGCCGGCGATATAGGGCCGGACGTCCGGCACGCGGCCCGTGACCGTGATGGCCGGGCGACCGTCTAGTGCCTCGAGGCGCGCGTGGGGCTGCTGACCGACCACATAAAAGCGGGCGCGGGGCGCCTGGGCCAAGACCAGGGGCAGGACTGCGCCGGCGAACCACAGTACGGCGTCCACGTTCGGCCGGTAATCCATTTTGCCGGTGAAGACGAGCGCCTGCGAAGACAGCCCGGGCGCCGGCGGAACGACGCCAGGACGGTAGAAATCCAGGTCCACGCCGTTCGGCACTACGGTCACGTCGAGGCCGGGCACGAGCCGGCGAAGCGCGTCTCGGTCGGCCTCTGACACTGCCACCACCCGGCCGGCCTGGCGGCAGATGCGCAGCTCATAGGCCGTCAGCTTCCGCCATTGCACCAGAGAGTAAGCCGCGGCAAGCCAACGCCGTGGTCGCCGGGCATCGGTGAAGAAGGCACGCCGCTGCAACAGGTATTCTGCATTGTGGTCATCGAAGATCAAGCGTGGCCCCCCACCCAGCCCGAGCACGTAAGGCGCCATCTCGATCCCCTCTACCTGGATCACATCGTACTCGTTCTCGCGGGCGAGGCGCGCCAGGTGGCGGGCCATGATCGGCGATGCCAGGCGCAGCGCCATGTCGGGCAGCGGGTTGGTGAGCGTATCCCAGGCGCGTCGAGCCAGCCCACGCGACGGCTGGGGCTCGGCCACGATGCGGCGGCACAACGACTGGAGAGGGGAGACTAACGCCTGCTGGGTGGCCAGGGAGCGACTGCCGCTGCCTGCGGCGGTCGCGCCTCGCAGGCCCACCTCGACCGGCTCAGCCTGCCCGGGCGCCAGGAACGTCAATAGATCCAACTCATGGCGCCGTGCCAGCCCGGCAATCAGGTTGAAGTTGCGAATAGTGGTGCCTTGATGTGGCGGATAAGGCAATTGAGGAGTCAAGATCAGGATACGCGCCATCGGGTTCCTCAGGTGCGAAATCGCCGGCTCAGGCTCCGGCCACCTTGCGGTAGACTTCCATGGTCTGCTCGGCGGCCCGCTGCCAGGAAAACGCCTCGGCCCGCTGCAAACCCTTGCTGCGCATCTCCGCCCGTAACGCGGAGTCGCTCAAGACGCGCCACATTGCCACGGTGATCTCGTCATCGTGATTGGGGTCCACCAAGAGACCGGCATCTCCTACCACCTCGGGCAAGCTGGAAACGCTGGAGACGATCACCGGCGTGCCGCACGCCATGGCTTCGAGAGGCGTCAGACCAAACCCCTCGTAAAAGGCCGGGTGCACCAGGCACTGAGCGGCATTGTAAAGCTGCAACAAGTCATAGGTGCTGACGTGGCCCAAGAAATAACAGCAGCTCTCTAGCTCCAACTGGTGGAGCAACCCGAACACTTCTTCGGACAACCAGCCCTGCGACCCCACCAGCACCAGCCCGGGAGTCAGCTTGTAGTCGTCGCGCAGACGACGGTAGGCGCGTAACAGGCCGGTCACGTTCTTGCGGGGCTCAATGGTGCTCACGAACAAAATGAAGTCGTTGGGTATCTCGAACAGCGCCTGAACATGGTGCAAGGCGCCGGGGCGGTCGACCGGGTGGAACAACGGGTCGGCCGCTTCATAAATCACCGAGATCTTCTCATCGGCCGTCCCCAGCATGCGCACCATGTCCCGCTTAGTGCTTTCAGATACGGCGATGATATGGTCGACGTGGCGGACGGCCCGGTCGATCTGACCGTAGTAGCGGGCACTCTCACGCGTCAGGAAGTGCGGGTAGATAAGAAAAGCCAGGTCGTGGATCGTTATTACCGAACAACCCTCGCTGCGCAAGGGTGGGATAAAATCAGGGCTATGGAACAAGTCCACTCCGAGCCGCGACACCGACCAGGGCAACAGCGCCTGCTCCAAAGCGTGGTGGCTCGGGACGGGGGTGTGAGAGACGCCGACATTGCCGGCGTCGATGAGGGGCTGCCGATTGCGCCAGTCCTGTAAGAGCGTGAACTGATCCGTCGGAAACGCGGTCGCTAACGCCTGAGCGAGGCGAAGCGTGTATTCGCCGATGCCCGCTCGGGTGTAGTAGACGAGGCGCGCGTCAATGCCGATTTGCATCTGGCCGGCTTTGCTCCAACGGGTACGATAAAGATACGCCCTCCACATGGACGCGGCGGGGCGTCATGGGAGGGCATCAGTGGCCTTGCTTAAGCTACACTTATCATAACACTTGGCCGTCTCGGGCGTCAAATGCCACGCTGAGCCGCGGAAGATCAAACACCTGCAACGTCGGCGAGGGCGCGCCCCTCGGTCAACAGTAGCTGCACGGTCTCGGGACTATGGGCTTCGGCGTAGACCCGCAGCACCGGCTCGGTACCCGAGGGACGGATGAGCAACCAGCTATTGTCCGCCAGCAGGTATTTGACGCCGTCCAGAGTGTTGACACCGGCCAGGGGGATGCCCGCCAGGCTCTTGGGCGCGCTCGTCGCCAGGCGTTCGACCAGGGTGGCCTTTTCAAAGGGTCGGGTGTGGAAATCGTTGCGAGCATAGTCGAAGCGCCCGAACTCGGCCCACAGCTCATCCATCAGCTCTTCAGGCGACTGGCGATAGCACGCCAGCACTTCGGTCAGCAGCAGGCCCATCAGCACGCCATCCCCTTCCGGGATGTGCCCCTTGATGCTGATGCCGCCTGATTCCTCGCCGCCGATCAGAACGTTGTCGGACAACATGAGGTCGCTGATATGATTGAAGCCTACCGGCGTCTCATGGACCGGCAGGCCGTACCTGCCCGCCATGCCGTTGAGCAGTTGAGTGGTGGAAACGGTCTTCACCACTGATCCCCTCAGCCCGCGCCGTTCCACCAGGTAGCGCAGACAGAGGGCCATGATGCAGTGCGGATCGATGAACCGTCCGCTGGGGCCCACTGCGCCAATGCGGTCGGCGTCGCCGTCTGTTGCCAGGCCGAGATTGGCCCGGCCCTGAATCACGCTCTCAATCAGCGGACGGAGGTGTTTCTCGATTGGCTCTGGGTGGATGCCGTTGAAGCCGGGGTTCATCTCGCCCCGAATCTCGCTGACGTCAACACCCGATCCTGCCAGCAGGTCGTGCAGATAGCCGCGGCCCGTGCCGTACATGGCGTCCACGACGACGCGCAGGCCGGCCCGGCCCAGCGCGGCGAAATCGATGAGGTGGCGCAGGTGCTCGCCGTAGGCCGGAAACGGGTCGAAGCGAGAGATCATGCCCTGGGCGAGCGCCTCGTCATACTCGAGGCACTCCGGCTCGCGGCCGGTCGCCAGGTTAGCGGCCAGTCGCAGCTCGACGCGTTTAGTGTCGACCGACCTGGCACTGCCTCCATAGGCGGACTTGAGCTTGATCCCGTTATAGCGGGGAGGATTGTGGCTGGCGGTGATCATAACTCCGCCAATGGCACCAAGTTGCGGGATGGCAAACGAGATGACGGGAGTGGGCGCGTCGGCCTTGGCCAGGCTCACTCGCAGCCCGTTGCCGGCCAGCACTTCGCTTACCGCGATTGCGTACCGGTCCGATAAAAAGCGCGTATCAAAGCCTACCACGGCACAGGGCGGGGGCGACTGGCCGGGGGCCGGCGCGGGCGGACACGACTCGTTCAAGACTTCGGCAATCGCCTGAGCGACGTGCCGCACGTTGGCGAAGGTGAATTCATCGCTGATCACCGCGCGCCAACCATCCGTACCAAACCTGATCGTCATATACTCACCTTCATTGGAGGAGTGGGAATGAGTCACCATTGGCAGTCGATGTGCAGAGGGTCTGTATAAGGCTACTCACGAGCCGCTTGTACTTGGCGACGATTTCGTCCGCCGCAGGCGCCGACCTTGCCTCGGCCACGACGTGGAAGACCGGCCTGTCCGCATCTGGGCGTACGAGTACCCATTCGTCATCGTCCAGGTGTACCTTGATTCCATCCAGGGTCTCGGTCTGGTAACGGGCGAACTGCTCCAACAAACAGCGCATAACGCGGCCCTTGCTGTCCCAGGTCGCTTCAGCCTGGGCCTGGGCCATGAAGAAGGGCGGCAGTTCCGCAATCACCTCTGACAACCTGGAATGCTGCAGAGCGAGCAGTTCCAGCAGTTTGCCGAGTGCGAACAATCCGTCCACGGCGGGGTGAAGTGCCGGGAAGATGAAGTTGCCGTTCCCGTCAGCGGCCAGACTCACGCCGTCGCTGGCCGCGGCTTCCATCATTGCCTGCGAATCGGCCGCACAGCGGCGAATGGTGCCCCCATAGCGCTCGGCCAAACGCTCGAACACGTTGGACTGATCGACGGTGATGACAATCGTTGCCCCGGGATAGGAGCGCAGGACCAGCAACGTCATCGCCGCGGCCATGATCTGATCGGGGACAGACGTTCCGGTGTCGTCGGCCGCGAATATCTTCTCGCCGCCAATGTCCAGGCGTACCCCAAGGCTGGTGTCGCCTAATGCCCCGGTAATCGTCGCAAGTTGGGCACGCTCCGCATTGAACTGATCCTCGAGCAAGGAAATCTTGTTAGGGTCGACCCGTGCGTTGAGAGGCACGACGTCGACGTTGAGCCGCTCCAGGATCTCGGGCAGGATGTCGGCGGTCGGGGCGTGGGCATAGTCGGCGACGAGCTTGAACTTCGCGAGGTGTACGGCCTGCACGTCGATGGCAGCCAGGTAGCCACCCACGTAAATCTCGGCCACGTCCGGCGCGTAATCGATGTTGCCGATGTCATCCATGAAAACGCGACGGAAGTCCTCCCGAAAGAAGGCTTGTTCGACCGCCCGCTCTTGTTCGCGGGTCAGGTTCAAGCCGCGGCTGTCGATGAAACGGATGTCGACCACCCGCTGATCAAACGGCGAGAGCCGCACGTGTACGCCGCCCGCTGCGTCGATGGCACGCGTGTAGTAGCGGGCAACGGGGATAGGCACCGTCTGCAGGTCCAAGACATTGTTCCCGGCCGAAGGCAACCCTGAGATCAGCGCCCGCTTGAGCATGCGGGGGCTGCGGTGCGGGTCACGGTTGATCGTCACCTTGCTGCCCTTTGGGAGCACCGAACCAAAAGCGGCACCCAGTCGAGCCACAAAGTCTGGTGTGAGGTCCACGTTGACCACGCCGGTCACGCCGTAGCGGCCGAACAGCACCCGCCGGCCCTGCGACCCCCAGATAATGCTGTGGTTAACGGTCGCCTGGGCGTCGACTTCTTTGTTGGGCCAGATCTTTACGCCCGGCTGGATCACGGCGCCCTCGCCAATTACCGTCCGGTCGCCGACTACCGCACCTTCGAAGATGACGGCGCGCGCCTTGATGCTGCACTGGCGGCCGATCACCGCGCCATGCAGTTCGCAGCCTTCACCCACGTAGCAGTTGCGCATGATGATGCTGCGATCGACACGCACTCGATTGTCGAGGACCGTATAGTCGCGGATCACTGCCGGCCCGTGGATGACCACCCCGCCCTTGATCTTGACTTCCTGTCCGAGGTAGATCGGGCCGAACAACTGCGCGTCGGGTGCGATCTCGACCGGCCCACCCGTCCAGATGCCGCCGCCAATATGCTGCCCTAACTCACCCAATTGTACTACGCCGTTGAGCAGATCGGCATTCGCCCGCTGGTACTCCGCCAGCGTCCCGGTATCGCACCAGTAGCCTTCCGTCAGAGCGCCATAGAGTGCCTCCCCCTGACCCAACATGGCCGGAAAAACGTCGTGGCTCCAGTCCAGGTTCTGTCCGATCGGGATGCGATCCAGCACTTCGGGCTCGACGACATAGATTCCTGTATTCACGGCGTCCGAGGTGACCTCGCCCCAGCCCGGTTTTTCCAGGAACTGGGTGATACGCCCATCCTCGCCGACGTTGATGACGCCAAACTCAAGCGGGTTAGCCACGTGGAACAGCGCGATCGTCACGAGTGCCTGCTGCTCTCGATGGCGCGCGATGATCGAGTCCAGGTCCAGGTTGGTGAACGAATCGCCGCTGATGACCAGGAACGGTTCGTCCACAGGCAGCGAGGCCTGCGCGTTCTTGACACTGCCCGCGGTGCCCAGTGGGGTGTCTTCGATGACGTACTCGATGTTCATGCCCAGGGTCTTGCCGTCCCCGAAGTAGTCCTGGATCAGCGTTGGCATGTACCGAAGAGTCACGACAACATCAACGATGCCATGGCGCTTGAGCAAGCGGAAAATGTGCCCGAGTAGCGGCCGATTGGCGACCGGAAGCATAGGCTTGGGCCGGGTTAGTGTCAGCGGACGTAAGCGAGATCCCTCTCCGCCGGCCATCACGACCGCTTTCATGCCAACTCCTTCGGGTACCGTGATTGGGGATAACGAGCCGGATAATACCACAGGTGACCGGGCCACAACAAGTCATTATGATTACTGCTGGAGCGCAGCAAAAAAGGGCTTTGGGCCACCGGCGCTGCCGGTGGCCCAAAGCCTGAGCAGAAGTGCGCCTGAACTCATTCGGGCTCGGGGCAGCCCGGCTCGGGCACCCAACGCTGCGCCTCCTCAGCCCGCTGCGCCGACCGCTGCCGTCTGAAGAGTACCGCAGACAGGACCAGCGCCAGCGCAAACACCGCCGCCCCCGTTATGTAGGGCCACTGAAACCCGAGCGTATCGAAAATTACCCCGCCGAGGATCGGCCCAAAGATCCGTCCGAGGCTGTTGTACGAATTGACGACCCCCAGGATTGCTCCCTGCTTGTCGGCCGTCGTGCGCTTCGACACCAACGAGTTGACCGCCGGCCGCATTGCCGCATTGCCCAGGCCCATCAAGGACATAACAATCAGCATACTGGCCATGTTGAAGGTAAGCACCAGCGCCAGGAACCCCACGGCACTGCTGATCAACCCAAGCTGGATCATGCGCTCCTCACCCCAACGATTGATGAACGGGCCGACCAGGAAACCTTGGGTCAAGGCCATCGTAACGCCCATCACGCCGAACACCGTGCCCATCTCGGCCTCGCCGAAGCCAAGATGCACCTGCGAGAAGAGGGCAAAAGTGCCCTCCAGGTTGGCACTGGCGAAGCTGGCCAGAAACGCCAACACCATCACGAAGCCGAGCGGCCCCCATAGCGCGCTCAACACCTCGCTCAACCCAGTCCCGCGACGCGGCGCCTGCCGGGATTGCATCTGAGCGGTATGGGGGCGCGACTCGGGCAAGAAGGCCAGGGCAAACAGCGCCACCGCTAGCGCCAGTCCCGCCGAAACATAGAACGGCGCGGCGTTACTGATCGAGCCCAGGTAACCGCCGATGACGGGGCCAAAGGTGATGCCCATGCCCATCGCCGCACCCAGCACGCCCATTCCGCCTCCCCGTTCCTTCTCGCCGGTTGTATCGGCCACGTATGCCAGGACGGTGGGCAGGGTTGCCGCCGAGAGAACGCCGCCGAGGATTCTGGCGCCAAACAACATCCAGAGCTGGGTGGAGATCCCGAACAGCAAGAACGAGATACCAAACCCCACCAGACCGAACAGGATCACCGGCTTGCGTCCCACCCGATCAGATATCTGGCCCCAGATTGGGGAGAAAAAGAACTGGACCATCGAGTAGCTGGCCAGCAGCAGCCCCAGGTCGGTCGCCGAAGCACCCATGCTCTCGGCATAGAAAGGCAGGATCGGCATGATCACGCCGAACCCGACCATGACGATGAACATGGTCAGGAACAAAATAGGCATCGCTCGCCTGTTCTTCGGTTGCACCATCATCTCCTGATTACGTTTTCGGTTGGGATGTGATCGCCTGTTCGCCGCCGGGCCAGGATCTTCTCCGAGATTTGGCCAAGCAGTCCAAGCAACTCACGAACGTCCTCAGCCGGCCAGGCGCTGAAGTGCCGTGCAAGGATCTCAGCCCGCGCCCCGCGCATTTCGGCCAGAACCCGTTCTCCCTTCTCGCTCAACTTGACCCACACCACCCGCCGGTCAGCGGCGTCGCGCTCGCGTTCGACCAGGCCATCTTCGAGTGCCCGGTCGACGAGCGTCGTACAGCCGCCCAGCGTCACATCCAGGTATCCCGCCAGATCAGACATCCGCTGCGGGCCCCAGTAGTCGAGCGTGCGCAGCATAAACGCCTGCACAGGTGGGACGGCATACGGGTTGCCCCGCACCTCGGCCGCCAGCTCGTGATTGAGGTGGGTCCATGCCTCGTCAAACTGTATTAGCGCTGCGCGCATTTTTGATCGATCGCTCATTGTACTTTCTCTGTTACGGCAATAACTTTGCATATACCAATGGTTTAGGCACACGAAGCATTTTAACTCCTACAAGCTGCGAAGTCAAGTACGCGGGCAAGGGAGATTGGCGGGCGCAACTCCCGCTCGACGGTCAGGCGCCGGCGCAGGTCCGGGGGGGGTGGGGCAACGCCAGCACACGATAGATTTCGTGCCTGCTTGCCCCCCATGGTATACTTTTTTGGACATGGAAGAAAGAAGCCTGCGAGTGCTGGAATTCGCCAAGATACGTGAACGCCTGGCCGCGTCTACTTCCTTCAACGTCGGCCGGGAACGCGCCTTGGCCCTGCTGCCGATCGACGATGTCCGCCTGGTCCGTGAGTGGCAGGCCGAAACCCGCGAAGCGCAGCGCTTGCTGGAAGAAAAGAGCGACGTTCACCTGGGTGGGGTGCACGACCTGCGGCCGCAGCTCGAGCAAGCGGTGCGTGGCGGGATCCTGGTGCCCACCGACCTGCTGGATGTTCGCAGTACCCTGCAGCGCGCACGCAGCCTGCAGCGCACCCTCACCCGTGTGGCAGATAACTTCCCTCACATCGCCGACGTTGCGGCACGCATCGTCGTGCCGCAACACGTGATCGACGAGATTACCCGCTGCATCGACGAGCGCGGTGAAGTGCTGGACAGCGCCAGCGAAGCGCTCGGACGCGCTCGGCGCCAACTGCGCGAGTCTCACAGCCGCCTGCTCGAGCGTATGCAGCGCATCGTGAGCTCGTCCGCCAACCAGCCCTATCTGCAAGAACCTATCGTGACGCAACGCCAGGGCCGCTACGTGATACCGCTGCGCGCGGAGTTCAAGGGGCGCATTCCCGGGCTTGTCCACGACCAATCGGGCAGCGGTGCGACCCTTTTCATCGAGCCACTGGCCGTGGTGGAGCTGAATAACCAGTGGCGCGAGGCCGAGCTGGCCGAGCAGGAGGAGATCCGGCGCATCCTCAGCGCGCTGAGCGAGACGGTGGCCGGCGAGGCCGGCCCGATTCAGCGCACCGTGGAAGCGCTGGGTGATCTGGACTTTATCTTCGCCAAGGGACGCTACGCGCACGAGATCCGCGGCGTCGAGCCAGAACTGCGTGACTGGCCAACGCCGGCTAATGCGCCACTGCGCAGCCGCAGTCACCCGGCCGAGCGGACGCCGCCCGAAGGACCGCAGCCAGAGCCTCAGCGGGAAGTTCGCCATCCGGGCAGCGCGATCGACCTGAAACAGGCCCGGCACCCGTTATTGGACCCGCTTACAGTCGTCCCGGTCGACATCTATCTCGACGAAGACTTCTTCGTCCTGGTGGTTACCGGCCCGAATACCGGGGGCAAGACGGTCACCCTCAAGACAACCGGCCTGCTGACGCTGATGGCCCAGGCCGGGCTGGCGATCCCGGCCGAAGAAGGATCGAAGCTCTCCGTTTTCGAGGAAGTGCTGGCCGACATCGGAGACGAACAGAGCATCGAGCAGAGCCTTTCGACTTTCTCGTCACACATGACGCATATCGTGCAGATTCTCGAGCAGGCTTCGCGCCGCTCGCTGGTCCTGCTCGACGAGCTCGGCGCAGGCACAGACCCGGAGGAGGGCGCCGCCCTGGCTCAGGCCTTGCTCAACACGTTGTTGGCACGCGGCATCACCACGCTCGCGACCACGCACTATTCGGAGTTGAAGGTCTTTGCCCACAACACGCCCTTCGTTGCCAACGCCAGCGTCGAATTCGACATTGAAACGTTGAGCCCGACCTACCGCTTGAGCATCGGTTTGCCCGGCCGCTCCAACGCCTTCGCGATCGCCCGCCGGCTGGGCCTGCTCGAACCGATCGTCGAACAGGCCGAGGCCCTGGTGTCACCCGAATCCCTGGAAACGGAGACCATGCTGGCGGAGATCAAGCGGGCACGCGAGGCCGCACTGGAGGCCGAATCGGCTGCCAGGCTCGAACGCCGGCGGGCCGAGGCGCAGAACGCCGACCTGCGTTACCGGCTGAGCAATGTCGAGGAGGCGCGCCGGCAGGTGTTGGCCGAGACGCGCGCGGCTGCAAGCGCCGAGCTGGAGTCTCTGCGTCAGGAGATCGCACGCGTCCAGGCCCTCCGGGACGACGTGACCCGGGGCCCGAGCCGCCACGAAGCCTGGCTGGCGGAAGCTGAAGAGGTGCTGGCGCGACGCGCATCGTCGCTGAAGCCGCTGCCCTCGATCGAGGCGCCCTCCCCCGTCGTGATCGACGGGCCATTGCAGCCCGGCGATGTAGTCTGGGTACCGTCACTGCAGGCGACGGGCCAGGTGGCGAGTCTAGGCTCGAACGACGTCGAAGTGAACGTCGGCTCGTTCCGCCTTAAGCTGGCGCAGAACCGGGTCGAGTTGCGGCAACGCGGCGGACAGGAGGCGATCCAGTCCGGGACCAGCACCCCCAAGGCTCCCAATCCCGGTATGGAGCTCGACCTACGCGGGTTGACCGTCGACGACACGTTGATCGAGCTGGACCGCTACCTGGATTCCGCCTACCGCGCCGGCCTGCCTTTCGTGCGCCTGATTCACGGCAAGGGCACCGGTGCCTTGCGGCAAGCCGTGCGTGACGAGCTCCGCCATCATCCTCTGGTCAGCGAGTACCGTGCGGGCGAGAATAATGAGGGCGGCGAAGGTGTGACCGTGGCCAAACTGGTGAAGGGCTGATGCTCGATCACCCGGCAAGTGGCGCCGACAAGACAGGGCCGGAACCAGGACTGGCCACCGAGGCATGGTTTTGACCAAGAAACGTCTGCGGGGGCTCGTTCAGATACTCCTCAGTCTCGTGTTGCTCGCCTTCATCCTCAGCCGGGTGCACTGGGCGGAAGTCTGGCTCACACTGCGCCACATGCAGCCGGGCTGGTTGGCCGTGGCCTGGACGTTGTTCTTGCTCGGGGTTTTCGTTCGGGCGGCGCGCTGGCAGGTCCTGCTGAGCGCGCTCGGCGTGCCCCGATCGCTGGCCGAGCTGAGCGCCTGGTATTTCGTGGGCTCGTTCTTCAACGTGCTCCTGCCGACGGGCTTCGGCGGCGACGCCGTACGGGTGGTGGAATTGGCCCAGGATACCAGTCGCCCGGGCGCGGTGCTCAACAGCGTCCTGGTCGATCGGTATTTGGGCATCATGGTGCTGCTGCCGATGGGGCTGCTGGCCGGCCTCGCTGCCGGCATCCGCTCTGGCATGGCGCCCGTGCGCGCCGGCGTTTTCGCGTTGACGGCGGTGCTATTTGCCGGGGGACTGGCGGTTGCCTGGCTGCTGCGCCGGCCCTGGTGGCCACGACTGGCGGGACGATCGGATTTGGCCGGCAAGCTGGTGCGGGCGTTCCGGCTGCCGGCGCTGTCCGATGCGGTGCTACCCTACGGACGGCGCGCCATGCTGCCTGCCCTGGCCGTCTCGCTGGTGTTCAACGTGCTTCAGATCGGCTGGAACGTCGCCTTGGCGTACGGGATCGGCCTGCGCCTGCCGCTGACGACCTTCGTGGTGTTCGTGCCACTGACGGCGGTTGTCTTGCTGCTTCCCGCCTTCGGTGGACTGGGAGTGCGCGAGTTGAGCTATGTCGGCTTGTTTGGCAGCGCGGGTGTGGCCCAGGCCGGAGCTCTTGCCCTATCGTTGAGCGTCTACGCCATCACCTTGTCTATCGGCCTGATCGGCGGCGCGCTCTACCTCGTGATGGGCCTGCGCCAGGCCGGACGCAGGCCCCTGAAAGTCGAGCAACATGGATCCTGAGCTGACCGTCGTCATCCCGCTGTACAATGAGGCGGAGAACGTCGATCCGCTGCACGCCGAGCTATCGGCGGCGCTGGACGGGATCGGGCGCAGCTATGAAGTGGTGGTGATTGACGACGGCAGCCGCGATGGCAGTTTCGAGTGCCTGAAAGCGGTCCACGCGGCCGACCCACGCTGGCGCATCATCCGCTTCCGTCGCAATTTCGGCCAGACGGCCGGATTCGCCGCCGGATTCAACGCCGCGCGCGGTGCGGTGGTCATCACGTCCGATGCCGATCTGCAAAACGACCCGCGCGACATCCCAAGCCTGCTGGCCAAGATGGACGAAGGCTTCGACATCGTCAGCGGCTGGCGCATTCACCGCAAAGAGCCCTTTTTCAGCCGCCGCCTGCCCTCCATGGTGGCCAACCGCATGATCTCCGGCGCGACCGGGGTGGTCCTGCACGACTACGGCTGTTCGCTGAAGGCTTACCGTGGCGAGGTGGTGAAGACGCTGCGCCTGTACGGCGAGTTGCACCGCTTCATACCTGCCGTCGCCAGTTGGATGGGCGTGACCGTGGCCGAGGTGCCGGTCAACGACCGGGCACGACGCTTTGGACAGAGCAAGTATGGCATCGCCCGCACCTTCAAAGTGCTGCTGGACCTGATCACGGTGCGGTTCATGCTCGGCTACTCCACCCGGCCACTCCACGTCTTCGGCGGACTCGGATTGATCTCGGCCAGCCTGGGCCTGCTCGCCAGCCTATACCTGACGATCGTCAAGCTGGTGCTCGGCCAGGATATCGGCAACCGCCCGCTGCTTCTGCTGGCGGCCTTGCTGATCATCCTAGGGGTCCAGATGATAAGCATGGGACTGGTCGCAGAGATGGTCATGCGGACCTATCACGAGGCCCAGAACAAACCGATTTACGTGATTCGTGAGATTCTCGAGTGACGCAGCCGCGGCCGCCAGCCTGGCCGCCGCGTTGAAAGGACACAACCCTCCATGAGTTTTCGTTCTCCGGCGCAGCGCTTGCGCCAGCACCATGCAATCGAGCATGCCAGCATCACGGTACTCAGCAGACTGATGCCGACAGCGCATCTTGTCGCCCGCAGTGATCTGATAGGCTTCATCGTCTATGGCGACGTGGATTCGGGCCTGCTGCGCGACGCGACTGAGCAAGGTCTGAGCCGTTTGCAGGCGGGCGAGTCTTCGCTGGCAGTCCATCCAAACTGCGGCACCAATCTGGTCGCGGCCGGGATGCTCAGCGGGTCGGTGGCCTTGTTGGCGGGCTCCGCCGGCCACAACCGCTCGTGGATGGACCGCTTGCCGAGCGCAATCCTCGGCGCCACACTTGGCCTCATCCTGGCCCAACCATTCGGGCGCTGGCTGCAAGAGAACGTAACCACCAGCCCTGACGTCGATGGCTTGCAGGTCGCCGCGGTGACACGTCTCAACGACGGCCCGGTGATGCGCCATCGCGTCTCGTTCGCCGGCTAGTCATGATCACCCTGGTGCACGGCCCCGCCGAGTTGCTGCGCGCCGAAGCAGTCGCGCAGATCCGCGCGGGTATCGCCTCTGACCAGGCCCTGGCGGAGCTCAACTCGGTCGTCCTCGACGGGCGATCGGCCGGATTGGCGGACATCCAGTTCGCATGCGAGTCAGTGCCCTTTCTGGCCGAACGCCGGCTGGTCGTCGTCGAAGGCCTGCTGCATCGGACGGCGAGCGCGAAGGCAGGGGCCAAGCGGGGCAGCAGGACGGCCGCGAAAGGCGAAGGCGGAAAGATCGCGGCCAGGGCCCAGGCGGGACCTCCGGCCGGCGATGAAGCCGGAGCCGAACCGCCCCAGCAGGCTGCAATCCTGGCCTACGCGGGCGAAATACCGGAGACGACCGAACTCGTGCTCGTAGAGGAGGAGACCGTCACTTCCGCGCCCGTCCTGCGGCGCTTGACAGAGCTGCAGCGAGCGCGGAAGGCGAAGATCGTCGTCTGCATTCCGCCCAGAAAGAACGACCTGCCGAACTGGATCCGCGAACGAGCCAGGCTGAGGGATGTCAGTCTGGAGCCGGCCGCGGTGGCCGACCTCGTGGAATTCGTGGGCGACGACCTACGCCAGGTGGATCAGGAACTGATCAAGCTAGGCGACTTCGTGGCGGGCCGAAGCAGTCACGGACAGCCTCCCGTCGTGACCCGCGCTGACGTGCGCCGCCTGGTGCCCGCTACCCGCGCGGCCAACGTCTTCGACCTGGTCGAGGCGCTTGGCTCGGGCAATTTACCGGTTGCGGGCAGGCTGCTGCAACATTCCCTGGATGTGGACGGCGAGCAGCCGCTGCGCCTGCTGGCGCTCATCAGCCGGCAATACCGGCTGCTCATCATGGCAAAAGAGATGCAGGCGCACGGCACGCCGGCGGCACAGATGGCCAGGGAACTCGGAGTACCAGACTGGACCGTGCCCAAGCTCTTGGCGCAGGCCGGTCACCACAGCTTCCAATGGCTCGATCAAGCCATGGAACGCATCCTGGCGGCCGACGAAGCGATCAAAACCGGCAAACTAACCGACCGCGAAGCGATGGACGTATTGCTGGCGGAACTGGGCACCGGCGCGAGGTAGAGCGGATCAGCTATTTGCGGGCGACGACGAACACGCGCGGTTCATGCTCGGGGTCGGGCAGTGGCTCCGACAGGTCCTGGATCCCTGCGCAGTGAACGCTTGACCAGCCAGCGGCGAGCAAGGCGACCCGCACGGCCGCGAGGTCAAATGCGGTATTGAAGGCCACTTGCTCGAAGCGCTCGTACAGCTCACCTTCGGCGCGCATGAACCCGGAAATGCGCGTCCAGGCCCGTCCCTCCTGCTCATCGAAAATGCCGCTGGTCAGGATCAGCGCCTCGTCTGTCTCCTGGACCTTCATCGTGTTCCAACGGCGCAGCCCCTCACGCGTGTTGAGGTCGAAAACGAAACATCCACCCTCGTTCAGCACGCGGTAGACACCCCCGAAGCAGCGTTCGAGGGCGGCGAGACTCTCCAGGTGGTTCAGCGCGTCGTAGGTAGAGACGGCGAGGCCGAAAGTGTCGTCCAGGCTGAAATCGCTGGCATCGGCCTGAACGAAGGTTGCCTGGCCACTTTCCACGTACTGGGCAGCGTTCTCACGCGCGTAGTCAAGCATCGCTTCTGAGAGGTCGATGCCTGTGACGTCGTAATCTTGCTCCAGGAAGTAGAGGGCTAACTGGCCCGTGCCGCAGCCCACGTCCAGCAGGCTCCGGTCGGCATCCGACCCTCGCTGGCGCTCGTAGAAGTCACGGATGCCCGGCCCCACCTGGGCCGCGAATCCGGTCCAGAAGCTGTTGTAGACCCGTGCGAAGGCCGAATTATAGGCCTGCATTGGCTTCCCACTCGTTCGACAGCAACCCATACAGATACATGTCGTACCACTGGCCATCACGCTGCATGAACTGGCGGAAGACGCCTTCGCGCCGGAAGCCGGCCTTCTCATACAGCCCTATCGCCCGCTGGTTGTAGCTAAACACGGTAAGCTGTACACGATGCAGGTTCAGCTCGCCGAAGGCGAAACGCAGCGCCAGGCGCAGAATCTCCCATCCGTAACCCTTGCCCCAGTTGGCGCGCGCTCCGATGCCCAGGCCAAGCCAGGCGACGCGATGCGGCCAGAGAATGCCGTCCAGCTCGACGTAGCCAATCAACTCTTCGCCGGCCAGCGGCCGGACTGCGAAGACGAAGGCGTCCGACTTCTTGCGACCCTCCTCCAGCTCCTGCCGGAGCGTCTCCTCGCTCTTGGGATAAGCCGGGCGAGCGTCGTACAGGCGCAGGAAACCCGCGTCACTATGCCAGGCAATCATGGAGCTCAGATCGGCGCTGCTGAGTGCCGTCAAACGGAGACTGGCGCCCGCCAGGATGTTGGTGGCGTCGAGCATTCTCTCAGTCCCTCTGCAATAACTCGATCAGTACCCCATTGGCCGCCTTAGGATGGACGAAGGCGACCGAACCCGAGGCGCCGCGCCTGGGTACTTCGTCGATCAACTGGGCGCCCGCCGCCTTCAACTCGGCCAGGGTCGCGCGGATATCATCCACCTCCAGGCAGATGTGGTGCAGTCCCTCGCCGCGTCTGGCCAGGTAGCGCCCGATGCCCGACTCCGCGTGAATGGGCTCGAGCAACTCGATCTCGCTGTCCCCGCTGGGCAGGAAGGCCATCTTCACGTCCTGCTCGGGCATCGTCGCCTCTTTGGCGACGACCAATCCCAACGCATCCCGGTAGACGCGCAAGGCCGCCTCCAGGTTTTCGACGACGACCGCCACGTGGTCGATCCGCTTGATGGTCACGATCCGCCTCCGCTCAGTCTGGCCTGACGTACCACTGCTCGCGCTCGGGATCGAACGTAGCTATGCGGGCAAGCTCCATTTTGACGAACTTTCCACTGGCCTCGACCGCTACGCTCCCATCGGGAAGGTACAACTCGCCTGCGCCTTCAAACAGACGGGTTTTCTCCGTCGTGATGCGACCGACCGCCGTGAGTTCAACCCCCAACGGCACCGGCTTGCGGAAGCGAACGGTCAGTTCGGCGGTCACCCCCCAAATGTCGTCGCCGTAGCGGGTCATGATCGCCCGTCCCATCGTCTCGTCCATGACGGCGGTGATGGCACCGCCATGCATGCGACCGGGGTAGCCTTGGTGATGGTCGCAGCCCGTAAAGCGGGCCAACACCGATCCGTCTGCTTGCTCGTAGAAGCGCACGTGTATGCCGGCTGGGTTGCTCTCGCCGCACACGAAACACATGCGGCTGGTCGGCTGCTTTTTCCGCTCACCCCCGCCGTTGGTTGGCTCAGCCTCTCGAACTTCCAAAACGCCATCGGTCACCATCTTCTCACCTCCGTCCTGTCGTCCTTCAGCCGGCGTCAAGGCCTATACTCGCCGAAAACCTCGCGCAGGGCATTGCAGATCTCTCCAAGCGTCGCATAGGCGCTCACCGCTTCGACGAAGAGAGGCATCAACGGCTCAGCGGGCGCCTGGGCAGCCGCGCGGATGCGGGCCAGCACGGCAGCCACTTGACCGGCGTCTCGCCGGTCACGCAAGGCTCTGACGCGTGCGACCTGCTCAGTCTGCAAGGCCTGGTCTATGCGGAGCAGGTCCGCCGGCGCGCCGGCGGCACCATCCTGAAACCTGTTCACGCCCACCACCACCTGATCGCCACTCTCCACGGCCAGCAACGCGGCGTAGGCCGCATCCTGGATCTCGCCCTGGACGTAGCCGGCCTCGATGGCTTTGCGCGCCCCGCCCAACGCTTCGATCTTCTGGATATACTCGCTCGCCAGCCGCTCGATTTCGTCTGTCAGGTGCTCGACGTAGTAGGAACCCGCCAGGGGATCGACCGTATCCGCCACACCCGATTCGTGGGCGATGATCTGCTGCGTGCGCAAGGCCACTTCGACCGCGGCCTCGGAGGGCAGGGCCAGGGCCTCGTCGCGCGAGTTGGTATGCAGGCTTTGGGTCCCACCCAGCACGGCTGCCAGGCCTTGCAGAGTCACCCGGACGATATTGTTCTCCGGCTGCTGCGCCGTCAGGGTAGAACCGCCGGTCTGCGTGTGGAAACGCATTGCCCAACTACGGGGATCCTGCGCCCCGAAGCGCTCGCGCATTATGCGCGCCCACAGCCGGCGGGCGGCCCGGAACTTGGCCACCTCCTCGAAGAAGTTGTTGTGAGCGTTGAAGAAGAAGGCTACTTGGGGCGCGAACTCGTCCACCGGCAAGCCGGCCTCGATCGCCGCGCGCACGTACTCGATCGCGTTGGCCAGGGTGAAGGCGACCTCCTGGACCGCGGTGCTGCCGGCCTCCCGGATGTGATAGCCGCTGATACTGATCGTGTTCCAGTGCGGCACCTCAGCCGCGCAGTAGCGGAAGAGGTCGGTCACCAGGCGCATGCTGGGCGCGGGCGGGAAGATGTAAGTGCCGCGCGCGATGTACTCCTTGAGGATATCGTTCTGAACCGTCCCGCGCAAACACTTGCGGTCCACGCCCTGCTTGCCGGCCACCGCGATCACCATCGCCAACAGGATGGCCGCCGGAGCGTTGATGGTCATGCTGATGCTGACCTGATCCAGAGGAATGCCGTCGAGCAGGGTTTCCATGTCGGACAGGGATGAGATGGCCACGCCCACTTTGCCAACCTCGCCGAGCGCCAGCGGATCATCGGCATCGTAGCCGATCTGGGTCGGCAGGTCGAAGGCCACGCTCAGGCCCGTCTGGCCGCGCCGCAGCAGGTACTTGTAGCGCGCGTTGCTCTCGGCGGCGGTCCCAAAGCCCGCGTATTGGCGCATCGTCCAGAAGCGCCCCCGGTACATAGTCGGCTGCACACCGCGCGTGAACGGGTATTCGCCGGGAAAGCCGATCTCTTGCAGGTAGGCATCGTCCAGCGCAGGGCAACCGGCGGCTTGCTCTTCGGCCGGAACGTAGAGCCGGTCTACGGGGATGCCGGAACTGGTCGTGAACTCCCTCCGCCGCTCCGGTGCCTTCGCCAGAGCCCGGGCGACGAGTTTGGATTCCCAGGCCGCCTTGCGGCCGGCTAGTCTACTCATCCTTCACTCCTGAGACCCCTATGCCGGCATCGTCCGGAACACCCTGTCCCAAAGCGGTGAACTGACGCCATAGCGCGCATCGGGGGTTATGAAATGGTGCTTCATGTGATAGCGCTTGAGATACCTCAGGTAGCGCTGGCGCATCGGGAAATGGTGCGTTCCGTAGTGGATCATGTCGTAGGCCAGGTAACCGGTGACGTATCCGGCAAACGAAGGCGCGATCCACTGAGGGATGCCGAGCAGCCGGCCCCAGATCAGGTAGAACAGGCCATAGAATACGAGGGCCGTCGGGACGCTCACGGCGGGGGGCATCACCAGGCGGGTCTTGCACTGCGGTTGAGCGTGGTGCACGCCGTGAAACAGGAAGAAAATCCGCTGCCCGAGGGGCGAGCTCGCCTTATGGTGGAAAACAAAGCGGTGCATTGTGTATTCGGTGAACGTCCACAGAAAGACGCCCAGGATGAACCCCGCCGGGATGAAAAGCCACGAAGCGCCCGGCGCTACGCCCCGGATGGCCGAGATCAGGAACCAAAGCACGACTGGTGTCCAGATGAGCAGGACGGCGATGGGGCTGATGTGTGTGAAAAACTCGAGAAAATCGGACTTGAATAGACGGATCGGCTCAGGGCTATGGTTGATCGGAGGATGCGACGAGGTAGGCATCTTCTCTTCTTCTCCTTGGCTGCCAAAGATCACCTCAACGGATGCTCAACAATACCTGTCCCAGCGCGACCTGGTCGCCAGGCCCAACCCTTACTTCGTGAACCGTCCCTTCGCGTGGTGCGCGCAGTTCGTTCTCCATCTTCATGGCCTCGAGGATTACGAGCGAGTCGCCCTCGGCAACCACCTGTCCGGGGGTGACGCCAACCTTGATCACGAGGCCAGGGATCGGGGCCTTGATGATCAATTCGCCGGGCGGGGGCTTCACGCTGCGGTCGGCCAGCGCAAGGCGCCGCGAGCGCTCATCCTGCACCTTTACCAGGTAGCGTTCCCCGCTAACCAGCACCCCGTAGACGTTGGGCTGATTCGCGCTGCCCGCTTCGACGAAAACTTCATGCGACTCATTCTCGACGAGCAGCGAGTAGAGGTCCAGGCGGCCAATGCGCTGCATGTCCGCGGTGACGTCGACACCGTCGACCGTGATCGTGCCCGAACCCTCTACGTTGATCTCGTAGGTTTGGTTGTCGATCGTCGCGAAGTACTTCACGCCTCACCTCACCGTCAACGCCTGCGCAGGCGCTCCACGCGCCCGGACTCTTTCCAGGGCGAGATACGCACCCCGGTCTCGTCACACGGCGTGCCCAGGACCACCGCCTGTTGGCTGCGCTCATGTTCCACCAACGTCGCGGCGATGGCGGCGATGCGAGCCATTTCACGGCTGGGAGTGGCCGAAAGCCGAAAGCCGTCTGGCCCGTCGAGGAAGCTGGTGTCGAAAGTGCCGCCCTGAAAACGCGTGTTATCCATCACCTGCTGATGGAAGGGGATGGTGGTGTGAATGCCGCCGATGCGGAATTCCTCGAGCGCCCGGCGCATGCGCAAGATCGCCTCAGCCCGAGTCTCGCCCCAAACCAGGAGCTTCGCCAGCAAGGAATCATAATAAGGCGTGAGCTCGAAGCCGGCATAAATGCCGCTCTCCAGGCGGACGCCCGGACCGGTTGGCTCCGTCAGGCTGGTGATCTGCCCGGCGCCGGGCAGGAAGTTGTTGTAGGGGTCTTCCGCGTTGATGCGGCACTCAATGGCATGGCCCTTCAGCTTGACATCACTTTGTGACCAGCGCAGCTTACGTCCGGCCGCCACGGCAATCTGCTCCTTGACGATGTCCACCCCGGTCACCAACTCGGTCACCGGGTGCTCGACCTGCAGCCGGGTGTTCATCTCGAGAAAGTAAAAGTTGCCCGCGCGGTCCAGCAAGAACTCGATCGTGCCGGCGTTAGTGTAGTCAACTGCCTGGGCCGCCTTGACGGCGACTGTGCCCATCTCGGCGCGCAGGGCGGGAGTGATCGCCACGGACGGCGCCTCCTCGATCAGCTTCTGGTGACGGCGCTGGATCGAGCACTCGCGTTCGCCCAGGTAGATGCAGTTGCCGTGCTGGTCAGCAAGGATCTGCATCTCAATGTGTCGCGCCCGCAGGATCAGCTTCTCGAGGTAGATCGTGTCGTCGCCGAAAGCGCTGCGCGCCTCCCGGCGCGCTGCGGCCAGCGCCCGCGGCAGCTCGCCCGGCTCCTCGACCTGGCGCATGCCTTTGCCGCCGCCGCCCGCCGACGCCTTGACGAGCACGGGGTAGCCGATGCGCTCCGCCGCGCGCACGGCCTCCTCGTCGGTCAAGCCGGTGTCTGTGCCGGGTACCACCGGTACTCCCGCTGCCATCATGGTCCGGCGCGCCGCAACCTTGTCACCCATGGCTCGGATTGCAGAAGCCGGTGGACCTATCCAGGCCAACCCGGCGTCGCCCACCGCCTCGGCAAAGTCGGCATTTTCCGACAGGAAGCCATATCCCGGATGGATCGCGTCCGCGTTCGCCGTCTTGGCGGCAGCAATGAGGGCAGGGATGTGCAGGTAGCTCTCGCGCGCCGACGCCGGACCAATGCGGTAGGCCTCGTCAGCATAGCGCACGTGCAGCGCGGCCCGGTCGGCGTCCGAATAGACCGCCACAGTACGCAAACCCCGCTCCTCACAAGCGCGCAGCACGCGCACCGCAATCTCACCCCGATTGGCAACCAGTACCTTCGTAAACATAATCCCTCACCACGTCTTGCGCCTCACGCCATCACCTTTCACAGTGGAATATTGCCATGCTTCTTAGGCGGATTGCTATCCCGCTTGTTCTGGAGCATCTCCAACGCGTTGATCAGGCGTGGGCGCGTCTCGCGCGGCTCGATCACTGCATCCAGGTAGCCGCGCGATGCGGCCACGTACGGGTTGGCGAATTTGTCCCGGTATTCCGAGACCAGGCGTGCCCGCTCCTCCTCAGGATTGGCCGCCGCACTGATCTCACGCCGGAAGATGATATTCACAGCCCCATCGGGTCCCATGACGGCGATCTCGGCTGAGGGCCAGGCCAGGTTCATATCGCCGCGCAGGTGCTTGGAGCTCATGACATCGTACGCGCCGCCGTAGGCCTTGCGCGTGATCACCGTCAGCTTGGGCACCGTCGCCTCGGCGTAGGCGTACAACAGTTTGGCGCCGTGGCGTATGATACCACCATGTTCCTGGGCAGTGCCGGGCAAAAAGCCTGGCACGTCCACGAAAGTCAGGATGGGGATATTGAAGGCGTCGCAAAAGCGCACGAAACGCGCCGCCTTGGCGCTGGCATTTATGTCCAGTACGCCCGCCAGAACGGCCGGCTGATTGGCCACGACACCCACCACACGCCCGTCCAGACGGGCGTAGCCGATCAGGATATTGCTCGCGTAATTCTCCATCACCTCGAAGAAGTCGTTGCAGTCGACCACCCGGCGGATGATCTCACGCATGTCGTAGGGCTTGTTGGGCTCATCCGGGATGGAAACGTCCAGGTCCTCGTCCATGCGCAGCGGATCGTCCTCGTCGCGCACGATGGGCGGATCTTCGAGGTTATTGCTCGGCAAGAAACCGAGCAGCTTGCGGGTGAGGAAAAACGCGTCCTCCTCGCCGTCGGCGGCGAAGGCGGCCACACCACTGGTCGAGGCATGCGTCAGTGCTCCGCCCAGCACCTCAAAAGAAACATCTTCGTGCGTCACGGTCTTGACCACCTCGGGACCGGTGACGAAAAGATAGCTTGAATCCTTGACCATCACGATGAAGTCGGTGATCGCGGGCGAATAGACTGCACCACCGGCGCAGGGGCCCATGATCAGGCTGATCTGCGGAACGACACCCGAAGCAAGGGTATTGCGCAAGAAGATGTCGGCGAAGCCGCCCAGGCTGACGACCCCCTCCTGGATGCGCGCGCCACCCGAGTCGTTGAGGCCGATAACGGGCGCGCCGTTCTTCATCGCGAGGTCCATGATCTTGCAGATCTTTGCGGCATGCGTCTCAGACAACGAGCCACCGAAAACGGTGAAATCTTGGGAGTATACGTAGACCAGGCGCCGGTCGATAGTGCCGTAACCAGTCACAACCCCGTCGCCCAGCACCTTTTGCTGCTCCATCCCAAAGTCATTACAGCGGTTGGTCACGAAACGGTCCAGCTCGACAAAGCTGCCCTTGTCCAGCAGCAAGTCCAGCCGCTCACGCGCCGTCAACTTGCCCTGGGCATGCTGACGCTCGATGCGCGCCTCGCCCCCGCCCAGGGTAGACTGGTACTTCAGTTCCCTCAGTCGCCGGAGCCTATCTTCGCCTGACATGCAACCTCCATCTCAAACACGCGCCGGTTCATCCCGGGCGCCGGCCCAGGACAAAACCGACCACGGCCAGTACGACTGCGGAAATGACGGTGAATAGGGCGCCCAACGAGAACGCGTCAAAGAAGAATCGCTCGGGCAAGAGACGGATCAGCGAATCGCTGTAGTCGAAGGTCCAGTTGCCCTGAGGGAAAAAGACCTCGTGAAACTGTATGAAGAAGGTATCGAAGCCAAGCACGACAAACAGCCCCAACGCGACGAGAAGGCCGGCGGTCAGGAGGCCGCCGGCGAACAAGGCGTTCCAGCCCATCACGCGCGTCGAGGGGCGCAAGAACAGGAACAGCAACCCGGCGATCAGGACGACGCCGCTCAGCGCTTGCGCCCTCCAGGCGGAGTCCACCACACGTTTCACGTCGACCATGTGGCTGATCTCGTCAGGATTGAACAGTGGGCTGTCGCCGTACGGCATGCGCATGTCTGAGAGCATGTGGATGGCCTGGCCGACGGGTTGCGGCGAATTGAGGTAGTGATAGACCTGGGTCAAGAACTGCAGTCTCTGCTGCTGCGTGAAGCCATAAGGATCACGCGGGAAACCAACCCTGGAGTATTCATAGCGCGGGTACCAGTCAGAGACCAGCAGCCGCGCGCTGGTCAACACGAGAAACACCGGCAGGGCCAGAACAACCACCCAACGCACGATATTGGCAAGAAGTCTATCCACTCGTAGCCTCTCTGCACCCCGTCTCGCCTCGGGCGCGCTATACGTTGACATATGCCGTCCCTTCCCCGGCCGCGCCAAAAGCGCGAAGCTGCGCTAGCTACGCGAGCCTCACACCGCAAACCAGGATCTACCTTGCCCGGGCAAGCCACTCGCAAGCCGCCTTGGGCAAATTCATCAGCGGCGCCTTCATAACCGTACACTCGGGCAGCGAGTCGAGGAACAACTGGCCATACTTCTTGGATTGGACGCGCTTGTCAAGCACGACCACGACGCCGCTGTCAGTCTTGCTGCGGATCAGCCGGCCAAAGCCCTGGCGGAAACGCAGGATCGCATCCGGCACCGAATAGTTGTAGAAGGCGTCATCGAAAGTTTCGCTGCGCGCGGCGACTATCGGATCGCTCGGCACGGCGAAGGGCAAGCGCACCAAGACCAGCGCGCTCAGCGCCGGGCCGACGACGTCCACCCCTTCCCAGAAACTGCGCGTCCCCAACAATACGGTGTTTGACGTGGTCTTAAACACCTCAAGCAGTTGATGACGCGACGTACCTGAGCTCTGGCTCAAAACCTTGATGTCTGTTCCGCTCAACCCTGCCGCGACGGCCTGCGACGTGCGGCGTAGCTGGGCATTCGAAGTGAACAAGGCGAGTGTGCGACCGCCCAGCGCCTTGGCCAGCCCAATCAGCGCTTGCTCGACGGCGCGCTGATAGCCGGAGGCAGTCGGTTCGGGCAGATCGCCGGGCAGATAGAGCAACGTGCTGCGCGCGTAGTCAAACGGCGAGCCGACGGTGACCGTATCCGCCTCATCGCAGCCCAGCCGATCGCGCACGTAGTCGAAGCTGCCGGCGGTGCGCAGCGTGGCCGAGGTCATAATGACGGTATCGCTGTGGAAGAGGATATGCTCGCGCACCAGAGGCCCCACGTTGAGTGGTGCCGAACGCAAGCTGATCCGCCCGTACTGGGCGTTGACCTCCACCCAGTAGATGCCGTTGTGCTGGGGCTTGATCGTCCAGGCTTCCATCTGAGCGTACAGTTCGTCCAGACGGCGTGCGGCCGCAGCCAGGTCTTCGATCAGGCCGTCGAGGCCAACCGGATCGAACCCACCCTCTCGCACGTCCTGCAGGCCTGCGGCCAGCCCGCCCAGCCGCTTGAGCGCGGCCTGCCACGACCCCGCCAGGTTGTCCCACGACACTTCGATCTCAACCCAATACGCCTGGCTGCGTGTGCCATCCGTGATGCGCAGCCGGGCATCGTAGTCTCCGTTGCCCTCGCCGGACGGCCGCAGATCGCGCACGACGTCGGCGATGACCGACCAGAAGTCGTCCAAACGATCGTGGACAGCCTCGACTTCCCTCTGCAGATGCAATACCTGATCATAGAGCACCGTCTGCAGCTCCTGGGGCACGCCGCCGCGCAGGCAGGCCACGATATCGCCGAGCAGGCCGGCCCTTGGCAGATGAGCGCCCCCTTCACCTGGCGCGATACCGTCAAAACCGGGCTGGCGCCTCCCCTTGCTCGCGGAGCGCCTCTGGCCGGGTGCGTGCCCGCCCGCGCCTGCTGGGGGATAGATCGAGCCAAACAATTGGCCCAGCGACGGGCTGTCGGCCCGAAAACTGAGTTGCTCGGTGACGGCGTCCTCCAGGTGATGCGCCTCGTCGATGATCAGGTGGTGGTACTCGGGCAGCACTCGGTTCTCGGTGGCCGCATCGGCCATCAGCAATGCATGGTTCACCACGACTACGTGCGCTGCGTCGGCTTGTTTGCGCGCCCGGTAGAAGAAGCAGCGTCCACGCTGCTCGCGTTGGCAGCGCTCCAACGAACAGCCTTCGTTGTCGGCACAAACCTGGCTCCAGATGAAACGATCAGCGGGTGTGGGCAGCGATAGCTCGCCCTGGTCGCCGGTCTGCGTATTGGGCAGCCAGACCAGAATGCGGGCGATTGCCCGCAGCTCATCCGGACTGAGGTTTGTCCGGCTCTTCAGGGCGGTAAAACGACGCGGGCACAGGTAGTTGCCGCGCCCCTTGAGGAGTGCGGCCCGGAACGGCACCTGGCGCGACCAGGCTCCGGCCAGGATGCGCTGAAGATCGGGCAAATCCTTCTTGTAAAGCTGGTCCTGAAGATTGATGGTATTGGTACTGACGACGACGCGCGTGCCGTTACGCACAGCGTAGGCGATGGCAGGCAGCAAATAGGCCAGCGACTTGCCCGTGCCCGTGCCTGCTTCGGCCAAAACATGGTGCTGTTGATTGAAGGCCAGCGCGACTGCCCGTAGCATATCAACCTGGGGCGGGCGGAACTCGTAACCGGAAAAAGCCGTCCCGACGGCGCCTTCCGGCTCGAGCATCGCAGCCAGCTCCTCCACGTCAACGGGTTCCGGCTTGTCCCGCGCGACCAAGGGCTCGGCTATGCGCAGCGGCTGCAGCAAGGGGCTGCTCGGAGCCAGTTGTTCGAGGGCAAAGCCGGCCAGCGACGCCGAATCCTCGCCCAGGAAGCGGGAGCCGCCCCGGTCCGATTCCAGCGCCTCAAAAAAGACCGTTGCCAGGGGCCAGCTAGTGTGTCGGGCGAGGCGGCTTATCTCGAGCAGAATAGCCCTCGAGAGCTGATGAGCGTGGCCACACAGGCACTCAAACAGGCGCCCGGCCGCCCGGGCATCGTCCAGCGCGCGATGGTGGTTGTCGAGCCTTATCGCGAAATAACTGGTCAGCGCGCCCAGGCTATAGCTCGATTGGTTTGGCAGCAGAATGCTCGACAGCTCCCAGGTATCCAGCCCCACGTTCTCCGTCGCCAGTCCTTGGGCCCGCAAGAAGGCAAGATCGAAACCGGCATTATGCGCCACGACCGGGTGCTGACCAATGAAGCGAGTCACCTGCCCGGCGATCGCGCTGAAGCGGGGCTGGCCCTGGACGTCGGCGTCGCCGATCCCTGTAAGTTGCTGGATCTCGTACGGAATGGGGCGTCCCGGGTCAACCAGGGTTTGGTACTCTTCGACCGCTTCGCCGTCGCGGACCTTGACGGCTCCCACCTCGATGATCGCGTCGCGTTCCGAGCTCAGGCCGGTCGTCTCGAGGTCCAGGGCAACGTACGTGCGTGGCACGGCATCTCCGTTTCTACTGCCAGTCGGCCAGACAGGATGTGTCACCTGCGGCTACCAGCCGCTGACGGATGACCTGGCAACACGCCTGTGGGTCGCCGGCGACATTATACATCAGCCAACCGAACGCACAGAAACCGGGATTACTGCCTGACGTGATACGCGATCCGGGCGCACATTGACACTGCCGCGCCTGGTATGCTATTATTCACAGGATGGCTGGGAGAGTGAGGCAGATGACGCTTAAGTATCCGACAACAATACCATCCTGCATCCAGCGCTCGCCAGAGACACGGAGAGTTATCTCCGTGTCTCTGTTATTTGTGAATGTTCGCGGGGCGTCGGATAGGCCAACGATTTTGTAGCGCGGTGCTAGCGAAAAGGCAGGAGTGAGCGTGACGGCATACATTTTTGTAACCGGTGGCGTGGTCAGTGGACTCGGCAAGGGTGTGACGGCGGCTTCGATTGGGCGCTTGCTCAAGAGCCGAGGGGTGCGCGTCTGCATCCAGAAACTGGATCCCTATCTCAACGTCGATCCGGGCACGATGTCGCCCTATCAGCACGGCGAGGTGTTCGTGACCGACGACGGCGCCGAGACCGATCTTGACCTGGGTCATTATGAGCGTTTTGTGGACGAGAATCTCGACCAGGCGAGCAACGTGACTACGGGACAGATCTACAGCCAGGTGCTGGGGAAGGAACGGCGGGGCGACTACCTCGGTGGGACGATCCAGGTCATCCCACATGTGACGAATGAGATCAAGCGCCGCATCCAGGAAGCCGGGCGGCATAACAGGGCGGACGTCGTGATCGTGGAAGTGGGCGGTACCGTCGGCGACATCGAGGGGTTGCCCTTTCTCGAGGCTATCCGGCAGATGCGCTCGGACGTGGGGCGAAACCGCACCCTCTACGTCCATCTGACCCTGCTCCCCTGGATCTCGGGCAGCGGGGAGCTGAAAACGAAGCCCACCCAACACAGCGTGCGTGAGTTGCGCGGTATCGGCATCCAGCCCGACATGATTGTCTGCCGTTCGGATTATCCGGTCACTCCCGCGGTACGCCAGAAGATTGCCCTCTTCACGGACGTGGAGCAGCGGGCAGTGGTGCCGGCCCTCACGGTCGACAGCATCTACGAAGTGCCGCTGATGCTGGAAGAAGAAGGCGTAGCCGACTTTATCGCCGAGCGTCTCGAACTGACCATAACCAGGCCTGACCTCAGCGAGTGGCGCGAGTTAGTGGCGCAAATCGAAAAAACTAAGCCTCTGCTGAACGTCGCGCTGGTGGGCAAGTACGTCGAGCTAGAAGACGCCTACATGAGCGTGCGTGAAGCGCTGCGCCACGCGGCCTGGTCCTTGGATCGCGACGTCAAGATCAACTACGTCAGCGCCGAGTCGCTCGAACACCCCGGGGGCACCGCTGCGCTCATCGGAGCGGAGGGCATCGTCGTGCCCGGCGGCTTCGGCTACCGGGGAATCGAAGGCAAGATCGCGGCCGCGCGCTACGCGCGCGAGAATTCCATTCCCTACCTGGGGCTCTGCCTGGGCATGCAGGTGATGTGCATAGAGTTCGCCCGCCACGTGCTGAATACGCAGGACGCCAACAGTACTGAGTTCAACCCAAAGACCGCCAATCCGGTCATTAGCCTGATGCCTGACCAGCAGGGCGTCGAGGAGATGGGCGGGACCATGCGGCTCGGACTGTGTCCCTGCGTGCTGCAACCTGGCACTCTGGCTGCGGAGGCCTATGCGCCTCACGGCACTGTCGACGAGCGCCATCGGCATCGCTGGGAGTTCAATAACCGCTATCGCGCTCCGCTGGGGGCCGCCGGCATGGTCTTCAGCGGAATCTCGCCTGACGGCCGGCTGGTCGAGATCGCCGAACTGAACCGCGACATGCATCCCTGGATGCTTGGCACCCAGGCGCATCCGGAGTTCCGCTCGCGTCCGAACCGTCCGCACCCACTCTTCCGAGCGTTCCTAAAGGCGGTGTCCGACCGTCTGTCTGCGCCGGCCCAGTCCGAATACAAGGCTGCGCTAGAACCGGCCGCCTAAGAGTGGTATAATGTCTCACGAGTCCACCCCGTCCTGTCGATGGGGACCAATGAGGGGGAACTACAATGTCAGGACACTCAAAATGGGCTACTATCAAGCGCAAGAAGGGCGCAAACGACGCGCAGCGCGGGAAGATCTTTACAAAGCTGGCACGGGAACTCCAATTGGCCGCGCGTGAAGGGCCAGACCCCAACTTTAACTTCCGCCTCCGTCTGATCGTCGATAAGGCCAAGGCCGAGAACATGCCCAAGGATAACATCGACCGCGCGATCAAGCGCGGGGCAGGCCTGGGCAGCGATGGCGCGATCATCGAGGAGATGACCTATGAAGGCTACGGGCCGCATGGCGTAGCTTTGCTGATGGAGACGATGAGCGACAACCGCAACCGCACGGTCTCGGACCTTCGCCGCAGCCTGACGCGCGGCGGTGGGAATCTGGGCGAATCGGGCAGCGTCGCCTGGCTGTTCGAGAGCCGGGGTTACATCAGCATCCCGCTGGCAGACGTCGACCAGGACAAGCTGTTCGAGCTGGCGATCGAAGCGGGAGCCGAAGACGTGGTCCTCGGTGAAGAGAATGCTGAAATCTACACTCAGCCAGCTGACCTGCAGGTTGTAAGGCAAGCCTTTCAAGACGCGCATTACGAGATCGAGAGCGCCGAGCTGACGATGGTTGCCAAGACCCTGATCGACCTCAGTCCGGCCGATACGCTGCAGGTGATGAATCAGATCGAAGCGATCGAAGACCTGGACGATGTCGTAAAAGTCTACTCCAACCTCAATATCACCGACGACGTCCTCGCCAAGATGGCGACCTAAGGGTGATTGTGCTGGGTATCGATCCGGGGATCGCGACGACCGGCTTCGGGTTGGTCGAGGACGAAGCCGTAAGCGGTGAGGCGAAGCTCATCCGCTATGGCGCGATTGTGACACCCGCCGGGGAACCGATGCCCGAACGACTGAACACGATCTATCAGGGAGTCACGGCGCTCATCCGCGCTGACGCCCCGGAAAGCATGGCCGTCGAGCAGCTCTTCTTCGGGCGCAACGTCACTACCGCACTTACTGTCGGACAGGCGCGTGGCGTGGTCCTGCTGGCCGCGGCCCAGACAGGGCTGGCCATATATGAGTACAAGCCGAGCGAGGTCAAGCAGGCCCTGGTAGGATATGGGAACGCCGACAAGAAGCAAATCCAGGAAATGTTGCGCTTGATGCTGCACCTGGAGGAGATACCCCGTCCGGACGATGCAGCCGATGCGGTCGCGGTGGCCGTGTGTCATCTGCACAGTTTGCGGCTGCGCAAGCTGCTGGAAGAAGGGTGACGGATCCTGCGGACGGGGCTTGCCGGCCGGTCAAATGGGGGACAACCGATTTGGGCACATCGAGCACTGAGACGAATGCCAAACGACGTCGCATCCTGATCGCCGAAGACGAGGAGAATCTGCGTTCTCTGCTCAAGCTATCTCTTGGTCGAACGTACGAGGTAGAGGCCGTCGCGGACGGCGAGGCCGCACTGCAGGCTTTCGACGCACACCCGGCAGATATGCTGCTGCTCGACATCATGATGCCGCGCTTGGATGGGCTGCAGACCTGCGAGCAGATCCGGAGGCGCTCCGACGTGCCGATCGTCATGTTGACCGCCCTGGGCAGCGTGGACGACGTGGTCAAGGGCTTCAGCCTGGGCGCAGATGATTACATTGCGAAGCCGTTCACGTTCCGGGAATTGGTGGCACGAATAGACGCCGTCTTTCGCCGCATAGATTGGACGCGACGGCCGGTCCAACCACAATTGATCAGCAATGGGGAACTGAGGCTGGACACCGAGAGCCAGCAGGTCGGGATCAACGGCAGGGCCATCCACCTGACGTCGATCGAGTTCCGGTTGCTGCACTACCTGGCGAGCCGGCCGGGCGAGTGCGTGAGCAAAGAGGTCCTTTTCCGCGAAGTATGGGGCTACCACGACACAGGCGGTACCAACCTGGTCGAGGTCGGCGTGCGCCGCCTGCGCGAGAAAATCGAGCGCGATCCTTCGCAGCCGGAGCTGATCCAGACCGTGCGCGGCGCGGGCTACAAGTTCCGCCTGCCGCCGGTGGCTAAGTGATCGCTTCCCTCGAAGGGCGCGTTGCCGCCCGTTCGCAAACTGCCCTGGTGGTAAACATTGGCGGCCTTGGCCTGCGCGTTCTCTGTCCGCAGACCGTGCTGGCGAGCACGCGCATCGGCGAGCCGATCTTGCTGTTCACTCATCTGATCGTGCGCGAAGACGATCTGTCCCTGGTGGGCTTTGCCACGGAAGACGAGTTGGCTCTGTTTCAGTCCCTGATCGGGGTGGCGGGAGTCGGCGCGCGAACGGGCCTGGCCTTGCTCTCTGCCATGAGCCCGGATGCCATACGCCTGGCGATCGGTCAGGAACAGCCCGAGGTGCTGGCGCGCGTGCCGGGGCTGGGCAAGAAGACGGCCCAGAAGATTGTGCTGGAGCTGCGCGACAAAGTTGGCGCGGTCGAGGTGTCTGAGGGACTGGCCGCACTGACCGAGGCCGATACCGCCGTGATCGACGCGCTTACCTCGTTGGGCTACAGCATCGTCGAGGCCCAGCGGGCGGTACAAGGTCTGCCACGCGATGTCACCGACGTCGAAGAGCGGCTGCGGCGCGCCTTGGCCTCGTTCGGCATGTGATGGAACCCCGTTTTCTTTGACAAATCAACAGCGGCATGTTAAACTGGAGCCCGTGTTCTAGCGGTCTTTTTTTACAATCGAACATTCCTGGACACTCTTATCGAGAGGGGGGGAGGGAACGGCCCTGCGAACCCCCGGCAACCACCTGGAGCCCCGGAGACCGGTTGCATTTGGAGCAAACAGTGTTCCGTCTCGCGGCTGGGCGCGCTTTGCGCTGCCCATCCCGTCACGCGACGCCACCATCTGCGACAATTCCAGTCAGGTAGGTGCCAATTCCGGCAGCCATCGCCCGGCGGATGGTTGGAAGATGAGAGGAAGGCTATGCGCGCGTGCCCTCCTCTGGAGGGCGTTTTTATTTCTGGAGCGAGATGAGCCGCACAGTCTACTGGGAAAACGGTCAGGTCAGAATGATCGAGCAGCGCCTGCTGCCGCTCAAGTTCGAGATCGCCGCCTACAACAGCTACGAGGAAGTGGCCGAGGCCATCCATGACATGGTTGTGCGCGGGGCGCCGGCCATCGGCGCGGCCGGCGCCTTCGGCCTGGCCCTGGCCGCCCGCCAGAGTCGGGCGCGCGACGGCGACGGCTTGCTGGACGATTTGGTCGCGGCCAAGGCCACCCTGGATGCCGCCCGGCCCACGGCGGTCAACCTCAGTTGGGCCACGGCTCGCATCCTCGAGCGCGCCAGGGCGCTTGCGGCGGGCCCCGCGGGAGCAGATGAGATTCGCTCGGCAGTACTCCTCGAGGCCGAGCGGCTTGCAGACGAAGACGTGGAGATCAACCGGCGCATGGGCGCCTGCGGGGCAGAGGTCGTGCCCCAGAAAGCAAACATACTTCACCACTGCAACACAGGATCGCTGGCAACCGTGGAATTTGGCACAGCACTGGGGGTGGTGCGCGCCGCGGCCGGCCAGGGCAAAGACGTCCACGTCTGGGTCGATGAAACTCGCCCGCGTCTGCAGGGCGCGCGCTTGACGGCCTGGGAACTGATGCGTGACGGCATCCCAATGACCCTGATAGCAGATAATGCGGCCGGCATGTTGATGAGGGCAGGCAAGGTAGATCTGGTGCTCTTCGGTGCGGATCGCGTGGCGGCCAACGGCGATGTAGCCAACAAGGTCGGCAGCTACAAACTGGCTGTGTTGGCGAGAGAGAACGGCGTCCCATGCTATTCGGTTGTGCCCACGTCGACAGTTGACCTGACGCTGGCACACGGCGACCTGATCCCGATCGAGGAGCGCAGCCGCGACGAGGTTCTGCGCTGCGGAGGCGAGCTGATCGCCCCGGAAGATGTGCCGGTCTACAACCCAGCCTTCGACGTGACCCCCCATCGCTACCTGACCGGCATCATCACGGAAGAGGGCATCTGCTACCCACCTTTCTCATCCAGCCTGGCGTCCGCCGTCGCGGCCGCGCGGCAACGCCGCGTGCGGCCCTAAGGCGCACCGGCCACGATTCGAGGTCGCATGTCCATCATCGTTACCGGCTCCATCGCTTACGATTACCTGATGTGTTATCCGGGGCATTTCCTCGAACACATCCTGTTGAACGATACGGGCAAGATCAGTGTCAGCTTCCTGGTCGAAGACAAGCAGATGCACCGGGGCGGCGTTGGCCCCAACATCGCCTACAGTCTCGCGCTGCTTGGCCGCCGGCCAAAGCTGATGGGCACAGCGGGACATGACTTCGCCGAATTCGCGGCCTGGCTGAATGCCCAGGGGATCGATACGTCGCTCGTCCGCGTCTACCCCGACGAGTTCACCGCAACCTTCACCGTCATGACGGACCTTGACCAGAACCAGATCGCCGGCTTCCATGCGGGAGCGATGAGCCGGGCGCGTGAGCTGAGCTTCTGCGGGCTGGATCGGGCGGACATCGATCTGGTGATCATCTCGCCGAACGACCCGGCCGGCATGGCCAAGTATGCGCTCGAGTGCCAGGAGCTGGCGCTCCCCTTCATCTATGATCCCAGCCAACAGCTGGCGCGCATGGAGGGTCCCGAGATCATCGCTAGCATGCACGATGCCCTGGCTCTGACCGTGAACGACTACGAGTTGGAGTTGGTCAAGCGCAAAACGGGGCTATCGGAAGAGGAGATCCTGGACGAAGTGCGTATGCTCGTGGTCACCCGCGGCGCCCAGGGCGCCACGCTGAGGTCGAAAACTGAGCGGGTGGATGTGCCGGCGGTGCCCCCGCTGGTCCTGCGCGATCCTACCGGCGTCGGCGACGCGTTCCGCTCCGGTCTGATGACCGGCCTCGTCAGTGGCTATTCATGGCAGGTATGCGGTCGTTTGGGCGTCCTGGCGGCGACCTACGTCTTGGAGCAAGCCGGGGCAATGAACCACCACTACACTTTGGCGGAGTTCGTGGCTCGCTACCGCGAGAACTTCGGCGATTGCCCGGAGCTCCATGACCTGTTGAGGAGATGAAGGTGCAGCAGTTCCAGTTTCCGCAGGGCTTCCTCTGGGGCACGGCGACGGCTGCCCATCAGGTCGAAGGCAACAATATCAACAGCGACTTCTGGCTGGCAGAACATGTGCCCGGCAGCATGTTCATCGAGCCTTCGGGCGATGCCTGCGACCACTACCACCGCTATTCGGACGACATCGCGCTGTTGGCCGAGCTGGGCTTCAACACGTATCGCTTCTCGGTCGAGTGGGCACGCATCGAGCCGGAAGAGGGACAGTTTTCGCCGGCCGAATTGGAGCACTACCGGCGCATGCTGATCGCCTGCCACGAGCACGGCCTGTTGCCGATGGTCACATTTCACCATTTCACTTCGCCGCGCTGGCTGATCTCGGCGGGCGGCTGGGAGAATGCGACCACAGCCGACAGGTTTGCGCGCTACTGCGAACGGACGACGGCCTATCTGGGCGACCTGATCGGCGCCGCGTGTACCATTAACGAATGCAACCTTCCCTTTTTCTACCGCAACTCAGGCATGCTCCCACCCGACGAGGTCCGGAGGGCGGCCTGGGTGCAAGAAGCCTCACGCAGGCTGGGGATCGGGTCAGAGCGCTTCACGCCGTTCCTGTTCGCCAGCTCACCGGCGGCAGTCGATACCATTCTGGCGTCCCATCGCAAGGGGATGCAGGCCATCAAGTCCGGGCCCGGCAGTTTTCCGGTGGGCTGCACGCTTGCGCTGCAGGATGTGCAGCCGGTTGAGGGCGGCGAGGCCATGGCCGAACACCTGCGCCGGGAGCTCAACGACCGTTTTCTCGAAGCGCTGCGTGGAGACGACTTCGTGGGCGTGCAGACCTACAGCCGCACGCGCGTTGGTCCGCGGGGCACGCTGCCCGCCGAGGCGGGGGTCGAACTCACGCAGATGGGCTACGAATTTTGGCCGGAGTCGCTGGAGGCTAGTATCCGCGAGGCCGTGGCTGTGGCGCGCGTGCCGGTGATCGTGACCGAAAATGGCATCGGTACCAGTGACGACAAGCGCCGCATCGAATACGTCCGGCGAGCGCTGGAGGGCGTCGCGAACTGTCTCAGAGACGGGCTGGACGTACGTGGCTACACCTACTGGTCGGCCATGGACAATTACGAGTGGATGCTGGGCTACCAGCCAACTTTCGGGCTGATCGCCGTGGATCGCACGACGCAGCGCCGCACCGTCAAACCGAGCGCGCGCTGGCTGGGCATGATCGCACGCGCTAACGGATTCCAAGGAGGAACGATCGAGTGAGCAAAAACTACGACATCAGGGACCTCGGCCTCGCCGACAAGGGGCGCTTCCGCATGCAATGGGCCGCGCGGGAGATGCCGGTGCTTGACCTTATCGGTCAGCGTTTCGAGAAGGAGCGCCCGCTTCAAGGACTGCGGATGTCAGCCTGTTTGCACGTCACCAGCGAGACCGCCAACCTGATGCGTGTGCTGCAAGTAGGCGGCGCGGATGTGGTCTTGACGGCCTCCAATCCGCTCTCGACGCAGGACGACATCGCGGCCACCCTTGTATCGCATTACGAAATGCCCGTCTACGCCGTGAAGGGCGAGAGCAACGAGACCTACTACGCGCATATCAAGGCTGCTCTCGATCACCGGCCGCAGATCACAATGGACGACGGCGCCGACCTGGTGGGCACGCTGCACAAAGACCGCCGGGAGCTTCTGTCGGGTGTCATAGGTGGTACCGAGGAAACGACGACCGGCGTGATCCGCCTGCGGGCCATGGCCGCAGACGGCGAGCTGATGTTCCCGGTCATCGCCGTTAACGATGCCCTGACCAAGCACCTGTTCGACAACCGCTACGGCACGGGTCAGAGCACGATGGACGGCGTCATCCGGGCCACCAATGTCCTCATCGCAGGCAAGAACCTGGTGGTAGGCGGCTACGGTTGGTGCAGCCGCGGCATCGCGATGCGTGCCAAGGGCCTTGGCGCCAACGTGATCGTCACCGAAATCGACCCGATGAAGGCACTGGAAGCAGTCATGGACGGCTACCGGGTCATGCCGATGGCCGAGGCCGCCCGACTGGGTGATATTTTCATCACCTCGACCGGCGACATCAACGTCCTGGATCAGCATCACTTCGAGGCCATGAAGAACGGAGCGATCATGGCCAATTCGGGGCACTTCAACGTCGAGATCAACATCCCGGCGCTAGAGAAAATGGCCGTCCAAGTGCGGCGGGTGCGCGAGTTCCTGGACGAATACGTCCTGTCCGATGGCCGACACCTCTTCCTGGCCGGCGAAGGCCGCCTGGTGAACCTGGCCGCGGCCGAGGGGCATCCCAGCGCCGTGATGGACATGAGCTTTGCCAACCAGGCACTAGCGGCCGAGTACATGGTCAAGAATTATGACAAGCTCGGGCACGCGGTCTACGCTGTGCCCGAAGACATCGACAACGAGATCGCGCGCCTCAAGCTTGCGGCGATGGGCGTTTCGATTGACGTCCTCACCAACGAGCAGGATGCATACCTGCGGCAGTGGCGATCGGGAACGTGATGGGTTGTGTATGATGAGCGATATTTGTAAGGCCGAGAGCCAACGCATAATTCATACAAAGGAGAAAACGGTTTCCATGACGACGACTTTTGCAAGTTCACCCACCTTCTTCTTCACGTCGGAATCGGTGACCGAGGGTCATCCGGACAAGATGTGTGACCAGATTTCGGATGCGGTCCTGGACTCCATCATCAAAGATGACCCCAACGCGCGCGTGGCCTGCGAGACCTTCGCCACCACAGGCATGGTCGTCGTGATGGGCGAGATCACGACCAAGACCTATGTCGATATTCCCACCATCGTGCGCGATACCGTGCGTGAGATTGGCTATACTCGCGCCAAGTACGGCTTCGATGCGGACACCTGCGGCGTGATGGTGAGCATCAAAGAGCAAAGCCCGGACATCGCACTCGGCGTCGATAAGGCCTGGGAGGCCAAGCATGGCGCCACGGCCGATGCCCAGATCGAAGCCATCGGCGCGGGCGACCAGGGCATGATGTTCGGGTTTGCCTGCAACGAGACCGAGAGCTACATGCCGCTCTCGATCGACCTGGCGCATAAGCTGTGCCGCCGCCTGGCCAGCGTGCGCCGAGACGGCACCCTGCCATACCTGCGCCCCGACGGCAAGAGCCAGGTGACGGTCGAGTATGCGTACGGCGAGCCCGTCCGCGTCGATGCTATCGTCGTCTCCGCGCAGCACAGCCCGGACGTCGACCACGAAAAGATCGAGAAGGACATATACGACCGGGTGATCAAATACTGCGTGCCCAATGGTTATCTGGACAAGGGCACGAAGATCTACGTCAACCCGACCGGACGTTTCGTGGTTGGGGGTCCGGCCGGGGACACCGGGCTGACCGGACGCAAGATCATCGTCGACACGTACGGGGGTGTGGCCCGGCATGGCGGCGGCTGCTTCTCGGGCAAAGACCCGACAAAGGTCGATCGCTCCGCCTCCTATATGATGCGTTATGTCGCCAAGAACCTGGTGGCCGCCGGAGTTGCCGAACGCCTGGAGATCCAGGTCAGCTACGCGATCGGCGTCGCACGGCCGGTCAGCGTGGCCGTGGAAACCTTCGGCACCGGCAAGGTGAGCGACGAGTGCATCGTTCAGTTGATCCAGGATCACTTCGACCTGCGCCCGGCCGCCATCATCCGTGACCTGGACCTACGCCGGCCAATCTACAAGGCCACCGCAGCCTACGGGCATTTCGGCCGCACGGATATCGACGCCCCCTGGGAAAGACTGGATAAGGCCGATCAGTTGCGCAAGGCTGCCGGCCTGGCGTGAGGCATAAAGCGTGGGTTAGCCCACCGCTCGAGATGTGCCGGGTGGGGGATACGTGAGGTGGCGATCCATGAAGCGTGAAACGCTGGAGCGCGAGGGCGTTTCACGCTTCGTCTTTCGCCCGGAGACCGGCCGATTGGCGAAAGGCGTGTGCGCTCGCTGATCCGTGTTTCGCGTTTCACGTCCGCCTGCTGTATAATCGCGGCGCGTTCCTTACGTACTAACGGATCGGGTAGTTGCTGCGCGCCGTGCGCGCATGCATCGCGGAGGCTTTCACTTGCGGGCTCTGATCACCGGCATTTCCGGCTTTGTCGGCAGCCACCTGGCTGAGTTTCTGCTCAACCATACTGACTGGCAAGTCGCCGGCACAGTCTATGGCCGGCTCGACAACATCGAACATCTGCGTGATCGCTTGCTGATCTTTCCGGCGGAGCTCTCACGGCTCGAGGTCACGCGCTTCGTCCTCGAAGAAACCCAGCCCGACGCTATCTTCCATCTCGCCGCGCAGCCTCTCCCACAGCTCTCGCGAACCGATCCCTGGTTCACGCTCGAAAACAACATCCGCGCCCAATTGAACGTCCTGGAAGCCGTGACGCAGTTGCGCTTGCCGTGCCGGGTCCTGGTGGTGGGTTCCAGCGAAGAGTACGGCTACATCCGGCCCGAAGATCTTCCGATCAACGAGGAAACGCCGCTGCGCCCGGCGACTGCCTATGGAGTCAGCAAGATCGGCCAGGATTACTTGGGCGTGCAGTACTATCTGAGCTACGGGGTGGAGACGGTGCGCGTCCGGCCGTTCAATCACATCGGCCCCCGCCAGCGCCAGGGCTTTGTGGCACCCGATTTTGCCCGGCAAATTGCGGAGATAGAGCTAGGGCAACGTCCTGCCGAGATGGTGGTGGGAGCGCTCGACGCGATCAGAGACTTTAGCGACGTACGGGACATCGTGCGCGGCTATTACCTGGCGCTGACCCAGGGTGAGCCGGGCGACGTGTACAACCTTGGGTCGGGCACGGGGCATTCGGTGCGCGAGATGTTGGACATCTTGCTTGACTATTCCGGGCATGCGATCAGCGTGGTCCAGGACCCACAGCGAATGCGCCCGGTTGAGGTGCCGCGGGTGGTCGGGAGCTGTGCAAAGATCCGGGCTCGCACCGGCTGGCAGGCCGAGGTCCCGTTCACGCAGAGCCTGCACGACGTACTGGACTATTGGCGCGAGCAAGTGCATACCGGGGCGTCCGATCCGACGCCACTTGAGATGCGCGCATCTGACTTACGCGCCGGCAGTCAACCGGCGAGGAAACCCGAAGCGGGGAAGGACCCTGATGCCTAAAGCCCTAATCACCGGAATTACCGGGCAGGATGGATCGCATCTGGCAGACTTTTTGCTGGACAAAGGCTACGAAGTGGTTGGCATGGTGCGTCGCACCAGCACTATCAACTTCGACCGCATCAAACACATACAGGACCGGGTTACGGTTGTCCAGGGCGATCTGCTCGACCAGGTAAGCATCATTCACATCCTGCAGGAGCACCGTCCGGACGAGGTCTTCAACCTGGCCGCGCAAAGCTTCGTTCCCACCAGTTGGCAGCAGCCCGTATTGACCGGCGAATTCACCGCCTTGGGCGTCACGCGTATGCTTGACGCAGTCCGCACGGTGGACAAGAACATCCGCTTCTATCAGGCCAGCAGTTCCGAGATGTTCGGTAAGGTGCAAGAAGTGCCGCAGCGCGAGACGACGCCGTTCTACCCACGCAGCCCGTACGGCGTCGCCAAGGTCTATGGACACTGGATCACCGTCAACTACCGCGAGAGCTACAACCTTTTTGCCTGCTCGGGCATTTTGTTCAACCATGAGGGACCGCGGCGGGGCCTGGAGTTCGTGACGCACAAGATCACCAACAGCGTCGCCGGCATCAAGCTTGGCCTGAGCAGCGAATTGCGGCTGGGCAACCTTGAATCCCGGCGGGATTGGGGATGGGCGCCCGATTACGTACGCGCCATGTGGTTGATGTTACAACAGGACCATCCGGATGATTACGTCGTCGCGACGGGCGAGACGCATTCGGTGCGCGAGTTTTGCGAGGAGGCCTTCGGTTACGTCGGGCTGGACTGGGAAAAGTACGTGATCGTCGACCCGAACTTTTACCGTCCGGCAGAAGTTGATGTGCTCGTGGGCGATTCGAGCAAGGCGCGCCGCGTGCTCGGCTGGAAGCCCTCGGTCAACTTTCGCGAGTTGGTACACCTCATGATGGACGCCGACCTGGCGGCATTGCAGCAAACGGGAACCCACACGCCACGCGTAGGCTGAGGCAGTGCCTGAAGCCAAATGGAACGACCGACCTAAGTAGGGGGCATGCAGTGGAAACCATCACTTTCGGGACGGACGGCTGGCGAGGGCGCATCGCCGACGACTACACGTTCGATAACGTACGACGCTGCACACAGGGGTTCGCCGATTACCTAAAAGCCACCTATCCGGCCGGCTACACGCGGGGGGTCGTGGTCGGCGGAGATCGTCGCTTCGCTTCAGAGCAATTCGCAGCGACCGCGGCGGAGGTGCTGGCAGCCAACAGCGTGCCGGTCCATTTCTGTGGCGGCGGCGTCCCGACCCCGATCATCTCATTCGGCGTGACAGAGCGCGGGGCGATCGGCGCGCTCAACATAACCGCCAGCCACAATCCGCCCGAGGACAACGGCTTTAAGGTCCGCGACCCGAACGGGGGCGCCATTCCTCCCGATGGGCTCAAGGAGATCGAGGCGCGCATCCCGGACAACATGGCCGGGGTAAAACGCACCGATTTTGCAGCGGGGGTGAAGGCCGAACTGATTCACGCCTATGATCCCATCCCAGCCTACGATCGGCGCATTCGCTCCCTGGTTGACGTGGATGCGATTCGCAAGGCCGGCTTCACGGTCCTGGTGGACAATATGTGGGGCAACGGCTCGGGCTTCATCACGCGCTTCATTGCCGGCGGGGCGACGCGGGTCGTCGAGTTTCACTATGAGCGCAATCCCATCTTCCCGCAAATGAAGCGCCCCGAGCCCATCCCCCCGAACGTGGATGCCGGACTGGCTAAAGGCAAAGAACTGGGTGTCGACGCGGTCTGCATCATGGACGGCGACGCTGATCGCTGCGGGTTCGGGGACGAGCACGGCGAGTTCGTGGATCAACTGCGTGTATATGGACTGCTGGCCATGTATTTCCTGGAAGTCCGAGGCGAACGCGGCGCGATCGTGAAGACGTTGAGCACGACCTCCATGCTCGACAAGCTCGGCAAACGCTACGGCGTGCCGGTTTACAACACCGGGGTCGGTTTCAAGTACGTGGCGCCCGCCATGATCGAACACAACGCGATGATCGGCGGCGAAGAGAGCGGCGGCTATGCCTTTCGCGGCCACGTACCGGAGCGCGACGGTATCCTGGCAAACCTGTACCTGCTGGATCTAATGCGCCGTACCGGCAAGAAGCCGACGGAACTGCTGGCGATGCTGTTTGAGTTGGTAGGCGGCCCGCACTACTACGACCGCCTCGATTTTCGCCTGACCGGCGACCAGGAAAAGCGCGAATCGAAGGCCAGGCTTGACGCGGCGCGGCCCGAGACGGTGGGTGGGCTGGCGGTCACGGACAAGGTCACAACCGACGGCTACAAGTTCGTTCTGGAGGATGGCGGCTGGTTGCTGGTTCGCTTCTCCGGGACTGAACCCTTGATCCGCGTCTATTGCGAGACAACGCATGGCGACAAGGTCCAGGCGATTCTGCAGGACGGCATCAGACTGGCCGGGATAGACACCGGGGTGGGCATCGAAGCCTCTACGGTAAAGGAATGATCGTCGATACGCACTGCCACCTCGACCAAGCGCAGTTCGAGGGCGAGCGCCATGCCGTGATCGAACGAGCGCGAGCCGCAGGGGTAGAGATCATCGTCAATCCGGGAGTCGATCTTGAGTCGTCTCGCCAGGCATTGGCGCTGGCCACACAGTACCCGGACATCTACGCGGCCGTGGGGGTGCACCCGAATGACTGTGCGGGCTTCGATGCAGCAGCCCTCGATGCGCTGCGCGAGTTGGCACACCGGCCCAACGTCGTAGCCATCGGCGAAATCGGGCTGGATTACCACTGGAAAGTCGTGCCGCAGCATCAGCAAAGGGCGGCCTTGCGAGCGCAGCTTGCCCTGGCAGCCGAGCTCAATCTCCCGGTGATCTTGCACAGCCGCGAGGCCAGTGCCGACCTTATGTGGGAATTGGAGCAATGGGTGAGTACGGTACGGACATCGGCGCCCGGCCAAGGTATGCTAGGAGTGTTGCACGCCTTTTCCGGTGACCTGGCCGATGCCCAAAAGGCATACGCTCTCGGCTTCCTGCTTAGTCTCGGCGGTCCGGTCACTTTCGAGAACGCACACCAACTGCATGGCCTGGTGCCGCGATTAAGGCGTGATCGGCTAATGCTGGAGACGGATGCTCCGTACCTGACCCCGCACCCGTACCGCGGCAAGCGGAATGAACCAGGCTATTTGCCTCTGATCGCGCGGGCTTTAGCCAAGCTCATGGATATCCAAGTGGAGACACTGGCGGCGGAGACCTCAGAAACGGCGCTACAATTCTTCAGCATTACCCAGCAAAGGGACAGATGAGCGAGCAACTAGCCATTCTCGACCTGGTTCAAGACGACCTCACGAGGGTCGAACAGAAGATGCGCGCCATGGGCGGTGAGGCCTATGGCCCCCTGGCGGACGCGTTTCTGCACCTGCTCGGGAGTGGCGGGAAACGCTTGCGTCCGGCCCTGGCCCTGGTTGCCTACCGCCTGTTCTATGGGCCGGCTTCAGAAAAGACGATCGCCCTGGCCTCAGCCGTCGAGACGCTGCACAACGCGACCCTGGTGCACGATGACCTCATAGACGGGGCATTGCTGCGACGGGGCAGTACGACCCTGAATGCCCTTTGGGGCCGGGGCGCGACCGTATTGGCCGGAGACTATCTGTTCGCCCGCTCGGCCGGTTTTGCGGCCGAGACCGAGAACGTGCGCGTGGTCCAGCTGTTTGCCGAAACCTTGCGTATCATCTGCGACGGCGAGTTGCGCCAGCTCTTCTCGACCGGGCAGTGGCGCCAACCCGTCGAGACCTACTACCGGCGCATCTTCGCCAAGACGGCGTCGCTCTTCGCCGCGGCCACCCGCTCGGCCGCGATCCTGGCGCTTGCCCCGGCTGACATGGAACAAGCCCTCTACGATTACGGCTATCACCTGGGCATGGCCTTCCAGATCGTCGACGACATTCTCGATTTCACCGGCGACGAGGCGGTGCTGGGCAAGCCGGTCGGCAGCGACCTGCGCCAGGGCATCATCACCCTGCCCTTGTTCTACTACCTGCAAGCGCACCCGTCGCCCGACGCCCTGCTCGCCGAACTGGAAGAATACAAGCAGGACGGGGCATACGCCGGCGCCGCCGGGGAGCGGAACCCCACCGGCGCACCGCACGCCAATGGTCGCCCGGATCCGATGGCCGGCGTGATCGCCTCCATTCGCGGATCCGAGGCCATTCAGCATGCCGCGGCGGAGGCACGCGATTTTGCGGCTCAGGCTAAGGCGAACTTGTTGAGCCTCCCGGACGGCGAGTGCCGCGAGGCAATGGAAGAGCTGGCCGACTTTGTAGTTGCGCGCCAGTTATAAGAGAAAGCTGCGCCCAGGGGCGATCAGGCGCCCCGTTTCCTCCATGAACGACGACCCGGTCCCCGATCTGTCCATCATTACTGTGAGCTGGAACGTGCGCGACCTCTTGCGCGCGTGCCTCGCCTCGATCGAAGCGAGCCAGTTACCCTACTCCTGCGAGGTGTTCGTCGTCGACAACGCCTCGACCGACGGCAGCGCGGAAATGGTCGAGCGCGAGTTTCGCTGGGCGCAGGTGTTAGGAAACAGCGCTAACGCCGGATTCACGAGGGGCAATAACCAGGCGCTCGCGCTCAGCCGCGGACGCTACGTGCTGTTTCTCAACCCCGACACGCGCGTCGAGCCGGATGCGTTGGCCGAGATGGTGGCGTACATGGACGCTCACCCGACGGCAGGTGCACTGGGGCCACAACTGCGCTACGGAGACGGGAGCCTGCAGTCGTCGCGCCGGCGCTTCCCCACCTTCGGCACTGCCCTCTTCGAGAGCACCCCGTTAGCCTGGCACTGGCCGGCCAATCGCTGGGCCGCTCGCTACCACATGGACGATACTCCCGACGACCAGACCCAGCCGGTGGATTGGGTCGTTGGAGCAGCCATGCTGGTGCGCCGGGCGGCGGTCGAACAGATTGGTGGCTTTGACGAGGGCTACTTCATGTATTCGGAGGAACTGGATTGGTGCCGGAGGGCCAGCGAGGCCGGCTGGGGCACGGTATACCTGCCTACCGCGCGCGTCACCCACTATGAGGGCAGGTCCAGCGAGCAGGCCGTCGCCGCCCGCCACATCCGCTTCCAGACTAGCAAGCTGCGTTACTTCCGAAAATATCACGGAGCGGCGACGGCAGGCTGGCTAAGGGCCTTCCTGCTGGCCGGTTTTGCCGGCGAGTGGCTGTTCGAGGGCCTCAAATGGCTGCTCGGCTCCAAACGCCCCCTCCGGCGGCAGCGCCTCGCCGCCTACGGCCAGCTATTACGGACGGGCCTGCGCCAGCCGGCCTGAGCGCGATGGCGGGAGCCGGGCCAGAGCGACACGGGCCAAGGCCCTTCGGGCGTGGCCGCCGATCTCGCAGAGGTGCCATGCGCGTACTGTTCATCACGGGCGAATACCCTCCAATGCAAGGCGGGGTGGGCGACTATACGCGCGCGTTGGGTCGGGCGCTGGGCGAAGCAGGCGCGCAGGTTCACGTGCTCACCAGCAGTCTGGCCGGGGCCGAGCGGCGGCGGCCGTCCGAGGCGCACGAACCAACAATCCATCCGCTTATGACAAGCGGCTGCAGCCTGTGGGGCCAGTCGCTCCGGACGGTGGCAGGGCTGAAGCCAGACGTCGTTCACGTCCAGTACCAGGCGGCGGCCTATGGCATGCATCCGGCCGTCAACTACTTGCCCTGGCGCCTGCGCCTGCTGCACGGCCGGCCGCGCTTCTGCACGACCTTCCACGATTTGAAGGTGCCGTATCTCTTTCCTAAGGCGGGGCCACTGCGCCGGCAAACCATCCTCGCCCTGGCCCGCGGCAGCGATGCCGTGGTAGCGACGAATCCCCTTGATTGGGCACAAGTCGCCGCCAGCGGGTTGACCGAACGCCTGCACGCTATCCCCATCGGCAGCAACATCGACTGCCGCCAACCGGCGGCCTACGACCGGCCGAAACAGCGTGCCCGCTGGGGTGCCGGACCCGGCGACTGGCTGTTGGCCTATTTCGGCTTCCTGAATGCCAACAAGGGCGGGGAGACCCTGGTGCGCTGCCTGGCCGATCTTTTGCGCGCCGGCCACCCAGCGCGCCTGTTGATGGTGGGCGGGCAGACTGGTGCCAGTGATCCGACCAACGTCGCCTACCTGGCGCACGTCAAGCAGTTGATTGCCGATCTGGGACTGAGCGAACGGGTGGCCTGGACGGGCTTCACCGATCCGGCGGAGGTCACCGCGAACCTTATGGCGGCGGACTGCGCCGTGCTGCCGTACCGAGAGGGCGCCAGCCTGCGCCACGGCAGCCTGATGGCCGCCCTGGCTCACGGCATGCCGATCATCACCACTCTCGCAGCGGACGGCACGACGCCCGAGCCCCGAGCCGCCAATTCGGCATTTCCCGCCTTGCGCGACGGCGAATCGGCGCTGCTGGTGCCCGCAGACGATCCGGCCGCGGCCGCGAGCGCCGTCGTCCGCGCGCTGACCGAACCCGGCCTCGCCCGGCGGCTCTCGCAGGGCGCGTTGGTCCTGTCGGACAATTTCGCCTGGAAGGCGATCGCCGATCGTCATCTCGAGATGTACCGCCAGATCGTGGGGAGTGCTGGGAGGTAGGAGCCTGAGGATCGGCGAACATTACCTGTTCAGCGCCAGAGTGAGGGTATCGCCGGGCTGCCCGTTCGAGCCGCCAACCGGCAGACGTTCGCCGGTCTCCGGCAGATAAAAGCCGACCAGGAAGCTCGCGGCGCTCTTGGTTTCGCCCAGGTTGACGCGATGCGAATCCCGCACCGCTTCGCCAATCTGCCAGGCTGTGGTGAGGTAGCTGCCGGCCGCGGGGTAATCATCCCCCTGGGCGATACGCTCACCCTGGCCGTTCAGAACGTGGACGAAAACCTTATAGCTGGCCGGCACTGGCGCGCGTGCCTGCCAGTACAAATCGAGGACGAGGTCGGCCCCTTCCTGCCGGGTCTCGTAACCGATCAGGGCTATCTGGCCCCCGAACACAGCGTCGACGCGTTTTTGGGCCGTCGCCGCCCAACGAGTATCGGACAGGGCAGCCGGACCGGTGAACAACGCCGCGCCGTAAGGGTTGATCTCGTACACATACTCATGCCGGTCCGGCAGTTGATAGCGCGGGAAAAGCGCGATCGAGCGCTCGGCCTCCTGCCTGCCGCCTGCGACCCAGCGTCCCTCATCGAATCCCCCCTGTCCAGCGTGGACGACTAGATAGCGGACCCCCTCATGGGCCAGGGCCACCAGGGCGTCGGTGGCCGGAGCCGCAGGAAACCCTTGCAGTGTGACGTCGAGCGCCTGATAAGCAGCCGGCGTCACGCCACTATTGCCGTTAACCAGCTTTTTCCAATGCAAGGTGCTGGCGTAGAGTCGTTTGCTCTCGTCATACTGGGCCCGCGGCCAAGCAAAGAGCGGCAATTCGACCACCCCAAAGTCGCCCGGCTGACGCGCCAACCAGGAGTATACCGGCGACAGGTCCTGTAGTGTGCCGGCAAAGGCGATGGGGATCGGCACGCTCCAGCTATCGGCGAGCAGCGCCAGGGCGAGACAGGCCGCCAGGCAACCGCTGGCCAGGCGGCCGAAGCGCTGCCGGACTGCGCCGAGCAGCCAGAAGGCGCCGAAACCGGCTGCTACCGCCAGGGCGAACACCGTGATCGAGACCCAGCGCGCGGGTACGCGCAACATCGAGAACTGTGGCAACAGCCTGTCGATGAGCTTGTATGGCATGGGGAGCTGCCACCTGCCGATCTGGGCGGTCGGGCCCAGCGTAAGTGGGATCGCGGCCAGCGCCAGCAGCCAAAAGAAGATGACATGACGTCGGGCCTCGGTCCCGCCCTTGCGCCGTAGCCAGGCGAGGGCACAGAGCGCCAGCAGGGGAGTCGCCAGGCCGGGGAAGAGTTGCAGTTCAAGGTTGAACTGGGGCCTTTGACGCCAGGCGGCCAGCAGATTGCCGAACAGCCGATTGGATGCCGCCGGGCTTAGATAATCGGCATAGGTCGCCGCGAAATTCGTCGTGAAGCTCAAAGGGCGCTGGCCCTGCAATTCCTTGGCCTGCAGGTACGGGACCGCCAGCGGCAGGATCAGGATCAGCACCGAAAGCAGGGCGACAGCCACGGCCGCCGCAGAGCGCAACCGAAGCTCACGTCTGGCAACGGCATAGAGCAACATAGCGGCTACCACGAAGAGTGTAAAGGCGCCGGCGTGCCAGCTAGCGGCCAATTGCAGCCACAAGAAGAACCCAAACCAGACCAGGTCCCGGGGTCGCGAGCGGCGCAGATACCGCTGTAGAAACAGTGCTGTGAAGGGCAGCCACTGGACGGTGAGCAGGTGGAGATGCAGCAACGCGCCCATGTGGTAGGGCGCGAAGGCGAAGGCCAGGCCGGCCAGGAAGGCCGGAAACCGGCTGTGCGTCAGGTTCAGGACGAACAGGTACATGCCGAGCCCGCTCAGTACGAACGCCGACAGGAAAGCCAGATTGTAAGTCAGAACGGGCTCACCGATGGCGAAGCCCAGCGGCGCCGTCAAAAGCGCCGTCCCGAGCAGGTTTTCCGAGCCGGCCAAGGTATTGGCAGCCGGAAAGAAAATATTGGCGTCGAACAAGTGCAGCGGATCACGGATAAGGGCGTGTTGGTCCCAGGCCAGGATCCAGGTGTTGAGCAAGGGGTCAACAACGTCGCTGGCGACGGTGCGGCGCAGGTCTCGCCACAAGGGGTGCGTGAGGATCAGCGTCAGCAGCAGATAGGCCAGGCCGCACCAAGCGACAGCATAACGAGAGCGCGTCAGGAGCGCCGCAACGTGGGCGGGGGCTGAAATGTGCATCTCACGGGCGCCTGGTTCATCACGCAGTGTCGACATCACACCCCATCCTGGCCGCCACCCGAAGCCATTTGACCCCTCTGCGTCCGCCAGCCTCGCCCAAGGTGTTTCCACTCCCGGGCGGCTGGGACATGCAGGCGGCAATTCCTATTGTATGTGCGTTCGCTCGGCCGTCCGCGGACCGCTGAACTCGAAGCGGCAGGCCGCGCATTGATCCCGCATTTCCTCGCCGGGCTCTCGCTATCGGGAACGCTAATGAGCGGATATGGTAAGTTGTAATCTGCGGCCATCGGGTGAGAAAATGCGGAACTGAGCCAGACCCAGGCGTTGCAGCAGATATTGGAAAGAGGTCCTGAGGACGCCCAATCCATACACCACGCTGCTGCGATAGTTGATCGAGGAGGCTTCGGGAAAATAGCGAGCCGGACAAGAGATCTCGCCGACCGAGTAACCAAAGAAGATGGCCTGGGCAAGCATCTGATTGTCGAAAAGGAAGCCTTCCGAGTTCTCCTCGAGCGGCAGGCTGAGGAGCAATTGGCGCGAGAAAGCTCGATAGCCCGTGTGAAACTCGGAGAGCTTGGAGCCAAGCAGGATATTCTGAACAAAGGTCAGAATGCGGTTGGCCACGTATTTCGGAAGCGGCATCCCGCCCTTGATCGCACCGCCCGAGAGAATGCGGGAGCCCAGCACGACGTCGTACTGGCCGATGGCGACCAGCGACGCCATCGCCACGAGCAGCTTCGGGGTATACTGGTAATCGGGATGCAGCATCACGACGACGTCTGCACCAAGGTCCAGCGCCGTCTTGTAGCAAGTCTTCTGATTCCCTCCGTAGCCTCGGTTGCGTGGATGGACGATGGTCCTCAAGCCAAGCTGCCTGGAGATCAGCGCCGTGCGATCGGCGCTGGCATCGTCCACCAGGATCAGCTCGTCGACAAACCCTTCGGGAATATCATGGCAGACGTCGGCAAGCGTCTTTTCAGCGTTGTAGGCAGGCAGCACGACGATCACCCTGCGTCCGTGCAGCATGGGGCGTCCTCCAGGAAGAAGATCAACGGTCTTGCATGACAGCGACTTCGAATGCGCAGCCCCAAACCCTTGCTGGTTGGCACCCTAAAGTCGATCGATGCCCCTGGCAGCGACGACGATCGAGCATCCCGACCCGTGAACGCCACCACACGAGCGCGGGGGCCGCGAATGATCCGATAGGCAGGAGCAATTCACCGGCGGACCCAACGCACACGAGCGGCATTCGGGTATCGAGTACGCGAAGAACGCGGCACGGCTCCTATCGCACCTGGATGGATGGCAGCAGAATCGAGCGCCAGAGGATGTTCAAGGGCGGCTTGACCGCGTCTTGTTGCGGCTCCAACTGCTCACCACTCGCGGGATTGTACCATCCGACCTCGAGAAAGTACAAGCCCACGGGTATGTCTGCCGGCAATTGCACTCGGAAGTCGTCAGTATAGAGCTTGCCGGGCAGAAAGTCGGTGTTCAGCAGGCCCCCTGGTACCGGATGGTTTGCCTGCGCCCAGATCTCGCTCCCCGTAGCCGGTTCCATCGGCCAGCCCTTTTGGCTGTTGCGGATGTGTACGAAACTATGCAGCCGTGCTGTCTGGCCCGGCTCGCCCTGCCAGAATAGTTGCAGCCATATCGATCCGCCCGGACGCACGTCGCCGGACAACACGCTGTAACCGCGCAAGCTTGGCCCGCCGGCGAACGGGACGGCCACGGTAGCCTGCGCGCCGCACACGTGCTGCGCCGTCGATTGGCAGCGCAGCCAGGTGGTCGACCCGTCGACGTAGAATATCTTGAGTGCCAGCAGGGCAGTAAGGCCCGCGAGCAGCCAAATGCCCGGCGGCCGTTCGGACTCGCCAGCGGCATCTACGTTTAGCGCGCCCTCCCTCCGCCTGGGCGCGCTAAACTGCTCCAGGCGCCAGCCGAAGAAAGGCCAGGCCGCGCCGACGAGTAACGCAACCAGCGTCAGGCCAGTGATCGCCAGCGCTACCTGCTGCGCAGTGGTTGAGCGATAGCGCAAGCTGATGTGGTGCTGTCCGGCCGGCGCATCGAGCTGGACATAGCCGGACCCTGGCTGTGGCCGCAGGACGACTGATTGGCCATCGATCCAGGCTTGCCAGCGCGGGTAATACAACAAGTGTAACGTCAAGGGCGTCGCCTGATCGGCTCGCACGTCGAGGTCCCACCGGCCATCGCGCACATCAACCGCCTGGACGCTGACGCCATTGATCGCTTCGGCCAGGGGGTCAGTCTGGGCACTGAAGTTCGGTCCCAAGGCACTTAGGAATTGCTCGTCGAAGGGCGCGGTGCGCCAGCGCGGCTCGAATTCACCAAAGGACGTGAAAGCCAGGGCCCCCTGCGCGAGCTCGGCCTGGCGGACCTCGGCGAGGCTCAGTTCAGGACCGACACTGCTGTAGACATGCTGCAGGTCGACGAAAAGCGACGGAAGGGCCGTGAGAATCACGAGTGTCACCAGTGCGGTGCCCGCCCATGCTCGCCGGCGCCGGGGCAGCAAGGCCAACAGCGCGCCGGCCACCGTCGCGCTCGCCAAGGCCTGCAGCCCAAGCAGCCTGGACCGGAACTGCAATCGTTCGAGCACGGGTCCAAGCGCCCGCCACACTGGATCGGACGCCCCGGTCAGCAGCCATATGACAGACCAGCCGACGGCCAGGCCAATCCCAAGCGCGATGGCAAGCCCGCGTCGTCGCCGGCGATGGGCGACATAGAGCCCGGCAAAGCCGGCCAGCATCAGGGCCGCATTGAGCCAGCCAACCTGCTCCACCGTCCGGTTATTGTCACTCTGTGTGTCGTAGAGCGCCGGGCCAGAAAGCAACTGATCCAGTGGGATCGAGCCGGCCTGCACATCCGCCACGCTGGACCTAAAATCGCGCTCCACGTGTACCCAGCCCTGTTCAGAAGCGATCGGCAGCCAGACAAACGCGACCAGCAAGCTCCCGGCGAGCAACGCCAACAACGGGCCCGGCGTCCGATAATGCCAGGTCAAGAGCACTGCCAACGCCGCAGCTACCGGCGCCAACATCAGCGGCGCCAGCACGTGGGTCGAGATGCACAGCGCCCAAATTCCCGCGGCCAACGCCAGGCACCAGCCAGAACGTCGACGGGCGACCCAGATCAGCGACCAGAGTACCCAGGGATACAAGCAAACTCCGAGCGCCTCCGGACTGCCTCGCTCGAAGACGTCATGCAGAACGTAAGGCGCGTAGAGAAAGGTGATGCCCGCCAGTACTGCCGGCCATTTCTGTCCGGTCAACGCCTGCACCAGAGCATAGGCGCCGGTACAGGCCGCCAGTAGGGCCAGCGCCATGAGTACCTGCCAGCCCGCGCTGTGAGGCAGGCCCAATCGATAAAAGAAGTCCATGGCTGCGTACGGCAACGGCGGAACGAAATCTTCTGCCGGGCTGCCCAGCCCGGCGTGCAAGAACTGGATCCACTGCGGGTAACGCACGCCTTCAGAAATGGCGTTCGAGTAGAGAAAACCTCGGTAGACGTGTATGGGTGCAGCGTCCCAGGCCCGCGCCGCGATGTTGTTGGCCAGCGCCGGATAGACGGCGGCGGCTGCCAGCACGAGCAGCAACCAAGCCCAACGCAGGCGGGCAAATTGGACGCCTGCCGCCTGTTTCGCGATCGTACTGCTCGGATTACCAAGCATCTGACACTCACCTCAGAGAATCTTCATCGCCGATTGCGGGCGACAACAGCAGGGGCGCGCGGCACATGCTCTGTTGCAACGCCGTAAACCAGGGCAGCGGTTTGCTCTACCGGCTGCCCACCTGGATCTCGGCCAACGGCAAGCGGTCACCCGGCAGGACCCTAGGCGCACGGGCAGGCCCAAGTTCCGTGCAGTTTCGGGAGGGTATAGGCCAACCACAAGCAGATATTTACCCGGCGGCGAGAGCGAGGACTGCCCACATCATCCAGTCCGGCCGCGCCCAGGGCAGAGGGCTGTACGCCTGTCGCGGCGGTGGTTTCTCCTCGCGCATGATTCTCCTCCGGGCGCACAGTATAACCCAGCCCGGACGGCACGCAAACATCGGCGCTCAGCCTCGGGGAGTCAACGGCGAGACCGGCCGCATTTCGGCCTTGCCCCAGCCGCAACCGGCCGGGGCAAGACGGACAGGTGGGTTTTGCCGAACTGTTTGTTCCGTGATATCCTGCGGCGGCAATCCTCAGGAGCGAATCACTGAAAGACATGCGGACAGCCCTCACGGTGATCTTGGCGCTGCGCCTCGTCCTCGGCCTCGCGTACGGGGCGCTCAACCCGCTGGGAGAGGCGCCCGACGAAGCCGACCACTACGCCTACGCCGCCTATATCGGACACGAAGGCGGGCTCCCTACGAGCACGACGATGACCCAGGCCAAGCATCCTCCCCTCTATCATTTGCTTGCAGCCGGAGCGGCAAGCTGGACCGGCATGGACTTCAGTTTCTTGCGCTCGAATCCCGACGTCGGCCTGACCGCCGACGCGACTGCGCCCAATTTCTTCATCCACACGGCACTGGAGAGCTGGCCGTGGCGGGGAGGGGCGCTCGCCATGCATTTGGGCCGGATAGTATCCATCCTGGCCGCGCTGGTTACCACCCTGGCGACTTACGGTCTCGGCCGGGCGATGTGGCCCCGACGTCCACACCTGGCGCTCGCCGCCGCGGCCTTCGTGGCTTTCTTGCCCGAGGCTCTGTTCATCGGAGCTTCGATGAGCAACGACATGCTGGCCGCGATGTTCATCACGCTGGCACTGTGGGCCGCCTGGCGTCGCGACTCCCTCGGCGCCCTGCTGGGCGGCGTCTGCATGGGACTGGCCGCGTTATCCAAGGTCAGCACCGTCGGGCTGTGGCCGATCGCGTGCCTGATCATCCTGGGCGTGCCCTGTCCAACTCGACGCTCGTTCGGCCAGGCGGTTCTTGCCAGCCTGATTGCCCTCGCCATGATCTCCCCCTGGCTCTGGCGCAATTGGCGGCTGTTTGGCGACCCCTTGGGTTGGCCGGTAGTGCTCGCCACGATCGACAAGCGCCAGGGCCCCCTGAACGGGCCGGCACTGCTGGGCCTGGCCCGCGGCTGGTTCTTCAGCTTCTGGGGCAAGTTCGGGGGCGCTGGGCAACTCGCCCTGCCTGTCCCGCTCTACGTGCTGTGGGGCACAGTGCTGGCCGTCGCCGGAGCCGGTTGGCTGCGCTGGCTCGCCCGGCGTCGGCGCGCGCAGGCAGGATTGCTCGCCGAGACTTCGCCGATCGACATCGTGATTCTGGTGGGCGCACCGGTATTGGCCGTCCTGTCTATCCTCTCGTACAGCCGGATTGCGCTGGGGACGGACCAGGGCCGGCTGCTGTTCCCGGCGCTCGCGCCCCTCGCGTTGTTGATCACGGCCGGCCTGGCGGCCTGGGTTCCGGAAGGGCACGCGCCGTTGGCGCTGAGCGCGTGGGGAGGGTTGATGGGAGGCGTGGCCATCGCTGCCCTGATCACGGGCATCCTACTCCCGTTTGCGCCCCCGCCCGCGCAAGCGATCGAATCGCCCCAGGCTTCGCCCCTCCTGGCATCGTTTGGACCGGGCCTGCGCCTGCTCGCGGCGCAGCCGGGCACGGCCGTCGACCAGGTCACGCTGTACTGGCAGGCTGGCGCGCCGATCAAGGAGGACCTGAGGACGGCGCTGCGCTTGCTCGACCGGGACGGCAACCTGCTCTGGGAATGGAAACGGTCGCCGGGCGCGGGCCGCTACAGCACGGATCGCTGGTCCGTCGGTCCGGTGCTGGCGGATGTCTACCGCCTGCCGGCCGAGCAGCTCGCCCGGGCAGCGCGGGTGGAGTTGGGCGTGTACGCATTTCCCGACGGCAAATGGATGCCGCCGGACAACGGCCAGGATGGGGAGTTCCTGGCATTGCCGGTCGAAGTCAAGAGGTAGGTGGCGCGATGGCGGCTTCGCTGGACAGGTTGAGGAACGACCGGCGCCTGGCGGTCGCCGTTTTCTTCCTCGCGCTCGCGGTCTACCTGCTCACCTACGACGGGTCTTTTGTCAGCAACGACGAACGGGCTCTGTTCAGCGGCACGGACAGCTTCGTCAAGCGTGGCGCATTCACGATCAACCAGATCTACTGGGACTACACGCACGTTGGCGTGATCACCGAGCATGGCGATATGGTCCCCAACTATGAACCGGCCCAGATGGTCCTGGCCGTCCCGTTCTACATCTGGGGCCGAGCGCTGGGCGCGGCGGTGCAGGGCGTCATGTTCTTTGGGGTTTTCGTCATGGCCGTGTCGGTGGCCATGATATACCTCTGTATCCTGGAGCTAGGTTATCGCCGGCGGACCGCCCTGCTTAGCGCGGCCGTTTTCGCCCTGGGAACGGGTGCCTGGGCCTACAGCCGCAGCTTTTTCCGTGAGACGCTGACGGTTCTGGCCTACCTGGTCGCGGTGTATGCCTTGCTGCGTTATCGCCCGCCCGCCCGGCGCGGAGCGCTCTGGCCCGCGGTGGCCGGCATTGCCCTGGGCATCGCGCTCACCAACAAGCAAGTGAGCATCGCTTTCATCCCACCGCTGCTGCTGCTTGCAGGCGGCTACGAGTGGCAGCGCTGGCGCACCGACCAGAGTGGGCGGGGCAGCCGGGTCGAGTGGTTGCGCGACGGCCTGGCGTTCGTGGTCCCGCTGAGCGCCATCTGGTTGCTCGGTTGGTTCTATACGCAGACGACCCTGCGCGACGTTTCGCTGTTCGCCCGCAATGTGGTCGAATTCGCGAGCAATCCTCAGTTGTCAAGCTCCCTGCCGGAGCGCATGTTGCGCGGCAGCACCGGCCTGGTGATCAGCCCGTACCGCGGTCTCTTCTGGTTCTCGCCGGCGCTCCTCTTGGGCCTGGCCGGCGCGGTGCCTCTGCTGCGCCGCCGCCCGTGGGAGGCCCTGGCCCTCCTCGCCGCGGTGGGTATTCACATCCTTGGCTACAGCCGCTACCTGTATTGGTCCGGGGGCGTGGGTTGGGGTCCGCGCTACATGCTGCCGATCGAGCCCTTGCTCGTGCTGCTCGCCGCCCCCGTGTTCGCCTGGCTCCTGGCCGATGCGCCGGAAGGCGCCTCCGAACCGAAGCTCCACGCGCCGGCCGGCCTGCGCTCCCTCGGAGCGGCCCTCGTCACCCTTCTCCTGATCCTGAGCGTGGGAATACAGGTGTTGGGCGTGACGGTGGATGTGCGGACGTGGGAGATCAATTGGGAGCTGACACAAGCCAAGGTCTACGGGGGCATCGGCGAGGCCATCGATGCGCTCTACATGACGCCCGCGCAGTCGCCGGTGCTGGGGCACCTACGGCTGTTGTTGTCAGGCACGCAGCCGCTGGACTTCGCCTGGGTGCAGCTCAAGCCGGAGGGCACCTGGGCATTAGAGCCCACCGGCCTCGCACTTTCGCTGGCGGGGGTCGCCGCGGCGTTGATCGGCTTCGCCTGGCTTTGGCGCCGCCCCCAGTGGACCGCACGGCTGGGCGCGCTGTTGAGCGGCGCTGCGCTGGTCCTCTGCTCGGGATTGCTGCTGCTCTATCGCCAGGGAGATGCCCGGTTTGACCCCTACAATGTGGACCGTTTCTTGCAGCCCATGAACGCGGCGCTGGGCAAAGCGCTCGCCTCTGACCAATTCACTTGTTGCCCGAGCCCCTGGCTGGCCGCACCCGACTGCTCCGCCGTGCTGGTCGTTCCCGACCCGGTGCTCACCGACTACTACCTCGATTATCTTCGGGCGCCCTTGCCTTGGTACGCTATCGAGCAGCAGCCAGCGGACCCCGAGTTGCTGGACGAATTGACGAGCCGCTACAGCGACATCTGGCTCGCCCGTGACCGCAGTGCCGCTGCCGACGACGAGGCGGGCTGGCGCGGCACTGAACGCTACCTGGTCGAGCACGCTTACAAACTGGACGAGCAGCAATTCGGGGATTGGGCGCGGCTGATCCACTTCTCGGCAGCCGGCGCGCGCGTCGCTTCCATCGCTGCTGGAGGGACGCTGGGCGAGATGTCGCTGGAACGGGTCGATTTGAGCCTCGCGCCGGCGGGCTCAAAGGGCCGCTGTGGCGCGGCGACGCCCGTGGAAGGTGACGCGGCGGCCGGCGGACCGGTCACGGCCCAACCAGGCGATACGCTGCAGATCGGATTGAACTGGCGTGCGCTTAGCCGGCCCAAGGCCAATTATACCGTTTTCGTGCAGCTGCTGGACTCCGGCTCGCAGGTCAAGGCGCAGCGAGACCGCTGGCCGGGCGACGGTCTTTATCCGACCACCACGCTGACGGCAGGCCAGGTCATCACCGACAACCTGGCCTTCCGGCTGGACGTGCCGCCCGGCCGGTATCGACTGATCACCGGGCTCTACCGCAGCGACGTCGATGGTTATCCTCGCCTGACCGGCCCCGCGGGCGACACGATCTTGCTGTCGGAAGTTGACGTACGTTGACGCGCAATGGGATGCGCTCCTGTGCCGACCGGATCGCCAAGCATCGCCTGGCCGTGCTGATCTTGGTGATGTACCTGGTCCTGGGCACCCTCTACAGCATCGTCGATCCGGTATTCGAGGCCAGCGACGAGTGGCATCACTACCCGTTTGTGGAACATCTGGCACAAGGCGGCAATCTGCCCGTGCAACGCGTGGGTGTGAAAACACTCTGGGAGCAAGAGGGCATCCAGCCACCGCTTTACTACGCCCTGGCGGCAGGCTTGACAGCTTGGATCGACACCTCCGACCTGCCTGATCTCATATATGTCAATCCTCATGCTTCGATAGGCATCCCCCTCTACCCCGACAACAAGAACCTGATCGTTCATACAGAGCGAGAGGCCTTCCCCTGGCACGGTACGACTCTGGCCGTGCACCTGATCCGGTTCTTCTCGCTGCTGTTGGGCGCCGGCACGGTACTGTGCACCTACTTCACGGCACTTATGCTGTTCCCGGCGCGACGCCCCATTGCCATCACCGCCATGGCGCTCAACGCTTTCCTGCCGATGTTCCTGTTCGTTGCAGCATCGGTCGACAACGACAACCTGGTCATCTTACTGGCCTCGCTTGGTCTGCTGCTGCTGGTGCGACTCATACTACACGGCAGCACACGCCCACGTCTTACGCTCTTAGGTGTCGTCCTTGGGCTGGCCTGTCTGTCCAAGCTCAGCGCGCTGGCACTCTTGCCGGTCGCGGCAGCAGCTTTTCTGCACAACCGCATCGTTGAGCTTCCGAGGACGGGGCCGGAGGCGAGGCGGCAGTGGACCGGAAGGGTTCTGAGGGCCTGGCTGGTCGACTGCCTCAGCGTTTTCCTGCCCGTGCTAGTGATCGCCGGATGGTGGTACCTGCGCAACTGGCGATTATATGGCGATCCGACGGGCATGAGCGTCATGTTGGATTTTGTCGGGCGGCGACCCGCCACCCCGGGGGTCGGCCAGTTGCTGGGCGAATTTCAGGGCTTCCGCATCAGTTACTGGGGACTGTTCGGGGGCGTGAACGTGCTGATCAGGCCGGACTGGATTTACCGCGTGCTGGACGGACTCACTCTGCTGGCCGTCGCCGGACTGGCTGCCTGGGGCTGGCAGAAGCGTCGTTCTCACCTTTCCAGGCGGCTCGTCGCACTGGCGGTGTTGGCGGCCTGGCTCATCCTGGAGATATTGGCGGTGATCCGCTATACGCTGTCGACCCTTGCCTCAACGGGACGGCTTGTGCTGCCTGCGCTGCCGGCGATCAGTCTACTGCTCGCCATGGGGCTGCTCTACTGGATTCCGCCCCGCCGGCAGCGTGCAGCCGCGGGGGCCCTGGCCGGCCTGTTCTTCATACTGGCCGTCAGCGTCCCGTTTACCAGCATCCGGCCGGCGTATGCCCGGCCGAACTTGGTTGTGGCGGAAGTGCCCGCGTCCGCTCAGCGCATCGACCTTCAATACGGCGACGAGGTGCGTTTACTCGCCTTCGACCTTCCGAGCCAACGCGTGCATCCCGGCGAGGTCGTGCCCGTGACTCTTTACTGGCAAGCACTGGCGCCGATTCACGAAGATTTCAGTGTCTTCGTGCATTTCTGGTCGGTGGAAGGTGCGCATCCGTTGGCACAAAATGACAGCTACCCGGGCGGCGGAACCTACCCTACCCGTCTATGGACCGCGGGTCAGATCGTGCGCGATACCGTCCAGGTGAAGATTCCTGACGCGACGCCGGGCCCAAGACCACTCTGGCTCAGGGCCGGCATGTATAGGTTCGAAACCATGCAGAACCTGCGCGTGACCAACTCGCAGGGCCAAGAGGTCTCTCCGACGTTGGCCAAAATCACCTTGGACGTCTCAGCGCCCACACTCAAGCCGGCTCACGACCTGAACGTTAGGGTCGGCGACGGCATCGAGCTGCTCGGCTACGATCTGGCGGATGATGGGCGGTTTCAGGCCGGAAGCCCGCTGGAGCTAAAGCTGTATTGGCAGGCGCTGGGCGTGACAGAGGGCGACTACAAGGTCTTCGTACATATCGTAGATCAGAACGATGCGACGGTCGGCCAGGCGGATGCGCTGCCTGCAGGCGGTGTCTATCCGACGTCAGCCTGGTTGACTGGAGAGATCGTTGAGGACACGCATCGGTTCAGCGTGCCGGCTGCCGTTAAGCCTGGCGCATATCGCATCCTGGCCGGGCTGTATGACCCGGTGACGGGCCGGCGGGCAGCGGTGCCGGACGGGCAGAACCAAGCCGGAGGGGACAGGATCCTGGTGACGGAAATTCGGGTCGGCTCTCGCTGACCGGCACACGATGGGAGCGATTTGCCACGTTGTCTTCGGCAGCTATAATCAGCCTGTCGAAGCAATCTCATCTCTGACAAGGCGGTTGATGAATTCGAGTATCTCGCTGGTGCGCCAGCGTGCGCGGCTCTGGTCGCGGCCATACCCGGCCTTGGGTTGGCTGGCCGCGCTGCTCCTGGCGCTGCCGGCGCTCTGGCCGCTACTCGGGCCCGGCTTCTTCGCCTCAGACGATGGCCGGATCCACATCTACCGGATCGCGGCCCTTGCGACGGCCTGGTCGCAAGGTGTCCTGCACCCACGGCTGTTCCCCGAGCTTGGCTTTGGCTACGGTCAGAGCGTGCTGAACTTCTACGCGCCACTGGCCTACTGGCCCGGCGCCGCCCTGGCGCTGCTCGGAACGGGACCGGTGCTGGCCGCCAAATTGACCATCGGGCTCGGGTTCCTGTTGGCCTCGCTGGCCGCGTATGGCTGCGGTCGGTACCTCTGGGGACCGGCGGGCGGAATCCTGGGCGCCATCGCCTACACGTACTTCCCGTACCACCTGGCCGATGCCTACCAACGCGGCGCGATCCCTGAACTGTTCGCCTTCATCTGGCTGCCACTGATCCTGTGGGCCTATGCGGCAGCCTTCCGGGAAGAGAGGCCGCTGCGGCCGCTACTATGGGGCACCCTGGCCTGGGCCGGCCTGGTCTACACGCACAACTTAACGGCGCTCCTCATGGCGCCCGTCAGCGTGCTGTATCTCTTGATTCTGGCGCTCGGCAGCCGGCGCTGGCGCCGCCTCATCGCCGCAGCCGGTTCCCTATTTCTGGCGATTGGCCTGACGGCCGCGCTCTGGTTGCCAGTCCTGACGGAGAGCGCGTCGGTAGGGTTGAGCCTCGGCCCCAGCGACGGCTACCGCCAACACCTGGCGCCGCTCGGCCAGGCGATCCTGATGGCTCCCCTGTACCTCTATCGGCTCGGTCCAGGCGCGGCCGACCATCCCGCCAGTTGGCTGAGCCTGGTACTGGCGCTGCTGGTCCTCGGCCTCCTCATCTGGCGCCTGGCAACCGGCGCGCGGCCTGCCAGAGCCCCGACGATCGCGTTCCACCTGTTGCTGGTGCTCGGCTCGCTCTTCATGATCACGCAGGCCGCGCTGCCAATCTGGAAGCCATTGGCCTCGGTACTGGGGCAGTTGCAGTATCCCTGGCGCTTCCTTACCCTGGCCGCGCTCGGCATGCTAGGCATCGGCGCGGCGCTGCCCTCGCTGCTCCTGGGGCCGGGGGTGACGACTGCGGAGCGCGTGACCCCTCTCTCGCGGCCCGCCGGCGGGCTGTCCACGAGTCGGTCTGGCTTCCTGGCGGTGCTCGCGCTCGCGCTGATGCTGGTCGCCCTGCCTAATCTTCCGGCTCAGCCGCTGCCGATTTCCGAGGCAGAGGCGTGGTCGCCGGACCGGATGTGGCGCGAGGACTATGAGGCCGGGCAAGTCGGCGCGACCTGGACCGGCGAGTTTCTGCCCCTGGCCGTCAGCGAGCAGCGTTGGGCGCTGGGCCGGCCGCGGGAGGGCGCGGCCGATAGCCTGGCCCCCTCGCCGGCCCCGACGGTCCGGCTCGAGAGTGTTTCGTACGCGGGGATCCAGCTCAGCCTGACTTCGAGCGCGCCTTTGGCGGTGCGTCTGCACCAGTTCGAGCTGCCTGGTTGGCACGCGGAGCTGGACTACAGCCAGGCTGCGGTCTATCCGTCCGGTGAATTGGCCCTGGTTTCGACGGACGTGCCGGCAGGCAGCCATCACCTGACCTTCGAGTTTGGAGCCACGCCCGCGCGGACGGCGGGGGCCATCTTGTCTACGCTCTCGGCCTGCCTGTGGATCGTTCTGGCAATCTGGAAGACCCGCGCTCCCTTCCTGCGCGGGACGGCCGTCGTGCTTTCCCTGGTAACGCTCGTACTGGGTCTGAATGCCCTCGGCATTGGGCGGCGCAGTTGGATGCCCCTGCCCGTCCAGGCACGGGTTGGGGACGCGGCGCTGCTGCTCGGCTACGACGTTGTCCCAGCACGCGCGACGAATGCTCTCGACGTAACCCTCTACTGGTTTGCCTTGCGCGACATGAGCACGAATTACAAGGCCTTCGTGCACCTGATTGACGGCGCGGGCCAGGTCCTGGTTCAGCACGACGGCGATCCGGGTGGAGGCTACAGCCCGACGACTCGCTGGCGGGCCGGGGAAATTGTTGTGGACCGACATCGGCTGCCGTTACCGGCCGGCGTGCCCGCCGCCGCGTATGAGCTGAAGGCCGGCCTATATGCGAATCCGCCCCTGCACAATCTAGCGGTAGATCCACCTACCGCCGATAATCGCGTCGACCTGGGGTCGCTTCATCTGCCCTAAGAAATCTTCGAGCGGGGACATTTTCTGCGGCAGTCCACAAAGGAGCAAAAAGGGGCCGCAGGGCCGCTCAGTTGGCCAGAGAGATGCTTTCGCCGGTCTTCGGAATTGTGATACGCACCGCGGGATCACCTTGATGTCGTCGGCGGGCAGCCTGCCGCGACCGCGGGCCCTCGTGATTATCCGTTCGCGCAGGATATAATCCCTGAACTCTTCGGGAGGATGAAGAACGTGTCCGCAAGTTTCAGGAACTGGGCTGATATAGATCGGCTGAGATCAGGCCGATCGCCTGTATGGATCATCCTGCTCGTGGTGGCCTTCTTGTCCCTCGCCTTGGTGTTTGCGGGCCTGGTACCCCCGTTTGAAGGGGCGGATGCGGGCGGCCATTTCCGATACATCGCCTATCTGCGTCAGCAGCATCGTTTACCGTCCATCGACCTCGAGACGGCGACCATATCGCACGAGCAGGTACAACAGCCTCCTCTCTATTATGCCCTGGCCGCCGCTAGGATCGTCGGTCACGCGACGGGAGCAATAGCTTCGGTAAGTGCGATCTTTCTTGCTACGGCGTGGCTTTGGCCGTATAATCGGGCCGATGAAGGTTATGCTTCCCTACGTGCCGCAGAGTAGAGCCGGCCACCTTCGACTAACTCGCTCACTGTTGCTCTTGTTGATCCTCATCGCATTCACACGCCTGACCTTCCGACTTGATGCCAAGAGCCTGTGGTGGGACGAGAGCCTTAGTCTCCAACGGGCAGAGTCGGACTGGTCTACGCTCCTGACCGGCGAGATCGGACTGACAGACGGGACGAACGTCGCTCCCACTCTCGACCAACACCCGTTCGCTTTTTTTGCCTTGCTGGGGGTACTGGTGCGGACAGCAGGAAAGAGCGAGTTCGCGCTGCGTTTTCTGTCCGTGATGGCCGCCACTGCCCTGGTTCCCATGAGTTGGGCGCTGGCACACTACCTGATGCGCCGGCGGGCTTTGCCACCCGCCACTCCGATGGTAGCGGCTTTGTTAGCGACCATCAACCCCTTTTACCTCTGGTACGGCCAGGAAGCCCGCATGTACACCCTGGTGCCGCTCCTGGCGCTTTGCAGCACGTACCTGCTGTTGCGCTGGGCTGAGGCCGGCTCGCGCAGGGACGCGTCTTACTGGCTGCTGTCGTATGTGGTAGCGGCCGGGCTGCTTTTCAGCACACACTTTCTGTCCCTGCTGATCCTGCCGGTGCAGATCGTCCTTATCTTCGATCGCCTGGCCCGGCGCAACATTCGGCTCGCCATCCTGACGGTGGTCACCCTTGGCGCGTTCGGTGCCACTTGGGTCGCGATCAACTACCTCGCACGACAAGGCCCGGGTTGGGGCAGCAACTTCACGGCCCTTTCGTTGCGGCTGCTCGTCCCGGATCTGGTCAACGCTTTCAGCCTGGGGCTGAGCGTCGACCCACGTGCGGTCTGGTGGCTCGACCTGCTCTACGCTGGACTGGCCCTGCTCGGCTTGTTCTGGTGCTGGCGGCCAGGGCATCGGCGGGCGGAATACGCCTGGTTGCTGCCGCTGCTGGTGATTATTCCGATCCTGGAACTGGAGGTCGTGCAACGGTTCCAGCCGATCTATATGAACGCGCGCCACATGAGCCTGATCAGCGGAGCTTTCCTGCTGGCAGTGGGCGCTGGGCTCGCCTGGCTGTGGGAGAAGCGACGCTGGGCCGGGGCCGGTGTCGGAGCAGTGCTATTGGTGGCCAGCGTTTACAGCTCGATGAACTACTACGCCTCGCCCGTGTACGATAAGGACGATATCCGCGGCCTGGGCCAGTATCTACGCCGGCAAATCCAACCTGGCGACCTGGTCCTTCTGAACCCGCCCGAAATGATGCGTTTGTGGCGCTATTATCTGCCCCTCGACGAGGCCCCGAGCGGCTCAGGCATAGGGTACCAGGGAGTGCCGTTGCTCGCCGGATCGATGGCGGATAGCGCCAACAGAATGCAGGTACTGTCGAGCCAGCACCGGCGCACGTGGGTCGTGAACTCAGGCATGGTGCCACTCAATGCGCTCCTGGCGCCCACGCGAGAATGGCCGACTTCACACCTGTTTCAGGTCAAACAATTACCGTTTCATAGCTCGACCTCGTTTCTGGAATTGCAGCTCTTCCTGCCGCGGCCGCCCGTCTTCCAGGAGCTTCCGATTGCCCCCCAACGCCGGCTCGACGCTACGTTTGGTACCGAGGTACGCCTGGCGGGGATTGACATCGGGGAGCCGCTCTTTGCCGGCGGCGCAGTCCCCATCACGCTTTACTGGCAGTCACTGGCACAGCCGAAGCAACAGCTAAAATACATCGTGCGCTTATCAGCCCGCAAGCCAGACGGACAGTGGCAAACCGTGGCGATCACCGAACGAGAGCCGTACGATGGTGCGCTGCCGACCACGGCCTGGCAGACCGGCCAGACAATCGTCGAGTACAGCGAACTCGAGATGTCGGCGCATGGCGGAACCACACCCGGACCGTATCGACTGACAGTGCAGATGTACGATGCGGCGTCGGGCAAGATGTTGCCCGCAAACACGTCACGCGTTGAGGTCAATCATGTGGACGAGAGTCTTGTCCTACCTTACGAACAATAGGCTGGCCCCCCTCCGCGTGCGATCGCGACTGGCTGTTGGATTGGTGCTCGTCCTTTTTGTGGGCATCGGAGTCTGGTACAGCCTGGTTGTGCCGCCATTCGAGACGCCTGACGAATTGTATCACTATGCATTTGTCCGTCACCTGGCTGAAGGCGGTGGCCTGCCCGTTCAAAGCACGGATGGCGACGGCCCCTGGGCCCACGAAGGGACTCAGGCGCCACTCTACTATTTCCTTGCGGGCAGGCTGACCGCGGGCATAGATCAGAGCGATCTTGACCAACTCACCCGTCTCAATCCTTATGCTAACCTTGGCAACCCCTTTGCCTTGGGCAACAAGAACCTGATGCTTTACAGCGCACATCAGTGGTCTCTTCAGGGCAGCAACCTGGCGCTGCACGTCGATCGGTGGTTCTCGCTGGCCCTAATGGCCGGTAGCCTGTGGCTGACTTATCGCATCGCCCGTCTTGCATTTCCTCACTCGACCGGTTGGCCCATACTTGCGATGCTGGTTGTGGCCAGTATCCCACAGTTCGCCTTCATCGGCGCCAGTGCATCCAACGACAGCATGATGATCTTTACAAGCACAGCCAGCGTCTACTGGCTGGCACGGCTCATTGTGCTTCCGGCCGAGCGGCCGGTGCACCGGTGGGAGTGGCTCGTCCTCGGTATTCTGTTGGGGTTGGCAGCCCTGAGCAAGCTTCAAGGCCTGGGTCTGTTCGCGCTGGCCGCGTTAGCCATTACGTGGATGGCCTGGCAGCGACGGACATGGCGGCTGCTCGCAGAAGCAGGTACGTTGGTGCTCTTGCCTGCCGTGGCGATCGCAGGTTGGTGGTACTGGCGCAACTTTAACCTATACCGGGATTGGCTGGGCGCCGGGCCGTTGCTTCGTATCAACGGGCAGAGGACCCGGCCACTGACGTGGCGCGGCCTGTGGGGTGAGATGCGGGGCCTGCGCTATTCTTTTTGGGGTCTCTTTGGCTGGTTCAGTATACCGCTGCCGGCGTGGATCTATCGCCTCCTGGATATGTTCACCGGGCTTGCTCTGGTCGGAGTCCTTGCATCCGTATTTGTTCACCGCCCACGACGCGCCGGCGCTCTACTGAAGTCCCCGTCTGTGCGGGTGAAACTCCTGTTAGCGGCCTGGGCAGTGATCCTGGGCGGCTTGATGCTATACTGGGCAACCTTCGCGACCAGTAGCCAGGGCCGCCTACTGTTTCCCGCAATCAGCTCCTTTGGCGTGTTGATGGTTGCCGGTCTCGCATCCTGGTTGGCCTTCGCCGTCAAGTCTGTGAAGCCAATGTCATTGGTGTGGCTGCCGTGCGGCCTGCTGATCTGTTCCGCCTACGCGCTGACCACGCTGCTACCTGATAGCTACCACGCCCCTTCACCCGTATCCACTGTGAGTGCGCAAACCACGGTCCTGAACCGGCACTATGATAACGGACTGCAGATCGTCGGCATCGACATACCAGGTGGACATTACCGGCCAGGAGATGGAGTACCGCTCACCCTGTATCTGCGGACCACCAGGCCCTTCACCGAGGATGTGCCGCTTTTCGTGCAACTGCTGAACGAGGATGGCGACGTAATCGGCAACGTTACCAGCAACGCGGGCTGGGGACGAAACCCGACCAGCCTGTGGATACCCGGCACAATTTACCGGGATCCATACCTGGTAACGATACAAGGCAATGTCAGCGGTCACTCCCCTGAGTTGGCCCGCGTCTATGTCGGATTCATGCAGGCAGATACGCGCATGCCATTGGATACTGCATCGCCCGATGGACAGCCGGTCCCCGAATTCGTGGGCAACGTACGAATCGAGCCGTCAATGCCCCTGGATGTGCAAAGGCTGGGCCTGAAACCGCTCGAAGTCTCATTTGCCGACGGGATGCAACTGCTGGGTTACAGCTATCCGCCGGCGGTCCAGGCCGGCGACGGCACATTGCCGGTCAAGTTGCTTTGGCAAGCCGACGGCGGTCCGACGAACGACTACAGTGCGTTTGTGCATTTAGTCAACGCCAATGGCCGACCGGCCGGCGGGTTCGACACGCCTCCTGCTGAGGGCAAATATCCAACGAGCGCATGGCAACCGAATGATAGAAGCCTAAGCGAACTCCCGATTGCGCTGCCGGCTGATCTTCTGCCCGGCACCTATAAGCTATGGGTGGGGCTCTACAACGCAAATGATGCGGCCATGCCGAGGCTGGCCGTGACCTCGAGTGGCTCTACTGTTCAGGATCAGAGCATCCTGCTCGGCACCGTGGAAGTACGCTGGTGAAAGAGACTGCGCTGGCGGGCGGGCCGCTCTCGAAACGGCTGCCATGGCACCTGTCCTTCGTTCTACCGGCCACTCAGATGGCTTGTCGGCACTAGGTTACCCGTTCACGGCCGTGCTGTCTGATCCCGGCCAAACGGGAGCGCCGCGGCGCGTGACGGTCGAGGGAACGGATGCCCTGAACCTGGGCACGATTACGACGATTACGATGGAATAAAGGCATATGGTACAATGCGCGTCTATAGAGCAACAAGGACTCCGTAGTCTATGATTAATTCGGGCCTGGCTCGCATTGAACTGATCCTTTTCAACCCCGACCGCCGCGTTGCGGCAAGCGGAATCGCCGTGTTTCTCTTGGCGGGGGCATTGCTCGCCGCGCTTTTGGTCGCGAGCGCCGGCCCGATACTGGCCCTGGCCGCCGCCATAAGCTTGATCGGCGGCTTGCTGATCCTGGGCAGCCTGCGCTGGGGTCTGGTAGCCGTGTTTGCCGTGATCGGCCTGCTGCCTTTCGCGTCCCTGCCCTTCAAGCTGGGCTTCACGCCCACCTTCCTCGACGTGGCCCTGCTGGCCGTCTACCTGGTCTGGATAATGCGCATCGCCACGCGCCGAGAGCGGGAGTTGAGCGGGACCAGGCTGGGAGCCCCAATCTTGATCTTCGTGGTGCTGGCCCTCTTCGCCTTCGCCAACGGTCTGCGCTTTGGCACGGCCACTACGACCACGCTGCGCAATTTCGCCGAGCTCATCCTGAGCATTCTGTTCTTCTTCGTGCTGGTGAGCACCCTGCGCAGTCGGGCCGACCTGCTGCTCGTCACCCGCTTGATCATCGTCGCCGGGGCAATCGCGGCCACGGTGGCGGTCGTGTTTTACCTGCTCCCCCAGACATGGACGATCCGTATTTTGGACGCGCTGGCACGCTTCAACTACCCGGGCGGAGCGGGCGCCCTGCGCTTCATCGAGGACGATCCCGCCAACCCGATGCGGGCCATCGGCACTCAGATCGACCCGAACGTGCTGGGCGGCCTGATGATTCTCGTCGCCGGAATGACCGCGCCGCAACTGGTGAGCAAGGCTCCCGTACTACCGCGCTCGCTGATAGCCGGCATGCTCGGTGCGCAGTTTCTTGCGCTCTATCTGACCTACAGCCGAGGATCGCTGCTTGGCCTCGCGGTCGGACTGCTCCTGGTCGGGCTACTCCGTTACCGCAGGCTGTTACTGCTGGGCCTGGCCGGTGCAGCCCTGTTGCTCCTCTTGCCGCAGGCTCAGGCTTACGTGGCGCACTTTGTCGAAGGGATCCAGTTACAGGATCGCGCGACCCTGATGCGCCTCGGCGAGTACAAGGATGCCTTGACGCTGATCGGCCGCTACCCCTGGTTCGGCGTGGGCTTCACCGGGGCGCCCGAGGCCGATCTGTATGTGGGCGTCTCAAACCTCTACCTGCTGATGGCCGAAGAGATGGGCGTCGTGGGGGTCACCGTCTTCCTGGTCATCCTGGTCGCCTTCTTCGCCAACCTCTGGTCGGCCTCGCGCAAGCGTCTCGACGCGCGTATGGAGGCGCTGCTGCTCGGCCTGGCTGCCGCCGTCAGCGGCGTGATCGCCGGCGGCCTCTTCGACCACTATCTTTTCAACCTGGTCTATCCGCACATGTCGCTCCTCTATTGGACCTATCTCGGCCTGGGCATGGCTGCGGTAGGCCGCATTCAAGCCGAGTAGTTACGCCCCAACTGGTATTGTGCCCCCACCGCGGCTATGCTATACTTGCATCTGTCCCGGTTGCTGGGGCCTCGTCTCATGCGTTCCCTTTCTTCGGAGGAGGATCTCATCATGGAAGTATCGTCAGTCGATCTCAAGCGATGCACGCTCGTCCGGCTCAGCGGACGGATCGACGGCAGCGTGGCGCCGGAACTGGGCAGCCAACTGCGCGAAATCATGGACTCGGGCCGTTACAAGATCGTCATCAATATGTCGGGTGTCGGCTACACGAGCAGCGCCGCTCTGCGCGAGTTGATCAACGCCTGGAAGTCATGTCGACGCTGGAACCGTGGGGATCTACGGCTGGCCGAGCTGAGCCCCGCAGTGGACAAGGTTCTGGAATTAACCGGCTTGAAGACCCAGATCGACACCTTTGCGACCGAGGCGGAAGCGGTGGGCAGCTTCTGAATCAGCGAGGGCGCCTCATCCGGGCCCGAACGGTCAACAATGGAAGCTGGACGCTGGTTAGTCCAGCTTTCGGCTTTTTGCTTTCGGCCGCGGCCAAAGGACCACGCGTCATCATGACTGGCTACCATGAGGCTATCACGCTGCCAGGCCGGAAGGCCGATCTGGCGCGCGTCATCGACTTCATCGAACTGTCTTGTGCCCGGGCAGGGGTAACCCCTGCGGCCTCGTTCGACCTGCAGCTTGCCACCGAGGAAGCCTGCGCGAACGTGATCCAACACGCCTACAATGGAACAGGGGGGCAGTTTGAGGTGCACTTTGACACGCGCGACCGCGACGTATTGATCAGGATCCACGACTACGGGCGCGCCTTCGACCCGAACAGCATCACTCAGCCCGACCTGGCCAGCCCACTCGAAGAGCGACCGCTGGGTGGCCTGGGATTGCACCTGATAAAGAACCTGATGGACGAAATCCGCTTCACCTTTTCGCCGGAAGAAGGCAACACCGTGACCATGGTCAAGCGCGGGATCGTGACGGAGCAGCCTGAGGATGGCTGACAGCCGGACCTGGCAGGTCGAGCTGGCCACGTTAGCCGAGATGGGCCGGGCGATCCTCGACGCCGAGCTCGACCAGGACGAACTGTGCGAGCTGATCTATCGCCTGGCAGGCCAGATCGTGCCCACCGACAATTTCCAGTTGGGCCTTTTCGACGGCGACCGTTTCCGGATCAAGGTATGGGTGAAAGAGGGGCATCGCCAGCCTCCAGCGACTTTCGAGGTGCCGGAAGGACAAGGCATTGTCGGCTGGCTGCGTCGCAGCCGCGAGCCTCTTCTTGTTCATGACTTCCGGGCTGAGGCAGACAGCCTCCCCGCGCGTCCCAGCTACCAAAGCGAGCAACCACCGCGCTCGGCAGTCTTCTTGCCGCTGTCCGTCGCCGACTCCGTCATCGGCACGATCTCGATCCAGAACGCAAAGCCCGACGTCTTTGACGAAAGTGATCTTCGTCTGCTCACGGTCCTCGCCAACCAATCCGCCTCTGCCCTGAACAATGCCCATTTATACGCGCGCGGCCAGCGGCGCCTCAACGACCTGATGGCCGTCGCCGAGGTGGGCAGCAGAATCAACAGCATTCTGGATCTGAACGACCTTCTGACCCAGGTGGTCCAGCTCATCGGCTCGCGTTTCGGCTACTACCACGTGCAGATCTTCTTGGTCGAACGGGGTAGCAACCGGGCATTCTTCAAGGCCAGCAGCGGCCATGGCCTGAACGAAAAGTGGCAACGCGAGGGCCGGTCGATGCTCATCGGCAAGGAAGGCATCATCGGCTGGGTCGCGCAGCACGGCGAACCCTTGTTGGCCAACGACGTCTCCGCCGAACCGCGCTACATCCCGGACGATCCACGCCTGCTGCCCGATACCCGTGCGGAACTGGCCGTGCCGCTGACGGTCGAAGGAGAAATCCTGGGCGTCGTAGACGTGCAGAGCACCGAGAAGGGCACCTTCGGGCAGGATGATTTGTTCGTGATGCGGACCCTGGCCGACCAGATCGCGGCGGCAGTTAGTTCGGCGCGTGCTTACGAAGCGCAACAAGAAGAGGCCTGGGTGACCACGGTCATGCTGCAGGTCGCAGATGCCACAAGCCAGGCCGACGGAGTGGCCGAGGTACTCGAAGCAGCCGTGCGGGTCATCGCGATGCTGGCCGGCGTCGAAGCGTGCATGATTTGGCTTCTCAACGAGGATCTGGATGCCTTTTATCACGCGGCCGACTTCGGCCTGAAGAAAGGACTGGCGAGCCAGCCTGCGGGCCTCGACGTCGCATTGCGCTTCATCCCCGGCCAATGGCCGGCCCTCGACCGGCTGCGTTTGGACAAGGTGCCGCTCGTCCTCGATTTACGACCCGGCGAACGGGCGGACGACCTGCCTGGCATCCTGCCCGAACTCGTGCCCGGTGACCTCTTGATCTTGCTGCCAATGCTGAACCAGGGAAGAGTCTTCGGCGTGATGGGCGTGAGTCTGACGCGCGATCGTGGCCCGGTACTTGACGAGCGCCGGCTGGCGATGCTCAGCGGCACCGCGCACCAGGTGGCCGCGGCCGTCGACAACAGCCGGTTGGCCAATGCGCAACAGGAAGAAGCCTGGGTTTCCACGGTGCTGCTGCAGGTCGCCGATGCAGTCAGCCGTTTCCAGCCGATCGATACCACGCTGGCCCAGGTGGCCCAATTGACGCCGTTGCTGGCCGGCGTCGACCGCTGCGCAGTTCTACTGTTGGCTGCGGATGGGAACTACTGGGCACACACCGTCCATGCGCTGCGTGCCGGCCTGGCCGATGCCTTCCAGGAAGCGGTCATCCGGCCTGGCGAACTGCCCTTGCTCGACGACGCTTGCCGCACGGGCCAGCCGCTGGTTGTGGACGACGCCGAACACAACCCGTTGGTGCCGGATGCCTGGCGCGAGCGCTTCGCCAGCCGAACCATCCTGGTCGTGCCAATCATATTGGCCGACGTCGTGATCGGGGCCCTGGTGGCCGATGACGTCGACTCGGCGCACATGTTCAGCCCACGCCGGGTGCGCATCCTGGCGGGTATTGCCAGCCAGGCCGCGGTGGCGATAGAAAATGCGCGCCTGCAGTCGCTGCAGGCCGAGCAGGTGCGCATGGTTCGGGAACTGGAGCTAGCACGGGACATCCAGCGCAGCCTGGTGCCACAGCAAGCTCCGCAGGTGCCGGGCTACTGCATCGTCTACCGCTGGCGGCCGGCGCGTGAGGTGGGTGGCGACTTCGTCGACTTCATGCCCGGCTTGCCACAAGGTCTGGGGCTGCTGGTGGCCGACGTTTCCGACAAAGGCATTCCGGCGGCACTATACATGATGTTCGCGCGCACCCTGATGCGTGCGGTCGCGCTGAGCGGGCGCGAGCCGGCTGCGATGCTCGAGCGCACGAACGCCCTGATCGTCGCCGACAGCACGGCCGATATGTTCGTCACGGTCTATTACGCGGTGCTGGATGCGCGGGAGCATACCCTGACCTATGCCAGTGCCGGCCACAATCTGGCCTACTACGTGCCGGCCGGAGGTGGCGCGCCAGAAGCGATGATCACCGGCGGCATCGCCTTAGGGATCAGTCCGCAGGTTGAGATGGAACAGAAGGTGCTGCGCCTGGCGCCAGGCGATCTGGTCCTGTTCTACACAGATGGAGTCACCGACGCCTTGAACGCCGAGGGCGAGGAGTTTGGCGAAGAACGCCTGTCCGACCTGCTGGCAGCGCAGCGCGAAGAGCCGGCGGCGAGGATCGCGGAGTCGATCGACGCTGCCCTGGCGGAGTTTTCCAGCAACAGCGTGCAGTATGACGACGTGACGCTGGTCTTGCTAAAACGAGATGCCCGCTGACGAGCGAGACCCGGCCTCCCTGCGAAGACCGGGTCTCTCCCTTTGATCAGGCTTATTGACCGGGCAGCGATCGCCGAAACCAGTTTCCAAGCCCGGAGGCCGGGAAACTGGTTTCTAGTGGGCTCGGTTTAGTACATGTCCGGGCTGGGGCCACCGGCCGGGGCCGGTTTTTCCTTCTCAGGAATGTCGGTGATCAGGGCTTCGGTGGTTAGTATCATCGCGGCGATGGATGCTGCGTTCTCCAACCCACCGCGGGTCACCTTGGCCGGGTCAATGATCTGCTTCTCGACCATGTCGTCGTAGGTCTCGGACATCACGTCGAAGCCCACGTTCGGGTTGCCCCTTTCCTGCTGGAAGCGGCGCACATTCTGCACTACGACCGCACCATCGTAGCCGGCGTTCTCGGCCAGTTGGCGCATCGGCTCTTCCAACGCCCGGCGAAGGATCTTGACGCCGGTCAGCACGTCGCCTTCGGCGTCCTTCTCGCAATCGTCGAGAACCTTCGCCGCATTGAGCAGGGCTACGCCGCCACCGGGCACGATGCCCTCTTCCACGGCGGCGCGTGTCGCGCTCAGAGCGTCCTCGACCCGGTGCTTCTTCTCTTTGAGCTCGGTCTCGGTGCCTGCACCCACCCGGATGATGGCCACGCCACCGGCCAGACGAGCCAGCCGCTCCTGCAGCTTCTCCTTGTCGTAGTCGCTGGTGGTGTTGTCAATCTCGACCCGGATCTGCTCGATGCGCCCCTTGATCGCTGCGGCATCACCCAGCCCGCCGACGATCGTCGTGTTGTCCTTGTCGGCGATCACCTTGTCGGCCTGGCCCAGGTCGCTGATCTGCGTGGTCTCGAGCTTGCGTCCCAACTCGTCGGAAATGACGGAGCCGCCGGTCAAGACTGCGATGTCCTGGAGCATGGCCTTGCGCCGGTCACCGAAGCCAGGCGCCTTGACGGCGATGCAGTTGAACATGCCGCGCAACTTGTTCAGCACCAGCGTAGCCAGCGCCTCGCCGTCCACGTCCTCGGCGATGATCACGATCTCGCGCTTGCCCAACTGGACCAATTTCTCGAGCACGGGCACGATGTCCGCGGCCGCCGAGATCTTCTTCTCGGTGATCAGGATGTACGGGCTCGTCAACTGCGCTTCCATCGAGTCCTGGTTGGTGATGAAGTACGAGCTGATGTAGCCACGGTCGAACTGCATACCTTCGACGTACTCGGTCTCGAAAGCCAGACCCTTGGCCTCTTCGACGGTGATGACGCCGTCCTTGCCGACCTTGTCCATCACTTCAGCGATGAGGTTGCCAATCTCGGGATCCTGCGCCGAAATGGCCGCGACGGCAGCAATCTTTTCATTGGTGGTGATCGTGATCGCCTGCGACTTAATGGCTTCCGCCAACGCAACGACGGCCTTGCTGATGCCGCGCTTCAGCAGCATTGGGTTCGCCCCGGCAGCCACGTTCTTCAGGCCTTCGTTGACAATCGCCTGGGCCAATACCGTGGCGGTGGTGGTGCCATCGCCGGCGATGTCGTTGGTCTTCGTCGCCGCTTCCTTCAGCAACTGCGCGCCCATATTCTGGTATGGGTCTTGCAGCTCGATTTCTTTGGCCACCGTCACGCCGTCATGCGTGATGGTGGGCGCCCCCCACTTCTTGTCCAAGGCCACGTTCCGGCCCTTGGGTCCCAACGTCGCCTTGACCGCTTCCGCCAAAATGTCGACGCCGGCCTTGAGACTGCGGCGCGCTTCTTCCGAGAATTCCAGTTGCTTTGCCATTTTGCCTTCGCTCCTTTATTCTACGATCGCCAGTACATCAGATTCGCGCAGAATCAGCACTTTCTTGTTGTCAAGCTTGATCTCGGTCCCCGAATACTTGGCATAGAGGACCTTGTCGCCAACTTGTACCTCCATGGCGACACGCTTCCCGTCCTCATCGGTCCGGCCCGGTCCCGCAGCGACGACCTTACCCTGCTGCGGTTTTTCCTTGGCGGTTTCCGGCAGAATGATGCCACCGGCGGTGACTTCTTCCTGCTCTGACGGCTCGACGACCAACCGATCTGCCAGCGGTTTGAGGTTCATAGAGCAACAGCCTCCTTAAATTGTGGGTTTGTGCCCAACGGGCATATTGACGGAGATGCTTAGCACTCACAGCAACGGAGTGCTAACAAGGAGATTCTACATCAGGGGCCGCGAAACCGTCAAATTCGGATGAGGGGTTTGTGAAGCTCGCCCACACGCACCGCGGCGACCGTTCAGTCGTCGCGCATCGTTGTCGTGTCCGGCTCGGGCGCCGGGTTTTTCCGCTTCGCCTTGGTGCCACCATAGTAACTGGGCGCCAGAATGGCGCAGATGGTGCAGCGCCGGTTGTCCAGCATGCGTGTCCGCAGGCGTGGGTCCAGTTCTTCCATGTTGTGGGAGGTGGTAATGACCGTAGGCAGACGGCCCGCGTAACGATGATTGAAAAGCTGGAACAGCTTCTCGCGCGCCCAGGGCGTGGCGCTCTCGGTACCCAGGTCGTCAAGGATCAGCAATGGGCTCGAGCGCACCTGCTCGAACACCTTATCCAGGGTGGCAGTGCTCGCCGGGCTGAAGGTAGCCCGCAGATGGTCCAACAAGTCCGGGACCACGACGAACAGCGGCGCGGCGCGGCCGGCTGTCACCTGGTAATTCGCGATCGCCGCGGCCAGATGGGTCTTGCCACAGCCCCACGTACCCTGGAACACCAGCCAGCCCTCGGGCTTGTCTGCGAAGGCACGCGCAGTTTTCAGGACCTTCTGCAGATTGGCCCGTCCCTCAGCCCGCAATTCCTTGCGCGGAGAAAAGGTCTCGAAGAGCTGGTCGCCGTGCAGATCGAGGGTGCTGACGTTATCGATGACCCGCTCACCGTTGCCGGGTCCCGAGCTTCTGAAGTCCGAGGCCAGAATCTCCTGCACATGGCTCAGATCCAGATCCCGCAAACGCGACGCAATGCGCGCGTCCTGCTCCTCCGGCCGCTGGTTGCTGGTGATGACCGTTGGCAGGCGGCCGTTGTAGCGATGGTTCAAGATCTGGAACAGCTTTTCCTGCGCCCAGGGGGTGCTGTTGTGCGCGCCCAGATCGTCCAGGATCAGTAGTGGGGCCTCGCGGATCGCCTCCAGCCGCTGGTCAAAGGTGACAGTGCTGCTGGGCGCATAGGTAGCGCGCAAGTAATCGAGCAGGTCGGACACCACCACAAACAGGGCGGGCTGTCCCAGCGCGATGCGGAAGTTGGCGATCGCGGCAGCAAGGTGGGTCTTGCCGCAGCCGTAACCGCCGACCAGCACCAGCCAGCCCTGAGGATTACGGGCGAACCCCTGGCAAAGCTCGAAGACCTGCCGCAGGTTGACACGGGCAGGCAAGGTCAGGCTGACGCCCTCGGGCAGAAAAGTGTCGAAGGTAAGTCGCTCAAGCTGTCCAAGGTTGCTGACATCACGCAGCGACTGCGCACGTTGTGCTGCGACGCGCGCCTGGGTACAGCGGCAAGGCAATAGTTTGCCGAAGTCAGGATGCCCGGCCGGCACGTCATAGACCAGAAAACCCTTGCCCTTGCAGATGGGGCACGGCTCTTCCGCAGGAATGGGAAGGGAACGCCGGCTGGGCGCCTGGCCGGCGTTCTGGCCGGCCACGTCCGGGCCCCCGTCAGGCCGGCCCGGTTGCCCCACCGAGCCCAACAAGTCTCCAACGCGCTTCATTTGCTTGCTCCCACCGCGTCCCCAATCGCAGCCAATGGTCGCCCTCGCAGTCTCAATGCTCGATCAAGTCCTCGTAGCCTTCCGGGACGTAGTAGCGCTTGCGCGCTTCGCTGTCCTCCGAGGCCTTCCGCTCCAGGAGTCCACCATCCTTGCCCTGGGCACGCCATCGCTCGAGGATGCGCACCACGTAGCGCCAACTGCGTTTGTTCACGGTCACCGCTTCGCGCAAGGCGTCGACGATCCACTGCTCGGGATAGTTCTTCTCCGCATCCCTCAGCTCGTCGGCGATCATCGGCGTAAGCATGCCGATGTTCTGCTCGTAGAGAACGAAGACGTTGGGGCGATCCATCCTCAACTGCACATCCTCGGCCTGGTCGATGTGCACGTCAAGCTCTCCGGCACGCAATCTTTCGATGACCTCGCGTCCGTTCGGGCTGTTGATCATGTACCATTGTTCGAAAAGGTCATCTCGCTCGACTGTCACGTGCAACAGCGTGCCGCGTGCGACCGCGCGTTCCAGCCCATCCCGCAACACCGTCTCCCCACTCTGGCGTCGTGTGGCCAGCCCCTCGAGCAAGCGTTCGTCGGCCAGAAGCTCGCTCAAGCGTGCGTAGCGTAGGCTGCCTTGCTTCCTGGCGATCGCCCAGAAGAGATGTAGTGTCACCTTGAGCTCACCGAGGTTGTCGATCAGGGGCAGCAGCTCGCTGAAAAACAGAGCGGGCAGCGGGATAGCGGGCGTCTTGCCCGCTGGGAAACCTGCGAAGCCGTCCATCTTCTCTTTCACGCGCCATAGTCCAGTGGCGAGCGCGTCATTTCCAGGTCGGCGAACTTGGTCAGCTCCCGGTCGAAGTAAAGCGGAATGGTATCGGTCGGGCCGTTGCGGTGTTTCGCCACTATCACGTCGGCAATGTTCTTCCGTTCGCTGTCCTCTTTCACCATATCCTCGCGGTAGATGAACATCACAACGTCCGCGTCTTGCTCGATGCTGTTGTGCACGATAATGTCATTGGCGATGAAGTTGGCCGGTCCAGGGACGGTCAGGTCGAACACTTCTGCTTCCCCATCGGCAGCCACCCACTGCACCTGATCCCAGGCGACGCCGGGGTTCGAAGGACAAGGCACGGCGATCCTCTCTCCCGGCTCCAATCCATCCAGACGCTTCCAACCATGCGCGCTCACGAACCGATGATTTGCGGTCGCCCTGATCGTCCGGCCGGCTGCAGTCATCAGCCGTCGGACCGGCTTGCGGCCGGTGCAAAAGGCATTGCTCACCATAGCACGCTCGAGCTGAAGAGTGGTGGGGTTAAGCGTCCAGACTGCCAGGTCCGATCTGCCGAGGCAGCCGGCGATGGGCAGTCGCTCGCCTGTGCCGGCCAGGGTTATCAGGGAATCGCCGGTCAGGCAGCCGCTCTCCCGCAAGTCCGACAACAGTGGCTTGTGATCGGTGCGCTGTTCGACGGCGCGCGAGAGCTGGGAGAGTGCGATCAGGGGCACCTCCAGCTCGCGCGCCAGACTTTTGAGCGACCGGGTGATATAGCTGATCTCTTGCACGCGATTATCGTTGCGCCCACCCTCGCCGCGCATCAGTTGGAGGTAGTCGATGACGACCAAATCCAGGCCGTGTTCGGCCTGCAGCCGGCGAGCCTTGGTGCGCAGCTCCAGCACCGAGGCGGCCGGGGTATCGTCGATGAACAGAAGGGTGTCGGAGAGCACGCCGGCGGCCTCCATCAGCATCAGCCATTCCTCTTCTTTGACGTCGCCGACGCGTAGTCGCTGTTGGTTGATGCCGGTCTCAGAGCTGAGGAGGCGCTGTACGAGTTGCTCGGAGCTCATTTCGAGGCTGAAGAACGCCACCCGCTGCGCATACTTCTTGGCCGCGTTGGCGGCGAAGTTCAGTGCTAGCGACGTCTTGCCGACCGAGGGTCTTGCGGCGAGGATAACCAGGTCCGACTTCTGGAACCCGCCCAAAATCTTGTCCAGTTTGGCAAAGCCCGAGGGCACACCGAGGAGGTCACCAGTGTGCCGATGCAGATAGTCGATCCGCTCGACCACGTTGCCCATGATATGGCGGATCGGCGTCAGATCGCGCTGGATGCGGCGCTCGGAGACCCCGAAGATAAGCTGCTCGGCCCGGTCGACGACCTCGTCGACATCTTGCGCATCATCATAGGCGAGGGCCGTGATCTGCCCCGCTGCGCCGATGAGCCGGCGCAGGGTCGCGGTCCGTATGACTATGCCGGCGTAGTACTCGACGTGGACGGCTGTGGGCGTGTTGTTGATGAGCTCGGTGATATAGCCTGCCCCGCCCACCTCCTGCAGTTGACTGCGCCGCTCCATTTCGTCACAGAGTGTGACAAAATCGGCCGGCTCACGGCGCTCGTGCAGATCGAGGATCGCCTGGTAGATCCAGGCGTTCTTCTCGCGGTAGAAATCCTCGGCCGCAAGCGACGCGGCGACCTTGATGATCGCGTCGGGGTCAATCAGCAGCGAGCCCAGGACGGCTTCTTCGGCCTCCAGGTTAGCGGGGATGCTGCGCAGACCTTCGGGTGAAGACGGTCCGCCGCCCTGCCTGGTCGTTCCCCCGGACGCTCCATAGCGGCTCTCGCCACCATCAGGAAGGAGCCCGGCCGCGCGGGTGTCTGGCATATCCATGGGCACAGCCTATTTGCGGGTAGCCTGAGAATGGAGGCCCACTCTTTATGGGTTGCACATTCTTTAAGGGTTGTACATTCTTTAAACGCCGCGCTCTCCTACACGGGAAGCGCAGGAGAGCAACGGAGAATCACGTGGTAGGCGCGTTCACCTGCTGCGAATCAGTGGTCTTCGCCGAGCCCGCCCAGGTCAAGGCCCTCCAGGAAGTCGCGGAAGGCTTCGGGCGTCTCGGACTCTTCGGCGGCTTCAGGGACACCACCCCCTTCCAGGTCAGGCTCCGGGGTGATCGCCGCTTGTTGCATGACCTCGTCAGAAACATAAACCGGAACATGGGTGCGAACGGCAAGGGCGATCGCATCGCTGGGCCGAGAGTCGATATTCAACTGGTCCCCGTTGACCTGCAAAGTGATTTCCGCATAGAAAGTGTCGTTGCGGAGGTCAGTAATCACCACTTGCTCTACTTCACCACCCATTTTGTCTACGACCGTTCGTAAAAGATCGTGCGTCAGCGGCCGCGCTACTTCCACGCCTTGCAGCTCGATCGTAATCGCGTCGGCTTCAAATGGGCCGATCCAGATGGGTAGGTAGCGTGACGATTCCAGGTCTCTCAATACAACGATCCGGTGTTGCGACATCAAACTGATGCGCACACTGTCAATCGCCACTTCCACCATCGTAAGCCTCCTAAATCGTTCGCCAGGCTCTTGCCTGCCGGCGGGATAGCGCAAGGGACCGGCCGCTACCCTGCTTTATGTCGTACGTCGACCTGACTGGCCATGCTTGCGGCGAGATTATACCACAAGCTTCAGACCGGCAACAAGGGGGCAAATGGGCTGCATCACGGGCCGGTATCAGAAAAGCCCCAAGCTCATTTGCCGGTTCTCGAGTGCGAGCAGGCGCCGTTTCATGTCCAGCCCGCCTCCAAACCCGTGCAGGCTGCCGTCGGCACCGATAACCCGGTGACAAGGCACGATCAGCGGGACCGGATTATGCCCGAGGGCTGCGCCGGCGGCTTGGGCGCTGCCCGGCCCACCACCCACCTGGCCGGCAATCCAACCATAGGTGCGAGTTTCCCCGTAGCGAATTCGAGAAGTGGCGGCCCATACAGTCAACTCGAAAGTCGAGTGACCGCGCAGATCCAGCTCGACGGCGAAATCGGTCACCTGGCCCATCAAGTAAGCTTGCACTTCACTTGCCGCGGCGGATAGGAACGGATCTTGAGGCGCCAGGGCCACCGCGGCATAATGCCTGCGTATGCGCTGAAGCGCAAGTTCGCGGCTGCGGGAAGGCAAGGTCAACAGGCGCAGGCCGCGTGCCGACGATACGAGCCCAATCCAACCCCAACGTGGCTGGTCGGCTGCACCGCCGGCAGCAACCTCAAACACCAGCCCGCGTAATTCCTCGCCCATTGTCACCCTCATTGCCGCCCGTCTCCTCGTCCGGCGCTCCGCTTGGCTCCAGCCCTTTCGTCGCCGGATCAGCGGCACCGGGCCGCGGCCCCAGGCGCCAGAACCGGAGCAAAAGTACCACGGCAGCCACCGCCACCAGGGCCAGCGCCGGCCAGAAAGCCGGAATGGCCCGCACTCGCGTCGAAAGCAGACCCAGGCCCAGGCCCACCAGCGCCAGCGGGAAAACGCCATTGAAGGCCAGCACAGCGCTTACCTGGCGCGGCGACAAGGCCGGTTGGCGTCGCATGCGAGCATTCAACCAGAGCAAAACAGCCATCGGATAACTGACGCCGAGAACCAGGCATAGAATGCCACCTGCGATGCGCACCCATCCTCCGCCCATCATTCGAACCGCCCGCGGCGGCGTGCCGACCCGATCCGCCACACCATCTTCAAAAAGAGTGGCACGTCGCGCAGCGGGCGGTAATGGCTCACCTCGTCGGCGTATATTGTCTTTATCGGCACCCAGGCGATCCGATAGCCGGCCAACTGCGCTCGGAGCAGGATCTCGACCTCCGCCTCGAAACGAGCGCTCGTCGGTCGGATGGTGCGCAGGACGTCCCGGCTTAGTAGACGGTATCCGCTCTGATTGTCAGCCACAGGTTGGCCCATGGCGAAACCCAGTAGCCAATTCCCAATACGATTGGCAGCCTGCCGCATACGCGGCATCTGTCCGAAGGTGCGCCGCCCAATGATGATATCGCCCTGCCCGGCCCGAAAGGCCTCGATGAACAGCGGTATCTCGTCTGGATCATGCTGTCCGTCTGCGTCGAGTGTGAGGGCGGCAGCCACATTCCGCGCCACGGCGTAGTCGAAGCCGGTGTTCAGGGCCACACCCTTACCCCGATTGACCTTGTGCGCCACCACCTTGGCGCCCGCCAAGGCCGCCGCGGCTCCCGACCCGTCAGTTGAGCCATCGTCGATCACGACGACCGGCAGGTAGTTGCAGGCCCGCGTCACCACATCCTGGATATGATTGACTTCGTTGTAGGCCGGAATCAATGCGATGATCTCATCCGCTGGCTCCGCCATGACTGCCCCCATTCGAGAGTCCCCGCCTGCGGATGTGAGCCTGCCGGCCGGAACGATTCGGCATCGTCACAACGCATGGGCTTGAGTTTACCGCGGGACGCTCGGTGCGTCAAACCTCGCCGAGACCGGCCCAGGAAGGGACAATATTCGAACAATCTCACTTATAATGCTGAAGAAGTTTACATGATTCGCGTTCGGTGGTATAATCGGCCCTGGGCCGTGCGTGAATTCTGCCTGCCAGACCGGAGGAAACAGCATATATGGGGAATTCCTTGGATGACGCCATCGGCGATCAGCTACAACCAACCAGGCGCAAGATAGTTCTGGCTCTCAAGCAGCACGGTGGTCTGACGGCAGCGGAACTGGCAGAGATGTTGAGCATCACCAGCATGGGCGTCCGGCGTCACCTGACTACGCTCGAACGAGACAAGCTGGTCGTGTATGAGTTGGTTCAGCGTGGCAAGGGGCGGCCGAGCTATGTCTATCGGTTGAGCCCGCAGGCCGAGAATCTGTTCCCGAAGAATTATGCCGCGCTGGCCAATGAGCTGCTGGGCTACGTAGCCGACAGCGAAGGCGCCGATCGGGTGATCCATCTGTTCGACCGCCGGGCGCAGCGTCGCATTCGCGGTGCACAGCTGCAGCTCGAGGGCAAACCCTTAGCGGAGAGGGTGGCGGGGTTGGCCCGCATCCTGGATAGCGAGGGCTACCTGGCAGACTGGGAGCAGGAGAATGAGGACACGTTCTGGCTGCGCGAACACAATTGCGCCGTCCACGACGTGGCCGCCAATTTCAGCGCAGCCTGCAATTCTGAGCTGGTTTTCCTGCAGACCGTGCTGGCCGACGCCCAGGTGACCCGCGAGCATCACATGATCCGTGGCGAGCTGATGTGCGCCTACCGTATCGAGAGGCAGCCTGGGGGTCCGTCCGTTGCCTGATGACAACCAACCTGTGGTTGCGGTCCTCGAAACTGACCTGTTTTTTAGCGTGCGCATCGAGGATGTCGTGCGCGCGGCAGGGGGCGCGCGGCGACCGTCGCCGACGGCCCCGGTCTGTGGCAGGCTATTCAGGACTGGCCGGCGCTGGTGGTCATCGATCTCCGATCCACACCCGGCTGGCAGGACGTAGTCAGGCGGGCCAAGAACTTGCCCCATTTTCGGACCATTCCGATCGTGGCTTTCGGCAGTCACGTGGACGTTCAGGGCTTGGCCGCGGCACGCGCCGCCGGCTGTGATCACGCCTGGGCCCGCTCGCGCTTCATGGAAGAACTGCCCGCGTTGGTCGAACGGGCGCTGCACCCACCGCTGCGCGACGTCTCCGGCTGTGATGAGCCGCCTCCGCCCCTGCTTCTGAAAGGCCTCGAGCAGTTCAACGCGGGCGAGTATTGGGAGTGCCACGAAACCCTCGAAACCTTGTGGCGCGACGAACCTCGCCCGGTGCGCGACCTCTACCAAGGGGTCCTGCAGATCGGCGTGGCTTTCCACCACCTGCGCGCGCGCACAACTATCCGGGCGTTCTCAAGCTCCTGCGGCGTGGGCTGCCCCGCTTGCGCGGACTCCCGACCGTGTGCCAGGGCGTGCCGGTGGCCGAGCTCGAGAAAGCGGCGCAGTCCATCCACCGGCAAGTGATCGCGTTGGGACCCGACAAGATCGACCAGTTTGACCTGAGCGCTCTTCCTCGCCTCGTCGTGGTATAATAGCCCCGGTCTTGTTCGTAAGCATGTTCGTAAGCATCATCCCGCTCACCTTCACGCGCATAGAGGAGGCGTCTCATGCCCAAGATCGCTTTCATCGGCGCGGGCAGCACGGTGTTTGCCAAGCGCTTGCTGGTCGACATCTTGAGCTACCCCGAGCTGGCCGGCGCCACTGTCAGTCTGCATGATATTGACGGCGAGCGCCTGTCTACGTCGGAAGGCATCGCGCGCAAGGTCGCCGAGGCGCTAAGCGCACACCCGCAGATCCAGACGACCACCGACCGTCGGGCCGCGCTGGACGGCGCCGATTACGCCATCTGCATGGTCCAGGTGGCGGGTTACAAGCCCGGGACGGTCGTCGACTTCGAGATTCCCAAGAAGTACGGGCTGCAGCAGACCATCGCCGACACCCTCGGCATCGGCGGTATCATGCGCGGGTTGCGCACGATCCCCGTGCTGCTGGATATGTGCCGGGACATGGAGGAGGTCTGCCCGGATACGACTTTCCTCAACTACGTCAACCCGATGGCCATGAACTGCTGGGCGATCAATCGGGCGAGCCACATCAAGACAGTCGGGCTCTGTCACAGCGTGCAGGGGACGGCCAACCAACTGGCGCAGGATATCGGCGTGCCGATTGAAGAAATCAACTATCTGTGCGCCGGCATAAACCACATGGCCTTCTACTTGCGTTTCGAGCGCCGGAGCCCGCAGGGGAGCGAAGACCTGTATCCGCGTATCCGCCAGGTGGTGGCTGAGGGCCGCGTGCCGGAATGGAACCGCGTGCGTTATGAGATGCTGATGCGGCTGGGTTACTTCGTGACCGAGTCCAGCGAACACTTTGCGGAATACGTGCCCTGGTTCATTCACCACGATCGCCCGGACCTGCTGGAATGCTTCAACATTCCGATCGACGAATACATCCGTCGCTGCGAGAGACAGATCGCGATGTGGGAAGCCTTCCACGACAAGCTGGAAGCGATCGACCTGACGCGGCCGGAGACTGTGGCCCAAATGCTGGCGGTGATGGGCGAGCACCTGGGCGAGCAGGTACCGCTCACCGGCTTCGTCGAAGAGGTCTTCGGGCTGAAGCCGAGCGGCGAGTACGCGCCCTCGATCATTCACAGCATGGAAACCGGCGAGCCATCGGTTGTCTACGGCAACGTGCCCAATGCCGGACTGATCGACAATCTGCCGCGGGACTGCACGGTCGAGGTACCTTGCCTGGTCGACAAGAACGGGGTCCAACCGACCCACATCGGCGCCTTGCCGCCGCATCTCGCAGCCCTGATGCAAACCAACATCAACGTCCAGGGTCTGACCGTCGAAGCCGCGCTCACCCATCGGCGCCAGTACATCTACAGCGCCGCCATGCTCGATCCGCACACTGCCGCCGAGCTCGATCTGGAGCAGATCTGGCATCTCGTCGACGACTTGATCGCCGCGCACCGGGGCTGGCTGCCTGAGTACCGCTGAGCGCGCCTGATCTGGCGCCCGTTCATTTAGGAGTTGTTGCCATGCCAGCGCTGCGTACCGCTCTGATCGCGCTCTCGCGCAGTCGTACCCTACAAGAAGCCATCGTGCGCATCCCGGTGTCCCGCCGCATGGCTCGGCGCTTCGTGGCCGGCGAACAGTTGTCCGATGCCATTGCAGCCGTACTGGAACTCAACGCGCGGGGAATCGTCGCCAGCCTCGATCACCTGGGCGAAAGCGTGACCAGCGAGGACGAGGCCCAGTCGGCGGTCGACGACTACGCCGTCGCTCTGGACGCGCTCTACCTGTCCGGGGCCAGCAGCTACGTGTCCATTAAGCTCGACTCAACTTGGCCTGGACTTGAGCGACGAGTTCTGCTACGAGAACGTCGGACGCATCCTGGCCAAGGCCGAGGAATACAAGAACTTCGTGCGCATCGACATGGAAGACTCGTCCTACACGGAGCGCACCTTGGCGATGTACCGGCGGCTGCGCAAGAGCCACGCGAACTTAGGCATTGTCATCCAGAGCTACCTCCGGCGCAGCCTGGACGACGTCCAGGCCCTGATCGACGAGGGTCTCGGCAACTTCCGCCTTGTCAAAGGGGCATACGTCGAACCGGCGGCCGTGGCGTACCAGGACCCGGCGCAAGTCACGCGTGCGCTGCAGGATCTGATCGCATTGTGCATGACGCCCGCTGCCTTGAAGAACAAGACCTTTGTTGCCATCGCTTCGCACGACAGCGAGGTTGTCAGCTTCACGCGCGCTTACGCCTATCGCCAGGAGGTGCCGGCGGACGCCTATGAGTTCCAAATGCTGTACGGCATCCGCCGGGAGCTTCAGGCCCGCTTGCTGAGCGAGGGCTGCACGGTGCGCATCTACGTCCCTTACGGCACTCATTGGTACCCGTACTTCATGCGCCGGCTGGCCGAGCGTCCGGCTAATCTGCTCTTCTTCTTGCGTGCGCTGGCGGGCGACTGAGCGCGGCCTGAGGCAGCGGAGTAGATCGCTCCAGGCGCGACAAGGTTAGAGGAACAGAGTTTATGCTCAGGAATTCAACCAAATCCTGATGACCGAGGAGGACTGATCTGGTGACTGATACACTCAAAGCCAAGTGGGCGTTGATCTTGGGCGCTTCGAGTGGCTTCGGCGCGGCGACGGGACGCGCTCTTGCGGCCGCCGGCATGAACATCTGCGGGGTGCACCTCGACCTGCGATCCACACTGCCGGCCGCCAAAGCGGTCATCGCCGACATCGAAGCCTGCGGCAGCCGGGCGCTCTTCTTCAACACCAACGCGGCCGATCCCGATCGGCGGGCGAAAGTATTGGACGGCCTGGCGAACGCTCTGCAGAGTGAGGACTCGGGCCCCGCCCCTAAGGTCCATGTGCTGATGCACTCGCTGGCCTTCGGTACCCTGCTGCCCTTCATCGCCGATAAACCAGAAGAAGCCATCAGCCAGCCGCAGATCGAGATGACCATGAACGTCATGGCCAATAGCCTGGTCTACTGGACGCAAGACCTGGTGCGCCGCGAGTTGATGGGGCCGGGCAGCCGGATTTTCAGCATGACGAGCGAGGGAAGCCACCGTGTGGTGCCCAATTATGGCGCGGTCGGGGCCGCCAAGGCTGCCCTCGAGGCCTACACGCGCCAACTCGCGCTGGAACTGGGACCGCGCGGAATTCTGGTCAATACCATCGAGGCGGGTGTGACCGACACCCCGGCCCTGCGCAAGATACCCGGCCACGAAGAAATGTTGGAGGCGAGTCTGCGCCGCAATCCCAGCGGGCGCATGACGACTCCCGAAGACGTTGCGGCCACGATCGTCGCCCTCAGCCAGCCGAGCGTGCGCTTCATCAGCGGCTCCGTGATCTTCGTGGACGGCGGCGAGGATGTGGTGGGTTAATGATGCTCGTCACCAAGGCCGTGATCACCGCCGCCGGCCGTTCGCAGCGCACCCTGCCTCTGCAGACTCTGATCGATCGCGATGGACAGCAAAAGCCCGTCTTGCGGATTATCGTCGAAGAGGCCTTGCGCGCGGGCGTCGATCAGATCTGCGTGGTGGTCTGCCCTGGCGATGAAGCGGCCTATGCCGAGGCGGCCGGCGATCATGGCGGGCGGCTGAAGTTCGTGCGCCAGAACGACCCGTCGGGCTACGGACGGGCCGTCTATCTCGCGCGCGATTTCGTGGGCGGCGATCCGTTCTTACACCTCGTCGGCGATCATCTTTATGTGAGCCGGGGGGACAAGGGTTGCGCCCAACAGTTGGTCGAAGCGGCCCAGGTGGAGTCGTGCACCGTGTCCGGCGTTCAGGCCTCGCGTGAAGCCCTGCTGCCCTACTATGGCACCATCGGCGGCCGGCGGGCGCCCGGCCACAAGGATCTCTACGTGGTAGAGGACGTGGTCGAGAAGCCGACTCCGACCGAAGCCGAACAGCGTCTGCTGGTACCCGGCTTGCGAGTGGGCCACTATCTATGCCTCTTCGGCATGCACGTGCTGACGCCCGGCATCATGGAAGTCCTGGATCGCATGGTGAGACAGGCGGGCGAATGGGGCAAGGTCAATTTCGCGGCAGCCCTGGCCGAGTTGGCCACGCACGAGCGCTGCCTGGCCCTGGAAGTGCAAGGGTGGCGCTACGATGTAGGCGTCAAGTATGGCCTGCTCGCGGCGCAACTGGCGCTGGCCCTGACCGGCCGGGATCGCGACGAAGTGCTGGCCAAGCTTCTGGAGCTGCTGGCCCTGAGAGAGATGCAGAACGAGAAGCCGTGAGGCCCGAGGCCAAAGATTGACGCAGATCCTGACAGAGATCATCACATCCGCCGACCCGGCAGTCCGTAACCGCTCGCTGGACGAGCCCTGCCGCTCGGCCTCGCTCGAGGAGTTGTTGGCCGAGTGCAGCGAGTTGGACGCTCTGCGGCGCTCCAGCGACAGCCTCTACGAGCGCGTGCGGGCCTCCCTGTTCCTTTACGCGATCCATCGCTTCCACCTTCCGGCCAAGGAGGGCATGCAGGCGCGCGGGCTGGTGCCCTATCAGGGTTACCGCCGCCTGCTGCTGCGTCGTTTCGAGGAAGCGATCGACGTCTGCCTGCGCGAACAGGCGGAGAGCGGCCCCAATCTGGGCCTCTCCAGCGCACTGGCCGAAGCTTACCATCGGTTGGCGTTCCAGACTCTGGCCGACCAGGTGCGTCGCAGCGTGCGCTCGGTGCGCGGCAATCAATGGATGTTCCGCGTCGGCCACCCCGCCGATCAGCCCCTACGCGTGCGTGCGGAACTGCTGGCCCGCCCCTCGGCCGCCGACCCATTCCCGATCTTGAAAGAGTCCACGCCGGTGCGCATGGACCTCAGCCACAGCGCCTGGAGCGACATCTTCTTCCTGGGCATGGACTATCCCGAGGGCGCGCGCGTCCTCAACGTCTCGATCGACCTGGGCGTACGCGGCCGCGACACCAGCCCGCGTCCGCCCGTCGAAGCCTACTTCCGCGTCATCGACGAGCCGCTCTTGCGCCTGGCCAGCGTCGACCTGGGCCAGACCGTAGACGTCACCAGCCTGGCTGAGGTGTTCGATTTCGCGCGCGATTACCTGGGGCTGCTCAAAGCCGCCGTCATCGCCGCAGGTATCGTCCCGCCCGGTATCGAGGGCTCACAGGAGAGCCTGGCCGATCTGCTGGCCCGCCTGGTCGGCCGGGGCTGCGGCATCGAACTGGTGAGCGCGGTCAACGGCATCCCCAAAGGCTCGCGCCTCGCGGTGTCGACCAACCTGCTGGCCAGCCTGATCGCGGTCTGCATGCGCGCGACCGGCCAGGCGCGCTCGCTTACCGGGCCGCTGGCCGAGCACGAACGGCGCCTGGTAGCGGCGCGCGCGATCCTGGGTGAGTGGTTGGCCGGCTCCGGCGGTGGTTGGCAGGACTCGGGCGGCGTCTGGCCGGGTATCAAGCTGATCCAGGGCGAGCTTGCGGCGGCAGGCGATCCCGAGTACGGCATCAGCCGCGGCCGCCTGCTGCCCAGCCATCACATCCTCGACCTCGACGAGGTGCCGCCGGAGACGCGCGGACGCCTGCAGGAAAGCCTGGTCCTCGTTCATGGTGGGATGGCGCAAAATGTCGGGCCGATCCTCGAAATGGTGACCGAGAAATATCTCTTGCGCTCGGAAAGCGAATGGCTTGGACGGCAGGAGGCTTGCCGAGTGCTGGACGACGTGCTGGCCGCGCTGCGGGCCGGAGACGTGCAGCGGATCGGCGCCATCACCACCCGCAACTTTTTTGGGCCGATCCAGACCATCGTCCCCTGGGCCAGCAGCCTCTACACCGAGACGCTGATCGAGCGCGCCCGGACTGAGTTCGGTGCCGGCTTCTGGGGTTTCTGCATGCTGGGTGGGATGTCCGGGGGTGGCATGGGCTTCATATTCGATCCCGAGCAGAAGCAAGGCGCCCAGGAGCGCCTGCTGGCCATCATGCAGAGTACCAAGCGCAATCTTCAGAACGCCCTGCCGTTCGCGATGGAACCGGTTGTTTACGACTTCTCGGTCAACGAGCGCGGTACCTGCGCCGAGATGCTAACGCCCGCGTTGCTCCCTGCCGGCTACTACGCGATGATCGTACCCGAGCTGCTGCGCCTGGATCGCCGCAAACTGCCATCCCTGCGCCGGGCAGAGCTGGATCGTTTTGGGGCTGCCTGTCGCACGCGCCCGGAGCTGGCCGGCATGGTACAGGTGCTCTTCGACCGGCTGTTGCCGCAGGCGCATCGGGCAGAAGAGGGCAAGGGCGATCTGCAGGCCCTGCTCGACGAGTACGGCTTCGACCGCAGGCAGCACGAGCAGATCCGCAGCGACCTGCGCAGCGGGCGGATCGGCCTGGCCCAGAACCGGGTGCCCGTGACGACCGACATTCACGACGTGGCGCCGAGTGACGTGTATGACGCCAGCCAGGGACTGCCCGGGGATCTGGAGGCGCTGGGCCTGGAGGCGCTGGCGGCCGGCCGGGCGGCTGTCGTAACGCTGGCCGGCGGCATCGGCACCCGCTGGACGCAGGGAGCCGGAGTGGTCAAGGCACTTCACCCATTCTGCAAGCTAGCCGGCCGGCATCGCACCTTCGTCGAAGCGCATCTGGCCAAGAGCAGGCGCATTTCCCGCCGCTGCGGCCGGGCCATCCCGCACATCATCACCACCAGTTATCTGACCGACCAGCCGATCGCCGACTTCTTGCGCCGGCAAGAGAACTATCGCTACCTCGGCCCGCTGCTGCTTTCTCCAGGCCGCGCCATCGGGGTGCGCCTGATCCCCATGGCGCGCGATCTGCGCTTCGCCTGGGAGGAAATGCCCCAGCAATTGCTGGACGAACAGGCGCAGAAGATGCGCGACAGCCTGCACGCCGCGCTCATCGATTGGGCATACCAGGCGGGCGAGGGCAGCGACTACGTCGACAACGTGCCGATGCAGTGTCTGCACCCGGTCGGTCACTGGTACGAGATCCCAAATCTGCTCAGAAACGGCGTCCTCGCCCGTCTGCTGGCGGAGCAACCCGCGCTGCAGCACCTGATGGTTCACAACATCGATACGCTGGGCGCCGATCTGGACCCGGCCTTGCTCGGCCTGCACATCCGGCTGGGCGGCGCCCTGACTAATGAGGTTATTACCCGTTCAGTCGAGGACCGCGGCGGCGGGCTGGCGGTGGTCGACGGACGCGTGCGCCTGTTGGAAGGCCTGTCGCTGCCGCGCGAAGAGGACGAGTTCGCGCTCTCCTATTACAACTCGAACACTTTTTGGCTGGACATCGACAAGGTCCTGTCGGTCTTCGGGCTGACTCGCGGGGAGCTCGGAAACGGCGAGAAGGTCTCGGCGGCGGTACGCGGTCTTTCTGCCCGGATGCCGACCTACGTCACGCTCAAAGAGGTCAAGAAACGCTGGGGGCACGGCCAGGAGGACGTCTTCCCCGTGGCACAGTTCGAAAAGCTCTGGGGGGACATGACCGCCCTGCCCGAACTCGACTGCCGGTTCGTGGTCGTGCCGCGGCTGCGCGGCCAGAATCTGAAAGATCAGGCACAGCTCGACGGCTGGCTGCGAGACGGCTCGGCTGCCTACGTCGAATCCATCTGCGAATGGCAGTAGGCGGCGGTAGGCGGTCGAAAGCATGACTTCAATCCGGCTGCTATCCTGGAACATCAACGGCGCGCGTGCGATCTATAAGGCCGGTTTTCTGGACTGGCTCGAGCGGACCACGCCCGATATCCTCTGTCTGCAGGAAACACGCGCCGAGCCCCAACAGCTACCGCCCGACCTGCGCTCGCCCGCCGGTTACCGGGCCTACTGGCAGGGCTGCCCACGCAAGAAAGGGTACAGCGGCACGGCGCTGCTGACGCGAGTGCAGCCATGCGTAGTACAGTATGGGCTGGGCCGCCCTGAGTTCGACGACGAAGGGCGCACGATCATCGCCGATTATGGCTCTTTCGTGCTCATCAACTGCTACTTCCCAAACGGCAGCCGCGATCTCAGCCGTGTGCCCTACAAGCTGGCCTTCTACGACGCTTTCCTGGAGACCTGCGAGCGATACCGGCAGGTTGGGCGCGGGGTCATCTTTTGTGGGGATGTGAA